>CAVTVB010000001.1:0-710921 GCA_963738035.1 uncultured Acidobacteriaceae bacterium
CGTAGGTCTGGTAGTCGATAACCTTGCCGTGACGTGCAAGGATGGTGACGACGCCGGCAAGATGCTTCTGATCGACTTCCTGCTGCATCATTGCGTGCAGACGCTCAAGGCGCTCTGAAGAAAAGCCGACGGTCTCCGGCGTTACAACGGTCAAATCAAGTGGATAGTTCGTTACAGGCTTAACGCTCTGCTGCGCGATCGACAGGCATGCGCTGCACGCGAGCGCAGACGCCATTGCAAAGGCTCGAACTGCGGATAGGGACCAGGCGTTTTTCATGAATTCTCCCGCGGCCGCAATGTTGTTGCGACAACGCGAACGCAGGTTCGCGGCACGACAGATGCTGGCCGGAAATGCCAGTCCTTTATAGCAGAGCGGCGGCGGGCGCCTATGGAAGAGCGGCAGCGGGCGATCCTCGAGGACCGCCACACTGTTTGTCGCTAGTAGATCAGCTTCAGCGAGAACTGAATCTGTCGTGAGTTACCGGCAGTCTTGCTGATCTCGCCAAGGCCGTTCGTGCGGCTGATGACCGCTGAGGGCACGCCGTTCGTGGTGTTTGTGGAAACACCCAGGATGTTTGCCGGCAGACCCATATTCACAATGTTGAAGATGTTGAAGAACTCGGCCCGGAATTGCAGGCCCATGCGCTCGGCTCCGCTGGCTCGATGCCCGAGCGGCGTGTCCTTGATGAAGGCGAAGTCGTAGTTGTAGAAGGCTGGACCGCGGAAGGAATTGCGACCAAGTGTGCCGAACAAGCCCTGGTTCGGTCCTGTGCCGCCTGGCTGGAACACGGGAATACTGAAGAAGTCAGGACCGTTGCCCCCGCCATGTCCGAAGTAGTCGGTGCGATCTTTACGTGCCGTGGAGAGCTGAGGTTTCGCAATCTGGTTCGGACGATCGACGCCGTTCGACCCGGCTCCGGTCTGCTGAATTCCCGAGTAGACGGTAAAAGGAGCCCCAGAGTTGATGCTCGACATCACCAGCATTTCCCAGCCGCCGGTAATCACCTTCGGAACGAAGTTGAGAAACTTGGCGCTCGAGAGATGAAGGTCCTGCGCGACACTCACACTGAATCCATGTGTGATATTGAAATTTGATACTGCCTTCTCAGCATGGGTATCCAGCGGATTTTGCGAGAAGCCCGATGCGACTGCTCCAGTTGACCCAGTGCCGCCGATGACAAGGCTCGTGTTATCGATGGACTTGCTCCAGGTGTAGCCGGCCTGGATTCCAGGACCGCCATGACCCACAACGCCCGACAGCGAAGTTTGCAGCGCGTTATAGCCTGAGTGCGAATCGTTGAAGATCACGTTCTCCACTCCAAAACCACCGATCACATTTCCCGCACTATCGAACCTGGTGTCTTTGGCAAATTCCGCGGTGGCTCCGGGATAAGCATTGGGAAAGCCGTAGCGCGGAAGATGCTGAGCCGCAGTTCCCACATACGCCGCGTCCGCAGTCAAATTGCCGAATTTCCGCTCCAGGCCGAGCGTCCACGTAAAGAGTCGGCCGATTCCAAACTGCGGGTTGATGCCGGACAGATTGAGAGGCGTGATCGCAGTCGAGTCAGTCAGTGCGGCGAGGTCTCGCTGGTAGCGATCCACATCCATCACCGTGTTCGACGGAACAGCCTTGGGATTATTCGTTGCGAAGATATTTGTGCCGTCGGGAGTGTAGACATTGGGCAGCTGCGACGACGGAATCTGGTACCCGTAACTGAATGGCGCGGCTGCCGACGAAACCCGTCGGGGATAGATCACGTAGGGCGTGGAGCCGGTGAGGAAGTTATCCTGCCAGATGTTTGGCGGAATCACGGTAACAGCCCCGCCAACGTGCGCGATGAGTTTCTGAGTCGCCTGCCACGACGCCTGCACACGAGGCCCCCAGCCGTTCCAATCGGTCTTGTAGCCGGGCTGAGGATTAACCAGATATTGCGTGTGCCCATCCGCCGACCCGAAGCGGCCGGTGCGGTGAGCGCGCTCGGTAATGGGAGTGTAGATCTCAAAGCGAATCCCATAATCGAGCGTCAGCGTCGGAGTAATCTTCCACGTGTCCTGTATCCACGCGTTATAGTCCTCGCGGTTGATCGCGGCCGGACCGATGTGCTGCCCGCCGGATGAAAAGGTAGGAGCGAGAGCGACGGTGTAGACGAATGGGTTTCCGACAATGAAGCTGGAGAACGTATCCGGCAGCGGATCACCAACGTGTATATCGTGCGCCCCGCTTGCCGAGCCTATATTCGTCGTGGAATACGCAGTGCCGCCGCCGAAAGCGTACTCGCCGTTCGGGCTGATGCCGAAGTAGGTGGTGTCGCGATTGATGCGTGCTTCGAACCCTGCGTGAATGGAATGGGGGCCAACCGCATACGCCACCGATTGATAGCCCTGGAAGAGATTGCCGTACGCCTGCATCACCGAACCGGCTGCCGAATTAAAGGCCTCAAAAAGCCCGTCATTAAACTTAACCGCGGGATCGGCATAGTCCGTCGTCGGGAAGCCCGGAGTGGTGCGGATGATATTGATCATCGACGTGAGAACCAGCCGCGGCGAGACCATGCGGGTGTACGTGCCCACAACGTTGCGCTGGTGATCGATGTATTGAACTCCAAACTGCGGATCAATCGCCGTCTGGTCGGGATTTGTCGTTGGCCCCGACAGGTTGTTGTAGTTGAACCGGGCAAAAAACTTGTCCTTCTCCGTGAAGTTGTGATCGATCCGGATAGAGAACTGATCGGCGTTGGTATCCACCTTCGATGCCGTCGCATAGGTGTTTATGCCGAACGAGCCGGTCGGCAGATTAGGTAGCGGATACCGCGCAAGGATCGCCGCGATGGCCGGATCGACGGGCAGCCTGAGCGTGTCCACCGTCTTATCGGGATACACGATCACGTGGTCCACATAGTTGGTTCCCGGCTGCGGACGTTGAATTGCCGCCGGAACCGGCATCACCTGCGTTGTGCCGAGTACCTGCCGAAAGCCCTGGTACTGACCGAAATAGAAGGTGCGCTTGCGGCCGTCGTACACGTGGGGAATGTATACAGGTCCGCCATTGGTGAAGCCGAATTCGTTGCGTCGGAATGGCGGAATGCGCCCCGGATAAGCGGGGGTGGCGTGATCGAAATAGTTGCGAGCGTCAAAGGCAGAGTTGCGGACGAACTCAAAGAACGAGCCGTGAAAACCGCTGGCCCCGGAGCGCGTATGAATATTGGTGTAGCCGGCAGCGCCGCGGCCGATCTCGGCGGGCATAACTCCCGAGCTTGAGTCGATACCCTCAACGGCGTCCACGTTGAAGTTCGAGAACGTTGCGCCGCCCATCTCGGGATCGCTGATGTCAGCTCCGTCCATGCCGAAGGTCGCTTCGACTCCCCGCTGTCCGTTAATGGCAAACTGTGCGGTAAAGTTGGTGGCGCCATTGGTATCGGTCATCGTCCCGGCCGCCAGCAGCAACAGCGAGCTGAAATCGCGCTTGTTCAAAGGCAGCTCGCTCACAGCCTGGCCGGAAAGCTCCTCGCCCCCCGTAGCCGCTTGCGCCTTGATCCGCACTGTGGCAACCGTCAGTTCGCCGCGCTCTGAAAGCGTAAGCAGCGCCTCGGGAGCACCCGCCGTCAAAACGACCGGCGGAGCATACTGCGACGCCCCGGCTTTCGTAGTGACGCTCAGGTGATATTTTCCCGCCGGCAACATGGCCAGCGCGAATCGCCCGTCAGAACCAGTCTTGCCTTCGGCTTTTGAGGATCCCGAGGAGAGCCTGACCGTAGCATCCGCAATTGGAGCGCCACCGGCATTGCGCAGCAAGCCACCCCACGCAACTTGTGCCACGGTTTGCCCGGCCGCGACGGCTGATGCGGCCAGAACGATGAGAGCAAAAGAGCAGAAATACTTCAGACTCACGCCCCAACCTGCGAAGGCGGCTTTGAAAGACAGATTTGGATTCACTGGACTACCTTATGTCTGTAATACGGTTCCCGCGGATGCTTCGTTCCGGATTTCTCCCCGCCAGAAACTCGCAAGAATTATATCTTTAAATCATCTACTAAAACCTTTTTGTAGCGGGGTTGGCTACTTTCGGCCAGACAGGGGAGTTAAGCTCCTGAAAACAGAAACTTCCTGGAGACTGAGGTTAGATAACCCTACCGAAAAACACGGCATAGACTCGTGTCTGGAGACCTTGGAGATGGTGCCGGAGACTGCCAGCTTCATTCGAAGAGTCCGCATCTGGCTCGCGCTCTTCATTATCGGACTGGTCCTGAGCGGCGTGACAGCGTTCCCGCTGGAGCGCGAAACGGCCTTGCTTAATCGGGCGTTTGGCGTTGCGTTGATACCTCCTGCCGGAGGTGAACCGGCCCTACATGTGTGGCTGCGCCGCGTGCATGAGGGTATAGCGCAGACCAACCGCGACTACCCATTTATGGCCTATGGAACTGATTGGCTGGCTTTCGCGCACCTCGTCATCGCCGTAGCCTTCCTGGGTCCGCTCGTCGATCCGGTGCGCAACAAGTGGATGCTCGTTTTTGGAGTTGTGGCTTGCTTCGGGGTATTGCCTCTAGCTCTGATTGCAGGGCCCATCCGGGGCATTCCATTTTACTGGCGACTCATCGACTGCAGCTTCGGCGTCATCGGTGTGTTGCCGTTGCTGGTCTGCCTGCACTATGTTCGCCGAATTGAGCAAATGACATGAGCACAGTCGCGGGCACCGCGGTTCCCTACAATTAAGAAGGCAATGAGCACGGAACCTAAAGTACCCGAGATTACCGCAGCGATCGTTGATACGATTGCTGCCATTTCCACGCCGCCGGGTCGCGGCGGTATCGGAATCGTGCGCCTCAGCGGTCCGCAGTCCGCCTCGATCACCGCACAGCTCGTGCGCCTGCGCCAGCCGCTGGAACATGCGCGCGCCCGCCTAGCCGAGGTGCTTGATGAGAACGATTCAAGCCAGCACCACTCAAGTCAGGACCGCATCGATGAGGCGGTTGTCACCTTTTTCGCCGCACCCAATTCCTACACCGGCGATGAACTTGCAGAAATTGCCGCGCATGGATCGCCAGTGGTGCTCGACCTGCTGCTTCGGCGCGCACTTGCGCTTGGCGCGCGGCTGGCGAACCCTGGCGAATTCACTGAGCGCGCATTCCTGGCGGGCAAGCTCGATCTTACGCAGGCTGAGGCGGTACGAGATCTTATTGACGCACAAACGCTGACGCAGGCGCGGCAGGCCGCAAGCCAGATGGGTGGAGCCCTCAGCTGCCGCGTCGCCCCTACCAAACAATCGCTTGTCGAATTGATCGCTCTGCTGGAAGCCGGAATCGACTTCGCCGAAGACGACATTGACGTAGCTCCGCAGGTCGAAATCGCCCGCCGCATCGCCGAGCTTTTGCCACCGCTTGCCGCGCTTGAAGCTTCGTTCGCACGCGGCCGCATTGTGCACGACGGGCTGACCATGGCGATCGTGGGCCGACCCAACGCCGGCAAGAGTTCGCTCTTCAACCGGCTTGTAGAGCGCGATCGAGCCATCGTGACCGCGACGCCGGGAACCACTCGCGATTTGGTGACGGAGCGCATTTCGTTGGATGGGATTCCGCTGGAGCTGGTTGACACCGCGGGCCTTCGCGAAGCTTTCGAAGAAGTAGAGCAACTTGGGATAGCGCGCAGCCGCGAAGCGCTTGCCGATGCTGCGATCGTACTGGTCGTGCTCGATGCCACCCAGCCGCTGAACCAGGAAGAACGCAGCGTGCTGGCCGCAGTGCATGGCCGTCCCGCGCTGGTGGCCATCAACAAGAGCGATCTCGCCCTCGATGCTTCCGATCCCACTCTCGGTCCCGGTGACACCAAGCGCGATGTATTGAATGCAGACCGTCTCGCCGCAGAGGAAATGGCCATTCCAGCAGTGGCGACATCGGCACTGACAGGAGACGGCATCGGCGAGCTACGGGAAAAAATTGTGGAGCTAGCGACCGGCGGGGCAGCAGCGGAACCTGGCCCCCTGACCAATCTCCGTCAGCGACAGTCCATTGCCGCCGCGCGAAACGCGCTTGAGGATTCGGCCCGCGCCAATGAGACTGCGATCCCGCACGAAATGATCCTGCTCGATCTTTATCGCGCGCTTTGGGCACTGGATTCCCTCACCGGCCAAACCACCCCCGACGACATCCTCAATCTGATCTTCTCCACCTTCTGCATCGGAAAATAATTGGGCGTTCGGCCCCTCTAAATCGTCGCGCGATTTACCCAAATGCATCACTGCACTTCGAGCGTCAGCAACGTAGTGTGGGTGACTGCACCCGAAGTGGCAGTAATCGTTAGAGACTGGCTTGTCGGTTGTGGAGTCATTCTGGAACCACCGGACGAACCGCATCCAGTAACTCCAGCGACCGTAGCAACGAGCAGGCCGAAGACAAGTATCACGAATGAGAAAGCAGAGCGGCGGCGTTTGCGAAAGCCCAGACCTGCAAGCAGAACTCCTGGGAAGACAAACGCGGCCAATGAATTGGCATGCGCTGCAGATGACGGAGTCGCCGTGACAGTGGCCATCGCAGATCCCGTCACAGGATCGATCGACTGTGAGCCGACAGTGCAGGAGACCGAGGCGGGTGCATTGCAGGAAATGGAAAACGCTCCACGGAAGTTGCCGACGGGCACTGCCTTGATGGAGAAACTGGCAGCCTGACCCGCCGGTACCGTCAAGGTGGATGGCGATGCGGAAAGGGAAAAGTCTGGCCCGGCGCCTGAAGTATTCTTCGCAACCGACGCGAAGACACCATTGGTCTCACCTGTCAAAGCTGCCGTGAGATAGAGGGTATCGATATTACCGGAGATGCCATCACCGAAGACCATGCTGTGCAATTGCGGATTGATGATCGGGTTCCCATTGCCGTCCTTCAGGAATCCGATCAACTGGCCGGTATTGGGATCGAACGCGTTAATGAGACCGTCACCATAATTGCCGATGAGGATGTGGTTGCTGAACGCGCCGAAGCTCGCGCTCGCCTGCACAATTCCGGACGGCACGTTAAGTGACCCGTTGGAAGCGAACCTCCGCACGAAGCTCCCGTCGAGGTTGTAGATGTCAACGATACCGTTGCCGCGGCCGATTACGGGATCGTGTTGTGCGGCATCCTGGAGCGCGTACGTAACAAACACGCGATCGCCGACCACGTTCACGTTCCAGGGAGCGTAATTGGCGGGAAGGTTGGGGTCGATAAAGGCTCCAGGTATTCCCAGAGGATCAAAAAATGAGGTGAAAGTCTCGATGTAACCGCGATGAAAATCGGCCACAGCCAGATACGGCGCGCAGCAATTGGGCGTAAGGACAGCAAGGCCGGTGTATTCGGCTCCCTGCGAACTGTGGTTCACCACCAGGATGGTTTGTGTTTGAATATCGCCGCGACCATCGGCGTACTCAGTGGAGATGGTGCCCTGCCGCGTGGAGAACAGAAAGGGAGTAGAGAGACTCGTGGAGGGAACAAACAGGCTAGTCGTGTTTGAAGCGACTCCCGTGGGATTGGCTGGTACCAAAACGCCTGTGGGCACTGCAATCACGCCCCGAGGGTCCTGCTGTGCGCCGCTTGCATCGTAGCTCTTGAACTTCCCTCTCCCATTGGCTGCGATGCGGAATGGCTGGTTGGCGGATGCGGCCATACCCCAGGGGTGCAAGAGGTCATCATCCACAGCGAGCGCCAGGCCCGGGACGTTGGAGACGAGATTGGTTTGCGTGTAGTTGTTGCTTTGAGCGTGTGTAGTTGAGTTGGTGACAAAGCTGGCGAGAAGAAGGAAGACTCCGGGGAGGGCTTTCGAGTTCACTTACCAATTCCTCATTCTGAAAGATTCGGCCACCTAAAGCGATGCGGAATGAACAATTCCGGTTACAAATAATCGCCTTCATAAATCGCCGGATAAAAAGCTCCTAAGGCAATCAGGAGCGATGTTACGGATTCACGAGGATTCGTTTGTCATCCTCGTGTCACCGGTATGTCACTCCTTTAATCACAGACACCTTAGGAGCCACCTGGCTTTCGAGTGACATTCCCTTTGGCATTGTTTGTATTCGGTGGTTGTAACTTTTGCTGTGATTGCATCTCTAACATTGGGGATCATTCCAAGCACAGTCGGCGTGGTCCAAGGAACGGAATATCAAACTACAACAAGGAGATTGTGATGAATAAGTTCGGAATACTTGCGAAGCTGCAAGCCCGACCGGAAAAGAGATCGCTTTTTCACCCCGAGCAAACAAATGGAAAATTCTAATCCAGCTACTGCGCAATCAACGTTCATGCAAATCCGAATCGGCAGACCTACGAACCGACTCCAGGAAGTTGCGGCGTTTTACCGCGATGGTCTTGGTCTGCCCGTCATCGGTCATTTCGAGAATCACGCGGGCTATTCGGGAGTCATGGTCGGCATGCCCGACGATCGGATTCACCTGGAATTTACTCACGCCGATGGTGGAAGTCCGTGTCCCGCGCGGATCCCGGCAAGGCGATGTATTTCTGGAGACTCACTGGGGATTTAGCTGGAAACCCGTCGCGGTCAATCCCCGAAAGCTTCGCCGTGGTACAGCACAACGCGCCAACCGTCTGGATCTTCGAACGTCTTGCCGCGTTTCCTCCAGTAGGGGTTTTCAGGTTCAACCGGGAGACGGCCGCTCTCCCCCATGCGATTCAGCGCATCGCGAAACATTCTTGTGTCTGGAATGTAGAGCAAGAGCAGATTGTCCTTTGTTGGCGCATCAACACTGGACCGGATACTCTTTCGCTTTCTACTTTGGAAAGCTTCCGTTCGATGGTGTTTTTTGGCGAGTTTTCAATTCGGGAGCTTCATTTCTGCCACACAGCCCGGTCAGTGAGCAGTCGCGCCAAAACTCTCCTGGGTGGTTACCTTTTGGTTGCCAAATTGGGCATCCAAATCCAGCCCCCATGAACAACGCGCACGGTATCTCCTCTGCTCAGCCCTCAAGCAACAGTAATCTCGCGGGATCAAGCGTGACCCGCCACGGTTGAGGCTGATTTGAGAGGTCGCGCCAGACCTCCTTTGAGACATCCGCTTGCAAGTGCGGTGACTGTCCCGGCAACGGCGCGCTGTGCAACCTGAGATAGAGCGTCATTTCGTGTGGTGCCTCGCTCGTCGCCACCAGCCAGCACGAAAAGGTGTTTTTGGTCTCCGCGGGTTTCTGAAAAGCGATTTGGTGCGAGCGAAATCCCACATGGGTTAGGGCCTCTGGGATCTGCGACGCTGTCAGCAGCCTGCACTGCCACGCATCTATCTCGACGCAGTCATCCCCTGCACGTTGCGCTGGCACAATATTCTTGCAACCGGTCAGTCGCGCCGCCGCCACCGTGGGTGGGCGTTCGAAGAGCTGGTGCTTTGGCCCGCTCGCAATGACACGGCCGCTGTCCAGCACCTGCAAATCCGAGCAAAATCGGAACGCCTCCTCCATGTCGTGGGTGACGAAGACCACGGGTCCATTGAACGCAGCGAGGGTCGCCCGAAGCTGTTCTTCTGTCCGTCGGCGCAAGTGAGGATCGAGCGCAGCAAAGGGTTCATCGAGCAATAGCGCATCCGGCTCCATAACCATGCATCGCGCGATTGCGACGCGCTGGCGCTGTCCTCCCGAAATCTGCCGCGGGTACCGATGCGCAAGTTCGGAGATGCCCATCGACTCAAGCTGCTTCTGGATGTGTGCGCGTCCCTCGCTTTTGGACATCTTCATAAGTCCAAAACCGACGTTCTCAGCCACGGTCAGATGGGGAAACAATGCGTAATCCTGAAAGACGACGCCGATGCGCCTGCGCGCTGCAGGAATATCGCAGCCTGTCGCGCTGTCGAAGAGGACGCGCCCATTGAGGGCGATGCGGCCGCGATCAGGCCTCGAGACGCCGGCGATCATCCGCAAAGTCATCGATTTTCCTGAGCCTGACGGCCCCAGCAGTCCAACTGCGCCGTTGCGTGCATCAAGCGCTATGCGGAGCGTAAAGTTCTCCAGCGTCCGCTCCAGATCCACGTCCAGTGCTCCGGCAGAAGCATTGCCAGGAACGAGCCCAACTGCTGGAGGTAATTGCTCGGGAAATTCTGCCCTCGACAAATTCGGCTCGGCCGGCGCGATGATGCGGGTCTTTCTCTCCACATTCAGAAGCCGGATGATCGCCAGCGAGACGACCACGATCAAGACGACCCACAGCAACGCCGCATTCATGTCTCCACCTTCGGCCGCGGAGAAGATTGCGATCGGCATGGTTTGCGTGCGGCCCGGAATGTTTCCGGCCAGCATCAATGTCGCCCCGAACTCCCCGAGCGAACGCGCAAAGGCCAGGACAGTTCCGGCAATCACACCGGGGCCGGCCAGTGGCAACAGCACGCGGCGAAATACAACCCACTCACTTGCACCCAGGGTGCGCGCAGCCTCCAGTAGCGTGGGATTCACCTGCTCAAAAGCTCCGAGCGTGGTGCGGTACATCAGGGGAAATGCAATGACCGTGGCTGCAATTACCGTCGCCGGCCACGAGAATGCAATGGTTACGCCAATGTGTTCAAGCGCACGGCCGATGAAGCTCCGCCGTCCGAAGATCAGCAGAAGAAAGAAGCCGACCACCGTCGGTGGAAGTACCAGCGGAAGCGTGAGGATGCCGTCGATCCAGGCACGAAGACCGCCGCGCACGCCGTACATCAGCCGCGCCGCAATCATCCCCAGGAAAAAACGTGGCTACAGTCGCAGCGCAGGTGGTGGCAACGGAGATGATGAGCGGTGACGCGTCGGCGGGCAGTATCACTGTGAAGCCAGTGTATATCCGTGTTTCGTGAAGATCTCTTTGGCCTCGGGGCTGCCCAGAAATTTCACGAAACGGCGCGCCTCTTCCTGATTCGCGCTCGCTCTTCACGACCGCTGCCGGGTAGACGATCGGATCATGCGCGGATTCCGGCACGATCGCAATCACCCGAACTCCTCGCGACATCTGTGCGTCGGTAGCGTACACAAACCCCGCATCCGCATTCCCTGTTTCGACGTACGTGAGCACTTGGCGAACATCTTTGCCAAGGACCAGCTTCGCCTTGACCTGGTCATACAGATGAAGCGCATTCAGCGTTTGTTGCGCGTACTCTCCGGCGGGCACGCTTGCTGGATCTCCGACTGCAATCAGGCGCGTCGACTTATCTCCGAGCTCAGCAAATTCTTGCAACTTCGAGTCGAGTGGTGCGATCAGAACCAGCGAGTTGTGCACCAGATTCGCTCGCGTTCCGACGGCGATCAATCCCTTTCTCTTCCAAGTCATCCATCGGTTTCGCGGCGGCCGAAATAAAAACGTCTACCGGCGCACCTTGTTCAATCTCTCGCGCCAATGTTCCAGAGGATCCGAAGTTATTCCGAAAATCCACCGCCGTGTGACCGAATCGGTAGAGTGTTTCGACTTCGCCGAGCGTCTCCTGAAGGCTGGCCGCTGCGGAGATTGTGAGGCTTACACGCTTGCTATCGCGGCAGCTAGTGAGCGTCATCGCAAGAAGCCACAGGGCGAGAAATGCGCAGATGCGGCCACCAGCGTCAAGCCACAATCCCACTCTCGGTATTTCCTCAGATCTTCGCATTCGCCGATCTCAATTCGTCTGGTGTCATGATCTTCCCATTCACCGGCTTTCGCCTGCAAATGTTGTATCGTTAGCTGCAAGCAAGCCTCTTGAGGAGACGAATCTGAGCGCCACAATGTCTTCCGCGCTTCCCGACAAGCGAATCTCCGCATTTCCGAATCGCATCGTCTGCCTCTCAGACGAAGTCGCCGAGCTCATCTATCTGCTGGGCGAGCAGCATCGGATTGTCGGGGTCTCGGGCTTCTCCACCCGCCCGCCGGAGGTGCGATTGAAGCCGCGGGTCTCTACATTTCGCGATGCGGACTTCGACGCGATTGCTGAACTCAAGCCGGACCTGATCATCACCTACTCCGATGTGCAGGCGAATATCACGCGAGAGGCTTCACTGCGTGGATTGACGGTATTGAATTGCAATCAGCGGAGCATTGCGGAGATCTTCGACACCATCGCAATGATCTCCCGGATTCTGGGAAAGCAGGCAGAAGGGGATGAACTGATCGCTTCGTACACAGTCGGCCTCGAGCGCATTGCGGCAGCGGCCCGTGCATTCGCGTATCGACCAAAGGTGTTTTTCGAGGAGTGGAACGACCCCATCATCAGCGGCATTGAATGGGTTGAGGAGTTGGTGGAGATTGCCGGCGGCGATTCCATCTTTCCCGGGCTTCGCAACTGCCGGAAGGCGGAGGGCCGTGTGGTCAAGTGGGAGTCAGTAGTTGAGCGGAATCCCGACGTGATCTTCGCATCCTGGTGCGGGATGAAGGTCAACGTCGAGGAGATTAGATCCCGGCCACGAGCGGATGAGATTACCGCCGTTCGTCTTGGCCGGATCTACGAGATTCCTTCTTCGCTGATTCTTCAGCCCGGTCCCGCGGCACTGACTGAAGGTGTAGGCCAGTTGCATGCACTCCTGGCAAAAGTTGCAAGCGGAGCTGCTTGAAATCGACGAAGAACTTCAGTTTTGCGCAGCTGTGTCGCTAGATATCCTGCACGCTCAGGGTTTGCGGATCTCGCACTCGCTGCATCAGGGCGGCGGCAATCAGCATGAAAACTCCGCCGGCAATGATGGCGTAGATGCGGTTGTTGTGCAGCAAATGGATCATGATCCAACCGAAGAACAGAGATGCAAGGATCTCCGGGGTCACGATAAAGAAGTTGAAGATGCCCATGTACACGCCAGTTCGTGCCGGCGGCAACGAGGCGGCAAGCACCGCATAGGGCATCGACAGTGTGCTGGCCCACGCGATTCCGACGCCCACCATGGACAGCAGCAGCATATACTTGTTGTGGATCACCGCCACCGAAATCAGACCTAACGCCCCCATAGCAGGCAAACAGAATGCGTGTGCTTGCGGCCGAGCCTTCGCGCCAGTCCGGGCAGTGCAAACGAAAACAGGAAGCAGACAAACGAATATACCGCGAAGCAATTGCCTCCCCACTCAACGCCCGCCTGGTATAGCGGAGAGCTTGTATCGTCCGCGCCGAAGACGTTGTGCGCCACAGCGACTGGGAAGTAGAGCCACATGCAGAAAAGCCCCAGCCACGTGCAGAGTTGCACCGGGCCAGCTTGCGCATGGTATCCGGCATTTCGGCGATTGCGGTGAAGATCTCTCTCGCATTCGCGCCCAGACCGGTCTTCTTCAGCTTTGCCTGGCGAAACGCCTGAAGGTCTTCCGGGGGATATTCCTTCGTGGTAATGATCGTCCACAGCACCGCGCCGAAGAACGCTGCAGCGCCGATGTAGAACGACAAGCGCGTAACGGTCGGAACGGCACGCGTGTCTCCGACCGCCTGTTGCATGTGGAACCAGTTAGTGAGCACATAGGGAAGCACCGACGCAACGACTGCACCCAGCCCGATGAACAGGCTTTGCATGGCAAAACCAGAAGTGCGCTGGCCTTCCGGCAGAATGTCGGCGACAAACGCGCGAAATGGCTCCATGCTGACATTGATGGAGGCGTCGAGAATCCACAGCATGCCTGCTGCCATCCAGAGAGCCGATGCGTTCGGCATGAGAATGAGCATCAGGGAACTGAGGATTGCGCCAGCAAGGAAGTAAGGCCGGCGCCGTCCGAGGCGTCCCCAGGTGTGATCGCTGGCGTGGCCGATGAGCGGTTGAATCAGAAGCCCGGTCAACGGCGCGGCAAGCCAGAGGATCGGAATCTGGTCGGCACGCGCGCCGAGATATTCGTAGATAGCGCTCATGTTGGCCATCTGCAGGCCCCAGCCAAACTGGATGCCGAGAAAGCCGAAGCTCATGTTCCAGATTTGCCAGAAGCTGCGCTCGGGCTTGCGGAAGTAGCGTGACAGTCTTTACCCCAACCTGTTCGGTCTGCGATGTACTCATGAGCTTTTCCTACTGGGCTTGCTTTTGGAAGATGCGAGCCTCGAACGCGTTCAACGAGATAAATGGAACGGCTTCAGGTTCAGGTTTTGAGACTGGAAGTTCGATCTCTTTCCAGTTCCCGGCGGCTTCGACGCTTCCGCGAAACGGCGTGTTTGACAGGTTGATTGCGATAAGGAACTCTTCGCTTCCCGCGCGGCGCAGATAGGTCACCACATGTTGTTCGTCGCTGTTGTGCAACCAGATGGTTGCGCCTTGTTGCAGTGCAGGATGTTCGCGACGCAAAGCCGCCATCATTGAATAGAATTTTGGATAGGCAGGATGCCACTTTTGCGCGCCCCAGAAGATTTTCTGGGGCTCGAATAACGCCGGATCGCTCGATTGTGTGGAATCGCCGACTTCCATGCCGTTGTAGATCAGCGGAGCGCCATTAAGCGTGAACATCAATGCTGATGCCGCAATTGCGCCGGGGAATCCGTAGCGAGTTGTCGCTCGCAGTTCGTCGTGATCGTCGCTCATGCGCAGGTGTAGCGCGCCCTTGGGAAAGAGGGTGTCCTGCTGCTGGATCGTGTCGCGGACTTTCGTCGCTGGTTCGCCGTTCATCTCGATATCGTCGACAACGTGAAGCATTGGCCATGCGTAATCGATATCGAATGCGCTCCTCAACAGATCGGGCTTCTGTGCCTCAGCCAGCATGATGATGTCCGGCTTCACCTGATCGAGTTCTTTGCGCGCCTGCTCCCAGAAATCGGTTGGCACCTCGCCCGCAGCATCGCAGCGATATCCGTCAATGTCGAAATCCTTTACCCAGTAAAGCAACGCATCGGTCATGTATCGGCGCAGCTTCGCATTGGAATAATCGAGAGCCGCCACATCGGTCCAATCGTGGGGATAGGTAACGTGGCCTTCTTTGTCCTTTTTGTAGTACTCAGCGTGCGCCATCATGACGCTGTCCCAAGCAGTATGGTTGGCCACCATGTCGAGGATGATCTTCATCTGGCGTTTATGCGCTTCTTCCACGAGCCGCTTTAGATCATCATTGGTGCCAAGCGGCTTGTCGATCGCGTAATAATCGCTGACCGCGTAAGGACTGCCGAGAGAGCCTTTTTTCTTGACTTGGCCGTAGGGATGGATCGGCATGAGCCACACGATGTTCACGCCAAGTTTGTGCAGATCGTCTAGGCGCGCGGTCACGCCATTCAAATCGCCCGAGGGCGAGAAGGAGCGCACGAAGATCTGGTAGACCGTGCCCGATTTGAGCCATTCGGGAGATGGGCGAGCCTGTAACGACGCTATAGCCGGATCAGGCTGCTGGGCAAAGGCGGGTAATCCGGCTCCAAGTAATGCAGCAAAAAAACAAGCGAGTGCAAAGAACGGCCTCGACTTCATAGCGCGAAAGCATAGCACCCCAGAGTGTTATGTCGCCATGCCTGCCCACTACACGCTGCATTATCTGTGCTTCTTAGACTTTGCCGAGTGACTTTGCTTCTTGTATGGAGCTGCAGACTCCTGAGACATTGGCGCCATGCCTACATCGAGGCGCCTGGTGATGTGGTCCTGGATCCAGTGTGGGTCCCACCATTCCTTAGGATCGATCTGCACGCCGTCGAGTTGCATGGCGAAGTGGATGTGGTCGCCGCCAGCCATGCCGGTCATCCCGCTCTGGCCCATAATCTGGCCGCGCTTCACCATGTCGCCTTCGTGCAGGTCGATGTGGCTCATATGGCCATAGATTGTCTGCAGGCCGTAGCCGTGGTCGACGACCACGCAGTTGCCATAGATGCCGAGCGGCGCGGCCCAGACGATGCGGCCGTCGTTGGATGCTTCGACGCCGACGTGCTGGGTGACGGCAAGATCGTAGCCAAGGTGCACCTGCTGGTCGATCTTCTTGCCCTGGTACATATAGTTGCGCAGATCGGCGAAGGTGGCCTCGGCCTGCGAGTGCGACTGGCGCGCGAAGGGCTGCGTAAAGAGGAAATGATCGGCGGTCTTAAGGCGAAGATCAGAGAGCGTCTTGTTATTCGCCTTGCGCATCTCGTTGTTGATTTTGACGAAGCGCGCGACCATGTCGCCGGAGCCGTTCGGATCGAGTTCGCCAACCACCTTCTGCATAAAGGCGTCGCTCACCTGCAGATCGTGAACGGTGTAATGCGGCTGCTCCTTCTTAGGGAAGATGACAGTGATCGGGCTGGTCACGTCATTGCCCGCGCCATTGGAGGCGAAGACCATCGGGATTGTGGTCTGCGGCATATTCCAGGCGAAGGCATAGAGCGAAAACAGGCCCGGTTTGCCGCCGGGCATCGGCCAGGAGCGATAAGACTGATCGGCGACGCGAACACCGGCGGAAGTGTAGGCGCCGGACACACTGAAAGTCGCTGTGTCGGCCATGCCCTGGTAGATGTAGTGCTGGTCAGAGTCGACGCTGACCGAGGGCGGCTGGGTCACTACCGTCACATCGCGCTCGAGGCGAGCGGACTTGTGCAGCATGCCGTTCGAAATCGCCTCCACGATTAGCTTGGCTTTGCCGTCCTTGAGCTGCGGCGTGGTCTTTACGCCGGCGGTGAAGTTCCAGGTCGCTTCTTTCGCTTTGGACGGCTGAGCCATCTGCCAGACTGGATAGCTTGCGCCGTTCTGCTCAATCGTGGCGGAGACGCTGCGGCTGCCGCGCGGGTCGGTCACATGCACGGTGATCGGCGTGGCTTGCCCGATGGTGCTGACCGGGGTTGGCAGGTCAATCACGGGCGCGGAGGAACAGCCCATCAGCATGGAGAAGGGAATAAGGATGAAGAGCGGAAGGAGAGAAAGCAGGACTTTGCGCACAACTCATTTTAGGTCGGGAAGGTTGTGGATCGCGCCTGGGAGTGTTTCCGAAAGAGTGACGTTTTCCATCGGATTCGTTGTATGGGTGCTCGCTTCGACCGAGTAGTCAAGTCCCCTTCACTCTCATTCATCACTAGGTTCTTCAATCCACAGGCGCGATTCTCGGCGGCGATTTGCAGGCAATTTAGCGCTTTCGGAACACAATGCCAGCACGGCCATGAATCGTAAGTCTATATTTTTTAGTACGTTACCTCCATAGTCGGCAAATTCAGAGAAACCAGACAGTTGCGTGTCTTACTTTTGGTAAAGAAATACCCAATTCGTCTCGCGATAGACGTGCCCCCCCGTTCGGAATAGGCTTTGTTTTCGGAACGAGGATGGACAGATTGGACAGACGAACATTCATCACAACAAGCGTCGCCGCAACCGCAGCAATGACGGTGCCAAGCGGCTCGATCATGCATGCATTCGGAACAGCGGACAGTCCGGTATCGACCCGGCTCGATCCAATGCGACACCGCTTCGGCGTCAACTACACACCTTCGCACAACTGGTGGTTCTGCTGGAACGACTGGAATCCTGACCCCATTAAGCGGGATCTGGATGCGATCGTCGCGCTGGGCGCCGATCATCTGCGGATTCTGTTGGTCTGGCCGTTTTTCCAACCGAATCCGAAGTGGGTGAGTCCCGCGCATCTCGAGCGGCTCAATCAACTGATCACGCTGATGGGCGAGCGACACCTCGATGCACTGGTCACGGTTTTCACCGGGCAGTTGAGCGGGTGGTACTTTCTGCCCAGCTTCAATCGCTTGTCAGACGGCTTTTTCACTGACCGGGTGATGCTCGACGCACAAGAGCTTTTTGTACGAGAACTGGGACGAACGCTCGCGCCTCACGAGAATGTCATCGGGTTCGACATGGGCAACGAGATCAACACGTGTTGGAGCGCCAAGACCGCCGACGGCGACGCGTGGATGAAGCAGATGTTTGGGCTGATGAACGAGGCGCTGCCCAGCCGGCTGCATGTGAATGGGGTTGACCATTGGCCATGGTTCGGCGATACCACTTTTTCGCAGCAGGCCTTGGTTGCCGATCAACGAATGCCGGTGATGCATTGCTATCCCTTCTGGACCGGCGCAGTGAAGTATGGCGGAGCGATGGATCCACCGAGCGTGAAGCTGCTGGCTGCGATGGCGGCCTTGATCCGGTCGTATGCAGGCACGCAGCAGAAGCCGGTGTGGGCAGGCGAATTCAACACCTGTATCAAGGAGCTGACCGACGATCAGCAGGCGGAGTGGCTCGACAAGGCAGTGCACGCGGCAATCGAGCAGGGCGTGAGCTGGTTCAGCTACTGGGATAGCCACGATGTGGACCGCAAACTCGACTTCAATCCGCTGGAGTACAAGTTGGGGCTGCTGACCAACGATGGTCGCGTGAAGCCGGCGGGGCGGGTGTTCAAACAACTCGCCGAGAGCTATCGCGGCAAGCAGGTCGTGTTCCCGACGGCGGCATTGCCGCCACCGCCCAGCCAGAAGACCACCGATGCCACGTGGCGGTGGATTTTGGATTGGCTGGGGTGCATGACCGAAGCTCAAAACTGCGGTGGCAGTCCAACGCGCTGAATAATCGACCGATATCGCGGGTCTGCATGGAGAGAATCGAACGCCGGATCAGCTTGAATGAACAGCAGTCCGGGTGCGCGCTGAGAGAGCCCCGCTTCGAGAAGAGCCAGTGTCTTTTCCCGCTCGCCAAGCTGCGCGTAAAACTCCGCCTCTTCTACCGGCGACGCGTAGCTTGACTTGCCTCGCTTGAGCAGCGCATCCAACTGCAAGCGGACAACAGCCTCATAGCCGCCATGCGCAAAGGCCGTCTTCACCTCCTGCGCAGATTGCTTGTCACCCAGCGCGGACATCGCCCGAGCGAGAAAGTCGGTCGACTCCCTGGTCATTCCCTTGCACCGGTATACATCCGACAGAAGGTAAAGCAACATTGGATTCTCTGGATAAGTTTTGAGTCGGAACTTGCCCTCCTCCAGGGCCGCATCGTAGTCGCGAAGGGCGTCGTAGGTCATCACTAGCCCCCACGGCCACACAAACGGATTGACTTCCATCGCCTTTCTCTGCACTTCGACCGCCTCTGTCTTTTCATTCAGAACCGACCGCAATTTGGCCTCGAGCCGATAGTTATCGGCCAAGTGCGAGTCGAGCTCATAAGCTCGCCGAATCTCTTTCCGGGCGCGAACCCAGTCCCAGTGGTAAAAGAAGAAGACCGCCGCCAGCACGGAGTGACCCTCGGCGAGAGAGGGATCGAGTTGAAGCGATTTGACTACGGCGCTCTCCGCCTTCGGCCAGGCTTCTCGCGGATCGATCAATCCGTCAACTGCGCTCGCGCCGTAGTATTCCGAAACTCCTGCCCATCCCGGAGCATAGTCCGGTTGCACCTCAACCGAGTGAAGGAAGTTTTTGCCTGCCTCAGCAAATTGAGAGTTCTCCCACAGAAAGCGTCCGCGCAGGTATGCGTCGTGTGCTTCGGGATTCACATAGTTCGTGACAGGGCGTGCCGGAATTGCCTGGTGAAGCGCCCTGGCGATCGCGTTTGCTGCCTCGTCGGGGAGCGTAGGCGCATCGGCGAAACTGCGGTCGTAGCTTTCGGCCCAGACGTGGGCGTCGGTATCGGCTCGGATAAGTTGCAATGTCCAATGCACATGATCATTGCTTCTCGAAATCGATCCCTCCAGGATTCCGTCAACATTGAGAGCGCGGGCGATCTCCGGCAGGGGTTTGTGGACGCCCCTGTACTGCATCACCGAGGTTCGCGAGGTGATGCGTAGAGTGGAGTCCTTAGCAAGCATGGTGATGAGTTCGTCGGTCATCCCGTCGGCGTAATACTCCTGGTTTGGATCGCCGGAGAGATTCTCCAGGGGAATCACCGCGATCGACATGATCGGGGTTTGGGCGTTGCGGCGGAGAAGGCGAGCGGCGAGCGGGTGCGGGCCGATGGTGAGGACGAGGATTGCGATGACGATGGCGCTGCACGCGGCGAGCGCGATCCAGAGGCGTCGAGGCTTGACGGGGGAAGGGATCTCCGCTTCTGGTTCCAATGGCCCGGCATCCCGCACAGACGACGAGGTCTCCGCAGGGGTGGAATCCGACGAGGGGGCCTCGATGGCAGTGATCGGAGCAACGAAACGATAGCCCATCCCCGTCACGGTCTGGATGAACCTCGGCTCATCGGGATCGTCACGGAGCAGATGCCGCAGCTTGCGGATCGCGGTATTGATGCCGTGCTCGGTGTCGACGAAGACTTGATTTGACCACAGTCGCTCGGTGATCTCCGTGCGAGTCACGAGCTGGCCCTGTCGGGAGACTAGGAGGATGAGCAACTCCATCGGCTTTCGCTCGACGCGCAGGGAAAGCCCGTTACGGAGCAGCTCAAAGCGGCCACGGTCGAGCTGGAATTCGGCGAATTGGTAGGTCGGACCGGGCACGGGACCCCCTCACCGTCCGAGTTAAATATGGTCAGAATTTAAGGATAGCGCGTAAGCACTTGGATATAGTCAGCAAAACTTCGACATGATCTCGCACTAAGCTAAATACCGGAACATGAGGATCTTTGAGGCAGTTTCAACCGCAGATCTTTTGACTTCAGTCGTTCGCACAGTGAACGACCTCCGCTCAAGATGACAGAAGCTGAGAGTTGAGATTGATTTACCCCTGGCCGACTGGTCTATTCGAACGCCTGCCTTGCAGCCTCCATGAGAATGCAGAAGGACTGCGCCTCGGTGGAGATGCCGGGGCGGTCGAAGTTGGGTGCGCTGCAGGCTCCCTGGATGAAGCCGTATTGATCCATCTTGGCGCGGGCTGCTGCGTGCATGCGGTCGGCGTGGGGACGATAAGTGGCGGGTAGCCACTGGTCGGTGATGCCCTGATAGATGGAGAAAGCGAGCATCTGCGCTAAGTTGGTTTCGACGAAGGTATCGGGGCGATCGACAACGTTGTGGAAGAGGCCGTCGGGGCGCTGGTGCGCGAGGCAGCCGTCAATCACATCGCGGGCAAATGCAACCAAATGGTTGCGATCGCTTTTCCGGTAAGCCGGGAGGCTGCGGATGACGCATGCCAGCCCAGCGGCCGTCCATCCATTGCCACCACCCCAGAAGGCGGGGTCGGTCAATTGATGTTTGCCGTCGTCCCAGATGTGCGCCATCAGCCTTTTATCGGAGTTGAAGAGGAGCTTTCGGTAGCCTTCTATCTGGAACATTGCTTCGTCGTAATGGCCCATGGCAGCCAGAAACGGTGGAGCGCCGTTGATGCCGTCTGACCACATCTGGGGCGCTTCAAACGTGTGATAAAGGATGCCGTCAGCATTGCGCGGGGCTTTGTGCAGGATCCACATCAGCATGCGGTCGACGGCTTCGCGCATTGCTGCATCGCCGGTCCAAGCTGCCGCCTGCGCATAGGCTGCGCCGCCCATTGCCGGGTCAGTTGGTCCGCCGCTTACTACGACGGCCATACGGCCATCGGGCGTTTGCTGCACCATGGCGGCCTTTGTGAGCTGGAGAAGCAGTTCGCGTTGGCCCGATTGCAGCATAGCCTGGGCGAATATGCCTTGTTCCCAGTCGCGGCGCTGGAGGGCAAGGGCGGCTGTTGTCGCCCGCTCAATACGGCGGGCGCTCTCAGGCTTATCTTGCTTGGGCTCGGCCAGCGCAGAGTTAGATACGAGAGCTTGCGTCCCGGCGATGGTTACTGCACCTAGAAATGATCGTCGATTCATCGTTGACGATCATAGCGCGGCGATATCGTTGCGCCCGTGGTCCCTGTCACGCAGCAAGTGTGTTGATGGCGCGCACCAGCTTATCGAGATCGGGAATTGTCGTGTAAACGTGCGGAGTGACGCGAACGCAGCTGATGTTCTCCCACACGATGCCGACGGTGTGAATCTTGTACTGGTTGAAGAGCGCACTGTCGAGTTCAGCGGGCGTCATGCCGTCGATGCTGACGCCGCAGATGGCGCAGGAGTATTGCGCTTTGAGCGAGGTGTGCAGCTTTACCTTCTTCGTTTCCTGTACGCGCGTGGCCCAGTAGTTTTTAAGATATCGAATGCGTTCTTCCTTGCGTTTCGAGCCGATTCCTTCGTGGAAGTTGATGGCTTCGCCGATGCCCTGCTCAAGCGGGAAACTGCGCGTGCCGAGGGTTTCGAACTTGCGGATGTCGGCGCTGTGCGGCGTCGAGTTGCAGGTGAGCGGCCAGACCTTTTCAATCTTGTCTTGGCGGACCCACATCATGCCGGTGCCGATGGGCGCGGAGAGGAACTTGTGCAGGCTGGTGCCGAAGTAGTCGCAGTGCAGGTCGGTGACCTTGAAGTCAATGAGGCCGAAGGAGTGGGCACCGTCGGCCAGCACCTCGATGTTGTGTGAGTGCGCCATGTCGGCGATCTTGGCTACGGGCATAGTCTGGCCGACCCAGTTGATCATGTGGGTGACGTGGATAAGCTTCGTCCGCGGCGTGATGGCCTGCTCGTAGGCCTTGACGATCTGATCGTCGTCTTCAATGGGAAAGTCAAAGCTGATCTGCTTGTAGACGATGCCCTCGCGCATGGCCCGCTGGCGGTAGGCCTGAATCATGTTGGGATAGTCCTGCTTGGTGCCGATGACTTCGTCGCCGGGCTTCAAGTCGAGGCCATAGATGATGGTGTTGAGCGCTTCGGTGGAGTTCCGATTGATGGCGATTTCGTCGGGTTTGGCTCCGGCGAGTTTTGCCAGCTTCTCGCGCAACGGCTCACGACCCTGGTCGAGAATGCGCCACATGTAGTAGGACGGCCCTTCGTTGGAGAGCTGGTTGTAGCGCTCGACCGCCTGCTGCACAACGACGGGCGAGGGGGAGACTCCGCCGTTGTTGAGATCGATGAGGTTCGGGTTCACCGAGTATCCGCGCTGGATCACGCTCCAGTAGTCTTCATCCTGCGCGGCAATGTCGGGACTGAGGTGCGCAACGCGCACTCCTGCAGCAGCGAAGTCGGCAGCGTGGGCTTGTTGGAACAGGCTAGAGGCGGAGAGAGCGCCGGCAAGCGTGGCTGCCTGCCTGAGGAAGGAGCGGCGGCTGTTGAGATCCATACCCAGCAATGTAGGGGCTGCGTGCCGCCGCACACAACAGGAAAATTGCCTATTTCGCGCTGGTTGCGGCGCCGCTCTCGGGTTTCGTCAGGCTGCGAATGATTTCAACCTCGCGCTGCCGGTAGGGCTTGCCATCGGGATGAAATACGTCGTGCTGCCAGACTGCAGGTTGTTCTGTTGTGTACGGCCGCTGCCAGGAATCCCAGGGAATCCACGTCTGGCTCTTGCCTGCTACCAGGCCCCAGTTGATGGCTCCAACGTGGTACTGCTTCGCGAGGGGCAGAACGGTATCGAAGGTGCTGCCGATGTTGCGCGCCATGTATTCGGTGCAGATGATGGGGCGATGATAGGTCTCGAGCAGCTTCACGTGAGCTTCGAAGTCCTCGGGCCATCCGTAGTTGTGGAAGCTGATCACATCTGACTGCTCAATCTGGATCTTGGCGACCGGCGTCATCGTGGCTGTTGACGTCCAATCACCATGCCAGATGCCACTGGTTAGCGGCTGCGTGGGATGGGCAGAGCGTGCCCATTCAAATACCTGCGGCAGAAGGCCGGCGATGATCTCACTTTTGTTTTTCTTTTCTCCGTTGATGTAGGAGGAGTCGTTGCCGTTGTCGGGCTCGTTCCATAGATCCCAGGCAAGGATACGAGGGTCATTGGCGAATGCGCCTACAACTCCCTCAACGTATTTTTGAAGTTCCGGATACTTAGCCGGGTTGGCGAGAATCTCCGCTCCGGGAGCCTGCACCCAGCCCGAGTTGTGGACGCCGGGAATAGGCGGATGCTGCGGCCCGAGCTTTGGGTGCGGGTCCCAGCAGGAATCGAATAAAACAAAGACGGGCCGGATGTGGTGTCGTGCGGCGATGGTCAGGAAAGTGTCGATGCGCTGCTGAAAGCCCTTGGGATCCTGGTCCCAGAGAAGGTTGTGCAGGAAGACGCGCATGGTGTTCATACCAATGGCTTCGGCCCACCCGAGTTCGCGGTCTATCGTGGTCGGATCGAACGTGTCGGCTTGCCACATCTCGAGCTCGTTGATCGCGGTGGATGGCAGAAAATTCGCGCCCACGGGCCATGGCTGGATGGCATACCATTTGTTGGCCTGGGCTTCGGTCCAGCGCTGCTGGGCGTGGAGTGGAGCAACTGCTGCGAAAGCAATAGCAAAATACAGAGCCGAGCGGACACACATGGGTAGTTTGCGCACAGACTTCATGCAGGATGGCGAGACGCTGCGGATCATGAGCACTCCTGGAACGCGGAAAAACGCGAAGGAGTATTCTACTGCGCCTTGCTGAGGTCTGCGGCCTTGGTGCGCTCTTGGGCAGCTTCGTCGGCGCGGCCTTGGCGTTCAAATGCGATTGCGAGCTGGGTGTGAGCCTCAGCGAAAGTGGGATCAGCGGCGACCGATTCCTGATAGCGCACGATGGCATCTCCGATCTGCCCGCGCAGCATGAGCTGGTTGCCGGCGTTGAGCGCGAAGCTGGCGCGTTGCCGACTAACGGCACCCTGCGCCAGCACGGCTGCTTCTTTGCGGTAGTCGGCCGCCTGCGTGCGAAGCTGCTTCATCTCAACCCGCAGCTCGTCGGCTTTCTTCTGGTCGCCGGCGGCTTCAGCGGCGTTGGCCTGCACGCTGAGATTTCCCGCCTGCTCAGCGAGCACTCCGGCGAGTGTGACCCGTGGACCGGGCTGGCCGGGCAATAGCGGAATGGCCTTCTCAAGCGCCTCCACAGCCTCGGGAAGACGCGAATCCTGCTTGAGCGTACTGCCCAGAATGGCCCACGCATCGCCGTTCTCGGGCCGGAGCGCAACGGCCTTGCGGAGTTGCACGACGGCTTCGTCGAGCCTGCCTAACTGCATGTAAAGGATGCCGAGGGTGTACGGAGGATCCTGCAGGTTGGGATCCATCTGCCCGGCGCGGCTTAGCTCGGCAATCGCTTCGTCGGGCCGGTCTTTGAACTTGTAGGCGAGGCCGAGATCATAGTGAAGTTGTGGATCATTCGGATCGAGCGCGATCGCTTTTTGGAAATCCGCAATCGCTTCGTCGAAAGCCGAAAGCTGGATGTGGCAGACACCGAGATCTTTGTAAATAGTGGGGTCGTTGGGGTTCTCTGCGAGAGCGCGTCTGAAGTACTCGAGCGCCTCTTTGCCTTTGCCGGTCAAGGTGAGCGCCAGGCCGAGATTTGTAAGCGCTGAAGAATTACGAGGTTCGCTCTCGATGGCCTTCTGAAACCACGGAATCGCATCCTGCTGGCGCCCGAGCCGCTGCAACGCCATGGCCATCTCCAGCGAAATGCCGGGAAGATTCGCGTCGACCTTGATGGCTGCGTTGAACTGCTGAATCGCGTCTTCATCTTTGCCGGCAGCGGCGAGAGCACGACCATATTGCATCAAGGCCTCAGCGTTCGGCGGATTCATTGCAGCCGCCGTCGAGAGCGCAGTCAGAGCCTCCGCAACATTCTTCTGTGCGAGAAAGAGCTGGCCGAGGTGAACGCGTGCATGGACATTGGAGCTGTCGAGGGAAATGGCGCGCTCAAATCGCTGTTGCGCTTCCTGCCAATTCTCCCGCTGCGCAGCGAGAGTTCCGATTGCGTCTTCGAGATCGGAGCGCGGGCCGGTTAGTGCTTCTTCTGCAACGAATTGTACGACTGCGTGATCCGACTCGCCCGCCGCGGCAAGTGCGTGACCGTAGGCATCGTAGAACGAAGCCTCTGGAGATGCGTGTCCGGGCTGCTTTGACAGGCTAACAACGGCCTCGAAATGCGGAATTGCTTTTACAGTTTGGCCCCCTTGCGAATACGCCAGGGCAAGGTTTGTTTCGATTCCGAGATCTCCCGGCTTGATTCGGGCCGCAGCTTCGAACTCTTGAGCGCCTTCGAGTGGTTCTCCCAACTCCACCAGGACAGCGCCGAGGGCTTCGTGTCCTTCGGCGATCTTTGGCTGCAATCGAACGACCTCGGCGAACTTCGTCTTGGCAAGTTCCAGATTTCCGGCCTGGCGAGCTGCGAAGCCCTCATGAAAAGCAGCATCTGCCCTTTTGATTAGATCAGCCTCAGGCGCTTTCGCTGCCTGAGCGGCCGCGGTGAACGAGACTCCCAAGAGCGCACAGAGAGCAAACGTAATTCGGAGCGCGCGGCGGGACATCGTCTACTTCCCCGCAGGCTTCGGATCGTTCCGATGCTGGAGTTCGACCACCAATTTGAATTCGCGATTCGCCGCGTCGAGTTGGCCCACCGCTTTGTATGCCTGCCCCAGCAGGTTATGCGTGATGTAGTTGGAGGGATCCATCTTCACCGCGTGGTCGAGGTAGTGGAGGGCCTGGATGGGCTGCTTAAGCTTCAGAAATGTTTGTCCAAGAAGAATGTAGGGGCCAGTGGCTTGCGGCTCCAGCAACACAGCTCGGTTCAATGCCATTTGAGCATCCGCGTATTGCCCGCTGCGAAGGTAGGCATCTCCGAGGCGATCGTAGAGGTCAGGATTGAGAGGGTTGATTTTGCGTTCAGCCTCGAATTCGCGAATCGCGCCTTCAGTATCGGCCCTCGACAACGCGACTTCGCCGAGCAATTCGTGAGCAAGCGGCAGAGAGGGATTCAGTGCGAGAGCTTTTGCGGCTTCCACTCCGGCTTCATCGCGTAATTCTCTCCGCAGAAACAGGCGTGCCGCCAATAGATAGGCTTCGGCAGAGTCGGGCGGAAACCCGTACTGCGCTGCAAAGGCATGGCGCGCGTCGTCGTAGCGCTGCACGTCTGCGTAACAGAGCGCAAGCACGTAATTGGGATCGACGTTGGCTCCCTCCACTCCGATTCGCGCTTTCTCGAGAAGTGGAATTGCCTCTTGAATGTGGCCAAGGCGGAAGAGGCTTACCCCATGCATCTCCATCGACTCGCGATCGTTGGGATCCTGGTCGGCGGCTTTCGAGAAAGCATCAATTGCCTGCGGAAATTGCTCTCGCTGGTAGAAGATCATGCCACGCAGGCGTTCAACGCCCGCCGGTTCCGGCGTTTGTGCGGCGAGTTGATCCAACTGCGTCATTGCCGCGTCGAGGTGGCCTTTGCCGGCGAGTTCCCTGGCGGTCTCAAACGTCAGAGCAGGAGCTGCAGTGTCTGGAGGAGACGATGCGCCTTGCTGGATTTGTCCCGAGAGGGCGACTTGCGAAACGGCGAGAAGAGCAGCAATGGCGGTGACACGAAACATAGTTATCCTGATGAATCCAGTTTAACTCTACGCAGCCTGCTGCTTTGACGAGCGTGTTGACCCGCGCGAGGGCAAAGAAAGAGGGGAGCCGTAGCTCCCCTCCAGGTTTGTTGCGAGATCAAATGCGCTTCCGTGCGCGTTAGAACTGTACGCGAGCGGAGAACACAAGCTGACGAGGTCCGGGTCCCGGTCCGAGGCCAGTGATGTGACCGGTTCCGAAGATGTTGCCATCGGGGGTAGCCGGGTTAATGTGGTTGAAGGCGTTGAAGGCGTCGAAGCGGAACTTCGCAACGATGCTCTCGTGAATGGTGAATGACTTCACAATGTTCGCGTCCGTATTGAAGAACGAGGGGCCACGGTAGGTGTTGGCGCCCGCGTTTCCAATGACGTCCAGCCCTGGGAACGAGAACAACTGGGGCTGCGGTGTGAAGAAGTCCCGGCTGACCGTTCCGCCAGATACCTTGGGGCTGGTCAGACTGGTCTTCATGTGTCCGCTGGTATTTGGACGGCAGGGTGCTGCCGATCCGCCTGTGTTGTGGTTGCAATCCTGGTTGAGGCCAAAGCCGCCACCCATATTCACGCTGTACGGAAGGCCACCGGACCAGTTCAACGAATAAGCTATTTGCCATCCGCCGATGATCATATCGGTTGCCCGATTCACATTTTGCGCGTACTGTTTGCCACGGCCGAATGGAAGATCATAGCTGCCGTAGCTGGTGAGGGCCTGCGCACGCACGTTGGAATCACGCAGGTGAGTAACGTGGTGATCCCAGGTCCAATAGCCGTTCTGGTCTCCCCATGCGCTCGCCCACTGGTAGTTGGCGTTCAATGCAAGACCCTTTGTGAAGGTCTTTGCAACCGTGACCTGCAGGGCGTTGAATTCGGTGTTCTGATCGTCGCCATAGTAGCTGATGCCGTTCGTCCATCCACACATGCCGGGTGTAATGTTCGGATAGCCCGGCCCCGTCGGTCTGGCGTAGTTCGTGTCTCTGCATGCTGCGAGAGTGCCGCCGTAGTACCGCTTGAGGAAGTTGCCGTTCGCAACGCCGCCTGAGTACCCGGCTGGGAGTGGCGTGGTAACGCCATTCACAGTCTGGCCGGCGCCGTCAGGATCCCAATTCAAAGTCTGGCCAGTCGGGCTGAAGTTACCCGGCAGGGACAGAGCCGCTTCATTGGGGTTGGTGTTGTTCTGGTTGGTGTCGCCCAGCGTGTGAGTTCCCTTGTTGCCGACATAGGCAGCAGTGATGCTGAGTGTCGGAGTAATTGCACGCTGCACGCTCAGATTCCATGCATCGATGGTCGGGAAATTAAGCGGATTGGGCCGAGCCTTCGGACTGACAGCATAGCCCTGCGCAGGCAGCAGACCGCTGGACGGCACTGTCGGGAAGACGAATGCCGGCGGACCTTCAGCCATCGTAAACGCCGTACCTGTCGAGGAGGTCGCGGTGACGTTCTGGTTAGCCAGAACGGGGAGATTCTGCGTGACAACGTGGCCGAAGATGGAGCCGAACACGCCCGTATCAAAGCTGCGGCCATAGCCTGCACGAATGACCGTCTTGTCATCCAGCTGGTACATGATGCCGATGCGAGGATCGAAGCCCTTGGCCAACTGAATGGTCCAGCCCATATCCAGCGGGACCTGCCCGTATCCGGCAACGTGCATGTAGCCATCGGCAAGGTTCATGAGTGATCCGTTGCCCTTGGCATTGACCGACTCTGGGAAGTACAGCTCCCAGCGCAGCCCGAGATTCACGGTCAGGTTCTTGGTTACGCGCCAGGTGTCCTGACCGTAGTAGAAGGTGCGGTTCTGATGTTCTTTGGCTGAAGTGGAAACGGAAACATAGCGACCGAA
This sequence comes from uncultured Acidobacteriaceae bacterium, assembly GCA_963738035.1. GTDB lineage: Bacteria > Acidobacteriota > Terriglobia > Terriglobales > Acidobacteriaceae > Telmatobacter. The sequence goes on from CAVTVB010000001.1 coordinate 28,876, forward strand.
CGCAGAGTTCGTGCCGTTGCCCACGTCGCCCAGCGCAAACGTCGCCCAGCCGAGGCCATTGGTTCCGTTGTTCGAGGTCGGACCTGTGCCGAAGGTCATCAGCCCAGCGCGGTCTGTATCGGATGGAACGCGAAGGTTGGTGGCAAAGCGGAGGTCGACACCCACTTTGAACGAGTGGTTGCCCTTGATGAATGTCCAGTTGTTAACTACCTGGTACTGGTCTTCCTTTTCGGTGAGCGGGCAGTTGCAGCGGTTGATGCTGAGACCGGCGCCAATAAGCGCATTGCTTGCGTTGTTAGCTTGGCCGCCGAGCCCATTGATCTGCCATCCAGGCGCGCCGGACGTAAAGTCATCGCCCATGTTGATGCCCGGGATGCCAATGGTGTTCGCGAAGTCGCTACCCTGGTCATACTTGGTGTCGATAACGTTGTAGCGGTAGTAGCCAAAGCGGAAGTCGGTCAGCAATTTCGGGCTGATCGCGAGATCCACGCCTGAAGCAAGGCTGTCGTTGGCTCCGTTGGAGTTGCCGCCGTAGCCGCCAAGACCGAAGCCCGGGCCGCCGGCATCGCCGAAGAGCACTTTTCCGGAGAGGGTGTCCCAGAACCGCGAGAAGCGGCCGAATGCGTGCATCTTCTCGTTGAAGGTCCAGTCTCCGCGAACGGTATACGCGTTGCTGTTGAACAGTCCCGTGCCGCCAGCCGAGTAGTTGCTTTCAATCGGCTGCAAGCCCTGGGTGCCTTGGTTCGGTGCGTAGTTCTTGAAGTACCCCAACAGATTAATTGCCTGGGGAGAAATCAGCGCCGTGGGAATCACATTGGCCGCGAACGCCGTGTTATACGCCGGATTGCCAGTGTTGTTGGTCAGCATCTGGCCGGCAGCCAGGTTACCGCGGGCCCTGTAAATAGCCTCGTACTCACTGAAGTCGCATCCCGGAATTCCGGAAGGGCCGATGGTGACGCCGAGACAAGAATCGCGCAAGAGGTTAGTCGGCACTGTTCCGGTGGCAGTGGTGCCCACCTTTTGCCGCTGCGATTCCCAGTTGAAGAAGAAGAAGCCCTTATCGCGAACGACCGGACCGCCAATCGAACCGCCAAAACGATTCTTCAGTCCGGGCGGGATCGAGTGCGCCTGTCCATGGGCGTCCTGATAGTCGTCGGAAGGCTGGTTGAACGGGTTGCGGGCAAGGTTGGCATTGCCGGTGCGGAAATCATAAGCACTTCCATGGAACTGGTTGGTGCCCGAGCGGGTTTGCGCGGTCACGACGGCCGAAACGGCCTTGCCGAGCTCAGCGTCGTAGTTCTGCGTGGTGATCTTGGTCTCCGTTACAGCGTCCATCGCTGGATTGATGACGATGATTCCGAGGATCGGATCCTGGTTGTCGGTACCATCCAGCTCGAAAGCGGTTCCGCCGAATGCCTGGCCGTTGACCTGGATCTGCTGTGACCCCTGCGGGTTTTCATCGGCAGCGTGAGACCAGCCGAGAACCTGGGCGCCCGGAAGCAGAAGCTGAAGGTTGGTGAAGTTCTGGTCGCCAACTGGAAGGCTCGATACCTGCTGCTGATCGAAAACAGTTGCCACGTCGGCCTTTTCTGTCTTCAGCAAGGGAACCGCATCAGCACTAACCGTGACGGTGGTCCCCGTATCGGAACCGATCGTCAACGTTGGGTCGACGCGTGGCGCAGTATCGGCCTGGACAGTGATGCCCTGGGTTTCGAAAGGTTTGAAGCCTTTGGCCACAACCTTCAGGTTGTAGACGTCTGGGATAAGGTGGGGCACGCTGTAGTCGCCTGAAGCATTTGATGAAACCGTAACGACTGTGCCTTTGGCCACGTCGGTGACGGTTATCAATGCGTTCGGGATGACAGCGCCACTCGCGTCAGACACAGTGCCAATAATCGATCCGTAAACCGACTGTGCACTGGCTGTCACAACGAAGAGCGAACTCGCGCAGGCAAAAAGCGCCAGCACAAGTGCTGTACGTAGGAACTTGTTCATGCGGTCTCCTGAAAAGAATGCCGTTGTTCTGATCTGTTAACTAATAATTCTGCCGGCAGGTTCTTCGACTTCGACCGGTCGGCTTACAGGGCTCACCTGCCGCGATGGCAGGATCGCTCATTTCCCGGTGCCGCCACTCCCGAACACAAATAGAGAGCGATAAATTTCGAGACTCCGGAGCAAATGGAAACCTTACTGAAACTGTCACCTGCCTGTCAATGTCAAAAGCTGGAAAGCAAGGGCAGATCGAGGCGGAATCGACATGTCAATGGGGGAAAAGCTTTACCCGGGCGGCAGGCGCAAAAAGACAGCAAAATCAGGCGCCACTAAAGCACGCATATAAAGCGATTTACTGAAATTGCCCTTGAAACGGCACTAGCGAAGTTCGGGTAAATTAGATTCGGGGTGTGCGCCTCTATTCAATATCGCGCAAGTAGACAAACTGTCCAAGTAGTCTGCATATTGATATGTCAATTTGACGGGCCGTTAATGCCCGATTTCACATTCAGTCTCGAGCAGTGTGCCACTTTACTCTCCCTATTGAGGACGGTGTTTATCTCCACCAAATGGTTGATTCTGAAAGTGTTCTTTCATCCCAATTGCCGGCACTGTAACGGGGATCTCACTCGTCTGTTGATTCCAAAAGTGATGAGGAAGATGCAGCCCGGCTTTTCTCTATCATTGCTTCTAAAGAAGTTTTCGGCCAGTGAAATTGATTTAGGCATAACATTCGCAGATCTCAGGAGTGGATCTCGCTGCACTTCTGTTGACTCGCTGGATGCTCCTGGAACGAGGTAGCTCATTGAACACCGCATTTACGCGCGCCAGAGCCGATTTCTCGAGCCAAGGCTTTCGCTTTCTGATGGTCAGGTGCGAATTCCAGCAGGCGATCCAAGGTGGCCAGAGCAGCGGCCTGCTCTCCCAGAGCGCACTGCACTTCGGCCAGATTCATGCCCGCGCCTAGTTGCGCCGGATCACTATCAAAGACAGCACGCCAGAGGCGTGACGCATCGGCGTACTGGTGGTGTCCAGCCCTCAGCAAGGCAAGGTCCCCGGCGGCCAGTGAGTTGTATGGATCGGCTTCGAGGGCAATTTGATATTCCTCGATAGCTGCTTCTAACTTTCCGCCCACCTGCTCGAGAAATCCCAGTTGCGCGTGCAACTCGTGGTCTCGCCTGGCTCCGCTCTCGGTGGATTCGGCCCGGCGTAGTAGTGTTATCGCTCGTTCGCTCGCCGCCTGGTCACCACGCGCTGCAAACTGCGCATAGGCCAATCCAAGGTCGCGGTCATCTGCGGCAACACCCCCGACCGTTTCCAGTTCTCCTGCTGTCGCCGACGACAGCCGCGAGTTGCTGATGCGTTTCTTGATCCAGTGGTCTGTCACCTGTTCGTGCGCAATGTCATTCGATGGCGGCCGTGCCATATGACAAGCAGCGCAGTCTTGATTCTCAGGATGATGCTTCTCGGCAAATGTGCCTGTGTTATGACACTGCAGGCATTTTTGCCTATAGAAGGCAATCTTCTCGTCGGGTGGAGGCGATCCGTGCGGATCGTGACACGTGGTACACGTCAGGCGATCGCCGGACTTTCGCTTGCATTCGCTGCGCAGGAGCGCTTCCCACTGGCTGGTCGCACGGCCGCCAGATCCATTTTCGTCGCGGTACACAAAGTACAGCGCGTAGTCGAACAGGTCCTCGCCGGGCAAGAAATCCTGCAACTCCTTGCCATTTCGAACAACGGCAGCCTGTCCTTCGAGGTGGCAGTTGAGGCAGACAGAATCGCGCCGGACGGGTTGCAGCGCGTCGATATCGAGCATGTGAACCTTGCCCTTCGTTGCAACGTGCGCATCGCCGTCGCCATGGCATTCGGCACATGTAATGCCTCCGTGCGCAAATGGCTCGCGCGCGAATAAATTGCGCGCCTCCAATAACGAGTGCGCAACTTTGGATGCATGACAGTGAAGGCATCCTGGATCCACCGGCAGCGTAAATGGCATCTCGTGCGATCCAAGGTAGTTCGGAGCCATGTCCCAGATCTGCTTGCGGGCATACCAGTTGACTGGGGATTCGAACCAGTATCCGGACTGATCGAAGAGATAGGTGCGCCCACGTTTGCCCGACCCGATGAAATAGCGCAGTTCCTGCCGGCCTTTCAGCGCTTTGTCAGGTAGTGTGCTGTCGCGTTCGTAGCTGATCCAGACGCGGCCGGCGTCTTCGGATATGCGGTAGTGCACGCCTGACGCGGCGTGCACAAAGTCGCCAGGCAGAAATCCGTCGACAGCGGGTCCGCTTGCGTTTGCCATGGGGGTCGTACGGTAGCGCTCGTAGATTTCGCGATGACAAGGCGCACAGCTGGCATTCGGGGCGTGCGCGTCATTATCCGGGCGAGCTTGCACGCCCGTGGAGGACCAGCACATCGCCAACACAGACAAACCGCAAATTCCTGCCAGACAAACCGAATGAAGGCGGGACAGGCTCAGCGCTCCAACAGCTCTCGCTGCCGTTCTCAGTCTTGCTAGAGTGTTGACGGAGAAACGGGATGTCCGGTTGACATCGCCTACGCGCCTTTCTGTAACAAAATTGTTGAAGGTCTGGTGCTTTTGCCAGTCAGAACGGGCGTTATGATTCGACTAGCATGCGTCATCTTTGAGGGTTGGTTAAAGTTGGAAAACCCGCGAAAAACTTTCGCCCCGGGGGGCCCGGTTTCGAACTTTTCCAAAAGCTACAGTGCGGGAAATTGCCATGGATCAAGTTCTTCGATATTCGATGGATCGCTTCGCGACACCGATTGGCGAACTAATGATTGCTGCGGATGGAAACGGCAAACTGCGTGTCGCTCTATTCACCGAGGATGAGGAAGACATACGTCGATATTTACGTCTTCAAGTGAACTCGAAGAAATTCACTCTCGAGCCGGGTCGCGATCCCAATGGATTAACAAAGGCGATCTCGAACTACTTTGAAGGAGATCTTTCCGCGATCGATGCGCTACCGGTGGAAACGGGAGGAACTCCGTTTCAGAGGGATGTCTGGCGCGCTCTGCGTGCAATTCCATGTGGGACCACCACCTCGTACGGCAAACTCGCAGAAAACATTGGCCGGACCACGGCGGTACGCGCGGTTGGTTTGGCGAATGGCGCAAATCCCGTCTCCGTTGTCGTTCCATGCCACCGCGTCATTGGGGCAAACGGATCATTGACCGGTTATGGCGGAGGCATCGAGCGCAAGCGATGGCTGCTGGATCACGAAAGCCAACTGCACTTTTGAGCGAATCAGCTGGTCGTTTCGGGTGGGTTGGTGAATTGATCCTCTTTTTTGAAACGCCTGGAAGCTGGGGAGCACAATCTCTCCGAAGTCTAGGACCTCGGAGGAACTTGCATGGCCTGCGTGAGCAACAGCAACTCCAAGAGCGGCCTCATCCTCAAGGCCTATCCCGGCGACAACAAGACCCTTCTGGCTTTCAACTTCGACAAGAAGGAACATTCCGCCAAACTGGCCGGCTTTTCGATTCAGGCGCAGCCCCCTGGGAAGGCCGCGTACTATTTGTGGAACGATCTGCAGTTTCCTAAACCGAACAACCATGCAGTTGTGTCCGGTGAACTGCCGCAATCGAGCGCCAATTCGCCATTTCAGAAGTACAGGTGGGTGCATTTCACCGGGCAATATCACCAGGGGCTGAACCCCGCCGTCGGCCCGTATGTCTACACGGTTACGCCACGCTTCTTTGATAACAGCGGCAAGATGCTTGCGCTCGACAACACGTTGAGTGCCTCGCTCACAATCAACGTTGGTCCATTCAAGAAAGGCCCACTGAGCCTCGGATTCACACGAGGTTACATGCAGTCGCAGGCATTCGTGCATCACTTCGGTGCAAAGACGCCTGTGATTCCTCCAAACCGAGCCCTACTGTACGCAACGAATGTGAAGGCCGGAACGAACAACCAGGGCAAAGACGTAACCTTCGATGAAATCTACGAGTGGATGGGCGAAACGGCTCACGAGCAGGTATTTAATGTGCTGAATGAAGTTCTCAATGACGCCAGCCTCAAACTCGATATGTTCGCCTACGATCTCGACGAACCGAATATTGCAACCATTCTCCTCACGCTTGCAGAACAAGGCAGAATCCGGCTGATTCTCGACGACGCTGAACTGCATGTGACGCACAAGGATTCGAAGACGAAGAAGATCGTTACGCCCCTCGAGGTCCCTTTCGCTGAGCTATTCGAGCAGAAGGCTAAGGCGAAGAACCTCGACGCGCTCCTTCGCGGTCATTTTGCGCGCTACTCGCACGACAAGGTCCTCATTGTCTTGAAGGGCGGTGTGCCCGTGAAGGTGCTCACTGGATCGACCAACTTTTCCGTAACTGGCCTTTACGTGAATGCCAACCATGTTCTGGTTTTCGATGACGCTGATGTCGCCAAGGAGTACGAGGCCGTATTTGAAGAAAGTTGGAACGACAAGTGTTCGGCTGCGAAGTTCTCCAAATCCGGTTTCGCGACCAAAGCATTTTCTCCGGCGGGAAATGGGATGCCGAAGATGACCATCAACTTTTCGCCGCACTCTTCGGACTACGTTTCCAGCCTGCTGGGCGCCATGGTCACGCGTATCAATGATGAAGCAGGAAAGCCGAAAGGGAACGTTCTGTTCGCGGTGATGGAGCTTGATGACACGAAGGGCGTAAATCCGGTCTATACGGCGCTCAACAATATCTACAAAAAAGGGCACCTCTACAGCTACGGAATCTCCGACCGTCCGGATGGCGTCGTCCTTTACAACCCTGCTACGCCGCAGGGCGTCCTGGTCACCGGAAAGCCGAGCCACGTTCAATTGCCGCCACCGTTCGACCAGGTGCCGAGCCCTCCCGGCCACGAGATCCACGACAAGTTTGTGATTTGTGGATTGAACGGAAAAGATCCGGTTGTGTACTGCGGATCTTCAAACCTCGCGAACGGAGGCGAGAAGGCGAACGGCGACAACCTACTCGAAATCCACGACGAGGAAGTGGCAACGGCATTTGCGATCGAGGCGTTGGGCCTGATCGATCACTATGCATTTCTCGATCGCTACGCAAAGGCGAAGGAGACGAAGACCGGAGACCAAGGATGACCACCAAGAAAGCAGCAACATCAAAACAGCCCCAGCAGCCGCTTATTGAGAAGCAGCCGCAGTCCAAGATGGATGCGGCAAAGAGTGCCGATATGAACCTGCACACGGACGACTCGTGGTCTGCAGCATACTGGACGACCGGCGATCTTCATTGCCAGGAACGCGAACTCTTCGGTTGAAGATCGTCGAATCGCGTGGCTTCTGAGCTACTTCTTCTTGGCAGGCGTCAGGGCTTCGCTCTTGAGGATTTTCCCGCCCTCTTCCACGACGTAGAGGCGATTCACATCAAGATCTTTGAGCGTATCGACAGCGCCAGAAGGCCAGCGAATCTCGACGAGGTCCACTTTCTTTGCTTCATTCAGACCGAAGTGAATGCGCAGATCGCTGGCAGAGTAATAGCCGTTGCAGGATTTCACGTCCTCAATCTGCGTGAGAGGAACCCCGGGCTTTGCGTTGAGCACCGGCGAACCTGTCTGCGCCACGACCTTGATGCGCGCGCCGATGCCGGTCTTGTTTGACTTCGTTCCGACGAGGCGAATTTTCACCCAGCTTCGGTTCAGCGTCGAATCGCAACGCAGCAGTTGCGGAACGGCGTTCACGCAATTCACCACGGCATCGAGATCGCCGTCGTTGTCGTAGTCCCCCACGGCAAACCCGCGCGCTTTGGCATCCACGGTGATTCCGCTCCCACCCTTCAGGCTCAAGTCTTCATACTGACCGTTACGCAGATTGCGGTAGAGGTATTTCCGTTCTGCATAGGCTGCATCCACCTGCGTGCCATCAACCTCGGGATACACGTGGCCGTTGGCGACGAGTATGTCGAGCCATCCGTCATTATCGATGTCGATGAAGCTGATGCCCCAGCCGAGCAGGCGTGTATTGATGCCGAGGCCCGCCTGGTAAGTGCGATCGTCGAAGGAACCGTCGCCAAGATTCATGTAGAGGGAATCCGTATCGCCGGCGAAGTTGGTCTTGACGATATCGAGCATGCCATCGCGGTTGTAATCGCCAATGGAAACACCCATGCCCGCCTGCGGCTTGCCGTCAGGCGAATACGCCACACCCGCTTCGATGGCCTGGTCCTTGAAGGTTCCATCTTTCTGATTCACGTAGTACGTGGCAGATGTCGAATCGTTGGCGACGTAGATGTTTGGCCAGCCCGTGTTGTCGAGATCGGCGACGCCGCAACTAAGCGCGTAGGTACCGAGCGTGCCCCACATGCCGGCTTTCTCGCTCACGTCCTTAAACGTGCCGTCGCCGTTGTTGTGATAAAGCAGGTTCTTGCCGCCTTCGAGTCCCGGCGGTCCGCACGCGACCACGATTCCCTTGTAGGTGCAGTTCGCATCTTCGGGTAGTGGTGTGGTCTTTAGATCCAGGTCGATGTAGTTGCCTACAAAGAGATCGAGATGACCGTCCTTGTCGTAGTCGAGGAAAGAACAACCGGAGTTCCACCGCAGGCGATCCTGTAGCAGCCCGGCTTCTTTGGTGACATCGGCAAACGTGCCGTTGCCATTATTGCGGAACAGCGCGTTCTGCCCGTAATAGCTGACGAACAGATCGTTCCATCCATCATTGTTGTAGTCACCGACACAGCACGCTTGGCCCCAGCCTGAGCGTGCCAGACCCGACTCGATAGTGACGTCGGTGAAGGTGCCGTCGCGATTGTTCTTGAAGAGGCGGCTGACTGGCTCGCGCCCTTTGGGAAACCCTTCTAGCCGGGAGCCGTTCACCAGGAAAATGTCGACCCAGTCGTCATGATCATAGTCAAAGAATGCCGCGCCACAGCCGGTGGTCTCAAGGAGATATTTGTTGCGATGTTCACCGCCGAAGATCATCTCCACATTCAGCCCCGCTTCTTTGGCAACGTCGACGAACTGAACGCCAAGCGGTGTCCCGGCCACGGGCGATGGCGTGCCTTTGGGCGCCGGTCTTGCCGCAGCCTCATAGGATTGGCGGGCGTTGCCTTTTGGAGCCTGGGCCGCCTGCTGGCCGAATGCAGGTCGCGCCAGCCTCAAAACATCTTCGAGCGATAAAACCAGTGCGGTCCTCGAAAGCGACTTCAAGAATCCGCGGCGGGTCAGGGACAAGACGGCGTTCTCCGTCGGGCGCACGGGCTCTTGTTTGGCATCCACGCCCTAAAGGGTGAGTATATCGGCCAGGGCGCGCGGGTGGCCGATTGCCCTATCACTTTCCAGCGGGGCGCCCCTTCCGCTAGAAGGCCGCGGAATCGTTTGATTTTGCAAACATGGATCTGAACTGCCGACGGCTTTTCTGGTGGAGCCTTTCCCAGATTGTTGTGCGCTTGAAGACGTCGCGATATTGCTCTTCTCTGAGTCCGAACATAGTACGGTAGAGAATCTCCGAACCGGGGGTGGTGACTCCATCTGTATCAAAAACCAGGTTCATGGTCTGGGCATCTTCCATCGCTCTGACGGCAAGAAGCTTGGTCGCGTCCGGATGGGGTTTTGCGTTGGAACCGTTCGCAAAAGGGATGCGGGGAGTTGACAGCCAGTAATAGCAACGCTTGCTGTCCCAAACATAGACGATGGCCGCATCATAAGTGGCCGAGATGCGGCTATCTCCGGGCATCATCCGGGAAGTTGGAATCGCGGCGACAGCCCGCGCCTGTCGCCGGGATATGGCCTCTTCGATCAGGCAGCTCAGTGTATCCAAGGGAGAGTAGCTCGTTTTCCCTCTTGCCTTCAAATTAGCTTCGAAGAAGCGGACGAACTCCTTTGCGCTGATATCGATGCAATCCAGCTCTTTGGCTGCTCTCTTGATGTGTCCCTTGTGTTTGCTTTTTCGGGCATTCAAGATATCGCCCTCCGAAGGAAGGCGGAGTAAGGTGAGTTGAGTCGTATGGTCAAACCCTGATTTCGTAAAGGCGCTTCTCACGAGGTCGGAGTAAATCAAATCAGGATTGCAGACAAAATGAAACGAGACCGATCGCGGGAGCTGCTCGAGCAATGAGTGGATCACTACGGCTTGTTCTGTCCGGTTCAATGTCTCATCGACAATCGGGCCGCCAAGATGCGACCAATGTGGATCATGACCGAGAACGAGGCCTATCCGGTTTTTGGACAAAACAAAGGGGAGTCGTCCAATTACGATGTCTCCTTGGAGGACTCTCAACTCACGATAGTTCGAAGACCCGCGTGCGATATTTAGCCACCAATCCTGGCTGAAAATGGGCAGTCCGGATTGATAGATCCCTGAGGCCTGCTCCGGCCGATGGCCGGTTCCGACGGGATACGACGTGTCGCGGAAATCAATGCTCAGGTTGTTTTTCATGTTGCACTCAGATGCTTCGGGGACCAGCGGCCGAGTCGTTCATTCGGAGCGCTAGCTCTTCTTCGATGCAGGTAATGGAAATAAACCGAAACGCAGAATTAAGCCTCGCACGCAAAATGCGGTCCCTTAAGGGCATAGGGGATTCTACCCTCTTTCAGACGCGTTTCGTCGAGCTTCGGCAACCTGAAAACGACTAGATCGGCAGCGAGGTTCATTTCGTTTAGGTGCCTTATATGGTCTGTGACCTCGGCTTCCCTTGGTGATCTAGGTTCACATTAGAGTTCATTACCCCATCTAAATGAACCCCACCTAAGTGGTATCACGAGCTTGGAATTCGAAGACTGCTAAAGCCGATTTGGCATGCAAATACCTGTGAACCATTGTTATTCAGCGTCCGTCTCGGCATTGGTTTCGGTGTGACGAGCGGGATCGACGCCCGCCGAGCACGCCTTTGCCCCTTTCGTTATCTGATGGATGGTTACATTCGTCCGCGGTTGACCAAATCGGGTGATTGCTCCACCCCCGAACACCAGTGCTACGCTTCCTCCATTGCAGGCCCCGCGAATCACGACAGGAGAGGTTGTCCCCCAATGCTTGAAGCGACTAAGACGCTGGACTACTATGAGTTTCTCCAAATCAGCCCCCACGCTGACACGGAGACGATCCACCGCGTTTACCGGTATCTGGCTGCCCGCTTCCACCCGGATAATCCGGACACGGGGGACCCGGAGAAATTCTTCCTTCTGAAATCGGCCTATGACGTTCTTTCTGACCCGGAACGCCGGTCAGAATATGACCGCGACTACGAGACCGAAAGCGGCCCCGTGCACAACCCGCTTTCTGATTCCGTGGACTTCATGGACCAGGTGCAAGGCGAGCTGAACCGCCGTCTCGCGGTGCTCGCGGTGCTCTACTATCGCCGTCGCGCCAACCCGTTCGATCCTAGAGTCAGCCTGGCCGAGATAGAAAAGCGCATGGGCTTTCCGCGCGACTACCTGGACTTCACCACCTGGTACCTCGGCAAGAAGGGTTACATCACAAGAGCTGACAACTCAGACTTTTCGCTAACTGCCGAAGGCGTGGATTTCATCGAAACCCAGCGCGTGAATATTCCGGTGCTCAACAGGCTGCTTACCACGGGCAACGTGGCCTGTAATGTCGACATGGATGAAGACATTATGCGGCTTGAGTCGAACAGCGCACCCATGGTGGTATTACCCGATATGACTCAGATTCCGGAGCGCCGCGGGAATGCGCGAGAACGCCGCACGGGCGCCCCTGATTGGCGCGCGGAAAAATCGGAACGTCGCAAAGGTACGCGCCGTAAAAGCGAATAGTGCTGCTGGAAATTTCCTGCCTCAATTTGAAAATTGCACGGGTTGCGGTTCGACTTGCCCCGTATCAGTAACCTACCCGTGAGACTGAAGCACCTGCCGGCTTTTGCCGGCTTTGCTTTGCTCGGCTCCCGGCGAGGATAGTTTTCCTTCCTCAAAACCAACTCAACCGGATAGCATGTCTGCGCGGCAAAAGTCGGCGCCGGATGCACTCCCGACTTTCCGCATCTGAAGAGAACAGGAACTAAGGAGATACCTATGCGATTTGGTCGTTTCACTTCAGTAATTCTGGGGGTGGCCGCATGCTCATTGCTCAATATCCTCCCCACAACCGTTGCTCAATCGACTGCAAAGAAGCCGCCGACCGCCGCGTCGATGCCCGCAAATCCAGCCGGCAGTCTTATCGACATCAACTCGGCTACGGCCGATCAGCTTAAGGCGCTTCCTGGAATCGGTGATGCCTATTCGCAGAAAATCATTGCCGGCCGTCCTTACGCCAACAAGACCCAACTTAAGAGCAAGGGAATTGTCCCGGCAGCGACATATGACAAGATATCGAGCATGATTGTTGCCACGCAGCCTGCGAAGAAGAAGTAAGACTCTTCGATCGGGTCATATCATCAAAAAAGGACGCGGATGCGTCCCTTTTTGATTTGAAAGCGTGTTTGACCCTACAACCAGGCAGATCAGACAGCTTTTCGATCTTCGGCCACGGCCCGCTTGAGCGCCGTCCACGCCAGCAGCCGTGTTGAATCCAGAACAGGCAACGGCGAGTTCTTGTTGCTGATGATGAGAGGAATCTCAGTGCAGCCAAGTACAACAGCGTCGCAGCCTTCGTCTTTCATGCGGCGGATTACGAACTGGTGATAGGTAACCGAATCTGGCCGGAAGACGCCATAAACCAGCTCATCCATAATGATCCGGCTGATCTCCTTGCTTTCCTCTTCTGAGGGGCGCAGGTAGGCGATACCGTGCGCCGATAGTTTCCGCGGATACACTTCGCTCTCGACCAGCCAGCGGGTACCGAGAAGTCCCAGGCGCTTGTAACCGTGGTCGACCGCCTCGTTGGCAACGGCCTCGGCGATATGCAGCCACGGCAGCGGCGATCGCGGCTCAACCAGATCCATGGCCTGGTGGATTGTATTGTCCGGACAAATGACGAAATCCGCGCCGGCGTTCTTCAGCTTGCGGGCCGAGTCAAGCATCAGATCGGCCACGCCTTCCCAGTCGTTGCGCTCGATGTACTCGACATACGCCGCCAGCGAATGGGTGTGCATCGTGATTTCAGGGTGTGCATGCGGACCGAGCAATTGCGCCCCCTTCGTGCAGATCGTGCGATAACAGAGCGCGGCACCCTCGGCAGAACAGCCCACAATCCCGATATGCAGAGGCGATGGCATCAACTGATTTTACTGATTCAGATAAGGCTCAAATCCTCTAGCTGTTTCAAACCGTCTCTGCCTGTAGCCGGGACACAGTAACTTGCCGCCCGAAACGCACGGTTTAGCATGTTCTGTGCACTACTGAGATCGTCCGGCCGCGTTTTGAGCGCATGCGAAGAGCCTTCGAGCACTGCTGATGCACAGGAGACAGAATGGTCACCAGACGTGAATTCCTTGACACACTTGCCGTGGGGGCGGCCGGGCTCGCCCTTAGCTCGACAGCCAAGAGTTACAGCCAGATCATGGGCTCCAACGAACGGCTCAACTTCGCGGTGATCGGTCTCAACAGCCGAGCCTATGCGCATCTCTCCTCACTCAAGGCCAACCAGGATGCCGCGCGTATCGCGTACGTCTGCGACGTTGAAAGCACCATTCTGGCCAAATTCGCCGCTGCCACCCGGCAAATGATGGGCTCCGACCCGGCGACGGAGAAAGATTTTCGCAAGATTCTCGAGCGCAAGGATATCGATGCCATCACTATTGCCACGCCGGATCACTGGCACGCGCCGATGTCGATCCTCGCTTTGCAGGCGGGAAAAAACGTGTACGTCGAGAAGCCCTGCAGCCATAATCCCGGCGAGGGTGCGCTACTGATTGAAGCACAGAAGAAGTACGGCAAGCTGGTGCAGATGGGAACGCAGCAGCGCTCGTCACCGCACACGATTGAGATGGTCAATAAGATCCGTGGTGGGCTGATTGGCCGTCCGTATTTTGCGAAATGCTGGTATGACAACACCCGCAAATCCATCGGCGTGGGAAAGCCGGTGCCTGTCCCCGCCACACTCGACTGGGATCTCTGGCAGGGGCCGGCACCGCGCCAGCCGTATAAAGACAACGTGCAGCCCTACAACTGGCACTGGTTCCGAATCTGGGGAACGGGCGAGACACTCAATAACGGAACACATGAGGTGGATGTCTGCCGCTGGGCGCTCGGCGTCGACTATCCCAACCGCGTAACCGCATCCGGCGGGCGCTACGCCTTCAAAGACGACTGGCAGTTCTATGACACGCTCGTGACCAGCTTTGAGTACGACGACAAGATGATTTCGTGGACGAGCGCAAGTTCGAACGGGATGCACACGTACAATCGCGGCCGCGGATCCGTGATCGAAGGAACCGAAGGTAGCGTTCTGGTCGATCGTGATGGCTACGAGGTTTACGACCTCAAGGGCAAGAAAACCGACGAATTCAAGGTTGGCAACCAGACTTCGACAGCTGACCTTGTCGGCGCGGACTCCATGACCGACGCGCACTTCGCCAACTTCATCGCCGGCATCCGCAAGGGCGAGAAGCTCAATGCGCCTGTTTCAGTAGGCAACGTGGCTGTGACGATGCTGCAGCTCTCGAACATCGCATGGTTCGTGCACCGCGAGTTGGATTTGGACCCTGCTAACGGCGAGATCAAGAACGACGCCGAAGCTATGAAGTACTGGAACCGCGAATACGAGAAAGGATGGGAGCCGCGCATATGATTGCCCGCAGGGCTAAAATCCTGGCTCTTGGGGAATTTTCCACGGCATACCTTACATGAGGAATTCAAACAAATGAAAACAATCTCACGCCGCACGTTTGTCCGCTCTTCAGCTTTACTTGCTGCTGCTTCAACTTTGCCCATTGTGCAACCCGCATTCGCCGAACTCACCGAGGCCGGCGGTCAGCCTTCACCGATCAAGCTGGGGATTGCCAGCTATACCTTCCGCAACTTTCAACGTGCGCAGATGATCACATGGATGAAGCAACTGCAAATCACCGGCCTCAATGCCAAGGACACGAAGGACCATCTGCCGGTGGATCCGACGGCAGAGGCGCAGGCCGTTTCCGATTACGAGGCGAATGGCATTCACCTGCACGCAGTGGGCGCCATTTACTTTCAAAAGGACGATGACGACGATATCCGCGCCAAGTTCGAATACTGCAAGCGAGCCGGCGTCAAGGTCATCGTTGCCGGCGATCCAGCACCTGCCACGCTGCCGCGGGTAGAGAAGTTCGTGAAGGAATACGACATCAAGATCGCCATCCACAATCACGGGCCGGAGGACAAGATCTTCCCGTCGCCGCTCGATGTGCTGAAGTTTGTTAAGACGATGGATCCACGCATGGGCTGCTGCATTGATGTGGGCCACTGCATGCGGGCAGGCACTGACGTCATCGAGGCGATCCACGCCGCGGGACCGCGCCTTTTCAACATGCACATCAAGGATCTGGCCAACTTCACAGAGAAAGAGAGCCAGGTCGCGGTGGGCGAAGGCAAGATGCCCATCCGTCAGATCTTCGAAGCGCTCGTCAAAATCAAGTATCCTGGCTGGGTCGATCTGGAGTACGAGATCCATGCCGACGATCCGATGCCCGGCGTGACGGAGAGCTTCGCCTACATGCGTGGCGTTCTCTCAGGCATGGGCTACAACCCTCGCGCATAGCGTATCTCCTGGACGGCGCGATCTTCGCTTCATCGCGCCGCCCTCCTCACGGCCCCAGATTTCCTGGTTCTGCCACGTTCCCTATCTTGAGACCTCTTCGGTCGTTGTTCAAATTGCCGGGCGAATCCTCGTCTACACTGATTAGGCCATGAATGCTGTTTCGATTCGCGGCGACTGGGTCGGCCGGGTCATCGACGGGAGATTCTCGCTCCTCGAGTGGCTGGGCGGATCTGGCACCAGCAGCACCTTCGTTACCGAGCTTGGCGGCCCCGGATCCCGGCGAGCTGCCATCAAGCTATTCTCCGCCCCAGCACAGGCTGAAGACCGGCTCTCCACGTGGACCGCAACGGCATCCTTGTCGCACGTACACCTTGTGCGCATTCTGCACTTTGGCCGCGCTGAGGTCGATGGTGTTCCCCTCGCCTACGTTGTCACCGAACTGGCCGAGGAGGTGTTATCGCAGATCATCCCCGAGCGCCCGCTGACTGCTGAAGAAGCACGCCAGATGCTCGAACCGGTCCTCGACGCGCTCTCCTACCTGCACGCCAATGGGCTGGTTCACGGACACCTCAAGCCATCGAACATCCTGGTTGTTGAAAACGAGGTCAAGTTGTCGGCAGATGGCGCGATTGCGTCAGGCAAGCCGGCCCTCGGGTTCAGCAGTGGAGATGTTCACAACGCACCCGAGACCGCCACAGAACCAGTGACACCAGCGGCGGATATGTGGTCGCTAGGCGTAACCGTGGTGGAAGCGCTGACTCAGCAGTTGCCCGCATGGGACCCGG
Source organism: uncultured Acidobacteriaceae bacterium (assembly GCA_963738035.1). Classification (GTDB taxonomy): domain Bacteria; phylum Acidobacteriota; class Terriglobia; order Terriglobales; family Acidobacteriaceae; genus Telmatobacter. The sequence continues at coordinate 45,248 of CAVTVB010000001.1, forward strand.
CAACCGAAACCGACCCGGTGGTACAGGCTTCGCTGCCAAAGCCATTTGACGAGATCGCGCGAGAATGTCTGCAGGTCGATACGGTGCGCCGATGCACGTTGAGTGATGTCCGAACGCTGCTCGAGGGCAAGTCCAAGCGGATTTCGCCACCATCGTCGTCGGAGCCACACATCCCGGCAAAGGTCGCTGAGAAGTCTTCGCGGGCGCGGCTCCCGCTGGTTCCGCTGATCGTTGGGTTTGTTCTGCTTGTGGCCATCATCATCGGGTTCTCGATGCGCAGCCACAAAACACAAACGGCACCGCTGCAGACCGAGACGATCAAACAGGCGCCGCCTGCGGAGCCGGAGGCACAAACGCCTGCACCCCCAGCGACGACCGGGAGCGCCAAGGGTGATGTACTTAATCGCGTCATGCCGGAGGTTTCCCGCCAGGCAAGCAACACGATCCACGGCACAGTCACCGTTGGGGTTCGCGTAACGGTCGACCCAACAGGCTCCGTCACCAATGCCGAATTTGGGTCGCACGGGCCCAGCGCATATTTCGCGCGCATCGCAATGCAATCAGCGCGCAGCTGGAAGTTCAAAGCACCAGTGCAAAATGGGCGAGCAGTCGGCAGTACTTGGCTTCTGCGCTACAAGTTCAGGCGGGATGGCGTGGATGTCACGCCTGTGGAGCAATAGGACCGTCTAATCTGCAGTCGTCGCAATGGTTTGTCAGAACATGCAACTGTTTGGTTGCGTTAATATCTTCTGTGAAATTCCGGGCTAGAGAATCTTATCGGCGGATTACAGAGTACCCATGCCGCCATCAATCATCAGGTCGCTCCCAACAGTGAATGCCGATTCGTCGGATGCAAGATAAACCACTGCGCTTGCAATCTCTGATGGAGTCCCGAAGCGCTTCGCCGGAACCTGCCCCTGGATCGAAGCCGCCACCTGTTTCAACTCAGTCTCAGAAAAGCCGAGCTTTCCGTAAAGCGGGGTTGAGATCGGGCCTGGGCTTACCGCGTTTACCCTTATTCCACGCCCGATCAGTTCGCTGGAGAGCGTCTTGACCAACGAGAGCAGCCCCGCCTTGGTTGCCGCATAAACCGTGGTGTTCGGCATGCCGATATGAGCATTCACGGACGCATTGAGCACAATGGATGCTGGATTCGCGAACAAAGGCAGGAGCGCCTGCACGAGAAAGAACGGCCCTTTCAGATTAATAGCGAGCGAACGGTCGAACGCGGCTTCGTCAATCTGTTCCATGGGCCGCATATCCACGACTCCAGCGTTCACAAACAGGACGTCAAGTCCGCCAAACCTCTGAAGCACGACTTCGGCAAGTTCTTTTTGAGCAGCTACGTTCGATGCATCAGACGCAACGACCACTGCGTCCGGGCCGAGATCCTTTGCCGCAGACTCGAGATTTTTAGGGCTCGCGCCTGTAATGATGACGCGAGCGCCTTCGCGGATAAATTGCCGTGCGGTTTCGAGACCGATCCCTGTCGTTCCGCCAGTGATCAACGCTCGCTTGCCTGCCAATCGATTCATGCAGTACCTCGCTACAGTTGTCTTTTTGAGCTTGCTGAGTCTGATAGTGCGAAATTGCTAGACCCTGCCAAGTTGCTCAAGGAGCCCGTCGAACGCGGCAAGGTCAGCGTACTCAATGATGACGCGACCGCGACCGTTCTTGTCCTCAATGCGGACCTTGAGACCGAGGGCGCGCTGCAGCTGCTCTTCCACTTCCTTCACGTTGGGATCAACAGGCGTCTCGGGCTTGGGTTCCTTTTTGTCTTTTTCGGGAAACAGAATGCCTTGCACAAGGCTCTCTGTCTGGCGAACAGAAAGCGAAAGATTGGCGACCCGCTGTGCCGTTTTTTCAAAGTCTGGATGTAACTTTAATCCTAACAATACTTTAGCATGACCAAAGGTCAAGACGCTGGTTTCCACGAGTTTCTGGACTCCTTCGGGCATGCTGAGCAAGCGCATGAAATTGGAGACTGAGACGCGGTCTTTGCCGGTCCGGGTTGCGATCTGCTCCTGCGTCATATGGAACTCGCGCGACAGGCGCTCGAACGCCCGCGCCTGCTCAATCGGGTTGAGGTCTGCGCGCTGCAGATTCTCTACGATGGTGATTTCGAGTGCCTGTTCGTCGGAGACCTGGCGGAGGATGGCCGGAATGGTCTTCTTGCCGACGAGCTGCGAAGCACGCCAGCGGCGCTCACCGGCGATGAGCTGAAATCGACCGCTGGCGAGCGGCCGCACGAGGATGGGCTGCACTACGCCATTCGCCGTGATGGAAGCGGCGAGTTCGGCCAGTTCGCCCTCATCAACATGGGTGCGAGTCTGGAAAGGATTACGGTCGATTTCCTCGACCGATATTTCTCGCGGCTTTCCGCCTTCCGATTCAACGGGGGTTGGCGCATGAACCGGAGCGGGAGTTGGCTGGCTGTTTACGCGAGGCAGCAAAGAGTCGAGACCTTTGCCCAGGGCGCGACGTTTGTTATCTGTGGCGGCGATGCTCATCTTCAAGTCCTCAAACCGGCCGATTTGCCGGCGAATTTCTCTAACGATCTATAAGTTTGCGCATTCCACCTGGGGATGCGTTCAGGAGTATGGCCAGAAACGAACCTCGGCCTTCGGTTTTGAATTCGCGGCAACTTTGCGCTCGATGCTTTTCGGGCTCTCAATGCGATTACGCGCCAGGTATTCTCCAGCAAGTTCGAAGTATGCCTCGGTTCCGCGAGACCGCGAATCGTAAATTGCCACGGGTTTTCCGTGACTTGGCGCCTCTGCAAGGCGGATATTTCGCGGGATAACGGTAAGAAAGAGCCGATCTCGGAAGTGTTCGCGAAGCGTGTCACGGACTTGTTGCGCGAGGTTCGTACGGTCGTCGTACATGGTCAACAGGACACCCTCGATCTCCACGTTGTGATTAAAGGCGCCGCGCACCCGCTCCAGGGTGGAAATTAGCTCGGTAATGCCTTCCAAGGCGAAGTATTCAGCCTGCATAGGCACGATGAGTGAGTCCGACGCAACAAGTACGTTGAGGGTCAGCAAGTCGAGCGCTGGCGGGCAATCTAGAATCACGATGTCGTACTTGTCCTTGACGGGCGCGAGGGCCTGGCGGAGTCGCACGGCACGATCTGCAGCGTTGGTGAGCTCGATATTGGCGCCGGTCAGGTTTTTGGATCCCGGCAAGATCGAGAGATTCTCAACTCCGCTGGGCAGGATAACTTGTTCCGCCTCGGAATCGCCGACCAGCACATCGTAGATCGAATGCCGATTGTCGTCCCGGGCAACACCGAGCCCGGAAGAGGCATTGGCCTGAGGATCGCAATCGACGAGAAGCACTTTCAGGCCCTCAAGCGCCAAACACGCGGAAAGATTGATCGCGGTCGTTGTCTTGCCTACTCCACCCTTTTGGTTCACTACACCGAGAATCTTTCCCATAGCGTTTTAGGTTAATGGAAGGCGGCAATGCCATGCGGAAGTGAATCTGTGGAGAACATGTACAAGCTGTGGAAAGCCCCAAATTGCCAAGGCCGCCGCGCCGCGCAAGGCATTGCCGCTCATTCGTTTACGTTATTTCGGGCAATTCTGAGAATTTCAGGCGACGGTAAAGCAACCCGGTGGAAAACTCTGGCCTAAGCGTTACAGAGATACCCCATTTGAAGACTGATGATCGTGTGTTCCACGTGGAACGTTGCGAACCGAAACGGGTGTTATGTTCCACGTGGAACATTCATTGCCCGCCCGACGCCAGTGGCTGCAAACCCACCTAGATTCATTTCGACGCTAAAGCGAGAATGCGCTGTTCGGACTCTGGCAGTGGCAGGGGCTCCAACCACCTAAATGCAGGCCCTGCAGATTCCTGCACGGAGAAAAGATGCGCTCGAGTCGTCAGCACGGCCAGCCACCCTCCGATCCTGACGAGCCTCAGAGTTGCCGCGACTGCGTCTCCCATACGATCCACCGCGCGGAGCGTCACGCAATCGAATTGCTGGTCCAATTGCTCGGCGCGCTTGGCAAAGACGCCGGCATTTATCCCGAGCACCCGAACTGCCTCGTGAAGGAATGCTGCCTTCTTGCTTTGCGATTCCGCTAGAGTGACTGCTATCTCCGGCCGGCAAAGAGCTATGGGAATACCGGGAAGTCCTGCTCCAGATCCAAAGTCCAGTAAGGAACTGATGTTTTGGGGCAAGAGCCTTGCACACGCGATCGATTCAATGAAGTGACGGCTCTGAATCTCTTCCGGGGTCCGAATCGCCGTCAGATTCATGTGCGAGTTCCAACGCAGAATCAAAGCAAGATACTCGTTGAACTTCGCTCCAATGGTCGTGTCGAGGGGCGGTAGATCAGCTCCCGCCAAAAGCTGATTGAGGCTCAAGCCGGTTCCAAGGGCATTTGGATCTTGACCTTGACTCATACCGCCGCGACGGAGACTTCAATGGGACGAGGGCGCCAAGCCTCGGCGGCATGGGCGAAAGCCGCGAAGATGGCGCGGGACAGGGAGCTCACAACATAGGTTCGCTCAGGATGCCACTGTACTCCCAGCACGAAGTGGTTAGCCGAATCGAGCTCGACGGCCTCGATCACATTGTCAATGGGACAGAAAGCGGTGACGCGAAGATTGTCGCCGACTCGACCAATCGCCTGGTGGTGGCTCGAATTGCACTCCTGCTCAAGAATGTCCCCTGCCACTGAGGCCAAGCGCGAACCGTCTGCCATCCTAATAGGGTGTGCATTCACAACCGCACGACCGGGTGCGTGATCGACCTGTGTATTCAATACCGTGTTCAGATCCTGAATGAGAGAGCCGTTCAACCAGATATTCAGTGTTTGAGCACCGTGGCAGATCGCCAGGATCGGCTTGTGGAGGTTGAATGCATCTTGCAGCAGCAGTTCATCGACTGCTGTTCGGCCGGGATCGGCGGGGCCGCAGGCAGGGATCCGGTTTTCGCCATAGCGCTCTGGATCCACATCAAAACCGCTCCCCGGAAGAAGAACGCCCTGGGTTCCGGCGAGGAGGCGCGCTACGCGATCCTGGCGCTCATGGAGTGGGATGACGGCCGGTGTCATGCCGACAGACTGGAGTGCGGCTAGATAGGGCGGGAGAGACCGCGCGTTATAAGCGGCATCGCTGGTAGTCGGCTCAGGTAGGGCAATCCGAATTGACATACGCGTTTTCAAGTGTATGCGAGATTGCACCCGCAAGCCCAATGTTGACTGCACTTTTATAGAGCGACCTAGATATACACCCATCTTACTGATTCTAAACTCGTTACAATGATAACGATATCCGGTAAATCTATTAACTGATTTGTAATCAACTATTTACATCATATCTGATCGCAAAACTAAACTACTTCGGAGCGGTTGGCGAGGGTCATCTCCCGCAGCAATCAGGACATCGCTATTAGTGATATGCTTGCCGCTTTCGGGGGAAAAGCTTTGATGAAGCGGGCTATTTGCGTTGCGGCGGTGTTTCTCATGGCGGTCTGGATCCCGCGTACATTTGGGCAGGCCAATGAACCTGCGCCAAACAGCGGTCCCGAATCAACGTTGCGTGTGAATAGCCGCGCCGTCCTGGTGGATGTGCTCGTTACCGACAAGAAGGGCACGGCCGTGAAAGGCCTGCCGCAGAGCGCGTTTTCTGTGAAGGAGCAAGGAAAGCTGCAGGCTATCACTTTCTTTGAAGAACACCAGGGCATCGAGCCGGTTGAACAGGAAACCATCGCGCTTCCGCCAAATGTATTCAGCAATCATCCAGATGAACAGCAGCCTCCGTCAGTGACGGTGTTGCTGCTCGATGCGTTGAATGCGCCTGTAGAGGACCAGTCGTTTGTGCATCAGCAGGCGTTGCAATTTCTGAAGACGGCGCGGCCTGGCTCGCGCATGGCGATCTTCGCCATGTCATCGGGATTGCATTTCGTGCAGGGGTTCACCGAAGATCCGGCGGTGCTGGTTGCGGCGCTGAATTCAAAGAAGGGCAATGGCGTCGAGCAGTCGTCAAACCTCACCACGGCAACGGAGGCGAACGCAGGGCAGGGACTGGTGAACATGATGTCGGAGACGACGCCAACGCAGCCGACGCCGAATGGATCATCCCCGACCGTGCCGGCAGCATCACCCTCCATGATTGCGGGGCTGCAGGGCTTTCTTCACGAAATGGCAAATGCGGAGGTGAGCGACCGGGAGTATCGGACCCTCGCCAATCTGCAACAGCTCGCCAGATTTCTCGGCGCGTTTCCCGGGCGCAAGAACCTCATCTGGTTTTCTACTTCGTTTCCTGCATCGGTGTTCGCCATAACCGAGCCCCGCTACGAAGGCGATGTGAAGAAGACGGTGAACCTGCTGACCGCGGCACGAGTTGCTTTGTATCCCGTGGATGCGCGCGGAGTAAGTGAACACGCATTCTTCACAGCGGGGAACGGACAGACGAATGACGCAACTCTGCCTGCGCAGATGAGCGGAGCAAGCGGCCAGCCAGCGGGCCCGGGAGGCAGCAACAGCTCGATGACGGCCAGCACCCTCGGCGGACCCGATACGGGAAATACGGCCAATGATCATCCCCTGGCCACGGAGGATTCGCAGACAAACAGCAAGCACGCAACCATGGATATGCTGGCGCACGACTCCGGCGGACGCGCGTTCTACAACACAAACGACCTGGCAAACGTAATTACTGAGATCGGAAAATCGGGCGCGGATTTCTACACGTTGTCCTACGTGCCAGAGAACGCGAAGATGGATGGGGGATTTCGGAACATCACAGTTGACGTGCAAGGACAGAAATACACTCTGAGCTATCGACGCGGATATTTTGCCACCGATGCTGACCGACCGGGAGCGTCGGAGACAGCAACTTCGGCAGATCCAGCGCAGGGAGGGAAGCCGGTAAATCCGCTGGCGCCGTTTATGGCACTGGGGATGCCCGAGAGCGAACAGATCGGTTATCGCGTGGCCATCATGCCTGCGGGAGAGGCCGCAGCGGACGCGAAGACAAGAAGCTACGAAGCAGAATTCATTGTGACGGTGGACGATCTGAAGCTGAACGTGGACGCCGACGAAACTCGCACCGGAATACTTGTGGTCGGCTTGACGGTATACGACCGCTATGGCCAGGTGGTGAATCAGCAGGCACGCCGTGCAGCACTCACGCTGAAACCGGACGTCTATGCCGCAATGAAGACCATGGGCCTGAAGTTGAAGGCGAAGTTCGAGGCTCCTGCGGGCCAGTACTGGCTGCGAACAGGCGTATACGACGAAGGCGACGCGAAGGTGGGAACATTGGAGATCCCGCTCGCTGCGGTGAAACCCGTCGTCGCGCAGGGCGGGAACTGAGGCGACGCTCCTGAGCGATCGTGGGCGCTCCTCATAATAGAGGACGCACTATTCGCGTATTCGAATCCGGAATCCTCCGGCGTCCGGTTCCCAAAATGCTTCTCGCTGCCTTCGGGGAATTTCTGCGTAATTGTGACTAGCGTCACGCCGTCAGAAAAATTGTTGCAGCCTTGTCCCTCCATGATTACGTCAGATGAGCAGTTTTGTTTTGATTTGGCATTCAATGCAGGGTTTCGGCGTAGAATGCGTTGTTGCATTCGTCAGTCAAATGAAGTTGATCCAACGGTTGTCGTGTGTCGATGTGATAAACGATTGCTGGAGAAAAGTCATGTGCCGGTTTCCCATTTTTGTGGTGGCAGCGGCAGTGAGCGTATTTACTTCCATCTCTGCGCCGATGCAGAGTTGGGCTCAGGCACAAACATCCTCAGACAAGAAGAGCGGGCAGGCGTCGTCCGAATATGTATTTCGAACGACTGTTCGGCGTGTCCCTCTGGATGTGATTGTGCTCGACAAGAGTGGCAAGCCGGTACGCGGATTGACCAGGGATGATTTTCTGGTGGAGGAAGACCGAAAGCCACAGAAGGCACTTTCGTTTGAGTTTTTCGATGGAAGTGCTCCTGCATTTGTGCCGCCCGGGATTCCAGCTCTCCCATCGAACACCTATGTCAACCTGCCGGCGGCGCCGGAGCGAGGACCGCTCTACATCCTCTACTACGACATGGTGAACACACCGCTCACTCAGCAGATGCAAGCTCACAATCAGTTGCTCGATTTTGTTGACCATGCCCAGCCGGGAACCCGCTTCGCCCTCTTTGCGAACATGGCCGGATTACATATGGTGCAGGGATTTACGAACGACCACGCGCTGCTGCGCCAGGCGATCCTGTCGAAGGGACCCGGGCCGCATTTGCCGGATGTCTTCCTTTATGGAGACAACTATGGATATGAAGACGCCGGTGCAGTCCTATCCAATATGAAGTTCATGGCGGAGTACATGAACGGGATACCGGGCCGCAAGAATCTGCTGTGGCTCTCAAGCGTGTTCCCCATACCTGTCGGGCCCACCATGAGAGGCCACAACTCGAACACACGTGTGGGCGGCGGATTTTCCAGCTCAACCCTGCAGATCAACGACCTGACCTATCTTCAAAGCCAGGGAATCAAGGAAGCATACGCAGCCTTGGCGAGTAGCCAGGTGGCTCTCTATCCCGTGGACCTAACCGGAGTGGTGGGCGGAGGTGACTCCCTTAGCAACTACGATTACATGGATGACATTGCCGCGGCGACCGGTGGACATGCGTACTACGGCAACAACAGGATTGCCGAACTGCTCGACAAGGCCGTGGAGAACGGCGAGAGCTATTACTCGCTGACCTATTCGCCGACGAATACAAAATACGATGGATCGGAGCGACACATCCGCGTGACTTTAGCCGACAAGAATAAGAACTATGTGCTGACCTATCGATCCCTCTACTACGGAGTGGGGGACGATGAGGTCGACGCGTCGCATGCGAAGCAGGTGATGCAGCAACGATTCCTCGCGGCGAAGCGGACCGATACGTTATACGCGACAGTCGAGCACGGCGCGCCGCTTATGCACGATCTGTTGTTCATCGCGCACATGGCCACCAACGGCCAACCCCGCATGGCGAGTGCTGAAGAGATGAAGCAGCTTGAAGATTCGCCCGTTTACTTTCGCACGCGTAAGAAGAGCAAGAATCCGAAGCCGCTCACGCCTGTGAGCCTGCAGCAGTATGTAATCAACTACAACGTAATCGATCCGAAGTTGAGGACCGAGGCCCCACAACAGAAGTCGCCAGTGCTGGAGTTTGCAGCCGCCGCTTACAACAGCAACGGCACGCTCTTGAACAGCATCCTCAACAAGGGAGTGATCTCAACCGAACGGCGGCCCGACGGCAAGGTTGATAGCCGTTTCGTTGCGGTTCAGCAACTCGAAGTGCCTCCCGGCGCTGCCTACATTCGCGTGGTGGTGCGCAACCCGCAGAATGATCGCACGGGCGCGCTGGAAGTGCAGGCTGCCCTTGAAGTCGGAGACGCAGACGGCCCAGGCCGGTCCAGAGAAGAAAACAGGTCGAGAACAACTGAAGGCAGCAACAGCAGAGCGTACCACCGTCATCGTACAAACGGGAGGGATTCAATGCGATTGCCTTTGGCTTGTGCATTCCTGTTGGGTGTGGCCGGCGGCGCGCGAACCATGCTCCCGGCTGCTACGGTGAGCCGCGCGGTTCGAGAGGGAACGATGCGCGCGAAAGGCACCCCGCTGGCGTTCACCGAAGGGCTAAATCTGAATCGGATTCTGGTTGGCCTCGCGTTGGCGGAGATTGCGGCCGACAAGCTTCCGATGACGCCAAGCCGGAAGCATGCCGCCGCCTTCGCGTTACGCGTACTCAGCGGCGCACTCGCCGGAGCGGCGATAGGTACCGTTGCACGTCGACCGGCGTTGGGGGCACTCCTCGGCATTGCCGGCGCAATCGTCGGCACGGAGGGCGGCGCGGCATTTCGTTCCTGGCTGTCATCTCTCTTCGATCGAGACCTGCCGGCAGCAGTGATCGAAGACCTCGTCGCACTGGCCTTAATCGGCTTCGTCTCAAGCAAGCTCAAGGAGTGCGCAGCGCCAGCCGAACTCACACTGGCCTAGCGCGACTAACGCGAGTGTGACAGCCCGTAGTCGGCGTGCTCGACGGTCGTCAGCGCTTCAGATGCTTTGCCCTGCAAATCGAAGACGACGACCTCATTGGAACCCTGCTTGAGCCATGAACCCGGCGCATAGAGCGTGAATTGAGGCCCGACGGACCAGAAGCGCCCGAGCGGTTGGGCATTCAGGAATGCGATGCCCTTCGTCACCTTATGCGTGTCGATGAAAGTGTCGGGAAAGTCGGTGCTCGGCGTTGATGGAACACTCATCGTAAAGCGGTAAAAGCACGGGCCATCGCAGGGATCCGCTGTGAAGTGCAGATCAGCGAGATTAATCAGGGGTAGCGAATAGACCTGCCAATGCCGCGGCTGTTGGCCCGCAAACGTCACCGAGCCCGTGATGCCTTTGCGCTCTGTACGAATGACCTTGGTGAAGTTCACGCGGCCGGAATTCTCCACGAGGATGTCGAGCGTTGTCGGGGCGGAGATGGCGGGCATCTTCAAGTGCGACTGACCGAGGCGGCGATCGAGCGAGCCGATCAGTTTGCGGTCGATATAGATCTGCGCATAGTCGTGGAGGCCATCAATGGAAAGCTCTCCGCCCGGGCCTGCGGCGAGCTGCGTGCGATACAAGATGTACCCGTAGGACTGGTCGAGGTCTTCCATAGTGAGGAGCTTGTCGGACTCGACGGGCTTGGGCAGGCTGCTCCACAGCGAGGCCGACTCGGCATGCGGGTCGATCGGGTACGTAGTGGCTGGAGCTGATGCCGGGATGGCGGGAGGAGTCTTGCCGGTAACGCGGGTGATGGCTTCGCGAAATGCCGTGAACTTGGGAGTGGGCTGGCCGCTTTCGTTAAGGGGCGCGTCGTAATCGTAGCTGGTGGTGTCGGGCTCGTAGTTGGATCCGTTGCTATTGGCGCCGTTCATCCAGCCGAAGCTCGTGCCCCCGTGAAACATGTACATGCTGACGGAGTAGCCCTGGCGAAGCATCCATTCGTACTCGGTAGCATTTTTGGCGACCTCGGTGGTGTGGTGGTGCTCGCCCCAATGATCGAACCAGCCGGCCCAGTACTCGCCAGACATGAAGGGGCCCTCCGGACGGAGTCCCTTGAGGGTGGCGAAACTGCCCTTCGCATCGCCCGTTCCGAAGTTCACAACAGCCGGCCTATTCGGAAGCGATCCGTTTGGAACCTGGTCGGCTCCGTCCGCCGTGTAGAGTAGCGAGTCAGGTGTGGCGAGGCCGGATTTTAGAAGCGCGGATTCCACAGCTCTCATGTAGGCATGGTCATTGCCGAACGAGCCGTACTCGTTTTCGATCTGAATGGCGATGATGGGTCCGCCGTTTTGAATCGAGCAGCGGCGAAACTTCGCGGCCGAGGCGCGCGAACCATTCGTTCATTGCCGCGATGTATTTGGGGTCGGAAGAACGGAGTTCCAGCGAGGGGTCCTTGAGGAGCCAGCTTGGATAGCCGCCGAGGTCCCACTCAGCGCACACGTAGGGGCCAGGACGGAGAATGACATAGAGGCCTTCCTGTTGAGCTTCGCGAATGTATTCGGCAACATCGTTCTGCCCGGAGAATTCGTAGACACCGGGGCGCGGTTCGTGGATGTTCCAGAAGACATATGTGGTGATGGTGTTGAGGCCCATGGCGCGGGCCTTGCGAAAGCGATCGCGCCAGTAGGCACGAGGCACGCGGGGATAGTGCATCTCGCCGGAGAGAATCTGGTAGGGATGGCCGTCGAGCTGAAACTGCCCATTGGATGCGGTGAAGGTGTGAGGTGCTTGTGATGAAGCGATAAGAGCGGAGGCGAGCATCAGCGCAACAACGACGAGTATACGTTTCATTCCAGCAACGAGTTTAACGCGGCAATCTACCGGCCAATGAGAGTTTCGGCGTCGTTCGGCTAGCGCGCCTCGATTTTGCCGGCGATGCGATTGTATTCAGCACGGGAGATTACGCGGCGTTTCACTAGATCTTCTGAGTCGGAGTACGGCCGGTGGTCGATGATACGGCCGGCAGCGTCATTATCAATGCCGGGGAGGCCCTTGAGATCGGCAGCAGATGCCCTATTGATGTTGATAGTGCGCTGCTGCTTGATACCCTGCACCACTCCCTGTGCAACAGCCTTGGCATCGCGTGCCGCCGTCGAAGTAGCGCGAGCAGTCTGTTCCCGGATTTCGTCGGGGCTGCGGTCGTGCGGCGTGCAAGCGGTGAGAGCAAGAACGGCGACCGATAAAAGTGCAGCGAATCTCATGCACAATTTAGATGCGGTCGGAGTGGAGTGGGGTGGTCGCGCCCACCCAATGGTCTTATCAGTTCGCAGGCATACGTAGTCTCGGGTTTAGAACTTCTATTTTCAAGCGGTGATTGTAGACGCAGTGTAATCGTCGGAGTACACTTCTCCAACCCGCGACACTCCCATGTGTTGCTTCCCCAATTTGCAGCAGACTCGAGAGCTAGACGATTGTTGCGGCGTCTCCCGGTGGGCCATTTCACAAGTGCCAAAATTCTCTTCCGATGGAGATTTCAGCCATGCGAATCACACGAGGCAACAAGCCTATCGCTTTCGGTTCTCTTGAGTTCAAACCTGTGGCACAAGCCAGATCCACCCGATCTTCCAGTCATCGAATAGGCCTTCTCCCTGCGCTGCTGCTCATTTTCACCTCAGTCGGCGCCAACGGCCAGGCTGGTCCGCCAACCCCGGAGTTCACGTCGATTGTTGTCTTTGGCGATTCGCTCTCTGACACCGGGAACCTGGCCCATCTCACGTACGACAAATATGGGGTCAGAGTGCCGGGATCGATTGCCGACTATACCGATGGTCGTTTTACCGACGGCTTCGATACTCTGCCGCCTGCGCAGAACTATTCCGGCGTGTGGATCGAGCAGTTGGCCGAATCGATCCCTTCGAAGCCAGAGGTAAAGAACTCGCTCGATGGCGGCACGGACTACGCGTACGGATTCGCTACCACCGGTTCGGGGTCCACCGTTTTCGCCTTCGGTCCAGGGAACTCGCTCTCAGTGAACGTCGAAAACATTGGCCAGCAGATTACAGATTATCTAACAACAAAACCCAAGATCACCCCAAAGACGCTTTTCGTTATCTGGGGCGGCGCGAACGACCTGCTCAACGCCGCCTCGCAGAATGACATCATTGGAGCGGCCATCAATCAGACCCTCAATATCCAGCGGCTCATCGATGCGGGAGCGACACGGTTTATCGTGCCCAATCTGCCTCCGCTTGGATTAGTTCCACGTCTTAATGGGTCTCTTGCAAGTTCAGTTCCGGCAACCGCGGCCAGCGCTCTCTACAATTCAGTGCTTGGCGGCGGCGTTTCACTCATTCTGGAGCTCAATACAACCAAACACCTGCATATTGCCCAGTTGGACGTCTTTGGACTGTACAACAAAATCGTCGCGTCTCCTGCGAGCTACTCCCTGACAAATGTGACCGCAAGCTCGCAAGGTATTGCTGTCGATCCCGATACTTATCTCTTCTGGGATGATCTGCACCCGACGACGCACGGGCACAACATTCTCGCGGTCACGGCAGCCAGTATTCTTGCCCGCAGCAACTGTATGAACAACGCACCCAACGTAGGCTCCGGGGTTTGCGCCGGCGTCACCCCCTGATCCACGAGAAGTTGAAGCAACTACTGATTGAAAAGGGCGCAGCCAAAGCCGCGCTCTTTTCTGTTGGGCCGAGACCTCATTTTGTGGCGACAGGCTGCGGCGCAGTATCAGGTTTTGCAAGCTGTTCGACGGTCGCCTGCGAAACTCCGGGACCGAGAATCTCCCGAATCGCGCGCTCAAGCACTTCGTCACGTCCTGCCTTAATGCCGGCAAGTGTTGGCTTCGCCTCGATGTCGGGAAGAATGCCGATGCGTTGCGTAGGACGGCGGTTGGGATAGAAGACGCCGATGCCGCTGATCATGGTGCTCAGGCCCCCCGGCAACGGAATTGCAGACACATTACCGTCAGCGCCAGCGGTTGTACTGCCAACGACGATGGCGCGGGGTGCAGCACGCAGCGCCATTGCGGTGTATTCCGCCTGGCTTACCGAGGTCTCATCGACAAGGATCACCACCTTGCCGTCGTAGTGGGCTGTAGCCGGATCGATGGCGACGGAATTGCCGAAGTGGAACGCACCTGGATTCGCGAGGTCCGGCAGGGTGAACATGGCAAAAGGAGTGGTGCCTTTTACAAGATGGGAACCAAGCGCGAATGGCATGAACTCCGAGGGATAGTTGCGAATGTCGATGATGAGACCCTTTGTATTTGCGGCGCGCTCTATGTCGGCTGGAACATCGACCGCCCTGATGCTGGAGAGTTTGAGATAAGCGATGTCCGGTGACAATAGGCGAAATGTCGCGCCAGGCACGTCGTGCCACTTAAAATTGTTGGCGTTTTGCGCGGGCTGGCGATCAGCATGAAGTTCAATGAGCTTGGCATCGCGTCGCACCTGCACGTCGACCGATTTGCATTCCCCGTTGGTGAGGGTGGAAGCCATGTCGCGCTGGCGCGCAGCAGCGTTCGAATCGGCGTAGAACGGTGTCCACTCCTCCATCAACTTTGACAGCGGCTTACCGTCGATCGACTGAAACACGTCGCCAATGCGAAAAGCGGAAGCCGTGCTCCCATCCTTCGCCGCAAATCCGGTCACCACGGCCCGCCCCTCGATGAAGCGAACTTCGACCGGAAGCGCACATTTGCCCGCGGGTGGCCTCACATCGAGAGAACTCCACAAATTGGCATGCGTGTCGTTGGCCTTGGCAACGAGCTCCAGCATCGCGAGTTGATAGGCGGTGCGATCTTTCGCAAGCGCAAGTTTAGGGATGAACTCGGTGAGCACCGCGGGCCAGTCCTGCCCGGCATCGCTTCGATAGGGCGACCAATACTGCATAATGTTCCACCAGCGGAAGAGCGCGAGCAGCTGAAAGCCTGAATCTGGAAATGTAACGCCACCATAGGAGAGTTCGTGCTCAAAAACCGGGTTCCCGACGCCCGGAGCCATGCTGACGAAGAATTGCTTGCCGCTTGGTCGATTCTGGTAGATGCGCTGCAGGCGCATGCTGAGTGCGGATCCCAGAGTCGTGCTGTCGTGGATCCAGGCGACATCGGGTTTCACGGGCAGATCGCTCGCGGGTGCTGGCGGACACTGGCTCGCGTCGCACGAAGGCACCTCACCAAGGCTATCGATCCATTGCACGATCGCTTCGTTCGCATGCGCGCGATCGGGCGCGGCGAGTATTGTCGGAAGAATCTGCAGCAGGTCGTAATCCCACTGTCGTTTGCCCGCCGCCACTGTGGCGTGGTGATACTTCAGAAATCCCCAAACGCGGCCAAGTGTGAAGAGGTTGTCGATCTGGTTTGGCGTGAGAGATGAAAGCGCAATCTGCGATCCCTTGTCGAATCGGTGATCGGTATCGATCACCGTGAGGACCCGCTCCATGGGCTTGGCCTGCGCAATCGGTTTGTCGTCGACAAGCAAGCGAAGATCGTCGGCCCAGAGAGTTCCGTTGCCCGCAAGGAGAACTCCAAAGACAAGCTGGCGCGCGTTTGCATCAATGGGGAGTTTGATCGTGTACTCACTCCACTCGCGCGTGCCGTCGACGTGCTGGCTGACCATGTTTTCGAGCTTGAGCATTTGGCCTTCGCCGTCTTCGCGCATCCAGAGGCCCGCGGACCCAGTCACGTCTTTGGTGCGGAAATAACCGCGCAACTCGACCTCGGCGCCAGCGAAATCCACCGGTATGCTCCGGGTAATGACAGAGAATCCGCTCTCGCTCGCCGAGGTCCGATCGAAACGAACCGACCACTTCCCAGAGTGGACCACCTGATCGTCGACACTCACCGTAGCCGGTGGATTGGCGTACCATCCGTTGGGCGTCGTGCCCTTCTCTACCGGTGCGAATGCCAGCGAATCCTGGATGGTGAGCCTTGGCGAGGGCGCTGCCTGAATCGGGTCGTTCTGACCGGCAAGCGGCAGACTGCACGCGAAGAAAACAACAAACAACGAGCAGGGCTTCATGGCGAACATCGTACTCCTACAAGGATCTCAGGAGCTGTGAGCAACCGGAGGTGGGCGCTTGGATTCCCGCAAGTTGGACTCAACGGGAAAAACTTCGTCAGCAACAAAGATGTTGGGACTGCGATCTCAAGCCAACGAAAGTCTCTGCGCGGTCACGACGCGAGGTCAGGACGCTCCGCCTCCAGTGATTGAACGCCTGACGATTCGGCCCGCATCTTCTCAATGCTCTCGCGGAGACGTGTGTTTAGTTCTTCAACCTGGCGCAGAGTCATGCTTGAGGTAGAGATCGGTTCGCCAACCCTCAGCGTGATTTCGCCTGGATAGAAGTGGCGTGTATGGATCGGCAGCAGATCGTAAACGCCGCTTAACGCGATGGGCACGAGTGGCACCTGGGCACGGATGGCCAGGAAGGCCGCTCCAGCGAGGAAGGGCTGGGTGGTCCCATCGGGAGTGCGGGCGCCTTCAGGAAAGACAAACAACGGCATGCCGGAGCGGAGGGCGCGAACCGCGGCGCCGAGGCTTGAGACAGTGGAGTTGGAACTCACCGTGTCGACCGGGATCTGGCCGGAGCGGTTCAGGTGCCAGCCGATAAAGGGCATCGTCCACAACTCTTTTTTGGCGAGGATGCGGAACTGAAACGGAAGCGTGGAGAAGATGACTGGGGTGTCCATATACGACGTGTGGTTGGCGGCGTAGACGGCGACGGGAACTTTGCGGAGGTTTTCGGCTCCGTGTACAACAAGGCGCGCGCCGGAGATCTCGACGCCGCCGCGAGCCCAGATCCGCGCGATGTGGTGCTGGATGCGACCGCTCTTCTCAAACAATGAAACAAAAAGTGAGATGCTGCCACATGCGGCTGTGTAGATAAAGAAGAGTGGAGCCTGCAGAATATTGGTGCGCCAGCGATAGAGACGGGGCAACGGATCAGGCGGGCGCAAACGTGTCACGGGAGCTGGCCTACGCGTTCGGGGATCGCACTTGGATTTGCAGCCGGGGCAGCTCTGGCCAGCAGGCGCGTGCGAATGTCGCCAACCAGGTAAACAGACCCGGAGACAACAATGGGGTTGGATGGATGAGCCGCGGAATGCTCAAAGGCGAGTTCGATGGCCTGATTCACAGATGACGCGGCATAGGCGGGAGTCCCCGTAGAAGCAGCGGCCGCAAGCAGATCGCGCATCGGTGTGGCGCGCGTGCTGTTGATGGGCGCGAAAATCACCTGGTCGAAGCACGGGAAGAGAATGTGGGCCATTTCCACGACCGGTTTATCGCGAAGACAACTGAAGACCAGGGTGCCGAGGTGTTCGTGACCCGGCAACAAGTCGCGCAGCCCGGCGCGCAATGCCCATGCACCAGCAGGGTTATGCGCCACGTCAAGAATCCACTCTGTGACTTTGTGGTCCTGCGGGTTCTCGGCGAAGATGGGCTCAAGGCGGGCGGGCCAGCGTGTGTTGCGAATACCATCGGCGATGGACGTCGCGGTGACCGGAAATCCGTGGCTGATGGCAAGCTCGACCGCGGCGGCGATGGCCAGGGCAATGTTGCGATGCTGGTGAGTTCCCCGCAGCGGCGAAGCGACCTCGATAGGCTGGCCGAGCGCTTCAACTGTATAACGACGTTGCGGATCGCTTGGCATGCTCGCCTCGGCAGAGGGCATGTAGGGAACTGCGCTGACTCCAAGCACGGAGAGATTTGTGGCGACTTCGCCAAGCACCTGGTTCGCTTCGGGGTGCTGGGGCAGAGTGATCAGCGTGCCGCCGTTGCGGAGAATGCCGGCCTTCTCACGGGCGATTTCGCTGATGGTATTGCCAAGCCACTCCATGTGATCGAACGAGATGTCGGTGATGATCGAAAGCAGTGGATCGACGACATTGGTCGCATCGAGCCGCCCACCCAGGCCCACCTCAAGCACCGCGATTTCAATGGCTGGTTCGGCGAAGCGCAGAAAGGCCATCGCGGTCAGGGTCTCAAAGAAGCTGGGGGCCTGCGCCAACTTCTTCTCTTCCACCAGCTTTTGCCCGGCGGCCCGGACGCGGAAAAAGAGCCCAGCAAAGTCCTCGTCGCTGATTTCAACGCCGTCAATGCGGATGCGCTCGTTGGGCCGCGCCAGGTGTGGTGAAGTGTAGAGGCCGGTGCGCAGGCCAGAGGCAGTGAGAATAGACGCAAGCGTCGCAGCTGTCGAACCTTTGCCGTTGGTTCCGGCGATGAGAACCGACGGGAAAGTGTGGTGGGGATTGCCCAGGGCAGAGAGAAGAACGGCGACTTCGTCGATAGAGAATTTGCGCCGAGTGTGGCCTGTCTGCGTGGCGAGTTCCGGCGCCATGGCCGCGAGGTGATCGATAGCTGACTGGTAAGACATGGAAACTTCAGTATAGAAGAGGTTCAGACAGGAACCGGCAAGCTGTCACCCCAAAGGAACCAGCAGCGGACACACTAGGATGCGGAAGTTGTGGATCTAACGAACAATCGCCGCCGGCATCTGATACTTCACATTCTCTCCCGGATGAATTTTGGGGATGGTGTGCATGGTGTGGAATATGTGTCAGGTGTGGAGGATGTGTCGCGCAGAAGTGCTGGATTGATGCGCCTGAGGACGCAAATTACAGATAAAGGGCACGGTTTACACAGGGGATTTTGCGAGGTCTGTGGGAGTGGTGGGAAATGAGGGTCGGCAAAGGAGTGTACTCCGCTCGTTTTCCAAATGTCCGGAGTTGCACAGGCGAATTTTAGAAATTATGGGCGCCGGTGAAGTAGCAGATAGACACGGAGATGCGCCAGCTTTCCACTTTTCCGAAGCCAACTACGGTGACTACGGGTACTTCTATTAATTCAACATAGGAAATACCTCATAACCGTCGCATGGGCAGAGCGCCAGAAGCCCAACACACGAAGAGCGCGTTACAGCTGAAGCTTCCGTGGTTTGGGTTGGAACCAGGGCGTCTCGGAGGTTTCAGGATCATGGAGTTTTCGTCCCGTCATGATTCAACCCGGGGAATCCAGAGATGTTGACCGGTTTTCCACGCGCCAGTTTTTGTGAAGATGCATACAATCAAAGGCAACAAACAGCAGCGGTTTCTCGCCGTAGCGCGTGTAGTGTAGGCTTGGGCCAAGCGGGCTATTGGCAGAGATTGCATGGGGTGGCTGTAAATTGGGGCCCGGTTTGCCCTGAGTTGTGTGCAGACGGCAACCGAGACGGAGTGGGAACAATGCCGATTGTGGAAACTGAAGTTGAAAAGCCGGCAACACAGGGGGCAGCGATGGAGATTACCGTAAGCCGCCAGGAACTGGTGAAGGAGCTCACTGCGACGCAAAGCGTGGTCGAGCGCAAGACGACGATTCCCATCCTGTCCAATTTCCTGATCGAGGCCGAAGGCGACCGGCTGAACATTACCGCGACAGATCTAGACCAGGCCATCAGGACCAGTGCCTCGGTGAAGGTGAAAAAACCCGGCTCATGCACCATTCCCGCGCGCAAGCTTTACGACTACATCAAGCTACTTCCCGATGGTGATATCTCCATCAAGCTGCTTGAGAATCATTGGGTACAGATTCGTTCCGGCCGCTCCAACACCAAGATGGTGGGCATGGCGCGCGCGAACTATCCACAGGTGCCTGAGTTCCCTGCTGTCTCTGTCACCAGCATTCCCGCCGTGGCATTGAAGACTCTGATTTCCAGAACCATCTTCGCGATCTCAAACGAAGAATCGCGCTACACCCTGAACGGCGCCCTGCTGGTGCTCAAGGCGGAGTCGATTGCCATGGTGGCGACAGACGGCCACCGGCTGTCCTTCGTTGAGAAGCCCGGCGAAGCCATGGAAGGCATCAGCGGCGAAAAGCGCGTATTGATTCCGCGCAAGGCGCTGCAGGAGCTGCAGGGTCTGCTCTCGAACACCGACGTCGAGAAGGTCGAATTCGCCGACGACGAGCACACGCTGTTCTTCAAGGTGGGCCATCGCACCCTCAGCACACGGCGGCTGTCCGGCCAGTTCCCCAACTACGAAGCGGTGATGCCGCGCGATAACACGAAGTTCGCGGTGGTGCGGTCGAGCGAGTTGTCGAGCGCTATCCAGCGCGTGGCCCAGTTTGCCGATGAGCGCTCCGGCGCGATCCGCCTGCGGCTTGAGGGCAACGAACTCAAGATCAGCTCGCAGTCCACCGAGAGCGGCGAGAGCGAAGACACAATCGATACGCCATATTCGGGTGACCCCATCGTGGTCGGATTCAACTCGACCTACATCATCGATTTTCTGAAAGCGCTAGGCAATGAGGGCGAAGTTCGGCTGGAGTTCAAGGACTCCCAAAGCGCCGGTCAGATGCGCCCCGAAGATCCCGACGCCGAGTATCGTTCGCGCTATGTGTTGATGCCGATGCGAATCTGAGAACAGGTAGAACTGATCGTCGTCGTCGTTGTTCTGATCATGATGAAGGCCTGGCTGTCATGCCAGGCCATTTCGTTTTTTAAGCTAACCACTTTTCAGGTCCCCCTCCGCTTTTGGGGTCACCTGCTCCTCCTTCGAGGTTGGCTCCCAATCATTGCGACGGGAACAGAAGGATCTCACTCCGGGATCCTGAAGTCGTAGACCCGTCCCGAAGCGGCGCCTCCTGATCTGGCTCCTCCCGAGGAGCCGCCGGCCATGGTTGACTGCTGGCCGGTACCCATGAAGAAGGCGTATTCTCCCGGCTTCATGTCGGCGGCGAGTTTGAGCTTGTAGGTTCTGATTCCGGCGTGCTCCGCGGTGAAGGCGACCTCCTTCTCGCGCTTGACGCCCGATTTGCCGCCCGTGATGCCGCCGAAGCTTCCTATCTGGAACTCCCGCCGGTTGCCCTTCTTCTCGAGGCTGATGAGCGTGAAGTCGGCAGCGCTGGAGCCATCGGGGACGTAGATGTAGAAGACGGGCAGATGGTCGGCGATGACGTTCTTAGATTGCGGACCGTCGAGATATGCATCCCAGTGTTCGTTTCGCAGGCCATAGGTGAACATGCTGCCGGCCTTGCCGCCCACCTTCGCCTGGCTGATGGCCTGTCCCTCGATGCGGGCGAACGCAGAGCCTTTTTTCCAGTAGACGCCCACTTCTGGGGGCGGGAGGTTAGGGTCGTTCGACATGGGCGCGGCCGCCACGACGACGGGTCCGGCAGGCGGCGCAGGATTAATCATCACCTTGATGACTTCATCGGAAACCTTGGCCGCCTTGAGTTCCTTGAGGCCTTTCACGCTCGTGTCGAACTGCAGAGTTCCTCCGGCGCTGGCGGCGCGTATCTTGGCAATGATGACGTCGTCTGCGAGCCCGAGGCCCACCATGTCGATGACATCCTGGTTGGTGATTCTCGCGGTGAGTTGCTGACCCCAAGCGGTAGAACAGAGAAGGAGGAACAGAAGTGTAGCCAGAAAGGTCTGCCGTCTCATGAAACCTCCTCACCTAGCTTGAAGTTGCGTCCAGCCCGCGGCTCCTGAATGTGGGTGTTAGAAATTTAGCACGACTATTCCGACGCGTTCCATCTGCGAATTGCGAAGTTCTAAGCCGGTGGTGGCAAACCCTCCGTCACTCTCCGCAAACAGCCCGTCGTCCGGAGATCAGCCACGCTCAGGTCTCAAACCTTGATTAGAAACTGATATGCCTGCTGGACAGCACCCAACTCATCGCCGCTCGCCGTTCCATCCTGCTCGATGAAGACTTGCTTTACGCTGGCTTTGTACAGCGCGCCCAGCATCTTCTTCCAATCCGTAGTTCCCTGGCCGAACGGCGCGTACTTCGGCCAGTTGATCGTGACGGTCGGCGTGAACGGCGAGGCCCATTCCTTCACATGGGCAAGCTCAAATCGATGCGGGTACTTTTCAAGATAGGGATAGGGATCGCCGCCCCCAGCGATGAAATTGCCAGTGTCAAATTCCATGCCCACCACCTTAGGATCAGTCAGGCGCAGAATCTCATCGAACGCTACGATGTCGCCGTACTTCTGCGCTTCGATGTTGTGGTTATGATACGCAAACCGCATTCCCGCATCGCGCACCCGGGTGCCGATTACATTGAATCGTTCCGCGCTCCATCGCCAATCCTCAAGCTCGATGTGCTCAAACGGATTGCCGGATGCAGGCTTGCCGGAGGCCGACAAAGTGCCGGGCTTGATCGATGGAATGGCGGCAATCATATACCGCATGCCGACTTCGTGGCAGAAATCGATCGTGCGGCCAATTTCGTCATCAGGCATGCTGGCCTGCACGCAATGTGCGCCGCTTGCCGTGAGTCCCGCGTTCGCCAGGCTCGTGCGAACTTCTTTCGCCGAGCGCCCGTAGAAGCCGGCGAATTCCACGTTCTTGATGCCGATCGCCGCGACCTTGGCCAGCGTGCCGTCGAAATCCTTGGCCAACATCGCGCGAAGAACATAAAGCTGAACGCCAAATTTATCCGGACTGTAGTCGGCAGCCTTAGCAAATCGTGATGATGTCACCGCTACTGCTCCCATTGCGCCGGTTACCAGAAAATTGCGTCGCGAGATCAACTGTTGTCCCCTGATCGAACCATGCCCGAATGATATCGAAGTGGGACGACGCAGATCGGTTCTCGGCTGTTTCGTTTCAAAGCAGCGTTTAAGCAGCCGAGGATGATTCCTCACGAGCTGCGACAAAAGTAAACCGCTTCTTCAACTGAAGAAAGGGCCGCTCAAAATAGTGAAATGAAAGCGAAGCCAATGCGATGCTGAGTGCCAGCACGACTAGCGTCCAGACGTAGTCACGCACTGATGGAGGAAGCGCAACTGCCGGAAATGCGCGGCGCAAATGCGGGATCGCTTTTTCAAACGTAAGAAAGAAGACCAGCGAATGCACGACGTACAGCCCATACGAAATTCGGCCCAGATATGCGAGCCATCGAGGAACAATCCGTGAGGGCATGCCAAGTGTGGAGAGGAAGAAGATCACCGCACCCGCCAGGACAAGAAACCAGCCCGCAATAGCGCTAAACGTGGTTGGGTGCGGCTCCCAGCTTTGCACCTTGCATCGCAAAAGCGCCGTAAACCAGCAGGCAAAGCCCAAAACGAACCCCAGTCCTCTCAACCATACGGGCAGACGAATCAGCCTGCCCCGCAGCAACATTGCAATCAGTGTTCCGGCAGAGAAAAACTGAAATTGGACGAAGCTGTTTGTCCATTCCCCGTTATCGCCGGTTGTCGGATGCAGCGCATAAAGAAGAACTGTGACGTACGCAACGGCAAGCAACACCCAACTCACGACTGCAACCGCGCGGCGGCCTGCAAATGCCGCGAGCAGCGGGATCGCGATATAGAACTGCTCTTCAACCGAAATGCTCCAGAGCGGATCGACCGCGCCGGCGATCCACCCGTGGTGCAGGATGTACCAGTTCCCCGCGAAGAAGGTGAATGCAAGCCACGCGAACGGATCGCCGCTGCCCACGCCGGGAACAAAATGATTCAGCAACGCCAATCCGAAAAACACCACAAAATAAAGCGGCCAGATGCGAAGAATGCGCCGGATGTAAAACGCTTTGATGTGGATCTTGCCGGTTCGCTCCCGCTCGCGCAGCAGCAGTTCGGTAATCAGGAACGCACTGAGCAGAAAAAAGACGGGTACGCCAAACGGGCCGATATTCCCGATCCGATAGAGCCAGGGATGAAGCGCCGGATCGGTCGGAACGTAATCCATCCGATGAAAGCTGAACACACAAAGAAAAGCAAAAAACCGCAGCGCATCCAACTCTGGCCGGTAATAGGCATTTTTGTCGTCTGTCGAAATCTGTCCTCGCCCTTGAATATCCATTCCCTGTGTTGGCTGCATCATGCTTCCCTAAGCAAGCTTAAATGGGGATGTTCATTGATTGAATGGGCACTCTCCTTCGTCCACAGGGGTCGAGCTGCTTGGGCGACGATAATGGATGGTCGGGACTGGAAGGAATTCTGAAACCACTCTGCAGGGTAAGCATCCGAAACATTACACGCGCTGGTTGAAAACGCATGACCTTAGCCGGCTTGTAACAGATGCGCCCGGTTGCGAAGCCGTGAATTGGAGGATTGGAATGGCGAAGACAGAAAAAAGCCGCAAGTTCAACGTTAAGGTTAAGCCGCTCACAAGTCTGAAGGCGTGGAAGGATTTGAAGACACACGCACGCGCCGTCGCAAAAATGCAACTTCGAGCTCTCTTTGCTGACGACCCGCAAAGAGGTTCCCGGTTGACGGCTGAGGGCGTGGGCCTGTTTCTCGATTACTCCAAAAACCGCGTTACCGACGAAACCATCAAGATGCTTCTCTCACTTGCGGAAGAATCGAAGCTGCGCGAACACACCGAAGCAATGTTCACCGGGCAGAAGATCAACATCACTGAGAAGCGCGCTGTGTTGCACGTTGCGTTGCGCGCTCCCAAAGGCCAGTCCATCGTAGTTGACGGCGAAGATGTGGTCCCAAAGGTTCACGAGGTGCTCGACCGCATGTCTGCGTTCTCTGACCGCATTCGCAGCGGCGAGTGGAAGGGTCACACCGGCAGGCGCATCAAGAACGTGGTGAACATCGGCATCGGCGGTTCCGACCTCGGGCCAGTGATGGCTTACGAGGCGCTGAAGCACTACAGTGATCGCGCTATGACATTTCGTTTTGTGTCAAACGTCGACAGCACTGACTTTGCTGAGGCAGTGCAGGATTTGGATGCCGAAGAGACGTTGTTCATCGTGTCGTCGAAGACATTCACAACGCTCGAGACCATGACCAATGCTCAAACCGCGCGCGCATGGCTGCTCCAAAAACTTGGCGGCGACGAATCTGCGGTTGCCAGGCATTTTGTCGCCGTGTCTACCAACGCAGGCGAAGTGACAAAGTTCGGCATCGATACCGCCAACATGTTTGGGTTCTGGGATTGGGTTGGCGGCCGCTACTCCATGGATTCGGCCATAGGCCTGTCAACGATGCTTGCCATCGGCCCCGACAACTTCCGCTCCTTGCTCGATGGATTCCATCAGATGGACGAGCACTTCCGCACTGCTCCATTGGAAAAGAATCTCCCCGTCCTGCTGGCGCTACTTTCGGTCTGGTACACAGATTTCTTCGATGCGCAAACCATCGCTATCCTGCCCTACGAGCAATACCTCAAGCGCTTCCCGGCATACCTGCAACAGTTGACGATGGAAAGCAACGGCAAACATGTAACGCTCAAAGGCAGAGAAGTCCGCTACAGCACCAGCCCCATCTATTGGGGCGAGCCCGGCACCAACGGACAGCATTCCTTTTATCAGTTGATCCACCAGGGAACGCGGCTCATCCCGTGCGACTTCATCGCGTTCTACAAAACGCTGAACCCGCTTGGCCGCCATCACGACATTCTGATTGCCAATGTCCTCGCCCAGGCCGAAGCTCTCGCCTTCGGCAAGACTGCCGAGCAGGTCAAGGCAGAAGGCACGCCGGACTGGCTAGTTCCGCATCGCGTCTTCGAAGGCAACCGTCCGTCAAACACGATCCTTGCGGAAGAATTGACGCCTGCCGTTCTCGGCAAGCTGGTCGCGCTCTACGAACATTGCGTGTTCACGCAGGGAGTTATCTGGCAGATCAATTCATTCGATCAGTGGGGCGTGGAGCTAGGCAAGGCGCTGGCGCAGAAAATCATCCCTGAGTTGGAAAGCGCATCAGAGCCACAGCTAGCGCACGACAGCTCGACAAATCATCTGATTAGTCTCTATCGCAAGCACAAGTAGTAGTTGGTTGGTCGAACCGGTTTCAAGTTGAATTGGAACCGGCTTCGATCACCACGTCAGCGTGACAGTAATGGTCTTCCAGCCCTCACCATCTGGGAAGTTGACCGTGGCGATCCGGGGCGCGGAAGTTGCATCCGGGCCGACGTGCGTTCCGGATTCACCGAGTTCTGCTCCCTCGACGCGTACGCTGGTCTTCAACGTATGAACGAAAAGCGGGAACTGAGCTTCCGTGTTCGCCGGTCCCTCGACAACCAGAGTCAGTTTTCGCTCGCCGTATTCCTCGCTGAGTACGCGCATGGATAGGGTGCGATCACCCGGAATCGGCTTTCGGAAGAAGGGGCCGACCTCGACTGGATGCCTCGGAATGCTTAGTCCGTTGCCGGGTAACAATTTTGATCCGGGGAGTGTACCGCTCAATTTGATCACCGTCGTTGCCGAGCTCTTTGCATGAATCGAGACTTCGTTGTTGGTCTGGACGAAAGACAAATCCACATTCGAATCACCGACGCGGATGTTCCTCAGTTCCGCTTTATCCCAGCTAGCCGGCAGATGCGGATTTACCGTGATGGTCTTCGTCTGCGCATCAATATCAATGCCGAACAGTCCGCGCAGTGTTGGCGTGATCACCATCGCGCTCGACCATAGTTGATGACTCGTAGTACGCCCAAAGGGCACAAAGAAGTCGCCCGACAACAATTCCGTCACCGCGCCGAGATCCTGCGCCTTCGTCAAGTTCGCGTTCTCCATCAATAATTGATAGCCCGCGAGCGGCTGGTTCGCGCGATACTCCGCCAGGGCGGCCCACCCGGTGAAGAGCGGCCACACCGAGCCTTGGTGGTAGCTCATGCCGTCGTAAATCTTCTCGTCATTGGCGACGTCGCGCAGCCCCCAGTCGGTATTCAATGCGTGCCCGGCAAACTGCTGAAGACATGTCCCCGCCTGCGTGGGAATCGAAGCATCCCCCGCCAGCCCTTTGCCGCTCCACCATCCCAACGCGGGATAAACCGTGCTGGTGCGATCCAGCGATCCGTCCACGTTCCGGCTGAACGCATAGCAGGATTTCTGGCTATCGTAGAACTGAGTCTGAATCGTCTTCGCAATTGCCTCAGCGCGGCTGCGTGCAGCTATCGACTTTGCGGTGTCATGCAGCATCTCTTCCAACAGCGCCATCGCCCCGGATGCCTGCTGATCAAGGAAAGCGAGATAGACCTCCTGGTGCGGCATACCGCCCGGCCAGCTTTCTACCCAGCCTGTGCCCTGGGTATTTGCATAAATCCCGTTGGAATCGGCATGGCCAGTCTCAAACGCCCAGGCCTTTTCGACCGCATCCCGGTGTTCGGTCAAGAACGCAACATCGCCGCTCGAGCGAACGTAGTCGGCCACGGCGAGGAGAAACAACGGCGTCGAGTCAGCCGCGGCATACATATAAGGAAAGGCCTGCCAGTCGATGGCGGCGGCAGTTTGCGAGTACTCGTGCATGATTTTGCCGTCAGCCCGCTGGCGATGAATCAGGAACTCCAGTTCAGATTTGGACAGGGCAAAGTCCCCATAGCCATTCACGGCAAAGAGCGTATAGAGCGCATCGCGCCCAAAGAACCATCCGAAGCCAGGGCGTGCTGAGTCACCCGATGCGTAGTAGCCTGCGACGAGCGCAGTCTCCGGCGTCGGCACCGAGCGGGCGTCCACCGGATGTGCACGCAATTGCTCGATCGAAACAACCGCCCATTGGAAGGCTTCATTGAGCGACTTGTCGGGAGTGCTGATCGAAGTGGAGTTCGCCAGCAGCTTCGTATAGCTTTCGGCATGCGCCTTGTAAAGATCGGCAATCGACGCATTGAGCTGGGCCAGCGACTCTCCGAGAGCTTTGTTGGTGGCGGTGGAAGCGGTCATCCCGGCTGCCATCAATAAAGGAAAGAGCCGACCGCGATCACGAGCTGGATCAATGTGCAGATGAAACTCGACCGGGTGGACCTGTGGGCGTTCCTGATACGGCGCAAGAATTCCCGGCTGCGCTCCCGGAATCGTGATGGCCCCAGCCAGGTCAGGATAGTCGGCGTGCAGCACATAATATCCGTGGTTCGGCAGTGGCGATCCCGAGATCGATCCTGATGGGCCGGGTTCTTTAGCTGTCGGAGCAGCGTTCGGTCCCGCCACCCATTCCATCCCCGGGACGCCTTCATTCCGCTCGGGCCACATCCACCGCAATTCTGGAGTGAACCGAAAGATGAATTCCGTCGGATGCAGGCAGTCAAATTCATACAGCACAACAGGTCCGGTCCCAGCAGGCGCATCATTTGGCGAGAACATGATCTGCCGCACGGTAAAGCCGATGTGGCTGTATGTAATAACAGTGCGATCAGGGCGCACTTCTACCTGCGCAGCCTGCTGATTCACGTCAATGGGAACGGTGTAGCCCTCAATGTCCGCCTCAATGGTCATGTGCGAAAGCAGCTTGACGGGAAGAACCCAGGCTTCAAATGTGCCGTTCTGCTGACCGAGAACCACGCCCCGCTCTCCAGCGACCGTAAAAGGCTTCTCGGTTTCAGAGTGAGCGCGAATCACAGGACCCGAACTGTCAAATGCGATGGCCGGAAGGGAACTGAAGGTCGGCGTCTGAGCTAATACTGTTGCGGCAACGAAGGGCACGGCGATCCGGCAAAATGCGCGAAGGCACATCGTCTTTGATCCTCTTGACGTTTTCCAAAGCAACCAGTCTACGTTGTCGCCGCAAGTAGCGGCAAAAGCCGCGAGACGGCTTGCGGTTTCCGTGGAAGCTTGGAACGTTCCCCAAAAACGAGACATATCCCTGATATTGAAGAAATGGCGATGGTTATACCGTTTTTCGTATAGTCATAGTCTGAAAAGCGGATTTGAATCCCGACATAGCGAATCGGCATATAGGCGATCCAGCCTGTTAAGTTATTGTAAATAAAAAGGAAAATAACGAAGACCTGGTTCAGTCGAAACTTTGGCACGCCAATTGCACCATGTGATCCCAGTCACATCATTTGTTTCCCCATCCTTCTGTCCTTTTTGCTTTTAAGCCGATTTGCAAAAGCATTCCGGCTTGTCCGCCTTCCCTGGGCGGTGTAGTGCTGACCTGGTTCACAGTTGCAACAAGATTTCGTCTCAAAGCGGTCTGAACAGGACACAGAAGAGTCGGCTAATTGGTCGCCAATTGCGGAAGCCAGGAAGTGACCGCTGGCGCCGACCCCTTGAATCAAAAAATTCAACTTCGAGGAACAATGGGTATGCGAATTCTTTCAAAGCTGAACGTATGGGCTCTCTGCTTGATCCTTCTCAGCTCGTTCGGTGTTGCCTTCGCGGCTAACGTGAACGCCCGCATCAAGGGCACCGTTGTGGACCCGCAGGGCGCCGTAATGGCAGGCGTCAAGATCACAGCCACCAACGAAGCAACCGGCGTGAAATTTGAAACCGTGTCAGGATCCGACGGTGGTTATCTCTTCCCGCAGTTGCCCGTGGGAACTTATACCATTGCGGTCTCGGCGCCGGGCTTCAAGTCCTATACGGCAAAGGGCATCCTGCTCAAGATCGACCAGGAGTATGTTGCGCCCGTCAAGCTTGCTGTCGGTTCAACGGCAGAGGTCATCGAAGTTGCAGCTTCTCCGGTCCAGGTGGATACGACGGATTCGCAGCTCAGCAACATCATCAACTCCGAGCAGATGGTGGAGTACCCATTGATCGGCCGTAACTTCACCGGCCTTGAACTCGCTCTGCCTGGCGTTCAGGCCTCGAGCGATCGCTTCGGCACCTATTCGGTCAGCGGCGCGCAGACGCAGCAGTCAAGCTACCTGATCAACGGCGCAGACTCAAACGATATCGCTTTGAACACCCTTGTAGTCGTGCCGAACCTCGATGCAATCGATCAGTTCAACCTCATCGACGGTCCGCTGAATGCGGAGTACGACCGCAACTCGGGCGGTATCGTCAGCGCCACCATCAAGGCCGGGACAAATCATTTCCATGGCGATGGCTTTGAGTTCTATCGCGACACGTTCCTGAACACGGCCAACTTCTACCAGCACAACATCACAACCGGTCAGTCCGTCGTTTCCACTTTCCATCAGAACATTTTTGGCGGCACGATCGGGGGCCCGATCTTCCGGGACAAGCTCTTCTTCTTCGGCGCCTATCAGGGAACAAGGCAGGTGGTTCCCCAGGCCGGCGGCAACGT
This sequence comes from uncultured Acidobacteriaceae bacterium, assembly GCA_963738035.1. Taxonomy (GTDB): domain Bacteria; phylum Acidobacteriota; class Terriglobia; order Terriglobales; family Acidobacteriaceae; genus Telmatobacter. The sequence goes on from CAVTVB010000001.1 coordinate 75,151, forward strand.
CGGAGTCTACTTCGGCAACATGCTCCAAGGCGACTTCTCAATAGATAACGGAAAATTCTCGACCAAGCCGATCCCATCGAGCGTGAACATTCCCGGTTGCACTGCAGGAGAAACCTGGAAAGCTTGCGCTGCTGCAAACGGCGGCGTGTTCCCCACCAGCCCTTCAACCCGGTTGCGGCGAGTCTGGCAGCCAAATACATCCCGGCACCCAATAGCGGCACAAGCTACATCTTCAAGCCCGTGGTGACGACGACCAATGATCAATATATCGGGCGCGTCGATTATTCGCTGAACCCCGCCAACCAGATCTACGGTCTTTACATTTACTTCAAGCAGAAGGCGCCTGAGACGCTGCCCTTCACCGGTGCCAACGTTCCCGGCTTTGGCGATGTAAGCAGCCAGAGGACTGATCAGGGTACGTTGGAGTTTACGCATCAGTTCAGCTCCAGCGCTGTCAACGACTTCGCAGCTCACTACACACGGTTCAACTTTAACGCTGTTGAGCCTCAAACACCGATGCAGCCTGCAGATGCCGGATTCCAAATTAACCCGCAGAACACAGCCGGCGCCGGTTTGCCATTGATGAGCATCACCGGTCTCAACGGCATCAACTTTGTCTTGGGATTCAGCAACAACGGTCCTCAGCCCCGCATCGACCAGGTCTATCAGCTCGATGATGGCTTCTCTAAAATTATCGGCCGGCACAATTTGAAATTCGGTTATGATGGCCGGCGCTTCAACGTGTCTAACCCCTTCTCGGCGAACAACAATGGTAACTTCTCCTTCAACCCATCCACTAGCGTGTTCTCCACAGGCGACGGCGCGCTTGATTTCCTCCTGGGCATACCGGGTACGTATGGGCAGGGTAGCGGAGCCGTGATTCAGGCAGACGCCTTCTTGAATTACTTCTACGGCCAGGATGCGTGGAGAGCGACCGACACATTGACCATCAACTACGGGCTGTCCTATTCGATCGACACGCCTCTGCACAACAATCAGTACGGTGGCGAGGGTATTGCTTGCTTGAATCCCGGCGTAGAGTCGAAGGTGTTTACAACCGCGCCGCTCGGCGTTGCGTATCCGGGTGATGGTGCTTGCACCAATGCCGGTCTGGCTACAACCCGCTACAGCGAGTTCGGTCCTCGCCTTGGTTTCGCATGGGCTCCTGATCTCGGCGCGATTTCGGGCAAGCCAGGGCAGTTCTCAGTTCGCGGCGGCTTCGGCATCTACTACAACCGCACTGAAGAAGAATCGGCTCTGCAGACCCTCGAGACCCCGCCCTTCGGTCTCAGCTCCGCTGGCGCGGCTGACTTTGGTGGCTCTCCTCAGTTCGTCAATCCCTATGCGGACATCGACGGATTCCGGCACCATCGGCAACAAGTTCCCCTACAAATTCCCAACGGCGGGAGAAACCATTTCTCCGGATACTTGGGCTGCCTTGGAGCCGCTCGACATCAGCACCTACGGCTCCAGCTTCCGAGCGCCGTATGCTGAAAACTTCCAGCTCAGCGTAGAGCGTGAGTTCCCGGCGCGCGTTGTAGCCCGCGCGAGTTACGTTGGCTCACTGGCGCGTCACAACCAGGTGACCTACGAGGGGAACGCCGAAACACAGTCGGGCCACGATGCTTGTCTGGCGGGAAATCAGTTCTCTCCGTTCGCTGGAAAGACGATAAGCTGCACTGCAAATCGTAACAACCAAGTTCTTTACTTCTCACAGAACCAGGTTCTGGGCGCGGCAGACAAGACATACCAGGGTATCGACCCGAACACAGGCGTCACCGGGTTGGCTAGCGCCGGCACCGTCGGTTCCTTTGCTTCTTCGAGCTACCACTCGTTTCAGGCTTCGGTGCAAAAAGCTAACACGCATGGCTTTGTCTTCCAGCTCAGTTATACGTATGCACATGCTCTCGACAACGGCTCCAGCTTCGAGAACTCCGGATTCGGATCGAACGGCGCACGCGGATACAACCAGTTCGATCAGTCTCTGAACTACGGCGACTCGCAGTATGATGTACGCCACCGCCTGGTCTTCGCACCGCTGTATAAAATCCCGAACTTTGCGGGCAGCGGGCATTCCTTCAGGAACATGGCGCTCGCTGGCTGGGAGATTTCTGGAATCGTCTCGGTTGCCACTGGTTTCCCGTATGACATCTCGTACGCCGGCGCCACTTCCCTGTCTCTATGGTGCTCATCAAACTGGAACTTCTATGCCTGTCCCGATGTGCCGGTGATCAATGGGCCATTAACCTTTGGCGATAAGCGCACGCGAGTTGCAGCTGGAAGCCCAGGCGCTGGAAACAGTGTGTACATCACCAATGCCCTGTCTGAGACCCAAGCAGGAGTTGGGAACAAAACAACCATACCCGGCTTTACAACCGGCGCACCAGCCCTTCTGCCTGAACCGCTCGGAAGCTTCGGCAACGTTCACCGCAATCCAGTTCACGGACCGGGAATCAACAACACGAACATGATTATTGCCAAGAACTTCATGATCGTGCCGGAACGCAACGTCAGTCTTCAACTGCGTATGGAAAGCGACAACGTGTTCAATCACACGCAGTTCAGCAACCCTACCTCCAGTGCAACGAGCAGCAGCTTGGGAGTCATTAGCTCAGCAGCGGCAGCACGTCAGACGCAACTCGCGGCCAAGATTTACTTCTAAACTTTCCGAGCAACCACAAACAGAAGAGGCGCCCTCGGGCGCCTCTTCTGTTATGCAACGAGATAATTTTGTGAACCAGTGACCATCCGAACGCAGACTAGTGCGCCGCTGCCTCGGCTTGCTCCGGAACCTTCAGGAAATCAAGTGCGCGAATCAGATAGGCCTTGATCTGATGACGGTGCACCACCGCATCGAGAAAGCCCTTGTCAAGAAGGAACTCGGAGCGCTGGAAACCTTCGGGCAGCTTCTGACGAATTGTCTGCTCGATCACGCGCGGCCCGGCAAAGCCAATCAGTGCTCCCGGCTCGGCAATGTTGAGATCGCCCAGCATGGCAAAGCTGGCTGTCACTCCGCCCGTTGTGGGGTCAGTCAGCACGCAAATGTAGGGAACGCGTGCATCGTCGAGCTGCGCCAGCGCCGTGGAGATCTTCGCCATCTGCATCAGGCTCACGACGCCTTCCATCATGCGCGCTCCGCCCGAGGCGGCCACCACGATGAGAGGTTTCCGCTCGATGCGCGCACGATCCACCGCTCGCGCAATCGTCTCGCCCACCACTGCGCCCATCGATCCGCCGATAAAGCCATACTCCATGGCGCTGACGACAACTGCGTGCGACCCGATTTGGCCTTCCGCATTGAGAATCGCGTCATCGAGCCCGGTGTCCAACTGGGCTTTGCGCAGCCGCTGCTTGTAGGGCTTTACGTCGGTGAAATTGAGCGGGTCCGTCGAACGAAGCCCGCCGTCGACCAGCTCGTAGCCCGGTTCGAGCAACAGATCCAGCCGCTGCCGCGCGCCAATCTTGAAGTGATACTGGCACTTTGGGCAGACGTTCATGTTGGCTTCAAGATCAGCCTTCCAGATCGTCTGCCGGCAACCGGGGCATTTGACCCACAGCCCCTCCGTGCGGACACTCTTCTCTTCGTCGCCGTTGCCACCGGGACCTTCGAACTCACCGTTCTCGCGTTTAAACCAAGACATATGGCCTCAGTCATTGTAAATGGCCGGAACAAGAAAGAGTCTGGCGTTTAAATCCGCAATTTCTTTGGTTACCCGTGCTACTTCGCTCCTGTATGCTTCCCTCGGTCAGATACTTCCCTGAGCAACGCTGGCTAAATCACAACACAACTGGAGAAAGACCATGAACAGTAGATTGTGGAGCGTCTTCGTGGGGATCTGTGCGCTTTTGATGCTATCCCTTGCTTCCATTCAGTCGGTAGCGCAGACACCGGAGGTCAAAGAGAAACCGGCGCTGTACTCCTATGTCGCCAATTGGCAGATCCCCCGCGCTCAATGGGGAGCCATGGAAAAGGACAACGAGTCGAACAAGGCAATCCTCGACAAAGCAGTGGCCGATGGAACCCTTGTGGGATACGGCAACGATGAAAACCTCGTCCATTCGGCCGACGGTGAAACTCACGACAGTTGGTGGGCGTCCATGTCAATGGCGGGTCTGATCAAGGTGCTGGATCAGTTTTCTGCAGCCGGCGGCACAACTTCTCCCGTCCTCGCCAGTGCCACAAAACATTGGGACCTCATCTTCGTCAGCAAGTATTACAACTGGAAGCCAGGCGCATACAAGACTGCTTACGTTCACGTCTCGTCCTATAAATTGAAGCCGGACGCCCCCGACGACGCAGTCGAGATGCTCAGCAAGAATCTGGTAGTGCCGATGTTGGAGAAGTTGCTCGCGGACGGCTCCCTTCGCGAATACGAGGTTGATACCGAGGCAATTCATACGGGCGCACCTGACAATTTCTGGATTGTCTACGTTGCCTCCAGCCCGGAAGGCCTCGATAAAGTCACCGCAGCAATTACGAGTTCCCTCAAAGACCACCCGTTTGCTGGCCCGGCCTTTGGTGCCATGACCGTATCGGGCGCTCACCGCGATGAATTGTTGAGAGGCGAAGGAACCTACAAATAGTTCAACCATCCCCTTCCGACCCGCGAGTAGCCTGCAGAACGTCACTCGCGGACCGGACCCCACTGTATGCATTGCTCTACCAGGTGTAGTGAACCGAATAGGTGAGCGTAGCCTCGCCTTTCGCCGGGACCCGCATTGGAAACTCCAGCATGTGGCTGTCGCGCTTTTTGAAAATCGACGACTTCTGTGTGATCTCCCAGTTCTCGCCGCGATACATATGTTCGATTACCGCGACATTGACGGCCTGTTGTTTCTGGTTGGTCAGCTTGATTTCGAATGTCTCATCGAGCATGTGCTTGTTGTAGTCCACGCGGAAATCGGTCTGACGGCGTGATCCCTTCACGTCGAACGCCGAGCCGGTGGGAATCTTCACGGTTTCCTCGCCCGGTGTGTGGTCGATCAGGCTTTCCCCAACAAACTCCATTTGCCCGTCCGTGTCGCTGCGATACAGCCGCACGCGCCCGCCAGGCAGCGGCATGCCCAGGTGGTTGGCCTCGCTGTTCTTGATCTCTTCCAGGATCAGAACTTTTCTGTTCCCGTTGTCGAGCCCGTATCCCTGGTTCTGATTTACATTTCCGGCATAGATAGGCTGCAACTGCGTGCCGAGACCGTCGTACACATAACTGCGGCGCAGCGTTACGCCGGAGGCATCGATGAACTGCAATTGCTTGGTCTCGCCATCGTGCAGCGTGACCGTGCGGTTGAGATCGTAGAGATGAAAATCGTCGAATGCCTTTTGCGTAACACCCGGCTCCTGCATCGCATCCATTGCCTTCGCCATCGACATCGGTACATTTCGCGCATATCCCCCTTGCTGCGGCTGAAGCTTCGCGACGTCACCCGCCATCAGCTTGATGCGCGCCTGGGGAAACTCGGTGCCCGACTGATTGTGGATCGTGACCCAGCCGAGAAAGTTGGCCTTCTCCTCGCCTGTCACGTCGAAGGCGCTGGGTGCAACCACGTTGTAGGTTGCCGCCCAATCGAATCCACCAGTGATGTAGGCCAGCTCCGCAGAATAGCGAGTATTACTTTCCGAATTGATTTGCCACCGCAAGGTCGGCTTCAAGAGCAACCCATCGGTTGCTGATGGGAACAGTGGAATTCCGGGAAGCTGGAATTGCATCTTGCCCTCGACTTCAATCAGAGGCTGAGCCGATTGCCCGCCCTGGCCGTAATCGAGTTGCCGAAAATAGCCGGCGCGAATAATTTTGCCGGGAACGATCTTCGTTCCCTGCGGTGTCACGACTTGAAAGTCGATAGTCTTGCCTTCGTATTTCTCGAGCAGCCACTCCTGGCTTACGACAGCTGAATCGTAGTTCTGCTCAACAACATGAATCGTCCGCTTGCCCGAGGGATCGCGCAGAACCACCGAGTCGGGCTCAAGCCGGCTGGTAACGTCGGTCGAAGTAATTTCGTTCTTGCCTGCATGCAGGTCGAGATCGATAAACGTCCGGGCAACCGCAAAATTCTGGTTGTAAATGGTGAGCGCTACCGGCTGTGGCTCCTGCGCAGGTGCGCTCAAAACAGGGATGAGAACCGCAACAACAAGCGAAGTGATCCGCACAATCTTCCTCCTGAACTGACCTTTGATCGAACAGGAAGGATGAACTTGCAGCCCAGATAGTAAAAAAATGCAGAACGAAAGTGCGGTGCGTTAGAACTCGATGCCCTTCTGGGCCAGAATGCCTTTCTGATACGCGTGCTTCACTTCGCGCATTTCGGTCACAGTGTCCGCAATCTCCACCAGCGAGGGATGCGCGTTGCGCCCGGTAAGAATCACATGCACCATCTCCGGGCGCGTGCGCAGCGTCTCGGCCACCTCTGCCGGGTCCAGCATGCCGTAGCCGATGGCGTAGTTGATCTCGTCCAGCACCACCATGTCCCACTCACCCGAAAGAATTGCTTCGCGTGCCTCTGCCCACGCAGCCTGCACCATGCGGATGTCTTCAGGATCCGTCTCGGCTCCGCCCACCTTCACGAATCCCCGGCCCATCTGCTTGAGCACGAAATTCTGCCCGAACGCCTGCGTAGAATCGAGCTCGCCATAATGCCAAGAGCCCTTGAGGAATTGCAACATCAGGACGCGCATACCGTTGCCCACTGCGCGCAGAGCCGTGCCCATCGCGGCAGTGGTTTTGCCCTTGCCGGGTCCAGTGTTGATGAGGATGAGTCCGCGTCGGGAAGAATTCATTAGAGGGAATTGAGAACGGAGAATCGGGAATAAGAAGTGCAAGCGCGTGGAATTAGCGGAAGCTTTATGTGCTTCAATCTTCCGGCTATTCCCTATTCCCGATTCCCTATTCCCTGCCTTTCAGTGGCCGGAGTGATAGGGGTGGCCTGTGAGGATTGTAAATGCGCGATAAAGCTGCTCTGCCAAAACGACTCGGGCCAGCGCGTGAGCCAGCGTGAGCGAACCGAGCGAAAGCAAGAGCGTAGCGCGCTTTCGCGAAGACTCCGACCAGCCGTCCGCCGGGCCGATCGCGAACACTATCTGTTGAGCGCCATTGTCGCGCTGGCGGCCAAGCCACTCAGCAAAACTCTCTGATGTCATCTGCTTTCCACGGCTGTCCAGCAGCACAATAATGATAGGCGTGCGCCGTTGTTGCCGATCGATCCACTCAAAGAGAGCGTCTTCGCTCCGGAACGATTCTGCATGGCACCGCGCATGTGCAGCGCACCGCTCGAGATACGTCGATGCGAGACTCTCAAATTGATCCTTCGACGAAGGTCGTGGGCCAATGTGCGCCAGCGCAATCTGCATGCAGCGACGATACACGATCGGAACGATGCGCTCGAACGAGAGAAGCTGTTGAGAAACGCTTTGTGAAATAACCGAGAATCGCTCTACAACTTCCCATATTCAAGTGTGATGCATATCACTCATCAAATCGGATTAATCCTTTAGATTGCGAAATGAGACTGTGATCCACGTTTGGCATCTCACTTGCAAATAGGAATAACCAGGAACCCTGTTTAACTTGGGATGGTTTTCGTCACTGGAGATCTGACGAGATTCAACCTTTTTCCTAATTGCTGTCATTCGACCTTTTTTGAATATTAACCGCGGAACGGACCTAACTCTCCCCAGCTAGACCGAGACGCCGAGCGCGATACGCGGATCGGGAATTCTGCATTTGCATGAAGTCTCTCCGATCCGGAGTCGATCTGGAGGATTTCAATGCGATTCTTGCGATTGTTGCATGCCGCTGCTTTGACCGTGAGTCTGCTGGGCTTTGTAGCCTATGTGGCCTGCATCGGGACCCCTGTAGCCCAGGCCCAAGCCATCAGCGGCGAGATCACCGGCGACGTCACAGATGCGAATGGCGCTGTGATAGTCAGCGCCAAGGTTGCGGCAAAGAACGTCGCAACCGGGGTTTCTTCCGATGCGCTTGACAAACCAAACCGGAGTCTATCGGCTCAGCAACCTGCCACCCGGCATTGTATGACCTCTCAATCACGGCCAAAGGGTTTACCCCAAAGGTACTCAAGGGATTCCGGGTTGAATTGAATAAGGTCTCCACCGCAGAACGTGACCCTTACGATTTCGGCCGCCTCGGAAACAGTTGAAGTCTCTGCAGCAACCGTGACGCTCGATACCACGACCTCACAGGTTCAATCCAGCTTTGATACCCAGGCGCTTACCCAACTGCCTGCTTCCGCTAACAACGTCCTGAATGCATCGCTCATGACCGCCGGAGTAGGCTCCTCGGGCGGCATGGGAGACGGAACCGGTCCGTCTGTCGGCGGCCAGAGACCGCGTAGCAATAACTACACGGTTGAGGGTATTGACAATAACAACAAGTCGGTCACTGGTCCGCTGGTGTACGTGCCGAGCGACGCGGTATCGGAATTCACCGCGATGCAGAACCAGTTTTCTGCCGAATATGGCCATTCCAACGGCGGCCAATTCAACCAGATCGTCAAGAGCGGCACAAACAGCTTCCACGGTCTCGCCTATGAGTACTCGCAAAATCGCAACTACAATGCCATTGATGCCGCAACAGCGCGCGCACAGGGCTATCAGAATGTGGTGAAGCCCCGCTATGACGACAACCGCTTCGGCGGTCAGATCGGCGGCCCGATTCTCAAAAACAAGCTGTTCTTCTTCTCGAACTATGAGCAGGAGCCCTATGGTGCTCCCGGCACAACGGCAAGTTTTTGCGCACCGACGTCGGAAGGCTTCTCCACGCTGAGCGGCATCTCCGGTCTCTCCGCAACCAACCTCCAGGTGTTCAAGCAATACAGCCCGGTGGCCGCATCGCAAGCCGCAGCTGACGATGCGATTTGCCCCCAGAGTGTTTCCGTTGGAGGTCGAGACATTCCGGTTGGCGACGTGGGCGTGATCGCGGGAACGTTACCTGAGCCAGTGGCGGACGATCAACTCGGTCGATTACACCATCAATGACAAGGACAGTCTCCGCGGCCGTTACCTGTACAACAAATCGGATGGCCCGGACGCGCTCGCCACATTCCCAAGCTTCTGGGTTACCTCGCCCAGCCGATATCACTCTCGTAACTATCTCCGAGTTTCACACATTCTCGCCGAACCTCTCGAGCGAATTCCGCATCGGATATAACCGCTACTACAACGTCACTCCAGCGACCGGAACGTTCCCCGGCTTGACGCAGTTCCCGAACATTACTATCAACGACCTGAATGCCGTGAACATCGGGCCAGATCCCAATGCCCCTCAGGGCACGGTTCAGAATACCTACCAGGGGTCAGAAGGGATTATCTGGAACAAGGGCAGGCATTCCTTCAAGATGGGCGGCGAGTACCGCGACGTGATCTCACCGCAGCTGTTCATTCAGCGCGCACGCGGCGACTATCAATACACCTCGCTGCAAACCTATCTCTATGACATAACGCCGGACTACCTGGGCGAGCGCAACGCCACGGCTCCTGGAGTCAGCCCGACTTACTATGGCAACCAGCAGGTTGCGTATGCTTACTTCCAGGACGACTTCCATGTGTCCAGGGATCTCACTCTCAACCTGGGCGTCCGCTATGAATACACCGGTGTTACTACGGGTGCGAAGCAACAGGTCGCGAACAGCGCCGCAAGCGTCCCCGGGCTCATCGTCTTCGGAGAGCCGACGTCCCAAAAGGCGAATTTCGTTCCTCGAATCGGGTTTGCCTATTCTATGGATCCAGAGACCGTCGTCCGTGGCGGCTTTGGCATGGGATACGACGTGCTTTATGACAACCTCGGCATTCTGTCTGCTGCACCGCAGTACCAGGTCACCGAGGAAGTCGACTATAACAATCCAACCACCGGCTTCCTGGCGAGCGGCGGGCTCCCGGAAAACGTCACAATTCCGGATCTGGCAACTCAGCGTGCGTTGACCTCCGCGTATATCCCGGATCAGAAACTGCCCTATGCCGAAAACTGGAGCCTGGGCGTCGAACGCACTTTTGGAAAGAACTATACGGCCGAGGTTCGTTACCTTGGAACGCGCGGCATCCATCTGCCCACGCAGAATCGGCTCAATCGTCAGAACCAGGCCGCTCCAGGCAACTCCCTGCCCGTTTACTTGACACCGACGACGATCACCGATCCCAACGCTCTGACGCTTACAAAGCTAAAAGCGAATCGCCCACAACTTGTGCCGGAATATTCAAATGCCGGGTTCACTTCGAGCATCGTCGCCTTTATGCCGTATTCAGAGTCGAACTACAACGGACTTGCCACTCAGTTGACGCGCCGCTTTTCAAGTGGCCTGCTGTTTAATGCTGCCTACACCTGGAGCAAGACCATGGACGATGCGACGGCCTCTGTTTTTTCTACCTATCTCACGCCTCGTCGTCCCCAGGACTTCCGCAACGTGGCTGGCGACTACTCCCGCTCGGCCCTCGACCACACCCATCGACTCACGTTTGCGGCTGTGTATGACGTGCCCTTCTTCAGCAACAGCAGAGGCCTGCTGAAGAACACGCTGGGTAACTGGGAAATCGCTCCCGCCTATACCTATCAGTCGCCCGAGTATGCGACCGTTCAAAGCGCAACCGATGCCAATCTGAATGGTGATAGCGCAGGTGATCGCGTCTTCATCAACCCCAATGGAAAGAAGGGGACCAGTAGTGGTGTCACGGCTATCCGTGATCCAAACGCCGGTGGTGACATCGTCGGCTACTACGCCACCGATCCGAACGCGTACTACGTTAAGGGTGCAGCGGGCACACTACCGACCTCGAGCCGCAATACGTTGCCAATCCGCCCCATCAACAACGTTGATTTGAGCGTGGTGAAGAGCATCAGCATCAAGGAGCGCTACAAATTCCAATTTGGAGCCGGCGCCTGGAACGTCCTCAACCATTCGCAGTATCTGCCGGGCTCCGTCAACAACGTCAACTCCATCGGAGACACCGACGGCGCAACCCTCAGTTACCTCACTGCGGGCTCGCCCACCTTCAATAATCCCGAAGCCACCTTCTCGAACAATGCTCGCTCGATGCAGCTCTTTGCGAAGTTCTTGTTCTGAGTTCTGCAGTGCAATCAGATTTGCCTGGCCGCGGTCTATGACCGCGGCCAGTTTTTTGCTCACTCCATGCCGCATACCGGGCGAGCCTATGCAGTGAATCCCGTAAATGGAATTATGGACCGTATTTATCCAGTTATCTGTAGCTGTCGCCCTCAGTTAAAGCAACTCTAAATTCCTCGCTAATTCTTTCTTCTTCAGTAGGTTGTTTTGACCAGACATCGGTCCAGAGGGAATGGCATCCGCCGTGCATATCTCTCAACTGCACGTCTGTCCCATGAACTTCCCCAAGCACGCCGGGACAAAGCAAGAACAAAATTCATGATCCACGAGAGTCAAGCGCGATTCTGCGCGTGAACCTGCCCTCTGGTGCCCGTAAAACGGCAAATCCAGGGTGCAAATTTACGTGGCTTCGAATCGTTCGACCCTGCACGTCTAGCGAAATTTCGCTTTTGAGAAATTTGGAGGAGCAAGTATGCAATTCATGCGTTCAAATAAGATGGTGCTGGCTTTCGCGCTGTTGATGCCAGTTGCCTTGGCGTTCATGGCACTGCCGCATCCGGTAAAAGCCCAATCGAACATCTCCGGAGACATTTCCGGCACCGTGACGGACGCATCTGGCGCAGCGCTGCCGAATGCTCAGGTAACCGTCACCAGCATTGAAAAGGGCCAGGCAAAAGTGATCCTCTCTGATCGCGTCGGGCAACTTCCGCGTTCCCCTGCTTTCGCCAGGCCTCTACGAGGTCAAGGCAGAAGCAAAGGGATTTGCCACCTCGACCATGAAGGTGTCGGTAACAGCCGGCACAATCACGTCTGCGAACCTTGCTCTCAGCGTTGGCCAGGCGTCGACCACCGTGGAAGTGAGCGGCGAGATCTCGGTTCTGCACACCGACGATGCGCAGATGTCGACCAGCTTCGATCTGAATCAGCTCCAGAACCTTCCCAACCCCGGCGGCGATCTCACGTTCGTCGCGCAGACGACTCCCGGCGCGGTGATGAACACACAGGGCGGCTATGGCAACTTCTCGGTGAACGGCTTGCCCGGCACGTCGAACACATTCACCATGAATGGTGGATACGAAGGCGATCCATACCTCAACCTGAACAACTCCGGCGCAACCAATCTTCTGCTCGGCGCCAACGATGTCGAAACGGTCACGGTCACGACGAATAGCTACGACGCCGCTTTTGGCGGCTTGGGCGGCGCGCAGGTAAACCAGGTGTCGCGCTCAGGCGGCAACCAGTGGCATGGCAACGCGACCTACCTGTGGAACGGCCGCGCGATGAATGCGAACAGCTGGTTCAACAAGTACTATGGTTCGCCGCGCAACTTCGACAACGCCAACCAGTGGGCGGCGGCAATCGGCGGTCCTATCAAGAAGGACAAGATCTTCGGGTTTGTCGACTATGAGGGCCTGCACGTCATCATCCCTGTGATCGGCGCCGTATATGCGCCGAGCCCGCAATTCCAGGCAGCAATCCTCGACCCTGCGCCCAGAACCGATCCAGCCCTGGATTACAACAATCCCAACGGCCTGGTCCCCTACGGGAACCTCGCAGCCAACGGCCTCTCAGCAGAGGCTCCGATGTACCAGACGATCTTCAACTACTACAACAATGCCCGGAACTTCGCCTCAGGTTCGCAGGATCCCAGCGATCCCGACACTTGGGTCTTCAATGGCCAGGCAAACAACTTCGCCCGGGAATGGCTGGTAAATGGTCGTGTAGATTTCAATCTGGGCTCGAACGATCACCTTTACATTCACGCAAAGGTCGACAAGGGTGTTCAGCCGACACAAACCAGCTTCCTCGATCCAATCTTCGACGCGCAAAGCCCTCAGCCTTCCTATGAAGGCCAGTTGAGCGAGACCCACACCTTCACGCCGAACATCACCAACCAGTTCCTCTTCGCGGCCAGCTACTATCGGGCGATCTTCACCAACACCAACGGCCTCACACTTGGACAGTCCAATATCCCCTACACGCTGATTCCCGAAGGATTCGCGACGGCTGCGTGACAGACCAGAGCGGCGATAATTGCGTTCGCACGTTCGACTGGGATAACACCGTGCAACGCATCCAACTGGGTCGGCGGCGCGAACTACGCTTTCCCGCAGGGCCGCAACGTAACCGGTTATCAATTCGTCGACGATCTGAGCTGGACGCAAGGGCAAGCATAACCTGGAAGTTCGGCTATGCCTTCCGCCGCGACGACATCACCGACTACACCTCGAGCGAACACAACATCAACTATGGCGGTGGCGAAAACTTTGTCTTCGACCAGAGCAATTTTGCCGCAGGCTACTCCGATGAATGGGCGGAACGCTTCCCGCAGCGTCTTTCCCAGCCCGTGGCCCTCTATGTTGAGGGCTTCTATGGGCAGGATCAGTGGAAGGTAACGCCCGGCCTGACAGTTCACGATTGGCCTGCGCATGGAGCACAACTCGAACCCGCTCTGCCGCACCAACTGCGTCTCCAACTTCTCGCAGGATTTCAACTCCCTGCCTACCTCACAATCGACTCCCTATAACCAGCTGATTTCGTCCGGTATGGAGAAGGCCTTCTTCAACCAGCAGGAACTGGCTTGGGAGCCCCGTGTCGGCTTCGCGTACCAGGCCGGCTCCAAAACCACGATCCGTGGCGGCTTCGGCATGTTCGCCGATTACTTCCCGGCGCAGATCATGGGCGACCTGGTTTCCAACATCCCGGACGTGAACCGGTTTACGGTTCTTGGCGCGTACTTACGGCAATCGGAATCACGATGGATGCAAGCCGGCCCGACAGCGGCCATGCCCAGGCGTCTACGTCAAACGATGCGTTGAACGCCTGTTCCCCCAGGGCGGCTATTACAGCTAACGCGGCCGGCACGTGTCCCGATCCGTTGAGCCTGGCTTGCGCCACAGATGGAGTCTTCACACGGCCGACGTTCATATCGGTTGCGCATAGTGTCAAGCTCCCCACCTATGAGGAGTGGAGCCTGGCCGTCGAGCGCCAGATCGCCAGAAACACGGTGTTCTCGGCTGTCCTACATTGGCAACCGCAGCTACCACCAGCCAACCCAACGGTTGCCTAATGCATACGACGCCAGCGGCAGCATCGCGTCGCTGCCCTCCAGCCCGTCCCAATGCGGCGCTCGGATCCGTTACCGAGTTCTACAGCGGCAGCATCTCCAACTACAACGGTCTGCAGGCTACGGTCACAAGCCGCTTGAACTGGCTCACCCTGCAGTTCAACTACGCCTACGGCCATGCACTCGACACAAGTTCCAACGGCGGTTTCAATGCATTCGGCGTAAACGCCATCGGCCAGATCAACCCCAACAACCTCCAGCAGAACTATGGCAACGCGGACTACGATACGCGGCATTACATCAGCGCCAACTACGCGATCAGCATTCCGCACTTTGGCGGCCCCAGGGTCTTGACGGATGGCTGGCAGGTTGCCGGCACTGTCTTCCATAACACCGGTTATCCATTCTCGGTCTCCGATAACTCTGGCGCAGTCGTCTACGGCTCCGTTCCTCTGGCCGCGCAGCTCGACAACAACTTCAACCATCACTGCGGCGGCGGCGAACATGCGACCACCCCGTGCGACTTTGCTTCTCACTTCGCAAGCGCAACTGACTTCGGACAGCAGCGTCGCAACCAGCTCTACGGACCGAACTACACGGACTTCGATCTGGATCTCTCAAAGAGCTTCAAGATCGTGCCCAAGTGGGAATCGGCCAGGCTCAAGGTCGCGGCGCAATTCTTCAACGTGTTCAACCACCCGAATTTCCAGATTCCGAGTGCGGACGTGAATAACTCCGACATCGGAATCATCACCTCCGCCGCAAGCACGCCCACTTCGGTTCTGGGCGCGTTCCTCGGCGGCGATGCCTCGCCCAGGTTGATCCAGTTGAAGGGAACCTTCGTCTTCTAACTCGAACCGACCGAAAAGTCGGTCAAAACACGCAAAAGACCGGAGGCCACCAATCTGATGGCTTCCGGTCTTTTTCGTATGCTGAATATTGCCAAAACCACGGCTAATGCCTAGATGCGGTCCTCAAGCCCGCCGTGCAGACTTCTTACTTTGCTTTTTTGCGCTCGATTTCTTTGCGGCCGTCTTCTTCGCTGCAGGCTTTGACCGTCTCCTTCTTGACGGCTGTTTTTCTGGGACTCTTCTTCGATTCTGAATCTGCAGATGCTTTCCACGAGCCGCACGCGTCTTTGCCGCCAGCGCTTCTTTCAGTTCCGCGTCGAACTCGGCAGGCGTAAGCGGGCGCGCCGATTTGCGCAGCCGCTCGATATCGTAGAAGGCGCGCCGCTCGGTCAGAAACACGTGCGCGACAAAATCAACATAGTCCAGCAGAACCCAGTCGCCATGCCGACGCCCCTCCACAGAGTGCGGCATCACGCCAAAATCCTTTTTCAGGCGATGCTCAATCTCATCGGCAATGGCGATAGCCTGGCGGTCGTTGGTTGCCGAGGTAATCAGGAAAAAGTCTGACAGTCCGGAATCGATCGGGTCGAGTTCAAGAATGCGGGTATCTTCGCCTTTTTTGTCTTCACAGGCCGCGGCTGCGGCTTGTACGAGAATGCGAGTCTGTTCGTGCGCCTGGGTTGTGCTCATGCAGCGGAATTTCTCTCCTCGCTCATCCTAGTCTCTGGATTCCGCAGCGGCAAGCCGGGGTTGCCTTTAGTGTCCTGCGAAACTGCACCCAATCAATCCTGACGATAGAGCCCATGGCCGGCGATGTATTCGCAGACAGCGTCCGGCAGCAACTCATGCCCGGCACAAAGGCGATCGGCCGCCGCACTCACCTGGCTTCGGATATCCGAAGCGCTGATCTCGATCGCCAGTCCCGGTAAAAGATAAAACGGCGCAGATGCTCCCGCGGCGTTTCGCAGCGTGAATAAGCGCAATGGCACTTCGGCGGTGGCATCAACCGCTGGCGCATCCTCCGTGATCGTCAGCCCATCAGGCAAAATCGCGGCCAGATCTTCAAGGCGCTCGCCTGGCCTCGATGCAACAATCAACGGCGCCACGAACGGAATCTCTCCGCCGCGATACCAGTGGCGAAGGCCAATCAGCGAGTCGGCTCCCATCAGCTGGAAGAGAGCCGCCGAAGGAAACTGCTGACGCAGGCGCAAAAGTGTGTCGAAAGTGTAATTGGGCGTTCCGCCAGCATCAGGTGCATCTGCAAAAGAGATGGCAAACTGTGGCAGCCCCCTAATTGCCAACTCCGTCATGGCCACGCGGTCTTCAAAGCTGGCGGTCGAGCCCAACGGTTTCAGCGGTTGAACACCCACCGGAGCAAACAGAACCGTATCCAGACGCAATGCCACTTGTGCCGCGCGAGCCACCCCAATATGACCCAGATGAGGAGGGTCGAAGCTACCGCCAAAGAAGGCGATGCGCCGTCTCTCATCTGCTGGCTCAACCATGGGTTCATGGTACGGCATCGCCGGTACCTGCCCGCAGCTCAGCACCTCCAAGACGAAGTCCCCGGACGTCCGTATCTAACTAAGCCCATTGGTGCCGGCACCGGTCCGCTTCGAAATTGCAATCGCCAGAATGTCTGCTAGCATCATTCTCACGATGCGATATGTAATTGCGGTTCTTGCCCTGATCGGTGCCGTGGTCTCGGGCCTTGCACTTCAGGTACATTACTCGGTTGCAACCTCGCCATGCTCGATTAACGAAAAATGGGATTGCGACGTCGTAAACCATAGCTCCTACTCGCTCATTCAAGGCATTCCGGTAGCGATCATCGGTATCGCCGGATATCTCGGCCTGGTGTGGCTCGGTCTCGCGCGCCAGCGCGCAGTGCTCACCGCGGCAGCGGTTGTGGGCCTGGCATTCTCCCTCTATCTGGCGCACATCGAGCGCGACATACTTGGTGTATGGTGTCTCTACTGCGTCATCTCGCTAGCCGATATTGCGCTGATCATGGTGCTTGGCTTCATCTGGCTTATCGCCGATGCAGTCCATCGGCAGCGCCGGCGCTGGTAAACTTGAACTAAGCACATGTTCAAGGAAAAATACGCGCGCTGGATGTACGCATGGGAAACCCGGCTCACCACGCGCGACGAAAACCGTGTAGTCCGGCCGCTTGAGTGGGGCTTTGAGTGGATCGAGCCTTTCCTCGAGACCCATGGATTCAGTGCTGCAATCCCGACACCGGAAACGATGCGCGATGAAGCCGCCGCAGAAACCGCGATGGCCCGCATCAATCAGCTCCTCATCCGGAACAGCGACGCATTCTTCGGCTACCAGAAACCCACCGACTTCCGTCTCGAAGACCGCCACCCTGAATTGTTCCCGACCAACGTAAGGCCCGAAACATTGGCCAAAGACGCCGAGATCAAGCGCCTCGCTGCCGAGGGCAAGACCCCAAAGGCGCAATTTCTGCGCTTCACTTCGCCCGAGCAAACGGGATATCCCGAAAACGATGTTGCGAATGCGCGATGGTATCCCGCGCCCGAGCACAAGGATCCGAAGCGACCCAAACAGGCCATCGTGGTCATGCCGCAGTGGAACGCCGACGCATTCAGCCACAACTCCTTATGTACCATCTTCAATCGCATGGGAATCTCGGCCCTGCGGCTGTCCAAGCCCTACCATGACATTCGCCGGCCTTTGGAATTGGAGCGCTCCGACTACGCAGTCAGCGCCAACATCGGCCGCACGCTCTCAGCGTGCCGCCAGGCCGTCGTCGACATCCGCTGCTGCATCGACTGGCTTGAAGAGCAGGGTTACGAACACTTCGGCGTCCTGGGCACGAGCCTCGGATCATGCTACGGATTTTTGGCGAGCGCCCACGATCCCCGCATTCGCGTAAATGCCTTCAACCACGCGTCCACGGCATTTGGCGATGTGGTGTGGGCCGGGCAAAGCACCCGCCATGTCAAGCAGGCGCTCGATGACGTGGGAATGACACAGGACCGGGTGCGCGAGCTGTGGTCGGCCATCAGTCCCATCAGCTACTACGATCGCATCGCAAGCGCGAAAGCCGGTGGACCAAACAAGAAGGTCCTGCTGGTCTACGCCAACTACGACCTGACATTTCCTCTCGAGTATTCCCTCCAAGTGGTGGAGTCATTCAAGCGCGTTGGCCTCAATTTCGAGAAGCGCGTTCTCCCCTGCGGCCACTACACCACCGGCGAAACGCCTTTCCAGTACATCGACGGCTGGTACATGGGCTCATTCGTCCATCGCGCCTTCAAGGCGCTCCGCAGAGAGAAAGCCGCCGGTGCCGGTGCAACTTCTCAAACACTCACGGAAGCAGAAGAAGACCTGGTTTCACGGTAAGCGAGCTTATATACAGGCTTTGTCATCCCGAGCGAAGTCGAGGGATCTGCAGTTGCTCTTTCTGCGGAAAGACGACCAATCGTCGAGATTCCAGGGGAAGCCCATTCTTAATCTGATCATCGAATCGCATTCAAATTCAGCTTGAGCAATTTACCCGGATCAAGATAAGCGCCCTCCCAGCGAACAGCCCAATGCAGATGCGGCCCGGTCACACGCCCAGTTGCCCCGCTGAGCCCCAGCTTGTCGCCTGCAACCACGCGCTGCCCCTCGTGCACATCGATGTGGCTGAAGTGCATTGACAGCGTGTACAACCCCAGTCCGTGGTCGATGATCACACAGTTGCCCTCATAGTAGAGATGTTGCGCTAGCACCACGACGCCGCTGTTCGAAGCGCGCACAACTGTCCCCATCGGTGCACGAAAATCCATCCCCTTGTGAATGCTGGCCAGCTTTCCGTTGAACATGCGACGCGTGCCAAAGCTGTCAGTCGGCGGAGAGTTGACCGGCGCGCGAAAGCCGCCATGCCACAGAGGTTCATCAACACTCGACGCAAACACGCCTTTCTTTACCTCCGCATCCGCGGCGATCTCCTTCTGCTCCTCAGGCCCCGGCTCGACAAACTTAGGTGGTACCGTGAGTTTTCCTGTGCGATAGTGCGCGGGATGGATCTCGACGGTCCTTCTCAGGTCGTGCGGACCACCATCGTCAAGCTGTGCACTGATCCGAAGCGTAGAAGGGCCTACCGGTGCTTCGACGTCGACACCGGCGAGGGCGACCCACTTCTCCCCGTGCTGAAAGAATTCAATCTTATGTCCCAGCCACTCGCCGCTCACGCTCTTTGCATTCAGTGTTGAGATCACAATCAATTCCGGGGAACCGGCTTCTACCACCGCCGGCGTCAGCGATACAACAGGTTTCACCGGAGGACGTTGCCCGTACGAACAGATTTCGGAAAAGGCAAAGAAACAAATAAGCCGCAGAGCCCGAGAACCCATCATGAATTCAGCATAACCGGCTCCGATGCCCGCGGATGCAACCTGCGGGTTCGCCGCGGATATGGCGATCTAACGAAATTAAGGAAATTCAAATTCAGAAGAGCCATCGCGTCCGGATCCTCACTTGCCGATAAGTATCTGCTTGTCGCAGAGGCGGCAACTCCTTGCGGAACGAAAGACGATGAAAGAGTTCGGCTGCTTGGCCGCCTCCCACATACGCTAACGGCTCGTCTAAAGGGCAAATTGCCAAGAGCACAATTGTTGAATAGTGACTGACGACTTGATACGCATCCGCCCGCAACTCTGAAGATCCAGCCATAATTCGTACTGTTAGAAATGACAGTTGTCGACCGCGCCTCTTCCGGGAAAACTAGACAAACTCATTGCGGGCTGAGATGGGCATTCTTGCGGGTCAGAACAGAAGCAATTATCAGAAACTAGGTTCGTTCTCGCAGCGGAGGGTGATTGTGACGAAAAATCTACGCCGGCCTCGGATCGTGATCGCCGACGATCACATTTTGTTTGCCGAAGCATGCAAGAACCTCCTCGAACCGGAGTTCGAGGTCGTTGGGATAGTTCCCGATGGACGCGCATTGATGCAAGCTGTGTCGGAATTGCGACCGGATCTGGTGCTGCTGGATATTTCCATGCCGGAACTGAATGGGCTCGATGCCGGTGAGCAGATCAAGCAGAAAAATCGCGCCGTTAAGCTCGTTTATATAACCCAGACGATAGCACCCGATGTCGCCGCGGAAGCATTCAGGCGCGGAGCGTCTGGCTACTTGATTAAACATTGCACTGCCGATGAACTCGCAATCGCTGTGCGTGGAGTTCTGCGCGGGGAGTCTTACCTTTCCCCCCTCGTCACCAAAGATACAGTTCAGTATCTTCTCCGATCTGGCGCGGTATATGAGAATGAAAAGCACATTTCTGGTCGCCAGAGAGAAGTTCTCCAGCTGTTTGCGGAAGGCAAGTCGATGAAGGAAATCGCCTTTATCCTTGGGCTCAAACCCGGCACGGTCGCATTTCATAAGTACAAAATGATGGATTCCCTTGGCATCAATACGAACGCCGGGCTAATCGAGTATGCGATTAAACAGCACCTAGTTTCGAAGTAGAGAATCCGGAAAGAGCTCCCACCTACAGCCCGCCTTAGCATTCATCCACTCGGTTACGTGCTGAGCAAATCGAGCACCACCGGGATCTAAGGCGGATCGGTCGTGATGTGCACCGAACGCGATGCGAACAGCAAGGTGCGTTGCGGCAGGACGTAAACAAGGAAGAGGCCGCGTGATCGTTTCCTGAAACAATGAGGTTGCTCGTGGCAGCCTTTTCTGGTCGTCAGTGGCCAAATTCGTATTCGACCCTCACTGGACCCTTCATTCTTGAATTCCAGGCCCATAACTAATTGAATCTGATTGGCTGCGGTGCCTGGATTTGAACCAGCGACCTTTGGGTTACCAGTTCTGTCCAAGCACACGCAGAGCGCGTGAGCTGTTGGAAGTAACCTGCAAGTAGCGTAGAGTGCGACAACGCAACTACCGATTCTGAATCCGATCCCTTTCATATATCTGGGGAGGGAGTTGAATCGCGTTCAGGCCGAAATCATTAAGGACTCGAACTGGCCTATAGCGGGTCCTTGGATGTAAGCAACCCAATGTGATCCGCGCCCGCGCCCTTTCCGATATCCATGACCATTGCAACACATGAGAAGTCGAGATTGTCGTCCCCTTTGACAAACATTCCTTTGTCCGCGCGAACCGCGAAAATTGAGCTTAGGCGGCCTCCGAGTTCGTCGAGGCTCACGTCGTCCTGATTGATCTTGTAGCTCGGTATTCCATTGCGGGCAGTCATGATCTGCACAACAATGGGCGCCTCGGATTTCGGATTCGGGTGGATGGACCGCTGAGGCAACGCGCCATCTAAGCCGTGAGGCAAGATCGGAGCAATGACCATGAAGATGATTAACAGCACCAGCAGAACGTCGATCAACGGGGTCACGTTGATGTCACCGCGCAGTTGACCCGAGGTAAGACTATTCTCGAACGCCATAGGACAATACCCTCCTCGCTCCCTTAGGTCTCGAAGGACCCTCTGGAGACTTCTCGCTGATCGAAACTGCGACGTCTTGTGCTATAGACACCGCAGTGCGGCAAATGGTTCCTGCCTTGATGGGTTGATGAAATCAGAGCGTGATCCGCGCTCCCCCTGAACCGATGATTTAGCCTGGCAGACCCGGCGTGATCAATCACGTGCCTTTGTCGTTCAATAGCGGGCGAAGTGTGCGGCGAACTTTGACAATCTCGCGTTGGCCCTTTAGAACGCCGCGAATGTCCTTGTAAGCTGATGCAGCTTCGTCGCGAGATTGCATCGGCGAGCTGCACGGAAGAGAACGAACATAAAGCACGATCCAACTTGCCAGATGCAATGATTCTCAAGTATGCGCGAGGTGCAGCGCTGACACGCCAATTCAGCCGAGTGGGATCTTGGTATTCGGCTCGATGGAGATTTTTCGTTCGCCTTTCCCAACTGGATGTAGTGAAACCAGTGACAAATGGTCACCGATGCCGACCGCACTTTGCAGCTTTCCATCCTGCGTGGTGATTAAGCGAATAGTTCCGCTGACCTTTGCGAACAGCCGATCGTTGAGACGGAGTTCGGCTGCGCCCTGTTCGTATCGCAACTCGGCAGTGACATAGGGTGTTACGCGGAGGCGAAAGGTGGAGCGAGTTTCAGCAGGCGGAGGACGGAGATTCCATTCCAGGTTGCCGTCCGCGTAACGGACGCCTGCAAGGCGCCAGGTGAAGTCGAGCAGTACCAGTGCTGCGGGCGAGTAACCGGGTGCGTCTGCGGTGAATTCGCCGGTGAGAGGATCCATCTGCTGGAGGAAATCTCGAGCACGCAGAAGAGCGGTGACCCACCGGTGCATTAGATGAGCCAGGTCCGCGGGTTTGCCGTAGTGTTCCATCCATCGCGGCGCACGCAGGGCGGTCAGCGCTTGGGACGCGCCGCCCCACGAATTTCGCGGGATGGGTCGGACGAAGGTGGGGTCGTCGAGGGCAATCGAAGGCAAGGGATAGGGTGTCCAGAACCCCTTCGGATCGTGAATCTGCCGGCGGTAGATGGTTTCGAAGAGCTCTTGATCGACAACGTGCTCTCCCAGAACGCGGGTGATGAGGTCGCCGCGAACGCGGACAAAGTGATCCTGCGCATCGAGGTCGTAGAAGCTAGCATCTGCTGAGTCATACAGCCGGCGCAGAATCTCCCGGCGGATGGCCTCGGCGTCTGCACGCCAGCGTTCGGCATCGGATCTCTTGCCCATGGATTCGGCCATTGCGGCGAGTGCGATTCGTCCGCCGTAGACCGTGGCCGAGAGGTCGGGGCACAGTCGAGGCAAAGAGGAAACCGGCGGACATTTTCCCGCATCGCCATCTGGGCAGCGATTTGGAATGCCTGCCCAGCGCGGGCTGTTGTCGTGTCCAGTGTCATAGGTACAGAATCCTTCACACAGGCCGGTGTGCCGTGTATCGCGATAGCGGCGGAGCCATGCATCCCAGCGGCTGCAACTCGCATACGCCATTTCGACCAGGCGCTCGTCCTTTATCTTTTGTGCAAGCTCCCATGCCGTGGCCCCGATAGGGACTACCATCTGGATCTGTCCCCAGCCAGCTCCGGTCATTTTGACGTTGCAGGGGACTTGTCCATCATCTCGTTGCGCTTCAAAGAACGCGTTGTGATTGTTGCGCGCGACGCTGGGGCGGATGTCTGCATAGACGAGGCCCTCGTGCGGAGCGCATTCCAGCCAGATGCCACGGTAAGAGCTTCCTTCAATCAACACCGGCGCGCCACCGCTGGACAATCTGAGCGTGTTGGCGGCGAGAAGATCGAGAGCCGCCTGATACCGTGCTTGATGGATTGGGTCGCTTGTCCAGAACGAGATGGTTGACTCGCTATTCGTTTCCGGCCCCGCGGTTGGCTCCGGGGACGGGCAACCTGCGAGTAGATGCTGAGGTCGAATGGCTACAACTCCAGCAAGCGCGCATGTGCCCACAACGAAGTCGCGTCTTCTCATAGGCCCGGCATCACCACGGGTTTTCTCCCAACGATTGATAGTGGACCCAATCGATGTCGACTGAACCTGGATCTGTCGCCTCTGTCGTGTAGGCGAAGAGCGACGGGCGCGATCCTTTCCACCAGCTGAAGTGGATTTGCGTGGGCGTGCCGATCGGGTCAAACGATCGCCCGTCATCAAGACTATAGAAATACCGCGCCTGATCGCCATCGACGCGGAGGCGAAGTTGAATTGTGGCCTGGGGGAAGGCCGGTCCAACGGCGCGATCCGGCAGGTGAAAGAACTCCAATCGACGGTCGCTGCCCGATTGCACGATTGCGATGCCGCTCGCAGATTTTTCAAACATTGCGAGCCCAACGTGCGAACCATTTCTGACGGCCGACAAATCTAGCCGAGCGGTAAATTCGAAGGAATTGTCTTGCATGCATTGCGTGATTGTATTGCGCGCGCTCAACAGGCCCTCGGCGCGCGTAGGGATCAGGCGCAGGTAGCCGCTGCGGGTTGTCAGCGTCCAGTGCGAATCATCGGGATTGTGGTTCCATTCCCACTGCGGGCCGAGTTGAGCATCATTGAATTCGTCTGAAGTCTGAGGACGAGGTTGGGTCGACGGGTTTGGATTGCCCGGAATCATTCCGCCAGGCACGGGCTGCCCCGCCGTCACTTCTTCGGGATCTCTACCGATAATGGGCCAGTCATCCTGCCAGCGGACAGGCTCAAGGTGAACGATGCGACCGTGTGCTCCCGCGGACTGGAAGTGGATGAACACGCCGTCTCCGTCGGACGTTTCAACGTATGCGCCCTGATGCGGACCGTTGATTTTCGTGTCGCCTTGTGCGAGCACGACGCGCTGATCGTAGGGGCCATAGATATTGCGCGAGCGCAAAACTGCCTGCTTGCCGGTTGCGACACCGCCGAATGGCGCAAAGATGTAGTAATAGCCGCCACGCTTGTAGATTTTCGGCCCCTCAAGCACGGGCAAGTGCACTGGGTCGTCGACGATGACCTTTCCTGAGTCGACCACATGCTTGCCGTCAGCCGACATTCTGTGCAGGATGAGGGGACCAGCGCCGGTCTTGGAGTGCACAAGGTATGCCTTTCCGTCATCGTCCCAGAATGGGCAGGGATCCTCGAGGCCGGCTTGTGCGATAACGGGAACCGGGGTTGTCCATGGGCCGGTGATGTGTGACGTGGTGCTGACGAAGATGCCTTCGGTCGGAGTAGGGAAATAGATATAAAACAGTCCGTCATGTTTTCGAATAGCTGGCGCCCAGATCCCCGCTCCATATCGATTGCCCCCAATCATGCTGTAGCGGGGATCCATTTCGAGGCGCGGCACCACGTGTCCGATGATTGTCCAATGTACAAGGTCTGGTGACTGCAGAATTGGAATGCCCGGTACAAAATGAAATGTCGAGGCGATGAGGTAATAGTTAGAACCGTCGCGAATTACATCAGGATCGGAATAGTCAGCGTAAAGAATGGGATTGCGATAAGAGGTCATCGCCTGCTCGTGGTTGTGCAGTGGCAGGATGGAGTCCGAAAAAAAAGCGGTGGTCCCGAGCAGTGCGGCAGGAAACCAGACGTGGAGTTTACCGAGAGTCAGGATTTTCATGAGAACGCCTTTGCAGAGACTACAACTATCAAATTTGCACAGCATTACTGTCCTGATCGCGTGTGAATCAGGCTGACTAAAGCGCCGGCATGAAGCCGAATAAGAGTCTCCCAGAGAGGGGCGGCACAGAGCAGACCTGGCCGCCCGCCGGTTTAGAAGACCAACTTCAACGACAATTGTCCGATACGCGGGTCGTTCTGTGGAGCGGTGGCCGCCCAGTTCTGGGGGCTTGTACTGGTGATTCGACCGAAGGTTGAGTTGGTTGTGGTGATTGGATCGCCGAAGTTTGTGTGGTTGAGCACATTGAAAAACTCAGCACGGAATTGGAAGTAGGTGCGCTCGGTCATTGGGAAATTGCGAGCGAGACCGACATCCCAATCCGCATACTGCGGGCCGACAAACGAGCCCTTCACAACAGTTCCGTACGTGCCCGGCGCATTATTCGCGAAGCTCGCCGGATTCAGATACGACTTGCAATTGACCGGGCTGGAGCAAGCGGTCCCCCCGTAAGCGGCCCTTTCTGAACGGCGCGGTCGCGTTGCTGCCCGGATCCGGAGTTGTTGGCTGAACTGGAGAGTATGGTCAAGGGATCGCCGGAACGGAATTGGAACAAACCGGTGGTTTCCCATCCATTCATCACGTACCGCGCCACAGCGGGTGCGCTCTGCATGAACTTTGGAACCGTGTATACATACGACAAGGAGACGATATTTCGGTGGTCAAAGTCCGATGGACCGTAGTCGAGAGCCTTGAAATTCGGAACTGTGATCGGGTAAACGAACGAATTATTCGCTCCGATTGAGGTGGCAGCCTGATTGTAAGGCATGTTATCGAGAGCTTTCGACCAGGTGTAGTTGAATGACAGGGTCAAGCCATAGCGCATCCGCTGTTCGAGAGACGCTTGCAGTGCATTGTAGTTTGTGTTGCCTCCTGTGTTGGCTTCTGTGATCGGTTGGCTGAAGCAACTGTTGCTTGGTCGCGCAGCCAGATTGATTGTAGACTCGCGTCGCATTCACAAAAGGATTCAGTTCGAGATTCTGCCATTGATGGTTACCGCGCCCGCCTACGTAAGCAAGCCGTGTTAACAGACTCTGCGACACCTGCTGTTCGAGCGCGAGGTTCCATGCAAAGTAAGCGCGGATCCTGGAATCCACGGAAAGTGTCGTAGGTCAGGAAGCTTGCGGTGGAATCGGCGAGGTCGGAGGAGGAGGCTGCGGCGCCGGGAATGGATTCGGCGTTCCGTAGCTTCCATAGGGATCCACGAAGGTGATCTTCTGTACCTCCTGCATTTGTCACGTCCACGTTGGTGATGAACGGAGAAGTATTGGTGTAGATGTTAAAAAGGGTGCTGTTGAGGCGGCTGTCGTAAAACATGCCGCCGCCACCGCGCAGGCTGGTTCTGCCAGTACCGAAGACATCCCAGGCAAAGCCCACGCGCGGCATGAAGTGGTTATAGGCAGACTCCACACCGTTGCGATTGAATCCATCGTCGCCCGCGAATTGAAGGCCGGCGGGCGCGAGCGGGTAAACGGCGGAGTGCGTTCCAGATGCCCAGAGTGACGGGAAAAAGCTTCCCATGCGGCCCTGTATCTCGCGCCATGGCACGAATGGTTCCCAGCGAACACCATAGTTCAATGTCACGTGGCGCAACTTCCAGCTGTCTTGGACGTATGCGCCCTGAAATGTACCTCGCGCGTTGAAGAACTGGCCCGAGGCTTGAGAAAACTCGAAGACATAACCGAAGAGGAAACTGGCGATTGCGTCACCGCTGTTGTTGGCATTGAAGGTGAAGTTTCCGGGCTGGCGAAAAAGGTTATCCACATCGACCTTGGAGACTTCGAGGTGATAGCCGAAGTCAATATTGTGCTGGCCCTTAATGAAATGCGCATCGTCCCTCCCCGTGTAGTTAGCGCGCCGGAAGAAGGCCTGCGGGTTGTCCCCAATGGTGAAGTAGCCGGCGGCCTGGATCTGATTGATCTGCTTGAATTCGGGCTGCCAGATGTTCACTCCAAGGTCGGCAACACTCACGCTGCTGGAAACCGGCCCACGCGAGTCGTTGTCCAATTGATAACTGAGAACGAGATTGTTCAGGAAGTGGTCACTGAAAGTATGCGTCTCTGAAATCAGGGAGTTGTAATAGTTGTTCTTCGCCCCATCGGCGTAGGTCAGCAGGTTACTCGTGTCGAGGACTCCCTGGAGTGCGTACCCGTCGGAAAAGTACCGCACGATAAATCTATCCTTCTGACCGAGCTGCTGGTCGACGCGAGCAGTGATCTCCCCATAGTCTTCGATGGCCGGTTTCTGAAATGTCACGATTCCATTGGCGCTCTCTTCGGAAACCGGCGGAAGATAGGTCATTAATGCTAGCGATGCGGGGCTGTACGCAGCGGTGTTCACGGTGGTGGTGTAGGAGCTTCCATTTTGCGTGCATGACAAGATGGAGGACGGATTGAGCGGGTTTGAGATACATCCCTTCTCATTGGCAAACGTACCGGCGAGTTGCGCGGCCGTCGGCAACGTGGCGTTTGCCGATGCAGATGCCTTATGCAGGATGGTCTTCTGATATCCAAAGAAGAAGAAAGTGTTCTTGCTGTGGAAGAGATGCGGTATCCCGAGCGGCCCACCCACCGTACCGCCGAACTGGTTGCGCTTCAATGGATCGACCGTCTTTGAGTCGGTGGTGGCGTTGTAGGTGAAGTAATTTGCTGCATTGAAGACGCGATTGCGGAGGTACTCGAAAAGGTCACCGTGATACTGGCTCGTCCCACTCTTGGTGACGATATTGACGACTCCGCCGGCATTCTGGCCATACTCAGCGTTGTAGTTGCTCGTTTGAATGCTGAACTCCTGTATGGCATCGGGCATCGGGAAGGGCAAATTGACGTTGGTGTACTCATCCACATTGTTGCCACCGTCAAGCATGTAATTTGTCTGGCCGACCTTGGTGCCGTTGGCAGAGATGGCATAGGCACTGGGAAAGGTCTTGGTATTGCCCTGATCAGCCTGTGCAGGGGGCGCGAGGGTTACGCCTGCAACCTGCGAGGTGAGATAGGCCGCATTGCGACCGTTCAGTGGCAGGTTGTTTACCTGCGACGTGCCGATCACCTGGGACAACGTTCCAGTAGTCACATCTACCTGGGCGGCCTCGGCGCTAACGGTTATAGTCTCAGCCGCGCTTCCCGTGTTCAATCCGATGTTTACTGTAACGGTGGCGTCTGCTCGCACATGGACATCGTTCTCCCGGAAAACCCGGAATCCGGAGCGGCTGGCCGAAACACTGTAAGTGGAGGGCGGAAGCGAGGGAAAGGTAAAGCTGCCCTGACCACTGGTTGTCGTCTGGCGCACCATGCCTGTCCCGGCCTGAGTTGCGGTTACGACGACGCCTGGAACTACAGCTCCAGAGGGGTCGCTCACGGTTCCGGTGATGCTTCCGTACCCCTGCGCTGACAATGCGAGGGGGGAGCAGCAAAGGGCGCACACGATAGCCAGGCTGACGATTACCTTGAGAAGCGTCTGCATCTTGACCTCCGAATAAACTTCTGGAAAGCCGAATTTCAATCCACAGTCCAACCAACTGGGCCGATGTCATGGCACTTCACGTGTAAATTTCGACCGACGTCCGGCTGCCGAGAATCGGCTTTGTCCTGCGGCCTACCGAATTACGGGGTCGAGCAGGCTTTTAACGGAAAAAACAGACAATTGAAGAGACAGAGACCGTCCCTGACGTCAGGAGAGCACTGATTCTCAGTGATTTAAGGGAATCCCCGAATTGGTGAACCGAACCTATTCCGCTGAAACCGCGAGAATCCGGGGGGGCCCGGAGTTCCGTCAGTGACCGTGGTTCCCAGAACAATCTGCAGATTCTGCACCCGATCGAGCGGCGTCTGGCTGGCGAGGGCCCGCATCAGGTTCGGATCGGTGAGGAATTCTCCGGCAGCCTGTGTCCCATAGGTATACAGGCCTCCGATGACGACTACGACGTGACCGGTTTCGGAGTCCCGGATTCGGGAGATTAGTGCGAAGTCCTGAATCTTGGGACTATTGGCGCCGGATGCCGGTTGACGCGGCTGATTCGTTCCCCAACTCCAACTGCGGGAAGAAGGGTTTTTCACATCGCGAATGTAGATAAGGTGTTTTTCACCATCCATGGCCAGAGTGAATCGCAGCTGCCGAGTCAAGCGCAGGCTCCACTCGTTGTTAAAGGCTCCGATTAGAACAACGGCGCCCTCCCGCAAATCAGAAAATGAGCTCTGGCTGCCGCGCCGGATCAATACCTGCTTGTTCCGTGCTGCGAGCACGCCGACGACTTTGGCAATCGTGACGGTATCCGCGAAGGGGACTGTCTGGGAGGCGTCGGAACTCGGAATTGGGGTTGGAGGATTCCCGTTTGGTTCGGTCTCGGGGAGTGTTGGCGGACCATTCGGGTGATCCCCTACGGCAAGCAAAATTGGTCCTGGCGTATTCAGCACCGGTCTCCAGAAGAGATCCTGAGCATCGGGGCGGGGGATAAGACGATATGCCATCCCTGCGGCGAGCGCGATTCCAACCAGGGCTCCAAATATCAACAGGGAGCGTCCACGCTTGTGAGGCAGTGCAGATTCTGCCGAAGCAGCCCTGACCGACAGCGGGACGGGTCCAAACTGAATCCGGGCATGCCGATCTAAAGGGAAATCCGGCACGACCTCGGATTCCACAGCGGTCGGTGAGGTCTGATGCGGAAGCGTGAATCGTGGGACATACGATCCTGGTAGAAGACTCATCCGCAGTTCGGATTGGTGCTTCCGATCTACGTAATAGGTCGCCAATTTTTTGCGGAGTTCGGCGGCGGCTGTGCGCACGATGTGGTCCGCATTTGTATCGTAAGTTGGATCCCTGCGGAAGACCTCAACTCCGATCGCTCTTTCCTTGATCTGATCCGCTTGACCCGCAAGAGTCTGCTCTACCACGTATCGGAGAAAGGAAATGGAGCGCTTGCTCGACCGGAATGCCTCGTCGCGCACCAGTAATTCAAGCTGCGCCCGAACCATCTCGGCGGTAAGCTCAGGAGTTGTACCGTACTCGACCTCCACCACTTCCATCGCGTTTCCGGTGACAGGGATTCTAGCACGCTAACTGATAGTTGGATCGATGAGTTTGCTCGGTCTGGTACCAAACATCCTCGGTGAACTCGCCGCAGTGAAGTGGATGTGATCCGACTCCACAGATTGGACTATCCGCAGCACAAATCGGGAAACTTGTTTTAGGCTGAACGCCGAAGACTCATATCTGGCTCAAATTCCGCCTCGCGTTGCGCCTGCTAACGGGCGATCGAACAGAAATACAGGCATGTCTGTTCCGCGATTCCTCCTCGCTTAAGTCAATATGCGGGTGGAAGATAGTGCTGTTCCATTTCCCCGGTGGGGCGCGTTGCGCAGGGGGTCTTCTGTGCCAACAAGTTCAAACCAACTAACTCCGCCCATCGCGGAGATCGATGTCTTATGGATCACGGCGGGGCTGGGTTGCGACGGCGGCACTATCGCCATGACTGCGGCAACGCAGCCGGGTATCGAAGACATCGTCATGGGAGGCATGCCCTGGATCCCAAAGGTGAACTTCCACAATCCTTTCCTCTCCTTTGAAAACGGCGACGACTTTCCTGCCAAGATGAATGGCAAACCTGCGGTCTGGGAGGTACTTCAGAGAGCGCGCTGAGGAATGTCTTCTTGAATCCAGTCCAGCCAATCTGTTCTACTCCGGTAACATCTCCTCGGAGCTTTACTCATGCGTTTGCTGCGTTTGCAGTTGACTTGCCTTGTACTGTTCAGTTGCCTCTTTCCTCTTACGGGCCATGCTT
Source organism: uncultured Acidobacteriaceae bacterium (assembly GCA_963738035.1). GTDB lineage: Bacteria > Acidobacteriota > Terriglobia > Terriglobales > Acidobacteriaceae > Telmatobacter. The sequence continues at coordinate 106,020 of CAVTVB010000001.1, forward strand.
CAGGGCCAGCCAGTGTGAACCTACCGCTCGTGTTCGAACAGAACATGGGCCAGGCGCCGGGCGAGTATTCGTTCTTATTGCGTCGGGGGCCTGTCGCAGCAGAGGTCTTCGATCACGGCATCAACTTCACTCTGCCGAGTAAGGATCGCAAGGCATCGGGCGTGCGCTTTGAACTGATCGACGCGAACCGAGCTGTGGCATCCGGCATCCATTTGCTTCCCGGGCACTCTAACTACCTCCTAGGGGCCGATGCATCGAGGTGGATTCGAGAAATCCCCCAGTACAGCCGCGTCCAACTCGAGCAGGTCTATCCCGGCATCTCTCTCGTTTTCTACGGGAGCAATCTGGAATTGGAACACGACTTCGTTGTCAAGCCTGGCGGGGATCCTTCGAAGATTGCGTTTCGGTTAAAGGGAATTAATGAAACACACTTGAATGCGGATGGAGAGCTTGCTTCTGGCGAAGCGACTCAATTCAGTCTGCGCAAGCCAGTCGCATATCAGATGCGATCGGGCCGCAGGGTGTTCGTCAAGGCTGCTTTCACTGAGGATAGGGATGGTGTGGTGCGGTTTAAGCTTGGCTCCTACAACAAGAGCCAGCAACTCATCATCGATCCTGTGTTTTCCTTTTCCACGTATCTGGGGGGAACTGGAACTGATCGGGCGCTGGCGGTTGGGACGGACGCGACGGGAAACGTGTACGTGACCGGCTCGACCACCTCCACGGATTTTCCGATATCCAGGGCAGAGCAAACGCAATTGGCCAGTTGTAACGGGTACTGCCAGGATGCATTTGTGGCGAAACTTGATCCCACAGGATCGACTCTTCTCTTCTCAACCTATCTGGGTGGCCCGTGGAACGATACAGGCCAAGCGATTTCGGTAGATGCAAACGGAAATATCATTGTCGGCGGTGTGACGGGTAATTCCGGGTTTCCGCAGAGCGGCGCTATGCAGCCCGTCACTTGCTCAGGGAATGCGAATTGCTTCTTCCTGGTTTCTCTCAAGTCGGATGGGTCGGCATTCAACTATGCAGGGGAAGTTGGCGGCAGACAGGATCCGCAAAATACACAGATCGCGATGGCCCTGGACGCCTCGGGCAACGCGTACTTTACCGGCGTGACGTCGGACTCGAGTTTTCAGATCACACCGGGAACTCTCGTCTCATCATGGTCGGGGTACCCGAACCAGGCATTATTTGTTCTCAAGGTTGATACGCTGGGAAAGCTGGTGTACTCAACATTGATACCAGCGACTGCGGCAAACACGCTTGGCACTCCAAACAATCTGTTCTGGCCTGCCGGAATCGTGGTGGATGCTACGGGCCGTGCCACGATATCAGGTTCAGCCGGTCCGGGTCTGCCGACCACTGCCGGAGTGATTGGTCCTGACTTCCCGAATTCCCCGATCTACTCGAATTCCTCAGCCGCGTTTGCATTGCGCCTGAACGCAACAGCAACCGCTATCGATTTCGGCACCTACCTTCCCGGAACGGATATCGGAGGTGGGCTGGTCTTGGACAAGTCGGGCAACTTCTTCATCACGGGCGCTTCGCACGAGACCGGATTACCCGTGGGTTCGAATGCGTATCAGCGCACCCCGGGAGCAACGGGGACTTGCTACTGCAATGCCGGATTCATCCTGAGGCTGAACAGCCAGGGCACCGGAATTTCCGCGGCCACATACCTGAACGGCAAGACCGCGAGCTATCCCAGCGATCCATATACCGTTCTTTCGGATATTGTTCTCGACTCGAGTGGCAACCCGTACGTTGCGGGGGCTACCGATGCCACGGATTTTCCGCTGCAGAATCCGATCGCGAACACCTGGGAAGATACCGGGCAATCTTCAGACATGGTGCTGGCGGGGATGAGCGCAGATCTTAGTGCTCTTCTGTTCGGCAGTTTCCTCAATTCCAGCGCGGGCGTCTATTACGGTTCCTATCTTGGCGGAATAGCAATGGACGGGACTAATCATCTCTCAGTGGCCGGATACACCGTAGCGACGGATTTTCCGACTACATCGGGAAGTGTCGAGCCTATATTGCCCCCGCCTGCGAGTCCGCAGAGCTCACCGCAGCATGGCTTTGTTTCGCGTATCGACCTGTCGACCTCCGCTCCGGGTGTATGCCTTTCGCCCTCGAGTATCGATTTTGGCACCGTAACGGCACTTACGACACGGGCCGTAAACATCACTGTGACGAACTGCGGAACAGCATCCTTGCATATCACCTCTATCACTTCGAGCGATCCAACCGTTGCCGCCAACGCTTCCTGCGGCACGATTGAAGCAAAGGGGACGTGCACGGTTCAGGCGAACTTTACGCCTCGCACCAGCGGACAGATCTCCGGCACGTTGAGCTTCGTGGACGATGCTCCAACATCGCCGCAGGTTCTCTTGTTCACTGGACTCGGTTCGGGGCCTCGGCTTGTTTCTGACAGCGGGTCGAGCGTTGATTTCGGACGGCTGATTGTGGGAACCAGCGGACCGGCGACTACCCTTGTGCTTCAAAACTCCGGGAATGCATTGCTTTCGATCACCAGCGTTGCGGTGACTGGCGTCAGCTTCACGCTCGTGAGCAACGGATGCACAACCACGCTTGCCGCAGGCGGCCTCTGCGCAGTGCAGGTTGCATTTTCTCCGAAGAGTGCGGGGTCCTTATCTGGAGCACTGACCGTCTCGTCCAATGATCCGCTGACGCCGCATTTCTCTATTCCGCTCAGCGGGATTGGCGACACAGCGTACGTGAGCCCGATCCTGAGCAGGATTGCGACCCCGACAGTGCCGATCAATTCGGGAAGCCAGAAGATCACGGTACAGGGAGCGAATTTCTATCCGGGGTCCGTCATCCAGGTGAATGGAGCGGCACAACCGACCACGTTTGACAACAACGGGCAACTTGACGCCCAGGTGGATTCATCGGTCCTGAAGGCGATCGGCGAGCTGCCTGTCACAGTCCTTAATCCCACGCCGGGAGGCGGAACGAGCGGGTCACTTCCGTTGACGCCTTTTCAATCAATATCGATGTGGGCCGGCGCACTGATCTACGAGCCTGTAAGCAAGCTGCTCTATACTGCCGTACCGGATGGAGCTCCCTCCAATGCGGACACCATCATTCCCATCGATCCCACCACTGGCGCAACTCTGACGCCGATTGCAGTGGGCAAGGATCCAAACAGGCTAGCTGTTTCTGCTGACGGAAAGTATCTTTTTGTCGCGCTTGCCGGAGATCACGCAATTCAGCGGATCAATCTATCGACCAAAAGCATCGAGAAGACCTATGCTCTGCCGTCTGATCCGAGTTTTGGCCTCCTCCGAGTGCAGCACATGGAGGTGGTTCCGGGGACATCGACATCCATTGTCGTTTCGCTCACCCGTCAGGCGAGTCCGCCCGAGGATGGCGCTGCGATGTTCAACGATGCAGGCCTTTTGAATTACATTTCGAACGATTACTCGAACAATTACCTGGCGATCGATAGCTTCACATTCGCATCGTCGGGGACAACTATCTATGGGTTGCCCTTCCCGTTCACCGGAAACACCGACTTCTTCGCGATTGTGAATGTCGGCTCATCTGGGCTAACGGTTCCTACGCAGGCATACACCGGTGGATCGCCTCAGACACCGGGTTCACTCGTGGTGTCTGATGGCACATTGTTGTATACGAACCAAGGTGGAGTGTGGGACCCCTCAACGCAGAAGCTCGTGGCAACGTTGTCCCTTCCGGGTGGGACATCGGAGTTCTATGCAGCCAGCGTGATCCCGGATCCGAGCACAAGCAGGCTTTACTATCTCAACAACTTCGTCACGTACGATCAGGCAGGAACGCTCGCAGTAGAGGCTTTCGACGAGTCGGATCACTCTTTCATCAACGACCTGGCGTTTTCCGCGTTCTACTCCACGCAGGTGACGGATCTGGCCAGATGGGGAACAGATGGCTTCGCGTTCCGCGACTTCGATGGCACGTTGACGAATCCGAAAGAAAACCAGGTCGTTATCTTTCGCAGCAGCATTGTTGGAAATCAGGCCTACCCAACTCCGACGGTGACGGGGATCTTTCCAGCCTCGGTGGACGTGGGAAGCTCTGCGTTCACTCTGCAGGTTGGGGGCGCCGGATTCGGAATTCAATCGACGATTACTTGGAACGGCAGCCCGCTTCCTACGACTTATGTGAACAACTGGGAAGTCACTGCCGCGGTGCCGGCGTCATTGCTGGTTTCGTCCGGGACCGCGCAGATTGCAGTGAAGAATCCTGCGCCGGGTGGGAGCTCAACGAGCCTGCTCCTTACCATTGGCAGCGACACAAGCACCTTGGTGCTCTCAGCGAATGCGCTTCAATTCGGCAACGTCGTGCAGGGAGTTCCGAGTTCGCCCCAGCTGGTGACGATTACGAACGGGGGGCCGACGACCATTCAGATCAACGGGGTTTCGGCAACGGGCGACTACAACTTCACGAATGGATGCGGCAGCTCTCTCGTCCCATCCGCTAGCTGCCAGGTCTCTGTGGTGTTTACTCCTGGCGCAGTGGGTGACCGTCCCGGAGCGCTCACGGTTGCGGACAGCAGCCCCCGCGGTTACGAGGCAATATCGCTGAGCGGCACAGGCCTCGCGGCCCTGTCGTTCTCAACGCCTGCAGGAGGCTCGACCTCGGCCACGATAGCAAGCGGCGGTACAGCGACCTACAACCTGACAGCAACCGCAGCGAGCGGGTTCTCAGGCACCGTGAGTTTCACCTGCAGCGGCGCTCCGCAGTATGCAAGCTGCTCCGTCTCTCCCGGCTCGTCCAACCTGGGGTCAGGAGCTTCTGCTGCGGTTACGGTAACGGTGACCACGCAGACGACGGTGACCGCATCGGTGCAGAGGAGTTCGCAGGTCACGGTAGCAGGGCTGGGAGCTTTGGTACTGCTCACTCTGCCGCTCGTGATTCTGAGAGGACGAAAGGCGCGCAGGCTGCTGCAGGTGTTCTGCCTGGCGTGCGCTTTTGCGGCATTGTATGCCTGCGGAGGAGGAGGCGGGGGAGGCGCTGCAAAAACGACTGTGGAGAAGACGCCGCCCGGTACCTACACGCTCACACTCAAGGCCACGGCCGGGCAATCATCCGCGTCGAAGACAATAACGCTCATCATCCAATAGGCGCTTGAACAACATCCGCCCGCTGCCCAGCTTTCCCGGATCCCATTCGGCCTCGCGGGGACCGTGAGGTTATACGCTTTTTTTCTCCGAGGAGTTAGTTAATTGATTTCAATGCGGCAAACGCAGCCGCAGCCATCCGTATATCCAGGTACCGACGATTTCACTAATCACTGCAACAATCATGACAGAGACGCTGTTTCCGACCGCGATATCTACAGGAAGAAACAGCGTCTCGGCGAATGATTCACTATCGATAATCCCGTCGAATCGCGGGTGGATTTGACGAGGCCTTCTTCCACTGTCGCCTGAGCAGCGACTCAATCTTCTCATCGGCGCCGTCACTTGGCCGTAAAACCGGCTTCGCGGACAGTTGCTCTTCGCCATTGACTCGCTCCGACGTCTTCGACGGGCCATTTCCTTCGCGGCGAGGTCGCTAGAGCCAAGATAAACACTTGCGTGCCTCGGTAGCATAGCTTGCGCACGCTCGGATTGAAACCACCATGGTTCACTACACTCACAAGGTAGACGAGGGTGATCGGCGTGCTGCAGAAGCAATCGGATCGATGCTGTCGCAGACAGTGAAAACCATAATGTAGGGGCTCCTCGTCCCCAGTCGAACCCCAGGCCGATCAATCAGCCCACAGGGAACCGACTAAATTATTGATTTATATGACTTTGGGTTGGTTGCGGGGGCTGGATTTGAACCAGCGACCTTTGGGTTATGAGCCCAACGAGCTACCGGGCTGCTCCACCCCGCAGTCTTAGTTTAACAACCTGCCATGGGTGGGTCAAATAGTCTTCGGTCTGCCTTTGCTCCCCTGCCGTGCGACCCGCCTCCGCTCTATCCATTACACTTCTGGCAGCCCTAAGCCGCGAAAGACAACATGCGCCAAATTTAGCGTTTTTGCTCCGTTATGATGCCGGAGCAGCAGCGACCGACTGACACAACCAAGGAACCAAGCAGCAGACTCCTGGAGCCCACCGGATGTCACAACTCTATGTCGCAGTCCTGGCCGTCATCGTGGTCGTTCTTCTCTCCGTGGCCATCTTCCGAACGACGCGCGTCAAAACCAAAGCCGACTATCTCGTCGCCGGACGCTCCCTGCCCGCCTTTGTTCTCGTTCTCACTCTCCTTACTTCTTGGATCGGCGCCGGCTCTCTCTTCGCCGGAGCGGAAAACGCCTACAAAAACGGCTTCGCTGCGCTATGGCAGCCGGCCGGCGGATGGCTTGGCCTCCTGCTCATCTACTTCATTGCCCCACGCGCTAGGAAATTCGCGCAGTTCACTCTACCCGATCTCCTCGAAGCCCGTTACAACCAGACAGCCCGCGTTCTCGGAACCTTTGCCATCCTGTTTGCCTACGTTGGAATCACCAGCTATCAATTCAAAGGCGGCGGCGATGTGCTTCACCTGATTTTTCCCGACACAGTCTCTTCGCAACTTGGCACCTACATCATTGCGGTCTTCGTCATCGTCACCACTGCCCTGGCCGGCATGTCTTCGGTGGCGTACATGGATGTAGCCATCGGCTCACTGGTGACCTGTATCTGCGTCATCGCTGCACCGTATTTATTTCTTCAGGCAGGCGGTTGGGCAGGTTTGCATTCGGTTCTTCCCCCTCAGTATTTCGAGGTGCTCGGGAACTATCGACTCTCTCCCAGCGGCGTCGAACAGCCCGTCGCCATGGGCCTCGTCCGCGCTCTCGAATTTCTTGTTCCCACGATGCTGTTGATGTTGGGCAACCAGGTGATGTATCAAAAATTCTTTTCCGCAAAGAGCGAAAAAGACGCGCGATTCTCCGTGGTCGGCTGGATCATCGGCACACTTGTTCTCGAAACGCTGATCGTCGCCATCGCCGTCTTTGGACGCGCGCTTTATCCTACCGGCGAAGTCGCACTGCACCCTCGCGAAATCATCCCGTACACTGCTCGTCACGGATTGCCCGCGGTTCTCGGCGCAATCCTGCTCGGCGCAGTCTTCGCCAAGGTGATCTCCACTGCATCGAATTATCTTTTCTCGCCCGCAACCAATCTTGTGAACGATGTCTTCGTCCGCTACATCGCGCCTGATGCCTCCAACAAGCGCGTTCTCATCATTTCGCGCCTCGCCGTTGTGCTGCTCGGATGCTGGGCTCTGTATCAAGCCGTCTATGCCGAAAGCATTCTGCAGAAGATGCTCTGGGCCTATACCATCTACTCCGCTGCGCTAACTCCCGTTGTTCTGGCCGCCTTCTATTCGAAGCGCGTAACGGCATGGGGCGCCGTCGCTGCAATCGCCGGCGGCACAGTGGTCACGCTGGCGTGGGATTTGCCCGGAGTCAAAGCCCTCTTCCCGCACATCATTTCCGATCGCGACGCCATCTTTCCTGCACTCTTTATAGCCGTCGCCGCGCTCATCATCGTAAGCCTTTTCACTGCGCCTCCCAGGGAATCCCAACTCGCTCAATTCGCCGAATAGCGAATCTGCCTCGTCAATCCCGCGACGCGAAACAGCCCCATCAATGGCCTAGACTGTTGATTGGACGGTCTGATGCAAACGCGCCCCTGCTGGGTCGAGATTTCTACCCGCGCCCTTGAAGACAACTATCGTTTTCTTGCCAGCCTCGCTGGGCCGCACGTTGAGCTGCTCGCAATCGTAAAGGCCGGTGCCTATGGTCATGCGCTCAAGCTGTGCGCGCCCGCAGTAGTCAATGCAGGGGCCCGCTGGCTGGGCGTCACCAGCGTTGAAGAAGGAATCGAGGCGCGCCGACTCTGCCCAGACGTGCGCATTCTTGTCATCGGCGGCGCCTTTCCGGGCCAGGGCCGCGACATCGTTCGCCACAATCTCACTCCAGTCGTTTGGGATCTTCGGCAATTCGATGAGATTGAGGGCGCTGTGCGCGCAGCAGAGCTTCGATCCTTCTCAGTCCATCTTGAAATCGACACCGGTATGAGCCGTCAGGGAGCCGATCCCGAGTCCCTGGCCCCGCTTCTCACCCGCTTTCATCGCGACGCTCCCCTGCGACTCGAAGCAGTGATGACCCATCTCTTTGCCGCCGATGAAGCCGACGAGCGTGTCACCGACGATCAACTCGAAAGGATGGAAGGTGCACTCCGCAGTATCCGCTCCGCTGGCATTCACGCCGGAATACTCAACGTCGGCAACACGGCTGCTCTGCTTGCCGGCCAGGCCCACAAGATTGCTGACCTTGCATCGCGCTATGAAATGAAAGCGCTCATGCGTCCCGGCCTTGCACTCTACGGGCTCGTCCCTGAATACGATCCGGCATTTACAACTGCGGAGCCAATTTCGCTCGGCCGGGCCCGTCGTGAACTGCGGCCGGTGCTCAGTTGGAAATCACAGGTCGTCAGCGTGCGATCTGTCGCATCCGGCGCAGTTGTTGGCTATAACGGAACCTTCGTGGCTACTGAGCCGATGCGGCTGGCACTCGTCGCCGCAGGTTACGCCGACGGCCTCGACCGCAAGCTTGGCAATCATTTCAGCCTTCTTGTCCGTGGCCAGCGTGCGCCACTCGTCGGACGCATAAGTATGGATCAGTGCGTCATCGATATCACCGACATTCCAAACGTAGCCGCCGCCGATGAAGTTGTCATCCTCGGTCGCCAGAGCGACGAGTCGATCACAGCTTTCGATCACGCCAAAGCGGCTGGCACCATTCCCTGGGAAATCTTCACGCGAATCGGCGCCCGGGTTCCACGGATAGCAATTTAGAGTCCGTAATTCAGCAGGGAGCGCCCGTAGGCCCAATCGAACTGCCTGCAGCTACCGGCTGCGCGATCTCAAGCTCCGCCGCTCCGCTCGCCGCGGCAATCATCGCTTCGGTTCCCATCGCCGAGTTCAGCAGCATATGGTAGAGCCCGCGCGCGCACCATTCCTGCTGATAGAACTTGCGAATCACCGCAGCGCGCCGCTTGTCGTAAGCTGCCAAGGCCTGGTCCGCATTCTGCGCCTGCTTGGGAAACGCCTGCGTGAACCAGTCCCGCTTCGCCTTCATCGTTGCATAGACAAAAATATGAAAGCAGCCCGGCTGACATGCGAGTGCGCACGCCGCTCCTCGGCCTACCAGAACACAGTTGCCAAGTTTCGCCGATGCCACAATCTCTTCGCGAATCAGCGTCAGCATGCGTTCGGAATCGAAGACTTGCTCCTCTGAGAGGCCTGTCATCTGGTACGCCGTATCGTGCCAGAACACTTTGCCGTAGCGGTAATACCAGGGATCGAGCCGGTCATCGAACTTCGCGGCCAGTTCCGGCGCAACGCCCGCACGTCTCGCGGCCGCGCTCACCAGTTCAGAATCAAGCAGCCGCCACCCCAACCGCTCGGCCAGGTCGTGGGCAAACTCCCCGCCCCGCGAACCGTATTCCCGCTCAACCGTAATGACTCGGATCGGCGCATGCATCATCAACCACTCCCCTTGCCACTGGAGCATACAACGAAAGAGCATTTACCTCGCAAGTGAATAGACACGCGAGAAAACGCCTTCGGTTGCGCGCCTGTCACTGATGCCTTGACTATCTACAATGCTTGTTGTAGATAATCTAGGTATGGGAAAACCAAGCGATCTCGTGCAGGGCACCCTCGACCTCCTCATTCTCAAAACGCTCTTGCCAGACCAGATGCACGGATGGGCTATCGCCAAGCGAATTCAACAACTTTCAGGCGAAGTGCTCCAGGTACAACAGGGCTCGCTCTACCCGGCTCTGCACCGGCTCGAACAGCAGGGCTGGATCAAGGCCAAATGGGCCGAGAGTGAAACCGGACGCCAGGCCAAGTTCTATTCGCTAACCACCGCAGGCCGGGCCCAGCTAGAAAAAGAAACCGCAAACTGGAACCGGCTCTCCGCCGCCATCAACCTGGTGGTAAGCGAGGCTTGAGCGGCCCCATTTCTCATCCCCAAGGAAACGATCTATGCGCTGGTTTGAACAACTTCGAATGCGGATCCTGATGCTCTTCCGCCCCAAGCGCGCCGCCACACGCCTAGACGATGAACTCAGCTTCCACCTCGAACGCCAGATCGCCGAGAACATTGCAGCCGGGATGACCACCGACGAAGCTCGCTGCGCGGCCCTGCGCCTCTTCGGCAATCCAGCAGTGCTTCGCGAACAATCCCGGGCTACCTGGGGTTGGAATGGCATCGAATCTCTTCTCCGCGATCTGCGCTACGGATTTCGCACCCTCGCTCGGACCCCGGTTTTCTCGCTGATGGCTGTGATCGTAATGGCGCTCTGCATCGGCGCCGCTACTTCGCTTTTCACCATCGTCCGCTCTGTGCTCCTCCGGCCGCTCCCATTCCGTGATCCCGACCGGCTTGTGATGATCTACGAACACTTCCGCGCCGATGCCATGAATCGGGACAAGTTCAATTTCAACGTCGTCGCCCCCGCCGACTATTACGACTGGCGATCTCAGACACATGGCTTTGAAGACATGGCGGCGTGGCGGCGCTGGAAGTTCAACCTCAGTGGTGAGCGTGATGAGCTCCCCGAAGCCATAACAGCAATTGCGGGAAGCTGGAATCTCCTCCCGCTGCTCGGCGTGCAACCCGTCGTGGGACGCACCTTCACTGAAGCCGAAGATCGTTCCGGCTTCAACTCGGTCATGCTCACGTGGAGCGTCTACCAGCGCCGGTTTGCCGGAGATCCGGCTATCGTCGGCCGCCAGATACATCTCGACGGCAAGCCCTACACCGTTGTGGGTGTGCTGCCTGCTTCCTTCATCTACCCCGACGCAACGGTCCAGGTCTGGGCCCCGTATGCGTCCGTCGGACCGCCCGAGTGGTTGCTCCATCACGATTGGCACCAGAGCCGCGTTATTGCGCGCATGCGGCCTGACGTGAGTCTCTCCAATGCCATCAGCCAGGTTGAAGCCGTCCAATATCGCATACATGCGCAAAATCTGAATGCGCCGGTTGCCGAAGACGTAGTAGCAAGAACAATTACCGACGATCTTGCACAGAATGTCGAGAAGCCGCTCGCCATCCTGATGAGCGCCGTCGGATGCATGTTGCTCATCGGCTGCCTCAATGTCGCGAATCTGCTGGTTGCGCGGGGAGCGGCACGTCAAAAGGAAGTCGCAATCCGCACTGCTCTCGGCGCGCAGCGAGCGACGCTCATTCGCGAGCAGCTGACCGAAAGCCTGCTCATCTGCTTCGCCGGCGGCGCTGCCGGAGTGTTCCTGTCGCTCGCCGCGACGCGGTGGATTGCCAGTGCGTGGAAGGACCTTCCCAGCGCGGCAAGCATTCATGTCGACGGAACCGTTCTCGGCTTCGCCTGCACGCTGGTGTTTCTGGCTGCCCTCTTCGCAGGCCTGTTGCCTGCCATCTCCTCGACAAGCAAGGCCGCTTTCGCGACGTTACAGACATCTTCGCGAACAACCGGCGGCAGTGTCTCCCGAACTAGGCTACGCAAGACTCTTCTCACAGTGGAGATTGCGGTCACCGTAGTTCTACTCATCGCCGCCGGACTCCTCGTCAAGAGTTTCGTCCGGCTGCGCAGTTCCGACCTCGGCTGCGTCACAGAAAACGTGCTCACCCTTGGCTACAGTCTTCCGGGAGCGAAATACGACAAGCCCGAAAAGGTGAACGCCTTCAACGAAGGACTGCTGCAACAACTCCGCACCATGCCTGAAGTGCGCGCAGCTGCTCTCTGTAACCTGGTCCCAGGTGCAGGATCCGGAGGAGATGACATCTTCTCCATTCCCGAACACCCACCGCTGCCTCCCGGTCAGCCGTTACCCGACGCGCTCTACCGCCGCGCCGATCCCGGATATTTCAGCGCGCTGCAAATACCGCTCCTCAGCGGCCGCTTCTTCACAAGCCAGGATCGGAATGAGCGCGCCAACAAAGTCATCGTCAGCCGCCAGCTCGTGCAGCAGTATTTCCCCGGCGAGAATCCCATTGGCAAGCATCTCCACATCCCCGCATACAAAAATGGAAACTTTGAGATTGTAGGGGTGGTTGCAGATACCCTCTATCAGGTCGGCCAGCAGGTTTTGCCTACGATGTACTTCCCCGTCTTCGAAGGGGCGAGCGATGTGAGCTTGACTCTCGCTGTGCTCACGACAGGCGATCCACTGGCAATCTCCGTTCCTGTACAAAAGCAGATTGCCGCGCTCGATCCTCAATTACCCGTCTCCAATGTACTCACCCTGCAACAGGTCGTCGGCGACTCTCTCGGCAACGCCAGCTTTAGCGCAACCCTTGTCCTGGCATTCGCAGCGCTCTCGCTCCTTCTTGCATCCGTCGGACTCTACGGAGTCCTCTCCTACCTCATGACGCAGCGCATGACCGAAATCGGCATTCGCATCGCGCTCGGTGCCAAGCGCGAACAGGTTCTCGGTCTCGCCCTGGTCGATGGTCTGCGGCCAGCATTCTTTGGCTTGGTTTTCGGCCTTGCGGCGAGCGCCGCTGCCGTTCGCCTCATCCGATCGATGCTCTACCAGACCGAGGCGCTCGATCCCGCAGTCTTCGCAGGCGTCGCAGCGACCCTGCTTACGGTCGCGACCATAGCCTGCGTTGTCCCCGCCTGGCGCGCATCGCGTCTCGACCCCATGCAAGCTCTCAGAACGGATTAGAAGGAGATTCGACATGCGCTCGCTAACGCAACTCCGAATGCGAATTCAGATGATGCTCGGTCGCAGCCGCGCAGCCGCGCGCCTTAATGACGAACTGACTTTCCACCTTGAGCGGCAGATCTCCGAAAACATCGCCGCCGGCATGACGCCGGACGAAGCCCGGCTCGCCGCCCTCCGCACCTTCGGAAATCCTGCGCTCCTTCGCGATCAGGCGCGTGCCACCTGGTCCTGGGCCTCCATCGAATCCATTCTTCGCGACATCCGCATCGGCGCTCGCACGCTCCTCCGGGCTCCAGGTTTCACCGTCATCGCCGTCCTGGTCATGGCGCTCGGCATCGGTGCCAATGTCGCTCTCTTCACCATCGTTCGCGGAGTGCTCCTCAAACCGCTGCCCTACGCCGATCCCGGCCGTCTCATCATGCTCTATGAAAGCGAGCACGCCGCTTCCGACGGAAAGCAATATGCGCCTGTTGATCCCGCGAGCTTCTTCGACTGGCAGAAGTCCTCAGCGGCCGTCGAACAGATGGCGATGGTCTCGCCATTCCAGAGCTATAACGTCTCCGCGGAAGGCGGTAGACTCCCCGAGCGGATCGACGCCGGCTGGTGCTCCTGGAATTTCTTCTCCGTCCTCGGTATTCAGCCTGCCCTCGGCCGCGCCTTTACTGCTGCTGATGATCAGCCCGGAGCCACCTCCACCGTCCTCCTCACCAGCACGTTCTGGAAGCGCCGCTACAACGGCGATCCTACTATCGTCGGCAAGACAATCTGGCTCGACTCGCATCCCTATACGGTCATCGGTGTGCTCCCCTCCTGGTTTATCTACTCCGGCTCCTTCGGCGGCAAGAACGTTCAGGCCTGGACGCCTTTCAACCACGAAGCGCCTCCCAGCCTCCTGCACACTTACGAAGACCACGAAGCTATCGTTGCTGCGCGCCTGAGGCCTGGCTCAACACTGCAAAGCGTCGTCGGTCAAATCAACTCCATCCAGCATCAGATCAAGAAGGATCACCCCGGCCCTGCGGTCCATCCCTACGCCACCGGCCGTTTCATGCTCGATGATGTGGTTCAGGACTACAAGACTCCCCTGTATGTACTTCTTGCCGCCACCGCCTGCGTTCTCCTCATCGCATGCATGAACGTCGCCAGCCTCCTCATCGCGCGCACCGCCGCGCGTGGCAAAGAGATGGCCATTCGCACCGCCCTCGGCGGCGGTCGTCTTCGCCTTCTTCGCGAACTGCTCACCGAGAGCGTTCTCATCTCCGCAACCGCGGGCTTCATCGGCATCGCACTTGCCTGGACTACCCTGCAATTTCTCGCGCGCTTCCAGCCCGACATGAACCGCGTTGAATCCATCCGCATCGATGGCGGCGTGCTCCTCTTCACCTTTGCCGCCGTCGCGCTCTGTGCACTCTTCTCCGGACTCATCTCCGCTCTCAGCTTTGACAGCAAAAAGCTTCTCGGTTCGCTTCAGGAATCGTCACGCTCTACTCGCGGAAGCCATCAGCGTGCCGCTTTGCGACGCACACTTCTGGTGCTTCAAGTCGGCCTCACGGTAGTTCTGCTCGCGGGCGCTGGGCTTCTGCTCAAGAGCTATCAGCGCATTCGCGGAACCGATCTCGGCATTCCACTCGAGAACACACTCACCATGCATGTGAGCCTGCCACCCGCGCGTTACAGCGAAAACACAAAGCAGGCGGCCTTCTTCGAACAGCTCATTACACGGGGCCGCGCTCTCCCTGGCGTAGTCTCCGCGGGTCTCGTCACCGTGGCTCCCGGCCAAGGGTGGGGTGGCGACAGTCTCGCCGATATCGTCGAGCGTCCCCGCCGCCCAGAAGATCTCCTCGACATGCACATGCGCGCAGCCGACCCCGGCTACTTTGCAGCCGCGAAAATCCCGCTCATGCGCGGCCGAGTCTTTACGGCCGATGAGCGCCTCGCACGCGGCAACGTTGCAGTCATCTCCCACGAAGCCGCACAGCAGTTGTTCCCCAGCGATGACCCAATCGGCAAGCACGTGCGGTTCGATTTCTCCCATCAAGTCTTCGAGATCATCGGCGTCATCGCCGACACTCGCTGGGATATTCACGAACCGCCCAAGCCCACGCTTTACATGCCCCTGTTCGGCAGCGACTACTCTGGGGCGACCATCTTCATCCGCTCAAATCGAAACGCTGAATCCCTCGCCATGCCCGTCGAAAACATCATTGGAGAGCTCGACCGCGACCTGCCCGTCTCGGATGTAAAGACCCTCGGCGACACAGTGAACAAATCTACCCTCGACTCCGAATTCAACTCGCTCCTCATTGTGGCGTTTGCCGTCATCGCGCTGGTGCTCGCTGCGGCGGGCCTTTACGGAGTACTCACTTACCTCGTCACACAGCGCACGTCCGAACTTGGCATCCGCATCGCACTAGGCGCCAGTCGCGAGCGATTGCTGAGTGTGGTTCTCTTCGATGGCTTGCGCCCCGCCCTCCTGGGCCTTCTGATCGGACTTGCTGGAGCCGCACTCGCCGCGCGCCTCATCAAGTCAATGCTGTATCAGACCGAGCCACTCGACCCCATCGTGTTCGCAGCGGTCGCCGCAATTCTGCTTGCGGTGGCGGCAATCGCCTGCATCGTTCCCGCCTGGCGCGCCTCGCGCCTCGATCCCATGCAGGCGCTCAGAACCGAATAGCGCTCTTGAGGTTCCGAAAATACGAAGGCGCGGATAATATCCGCGCCTTCGCCATACTTATTCCCTTGTGAGCTTGTTCTCTTATTCCTTGTTTTTACTGCGTAACCGGTGGCGCCGGTGGCGCTTTCGGCGCTTTCAGATGCGGCGTGTTTGGCGAAGCCGGTCCGGCAACCGTCGGCGGCAGAGGTGGAACTTCGTCACCCCGCTTGATGTGAATGTCGCCATTCTCCGCCGTCAGCGAAACCTTCGGCCCGCCCGCACCGATCTTGCCGCTCACTTGTTTGCTTTCGTCACCACTCACCGCCAGCGGAAAATCGGTGATGATATCGCCGTTCCGAGTATTGCCGGTTACGGTTGCGGCGGCATTCGGCGGCAAAGTGAGTTCTACATCACCCTTCAGGTTTTTCGCTTCAACCGCGAAATTGCCCGCAGTCTCCACGGCAATGCGGCCGTCGCGGTCCTGAACATAGGCGTCGCCATAAATCTGGCTCAGATCCACGTCCTTTGAGTGCGTGGTCACGCGTACCTGCCCCTTGGCTTGCGTTACGCGCAGATTATCGGAATTCAGCGTCATGTCACCCGGAAGGGCAGCGAGATCCAATTCGGTGACCGAGGTGCGAACATGAAGCGGCCCGGTCACGTTTTCCATGTGCACATCACCGAACAGTTCGCCGTTGATCGTGACCTTGCCGGTAATCTCCGACAAGGTGAGATCGTTGCAGTTTCCCTCAGCGGTAATATCGCCGTCGATCTGGTGGGCGGAGAAGTCGCCCTTGTCGGTAGAGAAATGCACCTGCACAGAACCCTTGATCACACTCAGGTGCACATCGCCATGATTCGAGTTGATATTCAGTCCGCCATCCAGATTCGCCGCCGTCACATCGCCATGGCCGGAATGCACCGTAACATGCGAGCTCTTGGGCACCGTAATCGTCAGGTTAATTCGGCCATTGCTATTGCTGTCAGACTTCACCAGCACAGCATTGCCGCTCACCGTCACATGCGCCTGTTCGGCTTCAAAGATCTTTTTGGCATCTTCTTCCGAATGGGCGTACGCCACTTCGTGCGCTGAAACTTGGATGTTCGGTGAGTCTCCGGCGGTCACGCTCACATCGCCGCGCGGGTTCTCGATATGAATCGCAGCATCCGATGGGATCTGCACATTCATGACCTGCTGCTCCAAATCGTGCTCAGGCATGCCGAACATGTTGAAGAAATTGTTGTCGTCGTGGTCGCCCCAATTGTTGGCCCACGGTCCCCACATTCCACGCGTCGTTCCCGATGCGAAGAATCCAATCACGGCCAGCAGGATCAGGATGCCGACAAATCCGGTCCCGCGACGCACCGGAGCTTCGCGCCGCAAATCCAGCGCCCACTCGGCCAGCATCGCCAATCCGGCCGCGATCAGCAGCAGCGGCCACCATTTGCCATACCAGCTCCAGAAGTTCTCCGGAGCAATCCGGCCGGCATAGATCAGCAGCCAAACGATACCGATCGCAACCAGGATTAGTGGACCCACCACAGAAGGAACGCGCGGTCCGTACGCTTGCTGATATTTCGCCTTGTACGCGTATTGCTGCGCCTTCCAGGCATCGCGCTGGGCGCGCCAGGCAGCACGTTGCTGCTCGCGATACACCCGCCACTGCGTGCGCGGATCGTATCCGCCAGGTGGCATATTCGGGGGCACGCTGCTCATGACTGCCCTCCCTCGGGACCCTTCCCGTAGTCTTGCGTCGAAGGAACAATGGATGTGCCGGGCTGCGGCTGTGCAACTGCTGCCGCTCCTGTATTCGCGGCCGCACCATACGGATAAGGAGAACCCGGATACGGCGTCTCATCTCCTGCCGCGGCCAGCGCAGCACGCTCAGCAAGTTTCAACACGCCGATCAAAATCAGCAGCAGCGGAAAGAACAGGCTCCAGAACTCAACGAGGCCGGCTTGATGCATCAGCAGAATCGTCCCCAGAAGCAGCAGAATCGCTGGCCCTCTCAGTCGGCGAATCAAGATATAGCGGTTCATTGCTGGCCTCCTTTTGTATCTTCAAAGCGACGAACGATCATCCATACGCCAAGTCCGATAAAGACGAGCGGCCACAGAAATTTGAAAACATGCTCGGCCAGGAAGCCCAACTGATTCAGAAGCAACAGCAAACCGAATCCGATGAGGATCAGAGCGCCAATCGGCTCCTTGCGGCGCCAGAAGACTGGAGGCACAGGGGGCACCGGCGGAATAGCCGGATCCACGAACCCTGCCGGCGGTGGCGGTGGATAAGCCGCCTGATACTGCTGATATGGAACCTGCTGATACCCACTTGCGCCGACGCCTGGATTTGGCGCCGCGGGCCCCGGTCCCGGCGGAACCGAGCTGATCGGCATACCCTGCCGATGCTGCGGCCCACCAAGGTTCAGCCAGTTACCAACCTCGTTCAGACCCAGCGGATCAGGAATCGGCTGTCCATCGCGAATCGCCTTCGCCGTGTGGAACGCCTCGAAAGATTGATACAAAATCCATGCCGGAATAAACAGGCCGAATATCCCGTAGTGCGTCGTGATGCTGATGATCACGACAAAAATCACCACGTGGATCAGCCCTTTGAAGTACTGCCCGTTATACATTGCGCCCACGCCGGGAATCACACCCAGCACCGCCGCAACCGACGGGTTCGGACCGCCCGCACTAGGTGCTACAAATGGCTGCTGCATGCTCTGCCACGCCATCAGGCAAGGCTCGCAAAGAATCTGTCCGTTCCCCGCATTGCGAACGCAGGCTGTGCAGAGCGCCTTGCCGCAGTTCTGGCAATAGGCTGTCGCACTAACTCCGCTGTGATTTACGCAATCCATATCGTGCTCCCTTCCCGTATTGCCATGTCGAACTCGGGTTCCCCAAGAACTGCGCTCAGTGCCTGAGGTGGATTGCCGGGTTCCGAACCGCCCTCGAAATGCATGGGCCGATCGTGATGCGAAACGGAAGATTCCTGATAATCGAAGTCTTTCAGCGATGGTGTCCCGGACTGTTGGGGAGGATCGACACGCGATCCGCCATCCTTCCGGTTAAGGTTTTGTTTTGACTCCCCCGGCGTTACTGGCTGAGTCTGTTGCTGCCGCTTGCCCTGGTTGTTCTGTCGTATCTCCCGCATGCGGGATTCAACTTCGTACACCAGCCGCAGGTGATCGTAGTAGCGGATGATCGGGGTCGAAGCCATGGTCAGCCGGCGCTCCATGAACGAACGCACCGCCGTCGGCCGCAGATTCGAAAGCCGGAAATCAGTCAGTTTGACGCCCGTCATATTCAGCGTCAGTGCGATTGAGAAGAATGCCATCGCGGCCGTCATCAGCAGTCTCGGCTCGGCAAAGCGGCGAATCCGCCCCATCATGCCCGGCCGCTGCCATGCCGGAATCGCCATCGGAATCACGTTGCCTGCTGTTGCCAGCTTGTATTCGGAGGTATGTCCCGGACCGGTCTGAGCCAGGATCTTATCCAGCAGACCCTCCGGGACCTCTGGTTCCGGGCTTAAGAACTCCAGCCACTCGCGCCCACGTCGCGCTTCCTCAAACAGTGCGGTGCATGACGCACAGACAGCCATGTGCGAGGAGAAGGTCGCCTCATCCTCAGGCCGCAACAGCCCGTCCAGTGCATCGGCCAGGAGAGTCTCCCAAAGCCCGCAAGCTGGAGAGTTCGGAATGTTTCCGCGGTCTGCCATCACATCACCTCCCGCTTATTACGTTCCAGAAGGCGCGCTAGTTCCGCACGGCCCCTGCTTATACGGGACTTTACCGTCCCTTCGGGGATGCCCAGCACCTGGGCGATTTCCTTGTAATCCATATCTTGTAAATCCCTTAGAATGACTGCTTCGCGCAGTTCCACCGACACTTTAGCCAGCGCTCCCTGCACCATTTTGGCCAGTTCCTTCTGCGCCGCTTTTTCATGGGGTGAAGGTCCGCTCGCCGTCAGCCGGTCTATCGGCCGCAGCTCGTCGGTCTCTTCCCAGCCTGCGTCGAGCGAGTCGGTCGACCGCAGGTTCCTTGTGCGACGGAAATTGTCCACCAGCAGATTGCGGGTCATCGTCGTGATCCACACCTGCAGGCTGCCTCTGGCTGTATCGAAACTGGAAAGATTGGAATAGATCTTCAGGAAGACGTCCTGCGTAAGATCTTCCGCATCTGCGGCATTATTCGTAAACCGATAGCAGAGCCCATAGACACGCCGATGGTGGGTACGAACAAGTTCGGCCCATGCTCCAGAATCCCCGTCCATGCAGCGGCGGACAACTTGGGACCAGTCGATCTCCAGCGGTCTTACCTCCCCGCTCGTTTGGCGGGCGTCCGTCATCGTTGTGGCTCTCTGCCCGTGGCCCTGAAAAGGCTTGCGTGGTGCACCCCCGTCACGGGGCTCCAGCTTGCGCCGGATAGGCGCCGTCGGCGCCACCAGTCCTGCCACGCTCCAGCTTAATGTACTCGCACAAGCCATGGAGGCCTATACGCATGATTTTGTTGTGCGGTTCCCGTCCTGATACCTCTAATCCCTCAAGCGTCGAAAGTATTCAGGTCACACCCAGCAACCCTTCCCAATCCGAGGCGAATTGTTCCAAAGGAAAGGCGAAACAAAAGCGTAATGCCGCCCAGCTGGAAGGGGCCGCGCCTGTGACAGGCGCGGCCCTCTTTGATTATTCCTGACCTCTATGACAACCGCAGATCAGTACCGGTCTCCAAATTCCGGCTCGACCGGGTTTTCGAACAGCGAAGCGTCGCGCGTGACAATCGTCAATCCCGAAGGCGTAACAAAATAACGACGCTTGTCTTCAACCGGATCGTAGCCGATCACCGTTCCCTCGGGAATATGCACGTCGCGATCGATAATGGCGCGGCGAATGCGGCAGTGCCGGCCAATCTGCACGTGCGAGAAGATGACGCTCGAGTCGACCTCAGAGTAGGAGTTGACGCGCACATCCTGCGACAGCACGGAATTCGATACCGATGCGCCCGAAATGATAACGCCGGCGGTGATCACCGAATTCACTGCCATGCCCGTTCTTCCCGGCTCACCAAACACAAATTTCGCCGGCGGATACTGCCGCACCCGGGTTCGCATCGGCCAGTTCTTGTCATACAGATTGAACACTGGCGATACCGAGCACAGATCCATGTTGGCTTCGTAGTAAGAATCCAACGTCCCAACGTCGCGCCAGTAAAGCGCCGTCTGCTTGTTCTCATCTACGAAGCTGTAGGCCATCATCTTTTTCTTGCCCAGCATATTCGGCAGGATGTTGTGCCCGAAGTCGTGCTTCGAGTTGGGATCCTCGGCATCCGCGATCAGGGCCTTCAACAAAATCTCCGTGTTGAAGATGTAGATGCCCATCGACGCCTCGACCTTGTCTGGATTGAAGGGCGAGCGGAAGGTGGTGGATGCCGGCTTTTCCTGGAAACCCTGAATCTCACCGCTCGCTCCCACATCGACCACGCCAAAACGTGCCACTTCATCAGGTCCAACCGGAAGAGTGGCGAGCGTGACCTCCGCCTTGGTCTCTTTGTGATACTCGAGCATGCGGCTGTAGTCCATCTTGTAGATGTGGTCGCCGCCCAGGATGATCATGTGCTTGGGCTGCTCGCTGCCGATGGAGTAAATGTTCTGATAAACGGCGTCAGCCGTCCCCATGTACCAATTGGTGCCCGTGCGCTGCATGGGTGGCAACAACTCAAAGAACTCGCCGAGTTCTTGCGCGACAATGCCGGTCCAGCCCTCGCGTATATGCCGGTTCAGAGATAGGGCCTTGTACTGGGTAAGAATGAAGACTCGTCGTAAGCCGGAGTTGATGCAATTGGACAGCGTAATGTCGATGATCCGGTAGTGCCCGCCAAAAGGTACGGCGGGTTTGGCGCGGTCGCGGGTAAGCGGAAAGAGCCTTTCCCCGGCGCCTCCTGCAAGCAAAACACCCAAAGTGTCTTTCATGTCCAATGAGCCTGCCTTGTCGCGTTGTCTTTCCGGAGCCTTTCTCAGCGCGAATCCAATGTGCCGTTATCCGGTACGGCATTTTTCAAAGAAGGATCTTTCAAATCCGCCTCTGAACGGCGAAGAATACCACACAGAGATAACACGCGCAGCATGTCCGCGTTACACGTCTTTAGCGGAAGCGAAAAACAGCAAAGGCCGGGGCCTGATAGGTAACAACTCCCGATCAGGAATCCTCGGCCTTGAATCCACGCCAGTTGGCTTCGATTAGCGGCGCTTCGCCTTGAACCGGTACTGAACGCCGACTGAGATTGCAAAGTTCACGTCGGTCTGTTTGTACTTGGCGCCATAGTCGATGCCATAGCGCGTGATGACTGCATCGGGGGAGATCCGGAAGACCCAGCGTGCAGAGCGGTTCAGATCGATATGTCCGCCGACGACGGCCGCCAGTGCGAGTTGGTTGTTATAGAAGGCGACCGCCGAAGGAGGCAGTCCGCGCAGGTCATGCTCGAAGTCGCCGTAGACGCCGCCGATCAAACCATGCGCGATTAGCGCACCATGCTTGTTGTGCGGTCCTAGCCACTCGGGGCCGGCGAGAAAGAAATACTCCTGCACAAACGGCCCTGAAATCGACTGAGTCGTGACGTTGTCACCGAGTCCCGCGCCGCTGGTGGCCAGGTATCCGCGCAGATTGCCTTCGAGGGCCCAGCGTTTCGTCAGCCAGTAGGAGCCGGCTAGGTCAAGACCGCCCAGGTTCGATCCTTGAAGGATCGTCGGACCGGCCTTCATATGGACATAGGCCATTCCCAGGGAGACGTCATATTTGTTGTCGTACTTCACATTCGCCAGCGGGTCAACGACGATGTACGTGCCATTCCCGGTGTTGCGCGAAGTGCTCTGCGCCGCCGCCGGTTGCACCTGGCTGAAGGCGAGCGGAACTGAGGCAAGCAGTCCGAGACCAAGGACTGCCGAAAAGAATGAAAACCTTACTGGAAGACGCATCAACACAAAGCTTACAGGACCATACCTTTGAGGGACAATGAGCGGAACTGGGTGTTAGACGCCCCTGACCTCGTGTTGGCTAGCGACCCCCTCATTCAATTGCATTAAGGTTCACAGCGCTCGGCCCAACTGGCATACACCAGGTATCTCGTCGTCTTGAGGGTTTCAATTGCCGATCCTGAGCTTGCCGCGCCCGCCTGCAGCGATGGCGCCGCGTGCATCCGCCAGTCGAGCGATGTGCGGCCGAATATCATTGCCGCGCGCGGGAGGTGATAAGCGCTCGAAATGATCTCCGCCGAATGCCACCCATGAGACCGCATGATCCGCTCCGAAAAGCAGGCGTTCTGAATAGTGTCGTCGGCCTTCGTCTCCACAAAGATCGCCGAGGGTGGAATCCCCTGCGCCGCTGCCGCGGCAGCCATCACGTCGGCCTCCACAAATCTGTTGTGCGCGGGACCGCCCGTAAAAAGCAGACGAGGAGCCACGCCGCGTTCGTATTCCCGCACTGCTTCTGAAACGCGAGCCATCTCCTCAGGCGTAGGGTTGCCGTCTGAGTCGGCCGGATACCCCAGCACGAGAATCGCGTCGAAATGATCGCGGCTGGTATTCGCCGCAGGGGCAAGCCGGCGCGCCATCACTGCCCAGCCAACGAGAATGACGGCCAGCAAGATGCCGCCCAGAAACGCGCGCACGATCCAGCGCTTCCTGCCGAGGTCGATGGGTTTGTAGCGATGACGAGGCCGGCGAGTAGGTGCGCGCCGGCGCGTTGGACGGGTTGAAGCAGCAATGGCCACGCCGGAACTCCGATACTCAACTCTAAAAGCGAAAGCCTCAGAGCGGCGGCGCGAAGGTATTAACTGAATTGGGACGGCTTCCCGATCCGGAGGATCTCAACCGAGGTCGGCGGGATGATCCCAGCTCGACAAGGCAATCTCGCTCAGTGGTTTACGGCTGCGCGGCGATTGCTCCTGCCCTTGAAAACGCTCGCTAAGAGTCGACGGATCGCCCTGGTAACCAAGGGCCATCACTGACCCAATCGCGTACACCTCAGGAATAGCGAACGCCTCGCGGGCCTTCGCCTGATCAAATCCGGCCATTTGATGTGTGGCGATGCCCATCGAAGCGGCTTGCAGCGTGATGAACCCGTCGGCCGCGCCCAGATCGTGGAGCGCATAGTAATTGGGCGAGTCATTATTGCTGAACCGAGTCTTCGCTACGCTCAGAATGAGTACCGGGGCGTTCAAAGCCCAGGCTTGGTTTGCCGGAACAAGCGCATCGGCAATCTTCTTGTAGGTCTCAGAGTTGCGGTGGCCCACGATAAAGCGCCAGGGCTGTTCGTTGAAACAGGAAGGAGCCCAGCGCGCGGCTTCAAAAATCTTCTTAAGATCAGCCAGGCTCACATCGCGATCAGCAAAAGCGCGAGGACTCCAGCGCTCGAGAACTACGTGCAGCACTCCTTCAGTTGAAGGTTGCGCATATTTCATTTGGTGCACTTCGCTCGCAGTAAGCGTCATCGATTTCCGCTCCAGAACAGACTTTGTACTGATTCGGATGCCGCGCACTCTGAGAACGATGTGTGTCCTCGACCGTGAAGATCTTGCAGATGGCAATCCGTTTAGGGATAAATCCGGTGCAGAGTCCGCGCAAACGGAATGGTCTCTCGCACATGATCCAGCGCGCAAACCCAGGCCACCACGCGCTCAATGCCCATTCCAAACCCCGCGTGCGGCACCGACCCATACCGCCGCAAATCGAGATACCACTGGAAGGCCTCCAGTGGCAGTTGGTGAAGCTCGATCCTGCTCTTCAGGAGTTCATAGCTCGATACGCGCTGCGATCCGCCGATCACTTCTCCGTATCCCTCGGGCGCCAGCACGTCGACGCATAACGCGAAGTTCGCGTCCTTCGGATCAGGTTCCATATAGAACGCCTTCACCGCGGCAGGATATCGATGCACCATCACCGGGCGATCGAACTGCGAGCTGAGCCACGTCTCATCCGGCGAGCCAAAGTCATTTCCATATTCAAATGGCTGCTCCAGAATTCCCTTGGCATGCGCCTCGTTCAGCATCTTCGCAGCTTCGTCGTAACGCAGGCGCGGGAACGGCGGCACGATCTTCTTCAGCGTTTCAATGTCGCGGCCGATGACCTGCAGCTCAGGAGCGCGATTCTTCACGACAGACTGAACGATGTGAGAAATGAAGTTCTCCGCCAGTTCCATCAGCCCGTCGAGATCGCAGTACGCAACCTCCGGCTCCACCATCCAGAACTCCGTCAGATGCCGGCGCGTCTTTGATTTCTCCGCACGGAACGTCGGTCCGAAGCTATACACCTTGCCCAGCGCCAGCGCTGTCGACTCGATATAAAGCTGGCCAGACTGCGTGAGAAAAGCCGGATCGCCGAAGTAATCCACCGGAAACAACGTCGACGTCCCTTCGCACGCCGCCGGCGTCAAAATCGGCGGATCGGTGCGGATGAATCCGTTATCGTCAAAATACTCAGCTGCCGCCCGCATGATCTCCGCCCGAATGCGCAGAATCGCCGACTGGCGCGGCGACCGCACCCAGAGATGCCGATGCTCCATCAGAAAATCGACACCGTGCTCCTTCAGCGTGATGGGATACGGATCGGACTCCGGCACGCGTTGGATCACCTGGATGTCCTCGACATCGAGCTCAAACCCGCCTGGAGCACGCTTGTCGGCGCGAACCTTCCCCGTAACAATCACCGACGACTCCTGCGTCAGCCCTTTGAGCGACTCGAACACCTCGGCTGGCACGCTCTTCACGTGTGCCACACCCTGCACAGTTCCCGTGCCGTCGCGAAAGATAGGGAACAAAAGCTTGCCGGATTCGCGCGAGTTGTAGAGCCATCCCTTGATCTGGACAGATTGGCCTTCGTACTTGCCCAGCGTCGCGATCGTGGCAACTGGTGCGGCAGGCTTGACGGTTTCAGCGGATACGGCGGTGGGGGCGGTTTCTTCAGGCATAGATCAACTCTCTCGGGTGCCCCCATCCACTTCGCCTTCTTTTTGCGAAATGGTGGGAGATTAATTCCATCGCATCAGCTCGATCTTCAGAGCGGCGCCGGACCTTCTAGGATAACGCGCGCTGTTCCCGCCGCGAGTGATCGCTGTGACATTGGACTCGCCGCATCCTCCCCGACTGATTTATCGTCCATAGCGTATGGCTACCAATCCCAAGCTCCAGCCAGTTGCCAGTAATCAGCCCCACCCTACACCCGAGGCCGAAGAGGTTTTCCGCCGGTGGATCCGCTTTCTCGATGAGGAGTTCTACCGCCATCGTTCCCCCGAGCGCCGCGCTGAGATCGTGCGCGACCAGCTTTACCAGCTCTACTTGGGCCGGCCGCACGGCGGCAAACCCAACGTCACCCTTTCCAGCGAGCTGCCTGGAAACGTCCTCGGCATGTCGCTCGACCCTGAGAACGTGACCATCGAGGCGGAGTACTTTGGCGACGCCGACCCCGCTGAGTTTGCCGTCCGTAAGCCGCTCATCTGGTTCTGGAAGATGTTCGATCGCTCGCCGATCGGCTTGAACCTGTGGCTGGGTCTGCGCTTCCGCTGCATGCTGGGCCGCCACATATTCGACCACATGGGATCCGGCGTCAAAATCCATCACGGCGTCGACCTTACCTATGGCTACAAGCTCTCCATCGACGACGGCGCGGTGATTCACCAGGGAGTGCTGCTGCACGATCGCGGCGGCATCAAGATCGGCAAGCATGTTGTCGTCGGCTCCTTTGCGCGCATCTTCTCGCATAGCTACTCCAACAACGGCACAGAAGAAGAAGTGAAGCTGCAGCCCACCGTCATTGGAGATGGCGCCCGCATCGGCAGCCACGAAATCATCATGGGCGGCACCAACATCGCCGCAAACGATGTCGTGGGCCACTACCCGGCCTACAAGGTCTAGCATCCGAGACCGCAACCCGTCGGCTCGGCGCACCATGCTAACCTGAGCTTTCTAAATCAGGGGAGCGTCTGGTGCAGTCTGCCCAATTTGCAATTGCGGTCTTTGAGTTTGTTTTGCTCATCTTTTCGTTGAGCGTGCACGAGTGCGCGCACGCCTGGATGGCGTCGCGCCTTGGCGATCAGACCGCACGAATGCAGGGCCGAGTGACCTTGAATCCTATGCCCCACATTGACCCGGTTGGCACGCTCATCATGCCCGCCATCATCATCTTCGGCCCGTTCATCGGCTTCACGCTCTTCAGCGGCATCCTCATCGGCTGGGCCAAACCCACACCCGTCATCAGCCGCAATTTCGCGAAAATCCGCCGCGACGAAAACCTCGTCACCCTGGCCGGCCCCATCTCAAATCTGCTGCTGGCCGTGCTTGCAACCGTGATTCTCCTGGTCGTCATCCACGCCGTTCCAGGTGGCCGCCAGATCGTAAACTTCACCGCGCAGGGCGTGCTCCTGCCGGGCGTCAATTCCTCCGTCCAGGCAATCGCGTTGCTCGGAATCGCGGCCGTACAGATCAACCTGGCGCTCTTGTTCTTCAACCTGCTCCCCATTCCGCCGCTCGATGGCAGCCATCTGCTCCGAAATATCCTGCCCTATAACGCGGTGCAATCCTACGATCGCATTCCAATGTGGGTGAGCTGGATGCTGATGATCTTCGTCGGCGGTTACATCATGCGCCTGCTGCTCACTCCCGCTTTTGCCATAGTCGGTCTGGTGCTGACCAAGGGATAGGAGCGGAGCCTGCGGCTACAATAAAACGAGCCTCACTTTGACCTCTCTGATCAAAAACGGCTGAGCAATCCCGGCCTTATCCCGGAATCGAAAACAGAATGTCTGAAATTGCAATTTCATCTCCTCGCCCGCGCGTCTTAAGCGGCATGCGCCCCACGGGCAAGATCCACCTGGGCAACTACATGGGTGCGCTCGCCAACTGGGTCAAGCTCCAGGATGGCGGCCAGTACGAGTGCTACTTCTTTATCGCCGACTGGCACGCCCTTACGACCGACTACGCCGATCCCTCCAATTTTTTGGGAAACACGCGCGAGGTCATCCTCGACTATCTCGCCGCAGGGCTCGATCCGGCACGTTCGGTGCTCTTCGTCCAGAGCCATGTACCGGTGCATGCCGAATTGCATCTGCTGCTGAGCATGATCACCTCTGTGGGATGGTTGGAGCGCGTGCCCAGCTACAAGGAGCAGCAGGAGAATCTCGTCGGCAAGGACCTCAGCACCTATGGTTTCCTCGGGTACCCGCTGCTGCAGGCCGCCGATATCCTGATGTACCAGCCGAAGTACGTGCCCGTCGGCCAGGACCAGGTTGCGCATGTCGAACTCACCCGCGAAGTCGCCCGCCGCTTCAACAATCTCTATAAACTCGATGGCCGCGAAGTGCTCCCCGAGCCCGATGCCCTCCTTACCCCGTCACCCAAGCTGCCTGGCACCGATGGTCGCAAGATGTCCAAGAGCTACGGCAACACGATCATGCTCACCGACCCGGAACCCGAAGTTCGCCAGAAGCTGAAGACCATGGTCACCGACCCAGCTCGCATCCGCCGCAAAGATCCCGGCGATCCGGACAAATGTCCCGTCGGCGATCTGCACAAAGTCTTTTCCTCGCCTGAGACGCTCGCCAAGGTTTACGATGGCTGCCGTTCCGCTGGCATCGGTTGCATCGAGTGCAAAGGCTGGGCTGCGGACGCGTTGGTGCAAATTCTGAATCCCATCCAGGAACGCCGCGCCCGCTTCACCCCCACCGAGGTTGAGGATATCCTCAAAGATGGCGCCGACAGAGCACGCACACGGGCCGAACAGACCATGACCGAAGTCCGCGCAGCAATGCAGCTGACCGCCAGACAGTAGCGAACCAGAACACCATCCCCCGAAGCAGAGATGTCTTTGAGCCAAGCCGATAAAAATCCGGAGATCGAGCCACCCAACGATCCGCAGAAAGATCCCGTCAAGGAGCCGACCCCTGCGCCGAAGCCCGTCGAGGATCCCGACCCGGGCCATCGCGGTCCCGTCAACGATCCCGAACCCGGCCCCGCGCCGGAACCAGACGCGCCCGATCCTTCGCCCGAACCACCGCATGGCGATCCACCATCAAACGAGCCTGGCATCAATACGGCTCCGCCTCTTGTGCTCACTTCGAAGCCTGTTCCGGAAGAAAAGCCTGCAGCCAAATCCGCCTCACCCGCGAAGCCAAAGAAGCAGGAAGAACAGCAGGATCAGTCGCCCTTTTCCGTTACCGTCGGCCAGGTCTACGACGGCCCCCTCGATCTGCTGCTCGATCTGATTCGCAAACAGGATATCGACATCTACGACATTCCCATCGCGAAGATCACGGCACAGTTCCTCGCCTACGTCGACAAGTTGAAGTCCACCGATATGGATGTCGCCGGCGATTTCATCTATACCGCGTCACTGCTCATTCACATCAAGAGCAAGATGCTCTTGCCGCGATCGCCCGCTGGCCCCAACGACGAAGCCGACGACCCACGCCGCGAATTGGTGGAACGCCTGCTCGAGCACGAACGTTTCAAAAACGCCGCGCAGATGCTTCAGCAGAAACAGATGCTCGAAGCGGCTACGTGGTCCAATCCCGGCGTGCGCGAATTCAAAGATGATGCCGCGGCCGAACCCGAGATCGCCGCCGACACCGTTGATCTCGTGCGCATCTTCCGCGACATTCTCGAGCGTGCGCGCAAGCGTCCCACATTCAACCTGCAGGACGATTCCATCACCGTCGGCCAGATGATCCAGTTCCTCACCCGTCGCCTCTCCATGGAAGATCGCCCTCTGGCCCTGCGCAAGTTGCTGAGCCACACCAAATCTTCGCGCGCACTCGTCGCCATGTTCCTCGCGCTTCTGGAATTGGTTCGCCTGCAGGCCATCCTCCTCCGTCAGGACCGCGCCTTCTCTGAAATCTTCATCAAGAAAAGCACCGGCTTCGACAGCGTCGTCAATGAAGGCCTGATCAACTCGACCGACGAGTGGCGTTAGAGAATCTCCGACAAGAAATAACGTAGAACTCTTGTCAGCACCCCTCGAGTTAAGACGAGCGCTGCCGAAAATCACCCAAGCGCAATTCACCGCTGTGCGCGTTTGAGTTTTGATCTCAAAGGGCACGTTGAAAAACGCTACCAATTGGTTGCATACATTCCAAGCAGATTTGAAGGTGATTTTGGTGAAACCTTAGGCAACCATCCGGTTGCGTTTTACGAATCGACATTTTGGTTCAAATTGCACAAAAAGAAACATTTAGTTCGGATGGCTAATAATTGGTGAATAACCTGTGCAAATCAGGCCAATTGAAAGGATCAATTTCAAAAAAGTGAAACAGATTCTAAACAATTGAAGCCAATAAACTTACGACCCATCTTTGTTCTCGGTCTCACCACCCGATTGCCGACCACTATCGCGTATCTCATGTAAAATCAATAGTGCGCAGCCTGATCAATGGCAACGCGCATCAAACAACTGTGGCACGCATTCAGTTGTTGGGGTTTTATGCAATTCTTTTTTGATCGTCCCTTCTGCTGCGATCTAAGATCGTTCTATCCCCATTTCAATCAGAAGTTCTTAGCCGATTCCGCGTTGGCCTGTTCCAGGATGCGCGGTGAATCGTTTGTCGCAATCGGAGAGATCTGATGGCCGCAACGACGGCAACTGCTTTACCCAGACCCTCACTCCTCGACCGCAAGCTCAAGAGCACGCCGAGCAAAGCTGGCATTCTTGCGTTCCTTGCGGTGCTCGCCGCTGGCGTCGTCTACATCGTCTTTCACGTAGCCCACGATCTCGATGCCGCGTCCATCACCAGCTACGCGCCTTATGGTCTGCTTGGGCTGGCGTTGCTGATCGCACTTGGCTTTGAATTCGTCAACGGATTCCACGACACGGCCAATGCCGTTGCGACCGTTATCTACACTCACTCGCTCGAACCGAATATTGCCGTAGTGTGGTCCGGCATCTGCAATCTCGCCGGTGTGCTTCTCTCCTCCGGCACGGTGGCCTTTGCCGTCATTACCCTTCTGCCCGTCGAATTAATCCTCCAGGTAAGTTCGGGCGCCGGATTCGCCATGGTCTTCGCACTGCTCATCGCCGCGATCCTCTGGAACCTGGGCACATGGTGGCTCGCTCTGCCCGCTTCGAGTTCGCACACCATGGTGGGCTCCATCATCGGCGTCGGCATAGCGAACCAATTAATGAACATGCGCAGCGGAACTTCGGGCGTCGATTGGGAACAGGCCATGAAGGTTCTCAAGGCCCTCCTGATTTCTCCCGTCATCGGGTTCGTATTTGCCGGGATGCTCATCCTGCTTGCCAAGCAGGTTGCCAAATTCCCGGAGCTCTACGAAGCGCCGAAAGACAACATGCCGCCGCCGCTTCCAATTCGTGCGCTTATGGTGCTCACCTGCACCGGTGTCAGCTTCTTCCACGGCTCGAACGACGGACAAAAGGGCATGGGCCTCATCATGCTCATCCTCATCGGCACCGTGCCGACCGCCTACGCGTTGAACCACGCCGTAAGCCCGGCTCAAGTCCAGGACTTCATCGTTGCATCGCAGAGTGCCGGCCACATTCTCGATCGCCACGTTGACTCAAAAGGCATACTCGGTCCCGACGCGCGCGCCACCGTCACCGACTTCATCCGTACCAAGCAGTTGCAGCCCGACACGATCCTCGCGCTCCGTGAGCTTGTGGAAGACCTCGGTCACGAAGTCACCCTCTACAAGGAATTCAAAGCAGTCCCGCCGCAGGAGCAGGCCAATGTCCGCAACGACATGTATGTTGCCAGCGAAGCCTTGCGGCTGATGATCAAAGCCAACAACCCTGCATTCAACGCAGATGAAAAAGCGGCCCTGAACAGCTACAAGGCCAAAGTGGATCACGCCACCAAGTTCATTCCTTCCTGGGTCAAAGTCGCCGTAGCGCTCGCGCTCGGCCTGGGCACCATGGTTGGCTGGAAGCGCGTCGTCGTCACCGTCGGTGAACGCATCGGCAAGGATCACCTCACCTACGCGCAAGGAGCCAGCGCCGGCCTCGTCGCCATGGGAACCATCTTCGCGGCTGACAAATTTGGACTCCCGGTCAGCACCACGCACATTCTCAGTTCTGGAGTCGCCGGAACCATGGCTGCAAACGGCAACGGCCTGCGCTTCAAGACCATCCGGAACATCGCAGCAGGCTGGGTCTTCACCCTCCCCGCAGCGGCCCTCCTTTCGGGCATTCTCTACTGGGCGTTTCGGCACCTGTCCTAACTTGAACTGATCTTCTGATCACGGCTGCGCTTCGGTGCAGCCGTTTTCGTTTTCCTCGCACATCCATGCCGCAGCCTTGCAAATTCATCTCCGCTTCATCTCGCGTTCATACGTCTCGGATATTCCTTGCTCCATCTGGAGAGCCCCGTCCCCAGCCGTCCAGAGTGATTTCAACTCACATCCCGGAGTTCACCCATGTCCGAAGCGGCAACCGCTGTCGCAGCCCGCCCACCGGCTGCTGCAATCCTCGATAAGAAGATGCATCCGACTCACGCTGTGATCAGCGGAGCCGTCGTTCTGCTCGCCCTCATCATTGGAGTCTGGTTCATCGCCACTCACATCTCTCAGGATTTCAGCGGCGTAACCATGGGCAGCGCCTGGCCTTATGTGCTGTTGGTCATCGCTCTGCTAATCGCACTCGGATTCGAGTTCGTCAACGGCTTCCACGACACCGCGAACGCCGTGGCCACAGTCATCTATACCCACTCGCTCGAGCCAAACATCGCCGTCGTGTGGTCCGGATTGTGCAATCTCGCCGGCGTCCTCAGCTCCAGCGGCCTGGTTGCCTTCACTGTCATCACCCTGCTGCCCGTCGAGTTGATTCTGCAGGTGAGTTCGGGCGCTGGCTTTGCCATGGTCTTTGCTTTACTTATCGCCGCCATCTTGTGGAACCTGGGCACATGGTGGTTTGGGCTTCCCGCGTCCAGTTCGCACACCATGGTCGGCTCCATCATCGGCGTGGGCGTTGCCAACCAGTTGATGAGCGTGCACTCCGGAACTTCAGGCGTCGACTGGGAGCAGGCGACCAAAGTTTTCAAAGTGCTGCTCATCTCGCCAATCATCGGCTTTGGCGCCGCAGCATTGTTGTTCCTGCTGGCGAAAGCGACCATCAAATATCCCGGACTTTACGAGGCGCCGAAGGGCAGCGCACCTCCGCCGTGGCCCATTCGTGCGCTGCTCGTGCTCACATGCACCGGCGTCAGCTTCTTCCACGGTTCCAACGACGGGCAAAAGGGCATGGGATTGATCATGCTGATCCTGATCGGTACGGTGCCGACGGCCTACGCCTTGAATCACGCAGTCACCACAAAGGATGTGCAGCAATTCATTGCAGCGTCGGATGCTGCCGGCAAAGTTCTTGATGCACACGTAGACAAGACCGGCATACTCGGTGCCGACGCGCGCGCCACTGTCACCGACTACATTCGCACCAAGGATCTGCAGCCCGACACCATCCTCGCCCTGCGGGAATTGGTCGAGGATCTGAGCCACGAAGTCGGGCTTTACAAGGAATTCAAAGCTGTTCCCGCAAACCAGCAGACCAACGTCCGCAACGACATGTACGTCGCCAGCGAAGCCATCCGTCTGATGCAGAAGAAGAAGACACCTGTATTTACGTCACAGGAGAATGCGACTCTCGCGACATACAAGGGCAAAGTCGACAAAGCCACCAAGTTCATTCCAGCCTGGGTAAAAGTGGCGGTTGCCCTCGCGCTCGGAATGGGCACGATGGTCGGCTGGAAGCGCATTGTCGTCACCGTTGGCGAAAAAATCGGCAAGGAACATCTCACCTACGCCCAGGGCGCCACCGCCGAACTGGTTGCAATGGCCACCATCTTTGCCGCGGATAACTTCGGCCTCCCCGTCAGTACCACCCATGTGCTCAGTTCGGGAGTAGCC
This sequence comes from uncultured Acidobacteriaceae bacterium, assembly GCA_963738035.1. Lineage (GTDB taxonomy): Bacteria > Acidobacteriota > Terriglobia > Terriglobales > Acidobacteriaceae > Telmatobacter. Next base: position 139,269 of record CAVTVB010000001.1, read on the forward strand.
GGAACCATGGCTGCCAATCGCAGCGGTCTGCAAATGTCGACCATTCGCAACATCGCCGCTGCCTGGGTCTTCACGCTCCCCGCCGCCGCGTTGATCTCGGGCACGTTGTTCTGGCTCTTCCGTCAAATCGCATAGAGCTTTCCATAAACCATTCCTGAGCGAAGGGCGTTCGGTGCTCCCGAACGCCCTCTCTTTTCAACAATTCCTCTCATCCTGCCTCTGTGGACGCATCCAGGCCTCGCGTCCAGTACCATACATAAGGTACTGATTGCTGCATGAGCCTTAAATCCAAGCTGGAAGCCGTTATTTACGCCTCGGAAGAGCCGGTCACCCTGACCCAGCTCGCAACCCTGTTTGGTGCTGAAGCGCTGGAATGGAAAGCGTCGCAGGAGGCCGCCCAAAAAGCTGCCGACGAGGCTGCGATCAACTCTGGGCTCCCGTCACAGTCCTCAATCGACGAGGAGCTGGAGTATCTAGACCTCCGTACCGAAGATGGCCGCCCGCTGCAAGGGCCGGAGTCTGGAGAGTCTGGGTCTGGCGGCCCCGGTTTTGTCACTCCGGCCGAAATCGAGTTTGCACCTGATTCGCCGGTCGAGACCAGCTCAGTCCCGGAGCCCGCAGAATCCTCCGCATCCGACGTCACACCGCCCGATCCAGCCGAATCAGCTCAGGCCGAATCCAGTTCACCCGACCCCGAAGCCGAAGCCAAGCGTGCCGCGCGTCAGCGCGATCGCGAAGTCAAAGTCGTTTTGCGCCAATTGATTGACGAACTGATCGCCTACTACGCCTCCGACGACCGCGGCGTCGAGATTCGCGAGATTGCCGGCGGCTATCGCATGGCCACCAAGCCCGAGTGCCACGACGCAGTGCGCATGTTCATCAAGAGCTTGAAGCCGGCGCTGAAACTCTCGTTGCCTGCCCTCGAGACGCTGGCGGTCATCGCCTACAAGCAGCCTGTAACCGCGCCCGAAGTTAATGAGATTCGCGGTGTCGATTCCTCGGGCGTATTCGGCTCTCTGCTGGCGCGCAAGCTTATCACCACCGCAGGCCGCAAACAGGTCATCGGACGTCCCATCCTCTACAAGACCACCAAGGAATTCCTGATGCGCTTCGGCCTGAAAGACGTCGCCGAGCTTCCCTCGATGGATGAGTTCGAAAAGATGGCCAGCGAGCTGGAAGAGACGGAACCGGCGACAGTCGACGAAGCCGACGTTGCAACCGCCGCCTATGATGCCGAAGGCGGTCCCGAGCTGGACGAGAACGCACCGGAAGAGCCGGATAACGATTCGCTATCGCCGGCTGAAAATGCCCCGCAGACTCCGGCAGCTATGAGCGAAACCAACGAGAAAGCTGAGCCGGCTGAATAGTCGGCGGCTCTCCGCACAAAGCCCGCGCCTGCCGAGCCTGACCGAAACGCAGCAGGCAGAACCGAGATCTCCTCATGAGCGACGACGTGCGCCCCGACCCCAACCAGCCTGAACTCGACGGCCCCGAAAACGATTCGGCTGCGGCCGAAGAAGCAACCGCCGCTGCGGAAAGCGACACATTTGAGCAAGCGAGTGACTCTGAACCAGCGACCATGATCGAAGATGCCGACGCTGATGGGGAGGACACGCCGGAAACCGACGAGGGAATCGACTCCGCCGAGTCAGAGGCTGCCTCTGGCAGCGAGCCCGCAGGCAAGCTCGAGCGCCTGCAGAAAATCCTCGCCCAGGCCGGAGTTGCCAGCCGCCGTTCCGCAGAGAATCTCATCACCGCGGGCCGCGTACAGGTCAACGGCAAAGTCGTCACCGAGCTTGGCACCAAGGCGGATGCCGCCCGCGACCACATCCGCGTCGACGGCAAACTGCTGCAGGGTTCCGAGCGCATTCGCTATTTCATGCTCAATAAGCCCCGGGGCTTCGTAACCACCGTGCGCGATCCCGAAGGGCGACCCACCGTGATGGAGTTCTTCGCCAAGATGCGCGAGCGGCTCTATCCCGTCGGACGCCTGGACTATCTTAGCGAAGGCCTCCTGCTTGTAACCAACGACGGCGATCTAGCCAACAAGCTCACCCGCGCCGCGGCAGGCGTGGAGAAGACCTACCTTGTAAAGGTGGCTGGCGAGCCCACTGAAGAAGACCTCGATCGCCTGCGCTCGGGTGTCGGAATCGAGCGGGGCAAGCCGGGTTCAGGCCGCGTGCAGACCGCGCCTGCCCAGATTCGCAAAGTCCGCCAGGGCGACAATCCCTGGTACGAAGTCATCCTGATTGAAGGCCGCAACCGCGAGTTGCGCAAGATGTTCGAAGAGATCGGCCACCACGTCGAAAAGATTCGCCGCGTTGGCTATGGCCCGCTGGTGCTCGACATTGAGCCGGGCAAAATGCGCGAGCTCGAAGCCGAAGAGCTCGACGACCTGCGCAAGACGGCAGACGGCAAGCTGCGCAAGCCGAAACTCAAAGATATCCGCCGGCGCAAGGCGATGGACGCTCAGCTACCAACGATCAAATCCCGGGCTCCGCGCCCGATGGCTGCGCCGCCAGCCGCCCCGCCAGCTCCTTTTCCAACATCTTTTCCACCTCGCCGGGAATTTCCGCCGAAGAGACAATTCGGAAGTGATCGGCCCACCGCGCCCGGCGCGCCCGGAAGGCGAAGGATTCCGTCCCAGACCAGAACGTGCCGGAACCGGACCCGCTCGTTTCGGTGCATCCCGGCCCGGCCCACAGCGATTGGGCCCGCCACGATCCGGCGAAGGCCGCCCGGCATGGAAAAAGGACGACCGCACCGCACGTCCTCCAGCTCGATTTGCCGAACGGCCGCCGCGCACCGAACAGCGTCCGGCAAAGTTTGGATCAGCTCCGCCGCGTCCGGGTCGACCAGCAGGAAAATTTGACGGGACTCGCCGTCCAGATAGCGGCCGCCCCTTCGAGAAGAAGCCCTGGAAGAAACCCGATTCCGATCGCCCCTCCTTCAAGCCCCACACCGGCCCGCGCCGAGATGCCGTCCCTGATAGTGAAGAAGTCAAAACGCCCAGACCGTCCCGGTTACAGATTGAAGCAGTAGAACCGGAACGCGATTCACCGATCCGCCCCACGGCAAGCCGCCCTCCGACCGGCCGCCCCGCAACGGGCCGTCCGCCATTTCGTGGAGCCGGTTCTGACAGACCATCCCCTGGTCGCACTAGCCAAAGCCGTCCAGGCCAGTTCCGGCTGAGGACAGACCGCCCAGCCCCAAATCGTGCAAGCCCAAATCGCGCAGGCTCAGATCGGCCAAGACCTGATCGCCCGATATCAGACCGTCCAAGATCTGATCGCCCCCGTTTTGATCGTCCATTCCCTGGAGGCCCATCAGTTGTCCGCCCCAGCGGCGCACGCCCCGGCGGCGGCCCCGGTCGCACAGGTCCTCGAGAGTTCGGCGCAGGCCGCCCGCCTCGTGCTGAAGGCGATCGTTCGCGTCCCTTTACTACCAGCACCGGCAAACCCCGCGCAGGTGGCGCCCGGCCAAGCAACAAACGCGCCGGACCATCCACAGGGAAGCCCGCCTGGAAGTCCAAGTCCACCGGTGCCGGCAGACCTCCTTCAGCAGGTCGTTCAAAACCGGCTTCTAGCCCCAGATCCGGCGGTTTTCCCAAATCCGGTCCCAACTTCAAAGGCAAAACCGGCGGCGGACGAAAGCCACCCACAGGACGCTCCGGCGGCAAACGCCCTGGAGGCAAGCCCGGAGGAAAGAAGCGCGGCTGACGTAAAGCAATTTGCCCTCTCAGCGATGCGCGCCTGAGCAATATGCAACCAGTGAGTTGCGTATTTCGGTGAAACGGCCTATCATGCAACCTTGAGGTTGCTAATGGACTCCAATAGGATCGAGAAACGCATTGAGCTCAAGGCGCCGATCTCCCGAGTCTGGCGCGCCCTCACTGACTATCGCGAGTTCGGACAGTGGTTCAAGGTGAAACTCGAGAGCCCTTTCGTCCCCGGCCAGGTCTCCCGTGGCAACATCACCTATCCCGGTTACGAACACGTCACCTGGGAGGCGCGCATCGAAAAGATGGATTCCGAACGACTCTTTTCCTTCTACTGGCCGCACGTTCAATCCTTCGAAAAGACCGACAAGCCTGCCGATTACTCAAGGGCTCCCCGCACCCTCGTCGAATTTCGCCTTGAACCGATTCCAGGCGGTACACTGCTGACACTCACCGAGTCCGGCTTCGACAGCATTCCCGCCGACTGGCGCCCCGAAGCTTTCCGCAGGAACGATGGCGGCTGGACCGAACAAATGAAGAACATCGAGAGCCATGTCACACAAAATCCGTAAGCGTATCACCGCCAAACCCAAGGCCAAGGCCCGCGTCTTCGCCGCCCTCGGCGATAAAACCCGTCTGGCCCTGGTCGCCAGGCTTTGCTCCGGCGAGCCCTCCTCCATTGCTCAGCTTTCTGACGATTCGAAGCTCACCCGCCAGGCCATCACAAAACACCTCGGCGTTTTGGAGCGCGCCGGCATCGTTCGCAGCTCCAGTTCCGGCCGCGAGCGCCTCTTCCGCTTCGATCCGGAACCGCTCGAGGACCTCCAGGCGTACTTAAGCTCCGTTTCCAAGCAATGGGACCAGACATTGGCCCGCCTCAAATCGCACGTAGAAAAGTAAGCTGGCCAACCATTTTCAGAGAGGGCATAACTGCGTGAAGAAGATTCGCCCGAATCTCAAGTACCGCGATGCCTGGGAAGCCTACGACCGCCGATGGGCACTGGCCTGGGCGGGTACCGTGATCTTTGCACTGGCCTTGATCTTCACTATGGCCGGACCTCGAGGCGAGACCAGCCCCTTTCCCCTCATTGGCTCTATCCTGTTGTTTCTGTTGCTATATCTTCGCTTCATGATTTGGCGATGTCCCCGCTGCGGGCACATCTTTTCCATTCCGGGCTTTCGCAGTCTCGCGCGTGGAAGCGAATGCCAAAGCTGTCATCTTCTTCGGTCAAAACTCTGAACTGGCGTCCGAAACAAATTGCGGGCTCGAGCATCTGATAAGTATGAGCATTGAAAAAGCGACATTTGGAGCGGGCTGCTTCTGGGGCGTTGAAGCTGCTTTCGCCGCGATCCCTGGCGTCACTGCCACCGCCGTCGGCTACGAGGGCGGCAAGCTCGATAAGCCAACTTACAAGGACGTCTGCACCGATCAAACTGGCCACGCCGAGGTAGTCGAGCTGGACTTCGATCCTGAAAAGGTCAGCTACGACCAGATCCTTGACGCCTTTTTCAACCTGCACGACCCAACCACGCCCAATCGCCAGGGGCCGGACTGGGGCACGCAGTATCGCTCTGCCATCTTCTTCCACTCCCCCGAGCAGGAAAAGCAAGCCAAGGCCAAAATCGAGGAGCTAACCGCATCCGGCCATTTCGCTCCCAGGCGCATCGTCACGAAAGTCGAGCCCGCGCAAACCTTTTGGCGCGCCGAAGAATACCACCAGAAGTACCTCGAAAAACGCGGCCAGGCCAGCTGCCATATTTAAAGCAGTTCGCAGTTCTGAGTTCGAAGTTCCCAATTGTTGATGCGTCGGCGGCGCGGACACGCTGCGAACTCAGAACTCGTTCTATTCCTTCCCCTGCCCGAGCCGCCACGCCTTGATGTACTTCCAGTGGATGTACACCGAGTGATTGATATGCAGAATCAATCCTTCCCGCCCGTCTAGAAATCCCAACCTGAAAATGTAGTTATAGATGAACGTTGCTGCCGGGTTCATCACGGCGTTCCATACAAACGGAAGAAGAGCCTGGCTGTCTTTGCCGCGCTGGTGTAGCAGTTGCGCGATCTCTGAGCTGTAGCGGTTCATGTGCTCGAGATAAACGCCCATCGTGGGATAGGCATAGTGCAGCATGTCTCCACGCAGCTTGCCCCGCGGCCCATTGAACTGCGGCGTCGAGTGCGGCCCCACCCCTTCGCTAAGCCGCGCCGCTCCGCGCTTGAAGAGTCGCAGCTTGTGGTCGGGATAAAACCCGCCATGCCGAATCCATCTGCCGAAGTAGAGGTTTAGCCGCGGAATCCAGTAAGCATCAAACTTCGGTTCCCCAGCCAGCAGGTCGCGAATCTCCTTCTGTAGTTCCGGAGTCACCACCTCGTCTGCATCCAGCAGGAAAATCCAGTCACTGGTGCACAAATCCAGAGCGACGTTCTTCTGCTCGCCATGCCCGCCAAAGGCGTGGTAACTGGTCCTTGCTCCAAATGATTTTGCAATTTCGATGGTGCGATCGCGTGAGCCGGAATCCACCAGGACAATCTCGTCGGCCCACTTCACGCTCTCCAGCGTGCGAGGCAGATTTGCCTCCTCATTCATGGCGATCATTGCGATCGAGAGAGTCTTGCGCTCGGGCGGCATCTCACCGAAGGATAAATCACGGCTAGGCGCCGAGCCGGGCTTTCGGACACACTGCTGTGCTTATGGCATCAGAACCGAATCGTCACGCCCTGCTCGCACATGTCCGTCAACACCGACAATAGATTTGTGATGCCCAGCAGCTGCCGGATGCGTGGGGCCATGTTCACCAGCATCAGACGGCTTCCTCCCGTTTTAGCTGAGACGTAGAGTCGCACAATTGTGCCCAGACCCATGCTGTCCATGTGTTTCAGATCGGTCAGGTCCAGCACAATGCACTTCGCCTTCGGAATCAGCGCGCGAACCTCGATGGCGAGCACGTCACATACGCCCATCACCAGCTTGCCGTGGCACTTCACGGTAGCAACATCGCCATCACGTTCAACATCAAGCGTCAGCGGGGGAACGGCCGCGATCTCTGGCATTCGGTTTTCCTTTGAGAAAGTTGCGAGCGTGGAACCGGGGAATGCTGGATTCTCTCACAATCCTGAGTCAACGTGGAACCGAAAATCATAGTGCATTCGAACAAAGACCAAGGGCACCGATCAGCGCGGCGACGCGAGAGATCGCAGCGGAAGATGGTAGCGGGGATCCACTGAAACCTGTTTGATCCGATGGCCTGCGGCACACGTCAGATCATCCCACCGCCATTCGCTTGCGTCCGTCCCTCCTTCAGGCGCTTCACCCTCAAGCCTTACAAACAGCGGAACGCGCGCGGGGCATGTCTTCTCAACACACTGCAGCCAGTAAAGCAGCGCCGTCTCGCCGGTGCTCGGCGCGTGCATAATTTTGTGGCGCGTATCGAAGCCGCGACACGAACGGAACATCGAGTAGTTGCCAATATGCTTGCAGTTCTGGCAAACCGTCGCAAGGGAACGAACATCGATCTTCCGGGCATCGGGGTTGCCAAACGGAGATCCGATGCGGTCATTAGGCAACAGAATCGGCTGCCCGCACCAGGCACAATAAAAGCAGCAGTGGGGCACTGAACACTTGATGTTTCCGGTTGGGCTTACTGCTTGAACCGGCGCAGGAGAACTTGTATCTGCCTCGGCGACCTTGCCGCCCGGCAAAACTTCTAATCCCCTGAGCACGAGCACGTAACCGCTCTCGTCCCGCAAAATTTTCATAGCTTTCCTCGTACTGTCGAACCATTGAGGGACTCCGGCTCAGAGGGGATTCCAGAGTGTCTAACACTGAAATAACTCGACTTATAGGTGATTGGGAATTCCACTTAGGCGCTAATTACGATAAGTTACTGAAGATAGTTGCACAGCTAAGACAGATAGCACCGCATATACGGTACTTTTCACGCATTAGTAATAGATTACTTTCAAAACCAACTTAGCAAAGACCCATTCCATTCCCTTCACTCAAGCCAGAGAAGGGGAAAGCATGGGTGTTCCGATTTCTGAGGCTGACTCAACGGACGGCAATATGCGGTTCAGCGTGAGTACAGTGATGTCGTCTTCCTGGCCAAAGTCCCGTGCCACCTGGGCGATTTCTTCAGCCGAGCGCGTCGCAATCGTAGCCGTGCGTTGGAACCCGTAAAGTTCTCCCATTCGATCGCGCGCTTCCACAACGCCATCCGTCAATAGAGTCAGTTGCTCATCCGCACCCAGCTTGAACGTCGATTCCGGGTAAGTTGTTTTTGCCTCCAGACCCAGGGGCAGGCCATTTTTCAAAGGCAGTTCGTGACCATTCACATAGGGCGCCAGGTGTCCGGCATTGGCTACGGTGAGCGCGCCGTCGGGATCGACCCGCACCACCAGGCACGTCGTAAATCCTCCCGCACTCCGGCTCAGCATGCGATAGTTCATAGCCGTCAGAATCTCCCCTGGACTCTGCGTGTAGTGGGCCAGCGTACGCAAGGTGCCCACCAACAGCGAAACGGTCATCGCCGCCGGCATGCCCTTTCCGCTCACATCGCCGATGACGATCAGGGCTCCGCCTTCGCCGGTGGAAAGTATCTGAAAGAAGTCGCCGCCCACTTCACGCGCCGGCTTGTAGGCGCTCGTCAGGTTGAATCCCGGAATTGCAGGTAGAGCCTCGGGAACAAGCACCTGTTGCACTTCGCGGGCGTTCTGGAACTCGCGTTCCATGTCAGCCTGGCGGTGGCGATAATCGGCCGCATACCGCAAAACCGCGTAGACAATTGCAAGAAAGAGGGCAGTGCGCAAGGCTGCCTGAAGTGCGATCACGCTTCCGAAGACGGTCAGATGAAGACTATTCAGCCTCGCCGCGACCGGCCAGTGGGTAAATCGAACCCCCTGCTGAGAGATATTTGAAACTGCATACAATACATCGTTGGCAAGGGCGATGCTCGCCACAATCCATCGCGCAGAATCCAGACGCCGCCGCCGCACGACCGCGTAAACAACAAGGAAAATCGGAATGCTCTCACCGGGAAGGATGAAGAAGGTCAACACCGCATCGGTGATTTGAAACGTCGATTTCGACAGCGCCCCATATAAAAAGCCGAGGGCTCCGTCGAAGGAACCGGCAATAAGAGACGCAATCGCAAAGATCTTGATCGCACGCATGAGTCGCGGCGCATCTTCCAGTTGCAGTAGATAGATGAGAACGTACCATTGCGCAACTTCCCGAAGTTGGATCGCGGCCTGCACGAAGAATGTAATCCAGATATTGGAGTACTGCAGCCGCATGCCGTTCAGCATCAATTCCAGCGTCGGCATGAATGTGTAGACCATCATCCAGAAGAGCAGCCATTGCCGCCGGTCGCGCAGCCACGCCACCAGGCTCAGGAAACTTACGAGGGCGTAAAGTCCAGTAAGAGCAAAGCGAAACTGCTGTCCTCGCAGCCACTTGTAATCGAGAGAGTCTTTCAGCGAGGCAATCGCTTCTGGACTGCCGAGAACCGGCACCCCTTCAAACCCGCCTGCGGTGCCGTCATCGTTCGACGCAAAAGGCACCTTTAGCACGCGCACAGCGAGAACGCCACTGCGAATCGCGCCCAGTCCATAGGTCTGCGCGGGAATAGCGGTCTGGTAATCGACATTAGGCGGAAACGAACCTAGATGTCCGACCGGTTCACCGTTCCAGTAGATCTCGTAGATATCGTCGATCGCCGGAATCAGCAAGGCAACGTCGGCCGGTGCTCCGGGAGCCGTGCTCAAATCGATACGACGGCGATACCAGCCCGAACCATCATAGTTCTGGTGATGCTGCGTTCCCCAGGGTGCGTCGGCAGTCAGTTGCTCCCAGCCATTGTGGCCCGTGGCGTCATCAATGTCCGGCTTCGCCCACGCCAAATCGTCGCCAGCGTGAAACTGCCATGCGCCATCCAGCGGCACGGCGCCCTTGCCAAGAGCTTCAATCTTGAGAGAAGTCGACGGTGCGGAATTTGCGCTATTCGACTCTGCTGACGCAGGCCGCGTGGCACACATCGTCAGCCACAAGACTGCAAACGTCAGAATCGCGGGGAATACGACCTTTGAAGCGCTGCCCACCGATTGGGGCAGCAATCTTTTGAGTGGCATGGCAAGAAGCATATCCCGCGAAAGCAGGATTGAGCAGCAAAAGTCGAGGCACAAAATCGCAGACGTATAACCAATGGCGACAGTTCCAGCAAATCAAAACAGCAAGGCCGCCAGGTTTTTGTGTCCTGGCGGCCTCATATCGAACGCAACTTCGCGTTTTAGTGGGCGACGATCACCGTGTGGATCTGGAAATCGCCTGTGTTGACCAGCAGGTAATTGCCATCAATCATGCGCCACTCATATCCGCGTGGGGGCGCACTCAGGTGATAGTGGCGATAATCCACTCGCTCGCCGCGATCCCAGTCCTCGTGCCGGATTCGCTCCCCTTTTTTCCAGTCCTTATGTTCCGCATAATGATGTTGGTCGTGGTCTTTATCATGATGGTCCCGGTCTTGCGCATACGCCAAGCCACCGCTAAGGCTTGCAGTCACTAAAGTTATTGCTAAAGCGGTGCCAAGTCTATTCATTATTTGTTTCCTCTTCCAGTTTTGATTCCTGACATAAAGATGGCGTTGTTTCGCCTTCCCCGAAGAGAAGCGCCAGTGACTTTTCAAGGTAACCCGTTTTTCACTCCATATGGGTACCTCCGGACTCGCTAGCCGTTCGCAGCGTAACCGGATGGCTCGAAATATCCGTTCTTAAACTCCTGCTGGATGAGGTAAAACCCATGAAGAGAAAGCTGTCGACGCCACCACGCCTCGACGTGATAAATTGAGATTCCCCGCAAGTCAAAGGTCGAGATATGGCAGCAGGCATCCATTTGCCCCACAACAACGAGACCATCGATCTGCAGCAGCAGGTTGCACGCCTCCAGGCCCTGCTTGAGGCATCGCGCCAGGTCCACTCCACCATCCGCGAAGAAGCCGTGCTCGGAGCCGTCCTCCGCATCGTGGTGCGCGAACTTGAGATGGCGGGCGCCGCGTTTCCCGGCACCGGGCTGAGCTACGGCGCCATACCCGATCCACCTTCGCAGCCTGACGAAGCCGGAGCGCTTCCCATCTACCTGCTGCAGGACCGCGAAGGCAAGCGTATGGCCGAGTTGGTCGTCGCCACGCCCGAAAGCCGCGAACTTACCATCTACGAAGCTGACTTCATCGAGGGCCTCGTTCTGCAGGCAGCCGTAGCCCTTGAAAACGCCCGCAACCACGAGCGCAACCTCCAATGGGCCCGTGTGCAGCAGGACCTCGATGCAGCGCGAAACATCCAGCGTTCACTTCTGCCCCAGGAGCTTCCGGACATCAGCGGTTACTCGCTCGCCTTCCGCTCCGTCACCTGCTACGAAGTCGGCGGCGACTATCTTGACATCGTCGAACAGCCTGACGGCAGCCTCCTGATCGCCGTAGCCGACGTTGCCGGCAAAGGCCTCGCTTCCGCCATGATGTCCACCAGTTTCCGCGCCGCGTTCCGCGCCATGGCCATTACCGGACCGCCCCTCGACGAACTCGCCACCCGCATGAATGAGCATCACTGGCGCGAGGGCGAAGAGGCACGCCGCCGCTACGTCACCGCCATCTTCCTGCGCTTGTATCCCGAGTCGGGCAAGATCGAGGTGGTCAACGCCGGCCACAACCCCGGTTTCCTCGTTTCTGCCGGCGGCGTCGCCCGCGAATTCGAGGCCGCCGGTACACCTTTGGGCCTCTTGCCGGGCATGCGCTACTCCAGTGAGCATGCCGTGTTTACACCGGGGACGAGGCTGCTGTTTTATACCGACGGTCTCACGGAGGTATTCCGGGGCGACGAAGAGTTTGGCCCGGAAAGACTTATGGACGAATTTTCCAAGTGCCCGGGCGAGCGGGCCGATGTTATTCTCGATGCATTGTGGGCAACAATTGATAACTTTGCCGACGGCGGCCCGCAAAGTGACGACATGACCGCACTTGCGTTGTGCAGGTGTGCGCAGGGTACGGAGATACCGGCATGAGCAAGGTGAAATCCACTAGCGTGGAGGTGCGGCTGCCTTCGCAACTCGGGTACGAGAAAGTGGCGATGAGCACCGCGGCCGCTGTAGCTAAGCTGATGGGTTTCCGCGAAGATCGCGTTGAAGATTTAAAAACGGCGGTAGCCGAGGCATGCATCAACGCCATCGAACATGGCAATAAGTTGAACGACGACCTCTCCGTTGGCGTAGTCCTTTCAGCAGGTATTAACGCCCTTGAGGTTAAAGTGATAGATGACGGCAAAGGGTTGAAGACGGTTCCCCCCAAACCCGACATCGACAAAAAGATTCATGGTGAAGAGGATCCCCGCGGAATGGGCATGTTCTTAATCCAGGCGCTGGTCGACGAGGCCGAATGGGTCAAAGGCTCGAATGGCAAGAGTAGCTATGTCAGGCTCGTCATTCGTCTGGATGCAGTCGAGAATTAACCGAATATACGGAGACACGAGATCGTGCAGAGCGAAACAAAAGCGCGCGTAGACCAGTTGACATCCCCGGCAGGCCACAACGTCACAGCACTCCGATTTGAGGGTGACATTGCCAGCACGTCGAAAGATGCGGTCCTCGGCAGCTACCAATCGCTGCCAAAGGAAACTGCAAAACTCGTGCTGCTCGACTTCACAAAGGTCGACTACATCAACTCCAGCGGCATCGCCTTGGTCATCCAGATGCTTATCGAAGCCGCAAACTCGGGCCAGAAAGTCTACGCATTCGGCCTCTCGCCGCACTTCACCAAGGTCTTCACCATGGTGGGAATCACCAAGTATGCCGGCCTCTTCCCATCCCAGGCCGATGCTCTAGCGGCGCTGTAACCCCAGCGCCGCACCCCAACTTTTCCGCCAAAACCTACTCTGTCATCCCGAGCGAAGCCGAGGGACCTGCAGTTGCCTTTCCCATCCCGGCCACACATGCCGTGTGCCCCATCCAAGCTCTGCTGGGCGGGAAAGCACAGACCCCAATCAAGCACATCCGCAGCGCGCTCGCACCAATTACTCCCGCCCAACAGACTTGTGCAGAATGGTGATGAGCTGGATGCCAAGCACATTCGTCTCGTGTTGACTCCCGGCACTGTAGTGTTCGAACTCGTATCCGACCTTCAAGAGCTCCCACCGGGCGACTCGGAAGCCCCCTGCCACCTCGATTGAGTTCGTCCTTCCCGTTGCATTGCTGCTGGCGAGAGCGTAGCGGCCCGCAGCATACCAGCGTGGACTGAACACCTGTTTGACCTCCAGGTATCCCGCAGATTCGCGAAAGTCCGGAATCTTGGTGTACGGCATAACGAATCTTTGCACTTCGGCAAACGCGGTTGTATGTCCGTGCGCCCAGTTGGCGTCGAGACCCACTGCGTGTGCTGGTAACTTGCTCGGATTTGCTTCTCCCGGGAAGTAGTAGGCATATTTTCTATCAAGATACGGCCCCCGATAACCCGACACCCCGACGCGCAGTCCCTGGCGAATCGTGAAGCCGCCACCCCCGGCCCAATTCCCATATTGATCGCTCGCGAACAGGCTGCGCGGATTCGCCGGCGATGAATTAGCAAACTGAATCCTGCCGTCAAATTTGCCGCGCGTGGCATCCATCTCCGCGCCGGCAACTCCGAGAAGGGTGACCGGAGCGTAGTAGTACCCGTAACCCAGCGGAAGGTCAACCAATGGATTTTCAGCATCGTCGTAGCGCAATACAAATGAACCAAATGCGGTTGGCATCTGTCCGGCACGCAGCAGTACGGAACCCTTCTGCGAGACGCGCGCGTAATTCAACGTGGCCTGCAAAACGCTCCCTTTCGCGCTGTAACCAGGCGTCGAAAGATCCGAGTAGTAGTAGGGACGCGTGACAAGTTGCCACGCGCCGGTGAGGAACCAGTGCTCATTGAATTTGATAGTTGGATAAAGTACGGATCGCGAACCGGCAATCATCGGCGATCCGGATCGCGGCGCCTCCGTCAATTCCTCCGAAGCAATACCTTGGGCCGTGAGAGTCGCGCGAAGGTCTACGCCAGAATTCGCCTCCTGCGCAATCAATGCAGGCACGCTCAACAGCCAGAAAAGCAAGCCGATATGGCACGGCTTCTTCATCCGGCCTTTACCTCGGCCAATTCTTCTGCTTCGGTCGGAGCTTCATCAAGAGATTTGCCCGTCAGCACCTCGCGCGGGAGTTTTACAAAGGCTGCGACGATTTCTGGGTCGAACTGAATGCCGGAATATTGCATCAATTCTGAAATTGCCGTCTCATGCGTCATTCCGCTGCGATACGAGCGATTGGTCGTCATCGCATCGTATGCGTCGGCCACGTGAATAATGCGCGCATCAATCGGCGTCTCCCCGCCGCGCAGGCCCTTCGGATAGCCCGTACCGTCCCAGTTCTCGTGATGCAATTCAACTGCCGGCAGATAATCCGCGAATCCTCCAACTCCTTCTAGAATTCTGCGGCCGATGACAGGATGCTCCTTGACCTGCGCGAATTCCTCGGCAGTAAGGCGTCCAGGCTTTTGCAGAACGCTGTCCGCGACACCAATCTTTCCTATATCGTGCAGCAGCGCGCCAACCCTGATCTGCTCGACGTGCTGCTCTGGCATTTGCAGAGCGGAAGCAACTGCGCACGAAAGCTCGCTCACGCGCCGGCTGTGGCCCGCGGTGTACTGGTCGCGAGCGTCCAGAGCGCTTGCCAATGAGCCGACAAATTGCAGATAGGCCGACTCGAGTCTCTCGCCTGCTGCGCGCACAGAAACCGCAGCACGGTTATAGATCTCAGCCAATTCCTGGATTTCAACAATCGTCGAAGATTGAGGTTCAAGCTCTCGCAGTTTGCCTGTGCGAGCCGCATTGCGCAGATGCGAAACCACCGCCGCAATCGGATTGACAATCGAACTCGACGATCCAACACTGCACAAGAACGCCACAAGCACGCAGGCGATGGCAAGCTCGATGAAGAGCGTTCGCAGTTTCGACTGGATGGGTGCAGTTGCATCATCGACGTTCTCGAAGCTCAGCAACGTGTAACCGCTGCCATAGGACTCCATCGGCAGCGAAATCCAGTTCTTCCCCTGCAATTTCAGGTCGCATTCCGACTGCGCCTTGCACGTAGTCAAAGCGCCTTCCAACTCCCGAGACGACACGTGCGGAATGTTCGACTCGATCACTTTGCCGTCATGTACCAGCACGACCAGGGTGGAAAGATCTGAGAAGTCAAAGAATTCTCCAACCGAAAGCCCGCCGATGTTCTCGTCGTTTTCGTCCACGGGAACAGATGCCACCTGGAAAGTGCGCCCGTTCAGAAGCAGAAACCCTGTGCTACCGCGATCAAGCAAAGCAGGATCAAGAGGAACGAGTTGGCCTTTGCGCGCCTTCGACGCATCCTGGCGTGCCACGCCTGCGAGCGGTGCCCCATTCGGTGCGGAAATCAGCATGAAATCGAAGCCCATGCGCTCGCCCAGTTCACGGAGCTGATCTTCAACCGTCCGGCGAGCCCCCTCGCTTTGAGGATTCGCAAGCAGAAGCTGCATGCCGGCTTTCAATGCCGAGTTCTCACCCGCAACTTTCAAAAATCGGCTGTTTTGCAGATCGCCCTTCGCATGAATATTCGCAATCGCAACCTGGCTCTCGCGCAGCGATGTGTGCAATCCCTCGCGAACCGTTGACTGCACAAATCGCTGGATCATCCAGAAGCTGCTGGCGAGAAGTACTGCGAAAGGCAGAAAACACAACAGCAGCGCGCGTGTTCGTAAACGTGTTTTCAACGCGACCCTCCGGTGTGAGCCGGATCGTGATCCTTCTCCGCTTCCAGTTTCTGATCGACATCAACTGGAATGAAGAAGTCGGCAGCAACATCGCGCCCATCTTCGATGACCACAGTCTTGCGGAAAAACCCACCAGTCTTGTGCCATGCCACAACTGTGTACTGTCCGGGAGGAACATTCGGAATTCGATATTGTCCATTGCCATCAGGACGCGCATACCATCGATTCGGTGTCACCACAACCGTGGCCGCCATGTTCGGGTGCAGATGGCAATAGATCTCGATGATGCCTGGTTTCGGGAAAGTGACTTTACGGGTCTCCCCCTTGTCGTAACTCCCGAGATCAAATGATTTGGGTTTCGATAGCGAGTAGATGTTGTGGAAGATGGGATCCATGTTTGGGAACGAGACACTCGACCCAACCGGGACCACCACCATGTCGGGAACGAAGCGCCGATTCAATTGCTTTACCTGCTGCGTCCCGGCTGCGCCAGGGTCTGCAAGCACCGGCCCTTCAAGATAAATCACAACTCGCGAACGTTCATAAGCAATCGGATCCTGCTCAACATCCTTGCCAAGCTTTACTGCTGTCCCTCGCTGGTAGACAGAAACCGACGCCGTAACACTCGGCTTGGTCAGTTTCTTCTTGATCAGAATCGTCCCCGTGATCGTCTGCGCATGCAGACCAGTAGCCATTACGGCGATGGAACAGAGAATCGTGCAGCCCCTCAGTCGCATGTGCTGATTACCTCGAAATGAAGACGACAATGATTCGATTGCTGCCTTGCCCTGAGACGGGGGGAAGCACAGGGCTGAGCGTTATTGGCCAGTCTAGGTCGGCTCAAAGAACACGGGGAATACCACTTAGCGTCCTGGTAATGACCCAAAAAGGGAATAAGACAACAACTTCGGGACCGTGGGTCATCCTGAGCATAGCGAGGGATCTGCGGTTGCCTTTCCTCATCTTCGATCCCTGATCTTTCTCCGCTAGAATGGCCCCTATGAACCTGGACGCGATTCAATCGGCCCTCCGTGACGCCGGCCACGATGGCTGGCTCTTCTACGACCATCACCACCGCGATCCCATCGGTGAGCGCATCCTCGGCCTCGACCCCAAAGCCCACATCACCCGCCGCTGGTACTACTACATCCCCGCCACCGGCGAACCACGCAAACTGATGCACCGCATCGAGCAGGGCCGCCTCGACTCGCTTCCTGGCTCCAAAGGTCTCTATTCAAGCTGGCAGGAACTCGCCTCGGGACTCGAAGCCATGTTGGCCAAGTCGAAACGCATCGCCATGCAATACTCGCCCAACAACGCCATCATGTACGTTTCCATGGTCGATGCGGGCACTGTGGAATTCCTCCGCAGCATCGGCAAACAAATTGTCAGCTCCGCCGACCTCGTCAGCCAATTCGAAGCCGTGCTCACTGAGAAGCAGATACTCAGCCACTCCGTCGCCCAGATGGCGATTGACGAAATCCTCGAGGAAGGATGGAAGGAGATCGGCCGCCGCCTTCGCCCCGCCAACGGCAAACCCGGCAAGGTCACCGAGTTTGACATGGTGCAGTGGTTGAGCGAAGGCATGAAGCGGGCAAATCTCGTCTGGGAAAACGGACCCAACGTCAGCGTCAATGACAACTGCTCCGACTCGCACTACGAGCCCACTGCCGAACGCACCGCTGAAATCAAGGAAGGAGACTTCCTGCTTATCGATATATGGGGCCGCGTCGACGATGCTGAAAGCGTCTACTACGACATCACCTGGACCGGCGTCGTCGGCCGCGAGCCAAGCGAACGCGAGCAACACGTCTTTGAAACTGTCCGCAACGCCCGCGACGCAGCCATCAGCGCCGTCGAGCAGGCGTTTGCCACGGGCCGCGCGATCTGCGGCTTTGAAGCCGACGACGCTTCCCGCGCCGTCATCAGCGCCGCCGGATTCGCCGACTACTTCACGCATCGCACCGGTCACAACATTGCCCACGAAATCCACGGTCCCGGCGCGCACCTCGACAACCTCGAGACCCACGACGTCCGGCAGATCCTGCCCAACACCTGCTTCTCCGTCGAGCCCGGCATCTACCTCCCCGAGTTCGGCGTCCGCAGTGAAATCGACATGCTCACCGCCCCCGGCAAAGCCTGGGTTACCGGCAAAATCCAGCGCGAGCTCGTCAGGATCTAGATCGATCCCGGCCAGGATTAGTTCTAAATCTCTATCGCGACCTTCGAAGGCGGCATTTCTCGCAGAAGATCCTTCAATTGGCGATCATGAATGCGTGCGAGCGACATTTGCGCCACGGCCGCGCCAATCAGAGCGCACAACATGTCGCTCTGCGTATCCCATGGATCGCCTTGAGTTCCAAGGAACGCATCCGCACCGCTTCCTTCAAGCAACGCCACGCCCCACTCGAGCAGCTCATAACAGGCGCTGATTGCGACGCAGATACACATCACCACAAACACGCGCCACCACGGTCCGGACACGATGCGGCGACGGATCAAGATCTCTCGAGCGACAATGGCGGGAACGAAGCCCTGGGCAAAATGGCCAAGCTTGTCATAATCATTCCGCTCCAGCCCAAAGTGATCGCGAACCCAATTGAAAAGCGGAACCTGGGCATAGGTATAGTGGCCGCCCACTAACAGAATACAGGCGTGCAAACCGATCAATAGATAAGCCAGATTGGTTAAGCGGAACCGTTTGTAAGTGGCCAGGAGTAGCACAATCGCAATCAGGGCAGGGAACGATTCCAGCCACCACGTCGAGCGGTCGTAGGCGCCTACCCAAGACCACACGATGACCAAAGCCACAACGATCAAGAGACAAAGTGGCCACACAAATTCACGTCGTCTGTCGGACTCTTCTGCAAGCATTCTTTTGCTTCTATCTTCGCGACTGCTTCGTGTCAACATTCATAGAATCATTGCGCTTCAAGATCACCGCGCGTTCTTCACGAATGCGCGCACCTTTGCCGGATTCTTTCGCCCAGGGGTAATTTCAACGCCAGAGACAACATCTACCCCCCACGGACGAAGCTTACGAACCGCCTCAGAAACATTTGAGGGAGTCAATCCGCCCGCCACGATCAGCCGAATTCCACCGCTGCGAAAAACAGATTCAGCCGCGTTCCAGTCATAACTCGTGCCCGTACCTCCAACCGCTGTCGCTGTCCGGGAATCGATCAGAACCGCATCGATACTTTCGTTCCCCGCTGGCACACCGATTCTCTCGATCACATCAGGGCCGTAGTGCAACGCGCGCACGATCCGCAGTCCCGGTCCGAACTGCTCACGCAGACGTAATGGCAGGTCTTCAACCCCATCGAAATGAAGCTGAACGCCGGTCAGCCCGCAATCGCGCACGGCTGCCTCGATTTCATCAAAACTGGAGTCGACAAACACACCGATCTTTTCAATCGAGGAAGGAAGCTTTGGCGTTATGGCAGCGACCTGCTCGAAGGTCACCCGCCTGGGGCTCGGCGCAAAAACGAACCCGACAGCATCCGCCCCAGCCTCCGCGGCCAGCAGTGCATCCTCGAACGAAGTGTTTCCGCAAACCTTGATCCAGAGACTCATCGCGCCACTCTGGAACCTGCGACGAGTGCGGCGAGCGCTGACCCGGGATCAGGCTGGCGCATAAGGCTCTCGCCAATCAGAAAAGCGTCGAACCCGGCCGCCCGCAGTCGATCTAGATCCTCGGAGCTTGAGATTCCGCTTTCTGCAACGCGAACAATAGAGGACGGAATGCGATCTGCGAGCGCGAGAGACGTTTCCATCCGCACTTCAAAGGTTTTTAGATCACGGTTGTTGACGCCGATGGCATCTGCACCGTTGTCCCCCAGAGCGTTGAGTACCTCATCAAGTTCGCTTGCCGTGTGAACTTCCACAAGCACATCGAGCGAATACTCGTGGGCGAGCGCCGTGAAGCGCTTAAGTTCGACCTCCGCAAGCGCAGCGGCAATCAACAGAATGGCATCCCCGCGGTGCGCGCGCGCTTCTACGATTTGGTACTCATCAAGGATGAAATCCTTGCGCAGGCATGGCAGATTGACTGCCGCCGAGGCAAGCTCAAGGTTCAGCAGGCTTCCTTGAAAGAACGGCTCATCGGTGAGCACCGAGAGAGCAGCGGCGCCGCCTTTCTCATAGCTTTGTGCGAGCCGGGAAACATCGAAATCCTCGCGGATGACCCCCTTAGATGGAGAGGCCTTCTTGATCTCGGCAATGACCGCCGGCTCTGACGCGGCCCTTTTCCGCAGCGCCGCCGCCCAACCACGAGGCTGATGCAACGCCGCCTTGCGCTCCAGATCAGCCGCCGACAGCCGGGTTTTCGCCGCAGCGATACTGGCACGCGTGGTCTCAAGAATCTTGTCCAGGCGGGTAGACATGCTCTGGCTTGAGTATATGGTGAGAAATAGCGACCCCCGGCAGACGAATCCGATCAGATGCGCCTGCGCACGTGTCGCAGTGACTCTGGTGTTGCGCCGAGTGACTCGGATGCTATGCTTGCAGAGTGTCCAGCGCCACGGCGAAAACCTTTCTTTTGTTGGCATTGTGCGCCGGTTTGATTATTGGTTGCGCTCGGTACGAATTGAGAAATTCGAATGTTTCGATCCTGCGACAGACCGATGTCAATGGCGTATCGACTTGGGCAGTTGTGCCGCTATCTTACAAGTCTCAAAACCCGACCCCATGGATTATTTACAACCATGGTTTGGGACAGACCATCAGTTCCATTCTCGCGGATGACCCTCAGGGCGGCTTTGTTCGGTCTCTCGCGGCAGCTGGATTTGTCGTGATCGCGAGCGACTATCGCAATCTATCTTGCTGGGGCGATCAGGAGTGCGCGGAAGATATAGCGAACCTGCAAACGCTGTGGCACTCTCAACTGAATCTTCTGCCGCAGCCTTTCGTGATCGCTGAAAGCATGGGAGGCATTGTCACTTGGAATGCGATCTCACACGGCTCTCTCAAGCCGCTGGCAGTTGTAGGTATCTATCCCGCGTGCAGTCTAGCATCAATGTTTGCGACCCCGGCATTCGCGCCTACGGTTGAGACAGCGTACGACTTTTCATCTCCGGCTGGGTACGCCGCGGCAACCAGGGGATTTGACCCGATGCTCGCTCCGTCGACCATATTCCTCGACATCCCAATTCAGATCTGGGCGTCCTATTCCGATCAGTCTGTTTTGCGTTCACAGAATGAGGACCCTTTCGCCGACGCGATCAATGCTATCGGAGGGAGCGTCACGATTCACACCTCTCACGGAAACCATGGAGACCCGACTAACTTCCAAGCTAGAGCGGTTATCTCTTTCTTTGCATCGCGACTTCCTCGATAGATGTCGTCCGAGAAGTAAGGAGTTGGGGGCTTGGTCGCCCAATGCCCTCAATTGAAGCCCCGCGGTAGCCTGGTTTGTGAGTCAGCTGCTCTAGAAATTGCTTCATGGGGGAAAACGGGCGATCTAGCCCTCGTGATGCGCGCCCTGGGGCATACCAACGCGCAGACGGCCATGATCGACCAGCATCCGAGTCTGGAAGGATAAGGGCAATCGTCAACGAACGCCCCACGCCTGCTCCAAAGAAATCAGACTCGTGCCGGCATGGCACAATCCACGTCACAACGACGCAGCCTGAGCAGTGAGATGTTTGCAAGTAGTTGATTCAATGGTGGGCCCGGAGGGATTCGAACCCCCAACCAAGGGATTATGAGTCCCCTGCTCTAACCGTTGAGCTACAGGCCCCTGTGCCCAATAGTCATTTTATCTGTTGTTATTCAACCCGCTTGCCTCGATGCTGGTTTGGTCCTTTAACCAGCACCTGGGGCCTACCAACCAGGAAGCGAGTAAGCCAGGCCGAAAAAGTCGTTTCCGTTTCGAAAGATGCTCTGATGGATTGCCGCATAACGTATCTAAACTAGGATAATCTTCACATCTGATCGGTGGTTTTATGTTGAAAGGTCTCCTTGGAAGCATGGGGAAGCGATTCTCGTCGAATTTCGGTGCGGGGCTGAGATTTTCTTTCTGGCCGACGGCATTGATCGGAATCATAGCCATCAAAGCTATCCTTTCCCTCGACGTGAAGCCGGGATCTTTTCTGCTTTCGTATAGCGGGATCAGTTATCTCCTTCTGCTATGTTTGGCAACCGGTTTCGCTATTCGCAATGGAATACAGAAGACGCTGGGGAGTCGTTCTTTCTGGCTGTTCCTTGCAGTTGGCTGCGGCCTCTGGGCGCTACACCAGTACCTTACTCTCTACTATGAGCTTGTTCGGCACATCGAGACGCCCGACAGTTCCATTGCCGATCCCGCACTGTTTCTGCACATCGTACCGCTGATGGCCGCTGTGGCTACGCTCCCATACCGGAACGTATCCGATCGCAAGCTATCCGATGCGATTTTAAACTCTCTTCTCCTCTTCTTTTTCTGGAGTTTTCTTTATGGTTATCTTGTTTTTCCGTACCAATACTTTCCGAACGCCGCCGGCTACGAATGGCGCTATGACATTCTCTACTCGGTAGAGAATGTGGCCCTGGTGCTGGCTGCGGGTGTTTCGACCCTTCGCGCGCAGGCCCCCTGGAAGTCTATCTATCTTCATCTGCTGGGCGCGTCCACCCTTTACGCGTTAAGTTCCACAGTCGCGAACCTCGCAATTGACTCGGGAGGCTACTTTAACGGCAAGCTGTATGGTCTGGGTCTGACTGCGTCCGTTTGCTGGTTTGTGTGGATACCGTTGCGCGCACGGCAGGCAAGGAGCGAAGCAACAGCCACGCAATCCGACAGAAGCCAAAGTTCAAGAGGCTCAGTCTGGGCGATGCTAGTGGTTGTGATGGTGTCTATCCCGATTATCTGGGAATTGGTCCAACGGAATGAGAAGATCGGCCTTGGCACTCTCCGCCTGCTAATCGCAATTGTCGCGATTATTTGCCTCGCGAGTGCGGCCTATATAAAAGAGTACCTCGCCAGGCGCGAATTGGATTTCGATTTTGGTGTAGCCAACGACAGGCTACGCCTGGCAATGGAGGCGGGCGCATCGGTGGGGTGGGACTTTGACATCAAGAGCGGCCGGAATCTTTGGTTCGGCGACCTGCAAACCATCTTTGGAATTCCCTCCGATACTCACGTGTCGGCCGAAGAAGAGTTCATTCGTTACGTGCATCCGGATGACCGAACCAGAGTTTCAGAAGCGATCGCGGATGCGAGTCAAAACCACAAGCTGTACTCGGCAGATTTTCGTATTGTGCAGCCCAACGGCACTGTCCGCTGGCTCGCAGCGCGAGGCAAGTTCTACTATGCAAGGAACGGCAGCCCCGAAAGAATGCTCGGCGTGTCTCTGGATATCACGGAGCGCAAATTGGCGGAAGAAGCCCTTTCCGACATAAACCGTAGAGTGATTGAGGCAGAAGAACGAGAACGTGACCGGGTCGCGAAAGACCTTCATGAGAATGTCGGTCAGCGTCTCGCATTATTGGCAATTGCAATCGAACAACTCAAAAACGACTTCCCCCACCAGGCTGTTAATCTTCTCGACCGCATGGATGAAGTCTGGAGAAAGACCCTCGGGATCTTGGCTGATGTAAAAGCTTCGGCGCACGAATTGTATTCTCCGCGGCTAGAGTATCTCGGCATTGCTGCGGTTATGAGAGCCTTCTGCGAGGAGTTCGGGGAAAGGAAGGGAGTGAAGATTGACTTCAAGAGCAAAGAATTTCCCAGTCCCGTGCCGCCGGATATCGCTATTTGCCTGTTCCGCGTTCTGCAGGAAGCATTACACAACGGGGTGATGCACAGTGGGGTGCAGAAATTCAGTGTTCAATTATGGGGTGAGTCGGATCAGGTTCACCTGAGAATAAGCGACTCAGGCGCTGGCTTCGATCTCAGAGTCGCAAGAAGTGGGCGAGGACTTGGACTCGTCAGGATTGAGCAGCGAATAAAACTGGTGAATGGGACCTCTTCAATCAATTCACAATTCAAAGAGGGCACAACAATCCAGGTGAGCGTACCTTTAAGTTCTGGGCACAATTCGATGCGTAAAGCCGGCTGAATTCCCTGATTCACTGGGGAAAAATAGCGGAATGCATCGCACAAATTTTCTCGTAGATATGGCCTTGCTGTTCGCGCTGGAAACTGCTCAATACATACCCACAGAGAATGTCGACATCGCAGCTCCGGGCAATCTCGTCCCATAGCTGCTCGAGTTCGACCGCCGCATCAGCCTCGCCTTTTTCCCATAGTTTGGGAGCACATTCGCCACAAGCCGCAACGCGAGGGCGCTCCCCGCCTGATGCCTTGGCCGCCGTGGCGATAAGATGGCACGCCGCTTTCCGATAGCTGGCCCGGTCATCCTTCAACATGAAACTCGAGACTGCATCGGCAACATCCACAAAGATACAGCGCCCCTGCTTAACAGCGGCGTCCATATCCAAGCCATCTTCTCGCAATCTCTCAACGAGACTCTGCCGATGTGACTCGGTCGCCATCACGATAACAGCACTTCCCGACTTCAAAGCGGCTTCAATGAACCGAGTAAAGCCAACTACAAATGCCGTATCGTCGGAGTAGAATTCGACCTCGTGGCGTCGCGCGCTGTCCGATCTTACCTTTGCAGGTTGCGGAAGACTCTCGCTGGAGCCATTCGATATTTTTGGACCCGCAGCAGGAGTGAAACAGTCGCCCGATAATCCGCTGCCGACAAACTGCCTGCCTTGGAGAACCTCGTCCACCGCGGGCAACAGTTCGCTTCCGGCATGGGCTTTGACCACATAGCCCAGTGCCCCCAAAGCGAGAGCTTCCTGCACCACATCAGCAGAAGATTCCTGGCTCATGAAGAGTATCTTGCTCTTGGGAGAAAGCTCGCAAATCCGTCGCGCCGCATCGATTCCATTCAGCGAAGGAAGCCCGATGTCGAGCATAATCAAATCCGGCTGCAATTCCTCGGCCTTCTGAACTGCTTCTAATCCGTCCCCGACCTCTGCGACTATCAGAAATTCCGGTCTTGTTCTCAGTGTCGAACAAATGAAGCGCCGAAACGGCTCGAAGTCTTCGACCACCAGAACCCGGGTTGATAGCATTTCCAATTCGCCCCCTTACAAGGCATAAACCCAATGCAACAAATCTAGTTGCTCGTTATATTCGTAACCCATGTACGGCAAAAGATCGTTGCCCTGGCGCATACACGACACTTCTGGGGGACCGTGGGGGATAAGGGTGCTTTTATACTACACACTGTTTGATTCTAGTTTTGCCCTTGTGCCTGTGCATATCGCCTCCAAAAGTAATGTTCGCTGCATGACACAGGTGCCCCGGCCCCCCAAAGCCGGTTCCGCTCTTTGCAGAACTCGCGAGCGCGAATCTAAGCCAGCAGAAGGACCGTGCAACACATCCCAGAAACGTCGCGTCGCCGTCAGGCACACTGGCTTAATCAGTTCGCAGGAATAATTCTGCCCTTACACTCCCCGAAGCCGATGCGGGGCAGGCCAGGTCCGTCGCAATATCCATGAAACGTAACCTCATCACCATCTTCTAGAAACGAGCGCGTCTCGCCGGTAGGCAGCTTGATCGGTTCGCCACGGTGCTTCATTTCGAGCAGGCATCCTTCGGAGCCTTCTTCAGGACCGGAGATAGTCCCAGTTGCAAACAAGTCGCCCGGCATCAGGTTGCAACCGTTGCTCGCATGGTGCGTCAGCAACTGGGCGAAACTCCAATAAAGATCGCGGAGATTCCCCCTGCTGAGCTGGACAGGAGCCAGTCCCGCCTGTCGCATCTTTTCCGACTGAAGAAACACCTCAAGCGTGAGATCGACTCCCGCCCTGCTCGAATCACGGGGGGCAAGATACGGAAGCGGCACTGGATCACCATCGGGCCGCTCCGCGACTGGAACACGATAGGGTTCAAGCGCCTCCATTGGAATAACCCAGGGAGAGATCGTCGTCGCAAAGTTCTTAGCCAGAAATGGACCGAGGGGTTGGTATTCCCACGATTGAATATCGCGCGCCGACCAGTCATTGACGAGGCACAGACCGAAGATGTGCTGTTCCGCTTCTCCGATCGCGATTGGCTGTCCGAGAGCATTACCGGGACCGATAAAGATACCCACTTCGAGCTCATAGTCCAGAGAGCGCGATGGCCCAAAGACAGGTTCCGCAGCGGAAGCCGGTTTCATCTGTCCGCTTGGCCTGCGGATTTCGTGCCCGCTCACCACGATCGACGACGCCCGGCCATGATATCCAATCGGAACATATTTATAGTTGGGCAGCAGCGGATTGTCAGGACGGAAGAGCTTTCCCACGCGGGTTGCGTGATGAATCGAAGCGTAGAAATCGGTATAATCGCCGATCCGCGCGGGCAGCTGCATAGCGACGTCATTCATTGAGATCAGTAGTGGCTTCACGTCCGCTTGCACCCTTGCATCGGCTCTATCGCTTGCGAGCAGAGTCGTGATCTGGCGGCGCAGTGCGGACCACGCAGACGGTCCGAGAGACATGAGAGCATTCAGCGATTCCTCAGAGCACGCCGCGACCACCTCTGGTTCAAGCTCGGACAAGAGTCCACGCTCCGCGCACGCTCTGAGATCCAGCACCTGCTCACCAATCGCAATGCCGATTCGTGTCGTGTGGTCATGGCGAAAGACGCCGTAGGGAAGATTCTCCAATGGAAAATCGGTTCCCGCCACGTTTGCGCTTTCAACCCAGCTCTTCATAGCCATCCCAGCCGCTCCAGATCGCGAATTGGTTCCTCGAAAGAACAGCTTCCAATGCTCATGAAGAATTCGCGCCGCATCGTCGACAGCTGCTCTGTGGTCCAACTTCGATCGCGCCAGCGAATCGAATCGCCGTTGACTTGCCACGCGGTCGAGTCTTCCTCGCCAATCACGCGCCGGGCATCGTCGGCATTGCCGCCGAAATAAATAAGTGCTGCAGCACAAACCAGGTTCACAAACCCATGCATTACGCACGTGGTGCTCTGCGGCTCGTAGGTCAATGGGTGCAATGAGCGTAGGGAGTGATGCAACCCCGCGGTTGCTTTAAATGGAAGTCGAAGGTCAGCGAGGGTCTTGAGCATCTGTGCCACGTCGGGGACGGATGGGATTGCTTCCGGAACAACGCCGCCCATCCTGATTTTTGCTCGCGCGCCGGCACCACGAATTGCCTCAAGGACCGGCAGGCTCTCCGCATGGATCGGCACTTCAAAGTATGTCATTACACTTCGCGGAACATGTTGAGTTATACGCTCAATTATTGATGGCTGGCTGCATTTAATCTCAAGGCTTTCGACGCGAAGACCGGAACCGATTAGTCTGGTCAGGACATTCCAATCAGCATGTTCCGCCGCAATTACGCTCAGTGTGAAGTCGCCAAGAGAATCGCCGGCAATCGACCGTAGTTCATCCAGATGATCGTAGTTGATGATGAACCGCCCAAGTGCCGAAGCATGTTTGCCACGCCTATATCTGAGGTAACTACCCACAGCAGAGCGCAGATCCAAACATGCAGGCGGATACAGGCCTGCATAGTCAAAGAGGCCCGCGAGCAGCGTTTCGATAGCGCTCATTTCTTCTTCGGCTTTGCCTGAGAGCCCTGCTTGAAGTGCTTCTTCAGACCCTGCCAGCACTCGAAGTATTCATGCTGCAGGATGCGGGTGTTCATCGCGAATTCGGTAGGCCGCACGACGAGCTGGGTCTCGAACATAAACGCCAGCGTGTTCGCCAGGTATTGTGGCTTCAACTCGGCAGAGCTGGCACGCTCAAAGGTTTCGGCGTCAGGACCATGACCCGCCATGCAGTTATGCAGGCTGGCTCCGCCCGGGACGAATCCCTCCGCCTTCGCATCATAGGCTCCGAAAACAAGCCCCATAAATTCATTCATCAGGTTGCGATGGAACCAGGGTGGACGGAACGTGTGTTCCGCAACCATCCAGCGTGGCGGGAAGATGGCGAAGTCGCAATTTGCCGTGCCGGGAACATTCGATGGCGCGCTGAGCACTGTGTAGATTGATGGATCCGGGTGATCGAACGACACCGTGTTGATGCAGTTAAAAAGCGCCAGGTCGTACTTGTAAGGCGCATAGTTGCCGTGCCACGCCACCACATCCAGCGGAGAGTGATCGATGACAGCGGACCAGAGGCGGCCGAGGAATTTAGAAGTAATACGGAAATCGCCTTCGCGATCTTCAAATGCAGCAACCGGCGCCTTGAAGTCGCGCGGATTGGCGAGCCCATTTGCGCCGATTGCCCCGAGTTCCGGCAGACGAAAAGGCAAACCGTAGTTCTCGCAAATGTATCCGCGTGCCTGCTTCTCGGCGAGAACAACCCGAAATTTTACCCCGCGTGGGATCACACAAATCTCCCCCGGAGCAACTTCAAGAATTCCTAATTCCGTGTGGAAGCGAAGAGCGCCGAGTTGCGGAACAATCAGCAACTCACCGTCGGCTGTGTAGAAGAACCGGTCCTCCATCGAAGCAGTGGCAGCGTAGATGTGAATGGCCACGCCCACCTGCATCGCAGGATCACCGTTTCCACCAAGCGTAACGATGCCATCGACAAAGTCGGTCTTCTCCTTTGGAACGGGCAACGGATCCCAGCGCAACTGATTCGGCGACGTGGGAACCTCCAGGAACGGCCCGCTCCGAATGAGCTTCGCAGGAATCTCTTCGTATGGCCGATGCGTCACGGATGGTCGAATGCGATAGGTCCAGGTGCGTCGATTGATAGCCCGTGGGGCGGTAAAGGGCGAGCCGCTCAACTGCTCGGTATAAAGTCCAAGCGGATGTATCTGGGGCGCGTTCTGGCCCTGCGGCAATCCACCGGTAACGGCCTCCGTGGCGAACTCGTTTCCAAAGCCGGTCTGATACCGGATCTCATCGGACATACTTTTCACCTTTCACAGCCTGTTTTCCATCGCGCGGCGCTCTGCCTCGTGCATCGCCTCGTAGATCTCATCGAAACCGCTGACTGCAAACAGCAGTTTGTGCAGCTCATCCACCTTTACTGGAGTATTGAGCACTTCGTCCAATGAAAAATCGTGAACAGCACAATGGCCCTCAATCACGTTCATGCATTCGCCATGCGAACTGATCAGCCCGCTGCCGTACACCTTGATTTCCCCTCCCTCACGAATCAAACCAAACTCCACCGTGTACCAGAACAACCGGCCCAGCTTTTCCAGCACGGCCTCGTCTTCGATGGATGCACAAACGCGGCCGTAGTGCGCAAGGAATTCCGCGAAGACTTTATTGGCGTGCATGGGGACATGGCCGAAGACATCGTGGAAGATGTCTGGCTCAGGAGTGTATTCAAGCGAATCGCGGCTGCGCAGCCACGTCGTGGTTGGAAACCTGCGTGCGGCAAGCATCTCAAAAAATGCAGGTGCCGGAAGAAATCCGCTGACCGGCGTGGAATTCCAACCTGTCCTTGGCTCAAGACGTGCGCTGATTGATTCGAGACGCGGCAGCCGGTCTCGCTGCAAGCCAATAACCTGGAATCCATCAAGGTACGCGCGCGATGCGTGCTTTTCCAGTTCAGGCAGTACCCGGCCAACCAGTTCCGCCCACACTGCGTGCTGCTCGTCAGTGTAGACTTGGTAATTCTGCTCGATCAGGTAGGGCACAGCAACAGAAAGCGTTTCGGTTTTCATCTTGTATCTCCGCCGTGCTACAGATTGCCCCGCGCGTGCTGTTCACGTTCAATCGCTTCGAAGAGCGCCTTGAAGTTGCCCTTGCCGAAGCTGCGGCTGCCCTTGCGTTGGATAATCTCGAAGAACAGCGTCGGCCGATCTTCCACTGGTCGCGTAAAGATCTGCAGCATGTATCCTTCGGGATCGCGGTCGACCAGGATTCCGAGCCTCTCGAGTTCGTCAACGGGCTCATCGATGGCGCCCACACGGCCTTGCAACTCCGTGTAGTACGTGTGCGGGACGTGCAGGAACTCGATGCCCTGCTCGTTGAGCTTGCTTACCGTATGCAGAATGTCGTCGGTGGCCAGCGCAATGTGCTGCACGCCAGGACCGCCGTAGAACTCGAGATACTCTTCGATCTGCGACTTCTTCTTGCCCTCAGCAGGCTCATTAATGGGGAACTTCACGTAACCATTGCCGTTCGCCATCACCTTCGACATCAGAGCCGAGTACTCCGTCGAAATGTCTTTGTCGTCGAAGTGCTGATAGAGTGAAAAGCCCATCACGTTCGCATAGAACTTCACCCATTCATCCATTTCATGCCAGCCCACGTTGCCGACCATATGGTCGATGTGGAGCAGGCCTGTCGGTCGCGCAATTGTGTCCCGCTCAACTGCACGATAGCCGGGAAGGAACGGCCCGGAGTAATTGGAACGGTCGACAAACGTATGAATCGTATCGCCGTATGTCCGGATGCTCGATAACACCACCTGCCCACGCTCGTCGGCGAGAACATAGGGCTGAGCCACGCTGACCGCGCCGCGACTGGTAGTCTCCGTCCACGCACGGCGAGCGTCATCAACCCAAAGTGCTATCACCTTCACGCCATCGCCATGACGGCCAATATGCTCGGCGATTGCGTTGCCACCCCGAAGCGGCGTGGTCAGCACGAAGCGAACCTTTCCCTGCTGCAGCACGTACGAGGAACGATCCCGCTGGCCGGTCTCCGGTCCCGCATAAGCCACAAGCGACATGCCGAACGCCGCCCTGTAGAAGTACGCAGATTGACGGGCGTTGCCCACATAGAACTCAACATAGTCAGTCCCTTTCAGCGGGAGAAAATCGCTGACGGTTGGGACTGATTCGGTGACCAGCTTCGGATCAACATGCGCTGGAGCTGAGTGCACACTGGCGCTCATGGGAACCTCCTGTGCCGGGAACGAGGGAAGTCAAAGGGGAGGAATTTCCCGGCTGTTCGATAAGATAGGCCCGCCAGCAGGCACTGAAAATGGGTATCCAGTAAAAAACAAGGGCCAAAACCTAACGGCATTAAGCATAATAAGAATGCAACTTAAGGATTGCTGGCACATGGCCCACAAGACCACGCCTAATCGAATCGACCTCGACGCGATCGCCTGGAAGATTCTGGAGGCATTGCAGCAGAACGCACGCGTCTCCTTTGCGGAACTCGGCAGGAAGATCGGCCTCTCAACTCCGGCGGTTGCAGAGCGCGTTCATCGCCTCGAAGAGGCCGGAGTCATCACCGGCTACCACGCTTCGCTCGACAGCGCGAAACTAGGCGTGCCCGTCCGCGTCGTGGTGCGTCTCACCATTCCGGGGGGCGAACTACAGATCAGCCGGACCGTTTCGGCGCTGAAAGAGTTGAGTGAGATCAGCCGCTGCCACCGCATCACCGGGGCCGAATCGTTTGTCATCGAAGCCGATGTTGTTTCCATCCGGCATCTTGAGGCGCTGATCGACCGGCTCTCCGCGCTCGGTGCGACTTCAACCTCGACCGTTCTGTCATCTCCTGTGGAGCGGCGAGACCACCAGGCGAAACAGATAGAGGCGTTCGCGAAGTTCATTTGATGAGGGCCAATCATGCGCCTCTTTATTGGGATTCCGCTGGCCGTCGAAGTTGTCGACGCACTTGAACGAATCTCGCGCAAACTGCGATCCGCCAACGATCATCTCCGCTGGACTTCGCCCGAGACGTGGCACATCACCCTGCAATTCCTCGGCGAGACATCAATCGAAAAATACCGGTGCATCGTGCAACACCTCAGCGAAATCAAAGCGCCGGCAGTCCCCGTCTGGCTTCATGGCACAGGATTTTTCGATAGGGCCGGGGCATTTTTCGCAGCGGTGAACGTCTCCCCAGAACTGCGGCTGCTTGAGCGACTCGTTGTGGCCGCGACAGCACGGTGCGGCGTCGATGCAGAAGACCGGCCCTATCATCCGCACGTCACGCTCGCGCGCGCCAAAGGCCACGACAGCGTGCGCGCACTCCGCAAACTCGAAAGCCAGGCCAAAGGCGACTTGGAATTCCCCTCGTTCACTGCGCGCGAATTTCGGCTCTTCGAATCCTTCCTCGGTTCAAATGGCGCGCGTCACGAAGTGCGCGATCACTTCCCCCTAGGCTGATCGCCGACCTTCGTTGGGAATAAAAACTCAGATTGAAAACCGGTACACAACAGGTGAAACCAGATCTCGGTTCCACCGCACCATGCGAAGGCTAGTCAATCTTCGGAATCAGCCACGACTCGCTCTTTTCAGGATTCTTCGTGTGCCCGTTATCTCGCGGGTGAGCCTGAGCCCAGCTATAATCCACCTTTACTATGGGTCCAGCCCCTCTCGAGACAAGAAACAGCACCTTCCCGAAGGAAATGGCGTTTCAAGGAAACTGGCGGACGTATCAGGCTAGTCTGCTTGAGCGGCTCGATTCCTACCTCGAAGATAAGCGGCTGCATATAGTGGCTGCGCCTGGCTCCGGGAAGACCGTATTCGGACTGGAGGTTGTTCGCAGGATCAATCAGCCAACCCTGATTCTGGCACCCACGATCACGATTCGTAATCAGTGGGCTGAACGTCTTGTTCAATACTTCCTTCCTCATGGGAGTTCGAAGCCTGACTGGGTTTCGACCAACATCCGGCAACCCGAACTGCTGACGATCGCAACTTATCAGGCTCTCCACGCGCTTTGTTCCGGAGAACTTGAGGAGACCGAAGACGCATGCGCGGAAGAGGAGACAAAATCGACAATCGAGCTCCCTAATGGGAATGGGAACGGAAGGTCGGCAATTCCAGTCGAAGTGCCGGAAGTGCTCTCAGGG
Organism: uncultured Acidobacteriaceae bacterium; assembly: GCA_963738035.1. Classification (GTDB taxonomy): domain Bacteria; phylum Acidobacteriota; class Terriglobia; order Terriglobales; family Acidobacteriaceae; genus Telmatobacter. The sequence continues at coordinate 171,498 of CAVTVB010000001.1, forward strand.
TTCGAGACTCTTGTGGTCGATGAAGCGCATCACCTCAAGGCCGAATGGTGGAGAACTCTAACGTTCGTAGCCGACCGGCTCAAGCCGACCCTGGTTGCACTGACCGCCACCCCTCCTTACGATGTCTCTCCCTATGAGTGGCAGCGCTATGAGGATCTCTGTGGTCCTGTGGATGCTGAAGTGGCGGTGCCGGAGCTAGTACTCCAAGGGGATCTCTGTCCTCACCAGGATTACGTCTACTTCAGTGCGCCCGCTGCGGTTGAACTGAAGACGCTCGTGGAATTTCGAGCGGCAATTGACGCCTTTTCTCGTCATCTTCGTCAGAACCGAGAGTTTGCCGCGGCTGTTGCCAATCACCCTTGGATGAACGATCCGAACGCTCACATCGAAGAGATCCTCGAGGACCCTGAATATTTATCGAGCATCGTTGTTTATTTGAATGCTGTTGGCGAGCAGATTCCGCGAGAAGCGCTGCATTGCCTGGCAGTGGACTCCAAGTCGATACCATCTTTTGGTCTCGACTGGCTGGAGATTCTGCTCACTCATTGTCTCTATGCGGATGCAGGGAGTTTTAAAAAAATCGAACAGCTACTAAAGACCATCCGGCATGAACTTGGTCAGATCGGCGCTATAGAACGCCGCAAGATCGTGCTCCGAAATCCTTCAGATCACACAAAACTGCTCACCACGTCCAGAACCAAGTTGAACTCCATTGAGGAAATTGTGCGCATTGAATCGAGTGCGCTCAAGGAACACCTGCGATGCGTAGTCTTGACTGATTTCATTCGCAAAGCCGAGCTTCCAAAATCTTCGGAAGAGACAGGGGAATTCGAAGACATCGGAGTAGTTCCAGTGTTCGAAACTCTCAGACGAACCCGAACCCCAGATTTACGTCTGGGTGTATTGTGCGGATCTCTCGTGATCATTCCGGAAGCTTCCAGAGAGCTTGTCATCCGGACAGCAGCAGCAATTGGCATCGAACAAGAGGATCTTTCTTTTCAAGCAATGCCGCACGATCCAAACTACCTGCTAGTTGACATCACGGGTGGGTACCACCAGGGATCTGTTCGATTGATTACAGCAGTGTTTGAGCTAGGCGGAATCACCGTGCTCATCGGCACGAAGTCGCTGCTCGGTGAAGGTTGGGATGCGCCGACAATTAACACTCTGATTCTCGCCAGCTTTGTCGGATCGTATGTCCTCTCAAATCAAATGCGCGGGAGGTCAATTCGCATCGATCCGGCATCTCCGGCGAAGACCGCGAACGTGTGGCATCTTGTCTGCGTCGAGCCGGGACCTTTTGGACCCGGCGATGATTACGCGTTGCTGACAAGGCGTTGCAGCGCCTTTGTCGGAGTCAGCGCTACCTCTCCGACCATTGAGAACGGCACAGAAAGATTGGGCCTGGGCCATCCTCCATATACCGAACAACAGATCGCCGACCTAAACTCCAAGACCGTTCATCGCGCTCTCGATCGCGAAGGGCTTCGCCGCAGTTGGGATGCCGCACTTGCATCGGGATCATTGAAGCGAATGACCGATGGGCTGAAGGCCGACGAGAAATTGCTACCGCGAGGATTCGTTCTCAGAAACACCATTGCGGCGCTACTATTCCAGGCTGGAATGTGGTTTATAACAATCTTCTCGGAATTGATGCGAGCATTTGGTCGGCTTCGTTCCGATCAGGACCCTCTCGCTATCGTCGCTGTCATTGCTGGCCTCGCAGCAACGGCGAGCCTGCCCTGGGCGGTGTTAGCGGTATGGCGGCTCATCCGGCATGGCACGCCAGAGCGGAGCATGAAACAAATCGGCACGGCGGTACTTGAAGCCTTAAAGTATGAGGGTTCGATCAGCAATACATCGTCTGATTTTCAGGTACATGCGGACCAAAATCGGGATGGCTCTATTTACTGCTGGATCGGGGGCGGTACTGGACGGGATCAGGCGATCTTTCTTCGTGCTTTGCGCGAAGTGTTGAGACCAGTCGAGAACCCCCGCTACCTGCTTGCAAGAAGGAAATTCTGGCGCTTCTTCCGTGAAGACTATTTCGCGGTCCCAGATCTGCTTGCACGCAAGAAGGGTTGCGCTGAGATCTTTGCTCGGAACTGGCGCAGTCGTGTCGGGCCGGTTCAGCTTGTCTATACTCGGACTCCCGACGGCAGGAAAGTCCTTCTCCGTGCTCGAATGCACTCCTTTGCAGCGGCCTTCCAAGACTGTGCGGAGCGCGTGAGTTGTTGGAGATAAGAGGTTGCCGCCGTATTACCGATGACTTTGACCTTGACTCCCCTCGCTTCTTCACAGTCTCAATATCCAAGCCGTCCGGCCCTTCCCCAACGCTGATCGCCTTGCGCTGTCTGCCTGATGAGGTCAACGGCAACCGGTGTCAATTCTCGGCCTCATCGCAATCCACACTATGCTGTTCATTTCGCTGCCAAAATAAACTCACCGAACTTTGCAGGTTATTTCTCCCAATTCCCTACACTTGTCTTAGAAACAGCTACATCACTTGTCGGCCAACTGGACCAGCACGTGGGCCGCGCCCCTTTATGGGCCAGCGCACCACATCAATGAATTATTGCCTCGAAATTGGTGCAAACGTCCTGGAATTGGCCTTAAGTTCTTTTGAATGACGACTTTGGATCTTAAGTTGTTTATTTTCAGATGTTTACGAGACCCCCTTGAAACACTAACTCCTCTGATATCACGAACTTGGTTCTAAAGAGGATTTTTTGCCGGGAGATACGGACTCGTCCACTCATGTGGCTACCCGGCTACCAGTTGCCGCGTCCGGAAAGGTTTGTGCGTGCCTCTAGGTGCAACTATCATGGTCGCTTATGAAAATTGATGATGGCCGCATGGACGCGCAGGTGGCTTTATGACGATCTTTGCGCCGCCTGCGCAAGATGCCAAGGCCCAGTTGCGCAAGACGATGGGCTTCTGGGATGTGCTGCTGTTCAACATCGCCACGGTGCTTGGACCGCGTTGGATCGCGGCCGCTGGGCACAACGGCACATCGTCCATCAGCTTGTGGGTTATCGCGGCAGTCTTCTTCTTTGTTCCCGGCGCGCTGGTGATCAATGAGCTCTCGTCGCGGTTCCCTGAGGAAGGCGGCCTGTACGCGTGGTCGAAGGAGGCCTTCGGAGACTTCCACGGATTCGTCGCCGGCTGGACCTACTGGATCTACACGGTCTTCTACTTTCCGGGCCTCCTGCTCGCCAGCGCATCAATGGCCGCATACATCATCGGCGGACGCGGCGCGCAGCTCGCCCAGGACCGGACATTTCTGCTCAGCGTTTCGCTGGGGTTGCTGCTGGTTGCGGTTGTCCTCAACATCATTGGCCTGAATATCGGCAAGTGGCTGCAGAATGCCGGAGGCGTCGGGACGTATTTGCCACTGGTAATTCTTGGCCTCGTAGCCGTGGTCGTCGTGTTCAAGCACGGGTCAGCAACGCACTTCACGGTTCAGAACATGATGCCGGCTTGGAACTGGGACACGGTGAACTTCTGGTCGCAGATAGCGTTCGCCTTCACCGGCCTTGAGCTGGTCTCTGCGATGAGCGAAGAGGTGCGCGACCCAAGGCGGACGCTTCCGCGTGCGGTGTTTGGCGCCGGAGCGCTGATCGCGCTGATGTACATCGGCGGGACCTTTGCGATTCTTGCGTTGTTGCCGGCGGCGAGCATCGACCCTCAGAGCGGTGTGTTCAGTGCGATCACGGTCGGGTCAATGACGCTAAAGATCGGCTTGCTCGGCGTGCTGGCAGCAATGCTGGTAACGGTGGGCAATGCGGGCGGCGTTGGGAGTACCGTCGCAGGCATAGCGCGTGTGCCATTTGTTGTCGGTATTGATCGCTACCTTCCAGCAGCCTTCGGAAAGATTCATCCAAAATGGAAGACGCCCTATGTTTCGATCCTTGTTCAGGCCGCCCTGTCCGGGACAATTCTTGTTCTAAGCCAGATACAGACAAGGAGCATTCTGGTTGGATATCAGCTTGTCGTCAGCGCGGCGATCATTCTCTATTTCATCCCGTTTCTATACATGTTTGCGGCAGTCATCCGGCTCTCCACCCGCAAGGACAGAAGAGAAAACACCCATGCGGTCCTGGTACCTGGAGGCATCATCGGAGTGTGGATTTGTGGCGCACTTGGGTTTCTCGTGGTCCTGATCGGAATCGTCCTGTCCTTTTTCCCGCCGGGAGAAACGAACACAGCCGTCTTCGAGTTGCAGTTGGTTGGTGGCACCTCTATCTCGATTCTGATCGGATTGTTCCTCTACTGGCGCGGTGCGCGTTCAAAACGGACCGTCTAAATTCGATGGTTTTAAGTTTGCTGTGAGACGGTATGGACGCCGGTACCATCCAAGGTGCTATAGTCTGCGAGTTTGTGTGAGTGAAGAATGGCCGAAAGCTCGAAACTTCAAAACGTGATCGGTTCCAGCTTTGATCCTCAATCCCCGCGCGCGAAGGCAAACCGGGCCGCGCTGCTCGAAGTGCTTGCAACCATTCGGTCGCAGGAAGAGACCATTCGCTTGGGAGGCGGCGCAAAGGCGGCAGCCGCACAGCACGCGAAGAAACGCCTGACTGTGCGTGAACGACTGAAGCTGCTGCTCGACGAAGGCAGCGAATTCCTCGAACTCGGATTGTGGGCTGCTTACGAGATGTATGGGGAATACGGCGGCGCGCCGGGAGCAGGCGTTGTCACAGGCCTGGGCCGTGTATGTGGCCGGCTCTGCATGATCATCGCCAACGACGCGACGGTGAAGGCAGGGGCCTTTTTTCCCATGACTGCAAAGAAGGTCATCCGCGCTCAGAACATCGCGCTGGATAACCACATTCCCACGCTCTACCTTGTGGATTCGGCCGGCGTGTTCCTTCCGTTGCAGGAGGATGTCTTTCCGGATACGGACGATTTCGGTCGAGTCTTTCGCAACAACGCAGTCATGAGTTCGCTGGGCATTCCACAGATTACAGCGATTATGGGCATGTGCGTCGCAGGCGGCGCTTATCTGCCGGTGATGACGGATACGGTGTTGATGACCGAGGGTTCCGGCCTTTTTCTTGCCGGTCCGTCGCTGGTGCAGGCAGCGATTGGGCAAAAGACCGATCCTGAAGAACTGGGTGGCGCCGCGATGCATGCCGAAATCTCGGGCACGGTCGACTTCAAGGAACCGGACGATCACCACTGCATCGCACGTCTGCGTTCGCTGGTAGATAAATTCGGTCAGCGGCAATCGCCGTGTGCTTCAGAAGAGCGATTTAGCCGCACCTCTTACGATGCAAAGCGCGACGCACCGAAGTATGTCATTGAAGATGCGTACGGCTTGTTGAATCCGGCACCCGGCACGAGCAATGTTTACGACATGCACGAGGTGATCGCGCGCATCGTCGATCGCAGCGAGTTTGATGAGTACAAGGAAGAGTTTGGCCGTACGGTTCTTTGCGGATACGCGCGCATCGGCGGACACGCTGTGGGCATTGTCGCGAACCAGAAGACCAACCAGAACCAGATCGTCGCGATGGGGCCTTCAGCGGGGGCGAAGCGAATTGAAGTGGGCGGCGTCATATACACCGAGGGCGCGCAGAAGGCGGCCCGCTTCATCATGGATTGCAATCAGAACCTGGTGCCGCTCATTTTTCTCCACGATGTGAATGGGTTCATGGTCGGCAAAGACGCGGAGTGGTCCGGCATTATCCGCGCCGGAGCAAAGATGGTTTCAGCGGTCAGCACCAGCGTTGTCCCGAAGATTGCAGTGATTATCGGCGGAAGCTTCGGAGCCGGGCACTACGCAATGTGCGGTAAAGCTTACGATCCCCGGTTTCTGTTTGCATGGCCCACGGCACGCTATGCGGTGATGAGCGGTGCGTCGGCGGCAGGCACCCTGGCAGAGGTTCGCGCCAAGCAGGTCGAACGCGGAGGCAAGGTGCTTTCAGAGGAGGAAAGATCGGCACTCTACAACGAGATCAAGTCCACCTACGATGCACAGGCGGACCCTCGGTATGGCGCAGCCCGCCTCTGGATAGACGCCATTATCGATCCTGCAAAAACGAGAGACGTGCTGATCACCGCGCTTGAGGCATGTGCAATGAATCCTGATGTACCGAGATTCAACCCAGGAGTACTGCAAACCTGACGGATTCAAACGGGCCATTTCGATATTGAGAGTAAAGGCATCTTATCCAGTCAGCAGCTTAGGCTGGCGTCCCATCCCCCAAGACGCAAAGGAGCCAAACAACATGAGCGTTGCGGTCGAAACCAATGAAAGCCTGTACCCATTCGTACTGACGGAAGAGCAGGAGCAGCTTCGCCGCGAGATCCGCGAATTCGCAGCGCGAGAGATCGCGCCCAATGTAATGAAGTGGGACGAAGCGAGCGAATTCCCTCTCGACGTGGTGAAGAAGCTTGGCAAGATGGGATTGCTGGGTGTCATTTTCCCGCCTGAATTCGGCGGCTCAGGCCTTGGATACGTCGACTACGTTCTTGCAATTGAGGAGCTGGCCGCGGTTGACGGCTCTATCGGCATCATCGTCGCGGCCCACAATTCGCTGGGCACAAACCATATTTTCCTGGCGGGAAACGAAGCGCAGAAGAAGGAGTATGTGCCGCGCTTGGCGAGCGGCGAGTGGTTGGCCGCGTGGGGATTGACGGAACCCGGTGCGGGCTCTGACGCCAGCAATTCACGAACAACTGCGGTAAAGAAGGGCGATCGCTATGTGCTGAATGGCAACAAGACATTCATCACGAATGGTCATTATGCCGATCTTGCCGTTGTAATTGCATCGACGGACAAGAGCAAGGGAACCCACGGGCTCTCAGCATTCGTCGTGGAGAAGGGGACGAAGGGATTTCGCCCCGGCAAGAAAGAGAACAAGCTGGGCCTGCGCGCCAGCGATACCAGCGAGCTGATCTTCGAGGACTGCGAAATTCCAGAGGAAAATCTGCTTGGCGCGGAGGGCGAGGGCTTTATCGATGCAATGCGCGTACTGGACGGTGGACGCATCTCGATCGCGGCGCTGGCGTTGGGAATTGGCCGCGGCGCTCTGGACGCAGCGCTGAAGTACGTGAAGGAACGCAAGCAGTTCGGCAAGGCGATCGCGGAGTTTCAGGGCATCCAATGGAAGCTGGCGGATATGGCAACCGAACTGGATGCGGCTCGCCTTCTTACTCAACGGGCTGCTGTGCTGAAGGATGCCGGACGGAAAGTGACACGCGAATCATCGATGGCCAAGCTGTTTTCAAGCGAGGTTGCGGTTCGGATTTGTGACGACGCCGTGCAGTTATTCGGCGGCTACGGATTCATCAAGGATTACCCGGCTGAGAAGTATTATCGTGACGTTAAGCTGTGCACCATTGGCGAAGGCACCAGCGAGATTCAGCGCATGGTGATTGCGAGAGAGATTCTCAAGGTTTCTCCGTCGCGTGGATAGCTGCCATAGTAATGACACGGGTGTCGATGCAGGTTGCGATTTGAATGGATGAAGCGGTCAAACTAGTCGAATGCCCGCGGGATGCCTGGCAGGGCCTGCCCAAGCACATTCCGCCCGAGATCAAAGCCGATTATCTTCGCAAGCTGATCGATGCAGGATTCAGGCACATTGACGCGGTGAGTTTTGTTTCTCCCGCTGCCGTGCCGCAGATGGCGGACTCGGAGCAGGTTTTGTCTCTTTTGTCGCCGCCAGCAGATGCCGAGATCATCGGCATTGTGGTGAACGAGAAAGGCGCGCTGCGTGCCATTCAAACCGATGCCGTGAAGACGCTCGGATTTCCGTACTCGATTTCGGCGGAGTTTTTGCGTCGAAATCAGAACCAGACTCTCGAAGAATCGCTGGAAATGCTGCAGAAGATCCAGACAATCGCGACCGGAGATGACAGGAATGTGGTTGCCTACGTCTCAATGGCGTTTGGAAACCCATACGGAGAGACATGGAATGTCGATGAAGTACTGCAGGCCTGCGACCTGATTGCCGAATGCGGAGTAACGGAGATCTCGTTGGCAGATACCGTTGGTTTGGCCACCACTGATCAAGTTGAAGAAGTCTTGGCCGAAGTCATCGGGCAGTTCGCAGACCTGGAGATCGGGGCGCATTTGCACGCAAGACCCGCAGAAGCCTCGGAGCGAATTCGCGCCGCATTTCAAGCAGGTTGCAGACGGTTCGACGCGGCGATCGGCGGCTTGGGCGGCTGCCCGTTTGCGCAGGATGTCCTGGTTGGAAATATTCCCACCGAAGTCGTGCTGGCCGAATTGCGCAGGTGCGGCGCAACCCTCCCGGCGATTGGATCTTTGGACGCGCTGATCGGGGCGAACCGCGATATTTCAAGCCGGTTTGGTTCGGAAGTGCAATGAAGGATGCGCTGTTCCCTGAAGGAGCAAACTTGGAAAGGAGCGAATTTGAGCCACAAGACGATCATCGTAACGGATGACCATTCTATTCGAACTGTGACGCTGAATCGCCCTGACCGCAAAAACGCGATGACGCGGGAGATGCAGGTTGAGTTGATCAGCGTGATCGAGGAGACCGCCGCGACCGAATGTTGCGCCCTGATTTTGACCGGAGCAGGAGACGCTTTTTGTTCGGGTCTCGATCTGTCGGAACTGCAGACGATGCGAGAAAAGACGCCGGCAGAGCATCGCACGGATGCGGAGCGGATTGCTCGGCTATTTGTGACCCTATATGAGCTGCCTGTGCCCACCATCGCCGCGGTGAACGGCCCAGCAATTGCCGGCGGAACAGGACTGGCAACGCTTTGCGATTTCACGCTGGCGACCCCGGCTGCCAAATTCGGCTTTACCGAGGTTCGCATCGGATTTGTTCCGGCCCTGGTTTCTGCGTTCCTGGCGCTGCAGGTTGGGGATAAGCGCTGCCGCGATCTATTGCTTACTGGTCGCCTGTTTGGAGCGGCGGAGGCGCAGCAATTGGGGTTGGTAAACGAAGTTATCGAGCCAGAAGAACTGTTAGCTCGCGCACATGCGCTGGCGAAGTCTCTGCTCGCCAATAGTCCGCAGTCGATAAGTGCAACCAAACGGTTGCTTGCCGCGCAGCATCGTAGCCGGCTCGATTCGGCGATTGTTGCGGCCCTCGAGGCGAACGCGGAATCTCGCGAGACTGCGGATTTTCGTGAAGGTGTTTCGGCATTTCTTGAAAAGAGAAAGCCGGTCTGGAAGAAGTGATTTAGCGAAAGTGAAGTGCTGCTCCGGAGCGCTCCTTTACGAACTCCGGCGTAACACCGTCTGCCAGTTCGAACACTTCGAAGCCCGAGGCCGAAACATCTAGCACACAGAGGTCAGTAATGACGCGATGAACGACCCCGCTGCCTGTGAGCGGCAACGTGCATTCGCGCAGCAGCTTGTGGCCTCCATCGGGAGTAGTGTGCTCCATGAGCACGATGACGCGCCGAACGCCGGATACGAGGTCCATGGCGCCACCCATGCCTTTTACGCGCTTGCCGGGAATCATCCAGTTGGCGAGGTCGCCACGTTCTGAGACTTGCATGGCACCGAGAATTGCAAGATCGATGTGGCCACCGCGAATCATGGCGAAGGAGTCGGCGCTCGAAAACGTAGCGGCTCCGGGAACGAATGTCACGGTTTCTTTTCCGGCATTGATCAGGTCGGGATCGATCTCTGATTCGCGCGGATACGGTCCCATGCCGAGCAAGCCGTTCTCCGATTGAAGGGTAACGGTGATGCCTTCGGGAATAAAGTTGGCGACGAGAGTGGGGATGCCAATGCCGAGGTTGACGTAGTAACCATCTTGCAATTCACGCGCTGCACGTGCAGCCATCTGGTTGCGTGTCCATGCCATCAGCTCAGCCCTCCCTCGTTGTCTTCTTCTCGATCCGCTTGATGGGATGAGGGATGTGAACGAGGCGATGAACGAAGATTCCCGGAGTGTGGATTTCATCGGGATCTAGTTCACCGGGTTGGACAATTTCTTCCACTTCGGCGACTGTGACCTTGCCGCAGGTGGCGGCATTGGGGTTGAAGTTGCGGGCGGTCCGGCGATAGATCAGGTTGCCGTTGAGATCGGCTTTCCAGGCCTTAACGAGCGCGAGATCGGCTACGATGCCGCGTTCGAGAATGTAAGTCTTGCCATCGAAATCTTTGTGCTCTTTGCCTTCGGCAATGATGGTGCCGATTCCAGTGCGTGTGTAGAAGCCGGGGATGCCTGCACCGCCGGCGCGCAAACGTTCCGCCAGCGTTCCCTGGGGGCAGAACTCCACCTCGATTTCGCAGGCGAGGAATTGGCGCTCGAATTCGGCGTTTTCGCCGACGTAGCTGGAGATCATCTTCTTGATCTGGCGCGTGGCCAGAAGAAGGCCAAGGCCAGCACCGTCGACACCGGCATTGTTGCTGGCGATGGTCAGATTGCGCACGCCGGTATCGCGCAAGGCGAGGATGAGTTCCTCGGGAATGCCGCAGAGGCCGAAACCACCCACCGCCAGGAGCATTCCATCGTGGACGACGCCTTCGAGGGCGGCTTTCGGGTTGGGGAAGAGCTTATTCATCGAGATCTTGGAGGATGATACGCTGAGCGATCTATCGCTTCCGTCGCTTGTTTTACATGAACGACGGTATTCCCGCCAAGCAGCGCGGTAGCAGATGTTCGTGGCGCGAGAATGATTTACAGTGACCGCATGCGTCCCACTGCCATTGCCATGAGAGTGAAATGTGGCATCGCGTCTTTTGGTTTCTTTATTCTTTGTGCGCTCTCCCTCTCGACGCACGCCAGAGTCAGGCCGGACCTTCCGACCCAAAGACCAGAAAAGGCCGAATCGATCCTGATTCTCAAGAAAGACCATGTGATGCAGCTTTTGTCCGGCGGCAAGGTCATCCGAACGTACAAGGTTGCTCTGGGCAGAGGCGGCCTTGCACCGAAACAGCGTGAAGGCGATGCTCGCACGCCGGAGGGCCACTACCTCATCGACGCAAAATACGAGCACAGCGCCTATTACAAAGCCCTGCATGTCTCGTATCCAAATGCGGAAGATCGCAAGCGTGCGGCGAGGCTCGGCGTTTCTCCCGGGGGCGCGATCATGATCCATGGACTGCCGAACGGGAAGGGTTGGATTGGCGCCGGGCAGCACCTCTATGATTGGACGCTTGGATGCATTGCATTAACCGATGAGGAGATTGATGAGATATGGAAGCTTGTGCCAGTGGGCACGCCGGTCGAGATCCGTCCTTAATTGGTGCAACGTTCCTCTCTTCGATGGCATCCAATTGAAAAGACTATAACTTAGTTCCACTTTCCAGTTCCTGGCTTTATAGAAAGTTCGACCAATGCGTAGATTATTCAGCTTTCTCGTGCTCCTCCGTGCGACGGTTTTGCACCCAATGTTTCGGGCGTTCGCAATTGTGCTCGCGCTGCTGATCGGCTGCGGGGCGTCGCACGCATATTCCGTGCTGACGCACGAAGAGATCATCGATCTTCTGTGGAACGACCATCTGCGTCCGATGATCCTGGCGCGATATCCGGGTCTTACCGATGACCAAATACGCGAGGCTCATGCTTATGCCTATGGCGGGGCCGTAATTCAGGACATGGGTTATTACCCATTTGGCGATCAGGAGTTCAGCGACCTGGTGCACTACGTGCGCAGCGGCGACTTTGTACTTGAGCTCATCAAGGAGAGCCAGAACGCGGACGAGTATGCCTTTGCGCTGGGCGCTTTGTCACACTATGCAGCAGACATTACCGGGCACCCTGCGGTGAACCAATCTGTTGCGATTGCGTACCCCAAGCTTCGCGCCAAATTCGGCCCATTCGTTCTTTACGCACAGGATAAGACTGCCCACATTCGCACCGAGTTCGGATTTGACATGGCGCAGGTTGCCAAACGGCGTTACGCGCCGGAGCAATATCACGACTTTATCGGCTTCGAGGTTTCGAAAGAGCTGCTTGAACGGGTCTTTCCAGTGGTCTACGGGGTCCAGTTGAAGGACGTACTTCCGCACGAAGACCTTGCCATCGGCTCGTTTCGCTACTCGGTCAGTACCCTGATTCCGCATATGACGAAGGTGGCTCTTCGCACGCACAAGAAAGAAATCATGAAGGAAGTTCCAAACTTCGAGAAGCAGAAGTTCCTCTATCGGCTCTCGCGTGCTGATTATGAGAAGCAATGGGGCAAGGACTACCGGCGCCCCGGATTCGGCGTGCGCTTTCTGGCCGTGCTGCTGAAACTGGTTCCGAAGTTTGGCCCTCTCAAGGCACTGGACTTCAACGTTCCCACTCCAAAAACCGAGGACCTCTATTTCACAAGCATTAACCAGACGGTCGACAATTACGGTTTGCTGCTTAATGAGACGCGGACCAGAAAAGTGAAGCTCGATAACGATGATCTTGATAGTGGCAAGCCAACGATTGCGGGCGAGTACATACTGGCCGATGACACTTATGCGAAGCTTCTGTCGCACCTGGCCGATAAGAAGTTTGACGTGACAACGGTCGCGCTACGGAAGAACGTCCTCGCTTTCTACTCGAATACATCGGCTCCAATCGACACGAAGAAAGACCCGGGCAAGTGGGAAAAGGTGCAGAGTAACCTCCAAGCACTCAAGACCTTCACTCCCAATCCGTCACAGCCGGCTGCGCCACAGACACAATCGTCGACCCAGTCTCCGAGTGGCGGACAGCGGTAGGAATTCGTCTGCGAAAATAGAAGAGGAATGCTCTCTCTTCAGAATGCCGGGAAGCGGTTTGGCCCTCGTGTATTGTTTCTTGAGGCCAACTGGCTGATTCGCAGCAAGGAAAAGACTGCACTTGTCGGCGCCAACGGCACCGGCAAATCCACACTGATGAAGGTGCTTGCGGGTCTCGAGTCGCTCGACTACGGGACGATGCAGCTGACGCGGGGAATGAGCATCGGCTACCTGCCGCAGGAAGGGTTGCGGCTAAGCGGACGCACGGTGTTTGACGAGTGCCTGAGCGTCTTTGACGAGCTTCGCGCCATGGAAGGCGAGATCGAGCAGACGGCGACGCAACTGTCGGAGCTGGATCATGCGAGCCCTGAGTACGACGCGGCTGCCGAGCGCTATTCGATGTTGCAGGAGAGGTTTCATGCGCTGGATGGCTATGCGCTGGATGCGCAGGTGGGAACGGTTCTTACCGGCCTTGGATTTGGGAAAGAGGACTGGTCGCGTCAGGTCGACGAGTTCTCTGGCGGATGGCAGATGCGGATTGCGCTGGCCAAGCTGCTGCTGGCGAAGCCGAACCTGCTGTTGCTGGACGAGCCGACAAATCACCTGGATCTGGAGACCCGCAACTGGCTCGAGAACTATCTGCATGACTATCCCTTCGGCTACATCCTGATCTCGCACGACCGGTACTTTCTCGACGTCACCATCGATCGGACCGTGGAGATCTGGAACAAGCGGCTGACGATCTTCCAGGGGAACTACACCAAGTACCTTTCCCAGAAAGACGAACGGCGCGCACAGCTAACGGCTGCATACAAGAACCAGCGCGACCAGATCGAGCATCTCGAGGCGTTTATCAATCGCTTCCGCGCGCAGGCCACGAAGGCTAAGCAGGTGCAGTCGCGCATCAAGGAACTGGAAAAGATCGAGCGCATCGAGATTCCGGAAGAAGAGCCGGTGATTCATTTCAAATTTCCGCAGCCTCTGCCGTCGGGTCGCACGGTAGTGGAAGCAGAGGGCCTCGGGAAGAGCTACGGAGCGAAGCACGTATTCAGTAATGCGCGGTTCACGATTGAGCGTGGAGACCGGGTAGCCCTTGTGGGCGTGAACGGCGCGGGCAAATCCACGCTGATCAAGCTGCTGACGGGCGCCGAGGCGCCGACGGAAGGCACAGTGAAGCTGGGACACAACGTGGTGAGCGAGTACTTCGCGCAGGACCAGTACAAGGTGCTGGACGGCGATGCCCGAATGCTGGACGACATCAGCCGCGCGGCGCGGAAGGTACCGGAGAGTGAGTTGCGATCACTGCTGGGATGTTTCCTCTTTTCCGGAGATGACGTGTTCAAGCCGCTGGGGGTGCTCTCGGGCGGCGAGCGGAACCGTTTTGCACTTGCGCGCATCTTGGTGTCGCCTTCGAATTTTCTGTTGCTGGACGAGCCTACGAATCACCTGGATATGCGCGCCAAGGACGTGCTGCTGAATGCCATCGCCGCGTTTTCAGGCACAGTGGTTTTCGTTTCCCATGATCGATACTTCATTGATCGGCTGGCAACGCGAGTGATCGAGGTGGAGAACGGGGTGATCACCACGTATCCAGGGAACTACGAAGACTATCTTCGGAAGAAAGAGGAACTGGCGGCAGCGGCGGCACTCTACGAGGAAGTCTCGACTAAAGAGATTTCCACCCAGGTCTCAGAAGCGAAACCTGGAACCTCTAATCATGGAAATGGAGCTCCCAGGTTTCCGTTGAACGCTACCACACCAACGGGCACGACGATTGTGATTGAGGGCGGGCCGGAAGCGAACCGCTCGCGGCGGCTGAATCCGATCAAGCAGAAGCAGATGGAAGAGCGGTGCGTTTTTCTCGAAGAGGAGATTCCTCGAGTTGAGGCTTCGATTGCGCATACGGAGGAAGAGCTCGGGGTCTATGTTTCTGCTGCGGAGACGCAGCGCCTGACGAATCTGGCAGCGGGTTTGCGGGAGCAGCTTGGCACATTGACCGCCGAGTGGGAAGAGCTGACGGTGCAACTGGAAGGCGCCTGACTCCTTTTCCGGGGGTGTACCCACCCATATTCTGTAAGGAAATTGGAATGAGCCATGGAAAGTGGCGGAGTAGGATTGGCGCATGCGCTTTTTCTTTTCAGCCTGGGTTCTATTAGGGCTTTTCGCAACCTGTTGTGCCCAGGCCCCGGGGCCTGATGCTTCGCTCGATAGCGATCACGACGGCTTGGCGGACACGCAGGAGACGTTGCTGCTGGCACAATTTGAGCCGCATTTTCTGACTAGTCGCAGTGATTGCTCTTCGCTACCCGCGCAGTTTACCGCTTTTGCCGAGAAGCCCTTCGTGGTGGCGGACAACGGAACGATTTATGGGCAGGCTTTTCCGCGTCCGGGCCACCAGGAACAGGTGGAGTTGCACTACTACGATCTGTGGCGCAGGGATTGTGGCAAAAGAGGACACGATCTCGACGCAGAGCATGTGTCTGCCGTGGTGAGGCGCAACGAGGCCGGAGTTTGGAAAGCGCTTTATTGGTATGCATCGGCGCATGAGGATACGTTGTGCGATGCAAGCCAGATTGCGAAGGCGGCAACGCTCAACGCTGAATCGCAAGGTCCGGAGGTCTGGATTTCAAGCGGGAAGCACGCTGCTTTTCTTGGCTCGGCAATCTGCACGCGCGGATGCGGCGCAGACCGCTGCGACGACATGGAGAAGCTATCCGTCAGCAGTGTTATTAATCTTGGGGAGCCGGCTGCTGAAATGAATGGCGCTTCGTGGGTGGCCTCGCCGGGATGGCCTTTAAGCGAAAAGATGCGGCGAAGCGACTTCAGCGATGCGCGCACTGAAAAGTTGGATCGGTTTGCTGCAAATGAGATCGCCTGGGTGAATCCGGGAAAGAGACCAGCGCAGGCTGCGATTGTGGGCGGCGATAGTGCGATTGCCGGAGTTGGCACGGGATTGCAAGCGACCGATAATGCGCTGACCGTTGCTGATACAAACACCGGAAATGCTCTCCAAACCGCAACGGACAACACCAGCAACGCGTTGGCAAAGTCGTATCGCAAGGTGAAGAAGGCTCTGCGGGCAGCTGTGCCGGGGACGACTGCGCCCGTCGAATCGAAGTAGCCGAGCTGCGTCTCTCCTGAGCGATAATGTGCAGTGAGCAGCAAACGTTTACCTGCTTGCCGGAATAGAAATGAGTTCAGGCGGCAAGCACCCGGAATTTCAAGTTGCCAGGGAGTCGTGAATGAATACACATACGCGTCGGGGGTTTTTGAAGATAAGCGCAACTGCCACGGCTTTTGGATTTGTAGCGCCGTCGGTATTCACGAGTTCGTTGCTCGCGGATGCGGGAGGATCTGGATCGGAACGGATTGTTCCCTTCCCTCTGGATGCGGTTCGACTGGGGCCCGGACTGTTCGCGGAACAAGCAGAGACGAACGCGCGGTATCTCGATTCGCTTACGACCGATCGGCTGTTGCACTCGTTCCGATTGACTGCGGGCATCACTTCAAATGCGAAGCCGTACGGAGGCTGGGAGAGTCCGACAGTTGAATTGCGCGGACACTTCAATGGGGGCCATTATTTGTCGGCGGTGGCGCTGTCTTCTGCGACGGCGGGGAATTCTGTTTTGAAGGCACGCGGAGATGACGTTGTGGGTGGGCTGGCGCAGTGCCAGACGAAAAATGGCAACGGCTATGTGAGCGCGTTTCCGACGGGGCTGTTTGAACACCTGGTGCATGGGAAGGAAGTTTGGGCGCCGTTCTACACGTACCACAAGATCATGGCAGGACTGCTCGACATGTACGTGCTGACCGGGAACACCGACGCGCTGAAAGTAGCCGAGGGTATGGCGCAGTGGGTGGGCCACTACTTCGAAGGCATCAGCGATGAGCAGCGGCAGCGGATGCTGCGTACGGAATATGGCGGCATGAACGAGGCGCTGGTGAACCTGGCGGCGCTGACGAAGAAGCAGCAGTACCTCGATACGGCGAGGTTGTTTGAGCAGCCGAGCATCCTCGATCCGCTGGCCGCGCGACGGGATGAGTTGCAGGGGCTGCATGCGAATACCAATGTGCCGAAGATGATTGGCGCGGCGCGGATGTACGAGGTCACGGGCGACGCTCGCTACCGGCGGATTGCAGAGTATTTCCTTGAAGAGGTGCTGACGGCGCGGAGTTACGCGATTGGGAATACAAGCCTGGATGAGCATTGGACGACGCCTGCGGATCAGTTGAAAGGATCGCTGGGCTGGACGAATGCGGAGTGCTGCGTGGCGTACAACCTGATGAAGCTGGGGCGGCTAGTGTTTGGCTGGACGGGCGATGCGCGATGGATGGATGCCTATGAGCGCTCGATGTTCAATTGCAGGCTGGGAACGCAGAATGCGCAGGGGCTGAAGCAGTATTTCTTTCCGCTGGCAGCGGGATACTGGCGCGCATATCACTCGGCGGAGGATTCGTTCTGGTGCTGCACGGGGACGGGCGTGGAGGAATTCGCGAAGCTCACAGACACGATCTATTTCCATCGCGGCGGAGACGTATATGTGAACCAGTTCATCGCGTCGATGCTGGACTGGAAAGAAGAGGGACTGAAGATTGAGCAGATGACGACGTTCCCGCGAGAGCAAGGGACGACGCTGAAGATCAGCGCCACGCCGGCCAACGTGCGGACCGTGCATGTGAGGATTCCGTCGTGGACGACGGCCGCGGCGGAGGTGAAGGTAAACGGGAAGCCGCTCGAGGCTGTTGCTGATCCGGGGTCGTATCTGGCGATCCGGCGCGTGTGGAAGCATGGCGACACGATCAGCCTGAGCTTGCCGATGACCTTGAGAACGGAGACGCTGGCAGGGGATGACTCGGTTGCGGCGGCGATGTATGGGCCGCTGGTGCTTGCGGCGGACCTGGGAGCCGGGCCGACGGATGGGCCGAGCAAGATAATCTCCGGCAGAGCGACGATGCCGGAGGGGCTGGCTAAGCCGGATATGTTGCTGAAGGCGGCGGGGCCGGATTGGGTGAGGACGGAGTCGGCGGGGGAGATGCGGTTTAAGGCGACGGGAGAAAGTGGGAGTTTGGATGTGCTGCCGATGTACGAGATTCGCGATCAGAAGTACGGGGTGTATTGGCAGATGAAGAGTGGGAAGAAGCAAGGATAGATGAGTCATCGTTGCGATTGCGACGGATTCGACTGCCCTGCTGAGACGGCCCTTACTGGTGCTCGTGCATAATCAAGACACTATGGCGCTTTTGTGGAATCCGGAGAGCTGGTCGCAGCGGCTGGCGGAGCTTGAGGCACGTTCGGGGGAGTTGAAGGAGGCTCCGCTGCGGCGTGATGTGCGGTCGCTGGGGACGCTGCTGGGCGAGGTGCTGCGAGAGCAGGCGGGCGAGGATCTCTTCGCGCACGTGGAAGCGCTGCGGCAGGGGACGATCCGGCGTCGGGATGCGGAGGCGCGGGGCGACGAGAAAGCGGCGGCGTTGCAGGGGGCGAAGGCGCTGGAGCTGGTGCATTCGCTGCCGGCGGAGCGGGCGATTCTGCTGACGCGGGCGTTTGCGTTTTATTTCGAGCTCATCAACCTGGCCGAGACGAATCATCGCAAGCGGCGGCGCATTGCGCTGCAACTAAGTGGGGAGAAGGGACGGCAACGCGGGTCGCTGGCGGGAACACTGTGCGAGATGCGGCGTGTGGGCATCAGCGCCGATGAGGCAATGGACTGGCTGCGGCGAATTCTGATTGTGCCAGTATTTACGGCGCACCCGACTGAGGTGGCGCGGCGATCGGTGATGTTCAAGAGGCGGCGGATCGGGGAGTTTCTCGCGACGCTTGATCGGATCCCGGTGCCGGAGCAGGACTTGGCGCGCCTCGAAGAAGCGATCCGGGCGGAGGTCACGAGCCTGTGGCAGACGGATGAAGTGCGGTCGCGACGGCCGACCGTTTACGACGAAGTGAAGATGGGGCTGGACTACTACGATGTCTCAATCTTCGAAACGCTTTGGGGGTTGTACCGGGAGATCTCCGAGGCGCTGCGCACGGCATACGATCTGGAGATTGAGCCGCATGAGTTGCCGCAGGTGCTGCGGTTCGGGTCGTGGATTGGCGGCGATCGCGATGGCAATCCGTTTGTGACGCCGGAGGTGACGCGCGATGCCATTCAACTGGCGCGCGGGCATCTGCTGCTCTACTACCAGGCGCGCCTCGACGACATTATTGATTTGCTGACGACGAGCGCGCAGCAGCGGCCGGTGAGCAAGGAGTTGCGCACGAAACTGGATGCGTATGTGGCGCTGGTGCACACGCCTGAGTCGCAGGTGTTCGGCGCGCAGTATGAGTTCGAGTATTATCGGCGGTTCATCATCTGTGTGAAGGCGCGCATCCAACGGACGCTGGAGCAAACGGGCAAGCATGGCGCGACACTTCCGGTGACGCCGTACACCCTGGCCCACGGCGAGGCCAAGCTGGCGCAGGTGCTACCGGAGTATTGCAACGTCGAGGAATTTCTTGATGACCTTGAGACTCTGCGGGCTTCGTTGACGGCGAACGCGGGGCTGCGGATTGCGCGGACGCTGATCGATCCGCTGATTTTGCAGGTGCGTACGTTCGGGTTGCATTTGCACACGCTGGATATTCGACAGCATGCGCGCGTGCATGCGGCGGCGCTGCAGGAGGCGATCAGCGACACGATTGCTCCGCAACTGCCGGCGGGCATGTCAGAGGAAACGACTTCGGTGCTGGAGACCTTTCGCGTGGTGGCGGAACTCAAGGGCGGCTGCTCGCCCGAGGCGATCCGCCACTATGTGATCAGCGGGGCTTCAACTGTGGAGGATGTGCTGGCTGTGGTACGGCTGGCGCGGCTGGGTGGCGTCACTGTCGAGGGTGGCGGCCGTGATCCGGGACTCATGCCCGTGCCGCTGTTTGAGTCGATTGAGGATTTGCGGCGCGCGCCGGCGATTTGCCAGGAGTTGTGGAGCCGCGCGGATTACCGCAGGCTGATGGCTTCGTGGGATAACTGGCAGGAAGTGATGCTGGGATATTCCGACTCGAATAAAGACGGTGGAATGCTGACCAGCACGTGGGAGATTTTCCGCGCACATCGCGATCTGCACGTGGTGGCGCGCGAGTGCGGCGTGAAGCTACGGCTGTTTCATGGACGCGGCGGCACGGTGGGACGCGGCGGAGGGCCGACGCATCGCGCGATTTTTGCGCAACCGATGGATTCGTTCGAGGGGCAGCTACGCATCACTGAGCAAGGCGAGGTTCTGAACTTCAAGTACGCAGATGAGGTGCTGGCGGAGCGGAATCTGGAGTTGATGATTGCGGCGTCTCTCGATGCTTTGGCGCGGCCGAATGCGCGCGATCCTGAGGGGCACTTCACGGGCGTGCTGAAGCCGGAATGGGAAGCGGCGCTCGATGAGTTGTCGGCGATTTCGTTCGAGTTTTACCGGAAGCACATTCTGGATGATGCGGATGTGGTGACGTACTTCGAAGAGTCGACGCCTGTAGGCGAACTGGAGCACGCGAAGATCGGTTCGCGACCGGCCCGACGTAATAAATCACCGAAGTTGTCGGATCTTCGGGCGATTCCGTGGGTATTCGGTTGGACGCAGTCGCGGCTGCTGGTGCCGGCGTGGTTTGGCGTGGGGTTTGCGATCGAAGAGTTTACGAAGAAGCCCGGGGCACTCGATTTGCTGCAAGAGATGGCCAGCGAGTTTCCGCTGTTTATCGATCTGTTGCGCAATGTGGAGATGGCGCTGGGCAAGGTGGACCTGGCGACGGCGCGACTGTATGCGGAGCTGGTGATGGACTCGAAGCTGCGCGAACGGATCTTCGACATGTTCGAGGGCGAGTTCCATCGGACGGTGCGGTCGGTGCTGGAGATTACCCAGCAGAAGGAATTGCTGGAGACGAATCGCGTGCTGGCGCATTCGATCCGGCTGCGGAATCCGTATGTGGATCCGATGCATTTGATCCAGGTGGATATGCTGCGGCGAAAGCGGGCCGGCGAGGATACGCCGGAAGTGAACCGGGCGATCGCGGCCACGATCAGCGGGATTTCAGCAGGTTTGCGGAATACCGGGTGAGGCGTTTCGGGTCTGGTGGTACTTATCTTAGTGTCCAGTAACTGAATACAAGGAAGCGCCTCAAGCGTGCCGCGCGTGGCATAAACCAGCGTTAAACTGTCGCCATGTCCTTAGGAGACAGATTGGAGCGGCGGGCGGTTGAAGCACTCGCTGGCCGGCGCGCGGAGTTCGAGCGTCTGCAGGCTTTTGCTCTCGGTGATGAACCGCTGGTGATGCATATTCAGGGGATTCCAGGCATAGGAAAAACTCACCTGCTGAATGCGCTGGCAGCAAGAGTCGGCGGAAAGGGCGTTCCAGTTGTGCGGATAGACGCGCGCTGGTGCGAGCCCTCTGCGGCTGCATTGTGTCGTGCGATATGCAAAGAGATCGGAACCCCGGAGACCGAAGATTGCGCGTTGGCAGCGAGCAGTCTGTCGGAGAAAGCCAGGCGATCTCTGCTGGTGATCGACAGCTACGAATCTTTCCGCCTGCTCGATTCCTGGCTTAGGCAGGTTTTTCTGCCCTCACTGGGCGATGGTGTGCGCACGATCCTTTCGAGTCGCGAGGCGCCGCGGGCAGCGTGGCGTATTGATCCGGCGTGGAGAGCGTTGTTCGATTCGATGGTGCTGGAGACATTTTCTGCAGAAGTTGCTCTGGAGTATCTGATTTCGCAGGGCGTGCCGGAGGGCAGCGCGCGGGAGTTGAATCGGGTTGCGCGCGGGCATCCGCTGGCACTTTCGCTGGGGTTGGCACTCCACGCCGCGGGTGGGCAGGTGCGCAGGAGTGCCGCTACTCGTCACGAGGTGCTGGAACATATGGCCGCGCTCTTTCTGGAGGATGCGGATTCGGAAACCATTCAAGTAGTGCAGGCTGCCAGCCTGGTTCGGACAGCCACCGCGCCGCTGATGAAGGCGATGCTGCCGAACATTCCGGCCGATGAGGCACTGGATCGTCTGCGTGCGCTGCCATTTGTCAGTGCAGGTCCTCACGGACTGCTGGTGCATGATGCCGTTCGCGAGCCGGTGACGGCCGCTCTCAAATCCCGTGATCCCGCGCGATACCAGACGTACCGGCGCGCAGCTTCGCAGGTGGTTCGGGATCAATACAGGCAGGCTCCGCGATCGGACCACTGGCGCTGCACGGCAGACGTGCTCTACCTGCTTGAGAACCAGACGCTGCGCGAAGGTTTCTTCCCCACAACGGAGAGCCCGGTTTCAGTGGAGCCGGCGCGCGTCGATGACTGGGCAGGAATTTCAGCGATCGTTCACAAGTTCAATGGACCACAGTCCCGTAAAGTGCTGGAGCAGTGGTGGCAGTACCATCCGGAATCGTTTTTTGTGGCGCGCGATGAAGACGGCGGAGTGCGAGGTTTCTACCAGGCAATTGTGGCCGCGAAGGTTCACAAGAATGTGATTGGGAGAGATCCGCTTGCGGCAAGCTGGGCCAAAGACCTGCCGCGTTCAGAAGACAGGGCGGCCACGCTCTGGATTCGCCGCACGCTGGATCGCGACACGGGAGAAGGGCCGTCCTCAGGCCAGGCGGCCTGCTGGCTCGACAAAAAACGGACCTATTTGGAGCTGCGACCGGGGCTCCGCTGGATCTATACCTGCTACTGCGACGCGGAACTGTATCGACGCCCGTTCGAGCAATTGGGACTTCGGCTGGCTGATGAAGGCCGCCCCCTTCTCGATGGAATTATGCAACACACATTTCGACTCGACATGGGAGTGGACTCCGTGGATGGCTGGCTGGGCAACCTGCTTGCCCGGGAAGTTGGCACCGCGATTGTGGAGACTGCGAGTCCCTCGACCTTGCTGGATGAGCAGGCGCGGGAACTGGTGCTGAATGGAAATCGGGTTGGCCTGACCCCGCTTGAGTTTGGGGTGCTGGCATATCTTGTCGCCCGACCGAACAAGGCCGTCGCGCGCTACGAACTGGTGGAAGCCGTGTGGGGATACGGGAAGGAAGCGTCAACCAGCAACGTGGTTGAAACGGTGGTGCGCTCGGTGCGAAAGAAGTTGGGAGCGCACCGGAACGCGCTGGAGACGGTGCGGGGAGTTGGCTACCGATACCGGCCAACAATCTGAGGCCCTCCCCGCGCGGAGTTGAATTGGTGTTCTAGGGACGAGCTTCCAGAATCAGATTGAACGGAGTTTGCATGGCGACCCTTGCGCTGCGGAACCCCGCGTCTTTGGCGACTGCCAGCAACTGAGTAGCGCCGGCTTGCGCTCCCAGTGAATAGCGTCCGCCTTGCGACAATGCGTTCTGCGTGCAGAGACCGGTGGAAGCCGAGTAGTACATCCTTGCTATAGGGCCGACATTTTCGTGAGAGCGGTCATTTGCGAATGGCTCCACCAGCATGAGTGCGCCGTTGGGAGCCATCGCCTGCCGGGAGGACCAGACAGCTTCGAGCGGATCACCCATGTCGTGAAGTGAATCCATGAAGCAGACGAGGTCGAACTTCTCCGTACTGCTCGCAAGCACCCGCGAGGTTCCAACCTCGAACCGGATTCGATCGGCCACTCCGGCCTGCTTCGCTCGTTCCCGCGCGACTTCGATCGAAGATTCATGGTAGTCAATTCCGACGAACGTTGACTTTGGGAATGCCTGTGCCATGAGGATCGCTGAGGCGCCGTGACCGCAGCCGACGTCGGCTACGGTGCCACCTTTGGCTAACTGGTCCTGAATGCCATTGAGAGCGGGAATCCAGGTTTGCGTCAGGTGCGCGCGATATCCATTTCGGAAAAAGGCCTCCGTTCCACTGAACAGCCGGCAATCATGTTCGTGCCAGCCCACTCCGTTGCCAGAGCGGAAAGCGGCAAGGATTTTGTCCTCGCCGTGCCACAGCGACGACGCTACGTCGAAAGCAGGCGGAAGAAATGCGGGACTATCCGGATTCGCCAAGACAAAAGCGTGCTCGGGCGGCAGGAAGTACTGATCGGTGTTGATGTCGAACTTCACATATCCACCGGCGACCTGCGCGTTAAGCCACTCTCGCACGGACCGCTCATTGGTGGCGGTGCGGCGTGCCAGTTCGTGTGAACTGACGGGACCGCTCTCTGCCATGGCCTGATAAAGGCCGAGTTTGTGCCCAAGGTTGGTCATGACACCGGCCATGGCGGCCGCGAGATCTGTGACCACCTGACCGGCGAACTGTTCGATTCTCTGCTGCATATCTTCCCCGACGGGATTTGTAGTGGGATTCTGCATTACCGACCTCCTGCCAACAAGGCTTCTGGTTCTTGAGATTGCACGGGAACGTCTCCCAGAGGAGCCCGTGTGATAGCCGAGAGGGAAGTCTCAACATCCCATAGCTCGGAGTGCGTGGAAACTACGTCATGATTGAGGCGCACGGCCTGGACTATCGGGTGGTTCAGGTAAGCCTCAGCAGTTTCACGGTTGGCAAATAAATATATGCCTCCCATTTCAAATGCCTCTTCCTGAAAGACCCATATCTTCCAGATCAGACCTTCTACCGTGGCAATGAAGGAAGCGGCTTCGCGGCTTTCGGCAAGCAAAAGATCCGGTGGTACCCGCAACTTAAAGCTCAGGCGCAAGACGGTGTAAGTGGTAGCACTCTTCTCAGACATTTCGGTTCTCCAATCTGCTTATCTCTGCATCTCTGGCAGACAAAGGTGAGTCTAGGAGTTCTGAAACCATCAAGGATGAGGGCTTGATGAGAACATCATGAGGATTGGGTGCTGGTGCGGACGTAACCGCTGCGGCTTACGGGTGGCTTGAGGGGATCGATGGCCTGGCGATATTGCCGCAAGGGGCAGATCGAAGCCAGCGTGAATGGCTTGCGTTGGCTCCTGGTGGATTTATTTAGCCGATGGTCTGTTCTCCGCGAAGCCTTGGGTGGCGAACGTTCGATCTGCAGCTCAATGAAGATCTTGTAGGCCGGCATGAACCTGGCCCAAAGTAGAAATCCGCAGAGTCACCCAACCGCAGAACTGATCATTGAACTAGAGTGCGGCCCCCACAGAGAGGGCCGCTTTGCATCACGTGCTATTTGGTGCCGTCTTCGGTGTTGCGGATGAAGTCCGCAGTGGCATCGTGGAGTTCTTTTAGCGCGGGTGTGGTGACATAGACCATGTGCCCGGTCTGGAAGAATTTGTAATTGATGTTGCTCTGTAGCGACTGCGGAATCTGCAGGTGCTTGTCTTCATAGATCGCGCCGAAGAAGGTGCAGCCTAGGTCGTAGTAGCCGCCCATGAGAAGGACCTTGAGTTTGGGATTGCGCTTCATAGCCATGGCGAGATCGGGCATGACGTTGACGCTTGAGTCGTCCCAACCTTGCTCACCCGGCGGCACATGCTTGAGGTCCCAGTTGAAGCCGTTGGCCTCGCGGGCACTGGGCTTGTAGGTCAGGTTCTCGCCGTATTTGAGCGTCGCACGGGCGTACTGGTTGATGGCGGTGTTGTAGGCGGAGGAGGTGGCAGAGCCGAAGGGATCGTACTCGGCTTCCTGGCTGAGAGGATCGATGTCCGGGCCTGAATAGCGCGTGTCGAGACGGCCGGTGGTGATGCCCATTTCGGACTGCAGTTCTTTGGAGAATTCGCCGCCGCTTACGCGGAGGTTGGCTTTGATCCAGTAGGCTGCAGGGACGCCGGTGTAGCTCTGGAGTTTCATTGCCACTTCTTTTTTCTGCGCGTCAGGAAGGTCTGCGCCTTGCAGCAGGGCGGAGGCGTAGGCACCGAGGGAGAACTGTTCGACTTCTTTCAAGAATGGTTCAAGATCTGCGGACTGGTTGGGAACGCGGTGGTGATACCAGGCTGTTGCGGCCATAGAGGGCAGAGCAAGGAAGTAGCCGTTGTCGGTTCCGGGATTGCCTTGCGGGCCGTCGGCGCTCGAGTCGAAGCTGAGGATTTGCGAGAGGAAGATGGAGCCGTTGAGATCGAGGTGGCGCTGAAGCAGGTTTGTGAGAATGGCGCTGCGGGTGGTTCCGTAGCTTTCGCCGAAGAGATATTTCGGGGAGTTCCAGCGATCGTACTTCGAAAGGAAGCGGCGGATGAAGCGGTCGAAGGCGTGCGCGTCGGGATCAGTTCCGTAGAAGGCCTTCGATGCGTCTTTGCCGTAGATTCGGCTGAAGCCGGTGCCGGGGGCATCGATGAAGACGAGGTCGCTGACATCGAGAAGGCTGTATTCGTTGGGGACGATCTGGTAGGGCGCGCCTTCCTGGTGCGCTGAATCCTGCGGAAGGACGAGACGCATGGGACCGAAGGCTCCCATATGGAGATACATGGTGGCGCTGCCGGGACCGCCGTTGTAGAGGAAAGTGATGGGGCGATTTTTCGCGGGATTTTTCTGGAAATAGGCGGCGTAGAAGAAGCGCGCGGTGGCGGGGCGATCTTCGGGTTTCGCGGTCAGGTCGATGGTGGCGTCAGGCAGATATTTGCCGTCGAAGCCAATCATCGCGTCCTGCGGATCAGTGGAGCCGACGGTGAGGGTGCCAGCAATGGCGCGATACTCGATGGTCTGGCCGCCTACTTTCAGAGTGCCTTCGGTTGTGGAATCGGCGGGAGCATCCGGAAGGTTTTTGACTTCCGGCTTTCCATCGGACTTCGCCGTGGATGGCACGGGGTTGTTCTGCGCGATGGCAAGAGAAGCGCCAACAAGTGAGATCGTGAACGCGGCAAACAAGCGGGTGCAGGCACGATGCTGCATGGTCAGGGAGTACCTCCGGGAATGATTCGTCGGTTCCCGGAGTATACCTGAGCGGCTGATGCTTAGTTCGGACTCAGTTTGAGCGCTTGAGGCCCGATTCGGTCTGGACGCCGAGCTCCCAGTGGAGCGGGATGCCGCTGGGCTTGTACTGATAGGTGTCATTCGTCTCAGCTCGCAAGGCTGTGAGTCGTTCTTTGAGATGCGCCGTAAGCTCCGCATATTCAGGCTTGCCGTAGAGGTTGTTCATCTCATCGGGGTCGGTGTGGAGATCGTAGAGCTCGAACTCCTGCGGCTCGATGAAGAAATGAATGAGCTTGTAGCGATCTGTCCTGACTCCGCGGCAGGGTCGCACGTTTTCGAAGCCCGGATATTCGTAGTACTCGTAGAGCCAGTCTTTGCGCCACGACACGTTCGGCTTCCCTTCTGCCAGCGGCATCATGCTCTTGCCCTGCATCTCGGGTGGGATGGCCACTCCGGCAATGTCGAGAAGCGTTGGCGCGATGTCGAGGTTCAAGACCATTTCATTGGAGGTTGTCTTCGCTTTCACGCGGCCGGGGCAACTGACCATCATCGGAACGCGGATCGACGGTTCGTACATGAGCCGCTTGTCGTAGAGATGATGCTCGCCGAGAAAGAAGCCGTGATCGGTACTGAGCAGGACCGCCGTATCGTTGACGATGTTCTGGCGCTCGAGTTCCTGCCAGACCGCGCCCATGTTGCGATCGTTATCCTGTACGCCGACGTAGTGGTCTTTTACAAGCTCTTCGAGTGATCGCGGATCGTCGCTGAACACTTCGGAATAGCCGATTTTGTTGTCGGCGTCGGCTACAGCGCGCGGCTTTCCCGGATAGTTCTGCAGATTCTCGTCGAAGGTTTTTGGCTTGGGAATCGGCACACCATTCAGGTTGTTGACCATGTCCTTGGGTCTGTAGAACGGCGCATGGGGCGCGTAGAACCAGAGGAACAGGCAGAAGGGCTTGGTCCTTTTCAGTTTCAGCCATTCGACTGCCTTTTGTGTGAGGAGCGTATCGACGTATTCGCCTTGATAGAGTTTTGCCGGGCCATATTTGCCGCGAACTCCTTCGGTGATTCTGGGTCGGTAATAGTCGGCCTGGCCGACGAAGCCAAAGTAGTAGTCCCAGTTGTGCTCCATGAGCGCGCCTTCGATGTGCGATTTGCCGAGGAACGCGGTCTCGTAGCCGGCGTTCTGAAGCAGGTCAGAGACGAGAGGAAACCGGGGAGGTATTTTGCCTTCGACGTTGGAAACGGCGCCAGTGGTGTGCGAGTACATGCCGGTCAGCATGGTTGCGCGTGCCGGCAGGCAGAGTGCGTTGACGACGAATCCGTTGTTAAATGTGCAGCCTTCGTGACCGATGCGATCGAGGTTGGGTGTCTGAATGAGTTTGTTTCCCGTTGAGGACAACTCGTCGGAACGGAGGCCTTCGCCCACAATGCAGACGATGTTTGGCTTTTTGCTGTCGCCGTTGAGTTGTCGGGCAAACGATTCAAGTTCGTTGAGTCCACAGGCCGAAGCGCCAACGGCGCCTGTGAGGTACTTCAAGACGGTTCTGCGAGTTGCCATACGGTCTGTCCTGGAGCGCGGCGATTCCTTGACGAAGGATTCTTAGGATGTCTTTCTGACGGAAGAGATGCGAAGGTGCCTTGATATTCGCTTTGGCATTGCGCTGTCAAGGATACGTTGCTTGGGTATTTCTCGAGGGCGGGGCGCAGCGCTGTGATGGAACGAGGGCAGACAGCTGCCTTCGGCGGCAGATGCGCCGGTTTGGGACCGAGAACGCCTGCGCAGATTTTGGATCAGCTATGCGTGATTCCGAGATTGCAAACTGGGAACGCATTGCCTGCGGAAAGCACGGCAGGCGACGGCGACACATGAATCGCTGGATCAGATTGTGGAAGAGGCCAAGGGGAGGCAAGACGGATATGCCGGCTTGCGCCGGCATGCGTATGCGACAACCAGGGCCAGATTAGCCAGCAATGGCGTTGGCGGTTTGGTCGTTCTCGATCAGCGGGCGAAATGCGTTGATGAGATTTTCGACCTGGGCTTTTTGGAGCCGGAGAAGATCGAACTTCCGCGTGATCTCGTTCAACTCGGTCATGGCTTGTTCGTATGCGATGCGATAGGGATCCATGTCTATGTTCTCCACTTGGCGAAGTGTAGCATCGGAAAACAGCAGAAAATCAAAGGTACGGAGAGGTTAACCATCCTAAAGTAATGGGTGGTTTTTCAAAGAACCGCGCCTCAAGAAGTGCTTCTAAGACTTGAGGTTGAGGCGGAGTTATGGATCACGGGCCGGATGGAATCGTCGCACCCAGCCCGTGATGCTAGCCACCCCCATCTTTGCTTTCCGGGTCGTTCAGGCTAGACACCTGAGCAATTTTGTTAAACGCTGTGTTCAGAGCTTATGGATTTATCGTAGCCGGAGTTTTGTATGAGTAAAGACTCTTGTGCAGGTAGAGAGTGACGGAAGTTTTCAAGCGAGGATTGCGCTGAATGAAGATATCTGTATGAAGCTTCTGATTCGAGCGGCGGCGAAGACGGATGCGGGTGCGATCGCGCACGTGCATGTGGAGAGTTGGCAGACGACGTATGCCGGAATCGTGCCGGCTGCCTACCTGGCCGGACTCGATGAGGCTCTGCGAGCGCGATTGTGGGGCGAGTGGCTGAGTGTCGGATCGCTGGTGTTCGTTGCGGAGTGGGACGGGCGCGTGGTTGGGTTCGCGCATGGAGGGGCGAATCGCGAGGCGGTGACAGAGTGCGATGGGGAACTCTACTCGATCTATTTGCTGAAGGAAGCGCAGAAGCGGGGGATCGGCGCGGAGCTTTTGCGCGCGATAGCAGCTGCCATGTTGGAGCGCAATTTCAAAAGCATGGCGGTGTGGGTGTTGGAACAAAACCGCTCGCGCAGTTTTTATGAGAAGACCGGAGCGCAGCTAGCGACATCGAAGGTGATTGATATTGGCGGCACGAAGCTGATGGAAGTCGCCTATGCCTGGCCTCATCTGAGGGCGTTGATGCTGCAGTCCTAGCAGGGGAGTTGACGGACATGACGCAGGGGTGTGAAACGCGTCGTGTGATCGGACTGAAAAATTGCCACGGTAATCCGTGACCGAGCCAAAATGCAAAAGAACCGGTCGAAAAAGCCGGGGGCCGGGTGACTGGCCTAACCCCCGCTTCTGTCTGCTAGATTCTGCCGAAATTGGGTGGCTTACAGCGGCTGAACGTCCGCGGCCTGCCAGCCTTTTGGTCCTTTGACCACGTTGAACTGCACGGCTTGGCCTTCCTGCAGACTCTTAAATCCACTTGAGTTGATTGCTGAGTAGTGCACGAATACGTCCTCGCCGTTCTGGCGCGAAATGAATCCGAATCCCTTCGCGTCATTGAACCACTTCACAGTACCTTGTTCCATTTTTTGCGTGTTTCCTGGTTTTGAAATTGCGCTGGATGAATCGGAGCGACCACTGGCAGAATCTTGCTGGTTCTGCGCTTCGGGAAGGATCCTGAAGCGCTACGGGGCGAGCTACTGCACAAGCCCGGTTCGAGTCTAACGCTGCCGACAGTGTACCACCGCTGCGCAAATTAACAGTCCCGCTCTAAAGGCACGAAGGTCGGTGGTGAAGACGGTCAGGCTTAGGATACTGCTGAAAGTGAGTGACTTACGAGGCACGGTTCGGTTGTGTTAGGGTGGAGGATCGCCATGCCCGATGATCCTGTACCCGACTTGTTGGCGCGCGCCACGGAAGTGCTGGAGCGGGAGTTCGGCACGTTGCCGACCTTCAAGCCCACGCGGTCGTCGGATGGCGATAGCCAGGCGATCGCGGCTGTGCTCGAGGAGGCAGCTCGACTTCTGGGAGACAACTACCCCTATTTTCACCCGATGTATGCCGGGCAGATGCTGAAGCCGCCGCACCCAGTCGCGCGGGCGGCCTACGCCCTGGCGATGACGATCAATCCCAATAATCACGCTCGCGACGGCGGGCGAGCCAGCTCTGCCATGGAAATCGAGGCGGTGGCGGAGATTGCAGGGATGTTCGGCTGGACGGAGTTCCTGGGACACCTAACCTCTGGCGGGACGATGGCGAACCTGGAGGCATTGTGGGTGGCGGGGCAGACCTCGGCCGGGAAACGGATTGTGGGATCGGAGCAGGCGCACTACACGCACCAGCGGATTTCGAGTGTGCTGAAGCTGGAATATGGATCGGTGGCGTCGGATGCGCTGGGGCGGATGCGGCTGAGTGCGCTGGAAGATGAGCTGCGCAAGGGCGATGTGGGCACGGTGGTGGTGACCCTGGGGACGACGGCCATCGGAGCGGTGGATCCGCTGCCAGAGATTCTGTCTCTGCGGGATCAATACGGATTCCGGGTGCATGTGGATGGGGCTTACGGTGGGTATTTCAAGCTGATTGAGGATGACCTGGATGAGCCAGCGCGACGAGCGTATGCGGCGATCGGAGAGGCGGATTCGATCGTGATTGATCCGCATAAGCATGGCCTGCAGCCGTATGGGTGCGGATGTGTCCTGTTCCGGGACCCGGGGGTGGGGCGGTTTTACAAGCACGACTCGCCGTATACGTACTTCACATCAAAGGAGTTGCATCTAGGTGAGATCAGCCTGGAGTGCTCTCGGGCCGGGGCTGCGGCGGTGGCTTTGTGGGCGACTCAGAGGCTTTTGCCGTTGACGCCGGGCGGGGAGTTTGCCAGGGGATTGACGGCGGGTCGGGCGGCGGCGGTGGAGTTGGATCGGCGGCTGCGGGCGGATGGGCGATTTGACTCGATGACTGGAGGCGGGCCGGAACTGGACATCGTGGTCTGGAAGATGAGGGCGGCGACGGCGGCGCTTGCGTCCGAGCTGGGTCAATCGATTTTTTCGGCCTGTGCGA
Source organism: uncultured Acidobacteriaceae bacterium (assembly GCA_963738035.1). Taxonomy (GTDB): domain Bacteria; phylum Acidobacteriota; class Terriglobia; order Terriglobales; family Acidobacteriaceae; genus Telmatobacter. The sequence continues at coordinate 202,747 of CAVTVB010000001.1, forward strand.
GGCGCAACCTACATCTGGCGCTAGTACAATTGCCGCAATTCTGGTTTGGGCCGGCGAGCGATTCAGCGGTCCATGTGACGTGCTTGCGGTCAGTATTGATGAAGCCGGAACATGAGGCGTGGCTGGACCGTATCTGGAATGAGCTGAGTGCAGCTTGTTCGGAAGTGGAGACGGGGTGAGAATGGCAGGACCGAGAACATCTTTGATCGGGATTGAAAACGTTCTCATTCAGGCCGGTGAGTGCGCAGTGACGGTTCTTCCGCAGTTTGGGGGAAAGATTGCATCAATCCGGATTGGGGAGCGAGAGCTGCTGCAGCAGCCGCTGGCGCCGGTTGCGACGCGGACCCGAACGATGGCGTTTGATGCGGGCGATGCGAGTGGATGGGATGAGTGCTTACCATCGGTAGCGGCTTGCCGGGTGAAGACAGATGCGGGTCTGGCTGAGATTCCGGACCATGGGGATTTGTGGCGGGTCGAGTGGGAGCAGGGACCAGAGACCAGGGGAAAGGGACTCTCATCCCCGACGACATTGACTATGATCGGCCGATGCTTCTCCCTGCCGCTGGAGTTGGAGCGAAGGGTGGAGCTGGTTGAGGCTGGCGAGGGTTGGCGGCTGAAGTTCCAATACACGTTGATCAACATTGGCTCGAATTCAGTCCCGTGGTCGTGGGCGGCGCATCCTTTGTTTGCTGTTGAGAAGGGCGATCGGATTGTGCTGCCGGCGTCAATTCGTTCGCTGCGGTTGGAGGGATCGGGCGCGGGGCGTTTGGGCAAGGGCGGCGATACAGTCTCATGGCCGATCGCCCGGCTGGTGGACTGTGGCGAAACGGACCTGCGTGTTGCGGAGGCTGCTGATTCGGGTATAGGCGACAAGCTGTTTGCCGGACCGTTGAATTCGTCAGAAAACTGGTGCGTGCTGGAGCGGCCTTCGACGGGCGTACGAATCCGCGTCACGTTTGATCAGGTGGCAACACCATATTTAGGGTTGTGGATCTGTTATGGAGGGTGGCCGGAAAGGCCCGGACCGAAGCAAGTATGCGTCGCGCTGGAACCGGCAACGGCGCCTGTTGACTCGCTGGCTGTGAGAGGTGAGTGGTCACGCGTGCTGGAGCCGGGTGGTTGTTTCAATTGGGCCATGAATGTGGATCTGGAATTGATTTGAGAAAGAGATAGAAAAAATGCATGACCCTGAAGTACTGCGTTCTCTGCATGTGAGCCGCTTCAAGAGTGAACCGGAGATCTTTGCTGCTCCGGGGCGAGTGAATTTGATTGGTGAGCACACAGACTATGCCGAAGGATTTGTGATGCCCGCGGCGATTGATTTCGCGACGCTGGCCGGCATCTCTGCGCGCGACGACGGCAAGATCGTCATCTACTCAGAAAATTTCAAGGAAGAGCGAACATTCGATGCAAGTGCTCTGCCGAAGAAGGGGAGCAGGGATTGGAGCGATTATCCGCTGGGCGTGATGGTGATTCTGGCGGACAAAATTCTGGCGGACGGGGGACATCGGATTCCAGGACTGAGTTTGAGCTTGCTGGGCGATGTGCCGCTGGGATCGGGGCTATCAAGTTCGGCGGCAGTTGAAGTAGCGACGGCGCTGGCGGTGACGTCTCTGCTCGGCGATGATTATCCGCGTCCAGTGCTGGCGCGGCTGTGCCAACGCGCGGAGAACGAATTTGTCGGCGCGAACTGCGGGATCATGGATCAGTTCATTTCGGCAAATGGCGCAGAGGATCATGCGCTGTTGCTGGATTGCCGCGATTTGAGTTTCAAGCTGGCGCCAATTCCCGCAACCGTCGCGTTGGTGATTGCTAACACGATGGTGAAGCACTCCGTCGCAGGCGGCGAATACACGACTCGGCGTGCGGAAGTGGAAGAAGCGGCAGCAGTGATTGCGCGGCACAGGCCCGAGGTGAGGTTCTTGCGCGACGCTACCGTGGAAGACCTTCACAAGTGGGGCGCCGAGATGAGCGCCAATGCGCTGAAGCGCGCGCGTCACGTGATTACGGAAAACACGCGTACGGTGGCCGCAGCCGATGCACTGATTCATCACGATCTGAAAGAACTGGGCCGGTTAATGGCTGAGGCGCACGTGAGCTACAGCAGGGATTTTGAAGCGAGCTGCGTAGAAGCCGACACGATGGTAATGCTGGCCAATGATCTTCCGGGATTGATTGGCGCGCGGCTGACGGGAGGAGGATTCGGAGGGTGCACTATCAACCTGGTGGAGAGTGGAAAGGCCGAGGAATTTGCTGAGGCGTTGGCTGCAAGTTATGCCACCGAAACGGGGATCGTTCCGCAGATTCACATTTGCCACGCATCGAGCGGAGCGCACAAAGTGGTCGCGAGTCTCTCGCATTAAAGGACATCGGGGTTTTCCCGGCTCGCGCTTCGTGCATCTCATTACTATGTGGTGGAAAAAGTGGGTCTCTGAAGTTACCCCCAATCTGGCTCTGTCCCTACAACCAAATCGCTTTTCCTTGCTAGAATCTTTCACAGGTTTCCCATTGTTTTGCCCTAATAGACCGCGACAGGAAAACTTGACCTGGCCGGCGTTTTGAGTTTTTCGATTTCAAAATTGTAGGCATTTGCGAGCCGCAGAGAGATGTAGAGAATGCAATTGAATTCAACAAAGCCCTTTTCCTACGAGACAACCCCCACCAACGGACTGGTCGCGTACTTCTCAATGGAGATTGCGATCAACCGCGCGATGCCCACATACTCCGGCGGCCTTGGAATGCTTGCCGGGGACACGCTGCGTTCAGCCGCCGATCTCGGCGTGCCACTGGTCGCATTCTCACTGGCGCATCGCAAGGGATATTTCCAGCAACATCTGAACCAGGCCGGCGACCAGAGCGAAGAAGTGCAGCCGTGGAATCCCTCGGACTACTGCACCGAAGAAGCGGCCCGCATCACGGTCTCAGTAGAAGGCCGCGATGTGACGGTGCGCGCGTGGCGTTACAACCTCGAAGGCCGCTACGGACATATTGTTCCGATTTATCTGCTGGACACCGATCTGGATGGCAACTCCGGATGGGATCGCGGGCTGACCGATCACCTGTATGGCGGTGACACGAACTACCGGTTGCAGCAGGAAATCGTGCTGGGACTGGGGGGCGCGCGCATGGCGAACGCTCTTGGCCTGAAGGTGAATGTCTATCACATGAACGAAGGCCATGCGGCGCTGCTGACGCTGGCGCTGCTGGAGAGCGAGATGGGCGGCGGCCCACTGAATTCTCCAACGGAGAGCGACATTCTTCAGGTGCGCAACAAGTGCGTCTTTACTACACATACGCCGGTGCCTGCGGGACACGATCGTTTTTCGACCGAGCAGGCGATCAGAATTCTGGGCGGCGACAGAACCGCACGCCTGGAAAAGCTTGGCGTATTCGAGAACGGTTTGCTGAACATGACGCTGCTGGCGCTGCGTTTTTCTCGCTACGCGAATGGGGTAGCGATGCAGCACGGCAAGGTGTCGCGCGCGATGTTCCCGCAGTACCAGATCGATTCGATTACGAACGGTGTGCACGCGCCGACGTGGATCTCAGAGCCGGTGCAGCAGATGCTGGACGTGCAGATTCCGTCGTGGAGACGCGACAATCTTACGCTGCGCAACGCGATTGACTTGCCAGAGCAGGAGTTGCTGAATGCGCATCGCCGCGCGAAGGAAGCGCTACTGACCGAGGTGGCGACGCGGACCGGGCTGGTGTTGAATCCGAATGTACTGACGCTTGGATTTGCCCGCCGCGCCGCTACCTACAAGCGCGCGAATTTGATGTTCGCCGATCCGGAACGCCTGCTGAAGATTGCGACACAGGCGGGCGGGTTGCAGCTTCTGTATGCTGGCAAGGCGCATCCAGCAGACGAGCCGGGGAAGGCACTGATCCACGGCGTGATTGAGACAGCGAGCAAGCTGTCGAATGACATGCTGCGCATCGTGTATCTGGAAAACTACGCGTGGGACCTGGGCGAGCTGCTAACGGCGGGTGTAGATGTTTGGGTGAATACGCCGCGCCGGCCGTACGAGGCTTCAGGCACCAGCGGTATGAAGGCAGCGCTGAATGGCGTGCCGAGCCTGTCGATTCTAGACGGATGGTGGATTGAGGGATGCATCGAAGGCGTGACGGGCTGGGCGATTGAAGACGGCGCGAACGATGCGGAAGAGGCCGAGAACCTTTACAAGAAGATGGAAAGCGCGGTGGTGCCGTTGTATCGGAATGAACCCCAGAAGTGGGCGAAGATGATGCGGACGACACTGGCGTTCAACGGCTCTTACTTCAACACCAATCGCATGGTGAAGCAGTACACGCGCAATGCGTATTACCCGGTGACGCTGATTGAGACCCCGGCAAAGGCTGAGGAGACGGCGCCGTCATATGCGATGAAGTAGGGCGGTCTACAAAGGCGATTGTTACAGCAAAAAGCCCCATGCTTGTTCAAGGCATGGGGCTCTTTGTTTTCCTGGGTTGGGCTATGAGGTCTACCTGATGCGATCTCTTGGGGATCGCTGACAGGTTTGCTGAAGGTTAAGCTACAGCGAGGCCGAGAGCGCGATTGATGCGGCTCTGGATCGGATCGAGAATCGGCTCAGGCATCGGCGAGAACGCGGCGGGGGCAACCGGTTCAGGCGTGGGTACTGCGCGAAGTGCCGGTTGCACAATCTGCTGCACGGGCTCAACGTTGATCGGCTCCGCATGGATGGGTTCTGGTTGGTGGTATTCGTAAGTAGTTTCTTGCTTGGAAACCAGGAAGGCTTCGAGTGAGCCAAGCGCGTTTTCAAGCTGTTCTTTGCGGAGTTGGAGAAGGTCGAATTGCTCGATAATCTGATTCAGGTCAGAATGAGCAACTTCGAGTGCCGCCAAATATGTTTCGCGATAGACCTGTGAACCCATTGGATTCTCCTCTAGCAGATTCTCCGAAAATACCTGGCGCTCAAATTGAGAGCCTTATTCTTCAATTCGGGCCGGGGCGAGCGCGGGGGAGCGCAGGTCGAAAAATGCTATGAACGGAAGTCTAGCCCCAGGGTCACCAAGCAAGGCATTACCCGAAGTGTGTAGCCGGGCAGACTTTTGTGACAGCGGGGTCATGTAAACGCCTGAAATTAATTGACCTATGGCACAGACTGAAGTAACTATCCCGCTCCCGGCGTGCATAACTTGATCGATCTATTTTGGACAAATGTCTGATTTAACAGGTGATATTAGCAAAGAGGCCGAATCTCGCTTGAGGTGCCACCGGCAGCTGGCACGTAGCACTTCTGGGTATAGTCCATGACCATGCGGTCGGCGTTGAATCGCCAGCCGAGGGTGCGGATGGTGCGCTTCATGCGCTTGATCCAACCACGGGGAAGGCCATCGCGGTCGCGCTCGTAGTAGAGCGGGATAAGTTCCCCGGAGAGAACGCGATAGAGGTCCTCGCCGTCGCGACTGTCATGGACATCCATGTTGGAGTGGGTGCGTCCCTTGCCGATGGCGAAGCCATTGAGGCCATCGTAGGCCTCGGCCCACCAGCCATCGAGCACGGAGAGATTGAGGCCGCCGTTGAGGACGACTTTCTGGCCACTGGTGCCGGAGGCTTCGAGAGGGCGACGGGGGTTATTGAGCCAGACGTCGACTCCCTGAACAAGGTGCCGGCCGACATTGATGTCATAGTCCTCGATGAAGAGGAATTTCTCAGCAAAGTCAGAATCGCGCATCATCTCGGCAATCTGCTGCAGAACGCGCTTGCCAGGTTCGTCGTGTGGATGGGCCTTGCCGGCGAAGAGGAACTGTACCGGACGCTTGGGATCGTTGACCATGGAGGCGAGGCGCTCGATGTCTTTAAGCAGGAGGTTGGCACGCTTGTAGGTGGCGAATCGGCGGGCGAAGCCAATGGTCAAAGCGTCGGGCGAGAGGGTTTTGCGGAGGCGACGAGTCGACTCCGGCGACTCGTCGCGGCGTTCGGCCTGCTCGACGGCGCGGTGACGTGCAAAGTCGAGGAGGCGTGCTTTGAGGGCTAGGTGCGTCTCCCAGAGTTCTCCGTCGTCGACATTTTCGATGGCTTCCCACGTACTCTTGGAGCCGCTGCGCTTCTGCCAGTCCACGCCGAGGTGGCGATCGTAAAGGCGAAACATCTGCGGAGCCAGCCATGACGGAACATGGACGCCATTGGTGATGTGTCCGATGGGGACTGCGTCTTCAGACCGGCCGGGATAGAGGCCCTTCCACATGGCGCGTGAAACTTCACCGTGGAGAGAGGACACGGCATTGACGCGGCGCGCGAGCTTGAGGCCAAGGACCGTCATGCAGAAGGTCTCGCCGTGATCGGTTGGATGTTCGCGACCGAAGCCCATGAGATTTTCATGGGAGATGCCGAGCTGGTCGCGCAGGGGTCCGAGGTGTTCTTCGATGAGGTCCGGACTGAAGCGATCATGGCCGGCGGGGACGGGAGTGTGCGTGGTGAAGATGACTTCGCGCGGAATCTGGCTGGCGGCGGCGTAGAAGTCGAGGCCCTCCTCTTCCATGCGGGAGCGTATTGCTTCAAAAACTGCGAAACCGCTGTGGCCTTCGTTGAGATGCAGGACGCCGGGAGAAATTCCCAACGCCTTGAGAGCACGGAAGCCTCCGACGCCGAGGAGAAGTTCCTGCCGGATGCGGGTGCGGGAGTCTCCGCCATAAAGGCGCGATGTGGTCTCGAGATCTTCAGGGGCGTTGCCAGGGACGTTGGAGTCGAGCAGAAAGAGATCGCAGCGGCCGACCTTGACTTGCCAGACTTTGGCGCGAATGGCAGCGCCCCGAGTCGCGATTTCGACGATAACGGGTTGGCCGTCGAGTCCGATGGCGGGCTGCATGGGGAGTTGCTTGATGTCGGTCTCGAGATATTCTTCGCGCTGCCATCCCTTTTCGTCGAGACGCTGGAGGAAGTATCCCTGACCGTAGAAGAGGCCCACGCCGACGAGGGGGATGTCGAGATCGGAGGCACTCTTGATGTGATCGCCGGAGAGGACGCCGAGGCCGCCGGAGTAAATGGGAAGCGACTCGTGGAGGCCGAATTCCGCGGAGAAGTAGGCGACCGGTCGGGGGCGGAGGATGCCGGCATTGGCCGCACCCCAGGTGCGATCTCCCTGCAGATACTCCTGGCGGCGGCGGAAGACGTAGTTGATGCGACTATGCAGTACAAGCTCGGTGGCGCGGCGCTCGATCTCACTGAGGGGCATTTCATTGAGCAGTGCAATCGGATTCTGGTTGAGTTCGCGCCACCGAACCGGATTAAGGTCGCGGAAGAGGTTGACGCAGTCCTGGTCCCAGCTCCACCAGACGTTGCGGGCAAGGGCCCAGAGACGCTCCTGCGCTGGCGCGACGAAGCGGTCGAGAGTGCGGGCTTCGCTGACGACCGGGGCGACCTGCTCGGCGGCCTCGGAGAGCATACGGATCTCGCTGTCGCGGAAGACGCGCGGTTCCTTTGTTTGCACGACGAGAACGCCCTGGAGAATGCCGCGATCGATGAGCGGGACGCCGAGGAAGGAGTGGTACTCCTCTTCACCGGAATCCTTGAAGAACTTGTAGCGGGGGTGGCGACTGGCGTCGTCGACGGCAACGGGACGGACCTGCTCGGCTACAAGGCCGGCAAGTCCCTCATGAAGAGGCATCCGAAGCGCGCCGATGCTGCGGGAGTGGAGGCCAAGCGAGGCCGCGAGGACCAGGTTAGAGCGATCGGGTTCAAGCAAATAGGCTGAGCAGACGTCAGTACGGAAGCGAGAGGCGATGAGCGCGACGACGTTCATCAGTGTGTCGGCGGGCTTGCCTCCGTCTTGCGTCAGGCTCGTGATTTCGTCGAGGGTCAGAACCAGATTGGCGTCCATCGCTTCAGGGGAAATGCTCATCGATACCTCCACCCAGCTTTGCATTGCAAAATGGGGAACACGGATGTGCTTCGTCGAGATGGCGTCAGCGCGATAAGCCGAAGGGGCAATGTGATTCAGAGGAAAATGCGAGAGCCTTGAGGAAAATGGCTGAAAAAATGATCGCGCGCGAAAAACTTGAATTGTTTTGACAATACCACTAGTTTGAGTGCATTCCCAATGCGTAACCGCTGGCGCGCGGGCACAGCGCGGCTTCTGCACACGTTCCGGTGCATAGAGACACTAAGAGCGCGGTGACCGGCGAGTGCGCGGCGTGGATCTTCAACGCATGGGCTGACGAAGGATGGTTCTGAGCTTGGCGGGCGCGGTGCGGCGCGGGTCGCTCAGGTAGATTTCGTGGTGCTTGCCATGCCGTTGCTTGCCGGCTGCGTGAATGGTGTCATGCATGCGCTGGATAGTGGGGCCTTCTTTGGAGAACGGGCCAAGGTAAAGTGTCTCCACGGATTCGCCTTCGGCGAGGGACTCGAAGCGGACGCGATCAAGGGCTGCGGGATTTTTCTTTCTGCGGACTTCGTCGAAGGCTGCGTCGATATTGGCGCGGGTGATGAATTCGGGCTGGAGGATCATCGCGGTCCACTTCCACGCAGATTTGTCGGCCTGCATGAAGACGCGCGGATCGTCGGCCCACCAGAGGCCTTCGAGCGGCATGACGCCGTAATCGATGGCGCGCGGGCTTTTCTTGAGCGTGAACTTGAGGGTGTAGGAGAGCGAGTAGAGTGCTTCGACGGCCTGCTCGAAGGACTTGGACCTGTTGGGATCGCCTTCGCCGTCGACCATAAGGTAGGTGAGCGGGGGGACGGTGACGGTGATGATTTCGCCGAGCGGCGGTTGGTAGAGATGCTTCCATTGTTTCTTGAGGTCGAGTTTTTCAAGAGTGGGCATGGGATGCCTCCGGCATTGGATTGCCGGTGGGAGTATAGCGCTAGAGCGAGCGGGACGCTGTGATGAGACGACGCGAATTTGGATGTAGATCTCACCCATCTCCCAGGTCTCAGAAGCCAGACATGGGGCACCCAAATTGTCGCCGATGAATTCGGCTCAGTCGCCGGGGGCTTCTTCCAGTTCAGAGCCTACGCGGTGGAGCTTCATGAAGCGCCACTGGAGCTTGTCGAAGAAGAGGTAGACGACGGGGGTGGTGAACAGCGTGAGCAATTGCGACACGAGCAGGCCGCCGACGATGGTGATGCCGAGGGGCTTGCGGAGTTCGGAGCCGACCCCCATGCCGATGGCGAGCGGGAGTCCGCCGAACATGGCAGCGAGCGTGGTCATCATGATGGGGCGGAAACGCATGAGGCAGGCCTGATAGATGGCTTCCACGGGTGGAAGGCCTTGTTCGCGCTCGGCCTGCAGGGCGAAATCGATCATCATGATGGCGTTCTTCTTCACGATTCCGATAAGCAGGAGGATGCCGATCAGCGCCATGATGCTGAGATCGGTTCCGGTGATGAGCAGGGCGAGGATGGCGCCGACGCCGGCAGGAGGCAGCGTGGAGAGAATTGTGAGAGGGTGAATCAGGCTTTCATAGAGGATGCCGAGGACGATGTAGACGGCGACGAGCGCAGCGAGGATGAGGTAAGGCTCGTTTTTGAGCGAATCCTGGAAGGCCTGCGCGGTGCCCTGGAAGGTCGCGTGAATGGTTGAGGGCATTCCCATGTCGGCCTGCGCTTTTTGTAGAGCAGTAACCGCATCGCCCAAAGCGACATTGGGAGCGAGGTTGAAGGTAAGCGTGACGGCCGGATATTGTCCCTGGTGGTTGACGGCGAGGGAGGTGCGCTTCCGTTCCCAGTGAGCGATGGCCGAGAGTGGAACCATGGCGCCGTTGTTAACGGTGGCGGGCGCGGTTGTCGCAGCTGAGGAAGTTGCCAAGCCTCCGGCGCTTGAAAATGGCGTGGACGACGTAGCAGCGGCTGGCGTGCCGGTAAGGGTTCCGGAGGATATGGCAGCAGCCTGGGTGGACTCGCCTGAGGAGGCGGCGACGGCGGCAATGTTGGCGGCCACGTTGACGGTATTCGAGGTGGTGGATGTTGTGGGGGTTGCGGATGAGATCGAGCTGGATGTGGTGCTCGATGTGACAAGCTGGCCGGCGGAGGTGGGGAAAGATGCGGCCGCGCCGGAGAGGGCGGAGGTTGGCGCCGGGCTTGCGATCGTTGCAGCGGGTGTCGTGGCGGGTGTCGCGCTCGCGACGGTGCCGAGCGTCGGAACGGATGCGGCTGCGCCGGTGGCCGTGCTGGCCTTGATGTAGATGTTATTGAGCGAGTCGGGGCTGAGCTGGTATTGCGGGTCGACCTCCATAACTACGAAGTACTGGTTGAGGCCGGTGTACATGGTGGAGACCTGGCGCTGACCGAAGGCATCGTAGAGAACTTGATCGATGGCAGTTGCGGTGATGCCGAGGCGGGAGGCGCTATCGCGATCGATGACGAGGGTTTCGGAGAGACCCTGATCCTGCTGGTCGGTGGATGCGTCGCGCAGCTCAGGCATGGCACGCATGCGCGCGAGCAGCTGGGGAGCCCATGTGTTCAGCTCATTGAGGTTTTCGGCGGAGAGGGTGTATTGATACTGCGCATCGCTGCCGCGACCGCCTACCTGGATGTCTTGCTGCGCCTGCAGGAAGAGAGCGGCGCCGGGAACGCTCGTGAGTTTTCTACGCAGTCCGTTGACGACCTGGTCGGCGCTGATTTTGCCGGGGCGCTCGCTGACCGGCTTGAGAGCGATGAACATGTTGCCCACGTTTGTTCCACCACCGCCGGGCCCGCCACCACCGACGAATGCAGTAACGGTGGCTACGGATGGATCGTTTAGCACCATCTGCGCCAGCTGCTTCTGCTTTTCTGCCATGGCCGGAAAGCTGATGTCCTGTGCGGCGCGGGTCCGGCCACCGAGGCGGCCGGTGTCCTGCTGCGGGAAGAAGCCTTTGGGCACGATCATGAAGAGATAGATATTGAGAAACGCGCAGCCAATGGCGACACTCAGCGTGATCCATTGGTGGCGCAGAACCCAGCGCAGCGCTGAGTTGTACTCGTAGTGAATCCATTGAAACGCGTTTTCGGACATGCGGTAGAGGCGCCCGTGACGGCTTTCGTCGCGCTGCTTGAGAAACTTTGCGCAGAGCATGGGCGTTGTGGTGAGGGAGACGAGTAGCGAGACCGCAATAGCGACACTGAGGGTAACTGCAAATTCGCGGAAGAGCTTTCCGATGATTCCGCCCATGAGAAGGATAGGGATGAAGACGGCGATCAGGGACACGCTCATGGAGAGTACAGTGAAGCCGATTTCCTTCGAGCCTTTCATGGCGGCTTCGTAGGGCTTCATTCCCTCTTCGAGGTAGCGCGTAATGTTCTCGATGACCACGATGGCATCGTCGACCACGAAACCGGTGGAGATAGTGAGCGCCATCAGGGAGAGATTGTCGATGGTGTAGCCGACCAGATACATCACGCCGAAGGTGCCCACGAGCGAAAGCGGCACGGCGACGGAGGGGATGATGGTGGCCCAGATTTCGCGGAGGAAGAGGAATACAACGAGCACCACGAGAAAGACGCTGATGATGAGCGAGATTTCCACGTCGCGCACACTGGAACGGATGGTGGTGGTGCGGTCGACCGCCACGTTCATCTTGATGGTGGGCGGGATTTCGGCCTGGAGGCGGGGCATCTCCTTGAGGACGGCATCGACGGCGTCAATGACATTGGCGCCTGGGATTTTGAAGATGACGATGAGGATTGCGTCTTTGAGAACGCCGCTATGGCCCGGCGAGTTGTTGCCGGCGAGGCCCGCGGTGTGAATGTCGGATACGGAGTTAGTGACGGTGCCGAGATCGCCAACGCGTACGGGAGCCCCGGTCTGCGGGTTATGAGCGACGATGATGGATGCGTAGTCGGCAGCCTTGAAGATCTGATCGTTATCGTCGATTTGCCAGCGATGCTCCCCGTCGTTGAAGGCTCCCTTGGGGCGGTTGGCGTTGGCCGCTGAAAGCGCGGTGCGGACAGCTTCAAGTCCGACGCCATTGTTGCCGAGCTGCATCGGGTTGAGTTCGACACGCACGGCTGGCTGCGCGCTGCCGCCAACAAACACCTGGCCAATGCCCTGGATCTGCGCGATCTTCTGGGCGAGGATCGAATCGGCCATGTCGTAAACCTGCGGCTTGGGAACGACGTCAGAGGTGAGGGTGAGAATGAGGATCGGCGCCTCAGCCGGGTTGGCCTTGCGGTAGCCGGGGTTCTGGGGCAAATACGACGGCAACTGGCTGCGCGCCGCATTGATGGCAGCCTGCACGTCGCGAGCTGCGGCATCAATGTTGCGATTGAGATCGAACTGGAGCGTGACGGAAGCCGAGCCGAGCGAGCTGGACGACGTCATCTGGTTGACGCCGGCGATGCGGCCAAACTGGCGCTCGAGCGGAGTTGCTACAGCGGAGGCCATCGTCTCAGGGCTGCCACCGGGAAGCCCCGCACCGACGCCAATTACCGGAAAATCCACGTCGGGAAGCGATGCAACGGGCAGGACAGAATATGCGACGGAACCGGCAAGCAGGAGGGCCACGCTCAGTAGCGTGGTGGCAACGGGCCTCTGGATAAAGGGTGCGGAGATATGCATCGTGCCTGCCTTAGTCCGCCGAGACCGTGCGCCGTTCGACATCCATCTGAAGGTCGCGCGGCTTCATCCGTTGTGCCAGCCTGTCAAAGTAGAGATAGACGACTGGAGTGGTAAAGAGGGTAAGCATCTGCGAAAAGATGAGTCCGCCGACGATGCTGACGCCGAGGGGCATGCGAAGCTCTGCGCCGACTCCGCCTCCGAGTGCCAGCGGCAGGCCTCCGAGAAGCGCGGCTAATGTCGTCATCATGATGGGCCGGAAGCGCAGCAGACAGGCCTGGAAGATAGCTTCTTCAGCCGATTTGCCCTCTTCGCGCTCGGCCTGGAGCGCAAAGTCGATCATCATGATGGCGTTCTTTTGCACGATGCCGATCAGCAGGATGATGCCGATCAGCGCAATCACACTGAACTCCATCTGCGTGATCATGAGCGCGAGCAGGGCTCCCACGCCCGCTGATGGCAGAGTGGAGATGATGGTGATGGGATGGATGTAGCTCTCGTAGAGAATGCCCAGCACAATGTAAACGGTGACCAGTGCAGCGAGGATGAGCAGGGGCTCGTTGGCGAGCGAGGTTTGAAAGGCCGCGGCTGTGCCCTGGAAGCTGGCATTGATGCTGGAGGGCATGCCGATGCGCTGCTCCACTGCATTGACGGCTTTGACAGCGTCACCCAGCGCTCGGCCGGGCGCGAGGTTAAAGCTGACGATGGTGGATGGGAACTGGCCCTGGTGGCCGATGGCGAGTTGTGCCTTGGTCTGTTCCCAGTGGGCGATCATGCCGAGCGGCACCTGCGTGCCGTTGCTTGACTTCACATAGAGACTGTTCAGATTGGTCGGGTTGTTGGCGAAGTTCTGACCGACCTCCATGACGACGTGGTACTGGTTGAGCTGGGTGAAGATGGTGGAGATCTGGCGTTGGCCGAAGGCGTCGTAGAGAGTGTTGTCGATGTCGGCCATGGCGATGCCAAGACGAGCTGCAGTATCGCGATCGATGACCAGATTCGCGCCCAGGCCCTGATCTTGAAGATCGCTGGCTACGTCGGTGACGGCGGGCTCCTTGCTCAACTCCTCCACCAACTGGCGGGTTTTGGTGGCGAGCTCGACTGAGTTTGGATCTTCAAGGGAGTACTGGAATTGTGTGCGGCTGACGCGGTCTTCCACGCTTAGGTCTTGCAGCGGCTGCAGGAAGAGCTGGATGCCATCGACGTCTGCCACCTTGGGCTGGAGGCGACGGATCACTTCAGTAGCGGAGATTTTGCGCTGATCGAGCGGCTTGAGGGTGATCTGGATGCGACCCGAGTTGAGCGTGGTGTTTGTGCCGTCAACTCCGATGAATGATGAGACGTTATCTATGGCGGGGTCTTTGAGAACGATGTCAACGAGCCTCTGTTGACGCTCGGCCATATTGGCAAAGCTTACGGTTTGGGGTGCCTCGCTGATGCCAAGGATCACACCCGTGTCCTGAACCGGAAAGAAACCTTTGGGGATCACGATGAACAGCAGAACTGTGGCGACAAACGTGGAGATGGTGACGAGCAACGTGATGAAGCGGTGCTCAAGAACCTTCTTCAATCCCCGGCCATAGGAGGCGATGATGGAGTTGAAGACCTTCTCTGACCAGTAGTAGAAGCGGGTCTGCTTCGCTGTTTTCTTATCCTGAAGAATCCGCGAACACATCATGGGTGTCAGGGTGAGGGAGACGACCGCGGAGACAAGGATTGTGACTGCGAGAGTGATGGCGAACTCGCGGAAGAGACGGCCTACGACGTCGCTCATGAACAGCAACGGGATGAGTACCGCGATCAGCGAGACGGTAAGCGACATAATGGTAAAGCCGATTTGCTCGCTGCCTTTGAGCGCGGCATGCATCGGCGAGTCGCCTTCCTCAATGAAGCGCGAGATGTTCTCAATCATCACGATGGCGTCGTCGACCACGAAGCCGGTGGAGATGGTGAGCGCCATGAGGGTGAGGTTGTTGAGGCTGTAGCCAAGCAGATACATCACGCCGAAGGTACCGACGATGGAGAGTGGCACGGCGACAGACGGAATGATGGTGGCGGCAAGATTGCGCAGGAAAAGGAAGATGACCAGAACGACCAGCGCAATGGTGAGCATCAGTTCGAATTCGACGTCTTTAACGGATGCGCGGATGGTGGTTGTGCGGTCAGTGAGGATATGGACCTGCACACTGGCGGGAAGGCTGGTTTGCAACTGCGGCAGGAGCTTGTGGATGCGATCCACGACGGCGATGATGTTGGCGCCGGGCTGGCGCTGCACGTTCACGATGACAGCGGGCTGACGATTCATCCAGGCAGCCTGCTGGGAGTTTTCGGCTGCGTCGACGACGGTCGCAACATCGGACGTACGTACGGGAGCCCCGTTGCGGTAAGCCACGATAACGGGCAGGTAGTCGGCGCTGGAGACGAGCTGATCGTTGGCGTTGATGGTGTAGGACTGCCGAGCGCCGTTCAGCGTGCCCTTGGCCTGGTCGACGTTGGCGGCGGCGAGGGCGGTGCGCAGATCTTCAAGGCTGAGGTTATAAGCGGCAAGCTGCGCGGGGTTGGCCCGCACGCGAACGGCGGGCTTTTGCCCGCCGGCGATGGAGACAAGACCTACGCCCGTGACCTGGGAAATCTTCTGCGCGAGGTTGGTGTCGGCGGCATCTTCAATTTTGTCGAGCGGTAGCGAATCGGAGGTCAGTGCCAGCGTCATGATGGGCGCATCGGCGGGATTCACCTTGCTGTAGACGGGTGGGTTGGGAAGGTCCTGCGGAAGGAAGCTGTTGGCGGCATTGATGGCGGCCTGAACTTCCTGTTCGGCGACGTCGATGTCTTCGTCGAGGTTGAATTCAAGGGTGATGACGGAGCCGCCACCGGAACTGACGGAGGTCATCTGCTTGAGACCGGGCATCTGGCCGAACTGGCGCTCAAGGGGTGCGGTGACAGACGACGACATGACGCTAGGGCCAGCGCCGGGATAGAAGGTGAGCACCTGGATGATGGGGTAATCCACCTCAGGCAACGCAGAGACGGGCAGTTGCAGGTAAGCCACACCTCCCGCGAGCATGATGGCCGCCATCAGCAGTGAGGTTGCGATGGGGCGGAGAATGAATGGCCGGGATGGACTAAGACTCACTGCTGCCTCGACTTGTGCTTGCCGTCGTTGCCGGGCTGGCCGGTGCCGGAGCCCGCAGGTTGAGCCGGACTCTGACCTGAGGTTTGCCCGGAAGCTTGTTTCTGATGGGCCGCGGCGACAGTAACGGGCTGGCCGGGACGGAGGCGATCGGCGCCATCGACGACGATCTTGGCTCCGGGGGCCGGACCGCTATCGAGAATTGTCTGCTGGCCTTCGGCGAGCGCAACCTTAACGGTCTGCATCTGGGAAGCCTGTCCGCCTTTTCCATCGTCGTTGATGACCCAAACGAAAAGGGAGCCGTTCAGCCCCGTTTGAATGGCAGCGGTGGGTACGACGAGCGCGTTCGGCCGGTTTTCAAGCACCAGGTGGACGTTTACGAACTGGTTGGGAAACAGAACTGAATCCTGATTGTCGAAGACGGCCTTGAGTTTGCCAGTACCGGTCGTGGTGTCGATCTGGTTGTCGGCGGTGAGCAGTGTTCCGCTGGAAAGCAATTGCGTATCGCTGCGATCGTAAGCGTCAACGGGCAGCCGCCGGTCGTTTGCAAGATGCTTGAGCACCTGGGGCAACTGGATTTCAGGCAGAGTGAAATAGACGGCAATGGGTTTCAGTTGGTTGATAACGACGAGATTGGTGGAATTGGCCGAGATGATATTGCCGGGATCGACGAGTCGGAGGCCAATCTTTCCGTTGATCGGCGACTTGATGTAGCACCAATCCAACTGCAACTGGGCGGTTTCGATGGCGGCATTGTCCGACTGGATAGCACCCTCGTACTGGCCTAGCTGTGCTTCATTGGCGTCAAGAGATTCTTTGGAGACGACACCCGCCGCATAGAGGGCTTTGTAGCGGCCAGCCTCAGCCTGGGCATTTTTGAGGAGCGCTTGGTCGTGAGCCAGGGTGCCTTTGGCCTGGTCAAGCGCTGCTTTGTAAGGCCTGGGGTCGATTTCCATAATGGTTTCGCCCTGCTTCACCTCCTGGCCTTCAGTGAACTTGACGGGGAGCAATTCGCCGCTCACACGGGATTTGACGGTGACGGTGTAGTAAGGGGTTACGGTGCCGAGGCCGGTGAGATAGATCGGCACTGGCTTCTGTTCGGCTGGAACCACCTGGACAGGTACGGGGCGGCCCAACAGAGCCGCAGCCTGATTGGCTGTGTTGGCAGCGGTCTTCTGCTTATTCTGATATACGCGCCAAACAATGAGGCCCACCGCAATGGCGAGGACGAGATAGACAATGATCCTCACCCACGGGTTTTTATGGCCGGCTGGCTGCGATTCGCCGGTTTTGGGTAAATAAGGCTCAGTGGCGTTTTGAATTGGCATGATCTTAGTTTCCAGTCAGTCTTCTTTGATCCGAGATAGGTGCCGGCTGCTCTGCTTCCTAAAATGGCGATATTCGAGTGAGGTTTTCCCGCAGCGACGCTCCTTATAAAGGACGGACCTGATTTATGAAAGGTTTCCCGGTCTTGCCTTCTTCTGGTCGCAGAAAACGAAGGCACATAGCAGTAACAAGCCGCTGCCATTGTAGCGAACGGAGTGGTTAGAGCGGTTACAAAGCAATGGCCGTCATTTTGTCTACGCTTCGGCCGGTTCAGCAGTCTGATAAAGCAGCTGTTAGAGCGGCTCGAATCACATCGCATTCTGAGATGATGCTTTCCTGAAAAATGAAGCTTCGGTGGGTCAAAATCCGTCCTATAAGTGGTAGCAAGAGAGCCTGGAAAGACAAGCGCGTTGTGTTCTACCTCGCGCCATCGTCTAACATTGACCTTTTAAAAGGTTGCGTCGGAGCGGGCGGCGAAGAGCCGATCCGGACCCGGATTCTATTGATTGAGCTGCTGTTTGCCTTGACCGGTTCGCCTGCAGTCCCTTGGCGCGCCATCGCTGATACGTCATGCGGATGACGGGCAAATCGCCTCAGGAGCGAGTACCAGCCCTATGATGTGGATTGTTCGGCTAGCGCTGCGGCGGCCGTATACCTTTGCCGTGTTTGCGCTCTTGATCCTGATTCTGGGCGCATACAGCATTGTGTCGATGCCTACGGATATTTTTCCGAACATCGACATTCCTGTTGTGACCGTGGTGTGGAACTACACGGGTCTCTCCGCGCAGGAGATGTCGACGCGCATCATCTTCAACAGCGAGCGCGGAGTGACGACGACGGTCAGCGATGTTGAGCACATCGAATCGCAGTCGCTGAATGGCATCGGCATCATCAAGATATTCTTTCAGCCACATGTGAATATCGGGAATGCCGTAGCCCAGGTGACGGCTATTTGCCAGGTGCAATTGCGGCAACTTCCGCCGGGGACTACGCCGCCGTTCATCATTCAGTACAACGCATCGAGCGTGCCTGTGCTGATGCTAGGACTCTCGGGAAAAGGGCTGAACGAGCAGCAGCTCTTCGATCTTGGAACGAACACCATTCGTACGCAACTGGCGACGGTCGAAGGAGCGCAGACGCCGTTCCCCTATGGCGGGAAGCAGCGTCAAGTTCAAGTGGATCTCGATCCCCAGTCTCTGCAAGCCCGGGGATTGTCGCCCGCCGATGTCGTTACTGCGATTTCATCGCAGAATTTGATTGTGCCCTCGGGCACGATGAAGATGGACCGGTTCGAGTACGCGATTGAGACGAACTCTGCGCCTTCGATCGTGGACGCAGTTGAACGATCTTCCTATTCGAAACGTGAATGGCGCAATCATTTACGTGCGCGATGTGGCGCACGTGCGCGATGGCTGCCCACCGCAGACCAACATCGTTCGCGTGGATGGCAAGCGCGCCATCATGATGAGCATCATGAAGACCGGTTCGGCTTCGACGCTGCAGATTATCAAGAATGTGCACGCCATCGTGGATAGTCCCAGCATGAGGGGCCAATTGCCGCCGCAAATCCAGATCAACGCACTTTCCGATCAGGGGATCTTCGTACGCGGAGCCATTGGCGGGGTGGTTCGCGAGGCGCTGATCGCAGCCTGCCTGACGGCGGTGATGATCCTGGTTTTTCTTGGAAGCTGGCGGTCGACGCTGATTATCGCCGTGTCGATTCCGCTGTCGATCTTGTGTTCAATCACGATGCTGGCGCTGCTGAACGAGACGATCAACATCATGACACTGGGAGGTCTGGCGCTGGCGGTCGGCATCCTCGTAGACGATGCGACGGTGGAGATCGAGAACATCAACCGCAACCTGGAACAGGGCAAGGAGATTGAGCAGGCGATTCTGGATGGCGCGGCGCAGATTGCCACCCCGGCACTGGTTTCAACATTGGCCATCTGCATCGTGTTTGTTCCGATGTTTTTGTTAAGCGGCGTGGCGCGGTATCTGTTTGTCCCGCTGGCTGAGGCAGTGGTGTTTGCCATGCTTGCCAGCTACCTGCTCTCACGAACCGTGGTGCCGACCATGGCCAAGTACCTGCTGCATGAACATGACGACGCAGCAGCGGCAAGGAAGTCGCATAGCCGCAATCCTTTCGTGCGCTTCCAGAGCGCGTTTGAGAATGGTTTTACGCTCTTCCGCAACGGCTACGTACGGCTGTTGACGCTGTGCGTGGACTATGCCGGAGTGTTTCTGATTGTATTTGCGGTCTTCGCAGTCGGTTCGGTGGCGTTGCTCGTGCCCTGGCTCGGGCAGGACTTCTTTCCCTCCGTCGATGCGGGGCAGTTCAAGATTCACGTACGCGCCCGCACCGGAACTCGTATTGAAGAGACGGCTGCATTGTGCGATCACATCGACGCTACGATTCGCGAGCACATCCCCGCGAGCGAGATGGTGACGATTGTGGACAACATCGGTTTGCCCTACTCCGGGTTAAACCTTTCGTATTCGACCTCGGCGCCAATCGGACCCGCGGATGCGGACATCCAGGTGCAGCTTACGCCCAAACACCATCCGACTGATGATTATGTGCGGGAGCTACGAAGCGTGCTGGCGCGCGATTATCCGGGAGTGACCTTCTACGTTCTGCCCGTGGATATTGTGACGCAGATTCTTAATTTCGGACTTTCAGCGCCCATTGATATTCAAATTGTGGGCCCGAATCTATATGGCAACCGGGTGGTTGCAGAAAAGATGCTGAATGAAGTCCGGTATGTACCCGGAGCGATAGATTCGCGAATTCAGCAGCCCTTTGACTATCCGAATTTCACAGTGAATGTGGACCGGACGCGTGCGCAGTCCATTGGCCTGACGCAGCGAGATGTGGCGCAAAGTCTTCTGGTGGCATTGAGTGGCAGCTTTCAGACAACGCCGAGTTTCTATCTCGATCCGAGAAACGGCGTCAGTTATAACGTTGCGGTGCAGACGCCGCAATACCAATTGGATTCAATGTCGGAGTTGCAGAGCCTGCCGGTCACACGGTCGGGAAGCTCTGCGGCCAGTACGTCCGGAACGGCACAGGCAAATAGCGGATCAGCTCCCGCAGCGATGGAGATAAGCGCACCCGGCGCGCCGCGACAACCGGTGCAGGTACTGGGCAATCTGGCGCAGTTCCAGCCGGGCGCGGAACTGGGCACCGTAAGCCACTACAACGTGCAGCCGGTACTCGACATTTATGCCAACGTCGCCGGAACAGACCTCGGAACTGTGACGCGCGAAGTGGAGAGAATTAAGGCGAAGTACGAGAAGCAGCTGCCAAAGGGGTCCCACATGATTCTGCGCGGGCAGAGCGAGACGATGCAGGCCTCCTACATCGGGCTGCTCGGCGGCTTGGCTTTCTCGATCCTGCTGGTGTATCTGCTGATCGTGGTGAATTTCCAGTCGTGGCTCGACCCGTTTCTGATTATTTCTGCTCTGCCATCAGCACTGGCAGGGATTACATGGTTCCTTTTTCTGACCGGCACACGGCTGAGCGTGCCGGCATTGACGGGAGCGATTATGTGCATGGGTGTTGCGACTTCGAATTCAATTCTGGTGGTGAGCTTTGCGCGCGAACAACTTGAAGAGTTGGTCGGCGATGCGCGCCAGGCCGCATTAAATGCGGGTTATGTTCGACTGCGGCCGGTGCTGATGACGGCGCTGGCGATGATTCTGGGCATGATGCCAATGGCACTGGGGCTGGGCGAAGGCGGCGAGCAAAATGCGCCACTGGGACGCGCTGTAATCGGCGGTCTGCTGCTGGCCACGGTGGCGACTTTGTTCTTTGTTCCTGCGTTCTTCTCAGTAGTACATGGATGGATCGAGAAGCGGACGAGATCCACGCGACGGGAAAAGCAGGCTGCAACGTTTGACGAATTCGACTAGTTAGCACAAGTTCTTCGGAGCAAGTTTTATGAGCAACGAATCCAACCCGAACCAGAAGCCGGCTGAGGCGCATCAGGTTCCTCACGAGGGACACGACACGCAGCATGCACCGGCGCAGAAGCCGATTGCGGGGCGCTTTGCCATCATAGGCACGGTGATTGTGCTGCTGGTGTTTGCGGCATTGGCGACATTTGGGATCCTGAGCCGCATCCACCAAAGCAATGTGCTGGCAGAAACAACCCAGGAAACGGCAGCACCCGTAGTGATTGCGCTTCCGCCGAAGCCTGGCAACCCGATCGACACATTTTTGCTGCCGGGCAATGTCACGGCTTATACCGATTCGCCGATTTACGCGCGCACGTCTGGTTATCTGACGAAGTGGTACTACGACATTGGCTCTCACGTGAAGACAGGGAGCGCTGCTGGCGGAGATTGCAACGCCGGAGCTGGATCAGCAGTTGGCACAGGCCCAAGCTGATCTGGGTTCTGCGGAGGCCAATGCCAAGAATGCACACTCGCAGGCGCAACGCTACCAGGGACTGGTCGATTCAAATGCGGTTTCACAGCAGGATACGGAGACATTCACCAACCAGGCAACGGCGACAGCGTCTGCAGTGAAGTCGGCGCAGGCCAACGTGGAACGGCTGAAGCAGTTGGAATCGTTCGAGAAGGTTTATGCCCCGTTCGACGGAGTGGTGACGGCGCGTTCGATTGATATTGGGCAGTTGATTGATACAGGGGCGGCAAAAGAACTGTTTCACATGCAGGCTCTGAACACGCTGCGCGTCTACACGAACGTTCCGCAAATCTATACGACCAACCTGAAACACGGTTCGAAGATCGACATCACGTTTCCCGAGTATCCGGGCCGGAACTTTCAAGGGACATTGGTGCGAACCGCAAATGCAATCGATCCGGTGAGCCGTACATTGCTGGTGGAACTTGACGTGGATAACCGCAATGGAGAGTTGCTGCCGGGGTCGCTGGCGCAAGTTCACTTCAAGGCGCCGTCGATGCAGACGTTCATTGTTCCGGTGTCTGCGATCATCTTTCGCCGTGAGGGAACGCGCGTGGGCACGGTGGGCAATGACAACATTGCGCACCTGGTTCCTGTGACGATTGGCCAGGATGATGGAGCGACGGTTCAGATCGTCAGCGGGTTGAAAGAGGGAGACCGCGTGATCCAGGATCCGCCGGACTCGCTGATTGAGGGTGAGAAAGTGAACCCGCAAAGCCCGAGGAGCCTAGGACACTGATGGACAGCCGGGACCGGGGGGCAAATAGCAATGCGGTCGGTTTCAGAGCGAGGGTTCCCGCTGCATCTCGGTGCAGCGTGGAGAGAAGCCGGTGCGGTGGGACATCGCCTGCTTGCCGGGCTCGCTGGGATTTGTGGCGCTGCTAGCTGGATGCAAGGTCGGGCCCAACTATAGCCGTCCCGCGACTGCGCCGCCGCCGGAATACAAGGAGGGTGGATCGCCCGGAGCGGTTGTGCCGCCGCCTAATCCGGCTGGAGGAACGTGGAAGCCCGCATCGCCCTCGGATGGCATGCTGCGCGGGAAGTGGTGGGAGATTTATCAGGATCCGCAATTGAATGCGCTGGAAGAACAGATTGTGCCGGAGAACCAGAACCTTCGTGCAGCCCTGGAGACGTATCTCTCGGCGCGCGACCAGGTGCGAGTGGCGCGAGCTGATTTTTACCCTACGCTTTCGGTCTCGGGTGCTGCGAGCCGCGACCAGGTGTCTTCGCACCGTCCATTGATTTCGAACAGCACACAGACGGGCTACAGCGACTTCCAGCTTGGAGGTCAGGCGAGTTGGGAGCCGGATCTGTGGGGACGCGTACGGCGCCAGGTTGAATCTGCTCACGCAAATGCGCAGGCAAGCGCATCAGACCTGGCGAATCTTGACTTGAGCCTGCATGCGGAACTGGCGTTGGACTACTTTCGAGCTGCGTGGACTGGATTCCGATGCTCGACTGCTCGAGAGGACAGTGAAGGACTACGAGCATCAACTCGATTTGAACCAGCGGCTGGTGAAGGGTGGACTGGCGACCGAAGTAGTAGTGGCCCAGGCGCTAGCGCAGCTGGAGACGACGCGGGCGCAGTTGATTGATTTGAACGAGGCGCGTAGTCAATATGAACATGCGATTGCCACTCTCATTAACAAAGAAGCGCGCTACGTGACGTTGGCGCCGGCGCCGCTGGATCTGCCGTTGCCGAAAGTTCCGGTTGGAGTGCCGTCACAGTTGATCGAGCGCAGGCCGGATATTTCGGCGGTTGAACGACGGACGGCTGCGGCGAATGAGCAGATCGGGATCGCGATCAGCGCGTTTTATCCAAATGTGGTTTTGGGTGGCGGTGGTGGATTTGAGAGCACGAATATCGGCACGCTGATTCAGGGGCCGAGCGCGCTGTGGAGCCTCGGTGCGCAAGCGACTCAGTTATTGTTCGATGCGGGTAGACGACGTGCAATTACGGACCAGGCGAGACACAACTACGAGGCGCAGGCGTCGACTTATCGTGCCACGGTGCTCGGCGCTTTCAATGAGGTCGAAGACAGATTGTCAGACCTGCGCGTGTTGAACGAAGAGGCTACGACGGAGCAGCGCGCAGTGACGGCTGCGCAGCATTCGCTGGACTTGTCGAACCAGCGGTATAAAGGCGGGGCGACGAACTACCTCGAAGTACTTGTGGCCGAAAGCACGCTGCTGAGCAACCAGCGCACTTCGACGGATCTTGTGACGCGCCAGTTTGCGGCGAGCGTCGGGCTGATTCGCGCTCTCGGCGGTGGATGGGATGTAACGCAACTTCCGCAGTAGCGCTCGGCTGATTAGTCTTGACGTTACGTTGCAACACGGCAATTGCAGAGTAATGCTCCGCTGCGAGTGCATTCGGGTGAAATATCGCTGGATCGACACTTCATGTTTATTGACGCCGCGTGAATCCGGGGGTACATTGATGGCGTACGTGGAAGGAGGGCAGTCCAAAAGATGCAGAGAGACTCTTCCAGCAGTACATTGCGTACGGTGACTGTGGCGTAAATCATCGCGCCCCGGAACCCTTGGCGACCCCTGCGCGAGAATCTATCCGCATGGGACGCTACCGCATCCTTTCACGAAGATGCATCGCTTGATTGATGCGCATGGTGGCGATTCTTCCAAATGGAGTGACGATGCTGTCACCCAAGGAAACCGTCTAACGGTAGTGCCATCGGGCCATCGCGGCTTGTGTGCAGCACTCGTGAAAGTACTCGGGCAATCGCGGCTGCGCGATGGCTCGATCGAATTACCACAGTTCACCACGACAGCCCAGGCTTATTAGTCTGGGCTGTCGTTATCTAGGCGAGAAGGAGCGACGGACGAGCCTATTTCAATTTCGCATTGTTCACTGTGTCTAGGCGGGGACGGCTGTACGCGTCAACGGGAACATCGATCAGGGGAAGCGCCGGGCCTTCCCATAGGACGCGGGGGGAGCCCTGGCTCGCGGAGTGCAGGCCTTCAAGGTGCAGCGCTATGGCGTCCGGCGCGCAGACCGATAGAGCCATGGTCGTAACGCATCGCGTTCCCGGGTGATCCGCAGACCTGTGCGAAGGGCGGCCCCGTTTTGGCGATCTGAATATCGTCGATCACAAGGCGGGCACCATCGCGGTCCATCAGGTGAAAGGTGTAGCCGCCATCCGCGGGAATGTCGATGAAGCCATCCCATGCAGCGACGTAGCGAGTGAAGCCCTGAGGATCAGCATAGAGGTTCAACGAGCTCCCCTTGAAGATCGCTGTCTGGTGAGTGAGGTCCGGAAGTTCTGTCCACGTACCGGGATAGATCTGCCATATCAGACCCGGAACCGTGGGGCCGGCGATCTGTGCTGCCTCATGCCATTTGGCGACCGCAACCACTCCCTGCGCTGCCCAATCCTGATGATCCCGCTTGTCTTCAGCTTTGAGCAGAACGCGAAAACGGCCTGCGCCGTTCGTGCCGTCCAGCGCCGTTCCGAGCGCGTCGGGGAACTTGTGCTTCACTTTGTGGCCGTGGGCTTCGGTTCCATCGCCGAAGAGCCAGGTGAATGTCGCGTGCGGCGAAGGGTCTGCGGTAAGCGTGACCTTATCGCCGGGAGCGAAGACTGGCGGATCGACGGTGAAGTGCGCGACCGGGCCGGAGGGTGCGGGAAATTTGGGCGGCGCAGCGCCTCCAGCCGTGATCAATTGCAACTGGGCTTCGTTGGTGGCGCGATTCTGGTCGTACTTTACGTTGTCGAAGGTTACATCGCTAACGTTACCGGTGATGGTGCTGGTGGCGAGCGGCGGCTGGTCGAGGGCCCAGATATTTTTGAAGACAATGCCGTGAACGGCTGGTTCCTGGTGATCGATCTGGACAAGGGAGTACCAGTTGTCGAGCCAGAGATTTTCAAATGTGTAGTTCGAGTGGTCGCCTTTGGAGCCGTTAGCTCCCCACATGCCGAGGATGCCGAAGGTTTGTCCGCAGGCGCCGATGCCGCCGTGGAGAATGTCGGAGTTGCGCAGCGTGAAATTGCTGGAATTGAAAATCTTGCGCGGCCACACGGAGCGAACAATGTTGGAAATGCTGGTGGAGAGCTGGCTGTCTTCCACTGTGATGTTCTGCACATCGCGGCCGGGACGGAGCATGTCGGCGTCGGTGTAGCCATCCCAGTTGCCCATGAGCGCGATATCGTCATCTGAAGCGCGGAGGAACGCGTTCTTGACGAGTCCGTCGGAGGAGCCGATCCAGTCAATACCGTCCTGGTTGGCGTTTCCGGGGTTGCCGCCCATGACGCGGAGGTCGTTGAAGGTGAAGCCTGTGGAGTCCTTCAACTGGACGGACCAGGTGCGTGCGCGGACAATGCAGGTGACTCCGTCGATCTGCGACGTTGTGCGACTCCATCGCCCCGATACAGTGCCAGTCAGGCTTTTGCATCCAGCCCTGATCGGAGTTGGGATCCTGCACGCCTTCGTAGACGATGGTGCCGCGGCCCAGCACTCTGACGCCGCTGACTTTCCAGAGATTCAGGCTGCCGTAGAAGTAAGAGCCGGGCGCCAGGTAGTAGGTTTCGCCGCTTTGCGGGTTGAGGCTCTGGTGATAGACCCCGGGGGGGAAGACGTGAACGGTGGGATCGGCCGGCGGCGCAGGCACCGGGGGCGACCCAGCGAAGACGAAGAGCATTGTGGCGTGATTGAGAAAGTCGCCGGGGCGCGAGATGGAGAGCTTTTGCGGGCCGTTGATTTTGAAGCGGATCGTCTGACCGTCGTGCACAGGCCGGATGCCGAGCCGCCATGGCTCGATGTCGACACCTTTATCCCAAAAGCCTGGTTGCTCTGCGGTGATTGCGATGGTTACAGGGCCGGTGACGTCGAAGTTGACGAAGTCGTAGCTAGCCGCGGCGTGAGCCACGTCGATGGGCTGCTCGTTGACGGTGACAGTGAAGGCTGTGGAGCGCAGCTCAGGTGGAACGGAAACGGGCTGAACACGCGCGGCGGCGAAGACCACGCCGGAGAGCGCGAACATAGCCGCCAGGAGCACACCAGGAGCACGCAAGAAAGCAAAGATCCTGAATAGAAGTGAGAACCATCTCACTCTAGCACTACGAGACCAATACCATATTTAATATGCAACCGAATGGTTGCAAATTGCCCGTCGCAAAAAATTTCGCGATTTTGGACCAAGTTCGTGAATCCATGTGAGTTAGCTTGCGAAGGGGGTCCGGTAACTTATTGCAAACAAATGACTTAAGATCTAAAGTCGTCATAAATATAGACTTAGCGCGTTTTGCATCATTTCTGGGGCAGTTCCATATCGGATTGTGGTTCATTGATCCATATGTAGCCAACCGTACGCTGGTTCAAATGCTGGTCGGGTGATGATGCGGTTGCTCATTGCTACCAAGACAAGTGTAGGGAACCGGGAGAAATAACCTGCAAGATCGGTGAGCTTGTTTTCGCAATGGAATGAGCGGACAAGGGCAGATCAAGCCGGGCAGGATATTGACATCGGGTCGAGGTAACCCCCGGGAGAAGAAAGACAATTGACCACTGGCAGCAACACAGACAACAGGAACAGGCCGCCCGCAAGCGTCGCTGGGCGGCCCATTCACGTTGCTAGGGTAGAACAACGAGCTCCGGATTACTGCCGCCGCTCATGCCATAAACCGCGCCTGAATAGAAGGCTCCGGCGTCGTACTTGTAGCAGCCGGGTCTCTGTGCTTTCACGGTAATGGGCTTGTTTCCGCCGCCGCGAATAGTGTCATCCGGATCGAAGGGAGATTCTTCGCCGAAGGAAATCATGAAACCAGTGTTCTTGCTCGAGGACATCCACACAACTGTGGTGCCTGCCTTGATGCAGAAGAGCTGGTTGCCCTTGGCATTCGGAACACTCGGCTTGACGGAAGAACCATCTCCCGATTTCCGGACATCGATTGTGCAGACCGCTGAGGCAGATCCGCAGGTATTAGCGGCATTACACGAATCCGCCGGTTTAGGTTCGTCACAGACGTACTTGGTCTTGGCTTCGGTCACAGTGGTGCCGAGCATGACAATCAACGTCGCCAACGCCACACTGCATGAATGCGCCTTTATCTTCATGGTCAAGATTCCTCGCGAGATTTTGGACAGCTGATTCTGATTCGAAAAGCGAGATTCAACAGACTACTTCTTCTCGGTATCCGAACCCGGCCAAACAATGATGTTGTTGAGCTTCCATGGGTTCATCCTGAGATCCCACTGCGGCTCGCCATCCTTGTTGATGGTGAGTTGGGTGGCCGGGAAGAGAACGCCGTCGCTCTTACCCTTGTCCTGATCATTGATTCTTATCTCGCCCGCCGTCAGATTGAAGGATTGCGATTGGGTATCCCAATAAGCTTCCCCGAAAGCGATTTTGCGGTTTGTGATGAAGCGGATCGAGCGTCCCGTCGGGGTCTTGACCTCACGAATGTAGGAGACGTCGAATCCCAGAGTGCCGGGTATGGTGATCCGGCCGACTGCCTTCATCTTTTCAAGCGCGTTCGCCAGGCCGTTGTTCTGACCCTTCTGATAGGACTGGACCAGGATCTGTCGGTCTTCGGGAGTGGAATACTGGTAGATGATCAGCCTGATGGTGACGTTCTTCCCCAACTGTGTGCTCGTGCCATAGGCCTGAGCATCGATGGTTTCATACTTTGCGGCGAACCCTGCGGTGGCAGTCAACGCCAGGATTGCCGCGGCGGCAATCCTCATTTTCCATGTCTTGAATCTCATCCTGTCCTCCGTCTTCCTACGTTCGATAGCGGGGAGTTCCGAAGTGGCAATGGGGCGACCGGGTTGCCGGCAACTAAGCCACAGATTCGCCCTCGTTTCCGCGCGATGATCAAGGTACCAAGAGACAAGGTGGAGAGCATACTGGCAGAAATACCAGTCGGGCTGGGTCCCGACTTCAGGAAACTGATTATCGGGACTCTAGATTCCTTCGCCCATGGAGACGTACTCGGAGAGCTGGTCGAGTTCTTCGCGGTAGGCGGTTCGCTCGGCTTCTTCGGCGGCGAAGGGTTCGGCGCAGGGAACGGGCGCACCGAGTTTTTGCTCAAGCTCTTCAACGCGCGCGGAAAGGGCGATGAGTGCGTCGGAGAGCGGATCCTTCACATCGTGAGGATCGGTGATAAGCACGCGCTCGCCGTTGCGGTAGACGATGTGCGCGGGGACGCCAACGACGGTGGAGTTTGGCGGGACGTCTGACAGAACCACCGAACCGGCTCCGACGCGCGAGTTCTGGCCGATGGTGATGTTGCCGAGGACGTTGGCGTTGTTGCCGACGAAAACTCCGTCGCAGAGGGTGGGGTGGCGTTTGCCGTGACCCTTGCCAGTGCCGCCGAGAGTAACTCCCTGATAGAGCGTGACGTCGCTGCCCACGACCGCAGTTTCGCCAATGACGACGCCGGTGGCGTGATCGATAAACAAGCGACGGCCGAGTAGCGCGCCGGGATGAATGTCGACGCCGGTGAAGAAGCGAGCGACCTGCGAGAGAAGGCGCGCGGGAAGGCGTAGCTTCATGTTCCAGAGCTGGTGCGAGACGCGGTGATACCAGACGGCCCACAAGCCCGGATAGCAGAGCATGACCTCAAGCCAGGAGCGCGCGGCGGGATCGCGTTCGAGGACTGAGCGAACATCTTCGCGGATGCGGGCAAACATGGGTCGGGCCTTTCTTATGTGAGGGAGGATGCCGGCGGAATGATATCACTCCGCCGCTCTACCCTCATGCTTACACTGCTACCGGCTCCGGTTGCAGAGCCAGAACTTCCTGACGCAGCGAATCGAAGAGGATGCTCGACAAGTACCGCTCGCCGAAATCGGGCAGGACCACGACGATGAGTTTGCCGGCGTTCTCAGGCCGCGCTGCCACCTTTAATGCCGCTGCGACCGCCGCGCCGGAGGAGATGCCGACCAACAGGCCTTCTTCGAGGGGCAGCCGGCGAGCCAGGGCGACGGCTTCATCGTTGGTCACCTGGATCACTTCGTCGATGAGCCTGGTATCGAGCACATGGGGGACAAAACCCGCCCCGATGCCTTGAATCTTGTGAGGGCCGGGCTTGCCGCCGGAGAGAACCGGGCTGTCTGTGGGTTCCACGGCGATGGCCTTGAAAGAGGATCTGAGGGGCTTGATGTATTGAGATACGCCGGTGAGGGTTCCGCCGGTGCCAATGCCGCTGATAAGGATGTCGACTTTGCCGTCGGTGTCTTCCCAGATCTCGGGGCCCGTAGTGGCAAGGTGAATAGCGGGATTGGCTGGGTTGTCGAATTGCTGGAGGATGTAGCCCTTCGGGGTTTCGGCCAAGCAACTCCTCAGCCTTGGCGATCGCGCCTTTCATGCCGTTCGGGCCGGGGGTGAGCACGAGTTCCGCACCAAAGGCGCGCAGCAGGACGCGGCGCTCAGTGCTCATGGTCTCAGGCATGGTGAGGATCAGCCGGTAGCCTTTGACGGCGGCGACAAACGCAAGGGCGATGCCAGTGTTTCCGCTTGTGGGTTCGATAAGGATAGTTTCGCCGGGCTTGATTCTGCCGGCCTTTTCGGCGGCATCGATCATTGCGAAACCGATGCGGTCTTTGACGCTAGAGGCCGGATTCTGGCCTTCGAGTTTGGCGACGATGGTTGCGGGCAGGCCCGCTGCCACGCGGTTCAAACGCACGAGCGGGGTATGACCAATGAGTTCAGTGACATTCGCGGCAATACGCGCCATGATCTTCTCCTTTTCCCGGGGACGAGGTTCCCGGACACTAGTTGGAAAATGCGGGAAATAGCGGTGGAGCTATCAGGCGGGACAGATGCGCGCGCTCACGGGCGCACGCCGGGCATCGGAGCTCTCACCAGGACGGCGTTAGCGACATCGACGCATGCAGATAGCGTAGTCCGGCGGGCGGGGAGATGGCAAGCTGATCAGGCGGCAGTGGGATTGAGACGCCAGATGGTCGCGTTCAAGATAGAAGCGAAAGTGACCCATCCCCAGTAGGGCGCCATGAGCCACGCTGCAACCGGGAATACCTGAGCGAAGACCAAGGTGGTTGCACCGATCGTGAACCAGAGCAAGGCGACTTCGAGGGCGGCAGCGCCGATGGCATGCTTGCGGAAGAAGATGTAGCTCCAGGCGAGGTTGAGAGCGAGTTGAACGAGGAAGAGGGAGAGGCCAAGGGTGCGGGCGGAAGATGCAGGCGTGTTCAACACCAGCCACGCGGCGATGGCCATGAGCAGGTAAAGGGTGGTCCACACGGGAGCGAAGATCCAGCCGGGGGGATTGAAGGAGGGCTTGGCAAGGGTGCGATACCAGCGTGGAATCTCCGGACCGGTCCAGCGGCCGCCGAGAAGGCCGACGCCTTCACAAAGCACAATCAAACCTGCCAACGAAAGCCAGTGCATTCGTTATTCCTCCGACGCCACCGACGGATGGCTGACGAGAGTTGGATGTGCCTCGGGGAGCAAGGGTTAGAGAATTCGTGTTTGTTTACCGCGATCAAAAATACAGGGACAAACATTTCATAGTGCCGACTTTGGCCGGTGCGCGCTGGATCCGTTCTGGTTCCACTTTTTGCCGTTATATCCTTAGCTAAGAGCACTGGTCAGCGATTAACGCGGCCGGATCAAGTCAGGACCCTGAAAACACCATGAGCACGCAAAATATTGCCGTACATCTGCCGGACGGAAGCATACGCGAAGTGCCCGCCGGGACGACGCCCCTGGATATCGCCAATTCGATTTCGCCGCGGCTGGCGGCAGCGTCAGTGGTGGCGCGGTTGACTCCTGTGACTACCGAGAGCGCGGCGACCAAGGGAGCGGAGGTCGAGTCAGAGGCCGCGATGTACGCGGCGGAGGATGCCTCGGCGACACGCCTGGTGGATCTTTCTACGCCATTGAATGCGGATACGAAACTCGAGCTGGTGAAGGAATCGGATCCGGATGCGCTGAAGGTGGTGCGGCACTCGGCGGCGCACGTGCTGGCGACGGCGGTGCTGGAGCTGTTTCCGGAGACGAAGCTGGGGCACGGACCGGCGACGGATGCGGGATTCTTCTACGACTTTTATCGCGAGAAGCCATTTACGCCGGATGACCTGGCGGCAATCGAAAAGAAGATGGCCGAAGTTGTGGCGCGTGATGAGAAGTTCGTGCGCGAGTATGAACCGCGAGAGCAGGCGCTTGCCGAATTTGAAAAAGACGGCGACTTCATGAAGACGCACTTCGTGACGAAGTTCACGGAGCCGGGGTCGCAGGTGAGTTTCTATCGCAACGGCAAGTTTGTGGACTTCTGCCGCGGTCCGCATGTGCCGTCGACCGGACGTGTGAAGGCTGTGAAGGTGACGACGCTGGCGGGCGCGTACTGGCTGGGCGATGAGAAGAATCCGCAGCTGCAGCGCGTGTATGGCACGGCATTTTTTTCGCAGAAGGATATGGATGCGCACTTTGCGCGGCTGGAAGAGGCGGCGAAGCGCGATCATCGCGTGCTGGGCAAGCAGCTTGATCTGTTCAGCATTCAGGAACTGGCGGGGCCGGGCCTCGTGTTCTGGCATCCGAAGGGCGGCATCGTTCGCAAGGTGATGGAAGACTGGATGCGCGATGAGTGCCTGCGACGCGGCTATCAGATGGTGTACACGCCTCACGTGATGCGGCGCGAGTTGTGGAAGGTGAGCGGCCACGAGGGCTTTTATTCCGGCAACATGTATACGCCGATGGAGCTGGATGATGCCGAGTACCGGCTGAAGCCGATGAACTGCCCGGGGCACATCCTGATCTACAAGAATTCGCCGAAGAGCTATCGCGATCTGCCGCAGCGTTATGCGGAGCTTGGCAATGTGTATCGGTACGAGCGCTCAGGAACAATGCACGGGCTGCTGCGCGTGCGCGGCTTTACGCAGGACGATGCGCACATCTTCTGCATGCCGAGCCAGATCGAGAGCGAAGTTGAGGCGTGCATCGACTTTGCCGAGACGGTATTGAAGACGTTTGGATTTAACGAATTCAAAATTGAGCTTTCGACCTGGGATCCGAACGACCGCAAGAGTTACACGGGTTCGGATGAGAACTGGAACCTCGCCATCGGCTCGCTTGACAGGGTGCTGAAGGCGAAAGGGATTCCGTACAAGACAATTCCGGGCGAGGCAGCGTTCTACGGGCCGAAAATCGATATCAAGCTCGTGGATGTGCTGGGACGACTGTGGCAGTTGTCGACGGTGCAGTTCGACTTCACCCTACCGGCGCGATTTGAGCTTGAGTATGTGGGCGAGGACGGCGAGCGGCATCAGCCGGTGATGGTGCATCGCGCTCTGTTCGGATCTGTCGAGAGATTTTTCGGCGTGCTGATTGAGCACTACGCGGGCGCGTTTCCATTCTGGCTGGCGCCGGTGCAGATCGGGCTGGTACCTATCAGCGAACGGCATGTTGCCTACGCGGAGAAGGTGGAAACCGAACTGAAGGCTGCGGGCTTCAGGGTTGAGACGGATGCGCGGAACGAGAAGATGAATGCGAAGATCCGGGATCTCGCGAATCAGAAGATTCCGTACATTCTTGTTTTTGGCGACAAGGAAGAGGCTGCCGGGGCAGTGAGCGTGCGGGTTCGCGGCAAGGGTGACCAGGGGTCAGTGCCGCTGGGCGAGTTTATTGCTAAGGCGAAGGGACTGGTGGAGAGCAAGTCGACGGAGTTGTAGAAGAAGCAACTGCAGATTCCTCCACTCCCGTTGGTCGGTCGGAATGACAGCGCTTGGGGTTCCGCTGAAGGATGATTGGGCGGATGCTCTCAGGCGTTGATGGCCATGCCTTCTACGGCGGCGTAGGCGTCGAGCATGGCTTCGCTGATGGTCGGGTGGGCGTGGATGGTGAACATGAGCTCATCGATGGTGCCTTCGAGTTCCATGACTGCTACGGCTTCGGCGATAAGTTCTGTGGCCTGCGGGCCAATGATGTGCACGCCGAGGATTTCTCCATATTTGGCGTCGGCTACGATCTTGACGAAGCCGTCGTGACTGCCGACGATGGTGGCCTTGGAATTTCCGGCAAACGGGAATTTGCCGACTTTGATCTCTATGCCTTTTTCTTTGGCTTGCGCCTCGGTCAATCCCACTGAGCCTATCTGCGGATCGGAGTAGGTGCAGGCGGGAACGCGGTCGCGGCGGACAGAGCGATATTTGCGACCGGCGATTTTTGTGACGGCGACGATGCCGCTCATGGAGCCGGAGTGGGCGAGCTGGGGCAGGCCGGCGACGATGTCGCCGATGGCATAGATGCCGGGCTCGGCGGTCTCCATCGCTTCGCCTACCTTGACGAAGCCGCGGTCGAGCTCGATTTTTGTTTTGTCGATGCCGACGTCGGCAATGCGACCGGCGCGCCCTACGGCGACGAGAACTTTCTCGGCTTCTTTCACGACGGGTTTGCCGTTGGCGTCGGTCCAGGTGACTTTGACGCCAGAATCGGTCTTCTCGATTTTTTCGACCTTGGCGCCGATGTTGATGTCGATGCCTCGTTTCTTGAAGACGCGCGTGAGTTCCTTGGAGATTTCTTCGTCTTCAGGCGGCATAAGGCGTGGCAGAAATTCGACGAGCGTGACCTCTGTGCCGAAGCTGCGAAAGATCGAGCTGAACTCAACGCCAACTGCGCCGGCGCCAATGACGATGAGGGACTTCGGCACCTGCGAAACAGCGAGCATTTCAATGTTGGTGAGGATGCGGTCGTCGGGCTTGAGGCCGAAGATCATTTTGGCGTCAGAGCCGGTGGCGAGAATGATGTTCTTCGTCTTGACTTCGCTCTTCGCGCCGTCGGTTGCTGTGAGATCGATGGTGTGGATGCCATCTTTGGCGGCACCGGTGAGGCGGCCGTATCCGGAGATCACGGTGACCTTGTTCTTCTTCATGAGGAAGACGAGGCCCTTGGTGTGCTTGTCCACGATGGAGGTCTTGCGCTTCTGTACTGCGTCCCAGTTGAGGGTGCGGCCGTCGACATTGTCGATGCCGTAGTCGGCGGCGTGCTTGAGGTGGTCCCAGAGTTCGGCATTAAAGAGGAGGGACTTGGTGGGGATGCAGCCTACGTGGAGACATGTGCCGCCCAGGACGTTGGCGGATTCGATAAGGGCGACCTTGAGGCCGAGCTGTCCTGCACGAATGGCGGCGGTGTAGCCCGCCGGGCCACTGCCGATAATCGCTACGTCATAAAGTGTTTCTGCCAAGACGAACTCCGTTCCTGCGCGACAAACAGCAGCGCGTGACCCTGTTCAGTTTAAAGGATGCGGCGCAGTGAGAACCGGCTGGGGATGTGGCGCTAGAGGAGGGGCTTCAGGTCTGGTTCGACCCACGCTCGCCTCGCCGCCGTGCAGGTGACGATGTCCCTGGAGTAATAGAGCCGGTGTAATGAACGCTCAGCCCCGTAAGCGGCGACGATGCTGCGCACCGCCTGAAGCCGCGATGCAGAAGGCGATTGCCGGAGGCTCTGCGCTACCACTCTCAGCCAGAAGATGGTGAGTGTCTCGTGATATCCGGAGGTGTCGGTATTTTGTGTCCCAACTGAGAGGTTGTAACTGCTGATCGCGTTCCTCACGACCGGCAAAACGGAGGGCACCCGGCTTTTATGAAGCAGGCAGGCTGCGACGGTAACGTGTGCGGCATGGGTCCATTGGGCTTTGGGCAGCGTGTGATGGAAGAACGCATGGAGAAACTCGTCGAGTGTCTTCTCCGAAGCCAGAAAGTCTTCGTGAATCTCGCTGCTCATGATTCGAGGTTATCGTGGACCAGATTGGAGACGGTGGTCAGCGTTTGAGGGTCGTTGCCGAAGGCTTCAATCCAGTGGACATCTGGTTCGCGGCGAAACCAGGTGAGCTGGCGTTTGGCGTAGTTGCGATGGCCTTGCTGGGCTTCAGCTATGGCCGCTTTCTCGCTGATGCCCTTAAGGAGAACCGACGACGCCTGGCGATAGCCGAGGGAGTCGAGAGCTTTGACGGGGCCGTAGCAGGCGAGGAGGGCGCGCGTTTCTGCGATGAGACCGGATGTAAACATTTCGGCGCAGCGTTGATTGAGGCGGTCGTAGAGTTCGGGTCGTGGTGGGTTGAGTCCGATGCGCAGGAGGCGAAAGCCGGTGAGTGGATCGCGGGCGAGGACCTGGGACATGGGCTGACGCGCGGCGAGACAGACTTCGATGGCGCGGATGAGCTTCGGCACGTCGTTGGCATGGATGCGCTGGGCTGATGCGGGATCGAGACGGGTGAGCAGGCGATGTAGCCAGGCGCTTCCATGACGCTCGGCGCTGTGGCGGAGGCGCTGACGCAAGTCTTCGTGACGGGCGGGGCCGGCGAAGAGGCCATCAGTCAGAGCGCGGAGGTAGAGGCCGGTTCCGCCGGTGACGATGGGGAGTTTTCGGCGGCCGGCAATTTCGCGGAGGGCTCCTCGGGCTTGCCGGCTGTAGTCGCCGGCGGTGAAGGGCTGGTCGGGGTCGGCGACGTCGATGAGGTGATGCGGGATGCGGGCGCGCTCTTCGGGTGTGGGTTTGGCGCTGCCGAGATCCATGCCGCGATAGACGGCGACGGAATCGCAACTGATGATTTCGCCGTTGAAGCGTTCGGCGAGGGCTAGCGAGAGCGCAGTTTTGCCGCTGCCGGTGGGGCCCAATAAAAGCACCACCAAAGGATCAATGGGCTGCCCCACGTCGAGGGCGCTGCCCGCGATCCGCGAAGGACTCATGGGCGCCACCAGCCGGGAGGGAATATCCATTTCGGGTTGGTGTGGAAGAGCCACCAGGCGAGGATCGCCGCAGCGAAGATGAGCAGGCCGAAGGCCTGGTTCCGACGGAAAGCACGGCGTTGCTCGTCGCGGCGCTGGTCTTCGGCTAACTGCTCCTGGTACGGCTTGATGCGGCGTTCGACCATGCGTGAGTTCTCTTCGGCGGGTGCGGTCTCGGAGCGCCCGGTTCACCACGCATCAGTATAGGGGCTGGTCTCTTGACCCGAGTTTGCGGAAATCAGCGATTCACGAGAGGTGTCCGCTTCTGAATTCGCGTGCCGCTGGTTTGACTTCATGGCCCTCCATTGCTGACCATTGATTTTCCGGCATTGCGACGTGAAGGGGCAGGTTTGAAGTTATGAAAGTCTTGATCCTTGGTTCGGGTGGACGCGAGCATGCGCTGGCGTGGGGAGTAAAACGCAGCCCGCGTGTGACAGAGGTTGTGTGCGCGCCGGGCAATGGGGGCATTGCGCAGGTGGCTCGCTGCGTTCCTGTGGACATCAAAGACGTGGGCGCGCTGGTGCGGCTGGCGGAGGTGGAGCAGCCGAGCCTGACGATCGTTGGCCCCGAGGTGCCGCTGTCGCTGGGTGTGGTGGATGCGTTTGGCGAGCGCGGGTATCGCATTTTCGGGCCGACGGGCGATGCGGCACGGCTGGAATCGAGCAAGGCCTTCGCAAAGCAATTCATGAAACGTCACAACATTCCAACGGCCAGCTACGCGGTGTGCACCAGCGGCAAGGAAGTGGAGGAGTCGATCAAGCACTTCCATGCACCTGTCGTGGTGAAGGCCGACGGGCTTGCTGCGGGAAAGGGCGTGATCATCTGCCCGACCCGGCAGTTTGCGATTGACGCGGCGCACGGGCTTTTTAGCGGAGAGCTGTTGGGCGCTGCCGAGAAGCAGGTGGTGATTGAGGAGTGTCTCGAGGGCGAGGAGGTAAGTTTCCTGTGCCTGAGCGATGGCCGGCACGTTGTGCCGCTGGTTCCAGCGCAGGATCACAAGCGGATTGGAGAAGGCGATACGGGGCCAAACACCGGGGGGATGGGTGTCTACTCCACGAGCGAGATGCTGGAGCCGACGATGACGGAATGGATTATGCACCACATTGCCGAGCCGACGGTGCGAGGAATGGCCGAGGAAGGAATGCCGTTTGTGGGCGTACTTTATTGCGGGCTGATGATGACGGCGCGCGGGCCGCAGGTGCTGGAATACAACGCGCGGTTTGGCGATCCGGAGACGCAAGCAATCCTGGTGCGTTTGGAGTCGGACCTGGTGGACGCGCTGGAAGCCTGCATTGACGGCAATCTTGCGGAGACCAAGTTGCGCTGGAACCCGGGCGCTTCAGCTTGCGTGGTGGCCAGCTCCTCAGGATATCCAGGGAGCTACACGACGGGGCTGCCGATCAGCGGGCTCAGCAGCGCGGCAAGGACACCGGGCGTGGAGATATTTCACTCGGGTACTTCTCGCGTCGGCAACCAACTGGTGACGAGCGGAGGACGCGTGCTGGGCATAACGGCGAGCGCTGAATCTCTGAGCGAAGCTCTGGCGCGAGCCTACGAAGCGCTGGCGCAGATTCACTTTGAAGGAATGTACTACCGCCATGACATCGGACACAGGGCGCTGAAGCAGCCGCCGCGCTAACGTCGCGATTCCCGGAGCTATGGAATCACTGAAGAACCGCCGGTCAGCTTGAGGGCGGTGCCGTTGGGTCTGCGGGTGGGGCTGGTACGCTTTTGACCTGCTTCTGGAAGCAGGCGCGGCAAAGCACCGGCCTGCCCTGCGTAGGCTTGAACGGGACCGTCGTCTCCATGCCACACGCTGAGCAGGTAGTTCGGGTCTCTGAGCGTACGCGACCGCCACTTGCACGCTTCGCTTTGCATTGCTTGCAGTGCTTGGGGTCGTTCTTGAACTGTTTGTCGTGAAAGAAAAGCTGCTCACCAGCGGTGAACACAAACTCGGCGCCGCAGTCATTGCACTTCAAAACTCGGTCGACAAATTCCATGGCCGGCTTCCCCAAAGGAGGGAACACGGTTGTGATCGGCCTTGGCCTTGAGAGCTTTCCGGCCCCGCATCCCTGTCTTTGAACGTCCTTGAACAACAAGGGCCCGGGCCGCCACAAACGGAGCGGCTGCGACACAGCGTCTCCGAAATCAGGGAGACTGAGTTATTTCGCGCTTGGTGAAACTCTGCTTGGGCGCAATTTAAAAAACGATCGCGATGTGCCGTCCATATTTCTTGCTATATGGCCTTCCTCGCGGGGGGGAGCAAGTATAGCCTGAACGGCACAATTCGCAATGTCTGTTAACTGACTTAATCCTGCTCTTTCCGAGCTTTTTTGCGATTCCGCTTGCGTGCCAATGCTGCTTTCACGCGGCGCTTTTCACCGGGTTTCAGATAGTAGGAATGACGCTTGACTTCCTTGATGATGTCTTCCTGCTGTACCTTACGCTTAAACCGGCGCAGCGCGTTTTCAAGCGGCTCGCCTTCTTGTAAGCGAACCTCTGCCAAAGGATCCCACCTCCAAACCTGCCAAAGGGCCACATCCATGATACCGGAAGGGCCTGTTTGGAGCTAATTGAATGGAGACTTCCGGTGTGGGTGGATCTTGTGATTTTCCATTTTCAGAGCATTTTGGCCTTCTATTTTGCCTTTCAATCAAGACTTAGGGCCTGGATTTAGCAAAATCGGAGCTTTCGGCCTTTCGCTTACACTGTCTTCTGAGGTTTTTGACGATTCGATGATCCGCCGCTACCAGGGGCACCTTCCTAACATTCCAGCAAGCTGCTACGTAGATTTATCTGCACAGGTGATTGGAGACGTCGAGCTTGGCGAACACTCGTCAGTTTGGATGAATGCCGTTCTCCGGGGCGACGTCAATTCGATCCGAGTGGGCTCGAACTCGAATGTGCAGGATTGTGCGGTGCTGCACGGACAGCGGCATCTCTATTCTGTGACTGTAGGCGACTGGGTGACAATCGGCCACAACGCGACCGTCCATGGCTGCGTTGTCGAGGATGCCGTTCTGATCGGAATGGGCGTGACGATTTTGAATGACTGCCGGATCGGCGAGGGCTCTATCATCGCGGCCGGCGCCGTGCTTCCGGAGCACACGGTGGTTCCACCGAGAACGTTGTGGGCAGGCGTGCCGGGAAAACAGCGGCGTGAACTCGGCGACCATGATCGAAAACTCATTTTGGAGTACGCCCAGAATTATCTCGACTACACGAAGATTTATCTTGCGGAAGCGGATAAGTAACTGCAAAGGACGATTCATTCATCTGAACTGAAGATGTGGATCGTTTAGCATCGAAGCCAGTGAATATTTTTCGAAAAACTATTCCTCATCACGCTCGGTGTACAGGTCTCCTGCTTCTGATCGCTGTCGCTTTGGGTGTCAGCGTCAATGCGCAGACGTGGCCGCCCGCGACCTCACTCCCCAACGCACCTCAACCGCAGGAACCGGTGACGCTGCGCGAAACACCGCTGAATATCCTGAAGGACCAGGGAGCTATCTGGTCGAGCCCGGTCCGCATCCGTGAAAAAGATTTGCGTTACCTTATTCCACTTGGCCTGGCGGTTACCTTGGCAATCACCACCGACCATGAGGCGATGACTGAAGTGGTCTCGCAGAATCCCAGCTTCAACGACACTAATACCAAAGCTTCAAATGTGCTGGTGACACCGCTCATCGCGGCGCCTGGAGTGCTGTTTTTGGCAGGCCAGTTCAAGGGGAACGAGCATGCCCGCGAAACTGGCATCCTGGGCGGCGAAGCGATACTCGACAGCCTGGTTGTGGAACAGGGTATGAAGCTGATTTTCTGGCGCGAGCGGCCCGGGGTGGATGACAGCAGGGGCAAATTCTGGCAGTCGAGTACCGGATGGGATTCGTCATTTCCTTCGAATCACAGCATGATTGCCTGGTCGAGCGCGGCGGTGCTGGCAGCGGAGTATCCGTCGCGATTGAATCAGATTGGAATTTATACGATTGCGACCGGCGTGAGCTTGACACGCGTGCTCGGCCAGCAGCACTTTCCATCGGATGTGCTGGTGGGCAGCGCGTTTGGATGGATGATTGGCCACTACGTCTACAAGAAGCACCACCGCTGGCACCGACCTGACTCGCAATAAAGCAATCTAAGTAAATCGCTCGCCGCAGAGGAAGGATCTAGTCCATTCGTCACCTTCTCCTTGACAATCTACATATCGCGTCTTATAGGTAGATTGTCTAGGAGACAGCGATGGCACCACTCGAAAAGGCGGATCTGCTACAGGGCACACTGGATCTTCTGATTCTGAAGGTCGTGGCGCTCGGCCCGGTGCATGGGTATGGCATTTCGCAACGCATTCGGCAAATTTCAGACGAAGTTCTGCAGGTTCAACAGGGATCGCTGTATCCAGCGCTGCACCGGCTGGAGAAGCGCGACTGGCTCGAAGCGGACTGGGGCGAGTCAGACAACGGCAGGCAGGCAAAGTTCTATCGACTCTCGGCGAAGGGTCGGAAGCAACTGGCTGCCGAAGAGGAGACGTGGAACCGGCTCTCGCGGGCAGTGACTCTGATTCTGGAGACGGCGCGATAGCAATCTGCACAGGAGGCGACGATGAGCGACCGGGGACACTCCTCTCGTAAACAAGCTCCTCATGACGCAGTGGGGCAAGAGATCGGCTTTCACATTGCGGAACAGACGGAGGCTTACGTGGCGCAGGGTCTGGCGCCTGATGAAGCACGCCGACGCGCGATGCTCGAATTCGGTGGTCGCGAGCAGGTTAAGCAACAGGTGCGGGAGGTGCACATCTCCCGGCTGATTGAGAACATGGCTTTCAACCTGAAGGCAGCGGTGCGGTTTTTGCGGAAGTCGCCTTCCTTCTCGCTCGTTGTGATTCTCACGCTGGCGCTAGGTATCGGTGCCAACAGCGCGGTGTTCTCGGCAATCAATGCGATTATTCTCCAGGCCCTCCCATTTCCGAACAGCAACCAACTGGTTGCTCTTTATCAGCACGACTACAAGGGGCGCGACGCCAACACCTTTGTCGCGCCTGTGCGCC
Source organism: uncultured Acidobacteriaceae bacterium (assembly GCA_963738035.1). Classification (GTDB taxonomy): domain Bacteria; phylum Acidobacteriota; class Terriglobia; order Terriglobales; family Acidobacteriaceae; genus Telmatobacter. The sequence goes on from CAVTVB010000001.1 coordinate 243,873, forward strand.
TCGAGGATTGGAACCGTCTGAATTCGACGTTACAGGCCATCAGCGGGTACTACTTCGACGATCTTTCGGAGACGTCGGGGTCGTTGCCAGAGAAGGTGACGGAGTGTCTTGTTGCACCGCGCTTTTTTGGGGTAATGGGGGTTTCGCCTGCACTGGGACGCGCGTTCACGCCGCAGGAGGAGCACTGGGGTGGCTCGAAAGCGGCGCTCATCAGCTACGCGTATTGGCAGCGGCATTTCCACAGCGATCCCAGCGCGGTAGGCAAAAACTTGCACGTCGGCGAATACACTTACTCGATTGTCGGCGTGATGCCGGCATCGTTTTTGTTCCCTAAAAGCGAAGTGGATTTCTGGACGCCCAGCGCGCCGGATGCACCGTTTGCGCAGCGCCGGGATGAGACGTGGTTCACGGTGATCGGCCGCATGAAGCCAGGCGTGACTTCGCAGCAAGCCTCCGCCGATCTTGCGAATGTGCAGGACCAGCTGGGTAAGCAATTCCCCAAGCCTGATGCGGAACTTACGGTCCAGACGGTGGCGCTGAAAGAGGTGATCGTCGGTGGAACGCGCAATTCCCTGTGGCTGCTTTACGGATCGGTTTCAATTCTGCTGCTGATTGCCTGCTCGAATATCGCAGCGCTGCTGCTGGCTCGAACGACGGAACGCGAGCACGAGATTTCGATTCGGTTCTCGCTGGGTGCGTCGCGTCTGGCGATTGTTGGGCAGCTCTTGACGGAGGTTTTCGCGCTGGCACTGCTGGGGTCGCTCGCCGGGCTTCTTATCGCAGCGGCGTCTGCGCGTGGTTTCCATCTGCTGGCGAAGACGCTGCCACGCGCCCAGGAGATCGCGCTTAGCTGGCAAATCGTGGTCTATACGCTGGCAGCGGCGGCTATGACTACGTTGCTGTGCGGACTGTTTCCAGCCTCGCGCGGAACCCGCCGCACACTGGCGCGTTCGCTGGCAGCGGGAAGCCGTACTCAAGTGTCGACGCGCGGAACGCTGCAATGGATGCTGGTGGGCATGCAGATTACGCTTGCCGTCACGCTGCTAATTGGCGCCGGACTGCTGTTGCGCAGTTTTCAGCAACTCGCGCGGGTGTATCCCGGATTCGAACCCAGCCATGTGCTGACCTTCCAAGTGAGCGGGTCGTGGGGCGAAACCAGCGAGATGAAGAATGTTATCCAACGCATCGATCGCACGCTTGAGAGTCTGCGGACATTGCCAGGCGTGGAGGCGGCATCGACGTCCGCGATGCTTCCCGGCGTTCCTTCGCAGTATCAGCTTGAGTTCAAGATCGACGGCAAGCTGGAGCCGGGGCATCCGATTCTCGCGGACAACCGGTATGTTTCAGCGGGCTATTTCGACACCATGCGAATTCCGCTGCTGATGGGCGAAGGCTGCCGGGCGGCCTCGACCACCGACATCATGGTCAATCGCGCATTCGCCGACAAATACATGAGCGGCTCCTTGGCGGTGGGACACAAGCTTTCGGGTGCCGTATATAACGACTTCCTGCCGCAAGGCATGATTCGTGGCGTCGTGGGCGATGCGCGCGAAGAGGGGCTGAACACACAGCCGGTGCCGACGGTGTATTCCTGCTTCAGCGCGCCCGATCCGTTTCCAAATTATCTTGTTCGTGTGCAGGGCGATCCAATGGCGATGGCGGAAACGATTCGCCGGCGGATTCACGAGATCGAGCCATCGCGTTCTGTATATGCGTTTGCGCCGCTGCAGGAACACCTGGATGAAGCGTCGTCGGAGAATCGTTTGCGAACCATGCTGTTGACGATCTTTGCTGCGACCGCAATTCTGCTGGCCTGCATCGGGCTGTATGGGACGCTCAGCTATCTCGGCCGGCTTAGGAAGCGCGAGGTTGGCGTTCGCCTGGCGCTAGGAGCGATGCGCAACCAGATTGTTGCGCGATTCCTGTTTCAGGGTTTGCGGGTCGCGGTGGTTGGATGCGCCGCCGGACTCGCGCTGGGCATGGGGCTGTCGCACTTCATTGGCTCGATGCTGTACGGCGTGTCTGCGCTTGATCCGGCTACATATGGTGGCGTTATTTTGCTGATACTGCTGGTTGCCGGCTGCGCGTCCCTGGTTCCTGCTCTTCGAGCGGCCCGCATTGAGCCGGTACAGGTTTTGCGCGAAGAGTGAGAACAGTTCAGAGTTGGTAGTTCTTAGTTCTGAAAACCGTGGGGGCGGTTTCGAACTTAGAACTACAAACTTTGAACTTGCACTTACACCGGCAGCGGGTTGCGTTCGGGGAAGTTGCGCTGGTGCCAGTAGGGGTAGACCGGTGTGACCGCACTGGCTTTGTCGAGCGTGGCGATTTGTTCCGCTGTCAGGTTCCAGCCGACGGCATCAAGATTCTGTCGAAGCTGCTCTTCGTTGCGTGCGCCGAGGATGATGGACGACACGGTTGGACGCTGCAGGACCCAGTTCAACGCCACTTGCGGGATGCTCTTGCCGGTTTCGGTGGCGACGGCTTGCAGGGCGTCCACAACGGTGTAGAGGTATTCGTCTGCGACAGGTGGACCTGCGTCGGCTGTTTTGTGGAGCCGGCTGAGCTCAGGGAGGGGCTGGCCGCGGCGGATTTTGCCGGTGAGACGGCCCCATCCGAGGGGACTCCAAACCAGCGCGCCAACTTTCTGATCGAGACCAAGTGGCATGAGCTCCCACTCGTATTCTCGACCGACCAGGGAATAGTAGACCTGGTGGGCGACGAAACGCGTCCATCCGTAGCGATCGGCAACCGCGAGCGACTTCATGAGGTGCCAGCCGGAGAAGTTCGAGGCGGCGATGTAGCGCACTTTTCCTTCGCGAACGAATGTGTTGAGGGTGTCTTGAACTTCGTCGATGGGGGTGAGCGCGTCGAACCCATGCATGTGGTAGATGTCAAGGTAGTCAGTGCCGAGGCGACGGAGGCTCGACTCGAGCGCCTGGCGCAGGTGGTAGCGCGATGTACCGCGGTCGTTCGGCCCGTCGCCCATGGGGAAATAGGCTTTGGTGGAGATCAGGGAACGGTCGCGCTTGCCTGCGAGGGCACGACCTAGAATTTCTTCTGACTGGCCGTTCGAGTAGCCGTCGGCTGTGTCGAAGAGGTTGACGCCGGCCTCGAGGCAGATATCGATGAGGCGGGTCGCTTCGGCAACGTCGGTGCTGCCCCATGCTTTGAAGAATTCGTTGCCGCCGCCGAAGGTAGCGGCGCCAAAACTGAGTGCGGGCACTTTGAGGCCGGAGCCTCCGAGGAGTCTGTATTCCATGCTGCTTGGATTACTGCTCCCCCCGAGAGGATGCACTGGTTTGCATCGGGCCGCGGAGCGCTGAATTCAAGTCTGCTCAAACCCGGGCCACGAGTTGTCTGCCTGGTATCCCCAGTTTGTGATTGAGTGGCGAATTTCGAGCGTGCTAGACTCGATCCACTTCTCAGGCTGAGCAGATAAATTTCTTCGCTCCTTCCCCAAGCAGCGAAACCGAGGTTCGAACGATGGCTTCGATTTCCCAGGGCACCATGGTGCGTCCGATCAACCCGGTCACAGGGCGAGACGGGCTGGTGGACCGGTACTTTTATTTTGCGATGTCGCTGCTGCTGGCAGCGATTGTGGTGTGGGGCTTCAGCCGCAGCGTTGACCATAACCTTATCCATGCCGCTCCAGCGCGACCCGTGCTGCTGTGGATACACGGTGCTGCCTTCTCGGCCTGGGTGGTCTTTTACATCTTTCAGTCGGCGCTGGTTCGCACGCGCAACGTGAAGTGGCACCGCTTCTTTGGCTGGTTTGGCACGGGACTGGCGGCGGCAATGATCCCGCTGGGCGTCACCATCGCGGTCATCATGGCCCGCTTTGACCTGCACGTCCTGCGCCAGACGGGCATTGAGACGTTTCTCGCTATTCCGTTTTTTGACATGCTGGCTTTCGGGCTTTTCGTTGGGCTGGCCATCTACTGGCGCAAACAGCCGGAGTTGCATCGCCGGCTGCTCTTTATCGCCACCTGCGGGTTGATGGACGCCGCATTTGGCCGCGTCGAATACATTTTCAACCACAACCTGTACTTTCTCTGCCTCGATGGCGTGATCCTGCTGGGCGTGGTGCGAGATCTGGTGGTGAATCGTAGCATTCACAAGGTCTACCGGGTCGTGCTTCCACCGCTGTGGATTGCGCAGGCCTTGACGGTTTATCTCTATGCCGGCAGCCCGGCATGGTGGTTGAAGATCACGCGAGCGATTGTGGGATAGAAGCGCCGTCTCTGAGGCGTTTTCGCGGAGGACGGCGTACCGTCGCGTGCCCATTTAAACTAGATAGGTTATGGCCACATTGAAAGCAGTGCGCGGCACGCGCGATCTTCTGCCCCCTGAAACCGCGCTGTGGAATCGCATTGAGGCGACGGCGCGCGCGGTGTTTGCACGCTACAACTTCGGCGAGATCCGGACGCCTGTATTTGAAGACACGTCGCTGTTTGCGCGTAGCGTGGGCGAAGAGACGGACATTGTTTCGAAAGAAATGTACACCTGGGAGGACCGCGCGCGGGCGCAGTCTGAAAAGCCTCAGTCTTTGACTTTGCGGCCGGAGAACACGGCCGGCGTGGTGCGGGCTTACATCGAACACAAGCTCGGCGAAACGGGGCAATTGCAGAAGCTCTATTACATTGGGCCGCAGTTCAGGCGGGAGCGGCCGCAGAAGGGGCGGTACCGGCAGTTTTCGCAGATTGGGGCGGAGGTGATTGGGCCGCCTACGGCGGGGAGCGAAAGCCCGCTGCGCGATGCGGAAGTGCTGGAGATGCTGGCTACGCTTCTGGATGAGTTGGGCATTACCGGGTGGACGCTGGAGATCAATTCTGTGGGGTCGTCTGCGGATCGGGCGCGCTACAACGAGACCCTGCGAGAGGCTTTGATTCCACTGGCACCGAAGATGTGCGTGGATTGCCAGAGGCGCGCGGTGACGAATCCGCTGCGGGTGCTGGACTGCAAGGTGCCGGAGGATCAGGCGATTATCGAGACGCTGCCGAAGATCGTGGATTCACTGGATGATGCGTCGAAGGCGCACTTTGCGGCGGTTACGGCGGCGCTGGATGCGGCGGGCGTTCCCTATACGCGGAATTATCGGCTGGTGCGGGGGCTGGACTATTACACGCGGACCACATTCGAGTTCACGCACGGAGGACTTGGTGCGCAGAATGCATTGCTTGGCGGCGGGCGCTATGACGGGTTGAGCGAGGCGATCGGGGGGCCGAAGGCTCCGGGGATCGGCTTTGCGATGGGCGAGGACCGGCTGGTGTTGACGTTGCAGGCGCTGGATGCGGCCAAGCCGGAGAAGAATGACGCGTATATTGCGCCGCTGGGCGAGGCTTTGAACCCGGCTGCGCTGGCGCTGGCGCGGGAGTTGCGGCGGGGCGGACTGAGCGTCGAGTTGGGAGATGGGTCTTTCCGATTGAAAAAGTCGTTTGAGGCGGCCGATCGCACGGCGCGGCGCATCGTCATTCTGGGCGAGGATGAACTTCAATCCGGTATCCTAACGGTGAAGGACTTCTCTACCGGTAGTCAGACCAAGGTTCCGCGCGCGGATCTGGCGGGGGTGCTGAAAGCACCCAGTGGTCAGTGATCAGTTGTCAGTGGTCAGTCAGGATCTCCAAGCTGATCAGCTTCTGAGGAATTCCCTCAAGGGCTAAAGCCTCACGCTACTTAATCAATCGTCTAACGGCACGACTAAAGTCGTGCCCTTTCAAATCAAGATAGGGATTGGCATAGTGCTCGACTTTTTAGGCAATCTGGAACGCACCAACATGTGTGGCGAACTGCGCGCCGCGAACGCAGGCGAACAAGTGGTTGTGATGGGCTGGGTGAACCGGCGCCGCGACCACGGCAACCTGATCTTCCTGGATGTGCGCGACCGCAGCGGCATTGCGCAGGTGGTGCTGGATAAAGAGCTGACGCCGGATGGTCACCTCAAGGGCGAGCAGGTGCGGCCGGAGTACGTGGTGGCCGCGGTGGGCAAAGTGCGGCTGCGCAGCAAGGATGCGATCAATCCCAAAATGCCGACGGGCGAGGTGGAGATTGAGGCGACGGAGCTGCGGATTCTGAATGACACGCGGCTGGCGCCGTTTTCGCCTTCGGAAGAGGCCATTCAAAACGAGGAGACCCGGCTTAAATACCGTTACATCGATCTGCGACGGGTGGAGATGCAGCGAAACTTCTGGCTGCGGCATGAGATTACGCGGGCCATTCGCGAGAGCCTGAGCGGGCAGGGATTTCTGGAGATTGAGACGCCGATCCTGACGAAGTCCACGCCGGAGGGGGCGCGCGATTTCCTGGTGCCGAGCCGCGTGCATCCGGGAGAGTTTTACGCGCTGCCGCAGTCGCCGCAGATCTTCAAGCAGATTCTGATGATCTCGGGGTTCGATCGCTACTTCCAGATTGCGCGTTGTTTTCGTGACGAGGACCAGCGTGCGGATCGCCAGCTCGAGTTCACACAGGTTGACCTTGAGATGAGTTTTCCGCGGCGCGAGAGCGTTTTTGCGGTGGTGGAGAAATTCTGCGCGGCGGCCTGGGCCGCGGCGGGCATGACGCTGCCTACACCGTTTCCACGGATCACGTATGACGATGCGATTCGACAGTATGGATCGGACAAGCCGGATCTGCGGCTGCCGGGGCTGACGGATGTGCGGTCGGCGTTTCCGGAGGAGGCGCTGGCGACGCTGCAGATCGATCCGGCGCTGCCGGTCGTTGCGCTGCGCATTCCGAAGGTGGGCGAACTGAGCCGCAAGGAGCGCGAGGACAACCATCCGATGTTCGACAAGAACAAGGGTGCGAAGTTTATCGACGACTTCAAGCGATTGGCGAAGAGCCTGCCGGATACGGTCACGAAGATTCATGAGCTGACTGGCGCAGCCGAAGGCGATTTCGTGATCGTGGTGGTGGGCGATCCGACGCACCATATCAAGGCCAGCGATACAAAGTTTGAAGGCCGGTTGAGCGAGCGGGAGATCAACGTTTATTCAGCGGCGGGAAACTTCCGCAGCGAGCTGGCGAAGAAGTATGCCGATCGGCACAAGGCGTTTCAGATTACCGATCAGGCGGTTGCGGATGCCGACCCGCGAAGTGGAAAGAAGCTGGACGCATCGGAGGCGTTTCATCCGATCTGGATTGTCGACTTCCCGATGTTCGAGTACGACCTGGCGAGCGGCAAATGGATGCCGGCGCATCATCCGTTCACTGCGCCTTATGAAGCGGACATGGCCAATCTCGTTAGCGATCCCGCGTCAGTTCGCGCGGACTGCTATGACCTGGCGATGAATGGGCTGGAGCTTGGGTCGGGGTCGATCCGGATTCACCGCAAAGATGTGCAGCAGCAGATTTTTGCGTCGCTTGGCATCTCGGACGATGAGGCGCGGAAGCGCTTTGGGTTCTTCCTGGATGCGCTGGAATATGGGACTCCGCCGCATGGAGGCATTGCGCTGGGGCTGGACCGCATCGTGATGCTGCTGGCCGGGGCTCCGAGTTTGCGCGAGGTGATTACGTTCCCGAAGACGGCGAAGGCGATCGACTTGATGGCTGATGCGCCGACTACGGTTCCGGAACAGCAACTGAAGGAGCTGCATATTCGGGTGGCGGGAAAGAGCTGAGCGGGGATCGCGTCAGTCACGTTTTCTTTGCCACAAGGGAAGCGGAACTTGAAGTGCCTGAAAGCAGATTCTTCGCTCACCACCCCCGAACTGAACAACGTTCGGGGCCCCTTTCCCTCAGAATGACACTCCGAGTGGGGCCGAAAGGCAGTCGAAGCGGCAGGGCAACTCAGTCTCCGGTTGCTTCCACTAATTGATCGGGGGCGGTGATCGCGGTGGTCTCGATGGAGAGGCACTTGCCGAGTTCGTTGAAGTCCTTGTCCCAACGCGAGCGGTCGGCGGCGATCTGCGACGTTAGCGCATAGCCTGACGTGCGCAGGATGTCGTACCAGATGTTTTGCGCCTGCCAGAGGTTCAGCTCAAAGGGCAGTTCGACCAGAGTGTGGGCAAGGTGGAGCGCGCGGTCGAGCATCTCGAGCGATCCAGCCGACATTTGAAGTTCGACCATCGCTCGCTTCATTCGCTGGTCTGCGATGTAGGAGAGCGTGGTTGTGTCGAGATGCACCTTGTCGGCTTTTGCCAATTGCAGAAATGAACGCAGCAGGGACTGGTCGATCGGGTCGCCTTCCAGAGCGCGGCGCAGGCCTGCATTGATGGCGAATTCAGCAGCGAGGGTGAGTGCCGGCGGCTTTGGCAGTCCGGCCTGCGAGAGGTAGTGCAAGAGGCTTGCGTGATCTTCGTAGATGTTGGTCAGCGAACTCTCGATATCCCAAAGGGTTGAATTGAGGATCAGTTGCACGATGCGGCGCTGCTCATCTTTGAAGAGAGAGGTGAGCGAGTAGTCCACGTGGCCGTAGTAGCGATCAATGAGGCGGATGGCATCGGGGAAGTCGGCGCGTTGCACTTGCTCGGCTGCCTCTGCCGCGAATGCTTCGAATTCCGCCGCGTCGGCACCGGTGCAGGGTTTGACGGCAGCCGTGATGTTCTGATCCCCGAAGTGGAGTACGGCAAAACTGAACGTCTGCGCCTTGCCAGTGATTGCGCTGATGATATTTGCCCTGCCGAGGGCGAGCCTTCCGCGACCCGATGTGTACATATCGTAGGAGACGCGGCGGACGCGATAGCAGAACAGCTCAGTCTCTTCGGCAAACGAGGAAAAGACGCTGCTGATGGCATAGTGCGCCGCGACCTGCTCGAGGCTCAGCTGCATGGGCACAATCTTCTCTTTGTAAATGCGCTCGCCATCTCCGGACGCGGGAGCGTTGGACTTGGCCTGGGCAAGGCGCGTAAGGAAGGCAGGTTCGAGGCCGGCGGCCTGTTCCCCGAACAACTCTTTTGCCAGTTGCAATGCGCGCGCGGCGTAGGCGATGACCTGTACGGTTTCGATTCCGGAGATGTCGTCGAAGAACCAGCCGCAGCTCGTGTACATCAGTTGCGCGTGGCGCTGCATTTCCATCAGCTGCAGAGCCTGTACACGTTCTTCCGGGGTGAGTTTGTGGTTCTGGTGACGCTCAAAGAAGCGATCGACAACTTCTTCGCTGCGATTGAGAATGACATCGATGTATCCGTCGCGTGCTGACCACACATCGGTGAAAAGCTTCGCACCTTCCTGCTCGGTGAGAGGCGCAATGGCGTCACGCAATTCATCGAGAGCCTGCCGCAAGGGTGCGCGCCATTGCTGATTCCATCCCGGCTTGCCGCTGTTGCATCCGCAGTTTGAGCGCCAGCGCTCGATGCCGTGCGCGCAGCTCCACGAGGTGTTGTCGACGATTTCGCATTCCCACTCCGGCGGAAACTGCTCAAGGAAATTTGCGTAGTTTGTCAGCTTGACGGTCTTGTCCTGCTCGAGAAGACGAACCGCGTAAGCCAAAGCCATCTCGCCGTGGCGATGATGGTGTCCATAGGACTCGCCGTCGGTTGCTACGCTCTCGAGCTGCGGCTGCGTGGTGTCTTTGAATTGCGATTTGAGACGTGCGGCGAAGTTTTCTCCGGAATTCAGCAGGCCTTCAAAGGCGATTGCGCGCGAGGTGGGGCCGTCGTAAAAGAACACCGCGATAGAGACGCCAGAGTCGAAGCGCACCAGGTAGGGCCGCGTGGTATCGACCGAGTTACTGAGCGGCGTGGTCCATGGAGATCCAGAGCCGGTTCCGTCTACCCCGAGGGGTCTGACGCGCTTGCATTGGCTGGGGGCGAGGATGGTGAATCTGATTCCGTGTTGTGCGAGAAGCTCAAGCGTATCAGTGTCTGCGGCCGTCTCTGCGAGCCACATGCCTTCGGGCGCTGAGCCGAAGTGGCTTTTGTAGTCGGCGATTCCCCAGCGAATCTGCGTGATGCGGTCGCGGATGCTGGCGAGCGGCATGATGATGTGGTTGTAGACCTGTGCCATGGCCGAGCTGTGTCCATCGAAGCTTTTGCGGCTGCGGCGCTCTCCATCGAGGATCAGGCGATAGGTGCGCGGAGCATTCCCCTTCAACCAACTGAGCAGCGTGGGGCCGAAGTTGAAGCTCATGCGCGAATAGTTATTTGCGATGCGGATGATCTGGTTCTTGTTGTTCACCGTGCGGGCAGCGCCGTTGGTGGCGTAGCACTCGGCGCAGACGCGCTCGTTCCAATCGTGATACGGGGCAGCCGAGTCCTGTGTCTCGACGGTCTCGAGCCAGGGATTTTCGCGCGGGGGCTGGTAGAAATGCCCATGAATGCAGATGTAGCGTTTGGTTGTCGCCATTCTTTCTCGAAGGCAAGCCAAAATTTTAGGCGTGCTTGATTATTGTAGGCTGCGACGATGCCGGAACGCCGGGATGTCGGCGCGAGCCTTCCGATTGAGGCAGGCACGTGGTGTGATCTATTCTGCGGCGGAGCGCCCGGTCGGCGGTGTTGCTTTGCACAGGTCGCATGCTCGCCATAGATACCAGCTTGCCACGGAGCGAAAGGGTCGCCATTTCTGTCCGCGCTTGAAGACTACGTCGGGCTTGGGCAGATCGGAAGCTTCGATGGGACGGTTCTTGGGCAGGCGCTGAAAGGTGAGCGCGAATCCCTTGCGCACACCGTAGTCGGTTACTGGCAATACGTCGGGACGGCCCATGCGAAAGATCAACAGCATCTCGACGGTCCACGGACCGATGCCGCGGACTTCAGTGAGGCGCTCAACGATGTCGGCGTCGGGCATCTTGAGAATGGCCTTGTGTGTCGGTACGGTTCCATCGAGGGTTTTGGCGGCGAGATCGCGCATGGCCTTGATCTTGTTGCCGGAGACGCCTGCGGCGCGCAACGGCTGGTCAGGCGTATCGAGCAACTGCTGCGGAGTTGGATCGCCATGAAAGAATTCGCGCACGCGGCGATGGATGGTGGCCGCGGCTTTGCCATGCAACTGCTGATAGAGGATCGATTCGAGGAGAGATTCAAAGGGCGATGGAGCAGCGTCGAGGCGGAGCTTGAATTCGCCGACTTTGTCGATGAGTGCGCCCAGCTTGGGGTCGCGGGCTTTCAAATGTGCGATGGCTTCGGCAGGATCGAAGGGGAGTTTTCTGCTCTTTCCGTCGTGAATCATAAGCGAACAGTGTAACGTGGGCAGCGTGACGGCTGACGCGAAGACCCCTGGGAATCGACAAGCGGCTCTCGGGCGGGGTCTCGCCTCTATCATCTAGGGAAGGGCTTATAAGCGAGGAGCAATCGTTTTATGAAAATGCGTCCAGGAACGCAAACCGGCTTTCTTCTCTGCGGCAAAGAGTGGAGCGAGGGCGAGGCAATTGAAGTGCGCTCACCGTGGGACCAGGGCCTGATCGGCAAGGTAACGCTGGCAACACGCGCCGATGCGCGCGAAGCGGTAAACCATGCGGTGGCCAGCATGCGGCGGACGCGTGCGCTGCCTCGCTGGAAGCGAAAGGAGATCCTCGAAGATATCGCCGGTGCTCTGATCGAGCAGAAGGATCGCTTCGCGCAGCTCATCGTAGCTGAAGCAGGCAAGCCGATCCGGCTCGCACGCTCAGAGGTAGACCGCGCTGTGCTCACGTTCAAGACGGCGGCAGAAGAGGCCGCGCGGCTTGGCGGCGAGACGATTCCTCTTGATTTGACCGAGGGCAACGAGAATCGCTGGGGACTGGTGCAGCGTTTTCCGGTCGGGCCGGTGCTGGCGATTACGCCGTTCAATTTTCCGTTGAACCTGGTGGCGCACAAGGCTGCGCCGGCGATTGCAGCCGGATGCCCGATCCTGATTAAGCCATCGCCGCAGACGCCGTTTACCGCGCTGGCACTGGGTGAAGTGATTCTGAAGGCAGGCTGGCCGGAAGAAGCGCTGGCTGTGATGCCGCTGTCGAACGCCGACACCGCGTGGCTCGCTGAAAAAGAAGATCGGATCAAGCTGGTGAGTTTTACCGGGTCGGCAAAAGTGGGCTGGGAACTGAAGGCGCACTCCGGGCGCAAGCGGGTTCTGTTGGAACTCGGTGGCAATGCGGCGCTCATTGTTCATGGTGACTATCGCGACCTTGATGCAGCGGCGGAGCGGACGGCGCACGCGGCGTTTGGCTACGCAGGGCAGTCTTGTATCAGCGTGCAGCGCATTTTTGTCGACAAGAGCATCTTTCAGACCTTCATCTGGAAGCTGGTCGAGGTTGCCGGCAAGCTGGTTTCAGGCGACCCGAAGAACGAAGCGACAGAGGTTGGTCCGCTGGTAAGGCCGGGCGAAGCCGAGCGCATCGAGAGCTGGATCAAGGAGGCTGTCGATGGCGGTGCCCGCCTGATCGCCGGGGGCGAGCGGGTGGGTTCCGTGATTGCGCCTGCGATTCTCACGGGTTCCAAGACGGGCATGAAGATTCGCGACGAAGAGCTGTTTGGGCCGGTGGTGGTTGTGGAGCCCTATGTCGATTTTGAACAGGCGCTAGCGGAAGTGAACCACTCGCGGTACGGATTGCAGGCGGGGCTCCTCACGCGCGATGCGGGGCGTATTCTCACTGCTTATCGCGAACTGGAAGTGGGCGCTCTGATCGTTGGAGACACACCGGCCTGGCGGCTTGATCCAATGCCTTACGGCGGGGTGAAGGATTCAGGGCTGGGGCGTGAGGGCGTGCGGTCGGCGATTGAAGAAATGACAGAGCCGCGGATGCTGGTGATGTCCGGTATGAACTAGGAGGTGCACCCATCCATGCTCTTTAGCCAAGTTCCTGCGGACCAGTAAGTCGCAGGGTTATATTGCTGCCTTTACGCGTGATGCGTGGACTGTTTGAGGTGGCGCTTCGGCTGGCTACACCTGGTGCTTGGGTTTACAGTATTCGCTATTTTCCTGGTTATCTTCGTGAGCCGCCACCGAGAAGCGATCCGAGCACGCCGCGCACGATCTGGCGGCCCACCGTACTTCCAATGGAGCGCGCGGCACTTTTCATCATGGCCTGCGCCGCGGTTTCGCGGCGGCTTGTTCCGCTGCCTAGCACGTTGCCGATAACCGAACCGGCCTCCTGGAGCCAGTCAGTATGTGCGGCTGTGGGTGCCTGGGTAGGGGTGGTTTCCTGAGTGGCGGTGACAGGGGCATTGGCGGCGGTCGCAGATGCTGCGACTTTGCCCTTAAGTTTCTCGTAGGCTGAATCCCGATCGACGGCCTGCTCGTATACCCCGGCGATGACGGAACTGCGGATGATCTGAGTTCGCTGCTCCGGCGTGATGGGCCCGATCTGGCTGTGCGGCGGGAAGATCATCGCGCGATCGACGACATCCGGAATACCTTTCTCATCGAGGAAGGAGACGAGGGCCTCGCCGACGCCGAGTTGCGTGATCACCTGTTCGACATCGAGTTTCGGATTGGCGCGAAAGGTCTGCGCGGCGGCTTTGACGGCTTTCTGATCGCGTGGTGAGAAAGCACGGAGCGCGTGCTGCACCCGATTGCCAAGTTGGCCCAGAACCGTTTCGGGTACGTCGATGGGGTTTTGGGTAACGAAGAAAACGCCGACGCCCTTGGAGCGAATGAGCCGCACGACCTGCTCGATTCTCGACTGCAAGACGGAGGGCAGATCGTTGAAGAGCAGATGAGCCTCGTCGAAGAAGAAGACAAGCTTGGGTTTTTCGGGATCGCCAACCTCTGGCAGCTTCTCGAATAGCTCGCTCATGAGCCAGAGGAGGAACGTTGCGTAGAGTTGCGGAGACTGAAGCAACTGGTCGGCGGCGAGAATGTTCACGACGCCGCGGCCGCTGCTGTCGACCTGCAGGAGGTCTTCGATGTTGAGAGCGGGTTCGCCAAAGAATTGATCGCCCCCCTGCTGCTGGAGCGCGACGAGTCCGCGCTGAATGGAGCCGACGCTTGCGGCGGAGATGTTTCCGTACTCGGTCTGGTAGTCCTTTGCGCCATTTGCGACGTGCTGCAGCATGGCCTGCAGGTCTTTCATGTCGAGCAGAAGAAGGCCCTGATCGTCAGCGATTTTAAAGACGAGGGTGAGCACGCCGGTTTGTGTGTCGTTGAGATTCAAAATGCGGCTGAGGAGCAGCGGGCCCATTTCACTGACGGTGGCGCGCACGGGATGGCCCTGCTTGCCGAAGACATCCCAGAAGACGACGGGGCAGCCAGAGAATTTCCAGTCGCTGAGACTGAGGAGCTGCAAGCGCTGGTCGAGTTTGGGAGAGCTTTTCCCGGGCTGGCTGATCCCGGAGAGATCGCCTTTGACATCGGCAGCGAAAACGGGGACTCCGATGCCGCTCAGCGCTTCAGCCATGACCTGCAGGGTTACGGTCTTTCCGGTGCCGGTTGCGCCTGCGACCAATCCATGGCGGTTCGACATTCCAGGAAGAAGCGAGAGGTCATCAGTTCCTTTTGCAATTACCGGCGCGTTAATCATTGGTAAAAAGCCTCCATCAACTGCGGATCGACAATTCTAGATTTAACTCTGCAACGGTGCGGTGCCCGAGCGGTGCGTACCCAAGATCTTACATATCCATGACATTGATTGTGCCAAAAGGGATTGCCATTCATTGAGAGGACTCTCCGCCTCGTCCGCTGCGGGGCTGAAGTGAATAATAGGAACGATGTCTTTCAAACCGTTCTTCAGTCTTTTACGTGAGGGCCGGCTTACAGCTCTGCTGGGCGTGGGTGCCGGGCTCAAGTCGTTTTACAAACTCACGTACCTTGCTGCCGCCGGCGAAGCCGGGCTGCTGAATCGGCTGGCGGGCGGGCCGGCGACTTTTGACTCTCTTGCTGAGTTCTGCGCTGCCAACGGCCAAGGCAGGGAGGCGCTTGAGGCGTGGCTGCAGATGGGAGTGCGCCTCCGGCTGTTGAGCCTGGGGCAGCGCGGCTATGCGTTGCGCGGACTGGCGAAAGCGCTTGCCCGGCCAGAAAACGACGCTGCGCTGGCAATGGTGGAGGAGGTCGCCGGGCTTCACCATAAGCTCATCGCGGGAACGCTGCCGAAGATCCGCAAGGGCGATCTGTGGAGCCTCGCCGACCAGGACGGCGAGTTGATTGCCCGCTCATCTCGCGTGCTGGAGGCGTTTCAAGCAGAGGCGATTGAAAGGGTTTTTCCGGAGCGCGGGGTGCTGCGGTTGCTGGAGATCGGGTGCGGCTCGGGCGTTTATCTGCGATACGCGGCGAGGAGAAATCCCGAGCTGACGGCGGTGGGGGTGGAGCTTCAGCCAGCGGTGGCGGAGATGGCGCGGATGAATCTGCGTAATTGGGGGCTGAAAGGCCGGATCAAGGTGGAGGATGGCGACTTCCGCGCAAGAACACCGGGAGAGCTCTTCGACATCGCGACGCTTTACAACAACATTTACTACTTTCCGGTGGAAGAACGGGTGGCGTTGCTGAAACGCATTGGCAGTTTTCTGAGGCCGGGCGGATTTCTGCTTTTGACGACTTGTTGCCAGGGAGGCAGCGTCGGAACGGAAGCTCTGAACCTGTGGGGCGCCGCCACGAAGGGCGCCGGACGGCTACCGGCGGAAGCCGAACTGGTGGAGCAGTTGCGCAGGGCGGGCTACGGCCGGGTGGAGACGAGGAACATGGTTCCGGGGAACGGTTTGTGGCTTTTCAGGCGTTTCGGGGGTAGGGCGCTGCCCAACTGCGTGAATTGGCGGTATCCCATGTCTCAAAAGCGAGACATGGGGCACCCGGCGAATCGTCGGAAGAATCTCCCTCAGGGGCTAAAGCCCTCCCTCATTCTGCGCAACTTGCGGCATGACTGAAGTCATGCCCTGATACAGACTTGAATCCGAATCAGCTTTTTTCGGGGCCCGTACAGGGACCCAGGATCTTTCTGCAAGGAGCGAAGCCGCGGCCTTTCAAAGAGGCTGCCATTTCATTGAGCGGCGAAGGTCGAGCGCGGTTAGAACGGTACTTCCGGTAGTTGATTCAGCTTTCAGGGGATTCAGGTGCGGCAGGGGTTGGTGCTATGGTCAAACTTCGTGTGGACCGGGCGCCCTTGCAACAGGAGCGGCGTCATGCCTTTGACCTGGCTACTGCAGACTGACAGATTTCGCGGGATTCGCATTCGTGGAACATATGGAAGCCGAGATTTGCTGTGCCTACAACGCGACCAGGGGCTGCAAGCTCAGCTCGAAGGTCACTGTTGCTGACAGCGCGTTGGAGCCGCTCAAGGTTCTGAAGGTCCTGGTTGAAGGTCTGTCTCGCGATGGTGAATCGAGCCTCTGGCTGACGCCTCTCAAGCATGCTCCGAATTTGACTCGGCTGTTTCCTTTCGATTTTGTTTACCTTGACGGCGACCACAGGGTGATCCATGGGGCGGCGCTGCTGCCCGGTGTGCAGACTCCACAATTTCATGTTGAGACGGCGAGCGCGCTGGTTTTGCCCCTGGAGACGCTGGCGCGGACTGAGACCCAGCGGGGCGATCAGATTATTGTTTGCGGGGAGGAGGAACTGGAAGCGCGCATCGCGGAGATTCCGGTTCCGATGACAGTCGCTTCGGTCACTCACTTTGCGGACGCTCCTTCGGATGCGAGTCTTCCGGTTGCAGCGCTTCCGAAACTTCCTCAGCATCCACTGCCGGGTTTGCGTGTTTTCGCTCCGACTCTTACTGCTTCGGTTCCACAGGGAACGGGATTTACAGCGGCGATGACTACCGGTTGGCAGATCTCGAGTTCGACGATGGTTGCGGCAGCAGCGGCGGTGCTCGAGCCGGTCGAGACCCAATTATCGGTTCAAGACGAAGAACCTGAAAGCGCGACCGCGGTTCTGGAGACTTCTGCTGCGGAGAGCTCGCGGGTGGAAGAGATTCCAGCTTTGATCACTTCCGCTGTAATGGAGCCGGAAGCGGTTGCGGCTTTGCCTGCGGCCGTTGAACCAAAAGCGGTTGAGAAGAAGTTGGAGTCTACGCCGATAGTCGAACCGGCAATCGTGCAGGAGGACGCCAAAGAGATTGGAACAGAAGCACTCACGCCGCAACAGAGCAAACCAGCCGAAAAAGCGCGGGTGTCCGCGGTCAGCAAAGCTGCAAGTGCCGATCCTGTGACAACGAGGAAGAAGTCGCGGGAGCAGAAGAAGAAGGAATCGCTAGGGGTTCTGGTCAAGCGCTTTCTCAATTGCGAAGATCCGCTGCCGGAGCGGCGTTCGATCATCCGGCTGCTTTCACAGGGACTGGTTGCCTCTACCGATGACAGCGATAAGACAACGATGCGTGAGGTTCGCGACGTGAGCCCGACAGGACTGTATCTGCGCACGGAGCAACGATGGAAGCCTGGGTCTGTTGTTTCTCTGGTGCTGAAACGGAGAGACGCCGCGGAGGAAGATCATGAGAAGCATGTATGCGTGGAGACGCGAGTAGTTCGAAGCGACGAGGGCGGTGTCGGCATGTTGTGGTTGTGGCCGGAGGGCGTGGAGTTTGAACCCTGGAAGCGCGTGCATACAAAGAGATCGGATGAGACGGACGCGGATTATTTTTTGAGAGAGCTTCGCCTGACGCGGGCACTCGGATTTTTGCGACAGATCTGTCCTGCTTTGCTGGAAGAGATGAAGATGGCGCTCCATAAGCGGCTGAGCAACAAGAGAATTGCGAACGCCGTGGAGATTGCGCTGAAAGGCCTGAAGTTACTTGAGCCGAGTGGACGCGAGGTGAACAAGCAGGCTCACCCGGATATGGTGAGGCGCATTGTCGAGAGCGGATCGTGGACGGATGACGACTGGATTCGGCGGTGGTGGGCTGGGCTTCTGGTGAGCTCGTGCAGCGCCGAGGCGCCGGACACTTCGAATTCCGTGTACATCGACCTGCTGGCGAAGCTGATGCCTGCTCATCTCCGTGTTCTGGCATTCGCGTGCCGCAAGGGCACGGAATTGATCGAAGCGGGAGCGCCCGCTGCCACTCTGGAAGTGTGTTGCACGTCGGAGGAATTGATCGAAGCAGTGGCCTCGCCGAGTCTTTCACGAATTCAGCAGACGATGGGACAGCTATCGTCGCTTGGACTGCTTGCCGAGAGCAACAAGCCTTCTTACGTTGCAGTGACGGACAAGGTGAAGACCAGGGTCACACCGACGGCGCTTGGGCTGAAGATGTATGCGCGCTGCCATGGACATCAATGATGGTTGGCGTTTCCGGCACTGCGTGTGCTGGGTGAGATGGGCGCATTCCTGCAAGCCTTCAGACCACGCGCGCAAAACGAGAGAGCAGGGGTTTGGCTCTGTACCTTGTGAAGGACCGTGCTAAATAGGCTGCGGAAGAAGTCCGCTGGGCCTAAGAAGCGTCCCTCAGGGGCTGAAGCCCGTACCCTTCAAAAACTAAACCGATATGTCAGGCGTTGTGCTCTGAGGAGCGGCTGGTGCGATGATTTGGTGGGGCCGTCTTTGCCGGACGATTTTGATGCACGAATTTCTTGAGGTGCGAAAATTGCGCGGGCGGCGGCTGCATGGAGATGAAGGGTTATGGATCTGGGACTGAAGGACAAGCTGATTGTTGTTACCGGTGGCGGAGCGGGGATTGGAGCAGGCATTTCGCGCGCTTGCCTGGCAGAAGGCGCACGGGTGGTCGTGCTGGGGCGGCGGTCGGAGAATGTGCTTGCTTTTATGGAGGAGATGAAGGCGGCTTCAGCGCGTTGCGAACTGGCGGAGGCGCATCTCGAAGACGTGGAGCGGTGCGGGTCGGCGATCGCAGAGATTGAAGAGCGGTATGGCGACATCTATGGGCTGGTAAATAACGCGGGCGTCAACGATGGAGCGGGGCTGGAGAAGGGGAGCGTGGCGCGGTTTGTCGAGAGCCTCAATAAGAATTTGATTCACTATTACGCGCTTGCGCACTATGCGCTGCCTTCACTGAAACGGACCCATGGCGCGATTGTGAATATCAGCTCAAAGGTTGCGCTTACCGGGCAGGGCCATACGTCAGGGTATGCGGCGAGCAAGGGTGCACAGCTTGCGCTGACGCGGGAATGGGCCGCGGAGTTACTACCTTACAACATCCGTGTGAATGCCGTTTTGCCGGCGGAGGTGATGACGCCGCTTTACAGGCGATGGCTGGACACGCTGGGCGATCCGGAGGCGGAGTTGAAGAGGATTACCGACAAGATTCCGCTGGGGCATCGCATGACGCTGGCGTCGGAGATTGCGTCGGCGACTGTCTTCTTGCTGTCGCCAACGCAGTCTGCACACACGACGGGGCAGCACATCATTGTGGATGGCGGATATGTGCATCTGGATCGTGCGCTGACGTAGGCGGTTTGAGGATTACCTGGAACGCGAGGCATGCAGGAGAGACTTCAGGGCGGAGAATCGCATCTGGATAGCGTTGTTCTTCAGCGCCTGCATTGATTCGACCTCGTACTCTTCGGCGTTTCTTTCGACGTATCCAACCAGCTCGAGCAGCACGCCCGCATCGCAGAAAGCCGCCCAGGCGCGGGAAGCACCCGGGGGAGTGGCGCCGTTGGATTGAACGGTTACTCCGATGGCGTTTTGAGGACTCATGCGACTCACGATCGCCTGCCACGTGCGGTGGTTGCGACGGTGCATCTCCGCGACGAAGTAAACCATGTACGCGGCCGTGAGAGCCAGGAAGACGAGTTGGAGTGGAAAGAGAATAATCGAGCTTTCTCGTCCCGAGATTGCGCAGAGGAGGCGGACCAGTTCCCCTCATTTGAAACGCTAAGGTATTGCAATTATTGGGTCAATGGTACTTACAGGTCACTCCATCCGACGTCGGCGCACGTTCAAATGGCTGGTGCTGGCGATGTTGCGCGATTGGTCACTCTTCTCCTGATGTTTCAAGGTTCTATGCAATACTTCGGTTCGTGGTGAAGGCATACGAAAACGACCCCTCGTGAAGCGTGAAGGACCTATGGCTCTCGAAGTTTTCCTGCAGGACCTGAAGTACACCGTGCGCACGCTGTGGCGCGATCCCAGTTTCACAGTCGTCGCGGTTTTGATTCTTGCGCTGGCGATCGGCGCGAATATTGCGGTCTTCAGCGTTGTGAATATGCTGTTGCTGCGGCCGCTGCCCTTTCAGAACGCGCAACAGCTGGTGTGGATTGCGCCGCCGCCGACGAAGTGCGGACTGTCGTGCGCAACCTACTCGACCGATGCCTATGATCAGTTTCGCGTGATGAGCCGGTCGTACCAGGATGTCACGGGATATTTTGCATTTTCGAGTGCCGATAATTTGAGCTTGAGCCTGGGAGGCGCGCCGATTACTGCCACCAGCATCGATGTGATTCAGAATTTCTTCCAGGTGCTGGGAGTGCAGGCGCAGATGGGGCGCGTTTTCACACCTGACGACGCGCGCAACGGGGCTGCGCCGGTGGTACTGCTGACCAACGCGTGGTGGAAGCGCCAATTCAACGGCGACAAGAACATTGTGGGGAAAGCGTTCGACATGAATGGCCAGCAGACCACGGTGATTGGCGTGCTGCCTGCATCGTTTGACTTTGGCGCGGTGTTCGCACCCGGCACCAAGGTTGATGCGATTACGCCGTTGAATCTCTATGGGCCGCCGCGCGACTGGGGCAACATCATCACGTTTATCGGGCGACTGAAGCCGGGCGTGACGCTGGGACAGGCACGCGACGAAGCGGCGAGTATTGCTCCGCATATGTGCTGGAACAACAAGCGTCCGGAGACTTGCGGCGACTACAAGGGCGCGGTGGTTCCGGTTCCGCTGAAGGATTATGTCAGCGGAAAACTGCGGCGGTCGCTGGTGGTGCTCTGGGCAGCGGTAGGGGCGATCCTGCTAATCGCCTGCGTGAACCTATCGAACCTGCTGCTGGCGCGTGCTTCGGCGCGATCAAAGGAATTTGCGATGCGTGGGGCGCTGGGCGCGAGCCGGGGACGCATTGTTCGCCAGCTTCTTACGGAAAGCCTCGTGCTTTCGTGCGCGGGTGCGATTTTTGGATTCATGCTTGCGGCGGTTATGGTTTCGTGGCTGGCACACCAGGGTGCGATTGCACTTCCGCTGCTGAGCACGCTGCACATCGATGGCGCGGCGCTGGGGTGGACGGTACTGATTGCGGTTTTTGCGGCGACGGTGTTTGGGCTTGTTCCGGGACTGCGAATCGCCAGCGGAAATCTGCAGGAATCGTTGAAGGATGCAGGGCCCGGCGCGAGCGCCAGCCGGAGACACGAGCGTACTCGGTCAATTCTAGTGGTGTCGGAGGTTGCGCTGGCGTGCATGCTGCTGGTGGGCGCGGGACTGCTGCTGCGCAGCTTCATGAATGTGCTGAATGTCGATCTGGGGTTTCAGCCAGACCGCGCGGCCGCGATCAAGGTCAAGTACGACGACAGCGTTCCGGGAGACAAGACCGGTGATTTGACTGCCCAGAAGCGCAGTGTCATCTTCCAGCAGATCCTTACTCGCGTGCAATCGCTGCCGGGGGTGGAAGCAGCGGGAATGGCGGACTATCTGCCGCTCGGGCAAAATCGCGCATGGGGAACGCCGCTGCCCAAGGGTGTGAAACGGCCTGACAAGCTGGAGACCGGTCCGCTGGTCTACGTCATCACGCCGGGGTATATGCGCGCCATGGGGACGCGCGTTCGGGGTCGGGACTTTGCCTGGAGCGATGGTCCGAAGAGCGAGCAGGTTGTGATGATCAACGAATCGTACGCAAAGTTTCTCAATTCGCTGGCAAAGTGGCCCGATGGCAATGCTGTTGGGAAAGCTCTTTCGAACGGTGGAGGACCAGACCTGCACGTGGTGGGCGTTGTGGACGATGTTCACGAGGAGAACGTGGATGGGGATGCGGGTTGGCAGATCTATTACCCGGCAATCCAAGCCTCCCCTTCGGGCGCAGAGCTGGTTGTCCGCAGCAGTCTGCCACCAGCGTCGCTGGCAACGAGCGTCGTGTCCACGCTGCGCGAACTTAATCCGCAACAGCCGGTTGCGGAGTTCAAGCCGATTCGCCTGCTCGTGAATCACGCTGTCTCGGGGCGGCAGTTTTTCATGCTGTTGGTAGTTTCATTTGCAGGGCTGGGGTTGCTTTTGGCGGCGCTTGGGATTTATGGCGTGATCTCGTACTCGGTTACACGGCAGACGCAGGAGATCGGCATTCGCATGGCGCTTGGGCGCAAGCGCGGGGACCGTGCAGCGGCACGTACTCGCGGGGACACTGCGACTGGCGCTGATCGGCGTTATGCTTGGAGCGGCCGCGTCCATTGCGGGAGCGCGGCTGATTGCTTCGCTTTTGTTCGAGACGTCTCCGTGGGATGCGGTGACCTATCTCAGCATGGCAATCGCGTTGCTGGCGGTAGCGGGATTGTCTGGTTATATCCCGGCGTTTCGTGCTTCGCGCATCAACCCGACGGTGGCGCTACGTGCCAATTGAATCTCGATCGAATGAAACTCGGGGCGCGGATTCTGCGCGGTGCGCATCAGCCTGATCACTGTTCGCACGAATTTTGCTACTGGCTTATTGGAGGGATTCAGTCCAAAATGTGGGGAGGAGTCTCCATGCCACCGATCCGAATCACCCGTGAGGTTCACCAGGGCTGGCTGAGCGGAAACGGGATTCATTGCAAGTGCAGGGTGGAACTCGTCGTAAGGAAAGTTCCCAATTTCCCGCCAGAACGAACGCTTGATATCTGGATACCGGAGAAGCCGCCAGAGGGCAGTTATAAACTGCAGATCGACGCCACTACGCTTGATGTCGAGTTCAAGCGCGGCGCCTGGCTTGAAGCTGTAGCCTGAGATTTCTCGCGGGCACACGCGCTCCCGGTTTGATACTGGCGCAGCGTTGATTTCGATTGCCTCTCAAATGCAAGCATCGCTATGATGCTCGGGCTGCCCGCTTTCCCGTTGAGCCTTTACGGACGGCTGAATCCCCACCATGCAAGGAGCACGCAAGAATGTGCGGAATTGTGGCCGTCTACTCGCGCCGCGAGCCTATCTCGCCGGCAACACTGGAGCGCGCAACGAAGTCTCTCTATCACCGCGGGCCTGACGGACAGCGCCAATGGATCAGCCGGGACAATCGAGTTGGCCTCGGCCATGCTCGACTGAGCATTATCGATCTCGCCACCGGCGATCAGCCGATCGCGAGCGAGGATAACCGCACCCACATCGTTGCCAATGGGGAGTTCTATCAATACGAAGCGATTCAGCATGAGCTTGAGTCGCGTGGACACCGCCTGCGCACACGCTCTGACAGCGAGATTGCTCTGCACCTATACGAGGAGTTGGGGCCGCAGTGCCTGCACCAGCTTCGTGGCGAATTTGCTTTTGTGATCTGGGATGAGAAGGAGCAAACGCTGTTTGCGGCGCGGGATCGCTTCGGTATCAAGCCACTCTTCTACTCGTGGCACAACAACACGCTTCATATCGCGTCGGAGGTGAAGGCGCTGTTTGCGGCGGGCGTTCCAGCGCGGTGGGACCAGGAGAGCGTGTTTCAGTCGTTTACTTTTGGCGGCCACCAGATGCGGACGCTTTACGACGGGGTGCAACAGGTTCCGCCGGGACACTACCTGATCGCAACGGATAAGCATGTTCAGATCACACGCTACTGGGACTTCAATTATCCGGTTGCGAGCGATGCCGCGCCGAAACGGTCGGATGCCGACTATGCGGCGGAGTTTCGGCATGAGCTTGAGGAGGCGGTTCGCATTCGTTTGCGTGCGGATGTGCCGGTGGGTGTTTATCTCAGCGGCGGATTGGACTCCTGCGCGGTGCTGGGACTGGCGGCGCGCCACCATCCCGATCCGATACGTGCGTTCACTTTGACTTTTGATGATGTGGCGTATGACGAAGGACCAATTGCGCGCGAGATGGCTGCTCTGGCGGGCGCGGAGTTCAATACCATTCCGATCAACCAGCAGCATCTGGCTGAGAATTTCGGGGCTGCGATTCTGCAGGCCGAGTCGTTCTGCGTGAATGCGCATGGCGTGGCAAAATTCCTGCTGAGCAAGGCGGTGCGCGAGGCCGGCTACAAGGTGGTTATCACCGGTGAAGGCTCGGACGAGATTCTTGGCGGATATGCGCACTTCAGGCGCGACATGCTGCTCTATAACCGCGAAGGGCAGGATCCGGCGGAGATTGAAAAGCTGCTGGCTTGGCTGAACGACAACAACACTGTGTCGCGCGGGCTGCTGCTGCCAGATGGCGATGCGGGCAATCTCGATGCTGTTCGGCGAATTCTGGGATACGTGCCTTCGTGGTTTGAGACATTCTCGTCGCGCGGGGTGAAGGCGCAGCCGCTGCTGGCCGAGGATTTCGGTTGCCGGTTCAAGCATCGGGAGGATTACGCTCAGTTGCTGTCAGATATTGATGTGCCGCTGCAATTGAAAGGACGCGATGCGCTGAACCAGTCGCTCTATCTGTGGGGGAAATCGGTGCTTCCGGGATATATTCTGACGATGCTTGGGGATCGGATGGAGATGGCGCATTCTATCGAAGGGCGCGTGCCGTTTCTCGATCATCACGTGGTGGAGTGCATCTGCAGCCAGCCGGTGAACCAGAAGATTCGCGGGATGACGGAGAAGTTCGTGCTGCGCGAGGCGGTGCGCGACGTCATTACGGACACGGTGTACCGGCGGCAGAAGCATCCGTTTCTGAGCCCGCCGGCGACGCTGAATCCGGAGCAGACGTTCAATATCTACGTGCAGGACATGCTGCGCGGTTCGGTGATGGCGTCGATTCCCTATTTCGATCAGAAGAAGATTGTGGGAATGCTGGACAGCTTGAGCACGATGGATGCTGGGGCGCGCTCGGCGTACGACCAGATTCTGATGCCGCTGGTGAGCATGTGCGTGATCCACGAGGGATTTGGAATGGGATGCTGAAGCGCGGTTGACGATGTGCTTGGGTGTATACTCCCGACGTTATGCTCAATCACATTTCAAAGCTCTTCTTTCTTGCATCTCTTGTTGTAATGGCGGTTTCCGTGAACGCACAACAGCCGGCTGCATCGCCCGATGCGCAGGCCAAACCGAAGCCTGAAGACACCGAGATATGGCAACCGGTGCCGAAGGTTGTTACTCCGGCTGCGGAGTTCAATGCGCCGCCTTCAGACGCGATTGTCTTGTTCGACGGGAAGAATGTTGACGAGTGGGTCAATGTGAAAGACAAGCAGCCGGCGCTGTGGGATGTGCACGATGGCGTGATGACGGTGAACAAGACGGGCGGCAGCATTGAGACCAAGCGCCGCTTCAAGGATTATCAGCTTCACGTGGAGTACAAGATTCCCGCGAGCATTACGGGGACCGGACAGGGACGCGGCAACAGCGGCGTGTTTCTTGCTTCCACCGGGGCGGGCGACGATGGCTACGAGTTGCAGGTGCTGGACGGGTACAACAATCCCACGTATGTGAACGGCATGGTGGGTAGCATTTACAAGCAGAGCATTCCGCTGGCGAATGCGAGCCGCAAGCCAGGCGAGTGGCAGACCTACGACGTTGCGTGGACGGCGCCGACGTTTAACGATGATGGCTCGGTGAAGACGCCGGCGTATGTAACGGTCTTCTTGAACGGCATCCTGGTGCAGAATCATTTTGCGCTGATCGGGCAGACGCTTTATATCGGCAAGCCGTTTTACAAGAAGTACGATACGGCGCCGATCAAGTTGCAGGCGCATGGCGACAAGAGCGAGCCGATGAGCTACAGGAACATCTGGGTGCGGGAGCTGCCGTAGCTAGCTTGCGAAGTGAGTGGGGTCGGGCACGCGTTGAAGCCAGGATGGCACGGGCTGGGATGGGCTTGTGCTTTCCCAGGTCTCAAAAGCGAGACCTGGGGCACCCGGCACCCGGCAAAAGCAGATCCTTCGCCCCGCTTGCCCCACAGACTTACGTCTGCGGGGCCCCAAGCGTGCGGGGCTCAGGATGACACTTCAATTTCAGGTGCGATCTTCGCTTCGGGAGTTCCGCGCAGGGTCAGTGCGCCATGGCTTGTGTTTTGGCGAGCATTACTGCGCTTCTCAGGGCCGTAACGAAGGTGTGGGCGGCGGCGGTGTCGTTGAACGTTAGTCCGAAGGCTTCGACCTGATCCTTCACCTGGCCGTAGTCGGAACTGCTGTGCGGGCCGGGGCCGAGGTGCTGCAGCTTTTCGCGGTCATAAATCAGCGCGGGGAATTTCTTTCCCGGCATGCCAACGACAATCAGCATGACTGCGTCGCCTTTGTCGCCCGGCTTGTAGGCGGTGGGAGCTTCAGGATTTGTGAAGACGCTATTTTCGTCCATCAGGGACTCGTCCACGTCTGTAAGTGAAACGGTGATGGAGGACAGCGGGAATGCGTAGCGATACCACGCGACCTTACCGTCTTCTTCGCGCGGCAGGGCGCAGACGGGCGCGGGCATGTTGGGTTCGATGATGAGGGTTTGGCCGTCGAGCACAACAATGCTGCCCGAGGCTGTGTAGGCGGTCTTCATCTGGTCCATGCTGGAGCGGATGTCCTGCGCGCTGCAGGCGACGGAGCCAAGGACGAGGCAACCAAGCAATAAGCGAAACAAGGTCTTCATGGATGAACCTGTGGTGTGCTTTTATGGTGGGACTGTTTTTAAAAAGATCGTGTGATTTATCGCACCCAGGGTGTTACGAAGGACATGTGCGGAAAGTCCGTGCTCCTATTGGTTGGCGCGACGGCTCGAAGAGAACGAAATCTCAATCGAGTCTAAGGTGCTAGGATTCAGGCGATTCCAAAGAGGTTCAAGGTATGGCACCGAAACGAGCAGGGTTCGCAACTTTGGCTTGTACAACTTTGGTGGGAGGAGTTGTGGGGCAAACGCCTGCGTCGCTGTTCATTCCTGAATCGAATCTGCAGACGCGGTTATTGCACCAATCGACGCGGAATGAAACTGCAAGCTATGATCTGATAGCCGCCGCGGCGATGCGGAAATCGCGCCTGAAAGAGCGGGGCAACCTTTGCAACGCGTCTTCATCTCAACTTGCTGACAGCAATTCTCGCGTCGTTGCTTGAATGATCAGAGGGCGGCGGCAGATCCACTTCAGCAATTCGATTGAATTTCAATTCAAGTCATCCAACGCGCCGCACATCTATGCGGCATTAAAGCAGGAGGAACTTATGGCAGAGATTAGACGAGATGGAACTATCGGTGACACAGGCCTTTCCACCGCGGCACTGGCACACGCCAGCGAACCAATTGAGCAGGAACTTGTGGAGAAGCGCGAGGACGGTCGCGATCTCAACGGGTCGGTAGAAAACCGCCTCAAGACCAACTCGTCACAGCCATCGGAAACCGATGAGCAGGCCGCGCTGTTTTCGCAGGATGAATCGAAAGAACTGTATGCAAAGTGGGATGCGGTGCAGGTGGGCTTTGTGGATGAGCCACGCCAAGCCGTGGAACGAGCCGATTCGCTGGTGGCTGGCGCCATGAAGCGGCTAGCAGAGATGTTTGCGGAAGAGCGTGCGCGGCTGGAAGGACAATGGGATCGGGGTGACGACGTTTCTACGGAAGAGCTGCGGCTGGCGCTGCGTCGTTATCGGGCGTTCTTTGGGCGGCTGCTTTCAGTCTAGGTGGGCTGATTACGCAACGAATAAGGGCCGGAGTCCAGCATGAGGATTCCGGCCCTTGGCTTGCATTGAGATTATTCCGTGACGGTCAATTCGGTGTGGAGGCTTGCGGTGGAGTCTTCGCCCGCCCACACATCGAAGGTGCTGGGCTCGACCGCCCATGCTTTTGTTTGCGGACTCCAGAACTCGAGCTCATCTTTTCCAAGCGGGAATTTTAGCGTCTGGGTGACTCCGGGCTGCAGAGTGACGCGCCTGAACCCCTTGAGCTGCCGTACCGGGCGCGACGCGGAACCCCAGCGCTGGTGAATGTAGATTTGCACGACGGCATCGCCGGCGACTTTGCCGGTATTCGTGACGTCGACCTGGACTTCGGTGGCTTCGCCGGTCTTCATGCTGGTCTTGCTCAAATGCAAATTATCGAACTTGAAGGCCGTATAGCTGAGGCCATAGCCGAAGGGGTACAGCGGCTTGCTCTGTACGTCCCAATAGCGTGAGGTAAAGGTGGGGCGGTCTTCGGGTTCGTGAGTGAGGTTGTGGTTGTAGTAGAGCGGCTCTTCGCCTGCGGCGTGTGCCCAACTGATGGGCAACTTGCCGCCCGGGTTCACGTCGCCGAAGAGCACATCGGCCACGGCGTTGCCGCCTTCGGTGCCGGGATACCACGCTTCAAGGATCGCCGGAACGTGCTGCACGGCCCAGCGGATATCGAGCGGGCGGCCGTTTTCGAGGACGAGGACCAGCGGCTTGCCGGTCGAAACTGCCGCTTCGAGCATCTGCTGCTGAATGCCGGGAAGATTCATCGACGCTCGCGAGGCTGATTCGCTGCTCATGACGGCGGTTTCGCCCAGCACTGCGATTACAACGTCCGCGCCGGCGGCAGCCGCCTTGGCTTTGGCGATCGACTCGGTGATTTCAGCTTCGGTGGGTGGCGGCGGGGGTTTGGTGCCGGAGATCGCGTCGAACAACGACGGAAACAGGCGCGTCGGGTTTGGTCCGGCAACGTAGTTGATTTCGACGCCGGAGCCGAGTTTGTTCTTCAAGCCTGCAAGTATGGTGACCGGATTACTCTTTGATCCGCCGCCGAAGAGGCCTTCGACTGTCCAGCCACCTTCAATGTCGCGAACGGAGTCGGCAAGCGCTCCGATAACGGCGATCTTTTTTATGGACTTGCTGAGCGGCAGGGTGTGGTTTTCATTCTTGAGCAACACCATAGAGCGTGACGCGACTTTGCGTTCGAGTTCGCGGCCTTCAGGGCGGCTGAGGGTTGAGTCCACCTTGGTTTCGTCGACGTAGGGGTGGTCGAAGAGGCCGAGTTCGTACTTCGTTTGAAGGATCGGGAGCACGGCGGCGTCGAGCTGAGCTTCCGTTACTTTGCCGGAGTGGACCAATCCGGCGAGATATTTCGGATAGGTGAGGCTGGCCATATCCATGTCGAGACCGGCGGTGACGGCCTTGTAGGCGGCATCTTCGGGGTCCTTGGCGTAGCCGTGGGTTTGAAGGGCGCCGACGGCCCAGGCATCAGAGACCACGAATCCCTTGAAGCCCCATTGCTTGCGCAGAACGTCGGTGAGCAGCCAGTGATTTCCGGTGGCAGGGACGTCGTTCAGGTCCATGTAGGCGCTCATGAAACTGCCTGCGCCGGCCTGTTGGGCTGCATGGAACGGTACGAGGTAGACGTTCTGCATGAGCTCTTCAGGAACATAGGAGGAGTCGTAGTCGCGACCGCCCTCGGCAGCGCCATATCCGGCAAAGTGCTTGACGCAGACCAGCACGCTGTCTGGGCCGAGCGATTCGCCCTGGAAGCCGCGGACCTGTGCGCGTGCCATGGCTGCACCGAGATAGGGATCCTCGCCGGCTCCCTCGACGATGCGGCCCCAGCGGGAGTCGCGGGCAATATCGACCATGGGGGTGAAGGTCCAGCGGATGCCGGCGGCTCGTGCGTCCTCGCCAGCGAGATGTTGCGCGGCTTCTTCGACTCCCGGATCCCACGAGGAGGCCATGGCAAGTGGAATGGGAAAGACGGTTCGGTATCCATGAATAACGTCGAATGCAAAAAGAATCGGGATGTGAAGGCGCGACTTGTCGACCGCGAGATGTTGCAGGCGGTTGATCTCTTTGACATCGATGAGCCAGAGGATGGAGCCGACCTGGCCCTGTGCGATGAGGTTGTCAGGCTTCTCATTTGCCAGAAGCGGCATGACGATGCCAGAGGACTGGTTCATCTGGCCGACCTTCTCCTCGATGGTCATCTGCTTCAGGAGTTGTTCGGCCCGGCTACGCGCGTCGGCGGACGTCATGGATGCGGTTTGTGCGGCGAGGCTCCAAGGGATGGAGATTACAAGGAGGCCTGTTGAAACGAATGCTTTGAAATACCACTTGCTTTGCATCACGGGGCGGATCCCTCCGAAAGGACCGTTAAGCATACTGGATGAGGAGGATTGTTGGCTGCAAGGGGACGGATGGTGTGGCATCTGGGGGAGAGAGTCTCGATGGTCCTGCTATCGAAATTGCGAACGAGCTGACGCAAACGTTTGCGCAACATGGAAGTCACTCCACACAAAAAAGCGCCCCCCGATTAGTCCCGCCTGGATTCATCCAGGTCTGGTAATCGGAGGGGCGAGGAGCCGCAATCACAAGAAAACGCGCCTGAGTGTGACACACGTCGGGCACATTTCCTGGACCGAGCTTTAATGTATGCGGAATTGAAGATGCCTAATAGGTTCCATCGGGTAGCAATGACCGCAGTTGCTAGGTAACCCATGTAGAAACTTGCTCTTAATCAAGTATGGACAACCGTATTGCAGGGACGTATTATACGCAGTGCGGGCAATCCAGAAATCAATACGACCCAGTTTTCCACGGAGTGTCGCTGTGCCTCTGAAGGGGAATGAGGTGGAATCTGGTCCCGCTTGATTTAATTTTCGGACTCGTGTCGAGCTGAGAGTTTCTGGCATTCGGAAATGAATTCCGGGTGCGCAACTTTAGCTCACGAGCCATTGCCCAACACGGGCATAGAGCCGCGTAAGGAGTTTGCAAATGCCGTTGGCGCCCAAATCCATGCAGGACGTGGAACAGCTGGCGTTTGTTTCTGATCCCGCAGCCATTCGCGAACAGTTGCAGCGACTCCTGGTCCATCCGCTTTTTGCCAATAGCAAGCGCTACCCTGCACTGCTGTCGTACACCGTGGAGCAGACTCTGTTGGGGAATGCGGTTGAACTGAAGGAACGCAGCATCGGGATTGAAGTGTTTGGCCGTGCGCCAACGTACGATGCGAATGCGGATCCAGTGGTGCGGATCACGGCTGGAGAAGTCCGTAAACGGCTCAGTCTCTACTACTACGACTCGTCGCACGCGGGCGAGCTGGTGATCGAACTTCCGCTGGGCTCGTATGTACCTATGTTTCGGCAGCCCGAGCCGGCCGCCGTCGAGCCAACGATATATGTGCCGGAAACTGTTGTAATCTCGACTCCACCGCAAATCAGCCCTTTCGCCCAGGAGCCGCCGAGCGCTCCTGTTCCGGCTGCGAGGCCTTCGCGGTTTCGGTGGCTTGCGGCTGGGTTTCTAGTCATCGCAGCTTGTGCAGCGGGTGTGTTCGTGGGGACTCGCATGCATCAGGAGCCACCGCCGGAGCCGCCCTCAAACATCGATCGCTTCTGGGAACCGTTCACCTCGAGCTTGAATCCGACGACGTTTTGTCTGGGTGAGCCCGCCAAGAATATCGACATGGACGCGATCAACTCTTTCGAGGCTCCGGTGAGCGCTCCAGCGGAACCGCAGAAACTTTATGTCCGGCTTCATCTCTCAGGAAACCTTGCATTGGCCGATGTGATTACGCTGACGCGTACCGCCGCAGCACTTGAGGTTCGCCACAAGGCCTTTCGTGTTGTCCCAGCTTCTGAGGCAACTTTCGCACAGCTTCGCGAAGGCCCGATTGTGCTGATTGGCGCGTTCGACAATATCTGGACCCTGCGGGTGACGCAGAAACTGCGCTTCGGCTTTGAGTCAAAGGACGGCGTGGCTTTGATTGTGGATCGCAAGAGCCAGACGAAGACGACCTGGGCAACCGCATGGGATCTGCCGTATCAAAAGCTCTCACGCGATTATGCGATTGTTGCGCGGATACGCGACAGCACCACCGGCCAGCCGGTGATCATCGCGGCAGGCATTTCAGAAGAAGGAACGGAGGCAGCCGGAGAGATTCTCTATAACCCGGTCTATCTGAATTCGCTGCTGGCCAAGGCTCCCGCCAACTGGGAAAAGATGAATATGGAAGCCGTGATTGAGACGCAGGTCATTGAGGGTCACTCTGGGCCGCCGAACATTCTTGCCGTAGAAACCTGGTAGCTCCACTTATTGATGGCGCTGCGGGTTCGACTCTTCTGTGTAAAAATGCCGTCTACTTCTTTGCCTTCTGAGCTGCCCAACGCTTGCGCTGTGCGTCGGCGATCCGTTTGCGCGCGTCGGCGCTAAGTACGCGCTTCTTTCTCTTGCCGGGCGTTTTGCTGGTCTTACTCTTGGATCCCGATGAGACAACGGCTCGAGAACCTGCAAGCAGAGAGCGAACCTGTGTAAGTCTCGCAATCTCCGCGTCTATTTCAGCAAGGATACTTTCAATTGACATAGAAAGAGGATATAACATCGCCGGGATGTGAGCAGCAATCGAGTTATGAGTTACATGCGTGAATTCTCACGCACTTAATCGGGCTTTCCGACGGACTTGTCGTTATAGGCCTTTTGGAGAATGTAGAAGGCTGCTTTCTTCTGGCCCTGATCGGAGATCAATCCTTTGCGGTTGAACTCGTCCTGGATGCCGATGAGGGGCCGATTCGGGGAACGAAAATCCATCAGCAACCACGGGCTCATTCCGCTGAGTTGCGGAATCTTGTTCAGCATCGGCAATTGATGGCGAAAGACGTTCGCCTGGTACTCCTCGGTCCAGCGGTCATTTTCGCCGCCGTGCAGCCCGGCCTTTGCATCCGCACCGAATTCGCTGACGATCACAGGCTTCTGATAATCGATCTGCCACTGCGTTGTGTCGGCGCTCTCGGGATGACCCTCATACCAACCGATGTACTCGTTGATGCCGATTACGTCGAGTGCCTGGCCCAGTGGGTCGTCAACGATTTTTGTGTTCTCTTTGGCGCGGACCAGCAGCGCGGCAGTTATCAATCGTGTTGGATCGAGACCGCGCGCGCGGGTTGCCAGAGTGGTGATGAATTGCGTGCGCGCAGCGGTGTTGGGTGTTTCATTCGCCATGGACCAAAGGATGATGGCAGCGTGATTGCGCGAGGTATTGATCTCCTCGTCAAGTTGCAGTTCAGCCTTGGCCAACACTTTGGGGTTGTCGAATTGGAGTGCCCAATACACGGGATTTTCGGACCATACGAGCAAGCCCATGCGATCGGCTGAGCGCAGCATGGTTTCATCGTGCGGATAGTGGGCCAGGCGGACAAAGTTACAGCCGAGTTCCTTTGCCCAGCCGAGCAGCGTTTCAGCATCCTTATCAGACCAGGCACGACCGGTACGATAAGGTGCTTCTGCGTGTATTGAAACGCCGCGCAGAAAGACTGGCTTGCCATTCAGAAGAATTTCGGTGCCTCGGGATTCAATGGTGCGAAAGCCCATCGATTCGTTGATGACATCCTGGCCGGCGTGGATCGCGACGTTATAAAGCTTCGGCGACTCAGGCGTCCAGCGCTGCAAGTCCATGCGCACTGAAGTGGAGTGACGCGCGGCCGTCTGCACCGACGTCTGCTGTTGTTTTCGCCTGCAGATCTGGAATTTCAACTTCTGCTTTCGCGCTGGGCTGCACGCCGACGACATGCACCCAACCTTCGATCACGCCATCTTCGGTGCGGCTGAGGTGCAGATCGTATTGATCGATGAAGGATTCAGGTAATTCGATCAGAGACACTTCGCGGGTGACGCCGCCGTAATTCCACCAATCTGTTTCGAGAGTCGGCACGTTGTCTTCGCGGCGCGTGTTATCGACTGCAGCCACGACGAAGTTATTGCCGCTGTGAAGCGCCTGCGTAACTTCACAATTGAATGAGGTGAATCCGCCTTCGTGCTCGCAGACTTTCTGCCCATTTACCCAGAACCAGGAGTGGTAGTTGGCTGCACCTACGTGAAGAAATACGTGAGTATGCGGTTTTGGGTCGTAAGTAAAGTCTTTCTCGTACCAGATCGGGCCTTCATAGAACATGAGCGACTCGCGCTGCGTATTCCAGTCGCCCGGGACATTGAGTTTTGGCGCCTTCGAAAAATCATACTCGGTGGGAAAGGGGTCGCCTGGCTTCGCCTTGTAATTCACGAAGTAGCCTTTCTTCTTCTCTTCGTGATGAAAGCTGAACAAGCCCGAAAAATATGGATCGACTATGGAGGCCCACTCGCCATTGAGCGAGGTCGATGGGCGACGATCGGCGCCTGTGAGCACGATCGGGGCCGGCGCGGGAAAAGCGGTTGGGGCGAAGACGGAGATTGCAACAAGAAAGAGGATGAAGGAACAAAAGGTGGAAATCGTGCGAGACGCAGTTGTGCGGGCTACGGAAATAGTCATGCCGATCCTCTGGAGATAGCAGATTGACTTTAGAAAGCGCGACGGTTCACCACAGATGCGCGTCGGCTCTCATCGGACTGACCATGTTACCGCCTTGCGTCGCGGGATGTACATGCGTGGTGAGAGCATGGTGCAAGCTGCCAGAAAAAAGGGCAGGCCGATTGGCCCGCCCTTTTGTACCTTTGAGGTTACGCGACTACTTATTGAGGGCCGAGATACATGACGTGGATGTAGACTCCGAGGCGCACGTTGTAGGCGAGGTACCAGCCATCGTGGTCGGGATCTTCGTAGATGACGATCTCGTCGCTATCCCAGTTCCAATCTCCTGCGAAAGCAAAGTCGACCGGGGCGACATTCCAGTACCACCCGTTAAACCAGAATCGATTGGGGCCGCCGCCAGCCAAATGCCATCGATGGGATGGACCAAACCCGCCGTTGAAGCGGCCATGCTCCCAGGGATGCTGAAGATGGAAGCTTGCATCGTTGCGGCCGGTATCATGGCCTACCCAGTGGTTGGGCGGATCGACGTGGGGCGCATTGGGATGGCCGGGCTTGTCACTGTAGTTTCGCTGTTGCGGCGGCTGATTTGCACTTCCATGCTTGTCGTTATCGTTATGCTGCTGGGACGGCTGGGAGTGCTGCTCCGGTGCGGAGTGCTGCTCCGGCGCTTTGATGTCGTTTGTCTTGTGCGCCGGTGCTGCTTTGGGTACTTTGTAAGGGGCTGGTCCGTGCTGAGGCGGCGGCACTGGCTTTCCGTGAGCCTCTGGGAATTGTTGAGCAATTGCCGGCAACGACACGGCCAACAATGCGGTCAAAATCAAATTTGCTGCACGCATGATGAACCTCCACATTGCCTACGGGAAAGCAGTTCGCCTGCTTTCGGGGAATCCCGGTAAGCTGATTTTTAAACACACTACATTAAACCCTGCCGTGGATGGCAAGTTGCACGTGTGCGGGATAACAGAGGCTCAACAGCGACTTACGCGCTGACCGCAACGCCCTGACGGCGCCATGCATAGAGTGGGAACCGGTTGGCCAGTTCCGCAACCTCGCCGCGAATACGCTCGAGCGCAGCATCGTCATTTCGGTTTTCAAGGGCCTTGGCGATCCACGCTGCAATGGTGCGCATCTCGGGTTCTTTCATGCCGCGCGTAGTTAGCGCCGGCGTACCGATGCGAATGCCCGAGGGTTTGAGCGGCGGGTTTGTATCGTAGGGAATGGCGTTTTTGTTGACGGTGATGCCGGCCTTTCCGAGGGCAAGCTCGGCTTCCGATCCGAGGATTCCCTTTTGGAAGACGTCGACGAGGATCAGGTGATTGTCAGTACCGCCGGAGACGAGACGATAGCCTGCCTCCTGCATTGCTGTCGCCAGCGCCTTGGCATTCGTCACGATCTGCGCGGCGTAAGTTTTAAACTCCGGCCGCAGTACCTCACCGAATGCAACAGCTTTGGCAGCGATGATGTGCACCAGCGGTCCACCCTGCTGTCCGGGGAACACGGCCATGTCGATGGCCTTGCCGAGAGTCTGCTCCGGCTTCTGGCCAACTTGAAAATCCTTGCCGCAGAGAATCAATCCGGCGCGCGGCCCACGCAGCGTTTTGTGCGTAGTGGTCGTGGTGATGTGGGCGTGGGGCACAGGAGAGGGATGCGAGCCGCCGGCGACGAGTCCGGCAATGTGCGCCATGTCGAAGATGTATTTGGCGCCGACCTTGTCGGCGATCTGGCGCATGCGCGCGAAATCCCACAGGCGCGGATATGCGCTGGCGCCGCCGATGATGACCTTGGGCTTTTCGCGCTCGGCGATGGCTTCGAGTTCGTCGTAGTCGATGACTTCGGTATCGCGGCGCACGGTGTAAAACGTCGTGTGGTAAAGCTTGCCGCTGAAGCTCAGCTTGTGCCCGTGGGTCAGGTGACCGCCATGCGCGAGGTCGAGGCCGAGGATGGTGTCGCCTGCCTGAAGCACAGCCATGTAGGCGGAGGCGTTGGCCTGCGAGCCGGAATGTGGCTGCACGTTGGCAAACTCCGCGCTGAATATCTGTTTGGCGCGATCGCGCGCCAGATTCTCAACAACGTCGGCGTACTCGCAGCCACCGTAGTAGCGTTTTCCGGGATAGCCCTCTGCGTACTTGTTGGTGAAGATCGATCCGGCGGCCTCGAGCACCGCTTCGGAGACGAAGTTTTCGCTGGCAATCATCTCCAGGCCTTCGTGCTGGCGGAGGGTTTCGTGGTCAACGGCGGCGGCTACCTCGGGGTCGGCCTGGGCCAGGGAAAGAGCCATGCGATCAGTCATACGGTAATTTTACGGCACGATCCGGCTGGCTCTTGTGCAATCTCGATTTGGGTCACTGAAGGCGATGCCAAGGATTAGCTGTGCCGTCGAGGCATAGCCGATCGCCCTTATCGCGGCAGCGTTTGCTCCGCCACACCGAGCACATGGCCGGTTTTGCTGTCTGCGAGAAAGACGATGAGACGGATCGGGCCGCTGACTTCGTTTTTTTGCGTCAAGACGCCGCCGGAGAGTTTCAGTTCGCGGCCATCGGCAGCGTTGGCTGGGTATTCTTTCATCACCCGGACCACGGCGGTGTGGTGCAGGGTGCGGCCGGCGTTTTCTCCGCGTGCTACTTCAGAGTGAGTCGCATCGGCTGCGAGCACCGCAAGGAGTTTCGTCCCTACGGGTGCGTTAGCGTGAACTGAAAACAGCGCGGATTCGTGATCCCATTTTGCCGCCGCAATGGTGAGGCTTTGCTTCGGTGCCTTTGCTTGCTTGGTTAGCGCCGCGACAAGAGCTCGTCCATCGCTGCCGACGAATTGCTCGGTTCCATCGACTACCATCTGGGGCGTGTAGTTCGAGTCGAGACCGAATTGCCGAGCGTACTCTTCCTGTCTTTGCGACATTGCGTCGAACGAGAATGGGTCGCTCCAACCCAGGTGATTCCAATAGGTGACGTGTTCGCTGAGCACGATTGCTTGAGCACCAGCGATTGGCTGGGCGGCGTCGAGTTTCGCGAGCAACACGTCCGCCGGCGGGCAATCCGAACAGCCTTCTGAAGTGAATAGCTCCACTAATACTGGAACGCGCTGTGCGGTTGCGCCGGTCGGTGCAGCCTGACTCGAAAGCGAAGGCGCAGGGCAGTTCATCACTGTCGAAACCAGAATCGCGGCACCGAAACGGCGGACGGAACAGGCAAATGGGGAAAGCATACAAACCTTTGATTGAGTAT
Organism: uncultured Acidobacteriaceae bacterium; assembly: GCA_963738035.1. Taxonomy (GTDB): domain Bacteria; phylum Acidobacteriota; class Terriglobia; order Terriglobales; family Acidobacteriaceae; genus Telmatobacter. The sequence continues at coordinate 281,054 of CAVTVB010000001.1, forward strand.
TGCCACGGTGCGTTACATAACTTTCCGAAGGCCTGGATGGCAAATGGCGAAATTTAGGAAGAAAGTACAGTGGCGTAATTCATGCCGATAACTGCGAATACTGCTAGTCGATTCCGCTAATCTGCGATAGGAGAGAAGAGGTCGATTACTCGGGGCCTAGGCTCACATACATGGACAAATCGGAGCGGACCTAGCAAAAGTCGCAGTTACCACGGTCAGGCGCGCGTTGGTATAAGTTGCATGCTATGGGCACCCTTTCCGAGCAAATGAGCAGGTCAGCCGGAATACACTCGACGCAACTTTGATTTCTAATCGAGACCCTGGAGTCAACATGTTTTCGATCTCGAAGAGATTCAATCGATTCATTCACTGCTCCAACCACGATGGCATTTTTCGTTCCGTCTGCATGGATTGCTTCGTCACTGTGAGTTCCAATCGTCGAGAAGAGGAGCTCCTCGAGCCGGAACGGAGGCACACTTGCGAGCCCTGGTTGTTAGAGACCCCCAGACACGTCGAAAAGAAAGCTCAATCAGTCTCCTGAATCGAGCGACCGATCAGTTGCGATAGTCGCCACGCGATTTATCAGGAATATGGAAGCGGGCTCCTCGAATCTTTGTGATCTGGTTTTCGTGTGAACCGTCTCGACCTCAAGCATCATCTGCGTAGCGGCGGTATCTAAGAGACGAAAAGGGGTATCCACAATAAGCTTCAGGTCGGACAGAAAAGTGGCCCGCGCCATATATTCCGTGTCCAATCGGAGTTTGGCTGGGAGAACGATTAAGCGGTAGTAATCATCCAATTTGTCTTGAGGTGAATCCGCGAGTGATTGTTCCTCGCGAGCAAAGGCGAGCGTGGCTGCGCCCGTAATCCCCGGGCGGCAGTCCAGTTCGCCAAGCTGGTGCTTTAGAAGCTTTGGCCGGGGACCGACAAGACTCATATCTCCGATGATCACATTCAATAGCTGTGGCAATTCGTCGAGCTTCCACTTGCGCAGGAAAGGTCCGACCGGGGTGAACCGCTGATTTGTAGCCGTTGTAACACTATTGTGGGTGCCTCGCTCTCGATGCTCCAGAGTTCTGAATTTCAGAATAGTGAAACTCCGGTTGTGTCGCCCCGCACGCTTCTGCAGGAAAAGGACCGGACCTGGTGAAGTGAAACGGATAGCCAGCGCAATGATCAGGAATACCGGAATCAGCAGTGGCAGCACTATCAAAGCGCACACCAAATCAAACAGGCGCTTTGCGTTTGACTGAGACCAGGAACTAAGTCGCTCTTCGAAAGAGCTATATGAAGAATATGTCTTCACCATACGTCCCCTGTGAGATATCCGATCAGGATCGACACGAAAGCCTCGCCGCCTTCTGAGACTACGGCTATCTATCGGGCCCGTGAACTGTCAGATTTGCTAGTCCAATAGCTTTCGATAAGGCATCGTCTGCTTTAAAAGACAAGTTGCTGTGACCGAGTGTGCAATTAAGTCTGGTCGGATTGTGGCCATCCTAATCCTTCACTGGTAATGCCCCGTGCTCCACCCAGCACTCGTGCCGTCAATCGCAAAGGATCGCCGGTCGAGACCGAGGATTGGGGATGCTGTGTCCAGGTGCCTCTAGGCTGCATCGATGGGGAATATCTTTGAGACGTCTTGGTAGACGATTTCTGGATGTACCGATTTGATGAGTATGTCAGGGCGGTGAGATCCGGCGGCGGCTTTCGATGAAAAGTGGGAGTTGGGATGGTCAGATAAGAAGACGATTCGGCATGATGGAAAACGCGCTTCAATTACCCTGGCAAGTTCCGGACCCGTCAAATCAGGCAACTCGGTCCCCAGGATTGCGAGTGTCGGTTCGAAGAAAGACATGAGCGCAATGGCCTCGCTTCCCGACTGCGCAAATTTCGCGTAGTGCCCGTGCAGACCATATTTGAGTGCTAGAGAGGCCGAAAAGACCCGGTCAGCCTCAACAACCAATACTTGCCAGCTCGTCGGAAGACGCGACATACGCTACTCCTTTGAAACCCATGGTTGCTTGTATGATCCTCGGCCATCGCACGCACTTGCCGACGAGCGGCTGATTTGGACCGCTTAAGTTGACGAAATTGTTGAACGCATGTCCCTCGCGAAGGCAAAATTACTTCGGAGTTTCAGGCGTTCAAGAGCAGTTCAAGCGGAAATCTTCATGAATGATTGCATCGTCAGGGAATGAAGATTATTCCCGAATTTCTTGAAAGACCGCAAATTCTGCGGAATTCTGAATTGCACCTTGAGCCTGGTTCATGGGGGATTGATCCGTGAAGGTCCGGATCTTTTGACTGGCTCCCATCTTCGCTATTAGTAGGATTCCAGAGCTCAAATGTCATCTAGCAAAACTATTAGTAGGAGGCTGATGATTACCGCGCTGGGGCAACTGGAAGGAAGTTGGATAGCCAGTATGAGGCCCGGAAGTACGTACTCTAGCAGGCACTTTGGCGTGGCAAAACGGCACCCAGTTACCCGAATATATCGAATTCTCCAGCGGCGATAACATTCCTCTTGCACGGCAGAGGATCCGGAATACTAACCTACTTGTTGTACCCTCCAAGCCAACCCAAAGAAGCGGGCCAGTCGCTCGGTGGTCCTCAAATATACAAGAGGAATTCATGGGAATGCCCACAGTGCGGATTCTCGTGGCGGACGACTACGAACCCTGGCGTCGTTTCGCCCGTTTGAATCTCCCGAAACAACCAGAATTGCACGTTATTGGCGAGGTAGCAGACGGAAGAGACGCCGTTCTTAAGGCCCAAGAAATGCAACCAGATTTGATCTTGTTGGATATCAATCTTCCAACCTTGAATGGCATCGAAGTCACTCGTCAAGTGCGAGAGCTTTGCCCGAACTGCAAGATCGTTATCCTGAGCATGACCCGATCATCTGACCTTGCGAATGAGGCGTTCCGAATTGGGGCGCACGCCTACGTCATCAAGTGGAATTGGGCAAGCGAACTGTTCCCGGCAATTGACGCAGTTCTTAAGGGCCAGCAGTTTGCCAGTCCGTGCTTGTAGTGTCAGAGCCTCCACTGATTCTGAAAACCCTACCTCACCGCCAGTTCAGAAACTTCCTGCGCCCCCACAGGCACTCGAACATGAATCCTCGTTCCTGCCATCGGTTTCGATTTCGATCTCAATTGTTCCGCTCACCAGTCGAACTCGCTCACGCATACTCGTAAGGCCCAAGCCTCCCTTGCGTGTGCCCCATCCATGCCGAAGTCTCATCGCGGCATCGGTGGTGACGGCTCCGCATCTATGATTGAGATGGAACTAGAAGAACTCCAGGGTCAGGCTCATTGATGATGGGAGGATATGGCCGCTTCTCCAACATCTTCCGCGACCGTCTTGCTGCTCCGCTGGAAGAGCGGCGATAGCGAAGCGGTGAATGCACTGCTTCCGATCGTCTATGACGAGCTTCGGAGGCTGGCGAAGGGATACCTTCACAGGGAGCGCGCTCAGCACACTCTACAAAGCACGGCCCTTGTGCATGAAGCGTATCTGCGTCTGATCGATCAGAACGTGGACTGGCAGAGCCGGTCGCACTTTTTCGGAATTGCGGCGCAGATGATGCGCCGTATTCTTGTCGATCATGCGCGAGCGCGAAATGCAGTGAAGAGAGGCGAGGGCCTCAAGGTTACGCTGGACGAGAGGATGGCAGTTGCCGAGGCGAGAGACCTGGATGTGATCGCATTGGATGGCGCTCTGGATCGGCTCTCAAAGCTGGATGAAGGACAGGCAAAGATTGTGGAGATGCGATTTTTTGCCGGCTTGTCGATTGAAGAGACGGCGGAAGCTCTTGGCATCTCTCCTGCAACAGTGAAGCGAGATTGGGCGATGGCGAAGGCGTGGCTGATGCGCGATCTGAACGGGTGATGTTCGATTGAACGCCTGACGCGCGAACTGAACGCGCATGCCCATCAGGAAGACCTCTGCATCTCCTGCGAGCAAGCTTCGAGTTCTTCGGCGACTCTCTCCGGCTCCTTCTGGTCGTTGCTCTGGATGGCGCCACGCTTCTGCAAATCGAGCCAGATGGCGAGGCTCTTTCTGTAGCTGGAATGGGCTGCGGCTAAAGTGGCCTGTTTCTGTCTCCCGGTGAGAGAGCCTGCGGTTGCGACTGCAAGGTGGGCTTTCGCAAGCTTGGCATATACTCGCGCCAATTCCGAACGCAACATGGCGTTCTCAGGATCGGAGTGCGAATTCTTTTCTGCCAGAGATGCCGCAAGTTTGTATTCGGCAACTGCCTCGCCCATTTTCGACGATTTGAGCAGCGCATCCCCGAGACGGTACGAATCGAATACCAGATAGTAGCGGGCCGAGGCGTCGGATGGATCCGCATCCATCAGGCGGCGATCGATAGAGAGCGCCTGATGATAGTTCTGGAGTGCGCCGCTGGTGTCGCTCGTTTTGAGAAGCGCGTCACCGAGGTTGGTGTAGTCGATGGCGAGATCGCGAGCGCGGGCAGCATCCAACGGATCTGCTGCCGCCAATTCGCGATCGACCTTCAATGAGGCGCGGTATTCCACGAGAGCCTTGGCAATCGCGCCTTGCGCCTCGAGCACGCCTCCAATTTTTCTTCGTTCGAGAGCCCAGTTACTGCGAGCGATTTCCGGCTTCGGCGTCGAATCCGCAAGGGATTTGTACAACTGCGAACTTGACTCGTAGTTTTTCAGGCATTCATCCCACCGGCCAAGGGATGAAAACATGTCGCCCATGCCGTCGTAGGAGGCGGCAAGGCGCGATTTCGCTTTGCGGTTGTCAGGCGACTCCGCTGCAATCTGCGTGGTGAGATCGAGATGGCTCTGGCTGACGCGAAGGGCTTCTTCGTAGCGGCCCATATCCATAAAAATTCTGCCCATGCGCAAGTAGGCCTGGGCGAGGCCGTCGCGCGCTTCTGCATCGAGTGGCTGCGCGGCAAGAATCTTCTTTCTGATTTCGAGTGCCTTCGTATAGCTGTCCAGCGCCCCGGCGGTGTCACCCAGATTCGCGCTGCCGATTCCGCCCTGTACGTCGCCGATCTTCTCATAGGCCGATGCGATTTCCTGCTGCACCGAGAGGTTGCCGGGAGCATCTTTTGAGAGCGTACTGAGATAGCGAAGAGCAGACTGCACGACCAGCTTTCGAGCCGGGGTCGCCCCAGGCAGAAACTGAATAGAGTCGTGAATCTGAAAGATGAGATCGTGGGACACAGTGCGAATGTCGTTGAAGCGCTGCTCAGCGACGGCTCGCTGTTGCTCCGCGATTCGTGCCTGGCGCAACGAAACGATCATGCCGGCGGTTAGCGAAAACACAACCAATGCCGCGGCGGCGAGCAATACGCGATGGCGTCTGGCGAATTTCGCAGTGCGATAGCCGATCGTGTCCGGACGTGCGGCAACCGGCATGCCATCGAGCGAGCGCCGGATGTCGTTGGCCAACTGCTCGACAGAGGAGTATCGCCGCGTCGGGTCTTTACGGAGAGCCATCAGCACGATGTTGTCAATGTCGCCGCGCAGGCTGCGGCGTAATGCGGGCAGACGCGTACCGCGTGCGAGGGCAATCTCCTCGGGCGTAACCGGCTTCGCGGAACTGTGAGGCCCGGACATCTCGGACGGTTGTTCGACGATCAGGCTGGGCCGCTCGGGCTCGACCTCAAGGATGATGCGCGACCACAGCACAGGTCCGGACCGGGAAAGAACATAGGGAGCATGTCCGGTCATCAGGCGATAGAGAACGATGCCAAGCGAGTAGACGTCGCTGGCTGTCGTGATCTGCTCGCCGCGCACCTGCTCGGGGCTGGCGAATTCGGGAGTCATGGGCCACGCGTTGGTGGAGTCGGCGTCGACTGTCTGGAAGTAGAGTTCGGGATCGAGCAACTTGGCGATGCCGAAATCGAGCAACTTGGGCTCGCCTTCCGCGGTGACAAGAATGTTTGCAGGCTTCAGGTCGCGATGGATGACCAGCTTCTGATGAGCGTATTCAACCGCGGAGCAGACCTTGAGAAAGAGCTTGAGCCGCTCTTCTATAGAGAGATTGTGCCGATCGCAATACTCGTCAATCGGCAGGCCGGAGACGTACTCCATCACAAGGTATGGCAGGCCGTCTTCCGTTGCGCCGCCATCGAGAAGATGAGCGATGTGAGGATGATCGAGGGTTGCGAGAATTTGCCTTTCCCCTCTGAAGCGCTGGAGGTAAGGCTGGGTGGCGCAGGATGCGCGGACAACCTTGATTGCGACGTTCTTGAGATAGTGATCGTCGATTCGGATGGCCTGGAAGACACTTCCCATTCCGCCCTCGCCGATTTTTGCCACCACCTTATAAGCGCCGATGCTCCGGCCTTCCCACGGAATCTGCTCCTCCTGAGCGAGGCCGGAAAGCAGCAACGCCTTTTCATCGAAGACTCCGATGGTGGGTTGCTGGTGGGCGAGAAGAGATTCCAGTTCGCGAAAGAGCTCCGGCTCGGAATCGCGAAATTCGTCAAGGAATGACTTGAGTTCCTCTGAGTCGAGTTCAAGCGCAGAATGGAACGCTTCTTTGACTCTCTGCCAGTCACCTGGGGCGATCAAGACTGCACCTCATTCAAGATTTCGAGCCTAGGGGAATCTTGCGGAAGCTCTTTTTGCGCAATGGCTTAAGAGCAGGACTCAAGCAGGATAGGGCAGGTTTTTTCGCTCTGTCAACGAAATCCGATGGTGCTGGGCCCGGCGCTCATTGCCGCCGCAAAAGGGCAGTCGCGACCCGGCATTTCAAATCGCCGCGGGCACTGCGCTGAAAAATTTCCGACGCTTTGATGAGCCAATTCCCTGCGGTACTACGCGTATCCAGATGACGAGCCATTTGAAACGGGCTGCGCGACACCTGCCGGACCCTGACTTTGTTCGACCAAGGAGATAAACATGAAGCTTCTGAGATTCAGCTTGAAGGTCCTTTTCTGCATCCTGCTTTCGGGCGCGGGGATTCTATTCGCGGATTGCCCGGAAGGTACGCGGCCCACCACCGCGGTGGAGCAGCAACATTACGAGGCGAACATGCAGGCACTCAAAGCGGCCCTCCCCGACGCTCCGGATGGCTGGCAACTGCAGCCGGCGCAGTTTATTCCGGGCGCGCCAACCAGCGTCTGCAAGGGATCGAAACCGGTGCCGGCGGTGGATGCAACCTATGTCTCGCTTACGGAACGGAAGCAGAACGAGGAGCGCAATCGTGAATATGAGACGCGGATCAACGCTCTTCGCAAGCTGTCGCCCGAGGAACAGAAGGAAGCCGACACCCTGTATCACCAGGGAAGCGACCTCGGGTATAAGTCCATCGCCGAATTGAAGAACAAGAATCAGGCGGAGTCCGACAGGCTGCGGGCCGAGGCCAACAAGGCTTATGCAGCTTCGAAGGCGATTCAGCAGGCGCACCTGGAGAAGGTGCTGCCGCAGATTCGCCAGCTTCAGGATGAACAGCGAGCGGCGACCGTAAGCCCCGACGTGAGAGTGCACCTTATGGTGCGCGATCTAGCCCAGGATCAGAAGACCGTGAAGACGGAGTCCGCCCAGATTGAGGGATTTGCGAAGGCCTACTACACGCCCGACAAGACGCTGGCAATCTCGCTTGGATCTTCCCCCGATGGGCAGCCCGTATGGGCCCAGATCCAGGGCGACCGGAAGCAGGTGGAGGCCGTGGCGCGCTTGTTCGGCCACTCCGCGAACAAGGGGACTGTTGCGACCCGGTAAGCGGAATCAAAAAAAGTCTAAAAAAGTTTGCCTGCGATGAAGCCCATCTGAGATGGGCGCCGCCTCGCAGGAAACCTGAAGGAGGATGCAATGGCGATTACAGCACCAGTTCCGTTGATAGCGGTTTCGGAGAAATCGGCGATTACGCGTGCACTCGAAAAGTATTTCTACTGCTTCATGTCCGTGTTCATTGCCGTGGTTGTGTTTTACGGCTTCAGCTTCACGGTGAACAAGAACCTGGTTCACCCCGCCATTCACCGGCCGTGGATTCTGTGGCTACACGGGATCGTGTTTTCGGGCTGGCTTCTCTTCTTCATTTTGCAGTCTGCGCTGGTTCGGGCGCGCAGCGTCCGATGGCACAGAAATGTGGGCTGGTTTGGCGCAGCGCTGGGTGCAGGGATCTTCGTCCTGGGAATATCGACTACGTTGACGATGGCGCGCTACTACGTGCACGAGTTGCACCGCGATGAAGCAAACCTTCTTGTAATTCCGCTTTGGGACATTAGCTGCTTCGCGGTGTGCTTCGCGCTGGCGATCGCGTGGCGCAAAAAGCTGGAGCACCACCGGCGCCTGATGTTGCTGGCCACTTGCGCACTGTCCGCAGCTGGTTGGGGACGACTGCCGATTCTTCCGCCGGGGACGTTTCTATGCGGGTGTGGACTTTTTGATTGTGTTGGGCGTGGTGCGCGATCTGATTGTGAACAGACGCATTCATGCGGTATACAAGTTCGGTCTGCCTCTGTTTGCTGCGGGACAAGCTATTGCTCTCTGCATAGTGGTGACCAAGCCAGAGTGGTGGGCGAAGATCGCATTCGCAATCGTGGGATAGCCGCAATAAATCGCGCTTTTCTTGTCTCAACCTGCCCACAGGCGCTTCATGCGCTTATTCTGCGAGCACGAGCACAATGACCATCACGACCACGTCGACTTCTCCGACAGGAACGTATGTGATAACGGCCGTGTTTACCGGGCCCTGCCCGGAGCAGCCGCCGCGTTCATCCTGCTGCCCTTCCTGCTGGCACCATTTGCGAAAAAGAGGCGGAATGCTGCGCGAATCTGCTTGCTGGCGGTCGTAGGGGTGATCGCAGCGGTCGCCGTTGTGGCCGGCTGCGGAGGCGGGGGTGGTGGGGGAGGAGGCGGAGGATCCAACCCTCCACCGTCTACACATCAAGTAACGAGCTCTGGCACCGTCACGCTGATCGTGAAGTAACGCTGGGTCAACCCGAATAAGAAGGTTCGATATCGGTGAGAGGTGTGCCAGCCGATACTTCCGAACCCATGCTCGGTCGGCGAAAATCTCGCTAAAGATTTGTTGTCGGCCGCAGTTTGGCACTGGCCGACCTTGCGTGCAGATCTATCTCGATTCTCACGAGCAAGTTGGCGTGGTCGATTTGCGCGAATATGCCGCTCGGAAGCAGACCGAGGAAGTCGAATCTTCCAGGGTAAAAATGATATAAATCACGTTAGTCCACTTTAAAGTGAAATTGGGACAGGTAATGCCACAAGAATCTGGATACGAACGCCTCTTGCGTCCTTTCAATCGCCGTCGATTTCTGAAGACTGCCGGATCTGCTGCCATCCTTCCCGCCGTTCTTCGCAGCGCCGCCGCAGCGCAAACTCCGACAACTTCACCCAATAACCGCATCAATCTCGGCGTCATCGGGATGGGATGGCAGGGGCCTGGCAATACGGAAGCCTTCCTGACATTGCCGGACTGCCAGGTTGTTGCTGCATGCGATATCGATGCCAATCATCTGCAGGCTGCCGTTAAGAAGATCAATGACGCTTACGGCAACGAAGACTGCAAGGCCTACCACGATTATCGCGAACTGCTGGCTCGTGACGATATCGATGCCGTGATGATCGCCGTGCCCGACCACTGGCATGAAATCATCGCCACCGAAGCCGCCCGGCGCAAAAAAGATATCTACGGCGAAAAGCCCCTGGCACACACCATTGCCGAACAGCAATCCATCGTGCGGGCCGTTCAGGAGAACCAGATCATCTGGCAGATGGGATCATGGCAGCGGTCTGTTCCCATGTTTCATAAAGCCGCAGAGATTGTTCGAAACGGTCTGATTGGCGAGGTGACCCATGTTGAAGTTGGCTTGCCTGGCGGCAACTCGGACTTTGACGACGTGGGGAAGGTGGCGCTCGCAGACTTGGCCGCCAAGGGGCAAAACGTGGCCAGCCTCGAGCAAATTGTTGCAGGCACGCCTGCCTGGGACATGCTCGTCACCGATCCTCCCAAAGATCTGGACTACGAGATGTGGATTGGCCCATCGAAGATGGAACCGTACATCCGGGCTCGTTCCCATAAATCCTGGCGCTGGAACTACAACTCGGGTGGTGGAGAACTGCTGGATTGGATCGGTCACCATTGCGATATCGCTCATTGGGGTCTCAACTTCGACCACACCGGTCCGTCGGAGGTCGAAGGCAGTGGAGAACTTCCCCCGCCTAATGCGGTGTGGAACACTGCGCCGAAATACCGGTTCGAGCTGAAGTACCCGCATGGCATTACCATGACCATTGCCGGTGGCTACCCCGACATTAAGACCGGCGTAAAGTGGATTGGCACCGAGGGCTGGGTATGGGTTGATCGCGAAGGATTTGACGCCTCTAATCCAGCGTGGAAGCAAGGAAAATACCTGCCGCGGGAAGTGCGCAAGGTCAAGCTATATACTTCAGCCGATCATCAGCAGAACTTCCTGGATTGCATCAAAACACGTCAAGCAACCGTCACGCCCGTGGAAGTCGGACACAACTCCGCAATTCCCGGACACCTTTGCCTTATCTCGATGCTCACTGGAAGAAAGATCCGGTGGGATGCGAAGACTGAAAAGATCATCGGTGATCCGAAAGCGAGCAAGTTGATGACGCGCGAATACCGTGCGCCATGGAAGATGAGCTAGGAATTCGACCCTTCTCCGGTCTTCATCATGCCGGGTTCCGGTCCCAGCATGATTCGAGGCTGGGTGGTTGAGCCCGAACACTGGCCGCCAATAGAATGGTCGATTCAGTTGGAGGGACAATGCAACCCGTAACTCGCAGGGACTTTGTTATCGGCGCAGCAGCAGTTATGGCAGTCTCATCAGCGAAGTTCTCATTTGGAATGCCATTGGGGCTGGTACCGGGCATCCAGCTATATAGCGTTCGGCAGCAGATGGCGCAGGACTTTGAAGGAACTCTGGCGGAAGTGCGTAAGGCCGGATACGTTGAAGTGGAATCTGCCGCGCTTCCGAAGAAGTCCGCGGCGGAGATCCGTAAGGTGCTCGACCAGGCGGGGCTGAAGTGCGTCAGCTCCCATCGCTCGTTTATCGATGTCACCAAGGACCTGGACGCCACAACCGAGTTTGAGAAAACCATGGGCGTGAGTTACATCATCTGCCCAGGACCGGGACGCAAGAACCCTCCTGCTTCCGGCCAAAAAGCCGGGCCACCCACGTTAGATGACTGGAAGTACAACGCCGAGGAATTTAACAAAACGGGCGAGAAGCTGAAAAGTGCAGGCATCACATTTGGCTACCACAACCACTGGGTGGAGTTTCAGCCGGTCGATGGCAAAGTGCCGTACGAGGAACTGCTCGCCCTCTGCGAGCCGGACAAGGTGACCTTCGAAATGGACTGCGGCTGGGTGAAGGTCGCAGGCCAGGATCCGGTCGCCCTGATGAAGAGGTACCCCCAGCGCTTCGCCATGTTCCACGTGAAAGACTTTCACCTTCCGCCGAACATCTCGTATGCGACACATGAGGAGGCGAAGGTGACGGAGTTGGGGCGCGGATCGATCGACTATCGGCCGATCTTTGCCCAGGCAGCAGAAAACCAGAAGATTACGCACGCTTTCGTCGAGCAGGAAGCTTTTGATATTCCGTGGCAGGAATCGCTGAAGGTGGATGCGGACTATCTGAAAAACCTTTCCACTTAGCGCATCACCGCCTGAGGATACATGGCTGCTTCAACTGAAATAAGAGTGCTCCCTGTCCAGAAAGTCGCTTGGGACTTCACCTTCGCCTTCCTGATGTTGCGGCTATGGCTGGGTGTTCGTGCCCTGTTCGTCGGCATTGAGAAATACGCCACCTATAAATCGGTTGCAATGCCGCTCATCGATCCCTCTACCGGCCAGCCGGATGCAAGTGGTGTGATGGTCAACGTCAGCGTGAAGTCATACGCACTGGCTAACTATGCGGGCATTCCGGTGGGGCTCAGAGACAAGTTCGCACATGATCCCATGTTTCCGAAATTTGCGTTGACGCTCTTCGATCGCATGCTCGGACCGGCTTTCATTCTTACCGGACTCATGCTCATCGTTGGACTGGGCACGCGCGTCTCATTGCTCGTACAGGGGCTGCTCTTCATCGCGCTGACCGTCGGCCTGGTTCTGATTGATTCGAACGATGGCGTGGCTTACCTTGGCATTCATATCGGCCTCGTGGCTGCCGCGTTTTTGCTGGTCCAACACAACAGGTTTGCGGTCCTCAAGAAATGGTAGATAAGTTGAATCGTCGTGAATTCATCAGCGCAACTGCGGTGGCGAGCGCCGCAATGCTGTTGGAAGCCTGCAAGTCTGATTCAAATGAGCAGAAGGCTGCCGTCAAGAAATCTTCCCTGAACACCATTAATGTCGCTCTCGTCGGTTATGGCGAAGAAGGCAAGATTCTCCTCGAGTCGTTACTCAACATTGAAGGAGTCCGGCTCGTCGCGCTCTGCGACATCTGGGACTATCACCGCGGCGAAGGACAGCGCTATCTGCAGAAGTTGGGGAATGAAGTCCGGGTTTACGAAAATTTCGAAGACCTGCTCTCCAAAGAAAAGGATCTTCAGGCTGTTCTGATTGCGACGCCAGACTTTTGCCACGCGCCGATGACGAACACCAGCCTCAAGGCCGGCCTGCATGTGTATTGCGAAAAAATGATGAGCAATACGATCGAGGGTGCGCGCTCGATGGTGCAGACCATGCGCGAAACCGGAAAGCTATTGCAGATCGGTCATCAGCGCCGCAGTAATCCACGGTATGTATTCACCCTGAACAGGTTGCTTCACGACGCCAAGTTCTGCGGCCGACTTACCGCCGTGCAGGGACAGTGGAACCGCGCAGTCAAAGAGGATTTCGGCTGGCCCAAGAAGTTCGAGATGCCTGCCGGTATGCTTGCAAAGTATGGATACAAGGACATGCACCAGTTCCGCAACTGGCGTTGGTACCGTGGACTCGGCGGTGGTCCTTTGTCTGATCTTGGTGCGCACCAGATCGATATCTTCAACTGGTGGCTGGGGACAACGCCCAAGTCAGTAGTGGCCAGCGGTGGCCTGGACTACTTCAAAAACCACGACTGGTACGACAATGCGATGGTTATCTACGAGTATCCGCTGGCCCAGGGTGTCGCGCGCGCGTTCTACCAGGTGCAGACGACTACCAGCGCGGGCGGCGGCTATTTTGAATCGTTCTCGGGCGATGACGGAACCATCAAGATGTCTGAGGACCCGGCCATTTGCGCCATCTACCGCGAGGCTCGCGCCGATGCGGTCTCATGGGACGATCTGGCGCAGAAGGGCTACGTGCGAGCGAAGCAGACTTCTGCGGACGCCACGAGAGTGGACGTACGGGAAACCGCGCAACTTGCGGAATACGAGATTCCCGTGTTCTTCAACAAGCCTCCGCATCAGCCGCACCTCGAAAACTTCTTCAACGCGATTCGGGGCACGGCGAAATTGAACTGTCCCGCAGATGAGGCTTTCACCAGTGAATACGTCATTCACAAAGCCAACGAAGCTGTGGACGCCGAAAAGAAAATATCCATCACAAGCGAAGAAGTAAAAGCCTGAGACTATGAAAACAATCCTTTCGCACAAATATCCCCTGGTGGCGCTTTTGCTTGTTGCCACTGCCGCACTTGCGCAGGACAAAGTCCCGCTGAAGACCCAACTGCCTCGCCCGCTGTTCGTCGGCACGCCAGTCCCGCTGAATGTGCCGAACCTTGAACCTCCGATGAAGGGCAAGCGCCCCGACTTTATGGTTCCCGCAGGCACCGTCAACATGGCCAAGGGTAAGAAGGTTACGTCCAGCGACAACAATCCGGTGACAGGGACCTTGGACCTCGTCACCGATGGCGACAAGGCCGGTGATGAAGGGTCCTGGGTCGAACTGGGGCCGGGCAAGCAGTGGGTGCAGATCGATCTGGCGAAGAGCGCAAATATCTATGCAGTTCTCGTCTGGCACTTCCACTCCCAAGCTCGCGTCTATCGTGAGGTCGTGGCCCAGGTGTCGGACGATCCAACGTTCAAGTCAAACGTGACGACCATCTTCAACAGCGATTTCAAAGGCGAGCTCGGTCTCGGCGCGGGCAAGGACCTGAATTACGTGGAAACTTATCAGGGCAAGCTGATCGACGCCAAGGGCGCGAAGGGCCGCTACATTCGGCTCTACAGCAACGGCAACACAACCAACAAATTGAACGACTACATAGAGGTTGAAGTATGGGGCAAGCCAGCAGCATGAGTCCACGCGTTCCGGCAGGGCTCTAATGGCGAACGCGGACCCTCGTTCGCCGTGGGCTCGCTGGACACCTTTTATTCTCGTTGCCTTTCTCGGACTTGCTGTTCGCCTTCCTCAATTAGGTTCGCGGCCCATGCACACCGACGAGGCCATCAACGCCTACATCGTCGGACAGCTACTTGCCGGAGAGACGTTCACCTACGATCCGCAGGACCGTCATGGTCCTGCGCTGGCTGCCTTCGCTCTACCCCTGGCCAGGATGCAGGGAGCAAGGTCGTTTTCTGATCTGACTGAATCAGAACTCAGGCTTACGTCGGTTGTTGCTGGAACGATCACGATTCTCCTCTTCGGTGCTGCAGTCCAGATGTTCGGCTACGTGCCCAGCCTGCTCGCGGCGATGCTGTTCGCGCTGGGGCCGCTACCTGTCTACTACGACAGGTATTTCATACATGAATCACTTTTCTGCGCAGCCACGTTCGGACTGATCCTGTGCTGTTGGCGCGCATTTGAAACGCGCTCCGTTGGCTACGCGGCACTGGGAGGTGCGTGCGCCGCATTGATGTTCGCCGGCAAGGAAACCGCGATCCTTCACCTCTTTGCCCTGGCCGTTGCGGCAATTGTGTTCAGGATCCGAAATCTGCGCGGCGAAAGGTTTGTTGCGTTTCGGCGTCCCTGGCCGCTGCTGGCCGCGGGCGGAACTTTTCTGGCGATCCTCGCGATTCTGTTCACGTGGTTCGGCAGAAACTGGAGAGTCCTCGCTGCTCTATCGCACGCGGCCCCGAATTTCATCGCGCGTGCGGCCGGTCAAGGTCATCAAAAACCGTTCTGGTATTACGGCCAGCTTCTCACCAGCGGGTGGTCCGGCGGATTGCTGGTCGGGCTTGCTTGCCTCGGGTTTTTGATCAGCATCCGAAAGCGAAGTGTTTCACCCTATGCGCTGTTGGCGTATTACGCGTTCTTAATCGCCGCGCTCTACAGCCTCATTCCATACAAGACTCCGTGGCTGGCACTGGATATTTGGCTCTCGCTTGCGCTCTTCGCCGCGACGGCGGTCGAGTCGCTCTGGATCTGGGCCGCCCAAAAGATCGGACCACGCTTAGCGATTGCGGCCGTTTGGGTTCTCGCTGTCGTCTCCGGCGTGTCGATTGCACATGACACGCGCCAGCGAGCCTTTGTCCATCCAGCCGATGAAAACAACCCGTATGCCTATGCGCACACTTCGGACGACATCCTTGGACTTCCTGCGGAGATCGCAGATATGGCGCGCCGGAATGGCATAGCCACTCCTCGCATCGCGGTGATCGCTTCTGACCCCTGGCCTATGCCCTGGTACCTGCGACACTTTAATCAAGTGGGCTTCTGGCAGCCGGGGCAGAAGGTCGCCGATGCAGATTTTTTCATCACTTCAACCGACGCGGCCAAAGAATACGCCAATCAACTGCGGGAATTTCGTCCCGAGTTCTTCGGAGTCCGTCCCGGCGTTCTCATTCTGTTGTGGTCACCCGCGCCCAAATGAAATCCATGGCTGAGATACATCAATTCAACCATCACGCCATGGCGACCTACTTCCAGGTACGCATCGCCGATCAAGACAAGCCGTATGCCGTGCAGGCTGCACAGGCAGCGCTCGATCTTGTGGACGGGCTGGAAGCACGGTTGAGCCGTTTTCGCGCAAACAGCGACATCGCGCAGATCGCTCATCTTGCGTCCGGCGAGAAGATGCGCTTGAGCGAGCCCACCTTTGCCTGCCTTCAAATCGCGAAGCAGATGGAAGAGGCCACACACAGCGCGTTTTGCCCGACGCCCGCCGCCTTGAAAGCCCGACAATCTCTTCCACGGTGGGAACTTCTGCCCGACGAGCACTCAATTCTCTGCGTGAGCGGTCCGCTCGAATTCGACCTGGGCGCGATCGGCAAGGGGTTCGCGCTCGATCGCATGGGGGAACTCCTTCGCCAGTGGGATTGCCCATCATTTTTGCTCATCGCTGGTGGCAGCAGCATTCTCGCTGGAGATTCGCCCGCCGATGTTCCTGGCTGGTCCTGTGGCCTGGGAGAAGACGATTCATCGCAGAGATTTCTTCTGGCCAATGCTTCGTTGAGCGGTTCGGGATTGGCAGTAAAAGGAGCCCACATTCTCGATCCGCGTACAGGTTCCCCCGCGTCGCGGCAAAACCGGGCGTGGGTTCTGGCCGATACCGCCGCCGAATCGGATGCGCTCTCAACGGCGTGCATGGTTCTCAGCGGGCAGGAACTCGAAGAAGTGCTCGCTCAGAATGATTCCTGGCTGTCTTTTCTCGAAACGCCGGATGGATACCGGCCGCTTGGAAAGCGCATGCCCCCGATTCGATCGTAGAGTGTCGGTGCGAGAAATGTTTTGGAGGGCGCGCAACAACTCTTCGTATTGAAAGCATTGACATGGTTACGCTTACCAGATAACTTCGGCTCGTAGAGACATCAAAAAGGCATACCGGTGAGCGGCGATCCCCAAACGCAGGTTACACAGCTTTTACAACGATGGCAGGAGGGCAGCAATGAGGCACTCGAGGCGCTCATGCCCCTCGTGTACAAGGAACTGAAGCGTCTTGCGGGCAGCTACCTGCGCCGGGAGCGGCCCGATCACACATTGCAGAGTGCTGCCCTGGTGAACGAGGCATATTTGCGCCTGGTCGACCAAAACGAGACGCGCTGGCAGAACAAGGCACACTTTTACGGCATTGCTGCGCAGATGATGCGCCGGATTCTGGCCGATCATGCACGCGGTCACAACGCTGCCAAGCGAGGTGCCGGACTGCCCGAGCTGGAGTTAAACGAGGCAATGGCGCAAGCCCCGGTACGCAGTGTCGATCTGGTAGACCTTGAAGAGGCGCTCCAAAAACTGGAGAAGCTTGATTCGCAGCAGGGAAAAATCGTCGAATTGCGTTTCTTCAGCGGTCTCTCGATCGAGGATACTGCAAATGTTCTCGGCATTTCGCCTGCAACGGTCAAGCGTGATTGGGCGGCGGCTCGCGCTTGGCTCTTCAGAGAAGTCGGCGCGAGGCGAAGCATTGAATCCTGAGCAGTGGCGACATATTCGCACCGTATTTGATGACGCACGTGCTCTCGCGCCAGAAGAGCGTGCGCGCTTTCTGGATTCCGCGTGCCGGGGTGATGCAAACCTGCGCGCCGAAATCGAGTCCCTGCTGAACGCCGATGATGCCGCGGAAGATTTTCTTCAGTCTCAATCTGAACATCCTTCTTCGAATAATGGTGAGCACGATGTCGCAGACCTATGGATTGGAAAGAAGATTGGGCCATACAGGATTCTCGAACGCGTAGGATTCGGTGGCATGGGAATTGTCTATCGTGCGCTGGATACGCGATTGGGGCGTGAGGCCGCACTGAAATTTCTCAATGCCGCAATGCGGCAGGATATCCGCGCACGCGAAAGATTCGAACGCGAAGCCCGCGCTGCCTCTGCATTGAATCATCCGAATATTTGTACGGTCTACGGTGTCGATGATTTTGAGGGGCACGCATACCTCGCAATGGAGCTGCTAAGAGGTCAGACTCTCGTCGACGTGATCGGGGGAAGGCCGCTCTCAACGGAGCGATTGCTCGAAATCGCAATTCCAGTCCTCTCGGCGCTCTCGGCAGCACACGCCGAAGGCATTATCCATCGCGATCTCAAGCCGGCCAATATCTTTCTTACCGACAAGGGGCAGATAAAGATTCTGGATTTCGGGCTCGCCAAGCAAACAGCGATCGTTAGAGCCGCACAAGGTGGCCCTCACGCCAAAAGTATGGATGAAACTGCGGAGTTCACGACTCCCGGAATGATCCTTGGCACGGTCTCATATATGTCTCCAGAGCAGATTCGCGCAGAATCGCTGGACGCGCGCTCCGATCTGTTTTCGATGGGAGGAGTGTTGTATGAAATGGCCACTGGCCAACCGGCATTTCCGGGGAAGATGCCGGTGCTGGTGCTCGACGCAATTCTCAACCGTTCTCCGGCGCGCATCTCTGACACTAATCCCGAATGTCCAGCTGGTCTTGCCGCAATCATCTCCAAGTGTCTCGAAAAGAATCGTGAACACCGCTACCAGAGTGCCTTTGAATTATCAAGCGACTTGCAAGCTTTGAAGCAGAATGCGACATCTGCGTCTCTGCCTGTATCTCAATCTCCGCCAGCCGTTGCGCGTCGGCACCTGTGGGCGGGTCTGCTGATGGCCGTTATTCTGATGGCTGCCGCGGCAGGCCTATTTGTGATCAAGCGTGGCGCTCGTACCGCTTCAACTCCAACCACGGCAGCGACTCATGGGACAATTGCGCGCTCCTCCATCGCCGTCCTTGGATTTGAAAATCTTACAGAACGCCCGGAGCATCAATGGCTCTCTACTGCGTTCTCAGAGATGCTGTCGACGGAGTTGGCGGCGGGCGGACGCATGCGAGTGGTTTCCGGTGAGGATGTTGCGCGTGCGCGTAAGGATCTGGATCTCGGCGAGGTGCGCGCATTTTCCGCGCAGACACTTGCCAAGCTCCGCGAGAATCTGGGCGTGGACTATGTGGTTACGGGCTCATATCTGGAGGTAGGGCCCGAGGGCGCCAGCCAGCTTCGACTTGACGCCCGGCTGCAAGATGCTCGCACAGGCGAGATTGTGGCCTCTCTCCCTGAGACTGGAACGGAGTCACAACTGCTTACGCTTCTGTCGCAAACGGGCGCCGATCTTCGAGCCAAACTTGGCATCGGAGAGATCGCCGGATCGGAAGTCACGAAGATCGCCGCAACCATTCCCAGCAATCCGCTTGCGGCGAAGCTTTATGCGGAAGGACTCCACAACCTTCGCGAGCTGAATCCCAGCGGCGCTCGCGACTCGCTGCTGAAAGCTGTAGCCGCAGAGCCGGACCATCCTTTGATTCATGCAGCGCTAGCGGAGGCCTGGGGCAATTTGGGATTTGACGAGAAGTCGCGGTCTGAGGCGCGTCAAGCTGCTTCACTCGCCGGCCACCTTCCGCAAAGCGAACAGCTTATGGGTTGAGGGCCGGTTTCGCGAGTCTACGCACGAATGGGATAAGGCTATCGATATCTATCGAACCCTTGTGGGGTTTTACCCTGACAACCTTGAATATGCTCTACGCCTCACCAGTGCGCAGATATCGGCGGGACGGACAAAAGATGCAATGGCCACCATCGCAACGATGCGGAAGATGGGGCTTCCAGCCAGCGGCGACCCTCGGATCGATCTTGCCGAGGCCAATGCAAGCGAGGTTGCCGCAGACTTCAAACATGAAAGAGAGATGGCCGCGCGGGCGGTTGAAGAAGCGCAAAACCGTGGAGCACGGATGCTGGCTGCACGAGCGCAATACGCGGAGGCTTGGGCGGCTTTGAATCTTGGCGAGATGGACGACGCCTTAAGGCTCACCAAAGATGCACTCGCGGCGTATCAAGCGGTGGGAGACTTCAACGGGCAGGCCAGCATGTTGCGCAATCTCGGAACCATTCGTTTGATGCAAGGCGAGCTGGCCACCGCCCTCGGCTACTACCAGGATGCTTTGAAGCTTGCGCGCCAAATTGGAAATCGATATAGCGAGGGCGCAACCATTAATCAGATCGCCACCGTTTTTGAGCGCCAGGGACGTCATTCTGAGGCACTCGATCAATACCAGAAAACACTTGCCATCATGCGCGAGGTGGGTAGCCGACTCGCAGAGTCCGTAGCACTTAATAATATTGCGAATATTCTGTGGGCTCGAGGGGACCTTGATGCGGCCCGCAAGATGTATTCTCAGGCGTCCACAATCTCCCAGCAGATCGGTGACAAGGGCGGAGAGGTCGGAACGATCATCAATACTTCGCATATCTGCCTGCAACAAGGAGACCTGAAGTGCGCGGATCAGCTTCTGCAAAGCGCACTGACGTTGACTCGAGAGATTGGAGAACGCGCGGTGCTGGCGGAAGGCACTAATACATTGGGCGAAATCCGCCTTGCGGAAGCCAACTTCGCAGGTGCACGCGCAAGTTTTCAGGAAGCGCTTTCGCTGCGGAAAGAACTTGGAGATCAGCTCGGCGTTGCAGAAAGCCAGAACTCGATGGCAGAGCTGAACATGGCGGAGGGAAAGCCCGCAGAGGCAGAGCAACTGCTAAAGGTATCGCGCGAGGTTTTTCGCAAGGCAAATTCTCAGGACCAGGAAATAACCGCTGTTGGCGATCTTGCGCGTGCCCTGCTCAATCAGGGAAAAACCAACGACGCAATCAAAGCGATCGATAGTATGCGATCCGCGGCCAAACGTGCTGAGAACCCGTTTGTGCGTATTGGTTTTCTGATCGAAGCGGCGCGCGTTGATGGGTTCTCAGGGAAACTGCGTGATGCTCGGTCAGAGCTTGATAGCGCCAGTCAGCTTGCATCGGCACACGGATTTATACCCATGCAGCTGACCGCGAGGCTTGTTCGAGCAGAGATTGATCAAAAGAAAGGCGACGCTGCAAACGTCAATTCTGCTTCAGCTGCGATTGCCGCCGACGCCAACTCTCGTGGCCTTTTGCTGATTGCGCAGCAGGCAACTGAACTCCGCGGCAAGTAGCTCATTGCGCTGCAGTCACCTTCGCCGATGGCTCCTTGCTGTCATGCGTCGCCAGTGGCCGTGCTGCGCAAAGGAATGACGCTCCCAGTACTGCTAAGGAAATGTAGAACGATGTTAGCGATGCCGGCTCAATCGTCGGCCCAAGCTGTGGAAGCGATCCTGCTCCCAGGAGGGCGGCAGAGAGCGCGAACGGAGCTGCCACCCAGAGGCGTAGAGATTGTCTTCTATATATCGAGATTGCTGTCGCGACAACGCCGAAACACATCAAGAAGCGCCCTGCCGAGATCAATTCGCCAAGCGCGGCTGAACGATAAGTCGCTTGAGCAATCCCGGGCAGCGCATACGGAGCGATCGAGCCGAGCACGGGAAACACGCTGAATTCCAGGATGCAATGAAGTAGATCGCCGCAGAGCATACCTAAAAACAGACACACAAACGCTACGAACCCCACTATTCCGGAATCCGAAGATTGCAGCGAATATTGCTCGAACCATCCAAGCAGTACCACAATCAGGCTCACAAAGAGAAGCAGGTGAACCGGCTCTCCGAAGCGCGCGTACTGCGCCGTCTGGCTCACATCTGAAGATGATTCAAAGGTGAATAGATGACAGATTGCAGCCGTTAGCCCGCCCAGAGTCAATGCGATTCCAGCCAGCTTGAAGCGCAGGTGCATGGGCATCTTCGACCTCCGCAGGGAGCCCGGGCTCCCACCGCCCAATAACGCGCAATCGGTTGCAGAACCGGCTCATCCTCTCGCCTTTTCTGGCGCAAATCCTGCAAATCCGCCCCAATTTTGATTCTTTCGACTTTTTTTACTTTTCGTGAGCCGGTTTGCCGCGCCCTTGCGCGTTACATAGCAGGTCGGGATAACGGCGATTCCTCAAGCTTCAATTGCAGAATCCACGGCCGAGGAGGTTTCCATGGTCATTTCATATAACTCTCGCGTCGGTTTTACGCCTGACACGAATTTCGAGGATCGCGTTCAGCGGATGACAGTTGCGCCAGAGTCGATCGGCGCCGGTGACGCATCGCGCTCCTCAAAGAAAGCTCATGACACCGAAAGCATAGTGGAAGAACTGGTCAGCCGGTATCTTCTTCACTCCTCGACAACGACTTCGGGAATCTTTCGTTTCTGATCCATCCAGCTCTGGCAGGTCCAGTTCTGGCCCATCCAGCCTTCACACAGATTGAGAGGAAAATCCATGTCGATGACAATGTCTTCAGCTTCCATTTCGACTCTGCCGATGGCGGCAGTTGTCGCGGATCAACAAGCAATTAACGTGAATCCTGCCGACGTCATATTCAACACCGCATTGGGATATATCGCGTCCGCGTGCTTGAACGTTGCCGTCAAGTTGCAGATTCCGGATCTGATCGCCGAGGGATTCACCGATCTCGAGGACCTCGCACTTAAAGCCGGCGCGAAGGAAGAGCCTCTCTTTCGCGTACTGCGGGTGCTCGAGATGAACGGAATTGTGGCTCGCAACGCTGATCGCAGCTATGCATTAACCGCCGCAGGCCAGTTGCTTCGGCGCGATGCGGCGGGATCACTGGCATCAGCCACCGCGTGGATCTCTGATCCACTCCATCTGACTCTCTATAGCGAACTTCGTACCAGTGTGGAGACGGGCGAAACGACATTCGATGCAATGTACGGAATTCCTTTCTTCGACTGGACCAGCGAGCCGGAAAATGCTGAAGAGGCCGCTGTGTTCAACGACGCTATGACCAGCATCAGTGACATGTGCATCCCGGCATTTCTCGAGGCCTATCCCTTCGGTTCGTTTGAACGGATTGTCGATGTTGGCGGCGGACACGGAGCTATCCTGCGCAGCATTCTCAAGCAACACGCTGGCGCGTGTGGAACAGTGGCCGAGATGCCGTCGCTGATTCCCGCAGCAAAGGCTGCGATCGCACAAGATGGCCTGGCGAACCGGTGTGAAGCCGTCTCCTGCAACTTTTTCGAGTCGGTTCCCGCGGGGGGAGATCTTTACTTCATGAAGCACATCATTCACGATTGGGCTGACGACCGCGCGATCAAGTTGCTCCGCAATATCCGCGCTGTCATCCCCGAGAATGGAAAGCTTGTACTCGCTGAAGCCGTACTCGACGACACGCCTGCCCCTCATTTTGGAAAGCTCCTCGACATTGAAATGATTGCATTTGTTGGAGGAAAAGAAAGGACTGTCGAAGAGTTCAGGCAGTTGCTCTCCGTGGCCGGATTTGCGCTGCAAAGAATCGTGTCGACGCGTTCCCCACTCTCGCTACTGGAGGCGGTTCCTCGCTAAACTACGGCTTTCAAAGGCTACGCCTGGGAGAAGATGTTTCCCGGGCGTCGATTGTTCCGCAGAAGGGAGAACGTCGCGTTTGCGTGTCGCGAACTTGCGAAACACAGGTACCGTCAGCGCACCTGCGCCGCAAACAATGCCCGATGCGCGAGAATGAAGAGCGTGCGGTGATCGGGGCCTCCGAAGATCAGTTGCAGAGGGCGCTCCGGTACATCGATTTCTGCAATCTGCCGCCCGTCTTGAGCGTAGACAAAGATCTGGCCATTCGCAACATACACGTTGCCGTGCGCATCAACGGCAACGCTTTCGCCTCCTCGTTGCGCGAAAGGCTTCAGTTCCGCGAGGGTTCCGTCGGAGTTCACCGTCGCGCTATAGGTAATGTCTTCAGACTCGCTGCTCACGTATACGTGCTGTCCTGATTCTGCGACGATGAGCCCATAGGTATCGAGGTTGTCGCTGAATCGCCAACCGGATATGTCATTGGCCGGGCCTTGCTGGAATACGCGGCCGGCAGGCAGAAAGATGCTGCCATCTTGCGAGAGATATTCGCGCGTCTTGGGAGTACTTGCATCTGCGGCGAACATCTCCGCCAGTGTGGTGAAACGCAGGGTATCCAAGTTCAACTGGTCTTTGAACTCTCCATTGTTCCACCAGTTCACCGGGAGAATCACGCCGGCTTTGCTGTGAGGCTGGGCAGCTTGCGGTCTCAGCACCGTGAGTTCTTCCGCGAAACTTCCCGGTCGAAATGTGTACACCGTGCTCTCCGGGCCTGCTGACGAAACCACCAGCAGGTTGCCGGATTTGTCGATCGCCAGATTCACGGGATCGAGCGGATTATCGCGTTCAACCGTGAGGCCTTCCTTCTGTGACCAGCCATAGATGCGCTGATTATGATGGTCAACGAAATAGAGCTTGCCTGCGGCGTCCACCGCCGCGCCTGAAATCGAGAAGAAGCCTTCCTCCAATTTCTTTACCGGTGATCCGCTGTCCAAGTTCGCGGATGCGTCAGGTCTGACTGGTTGCTGCGGATCAGCAACGATATCCAACGCGGCGAACTCCCGTTCGCGCACCTCGAGATGGTGTGTCACATCTTCGAGGGCGTTCTCGTAAGGGAACTTGCTCAGACGGAGAAACGTGCCGCATCCATTCGCGTCGCAAATACCATATCCGCTCTCAGCATTCACGTGCACATTGCGGAAATGAATATCCGACGATCGATAAATGCGTACTGCCGCCGGGAACGGCGCGCGTGAGCGCGTTACGCGATAACCGTGATAGTTCGCAATGGTGAGATTGCGGCAGTCAGCGATTTCAAAGGAGAGCGATTCGGGGCTCTCTCCCGCCTCTTCTTCGGTCTGCGGAGCATTGATGTCCCAGTTCTCCACGTGGTCGAACTTGATCTCGTTGCGCACGTGGTGCTCGTTCGACAACTCATACACGTGCCCGGGCGTTTTTGTGTTCGATACCAGAAAACCTGACTGGGCGAAGGTATTCGGCGTCCAGATGTCTGCGAAAGTTCCTCCGCCTCCGTCCGCAACCCACAAGCTGGGGTACTGCCCGTCCCAGCGTTTCTGCAGATCAGAGTCGGCCGTGTGGTTGTTGTTGTACGGATTGCCGCCGCTGCCATGGCCGCCGAGAAAGCGCACGTCATCCATGAGCGACTGCTCGCCTGCTTTCCACAGAACGGCTACTGCGCGTGGGTTGATGCCGCCCGCGAAGACACCGATGCCGCTGACGATGTTTTCGCCACCGGACGGCGCAAGAATCACAGCCTTCGGCGCACCCACTCCCTGGTATCCGGGTGTCTCATCCATCAGGTCAATTTGCGTGAGCGTGGGATGCAGGCCGATGAGCACCGTGTCGGTCTTGAGCGTGAGTGTGTCGCGCACTACGTAATGCCCACCGGGAAGATAAAGTACGCGATGCGAGTTGATGGCCTCCTGCAATGCCGTAGTATCGTCAGTTCTTCCGTCGCCTTTCACTCCAAGTGCATGCACATTCTCCCATTCGCTGCTCGGCGGAAGGGGTCGGATCGCGAGGGGAAGGGCCGCCGGCAACGAGGCGAGCGGTGCAGCCTCATACTGCATGCCGATCGAACCCATTTGCCCTTCGCCTGGCACGATCAATCCGTAGGTGAACTTCTTTACCTCGTAAACCGCGCCTTTTCCGGCGACTGTCTTGCCGCTCTCGCGCAGCCTGGCGAAGACAGGCGCATTGCTAAGAACTGCGTTTTCGAATCCGATCTCAGTCAATGGGCTCTTTTCCAGGCTGATTGTTACAACGGACCCGCTGATGTTCTCGAAGCGCGAATCCTTCACCCAAAGTTGGTCAGGATAGCCATCATCAATATCGATTGCTTTCGGCACATCGCGGAACGTATCCCGGATGAGCGTCAACCCGGCTTCGTGCTCGCGGATAGCTGCCTCGCTCTGCCCCTCGAACACTGAATCGATTAGCGTGAATTGCCACGCCGGCGAGGTTTTCTCGGTCAAGATTCCGTAGCGTCCTCCATAGAAGTGCAGGTCTTCCGCCTCATTGCCCGCCTGGTAGACCCCGGCCAGTCCCGAGCCGAGGTGAAAATCCATGTGCGTGAGAAACGAATGCTGTGCCACGTGAAAGCGCACGGCCACGGCCGCAGGATTGCCCTCCCCAATTTCGAAGTCGATATTGCTCATCGCCGAATAGAAAGTATTCGGATTCGCATCGGCCACATTGTTGTTCGGCGGTACCGATCCCGGCGGAGGAAAGGCAATGCGATCCCCGGCCCGCGGGCGCTCGTGAGGCGTGAGCCCCGTGAACATCACCATCACGCCCATGTCCTTCTGGAACCCCGGCGTATTCGGCGGCAGTACGAACACCGGACGCGTTGAGCCATAGCCGATGAGCCGCACGCCCGGCCAGAGATACACGGTGCGGGTGAGGCTGTAACGGCCCGCCGGGACAAAGACGATTCCTTCACGCCCCGTCCCCGAGGCCTTGTCGATGGCCGCCTGCAATGCAGCAGAACTGTCCCCAGTCGCGGCAGAAGCGTCGAGATAGACGGCCTTCGGATCTTCGAGACGGCTGGTGATGACAGATGCGGCGAACGCCGCGGGGCAGATGCACAGGATAACGGCGGCGAGCACAGCTTTCATCGTGGAACTCCGGCAATGAAGGGTTGACCAGGACTGCGGAATCCAGCATACCGGAACAGTTCCGCCAAGCTGGGTTCAGACTGCAACTATACGTGCTAACATCCACTCATCCGGCTCGCCAATCGGCTTGAGCCGCGGAGGTCAAAATGAGTGAAACCACACGGCGTAGTTTCATCAAAACAGGTCTGGCCGCCGGAGCGATGGCGACGGTAGGCACCCTTCCCCTGGTTGCCGCCAAGCGCACCGCAACCGATACGGTGGTGCTGGGCCGCTCAAATATAGCGGTGACGCGGCTGGCGTTCGGAACCGGGACAGATGGCGGTACGGTGCAAGCCGCCCTCGGCCAGCAGGAGTTTACGCGGCTGGTGCATTATGCGCACGACCACGGCATCCGCTTCTTCGAGACGGCTGAAGCCTACCAGACACCGGCAATGCTGGGCGAGGCGCTGAAAGGCTTGCCACGCGATAGCTATCAACTGATGAGCAAAGTGACGACGTTCCACGAGGGCATTGACGCGCAGGCCAAGTTCGACGAACTGCGGCGCATCTCGCAGACCGAGTACTTCGACATTATGCTGCTGCACTGGCAGCACACGGCCGATTGGCCGGAGACCACCAAGCGCTGGCAGGATGGGATCCTCGAAGCACAGCAGAAAAAGATCATCCGCACGCACGGCGCTTCGGTGCATGGACTGCCCGCGCTTCGGCAGATGCCGGGCACCCAGTGGCTCGACGTGGGACTGATCCGCATCAACCACAATGGCGCGCGCATGGACGGGCCGACCTACGAGGACACGAACCACCCCGCCAACGTGAACGAAGTGGTCGATCACATTCACCAGCTGAAGAAAGAACAGCTAGGCGTGATCGGTATGAAGCTGTGCGGTGGAGGTCAGTTCCAGAATAGCCACGACGATCGCGTGAAAGCGATGAGGTTCGCTTTCCAGAATGCGGGCGTGGACTCCGCAACGATCGGATTCAAGAGCACGCAGGAGATCGACGAGGCTATCAGCAACATGAATCTCGCGCTTGCGTAAATTGGTTTAAAGACCATCGAAAACTTAGCCATCCCAGGATTCAACAAAGCTTGGGATGGCTAGTTGTTTTGAGCTAGATTGGCGAGTCCACAACAGGTGATCAGATCAGATCTACACGCCAATAGTGGTTGGAGCCTCGAGTGACACTTCAATTTGTGGAGGGTTGAGTAGCGTGTTTTTGACCAGGCAATGCTCCACGGAGCGCATCAAGCCTTCACGCTGCTCGGCTGTCAGGCTTACCGGGCTGTCAACGCGGATTCGAAAGTTTCCGATTCGCACAGGACTCTTGAGCTTGTCTGCCGCGACCGAGACCGTGACGCCACAGTTTGCCAGGTTGCGCGAACGCAGATACTCGGCTGCGTAGAAGGCTGCACAACTACCAAGCGCAGCCAGAAGAAACTCCGGCGGAGTCATGCCGGCATCCGTACCGCCGTTGGCTTGTGGCTGATCGCAGATGATGCTATGGGTCCTCGTCCGGACGGAGAACTTCACGCCCTCGATTTGATTGATATGAACTTCCATGTGAACATCTCCAAGAAACAATGCCGAAGTCACCCCTCGGTGCGGGGATACCGCATGCCGATGCGACTACCGACAACGGTATGCTTCGTCACGCCGGTGGGAAGTGACGCACAACACCGATTGGATATCTTTAAGAAGCCTCACTTTTTGGCCAGCAATGCATCCTGCTTCTCTGGAGGCGCCCCGATGAGCCGAAGGTACTCCCGTGTCATCAGTTTCCGCATGCGCTGTGCAACATCCGGATCGCACGCGACATTGAAGGCGCGGCAGCGATCAACAGCGGTGCGCAGATCCTTGAGGAAGGCAACGCAAGCTGGACATTTTTCTATATGTGCTTTCATTTGTTCGCACGTCCGCAGGTCTACACGTGCGTCAAGATATTCAGATAAATTGGCAAACAACTCACGGCATTCTTTCGGACGCTCTACTGTCATCTTGCTCGATGACGCGCTTTGCTCGGGCATCCCCCTCAGAACGAAGCTCATTTCCTTCCGGACCGCGAGTCTGGCCCGATGCAACCTGACACGTACCGTACCGATCTGAAGATCAAGTATCTGTGCAATCTGCTCTGCGGTAAGCTCTTCCATATCGTGAAGGACCAGGGCCAATCGAAGAGATGTCGGAATTCTTAACACCGCTTTGTGCAGCAGTTGGTGCTGTTGGGCATGGATCGCAATTTGTTCGGGTCCAACCTCGGCATCGAGAAGAAGGTGTCGAAGCTCCTCTGCGTCCGGAATCAGATCGTCCAAGGAGAGTCGCTTTCGCTCGGTATCGTGTCCTCGCCTTATGCGATGGCATCGATTTCGTGTTACGGTGTACAGCCAGGCGGCGAGCGCGTTGGGCTCCTGAACCTTTGATAAGTGTTTGAGCGAACGGAAGAGAACGTCCTGCATCGTGTCTTCTGCATCCTCACGGTGTCCACACATCTTCATGCTGAACGAGAAGACGGTGTTCTGCAGCAACCCAATGGCCTGCTCAATCGCTTCGGGGGTGTTCTTCCGCAGGAGTTCCGATGCTTGGACGAGTTCAGGCCGCATGGCTGCAAATCACGTCACTTCCCTTATAGAAGGATAGTCGACCGGGTGGTCCGCTCTGGGCACCGCAGACCTTTATTGCACACGCAGATTGCAATTCGAACTCTCCGCCAGCGACGTCTCGATCATATGAAGGCCAATGGTGCACACAGACTTCAGCCATTCCTGAAACTCGGTGTGATTCACAAGCGACTGGGACTGAGCGACCGCACGAAGAAGAGCCAAAGCAAGTCCCATTTCAGAGCCGGGACGATGTGACTCCAGCAGAAACATCTCCCGATATACGTCGTCCTTCAGGCGATTGGCCTTCCGGGACTGCGAAGACTTTTTGACCGTTGAACGAGCCATGAATACCTTCTGATCTTCAGTAATGGAATCATTGAATCCCGCAGGGACCCGCAGTCGCTGGATCAATCGCCGGCTATTTCAACCCCATCGCGCGCAGGATGGACATGGCTGGACACCAGTTCGTAAAGGCCGATTGCAGCAGATTAAGCCCAACGAACACGGTAAGCCACATCCAGTAATGCGAAACGTAATAGCTGAGAGCAATTGACAGGAGCACCATAACCCCTGCGAGAAGACGGACTGCACGTTCCACCGTCATTGAGCCACTCCTTCATGTTCATAAGTTTCAGGCCCGCGCGTCTCAGTTGTTTCAGATTTTGCGTGCACCAGGTAGTAGAGGATGGGAATCGTCGGCCACGACAGGAAAGTCGAAACGATAGCTCCGGCGATCAGCGAGACAGCGAGACCCTGGAAGATCGGGTCAGTGAGGATGACGCTCGCCCCGACCACAACCGCTGCCGCCGTCAGCAGCATGGGTCGGAACCGGATCGCGCCTGCATCAATGACGGCCTCGCGGAGGGGTGCTCCCTGCCGCAATCTCAACTCGATAAAGTCAACCAGGATGATGGAGTTGCGCACAATGATTCCCGCTCCAGCGATGAAGCCGATCATTGACGTGGCCGTGAAGAAGGCGCCCATTAGGGCGTGGGCCGGAAGAATGCCAACGAGCGTAAGAGGGATTGGCGCCATGATGATCAAGGGCACGATGAACGAGCGGAACCAGCCAACCACGAGTACATAGATCAGCACGAGCACCGCGGCGAATGCGAGGCCAAGATCGCGAAAGACTTCGATGGTGATGTGCCATTCGCCATCCCACTTCATGGAGTAGTGGTCGGTAGACTCGGGCATGGCGGCGTTATAGCGCGCGAGCGTGTAACCCGCCGGCAGCTTGAGCTTGTCCAGATCCTTGTTCATCTTCAGGATCGCGTAGACAGGGCTCTCTTCAGCGCCTGCGACATCTCCGGTGACATACACTACCCGGCGCAGGTTCTTGTGATAGATGCTCTGCGGAATCGAACCGTGATCAAGTGTGACCAGTTCCCGCAAGGGAACCAACGCGCTGTTTGTGCCTGACAGGTGGATGCTTTTCAGCGCTTCCTCAGAGGAACGGCCCTCACGAGTGAATTGCACGATCGTCGGTATCGGCTCACGCGCGCGATCGTCGTGCAGGAGTCCGACTTCGCTTCCCGAGGTAGCTAAAGCAATTGCATTCGCAACATCGACAACCGCTATCCCATTCTGCGATGCCTTCGCTGCATCTACGTGAATTGCAATTTGTGGTTGCGGATCTTCGACATACCAATCCGTATCGACCACACCCGGTGTGTTCTGAAAGATGGACTTGATCTGCCGGGCGACCTTCGTCTGCCCGTCGAGATCGGGTCCGTAAACTTCAGCGACCAAGGTCTGAATCACAGGAGGACCGGGAGGCACTTCGCTCACTTGAATGCGTGCACCGTACTGGTTGCCGATGCGTACTAGAAGCGGACGAAGACGCCTTGCAATCGCGTGGCTCTGGTCATGGCGGAGGTCTGCCGGAAGCAGGTTGACCTGGATGTCAGCCTGGTTCGGCATCCGGCGCATGTAGTAGTGCCGTACCAGGCCATTAAAGTTGTATGGACCGGAAGTTCCGGCATAGAGCTGGTAGTTCAGCACATCGGGCTGCTGTGCAAGTTCACTTCCAAGCGCTTGCGTTACAGCCAGGGTCTGCTCCAGAGGCGTGCCGTCGGGCATATTGACGACGACTTGCAACTCGCTTTTGTTGTCGAAGGGGAGCATCTTTACCCGCACCAGGCCCAATGGCACCAGCACGACTGACATCAGGAGCATGCAAAGAACGGCGGCAAAAAAGAGAAGACGATTCCTTCTGGAGGCAATGAGTGGCGACATCACTTTGCGATAGAGTCGCGTGCGCCAGTTCTCCTGTTCGGGTTCCAGGAGGTGCGCGCCAGTTATATGTTTCCCGATCAGTCGCATGGCGGCCCACGGTGATACGACGAATGCCACCATCAGCGAGAAGAGCATCGCAGCCGACGCGCCTACGGGAATCGGTCGCATGTACGGTCCCATGAGTCCTCGCACAAAGGCCATGGGCAGCACGGCTGCAATCACCGCGAAGGTTGCCAGAATGGTGGGATTGCCTACCTCGGCGACCGCCTCGACAGTCACAGAACCACAGGATCGTTTCTGGTTCTCGGGAAGGCGGAGATGGCGAACAATATTTTCGACTACGACAATTGCGTCATCGACCAGGATGCCAATGCTAAAGATCAATGCAAAAAGAGTGACGCGATTGATTGTGTAGCCGAGAAAGTAAAAAACCGACATTGTGAGTGCAAGCGTGACGGGAATAGCTAGCAGTACGACGCCCGACTCCCGCCATCCAAGAAAAAGCGCAACGAGAAACGTTACCGAGAGCGTCGCCAACAAGAGGTGCTCCAGCAACTCATCCGATTTCGCTTTCGCAGTGTCGCCATAATTACGCGTCGTTGTCACGTGTACGTCGCCTGGGATCTGCACGCCTTTCATCTCGTCGATGCGCTTCAAAACCGCATTCGCGATATCGGTCGCGTTCGTTCCCTTGCGTTTTGCGACGGTTACTGTCACACCTGGGTATTGCTGAGGCGTGCGCCCTGGGCTTGAACTCGCGCTTGTCGTCCCGAACAATACGTAGTCAGCAGGTTCCGATGGCCCATCGATGATCTGGTCAGCTACGTCGCGCAGGTAAACGGGACGTGAGTGATCTACGGCAACGACGACGGACTCAAGGTCTTTGCGATCGGTGAAGAGGTTGCCAGCATCGACTCGGACCTCTCGATTGTTTTCGGCAAAATTGCCCGCTTGCAGACTCGCATTGGCCGCCTGCAAATGCGCAATGATCGCCTGTGACGATAGCCCGTACGCGTTGAGCTTAGGCGCACTGAGCAGAATGCGCATGCTCCGTGGCAGGCCGCCGATCACTGCGCTTTCTGATACATCGGCGATCTGTGCGATATTGTGTTGTACTTCGTCCGCAATCACCCTCAATTGATAGCCGTCGTAGTGTTCTCCCCACAAGGTCAGCGAAAGAATCGGCACATCGTCAATGGAACGCGCTTTGATGATGGGTTGGGTGACTCCGGGCGGAATCTGATCGAAGTTGGAGTAGAGCTTGCTGTAGACCTTGATCAGCGCATCTTCCTGCGGCGTTCCCACCAGGAAGCGCACGATCACAAGGCTCTGGCCGGGACCGGAAGTCGAATATACGTACTCCACGCCCGAGATTTGGTGAACGAGCTTCTCGATAGGAAGTGTGACGCGTTCCTCGACTTCTGCTGGCGAGGCGCCGGGCATTGCGGTCGCAATGTCAAGCATGGGAACCAGAATCTGCGGATCTTCCTCTCGCGGGATGATCGCCACGGCAAACACACCGAGCGCAAGAGAAGCAACGATGATGAGCGGAGTCAGCTTGGAATTGAGGAACGTCTGCGCCAGACGCCCGGCCAAACCAAGCCCATGTGAACCAGAGCTCGGGGTCATGGCTGAACCTCGATACGCTTTCCTGAAAAGTCCCGATCGGCAGGATCGTCTACAAGCCTTTCGTTTCCGGAAAGTCCGGAGAGAACCTCGACTTCATTCGCCTGTAAAGCCCCCAGAGTCACATAGCGAAGCTGCGCAATATTGTTGCTGTCGAGGACGTACGCGCAAGGAAGTGATCCACGAATGACGATGGCAGAGCGCGGCACCAAAACGGCCTGCCTGGCTCCGGTCGGAATATCCGCAGTGGCATACATGCCTGCACGAAATGCAGGCAACGCGGGAAGATCGATCTTCACCAGAAAGCTGTGACTCGATGGATCCGCGGCAGGAACGATCTCGGACACGGTTCCGGCAATGTCTGCATCTGGAGCGCCGTTCACTGACACCGAGAGTTTCATTCCTTTTCGCAGGGTTGCGATAGCGGATTCGGCGACCGCAGCGTGAAGTTGTAGAGGACCTGATCCTTCCAGTTGCAGAAGGGGCACGCCGGGCGACGCCAGTGCGCCGGGGTCAACCATGCGCGCCGTGATCACTCCTGCGAAAGGTGAGTCAACGCGCGAATAACTCAGCATCGTGCGAGCGCCGGACTTTTGGGCCTTCATCGCATTCGTCTGTGCGCGTAAGGCATCGACCTGTGCTGCGGCTGCTTCTGCCTTGCGCGTCACCTCATCCATTTCCTGAGCACTTACGCTCTTCTGCGCTTGCAGTTGTTTGTAGCGCGCGAGTGTACTGGCCGCCAGATCGGCATTTGTCTGTGCCGCGATCTGCTGGTTCTCCGCGGCCATCACAGCTGCTTCCGCCTGTTCGGATGATGATTTCAGGGTTGCGTCATCGAGGACCACGAGCGTTTGTCCCGGTCTTACGGAATCGCCTTCGCGCACCAGTACCTGTTGCACACGGCTCATCACTTGTGCCGAAAGCGTTGCAGACTCGCGTGCGTGTAGCGCGCCAGTGGCTTGTACCATTAGGGGTGCCTGCGCTTGCTTGCTCTCCACTACTCGCGCGTGTACAGTCTCGATGGCAATAGTGCGCTCAGGTGCACCTGATTTGCATCCAAGAACGGCCGCGGCGGCTAAGCCGAGCAAGGTAACGTATCCAAGAACTCTCATTGCAAATCCTCCGCCGCTTCGGGTGTCAGTGTTCCTGTCGCGAATAGCAGTTGGGCATGTGCTACCGCGTTGCCGTAGACGGCATGCCAGTAGCTCATCTGAGCCTCGCGCTCGGCATCGCCTGCGCGAAGCAAGTCGGTGATCGTCGCAAGACCCGCATCGTATCGGTTTTTCAGGATCCGCAGGCTTTCAGTTGCCTGGTCGATCGCGCTTCTCGCTGTCTCCAGTGAGAGCGCCGCAGTCTGATGCTGAATGTGCGCCTGGTTCACCTGCAGTCTGATTTGCTGCTGATACGCATTCAGCTGGGCATCAACGCGCGCTTTGCTTGCCTTCTCCTTGGCAAGCTGTGCGCGCTTGCCGAAAGGGAGTATGTCCACGGATATTTGCACTCCGGCGACCCAGCTGTTCCCGCCGTTTCCACTCAGCGTCGGGCGATCATCTTCCCAGTTTCCGTAAGTGCTCACTCGTGGACCGAAGCTGAGACGCGCCGCACTTTCCGAAGCAGCCTGCGCGGCCTGGATATCTGCGATTGCCGCGAGATCGTGGCGATTGGCAATTGCGGTCTGGAATTCTTGCTGCAGGTCGCCCTTCGGGAAGTCCTTTGGGTTGATGGGTCGAAGCGGCGACGATTTCAGTTCTGGCTTTCCCATTGCGAGACGCAGCTGTGCCCACGCCAGATCCAGCTCACCTTGAGCTTCGATTAGCCCTTGTTTGCGGGTTGCCACGCTGACCTGCGCAGACATGCGATCGGACTCCACGGCCAACCCGGCCTTGACGTGATCGTCAACGGATCTCAGCAATGATTCAGAAGTTTCATATTCGTGTCGTGCAATGTCTACCTGGCGCTCTGCGTAAAGGACACCCTGATAGGCTCGAACAATGTCGAACACGACCTTTTGATCAACAGCCTCGGCAGACGATGTTGCACTTTTTTTCATCAGGTCTGCGCCGTGCACCAATTTTTGCGTGTGTAGAGAGTCGAACAGAAGCCAGTTGCCAGAAACGCGCGTCGAGAAGTTTCCGAGCGGTTCAGGTTTGTTCAAGGAATCAAGCGCGAAGTCGGCTTGCGTGAATTGCTGTTGCCGCAGCAAGGTTCCGAATACGTAGACGGGATCGTTGCCCCGTGACATGTCTTCAATGAAGTTGACTTGTGGAAGATATTGAGTTCTTGCCAGTGCAAGTCCCGCTCGCGCTTCGTCCAGGTCCGCTCGAGCGGCCTCAACGTCTGGACTTTCCTTCAATGCGACCTGGATTGCATCCTTAAGGGTCAGCGGCTCCTGCGCCGAAACGCCCGCACAGGATATACAACTGATCAAGACCAGCCTTCCGGCTCGGCTAAGGAGATCTTTCATCCGATTGACTTTCCTCATTCGCTCTAACGGCGTCCACTAGAAGAAAGTCACGGATGGTGAAATCCATTACATACCGTTTGGAATTCTTTTTGAGGGAAGGCTCGGTGACAGGCGAACGAGAATCAGATGCCGCCGCGGAGATATGCTCCCGACGCAGTGGACTGGCACTCTCGAACATCCAATTAGAGATAGCGATCGCCTAAAGCCTCCGCCGCTGCATCTAAATCTTTAGCACCCCCAAGGGCGGAGCTTCGTCGCGGGCAATACGAAAAACGATAACCGGCGAATCGCATCCGAATTGAATTCAGCCGTTATTCCGATTGGGCGCAATCGGAAAAAACAAGACACACACCAACTGTTCCCAATGCGCAAGTACTGTGTTTCGAATTACTTAAGGTCGAGAATTCCACCGAGACTCCTGAGGCCAAGCCGGTGAGACGATACACGATTCTATTGTTCTTGGTGGCGCTACCCGCTTTCTCGCAGAGCAACAGCGGGCAGTTGCGACTCCATGTGGCCGATCCTTCGGGCCGAGCGATTCAGGCAACAATTCACATCCTTAGCCGGGCCAATCAATACAGCACCGACCTTGAGACCGACAAGCAAGGAAACCTCAATTTAGCGAGGCTTCCCTATGGGAGTTACCTCCTAGGTATCGAGCAAGACGGGTTTGCGCCGGTTGCCGACACTGTCGCTATCCGATCATCGATCCCAGTCGCACATTCGATTGTGTTGAAACTCGCCACAGTCCAGCAGAGCATCGCGGTTCAGGCGGCCAACACCTTGATCGATTCCGAACAACCC
Organism: uncultured Acidobacteriaceae bacterium; assembly: GCA_963738035.1. GTDB lineage: Bacteria > Acidobacteriota > Terriglobia > Terriglobales > Acidobacteriaceae > Telmatobacter. The sequence continues at coordinate 316,969 of CAVTVB010000001.1, forward strand.
GGCAATGTCGCTCAGGTGGGGTCCTCCTCTATTCAGCATCGCCTCAGTTCAATTCCCGGCCGGTCGATTCAGGATCTGGTCAATTCGCAGCCAGGCTGGCTTTACGAAGGAAATGCTGTGCTTCATCCGCGGGGCTCTGAATACCAGACGCAGTTCGTGGTCGATGGAATCCCCCTGACTGACAACAGATCCCCAAGCTTTGGTCCTGAGATTGAGGCGGACGATGTCCAGTCACTCAGCATTTACACCGCAGGTATTCCGGCTGAGTACGGCAGGAAGATGGGCGGGGTGATTGAGGTGAACACGGTGCAGGAAACGCAACCGGGATTCCACGCCGACATCGTCGTTGCGGGAGGGAGTTTCGCCACCGGAAGCGCTTTCGCGAAGGGCCAGTACGCGGCTGGCAAAAACATCTTCGGGGGCAGCGCCAGCGGGAGCATGACCGATCACTATCTGAATCCGGTCGTTCCGCAGAACTATTCAAACACAGGAACACTCGGCGACTTTTCAGGCCGCTACGAACGCGACTTCACCCGGAACGATCGCTTTAGCGCAACGGTCCGCCACGAATTGGCGCGTTATGAAATTCCTAATGAACAGGTGCAGCAGGCTGCGGGCCAGCGCCAGACAGCGGACAACATCGAAACGATGGGCATCGCCTCGTTCGAGCACTCCTTCTCTGAGAACACGTTGATGAGGCTCGGAGGGATGGTACGAGACAATGCCAACAACTTCAATTCGAACCCGGAGTCGACGCCAATCGAAGTCTTCCAGCACAACCGCTTCCGCGAAGGCTACTTCAAGGCGCTGTTGATTGCTGATCGCGGCCGAAGCGAGTGGAGGGCGGGAGTCGAATCCGATAATACGTTTCTGCACGAAAATACAAGCTACATCATCACCGATCCCTCGCAATACGAGGATGGGACACCACTCACTTTTGCATTCACGGGGCAGAGACCAGATTTGGAGCAGTCCGCGTTCGTCGAAGATCTGGTCCATCTGGGGAATTGGTCGATCAATGCCGGTCTTCGGTGGGATCATTACCAACTCCTCATCAACGACCAAGCCTTTGAACCGCGACTTGCCATCTCGCGATATTTTCCATCAGCCAATCTCATTCTGCATTTTTCCTACGATCGCGTTTTCCAAACGCCCTCTTTCGAGAACATCCTGCTCTCCAGCTCAACGGAGGTTGAGTCGTTGGACCCTGGGACTTTTCTTCGTCTGCCTGTGGAACCTTCGGTAGGCGACTATTTTGAAGGCGGCCTGACGCAGGAGCTTTTCGGGAAAGCCAAACTCGATATCAACTATTTTCGGCGCGTTGCGAATAACTATGCAGACGACGACCAGATCGACAACACGAGCATCAGTTTCCCGATTGCTTTTCGAAAAGCTATTATCTATGGCGCAGAGGGGAAGCTCGATTTACCCCAGTGGGGAAGACTCTCGGGATTCCTGAGTTACTCCTACGAAGTGGGCAACGCGTGGAATCCCGTAACCGGAGGTCTGTTTCTTGGAGATGACGCGACCGCGGCAGAAACACAGCTTTCAGGCCACTTTCCGGCCTCGCAGGATCAACGCAATACAGTTAGAGGGCGACTTCGCTATCAGGTCCATCCTCGATTCTGGCTGGCGGGCGGGATCCAATATGACAGCGGCCTTCCATTTGAATTCGACGGAGACCCATCTACCGTACTGGCACAGTATGGCCAACAGGTGCTCGACCGCATCAACTTTGAGCGGGGACGCGTTGATCCTTCTTTTCTGGTAAACGCTTCAGGCGGGGTCGATCTTCACAACTCTGAAAGACTCAATGTAAGGCTTCAGGCTGACGGGCAGAACTTGACTAACATTCTAAATGTTATTGATTTCGGCGGATTGTTCTCTGGGAATTCAATTGGTCCTCCCAGAAGCTTTCTCCTTCGAATGACGACGACATTTTGAGCGTCTTCTTAGAACGCAAAGCTGAAGTCCCCGGGCCGATTTCCAATCGACCCGGGGACCAGTTTGTAACTGCTGAAAAGCTTGTCGAGGCGCCGGTGAACTTACCAGGCGGAGAGTTTCAATCCGTCAAGGTAGGCCGTCACATGCCCGCTGGATCCATACCCGTCCACTTGGAACTGAGTTTGCAGAACGTCTCCCCAGCCAAGGCTGGCGGCTCCGAAGACCTGCACGTTCAAAGAAGACTCAACTCCATCGAGCCAGATCGCATGGTACGTAATGTAGCCAGAACTATCTCTCGAGAAACTGGCCTGCACGTGGTGCCACGTGTTTTGTGACCAATGCTGTGGATTGCAACTCGTTCCGCTTTTGCTCACCCATTTTGGTTTTGGACTTCCCGCGCTTCCTGTGTTTACCGTGTAGGCCCAATGTCCGGTCCAGCCATCGCATTGCACACCCATCATGACTGTCTGCCCATTGGCCATTGTTTGATTCACGTCGAATTCCAAATTCGCGAGCATGCTCGCAGAGCTTGTAAGGTATACCCACGTGTCATAGAAGAAATTCTTGGCGTCGACGTTATCGGAGAGGGATACGCTGTAGCGTTCATCACCATTGTTCGTGAACGAAGTGATGAATTGTCTCGAACTGCCATACTTCGAAGGCGAACTTACGATCTGCATCGTTCCGCTCGATGATCCCGGACCGCCGTTATCGTGTGCTGCTCTCCATCCGCCCAGAGATTCGATCGAGCTCACAGAGTCTGCATAAGAGGGAATGGACACCGCTGAAGTACTTGAGCTGCTCACTGACGATTTCACATTGATCGTGACGTCCTTAACGCACGCAGCGCCGTTCGATCCCCACGCCTTTACGTGCAGTACATGTGTGCCTGTCGAAGAGGAGATGCTTTTGTTGATCGATTGACTATTGATGACCGTAGTATCACTGCTGCTATCGAACGAGTACCCCATGGCATTAACATTTGTAGAGGAGCAGGTGCTTGCATACGCTGAAAGGGTGAATGTCGTCGATACTTCGGCGTCATTTGCGGGGTTGTTGACGGTTACACCAGCGAGTGCCGGAAGAGAAAAGGTCAAGACTATGGAGGATGCTATGGTCAGATTCCGGAAAAATTTCATCAGATTCCTTTGCGATAGAGGACATAGATTTCGCGCTGACTCCCTGCTAGCGTCTGCAAGGTAGCCAAAGACGTCTTGAATTGTGGATGGGCTGGTCTGAGAGGCACGAAAGGATGCGTACCAGGTCTAACTGCTCAGCAACCTCTAATCGCAGCGCCGGTGTCGCGTATTCCCAATTGGGCACCGGACTAACTTTAGAAAAAGCACGACGCGTTCGACTGGGTTTTGTTTTGCGGTTCTGCTGCTTCCGCTTCAAGTGGCCCAATCGCCGCGAGTCTATTTCAAACCACAGGCAACTTTTGGTTAATGTTCTTGGAGAATCCTTACACAAATAAATTGTCACGACAACGCAAATCCACAAAAAAGATGAGAAAAATTTGTTCGATCAGGCATCCTGGAAATATTTACAAGCATCGAGAAAAACCTACTCGGTGATCACGTAAAAAGTTCACGACCGCGCGTCTCTTCAGCCTCTATTTAAACGAGATCTCTCAATCGAGTAAGTGACATTCGGCACTCGGCTCGTGTCTTTTGGAAATGACCAAAAGCGTCGGATAGAGCAACAAACCCAGTTGCGCTATCCGACGCTTCGGTCGTGACGGTGAATCTTTCACTCTACCAGCGGCTGATGGTGAAGTTATCGAGATATAAAGTTGAAGATCCGCTTGTGCCAATGCCATCGACCTGGAAATTGGCCACCATTGCTCCCAACGCCCATCCAAGAGAGAACGCCGAGTTCACTGTCTGGTTGATCGGCGACTCCACCCCATCGAACCACACGGAGTGATACGTCACATTTCCACTGTCATCGCGCGAATAGCTAATCTGGATATGGTGCCAAGTATTGCGCGTCCAATTTGAGGGATTACATGGAGCGGTCGAACGAAGCCATTTCGCCACGGGCTTGTCCGGGGTTCCAGCATTTGCGGTGTACTCCCATGTGTTCGTGTATCCGGAGCACTGAAACGCATAGATCACGGTGTCGCCGTTTCGCATCACCTGGTTGTTATCCATCTCGAGGTTGCTAAGCACGCTGCCTGAGGAGATCCAGACGTGAGCGTCATACACAAAGTTCTTTGCGTCTGTATCGTTTCCGTACGAAACCGAGTAGAGCTCACCGCCGGCATTGCTGAATGTCGTATAGAACTTTCCTGTTTGACCACTGAGCGTGGGATCGCTCACCAGAGTCAGAGATCCGGTTGAAGTGCCGGACGTAGCCGAATCATGCTTGATTCGCCAGTTAGGAAGTTGCTGGATCTCCTTCTCGACAATTGCGTACGACGGGATCGATGGGCCTTTGGGTTGTGTTGAAATCACATAGCTGGCTCGGGCTAATCCGCTATTGCCGTAACTTGGGGCCATCGCGATCGCCTGAACCATCATGGAACCCGCAATTGTGATAGGGCTGGAGTAGCGATAGGAAGATGTCGAGGGCGCGGATCCATCCGTTGTAAAGTAGATCGTCGAGCCGGCTGTTGCTGAGGTCATCGAAACGGTCTGTTTGGTCGAGTAGGTGCCGGCGGGCACTGAAAACCACGGGGTCGCAGCCTGAGATGTCGAGCTTACATTGATGCTTATGAGTCGCTGATCACTCGTTTGTTGCCCCCAGCATTTGACATGCAGAACGTGAGGTGCCTGCAGTCGCGATAACCAAAGCCGAAAAAGATGTCGGCTCAATGACCGCCTTCGCGTCGTCGATTGAGTAGCCCATCGAAACTGCCGGAACCGATGCGCAGGTTTTCACGCTCGCTGTCACTGTGAACGGCGACTTCACGCTGGCTCCGCTAAAGGGAGTCGCGACGGATATATCCGTACCTGTGGTCGCATTCAAGACCGTGATGTTCAGGAGGACCTGGTCATTCACCTTCTGGCCCCAGCACTTCACATGCAACACATGTGATCCGGGTGTGGCTGTAACCTGGGCCGAAAACGAAGTGGGCTCAATAATTGCCTTTCCGTCGTCGATCGAATAGCCCATGGAAACAGCTGGAAGGGAAGCACATGTCCGGGTGCTTGCGGTCAGCAGGAAAGGTGAGGTCACCTTGGCACCGTTGGCGGGCGCAGTAACCGTAATTGCTTTCACGGGAATTGAAAAGGCCGTGAGAGCAAATGCAGCAAAAAGCAGAGTCCTCATAAGTCAACCTCGAGTGGTATGGCGATGAGATCCTTTGCGCAGCTGTAGCCGCGATCGGCACATCGGAACAAACAGCGGGGGAGGTTTCACTGTCGGAGTTTCTGGACTGTCCATCCGCGACGTCGCAATCTTTTCGTATCTTTGTGCGTTCGACTTGAAGGACTGAATGTCAAACTTGGGCGTGAGAAGGCGATAAAAAAGCGTGTCCTGCGTCTCTGTGATCGATTGAGTAGAAGGCGGGAATTGCGGCCAGGAGAAACCAGGCCTATCCGGGTGACGTCACGAACATTCGTATATGGACACATCCCGACCTATCCCTGCTGCGTCATCGATCTAGATCGGGGCCGCAATAAGTTACCAAAGGGCCGTCACCATTGGTGAGCCCTGTATATTCGTGCAAAGTCAAACGTGCAGGACATTTGGACGAGATCTCGCGCTGAGCGTAGAGTGCGTGCGTCTAGTGCAATAGCACGAGAATTTAATGTTTACTTGGTAATCAGCATACGCGCGACCGCGCGTGAGAGAAAGGTGCGGAGGGTACTGATTGCGTTACTGAGGTACTTGCCAGACAAAGGCTCGGCAAGGCAAGAGCAATTGATTCATCGCCAGCCCATCTCATCGATTCGAAAGACGAGGGCGTGATGAAGCGAGCGGCTCTTTCCCGCTAAAACCGAACACCCTGCCGCGAATCTTCGTCAATCAGCATTGACAAACGAGCGGCAGGGCGATCGGATTTTCGCTTCATGGTTCTTCGATCTGTAGCTATGAACTACTGAACTGCGAAAGGCACTGTCGTGGATACGTTTGTGGTGCCGCTTGTACCCGTTACCGTGGCGACGTAATTTCCTGGTGTTGTACCAGAACCGCCTGTCTGGGGCGGGGTCCTTACATTTGTCCCCCCGCAGCCGCAGGTCGCACTCAGCAGGAAGACCAGCAATACCATGCCGAGCAGAGACTGCCATTTGCGTCGACGAATGGGAATCAGGAAGAGAATCGCCGCAAGCGTTCCACCACCAAATGCGAACATGCGCTTCAACGGATTGTTGGTCATCGCAGAGGATGCGGCTGTTGTCTTGATCGTAAGTGTCACGCTTCCTGGCTGCGTTCCTGCAATAGATGTGGTCTTATCGATCGAGCATGCAGGCATGTTGGTTGCACCAGAGGGCCCACCGGCTACTGTGCATCCGAACGATATTGTTCCGGTGAATCCGCCGCTTGGAGTAATGGTGATGGTGGATGTCGAGGAGTTCCCGGCCTTAATCGCAGACATTGGACTACTAGTCATAGCGAATGTTGGACCTGTGACCGGAGGCTGAATGATGTAGGCCGCTGTAGCGACGTTGCTGTTCTGCATCGCCGGGTCAATTGCGATCGCGTTGATCGTTTCAGAGGTCGATACCTGGATGGCGCCGGCGTACAGGGTTGACGATGCAGATGGCATTGAGCCATCGATTGTGTAATAGATCTTGGCGTTCGCATCCGTATCCGAGAGGGTTACGGATTGCGCAGTGGGATATGTTCCGGGAGCTGGTGCGAAAGTGACCATTGGCGTCTGGGCAGTGAAAGTGAATGTCGCACTGCTAACGGCGCTTGGTGTAAGGCCTGCGGCGGTTGCAATTGCCTTTATCGTGGTATTCGCACTAATAGCGATCGGGCCGGCGTAAAGCGTCGATGCAGAAGTGGGAGTAGATCCATCGAGCGTGTAATAGATAGTTGCGGACGGTGTCGCTGTGGCTAGCGTGACGTTCTGCGCGCCAGAGAAGGTTCCACCATTTGGAGAAATGGTTGGCGCCGCTGCTTGTCCGGCAACTTGCGTACCATAAATCCAGGTCAAAATTTTCTGGCTTGCAGTTAGACCTCCAGTTCCACCCGTAAAGCCAACGTACGCCGCATTGCCACCAACGATTTGCGGAATATTGAGAGGCCACGACGTGGTGAACGTTTTGTTGGTTACAAGGTCAAGCAGGTTGAGAGTTAAAGTTGTGCCATCATAGGTAACTTGCGCCTCGATCGAATCGCCGCTGCTTAACTGTATCCCGCTCGGAGATATGTCGATACTTGGCAGCAACGGCGGATCGCCATTTGTATATACTCCTGTCGAATTGCTACCTTCGCCCTGGTAATCGTAAAAGTTGAACTTGATTGCGACGCTTTTCGCAATACCCTGGTAACCGAGGCCTGCCGAGCTTCCGCCCAGCGCCGTCGGCGCCACATTTTGAATACAGAAAGTGAACCCGTTCGCCTGCGCGCTCGATATCTGGAACTCAAACTTCGTGGTGAATGAGTTGACACCGATCAGCGTATTCCAGAAGACGCTTCCCGCCTGGTTAAGACCGCCATTGGTCAATTGCAGGCGAGTGTCGTTGTTGGCCACAGCGCTTCCATTCAGGGTCAAGCCCGCCGTGGAAGAGAAGCCCATTCCAAAGTCGATAGATGTTCCGACCAGTTGGATAACATAGGCTGCGCTGCTGACTAGACTGTTCTGAAGTTGGGGATCAATGGCAATGGCCTTGATCGTCTCTGACGTCGACACCTGTATAGGACCGCCGTACAGAGTCGAAGATGCAGAGGGCGTTGAGCCGTCTGTCGTGTAATAGATCTTTGCGTTAGCGTCTGTATTGGACAACGTCACCGTCTGCGACGATGAATAGGTTCCCGGAGCCGGCGCAAAAGTGACTGTCGGGGTCTGGGTCGTAAACGTAAAGGTCGCACTGCTGACCGCACTCTGCACGAAGCCGGCGGCACTCGCTATTGCTTTGATTGTCGTATTTGTGCTGACGGAGATTGGTCCCGCGTAGAGCGTGGAGGCAGGCGTAGGAGTAGAGCCGTCACGGGTGTAGTAGATAGCCGCCGACGCTGTCGTCGTGGAGAGTGTGACGTTTTGCGCGGTCGAGAAGCTTCCTCCGTTTGGTGTAATCACGGGAGCGGCAGCAACTGCTTGACCGGCGAGCAGACCATACACATCGACCTGCATATTTGCCGCGACATAGACCTTTCCGTTGGTCACGATTGGGATCGAGAATTTGTTGGCTGCGCCAGCAACGTCGCGGGCGGAGTTGGTGTCGCTCTCGTAAATTGTGTGAGTCAAATCATTTGCGTCCCATGCATACAGAACACCTGGCCCGTTGGTATTGAACTGATCGGCGCGCAGTGCCCAGGCAATGCCGCCTTGCGTGCCGTTCGAAGAAATTGAAAACGATGGGTCAGGGAATGCCGAGGTGATCGTTGACTGGCTGTCTGGCGTGGTATTCATGACGCCTGTATTCATTTTGAACAGCATTGGAACGTTGTTCTCTGCCCAGAGATAAACATTTCCATTCCAATATGCAGGTGTACTCCAGAATCCCCTTCCTTGCGGAACAGCACTGGAGATATCCTGCAAGGCGTTTGTGTTCGACGAAGCTCCGGCTGCGTATCCGCCGAGATTGTCTCGGTCAAGAACGAGGATTCGCCCTTCTTTCCCGACCTGGACGAGAACGTGAGGATGAGTTCCTTGTTGGTCTGGCACCATCAAAGGGCCGCCCGCTCCCAGGTCCCAGTCCTCACCGTTGAGTAGTTGATAGTTGAAAGGTGTAAAAGCATCTGTCGGCTTGAGGCCGCCGTTTGCCAGGCTGATGTTAACAACACTTTCGCCAAACTCGGTGTTTGCATCGAACGGCGGATATGTCGAATGAGTACCGTTGCCAGTGCTCACGAACATCCGCCCGCCTGCTGCAACATTGTCGATAGGCAAGCCCGCGCCCGAACCCCAGACTCCGGCTCCCGAGCCATTCGGAGTGAGACACAACACGGCGCTCTGGGCCAGCGTGCTCGCGTTATAGGCGAATAGCCATCCGTGCCACGGACCATTATCGCCATGCGCACCGTAGCCGAAATATACGTATCCGTTATATAAATTGAGCGCTGTCCGCTGATTTTCCCAGAGAGGACTGAATGAAAGTTGTCCACCAGAACTGCCATTGCCGGTACCGGCTACTGTCGCAGTAATGTTCACCGGGCTGTTCGGTCGTTCGGCGCCTGTAAGGATATTGATTGCGTGCAGCCGCGAAAAATATGCGCCGTTCTCTTTTGTGTTTGCAACAAGGTACATCGTGTTCGTAGACGGATCGATTGTCGGCGTTCCGGTGATTCCGACTGTGGGCGCTACATCCGGCGAGCCGGTGTCCTGCCATGGAACTGCAGTGGCCCCGGCGCCCGCGCCGTGGTCAGCGGTGAGCAGGCTGATCTTCCACAGCGGATTTGCGTTCGCTCCTCCATTGGAATCCGCGTCGAAGGCGTAGACAGAATCGTTCGAGGTCGAAACGAAGAGAACGTTGTGCGTCTGCCCGTCACCCATTTTCAGGCCGGGTACATACAGAGGCTGTGCGTATGTAGTGCTGTCCACTGAAAACGAGAATAGTTTGCCGAATGAATCGGGGCTCACATTCGTCGGCGAGAGAGCTGTCTCACTCGTGTTCTGCCCTGAGTGCGTCAAATCGTAACGCCACGTAAGGACCGGAACAGCGGTCGGTATCTGAGCGGCTAAGGTTGCAACCAGGAAACAAGGCGAAGCAAGGAGAAGTGCAAGAAGCCTATTACGTTGCTCTATTGCCTTGTGTATGAATGATGCATATTTAAGCCGGGAAGGCTTCTTCATTTCAGACATGCGCGAGTACCTGAAGGGGACGAACCACTTCTTGTCAGTTGAAGAACACAGTGCAGAAAAAGCACAAAGAACGGCGGGTCACGTCGCATTCATGAAAGACAGCACCTCAATCGGGAAAGCAGTATCGTTTCACCAGCGAATAGTGATGGAATTCTTCCTGTAAAACTGTGGCTCGATTCGAAGAAGACGGGCCGACGAGCAATTTCTTCGATGGCTGGTAGTTGCGTTTCGGTTGCCTCTAACTCAAAGGAAATCGACTTTATTCAGTAGCCTGCATCAAAATAGGGAAGATATGTTCGTCAAACGAGTGTGCAACGTCTCCCTTCCTTCCAAATGGCAACGGGCTCAACCTTTTCTAAAACCCGTAGCAAGTGTCCTCTACTTTCTGGTTGCAGTTGTACTGGTCTTCTCACCAGTTCGGTCGCATGCCCAAAAGACAACGCGTGCAGCATTTGGAATCGCCTGGCGTGTAAGCGGTGCATGGCATGAGGAAGGAGTGAAGAGCCCTATATCAAACGGCGACGCAATCGTCCCTGGATCTCTCCTTCAAGCCGGAGCGGGAACTGAGGATCACTCGATTACCCTTCTGTTGCCGGACGGGCAGCGTGTTCTTTACGAGTGTTTCAGCGAGAAAGACTGCGCGCGCGGTTTTCGCGTGCCTTCGCTTTATCGCGAGCCTGACGGTCTTGCAGTCGATTTGTTGGGACGTGTGAATGCCGTTTTGCAGCGGGGAGCCAGTGATAGTCGGTCAACCCCACCCAGGCGAGAGGCGGCATTGCCGCGGGACGAGGTTGTCGCCGCGCTTGGTGATGGAAATAGAGTGGAGATCGCGGGCCTTGCCGCTGCATTGTCGAATGGCAGTTACTGGTACGAAGTGCGTCCACTTTTTCAAGGCTCTCAAGAGCAGCCGAGGCGCGCCTTCGAGAAGAGTTCGCATTCGATCACGCTGACACTTCCTTCGGAAGGACTATTCGATGTCTCCATTGTGGATCGCCTGAACACGCCTCGCATTGACCTTCTCGTTGTTGCAGTTCCGCAACCCCGCGCCGCGAGCCTTCTCAAATCGTTTCGCGATGTTCAGGCTCTGTTGAAAGACTGGAACGAAGACTATCAGGGCTGGCCGATTCACGACTTTCAACGCTGTTTTCTTCGTTCGCTGTTCCTTCGTATACCGCCCTCTGCACAGTGGGCCGATGGCTACGTTTCTACACCGCAGAGGAGTATCAAGGCCGATGTCGCAGCGGAGCCCAGGTTTTCTCCCTCACCTGGCGTGTTCCGGGATGACATCGAGGTCACCTTAAAAAGCGAAACGCCAGGTGCGACGATCCATTACACAGTTGACGGGTCTCAACCCTTCACTGAATCCAGTGTTTATCATGCCCCGATCGTGGTAAAGGGCACGGAATTGACCATTAAAGCGTTCGCTAGCGCGAAGGGCAAAAAGGACAGTCCCGTAGTAACCGGGATTTTTCGTATAGGTGGCTGATCGCAATTAGCGCAAATACTGTGCGGACGTAATGGAAGATGCACGCGCTGAGACCAAGGCGTCATCGGGCATCTAAGTTGTGCTCTTTGAGCATCTATATAAGAGGAGAAGCCGTAGTCTTGAGTCAGCTCTGGACGCTGCGCCCTATTCTCAAATTTTTCTAATAAGACGATTCCTTCTTGAGTCAATACGGAAATTCCAATATGCCTGCGAACATGCGCGGGAAGATTGCATCCCGATTGCCGTGAGAAGCCGACGACGTGTGCTATAGAAGGGAGAAAGCCTTTGCCTGTGGTGCCACGATTCGGAAATCTCCGCCAGGTAGTTTCATTTAGATATTGGGCCCTTATTTCTTTACTCCTCGCGGTTGGATGCGGCGGAGTCACCCGCAACAGCACGGAGGGCCAGCCCACTGTAACCATTTCGGCCAACCCGACCGCGATTGCAGCCGGTGGATCATCCACGTTGTCAGTGTCGGCTGCAAATGCAACGAAGGTTGTGGTTACAGGATCGGACGGCAGCACTTATAGTCTGCCGGCAACAGGCGGGACGCAAACAGTAAATCCGGCCGCATCGACAACCTACACTGCCACAGCTTCAGGCAGCAGCGGATCGGTAACGGCAACGGTAGCTATCGCCGTATCGGTATCCTCGGAAATTCCGACAGTGACAATCACTGCGGCACCGTCATCTATTGTGGTCGGCAGTTCGTCAACTCTCACGGTCACGGCAATGAACGCGACACAAGTCACAATCAGCGGTTCAGACGGAAGCACATATAGCCTTGGTGCCGCCGGAGGAACACAATCCGTCACACCAGCGGCCACCACTACATATACCGCGACTGCCAAGGGAAACGGAGGCAGTGCAACAGCAACTGCCACCGTCACCGTGACTTCTGTCGCGGCCCCGACAGTTCAAATCGCCGCAAGCCCCGCCTCAATCGCCGCCGGCAGTTCGTCAACTCTCACGGTCACGGCAATGAACGCGACACAAGTCACAATCAGCGGTTCAGACGGAAGCACTTATAGCCTTGGCGCTGCAGGAGGAACACAAGCCGTCACACCAGCGGCCAGCACTACATATACCGCGACTGCCAAGGGAAGCGGAGGGAGTGCAACAGCAACTGCCACCGTCACCGTGACCTCCAATCCAGTTCCAACGATTCAAATGACAGCAAGTCCCGCATCGATCGCCGCCGGCAGTTCGTCAACGCTCACGATCACGACTACGAACGCGACGCAGGTCACGATCAGCGGTTCAGACGGGACTACATATAATCTTGGTGCCGCGGGAGGTGCGCAAGCAGTCAGTCCAGCGGCCACCACTACGTATACTGCGACGGCCAAGGGAAGCGGAGGAAGCGCAACTGCAACAGCCACCGTCACCGTAACGCCTAACCCGGCTCCAACTGTTCAAATTGCCGCGAATCCAGTGTCCGTTGCCGCCGGCAGCTCGTCGATTCTCACGATCACGGCAACGAACGCGACACAAGTCACAATCAGCGGTTCAGACGGAAGCACATATAGTCTCGGTGCTGCTGGAGGAACGCAAGCCGTGAGTCCAGCAGCCACCACTACTTATACTGCGACCGCCAAGGGCAATGGAGGAACTGCAACAGCAAACGCGACCGTTACCGTGACGCCAAATCCGGCACCGACGGTTCAGATAACCGCAAGCCCCTCATCGATTGACTCAGAAAGTTCTTCCACTCTCACCGTAACTGCAGTCAATGCTACCCAAGTGACCGTATCAGGAACCGACGGAAGTACCTACACATTGAAAGAAAGTGGCGGCACGCAACTGGTCAACCCCACATCGACGACAACCTATACGGCATCAGCTTCAGGCCCAGGCGGTACAGCGTCATCAACGGTGACAGTGACCGTAACAGTGAATCCCGCACCAACTGTAACCATTACGGCTAACCCTGCGAGCATAATCGCCGGAAACACCTCAACCCTCACGGTTGTTGCAGCCAACTCAACCCAAGTTGCGGTGAGCGGATCTGACGGAAGCAGCTACACCCTACAACCAAGTGGAGGAACGCAAGCCGTCACGCCGTCAACGAGCACCACGTACACGGCAACTGCGACCGGATCCGGCAGCAAAGCCACGGCCGCGGCAACTGTGACGGTGAAACCTGCCGGAAGCGTGCAATCGGTGGATCACGTGATCTTCATGCTTCAGGAGAATCACTCATTCGATAACTATTTCGGCATGCTAAATCCCTATAGGGTGGCCAATCACCTCAATGTTGGAGACGACGGAGTCACCTACAACGTGGATGGTATCGATGACAAGTTGACCACGATCAGCAATCTTGACGACGAGGGAATGGCCTTCCCGCTGTTCAAGAGCAAAAGCACATGCTTGGATGATGAATCCTCAGATTGGCTCGCGAGCTATGGCGACGTTAACCGCTATAACTTCCTCGACACCCGCCCCATACAAATGAGCGGCTTTGTGCATACTGCCGAGGGCTTTGCCAAGAGCTGCGCCGCGAGCGGAACTTGCTCAGGTCAATTCACTGACCTCTCCGGCCAGCGAGCAATGGCATATTACGATCAGGATTTTCTGAACTACTACTATTACATGGCATCGCAGTTTGCCATCTCTGATAGGTGGTTCTCCCCGATAGCCAGCAAAAGCGTCCCCAATCGATTTGCGACTTTCACTGGAGGTACGACGCAGGGGCTGGTCCATGACCCCGGAGGCAACGACCATCTGCCTCAGCTCAACATTGCGAATATATTCCAGGAGCTCGATCAGGCCACTGTGTCGTGGAAGATCTACTACACCGTAACCGAGGGTCTTTGCCTCGATGAGGATGATTGCCTCGCATCCGGAAACAGCGTTTATCCGGCGACTCACTTCTCAAATCTGACCTACTCGTATCGCTATCTGTACCAGCCAGCTCCAGGAGCAGCGTGCACGCCGCCGACGAAGCCATCGAGCGTTGTCGGTGACACGTCCGACTCATTCTGCATCGATCCGACCCACATCGCGCCGTTACCAACATACTTCACAGATTTGACCAACGGAACGTTGCCGAGCTTTGCCTTCATTGAGGCTGGGTACGGCCACAACGATGAACATCCTGGATCCGGCCAGACGATTTTGAACGGGCAGGCGCAAGTGGCAAACATCGTCAGCGCGCTGATGGCAAGCTCGTCCTGGAAAGATTCGGTGTTCTTCCTTAGTTACGACGAAGGTGGCGGGCCCTACGATCACGTGCCGCCCGTTCCGGGACACTCGAACGATTTCACGAGCCCGTCACTTGGGGCCATTCCGGACGTTTCGCAAATCGCGGTAAATCCCGACACATACAACCCGTGCGTGCCGATTGGCGGGACACCGACGCTGCATTGCGACCTGTATGCAACAGACCCCGGAGCAAATCCGGCCGATGCGGCTGCCGTTCAGGGATTCGCTGCGCAGATCGGTTTCCGGGTTCCGAATATAGTGATCTCGCCGTTCACCAGGCGTCACTACGTCTCGCACATTCCGATGGACCATACAGCGATCATCAAGTTCGTCGAAGACCGATTCATCGGACCTTCGGCGCACTTGACTGCCCGAGATGCGGCCCAGCCCAATCTGCTGGACTTCTTCAATTTCAATGCAGTCCCATGGTCGACGCCGCCCTCGCCTCCAACCCCAGTGAGCGCGCAGTCGCTTGGGTATGACTCGTGCACCCCGGCAAACTTTGCACCTTGATTAGTTCGCACCAGATCGAACCAATTGCACGTCCCGCGAGTTGCTCTGCAAGAGGAGCGGCATTCCGCCGCTTATGGGCGAACTTTGGATCCTGGACAAGCGCGCGCCAACTACATCGTCGAAGATAATCGTCGGCCGGCTCTCACCTCGGGGCGCTGTAAACGCCAGATCGTTGAATCGAAGGTCACGAACATGTCGCACGTAAAGACCTGATGCCGGCAACATCCCAAACATCCGCGCTTCAGGATATGCATTCTCCTTTTCCGGCACGCTGCGCCCGACCCACTCTGGGTGGCTTTGAAGGACGTTGTTAACGCTGATCTGCGACAACGTCACATTGCGAACCTCCATACCGGGAAGACCAGTGATCGAGCTTGCAAGCAATGCCTCTGTTGCCTGGACATTCTCGATGTTCACATTACGCAAGCCACGCTGTGGATAGTCGTGGACGTGTTTCCGGTTTCCAAGACGAATGAAGATTGGCGTTCGTGTTCGTTCCATCCGGATGTTTTTCACAATCACACCGTCGATCCATCCGCCGTCGACAACTTCGAGAGCTATGCCTGATATCACGCGTTCGCGGTATGGAACATCGGGGTTATAGACCACGGAATCTGAAAACGTGATGTTCTCAAAGCCTCCCTCGGACGAAGTGCCGAGTTTGAATCCATTACAGCACGTTGTCAGATGGCAATTCGTCACCAGGATGTTCTTCAGCAGACGCGGCTCTGGACCATAGGGATTCTCGCTTTTGAGGCAGATTGCATCGTCGCCTGTGGCAACGGAGCAGTTCGACACCGTGACGTTTTGACATCCGGTGATATCGATCCCGTCCGTATTGGGACCAGTGACGGGATTCTTGATGTCGATCCCGTGAATATCCACGTTGTCGCAGTTCACAATCCGCAGCGTCCATCCGGGCGCGTTCTCAATTTGGACATCCTGGATTTTGAGCCGCGTGCAGTTCACGAACTCGAGCATCGGACTAGGGCGGCCGCCTTTTCTCACTGCCAAATCGTGAGAAGCCACATCGGCCCACTGCTGATCCTGCGAAAGCGGGGCACTTCCGGAAGGTTCCCAGAACGCTGATCCCTGTCCGTCGATTCGTCCCGGACCGGAAAGAACCACATCTTCTGCATTCATCGCGAAGATCAGGTGTCGCGGATTCCCTGCAATGCCGGAAGTGGCGTCGTAGTCGTTGATGGATTTGCTGCCGAGTAGCGTGCATCCAGCCTCCAGATTGAGCGTGACGCCGCTCTTCAATTCGATTCGGCCAGTCACGAAGATGCCAGGAGGAACGTTGACTGTACCACCTCCAGCGCGAGAAGCATCGTCGATGGCGCGCTGAATTGCTTTGCTGTTCAAGGTCTTGCCGTCGGGTTTTGCGCCGTAGTCCAAAATACTTTTGAATGCCGGAGCCGCATACGCGTATGCACGGCGACTCGCCACCAGTCCGGCCACAAGCGACATGGAAGACAGAAAATCTCTTCTCCGCATCGAGAGTCTCCTGATTGTTTGATTCAGCAAGGTACGAATGAAGATACGGCATCCGGGCGTGCCCGATTTTGGCTTCTGAGAAACTAGACGGATTCAATACGATGAAGTTGGCAGGCTCCGGCACCGGGAGACGCCGATGCGAGGTTCAAAGAGTAGAAACGCAGCAGAGGAAAGATTCAACTCTCTTGGATGCACGAATTTGCGTTGTAGACCGAATTTGGAGAGCATTCAGGAGGGGGATTGATCCAAACTGGCTAACGCGTTTCGAATTGCCTCATCGGCTTGTCGGAGGTGACGTCCGGGCTGGTACCATGCCAGCCATGAACAAACTTGCGCCCTTTCTCTGGTTCGATGACAATGCCGAAGAAGCCGCCGAGTTTTACCTCGGCGTCTTCCCGCAAGCACGCAAGCTCGATGAGGTGCGTTCCCAAGGCGTCGGTCCCTGGCCCGTGGGCAAGATTGCCATTATCACGATTGAGCTTGAGGGTCAGGAGATGGTCTTTCTTAACGGCGGCCCCGCGCAACGGCTAAACCCCGCCTTCTCGTTCTTTGTCCGTTGCGACTCTCAGCAAGAGATTGACGAGTACTGGGACAAGTTGATCGAAGGCGGCAGCCCGATGGCTTGTGGCTGGCTGACTGACCGATTCGGCCTATGCTGGCAGATTGTGCCACGCAACATTGGCGAATTGATCAGTCACCCTAAGGCCATGCAAGCAATGATGGGAATGATCAAGATGGACATGCGTGCACTGGAAGCAGCCACGCGAGAGAACTGAGAACCTTCTCGAGCCATTCCAACTACGCACGCTCCCCGAGTTGGGTGTCATCGGCCTTCAATTGCCGAGGGGATTGTCGGGTTTTCCATGGCCGACCAATGGACGGCGTCCGCGCGCCCACAAGGATCCGCGCCTCCTATATATAGTGTGCGGACCGTCTTTGAGCCAAAATTCCTGCCCGAGGAAAGTCGAAGCGATTAATTGCCGGACCGAATCAGGTGAGCGGTACTGAGCGAAGCCTGCGTATCTGGATGCGCGGGCCCCAGAGTGTCCTGAAGATGTTGGAAAGCATTGCGAAACGCATCCTGAGACTGATTCAATTTGCCCTGAGCTCTCAGCGCAAGCGCCAATGCGAGATAAGCGCGTCCGATGTTGCTGGAGTGAATTCCAGATTCCGACTGCTCGTTCAACAAATGCAATGCGTGAACGGCGTCTGTCTCAGCCTGATCGGGTCTTTGAGCCTTCAATTCGACACTAGATCTGCGGATGAGAAGCATCGGAACAAAGGCTGCGCACTCGCCGATCTCCTTAATTGACGCCTCGTCTAGATCGATCGCCTGATTTGCGAGACGGAGGGCCGAAGCTGTGTCTCCTGTATCGAGAGCCAGACGGGATCGATCGGAAGCGAGAGCTGCGAACGCATAGTGGTTCGGAGGGAACTTCTTTCGCAGTCTTGGTTCGGTCTGCGTCAGTAACTGGGCAGCACGGGCATACTCTCGGTTGTCGGCGTACATGCGAGCCCTTTGAAGATCGGTTTGATCGATCAGAATCTGATTGTTTTCCTTTCGCGCTTTCGTTGCGGCCGATTCAAGATACGAGGCTGCTTCCTTCCCTCGGCCAAGATCGCGCAAGACGCTTGCGTAGTTATAGAGGAGCACCGATGGAATGGAATCTTCTGTTTGATCCGTGCGACTGATCTCGATGGCGCGACGATAAATTCTCTCCGCATCAAGCTGACGTCCGTCGTAGGTCAGGGAGAGTGCCCAATCGTTGAAGAGCTTTACAGCCTTCTGCGTATCGTCGTACCCGAGATCTGCCATGAGGGTTGACGCCTGTTTGAATGTCCGGTTTGCTTCGCGAAACTTGCCTGCATCACCAAGCACTCCCGCGAGGTTTATCAGTACTTCGAGCTCCTGCAAGTTCCAATGCGAGGAAGAGCCCTGGATTGCTTGCTCGGAGGCTCGCGCTCGAGAAATAGCTTCCTGTGAATTGCCGTTGCGGTAAGCTATCTCGCTTCCGCGCAGGAGACAGAAGGAACGATCTGAAGAGAACTGCTGTTGTGAGTCGATTTCGCGCATGCCCTCCTGATAGAGGGCTTCTGCTCGCGACAACTCTCCTGACGGGATCATCGCTGCGGCGAGTACGCAAGATGCCTTGGCGCGAATTGAACTATCTTTCAGTGCTCGCGAAAGTTGATAAGCCTGATCGAGAACTCGCAGCGCGCTCTTGTTGTCGTCTTCTCCCGAATATTGATCGCCCAGAGAAATCAAAAGCTCAATGTGATTTGCAGCATCGGGATTATGTTCGCGCTCAACCACTATCTCCTCTTGTTTCAGGAGTTGGTCTGCTGTGAGGGGTCTTCCCTTTGGCGCCACATCGCTAAGGAGAAGTTCGTTCAGGTCGGCAGCTCGTTCTGCGCGTCCCAACTGGCGCACCGCCAAATCGCGCTGGGTTCGAGCCGTGTGCGCCTGCTCTAGAGTTCCAACTAGCCCGGCAGCGGTGCTGGCGATGGCGAGTACAGAAAGCGCCACGGGCGTGCGGTTGCGGCGCACAAACTTGAAGGCGCGATACGTAAGGGTGTCGGGGCGGGCATCAATCGGGCGATTTTGCAGATATCGACGGAGATCCTCTGCAAACGCGGTCACGGAGGCATATCTCTCCGCCGGGTCTTTCTTAAGGGCCTTTCCCAGGATCGTATCGAGATCGCCTCGGAGAATTCGGTAAAGCTTCTCGGGCGACGTGCCAAGATTGGCTGCGTGACTCGCAACCATGCTGAATGTGGAGCTCGGCGAATACACGATGTCAGATGCGCGTTGAGGCTCAAACTCGACAATCGCTTTAACTCGCTCGACCGGGGTTTGCCGGCCTGTGGCGGTGGGATGCTGCCCTGTGAGCAGCAAATAAAGCAAAACCCCTAGTGCGTAGATGTCCGTTGCAGTGGTGATTTGCTCGCCCTGCAGCTGCTCAGGAGCAGCGTATTCAGGAGTGAGGGCATTGCCTCCTATTGTGAATACCGCTCGGCTATCCGCGACTTCTTCATCGGCAATCAGCTTGGCGATGCCGAAGTCGAGTAGCTTTACATGGCAGTCGTTGCGAACCAGGATGTTCGAAGGCTTGAGGTCGCGGTGCACAATCAAGTTTGAATGCGCTTTTGCGACTGCCCCCAGCACGTCGAGAAACATCTGAATGCGCGCGCGAACGTCAAGGTGGTGCTGGTCGCAATATCGATCAATCTCATTCCCATCGACGTACTCAAGAACAAGATAGGGCTGTCCAGCGCTGCTGACGCCTGCGTCAATCAAATCGGCAATGTTCTCGTGGGCGAGAAGCGCAAGAATTTTTCCCTCGCGCCTGAATCTCTCTTCGCCGGCCTTCCCCATGAGCGCGAGATTGAGGAACTTAACCGCAACGCGACGTTCAAAGAGTCCATCGTTGCGTTCGGCAAGCCAAACGCTTCCCATTCCTCCCTGGCCAATTTGAGAAATCAATGTGTAGACGCCGAGAGTTTGACCCGCCAGCGAAACGTCAGTCGGAGGCAACTCGATGACGCGGTTTTCCAGAAACCCTTCATCTGCAAGGAATCTATGTTCCTTGAGCAACAGCTCCAGCTGGTACGCAAGGTCAGGATCCTGGGAGCGAATCCAACTTAAACGTTCCTCTCCCTCCAGTTCGAGCGCCTGGTCGAGTAGCGGACTTATTGCTGCCCATTGATCGAGGGTGGGGGCGGATCGTTGATCGTTCAAGCAGGCAGACCTCCGTTGAGGCTGCGATAGAGGAAGATCCGTGCCTTCTCCCACCGTCTCTGGACTGTACGTTCCGAGAGTGTGTGCATTGCCGCAATTTCGACGAACGAGAAACCACAGAAGAATCGGAGATCGACAAGCGTAGCGAGATCCGGCTCGACCTTTGCCAGTTCATCCAGTGCGTCGCTGACTGATGACAACTCGCGAGCATCAACGGTGTTTTCCGGAGTGTCGAGCGTGATCGATGTGATTTCAAACTTGCCGCCTCTTTTCGCGGCGTTGCGGGTTCTTGCGAAATCGATGATGAGTCCTCGCATGACCCGCGCGGCATATCCCATGAACCGGGCTTGGTCAGGAAAGCTGGGCTGATTTCGATCGGCGATATTCAAGTACGCTTCGTGCAGAAGTGTGGTGACACCAATGCCCACCGGCGACCATTGACGGGCAAGCTGTCGCCTGGCCAGACGGTGCAACTCGGAATAGAGGGTGCTGAACAGAGAATCGGTCGCCCTGTTCTCGAGAACATCTATCGTGGATGTGATGGGGAAAAATGTCTGCTCCACAAAAATCTCTCCTCTGTTCTGGATGTCTCAGATGGATAAAGGACACGAAATATTTGCGCATCCATCGAACGGCAAACCTCATTCAGGGTGTGTGGCAGTGATTGGAATTCACCGCAAAGCGCAGTCGCGCAATTCAGCCTCTGGGGGAAGGGCTCACCACTTCCAAAGTAATCCGTAATTGAGGAAGAGTTGTCACCGATTTGTAATCGTTGCGTGACAGGCCGGGGAACAAATCCGCAAGCGCGCCAGACCATCTCTGAGGATGACCTGGCGCGAGCGAATTCGTGCGGTACGCTAACGAAATGTTTCCCGGGCACACTTAAGAACAGGAGAGAACCTTGGCAAATGCTTCAATTCCTGCAAAACAGGATTTGCGTCTGGATGTCGATTCACTGACGTCGCCGTGCAGGTTTGCGCAACGACGGTTTGAATCAAGGAAAAATCGTGTAGTGTGCCCGGCGGTTAGTCCGCATCGTCGAAGACAAAATTCCGTCTAGCGCAATAACGGACTATACTGCCGGTCTCTGCTCCTTGAATCGTTGATGTTGATTGACACTGTTCCTGCGCCAAGCGTTTGTTAATTGCATTTAGCGGCCAGAGGTCTCCGCATAAATGTTGCGGGAATTCTCAGCCTTCGTTTTCTGATTCGAGCGGGGAAAGTCCATACTCATGTTCTCCGCCACCGTAACGATCTTCCTCAGGAAGTAGTTTCCATTCACATCGTCGAAGACCAATTTCGTTTGGCCATCGGCCGACGCATCTGCCCGAAAACCGCGGGTAAAAAGGTTTGTCTTCAGCTCACCGTTCTTGAAGGTGACGAAGTTCGTGTCGGAGGTAATGCGATAGGTTCCTTGTGGAAGAACCCGGCCTCCTACGGCGAAGTCGAACGGTACGGTCACGATGACCGCGCCTTCCTGTGCGGAAGCATGGGAAGTGAGCCCGAGGCTCATCCCCAGGACGAGAGCCACAAGTGCAATGGTGCGTTTCATAACTTTGCTCCTTTTCTGATTTGCGAGATATTTGTGGGCCAGCCATGTTGGCTGTAGGCCCATCAAAGATTGCTCTCATCTGTTAAATCGAAACTCGAGCACAAAAGACGACAACGGACCAGCGCATCATCAAAATTAGGTCCGGCGCATTGCACAATCGGCTCGACCGCATACAGGGAGTGGCTTATTTGCGTCCTTGCGCACTTTTTGGCTGGCATGCGTGATCCAGAACTGCTGATAACTCACCAGAGATAGGTGTACCGACTCATTTTTTTAAGTGCGATTGGGCCTGCGGTGCTAGAAGATTAGTTCATGAGCGCTCAACGCCAACTTCTAACACCTCGAGAAGCCTCGCGAATTCTGGGGATTAGCTATCCGACCGTCAAGAAATGGATTCTGGAGGGGAAGCTTAAAACGGCTAAGACTCCCGGAGGGCATCACCGCCTCACCCTGGCAAGTCTCAAGCCGTTCCTGGAACTCGATGGCGCGCGTCCTGAATCTGAATCGCGGGAGCGTTATAGGCGGGTAAGCGGTCGCAACCAACTGGCAGGAACGGTGGTCAGCGTTCGCATCCAGGGGTTCCTGGCCGAAGTCGTCCTGGCAATCGGAGACGCGAATGTTACCGCGATCATTACGGCCGACGCCGTTAAAGAACTGCGGCTAAAGAAGGGTGACACCGCGGCAGCTCTCATCAAATCTACTGACGTTATGATCGAGCGGCTTAGGAATGAACTGGACTGAAATCGAAACGCTGCCGTTTCGTCACTGATTGTTGACGATACGATTCGATACGTATAAATTCGAGATACCCGGTGGCTGCGGGCAAACGCAGCCCTCCCCCTTCCCAACTCGCAAATCTCGTTGAGAGCGTCACCGGGCAGTACCAGGTTGCAGGCGCATTTCCCATGGAGAACTGATGGTGAGGCTTCAACGAGCCCTCTGCGGATTTCTTTTGTTGTCTTTAAGCCAATTGGCGGTGGAGGCACAGATCGCGGCAGACATCCGAGGCCGTGTGCTCGATTCATCTGGCGCCATAATTCCAAATGCCACAGTCGAACTAACCCAGTCCGGCACAAAGATGCACTTGGTCACGACGAGCTCAAGTTCCGGATATTACTTCTTTACCAGCATCACTCCAGGCAGCTATCAGCTCGACGTTACCGCATCTGGCTTCCAGCACCTGACCCGAACTGGTGTCACGGCAATTGTGGGGCAAACCGTGAGCGCGGACCTTGTTTTGACTATCGGCGGAAGCCAGCAGACGATTAAAGTCACGGCAGATGCTCCTATGCTGCAATCGGAAACCAGCAACGTCGAGGCCAACATCCCTGGGTCGATCGTTATTGCAATGCCACTCAACACCCGCAACTTTGTCCAGCTTGCGACGCTGGCTCCAGGAGTCGAGTTGCCGCCCGGCACTCTTTTGCCCCGCATCAATGGTGGACGTCCCCGAACAAACGAGTATCTGTTTGACGGAATCTCCGCCCTGCAGCCAGAACCCGGACAAGTCGTCTACTTCCCGATCATCGACGACATCCAGGAGTTTACCGTCGAAGCCAACAACGTGGGGGCCCAGTTCGGACGGTTTAACGGCGGAGTTATCAATGTCGCTACGCGAGCTGGATCGAACGCCTTTCACGGCAGCCTCTTCGAATTTTTCCGCAATGAAGATTTGAACGCACGTAACTACTTCGCGACGCCGGGAGCGCCAAAGCCTGAGTACAGGCGGAATCTCTACGGAGGATCAATCAGCGGCCCGTTCTGGCCGAATCATCTCTTCTTTTTTGGAGACTACCAGGGAGTTAAGCAGCTCATCGGCGTGACAAGAATTTCTACTATTCCGACGCTTGCAGAACGGCAGGGCATCTTTACCGGCATTTCGCATATTTACGACCCGACCAGCACAACCATCGTGAACGGTGTAACCGTCCGCAATGAATTTCCCAACGACGTAATCAACATCCCATTCGATCCTGCCGCCGTTGGCCTGCTCGCGCGTTTCCCCACGCCCACAAATCTTACTGCCAAGGCGAATAACTACACTCGAACCGCGAACGATTCAGATCATCAGAATCAATTTGACTTTCGAGTTGACGGGGTACGAGGAAGCCACGATCTGGCCTTCGGGCGTTACTCCTTTTATAACGAGGTGGAAGAACCTGTGACTCCTTTGCCTGATGGCAGCGGCGCGATTACCGGAAGTGTTCTCGGTACGGGCGGAGTTGCAGGCTTGTCAAATGTCACAGGCCAGCAGGCCGTCGCGAGCGAAACTCATATCTTCACTCCGCATCTCCTGAACGACTTGCGGGTAGGCTACACGCGCCGAGGCAACACCATTACAGGAACGACCCTCGACAACACGGCTTCATCCGCACTAGGCATCCCCGGGATCCCGACAAACGCCGCATTCAATAACGCGCTGCCTCTGTTTACTTTCACCGGTTTTCAGCAGCTAGGTCCATCTGCCAGCACGTTCTCTGCCTATCAGACCTCAGTCTGGCAGACCGTCGATACCGTGGCCTACACAAGGGGAGCGCACGCTTTCAAGTTTGGCGTGGATCTCCGCTGGTATCAACTCAACGCCGTTGCGCCTCCCAGTCCAACCGGCTCATTTGCATTCACCACAACTGGTACAGACCAGCAGGGCGTCACCAACAGCGGGAACTCGATCGCAAGCTTCCTCCTGGGCCAGGTTGATACTTTCCAGATCGATCTGCAGCAGAGCAAGATTCACCCTCGCGATCATATCGAGGAGTATTTTGTTCAGGACGATTGGAAGTTGACGAACCACCTGACTTTGAACCTCGGAGCTCGATACACACTACATTTCCCATCGACTGAAAAGACCAATCAAGGCGCTGTGTTCAATCTCAACACACAACAACTCGACTATCTCGGCCAGAACGGGTTCTCCCGCAGTGCTCGGGAACTGCACGTCGACAACGTCGCACCGCGGCTCGGATTTGCATTCCTTCTCACTCCAAAGACAGTCATTCGTTCCGGCTTCGGGATTGTGTTCATCGATCAGTCCGGCATCACCACACCGTTTACAACTCCCCAGTTTCCGTTTATCCAAAATGTGCAACAGAAAACGCAAGACGGCCTTCGACCGGCGTTCGCTTTGTCCCAGGGGCCTTCCGTGGCCCCCATCCCGTTTACGCCCGATGCGGGCCTCGGACAGAGCGTCTACACTGCCGACAGAACTGCGGGTTCGGGTTACGTTGAGCAGTGGAATCTGGGTGTGCAGAGAGCCATTACCAACAACCTGTCGTTCGAAGTTGCCTACGTCGGTTCGCACATAGTGCACGTCGGTATACCGGATTCCAACCTGAACCAGCTCACGACCGAACAGCTCTCAGAGGGAGCATCCCTTCTCAAGACGGTGCCGAATCCCTATTATGGCCAGATTCCAATATCCAGTTCAATCGGTGGGAAGACGATCACCGAAGCGCAGCTCATCAAACCCTATCCGCGATTTCTCAATGTTGCGACTTATCGGCACAACAGTGGGACTACGAATTACAATGCCGTAGAAGCGAAAGTAGAGCAACGATTCTCTCGCGGCCTCACCTTCCTGTTCGCCTACACGCATTCGAAGCTCATCGACGACGCGTCTTCGGTCTTCTCTACCACAGTGCTCTCGTCGCCAAACTCAAGCAGCCTCATTGCGGCAGACACCTTTCGCCCATGGCTTGAGCGTGATTCGTCAAGCGGAGACATGCCCAACGTGACCTCGTTCAGCGCCATCTACGATCTCCCCGCAGGTCGTGGTCACAGCTTTGCAGCCAGCGGAATCGCAAATGCGGTTTTCGGTGGATGGTCAGTCAATACCATCTTCTTGCTTCAATCCGGCATGCCCGTCACGGTAACTCAGGCCACTAACAACAATTCCTTCGCTGGCTTCGCTCTCCAGCGGCCGAATCTTGTTGGCGAGCCTTCGCTCTCTCCTGAAAAGAGAACACCGGCACGCTACTTCAACACGAGCGCATTCGCAACTGCTCCTCAGTTCACCATCGGGAGCGCATCGAGAAATCCGGTACGCGGTCCCGCCTATCGCGATCTCGATTTTGCTTTGGTAAAGCACACTACGATCTACCATGAGACTGCTCTCGAATTCAGAGCCGAGTTCTTCAATGTCACAAATACGCCGGCTTTCGCTCAGCCGAACGGCAGCTTCGGCTCTGCGGCGTTCGGCAGCATCACGAGCACGTTCACCGATCCAAGAGTGATGCAGCTCGCCATTCGGATCAGCCGATAAGCGGTTCCGACAAGCGATCGTGACGCTGGTCAAATCGCAGGGCCGGCAGATGACCGGATCCGGCCCATCCGATTTAACTAGAAGTTGATTGCCAGCGAGAACTGACCAAATCTGCGTTCGTCGTTGGCGCCGCCGTTATTGCCGATGCCCCCTTTCGATGCAGTGATCGGAAGCGGAACGCCATAGCCTGTATTCGCGACGTCATCCAGGCTTTCCTGGATATAGAGATTGTGGTGATTGAATACGTCGAAGCCTTCCGCGCGGAAGATGAGATTCATCCGTTCGTGAATCGGAAACGTCTTGCTCACGGCTGCATCAAGATTCCACGCGCCAGGGCCACGGAATGAGTTACGGGCCGTCATGTTTGCGGGATACGGTCCCCAGTCAGAAATACCGTCTGGAAATCCCGGTATCGCCAGATTCGGATTCGAGAAAGAAACTGCGGGGGGGAGGTTGCCGATAACATACGCATTCTGTCCTCCACCGTCTGCCCCATTCGTCGACTTGAACGTATGGCTGCTGATCGGCGTAGAAGGCGTATACCGGGGAACGTTGTAACCCGCTCCTGCTTGAGAATCGTTGGTGCTGTCGAAATACGGGAATGGCGTGCCCGTCCGGACCGAATAGATGCCCGATATCTGCCACCCGAAAAGTGCCTGCTTCAACGCACCATGCCCGTTGGCAAAGAACGGAGTGCTGTAGATCGGTGCGACAACCAGCCTGTGCCGAATGTCGAGATCACCATTGCCATAATCGAGGGAGGGATGGAAAGGATTCATGTAGCCGAGCAGGAAGAACGCGTTGTTGGTCTCAGAAAACGCGGTGCTCAATTCATCGGTTGCATGGGAAAGCGTGTAGTTAGCCACCACACTGAAGGATGAGTGATACAGATTGGTAGCCTGAAATTGAATATTCATCGCCTGGTAGTAAGAGTCGCCATTGGAGCCGCGATTGTTGATGTTTGAATATTGGTTGTTCAGGCGGGTCAGAGCCACATTGCCGTTTCCATCGCTAAGCGGATCACCGGCAAAAACGTTGCCGCTGCCCAAACCGTTTATGTTCTTGATGTCGTACAAATGAATCCCGCGTGCGCCGGCATATTGAAGCGACAGCAGCGTGTTAGTAGCCAGCTGATGGTCCACCGCCAGGCTGTAGAACTGCGTCTGGGCAGTCCGGATGTTTTCGTCTACATTGCGCAGGCTGGTGGGGGGCAGCGGCACACTGCCTGAGGAACCTGACAGCGGACCCGTATTGGAGCTCGTTACAGGAATTGGATTATTAGCCGAACCATTCAACACAACCACGGCATAGCTCGGTGGATTTTGAATCACATTGAAAGTTACATTTCCAAAGTTGCGTTCATAGCTGATTCCATAGCCCCCTCGAAGAGAGGTCCTTGCCATTTCCAAAGAAGTCGTAGGCAAACCCGACGCGTGGCGACACCGTTCCGTACTGTGGTTTCCATAGCCCATCAATCGGACTATTCGGCGTCGTGAAAACCTGCCCGTTGCGGATCTGTTGATAGTAGTCAGATCCTGATCCGTAATAGTAGTTGGAATCAAGATCCCGATTGTTGTTGTGTTGCACGCCGTAGTACTCGTAGCGAACGCCAAGGTTAAGAGTGAGCCTTGGCGTCACCCGGTACGAATCCTGACCATAGGCCGCCCAGTCATGAAAACGATCACTGCGCGCAAATGACGGTGCGGTGGCTGGCAGGTTGATTGAACAGGCGTCTGTCTGAGTCAGCTTGCCGGTGTAAGGATTCCTGACGCAAGGAAGGCTGCCATCCGGATTGACGGCCGCTTGGAAGTTCGTCAGAACGCCATCGACCAGATTCTGTATGCCATTCGCTGCTGTGCTTCCCAATTGTTCGGTAGCCTGCGCAAAGGCGCCATAAGCCTGGTTGTCTTGGATGTAAAGAAGTTGGCCGCCGAACTGCATCGAATGCTTGCCCTTTGTCCAACTCAGATCCTGATTCCACTGAATTGTGTTCTGCGGTCCACCAAAAGGCAGTCCGCCGACAGCGGGATTCTCATCAAAGAAGCCCGGCAGTTGAATAAATGTGGACGTTCCCGGGACTTGAGCATTCACCGATGTAATAAGAACGGGTGAATTCTGTAGTGAAGTGTCATAAGTCTGAAACGAGTTCAACCGGCTGAAGCTCAGCTTTGTGCTTGTGATCACGGTTGGACTGAAGATGTGAGAAAGACTCAGAAGATAAGCGGTGTCTTGAAACGTCTGGCCCACATTATATTGCGGGTACGGCGAGGCAAAGATACCGCCTGATTCATCAACCTCGTCGTAGTTCACATAACGGAAGAACATCTGCGTCTTCCCGTTGAGGTTGTAGTCAACGCGGCCGACAATGTTGTACGTATCCTGGGGTACGCCGCCGCCGGCATTGGCGGGCGCAGTAAACGACACCTGCCCAAACACCGGCGTACCGTCCGGAACTCCCCTGAATGAGCCAATTCCCGCAGGGCCCGACAGGTAGGTCCTGGTAAACGTAAACTGCTTGCCACCGCCATACGTGCTAAAGAATTCTTGACTGTTGGGTGCAGTGAGAGCAAGAAATTCAGGAGTGGGTACAGCAGCGGTAAGAGTAGCGCCGCTGCGGACGCGTGTCCATTCGGTGCTGCCGAAGAAGAAGAGCTTGTCCTTCAAAATCGGGCCTCCAACTGCGAAGCCGAATTGATTGCGCGTGTACTGTCCTTTTGGCGCCGGAAGCGCACCGGTCCCCCCTTGCGCTAGAAATGCGGAATTGATCTGGTCGTTCGTCTCGGTATTCGCCGTATAAGCTGCCAGGCGGTTGAACTCCCACAGGCCGCCATGGAACGCATTCGATCCGGCTTTGGTGGAAACATTCACGACACCGCCGGATGCTCGGCCGTACTGCGCTTCAAAATTGCTGGTGGTTACGCGAAACTCGTGCACCGCATCCACGGGCACATACACACCAATGCCGTCCGCGAAGACGGATATGTTCTCAACACCGTCGAGCAAAACTTCAGTGCCACTTGCTCGTTGGCCGTTGATGCTGAACCCGACGGTCCGCGTCGAACTGGGTCCGTTCTGATACGTATTGTTCGATCGTGAGTCGCCGCTTG
This sequence comes from uncultured Acidobacteriaceae bacterium, assembly GCA_963738035.1. Lineage (GTDB taxonomy): Bacteria > Acidobacteriota > Terriglobia > Terriglobales > Acidobacteriaceae > Telmatobacter. The sequence continues at coordinate 346,190 of CAVTVB010000001.1, forward strand.
AAGTGCTATCACCCGATGAGATGTTGCCGGAGAGGGCAACGAAATCATAAGGATTGCGGGTGAGACTCGGCAGCCGGGCTATTTGTTCTTCATTTACGATTTGCGACAGCTCCTGTGACTGCGTATTGACCTGAGAGCCGCCCTCGCCAACAACTTCAACCTGCGTCGTGCTGCTGCTAACTGAGAGAGTGGCGTCAAGCGTAATGTGTCCACCCACCGTTATCTGCACCTTGGCATTGAATGGTTGAAAATTCGCGGATTGAATCGAGATCTGATAGGTGGCTGGCCCGAGGCCAGTCACTTTGTAAGCGCCAGTATCTGAAGTCGTCTCGTTGCGGACGGCGTTGGTGCCAATGTTTTTCACTGTCACAGTGGCACCGGCGATCACGGCGCCCAGCGGATCTGTAACGGTTCCCGCCAGTTGGCCGGTCTCAACCTGCCCTGACAACGCGGTTGCTCCGAAAAGGGCGACGGCCAGTATTGCAAGGGCTAGAGTCTTTAGAGAATTCTTCACGGTTCTGCCTCTCAATCCACGCTCCGAGGGGAGCGGAAATGCGTTCTGGAACTCCTGTGACAGCAATCCGTTCAAGACGGCTGAAATTTCGTTCAACGAGGGAAACCTGAATCATGCGACCGCGCCGAAAGCAATGGTGTCCGCGATCGGCCGTTGTACGCTGAAGAATGCAAGCCGAGGACCTAGCCGAGCCTGCCTGGGGAGATGAGTGACGAGTGGAATTTGTGCGCGGTTGGATGCGCCGAGGGATGGGACGAGCAGCCGAAATCTGTCAGGAATCGGGAATCTCAACCAGATTCACAACGCTCAATCCTGCTGAATTGCGGATTTCTTAAGTGTTTCGTCTACGCCATTTCGAAGCGGTGATGAATGGCAGTAAATAAGTGACGGGAGGACTGACAGGGAGGACCGTTAACCGAAGAACGCTGGACTTGAAGACCGGAGCACCAAAGCTGCATACAGAAACTCGTAGGTCTCAAGCGGCTTGGTGTTATTCGGCTACAGTACTTTTGCGGTCGGAGAAGCCCTCTTTGAATATGGATATCCAGCTGATGATCACGACAAATACGCAACCGATAAGTCCGGTAAAGAACAGGACTTCAACGACGCGTGTTGCTAGAACCATGAGTGAATTAGCCATTGTGCTGGTAACCATGGCCTTTCTGGAACATGCGCAGAGCTGCGAACTCTACTCGAAGCTGAATGGAGTATATCGCGTCCATCTCATTGTTTGTCAGCTTAAGGCTGAAACGGTGCAGTCGTAGGCAAGCACCCTCGATTTCAGGTAGATTGCGATCAGGCTAGACGCGAATGGGACTGCTTCCCGGAAGACAGCCCATGGCGTGCTCCCAGCTTCAGAACAGCCTGCCGAGCTTCTTGAGAGATGATTCCCACAACGCCTTATGCCAGTGTTGATTGGAAAAAGTCACGCCTACATGCGTTACATGCACGGTCGTGCGTCCGAAGTCGCCGAGCAGCCGGATCTTCACCATGCTGCGCGCTGCTCCGGAAGGCGTAACAGGCTCCCAAGTAAGAAGCAGCTTGTTCCTTCTGCGGACCTTGTATGTGCAGAGAATGGTGACTCGTTCTTCCCATGGGCACGAGTAGCTGATGGAAAGAAAATCTGCAGCAGAAAACACTTCCGTCCGGCCCTCGATCGCACCGGGAGCTGAAAACCACGCTTCAATGTACTCCGGCACGGTCAGCGCTTGAAATATTCTGTTGCGATCGGCATTCAAGCTTGCCATCACCGAGATGCTGAGAGGCTCTATGGTTGGCGAGTATCTCTTCCACTCACGTATGGCGCCGACAGGAATTCGTTGGAACGTATTTGCGCTCATGAATGACCTCAATATGGGGTTTGCATCTTTGTTGCCGCAGGAGCGCTGAATAGATTCTTTGTGACGAGGTGTGCATTGGCGGGATGGTTTCCTTTGAGAGTTACACCGACTGCCTTCCGTTCCGATTCAGTGCCGTAAGTAGAAAAGGAGGATTATCCTCGCAATGGTATTTGTAGATCACGCGCTACAGATTTCGGGAACTCGGGATTATCTGCACAGAATTGGGACCAACGACTAACTAGGCGGGATGAGTTGGCTGTTATTGCTGTGACTTGCGCCTACTCGTTTTTCCTAGAATGCAATATCTGGGATCCTGTCACACTTTGACGAGTCTTTGAATCCGAGATCGGTAGCTACGGCTTAGAGGTATCTTTTCGCCGCTCATCAGTACAACGTTTGCGTCGCCATTCGCCTCGTGTTTAACCTCCTTGACATGCTGCAGATTCACGATCGAAGAACGATGGATTCGAATGAAAGTCCGGGGATCCAGCCGGCTCTCGAGGTGTCCGATCGCTTCACGAAGAAGATGTGACTCGTTTGCGGTGTGTATCCTAACGTAGTTTTCCTCGGCTTCAACCCAGCGAATATCTTCGATTGAAAGAAACAGGACTCGTCCACGAGATTTGAAGACCATTCGGGTGGTGTAGCGTTCCAGGTTCGACTCCTGCAGATCGCTGGAGCCAAATGCCTTGATCGACACCAATCGTTCTCGAGCGCGCTGAACGGCTGCACTCAATCGCTCCGTAGTGAACGGTTTGAGCATGTAATCGAGTGCATGAACTTCAAAGGCGCGAACCGCCCATCGATCATTCGCAGTTACAAAAACGATCTGTGGCAAATTCCGGGACTTATTAGACGAGATGGCGTTGAGGGCGTCGAAGCCATCCATATCTGGCATGCATATATCGAGAAATAGAAGCTCGGGAGACACGAGTTTCACCAGTTCAACGGTTTCACGCGCGGTGGTGCATTCGCCAACAATGTCGACATCCTCAATCTCCTTGAGAAGTTGACGAAGTTTCTGGCGAGCCAACACTTCATCGTCTGCAAGGACTGTGCGAATCATCGCGTTCCAAAGCTGGCATTGAACCAGACCTCACTTTCGTCTTTCATTTTTTGAGAACGCATCAACGAAGACTGTTGGCAAGGTCTGGCATATCGCCATTCCTGTCAGTATCAGGGGTACCAAGAAGCTTTCCGGCGTGCGTATCCTTGTCGGGATACTGCAATGCATACGCGGGAAACATGCTTGAGTTCTCGCCCCCCAAGTTCACGAACTCTAGCGGTCGATTGTGTTTTTGTACCCATGCGTCGGCTTCCTGATCAAGTGCCTGAATCTGCGTCTGACCCAACTCCGAGGAGAGCATTCGCAGATCATTTGCGAGCAACGTAGTTGCGCTTTCACCACTCTGGAGGACAGCTATCCGGAAACGACAGTAGGCGGCCTTACGGTCCTTAGCCATTCCTCGTCCATCGCGCGACAGAATTCCGAGCACAACAGACGATTTCCAGAAACCATCGGCCGCAGCCTCATTGAGCAGCAACGCGGCCTCATTGGATGAATGAGCGAGGTCGGGATTCTGGATGATAGCGAGGCCGAGTTGGTGCTTTGCGGCCACTACGCCGGCGCTTGAAGCTTCGCGCAACAACTGGACTGCCCGAGTCCGGCTATTTGCATCTGGTTCATAGGAGAGAAGAAGGGCAAGGTCGAACTTTGCAGAGATGCTGTGTAGCTTGGTTCCGAGTTCAAACCAATGCCTGGCCTCCGATGCATCCTTCGGAATACCCATGCCGAAGTAATACATAAGTCCCAGATAGCATGCTCCCAGGCCACTGCCCTTCTGTGCTGACTCGCGAAACAATTGAATCGCGAAGGTGGGATCCTTACGTACTCCAAGACCCCACGCGTATGCAACGCCCAGATTGACCTTCGCGCTCACGAGTCCGCCTGCCACGGCGCGCTCGAACCATCGAACGGCCCGCGCTGGATCTCGCTCCACACCCAAACCAGCCTGGTAGAAGTAGCCGATCTGTTGCTGTGCACCGGGGTCTCCGGCGTTCGCAGCCTTCTCATACCAATAGGCCGCCTGCTTCTCATCGCGCGGCACACCGCGACCAGCGAGATATGCGGCTCCGAGTTCGATCTGCTGCTGAACCGAGCCTTTCTCGGCGCCCGCCTGGACTCGCGGGATGTCTATCGCCCGTGCGATTCGGGGTTGAAAGAGCACCAAAACTGTTGATACGAAGATTAGAAGAGGAACGATTGAGACCGTACGCTTACTGCGGTAGCTGGTCATAGATGCCTCCGGTTCATTGAGGGACTGTGAACTATGAACGTTGAGCGAAGGCGCTTCGGCCCAGAAACAGCTCCTGAATCACAAGCAATGACAGATCCAGAAGGTGCCAAATTACCGAATCGCCGAAATCGAGTTGTCGTGACGCTATAAGTTGCCTGTCACGACGACTTACTCCATTCCTAGTCAACTCACTATCGTGTTCGATTGGAGTGAGTTGACCTCGCTATTCACAATTGCTGTCGTTCCTCGAAATGACCGAGCAAGCTATGCAGTTCTACGGTCAATTAGCTTCACTGCGGATGGGAGCTGATCTTTCGTTTCCCTGGGCCAGTTGGGTGCGACCTGAGAAACATATTTATCTCCTGACGATCTCTAGACTCGCCGATACGCCGATTGTAATCAGCATGAAAGTAGCGGTTCGTCTCTTCCGTGTGCACGCTGGCCGCCAGCAGAACCCACTTCGTCAGCGTGAATGCGCGGCTCGTCACAAAAGAGACAGTCAAATATTTTTATTCGTTGAATGCAAAAAGCATTGTGCTCTGCTGTTCATCCCTGAAAGCTGCTCTTCGTCACATTCGTGAAACCGCGGATGAGTTACATGGTCAAATGTGTTGTTTGTCACAGTTAGGTGCAATGGTCGGCAGACAGCACGCATTAGTCACAAAAATAGGCAGTTAGTCCCGGAGCGTGGCAGCTTGCATACACATTTGGAGGAGACCAGAATGAAAATCAAGGTGACGATATCGATTGCAATTTTGTTGATTGGAGTTACAGGACTCGCAAGAAACTCATTCGGACAGATTACGACTGCGGCAATTCACGGCAATGTAACGGACCCACAAGGGGCGGTTGTCCCCAATGCTGATATCACGGTGCTGAATACGAGCAATGGAATTGCAGTTACTGCCAGGTCCGATGCGTCCGGATACTTCAAGATTGCGCAACTGCAAACCGGCGGCCCATACACAATTTCAGTGACGTCTCAGGGCTTCTCGAAGTTTTCGGCCAGCGGCATCCAGCTCAAGGTGAACGACGACCGCGAAGTAAACGCGAAACTCTCAATCGGCGCGGCTTCCCAGACAGTTGAAGTTACTGGCGCGGGTGTGCAGGTGGAGACCGCCGAAACCCAATTGAAGACAGATATCCTCTCCGATGTTGTTACGCAACTGCCATTGCTGGGACGTGACGCGACTGCTCTGCAGAAGTCTGCACCTGGAGTGGTTGAGGCGGCTGACCGCTTCGGAGGCTTCTCCTCGAATGGCGCGCAGATCGAACAGAATAGCTATTTGCTGGACGGCGCAGACGTGAACGACTCGGCCATCCAGACCGAAGGTTTGATAGTGAACCCGGATGCAATCGGCGAGCTCGCAATCGTCTCCAGCACGATCAATCCGGAATACAGTCGCAACTCCGGAGCCATACTCAATCAGACCCTCAAAGCGGGAACCAACTCCTTCCATGGAGATGGTTTCTGGTTCTATCGGGATACTTTCTTGAACACGAGAGACTATTTTGCGTTGCCCGGACAAAAGCCGCCAATTCATCAGAACATCTATGGCGGGACGCTGGGTGGGCCGATTGTCAAGAACAAGTTGTTCTTCTTTCTTGCATACCAGGGCACAACGAGCGGTTTGGCAACAACTCAGAATACCCAGGTGTTTAGTCCCCGCCAACGGGATGGCGATTTCAGTGCTGATGTAAACAGAATGACGGGTGTGCCAAACTCCCAAGTTCCGGCAGACTCTGCTCCCGGAACGCTTAACGGTCTTTCGAGCAATCCCCTGCCGTTCGCTCTCGGCGGATGCAGTGCGGGTACACCCTGGAATGCATGCCCCGGGCTTGCGAGTGTAAGCGTGCCTTCTTCGAATTGGAATTCGGTCGCTTCAACGCTTTTCAACACCTATGTGCCTCCGTCTAACGTTACGCAGCAGAGTGGCAACGGAGCGACATCGTATTTCTACAACTTCAATAACAGCGGCACTCTCAAGGACGACCAGGGAATCATCCGCATCGACTACCACCCGACAGCAAACGATGCAATTTGGGCGTCAAGCGTCTTTGAGTCGGAACCGACCTTCAATCTACTCCCCTTCGGCGGCGCCACGCTGCCAGGCTTCTCTCAGATCAATGCCTCTCACATCAAGGTATTCGACGCAGATTACAGCCACATCTTCAATTCACGAACGATCAATGAACTGCGTGGAGGCTACTATCGTTTCAATTACGCAGCGGTGGAACCGGCAGTGATTACGGATCCGGGTTCCGTCGGCTTCAACATTACGCCGCAGTCCTCGGCAGCCGGCCTGCCCGTTGTCAATATTCTTGGGTACTTCAACCTTGGATTCAGCAATCAAGGGCCTCAACCGCGCCTTGACACGAACCTGCTCGCGCAGGACGTCTTTACGAGAATCGCTGGAAATCACAGCTTGAAGTTCGGCGCAACGTTCGAACAGTTCGGAGTCAACAACCCCTATTACGCGGATAACAGCGGCATCTACACGATCAACGGCAACGGCCCATTTTCCTCCGGTGATCCTGCCATCGATTTTCTGATGGGCATTCCCAGCACGTATAACCAGACATCAGGAAGCCTGGTCGCCGCTACTTCTCGGGAGTACTACGCCTTTGCCCAGGACAGCTGGAAGGCTACCCCGAACCTCACCGTCAACTACGGCATTTCCTGGGATGTTGAAACGCCCTGGGCAAATCACCAGTTCAACGGTATTGCCATCACCTGCTGGCAGAACACCAACCAGACATCGAAGGTATTCCCGGCAGACGCGCCCGGACTTTTCTATCCCGGCGATCCCGGCTGTACTAATTACGGCGCAGCAACCGTGAAGTGGAACCACTTTGGACCACGCTTTGGTTTTGCATGGTCTCCCAGCGCAGGCCCTTCAGCGCTCGTCGGCGGCTCTGGCAGTCATAATCTTGCGGTGCGCGCGGGCTTCGGCGTCTATTTCAATCGCGACCAGGAAGAGGAGGCCCTGCAAAATCTGTCGTCGCCGCCTTTCCTCTTCGCCTCTCGCGGAGCGGCCGATTTGGGTGGCAGCCCAGGGTTCCAGGATCCATTCGCGGATGTCGCCGCCAGGCCCGGACTATCTCAGACAAATCCATTCCCATATCAGAGACCTCAGCCCGGCGACACGCTGGATTGGGAAAATAACTACGCTGAATTGGATCTTAGCCAGCCGAGCAAACAGTTCCTTCCGCCGTACGCATACAACTTCAACCTCAATGTACAGAGGTCTCTCGGCAAGAAGATGGTTATGCAGGTTGGGTATGTTGGTTCGATCGGAAGAAAGTTGCCTCGCACCTACGAAGGCGACCCCATCACAGCTGCAGGCCACGATGCATGTCTTGCCGATACCGAAGGTTGCGCCACGGTGCTCCCGTTCATTCACCTTTTCTACCCGCAGTACGCGGCTCAACCTGCCACAACTTCGGCCGGAATCCCCTGGTACCTGAGTGTGGCGCAACAAGCGTCCACGGGGGCCTCGAGCTATCACTCGCTGCAAGCCAGTCTGCAGCAGCAGTTCTCGCATGGGCTGTACTTTACCCTCGCCTATACGTACTCTCATGCCCTGGATGATTACTCCGGCTATGAGTCCTCATACGGAAATGGAACTCCCAACGGAGTAGGTTTCCTGAACGGGCGCGCTATCAACTTCACACCGGGCTTCGAGCACTTGAACTATGGCAACTCCGACTACGACGCACGTCACAGGTTTGTAGCTACTTATATCTACGAAATCCCGTTGCCTAACTCGATGAAAGAACACTTTTTCGTTAACGAATTACTTGGGAATTGGCACGTGAGCGGCACGACGGCCTTACAAACCGGATTTCCGATAACGATTTCCCAGGTCGGCGCCTATCAATCTGGGTGGTGCGATGCGTTCAGTTATTACGGCTGCGCAGACAACCCGAACCTGAGTGATTTCCGGATCCGCAAACTCGATCCTCGTGCCACTGGTCATCAGTACTTCGACACAGCAAACTTTTCTTCTGAACCTGTTGGTACCTTCGGAAATGTCGGACGCAACTTCTTCAGTGGCCCCGGATACAACTACACGAATCTCCAAGTCTACAAGGATTTCCCAATCCTGAAAGACAACAAAGCCTCCGTACAGGTGCGGGTCGAATCGTACAACGTATTCAACCACACAAACTTCGCTCAGCCTGACGGTAACTTCGGAGATACCACGTTTGGACAGATTGCATCAGTAATTCAACCTGCCAGCTTTGGAATCTCGGCGGGCGATCCCCAGCCAGGCCGTGCCACGCAACTTGCCGCCAGAATCATCTTCTAAACTGCCCACTCTGGTGCGGGGGCCGATGAGAAATCGGTCCCCGTTTCAGACCTGCTCGCCTCCTCCGCAGCCTCCCACCGAGATACCGGAGTCGCCTCCGTCTTGACCCGATTTCACCCCGGCCGCAGACCGAGAAGAGGATTGCGGACGCGTGCTCATCCCAGGCTGGTTTCTGTCAGAATCAGCCGAGCACAGTGTCCCGGCACTGTCCAGAATCGGACAAGTCGTCGCGAAAGCGAACAAATCCCCTGTTGCCGGGAATATGAAGCTGGCTCCAAGTAATTGAATTCAAAGTGAAATGATCGCAAATGGGATGGCATCGGACTTGCCATAAGCACAGTGGGTCACTGTCTAGATTGAACGTCTGCGTCACTTTCTGATTCGAGGAACACGATTCCACAGCGCTTGAATGGAGAGGTTATGGCTATCCAGACACTGATTGCTGATGATGAACTGCTTGCCCGTCAGAAGCTGCGGCAGCTTCTTCGCGACGAACCGGACGTCGAGATCACGGGTGAAGCTTCCTCGGCGCGCGAGGTTTACGAACTGGTGCGCGCGACAAATCCGCAGCTCTTGTTTCTCGATGTACGCATGCCCGGTATGGACGGGTTGGACCTCATCGCAGAGCTTTCACTCTCCAGCGGAATCAAGCTGCCGCGCGTGATCCTCACCACGGCATATGATCACTATGCTCTGCGGGCATTCGAGTTAAATGCGACCGATTATCTCTTGAAGCCGTTCAGCGCTGAGCGCTTGCATGCGGCTGTCGTCCGCGCAAAGGATCAACTGCGAACTGGTGAACGACATGATGATCACAATCACACCAAAGACGGGGCGGCAGGGCAATACACCGCTCGCATCATCTTCAAGTCCCGGGGGCGCATTCTCTTCCTTCCTGTCTCCGATATCCGCTGGATTAGTGCGGAGGAGAATTACGTCCGCATATGCACAGGGACGGAGACGCATCTGTTGCGCGAGACCATGAGTTCGATGGAACAGCGTTTGGATCCGGAGATATTCTTGCGTGTCCATCGTTCAGCGATCGTGAATCTGCGATACGTCAAAGAGGTTCGCACTGAAACCCGCGGCGACTTCATGGTCCATCTTGTCAACGGACAAAAGCTTGCTATGAGCCGTAGCTACCACGCTCGCATCAGCGATTTATTCAGCCGCGCTGGTGGGTGAGACCTGCGAACTGATTACTCGGCCCACTTGATGGCCGATTTGCGGACAGGCGACCGGAGTCCGCACGGATGCGCTGCGGACTCATTTGCAAGACACATGGCGCTCTCTCTCTCATCGAGTGAGTACCCGTGGTGCAGCGCGCTCGTTAATACGAGCTGCAAGCAGGCTCGCACATCCAGCTGCCTTCCCATTGTTCATCGGCTTAGCCACCTAAACTGTGCGTGATAACATCGCTTCTTCTGAGCTGTGCCCTTGAATCTGAGAAGCCAGGGAAATCTCCTGCGGAATCAGGGGAGGATCGCCCCCACTTCACTTGTGTGGCGAACCTTCGCACGGTCAGCGGAGAGAAATCGCCCATGAAAATCTGGAGTTCGGTTGCGGCGTGTACAGCGTTGCTGCTTGCAGGGATTGCCGCGCAATTCGCAAAGGCCGAGAACCCCGATGAAACGCTGCGCGCTCCGGCGACGCCTCTCGTTGTTCACGATCCATATTTCAGCATCTGGTCGATGGGTGATCGTCTCACCGATGGCGCGACTCGCCATTGGACCGGAACGAGGCAGGCCTTGAACGGGCTTATGCGCGTCGACGCAAAGACCTATCGCTATCTGGGCGATGCGAATGGCGAGATTCCAGCGATGGACGAGACGAGCCGCGAGATCACGCCGACCCGAACAATCGTGACCATGCAGTCGCCGGAAATCGAATTGAAGTTAACATTTCTTACCCCGGCCTTTCCCGACGATCTTGCGGTGATGGCGCGACCAGTCACCTACCTTACCTGGGATGTAAAGTCGCGAGATGGAACGACGCACAACGTTTCCATCTATCTCGATAGCGGATGGGAACACAGCCACCAACCACCCCGACGAGAAGGTGACCTGGTCGCGCGCAGATATCCAGGGGCTGCATCTCCTGCGTGTCGGCAGTTCGCGGCAGGCCATGCTCCAGGACTGGGGCGACAACGTCCGAATCAATTGGGGCTATTTCTATATCGGAATTCCCGTGGGAGAAGAAGCTCAATGCGTGGCCGGAAACGAGAGCTACCGGAACGATTTCGTCAAAACCGGAAAGATTCCCGCGGACGATGACATCGACCAGCCGAGAATGCCGCAGAGCCGCTACCCCTCGCCTCCGGCGCTGAACGTGGTTCTGCCGCTGGGTGGCGTTGGTGCAACAGTTGTCACGCGTCATGTGCTGCTCGGTTACGACGATGTGTATTCGGTCGAATACATGCGGCAGAGACTTCTGCCGTATTGGCGCAAGGAATTCTCGAGTTTCGGCGCACTCATGAAGGCGGTCGAGAGCGATTACCCATCGATGATGGAGCGCGCGAAGCAGTACGATGCAGAGTTGTTGCAGGATCTGCGCCAGGCTGGCGGCCCTGACTATGCCGCCATTGCATCGCTGGCCTTTAGACAGGCGATGGCGGCCCATAAGCTGGTGATGGACGACGCCGGTATCCCATTCTTCATGCCCAAGGAGAACTTCAGCAACGGGTCGATTTCGACGGTTGACGTTCTCTATCCTTCGTCACCGATGTTCCTGCTCCTCAGTCCCAAGCTCGTTGAAGCGCAACTTGAGCCCGTGGTGCGCTATGCCGAGGGCAGTCATTGGAAATTTCCGTTCGCGCCGCACGACCTGGGAGTTTATCCGCTTGCCAATGGACAGCTCTACGGTGGTGGCGAGGTGAGCGAAGAAGACCAGATGCCGGTCGAAGAGTCGGGCAATGTGATCCTCATGTTCGCAGCCCTCGCACATGCTGAAGGTAATGCGGATTATGCAAAGCGCCATTGGATGCTCTTGACGAAGTGGGCCGACTTTTTGCTCGAAAAGGGCTTTGACCCGGAGAATCAGCTTTGCACCGATGACTTTGCCGGACACCTGGCGCACAACACCAATCTCTCAATCAAGGCAATCGAGGCGCTCGCGGCCTACGCACAGCTTGCCGAAAAGCTGGAAGACCATCCGGCGGCCTCAAAATATGGGAACGCCGCGCAAAGCATGGCCGCCAACTGGGTGAAGCTCGCGACGGATGGGGATCACTACCGGCTGGCCTTCGACAAGCCCGGAACGTGGAGCCAGAAATATAACCTCGTCTGGGATAGCATTCTCGGGTTGCATCTCTTTCCGAAAGAAGTGGCTGACAAAGAGGTGTCCTTCTATAAAACGCATATACATCCTTACGGACTGCCGCTCGACAATCGGGCTGACTATACCAAGCTCGACTGGTCGGTTTGGTCGGCGACTCTAGCCACGAACCCACAGGATTTTCAGACCATCGTCCATCCGATAATCCAGTTCTTGAATAAGACCCCCGACCGCGTCCCGATGACAGATTGGTATGACACGGTCACAGCCAAGCAGGTGGGATTTCAGGCACGCTCGGTTGTCGGTGGCGTCTATATCAAGGTGTTGACCGAGCCGGACATCTGGAGCAAGTGGGCTGCGCGCGCCGAAAAAGGCTCCCCGAAGCAACACTAAGGGTCCACGAACCGAGTCGACCGTGCAACCAAGCGCTCTTGCCGTTCGTGCCGTCAAAGTGGCACAGTTGATGTTTCGCAATCGTTTCTTGTTCCGGCAAGTTCAAGCTTTCGCGCTGGGAGTGTATGGCAAGCGCTAGCGGAAGGGGAGTCTGATGTCCGTTGGTTCCACTGAAAGTAGGCTGAAGGACACTACCTCCGGCGGCTCTCGATTGATCCCTCAAGGGGTTCTTATCCCTTTCGTCCTTGTGACAGCGCTCTTCTTCCTATGGGGCATTCCAAATAACCTGAATGACGTTTTGATCCGGCAGTTCATGAAGTCCTTTGCCCTGTCCCGGTTCCAGGCCGGCTTGGTGCAGTCCGCCTTTTATATGGGCTACTTTCTTCTCGCCACTCCGGCGGCTCTGTTAATGAGGCGATTCGGATATAAATCGGGCTTCATCGTGGGGCTACTTCTGTTCGGCATCGGCGCTTTCCTCTTCTGGCCCGCTGCCATCATTGGTCGTTATCCGTATTTTCTCGCCGCGCTGTTTGTGATTGCCAGTGGACTGGCTTTTCTTGAGACCGCGTCCAATCCCTTCGTTGCGCAGATCGGGGACCCTGAATCCGCCGCGCGCCGTCTCAATTTCGCGCAGGCCTTCAACCCGCTCGGCTCTATCACCGGCGCGCTGATGGGCACCGTATTCATCTTTTCAGGAATCGAACTCAGCGGATCGCAAGTGGCCGCAATGCAAGCGGCGAATACCTACACAACGTATCTACGCGCAGAGACCATGCGGGTTGTCGCTCCGTACATGGTTCTGGGCGCGGTCACGATTATTTGGGCCGTACTCATCGCACTCACGCGTTTTCCCGTCGTCGCCGGCGAGCACCAGGCTGAAGGAGAAAGCCACGGAAGATTTCGTGACCTTCTCGGCTATCCCACATTTCTGTTTGCTGTTGTTGCTCAATTCCTGTACGTCGGCGCTCAAGTGGGCACCTGGAGCTACTTCATTCAGTACGTCCAGGACTCAACCCACCAGCACGAGAAGATCGCCGGCTACCTTCTCACCGGAACACTTGGCGCCTTTGGCGTGGGACGCTTTGGATCCGCTGCGATCATGCGCTACGTGCGTCCACATCGGCTCATGGCCCTCTACAGCGTGATCAACATCGTCCTCGTTGCTGTCGGCGTAGTCTTCCCGGGATGGGTAGGCCTTTGGGCGATTTTCTTCACCAGCTTCTTCATGTCCGTTATGTTCCCCACAATCTTTGCGCTCGGCATTGAGGGCCTCGGCCGCAACACCAAGATCGGTGGTTCAATCATCGTTATGGCCATCGTTGGCGGAGCAGTTCTAACGCCGCTGATGGGCTGGATCTCTCAGGTCACGCATCGCATTTCCCTGGCGTACGCCGTGCCTCTCATCTGCTACTGCGTCATCGCCATCTACTCATTCCTCTGGCAGAAAATGCAGACGGGAGAAACAGCGAATCTTCGCTAGCCAACTACTCCGGAAAGCTCAATAAGTTGGTATCTGGTTGACCTATCTGTGTGATAGCATGGCCGCTAAGTCCCCGTCCCACGCCCAAAATCAGAAACATCCAGGAGGACCATAGCCTTGGCTCTCACCATCTCCGGACTTTCAAAGACTTACTCCAACGGTGTTAAGGCACTCCAGAACGTCTCGCTGACAATCGGAAATCACATGTTCGGGCTGCTCGGTCCCAACGGCGCCGGAAAGAGTACGTTGATGCGCACCGTGGCCACGTTGCAAGCACCCGATGCCGGCAGCGTGAATCTCGATGGGCTCGACGTTATCGCCAACAAGACAGAAGTCCGCAAGATACTCGGATATCTCCCCCAGGAATTCGGCGTGTATCCCAAGGTCTCCGCGACCGATATGCTGCATCATCTTGCCGTGATGAAGGGCATCACCAACAAGGGTGAGCGCAACGAGATCGTCGATGCCCTCCTGCATCAAACCAATCTCTGGGATGTCCGCAAGAAATCGCTCGGCACCTACTCCGGCGGCATGAAGCAGCGCTTTGGAATCGCACAGGCTTTGCTTGGTAAGCCGAAGCTGATCATCGTCGATGAGCCAACCGCCGGCCTCGATCCAGCAGAGCGCAACCGCTTTCTCAATCTGCTAAGTTCCATCGGACGGGATGTGATCGTGATCCTGTCCACCCATATCGTTGAAGACGTCCGCGAATTGTGCCCGCGCATGGCCATCATCGCTAACGGAACGGTTCTGCTTGAGGGTTCGCCCTCGGAAACGCTCAACGCATTGCATGGACAGATCTGGTCCAAGGTCGTTGGCAGCGACGATGAGTTGAAAGCGCTCGAAGCCAATCTGCAGGTGATCTCCACTCACTTGATCGCCGGCCAGCACGAAGTGCGCGTGTTCGCCGATTCCGATCCCGGCGAGGGATTCAAATCTTCCGAGTCCGATTTGGAAGACGTCTATTTCCTCAGCCTTGCCCGTCATGCGAAGAACTAGAGCGCGGAGAACCCCATGCGATTGTTTCTTGAATTCTTCATCTTCGAGCTGAAGTTTCGTTTCAAAACGATTTCCACGTACGTCTACTTCGCCATTTGGTTCGCCTTCAGCTTCCTCTGTATTGCCTCTGAGAATTTTGGCCCTATCGCCGCTGGCAACGGCAAGGTGCTCCTGAACGGACCGTATGCGAACATATTCAACGATGTCTTCTCTACCTTCTTCGGACTGATCATCATCGGGGCCATCTTCGGCACCTCGATCCTTCGCGACTTTCAGCGCGACACCACACAGATCCTGTTTACCAAGCCAATTTCCAAGTTTGGCTATCTCGGCGGACGATGGGCGGGATCATTCCTCACAACCGCATTCGCCTTTTCCGGCCTGTTTTTCGGCGAGTTACTAGGCACGCTGGCACCGTGGGCAGACCACACCCGCATTGCGCCAACGCACCTATGGTGGTATTTGCAGCCGTTCCTCTCCATCGTCCTTGTGCAGATCTTCTTCATTGGCACCATCTTCTTTATGGTGGCGGCCCTTACCCGCCGCATCTTTATCGTTTATGTGCAGGGTGCGGCCTTCCTGATTCTGTACCTAATCGGTCTCGGTGCATTTCAAGCGACCCGCGCCACCGCCCTTTTCTGGCCTGGCGTCTTTGACCCGGTTGGCGTCATCCTTAACGACTCCATCACTCGCTATTGGACGGTGGTTGAAAAGAACACCCTGTTGTACTCCTGGTCGCTTCATGCGGCTGGCGGCGTGTTCTTCTACAACCGTGCTCTCTGGATTGGCGTCGGCTTACTCTGCCTGGGCTTGCTTTGGAAGTTCTTCCCGATGTCGCTTGAGGCGCTTACCGCACGAACCAGCAGTCGGCGCGCTCGCATCGCACTTGAGCAGGACGAAGAACTTCAACCGATACGTACCCGGGCAGTTGCTCGGATTCCACTTGTGCACCAGGTGTTCGGCCTCGGCACATCGATTGCGCAGTATGTCTCACTCACACGCATGCGCGTTCGTAATGTCGTACGCGACGTTCCTTTCTGGGTATTGCTGGTGCTTATGGCGGGCGTAGCCCTCAATAACGGGCACTACGCCGGGCGAGTGGAAGGGAGAAACGTCTGGCCAGTAACCTACCTCATGCTGCAGTCCGTTGAGGGTGGGGCTGTTCTTTTTCTTTACATCGTGGCCACGTTCTATGCAGCCGAGCTCATCTGGCGCGAACGCGACACCCACTTCGAGGGCATTCACGACGCGCTGCCGATGAAGGAGTCAACCGACTGGCTCTCAAAACTTACTGCACTCTGCGTGGTCGAACTTGCCCTGCTCACGATTGCAGGGATCTGCGGAATCATCATGCAGACGATTGCCGGCTACTATCACTACGAACTACTGCAATACGCGAAAGAACTGTACGTCGTTACGTTCCCTCAGGTTCTTATCTTTGCGCTCTTCGCAATGTTCGTGCAGACCATCGTATCCAACAAGTTCATCGGGCACGGCATCGTCATCGGTTTATTTGTCATGCAGCCCGTGCTCTTCAACTTCGGATGGGAGAACACGCTATACCTATTCGGCGCAACTCCGCCCTATACCTACTCCGACATGAACGGGTACGGACATTTCGTCCAACCGCTATTCTGGTCGATTACATACTGGCTTTCGGTGGCTGCCTTTCTCGGTGTCCTCTCAATCGGACTCGCGCGTCGCGGTGCTGAAGACTCTTTCCGTGCACGATTAAACCTCCTCCGGCAGAATGCGTCCGGGCTCGCTCCGGCAGCGTTGGTCTTTCTATTGATGGCCGTGGGTAGCGGAGGCTGGTTCTACTACAACACTCACGTCCTCAATGAATACCTGAACAACAAAGACCTCCGCGTGATTCAGGCAAAATACGAAAAGGACTTCAAGAAGTACGAACATCTGCCGCAGCCAAAAGTTATATCCGTCGACGCGCAAATCGACATCTTTCCTGAGCGCCGCTCCTTCAGCGGCACCGGCCACTTCGTGCTCCAGAACAAGACGTCCCAGCCGATCGCGCAGATCCACATCACCAACGCGCAACAGTCGGTTGAGAACGTGGCCTTCGATCGGCCGTTCCACATCGTCTCAGCCAGCCCGCGAAATCTCTACGTAATCTATGCCCTCGACAAGCCACTTGGTCCGGGCGAAACGATAAACATGACCTTCAAAATGAGTCGCGAAACTCGTGGCTTTCTCGACGGCCACGAGCGGGCTGAACTGGCCTACAACGGCACCTTCTTCGATTCGGGATATTTTCCGACTATCGGCTACAGCGCGGATAGCGAACTCGCTGATCCCCGCCGCCGCCGCGAAGAACATCTCGGAGAACTTGAGCTGCTTCCCAATCGCGGAGATCCGGTGGGTAGCACTACCAACCTCTTCTCACCACAATCCGATTGGATACACTATCGCACCACCGTTAGCACCTCGGCCGATCAGATCGCCATCTCCCCGGGCTACCTGCAAAAGGATTGGATTGCGAACGGCCGCCACTACTTCACCTACGACATGGGTGATGTGCAGACCGCCGACTTCTTCTCCTTCCTCTCCGGCAAATACGAAGTTACGCGCGACACATTCCAGGGTGTCAATGGCCCCATCGCGATTGAGGTTTATCATCTGCCTTCGCACAGCTTCAATGTGCCTGATATGATCGCCGCCTCGAAGGCCGGGCTCGCATTCTACGAAAAGGATTTCAGCCCCTATCAATTCAAGCAGTATCGAATTATCGAATTTCCGCGTTATCGCAGCTTCGCCCAATCCTTTCCCAACACCGTCCCGTACTCCGAAGGAATCGGGTTTATTGAGCGAACGCAGAAACCGACCGATATCGACTTCACCTACTTCGTTACCGCCCACGAATTAGGACACCAGTGGTGGGGACATCAGTTAATCGGAGGCCGCGTCGCCGGTTCAAACATGATGTCGGAGACGTTGGCCGAGTACTCCGCACTGATGACGATGCGGCATCGCTACGGCGACGACAACATGCACAAGTTCCTGAAGTTTGAGCTCGATCGATATCTGCGCGGTCGTGGCACTGAGGTTCGCAGGGAAGAGGCGTTAGCGCAGGTTCAGCAGGAGGCGTACGTCTGGTACCAGAAGGGTGGCCAGATTATGTATGCGCTCTCAGACTACATCGGCGAAGACAAGGTCGATCTGGCGCTTCACAACTTCCTGATGCAGTATCGTTACGCGAACGCGGGAACCGCACAATCCGCGCCCTATCCCGATACGCGCCAGCTGGTCGCTGCACTGCGCGAACAGACGCCCGCCAACCTGCAGTACTTCATCGACGATTCCTTCGAGAACATCGTTCTCTACAACAACCGCGCTGAGTCGGCAACCGTAACGGAGACGCCAGATCACAAATACAAAGTCACGCTGGTGGTGGAGGCTCACAAGGTAAAGTCTGACGGCAGCGGAAATGAGACGCCGCAAAAATTGAACGACTTGATCGACATCGGTGTCTTCACCGGCCCGCGCGATAGCGAGAAGCCACTCTACCTCCAGAAGCATTGGGTACAAGACGGTAAGCAGACGTTTGAAATCGTCGTGGACAAGATGCCTGCGCGCGCCGGAATCGACCCACTGAACAAACTTATCGATCGCGATGCTGACGACAACGAGACCGACGTGACGAAGCAGTAGGGAATCCGATTTATCCTGATTGAGCTCCGGCGTTGCCGCGTCATCGCAGGGTTTGGTTCCCTCGTCCCATACAATGTGAACGACTGGGTACGGGCGAGGTTCAATCATGGCGAGCGGCATTTTCGTGGGATTGTCGACAATCGATCTCGTCCACGCCGTCGATGAGTTCCCGCCCGCGAACACAAAGGCAGTAGCGCGAAGTCAGGAAATACTCGTCGGCGGACCTGCGACAAATGCGGCCATCACCTTCAGTCTTCTTGGTGGAAAAGCCACCCTTGTATCGGTTGTCGGGGGAAACCCTGTTGCACACCCTGATCAAGAACGAGCTTCAAAAACACGAGGTCGACTTCGTCGACCTCGCGCCCCAATCAGAGTTGTTGCCCACAATCTCGTCAGTCTGGGTAAATCAGCGCGGTCAGCGCAATGTTGTCTCGGTGAATGCCACACGCCTTCCGATACCCAAATCCGCAGGTTAATCAATCCTTGTTACGAGAGGCATCTATATTGCTGGTTGACGGGCACTACATGAGTGCTTGTCAGGTCTGGGCCGCGGCTGCGCGACGCACTCGGAATTCCGGTGGTTCTCGATGGAGGAAGCTGGAAGCCCGGAACAGACCAACTCTTGAAGTTCGTTGACACCGCAATCTGTTCTGCCGACTTCTTGCCCCCCGGCTGCACGAGCGAAGACACCGTCATCCAGTATCTGCAGACTGCAGGTGTGCGTCAGATCGCGATCACCCACGGTGCAAATCCTGTCCGCTTCGTTGCCGGCTCGCATTCCGGGATCGTCGAGGTGCCGCAAGTCGACGCAATCGATACGACGGGCGCCGGAGACATTTTCCATGGCGCTTTCTGTTTTCACACAGCAAACGGTTCCAGCTTCGTTGAAGCGCTGCGTGAAGCAGCCCGCATCGCCACGGCGTCCTGCCAGTTCCACGGAACCCGAGAATGGATGTCCGTGCGATGAGCGCTGCACTGGAATTCCGAAATATTTCCGTCGCCCTGGAGAGCGGCCGACTGCTGCTCGATGACGTCTCGCTTGCGCTCGAGGAGGGCACTGTCACTGCGATTCTCGGCCGCAGCGGCTCCGGGAAAACCACGCTCCTCCGTACGGCAAATCGGATGATTGAGCCGACGCGCGGCCAGGTCTATGTAGCTGGCACTACCATCAACGATCTCGGCCTCGTTCAACTGCGCAGAAAAATGGGTTATGTCATTCAGGAGACTGGCCTCTTTCCGCATTTCAATGCAGAACGCAACATCGGCATCGTTCTTGAAGCGGAAGGAAAATCCCGTGACGAACGAGTCGCTCGCAGCAACGAATTGCTGCAACTGGTCGGCCTCGATCCAGTGGCGTTTTCGCAGCGCTTTCCGCATCAACTCTCCGGAGGGCAGAGGCAGCGCGTCGGGCTGGCTCGTGCGTTGGCTGCCGAGCCGAAAATCCTGCTCATGGACGAGCCCTTCGGCGCGCTCGATCCGCTTACCCGGGCAGAGATGCAAGACATGCTGCGCGATCTGCTGCACCGCGTGCGAGACCACCGTTCTGCTGGTAACCCACGATCTCGATGAAGCACTCTATCTCGCGGATCGCATCGTTCTAATTGGCGAAGGCAGGGTTCTCGCAGATTTTGCCCGCGATCAATTCCTTCAGTCCGAGCAGCCTGAGATCGTTGCGTATGCCCGGGCATTCCATCGCGGCCAGTCGAACGCAGCACATGATGCGAACAAGAACAGCGGTGCCGCATGAGAACCTCGTTCCTGTCGCAATACGGCGGCGAAATCGCCACGCTCACGCTGGAGCACCTCTGGCTAACCGGCGCCGCCATGCTGTTTGCGGCCATCCTCGCAATCCCCGCCGGCATTTGGCTCACGCGTTCGCCGCGCTGGGCTAAACCCGTAATCGGCCTGACAAATATACTGCAGACGATTCCCTCACTGGCCATGTTTGGATTCCTGCTTCCCCTCCCGTGGTTCGGAGAGCGCGCCGCGCGCATCGCCATCGTAGCGCTCACCGCTTATGCGCTTCTCCCGATCCTGCGCAATACCTATGCTGGAATCCGAGCCATCGATCCGACCCTGATTCAAGTTGCTCGACGCCATCGGCCTGACGGAAGGCAGCGTCTGTTCAAGATTGAGCTTGCCCCTTGCCGCGTCGTTCATCTTCGCGGGATTGCGCACTGCTACCGTGACCTGCATCGGTATCGCGACCATCGCCGCTGCAG
This sequence comes from uncultured Acidobacteriaceae bacterium, assembly GCA_963738035.1. Classification (GTDB taxonomy): domain Bacteria; phylum Acidobacteriota; class Terriglobia; order Terriglobales; family Acidobacteriaceae; genus Telmatobacter. The sequence continues at coordinate 366,687 of CAVTVB010000001.1, forward strand.
TCGGAGCCGGCGGCCTCGGCGAACTAATCTTTCGTGGCGTCGCCTCGGTCGATAATCGCCTGGTTCTCGCAGGAGCCATTCCCGCCGCTCTCCTTGCGCTCGCTGCCGATGCCGCGCTTGGACTTCTCGAACGCCGGTTTACGAATCCCGGATTCCGAAGGGTCAATCCGATGAGCCGGCCATCTCTTATCGCGTGCATCCTGGCTCTTTGTCTGCCTCTTGTCAGCTGTTCGCCGCCGCGCCCCGACCGTCCGATCATCGGCGCGAAAAATTTCACCGAGCAAGTCATTCTCGGCGAATTGCTTGCACAGGAGATCGAGAGCAAGTCCAATCTCAAAGTGGAGCGTCGCTTCTACCTCGCTGGCAGTTACATCTGCAATCAGGCGCTGGCCGCAGGGCGCATCGACGCCTACGTGGAATACACCGGCACCGCGCTCACCGCAATTCTCAAGCAGCCGGTCGATCGCAATCCCGTGTCAGTTCTCGATACCGTTCGGCGGCTCTACGCCTCGCGCTACAGCATCACCGTCGCCGAGCCGCTCGGATTCGAAAACACATTCGCCATGGTCATTCGCGGTGACGATGCGCGCGGCTTGAACCTATCAACGTTGAGCCAGGCAGCGCCGTATACACCGCAATGGCGCCTCGGCGTTGGATACGAATTCGAACAACGCCCCGACGGTCTGCCCGGATTGAGCTCGGCCTACAACCTGCACTTCGACGGATCGCCGCGCACCATGGACCTCGGCCTGCTCTATCGCGCGCTCAACGCCCACCAGGTCGACATGATCGCCGCCAACTCAACCGACGGTCCAATCCAGGCTTTCGGCCTCGTTGCTTTGCAGGACGACCGTCACTACTTCCCGCCCTACGATGCGGTGCCGCTGGTACGCGATGACGCGCTGCGCCGCTGGCCGCAGATCGCGCTTGCACTCCATGCGCTGGCCGGAAAGATCACCGCAGACGACATGCGCGCGATGAACGAGGCCGTCGACGGCCAGCACCGCGACCCTGCGGACGTCGTTCGCGAATTCCGCATGAAGAAGGGCCTGTAGACCCAGAGTTGTGACTGCGAACAGACAGGCATATCCTCTCTGCAAGGCATCTAACTTCCCGTTTGCCAATGCCTGCCGAGGTCCCGACAGTGAACAACACCACGGATCACCCAGAATGCTGGCCGGCCCTCCCGCTCGATTCCTGGCAGGATACATACGCCACCCTGCACATGTGGACGCAGGTCGTCGGAAAGATTCGCCTCCGTCTCACACCGCTCGTCAATCACTGGTGGAACGTTCCCCTCTACGTGACGGCTCGCGGATTGACCACCTCCGGCATTCCATACAGAGACAGGTCATTCGAGCTCCGTTTTGATTTCATCCAACATCAGCTCGTTCTTGAGACCAGCGACGCTATCGTGAAGAAGCTTCCCCTTCAGCCTCGTCCCGTGGCGGATTTTTATGAGGAATGTCTCGCGATGCTTCGGTCAGCCGGCATCGACGTCAAGATCTGGCCAATGCCAGTCGAGATTCCCAATCCCATCCGGTTCGATCAGGACCGGCAGCATAGCTCCTACGATCCTGAGTCGGTTGTAAAATTCTGGCGCATCCTGCTCTCAGTCGACGCGGTCTTCCAGCAATTTCGTTCGCAATTCATCGGTAAGAGCAGCCCGGTGCATTTCTTCTGGGGCAGTTTCGATCTGGCGGTCACTCGATTCTCAGGCCGTAAAGCTCCGCCGCGCGAGGGAGCAGACTCCATCACTCGCGAGGCCTATTCCCACGAAGTCAGCAGTGTCGGATTCTGGCCCGGCGCGGGCTTTGCGGGTCCCGCATTCTATTCATACATGGCGCCGGAGCCTCGTGGATTTCGCGATGCTCAGGTGCAGCCCGCGGCCGCTCGCTATGACCAGACGCCTCAGCGAATTCATCGTCATGTACGACGACATCCGCACAGCCGCATCGCCAACCGATGCGCTGCTCGCCTTCTGCCAAAGTACCTACGAAGCCGGCGCAAGGGCGGCAAACTGGGATCGCGACAGCCTCGAACGGAGTAAACCGCAACAGTGATCCGCTTGAACCATCGCAAGGTGAATAGCTACTTGGCCCCCGCGAGGTTGTAGCCGTTCCACACGCACGCGCGGCTTCTCTCCCCGCGTATCCGCATCTTCAAGCGAAATAGAAATTGTCTGCTTTTCTCCCGGCATCAATGCGATGTAGTTATCGCTGTAGAGCGCCGGCACAATCAGATCGCCGCTCTTGCTGCGCACCGCTTTCACGCGCACCATCAACGCCGGAGTCTTCGAAACGTTGTGCAGTTCCGTTGTGATTTGCCATTCTGTTCCATTGCGCCGGATATGCGTTTTCGCATTCACCCTGGCGCCGGCCAGATCGCGAATGCCCTGGTAATCGCCCTCTGTAAGCCCATGCAGATAGAAGTTTGACGAAACAACGTCTTTGCCTCGTGTCAGTGCCAGGCGGATGAAATGCGTGCGTGCAAGCCCAGCCGGAAACTCCAGTTGCATCGGAGACTGTGTGCTGTCCTCATGGCTGTCGAGTGTTGCGCTCTTCTCCCACTTCACCGTCCCGTCGATGTTGATCATCTGCGCGTGAGCCGTAAGCCCCATCTGCTCGCCGGCGTTATAGTTCACCACTTCAATGGCATCCGTCGCCGCGTTCCACTGGATATGCAGCGGCTCGGCTGCCTTCTTCGCCCCGTAGTAGCCCGCGTCAGTATCGAAGAAGTAGTCGTACGTCTGCCACAGCAGCGACGGCCATGCAGGATGGCTCATCCAGATCAGCAGTCCAAGCCGGTTCTTGCTCTGCCCCTCGAACATCCCGCGATACGCGTCGTAATTCACGAACTGTGCGAAGCCTATCCAGTCGGCAACGTTCGTTGCTCCGCCGTACTGCTTTTCGACCGCCGTGGTGAATGGATTCTGTTCGTGAAAGTCATGCAGCGGCCATTGGTAGCCTTGTGGCCACATCGCAGATTCTGGCATCGTGCGCCGCAAAATATCCATCTCCACCACATTTGGCGAACCCATCTCGCTGTGCAGCTTGGTCGGCGCATGTTCGAAGTAGTAGCGCAGCGGCTCCACGCGATAAGGCCCATGCCCACTCACCGGCCCGTCAGCCGAACTCGAAATGTAATGCGATCCCGGCTCCAGCGCTGCCACCAGGTCACGCAATCCATCATCGATCTGCTTGGGTGGCATTCCTTCATTGCGACCGCAGAAAATTCCCAGCGAAGCATGATTGCGAATGCGCAGCACGTAGTCGCGCGCATTCGCGAGAAACAGATCGTTGTCGTCCGGATCAGGTCCATCCCACGGATTCGCGAGCCAGAAGTCTTGCCATACCACGACGCCATTGCGATCGGCTGCTTCGTAAAACGCCTCGTCGCCGGTTTGTCCCACCCAGTTGCGAATCATGTTGAAGTGTTCGTCGCGATGGTAGCGAAGTGCGGTGTCATACTCGCGCGCGCGATACCGCAGCATCGACTCGGGAAATCCCCAGTTGCCGCCGCGTGCGATGAACCGTCGTCCGTTGATCCAGATCTTCAACACCCCGCCGTCTTCTGAGTACGTAAACTGCCGTACCCCTGCCTGGAATGAAGTCTTGTCTGATTCAACACCGTCGACAACAAAGCTGATCGAAACCGGATAGAGATTGGGATCGCCATATCCCACCGGCCACCACAGCTTGGGATTCACGAGCCTCAGCGTGGCCTGTGTCGCCGGCGAAAGCTCAATCGTCTTTGCTGAAGCGGCATCGACAGTCGCCGCCATCTCCACAGCTACGTCGCCGAAGCGCACGCGCAGAGAACCGCTAACCGCCTTTGTATCGAGATTCCGCAGCGTAGCCTTGATCGTTACATCCGCGTGCGTCGTATCCGGCAGTGGCAGCGCGGTTGTCACCAACGGGTCTTCAATCGCCACCGGGCCGCTGGTGGTAAGCAAAACATTGCTCCAGATCCCCGTATCCCGCCCGCGAATCGTCGAAATCCAATCCCATCCCGCCGATGCATGGTACGTCGGATTATCGCGGCCAAGCGCGCCGCCGTTCACCGTGGGCCCGGCCTTGTCCTTCGTGCTCCCGGGATTTGCCACCCGAATAATGTGCACAGCAAGCGCATTCGCTCCGCCGTGATGCACAAAGGCCGTCACGTCAAAGCGACCGCGCATGAAGCCGCCGTCGATCTTCCCCACGCGATGTCCGTTGAGAAAGATCTCAGCCTTCCAGTTGATGCCGTCGAAGTTGAGCCAGGTGTGCTCACCCGGATGTTGTTCCGCAGCCACATTGAACTCGTCGCGATACCAGAAGTCCGCGCAAAAGAACGAGTCGGAGATCGCATACTGGTTGTCACCAAAATCAGGATCAGGAATCGCGCCGTCATTCAGATAGCTTGTTAATACTGTCCCTGGAACCGTTGCAACCATCCAGTCCTTATCAGCAAATCCCGCTGTCGAAATTTCCACTCCGCTCGTCGGCACGAGAGAAGCGCGCTGCACACGCCAGTTTCCGCCCGCAAGAGGCAGCGTCCCATCGGCCAGAGCTTTTGTGGCAGCGTGGGGCGCCGCCACCAGTCCACCGCGACCGTAGACCTCGAGCTCGCTCAGGATGTAGCGCTCACCCGCATTCACCGGCTTTGTCATCAACACGCGTACATAGCGCCCGCGCGCCGGCTGCGCCAGGTGGATGTCGTCACTTGCACCAATTCCAGACGCAAGCGCCTGCAACGTCTTCCACTGAATTGCATCATCCGACGTCTGGATGGAACCTTCTGCCGCTCGCTGAATCCATGCGAGCCCAATGCGATCGAAGGTGCAAACTGCGCCCAGGTCAACATAGACCCATTCCTCTTCACTCCCCGCGCTCATCCACGTGCTCGCAAACACATCCGGCCCCGCCACGCGAACCGGCTGCCCCTTGTCTGAAAGCGCAAGCTCCGCCACTCCCCAGGTGCGCACATTCGCTGCCGCCAGTTGTACGCGATAAGACCTGAACCGCGCAGGTGCGGCAAATGCAACGGTCTCCAAAAAGCTAGGGCCTGGTTCCCGCATGTCCGGCCACTCTGAGCCAGTGGCTCGTCCCACTTCTTTCCACGTCACGCGATCGTCGGAACCGGAGACCGTGTAAGTCCATGTCCCCGATAACGATTTGCCATAAATTCTGCGCAGATAAAGATCAAGTCGATCGACCTCCGGCGCCTCGCCTCCACCTTTCAAATCAAACTCAACCCACGTCGAATCGCCCGACACGTTCACTGAAGATGTGACATTGCCATCGAGAAAGAGTTCACGTTCATTCTTCGGCAGAGACCCAGCATTGCTGGTCGAGGTTTCAATCCACTGCGGCATCGAGGACTCCTTGATGCCGTCCGTAATCAGTTGTGCCGTCAAGTTGTAGTCATAGGCACTCGACTGGTACGCGGGCCGATGAAGCGCCAGGTTACGGTAGGCGTTCGCGTCCGCAACAAGCGTCGGCCCTGTGTACTCTTTGGGATCTCCGGGATACACTCCAATCCCGCGCGTGTAGTTCTGCGCGTACACCGTCGACATTCCCAAGGCAAGGATAAAGGCGAGTCGTTTCATGATTTACTCCGTAGACACGATCCATACCTTTCGCACGAGATCGTCAGTCCCGGCGCGAGGAGGTCTGGCATTCAGCTGAACGAGCAAGTGTAACCGTCGACTCGACTCGCCGCAAACCGACCTGCACAATTCGAATGCCGCCGCGAACCTCTCCGATGAATTGCATCACGGAGTGAATATGTTCTATGTCGCGGTGGTCAAAACTACAGATCGCGGAAGCGCAGCGGACTCACATCACGCAGACTCACTTCACGTTGGTCCAGTCCAGCACAACCTTCCCGGTCTGGCCGGATGTCATCGCCTGGAAGCCCCGCTCAAATTCGGAATACGGGAAACGGTGGGTAATGACCGGCGAGATGTCCAGGCCCATTTCCAGCATCACCGACATCTTGTACCACGTCTCGTACATCTCGCGCCCATAGATGCCTTTCAATGTGAGCATATTGAAGATGACCGCTCGCAAGTCGATGGGCGATTTCCTCGCCGGAATCCCGAGGATGGCGATCTTGCCGCCATGGCTCATGTTAGCAATCATGTCCTGCAGCGCCTGGTCGTTCCCCGACATTTCCAAACCCACGTCGAATCCTTCCGCCATGTTGAGCTGCTTCTGCACGTCAGGCGAGCGGCGTCTTCGTCGGATCCACGGCAACGGTAGCTCCCATCTTTCTTGCCAATTCCAAACGAAATGGATTCAGATCCGTGATCACCACGTGCCTTGCACCTGCGCGTTGCACAACAGGTATTGCCATGATCCCGATCGGGCCAGCTCCGGTGATGAGCACGTCTTCGCCCAAAACCGGGAAAGAAAGCGCCGTGTGAACGGCATTTCCAAACGGATCAAAGATGGCGGCAACTTCCTGATCGATGCAGGGATGGTGCCTCCAGATATTGGTCATAGGCAGCGAGATCAACTCTGCAAAAGCACCCGGCCGATTGACTCCCACGCCCTGCGTCGCGGCGCAGAGGTGCCGCCTCCCGGCCAGGCAGTTCCGGCACCTGCCGCATACCACATGCCCCTCTCCGCTCACCAGGTCGCCGGGGAAAAAGTCGCTGACGTTCGACCCCACTTCCACAATTTCGCCCACAAACTCATGACCGATGGCCATCGGCACCGGGATGGTCTTTTGCGCCCACTCATCCCACTCGTAAATGTGAACGTCGGTTCCGCAGATCCCCGTGTAGCGCACGCGAATCAGCACGTCGTTGACGCCGATCGCGGGCTCGGGAATGTCTTCCAGCCAAAGGCCTCGTTCAGCTTTGCTCTTGACCAATGCCTTCATTGAGAGTCTCTCCAGTGTCCAATCCGATTCGTCCGAAGTTTACCCGTTCCGGCCTCAGAGCGAAACGCGGCGTCCCCAAAAGTGGGATCTCTGCAACTGCAGCACGGAAGTTCAGAGAGATCTGGTTCTCACCGGCGAGGATCGTCCCCGTGCCTTCTGGAACATCCTTCCCCAAAAACTCGAAGGCCCCTCGTCTCCGAGAGGCCTGAATCAGTGGAATGTGGGGTAGCGCGTAATTAGACCGTAACGGTCCTATTTCGCAAAGTCAAGATCGTTGGAGATGCGCTCGTGATCTCATCATGGCTTCTGTTCATTCGATGAAAAGATTCATCTTCTTTTGTTTCAACGCTCATTCAGCGATTCGTGAGGGAACAAAGAGAAGTGCGAGATGCCCGACCTCTGGGCCGAACCTCGTCGCTGAACCGCAGATTGTATCCAGAATTGATGCTGAAAAAGGGCTCGAACTCGAGGCGAATTGCGGCCTTCTTAGCCCGCAGCCGAAATCCCGAGCGGAGCGAAGGACCTCTAGGCTGACCTTCAGATTGTGTCCAGATTTTGGTGCCGAAGAAGGGACTCGAACCCCCACACCCTTGCGAGTACGTGGACCTGAACCACGCGCGTCTGCCAATTCCGCCACTTCGGCACGAGACACAAATCCAGCGATTTCCGCCGGATTGGCAGCAACTTTGAGTCTCGCAAAACCAGCCAGTCGTGTCAAATCCGGCGCATCCTCCACAACCCCCGTCACTTCCGCTTCAGCGCCTCCAATTCATCCAGCGTCCGCGGCCAGTCGGAACCCAGCAGCCGCGACAGGCTTCGGTCGGCCAGCACCTTTCCCCCGGTCTGGCATTTCGCGCAATAGTTCGTCTCATTATCCGCGTAGCGAATCCGCTGCACCTTCTCCCCGCATCGCGGACACGGCAAACCAAACCGCCCATGCACCGCCATCTCTGGTCGAAACGCCGTCACCTTTTCCGGAAAGCTCTTTCGCGCCTCCGCTCCCAGCCGATCCATCCATGTCTCCATCGTGGCCCGCGTCGCCGCGAACAGTCTTGCCCACTCCTCCGGTTTCAGCTTGTGCGTCAGCGTAATCGGGGAAAGCTGCGCTGCATGCAGAATCTCGTCGGAGTAAGCATTCCCCACGCCGCTGATTAGCCGTGGATCGGTCAAAGCCCGCTTCAGCGTGCGATTCTCAACGCTCAATGCGGCACGAAATCCATCCAGATCCGTCTCAAAAATCTCCACTCCGCCAGGGTCCATTGCGTGCAGCGCTTCGTCACCGCGCACTACGTACAACGATGCCCGCCGTTTCGAGCCCGCCTCCGTCAGTACCAGCGACCCATTTGGAAAATCAAATGCCGCGAGCCCATTCCTGCGAGCCAGCTTCGCCTGCGGAGCCTTCCAGTGCAGCCGCCCCGCAATCATTAAATGCAGGACCAACCACAAATCCTCGTCGACACCAATGGCAATCCGCTTCCCGATGCGCCGCAGCTCGCGCACCGTGCGCCCTTCAACCGCACTCAAAGGAGGGTCCACGGTCCGCAACAAAAACACCGAGCCCAAGCGCACGCGTTCCAGCCTCTGCCCGACGATGCGCTCTTCCAGCGCGGTAATGTATGCGGAGATGTCCGGCAACTCGGGCATATGTACAAGATAGCGGGCTGGCGCAAGGTTGATGCAAGTGCATCATCTTGTATATTTGACCCACGCTTTCCTCTTATTGCTGACCCTTCCGGTCCAAGGTGCGAAAACCATGAAGCGTCTTCTGCCTCCAGTTCTTGCTGTGTTCTTCGTGTTGAACGCGGGCCTCTTCGGCCAGAGCCCTCCCACTGCAACAGCCACGTCGCGCTTGCCTATCCCCGCCACGCCGGGCAAGGTTTTTGATCTCGCCTGGGTCGGCAAGATCCTCCGCATTACCGATCCAAAGATCTCGCCTGACGGTAAATCGCTGGCAGTCGTCGTAGCGCATCCTGACTACGATGAAGACATCTACGCATCCGATCTGGTGCTGGTCGATACCGCAAACGGAAAGACACGCAACCTCACGCACGATCGCAAGCATGTCTCGTTTCCGCGCTGGTCCCCATCCGGCGATCGCATCGCATTCCTCGTAGAGGACGCCGGACAAGCACAACCAGATCTTCGTGCTCGACATGGCCGGCGGCGAATCGCAACAACTGACCAAGAGCCAAACGTCAATCCAGCAATTTGCATGGAAGCCCGACGGCACCGCAATTGCATTTGCCGCCGCCGATGCGCCTCCGAAGAAAACGGGCGCGGACAAATTCGACGATGCCTTCGAGGTCGGTAACGGCAGCTTCCTTGATAAGGACAAGGCTCTGCCCACGCACCTGTGGCTGATCCCTGCCGCAGGCGGCGAAGCAAAACGCCTCACCTCCGGCGCATGGACGCTTGCCCGTTGCTTTTCCTCCCGGACCTCCGGCATCGCCCATCGCCTTTACGCCCGATGGCAGCAAGCTCGTCTACGTGCGTCTTGAAAACACCTACTCCGGCGATCGCCGCAATTCTTCGCCTCAGGTGCTCGATCTCGCCAGCGGCAAATCCGAGCCCATTACCACGCACACCATGTACTCCACGCAGCCCCTCCCTTCGCCCGATGGATCGCACCTCGCCTACATCTATCCCCGCGATGGCACCGATCGAAACTACCAGGACATCTACGTCGTCGACGGCCTCAAAGGCGACGGCAACAACATCACCCACGCCCTCGATCGCAATTTTTTCCGCGCTCTCTGGATGCCCGATAGCAAATCCATCCTGACGGGCGCGAATGACGGCGCCACGGCCAGCCTTTGGGTCCAGCCTCTCGCAGGCAACGCAACCAAACTCGACCTCGGCAGTGTCACTCCCAACACCGGCTTCTGGCTCGATGCCACAGTTGGCAACCAGGGCCAGATCGCGTTCGTCGGAACCGAGCCGCACCGTCCGTCAGAGATCTATATTCTCGACACGCCTCAAGCGAAGCCGCGCCGCCTCACCACATTCCATGCGGCCTTCGACGCGCTCAACCTCGGAAAGAGTGAAGTCGTTACCTGGCCAAGCCCTGACAAGGCTCCAAAAAACTGGACCGAAAACGGTATCCTCACCTATCCGCCCGACTACACGCCGGGCAAAAAGCTTCCCCTCGTGCTCTATATCCACGGCGGCCCAACATCGTCGTCGAAGGATACCTTCTCACTCTTCGCGCAAATCATCGCCGCCCAGGGATGGCTCGTCTTCGAGCCCAACTATCGCGGCAGCGACAACTTCGGCAACGACTTCAGCCGCGCCATCGTCGACGATTCCGGCGACGGTCCCGGCCGCGATGTATTCGCTGGCCTCGACATGCTCAAGAAGCGCGGCATCGTCGACGAATCCAACATCGCTGTCACTGGCTGGAGCTACGGCGGCTACATGACCAGCTGGCTCATCGGCCACGCGCAGTTCTGGAAAGCCGCCATCGCCGGCGCGCCCGTCACCAATCTCCTCGATCAGTACACGCTCTCTGACAGCAACGTCGCCCGCGCCACTGCCATCGGGGGCTCACCCTATACCGGGGACTGGATGAAGCACTGGGTCGAGCAGTCACCTATCACCTACTACGACAAGATGACCACGCCCACGCTTGTCCTTCAGGACGTCGGCGACTACCGCGTCACCATCACGCAGGGATACCAGCTCTATCACGCCCTCAAAGATCGCGGCGTCAAGACGTGGTTCTATGCGTACCCCATCGGCGGACACAGCCCCAACGACCCCGTCCGCATGCGCGACGTCTACCGCCGATGGATCGAATGGCTCGACCAATACCTGCCGCACGCATGAGCAACAGCATCGTTAACACCCAAAGTGTCATCCTGAGCGAACCTGAGCATCGCGAAGGGTAGTCAAGGATCTGCAGTTGTTTTCAGGAACGCGTGGTCGACGCTCAGCCGATGATCGCGTTATCGATCAGCCGTGTCTTCCCAACCCAAGCCGCAACCGCAAACAGCGTTCCCCGCGTGGCGCTTAGCACAGGCCACAGCGTCTCCCAATCCACCAGCTCGATGTAGTCCACGCGGACCCCCGGCTCCTCGGCAAACACTCCACGCGCCGCGTCGAGTAAAGCCGCGCTCTGACGTTCTCCATCGACCACCATCGATTCAACGCGACGAATCGCCCGGCTCAGCACCAGCGCTCGCTTCCGTTCTTCAGCGCTCAAATAAACATTCCGCGAACTCAGCGCCAGCCCGTCTGCCTCGCGCACAATCGGACACACCACAATCCTCGTGCCCAATCGCAAGTCCGCAACCATCCGCCGGAGGACTGCAACCTGCGCCGCGTCTTTTTGTCCAAAGAACGCAAGATCTGCCTCCGCTGCAATCATCAGCTTGGCCACAACCGTTGCCACGCCGCGAAAGTGTCCCGGCCGCGATTTGCCATCCAGCCGATCGCTCAATCCTTCCACGTCAACAAACGTCGCCGCACTGCCGGGATACATCTCCTCCACGCTGGGCGCAAAAATCACCGTCGCACCTTCCCGCTCTGCTAACTCGCAGTCCGCCTTGAAGGTGCGCGGATACTTCGCAAAATCCTCATTCGGCCCAAATTGTGTTGGATTCACAAAGATGCTCACAGCGACACGGCCCGGCCGCGCTTCCGCCGCCGCTTTGATCAGAGACGCGTGCCCCGTATGTAGAGCACCCAACGTCGGCACCAGCGCAACTCCGCCGCCACCATCGCAACGCAGGGCGCGGCTCCACGCTCGCAGTTCTTCCACTGTTTTTAGAATTTGCATTAGGCCTTGCGCAGTTGCCTCACCGGCTTCGCATCACCGCGCTCTGCTTCCAGTTCTGTGCGCACAGCCGAAGACAGGTGATAGCTCTCCTCGTCCGATGGAAACGCGCGGTGCTCCACGTCTTCACGATAGTGCTCAATCGCTTCGCGGAACAGCCCCGCCCCATCCGCATATCGCCGTGCAAACTTCGCTTTCGGTGCAAAGCTCAGGTTCACCATGTCGTGAAACACAAGAATCTGCCCATCGCAATCCGGTCCCGCGCCAATGCCGATCGTCGGAATCGTCAGCTCCGCCGTAATCTCCGCCGCTACCTCGCGCGGAATTCCTTCCAGTACCAGCACGCCCGCGCCCGCCTCTTCCAGCGCCTTCGCATCCGTCTTGATCTGCTGGATCGCATCTACCGATTTTGCTTGCACGCGATATCCACCCATCCGGTGCACGCTCTGCGGCGTCAGTCCCAGATGACCAATCACTGGAATCTCCGCATCCGTCAGCGCCTGCACCAGCGCCACGCGCGGCCCTTCGATCTTCACGGCCTCCGCGCCAGCCTCTTTGATAAACCGCACTGCGTTGGCCACACCCTCCGTCACCGTGCCGTGATAGCTGCCGAAAGGCATATCCGCCACCACCAGCGCACGCCGAACCGCGCGACGCACAGCACGCGTGTGGTGCAGCATCTCATCGACGGTCACAGCCAGCGTATTGTCGTGGCCCATCACCACCATGGCCAGCGAGTCGCCCACCAGCACCAGGTCGATACCGGCTTCATCCACCAGCCGCGATGTTGCGTAGTCATAGGCAGTGAGCGCAGAGATGGGTTTGCCCTGCCGTTTCATCTCGGCCAGTGCTGGAATAGTCACTTTTGTGATGGAAGAATCAAGCGGCGAGGAATTCGCGCTTCCGGGGAAGTTCGTGATGCTCATGTTGTCTCCAGTGCCGCTCCGTAAACTCAGGATGCGACCCGAACAACATAAGTATACGCTCGGACGGAGCGTGGGGCTTTAGTCCCACGAATCCAGGCGATCTTTTAGAGGAGGGCCTTCAGGCCGGAGCAGCGTCATCTGTTACTGCTCGTCACACTTTGCTTGCCGTCCAGGCGCCTGTCGCCGCACACTAAAGGCAGCAATGCTTTCTCCTTTAGCTGCGAGTATTTACGGAGTGATCGGTCTCGCCGGTACAGCCGGGCTTGGCATCGGCGGATTCGCTTACGCCTCGCGTTGGCCCACCTCGCAGATCTTCGGACGTACTCTCATCGCGCCGCGCACTCCCGGTCAACTCGCCCTCACCTTCGATGACGGCCCCAATCCCGCATGGACACCGCGTCTCCTCGACATCCTTGCCCAACACAATGTGCACGCCACATTCTTCATGGTCGGCAAATTCGCCAAGTCCGAGCGGGAACTCGCTCGGCGCGTCGCCGACGCCGGCCATCTCATCGGCAATCACACCTGGAGTCACCCCGACCTCTCCCGGATCCGAGCTGCAGACGTTCTCGACGAACTGACTCGCACCAGCGATATTCTCGCCAACATCACAGGCAAGCCTGTGCGCTACTTCCGTCCGCCCTTTGGCGCCCGCCGTCCCTATGTGCTCAAACTTGCACGCCAGCTCGGCCTCATCCCCGTCACATGGAACGCCATGACGAAGGATTGGGAAGAACCCTCCGCAGATAGGATCGCTCAGAATTTAATCAGCAAAATCGACAGCAACCAGCGCAGCGGATACGCCAGCAACATCGTGCTCCACGACGGCAGCCATCGCGGCCAAAACGCCGATCGCGGCCCATCCATCGCCGCCACTGCTAAGCTTCTCGATCGCTACGCCAGTACGCACAAATTTGTCACCCTCGACGCGTGGACCGAGTAACGCTGCGAAGCACTTCTAATTTGTCATCGTCATCCTGAGCGAAGCGGCCTGGGCTAAGGAAATGTCCGTCATCCTGAGCGACCAAAAGGAGTCGAAGGACCTGCTTTTGCTCCTCTAAACAATCAGGCAAACGCCTCTCGCGCCGCCTCAATCGTAGCCCGCACTTCCGCATCCCCATGCGCCGTCCCCAGAAACGCAGCCTCAAACTGCGAAGGCGGCAGCCACACGCCACGATCCAGCATCGCCCGATGAAACTTCCCGAACAGCCGCCGTATCCGACTTCGCTGCCTCGTCGTAATTCGTCACCGGCCCCTCGTTGAAGAACCACGTCCACATCGCTCCCACGCGATTCGTCGTCATCGCAACGCCGGCCTTCGCGGCTTCCGCCGCAACACCCTCCGCCACAGCCTTCGCCGTCGACTCCAGCCGTGCATAAACCTCCGCCGCATGTTCCTGCAGATATCCCACCGTCGCAATCCCGGCAGCCATGGCCAGCGGATTCCCGCTCAAAGTCCCCGCCTGATAAACAGGTCCCAGCGGCGCCAGCATATCCATATACTTCCGCTTGCCGCCAAACACTCCCACCGGCAATCCGCCACCCACAATCTTTCCCAGGGTCACCAAATCGGGATCAAGCTCATACAGCTCGCATGCTCCGCCCAGCGCCACGCGGAACCCCGTCATCACCTCGTCCACAATCAGCAACGCGCCTTCGCGCCGGGTCAATTCACGCAGCGCCTGCAAGTAGCCCGGCATCGGTGCAATGCATCCCGCATTTCCCACCACCGGCTCCAGAATCACCGCCGCAATCTCATCCGGGTGCGCATCAAATGCGGATTCCACGGCCGCCGTATCGTTATAGGGCAATGCGTGCGTCAGCGCAGCAATCTCTTCCGGCACTCCCGCCGACCCCGGAATCCCAAACGTCGCCACGCCCGAACCCGCCTTCACCAGCAGCCCGTCCGCATGCCCGTGATAGCAGCCTTCAAATTTGATAATGATCTTGCGTCCCGTCGCCGCACGCGCCAGCCGGATCGCCGACATCGTCGCCTCGGTTCCCGAACTCACAAAACGCATCTTCTCAATCGCCGGATAGCACGCAACAATCCGCTCCGCCAGGTCGGCCTCGCTCGCCGTCGACGCGCCAAAGCTCGCCGAGTTCCGCGCCGCGCGCTCAATCGCTTCCACCACCGGCGGAAACGCGTGCCCCAGGATCATCGGTCCCCACGAGCCCACGTAATCGATGTAGCGATTGCCATCCGCGTCCACTACATATGCGCCCTCGGCTCGCTCCACAAACGGTGGAGCGCCGCCCACCGCGCGAAACGCCCGAACCGGCGAATTCACACCGCCGGGAAAATAGCGCTCAGCGCGCTGCTGCAATTCGTGGGAACGTGTTCGCGTTGATGTCGTGGTTTTCGTGCTCATCGTGGCTCCAGTATAGAAGTCGCACCGAAAATCGGAATTCGATCAATTAAGGCCATCAACGTTCTCCACAGTCCGTGCAGCAAATCGAATGCGGCCTTCACAGACCGTTGCCGTCAACCCTGCTAGAATCGACCTTTCCGGTCCGCAGCGCCTGCTTCAAACTCCAATCGTAGAAGGCCGAAAAGTGCCCGAAGAATCCAAATCCAAGCCCACTCCGACGAAGTCCGCGCCCAACCCCGTCACCTACGCTGACGCCGGGGTCGACATCTCCCGCGGCGATCGCGCCAAGGATCGCATTAAGTATTTGGCCCAGAAGACCTTTAATCGCAATGTCTTAGGTGGTATCGGCGGCTTCGGAGCCCTCTTCCGGCTCGACCTGCAAAAGTTCAAAAGCCCCATCCTGGTCAGTTCGGCCGACGGAGTCGGCACAAAACTCAAAATCGCCTTCGAAATGGGCCTCCACTCCAGCGTCGGCGGCGACCTCGTCAACCACTGCGTCAACGACATCGCCGTCCAGGGCGCCACCCCCCTCTTCTTTCTCGACTACTTCGCCAGCGGCAAGCTCGACCCCGAAGTCACCGAGACCGTTGTCTCCGGCCTCGCTGACGCCTGTAAAGCCAACGGATGCGCTCTAATCGGCGGCGAAACCGCCCAGATGCCCGGCTTCTACGCCGAGGGCGAGTATGATCTCGCCGGATTCATCGTCGGCGCTGTCGATCGTGACAAACTCGTCACTGGAGACGACATCAAGCCCGGCGACGTCCTCGTCGGATTCCCGTCCACCGGCCTCCACACCAACGGCTACTCGCTCGCCCGCAAGCTCATGTTCGACGTTGCCGGCTACAAGCCGAGCCAGTACGTCACCGCGATCAAGGAGAAGGCCGGCGCCGCGCTCATGAAGACGCACCGCAGCTATCTCCACGTCATTCAAAAGCTCGTTGCCGCGGGCATGACCGCAGGTATGGCTCACATCACCGGTGGCGGCATCACTGAGAACTTGCCGCGCATCC
This sequence comes from uncultured Acidobacteriaceae bacterium, assembly GCA_963738035.1. Taxonomy (GTDB): domain Bacteria; phylum Acidobacteriota; class Terriglobia; order Terriglobales; family Acidobacteriaceae; genus Telmatobacter. The sequence goes on from CAVTVB010000001.1 coordinate 382,638, forward strand.
TGCCTAAGGGAACCGGCGCGCAGATCGAGCTGGGTTCCTGGCCCGTCCTGCCCATCTTCGATCACCTCCGCGACCTCGGCCAGGTTTCGCAGGACGAGATGATGCGCACCTTCAACATGGGCGTTGGTCTCATTGCGGTCATCCCCGCAGCCAAATACACGCGCGCCAAAACCCTCCTCGACCGCGCAGAAGAAAAGTTCTACGTAATCGGCCGCATCGTCAAAGGCGACCATCGGGTTCAGTACACATGAGCGAAGAAGACAAGCGGCTTCGGTTGGGCATATTGCTCTCCGGCCGCGGCTCCAACTTCCTCGCCATCGCGCGCAACATCCGTGAAGGCAGTCTTCCCAACGTCGAAATCGCCGTGGTCCTCTCCAATGTCGCCGAAGCTCCAGGCCTCGCCGCCGCGGCTGAATTAGGCTTGTCGCACAAACTCCTCGTCTCCAAAGGCCGTCCCCGCGCCGACCACGACGCCGACCTCATCGCCTGCCTGCGCCAGCACGATGTCGACCTCGTCTGTCTAGCCGGTTACATGCGCCTTCTCTCGCCCGGCTTCATCGCCGCATTCCCCAACAGCATCCTCAATATCCACCCATCGCTGCTTCCCGCATTCCCAGGTCTCGACGCTCAACAACAGGCTTTCGATTACGGCGTAAAAATCGCCGGCTGCACCGTGCACTTCGTCGACGAACACCTCGACCACGGCGCCATTATCCATCAGCGCGCAATTCCGGTTCTCGAATCCGACGACGTCCACTCCCTTGCCGAGCGCATCCTCGTCGAAGAGCACATCGCCTACAGCGAAGCCATTGCCCGCGTCGTCGGCGGCGAATATGAAATCCAGGGCCGCTGCTACGTCAAGCGGCAACTTTAGTCACTCTTCGCATCTGGTCTTCCTGTTCGTGTTACAGCCTGCCTGTTTCCATTCATGGCATAATTGCCGCATTCATGCAGATCAACTGTCCGTCCTGCCGCTCCGAAGATCGCGACCGACGACATCAACGTCTCCACCGACGTCGCCCTCTGCCGCGCCTGCGGAAATACCTTACGCCTCTCTGAAATCATCGGCGGAATCTCTTTGAGCGGGAGCTCATTCGCTTCCGTCGATCTGAACTCTCCACCGCAAGGCACCTGGTACCAGCCGCTGCCTGACGGATTCACAGCGGGAGCCACAACGCGCACCTGGACTGCGCTTTTTATTGTGCCCTTTACTTGTGTCTGGTCAGGCGGATCGATGTTCGGCATCTACGGCACTCAACTCATCAAGGGACAATTCAACCTGACTTCTTCGCTCTTCGGTATTCCTTTTGTCATTGGCTCGATTTTCTTGATCTCATGGTGCGCCATGAGTGTCGCCGGAAAAGTGACACTCACTCGCCGCGCTGATCAACTCGCCATCTTCACCGGAATCGGCCCCATCGGGTGGAGCCGCAGTTGCACCTTCTCTGACTTCAATCGCGCATCCGAGGACTTCTCTTTCAACTCGTCCAACAATTGGAACCGTCAGGGAAAAGTCATCCGGCTTGAGGGCAAAACCGCCATCGCATTCGGATCAATGCTGACGACGGAGAGACGTTATTTCCTGCTCAAGCGTAATCCGCGCGGCGCTCGGAGGGTCCAGCCCATCGCCCATCTTCGCTGCGCCAGTCGCTCGTTTCCGCTAGTCCGGAGGAGTTTACTTGGCTTTCGGCGGAAACTGCGACAACAGTTTCTCGATTGCCGCGCCAACTTTCACCAGCGACTGATCTGGTTTCTGCGGATTCAGCTTCTGCGCTACGGTTCCCACCCAGACCACTTTGTTATTTGCCTGGTCAACCATATCCAATCGAAGAATTCCCTTTGGCTGTGGCTTTCCTGCGGATCCCGGCGGCGGCTCGAATCCGGCCCATAACAGCACGTCCACCTGGGGCGCCTGGCAATTCGCACAAGTGTCGGCAACCGGGTTAATTTCAGAATCTAGACCATAGTCCAGACTGCCAGCGGCAATCACGGTGAGGTCGCCTCCCTTCTCCACGCTCACCAGCCCCTTGGTTTCGATTCCGTTCCTGATCGACCCCACTACTGACGCATAAAGCAGCGGCCTGCTCGTTGGAGAAGGAGGCAGCATCAGCGTGTAAGTCTTGAACTTTGAGAAATCGATGCTCTTGTCATATCCCACGTTCACCTTCTGCGCGAAGCCACAGGCAGTGGACAACATCATGACCATTAAAACGATGTGCAGCTTTTTCACGCGAGAACTCATCAGGCACTCCTGCGAAAGTTGAAACGCCAATCCAAAAAGAAGTCTAGGCTGTCTGCACTCCGTTTAGTACTGGCAGAACTGCCAGTGAATCATTGCAGCGCAGGACTTTGCTTACAGAGTATGGGTGGATACACCCCGCGAAGAGTCGGGGTATAAACCGGGGGGCATACCCGAAGTCATGTGGAAACACTCCGGTGCCAGTCAACCCATCGATCCGTAGGTAATCTGTAACTCATTGATTCAACTCAGTCGATTCCCGAGGCTGTTTTGCAGCCTATTTCAACAAACTCTCTAGACTTGGAACCATAGCCTGACAATCCAGCGGAACCTCACGCGGACCTATGCAGCCGCGCGCCCGCGCTCGTCCGCGCCAGGCGACTCGCTCTCGGTCAAAGCCGCAACCACGACCCGCCTCTGACAGCGACGTCGCCGCAAACATTACGTCGCCTCTCCGCCGCAATACGGTGGGTCAGCCGACTAGAAAAGAGAATCATCGCGATGGCAAACATCCTGGTCAACATCGAAAAGGGAATCGAAATCGCAGCCGAAGACGCTCTCAAGTGGCTCACTGGCGCCAATAAGGCTCTCAAAGCCGCGCCGCAGGTGGTTGCTGCTCTCGCCACACTCATCACCGCGCTTGAGAAGCCGATCGCCGAACTCGCCGGCGCTGCTTCCAACCCCCTGAATATCGCTCTCGACCTTCAAACCGCACACGACCTCAAGGCCGCGTGGCCCGAGGTAAAAGCATTTCTCGCGACCCTAGGCGTGAAGTTCTAGAAACAGAGGCCGTGAAAAGAGAGGTCTGAGACTGTGAAGCGAGAAGCCGCTAGCCCCTGAAGCTAATAGGACGCTCTCCTCGATGCATATTTCTCAGCCATCGAAGAATGGGCCGCCCCTTTGGACCGGTGCGGCCCAACTCAGGCAGAGGCGTTTCGAGGAATGCTCTCAGTCCTATGGAAGCGCCACATTCGTCTTCGGCGCCAGCACGACAAAACGCCGATTCCGTGCCACTGGAGCCAGCCAGTCCTGGTTCTCCAGCACCGTGGCCTTCTCCGCGATGTTACGCATGTTGAGATAAAGGATGCGGATTTCCCGCTCTCCGCCCTCGTAACGAGCGCGCCAACCGTTGAAGACAGCGCGCAGTGTTGTCTCGTCAAAGGGATTGCACATGAAACAAACGATGGGCCCAGGCGGCGGCGTGTAATCCAGAACATCGCCCAGGATTGGTTCCAGCGAATGGCACTGCTGGTTTGCACTGTGATATGTCCGGCAGTTTTCGGCGGCGATGTCATGCAGCCGCTTCGCATACTCAAGACCAATAATAGTTTTGAACGGATAGTCGGAGGCCATTAGCATGGCCTTGCCCTTGCCAGAGCCGTAGTCGATGAAACTGTAGCGCCGGGGATCGATGTCCAACTGCGCCATCGCCTTTTTGATCAGGGAGCCCCAGGTCACTCGATATACGGAGTTGCCGCGCGTGACGGCGTCGGCGGCCACGCCCATTTCCCCCAGTCGCTCTTCCCGCGCAGTCTCCACACAGTGTCGTCTGTCAAAAGCGCGGCTGAGTGGATCTTCAAACGCCAGGCGGGCCCGGAACATCCGCCATTTAATCCTGCTGACCATACCGACTGAGAAGTCTGTATCCATAGAGCTCCCACCTAAAAAGTGATTTGCCTCATCCGTCGCCCAAGCACTCCACTATCAGGCTTCCCACCAACGAGGAGCATAGTGTCCTGATTTTGAAACGATGTTAGCCAAAATCATACAACCCCGACTAACTCTGTTGGAGGATTGACTTTTCAGTTGTTTAGGATTAAGCAAACTGGCAAATCTATGTAACGGTCGGATTCTAGTCTGCTCAGAAGCTATGCCTTAGTTGAAAGCATGAGCTCGCAAATTGCCTAGTTTTTCAGTTCGAGGATTCCCACTCGCCGATAAAAAAGCCGCCCCGATCTTGAGGCGGCTTTCTCATTCAAAGTCAGCGACCCTCTTACGTATTCACCGACCTCGCCTCGCCCAGCACCAATTTCACCGTCATCTGCCTGCGTCCGCGCAGCACCGTCACGCTCACCGTATCGCCGGCCTGGTGCTTGTCCATCACCACGGTGATGTCCTGCGGATCTGTGATCTGCTGGCCGTCAATCGCCACAATCAGATCGCCGCCCAGCATTACCGGTTGATTGCCGACATAGGCTTGCTCGTTGCCGCCATGAAGGCCGGCGCGGTCTGCAGCGCCACCAGGTACCACTTTCTGGATCAGGACGCCTGATTCCGCGGCGAGTCCCATCTGCTCGGCAAGATCCGGACCGATCGCATACGACACAATGCCCAGCGACGGCCGCCGCACCTGCCCGTATCGCGTCAGGTCGGAAAGTACGGCCTTTGCTGTATTGATGGGAATGGCGAATCCGATCCCGGAGCTCTGCTCCGCACCGTTCGAAGCAATCATGGTGTTGATGCCGATCACTTCGCCCCGCGAGTTCAGCAACGGCCCGCCAGAGTTGCCGGGATTAATGGCCGCGTCGGTCTGAATCGCATCTTCAATCGGCGCGCCATCTCCATTTCGAATAGACCGGATCGAACTGATGATGCCTTGCGTCATCGTCCCGCTCAGGCCAAAGGGGTTGCCGATGGCATAAACCTTCTCACCGACCGCAATCTGGCTCGAATCCGCCAGCATCACAGGTTGCAGATCGGGCGCCTCAATCTTCAAGAGCGCCAGATCGTGCACGCGGTCGCTCCCGATAACGGTCGCCTTGTAGCTGCGCTTGTTGCTCAGCTTCACTTCAACGCCCCGGTTTGCGCCCTCAACCACGTGGTAGTTGGTCAGCACGTGTCCGGCCTTGTCGAGAATGAACCCCGAACCCTGACCCTCCTGCGGGACCGTTCCATAAAAGAAGTTGAAGATCACCGCGCGCGAGGTAATGTTTACGACAGAAGGTAGCACCCGTTTATAGACGGAGATGTTGTTCTGCTCTTCTGCATCGAATTCAGGCGCTGCAAGCGCCTCCGACAGTTCCAACGGCGAGCCCGAGGCGCGCGAGCTCGTGAGCGCCAGAGGATTCAAACCTCTCTGGAAATGGGTCGTTACAAACCAGAACCCTCCCACGAGGAGAAGGACCAAAGCAAACTGGCGCAGTTTCATAGCTCTCTTAAACCTTGCAACCTTCCATACACCATACGAATTAGATACAAAGCAGTTCCTGAGGATCCGGCGCCGGATTCGCAACCGGTCTGCTGCTCCTTCTATTCTAATAACTACTTTTTCACGTTTAAGTTGCTTTCGCGCTTCAGCCTGGGCCAAAGCTCCCCCACTTTGACGCGAAGCGCTTCGATATCGCCGGTGTTTTCAAGCACGTAATCGGCACGAGGCTTCTTCTCGCTGTCCGGGATCTGGTGAGCAAGCCGCGACCGTGCATCTGCCTCGGCTGCCTCGCGGTCTGCCGCAGGCGGCAAAGATCGGCCGACATAGCGGGCAATTTTCGCGTCGTCGGGAGCGGTGACCAGCACGACCCGGTCGATGCGCTTGCGCAACTCCGTGAAGACTGCGTTCGCTTCACCACTGGCACGAGCATCGCGCTCCACTTCGAAGATCAGCGCCGAGACGACAACCGCAACTGCTGCCGGATCACGAGCGAAGACCTGAGTCATCCAAAGCCGCTGCGCCTCAATCACCGCTGGATGGATGATCGCATTCAGCTCCTTCACGCGCCCGCCCTTGAAGGCAAGTTCAGCTAGCCGTGCGCGATTCAACCGCCCATCCGCCGCGACGACACCCGGTCCAAAGACGCGGACGATCTCGTTGAAAACCGCTTGCCCCGGTTCCATGATGGCGCGGCCCAGTTCGTCTGACTCGATGACCTCCGCGCCAAATTCGCGCAGCATCGCGGCTACTGTACTCTTTCCGCTGCCAAGGCCGCCGGTCAATCCGACGCGAAGCATCGCTTAGAGGCCCCGCCGCATTTTGGCGGCGCGCACGGTGTTGGCCATCAGCATGGCAATGGTCAGTGGCCCAACTCCGCCAGGCACCGGCGTGTATGCGCCGGCAAGCTCAAACGCCTTCGGATGCACATCGCCCACAATCGTCGAGCCACGCTTGGCGAAGGTTGCTGCGCGCTTGGCGTCTCCCGCAAAGAAGCGGTCAAACTCCTCGAGAGTCATAATGCGGTTGATGCCCACATCAATAATGGTGGCCCCCGGCTTCACCATTTCAGGCGTAATGAATCCTGGCCGCCCGATGGCCGCAACCAGAATGTCCGCTTCCCTCGTAACTTCTCCGAGGTCTCGTGTTTTGGAATGACAAATTGTTACGGTAGCGTTCTCATGCAAAAGCAGCATCGCAACCGGTTTGCCTACGATATCGCTGCGCCCCACAATCACCGCGCGCTGCCCGCTGATGGGCAAATTGCTGCGCTTGAGAATCTCGATGACTCCTGCCGGCGTACACGGTGCCAGGGCGGGTCGTCCTGCTTGCAGCTTCCCGGCATTCACCGGGTGAAAACCGTCCACGTCTTTCGCCGGCAGCACAGAGTCGAGTAGCGCCTTGGTGTCAACCTGCTTCGGCAATGGAAGCTGGATCAGGATGCCGTCAATATCGTCGCGGTCGTTGAGAGCGCGGACCAGGTTCAGCATCTCTTCGGTAGTAACAGTGTCCGGCGGGGTAATCAGGTCGCTGAAAAGCCCTAGTTCAGCGCAAGTCTGCACCTTGCTTCGGACATAGATCTCCGAAGCAGGCACATGACCGACCAGAACCGCCGCAAGCCCCGGCCGAATACCGTGCGCCTCCAGCGCGCGCACCTCTTCCGCCACTTCCCGCTTGATCGCCGCCGCAATCGCTGCCCCATCCAGCACTTTCGCCATCGTTCTCTCCCATTCAATCGTATCGCTTTGGGCACCGAAGAAGGGCTTGGGAGTATGGTGCATCCTGAATAATCCTCTTTACTTTCAATATCTGGTGGGGAGTATTCTTTCGCCATGCTTCCCTGCAGGTTGATTCCCGCAACGGCAGTAGTGTGTTCGATTTTGGCAGCCACGACTGGCCGTGCGGCTGAACCAACTTCCGCAGCATCGGCTCAGGTGCATACGATCCAGGCCCTGGGCAAAGGCGCCGTTCCACTCGAAGGGGTATGGCAGTTCCGCGTTGGGGACGACATTGCCTGGGCTGCGCCTGGGTTTGACGACTCGCGGTGGGCGCCAATTAAGGCTGATCAGAACTGGGGTTCGCAGGGGTATTACGCCTACACCGGGTTTGCATGGTACCGATACAAGGTGTCGATCAAGGGCACGCCGGACGATCCGAAAGAGCTCGCGCTGCTGATTCCGGCAGTCGACGATGCGTATGAGGTTTACTGGAACGGCTTGCTGGTGGGCAAGGACGGAAACCTTCCGCCGAATCCCGATTGGTATCTTTCGCAGCCCCCACAAACCTATGGATTGGGCCATATCGAAGATGGTGTGCTCGCGGTGAGAGTCTGGAAAGCGCCTCTTGCTTCGAACGACCCGGGGGAGATTGGCGGGTTCGAGGCGATGCCAAAGCTGGGCGGGCCGGAGGCGATTGCTGCAGAGAAGGCTCAACTCGATTACCGATGGCTGCGGAGCAATCAATTCAACTTTGGGCTTCAATCGCTGTATGCGCTGGTTGCGTTTCTGAGCCTGCTGGGCTGGATGCGCGACCGCAAGCAGTGGCTTCTGCTGTGCATGGCGGGCTACACGTTGATGCAGCCCGTGGGGCTGTTCCTCGGTGGACTTCGCATACAATTCCCGTTCAGTATCACGGTTGGATTGTTGCAGCCGGTGCTGATGATCCAAGATGTTTCGCTCTGGTTCCTGCTGCTTCTGTTGCTGAAGCTCGAGGACCATCGCAGGCTGGTGCGGCTGATGCGGGTGTGGGTGATTGTTTTCTGTGCAGCGTTCCTGCTGGACGGGCTGACAACAGCAGCATGGGGGCGCGGGGCGGCTTCGCAATTGCAGATTGCAGATGCGATTCTTACTGTCATTTTCACGCCTCTTGAAACGCTGCCAATCATTCTTGCGATCATTGCGATCCGAGAGCGGAAGCGGCTGGATTCCGCGCGGTGGATGGTGGCGATCAGCGCAATCATTGCTGAAATGATTTTCGTGATGCGCAATGCGGCGACACAGTTCGTGCGATTTACGCACTGGACGCTCGCGGACAAGCTGAACGTGCCGCTGTTTGTGGTAAATGGGAACGCGCTGAATCCTCGCGCACTGGCGAATACGCTGCTTCTTCTGGCCGTTGTGTATGCCGTGTACCGATTCTCGATTGATCACCGGCGGCACCAGGCGGCGCTGGAGCAGGAGTTCAAGAACGCGCAGGAGATTCAACAGGTACTCATTCCGGAGACTTTTCCGAAGGTGCCCGGGTTCTCAGTAACGAGTGCGTATAAGCCGGCGCAGCAGGTGGGCGGGGACTTCTTCCAGATCATCCCTGTGAATGGTGGCTCGACGCTGGTGGTGTTGGGCGATGTAAGCGGGAAAGGCCTGAAAGCAGCCATGGCGGTGTCGTTGATTGTGGGTGCGATGCGGGCGCTGGCGGAGGATTATCCGACGCCGGGAGTGCTGCTGACACAACTGAATCGCCGGCTGTTCGGCAGACTTCAGGGTGGCTTCGCGACCTGCCTGATTCTGTTGTTGCGACCGGATAGTACCTGCGTTGTGTCGAGTGCTGGGCATCCGGCACCCTATCTGAACAAGCATGAGCTTGAGATTCCGGGAGCTCTTCCTCTCGGCGTTTCGCAAAATACGGCGTACGGGGAACGCGAGTTGACGACGCGCCCGGGCGATCATCTTGCGCTCTATACGGATGGTCTTCTCGAGGCTCGCAACCGAACAGGGGAGTTGTATGGATTCGAGCGGTTGGATGATCTCTTCTCGTCCCCAACCAATGCCGCTGCGGCAACGGAAGCTGCGATGAACTTCGGCCAGGACGATGACATCACGGTGCTCACGCTGACTCGCCTGACTGCGGGTGAGGAGGCGGTGGCAATCCATCTCACGCCTTCCCTGCAATCGTGATTTGCCTCACAAGAGTCGATTGCGGCGTATTGCAGACCTAAATTAAAGAGAATATAACCTCTTGCGCTTAAGAGACTTGGCCAGCTCTTGCGGCGGCCGTCACATTCGTGCGTGATTTGTCTCACATACACCCATTGCGTCAGACACTCAATCTCGGTGGCGAACATGATCTGGATCACAGGAGGCCTTTCTCCTTGGCCCCGTGATGGCAGCGTCAGGAGATTCGGCTGCAATGAGTGCTTTCAAAGATGCCGGGCATCTATTCCGCTTCGCGGGACTCTTCGTTCTCGCCTTCATCATTTTTCTCGTCGTTCGACATTACGTGGTCCCGCCGAGCTTCGGGCAGTATGGACACTATCGCGGTGCTGCGATCGGCGAGATTGCAGCCCGCTCGGTGAAGTTTGCCGGACATCAGACCTGCGAAACGTGTCACACCGACGTTCTCGATGTGAAGAGCAAAGGCAAGCACGCGAAAGTGAGCTGCGAGGCGTGCCATGGACCGCTGGCGAAACACGCCGACGATCCAGCCTCGGTGACACCGATAAAGCCGGACACTGCTGTCCTTTGTGCGCGCTGCCATACGGCGAGTGCTGCCAAGCCGAAAGGATTTCCGCAAGTCGATCCAGCGGATCACTCAAACGGGGTTCCATGCGAAACGTGCCATCAGCCACATAGTCCCGCGATCGCCGGATCAAGCACACCGGCAGCAACCCCAGGAGGTGCGAAATGAATCTATCGCGACGTCATTTCCTGGTCTTGATGCCTGCGGCCGCAATCGCATGGAAAGCCGTTCTGGCAGGAACTCCAGAGCAGGCTGAGAACTACAAAATATCTGAGCACTGGTGGGCCATGTTAATTGATGTGCCCAAGTGCATCGGTTGCGGCAATTGCGTTCGCGCATGCTCGGCTGAGAACGATGTGCCTGACGGCTACTTCCGCACATGGGTGGAGCGCTATCACGTATCCGACGAGGACATGACCAATCCCGTGGTCATCTCTCCGGATGGCGGCAAAGAGGGTTTCCCGGTTGCCAAAGAGGATGCGGAGAAGTACTTCTTCGTTCCCAAGATGTGCAATCACTGCGAAGATTCGCCGTGCACGCAGGTTTGCCCGGTAGGTGCGACGTTCGTCAGCCCTGACGGCGTGGTTCTGATTGATCAGAAGTATTGCCTTGGATGCGCATACTGTGTACAGGCTTGTCCGTACGGATGCCGCTATATTCATCCGGAGAAAAAAGTCGCCGACAAGTGCACGCTTTGCTACCACCGCATCACCAAGGGCTTGACGACGGCCTGCTGCGAAGCGTGCCCAACCGGCGCGCGGCAACTCGCTGATCTAAAGAATCCGAAGGATCCAATTCACGAATTCCTGAAGACACATAGCGTGCAGGTCTTGAAGCCGCAAATGGCAACGGGAGCAAAAGCCTTCTACAACGGGCTGGATGGGTCGGTGCGCTAATGTGCTATCTCGCGATGTTCCTCCAGGAGCAGGGAAAAATTATGAACGGCGTTGAAGGCTTCATGTATCCCAACGAGATCGGGTTGCAGTGGAGCGTCTTGATTGTGTTGTATCCATTTATTACAGGATTGGTCGCGGGTGCTTTCATTCTGGCTTCGCTCGAGCGCGTGTTTCACGTCGAGGCCGTGAAGCCGACCTATCGTCTCGCGCTTCTCACCGCGCTTTCGTTTTTGATAGTGGCGCCCCTGCCATTGCAGTTGCACCTGGGCCATCCTGAACGTTCGCCCGAAATGTATTTCACGCCGCACAGCACGTCGGCGATGGCGATGTTTGGTTACGTCTATCTCTGGTATCTGATGGCCGTTTTGGTATTTGAAATCTGGCTCGATTACCGACGCGATATAGTACTGCTGTCGCGCTCCAGCAAGGGCCTGCTGCGAGTGATCTACAAGGTGATGACGCTTGGTTCTGACAATATCAGTCCGCGTTCGCTTCACATCGACGACAAGGTGGGTTGGATTGTGACGCTGATTGGAATTCCGTCGGCATTTCTGCTGCACGGCTATGTCGGATTCATCTTTGGATCAATCAAGGCAAACCCATGGTGGTCGTCACCGTTAATGCCGGTGGTCTTTATCTTTTCCGCAATGGTGTCGGGTATCGCCGGTGTGATGCTCATCTACATGGCCGTTACGAAACTACGTAAACAGGCAATTGATATCCGCTGCGTCGACACCATCGCAATGTATCTGTTCTACATCTTCATCATCGACTTCAGCCTGGAGATGCTGGACCTGATCCATCGTATCTACGAGGCCGATGAATCTTTCCGCAGCCTCAATTTCATGGTCCACACCAAGCTGTACTTTTCGCACATCGTTGTCCAGATCATCCTGGGAACGGTGACACCACTGGTGCTTCTGTTCATAACGCAGGTCGTGAAACTCTCAGAGCAGATGCGCAAGCGGATGTACGTAACGTCGGCGTGGCTGGCACTGATCGGGATCTTCGCGATGCGTTGGAACGTGGTAATCGGCGGCCAACTTTTCTCGAAGAGCTTTCTTGGCTACACAACCTACAAGATGGCCCTGGTGACGCGCGAAGGATCGCTGGTCGCCTTGGGACTATCGATTCTGCCGTTGTTCATTCTCTGGGCTCTGGTTAAACTGTTGCCCCCATGGGCAGCAGAGCATGCGCCCCAAGGCGCTACTGGCGATTGACCGCACCACATCTGCCGATCGGGTGACCTATGAACGAATCTCCCGGTTCCTTCGAATTGCTTTCGAGCCGCGTGGACGAACTGGAGAAGCGCGTCCATGCGCTGGAACACCCAGCCGAGACAAACGCGCCCGAAGCGACATTGATTGTCATGCAGGCAAACGCAGCAGCCGACGACGCGGAAGAGTCACTGCAAACAACAAGACTCTTTCCAATACTCGGCCGCGCGTTGCTTGGCATTGCGGGAGCCTATGTTTTGCGCGCGATTGCAGCCAGTGGTGTGATGCCACCAGTTATTGCCGCAGTAGCCGTTCTCTATGCGTTTGTGTGGCTGATATGGGCGGCACGCATATCCAAAATTTCAGACATTGCCGCGCTGATCTATGCGGGAACATCCGCGGCGATCCTGGCGCCGATGCTGTGGGAGATCACACTACATCATGTCTTTACTCCCATGGTGACGGCGGGAGTATTGACGGCATTTGTAACGCTTGCAACGGTGATTGGTCTGCGCGGAGGCGGTTCGCGGTTCGCCTGGATCGCGCAGGGTGTTGGCGCAGTTACGTCAGTCGCCCTCGCGGTTGCAACGCATGATGTAATGCCATTTGCAATTGCGCTTCTCCTTGCCCTGCTGGTCGTTGAATATGCAAGGGCGTTGGACTATCGCCAACCTGCGTGGCCGCTCATTGCGCTTGTGACGGATGGGGCGATCTGGGGCATGATCTTTATCTATAGCGGACCACAAAATGCGCGCCAGGAATATCCTGACTTGAGTGCCGCTGCGCTCATTTTTCCGGCGAGTCTGCTCTTCGCCACGAATGGATCGAGTGTAGCCTTTCGGGTGATCCTGCAACAAAAGAGGATCGGCGTGTTCGACACGCTTCAGGCGATGATCGGGTTCCTGCTGTTGATCTCCAGCGTGCTTCTCTTTGCGCCACGGAATGCAACTGGGGCCCTCGGCATCCTCTGTGTCACGCTTTCAGCGGCGGCATACACAGCAAGTTTTCTGCGACTCAGCCAGCAAACTGATCGACGTAGCTTCCACGTGTTTGCCGCATGGAGTGCGACGTTGCTCATCGCGGGCGTGCTATGGTCTATGCCCCAATCAGCCGCAGGAATCGTCCTGGCAGTTGTGGGCATTATCGCCTATGTTGTCGCGGTAAGATCCGACCTAAGAATCCTCGAACTCCACGGCGTGCTCTTTCTCACTGGGGCCACAGTGATTTCGGGCATCACACTGTATGTCTTCGGTACTCTTGCGGGCCCGGTGCCGGGCAGACCCGCATTGAATGTGTGGATCATCGCATTCGCTGCCGTTGTGGCATATACGGTGGAAAAGGACAGCCGCGACGATAAATGGACAGGCCAGGGCTTGCACCTCATTCCCGCATTCTTGGCGGTGTCGGCGATCTGCGCGCTACTGGTGCGTGGACTGCTGGCCCTTGCGACACTCGCCATCTCGCTCGATGTGCATCACATTGCGTTCCTCCGTACGCTTGTGATCTCGGCAGTGTCGCTGTCCCTGGCATTTGCAGGATCGCGCTGGGGTCGAGTCGCCATGACACGCATGGCTTACGTCGCGTTGGCGTTCGTTGCGATTAAGTTGCTATTTGAGGACCTGCGCCACGGGCACATGGAGTTCATTGCCGGTTCCATCTTTCTCTTCGCGATCACGCTTATTGCAGTACCGCGCCTTGTGCGCATCGGAGCGCAAGCACGAGCGGCGTCACTCGCGAAGACCCTCGAGCCCATCAGGAGCTGAATTGGAGCGTCTAGCGATTCAGATAAGGCGTGCCAACTCGTCGCACATCGCCGCGCAACTTTAGCTTGCTGATGTGTACGTCATAATCCGTTCCCGGCAACAGAGATTCGAGCACAAAGGTCTCGGCGCCACCGGAGCGGAGTTCTTTATACCGATAAACTCCTACGTCGCCAACGCTCGTTTCCGTACCTCCGCGGGGAGCGTCGAGAAAGCGCTGTGCTTCGGCAATGCTCGGCGCAGCATGCGTTTCGCCGCCAAGCAGGCTCTCAGCCGCATACGATCGAACCAGCTTGGTCCAGTAACGCGCCAGCAGGTCGCTGTCAGAGAAGATATCTGCCCACACGATCTCGCCGCGCACGGCGACCACCACTCCGACAGCGTGCTGTTCGCGGAGCTTTTCAAGCACTTGCTCGCGCGACTTCATCACCGGAGCGGCCGCTCCATCCACCTTTTCGCTCACAGCGACGCTTTGCATCGCGCGAGCATAGCTGGTCGTACCGAGGCTGTTGGCATCGGGAATTGGCTGCGAACGCTGAGCGATTCCAGCAGTCGGCGAAACCGGTGCGGCAAGTGCCGCCGCAATGCTGCCATGCACGGAGTTCCAAACCTCCTGCTGATCTTTCTCAACCATCGCCTTGGCTCGCACCGAGGGTTGCACCATCATGCTCTGAGCCGGCGCCTTGGCCGATCCGCTAAAGGTCGCTGTATCTTCTGTCCATCGACCCGGCTCAATACAGAAGACGCCAAGGTCGATGGGATCGTTGCCAGCAGGCACGATGCGGTCCTTGGCAATTACGCGATCCTGCTTGCCACCAGTGACGATCTCGCCCGCAAGCAGAAGCAGCGGCTTGTCCGAGTTGTTCACCAGCACCAGCGTATTCACTTGGTCGCGGCGATGGTACTGAGGCTCGGGACTTTGATAGGGCTGGCTCTGGCCGTTCGATCCTGCCACGGGCCGGTGGCGCACTAAGCCGCGAACTCTGCCGGCTTCAGTCACTTCCACCTGGCCGCTCTTGATACCTTCATCGAGTGTGAGAAAAGGAGATCCTGGCGTCTTGCCGGATTGCACAACTGGGAAGAGAAGCAGATTTCCGCTTTCGATCGGCGCCAGCACGCGATAGGAACCGTGCGGCTGTTCCGTGGGCCCGGCGGCGCGTACATTCAGTCGGAACCCAAAACCTGTGATCAATGTGGCAACCAGAAGCGGGGACCCGAGAAAACTCAACCTGGCTTGATTACTCATGCGATTCCTCCGCCCGAAGCAATGCCTCGGCTTTGAGCTGGGAACGGAGCAGCAGAGGTTTCTTGCGGAGATTTTTTGGCGTATCTTCGTTTCGTGGACGCTGCGCCAATCCAGCCAGTCGAGGACGAGCCTACCAGTGAGGTTTCAGCATCACCGGTTGCGGTCCATCCGGCCCTGCTGAATGAACTCTGGCGCGAGTGCGAGGCTCGAGCCTGGGGACTGCAACAGAGCGAGTTCGATCGCATTATTCTGCTTGTCGCCATGGCCCAGAACTTCGGGCTGGCCTCTGGAGTTGTGGCACAAAGGGAAGAGCAGGCAACATTTTTTCGCAGTCTCAAGCTGGCCGATCTTGTGCTGGCGAAGGCATGTGCTGCGGGACATGAGCGTGCATGGGAGCATTTCATGGCGATCTACGGTCAGCCACTTACACGTGCGGCCATCGCCA
The DNA here is from genome assembly GCA_963738035.1 of uncultured Acidobacteriaceae bacterium. Taxonomy (GTDB): domain Bacteria; phylum Acidobacteriota; class Terriglobia; order Terriglobales; family Acidobacteriaceae; genus Telmatobacter. Next base: position 398,041 of record CAVTVB010000001.1, read on the forward strand.
TCAGCGGCAGCGAAACCGTCGGGCGTGACCTGGCCGACGCATTCTATGCAGAACTATACGGGCTGAACACCCGAGAGGGAGAACGCCGCTGCCCGCTCGATTCGTATCGAGGCCGCGGCTCGCTGCTGGGGTGGCTCCGAACAACGTTGGCGCAGCGCTTTGTTGATCACTACCGGCGCACCTATCGCGAACAGGCGCTTGATGACCAAATGCACGATGTGCCTGTGCCGTACGCGCTTCCAGATCCCGAGGCGACGATTCTCGCAGCCCTTCGCAATGCCATCGGTGCAGCTTTGCATCAGCAGCCTGCAGAAGATCGATTCCTGCTCGCATCCTATTATGTTGACGATAGAACCCTTGCCGAGATCGGCCAAATCTTGCATGTGCATGAAGCAACAATCAGCCGTAGGTTGCGGCGAGCTACAGATGCAGTCCGCAAACAGCTTATCCGCAATCTCGAAGCAAATGGGATGACCCGCAGGGCGGCCGAAGAAGCCCTTGGAACAGATCCCCGCGATCTCGATTTGAAAATGGATTTGAGAAAACTGCTGCAAAGTTCTGAACTGGAGCCGTTCATAGTACAGGCGATTGTAAACCCGCCGTCCGCGCAAGAAACCGGTGCAAGTGTGCCGCTCTCCGACGAGGCAAAGTCCACGTGATAAATCCGACAGCCCAATCCGGAATACACCCCGACGCCGAGAGCCTGAGCTTATTCGCTGAGCAACTGCTGCCTGCGCCTGATCGTGATCAGATTCTCGCGCACATGGCCACCTGCGGCCGCTGTCGCGAGGTTATCTTCCTGGCGCAACGCGCGGCGTCTCAGGATCACCCGACGACCGTAGCGGATTCAGCTCCGGCGCCCACGAAACAGCGCACGTCCTGGTTCAACGGTTGGCGGTCGGCCTGGATTCCGGCGGTCGCTTTCGCAGGATTCGTAGGGTTTGCCGTCGTGCAGCATTTCCGTCAACCGTCGCCCGAAACGCAGCTATCCGCAAAGTTAGCTCCTGCCGATAATTTGAGAAAGGAAGGACCTGCAAATGCTCTTCCGGTCAGTCCAGCGCCGCCTGCCCAATCAAACGAAGAGTTGAAGCAGTTGAAGAAAGCAAAGCCTTCCGAGCTGCGGGACGATGCGGCTCCAGCAACAAAGGACGCGGAGAGGCAACTCGATGAAAAGAAGTCGGACGAACGAAGGGAGCTTGCGAAAGGATCCGCGGACGCTCTGATCGCAGTTTCTCCAGGCGTTTCAGGTGGGTCGGCTCACGGAACGCTGTCTGCACGATCCAAAAATTCACCGTTCGGCGGCCCCGCAGCCGCAAATCAGTTACAGCAACAAAACCTGCCGCAGCAAAATGTTGTTCAGAATACTGTGCAGGAATCGCAAAAGGCCTATGCCGATGAGGCGAACAAGCCGGACGCGGTGAACGCTGCTCCAGCATCGGCATCGCAAACCGCCATTGTCGAGGCTGACAAGGTAGAAAAGTCTGCGGCCCCGGCTCCAGCAACATCACCGCAGTTCTCCTCGATTCCGCTGACGGGTCAAAATTACGAAGTTTCCTCCGCGAAAGCTGCTGGCCTCAGTAAGGCGAAGGCGATAACGTTGCCCAGCCGGCTTGCGGCTCTTTCGGTAGCATCCGACGCGGCCCACAGCATCGCGCTCGATACGGCTGGTGCGATGTTCCTGAGCGAAGACGCAGGTAAACACTGGCAGCCGATTCACACGCAGTGGACCGGGCGCGCCCTTCTCGTGCGAACCCTGCCGGCTGTGACGCAAGCCGTCGCCATGCAAAATTCGCAAAGTATCCGGTTTGAACTCGTGAACGACAAGCAGCAAACCTGGATAAGTTACGACGGGAAGACGTGGACTCCCGCACCACTCGCTGGAAAATGACGAGAGCTATGTCCGCATGATGTTGTTGTCCGGCGTCATAGGCATGCCGCGCAGGCGTACGCCCGTGGCAGCGAAGATTGCATTGCCTACTGCGGGCGCGAGTCCCACGAGACCTGTTTCACCAGCACCGGCCGAGGGCAGATCCTTGCGGTCTAGCAGCACGATCTCCACCTGGGGCGTATCGCTGAATCGCGGCACCCGGTATTTCGAGAAGGCGGGATTCTCGATGCGCCCATTTCCAAAGAGAATCCGTTCAAACAAAGCGCCGCCGATCGCCTGCACAATGGCGCCCTGCATCTGGTTGCGCAGTCCATCGGGATTCACGATCGCGCCGGACTCCCAGGCTTCGACGACCCGGCGGATCGTCACCTTTTTCGTCGCCTTATCGATGTTGACTTCGGCACACGTTGCAACGAACCCGCCTTTGTCTGTGCCACAGGCAATGCCATAGCCGCGCTCTGATGTGGATTTTGCGCCGGCCCATCCAAACTTGTCTGCAGCGGCCTGAACCACGGCCTTCAGCCTCGGATCGCTGATGTTCTTCAGGCGGAAGGCAAGCGGATCCATCTGCGCGGCATGCGCCATCGCGTCCATGTGCGACTCGCGCGCAAAGTGATTCGCGGTTGCGGCAAGTCCGCGATACGAGCCCTGCCGCAACGGCGACTTCGACGGATGGTACTGGATGAGTTGGTTCGCAACATCGTAAGGTGTGCCGATGGCTGCGGGGCCGGAGTTGTAGTTGTGGTACTCCCAGGCTACGAGCGTGCCATCGCGCCGGGCGCCGGCTTTAATTTCGATCAGTCCTGCAGGACGGAAGTAGGCCCACGTAAATTCTTCCTGCCGCGTCCATACCACTTTCACAGGTTTACCCGCGGCTTTGGATAGCCGCGCAGCTTCAATGGCTGCTTCGCCCGTGTGCTTACCGCCGTATCCGCTGCCCATGTCGGGTTGAATCACCCGCACCTTGTCAGCGGGCAGTTGAAACGCCTGCATTAACTCGTCGCGCACCCCAAATGGCCGCTGCGTGCCGGTCCATACTGTGAGCTTGCGATTGTTCCATTCGGCAACCGCCGCGCGCGGTTCCAGTGGAGCGTGCGCGATGTACTCGACTGTGTATTGAGATTCGAGTGTCACATCAGCGCCAGGGAGCGCATCCGAAACCGATCCCACGACATGGTCGGGACGTTCACCTTCTTCTTCTGGATGGTTCTTGAGGTATTCGAAGAGGCCCCTGTTTCCTTGCTGCTCCGGAACATTCCACTTAGCCTGAATGGCCCTAAGAGCCTGTTGCGCCGCGAATGGATCGCTCGCAACCACTCCGGTGAAATCGCCGTCACGTACCACTTTCACGCCCGGCATCTTTTCCGCGGTGCTCGTGTCAAGGGATTGCAGCGTCGCGTTGAATCCCTGCGGCCTCAGCACGGCGCCAAACATCATTTCCGGTCGCGCAATGTCAGACGGGAACTGATGTTTCCCGGTCACGAAGTCGCGGCCATTCGCCTTGGGCACCGGCGTTCCAGCAATCTTCCACTCGGTCGCCGGAGTAAATGGCGGATCACCGGCTACGCTCTTCACCAGTGCATCTCCGCGCGTCAGTTCGCCGTAGGTAAGCGACTTCGACCCATCCGGGGTCGCCACCTTTCCCGACGCGGCAATGAGCTTTGAGGCGTCGGTGTTCCATCGTTGCGCCGCCATCTCCACCAGGAGTTCACGTCCTGCAACCGCCATATTGCGTAGTTGCGGAGCCATCGTTGGCGTGGTGCGGCTTCCAAATGTGCCCATGTCCCATGGAACAAGATCGGTATCGCCCATCACCATCGTGATGGAGTCGAATGGGACGCGGAGCTCTTCGGCGACGGCCTGCGCAAGCGAAGTGCGGATATTCTGTCCGACTTCGACTTTGCCGGTGAAGACTTTCACCTGGCCCTCGGCACCGATATGGATCCAGGCGTCGATGTCCTTTGGCAGCTCGTGAGAACCGAAGCCCCGTCCAGATTCCTGCGCCGACGCGGGAAGAGGAGTGAGACAAACAAGCAGTCCTCCACCGAAAACTTTCAGAAAATCGCGTCGATCAATTTCGACCCTGCTTCTTTGTGAACTCAAGCTTGACGCGTTGAGATTCTCTTGCCGTTCCAGCATCTCCAATTCACGGAGGTTCATCGTCCACCCCCGGACGTCGTCTGCCCAGAGGCTCGTTTTATCGCTTCGAGGATGCGCGGATAGGTTCCGCAGCGGCAGACGTTCCCGTTCATCGCGCCGAGAATCTGCTCATCATTCGGCTTCTTCATGTCGCGGATCAGCGCCGTTGCGCTCATGATCATACCCGACGTGCAGTAGCCGCATTGAAAAGCGCCTTCATCCAGAAAGGCCTGCTGAACCACTGTGAGCCTGCCGTTCACCTCAAGGCCCTCGATGGTGGTGATCTTTGCGCCTGCCGCCGCCGCAGCAGGGATCGAGCATGACCGCGTTGCGGCGCCATCCATGAGCACGGTGCATGCACCGCACTGTCCTTCGCCGCAGCCATATTTCGTGCCTGTCAGATTGAGCCGGTTGCGCAGGACGGAGAGCAGCGTCTCCTCTTCCGGCGCATTCAGCTTGTAAGGTTTTCCGTTGACGTTCAGAACCAGTTCGCCCATTGAGAGGCTCCCCCAGGGCGGCCGAATCCGGCCGGCACGGGCTCAAGCATAACGCAATTGAGGGGCAGATGTTGGGCGGTCATTCCCGGATCGGCATCAGGCGCGTGTGCTACCCCTACCTCTCGTACTGCGCTTGTTCGCCTTTGCCGCAGAGTGGTACTTGCGGCGGATATCCTCAATATTCACAGTCGGTTTCGGCACCTGAATCTCCATCGATTCCAGCGTTGCCACAATGATCGCCGAAATCACAAGGTCTCGGAACCACTTATGGTCTGCCGGAATCACAAACCACGGGGCATCCTCCGTATTGCACCTGGCCAGCGCCTCTTCGTAGGCTTGCACGTAATCGTCCCAGTACTCGCGCTCTGTGTAGTCTGACTCGCTGATCTTCCAGCGCTTGGCGGGGTCGTCGAGACGCTGCTCGAAGCGCTTCAACTGCTCTTCTCTGCTGATATGGAGAAAGAACTTGAGAATCCGCGTACCGTTCAAAGCGAGCCTGCGCTCGAAGTCGTTGATCTGATCGTAGCGTTTTGACCAGACCTCTTTGGGCACGAGGTTGTGAACTCGCACGATGAGTACGTCCTCATAGTGTGAGCGGTTGAAAATCCCGACTTCGCCCCGCTTTGGTGTCTTCGCTTCAACACGCCACAGAAAATCGTGTGCCAGTTCTTCCTGTGTCGGCTCTTTGAAATTTGCCACATCGCAGCCATCCGGGTTCATCGATCCGATGACGTGTTTAATCACACCATCCTTCCCGCCGGCATCGAGCGCCTGCAGGCAGATGAGCAGCGAGCGCTTGCGTTCCGCAAAGAGTTTCTGCTGCAGTTCGTCCATCCTCAGGCACAGTTCCTGGGTCTTGTGCAGCGCATGGCTCTTGCTGTGCCTGCCTTTGAATGCAGGGTCAAAGTCCTTGAGCCGAACACGCTTTCCAACAGCGACGCGAAAGTTCTCGATCTCGTGCTTGCCTGTCATTGCTTCTCCATTGCAGGCGTGTAATCGCCGCGCCGGGCGGCAACGTTACACCGGGCCCGGTGCACAAGAGCTTTTTGGGCCGCGAGCACATTGGCGTCTTCGCCATGCCAGATCTGCATGGCCGGTTCCTGGATTGCGCGTGCAAAGGAGAACGCCAGTCCCCACGGCATTCGTCCTTTGAACCGCGCATTCATCGCACTCAGCCGGGCAGAAGCAAGTTCGCCCGATTGGCCGCCGGAGAGGAATGCAATTCCGGGCACCGCCGCGGGCACAGTGCGCAGAAGACACCGCACGGTGGCATCGGCAATCTCTTCGTTTGTGTTTTGGTGCGGGCATTTCAACCCGGGGGCGACCATGTTCGGTTTCAGAACCATGCCCTCGAGTACGACTCCCTGAGCGACCAGTTGAGCAAAGACGGTGTGCAGGGTTCGTTCCGTAACCTCCGCGCAACGCTTCAGGGTGTGGTCGCCATCCATCAACACTTCGGGTTCGACGATCGGAACCAGGCCAGCCTCCTGGCAAAGCGCTGCATAGAGCGCAAGAATGAGCGCATTCGCCTCAAGACAGCCATCGCTTGGAATGCCATCGCCGATGGTGATGACGGCGCGCCACTTGGCGAATCGCGCACCCATCTTTACGTACTCCGCCAGGCGCTCGCGCAGTCCGTCGAGCCCCGCGGTAATCTTTTCGCCGGGATGCGCAGCCATCGGCTTCGCCCCAGCGTCGACCTTAATTCCGGGAATGATGCCTGCCTTCTCCAGCGCCTTCGCGAACGGAATGCCCGCTCTTGTCTGCTGCCGAATGGTCTCGTCGACCAGGATGGCGCCATTCAGGCAGTCCCCCAAACCGGGCGCCGTCACGATCATGTCGCGATAGGCGCGCCGCATCTCCTCGGTCTGCGGAATGCCGATGGCGGCAAAGCGCTTGTTGGCTGTCGGCGTACTCTCATCCATGGCCAGCAGGCCTTTATCTCCCGCAACCATAGCTCTTGCCGTATCGTTCAACTGACGAGCATCCATCTTTGCGCGTCCTTTCTGTCGATGATGTCGATTCTGTCGATGATTCCCAAATCTGAAGGATTATAGATAGGTGCACGATCAATTGGCCCAATGCTTGCTACATCGATTCTGATGCCGCAGGTCAAGCTGGGTTGTGCTTTTGTTTTGTGCGGCGAGAAGTAGATTTCGCCTTGCGTCAAGAACGCTTGAGCGCTACAACAAGCTTGGAGCGTCAAATCTTACAGGAGCGGTAACGTAATGAGGATGTTTCTGTGCCTCTCGATGGTAGTGTGCGGAGTTGCATCGGCACAGTTGTCTCCCGTGCCACCTCCATCCACCGCCCTGCCCTCGCAACCCTTCTTCATTACAAAGACATGGATCATCGGCGGCGTTGGCGACTGGGATTACATGACGATGGACCCCGCCGCCCACCAGCTCTTTATCGCCCATGGCCCGGCGGTGCAGGTCATCGATGTCGAGGGCGGCTCGGTCGCCGGAGTTGTCAGGGGGCTGCGTCAGGCTCACACCGTCGTTCTCGACCAGGAAGGTGGCGTTGGATATGTCAGTGATGGCCCGGCCGATATGGTGCGGGTCTTCGACCGGAGCAGTTTCCAGGTGGTTGCCAGCATTCCCACAGGCCCCACACCTCGCTCAATGGCACTCGACAAAGCAAGCGGGTTGCTCTTTGTAGTAGGCGCCCAGGCAACCGGCAGGGAAGTCCAAACCTCAGGGGGAGCGCAGTCCACCAGTTCCAGGCAGACTCAGCCGCCCCACGGTGTCACCCAGAGCAATGCGCCACAGGGCGGCCCGCAATCCACGGTGACGATTATCGACACGGGGCGAAGAGTCGCCCTGGCGCAGATCCAGCTTCCAGGTAGTCTCGGTTTTGCGCAGGCAGACGGCAACGGCAGAATTTACATCGCAGTTTCCGATCGCAGTCAGATTCTGAGACTCGATGCCGAGGCGATGGGTGATGAAGTCCGCAAGATCATCGACGGACGCCCAGCGGCTCGCACGACTCCGCAATCGGTCGCCCGACCCGCACCAACTTCTAATGATGTGGGAACGGCCGGAACATCCACGAAGCCTCTCTTGCTCGATTGGACTCCCGGCGCGAACCCCACCGCGCCAGCGGATGCTTATCCCGTTTTACTAAGGCTCGATGCGAACTGCCAACGTCCGCGTGCGCTTGCCATCGACAATGCACATAACCGGCTCTTTGCTGCCTGCTCCAACATGCGGATGGTGGCTTTGGATGCGACCACCGGTCAGGCTGTCGCGGCTCTCCCCATTGGCTTTGGCGCCGACGCCATCGGCTACGATCCTAACCGCGGTCTGATTTTTACGGCAAACGGAGGAAGCGACGGAAGCGTGACCATCATTCGCCAGGACGTGACCGATACTTATTCCGTCATACAGACCCTGCCCACGCGCCAGAATGCGCGAACACTGGCCATTAATCCCTCAAACGGAGAGGTCTATCTTGCCAGCGTCATCTACGGCGCCGTGCTCAACAACCCTCCAATCAATGGAGCGCCTTTGAAGATAAGCGCCGTTGACAGCAGTTTTCAGGTCCTGGTGATCGGAAACTGACATACAGATCTTTCCAGGCTAATCCTTCTCCCTCAATCCAACCCCAACAAGGTCGACGCATCCAAGTCTGCGATGAAGCAAGCAAATTCTTCGCGGAGTTATGACGGATGTCTGACAAACTTGCACTTATTACTGGAGCATCGAGCGGAATTGGATACTGGCTTGCTAATGAGCTAGGGTCGCGCGGATATGACTTGATCGTTAGTTCCGCCGGTGAGCGCCTCAACGAGGCTGCGCGCGATTTTCAACGCCTGGGTGTCCAGGTCACAGAGATTTCAGCGGATCTCGCCACGCGAGAGGGCGTGAAAGAACTTTGGGATGCTGTCGATCGATTGGGACGGCCGCTGGATGTGGCGTGTATCAACGCAGGCGTCGGTGTCGGCGGGCTCTTCTGGGAGACAAGCCTCGATGAAGAGCTCAGCATGGTTGAACTCAACTGTTCCGGTACCGTTCAACTGGCCAAGTACGTGCTCAAACATATGGTTCCTTTGAACGCCGGGAAGATTCTATTCACAGCATCCATAGCCGGAGAAATGGTTGCCCCGCGAGAGGCGGTCTATGCCGCAACGAAGGCATTTGTTCTCTCCTTCGCACATAGCGTGCGCTACGAGTTGCGCGACACCAACATCACTGTTACCGCGCTGCAACCGGGACCGACAGACACGGATTTCTTTCATCGCGCCGGTATGGACAACACCGAGGTTGGACAGAAGGGCAAGGAAGAAAGCCAGCCGCAAGATGTGGCGAGGCAGGGGATTGATGCGTTGTTCGCCGGGGATGACCACGTATATGCGGCATCGGCCAAAACCAAGATGGAAGGGATGCTGGCCAATGTAGTCCCAGGTTCGATGAAGGGCGCGATGCACGAGAAGATGGCCAGGCCCAAGACCGAAAAGTAGATTCAGACCGATAGAACAACCAATGCAATTGCGATTGCCCAAGAATTGAGGAGATGTTTATGGCGGAAGCACTAAAAGAAAAGCCAAACGCGGAAGCCCGTGCCCGGATCGGTCGCGCGCATCGGTGATCATCGAACGGTCACTATCGCACCTCCGCCGGAAGATAAGGATGGAAAGCTCTGGGTGAGAACCACCGCCCTGATTCAAGCCGATCCAGAATCGCTCTATAAGCTGTGGCAGATGTGGAAAATGCGCCGTACTGGCAGGAGCAGATTGTCGAAGTGCGCCGCACCGGCGAGACAACGTCGCACTGGGTGATGACGCTCTGGCGACAAGACCATCGAATGGGATTCGGAAATCTCTGGCCGATGAACCAGGCAAGCGGATCGCCTGGCGCTCGATCGGTGGCGAATCGGAGAATGCGGGCGAAGTGATATTTGAAAAGGCCCCCGGCGGATCGCGGAACCCTGGTTACCGTGCTGCAGGAATTCCGAATGGGCAAGCTCGCAAGCGCATGGGAGACATCGTCGGTCGCAATCCCAAGCAGGCGGTGATTGAAAATCTGCGTCACTTCAAAGCACTTGCTGAGACCGGCGAGATTCCCAGGACTGAGCCGCAACCCACGGCGATCGCGGAACGATTGGCGGAATGAAGAGGTCGCTCTACGGCGAAAAGATACCAACGTCCCCGGAAGGAACGCAAGAATCGCTTAAGCGCCTGATCAGTTTCGATCATCGCAGGCGCACCCAAACGGAGGTGAGATATGAAAGCAGTTTGTTGGATGGGAACGAGTAAAGTTGAAACCCTGAATGTGGCGGATCCGCAACTTCTCAATCCGCACGACGCCATTATCAAGATCACGCGGACCGCAATTTGTGGCTCGGACCTCCACTTGTACGACGGTTTCATTCCCACCATGGAGGCGGGTGACATCCTCGGCCACGAGTTCATGGGGATCGTCGAAGAGGTGGGCGACCGGAGTGACAACCTGAAGCGCGGTGACCGCGTTGTTGTGCCATTCACCATCGCCTGTGGCAGTGTCTCTTCTGCAAGAAGAAACTCTGGTCGGCATGCGACAACACCAATCCGAACGCGCACCTGATGGAAGCAGCTTATGGATACTCAGGGTCTGGGCTTGTTTGGCTACTCGCACATGATGGGCGGTTATGCCGGTGGGCAGGCGCAGTATGTCGCGGGTGCCTTTTGCGAACGTTGGACCGCTGAAGATTGAGAGCGATCTGCCCGACGAGAAGGTGCTCTTCCTCTCCGACATCTTTCCCACTGGATACATGGCTGCCGAAAATGCACAGATTCAGCCGGGCGACACGGTTGCTGTTTGGGGTTGCGGTCCGGTAGGTCAATTTGCAATCGCCAGTGCTTTCATGCTCGGCGCCGGCAGAGTCATTGCGATCGATCGTTTTCCGGAGCGCTTGGCAATGGCTCGCGGCATCGGCGCCATCACGGTCGATTATTCCGAAGAAGATGTCAGGTACTCACCGCTCTGAAAGATCTCACCGGCGGCATCGGTCCAGACTCCTGCATCGATGCAGTCGGTCTTGAAGCACACTCCGCCGATCTCCAGGGGCTGTACGATGTGGTGAAAGTCGCCCTGATGCTGGAGACGGATCGGCCAGCGTTCTGCGCCAGGCCATTCAAGCAGTGCGCAAAGGCGGCACTCTGTCCATTCCAGGAGTCTATGGCGGTTTGCTCGACAAGGTGCCCTTTGGCGCCGCCTTTGGTAAAGGCATCACCATGAAGATGGGCCAGACCCACATGCACAACTACATGAAGCCGCTGCTTGAGCGCATCGAAAAAGGTCAGATCGATCCGAGCTACATCATTTCGCATCGGATTACCCTCGATGAGGCGCCGGACATGTACAAGGTATGGCGCGATAAGAAAGAGCACGTCACCAAGATCGTGATCGACCCCTGGGCAACCCGCGCAGCGTAAATCCACTCCACCCTCTAACCAGTTGTCACAGAAGCGCCTCAAATTCTCGTCCTTGGCCGGGGAGAATTCGAGGCGCTTCTGTGTGGAGCAGCGGGCCCCGCCGGCTCCAGTCATTTCAACCCACTCAATTCCCAAGAGTTAGTTTGTTCCCCATCCTTCCCCACCCTCGTCTACCTCAGCGACCGCGGGGAGTCGGAAGACCTCTTTTGCTGTTCCTCGACTCGCTGCGCCATCCGACCTGCTGCAGCGTGAACTAGGTCACATCTCCAGCTTTCTCCTCGCGCTTAGAATTGCGGAGGTTACGGACCGGTTAAAGCCGCTTTGCTGAACGTGATGCAGAGCGGCGTGAGCCAAGATGCGGCCCAGGACACAAGGGCTGCATGAGCTTGATCGGAGTCCCAGATGTGGAGCGCCAATGGCAAGGCTGGAAGAACGCGTAAAAGCCAAAACAATGCAGGAGAAAGTAGCTGACCTGCGGGCCCGACGCGCCGAAATCGAGCTTGGCGGCGGCCGCGAGCGGATCGAAAAACAGCACGCGTCTGGCAAGCTCACCGCCCGCGAGCGCATCTGCCGCCTTGGTCGACAAGTCCAGCTTTGAAGAAGTTGGTGCGTTTGCCCTCCATCGCGCTTCCTTATTCGGCATGGCTGGCAAAGAATTACCCGCTGACGGCGTAGTTACCGGGGCAGCTTCAGTCGACGGCCGCCTCATTCACCTTGCCAGCCAGGATTTCACCGTTCTCGGCGGTGCAGCCGGAGAAGTGCATTGCAGCAAGATCGTCGAGATGATGATCATGTCGCTCAAGACCGGAACCCCGTTCGTCTTCATCAACGACTCCGGTGGTGCACGCGTTCAAGAGGGCATCGACAGTCTCGACGGTTATGCGCGCGTGTTTTACCGAAATGTGCAACTCTCGGGAACGGTTCCGCAGATCGCCGTCATATGCGGCCCATGTGCCGGCGGAGCAGCCTATAGCCCGGCGTTGACTGACTTTGTGATTCAAACGCGACAGGCCCGCATGTTTATCACCGGACCGCAGGTCATCAAACAGGTCACCGGTGAAGATGTGAGTTCCGAAGAACTCGGCGGCCCCCAATCGCAGATGAACCGGTCTGGCGTGGTGCACCTGATCGCGCAGGATGACAAGGAAGCACTGCAGCTTTGTCGACGTCTGCTTAGCTTCATGCCTTCGAACAATCTTGAAGATCCGCCGCGCATGCCGTTCAATTCGCGCATCAAGTCTGACTCGGACATGAACTCGATCATGCCGGTCGATCCCAAAGATTGCCTACGACGTACGCGCCATAGTCACACGCGTGTCGACTACAACGACTTCCTTGAGATTCAGCCGGGATTTGCGCCGAACATCGTCATCGGCTTTCGGACGACTGCAAGGTCGCCCCGTTGGAATCGTGGCCAACCAGCCAAGTGCCATGGCCGGAGTGCTCGACATCAACGCCTCCGACAAGGCCGCGCGTTTTGTCCGCTTCTGCAACGCCTTCAATATTCCGCTGCTTACATTCGTCGACGTGCCGGGATTTCTTCCGGGCGTGGAACAGGAGCGCGGCGGCATCATCCGCCACGGCGCCAAGCTGCTGTTTGCATATTCGGCCGCAACGGTTCCCAAGATTACGGTTGTCCTGCGGAAAGCCTATGGCGGCGCATACATCGCCATGTGTTCCAAAGGGCTTGGTGCCGATCGCGTCGTGGCGTGGCCCACAGCCGAGATTGCCGTAATGGGCGCGGAAGGCGCTGCGGAAATTGTCTTCAGGCATGAGATTGAGGCTTCGCACGACCAGGTCACGCGCCGACAGGAATTAGTCGAAGAGTATCGCGAGACATTTGCCAATCCATATGTCGCCGCTGGACGCCGTTTGGTTGACGAAATTATTGAACCTGCTGAGACTCGCCGATATCTGTCGCATGCCCTGGAATCGCTGCACGGCAAACGAGAACTTCGCCCGCAGAAGAAACATGGATTGATTCCGTTATGAGGAACCGGTTGTGACGTTGCACTGGACAGACTTGATTCTGATTCTGGCGTTTGTCGCGGTGGGATCTGCGGCGGGCTACGTGCTATTGCTGCGCAAGCTCAAACAAATCGTTGTCAGAGCGCCAACTGAAAATCGCGGACCAGCTTGGCTTCGCTCGACGATGCAATCCGCGCACTTGAGACCCGTCTTGCCGAGCACCATGATCTTTTAGCGGCACCAGGGCCGGGCCAGCGAGAGCAGGCCTGACTGGCGAGTCTGAAGATACACAAGGCGCAGCAGAATCCGAATCAATTGCGCCCGAAATTCAAGCGGTGATTGCGGCGGCAGCGGTTGCAGCACTTGGACCAGGACGCGCAGGTTCGAGCGGTCAAGCCAGTCGCGAGCCCGTGGTCTCAACAGGGTCGCGTACTTGTGCAGGGGTCGCATAATGCTCGCGCTGGAAGGTGATTCGCAAGTTCGGAAGTATTGGAGAGGGCATTGAAGCTTCGAATCACAATTGACGGCAAAGCATATGAGGCCGAAGTCGAGATTCTGGAGGCCGCGGAAAGCGCACCTGAGTATCCGCCATATCCGCCTGCTCCCCCGCGTATGTCCCAGCTGAATTCCTGTGCCGATTGCCCCACAAACAGCGGAAACACGCAACAACGAAAAGGAATGCCGCAGCCCGTCACAGGTATGGTGATCAAGGTTGAGGTTGAGCCGGGGCAAGCGTGGAGCCGAACGGATTGTCGTGGTGCTGGAGTCCATGAAGATGGAAATGCAGATCACGGCGCTGCAAGCTGCAGTGGTCAAAAACGTCCTGGTCACTCCGGGATCGTCAGTAAAGGTAAACCAGTTGCTCGTGGAGTTCGAATGATCGAAGCCGCGTGACGGAATCGGTAGAAAACGAAGTGAGAGGAGATGGCAGTGGACGGAGTCGCTCGGCGACATTCCCGGAATCATGTTTGTTGATCACGTAGCAATTGCCGTGCGACAAGGGAGAATTGGAAGGCCAGGTGAAGGCGTACGAGATGCTCGGATTTCCGCGAGATTCATCGCGAAGAGGTGTTGGGGCTCGGACCAGGTGCGCGAGGCTCTGCTCCAGATCGGCGATGGTCCCAACCTGATCCAGTTGCTCGAGCCCCTCAATGCGGATTCGCCGGTGCAGAAGACAATCGAAAAAACGGCGGCCGCGGCGGATTGGCGCATGTTGCATTCCGTGTAAAGGGTGCGCAGGCGTTGCGTTTGAAGCGATGCGAGCGAAGGGTTTCAGGATTATCGACCCGGCTCCGCGTAAAGGCTCGCGCGGTACCACCGTGTTCTTCGTTCATCCGAAGTCAAAAGAGGATAGCCCTTTCGGCATCCTGATCGAAATCGTTGAGGCCCCGGAGAACAAGTAAAAATGGCCACCGAAAGTCTTCCTATCGGAGTTCCCGCCAGTAAGTACCGAGCAATGGGAACACATCATTCGCGAGAACATCAACGGTGCGGAGTATGCGTCCAGGATGATCTGGCATCCGGAAGAAGGACTCGCGGTGAAGCCGTACTACCGGGCTGAAGATTTGCGGGCCTGCATTTCCTTGATGCCGCGCCTGGGGATTTCCCCTTCGTTCGCGGCGCTCGTTTGACGGGTGACTGGCGAATCCGCGAAGAGATCGAGATTGCCGATCCCGAAGAGGCGAACCGCGCTGCACGTACTGCGATTGCCGCTGGCGCCGAGGAAATTGCATTCCACCGCGCGAAACATCGAGAGCTCTTCAGACCTTGCGATCTTTCTCGCAAATCTCCATGCGATACCTGTGCATTTTGCAGACCTTAACCGCAGCCTCCCTCCAAATCCTTATCGAGACGGCTCAGCAAGTCGACCGCACGGCGCAAACGTCTCGACAGATCAGGATCCTCTGGCCGACCTCGACTATTCTGCCGAATACTAAGCAACATCCCAGCGGTCTCAGGTCCTTCCTCATTCGCGCAGACCACCTTCATGAGCGCGCAGCCGGCGCCATCGAAGAGATTGGATTCGCACTGTCGGCTGCGGTGGATTTTATTGCTGAGATGCAGGAACGAGGTTTGGAGACCGATCGTATCGCACGCATCACTTTCCTTCTCCTTTGCGACAGGGCCGGAGTTCTTCGTTCAGATTGCTAAACTCCGCGCCTTCCGAATGGTGTGGGCGAAAGCCGTAGAGAGTTTTGCCGGAACCCGTGCAGCCGGAGCAGCGCCGATCCATGCACGCACGGCGAATTGGAACAAAACCATCTATGATCCGCACATCAACGTCCTGCGTGCGACGACAGAAGTGTTCTCAGCCATACTCGGAGGTGCAGACTGCATTTCATGCGCACCCTTCGACGAATGCTACAGGCAGCCGGACGAGAACAGCCGCAGACTCGCACGCAATACGCAGATCATGTTGAAGCAGGAAGCGCTTCTCTCGCGTGTCGCCGATCCGCTCGGCGGCGCATACATTGTTGAGGTGCTAACCAACTCCATCGCGTCGAAAGCATGGAAATTGTTTCAAGAACTCGAGACGGCGGGTGGCTATCAAAAAGCGCGGGCAGCGGGCGTAATCGACTCAGTACTCGACCGACGGACAAGTTCCCGCGAGCAAGCCGTAGCCGGCCGTCGGAGAGTGCTGACCGGTACAAATCGCTTTGCAGATGCATCGGAGAAGTCCTTCAGTCGCATTGACGATGTGCGCACAGACTCTGTGTCGCGAGCAGCACAGGCATTTGAGGCACTGCGGCTTCACACCGAGCAGTTCGTTCAGCACGCGGGTGGCCAACCGCGGATCCTGCTAGCGGAAATTCGGTGACGTCAGAATGCGTGGCGCTCGCTCGCAGTTTGCAGCCGACTTCCTCGCGTGCGGCGGGCTCGCAACAAACATTCAGGAATTCAAACAAGCGGAGCGAATCGCCGACAGCGATGCCGATTTGATCGTGCTCTGCAGTTCAGATGCAGAGTATCTTCCGATGGCCGCAGAGTTGCTGTCGATTCTGAAGGACCGCAGCAGCCGCGTCGAATGTTGTCATCGCCGGCAATCCCGATACAGCAGAGCAGCTCAGAGACCTCGGCGTCGCCGACTTCATTCACATTCGCAGCAATGCCGTCGAGGTTCTCGCAGACATTCAGCGGCTTATAGGAATCAGAGACTAGAAATGCGTCCCGACTTTTCGAAAATCGACTACAAACCAGACGTTGCGCACGGTTCCGTCATACACGGTTCCGACGCGACAATCGAGGGCTGGCTCTCTCCCGAGCACATTGCCATCAAGCCGCAGTACACGCGTGAAGATCTTGCCGGCATCGAACATCTTGAGTACGCAGCCGGTATTCCGCCCTACTTGCGCGGACCTTACAGCTCCATGTACGTAATGCAGCCGTGGACCATCCGGCAGTACGCTGGATTCTCCAACGCTGAAGAGTCGAATGCGTTTTATCGCCGCAACCTTGCCGCCGGACAAAAAGGACTTTCGGTTGCTTTCGATCTCGCCACGCACCGTGGCTACGACTCAGACCATGAGCGCGTGAAGGGCGATGTCGGCAAAGCGGGCGTAGCCATCGACTCGATCCTCGACATGAAGATCCTTTTCGACCAGATACCGCTCGATCGCATGTCGGTCTCGATGACCATGAACGGCGCTGTTCTGCCTATCATGGCCTTTTATATTGTTACGGCTGAAGAGCAGGGCATCGCGATTGAGAAGCTGAGCGGAACAATCCAGAATGACATCCTCAAGGAATTCATGGTGCGGAACACCTATATCTACCCACCTGCGCAATCCATGCGCATCGTGGGCGATATCTTCCGCTACTGCTCGGCTCGAATGCCGAAATTCAACTGCATCAGCGTAAGCGGCTACCACATGCAGGAAGCCGGAGCGACTGCCGATCTCGAACTGGCCTACACCCTGGCCGATGGCCTGGAATATCTGCGCACCGGAGTGAAGGCTGGCCTCAGTGTCGATGACTTCGCGCCGCGCATCTCCTTCTTCTGGGGCATCGGCATGAACCACTTCATGGAGATTGCCAAACTCCGCGCTGCGCGGGTTCTCTGGGCCAAGATCGTTCAGAAATTCCAACCAAAGAATCCGAAATCCCTTGTTCTTCGCGCACACAGCCAGACTTCCGGCTGGAGCCTCGCAGCGCAGGACCCCTACAACAACGTCGTGCGTACTTGCGTCGAGGCTCTGGCTGCTGCTTTAGGACACACGCAGTCGCTGCATACCAACGCTCTCGACGAGGCCCTCGCTCTGCCAACGGAGTTTTCCGCGCGCGTCGCCCGTAATACGCAGATCTACCTGCAGCAGGAAACCGGCATCACGCGTGTCATCGATCCATGGGCAGGCTCATATTATGTTGAGCGGCTCACGCACGAGCTGATGCACGGTGCATGGAAACTGATTGAAGAAGTCGAAGAACTCGGAGGAATGACCAAGGCAATCGAAGCCGGCATTCCCAAGATGAGGATTGAAGAGGCGGCCGCGCGCAGGCAGGCCAGCATCGACTCCGGGAAAGATGTGATCGTTGGGGTTAATGCATATCGTGCTGCTGAGGAGCCGCAGATTCCCGTTCTCGACATCGACGATGCAGCAGTTCGCGCAGCCCAGATTACGCGTCTTCAGCAATTGAAGCGCGAACGCAATCCGCAAGTCGTCGAGCGAGCGTTGTCTCGCCTTGAGAGCTGCGCTGTTTCAGAGAACGGCAATTTGCTGGAGTGTGCCGTAGATGCTGCGCGCGCGCGAGTAACGCTCGGCGAAATTTCGTTTGCTCTCGAAAAGGTCTGGGGACGCTACGAAGCAGTCACGCACACCATCTCTGGCGTATACTCCGCAGGCGCTGCCAAGCGGAGGAATTCAAAAAAGCGCGCGGAGATGGTCGTCGACTTCGAACTGGAGGAGGGGCGTCGGCCACGGATCCTCGTCGCCAAGATGGGCCAGGATGGTCATGATCGCGGCGCCAAGGTGATCGCCACCGCACTGGCCGACATTGGATTTGACGTCGACATTGGTCCGCTCTTCCAGACTCCAAGCGAAGTGGCACGATTCGCGATTGAGAGCGATGTGCACGTCGTCGGCGTATCTTCGCTCGCCGCAGGCCACAAGACCCTTGTGCCCGAACTGATCGACGAGCTTCGGCGGCTTGGCCAGGAACACATCGCCGTGGTGGTTGGAGGCGTCATTCCCCCGCAGGATTACGAGTTCCTGTACAACGCTGGTGTCGCCGGTGTTTACGGTCCTGGAACGGTTATTCCGGCCGCGGCGCAGCATATGCTACAGGTTCTTAACGGCAGTCGTGTTGGAGAACATTGCTAATTGAGTCATTTGCCCGATGCCAGTCAGACCACGCTTCACGTCAAGCCTGGTTGTGCCGCGCCAACGCTACCTGATAGTTCTGGGCGCGCCGCAAAACGTCCGCGAAATGTCTCTGCGGCGCACCTAGTTGAAGGTATCCAGAAGGGCGATCGCTCCGCACTTGCCAAGGCCATCACTTTAATCGAAAGCTCACGCCCCGCTGACCGCGAACTGGCCGATCAGATCGTGGAGCAATGCCTGCAGTCGAGTGGAAATTCGATCCGCGTCGGAATCACCGGCATTCCCGGTGCCGGGAAAAGCAGCCTGATCGAAGCTCTCGGCAAACACCTGATCACGGAACGTGGGGAGAAGGTCGCGGTGCTTGCCATCGACCCGAGCAGCCAACTCAGTGGCGGCAGCATCCTCGGCGACAAAACACGCATGACATTTCTTGCGTCCAGTGACAGTGCCTTCATTCGCCCAACTCCATCCCGCGGCACACACGGCGGCGTGGCGCAGCATACGCGCGAGGCAATCCTGTTGTGTGAAGCCGCTGGACACCAGAACATTCTGGTTGAGACCGTTGGCGTCGGCCAGTCTGAGGCTGCTGTCCGCGAAATGGTGGACTTTTTTCTACTCGTCACGATTGCAGGTACGGGAGACGAGTTGCAGGGCATCAAGCGCGGCATCATGGAACTAGCGGACGTTGTCGTGGTCAATAAGGCTGACGGCCAAAATCTGCGTGCGGCCGAGCGGGCGCGTATCGAAGCAGGGAACGCATTACATTTCTTGCCTTCATCGCCTTCCGGCTGGGTCCCGCGCGCGATGGCCTGTTCAGCATACACGGGGCACGGAGTGGCGGACCTGTGGTCGTGCGTGCTCGAATTTGCGACGTTAACCAAGGCAAACGATTGGTTTGAGCACTGCCGGCGTGAACAGGCTCGTCGCTCGATGCGCGAAAGCCTTGACCTTGCATTAATGCAGCTGTTCCGCTCCGACCCGGCTATGCAAAATCGCCTCGTCGAACTCGAGGAACAGGTGGTTGCAGGACACATCAGCGAGTTCGGCGCTGTACGCATCCTGCTCACGCGCTTCACATCAAAAGCCATGAAACATCCGGACGAATCACTCTCGGATCCGCTGGGCCGATGACTCGAGTTCGATTGCGCGCGGAAACAGGATGTTGTTTTCCAGATGGATATGCTGATGCAGATCCTGCTCAAACTCCTTCAGTCCGTCGTAGAACGCATGGAAAGTAGGACAAGCGTCCGCTGGCGTGGTGAAGTTCTCGCTGAGGCGGTGTATCTCTGCAAGGAGAGTTCCCGCGGCATCATGTTCTTCCGTCATCATCGCGATCGGGTTCGCGACTGAATCAAAACAACTGCGTGGCTTCGCAGAGCCGAGAGATAAGAACTGTTCCAGGCTTGCTACGTAAGGAAACAGGATCATTTCTTCCTTCAACAAATGTTGAGTAAGCTCCTCGTCCAGGCTCTCGAGCTTTGCAGCGATCATCGGCAACTCCGCCAATCTAGAGCCGTGGCGATTAACAACCTTCTGAGCAAGCTGAGCTAGCCGGGGCAGTTCCCGCTTCACATATGAATGGTGAGTGGCAATAATGTGTGAGATCAAGCTGTCCAGAGATTTGCTCTCCCAATTCGCGACTTCCATCTGTGGCTGCTTCGCCGCGGCTTCCAACGCAGCGAGAACTGCGTCGACTTTCAGATTCCCTGCGGTGCATGCTTCGGTAAGAGGTTTGCGTCCTCCGCAACAGTAGTCGATTCCGAATTGTTCAAATACGCGTATTGACGAGGGCTGCTCCAATGCAATTTCACGAACAGTTTGTGTGGTTGCGGTCATTTCCGATCTCCTTGAACCACAGCTTAGGGCCATCACTGCATCCACCACAGCGACTTTGGTCACTCGGAGTTCATTAATGAGAACACCTGCGATGCTATTTTCGCCTGAATCGAAACTCGGTGCCAATAGCCGCAATCTCGTGACCGTTCAACACCTCGACTGCGCGAGCAAACACAACCGTCTCCTCGACTTCGATATGGTCAGAATAGAGTTGCTTGAGGCGCTCAGTCTCAGTTAGCAGTTGCTTTGCTTCTTCAGAGCTCAATTCGCTAGACTCAATCCACCTGGAGTAGAGGCGCTCGATTGATCCGTGCAGATCGGTCGCCTCATGATGGTCACTTTCGAGCCGATCGATCTCCTCAAAGGCTTTGGCGGCAGATTTACGAAGGCGCGGGAACAGTGATTCTTCTTCATCGGCAGTGTGGCGTTGGCCGCCAGTCCTGAAGTACTGTAGCGCAGCTTGAACGGCAACTCGCTCTTCGCTCGTTAGGCTCCTGCCCTGCGCGCGGCCAACTACAACGCAGAGAATGCCCAGGAAGCTCTCGATCCGCCGGTGGCAGTCCTTGAGCATTCCGATCGGGTCATCAAAACCGCTGTCGGGCTTTGCGCCAATCTGAATCGCCATTGCGTGCGCCTCATATTCTTACGTACTTGTGATTGTCTCCCATTCGGCGATGGTTGCTCTCACGCGCCCTGGAGAACATGCAGCGTAGTTGCCGTTTTCAGCCATGCTTCCGGCGGAATATAACCCTTCGGAACATAATAGCAACAAGGTTCTTCAGCGTGTGGATTCCCGGTTAATGCGTAGGCGCGTGATCGTGATCCTCCGCAGATTTCTTTGAACTCACAGGAGCCGCACTTGCCCTCAAGCTTCGACGTATCGCGCAAATTGCGGAACAGCGGCGAATCGCGATAGATCGTTGCCAATTCCTGCTCACGGATACTACCCGCCGAGAGAGGGAGAAATCCACTCGGGAACACCTCCCCTTTGTGCGAGATGAATACAAACCCTTTACCGTCGTTGAGGCCGCGAGGCGCGCGCCCGATTGCGTCGACAGTCCGCCCCTGTGGCGATGCCAAGTCCATTCCCAACCTTCGTTCAGCAACGCGCTGCTGCAAAATGAAGCGTCTGTAATGCTGCGCCTCGGTTGTTTTGATGTCGAAGCTCGCGGCTTTAGACAGACTATGAACCTTCGCAAAGACCGCTTCGAACTCCTCCGCACTCAGTAGATCGTTTAGTTTTCCGCGTCCCATGGGGACTAGGAAGAACACGCTCCAAAGAGTTATCTTCAGCTTCTCTATTAACGCAACGATGTTATCAATCTCACCAATGTTTCTGCGGCTGAATGTGGTGTTGATCTGCACCGCCAGGCCAACCTCATTCGCCCATCGAACGGCGTCAAGCGTTCGCGCAAACGATCCGCTCATTCCGCGGAATGCGTCGTGGGTTTCGGCACTCGCGCCATCCATGCTTACTGCCAGCCGTGCGAGGCCAGCCTCTTTGAGCCGCACAATCACATCTCTCGTGAGCAAGGGCGTAGCGCTCGGCGTCAATGAAACTCTTACGCCGACAGACCTTGCATACCAGATCAGTTCAAAAAGATCTGGCCTCTTGATGGGGTCTCCTCCCGTCAACACAAACACAGGCACCTTCAAAGCCGCGATCTGGTCGATCAGTTTTTTACCCTCATCGGTGCTGAGTTCCATGGGATGGCGATCCGGCTGAGCCGATGCGCGGCAATGAACGCAGGCAAGATCGCATGCCTGGGTCACTTCCCATATGGCGATGAACGGCCGTTCGTTGAAGTCGGTGGTGTTGATTTGCGGGTTCATAGACTCATCAGAGCGCAAGGAAGAGCCGAATGCAGTGACCAAAGTCCCAGGCTGCTAGAATCTCCCGGTGACTGCCGAACGCACCGACCTTGCCACCGCCCTGGGTAGAACTGCACTTTTGTCGAGTCTCACGCCGACTGAGTTGAAGACGCTGGCTGCGCGAACAGTCCGCAAGCTCTTCAGTACGGGAGAGTTGCTGTTTTCTGAGGGCGAACCGTGCAATGGGCTGCACATCATTGCGCAAGGCAAAGTCCGCATCTTCAAGACCTCTATGAGTGGCCGAGAGCAGGTGCTCGCGGTGAACGTTCCCGGCGAGTCGGTCGCTGAGTTGCCTGTTTTTGACGGCGGTCCTTTCCCTGCCTCAGCAGTGGCCATCGAGAATGCGGAAGTCGCTTTCATCTCGCGCCGCGATTTTCAGACGTATTGCATGGAGCATCCTGAGGTTGCGCTCAAGGTTCTCCAGGTGGTCGGTTCGCGGTTGCGGCGGCTCGTGGGGATTATCGAGGAATTATCGTTCACGACGATTCGCCAGCGCCTGATCTCCGCACTCGTCAAACTCGCCCAAAGCGAAGGCAAGAAGAGCGCCCGCGGAATCGAGTTTCAACTTCCTGCCACTCATCAGGAATTGGCCAATCAGCTCGGAACCGTGCGTGAACTCGTCTCCCGCAATCTCATGCGGCTTCAGGCCGAAGGTCTCCTGGACGTGGATGCGCGACAGATCGTCGTGAAGGATCTGGACGGTCTGAAGGCTCTTCTCGAGGCCGCGTCATAGGCCCGTTCGGCACCGAGTGACATAAGTTACTGCTCCATTCTTCATTGCCCGCTACGGTTGCAAGTGGAGAATGCTCATGCCTACTGCAACCCAATCAATCCGAGAGATCGTAACCAGGCAGCCATCCGCAGCAGGTATCTTTTGTCGATTCGATATCGATCTCTGCTTGCAGGCAGATTTGTCGCTCGAAGGAGCGTGCCAGGAATTGCAACTGTCTGTCGATCAAGTCCTCGAAAAACTTGCTGATGCGGAGGCAAAAGAACGTGGGTGTGAAACATTTGACCCGTCAACTCTGTCGCTGGGCCGCCTGATTCAACACATCGTCCGCGCTCATCATCTCCAGGTGCGCCAAGTGCTTCCGGGGCTATCCGAGATGGCGTCCAAGGTCGCGGCAAAGAGACAGGATCGAGCGCCTGAATTGGTTAAGGTGGCCGAACTGGTTGAAAAACTTCGTTGCGAGATGTATGCGCATATCGAGAAGGAGGAACTGGTTCTCTTTCCGTACATCTCGCAGATGGATCAGGAATCCGCAGCAGCATATCCGACCGCGCACATCTGCTTCCGCTCTGTAACGCACCCTATCTTCGTGATGGAACAGGAGCACGAGTCTGCCGAGCACATAATGGCGGAGCTCATCCATGTGACCAATCATTTTGAGCCTCCCACATGGGCCTGTGCGACGCACATCGCACTCTATTCAGGGCTTCGCGAATACGAAGCTGATTTCAGGCAGCACGTTCATCTGGAGAACGATGTTCTGTTTCCCCGTGCGATTCAATTGGAAGCAGAACTCAAGAAAAGGAGTTAGTCATGGCTGCTCTTCCGTTATTCGATCAACCCGTTTCCAGCACTACTGTCCATGAGAACGCAGCCGTCCTTGCCCACGAACGACAAAAGAGCCTGATGCTTCGCGCCTGGATCGCGAGCGGCCTCTTTTTTATGGCACTGCCGGGAACTTTGTTGGGATTCTCAAACCTGATGGCAATCAGCGCGAATCACGGCCTTGGTACATTGCCTGCCGCATGGATGGAAGGGCACGGCCACGCGCAGATGTTCGGCTGGATCGGCAGTTTCATTCTTGGCATCGGCTTCTATTCGCAACCCACACTTGGACGTTCGGTCATCCGTCTGCCGCTTTTCTGTTACACGCTTTGGACATCCGGCGTTGCAATGCGCTGGTTTGCAAACATCTATGGATGGCATTGGCGAATGCTTCTCCCGATTTCTGCGGCCTTCGAACTGATCGCGGTGATCCTGTTTCTCTTTGCGGCCTCACACCACAAGCGGCCGGCGTCAAATGATGAAAAAGAGACCAGGACTCCGATGGAACTCTGGATGGTTTCCGTTCTAATCGGCACAGCAGGACTCGCATCCGCCGTGACCTTCAACTTTGTCGAGTGCATTCGATTGGGCCTGGAGGGCGGCCTTCGGTCTTTTCCCCACTCCCTCGATCAGAAATATCTCGTATTGCTCGGCTGGGGTTTCGTTGTTCCGGTGGTCTGGGGATTCTCAGCGAGATGGCTGCCGACCTTTTTAGCAATATCGAAGCCGGACGTTCGTTTGTTTCGACTAGCCTTATTCCTGGTTGTCGCGGGCGTACTGTTCGGGGTTTCAGGGCTTCCGAAAGCGGCAACCATTCTGTTCGCGTTGAGCGCAGGTGCAATTGGATTGGCGCTTCGTTTCACAGAACGGCCTCATGGTCGTGCAAAAACTCAAGGCATTCATCCAAGCTTTTCGACGTTTGCTCGTTTGCCGTACGCGTGGCTGATCATTGCGGCGCTGATGAGTGTATGGGCCGCATTTGCTGATGTGCACGGCGGCATCTGGGGTGCCTCTCGTCACGCGCTCACGGTCGGGTTCGCAGCGACGATGGTGTTCGCGATCGGGCCGCGCATCTTGCCCCACTTCGCCGGAATTCAAAACATCTTCAGTAAGCGTCTCATGCTTCTCAGTCTGATCTGCCTGCAAGCAGGATGCTTCTTGCGCGTGGCTTCTGAACCGCTCGCCTATGAGAAGCTGCTGTCGTTCGCTTGGGAGGTGCTGCCGGTCTCGGGAATGTTTGAACTGTCTGCGGTGCTGATCTTCGCGACGAATTTGGCACTCACATTTCTCGCCGGGCGCTCAGCGTTTGCATCGAGCACCGCTGCTCAACAAACTGCGGCGTAGTTTGCACGAAGGTCAGCGCCCCCGAAGAGGAGGCTAGTTGTTTGTCTCGGACTGTTCCTCGGGGTGCGCCCAATCGTACGTTGCTCCCATCCACGAACGGCCTGGAGTCGCCTCCTCAAGGTGCGGGAGGAGTGCCCATATACCGATCAGTGCGAGACCCACAAGATTGGGGAACAACAGAGGAGCCATCGGCGGAGCACCGTTAACCAGCTTGTCGAAGATGCTGTGTCCCGGCTCAACAAGGTTTGCCTGAACGTGAAACCAAAAGCCCAGGACGCCGACGAAGGCCTGCGTCAGCATCACAATCAGGCACACATCCATGAATCGTCGAGTCACGGTCAGCACGAGAGGAATGATGAGGAAGCCGGTCGCAAGCGCAGAGGAGATAACCGGAATCCATTCTGTCTTCGCAAAAAACCCATTCGACGCATGGTCGGTCAATGACAGTACAAAATTTCCAAAGAAGCCACCCAATGCCAGAAGGATCACCCAACGAGCCCACTCCGCGGTACGGGCGCCTACCATCCGATTCATGAGAAGCAGAAATCCCAGTCCTGTATAGGCCAGCGGCGCTGCGAAAGGCGCCGCGTACGTGAGACTTTTCAGAGTCCTGTCCAGGAAGAACCGGCTCTCGAGATGGTAGAGAACGCCTCCCAGGCCAACCAGGACTGAAAGCCAGCCGATCATATAGCCAACATCACGCCACGGCGCTTCAAACCTCCACACCCATCGCAGGCCGATCACGACGACTAGAACAACTGGCGCCACGAGGGAGAAGTAGAGGGGAATGTACTCCGCTGCTTTCTGAAAGTGATTCACAGAGTGTGCAATGTAAATGTCGGCAGCAAGTATCGCGAGATTTGTGGTCACAAAAAGCTCAACCCAAAGTTGAGTATCGCGTGCCCACCTTACGCGGCTATCGGCGATGATGCTTTGTAACCGGAGCAGCAGTTTACTTGTGGGCATGCTCCCTCCGCAGTTCGTCAGCCGCGTGCTGGAGTTCAACCGTCTTCGAAAGCAGTTCGTAGTTCCCATGCCACTGCACGAAATCGGCGCCGCCCATGAAGGCGCCGTGCTTCGACGTGCGACCGTCGTAATGCCAGAGATTGAAGTAAGTGAAGTCGATGGTGTGCGTGAATGGCGGGCCTGACAGCGTGCCATCCTTATGAAGGTCGTCCATGATCGCCTTGGCGGCAAGGACCTTTGCGTTCGTGCTTTGGACAACCTGTTCTCCTTGACTGTAGACCCGATCGATCAGAGGCTGCGTGTGGCACTGTATACAAACCTGCTTCATATTGATTTGCGCTTGCAGATAGTTAGGTCGATGCGTAGTAACAGCATCGGCAAGGTACCAGCCAAGCCTGTCAGACGGGTTGTGCGTCACCTTCAGACCGTTGATGCCGCTCATGTGGCACGTGGAGCAGGTAGGCACGAACATATCCCGCGTTGTAAGCGTGCGTGGATCGGCCTTGAGGTTCAGCAGATTTCGCTGAGCCGCAAACATGATCCCATGCTTTGACTCGTTGTAGATCTCGATCTGCGAGTGATCGGGGCCCATATGGCATTGGCCACAGGTGCTTGGCAACCGCGCGAGTTCAACTGAACTCGTGTGCCGGGAG
The DNA here is from genome assembly GCA_963738035.1 of uncultured Acidobacteriaceae bacterium. Taxonomy (GTDB): domain Bacteria; phylum Acidobacteriota; class Terriglobia; order Terriglobales; family Acidobacteriaceae; genus Telmatobacter. Next base: position 424,492 of record CAVTVB010000001.1, read on the forward strand.
TGGCATTGCGTGCACGTCCCAATCGTTCCGTCATCATTAGGTTTGCCGACCGCGTGACACTGCTCGCAACCGGATGTCGCGGCGGAGTGCCCTTCCGGAAGCACCAGCGGGTTCGGGGGACGCTTCGTGCCGCCCGGTTGGAACTGTTCGCTGAAGGAGACTTGTTCCGGACTTAAGCCCTTCTCACCGCGGACAGCCGCCCAGCTGGGAGCCGCGTGGCGGCTACGGAGAAACTCCTGATAGATGCCTTCGTGGCAAGAGCGGCAGTTTCCAGCGGTGAGATGCGTGCTGATTACAAATCCGTGGTGATCAACTTTCTGCTGGCCGGCAGTTGCCTGATGGCAGTCGAGACAGTTGACGCTCTTCTTTGCGTGTGCAGACATCTCGTATTCGTGCACCACCGAATACTGAAGCCGGGCATGACATTCAGCGCATTTTCCCGAGGCCCGGACAAAATCGGCAGTCGGCTGCGCGGTTTCGACGCTCGGTCGCGCCCGATTCACAAGAAAAGCACCCAGAATGAGCGCAAAGGCGATCACAACAGCCAGGAACACAGAACGAAATGACATGCGGTCGGCCCCCGGGGAATTGGGTCCGTTGGCTGCGTGTGTGCGCAAACCCGAAACGGGACACTGGAAACTGTAACAGGCTCAGGGATAAACCCACATCAACGGACGAATTCCAAGCGGAGAATGCTCGAATTCCGGTGCCCGAATCGTTTCCTCATCTCGGTGTGACTAAAGTCCCTGCAATGCGGCGCACCCGACGCTACGGTGGTCTTAGCGCGGCATAGAGCGCGCGGTTCATCGAGGAGAAATTTATGTCCTACAAGCGGTATTGGGTGGCACTGGCCATCGTAATCATTGGATCTTTCGTCGTTCTCGGAGGAGTAGGCAGAAAACTCATCACCGAGGCGCCGCCCATTCCAGATGTGTACACCACTGACGGGCAGCTCCTCTTTACAGGAAGCTCCATTACCGATGGACAAGGAGTTTGGCAGTCGATCGGCGGACAGGAGATTGGCACGGTCTGGGGTCACGGAGCCTATGTGGCACCCGATTGGAGCGCGGATTGGCTTCATCGGGAATCGGAGATCCTCCTGAATACCTGGGCTGTCAGATCCGGTGCGGCAAATTTCGCTGCTCTCGATCTCGATCATCAAGCCATCTTCAAGTCGCGTCTGATCCGTGAGATGCGGACCAACACCTACGATGCTTCGCGCAATCGTGTCACGCTAAGTGCCGATCGTGCCGCGGCAATCGAGCAGCTTCAGGCTTACTATACTGACGTTTTTGCGGCAGGCCGACCTGAGTACGCCATCCCGCACGGCGCCCTGACCAACGTCGCAAAACAGCATCAACTGGCAGAATTCTTCTGGTGGACGTCATGGGCCGCCAGCACCGAACGCCCCGGTTCCGTGGCCACATACACTAACAACTGGCCGCATGAGTCACTGGTGGCAAACGTTCCGACCTCTGGCGCCGTTCTTTGGAGTGTTCTCAGCTTTGTCGGCTTGTTGGCGGGAATCGGTGGCCTCGTCTGGTGGTATGCGTCGCAGGAAAAGGAACTTGTGCACGGACCGTACCCAGAGAGCGACCCATTTCTAGTCTTCAAGCCGACTCCGTCGCAACGTGCGACGTTGAAGTATTTCTATGTGGTGGTCATCCTCTGGGGCGTTCAGATCCTCATGGGCGTCCTCACCGCGCACTACGGTGTCGAGGGACAGGCCTTCTTTGGATTCCCGCTTGCCAAGTTTCTGCCCTACGCCGTCACGCGAACCTGGCATCTGCAAATCGCCATCTTCTGGATCGCGACGTCGTGGTTAGCGACAGGTCTTTACGTTGGACCCGCGGTAAGCGGTCACGAACCCAAGTATCAGCGCCTCGGCGTTAACGCGCTCTTCGGTGCTCTGATCCTCGTCGTTGGCGGCTCGCTTGCCGGCGAATGGATGGGAATTCAACAGCGCCTCGGCAACATGTGGTTCTGGCTAGGTAGCCAGGGTTACGAATACGTCGATCTCGGGCGACTCTGGCAGATTCTCCTGTTCGTTGGATTGGTTCTTTGGCTTGTTCTGATGGTCGCCTCTCTCAAACCGGCACTCGTCCGGAAGAGTGAAGACCGCGCACTCCTGACGCTCTTCCTTATCGCCAGCATCGCCATCCCCCTCTTCTATTCGGCAGGCCTCATGTACAACCAGCGCAGCCATCTCGTCACCGCTGAATACTGGCGCTGGTGGGTCGTTCATCTCTGGGTTGAAGGCTTCTTTGAAGTATTCGCAACCGTTGTGATTGGATTCCTGTTCACGCGGCTCAAGCTGATCGAGATTCGTACCGCAACCAAAGCTGCGCTCTTCTCGACCACCATCTTTCTCTCGGGCGGAATCATCGGCACGTTTCATCACCTCTATTTCGCCGGCGCCACTCCCGCAGTGATCGGGCTGGGCGCAATCTTCAGTGCATTCGAAGTTGTGCCACTCACTCTGATCGGTTACGAAGCCTGGGAGAACATCCGCCTCGCGCAGCCGACAAAGAAGTCTCAGTGGATCGCCAACTACAAATGGCCCATCTACTTCTTTGTCGCAGTTGCATTCTGGAATCTCGTGGGAGCAGGTCTTTTCGGCTTCCTCATTAATCCTCCGATCTCTCTCTATTACGTCCAGGGGCTCAATCTCACTCCCGTCCACGGTCACACGGCGTTGTTCGGGGTGTACGGAATGCTCGGTCTCGGCCTCACTCTCTTCTGCTTACGCGCGCTGAATCCTGGCCGCAAGTGGAAGGAGACTCCGCTCAAGCTCTCTTTCTGGTGTCTGAACTTTGGCTTGATCTTCATGGTCCTCCTCAGCATGCTACCGGTCGGTCTGCTGCAGGCATGGGCATCCATCGAACACGGCACCTGGTACGCGCGTTCCGCGGAGTTCATGCAATCGAGTTCCATGCAGACTTTGCGCTGGATGAGAGTTCCCGGAGACATCCTGTTCGCAATTGGAGCAGCACTGTTTGCCTGGTTTGTTCTTGGACTGCTCACCGGCCACTCCTATAGCCGCCAGGTACAGACCGGAACTAAAACATCGACGTACGAGGAGAACGAGGAGCGGTCAGCGGCGTTCGCAGGCCGTTAAGGGAACGTCCAAGATCCGTGCCGCGTCTCTGCCCGGCCTCAAGGCCGCCAGAGACACGGCACGGCGTCACACCGAATACGGTGAGGAGCATATTACAAGCATCGACAGACTTAGTGAGGGAACGAAGCGGAAAAAGCCGGAATTAAAGCTGTGTAACTTACCTATAACAAATAATTTGACTTATATGGCGGAGAGAGGGGGATTCGAACCCCCGATAGAGCTTTTGACCCTATAACGGTTTAGCAAACCGCCGCCTTCAGCCACTCGGCCATCTCTCCGTTGTTCATTCCGGATTATAGCGGACTTTGCACTCCTCAGGCGTATAAGTGCGCACTTCCCTGCGGGACACGTTTTCTGGCGCTACTGACTTTCCGCAGGCAGAAGCGCATCGGATACGCTCTGAATCCTGAAAATCCGCTTGTCCCATAGATAGTCGTCACGACGGGATTCCGCCTTTATCGGTGGTAGCTTTTATGTCGTTCAGGCGCATCGGCTCGAGTGAGCCAACGCGTCATCGATCCAGCAACCCGTGTTTACTTTTGTTACATTCACATCAATGTGCTCGTCTGTCAGACCCTCCAGGCGCAAGATGCGTTTGCTTCCGCTCATTGCCGCCACGTACTTCATGGTGTCGGGCGGTCCCTATGGCATTGAGGACATCCTGGGCGGAGCCGGATTCGCGCGCGCGATTATCATTCTGCTCGTCCTGCCGATCTTGTGGTCTTTGCCCACCGCGCTTATGATCGGCGAGCTTGCAAGCGCCATTCCCGCCGAGGGAGGCTTCTATGTCTGGGTTCGCCGCGCTCTTGGTCCGTTTTGGGGATATCAGGAAGGCTGGCTCTCACTTTCGGCCAGCATATTCGACATGGCTATTTATCCGGCCATCTTCGTTCTCTATCTCGGCAAATTCAACCCGGCGCTTACCGCAGGCTGGCACGGGTATGCTTGGTCGGTGGCAATAGTGATTTTCTGTTGCTCTTGGAACCTTCGCGGGGCTCCTGCTGTCGGCGAAGGATCGGTGGGCCTGTTTGCTCTTCTGCTCGCTCCGTTCGCTGTTTTTCTGGTGCTCGGGGTATGGCGAGGCTTTACACTCCATCCCGCGATGCACTGGGGCCACGCCGGTTCTGAGGCCGCTCTCTCGACCGCCGTTTTAGTTGCGATGTGGAACTACATGGGGTGGGACAATGCTTCTACAGTCGCTCAGGAAGTTGAGAATCCGCAGCGGAATTATCCGCGCGCGATGATTGCGGCAGCCGTGTTGGCTGCCGTCACCTACATCCTGCCCCTTCTGGCCATGGCGCTTGCCGGCCTCTCCGTCGATAGCTTTTCAACCGGAGACTGGATGACGGCAGCCAATGCAATCGGAGGCCCGCTGCTCGGTTTGGCCGTCGTGGCCGGAGGCGCATCTGCGGCATTGGAATGTTCAACGCGCTCATGATGAGTTACACACGCCTTCCCATGGCGATGGCCGAAGACGGTATGCTTCCGCGTTTCGTTGCCAGGCGCAATCGCCGCGGTGTGCCCTGGGTAAGCGTGTTGCTTTGCGGACTGGCATGGGCACTGGCCTTGAACCTCACGTTCGAACGGCTCATCTCCATTGACCTCATCCTCTACGGATCAAGCCTGCTGCTTGAGTTTGTCGCGCTCGTAGTACTTCGAATCCGCGAGCCAGATCTCATTCGACCTTTTAAGGCTGGCAATCTCGCTTTTGCTTGTTCATTGGGAATAGGCCCCGCAGTACTCATTGGCTATGCGCTTTATGCATCTCGTAGAGAAGAGATTGTGATCGTGCACAATACAGTCTCGTCTCTTGTTTTCTCCCTCGCCGTCGGCCTTCTCGGTCCTATCCTCTACTGGCTCATTGCCGGCAGGCTTGCGCGCCGCCGGTTGGCTACAGCTTCCGCCACCGACTAAAAAGCCGAAGGCCCGCGCCATTGAAAGCGCGGGCCGCCATTTGTGTTTTTAACTGGAGCCGGCTTACTTCGCCACTTTCTGCCTCAACGCGACAGGCTTGGCCTTTCCTTCTTCGAAGAGCTTAGTTGCCCGCAGCACGCGATCGCGCGCATATGCTGCATCATGCCAACCCTTGATTTCTACCCGCTTGCCTTCCAGATCCTTATATATCGAGAAGAAGTGCGTAATCTCTTTCAGCATGTGGGGATAGATATCGGTGTAGTTCCAAACATTGGTGTAGCGCGGATTATTTTTGCCCACCGCCAGCACCTTCTCGTCAAGCACGCCCTGGTCCATCATTTCCAGCAGCCCGATCGGCCGCACTTCCTGCACACATCCGGGAAAGCTCGGCCCAGGGACCAGCACCAGCACGTCGAGCGGGTCACCATCGTCGCTCAACGTCGAAGGAATGAACCCGTAATCTCCGGGATAATGCACGGGCGAGTGCAGGTTGCGGTCGAGCTTGAAGACGTGCAACTGCTTGTCATATTCAAACTTATTGGTACCATCTTTAGGAATCTCGATCACCGCTCGAAACACTTCGGGCGACCGATCGCCAATCGGCAACTCCAAATAATTAACCATTCTTATCGACATCCTCTCGGGGTTAAGTCCGGCATACTCCGGGGAGCCGGATTCTCTTTTAGATGCGCATCGCACAATGCGCTTACGGCCGCGACCGCTGAGGGAAAGACCAGAAGAGACGGCAATCCCCGGGGTTCCACCGATCTCAAACCGAGGCACTTACCGCCCATCCGCCTGAACTACTATAGTAGCGGATTGTCGTGTCCATTACAGCCGAAGCCCCCGCCAAATGGGACGATCAGGCTAGACCCAAGTGTCGCTAACTCCGCCGGGGCAAGTGTCCAAGCTTCGCGCAGAGAAGGCAACGACAAACGCAAAAGAGGCCGCGCGTAGCGCGGCCTCTTTTGCACACATTCCCATTCTGGAGAGCCCCAACCCAATCGGAGCTGAAGCAACGTTAGAGCAAATTCTTGCAACGGTCCAACACTCAGAGCAATCCTGCTCCGCCTGCAGTAATCGCACGCCTTTTCCTCAGTAACCCCCACCTAGGTACTGTCGGAATCTTGCGCAAGCGTGAGCGTGCGCACAGAGCGATTATGCCAACGTGTGAGTGTCCACCGAGGACACGAAACCCCGCGTCAATAGCGGCGATTAGAAATTGTAAAGTGTCCATAATTTCTTGGACACTCCCCATCTAAAACAAAACACAGAGGCATACGCAATTGTGCTTGACATACTATAATCGCGGATAATGAAGGCGCATGTCTACGTTACGTTAAAGACATCGGTCCTCGATCCTCAGGGCCAAACCATTCACAATGCCTTGCGCAAGATCGGATTCAGCGACGTTTCCGCCGTCCGCCAGGGCAAATATTTCGCTTTGTCTCTCGCTGATGGCCTCGATCCACAAGCCGCCCGCGCCCAGGTCGAGCGCATCGCCCGCGAAGTCCTCACCAACCCCGTCATCGAAGAGTTCACATACCGCATTGAGGAATAGTCGTCGCGGTGAGCCGGGACACTCTTCTCAAGGCCCGGCTGCGGGATTCCAAGTCGCGTTCAGTCCTGTCGCATAAAATCCAATCATGTGCGGAATTGTCGGCTACGTCGGCCGTAATAAGGTTGTCCCCGTCATCATCGAGGGTCTGCGCCGCCTGGAATACCGCGGTTACGACTCAGCCGGCATCGCTGTCGGCAGCCCGAACACCGCTCTTCTCGAAGTCTGCCGCGCGCCCGGCAAACTCGGCAATCTCGAAGAAGTCCTGCGCAATCATCCGCTCGACGGCACCTTCGGCATCGGCCATACGCGCTGGGCCACCCACGGTCGCCCTACCGAAGAGAACGCCCACCCACATCGCGACTGCTCCGGCCGCATTGTTGTTGTCCACAATGGCATCGTCGAAAACTACCTGGACCTGAAGCGCGAACTCGCTGCCCAGGGCCACAAGTTCGTGACCGAAACGGACACCGAAGTTATCGCGCACCTCATCGAGCAGATCCAGAACGATGCGGCCTCTTCCGGTTCTCCCATCCCTCTCGAAGATGCAATCCGCCGCGCCGTCAGGCGACTCACCGGAGCCTTCGCACTCGGCATCCTCTCCTCCGCTGAACCTGACAAGATCATTGCCGCACGTTCCGGTCCCCCCGTTGTCATAGGCGTAGGCGAAGGCGAATACTTCGTTGCCTCTGACGTTCCCGGAATCCTTCACCACACCCGCAACATCTACTTCCTCGCCGACGGCGACATGGCCATTCTTACCCTTGACGGCGTCAAGCTCACTGACTTCAACGGCAAGCCCATCGAGCGCGAATTGCAGCGTATCCAGTGGGACCCCATTCAGGCGGAAAAGGGCGGCTACAAGCACTTCATGCTCAAGGAGATTTGGGAGCAGCCGCGCGCCATTCGCGACACCACCCTCGGCCGCGTCTCACTCGATTCCGGAAGCATCTTTCTCGGCGAAATGGAAATCTACGACGACGAACTCGCAGGCGCCTCCAGCATCAACATCGCCGCCTGCGGTACCAGTTGGCACGCGGCCCTCGCCGGCAAATACATGATCGAGCGACTCGCTCGCCTGCCGGTCGATGTCGACTACGCCAGCGAATACCGCTATCGCAATCCGATTCCCGACCGCAACGCCCTCGGATTGCTCATTACCCAGTCCGGAGAAACCGCCGACACGCTCGCTGCTCAGCGCGAGATGATCTCGCTCGGGTCGAAAACAGTCGCGATCTGCAACGTCGTCGGAGCGATGGTAGCCCGTGAAGCCCACGGAGCCATCTACACCCACGCGGGCCCCGAGATCGGCGTTGCCTCTACAAAGGCTTTCACCGCACAGCTCACCGCGCTTTTTCTGCTTGCGCTCAAACTCGGTCAGCTCCGCGGGCGCCTCAATAAAGAACGATCCGTCCAGCTCATCGAAGAGCTCAGCCGCATTCCAGCCAAGATCGAAGAAGTCCTCAAGTCCAGCTCCCCTCAGTGCGAGCAACTCGCCGCGAGCTTCTCGCACGTGCGCGATTTCCTCTACCTCGGCCGCGGCATCCATTTTCCCATCGCCCTTGAAGGCGCACTAAAGCTCAAGGAGATCTCATACATCCACGCCGAAGGCTACCCTGCCGGCGAAATGAAGCACGGCCCTAACGCCCTCATCGATGAAACTCTCCCTGTGGTCGTCCTCGCCACGCGCGACGAGGCTGATCCCGCCTCAAAACTGCGCTACGAGAAAACCCTCTCAAATATTCAGGAAGTTACAGCGCGTTCCGGTCGTGTGATTGCCGTTGCCACTGAAGGCGATACCACGCTCACCGGTCTCGTTGAGCACGTCATCCTCATCCCGCCCGCATTCGAATTGCTCTCGCCTCTGATCGAGATCGTCCCGCTGCAGTTGCTCGCTTACTACATCGCCGTCCGTCGCGGCTGCGACGTAGACCAGCCCCGCAACCTCGCCAAATCCGTCACCGTCGAATAGCAAGATCCCGGCCAAAAAGTTGTGTGTGTTTATCGACCTGTTCACGCCAGAACACTGGTGTTCGAAAATGGACGAGTCCGCGCCGAAATATGCCCGCTACGGGATTGCAATTGTCAAAAGATAGCTCAAGTTACAGAGGAAGGCGCCCTTTCTCATCATGGAAGGTGAAATGCTGCACTGGACGTGGAATCCATTCCTTCCTCCCGAGGTCCCATCCCGGTGAAGCGCAGCCAACCGACAGAAAATCGTCCTGAGGTTTGACGACGAAGCCAACACCCATGTCCTTCAGTCAGCTCAATTCGGGCCGATGATCACTCAAAGGCTCGACAAGGCCTCGAATCAGAAACTGGTTTCTCAACAAGATTCGCGCGGCCAGTAAGTCATTTGGGCTTCGTTACAACCTGCAAGCGCCAGAGAGCGTCTTCGAATCGACGAATCCGCTCTCTTCTCGTTGAAAAGCGGTAATTCACAGATTGTCGTCATCGTGCAGTTTCGTTCCCAGCCGCGTTTTTCAAGCTCGGTACAATTCGAGCGAGATTTTCACAGATGCGCTCAAATTCTCTCAATCACAAAAATGACCGCCGCACTTCGAGGAGATGCGGCGGCCGTGAATTGTGCTTACAACCTCGCTAAAACAACAACACCTTGCTCAGAACAGCGCGCTTACTCGCCGTTCTGGTCCCCCTGTGCCGGATGCACTACGCGATAACTCGCGCCGCCATGCGACCAGATCAGTAACAGGATGTCCTTGCCCGCTGGAACTGCATGCACATTATTCGCGAATTCTTCCGCGTTCGTAACCGGCTTGCGATTCACTTCCTGAATCACATCCCCAGGCTGCAGTCCTGCGTCCTCTGCGGGGCTAGCTGGCCGAACACTCTGCACCGCCGCACCCTTCACCTGCGACGGAATGTTCATCTGCTGGCGCAGGTCCGGCGTCAAATCGCCAACGCCGACCCCGAGCTTTCCACGCTGCTGCGATCCATCACCTTCGTTCTCTGCTACCTGCTTTTCACCTTTGAATTCGCCGACTTTTACCGTCAATGTCTCCGGCTTGCCGTCGCGCAGAATACCCAGCTTGATATCGCTTCCCGGAGCAGTCTGGCTCACAACAACCTGCAGTTGGCCGCCGTTCCTGATCTTGCTTCCATTCAGTTCGCGAAGCACGTCGCCGCTCTTTAGCCCTGCGCGGCTCGCCGGCGAGTCAGGTGTTACCTGGCTCACAATCGCGCCCATCGCATCCGGCAGGTTGAAGAAGTTCGAATTATCCGGCGTCACATCGTTCATGCTGATGCCCAGGTATCCGTGATGTACGGTGCCGTCCTTGATGATCGACTCGGCCGAAGCCCGCACGATCTGCGAGGGAATCGCAAAACCTGCGCCCGCAAACGCTCCGTTGTTCGTGATGATGAACGTATTGATGCCCACCAGTTCGCCGTGAGCATTCACAAGCGCTCCACCTGAGTTGCCCGGATTGATTGCCGCGTCAGTCTGAATGAAGTCGCCCGGCTTGCGCGGATCATTCGAGTAGGGATTCGGCCGATCCAGCGCGCTCACGATCCCGCGCGTCACCGAAAACTGGAAGTATCCAAACGGACTACCGAATGCCAGCACCGTCTGTCCCGGATGCAGCTTCGTCGAGTCGCCCCATGCCACCGGCGTCAGATTATTCGCATTGATCTTGATTACGGCGATATCATTCAGCTTGTCTACACCCACCACCTTCGCGGTGAAAACACGCCGATCGTTTAGCGTCACCTTCACCTGCGTTGCCCCATCCACAACATGATTGTTGGTCACGATGTAGCCGTCCGCAGAAATGATGATGCCGCTCCCGATCCCGTGCTCAATCTGCGATTGAGGATTCTGTCCGCGTCCCATCGGCCCGAAGAAGCGCCTGAACTCCGGCGGAATCGCGCCCTGCGGAATCTGTCCGCCTGAACCCTGGCCGTCATCGTCCCCGTCAGCGTCCTGCGCCGACACACGCGCCGTCACCGCCACATTCACAACCGCCGGCGTAACCCGCGCCGCGACCGCTTCCACCGCATTGTCCAGGGCCACCAGCGACGAAACACTGTTGTCATCCATCGGCGCCCCGCCGCTCAATGCCGCCGCACCGCTGGGGGCAGCTCCATTGCTTGCTGCCTGCGCTGTGTGTGCGATCAGAAGCGCACCACCAAGAAGAACCGCAGCCGCGGCTCCAATCGGCGCACCAAACTTCTTTGCCTTTGTTACTAATGAATTAGTTGCTGCAGTCATGCCTAACTCTCCGTTGCGTTTTGAAGTTGAACTTACAGTTGGATCACGAACCAGCCGCCGCGAACCGACATCGCCGGCTGAGTAGAATTGGAATTCGAATTTGTGGGAGCCACTCTCAAAATCAGCTGCCTGATGGTGTACTGGCTGCTTGTCTGATTCGGCAACCGGTTGGTTGCGTTTTCCGCTGTCTTGCCATCGTTTTGTTGCGTCTGCGCTGCCCCATCTGCCGCGGCATCAGTCGTCGTCATGCTCACGTAATAATCCGCTATCGTGCTCGAGGTGCGGGTTACTGTTCGCACTTCCTCCCAAGCGGACAGCACGATCCACTGTTGCTCCGGGTCCGCATTCACGCGATCACCGGCCATATTAACCCTTGCAATTTTCGTATCTTCGTTCTCGACGGCCTTTACTGCACGCGCTGCCGCGCTCTTCAGGGCGTGATGCTTCGTGTTCACCACGTTTGCACGCTCAACTTCCGGCACCACAGCCTTCGCCTGCACCGCGTGGAATCCCACCGGCAAACTCAACTTGGCCTCGGCATTCTCTCGCGCCAGCATTGCAGCCATCTCCTGATGCCGAGCCGGCGTCATCGCCAGACTCTTGCGCGCTGTCACAAACGCCACCAGTTGAGGAGCCTTCGCCATCTCAAAGGATCCAGCCACAAGCGCACAACCCACCGTCCCCAGCAACGCGCTCGCCGCAGCCTTGTTCAATCCGCGCTTCCGCATCAGAATTCCATGTACTCGATACACCAGCTCCGACCGCCGATGCCACGCGCCCAGCGTCAACGCCTCGGCCCGCCGTTCCAGCCCCCGTTCCGCCAGGCTCGCCAGGCAAGCGGCATACGCACGCGGTGCATTCGTAATCCGAATCACGCCTTCGTCGCACGCCATCTCGCGTTCACGGCCCAGGCGATGCTCTATCCACGCCAGAGCCGGATTCAGTGGAAACGCGACCAGCGTCAGTTTCTGCAGAAGGTTTGTCCAGTCATCGCCGCGCCGCAAATGCTCAGCCTCGTGCAGCACAATCTGATGCAACTCATCGGGAGTCAGCCGCGCCATCAGCCATGCAGGAATCAGGATTCGCGGCGCAAGGAATCCAATCACGCTTGGACGGTCCAGCATCTCCGTCGTGCAGATCGTCACCCGTCCACCGCGCACATCTTCGAGCGCCGCAGCCAGCGTTGCATTCGCGTCCACCGGGCGCGCGGCCTTCCACAACCGTCGCAGCCGAATCGAATGCACCGCCAAAACTGCGCCACGAATCAGAGAAGCCGCCACCCAGAGTCCCGCAATCGCCAAACCCCATCGCGCATCCAGTTGAAGCAACGGCCCAACCGAACTCCCCGTCACTCCCGAATTCGCAACGCCGGTTGCAGCGGCCCGGCTCGCTCCAAAATTCAACAACGCCAACAGCGGCAGTCCCGCGGCCACTCCAAATCCCGCCGCCCAAATCGCAAACCGATGTGCCGCCGAAATCCGCGGCATAATTCGAAGGCAGATCTCCAGGCCGCACACAATCACCGCTCCCTGCCAGATCGAGTTCACCAGCGTTATTCCAGCCGTTCGTGCAAACGCCTCTCCGCCCGATGCAAACCACGCCAACGCAGCCGGTGGAAGCAGCCGAAGATCGCCGATCCACCCCACACAGTGCATCGCCACACAGTGCATCGCCACGAAGTGCATCGCCACGAAGTGCATCGCCACGAAGTGCATCGCCACGAAGTGCATCGCCACGAAGTGCATCGCCACGAAGTGCATCGCCACGAAGTGCATCGCCACGAAGTGCATCGCCACGAAGTGCATTGCCTCTTTCCCGTCATCGGCAGCTGTTTCCCGAATCGCCTTCTTCAGCCGCTCCAATTCCTCGCGCGAGATGTCCCCATCGCCCAGCATTGATAACAACAATTGCTCCCTGGAGTTGCCAAAAAACCGGCTCAATACGTGCTTCACCTCGCAGCGGCTCGCCTCATCCTCCGCCACAACGGCCAGGTAGATAAACGCGCGACCCTCCTGTCGGTGTTCCACGTATCCCTTCTGCTCCAGAATCCGGATCGTCGTCAGCACCGAGTTATAAGCCAGTTCCTCGCCCTCCGGCATGGCCGCTACCAGGTCGGTCACCGCCGACTCCCCGCGCCGCCACAGAATCTTCATCAGTCTCAGTTCGGCTTCGGTTAATGTGTTCGATTTCTTTGGAGGCATCCTCTAACCCATTGATTCCAAATATGTGCAGCAGTTTTGTGGTTGTTTCTACATCCTGATAGACGAGCAACTAAAGGATTAGTTATCACACCGCCCTACAAATTTCAACTATGCCCCGGCATCACAACCTATATTGATCAGGTCTCGCCGGCGCCCATCCGGCCTGCCGTACCCGCTTCCCAGGAGGACTCTCATGGCCCCTCTTTCCGACCCCGAAATCAAATCTCGCCTCGTCACCGTGCCCGACTGGCAGATCGAATCCGGCGAACTCGTCCGCACCTTCCTCTTCAAGGACTTCCGCGCCTCTCTCGCCTTCGTCAACAGAGTCGGCGACATTGCTGAGAACGCCGGCCACCACCCCGACATCGACATCCGCTACAACAAGGTTCGCCTCGCCCTCGTCACTCACGACGCCGGCGGCATCACGCAAAAAGACTTCGACGTCGCCGCCACGACTGACAAACTCTGCTGACCCGAGTGAGTCCAGCGGGGCGCCAACACGATCCTTGTTTCGGCGAATCTAAAATTCAAGCGAATTCGCTTTGCGCATCAGGATGATTGCGTCGCAGCCAGCATTTTCTCTGCTGAACCCTCGATCACCAATCCCCGCAGAAGTCTCTCTTCGCTCTCTGGATCGTGCGACGGCAAATACACCAGCGGCCGTTCCTTTGCGAGTGCAACGATCTTGCCCAGCGTGCCGCGTGAGACTTCTTCATCCGGGCTGACACCGTCGACTTTCCCTTCGAGTAGCAGTTGTTGGTTGTAGCTGGTGTCTCCGGCAAGGAAGAACGACGGCGATCCGCAAACCACAACCGAGACATGATCCGGGGTATGTCCCGGTGTTGGCACGATCAGCACATCTCCCTTTCTGGTGAGAGACATGCTCTGCCGGAATGGACCCAGTGACCGATCTTCGAAGCGAATAAACTCAGGCTCCCATCCCTTGGGCCATCTATGTGGCAGGTACCCCTGAACTTTTCCGCTCCACCCGCTTGCCCTCTTCAATTCTCCTTGCGCAACCCAGAACTTGCTTCCCGTCAGGTGAACCAATCCGCCGGCATGGTCCGTGTGGAGATGTGTTAGCACAACCTGCTTCACGTCTCTGGCGCCTATACCGAGATTTCGCAACTGGAAACCAATTTCTTCTTCCGGGTGAACTGAAAATCTGGATGCACGACGATAGAAGGGATGCCACGAGGGATGATATCCCCGCTCATGCACCCGAGAAGTCTCTCCAGTATCTACAACGATGATCCCTTCTTCATGCTCGATGACCCACGCATAAATTGGCAGCCAATCGGTCCATTCCTCGTCGAACAACATGTCCGTAAGCCGCGCCAACCCTTTGCTTCTCGATTCGCGTTGCGCGCTTCGTACCTTGACTAGACCTGTAGAAATCGCATGAATATTTGCCATTCGGCAGCTCCTCATCGGTTGAGACGCCTTCACGCCTGGGAATCTTCTCAGGCTCAGCGACGCGCGCGGCCCGGAGTACCCGAAAGCAGGATCTCAATCATGACCGGCAACAGATTCGCGCTTTCCGAGAGATGCGACAACCTTCGCTATCGAGTCAATATTCGATATCGTTGGCGAAGATCTTCATGAATCAGCGGCGAGATATTGCTTTACTTCCAACGCATCCACGCATAGCATTCGACGTAACTTAGAACGTCTGCGCCTTTCCCATCCCCGGTTGTTCCGGCGCAAATGAACTCTGAGCAAGTAATGGGGATTTTCCTTCAAAAACTGAGACACGATCAGCCTTCTGCGATCACTTTAAGGGCGAGGTCGTAAGGAATCCCACCATGCAATTTCAGGCGGAGGCACCTTGGCACGTTCAGGATTAGCAACAATATCCCTCTTCTCCTTAGCCATCATCACCGGCATCGCATCAGCCCAGTCCGCAGCACCCGCAAAGGTCGATTTCGGCCGCGACGTTCTGCCCATCTTTCGCGGACAGTGCGGCGATTGTCATGGCCCCGCCAAGCAGCGTGCCGGTATGCGGCTCGATCGCAGAAGCTCCGTGATGAAGTCCTTCTCCCGCCGCGTCGTGCCCGGAAGCAGCAGCAACAGCTTCGTCTATCACCGCATCGTTGGCGACGGGTACGGCCCTCCCATGCCGCCCACCGGTTCGCTGCGGCCGGAACAGATCGAAATCATAAAGGCGTGGATCGATCAGGGAGCCGAATGGCCCGACGCGCTCGCCAACGAGGCCGACCTGCCTCCGCTCGATCCCAGAGCAATCGCCATGGTCGATGCCCTCCGCGCAGCAAACCTGCCGACGTTCATGAAGTCCGCCACCGCTGATCCAGCTTTGCTCAATGCCCGCGGACCCGAAGGCTCCACTCCGTTCATGTATGCGGTGCTTTACACCAATGTGACGACCCTCGCGCAGTTGCTGAAGATGGGAGCCGACCCCAACAAACGCAACGACGCCAACGCCACCGCCCTCATGTGGGCCGCCACCGATCTTGAGAAGACCCGCCTGCTTCTCGATCATGGTGCTGATCTAAATGCCCGATCCGACGACATGCGCACGCCCTTGATGATTGCTGCGCGGCGTCCCGGCGGCGCGCCCACCGTAAAGCTCCTTCTCGATCACGGCGCCAAACCCAATCCGAATTACCGTCCCGAGAATGAATCTTCACCACTCATTGAAGGCCTCACCTCCGGCGATCCTGAGGTCGTTGCCATGCTTCTCGACAATGGAGCGGACCCCAGGACTGCCGGCGAGACCGGCCTCACCATGGCCATCGCCGCACACTGTTCGAGTTGCGTCGATCGCATCCTTCAGCAGGTCACCGGGAAAAGCGTCCTCACCTTGTCACTCAATGACACCGCCGTCTTTGCAGACACCCGCGACGTGCGTGCGTTGCTCGATCACGGTGCCGACGCAAACGGCTACGACCTCCTGGGCCGAACTCCGCTGATGTACGCTGCGATCTCAGACAACCTCTCAGTTGAAAACGTGCAGCTCCTCATCGATCACGGTGCTGACGTGAACGCCATCGACAAGCATTCGAAAACCGGCGATGCAGGCCTCACAGTGCTCGACATCGCCAGGCACAATGGAGATACACCGGTCGTCAAGCTCCTCGAGAAGTCCGGCGCCAAACCTAGCCAGATTGTTCCTGTTTCTCTCAGCATGAGGCGCGACAACTCCATTCAGCGCGCGGTCCAGGACACCATCCCCCATCTACAGCGCGCCGACACCAATTTCATTACGAACTCCGGCTGTATCTCATGCCACGACAACAGCCTCACCGCCATGACTATGGGGCTTTCGCGCAAACGTGGCTTCCGCATCGACGAGCAGAGTGATGCTGCGCAAGTGCAGGCCAACGTCGACGTCCTGGCAAAACTGCGCGATCGGTTGCACCAGGGCTTCATTGTCCCCACTGAAGACAACTTCAGCGAAGGCATCCTCGCCTATCAGTTGATGGGCCTTCATGCGGAAGGCTACAAGCACGACATCAATACCGACACGGCCGCCCTCTACATCCTGTTGCGGCAGCATAAGAACGGCGAATGGCCCGCACAGCATGCGGACAACCGCCCGCCCATTTGCCTCGACTACATCGGCCAGACTGCGCGCGCCATGCGTGCTCTTCAGCTCTACACTCCCAAGGCAAACGCCGAAGACTATCGCAAGTCGATTCGGCTCGCCGCAAACTGGCTCGCGACGGCACGCTCCTACAACAACGACGACCGCAGCTGGCGCGTAGCCGGCCTCGCCTGGGCCGATACAAACAAAGCCGCAACCCAACTAGCCGTCAAAGAACTTCTGGCCGCCCAGCGTCCCGATGGCGGATGGTCCGATCTGCCCACCACGCAAAGCACCGCATATGCAACAGGCAAAAGTCTCGTTGCTCTCCACATTGCTGGCCTTCCCGTTTCCAGTCCCGCCTACCAGCGCGGGATCAAACTACTTCTCAACACGCAGCAGCAAGACGGTTCGTGGTATGTGCAGACGCGTGCTCTCGGCTTCCAGCCCTGGTTCGACGCCGGCTTCCCCCACGGCCACAATCAATGGATTTCCGCCGCGGGCACAAACTGGGCCGCAATGGCACTAGCCTACGCGCTGCCCGAAAGCACCTCGAAAACAACAACCGCACTTCGGAAATCGCCCGAAACCGTCGCCGGCAAACTCGATTCCACGCAACGCCTCGCTGCAGCCCTGACCCCGACAGGTGGGGAGCAACAGCAAGCGCGCCGTTGAAAGAGCCCGGGAAATTGCTCTCCACCACGGCGCGTCCGGTCACACTCCAGTGACCGGCCGCGAGCGCGAATCCGCCGTGCTACTTCATCGCAACTTCAATCGTTGAGACCCCGGGAGCGTTTTGGGCCAGCGTCCGCTCCGGCTTGTGCTGCACTGCCATTTCGCTGTGCAGGCTCGAACCGGCTACCCATATCTGGGCCAGGTACTTCTTTGAACCTTCCTGGTGGAACACCAGACGGCCCCGCGTTTCAATGGCTGTTCCTGACTCGGGACGAACCATCAAAACCTGTGTCTGATTGGTCGACGTGTTGCGAAGGGCCAGGTAACGATCCGAAAGCAACTCAAGCTTGTAATGACCGGCTTGAATGGTCTGATTGTCCGCCGAAAACGCGAAAGGGATCGTGACAGACGCGGTGGTCTGGGCTGAGGCGTTAACACCTGCACAAAGCAGGCCCATCGCCAGGGAAAGGCTCAAAATAGACTTGGTGAGATTTGCGGTGCTCAGTGTCATGGGGTTTCTCCTTGTTCAAATTGGCGCTCGCCGTGTCCGGCATTCGCTTGGTATGGTCTGGACTCTGAGCCTGATCTGTCATTCGCACCATGCACTGCGGGTAATTCCAAAATCATCTGCGGGTTCCCTCATAACTCTCTAATTGAAAAGGCATTTAGTCGTTGGGATGCGCCATGAGATTACGACTCAGGAAGAACCGAGTGCGTGCTACACTCCACCACATCAGCCGTCCGAGGGGGTTGCAATCGTGGCGACTCCGCCGAATGCAGGGCGAATCTGGCGTTTCGGAGTCTTTGAGGTCGACCTGCGCCGCCTCGAGTTGCGTCGCAGCGGCATCGTCGTCAAGTTGCGCGAGCAATCCTTCCGCATCCTTGTCTATCTACTCGAGCACCCAGGTGAGATCGTCACGCGCGAAGAATTGCGCCGTGTTTTGTGGCCCTCCGACACGTATGTCGACTTCGACCACAGCCTGAATACGGCTGTCATGAAACTCCGCGAAGCCCTCGGCGATTCAACGGGTGCGCCACTCTACATTGAAACCATCCCAAAGCGTGGTTATCGCTTCGTCGCCCCGCTTTCTAAGAATGGCGATTCAACGGTGAATGCGGGAGCGGACCGTGACGAAGTTACAGTTGCGGCAACGCCAGTCAAGCCCGCTCAAGCTGACCTCCGCAGTGCGTCACGACTCGAGAACCCCTTGGACTCAGGAACTCACCCGCAGCCAAAAATCGACGAAATGTTTTGGATGCACGCGCTCCGGCTCGGAGAAGAACCCGTTCAAGCGGCTGTGCCTGCGTCTGCGGAAACTCCCGCTTCCAAATCGATCAGGGTCCGGCCATTCGCGATCATCGCAGCGGTCGTTGCTTTTATCCTGCTCGCCTCGGTCGGAGCGTTGCTGTTTCAACGGTCACTCGCGAATCAAGCCACGGCGCGGAGACCGGGGCCGAACTCATCCG
Organism: uncultured Acidobacteriaceae bacterium; assembly: GCA_963738035.1. GTDB lineage: Bacteria > Acidobacteriota > Terriglobia > Terriglobales > Acidobacteriaceae > Telmatobacter. Next base: position 443,200 of record CAVTVB010000001.1, read on the forward strand.
CGTTTCAGATCGTCCCCATTACCTCTGCATCGGGAAATGCAATTTTTCCCACCTTCTCCCCCGATGGGCGCGAGATCTCTTTCATCTGGGACGGATCGGACCGGCGGCGTTACGACGTGTATGTGCAGTTGGTGGGCGCCGACCTGCCGTTGAGGCTTACCTACAGCAAAAGTGGGCAGATTGGCGCTCCCGCATGGTCACCTGATGGACGCGAGATTGCCTTTGGCCGATGCGATGGAGAGAATGATGGAGTCTATGTTGTGCCCGCGCTTGGAGGCGCCGAGCGCAAACTCACAACGGCCGCCTGCTTGTACTCGCTTCCAGGCCCGCTGGCATGGCTTGCCAACGGCAAGGAAATGTTGATGATCGACCAGTGCGCCCCGAATGGCGACTTTGGCGTTGTGCTCTTTTCCATGGCGACCGGCGAGAAGAGCTGCGTCACAAAGCCTGATTCTCTGAAAGGAACTGCCAGCGGTTTAGATTTTGTCCTTTCTCCCGATGGCGCGCTCATCGCATTCACACGCGTGGCCGCATCAGGCTGCTGCAACATTTATACGATCGCAATCTCCGGCGGAACTCCACAGCTATTGACTTCCGGCACCCGAACACAGTGCAGTGGCATCAACGATTTGGGCTGCGGTGGCCTTATGTGGACTCGGGATGGCAAGTCGATCGTCTTCGTCTCCAGCCGGTCTAATCTTCCCTCGTTATGGCATGTTTCTGCGATCGATGGTTCTGTCGAACGCGAGACAACGTACCCGGCGATTGGAAGCTTCTCCAGGGACGGTCGGCGTCTCGTCTACTCGGAAAAGAGCAGCGGAGAACCGCCTGCAATCTGGCGGACTGACCTCTCCTCAACTGGCGGTTCCGTCGTCTCCACCAGGAAGCTGATCGGCTCGCAATACCCTGAAATGGACGCGCAACCATCGCCCGACGGCTCCAACATCGTGTGGATGTCGACTCGAACCGGTTCGGAAGAACTATGGAAGAGCAGTGCGAATGGAGAAAATCCACGCCAGTTCAGCCATCTCGAGCGTTACTCAGGTACGCCCCGGTGGTCACCCGATGGCAAATGGTTGGCGTTTGACAGTTACGGTTCCAACCCTTCCCAGATATTCATTGTCGATAGTGAAGGCCGAAACCTCCATTCCATCGGAAATGGATCCTCTTTCAGCGTGGTGCCGAGTTGGTCGAGGGATGGCAAGTGTATATATTTCTCTTCCGCTCGCACTGGAAGTTTGCAGGTATGGAAGCATTTCTTGAGCACCGGAGGTGAGGTGCAGGTGACACAAAACGGCGGATTTGATGCCTTCGAATCTCTTGATGGTCAAACCGTCTACTTCTCCAGGTTCGATCGTGCTGGCATCTGGAGTAAGCCGGCTCGAGGCGGCACAGAGTCTGTGGTAGTAGCGAGGAGACCTCAGATTGGTTTCTGGGGGAACTGGGCTGTCACAGAGCGCGGCATATATTTCCTGGATTTTGAGGCTGAGCCAAAGCCTTCCATCGATTTTTATAGCTTCGCAACTCGCCGCATCTCCAACGTTCTCGCGCTTGAAAAGAAGCCCGTACGCCTTCAGGCAAGCATGAGCGCTACGGCAGACGGCAAGACACTTTACTACACGCAATACGACCGAGAGAGCATGATCAAGATGATGGAGCTTTCACGTTGATGCGAACATCGTGAGCCCTTCGGCACATTCCAGTTTGAGTTCCCAAACACCTGGCCATGAGAAATCAGAATTGCCAGGTCAGCGTTGGTTCAACCCTCGCGACCGATATTGTCCGTTCGCGGACACCCAATCCTCTTGGTGAACACTCAAGTCGGCGATTCAAACGTGCAGCCGTTGAATCCACGCGGGTTTCCCTCTAGCCAGATGGCCCTGCAGTTGCCAGCAATCACAGCCTCGGGAGGGTCGTGTCATGTCGAGATTTCTGCAGGATCTGAAGTTTGCCACCAGGCACCTGCTCAAGAGCCCTGGCTTCACCTCGGTAGCCATCCTCATCATGGCCCTGGGCATTGGCGCAAACAGCGCCATCTTCAGCGTCGTCCATGCGGTCCTTCTCGAACCGCTGCCTTTTCGCAACCCCGACCGCCTCGTTCAAATCTGGCATGTTCCTCCGCAAACCAGCTTCCCGGGAATGACGCGTTTCGCCGTCTCCGCCGCCAACTTTCTCGATTGGCAAAAGCAGAACGACGTCTTCAGCGAAATGGCTCTCTACAGTGGTAGTTCCTATGACATCACCGGCCAGGGCAAGCCTGAGACCATCCGCGCCGGTCGCGTCACCGCCAATTTTTTCTCAGTCCTCGGCGTTCAACCCGTCTATGGTCGAGTCTTCCTTCCGCAGGAAGATCAGCCCGGTCGCAATCAGGAAATCATCCTGACCTGGAAGCTCTTCCAATCCCGCTTCGGATCCGACTCCAACGTGATCGGTCGAACCATGACTCTTGACGGGACGCCTTACACGATCGTAGGCGTCATGGGTCCAAGGTTGACGAAGCCAGATTTCGCACAAGCCTGGACACCACTCGGCCTCACCGCCGAAGAAGCCGCCGTTCGCGGAGAACATCATTACCTCTCCATCGCGAGACTCAAGCCGGGCATCAGCATCTCTCAGGCGCAAGCCGAGATGAACACCGTCTCCCATCGCCTCGAGCAGACCTATCCCGCCGACGACAAGGGATGGGGTGCCACCGTCGTATCTATGCGCGAAGACCTCGTCGGCGACGTGCGCACTCCGCTACTGATGATGCTCGGCGCTGTCGCCTTGGTACTGCTCATCGCTTGCGCAAACGTTGCCAATCTCATCTTCGCCCGCGTATTCAGCCGGCGAAAAGAGATCGCCATCCGCTCCGCACTCGGCGCAAATCGCGCCCGGATCGTACAGCCGCTGCTCACTGAAGCCGTCATTCTCTCCGTCTGCGGTGGAGTCTTCGGCCTTCTCATCGCTCACTTCGGAATCGAATTGCTCCTCAAATTCTTCGCAGACAAACTCCCCCGCATGGGAGACATCGGACTCAGCGGCTCCGTTCTCTGGTTCACTATGGGCCTCTCGCTCCTGACCGGCATCCTCTCGGCACTTCTCCCCGCCATCAGCATGATCAAAGGCGATGTCAGTGAGTCGCTGAAGCAGGGACTGGGCCGTCTTGATTCCGACACCAGCAGCGGCTTAACTCGCTCTGCGCTTGTCTCCGTCGAAGTCGCCCTCTCCATCGTGCTCCTCATCGGCGCGGGACTCATGCTCCGTAGCCTCTGGAATCTTCAGTCTGTCAATCCCGGCTTTGATGCCCACAACGCACTCACGATGGCCCTCGAGGTTTCGCGCCATCAATTCAAAACGCCTGCCGAGGAAACTCAGTTCTTCACCCAGGTCTTGCAACGCGTTCGCGCTCTTCCCGGTGTTGAAGCCGCCGGCGGAGTTGACGATCTGCCTCTCGTCGGCGGCTCCAATCAGCCGGTCGCTGTTGAAGGCCAGCCCCTTGTACCGATGTCCGAACAGCCCGAGGTTTCCGTCCGCGTCATCACGTCCGGATACTTCAATGCCATGCGAATCCCGCTTCTCGAAGGCCGCGATGTGCAAAGCAGCGATACCCCCGATTCGCAGCCAGTCGTCGTAATTAGCAAGGCGATGGCAAAGCAATTCTGGCCGAACCAGAGCGCCATAGGCCATCACCTCAAGCTCACATTCTTCCCCGATAAGGAACGCACGGTCGTCGGCGTAGTGGGCGACGTGAAGCAGCAAGGTCTTGATAGCGCCGCCGGCATCTCCACCCTCTACTGGCCTGCCGCGCAGGTTGGCAACTCAGCCCAGGGACCGTGGCGCCCCTATGGTCTCTCCCTCGTTGTGCGCACTTCCGCCGTCGACCCGCAAACCCTCGCCACTCCGGTCACGCGCGCCATCGCCGATATCAACAGCAACATTCCAGTCGACAATGTCATCACGCTCGACGACTTCATCGGAACCACCCTCACCCAGCAGAGCTTTAACATGCAGCTCCTCGCCATCTTCGGATTGCTTGCACTCGTCCTCTGCACCATCGGCATCTACAGCGTGCTTGCCTACTCGGTAAAACGCCGCATGCGCGAAATCGGCCTTCGCCTCGCTTTTGGCGCGTCGCTCCGCGATGTTGCTGGCCTCGTTGTCGCACAAGGCATGAAGCCGACCTTGATTGGTGTCGCAATCGGTCTCGTTGCCGCGTTCTTCTTTGGTCGCCTGGTCGCCAGCGTCATCTACGGAGTAAGCACCCGCGACCTTGCAACCTTTGCTTCCGCAACCCTGCTTATCGTGCTCATCTCCTTCGTGGCAAGCCTCATACCCGCGTTGCGCGCCACACGCGTCGACCCGCTGAAGGTGCTCCGCGAGGATTAAGATTCGCCCGATCTTCGCTGGATGTGATTGACCTCACATCCAGACCCCCGTATAGTAAACCCAATGAGTCGCTGTTCCATGCCGGTCGCTTGTTGCGCATGTTGTTGTGCGCCGCGCCGGACTATGGGATAAGCCACCTCTAAGACTCACCGGAATTCCCATACCCCGCGCCGCAGCCTTCTGCAGCCGCGGGTTTTTTATTGCCCTCAAAACATTCGATCCGGAGAAACATGACAATCGCCACCACCGCCGAGCTGAACGCGATCACTCCAGAAAACCGCTCCGCTTCAATCTCAGACGAAGTCCGCCACGACGAGCACTTGAGCCACATTCAGCTCCTTGAGGCTGAGAGCATCCATATCTTCCGCGAAGTCGCGTCCGAGTTCCAGAACCCGGTGATGCTCTACTCCATCGGCAAAGACTCCTCTGTCATGCTCCGCCTCGCCCAGAAAGCCTTTTACCCCTCCCCCATCCCTTTCCCACTCCTCCACGTCGACACCGGCTACAAATTCCGCGAGATGCTCGAATTCCGCGACCGCTACACTGCTGAACTCGGCCTCAAGCTCATCGTCTGGCGCAACGAAGAAGCCCTCGCCGACGGGGCCAATCCCATCAAACTCGGCACCCAGCGCTGCTGCGGATTGCTGAAAACCCAGGCCCTCCTCGATGGCCTTCGCGCTCATGGCTTCGACGCAGCCTTCGGCGGCGCGCGCCGCGACGAAGAGAAATCTCGCGCCAAAGAGCGCATCTTCTCCTTCCGCGACAGCGCCGGCCAGTGGGACCCTAAGAATCAGCGCCCCGAGTTATGGTCCCTCTTCAACGGCCGCATCGGTCCCGGCGAAAGCATTCGCGTCTTCCCGCTTTCGAACTGGACCGAGCTCGACATCTGGCATTACATTCATCTCGAAAAAATTCCCATCGTCCCGCTCTACTTCGCCAAGCCGCGAAAGATGCTGGTTCGCAACGATTCCCTGATTCCTTTGGAACAGCCCTTCATTCAGGGCCTCCCGGGCGAGGAGCAGTGGGTAACTTGCCGCCTCCGTTCTCTCGGCTGCAGCCCATGCACTGGCGCTATTCGCTCCGAGGCCGACACTGTGCCCAAGATCATCGAGGAACTAATGGCCGTCCGCAATTCCGAGCGCGCCAACCGCATCATCGACCACGACCAGGACGGCTCCATGGAACTCAAGAAGCGCGAGGGCTACTTCTGATGGCCGCTGTCGAACAGAACATTCTCGAAGTAGTCGATCCCGTGCCGGTCAGCATTCCCGAACTGCCCATCGAACAGCGCCTCGAAGCCGAACTCGCGAAGGCTCTGCTCCGATTCTCCACCGCAGGCAGTGTCGATGACGGCAAGTCCACTCTCATCGGCCGCCTGCTCTACGACTCGCACAACGTCTACGACGACCACATCCGCTCCGTCACCCGCAACGCCGCCATCGACTTCGCCCAGCTTACTGACGGCCTCCGCGCCGAACGCGAGCAGGGAATTACCATCGACGTTGCCTACCGCTACTTCTCCACGCCCAAACGCAAATTCATCATCGCCGACACCCCCGGCCACGAGCAGTACACGCGCAACATGGCCACCGGCGCATCCACTGCCGACGTCGCCATCGTCCTTGTTGACGCACGTAAAGGAATCCTCGCCCAGACCCGCCGCCACGCCTGCATCGCCGGCCTGCTCGGCATCCCCATCGTTATCGCCGCCATCAATAAAATGGACCTCGTCGATTTCTCCGAGGAAGTCTTCCATCGCCACAGGGCCAGCCTTCAGGGCCTCGCTCGTCAACTCGAAATTCCGCAGCTCATCCCCGTCCCCGTCAGCGCCCTCGACGGCGACAACGTCGTTCATCGCAGCTCCCGCATGCCTTTCTACACCGGTCCCAGCATTCTTGAGCTGCTCGAAACCCTCCCCCTCGCCATCGAACGCACACAGGCAACCTTCAGGTTGCCCATCCAGCGCGTCCTGCGCCCCAATCAGGATTTCCGAGGATTCGCTGGACAGATCACCGCCGGCACCATTCATCCCGGCGACGAAGTGCTCGCGCTTCCCAGCGGCCGTCGCACCCGCATCCGCACCATCTCCACCTTCGACGGCGATCTCGCCCGCGCTCGTGCGCCACAGTCCGTGGTCCTCACCCTCGAAGACGAAATCGATCTCAGCCGCGGCGACATGATCGCTTCCGTCGCCGCGCCACCACGCAAAACCAATCGCATCGATGCCACCGTAGTCTGGATGCACTCCAAACCCCTGCGCCCCGGCGCAGCCTACCTTCTCAAGCACACCAGCCAGACCGTCCGCGCCACCATCACTGAGCTTCGCTCCCGCATCGACGTCGAACATCTTGCCGAGAACTCAGCTTTGCAGCTCGCCCTCAATGACATCGGTCATGTAGTCATCGAGACCAGCCGTCCTCTTCTTGCCGATCTCTACCGCAATAGCCGCTCCACCGGCAGCCTCATCCTCATCGATCCGGCCGACAACACCACCGCCGGCGCCGGCATGATTCGCGTCATCCACGATGCCTCCGAGTCAGAACACAAACATGCAACCACAGGGTTGCTCAACGTCGGCAATCGCGCAGCCCTCGCCACCCAGATCGAGCAATCGCTTCTCGCCGAAGGTGCCACGGTCCTCCGCACCCGTATCCCGGCCTCTGCGCAACTCGCAACGTTTGCCCGTCTCGGCGCGTTCGTCATCATCGAATCTGAAAACTCCGGCGCAATCACCTTCACCCGCTCTGACGCCACCACTGCTAAGGCTCTCGTAAGCGACTCCGAATCCGTACAGGAAACACTCAACGAAATCCATCGCCTCGCCGCAATCCCCACAGGAGAAGACGACAATGACAACGGCCTCGGCATCTGACGCTCTCGCCCTCACCGCTTCGAGCTTCCTCCGCGAACATCTCGAGCACGCGCAGCGCGCCTGCATCACTTCGAGCTTCCAGGCAGAAGACGTCGCCGTGCTCCACATGGTGCTTCAGCTTCAACCGCAAATTCCAGTCATCTTCCTCGAAACCGGCTATCACTTCCCTGAAACCCTCGCCTACCGCGATCGCATCGTCTCCGAGTGGAACCTGAACCTCATCAATGTCCATGCCGAGCAATCCGTGGCCGAGCAGGAGTCGCAATTCGGCATCCTCAATCAGACCGCGCCCGATCGTTGCTGCGGCCTGCGCAAAGTCGAGCCGCTCTTCCGCGCTCTCGGCTCCTACACTACCTGGGTCACCGGACTGCGCCGCCAGCAGTCCAAGTCGCGTACCAATCTGCAGCCGCATGAGTTCTTCACCCTGCCCAGTGGCCACATCCTCGCCAAGCTAAGCCCGCTCGCCGAGTGGACCACTCGCGATGTCTGGCAGTACGCCGAGCAGCACTCCATCCCGCTGCTCCCGCTCTATGAAAAGGGATACACCTCCATCGGTTGCGCTCCCTGCACCAGCCTGCCCTTCGACGCCAACGACCCGCGCTCGGGCCGCTGGTCCGGCCAAAAACTCGAGTGCGGCATCCACCTGCAGGCTCACTGATGCAGCTTCACTGACCCGGAGATCGCCATGGAACTCCTTCTCGGATTTGCAATCGCCACGCTCATCGCCATCACCGGCGTTGGCGCCGGCTCGCTCATCGCGCCGTTGCTCATCCTCTTTCTCCACGTTCCAGTCGCCGAAGCCGTCGGCACCGCGCTCGCCTACTCTGCTGCCGTCAAGCTGGTCGTCGTTCCCGTTCAAATCTGGCGCCGCCAGATCGAGTGGCGCACCCTCGCCATCATCCTCGCCACTGGAATCCCCGGTGTCGCTATCGGCTCGCTCGTCTTCCAGCGCGTCGCCCACAATTCTGCCAACAATCTCTGGCTCTTCCTGGCCCTGGGCGTGATGATCGCCCTCTCTTCCGCCTGGCACATCTACCGCCACTTCCGGCCCGCCGCCGAACTCGCGCAGCGCACCAACTCCCCAAAGTGGCTCGCCTTCGTCATGCTCCCCATCGGTGCAGAAGTCGGCTTCTCCTCCTCAGGCGCCGGAGCACTCGGCACCCTGGCGCTTCTTGGCCTCACGCCCCTCGACGCACGCCGCATCGTCGGCACCGACCTCGCCTTTGGCCTCTGCCTCTCCCTCATCGGCGGCACGCTTCACCTCAGCAGTGCCGGCCTCAATTCGGCGCTGCTCATCAACCTCATCGTCGGCGGAATCCTCGGCGCGCTCGTCGGCACGGGCCTGGCCTCCCGCATCCCCGTCCGCACCATGCGCCTCGCGCTCTCCCTCTGGCTCTTCGTCATGGGCCTTCAACTCTGCTGGCACGCGCTCGCATAGAACCAAACCACTCAGCACCCGCGGTTTCATTCCATAAACTTCAGTATCCACGCACCCAAAATGCGAACCTGCCCATGCGCATGCAGGACGATATACTGCATTTGGCTCTATTTATGCCTCATTTCCATTTGCAAGTGAGAACCCACCTTGGCGCGTGAAACCTATACGGCACGTCTGGCAAGCAAGACGATAATCTCTGAATCGGCCCAGTGTTACCACTTCGATTTCGTTCTCGATGAACTGAAATCCTTCCCCTTCCTCTCAGGCCAATTCATCTCCGCCGTCGCTCCTGATTCCACCGGCAAGCAGCAGACGCGAGCGTACTCCATCGCTTCTGCCGCCAACACCAACCATTTCGAGCTCTGCGTCAACCGCGTGCCTGAGGGATTCTTCTCCAACCATCTCGCCGACCTCACTGACCTTCCTCCCGGCGGATTCATTCAGATTCACGGACCCCACGGCCACTTCATTCTCAAGCAGCCCGTCACCGACTCCATCTTCATCTCCACCGGCACCGGCATCGCCCCCATGCGCGGCTTTGCGCAGTGGCTCTTTCCTGAGACAGGTCCTGATGCCGGCATCGATCGCAGCGAGGGCAAAGAGATCTGGATGGTCTACGGTACCCGGTACGAAAGCGAGCTTTACTATCGCGAGGAGTTTGAAGCCCTGGCCGCACGCAAGCCCAACTTCCATTACCTGCCCACGCTAAGCCGCGCCGACGAAAGCTGGAAGGGGCTTCGCGGCTACGTGCAGGATCATGTTGCCCGCATAGTCGAAGAGCGCGCCGCACGCTTAGGCATCACTCTGCCGGTGCCGCCGCCCGACCCGGCGATCCTTCCGTCAGAGCTCAAGTTCGACATCTACGCTTACATCTGCGGCTTAAACAACATGGTCGCCGGTGTCCGCGAAAAGCTGGCAAGCTACGGCTGGCACCGCAAGCAAATCATCTTTGAACGCTACGACTGATCCTGAGCGTCCAGGGTCAACGGAAAGATGATTGTGTCATCCTGAGCGCCGCACGCCTGGGGCCCGCCGACGATAGTCTGTGGGGTAAGCGGCGCAAAGGATCTGCTTTTGATTTAGGTGAGAAAGCCCGCTGCGGTCAGCGCACATACGCCAACCTTACAGATTGAACAACTCCCGAAGCCGCTTCGTCTGCGCACGGCTCACTGGAATCTCTGTCTGCTTCTTGTCGTTCATCCGCAGTTGATACGTCGACTTGAACCACGGCACAACTTCGCGAATCTGGTTGATGTTCACCACAAAGCTGCGATGCGCGCGCCAGAACAGCGCCGGATCCAGCTGATCCAGCAGCTCCTCGATCGTCCTGCACTTCGACTGCCCTTCGAACTGCTGCGTCACTACGCGAATCACGCCTTCTTCGATCTCCGCAAAACAAATCTCCGCCTGATCCACCAGCAGCAGCCTGCTCCCGGCTTGAACGATCAGCTTCGCACGTTGTGCCGCGCGCGCCGCACCATGCGGACTTTTCAGCAAGCTCAGCAGTGCATCCAGTTGCGATTCGATCGGCGATTCGCCACCTGTGCTCGCCGCCGCCGCACCGCCGCTGATTCGCCCGCGCACCCGCTCCAGCGCCTTATCCACCCGCACGCGATCAAACGGTTTCAGCAGGTAGTCCACCGCATTCACATCAAATGCGCGAACCGCGTACTGGTCATATGCCGTCGCAAACACAAACTGCGGCAGGCTCCATGTGTTGCCATTCCTCTGCTTGCGGTGCCTCTCCATCACACGCTGAATCACCGCGAAGCCATCCAGCCCCGGCATCTGCACATCCAGAAAAACAAGATCCGGATGATGCTCTTCGATCAGTTCCACTGCCTCAATGCCGTTGGTCCCCTGCGCCACGACGTCTACATCCTTCGCCGACTCCAAAAGATACGCAAGCTCGTCGCGAGCCAATTGTTCGTCATCGATAATGAGGGCGGATATCGTCATGCAGAAAGGAAACGGCACATCGCCGCGACCATCAGTTTACCTCCCGGGGCTGCTGACCAATCCGGGACGCTTCATCCGCCCAATTCCGGTCCAACCTTCGCCGTCCTTGGAGTGGCAAAAGCCCCCGCGGCAAAAGGCATCGCAGATACCTCTCCCCGATTGCTTCTAATGGTGCTTTCTCTTTGGAGAAGTGACAGCCGGAGGAAACCTAGTCCCTAATCCCTGCGCCAACACCATGCATGCGCAGCCGCGCCGGCATTTGATCGCTTTCCAACTCGTGCCCGCATCGCGTGCAGTACTGATCGGTCCCGCGCACCGTTCTGAAGCAATTTCCGCAACTGGCCGTCAACTGGTAATTGCACTGGGGACAGAAGTGGAAATCCCCCTGCACATGCGTCCCGCACGCCGGACACTTCGAAACCAGAGGCGCCCGCAACAGGAAGTACAGCACCGCGCCGATCCCGCCCGGCATCACAAAGCAGATCAGCATCCAGAACCGCGAACTCATCGCTCGCCGCGGCGCATCCTTGCTGACGTACCCGACCATCAGGAAATAGAGCGACGCCAGCAGCCCCCACGAAACATTCATGTAGATACGCAGCCCCAGCGGGGGAACATGATGCTGCGTCTGCGGAAACACCAGCCAGAAGTAGTACTCCACCAATACAAACACCGCCGCTGCGATCACAATCGACCACACCGGCACCAGCCGTGTATCTTCGCTCGGATTGATCAGTTCAGGTTCACGCATAAAACTCTAGCCCTCGCCCAGAGGGGTGCAGCAGCAATTCAGCTCTGCCGAATGCTATTCAATGGACGTCCACGATCGGAGCGAAGTTGCGACACAGTATAGAGGAATTGAGCCTGAAGTAGAAAGTTACTGCTAAGAGCATGCGCAGGAGATGCGCATCGGATTCGCGTCAGGGCATGACTTCAGTCATGTCAAAAGAGCCAAAAAGGACCTGAGCGCCTTAGCCCCTGGGGTGAGGCTCGACTCAAAAATCCGATCTACGATCTCCGCCGCAACCATCCCGCCAGCAATGCCGATCCCAACAGCGCGGTCACTGAGAAGAACCCCCACACGGCCAGTTCGCTTATCAAGCTTGTCAGGTGCTCTTCTTCAATCAGCGTGTCAGCCACCCACCAAACCGGCGGCCCCACCACAAAGAACACCACCAGCGTAGCCGCCAGCGCCATCGCGCGAATCCGTTTCCGGCCCGCACGCTGTTCCTGCATCAATCCCGCTGAAGCCACAATCACGCGCCGGGTCTTGTCCGCAGTTGCCCGATCTCGATTACCGCTGAATCCTGCCATGGCTTCTACCAGGTCGCCACTCGCGACTTTATGGTTCTGGCTTGATCCGATGACCGGCCCCGGTCGGCTCACACAGCCTCCCGGCGATGAGCCTGCGCGCGCTCCAAGTAGGGCTTGATTGAAGCCATACCGCGGTACAGTCTTGATTTCACCGTCGATAACGGCGCCCGCGTCACCTTGGCAATCTCTTCGAGCGACAAATCCTCGTGGAAGCGCAGCACTAGCACCTCGCGGTAAAGCGTATCCAGTTGGAGGAGTGCCGTTCCAATCTGCTCCCGGTCCTCTACGCTCGACATGCGGTCGAACGGCCCCGGTTCGTGATCGGCAACTTCAAATGCCATTGGCCGGTCGTCATCCCCGCCGACCTCAAACAGCTCGTCCAGGCTGCTCATGGTGCGCTTCCGCCGCTGATCGATCACCAAGTTGCGTGCAATCGTAAACAGCCACGTCTCAAACCGTGCCTTGCCGTTGAACTGCCCACCGCGCGTCAAAACCCGCATCCAAACCTCTTGGAAGAGGTCCTCGGCCATCTCGCGGTTCCCCGTCAAAAACAGCAAATACCGCAGCAGCCGGTGCTGAAAACGCACGATCAGCTGGTCCAGCATTCCTGGGTCTTGCCGCTTAAGTGCTTCTGCAACAGCAAGATTCTCCTGCCGTACCAGTTCCTCAGCAGCAGATACAGCGCCTGGGCCAAACAGCGAACGAATGGATGCAACTGTACTCATCTCGTTTAATTAGACGACAATCGGGCGTTCAAGGCCGCAAAAAACTCGCCCTTGCATCCAAAATACTGCGATTCACTGGCTTGATCAGGCCGGAACCCTAGTTCTTTGGCGTCGTGCATGCACTGAGTGTCGAATACGCTGTGAGCGGTTTCAGAACCAGAGTGGAGAAGTTCTGAGTCCAGGCAGCGTCGCTGTGGGTCTGGCTCGTTTGTCCGGCCTCAGGCTGATGCTCGGCCATCCAACTGTTCCACGTCGCGCCCGTCACCACGATGAATCCCTGATCGTCTTCGAGCTGAGCCGAACTCGTGAAGCGGCATGAAGTACTGTTTTCGATCTGGATTGAGAACTGCCCACGCCATTGATCCGGATGAGTCGAGCTTTTATCGGCGCTGGGTGCGGTCGTCTTATCCCACCGAATCAGCACCGATCCCATCTTCTGCCCTTTGCCGTCGATAAGATTCGATCGGGCAGTTCCGCCTTGCTTCAGCACTACCGATTCCGGATCCCAGCGAAGCGAATTGCGAATTTCGCGCATCGCGGCGTCCGTTACAGCTCGCGAATCGCCAGGGAGATAGCGGATATCAATCTGCGCCGCGGCAACGGAAGAGGCAGCTTGCGCAACCTGATCTTGAAGCTGCTGGTTTTGATCGGAACCGCTCGCCGTAGCACTCGCGGAACCCTGCGCATGTGTCTCGATCCAGGATTTCGCGGGGGCAAAATCTTGTTTCGCCGCTTTCTGTATCCACATCACCGCTTCCTTATGATTCAGCGGGGCTCCTCTCCCCGTCTCATACATATTGCCAAGAGCGAATTCCGCAGTCGCAAGTCCCTGATTTGCAGCTTTGCGATACCATATGGCCGCCCGTGCCTTGTCTTCCGGAATGCCCCACCCGGTCGAGTACATCTCCCCAAGCCAGAATTGTGCGGAAGCATTCCCCTGGTCAGCTGCTTTTACAAACCAGTCACGCGCCTGTACCGCGTCCTCCACTGGAACGCCACGTCCAAGCAGATGGCGAATTCCAAGTTCGAACTGCGCATTGGCATCTCCATCGGAGGCTTTCTGATAGAGAGCCGCAAGTTCCTTCTTCTCTGCTTTACTCTGGGCGTAACTCGAAATGACCCCCACAAGGAAGAAAGCGAGCACTGCAAGAGAACTGATCGCCAAAGCAGATATCCGCTGTGTTGACCGTCTCGACCTCAACGCAGACTCTCTCAGCCGGTTCATCTCACTCGAATTGTAGATCGCTATCCATCTTTCGCACCTTGCGATCATCGACGGGGGTTCTGAAGCCGCAGCTATTTGGTCATTCCCATACACAGCGCGGCCACACTTCAGGGATCCAAAGAAATTCGCACTTCTACCGGCTCTTGAGCCGAGGGTAAACTCACTCCCATGGTGTTTACGAAGCGCCTCCGCGATGGCGTTCGTTGCGGAGAAATCACCTGCAGCGTCCGCATCTGGAAGACTCCCCGCGTGAAAGCCGGCGTCCGCTACCGCATGGAAGAGGGCGAGATCGAAGTAGATTCGATCGAGCCCATCGGTTTTCCTGACATCACTCCCGAACTCGCGCGCGAATCAGGTTTCCTAGGCGTCCTCGACCTGCTCAAAGTAGCCAAACACGGCAGCGGCGAAAAGATCTACCTAATCCGCTTTCACTACATCCCACCCGCCAAATCCAAAGCTAGCCGCAAACCAACCACCAAAGCGTGAGAAAGCACGAGGCCGGTAAGGCATCTGGCCAAATCGCGACCAAGGGTGGGAATGCACGGCACTCGCACACTCAAGCCGCGACTAAATCTTCATTGCCAGCAGAGCAGACCCCAGACGTTTCCCATGGGCATCGAGCGCAAGCCACCGCGTAACGCTGCGCGACTGCGGCCTGCGCGCCACAGAATTCAATGCCGCAGAATATGGAAGGCTGAAACGAAGGCGCCCCAGGCAGATCAATCAGCTATTGATCGGAATCCAGACATCGATCGTTGTGCCCTCCATTGGGCGCGAGTGAACTGCAAATTGGCCTCCCACTAGCCGCACTCGTTCCTCCATGCTCTGAATGCCAATTCCGCCCCGTCTTGAATCTGCCCCCTGGTCAAAGCCTGTTCCTCGGTCGGAGATCGAAAGGTGGATCTTCTGTTCCAGTCCTTCTACCCGAACTTCAGCCGAATCTGCGTGGCTATGCTTCTTGATGTTTTGCAGCGCTTCTTGCGTGATGCGAAAGAGACACAATGCCACTTCTTTTGGTATTTTGCAGGGCACGTTCGCTTCCACTAAATTCACATCGATTGAGTGATGGTCTCCGAATTCCGCGCACAAGGAGATGAGAGCGGGAACGAGGCCCAGGTGGTCGAGCGTGGAAGAATGCAAACGGTGTGATAAGGAATGCAAATCCGAGCTCAATTCGCCTACGCGATCCCGAAGTTTGTGCAGGCGGTCACTTCCTTCGGAGCCTCGCTCCAGATACTTCGCAAAATCTTGCATATCAATCGACAGCACAGCCAGCCGTTGCAGATAGTCGTCGTGGATCTCTCGCGCAATGCGGCTGCGCTCCGCTTCCTGCGCCTGAATCAATTGCCCGCTTAAATTCATAATGGCCGCTTCTGCCATCTTGCGCTCAGTGATATCGCGAATGATGACGGTAAGCATCTTCTCCCCATTGGCTTCTTCGTGCGAGATCGATGCCTCGATGGGAAATTCCTCCCCGTTTGCCCGGAGGGCCAAAGGATCCCCAAATGATCCCATGGTACGGTTTGTAACGCCGGACTGCCCGAAATGGAATCCCTGCGGAATGAACCGATCGAGACCAGATCCGATCGCCTCGTTTGCGGCGCAGCCAAACATCTTCTCCGACGCAGGGTTGAACACAATAATGCGTTGCTTCTCGTCAATCGCGATGATGGCGTCCATCGCTGAGGCCACAACGCCCGCCAGCCTTTTCTCGCTTGCATGAAGCTTTTCTTCAACTTTTCTTCGTCTCGCTCTCTGCCACAGCAGGCCCAGAGTCAGCAGCGTCTCCGCCACGAGAAGAAGAATGCCGCCAAGTATGTACCACTTGTAGGATTCCCAGAGAGTAGGCTGTCTATTCAGCACAATGCTACCTGGCGGAAGGTCGCTCTCCTTGAGCCCCCAACGCTGCATGGCAAGCCAATCGAACATGTACGCATTGGGGCTTTCCACTATGGGAATGTTCTCTGGCCTTTCGCCACTCAGAACCCTCACAGCCATCGCAGCGGCGGCCCGCCCTTCGACATCAAAGCTGAGCAGATCGCCCCCTACGGTTCCTCTGCCCAAATCCACATCGTCCACCACAAAAACCGGCGCATTGGAAGCGCTGGCGATCAACGGAACCGATTGGCTTGCATCAATAAAGCGAGCTCCCGCGGCATCCTCCATGAGAGAGGTGTGATACACGATCGAGTCTTTCGGCAGGTGCTTCAGGCGTTCGCGTAGCGTGGGCATGTCGAGATCGGTGAGATAGGTGAATTCGAGCTTCGATTCGTAGCTGTGCAGAGCCTTCTTGACGATGGACTCGAGCTCCCGGTCATACGCTCCCACGCCCCCCACCACCACGACGTGCTTCGTGGATGGTCTCAAGCGAAGTGCTGCAATCAAGGTTCTCTCGGGCGCCGCCACCCCCCAAACCCCCGTAAAGCTGGAGTCAAGTTTCAGCTGGTCCAACATTTCCTTCGTGCTGCCACAGAAAACGATCGGGACCCCAGGGAATTTGCTTTTGTGTGCCTCCACCAGGAGCTTGAGAGGTTCGCGCCCGACTGCAATGATTACGTCCGGCTTCCGATCGCGATACTTGCGGGTCGACCACTCGATGAACTCGCGCTGGATCTCCTCGTCCGGAAACAAGGTAGTCTCGAGATTCTCGCTGTACAGTTCGATCTGATAAGGCGCTTGCTCCAGCCCGGCAACAATCGCCCGATCCATGAGAGCCACGCCTGGGGAAGAAAGTGGCCCGTAGGTGTTGAAGATCAACACTCGACGAACCTCTTTAGTGGGGACTTCCGCAGTCAGCCAGGGATGGGAACACGTCGTGGCGACCACAAGCAAAACCAGAAAGCGTCTGGCCGTTTTTCGGCGTGTTCCACCACCACGCAGGAAGCCCAGGTAACTTGGGCGCCAATTTCGGTCTGTAGTGCAACGCACCGCAGAAGCTGACACAAGAAGCCTCCAACGGACTTCTTAATATAAAACTTGAATTCAAACCAGCAGAGAAAATGCGATGATGCTACGCCTTCACTGCCGTACTGAATTTGTACTGGCAAAGCGAACAGAATTGGAAAAACCTAGCAGGAACACCAGCCTTTTGGATACTGTCAATTCCCCTCTGGTACTCGACTCGTAAGCACCTGAGCCTGAAAAGCACGCGGTCAGCGTCCGGGTATGCACCCCGACAACATCCAACTGCAAACTCCGTTAATGCCGCTGTTACCCTGATCTCAGATCCACCCTCGGTCCCACCGTCCTGACCACCAACCCCCAACCCGAGCTTCTTCAAAGTAGAGCACGGCCACGCCCCTCCGATCTCGCAGCGATTATTCTCGCCATCAGCGGCTTTACCTGCTGGGTCTTCGCCGACACCATCATGAAGTTGGTGGGCCGCTCCACCCTGCCTGCCTACCAGGTCATCGGCTTCCTCGGCCTCTTCATCGCCGGCTTTCTCGTCGCCTACACACTCGCTCGCCGCGACACGTCATCGCTCTGGCCGCAGAGACCCCGTCGCCAGCTCCTCCGCTCCAGCCTCGACCTTATTAACAATCTCTGCGTTGTCGTCGCGCTGCGCCACGTGCCACTCACGCTCTTTTACATCCTTGTCTTCTTGTGCCCCGGCGTTATCACGATCCTCGCTGCCATCTTCCTTCATGAACACCCCGGCGTGCGCAAATCGCTAGCCATCGCCATCGGGTTTGCGGGTGTGGTCATTGCCGTCAACCCCTTCGGCTCCTCGCGGCAGGGAGATTGGATCGGCTATGTGGCGTGCCTCACCTGCGTTGCATGCTTCTCAGTAAACATGGTGTGGTCGCGCGTACTCACGCGAACTGAGACACCCGAAAGCCTGACCATCTTCTCCGGCGTTGTTATGGCGGTTGCCGGATTCGGCGGCATGCTGTGGCACATGGAACCTCTCTCAGCTCCATTGCTGATGGCATTGTTGGCGATGGGCGCGTTCGGCGCTGCGGGAAGCATCTGCTTCTTTATTGCGCTCCGCCACACCACGGCTGCAAACGTCTCCCAGTACCACTACACCCAACTCGTCACCGGCGCCATAGTTTCCTTCCTCGTATTTCACGAGCTGCCCACATTCTGGATGGTCCTCGGCGGATCAATCATCATCGCATCCGGCCTCTACGTCGCGTATCTTGCTTCAAGGGCGGCATAAATTCCCGAAAAATCTGCAAAACTGTGAACTCAGAGCCATGAACGCCGAAAACTCCAAACTCGAAAAATCTTTCGGCGCCCCGCTCGAAGCCACCGGCACCTCGCTTCGATGGGTCATTGTCCGCGTCCCCATCGACCTCAAAAAGGCATGGCCCATGTGGAAGAGCCGCCGCGTCTTCGGCGAGATCAACGGATTCGCCTTCAAAACCGCACTAATCCCCGGCACCAAAGGCCAGGGTCACGTCCTCATCGTCAATAAGAAAATGCAGGCGGGCGCCCGCGTCAGGGCAGGGGAGCGGGCACTCATCAAGCTCACCCCCGATCTCGGCGAAGTCGTCATCGATCTGCCACCCGAATTCGAAAAGATTCTCAAATCCGATCGCACACTGAAGAAATGGTTTGAGGCGATCAGCCCTTCCATGCGCAAGGGACTCGTCAACTTAATCGCCGACGCCAAATCCAGTGAAACCCGACAGAAACGCGCTGAAGCCATGGCCGAGAGCCTGATGCTCGCAATGGAAGGCGAAGCGGAACCGCCTCCGATCCTGCGTGCCGCATTTCAGCGCCAACCTGAAGCCCGCCGCGGATGGGATCTGATGACGCCCACCCAACGCAGGAATCATCTGCTCGGCATCTTCTATTCGCAGACCGTCGATGGCCGCCAACGCCGCGCCGCCAAAGCCATTGAGAGCTGCCTCGCCGTGGCACGGCGGCGACGCCCGGAGCCGTAGCGCAATCTACACTATTGAGATGGAAGTTCTCTACGGCGTACATCCCGTTGCCGAGGCTCTTAAAGCCGGACGACGCCGCTTCGATCACGTTATTGTCGCCGCCGAACGCCATGACGAACGCCTCGCGCGCCTCGTCGCAGATTGCAAACAGGCGGGTGTTCGCGTTCGCCAGGAACCGCGCGAGCAACTCACGCATCTCGCCGGCACCGCCGCACATCAGGGCGTCGTCGCCCTTGTTCGCCAGCAGGAAGCCCTCGCCATCGAAGATCTTTTCAGCGCTCCCGATCCATCGCAGAAGCGTCTTCTCCTCGCTCTCGACGGCGTAGAAGATCCGCAGAATCTCGGTGCACTTCTCCGCGTCGCCGACGGAGCCGGCGTCGACGGTGTCGTCCTCACGGAGCGCCGTGCTGCGCCTTTAAGCCCTGTCGCTGTCAAAGCCAGTGCCGGAGCATCTGAACACCTCCGCATCGCTCGTGTCGTCAACCTCGTGCGCGCACTTCAGGAGCTGAAGCAACAGAACATCTGGGTCATCGGCCTCGATGAACGCGGCGAATCCGACTACGACCAGTTCGATTTCACCGGCGACTGCGTCCTCGTCCTTGGTCGCGAAGGCGCGGGCCTGCACGACCTTGTCCGCCGCACCTGCGACCACCTGCTCCGGATTCCCATGTCCGGCGGTGTCAGCTCCCTCAACGTCTCGACAGCCGGCGCCGTCGTGCTCTATGAAGCCGCCCGCCAGCGCCGAGCCACCACGCGCCAGCCCGGCGATGCTCGCTCATCGAGCGGCAAAACGTCCAATAAGAAACAGAAAGGCTTAGGTTCATGAAGTTGTCCCCCGCCCGGGCGCTGGCAATCGCATCCATTGCCGCGCTTCTGGCTGCTATCCCCGGCAAAGCCCAGAGCGGCCAGACCCAGACGCCAGTAAAACCCAGTCCCGCGAATTCAAGCCCTGCGAATCCCAATCCTGCGAGTTCATCGAATCAGGACCAGTCTGCCCCTCAACCCGCAGAGCCCAAGGGCAAAGTCCTCTTTCAGCGCTCGCTCGATGTCGGCGGCGACACCGTCAGCGCCACCGGCGCCGCCGCCAAGTCCGCTGCGCAAACCACTGACGCTTCGTCATTCGAAGACGCCGATCGCCAGGCCATGGCAATCACTGCCCTCGATCTCGACGTCCGGCTCGACACCGCCGCCCAACAACTTGCGGCGCGGGCACTCGTGACCGTGCGCAATACCGGCACCGCGCCTCTCTCTCGCATTCCACTGCAAATCTCTTCTTCGCTCAACTGGGAACGCATCCGCATCGCCGGACGTGACGCAACATCTCCCGTGGCCACCATCAACTCCGACTCCGACCACACAGGCCAGTTGCACGAAGCAGCTGTCCCGCTACCAACTCCGCTCGCTCCCGGCGCAACCGTGCAACTTGACGTCAACTATTCGGGCACCATTACAGCCACTGCCCGGCGCCTAATCTCTGTAGGAACTCCCGAAGACGCGGCATCCCACTCTGACTGGGACCAGATCAGTCCCGCATTCACAGGCTTGCGCGGCTTTGGCAATGTTGCGTGGTACCCCGTCGTGAGCGTGCCGGTGATCATTGGCGACGGAGCACGTCTCTTCGACGAAATCGGCAGGCAGAAGCTCCGCTCCGTCGGAACCGAGTTTCGCCTTCGCCTCACGGTAGAGTTCCCGCATGGTCAGGCGCCCACCGTTGCGCTGGTCAACGACAATGCAATTCCTCTCAAGATTGCGGATCCACAAAACTCGAGTCCGGACCTCCCAGGAATCGCATCTTCAGATAGCGGCCCCACGATGCTCACATTCGAATCACCAAGTCTGTTCGTCACCACCGAGCCGGCCCACCAGGGAACACACCTGACCGTGTACACGATTCCCGAGGATGAAGTGTCATCCAAAACCTGGCTCGCGTCTGCCGACAGCGTCTCACCCATGATTGAGCGCTGGCTTGGTCCGCAGCCGCGAACGCAGCTCACTGTACTCGACCTGCCTGATCCCGAAGATGTCCCCTGGGAATCCGGACCCCTGCTCGTCATTCCCGTGCGCAATGCTACGCCTGATCGGCTCTCGTCGGTCCTGTCTCACTCCTTGACGCACGCGTGGATGGCACCCAATCCTTACTGGCTCAATGAAGGTGCGGCCAACTTCATGGGTACGCTCTGGGATGACCACCAGCACCGTCGCGATCAGGCTTTAGGCACACTTGAAGCAGGACGCCCGGCACTCGCACTCGCAGAGCCCCCCACCCCCGGCGAAGGCGCAGGTCAGCCTCTCACACACGCCACGAGCCCGGTCTATTACCGCACCAAGGCGACTTACGTTCTCTGGATGCTGCGCGATCTGGTCGGCGACGATGCGCTTGGCGCCGCACTGCGCGCATCGAACGGCGCCGATAAAGAAAAAGCAGATACCGGCAATAACCCGCAGCCCTCGTTTGAGGCTGCCTTGAAGGCCGCCGCCCCCGGTAAGAATCTCAAATGGCTCTTCGCCGATTGGATCGATGCCGATCACGGTTTGCCCGATCTCACCATCGACAAGGTCTTCCCGAACGCCGTGCAATCGGGCAACTGGCTTGTCTCCGTTACCATTTCCAACGCGGGCTACGCCGCCGCCGAGGTCCCCGTCACCGTGCGCTCCGCAACAAACACTACCACTGAACGAGTCTTCGTCCCGGCCCGGGGCACCGTCACTCCACGCATACTGGTGCAGGGCAAGCCCACTGAGGCGCAGGTCAACAACGGAACGATTCCCGAAACCCAGGCTAGCGTCCACATCACGCGTCTCGATCAACAGCAACCGGAGTCCACATCTACCGCACCCCAATAGCATGAATTGCCAGTCTGATTTGCCAGCGCGCCCGGTCCGTGGCAAGAATCTGCCTTGCGTCTCCATCCAAAGACTGATGCGCAGCCGAACATCGGTCCGTACGATAAGCGAACCATGGAGGTCGACCCCCAAAGCAGGCGGCAGATGGGCGTGTGGGCGGCCACCGCGGTCGTCACGGGCGAAGCTATCTCTCTCGGCATCTTCCTCACTCCAGCCGGGATGGCCCGGTCGCTGGGTTCGCCGGCGCTTCTGGCTGCCGTCTGGTGCGGAATGGCGCTCATCACGCTGGCCGGAGCGCTCTGCTTTACCGAACTCGCCGTCCGCAATCCCCACGACGGCGGAGAGTACCTCTACCTTCGTCGCGGCTTCGGCCGGCGCGTTGCTTTTCTTTACGGATGGATGGCCGCCATCGTCATGTACCCCGGCGTGGCAGCAGCTCTCACGGTTGGCACTGTTCCGTACATCCAGGCGCTTGCTCCAGTTCCCGCCGCATTCGTCAAAGCCCTCCCCCCAATCATCCTGATCACGCTAGGCGCGCTCAACTATTTCGGCAGTCGTTTCAACAGCGGAGTGATGACAGCGCTCAACTGGCTCAAGGTCCCTGTGCTTGCTGCCCTCGTTGGATGGGCTTTCATCTCCGGGCACGCCTCGATGGCTAATGTTATGCCGCTGTCCGTACGTCGGCCAGGCTCCGACCCATTGATCGACGCGATTGCCGGAGCCACCATCAGCGCTTTCTTCTGTTTCGGAGGCTGGTGGGAAGCAGGCAAAATCGCCGGCGAGGTCCGCAATCCATCGCGCAACCTTGCAGTTGCCTTTTCCGGCGGAGTGCTCATCGTAACCTCAATCTATCTGCTGCTAAGTTTCGCTTTCGTTGCGGTCGTTCCAGTCGAACAGATTCAGTCCAATACCGCGTTTGTCGCCCTCTTTGGACAGGCTCTCTTCGGTGCGGCGGGGGGACGCGTGCTGGCGATCTGCGTTGTGCTTTGCGTCTTCGGCGGCCTCATGGTGCTCAGCATGGCAGTGCCGCGTGTGACCTATGCGCTCGCTCTTTCAGAAGCCGGTAGCGCCACGCAAACAGGTCCGCTGGCCACTTTCTCACGCTTGCATCCCCGCTTCGGTACGCCGGCCAATGCAGTTCTACTACAAACTGGGATGGCCCTGCTCGTCCTCATGTTGGGCGCATTCGATCGCATTCTCGCGTTCATCATCTTCTCCGCAGTCGTCTTTCTCGCGCTCACCGTGGCAACACTGTTCCGTTCGATTACGCCTGTTCGCCGGTGGTGGTATCCGTTCGCTCCAATCGTGTTCATCGCCGGCAGCGGACTGCTCGCAGTCATGCTTCTCATGCATAGCCCGGTCTCAGCCTTGCTTGGTGCGGCGGTCGTCCTGTGCGGTCTTCCCGTGCGCGCGCTGCTGACAAGAAGAAGCGATGTGCAATCCTCCGTTGCAGCCGATATCATTTCTCCCTGAGTTACATCTCTGCAGTTTCACTCGCCACCGACCATCACCTCTGACCACTGACATCTGACCACCGAAACTGGAGAACCCCATGCCTCACATTCCACTTCCTCCCGAGCACATCGGCATCCGCGGTGCTATGGCCTTCCGTCCCGAGACTGCGAAGCCCTTGAACGACCTCGTCGAAATCCTCCTTACCGGGCCCAGCACATTGAGCAAGGGCGAACGCGAACTCATCGCTACTTACGTCTCCAGCCGCAATTGCACGCTTTTCTGCGCCAGCATCCACGGCGCCATTGCCGCTGCCCACCTTGGCGGCAATGAGGCGCTGGTCAAACAGGTAAAGACCGATTTCACAAAGGCGGACATCAGTCTCAAGCTCAAGGCGCTGCTCGTGATTGCAGGCAAAGTCCTGAAGGATGGAAAGCTCGTGACCGCTGCTGACATCGAAGCCGCACGCAACCTCGGCGCAAACGATCTCGAAATCCACGACACTGTCCTGATCGCCGCCGCATTCTGCATGTACAACCGCTATGTCGACGGTCTTGGAACCGTGCAACCCGACGACGAGGCACTCTATCGCGAACGAGGCCGCATGGTTGCCCGCAATGGCTACGTTCATACCAGCAAGGAATACCTGGAACCAGCTCACAGTTCGTAGTTCTTGGTTCAAAGAACTCGAATCTCTGAAAACTCAAAACTTAGAACTCAAAACAAGAACTCAAAACAAAGAACTGCAACGGAGTTGCCATGCCGCACATCAAGCTTCCCGAAGACTATCCCGGTATTAGCGCCGGATTCGCCTATCGCCCAGAGACCGCCAAACCCATGCGCGAACTCGCCGACATCCTGCTCCACCAGCCCAACTCTCTCGCACCCGGCGAACGCGAGCTGATCGCGACCTACGTTTCATCGCGCAACTGCACCACCTTCTGCGTACTGAGCCATGGCGCAGCGGCCGCAAACCATCTGGGCGACGCGTCGGTAGTGGAGAAAGTGAAGTCGAATTTTCTTGCCGCTCCCATCAGCACCAAACTCAAGGCGCTGCTCACGATCGCTGGAAAAGTGCAGCAGGATGGCAAATTGGTGACTCAGGCCGATGTTGAGGCCGCGCGCCTGCTCGGCGCGACCGACATTGAGATTCACGACACGGTCCTGATCGCCGCCGCATTCTCGATGTACAACCGATATGTCGATGGCCTAGGCACCGTGCAGCCAACCGACCCCGGCATGTATGAGCAGATGGGCAAACACCTCGCCGAAGAAGGCTACACCAAGCCCTCAATCCGGCAACCCGTCACCGCCGCATAGTTTTGGATTGCAACTCGTTGGTTGCACAAAAGAGAGCGCTGGCGCTCTCTCCTATTGCCTGATCCCCAGGCCCCTAGTCCCTGTCTTTCACATTCCGTGCCTTCACCTTGAACCAGATCGGCGTCCCCTTGAACCCGAAGGCATCGCGGATCTGGTTTTCGAGAAAGCGCTCGAATGCGAAATGCAGTTTGATGTCGCGATCGGTAAACAGCACAAACGTCGGCGGCGCGACAGCAGCCTGCGTCATATAGAAAATCCGTACCCGCTTTGCCATCGGTACCGGAGCCCGCTGGAAATCGATCTTGTCGAGGAAACGGTTCATCTGCCCCGTCGTTACGCGCTTACGCCGCTCGGCAGCAACGGACTTCACTTCTTTCAACACCCGCGGCATTCCCTTCACTTCAAGAGCCGAAAGGAAAATCACCGGCGCATAATCCAGGTACTTTAAAGCCCGTCGCAACTGCTGCTCGAAGATCTCCCGATCCGCCGGCGCCTTCCCGTCGGTGCGGCTGGTCGTCACCGCATCCCATTTGTTCACGATGATGATGACGCTGCGTCCACTCTCGTGTGCATATCCACCAATGGTCGCGTCGGCGCCGGTCACGCCCTCGGTAGCATCGATCACGAGCAACGCAACATCCGCCGCTTCAAGATGGCGTCGCGCCATGACCACGCTCATCTTTTCGGCCATCAGGTGCGTCTTGCCCTTGCGCCGAATTCCCGCCGTATCCACAAAACGCAGCGTGTCGCCTTCGAACTCAACGGCCTCATCCACAGCGTCGCGTGTTGTTCCGGCTATCGGCGACACAATTGCACGCGAAGTCCCGGTGAGCGCGTTCAACAGCGTGGATTTGCCAACGTTTGGCCTACCGATAATTGCCACCGCGGTCTCGCGCTGCTCGAACTCACCATGAGTACGAATCAACTGCTTGTGTTCATCGTCTTCCGCGCCTGGTTCGAGCGGGCCTCCCTCGGAGATCTCATCTTCCTCGGCGATGTCCTCCGCAGTCTCGGCATCGCTCTCCGCCTCTGTGGCGGGAATCGCCTCTGAGATGGCGTCCAGCAGATCGCCGATACCCAGCGCATGTTCCGCGCTGATGGCGTACACGTTCTTGATGCCCAGCTGCCGGAAATTTTCCGCGGCATAGGCCATCGCCTCGCCCTCGATCTTGTTTACCGCCAGAAATACGGGTTTCTTGCTGCGCCCCAACAAGCGCACAAGGTCGTAATCGGGACTGGCCAGTTCGGTCCGCGCGTCCACGACCATCACCAGTGCCTGCGCTTCTTCCAGCGCCACCTTAGCTTGGTTGTAGATCTCCGTGGGAATCAGCTCCGGGTCATCCGGCACAATCCCGCCCGTATCCACCAGCCGGAATCGTCGCCCCATCCATTCGAATTCGCCGTAGATGCGGTCCCGCGTAATCCCCGGTTCGTCGCCGACAATCGACCGCCGGCTCTTCGTCAACCGGTTGAATAGCGTGGACTTGCCCACGTTGGGCCGACCCACAATGGCTACCAGCGGAAGCGCTTCCGCTCCGGGCCGCGTGGGAATTACCGATCTGCGATACGTAGGCAAAGCATTCTCCAGTTCAATGGCACCTCTTTCAGTCTACCGTTCAAAGGAACTTGGAGACCCAATTCGGCACGCACGCTCTAGATTTTGGCTCAGCTGTTATTCGCATTTCCTTCGCTCTCTTCCAAGGACCTATGATGGAATCAGCGCTCGCCGATGGCCTCCTCTCAAACTTCAACCCGCACCCTGCCCACGACTCCACGAGTTCTTTTCGCCCGGCGGCATTCTTTCCAAATCCCCGCTCCCCTACGAGTACCGCCCCGGGCAGCTCGAGATGGCGAAAGCCGTTGAGCGCGCACTTACAGAGCGACGGCATCTGATCGTTGAGGCCGGTACCGGAACCGGCAAGACCCTGGCCTACCTGCTACCCGCACTCCGCACCGGGCAGCGCGTCATCGTCTCCACCGGAACCAAGGCGCTGCAGGATCAGCTCTTTTTTCGCGACGTGCCGTTTCTCGAATCTCTGCTCGGAAATCTGCAAGTCTGCTACATGAAGGGCCGCGCTAACTACCTCTGCCGCCACAAGCTCGTCGCCCTCCGCGATCAACCGATCCTGTCCGGCCTCGAAGAGATCGACCAGTACCGCCAGATCGCCGAGTGGGAAAAGACCACCGAAACCGGCGACCGCTCCGAGCTTTCTGAACTGCCTGAGTCAAGCGCCCTCTGGCACAAGCTCGACGCGCGCAGCGACGCCTGCCTCGGCACCACCTGTCCCGACTACCGCCGCTGCTTCATCACCGAGATGCGCCGCCGCGCCCTCGAGTCCGACATCATCATCGTCAACCACCATCTGTTCTTCGCTGACCTTGCCGTCAAGCAACAGGCCAGCGGCGCGCCAGACGCCGGCATCCTTCCCGAAGCCGCCGCGGTCATCTTCGACGAGGCCCATGAACTCGAAGACGTGGCCTCCAGCTACTTCGGACTCT
The DNA here is from genome assembly GCA_963738035.1 of uncultured Acidobacteriaceae bacterium. GTDB lineage: Bacteria > Acidobacteriota > Terriglobia > Terriglobales > Acidobacteriaceae > Telmatobacter. The sequence goes on from CAVTVB010000001.1 coordinate 470,108, forward strand.
CCGTCAGCAACATCCGTTTTGAAGAGCTGGCGCGCGACACCGACGTACTACTCCGTGCCAAGCCCGGCGCTGAAAGAATGCCCGCCGCCACCCAGCAACTTCGCGACCGTGCACGCATGTTCTTTTCCAGCCTGCCTTCAAACGGCGACGGCCGACAGCCCTTCGACAACCGAGAAGAGTTCCTCGAAACCTCCGGCGATCTCTACCTCTCCCTTCGCACGACCCTGCGCCTCCTCGAATCGGAGATGGATCTGCTGACCGATATCGATGAGGCCCCCGGCCTGCGCAAACGAGTGGCCCGCCTGAGAACGGAACTTGAGTTCCTGCTCGAATCAAATTCCAGCAACATGGTCTATTGGCTCGAACGCCGCGTTCAAGGCGGCATGAGTGCTGAAAAATCTGCAACATCTCATCGCGGTGGAATGCGGCTCACAAAGCCGTCACACTTTTCTCCAGGCAACACCAATCGATGTCTCAGAATTGCTGCACGAATTGGTCTTCGAAACCATCCCCACCGCCGTTCTCACATCGGCCACACTCACCGTGCAGGGCGGCTTCGAACACATCCGCAAGCGCCTCGGCATGACCGACGCACGCGAACTCGTCGTGCCTTCGCACTTTCGCTATGGCGAACAGGCGCTTCTCTATCTCCCGCCCACCATGCCTGATCCGCGCGACCCGGATTTTCCCGAAGCAGCCGCCAACTGCATTCGCCGCGTGTTGGAGCTTTCGAAAGGCCGCGCCTTCTGCCTCTTCACCAGCTACGCGCAGATGCGTGACCTCTACGAGCGCCTCATGCCGGTGCTCGAATACCCGATCCTGCTGCACGGCACCGCGCCGCGCAAAGCCCTGCTCGAGCAGTTCCGCACGACTCCCAATGCCGTCCTCTTCGGCACCTCCAGCTTCTGGCAAGGAGTCGACGTGCAGGGCGAAGCGCTGAGCTGCGTCATCATCGACCGCCTTCCATTTGCCGTCCCGAATGATCCCGTAGTGCAGGCCCGCATGAAAGCCATCGAAGAAGCCGGAGGCAAACCCTTCTTCGACTACCAGGTCCCGTCCGCTGTGCTGACTCTGAAGCAGGGCTTCGGCCGCTTGATCCGCTCCCTCGAAGACCGCGGCGTACTCGTGCTCCTCGATCCGCGCATAACCAAGCAGCGTTATGGCCAGGCGTTTCTGCAGAGCCTGCCGCCCTACCGCATGACTGCCACCATCACAGATGTAGAGGCCTTCTTCGATCGCTGAAGCTGAATGCACTCGCTCTACACATCCCTAAGCGCTGTCATCCTGAGGCGGAGCCGAAGGATCTGCGGTTGTCTTTATACGGCCTCAGGTCCTATCTAAAAGCGTCAGCCACTTTCGAATTGCCTGCTGCAATGCGGCCTTCTTCGTTTTCACTTCCTTCATGCTTGAAAACATCGCAAGCCGTCGGCCATCGGCATAGTCTCCCGCCAGCAATCCGGAGCCATCGTCAACCTTCGCTCCGCTTGGGAACACAAGCCGAATACAGTCTTTCTTGAAAAGATTGAAGACGATGAGGTACCTCTTGTACTTCTTGGGATCAGACGGAGCCATCTCTCCCGCGTAGAAAAACGTGGGCGCGTTCCATTTGATCTCCTCGCCAATCTCCTTGTCAGTGTTGAGAATGATCTGCCGCAAAGCAGCAACAACATCTGCCAGTGGATGCTTCAGCACCTTCATGTAAGCATCCACTTTTTCTGGCTCCGAAGTCTTCGTCGTTGAACTTTCTTTGGTCTTCATCCGATGTCCTCCTGTTCCGCGAACATCAACTAAACCCCGCCCTGCATCTGCATCACCCGAAGCTTCCCTCCTACCCAAGCGCAAGGCAGCGCCGTAACAATCAGAGCAAGCGGGTACCAGTGTGGGCCCAAGTCCCGATTCCATGTCGCTGCCGCTCCCGCTGTGGCAAGCGCCATTCCGATTGCGCCGCCCAGCAGCGCATGTCCCATCGGCCGGTTTGGAGCCAGCCGTGCGACAACATAGGAGCTGATGACCCCGTAGACAGTCCGGTATGCAGTCGCCAGCATCAATTGCGAGTCAGTCTGTGGCTGGCCGAGCGCTGGCGTAATTCCAGCGGCGTCCAACCCAACATCAGTGCCGAGCGAAAGCGCTACATTGACGACAAAGCCCGCAAATAGCGCGCCAATACTTTGCAAGAGCTTTCTCGGTCGAGCCGTCTCCTCTGCAACTCCACTGGTCATTTGATTTCCTCCTCTCCCGCCTTAATTAATTCAGACAACATCGCTGCACCGGGTTAATCGCCATACCTTCTGACGTAGGCTACAAATGGTAGCAATCAATTGGCCGAGGTCACCATGCAGATCACGCCCCAGGACGTCCTCCTCGTCATCGACGTGCAAAACGATTTCTGCCCGGGCGGCGCACTCGCCGTTGCTGGCGGTGACGCTGTCATCGAGCCAATCCATCGCGCCGCGCAGCATTTCCCCCACATCGTCCTCACCCAGGATTGGCACACCCCCGACCACCATTCTTTTGCTTCCGCCCATCCCGGCAAAAAGCCCTTCGAGCAGATTGAACTCGGCAACGGCCTGCAAACCCTCTGGCCCGATCACTGCGTCCAGGGCACGCACGGAGCCGACTTCAACGCCGCACTGCAACTGACCCGCACCGAGCTCATCCTCCGCAAAGGCTTCCGTCGAGAGATCGACTCCTATTCCGCCTTTTTCGAGAATGACCGCACCACAGCCACCGGCCTCGCGGGCTATCTGCGTGAACGGGCGCTCAACCGCGTCTTCCTCGTCGGTCTCGCCTACGACTATTGTGTTGCCTACTCGGCTCTCGATGCTCGCCGCCTCGGTTTGCCCGCCGTCATTTTCCGCGATGCCTGCCGTGCGATCGACCTTCACGGCTCCGTAGCCGCCATCGAGCGCGAATTTGCCACGGCGGGTGTCGAGCTGATGAACACCGCCGATCTCCCCGCCTGACCACCTGGGCGCGCGCCGTAAAATTGCAGCAGGCCCTCGTACATGTCCCGCAACTTCTACATCTTGGCCGCCGTACTTGGCTTCTTCGCGTTGCTCTCGGCAGGCATGACGATGATTCCGTCGAGCTTTCAGCCCGGCTTGCCTGCCAATGGCTCGCTCTGGCGAACCGTTGCCTTGCTGATGCTGCTGGCCGCTCTCGCCTGCGCCTTCATCGGCGTAATGAGCAACCTCTTCGAACAGGTGGACCGTCGCAGCGAACAAGAGCGTCACGCTTCCCGACGGAAACGGAAAGACGCCCATCCACCGGATCCACATTGATTTCAAACTATTTACATTTGCCGTCTCAAACCCACTCTGATAATCGAACTAGAATTAAAGATGGCGGGGACGCATTCCCCGCGACAGGATCGGATCGCTGATGTTTGAAGTCACCGTGGAGGCCGGCTTTTCCTCCGGACACTTTCTTCGCAACTATCGTGGCAAGTGCGAAAACCCGCACGGGCACAACTACAAGGTGCGCGTGACGCTCCATGGCAAGGAACTGGACGAGGCCGGCCTGTTGCTCGACTTCAAGTTGCTGAAGCAGGTGATGCGCCCCGTCGTTGACCGAATCGACCACCAGATGCTCAATGAGCTTGAGCCCTTTACCGTGCTTAACCCGTCTGCTGAAAACATTGCGAAGTTTTTCTACGAGCAGACCAACGAGCAACTCGCCGAGATGACCAAGGGTCGCGTTCGAGTGAAGGACTGCACGATCTGGGAGACAGACACCACAACCGCAACATACTTCGAATAAGAAGTCATTTGCGAGGAGCTTTAGGCATCGTGGTGCATGAGCTCGCCGTTCTCTGTTTAAATAGCGTGTTTGATTGAATCAGGGCACGACTTTAGTCGCGCCGAAAAGGACTGGAACAACACGGGGTTTTAACCCCTTAAAGCAGCTTTTGAGCCGCTTCATCTCTTCGATTTCTTCGCGCAAACGCTGCGCCGAAAGCAGTCAGCCGAGTGGTCGTTCACCATTCCGGCTGCCTGCATCCATGCATAGACGATCACCGGACCGACAAACTTGAACCCGCGCCGCTTTAGCTCCTTCGACATGGTGAGTGATAGCGGAGTCTCCGCTGGCACAGGCTCGGTGTTCTGGATCGGCTTTCCCCCCACCAGTTCCCACACCCAGTCGGAAAAATCGATTCCGGCATTTTGCATCTCAAGGAAGACGCGTGCGCCCTGGATCGTAGCCTCAATCTTTGCCCGGGCGCGAATAATTCCAGGATTCGCCATCAGGCGCTCAATATCCCCTTCTTTAAACCTGGCCACCTTCACCGGATCGAATTGCCGAAATGCTTTTCGAAAGGTATCGCGCTTGCGGAGCACGATGATCCACGCCAGGCCCGCCTGAAAACCCTCGAGCATCAGTAGTTCCCAAAGTGCGCGGCTGTCAAACTCCGGCACGCCCCACTCCTCATCGTGGTAAGCACGCATCAGCGGATCGCTCTCGGCCCATTTGCAACGATGGATTTCTTTCATGTCTACATGGTAAGGGCAGCATGCTGCTACTTCATGTCCTTCGATTTCGATTTGAGGTAGGTATCGAAAGGAATCTCGAAGAAAAAGAGCTCGGTCCCCGTGGAATCCCGCAGCTTGTGCAGGTGCATTTTGGCGCCCTGCAGGGGATGATCGAGCTCCGAAACGTTGTAAAACAGGAAGCCCGCACGCGTGGTATGCGCCTCTACAACCAAAGCCTGGTATTCGAACTGGTCGAAATCCTGCTCGATATCCTTATTGCTGGCTTTTGGTTTGGTCTTGATCGAGGGCAATGGACCAGGCAGAGGAATCTTCTTGCCTTCGCGCTCATTGCGGGTCATCAGCCGTTCCACGTCTTCCGGATCGGCGGCATTAATCCGGTCTCCAGCCGCTGTGTAGAAGAGAATACGCGCGTCGCGAAGTGAGATAGGCTTGTCGCCATTATTGGTGACAATGAGCCGCACCGGCATCACGCCGTGGCCAAGATAGTCGACGCGAAAGATTGATTCTTTTTCCTTCGTGTCGTAGGGCTCGACAGCGATGGCGACGTTTTCTTTTTCGTGGACTTCGACAGCGGGATAAGTAGTAGCAGGCTGCACGGGTGGCGCTGCATGATCGCTGGCCCAGGCCGCGACCGCCATCCCAATAACCAGAACTGGCAGCGCAACAACAACCTTCATCGTGCTCGACTGTATCATTTGAGGGTTAGACCGCTACAACGAGAATTCCGTCACGCATGATTCTCTTTTTCTATAACCTCGCGCTGCTGACGGCCCTGGTGGCTGGTGCTCCGTGGTGGCTGTGGCGAATGGTGACCACAGTGAAATACCGCGAGGGCTTGGGAGAGCGCCTGGGGCGTGTGCCGCAGCAGTTGCGAAACGCGAGTGCGGAAGACAAGCCGGTCATCTGGCTTCACGCCGTTTCCGTTGGTGAGGTACTGGCCGTCAGCCGGCTGGTGCCGGAGATTGAGGCTGCCTTCGCCGGATACCGCTTGCTCGTTTCCACGACTACTCGCACCGGGCAGGAACTGGCGCGCGCTCGATTCGGCGCTGACCGCGTCTTTTATTGTCCTCTTGACCTACCCTGGGCCGTGCGTGCCTACCTCAAGGCTCTGCAACCCCGGATGCTTATCCTCGCTGAGACTGAATTCTGGCCAAACTTGCTGAACGGGTGTTTTCGTCGCGATATTCCAGTTGCTGTAGTCAACGCGCGCATCTCCGACCGATCCTGGCCGCGATATCAGATGGTGCGGCGCTTGTGGAGTCCAATTCTCGGCCAACTCAGCCGGGTACTGGCGCAAACGTACACAGATGCGGAGCGTCTTGTGGAACTCGGCTGCCCGCCGGAACTCGTCAGCGTCTCGGGAAATCTGAAATTCGATGTGAGGGCAGCGAAGGAGGCGGAGGCGACCGCTGTTTTGAAGAAGTCGGGAGCGGGTCTTCATTTTTTCGTTGTGGGCAGTACTCTCGATGGGGAAGAATCGGCGCTTCTCGAAGTTTGGCCACGCCTGCTTGCTGCTGATCCCAATCTTGTCATGGTTATCGCGCCGCGCCATCCGGAACGCTTTGCAGCCGTGACGGTGCTTCTGGTTGGCTCAGGTGTTTCGTGGATGAAGCGTTCCGATTGGAAAGAGAAGCCTGCAAGCTTGATCCCTCCTCTTCAAGCAGGTCAGATCATTCTGTTGGATACTATCGGCGAATTGGCATCCGTCTATTCGCTCGCCGCCGTTGCCTTCGTCGGAGGCAGCCTCATCTCCGCGGGCGGCCACAATGCGCTTGAGCCGGCGCAATTCGGTGTGCCCATCGTGATGGGTCCGCATTACGCAAATTTCCGCGCCATCACTGACGATCTTCGCGCGCACAACGCCATCCGCATCACGGCCAAAGAGGAACTGGCCAAGACGTTGATCGAGTTGTTCGTCAATCGTGAGGATGCACGCAAAATGGGTGAACGCGCCCGACAGGTCTTCGAGCAGCAGGCAGGCGCGACCGCACGCTCCATCGATGCACTTCGCGAAATTCTCCATCTCCCGCCGAACTCGGAAGCAAACACCGATCAGCCACGTAGAGGCGAGAGACCGGCATGAAGCGCCCTCTCTTGCTGCCGCTTGTCCCGCTTTATGCCGCCGGACTCGAGTTACGCGAACTTCGCTTTAGCCACGGCTGGGAATCGATTCGCCGCCTGCACCACCCGGTGATTAGCATTGGCAATCTCTCCACCGGCGGCTCCGGCAAAACTCCGCTCGCCATCGCGCTTGCGCGATTGCTCTCCGCACGCGGATTCCACGTTGATGTACTTTCGCGTGGCTATGGCCGGCAAAGCCGCGAGCCGATGCGCGTCATGCCAGATGGAACGGCGGAAGAATTTGGAGATGAGCCTTTGCTGATTGCGCGCGAGACGGCAGTTCCGGTCTACGTTGCCGCAGAACGCTACGATGCCGGACGACTGGCCGAAGTGGACGCGAGCCAGGATCAACATCGATCGCAACTCCACATCCTCGATGACGGATTTCAGCATCGACAACTTCACCGAGATGTCGACATTCTGATGGTCAATCGCGAAGATTGGCACGATCATCTGCTGCCCGCCGGCAATCTCCGTGAGGCTCGCAGCGCGGCAAAGCGGGCAAGTATTTTGGCGATACCGGCAGGCGAGGCCGGGTTCGACGCCGAGATTCGCAGGTGGGGATGGACCGGGCCCATCTGGCGACTCGCCCGACGCATGGTGGTTCCGCATATTGCGGGACCGGTCCTTGCCTTCTGCGGAATCGCGCGCCCGGAGCAGTTTTTCGACGGCCTCAAATCCGCAGGTCTTTCGATGAGCACGCAGATTACGTTTGCTGATCACCACCGCTATTCTGCACGCGACATCGAAAGCCTCGCTGCATCAGCACACGGTGCCGGCGCTGTTGCCCTGATCACGACAGAAAAGGACGCGGTTCGCCTCGGCGGACTTGCCTCAAAATTCCCCCTAGCTCTTCCAATCAAAATCGCGCTTCTTCATGTCGAGATTGAAGATGAGCAAAACGTTATTTCCTCGCTTGTGGAATCGATCTCAAACCTTGATCTCACCTAGGCTCATCGCAAATCCACACAGCAAGTCGCGCCGCGATGACACCGCTCTTGAGAAGACTGCGTTGTGAGAAAATCAAAATTTGCAAACGCAGTCCAAGTTTCGCCTGCTCGTGGTCCGTCTTGGCGCCATGGGCGACATCCTTCATGCCCTTCCGGCTATAACGGCGCTGCGCTTCGCGCATCCCGAGTGGACGATTGACTGGGTCGTCGAGCCAACGTGGCGAGCACTGCTTGCCGCGGAAGGAAGCGTAGGCCGCGATACCGGCAAAGCGGTAACGATGCAGCCGCTTGTCGATCGCCTCCACATCGCTGCGTCGAAACAATGGCGCAAGCAGCCTCTCGCGGCCAAGACCCGTCGCGATATCAGCGCGCTTCGTAGCGCAATCAAACTCGAACACTACGACGCCGTTCTCGACCTTCAAGGTGCGCTGCGGTCCGCACTGATCAGCCGCATGGCCGCCAGCCGACGGTTTATTGGCGAAGCAAATCCACGCGAAAGGGCAGCCCGCTGGTTCTTCACTGAACGAATCGACACGCATGCCGCGCACGTAATTGAGCAGGACATCGAATTGGCTTCAGCCGTTGCCGGAGACGCTCTCTCTCCGGTTCAGCCGTTGCTGCCGACTGATCCCGTAGCCGAAGCTTGGGCCGACGGACGTCTTCCTTCGAACAATCGCTCGCCCGTTATCCTCATCAACCCCGGAGCAGGGTGGGGCGCCAAGCGGTGGCCAGTTGAGCGCTATGCAGACGTCGCGCGCGGGCTGCTGAATCGCGGCTGCCGCGTTCTGGTCAACGCGGGACCCGGCGAAGTATCCCTTGCCGACGCAATTATGAAGAAGACGGGAGGAGGCGCAACCCCGCTGCTTGGTTCGGTCGAACAACTCATTGCCATCACGCGCCGAGTGAGCCTGGCAATTGCCGGCGACACCGGGCCTTTGCATCTGGCCTGCGCGCTCGGTTGTCCCGTGGTTGGAATTTACGGCCCCACCGATCCCAGCCGCAATGGCCCCTACGGCACTCGATTCAGGGTACTGCGCAGCCCCGAAAGCCGCCGCGATCATACCCGTCGCGAAGCTCCAGAGGCCGGCCTGCTCACCATCACTTCCAAAGATGTGCTTCAGGCTGCCGACGAACTGCTTTATTCTGAGGCGGCCCAATGACTCAGCGAGAACAAGGCGCAAAGCTAAAAGGCGAGGAGCGCTGGGGGAAGGTTGCGCGAAGAATTCGAGTACCGCTCGGCTTTTTGACCGCCGCGCTGTATCTCTTTGAACTATGGCGCCGCGAGCCTCGACCTGGCGCAGTCGGTTGGAGCTTGCTGCTTGTCATACCGGGCCTGTGGCTGCGTGGCTATGCATCGGGATACGTCAAGAAGAACCGGGAGCTTACACAGACTGGCCCCTATGCTCACACCCGCAACCCTCTGTATCTGGGATCGATCCTAATTGCCGCAGGATTTGCCGTCGCCCTGCTTAGTTGGCCCGTAGCAGCCATGCTGACGGCGATGTTTCTCATCATTTATGTGCCCGTCATCGCGTCGGAAGAGCGGTTTTTGCGGTCGACTTTCCCCGATTTCGATGCGTATTGCCGCCGGGTCCCGCGCTTGATTCCGAGGTTGACCGGGGCCGATCCGCCCACCGGCCAAACTGAAGTTTCGTCCGGCAAGTTCTCTGTTGATCTGTATTTAAGGCACCGCGAGTACAATGCAACTATAGGAGCCGCCCTGCTTTACCTTAGCCTGCTCTTCCTCCGGCAGCTGCTGGGCTTGTTTCTACATGTGCCGCATTAAGCTGTGATTCGGCAGCAATCAGGGTTTGGTCGGCTGCCTGTTTCGGTGCTATTTCAGTCAAATTCTGAAGGAGTAGAGCCCAAAGGTGAGAAAGTGCACGGTTTTCAAGACAATTTCTTGCGCTCTCGCCTTCGCTTCGCTCGTGCCTGCCCAGCAAACTCAACCAACTGTTGCATCGCTTCCCCCTCTTCCTGGCCCACGCGCCGGCTTCAGCTTCCCTCAGAACCAGACACTCACCTATACGGTAGATTGGCGCGTCTTCTCCGCAGGAACCGCAGTGATTCACTTTGAGGCTGCCGGAGATCGCGAGAAACTGACCGCCACCGCCAACACCAGCGGCGCCATCAGCCTGCTCTTTAGTGCCAGCGACCAATTCCAATCAACCTTCGATCGCGCCAAGGGCTGCACGTATCAGTTCGATAAGCAGACCGTCGAGGGCCGTCGTAAGGTCAACTCGACGCTAAAGATGGACTATGCCCAATCTAAGTCGATCCTCGACGAGAAGAACCTGGTCACGGGCGTGTCCAAGCACGTTGAGTCCGCGATTCCCGGCTGCATGACAGATCTGCTTACGGGTGTGTTCTACGCTTCGTCACAGCCGCTCGAGGTCGGTCACAACTTCGCGATGCCCGTTGTCGACGCGATGCACAACGTGCCGGTCACCATGAAGATCGAAGGGCGCGAAGTAATCAAGACACCGCTGGGCACCTTCAAGACAATCCGCGTGCAACCCACCGCTGACGCCGGTGTGGTCAAGAACCGCGGAAACATCTGGATCTGGTACACCGATGATGAACGCCACTTGCCAGTTCAGATGCGCGCACGTCTCTTCTGGGGCACCATCACATTCCGCCTCGTCAGCAACGAAAACAAGTAAATTCAAGTGGACCGTGGCAAGTAAATAGTGGTCAGAACATGCTGGTTCTTGGATCGCTGCACCCGACCTAACAAGCAGAACAGAAAAGCCTCAGATCTTGGCGGATAGGTCTGACCACTGACCACTGACCACTGACCACTGCTCCCTCTCTCTACTGCATTCGATAGCGCTCGCGCATCAGCCGCTGCAAACGGGGCCAGTAGATCAGGTCGAAGGCAAGCTCCTTGTCTGGAAACATGGCCAGCGCAGCCTTGCGCGTGTCGGCCACCATCTCTGAGGCCTCATCCACGGTAAGCGTTGAGTCCTGCGCGATCACTTGCATGACCATCGTCATTACCATCTGGAAGCGCCGAATCTTGCGGGCTTCCTCTTGCAGTTCTTCAGGCGACTGAGTCGGGTGCAGGCTCTCTTCGTTCGATGTTGTGGGGGAAGGCGGGACGGCATCGGGCTGCCGATCCAAGGAGTTCTCCGATAGGCCCATGCGGCAATTCCTCCTGCGTATTGGATGAAATTGTCGTGCTTTCAGAGCATCGTAGCAGCGGTTTTGTGCAAATCGACTGCTTCCAGGGAACGGGGACTCTAGTGAGCTACTTGCAACGGCACCGATGCTGGATCTTCTTTCCAACTGATAACGCGATCATTCTGGAAAAAAACAACCGAGCCGCCGTAATGGAACTCATTGTCTGAGAAGACGTTCGGCGTTCCCTGCAACGCGATCACGTCGCTTTTTGGTGAGCCAATGCTGAAGGCCACCGTGCCAGGTGCGAGCGGTCGATTGGGCCAGAGTTTCACTCGTATCGGTGATTTGGAATCGATCTTCCATCCCGCCACTTGCCCGTTCCTGAAGTCAATCTCCGACCCCTGGTAAAACATCCTTTCACCGGAAGAAGAGGTTGGATTCCCCAGGATTGAAATCACTTCCATGGGGGTCAATCCCGAGGTCAGGTACGGCTTTGCACCAGCTGCCCCATTTGCCGCCACTGGCGGCCGTGTCTTCGTTAGCGTTCCAACTCTGGGTGGAGGAGCCTTCGCAGGTTCGCCTTGTTGTGGAACCACAGGGGCCGGCGGCAGCGCATTCTCTTGCTTCGATCCCTGCACCGTTTCTGTGGCGCCGCCGAAGATACGCACGCCAGTCGAATGCAGGTCTCGAGAGAATTCGGCCTTGAGTTCTTCCCATGGCCGCGCCGTTGTCTGATTTGCGGAAAGAAAGAAGTCGATTGAGATCCACAGAAGGGCCAACACCGCAACGCCACCAAGGGTAAACGCAACCTTGATGAAGATTTTTGAGCCCGAACGCTTTTTGAGACGCTTCAGAACCCGCTTCACTTCTTCCGACTCTTCGATAACCGGTTCGGCCGAAAAAACTGCATCGACCGGTTGCGCTTCCGGCTCCGGAACGGGTTCCGGTTCCTGAGTGAACGGCTGGGCGTTTGCGACACGCGGCCCGGAATTCAGATAGTCATGTGCGGCATTGATTTCTTTCAGCTTCTCTTCTGCGGCCCGCCGGAGCTTTGGGTCGGATTGGAATCTATCCGGATGCCAGACCCTGACGAGAGTCATGTAAGTGCTTTCGATTTCGGCCCCAGACGCGAAGCTTCCCAGTCCGAGCGTCTGCAGCGCACCACAGCGGGAGCAGAAGTTCCCGATCGTGTCCACCGGATTGCCACACATGCAGGTGCTCATCTGGAGTTCGACTAACCTCGATCTTCTCGGCCCAGGGAATGCCGACATTATAGAGCGAACGCATTGCAATCGCTGCCGAGCAGGATTGCACGATTCGCGGATCGCAACACCCGCAGACCCGTAGAATAGGATTGGATGCCTTTCACCGAACAATACGACGTGGTAGTTGTGGGCGCTGGCCATGCGGGCTGCGAAGCAGCCATGGCCGCGGCGCGCATGGGCCTGAAGACCGCGCTCATCACCATGAATATGGATCTCATCGCGCAAATGAGCTGCAATCCCGCGGTTGGCGGCGTGGCCAAGGGCCACCTGGTGCGTGAGGTTGATGCCCTTGGCGGCATCATGGGCGAGGTTGCCGATGCCGTCGGCATCCAGTTTCGCCTGTTGAATACATCTCGTGGTCCTGCTGTGTGGAGCCCACGCGCGCAGTGCGATAAACAGCTCTACCGCGTCAAGATGCGCGAGGTGCTCGAAGCTCAGCCCGGCCTTCACATCCGTCAGGCCGAAGTCGTCGATCTTGTGATCGAAGAGCAGGGAATAGGGAACAGGGAACGGGGATCAGAAGTCCCGACAAATGAGCTAGGCGAACTTCCCCGCCCGTCGCGTCCTAATCGCCGTGTTCTGGGCCTCAAACTCCGCGATGGCCGACGTCTTCTCGCCGGCGCCACCATCATCACCACCGGAACCTTTCTCAATGGCCTGATCCACTGCGGTGAAGAGCGCTATCCGGCTGGCCGCAGTGGCGAACCTGCCTCCGTCCTTCTCGGCGAAGCCCTTCGGGCACTGGGCCTTCGGACTTGCAGGCTGAAAACCGGGACACCGCCGCGCCTGGATGGTCGCACCATCCGCTGGGACGCCTTCGAAGAACAGCCGGGCGACGTCGAGCCGACCCCCTTCAGCTTCCGCACGAAGAAGATTGTGCAGCCGCAGATCAGCTGCCACATCGCTTTCACCACTCCTGAAACGCTGCGCATCATTCGCGAAAATGTGCATCGCTCGGCGATGTACTCCGGCCAGATCGAGGGCATTGGCCCACGCTATTGCCCGTCCATCGAAGACAAAATCGTCAAGTTCCCCGACAAGACACAGCATCAGTTCTTCCTCGAACCGGAAGGTCTGAATACCCACGAGGTCTACGTCAACGGCATGTCGACCTCGCTGCCCATGGAAGTGCAGTGGCAGATCGTGCGTTCTATCCCCGGCCTCGAAGATGCCGAGATGCTGCGCCCCGGTTATGCAATCGAGTACGACTCCGTCGACGCCACCGAACTCGATCGCAGCCTCCGCGTGAAGAGCATGGAAGGCCTTTACCTTGCTGGCCAGATCAATGGAACCAGCGGGTATGAAGAGGCCGCCTGCCAGGGCATCATGGCCGGCATCAATGCCGCGCTCTGGCTCAAGGGCGAGCCGCCCTTCACCATGGATCGCACCGAGGGCTACACCGGCATCCTGATCGACGACCTCATCTCCAAGGGCACCAACGAGCCTTATCGCATGTTCACCTCGCGAGCCGAGTTCCGCCTGCACCTGCGCATCGACAACGCCGACCGTCGCCTGACACCATACGGCCGCCGCCTGGGTCTAATCAACGACCAGGTTTGGGCCGAGTACGAGCAGAAGCAGGCCCGCATGGTCGCTCTTGAGAGCTTTGCTCACCACACGCAAAGTCGATTCTGAAAAGCTTGCCGCGGCAGGATTCGGCGATCTCGGATCTGTCGCTGGACAAACCTGGGCACAGCTTTTGAAGAGGCCGGAAGTCGGCATTCAGCCCGTCCTGCATGCGCTGGCCAATGTTCTCGCCGACGATCCCGTGCTTTCCTATTTTGGAGAGGGCTTGGCCCAGAATCCTGAAGCGCGAAGTGCCGCCCGCGCCGTCGAGACCGAAATCAAGTTCGCCGGCTATCTCGATCAGCAGCGCAAGGCTATCGACAAACTCAAAGCTGCTGAAGCCGTCACCATTCCCGACTGGATCGACTACAGCGTCATCAGCGGCCTTTCCCGCGAAATGCGTGAGACCCTCGAGCGCGTTCGTCCCATCACGATCGGGCAGGCCAGCCGCATTCCCGGCGTCACTCCGGCAGCGCTGAGTCTTGTACATGTATCGATTCGAGTGCAGGGCGCTCATCGTTCGCAAGACAGCAAGCCCCGCGCAGCCAAAGTGAGCTAGCCTGTTTCTTCGCTGATGTAGATTGGGGTATGCTCACGAACATCCGTGTCTTTGCAGCATTGCTCTTGGTTGCAGCCATGGCTTCCCACGCCCAGACCGACAAACCGAAAACCGTCCGTGCCCGCGATCTTGGCGTTCCGTTCGACGGTTCTCCGGGGCAGTTCAACGCCATCACGGACGTGCCCGGAGTCCAGGTCGGCTCCGCGACACTGATTCGCGGAGATGGGCCGCTCAAGGTCGGCGAAGGTCCCGTCCGTACCGGCGTCACTGTCGTCTTGCCGCGTGGCCCAAAGAACGTTGACCCAGTCTATGCAGGATGGTTCAGCCTTAACGGCAACGGCGAGATGACCGGCACCACCTGGGTCGAAGAATCCGGTTTTCTCGAAGGCCCCGTCGCCATCACCAACACGCACAGCGTCGGCGTGGTGCGCGACTCAATGATTGGCTGGGGCCTGCAGCACGGTGCCCTCGCCCAGCCGTGGGCCTTGCCGGTCGTCGCTGAAACCTGGGACGGCTACCTCAACGACCTGAACGGCTTTCACGTAAAAAAGGACGATGTCTTCGCCGCACTTGACTCTGCAAAGTCCGGCCCTGTCGCAGAGGGCAACACCGGCGGCGGAACCGGAATGGTCTGCTACGGATTCAAGGGAGGAACCGGTACTTCATCCCGCGTTCTGTCGAAAGAACAAGGTGGCTACGCTGTCGGGGTTCTGGTTCAGTGCAATTGCGGTCGACGCCCCCAATTGATGATTGCGGGCGTCCCTGTCGGCAAGGAGATCCCCGGCGATGAGCCTTACGCGCAGCTTTCCCCGTCCGCACTGCCCGGCAGCGAATTGAAAGGCGATGTTGGTTCCATCATCATCGTCGTCGCCACCGATGCGCCGCTGTTGCCACACCAGTTGAAGCGCATTGCGCGACGCGCCTCGCTCGGCCTTGCCCGCACCGGATCCATCTCCGGCAACGGCTCAGGCGACATCTTCATTGCCTTTTCCACGGCCAACCCGCACGCCAATGACGAGCCTGGCCCGAATACCGTGAAAACCGTGTCAAACGAGCGCATCAGCCCGCTGTTCGAAGCCACCGTCGAAGCTACTGAAGAGGCCATCGTCAACGCAATGGTCGGCGCCAAAACCATGACCGGAATCGACGGGCACACCGTCGTCGCTCTGCCTCACGACAAGTTGCAGCAGGCACTCAAGAAGTACAACCGCTGAGGAATCTCGGATTCGCCTTTACTGCGAGTCCTTCTTGTCACTCTTCCCAAAGATGGGAATGTGGAACGGCAACTCGGCATTCGACTGTTTCTTGCCTTTGCCGCCATCTTCGCGCAGCACGGTGCGCTGCGAATTGATGCACAACCAGCCGCTGTGAGCGCGCTCGAATACGTGGGTGAACACACCCTTTTCGTCTACCTGCCCCGACGCACCGCGATGGTGAAGGACGTACGTGCCATTCGCTACGGCGGTGTCTCCCAGCATGCGAACGGTAATGACCTTCTGTTCGAGGTGTAGGGTCTTGTCCTCGGTGGTGATCAGGTAGGTCAGCTGCTGATTGCGGGTGGTGATATCTCCTGACCCCGAAACGTCGAGAAACAACGGAGAGAGAACGAGTTCCAGGGCGTACTGATCGCGCCGGTTCACCGCCTCGGCCCAATCATTCTCAATTTTCTGGAATTGCTGAACATCAGGAGACGATGTGGTTGTGATGGGAACTTGGACGGGCGCCGGAGAGGGACTTGGAACCTGTGCCAGCGCAGTGCAGGAGAGAAGTACAACAGAAAAACAAACCGCAAAACGAATCATACGCGTGCCAATACTCCGAGATACCATGATATCTCTTTGACTTCCGAGGGCGCTCTTGCGGAAGCCAAAGAATGCGGTTTTGGCGGTTCCTGTGTGGGATATGGCGTTAGTTCAAGTTCTGAAGCCGGTCCGGTTGATGCAGCGTAATCACTGAATCTTCAATCGTAATCGACCCTTCCTTGCGGAACTGCCCCAGTGTACGCGTCACCGTCTCACGGGTCGTGCACGCCATCGACGCCATCTCCTCATGCGTCAGCAGCAGCGGGAAACGGAACCCGCCATTCACGTGCTCGCCAATCTGGTGCGCAAGCTCAAGCAGCAGGCGGCCAAGCCTCCCGGCGACAGTCTCTGCCAAAGAGATACGGCACGCATCCTGCAACGCAAAGCGGTATTCCTGGCAGATGCATTGCACCGCCCGCATCTGCGCTTCTTTGTGATTGCGAAGAAATGTTAGAAATCGCTCTCGCTCCACCGGGCGCAGCTGTGCCGGCGTCAGCGACTCGGCCGAGACCTCATATACTCCGTGAGATAGTGCCGCGTAAAGACCCAGCATGGAACCGGGGCCGGCGACACGCACAATCATCTGCCGATCCTGGGCACGTCCTGCAGTGAGTTTTAAATAGCCGCCACAGATCAGGTAAAGGCACCTTGCGTCTTCCCCCTGCGTGAACAGGGTCGCCTGCGACGGCAGGCTGATGGTGCTCGTTACCAGTTCCAGATCCGCCAGAACCGCGCTACCCAGTGAACAAAACCATCCAGGACGCCGATTTGAGCATGATGCACAGCCAACTGGAGAAGGACGAGACATGCTTCTCTGCCGCCTTTGCGGGCTCGCCGAGATTTCGTACTCAACCATATTTTTGCCCATCATCAGTCTGCCTACAGGATCAACGGATCGGATGTGACGGGGCTCACGTGACTCAAGGCAAACAGGCCTTCGGAACAAACAAAAAAGTCGTCAAGACCTGCGTCCTTCCTTCAACACTCGAGCCAGGTTCCTGCAGAGAAATTTAGTGACGGAGTCGCACCCTCTCCAGGAAACTCGCGAGCGTGATGGCTTCGGAACACGGCGCTCGTTGAAACACGAGCCAGAACTGCGAATTTCTGCTCAAAAATCCGTCCCGCAGTTTTTCGGATAACGGCGTTCCCGGTCCTGTATGACGTTAAATTCATTGTATTTACATGCCTTAGAGTGTATTGTTATCACGGATCCGGCTGAAGATCGTGGGCCGGAAATCGCCACCATTCACAGTGAGTCGGTCACGATTGACGCCGTGTGATGGAGGTCACCGAAACCGTATTCCACGGCAGGATACGATTGCGCCCATAAGGTGATGCTCCCCACAGAATGAACCTTTGTTTCAGGAGTGTCCAAAACTGCTCAACGCTGAGGGGGGCCAGCGGGAGAAAATGGCGAACGCGGCGCCGAAGCCCTGCCACGACGTTTACCAAGGTGGTGATCATGCATAGAGATAGGCCCAAAATGCGGAAGCCTCAGACTGAGTACCCGGGATCGAAACCGGCATTGCTCGCCTCATTCCTGCTTTTGCTCGCGGTAGCTCTCTTCTCCACCCGGGCATTTGCTGCTCCGGCAAAAGGAGCGGGTCCAGATGGCGCGAAAACAAGTCAGGCTGCAGCACCGGCGCCGGGCGATTTCGTTGGCCAGGAGACCTGTGCAACTTGCCATGAAGAAGTCTCAAAAGGATTCAGCTCTAACCCGCACTCCAACCTCGCTGAGGCGCATGGCAAAACCGGCGTCACTTGCGAAGGCTGCCACGGGCCCGGCAAGGCACACGTCGATGGTGGCGGCGACGTGACCAAGATCTTCAATCCCGCCAAGGCCACTCCCAAAGAGATCGACGCGAAGTGCCTCACCTGCCACCAGGGCAACCATGCCAACTTCCAGCGTACGGCACACGGAGAGGCAAACGTTAGCTGCATCGGCTGCCACAGCATCCACACAGGCGAGGACAAGGAGCACCTGTTGAAGGTCGCTCAACCCAACCTTTGCTTCCAGTGCCACACCGACACCAAGCCGCAGTTCAACATGCCCTTCCATCACAAAGTTCAGGAAGGTTTGGTTAAGTGCACCGATTGCCACGATCCCCACGGAACATTTAACAAGAAGAACCTCCGCGCTTCGTCGCAGCAAGACTTGGTCTGCACCAAGTGCCACATGGAAAAAGGTGGACCGTTTGCTTATGAGCATCCGGTCGTCAAAACCGAAGGCTGCGTCGCGTGCCATTTCCCGCACGGCGGACCGAACCCCCGCCTGCTCAATCGCGCCACGGTAAACACGATCTGCCTGCAGTGCCACTCGCCGTCGACGAATTTCTCAACGAGCAATCCGATTGGACCGGCGCATAACCAGGCAACACAGTATCAGTCGTGCACCATTTGCCACGCGAGCGTTCACGGCTCGAACACAAGCGAATTCTTCTTCAACGCAACAGAGTAAGGAGCGAGCGATGACAAGACAGACAAGATTTGCGAATAGTCTGGTTGGATCGCCGGCCGGATTCAACATTTCCCGGTTGTGCGCCCTTACCTTGGCAGCCATACTGGCCACTGGCGGCGCAGCCCTTGGTTTTGGGCAAGCGCCACCGGTAACACCAACTCCGGCCCCATGCTCCATCCACAGTGCCCCCAGCGCCAAAGCCAGAGAAAAAGGCGGTAGTACCACCGGGGCCCAAGATCATGCACGGCTATGAAGTGCACCAGACGCTTGAACTCGGTGGCAACATCGTTACGAAGGACGGAAGCGATGCAATGTGGGCCACGATGGTCAACGAGGCCTCTGGAATGCGTGTCATAGGCCAGTCGCTGACTATGCATTCTGTCGACAAGTCGAAGACGCCGTTTTTTGACACCCTGTCGACCAATAGCTTCGGTTACGGAGGCGAGCCCATTGATGCCTCCTACCTCAATATGTCTAAGGGCAAGTGGTACGACTTCGCCGGCAGCTTCCGGCGCGGGCGCAACTACGTCGACTACAACCTTCTCGTCAACTCATTTCTGACCAACGCCACTGCAGCAGCCCCGGTTCTGGTAGCGGAGCCGAGTTCGCTTCACCTGTTCAATACGGTCCGTAGGACCACCGACACGTTGCTGACACTCCTGCCTGTTTCGAGGATCAGTTTCCGCGTCGGATATATCCATGGCACGACAGAGGGACCGACGTACACGACGATCCATGGCGGAGGCGACGTCCAGCAGTCTCAGTGGTGGCGGAATAGTCTCGATACGTATGTTGGCGGCGCCGATGCCAAGCTGGCCAAGCGCACCACCCTCAGCTATGACCAGTTCGTCGCTTTCTACAGAGGTAATACTTCGAACAAGCTGGCCCCAACTCCATTTACGCTTGCCAATGGAACGCCGACCTCTCTCGGCTTCAACGTTCTCACAGGACCAACCCAGACTTGCGGCTCAGGTGCGGCCAAGACACAGAACGTGATTGACGGCATCGCCAATCCATTCTGCAACCAGACCCTCGTTCAGCAACAGAGCGCTCCTACTCGGACCTCATTCCCGACGGAGCAGCTTCGCTTCAGTTCCCACTACTGGGATAAAGTTGCGATGAATGGCCGCTTCACATACAGCAGCGGTACTAGCAACGTGAATCAATTCAGTGAGGCTTTCAACGGTTTCCTCTCGCGCACAACATTGCGCCAGGAACTTGATACCGGTGGTCTCAATGATCGCGGACGCCTAGCCCACAACAAGCGCATCAACGTGAATGCTGATTACGGAATCGAAGCGGAACTCAGCAATCACATTCCGTCTCGGATACGTTCAATTACTGGGATGTTCGGATGCCGGGCCATACCGTTCTGGTCTCAAATATCTGGGACAACACTCCCTTGGTGCCGGGTGGTCCGACTCCAGTTCCGTCGGCAAGTCTGAGCGTGAACACGCCACTGAATAAGCTGCACAGCTACACCACTACGACTGAAGCCTTCGGCTACCTGGCGCACAAGAACACCGGCAACACCGTGATCGGCATATTTAATGCGACCTCCGCCATCAAATTTTCGGGTGGATGGCGATTCAATGACCGCCAGATCAAATTTAGCGAAGACCCAACCATGACCTGGCACCAGAACGGAGCCGTTGCGGGTCTCGCGATTCAGCCTTCACGCTTGTATCGGATCAACCTGAACTACGATTCGATGTTTTCGAAGTCCTCGAATTCCGCAACAACGCCATCCAACACCTACACACGCCTGGCGCCCAATTCGTTCCACCATTTCCGAGGACGCTTCCAATCCAGTCCGGCGAAGTGGGTAAATCTTTCCGTAACTTACAACGAATACGATGCAAAGAACGACGACCCGCTCGTGAACCATAAGGAGCACAATCGCGATTTCAGTTTCGCCACACAACTTATCCCGACTGAGTCGTTAAGCCTGGACTTCAATTATTCCCATGACAGCGTCTTCTCTCAGACCGAGCTGTGCTACGTTTTTACCCCACCGCAAACGCGCCGCTGCCGGCTAACGCAGGACCGCAAAATGTAGGGACCTGCCAATACAACACCACGCCCGCAACACCTCTGTACCTTGGAAACGGCTTGTACGACGTGCCCTCCGATTTCTACCTGGCCGGTCTGACTTACGCGCCGTCGAAGTACTTCCGGGGCAACGGCGGGATTCGTATCATGGGTACCGGCGGCCAGGCCATGCTGCTCAACCCCTACAACCCACCCGGCGCAATCAGTTCTACGGTTGTGTCGCCTTTCGCAGATTTGGCTATCAATATCGCTCCCCAATGGTCTTGGCACGGATATTGGGTACACCATGGTTACAACGAAGATGGTCCTGCTGGAGGTAGCGTTCCAGCGGCAGGAGGCGTCATACCCTCTCGCGATTTCCATGGTGACGTCGTAACTTTAAGTGTGAAGTACGCATTCTGAGTAACTTGGTTGGACTGGATATGATTTGTCCAGTCCGTTCATAAATCAAACGCCGCAGTTGCGGAATGGATCGTGAGCGAAGTTCCGCGGCTGCTTTTAATCGATGTCCCTTTCGTCAGCGATTTTCCCCGCGCAGTTACAAGGGGAGATCCTTGGGAGAGTAAGACATGAGCAATTTAACTCGCAATGGTGTGGCGGCAATTTTGGTTATGCTCCTTGCCGGCACAGTGAGCTTCGCGCAGTCCGGCGAGGCGACGTACAAGGCGAAGTGCCAGATGTGCCATGGGGAAAAGGGATTAGCGGATTCCGGCGCAGGGAAGTCCATGAAGGTAAAGCCTGCCACGGATCCCGATGTAAAGAAGATGAGTGAAGAGCAGATGATCGACGCCGTCAAGAATGGCATGGGCAAGATGCAACCATACAAGGACAAGCTCACCGACGCGCAGATCAAGGATGCTGTTGGTTATTTCCGCACGTTCACCAAGTAGGTTGTAGTAGTTTTAGTTCGCAGTTCAGTTCTTATGCTTTTTCCGCATTAGTTGCAGTAAGTGAAAGCAGTGCCGGCGCATCGCCCGATTTCAGGCTTGCGCCGGATTTCAGTTGAACGGTTCCTGGTGCACATCACAGGGCAAAGCTACTTCTTGTTGCCGCCGGTGTTTGAGCAAGTAGGATTCCAATGAATGGGAGTGGTCCCCAACTATCTGGCCAAAATGCATTTTTAAGGAGTCTTGCAATGACGAAGACAATTCGATCGATGGCGGTGCTGGCTGCAACAGTGTGTCTGGCTGGCTCCATGGGCTTTGCTCAATCAGCGGGCGAAGCGGTTTACAAGGCAAATTGCCAAAGCTGTCACGGCAGCACCGGAACGCCGAGCGCCGGCATTGCTAAAATGATGGACGTTAAGCCTGCCGCAGAGTACAAGACAAGCGAAAAGGAACAGATCGACGCCGTAGCGAAGGGCAAGGGTAAGATGAAGGCCATGTCGCCCAAACTCACCGACGCGCAGATCAAGGACGCTGTCGATTACTTCCGCACCTTGAAATAGAAAAATACCCGGCCCGCTTCGTTACTGCGACAGGTTTCGTCGCTGGGGTGAACTGAAGCGGGCCACTTTACTGTCGGGGGGAACGTAACAATGCTGCAGCGATTCCGCGAGAACTGGGTACGGCCGGCTCTGTTCTTCGGCAACAATCCAATCAGCCTGGCCGGAGGCGCCATCACCACTGCTTCCGGCGTCACGATGATCGCTTACTGGCTCGTGGAGATTTTTGGCCGTCGTGCCGACAATCCTTACCTTGGAATCATTTTCTTCCTTATATTGCCCGCGCTGTTTGTACTTGGGCTCGTTCTTATTCCGATCGGTTTATTTGCCCGTCGCAGAAAGCTGCGACTGGCGGGACAGATTCCAGCCGAGTTCCCCAAGATCGATCTCAATGATCGCATCTTCCGCCACGGCCTTGACATCGTTCTCATCGCCACAATCGTAAACCTGCTGGTTGTTGCGGCGGCAAGCTATCGGGGCGCGGCATACATGGACTCGCCTCAGTTCTGCGGAACTTCCTGCCACGTGATGCATCCCGAGTACACCGCGTACAAGGTCTCCGCGCACTCCCACGTTGCCTGCGTTGAGTGCCACATCGGCGAAGGTGCCGCCTCCTATGTCAAAGCCAAGGTGAACGGCACTAAGCAACTCATTGAAGTAACCTTCAATCGTGTTCCCAAGCCGATCCCTTCGCCAGTGATGAATCTCCGCCCGGCTCGCGAAATTTGCGAAGGCTGTCATACGCCCGCTAAGTTCGTCGGCGAAAAATTGCTGGTCAAGTCAAACTTTGCCGACGACGAGAAGAACACTGAGACGCAGAGCGTCGTCGTGCTCCATCTCGGCGGCATCGACTCGCTCTCGCACCTTACCGGCATACACGGTGTGCACCTCGGTCATATCGAGTACATCGACACAGATCCCACGCGCACGACCATTCCCTGGGTGGAGCGGACCTTTGCCGATGGATCGAAAACCGTGTTTGATGCATCGAGCCTGAAGGGTGCGATGCCCCAAGGCGAGCGTCGTCTTATGGACTGCATCGATTGCCATAATCGCGCGGCCCACACCATGCAGCCCGCCGAAGTTGCGCTCAATCGTGCCATGGCAGACGGCGTGATCAGTCCGGAGCTTCCCTGGGTTCACAAGAAGGGACTCGAACTGCTCAAAGCCAATTACGCTACCGAAGCGGAAGCGCGAGTCAAAATTCCCGAACAGCTCACGCAGTTTTATCGCGACGAGCACCCGGATGTCCTCAAAGCGCATCCTGATCTCGTCAAAGCGGCAGGCCAGGGTCTGGTCACTGTTTTCACCACCAATAGTTTTCCAGACATGAAGGTCACCTGGGGCACACACCCGAATCACATCGGGCACATGAGCTATCCCGGCTGCTTCCGTTGCCACGATGGCGATCACGTGGCGAAGGACGGCAAGTCAATCACGCAGGACTGCGCAGCATGCCATAACCTCCTCGCGGTTGATGAGGCAAAACCCAAGGTTCTCGCGGATCTCGGCATTCAATAAGAAGTTGTGCACTGGGTAAGGGGGAGGGGCGGCGATCCGAGGTGGAGAGCCGCCCCTCAGTGCGTTTGCGCATTTCTTATCTACGCGTGATAGGCTGGCTCTTCATCGCGAGGGCCCATTCACGATGCACTCCACCAAGACTCTGAATTTTGACCTTGTGGCAGCGGCGCACGCCGACATGATCGAGAATGGTTTTCAACCTGATTTTCCTGCTGGTACCGACACCGAGCTGGCAAAAATCAAGGCACAGCCTGCATTGCCTGTCGGTTCCGGGCGCGCAGGATCTACGCAACCTTCTCTGGTCGTCCATCGACAACGACACCTCCAAAGATCTCGACCAGGTCGAGTGGGCCGAGCAACTCCCTGACGGTCGCATTCGCGTCCTCATCGGCGTGGCCGATGTCGACATTCGCGTGCCGCGGGGAAGCCTGCTCGACAAGCATGCCCAATCCGAGACGACCTCGGTCTATACGGGCGTAAAGGTATTTCCGATGCTGCCGTCCGATCTCTCCGAGGGCATTACGTCTTTGAACGAGAATGAGGATCGCGTCGCAGACGTGGTCGAGTTCACGGTCGACCCGTCAGGATGCGTCTCTGGCGGAACGGTTTATCGCGCACTGGTTCGCAACCGTGCGCAGCTTGCCTATAACAGTGTGGGCGCATGGTTGGAAGGCCGAGGCCCCGCACCCGCCAAGGTTGCTGCCAACGCCGATCTCGCGGCCCAACTCAAACTTCAAGACAAGGCCGCCCAGGGTCTGGTCGGCTGCCGATTCCAGCATGGCGCTCTCGATCTCGAAACCATCGAGACGCACCCGGTGATGTCAGCCGACGATCAGGCCGTCGGCATTACCAGCCTCGAAAAGAATCGAGCCACATCCCTGATCGAAGAATTCATGGTCGCGGCCAACGGCACCGTCGCTCGCATATTCGAGGCCGCTGGGATCGCATCGATCTGGCGCATCGTGCGCACCCCCAAACGCTGGGATCGCATGGTGCAGGTTGCAAACGGGCTGGGGACAAAGCTGCCTGAGCAGCCGGATTCCAAGGCGCTTAACGACTTCTTGCTGGCACAGAAGCAGAAGGATCCCGATCACTTTCCGGACCTTTCGCTCACGGTCGTCAAACTGATGGGTCCGGGCGAATACGTTCTTGTAAAGCCCAATGAACCCTCACCCGGCCACTTCGGTCTCGCGGTGCGGGACTACCTGCATTCGACGGCGCCGAACCGCCGTTTTCCCGATATAATCACGCAGCGAATCATGAAGGCACATCTTGGCCAAGGCCGACCAGCCTTACTCGGAAGGCGATCTGAGCGCGATGGCGCAGCACTGTACGCAGATGGAAGACGCCGCGCGCAAGGTGGAACGCATCATGCAGAAACGGATTGCTGCCGTTGTCCTGCATCCGCGCATTGGCCAGTCGTTTCCGGCAATCGTTACCGGCGTAAGTCAGAGTGGCACATTCGTGCGCGTGCTCAATCCCCACGTGGAAGGAATGCTGATGAATGCAGGCAAACCCGGGTCGAAGCTGGATGTTGGAGACAAGTTGACCGTCAGGCTGATCAACACTGATCCGGAGCGTGGCTTTATCGACTTCGCCATGTAATCCTGCTCCCAACAAGACGAAAAGCAAAATCTTCATCGGCATCTACCCTGACTCATCAGCCAGCTCGCTAACCTCTGGGCTGTCATCCTGAACGCAGTGAAGGATCTGCGGTTGCTCTTCGGGACGCCCAAGTGGCGTACCTCCGAATTGCCAAAGGGTGCTTTTGCCTGGTCCCGTCGCCGCACGACGAGCGTGTATGAGGCAGAACTTCACAGCTTGAACAAAATCATCTAAGGATGGTGAGGCTATGGAGAGTGCGGGCTTCAGTCCGTACATTAACCCTCGCCAAATGAACGGGGCCTTAGCTCTTGCGAGAGGTCGGTCTCGAAATCTAATTCCATGGACCAGCGCTAGCTTTCCGAGTGTTCCGAAGTCCCGTTCGCGTCAAGATATTCACGCACCGGTGCCTTCAGATCTATATCACTCGCGACCGTCGTCCTCGGCTCATCGATCCACAAACATACGATCCACCAGATCAGCACGATCACATAGATGGCGCTGTTCGTGTTCAGGAGCTTCCCCTGTAGCGCCATGACGTGTTCGTATTCGTCCCGTGAATGCGGAGTAGTGTGGCGCGCAATCATCTCCCAAATTCCCTGCGCCCCAAACTGTGCAATCGACGCGGTCGAAAGCCCGATCATGATGCGCTGTACATGACTGTGCCAGCCCGCTCCATAGCGCCGCCCGAGCGCCACCACCAGCAGCCCCAGCGCCACCGAAAGCACACCGACCAGAAGTCCGGCCTTCACGGCGAGCAACTGCATGAATTGGAGCCTGGCGATCGTGGTATCGAAGGCAATTGTCTTCAACTGCGGCCACGGACCCCACTTCCACACCACTGCGCCACCAAGTGCAAGCAGGCCAAGCGTCCATCCCGCCCATGCTCGGGCTCCCGCGTTTTTGAATGCTCGCCGCGCCATCTCAATCAGAACCAGCAGCCCGACAACAGCCGCAATGTCCGCGAGCGAAATCGCAATGGCGCCCATCGTAAGCGGCGGCAATTTGTCATGCAGAAGCCGGTTCGTAAGCAGCCGAAGCGCGACGAGAACGATAGAGGTCGTGAACCAGGGGAATCGCCGCGCACGGTCGCGTCCCATCAGGACGACAAGCAACACCAGAAGCGCCGCAAAGGTCAGCGTCCACAAAATCGAGATAGCCGTGAAATGGAAATCGAAATGCATGCAATCCTTAAATGCCCGGCATTCAAACCGGATTTATCTCTAGATTGATTTCAGGAAATGTGCGGTAGGAAATGGTGCGCCCGGAGAGATTCGAACTCCCGACCTAACGCTCCGGAGGCGTTCGCTCTATCCAGCTGAGCTACGGGCGCGCTCTACCAGCATACCGTACTCGAGTGATAAATCTCTCCCAGGGCATTCCGCCGCGTCCGGCCCGCGCATTCGCCTTGATTTCAAAAGACCAGCGCGTTCCTGGTCGCCGTTCCCTATTCCCTGTTCTTTAATCCCTTTTCCCGGTCTTTTCGCAATTCTTCCATTACCGACTGGATCAACGCCTTGGCCCCTTCCATCCCGCTCAACACAGCCTGTAAATCGAGCGCCGGCTTCGACGGATTGCGGCTTGACGCGCAGTACACGCCATGCTGTCCCACCATGATTAGCGAATCGGTCAGCAGATCCAGCGCTACTGCCAGCCTGCCACGCTCCAGCCCCATCATGAACTCGTGCTTTTCCAACTCGGCGCGCTTCTCGTCAAAAATGTCCATAACCCAAGCCTATCCGAGGCGCCCCAGCCCTTGCCGTTGTGAAGAGCCGCAGCCACCAGGCAAACTCACGAACTGGTGAACCCGATTCTCATACTTACGTAATCCAAATCACGGCGAATCGGTTTCGAATCCTGCAAAGTATGTGCAAGTGTGTACACAATAGATTTTTGCAGACGGGCGAACATAGGGCCTCAGATGAAGAGAATAGTCCTAGCTGATTCTCAGCCGCTTTACAGGGTAGGACTTGCCATTACATTGGCCGCGCGAGATGTCCGCATCGTTGCACAATGCAGCGAGGCCGACCAAATGATGCACGTAATAGAACGATCTCCAGGCTGCATCGTTTTTGCAGCCTCTTCTCTGTTAACGAATTCCATCACTGTATCCAGGCTTCTTAGCTCGAAGTCCAGCAGTGGAATCGTAATC
Source organism: uncultured Acidobacteriaceae bacterium (assembly GCA_963738035.1). Lineage (GTDB taxonomy): Bacteria > Acidobacteriota > Terriglobia > Terriglobales > Acidobacteriaceae > Telmatobacter. The sequence continues at coordinate 497,213 of CAVTVB010000001.1, forward strand.
GCGGAAAACAATGAGACCGCCGGTCGGTTTCTGCAGATGAAATTTCACGGAGTCATATTCAGGGATGTGAGCACACCCGTACTTCTTGAGTGCCTCCAACAAGTCGCCGCAGGCAAGGTTTGGGAACCTCACGGTCCGGATTGGCCATATGTCACAGCGGAAGACATCACGGGTGACCGGGTACGTGCGCGGTTGACACCTAAAGAGATGAAAATTGTCTCGCTACTTGTTCAAGGCTATAAGAACAGCGAAATCGCCGAACGACTCAAAATAACGGAACAAGTGGTCAAGAATTACCTGCGCTCCATTTACGACAAAACAGAAGTAGATAACCGACAGGAACTCATGCTATTTACCTTGAGTCATAAGCGTCTTGCCAAGGCTGTCGCCGAGGTGGGAGTCAAGATGATCGAGGAACGTAATTCCCTGAATTCAGTTTCATCTCGAACTGCACCCTAGCCCTGTCATGCAGAGCCGAGCATCGCGGTTGCTTTTCTGAACAGAAATCCCGATTCCACGGCAACACAACCCCTAAACGTCCAGCTTCTTCATGTAATTGGCGTCCTCGCGCAACTCAGTCATCGGGTCGCCTTCGAATTCTTCCTGCTCAATGAAGTAGTGTTTCAACCCCGTCGCCGCACGGAAAATCGGTTTGTAGTCGATAAATCCCTTGCCCATCACGACATTCCGCAACTTCCCATCCGGCTCCTTGACCATATCTTTCACGTGAAGCAGAGGGAAGCGCTCGGGGAATTTGCTGAGGTACTCGACGGGATTGTGCCCACCACCCACAACCCAGCCGCAATCCATTTCGAAGACCACGAGTTTAGGATCAGTGCGTTTCAGTAACTCATCAAAAAACACGATGCCGTTTTCTGTTCCGAATTCAACGACGTGGTTGTGATAGCCGAACGTCATGCCGGCCGCTTTCACCTTCTCGCCAATGGCATTGAACTGGTCAGCCACGTAACGCCAGTCATCCAGATTCAGCTCGCCCTTGTGCGTCGGATCGCGATGCACTCCTGCCCAGGAGCAAATAATGTACTCGATACCGAGCGCCTGTCCGTATTCAATCAACTGATTAAACTGATCCTTCAACAAAGTGAGCGCGTGGTGCGTGCTTACACACTTCAGTCCCGCCTTCTGCAGGGCATTTCCAAAATCGGCCGCAGTTTTGTCGAAGTACCCCGCCGCTTCCACCTCCTTATAGCCAGCCGCCGCCAGTTGTTGAAGCGTGCCTTCAAAATTCTTCGGCAGCAAATTGCGCACGGAATAAAGCTGCAGCCCAATCGGTATGTGGAGCTGAGTCGCCATCAATCGTTCACCACCCACGCAGGCCGCAGCCGCCAATGCGCTAGAAGCCTTCAAAAAACTGCGGCGAGAAGAAATTGTCATTTGCGAACTCTCCTCAAGGCGTTTACTAGCCCTTGATGGTTTCTGCGGCTGCGTCCCACGTAGCCACATTTTTATGAAAGTAAGAATGGTTAGCCATATGGCATGCAATCGCCGTGTTGTTGCCGAAAACCTCATCCTCGACAACATGATTGCGCGTCACCACGGCCTCGAAGAAATTCGCAAGATGATCGGCAGTGTCGTCGTATCCCTGCGGCGCAGAAAAAGTCTCAGTCAGCGGCAACGGGGCTGGAGCCTGGGGATGCGCAGCATGCCAGTCGCTCAGATACCTCTGTTTCGCCTCGGCGGTCCACCCGTTCAGGGCATACCCCTCCGGCTGTGGCCGCGTGTCCTGGGGAACCACGGTGACCGTGTTGTTATTAATCGTCATCGTGGCCTCCTTACCGTAAAAGATGGTGAGGTCGCCCGACGCGTTGTTCTGGTTGCAGTGCACCTTTACCGTCACGCCCGGATAATCGTAGAGCGTCGCAAGAAGATCGGGATAATCGCGTCCGTCTTTGAAATACGTCAGGCTTCCCATGGAATATGCGCGCTCCGGAATCGCGTTGATCCCAGTCACGCACTGCATTCCCGACAGCAGGTGCACATATAGATCGCCCGCCACGCCCTCTCCGTAATCGGCAAACCACCGCCAGCGGAAGAACCGCTCCGCATCGAACGGCCTTTCTGGTGCATCGCGAAGCCACGTCTTCCAGTCAATCGTCTCCGCGGTAGCATCCGGCGCAACCGGATACACCCACGCGCCGGATGGCGAGTTGCGATCCGTATGAGCTTCAATAAGCGTGACCGCGCCAAGCCGTCCCGACTTGTAAATCTCCGCGGCTTTCTTATAAACCGTGTTGCTCACCCGCTGGCTGCCGGCTTCGAAGATGCGCTTATCCGCCTGCACGGCCTTCACCATCGCCAGGCCGTCTGCCACGTTGTGCGACATCGGCTTCTCGCAGTAAACGTCCTTGCCCGCCGCCACACAATCCAGAACCACGCGCCGATGCTGAAAATCTGCAACTGCGACAATCACCGCGTCCACGTCTTTGCGATCCAGCAATTCCCGATAATCCTTCGTCGTCGGCACGTCAGAGCCGTATGCCTCAACGCCCGCCTTGCGATGCATGTCGTACAGATCCGCCGTGCCCACACATACGCCACTAGGCACCTTCTTCGCGGAGCGCAGCAAATCGCACCCGCGAATCCCGGTCCCGATCGAAGCGAAGCGGATCTTTTTTCCCGTCTGCGCTGTCTGTGCTGCCAGAACCGTCGGTTCAAGCACAATCGATTTAGCCGCGGCTCCGGCTGCCACTGCGCCAGCTCCGAGGCGCACAAACTCCCTGCGTGAAATTGGTCCCATTCGAAGAAGCCTTTCCCGTGCGACCGCAATTCTCGCTTGTCAGACCGCGCCGTGTCCACAAACCCTCGCATGACGCGAGGCGAATGGCATACGATGCTTAAGTCACCGCATTCCAGAATTTAGAGAGCCCAGGCCATGTCGGCTATTCGCACACTTCGAGCCAACTTGAACTTAAGTTTTCCATCATTCGCATTTGTCAATCTCTTGGGAGTTTTGTTGCTAATCGCGACTGCAGTCGCCCAATCATCGCCCAAGACAAACGCGCATCCCGACTTCGGCCCCAACGTTCTGCTCTTCGATCCCTTGATGCCCTCCGCAGACATCCAGGCACAGATCGACAAGGTCTACGCAATTCAGCAGCACAGTGAATTCGGCACCGCTCGCTACGCACTGCTCTTCCTGCCCGGCGAATACCACATCGACATTCCTGTCGGCTTCTACACACAGGTGCTCGGCCTCGGCGCCACGCCCGATGCCGTCCACATCATCGGCAACGTCCACTCCGACGCAAGCCTCCCGCGCAACAACGCCACATGCACCTTCTGGCGCGGAGTCGAAGGCTTCTCCGTCACGCCGAAAGACGGCACGATGCAATGGGCCGTCTCCCAGGCCGTACCCTTCCGCCGCATGCACATCCTCGGCAACATCGTCCTGCACCAGAAAGGCGGATGGGCCAGCGGTGGTTGGATGTCCGACTCGGTCATCGACGGCAACGTCGGCGCTGGTCCGCAGCAGCAGTGGATCTCGCGCAACAGCGAGTGGGGCACTTGGACTGGCGCCAACTGGAACATGGTCTTCGTCGGTATCCCGCACCCACCTGAGGGCGAGTGGCCACAGCCACCCTACACCAAGGTCGACAAAACTCCCATCGTTCGCGAAAAACCATTCCTCGAAGTCGACGGGAAAGGGAACTGGGGCGTCCGCGTACCCGCGCTACGGGCAAACAGCCAGGGTATTACGTGGCACGGCGGCTCAACGCCCGGCCGAGCGATTTCGCTTAAGGACTTCTATTTCGCTCAACCCGACAAAGACACTGCCGCCACCATCAACGCGCAGCTTGCCAAAGGCAAAAACCTGCTTCTCGCTCCCGGCATTTACGATCTCACCGAGCCGATCCGCGTCACGCGTCGCGATACTGTAGTGCTTGGTCTCGGCTTCGCAACCCTCCGCCCCACCAACGGCACCGCGGCCATCAACACTGCTGACGTCGACGGCATAGACATCGCCGGCATCCTCTTCGACGCTGGCGAAAAAATCTCTCCTGTCCTCGTTGAAGTCGGTCCCCAAGGCAGCCACGCCTCGCACGTCAAAAATCCCATCTTCCTTCACGACGTCTTCTTCCGCGTCGGCGGAGCGGGCGTGGGCAGCGCCAAGGTCAACCTGCGCGTCAACTCCAGCGACACCATCATCGACCACACCTGGATCTGGCGCGCTGATCACGGCCACGGTGTTGGCTGGACCAGCAACCTCAGCGACAACGGCCTCGTCGTCAACGGCAACAACGTAACCGTCTACGGCCTCTTCGTCGAGCACCACCAGCAGTTCCAGGTGCTGTGGAACGGCAACCACGGCCGCACCTACTTTTATCAATCCGAAATTCCCTACGACCCGCCCGACCAGCCCAGCTACACATCGGCGCCCGGCACAAACGGCTGGGCCTCTTACAAAATCGCGGACGACGTCACCAGCCATGAAGCCTGGGGCCTCGGTGTCTACAGCGTCTTCCGCCATCCCAACGTCACGCTCACGCGCGCCATCGAAGTTCCCGTCACGCCCAACGTTCGCTTCCACCACATGATCACGGTCGCCCTCGACAACCTCGGCGAGATCTCCAACGTCATCGACGACAAAGGCGGCCCCACCCACGTCGCGCCCAACCGCGTCACGCCAAAAGTGGCAGAATTCCCGCAGTAACAGATGAGCAACTGCGTTTGAATCAGGGCATGACTTCACAGCTTGGCGAAGAACCGATTCCGACTCGGGTTTTGTGTCAGGGCATGACTTCAGTCATGCCGCAAGTTGCGCAGAATGAATGAGGGCTTTAGCTGATCCAAGCTGACATCCCGGCGCACCTCAAACGTGCCTAGCGTGGGACAATGGAACAGTAAACATCATGAGCATCGATACCGTTCCAGAGTCCCAGCCCCCTTCCGATTCTCCCGAAGCCGCCAGCGAACAAACCATCGCGCCCGCAACTGAGACCGCGCCCCAACCAGTCGCTGAAAGCGCCGACAATTCCATCGCCGCTCGCGCGCCCGAGCCCGCAGCCGAAGCCCCAGCCGAAGAACCCGCCGAGCCGCAGGAAAACTTCGCCGACATCCTCTCCCAGTTCGAGAAGAGCCATACCCACAAGCCCGCCTCCGGCGTTAAGCAGATCGAGGGCACCATCGTTTCCCTCTCCGCCGATCAGGTTTTCGTAGACATCGGCTACAAAACGGAGGGCGTCCTTCCACGCTCCGCCTTCCGGGACAACGCCGAAAGCATCAAGGCGGGCGACACGATAAACGTCTCAGTCAAAGGCCGCAACGAAGAGGGCTATTACGACCTCACGCTTTTCAAAGTGGCCCAGCCCCGCGACTGGTCCGCCCTCGAAGCAGCCTTCGCTGAAAAGCTGGCCATCGTGGGAACCGTCACCGCCGTCATCAAGGGCGGTCTCACCGTCGACATCGGCGTCCGCGCCTTCATGCCTGCCAGCCGCAGTGGCACACGCGACGCTGCCGAGCTCGAAAAAATGGTTGGCACGGAAATCACCTGCCGAATCACCAAGCTCGACGTCACCGACGAGGACGTAGTCGTCGATCGCCGCGTCGTCCTCGAAGAGCAAGCCCGCGCCCAGCAGGAAGGCCGCTACTCCGCCATGCAGCCCGGCGATGTACTCGACGGCACGGTGCGCAGCCTCATGGCCTACGGCGCCTTCGTCGATCTCGGCGGCATCGATGGCCTCCTCCACGTCAGCGACATCTCGTGGAGCCGCGTCAACAAGCCCGAAGACGTGCTCTCCGTCGGCCAGCAGATCCAGGTCCGCATCCTCAAGATCGATCCCGATACGAAAAAACTCTCACTCGGACTCAAGCAGCTTCAGCCCGAACCATGGGAGTCCGCGCCCACCAAATATCAAGTAGGCCAGCGCATCACCGGCGCCGTCACGCGTCTAGCCGACTTCGGCGCCTTCGTTGAAATTGAGCCCGGGGTCGAAGGTCTCATCCACATCTCCGAAATGTCTTGGGGCAAAAAGATCCACCACCCCAGCGACGTGCTCAAGCAAGGCGACACGGTTGACGCCGTTATTCTCGCCATCAAACCGGAAGAACGCCGTATCTCGCTCGGTCTCAAACAGACTCTTTCCGATCCCTGGGCCGACGTGACAAGCAAATACCCCGCCGGCTCTCAGATCGAAGGCCCCGTCACCAAGATCATGCCGTTCGGCGCGTTCATCCAAATCGCCGACGGCATCGAAGGCCTCGTCCACGTCAGCGAGATCAGTGCCGACAAGCGTATCAATCACCCGCAGGACGTGCTTCGCGCCGGCCAGGTCGTCAAAGCCCAGGTCCTCGGCATCGCCCCGGAGAAGCGCCAGATCAAGCTCAGCATGAAGCAGTTGATTCCCACCAGCATCGACGAGTACATCGCCGAGCACAAACAGGGTGACACCGTTTCCGGCCGCGTAGTCGACGAGTCCGCAACCAGCGCCACTGTGGAACTCGGCGAAGGCATCCGCGCCACATGCCGCGTCGCTAAGTCCTCCGCTCCTGTGGCAGAAACCAGGCCTGCGGCCAAAGCCGACTTGTCTTCGCTATCCAGCATGCTGCAATCCCGCTGGAAGGGAAGTGCGCCGGCCCCATCAGCCGCGCCCGAGCCTCTCCGAACAGGCCAGATTCGCAGTTTCAAAATCACCCGGCTTGATGCTGACAAAAAATCAATCGAAGTAGAGTTGGCCTAGCGCAATTTCTGTTGCAGCGGCTGCTGCTATATATACGTTTCATCGATATAGCACCAGCGCCAATCTTCCCCGCGCTCTGCCGAGCGGATCAGCGGATGCTGCGTCGCATGAAAATGCGCCCGCGCATGCCGGTTCTTCGACGAATCACAGCAGCCCACATGCCCGCACTCCAGGCACATCCGCAGATGCACCCAGGTATCGCCCGTCTTTAGACATTCCTCGCAACCCTTGCTGCTCGGCTTCACGTTTTTCAGATGTTCCTTCTCGTGCGTACACTTCGTCGCCATACCTGGCCTCCGGGGCACCTGCATTCACACCATATACTGTTTCGCCAATTCGCAGAACTCCTTCGTCTGCGCCGCAATCCATGCATCATCTCGATTTAGCTCTTTCGCAAGCAGTAGCGCGACTGGCCGCGCCATCTGCATGGCCGCCCGCGCATTCAGAAAGAGAGCCCGCGTCCTTCGCGCCAGTACGTCTTCCACACTGCGTGCCATCTCCATGCGCGTCGCCCACACAACTTCCGCCGCTATATACGGCAACTCGGGATGCAATTGCTTCGCAAACTCCGGGTCTCGAGCCAGTCCTCTAATCTCTTCTGCGTCGGCACCGTACACATCGAGCGAAGCCTCGTCATTTTCTCCTTCGCTCCCTGACTCAAAATAACCATGTATTTGCAGGGATTTCGTCGTGCATTCCTCATCGCGCAGTCGGCCCAGCGTAATCGCATGGTCCACGCAATCCTCAGCCATGTGCCGATACGTCGTCCACTTCCCGCCTGTAATAGTTAGCAGTCCAGACGTGTCCACATGAATCACGTGATCGCGCGAAAGTGACGAAGTCTTTCCCTCACCATCGCTTTTTACCAGCGGCCGCAGTCCCACATAGACTGCCAGAACATCCGCGCGGGTCGGCGGTCTGCTCAGGTAGCGTCCAGCAGTTTCGAGGATGAATTCAATTTCCTCGTCCAGCGCCTTCGGCTCCAGGCTCGGCGAATCTACAGGCGTATCGGTTGTTCCCGCCACCGCATGGCCATGCCACGGAATTACAAACAGCACACGGCCATCGCTCGTCCGGGGAACCATGAGCGCCGTATCGCCCTTCAAGAAGCTCCGATCAAACACCAGGTGGATTCCCTGGCTCGTCACCATCAACGGCTCAATCTTGGCGTCTGCCATGCGCCGCACTTCATCTGTGAAAACACCAGTTGCATTCACCACGATGCGTGCAGCAATCTTCAACTCCTCCCCCGTTTCCGCATCGCGCGCAATCAGCCCATTTATGTAGCCCTCGTCATCGCGCAACAATTTGGTTGCAGGACAATAATTCACCAGCGTTGCGCCGTGATCCGTCGCCGTCATTGCTAGGTGAATCAACAGGCGCGCGTCATCAAACTGCCCGTCATAGTAAACAACGCCTCCGCGTAACTCCTCTGGCTCCAGAGCCGGCAGCTTCTCCAGAGTTTCCTCACGGGATAGAACCTTCGATGGCCCAAATCCATACTTGCCCGCAAGCAGGTCATAGAGCTTCAATCCGATTCCATAAAAAGGCGCTTCCCACCATGAATAATTCGGCACCACAAATGCGAGGTCGTGTACAAGGTGCGGAGCATTCTGCCGCAACAATCCGCGTTCCTTCAGTGCTGACATCACCAACGGAATGTTCCCTTGTTCGAGATAGCGCACGCCGCCATGCACGAGTTTGGTGCTTCGGCTGCTTGTGCCCTTGCCGAAGTCGTGCGCCTCCACCAGCACCACGTCGAACCCGCGAGCAGCCGCATCTACAGCCACGCCCACTCCCGTCGCGCCTCCGCCGATCACAGCGATATCCCATGGCTCACCCACCGCAGCGCGTTCGCGAACCTTGCGCAGCATCTCCTCCCGGCGCATCATTCACTCCAGTTCTTCGAGCGTTCAACCGCTCGCTGCCATCGGCCGCGCCGCTCGGCCCGTTCATTCGCGTCCATCCGCGGCTCGAATCGGACATCGCCTTGCCGTTTCGCACGCAACGCGTCGGGACTTGCCCAAAACCCCGTCGCCAGTCCCGCCAGATATGCGGCCCCCAGCGCGGTCGTCTCCGTCACGCGCGGCCGCACTACTGGCACCCCCAGTATGTCCGCCTGGAACTGCATCATTAGGTCGTTTACCGCCGCACCACCGTCCACGCGCAACGCACCGAGCGGAGTCCCTGTCTCGCTGTGTACAGCCTCAAGCACATCCGCAACTTGAAACGCGATGCTCTCCAGTGCCGCTCGTGCGATATGTCCCGGCTTGGTGTCGCGGCGCAGCCCGATCACCAACCCGCCTGCATGCGGATCCCAGTGGGGCGCGCCCAGTCCAACAAATGCCGGCACAAACACCACGCCGCCTGTATCCGGCACACTCCGGGCCAGCGCTTCCACTTCGGCCGACGATCCAATCAGCCGAAGGTTGTCGCGAAGCCACTGCACCACCGCTCCACCAATGAAGATGCTGCCCTCGAGCGCATACTCGAGCCGCTTCTGCGCGCTTGCCGCCAGCGTCGTAATCAGTTTGTGCTTAGACCGCACAAACCCCGTGCCGTTGCCATTGCCGGTCCCGATATTCTGGAGCAGAAAACATCCTGTGCCATACGTATTCTTCGCCTCGCCCGCTTTCCAGCACAGTTGCCCAAACAGCGCGGCCTGCTGGTCGCCCGCAATCCCTGAAATCGTCACACCGCCCAACCCGAGAGACGTGGTCACGTCGCCTATGTGGTCGCTCGACCACACGACCTTCGGCAGCATGTTCGCTGGCACGCCGAAGATACGCAACAAGTCTGCATCCCACTCTCCTTTCACGATGTTGTAAAGCATTGTTCGCGAAGCATTCGTCACATCCGTCACATGCCGCATCCCACTGGTCAGGTGCCATACTAGCCAGCTGTCCACCGTGCCAAACGCCAGTTCGCCGCGTTCCGCCTTCGCGCGCGCGCCGGGAACGTTGTCCAGAATCCAACGCACCTTGGTCGCAGAAAAATATGGATCAAGTACCAGTCCCGTCTTTGCTGAGACTTCCTCCCCAACCCCGCTCTTCTCCAGGGCATCGCACTGAGCAGCCGTTCGCCGGTCCTGCCAAACGATCGCCGGATGAATGGCTTTCCCGCTCTCGCGTTCCCACACGACGACGGTTTCACGTTGATTGGTAATGCCGATCGCCGCCACATCGCGCGGTCGTGCGCCCGCCCGTGCCAGTGCCTCCACTGCGCAGGTCAGCTGGCTCGTCAGGATTTCGGTGGGATCATGCTCCACCCAGCCCGATTGCGGGTAGAACTGCTCGAACTCATGCTGCGCAACCGCGGCAATCGAGCCGGCTTCATCAAAAAGGATGGCACGCGAACTCGTCGTGCCCTGGTCCAGTGCAAGGATATATACCATTGGGTGGGGCCAACCTTCGGACCCAAGTCAATCACGCGCCCCCCCGTTGCCGCAACCATCCTGATATTGAGTTCCCCGGAATTCACACGACGTACAAATCCACGTACTCGCTCACCGGCATTTCTTCCAGCCGCTCGCGGTTCAGTGATACATCGAGAATCCGCTGTTGTTGCTCTTTGCCGAATCTCCTGGCAAGGTTGCGCTTGAACTTTTCCACCAGCAGCGGCATCCCTTCCTTGCGTCGTCGCTTGTGCCCAATCGGAAACTCGACCGTCTCCTCCAGCACCGCCCCATCGTTCAACTCCACACGCAGCCCGTTTGCAATCGACCGCTTCTCCGGATCGTGGTAGTCCCGCGTGAATTGCAACTCCTCCACGCACTCCACTTTCGCTCGCAATGCGTTAATCCGCGGATCGGTCGCCACCCTGTCTTCGTAATCCGACGCCGTCAGCCGCCCGAAAATTAATGGCACGGCGATCATGTACTGAATACAGTGATCGCGATCTGCCGGATTCGAAAGCGGCCCCTTCTTGTCGATAATGCGGAGGCAAGCTTCATGCGTACGGATGGAGATCTTCCGAATGTCCTCAGACGTCTTGCCCAATTTGTCCAGTCGCCCGCGCAAAGTCATCGCTGCTTCCACCGCCGTCTGCGCGTGAAACTCAGCCGGAAAGCTGATTTTGAACAGAACATTCTCCATCACGTAGCTGCCATAGGGCCGCTGAAACTTGAATTCCTGCCCGCGGAACGACACGTCGTAGAAACCCCAAGTCTTCGCCGTCAGCGCCGACGGATATCCCATCTCGCCCGCCTTCGCCATCAATGCCAGTCGAACCGCCCGACTCGTCGCATCACCCGCCGCCCAGCTCTTCCGCGATCCCGTATTCGGCGCGTGCCGATACGTGCGCAAACTCTGCCCATCCACCCACGCCAGCGAAATTGCATTCAGGGTCTGCTCTCGATTCAGTCCCAGCAAACCGCAGACCACGGCTGTAGACGCCACCTTCACGAGCACAACATGATCTAAGCCGACCTTGTTGAAAGAATTCTCCAGCGCAATGCAGCCTTGGATCTCATGCGCCTTGATCATCCCCGTCAGCACGTGTTTCATAGTCAACGGCGGCTTGCCCTCTGCCGCTCCGGTGCGCGAAAGCCAGTCCGCCACGGCCAGAATTCCACCGAGATTATCCGACGGATGTCCCCACTCCGCCGCCAGCCACGTGTCGTTGTAATCGAGCCAGCGGATGATTGCGCCAATATTGAAAGCCGCCTGCACAGGATCAAGCTGGTAGCTCGTCCCCGGTACGCGAGCCCCATGCGGAACCACTGTACCCGGAACAATCGGCCCCAGCAGCTTGGTGCACGCAGGATATTCGAGCGCCTCGAGCCCGCACCCCAGAGTATCGATCAGGCAATAGGCCGCCGTCTCATACGCGAGATCACTCTTGACTTCATATTCCAGCGAGTAATCCGCGATATCCGCGATCACTCTATCGAACGCCGGCCGTTCATTACTGATGTGCGATGACACACAATCTCCTCATCAAATCTGGGTGCCTGGGAGAGATCTAAGTCCTCTTATCAATTGACACAAATTCCAGATTTTCCGGCCCCGTATACACCGCCGAAGGCCGGATAATCTTCCCATCCTGCCTCTGCTCGATCACATGCGCGCACCATCCAGCCGTTCGGGCTATTACAAACAGCGGTGTAAAAAGGTCCACCGGCACGCCCATCAAATCGTATGCCACGGCGCTGTACCAATCGAGATTCGGAAACATTCGCTTGATCTCGTGCATGGTGGTTTCGATACGCTCCGCCACGTTGAATAGCCGCATATCTCCACCAGCCTTTGCCAGTCCCCGAGCCACCTCCTTGATGATGTCGCTGCGCGGATCGCTGATGGTATACACCGGGTGTCCAAAGCCGATAATGACCTCGCGTTCACCAACGCGCCACCGCATGTCTGTCTCCGCCTCGTCCGGCCTTTGATACCGCTTCTGGATCTCCAGCGCTACTTCATTCGCGCCGCCATGCTTCGGCCCCTTCAGCGCGCCGATCGCACCCGCAATGCACGAGTAGATGTCCGAGCCGGTCCCCGCAATCACACGGGCTGTAAAGGTCGACGCATTGAACTCATGCTCCGCATATAGGATCAGCGACGTCTGCATCGCCCTCGTCCACTCTTCCCTCGGCGCAGTCCCATGCAGCAGGTGCAGAAAATGCGCGGCAATGGAATCCTCAAACCGCTCCACCTCGATGCGTCGGCCATTGCGCGCATAGTGATGCCAATACAGCAGCATCGATCCCAGGCAAGCCAGCAGCGTATCGGCAATTTTTCGTGCGCCGCTTTCCTTGTGGCTCTCGCCCTCCGGCAAAACGCATCCCAGCACCGACACTCCCGTTCGCAGCACGTCCATCGGATGCGTCGACGGCGGCAGCAGTTCCAGCGCCTGCTTTACCGCAGCCGGCAAACTGCGCAGCGGTCGCAAACTCGCCTTGTACGCCGCAAGTTCCGCCACATTGGGCAGCTTGCCATGCACCAGCAGATAGGCGACCTCTTCAAACTCGCAGTGGGCCGCCAGGTCCTTGATATCGTATCCGCGATAGTGGAGATCGTTGCCGCTATGGCCCACCGTGCATAGCGCGGTCGAACCCGCCGGCGTACCCGATAGCGCAACCGATTTCTTCGGCTTGAATGCCACAGGTGCAGCGTTAACGTCCTTGCTCATTGCGACCCTCCGCAGAGCATCAAGCTAAAGGATCAGCGGCGGAAATGTCTACTTGGCGTCTTTGCCCTTGGCAAACAGGGCATCGAGCTTCTGTTCGTAAGCGTGGTAGTCGAGATATTTGTAGAGATCCGCACGCGTCTGCATCATCGGGATGACGTGCTTTTGCGTTCCCTCGGTGCGGATCGCATCATACACTTGTAACGCCGCCGCATTCATCGCCCGGTACGCCGCGCAGCAATAAAGAATAAGGTCCACGCCGGCGTGCCCAAGCTCGTCGCGCGTCCACAACGGCGTCTGTCCAAATTCCGTGATGTTCGCCAGTATCGGCACGCCCACAGCCTTGCGGAACTCCGTGTATTGCCCCAGCTCTGTAACAGCCTCGGCGAAAATCATGTCCGCGCCCGCCGCCACATATGCCTGCGCCCGCTCGACAGCCGCTGTCAGTCCCTCGCCTGCCAGCGCATCCGTACGTGCCATGATCACGAAACCTTCATCCGTGCGCGCATCCACTGCAGCCTTTATCCGGTCCACCATCTCCTCAGTCGGCACAAGCTCTTTCCCCGGTCGGTGCCCGCAGCGCTTCGCGCCCACCTGGTCTTCCATGTGCACCGCGGCCGCGCCCGCCTTGGTCATGGAGCGAATTGTCCGCGCAATGTTGAAGGCCGAGCCCCATCCGGTATCAATATCCACAAGTAGCGGCAGCGAAGTCACCTCGGTGATCCGCCGTACGTCCGTCAGCACATCTTCCATCGTGCTGATCCCAAGGTCCGGCATCCCCAGCGAATTCGCCGCTACTCCGCCACCCGAGAGATAAAGCGCGCGAAAGCCAGTTGCCTCCGCCATCCGCGCCGAGTAGGCATTGATCGCGCCCACCACCTGCAGCGGCTTCTCATCCGCTACTGCTGCGCGGAAACTCTGCCCTGCCGATCCTGCTCTGTGTGTCTGCCCCATGTAATGCCTTCCGCCGCATCATAGCAGCAGGAACGACCAAGCTTCCCCATCCGCACCCCTTGGTGCGACAATCGTTCCCGTTGCCGCGGCCAGCCCCATTCAGGCCGCTGCGGAGGAGAATCACACCATGAAACGTTTCATCGTCTGTGCCGGCCTTCTCTTAGCCTCTACCGCCCTTTTCGCTCAGCAGGGCGGACCTCCCAAGAGCCCGCCCGCCAAAGCGACCGCAAGCATCAACGGCAACGAGGTGACCGTGAGCTACTCCTCGCCCGGCGTCAAAGGCCGCGAAGGCAAAATCTTCACCAAAGACGGCCTCATCAGCCACAACCCGCACTATCCCGTCTGGCGCGCCGGAGCCAACTCCGCCACCACCCTGCACACCGATGCTGACCTGATGATTGGCGACATCGCCGTCCCCAAAGGCGACTACACCCTATTCGTCGACATCTCCGATCCCGACAATTGGACGTTCATCGTCAACAAGAAGACCGGTGAATGGGGCCTTGCCTACGACGGCTCGCAGGACCTCGGCAAGACCAAAATGACCATGAAAAAGCCGGCCACGATGGTCGAAAACCTTCTGTACACGCTCGAAGACGACGGCGGTGGCAAAGGAACCCTCACTCTCTCGTGGGAAGACCACTCCGCATCCGTGCCCATCACCGCCCACAAATAATCAAGACCTCTATCGCCCTGAATTGGGTGCCCCAGGTCTCGCATCTGAGACCTGGGGATCTTCCAGTCCTAGTCACACAGTCCGATAATCGAAACCTCTGCCCCCCGCTACAATAGATCCAGAGCTAATCGCTTCCGGAGATACGAACAGCCTTGCCCCTTTACGCCTATCGCTGCACAACCTGCGGCAACAAATTCGAAAAAATCCAGAACTTCTCGGCCGAGCCGGAGACCATCTGCCCCAAGTGCGGCAATGCCACACTCATTCGCCCGCTCACCGCGCCGCGTCTGAATTTCAAAGGCGCCGGCTGGTACATCAACGACTACGCTCCCAAAAGCTCCGACTCTTCGTCTGAGTCCTCCGGTGATTCCAAGCCCGCCGAATCCAAAGAAAAGACCAAGTCCAGCGAGCCGGCGGCGGGAACGCCCTCTTCCACTCCCGCCACCCCACCCGCGCCCTCCTCCACGCCGAAGGCCTCCACCGACAGCTAGACCACGGCAGAGTGCATCGGAGTCGCGACTGCAGCCGACTTCCGCGGCCGCATAAGCAAAGTAGCCGTCACGCCCAACAGGAAATTTTGCGTGAATATTTCTCCAATGTGGATGTAGCGTTGTGTCGCTCCCATCATCTCGTTGGGCACCAGTAACGGAGCAGCCCCGCCAACTACCCACACCAGCAAACCAACAATCAGCGCGGCCTGCAGGCGCGGCAACCGCAGCGTATAGATCACCGGCAGCACCGCCAGCGTCATCACCAGCCCTCGCGCAATCTGGTATCCAAAGAACCAGGCCCCCATCGCCGAAACCTGCTCGACCGCATGGGGATAGTAGCCCTTGGTAAAGAACTGGAAGGTTAGGGCACCAAAAATCTCGTAGTAGACCAGGTAGGAAAACGCGGCCAGCAGAATCATTGAAATCGCCATGCCAAATGAGCGACGCTCGATCGCCGGTTCCTGCCCATCATGCAGCTTCAACAATTTCGCCAGCACGGTAAGCACTACGGCAGCGATCAAGTAAAGCACCGATCCGCCGACAAGTCCGGCCATCATCTGTGCTTTCTTCTCCGGAAAAAACACCACGCCCTCTGAAAGCGTGCACACCAGGCCAATCAGCAACAGGATTACAAACATCGTTGCGCCCTGCGCCACCATCCCGCGTGGCCCAAACCGCACCACCGGCAACAATGCCGCTACCGTCAACACTCCCGACAGGTACCACCATCCAAAGTGCCCCGCACCCATCGCGGAAATAGTGAAGCATAATCCGCCCAGAAGACAAAACAACCCAATCTTCACACTCATACTCATCGCTAGCCCCTCTTTCCTTTTTCGTATACCGCGAGAGAAGAACGAGCCCATTTCAGCCGAACCTCGTACTCCTCGATTCCTGACTCGAATGCCAACCGTGCTGACATTGGCATCGCGTTCGCCTGTGCCTTGTGAAACTCCTTCAAACTCGGTAGATACCCTGACAACCGTTCGGCATATTCACGCAGAAAGTCTGTTGTTCGGTCCGGGCCCAGCACATCATCCATAAATGCAAACCGCAGCATCAGTTCGCCGATCCGCCGCATCACATCGTCCTGCGTCACCGGTCGCTTCAGCCAGGCCTTCAGAGCCGTCGCGCCTTTCGCCGTCACCTTGAAGACTCGCCGCTTTCGCAAACTGGACGATTCCTCGACCGTCCCTTTCACCAGCCCGCGTTTCTCCAGCCGTCCCAGCGCGGGATAGATCGCTCCAGGACTGTCGCTGAAACTGCCCATAGCCGTTGAAGCAAACACTTTTCTCAAGTCGTACCCCGACATGGGCTGCTCATGCAGCAACCCCAGCAGTGCAAATCCGAGTAGTGAATTGTTCTCATTCATAGTACGCAACGTATTATTACGCCACGTACTATATCTACGCAACCGGAATCTTTTCGGTTCCCTCAATCCCTAAAAAACCTGGCTGTCCCAGAGCCTGCCCTGAGCTTGCCGAAGGGTCTCGCTTCTGAGATCTGGGATGGACGCTCACCCCCTAACCCATCCCGCTAAACTGAAAGCAGTCCATGCCTCTGCTCGACCCCATCCCGACCCCTGTCGAAAACGCCGACACAGCTGCTCTCGAGTGGGAGCCTCTCCTCATATTCCTCTCCAGCTACGCCGCGTCCCCCGTCGGCCGCGAAGCCATCCTTGCCCTCCGTCCCTCCACCGACGAGCCGTGGATCACGCGCCAGCATCAGCTCACCGGCGAGCTGCGCCTTCTCCTCAGCGAACAAGTTTCCATTCCCCTCGGCGGCCTCTTCGACCCCACCCAACTCGCCGCCAAGGCCCAGATTCCCGGCGCCGCGCTCGAAGCCGCAGAATTCCAATCAATCGCCCGCCTCGCTAACGACGTCGCCGCATGGCAGGCCCTTCTGCGTGAACCCCCAGCGCGCGTTGCCGGCAAAATTCCTGCCCTCACTGACCTTTCGACCGCACTTGCCGGATCGTCGCTGAAGCCTCTAGCCGAATCCATCGAACGCAAAATCCAGCCCGATGGCACCCTGGCCGACGACGCTTCCCCCGAACTCAACCGCATCCGCCGCGAGCAGGAGCGTCAACAGCGCGCCATCGAAGAGTCCCTGCGCGCTGCACTCCGCAAGCTCTCCGGCGAAGGCTCAACGCAGGAAGACCTCATCACCATCCGCGGCGACCGCTTCGTCATCCCTGTCCGCAGCGAGCTCAAGCGCCGCGTCTCCGGCGTCGTCCACGGCGCCAGCTCTTCAGGCCAGACCGTATACGTCGAGCCGCTCGAAACCATCGAGCAGAACAACGAACTGGTCCGCCTCATCGAAGAAGAGCAGGAAGAAATCCACCGCATCTTCGTCGCCCTCACTGGCCAGGTAGGCGGCTACGCTAAAGCTCTCGTCGAAGGTGCCCGCGTCCTCGCCCTCGTCGACACGCTGCTCGCCCGCGCCCGCTTTGCCCGCGACTACGACTGCGTTGCCCCCGCCATCACGCCAGACGCTCTCAGCCTGAGTTCCGCGCGCCACCCGCTACTTGAAAGACACCTCCGCACAACAGGCGGAGCGATTGTGCCCCTGACCCTTGAACTTACGACCGAAGCACGCCAGCTAATCATCAGTGGCCCCAACACTGGTGGCAAAACCGTTACTCTCAAGACCACCGCGTTGCTCGCCATGATGGCCCAGGCAGGCCTGCCTATCCCTGCGGCTTCAGCCAGCTTTCCTGTATTCACTGCTTTCCTCGCCGACATCGGCGACGCTCAATCCATTGAGGCAGAGCTTTCCACGTTCTCCGCGCACATCGTCAACCTCAACCGCCTCTCGCGCCTTGCCGATCTGCGTTCCCTCGTCCTTCTCGACGAGCTTGGCTCCGCCACCGACCCAGAAGAAGGATCGGCGCTCGCTGTCGCGGTTGCCGCGCACTTCCTCGCCGCGCGCGCCTGGACGCTGATTTCCACGCACCACACCTCGCTCAAGGTCTACGCAGCCAACACACCCGGCGTTCTCAACGCAGCTGCCGGCGTCGACGAAGTTACGCTGGTGCCCAACTATCAGCTCCGTCTCGGCGTCCCCGGCGCCTCCGCCGGCATTCAAACAGCCGAGCGCCTCGGCCTCAATCGCACGATCATCACTGCCGCCCGTGAGCGCCTAGGCTCGCAGCAAGTCGACATCGCCCGTTTCCTCGATAAACTGCACGACGATCTTTCCGCCCTGGAAGCCGAAAAGAAAGCCGCCCGCGAACAGCAGTACGCCCTCAACCAGGAACGCGCCAGGCTCGCCCGCGAAGGTGACGTAGAACTCCGCAACCGCACGCGCGAACTCGAAACCAAGCTCGCCTCGCTAATGAAGGAATTCGAATTTCAGATGCGCGAAAACGTCCGCGCCATCGAAGACCGTGCCGCGCAGCAAAAGCTATCCAAGGAAGCCGAGCGCCGCATCACCCGTCTCCGCCGCGAATTCCAGGAAAGCTTCAACCAGACCGTCGTCGCCCACCGCACCGGCGCCGACACCGGCGATGCCAACGCGCAGCCGCACCTCTTGCGTCACGTCTCTCCCGGCGATCAGGTTCGCATCAAGTCCATGAACAAGATCGCCGTGGTCCAGCGTGAAATCGAAAAGGATCTATTCGAAGTCGCTCTCGGCCCCATCAAAATGCGCGTCAAGAAGGATGATCTCGCCGAAGTCGTCAAATCTGCGACGCTATCATCCGAGCGCCCCGATCCCTTAGCCGCCGCGCGCAAGCAAAAAGGAGTCCACGTCTCCGTAACCAGCGCCAACACCGACGATATGCGCATGGAGATCAACCTCATCGGCCGCACCGTGGACGAAGCCACCGAGGAACTCGAAAAGTATCTCGACCGCGCTTTCCTCGCCGGCCTCCCGCGCGTCCGCATCATTCACGGCCACGGCGCGGGTATCCTTCGCCGCGGAGTCCGCGAATTCCTAAAGTCGCACCCCCACGTAGCCACCATCGCCGAAGCCCCCCAGAACGAAGGCGGCCAAGGCGCTACCCTGGTCGAACTCCGCCAGTAGTTGCGAAATAGCCATGATCCCGCGACAATCGTTTGCATATTGCCATGAGCAAATTGAAAACGCCAAATCAAGAAGCTGCAAGCCTCGCTCGAGATCGTCGTAATGTCTGCGGGGAAAATGACAAGGCGAGCGAAAGCTGATCCTCGGGAAGCAATCCAGCCAACAAGCGTGCGTCGTGCTGCCAAGCAACCGCTCCTAAACCCGCACCTGCTCGATGATGGATATCGGCAGCGCAGGCCGAATTTGATGTGAAGACAGTTTTGGTTCAGGCAAAGAGAAAAGGCCTCGAAGATGTCGGATGCTCCATGGGTGCGGTATTGAATATCGAAAAGACGTCGTTCCGCCGTGGCAGGGCGGGGATCGCTAGAGTTCATAGGGAAATACTCGATCCGAAGAAAAGAAAAATCGATCGCTCCTAATGAGCTCGCCGCGAAAACTCGCGGATGGGAACGTTTCTAAACCACGCAGGCCTTGCATTGCTCACTGACGGAATCGCCTTCTTCTTTTACCCAACTATCGCCCTCGCCCAAGGCCATCACACTGTTCGCTGCACTCCTGCCCGCTCCGCCGCGCGCAACAACCGCGGCAACGGCTCATCCATAGGCTCGCGTCCCAGCCGGAACGTCCCGTAGTGCATCGGAATCATCAAGTCAGCCCGCAAATCCACAAAAGCCTGCAGCGCTTCTTCCGGACTCGTATGCACGGCGCGATAGCTGTCGGGAAAATACGCGCCAATCGGCAACAGCGCAATCTCTGGCCGCAAACGGCGCCCGATCTCGGCAAACCCGCCAAAGTAAGCCGAATCGCCGGAGTGATAGATAGTCGGCCCACTCGCCGATTCGATCACGTAACCGCCGAATCCGCGATGCGTGTCGTTGAACATCCGTGCGCCCCAGTGCCGTGCTGGCGTCGCCGTAATCCGGATAGCTTCGGAAGCAGACCGCCCAACCTCGCTCTGTCGGAATGAAATCAGCTGCGGCCGACATGAAGATCCCGATCCCAAACCCGCCAACTCCGTCGAATCCCACCACTCGAGCGAAACAATTCGCGCAAATCCGAGATCGCGCACGAGGTCCTCGACGCCGCGCGGCACAATCACCAGCGGCGCAGGCACTCCTCGCCGTCGCATCTCCCGAGTAACCGCCCGCAGCGACGGGCGATTCAGGTGATCCATGTGCGCGTGCGTCAGCAGGACAGCATCGATCGCCGGCAGATCAGCAACTCGCAGCCCAGCACGCCGCTGCCGCCGCAGAATAATCAGCCGCGTGGCAAATACCGGATCGACAAGCAATGCTCGCCCTGCCGTCTGGATCAGAAACGACGAGTGCCCGATAAACGTAATTGCAGTATTTTCGGGGCCCACCTCTGGCGGCTTCGCGTGCGTCCCAGCCAGCGGCTGCGTATGGCTCTCGCGCACCAGCTTCCAAAGCTGCTGCAGTTTTCTTATCCAGAACGGAATCTCCAACTTCGCCACCTGCAAACTAGATGCTTTTGCGTCCGCCTTGGCTTCAACCTTCGCGCCGTTGACATTCTCTTGACAACCAGGATGGTCAAACCCCTTATGATCGACTACACCCGGCTTCAAGGAGGAATTCAGTGCGCAAACCAATCCTGGCTCTCATGGTGTTTCTGGCAACGACCGTAATGTTCGCAGCAAGTCCAGGCAGCATCTACGATTTCACGATCCAGTCGATCGACGGCCAACCTGTCAGCCTGAAGAGTTACAGCGGCAAAGTCGTTCTACTGGTCAACGTAGCCAGCAAGTGCGGATTCACACCCCAATACACAAGTCTCGAGGCGCTCTACGAGAAGTACAAGGACCGCGGTCTCGTGATCATCGGCGTGCCCGCCAACAACTTTGCTCAGCAAGAGCCAGGAACGAACGAAGAGATCAAGACATTCTGCTCCCGCAAATACAACGTAACCTTCCCCATGATGGCCAAGGTCTCGGTGCTTGGCGACGATAAGACTCCGCTCTACCAATTCCTCACCGATAAGTCCACAGATCCGAAGTTCGGCGGAGACATCAAATGGAATTTCACCAAATTCCTTTTCGATCGCAACGGCAATCCCGTAGCCCGCTTTGAGCCCGCAGTAACTCCGGATTCGCCCGAAGTCCAAGCTGCAATCGAATCGGCGCTGGGCAAATAGAAATCGCACATTCCCCGAAACGACAGAAGGCCTCCGAGATTTCTCTCCGAGGCCTTTCAATTTCCTTCACGCCGCGCAAGCGGCGCCCGGCCGTACCGCAGGTGCTTACGCCATCGCTTCGCGGCCCATCGGCTCAAAGTGAAGCTGGTTCGACTTCCGATCCACATCGATTCGAACATGTGCCCCATGCAGAACCTCGCCATTCAGAATCTTGATGGCAAGCGGATCTTGGACCATCCGTTGCAGAGCGCGCTTCAACGGACGCGCACCATAGGCAACATCTGAACCCGACGCCAGAATCAACTCACGTGCCGACGGCGTCAGTTCGAGAGAGATCTGCCGGTCTTCTAGCAGCTTCCCAATCTCGCCTAACCGCAATTCCAAAATCGCTTCCAGCTGTGCGTGTCCCAGCGGACGGAAGATGACCATGTCGTCCACTCGGTTGAGGAACTCCGGCCTGAAGTGCTCGCGCAACACGCGCATCACGCTCTCGCGTGCCATGTCGAAGTCATGCTCCGTCTTCAGCGCTTCCGTTGCAAGAAATCCCGCACCCAGGTTCGACGTCATGATCAGCACCGTGTTTTTGAAATCCACGGTACGGCCCTTCGCGTCTGTGAGCCGTCCATCGTCCATGATCTGCAGCAACACGTTGAACACGTCAGGGTGCGCTTTCTCGATTTCGTCGAACAGGATTACCGCGTACGGCCTGCGCCGCACCGCCTCGGTCAACTGGCCGCCCTCGTCGTAACCCACGTACCCCGGAGGCGCGCCAATCAGTCGCGCCACCGCGTGTTTCTCCATGTATTCGCTCATGTCGATGCGAACCATCGACTGCTCGTCATCGAACAGAAACTCCGCTAGCGCACGCGCCGTCTCCGTCTTTCCCACGCCCGTAGGCCCCAGGAAAATAAACGAGCCAATCGGCCGCTTCGGATCGCTAAGCCCAGCACGCGAACGCCGAATCGCATTCGCCACGATACTCAGGGCAGCATCCTGTCCGACCACTCGTTCCCGCAGCCGCTCCTCCATGTGGACGAGCTTGCTGACCTCGCCCTCGAGCATCTTCGTGACAGGAATGCCGGTCCACTTGCTGACGATCTTGGCGATATCCTCCTCATCGACCTCTTCCTTCAGCATGCGCACCGTTCCCGCGTTGCCATCCTGCAGCGCATTCAATTGCTTCAGCTCAGCTTCCAACCTCGGCAGCTCGCCATATTGGATCTGCGCTGCCCGATCGAGTTGGCCCTTGCGTGTCTGCTCTTCAGCTTCGAAGCGCAGTGCCTCGATCTTCTTCTTCAGTTCGCTGATTCGGCTAATCGCGTCGCGCTCCATTGTCCACCGAGCGCGCAGTGCGGTCGTCTGCTCCTTAAGTGACGCCAGTTCCCGTTCCACTTCCTGGAGCCGTCCGCGGCTGTTCGTGTCGGTCTCGCGCTTCAACGCGGCCTTCTCGATCTCCAGCGAAGTCGCCTGCCGTTCAAGCTGGTCGATCTCCGTTGGCACCGAGCCGATTTGGATCGCAAGCGAAGCCGCCGCTTCATCCACCAGGTCGATAGCCTTGTCCGGCAGAAAGCGATCGCTAATATAACGATGCGACAGCGTCGCCGCCGCCACAATTGCTGAGTCCTTGATGCGCACGTTGTGGTGCGCCTCGTAGCGGTCTTTCAAGCCGCGCAGAATCGCGATCGTGTCCTCGACGTTCGGTTCGCCAACATAAACAATCTGGAAGCGCCGCTCCAGCGCCGCATCCTTCTCGATGTATTTGCGATACTCATTCAGTGTGGTTGCGCCAATAGCCCGCAATTCGCCTCGTGCCAGCGGCGGCTTCAGCATGTTGCTCGCATCGATTGCGCCTTCCGCCGCGCCAGCGCCTACCAACGTATGCAGTTCGTCGATGAACAAAACAATCTGTCCGTTCGACTCTTCGATCTCCTTCAGCACTGCCTTTAAACGATCTTCAAACTCACCGCGATACTTTGCGCCAGCCAGCATCGATCCCAGGTCCAGCGAGATCACGCGCTTCTCGCGCAAGCTCTCCGGAACGTCCCCGGAAACAATGCGACGTGCAAGGCCCTCAACGATGGCAGTTTTGCCTACGCCGGGCTCACCAATCAGCACCGGATTATTCTTCGTGCGCCGGCTCAGCACCTGGATCACGCGCCGAATCTCCTCGTCGCGTCCAATCACCGGGTCAAGCTTGCCGCGGCGCGCCAGTTCCGTCAGGTCCTTGGCGTATTTTTCAAGGGCCTGGAATTTTCCTTCAGGGTTCTGGTCAGTCACGCGCTGCGATCCACGCACCGCGGTCAGCGCCTGCAATATGGCTTCATGCGTTGCGCCAACAGCAAGCAGTGCATCCCGGGCCGCATCGCCTTTCTGGTGCGCCACGCCCAGAAGCAGATGTTCGGTTGAAATGTATTCATCTTTGAAGTTCGAAGCCTCGCGAAACGCCTGATCCAACACCTTGGTAAGTGCATTGCTCGGGCCGGGCTGTGCCGAACTCCCTTGCACGCGAGGGAGCTTGTCCTCAAGCTGATGCAGACTACTCTCCAGCCGTTCGGTGGGAACACCGATCTTTTCAAGCACCGCCGGAATCACACCCTCGCGGTCCTCAATCAGCGCAAGCAGCAAATGCACCGGCTGAATCTCGGGGTTTCCGAGTTCCGCCGCACGTCCCTGCGCCTGCTGCATCGCTTCCTGCGATTTCACGGTAAGTTTTTCCCAACGAATTGCCATCAGAGTTGTCCTCGGTTCTCTAGGGTCTGGTTCTTCAGTAGTAGGTGTCCAGTAAGCAGAACAGTCAACATGGAGATTCAGTTCTTGTCGACTTGAGTGCACAAAAACAATCGTCAGTTGCCAGCCTCCGCGTCGCGGATAGCCCCCCAGAGGCTCCCCAGCACGAAGACCGACAACTGACACCCCTTAAAGCCTGACAACTGGCTCTTCTTACCGTGCTCCCACCAGTTCCTGCGATTCCTTCTTGTCTTCCACCTTGGTCTGGCCGCCGACATTCACCTTGATCTGCTTCGGCTGCGCTTCAGCCTTCTTGTTCAGTTCTATCTTCAGAATGCCGGCGTTGTAGCTGGCCTGCACGTTCTCCGTGTCCACTGTCGAGGGAAGCGTGAAGGCACGGTAGAAGCTGCCATAGCGGCGCTCGATCCGATGGAAGTTCTCTTCCTTCTCTTCCTTCTCCAGTTTGCGCTCACCTTTCACAGTCAGCGTGTTGTTTTCCACGCGAATGTCCAGGTCCTTCTCTTCCATGCCGGGAACTTCGAGCTTCAGAACAACCTTCTTGGCGTCCTCATAGACATCGACAGCCGGCACAAAGCTGGCAGTCGTTAAGGGGTTGTCGCCTTCGTTCATTTCGCGGAAAAGAGAATTCACGCGGTTCTGCAGAGCGATGACATCGCGAAAGGGATCCCAACGAGTGATTGCCATGATTGTGTTTCCTCCAACTGTTTTTTGAGATTTATGGCCGGGGCTTTGACCCAACCGTACACTCTATGTGATGACACTATAGCACGTTAGATTCATAAAATATGAGTGTATAACACTAACATAAATCATATCGACGATAAGCAGTTGAAAATAGATATCTTACACGCAGATCTTAGTGATTTTGATCTCTCGATCTGCCCAATCTATCGCCTCCATCCGCCTGCTCGGAAGCGCCCTGCCCCTCATCGGCTCTTAAAGATGCACCGGAGATGTACGAGGCCTTGAGCGAAAGACCGTTCCGGCTTCGCGCCGGACGAATCAGCACGGACCTCTAGAATCAACAGAGATGATCCTGCTCTCGGGCGCTCCTTCCTACATGAATTTGCACTGGCTCTGGCTCACAGTTGCCGCCTTTCTGGCAGGGCTGCTAAACGCGGTGGCCGGCGGGGGATCGTTTCTGCTCTTTCCTGCGATGCTCAGCATGAAAATGCTCCCGGTCCAGGCCAACGCAACCAACACGGTCGCCCTCTGGCCCGGCCAGCTCACGTCGGTTGCAGCTTACCGCGAAGACGTTCGCAGAAATCGACGCGTAGCGATACCAATGGCGATTGCCGGTCTCATTGGCGGTACCGGTGGAGCAATCGTGTTGCTGAATACGCCGCAGATGACGTTCTTGCACCTTGTGCCGTGGCTGCTTCTGGTTGCCGCCGTCATCTTCGCGCTCAGCGGCCCGGTCTCGCGCTGGCTGGAGCGCCGTAAGTTCCAGCGCAACCAGGCGACCCAGATAGGCGCTGTGCACCGGCCTCATATGACAGCGGTGTTCATTGGCACGGTCGCTGTTTGCTTCTACATCGGCTACTTCGGGGCGGGCGCCGGGTTTCTGATCATCACGCTCCTGTCGCTCTTTGGCTACCAGGATCTGAACGAGATCAATGCGCTCAAAGTTGTCTGCACCACCATGGCCAATGGCATCGCGTTTGTGCTCTTTGTCATCAATGGCCAGGTGGTGTGGCGCTATTGCCTGGTGGCCATGATTACCTGCGCCATCGGCGGATACACCTCCGCAAGCCTGGCGCGAAAAATTCCCCAGCCAATTCTGCGCGGAACTGTAGTTTTCATCGGACTGGGCATGGCCGCCTGGTTCTTCTACAAAAACAATTCGTAGGACAGTTCGTTGTTCAAAGTTCTGAGTTCAAAGCCCTTGGAACTCTGCCGGATCATCTCGTTCTTCCCACTTGCTTAGCTCTTCCCGAATTGCGAACTATGCATAAAAAAATACGAACTCTTGCGACGAACTAAAATAGGGTCATGAGTCACGAAGGCATTCGCTTCGTTAACAAAGAAGAGCAGGCTCGCCACGAGGATGCCGAGAAGCCGCTCTCTCGTATCGCAGTCACTCCTGACAAGGTGCGGGTGAAGATCACCGAGGGCACCGGCCTCGAGATCGACTGGCAAGACGGGCACAAAAGCACGTGGGGTTTCGCGTGGCTTCGCGATGCCTGCCCCTGCGCCACGTGCATTGACGAACGCAAAGCCCAGGGCCGCAAAGCCGGCCAGCCCAAACCTAAACCGACCGCCCTGTTGCCGATGTATACCGCTCCGGCCAAGCCCGCAAGCGCGCACGGAGTGGGCCGCTACGCGCTTCAGTTCAACTGGGCAGACGGTCACTCCGGCGGCATCTACTCGTGGGACTATCTGCGCCGTCACTGCCAGTGCGCAGAGTGCCAATTCGAAGCGAACGAGGGCACGGGCACGCCCAACTGATCGCTGCCTGCGATGCCGTAATCTTTACGACGGTATTCCGAATTGCTCTTGGAGTAATCAACAAATCAATCGCAAATCTCGCGTTTGTCCAGCAAGTGGAGTCCCTCTGAATTCTCGATCTCCTCAATCAGCTGGAAGAGTTGCTCTCGCTTGCGGTCGCTCAGATCAAGAAACCGAATCCCGACGTTGAATGGGTCATAGATCGCCTGGGTGACGCCTCCGAGTCGGAACGGTAGACCCTCGATCCGGAATTCGACTTCCACCCGACGGAAAACTCCAACAGGGAACCGTCTGTCGGTGCGAATGTGACAGCCCCCGAGGCTCAGGTCGAGAATGTGTCCGTCCACATCCGCCGCCAGGTTGATCAACCGGATGACGGCGCTCGTCTCGACATCATGTCTCGGTTCGAAACGCCGTCGAATCCGCATGGCTTGGTAAAGGGAATCCGCGGGAATCTCCCGTGAAAGGTCCGTTTGCTGGTTTGTCGCGCGCTTCCGGTCATTTGACACGCCTGCAACTCTCCCCGCTTTAGCGCGAGGAGATCTCTAGTGGCCGTCAACCAATTCCCACGGTCGCTTCGGATGCGGGGCCTCATCTTCGCGGCCGCGCAGGCGGTCGTACTCATACAGATCACTCGTTGTCCCGAGCGACTCGTTATAGAGGCTGATCCCGCCGGTCAGCTGCGTCAGCTCCTCGCTGAACGCATGAATGGTATGCAATTGCGACGCCGTTGCTGGCAATTCATATTGAGAAGTTTTAATGAACTTCTGATAGCCCCGGTCGAGTAATCGAGCGACTTCGCCCCGCACCAGGATGCCGGGGTGCTCGCCAAAGGCAATTGGGCCGCCTCCATTGTTGCCGGCAGCGACAAGTACAGCCGCAGCACCGGACTTGCTCACCAGGATTCCGCCCTGACTCCCTTTGACCGTAGAAACTTCAAAGCCGTGCGCGCGGAGGGTTTCCAAAATCTGATCAAGGCTGCGGCGGACAGTTTTTTTCGGCATGATTTATCTCTGGTCCAAGATTACAGGAACTGCCTTTCTTCACTCTATTCTGAGCTGATTTTGGCGCATTCCTCGTGCAATTACCACAAAATCCCCCCCCATCAGATTGCGCCGCTCGAAAGCAGCCATTATGCTCAATCTGCTCCTGCGTAAGCGCCGTTCGTGCATGCGGAGCAAGAAGCCCCTTCCCAGAGGTCAAATGAAAATCCGTTCCGTTTCGCCCTTGCAATCAGCAATTCTTGTTCTGGCATCATTCGCGGCGGTTCCAACAAGCTTTGTGTACGCACAGCAGGACCATGGCGCCGCCTCTCGTGGAAAATACACCCTCGCCAGCCTGTGCGGAGACTACGCGGCGGTTGCAACCTATGGCGCAAATATCGCGCGCGCCTTGGGCCATGAAGAGATGGATGGACGAGGCAAATTAACGGGATCCGCGATCGTGAACCAGCCGGGGCCCAACGACACGACGCGCTCGATCACGAGCATCGGTCTGGATGGAACGTACACGGTAAATGCTGACGGCTCTGGATCCATGATCCTCACCATTACGCTCCCCGGTGGCACGACTGCATCGGTGACCGAGGACTTCATCATCACCAAGAGCAAAATGATTGATGGCGTCGAGATCGCAACCGAGATTCAGGACGCCCAGGAGGTTCCCAGCGCAGTCATCGATGAGTCGAGTCTCGTGGTGCACGCTTATACGCTGCGCGGAACTCCTCACTCCTGTGGGACCGGACACGATCACTGAGTCAACCCGAAGAACTCTGACGCCGGCGAATCCTGCGATCATCGCGACGACCCGCACAATGTACGCTTTGGCAGACAGCGAGACCTCATGAGCTTGCTTCGCTTGCGTCGAAGGCTCCTCGAGCAGATCGGCTTTCAAGCCGAGGAGCAATACCCGTACGAATGCTGCGGCGTGCTGCTAGGCACCGCGGGCGTCGATGGATGGACCATTGTCGATATCGTCCCGGCCGCCAACGCTGCGATGGAATCTGCCCGGAATCGGTATGTCATCGCGCCGGAAGAGGTCGTGAGAATCATGAGGCAAGCTCGGCAACGCGATCTCGAAATCGCCGGCTTTTATCACTCGCATCCCGATAACCCGGCAATGTGGTCGCCGACTGATCTCGCTGAAGCACACTGGCTCGGGTGTTCTTACCTCATTACGGAAGTGGCCGATAGGTGCGCCAAAGCGACGAATTCATTTCTCCTCTCGGGCACAAAGGAAGAGGACAAGCACTTCGTTCCAGAAAGAATCGAACTCGTCGATTGAAATCCGCGAGTCCAGGCTCCCAAACCCGCCCCGAATATTCATCTCGACCCGCGATATCTCTTTACAGTCGCTCATCCCAGGGCTAGTATTCGGCCACGTCCCAGAGCACCCGCGGTTCACCACCCCCCTCATCGCAAGTGATCTCTGCGCAAGTTCAGGAGGTTACCTATGAAAGTAAGTCCGAGATTGCTCGGATTCTTCCTCGCGACCGGTGGCAGTCTTATGGCCACTGCCCAAACGTCAACCCCAACCGTTCCTCAGGTTCTGCAAATCACGCGCGAATACCTCAAAGCCGGCAAGAACGGCATGGCGCACGACAAGACAGAAGGCGCGTTCGTCTCGGCCATGGCCCGAGCCAAATGGCCAACTCATTACCTTGCTCTCAACTCCCTCTCAGGCAAGTCGCGGGCCTTGTATCTCACCTCGTACCCGTCCTTCGACGCATGGGAGAAGGATACGGCTGCCCAAGCCAAGAACGCCACGCTCTCGGCCGAATTGGACCGTGCACTTGTAGCGGACGGCGACTTGCTTGATTCGGTCGACCAGGCGGTCTGTACTTACAACGCGGAATTGAGTTACAACGCCAAGCCTGATCTTTCCCAGGCGCGTTTCATGGAAGTCTCTGTCTATCACGTTCGGCCTGGCCACGACAGCGAGTTCCATGAAGTGGTCAAGATGGTCATAGCCGGCTACAAAAAGGCCGGAACGGCGGCGCATTGGGGCACCTTCGACATCAATTACGGACGTCCTGCCGGCGATTACCTGGTCCTCAGCTCGAAGCACAGCATGTCGGAGATTGACACAGGGTTCGCAGAAGACAAAAAGTTTGCGGAAGCCCTGGGCGAAGACGGAATGAAGAAGCTCAACGAACTCGCGGCAGCATCCATCGAGACCTCCGACCACGAGTTGTTTTCGGTCAACCCTCGTCAGAGCTACGTGGACGAGTCATGGGCCAAAGCTGACCCGGATTTCTGGAACCCGAAGCCGACCGCACCGTAGGCCGAGGCGGCTGCAACAGAGCTCGCCCATGCAGCGACTGCAAAACCTGCATCGCGCTGAAATTAAAAATGATCGCTTCTTCAGAGCGGCCCCGCAGCTTCGGAGCCGCTTTTATTTTGTTACCCTGTGTATGTACCCTAACGCGCTTCTCAGTGCTTGCCGCAAGGTACCTGAGCATTCCAGTCAAAGATTCCCTCTCACCAAATCCACGATTGAGAACTGATTGCCAATGGCCACTGCAGCACAATCCGATCTGCTTCCTGAACTGACTACCGACGACCTTTCGCGCTACTCACGCCACCTGATCCTCCCCGAAGTGGGTATGGAAGGCCAACGCAAGCTGAAAGCCGCGCGTGTGCTGTGCGTCGGTACGGGCGGGTTGGGTTCGCCGCTGGCCTTTTACCTCGCAGCGGCCGGCATCGGCACGCTGGGCCTGGTCGACTTCGACGTGGTAGACGCAAGCAACCTTCAGCGTCAGATAATCCACTCGACAAAAGATATCGGGCGCAAGAAGCTCGATTCCGCGGCGGAGAAACTCGTCGCGCTTAATCCGGCGCTCAACGTCGTCAAGCACGAGACAATGCTCACGAGCGCCAACGCATTGGAGATCCTCAAGGACTACGACATCGTCGCTGACGGAACCGACAATTTCCCCACGCGCTACCTCGTCAACGACGCCTGCGTGCTACTGGGCAAGCCGAATGCCTATGGCTCAATTTTCAGGTTCGAAGGCCAGGCCAGCGTGTTCGCAACCAAAGAAGGGCCGTGCTATCGCTGCCTCTATCCAGAGCCGCCACCCCCCGGTCTTGTTCCAAGTTGCGCCGAGGGCGGAGTGCTCGGGATTTTGCCGGGCCTGGTCGGCGTCATCCAGGCCACCGAAGTCATCAAGCTGATCCTTGGCAAAGGCAACCCCCTGATTGGCCGGCTGCTTCTTGTGGACGCGCTCGGCATGCGGTTCCGCGAATTGAAGCTGCGCAAAAATCCTGAGTGCCCGGTCTGCGGCGAGAATCCAACTGTCAAGGAATTGATCGACTACGAGCACTTCTGCGGCATCATCCCCGAATCGAAAGAGGAGAAGGCCGTGAAGAATGGAATTCCACAACTGAGCGTAAAGGATCTAAAGCGGCGAATCGATGCGGGCGAGGATGTGTTCATCCTCGACGTACGCGAGCCATACGAGTACCAGATCGCGCAGATCGGCGGAAAGCTTATACCGCAAAATGACGTTCCGCAGCGCCTCGCCGAAATCCCGCGCGATCGTGAAATCGTCGTGCAGTGCCGATCCGGCGCGCGCTCACAACGCATCGCGGAGTTCCTGAAACAATCCGGCTATCCGCAGGTCGTGAACCTGGCTGGCGGAATCCTTGCCTGGAGCGACGAAATCGACCCCAAGGTTCAGAAATACTGAACAACTCGAATTGACGCAAGTCAGCTGAAAGCGAGAACGATGATCAAGGTAAGCATCTTGTATCCCAGCAAGCCAGGCAATCGCTTCGACGTTGATTACTACGTCCAGAAGCACATGCCCATGGCCGTCAGGCTTCTTGGCTCCGCAGTGAAAGCTGTGTCTGTGGAGATCGGAGTCAGCGGTGCAACGCCCGGCGACCCAGCACCCTTCGCCGCAATCGCCGGGTTTACTTGCGAATCTGCGGAGGCGTTTGTTGGCGCCTTCTTGCCGATTGCCGGCGAACTTCAAGGCGATATCCCGAAGTACACCGACATTGAGCCGTTGATCCAATTCAGCGAAATCCGAGAAATCTAACCCGCGTACTGTGCCGCCCTTTTTCCCCGGCACCAATCTATCGGGCGATCTCCACAGGACCGGCCTTGCTCGGTTCAATGGGCTTCGCGTTCTCATCCATCTTGCCGAATATCATTTTGCCGCTGGCGGTTTGCAGCACGCTGGTTACCGAGATTTCGACCGCGCGGCCAATCATCTTGCGCGCATGGTCAACAACCACCATCGTGCCATCGTCCAGGTAGCCAACTCCCTGGTTGTACTCCTTGCCTTCTTTCAAGATGAGCACATTCATCTTCTCGCCCGGCAGCACAACGGGCTTCAGTGCGTTGGCCAGGTCGTTGATGTTCAGAACCTCGACGCGATGAAGATGGGCAACCTTGTTCAGGTTGAAATCGTTCGTGACAACCTTGGCTTCCCACTTTTTGGCGAGTTCAAGCAGCTTCAGATCAACTTCGCGGATAGAAGGAAAATCATCCGGAACAATCTGTACCCGGATATTGGTGTTGGACTGCATCCGTTGCAGCATGTCCAGGCCCCGGCGTCCGCGCTGCCGTTTTGAACCATCGGTGGAGTCGGCGACGATCTGCAACTCACGAAGGACAAACTCGGGAACAACCATCATGCCGTCGATGAAACCGGCCTCGGCGATATCGGCGATGCGCCCATCGATGATCACGCTGGTATCAAGAACCTTCGCGCTCTTTCGCGTGGGCCGATCGCCGGCAAACCATGTGCCAAAAGCCGCCGGATTGAGCAGATCCCCCTTGCTCGCGCCGACCAGCAGACCCACATAGGTCATCAGCAGCAACACAAAGATCTGTAGAACCGCCGATGTGGACGAGTTCAGCGGCGCCGAGCGCAACACCAGGCAGAAGAGCGCCGCGCCAAAAATGCCCAGCACGCTTCCCGCAACGGCGCCGACCAGCCGGCGCAGGCTGAGGGCCCGCACTCGCAATTCAAATACGATCACAGCGCACGCGGCCAACCCGCCGCCCACTGCTCCTGCCCAACCGGTTACTCCGAAGGGATGAAGGAAATAACAAACTCCGGACAGTAAGGCAACAAAAAGAAAACGAACAAGAATGAGATCCATAACGCCTGCTTCCACTGGTGGGAAAGAACATACACCAGTTTGCGCACCGTTGGCGAGTATGACTTCAGGTCTGTTCAATCGTCAAGAGGGCAGTGCGAGGCAAAGCGCACCGGAGACATTGCACGGGATTACTTCCAGGGCGGCATCACCGAAAGACGCCGCCCGGTAAATCATGACGCCACGGCCAGTTCGGCGCTGATCAGCCGCGAGACGCCCTTCCGGGGTCCGCGCTTTCGAGCGCTCATGATCTTCACGCGCTCCAGCAATTCCTGCGGAGAACAGGTCTTTTTGGCCAACAGGGCATCGGCTCCATGAATCTGGCCATTCATCTTTTGAGGATCGCCAAGAATCACCATGGGGACATGTGAAGCGATTTGTTTAAGCTTCAGGACAAGCTGGTCGCCGCTCATCTGCGGCATGGCATGGTCAGCCAGAACCAGGTCAATTTGATTATCGGCGAAGAGTGCGATGGCTTCCTGGCCGTTCGTGGCGGATAGTACACGGTAACCGTTCGTTACCAGCATGAACTTCAGGACAGATAGGTCCTGCTCGTTGTCGTCTACGCAAAGAATAACTTTCTTAGGCCTCATGTTAAGGGTCCTGCTCCTGTTCGTTTGAATTTTGCTGACACCGTCCTGAGGCACACTGCAGCGATGCCCGTTTGTTCGGCGGGCAGGCTCGTCAGGGTCCGGGGCCGTCGGCCACCGCGTGTTTCCTGCCCGCGAATTGAGGCGCGAGGCCGTCCAAGTGGTGCACACGCCCGTGGCTGTGCGATCCACTCCGACGACTTCGAGTGCACCCAACTCCCGGAAGAGGAGGACCTCGCTGTGGTCTGATTGTGGTTTGAAGCCGTTATGAAACCGGAAAAACTCCGGCTAGATGACGCTCAATGCTTGGGCAAGAGTACGGAGAGCGGAACGACATGAAAAGAGGGAACAAGAAGCGAAACACGGCATGAATTACATCATGTAACAAAGGAAAAACCGCCACAATGAACATAGAAAGTAACTTGGCTTGATTAAAATCTGTTGAAAGCGTGTGTATTACAGCAGGAAAAGCTGCCCCTTTGCAACGCGAACGGTGCTGCCCCCCACGCGCACATCGACCACCTTCCCGGAAACGAGATCGGCGGCTAGAAATAAATCGCTTGTGCGGCCAATTTCGACCCCCTGCTGAACGTGAATTTGCTGTCGCGATGCGACGATGCCGTGGCCAACGAGGTAGCTGATAGCGCAGCCGGCTGCTGAGCCTGTGGCTGGGTCCTCGCCGCCGTTAAATTGCATCCGCGCTCTCCATGCTGGCTTGTCGCCGGCGGTTGGGCCAAGAACATAGAACCACCGGCCACCCTTCTCACGCAGATACTTCGTGGCCTCCTCTTGTTCCACCTTGAGGCGGGCCAGTGCTTCATGCGTGCGCAAAGCAACGATGGCAAAGGCAGTTCCTGTCGAGACGACCTGGGGCAATGCTGCCGGGTGAAGATCATCGATGCTAAGTCCTGTCAGGCGGGCGACCGCTGCGCGATCGAGCTCTGCAAGAAACTCAGGATCGCGCTGGGTCATCTCCCCATAAAGCCCACCGGGACTGAATCGAACCGGTACTGCTCCGACATTCAGAGCCAGCGTGACCGTGTCTCCACTGAGCGCCTCCGGTGCAGAGATCTTGAGCACACTGGCGGTGCCGAGAGTCGGGTGGCCTGCAAACGGAAGTTCCTCGAGCGTCGTGAAGATGCGCACCCGTACGCCTTCCCGCCTTTCTGTTTCGGCATCGCGACGCTGAATGAATGTCGTCTCCGACAAGTTGAACTCGCGCGCAATGGCCTGCATGCGTTCCGTCGCGAGTCCGACCGTATCGAACACAACAGCGAGTCCATTGCCCTTGAGGGCTGTCTCAGTAAATACATCGACGATCTGATAGTCGAGGATCAGGCTTGAAGAAGCGAAAGTGGCCATGAACCATTATGAATCCGCTTCGGGATCCATTGTTCACAGCCAACTTCAGAGAGTCATCATGGGAGGAGGAATGCGCGTTCCGGAGTTTTCAAGGAAGCCGCGCATCCGCCGGGCCTCTGCGCGCTGAACCGCGATCAAACGCATATGACGACGGATGTGATCGCCGTGATGCAGGGCCGCAAGTCGAGCTTCGTCCGCGTCCGCATCCTTTTCCAGACGTTCGATTCGTTCTTCAATCAAGCGGCGGAATCGGGTACTGATTTCCAAACCTTCGCGAGAATCCGGGGCAGCGTCTTCCAAGGGCATTCAAAAACTCCACGTGCAGAGCGGTTGAAAATAATTGTCAGATCAACTCATGTTTCCTCTGCCACCGCCGATCGTAACGATGAAGGCGCCGCTTTGCCAGATTACGAAGTCGCGAAACTTGCGTAATCGATTGCCCTCAAAAACGATGAGGCCGGAGAGTTACCAACCGGCCTCGCATGCATTTTGCGGCGCGATCGGGAGACTAACGACTGATGCCGCCGGGTCCCTGCGGAGTTCCGGCCACCGCGACAACCATCCGCGTGCCCTCATCGAGATGAATGTCACGCTGGGCGCCAACAAGCAAACCAGATGCATTCGCAAAAGGCTGTCCATTGAGGGCATTTGCCAGCAGAACGCCCGGGATCGCCGTCGTGCGAATGGCAACATTCCCATTGCGTGCCACGATCGTACCCGGCGCGGGCATGCCGCCATTCATACTTGGCGCTGTTTGCTCCGGCTGAGCCGTCCCATTGGACTCCGCGCCCGGTCTATCGCTGCTTTGGTTCGCGCTGCTGCTCGATCCGTTCATGGGCGAGGATCCGTTCGTGCCCGAAGAAGAGGTTGCTCCGCTGGGTGTACTGGGTGAAGCTGGGCTGGCTCCCAATGCACTCGGTGAGTTCGGAACGCCATTGTCCACTCCACTGCCCGCTGCCGGAGAGACAGACTGGATGATAGATTCGATCGCCACAGTCTGGCCGCCCTTTAATTCGGCCTTGTCAAACTGGATAGCGATCTGCGAGTTTTCCTTCCCGTCTCCGCGTGCTTGCACGTTTGTGACGTGGCCCATCAACTTCGATCCTTTGGGAATGTCCGCTCCGCCCGAGACCTTTAAGTCTTCACTGGTCTTCACCACAACGCTGTCCCCCTGTTTGGCAGACTTGGTGTCGAGTTTGTCGACCAGTTCTCCTAACACAGGTTTCAAGTCGGCGGCGGTTGCCGATGCCGCACTGGGGGCGCCTTGTTGCGATTGCCCGGCCGGCGGCGCCGCTGAGGAGGGTTGCTGAACCTGCGGTTCCTGTTGTGGTTGCGCGGGCTGCTGTTGTG
This sequence comes from uncultured Acidobacteriaceae bacterium, assembly GCA_963738035.1. GTDB lineage: Bacteria > Acidobacteriota > Terriglobia > Terriglobales > Acidobacteriaceae > Telmatobacter. Next base: position 532,943 of record CAVTVB010000001.1, read on the forward strand.
CGATTGACGGGAAACTGGAAAAGCTGGCAAGCGCCACCGCGCTCACAGCGGCTGCTTTCAATAAAAGATCCTGCATCGATTCACCATCCGGGTCGGCCGTCGAAGGCGGCGCGAAAACTGCGTGCGCTTACTCGATGGCACGATGGCTGCCAAAGCCGAGTGCATTCGGCAACGAATCTTCCAAAAGTCTCCATCGCAGTCAAAACAGGACTTTTGCGATTTCAAATATTATGAGAGTTATTATTTGCGAGAACTGGGAAGAAATGCACTTTGTGCGCGAACGTGTAATTTCTCGCGTGTATAAATTTCGCGCTCGATCTATCGACCCTCACGACCCTCGGGCCCCGGTGCGTAGTAACCCCTGCGAACCTGCACCTTCATGTCGTCGCCCTTGCACTGAACAGAAATGTGCCGAAAAGTGCCGTCCTGCCTGGCGTTGCTGGGCGTGTAGCTGGCCAGATATTCGGTGCGAAGTTCTTCTTCGATCTGAGCGAAGGCGGCTTCAAGTTTCTTGCCGTTGGCCCCGACGTTGATCATGCGACCGCCGCTCTCCTCCGAAATCTTCTTCGCAGCGGAGTAGCCGTTGTATCCAAACCCACCGTAAAAGCTCGGCTCGGCGATCAGGATTACGTAGATGATCGTGTTCGACTTCTGGGCCGCTGCAATCGCTTCCTGGATCTTGTGGTCGCTGCCCACATCGTCGCCGTCCGTCAGGATGATCATCGCTTTCCGGCCATTCTGCTGCGCCATCTTCTCATTCGAAGCCAGATAAATGGCATCGTAGAGCAGTGTGCCTTTCGGGCCACCATGGGTAGGAATAGTACCCCCGCCGAGCCCCGGGATGCCGGATCCGCCGTTGCCCCCCGCCGTATTGATCTGTGCTTTGTCCATCGCGTGGGTCAGAAGGCGGGCGCTATTCGTGAAATCCTGCAGCAGATCAACATTTACGTCGAAGGAGAGCAGCAGTGCCTGGTCCTTCGATTTGAGAACCCGTTCCAGAAACTCGCCGCCAGCCTGCTGCTCCAGAGGCAGCACGTCAATCTGGCTGCCCGACGTATCCAGCATGATGGCCAGGGTTAGCGGCAGGTGCGTTTCCGCATTGAAGTTCTTAAGCGTCTGCGGAACTTTGTCTTCCGAGACCGAGCAGTCCTCCTTCGTGAGATGAGGCACCAGTTCGCCGGACTTGGTCTTCACAGTGAAGAAAAGATCAACGAGGTTGACGTTGAGCTTGAGAGTGCCCATCGACTCCTCTTCAGCTGGCGCTGGCGGAGCCGTGCTTACCGGAGGCGCGTCAGGCGAAGGGACAAGCTGTCCCCACCCTGCCGCGCAAAGCAGCAGGATGAACAGAAGAACAGCGAAATTGCGACGCGCACACATACTGTTAGGTTTGACGAAAGAAATGACCTGAAAGAGAGCATACGCTAACTCTTTCCACCAGTTCAGGGCAAACCTGCGAGGCGGCGGCGCGTCTGATACTCTGACGGGTGCAGCCCTTTTCATCGTTTCGCTGAAAAGCGGTGCATCTGCGGGCCAAAAAACCGGCTGGCGCAGTGTCGTACCGGGAGGAAAGAATACCTGTGGACCTTGGTCTAAAAGCACTGGCGCTGACTGCATTTCTGAGTTCGTCGTTGAGTCTCAGTCCGGCGGCATTTGCCCAGACGCAACCCCAGCAGACGCCGGCTGAACAGCAGGCGGTCCCGGATGCTCCCGCCCCACAGGCTCCATCGTCTCTCAGGAGTCTCGGCCCGATTACGCCAGGCATTGGGGGCTCTCCAACGACCCCGGCCACTTCAAGTACGTCAGCGGATGTGCCAAGGCAGGCCCCATCCACCCAGCCTCCGCCCAGCACCAGGGATGTCCAGACCACTGCACCGGAGAGCATGACGCCCGAAGACATCGGATCCACAATCCGGGTGAATACGACGTACGTCGAAGTTCCTGTCAGCGTGAAGGACTCCAAGGGAAAACCGGTTGCGGGTCTCACCTGGCGCGACTTCAAGGTGTATGAAAACGACACCTGGGAGCCCCTCAAGATCTTCACGGTCGATCCCGCATCGCTTTCAATCGCCTTTGTTATCGATCAGAGCCTCACGTCAGACGTGATGGCGAAGGTGAATGACTCGCTGGGAGCCTTCCAGGGCGCGCTGTCGCCTTACGATGAGGTCGCGATTTTTTCCTACAACAATGGTCCGCGCGAGTGGACTGGGTTTACCGGAGCCCAGGGCAATCGCGTGCCCGCTGTGCTTGCCCTTGCCAAGTCGATAGGGCGCGATGATCTTGTGCCCGTCAACTCTGGCGCATTTGGCCCGTGCGCCATCACTAAGAACGGCGGCTGCGTCGACTCAAACAACACCGTGCAGCAAGGCGGCTCCACGGGGAGCAGCTCATTCATCACCATCCCCAAGGAGATTCACACTCTTAACGATGCGATTCTCGCCGCTGCCAAGGAACTCTCCACGCGACCCCAGGGACGCCGGCGCGTTATCTACGTGATCTCCGACGGCAAGGAGTACGGCAGCAAGGCGACCTACAAAGACGTGCTGCGCTATTTGCAGACGAACAAGATTGCCGTCTACGGCACCCTGGTGGGCGACTCTGCCCGTTGGGGCCTGGGCTACGTGAGCCGGCTCCACTTGCCCTTCACCATGTATGACAATCGTCTGGCTGGATACGTCCTCTCAACCGGCGGCATTCTGGATTCAGAGACCAGCATGAACGGCATCGAGAAAAGCTACGCCAAGGTCACTGAAGAGGCGCGTAACCAGTACACACTGGTGTATTCGAGCCACGAGCCTTTGATCGACGGAAAGTACCGCAAGATCGAAGTTCGCGTGAATCGTCCGGGCGTCGAAGTGATCGCGAAAAAGGGCTACTACCCCTCCGGTCAGGATTACAAACACTAAACATGAGCTCTTCTGGAGCCGCGGCAGGCCTCGGTCTGCTCTCCGCCGCTACATGGGGCGGGTCCGACTTCGCCGGCGGCTGGGGCGCGCGCCGCGCCTCGACGCTGCTGATCACAGCATCGGGACAAATCGTATCTCTGGCGGGACTGCTCGTGATCTGTCTTGTGCTTCGACTCGCCCTGCCGGGAACAAGTTACCTCGTCTACGCAGCCATTGGCGGATTTGAGGGAGCGATCGCGCTGGCGGTTTTTTACCGGGCGCTCGCAATGGGTGCTATGGGGCTCACCGCGGCCCTCACCGGCGTAATGACAGCGCTTGTACCCGTCGCCTTCGAGCTGTTCCATTCCGGTTTTCCCAGCGCAATCACCTTCGCCGGCCTCGCCATGGGCTTGGCCGCAATCTGGATGATTTCGCATTCTCCATCGAAGGTGGGCGCGGATGCCTCTCGTCGTGCGCTGCTGCTGGGAGCAAGTGCCGGCGTCGGCTTCGGCGCGCAGCTCATCCTCTTCAAAGCAGCGGCGGCAGGCGGGGTTTTGTGGGCGCTCACCTCGGGCAGAATTGCAGGAGTAGTCGCGATTCTGCTGGTCGTCGCAATCGCGCCACCCCAAGCGCCATGGCGGGGATTCTGGCTGGCTGGAATCGTCTCCGGATCGCTGGATACCATCGGAAACCTGTTTTACATGCTTGCTTCGCAACTCGGCCGCCTCGATGTGGCCGCGGTCATCTGTTCCATGTATCCAGCGGGAACGATTCTGCTCGCGGGAATCATCCTGCGAGAACACCCCACCAGGCGTCAGGTGGCAGGCATGGGACTGGCCCTGGCTGCGGTTGCACTGCTAAGCATCTAGATGCAAACTCTCCAAAAATACAGAGGCCCATGCCGAAGGGCACAGGCCTGTTATTCCTGAGACATCAGTAAAGGATGCCATCCGGCACCCACTCGGATTATGCCTGCCGCGGGGGCTCTGAGCTTGCGGGGGGCGGTGGAGGAGGGGCCTGCGTGCTCTGTTGCGTCGTCGGAGGCGCAGGGTCCGTCACGCCCTTGATGCCTTCTCTAAAGCCTTTCAATCCTTCGCCTAACCCCTTGCCAAGCTCTGGTAACCGCTTGGCGCCAAAAAGCACAAACGCCACAATCGCCAGCAGAATCAGATGCCATGGCTGTAATAGATCGCCCATCGTGTATCCTTCCGCGCGCCCATTGCGTGGTCGCGCTTTTCACCCTTAATTGTCGCACAAAGCCAACAGTCCGGTGTGACCAATGCCACTTGAGTTGGTATCGTTTAGCCCGTCTCGGCCAAGCGCATCAGTTCACCTTTGCCGGATTGCCCAGACGTGCGGTCACCATGGTGAAGAAACCCGGCAGGTCCTCTTCTTCGCCCATCGTGAGCCGCCGGTGCACCTTCATCAGCGGAAACAGCCGCGAGCCCCGGACGTCCACCGCCGGCACCGCATGCTCCCCGCCCGGATACTGTGTCATCTCCCATGAACCCGCGTACCGCTGCCGGAGGACCTCGCCCAGGTAACTCCCCCACAGGCGCGATTCGAAATCGAGATCGATGTCTGGACTCTCACCGAGTAAAACAAGAATCTCGTCCAGCGCGTTGATTGAATCGGCAGAAAAATCAAGAGTCTGCCGGAACTCGCTCTTCGCCACCTCCACAGCAGCCTGCGCGTAGCCTTCCATCATCGCTCCCAGATCAGGGAACGCGTGAGATTCGAGCTTCTTGCGTAGCTTGCTCATCACCAGTAAAGACTAAATCTTCCCCACGAAAGATAGCGTGAACAATGGTAACTTCGTGGCGATCCTCAGCATCAATATGGCAGACTTGAAGGAGCCACCGGAGGATTCCCCATCCATGAAACTGACAAAGCTTATGAGCCGGATTGCGAATCTGGTTGCGATCGTGGCGCTGACGGCGGGGCCGGCGTTTTCTGCCAATCGCGACATCTACCCCGATCCATCGCAGGCCAAGGCTGATGTTGCTGCTGCGCTCAAGACTGCAGCCGCGTCGCACAAGCGCGTCATCATCGACTTCGGCGGAAACTGGTGCGGCGATTGCCATGTGCTCGACATCTACTTCCACAACCCTGAAAACCGCCCGATCCTCGAATCGAATTACGTTCTGGTCCACGTGAACGTCGGACACCTCGACGAGAACGTTGACATCGCCGAGCGTTACGGAATTCCGCTGAACAAGGGTGTACCCGCGCTGGCCGTATTGAACGACAAAGGCAAGGTGCTCTACAGCCAGAAGAGCGGCGAATTCGAAAAGATGCGCCACATGGAAGCGAACTCCGTCACGAGTTTCCTGGTGCAATGGAAGCCCACCAAACCCGGCTGCAGCGTAATGGTAGTGACCTGCTGAGCTGACCAATCGAACATCACTCTTACCAATGGTCATGCAATCCTGAGCGCAGCGAAGGAATCCGTGGTCGCTTTAACGTCTCTGCTTGATCGAGCGCTCGTTGGTAATCAGCCGGTTCATATTCATCCAAGCCACCGGCGTCTCGGTTGACCCGACGATATCTTTCGCGTTTCGGGCTCTACTGGCTAAGCGGCGCCAGATGCTTAGTGTTCTGGTAGGTGTACTGGATGCGGTGAATCACCGTGATGGTCGAGAGCACCGCAAGCACCCAAAGCACCGGCGCCATCACTCCGAATTGCTCGAAGAGCGCGCCTAGCAGGATAAGCACGATGCGCTCCGGGCGTTCCATGAACCCCACCTTGCATGATCCAATCAATGCCTCGGCGCGCGCGCGTGTGTAACTCACCATCAGCGACGTCACCATCACAAACGCAACCAGCACCACGTAGCGGAAGCGGTTGATGCGGCCGTAATAGACCAGCAGGCCAAAGAAGAGCACCACATCGGAGTAGCGATCAATCACCGAATCAAAAAATGACCCAAACACCGTGACCTGGTTATTGCGGCGTGCGACACGCCCATCCAGCATGTCGAAGATTCCGGCGCCGAAGATAACCATCCCGGCGTAGAAAAACATGGTCGCGTGATTCGCCGGATTGGCATGACCGAAAAGAAACGCCGCGACGATGTTGATCACCAGACCGATAAACGTGAGAGCGTTGGGAGAGATACGGGTCAGTGCAAGGCCATGCACGATTCGATCAAGAAGCCAACCGCAGGCGCGGCCAAAAGCACTCGTCCAAGTCATTCTTACTTCCTTACTTCTCTGTGCCGGTCCCGGCCTCTTCTTCGTCTTCGTCCACTTCGTCGTGGACCGTGGTCAATTTCAAAATCTCAAGCTCGCGCTTGCCGTTGGGCGTAACGATGGTCGCGATATCACCGACCTTCTTGCCGACGATCCCGCGCCCGATCGGCGAAGTCGTCGATATCAGCCCCTTGGCTACGTCCGATTCCTCGCTCGTCACCAGCCGGTACACGATCTCCTCTTCCTTCGTGGAATCGAACACCACAACCGTTGAACCGAATCCCGCCCTGTCGCGTGGAATGTTGGCCAGGTTCACAAGCGAGAGCTCCGCCATGCGCCGCTTGAGCTGCCCGAGGCGTGCATTCACGAATTCCTGCCGCTGCTTCGCCATGTGGTACTCGGCGTTCTCTGACAGGTCTCCCATGGCGACTGCCTTCTTGATCTCAGCCGGCAACTCGTGAGCAAGCTCATGCTCAAGTACAGCAATCTCTTTGAGCAGTTGCTTTTTAATGTGATCTGGCATCCGTGATCCGTGGCGGCGAGCGGGGCTGCTCAACCGCGAAAAATGATACGTCTAGAGCTTTCATTATACGCGGCACGACCAGCAGAGAGCGCTGGCAGGGCTTGTCTCAGACCCGGCAAGTCCCTGCGGCAATGATGTTTCGGGCGCACGATCGCACCTTTTTCAGATGAATCGCTCTCTTTAAGTCGGCATTTCATCCATTTTCGTGGAATAAATCTGGCTCTCGCTCAGTTCTCTTCAGTGCACGGAACACGTTCTTGAGGAGAAATCATGAGCAGATCAGCAGATATACAGAATCAGAGCGAAACAGCAGAGAACCACACCATCAGCGCGGACGGCATCGACCGCCGCGGATTTCTCAAATGCATGGCCTGGGCCGGCACCGGCCTCGTCTGGACCTTCAGCGGCGGTGTGCCCACCTCGCGTGCCTTCGGCGAGTCGGCGCGGACATCGGCACAATCTGACTTCTCGTTTGTCCAGATCAGCGACAGCCACATCGGCTTCAACAAGGCTGCGAACACCGACGTCACTGCCACACTTCAGGCCGCATTGAGCAAGATTGATGCTGCCCCCAAAACTCCAGACTTCCTGATACACACCGGCGATCTCACGCATTCCTCCAAACCTGCGGAGTTCGACACGCTCAATCAAGTTCTCTCCGCCCGCCGGCAAGTCTTCTACGTGCCCGGCGAACACGACACGTCGGTCGACGATGGAAAGCTCTACCTCGAGCGCTATGGCAAAGGCACAAAAGGGAACGGCTGGTACAGCTTCGACCACAAAGGCGTTCATTTCATCGGCCTGGTAAACGTAGTGCAACTCGAAGGCATGGGCAAACTCGGCCAGGCACAGCTCGACTGGTTGAAGCAGGATCTGCATGGCGTCAAAAGCAGCGTGCCGATTGTCATCTTTGCGCACATTCCGCTGTGGGCTGTTTATCCGGAGTGGGGCTGGGGCACCTTCGACAGCGAGCAGGCATTTGCACTGCTGCGGCGCTTCGGGTCTGTCACCGTGTTGAACGGCCATATCCACCAGGTCATGCAAAAGGTGGAAGGCAAGGTGATGTTTCACACCGCAATGTCGACAGCCTTTCCACAGCCCGCGCCTGGAACCGCTTCATCACCCGGCCCCATGAGAGTCTCCGCCGATCGTCTGCAAAGCGTTCTCGGTATCACGAACGTGAACTTCGTCGCACAACGCCGCGAACTTGCCATCGTCGACGCAACTTTGTCAGGCATGACCGGCGAACATCGCGAGTCAGGCCAGTGATGCGGTGGAGATCAATTAGCTTTGGCTGTCTATTCCTTGTCGCTTCTTGCATGGCGTTTTCGTTTGTACATCCATGGGGCAACGTTCGCGGCGTTGCGCCCGGCGGACAGATTCTTGAGGGAAGCGCCATGCCCGACGACGTGCGAACAGTCCTGGAAAGGAAATGCGCTGATTGCCATTCAAACCACACGCATTGGCCTGCTTACAGCAGACTCGCGCCTATCTCGTGGCTCACGGAGCGCGACGTACAAGCGGGACGGTCTGCGCTCAACCTCTCCGCGTGGGCTGGGATGGATGCACAAGATCGAATTGCCGCCTTGGCCGAAATAGCTGCGGAGGTCCGCAATGGAGAAATGCCGCCAAAGCCCTATGCGAGGATACATGCCGCTTTCCTCCCAGAAAGCGACAAACAAAAGATTACGGCGTGGTCACGCGCCGAGAGAAAGCGTCTCCGGACACAAACCTCCGGAGAGAAGGATAAGAAGTGAACAACCAAAACGACAGCAGGATTCTGATTTTTGTCGCAATGGCCTGGTTAACTGCTGCAATGACTTCCTTCCCGCATCTCAGCAGGGCAGAAGGTGCAATCAACGGAAATTCAGAAACAGGAAAACAGCTCTTTGAAAAACGGTGTACAGGATGCCACTCCCTCGACAAGAACAAGGAGGGGCCGCGACTGCGAGGCGTCTACGGCAGAAGGGCAGGCACTCTGCCAGATTTCAGTTACTCCGATGAATTGAAAGCCTCACAGATCATGTGGGACGAGCAATCACTCGATCGATGGCTCATCAACCCTGACGCGATGGTCTCCAACAGCGACATGGCATTCCACGTTTCGAACCCTCAAGAACGAGCGGACATTATTCAGTTCCTTCGACAATCCTCGGGCAAATAGAATTCGAACTGAGGTCTGACGCAGGAGACAGGATGGATCGGGCGTTTTTCGAACAGCTCGCAATGCCGCTGTTCGATCAGCTATACAACCATGCATGCTGGCTTACCGGCGACCCTGCCGACGCCGAAGACCTGGTACAGGAGACGTACGCAAAAGCGCTGAAAGGATTCGGAGCATTCGCGGAAGGCACTAACCTGCGCGCCTGGATGTTTCGGATCCTGCGCAATGCATTTCTCACTTCACGCAGCGGCCTGGCTGCCCGAAATACGGAGTACCTGGAAGACGAAAACGTGAAAGTGGATGAAGCGGTGTCCCACGAGGTAACTCCCGAAGTGCTCCTGCTGCGCAGCCAGAATGAACAGGTACTCTTCGCCGCATTGGACTCGCTCCCAGTGAACTACCGGCAGATCATCCTGCTTTGTGAAGTGGAGGAGATGTCATACCGAGAGATCGCGCAGGTGCTCGACGTGCCGGTGGGAACAGTGATGTCGCGGCTTTCACGCGCTCGTTCAAGCCTGCGTGGGGCACTCGGGGCCAATGTTCGTGAGGAGGTGCGATGATGCTCTGCGGTCAGGAACGCGATAAGCTCGCGGCATATCTCGACGGAGAAATTCAGGCAGACCAGGCGACCGCGCTCGAACAGCATCTCCGCACCTGCGCTCAGTGTGCCGCCGAAGTCGCGACCATGGTGAGCATGCGCCGGGCCATGAGACCGGCACGGACGCGTTTCACGCCGAGCGCAGATTTCAAGCAAAAGATCCGATCGCAGGCGGCGCCAAAGCGGCGTGGTTTCGGGACGTTCAGCGGATGGTCCATGGCACTTGCCGCGCTTGTGATTCTCCTTGTTTCGCTCGTCTGGATCCGGCAAAACGCCCTGCGAAGCGATGTCTTCCGGGAAGTTGCAGATTTGCACGTCGGCGATCTCGCCAGCGCGAATCCCTACGATGTGGTCTCGTCAGATCGGCACACGGTCAAACCCTGGTTTCAGGGCCGCATTCCCTTCGCGTTCAACCTTCCCGAATTTGCCGGAACTGAGTTCACACTCCTGGGCGGGCGCCTGGTCTATCTGCATCAGCAGCCTGCTGCGCAAGTTGTTGTAGGAATGGGACAGCACAAAATCTCGGTCTTGATTGTGCAGGAGTCCCCCGGCGGATTGCCGAGCATTTTCCCTGTTTCAGGCGCCGACGTACACGACTCCTTCAACGTGCAGACATGGACCGGCCACGGTCTCCGGTTCTTTGTCATAGGCGATGCAGAGAAGGCTGGGATTCAACGCCTTGCGCAGGCTTTGAAGAACGTCAATCAGTAGCTTCGGTCCGCTTAAGGAATCAGCAGCGCCATTTCAGCTCGGCTCCTCCGGCGGATCGCCCCGGCGGTCCAGAAACGATTGCAGGATGAGTGTTGCGGCTACCTGATCGACCACGCGGCGATGATCCTGCCGTGCATGGCCCGCTTCGTAGAGCAGCTGGTGCGCCTCGTGTGTGGTCAAACGCTCGTCCCAAAGATGGACCGGCAACGCGGTCAATTCGCCCAACTCGGCGGCGAAGGTCTGCACCTTTGCGGCCTGCGAAGTCGGTTCGCCGCTGAGCGCCAGGGGATTTCCAACCACGATTCCGGCAACGCCAAAGCGGCGGCACAAGCGCGCAATCGACCGAAGATCTTCGCGTTGGTTACGGCGGCGCTCGAGCGTAAGAACGGGCTGCGCCGTAAGTCCCAGTTCGTCTGAGACCGCAATCCCCACGCGCTTCGAACCCACATCGAGGGCAAGATAACGCGGAATCGTCTTCTCTGCCACCTAACCTCCAGATCCTCTTGCACTTCTAGAATCTCACCTTACCGTGTGCCACAAGTGGTTCCGTCCCCGCCAACGCCAACAGAAGCCCGGTACAATCGAATGAGAAACAGAATCCGCGGAGGCTTAAACCGCGTCTTATCTTGAGGAAGGGTGTTCCACTTTACATGGCGTCACGCCGCACTCGGGGGAATCGAAAGAAAAGAGGGCTCGGCGCGGCGGGGATTCTGCTTGCGCTCTTCTTAATCGTGTCAGCGGCGGTTGCTGCGGCTGCGTGGATCGTCTTCACGCCGTTTGGACCATCAGCCGAGACCTTCATCGACATTGCTCCGGGTTCCTCAACAACGCGCATTGCACAGCAATTGGAATCGGCTGGCGTGATTCGCAGCCAGTTCGGTTTTGACCTGTGGCGCTGGGTTCGAAAGGGCAAGCTGAAAGCCGGGGAATACAGGTTCGATCATCCAATGCCGCTCACGGATGTGTACGACCGCATCGCACGCGGCGATGTTTACACGGTTTCGGTGACAGTACCAGAGGGCGCGAGTATCTTTGACGTGGCTACGCGCCTGGAACAGGCAGGCATCGCCACGCGTACTGAGTTTCTGGATCAGCAGCCACGGTTGGCCGAACTGGTAGCCGACTTTGATCCTCAGGCAAAAACCCTGGAGGGTTATCTGTTTCCCGATACCTACCGGTTTCCGCGAAAGGCAACACCGGCACAAATCGCAACGGCCATGGTCCGGCGATTCCGTATCGAGGCGGCGGGAATCGGGTTGAAGGAGAATGTGCACCAGACCGTGACGCTCGCCTCGCTTGTAGAAAGGGAATCCGCCCTGAATTCAGAACGGCCGCTGATTGCCAGCGTATTTGCAAACCGCCTTGCCAAGCACATGCCGCTCATGACCGACCCATCGGTGATCTACGGTCTTGAAGTCAAGAATGAATGGAGAGGGAAGATCTACCAGAGCGATCTTACGCGCGACACGCCCTACAACACTTACTTGCATGCCGGTCTGCCGCCCGGTCCCGTGGCGAATCCCGGCCTCCCCTCGCTGCGTGCCGCCATGGATCCTGCCCCATCGAATTACCTGTACTTTGTTGCCGCCGGCGCGAATCCCCAGGGCAAATCACTTTTCTCTGCAACACTTCAAGAACACACGCGAAACGTCTCGGGTTATCGTCATGCGGTGAAGAAGGCGGCCAAGCGATGATGGTGCGGAGAGCCTTCAGGGTCGCCGCTTTGGCGCTGCCTCTTTTGTTGAGCGGATGTTCGCTGATCCCGATGAAGCGTCACTTGCCTGTTCCGAAGACGCCGGACAATGTGCAGGCATCCACCCCTGAAGAACTCGTGGAACTCGTCAATCGCCGATGGGATGAATTCAAGAACCTCACCGCCACCGTCGAAATCAAGGCGACTCTACTCAAGCCGAAAGAGGGATTGGCGACAGATTACCCGACTGTCCGTGGATTCATCGTGATGGAAAAGCCAAATCATTTGCGCGTGGTGGGCACCTATCTCAGCGTCCGCGTATTCGACATGGCAAGTGACGGGAATACATTCACCCTGATGATTCCGCAGAAGAGCAAAGCAATCGAGGGTCCTAATTCCGTCACAAAGAAATCTGATAATCAGTTTGAGAATCTGCGGCCCGGATTTTTCTTTGATGCCATGGTGGTGCGCGGCGTGGAACCCGAAGATTACTACGCCCAGATTTCCGACACCGAAACGATCGAAGACGCTGCCAAGAAGCACCTCTTCCTGATGCCGGAATACGTCCTGAACATCACCCGTCACGCTACCAACGGAAGCCGCAGAGACAAGCCCGTCCGCGTCATCACCTTCCATCGCGACGACCTCCTGCCGTCCAACCAGGATATGTATGACGCCGAGGGAAACCTCGAGAGTCAGGTAACGTATTCCGCTTACAAGACCTTTGGAAATAGCAAATTTCCTACCAAAGTCATAATCAAGCGTCCCTTGGAAGGAATAAATATAGTTCTGACCGTTGAGAAAGTAACCGAGAATCAGAGTATGCCGGCAGACCAATTCGCCGTGAAGATTCCACCCGGCACCCAGATCCAGCATCTGCAATAGGCCAAGAGTCTCGGGTCCGCAATCAAACCGATCCGCCTCTGGCGCGGCCCGTCTTGTTGAGTTCACTATAGAAACCAAGATCGCGGCCTTCCTGCATCTTCGTGATGTAAACGATCTGTCCGTAATGCAGCCCGAAATGCTCGACGACCTGGTAAACCGCGGCGAGCCCGCTCACGGTGTATCCCTGAATGTGCCACGTTGCCAGCAATTCCTCCTGCGTGAGTTTCGCCAGCACCTTCGCGGCCTCTTCCAGCGTCTGACCGAGGCGGGCCAGAAGATCGGCCGCCGTTAAGTCTCCAGTGGCACTGAACTCGGCTGGACGGTCGCGTTGGTCTTCCAGCCGATTAAATGACGCGACCAGCCACTGCCAGACGTTCCCATTCAAATGCAGGATGAGGTTGCCGATGCTGTTGCTGGCTTCGTTGGGGCGCCACCACACCTGCTCGTCGCTCAGCGTTTCCACAGCTTTGCGTAGACGCGGCCAGTACTGCTCGAGCAACTTGTTGCGGGAAAACTGAAGAAAGAGTTCGCTTGCGGGATCGGCAGGCATCAGCGGTGCGCCTCCTGGCGAAATAAATTCTATCCCGGCACACCACCGCCGGAGTCGGCACCGATTAGATCGGGCCGTACTCCGGCGGGATGTTGCCCGTTATGTATCGATGGATAGCCCTGAGGAAAAGAGGATCCGGATGCGTTCGCATCCGGATCAGTTGAAGTTCTAATTGAATTTAATTCGCTTTCGCGATGTTAGGAGGCAAGTGCCTGGATGCTGTCGACGTGGATCATCTTGGAGTTCGCGTCGAGACGGCCCGTCACCTTCACTGTCTTGCCTTCGAAGGCCTGTGCGCGCGACGTGTCATCGAGCTTGTAAACGCCGCCCGAGGAATCGCGAAGAACGTACTGTTCACCGTCCTTCACAACCGTGCCAGTAAAGGTCGCCGTCTTCGAGGAGTCCTGGTTTGGCATCGCCTGGTCAGGAGGGGTCTGGGATGGCGGAGCTTGCGGTTCCTGAATTACGGGCATGGGAGAAGCGGAACTAGGAGCGGTCGCTCCCCACGATTGCACGCTCGCCAACAAAAGTGCACAAGACGAGAGACCGAGAAGCATCTTCATTTTTGTCGAATTCATAATTTAACCTCCGGGGGTTTAGGGGCTCCCGCTTTCAAACATTCGCCCAAACAACGCGCTAGAAAAATCAGGGAGCCCTTCATCTAGCAAACACCATAGATAGCAAGCAGCGTGCCATTGCGTTGCTGCAATCTTTCGAACGAGTTGCAAACAGAAAGCGCTCGCAACGGCAGGGTAAGAAGTACCAACTGGGAAAAAAGTGCGGGAGTTTTCGGCGTATCTGGGAATACACCTGCGGTGTGACATCCATGTAAGCTTGCAGTGTGCTAGCATCCCGGCAAGCATCTGCCGCCCAAATTCCACAAGGATCTCAGGCATGGAAACGACGCTGCGCCCGCTAACTCTTGGCGAAATACTCGATAGGACTGCCGAACTCTACCGCTCAAATTTCCTTCTCTTCGCGGGCATCTCGTCGGTGTATGGCAGCATCCTTCTGGTGCTGAGTCTGCTGCAGATTGGCGCGCAACAAGGCGCGCTGGCCATGCACATGAAGACCGGCGTCATTGTGGTGTCGGTGATCGGGCTCGTTATTCTGTGGCTCGCCATCTTTGTGGCCGGCGGCCTGGCTATGGCTGCCAACACGCGCGCAGTAGGTTGGGTGCATCTGGGAGAGCATGCCACTATCGGTGCCGCCTATCGCGCAATCCTGCCGCGCACAGGGCGCTATTTGTGGTTGATGACGATCACCTACTTTCGTGCGTGGTTTCCCTGCGTGCTTGTCTATGGTGCTTACGCTGCGGTGATTCTGGTCTATATCCGCCCCACAGGATTCCTCACCCCACGCAGCGCCCCACCCGACTCGAAAACAATGATCGTTTTCCTGGCATCCAGCGTGATATTTCTCTTTCTGCTCGCAGGCTCACTCGTTTACGGAATCATCATGAGCCTGCGCTACTCGCTCGCCGTGCCTGCATCCACCGTTGAGAACCTGAAAGCACGAGATGCTATCCGCCGCAGCATTCAACTCAGCAAAGGCTCGCGCGGACGCATCTTCATGCTTGGGCTCCTCGCCCTCATCATCCAGTTGGGGTTGACCGGCATCACCCAGGGCTTCTTTCTCGTGGTTGGTATTAAGCACCACGGAGTGCTTCCCGTTTGGATGAGCGTGGTGCAGCAATTCCTCGCATTCCTCACCAACACATTTGTCCAGCCAATCTACGCCACCGGTTTTACCCTCTTCTACTATGACCAGCGCGTCCGCAAAGAGGGCTACGATATCGAACGCATGATGCATTCAGCGGGAATGACCGAACCTCAGCCTGCGCTCGATTCCGATTCCTCGATAAACCAGGCGATTGCCCTGGAACGCGGGAGCGGGCATGAATGAACCACTACGTCCGCTGACCCTGTCGGAGATTCTCGACCGCACAGCCCAACTCTACCGATCGCGTTTTCTTGTTTTCCTCGGCATCGGAACCATACCCGCGGGAACAGTATTTGTCTTCGCTGCGGGAGCCTTCGCCTTTTTCACATGGATGGGCTCGAATTCAAGACATGGCGTAACGGTTGCGGATACTCTTGTGTGGGTCTTTCTCATCCTGCTTGTGATCCTCGCAATTCCGGCCAGCCTGGGTGCAAGTGCCCTGGGCGAAGCCGCCATGAGCGAGGCGGCAGCACGCCTTTTCCTCGGCGAGAAGATTACCATCCGCCGCGCGTACAAGACAGCGTGGAAGCGCGGTTGGCGCTATGTCGGCCTTTTCATCTTGAAAGGTCTGGTCGTTGTTGGCGCGCCTGCAGTCATGTTTATGATTGCGGTTGTTGCAATGGTCGCGGGCAAAGTGAGAGGCGTGGCCACAAACGACGACAGTCCCTTGTTTGCCGTGCTCTTCTTTCTGCTCCTGCTCGTTCTTGGTGCATTCGCCGTCTGGCTGCTGCTTCGCCTCTGCCTCGCGTTTCCCGCGAGCGTCGTCGAACAATCCACAGCGTGGAACGCGCTGAAGCGGGGCACAATGCTCAGTCGCGGAACGCGCGGCCGCATCTTGCTGCTATATGTGCTGGGAGTCTTCCTTAGCCAGATACTCGTCTGGTGCGTCACGTTCCCCGTCCTGATTGCCATATCGTTCCTGCCCAGCCTGCAAGGTCAGGCACATGCGCAAGCCGTCGGCATGATTGCCATGTCCGCCACCTACGGAGCGTTCTTCGCCGTTAAAGCCCTCACCAACCCGATCTACGGAATTGCACTTACAGTTTTCTACTTCGATCAGCGCATTCGCAAAGAGGGCTTCGATATCGAGTGGATGATGCAGCAGGCAGGCATGCTGCCGCCACCTCAGTCTCAGCCGGAAATCGAGCCCTCGGTTTCGCTGCAGGAGATGGCTTCACCGCGAGTGTTTCCGCCGACCGCCGAACCAGTGATGGAAACAACCCCCACGCATGAACCGATCTCCATGCACCAGGCGCTTTCAGAGGGCCTCCATGGGAATGAGAACCAATGAGCGAGATGGTAACCCTCCATCCCACGATCCTCCACGAGAACATCACGCTTTCTACTATCATCAGCGCATAGGTATTGAGGGACACGACATCAGGTGCATGATCGACCTTGCCGGCATCTACATACCCGCTCCCGCACTGAGACAAAACGTTGCGGAAGAGACTCCTTCGCTAAAGGAGCCCCAGCGGTGATCTCCGTGCGAAAAGTTCTCGGCCGCGCGGCAATTCTGGCAGCGGCCCTCGCCGCAATCGCGGCGCCTGCCCAAACCCCCGCATCGCCTTCCACTCAGGCCGCCGTGCGTTGGCGCGATGTCTCAATGGAGGACTACCGCCAGCATCTCCAGGCCCTTTCCACGCTTGTCGATACCTGCGCCACGGCGCGCAACCTCAAGAGCTGTGACCCTTCCCTCATCGGTCCAGACGATCGCGTACCCCTCGCGAACGGCTCGAGCACAGAGCAGCGCCTCGTGCGGTACGGCTGGCTCCGCGTGTTGTTTTCGAAAGCTGAAGACCCGGATGAGCCGGCGGCCAGAGTCGCCAAGCCTGGCCATGTAGAGGCCGCGGTGCAGGATCACTCGACTACTTCGCAGCTCCTTAAAGATGCAAAACGGCGCCTGGAAAACGATCTCGCGCAATCGGCTGCGCCATTTGGGCCCATTCCGTCTTACGCGCAAGAACGCGCAGTGATGCAACAGGTTCTCGCCGCTCCGGAGTTTCGCAATCTGCAGCCTACTGTTCGGGATTCAGTCCTTGAAAAATTCGGCAACTGGCTCAATCGTCTCTTCCAAAGCGCCGCAAATCTCAAGGCCCGCTCCGCATGGGTTGGTCGTGCGCTGGTGTGGGGATTCATTCTCGCGGTTTGCGTTGCACTAGTCTGGTCTCTATTGCGATTGGAGCGGCGTTGGCGCATTAGGCTCACTCCCGATCTCGACCGGCCAGCGCCCGGCGCAGCTTCGGCGCGCGACTGGCAACTGTGGCTTGACGATGCGCGCAATGCCGCCGCCGCAGGGCTGTGGCGCGAGGCAATTCACTTTCTCTATTGGGCAGCCATTTCGCGTCTGGAATCGCGCAGATTGTGGCCGGCCGACCGTGCACGCACCCCGCGCGAGTATCTGGCCCTTGTCGCTCCCGAAGATCCGCGCAAACCTGGGCTCTCCCAATTAACTAGCACCTTTGAGCGCTTCTGGTATGGCGGCCGTAATGCGGGCGAAGGCGACTACGAGAGACGCCGAAGACCTCGCATCCATCGTTGATCGCAGGCGGCGCCCCTGCAGGCAGTAGCGAATTATCAACCGCGCCCGAAGGCGGTGCGCGATGAAGTTCATGTCGTCGCTCGATCGCAAAGACCGCCGCCTCCTGCTCTGGAGTGTCTCGATTGCAATCGGTCTCGCCGTGCTCATCGGCTTCGCGTTGCCCAACGAGAACAACAACGATAACCCCATGCCATCTACCTACCTTTCAGGCCAGCACGGCGCGCGCGCGGCCTACGACTCGCTGTTGCGTGCGGGCTACAACATTGAGCGCTGGGAGCGTCCTCTTGGTGAACTCGCCGCTACCGCCGGCCCTAATACCGTAGTGATCTTTGCGCAGCCCTTCACGCGCGAGACCCAGGACTTCAAAGCTGTCGAGAAGATCGTCGCCCGCGGCGGTCGCGTGCTCGCAACCGGCTTCTGGGGCGGCTATCTTGTTCCTGACGGAGACGCCGGAACACCCAAGGAGTTCACTTTCTCCGCCTGCCAGTTGGAGCCCGAGGGGTTCGATGCGCTCGCCAACAGCGGCGAAGTGTGGATGGTGCCTGAGGCCGAGTGGCAAGTGGGCAATCCGAAACAGCGCATCCAGTACAGTTGCGCCGGGCAGCCCGCTGTAGTCGAGTATGACTATCGCAGCGGCCACGTTGTGTGGTGGGCCAGCTCCACGCCGCTCGAAAATGGATCGCTGGCTCGAGCCGCCAGCTTCGATCTGTTGCTCAATTCGATTGGCCCGCGCGAAGGCCGCCATTTCTATTGGGATGAATCCCTGCACGGCGACGTCCGTTCCGACTGGAGCTATATCTCCGGGCCCACAGTGGCTTTGCTCTGGACCGGCGTAATCCTGATATCGATTCTGGTCGTCTTCAGCTTCAGCCGGCGGAGCGGTCCCGTTCGCGAACTGCCCCCCCCTGCTCGCGCTACACCGATCGAATTCCTCGAAGCCCTCGGATCGCTCTACCGAAGTGCCGGAGCCTCGTCCACAGCGGTCACCATCGCGTGGGAACGCTTCCGCCGCTACGCGTTGCGACTTTGCGGATTGCGCCAGGCCTCAGTCAGCGCCGAAGAACTGGCCGCTGCAATCCGGCGACGTTTTCCCAATTCCGACCCCGGCCTCGAAGCAGATCTGGCCACCTGCGAGAATGCAAGGCTGAATGAGAAGATCGATCCACGCGACGCACTGAAAGCGATTCAGTCGCTGCACCATCACCGGCGCCTGCTCGCCGAAGCGTCAAAGCTGAGCCGCTGGTCCGCGCCAGATACAAGCAGTGAATCCACCCAAAGCGAAAGGCCCTCATGAACGAGGAACTGAGAGAGAACCCAAACATCGAGAACCAGCCGAAGCTTCAGGCAACCGGCGAACTAATCGCCCACGCACGCACCGAGCTCGGCCGCGTAATCTCCGGCCAAACGCAGGCTGTCGAAGAAGTGCTGATCGCCGTATTGTGCCAGGGCCATGCACTGCTTGAAGGTGTGCCGGGAATCGCAAAGACCCTGATGGTGAAGACCCTGGGCCGTCTGCTTGGACTCGGCTTCCAGCGTGTCCAGGCCACCCCCGACCTCATGCCCGCCGACATCCTCGGCACCACCATTCTCCGCCCCGGCACCGATACATTCACGTTCCATGCGGGCCCTGTATTCACTGACCTCTTGCTGGTGGACGAAATCAACCGCATGCCTCCGCGCACGCAGGCAGCGCTGCTCGAGTGCATGGAAGAACGCCAGGTCACAAGTGACGGCACCCGTCGTCCGCTCCCCAGTTGGTTCACCGTCTTTGCAACGCAGAATCCGGTCGACTTCGAAGGAACATATCCGCTGCCCGAGGCGCAGCTCGATCGCTTCCTGATGAAGATTCGCGTTGCCTACCCCACCGAAGCAGAGGAACTGCAAATTCTCGAGCGTCACCACGCGGGCACCGGAGTAAGCCTGCTCGAAGATGCCACCATCAAGCCGATCCCCGCAGGAATGCTCGACGCCGCGCGCGCCGAAGTTCGCGCCATTCGCATCGAGCCCGAACTCTATGGATACATTCTCACTCTGGCTCGCCGCACGCGCGAGTGGCCGACGTTGCTCCTTGGTGCAAGCCCGCGTGCGGCTCTCAGCATCATGCGTGTGGCACAGGCCGCCGCGGCATTCGATGGCCGCGACTATCTCGTTCCCGACGACGTCAAGCGCGCAATTCCGCCCGTGCTGCGCCATCGCGTGATGCTCAAGCCCGAGGCTGAGCTTGAAGGATTCGACGCCGACCGCGTCCTCTCCGACGTGATCGCCGCGGTGCCGGTTCCGCGCCAATGATCGCACCCTCCTTCCATCCCCGCACGGTTCGCGCAACATGCGAGCCGCGAGGCCGCTTTGGCTTCGGGCTCACGCCGCGCTCAATAGCGTTGCTCATCGCCGGCTTTGTTTTCCTGATTCCGGGATTCTGGCTGCTGCGCCTGAGCTATGCAATGCTGGCGTGGGATGCCGTAGTTTTGATCGCAGCACTGCTCGATGGAATGCGCCTTCCCCGCGCCGACAAGTTAACCGCCGCGCGCAGCTGGTCAAATGCGCCCTCGCTCGATAGTCAAACTGAAATCGAGCTGACCATCGAAAACAATGGCCCCATCATCATCGATTGCCGTTTGATCGACGACCTCCCTTCAGCCCTGCGAGATTCCTCAGGGCGACAGGACCCAATTCGAGTAACTGCATTCCCGCGAGTTCCCGCAAACGTTCGTTATCGCGTAGAACCGCAGGACCGCGGCGATTGCACCACAGGCCAGCTCTATGTTCGCTATCGCTCGCCGCTATCGCTGGCTGAACGCTGGGCCGTCGCGCCGCTGGCCCAGACCGTGCGCGTCTATCCTGCCTTGCGTACTGGCGAAGAGCAGCAAATATTCCTGGCCCGGAGTCGCCAGATCGATCTCCAATTGCGGCAAACCCGCCAGCGGGGCCTTGGGCGCGATTTCGAAAGCCTGCGCGATTACCGCGAAGGCGATGACATGCGCGACATCTGCTGGACCGCGAGCGCGCGTCGCGGAAACCTGATCACGCGCCAATACCAGACTGAGCGCAGCCAGCCGGTGTGGATCGTGCTCGACTGCGGACGGCTGATGCGCTCTCGCGTAGTCGCCGCCCCGGGAACCAACGCAGCGCTTCCGCTGGCCCACGGAAGCCTGCGCGAACACTCTAAGCTCGACCACGCGTGTACCGCCGCCGTTGCGTTGGCGCAGCTCGCGTTATTCTCCGGCGATCGCGTCGGCCTGCTCGCCTACGGCCAGACCATCCAGCAGCGTCTTCTGCCCGGACGCGGCGCGGCTCATCTCCGCCAGGTGATCGAATTGCTGGCACAGGTGCGAGCCGAGTCCAGCGAAGCCGACCATCTCCGCGCAACCACTTTGCTCGGCCGCCTTCAGCCGCGTCGTTCGCTGATTCTCTGGATTACCGATCTCGCCGAAACCGCCATGCGCCCCGAAGTCATCGACGGTGCTATGCATCTGCTGCGCCGGCACGTCCTGCTCTTCGTTGCCATGGCCCAGCCCGAGGTGGATTCAATCGCGCAGCAACGTCCGAAAAATGTGGAGGAGATGTTTCGCGCCGCCGCCGCGCAGGAGATGACCGGCCGTCGCGAACTGCTGCTGGCGCGCCTTCACGAGCAAGGCGCACTCACCCTCGATCTCAATCCCGAAGCCGTAACGTCTTCAGTGCTGAACCAGTACCTGAAAGTAAAAGAGCGCGCGATGGTGTAATCCTGCCGATGAGTGCGAACGGCCCTGTATTTGGTGACATGAAAGGTGCCCGGAATCCAGCTTCAGCTTTGGGGAGAGCTAATTCCCGCAAGAGTCTTGTATTTGGCTTCTCGCAAGAGTCTTGGATCTCGGCATGACTTCACAATTTGGTTAAAAACTCGATGAGCCACTGTTTGTAACAAGGGCATGGCTTTAGCCAGGCCGTAAATGCAACAAAATGGGGTGTCGGGCTTTAGCCCCTGTGCTATGCGTCGTTTAGGATTTGAACTTTTTCACCAAGCTGCCAGCCGGTAAATCTGCATCAGTTTGTAGTGCCATCCTGAGCGGAGCGAAGGATCTGCTTCTTTGTATCAGGACGCGACTTCAGCTGAGCTTCAGCGATCGAGCGCGTCGAGCTGGCTTATGCAACCTTTAGGTTGCGACTTCCACCGGTTGCACCCGTTTCGCCAGCGCCCACTTCAACTCGTCAATGCCTTGACCGGTGACCGCCGAGATAGCATGAAACTCCAGCTTGCGTCGCTTCGCATACGCCGTCAGCTTCTTCAGCTTCTCCGGATTTGCAGCGTCGATCTTCGTCGCAACCACGATCATCGGCTTGTCCGCCAGCGGATGCCTGTCCGCAGATTCTTCGCCCGCCTTGGGAGTGAAACTCGCCAGCTCGTTGTTGATTACCTTGAAGTCCTCCACCGGGTCAGGCCGGCCCGACGAATCCGATACATCCACCAGGTGCACCAACACCCTGGTCCGCTCGATGTGGCGCAGAAACTGCGTCCCAAGCCCCGAGCCCAGGTGAGCGCCCTCGATAAGGCCCGGCATATCGGCGACTACGAATGACTCCTGGTTCGGCTCCTCGCCCACCGTCACCACGCCCAGGTTCGGCTCTAGCGTCGTGAACGGGTAATCGGCAATCTTCGGCTTGGCCGCCGAGATGCGCGAAATCAGTGTCGACTTCCCGGCGTTCGGATACCCCACGAGCCCCACATCGGCCAGCAGCTTCAATTCCAGCCGGTAAAGCCGCTCCTCGCCCGGGCGTCCAAGTTCATGCTCGCGCGGAGCCTGGTGCGTGCTCGTCGCAAAGTGCTGGTTCCCACGCCCTCCGCGTCCGCCCTTGGCAATAATCAGGCGCTCATCCGGCTCCGAAAAATCATGGACCAGCTCTCCAGTTTCCTGATCGTAAAGTGCTGTACCTACAGGTACTTGCAGCACAGTCGACTTGCCGTCAAGTCCGGTGCAGTTTGAACCCATGCCATGCTCGCCGCGCTGTCCCTTGTGCTCCGGGTTATAGCGGAAATGGATCAGCGTATTGTGCCTTTGCGACGACTCCATGATCACATCGCCGCCACGCCCGCCATCGCCACCCGAGGGCCCGCCGCGAGGCACAAATTTCTCGCGCCGGAAGGCCATGCAGCCGTTTCCACCATCGCCGGCCTTCACCCGGATTTTAGCTTCATCAATGAACATAAGTCAGTGTTGCATCAGCAACTTGGATTTGCGAAACGCTGCGGATCCTCCGCACGTGCAATTCTCTTCGCGTCTCTCCAGTGTACCCAACAAAACCGGGCTCCCAAATGCACCCACAGTCTGTCCCGATTCCAGGCACATTCTGTGCTCGGAGTCACCATCCTGTTTCCTCCGGACTACGTACAATCGCAGGCGAATTCACTGCAAGGAAAATCCACCTTGTCCAATGCCGGGTTTCCGGCTCTGGGAAGGATGCCTCCACTGCTCCGTTGAGAAAAGTGCGGGTAGAGATGAACCGGGCTGGTCTTGATGCAAGCTGCTTCGGGCGTCGCAGCCTGGCCTGAACCGAAGCTGGTCACGAAATGATAGCGCGAGTTTGGATGAAGTCGCCGGCGAGGACCGCGCTGCTGCTCATTGCCGGCGTGGGAACGTTTGGCTGCGCCTATGCGCAGCAGCCAGCCGCAACCGGTTCGCTTGCCGGAAAACTGACCGACGCACATTCTTCCCCGCTCGAGAACGTCACCGTTACCCTTCGCAATGCCGCCACCGGAGCCGCGGTGCAGACCACAACCGCACGCCACGGCCGGTATCGCTTCACTGCACTGGCCCAGGGAGAATACACATTAACCGCGACCGGCCCAAGCGGCACCGGCCAAGTGAATGCAATCTACATCGCATCCGGACACAAGTCGCAGGTTCAGACAGCAATCGTCTTTCATCCGCAGCGTCAGGAAAGCGCTGCGAACGTCCCAATCACCGATTCAGCCCCGCGGCAACCGCATCAAACTCCATCCCTGAAGATTCCATCTACTCCGAAGCTCGACGTTGTCACACCGGTTGCCGAAGCCTCTCTCTCGCCGGAAAGACTCGTTCTACTTCCGCTGAACGGCACAAGATCGATCCAACCGGAGGCGTTTCCGCCTCCTTCATCAACGTCAGTAGCATCGCCACGCCTGCCGAATCCGTCGGCAGCGCCGTCAGCACTTTCTAATCCTGAGACGCCTCCGCTGCAGCCATCTCTCGACCCCGGCGTCGCAATTGCCACGAACATGATCCCAGTCATAGCGGCTCCGAATATTCCCGCCGGCGCAATCGCCCAGGCAGTGTTAGCGGTGGAACTCGGCTCAATGCAGGCTTCCATCTTAACCGCGCATGCCGACCCCCAACCGCAACTGACTACAATCCAAGCCGCCGCCACGGAGGCGACTTCGCAATCGTCTGACGCCGTGCAACTGCAGGCACTACCCCTGCCCGGCCGCAACTGGCAAAACTTTCTTCTCGACACACCTCCAACACCGACCGGCATCCGCGATGAGCAGAGATCTCCTGCAAGTACAGGCCCTGCGCCCGAGATCACAGTTGAAGGAGCGCGCACTGAGCTTGCATTCGGCAGCGCTAACGCGGGACAAACAAGCAATGGCGCATCGGTTCTGATCAACCCTTCGTCATCTGAGAATGCAATGCACCATGTACAAATGTCAGGTCCGCGTCAAATCAATGTAATCACGCAGCGTGGAACCGAACACTTGCACGGGCAGGCCTTCGTTTTCGATCGCCAGCACCTGTGGAGTGCGCAAAACCCGCTCACGCAATGGGTGCACGAAACAGCCCCCGCTTCGCCGACCACCGTTCCGGTTTTTACACCCGAGCCGTACACTCCCAGCGATCGCGAATGGTCGTGGGGCGCGAGCCTCGGCGGCATGATTCATAAATCTCGTCTGTTCTGGTTTGCTGCTCTCGATGGTTTCGAACGCAACCATCCCGGGGTAGCATCCGTTAAGCATCCTGACAACTTCTTTGCGCAGCCATCGAACGATCAGATGCAGTTGCTCAGCGCACAACTCGGCCTCAGCAGCGCTGATCCGGTGAGCGCCGGCATCGAGTCGTATTCAAAGCTCCTCGAAAGCCTTGCAGGCTTGCTCGGCCCGGCACCCCGCAATTCATTCCAGTGGACGGGGCTCGGGCGCTTGGATTGGAACGTCGGTGAACGCCATCGCTTCACAGCGGAGGTGACCGCCGCAAAGCTCGATTCTGCCGGCGGTGGCTTCAACCGCGCATCAGAGACCTACGGAACGCACAGCTTCGGCGCAGCGAGCGCGAACTCGCAGTGGTCATTAGGCAGATGGCAGGCATTCCTCACCCCCAATCTCCTGGCCGCCACGCAGTTCTCTTATGGGCATCATGTCCAGAGCGCTCCTGCCGGAACTCCGTCCACGTTCGAGCAATCGTTGAACGTCAATGCGTGGGGTCAGCTTCCACAGATTGTCGTGGATTCCCGTTACGGCTTCACCATCGGCAATCCCGCACGCTTCGGACGAGGATTCTATCCCGATGAACACCTGTATATGACGCAGGAACAGTTGAGCTGGGTGCACGGCAAACTTCTTGTCAACACTGGGCTTGAATTGAGCCACAATACAGATGCAACCAGTCGGTTGCGCAATCAAACCGGCACCTACTACTACTCGAGCGTGGAAAACTTCGCTTCGGATGCACTCGCCTTTTCGGCTTACGGCATCAGCGGCCAGCTCAATCCGATGGACCAGCACAACTGCGATCAAACCGGAAGGCCCTGGCGCGACTCATCCGGGGTGCTCCATGGACTCGGCTACTTGCCGTGTTACTCCTACTACTCCCAGACAATCGGTCCCGCGGACTGGTGGCTCAGCACAAATGACTGGGCTGGATACCTCAGCTCGCAATGGCAACCCGGCAAACGAACTGCCCTTACGTTAGCCATGCGCTGGGAGTTGCAACAGCTTCCGCCACCGCTCACGACTTTGCACAATCTCGATCTCCCCATCACCGGGCAAATGCCCGGCCTCGGCAATCAGTGGGGACCTC
Source organism: uncultured Acidobacteriaceae bacterium (assembly GCA_963738035.1). Lineage (GTDB taxonomy): Bacteria > Acidobacteriota > Terriglobia > Terriglobales > Acidobacteriaceae > Telmatobacter. The sequence continues at coordinate 558,432 of CAVTVB010000001.1, forward strand.
GCATTGGTTTTGCCTGGGGCGCAGCCGAGAGCCGCTGGCCGGTTGTTCGCCTTGGCTACGGCATGTATTTCGGTCAAACGCGAAATTCCCTTGTGGAGACGGCGCTCACGCAGACCGGCTCCCTCAAGGGCGATCTCAACTTCTTCATGCGCCCGACAGACAATCTCAATGCCGGTGGCGCTCCGCCGTTTCCCTATGTGCTGGCGGGTGCGCCGGCAAACACCGTCAAGCCTGGTGCCGTGGAGTTTGCGCCAAACTTCCGCAACGGAGAGATTCATCAGGCCGAAGCTGACCTCGAAGAAACCCTTCCAGGGCGCGTTCAAGTTGAAGCCGCTGCCGTTGCGAGTCTCGGACGCAGGCTTCCAGTCACCTTCGACGCGAACATCGACTCGTCCGTTCCCAAGACCATCACCTACGCCATCATTGATGGCAACGGTTCAGGCCCAATCAAAACTCCGCTGATCACGGTGCCATTCTTCGCCTCTTGGCCTTCCGCTACTTCACCAACCGGATTCGCCGGGCGGCTCAATCCCAATTACCAGCAGGTGAGCGAGATCTTTAGCCGCGCGAATTCCACCTACGAAGCAGCCGTACTGCGGATCACGCACAACGGACGTGCACTCACTCTGCGCGCTCGCTATACCTACGCGCATGCAATGGATTTCAATCCCGATGAGACATCGCAAGTCAGCGGTCCCAGCGTTCTAGATCCTCTCGATTTTCAACAGGAATATGGCACCAGCAGCCTCGATGTTCGCCACTCTGCCACGGCTGGCATGATTCTTCAATCGCCTTGGAAACTGCACGGCCTGTCTGGCCACTTTGCCAATGGCTGGATGATGAGCGGCACAGCCTACTTCCACAGCGGCCTGCCATATTCCATGCACAGCAGTGGTTCGCTGGCAAAAGAATTCAATTCCAGCGGAGCAGCCATTGTCGCGCTCGGTACAGGCATGAATGGCTACGGAGGCGACAATCGCGTTTACGGCGTCGGACGAAACACCTATCGCTATCCTGCAACTTGGAAGATGGATGTGCGCATTGGCAAGCGCTTCAATCTCGGCCACATGCGCCAGATCGAGCTGATGGCAGAGAGTTTCAATCTCTTCAATCATCAGAATGTGACCGAGGTTGAGACCACGGGATACTCGATTCAGTCGGGAACCGCAAACGGTGGCCTTCCCCGGCTGAGCTTCCTCACCGGGATCAAAACAGGCCAGAAAGAATTCGGCAAACCCCTGAACGTCAACGCCACCGATCTCTATCGCGAACGCCAGTTCCAGTTAGGTGCTCGTTTCTCGTTCTGAAGACAACGCTCTCCGCATTTCGGATTTCAGACCGAACAAGTTCTACCATCCAGGCACTCCGCAGAATGCGCTCGCCTTCACATTCGTTCCATCAAGCTCAAAGCAACTGGCTCCATTGATATCCGTCGAAAGCGTACGGACATGCGACGCCTGCAGCTCCGCAAGTACCTCCTCCCGTGGATGCCCGTAACGATTGCGCATCCCGCAGGAGATTACAGCCCAACGCGGAGCGATGCGTGCAAGAAACTCAGGCCGCGTGGAAGTAATGCTGCCGTGGTGGCCGACTTTGAGCAACGTGCTCTCAAGACCCTGTTCGCCAAGCATTCCCCGCTCGATCGGAGCCTCCGCATCGCCCTCAAGCAACACAGAAGCCGCACCCCACGAGACATGAAGTACCAGAGAATCATTGTTGCTGGGCTCCGCGCCGGGCTCATAATTCGCAAGCGGCGCAAGCACGTGGATCTCTGCGCTCCCTAACATTGCCGTGTCTCCTGCTCGCATCGCACGAACCTGGACGCGCAAAAGCCGCGCCTCATCCAGCAAAGCCTTGTAGGAATCCACAGCAGGATTATCTCCCACCCACAACTCATTCGGTCTGAAGTTGCGCAGCACGCTGGCCAGGCCGCCCATGTGGTCAGAGTGCGCATGGCTCAGTGCAACTACATCCAGATGCCGAATCCCCCGAGACCAGAGCGTGGGCGAAACAACTTCCTCGCCAATATCGAAGTCTTGCGCAGCTTGACGCGGCCCACCTCCAAATCCACCTCCATCCACCAGCATGGTTTTGCCTTCCGGCGTTATGAGCAGCAGCGAATCTCCCTGTCCCACGTCGATCGCCTCGACAAGCAGCGCATCATGCGGATGCTCGATGGGTCGCGGCATCACCACAACTACCCCGGCCACAATCATCGCCACCCATGTGAGGCGACCCTGCCATCGCGCATCGGTCACATTCCCTCGCCGCGCAAGCGCAATCGCAACACCAAGCAGAAAACAGAAAACCGCGACCTGCAGCGGAAGCGGAGCGGGAATGCGAAAGTCACCCGCGGCTACTGACCCGAACATGCGCACCAGTCCCACACCAGCGTGCAACAGCAACGCCGTCGCTGCTGCCGGAATTGCCGCAACGCCCGTCGATACGAACGACGCCAGCAGTGTTAGCAATGCAGCAGGCATCAGCACCGCCAGCAGCGGAAGGATGAGAATATTCACCGGCAATGCAAATACAGTGATGCGATGGAAGTAGACAGCCATCGGCAATGCCATGGCAAGTTCCACGATGCACGAAACCACCAGCAACTCAACGCATCGCAAAGCCCCACGAACGATCCACGGAAAAGCGCTCCATCCAACCCATCGGCCGATGGCTCGCGTCAAAGCTGCTGCGAACATCCTCATAATCACGCGAAATTGCGCCTGTCGTGGCGGAAGCTTGACGTCGAGCGCAACAAGCCGAAGTTCGCGCGTTGCAGTCAAGTAAGGATGCACTGTGTTCGCCAGCAAAGGAACAGCGACGCCTCCGATCGAAACAACTGCGAGCAGCGTCATCTGCAGGCTCGAGTCAAGCAGGCTGCGTGGACTCGCAGCCAGCAAACATAGCGAAGCGAATCCGATCGTGTTCAGCACGTTGCGTTCGCGGTAAACGAGCCGGCCCACAAGATACAACGTCACCATCCACAGCGAGCGCTGCACGGGCACAGCGAATCCCGTAAACAAAGCGTAGGCAAATGATGCAACGATCGTGATCATCGTCGCAGGCAGTTGCGGCACGCGCAGCCTTCGCGTAATCCACACAATCAGCCCGGCAACAATCGCCAGATGCAGTCCGGAGACGACAAGCATGTGAAACGAGCCCGTCCTCTCAAATCCCACGCGCAACGAATGCGTCAGGTAGGTGCGGTCTCCGGTCACCATCGCAGCCAGCATGATCGCATCGTCTTCGCTCAGTCGCAGTGGGGCCGGCATCGCCCGCATCGCCGCAGGAAGCGCCAGAATCCTCGCGCTAGCTCGCGTGTTGCCAAGCCAGAGATGCGACAGGCAAAACTGCGATCCGCGGCTCCAAGCACCTGCACGCGATCCACATTCACCGTCGCTGTAGAGGTGATGCCTTGATCGTGCAAATAATCTCTGCGACTCCACACGCCAGGATCTCGATAAACCTCAGGCTGCATCAGCCGTGCGTCGGCACGGATCCGCTCGCCGCAATTGAAGCCGGCGACGTCCTTTTGGCCTTCCGGCCAGCGCACTATGAGGCGCGCACCACCCGGCGTCGCCTCTTGTGCATCTTTATCGTTCGACACTACTTCGACACTTGCGATCCGCACATCGAGCCGCTGCGTCATGACGGTGCTTGGTGCCTCATCGACATCCTGCTCAACTTCCTCCCGCACCGGGCCAGCGTCGATGATCGTGCCTTCCACGTTGCGCATCAAACCGTCAGAGAGCGCGGCCAGCGCCGGCGCAGCAGCAGGCTGTGGCTGCATCTCTGCGCACCACGCTCCCAGCAGACACCACAACACGCCCATTGGAAGCCACACGAGGCGTTGCGCGCGCAATGCCGCAATTCCGCAAAAGATGGCAACAGGAGCTAGCGCAATCAGAAGGTAAGCGGGTCGAAGCCAGACGAAATTTACGACGACAACGCCAAGCGCAAACAGCCATGCGGCGTGAAACAGCGGAACCCCAACAGCATTCGAAGCAGGGCGGAGCGTGGTCGGCCCGAAGTTCCTCGGTTCAGCTTCCATTGAGCCCAAATCTAGAAATTATCTATGGGGGCAAGGTTATCAGGATCGCCGTAATTCGACCACCGACTCCAGATGAAAGGTCTGGGGAAACAGATCGGCCAGCGTGACAGAGCTTAATTCATAACCCGCACCAATAAGGGCGCGCAGATCGCGCGCCAGCGTCGCGGGGTCACAGGATACATAGACGATGCTGGGCGCCCCAACTTCGGCAAGCAGGGAAGTGGTCTCCGCTCCAAGCCCCGCACGCGGCGGGTCCACCACAATCAACTCCGGCTTCGCCGTCTTGTGCGCTTTTAGAAAGGCAAGCGTCTCTGCTTTCACGCAACTGCCGGCAGTGCCTTCAAGATTGTGTGCCAGCGCTCCCACAGCCGTCGGCGCCAACTCAACCGCGGCAACATGCGCGAAGTTCTCCGCAAGCCTCCGTGCAAACAGACCGACCCCTGCAAACAGATCCCACGCCAGCCCGCCTCGCCGACCTGCGGTAACACGATCGACAAGCGCGTCGACAAGCCAGCGATTCACTTGAAAGAAAGCCCCGTGGTCCACGCGATATTCCACGCCACCGGCGCGGTAGGTCAGCGACGCTTCGCCCCATTGCGCAATAGCTCTCGCCGGTTTCCCCGCGCGCCCTTCCTCCACAAGCTCACACCCGGTGAGCGCCGGAATGCTTTTCTTCCACTCCACGCAGAAATGGTCAAAACCGCGAGTCGCCGGGTCGCGCGCAAAAACGCTGGCCAGAAGTTCTGTCTCCTCCGCGTTTGAGAACAAGCGAAATCTCCGCCGGCCGCAAACCCGTCTTCAATTCGCGCAGAATCTCCGCTCCACTCAGCGCAGCCCTCACCAGCAACGGCGATGCAATCGGGCACTCGCTGATCGGAACCAGATCGTGCGATCGTCTTGCGCGATAACCGACGCGCCCCGCACCATCAACCGCGAGTCGAATGCGATTGCGATACTGCCATTCCTTGCCGGCAAGCACGTCAATCGTCTCCGGCGCACTCACGCCTCCGCGCTCAAGCGTCTCGCGCAGAATCGCCTGCTTGAATCCAAGTTGCGCCTCGTAATTCGCGTGCTGATATTGGCATCCCCCGCACACGCCAAAGTGGCGACAATCGGCAACACCGCGTTCCGGCCCGCCGCGATAACAATCTCTTCCGCTCTCAGCCACTGCGTAGCCGCGTTTCTCTTCAATGATGCGCACCCGCGCCTGCTCGCCCGGAAGCGTCAGCGGCACAAACGTCGCCTTGCCCTCCACACGTGCCAGAAACGCTCCGCCATAAATCGGCTTCTCGATCTGCACGAGGAGTACTCCGAGTCGGCTTCGCATTTTCGGGCTTCTGGGTCTACGCGCTTCATTGCTGGCTCATGTAAAACAGGCTAAGTCGCGGAAGGTTGTAGTGCACGAGCAGTTGCTTCTGTACAAACTGATGCTCCACCTGCCGCAGTTGTACTGCTCCCATACGGCTGCGGTAAGGCGCGAGTTCGCGCGCAGCATGTTCCTTGAGTCCAACAAGCAGATTCCTCCGGCGCAGCTGCGGTTAATGCTGCAAACAGTCTCTCTTCAAGCACCGTGAGAACCCGCTCGAAAGCCTCCATCTCGTGCGCCACCGTGGTTGCGCTCTTCGGCGGCGCGAGCCTCCGCCGCAAGTTCCCGCAGGCGCTTCGCAGTAGCAGCACACGCCTCATGCGCAATGGTCGAAGCGTCAGAGCGCGCCGCGGCAGCTTCCAGGTGCGATCGCCACCCGTTCATGTTCGAATCCCGTTTCTTCCGTTCAGTCGCGGTCACCGCCGTCCCGCGCTCGCTTCGCGCAACTCCTCGGCCGCCTCCATCACCGCCTGCGAACACCACGCCAGCCCATTCACGCGCCGCATGCGCCCGCGCTTCTGCCGCGACTCGTATTTGTCAAACGCCACATCAATCCCGCGCAGCACCGCCTCGAACGGAATCCCCGCATCCCGCCACGTCTCAATCAACGCCCAGTCAAGCGTAGAAAGCAAAGAATCGCCCCTCGCCGCTGCTGAAAGCGATCCTCGATCTCCGTAAAATAATTGAAGTAGTTTTGCACGCAAGCACTAGTGTCGTGAGCCGAAAACCTTCCCAAAACCGGCGGTGTCATTCTGAGCGAACGGGGCCCCAAACGTTTTTCGGTTTGGGGGTGGTGAGCGAAGAATCTGCTTTTCGGCTTTCCTGGTTGCTGCTAGAATTTCAACTCATTACACTATTCGCGCCCACGCGGCCGCGCATTGCGATTTCGCTCAAACAGAATGCGCAGCCCATCGAGCGTCAGCAGATTCGTCGATCTCCGATATATAATGCGAGTCCGCCGACAACCATCCGCGCCAGCCCCCCTGTCGCAATCACCCGCGGCTTCTGCCCAAGCTCCGCAAAGATGCGTTCCAGAATGCCATCCACCAACCCGATGTAGCCGTAGTACAACCCGCTCTGCAGATGCCCCACAGTATTGGTGCCGATTACCTTGGCGGGCCGCTTGATATCCACGCGGCTCAGGCGCGCAGCCCGTGAAAACAGCGCCTCAGCACTCAATCCCAGCCCCGGAGCAATCGCGCCACCCAGATATTCGCCCTTCTCCGAGATCACCTCAAACTTCGTCGCCGTGCCAAAATCCACCACGATGCACGGCCCGCCGTAGCGTTCAATCGCCCCAATGCAATCAGCCAGCCGATCCGCGCCAAGCTCCGTCGGATTGTCCACAAGGACCGGCATTCCTGTCTTGATCCCCGGCTCAACAAACAGCGGCTCGAGATGGAAATACGTTTCGCAAACCTGTCGCAGCGTCGAGTCCAGCGGCGGCACAACCGAAGAGATGATGATGTGCGTAACCTGGCTCGGTGACAAGCCCATGCATCTCAAACAGCTTCACAAAAAATACGCCGTACTCGTCCACCGTTTGCGTTCGATGCGTAGTGATGCGCCAATGCGCGGTCAGGTCAAACCTGTCTTTAGCCGCAAGGGCCGCGCCCTTCGGCGGAAGCCCCGCCTCCGCATCGAGCCGGTAAAGCCCCAGCACCGTATTCGTATTTCCAACATCGACTGCCAGCAGCATCGTCGTTTCTATTCCGTATCCGCGGCACGAATGCCGCCAGTCTGTACCGTTACCAGGCCCTCAGATGTTTGCACCAGCAGGAATCCCTGTCCATCCAGGCCGGCCGTCTCTCCCACGCATTCTTGTGGGCCGTGAACTTCAACACGTCGGCCTTTGATCCACGTAGAAGCCTTCTCGACGCGTGCCAGGATCGCGCTCACCGCTCCGCCATCGGCCAGCAAAAGCATCTCGCGCTCAAGCGATTTTAGCAGGGCAACAAGAAGCGCCTGCCGGCTCACACGATGTCCCGCAGCGATGTCCAGCGAAGTGGCAGGCGTCGAAAGCTTAGGATCGAAGCTCGCGCTGATGCACGTTGATGCCGATCCCCACAACAGCAAATGCGAGCCCCGCGGCGTCAGTCTTCGACTCGACCAGGATGCCTCCAGCCTTGCGCGGACCAATCAGCAAATCGTTAGGCCACCGCAGGTCGATTACGAGTCCCGTAACTACTGCGTATCGCTTCCGCCACCCCCAATCCCGCGACAAGTGGAATCAGAGGAAGTTGCGCCGGCGACAGTTTCGGCCGCAGCAGCACGCTTACATACAGCCCTTCGCCTGCGTTCGACTGCCAGCGGTGGTCGCCGCGCCCGCGCCCCGCCGTTTGCTCATCGGCAAAAAAAACAGATCCGTGCGGCGCGCCATTGCGCGCATCCGCCATCGCATCGGTATTGGTGGATCCCGTTGTAGAAGAAAAATGCAGATTGCCCGCAAATACGGTGCCGGAAAGCTCCGCGTCCAGCGCAACAAGGTCGAACACGCCTACGCCGGCTCCGCAATAATGCTCATCGAGATATCCGCGGCCTTGGCGGAGTGCGTCAGTGCGCCCACGCTGATAAAGTCCGGCCCGGCCTCTGCATAGCTGCGAATGTTGTCGAGCACAATGCCGCCCGACGCCTCAATCGGAATCCACCGTTCTTCCTTGCGAATCCGCTCGACCGCCGTCTTCACCTGCGCGGGAGACATGTTATCCAACAGAATCGCCTCGGCGCCGCATTCAATCGCCTCTTCCAGATCCTTCTCCGTGCGCACTTCCACCTGCACGCGATTGCCCGGCTGGCGTTTTTCAAGAGCATTCGTCAGAGCCGCGCGCAATCCGCCACCCAGGGAAATATGGTTGTTCTTGATCAGAATGCCCGACGAAAGATCGAGCCGGTGATTCGTTCCTCCGCCGCAAAGCACCGCATATTTCTCCAGCGCGCGCAACCCCGGAACAGTCTTCCGTGTGTCAAGCACGCGGGCTTTCGTCCCCTGGATCGCATCCACATATTGCCGCGTCAGCGTGGCAATGCCGCTCAAGTGCTGCATCAGGTTCAAGATCACGCGCTCGCAACTCAACAGCACGCGCGCATTGTGGCGAATCACAGCCAGTATCTGCCCCTTGTGCACCCGAACGCCGTCAAAGATCTCCGGGTGGCTGACGACGTCGAATCGTGTATGCGCCGCAGGCCGCGGATCGAGCCGGGCAAAAATCTCGAGGAAGCGCGGCACCGCCCCCAGTCCCGCCACCACCATTTCCTGCCGCGCAATGATCGAGGCCGAGGCGCGCAGGTTGGCATCGATGGTCACGTTGGTCGTGGCATCGCTCACGGCCTTATCTTCCAGCAGCGCCTGCTCCAGCAATGCTTCTACGCGGTGGCTCTTCCAGTCCATTCGTTCTTCTTTCGATGTTCAAGACTGCGAATTCGATTTCATTTGTCGTAGAAAGTTATAAACAACTTTCTTGACCCTGTCATCCGGACGGTCCGTCAACATGCAAAACCTGCTTCCATCCAGCCGATTGATCTCGAGCGAATAGTGCTGCGCCTTTCCGGCAATGCTCTCGGCAATTCTTTGCCATGCCCCTGCCTTCTTCTCCGCCTTCAAGTCGATCAGGTTCACTGCGCCCAGATCCACATACCAGATAACCGAAAGAATCCCCGCGGCGTTGCGAATGTACATCTTGTGATTCCCCAAAAGAATGTAGCGTTCAGCCCCTCCCGACAAATCGACAAAGCCAACCGGAATCTCTGTACTGTCCAGATGCGCGGCTTCAATGGCTTCCCGAACATAATCAGGGAAATTCGGTGCAGCAAAACAACCCGGCACATCCCCGAAGAAAATGGCAGGTCGCGGATTAGGTTGAACAGGAGTAACGAATTCCGCTTCGCGCGCTCTTCTCGCAGGATTGTCGAAGTGCTCGCAAAGCGCCTCGTAGGCCGCGTGAATGCGCTTGAATCGCTCTTCCGCCTCCAGACGCTCGCGCTGGTTATTCTCAAAGCGATCAGGATGCCATCGTTTCGCGGCGGCACGGTAAGCCTTGTGAAGTCCGGACTTCGACTTCGGCGCGTGCACGATCCCAAGAGTTCTGGAATGTTCAACGCAGGATTTGCAGACGCACGCCATTCGCCAGATTCGCTCACTCAGGCGGCAGCGCATTCAGCGCCGCTCGTGCCTTCTCAAGCAGAACCCGAGTTTCTGATTCCTGCTTCTTCAAGCCCTCGACAATATGCGCTGGCGCTTTCGCCAAAAATCCATCGTTGCCCAACTGACGCTCCGCAGAAGCCAGACCCTTCTCGTATTTTGCGATGTCCTTGTTCAAGCGTTCACGCTCAGCTGCAACATCGATCGTTTTTTCGAAATCCACAAAGACATCGACCGGTCCAAATGCTTGCCAAGCCAGGTTTTCGTACTTGCCGCCGGGGTCACGATCCGAAAAGAGGACAATCTCCGCATCTTCCAACCTTGCCAGTTTCACCAGGATGTCAATGTTCTTTTTGAGAACTCCCGACTTGCTAGAAGCCACCTTGACTTTGACAAGAGACTTGTCTTCAATCCCCAAGTCCTTTCTGCGAGAACGGATAGATATGATAGCGAGCTTCAAGTGTTCCATTGAGACTTCAGCGCTCTCCATCGTAACCGGCGGCAACAATTCTTGCTGCTCGAAATTGGGGTAGCTAGTGAGCGCGATAGACTTTCGGTTTGGCTTGCCGTCATAAAGCGCATGCCAAATCTCTTCTGTGAGGAACGGCATAAAAGGCGACAGTAGCTCGAAGTGAACTTTGAAATACATAGAGAAGCGTTGCAAGTGAGTCGGCGGCTGAGGAATTATCGGCAGACTCAACGAAATTTAGACGCAGCTTTACGATCTCTAAGTACCAATCGCAAAAATCTCCCCAGAAGAATTGATAAATCAAGTTTGCCGCATCATCGAATCGATACTTTTCAAGCGCCAAGTTAACCTTGTTCGCTGTTTCGATGAATCGCGACATTATCCAAAGTTCCTCGAGCAAGGATTCATTCGTAAGTGGTGGCGGTGAAGTGAACCAATTCCTCTCAACACGCACACCCACCTCTGCAGCCCGGTCCACATTCATAAAAATGAACCGCGCCGCATTCCAGATCTTGTTGGCAAACGCCCGATACCCCTCCGTCCGCGCCACATTGAACGCAATGTCCGTCCCCGGCGAAGCCATCGACGCCAGCGTGAACCGCACCGCATCGGTCCCGTACTGCTTCACAATCTCGATCGGGTCGACAACGTTCCCCTTGGTCTTCGACATCTTCTCGCGATTCGCATCCCGCACCAGCGCGTGAATGTACACCTCGCGATAGGGAACAGACTCCGCGAGCGGCCGCGGGCTGCCGTCCGGCATTTCAACGTCCGTAGAAAACCAGCAGCCCAGCATGATCATCCGGGCCACCCAGAAAAACAGAATGTCGAATCCCGTAACCAGTAGGCTCGTCGGATAGAACGCGTCAAAATCCGCGCGATTCTCCGCCGTAATATTCGGCCATCCAAACACCGACACAGGCAGCAGCCCCGAAGAAAACCACGTATCCAGCACGTCGGTCGACTGCGTCAGCTTGTCCGATCCGCAATGCTCGCACTTCGTCGGATCCTGTCGCGCAACCGTAGTCTTATTGCAAGCTGAACAATGCCACGCAGGAATCCGATGTCCCCACCAAAGTTGCCGCGAGATGCACCAGTCGTGAATGTTCTCCATCCAATTCAGGTACGTCTTCCCATACATCTCCGGCGTGAACTTGATGTGCCCTTCTTTAACCGCCGCAATTGCCTTGTCCGCCAGCGGCTGGATCTTCACGAACCATTGCAGCGAGAGTCGCGGCTCCACCACGGTCTTGCATCGGTCGCAGTGGCCCACGTTGTTCACGTGATCCTTGATCCCCGCCAGCAGACTCATCTCTTCGAGATCGGCCACAATCTTCTTGCGCGCGACAAATCTGTCCAGCCCCGCGTAAACGCCGCCCTCAGAATTGATGTGCGCGGTATCGTCCATCACGTTGATCGAAGGCAGATCGTGCCGCTGGCCTAGCGCAAAATCGTTTGGATCGTGCGCCGGCGTCACCTTCACCGCGCCGGTGCCGAATTCCCGGCTCACCCATTCGTCGAGGATGATCGGAATCTCGCGCCCCACAAGCGGCAGCCGTAGCTTTTTCCCGTGCAGATGCTTGTATCGCTCGTCCGCCGGATGCACCGCGACAGCCACATCGCCCAGCATCGTTTCAGGCCGAGTCGTCGCAACAGTCAGAAACTCGCCCGTATCCTTGCCATCGTCGCCGATAACGGGATACCGAATCTCCCACAGATGTCCCTTGTGCTCGTCGTAGACCACCTCGAGATCGCTGATAGCCGTCTGGCAGCGGGGGCACCAGTTCACGATGTAAGCGCCGCGATAGATCAACCCCTGCTCGTAGAGCCGAACAAACGCCTCGCGCACGGCAACTGAGAGCCGCTCGTCCATCGTGAAATATTCGCGATCCCAATCGACTGAGGCTCCGAGCCGCTTCATCTGCCCCAGAATCGCGCCGCCATAGTGCCGTCGCCATTCCCAAACGCGCTCGACAAATTTCTCGCGGCCCATCTGCTGGCGCGTAGTGCCTTCAGCCGTAATCTGCCGCTCCACCAGCATCTGCGTAGCGATGCCGGCATGGTCCGTTCCTGGAATCCAGAGCACGCGATCGCCGCGCATACGGCGCCAGCGAATCAGGATGTCGCTCTCCGTGTGTTCGAACATATGGCCCATGTGCAGATTGCCTGTCACATTGGGCGGCGGCAGCAGAATCGTGAACGACTGGTCGTCGACGCCGTCGTTTTCCGGACTCGTGCCGGGCGTGGGTTGGGCGAAAAGCTTCTCGCGCACCCAGTACTCCGCCCAGTGATCTTCAATGGCGGTCGGGTCGTATGCTTTGGGCAGATCGTGCGGCATGTGGGTTGTCAGGTAGCCCCGCAGGGTTTGCACCGAAACCCAGATTTCACAAGGATTTCAGACAGGGGGACCACTCTTCACTCTAGCAGATTGAGCGACCGCCACAACCACGCCTCGGCATGGTCAACCGCGCAAAAAACGAAGGCCGCATCCTCGTCGAATGCGGCCCTCATCATGGCGCTTTTTCCTTGCCTTAGAACGGGTTCAGTTTGCCCAAGCCCTTCTTCTTTTTCTTCTTGCTTGAGGACTCTTCATCCAGATTGGCCTTCGGCTTCTTTTTTGCGGCGTCGGTGGCAGTCGACTGCTGCGCGGTACCAGCCTTGATATCGTTCACCTGGTCGGGGGATTCTGCCGGCTTATCTACTGCTGGCAGCGTGGTGTCGGTGGGCCCAACCGGCTTCACCAGCGGGCTTGCATCGCCTGTTGCACCGGTCGCCGGCGCTGCTTCATTTCCAGCCGGCGCGGCACTTGCGTCGCCGTTCGGAGCATTCACAATCTGGACTCCAACCCCTGTTCCGGCAGGCGGGGCGGCCATCTGCGGCGCAGTGGAGGGCTGATCGCTGCGCGGCGGCTCATTAGGACCGGTCGGCGTAACCGCAGTTGTCGCTGCCGGCTTGCCTGCGTTAAAGGCCGAGGTGTAGAGCGCCACGTTCTCCTTGGTAATATCGGGGGCCAACGTGCGCTTGGGATCTTCGAGCGAAGGCTCGCCCACGTGCGCAGCTTCCACCACCGTGGGACCGCGCTTGATGATTCCAAGCACATTGTCTGTGAAGCGAATCGGCCGCTGGCTCTTCTGCTCTGCGTCGTTTTCCGCAACAGCCGCGTCCGTCGGTTCGGGCACTGGACGGTTCATTGCTACAAGCCGGTCGCGCGCGTCCTCAACATGTGGCGCCATCGGATATCGCGTAATCACCTTGGCATAGGCGGCTGCCGCTTTGTCCTGGTAGACAATGCGCAGGCGCTCACGCACAGCGCCGGGTATGTTTGGCGCAATCAGCACGGCGCGCGCCTCTCCTGCGTAAGCATCGCCGATCGCCAGCAGCGCCTGGTCGCTCTTGGAGTACAGAGGGTAGGTATCCACCACTGTCTGCAGGCGTGCAATCGAGGCAGGATAGTTCTCCTTGGCCCCGTAATAGAGTCCGATCTGCGTCTCGCGCTCCGCCAGAACCTCCTGAACGTCGCGCAGCTTCTGCTTGGCGCGCGGAATCAGCGGCGAATCCGGGAACATGTTGATCATGGTCCGGTATTCCTTCTCCGCATCCTGCGCGTTATTCCAATCCCGGTCGGGCTTCTCCATCTGCTGGTAGTAGATGTCGCCCACCTTCATCTGTGCTTCGGCGGCCTCAGGGGAATTGGGAAAGAACGTGATGAAGTCCTTGTATTCGCTCTCGGCCTGCGTCAGCGCGGCGGTGCCGCCCTCTTTAAACCAGCTATCGCCCACCGCAAGCTTCGCCCGCATCCGGTACTCGGAATCGGGATAAGTATTGAGCATGGTTTGCAGGTCGAGCCTTGCCACGTCATAGCGGCCCTTCTTCATGGCAACCATTGCCTTATCGAAGAGCTCCTTGTCGGGCTGCTTCGAGTTCACGTTCGCCAGCGGATTAGCACTCAGATCCTGGTTCTTTTTGTGCTTGGGCTTCTTATCCTTGGCCTGAGCCGTTACCCCAGACAGCACCAGCGACGCCAGCGCCAACGCAGCAAAACTTCTCGACAACCGGTTCATACCACCTCAAATGTGCGGCAGGGGGAAAACTGCCACGGTTATATGCATCTATACGGCTTATTCACCAGCGGCTTTACGAGCTGCTGCCAGCAAAGCTCTGGCATCCCGTTCGGCCTGTCCGGCGCCAAACACAGCATTGCCGGCCACCAACAGCTCCGCACCTGCTTTGACGACCTGGGCAACCGTGTCGTGAGCCACGCCGCCATCAACTTCGATTTTAAATGCCAACCCCAGTTCCGTGCGCAATTGAGCTAGGCGTCGGATCTTGTCGAGGGAAAAGGGAATAAAGCTCTGCCCGCCAAAACCCGGGTTAACGCTCATGATAAGCACATGGTGCACCATCGGCAGAATGTCCCGAATCAGCTCCACCCGCGTCGCTGGATTGAGCACCACCCCCGGCTGCATTCCATGGTCCGCAATATGTGTCAGCGACCGGTGCAGATGCCGGCAGGCCTCGTAGTGCACGCTCACCCAGTTCGCTCCGGCGTCGGCAAAGGCCGGAATGTACTCGTCCGGATTCTCAATCATCAGATGGCAGTCGAGAGGCAGCTTCGTGGCCTTGCGCAGGCTCTTCACCACCGGCGGCCCAATCGTGATATTCGGCACAAAATGCCCGTCCATCACGTCCACGTGAATCACGGTGCCGCCACCCCGCTCCGCAGCCGCAATCTCGTCCGCGAGGTTCGCAAAATCCGCCGATAATATCGATGGCAGAAGTTCAATCATAGTATCGATAGCAGAAGCTCAGTCATCTTCAGTCCGCAAGCACCTGAATCATGAATGTCTTGGCACACCCTCTGTGCCCGGCCAGTTTATCACCGGCACTCAATAGCGCACCGCCTGCAGCGCCTTGCCCGGAGCATTCCGCGGAATGGCCCGAGCTTTCGATCTTCCGCCCAACGTTCGTGTTACCCCTGAAAGACCCGATAACGGTCCGGTGATGACCGGCAACTCTTTCCCCGCCTCCATCCGCTTCAGCAGGATGCGTCCCCGTGCCCGCATCGCCGGTGTACCGCTCCGGCTCAGAACGCGCAGCATATCCAGAACCTCAGGCAACATCGATGGGTCCCAGCGCGTCAGCCCAGCCAGCCCATGCATCGCACTCGTCTTAACAATGGAGCCTTTATCGTCGAGCCACGAACGCAGCACGGCCGCGGCCCGCGCCGTTTCAGCCGCTGTCAGCCGCGTCCGGTAAATCATCAGCGCCAGGTTCCAGCGCAGCTTGTTCTCTCGTGCGTCAAGCATGCGGTCCAGCAACGCCTCCTTCCAGCGACCGAGGATCTCAGGACGCCTGCCCGAAGCACGCTCCAACGCATCAGCCGCACGATTCGCAAGGCCCGCATTCTGATCCCAAAGGCATTCCACCACCTGCCCGGTCTTGCGCGGAGTCTTCAACAGCAGCGCTGCGACCTCACAGGCATAGCCGCAGTCGAGCCGTCTCCCCGGCGCCAACATCTCCCGCACCGTTTTCTGCCTTGCCATTGCTGCCTCTTTGCCTGCAATTGTCCTACGTGCGGACTGGATGGGCCATCGCCTTCGCTGCCACACGCCCCACGCTGCGCAGCATCGATTTGATAGGCCAGCGCCCTTCCTCGTCCGGGAAGCAGACCTCGCCCTCGCGTTTTACTTCTGGCCGGTAATACCACCGCTTCAGCAACGCCAGGTGCCCCTGCCGCACGACTCCGTTCGGCGGATCAGTTGGCCTCATCAACTCTTCGAGCACCAACTCCATCCGCGCCTCCAGCATTGTCCGCGGAATCTTCTGCGCAATAGGTGTTTCTGTTCCCTGTTCCCTTCCTAACCCCTGCTCTTCCGGCACCGGCTCCAGCGCCATCGGCTGCGCAAACAGTGAACTCGATCCAGACTGCTCGTTTTGTATCCGCATTCCAACCGTTGAAAACTCCACCGGCCCCCTGATCCTTCCATTGGCGTACATGAAGATGGATACCCCAGCTTCGTGTGCCGAAGGCGCGGTTGGCCCCACCCCAGGTGGCTGCAGTATCACAGCGCGCAGCTTGCTCAACGGCTGCACCAGCTCCGGCGCGAGCGCACGCACCGCCTCGACCTTCTGCACCTGCGCATGTAATGTCGCAGCATCTTCAAACGCCAGGTCCGCCGAAGCAGCATCTCGCTCCGTGCGCAATACCACCAGCTTGCTCTCCCCGCGCGTCGCCAGAAAATCCTCCACCGCCGCGGCTTCTTCCGCGTAGCGCTCGTCCGAGCAGCCCTTGTAGCAGGGCGCAAGGCACATCTTCATCTCCGAGTACACGCATCCGGGATGACTCGGATCAGGATTCAAATCGTCCGTGCACCTTCGCAGCAGAAACAGCTTCAGCGCCTCTTCGCCAAACCGCTCGGCCGCCGCCCGCGAAGCAAACGGCCCATAAGCCCAGTCCGCCTCCCGCTGGCTCGGCTTGTTCGTCACCACGATTCGCGGATACGGATTGCCGCCCAGGAATCGCACAAATGCCGGCCCACGCAGGTGCATCCGTTCCAGCACCTTCCCGCCATACACCTCTTCGAGCAATGAAAACTGAATCAGCAGCGACTCAAAGTCCGAACCCGTGCGCCGAAACGCAATCCGCCGCACCTGCCCCGCCAGTTGCAGCCGTCGCGGATGCTTCGCCGAAGGCTGCAGCAGCCGCTCGAGCCTCCCGCGCAAATTCGGTGTGCGCCCAATGTAAGGCTCGTCTTTCGCTTCGGCGCCGTAGAGCGCAAACACCGCAGCAGTGGTCGGTAGTTGAGCGAGCGCAGCCTTCGCGTCGGAGGGATCAAAGGCTATCGAGTCCGAAAGGATTTCAGTGGTTGCTGCCATTCTCGCCCCTCGGGGCCCTCAATCGTAAAATGGATATTCCAGATAGGGCTTTGAAACATGCTTGACCTGATCAGTCGGCGCAGGCTCAGGCAGCGAAGAGGCATTTGAAATCGTGAAGTCGACCTCAATTTTAATGAGGTGGCAAGACCTATACACGTACCTGGAATTTTGGGCAGTCTGCAGGCCGCCATCCAATACGAAATCGCGTTCCAGGTCAGCACGAGCTGCGCCCGATTGGATCTCACTCACCACTTTGATTGCCTTTTCCAGGAATTGAGTAGCGTCTTGAGCACGCGGTGGGTCTTGTCCGAAGGCGATTGTCGAAGATGCAATACAGCCAGCAAGCAAGAGGGATTTTAGCGTCCGAATCATCATTTCCCCAATCATTGGACGGGCTCTTTACGCCCCCGCAATCGTCATCCCATCAATCCGCAGCGTAGGCGAGGCCACCGATCCGCGAAACACCAGGTCATTCCCAATCGCCGACACATTCATCATCATCTCGCCAAGATGGCCGGCAATCGTGATCTCCTCCACCGCGTGCGTCAGCTGTCCGTCCTCAATCCACAGCCCTGTTGCCCCCCGCGAGTAATCGCCGGTCACAATATTCGTTCCGAACCCCATCAGGCTCGTCACGTACAGCCCGGCCTTCACCTCGCCGATAATCTCCTCCGGTGTCTGCGTTCCCGGCTCGAGGTACAAATTGCCGCAGCCGATCCCCGGCGCCCCCGCCAGCCCCCGCGATGCGTTGTGCGTCGACTTCATCCCTAGCTTCCGCGCCGCATACGAGTTCAACATGTAGTTCCGCAGCACGCCGCCCTCAACAACAACATTCCGCTGCGACGGCAGACCCTCGCCATCAAAAGGTGTGCTGCCGAATCCCCCTACGCCCGTCGGCAACATCATCGTGCTGTCGTCAATAATGGTCAGAGCCGCAGCGCCAATCTGCTCGCCCAGCTTGCCCGCCAGGTACGAAGCATGCCGCCAGATCGCATCGCCCGACACGGCATCAAACACTGAACCGATCAGCGATCGCGCCACCTCCGGAGCAAGCACAATCGGCACCCGCTGTGTGGGCACGCGCTTTGCGCCAAGCCGCCGCACAGTCCGCCGCGCCGCCTCAGCCCCCACAGCCTCAGGAGACTCGAGGTTCGCCATTCGCCGTGCACTGCTCCACCACCCATCCCGCTGCATCTGCCCATTCTCATCCCGGGCCAGCGGAGCAGCCGAAACCCCCGCATAGCTCGACCGATAACTCCCCACAAACCCACGCGAGTTCGCAAGAATCTTCCTGCCCGTCGCGGCGTCGAAGCTCCCGCCATCCGAGTTCGTGATGCGCGGGTCCGCCGCCATAGCAGCAGCCTCTGCCCGCCGCGCCCATTCAATCCGCTCCTTGCCCGGCAGCGAGTACACATCCTCAAAGAAGAGGTGCAGATCGTCTTTGATCGAGCCGAACTCCTCCGTCTCAGGCAGCCCGATGAACGCATCCTCCTCCGTCACGTTCGCCAGAGCCACCGCGCTATCCACAAGCTGCCGAATCCCATCCGCCGTCAGATCGCTTGTCGACGCCGATGCCGAGCGCTTTCCCAGAAACACCCGCAGCCCCAACGCACGCGACCCCGACTCCTTCAGCGTCTCCACCTGCCCCAGCCGCACATTCACGCTGAACTCATCTCCCTCGCGCACCACAACTTCAGCATCGCTGGCGCCGGCCTTCATGGCCAGCTTCACTACATCGGTTGAAAGGGATTCGAGATCAACGGTGGCGACATCGGGGAGTTGAACAGCTTCCGGCATGGCTCAACCTTAACAAACCGGCGCAATGCGGTGCATCCGTCAGTCCCGCTCACAGCAGACAGCCATCACACCTCGCCGACGCAGAATTTGCTATCGTGTTTGAGTTCCCCTCAGGCTCTATTAAGAGGCACTATGACGCCGCGCCGCATCCTTCCGCTTTCTATCTACCTCATTGTTTTCACGTGTCTTCCGCTCCTCGCGCAAAAAGCGGGAATCGATCCTGCCCTGCTCAAAAAAGCGAATGCCGGCGACGCCAAGGCTCAACTGGCAGTAGGCGAGGCGTACGCTTCCGGTATCTCCGTCCCGCAGGACTACACCAAAGCCGCATCATGGCTCCGGAAAGCCGCCGACCAGCGGTCCGCGCAGGCGCAATTCCACATGGGCACGCTCTGCGAAACAGGCAACGGCGTTCCGCAGGATTACGCAAAGGCCGCGACGTGGTATCAAGAGGCCGCGGTGCAAGGCTTCGCTCCCGCCGAACTGCACCTCGGCCTGCTTTTCGATCGCGGCAACGGAGTGCCTCAGGATTTCGCTGCGGCCGCAGGATGGTATCGCAAAGCAGCATTGCAAAAAGTCCCTGAAGCCGAGTACAACCTCGGCACCCTCTATGAGCGCGGCATCGGCGTTCCGCAGGACTACGCTCAGGCTGCCGATCTCTACCGCCGCGCCGCCGAGCAGGGAAACGCCTCCGCCCAATTCAACCTGGCCTTGCTCTACGACAATGGCACCGGCGTCGAGAAAAACTACGCCCAGGCCGCAGCTTGGTACACCAAAGCCGCCGAGCAGGGAGTTCCCCGCGCCCAGTTCAACCTCGGCTCAATGTATGCGAATGGTCAGGGAGTTCCCGTCAACCTCGCGGAGTCTTGGTTCTGGCTCGAACTTGCCGCCAAAACCTGGAACGGCTCGCGCCAGCAGGACGCTGTTAACGCCCGCAACTTGGTTGCAGGACACCTCAGCCCAACCGACCTCGCAGCCGCGCAAGACCGCGCCACAAAATGGCTAGCCACCCATCAGAAATAGCAGAAAGCCGCATAGCCCGGGGAGTTTTGGCGCAGTACGCGACGGCGTACGAAATAAAGCCGGAACCTCCCCCAAGTGCCCACAAACCGCTCGGAATCATGAGCCAAAGGCCGAGTGTCAATAATCGAACTATGTCAGATGAACGACATAATAGTGCAAAACGATACAGTTTCTCGTCCACAGACGTGGAAGAATAAGCCTGCATCAGGTGTATTTCGAAGCCTGCACAGGCGTTTATCCCTGTTTCCGGCATAGCCATCTGAGCTGAAAGGTCTCTCGAATGAAGTGGTAGCTCAACCGGCATTCGATCCTGAATCCTTCCTTGAGAGTTCCGGAATCGGTCGAAGGACTGTCGAGATTAAAGCGAAACAATCATTCTTCTCGCAGGGCGATGTGGCCGATTGCGTCTACTATCTCCGAAAAGGTCGCGCAAAAGTCACGATCGTCTCAAATGAAGGAAAAGAAGCCACCATCACGCTGTTAGCCCCTCGTGAGTTTGTGGGGGAGGAGTCGCTTGCCTCAGTCGGCGGAAAGCGTCTGACCACGGCGACCGCCCTCACGGCTTGCACCGCACTTAGAATTGAACGCGATGAGATGATTCGCGCGATGCACGGCGAGCATCAGTTTTCAGATTTGTTCATCAAGTTTCTTTTGGTGCGGGGCATGCGCACTCAAGCCGACTTGGTCGACCAACTGTTCAATTCCAGTGAAAAACGGCTCGCCAGGGTTCTGCTCCTGATGGCGGAGTTTGGCAGGCCCGGCGAGCCGGAATCCTTGATTCCCAAGATCTCGCAGGAGAGTCTGGCAGAGATGATCGGCTCGACGCGGTCGCGAGTCAGCTTTTTCATGAATCGCTTTCGCAAGCTCGGTTTCATCGAGTACAACGGGCGCATTCGCGTCAACAAGTCGCTGCTGAACATCGTCCTCCACGACAAGTTGCCCGGCGATAATGCGGTGCGGCCAGGCTTTCTTGCCCCTCCATCGAAGCAGCCGCGATCAAAAAACAACCTAAAGGAAGCCTAAATTCCAAACTGTCTAAAAGTGGACAGAAAAGGCCGTTGGTCCACAGGCATATTTAAGCTGACACAATCCCTTCTCAGGCAGATGTTCAGGGAAGCTGCGGAAGCAGTATCGTCACACGACGCCGGGTAGCTTTGGTGCAGTCGGCGGAGTCTGGGCGCACATAGCGCGAAAGACGGCACGGATCATCCAGCCAGCCGTCAGTTCTCGCGAAAGGGGTTCACCGTGGATTTGGAGTCCAAGCAGAATGTCAGCACCGCAGAATCGGGTAACGGTAGAGTACCCTCGGTCGCCACGGCAACCAAGCCGATAGAACTATTTGCCACCGGCGTCGCCGGCCTTGACGACATTCTCGGCGGCGGTCTGGCCCGCAATCACCTTTATCTGATCGAAGGCGACCCCGGTACGGGAAAGACTACGATCGCGATGCAATTCCTGATGGAAGGTGCCGGGCGCGGCCAAAAGGGCCTCTACGTCACCCTCTCCGAGTCGAAGATTGAGCTTCTGGAAATCGCGCGAGTCGCACGGCTGGTCGACTCGATGGAATTGGAAGTATTTGAGTTGGCTCCGGACGAGGAACACCTGAAGCCCGAGGCCCAATACACGGTCTTCAATCCTTCAGAAATCGAGTTGGCGGATACAACCAACGCCGTGTTGTCCGAGGTCGAGAGACTTCAACCGGAACGCGTCGTGTTTGATTCCCTCTCAGAGTTGCGCCTGCTGGCTCGGGATTCCCTGCGCTATCGCCGGCAGATTCTGGGACTGAAGCAATACTTCTCGGGACGCAAATGCACCGTGTTATTGCTGGATGATCGCACCGCCGAACGTCACGATCTGCAACTCCAGAGCATTGCCCACGGCGTAATCATGATGGAAAGCGTGGAGCGGGAGTACGGCATCAAAAGGCGCCGCCTGGAAGTGAAGAAGCTGCGCGGTGCGCGGTTCCGCGAGGGCTTTCATGACTACTGCATCAAGCGGGGCGGCGTGGAAGTGTATCCGCGCCTCGTCGCCTCTGAGCATCTCCTGGCTCTTCAGCCGACGCAGCTGAAGAGTGGCATCGCGGCACTCGACACCTTGCTCGGTGGAGGCCTCGATAGCGGCACGAGCACCCTTTTGCTTGGGCCCGCCGGCTGCGGAAAGTCCACCATCGCGGCTCGCTACGCGAGTGTCTGAGGTCGAACGCGGTGGCAGCGCGGCGCTTTTCGCCTTCGATGAATCATTGGCGACTCTGCTGATCCGGGGAAAGGGTCTGGGGCTCGATATCAAGAAGCACGTCGACTCTGGAAAATTCACCCTTCGCCAGGTGGATGCCGCGGAACTCTCGCCCGGTCAATTCGTCCACGAGATTCAGCCAATTGGTTGAAAAGAAGAATCTGAAGCTGCTGATCATCGACAGCCTGAATGGCTTTCTCAATGCCATGCCCGGCGAGAAATTTCTCGCAATGCAGCTGCACGAACTGCTGGCGTACCTGAGCCAGAAGGGAGTTGCGACGTTGATGACAGTTGCCCAGCATGGATTCGTGGGAACGAACATCGATACTCCGGTGGATGTCAGCTATCTGGCGGACACCGTCCTTTTGTTTCGATACTTCGAGGCGGCGGGCGAGGTGCGTCAGGCGCTCTCCGTAATCAAGAAGCGCAGCGGAGAACATGAACGCACGATCCGTGAATTGGTGATGAAGAATGGGGCCATTGCGGTAGGAAACGTGCTGATGGAATTCGACGGCGTATTAACGGCGCTCCCACGTATCGCGGCGAGATTGAGGGCCTGCGGCCAACCAAATTACGTGTAAAGTCAGGTGAAACCACGTGACCGGCCGGGAAAACGAACTTCGGGTCCTCGTAGTCGCTCCTACGGGACGGGATGGCGTGCTAATTTGCAATCTTCTCGCCAGCAATGGCATCTCTTGCGTCACTTCGGCGACAGCGGAAATGGCTCTCGTCGAATTTTCCTCAGGCGCCGGAGCGTTGATTCTGGCGGAAGAGGCCCTCACCTTGCCCGCGATCTGCCTGTGGGCGGCGCGAATCGCTGAACAGCCTTCGTGGTCCGACTTTCCCCTGATCCTCCTCACAGCGAGCGGGGAAGTTAATGAGGAGAGCCGCAGAAGAATTCGCGTTCGGGAACCACTTGGAAACGTGATGTTGCTTGAGCGACCAGTCAGGCCTGAAACGTTCGTCAGCACCGTCCAGGCTGCACTGCGCAGCCGTGGTCGCCAATATCAGATGAGAGACTACATCGCCAAAAACCATGCCGCCGAAGAAGCAATTCGTCGAGCAGAGAAGCTGGCAGTTGCCGGGCGTCTCGCCGCCAGCATTTCCCACGAAATCAATAATCCCCTCGCATCCGTCACCAATCTGCTCTATCTGATTGGCACTTCATCTTCGTTGGAAGAGGCTAAGCAGCACAAAGAGATCGCGGCGAGCGAGTTGGCACGAATATCTGAAATCGTCACCCAGACGCTCAGGTTCTACCGTGAACCGAGCAAGCCAACCTTCGTGCTGCTCACCGAGACCGTAGACTCCGCCCTCATCCTCTATCAAGCGAGATTGACCTACGCTGAGATTGCGATTGAAAGAGATTTTCGAGAGTGTCCACCAATTCTTGTGATGGCGGGCGAACTGCGCCAGGTGATTTTGAACCTGATCGGAAATGCATTGGACGCTTCAAGTCGGGGCGGCAGGCTGAAGATTCGCGTCTCCAACACGCGCGAACACAGAAATGGGGCGCGTCCCGGCATTCGTTTGACCGTGGCGGACACCGGATCCGGGATCAGCCCTGAGATTAGAAAGACACTCTTTGAGCCGTTTGTGAGCACAAAAGGCGACACCGGGACGGGGCTCGGTCTCTGGATAAGCTCTGAAATTGTCAATCGACACAGCGGAAAGATTCAGGTAAGAAGCAGTGCTCTTTCCCAATCTTCGTGGACGGTTTTCTCCGTCTTTCTGCCACTGAACCAGACTGGTGGCCATCGCACATATGCAGACGCACCCGCGATTCTGAATGGGAAAAGTAAGGAACCTCTGTCTGACTCGCCAACTGCAATGGCTTTGCCGATGACACAAAACCGATGACGCGGACGACTAACCGCAGATGCGGGATTCCGGTTGGAGTGTGGGCGAACAAATCATGGACGCACTTGGAATACACGATGAGGTGTAGCGCGCGATCTTGATTTTAAGAAAAACGCTCGCGGGTTATTCCGGGGCCTGCACGCAATCTCGCTTGCAGAAAACTACCGCCCCGTCCCCCCCACCGTCATCTTGTCCAGCTTGATCGTCGGCATACCCACGCCTACCGGCACGCTCTGCCCATCTTTCCCGCAGGTCCCGATCCCTTCATCCAGCCTCAGATCGTTCCCCACCATCGAGACGTATTTCAGCGCCTCCGGCCCATTCCCGATCAGCGTCGCATCCTTCACCGGTGCCGTAATCTTGCCGTCCTCGATCAGATACGCTTCGGAAGCCGAGAACACAAACTTCCCGTTCGTAATGTCCACCTGCCCGCCGCCAAAGTTGACCGCGTACAATCCGCGCTTCACCGACCGCAGAATATCCTCCGGCGAATCCTCTCCCGCCAGCATGTAAGTATTCGTCATGCGCGGCATCGGGATGCAGTGGTAGCTCTCCCGCCGCCCCGATCCCGTATTCACCGTCCCGGTCAGCCGCGCTGAAAGCTTGTCCGTCAAATAGCCCTTCAGAATCCCATTTTCAATCAGCACCGTTTCCTGCGTCGGCGATCCCTCGTCGTCCACATTCAGCGACCCGCGCCGACCCTCCATCGTTCCGTTATCCACCACCGTCACCTTGCTGCTGGCAACCGACCGCCCAATCAGCCCCGTAAACGCCGAAGTCCCCTTGCGGTTGAAATCAGCCTCGAGCCCATGACCCACCGCTTCGTGCAGCAGCACTCCCGGCCATCCCGGCCCAAGTACTACCTGCATCTCGCCCGCCGGAGCGGGAACCGCTCCCAGCTGCAGAACCGCTCCCCGCGCAGCCTCCTGCGCCAGATGCTCCGGGCTCTTACTCCCAGTAAATTGCTCCAGACCGGCTCGACCGCCGCCGCCGGCGGAACCTTTGGTCGTCGTTGGGCCGTCCTTCGCAATCACAAACACATTCAGCCGGCAAAGCGGCTGCGTATCGCTGGCAAACGCCCCATCTGAAGCCGCAATCAGAATCCGTCTCAGCTCCTCGCTGTATCCCGCCCGCACCTGCACGATCCGCGAATCGTACGCCCGAGCCGCGCGGTCCGCCCGCAAAATCAGCTCCAGCCGAGCCGCAAGGTCCAGGTCAAACCCACCCAGCGGTACCGGATACAAATCCGCCCCCGCAGTCTCGGTAAATCCCTGAACCGGCTGCTTCGCCGGCCCAGACGCAATCAGCGCCGCCGTCCGCGCCGCATGTAGCAGCCGCTCCGGGCTCAGATTGTCGGTGTAGGCATACCCCGTCCGCTCGCCAGAGAGCACTCGAATTCCGCATCCCGCGCTCGTTCCCGTGCTGGCCGACTTCACAATCTGCTCGTCAACCCCCAGGGAGGTCGAAGTCACTGACTCGAAATACAGATCGGCGTAGTCGCCGCCGGCAGAGAGGGCTTCACCCAGGCAGCGTTCAAGCAGCCGTTCGGTGATCCCGAATTTCTCAAAAAAGTAACGTCGGTGACTCGGCGGGGGGGAAGCAACAGGGAGGCTCATCAGTAGAGCTAGTTTACGCCTCCCCGCCGTTCCCCGCATGGTGGGATAAGCCGTTTCCTCACTTGATTCGCCCGCCGGCCACGCCGGTTTCCACAATTGCCATCATGCTAAATTCACCGCATGAAGAAGATCCTTGCTGCCGTGTTCCTGGTCCTGGTCTTCGCCGCCCCGGCGTTCGCTGTCACCACGCATCATCATCACCACCGCCATCACCACCACCGCCGGGCCTAAGCCCGGTTGGATCAACGCGCATCGAAAGCACACGACTTCGCCGCTTGCTGAAAACTCGACGAACCACTGTTTTGTAACAAGGGCATGGCATTCAGCAGTCCGCCTCCCCCATTACTCCTCTTGGACCAGTGACTTCGGGTACTTTCGCCGGCCTCGTTCTCGTGCTACATTCCTGCCATGAGGAAATTTGCGGTTGCCGCGCTATTACTGGTCATCTGTGCCGCTCCGGCCTTCGCCATTTGGCCGTTTCACAAAAAGCCGCCGAAGGATCCACGCGTTCAGGAGCATCCCCAAACCCAGCACCAGACGAATCAGAAATTCAAGGACACGCCGAAACACAAGATGCAGAAGCATCACACATAAATAGATCCACATCGCGGAGCGCGAAATCATCGCCGCCCCGCGAATTCCTCAGGTCGTTGCGCAATGCCAGAACTCGAAGATCTCCGCTATCC
Organism: uncultured Acidobacteriaceae bacterium; assembly: GCA_963738035.1. GTDB lineage: Bacteria > Acidobacteriota > Terriglobia > Terriglobales > Acidobacteriaceae > Telmatobacter. The sequence goes on from CAVTVB010000001.1 coordinate 584,543, forward strand.
AATTGGCCGCTTCAAGGCGCCCGCTTCCTCTGAACCCGCCGTCCGCGCAGAGCAGATCTCCATCCTCCGCCAGCTTCCAGCCACCCTTCAGACCGCCGTCAGCGGACTCAGCCACACGCAACTCGACACTCCCTACCGCGATGGCGGCTGGACCGTCCGCCAGCTCGTGCATCACATCGCCGACAGCCACGCCAACGCCTTCGTCCGCACCAAACTAGCTCTCACTGAAGACTGGCCCACCATCAAGCCATACGATGAGGCCGCCTGGGCAAAGCTCGCCGATAGCCGTCTCCCCATCGATGGTTCACTCGCCATGATCTCCGCTCTCCACGAGCGCTGGGTCGCGCTCCTCGAGTCGCTCTCCGATGCGGACTTCCAGCGTGGCTACAACCATCCCGAGAACGGCCGTCAGGATCTTGCCACCGTGCTCGCGATCTACGCATGGCACTCGCGCCATCACACCGCGCACATTACGAATCTGCGTAAGCGGCAGAATTGGTAGGCAGCATGTGTCCTCAGCAGTAGACGCGCCATCCGCTGCCAAACTCGCCGAAGTCCTCGAAGACTACCTCGCCGCCCATCCCGCCGCCGCCCTTCTCGAAGACGGTCGCGTTCTGTTCGACATGCGGCTCGCGCGCTACTCAGTAACCGAGTCCCACGGCCGTTGTCTGTTCCAGCTTTGGAGCGAGGAGCGCAACCTCATGCGAACGGTCGTAGAGATTCAGCCGCGCGCACAATGCCTGCGCGTCATGACTCGTCGCATGGGCGCGCCAAAGCCGCAGGCCCTCGAACTCGTCCCCTCGAGCGATCGCCGCACCCCCACCGCTCGTGACTCCGCGCGCCGCAACTATCAGCGCCTGCTTGAGCGCGTCCTCACGCGCGCTTTCATCGGCTCCAAAGTCGACGGCCTCCGTTCCGCAATGGATCTCGAGCACAGCTTCGGCCCCGCCTACATTCGCGGTCGCCTGCTTCGCGGCACTGCGGCCGAAGCCATCATCGGCGTCAGCGAAGCAGAGTCCACCTCAACCATCGATGGCATCCTCACCCTCGGCATCCTCTGGCTCGATCACTGCCGTCAGAAAGCCGATGCACGCCGTCACTTCGGCGGACTCAAAGTCATCGTTCCGAAAAATGCTTACCGTACCGGGGTCCCCGGCGACAGGTTTTCGTCGACGGGGTGGTTCCGTACCACCGCCGAGCGCATGGCGTGGCTCAATCATGCCGCAGCCGACTTCCAGCTCTTCACCCTCGACGAGCGCAGCGAGGAACTTGAGCCCGTCGACTTCCGCGACAGCGGCAACCAGACCGCCCGCCTCATGCACGCCTTTTCTCCCGAGGCCGCACTCGAACGCTGCCAATCCGGCATCGACCGAATCCTGACACTCCTGCCTGCAAACGCGAAGGCCCGCATCGAAATTCGTCCGCGTTTCGCAACCGAAGTTGGCTTGATGCTGCACGGCTTAGAGTTTGCACGCGTCCGTCACGCGGCCGCATCGCACTCGTTTTCGCAGCAACAGGAGATCACCTTCGGCGCAGGAGCCAACGAAACTCCGCTCACCGAAGAGACCGAGGCCCTGTGTCGTGAGCTGTGCGCGCGTCTCTTTCTCAGCCGCCATCGCGACGGTGCGCACAAAGACCCGCTCTTCCGCATGCAGCCCGAACGTTGGCTCGAATCCGAGTTCCGCGCCGGCCTCAGCGATCTGCTTCCCTCGCTTCGCGGCGATCAACTCTACTCGCAGGTCCCCGCGCTCTCATCCGGAGATCGAGGTATGCTCGATCTGCTCACGCTCGATCGCAACAACCGCCTCGTCGTCATCGAACTCAAGGCCGACGAAGATCTGCACCTGCCGCTCCAGGCCCTCGATTACTGGATCCGCGTTCGCGCTCTCAACGCCGATCGCCAGCGCACACCCGGCAGCGACCGACCACTCTCCGCCTTCGAGCGTGAAGGCTACTTCCCCAGTACCGCAGTTTCACCTCTCGCGCCGCGCCTACTCCTCGCCGCACCCGCACTGCGCATCCATCCCGCTAACCTCTCGGTCCTGCGCTATTTCTCCCCCGAAGTCGACTGGGAGCTGATAGCCCTCAGCGAACACTGGCGCCAGCAATTGCAGATCGTCTTCCGCAAACACCCCACCATCGCAAAATCCTGAATTTGCCCTAAGAAATCGGATTTCTTACCTCATAAAGAAGGCTTGTCATCTTGAGCGGAGCAAAGCGGAGTCGAAAGATCTGCGGTTGCTTTTCTCCTCACCGACTAAGCAAAGACTTTGAAAATCCCCATAGCCAGACTGGAGAGATTCTCCCGGAGTGACAGTTGCAGAAGAACGAGCGATGAGTTTTCTGAGGGAAGGCACGAAGTGCCAGGACACGACTAGTCGTGCTGAGCAATTCCCAAAACGAGGCTCTTTAGCCCCGGTGGAGGGTACGGGCTTCAGCCCGTACATCAGCCCCAAATATGTCGATGGGCTTCAGCCCCTGATGGACGCTTCAGCGCGCACCCTTCCACACGCGCACTCTTCCAGATCCGCCAGCAACGCATCCACTCGCTTCAGATCCGTATCCCACGCAAACATCATCCGCGCCGCGCCGCCAATAAACGTGTAGAACTTCCATCCCCGCCCGCGCAGTTCTTCCAAAATCTCCTCCGAAGCATTCAGAAACACCGAATTCGCATCCACTGCAGAAACAACCTGCACATTCGCAATCCGCGCCACCCGCTCCGCGAAATACTGCGCACACTCGTTGGCGTGCCGGGCATTGCTCAGCCACGCGCCGCTCTCGAGCATCCCCACCCACGGAGCCGCAAGAAACCGCATCTTCGAAGCCAGTTGTCCCGCCTGCTTACAGCGATAATCAAAATCCGTTGCCAGCCCTTTGTCGAAGAACAACACCGCCTCGCCCACTGCCATGCCATTCTTCGTTCCGCCAAAGCACAGCACATCCACGCCACACTTCCAGCTCAACTCCGCCGGCGAACACCTGAGACTCGCGCACGCATTTGCAAACCGAGCTCCGTCCATGTGCAGCAAGAGCCCATGCTCTCTGCACGCCGCCGAAATCGCCTTCACTTCATCCAAGCGTGTACACCCGCCCCGTTTCCGTTGGTTGGGTAATCGTCACCACCCGCGGCTTGGGATAGTGAATGTCCTGGCGCTTCGTAGCCAGTTCGTGAATCGATGCCGGCGTTAGCTTCCCATCGATGCCCTGCGCCACCAGCAGCTTCGACCCATTCGAGAAAAACTCCGGCGCGCCGCATTCATCCGTTTCCACGTGCGACGCATCGCAGCAAATCACGCCGTGATACGACTGGCACAGCGAAGCCAGCGCAAGTGAGTTCGCCGCCGTTCCGTTGAAAACGAAGAACACCTCGCATTCCGTTTCAAAGAGCTCGCGAAATTCATTCGCCGCCCGCGCCGTCCACACATCATCGCCGTACGCCGTCGCGTGTCCGCGGTTAGCCCGCTCTATCGCGGCCCAGGCCTCCGGGCAGATACCCGCATAGTTATCACTCGCAAACTGCTGTCCCAAATCGTCTATCTCTCTCGTCATCTTCTAGTCCCTGATTCCCTAATCCCTCTTCTGAATGATAAGTGTCGCTTGACTTGGCCAGTTCCACACTGAGGTCCAGACCCCTACAGCGGCTGACTCACCCTTCCGGATCGCCCGTTTTGAGGATTTGCACTTCAGTACCCGTTTTTCCTCCGCAATTATCCGCAATTATTTGTTGCCTCATCCCACCCAGGTGATATAAATCACATAATTCCTGAAGAGACCGCGGGAGAATCGATTTATTCCGCGAGAGAAGTTACTCAATTCCCAGGCTTATGCTTCCGGCATAAGCCTGGGGTGGGAGATTTAAGCCGTGCCTAGCCAAGCAGTCTATGAATTCCGGGCTCCGGCAGTTAGAACCGCCGCCGCTTCATCGAAATCCTTCTATGTTCACGGGAGCGTAGTGTCGATCTGCGACCACCCGGCCTTTTCCAAAGCACCCGATGATCAGGAGCTTGAGCCGAACTCCGACGGGCTCGAGTGTGCCCGCGGTCTCCGCTTCGCCTTTCTTCTCGAACTCTGTATGGTTGTGCTGGCGTACGGAATCTGGCATTGGTGGCGTTTGATCCACTAAGCCGAAGAGCCACATAAGGCCACCGGCAGCCCTGCGCAAGTCCAATCTTTCCGATGTTGCCTCCAGCCGCTGACTACTTCTTCAGCGGCTTTCGTGCGAAGTAATACAGTGAATACGCCAGCATCGCAAATCCCAGCACTGACACCCACATATGGTCGAACCACGTTCCCCGCGGGAAATTCAGAATGTCGCGGTTGTCCATATACGTCGCTTCCACGGCCTTCAGCCCCACGCCGATCAGCCCTGCAATCCCGCCCGCCGCAATCAATCCTGAAGCAAACAGCGATCCCGACGAAATATCGCTCTCTGCCTCGCCCGAGCGCGCAGCCGCCCGGTCCACGATCCACCGCACCACGCCACCCACAAAAATCGGCAGCGTCGTGCCGATCGGCAGATACGCTCCCACCGCAAAGGTCAGCGAGCGAATCCCCAGCAACTCCACCGCAATCACCAGCGACACGCCCAGCAGCACCAATCCCCACGGCAGCTTGCGGCTCAGGATCCCATTAATCACCGTTGCCATCAGCCGTGCCTGCGGCGCCGGTGCGGCCGCGCTGCCGATCCCCTGAATCCAGTGCACTTCAATCTGTTTCGTAGCCGGAGAGTAGAGGTACTTCCCGTCCTGCAACTCAGTCGACCCGATCGCATTCAGCACCACATACTCCGATGCCTGGTGCGAAGTCGTCGTCTTGTCCTCCGCCACCACCCGAATCTGCGGCGGCAGGTGCTTCACATCCGATTGAATCGAAACGCCCGGATGCGCGGCGTTGATATCCCACGGCTCAGGGGCCGCATGGAACTCCTGCAGCCCGGTATTCATCAGGTTCAACGTCGATCCAATCACGATCGTCGAAACCACCACCCCGATCATCAACGCAATCTGCTGAGCTCGCGGCGTAGCCCCGATAATGTACCCCGTTTTCAAATCCTGCGAAGTGTCGCCGGAATTCGAAGCCGCAATGCACACCACGCCGCCAATCGTAATCGCCAGTGCGCCAAACGCCGGCGCCGTCCATCCCTGCACCAGGAACACCGCGGTCGTAGCCATCAGCGTTGCGATCGTCATGCCCGACACCGGACTGGCCGATGACCCCACTAATCCAACAATGCGCGAACTTACCGTGACAAACAGAAATCCAAATACCACCACCAGCAGCGCCGCTGCCAAATTCGCCGCCCAGCCCACAAATGCTCCAGGTACCGGCTTGAACTCCAGAAATAGAAACATGCAAGCCACGATGAGCAGCGACCCGATCATCACCACCGTCATCGATAGATCGTTCTCCGTGCGAATCGGCTTTGCTTCCACTTTCTCAGCGCCGGGCTTCATATTCTTCAGCCCCATCGCGAGCGCGCCCCAGATGGTCGGCAGCGTCTTCATCAACGTGATCAGTCCGGCGGCAGCCACAGCCCCCGCGCCCATTGGCTTGATGTAAGCCGCCCACAGATCGCTCGGCCCCATCTGCGCAATCGGCACCTGTCCCGGATAAACCGGATGTGGCAATTCTTTTCCGAAGAAGTAAATCAGCGGCATCACCACCAGCCACGAAAAAACGCCGCCCGCAAAAATCACTCCGGCTACCTTGGATCCGATAATGTAGCCCACGCCCAGGTATTCCGACGTCGCATCGGCGTTGATCGATGCGCCCTTCAGCACATGCTGTGGTCCAAAATCCGGCCGATACTCCGGCGAACCTGGCCATGCGCGAAAGAGATTTCCGTTCTGAAAAAATGTATAGACTCCGCCAAGTCCCAGTCCCAGAAAAACCCGGCTGGCCAGCGATCCGCCCTTCTCTCCCGCAATCAGCACATCGGCGCAGGCGGTCCCCTCAGGGTAGGGAAGTACGCCATGCTCCTTCACAATCAGTTGCCGCCGCAGCGGAATCATGAACAGCACGCCCAGCCATCCGCCGATCAGCGCCAGCATGAAGATCCGCGAGTACTCAAGATCAAAGCCCAGAAACACCAGCGCGGGCAGCGTGAAAATCACGCCCGAAGCAATTGACTGCCCCGCATTCCCTGTCGTCTGCACGATATTGTTTTCCAGAATCGACGCACGGCCAAACGCCCGCAGAATGCTGATCGAAAGCACCGAGATCGGAATCGATGCCGCGACAGTCAACCCTGCACGCAGGCCCACATACACCGTCACCGCGCCAAAAATAATTCCAAAAATCGAGCCCAGCACCAGCGCGCGCACCGTAAACTCCGGCGGATTCTGATCTGGCGAAACAAAAGGTTGAAAATCGGCCACGGATCCCCTCCAACAGAATGCAAACAACAAGCTTGATTTCCCTGAAGGGACGAGTTTACGTCATCCCACCCGATTTCCGTGCTTTGCCGTAGTCCGGCGCCGTTCCCCCTCATCCAATCCGGAACATGCCGAAAGGTGACGGCTTTACAGTTTGCGGCTGCTGGCCCACGCTTTGAAGGGTACGGGCTTCGGCCCGTACATCATCCGTTGCAAACTGAACACGGCTTTAGCCCCTGAGGGATGCTCTCCGCCCATCAGGGTAACCCATATGTAAGGTGACCCCGGTGCGTCTCGACTACAGCCGATGTAACTACCTTCCCCGGATCGCCTGCCGGAATTCAGTGGACACAGATTCAGCACTTGTCTGAGAATGCATCAACGCTGGCTAAAGATCGCAGCCTCGTAGAAGATCCCCATCCCCGCTCAAGGAGAATCTGTGATTTCAAAACCAGGGAAATTCCTGCCCATCTTCGCAGCGTTGTTGCTTTCCGCAGCAAGCTGCCTGGCCCAGTCCGTTAAGACCCATCATGTCCGTCAGGCCACAAAAAACGGCACCGCACCCCTCGTCGGTCACCTCCCATCCAGCCAGTCCATGCGCATCGTGCTCACTCTTCCGCTGCGCAATCAGGAAGAGTTGGATCAGTTCCTGCAAGAGGTCTATGACCCCAACAGTCCCATTTACCGCCACTTTCTCACCGTGGATGAGTTCACAGCCAGATTTGGTCCCACCCAGGACGATTACGACGCGCTGATTGATTTTGCAAATGAGCACGGCCTCAATGTTGTTGCCACCTCGCGCAACCGGCTCAACCTCGATGTAGAAGGACCGGTCGCAAGCATCGAGGGAGCTCTGCACGTCAAAATGGGCGTCTATACGCATCCTGAAGAGAAGCGCAACTTCTTCGCTCCCGACCGTGAGCCCACCGTCAACCTGCCCTTCCAGCTCTGGCACGTATCCGGTCTCGACAACTTCTCGATCCCGCGGCCTGCTGGTCTCCACAAGAAATCAAGCCCGGAACCCAGCGCCACAACCGGTTCGGGCCCTTCAGCATCCTTTTTGGGCAGCGATATGCGCAAAGCCTACTACGGCACAGGCACACTTACAGGTGCTGGTCAGTCCATCGCGTTGTTAGAGTTTGAGGGCGCGAATCTAACCGACCTCAACACCTATTACACCAATGCTCACGAGACGAAAACGGTTCCCGTGGACTTGTTCTCCGCTGACGGAACCAGCACGAGCTGCAACGCCTCCGCCGGATGCGACGATACCGAACAAATCCTCGATGTCACGCAGGCGCTTGGTATGGCACCCGGTCTCGATAGCCTCACCCTGTTCGTAGGTAACACCGACGCTGCGATTTTGAATGCCATCGCGACCCGGCACAACCCTGTCACGGGCAAACTGTATGCGCAGATTGGCTGCTCATGGGCGTGGCGGCCGGCTGATCCCGCCACCGACGACCCGATCTTTCAGGAGTTCGCAGCTCAGGGGCAAAATATGTTCGTTGCCACCGGAGACTCCGGTAAATGGCCCACCCGAAAAAGTCCCTACTACTACCCGGCGGACGACACAATGGTTACTGCCGTTGGAGGAACCGATCTTCAAACGGCATCTGCAGGCGGAGCATGGAAATCTGAGACCGCGTGGGCTGATGGCGGCGGAGGGATCTCGCCCGATCAAATCGCAATACCCTCATGGCAGATAACAACCGCCAACGGCTGTTCCAACTGCTCCAAAACCTATCGCAACGCGCCGGACGTCTCCGCGAACGCGGACTACACCTTCTACGTCTGCGCCGACCAGACAACCTGCACGGCCAACAGCTACGGCGGCACCAGCTTCGCCGCACCCATGTGGGCAGGCTACATGGCTCTCATCAATGAACAGTCGGTCGCCAATGGACACGGGCAAGTCGGATTCATCAATCCGTCCCTGTATTCCATCGGCAACGGATCGAGCTTTAGCACGGACTTCCACGACATCACCAGTGGCAGCGACGGCTATTCGGCCATCACCGGTTACGATCTCGCCACCGGATGGGGCAGCCCCAATGGAGCCAACCTCATCAGCGCCCTGGCGGGTGGCACAACCTCCACTCCCAGCTTCACGCTCGCAGCCTCGCCTACCTCGGTCTCAGTGGCGAAGGGCAGCAGCGGAAGCTCCACCATCTCCTTCACGCCCAGCGGCGGCTTCAGTTCCTCAGTTGCTCTGGCCTCGTCAGGGGCTCCCAGCGGGGTCACGGTTGCATTCAGTCCAGCGACGATCTCGGGGTCCCAGACTTCCTCCATGAACATCACCGTCGCCTCCACTGTCGCGACCGGTTCCTATCCCATCACTGTGACTGGAACCTCCGGCACGACGGTTAAGACAACCACCGTCACGCTCACAGTCACGGCCGCTGCAACGGGCGACTTCTCTCTCGCCTCAACCCCAACCTCACTTACCATCGCTCGCGCAAAATCCGGTACCGCCACGATTCGTGCCACTGCCATAGGGACCTTCACCTCACCAATTGCCCTGTCCGCCTCTGGCTTGGCAAAGGGTGTTACAGTCACCTTCTCCCCGTCGTCAATCTCTGCCGGTGGAAGTGCTTCGATGACAGTCACCGTTGGCCACAACGCAACCACCGGCAGTCACCCATTCACCGTTACGGGCACCGGAGGTGGGAAGTCCAACCCAATCTCAGTCGGCTTGACGGTACAGTAACGCACAACCATCATGCCGTGGTTTACCAGCCTCGGCATCGAACATCAAAAGGCCCGGACCACAAGTCCGGGCCTTTTGATCCGGCTGGTAGCCGACGTATCAGGCGGGGATATACTTCTTCACAAATATGAAGCGCCACGTCCTCATCTTCGGCCTCGTCGGCGGCCTCCTTATTGCCATCCTTCAATACACCCAATACCGCTTCGTCGTCATTGAGCACTCCATCGAGCTCTACAGCGCGCTCGTCGCCATCCTCTTCGCAACCTTCGGCATCTGGCTCGGACTCCGCATCACGCGCAGGCGCGAAATCATCCGCGAAACAGTCGTGGTGCGGGAGGTGCTTGTCCCCTCCGAGGCTCCCCCTCCATTCGTTCCCTCCTCGATCCCTTTCGCTCCCAACGCGGCCCGCCAGCAGACCCTTGGCATCACAGCGCGCGAGCTGGAAATCCTCACCCTTATCGCCCGCGGCCTCAGCAATCGCGAGATCGCCACGCAGCTCTTCGTTTCAGAGAACACCGTCAAGACACATTGTTCCCGCGCCTTCGACAAGCTCGGAGCCGCCCGCCGCACCCAGGCCGTCCAGCGCGGCAAAGAACTAGGCCTCCTGCCGTGACCGCGGACTGCGCAGCGCGCTCCATCACCCAAAAGAATGCTTTCCACTCCATTCCTCAAAAAATCATCCGAAAGGGTGACGACGCCCGGCCCCGTTTCACTGCATCGTGACTCCATCCTCACCGCATCTGACTTGCACCAAAAGGAGCCTCACATGAAGAAAACCGTCCTCACCTTCGGCCTCATCGCCGGCGTCATCATCTCCGTCCTTATGGACAGCTCGCTTCTGCTCGCCAACAAGATCGGCTCCGGCCACAGCATGCTTCTCGGCTACACCATCATGGTGGCGTCATTCCTGCTGATCTACTTCGGCATCCGTAGCTATCGCGACAATACCCTCGCCGGCCAAATCTCCTTCGGCCGCGCCTTCACCTGCGGCATCCTGATCACCCTCATCACCACCGTCTGCTACGTCGCCACGTGGGAGATCCTCTATTTCAACTTCATCCCTCACTTCATGGACAGCTACTTCGCTGTGCAGATTCACAAGGTCCAATCCGCCGGACTCGACCCCGCCACCACCGCCGCGCAGGTCGCTGCTATCCAGCGATCTCAGCAGCTCTACCAGAACCCCTTCGTCAACATGGCCTACACTTTCATGGAGCCCCTGCCCGTCGGCCTCATCATTACTCTCATCTCCGCTGCCATTCTCCGCCGCAAAAGCTCCCGTTGAACCCGCCGCCACATCCGCAGTCATAACCACATAAATCAATGTCCCCCGGACGTGAAGGTTCCGAACGCTTCAGGCGATCGGACATACCACCAGGGAGCGGTTTCTTCCCAATAGCTGGCGCAACAGCAAAAGCCCGGACCATCGCGGTCCGGGCATTCTCTTTTGCGTTGCCGAAGGCGGCCGTTCCACCTCACACATAGCTCAGCAGCCACGATCGTTTTTTGGCTTTTAGGTCCGCATACCATCTGCATGCGAAATACAAAAGCACCAGGCACACCGCGTAGACGAGGTATAGGAGGGGCAGACTCCACATATATCCGGCAGGCACTGGCCCCGGATCAAGCGGATGGTTCGTGAAGAGCCATGGGTCAACACGCCCCTCGCGTACGAGCGAGACTACGCACGCGGCAAGATGGATGAGCGGAATGTGCAGCAGGTAATAGAACATCGGAACCCGCCCAAACGTCCCAATCACCCTCGAGAGCCTGCCCGTCCAACCCTCAGCGAAGGCCCACACCACAAACATCGGTCCGATTGTCATGCACAGGTACTCAAGGGACGCAGGATACTTCGTCGCGTTCAGGAAGCTGAACAGTGTGTGCCGGTCCCACGGCCGCGGGTCTCCATAGATTCCAATCAGACGCAACAGAACAAATAGCGAAGTAAGCGCAGCGCCCAGCCACAGATAGATTCTGCGCCGCGCCTCCGTTGGCTTTTCGGTGATTCGCCCGAATGCGTATCCGGCAAACATCAGCCCCACCCACGGAATGAGCACATACAGAATCAAGAGCGGCGGTCCGGATTTTCCAATCTCGACTGCGCCCCCAAAATAGATGATTCGCAGCAACCAGTTCGGCCCGTCTGGTCCAAACGCGTGTGCAAGCTGGGGCCGAAATAGGTTTGTGACATTGTGCAGCGCGATCAGCACAATGCCGATCGTCGCGATCGCCACCCGCGGAAGATACACGGCCCCGGCAAGCGCGATCATGCTCCAGCCGATCATCCAGATCACCCCGGCGAGCAGGTAGTGCTTGAAATCGAAGTTGAAGGTCCATGCGATTCGCAGAAACGTCAACTCCAGAAAGATCAGCCAGACACCCCGAATGGCCAGAAACTTCGAGAGCGACCACCGATTGGCACACTTCCGGCTGTAAAGATAAGCCGAGGTCCCGGCAAGAAACACAAATGCCGGCGCCACAAAGTTCGTGATCCACCGCGTAAAGAAAACGCCGAACGTGGGTCCGCCAGCCGGTACGCCCGAATAGACCCTCACGTGATCGATGGCCATCAGGATCATCGCGATCCCGCGCACGATATCCAGCGATGCGACTCTGGCGGAGGAACTCGGCGCTTTCACGGCGCTGGCGGAAACTTCATAGACCGCGGAATCCTGCATTGGCCTTCCCCTTTGTGGGGGAGGGTAGCAGTCGTCATCGCAGCCTGCAAGCAATTTGGGACGAGCGGTGGATGCAGTTCTGGACACTGCCTCTTGGCACATCCCGCCCCCAGCGCGTAGCGTAGGGTGCAAGCAATTCTCACGGGGTAGCAATGCAACCAAGTCTCACTGAAAAGCAGACCACCGTCACCAATCCCGCCGTCGCTGGCAATCCCGTCAAGCGCATTCTCGCCCTCGACGTGGTCCGCGGCATCACCATCGCCTTCATGATCATGGTCAATAACAACGGTGGCCCCGGTTCCTGGGGATTCATGAATCATGCCAATTGGAACGGCCTCACCCCCACTGATCTCGTCTTCCCCACCTTCGTCTTCATCGTCGGAGTCTCAATCGTCTTCGCCTTCGACGCGCGTCTTGCGAAAGGCGCCCCGCGCGGTCAACTCGCGAAGCACACCATCATCCGCGCCATCGTTCTCATCCTCTTCGGCATCATCGTCAACAATTTCCCCTACTTCCACTTGCCGCACATGCGCTTCTACGGCGTGCTCCAGAGGATCGGCGTCTGCTACCTCGTTGTCGGTCTCTTCTACCTCTGGGACAACCGCGCCTCTACTAAGTGGATCGCCCTTGCCGCCTGTCTCATCGGCTACTGGATCCTCCTTCGCTGGATTCCCATTCCCGGCATCGGCATGCCCGGCCGCGACGTTCCCTTCATGGACATGACCAACAACCTCGTCTCATGGATTGATCGCGGTCTCTTTCCCCATCACCTCTATCTCTATTCGCCCGATCACAACGTGCGCGACCCCGAAGGTCTGCTCAGCGATCTCCCCGCCTTCGGCACCGCACTCATGGGCGTTCTCGCCGGCCTCTGGCTGCGCACCACCAAATCTGTCTCCACCAAAACCGCCGGCCTCGCCATCGCGTCGATCTGCTCTCTCGTCATCGGCTATCTCTGGTCCCTCGAATTTCCGCTGAATAAAAATATGTGGACCAGTTCTTTCGTCCTCGTCGCGGGCGGCTACTCACTTGCTCTCCTCGCCTTCGCCCACTTCACCATCGAGCAGATGGGCTGGCGCAAAGGCTGGACATGGCCGTGGCTCGTCTTCGGCTCCAACGCCATCGCCGCCTACATGTTCAGCGAACTCACGCCCGGCATCCTCTACAACCTCACCGTCTCGGGCGAAAACGGCAAGCGCATGGAGTTCATGACCTGGCTCTTCAGGAATACCTTCGCCCACATTCCCAATCCACACTGGGCCGCCTTCGCCTACTCCGTTTCCTTCACAACTTTTTGCTTTATTCCGGTTTGGATTCTCTACAGGAAGAAAATCTTCCTCAAGGTGTAACGAGCCAGGGCGAAATCACCTGTCAATGTGAACAGGGTCGTGCATCACTCCGGTGACGAGCGCGCGTCGCACAAGAATTTATCCACTACTCAACGGATAACAACCGGGGTATGCTAGCCGTCTATCTGCTCTAACAGGCAACAAAGCCTGGGTAAGCAGATTACCCAGCCGGCCGCTCTCACCGCCGGATTGCCGAAGCCCCCGTTCCACTCTTCGGCTTGGAGGTCGCGCATGCGTGTTCCCGAGAATCCCCTCACGAGCGGTGTCTGCGCCCCAACCCAATCACCCAAATTGCGCATCGCGTGGAGCATCGGCGAACTCTTCATCGGCTACTGCCTCATCCTTGCCGTGATCTGGACGCCGCGTCCCCTCCAGCACTGGCTCTACTACATCGCTCTCGGATGGTTCATTGTTTCCATCGCACTCTCCTTTGAGGGATGGAAGGCGATGGGCTGCTCGCTCGCTGGATTCTGGCGCTCCTCATGGATTGTCGGTCTTGCCGTCATCATGGCCGCCATTGCAACCTTCTTCGCCAGCAGCTTTCACACCCTTCATCACCCCGCAAGTCCGGCGGAATGGCTCAAAGCATTCGGTGGCTACACCGTCTGGGCGATCACCCAGCAGCTTTTGCTCCAGGGATACTTCCTCGCGCGCCTGCTACGCATCGTGCCTAACCCAAACTTTGCTGCGATGATTACCGCCAGTGTCTTCGCGCTTGCCCACCTGCCCAACCCGATCCTGACTCCGCTCACGCTGATCTGGGGACTCACCGCCTGCCTCGTCTTCATCCGCTCGCGCAACGTTTATCCGCTGGCCATCGCGCACGCCATCTTCGGAGTCTGCGTAGCCGTCACCATTCCCGCATCTCTGCTGCACAACATGCGTGTCGGCCTCGGATACATCGATTACAGCCCGACCCCACTCGATCTCAGCCAGAACCGTCCCGTCGTCCCCACCGGTATGTGGCTCATCAACGACGCACCAAGGCACCGCTAGTAACAAGGGCATGGCTTCAGCCAGCCCGCAAATGCGGCGAAATAATTTGTCGGGCTTTTAGCCCTTGCGGGAAGTTTTCACAGCACTTCTTACCACACGCGGACAGCGAAGTCATTGCGCAACAGCAGCGCCCTTCGCCGGCCTCAACAGCCAAGTCAGCAGCAGCGTAAACAGCAGTCCGCCCACCGTGAACTTCAACCAAACCGGCGCGTGCGAAGGCGAGAAAAATCCCTCCAGGCATCCGGCCACCACCAGCATCGGAATCACCCCCGCCACCAGTTGCGTAGCCTCAATGCCGCCCTTCGCCACCGACTCTTTCCAGCGATATCCGCCCGGAAACAGCATCGCGTGCCCAATGCGAAATCCAGCTCCACCTGCGATGATGATCGCCGGCAACTCCAGCGATCCGTGTGGCGCGATAAAGCTCCACAGCGCCACGGACATGCTGTATTGATGACAGGCCGCGCTGATCACTCCAAGCATCATGCCGTTATTCAACAGCAGAACAAATGTGCCCACGCCAAACAGAATGCCCCCGGCAAACGCCAGAAAGCTCACCGAGAGGTTGTTGGTCATGATGTGGCTGGTCTCTTTCGGCGCCACGCTCACAATGGAGTCGGTCCACATCTTGTGCTGTTCCATCGTTGCGATCATGGCCGGCCCCACGTAGTGCCGCATAAACTCCGGCCGCGCCACCGTCAGCGACGCCCCCAGCACCCCCCACGCAATCGTCACCAGCAGCGACGCCGCAACGAACGGCAGTTGCCGCTGAAAAATTGCCGGGTACTCATCCTTCAGAAAGCGAAACAGCGTCAGCCAGGTCGTCTTCCGCCGCGAGTAAATAATGTGGTGCGCCCGCGCCAGCAACTGATTCACATTGTCGCTGTAAGTCCGTGCCGTCTCGTCGCGGCGCAGCACTGAGAGGTCCGCCGCCACCTGCCGATACAGCAGAGCCATCTCCTGCAGTTCTGATCGCGAAAGGCTCCCGAGGCCATTCTGGTCCGACCGCGTCAGCAGAAAAGCCAGCCGCTCCCAATGCGGCCGACGCTTGGCAATCCACTGATTAGATAAAATGGGCGCCATGAACCAGAGTGTCCAGACTGACCAGAGTTCAGATCAGCTTAGCATCGATACCCCTGAACTCGTGGCCATCCAGATGCCCATCGCCGGTATCGGTAGCCGCTTTATCGCCCTTCTGGTCGACTACGTAATCTGGTTCGTCGGCATCGGCTTCGTTGCCTGGATATTCGCCTTCCTCCTGCCCGGCATCACCGCCTTCAACCGCATGTCAGCGCAGTGGGCCACCGCCCTCTACCTCTTCCTGATCTTCCTCTTCAACTGGGGCTACTTCACCCTCTTTGAGGCCTTCTGGAACGGCCGCACCCCCGGCAAGCGCATCGCCCGCATCCGCGTCATCCAGCGCTCCGGCCGCCCCATCGGCCTCTTCGAATCCATGGCCCGCAACTTCGTCCGCTACATCGACCAGATCCCCTTCTTCTACGCCGTCGGAGCCATCGCCATCTTCGTCACGCGCGACCACCAGCGCCTCGGCGATCTTGCGGCCGGAACCCTCGTTGTCCGCGATCGCATTGAAGAAGCGCCCATCAGCACCGAATCCACCCGTACCTTCACTGCCAACATGTTCGCCCCCGCTGTCCCCACGCCCGAACCTCACGCCGGCTTCTCGCTCCCAGATCACGGCATCGCTAAACTCTCCGTCTCCGATCTCCAGGTCCTGGAAAGCTTCTTCGCCCGCCGCCTCGACATGCCCCTCGCCACGCGCCAGGCCCTGGCCCAGCGCATCGCCGCCGCCATCCAGTCCAAATCCGGACTTGAACCCCCACCCGGTGCAAGCGTAGAAACGTTCCTGGAGATCACCGCACGCCAGCTCCGCGACGTAGCCCGCATGCACTCCTAGGTTTTCCGCGACATCCCCATCGCAAAGGAGACCGACTTGAAAGATTGGATCCTCATCGCCATCCTTGTACTTTCAGCCGCAATGGCATTGGGCCTCTTCGGCTTCTTCGGATTGGAGGGATTTCTTTGGGACAATGCCTACGACCATGCCCTTTCGAAATACAAAGATGCCTACACACATCGCGATGACGCCGGTGCCCCTGGTGCAACTTCCTTCATCGAGGAATACGAAGCAGCCCAGCAGAAACTCGAAAACACCCACACCGATGACCCCGAGCGGCTCCAGAAAGTCAAAGACCTGCACGTCTGCGGCCTCAGCTTAGAGGGCTATCGCAAACTAAAAGCCAATGGCTTCGGCGCCGCGTCCTTTGAGAAAGCCGCAGCCCCCTGCGCCCAATAACCCGGCGCAACCGTGCGTCGATCCTTCATCCGTTGTCATCCCCCGAACCCGGCGACCGTTATGGATTGACAGGTCGCCGGATTTGGCCTACGCTCTCGCCATCGTCTTGAGATTTGCGGCTCGAGTAGATCGATAGCAGCGAAAACTTCTTGTAGCCCCGTTCGTGTCGGTGTCTCCAAGTAGCTCCGGCAAGTGTGATCTTGCAAGCCGAATGCGCGTCCTCTGAGACATCAATTCTCATCGAGGAAATTCCATGAAGAATTTCACCTTGATTCTCTTGGCCGCGCTCGTCTGCGCAGTTCCCGCCTTTGCTAGCGTAACCATCCTCAGCCCCAATACCGGGGCTCAGGTCGTTTCGCCCTTTCATCTGGTCGCAACCGCCTCCAAGTGTTCGTCCCAAGTCATCACGTCTGTGGGCTACTCCATCGATAACAGCGCCAACTGGACTACCCTCCGTGGCTCGACGATAGACACCTCCGTAGCGTCCGTCACCGGCGCGCATACGGTGTACGTCAAGTCCTGGGGCAAAGGGGGCGCAGTTTGCGAATCCTCGTCCGCCATCGTCGTGGTTCCCGATCCCGCAAGCCTCGTACCCCCTGACGCTTTGGTCTTCAAAGGAGTTCAGGCCCTCAGTACCTGGCAGGGCATCGGCGACTCCGCAATCCCCAACAGCTCAGCAAGCGGGACAACGAAGATCGTGTCTTCGCCCTCCCTCAGCGGCTCGGCACGCCGGTTTACCATGCAATACACAAACTACGGAGCAGAACGCTTCTGGGTGGTGTTTGGAAACAATACTGAAGTTACTAACTTTCTTTACGACGGCTGGGTCTATGTGGCTCGACCTTCCAACGCCATCGCCAACATTGAATTTGATATGAACCAGGTGATGTCAAATGGGCAGACAGTAATCTACGGATTCCAGTGCGACGGCTACAGTGGAACCTGGGACTATACGGCCAATGAGGGAACCCCCAGTGTCCCGTCGGACGTGTGGTTGAACTCGCCGTTTCCGTGCAATCCGCGGAACTGGAGCACCAATGCCTGGCATCACGTGCAGATCACCTACTCGCGCGACGCCTATGGCTCCGTCACATACCAATCGGTCTTGTTCGATGGGGTAGAGCAGGATTTGAACGCCTCGGTTCCGTCGGCCTTTGCCTTGGGTTGGGGATCGGTGCTTCTCACCAACTTCCAGATCGATGGGTTAGGTGCCAGTGGCTCGTCCACGCTGTATTTGGATAATCTGACCATTTATTGCTGGTGAGGCGTGCTCCTGATCCGCGCAGATCGCGGGCCATCGCCATCCAGGGTGCAACGCAACTCTGGGACAGCGAACATCCTGAGAGCGATTGTCATCTTTGACCGCACCCTGAACGCAGCGAATCGAAAGATCCACGGTAATCCTGTCAACCCGGGAGTTGGTTCAAATTGGCTTCGGCGATGCCGTGCGCCGATCCGTCATCGCCTGTCATCCCGGCGTTCGGGGCAGCAGACCATCGATCGTCCGCATCAACGAATTAATTTGCCGTGCGCTTGGAGTCAGCCAGTTGCATTGCTCGCGGTGTGGACTTGAACTCGTACCAGTCCAAAGCGTGCCAAATGTCCGCACCGTTGAGCCGAACCTCCACTCCTTCGGCGACCATTTCGGGCCTGAAGAATCTATAGCTCTGGCTTCCGTTCTTCTTTGCGTAATACATCGCAATATCTGCATTCCGGATCAGGGTCTCACCATCCTGTCCGTCGCCCGGATAGATGCTCACCCCAATGCTTGTCGTAATGCGTATCTCGTGCGAGTCAATGAAATGTACGTCCGCCACCGTCTTCAACAACCGCGCCACGGTAAAGACCACATCTTGCGGATGCTTCAGCTCTTGTAGGAGCACAATAAACTCATCGCCTCCCTGGCGAACGATTGTGTCCGGAGAGCGTACGCACTCACGCAATCGCTTGGCGACGGATTGCAGAAGTTTGTCGCCAACGGCATGTCCGAGAGAATCGTTGACCTCTTTGAACCCGTCCAAATCCAGAAATAGAACGGCGGCATGGCCTCTTTGCCGGTGCGCGAGAGCGAGCGCCTGGCCAATGCGGTCGTTCAACAGCATTCGGTTAGGTAGACCAGTCAGAAAGTCATGATGGGCAGAGTTGGTCAGCTCCTTCTCTAATGCCCGCGTCGCGCTCACGTCGCGAAAAACAATGACCGCTCCGGTCACTTGCCCGTCACGATCGTGGATGGGCGCCACCGAATCTTCGATATGAACCTCGCGTCCGTCGCGACTAATAAGAACGCAGTTCAACGGAAGGGCTCCTGCCTGATTCTGAGAAGTTGCTTTTGCCATCGGATCAAGGATTACTCTTCGAGTAACCGCATCTACAATCCGGACGCAATCGGCCATAGTCCGCCCGGCGGCATCCTTGAGTTGCCACCCGGTCATCGTCTCCGCGACACGATTCATGAAAGTGATGTTGCCCCGAGCGTCAGTGCAAATCACGGCATCGCCCATACATTCGAGAGTGACTTGCGCGCGTTCCTTCTCAACAAGCTGGCCCTCTTCGAGGGTCTTGCGTTCGACCGCATTGAAGAGAGCTCGTTTCATCTCGCGAGGTTCAATCTGCCCATGAATGAGATAGTCTTGTGCGCCTTGATGAATAGCCTGAACGGCAATTGGCTCGTCCTCAGAGTCGCAAAATACAACCATCGCACTGTGTGGGGCTGTTATCTTGACTTTGCGGAAAGCCTCCAATCCGTTCGATTCTGGCATTCCCAGATCCAGTAGAACTATTTCAACCGGATATCTCGCCAGATGCCTCTCGGCATCGCCGATAGACTCGACATGGGCCACCTGAAAGACGCCCGCAGCCACTTGGTCCAGCATCGCCCCAATCTTGCTGATGTGTTTTGGTTGATCTTCGATCAGGAGAACGGTCCTGTCCTGTTTGTTCACGGTTCACCTCTGGCCGGCAAACCTTGCTCTCCGGAGTTCAGGATTGGGCGCTTGCATCCCCGCCTTCACACAAGCTCGTTCACGATCATTTCAAGAAATGACGGCTGAGTCTGTTCTATTTAGCTCTCGGCGGTGAGTGGAGGTACGGGAGCGAGGTGCTCGGGCTCGCCTTCCGGCAAGCCCGTCAAGAGGCAATTGTGGCGGGAAATGCGCAAATGCGTGAACAAGGATTGCAGGGAAAAACTAAGTGGCGGGAGCTGTTGCAGAAAATCGGTAGGTGCCCTCTTTGGATGAACCCTAACACTGTGCTCATTCAGTAGCTGTTCAGTTTTGCTCATAGGAGCAACCCAGTCCAGTTCCGCTCGTGCTCTGGTAGAGTCTGAGCCTGATCGGTGCGATCGAGCCGCAGGAGACAACCGCAAAAGCAAAGGGCCGCGTTTCGCGCGGCCCTTTGTCCAGTGGCAGGGAAAGCTCTCGTTGCTGCATGAACCTGTTTTGACTAACGCACATTCTCAATCCGCTCAATCGCAACGGAGGACTCTACACACGACTTGCGTTCGTTGGCTCGTGCCTGAGCTTGTTCGGCGAGCGTTTGGAGCAGGTAGAAAAGGTTAGCGCGAGAATCAGCCTGCGGCTGATTCTTTCTTTCATTGCTGTGGTCGCTCATCGTGCTCTGGCACCTCGTTCTCAAATTCCTCCGGGGACTCCTGAAATGTAAAGCCTCTGCTTTGCCAGCGCTGTCCAAAACTGCACACAAATGCATGAGAATCGACGGACCCCTAAAGTCCTTCATCATTCAACGCTGGGATAGGACTACTTTGCCAAACTTAGCTCAGATTGTGGGACTGGTTTATTTCGAATTGGCCGATCCTCATTCTCATTCAGGCTCTCTTGGGAAATGGAACGGGATCGCTGAGATCGAGGTACCCACCAGTCGTCTCTGTAGAGTGAGGGAGGGCGCTCCGGTGTTTCTAGCGGAGCGGGTCCTGACCATTCGTCGACTTCAAGCGCAGCAATTCGGCATCGGAGGTGGGCTTTGAGGTTTTCGATTGAAATGGGGTCATTGCTCGGATAGGAGGTTCCTTCAATTTTTTGGAGCAGTTGACGGATCACCCCGAGAAGGCTCGGTGACGACGAAGGGCTCATCTTACTTGTCTTTCTCTCCGCGGCCCGTGACGAAAACTCGAACTCGCCTGAGTATCACTATTCGTCTCCTTCGAGACTGAATGTTGGGGGGAAAGGGTACTTTAGCGGTTCCTCAAGAACGGCGCTGTTCAATTTTGAACACGACTCAACTTTTTCTTGAGTGATTGGCTCCCCACAGACAGCCATCGTCTGTTTGGTGGCCTGCGCATGGGTGGGAAAGCACAGACCTCGACCTACGTTCCGTCATCCTGAGAACCCGCATGCTTACCCCACAGATGATTCATCATCTGTAGGGTGAGCGCGTCGAAGGATCTGCTTTTGTCTTCTTCTGGAGTCATTCCTCGCGCGAGGAGGCACAGGCAGGTTCTGCATTTGCGGGGTGCACGCCACGTGGTCCGGAGTTGTCCCATCCATCGCCACGAGCGACAATAAACTTGATCCGTCAAATCAAGAGGGAAGGGAACCGGTGAAACTCGTTCTGCAATCGAAACTGGCACTGGCTCTCTTCCTCACCGCCGCATCCGCCCTCGCGCAATCTTCTTCGCCCGATCTCCGTCAAACCGCGCTCGCCTTCGAGCAGCAAGGCAAGTTCGCCGAATCCGAGCAAGCCTGGCGCGCGTTCGCCAAAGCGCACCCATCCAATCCCGAGCCCTACGCACACCTCGGCCTGCTTGAGGCGCGGCAGGATCACTACAAGGAGGCCGTCCCGCTCTACCGCAAGGCCCTTGCCCTCAAGCCCGGCATACCCGGTCTGCGTCTCAATCTGGCTCTAGCTCTGTTCAAAGCCGGAGAGTTGAAAGCCGCTATCCCCGAATTCACGGCCCTGCTCAAAGCTGCGCCACCCAACTCGCCCGAAGCGATGCGCTATACCATCCTCCTCGGCATGTCCCACTACGGCCTCGGACAATTCACCGAGGCGGCGCCCTACTTGAAAGCCGCTGCCGTCGCCGATCAGCAGAACCTCTCCATCCGTCTCGCCCTCGCGCATAGCTACCTCTGGTCCAAGCAGTACAACAAGGTCCTCGACGTCTACCAGGAGATCCTCACCCTGGATCCCGACTCTGCTGAAGCAGACATGCTAGCCGGCGAAGCGCTCGACGAAAAGGGTGATACCGCTGGCGCCATCGACATGTTCCGCAAAGCCGCGAAAGCTAAGCCCAACGAGCCCGATGTGCACTTCGGCCTTGGCTATCTGCTCTTTAAGCAGAAGCAGTACCCCGAGGCCATCAAGGAATTTCAGGCTGAGCTTGCCAACGACCCCAATCATGCGCAGTCCCTGCTCTACATGGGCGACGCCTATATCCAGATGAATCAGTACGCCGACGCCGCGCCGCCGCTTGAAAAGGCGGTCAAGCTCGATCCTTCAATCGCCCTTGTCCACCTCGACCTCGGCATCCTCGCCGCTACCGACGGCCGCAACGACGACGCTCTCCGCGAATTCCTCATCGCGGAAAAGCTCAATCCCGACGACGTGAACGTCCATTGGCGCCTCGGACGCCTCTACCGAACGATGGGCCGGAAAGAAGAAGCCAAAGTCGAGCTCGACAAGGCAAGCAACATCACCCGCTCGGCAAATCAGGAGCTCTACAAGAAGATCTCCGGCGGCCAGGCCAAGCCCCCAGCAGACACACCGCCGCCTTCGTCCGGCCCCACGAACAAATAGATTTGCGCCTGATTCAGTTCCGATCCGTCTGAGGCTCTGTCGCAGCCTTTGCCGCAAGAAGCTCTGAGAGAGCCCTCTCCGGACACACGTGTTGCGCCTCTACGTGTTCCAGTTCCTCTTTCGTCTCCACGGCCGTTGCGACCGTCATAAAGCAATAGAGGCAGCGCGTATTGTAAGTTCCGTTTTCGTTTTGCGTTTCGCTGTACATAACCGCCGTCCACCCGCTCCTGAGGAGCAAGGTTTCTAGATAGTACGCATCCCTCAAAGTGAAGAACGTGATTCGCATCACGAACGCGTGTGAGAAGTGAACACACCCTTGTCGCTGAGAAGAAACGAGGTGACTGGTCATGGATAGCAACGCGCAACAGATGAATTGAAGGGAAACTTCAATTGCGAGAGAAAGTGTCGTTGAGATTTTGCATGTCAATCAATGAGCGCCATTGCGGTGCTTGGCGTTTGCTGTTATCTGCCCGATGAAGCCCCCGAAGCATCCTATCGTTACAACAATCAGAAGGAAGAGCGAGTTATGCAACCCCATCCGCCCCCCAAATACCAAAGTTATCGCCGAACTCAACAGGCCGACCAGAATACCTACGATGGCGCCACTGAAAATACGGGCCTCCCCAGCTTTTCGAGCAACCTTGACGGCAAACAGGAACGTCAGGACCGTCTCGAGCCAGGGCATCAATTTGGGACTGACGCTAGCGGCAAAATGATTAATGGCGGTCTGGTTGGGAGCGCCGCGAGCCTGAAACGCCAAGACAGAGGCGTAGACGGTAACGATGACAATTAGAATCAGAAAGCTCAACACCATGACCGTAAACGCGGCGCCGATCAAGCGGCGCCAGCGGACTCTTGCTAATGAGAAGCTCATTTGGCAACCCGATTCTTGCTTTCGGATCTCCGGGGACCGGCAAGTATACGCCGCAGCAAGAACTGGTTGCTGTGCGTTGTAGATCAAAGTTTTGTATTTTGATTCTGATTCCGTCGCAACTCCCAGCACGGGCTCTCACCGCCCTGCGAAAAAATCGAAACAGAGCAGGGAACATCGCTCGATCCCAGATAGTCGTACTCTGATTTGTTGCCCTTCAAAGGAACAACAACAGTCTGGCTTACCTTGACCGATCCCTGCGGTGATCCGCGCATCCTGTAAACTGCCCAGTCGCCAAAATAAAGCGCCACGAATGCCGCCACCAGAACCACGACAATCCGTCGCGCCCACTTCACCATCGCTGTTGTGCCTCCCGTAGTTGCGCTTCTGTGGTTGCGCCTCGTCCGATGTTACCCGATCCAATCCGCAATCGAATCGCCCTCAAGGCAGCCGACCAAGTCTCAGGCCGAATCAACGCTGGTTGCTAAAATTCGTTTGATCGTCATCGCCCAGGAGAAATGCTGATGAACATGCTGATGAATATCGCCCGCCCGAATCGTCTGCTCGTTGTCCTCGTGTTCATCGCCAGCCTAACCCAGCCACTCACTTCGCACGCGTTCCAGACCGACACCAAACCCGACACCAAGTCGCTCACCGTCGACACAACCGCAGGATATATTCAAGGAATTTCCCGCCACGGCGGCGGCGCTGAGTTCCTCGGCATCCCCTTCGCCCAACCGCCCATCGGCAATCTACGCTGGCACGAACCCGTTCCCGCAACTCCGTGGACCGGCATCCGCAGCGCCACGACCTTCGGCGCTCCCTGCGCGCAACCAGACCTCGGCGACTGGAACCGCCGCGACGCTGCAACCGGCAAGGAGGACTGCCTCTTCCTCAACGTCATCGTTCCCGAATGGCCCGTCGTCAAACCACTCCCCGTCATGTTCTGGATTCACGGCGGCGCCAACGAAGGCGGCACCGCCTCGAGCGCTCTCTACAAAGACGGCACGCTCGTCAATCACGGCGTCATTCTCGTCACCGTCAACTATCGCCTCGGCATATTTGGATTCCTCGCCCATCCCGAACTCACCGCCGAATCCGCCCATCACGCCTCCGGCAACTACGGCCTCATGGACCAAATCCTCGCGCTTCACTGGGTCCACGACAACATCGCTCGGTTCGGCGGCGACGTCAACAACATCACCGTCTTCGGCCAGTCCGCAGGCGCCATGGACACCAGCATGCTGATGACCTCGCCTCTCGCGAAGGGCCTCTTCCATAAGGCTCTCGCCGAAAGCGGAGCGTCCTTCACCCGCCCGCTGCTTTCGCTCTCGCTCGCCGAGCAGGCAGGCACAGCCCTGGCAAAAGCCTTCGGCGCTCCCGCAGCTGACGGCCAGATCAAATATCTCCGCACCCTCTCCGCGCAGGAAATGCTCGCCGCACAGGCCAAGCTTCCCGCTGCGACTCGCCCGCGCGCGAACCCCGACGTAGACGGCTACGTGCTGGCCCAACAGCCCGCCCTGGTCTTCGCCACCGGTCAGGCAGCTGCCATCCCCCTCGTCTTCGGCACCACCACCCGCGAGTTCGGCGGCAACCAATCCGCTGACCAACTCCGAGCCATCATTACCTTCGCAGCTGGCGCGCAGGCGCCCCAGGCGTTCGCCGCTTACGGCCTCGCCGACGGAGGAGAAGGCACAGCCGATCCCAAGTATGGGACACCCGCCGACCAGTGGTCCGCCGACATGATCTTCCGCTGCCCGTCCGTCACCCAGGCCGCATGGCACGCAGCCGCGCACAACCCAACCTGGCAGTACGAATTCAATCACGCTATTCCCGGCCAGGAAGCACAAGGCGCCGTCCACTCCGCAGATCTGCCCTACGTCTTCGGCTACTTCCCCAAAACCGGAAACATCTCCGGCAAATTCACCGACCTCGACATGAAACTCGCCGAACTCATCCAGACCTACTGGACCAACTTCGCCAAAACCGGCAACCCGAATTCAGCAGGCATACCCGAACTGGCCCCAGCAAGGCGACAACGGAACCTACATTCAGTTCCAGCAAGATGGAAAAGTCGAAACCGCCGCAGGCCTTCGCGCCGCTCAATGCAACATCTACCGCCAGTGGCTCACCGCGCAAGCCCGGTCGGCCCACTAGAGACTTCATCTCCAAAAGCAAAGGGCCAGCCGATTTGGCTGGCCCTCTTTTGTCTTATCGCGGATCGCTACGCGTGATGCGCCACGGAAGCCGCCCTTGGCGAAACCCCGCTCAACTCCGCAGCCCGCGCCTCGGCATACGCCGCCGCGCCCATCAACGCCGCCCGGCTGTCCAGAATTACACGCACCGGCATATTGATCAGCAATTGGCTCAGCCGTCCCTTGTCCTGGAACGCCTTCAGGAACGTGCCGTCCTTCAGCTTCTCCAGAATCTTCGGAGCAATTCCACCGCCCACATACATGCCGCCCACCGAAAGCACCTTCAGCGCCAGGTTGCCGGCCTCCGCGCCATAAATCGATACCAGCATGTCCAGCGCCTTCGTGCAGATCTCGCTCTTCACCGAGAGCGCCATCTCCGTGATCACTCGGTTGGGGTCATCCACCGCCGCAATCTCTTCCGCCAGCCATTTCGGCTCTTCCATAC
Organism: uncultured Acidobacteriaceae bacterium; assembly: GCA_963738035.1. Taxonomy (GTDB): domain Bacteria; phylum Acidobacteriota; class Terriglobia; order Terriglobales; family Acidobacteriaceae; genus Telmatobacter. The sequence goes on from CAVTVB010000001.1 coordinate 610,235, forward strand.
CTTTGCTGTCGCGAAGGAACTCGTAGATATTCGTCAGCCCCATGCCGCTCACAACGCGCTCGTAGCTGATGCGCCCGTTGTACTTCCGCTGCAGAAAGCGCAGCAGCTCGATCTCATCCTCATTGCGCGGACCAAAATCCGTATGCCCGCCCTCTGACGGATAGGGCACGTGAATCCGCCCATTCCAAGCCAGAATTCCTTCGCCCAGTCCTGTTCCCGCGGCAATCAGCCCGCGGTTGCCAATCTGGCTCGCATCTCCCTCGCTCAGCGTGTAGATCTGATCAGGCCCAAGCTCCGCCACGCCATAACCGTTCGCTTCCAGGTCGTTAATGAGAAACACATGATCGATCTGGAGATTTTTCGCAAGCTCCCGGCTGTCCAGCGTCCACGGCAGGTTCGTCAGGCGCAGGCGCCCGTCGCGTACCGGGCCCGGCACGCCAAAGCATGCTGCGCTCACTCTATCTGTGCCCAGAAACTCCTTGACGATCCCCTCGAGTCCCGAATACTCCTTCGCTGGATACTGCTTATCCCGCGTATATTTCAGTTTTCCCTCGGTAAAGTCATACATCGCCAAGTGGACTTTCGTGCCGCCCACATCACCAGCCAAAATCATCGTTCCCTCTCCACAAATCCACGGCCCTGCCCATCCGTTGCGGGCAAGAGCGCTGCAGCGTCCTTATCCAGGATCAGAGTGAGTATACCGCCTGCAGGCCATATCAGTTGGCTCGGCAGGCGCTCCGGATCGCGCGGCCCTGTGAAGACCTCCTTCACCAGTTCCGCCTTGTTCTTGCCGCCAATCAGGAAGAAAACCGAACTTCCGTGATTGATCACCGGCCACGTCAGCGTAATGCGCCACGTGTCCTTCTGCGGAACCTGGTTCGCCGTCACCAGCCTGCCCATCGTGTGGATAGCCTCGGTATGCGGAAAGATCGAAGCTGTATGCCCATCGTCGCCCATTCCCAGTGAGATCAAATCAAACCGCGGACTCTCCGCCCCTTCCAGCCTGAAGTTGTTCCGCAGCAGCGATTCGTACCGCGCCGCCGCAACCTCCGGATCCAGTTCGCCCTCCATCCGGTGCACCTGCTCCGGCTTCAGTGGAACATGGTCCAGCATCGCCTCGCGCGTCATGCGGTAGTTACTCTCCGCGTGATCCGGCGGAACCGTCCGCTCATCCACCCAGTAAAGCTCCAGCTTGTCCCACGGCATCCGCTTAAGCCACGGCTGCCCCGGATCGGCCAGCAACTGAAACGCCGCCTTCGGTGAAGACCCACCGCTGATCGCAATCCGCGCAACCCCGCGCTTGGCCACCGCCTGCTCCGCAACCTCGACAAAATGCTGTGCCGTCCGCCGCGCCAGTGCCGCTGCATCCGGCTCCACAATGTACTCAATTCTCAGTTTCGCCGCCATCCCACCGGACCTCCGATTCCTACATTACATGCCCGGCTGACTTGTCTTCATCAATGCCACTTATCAAACCGAACGAGACCCGCCCTTGCGTTCCGGCCTTTTACATGACCCGCGAATCATTGAACCCGAAGGACTAGCAATTTCGCCAGTTGTGGAGAATCCCGGCGCAGAACGATGCTACGAGCACAGACTCTCGCGCGCTTTTGAACAGCAGCAAAAAGGAGACCAGGACAATGGCGGACGATCATGCGGCTTCATTGGCAGCCAAGGCATCCTTGCCGAGCTTGCTCGATGGATTGATAGGCACAGAAAAGCAGTTTCTCTCAGGCAAGCGAGATCGCGGCGCAGACCTTGAGAGCGCGGTCAAGATCTTTCTCGAGTTCCTGCGCGGATTTGAATTCTTTGGCGACATCGACCGGCCCTGCGTCACGGTCTTCGGGTCGGCGCGGTTTCCAGCGGGACACCGATACTACGAGATGGCGCGTGAGCTCGGATTTCACCTCGCCAAGGAAGGCTATGCGGTGATGACGGGCGGCGGCCCGGGAATTATGGAAGCAGCAAACCGCGGAGCGCGCGAGGCCGGCGGTGTCAGCCTCGGCTGCAACATCATTCTTCCCATGGAGCAATGCGCCAATCCCTACCTCGACCGGTTCATCGAGATCGATCACTTCTTCACCCGCAAGGTGATGCTGGTGAAGTACTCAAAGGCGTTTGTGGTGATGCCGGGTGGATTCGGTACGCTCGATGAGGCCTTTGAGACGCTGACGCTGGTGCAGTGTCATAAGTTGGACCGCTTTCCGATGGTCGCGATGGGCAAGGATTTCTGGGGTCAATTAAGCACGTTCATACGGGGCGCGATGGTAAGCGAAAAAACGATCAGCCCGGAGGACCTGGATCTTCTCCGCACTACAGACTCGCCGGAAGAGGCAGTTCGCTGGATTCGCGACGGCGTGGCACAGATCAAGCCGGCGGTTGCAATCGATTAGAAAAGCTGAGCTTGCGTTGGATAGGGAGAACGGGATGAAGATCACGCTGTTCGGAGCTGGAAAAGGGGATGTAACGGGGTCCGCGTACTTGGTCGAATCCGGGCAGTCGAAAGTGCTGGTCGACTTCGGCTTGTTTCAGGGCGTTCCCAATGCTGACGGTAAGAACCGCGTGTCGGAGCGGTACACGTTTCGCAATCTGGATGCGGTGCTGCTTACCCACGCGCATCTGGATCACACGGGAAGGCTGCCGATTCTTGCACAGCGTAACTTCAGCGGGCCAATCTATTGCACAGAGGCTACGGCGGAGCTGGCCGGCCTGATCCTGCGAGATGCGGCGCGGATCCAGGAAAGCGACAACGAGCGCTTGAATCGCAGGCTGAAACGCGAAGGAAAACCACCGGCCAAGCCCCTTTACACGCCTGAGGACGTGGAGAAAGTCTCGCAGCGATTCCAGAGCGTCGACTACGACAAGATCATCAGCGTGGCTCCGGGAATCGAAGCACGATGGACCGAATCAGGCCACTTGCTTGGCTCTGCCAGCATTCAGTTGACTGCGAATGAACTGGGGCACAAAAAGACCGTCGTCTTCTCCGGCGACCTTGGTCAGAGGAGTACGCCTCTGACCCGTTCCGCAGGAACGATTGAAATGGCAGACGCCGTGTTTCTGGAATCCACATATGGCGACCGGGATCATCGCTCCTTCAAGGAAACAGCGGCGGAATTCACAGAGGTTGTGAAGCGAGCATCAGAGCAGGGCGGAAAGATCCTCTTACCAACGTTTGCTATCGGTCGCGCGCAGCTGCTGGTGGTGCTCCTCGCTTATCTCTTCCGCAAAAAGGAAGTGAAGCCGTTTCCAATCTATCTTGACAGCCCGATGGCGATCGAGGCGTCCAAGGTTTATCTAAAGCATCCAGAACTGTGGCACGACCGGTCTGAAGGAGATTGTGCGCGACAGGCCCCTGCGGGAAGAACTTGCGGCCACCCGGTCAAAAGTGTGCGTCACGGGAGCAGAGTCGCGCGCGCTCAACGATGTAAAAGGGACCTGCATGATTCTCGCCGGGGCTGGGATGTGCAATGCCGGCCGCATTCTGCATCATCTGCGAAACAACTTGTGGAAGCCTGAGACCTCCGTGCTGATCGTCGGCTACCAGGGACGTAATACTGTAGGCCGGGCACTGGTCGATGGCGCGAAGGAGGTTCGCATTCTTGGCGAGAGAATCGCCGTGAAAGCCTCCGTCCATAGCATGGGAGGATTCAGCGCGCATGCGGGCCAAAAAGACCTCCTGGACTGGCTTGCTCCGATGGTGCCGTGCCGTCCGCAGGTGTTTCTGACTCACGGAGAAGATCGTGGACAGCGTCCGCTCGCGGCTTGCATAGAGAGCCGGTACAAGATTAAGGCACAGATGCCCGGATATCACGATGCGATTGAGCTCTAAGCTGTGAATCGCTGAATCTAACCTGAGCGAACTCATGGCACACTAATTCAAATGTGGGCACTTTCGAATAGTTCGTCATGCGTAAGCCCATTCAGATGCCGAGTGCGAAGGCGATCCGCTCGCGAACTGGCCCTCGCAGCCATCGTCCTCTTCGTCGCTTTCGCCTTTTATCTCCAGCAGCCCTTCGCGCCCGTCGCCGCTTCTTCAACTGCCATCGAACGCGGCCGCCTCGTCTACGTCGCCGAGGACTGTGCCCGCTGCCACACGCATGATGCTCATCCTGGCACAGAGGGCACAATCAACCGCCGCCAGGGCCCCGATCTTTCCCGGGTAGGCGCTCGCCGTTCCGCACTCTGGCTCAAAATGCACCTCTACAATCCGCTCGAAGTGAGCGGCTCGTCCATCATGCCGTCCTACGCTATCCTCTTCCGAAACAGGAGAGGCAACGATCTGGTTGCCTATCTTGCAAGTCTTGGCGCGTCTACGAGCCAACAGCGCATCGCTGTCGAACAACAGTGGCATCTGCCCACCGAGGCCTTCGCCTCCGCAAGCCCCGCCGACGGGCCAAAGCTCTACAACCGTTACTGCGCCACCTGCCACAATGCGAACGGCCGCACACGGCTCAAGTGGCAATCCGAATTCATTGAGTCTCCAGCAGTTCTCGCTGCAGCCGCACTTACCGTCGGTGCCATGCAGGATCCCGCGATCACAAAGCCGGCATCCGCCCGCATCGATCACTTCGCGCAGATCATCAAATTCGGCATTCCAGCTTCCGACATGGCCGGACACGAGCGTATGTCCGACAAAGAAATCGCCTCACTGAGTTTGTGGCTCGCGCAAGCTACTGGACAGCCAGTACACAAGGACTAGCCGCCACTTAAATCAACAAGCCTTGCTCGCGCACAGCTGAAAGCTGACGGCAGGCGCCTGACAGCTTCTCTCACCTTCCCAGGTACGCCCGATACTGCTGCTCAATCACGCCCGCCGACCGCGCTAGCGCAAGCTTCGACAGATTGTACTGGTACAGGCTCCGCACGTGATTTGTCTGTGCCGTCGCCAGCGAGGACTGCGCAGTCACCAGCGGAAGATTGTCATCCACACCCGCATTCACTCGCTCTGTTACATCACGCACGGTCTGGCCGGCCAGTTCAACATTCGACTGCGACACTTCCACCAGTTGCTTTGCCGCATTCACATCCAACAGCGCCGACCGCACCTGCTGATCGATCTGGCTTCGCAGATTGTCGAGTTGCGCATTCACTGCCGCAAGTTGCGCCGCCGATGCATCGACCTCTCCGCGAATACTCGCCTCTCGGAAAATCGGAATATTCAGCGTCCCAATCGCATTAAAAACACCGTGGCTAGGGCTCCCGCTCACCTTGTCAACGCCGTAATATCCGTTGAAACTCAAGCTAGGCAGACGTTGCGCCCTGTATGCATTGTGAATGGCGCGAATTTCAATCACCTGGTTCTGAAGGTTTTGATAGTCCTGCCGATTCTTGTATGCAATCGCACGCACTTCCGCCGGCGTCTGCTCAGCCAGTTCGGTATACGGGGCAGGATCGGTCAACACAATCTTCTGTCCAGGATCGATTCCGATCTCGCGCTTCAGCAGGATCAGGTCCTTCTCCTCGGCGTTTTGTGCCGCAATCAGTGTCCGCTGCTGAGTCTGCAACTGCACCTGCGCGCGCAATTCATCCAGCTTTAGTCCTGTGCCGGCTTCATGCGCATCGCGCGCGTGCTGCAAAGCTACTTCATCTGACTTCATCAGCGCCGTCGCATTGTCCACTTCGCTCGCGTCCGCAATCACCCGCAAATATGTCGTGGCAACCTGCTGCACAACCTCCCCGCGCGCCGACATCTTCTGAAAATAAGCCGACCTGGCAGCCGCACCCGCCGCTTTCCATCCAGCAATCACCACGCCTGAAAAGAGCGTCTGCCTCAGTGACACTTCACCGTGGGTCAGGTCATCCTTCGTAATCAGCGAAAATCCCGCCGGAGGACCGTCCGGAAACAGTCCTTCGAATTGGTCCAGCGTGCCCGGGCCAAAGCCCAGTGCCGCAAGGTTGTGCTGGAAGACCCCGGTACCGCCGCTCAAGTTGATCGTCGGCAAAAACTCCTGCAGCGCCTGGTTCTTTTCGCCCTGCAACTGCTTCTCGCCGCTTTCGGCTTCTCTCAATCCAAGATTGTTCTCGAGACCCCGCCGAATCGCATCATCCAGCGACAGCTTCAGCGTCTCCTCGCTCACGCCAGGCTTCGTGACGCTGCCATAAAAAGCATTTGCCGTTGAACTCGGATTCTGATCCTGGGCACACGCCGTCACGGCCAGTCCCGCCGCCGCAGCACACACCATCCCAAACGCCCAGAGCCGGGCAAATTGTCCAACTTCTTTCACATCCACTATTTTCTCAGATGTCCCAGCACTGCTAAGGATTCCTCAATCCTCCCAAAAAAGTAGCAGGTATAGGGCATTGCCCTGAGTCCATTCGACAGTTGCCTTGACTCGAATCCCGGCAGCCAATAAGATCAGTGACCATGAAAGGCAACCCCAAAGTTATCGCGGAACTCAATGCCGCGCTGCGTGATGAACTGATGGCAATCAATCAATACTTCCTGCACGCCGAGATGTTGGAAAACTGGAAGTACACCCGCCTCAGCAAATACATCAAGAAGCAGTCGATCGACGAGATGCTTCACGCTGAAGGGCTGATTGAGCGCATTCTCTTCCTTGACGGGACGCCCAACCTGACCGAGCCCATGAAGCTTGAAGTGGGCCTTAATGTCAAACACCAGTTGGAGCGGCAGCTTCAGTTGGAAGTCGACGCCGTTGCCTCCTACAACAAGTCGATTGCCATCTGTCGTGACCTGGGCGATAACGCATCACGGGAACTCTTCGAGAAGATGCTTCACGACGAAGAGGGGCACGTGGACTGGCTCGAAGCCCAACTTCATCAAATTAAAGAGATCGGCTACGAGCGCTACCTGTCCGAACAGATCAAGGAATCATCCCAGTCGTAAAACGCTCCACGATTCCAGTCCAATCCGCATCATTCGATGCCGTACCTGCTCGCACGACGCAAGACAGTCAGACACGGGGCGAATCAACTTCTTTCGCCCCGCATTCCAGCTAAATCTGCTGCCGTGCCCACCTCCCTCGCCGAAACAGAACGATGCTGGCTATCGCGATCGAGCATTCGGCAATCACAACCGACACAAATGCGCCGTTCGCACCCATACGCATGCCCACAGCCAGCCACCACGCCAGCGGCAACTCCAGCACCCAGAAGCCGAAGAAGTTTACAATCGTCGGCGTCAGCGTGTCTCCTGCTCCATTGAAGGCCTGCAGCATCACCATCACATAGGCATAGCCGATGTTGCCGCAACTGAACGTGCGCAATGCAGTGGCGGCAATCGGAACAACCGCCGGGTCATGCACAAACAGCCGCACCACCGGCGTTGCAAACACAACAAAGAAGATCCCCAGCACCCCAAGAAAAATCACGTTGTACGTGCTCGTGCGCCACACGGCCTGAGCCGCGCGGTCGGGCCTTTTCGCGCCAAGGTTTTGCCCCACCAGCGTCGCCGCCGCGTTACTCAATCCCCACGCCGGCAGAATAAAGAACACCACGATCCGAATCGCAATCGTGTATCCCGCCACAGCCGACGCTCCGAAGATCGAGACAATTCTTACCAGCACGATCCAGCTCGTATTCGCAATCGCAAACTGCAGAATGCCAGTCAGCGAGACGCGCAACAGCTTCAGCATCACGCCAACATTCAGCCGCACATGTCGCCACAGCACATGAATCCGCTCCGTGCCCTTTAGCAGTCGATAGAACTGGTACAGCACGCCGATCGATCGCCCCGTAAGCGTGGCCACCGCCGCTCCCGTTACGCCCATCCGCGCGAACGGCCCGAGCCCGAAGATCAGGCACGGATCAAGCACCAGATTGATGATGTTCGACACCCACAGCAGCCGCATCGCGATCGCCGCATCGCCCGCCCCGCGAAATATCGCGTTGTTCAGGAAGAGCATGATGATTGCGCCGCATCCTCCCAGCGCAATCCGCGCATAGCCGGTCCCGCTCGCCACAATCTCTGGCGAAGCGCCCATTGCGCGCAGCAGTTCCGGCGCATAGATACCCGCTGGAATCCCCAGGATCAGCGAGATTCCCAGCCCAACCGCGATCGCCTGCACTCCGGCAATCGCAGCATCCTCAGGATCCTTCTCGCCAATGCGGCGCGCCACCATCGCTGTTGTCGACAACGCGACGCCCAGCCCAATTGCAAACACCAGCGCCAGCATCGACTCCGTGATGCCCACTGTTGCTACAGCATTCGCGCCGAGCCGTCCGACCCAGAACACATCGGTAACGGCAAACAGCGACTCCAGCACCATCTCCAGCACCATCGGAATAGCCAGAAGTAAGATGGCGCGATTCAAATTTCCAGTTGTGAAATCCTGGTGCGAGCCTTTCAGCGCCTCGCGTACCGAAGACCAGAAACTCCGCCCATCCTCCGACGGAGGAGGCGGCATTAACCATTCAAGAACAGACATTCGAAAATCTCCACGTGGATGCTCCGTCCAAACTCTGTTTGGGCGGGAGAGGCCACGATTGCGTTTCACGCATCTCCATCTGAAAGACGGAACACGAGGACGCAATCACGCGAAGGGGTCACGCTGCCATCAATATGTGATTTGCAGAATCACCCCGGGGGCTGAATTCAACCTCGGGGGTGCCACCAGAAGGCGACAGGTACAGGGAAAACCCGAGGCAATGCTCAGCGTGAAGGTCGGACGATGACGAGCTGAAACATTGTTTCCTCCAAGAGCCGGAGAGTCCGGCGGGTCTTTAGACTATAACCCAGTTTCAATTTCAACTTCCAGTGATCCTCATCAAATTTCTCTGACCTGTGTGTTTTGCCAGTGTTCATGCTTGGAGAGCGGGCCCTAGTCTCCTCATTGAAAGTAAGGACCAGTTAAAGGTCCTTCTCGTAAGGAGCACGAATGCCCGACAACCTTCCTCGCACTGTTCTCCCCATCCCAGCTCAACCGCGCACAGGTCTGATGTTGTATGACGCCAAGAATCCCGAAAACAAGTACCCGCCCATCACGCCGCTGCGGCCACCCGCTGGCGCCCCGAACGTCCTGATCGTGCTGATCGACGACGCGGGCTTTGGCTCCTCCAGCGCATTCGGCGGCCCTTGCCAAACACCGAACGCCGAGATGCTTGCCTCAGAAGGTCTGAAGTTCAACCGCTTTCACACCACAGCTTTGTGTTCCCCAACCCGCCAGGCCTTGTTGACCGGAAGGAATCACCACACCGTTGGCATGGGCGCCATTACCGAGGTTGCCACCTCCGCCCCCGGATATAGCTCGATTCTGCCGAACACCTGCTCGCCTCTCGCGCGCACTCTCAAGCTCAATGGGTACGCAACCGCACAATTCGGAAAGTGCCATGAAGTACCCGTATGGGAGTCCAGCCCGGCAGGCCCGTACGATGCCTGGCCGACGGGCGGCGGCGGATTCGAATATTTTTATGGGTTCATCGGCGGCGAAACGCACCAGTGGTATCCGGCCCTCTACGAAGGCACCGCGCCTGTCGAGCCTAAGAAGACCCCCGAAGAGGGCTATCACTTAATGGAAGACATGACGGATAAGGCCATCAACTGGATCGGCCAGCAAAAAGTGCTTATGCCCGACAAGCCCTTCTTCGTCTACTTCGCCCCGGGAGCCACACACGCTCCGCACCACGTCCCACAGGAATGGGCAGATAAGTACAAGGGCAAGTTCGATCAGGGCTGGGACAAGCTGCGTGAAGAAACCTTCGCTCGCCAGAAAGCGCTGGGCGTCATTCCCCCGGATTCTCAACTTACGGCGCGTCACAAAGAGATCCCGGCATGGGAAGACATGCCTGAAGTACTCAAGCCGGTGCTTCGTCGGCAGATGGAGGTCTACGCCGGATTCATGGAGTACGCCGACCATCATGTCGGCCGACTCTTCGAGTACCTCAAGAGTCTGAACCTTCTCGATGACACGCTTGTCTACTACATCGTCGGTGACAACGGCGGTTCCGGCGAGGGAACGCTGCAGGGCACTTACAACGAAATGATCAATTTCAATGGCGCCTCCGCACTCGAGACACCCGAGTTCCTGATGGCGCACCTCGACAAGCTGGGCGGCCCCGAATCCTACAACCACTTCGCTGTTGGCTGGGCCCATGCCATGAATACCCCCTACCAGTGGACCAAGCAGGTCGCCTCGCATTGGGGCGGTACGCGCAACGGCACCATCGTGCACTGGCCCAAAGGGATCCAGGGCAAAGGCGAACTGCGTACCCAGTTCTGTCACTGCATCGACATTGCGCCAACCATCCTCGAAGTGGCCGGACTGCCTCAGCCTCTGTCCGTCAACGGAGTACAGCAGCATCCCATCGAGGGCGTCAGCATGGCATACGCGTTCAACGATGCCAAGGCAGACGAGCAGCATGAGACGCAATATTTTGAGATGGCCGGTAACCGCGGCATCTACCACAAGGGATGGACCGCCGTGACGCGGCACAGTACACCCTGGCTCCTCGTAGGCGAGAAAGTCCCGGCATTTGATGATGACGTCTGGGAACTTTACGACACCAATAAAGACTGGACGCAGTCGAATAATCTCGCCGCGCAGATGCCAGAGAAGCTGCATGAGCTGCAACGCCTGTGGCTGATCGAGGCGGTACGCTACAACGTTCTGCCCCTCGATGACCGCAAAGTAGAACGGATGAACTCAGACATCGCCGGCCGTCCGGTCCTGATCAAGGGCAAATCTCAAATTCTGTTTGGCAGCATGGGTCGCCTTTCAGAGAACTCGGTGATCAACATCAAGAACAAATCTCATTCCGTAACAGCAGAGATTGTTGTGCCTGCAACCGGCGCGGTTGAGGGAGTCATCGTCGCTCAGGGCGGAAACATCGGCGGCTGGAGCCTCTACGCCAAAGGCGGAAAGCTGAAGTATTGTTACAACTTCCTTGGCATCCACTACTTTTATGTGGAATCGAGCGACCCGCTACCGGTAGGCCAGCACCAGATCCGCATGGAGTTTGCTTACGCTGGTGGCGGCCTGGGTAAGGGCGGTACGGCAACCTTGTTCGTCGATGGCAAGCAGGTCGGCCAGGGCCCGATCGCCATTACAGCGGCCATGGTCTTCTCGTGCGACGACGGTTGCGATGTTGGCGTTGACAACGGGTCTCCCGTTTCACAGGACTACGGCGCTCGCGGCAACGAGTTCACGGGCAGCGTCAGAGGCGTTCAACTCGCGATTGCCGAGGATGCCGAAAGCGTCGACCACCTCGTCTCGCCGGAGGAAGCTGTCCGCATAGCCATGGCGCGCCAATAAAACTCGCCAGAACTCATCCTCGTCGCTGGGCGGTCGCAAATCGTGACCGACCAGCGACAAGCACTCACATCAATGCTGTAGAGAACAACATGAAAAATCTCCTCACCATCACAGCCGCGATTGAAGGGGTAACCGGTCTTCTGCTTGTGACGGCTCCATCGTTTGTAAGCAAACTCCTTTTGGCGTCACCGCTGGAAGGGTCAGCGGCGCTGATCGTCGCTCGTCTCACCGGACTGGCGTTGCTCACCTTGACGGTTGCCTGTTGGCTGGCCCGCTTGGACGCGCAGACCCGGAACGCGAACGGTTTGGTCACGGCATTCGTGCTTTACAACGTCGGAGCCACAGCCCTCCTCGCATACGCGGGCATTGCTCTGCGACTTTCCGGCATATGCCTCTGGCCGGCCGTTCTGCTGCACGCAATCATGAGTGCCTGGTGCATCATGCGTCTGCTAAAAAGACCTTTACCCGAATAGTCGCGGACCTTTGACCTGTATTTTGCCAGTGCTCAACCTTGACAGGCGGCGTAGACTCCTAACTTGAAAATCAGTTCTGGTCTGAGAGCTTTTGTACGGCTTCTGATCGAGCCGAGACGTTCATATCGGTTCAATGGATAAGAGGAGAATTCGAATGTACTTAAGGGCCAATTCGACCCATTCGCATCCAGTTTCTCGGCTTTGCCTGTTAGCTCTTTTTCTGCTCGCCGCATGCCAAAAGCAATCTGTGGCGCCGACAAGCACTGAGCAGGCACAAAAACAGGAGTCTCCTCTCCCTTCAATATCCGCTGACGGCTTGCCGACGGCGTCATCGAGCGCGGTCTCATTGCCAATGACCTTCACGCGAGACACTGGCGATCTGGATGCGATGATGAGACGGCGCCGGATTCGTGCGCTGGTCATCCTCAACCCCGTCGGCTTTTTTTATGACAAGGGTCACCCTCGGGGAGCGATGTATGAGACCCTGGCCGAATTCCAGAAGTTTGTAAATAAAAAATTGAAGACCGGAAAACTCCCCATCACAATCACCTTCCTCCCCATGCGTAGCGACCAGATTGAGAAGGCTCTGTCGGAGGGGTTAGGAGACATCGTCGCGTATGGTGTCGTGGTGACGCCGGAACGCGAAAAGAATTTCGCATTCTCGATTCCCTTGATGACCGATGTGAAGCAAGTCGTGGTCACGCGGGCTGATGCCGGATCCATCTCCACGCTGGCGGACCTCGGCGGCAAAGAGGTGTACGTCAACCCCATCACTACCTACTATCAAAACCTTCAAACGGCGAACGAGACCCTCAAGAACTCTGGCAAGGCACCAATGGTGATCAAGGCTGCCGATAAGAATCTCACCGACGACGATCTCCTGCAAATGGTGAACGCCGGACTCATCCCGGCCACCATCACGATTCAGCAGCGCGCTGATCTCTGGTCTCAGGTTCTCCCAAATCTCAAATCGCATCCCGATCTGGTCATCGCCAGTGGACAGAATATCGCCTGGGCCATGCGCAAGAACAATCCACAGTTGAAGCAACTGGTCGACGAGTTTGTCCCAACGCACGCCGTCGGAACATCGTTCGGAAATACTCTCCTCCGACGCTACCTGCAGAACACAAAATGGGTGAAGAACTCCACTTCTTCCGAAGAAATGAAGAAATTCCAGGCAAACGTTGCCCTTTTCAAAAAGTACGCCGGTGAATACGACTTTGATGTCATGATGATCGCCGCACAGGCTTATCAGGAATCTCTGCTCGATCAAAGCAAGCGCAATCCCAGTGGCGCAGTCGGGATCATGCAGGTGATCCCCAAATACGCAGCGGCTCCGCCGATCAATATACCCAATGTGGGAACCGCGGAACCAAACATCCATGCAGGCGTGAAGATGTTGCGCAATATCGAAGACACTTACTTCAACGACCCCGGTATCGATCGCCTCAATAAAACACTGTTTGTCTTTGCCAGCTACAACGCTGGACCCAGTCGTGTTGCTGGACTCCGCAGGAAGGCATCAAATATGGGCCTTGACCCAAATGTCTGGTTTGGAAATGTAGAGTTGGTTGCAGCCAAAGAAATTGGACAGGAGACTGTCACCTACGTCTCCAACATCTACAAGTACTACGTTGCGTACAAGCTCGCCGCAGAACAGAATCAGCTTGGAGCGAAGACCGCTGCACCAGCAACGAAGTAGTGTTCAGACAAACAGAAAATCCGCGACCATCTTAGAAACACCAGGACGGTCGCGGATCTCGTGAAAGCTAAGAGCTGAGAACTGAAAGCTGATACCTGACAGCTAAAGCCGCTTATTCCTCTTCCTCATCCACCGGCCGCTTCGCGTTCGCCAGAATCTTGTCGGCTACGAGTTGCGGAACGATGTCGTAGTGATTCATCTCCATTCGGTAGCTGCCTTTGCCTTGTGTCATGGAAGTGAGCTGGGTGCCGTAGGTGAGCATTTCCGCCATCGGAACCTCGGCGTTAATGACGGTCGTGCGTCCCTTCGACTCCATGCCCTGCACGCGGCCGCGGCGTCCGTTCAGGTCGCCCATGAGCGCGCCGGCAAATTCGTCCGGAGCTTCAACGGCAACCTTCATGATGGGCTCCAGTAGGCAGGGTTTGGCTTGTTCCATGGCTTTTCGAAAGGCGAGGCGACCAGCTTTTTTGAACGAAAGTTCATTGGAGTCGACATCGTGATAGCTGCCGTCGTAAACGATGATCTTGAAGTCGACCACAGGGTAGCCGGCGAGATAACCGCGAGCTGCCGACTCGACGACACCCTTCTCGATGGCCGGGATGAAGTTACGCGGGATGGCACCGCCGAAGACTTCGCTGGCGAATTCGAAACCGCCGCCGCGGGGCAGAGGTTCCATCCTTACCTTGCAGTCGCCGAACTGGCCATGGCCGCCGGATTGTTTCTTATGGCGCCCCTGCGCGTCGGCTTTGCTGCGAATGGTTTCGCGATACGGCACCTTGGGCGCCTTCAGCGTCACCTCGGCGTGATAACGCTTCTTGAGCCGCGACACGATCGACTCGATATGCGGTTGTCCCGCGCCGGCGATCAGAAATTCATTGGTCTGCGGATCGCGGAAGAATCGGATCAGAAGGTCCTCTTCCATCAGCTTGTGAATTGCCGGCGCCAGCTTGTCTTCGTCCGCGCGACTCTTTGGCTCAATGGCATAGGTCATCGCCGCCTCAGGCAGCGGCGCCAGTTCTATTTGGATATCTCCGCCCTTCGCTCCCAGCGTGTCCCCGGTCAGCGTATCGCGAAGCTTGGCCACCGCGCCAAGATCGCCTGCATGCAACTCCGCAACTTCAACGGCCTTTCGACCCTGCATCACGCTCAAGTGCGAGAGTCTCTCCTGCCCGCGCCGCGTGTAGTTCTCAAGCGTCGCATCGTTCTTTACCACGCCGCTGATCACCTTGAAAAAGCTAATGCGACCTGAAAACGGATCGCTCATGGTCTTGAAGACCACCAGCGCCGTAGGCGCGGAATCCTCAACGTTGCGGAACGAAACGCCGCTGCCTGCACTCGAATCGCCGCCATCACCATTTGCTGCAACAGCCTGCATCGCGGCCGTTTTCACTGCAATCGGAGCGCGTTCTGCGGGCGACGGCGCGTACACCTTGATGAAGTCCAGCAGGTGATCGGTCGCCACATTGGCGCCGCCGCTTGCAAACAGCACCGGGAAGATGCGGTCTTCGCGAATTGCCTCATGCAGCGCCGTAATCAGGTGTTGCTCGGGGATCGTCCCCTGGGCAAAAAACTCTTCCATCAACTCGTCTTTGCCTTCGGCTACTAGCTCGACCAGCGCCTCGTGGGCCTCCTTGGCCTGCTGCGCGATGCTCGCTGGAATCTCCCCCGTAATCTTGCCGCGCCCATCGCCGTTCGGCGTGTAGTGGAACGCTTCCATTGTCACGAGGTCCACAACGCCATGAAATCCCTGCGCATCTGAAATCGGCATCTGCACCGGGACGCAATTGCGCCCCCAACGCTCATGCAGATCGTCAATCAGCGCGCTCAGTCCGCCGCCGCCACCCGCCTTCGGGTGGTCCATCTGGTTGATCACCACAAAGCGCGGAACGTTTGCTTCATCTGCGTATTTCCATACGCGCTCGGTGACCGGTTCTACGCCATGTTGGGCGTTCACTACCACGCAAGCCGCTTCCACCGGCAACAGCGCGGCGCGCGCCTCGTGCGAGAACATATGGAATCCCGGCGTGTCTACGAAATTGATCTTCGCGCCCTGCCATTCGGCGAAGGCCACTGCATTCTGCATCGTCGTGCCGCGGGCGATCTCTTCTTCGTCATAGGCGGTCACGGCCGAGCCTTCATTCACTCTGCCCTGGGTTGGTGTCATCTTTGCGGCATGCAGCAGTGCGGAGATTAACGTCGTCTTACCGCTCTGAGCATGCCCCACTACAGCTACGTTGCGGATCTCACTTCCCTGGTACGTTTTCATAGCAATTCTCCTTGAGACGGATATGGATGCGAATGCATTGCTTTTGTGAATGAGCCAGGACCAGAAAACGCAGCGCGCGTCCCGGCGAGAATCTGAGGCTTACAGAAGGGAATGCACAGGGAACTCGTGGAGGCGTCCGCTAGGACGTCAACGCGTCCGAGTTGCCGGGCTCGAGGGCCCGGTCTGCCGTCTTCCTCGTCCATGCGGAGAGTCCCCGGCAGGCGCCGGGCGGCGAGTTGTAGGAAAGAACCGCCGGGCGTCCAGCTTTAAGAAAACGGATGCTATCACACGGGGAGTGTGAACGTCTTGTGACAACGGCCACCTACCAATGGAGAACCGGCAGAAGACTCGAGAAATCATCGGTCCAGGGCCTGAGACCGGCCAGCTCCTGCGGTTGCCGGGCCCTCGCTGCCACAACCGGTTGAGCAAAAAACTCCGCATTGTCGCTCAACAGCATCCACGTCGCTGTGAACTCGCCTCGCTGGTCATTGGCACCGGTCGTGACGGTGACGGCCCGCATTCCCACGGTCTTCGCTAACAGCGCAATCGGCGACTCCAGGTCCACATGCCGGTTGGAGATATGGAAGGCGATGACGCCGCTCGGAGCCAGATGCTTCCGATAGAGCGCCAATGCCTGCGTGGTCAGCAGGTGCAACGGTATCGCGTCGCCCGAGAAAGCATCTACCACCAGCACGTCGAACCCCTGCGGCGGCTCCTGGGCCAGCGAGGCCCGGCCATCTCCATCGACAAATGAAATCAGCGCTCCCGAATCGCGGATATACGTGAATGCATTTCGCGCAATCGGCTCCACGGCGGGGTTGATCTCGTAAAACCGGATCCCATCTCCTGACCGCCCATAAGCAGCGATTGTTCCCGCACCCAGCCCGATCACCCCGATGTTGCGCGGCCTCCCGGCACAGCAGAACCGTATCGCGAGCCCGACTCCCGAATCTTCGGCGTAATAGCTCGTCGGCGTGCGGCGCTGTTCGTCGGTGCCGTCGATCTGTGTTCCATGCTCAACGTTGCCGTTCGTCAGTGTACGGAGCGTCGCCCCGGGAAACCCGAAGGTTTGCTTTACGCGGAGCGCGCCGTAGAAATTGCGCTCGGCCACTATCGTGGTGCGCTGATTGACGATATTGATCCAGAAAATCTGAACCGCCATCGCGATCGTGGCAACGCCCCAAAGCAGACGCGAGTTCCATCCATCCTCCCACGTCACCAGCGAGGCTAGCAGCGCCGTGAAGCAGCACGTAATTACGAGATCCATGTTGAATCGAAATGCCAGCGGAAACACGATGCCGATCACAAATGATCCGAGTGCACCACCCGCTGCAAACGATAGGTAGAACAGTGTCGATTCCGCCGCGCGCTTTGGTCGTAATCGGTAAGCCTCGCTGTGGCAGAAAAGGCACGACGCGAACGCCTCGATCAGGAAAAAGCCGATGCTGATGCGCAACGGCCATTCCACGTCCTGTTTTGAAAGCGCATAGCCCAAACTCGCCAGCATTAGAATCAGAAACCGCGCGACGATACTTCGCGGAAGCAGCCGAGGGAACTCGAAGGCGATGATGATCGTAAGCAGATACACGCCGAGCGGCAAAACCCAAAGCAGCGGAATGGCAGCAACATTTGCCGTCAGATAGCTCGTCACGGCACTCAACTGCATAGCCGCTCCCATCGGCAACAGCACCCAAAGCAGTCTCTGCATCCGCGGCGTTGGCGCGGCCTCTGCGGTAACGGAACTTTCCGGGAGCGATACCTTAGCCGAAGCACGCACCTTCAATGCCAGTACACCGGTAATGAGCGCGAACACCGCAAACCCACCGCACCATGCGATTCTTTGCGCCTGCAGCGTCAGGCGTGGTTCGATCATCGTGGGATAAAGCCCGAGCGCCAGCAATGAAGCCAGATTAGAAAGCGCAAACAGCCGGTACGGGATCGCCGATCCATGCAGCCGCGCCCACCACACCTGCATCAGCGGGCTCGTCGTCCCCAGCACCAGAAATGGCAGTCCGATGCTGCTGGCCAGCACCGCAAATACGGTCAGGATCGGATGCGCAGAGCCGGGCCCGAATCCCGCGCTCCCCACACACCACCCCACCGCCGAAGCAAGACCAGCCAACAGCAAAACAAAATACACAACCCAGCGCGGCCGAGTGCTCATCCAGTGCGCGTAAAGATAGGCGCACAGCAAAGCTGTCTGAAAGAAGACAAGACAGGTAATCCAGACGGCTGCCGACCCGCCCAGCACAGGCAATAGCTGCTTGGCGGCAATCGGCTCCACGAGAAAGAGCAGGAATGCACCTAGAAAAACCGCGAAGCCAAAGAGCCACCGCGAACGTGTCATCACAACCTCAGAGATGGGATTTCGCTATCCGTGTTCTTCGGTCGAATCCCGCAGCACAATCAGGCGGATGCTATCACAACAACTGTCTGCGACCCTGAACGCCGGTCTGCTTGGACCTGTGATACATTCGCCTTACTTCTCCCGATGGTTTCTGTTCTCGAGTCGACCCATTTCAAATCCCCACGAGGTCAGCAGAAATGTCAGCCATAGGACTCGAGTCAGGCGCAGCCGCATCCCCGCAAAGCGATAGTGCCGTAGGCATTTCAGCCCAGCGCAAAGCCGCGATCCGTCTGCTCCCCATCATCTCCATCGGATACGGCCTCGCCTACATGGACCGCATCAATATCAGCTTCGCATCGCTGCGCATGAACAGCGACCTGCACTTCAGCGCCACTGTGTACGGCTTGGGAGCAGGGCTGTTCTTCATCGGCTACGCGCTCTGCGAAGTGCCGTCGAACCTGCTTCTGCTGCGCTTCGGTCCAAAACGATGGCTCGCCCGCATCATGCTGACTTGGGGATTGCTTGCGGCCGCCATGATGTTCGTCCGAACGCCCTGGCAGTTTTATAGTGTGCGCCTTCTGCTTGGCATGGCAGAGGCCGGCTTCTTCCCGGGCGTGCTTTATTACCTCACGTTGTGGTTTCCTGCCAAAATGCGCGCGCGCGCTGTCAGCCGCTTCTACATTGCGCTTCCGCTCAGCTCGGTTTTGATGGGTGCGGTGGCCGGATGGCTGATGGGACTTCAGGGAACGCTGGGTCTGGCTGGCTGGCAATGGCTCTTTCTCGTCGAAGGCTTGCCGGCGGCGCTATTCAGTTTCGTCTTCCTCTGGATCCTCCCCGACGGTCCAATGCAGGCTGAGTGGCTCACGGTCGAAGAAAGAATGTGGCTCAAGCGCCAGCTCGATGCAGACTCGGCGAATGCACATCTCGGTCACGAAGCGGGGGTGTTGCAGGCGTTGCTATCTCCCAAGGTCTGGATGATCGGCGCCTATTTCCTCTGTGCACTGACAGCGAATTATGCCTACTACTTTTCCGCGCCGGTAATTCTGCAGGAGGCGACTGGCTGGAGCGTCACGAACGTCGGATTTCTGATTGCGATTTTCGGTGTCGCTGGCGCCGCCGGAATGTTGCTGAACGGCGCACATTCCGATCGGACAGGTGAACGAGCATTCCACTGCATCATTCCCTGCATCATCATGGGCGCAGGTTATTTGACGGCGAGTTACGCGCGCATGCCTTGGCTCATCGTTGCCTCATTGGGGTTGAGCTTCGTCGCTTTCATGTCGATGCAGGGGCCGGCTCTCGCCGTGCCCACGCAGTTCCTGGCAGGACGCGCCGCTGCCGCAGGCATCGCCGCAATGAACACCATCACGATGTTCAGCGGATTCATCGGTCCCTACTGGATGGGCGTAACGAAAGATGCGACCGGCAGCTACTGGCTGGGCCTGCGTGGCCTCCTCGTGCCAAGTCTCGGCGCTGCGCTCGTCATGTTCCTCCTGACGCGCAACCTCGCCAGAACGTACGCGACGGCACGGATCACAGCCCTCGCCAACGAGCCTGTGTGACGCGGGATTGAGGTTCCGCTGCTGAGCCGCACTCTGAAATCCAGATCGCTCGGGCTAGGCCGCACGCGGAAAAGCCGAAGATGAAGATCCCTACTGCGAAAGACCTCCAAGCAATCCTCATCTCAACTTCCGCATCGTCGGCGATTCACCAACAGTAGCAAAAGCGCTTGTCATATGAGCGCACCCTGAGCTTGGCGAAGGGGCGGTCGAAACATCTGCCGTGAAAATTCAGACATCCGGACGAACGAGGGTGCCCCATCCAAGCTCCGCTTGGGTGGGAAAGCACAACCTCACCAGCAGCAATTTTCATTCTTTATGGGTGCCGCGCCGCGGCATGAGTGACTACGGTTGACCTTCGGTTCTCTCCAGCCACAAATATGCTCACTTCCGAGTGGCCGGTTACTCACCGGCTTCGAATCTCTCGAGCGCTGTCATCCTGACGCGCAGCGGAAGGATCTGCGGTTGCCTTTCGCTACTTCCCCATAGGCGGTAATTGAGGCGTTACCGCAAATGGCGAGCACGCGCTCAGGTATTTTCGGAGGAAACGAAGCCGACCAAGCCGCGTACGGCGTCGCCGATCGAGGAACCTAAGTTCTGCCACGGCGGAGCACCATCGTATTCCAGGTACCAAATCTCCTTCTTCGGGTCGTGCGCACGCACCCCCAGCATGCCTTTGCTTCCGATCTCAGCAATCAGGTAGTAGTTCCAGTCTGGCATGACTACTTCATAGACCTGAGACAGTCCCAGAATCCCGATGGAGCCAACTGAGAGTCCCTCCGTGCAGTCGAGAAGCGACAAGTAGTCATCGGGCAAGCTGCATGATATCTCCTCCAAGAATCGGGTACGCTTTTCCGCGGACAGGGGTCTGTAGGCGTCACCTACAGAACAGTGCTTCTCAATTTCGGTTACCCAAGCGGGAAAAGCCACCGTGTCACGAGAGACGGGTTGCATTTCGACGCCCAGATCAACAGCTTTCGATGGATCATGCAGCAGCTTGCACTCGTCTATCTGGACGGCCGATGCAGATCGAATCGCACTGGGACTCGGTGAGAAGTTGATCGAGAAGAATCGGCCACTCACAAGCCAGAAATTCGCAGTCCAGCTCCCTTGTACGCCTGGCACCGTGAAACGAATAGTCGCAAATTTCAGCTCAGCATGATTCGCGGCGAACGGCGGACTCGCTTCTCGCCCTCTTTTAGGGTAGAAGAGCACCTCGCGGGAATCGGTGAGCCGCGTAGCACGCCGGATATCACCTATTTGAGCGCGAAGTATCGTATCCGAAGGCGAGGGGAGATTATTGCCAAGTTCCCGCAACAAGCATTCTTCGAGTCTGGTGAAAGGTCTTCGTTTGAACAACGAGAAAACATTCATCGCAAGAACCGGAGTGCGGTAAGTCTATCTCATAGGTGGCTTCTTTGTGGGTGGTCCCGACGCCAATCAAACATTGCGGTCGGGTCGTGGGCAATCCGGAAGTATCCCCATTTGACAACTACTTACAGGGCGGCGTCCCTGGAAGGATATCGCATGTCAATACCCCACCCCGGCAGAATCCCCCTATCTGCCTCATTCCCACCCGCAAATAGTTCTCCGAACCTTGCAGGCTAATTCTCAGAATTCTCTACACTTATAGGAGCGACACAAAGTAGCACGAATAAGAGAGACCCGGGCGGCCGTGAGCAAAATCACTTCGGGTCGAACGCCGTTGGAGCAGTACACCACATCCTGAGACCATCTGTTCCCGAAATGGTGCAATCCGCTCCGAAAGTTCCCGCTAAGTTCAATCTTTTGACGACTTTGAGACTTAAGTGCAATGCAATGTGCGACATAAGCGACCCCCATCCGCCTAAGTCCTGTCGATTGACGACTTTACTTGAATTTCGTTTTTTTTGAAAGCGCAACCGCATGGTTGCACATCGTTCAAAGCATCACAATCGGGCATCCTGGGCTCAGGTGCTCAAACCTGGACGCTCTCCGTGGCCGGCAGGATTTCATCGACATCCACCCAAGCCGTCGGATATTTGCCGGTGTAGCACGCGGTGCAGTAGCCGTTGTGTTCGTCGCCATCGCAACTTTTCAGCAGCCCTTCCAACGACAGATAAGCCAGCGAGTCGGCCTCGATGAATCGGCGAATCTCCTCGACGCTGTTGTTGGCAGCGATCAGTTCTTTCTTGCTCGGAGTATCCACACCGTAAAAGCACGGAGAAATCGTAGGCGGACAGCTGATGCGCAGATGCACTTCCTTCGCTCCCGCGCCACGGACCATGCGGACAATCTTGCGGCTTGTGGTTCCACGAATGATGGAGTCGTCGATTAGCACCACGCGCTTGCCCTCAAGCAGGTTGCGCACCGGGTTCAGCTTGAGCCGCACGCCGAAATCACGCACCCGCTGCTCCGGTTCAATAAATGTTCGCCCCACATAGTGGTTGCGGATCAAACCAAATCGAAAAGGAATGCCGCTCTGTTCTGCATAACCCAGCGCTGCTGTGACACCTGAGTCTGGTACCGGCACAATCACATCCGCGGGCACACCAGATTCGCGCGCCAGTTGGCGCCCCATCTGGTCGCGGCTTTCCTGCACCCAGCGGCCAAAGATCCGGCTGTCGGGCCGAGCGAAATAGACATGCTCAAAGACGCAGCTCGACTGCGGAACGCCCGTCGCATACTGACGACTGGTCACGCCGTCTCCGGTTACCATCACCAATTCGCCGGGCAACACATCGCGCTCATATTCGGCTCGCAATAAGTCGAACGCGCAAGTCTCTGAAGCAAATACGATCGTATCGGGACCATCAGGATTCTTGATTCGCCCGATCGAAAGCGGCCGGAATCCGCGCGGATCACGCGCCGCAAAGATCCGGTCACGCGTCATCATAACAATCGAGAATGCACCCTCTACCTGCCCGAGCGAATCCGCAATCGCATCCACAAGCGAGCCGGCCTTGGAGTGTGCAATCAGCTGCACGATAATCTCGGAGTCCGACGTGGTTTGAAAATAAGCCCCATCGCGCTCCAGCTTCGCCCGCACCGTACCCAGGTTCACCAGGTTGCCATTGTGAGCAATCGCGATCAGGCCCTTCGTCGAGTCCACGCGAATCGGCTGCGCATTCAAAAGGGCCGAGTCGCCCGTCGTCGAGTAGCGCGTGTGGCCGATCGCCATTTGTCCCGGAAGCTTCTGCAGCACTTCGTCGGTAAATATCTCCGACACAAGTCCCATGCCCTTGATGTTCGCAAGGTGCTGTCCATCGGCCGTTGCGATCCCTGCTGATTCCTGCCCGCGATGCTGTAGCGCATACAGGCCCAGGTACGCCATCCGAGCCGCATCCGCATGCCCGTGGATGGCTACGACACCGCACTCCTCGTGCAGGGTGTCGTCTTCGTCGCCGATGGGCTGCGCACATTGGAACTCGTCGGCTTGGATGTTGCTGTCTGCGGTGCCGGGAACCCCTTGAAACAGCAACCGGCTCATGCCATCACCTCATTGTGGAGTGCTGCTTCGAGCGACTTTTCCCAAGGTTCACGCAGTTCGGCAAGTGATGCGGATATAAAGGACTGCCCGTCAACCGAAATTTCCAGGCGATTTCCGCCGGTAGTACCAATGCGAGCACAGAAGAAGTTGAACTCTCCCGCGAGTTTCTCGATCTCGCCAATATTGCTCGCGACAGTAGTCAAGAGCACAGTGGAAGCTGGTTCGGCAAAAAGTCCGAAGAGGGGGTGGATCATCAGCGATTGGTCCTGTTCGACCTTTGCGCCGATTCCATTTGGAAACGCTGCCTGAGCCAGTGCTACAGCAATGCCGCCGTCGCCGATGTCGCGTGCTGAACGAATCAACTTGCGCCAGCTTAACTCAATAAGCAGCTTATGTAGTCCGGCTTCTGCTTCGAGATCGAGCGCGGGTGGCATACCCCAAAGCGCGCCGAGGACGGCCTTCGCATATTCCGAACTGCCGAATGCTGCGAGTTCCTTCGAGGGGGAATCTGTGGTGTCTTCGGGAGCATCGGAAACCGGCTCCGGGACAGCGCTGCCAACCGGGAACGACGGAGACGGAGTGAGCGGATACACAATATATGGATTGATGGGCGCAGGCGTGAACGGAACCTCGAGATTCGGATTCGGCTCCTCGCCTCGCGGCACCGGCCACAGAAGCAGGATGTCATCGTCAGCCTGTTGAAACTCTGCTGGTACAGCCCTTGTCACGTCGTCCAGAATTCCGACGATCCCCAGCACCGGTGTCGGATAAATACCTTCGCCCTTGGTTTCGTTGTAAAGCGAAACATTTCCGCCAGTGATCGGCGTCCCCAGAGCAGTGCAGGCCTCGGCGATGCCGTCGATAGCGGAGGAAAGCTGAGCCATGATCTCCGGCTTCTCCGGATTGCCGAAGTTGAGGCAATTTGTCGCAGCCACGGGAGTTGCCCCGGTCATGGCAACCTTGCGCGCCGCTTCGGCCACCGCGTGCATCGCACCCAGCTTGGGATCGAGATATGCCCAGCGCCCGTTGCCGTCCAGGGCCATCGCGAGGCCAATCTCACCCGCAGGACCATCGGGCCCGTCTGGCTTCCCGGTGCCTTTGATCCGCATCACGCCGGCCTCGCCTCCCGGCCCGATTGTGGTATTGGTCTGCACCATGGTGTCGTACTGTTCATGCACCCAGCGTTTGGAGCAGACATTCGGGCTCGTTAAAAGCTTCTTGAGATCGCCGAGGTAATTGCGATCCTGTTCCAGTTCAATAAGCACCTGATCTGAGGGGTCCGTCGGCACAGGAGCCTTCCAGGTCCCCACTGGCCGGTGATACAGCGGAGCGTCATCCGTCAGCGACTGATTCGGAATATCCGCCATCAGTTCGCCATGATGCCGGATTCTCAAGCGCGGCTCGGGCCGTACAGTGCCCACAATCACCGCGTCCAATCCCCACTTCGCAAAGACGCGGAGCACTTCGTCTTCACGGCCTTTCTCGGCCACCAACAGCATCCGCTCCTGGCTTTCAGACAGCATGATTTCGTATGCGCTCATGCCGGTTTCGCGCTGTGGAACCAGATCCAATTCCACGTCCAGTCCAACGCCGCCGCGCGCGCCCATCTCGCAAGTCGAACAAGTCAGCCCCGCCGCGCCCATATCCTGAATGCCGACGATCGCACCCGTCTTCATCGCTTCAAGGCAGGCCTCCAGGAGGAGCTTCTCCATGAATGGATCGCCAACCTGCACATTGGGCCGCTTGGCCTCGGTGCCGGCGTGGAATTCCTCGCTGGCCATCGTCGCGCCGTGGATGCCGTCGCGCCCCGTTTTCGCGCCTACATAAATGACAGGGTTTCCGGTGCCCGTAGCTTTGGCGTAGAAAATTTCATCCTTCCGCACCAGGCCCAACGCAAACGCATTCACTAGCGGATTGCCGCTATAGCAGGGTTCGAATTTAGTTTCGCCACCCAGGTTTGGCACACCGAAGCAGTTGCCATATCCGGCGATCCCGCTGACCACGCCCTCGACGATGGAGTGATTTTTCGCCACCAGATCCGGTTCGACCCCGTGCTCAGCGGTGATCGGTCCGAAGCGCAGCGAATCCATCACCGCCAGCGGTCGCGCGCCCATAGTAAAAATGTCGCGCAGAATTCCGCCGACCCCAGTTGCAGCACCTTGGTGGGGCTCAATATAGCTGGGATGATTGTGGCTCTCAATCTTGAACGCGCAGGCCCAACCTTCGCCCACATCGATGATGCCGGCGTTTTCACCCGGACCTTGCACCACGCGGTCGCTCTTGGTCGGCAAACGTTTCAAATGCACACGGCTCGACTTGTACGAGCAGTGCTCGCTCCACATCACGCTGTAAATACCTAATTCGGTGAGGGAAGGGACGCGTCCTAACGCCGCCAGGATCCGTTCGTACTCATCCGGGGTAATGCTGTGCTGAGCCAGCAATTCCGGGGTCACTACGACCGGATCGGGAACGACTGCAGAAGAGGCAGAAGTCATCACGATTGCCTCCATTGTCGCATGGGAATCCACGGTTCTAAGCGAGAAGCCTGGAGAAAGGACTTGCGGCCGAATTGGCGCCGCGAAATCCACCGCATCCGAGAGGTGACAAGCCTCGCAAGCGTCTAGACATCCGCAACCCGCCAGCCGTCACAAACCTCTTTCAATACGGCCGCAGCCTCAGCGGTTCGACCCGCTTCAACTAGCCCTGTAATCAACGTATATGCGATACTTTTCATGCACCCCACCCCATTGCCGGGATGGCGGAACTGGCAGACGCAGCGGACTCAAAATCCGCCGGCCCTTGCGGCCATGGGGGTTCGACCCCCCCTCCCGGCACCAACAAAACTAATATCTTAAGTTGGATTGGCCTTTCCGAAGCGGAGAGAGGACTAGCGATTTACAAGGCTCTGCATTTGCAGAGATCGCATCGTGTTTGGCTTTCAAATCGCCTGGTGTCAGTTCTACGCTCGCGCCGCCAAGATTTTCCTGGAGGGATCCCGCCACGCGATTGGCGTGAGACCCATCGAGCTTCTGCCCCGAATTAAGGCAAATAGAGCGGCTCGAAGATTTGAGATTGTGCTTGGAGTTCCCCTTACCGGCATTCAGATCCGGAGTTCTTTTTCAATACGAAAGAAGTTCAGATCTCGAACCGACAGAAAGTGGATTATTTGCAGTTATCTGGGGAGTATAAAGATCTGAAATGACATGCAAGCAAAAGCTATGTGCTTCGCTCCTGTTGCTGATCACAACTGCTCTTCTTCATGCCCAGAACTCGTCAGAGATCGATCCGATGCTAGGCGCAGACAAGGGCGGCAACGTCTTTGTCGGACCAACACTCCCCTTCGGAATGGCGAAGCCGGGACCAGATTACGGCGACAATGAAGGTAATGCCGGATG
Source organism: uncultured Acidobacteriaceae bacterium (assembly GCA_963738035.1). Lineage (GTDB taxonomy): Bacteria > Acidobacteriota > Terriglobia > Terriglobales > Acidobacteriaceae > Telmatobacter. The sequence continues at coordinate 636,656 of CAVTVB010000001.1, forward strand.
GGAGGCGAGTGGCGCCTTAAATGGCTTCTCGCAGTTGCATGTTTCGGGCACAGGAGGCGGGCCGAAATACGGCAACATCCTGGTGCAGCCGATGATGGGCAAGGCCGATCCTGCTCACAGTTCCGCGCCGCGCGAGGATGAGCACGCCGAAGTCGGATACTACTCTGTGAAACTGCGCGGATCGGGCATCCGTGCAGAGGTTTCGACAGCGCGGCGGACGCCGATCTATCGATTCACTTATCCCCCAACGGGGGAACGGACGCTGTTGATTGATGTAGGACACCTGCTCATGCGCAGGCATGAATCCCCGCACCGTTATCCCGAAAGCCAGGTGGTCTACTCGGCCGAGGTGGAAGTACTGTCGCCAACTGAGGTCGCCGGTATGCAGGCATCCGTCATGGGGTGGAACATCCAAACCACGCCGATGAAAGTCTACTTCTATCTCCTGACCGATACGCCTGCGGTCTCAACCGGAGTGTGGGAAGACAGCAAAGGTGTGCATCCGGGAACAAAAACGGCGAGCTACAGGATGCCGTTCACGATGAGCACGCTCCCCGAGCCTCCTGCGCCGATCGTAAGCACTGGAGCCTATCTGACGTTTGCTGCCGGCGAAAAGCCGGTGATGGCAAAGGTCGGAATCTCATTCGTTTCGATTGAGCAGGCAAAAAAGAACGCGACAACTGAGGTTGCCAACTTCGATTTCGAGGGCACTCGAAAAGCCGTTGTGAAAGCGTGGAATGAAGAACTAGCGACAGTGAAGGTCGAAGGAGGAACTCAAGACGAGCGCCAGCAATTCGCCACTGGCCTTTACCACTCTATGCTGATGCCGGTAGACCGAACGGGTGAGAATCCGCTGTGGCAGAGCACGGGGCCGTATTATGACGACTTCTACTGCATCTGGGATACGTTCCGCTCGTCAACGCCCTTGCTAACGCTGCTCCATCCCAAGCGCGTTACTGCAATTCTGCAGTCGCTGTTGGAAATTCAAGATCATGATCATTTCTTCGTTGATGGCAGGTCTGGCAACTTCGCCGGAAGAACCCAGGGCGGGTCAGATGCCGAGATGATGTTTACTGACGCCTTTGTGAAACATCTCCCGGGATTGGACTGGGCGCGCGTCTATCAGGCAATGGTCCATGATGCCGATACGGAATCCAGCGATCCGATACGCTATGGCCGCGGCGACATGGACGAGTGGAAGCGTCTGGGATACTTGTCCATCGAACATTCCGATCCCGCGGGAGGGCCCGATCGACCAGGCTCGCGTTCCATGGAGTATGCGGCGAACGACTATGCCGTCGCACTGCTGGCGAAGGGCCTTGGTCACGACACGGAAGCGAGAAAATTCACGACCCGCGCTGAGAACTGGAAGAAACTTTGGGACGATGACGCCGTCGACCACACAGAGCGCGGTGATGTGAAAGGCTTCATCTGGATGCGCCACAACGATGGACGATGGAAAGAGAAGTTCAATCCTCAACTCGTCGGTACGTGGTATCAGGACAACTTCTATGAGGCTTCAACTTGGACCTACTCTCTTTACGTTCCGCAAGACGTTCGCGGGCTAATCCAGATTGCCGGCGGAGCATCGGAGTTCAAGAAACGCCTCGATCTCTTCTTTGCTACTGGCGCTGCTCAGCGCTATCGCTACGATGTTGGGAACGAACCCGGTTTTCTCGCACCGTATCTCTACAACTGGATCGGCGAGCAGAGCAGCACGGCAAAAACCATCCGTGCCATCCTTCCCGCGAGCTATCACACCGGTCCGGACGGCCTTCCCGGGAATGACGATTCAGGTGCAATGGGCTCCTTCCTGGTTTTCAACCAGATGGGTTTTTTCCCGGTTGCGGCACAGAACTTCTACTTGATCGGTTCGCCAATATTTCCCAGATCTTTAATCAAGCTGGGCAATGGAAAAACATTTTCTATCGTTGCGGAGAACGGCGCGCCAACCAACGTTTACATCGCAAAAGCAACATGGAACGGCACGGCATACAAACGCTCATGGTTTACGCATGATCAAGTAACGGCGGGCGGTGAGTTAAGGCTCACAATGACAGACAAGCCAACGCACTGGGACACCGGCCCCCCGCCTCCTTCAATGTCAGATAAATAGCCCGAGTTAGACATGCGGTTCATTGAACCTCACTCGTCGAAGCCCGAGTAGGCTCGGCTTTGTTCAATGTGTCGTAAAGAGGCTGCGTAGCATGTAAATCCGGATTTTCCTTGGCGACAGAGATAGCGAGAATACGTATCTTGTCGTTGTCCGGAAGAGTAAGGGTTCGTTCGCCGGCCGATAACTCGATCGAATAGCCAAATAGATAGGAGTACTGATAAGGCTGATTCAACCCCTCGGCTGTGTGGTGATGAGACGCATACCAGGCTAGGTCAGCGGTCTTCACATACCCCGGCTCAAGGCCAACGTAGTCTTCCGGGTAGCGGGGCGAAACAGGGCGTTTCTCTCGCTCTTGCTCATCCGCAGGCGGCCAGGGTGCGTGATTTGCCGAGATTGCCCAGTCACGCTCTGGCTGTTGCTTCCACTGGCGTGTATCCCATTGTCCGATGAACCCGCCCCAATCTTGAATATGCAGAGTGATTCTTCTGTTCCCTGCAAGGAAGGCGGCATCTTGGTCACCGTTCGCGGAAGCCGCCAACAAGTAAACACGGTTGTAGCGGCCTGCGGGCAGCTTGATCGTCTGTCCTTTTGCAGCAATCGCATTTGGAATGCCGGTCTTGGAAGCCGCCAGTTTGAACTGCACACCACGATATTCGATCGAAGTTGGCAGCATCTCCGCTGGAATTGCATTGCCTTTGCCGTCGAAGCCACCTCCAGTTGTCTTCGTATCATCGTTGGTTGCAATGGCGAGATCATAATCAAGCGTAACTGGCGTCGATTGGGTCGACGCCAGTTTCGCCTGCGACGCATTGAGGCGCAGCGCAAACGTGCGTGGCTGATACGGCGTAAACGAAGTCACCAATGAACCATTGATAAGTGTTGCTGGTCCGATGGGTCGCTCTTGTGCGTCGACCTCGCGAGCACTGGCAAGAGCACCCGCAAAGGAGACGCGAACATCCTGTTGTGCCTTCCCATCGAGTTCAACCATCCGCAAGATTACGTCGTCACTCGCTTCCGCCTTCTTTAGAGCGAGAAGGCGAATTCGTGGATTATTCAAGTGAACCAGGGAGAAGCTTTTCCCAAGAGATCCAGCATGTTTCGTGGTCTGGAAAGCGATCAACGGATCGTTAAGCCGATAAGCTTGCCAATCCGTCTGGGCCTGTTGCCAACTGCCCTCGTGGCCCGCCAGTCCGAAGACAAATTCGTGGTGTCCCCAATCCTGATTAGCCTGATCGGTGTAGGTCTGTGGCCGTCCGTTGGGTGGGGGCTGCATCCCTGGGGATCGCATCAGGGTCAAGCGAAGCGTATTGTCATTTGGCTTGTCAGAGCCATTCTTGCAATCGGTGAGAACCGTGGTCCCGAAACTTCCCGTCTTATCGGTTAGATCAATCCAGCGATGAGAAGCAACCTCGAACTGACGATCTTGGGCATTGGGCCTTTGAATCGTGCCGACCTCCCAGTTGTATGTGGCATTCTCATTCGAAGCGCTCAACGGAAACGTTGCCTTCAGGTTCGCAGACAGAGTCTTCCAATCAATCGCGTTGCCAAACTCAACACGATTACCTGCGTCTCCTGCTGAAAGGCTAATTGTCTGGACAAATTTAGACCCCTCAGTCTCGCGGGATACCTCGAGCGAGACTCGAACTGGACCATTTTCTTTAATCCGAATTTGGGCTGGACCACTGACATACGAACGCGGCGCTGCCTGCTCCTGCTCGAATTCCATATTCCAGGCCGGGTAAACTTTCGGCACATCGTTCGAAACTGCGAGCCGAATCGGCGCGGCCAGTAGTTCCTTCTTTATGTTCTTGTCATAAATGCTTGAGACATCTCCCTGTTCATTCAGACGTACGAGATATCGGTCATTGTCGATGGATGACTTCGTGGCTTTGAGTGTCGACTGCTCGCGAGATGCCGCGACGGGCTGCACGCTGTAAACCGCATATCCAACAGAAGGTGCTTTCGCAAGAAAAAGAATCCTGCCGTCCTCAAGCTGAGATGGCACCTCCCGGCCTTTCGGATCGGTCACACGAACAGCCTTCGGTCTTTCGTGTGGAAACACAACATTGGCAGAAACAACATCTTCGCGCTCAATATTGAGAGGATTGAAGACGACTATCGGAGTTCCCGCGGTTTCGGTATCGAGCCCTGACGCGACTGCCTCGGTCGCGTCAGTCAAAATACCGGCAAACTGGTTTGCTACGATGATGTCGTCGTTCCATGCGTATTGGTAGGATCGTGGCGTTGCTGTCCCGGCGCCCGTGTCGTGGAAATGCCCAGCCAATTCAAGCATCCATGCGTCATTGAGGCGTTGTTGCGGATAGGTCCGTCCTCCCATCCATGCCGCCGCGATGGATGCCTTCTCAGCTGCATCGGCTAGCAATTCGTTTTTGATAATCCATCGCTTGTGATAGGCCTGAGATGTTAGCGACCCTGCAGAGTGATTGATCAACTCAAGATCACCCTGGTACGTCGGCAACCTCGATGCCATTGGTGGCGTGATGTCATTGAACATCTGGTCCGCGGCGGATTCCATAACGTGCACTGGCCCATCACCGACCTTAACTTCTGATCCAGCTGGCTCTGATTTAGGTGCCTCTCCCATTGCAAAAGCCGTTTTCGGAGGTGAAGGAAGAACGGTTTCACTTTTCGTGGTGATGGCCTCCAAAAGCTTCACGGTTGATTCCTGGGTAGCACCGCCGATGTCGCCCGTACCAACGTAGTGGTAATCAGCAAATACCCCGGTGACTTTTCCATTAAGGTCGATACGCTGGACCCAGTTCTGTTCCACCGGCCGCTGACGCGCCACTGCATTCGCCTGCTGAGGCGTGAGTCGCGCCCTCTCTTCGCTGGTTAGCTGAGGGGCGGATGCGGTTGGGGCCGCTATCGGTTCCTTGCTGAGGTCGGTGTATACGTTGCTGCCATAGCCACCTGGATTCAAGGCCGCAATTACGCCCTTTCCATCGGGGCCGATCCACATCCCAACATTGAAAGGAATGCCTTCCGGCGTTTGTTCGGGAGAATCAGGTCCTCCGATCTTCGGCGCAGGCTGCCACTGCGCATTCAGTTTTTGCGTTGAGAACCCCTTTACGCCTGCGTGAGCCAGAATGCTCGGTAGTGAAGCAGGGAATCCGAAGCAGTCAGGCAACATGTACTCTGTACTCGCCTTCCCGAATTCCTTGCGGAAATACTCATTGCCGTAAAGGATTTGGCGGAAGATCCCCTCGGCGCTTGGAAGGTTCACGTCACCTTCTTCAATGGAGGAACCAGCCGGAAACCAGCGACCAGCAGAGACATATTGCTGCATTCGCGCGTAATCGGTTGGAAAATATTCCTTCATCAGCCGATAACGATTAGCTCCTGTCCAGTTGAAGACGTAATGCGGGTACTTGTCGATGTACTCGAAATTAACCCGCATGGTCTTCAAAAGGTATTCGCTTATCGTTTGCGGGAATTCCCACCTCCACTGAGTGTCCAAATGCGCATACGGAACGACATACAAGGTGGGAGACTTGGTGATGTCAGGAGCCTTCATGGTCTGACTGCGAACTGCGACAGGCAAGGAGCACGCCACAAGCGCGATGACAAGGGATCTTAATCGATGGGAAGTTGTTCTCATAGAAGTGTGAAAGGACTGGCTTGGGGAATCGACTTTTATTCTGCTAAAGTGCGGAATTCGAATGCAGTGATCGATGCGCGAATTGAGGTTGTTGTACACGAGAACTCCACTCCGCGATGGTGCGGAGTTCTCGCCGTATTGCATGCTGCTTAAAACAGAAATTTCAGACCAACCTGGAGATTCCGCGGATTAGTCGTAGATTTCTGGGTCACCTGTCCGAACGTGCCTGCGGTCGGATTTAGCTGAAGACCGCCTGCCTGTCCAATCTGCGCCCAATTGGGATGATTGATGAAATTGTAGGCATCTGCGGTGAACTGAAACTGAGCTCTCTCATTGATCGGGAAATTCTTCTTGAGGGAAAGGTTCCAGTTCTGGAAGCCAGGGCCGTAGATGCTGTTGCGGACCCCCTTTTGCAGGTTGAAGGTGCCTGCTGCCGGCTGAGTAAAGAGCGGCGAACCATCGCTGTTGGTGGTGGCGAAGTACTTGTTTCCCTGTTGCCCTGGATACCCCGAAAACTTCTTGAGGATCTTCGGACTTCCATTCATGACCCAGAATTGCCCCTCGGAGGTATTGGTACCGCAACCGAAGCTGCCGACCTCGCCAACGCCGGCGTAGTCGTTGTTGGTCCCCACGCCGCATGGCTGCCCGGTCTGGAACTGGGAACTACCGCTCAGCTGCCAGCCGCCAATGAGTTTTCCAGTGAGCGTGTTCTGATTGCGAAAGAAGGGCAGGGCGTACAGGTAGTTGATGACCGCCGCATTGCGGGCATCGTACTCCGACGGGCCCCAGAGGTTACTAGGGTCGTATGTATCGGGAACGATGTCGCGATAGTTCGAACCGTCGTCCATGCTCCTAGCCCATGTGTAGCTGACGCCGAACATGAGGTTATTGGTAAATTGATGGTTCAAACTAACCTGCATCGCGTTGTAACTTGCACCTCCATTGCTCTGCTCCTGCTGGATGGCGGCAAATCCCAGGTACGGACGGAGATAATTAGCGTTCTTGCCTGGGTTTGCTTGCAGAGCGCCAGCTGAGGGCTGATTGATGTCAAACACGCGCCAGTTGTGGTATCCACGACCGCCGACATAGGCAATTGTGAACGTTGAGCTGAACGGAAGTTCCCGCTGGAAAGAAACATTCCAGTTCCATCGGATTGGAGATTTCAGGCTGTTGACGAGCGAAGTAACCGTCAATGGAGGGGCTACGCTCGGGTTCAATGCTACGCCGGGATTGTCTACCATCGAGGCAAAGCTCCCTGAGACCGCCGCCACGGTTACGAACGGCTGGAAGGGTGGGTTGCCGCCAGGGAAGATATTGTCAAGCAGGCCCATGCGCGTGGCGAATTCACCTGCGCCCGCACGTAACACAGTCTTTGGGTCGAGTTGGAAGGCGATTCCCAGGCGCGGCTGAACTGTGGTCGAGATGTCCACATAGCCTTTATTGAGATTGGGAGCAAACAGAGCCGTGCAAGGGCCGCCTGCGCAGGCAGTGGAATTTGGCTCCGATCCAATCACTCCGTGAGCAGCTGCCGAGCTTGGAAATTGGCTGAAGCCCGGAATGACGACACCGTTGTAGGGGTTTCCGGTTCCGAGAGTTATGTTGCCCGTGGTCGGACTGACGACAGGAACCTGGCTCTTGTCGTAGGACGCCGGATCGAAGTACGCTGCGTTGCCCCACGCCGGCTTGTACGGGGTGAGACTCGTTACGCGAATCCCATAGTCGACGTGCAGCCTGGGCGTCATCTTCCACGAGTCTTGAACGAACCCCTCATACATCTGGCCTGTCCAACTTGTATATGCCCTCGGTCCAATCTCGGTATAGCTGTCCGCCAATCCGAGCGCAAGATTGGCGATGCCCGCTCCGCTGGTGCCGGCCAGGCCGCTGCGGTTATCGGTAAACACGAAGGACCCATTTTGATTGTTTGCGCCGCCGGGAACGGTCGCCACGTTGATCTGATCGTTGTCGTTTTCGCCCTGATAGTTCACAAAGATCCCGCCCTTGAACGTGTGATTACCCCAGACCTTTGTCACGCTATCGCTGATGGTGTAGATCGGGCCTTGAGAGTGCGAGGGATAAGGACCGCCGGCGAGACCGTAAAAGTTCGGAACGGTGACCGTCGGGATCTTCTCCTCCGCAGATTTGGCTCCCGGGATAATGTACGGGAAGTCGATTCCGAGCGTGCCACGGTTGAAGCCTGCCAGCGCCGTATTTACCGGGATATATACGCGATCGATACTTACCGTCCCGCGCAGTTCATTGATGAGGGTCGGAGAAATTGTCCATGTCCATGCAAGGACGTTGGTTTGGTTAGGACGATCGAAGTACTTGCCTGTCAGACCTGATCCCTGGTCAAAAGGCTGGTATTCAAAGTAGGTCGCATATTGACGCCGGAACTCGAAACGGTGGTTCGAGCTCAGAAGGAAGTCAACGTTGATAATTTGTTTCGTCTGATTAATGGGGTGCGCAGCCTGTCCGATCCAGTTTTGCGTTCCTGACAAATAGCCGGGAGTAGGTGCGGGATACGCATTCAAAATCGCCATGCCGTTAGAACTCAGTTGTTCCGCCGGAATCACGTTGTTGGGATATTGAACGCAGCCCGCTCCGCCCTTCACCGGGCAGGTTGTCGGGTCATATATCTTGGTTACGCCCGAGTACCAAGGGTTGGGACCCAGCAACTCGCTGAAGTCTCCCTGGCGCATGAGCACGGTGGGTACGGCTTGAGTCTGAGTGTCCGTGAAACGGTATCGGATCCATTCTTGATTGAAAAACCAGAAGAGCTTTTGACGAAGAGGGTCAGTCCAGTGGACTCCGGGAATCCAGACCGGGCCGCCTACAGCGAAGCCAAAGTTGTTGTAGCGGAACGGAGGCGCGAATTGTGTCGTTGGGCTTTGATTTCGAGTCCAGGTGTTGGCGTTCATCGCGGAATTTCTCAAATACTCATACAACGAGCCGTGAAAGTTCTGTCCGCCACTCTTGGTTATGAGCCGTACCTGGCCACCTGCTGCACCACCGTATTCGGCTTGATAGTCAGCTGTGAGTACCTGCATCTCCGCGGTTGCGTCAACACTGGCAACGCCGATGACTGCTCCGCTGCCGCGGGTGCGGACTGCGGGCGCACCATCGAAGGTCACCAGCGTATCCTGGGTCCGCGCTCCGTTAATCTGGAACGGAACGCCGCCGCCGACAGCAAAGTTAAAGTCGCCCAGGGTGGAGCCGCTGCGAAGACCGGGGAGCAGAGAGCCCATATACAACGGATTGCGGCCATTCAGTTGCTGATCGCTGATCTGCTGGCCAGAGACCTGGTTTTGCACTGATCCGGATTCGGTTTGAAGCACGGACGCGGTAGCTGTCACCTGGACGGTTTCGCTCGTCGCGCCGACCGCCAGGTCAGCGTCCAGCGAGAGCGTCGTGCTGGCATTCAGCTTATTATGCGCGCTTGAGAACTTCTTAAAGTTTTGCGCCTCTACGGTCATGCTGTAAACAGCCGGCCGTAGATTCGTGAGGGTGTAGTGGCCCTGCGAATCGGAGGTTACAGTGTGCGATTCCCCGGTGCTCTCGTTGAGAATAGTTACCTTCGCGTTCGGCACTGCCGCTCCCGACTGATCTCGAACAAAACCACTGATTGTGCCCACATCAGATTGAGCGAATCCATGGGCCGGGAAGAAGAACGTGATCAACAGGACGGCGCAAAGGCTCCACATCAGGATCTGAACAGCTTTCCGCATGGCGACTCCTTTCGAATGAGAATGCCTGAAACATTTTTTGTTATGACCGGCTTTTGGGGATTGCGCAATCTATGTGCATAATTGCGCCACGACATGTCACAACTCTGTACGCGCTTCAGCATCGCGCGCGTCAATTTACAAAATAGAGTTCCAAACAGGCCCTTGCCGAAGCGGACTCCGCGTCTCGCCCACATCTCTTGCCACATCGACGTGACGGGCCACTGCTGGGATCCACATGCACATCACGATCGTTGTTGTTTGCTACCGCCTTGGTTTGTGAGAGTTGTGTGGCCGATATGGGTCTCATTGTTCCTCACGGGAACTTTGGCATTGGGAGGTGCGGCGCCGGATGTGTCCGTGACGGTTTTGAAGAGAGACGAGGTGTCGGACTGAGCGAGAGCTTTATTCTCAACCGCGAGCGTACAAATCGCGATTAAGAGCAGAATGATGCAATTCTTAAACTGATTGACTTTCACTTTGACCTCCAAAGCGAACTTCGTTTTAGGGAAGACTTATGATTGCGCTATCACATCGTCTGATCTGTCTACACAACCAAACAATACTTTGTCAACTGAAGATTGTGGTAAATTTACAGCTAAATCCCGGGGCCTGATTGGAAGCTATGGTAGGGCAACCAGATAGACGACCACGATTGCGAACAACATCTCCCAGCAAACGGGCAACACTTGAGGATGTAGCACGTGCAGCCGGTGTAGGACCGATGACCGTCTCTCGGACGATCAACGGGCATCCCTACGTCTCCGCCACGACTGCGAAGAAAGTGCGCGCTGCGATCCGCAAGCTCGACTATCGTCCGAATCATGCCGCGCGCATGCTCACCGGACAGCTCTCACGATCAATTGGGCTCATCGTTCCCGATATCGCCGATACTTTCTTTTCCGTCGTTATTCATGCTGTTCAAGAGACTGCCAGACAGAGTGGCTACCTTGTCTGGTTAGCTGCTTCTGGTGAGGATCCCGCTATCGAAGCCGCTCAGGTCGAGATGATGACCCATCATCCCGTTGATGGCATCTTGTTGGTTCCGGCAGATGCCCGCCACAAGTACTTAAAGCCCGTCGCTGCAGGGTCGCTTCCCATCGTCACCATCGATCGGCCGATTGAAGTGGCGACGACAGACACCGTCGGCGTTGAAAACAGAGCCGGCGCGCGAATGGCCGTGGACCATCTTATTCAGCACGGGAAAAGGCGGATTACGTGCCTTGCCGCGAATTCTCACCTGCTGACCATCAAAGAGAGAATCAACGGCTATCGGGAATCGATGCGGCGCGCGAAGCTGCCGTGCGCCAAAGAGGTTTTGTTATCCAGCCAATCATCTGCAAATTCTGCATTGTCAGATCTGCTGTCAGCACGCAATCGCCCGGAAGCATTATTCACGACAAACAATGCTGCCACTATCTGGGTACTGGACGCCCTCAACGAAATGAAGATAGCAATCGGCAAAGATGTGGCTCTCGTGGGCTTCGACGACGTCGATTTCTACACCCTGATCACTCCTCCGATCACGGCTGTCCGTCAGCCTGCTGCAAACCTTGGAAACATATCGGCGCGGCTGCTCCTGGAACGAATCAAGGGCGAGTTCACAAGTCCCAGTCTCCGGACTGTTCTTCCCGTCACTCTGATTGTTCGTGAATCTTGCGGATGTAAGAGGACATCGCAATAAACAAGCCGAATGTCCGCGGAGTTTCTGATCCTTGTGCCATCAGTTTCACCGATCAGGGATCAATGCCGGCCGCCATTTGCTTCCCCACGGTGATGGTTGAGGTCCCATCACAAAATGCAGCGTCGTTCCAGACTGAATTTGTTCCCACGTGATCACTGGAATTTCGAGGGGTTTGTTATCGAGTGTTGCGGATTGTATATAGATGTTGGTCTCTGAATTACTCTCGGCTTCCACGCGGAAGGTTTTACCATTGTCCAATTTCAAACTTATGCCTCGGTATAGCGGACTTCCAATCATGTAGTCGCCGCTGGCCGGATTCACCGGGTAGAATCCCATCGCAGTAAACAACAACCATGCCGACATCTGTCCACAATCGTCATCCCCATCCAGGCCTCCAGGCCCAAACCCGTACTCCTTGGCAGCAATCTGACGTACCTTCCGCTGCGTTTTCCATGGCTGCCCACCGAAATCGTAGAGATATCCATAATGGTGGCTCGGCTCGTTTCTGTGCACATTGTGGCCGCCGTTGAAATGCAAGTCCAGCCTGGCGTCATAGGCCTCGGCGCCACCCATCAACTGCAGCAAACCCGCCTGGTCATGCAGCGCCGACCATGTGTACACCCACGCATCGCCTTCAGTCCAGCCCGACATCGACCGGTTGGCCGCCGAGTCTTGCGCTGCGCCAAGCGGAGCCCATTTTCCGTCCGAAGTCTTGCCGTTCATCAGGCCAATCGCTGGGTTGTAAAGATTGCGATCGTTTAAGGAGCGATGTAGAAAGAACCTGTAGTCTTCATCGCGGCCAAGTACCTTGGCAATCTGGGCCACGCACCAGTCGTCATAGCTATCCTCAAGCGTCCTTGAGGACGCCTCATCGGTCTTGTCTGTCGGAATGTAGCCCAGTTGTTTGTAATACGTCAGACCAGCCCGAGCTTCGTACGGAGTGTGCTCTTCACGATCCAACCACCTTCGCGTGGTGTCTCCATCCGGCGGTGTCATCGCATCCTTATAAACTGCCTGCCACGCAACATTACGATCAAAGCCGCCGAAACCCTTACGCATCGCCTCGCTTACCAGGGAGTCCGCGTGGGTTCCAATCATGATGTTTGTATAGCCGGGGTTCGGCCACTTCGGCATCCACCCACCTTCTTTAAAGTTCTGCAGCAATGCCGTAATCATGCCGTCCACGCGCTCGGGCGCAAGAAGGGTCAGCAAGCTGTTCTCTGCCCGGAATGTGTCCCAGATCGAATATGCGGTGTAACTTTCCCCTTTGTGGACATGATTGTCGAAGGCACTGTAGTAATGGCCGCCCTCCGAGAAGATCCTTGGGTATAACAGCGCGTGGTAAAGCGCAGTATAGAGCCGAGTATTCTCTTTCTCCGTCGCGCCGTCCACTTGCATCCGGCTCAGCTTCTCGTTCCACGCAGCTCGCAGCCGTTGCCTCACTTCATCGAAATCCCACTGCGGCATCTCGTTCTTGAGGTTGTCGCGCGCCTGGTCGATGCTCAGGAAGGAGGTGCCGACTCGCGCCTCAACAGTTTCGCCTGACTTGAACTCTGCATATGCCCCATGGCTGGATGGTGCCTTCTCCTGTTCCATGCCATAGGTCTTGGCATTGAGAGGGGCTTGTCTAAACTGGACGACAAAATAACCTTTGAAGTTCGAAAGCTTGTTCGGCCCCAGGTGGGCATCCATGCGATCCGGGTTGTACCCAGTAATCTCGCCGGACTGAGTATTGATCGCGGCGTAGCCTGGCACCCCAGGTCGCGATGCTTCCACCAGCACGCGCGCAACGGCGCTCTTTGGGAAGCGAAATCTAAACATTGCGCACCGCTCGGTCGCGGTCATCTCCACCCGAAGCTCGTTTCCGCCACCGGCGCCAAGAGCAACTGCGTAATAGTCGGGTCGAGCCTCCTCGGTGCTGTGCGTGAATGGCATTTTGCGGCTGTCAGGTGTCGTGCGCAACGCGCCTGTTTGCGGCATGATCGTTACATAGCCGTAGTCCCCCATCCAGATCGCAGGCTGGTGTGTGCCGATAAAGCCGGAAATTGCCTGATCGTCGTAGTTGTAGGACGTGATGCTGATCTTGTTCTGTCTTGTCTGTGCCGTCCAGTCCGTCATGCCGAATGGCGACGCGACAAACGGCATTGTCCCGCCATACCCGATCGCGCTCTTTTGAGTCCCAACCAGCGTATTGACATAGGAGACTGGATCACGATCTACTGCATCGGCAGCAGCAGGGACAAAGCATGCGACAACAATACAGAGAACAAGAGTGCGCATAAGGCCAGTATAGGGATAGCTCAGAAACGATCGCAATGTGTGTTCTTTGATAGTCACTTTCCAGTATCCCTAGTGTTTCCGTTGTGGAAAAAAGGAGTACAGCGATTCTTGTAGACTGTCATCCTCTTTTCGCGCATCTTCGGAATCATCGCAAGAGATTCATGCTTCCCACGGAGATCCGTTTACAGAGATTTCACATGTGCCCCGTAAGGTGTGTTCTAGATGTCCGCCGAACTGGCTGAGGTGCCACCAGACCGAGCGTCATGGCTCAAGGCTGCAGCGCGTCCGCATGGTTCGGCCACGGCATTCCCCATCAGACTTACGTAAAACATCAAGACTCTTTGGAGCAATTCATGAGACGCAACGGTTTACTGGCAGTATTTCTACTCCTCCTGAGTGCGCCCTTCAGTTCCGCGCAATTCGACAGCTCGGCCGTTCTAGGATTCGTCCGGGATTCATCCGGCGCGCCGATCGCGGGCAGCAAGGTCACACTGGTTAACCTCGCCACGAGAGCCTCGTTGGCGACCACTACGGATGGCGAGGGTCACTTTCAGTTTCCAGACGTTCACATCGGGCGTTTCAAGATTTCCGCGTCAGCGGCCGGCTTCAGCGATTCAGTCACCGACCCCTTCTCGGTAAACGTCAGCACTCGCCAGCGAGTTGATTTGACACTTAAGCCCGGTGGTGTGTCCGAGACTGTTACGGTATCCGGGGCTGCCACTCAACTCGAGAGTGAGACATCATCGATTGGCACCGTCATCTCCGAGACACAGGTGCACGATTTGCCACTGAACGGCCGCGCGTATGGCGACTTGATGTCGCTGGCTCCGGGTGTCCGCCGCAATAACCTCGAAAACCAGTCGGTTACCAGCCGCGACGCGTCTTACAACGTCAACGGCCAGCGTTCTGAGTTTAACAACTTCCTTCTCGACGGACTTGATAACAACGCCTATGGCACGTCGAACCAGGGCTTTTCGAACCAGGCTATTCCACCGTCGCCCGATGCCATTAACCAGTTCCGAATCGAGACGAACAACTACTCTGCCGAGTTCGGGCGCGCATCGGGAGCGGTGGTCAACGTCTCCATTAATAGTGGATCAAATCAGATTCACGGAAGAGTTTGGGAGTACTATCGCAACACGATTTTCAATGCCATTGGTCCCTTTGCCCCGCCGATCAACAAGCTCACGGGCAAGTCGCAGAAGCCGGAGCTGAATCGCAATCAGTTTGGCGGAGCAGTGGGCGGACCCATTCTGCGTGATCGTCTTTTCTTCTTCGCCGACTACGAAGGAAACCGCCAGGTGCAGGCAACTTACGCCTCGGCAACGATTCCAACAACTTTGCAGCGTCAGGGAATTTTCCAGTCGACCACCGGCGCGCCTGTACCGCTTCGCAATCCAATTACGGGCGCCGTCTACGCCAACGGCGTTGTGCCGCAGTCAGACTGGACGCCGCTCGCCTCCCTCGTGATCGCGGCGCTACCCGAACCTAACGTCGCAGGTTTCACAAACAACTATGCGTCGTTCCCCCGTGCCACACTTACCGATAACAAGGGCGATGGTCGTATCGACTGGGTTCTTAGCACCAAAACCGCGATCTTTGGCCGCTACAGCGATCACAAAGGCGATATTGTTGATGCCACTTCGATCCCGGGGGATGCAGGAGATGGCGGCAACGGCACGATCCACGCTTACAATCGCCAGGTCGCGGCTGGTATTACCCACTCATTCAGTCCGAGCTCAACGCTCGATGCGCGCATCGGTTTCACCTGGACACACGGCGGCAAAACACCTTATCTCGCGGGAGAGCAAAGCATCAATGTCGACGCGGGCGTTCCCGGCCTCCCCACAGATCCGGCTGTGATTCGACGGTTGAGCAACGAGAGTGTCAAGAACTTCTCAACGTTCGGGGCGCAGACTTCAAACCCACAGTTCCAGAATCCCTTCGTTATCAATCCGAAGATCAACTACTCGTTGATCAAGAATCGCCACAGTATGAAATTCGGATGGGAGTTTCTCTCCATCAATACCGAAGTCGATGACTTCAATCCCGTCTACGGCGGTGAAACCTTCAGCCAGGGGTTCAGCCAAAACGGCGGTGGCACCAGCGATGCCGGCGCTGCGGCTGCAGCATACCTCACAGATTTCCTAACCGGCGCGCGCGACAGCTATCAGCTCAACAATTTCCGAATCGTCAACTATCACCAGCTCATGAATTTCTTTTATTTCCAAGATGATTGGAAGCTGCTGCCGTCGCTAACCGTGAACGCCGGTCTGCGCTATGAACTGGTCACGCCGCAATGGGTTGATGGCAACCACCTGGCCAACTTCGATCCGACCACCAACACGCTCATTCAGGCTTCGAGCGGCTCACTCTACAATCGCGCGCTGGTCCATATGCCGACGCTCGGTTTTGCGCCACGCCTTGGCTTTGCATATCAGCTTGATGCTAAGACGGTGATTCGCGCGGCATACGGGCTCAGTTTCGATCAGTTCAATCGAGAGGGCGGAGAAAACCTGCTGGCCTACAACGGCCCTTACATCATCAACTCCACCGTGAATCAGGTAGCTCCTTTTGCATTCACCGGCACCAAACAGGCGTTGTGCACTGGCGAAAATTATGCCGGCTGTTTCCGCACGGTTGCGCAGGGTTATCCTCAGAACTTCGTCGATCCCAGCAACTTCAACACCACCATTGCACAGACACGTTACATTCCCAAGGACATCTCTACAGGCTATGTACAGGCCTGGCACTTTGATGTGCAGCGCGAGATCACGAAAAGCACAGTTTTCAGCGCGTCCTACATCGGTGAGCATGGCGTGCATATCTGGATACTGGCCGATCTTAACCAGGCGGCGGCAAACGCCAAGGGAGGAACGCTGAGCGTTCAGGCGCGTCGACCAATTCCTACCTTTACTACGATTGAGGAGTCCATCCCCGCCGGCTTTCTAAGCTATAACGCGTTCCAGGCAAAGCTTGAGCATCGCTTGTCCGGAGGACTTTACCTGCTGGACTCGTTCACGTGGGGCCAGGCAATCGACAATGCATCGGGCCATCTTGACACGCCGAACAACGACACATCGCGCGTTAACCTGGCAAATCTTCCCGGCGAGCGCGGACAGTCGGCCTACAACCAACCAATCAACAACACGCTCAGCGCGGTTTGGGATCTGCCGGTCGGACGTGGACGCAAGTTCGCGTCAAGCATGCCGCGGGCTCTTGAGATGGCTGTCGGCGGGTGGCAGCTTACTTTCATCAATACCAACACGAGCGGCCAGCCTTACAACCTGATCTACAGCCCTTCTGCCGCATTTCAGCTAAGCCCGCTGCTCAACCAGCGTCCGAACGTCTCGGGCAAACCCCTCAATCCAAAGTCAAGCTGGACGAAGACAAGCACCGCGCTGAACGGATATCTGAACCCGGCAAGCGTGACCATTCCCACTGACGCCAGCAACCCGTATGGCAATGCAGGCCGCAACTCACTCCGAGATATGACCTTCAACCAGTTAGATCTCGGTCTGCACAAGAGTTTCCGGCTGTGGAATGAGCACTCTTCGTTCGATCTCCGTGGCGAAGCCTTTAACGTGCTCAACGCGGTCAACTACATGGCGCCAAACTCTAACCGCAGTTCTGGAAGCTACGGATCGATCACCTCGGCGTTCCCGCCGCGCCAGCTGCAGGTGGCTGGCAAATTGTCCTTCTAACGGGGAGAGGTCTTCGATTATGCATCTCACAAGACGTAGATTTGGTGCTCTCACCTCCGCTGCACTCGTCTCAAGTCTCACGCGCTCGCTTTGGGCGCGTGAGGTAGGGGCGCATCCGGCAGGGAATCGCTTTTATGTCGCTCTCGTGGCCGACTCGCACATCATCGATGATTTCTACGTGAAGGGCAGCGAGAACGGATTGGAAGACAACGAAAGCATCCTGGTGACTACGCCGCGCCTCACCGCTGCGCGGGATTTCATCAACTCGCTAACACCCGGCATCGAGCAGGTCTTCCTTCTGGGCGACTACTTTCACAACTATCCTTCTACCGATTACGACTTCTACTTCAAGAACAAGACGCGACTCGATAACGCAAAGGCAATCACCGACGGCTTCCGCATGCCGGTGTACATTGGATTCGGCAACCACGATTACGATGTCAGACATGTTCCGCGGGAGATGAGCCATCGGCTTTTCAAGGCTAAGTTCAACACCGATCCCTATTGGGTGCTCAATTACAAGGGATACAAGTTCGTTCACCTGAATAATTTTCTCGGTTCGACGCAAGACAATAAAGCTGCCGATTTCAACCCCAGCATTGGATCCCTCGGTGAAGAGCAACTCCAGTGGTTCGAGGCGCAGCTTTCCGAGGGCATGCCGACGTTCGTCTTCGTTCACTACCCGCTGGCGGCAATTCGCCCCACGGAGTTTGGCGACTTCGGTTTACAGTCTCTTCTGCGCAAGCATCAGGACACCATCCAGCTCGTGGTCAGCGGGCACGTGCATAAGTGGATCGACTGTGGCCATACCTATGGCCCGCAACATTACGTGATGGCAGCCACACGCTACGACCCCAATGCCTACATGTTGCTCGAAATCGATCCTGGCAGCGGTAGCTGGCGGTTTCTCAACGCCGATCTCGTCGAGTGGTCTACCCATTACAGCAAGCCCTATCATGCTGTGGCTGCCGTAAGTTAATTCCGATCTGCGGCTGACATTTCTCGATCTGAACAGGTGCCCAATCATTAGATCGCGCATTCGCCACGGCTCAGTCCGCCGAGGCGAGCGCTTCATCTCGGTTCGTTTTCCCTGCGAGGCTCGGCACACTCTCAAGTACGAAAGCTTTATTCGACTCGATCGTTTCGAGATCGAACAATTCCTCGATTACTGAACTATCCCAGCGTCGAAGCGCCGTGTCGACAATGAGTTTCAGATCAGACAGAAAAGTAGCCCGTGACATGTATTCCGTGTCCAGGTGAAGCTTTGCGGGAAGAACGATTGAGTGGTAGTAAAGGCCCAGGTAATTGACCGGCAGAGCAGCCAGAACCTCTTCTTCGCGTGCAAATGCGATTGTTGCCGCGCCGGTAATTCCGGGGCGGCAACACAGATTGCCAAGCTGGTGCTCCGGCAGCTTAGGTCTCGGACCGACCAGGCTCATATCTCCGGCGAGCACGTTGAACAGTTGTGGCAATTCGTCGAGCTTCCATCTGCGCAAAAATGGACCCAACGGCGTGAAGTTTTGATTCTCGGTAGTCGTGATGCTGCTTTTCGCATCGTGCTCTCGCTGTTCCATTGTGCGGAATTTGAGGATAGTGAACGTGCGCCCGCTCCGTCCCGTGCGCTTTTGGAAGAAGAACGCCGCACCCCCTGTCGTCAGTCGATTAGCCAGTGCGATGACCGCGACGACCGTGATCAATATCGGCAATACGAGCAACACGCAGAAAATATCGAAGGCGCGCTTAGCATCGGACCTTGACCAGGAACTCAATTGCCCTCCTGTGAGATTGACCGTTTGGTCCGAATCTCCTTCGAGTTGCGCTCCAGCTTCCTTCGCTGAGCGCATGTGGAGGAATACCGCAATCCCGAGCCCAGTTACAAAAAGCGAAGATGCGATCGAAAGATGGACATACTCCATTTGAATCCCCTCCGTGCACTCGTTCAGCTCTCAAAAATAGAAACTCATATGACCTCGGCTCATAGACGATTGGTCGGTCTTGCCTCATCCCATGGCGAAGGGCTTATCGAAGTAGCCGCCAATAAGCCGGGCAGCCAGCGGAATGTACAAAATCGATATCGTCGCAGCAGTAACCATCAACCCCAGGCCGTATGGAGCCACGCCGCCGCCCGCCTTGCCTATTTTTCGAGGAAGGAGCGGCTGCACCGGTGAGATCGAGAGAGCAAACAACGCAATCATGACCGGTAACTGGATGTTGAAGGCACAGGGCAACAGGATTGTGACAAGGGGCGTGATTACAAACATCGCCGCCAGAGATCGCGCAATGAGCACGGGCCTACGTATCAAATAAAGGAGTTCATCGCGAGTCGCCTGCAAGCCGAAACCAAAGACAGTGAGCATGATGCTCACCTTTTGAACCGGAACGACGATTGTCTGGGGAGTCATACTCTCACCTGTTGCTCATCGTTAATCGTCAGTTCATTGAGCAGCTAGAGATTAACAGAGTCTCGAGGGCTGATTGCCTAGCTTCCTTTGAGGAGGCTAGGCGGACTTCGCGTTGTCTCGATACTGGCAAAACTACCGGGTCCCAACCTCGAAAAGCTCGGGTATAGCTGTCCTCCATGTGGCTTGTAAATGTTTTCTCTCGGAGTCAAAGTGCGTCATCGTTTGACGACATCTACCCAAAAAAATTCGATCTTCCAATTCAAAACCTACTCTGTCGAAACCGGCAGGTTCCGATGACAGGAATATCTGACTCAAGCCTGTGCGGGCAGCCTGAAATCGGCAATCAATGGCAGATGGTCCGATGCGATCATGGCTTTTCGGCTCCGCCAGATCGTTGTGCTCACCATCTCCAGCGGCGCTTCGTAGTAGCAATGATCCAGACTCAGGATTGGCAGTACGCCGGGAAAGGTTCGCGCGGATCGCCGATTCCGTATCGGCCGATCGCTCTGGAAGCTCTGCTGCAGCAGACGCGTCGTCAGTCCGCGCGTCCATTCATTGAAGTCCCCAATCACAATTCGCGGTCCTCGTATATCGGGCTGCGCCAGAATCTTCTCGCCAATAAGTACCTCGATCTGCCGTCGCCGTTCCATGTATCCCGTGCCAAGGTGTACGTTAAACACATTCACCATCGCGCTCGCACCCGTCTCAACGGCGCACTGCAATACGCCCCTCTCCTCGCGAGTCGATTTCGTAATGTCATGAGTGCGGGTCTCCACAATTGGAAAGCGCGTCATGATCATATTGCCGTAACGTCCACCGTGCAGCGGTCGAGTCTCGCCGAAGGCGACATTCAACTCCGGAAATGCCTCTGCGATCTGCCGCGCCTGGTCATACTTGCCGGTGCCGCCGGCTGCATCCACAATCTCCTGCATACACAGAATGTCCGCATCGAGTTCCTCGATCACGCGAATCACGCGCTCCGGCGAAATAGTGCCGTGGATGCCTCGGCACTTGTGTGTGTTATATGACGCAATGCGAAATCGAACCGAAGTTTTACTCATTGCTGCCGCTCGATAATCATTCCCATCAATTCCGATACGCGATCGGTCACCGGCCTGTGTTTCCACTCCTCGAGCGAGACCTTTCGGCTCTGGCCGAGATCAATCGCCATGTCATGTCCGAACCGCTTCGTCACGTCAGTGTCCCGTACGGCAAGGTTGACCTCGTCATTGATTCCAAACGACCGATTATCAAAATTTGTTGACCCAACCACAACCCAGAGATCATCGACGCACAGCACTTTTGCATGGATCATTGCCGGCTGATACTCATACACCTCGGCGCCTGCCTTCAGCAGTTCGCCATACCCGGCGCGGCTCGTGCTGCGCGTAACCATATGATCGCTCTTTCGGCCAGGAACGAGAATACGCACTTGCAAGCCGCGTTCTACGGCGCGGCAAAGGTCCTTCATCAGGCTTTTATCGGGGAGAAAATATGGCGTAGTGATAGAAATCTTCCGCTGCGCCGAAGCCAGCAGCAATTGAAACAGAATTCGCGCGCGCGTCGATCCACCCACCGTCGGCGTGCTGTTGACCACCAGGGAAATCAACCGATGGTCATTTTGAATCCGAGGAAAGTAGGCCTCTCCCGTCAGCAATTCACCCGACGTACTCAGCCAGTTCTCAGCAAATGTCGACTGCAGGTTGTACACCGCCTCGCCCTCAATCCTCACTGCGGAGTCGCGCCATCGCGGCTGTCCGTGCACGCCGCTATACCACTGATCCGCAATGCCTGCACCGCCGATGAAGCCGGTCGTGCCGTCCACGATCATCAACTCACGGTGGGTGCGATTGTCCAGGTGCATCAGTCCGTACCAGCGCGGCGAGTTGTACCAATTTACCTTGCCGCCCGCTTCGATCAGTGGTCTAAAGAATGACCGCCCCGTGCCCGCGCTGCCAAACGCGTCCAGTACAAGGTTCACTCGAACTCCGGCTCTCGCGCGTTCGGTTAGAGCTTCAAGATATTGGCGCGCAATCTCGCCCTTTTGGAAAATGTAGGCTTCCAGATTTACGCTCTGCTGTGCGGTACGGATAGCTTTGAGTTCCGCGGGATAAAACGATGGCCCATTTGTATGAACCTCGAGGTTGCCCGTCTGATTCAATTGCGCATCCGTTAGCGCTTCCAGAATCTCCAGAAATCGATCCGAATCATTGGGGGGCAACTCGTTCGGGTTGGTCAGCTCGTATCGCGGAGTAGGCCCGAGGAGTCCGCCAAGCAAAGACGAGAGGAAGAACACCAATCCGATCAGGGCAAGTACCGCCACACCTGTTGGCACTGACACCACCATCATCGATATCAGCACACCAGGCTTCCTTTCCTCGCGGTCCTCAACGCTCTTTTTGCGGGATTGGCGATGTTTTCCTTGGAGGCGATCACTTGAGCTTAGATGCACGACAAAGGCCGATCGTTCGTGCGAGTAGAAGTCTGTTCGCCTGGCGCTCTCGGTCCACTAATCCCGCTCAGGGGGATTCTGCATGTCGATACCCAGTTGCTGGCATTTCTTATAAAGATGGCTTCGCTCAAGCCCAAGTGCTCGGGCGGTTGGCGTGGCACGCCGGTCGTGTCTCTCAAGCTCTGCCAGAACCACCTCCCGCTCGAAGGCAAGTACGCGCTGCGCCAATGGTCCAGCCTCTCGCTCCACGCTCACGCGCACCGGTCCGCTCCCGCCACGCGCAGGAAGTGCGAGTTGCACATCCTCCATATTCACCTCATCGCCGGCCAGCAGAAGTAAGCGCTCCACCACGTTCCGCAATTCCCGGATATTTCCCGGCCACGCATATTCTTTCAACGCATCAATTGCGGTTGCGCTGAACCTCACCGGCTTCCACCCGTTTTGTGCGCTCACCTGCCGCGCAAAATGCTCCACCAGGACGGGTAAATCCTCGCAGCGAGCGCGCAATGGCGGCAGCATCAGCGGAAATACCACCACACGGTGGTACAGATCACGCCGAAATCCGCCAGTCTCGATAAGCTGTTCAAGATTGCGATGCGTTGCCACCACCACCCGCACATCCACCTTGGTCGGCTTGTCGGAGCCGATTCTTTCCACTTCGCCTTCTTCTAAAACGCGCAACAGCTTGGCCTGCATCGCCACAGGCATATCGCCAATCTCGTCGAGAAAGAGCGTTCCACGATGTGCCTGCTCGAATTTGCCGTTGTGCCGTTGTGCGGCACCCGTAAACGAACCCTTTTCGTGTCCGAATAGCTCACTTTCTATCAGTTCCGCCGGCACGGCTGCGCAGTTCAGCGTCACAAACGGCCCTTTCACCCGGTGACTCTTCTCGTGCAACGTCCGCGCCACCAGTTCTTTTCCAGTGCCTGTTTCGCCGTAGATGCAGACCCGCGATTCACTTGCCGCCACGCGATCAATCTGTGCCATCACGCGCCGCATTGTCTCACCCGCCCACACCATCGTGTGCTTCCCAACGCGTGCCCGAAGGTCGCGATTCTCCGTCTCGAGGCGCGTCAGTTTCATTGCGTTGTCGACCGTCACCAGCAGTTTTTCGGTCGTAAGTGGCTTCTCCAGAAAATCCAGCGCCCCAAGCCGTGTCGCACGCACGGCCATTTCGATATGAGCCTGCCCGCTCATCATCACCACTGGCGTTGCTACCCCGGCGTTTCTCAGGTCCTCAAGCAGAGCCAGCCCATCACGCCTCGGCATCACTACATCACTCAAAATCAAATCGAAGGGTTGCCCCTGCGCCAACTCCAGGGCGCGCGCAGCGTTGTCGCACACCACGGCCTCATGCCCCGCCAACCGGAAAGCACGCGAAAGCGACGCCAGCGTGTTGGCCTCATCGTCGACAATCAGAATCTTTGCGCTCATCCTTCAGCCCTCGGCAACGTAATCACAAACGTCGCCCCGCGTCCTTCGCAACTCTCCACCGTTATGGTACCCGCATGGTCCGCAACAACCGACTGCACAATTGCCAATCCCAGGCCGGTTCCGTGCTGCTTCGTCGTGTAATACGGAGTGAACAACCGCTCGCACTCTTCCGGCGTCATCCCCTGTCCTGTATCCGCAACGCGCAATTCGATCACCTCACCCTTCGGATGAGCTGAAATCGTCACAGTGCCACCCTCCGGCATCGCATCTTTTGCATTCAGAACGAGATTTGAGAGCGCCCGATGTAGCAGTTCCGGATCGACCATTAGCGGCATCGGTCTGTCATCGACGTCAGTCGCCACAATAGTCTTCGGTCCGTCCTCGGTTCCCGCCGCATACAGCGAACGGGCACGCGCCACAACGTCCTTTGCCTCAACCCGCTCCAAATCCGGCTTAGGCATCTTGCTGAAGTCGCTGAACCGTCCGATGATCTTTTTTAGATTGCCGATCTCCATGCTCAGCGTCTGCGTGCTCTCGTTAAAGACTTCATCGAATTCCGCCGCGGGCAACTGCCGCGCGCGCACCAGGTTCTCCACGGTCAGCTGCAATGGAAACAAGGGATTTTTGAGCTCATGCGCCAGCCGCCGAGCCAGTTCACGCCAGGCAGCAACACGTTCGGTTTGCACTAGCTTCTCGCGCTGATTGGCTAGCTGCTCTGTCATGTGATTGAAACTGCGCGCCAGCACTCCAACCTCGTCGCGCCCCCGCTCCGGCACGCGTGTGTCCCAGCTCCCGCTTGCAACTTCTTCCGCAGCCCGCGCCAGCTCCTCCACCGGCCTCGAAACGCGCGCCGCAATCCACAAGCTGAAGACGATCGCCAGCAGAATGCCACCGCTCGCGACGCCGTATGCAATTGCGCGTATCTGCTGCTGCTCCGCCACCAAACTGCTGCGCGAAATCGCCACCGTCAGGACGGCCAACACATTGCCTGCGGAATTCTTCAGCGGAATTGCCGTCGCGCTCACGCTGTCTTCGCGCCGCTGCGTCAGATAGAGAACTTCGCTGATCTGCCGGCCGCTATTGCGTGTCCGCTCGATCAGCGATGCATAGCGCGCTGCTCCGGGCACATTCCCGTCCGCACCCACAAGTCGCTTCGCATCAAATAAAGTGGAGCCAGCACTAACTGTGTTCGCACCCGCTTCACCAGACCCGGAGTCGCTGTAAAGTCCAACTTGCATTCCTGGCGCAACCGGCAAATCTGCAAGAAAGCCCTGGTCTAGGCGCCTGCCGCCGACGAGCTTTACCGCCGGCTCGGATCCGCGGATCGCGCGTACGGCAAACAGTCCCAACACCGAAGTGCCATCCGCTAATTCCTCCCGTTTCAAAAACGGCGTCTGGGTGGACTCACTTGCCGCAGGTTCTGCATATCCAAATCGAGCCGGCCACTGCGCCGAACTCACGATATTCCCATCCGGCCCCACGATCTCAAGAAAATCGAGTTCCGCATCTTGCGCCAACGAGTGCGCCTCATTCAGGAACGGAGCAGCATCATTCGATTGCACCAGCTCAAACGCCATACTGCGCACGCGTTCCTGCCCTGCAATGCGATCGACTGCTGCTGAAACATCTGACGAGCGATGTTGAAACTCGCGTTGAAACTGGCTGGCGAAAAGTGCCGTCTCCTCCTGGTCGCGCTTTTCAAACACCTCGCGGATCCGCACCAGCACGGTCCACGCCACCGCCGCAACCGCTGCTGCCACGGTCAGAGAAAACAACAGCAACAACTTCTTTCGCAGGCTCACCGCGTGTCCTCCAGTGACGCATCGGCCAAATCGGGCGTCCCATCCGCGCGTAGATGCAGATCGCGCACCCGTGGTCCGGCTGCATACGCCAAGGGCAGGTTGAGGAGCGGAATAAGCTTCTTCTCCTCCAGAAAGGTCAGTTCTACCTTAAAGAGCGCGGCAGGCGTCTCAGCCGCCACCGATGTTGTGTCGCCGGCACTCCGCATTATTTGCTCCAGTACATTCGCAGGATCAGCCCCGGCAGTCGGCAGCTTGCGCAGGATCAAATCCGCATGTCGAATGCCCGCACCGGCCATCTGCACATTGAACCCCGCCTCGCGCAGATTCAGCGCGATTCTCTGTGCAGCCAGCTGCATTGTGCCATCGCCCTCCGCCCCCAGCGTGAGCTGCCCGGTCGTCAACCCTCCGCGTAATTCGTGCGCCCTGTTTAGATCTCGCTCCGTCGGAAAAAGAAATGAATACCCGGTGAGCCTCTGCGGAAGCAGGCTTGCAGTTATCTCGCCCTGCTTTTGAAAGATCACGTTGTACAGTGCGCCGCGATCCACAGCCGCCGCAATCGCTCCGCGCAGTTTCACATTCGCCAATGCGCCGGTATCGCTCACCTGCAAGGCGAGTAGAGTCACTGGCGGAGAAACAAGAACGGTAAGCCGTTGCTGCTGCGCCTGCCGCAACAGGTCCGGCGGAACCTCCACAACATCCGCGCGCCCCACGCTCAAGTCCAACCACTGCTCGCGAATCGGACGATGCACGCGAATCTCGATAGCATCCGCAAACGGCCGACCCGACCAGCAGTTTTCATTCGCCGCCAGCGCGAGCACGCCGTTGTTGAATCCGCTCACCTGGAAAGGCCCTGTCCCGCTCGCACCCGACGGTGTTCTACCATCCGCCGTAGTTATCTGCGCAATCAGATACTGATCGCTCGCCAGCAGCGCCGGGAGGTTCGGCATCGGCGAGTCGCTTGTAAAAACCACCAGCGGCCCCACAGCCTTCACCGCGATCCACGGGCAATCCACCGCGCATAAAGCCGTCAACGATGCCGCCACCGCTGCCGAAGTAACCGACGATCCGTCGTGAAAATGCACTCCGGCCCGCAGCCGAAACTGCCAGCGATGATTGTTGCCGTCCGGCTCCCAGGTCAACGCCAGCGCGGGGCGCGGAGCGCCGGTTGGATCGAGTTGCGTCAGCCCGTCATACACGAGTCTTCGCGCGGGTCCATCCGGCCGTTGCCACGGATCGCCCTCAATCTCAACCCGCAATGTGCCGCCATAGTGAGGACGCGTGCGCGCCATCGCCGTCAGCGACAGCGCCGCTACCAAGGCACTAATTGCAAAGCGCCGTAACACGGTCCACCTCGTATTCGCCTGCCGGGTTGCGTGCCGCCACCAGCACGCTTTTTCCATCCTTTGCTGTCCAAAGTGCCGTCACTGTTCCATCCATTGCCAGAGGCGCACTGGTGGGCACTACGTCCAGCGTGGGGATTTCAAACGCGCGCAAGCTGTCACTCGCTGCCTGTCCAGAACTTGTAGCAATGATCTGCGTACCGGCTCCGCACCCTGAGCGCATGATCGCAAAATCGCTCCCCCAGTCGCGCGTTCCAGCAATCGGGCGCATCACTCCGTTCTCTGCCAGTGAGACCTTCCCGTCGATTCCTGCAATCAGCAGCCCGGCTCCACCTGCCGCACGCGGAATTATTCCCGCCGTATAAAACGCCGGCAGGTCCAAACCGATACTCGGAATAACCACACCCGTAAAGAAATCGCGTGCTGGATTGTAGAACGCCTTCAACGCCGGCGCACTGCTCGCATCGCCGCTTTGATACAGCGGCCACGGATCATCGCTTGCGTGGCACCGAACATCCCAGCCGCTATCCGAAGTGGGGACACTCAAGGGAAGGGAATAGCTACCGATGCACTCCGTACCTGGAGCATATGCGGTAAAACTGCCTCCATCCGCATTCGCCAGCAGAACTCCCCGCGGATCGCGCGACATCCTCCTTTCCATTACAAACGTGTTCGATTCGGTCCAGGTACCCGAGACCGCGGAGAAGATCGAAATTCGATCTGCAAACATCACCACGAAATGTCCGTTGATTTCTGCCGCCGCGAGGATGGGGTTACCCCGCACAACTCCGCCAATTCGATTGAAGAGTCTCGCAATCTTATCTCTCCGCAGCACCAAGCGCGTATCCGTAACCGAGACGACAGGGGTCGAAGCGTCCACATGCAAAATGGCGACGTGCGCTTCATTCCCTTCCATCACCTCTGCCACCCATAACCGCTCGCGTGCATTCTCACTCAAGGTCACACGAACCGCATTCGCGCCCTCTCCACCTGACACAAGCACACCACGGGTCTTCAGATCTTGTTCAAACAGTTTCCGAATTGCCGGCAGTTCGGTCGTCGGAATCGATGAAAGGTTTCGAATCGTCAACAGCGTCTGGCCCGGCCCAAGAATGTCAGCGATCTGTCCTGCCAGATCGGCTGCTGGCTGTGTCCATCGGCCCGTCTGCGGTGGCTGCGCTCCGCATGCTGCGAGCCCGACCAACCCCCACAACCCCAGCGCAACTGCCCGGATCAGCCTCATCGCCCTCATCATTTCTCAACTTGTTTCTGTGCTTGTTCGTTGCGCGGATTATATCGTCCGTGGCGCATCAAGTCGGTGAATCCGTGCGTTGCCACGAGCGATCAGTGACAAGGAGGTGCAAATGCACCCCACAGACGGTCTTCGCCCGTGGGGCGCATCAGCGTGTGCCTCCAGTTGCACTCAGTGCCCGCTCTTCGACTCTGGCTCCGATTGCGTATCCATCTCCTGCTTCACTAATGGAGCGTTCGCCATGTTCTTGAATACATCGTTAGCGAAGAAGAACTTCCCGTCCGATGGCACCATCACCACCTGGATCTTGTCTGACAACCGCTCGGCCACGATCTTATTGATCAGCAGTGGCGATTTGTTTAGCAGCGCCGCTTCGCTAGTCATCCGCTCTGCGTTGGCCGTCGCAATCAGCTTGATGCGGCTGGCTTCCGCATCGGCCAGCAGGTTGCGCCGCTGCAACTCAGCCTTGCTGTCGATCACCTTCGCTTCCGCATCGGCCTGGGCATTCTGGATCGTCGCTTCCTTCCGCGCTTCAGCTTCGAGCTTGCTCTGCTCAATCTGCTTCTGTTTCAGCGGCAGCGTGTATTGCATAGCATCCGCCTCGCCCTTGGCTTCAATCACCTTCGAATGCGCATCGCCCTCGGCTCGCTTTTCTTTCTGCTTGGCCTCGGCCTCAGCCTGCAACTCGGCAATCCTCACCTGCTTCTCCTGGATCTCGGTGTCCACCGTCATCTGATCGTCCTGCTGCTCTTTCAAGAGCAGCCCTTCCAGACCCTTTGCGTATTGCTCCGGTAGTTGAATGTCCGCCAGCATTACCTCTTCCACCACGATGCCGTCCGCCGCCAGTTTCTTCGTGATGATGCCCGCAGCCGCGTTCCGCACCTCCTCGCGCTTGTTCGAGAAGATCTCGCGCACCGTGTACGACGGCGCCAACTGCCGCCACGCGCTCGCCACGACGGGCGGCACCAGTTCCTTGTCTGCCGGCTGCGGCAGATGCGCCTGCACGCTTGCCAGCTTGTTGGGGTCGAGCCGGTACCGCACCGTGACCGCCAGTCCGATGATCAACCCTTCGCGGGACTGCACCGTCATGCCATTCTTCAGGCCCGGCTTGCCCGCGTCTACGACGCCAGCCGTGAACAGATGATCACGCAAGTCAAACATCTCCACGCTGTCCACGAGGGGAGTAACGAAGTGCAAGCCCGGATACAGCGTTCCCGGCTCCGTTCCGCCAATCTGGCTGATGCGCACGCCGCCCATCCCGCTCGGCACCACCACCATGCTCGTTGCGATCAACAAAGGCAGGCATGCCACCAGTGCCATCGCCAACGGCCCACGCCACGGAATTGAAGCTGGCTCGGGATCAGGAGTGCCTGAATCCAGGAGCATCCCGTCGCCGCGGGACTTCTTCATTTGCGCATACCGGATGCGCATCCACAATCCATACAGCGGAAACACCAGAGCGGCAGCCATCAACGACACTCCCGCAATCATCAGCATCACCTTCAGCGCAATCATTTCCCGCCTCCAAACTGCTCTCCACAAATGGATACTCTGTTTGTGGATTGGTCCTCGTGCTTGTGCTCTTTCCGTCCGCACGCGGTCGAAAATCTTTTGCCGCGCGCCCCGTGTTTCCTGGCTCCCGGCCATGGAGCAATCAGCAGCCGGACCAGCCCACCAAACGTCAGCTCTTCAAATAGCAGCGCCGCCGCTACCGGCAGCAGCGCTGCTCCCACCCCACCCATCGCATCCGCAAGCAGCCTCATCGCACGAACCCCCTTACCGGTTGCTGCCTGTAACCGCCACGCCTTCCGTGGCTGCTTCGGTCGTTGTTGTTGTCGTCACAGTCGGTGTAATGCTTGCCGTCATGACTGGTTCCCGCTCATCTGCAACCACCGGCATCTTCTCTCCATCGAACAACTGCGCCGTTTCTTCGTTGCGCTCCCCCACCAGCTCCACCGTGTCGCCCACGCTGACCATCTCGTAGATCTCTTCAAGGTCTTTGCGCGCCATCCGGATGCACCCATGCGAAGCTGCCTTGCCGATCGACTTCGGTTCATTCGTCCCATGAATTCCGTAGCCCTTCACGCTGAGTCCCATCCACCGCGTCCCCACGGGATTTCCCGGTCCCGGCAGAACGGTTTTGCCATCGTGCGAATAGGTCGGGTTCTTTACGCGCCGCGCAATCGTGAACTTCCCAATCGGGCTCGGTGTCGTTGGCTTGCCCACCGCAACGGTGTAGACCTTCTTGATCTGCCCGTCTTCCACCAGCGCCAGCTTTCGGTCCTCCAGGCTCACCACGATCACCCGTTTCACCGGAGCCGTCTCAGCCGCGGACGCTGGCATCGCCGTCGCCTGCTGCCCCATCACCCGAACCCCGAAAACCACTGCCGCGCTTACCGCCACCGCCCATTTGCTCGTTCCGTTCATCGCATCCCCCAACCTGTCTGGATTGCCGACGCCCAGAGAGATTGCAGGACGCATGCCAAATGGTTTTTACTGAAAAGAAAGGAATTAATGGATATGAATCGAACAGAGCCGTGGCAGGCGAAACACGAGTGTGTCCCCGCTGACACAGTCAAAAGCGATGAGACCTGGCGGTCCATCAGACAGTTTGGAATGGAAATTGTCTTGCCGGCGGCGACGCAATCACGTCGCACAACCAGCCCACGGTGAATCGTCGGAACTGAACCGGTTTACTTACCGTTCCCTTCGGTCAGGGTGACAATCCGGTCGATGCCGGGGACGGTGACATGCTCGACCTTGCCATCGGGCCAGTGGATTTCTATGTCGTCGATTTTGGTCGCCGCGCCGATGCCGAAGTGCGGGCGTGGGTCGTTCGACGAGAGATAGCTGCCGCCACTGATGACGTCCTGGCGCTGCTTCATTCCGGCGGCGCTGAGGTACACGGTCGTGCCGACAGCGTCGCGCGGGCTCTTCGGGCCGCCGATGAGCTTGAACTCGAGCCAGTGATTTTTGTCGGGGTTCACGTTGCGCAGCAGGACGGGATGGCCGTCCATGACGCTGATAACGGCGTCGATCTTTCCGTCATTGAAGAGATCGCCAACGGCCATGCCCCGGCCCGCGATCACATCGGCAAGTCCGCTGCCTTCGACGGCGGGAACATTTTCGAAGCTCTTGCCCTGCAGATTGTGGAAGAGCATGGGCCGCTGCTTCCAACTCGTTCCCCAGTTGTATTTGTCGGCCTGCGGATACACGTGGCCGTCGGACATCATCAAATCTTTCCAGCCATCGTTGTCGTAATCGAAAAAGGCGTCGCCCCAGCTGAGGAAGGGGACGGTGATTTCGCCAAGGCCGATGTGGTAGCTGATGTCGGTGAAATTGGCGTCACCCTCGTTACGGTAGAGCGGCTTGTAGTCGTCCGAGAATGTGGTATTGAAGACGTCGAGCATGCCATTGTTCTGAAAGTCCCCGACGGCGATACCCATCGATGCGGTTTCACGGCCGGCCTCGTTCAGTGCATAGCCCGACGCGTAGCTCACGTCTTCGAATGTGCCGTCGCCCTTATTTATGTAAAGGTAGTTTGGCGTGGAGTCGTTGCCGACAAGGAGATCGGGCTTGCCATCGTTATTGATGTCCACGAAGACGGCGCCCAGGCCATAGTAGCCGGGCTTGTCGGCTACGCCAGCCTTCTCGCTGACATCGGTAAACGTGCCGTCCCCATTGTTGTGGAAGAGATGATCGGGCTCGCCTTTGAGGCCGCGCGGGCCACAGGCGGTAGCCTCGCCGCGGAAGGTACAGAAGGAGTTGGTCGAGCCGCCTTCGCCGCCCTTGGCCGGTGGATTGTTCCAGTCCCAATGCAGGTAGCCCGCGACGAAAAGATCGAGACGGCCGTCTCCGTCATAGTCTCCCCATGTGGGGCCTGAAGACCAGTTGCCGAGCGTTACTCCTGCTTTTTCGGCGAGGTCAGTAAATGTTCCGTCGTGGTTATTGTGGTAAAGGCGGTTCTTTCCAAAGTTCGATACGAAGATGTCAGGCCAGCCATCGTTGTCGTAGTCCGCAATGGCAACGCCAAAGCCCCATCGATCATTGGTCACGCCCGCTTTGACGGCGACGTTGGTGAATGTGCCGTCGTGATTGTTATGGAAAAGCGCTGCCTGCGGGGCCGTCTCCTTGCCGGAGAGTGCGTCGATGGTCGAACCGTTGACGAGGTAGATGTCGAGCCAGCCGTCATTGTCATAGTCGATGAGTCCGACGCCGGAGCCCTTGGTCTCGATGATGTAGTCCTTGGCCGGGGTGCCCATCTTGTAGGTCCATTTTGCGAGTCCGGATCTTTCGGAGATGTCTTCAAAGACCAAGGGGCCGGTTTTGACGAAGCCTCCGGCGGTGATGACCCGATGCTTGTCGTCAAGCTGAATCTGGTGCGGTGAACTGGTGTCAGCGGCTTGCGAGGCTTCAGTGGACTTCCGCTGTGCGGCTGGCGGAGCCGCGGGAGATGCTGATTGTGCATACACCATTGCGGACAAGCCCGCTGCAACCAGGGCTGAGAAACTCAACGCGCGCTTCACCGGAAACATGGGGCAAGTATACGGGTCTGCGTGTCGCGCAGTCTCTCAACCGAAGGGAGGAGGGAGAAGGCAGGGATTAGGGGATTAGGGCGTTGGGATTGCTAAGCGCTCGAAGCACAATCCCTCGTGACTTATGGGGTGGGTTGGGCCGGCGGTAGGACTGCCCAGCCACCGTTCGTGCCTTTAACCAGAGTGGCGGTCGCTGTCCGGATGGATGTTGAAGCGGCGATTTTCGGGAACGTCCTCATTGACTCCGGGGTGGTGGCCCAGGTTGGGATACCCTCCACCTCGTAGCGGTAGTTGACGGTGTATTGGGTGGGGTTTGAGGGGTCATTGGCAACGGCGCTGTCAATGGCGGTGACGTTGAAGTGACCAAAGCAGAAGTTGCCATATCCGGGCTGATTGGGGTCAGGACTCCACGCGGAGTGCCCCTTGTCGGACAGGTCATAGTTGTTGACCTGTTTGGAGCCCACGAGAAAGCGCTTTTTCTCCGCATTTCCGCGGACCAGCAGGCCGGCATCGGTCAGAGCATCGTAGTCGCGGGTCTTCTCGTCTTTGGAAGTGTCGGCCTCTGCGGGCAATTTGATTGGCTCGGGCCAGACGCATTCGTGGCGGCCAGCAAACGAGTTGTTGATGGCAGTTTTGAGTTCAGCCTTGTCAATCTCTTTTTTGCAACCTGTCCCCGCTGTGATTAGCCCGGAGAGCACGAGTACCGCAGCAATTCGTCCACGCATCTTCTTCCACCTCGAACCCTTGGATGCCGAAAACGCCACACAAAGGGCTGCGGGGCTGGCCGAGATGAAAGAAAAGGTTAAATGACTCGAAACGTCAGATTGGTTCCTGCGCGCCATTCAGGGTCATTGTCTCGTCCGACTTCTGGCTGGGTAGGGCTTTCAATGCCATCGCGGAAACCGTCACGCTCATCAGCACGTCGGTCATGGCGCGCTGCGCACGCGCCCATACGGGGTGAGCAGGGCACCAGGATTTGCGTTCGCAATCCCTGCCTCCATTCAGGCATACGTTCAGGCAGATAGGGCCGTCGATCGCTTCAATCACCTCGCGCATCGTGGCCTCGCGGCCGCGCTCAAGAATCGCAAACCCGCCGGCTTTCCCGCGTCTTGATGTAATCAGCCCACCGCGCGCGAGAGCCTGCATAACCTTGGAGAGAAAACTTTCCGGAGCCGCGGTGGACATGGCCAGGTCGGGCAGAAATGCGCGCTTCTCAGGAGGCAAGGTTGCGAGGTGCACCATCACGCGTACGGCATAGTCGGCGGCACGGGTCAACTGCATTGACGAGTTACACCTCTCCGTCGAAGGATTATTAAAATAGGTCTCTCTCATGTGCGCTTTCGTTTGTGAGTGCTCTATCCGGACCGCGCGGGTCCAATTTCAGCCGGACTGAAAGCAGAGTAGCCGAGAGAGTCACCGACGCATGTATCCGCCGTCACAGACCCGCGGAACCTCAGCGGATAATCCTGTCTCTTCCAAATCAATTGGAGAAAAACAGTCCAAAATGTTTTGCGTGTCGCTGGCCCTCTCAGTTCTTCACAGCGCTTCGAAGCGAACTTTCTCCATTTCGCAAACCACGCTTTAACCGTGAAAGGGTTTTTAAAAGAACCTCATGCAATCGTTTCCCGTTGTAGATCCCATTCCGTTGCCGGCCCCGATATGGCTCATCAAGCTTCTCCATATCGTGACCCTGGCGCTGCATTTTGTCGCAGTGGAGATGTTGCTGGGTGGCCTGCTGATCGCTGTTCTGCTCAGCCTCTTCCGCAATTCGCCGCATGCTTCGGTTACGGCTCGCGTTTTGGCGAAGCGGTTGACCGTTGTGATGACGTACGTGATCAACCTTGGCGTGCCGCCGCTCTTATTTGCGCAGGTGCTCTACGGGCGTGCGCTCTATACATCGAGCGTGCTAATCGGCGTGTACTGGATTTCGATCATCGCAGTGCTCACGCTGACTTACTGGCTGCTGTATCAATTCACAGCACGGCTCGAGGCTGGGAAATCAGCATGGTTGGTTGGGCTTTCAGCATGGCTGCTTTCCGGGTACATCGCCCGCATGCTATCGACCAATATGACGCTGATGCTTCGGCCCGAAGTCTGGCGCGACATGTACTCAGCTTCTGCGCTGGGTATCTATCTGCCTCCCAACGATCCCACACTAACTCCACGCTGGCTGCTCATGATGACCGGCGGGCTTTTTATTGGCGGATTATGGCTCGTCTACCTTGCCGGCCGCAGCACTTTTACAGCGGATGAGAAGCATTTTGTGGCAGGCCTGGGCGGAAAGCTTGCGGCTGCATTCGGGGTGCTTTACCTGATCGCCGGAATCTGGGCAGTGCGCGTGCAGCCAAATGCAGTGAAAGAGGGGCTGTCGACGCATCCGCTCTATCACTTCGCCAACTTTGCAGGTTATGGCTGGCTTGCGCTCGTTGTGGTCGCCGTGTTGGCGGCGGCGTTTGCAGGCTTCGGACGCGTTTCGGCGAACTGGCTTGGATGGACCGCTGCAACTCTGACATTGCTGATTGAACTCACGCTGGTGATCTTCCGCGATGCCGTGCGAGACGTCTCGCTTTTGACGAAGGGATTTGACGTGTGGGATCGAACCGTGGTGACCAACTGGGGCGTGGTCGGGCTCTTTCTGATTCTGTTTGTAGGAGGACTGGGCGTGGTGGGCTGGCTGATCTCGGTGGTCGCACGCGCACAAAAGCCGATGGAAGGAGCGGCGCTATGAGCTCACATATTGTTCTGGAAGAACCGACAGTCAAGCCTGGCGAAGAAGGCGAGAAGTCCACTCGCCGCGCGTTCCTGATTGCTGCAGGAGCAGCGGGGCTTTGTTATACGGCGGCCATGGCATATCCGATCTATCGCTACCTGGCCTCGCCGGAAGAGATGGCCTCCAGCGCGTCGGCGGTGAAAGAAGTCTCCCTGAAGGATGCGCAGAAGCTGCCTGCGGGATCGGTGCTGATGTTCAAGTTCGGCACATCTCCCGCGATGTTGATTCATCATGCAGATGGTACGTGGGCATCGCTCTCTGCCGTGTGCACCCATCTGGGCTGCACGGTGCAGTACGAGCCGCAGGCTGATCGCATTCACTGCGCCTGCCACGGTGGCGTCTACAACGCGTATACGGGAGCGAATGTAAGTGGGCCTCCGCCGAAGCCGCTCAGAAAGTTCAATGTTGCCGTCGGTGAAAATTCCGTCGAAGTTTCGCGCGCGTAAGGTATTCGCGCCCATAACGCAGAAGGACAACAGGCATGACCACAAAGACCGCTTTTATCTATGACTGGGTTGATGAGCGCCTCGGCCTCACGGAACTCGCCGTCTTCGCGCGCAAGAAGACCGTCCCTGTCCACGCCCAATCGTTCTGGTATTACTGGGGTGGAATTTCGCTCTTTCTTTTTCTGGTGCAGTGCTTCACCGGTGTTCTGTTGCTGGTGTATTACCGGCCCGGTGCCGAATCCTTTGAGTCTGTCCGGCAGATTACGTATGTGATGCACTTTGGATGGCTGATTCGTTCGGCGCATGCATGGTCGGCGAACCTAATGATGTTCTCGATCCTGGTGCACATGTTCTCGGTCTACTTTATGAAGGCCTATCGCAAGCCGCGCGAGTTCGGGTGGCTTAGCGGAATGGGGTTGCTCGGGATCGCGTCGGTATTCGGCTTCTCGGGCTACCTGCTGCCGATGGACGAGCTCAGCTACTTTGCGACCAAGGTCGGCCTGGAGATTCCCGCGGCAATCCCGTTTATCGGTCCCGCAATTGCCAGCATGCTGCGGGGTGGACCGGATGTGAGCGAATTCACAGTGCAGCGATTCTTCGCCTTGCACGTCGTGGTTCTACCGGCATTGTTCCTTCCGCTACTCGCTTTCCATCTCTGGCTGGTGCAAAAGCATGGCAACGCTTCGCCTCCGAGTGAAGAAGCGAAGCCGGTGCGTGAGCGCAAGACGATGCCGTTCATGCCAAACTTCCTCCGCAAGGATTTGGCGATGTGGCTGATATCGCTGAATGTGCTGGCGCTACTGGCATCGGTGTTTCCGTGGCAGCTTGGAAAGCAGTTCGATTCGCTGGCACCCGCGCCGGTGGGCATTCATCCCGAGTGGTATTTCATGAGTCCCTTCGAGATGCTGAAACTGCTTGGCATGGTGAGGTGGCTGCAGGGCGCGCCCGGTGAGATTGCCGGAATTCTGCTGTTTACCATCGGCATTGCACTGTGGGTGATGATTCCGTTTTACGACACCAACCGCGACTCAGGTAAACGCGGACGCTTCGCACACTATTTTGGCCTAATCGCAGTCATTCTGCTGCTAACCACTACAGCGATTGGGTACTGGACTATTCGGTAAAGCAGCTATCAGCCGAGAGCTGAGAGCCTGGAGCTAAAGAATGAACTATCCGTTTTGGGATATTCCGCACTTGGGGTCGGGTTGGGTGATCGGGCTCATCGCCATTTACCACGTCATGATTTCGCAGTTCGCCGTGGGGGGCGGGTTCTATCTGCCGCTGGCGGAGCGGAAGGCGATGCTCATGACCGATCCGCAGAATCGCGCCGACTGGTTGAAACAGCTTGCGAGCCACTCCAAATTCTTTTTGATTCTGACGGCGGTCTTCGGAACCGTGTCCGGCGTGGGTATCTGGTTCGCGATCGGCCTGACGCATCCCGAGGCGACCAGTACGCTGATTCACAATTTCGTATTTGGATGGGCGATGGAATGGGTCTTCTTCATGATCGAGCTGACGACCATCGCAGTTTATTACTACACGTGGAATCGCATCCCAGAAAAGCTACACCTGAAAGTGGGCTGGGTGTATGCTGGCGCATCGGCGGCTACGCTCATCATCATCAACGGCATTTTGTCATTCATGCTGACGCCGGGCGACACATGGATTGGAGTCGCTGGAACAGGCCACGAAGGCAGCAAATTCTGGAACGCATTTTTCAATCCAACCTACTGGCCGAGCCTTCTGCTGCGCACTTGCGTTTGCGCTTCGCTGGCCGGGATATGGGCGCTGATCACCGCGAGCCGCATCGATGGGGACAAGCAGCCGGAACTCAAGACCAGCATGGTCAAGTGGAGCGTGAAGTGGCTGGTGCCGTCGTTCGTTGCCATGCCATTTCTAATGATCTGGTACTACGCAATGGTTCCTGCTTCGCAGCGCGCGTTGCTCACCCTTGGCATCGACACCATCAACTCGGGCACGTTCTCGACGGTCACTCGTATGGCACTGATTATCATTGTGACGTCGGCGACGATCATCTTCGTTGCGTACTTTCTTGGTTATCGCAATCCGAAGGAATTCAATCTTTCGCATGCGATGGCGGTTCTCGTTCTCGCGCTCATGGCCACGGGTGCCGGCGAATATTCACGCGAAATGCTGCGCAAGCCCTTTGTGATCGGGCGCTGGATGTATTCGAATGGCGTACGCGTGCCGAATGTGACCAGGATCAACGCACATGGTTATCTGGCCGAATCGAACTGGGTGTGGAACGGGTCGGCATCGAGCTACTCCCGGGGCGAGGCGATCTTCCGCGGTGAGTGTGGATCGTGCCATACGCTGCAGGGATATCGCCCTCTTGCCATTCTGCTTCAGGGCCGCGATCGCGCCAACATTCACAACTTCATTGTGATGCTGCATGAAAACAAGGCGGATTCGCCGTACCGCAAATTCATGCCGCCAATGGTGGGGACCGAGCAGGACGTGAGTGATCTCACCGATTTTCTGAATGAACACGTGAACCTACCCGTTTCGGCATCGCAGAAGCCCATGCTAACGGCGAAGAAATAATCTCTTCCCTTGGCCACCGCCAACAAAGGCTCGCATTGCGCGAGCCTTTGTTCTTGAGGTGTTAGGCATAAGAAAAGAGATCAGATTATGACACCCGCATGTCCCGGGACTTTGGGGTTCGGGCCGTACTCATTTCTATCGGGGTCGCTGTCCAGCACAGTGAAGACGAGCAGGATGAGGCCGCCGATCAAGGGAATGAAGGCGATGAAATACCACCAGCCGCTTTTGCCGATGTCGTGCAGGCGCCGGATGGTCACTGCGAGGGAGGGGACGAAGAGTACAAATCCATAAGCGGACATCAGCCCGAATGGAAGCATGGCCGGTTTGCCTTGATCCGAAAAGGCTACGGCAAACAACACAAGGAAGATCATGACGATGCCATTGAAGAGGTGGAAGTACCAGTACTCTTTGCGGCGGGAGCGACCGCTGAAGTCTGTTGCTCTCTGCCAGGCGAGAAGATACCAGGACATAAGGCCTCCTGTTTGAACGTGTAGATGAGAATACCTTAGACAGGGACCAAGGGAACAAAGAACAGCAAAGGGCAACCCTTGCTGTGCAAGGATGGGGTACCCAAGTCTCAGATTGGTGAACTATTTGTCGGTTAGTTCGTAGGGAATGCCGAACCGGCCAATCTGAATTACCGCCCTGGTTGCGGGAGGCCAGATGTGCAGATTGGTGACGCCCTTGATTGCGGTCATCAGATGAGCATCCGCCGTTCCAACCAGCGCGCCATTAGTCGCCTGATTGAAGTGCACGTTGAGCTCATCGCCGGCATGCGTGTATCCCAGAACGTACTCGCCAGGCTTGAGATCGACGCCGCCGACTTTGATTGGCGATTGCACGACGAGGAAGTGCGAGTACTTGCCTTCTGCGCTATAACCGGCCGTGATGAGCACTACGCCCGCGATGTAGTGCCCGTGCCCGTCTACGATGCCACTAGCGGTGCGCATTTCGGTTTCAATGTGTTCCTTGATAACGGGAGCGCGCGCCGGCAGCAGTGATGCCAGCTCTGTATCGGAGGCTTGGCGCCAAACTGGCTTCTGCGCGTGTGCAAGGGCTCCGATAAATGAAATAAAAAGTGCAAAAAAGAGAAATTGTTTCATGGTCACCCTGTTCATGGTTTCGGCTTTCGCAGAGACTCCAATGTAACGATGCCGCGCTGGATAGCGGCGGTCGCGGCCTGGGTTCGATCGGTCACGCCCAGTTTTCCGAGCAGACTGTTGATGTGGGTTTTCACAGTGGCCTCGGAGATATCCAACGCGGTGGCGATCTCCTTGTTGCTGCACCCGTGCACAATCTGCTCCAGAACATCAAATTCGCGGGGCGTAAGTTCC
The DNA here is from genome assembly GCA_963738035.1 of uncultured Acidobacteriaceae bacterium. Taxonomy (GTDB): domain Bacteria; phylum Acidobacteriota; class Terriglobia; order Terriglobales; family Acidobacteriaceae; genus Telmatobacter. The sequence goes on from CAVTVB010000001.1 coordinate 676,113, forward strand.
TCAGTTCCGACGCGTTCTGCCAGACGCTGCGCAATCGCCGGGGGAATATGCGATCTGCCCGAGTGCACCGCTCGAATGGTGGAGACGAGGTCATCGGTCGTCATGCCTTTCAGCAGATATGCCCGAGCGCCGGCCTGGAGCGCGCGGAAGATGTCCTCATCGCCGTCGTAGGTGGTGAGCACGATGAAGCGAGCCTGCGGTGTCTCCATGCGGATCCGCTGGATGACTTCAACGCCGGAAAGACGCGGCATGCGCAGATCGATCAGGGTGACGTTCGGCTGGCATTTCCTGAACTGCGCAATGGCTTCAACTCCATCCGCCGCTTCGCCCACCACTTCAATTCCTTCCACTACGTTAAGAAGGGCCACGAGGCCCGACCGCACTACGTGATGGTCTTCCACCACGAGGATGCGAATGTTCTCCTGTGCCGACATTACTCCCCCGATCTTTCCCGTACTTCTTTCGGCGTCATTACCTGCATGCGCACGGTTGTGCCCGATCCAAGGTCGCTCGTTACTTCGAGCGTGCCGCCAATCGCGTCTGCCCGCTCGCGCATCCCGGTAAGCCCATAGTGGCCGGGAGGCGAATCAACTGCTTCGTTTACCTTGAAGCCGCGTCCATCGTCGCGTACTATGAGTGCAATTTCAGCCGGTCCATATTCAAGTTGGACGACGAGATGCCTCGCTCCGGCGTGCTTCTTCACATTATGGATGGCTTCCTGTCCCACGCGCAGGAATTCCCGCTCCATGCCGGGCGGCATCGGCCTATAGGCCCCGAAGATGCTGAAGGCGGCTTCGATCCCGTTTCCGTTGGCCTGCTCTGTTGTGCGACGCAGTTTCACGGGGAGTGTGTTTTCGCCGGAATCCTGCGAGCGCAATGCCCAGATGGACTGGCGCGCTTCGGCCAGCCCTTCGCGAACGTGTTGGCGCGTGGTGTCGAGGTGGCGCACGGCGGCATCGGTTTTGTGGTTGCGGAGGAGTTCGGAGACAACTTCGAGCTGGACGGAGACACCGACGTATCCCTGGGCGAGGGTGTCGTGGACTTCGCGGGCGATGCGGTTGCGTTCGGCGAGGACGGCATTGAATTCGCGCTGGGCGCGGAGGAGGCGGAGGCGGAAGGTGAGGAAGACGAGCGCCGCTGCGAGGGCCAGGAGAAGCAGGTAGAACCAGAGGGTCTGATAGAAGTGCGGCTTGAGTTGGAAGGAGAGAGAGGTGCCCGTGAGGTTCCAGTTCCCGTCATTGTTGGCTGCCTGGACGCGAAAGGTGTAGTGTCCAGGCGGAATGCTGGTGTAGTAGGCGGAGCGCCGCGGACCGGCTTCAGTCCATTGATGATCGAAGCCTTCGAGCATGTAGCGGTAGCGGACCTTCTGCGGTGCGGTGTAGCTGAGGCCAGCGTAGTCGAACTGGAAGTGGTTGTGGCCCGCGGGGACCTTGAGGGAGTTGTCGTTAAGGGGCTGATCGATATCGTCGACGGCGAAGCGGACAAGGGCTACGGGCGGCTCGACGGTGTTGACGGGAAAGTGCGCGGGGTCGACTTCCACGAGGCCTTTGGGAGTTGCGAACCATAGGAGGCCGTCGCCGGTGCGCCATGCGGAGGGATGACTATTGGTGGCCATCTGCCGAGTGCGCAGGCCGTCGGCGGGACCAAAGGTGAGCCATGGGGCGCAGTCGGCAATATGGGAACCGTAAGTGGCAGTGTGTAGTCCGCACCTGGCTATACCGTCGCCAGTCGCAAACCAGAGGTGATAGTAAGGGCCGTCGTCGAGGATTGCATGAATGGAGGTCGAACGAGCTGCCAGTTGAGAAGGCTGGGAGAAGATTTCGCCATTCCACTCCAACCAACCATGACCTTGCGTGCCGATCAGCAGGCTTCCGTCGCTGCGCGGCAACAGGGCGGTGATCACGTTGCTCGAGAGGCCATTCGCTGAAGTGAAGTTGGAGATAGACGGTTTCGATCCGCCTTGAAGGCGGGAGAGGCCAGCGAGAGTTGCAACCCAGAGATTGCCATTTGAGTCGCGGGCCATCGCGCCCACCAGGTCGCTGCCGAGGCCGGTCGCCTGGGTATAGATGTCCATGTGCATTGCGGATGCGCCGGGATTCCAGTGTGCGAGTCCGCGGCGGGTGCCGATCCACAGCGAGCCATCGGCATCGACGAGCAGAGATCGGATGAAGTCGTCGGGCAGCCCATCTGCCGATGTGAAGGAACTCACTGCTCCGTTGCGAACGCGGCTCAATCCGTCGGGAGTGCCGACCCACAGGTCGCCATTCGGCGCTGCGGCGAGCGAGAGAATTACATTGCTCGAAAGCCCATCGCGAACAGTCAGGTTTTTCACCTTACCGAAGGTGCTCCGGTTGCGGGAGATTGCATCGAGACCGTTGCCACTGGTGCCAACCCACAAAGTGCCTGCATCGTCCTCGACGACTGTCGTGGCCGCGTCGGAGGAGAGACCATCCCGCACGCCGAAAGTGCGGAAGCGCTCGTCGCGCAGAATGTGGAGGCCACCCGTTTCAGTCCCCACCCAGATATTCCCTTCGCGGTCCTCCATGACGGCGAGGATGGAGGCAGTGGCAAGCGGGTCCGTTACGGGGAAACGGTCAAGCTTGCCTGAGGAGTAGCGGACGAGGCCGGCGTTAGTGCCCATCCAGAGTGCGCCTTCGCGGTCGGCATACGCGGTCTGGATGCGCGTGCCGGGAAAGTCCTTACCGACCGTTAGCGTCAATTGTGAATGGCCTTTTTGAATGAGGAGGGCCAGGGTCTTGTTAACGATCGCGTAGTTCTTGTCGGCCAATTCCGCGCGAAGGAGCGCGGGCGGTCCATCCATGTGCTGAGCAATGACAGGTACGACGTGTGATCCTTCAATACCGACACTGCCATTTTCGGTAGAGACGATGACCTCTCCCTGCGGATATTGGTACACAGAACGAATCGAATTGCCTGGCAGTCCGTTGGCAGTTGTAAAGGTCGTTATAGACCCGTTCTGCAATCGGGCTAGGCCATCGCTGGTGCCGATCCAGAGTGAGCCGTCGCTCGCGCCGAGAAGGCAGGTAACGTCGTTGCCTGGAAGCGCTGGTTTGGTGTTTTGATCGAAAAGGACGAAGCTGTTGCCGTCGAAGCGAACAAGGCCCACTTCAGTTCCCAACCAGACAAACCCGTCACTCGTCTGTGCAATTGTCTGGACCGTGTTCTGTGGGAGGCCATTCTCCATTACCCATGATTGGCGTGCGTAACTGGAGAGCGAGGTGCTGGGCTCCAGCCCTTTCGCGGAGAATATGAAGGCCAAATAGCAGACAAGCAGCCATCCCGCAGAGCGTGCAGGTGTGGTAGTTCGGCTGGAAGGGGAGAGAGTGCAGGCCCTTGCCGAACGCGGAGCAATCGGATTGGGAGAGAGAGGCAGCAAGACAGATTAATCCAGAACCGGACCACAAATGCGACACTGCTGGGGCATTACTCCGATTATGAGGCCAGCGGGGGTCAATTTGGCAGAAGTCCTTTTAATTCACTATGCTAGTTCTGGAAATATCTCCACCCATTGGTGGAGGCGGGGGTCGTCCGAATGACTCAAGACGCCAAACCGCGATCTAGCTACTCTAAGACTGCCTCCTGAAATTAGCTGGTCATTCTGGCATAAGGATTTGAGGGCGGGCCGACAACGGCGCCGCCCTTTTGTTTTGCCCCGCGAATGGACCGGACTGACAGCGGGGAAGATGCCGAAACGCGAACCACGTCTCAATCCGACCGCTCTATTTCATTGCGTCTGAATCTGCTTTGAGCATCTCTTCGATGACCTGTTTGTTACGTACGTAGTGATTGTGGGCCGGAGTTGGGTTTTCGATCAGTCCGAACCAGTGGGTTGCATTCTTGACGCTCACGTTCTTCACTTCCACTGTGGGAAGAGATGGGACGGTCCACGTGAGAAGGTCGCTTGGATCATTCAAGGCTGTGATTCGCGGAGGCTGGCACTGCTGACCAGAGTCGGGCAGGGATTTCAGATAGTTGCAGCGGGCCTTTCCCCACGCTTTGAGATGGGTGACAAGATTCTTGTCGGTCGCTCCATCCAGGCTGGCTAATTCGAGCAGACGCAGCTGATTCGCAAAAAAGTAAACAAGGGAGGTTCGCGCCAGTATCTGTTCAAATCTTTTGTCGAACCCCGGGGCTGCCGAATCGACGTGCGCCGGATCAACATTGAGCGCAGAAAAGATGAGATAGCTCCCGAGGCTGTGGGAAACGATGATGAACTCCTGGTCAACAGGCGGCCCTGCTGGATCAGCTGCTTTCGATTCCGGTGAATCGGCGAGTGATTTCAGGATGAGCTGGCGAAGCGCATTCTGGATGTATGGTCGAAGGGGGCCGAGGGCCATGACTGCATCTGAAAATCCCCAGTCCATCAGGCCATTTTTCAGCTCCCGGTTGGCACGTGCGCCTTTCGACGGGAGCTTGAGCAGTCGCGCTGCGTCATCCTTGCTTATCCAGTCGTAGGATTTGAATCGCAAGGGAACATCGAGGTTAGGCTCACGACGGGAACACACCCCGATTCTCGCCTTGCTTGGAGCAACGAATGCCGCATCACTGGCGACGATTTGCCGGCACTTGAGCGCGAAGGTCAGGGGCCACCAGTTCAATTCATCGACGTAAAGGGATGGACCTGCGGAACGCGCAAGCTGATAGTGAATGGCATATGGAGTCGCCGCGCGCCACTCTTCCTTGTCCTTCCACACCAGTTCATCCATGTACTGGAGCGGCGGAACGGGCGAATCGTTTTGGAACTCAGCCTGATCGGCATAGTCCCATGTGCCCAGGGCACTGCCGGCGGGAGCGGTGCAGTCTTTTAGATAGTCGCAAATGCTCTTTCTAAGCGCCAGGGAATCGTAGTCGTCCGGGCCGTCCGATCCAATCCCGTGAATGTAGAAGATGTGAATTTCTTTGCCTTGTGGATGGCGAATCGAATCGGCCAGTGAGACGCGCGATTGGGAAGCTGCGGTGACGGGCCCCGATTGAGAATAGAGGCCCGGAAGGGAACCAGAGAGCATCAGAACCGGCCAGAGAAACCACGCAAACGTAAGGGAAATCCTGAAAGATCCGTCATGTTGCATCCGGTGCTGATATTTCTCGTTTGTTTCTTCCATGTTCCCCCCGGGCTTACTTGCTCTGAAGTTGCCGTTTGTTGCGGTGATTATTCCATGATCTTCCGGGGAACCCCAATTGAAACATGCAATGAATAGTGGTCTGTGCGCCACGGTGTTCGCATACGAGACCGACAAGGCGAAGCCTCATTGGGGAAGGGGAGTCTGCTACCCTCGTTTTCGCATGACATACGAAAACATTCGCGTAGAAAAATCTGGAGCGGTGGCGACAGTCACGCTCGACCGGCCCAAGGTGCTAAATGCCCTCAATTCGGCAACGTTTGCCGAATTGGATTCCGCTTTCGACAAACTGGCATCGGATGCCGATGTGCGGGCAGTGCTGATCACCGGGGCGGGTGAGCGCGCATTTGCCGCGGGGGCAGATATTCGCGAGCTGGATGCCGTGAAAACCGGCGAGGGGAGAGCATTTTCGCTTCGCGGGCAGGCCGTCTTCAGGAAAATTGAAACCCTTGGCAAGCCTGTCATCGCCTGCGTTAGGGGATTTGCGCTGGGAGGCGGGTGCGAATTGGCCCTGGCTTGCACCTTGAGGATCGCAGCCGAGGATGCCAAATTCGGACAGCCTGAGGTAAAGCTGGGCGTGATTCCCGGCTACGGCGGATCGCAGCGCCTGCCGCGTCTGGTAGGCCGTGGAGCGGCGCTCAAGATGTTGCTGACCGGGGAAATCATCGATGCGCGGGAAGCCTTACGCATCGGGTTGGTTGACGAAGTTGTGCCGGCGACCGAGTTGATGCAGCGCGCTGAGTCTCTTGCTAGTGAGATTGCGGCCCAGGCGCCCCTGGCAATTGCAGAGACGTTGCGGGTTGTCGATGAGGGCCTCGATGTGGCGCTCGATCTTGCACTGCTCCGTGAAGCCGATCGATTCGGGCATCTATGCGACACCGCAGATAAAGCCGAAGGAACAAAGGCCTTTCTTGAGAAGCGGAAACCAGTGTGGAATGGCGAGTGAGGCGCCTGACTGAGAATGTCGCGGTCTGATTGAGCTCGTGTGTCCTGATATTCTTGATGTGTGATCCCCTCCTCCAAGGCTGCCGGAATTGCAGCGATGACCGCGCTTCTGGCGGTCGCCCTGGTTGCCTGCCATAAAGAAGAGCAGGCCGTCGTTGGCGTAGCCAAAAGTGCTGTAAATGCCGGTCACCAGGCGCAGGTTGCGGCGCAGGCGCGGGCCACTACCCGAGATCAGCAGCGCGACGCGCTTAGTCATATTCCGCTTCCGACGAAAAGCTTGTATGTGGATGTGCACGACCCTTCGGCGTGGACCAATCCATTTCTTGCGGTGGGGCCCGACGCGATCACGTTGCGCATTGTGCAATCGGATGCCAATACCAGCGATGTCGGCAAGGGCACTATGCTTCGTCCGGAAGCTGCGCGACGGCAGGAGATCGAGATCCGTCCCAAGGATCTGGCCGAAGCAATGGTGGCGGTGCCGCCGGGCGCCTGGCAGTATGGCCGCGTAATTGCGGTAGCGGAGTTGCCGGGTGGGCCGGCAAAAGATCGCCCCAAGATCCGGCGCAATGTCGAAGCTGCGATTCAGCAACTGAACGACCTGGGCATCGTTGTCCAGGAGTGGCCGACGCGCTAGAGCATCCCTCCCGGGGATTCATGCTGCGCCCCGACTATCTCTGAAGAAGAGATGCCTTAGCGCGCTACTATTCCCACGTGGACGTTTTCACGATTCTCAATCAGCCTCGGCTCGATCACGAAAGTTTCAGCGCGCACCGTGAACTCGAAGCGCGTCTGAAGTCAGTCCTCCGCGGCGACGTGCTTTTCGATGCGGGTTCGCGCGCTCTCTACGCAACCGATGCTTCGAACTATCGCCAACTGCCGATCGGCGTAATCCTGCCGCGCGACTCGGCCGACGTGGAAGCTGCCCTTGAAGCCTGCCGGGCCATGGGAGCCGCCGTTTTGCCGCGTGGAGGGGGAACAAGCCTCTCAGGACAAGGCGCCAACGTCGCCGTCGTGTTTGACTTCTCGCGCTACATGAACGGGCTTACTTCGATCGACCCCGATGCGAAGATCGCCATTGTGCAGCCCGGCATTGTTCTCGACCGGCTTCGCGATGCGGCGGAGAAACATCACCTGACATATGCGCCCGACCCTGCAACGCACTCGCGCTGCACACTGGGCGGCATGATTGGCAACAATAGTTGCGGCGTCCATGGCCTGCTCGGCGGAAAGACCGTAGACAACGTCGAGAGCCTTGACATCGCTCTCTACGACGGCACGCGCATGACCGTGGGTCGAACGAGCCCCGAGCAAATGGAAAGCATCTTTCGCGCAGGCGGGCGAAAAGGCGAGATTTACGCGGGCTTGATGCGGATACGCGATCGCTACGCAGATCTGGTTCGTACGAAGTTCCCGCGCATTCCACGGCGCGTCTCCGGTTACAACCTCGACGAGCTGCTGCCGGAGAACGGCTTCAACGTGGCCCGTGCGCTGGTAGGCAGCGAAGGGACGTGCGCAACAGTGTTGTCGGCGACGCTGAATCTTACGGCGAGCCCGCCATTTCGCGTGCTCACCGTGTTGGGCTTCGACGATCCCTTTGTTGCTGCCGATTCTGTTCCACTGGCGCTGGAACACAAGCCCATCGGCCTTGAAGGATTCGATCAACTCCTCGTGCAGTTCATGCGCCGCAAGGGGCTCGCGCTCAAGGAACTCGATCAGTTGCCGCCGGGCGTGGGATTCCTGTTGGTGGAGATGGGAGCATGGAGCGCGGACGAAGCGCGGGCGAAGGCCGAGGCGCTCGTTCGCGATTGCAGGCGCTGGAACAACCCGCCGGTTGCACATATCTGCACGCCAGCTGAGGCGGCGAGCGTCTGGTATGTGCGCGAGTCGGCACTGGGCGCGGTAGTGTTTGTGCCGGGTGAGCCCGATCGCTGGGAAGGCTGGGAAGACGCGGCGGTTCCGCCGGAAAAGCTGGGCGACTATCTACGCAGTATCTCGAAGCTGATGGCGGAGTACGGCTACTCAAGCCCGCTATATGGCCACTACGGACAGGGATGCGTGCATATGCGCATCAACTTCGATTTCCGCAGCGAAGAGGGATTGCGCAAGTTTCGCGAATTCCTCGATCGCGCTACGGATGTTGTGCTGGATTTCGGCGGATCGTTGAGCGGAGAACACGGCGATGGGCAGGCGCGCGCGGCATTGCTGCCGAAGATGTTCGGGCCAGAACTGATGCAAGCTTTCCGCGAGTTCAAGGCGTTGTGGGATCCGGACAACCGCATGAATCCCGGCAAGCTGATGGATGCGGTGCGTGTTTATGATCCGATCGAAAACTTACGCCACCTGCGGTGGGGCCAATCGCCTTCGGCTGGTCCGCGCCAGAAAGAAGGCGCGGATGAAGGTTCAGTGACTGCCTTTGAACCGCATTTCGCATTTGCACGCGATGGGGGGTCGCTGGAGACGGCAACGGAACGGTGCGTGGGTGTGGGTGCTTGCCGAAACACAGTCGGCGGTGTGATGTGTCCGAGCTATCGTGCAACGGGCGAAGAGAAGCACTCTACGCGGGGGCGGGCGCACTTGCTGTGGGAGATGCTCGCGGGTTCGCTGCATGCGGAGGGATTTCGAAGCGAGCCAGTTCACGAAGCGCTCGATCTTTGCCTGAGCTGCAAGGCGTGCAAGACGGAGTGTCCGGTGCAGGTGGATATGGCTGCGTACAAAGCTGAGTTCCTGGCGCAGCACTACAAAGGGCGCTTGCACCCTTTGCGGGACTATGTATTCGGGTTCGCCGACAAGCTGGCTCGCCTCGGTTCCATCGCGCCGGGAACTACAAATGCCATTCTCACGGGAGCACTCACAAGCCCCATCATCAAGCGAATCGCAGGCGTGGCGCAACCGCGGACGCTGCCGAGCCTTGCAAAATGCAACTACCAGAAGCTGCGAACCCCAACCGAATCGAACCGGGCAATGCATGATGCGCATTCTTCTTCGCCGTCTGTCTTGCTGTGGCCGGATACGTGGAACAACTACTACCATCCGCAAACGCTGGTTGCAGCGGAGACGGTCCTGAATGAAGCCGGCTTTAGAGTTGAGACCACGCAGGGGCACATCTGTTGCGGGCGGCCGCTCTATGATTTTGGCCTTCTCAATCATGCCCGCGCGTATCTCAAAGACGTGTTGGAACGGATGGCTCCGCAGATCAGTGCGGGCATGCCGTTTATCTTTCTTGAACCCAGCTGTGCCAGCGTCTTCAAGGATGAGCTGCTCGAATTTTTTCCGAATGACGATCGCGCACAGCGCATGAGCAAGCAGGTCTGGCTGCTGGCTGACTGGCTCTCTGCAAACGCTCCGGACTGGATGCCCAGCCGTCTCGAAGGCGCGCATGTCCTGGTGCATGGGCACTGCCATCACAAGGCGGTGTTCGGCGGCCCTGCGAGCGAGATCGCGCTGTTGCGTCGCGCCGGCGCCAACGTGGAGCAGATCAAGGCGGGTTGCTGCGGCATGGCGGGACCATTCGGTTTCGAGGCAGAGAAGTTTGAGGTGTCAAAGACGATTGCGAACGATGGGCTGATGCCTGCTGTTGAACGCGGCCGGCCCCGCCACGGTGCTGCTGGCCGATGGCTTCAGTTGTCGCGAACAGATTCAGCAACTCGGCCACAAGCAGGCGCTGCACTTCGCGGAACTGCTGGCGCGGAGTTGCGGCTGTCATTCCATCGACTAAAGCCGTTCACCCAATGGCAGTTTCGGCTCAGCTGCCGTTGCTCTACGGACTCTACATAGTAGTGATATACTAATTCTGCGGCTTGCCCTGCTCCTTGGGCTGTGGCGCAGGCGTTCCCGGCTTTCCGGGCTGTGCCTGCTGCTCGCCGGTCTTCGTAATGTCTTGCCCGTCGTAAATGATCTTGATTGTCGAGCCGAACCGCTTGTAGTCCGTATATTTGATCGTGTCACGTATGTGTACATCCTGGCCCATGGACCCGCTGCCCCCGGCAAAGTGCAACACGCCCTCGCCCTTCGTATATACGGGGAACCAGTAGTGCCCATCCACCTGTTGCCGCCACGTCATAAAAGGGGGATGCAGGTCCTCTTTCCCTTTGCGCGTGTCATCCGGAACCATTCGGCCGTTCGTAACCACGATCTGCAGGTCGTTCGCATCCACCCAGATGCGGCCCAGAAAATATCGCTTGTTCTTTTCGATCAGTTTTGGCCCCACGTCGAAGACGTAGCAATCGACCTCGTCAACCTTCTGCTTCCCGACATACTTGGTGTTGTACGCCGCAATCTCCGCGGTCGTCAGCACGAACGGATAGCCCTTCTGAATATCCTGCAAGTCCGATGGCGACATCATCACGCGCTGCAATGAACTTTCCGGCGCAAAGACCGTCTTCTCCATGCGGCGGCCGGTGGGGTCGAACGTCACATCGTCCACCTGGTACCACTCCCCATCCACCTTGTGCGTGTCGTCGTCGACCGTCTGCACTCGTGCCATGCGGCGGTACGTATAGTGGTTCAGCGCTTCCTGGAACTCGCTCTCCTTGGCCGCAAACTTCTTGATAATCTCCTCGGCCGGAGTCGCAGGTTCCGATATATCCAGCTTCCCGAATCCCGCGTCGAGCGGCATCGGCGTAAAGCTATCGTGTTCCTGGGCACTCGCGGTCAGCCCCAATAAAGCTGTAGCTGCAAGCGCCAACCACCATCGATTCCTCACCGTGATATGTCTCCCATGCTTCCCGCCCCAACCCTAAGACCCGTCCCGGATCCCCGGCGCAAGCCGACCTTACCACATTAGACGTATATACAACCGGCCCGGGTGGCTGCAAAATAGTCCACTGGTAAAGCTGTCGCTTCAGGGCGACCGCCCCAACCCAGAGAGATTCTTTCGCGAGGGTGATTGAAGGCTCCTCCACCTCAACTCACCATTTACCTCGCGGCATCAATGGTTTAAGCTCACTCATTAACGATCAGAACCGGCCCTGGGAACGTTTGAATCTGGCGCCCGTCTTTAGGGTGACTCAGCTTTTTTGCCATGCAGTCGTCGTTGGAGAGACTCCATTTTCATGCCAGACAGCTATCATTTCCCCGCGCTCGTTCTCACGGTGCTTCTGCTGCCGGCATTCTTCCAGCTCTATCTGCGCTTCCGCGACACTCGCACTCTTCTCTGGTTCCTCGGATTCCTCTTTGCCTCAGTACGGATGCTGCAGTTCTACAACCTGGGCTGGTGGAACTACACCGACACCAATGCCCATCCGTGGATTGCCTCCATCGGTCAAGCATCCATTCTCATTAGCGCCGGTCTCTTCCTTGCGTCCCTCTCTCCCGTCGCCTTTCGTATAGGCCGGCTCCGAATTCTCTATGCTGTCCCATTCACCATTCCGCTCGTTGCCTACGCCGCTCTCATCTACGGCGTTTATGGTGGCCAGAGCCCTGTAGGATTGCCGTTTCTTATCTTCCCGGCACTTGGCGCCCTTTCGCTGCTTGCCGCATGCGCGTGGGCCTTTGCTCAACGTGGCGTCCCTCGTGCCGTCTCACTCATCCTCTGCATCACGCTGGGAGCCGCCTTTCTTTGGATATGCGTTCGTGTTGGAGGCGTCTGGCCCCTCATCTTCGTTGAGTGCGCCATTCATAGCGTTACCGCCCTGCTCGTCTTCTACGTCTTTCGCCGCATCTCCCCGGGAACCATTCTGGCCAGCCTTGGTTTCCTGGCCTGGTCGCTCAATGTCGGCCAGACTCTGCCATTCTTTCAACATGGCGAACCCACCATATGGGCCATTCGCGCAATCGCCATGTCCAAGGTCCTCGCCGCCATCGGCATGATCCTCCTCACCCTTGAAGACCAGCTCGTCGCCAACCAGGAAGGTCAGATCCGCGAACGCCATGCCCGCGAGGAGATGGAAGCATACGCGCACCTCGATCTCGCTCGCCGCCGTGTCGACGACTTCGATCGCCAGGCTAGCCTGGTCTGCCAATCCATCGTCTCCAACAGCCGATTCAAACAGGCAGCGCTCATCCTGATGCAAAGCAACGCCCATTACCACCTCTCCGGAGCCGCTGGTTTTGACGATGCCACCACCAACGCCCTCGAAGCCCTCGCGACCCGTATCCCCGTTGCTGGCTTTCTCGACCCCGGCTCCAGTCCCGCCGCGGTCGAACACAGCACGGCCCTCAGTCTCGATCTCACCCCGTTCCTCGTCCCCGGCGACGACCTGTCCCGCCTCAAACTCACCACAGTGCACGCTATTCCGCTGCGCGGCCGCACCTCGACCGAGGGCGCCATCTTTCTCACCGGCATCGATAATCCCGCGGAGCCTGTCAACGCCGTCGATCTGCTCCCGCTTGAGGTCCTCGCCTCCCGCTTGCAATCGGTGCGCGGCCAGACCATGATGCTTGAGAAACTGGTTGAAGCCGAGAAGTTCGTCGGCCTCGGCCAGCTTGCCGGCAATGTGACCCGCCAGCTCAACAACCCTCTCACCGTCATTCTCGGATATGCCTCACTGCTCGATGAAACCGAGGACCTTAATCCCCAGGCCCACAAAGCCATTGAGGCCATCCTCAACGAGGCGCGCCATATGCGCCTCACCCTTGAGAGCCTCGCGCGCATGTCCCGGCCCCAGGGTGACCAGATCGCCGCCATCTCCGTCACCGAGCTGCTCAACGATCTCGAACAGCTTCACCGCTCCGAATTCGTTCAGCGCTCCATCGACTTCCGCGTACACATCGCGCCGGCCCTGCCCCGCATCCTGGGCAATTCCCAGCAAGTACGCCAGGCAGTCCTGTACTGCCTGCAGTACGCCATGGACGCCGTTGAAAAGCTCGACACCACCCACGAGAAAACCGTTCGCCTCGAAGCCATCGCCGAAAATAACCAGGTCCAGATCCTCGTCGCCCACTCCGGCGCAAAGTTCCTGGTGCCCGCGCGAGCCTTCGATCCCTTCATCCCCGAGCCCGCCAGCGACGAATCCACCAGCATCGGCCTCAGCATGTGCGCCTCCATCATCCGCGAAAACAACGGCAAAGCTTCCGCCGTGAACTTCGAACCCAGAGGCGCCGGAATCCTGTTAGAACTCCAGGCCGCATAAAGGCAGGGAACAGGGAACAGGGATCAGGGATCAGAACTGATCACTGAAAGCTGAGAGCTCCCTCCGAGTTGTACACTTCTCTTTCGCGCCGACAAACGTTGGGTGCCCCAGGTCTCGCGTTTGAGATCTGGGAAAGCACGAACCTCCGCAATCCGGGAAACTCATGCGCCGATCCGTCCTCTTCGCTCTCCTCCTTGCCGCCACCCTGGCTCCAGCCCAAACCGCCAAGAGACCGATGACCTTTGAAGACCTAATGCACATGAAGCGTCTGGGCTCCACAGCCGTCTCGCCGGACGGCAAATGGCTCGGCTACAGCGTCACCACCGTGGACTTGGCCCAGAACACAAAGACAACGGAGTTGTGGCTGCAGCCCGTCGCTGGTGGCGAGCCCATTAGGCTCGCGGTTGCGCAACCCGGCGACGACGGCCTCCAGTTTGCCCCCGACGGCAAGCACATCCTCTTCCTTTCCAGCCGAGAACAAAGCCAACAGGTCTGGCTCGCCGACTTCGATACCGCAACGGGCGCAGCTTCAAACCCAAAGAAACTCACCACGATCGCGACCGAAGCCGACAACGCCAAGTGGTCGCCCGACTCCAAGTCGATCGTCTTCACCTCCGCCGTCTATCCTGACTGCCCCGCCATCACCGAAGCCGATGCCACCGCAGGAAACAAGTGCAACGCAGACCGCGACGCCGCACTTGCCTCCAGCAAGGTCAAGGCCCAGATCTTCACCCATCTCCTCTACCGCCACTGGAACCACTTCACCGGCGACAAGAGATCCCATCTCTTTCAGGTCTCGGTTGAGAGCGGTGGAATACGCGATCTCACCCCCAACGATCCCCACGACGTCCCGCCCTTCTCGCTCTCCGGCGGCGGCGGATTCGATATCTCCCCCGACTCGAAAGAACTGGCCTTCACTGAGAACCTGGACTCCGAGCCCGCCATCAGCACCAACGCCGACATCTTCACCCTCGACCTTACGAGCCCATCAGCCAAGCCTGTCAAAGTCAGCACATCGCAAGGCGGTGACTTCAACCCCGCCTACTCGCCCGACGGCAAATACCTCGCCTGGCGCAGCCAGCTCCGCCCCGGCTACGAAAGCGACAAGTTCCGCCTCCTCCTCTATGACCGCGCCAGCGAAAACGACCAAAGACCTGCTGCCAAAGTTTGACAACTGGGTCGATGAGTTTGCGTGGGGACCGAGATTCGCAGATCATTTACTTCGTGGCTGGACAGAGCGGCGAGGCTCCGATCTTTAGCATTGAGTGTCGACTCGGAAAGGTCGAATCGGCGGGGCACGAATCAACTTACTGGAAGTGGGGAATTCTCTGACCTCCACGTTGCGCCCGAATGGCAAGAGTATCCTCGCAACTCGGCAAATTGTGTCATCCCCAAGCGAGGTGGTTCAGTTGCGAACTGAACCGCACGTTCTCGAGATCACACGCTGTGCCGCCGTGTCGAGATTGCACACATCGTGTCAATGAAGGCTTCGCGCAGGCCATCGAGGGCCATCGAATCGCCAGTAGGCTTGACCAAGTTACTCACCTGAACGACTTGCTCCTCGCCCAACTCGATCTGCCCCGCTGGAATCCTTCTGGTTCGAAGCCGCCGACAAAACCAAAGTCCAGGGCTTCCTCATCAAGCCCCCAGCCTTCGACCCCAACAAGAAATACCCCGTCAAATTCCTGATCCACGGCGGCCCGCAAGGCGCATGGGGCGATGCGTGGTCCTACCGCTGGAACGCCGAACTCTTCGCCGCCAACGGCTACGTCGTCCTGATGATCAACATGCGCGGGTCCACAGGTTACGGGCAGGCCTTCGTGGACGGTGTCAACGGCGACTGGGGCGGCAAACCCTACACCGACCTCATGCTTGGGCTCGACTACGCCGAACAGCACTACCCCTTCATCGACAAAACCCGCGAGTGCGCTCTCGGCGCCAGCTACGGCGGCTACATGGCCAACTGGATCCTCGGCCACACGAACCGCTTCAAGTGCATCGTCTCCCACGATGGCATGTTCAACGCCGAATCCGCCTTCGGCTCCACCGAAGAAGACTGGTTCAACCAATGGGAGTTCAAAGGCAATCCGTGGGACTACTATGGTCGTCCCGACGGCGACAATCCCTTCCGCAAATGGTCACCGTCTCTCTCCGCCAAAAACTTTAAGACACCGACGCTAGTCGTCCACGGCCAGCTCGATTACCGCCTCGACGTCAGCGAGGGTTTCCAGCTTTTCGACACCCTTCAACTGCTGAAAGTCCCCAGCAAAATGCTCTACTTCCCGGACGAAGGCCACTGGGTTCTCAAGCCCCAGAACTCCCAGCTCTGGTACAAAACCGTCAATGACTGGGTCGACCAGTGGACCAGAGAAACAGGGAATAGGGACTAGGGAATCGGGACCTCGACCAACCGTCCCACCCGGGCATCCTGACGAATTCCAGGATGCCCTGTACATCGCGGCAAGTTTTTTTCTCTTTTTGAGTCAAGTTCGTCATTTCAGATGAGTTAGCTCTCGAAGGGGGTATTGTAAGTAATTGAAAACAAATAAGTTAAGTCGCAAAGTCGTCAAAAATAAGGACTTAGCGATGGAATTCGAAGGGTTGCACTGATTTTGTGGCAGGATTGTGCCGGATTGCGGGATGTATCTCCAGGAAGTGGGCGGCCGGACTGATTGCTCACCCTGCTGCCGCCCGAGCTGTCGCCATGAGCCACTTTCTCCTACCGTGACAAGTGTAGAGAATTCGGAGATATAGCCTGCAAGGTTTCTGGATCTAATTCCGCAAAAGAATGAGGCAGATAGAGGATTCTAAGGGACGAGGTATTGACAGCTGCAGAGGTGCACCATAAATGCGCGGCACAAGGCTCGTAAGTCCTTTAACGACATGATGCTGCGAAAAAAGATCTCTTTTGAGACGATCTTGCAGAGCGCATATAAGGCGGCAAACTCCTCACAGGATAGGGGTGGTACTCCCGGCGCCGCGGGGTACGGTACCAATTACACTCATCGCGAGACCAGGAAAGCCCAAGCCAGAGACTGTGAAGCCCAAGCCGCACCTCAATGAATCCGGCCTATACGACTACGCCATCAAGGCGCTCGGCCGCCACATGCGCACCGAGGCCGAACTTCGCCGCCTGATGCAAATGCGCGTCGAACCCGGAGAGCACGGCCATGCGATCATCGACGCGACCATTTCTCGACTCAAAGGAAACGGCTACCTCGACGACACCGCCTACGCCGAGATTTACGCGCGCCTCCGCCAGCAGAACGAGAAACTCGGTCAGCGCCGCGTCAGCCAGGTCCTTACCCAGAAAGGCGTCTCACGGCAGATCGTCACCGACGCCGTCGAAGCCCGATACGCCGACACCGACGAAGAGGCCCTCGCCCGCCAGCATCTTGAACGCAAGCGCATCCGCAAGCCCACGAACGAAAAAGAAACTGCCCGCGTCATGCGCCGATTAGTCGCAGCCGGCTTCTCCACCAGCGTGATCTACAAAATCCTCCGACAGTGGAACGTCCCCGACGAATCGCTTTCGGCGCTCGACAACGTGGAGAACCTGGAACAAGAGTGATGATTCGGAAGGAAGAGCATGATTTCCCATCCATGCTTGTTTTGTCGGAAGTGAAGTGCGTTCCCATGTCTCAGAAGCGAGACATGGGGCACCCCGTTTGTGCGCATTGGATGTTCTC
This sequence comes from uncultured Acidobacteriaceae bacterium, assembly GCA_963738035.1. GTDB lineage: Bacteria > Acidobacteriota > Terriglobia > Terriglobales > Acidobacteriaceae > Telmatobacter. Next base: position 692,958 of record CAVTVB010000001.1, read on the forward strand.
GGTTGCCCACCCATGCCGCGATACAACTGCGTCATATCACCCCACGGACGAAGACCTGTCCGCGGGGACCCCGAGGATGGGGCACCCAGGATTCGAATCGATCTGAATTTCGGCTGACCGCTCACTGTCGGGATGGATGCGCAATCGCCACGCGAATCTTTGCCAGCGGCGCGTCATCCACAAACTCAACCGCATCGCCGTTCCGCCGAATTCCAAGCTCCATCCAGAGCTTATCCAGATCCACCGTCACCGGCGCGTCCTTCCACTTTGCATACTGTTCGGTCAGCACATGCGTTCCGGTCGCCTTGTCGCCAATCGCAAGCGCCTTGTCGAGCGGCCACTCGTGATTGATCGTTCCACCCGCAGCCACAATCGCGCGCAGCGCGTCTTGCAACCCCTTCTTGTTGCCGGTCTGCCGCCGAATTTCGACATCGGCAACCAGACAGAACAGCGCTCCGCCCCAATACGTCCGGCCCCACGTATGCGTATGGTCTATTCCCAGATCGCCCTCGACCGGCTCGCCTTTCTGCATGTCGCGCACCATGTCGCGCCAAATCTGCTGCGGCTTCAGTTCTCCGGCTTGCACGCGAGCGATCGGCTCGACGTACGTTGCCAGGCCCTCTTCCATCCAGTGCTGATCGTCGGGCAGGGAAGGAAACGCCAGGTGATCGAGCTCATGCGTCATCATCCAGTCGTCGTTCAGGTCTTCCTGGGTAGTGTGCTGGCCGATGCGAAACCGGGTCATGCCCGGCCATCCTGCCATGTCACCCCAGGTAGTGCCCTGCACAATGCCGCTTCGATCCGGGACGGGCACAATCAGGACGCGCGCCCGCTCAACAGGGAAACGACCGTAATAGGTGGTGATGGCTGTTGCCGCCGACCGCACATGGTCAAAGAGGGCATCCTGCGAAAGGTCTATAGCGCCAGCCGCGAAGTCGATCTGCAGCGTACCGCCGCCGATCTTCAATTCGCGCGATGCCACGATCGTGAGGTTGTGCCCGGGCTGAGCGTCCGCCACCGGGAAAGCGGCGAACACAACGGCGAGGCCGACGATCCATAAAACACGCAGCAGGATTCCGCCCCGCTCGCAAGCTCTCATGCATTGTTGGACGGAGAACCGGATCTGGTAGCCGCAAATGAAAGGCCGTTTATGACTCCGGGGCCTTGGAAGCGAGAATGTCGAGCCTTTCCACCTGGGGCGGAGTCGAGAAGAGTTCTTCAGCTTTGGCAAAGAGCGACTTGGCAATTTCGCCGCTGAGGTGGGCGTCTCTGCCTTCTTCCTGCTTGAAGGTATCGAATATGCAGAATTTGGTCGGTCCGAACTTCACCGCGTACCACGTGCTGGTGCCCGGCTCACCTGCAGCGAGAGGCTGCGCAGCCTTTAAGAACTCTTCCACTTCCTTCTCTTTTCCGGGCTTGGCGTTCAGCAATGCCAGCAGGGCAAACTTGTCCATGGTGACCTCCGCGTGGAAATGACTGCATACGTAAGATGCAGCCGACGCTCACCGCGGCGCGTGAATTGTTCGCCTGTTCGGCGAACGCAGATTCTCGCCAGTTGTTCCCGTTACACTAAAAGAGTCATGCAATTCCGCACGGGAAACGAAATTCGCGAGCTGTTTCTGCGCTTCTTTGAGACGAAGGGCCACCGTCGTGTGCACTCTTCGTCGCTGGTGCCTGCCAACGATCCGACGCTGCTGTTTACCAACGCCGGAATGAACCAGTTCAAGGACCTGTTTCTGGGCGCCGAAAAGCGCGATTACTCCCGCGCAACTACGTCGCAGAAATGCGTTCGGGCCGGCGGCAAGCACAACGACCTTGAAAATGTCGGCTTCACCCGCCGCCACCACACCTTCTTCGAAATGCTGGGGAACTTCAGCTTTGGCGACTACTTCAAGCGCGACGCGATCGCCTTCGCATGGGAACTGGTCACGAGTCCTGAGTGGTTCGGAATCCCCAAGGATCGCCTCTACGTCACGATTTTTGAGGGCGCAGACGGAGTTCCGCGCGACGACGAAGCCGAGCAGTTCTGGATCGCGACCGGCGTCCCCAAGGAGCGCATCTTCCAGTACGGTCTGAAGGATAACTTCTGGCAGATGGGCGAAACTGGCCCATGCGGACCGTGTTCGGAGATCTTCTATGACATGGGCATCGAAGCCGCCGAAACCCCCGGCGTCGATCTGCCCTTCGGCAAAGACGAAGCCCGCTACGTTGAGATCTGGAACCTCGTCTTCATGCAGTTCGACCGGTCGGCTGTCGTCGATCCCGCAACCAAGGCAACAACCTACAAGCTAACGCCGCTGCCCAAGCCCTCCATCGACACCGGCATGGGCCTCGAGCGCGTCGCTGCGGTTGTGCAGGGCAAGGTCACCAATTTTGAGACAGATCTGTTCACGCCTCTGATCGAACGAGCTGAAGAACTCACGGGCAAATGCATCAACGAGAAGGCCCTTGAGGAGCAGACGCGGACTGCTGACGACGATGCCGCCAGTCTGCGCATCATCGCCGATCACGCTCGCGCCGCCACGTTTCTGATCAACGATGGCGTACTGCCCGGCCCGAACGAAGGCGGGGATACGGTTCTTCGCAAGATCATGCGCCGCGCTATCCGCCATGGACGTTTGCTCGGCCAGGAAAAGCCATTCCTGTATCAGATGGTGTATGCAGTGCGTGATCTCATGCAGGGTGCATATCCGGAGTTGATCGAGGCTGGTCCGCGCATCGCCAAGGTCGTCGAAGCAGAAGAAAAGCAATTTGATCGCGTCCTTCGTATCGGCGCTGGGAAGCTGGATCAGGAACTTGTTGCCGCAAAACAGAGCGGGAAAGAGCCGATTTTGGAGGGCGATGTCGCTTTCCACCTTTATGAGACCTTCGGATTGCCCGAGGACTTCATCACCATGGCAAGTCGAGATGCTGGAGTCGCGTTCGACAAGGAGGGATTCGAGGCCGCAAAGGAGGCTGAGCAGTCTCGCGCCCGCGCCAGTTGGAAAGGCGGCAGCCAGAAATCCGCCAGCCCCGTCTTCCGCGATCTCGCCAAAACGGACTTCCTCGGCTACAAGCAGCTCAACGCCAACGATGCCGAAGTTCTCGCCATCGTGAAAGACGGCGCCGGTGTGCCCTCAGCCAAGGCAGGCGACCAGGTCGAAGTCGTGCTCGATCACACCAGCTTCTACGGCGACTCCGGCGGCCAGATCGGCGACACCGGCTGGTTCACCTCAACCGACGGCAACGCCACCATCGCCGAGATCACCGGATGCGTTCTTCCCGTGCAGGGAGTCCGCGCCCACAAGGCTGTCCTCAAGCAAGACATCGCCGTAGGCGATCACGTCAACACCGTTGTCGATGGCGCACGCCGCGACAACATCAAGCGCAATCACACTGGCACGCACCTGCTCCACGCTGCGCTGCGCCAGGTCCTCGGGACGCACGTCAAGCAGGCTGGCTCTGCAGTGCATCCTGACCGTCTGCGCTTCGACTTCTCCCACTTCGCCCAGGTAGCCGACGAAGAACTGCAGGAGATCGAAGACATCGTCAACAGGGAAGTCCTCGCCAACGCCAAGGTCGAAACCATTGTCGACGTGCCTATCGACGTCGCTGTCAACGAGTATCACGCCATGGCGTTGTTCGGCGAGAAGTACGGCGACAAGGTTCGCGTGGTGAAGCTGTCTGACGGCTTTTCAACTGAGCTTTGCGGCGGCACACACACCGCAGCCACAGGCGAGATCGGTCTGCTCAAGCTCACCGGCGAAAGCGCTGTCTCCTCTGGTGTTCGGCGTGTTGAGGCCATCAGCGGACTCGGTTCGCTCGACACCTTCCGCCGCGACTTTGAAGTGGCCAAGCTGGCAGGGCAGTACGTGCCATCGGTCGACAACCTGACGGAAGGCCTTCGCGCCAAATTCGCCGCGCAAGACGACGAACTGAAACGGCTCCGGCGCGAACTTGAAGAAGCCCGCATGAAGTCTGCAGCTGGCGGTCTCGATGAAGCTGTTCAGCGCGCCACCGAAGTGAAAGGCGTGAAAGTGCTAACGCATCGCGCTGATTCGCTCGAGCGCGGACAACTGCGCACGCTCGTCGACAACCTCAAGCAGAAACTCGGCGAAGGAGTCGTCGTGCTTGCTTCCGCGCAGCCCGAAGGCAAGGTCGCCATCATCGCCGGAGTCACGCCCGGGCTGATCAAGCGCATCCAGGCTGGCAAACTCGTCGGCGCGGTTGCAAAATTCGTAGGAGGCTCTGGCGGCGGCAAGCCCGATATCGCCGAGGCCGGCGGTAAAGATCAATCGCAGATCGATGCCGCGCTTCAGGCTGCTCCCAACGCGGTCTCTGACCTACTCGGCTAAATTTGCGGGACCTCGCGGAAACGGTTTACGTTGCCAAATTCATCACAACTTCTGTCGTTGAAGAAGAACCCGTCGTCGACATCGTTCAAGGTCAATCTAGAAATCTCCGCGCCTGATCGATTCCAATGCTCCGCGGCACGATCTAAGATTTCAATTGCCGACTCGAGGCGCCGGTTAAAATCACGTCTGCTGATAAACTCGAGACAAATGGCCAGACAGGTTCACTACAACGCGGCACAGCACATCTCGGCCGAGACTGCAAAGGATCCCTATCTTAGGCCTTCGTTTCCCCTGCGGCAGCGCATTGCGCGGCTCTGCTGGAACATCTGCTGGGCAATCTTTTATCGCCTCTCGCCACGGCCTCTGCACGGATGGCGCGCGATGCTGTTGCGGATCTTCGGCGCGAAAATGGGTCCCAACTGCCACTTTTATTCCAGCTCGCGCGTGTGGGCGCCATGGAACTTGATATGCGCCGACCAAGTCACCGCCGGAGATGGCGCCGAAATCTACAATCCGGCCCCCGTTCGCCTGGGGTCGCACGCAATTTTTTCGCAGAACTCCTACCTCTGCGGCGCGACGCACGACTTTGACGATCCGGGTTTTCCGGTGCTGGCTTATGCCATGGAAGTCGGAGCGTACGCATGGATATGCGCGCGAGCCTGCGTTGCGCCCGGCGTGAACGTAGGCGAAGGTGCTGTGCTCGGCCTTGCTTCCGTGGCGACAGGCGACATGGAGCCATGGGGCGTCTACGCAGGTGCCCCCGCAGTGAAGGTGAAACAGCGCAATCGGATCACGCCGAGCTAGCATAAGGCTGAGACAACGGTCGCACCCTATGCTCGGTCCCTCGCCAAGGCGGTTACGGCAGAACCGTTGAGCGCCTCCCCCAACACGCGCCCACACCCTCCGCTAGTTGCGTGTTTTATCCAAACGTCGGGAATTTCTATTGGACGATCTTCATTCCGCGCAGCAACTAGAGCAGCCGGCTCTATCAGAACCTACGCAACCGGCCCCGCGCTGACCAGCTTGCCCTGACGAAGTACAAGCGCGTCGTCGCAGAATGCCAGTGCGTCTGCCTTATGACTCACAACCAGCATGGTCATCGCCCCACGCAGTTCCTCTAACACGCGAAGGATGCCTTGCTCTGTCGCGTCGTCCAGTGCGTTGGTGGCTTCGTCAAGGATCAATAGCTCAGGCTTCCTAACTAGCGCGCGGGCAAGTCCGATCCTTTGGCGTTGTCCCCCTGACAGGCCCAGGCCTCCCGGGCCAATCGGCGTGTCGAGCCCGAGAGGTAGGTCCCGCACGAAATCCGCATGAGCTGCGCGGATGGCCTCTTCGATCTCATCTCTTGAAGTCTCGGGACGACCGTATGCGAGGTTCTCCGCGATAGTGCCGTCGATCAGCTCGATATCTTGGCCCGCGATCGCGACGGAACTCAGCCAATCCGCAACCTGCAGATCATGCAAAGGCTTTCCGTCGACTCTTATGGTGCCCGAAGTTGGCTCCAGAAGGCGGCACAGGAGATTGATAATGGTGGATTTTCCGGATCCAGATTCACCCAACAGCGCAGTTGCGCGTCCCCGACGCAAGACGAAGCTAACGTCTGTGAGTGTTGGGGCGTTGCGGGTCCCGTAATCGTGTGTGACTTTCTCAAAGGCAATGTGATCGCGCAAACCGGTGAAAGGAACGACACCCACCGGCGCCGAAGCCTTGTTTGAAGCGTCCAGCAGCCATTCCACTTCCTCGAGATGCGCGGTCGCTGCAGCGAAAGCGGCCGATGTCCCTTCCAGTGTGCGCAAATGCGGTTGCACACGGTTCATCAACACAAGAAACGTCGCCAGTACCGGTAGAGATGTTCCAGTGAAGATCGCGGCAAGTAGCACTGTGACGAGCAGCACTCCATGCACGGCCTCAAGCAGTGGCCCTTGTGTACCGGATATTCGCTCAGACTTAAGAATGGCCCGACGCACTTCGTCGGAACTCGTTTCGAAATGTTCCTGTTCCATTCTCTGCGTGTTGAAGATACGGATGACTCGCGCGCTGAAGATCACGAACAGCATGCGGTTGTGTAGAGTCTGGTTCACCGCAACGGTATTATGGCTCAGCCTACGCAGCCTGTGTTCCAAGCGTTTCTGGATGGTTCGCGTGAGCAGTCCGCCAACAAGCGCCAGGAGCGCGAGCCGCCAGTTCACAATCAACAGCAGCATGCCAAACATCAAAACATTGGCCGTGGCAGCAATCTCTGTGAGAAGCACCCGGACCGCGTCGGAGGCCTTCCACGACTCGGTGCCAAGGATGTTGAATAGCCGACTCGGATTTTCTGCCAGAAAGAATGGATAACCCACGCTGTTCAGGCGCCGGCCAAGTCCACAGCGAACGTCCTGTCCTATTCGACCGTCCACCCACGAGGCAAACGTGTTCGCTGCCGCCTGCAGGGCCGTCTTCAGCACCACAGCCGCGAGAATAACTCCCGCTATGATCCATAATCTTGCATCGCGGCTGTGTCCTCCGGCAAACATGGCCAGAAGACTCACAGGGGTATGACTTGCCCTGTCGGGCGAAAGATCCCCAGACAGGATTCCCAGCAGTGGAATCAGCAAACCAACGCCCAAGCCTTCCAGCAGGCTGATCGCAGATGCGAGCAGCATCACAACACCGGCTGTCCAGTAATAACGCCTTGCGAGAAGAGCAAGATTGTGGTTTGCCCCAAAGAAGTTGAATGGCTTCATGGTTGCGATATGCCACCGTTTCTCGAGCCCTCAATGGGGATAAGCGCGGGCCATTCTTTTCGAGTATACTGCAAGGCGTTATTGCCCCGGCTTCTATGATCAGCAGCACGCCAGGAGTTCTTCAGCCGATTCGCACTCCAGCGCCTGGAGAACGTGTTGCCGTGATCATCACAACTTTCAACGACACAGAGTTTCTTGCAGATGCACTGCGCAGTGTCTTGGCACAAACGCATGCTGCAGACCAGATCATCGTCGTCGATGACGGCTCGGATCGGAGTCCCGCGCACTTTCTCGAAGGCTTCCCAAACGTCATACTGATACGGAAGCAGAACGGTGGTCTGGCAAGTGCACGAAACACCGGCCTCCGCCAGACGACTTCTGACCTCATCTGTTTCCTCGATGCCGACGACCGACTAAAGCCAGGTGCCCTCGCTGCGGGTCTGGCCTGCTTTCGAAGTTGTCCGCAGGCAGCACTGGTCTATGGCGGGCATCATCGGATCGGTCCGGATGGCTCAGAAAGAGGTCCCGATAACTTCAAGCCGCCCGGCAATGATCCTTATGCCACCCTGCTCGCGGGAAACGTCATAGGCATGCATGCCGCCGTTCTGTTTCGACGGGATGTGCTCTTGGCGATCGGGGGGTACGACGAACAACTGCGCAAGGGTGAAGACTATGATCTCTACCTTCGGATCGCGCAACGGTATCCGATCGCTTCTCACCCACATATCATTGCGGAGTACCGCTGGCATCGCAACAACATGTCGAGGGACACAGCTCAGATGCTCGAGACGATCCTGTCGATCCACGATAAGCACCGTCCGACGGGTGGGTACAGGCTGGACTTCTGGCTTCAGGGCAGACGCGACTGGCATGACTGGTACACTACGGGCCAACGGGAGATGTGGCCGGTTGGATCCACGAACGCGGCGAAACTTGCCTCAGTCGGCAGCCGCTCCAAACTTCTGCTGAAGCGCCTTATCCGAGCGGCTACTCCGAAGAAGTCGCACCGGCCGCCGCTGTTGGGTAAAATCAATTTCGGTTCTCTGGCGAGTACATTGCCAGTTAGCATGGATTTCGGCTGGGATCGCGGCACGCCCGTGGACCGTTACTACGTCGAGAGCTTTCTGCAGGATCGTTCGGCAGACATCAAAGGACGCGTTCTCGAGATCGGCGACGATTCGTATAGTCGTCGCTTCGGAAGCGGCATCACGCACCAAGACGTGTTGCACATCAATAGCAAAAATCCCAAGGTCACGATAACTGGGGATATCACGACGCCCGGCGTTCTTCCAGAGGGGATGTTCGATTGCATTATCTGTACCCAGACATTGCAGTTGATCTATGAACTCAACAAGGCGGTCGAACGGCTGCATGCTGCGCTCAAGCCCGGTGGTGTTCTTCTCCTGACCGTTCCGGGCATCAGCCAAATTGACCGGCATGAGTGGGCAACGAACTGGTGCTGGTCATTCTCACTCAGCTCGGTGCATCGACTCTTCGAGCGTGTCTTTGGACGAGGCGATCTGCAACTGTCTACCCATGGCAACGTATTTGCCGCCATATGTTTCTTGACGGGTGCCGTTCTGGAAGAGCTCGATACGAAGAAGCTCGACGTGCACGATCCCGCGTACTCCTTGATCATCACGCTTCGAGCTCAAAGGTCCTGATGCAATTTTCACCAATCGCGCGTCGAGTCTTTCGCCGCCTCCGGGGGCCGAAGCGTGCGCCTTCGATCCTTATGTATCACCGGGTGGCGGCGCTTCAGCAGGATCCGTGGGGTCTTGCCGTCTCACCCGACACCTTTGAGCAGCAGCTGGCGTATCTCAAGGGCAATCACACGACGATGGCGCTGGACAAGCTCGTCCAAGGCCTGCGAAGCGGAAAGCTGCCTGATAACGCAGTCGCCATCACCTTTGATGACGGGTATCGCGATAACTTGGTCCAAGCGAAGCCTCTGCTGGCGCATTATGGCCTGTCGGCAACCCTGTTTCTCGCGACAGGCTGGGTGGGCTCCAGTGTGCCGTTCTGGTGGGATGAACTGGCCGAGTGGACACTTCTCTCGAGGCAGGCGGTTGATTGCTGCGAAGCGATTGAGGGTGAGAGCTTCCTTTTGCGGTGGGACGAGCCTGAGACAGCAGACTCTGACGGGACTTGGCGCGCATCCTGTGAACCGCGATCCGCGAGGCAAAGAGCTTATCTTGCGTTGTGGCGCAAGCTGCGGGCTGCCTCACAGGTTGAACGATCGCGAGTGATGGCTTCGCTTCGTGGCACGTTCCAAGGAGCGCATGACCCCCTTTCTCTCCCGATGAGTGGTGCCGAGATTCAGGAACTGATCCGGGATGATTTCGTAACGATCGGCGCTCACACGGTCCATCACCCGGCTCTGACCGGATTATCAATGGAAGACTGCCGGGAGGAGGTCGTTGGAAGTGCGGAGCAGTGCCGCAGGTTGACCGGCCTGGAGGTCTCTTCATTCGCCTATCCGTATGGCGATATGAACGAACAGGTCCGCCAGATCGTCGCGGAGACCGGCTTCGTTTCGGCCTGTTCCACGCGGTCTGCTCACCTGGACGTTGATCTGCAGGACATCTATGCAATGCCTCGGCTTGCGGTCCAGAACTGCGGCATCGCGCAATTTGCAGCCCTGCTCACCTGTTGAAGTTACGAAAAGTGGTCAGCCCCTGTCCGACCCGCCTGTCGGCAACCTAGTGCTGATTCTGACCCGTCTTTCGCCAAAGCTCAGCATCGAGCGCCGTGAGTGCATCTAGAATCTTCTGGTTGTGTCGGAGCCAAACTTCACATTGATCTAAATCAACCTTCGGACTGACCTCCGCGAACAGCGGCCAGGACGCAAGTTCCTCCTCAGTCTTTCCCCGCAGAAACAGCATGACTCGCTTCGCCTGGTTCTGCAGCCTCGTCTCCACAAACCTTATCGCTAGCTCCGGTTGGTTCAGGGACATGAGCCCCAGGTGCTTGAGCGCATCCAGCCAGTGGTGTCCGCTGACGAGCATGGCCGGTCGTGAATTCTAGTGTTTTAGCGTATATGAGGCGGGTAGCCCATCGCGGGATCTGCGGATTTGCCTTGAGATGTCGCTTGACCACTCCGAGACATCCTCGAGCAAGCTTTAACCGGTTGCTCGACATATTGCCGGGGCTATGGCGGTAGCCGACCAGGAACTGCGGGACACAGACGATCGGGTACCGCGCCGCCACCTTCAGTTCGAAATCCAGGTCCTCGCATCCGCCGATCCCCAGCGTCGCCCAGGACGGATCATAGCCTCCGAGCTCGATGGCGACATCTCGACGGACTAGAAGGGAGCTGCCGTTGCCCACGAATTTGAAGTAGAGGTGTCGAGCCAGCATGTAGCCGCTCGTGCCTATCGGTGACCCCTTCCACTTCACCCGGTCATCCGCGTCAATGATCGCGCTTGAGCGTGTAGCTCGCGCGAGGCAGCCCTCCGTCTGTCAGCTGCTCCATTGCCTCTACCTGCAGCCTGATCTTGTCGGGGTGCCACAGGTCGTCTGCGTCTAAAAATGCGACATACTCCCCGCTTGCCTCGCGAATCCCAACGTTGCGAGCGTTGGCTACGCCGCCGTTCGGAATACTGATCACACGGAAGCGGTCGTCCACCGCGGCCATGGCCTCGGCCAGCATGCGGGTGTTGTCCTTCGAACCATCATCAATCACGAGGATTTCGAGATTCGGATAGTTCTGTTGTGCAGCAGATTTTAGCGTCCGTTCGATCCAGATGCCTGCGTTATATGCCGGGATGACGATCGTGCAGAGTGGCAAGCTCATGTCAGTGCGATCAGCTCCCGGGCCTTTCCAATCTGCCCGCGGAACCAGTCGACGGTCAGTTTGAGACCTTCTTCATACTGCACCTTGCACTCCCAGTCAGGCAGAATTCTCCTCGCCAGCGTGAGGTCGGGCCTTCGATTTGTGGGGTCCTGCGGTACTGGATCGAGGTGGTGAATTGGCAGGTTCCCAAACATCTTGCTGACGTATCTCGCCAACTCAATGACAGGAATCTCCCGATCGTTGCCGATATTGAGCGGCCCTGGATACTCCACAGGATCACGCCAGAAGTAGCGCTCCAGGGCCTCAACGATATCGTCGATATAGCCCCAGCTTCTCGACTGCTCCCCGGTGCCATACACCGTCAAGGGCTTGCCGGCAAGGGCCTGCGAGATGAAGTTGGAAACCGCACGTCCATCATCGGGCCGAGTGCGCGGACCGTACACGTTGAAGAGGCGCACCACCCGTAGATTCAGTCCCTTGGTTCGGCGTGTCTCAAACAGTAGCGACTCCGTGCACCGTTTGCTCTCGTCGTAGGCAGATCGCGGCCCTGTGCAGTCTACTGAACCTCGGTAGCTTTCAGGTTGTGGAGAAACAAGCGGATCTCCGTAGACCTCCGAAGTAGACGTAAAGCCGAAACGGCCACCGGGCGCAAGGAGTTCCAGCAGCCGCATGGCGCCAAGAAGGTTCGCGGAGATCGTGCGTCCAGGCTCGGCCATGTACCACGGAGGCGAAGCCGGTGAGGCCAAGTGATAGATCTCATCGAATCGTAGGTCGGATTGAAACTGCTCTACATCCTTTTGCACGAGGCGAAAACGATCGTCCTTAATATGATTAAGATTTGAGGTCGTTCCTGTCCAGAGATTGTCAACGACGAGGCACAGCTCAACATCCGGCCGGCGCAGCACTCGATCACAGACATGCGAGCCAATGAAACCGCACCCGCCGCTTACCAACACCTTTGCCATCCATCCTCCCGGATGAATTCAAGCCTCGAAAAACGTTATAATACGCACTTTCTTTGATCCAGCATTTCGTTTGAAAGATAGCCAGCTCGAGATTCTACATTAGCCTGACGTATACCTTTTTTGTAACTTTGGAGACCCGCTTGGTAACCAGAGCTGCATTGCCGCGCGAGTGATCGGGGATCTCATCTTTGCGAAGCAGGTGTCGCTCTCTTCCAACATCCAATCGGCAACCCGATCCAAGGCGTGATCTCATCGTGACTAACCGACCGAAACCGGCTGGCGCCGATCCTCGCCTACCAAACGGCAAAGATTGCGGAACTGCTTGTAAGTTCATTAATTTAGGTGTTTTCAGACATGCCGGGTAGGATTCGAACCCCGCCGACCTCACGGTCATGGGGTTTCATTTCCCCTCCCGGCACCATCTCTACACACCGATTGACGCGTGGCATTTGTGCTTCGCTTTCAAGCGTCTGTGTCACGTGACTCATTTCGTGACCTAGTCCTGTTTCTGCTATGCGGAGTTGTAGCCTCCGGGTCGCGTCGACCACCAAACTTGATTCCTGCCGGTGAGAAGCAAAAGATTAGCTTCGATCTGAGTAATTCTGATGGAAATCTTCGTGGCATTCATCGCGACTTAGTTGCTCTGGTGCAACGTTCTCGCCCGTTCGGGTATGTAGACTAACGTCCGTTGAGTGTGGGGTACATCCTAAGAAACCCTCAAACTTGTTGGAGAGCCCGTGGATTCTGTAACGATCATTCGCGTCGTTTCCGGCGTGTTGTTTATAGCCGTACTCGCCGTAGGCATTGCTTTCATCGCCTTCCTGTCAGGAATACTTGATAAGTGCTCCCTTTCCTCTAGGACGATGCAGCCAGGAAAGGTCTGGCTGTTGCTTGTTCCTGTTTTCAACATCATTTGGAGTTTCTTTGTCGTGTTGGCTTTGGCCAAATCACTTGGGAATGAATTTAGGCTGAGAAGCATTGAGTACCCCGAACCTGGTAAAGCACTGGGCCTGGCTCTGTGCATTTGCGCCGCGTGCGGAGTCATCCCTTATGTAAATTTCCTTACTCTTCCCATGCAGTTCGTTCTGTGGATTATTTACTGGGTGAAAATGGCTCATTACTCACGCTTGCTTGATCAGTCATCGAGCCTCCGACCTTCGGCGCTGGGAATCTAGGCTAGACCCGCTCTCCGCCATTCTGGGAGCACTAGGCTGGCCAGATTGGGGCAGGCAATAATTCTCGTCACTATGGAAGATACATCGGAAGCGGATTGATGTTGTCAGCTCTGTTCCGCGCCCCACCGGTGATGGAGAAATCCGCATCGGTACTTGGCTTGACGGGGTCGACGGGGTGCTCTTCCGATTCAGCACCGTTCCTGCCGGGATGACAATTGAAAAAGCGGAAATATCCTTGCGAAGCGCGCGCTTGCGCGCCTTTCGATTGACGTGGAAACTGATGTGACTCTGAATAAACAGGCAAAGTAATCCAGAGTAGCTGAGACGTAAGGAAATCGCCTCCACAGCCATGTTATTACTTCTTATTTGTTTCTTGAGTTTTACCGTCAACTATCCCGTAAAATGATGTCTAATCGGCTTTGGGAGCGGAAGAGGGGCGGGGGGATCGAATCCCTCCGCCCCGACCAGAAGAAACACGACGCGATTGATCCAGGTGTCTGGCATCGTCTGCACTGGCGCACGGAGATGTTCTCTCCGCATCCCTTGCAGGTGACCGTGTAGTCACAGAGCTGGGTTTCGGGCAGATTCCACACGGAGACAGTATAGGCGAATAAAAGGAGAAGATTTACACAGGGGCAAATCGTTGTTGGACGCCCCTGTGGTGCGGCTCCCCGAATTGGATTAATCTGGTCCAATTCGAGTTCTGAGGCACGCTCTCTACCCGTTTGCTGCCTCTTAGGGAGAAGAATCCATGCCGCAGCTGAGCAGCTCATTACGGGGATTCTTTCAGTTGGTTCGGAACCAGTTCATCCAGGATGTGCCAGAAGACATCGCACTCTGTGAGTTCGATTGCCGGAATGGTCATTGCACCCAAGCTGAATGGGAAACGTGCGAAAGGCGATTGAATCGAGCCGAAGGTGAACTGATGCCTTCCCCCAAAGAACCCGCTGCCTGATCTCTGACTCATCCTTCGTCCAGCCATCAAAGCGAACTTTTCAGAGCGCCATTCGTTACGCAGCCCGCGATTTGAACTGTTCCAGGTATGTGAGGCATTCCTTCACGAATCGCTCACTAGGTTCGCCGGTCCCCACTTGGTTCTGGAGCCGCAGGAGCACTGTGCTGTATTCCTCTAGGTCGTCACCATCCAGGTTCAATGCGGGAATGGCAGCGACGTACTTCTCCAAAAGCGCAGTCGGGTCTGACAGGGTTTGCATACAACCATCTGTAATCGATATTGATGTGGATTAGCTGGTACGAAATTCTGCGGACGCAGACTGTGCATCTTAAATATCGGCAGGCAGCGCAAACGGCCCGGTATGAATCCCTCATTCACCATTGCGAGGTGAAGTCATGGACCGAATCACTCGCGATTGGACGATTCAAGCTCTAAGAGAGCAACTGGAGCAATGCCGAGTCCAGGCCGCATCGCTTGATAACGACGCTGACCGCCGAAGGGAAATGGCGGAGAAAAGCTACGCGATTCAGCTTTTGCTCGATTTCATGGAAAGAAAGGGCAGATGGCAATAGCACGACCCAGGTCGCGCATGGTTGTCCTAGGAGGGACGGCGCGAGGGAATATGCCACAGGTCGTGACTCTAGAGGAGGACGGCACAAACCTGTGGCATTCCCTTCCCGCACAGCGTGAGGCACGGGACAACCAATGGTCGAACAGGATGAAAGGGGAGCGCAACTGTCAGTTTTGACGGCGGCGGTTTTTGTGGATACATGCTCTCGAGCAACGACTGCCACCCGCGAATCATGCGACTATCGAGAGATACTTACAATCAATCATAGATAGAAGCCAGTCTCTTTCCGGCCAGCCTGCTACTGCAGACCGGCCTTTGTTTTTGTGGCGCTGTCGACTTGAGCACACCGGGATTTCTTCCGGTGCTTTTTGCCAGCTTGTGTTGGTTGGGGGAGGGCAGAGTTGCAATGCAGATTATTTCTTTTTGGTGGAATCGAGTGCGAGGGCTTGGGGGGCGAGAACTGGCTATTAGCTACAAACTTACATGACTTCTGTTACAGAACTGTGACAGCCGATATAAATGGGGTGCTTGGTCAGTCGGCGAGGACGCGGCTGGCGTTATCACAAAGAAAGCCCGGCACAAGGCCGGGCAAAGGGAATCTGTACTGGAACTATTGGATGCAGGCGGCGAGGGTGCGGATGGCGGATGGCAGCCGCAGGCGATCAGGCTGACGGACTCGAGCTGATGACCAAGGCCGGGCACAGTCCTCCGATTCGAAGAGGTCCGCGATTTACAACGCAGATCGCAACGGGTACGAACAGTATCCTCCGCATGATAAGCTCGTTTTCCAACCCCCAAAATAGAACGAATGGACGTGAAAGACGTGAAAGTGCAATGGATCGGTGTTCTACCTATCGATCCCCATCAATCGGCTCCACGCGGTTGTTCCACCTAGCACGCTCAACCACTGTCGTTCCGTGTCCTTTAAGATCGTTCACTTCCTGGTTGTCCATTCTTGCGCGCGCCTTGGTTCGAATCTGTAACCTCGGCGTAATAGATAGTTGTAACGATGTGCATGCTGCCTCTCAACCCCTGTGACCACACCATATGCTTTCTACCTCCTCGCTTTTGTCATTGGACCGTCACAGATGTGTAACTGTACTGTTTTGACTTGAGACTATGCAGAAAGAAGAGCCCCAAGCACTAGGGGCATTCAGGAAGTTGCTGCATTTTGGCCAGCTCGGCGATCATGATCGGTATGAGCTCAAAAGCGAATCGAAGCCTCGTAACCTTCAATAGCTCAAGTTTCAATACAACAGAGGCAAGGCCTTATTTCATCGATCCCAACTGCTTTGGGGATGACCTGGCTAATTGGCTGATCGATCAACTGACGTTCAGGGACAATAGGACGTACGGAAAGCCGAGCCAGCGAGATTACGGCTGGTATCTTCTGTTCAGCCCAAACCTGACTCCGCATCGTCTTGCACTGACATTCATACCAACAATCGGAGGGGGAGAATGGCTCGGCTGTATTGAGCGGTGCGGCTTCAGCGGTTTGTTACGGAAGAGTTCAAGAACTCCTGACAGTTCAGCCGTTGAGGTTATTCATCGAATTCTGAGCGCTTCATCGCTCATTCAAGACATACAGTGGCATACCGAGAAGGAACTCGAAGAAAAATACAAAGCGGTTCCACAGCTTTTGCCCTAGTCATGCCGTTGTTCGCAGGGATACGAGATTCGGACTGGGGCGGCCCTTTGGGGGGAACACCCCCGGACATAACCGCCCCAGATGCGGAGGCCCTGTTCGCTAACGATTTTTCTTGCTGGACTTTCCCTGCTTGTCGTACTTCCGGCGAGGAAACTTCTTCTTTAGCTTCTCCGACGGAGGATCCGGAACGGAGGATCCGGAGAAGACGGTGGATCCGGAGAAGACGGTGGATCCGACGGAGGCCCTGGCCAAGGGTCGAGCGGCGGTGGCGATGGTTTGGATGGGGGTGTTGGCAATGGATCATCCCACGGTTCATCCTTGCGCGGCGACTTTCTCTTCGCCACCTTCTTGGGAACAGCCTTCTGCGACACAGTCTTCTTAACAGCCTTCTTCGACACAGTCTTCTTAACAGTCTTCTTCGGCACAGTCTTCTTCATTGATGCCTTTCTTGGAACATCGTTGGCTGATTGCGGCCACCATACTGGTCAGCCGTGTCTCTTGTCGAACAAATAAGTCGCAGAGGCCACTAGCGCCGGTTGCCACCCAGGGAACTCGATCAGCTTCATTGCCGGTGCATTCTTTTTCGACTCCATGCCTCTACTACCGACCGAAACACTACAAAAGCAAGTTCCGAGCTTGTTTGTTTAAAATCAGCACGTGAAATCTCGGCTGTTTGCTTTAAACAAACACAAATGGGGCTAAATCTTGAGATTTTCCACGGTCTCGTGCTAAGTGAACCTCCGTTTCAGCAAGCCGATGGAGTGCCTGTCCACGAAAAAGCTGCCAATCGGCGAGCAGTGGACCTATGAAATCAAGCTGGATGGTTTCCGTGTCGAAGCAGTTCGAACGCAGGACCATGTCGTTCTGTATTCCAAGCAAGGCAAACTCCTCACCAGCCAGTTCATGCCAATCGCGTTGGAACTTGAGAAGCTGCCAACAGACACGGTGATCGATGGTGAACTGGTCGCTCTGGATAAAAACGGCGTGCCACGATTCAACCTGCTTCAGAACTATCGCAGCGGTTCAGCGCACCTGATGTACTTCGCTTTCGACATCCTGGTGCATAAGGGCAAGGATGTGACGAAGCTGCCGTTATCCGAGCGCCGCGACCTTCTTCGGTCCATAGTGAAACGCGGTATCCATGTTGACTTGGCGGCATGGTCGGATGACCTGGAGGAGACTCGAACGGTTCGCGAGAATACACAAGGCTCGAAGGCATCGTCGCCAAGCGGGCGAACAGCCAGTACGAATCGGGCAGGCGCTCGGGATGCTGGGTGAAGCTCCGCTACAACTGTCGGCAGGAGTTCGTAATCGGTGGATATACGCCCAGCCACTTGGGCCTCGATGCACTCTTGGTGGGCTTCTACAAGGGCAAGAATCTGCGTTTCGCGGGTGCTGTGCGAGGTGGATTCAATCCGGCGCTGCGTCGCGAGGTATCACGACCAAATCAAGCATCTGGTGACGGCAGCATGTCCCTTCGTCAACCTCCCGGATCGACGCCCCGGTTCGTTTGGACAGGGCATCACCAGGGAAAAGATGAGCGCATGCACGTGGTTGAGACCGATGAAAGTCGCAGAGATCGAATTTGCTGAGTGGACACCCGACGAACGGCTGCGGCATGCGGCTTTCCTGGGACTGAGGGATGACAAGAAAGCGAATGAAGTGATCAGAGAAACCTGACCTTCCCCTGGCAAGCAAAGGTTCCCCCACAACAGCACGTCCTTTGGCTGGAAAAATCGCGGAGGGACAAGATACGGTTTTAGGACCGGAGGGCGCCTTTGGGGGGAATGGGGG
>CAVTVB010000002.1:0-317250 GCA_963738035.1 uncultured Acidobacteriaceae bacterium
TCAGGACCAGTCCGATAATGAAGAGCGCGAGCCAGATGCGGACTCTTCGAATGAAGCTGGCAGTCTCCGGCACCATCTCCAAGGTCTCCAGACACGAGTCTATGCCGTGTTTTTCCGGGACGGCCATCTAACCTCAGTCTCCAGGAAGTTTCTGTTTTCAGGAGCTTAACTCCCCTGTCTGGCCGAAAGTAGCCAACCCCGCTACAAAAAGGTTTTAGTAGATGATTTAAAGATATAATTCTTGCGGTTTCTGGCGGGGAGAAATCCGGAACGAAGCATCCGCGGGAACCGTATTACAGACATAAGGTAGTCCAGTGAATCCAAATCTGTCTTTCAAAGCCGCCTTCGCAGGTTGGGGCGCGAGTCTGAAGTATTTCTGCTCTTTTGCTCTCATCGTTCTGGCCGCATCAGCCGTCGCGGCCGGGCAAACCGTGGCACAAGTTGCGTGGGGTGGCTTGCTGCGCAATGCCGGTGGCGCTCCAATTGCGGATGCTACGGTCAGGCTCTCCTCGGGATCCTCAAAAGCCGAAGGCAAGACTGGTTCTGACGGGCGATTCGCGCTGGCCATGTTGCCGGCGGGAAAATATCACCTGAGCGTCACTACGAAAGCCGGGGCGTCGCAGTATGCTCCGCCGGTCGTTTTGACGGCGGGTGCTCCCGAGGCGCTGCTTACGCTTTCAGAGCGCGGCGAACTGACGGTTGCCACAGTGCGGATCAAGGCGCAAGCGGCTACGGGGGGCGAGGAGCTTTCCGGCCAGGCTGTGAGCGAGCTGCCTTTGAACAAGCGCGATTTCAGCTCGCTGTTGCTGCTGGCGGCCGGGACGATGACCGATACCAATGGCGCCACCAACTTTACCGCACAGTTTGCCATTAACGGACAGCGGGGAGTCGAAGCGACCTTCGGCATGGACGGAGCTGACATCAGCGATCCCGAGATGGGCGGCGCAACGTTCTCGAACTTCAACGTGGACGCCGTTGAGGGTATCGACTCAAGCTCGGGAGTTATGCCCGCCGAGATCGGCCGCGGCGCTGCCGGCTACACCAATATTCATACGCGCTCCGGGGCCAGCGGTTTTCACGGCTCGTTCTTTGAGTTCGTCCGCAACTCTGCCTTTGACGCTCGCAACTATTTCGATCACGCCACCCCCGCTTATCCGGGGCGCATTCCGCCATTCCGACGCAACGAATTCGGCTTCACCAATGGCGGACCTGTATACATTCCCCACGTGTACGACGGCCGCAAGCGCACCTTCTATTTCGGTCAGTACCAGGGCTTTCGGCAGGTACTCGGCACAACGCAGGTGATGCCGGTTCCGGCGGCAATTCAACGTCCGCAGCCGGGAACCAACTATGTGGACCACGTGATCGTGTATCCCGATAAGACGGTGGACACGCTCAGGCTGCCCGTCGATCCGGCCATCGCGGCGATCCTTGCGCGGTATCCGCTACCTAATCTGCCGACCGGCTCGTTCGGCATAAACACCTATGCGACGGCATCGAAGGTGGATACCAACGCCGATCAGTTCTCTATCCGGATCGATCACAACTTCACGGAGAAGGACAAGTTTTTTGCCCGGTTCAACTACAACAACCTGTCGGGGCCAACGACAAATCCCGACCAGACGGCGATTGATCCGCAGTTTGGAGTTCAATACATCGATCACCAGCGCAACGTTGTGGGCACGTACACCCGCATGGTCTCGCCGCGGCTGGTTCTCACGTCGATGATCAATATCATCCGCACCACTCCGGGCTTCCCGACGACGGACTATGCCGATCCCGCGGTTAAGTTTAATGACGGGCTTTTTGAGGCCTTTAACTCGGCAGCCGGTTCGGTGATGCAGGCGTACGGCAATCTCTTCCAGGGCTATCAATCGGTGGCGTATGCGGTTGGCCCCCATTCCATTCACGCAGGGTTCGAGGCACGAATCAATCGCGACACCACCTACTTCGGCATCAGCCCGAACGGCGAGTACGCTTTCGGCGGCGGCACTGCGTATTCCACGACGAATATAGGCTCGGCAAGCGGGGCGCACGATATACACGTTGGTGATCCGCTGCCGGATACGTTCTCCAGCTTCATTGTCGGAAGCCCATTCGTCTACACGGTCGCTCTCGCTCCTACCTTTTCATCCGGCGGGCAGCACATCGGTCCGGCCGCGATCAACCGCGAGGACTATAACGCGTGGATACAGGACACGTGGAAGATTACTCCGACGCTGACGCTCGATTATGGGATTCGCTTTGAGATCTACACTCCCATTACCGAGCGCGCTCACCGCACCGGCCGCTTCGGGTCGGCGGATGGGCACACACAATATCTGGTTAATCCTCAGCCCGGCTACAAGACCGATTGGAACGGCTGGGGGCCTCGTGTGCAGGCGTCGTGGCAGGCGACTCAGAAACTCATCGCGCACGTTGGCGGGGCTGTTACCGTGATTCCGCCAAACATCTGGCAGGATAACTTCCTCACCGGCTCCACGCCCTACGTGATCTATCCCCGACGGGTTTCGTCGGCAGCCGCGCCATTCAGTTACGGGTACCAGATTCCGTCGTCGCAGCTGCCCAATGTCTACACTCCCGACGGCACAAATATCTTCGCAACGAATAATCCCAAGGCTGTTCCGTCGAACACGGTGATGGATGTGGATCGCTACCAGCGAGACCTCGCCGCACTGACTGACTCGACTGCGATCACGCCTCTCAATCTGTCCGGCATCAACCCGCAGTTTGGAATCGGCCGACTCTTTACGTGGACGCTCGGCCTGGAGCGGAAATTCGGCAATTTGACTGCGGACGCGGCGTACGTGGGAACTGCGGCTCAGCATCTTCCGCGCTACGGCTTTCCCAATGCTTATCCCGGAGCCACCGCGGAATTTGCCAAAGACACCAGGTTCGATAGTGCGGGAAATGTGATCGGCGGTTTTGGAGTGGAGAACGTGATCTTCAACGATTCGCACTCAGGCTATAACGCGCTGCAAACTTCGCTGTCGGGCGTTGTGGGTCATGGCGGTCCTGGAATCCAGGCCGGCTACACCTGGAGCAAGTCCATCGATAACACGAGCCTTGTGATCGGCGGAACTGGGTCAACTGGAGCAGTCGCATCGGGCTTCTCGCAAAATCCGCTGGATACCCATGCTGAAAAGGCAGTATCAAATTTCGATATCACACATGGATTCAGTGTGAGTGTCGCGCAGGACCTTCATCTCTCGAGCGCCAAGTTTCCTCAACTTCGTTCCCAAGGTGATTACCGGCGGCTGGGAAATGCTGGTGATGTCGAGCATCAACTCTGGGGCTCCTTTTACCGTCTACTCGGGAATTCAGCAGACCGGAGCCGGGTCGAACGGCGTCGATCGTCCGAACCAGATTGCGAAACCTCAGCTCTCCACGGCACGTAAAGATCGCACCGACTACTTCGGACATGGCGGGGGCAACGGTCCTGACTTCTTCAGTATTCCCGTGTTCCAGCCAGGCGGCACAGGACCGAACCAGGGCTTGTTCGGCACACTTGGTCGCAATTCCTTCCGCGGTCCAGCCTTCTACAACTACGACTTCGCCTTCATCAAGGACACGCCGCTCGGGCATCGAGCCAGCGGAGCCGAGCGCATGGGCCTGCAATTCCGGGCCGAGTTCTTCAACATCTTCAACATTGTGAATATGGGTCTGCCGGCAAACATCCTGGGTGTTTCCACAAACACCACGAACGGCGTGCCCTCAGCGGTCATCAGCCGCACGAACGGCTTTGGCCAGATCAGCAAGACTGCCGGTAACTCACGACAGATTCAGTTCTCGCTGAAGCTGATCTACTAGCGACAAACAGTGTGGCGGTCCTCGAGGATCGCCCGCTGCCGCTCTTCCATAGGCGCCCGCCGCCGCTCTGCTATAAAGGACTGGCATTTCCGGCCAGCATCTGTCGTGCCGCGAACCTGCGTTCGCGTTGTCGCAACAACATTGCGGCCGCGGGAGAATTCATGAAAAACGCCTGGTCCCTATCCGCAGTTCGAGCCTTTGCAATGGCGTCTGCGCTCGCGTGCAGCGCATGCCTGTCGATCGCGCAGCAGAGCGTTAAGCCTGTAACGAACTATCCACTTGATTTGACCGTTGTAACGCCGGAGACCGTCGGCTTTTCTTCAGAGCGCCTTGAGCGTCTGCACGCAATGATGCAGCAGGAAGTCGATCAGAAGCATCTTGCCGGCGTCGTCACCATCCTTGCACGTCACGGCAAGGTTATCGACTACCAGACCTACGGATCTCGCGACCTCGCCGCCAACGCTCCCATGACCAAGGACGTGATCTTCCGCGACTTCTCCATGACCAAGCCCATCACCGGCGTCGCGATGATGATCCTCTATGAGCAGGGTAAATGGCTGCCTTCCGATCCGATCGCAAAATTTATCCCCGAGTTCGCCCACCTCAAGGTCTACAAGGGCGTAGACTCCAGCGGGAACCTAATTCTCACCGACCCTGACCATCCGCCCACCATGCGCGAGCTGATGACCCATACGGCGGGATTCACCTACGGATTCTTCGGCGACACGCCCGTCGACAAGATGTACCGCGACGGAAATCTGCTAGCCTCGGCCAATCTGCAGGAGTTCATCGAGAAGCTGGCGAAGATTCCGCTGCTCTATCAGCCCGGCCAGGGCTGGACCTACAGCATGTCGATGGACATCCAGGGATACATTGTCGAGAAACTATCCGGCAAGTCGCTGCCCGATTTCATGCACGACAACATCTACACGCCGCTGGGCATGCGTGACGCGGGGTTCTACGTTCCAGCGGACAAGCGCAACCGTTTCTCGGTGCTCTATCGCGCCAACCCGAATGGGGAATTGACCGCTGATCCTAGCGCAAGCCGTCGATCCGGCGACTACGACGTGCAGCCACCTATGCCATCTGGCGGAGGCGGCATGGTTTCCACCGCCGAGGATTACTACCGCTTCGCAACGATGCTGTTGAACCACGGCGAACTTGATGGAAAACGCATCCTCGCGCCAGCAACCGTAAAACTGATGACCTCGAACCATGTTCCCAGTGAGTTGCTCACCGGTAAGTTTGGCATCGGTTCCCAGATCATGAGGCCGGGATTTGGCTATGGATACGACCTCGCGGTTGTCTTCGATCCGCCTGAGGCCAATCTCTCCGACGGCAAGGGAACGTTCTTCTGGGACGGGGCTGCTGGCACATGGTTCTGGGTCGATCCGACCAACGATATCGTCTTTGTCGGGATGATCCAGCGCATGATGAGCCCAGACAATGGAAGACTTCAATACCGCGCTCACGCAGTCGTCGACCAGGCTCTCGTCGATCCGTCCAAGTAAACACGGGGCCGCGTCGCTGATGGCTACTTCAGCAGATCGAGTGCCATTGCCGTCATCGCCGTCACACCGGTCTGAATGGTTTGTTCATATACCGGAGCAAATAGCGAGGAATGCGGCCCCGGTAACGGCGTGCCGTCTCCTGGGCGTGCGACAGCTTCTCCGGATCAGCCGCGCCCAGGCGAAACATCATCGCCAGGAATCTTTCCCTCCAGCGAAACAGACCCACGCCCTCTGAGCCCATTACCGAGTTTGCGGTCATCCACATGTTCTGTGCCGAGTGCAGAGACCGCAACCTTTCGCATGCGCTCCGTAAGAGGCGCATCATTCGCCGTCGCCGGCGCAATCTCAGACTGGCTTACTGTCACCACCGGCATCCGATCTGTGGCACGCCGTAGCCGACCGCGACGCCTTCGGCCGTCCGCCGCACATCGGCAATGATCTGGTCCCGCACCTTGTCGGAATACGTGCGCAGCGTCAGCCCCATCGTCACTTCCTCAGAAATGATGTTGCGCTTCGTTCCGCCATGAATCATACCCACAGTCAGTACAGCTGGTTGTTGCGGATCGATCTGTCGCGCCACGATGCTCTGTGCCAGCACCACAAACTCGGCCGCCATCAGCAACCGGATCCTTGCCGGTTTCGGGGAGCCGATCCATGGGCGCCGACGCCGCGCATCGTCACGTCGATACTCGTCGAACTTGCGAAGAGCGGACCGGACCTCAGAGCGACGTTTCCTGCCGCGTAGACTCGAGTCATCATGCTCCGACAACACAAAGTCGGGCTTGCCGAATCGCTCGTATAGTCCATCGGCCACCATGGCCCGTGCTCCGTCGATTGTCTCCTCCGAAGGCTGGCCGATCAGCATCAATGTGCCATGCCACTGATTCTTCCGTTCCACCATCTCCCGGGCCACACCAATCAGCACCGTCATGTGGATGTCGTGGCCGCAGGCGTGCATCACGCCTACATCCTGCCCCTGCGCATTGGTCGATCGCACCGTCGATGCGTAATCGAGGCCAGTCTTCTCTTCGACCGGCAGCGCATCCATATCGGTGCGAATCAGCTCCCGCGGTCCAGCACCATTCTGCAAAATGGCCACAACGCCATCCGCCTGGGAGCCGTCAGGATATTTGCCGACCCGCTCTGTCACCGTATATCCCAGCTTGCGCAGTTCGCCTGCAAGCAAGGCCGAGGTTTTCTCCTCATGGTGCGAGAGTTCCGGATTGCGATGCAGATGCTTGTAGGTCTCTGTCAGCGCGGGCAACTGCCGCTGTGCTGAAGCCGCCAGGTCAGATGTGCTGCTCTGCCCAATCGCCGGCAGCGCTGCCACCACAATCGCCGCAAAGGTGAGAGAACGTGGATTCATCCGTACAAGC
This sequence comes from uncultured Acidobacteriaceae bacterium, assembly GCA_963738035.1. Classification (GTDB taxonomy): domain Bacteria; phylum Acidobacteriota; class Terriglobia; order Terriglobales; family Acidobacteriaceae; genus Telmatobacter. The sequence goes on from CAVTVB010000002.1 coordinate 6,698, forward strand.
CTCCATGGAATTCTTCGGCCAGCCTAACACGCTGAATCCGCCAGCTTTCCGTTGCGCGTCTGAATCGTCCTATTGCATTCCCATAGAAAGCGGAGTACAGTGCTCCTATTGCTTAGCCAGAGGAGCAGCCAAGTGGGCGACAAAACTGATGTATGGCAGGGCACGCTGGCCCTGATGATTCTGAAGACGCTCGAAACCATGGGCCCGCAGCACGGTTACGGACTCGCGCGGCGCATCGAGCAGACGAGCGGCGATCTTCTGCAACTCAACTACGGCACGTTGTACCCGGCACTGCTCAAGCTCGAGCAGGAAGGCTACGTTCGCTCTGAGTGGGGCACCTCCGACAACAATCGGAAGGCGAAGTTCTACGAGCTAACCAAGGCCGGCCACAAACAGGTGCGGAAAGCCGCCGCCGAGTGGGAGCAGGCGACTGAGATCCTCTCCCGCTTTCTAACCCCCGCCGAAGGCGCATAGTCGGAGAGCGCATGAGTATCCTGAGAGCGAAAATCCTCGCATCCTGGCGGCGCTTCTGTGGCACGCTGCTCCGGCGAAATGACGAACGCGACTTCGCCGCAGAGATCGAAGTGCACATCGCGATGGATACCGAATCCGGCATCAAGTCCGGCTCGGATGCAACCGAAGCCCGTCGCCAGGCGCTGCTTCGCCTTGGCGGTGCGGAGCAGGTTCGCCAGGCTCACCGCGAACGACACGGGTACCTCTGGCTCGAGCAACTCGTCCAGGATTTTCGTTACGGATTCCGCACACTGCGCCGCACGCCAAGCTTTACCATCACTGCCATCCTTACGCTTGGATTGGGTATCGGCGCCTGTACCGCAATCTTCAGCATCGTCAACGCCGTGCTCATCCGCTCTCTGCCCTACGGGGATCCTCAGCATCTCGTCTATCTATTCACGCCGAATTCGAATTGGAAGGTACCGCCCGAAGTGATCTGCCCGGGCTACGGAAACTTCTACGAAATCAAGGGCGGGAACAAATCGTTCACAGAGATGACGACCTATGAACAGGCGCTTTTCAAAGTCGCCACCCAGGGAGCGACGCAGCCCATCGGAGGAGCACGCGTGGACGAAAGCTTTTTTTCAACGCTTCAATCCACGACAGAACTGGGCCGGACGATCAACGCCGATGACAATCAGCCTGGCCATTCGTACGTTGCGGTTATCAGCCATTCGCTCTGGGTATCGATGTTCGGGGCCAATGCCGACGTGCTGAAGCGCTCGCTCGAACTCAACGGCGCAAGCTATCAGATTATCGGCGTGATGCCGCGTGCGTTCGAGTACCCTTTCAACGCAGATCTACCATACGGGAACCCGCACATCGTATCTACGAAGATCTGGGTGCCACTTGCTTTGACGCCCAAGCAGAGGGCAGATCGTTTCATCGATAACAATGTGGTCGTAGCGCGACTGCGTGCGGGCGTTTCCATCGAGCAGGCGCAATCTGAATTCGGCGCGATGATGGCTCGTTTCGACCGCTTATATCCCAGTCATATGGGCGATTGGGGTGCGCTGGTGGAAAGCTTCACTGGCCTATCTATCGGTCCGGTGCGCCCGCTGATGAATTTGCTCCTCGGCGCCGTGGCTCTCGTGCTTCTAATTGGGTGCGGAAACGCGGCCAACTTGCTGCTGGCGCGCGTCGCCGAACGGGCCCGCGAACTGGGCGTACGCGCCGCCCTGGGCGCTGGCCGCAGCCGGATGGTTCGCCAGTTGCTGACCGAATCGATGCTGATCGGCATAGGTGGTTGCGGGGTCGGCATCCTCCTTGCGTTTTTCTTTCTGCGTCTCCTACCGCATCTCGATCCCGGCAATATTCCGCGCCTGCGTGAAGCCTCTCTCGACGCGCGTGTGCTGCTGGTCGCAATCGTGGCTTCGCTGGCGACAAGCGTGATCGCCGGTCTGCTGCCCGCCCTAAACGCCTCTCGCATGCAACTCGCTGGGTTTCTTAAATCGAACTACGCACCGGGGAAAGCGACGGGACATAGTCGTTTGCAGAGCACGTTGATCGTCGCGCAAACCGCGATGGTGGTGGTGCTACTGGCAGGCGCCGGCCTGCTGACTCGCAGCTACATCAAGGTGATCTCAGTGGACACGGGCTTTTCGCAGTCCACGTTGACGATGAATCTCTCCCTCGGCGACCACGGTCAGCCACAGACGGGCCGCGAGGTATATTTCCGAGGGCTTATCGCGAGAATCAACAATCTGCCTGGTGTGATTTCGGCTGGCGCAGTCAGCGATCTGCCGCTGGCCAAGAGCGAAAGCCTCGGGACCTTCTGGGTCGATGGATTTGCCAATGAGAAAGACCAGGTCGTGGAATCGCGATGGATCACACCCAGGTATTTTGACGCAATGCAAATCCCGCTTGTCGCGGGACGATACTTCACGGAAAGCGACGATGTCGGTCCAGCACACCCCGTCATCATCAACGAGCGATTCGCGCGGACCTATTTCGCCAATCGCAATCCGATCGGCGGGCGGATCAGCGGGGACGAAACGCAGGCCCAATGGAGCACGGTGATCGGCGTTGTTGCCGATGTCCGCCACGCAAGCCTCGAAGCGGATCCGCAGCCGCAAATCTACGCTCCGACATACAATTCGCGCGAAAACTCGCTGGCCGTTCGGTCGTCGCTTCCACCAGCAGCAATGGCCGATGAAATTCGATTGGCATTGAAGGCGACCGATCCAGACGCTACGTTTTCGGATGTTCAGACGATGGGCGATCTGGTCTCCGTCGCCAGCGCCCGACGCAGGTTCCAGACATCGTTGCTGACCGCATTCGCCGGGATTGCACTGCTGCTTGCTCTGGTCGGTCTTTACGGTCTGATGGCCTTCTCCGTCAATAGCCGCACGCGCGAAGTTGGCATTCGCATGGCGCTTGGCGCGGAGCGTCGCGATGTCCTGTTTCTCATCATCAGGAATGCCGCAGCACTCGTGTTCACCGGGTTGGTGGCAGGCCTCGTCTGCGCATGGGTCGTGACGCGCATGCTCAAATCGTTTCTCTTCGGCGTGAGCGAACACGACCCGGTCACCGTGATCTCCGCATCTCTGCTTCTTGTTGTCTGCGGCCTCATCGCCGCATTTGTCCCGGCACGCCGCGCCGCTTCCATCGATCCCATGCAGGCTTTGCGCACTGAATAGGAGAGCCTATGCGAAAACTTCGTGCAATTTGGATACGCTTCATCGGCTTGCTCCACTCCGGCAGCGGCAATCAGGATTTCTCCGCGGAACTCGAGTCGCACGTTGCCATGCATGTTGACGATGGCCTTCGCATCGGTCTGGCCCCTGAGGAGGCTCGTCGCCAGGCGCTCCTTCGTCTCGGGGGTGCGGAGCAGGTGCGCCAGGCTTATCGTGAACGCGCCAGGCTGCCATGGCTCGATGATCTGGTGGGCGACCTTCTTTACGGCGTCCGCACGCTGACCCGACAAAAGGCCGCGACCGCGGTTGCGGTGCTGACTCTCGCGATTGGAATCGGCGCAAGTACTGCGATCTTCAGCGCCATCAAGCCCATTCTCATCGACCCGTTGCCGTATCCACATGCGAGCCGGCTCATGATGTTGTGGGAAACGGGAAAGAGCGGCACTCCAAGTCCAGTAACATTTGGCACGTTTCATGGGCTCAACCAGCGGAACCGTTCCTTCGATTCGCTTGCAGTCTTCAAGGCTTGGCAGCCGGCATCTGCGCCCACAAGCCAGGCCGATCGGCCTGAGCGACTCGACGGACAACGCGTGAGCGCTGACTACTTTCGCACCCTGGGCATCTCCCCGTTTCGTGGAAGAGATTTTCAGGCGTCTGATGATCGGTTTCGTGGGCCTAATGTAGTTATCCTCAGCGATAAAGTCTGGCGTGACCGCTTTGCCTCCGACGCGGCAATCATTGGGAAACAGATTCGGCTCGACGACGCACCGTACACGGTCATTGGCGTGATGCCGGTCGAATTTGAAAATGTGGTGAGCACCTCTGCTGAGATCTGGGCTCCTCTGCAATATGATCCAGCCCTTCCATGGGACGGTCGCGAGTGGGGCCACCATCTGCACATGGTTGGCCGTCTCAAGGCAGGCATCAGCACTCAACAAGCCGCGAATGAGTTGAGCATTGTTCTGCACTCGCTCGCACAGACTTACGCCAAGGGCTACGACAGTTCCGGCGGGGCTCCGAATGGGATCGACGTACACCCGCTTCAAGGCGATCTCACCCAAGGTGTTCGGCCGGCATTGCTGGCGGTGCTGGGTGCGGTCCTGCTGGTTCTTCTTATTGCCTGTGTCAACGTAGCCAATCTCCAGCTTGCTCGCGGCGTCCAGCGCCGCGCCGAGTTTGCCATGCGTGCGGCACTTGGGGCGCCACGCGGCCGTCTGGCACGGCAACTTCTCACCGAATCCTTATTGCTGGCCGCTGTTGGCTGCGTCCTGGGTATGGCGATTGCGGAAGCGGGAGTGCGCGCTTTGTTGGTTCTCAGCCCGCCCGGTTTGCCAAGGCTCAACTCTATTGCGCTCGACGGCTGGGTCTTCCTTTTTGCGCTTGCTCTCACAACGTTGATCGGTATCGCGGTTGGCCTTGTCGTCGCCTTCCAGGCCTCCGGTATGGATCTGCACACCGGGATGCGTCAGAACTCCGGCCGCACGATCGATGGCCACCATCGCACGCGCCACATACTGGTCGTCACGGAGATATCTCTGGCAGTCGTGCTCCTGATAAGCGCCGGCCTCTTGCTGCGCAGCATGCAGCGTCTCCTCGCAGTCGATCCAGGCTTCGAACCTTCTCACCTGATCACGATGCAGGTGCAGGAATCGGGGCATCGCTATAACAATGACGCTGCGCGCCTGCAACTTTTTCAGCAAGAACTGGAGAATGTCCGTCATATTCCTGGCGTGGCCTCCGCAGGACTCACCAGCCAATTGCCGCTTAGCGGCGACCAGGATATTTATGGCATCGAATTCGAAAAGGACAACAACCCGCGGGGCGAGGCGGCGTTTCGGTACGCGGTAAGTCCCGGATACCTTGAAACCATGCACATTCCCCTGCGCCGCGGTCGTATGTTGAATGACCATGACGGAGCGGGCGCTCCCGTGGCTGTTCTCATCACAGAGTCGCTTGCACGCAGGGAGTTCGCAGGGCAAGACCCCATCGGACGGCGCGTTCGCATGGGTCCCGATGCCGGCCAACCGAACCGGCCCTGGGCCACGATCGTCGGCGTAGTCGGCAACGTCAAGCAGGAATCGCTGGCACTCGACCAAGAGGATGCGTTCTATATCACTACCGCCCAGTGGGCATGGGTAGATGAGGTGCAATCGGCGGTGGTGCGCACCCGCGCGGAAATTTCTCCCGCCACCCTCGTTCCTGCTATCCAGGCTGCTATCTGGTCGGTAGACAAATCCCGGCCCATCACACGTGTCGCAACCATGGACGAATTGCTCGCTGCCACAGCTCTCGAACGCCGCTTCGTGCTTGTTCTCTTTGAGGCATTCGGCCTGGTTGCGCTGATGCTGGCAGCAATCGGCATCTATGGCATTCTGGCCGGCAGCGTTACTGAGCGGACCCGCGAAATCGGCGTGCGCGCAGCCCTGGGTGCGACTCGCGCCGACATACTTTCGCTGGTCTTGCGCCAGGGCATGACCATGACTGTCGTTGGCATGGCCATCGGTCTGTGCGGAGCGCTGGCAGCGGGACGCGCCCTTGATGCCATGCTCTTCGGAGTCACGTGGCTTGACCGCCCTACCTACCTGGGTGCAATCGTTCTGCTGCTTTCTGTGTCGGGAATCGCATGCATGATCCCAGCCCGCCGCGCCGCGTCCATTGATCCCATGGAAGCACTGCGCAACGAATAGGAGATTCAATGCGAAAGTTTCGTGCATTCTGGATTCGTTTGAAAGGAATGGTACAGCCGGGTCGCGGCGATCAGGACATTTCAAATGAACTCGAGTCGCACATCGCCATGCACGTTGACGACGGCGTTCGTTCCGGCCTGACCCACGACGAAGCGCGCCGGCGGGCCATCCTCCAACTCGGCGGTAAAGAACAAGTCATGCAAACACAGCGCGAGCGCCACGGACTGCCGTGGCTCGAATCACTCACGCGCGACTTTCGTTACAGCTTTCGTACGCTTGCCAAGCATCCGGCGGTTACAGCCATTGCAGTACTCTCCATTGCCCTCGGCATCGGCGCGAACGCGACCATCTTCTCCATGGTGAGCCGATTCGTGTTGCGTCCAGCGCCGGTTGGCGATCCCTCGATGTTGCTGGCGCTCCACATCGCGGAGCGGGGAGAACAGTGCTGCAATTCCTTTCCTCTTCCGATCTACCATGATCTTCAGGACCAGGCGAAATCGTTCACAGGAGTTGCCGCCTACTATGAGCTGATTCCCGCGTCACTAAGCGGCGGCAGTGAGCCCGAGCGCGTCTGGGGACAAGGTGTCTCATCGAATTTCTTCGATGTGCTTGAACTCCCGATGGTGCTCGGACGCGGCCTGTCGAACGTCGAGGATCGGCTGCCCGTTGTGGTAATCAGCGAGCGGCTTTGGCAACGGCGCTTTGCCGGTGATCTCCAGATCATCGGCAAGTCCGTTACGCTCTCGGGCCGGTCATTCACAGTTGTCGGCGTTGCACCGGCGTCGTTTCATAGTGTCGACCAGATTTTGGACGCGCAATTCTGGGTTCCGGTCGGCATCGCATCGCAGCTTGTACCCAACCTGCCGCCGGCAGACGCGCGCGATTACCATTGGCTCGCGGTCATCGCGCGGCTGAGGCCCGGCGTCACACGCATACAGGCTGCAGCCGAACTGGATACGCTGGCAAAGCGCTTCGCCCTCTCTTATCCCAAGACCGACAAGGACAACTCGTTCGTATTCGAGCAGGCGGGCGCACTGCCACCGCGCGAAAGAACAGCCGCTCTCACGTTTCTCGCTGCACTCTCGATTGTCGTGCTTCTTTTGCTTGCGATCGCGGGCGCAAATGTTGCAAATCTACTCTTCGCCCAGGCCGCTGCCCGACAGCGTGAGATGGCTGTGCGTATCGCGCTGGGTGCAACGCGCGCGCGCCTGCGCCGGCAGTTGCTGATTGAAAGCACATTGCTTGGCCTTGCAGGCGGATGCCTTGGCATGCTCTTCTCGTTCGCCTCCACGCAATCGCTCTCCGCCGTTCGCCTTCCAGCTCCGGTGCCTCTTGATATTCACGTCGCCGTCGATTGGCGCACGCTGCTCTATACCTTTGCCATCAGCTTCTGCTGTGGCATTCTGCTGGGACTTGCTCCCGCATGGGCTGCCGTGCGGCCGGTTCTTTCCAGTGCGCTTAAAGGCGAAGAAGCTCTTGCGCGCCCCGGCCGGCGATTCACTCTCCGCAACATCCTCGTGGTGACGCAAGTTGCAATGTCCCTCGTGCTCTTGCTGGTCACCGGACTGTTTCTGCGCAGCCTGCAAAGCGCGGCCAGCATCAACATCGGCTTCCGTCCCCAAGGGCTGTTGCTGCTTTCCGTCGACCCGCGCCTCAACGGATATTCCCCACAACAGATCAGTCAATTTCTCGCCGACGTTCGACGTCGAGTCTCAGCGCTGCCCGGTGTTGACGCGGCAGTGACAACCGATGTTGCGCTTCTCTCCGGTGGCAATCGCAGTGATGGATTTACCGTTGCAGGACACTCCGGCAAAGATGCCACATTCACCTATGCCGACCTGTACATGACCACACCAGGCTACTTCGACGCACTGGGAACGCCGCGCCTTGCCGGCCGCGACTTCGGCAAAGAAGTTGCTGAGGGCCCCAGAGTCGCAATCATCAACAAGGCCTTTGCAGACCGGCTTTTCCCCGGCGGGAATCCGATTGGCCAGCACGTGAGTGGCGGCCACTGGACCTACGAGATCATCGGCGTCGTCGGCAACGCAAAGTCGCGCACGCTCGGCGAAGATACGAGGGCCATTCTTTATCGATCACTCGACCAGAGCATCGCCGAGGACGCCTCTTTTATGGGCTACACGCTGGTCGTCCATACGCCCGGCAATCCTGCAACGCTCGCCGAATCCGTGCGCCGACAGATTTACGCGCTCGATCCGAACATGGCAATCTACAACGAAGAGACCATGGAAGAGCATGTGCGCACGGCCTACCTGCTACCGCGCATCGCCGCCATGCTTTTCGGCGTCTTCGGCTGTATCGGTCTGATTCTGGCTGCCATAGGTCTCTACGGTGTAATGAGCTATGCGGTCAGCCGGCGTACGCGTGAAATCGGTATTCGCATGGCGCTCGGGGCGCGCACCGGCATGGTAGAGCGGCTCATCGTTCGGCAGGGTATGGTGCTTGCCGTGATAGCCATGATGCTCGGGTGGCCCGCCGCGTGGCTGCTGTCGCGGCTTGCATCAAGTTTTCTTTATGGCATTCAGCCGCACGATTCGCTGACATTCACGGTCGTGCCTGTTTTTCTCGCTGGCGTTGCGCTCGTTGCCTGCTGGCTTCCCGCGCGGCGCGCAGCTTCCATTGATCCCGTGCAGGCATTGCGCACCGAATAGGAGATATCGTTATGAGAACGATAAAAGTGTTGTGGTTGCGATTCCGCGGCGTCTTCGTGCGCAGGAAGGCCGTTGAATTCGATGCCGAGCTTGAGAGCCACATCGCAATGGATTCTGACGACGCGATGCGTGCCGGCCTCAGCAAGGAAGAAGCGCATAGGCAAGCAGTGCTTCGACTGGGTGGTGCCGAGCAGACCCGGCAGGCGTTTCGAGACCGCGCTACACTGCCACCGGTCGAGAGCTTTCTGCAGGATGTCCGCTTTGCCGTGCGCCAGATGCGCAGAGCGCCTGGGTTCACCATCACAGCAGTTCTGACACTGGCTCTCGGCATCGGTGCCAATGCGGTCATCTACACCCTCGTCGATTCCATTTTGCTGCGCCCGCTTCCATATGCTCGTCAGGATCGCCTGGTGCGCATCTCCGGCCAGAACTCCCCCACGTTCCCCAAGGGGTGGATTCGCGAACTTGGCTCGCATGCTACTGCGCTCAAATCTGTCGCCGGCTACGGACCTGACGCGGAATCGAATATCGCTGAGTCCGACGTGCCGGACCGTGTCTTCGGCGCAAAAGTGACGGTGAATGCTTTCGACACGCTCGGAATTCATCCGGAACTGGGCAGTTTCTTTTCTGCGGGGGATGCCATTAGTGGTCAGGATCACGATGTAGTTCTCAGCTACGGTTACTGGCGCCAACATTTCGGCGCAGATCCATCGGCGATCGGGCGACAGATACGCATCGACGGCGTTTCGCGCCGAATCCTGGGTGTCATGCCGGCCGGTGTTCACTTTCCTTACGCGGACACCCAGTTTGTTGTCCCAGTCTCATACCGCGGTGGCGATGTCTTTGATCCGTGGAACGACTTCGATCTGCGCGCCTTTGGCCGTCTAACCGATGGAGCGACTCCTGCACAGGCACAGGCAGAGTTGCGCAGGCTGCATGCAGTGCTGCTGCCTGTTTTTCCCTTCCGCATGCCCGACATCTGGGCCTCTGACATGACGGCCGTGCCGCTGCTCGAATCGCAGACCGGTGCGATGCGTCCAAGGTTGCTGCTTCTCTTCGGTGCCGTGGGCCTCATCCTACTTATTGCTTGCGCCAATGTCGCCAACCTGATGCTTGCGCGAGCTACCGCTCGCGAGCGTGAAATCGCTGTTCGCAGCGCCCTCGGAGCCTCAGGTCGTCGTCTCGTTCAGCAATTGCTGTCAGAAAGCGTCGTGATGGGATTGACAGCCGGTGCCGTGGGACTCGGCGCGGCTTTCGCGAGCCTCAGACTATTTGTGCGTCTGTTGCCCGCGGATACGCCGCGCATTCAGGACGTGTCGCTGCATCCTGGCGACGTGGTCTTCACGCTCTGTGCATCCGTGTTCGCTGGATTGATTTTTGGCCTCATCCCATCCATCAAGATGGCTTCGATGAATCTGCTCGGCACGCTTCGCATTGGAGGCCGGGCACTGATGGGGATGGGGGCCGGCTTCAGGCTCTCCATGATTCTCGTCGTGGCCCAAATCGGGCTCACGGTCGTGGTGATCACTGCGGCCGGCTTGGTGCTGCACAGCCTTTACAAGCTCACGCGCGTAGATCCTGGATTCCGCACCGACCACACCGTCACCGCTGAAGTTTCTCTCGACGCAGCGGCATGCAAGCAAAAGGGTCGGTGCCAATCCTTCTTTACTTCTCTGCTCGATCGTATGCAAGGCATCAGTGGAGTCGAGAGCGCGGCACTCGTTGACTCCCTGCCGTTGAGCGGACGCGATGACAATTACGTCTTCGACGCTGAAGATCATCCACGCGACGCGCGCCAGGGAGCGCTGCTCGCCACTAGTCGCATCGTATCGCCTGGCTACTTCGATGTGTTGAAGTTGCACCTGCTGCGCGGGCGTCTGCTTGACGCGCAAGATGCTTCAGGCGCCACCCACGCCGTCGTGGTTAACGAGCACATCGCACAGCGCCTGTGGCCCAACCAGGATCCGCTGGGCAAACATCTGTTGAGCGTAGTCGATGAGAGTGCGCCGGCGGTCTGGAACTCCGAGAAGGCCTCGATTGTCGTCGGCGTGGTGCGCGACGCACGCGAAGGCAACCTCGAAGAGGGATCCCACGATGGGGTCTATCTGCCCATGACACCGGAGCGTGAGCAAGCCGTAATGTATGCAATGCTGCGAGCGCATACATCTGCCAATGAAACCTCGGCTGGTCTCCGCACCGCAGTTGCTGGCATCGATTCTCTCGTCCCAGTGACGCGTGTACGTACACTCGACGATCTTGTCTCGACTTCTGTCGCCGCTCCGCGCGCGCTGGCCATGTTGTTGCTCGGCTTTGGCGGCCTGGCAGTCATCATCGGGGCAGTCGGCGTCTACAGTCTCATCTCGTATATCGTCAGCTGGCGCACCCGTGAGATTGGATTGCGCCTGGCGTTAGGCGCGCAGCGGTGGCAAATCGTGTTGACGGTCGTGCGGCAAAGCCTGTTTCTAGCCGCCGCAGGCTGTGTGATCGGCCTTGCGTGTGCCGTTGCCCTCAGCCGCCTGTTGCACAGCTTCCTCTTTGAGGTCAGCGCACTCGATCCAATCACGTTCACGCTTGTACCGCTCTTGATGGCGATCGTGGCGCTCATCGCTGCGTGGATTCCCGCACGCCGCGCTGCCGCCGTAGACCCCATGGAGGCTCTGCGAGCAGACTAGGGAGGTTGTGATGCTGAAAATACCTGCGCTCTGGTTCAGGCTCTGTGTCAGCCCGCACGATCCTGTCAGCTCTGTCGCCGTTACGGTGCTGTTTGCGCTCGAGCTCTCATCGCCATCTTGATCCCGGCTCGCACTGGGATGAAAACCTATCCAATGACTGCTTTGCGAACGGAGTAACAGTCGTCTTCGCGCGAAGTGCCAAATGATACACTCCGGCGCGAGGGCATGAATGGGAGCAAGCGCAATTGAGTTTCGACTGCGGATGCCGATCAACGCCGCGATCATTATTCTCGGATTCTGGGCGCCGTGGATTGAAGCGTGGCATATTGGCCGGCGCATCTCTCTTCTGGAGTGGCTGGCCCTCGAGCTGAGCCGCACGGGGCTTGTATCGTTCGCTGTTGCCACACCCCTGCTGTTGATTATCGCCGCGTTGATCGCCGCTAAAGGCGTGCTCTTTCGCGTGTGGGGGACGGCTTATCTTGGCACAGGCACGGTCAACAGCCGGAGCATGGTGGCCGGCCAAGTGATGGCCGATGGTCCCTACCGCTATGTGCGCAACCCGCTCTACATAGGCCTCTGGTGCATGGTCATTGCAATGACATTCCTGATGCCGGTTACCGGGGCGGCATTTTCCGCAATCCTCATTACGATCTTCGCCATTCGCCTCACGCTCGGCGAAGAAGCGTTCCTTACCGCCAAGCTCGGCGAGCCCTACCTGGCTTACCTGAAGGCTGTTCCCCGTTTCATTCCACGATTGCGCGGAGCACCTTCACCCTCGGGGACGAAGCCTCACTGGGTCCGCGCCCTGCTCGCAGAGCTCACTCCGATCGGCGTCCTTGTTGCCTTAGTGGCGGTCTCGCGCAATTACGATCTAGAGATTGCGGGCCGCATCATTCTCGTCTTCTTCGGAGCATCGCTCGTCGCACGCGCCTTCATACCCGGCATTGGGGTCAACTCCGAGCAGGAACAGTAGAGCTTCGCTTGCCCAATAGGCCGAGGTGTGTGAATCCGAATCCGTCAGAGTATTTCAGCCCGTATCCCAACAGCCGATCCACGCCAATGTGATTTGCCCAGATCAGCGCAAATGGCAGCAGGGCGGGCGCATTCAGTAGCAAGGCACTCAACGCCAGCGCCGCTGGCACAGCATAGGAGTGAATCGCGTTGTAGCAGCGCGCTCCCCAGCACGAACCGGCAAGATAGCCAAGCATTGATAAATCCGGCGTCAGCCACAGCGATGCAAACAAACCCCAACTCACGCCCGTCTTCGCATACAGCACTGCCGTGACCGCAGCTACCGCAAGCCCTTCAAGTCGCAACAGCGAAAGCACCGACCCCCTGACCGCTGCGCTCGTTCTAGAGATTTCCGTCACCTGAGTCGCCATTCCTCTTCGATGTATCAAGTCAAAAAGGTATGCGCAAATAATTCCTCGGCCACTTCAGGCCAAAAGAATCAGCACAATAAAGAAGGGGAAGAGCGTGAGCTCTTCCCCAGCTTGTACTGCACCCTTCAGGAAATGGAACTACTTCTTTGGCGGCGCGATGGTGTCCTTGGCCGACTTTGCCACGCGGAACTTCACCACGGTCTTCGCCTTGATCTTGATGGCCTCGCCCGTCTGCGGGTTGCGGCCCATGCGCGCCTTGCGCTCTGCCTTGACCAGACGGCCAATGCCGGGGATTACGAATACGCCGTTCTTCTTGGTTTCCTTGATCGCGGTCTCAGCCAGAAGATCAAGGAAAGCAGCCGATTGTTTGTTGGTCAGTTCGAGCTTCTCGGCCATCTGCCGGGTAAGTCCAGTCTTGGTCAATCCAGTTGCCATGTGATGTTCTCCTTCGGTTGTTGTTGCCTGGTGTCCCGCCGCTCGCCATCCTCTGCAAAGAGGGTCTTAAAGCGACCGCATGGGGGAGTGCGACCTGTCGCGTTTCCTCGTCCTGGTCGGAAACGCTTTGAGGCAACGTGTTGCACGAAACCCCTGTATTCATGCGGGTTCTCGAGAACCCTGTCGTTCGTAACAATGCGGCTTTGGGATGTCCAAAGTCAAGGTGAAAACGTCGGTTTTCCACAATTTTCTTAGGGTTTTATGGTTATTTGGCCTAAATTTGCTGGTTTTTGCTGGTTTTTCCCGTTTTCTATCTCTGAAAACCGCAGAAATACAGGCGAATTCCCACACGCGAGTCCGCGATGCGCCCGTCTCAATGCAGCCCGAAAAGCACCTTCCGCTTCGGCATTGAGGCTGCGGCAATGGGCGTGTTGAGCGCGTCCACCATAGGCGCCAGCAGCTTGAAATGCTTCACCAGCACCTTGGCAAAATCCTTCCGCTGCGCCGCCCCAACGGGCAGCGTAGTGCTCAATCCCCATTGCTTGCAGCGGACCAGATCCATCGCCGGGTGATCCGCCGGAAAACCCTTCGGAGGCCGGGTTAGCGCCTCGCCCTCAAAGTCGCTGAAGGTCTTGCGTACTGCCGGCTTCTTCAGGATCTTTCGAAAATCTGCGTGATTGTCGAGCAGCCAGTTACGGATCGCCGCCAGTTGTTCCTTCTCCGGCATGTACGCGCCTGCGGCAATCACCACGCCCTTCGGACTCACCTGGAAGTAATAGCCTGCGCCCGATGTTTTCTCAAGGCCTTGATGCGACCACCACGCTGCCACGTGCGTCTTGTACGGCCGCTTGTCGTGGCTGAAACGTGTATCGCGATAGATGCGGAACAAGCTCTTCTCCGCGGGCCGCACATGATTTGGCGCGAAGTCGGTCATTGCGTCGGTGATCTTGCGGACGATGGCCAGCATTGGCTCCTTCAGCTGCGCCTCAAACTGCGTCTTGCGAGGCGCAAACCAGTCGCGATCGTTGTGCTTCGCCAGATTGCGCAGAAACGTAATCGCTTCAGGTCGAAGATAAGGCGCCGGGACTGTCGGAGAAGTTTTACTTGCGCGTGGCATACGTCTCAAAGTGTAGGCGAGTACGCGACGCCACGCATGCACAGCCCGCGTATTTCCTGAGGAAATCGAAAATCTACTGTGCGAGACCTCTACCCCAAAATGATCAAAAAAATGATGCGATTCGATCAAGGCGCAGATGAAGCGCCAGTTGCGGCTTGACGGGCCAGCTTCTCGCGATGCTTGCGGATGTAGTGTGCGGCGATGTCGGGATAGAACTCGCGAATCGACGTGAAGATCACGTCGCGCATAACAGAATAGCCGAATTTGCTTGCCAGAACGTCGAAGCTTGTTGCGCTGGGCGGGTAGTAATACCGCGACACGACTTGCGTGAGGACCTTGCCGCCTAGCCCCGCGGTATTGGGCGTCTGTCTGCCACCATATGTCCGGGTAACCGCCTGCCGGCTGATGACGTAGAGTTCGCGCGCGACGATGCTATGTTCGTTCCCCAGTGCATAGTAACGTGTGTCCTCGTGGAGCAAGCTGGGCAGCAGCCACGCGGAGAGGTAAGTGCCGTCAGTCTTGTCGAGAAATCCACGCCAGGTATAGGCGTAGAAACCACCGATGCCCTTGCCGAGAGCAGGATGCATGTTCATGCCTTCGGCCGTAATCGAGGTCAGGCCAAGAAAAATGAAACTTGAGTAATCGGTTGCCTGGCGCGTCGCTACGACGAAGTTGTTCTTCCACCCAGGTGGGGGTGGCTTGGCCCCGCCGGACACCGACCGGAAGTTGGGCATGAAGCCGAGGATGCGCTGTGGTTGTCGACGGTCAAGAGGGATCGGATTGCCATTGGCGTCGACCGGAATGTTCGGTGAGGGACGGGGCCGACTGCTGTTCTGGCTGGTGCTCTGCCCGGACTCTCCGGCTTGTTCGAAGGTGAAAGGGAATGCATCGGCCGTTCCTGCCAGATTGAGCGTGGAGGAAGATACGCTGAATCCGGGCGTGGACATGTCATCTGCCGCAAGGGTGAAGGAGGCCTGCGGTGCGTCTGGAATCTGCTCCTGCTGCGCATTCACAACCGTGGCAATTCCCAGACTGATGAGAGCGACGAGCAGACGCAAAAACACCTTCCTTGCCGTGCAGAATGCCTGACGCTCTGAAATCGGGCTCTGAAGGCTCTTTAGAGTTAGACCGGTTAGTTGAATTGAGGTTACAGTTCTAGCGGAATTAATGTGACGTCTGAAGTCGTCTCACAACTTTTGAAAAATTGGATTCTCTCTATTTATGGCCTGCATTTCATCTGATTACCTTTAACGCCGCGCGGAACAGGCCATCGAAATCACCCGCAAGTTCTTTGTCATCCGCCACCGACTGCTCAATCGCCTTCTCAGCCGCGGGACGCTGATATCCAAGATTAATCAGCGCCGAAAGCACATCATCTACAGCTGGACCCGCAATCGAACTTGGCGTAGGAGCCACGGCGAAGTCTTCAAGCTTGTCTTTCAACTCCACAACAAGCCGCTCTGCCAGCTTCTTGCCCACGCCCGGAATCCGCGTCAACTGCGCATGATCCTGTGCGCGAATCGCCTGTACAGTGCGCTCCGGCGACAGGCCGCTGAGAATCTTGATAGCCAGCTTCGGACCAACCCCACTAACGGTGATCAGCCGCTGGAACAGCCGCTTCTCTTCGCGATCGAGAAAACCGAACAGCGCAATCTGATCCTCGCTCACCTGCGTGTGGATGTGCAGCGACGTTTCTGCGCCCACACTCGGCAGCGCCGTAAACGTCGGCACGGAGATAACAACGTCATATCCCACGCCCGCGGCGTCAACAATAGCCTGGCCTGGTTCTTTATGAATCAGCTTGCCCCGCAGATGCGCGATCATCGTTCTCCAGTCTCCGTTCTTTATGCAGCCTGAACAACATGAGTGTCATCCTGAGCGCAGCTCTGTGGGGTAAGCGGAGCGAAGGATCTGCTTCTCGGGATGCTGTAATCACAGAATTGCTCAACTGATTGCGCAAACGCTATTGTAGAAGCCCCATCCGCTTCGCCACGCGCACCAGCGTTTCCAGAGCCTGATCAAGCTGCGCCTTCGCATGCTCGCTAGTCAGGATCAACCGGATGCGAGCCTTGCCCTCCGGCACGGTCGGAAACGCAATTCCAGTCCCCATCACGCCTTCGTCAAACAAAGCCCTCGAGAAGTCCATTGCCGCGCGACCCTCGCCCACAATCACCGGTGTAATCGGCGTCTCGGTCGCCGGAGTATTCACGCCGCCAATGTTGAATCCCACGCGCTTCAGTTCGCCCTGGAAATATTTCGTGTTCTTCCACAGTCGATCAATGCGCTCCGGTTCCGTCTCCAGAATGTCGAACGCCGCAATGCATGAAGCCGCAACCGACGGCGGATGCGAAGTCGAAAACAGAAACGGCCGTGCGCGATGATAGAGATAGTCAATCAGATCCTTCGATCCGCAAACGTATCCGCCCAGCGAGCCAATGGCCTTTGACAGCGTGCCCACCTGCACATCCACGCGCCCATGCATGCCGAAGTGATCGATACTGCCGCGGCCATTGCGTCCCAGAACGCCCGACGCATGCGCGTCGTCGACCATCATGATGGCGCCATACTTCTCGGCGAGCGCCGCGAGCTTGTTTACCGGCCCGATGTCGCCGTCCATTGAGAATACGCCGTCCGTAATCACCAGCTTGTGTCCCGGCTCGTTGGCAATTTCCTTCAGCAGCTCTTCACAATGATCGGAATCCTTGTGCCGGAACACCTTGATCTTTGCCCGCGACAGCCGCGCGCCATCGATGATGCTGGCATGGTTCAGCTCGTCGGAGAGGATGAAATCTTCCTTGCCAAGAATCGCGCTCACCGTGCCCGCATTGGCCGCAAACCCGCTCTGGAACACGACGCACGCCTCCACATTTTTGAAGCGCGCAATCTTCTCCTCGAGCTCCATGTGGATGCGCATCGTTCCCGCGATCGTCCGCACTGCACCCGAGCCCACACCAAGCTCCCGCGTGGCTTTGAGCGTTGCCTCAATCAGCTTGGGATGATTCGCCAGCCCCAGGTAGTTGTTACTGGCCAGGTTGATCACTTCGCGCCCATCGTAGTGGCAAACCGGCGCCTGCTGGTCGTCCAGCACCCTCAACTTGAAATGAGTTCCCTTTGCCTTCAGCTCATCCAGCACAGCAGTCAAATAAGCAAGTTGCGGGCGCGTAGCCGTCTCCGTCATACCAATCCACCTCAACCTGAAAAGAATAGCGGAAAAGCGCGGAACGAGCAGACCGCCCGGCGCTCACTAGCGGGCAGCCATTGTCAATATCGTTTCGTCAGTGCCGTTGGAGGCTCGCCTTGTTTGCCGGCCAGCAGCCAGTCCACGGGCTTTCGCACGTCGTCTTCTTTTGCTTCGCCCATGAGCGAGCCACGGTTTCCCCATTCTCATCGAGAACAAGTGTGCCGGGCACGATGTCGCCCAGGCCGAAACGGTCCAGCGTATCCGTGTCAGCGTTCACCCAGCTATCGAGATGAACATGTAGTCTCGCCAGCGTGTCCGGGATCTTCGCGTGGTCCTTCGGCGCGTCAATAGAGATGAAGACGAAGCTGACAGACTTGCCCGCGTACGATGCAGCGATTTGCGACAGGCGCGGCAGTTCTTCCTGGCACGGCCCGCACCATGTCGCCCAGAAGTTCACCACCACGATCCTTCCGCGAAGTGTGGAGAGCTTTCGCGTCTGCCCATCCAGGGTTTTAAAGTGGGATCCGGTACATGCTTTGCCATCAGAGGCTTAGGCGGCACGCTGCAAACAAGCAGGAGGGTAGCCATTAAGGCCGTTGCATTTCGATATCGGAGCATCGTCCTCTGACGATAGCGGGCGAACCGTCAGTTCGACTCCATCGAAAGGTTGAGTCGACCCTCGACACGATGACCGACGCCAATGCTCACAGCTGCGCTGCTACCGTCAGTGTGGATTCCTCACACAGGTTTTCCCGGCCCTGTAAAACGTCCCCCTAGGGAATTTTTGAGGTCAGTTCTGTTTCACCGAATTGGAGAAAACAAAATGAAAAAGCTCCTGCTGCGGAGCGCGGCCGTTCCCGCTCGCGCTGTTTGTCTCCCAACTCTGCTTGCAGCCAGTTGCCCATGCGCAGGGTTGCGTCGCTGCCCACTCTCCTCAGCCCGTCATCTGCGGGTCTCGATCCCACCAATGACCCAACGATTGCCCATTCCGCGGGAACCAACTTCATCCACGGACTTACCGTTTCCGCCGGCTATCGCGTCTACAACTCCTACAAGCACTACATCGGAACGGTCTACCAGGAGCAGCGGCAGACCAATCACAACGCTGTCGTGAATCACGTAAACTTGTTTGAACTGGATTTGAATTATCAGTTCACACCGAGACTGAGCGCGATTGCCACGATTCCCGCGCTGGACGCATCACGCCACGGGCAGTCCAGTCCTAACAATGTCTATCACTCGGGCGGTCTCGGCGATATCACCATTGGCATGCAGACCTGGGTGTGGCGTCCGCCGACAGAGAGTCACGGGAACATCGCCTTCTCCGCTCAACTGAAGCTGCCGACGGGCATCAACGATGCCAAGGGGACCGACCGTCACCAAGACCGGTGCTAGACAAACTCAGCCGTTCGACGAGTCGATCCAGCCAGGTGATGGAACCTGGGGATTCGCCCTGGCTACCGAGGCCTACCGCGAATTTACTGGCACACCTCGGGGTACTTTACTGGGTCGTGGCTTTTCAATCCGCAAGACACTACCGGTGTGAAAACATTCCGTCCGAGCTCCTGGAGAGGGCGTAATTTCCGCCACCGACCAATATCTGTGGCGCGGTGGATTCTCGCGGCCGGTGACAGGCGTCAAGGCTCTGCGCGGACTCGCATTCAGCATGGGCGCCCGGATGGAAGGCGTGCCAGTACGGGATGCGTTCGGTTCGAGTAACGGCTTCCGCAGGCCCGGCTACGTCATCTCCCTCGAGCCGGGAATGATGTATCAGCATGGACGGTGGGGCTTGTACACCAACGCCGCCTGGGCAATCGAACGCAATCGCAAAACCAGCGTGACCGATTACGCGAATAACACGCACGGCGACGCGGCGTTTTCCGACTACACCATCATGTCAGGAATCTCGCGGACCTTCTAAATCAAAGCTCCCCCGAAACACCCGGGTCGCATCCGTAATGGAGGCGGCCCAAGGTGTTTTATGACGCTCAATTCGGGGATACGTCGACTCGACGCAGACCGCGCACCGCGTTGCAGATATAAACGGCGTCTGCATTCCTTACGTCGTCGAGGGTGAAGATCTTCTCCTCCAGGTCGGCACGCGTTTCAAGCAAGAAGCGGCGATACACACCGGGTAGCAGGCCGCAGACGACCGGCGGCGTATACCAGCGGCCGTCCTTCTCAATCAGCACATTGCTGATGGCGCCTTCTGTCACCTCGCCGCGTGTATTGAGGAAGAAAATATCGTTGAAACCCGCGCTAACCGCCGCTGCGAAAGCGGAGTCGTAGATCTTGCGATTCGTAGTCTTATGAAAGAGGAATCGATTGTCTGGGTCCATACGTTCGCTGGCGATCGAGACGCGAGCTGGCTCGGCGCTCGAGAGAACGGCCATGGATTCCGCAACAATGTGGGTCGTGCCGTCGGAATGCAGAAGAAGACGCACTTTGCGTTGCCGTTGGTCAGCAAACAGATTTGCTTCGGCAAGCAGTGCGGCCTGCACTCCGGCGCGATCGCATGTGAACCCGAAGTAATCTGCCGAGTCGGCAAGTCGATCGAGATGGAGATCGATCAAGGGATAGTCGCCGTTCCAGAGCATGGTCTCGATCAGCGAAAACGGCTCTGTTGTACGAGTAAGAAATTCAGCCTTGAGCCGGCACTCGCGAAATTCCGCATTCGCCTCGGAATCGATGACAATGCCACCGCCCACACCCATGGTTGCCTCGCCGTTTTCGAGCACGAGGGTGCGGATGGCCACATTGAAGACCGTTTGTTCCTGCGAGAAGAATCCGATGGCGCCGGTATAGATTCCGCGCGGCGTCTCTTCGATTTGCGCAAGCAGTTGCATGGCTCGGATTTTCGGTGCGCCGGTAATGGAACCGCAGGGAAAGAGAGCGCGGAAGATCTGCTCGTAGCCGATCTCGGGTCGGAGTTCACCGCTGACAGTCGACGTCATCTGCCAGAGCGTCGGATAGCGCTCAACCTCGAACAGCTTCTCCACGCGCACGCTGCCGAATGTGCAAATGCGCCCGAGATCGTTTCGAATGAGATCAACAATCATCACATTCTCGGCGCGATTCTTTGGGTCGCCAGCAAGCCGGTCGGCGATCTCGCGATCCTCGCTCGTGGTTCGCCCGCGGTGCGACGTCCCTTTCATGGGCTGCGTGGTAATGAGGCGCTTGCCCCCTTCCTGTTGCACGTGGAAGAAGAGTTCCGGCGAAAGCGACAGCACATGCCGGCCTTTTTTGCAGTGCAGAAACGCGCCATAGTCGACCGGTTGCGCGGCACGAAGGCGACGATAAAGCGCCGCGGGCCGTTCTTCCGTTTTTATATTGACTGGAAATGTGAAATTAAGCTGATACACATCGCCCGCACGAATCCACTCGTGAATCTTCTCGATGCGCGTAGTGAATTGCTGTTCGTCAAGACCCAGGGACACCAGCGGCGGTGCAACATTCGAAGGCCCAAGCCCTGCAAGACAGTCCGTTGGTTCACCATCGAGGAACTTGCCCGTCGTGTGATCGAAGCAGTAGCTCTGCTCGAAGATACCGAACCAGGCAAGCAGTTCATCGCGGCCACGCCGAAGAGTGGCACTCGGCTCGAAGAATGCCCCGCACTCGTAGCCAAAAAATCCTGCGGCGAAATGTCCGTGGCGCACCGCCTCTTCGATCTGCGGGAATAAATCCGCGATATCGGCCAGCGTTCGCACTTCCAAAACGCGTACCGGATCCGTGAAGACGCGGCTCAAGCTGGATGCGCCGGGACGCGAATTCTCCAGCAGAAGCGTGCCGGGGGTTTGCTCTGCGAAAGAGTACAGCGCCGTCGGAATGGGATGCCATGTCTTCATGCATCCGCTCGCTTGCGCGTTATTGAGTGACTGTCAGCGCGAAGGTCGTATAGCGTGTGGTTGCCGTAACGCCGTTGCTCGATTGCGCCGCGACAGTGATGGTGAAAGTGCCTGGGGGCGTCGGCAGATTCTTGTCCGGACCATGATTGTAGTAGTTGTAGAGCGGCGAGCAGGCGGTCGTACCCAGAACCGCAACAAAGCCTACCAGAGCGAGCATCAGGATGCGACCGAGGAAGCGGCGGCGCCGGGTGCCAAATGCGAATCCGCCCAGAACCAATGCCCCGGGCAGCAGCACAGCCCACGCAACGGGCCGCGATCCACGCATCAACACAGGCTCGGCCTTGACGAGAGACTTGGCCTGCGTGGCAATCACTACCGAACTGTTGATGGCGGCCGTCGCTCCTACCGGAATTTCAATGTTAATCGGGGTGAAAGTGCAAGCGCTCTGATCGGGCAGTCCCGAGCAGGATATCGTGACGAACATCGGCCCCGTCAGCGATGCCGCGTTGATCGGCGTAACGGAGACGGTTGCTGAACCTGATTGTCCCTGCTTGAGCGAAATCGAGGCGGGCGCAACCGAGACAGAAAAATCGGGTGTCGTGCCCTCAACCGCGCGAACCGGCGTGATCTCAGAGTTTGAAGCCAGATGCGTTTGATCGCCTACATACTTGGCGGAAAGGCTGTGATCGCCTGCAGCCAGATCGACAGTCGCCGTCAGGCGTCCCTCGGCATCCAGGGCGAACCCTGCCAGCGGTTTGCCATGGTCAGTAACGGTAACCGCACCCGTAGCGGGCTGGCCATCCGCCCCGATAACCGCCATCGAAAGTGTGGCTTGAGTCTTGCCATTCAGTTCGCGGGTGCCCACAGCGAGTGTGGTCTGCGTTGCTTGTTGCTTGCTTGCGGCAGGGGCCCCCAGCGCCGGAATCGCAACAGCGATGCCGAGCGCGGCAACCCAATGAAGCCGCAGACCGCGGCGGAACATACTTATCACGTGCACCAGCTCCAGATTTGAAGAAAAGTCGTCAATCGCCCGGTTTTCGCGCGTATCCCCATTGTATCCGGCTGGGGCGGGCCGGGCGACCAGCCGTCTTCTGAGATCACCAGGGGTACGGGAGTTGGACGAGCGAGCCGCCAATAGGAAAGTAACGCGCAATCAGATAAATCCGGTCACGGATCAGGCTCGCAAGACCCTAATCCTGTCGCAACAGTTGCGCAGGATTGATGGCCAATGCGCGCCGCGCCGGTATCCATGTAGCAATCAGGCCGATCAGCATCATGGCGGCCACAGCATCCAATCAGAACCAGCGGATCACGCGGAGTCGCTTCATACACCAGCGCTGCCAGCAGCCGGCTCGCAAGTACTCCGAGCACCAGGCCGGCCATCGATCCGGCAAGCAGAACAATCAGCGGGCGGCCGAGAGCCGCTTTCATCAACTGGGCCCGATGCGCTCCCAGGGCGACGCGAATGCCAAGTTCCCGCAGCCGCTTCGACACCGTATATGTCGCCATCCCAAATACCCCGGTGATGGCCAGCATCGCCGCCAGAATCCCCATCACACCCAGGGCGGCCGTGGCGATCCGTGGCGGGAAAAGAGGGAAGGAGAGCCTGTCGGGCCAGCTGCGAAGGCTGAAGGGCAGAGCGGGATCGATACTTGTGATCACGCGATTCAGAGCCCCGGCAATCTCCGCAGACGGCAAGTCCGATCGCACAATCAAAATTGTATTCGCCTCATGGTTCTGATCCAGCGGAAAGAACATCGCCGGATAGGGATCTTCTGTGAGCATCTCGTACTTGCCGTTCTCAATAATCCCTACTATCTGATAACTCGTCTTGTCACCGCCAAGGAAGTGACGTCCGATTGCGGACTCATCGCCAAACATCTTGTGGGCGAAAGTCTCATTCACGATCGCGACCTTCGGCGTTTTCGGCCCATCATCCCAAGTGAAATCGCGGCCTGCGAGTAGTGTAGTGCCCGCGGCCTTCAAATAACCAGGTGATATCCCGTAGCTCCGTGGAGCCATCACGCTGTTTGAACTGCGCAGATCGGTAGTTCCCTCGCGATAGACTGACCAGTTGCTGCCACCCCCACCCAGCGGCAATGAATCGATGGTGCCCGCACCTTTGACGCCCGGAATTGCCGCGGCCGCATCGAGGATACGTCGCTGGACAGGAAATGCGGAGTTATCGGAGTATCCCCCCATCTGCATATCCGAATCCACCACCATCGCGCCCTCCGCAACAAAACCCATTGGGGCGTGCAGAGAGCGCTCCATGCCACGCAAGGCCACCATCGACGATGTCAAAAGCAATGCGCACAGGGCGATCTGTATCCCGAGTAGCAGATCGCGCAACGTAAGCCGCTTCAGAATTCTTGCCGACGTCGTCCCGCTCTTTAACGCATCCGTAGCGTCAGTACGCCACACCTGTCGCGCCGGCAACAGGCCGGGAAGAATTCCGGCGGCAATTGAAAGCAGCACCGCAATCAAATAGGTCCGCCCATCCGCAACAACGGTGACGTGGATGGGGTATTCGGTGATCGGTTGCCACTGGCTGAGAACTTTGAGCATCACCGTGGCAATCAACGTACCCAGCGCGCCCCCGGCCAATGAAACGAGCACAGCCTCGGTGAGGAGTTGCCGCAGGATGCGCCACCGCGTCGAACCGATGGAGAGGCGAATTGCCAGTTCGCGGCTGCGGTCTGCCGCCCGCGCAGCAAAGATGCCCGCAAGGTTGACGCAAGCCGCCAGCAGCACCAGCAGAGCCAGCCCCATGATTGCAGCCAGAAAGGGTTTCGCCGGACCGCCAAGCGTGTCTCCCAGAAGACCAGGCTTGACCAGGCGCACCATGAGTCCGTCATCTTCTATCGGATTCTCTCGCGTCATCTGATGCGCAACGGCGCTGAGATTCTCTTCGGCCTGCCGCGGCATGACGCCCGGCTTTAGCTGACCGATCACGAAGAGTCCGTGGTTTCCGCGCTTGGTCAGGAAACTATAGCCCTCTATCTGCGCTTCGTTCACCATCGGTATCCAGAGTTCCGGCCAGAAAAAGATCTCGGTCCCGTGAAAGTCCCTGGGTGCAACTCCAAGAATGGTGAACGGGTGCTTATTCAGATCGACCGTCGTGCCCACGACGCGTGGATCAGCATTGAATCGCGTCCGCCACAGCGCATCACTCAGTACGATGTAGGGCGCCGAGTTGGGACCGTGTTCGTCGCTCGAGTGAAAGAACCTGCCAAGCTGCGGCTGCACGCCCAGCATGTCGAAGTAGTTGCCGGATACCTCGTACTCCCACGTCTTCACGGCGTTCCCGCCGGAACTCATACCCGCATAACCGAGCCGATATGTCGCCATGTCGGCAAATGCAGAGTTACGCGCCTTGAAGTCCACATAGTCCGGGTAGGACTGGTTGTCGTCGCCCGGTCTCTCGTTGGCTAGCTCAAGAAGACGATCCGCTCCCGCAACATTCATCGGCCGCAGAATCATCGCATTCAGTACGCCGAACACCACAACATTCGCACCGATGCCAAGCGCCAGCGTAAGAATGGCTGTCAACGCAAACCCCGGCGAACGCCGCAACTGACGCCCGGCATAGCGGATGTCGCGGCCCAGATCCCGAGACTCAAAGTTGTGTCCGAAGCCGCAACCCTTTCTTTCGTCGCCACGGGGTTGCCGAACCGCAGCAGCGCATCGCGACGTGCTTCTTCCAGCGACATACCCGCCGCCACGTTCGCGTCAATACGCAGGTCAATGTGCGCCCGCAACTCCGCGTCAATATCGTGATCGACACGCGAACGGCGAAACAGATTCGTAAAGCGACGGAAGAGGGCCACGGGAAAGTCTCCTGTCTTTGGTTATTCGCCTCGCAGGGCTTGCATAGGATCAACTCTTGCGGCATGACGGGCAGGAATCCAGCTTGACGCAATCGCAATCGCAGCAATGGCAGTGGATACTCCGACGAAGATGACGGGGTCATGCGGACTGACGCCACGGAGAAGGTTGGCAACGAGCTGGGCAAGGCCAAAAGCCAGCAACAGACCGCAGCCGAGTCCGACAGCTGTGAGCCACGAAGCCCTGCGCAGAATCATGACCAGCACGCGCTCCCGCGGTGCGCCCATGGCGAGGCGAACGCCAATCTCGCGCGTTTGCTCGCCGACGAGATTGGCCATCACACCGAAGATGCCGATGGCGGCAAGGAAAAGAGCTATGATCGCATCGATTCCCAGCATCACCGAGGCGTCGACAAGCCCAGTCATCGATTCGCGCAGAGACTGTTTGTAGGTCATGACCGCATCAAGCGGCAACGCGGGATCGAGGGAGGCGAGCGCCCTGCGGGCAGATAGAGCAAGTGCCAGCGGATCGCCATCCGTGACCACCGCATACGTCACGCCGGGCGGGGGTATCTGCGCCGCGTTCATGTAAACGACTGGCTGAATCGACTGATCCCACATGGAGTAGCTCGTGTCTTCCGCGATTCCGACGATAGTGAGCCATGGTTCCTGCTTGTCGTTTGGGCTGCCCATACGTATGCGACGGCCGAGCGGGTTCTCGCCGCCGAAATACTGTGTCACAAACTTTCTGCTTACCACGGCTACTGGTTGGGAGTTCACTACGTCGCTTCTCTTCAAGTCACGGCCCGCAATCACAGGAAGATGGAAGGCGGTGAAGTATCCGTCGCTCACCGGAATGCGGAGCGCACTTTGAAATTTTCCGGGCACGGCAGGACGGTTTTCGATGGTCATGTCCTGCATCCACGCGGTGTCGCTGTAGGGCAGCGCAGTGGTTACATCGGCGTGAGTGACGCCGGGAAGAGCGCGCAGCCGTTCAAGGCTGTCGGAATACCAGGCGGCAAGTTTCTGCGGCGTGTCGTAACGGGCAGCGGGCGGTGTCACGTTGAAGGTGAGCACCTTCCCTGGGTCGTAAACGTCTCCCAGATGCAGCAGGTGCAACATTCCTTTCGACATCAGCGCCGCGCCGATCACCAGGGCCACGGCGAGAGCGATTTGCGAGACTGCAAAGATGTTCCTGAGACGGCGATGACGCCCTGATCCTGTATTGCCGCGGGATCCGGACTTCAGCTGATCCGCCAGGTTCATGCGCATCGCCTCAATGGCGGGCGCAATGCCTGAGATGACTCCAGCACCCAATGCGATGAGCACAGAGAAGACCATCACCCGGCCATTCAACGAAGTATTGGACCATCCCGCCATATAGCGCGCGATGCGCGGAGGCATGTTGATGATGAGGAAATGGAGGTAGATACCGCCCAGGAGCAGGCCCCCACCGGCGCCCACCACTCCCAGCAGGACGTTTTCCGTCAGCAACTGGCGCATGATCCTCATTCGACTGGCGCCGAGGGCAGAGCGCATGGCGATTTCAGGGCGTCGCGCAATGCCGCGGGCGAACTGGAGGTTGGCGACGTTGGCGCAAACCACGAGCAGAACAAAGAGAGTGGCGCCCATCAACATCCGGTAGTAGAGCGGGGTGGAGTCACCATTGATGCCATCGAGCAGTGGCTCAACCTTGACCGACCAGCCAAGGTTGGTCGCTGGATAGTCCTTTGCCAGTTCCTCGGCAACGATCCGCATCTCGGCTTGCGCCTGCTTGACCGTGACGCCGCTCCGCAGCCGGCCGATCACGAGATAGTCATGAACGCTGCGGTTCGCCACCTGCCGCGGCGTTGGCGCCAATGGCAGAAAAAGGTCAGCCATCGACGGATACTGCATAGTCTTGGGCATGACGCCAACGACGGTATATACGCGTTGATCAAGCTCGATCTGGCGGCCCAGGATCGATGGATCGCTGGCGAAGCGCCGCTGCCAGAAGCCGTAATTCAGAACCGCCACGGCATCGTGGCCCGGCTGGCATTCACTGTCGGCGAAGACCCGGCCCAGCAGCGGTTGAGCGCGGAGAACGCTAAAGAAATTCGCTGACGTCAGCGCCGCCTGCACCTGCGCGGCATCGCCCGCACCGGTCAGGCTCATGTCGGCATACGTGCGCACCGCCAGTTGCTCAAACGAATGGTTTTGCCGGTTCCAATCGTAATAGTTCGCCAACGCGACATTGTGGTAGTTGCCGCGGCCCTGCTCTTCCCCCAGCGTCACCACCTGATTCAGATCGGGCACGGCTATCGGATGCAATACAACCGCGTCCATGCTGCTGAAGATTGCCGTGTTTGCCCCGATACCGATCGCGAGCGTCAACACCGCGGTGATGGCAAACCCCGGAGACTTTATCAACTGACGCCCGGCGTAGCGCACATCAGACCAGATAGAAGCCAGACTCAGGACGGCGTCAGCTGATGCTACGCGTTCGCGCGTAGAAGTCAGATTTCCAAATTGCAGCAGGGCCTGGCGCCGCGCTTCTTCCGGCGACATGCCTGCAGCGATATTCGCATCGATGCGCATTGCGATGTGCGCCTGCAACTCCGCGTCAATTTCACGGTCGATTTCAGAATGACGGAATAAATTCATAAAACGGCTAAGTATGGCCATCGGAGCCCTCCTTACAGGACCGACATAGTTCCTACGCGTAGCGCAGGACCGCGCGCACGCCCTTCACAAGTTGATCGAAACTTTCCTCGGCCTGCTGCAGCTGGCGCCGGCCGGCAATGGTGAGCTTGTAGTACTTCGCGCGACGGTTCGTCTCCGTCATCGCCCATTCCGAAGCGATCCAGCCGCTTTGCTCCATGCGATGAAGCGCCGGATACAGCGATCCCTCTTCCACGCGGAGCATGTCGTTGGACGCGCTTTGAATGTGCAGCACGATGCCATAGCCGTGCAGTGCGCCGTTCTGATCCAGCGTCTTCAGTACAAGTAGATCGAGTGTTCCCTGAAGGTCGTTCTTCGCCATTCTCTACCCCTAGAACTCTTGGTACAGAGAACTCTATGCCTAGAGAGCTAGGCGTGTCAAGAAAAACGGGGACGCGGCCCTGCTATCAAATGGTCTGCCGCTTAGAATGATTCCGTGAGAATTCCCAGGTCATCCAAACTCGTCGCAGCTGGATCGCCTCAAAGCGGGGTGCCCCAGGTCTCGAGTTTGAGACCTGGGATTCGGCGCCATTTATCGCGAGCCATCGGCATCATGGCGGTGATCGTCTGCGGGCACTTCGCCGTTGCTCAAACCGCCTCCCAGGCATGGCTCAAATACCGTCCTCTCGGCAAACCGCTTACGGTTCCCACGCGCGTCAACCCTCTTGGTCATAGCCTCGTCGAACAAACCGCCGCCATCGAACTCCGCCGCGGCCTGCTCTCGCTCTCTGGCGGCGCTCCCCTCGAGGCTGGCCCCAACACAATCCTCCTCGCCACCGTGCAGGAGATGCGCGCGCGCGACGCCAATAGCGCAGTGCCTTCCCTCGACCCCGACGAGTTCCTCATCTCCGCGCGCCGTGGCGATCTCGTCCGTGAAATCGACATCGTAGGTGGAAGCGACCGCGCCGTCCTTTACGGAACATTTGCCTTCCTTCGCAACCTCGCGCAGGGAACCGACATGAGCAAGGCGAACCTGCGCGAACACGCGGCCATGCCCATCCGCTGGGTAGACGAGTGGGATAACGCCGATGGCTCCATCGAGCGCGGCTACGCCGGCCGCAGCATCTTCTTTAGCGACGGACGCGTCCGCGACGACCTCGCCCCAGTTGCTGAATACGCGCGTCTGCTTGCATCTATCGGAATCAACGGCTGCAACCTGAACAACGTAAACAACGCCGGTGTCTTCCTCACGCCGCAAATGCTAGAAGGCATCTCCCGCATCGCTGAATCCATGCGCCCCTACGGTGTCCGCGTCAGCCTCTCCGTCGATATCGCCAGCCCGCAAAAGATCGGCGGCCTCAATACCTACGATCCTCTCGACCCCGCCGTAAAAAACTGGTGGGCGACCAAGGTCAACGAAATCTATTCGCTCATCCCCGACTTCGCCGGCTTCACTGTCAAGGCCGATAGCGAAGGCCAGCCCGGACCCGCCAGCTTCGGCCGCACCCCCGCCGACGCTGCGAATACCCTCGCTGCCGCGCTCGCTCCTCACAGCGGAGTCGTTCTCTACCGCGCCTTTGTCTACAACCATCATGCTGACTGGCGCGACCCCAAGGCCGACCGCGCCCGCGCCGCTTACGACATCTTCCATCCCCTCGACGGCAAGTTCGCCCCGAACGTCATCATCCAGACCAAGGAAGGCCCCATCGACTTCCAGGCGCGCGAGCCAGTCTCGCCTCTGTTCGGCGGCCTAACGCAAACCGGCCAGGCAATGGAGCTGCAGATCACGCAGGAGTACACCGGCCAGCAGCGCCATCTCGTCTACCTCGCTCCCATGTGGAAGCAGGTCCTCGACTTCGACATGCGTGTTGGAGGTGCGTCAACTCCTGTAAAGCAAATCCTCTCCAGCCAGCCGTTTCATCGTCCGACCGGCGGCATGGTCGGAGTCTCCGGCATCGGCCAGCAGGCATGGCTCGGATCGCCTCTCGCACTCGCCAACCTCTACGTCTTCGGCCGCCTCGCGTGGAATCCGAACCTCTTACCCGAGCAAATCGCCGATGAATGGACGCGCCAGACCATCTCGACAGATCCGGCCGTCGTCCGCACCGTCACAAAAATGCTGATGCAAAGCTGGCCCGCGTATGAAAGCTACACCGGCCCGCTCGGCCTCCAGACGCTCACCGACATCACCGGCAGCCACTACGGCCCCAATATCGAGTCCAGCGAAAACAACGGATGGGGTCAGTGGCACCGCGCCGATCACGACGGCGCAGGCATGGATCGGACGGTGGCGACAGGAACAGGTTTCACCGGCCAATACTCGCCAGACGTCGCAAAGACATACGAGTCGGCCGCCACCACTCCCGACGACCTGCTCCTGTTCTTCCACCACGTGCCCTACACTTACAAACTTCGCAATGGCAAAACCGTCATCCAGTATCTCTACGACTCGCACTACGACGGCGCCGCGCAAGCCGCGCAATTTGTGAATGACTGGGAGTCGCTCAAAGGCCGCATCGATCCCACGCTCTACGCCGACATGCTCCCGCGCCTTCAATATCAGACCGGGCACGCAATCGTCTGGCGCGATGCCGTCACGCAATACCTCCTCAAGCTCAGCGGAATCCCCGACGACCGCGGTCGCGCCGGCCACTACCCCAACCGCCTCGAAGCCGAAACCGCAAGCCTCATCGGCTACAAGATCGTCGACGTCACCCCCTGGGAAGACGCCTCCGGTGGCAAGGCCGTCTCCTGCGATGAAGCCATCTGCGCGGCAGAATTCTCCTACCAAGGAAAGCTCGGCCACTTCGACCTCGCCGTTCAATACTTCGACCTGCAAGAAGGCGCCTCCAAATTCACACTCACCCTCAACGGCCAGCCTTCAACCGCCGGCGCCTCATGGTCTGCCGATGCAACTTTCCCAACACCGCGCCCCCACGGCGACAACTCCACGCGCCACATCATCCACAACGTCGCACTCAAACCCGGCGACACCCTCCGCATCGAGGGAACGCCGGACGGCCACGATCCCGCCGCATTCGACTACATCGAATTCCTCCCCGCGATCCCGCGGTGACGAAGTGTTGATCGTGACGAATCTGGGACCGTCACGGTCGGATCAATTGACATTCCTTCGACTGCCCTGTATTCCCAACTCATGGTCCGTCTCAGCGTGTTGTACCCCGCCACTCCCGGGTCCACCTTCGACTGGAATTACTACCTCGGTCCGCATCTCGTGCTGGCGCGCCGGCTTCTTCTGCCCCATGGCCTCGTTCGCATCGAAGTCGATCGCGGCATCGGCGCCTTCCCGCCCGGAACGCCCTCCCACCATCACGCCATCGGTCACCTGTACTTCGAGACCATGCTGCAACTCGACACCGCCCTCGCCGCCACCGCACCTGAACTCGTAGTCGACCAGCGCAAATACTACAGCGGCGAGAGTGTGGTGCAGGTCAGCGAAGTGGTACCTGTGTAAGCGCGTTCTCATTCAACCCCTGTCATTTCGACCGGAGCGCAGCGTAGTGGAGAAACCTGCAGTTGTTCCTCTTGTGCGGGTGCACAATAAACGGGTGCCCCATACTTGTCGCGGCCTCATCGAGACAAGAATGGGAAGGCACGAACACAGACCAGCCGTATAGACCGCGCTATCATTCCTCCGTGAACTTACGCACTTCATTTGCTCTCATTGCAACTCTCCTCGCATCAATCTCTGCCTCCCTCGCCCAATCCCCTCCCAACCAACCCGACTCCACCACCCTCCTTCACGACCTCACCGCCGACTTCGATCGCCTCGCCCCTCAAACCATTCGCCCCGCTGACGGATACATAAAGCACCCCTACCTCATCCCCGCCGGATACTACAACCAGATGTGGGACTGGGACGGATTCTTCATCGCTCTCCACTGGGCCAATCAGGATTCCGCCAATGCGAAATATCTTCGCGACTGGGTGCTCGGCTTCGCTGGTTCCGCCGATGCCGACGGTTATGTCGCCGGCTGCATCACTCCCAAAGGCCCGCGTCCGCTCTTCGGCAAATTCGCCATGAAGCCCTTCCTCGCGCAGGGCGCCGTCGTCGCAGCCGAAGATCTGCACGACTACGAATGGATCCGCCCCGTCTGGCCCGCGATGAAGCGCGTACTCGATTACCGCCGCCGCACGCAATACGACGAAAATTGGAAGCTCTGGTTCTGGGACAATGCCATGCAATCCGGCGCCGACAACAACGCCGCTCTGACTAACGATCCCAACGACCGCAGCGCTATCCTCGCCGTCGACGCTTCCGTCTACGCCATGCGCGAGTATCTTGCGATGGCCTCACTCGCCGATCATCTAGGCGATCCAGCCGACGCAAAGCTCTATCGAGCCGAGGCGCTCGACACTCGCCATGCCATACTGCGTCAACTATGGTCTCCGCGCGATGCCATGTTCTGGAATCGCCGCCGCGACCGCGGCTCCATCGTCCGCGTCATTGCCTGGTCAAACTTCCTTCCGCTCGTCGATGGTCTGCTGCCTCGTGACGAAGGCCGCCGCATGATCTCGCTCTACTTGCTCAATCCCATGCAAATGCGCTCCGACCACGGCTTCCGCAGCCTCTCTCGCTTTGACCCCGCCTACAACAACCAGGCCATCATCAATCCCTACTCCAACTGGCGCGGCCCCATTTGGATCAACGCCAATTTTCTCGACTGGATCGCTCTCCGCCGCTACGGATTCAATGACGAAGCGCGTCAGATAGCCGTCACGCTCGCTTCCAACATTCACCGCGACATCGCCAAGTGGGGCTCCATGCACGAAGACTACGACGCCGAAACCGGCGACGGCCTCGCCCCCACAATCGAGCAGTCCCCGGGAAAGAAATTCGCAGGTTTTGTTGGCTGGAACTTGTTAGCCCAGGACATGCTCCAATGCGAAGTCGCCCAGCAACACTGCATGACGCTGGAAATCAAGCAATAAAAAGCGCAACCAGCTGGCTGCGCATTGTGGGCAATCCGAATATAGGCGAAACCGTGGGTGCCCCAGGTCTCGCTTCTGAGACCTGGGATAGTAATGCCGGCTACTTCGTCGGATGCGGCTTCATGCCCGCCCACGTCCATCCACGCATCTTCCAGCCATCTGCCTGCTTATGCAGCACAACCGTGATCTGCCCCTTCTCTTCCATCGGTGTGCCCTTGAGTTTGTAGACATACCCCGTAGGCATCACCACGTAAGCGACATCGCCTTCGATCTCAGTCCGCACGGCAGCGCTGTAGGTCACCTTCGCATCCGTGACGCCGGTGGCCTTGGCATTCTTTTCAAAATCCGCAGCCCAATCCTGCGCTGCATGAGGCCCCATCCATACATGCGGAGCGAACTCATCAATGATCGTGATATCCCCTTTCGCATACGCTGCAAAGGCTGATTTCGTATCGCCAGAGTTGAATCCATCAATGAACTGACGGATTGGTGCCGTTACATCGGCGGGAGCGGCTGCCATTCCCGCAGGCAGGCAAACAATGCCCATCAGCAACGCGAAGATCGCTTTCTTCATTGTTTCTCTTTCCTTGACTAAGATGGGATTCTCTACGGAAGCGTTCCTGGAGACTCGCATTCAACTGCGGTGCATGTCAATTGGTATTCCAAATGGAACGCGCTTAAGCCATTTGCACGCATTAGCCTATATAAATCCCGTCCGATACTCCCCGGAGGCCCATGTCACGCAATTTCGCGATTACTCGTCGCAGGTTTCTCGGCGCAACCACCGCAGCTATCGCAGCCACCGCCCTCCCATCCCGAGCCGCGTCCGCGCAGGCTAGCGCACCGAAGGCGATTGCCGCGCTCCCCAACCTCTCGGGCCAGGCCCGACCTTTTACCAACGCCGAACGCCAGGCCCGCATCGAACGCGCCCGCCAGCTCATGACCTCCGCAAAGATCGACGCCATCGTTCTTGCCAACTCAACGAGCTCTTCCGTTTACTTCGCTGACATGCGCCTCTACGGCGGAGAACGTCTCTGGGCCCTCGTTCTTCCCGCGCGCTCCAAGCCGTTTCTCGTCTGTCCCGCATTCGAAGAAGGCCGCGCAGGCGAACTGCTCGGCGCCGGTCCGCTCGCGGGGAGTGTCGAGGTCCTAACCTGGCAGGAAGATGAAAGCCCATATGTCACCCTGGGCAAAGGCCTCAGCGATCGCGGCCTCACCACTGCCACCATTGGCCTCGACGAGCACATGGCATTTGTCTTCGCAGAGGGCATTCGCGCCGCCAACCCTCATCTCAATCTCGTCTCGGCTACGCCCATCACAGCCGGCTGCCGCATGATCAAGGACGCGCACGAGATTGAATGCATGCGTCTCGCCTGCCGCGCGACGTTACTGGTCTATCGCGCAGTCGCTCAGTCTGTCGCGCTGGGCATGACCACAGCCGCCGTGCAATCGCTCATTGCGGCCGCCTACCATCGCGTCGGCTTCGCGGGCGAAGCCAGCCTCAACGTGGACGAATTCACGGCCGTGCCCCACGGCTCGGTTAAGCCGCAAACCCTCCGCGAGGGCTCAATCCTCATGCTTGATGACGGCTGCTCAGTCGAGGGTTATGAATCCGACATCACCCGCACCTTTGTTCTCGGCAAACCGACTGACAAGATGAAGACTGTTTTCGACATCGTCCATCGCGCACAGTCTGCCGCGCTTCACACAGCGCGTCCCGGCATTCCGGCGGCTGACGTTGACGCGGCTGCGCGCAAAGTCATCTTCGACGGGGGCTACGGTCCCGGCTTCAAATACTTCACACACCGCGTCGGCCACGGTATCGGTATGGATGGCCACGAGTGGCCCTACTTCGTCCGTAACAATATGTTCGGTTGGAATCTCGCTCCGAAACTGCAAGCCGGAATGACCCTGAGCGACGAGCCCGGCATCTACATCCCCGGCCAGTTTGGCATCCGCCTCGAAGACGAACTGCTTGTGACGCAGGATGGCGCCGAACTTCTCACTCCCCAATGCCCTTCGCTCGAGGATCCCTTCGCCAACGTCTCGTGAATCCACAGTCTCCTCCGAGGGCAAGTCAGTCAGCGTCGGCAAAGCCTCACGCCCACAATGTGGAACGATTTGTTGGCGACCTGAAAACTTCCGCAACTCCTTTGCTTAGACGACTCGCGGCTGGGCCCTCCATCTGGACGGATTTTCGCGCACAAACCATCCCCGCAAGCTGATGACAAAAATAAACTTATCTATAAAGTATGGATTACATTGCCCGGGGATATGGATCGTGACATAGCTGACGCTTTAAATCGAGGAAATTCATGGATGCTGCTACGAGGGGGTGAAGTGAGTGAAACGCCTTCATTTCCCTGAAGACCGAGCAGTGTGATCGGGGAGAAGCTGCGCTTTGACTTCGAACGATGACCGCAGGGTACCGCGAAACCGATCCTCTGCCTCCTCACAGTTTCCTTTGAACCCAGGGTTTAGAATCGTTCGTGGCGCCGGCTTGAATTTGCGCCATCCTTTTTCCCGTACGTAGCTGGCGAGGCATAAAGCTGCGGCGGGTCAATTTGCGTAATTTTTAGGAAGCGGGCAGGGATGCGAGCGAAGACTGCAGTAGTACTGGGCGCCCAGTGGGGCGACGAGGGCAAGGGCAAAATTGTTGACGTGCTGAGCGAGCGCTTCAGCGCGGTGGCGCGCTATGCGG
Organism: uncultured Acidobacteriaceae bacterium; assembly: GCA_963738035.1. GTDB lineage: Bacteria > Acidobacteriota > Terriglobia > Terriglobales > Acidobacteriaceae > Telmatobacter. The sequence goes on from CAVTVB010000002.1 coordinate 41,956, forward strand.
GCGGCCACAACGCCGGGCACACGGTGATCCACGGCAGCCAGAAGTTTGTGCTTCAGCTCATTCCGTGCGGCGTCCTGCGCCCGGGATGCAAGGGCGTGATAGGCAATGGCGTGGTACTCGATCCGATCGCCTTCCTCAAGGAAGTGGCCAAGCTGCGCGGGCTTGGAGTCGAGGTCGATGGTCAGCTTTTCATCTCCAACCGCGCGCAGGTGATTCTGCCCTACCATCGCATGATTGAGCTGGCCGCAGAGAGTGCGCCGGGCCGGAAGCGCATTGGCACGACGAGCCGCGGCATTGGCCCGGCCTATGAGGACAAGATGGCGCGCAGCGGCCTGCGCATCGTCGACCTGCTGAATACGTCGTTGCTTAGGCAGCACATCGAGGCGGCATGCGGCGAGAAGAATGCGATTGCGCATGCGCTGTTCGGTACCGATCCGCTGGAGCCGGAAAAGATGTACAAGGAGTACGCAGCGGCTGCCGAAGAGGTGCGTCCGTTTGTAACTGACACCGGACGGCTGCTGCACCAGATCATTGGCGACGGTGGCTCGGTGATGTTTGAAGGCGCGCAGGGCACGATGCTCGACATCGACCACGGGACTTATCCCTTTGTTACCTCGTCTTCTGCAACGGCGGGCGGTGCGGCAACCGGCACAGGTGTGGGCCCGACAGCGATCGGCACGGTGATCTCGGTGACGAAGGCGTATGTGACGCGCGTGGGCGAAGGTCCGTTCCCGACGGAAATTCATGACGCCATCGGAGACCAGCTTCGCGCTCGCGGTAATGAATATGGCGCCGTAACCGGCCGGCCACGCCGCTGCGGATGGCTCGACATTCCGCTGCTGCGCTATTCGAACCAGGTGAACGGCGCCGAATGGCTGGTGGTGACGAAGATGGATGTGCTCGACGAACTCGAGGAGATTCCAATCTGTATCGGCTACGAGGTTGATGGGAAAGTCAGCGACGAAATTCCAGCGGACGTTCAAGGACTGGAGCGCATCAAACCCGTTTACACCACGCTCAAAGGCTGGCGCTCGTCTACGGAAGGCATCACCGAATTTGATCAGCTGCCCAAAGCCGCGCGGGAGTATCTTCGGTTTCAGGAGCGCGAGAGCGGCGCGAAGATCGGCATGGTATCCACGGGCCCCGACCGCGACCAGACGATGGTGCTTCCGGAATTTGCCGCAGCACTTGATGAGATTCACGCATAGACTGAATTGACTGTCCGGGGAATTTACCCTGGGTTGAGGAAGTGCTCCCCATGATCAGCTTTATTGTCCGGATGAGATTTGCCCAGGAAGATCGGGCCGAGATTGCCGATATTCTTCACGAACTCACCGCGGCATCGCGCCAGGAACCGGGATGCGTGAGTTACATTCCGCATTGGGTGCAGGGGGAACCGTGCTCGGTTTTGATCTACGAGCAGTATCAGGATCAGAAAGCCGAAGAAGCGCACCGCCAGTCGCCGCATTTCAAGAAGTATGCCGTGGCCGGTCTCTACCAGAAGATGCTGGAGCGCAGCCGCGAAGACCTGGCGGCGCTGGGTTAACGATTCGTCGCAAGGTTGAAAGATCGCAAGCCAAGGGTGTCGCGTGAAATTCCCTTCCTTTGAAGATTTGGCGAAAGTAATTCGCGATTCAGCCCGATTAGGAAAGGACAAGCGCATTGATCCTGACACCCAGGTATGGCGCGACCTCGACATTTCTGGAACGGACGGGGTCAGACTCTTGAAGGCGATCGAAGACCACTATCTAATGAGGTTTACATCGGAGACTTACGACCGAATTGAGAGCAGCCCTCGCGAGAGTCGCGACGAATCGCCGGTGATTCAGTCCCTTCTCGGAGGGTCAATATCGGAAGAGCTTCCAATCACGATTGGCCAACTATACAGGGTCATCCTGCAAGAGTTGCACGGGAAGTAGCGGCCGGATTTTCCCAAGTCAACGGACCCGGAGTGGGCATTTCTCTCGTCACTAAATCGAATGACCTAAGAGACTCGTGCCTGCACACATTCACGAGCAGGTGATTGACCCGCACTGCGGTTCGGGGCTACTATCCGTTACGCCTATGGGAACGCGGAAGGCAAGGTCGCCTGCGGGCATTGGTCGCTGTCTTACGATGGTCCTTGCCGGTTTTGTGATGCTGGCTGTGGCCGCATCTCTGCCTGCAATGCCGCGGGCCGAGAAGCATGAGACGCGGCACCAGATCGAGCAGCTTGAAGATACCTGGAGCAACGCCATTTTGCGCGGAAACGTCGCGGCGCTCGACACTCTGCTCGCCGATGACTACCTGGCCATTACGCCCACCGGCATCCTGCAGTCGAAGGAACAGACGCTCGCCAGTCTGCGCGCCGGCACTATTCATTTCAAGTCGATTGACCTCAACGATCGAAAGATTCGGCTCTATGGCACCACGGCGCTGGTGACATCGCGCGCCGAGGTGACCGCTACAGGACCGGAAGGAAACATATCCGGAAGCTACCGTTACACGCGCGTGTATGTGAAAGACGCGCATGGGGCCTGGCGCATCGTGAGCTTCGAAGCGAGCAAGATCAAGGAACCCAAAGCACACCGCTAGAGCTGATTCTCGATCGACTTCCTGAAGCGATTTGCGGCGATGCGCCGTAACTCAATCAATACCGACCTGACGTGCTGCGGCCGGCCAGCTTTCGCGAATGTGCCGATCACTCTAAAATAGGCCGATGCCAGAACTGCCTGAGGTGGAGACTGTCGCGCGTGGCGTGGATGCGCGCGTGCGCGGCGACAGGATCGTGGATGTGTGGTTCAGCTCGCACCGTCAACCGTTCAAGACGCCGGCTGCCGCCCAAGCTCGCGGATTGCAGGATCGCCAAATCGCATCTGTCCATCGCACCGGCAAACACATTGTGATGGAGTTGGGCTCCTCTGGCGATGTCATCGAAGCTGGTAGCTCGCACGGGAAGATGGCCGAAATCCCTGCGCAATGGATTGTGCATCTCGGTATGACGGGGCGCCTGCTGGTGACGACGCCGGATGCTCCCGTGGCAAAGCACACGCATGCGCGCCTGACGCTCGCGAGCGGACGGGAGTTGCGATTTGTGGATCCGCGGCGGTTTGGCAGGCTGGAGTTTCGCGACCTGCGCAAGTTGCTCGGCTTCGCGGGGCCTGGAGCGGAACCACTGACGATTGGTGCGGAAGCGTTTGCACGGCTGTTCCATGGCAGAAAGCTGGCCATCAAAGCTGCGCTGCTGAACCAGACGCTGCTTGCCGGTGTGGGAAATATCTACGCCGATGAAGGCCTGTTTCGTGCTGGGATTCGTCCGCGGCGCAGAGCGGGGCAGCTGACGCGCGTGGAGCTGGAAAAACTGCGTGGAGCTTTACGCGAGGTGTTGGAACATGCGATTAGGCTGGGCGGATCGTCGGTTTCAGACTATGTAGATGCAGACGGCGTTCGAGGTTTTTTCCAACTGGAGCACTGTGTGTACCAGCGCACTGGGGAGCCTTGCCGCACATGCGGGAACGCGATCAAACGCATCGTGGTCGCCGGACGGAGCACGCACTACTGCGCTCACTGTCAGCGATAGAGGCGGCATTTGCACAGGCAATCTACAGTTTTTTGAAGTCACATGCAGCCTGTTTACCAGAATCAAAACGGTTTGAGATTTTGCAAAGGCGCAACTAGTTGAAATCAAACAGAATTCTAAACGGCATTCCGATTGCTTATTAGAAAGTGCCAGTGATGTACCGGCTGCTGGGGAAGTTCCGGCGAGCCCGCAAAACAAGCAGACGCTCGGCAAGAGCAGCCGCCAACGAAGCGGCAGACCGGCCGGGAGAGCCTGTAGAAGGCGCGGTGGATATAACCACCGCCCATAATTTGCTGGGAGGCCAGTGACCAGCGCAGGGACACGAAACGCCACTCGAAGAAGTGGCGTTTCGTGCGTCAGAGTGAAAAGATGTCTGTTTACCGTCGGCACTGCGGAGTTTTCGCGGTTACGGCTATGCCGAGGAAGTTGCAGAGGCCGCTACTTGCGCTGCCTTGCGGGAGCCTGTACTATCAAACTTGCCTATCAAGCGGCTGAAGCGAATCACCTGATAAAGGGTAGAGACGGCTCGCCGCTGACAAAAGATTCTTCGCAAAAAAAGACCGGCTTATCAAGCGGAAGCAGCGAAAAATCCTATAGGACAGGCATCACCCCAGGAAACGCTGGCCGAATCGTACCGATCCAGACAACCGGAGAGTGCTGTTGCAGGCAGGTCGGGCAAAAGGCTTGAGCGTTTTAAATAGATGTTTGGCCCTGGAGTCGCATCGAAGAAGTAGCGGTCATTCTCCGCAGGGATCCTGACGACAAGCAATTGTCGAGGGAGCAGACCAGAATGCCGCGATGCACCGGGCAGGAAAGGTACACCCACTGTTAACGCGTCATGGGTACGCAAGTGTCGGGGTAGATTGCGTTCGGGACCTGTGTCCCCCCGCATATTATGCGGCTCCATCGACAAGCGGACAGTCGACCTCCGCGGAATTGCCTGCGATAGCAGGACGAGCGGCGGGAACAGAATCTCAGCGGCACCAGAGATGGAAGAGCTGAGGCAAGAGATCTAATGCAATCCACAGCAATGTGCCAGGAAGTGCACGCATGACAACAGAACCGACGGTTCCCCAGCAAGAGCTGGGGGCAGCCCCGACGAATGGTCAGGGACAGTCGCAAGGACATCGGCGCCGCAGGCGTCGTCGTAAAAACAAGCCAACCCAGCCAGGCGGGCAGCCGCAGGCGCAGCAGCAGAATCCGCCGCAGCAGGCTCAGCCGCAAATGCAGGCTCCCCAGCAGCCGCAGCAGCAGGGTGGACCGCCGAAGCAGGGTTCGGGCCGTCACCGCAAGAAGAAGAAGTTCTTCCAGCAGAAGAACGGCGGTGCTCCGCAGCCAGGGCCGGGCAACAGTATTGCTCCGCAGCACAACGGCCGCCGGAAAGACAAGCAGCGAGGGCCCAGGATGTTTGTGGGTCCGATGGACCACAGCTATCGCATCGTGAACGGCAACGTCGCGGATGGCCCGCCTTCGACAATTCCCACTTCAGCCAACGGACACCACGGCGGCTACTACAGCGATGTGAATGTCGGTTCGTCGAGCGTTCCGATAAAAGCGGATGCGCCCACGCGTATCTTCTGCTTCATCGAGGATCTGTTCTTCCAGGCTAAGATCCAGGAGTCGGCGAAGAAGCTGGGCGTGAAGGTGGAATTTGTGAAGGGCGAGAAGGAAACGATCGCGCGCATCATTGATTCTCCCGAGGCCGAAAAGCCGACACTCGTGGTCTTTGACCTGAACAATCTCAATGCAAAACCGATGACGCTGATTCCGAAGTTCAAGACGAAGTTCAAGAAGGCGACGTCGATTATCGGATTCCTCAACCATCTCCAGGGCGACCTGAAGATGAAAGCCATCGAAGCAGGCTGCGACACGGTGATGCCGCGCTCGGCGTTCTCGCAGAGCCTTCCTAATCTGCTGCGCCGGTACGGCTTGGAAGAGGAAGACGATAACGTTCCGCAGCCGATGTAAAAGAACAGGGAATCGGGGATAGGGAATGGGGAATAAGAAACGGGGTGCCAACATTGAATGTTGGCGCCCCGTTTTATTTGGGTGTCGAGGATCACGGCTGTAATTACCAAGCGATTCGTATGCTTCGTGAAATGGAAGATGTTGCGGCAACAGGATCACGCAAGGGGGAATCGTTTGAGGATCTAATTGTCTGGCAGCGGGCGATGCAGTTGAGCGTTGCAGTTTATAAGCTCACTGCCTTATTTCCGGCGGCCGAACAGTTTGGGTTGACCAACCAGCTTCGCAGGGCCGCCGTTTCTGTGCCGAGCAATATCGCGGAGGGCTACGGCAAAGCGACGAGAGGCGAGTACATCTCGTTTCTAGGTCACGCTCGAGGGTCGATCGGTGAGGTGCAAACGCAGCTTTTGATTGCGAAGGCGGTCGGTTTCGGGTCAAGAGAGATGATGCAGGAAGCCGAGGGCCTGTCCAACGACGTGGGGCGGATGCTCGTGGTTATGATCAGGAAGCTCAAAGACTGATCGAGTCGATCCAGGCGGTTTTATATTCCCTATTCCCCGCTCCCTATTCCCTGTTACTAGCCCGGCGGCCAGGTCATCGGGCGACCACCGAGCAGATGGACATGGATATGATCGACGGTCTGTCCGCCATCTTCGCCGGTGTTGATTACGGTGCGATAGCCCTGTGTCAGCCCTTTGGAGCGGGCTATTTCGGCGGCTGCCCAATGAAGATGGCCGATCAGAGCGTTGTGCTCCTTATCAGCGTGGGCAATCGAGGCAACATGTTGGCGCGGAACAACAAGGACGTGTACGGGCGCCTGCGGATTGATGTCGGCAAAGGCGTAGCACTGGTCGTCTTGGTAGACGGCTTTGGAAGGAATGCTTCCATCGATGATCCTGCAGAAGAGGCAACTCATAACTATGCGAGAGTCTACAGTTCGAGGTTCCAAGTTGCCAGTGTGCACTCGACCCAGTTGCCATAGGTGGCGAAGAGTTATCGGCGAGCCGATCTCTCAGTGACTCGCGGGCTTGCCCTAGAGATCCCGGGGTAGCGCTGCCCAGTTCCTGGCGTCATTCGCGCCACCGGGTCTGGAGACTGGGAGCACGGTGCTGCTGGCCTTGCGCTACTTCTCTGGCATCGAGAAAGCGGTGTATCTCCCGCGCCAGCGAGCGATTGAAGGTGCGCAGGGAAACAAAGGGCACATCCACGAGCCGATGTTTGCCACCTCTTTCCATCAGTTGGGCGACGCGGCGATCAGGGTCGGTATCCATGACGACGAATAAGCCGGCCCGGTCGGCAACCCGGACGATCTCACCCGCTAACGGGATTTTCTTTGTACGACGATCCGATTTAATAACAATGCAGGAAATATCGGAACTCACTGAATACCTCAGCAAATGAGTGACTTTCGGCGATCTTCCTTTCAAGCGATCGCACCCATTGAGAGATGCCCGTGTTGGACACCGGGTTGTTTTGCCGACTTAGGTATCTAATTGATTTCGTTGATGTAATTACGTGCTTGTTCCTCCGTCGTTCGTTTCCCTGGATTCCGGAGTGCATCAAAGTCTGATGAAAGCGTAGAACGAGGTAGGTCCTTGGCAGCGGAATCGGACGGCTCAATAGTGCTGGTGGTCGACGACGACAGGGTGCTTGCCGACACGCTAGCTGACATTCTGAGGAAACACGGATACCGGCCCGTGGCGCTTTATAGCGGTGAAGAGGCTGTGGAACTGGCTCAAAGGTTTCGCCCCGACGTGGTCCTTAGCGACATCCGCATGAGCCGACTGGATGGGATTGAGGCGGCCAGGCGCATCCGGGCTCTACATCCGAACTGCAAGGTGATCTTGTTTACGGCTCAAACCGTCTCGGCAGCGATGAGGCAAACCATTGATCTGCTGGGATTTGAGCTTTTGCAACGGCCGCTGCGGCCGGAAGACGTATTGACTGCTCTTCGAGGCAACGCGGGTGAGGACGAAGAACATCAACCCTCTGGACAGGAGCGGCGGACTTGAGGTCTGCATTCCCCCCTGAAAGTTTGGACGTAACTTTCGTATGGATACCAAAGTGCTGTAACTCTTACCCCAACAGTGGATTGACTAGCGGAAAGGGGAACCGTAAGTTCGAATGTAGAGTGCAGCAGCCTGAGCAGGTGTTGGCTGCACTTTTACGCAAAGAGCCCGCCGGAAGGCGGGCTTTTTGCGTCCGCAATCTAAACTGCCTCTTACGGATCATCGAGCAACTGAGGATCGGGCCGGCGAAGATCGGCGGCCGAGTTTGAATCGTGCTCAAGTGGGAGCCCGGTTGCGAGAATGGTACCGGCATGAGAAACATGGCGTGATCCACGACCTTTGAGCCACGTTATATGCAGATAGAATAGATTCAGTTCCCGAACCGCTCAGCGCTGTTGCACGAAGTACGACCCTTACAACGTTGGTGTTTGAACGTGCGGAAGTCGGTATTTCAGCGATGCAGGCGCGCGCTGCGTTTGCAAACGGCGCATTGAGGGTTTACGAGTGGCAACTGCAGAACTTTTTCCCATCTACACCAAACTCAGCCAGAAAATCCTGCGTAAAGCTGTGCGGCCGCATGAGGCACGCGGCTACCGCGAGGCAGGTGACAACCAGATCGTTGAAGGGCTGGACTTGTTCTGGCTTGCTCTGCGCTGCCCGACACACACCTGGACTTGGCCACGAGCCAACAACGAGGAGCACTTCGCAGGCTTCGACGCACACCAGACCTGCCACAAATGCACATCGCGGCGAATGTTCGATACGCAGAAGTGGCAAGCGGGACCGGTGTATCGGCGGCGAGTCGAACCCGACAAGGCTCGAGAGGGGTGTTCCGCCAACTTCGGAAAGAAGGCGGAACCCTCCACTTCTGGTTATTTCGTTGCCTGGATCAGGTCCTGGACCACGTAGAGCTGCGACGTTGTGAGGGTGCGCAGCTTTTCATAGCGCTCAAAGGTCGTGCCAAGCTCCATGTCGGGATGGACCTTGTGCCAGCGGTCGACAAACTGAGGATCGTCTTTGTAGATGGATTCCCAGGTGGGAAAGACGTCGACGGTCACGGCCTGGTAAGGCTGGTCACTGCCGCTGGGCAGAACACGAGTATTGAGGGACCATCCGGTCCGCACTCCATCCTTCGCCATTGCCTCGGCAAGCGGCTTCCAGACTTTCTTCTCAAAGGCAACATAATCATCCATGTTCTCCGCGGAGACCTTCATGTAGTTCACGACGAAGTAGTCCCCTTTCTTGAAGGCGCCCACGTATCCCTGGTTCTGGTACATGTTGTTTGAGACAAGGGTGGTGAGGGAGTTGCGGCGGTCGACATATTGTTGCGCACTCATGCTCATTCCCGCCTTCTTCAAGGCAGCGTCGAGCTCTTCGAGACCCAACGGCTGTGGCGGAATTCCCGGATACATAGAGACAGTGAGGTAATCGCACTCCGCGGATTTGCCTGACGGAAGGACCGATCGCAGGATGAACCACTGCGAGATGGCACCGCCGTCAACCCTGGACTGTGCGTACTTGTGGAGGTCTTCAGCAGCCCACTTGCGGAACTCCGTATTGCTTTCCGGTTTTACCTTCATGCAGGCAACAGTGTGATAGCCGGTCGGTGCTTGCTGTGCAAGCAGAGTGGCAGAGAATGCCGCGACCAGCGCGACAGAAGCAAATAGACGATGAACTTTCATGGGAACCTCTTCTTTCGTTTGGTCTCGGGCTGGTCGAACGTGTATCCAGCAGTGCCAGTCTGAGGTTCGGCTAGGGGAACGGGGAATGTAGAACGACCATACAGGACAGCGACGGAGACGGGAAGACAATTCTCCTTCGCAAGACGAGAGAGACAAGCAATCTAATGCGCGGCCGAAGCGGTTGTTGAAGCAACCGGGCACGGCAACGAGTTTAGCTGGTGTGGTCGAGAATGATCTTCCAACCGTGCGGGCCTTTGCGCCAGACCAGCGAGAAGATGCCGTCGTCTTTCTTGGCTTCGCCCTTGGAGGTGCGTTCGAGGTGGAACTTGCCGGTGACGAGGGCGATTTCAGATTTGCCACAGCCTGATGGAAGCAGGCGGATGTCGAGATCGTTGAAAGTGAGTTTGCCCATCTGCTCGGGGTTGGTGTAGTTGAGCATGTAGCGTTCGCGGATGGGTTGATATCCCTTGCGCAGGGAAAGACCGATGAAGGTGGTGTCGGGCGAATCCTCATAGGCCTCCATGAAGACGGGTATGTCGGCACGGTTCCAGGCATCGGCCTGCGTTTTGATGGCAGCGCGAATCTCGGCTTCATCGGCGGCAGAGGCAGCGGCATCGTGTGCGGCTTGTGCTTGCGATGCTGGCGCGATGGCAATGAGAAGCAAGGCGAGGAACGGCAGGGCATGTTTCATGGATGGCCTCCGGGGATAGGGGTATACGAGGAAAGATTACAACGTGTGAACAGCTTTGCCCCCTCATCTTTGCTTCGCAAAAATACAGGCTCTATGGTCGTGCAGTTTCGGAGACTTGCTTGTGCCAGGCTTCGCCTACAATCTAGGTATGGCGGCTGCGGCTGAAACTTCCCCTTTTCGCGTGGTGCATACGGTGTGTTCGCATGACTGCCCGGATAGCTGCGCAGTGCTTGTCACCGTGGACGCAAATGGGCGAGCCGTGAAGGTCCAGGGCGATCCTTCGCAGCCCGTAACACAAGGGTTTCTGTGCGGCAAGGTGGCGAAGTATCTGGATCGGGTGTACTCGCCGCAGAGAGTTCTTTATCCGCTGAAGCGCAAGGCGGCAGTAGCCAAGGGGCCGATGAAGCGCGGCGAAGAGCTCGAAGCTTTTGAGCGGGTGAGCTGGGATGAGGCACTGAGCGCGATTGCGGCGCGGCTGCAGCAGATCAGCGACACGTATGGGCCAGAGTCGATTCTGCCTTACAGCTATGCGGGGACAATTGGCGTGCTCGGGTTTGGGTCGATGGACCGGCGGTTCTTTCACCGGCTGGGCGGAAGCCAGCTTGACCGAACGATTTGCTCCGAAGCCGGCGGAGTGGCGTGGAACCTGGTGTACGGGAAAAAGCTGGGGACGCCGACGGAAGATTACAAGCTGGCCAAGTTGATCATTGCGTGGGGCGCGAACATTCACGGAAACAATGTTCATCTGTGGCCGATGGTGGAGCAAGCTCGGCGCAATGGGGCGCGGCTGATCGTGATCGATCCCTACAAGACGCGTACGGCGGCGCTGGCGGATTGGCACATTGCGATCCGGCCGGGAACAGATGCGGCGCTGGCACTGGGAATGATGCACGTGATCTTGCGCGAGGGCCTCGAAGATCGCACGTACATCGCCGAGATGACGCATGGATTCGACCGGCTCGCGGAGCGGGTGCGCGAGTACACGCCGGAGCGGGTAGCGGCCTGGACGGGCATGACCGCGGATGGGATTGAGCAACTGGCGCGCGAATATGCAACGACGCGGCCGGCTGCTCTGCGGCTGAACTACGGCGTGCAGCGGAGCGAGAACGGCGGCACGGCGGTGCGGGCAATTGCGATGCTGCCGGCGCTTACGGGAGCGTGGAAGTATCGCGGAGGCGGCGGCTCGCTTTCGACTTCGGGCGCGTTTTCGTGGAACAAGCGGGAGTTGGAGCGGAGGGACCTGGCTCTCGATTCACCGCTCGGCCGCGAGGCGCGCACTGTCAACATGTCGACGCTAGGGATGGCGTTGAATCAGGGCATTGGGAATCAGGGAATCGGGAATAGAAGCTGGCTGCGCGGAGACCGATGCCGATGTGTTGAGTGGTGGGCCGCCGGTTCATGCGCTGTTTGTCTACAACTCGAATCCCGGAGCAGTCGCGCCAAACCAGAACGCCGTTCGCCACGGGCTTGCAAGGACAGATCTGTTTACGGTGGTGCACGAGCAGTTCTTCAACGACACCACGGATTACGCTGATTACGTTTTGCCTGCGACGACATTTCTGGAGCATACGGACATTCAGGGCGCATACGGACATTACTTCGTTCAGCTCTCGAACCAGGCCATCGAACCTCCCGGTGAAGCTCGGTCGAATGTGTGGCTGTTCGGGCAACTGGCGCAGTACATGGGCTTTACGGAGCAGTGCTTCCGCGACAGCGAAGAACAATTGATTCGGCAGGCACTGGCTATAGGGCTGGATGGTCGATCGAAGAATCCCAGCATGGAGCACGTCACGCTCGAGGATCTGCGGGAGCAGGGGCACATTCCGCTGGCGTTTCATCGCGATCCTGAAGGCAATCCATTTCTGCCCTTTTCGTCGGGATCTGTTCCGACGCCCTCTGGCAAGATCGAATTTGATTCAGAGGTGCTGGCCGCGCAGGGTCTTGACGGGCTGCCTGCTTTTACTCCTCCGAGCGAATCGCGATGGGGTGATGGCGCGAAGCGGTTTCCGCTGGAGTTCCTGGGCCGCAAAGCGGACAACTACATGAATTCCACCTTTGCGAACCTCGAAGGGCACCGCAAGATGGAAGCGCGCACGAGCCAGCGGCTAGAAATGCATCCTGCAAATGCAAAGGCGCGGGGGATTGCAGATGGCGACAAGGTTCGCGTGTGGAACGATCGCGGAGAGATTCTGTTGACGGCGTTGGTGGATGGCAGTGTTCCTGAGGGCGTGGTGGCTGGACGGTTGGATTGGTCCAAGTTCAATGAAGGCGGCGTAAACGTGAATGCGTTGACCAGCGAGCAGTTGACCGATATTGGCGCGGGCGCCACATTCTATTCCGTTCTCGTGGAAGTGGCGAAGGCCTGACGCTTCCAGCAGCGATAGGCAAAATTCGCATAAAAACCAGATTCCTTTGGTGCGTACCAGCGAAGCGCCATACGTCCACTCGAACGGCAGATAAAAGGCGGTAGACTAAGACTATGACGTGGTTACCATTTTTAGCCGTTCTCGTTCTGGCCATCGCCTACATGGCAATGAAGCGTTCCGGCCAGATTTCGCCGAAAGAAGCTACGGATTATCTGAAGAACGGGGCGCTGGTGATCGACGTACGCAATGCGAATGAGTTTGATTCAGGGCACCTAATGCAGGCCAGCAACATTCCTTTGGATCGCATTGAAATGACGGCGCTGTCGGTTCTGAGGGACAAGAACAAGGTTCTGTTGCTGCACTGCTCTTCCGGGGTCCGCAGCAGAATGGCAAAAAAGAAGCTCGATGAACTTGGATACAAAAAAGTCTTCAACCTGGGTTCGTACGAGCGCGCCAGAAAGATTATCACCAACCAATAGTCCCCAATATCTCGCAAAATAGATGGATGGAAACTGCGTTTCAGTTGCGCCTCGCGACGGACGAGGACGTTCCTGCGCTTCATGAGCTGATCGAAGCCTCGGTGCGCGGGCTGCAGGCGGGCGATTACACGCCGGCGCAACTTGAGGGTGCGCTGGGGACGGTTCTGGGGCTGGATACTCAGCTGATTCAGGACCGGACTTATTTTGTTGCCGAAGCTGTCGATCAAATTGCACAGGCGCAGAATCGTCTGGCCGGATGCGGCGGCTGGTCGAAACGGAGAACGCTTTTCGGAGCGGACCAAGGACCTGGGCGCGAGCCTGAACTGCTGGATCCGACCATAGATGCTGCGAAGGTACGGGCGATTTTTGTCCACCCGGATTTTGCACGGCAGGGGCTGGGTTCGCTGATCCTGGCGACGGTGGAGGATTCGGCGCGCGCCGCGGGATTCACGCGGTTTGAAATGGGATCCACGCTGACCGGCGTGCCGCTGTACCGGCTGAAGGGGTACGTGGAGAGCGAGCGAATCGCGGTGCCTTTGAAGAATGGCGAGGCGTTGCCGGTGGTGAAGATGGTGAAGATCACCGGATGACACCAGATTCAACCCATTGGCTGATGCCAAGTCACACCGTGGGACGAGACAATTGAGTTTTGCCAGCCGTCCCTAGAGACAGTGGGCGTGCATCGCCCCGATACCAAGTGTGGCGGCAACACGCAGCAACACTCGACTCACCGACGCCATTTATTGAGTTCCTGCGGGTGCCGGTCGCATCTGCGGCTGAATTTGCTTGTATCCGGCGGGAACGTCGAAGTGCGACGTATCCACTGGGGCGGTTGAAAAGTTCGAAGTGGTGATCTCGGTTTCCATCAGGATGGCGCTCGTCGGTTGCGCCGTGTTCTGATTGGGATCGGGAGGCGGCGGCTCCTGCTTCTTCTTGCCGAATCCGCCCAGCCCGAAGTGGCTCGTGAGAGCTGAGGTCATACCCTGCTTCGCCACGTCACTGCCGCTTGGCCCCGCGGGTTCGGGAGTTGTTGGCGCTTCGGATGCCGCAGGCAGCGGCTGACCGTTCGTCGTTGTGCCCATGCGCATCACCTGCATGATTGGGACTCCATCGAGCTTCTGCATCTCCTTCGCCATGTCGCCCAGGGCCTGTCCGGCACCGGGATTCTGGGCCAGCATCTTGCTGAAGTCGTAGCCCAGCCCGATGGTGGAAGCATCGGCCATCTTTTCAGCCATGCGTTTATAGAAGTCGCGTACCTGGTCATAGCCCGGAATCTCCGGCACCATCCACATATCGTTGGTGATAGCCATATTGCCGGATTGCTGGCTCTTCGTATCCGTGGCCGTCATCGTCATGGTCAAGATCGCCTCGCTGCTCTGGAGGCCGCTTATCTCTTTTTGCGCCCCGGTCTTGTGCACCTTTACATCAAAGCTCATCTTCACGTTTTCCGCGTTTGGATCGGGAGCGGGCTGCGCCGCTGGTTGCGAAGCCTTCTGCTTCTCCATCTGCTCGCGCGCGTTCGCCATGGCCTGCTTCATCTGGTCAAACGTCATCACCGTGTAGGTCTTCTTCTGCACGTCGATGTGGGTAATCGTCTCCTTGTCGAGATCGATGATCTCAATGCTTTCGGCAGACACGTTGGCGAGCCGGTTGTCTTTCAGATAGATGGTGGAAACAACCGGGTCGCCCATGTGGCGCGCCTGCGAACTGATGAAGCCAACCGACTTCATCATGTGCAGCAGCGATCCACCGGTAAGCTGGGTGGTTTGCTGGTAGGTGTAGTCGGCAGCATAAAGCGAAGGAGAGATGCTCAGCGCAAGCAGGAGCGCAGCGCGCTTGGTAAGGGGGAGCATAGCGGAAACCTCCGGACAGGATCGGCGGCAGTGGGAAAAGCCGGCAGCGGGCCGCTCGAATGGCTCGGAGTGTACCCGCCGAAATAGTGCGCGTCAATGGGATTGCGTTTCAAGAACCTAGCCCCTATTTCGGAATTCCAGCCGAATCATTCAAATCAGACTCACATCTGGCACACTAGCCGGCTTTGGGAGACGAGTCAGCCCAGCGGTTTGGAAGATCGGCGGTCATCGGCATTAGATACTGCAAAGATTGCGATGTAAACTTTGCCGTGTGCGGTCAGAGGAGAGATATGCCATGAGCACAGCAGGATTGGGTCTGGACAAGATGCTGGATGTGGCGTGGGTACGTTCGCGGTTTCCATCGCTCGAAATGCAGGTTAATGGGCAGACCGCAGCGTTTCTGGACGGCCCTGCTGGTACGCAGGTGCCCACCCAGGTCATTGAGGCAATCCGGAACTACCTTATGACCTCTAACGCCAATACCGGCGGAGTCTTCTCGACCAGTCAGCGCAGCGACGAGATGATCGCCAACGCGCGTACGGCGATGGCGGATTTCTTCCATTCTGACTCGGACGAAGTTGTTTTCGGTCAGAACATGACCACTCTCACCTTTGCAGTATCGCGGGCGATTGGGCGAGAGCTGGTGTCGGGGGATGAGATTCTTCTGACCGCTCTCGATCATGATGCCAACTTCGCGCCATGGAAGGCGCTCGAGGAAAGGGGGGTGACGATTCGGGTAGCCGATATACGAGAAAAGGACTGCACGCTGGATATAGAGGACCTCAAAAGCAAATTGAGTCACCGGACGCGGCTCGTAGCCTTGGGCTATGCGTCCAATGCGGTGGGAACCATCAATCCAGTCGTTGAGATCACGCGCTTGGCCCATGCTGCCGGGGCAATGACTTTCATTGACGCGGTGCACTATGCCCCCCATGGTCTGACGGACGTCAAAGAGGTCGATTGCGATTTCCTGGTCTGCTCCCCGTACAAATTCTTTGGGCCGCATATGGGTACGCTCTACGGAAAACGCGAACATTTAGAGCGATTCCAACCTTATAAAGTGCGGCCGTCACACGATCAGACCCCGGATCGATGGGAAACCGGCACTCTGGCACACGAGTTGATCGCAGGGATCGGCGCGGCGATCGAATACATCGCTGGCGTGGGCCATCACAGTGATCCAGCCGCGAAGACGCGGCGGGACGCTTTGGCAGCTGCCTATCGAACCACGGTTGCATACGAGCGACGGCTGATCGCGAAGCTGATCGAAGGCTTAGAGTCGATTCCGAGTGTACACATCTACGGGATCACCGACCCCAGCCGATTCGAGGAGCGCTGCTCGACTCTCTCGCTGCGCATCGGGGATCATCCGCCGAAGACGATTGCCGAATTTCTCGTCAGACGTGGCATCTTCACCTGGGAGGGAAACTACTACGCAATCAATTTGACTGAGCGTCTTCAAGTGGAGCATAAAGGCGGAATGTTGCGCATCGGTCTGGTGCACTACAACACTCTGGAAGAAGTGGAACGCCTACTCTGTGCTCTTCGCGAATTCGCCTCGCAGTGAAGAGCCGATGTCCGAATTGCAGTCTTGGGCGACTAGCGGATCGATCAACGATCCCTCAGGCAGCGCGGGATTCGAACCGCCCGAAATGTGCAAGGCATCGATTCACGATGGTCTCGCTTGGCTCACCGGTCGCGACCTGGTTCTGTAGCCACAAAAGCATGGTGCTGCGTTTCTCCTGTTCGTCGCCATCCAAGTTCAGGTGGAGAATTGCAGCGGCGAGCCTATCCACCAATGCAGTTAGATCATCAAGTGTTGTTGGCTTGTTCCGCCATTCTTCCTTGCTTAAGTCGATATGCGGGTGGAAGATAGTGCTGTTCCATTTCCCCGGTGGGGCGCGTTGCGCAAGGGGTCTTCTGTGCCAACAAGTTCGAACCAACTAACTCCGCCTATCGCGGAGATCGATGTCTTATGGATCACGGCGGGGCTGGGTTGCGACGGCGACACCATCGCCATGACCGCGGCAACGCAGCCGAGTATCGAAGACATCGTCCTGGGAGGTATGCCCTGGATCCCAAAGGTCAACTTCCACAATCCTTTTCTCTCCTTTGAAAACGGCGACGACTTTCTGAAGCGTTTTCACCTTGCTGCCGAAGGCGGCGTCGATCCGTTCATCCTCGTTGTCGAGGGTTCCATTCCCAACGAGCACAACAAAAAAGAAGGCTACTGGGCATCGCTCGGCACCGATGCAGCCACAGGCCAGCCCATCACCACCTGCGAATGGATCGACCGTCTCGCGCCGCATGCTTGGGCCGTGATCGCCGTCGGCACCTGCGCCACCTATGGTGGTATCCATGCCATGGAGGGCAATCCCACCGGCTGCATGGGACTGCCAGACTATCTCGGATGGCAATGGCAATCCAAGGCAAACATCCCCATCGTCTGTGTCCCAGGCTGTCCCATACAGCCAGACAATTTCATGGAGACGCTGCTCTACCTTCTCCACATGGCCGCGGGCCGCGCGCCCATGATCCCCCTCGACGAAGCTCTTCGCCCAACATGGCTCTTTGGCAGCACTGTCCATGAAGGGTGCGACCGTGGAGGCTACTACGAACAGGCTCAATTTGCCGAAGAATATGGTTCCCCGCTTTGCATCGTGAAACTAGGCTGCTGGGGACCAGTCGTGCAGTGCAACGTTGGCAAACGCGGCTGGATGGGCGGCATCGGCGGGTGCCCGAATGTAGGCGGAATCTGCATCGGCTGTACCATGCCCGGCTTCCCTGACAAGTTCATGCCCTTCATGAATCAGCCGCCCGGATCGCTGCTCTCTTCGGCTGCCGTTCAAACCTACGGGCGGGCCATCCACGCGCTCCGCAAGTTCACCCAGGCTTCGCTCAACAAGGTCCCCAGCTGGCGCCGCCAGCCGGATATCCCCGGCAAGACAGAATTACATCCAAGTTAAGGGTTTCGACTCGTTGCAATGGAGCAAAGGATGGCACTGCTCGCGCAAACCGAATGGGGAGATCGCCCGCCGCAGCGCGAGGCCGAATGGAACAATATCCCCATCCTCCCGGATCTGGGCGAAGCCGAAGCGCTCCTCCTTGAATTGGCAGGCGTATTCGGATCGTCAAATGGGACAACAACCTCAAGCTCCACACTTCCCTCGCCAGAAGCCCACGCTTCGAATCTCGAAGCCAGATACCGCGCGCTGCTGGAGCAGATTCCCGCCGTAGTCTTCATGGCCTATCTTGATCGCGGTGTCAGCGAGGCCTACGTCAGCCCTGAAATCGAAGCCGCTCTCGGCTACTCGCGCGAAGATTGGCTCGAAGATCCTGTCCGCTGGTATTCCCGCATCCATCCTGAGGACAAGCAACGCTGGAGCATTGAAGCGGCCAGCATGTTTCTCTCCGGCAAGCCGCTCCGTTCTTCGTACCGCGTCATGGCGCGCGACGGCAGAGTCGTCTGGTTCCACTGCGATGCCCGCATGGTGCGCCATCCTGATGGATCGCCCTGGTTCATCCACGGCGTCGCTTTCGACATCTCCGACTTGAAGGGCACCGAGCGCGCTCTGCAACAGGAACGCAATGTAGTCTCCGCGATTCTCGATACCGTCGGGGCGCTCGTCACCGTCCTCAATCCCGAAGGCCGCATCGTACGCTTCAACCGCGCCTGCGAACTCACTACCGGCTATGCGCTCGAAGATGTCCGCAACAAACAAATCTGGGACTACTTCCTCCAGGCGGAAGAAGTTGAGCGCGCCCGCTCCGTTCTTTCGCAGCTTAGCGCCGATCTGCTGCCGCAGGATTTTCAAAGTCATTGGGTCACGCGACACGGTGCCCATCGCCTCATCGCATGGTCCTGCTCCATGCTGCCCGGCAATGATGGTACGCCAAACTACATCATCGCCACCGGCATCGATATCACTGAGCGTGAACAGCTCGAGAGAGCGCTCCTCGAAATCAGCGCGCGCGAGCAACGTCGCATCGGTCAGGATCTGCACGACGGGCTTGGCCAGCACCTTACCGGCATCGCCTTCATGGCCAAGGTCCATGAAGCGAAGCTCGCAGAAAAGCAGGTGACCGACGCCGCCGACGCTGCCAAAATTGTGAAGCTTGTCAATGAGGCGATCCACAAAACGCGTGAACTGGCACGCGGCCTATTGCCCGTGGTCTCCGACGCTCAGGGCCTCATGTCCGCGCTGCAACTCTGGGCAGGCGAAGTTGAAGACCTCTTCGGAATCTCCTGCCGCTTCGAGTGTGAAACGGCCGTCCTGATCCACGACGACGCGATGGCGACGCATCTCTACCACATCGCGCAGGAAGCCGTGAACAATGCCATCAAACATGGGAAGGCGCGCAGCATACGTCTCAGCCTGTTCGCGGAAAACGGATGGGGTACGCTCGTGATCACCGACGACGGCATCGGCATCCAGGAAGACCACCCATCCGATCATGGGATGGGACTCCACATCATGACGTATCGAGCGGGGATGATCGGCGGAGGGCTTGAAGTCAGGCCTAACACGCCACACGGAACATGCATCACCTGCATGTTCCCCTTGGCCTCCAGTCGCTCGAAGGGAAAAACGAATGACGACCAATCTCGTTCTTGACAGGCCCATCCAAACGGCCAAGAAGACCGTCCTAGTTGTTGACGACCATCCCCTGATGCGACAGGGCCTCGCGCTTCTCGTCAATCAACAGCACGACCTGCAGGTCTGCGGCGAGGCGGAAGAGGCCCAGACAGCCATGCATGCAATCGCCCACTTGCATCCCGATATTGTCATCCTCGATATCTCGCTCAACGGCCCTGATGGTCTCGAACTGCTCAAGAATATTCGCGCCACCAACCCCGACCTCGCCGTGCTGATCCTCTCCATGCACGACGAGGCCATCTATGCTGAGCGCGCCCTTCGCGCCCGTGCCAACGGTTACATCATGAAGCAGGAAGCCACCGAGAAGGTGCTCATCGCTGTCCGCCGTATCCTCAACGGCGACGTCTATCTCAGCGACCGCATGTCTAACAAAATGTTGCAACAATACATAGGCGGCGCGCCGTCCATGATCCACTCCCGCATTGCGTCGCTCTCCGATCGCGAACTCGAAGTCTTTCGCTTGATCGGCGAAGGCCGTGCCACTCGCGAGATCGCCGACGAACTCCACCTCAGCGTCAAGACCGTGGAGACGTACCAGGCCCACATCAAGGAGAAGCTCGCACTCCGCAGCGGCCGCGAACTGATCCAGCACGCCATCCAGTGGAAGATCAGCGAAAAATCCGCCTGATTCAAACTTGAGACTTGTATCAGGCGACTTCACATCTTGGCGACGAACTCGAATGATAGCGCGGCTATGAAGGGTATGGGCTTCGGCCCGTACATTAACCCTCGCCGATAGACGGGGCTTTAGCTGTGGTGTCTCATGAGGTTGTTGACATCGAGGCCTGAGCGGGTGATGGGTGGCATTTGATTGAGGCTAGCATGTGGTCGATGCCAGTTGTAGTCATGGATCCATGGCAAGAGGCATAGGTTCCTTTCCGAGGAGTTCTGATAGAGGCGTGCATAGGCCCACTCGCGGATGGCAGTCTGGATAAATCGTTCGGCTTTGCCGTTGGTGCGCGGGGTATAGATGCGGGTGCGGATGTGTTTGAGATTGAACTGTCGACAGGTATCGCGGAAGCGATCCGAGCAGAAGCAGGGTCCGTTGTCGGTCATGATGCGGCGAACGCGGATATTGTGCCGATCGAAGTATCCCACTGCCTGACTAAGGAAAAGACTGGATGAAACGGCTTTCTCATCCGGCATCATAGCCACGTAAGCCATACGCGAGTGATCATCGACAGCGACATAGAGAAACTCCCAGCCTGCGTGTCGGGTCTCATCCTGGGGATTGCCTGTGATGCGATGACCAGGCTTATGGATACGCGCCAGCTTCTTGATGTCGATATGCAGCAGATCGCCGGGCGAAGGATGTTCGTAGCGCACGATGGGAATCTGAGGTTCCAGCATTTTGGCCTTGTTCAGTTTCAGTCGAACCAGGATACGACTGACGGTGGCGCGGCTCAGTCCGGTGGTCTGCGCGATCCGCACTCCAGTCCATCGCTGGCGGCGCAGCAACTCGACCTGCCTAACCAGTTCCGCAGATGTAATGCGCGGCGAACGCAGCGGCCGGCTAGATCGATCCGTCAAACCCATCCGGCCTGCTTCGCGATAACGACGCACCCATTTGGCTGCACTCTGGCGGCTGAGCCTGCCCTCTGTGCCGGCTGCGCACAGGCTCAGCCGACCCTCTACTACGCTTCTGGCTAAATGCTCTCGACTGTAAACCGTCAGTCGCGCATGATGGTGGTAGTCCATTCGGTCTCCTGAGTCAGCTTTTGCTTCGACAACATCAGCTTCCCAGTTCTCGATCGAATGGACAACAACCTATTGAAACTTCACATTTAGCCCCTGAGGCCGCAAAGGTTTTCCGTTACAGCGCAATTCCGCTTGAACCCTCGCAAATCGGGGATTCCCCGATCTCTCTCCGAGACAAAGTATGAAGCGAGAATAAGGTGCGTCCCGCTTGCGACTCGTTCGCGCGCTCTGTTTGGATAGCGAAGTTTGATGAAAGCGACTTCCCTGTCTTCTCTCGAGATAACCCCACGATTCGCGATTGCAAATCAATCGCTGTCGAGCGAAGCAAGACACCCAGACGCGAGATTCAAACAAAGAGGTCGGCTCCAACCCGGTAATCCGCAGTAACGAGCATCTCGGCGAAACTTCTGTTCATCGTCCGCGCGATCTTGGCTCGTTCGCGCTCGCTCGTCTCTGCGTTTGCCAATTTTCGTGCGGGCAAGTTGTGCCTATACTCGCTCCGCCGTTCGCTGCAGTTGAAGAGGGAAGACCAACCAGCGTCCCCAGAAGGAGATCCGGATCATGACCGCACAAGCTATTCCGTATGGTCGAGTCACCCAGAAGAAACCTGCCGT
This sequence comes from uncultured Acidobacteriaceae bacterium, assembly GCA_963738035.1. Classification (GTDB taxonomy): domain Bacteria; phylum Acidobacteriota; class Terriglobia; order Terriglobales; family Acidobacteriaceae; genus Telmatobacter. Next base: position 63,530 of record CAVTVB010000002.1, read on the forward strand.
AGCAGAACTCCACATCTTATGGATCACGGCCGGCCTCGGTTGCGATGGAGACTCCGTCTCCATTACCGCGGCCACGCAGCCGAGCATTGAAGATGTGCTGCTCGGTGCAATCCCGGGACTGCCGAAGGTCCACCTCCACAATCCCGTACTCGCCTACGAAAACGGCGACGACTTCATGAAGTTCTGGTACGAAGCAGAGGCAGGGAGGCTTGATCCATTTGTTCTCGTTGTCGAGGGCTCCATCCCCAACGAGAAGATCAAGAAAGAAGGCTACTGGGCTGGTCTGGGAACTGATCCTCATACTGGCCAGCCCATCACCACATGCGAGTGGATCGACCGCCTTACTCCCAAAGCTCTCGCCGTTGTCGCTTGCGGAACCTGCGCCACCTACGGCGGCATCCACGCCATGCAAGGAAATCCAACCGGCTGTATGGGGTTGGCTGACTATCTCGGATGGGACTGGAAGTCCAAAGCCGGTCTGCCCATCGTCAACGTTCCCGGTTGCCCGGTGCAGCCTGACAACTTCATGGAGACGGTCCTCTACCTGCTCTATCAGGTAGCAGGTCTTGCCCCGATGATTCCCCTCGACGAGCAGTTGCGCCCCACCTGGCTCTTCGGCAAAACCGTCCACGACGGTTGCGACCGCGCCGGCTATTACGAGCAAGGCGACTTTGCCACCAGCTACGGCTCGCCCAAGTGCATCGTCAAGCTCGGCTGCTGGGGCCCTGTGGTCAATTGCAATGTCCCCAAGCGCGGTTGGATGGCGGGCATTGGCGGCTGCCCCAACGTCGGCGGCATTTGCATTGGATGCACGATGCCCGGATTCCCCGACAAGTTCATGCCCTTTATGGACGAGCCTCCAGGCGCCAAAATCTCCAGCACCGCGATCGGCGCATACGGCAAGGCGATGCGCACCTTGCGTAGCATCACCCAGTCGACGGTGAACAAAGAGCCGAAGTGGCGCCATCCACGCGCCGAACTCACCACCGGCTACCGTTCCAGCAACTACTAACAGTGCCTTGAAGGAGAAACTAAGATGGCGACAATTACCACCACGCGTGCAGAAGAAGCCACTGGAAAGAGCCAGTTAGTAGAGATGAATTGGGATCCGATTACCCGGATCGTTGGCAGCCTCGGCATCTTCACCAAAATCGATTTCGGCAAGCGCAAGGTCGTCGAGTGTCACAGCACCTCTTCAATCTTTCGCGGATACAGCATCTTCATGAAAGGTAAAGATCCGCGCGACGCGCACTTCATCACCAGTCGCATCTGCGGAATCTGCGGCGACAACCATGCCACCTGCGCCACCTACGCGCAGAACATGGCCTTCGGTGTGCGTCCTCCCGCCATGGCCGAGTGGATCGTCAACCTCGGTGAAGCCGCCGAATATATGTTCGACCACAACATCTTCCAGGACAATCTGGTCGGCGTCGACTTCTGCGAGAAGATGGTCAAGGAAACCAACCCCGGCGTATGGGAGAAGGCCGAAAAAACCGCATCTCCTCACGCAGAACTGCACGGCTTCAAAACCATCGGCGACATCATGAAGGCGCTCAATCCCTTCACCGGCTCCTTCTACGTTGAAGCCCTGCAAGTCAGCCGCATGACCCGCGAAATGTTCTGCCTCATGGAAGGACGCCACGTCCATCCGTCCACTCTCTACCCCGGCGGCGTCGGCACCGTTCCCACCGTCCAGCTCTTCACCGACTACATTGTCCGCTTGATGAAGTACGTCGAATTCATGAAGAAAGTCGTTCCCCTGCACGACGACCTCTTCAACTTCATCTACGAAGCCATGCCCGGCTACGAAGAAGTCGGTCGCCGCCGCATTCTCCTCGGCTGCTGGGGATCGTTCAATAACCCCGACGTCTGCGACTACACCTACAAAAACATGTCGGAGTGGGGAAGCGCCATGTATGTCACGCCGGGGGTCGTCGTCGACGGACAACTGGTGACCCACGACCTCGTCGACATCAACCTCAACATTCGTATCCTGCTAGGCAGCTCTTACTACGACGACTGGCAAAAATCCCAAACCTTTGTCACGAAGGATCCGCTGGGCAATCCCGTCGACCAGCGCCATCCGTGGAATCAGAGCACCTTCCCCAAACCGCAGAAGCGTGACTTCAAAGAGAAATACACGTGGGTCATGTCCCCGCGCTGGTACGACAAGCGCACTGGTGACTACCTTGCGCTCGACACCGGCGGCGGCCCCATCGCCCGCTTCTGGGCCACGGCGCTCGCCGGCATCGTCGACATCGGCTACATCAAGGCCACCGGGCACAGCGTCAAGATCTATCTCCCCAAAACGGTTTCCCTGCCGGAAACCGAGTTCGAATGGCACATTCCTAAATGGAGCAACGCCATCGAACGCGATCGCGCCCGCACCTACTTCCAGGCCTACGCCGCCGCCGCTGCTCTCTACTTCGCTGAACAGGCACTGGCCGAACTCCATGCTGGCCGCACCCGCACATGGAACGACTTCAAGGTTCCCGAAGAAGCCATCGGCTGCGGATTCCACGAAGCGGTGCGCGGCGTTCTGTCGCATCACGTCGTGATCAAAGATCACAAGATCGCCAACTACCATCCCTATCCCCCCACGCCCTGGAATGCCAACCCCCGCGATATCTACGGCACTCCCGGACCGTATGAGGATGCGGTGCAGAACACGCCGATCTTCGAAGAAAATGGGCCGGACAAATTCAAGGGCATCGACATCATGCGCGCAGTACGCAGCTTCGATCCATGCCTGCCCTGCGGCGTTCACATGTATTTGGGTAACGGCAAGGTGCTTGAAACCCATCACTCGCCGATGTTTGGCGTCGGCTCCGACGTTCACAGCTAAGCAGGAGGAGCGGGCGATCTGTATGCGAATCTAACGCCGATGGATCCCCGCCCGCACTCGATTCGCATTACAAGGAGGCATGTTGGCAACCGGCAGCGAATTTCAGGAGCAAGTTCGACAACTCGGCAAACTCATCACGCAGTTCGACCAGATGCCGGAAGGCCCGCAAAAGACCGCGTGCAAAGAACTCGTGCACCTCCTGATGGATGTGCATGGAGCGGGTCTCGAAAGAATCATGGAGATCGTCTTTGAAAACGGCGCCCCTGGCCTCGCGATCATCGATGAGTTGGGCCGCGACACCATCACCTGCAGCCTGCTCCTGCTCTACTCTCTGCATCCCGACGATCTCGAAACGCGCGTGAACAGAGCCCTCGAAAACATGCGCCCTCGTCTCCGCAAACTTTCCTGCAGTGTCGATCTCGCCGGCATTGTTGAAGGTGCGGTGCAAATACGCGTAACCACCAGCGGCCATAGCTGCGGCTCCTCCACAAAAGACGTGCGCGCGATCGTGGAAGAGGGCATATACGAACTCGCACCCGATGTCGCCTCTCTTGAATTCTTCGGCCTCGAAGAACCTTCGGCTTCCGGTTTTGTAGCACTCGACAGTTTGATAGGCCACAGTCTCATGGCCGCAGCTCACAATGTTCCTGCACTTCGAACGGAGGGCGATTGAGACCGCCAATCATTTTCGAAGAAGGGCCCCGCTATGCCTGAAGAATCCACGCTTGGCTTCGATCAGGCATTCGGCGTACTGCGCCAGTTCACCCGTTCGCGCAGCGCGGCCTCGCGTGCAGTCGAGCACTGCGAACTCTGCAGCGCAGGCCTGCATCACGACCATCCCCACGTGGTAGAGCTCGCCAATCGCCAAATTCTCTGCGCCTGCGACGCCTGTGCCTTGCTCTTCGACGGCCTGGAAAAATCAAAATACAAACGCGTGCCCCGCAATTCCCAATATCTTCCCAGCTTCGAAATGACCGACGGCCAGTGGGAAAGCCTCATGATCCCCATCAACATGGCCTTCCTGTTCCGTTCCAGTCTCGAAAACAGAATCGTCGCGCTCTACCCCAGCCCCGCTGGCGCAATCGAGTCCCTGCTGCCCCTTGACGCATGGGCGGAAATCACCGACAACAATCCGGCACTGCATCAACTCAAGCCCGACGTCGAAGCCCTCCTCGTGAATCGCGTCGGCCACGCTCATGGCCTACGAGACGCCGAATACTACATCGCGCCCATCGACGAGTGCTACAAACTCGTCGGCTTGATCCGTGCGAATTGGAAGGGCCTCTCCGGCGGCACCGAAGTCTGGAACGAGGTGGGCCGTTTCTTCAGGGAGTTGCGATCCAAATCCGAAGTAGTCCGCGGAGGCGCCAATGCCTGATCTCACTTTCCAGATTTCCTCCGCCGGTGTCGTTCCTTTCGCAGCTGTCCCTATGCTCGCTTTCCAGCTCCAGATCAAAAACTCTGTGCCCGACGAAGCGATTCACACCGTCGCTCTGCGCTGCCAGATTCAGATCGAGACCACGCGTCGCCGCTATACCCCAGAAGAGCAGGAGCAGATGCTCGACCTCTTCGGCAAGCCCGATCGCTGGAGCCAGACACTCCGCGGGCTGCTCTGGACACACGTCAATCTTGTCGTTCCAACCTTCGTAGGCAACGAAACCGTTATCGACATGCAGGTGCCCTGCAGCTTCGACTTCAATATAGCCGCAACCAAATATTTCGCTGGCCTCACCGATGGCGACATCCCACTGATATTTCTCTTCAGCGGAACCGTTTTCTACGCCCCTCCGGATAGCCCTTTGCAGGTCGCACCCATTTCGTGGGAGCAGGAAGCGCGATACAGGCTTCCCGTAAAAATCTGGCGCGACATGATGGACTCCTACTACCCCAACACCGTCTGGATCAACATGCACAAGGATGTCTTCGAGCGCCTCTATCGCTATAAGATGCAGCGCGGCCTCCTCAACTGGGAGCAGGCGTTGGAGCGGTTGCTAGCCGAAGAAGTTGAGGTACATTCATGAATCTCGACCGGGTCGAGAAAATCGCCGAAGCCGTGCTCTACGAGGGGTACATGCTCTATCCCTACCGGCCCTCGTCGGTCAAAAACCAACAACGTTGGAACTTCGGCGTCCTTTACCCGCCATCTTGGTGCGATCACCAATTCGGTTCCGACCGATCCAGTATGCAAACCGAGTGCCTGCTCAAGACCGGCGAATCCACGCGGCTAACGATCAAAGTCCGCTTCCTGCATATCGTCCAGCGTTCCATCGCAAAGCTGGTTTCAGCCGTGTCGGCGGAGCCCACTCTCGAACCTGTCGATCGCCTGGAGCTCGCCTGCCGCGTTTATCAACCCTGGCAGGAAGCTGTTGAACGCGAGCTGTCCTACATCGATCTCGACCCCGCGGACTTCGCCACGATGTCTCCGTTGCTATTCGACTTTCCCGCTGGAAAGAGCATCGATTATCTTCGCGACGAAGAGGGTAAACCAGTCGGCGCCATCATCCGCGAGTGGAAGGCCCTCAACGGCTCCGTCGAAATTCGATCGTTGAGCAGCCACGATGAAGTCGTCAGGATCACCGTGCAGGTTGAGAACCTTACCAGCAACTCCACTCCTTCATCCGGCACTCCCCGCGAATCAATCCTCATGGAGTCCCTCGTGTCGGCCCACACCATTCTCGGCGCTTACAGCGGCGAGTTCCTCTCCCTGCTCGACCCCCCTGCAGGATTCGAAGAACAAGTCGCGCAATGCCAGAACATCGGCACATGGCCCGTGCTCGCCACGGACAACGACGACGCAATACTGTCGTCCCCCATCATCCTCTACGACCATCCGCAAATTGCCCCCGAGAGCGCTGGCAATCTTTTCGACTCCACCGAGATCGACGAAATCCTTTCGCTGCGCATCCTCACCCTCACCGACGAAGAAAAACGCGAGATGCGCCAATCCGACGATCGTACCCGCGGCATCTTGGAGCGCACCGAGCAAATGCCTGAAGAGCAATTTGCAAAATTGCATGGCATCCTGCGCGGCCTTACTCCCGTAAAAGAGGAGACGCAATGAACGAATGGGAATGGAATCTCCTCGAAGACAAGACCGGCAATCTCGATCGAGTCGAGATCGACGGCATCCCAGTTAAGACCGGCGACCGGGTGCGCCTGCGCCCCAAAGAAGGCGGCGACATCCTCGACATTGCACTGCGCGGCCAGATCGCAATCATCGAGAGCATCGAAGAGGACTACGAAGGCGTACAACACATCTCCGTTGTCATCGAAGACGATCCCGGCCGCGACCTCGGAATGATGCGCCAACCCGGCCATCGCTTCTTCTTCACTCCCGCCGAAGTGGAACCGCTTCCCCAGTCAATGCAAACTCCGGAAGACGAAATGCCGACCAAAGGCGCCACACCCAGGATTCTCGTCGCCGGTATCGGCAACATCTTTCTGGGAGACGACGCCTTTGGCGTTGAAGTCGTACGCCGCCTGATGATCTGTGGTCTGCCCACCGAGGCACGCATCGTCGATTTCGGCATTCGCGGCCTCGACCTGGCCTATGCCCTGCAGGATAACTACGAAACCACCATCCTCATCGACGCATTTCCCCATGGACAGACACCCGGAACGGTGTCCGTAGTCGAACCCGACCCCAACGAAATCACTGCGGCGCCCGACAGTCTCGTTGAAGCGCACAGCATGCATCCTTTGAACGTGCTCCGCATGGCTGCCGCAATGAACGGCCCACTGAATCGAGTGCTCGTCGTCGGTTGCGAGCCGCAGTCGCTCGGCGGAGACGAAGGATACATGGGCCTCAGCAAACCAGTTGAGGCTGCAGTCGAAGAAGCAGTCTACACAACCGAAGCATTGATCAGGCGCCTTCTCGGGGGAGAAGCCGTTTGAGGAATTTCAAGGCGGAAAAGGAGAGCTGAAATGGCAATGGATCTGGTTGGGTCAACCGCGAATGGCGTAGATAACGGTAAAGACACTCTCTACATGTTGGGCGGAGTCGCGCTCATTGTATTTGGCGCGGGATTGATTCTTTCCAATCCCACTATTCGCCGTTACATGTCGAATTTCGGAGTTGGAAATCTCGCAACCGCTGTAATTCCCGACGTCGAGCGCTATTTCAAACTCCGCGCCATGTAAGCGTCGCAACCCATGCGTCTGCCCCTTCCGCGCAGGACCGGGTGGGCCGCGAGCGTGAACCGATAAATGGAAACAGCCAAAGCCACTCTTCTTCACTACGTCGTCGATGCAAGGGCCAGCCGCTTCACGGTGCAGGCCTTTGCATCTGGCTTCTTGTCTGCAATGGGCCACAATCCCAAAATCGGCATTCGCACCTTCACCGGCGAGGTAGACTTCGAGGCCGAAGCCGCACAAGCCAGCGGATTCCGGCTTTCTATGAAAGCCAATTCCCTCGGGGTCCTCGACGACATCAGCGACAAGGACCGTCGCGAAATCGAACAGGCCATGAATGAACAAGTCCTTGAATCCGCCAGGTACCCTGACATCGTCTACGAAGCTCCTTCCGTCACCGTCACCCGCCTCGAAGGCTCTCTCTACTCTGCCGTACTCGCTGGCACCCTGAGCTTTCACGGCGTTACTCGCAACCAATCCGTAACGGCGCGAATCGCAGTATTTGATGAGATGTTGCGCGCCTCCGGCGACTTCACCCTGAACCAATCGGACTACGGCATCAAGCCCGTCTCAGTCGCCGCTGGCGCACTCAAAGTGAAAGACGAATTGAAATTCTCCTTCGAAATGGTCGCACGCAAACAGGAATGACGCGCATTCGCTTCAGGTCCATAGCATTCGCATTTTGGAAAGGAAGAGACGCCATGTGCCTGGCAATACCGGGAAAGATCGTCGAACTCGCAGACGGCCAAAGTGAGGTCGGCATCGTCGAAGTCGCCGGCGTGCGGCGTAAAGTCCAACTCGGCCTTCTCTCTGAAGATATGCCCGTAAAAGGCGACTGGGTCCTCATTCACGTCGGCTTTGCCCTGTCGAAGATCAGCGAGTTCGATGCTGCCGAACAGATGCGTCTCCTCTCCATGCTTGGCGAAATTGACCAGGCCATGGAAGAAGTTCGCGGCTACGGAACAGATGGCGGCGGCGACAACGGTGCCGACTACGAACCGCGATCGCGGCTCAACTGATTCAAGGGGTTCACAGGCCATCAGGGAGATCAACCATGCGCTACGTAGATGAATTCCGCGATCCTGAACTCATCACCAAGGCTTCTGAAGAAATCCGCCGTCTCGCCGATCCCTCGCGCCACTACCGCATCATGGAAGTCTGCGGTGGTCACACCCACGCCATCTATCGCTTTGGCCTCAAAGACATCCTCCCCGAAAACATCGAGCTGATCCACGGCCCCGGCTGCCCCGTCTGCGTTCTCCCTATGGGCCGCATCGACGACGGCCTCTCCATCGCTCACGAACCCAACCGAATCTTTGCCGCATTCGGCGACATGATGCGCGTACCCGGAGCCACTGGCAGTCCGCTTGAACACAAGGCACGCGGCAGCGACATCCGCATCGTCTACTCGCCCGCCGACGCGCTCGAAATCGCCCGAAAGAATCCTGACAAAGAAGTCATGTTCTTCGCCATCGGATTCGAAACCACCGCTCCCTCGACCGCGCTCACGTTGATCAGCGCAAAAAAACAAGGCATTCAGAATTTTTCCGTCTTCTGCAACCACGTCACCATCGTCCCTGCCATTCGCGCCATTCTCGATTCGCCTGATATGCGCCTCGATGGATTCATCGGTCCCGGACACGTCTCCACGGTCATTGGTTGCCGGCCCTACGAGTGGATCGCCCGAAACGAACACAAGCCCGTCGTCACATCCGGCTTCGAACCGCTCGACCTGCTCCAGTCCATCGTCATGCTCCTAAGACAACTAGAGGCCGGCGAAGCCAAAGTCGAAAACCAGTACAAGCGCGTTGTCCCGTGGGAAGGTAATCACGCCGCTCTCAAAGTCATGGCTGAAGTCTTCGAGCTTCGCCCCTATTTTGAATGGCGCGGCCTCGGGTTCATCTCCCAATCTGCTCTGCGAATTCGCGACACATACGCCACCTGGGATGCAGAGCGGCGCTACACCGTGCCCGAAACGCGCGTCACCGATCCAAAATCAGCGCAATGCGGAGAAGTGCTGAAAGGCGTGTTAAAACCCGCACAATGCAAATTGTTTGGCAAGGAGTGCACGCCTGAACATCCCATCGGCGCACTCATGGTTTCGTCGGAGGGCTCATGCGCAGCGTATTACAGCTACGAACACCGGAGGTCGCTGGTAACAACGATCAGCGCAGTAGCCTGATCGGCACCGGCCCCAACAGCGCCACCGCACCAGCCGAAGCTCCGTCCGCCCAAGCCCCATCCGCCCAAGCTCCGCCAAAGCTGCGTTTCAAAGATCCGCAGATCGAAATGTCCCACGGCGCCGGCGGCAAAGCCAGCCGCAGGCTCGTCGAGGGCCTCTTCGCGCCGCTGCTTCTCTCCAACTCATCCGAACGACTGGCCGACGCCGCACACATCGAAATCGGCGGTGTCGCCGTCGCCTTCACCACAGACAGTTTCGTCGTCCGCCCCCTCCGCTTCCCCGGCGGCTCCATCGGCGAACTCGCCGTCAACGGAACGGTGAACGACCTCGCAGTCTCCGGAGCTAAAGCCCATTCGATGGTCGTCACATTCGTCCTCGAAGAAGGCCTCGCAAGCTCCGTCCTCGAAGGCGAAGTCCGCGCCATGTCCGACGCTCTCAAGCGCGCCGGCGTCACTATGGTCGGCGGCGACACAAAAGTCGTCGAGCGTGGCAAAGCCGACGGCATGTACATCACCACCGCAGGTATCGGCAGCCCAATCCCCGGAGTTCACGTCGACGCGCGCACGGTCCGCCCTGGCGACAGAGTCCTCCTCTCCGGTCCCATCGGCGATCACGGCATCACCATTCTCCTCGCCCGCGCCGATCTCGATCTAGAAGCCGATCTCTGTTCCGACACGCGCTCCGTTCTGCCCATGATTGAAGCCATGGCCGCGCACGCCGCTCCCGGCATTCGCTGGATGCGCGATCCCACTCGCGGCGGACTCGCAACCTCCCTCAATGAACTCGCGCGCGATTGCGGCTTCTCCGTCGAATTGAACGAAGAAGAAATTCCTCTGCGTGATGAGGTTCGCGGCGCCTGCGAACTCCTCGGCCTCGATCCCCTTCACATCGCCAACGAAGGCCAATTCGTCGCCATCGTCTCCCCTGAATTCGCCGACATCGCGCTCAACGCCATCCAACTCACCGAGGGCGGCGGCGAAGCCCGCATCATCGGCCAAATCCGCACCGAGCCCGCCAGCGCCGTCGTCGTCAACACCCGCTATGGCGGCTCCCGCATCGTCGACATGCTCGTAGGCGATCCACTCCCGCGTATCTGTTAAGGGAACAATGAAAACAGCACTCAATCTCGCAGTTCAAATCGAAGAGGCACTGCTCCTCCGCAATGACATTCTGGAGGAGTTTTTCTCTCAGGAAAAACGCAAACTCGCCGAAGCCTGTCGGGAAATGTCCGAACGTTTTCTCAGCGGCGGTCGCCTTCTCGCATTTGGCCGCGGCGCCTGCTCGACCGACGCCCAGCACGTCTCCGTCGAATTTGTTCATCCCGTTATCGTCGGCAAGCGCGCCCTTCCCGCACTCGATCTATCCGCACTCATGCAGCCATGGCTCGACGCCATCTGCCGCCCCGAAGACATTGTCATGGGCTTCGGTCCTCCCCGCGGCGACCCTGAAGTGCGGACTGCGCTCGAATCCGCACAGCGTCGCGGAGCGATGACATTCTCTTTGCCCGGTGCTGGCGGTTCTTACGCGCTGCAAACGTCGATTGAGGATCTTTTCATTCATCAGGAATTAGTCGAAATCTTCTATCACACGCTTTGGGAAACCGTGCACGTCTTCCTCGAGCATCGCGAGCTCGGACAGGACGTCGGCGCAAGCGAATTCCTCTATCCCTTCCTCGGAACGAAGAAGCAGGAAACATCGTCCATCATCGATAGAGTCGCCAATTCGATCTTGATGAAAGTCCGCGACGATACTGCGCTTCGCCTCCGTCTCGCCTCCGAAGAGTCCGAGCACATCGGCGCCACCGCGCTCGCCATCCACCAGCGACTCGCCCGCGGTGGCAAGCTCATGGTCTTCGGCAACGGCGGCTCTGCAACAGACGCCAACGACTTGGCAATGGACTGTGTGCTGCCTCCCGAAGGGCGCCACGCTATTCCAGCAATTTCGCTCTCCATGGAACCCGCAATCCTCAGCGCCCTCGCCAACGACGTCGGCACGGAAGTGATCTTCGCTCGCCAGCTCATGGCCCATGCGCGACCCCAAGATATCGCCGTTGGCATCTCTACTAGCGGCGGCTCGCGCAACATCGTCATGGCACTTGAAGAAGCCCGCAAGCGCAAGCTCCTAACCGTCGCGCTGATCGGTAACGACGGCGGCGAAATCGCGCGTCGCGGCCTCGCCGACTTCCCCATCATCGTGCGCAGCGACTACATCCCCCGCATTCAAGAAGTGCAGGCTTCCGCGTACCATCTCATTCTTGAAATGCTGGAGGTCTTGCGCCATGACTACGCTTGAGCTCTACGGCTCGTCTCATTGCCCATACACGCAGGAACTTCGCGACTGGCTCGAATGGACGCGACGCGAGTTTCGTGAATACGATGTAGAAGTCGACCCTGCGGCGAATGCGCGGATGATGGTCCTGAACGGCGGTACACGTAACGTCCCGGTGCTTGTCGAGAACGGGAAAGTGATCCAGGTGGGCTGGCAAGGGCGAAGTTGTGTCGCAGGACCGGGCCATTGAGTGGGAAGTCGGTTTTGGTGGACGCCCTCACGCTCCAGACTTGGACGAGTCCGGGTCCGCAAGGACGTGAGAGCCGTAGCGAGGCGGCGTAGTTTACATGGCTCTTATCTTGAGATAGCGATACAGATCGGGAACGAGCGAGACCGCAAGGCTTCCGATTACAAGCGCACCGGTGGTAATCAACATCCATCTGAGGCTCTTCATTCTTCTCCCCTCTCTTAGGCGTGACGCTGGTCGTCCATCGGGGAACTCATCGGGAATCCAACCGCGTCCGACATTCCCGCCACCCAGGTGCGGACCACAGATTCGATGATCGTTTCTTGGGCTGGGTTGCTGCCGGCAACGAGCTGAGCAACCAGATCCCCATGATTAATGAGAGCGGAATGAAATCGCTTGCCCGCCGGAATGAGTTATTGAAAAGTTTGGAGGCGCGGGCCGGGATCGAACCGGCGCATAAAGGTTTTGCAGACCTATTTCATATCACGTAATCCCCAGTATTCATGCGGGTTTCGTGCTGTTACCGTCTAATCCTGTCCGCTTTTGGTCCGCCCCCCAATGAACCTCTCTAATCACTAAATTTTCGCGACAAAAGCTACTAGCGGCCAAGAATCTGGAAGACCGCGCGAGGGAGATGCTTGCGAGGCCAGCGCACTCCTTGCATCCAGGCTTAACGGGCTTATAGGATCCCGATATGCGCCCAATATCGTTTCTTTTCAACGGTGACGAGGCGGAGATCCAGGGCTCTTTTGCTCGCTGTGTTCTGGGGCGGATGCTCGAAGTAATCCTGCAACACGCTGAGAATGCCAGCTTCGACGTTCGCATTGGAACGCTCCCTTTGACGCATTTCACTTACAAAATAGAGGCGGTGGAGAAAAAGAAAGTTGCCGGACGACTTTGCATCGGCCATACGCTGAGCGATGACAAGGACTTACGAAAAGCACTTGCTGTGGATTTCGGTCGGGCCGTCGCTGCTCGTTGGCCCAAAGTAGACTCGGAGCATCTTCCTATCATTCTTTTGACACATAACATTGAATGCGTAACAATTTCTGACCTGGACGAGTCAACCGGCGAGATGCTTCACCAAGCACTGGGAGTGCCTGGATACCTTGGCTGCTTCGAGGTTGACCTCGGTAATCCAGTACTGCTCCAACTAGTCTTTAAGCTCCTCCCGCCTTACTACCGTTATGTGGCACGCAAACTGCAAGTTCTGCATTCTCCGTGGGAGGACGATTGTCACGGCGCCGAATGGGCGGAAGGGCTCTCGCTGGAATCAGTGGAAATCAGCCGCGAGCCTCCGACGGTAATCGAGACGCATGGATTGTCGGAACATGGGAAGAGGAGCCTAAAGCTGATTTCGGAGCGTGCACAAGCCACTCACTCGGAACTTGTATTGTCGGCTCTACTGGATCAGTGGCACTCCAGTGCCTCGCCCAACGATGTAGAAGAGGAAGTTCGTTTCAGGTCTGCGGAAAAAGGCGTCCCGATAGCCGACGTTCGCAAGCTTCGAGATTACGCATTGAATGAAGAGCATCCGGTGGGGAAGCACAAAGCACGTTTATTCCGTGAATTATTGGCCGTAACGAAGGATGACTGGAGATTCGTCGCAGAACAACTCGTAGCAGGACTGCAGCGTTCATTGATCGAGCGCCCTCGGAAATCTGAACACGGGTTGCAGTACCAAGTAGATGTTCCGGTGCAGGGACGGAATGGAGTGACGAAACTCGTTACCAGCGCATGGATCATCAGATCCGGTGAACCTCCGCAGCTTACTACGGCATTCATCGCCAAACTGTCCGAAACATCCCGTCGTTCCGTCGTTTCCGATCATCTCGCTTTTCGGCGTGACGACTGGCAGTCGATATTCGAGAAAGCGCACGCTGCAGCATCTGGTGCCGCCAGCGATTGGACACCCACTCCGATGTTCATCGGTGATTCCATCGTGGCCGAGGGTGAATGTGGTTCAGCTTGGGTCATCATCAAGGACGGCCGCAGCCAGTTTGCGCGATGGCTGCGGAAGAGTGGACATGCATATCCTGGTCACCGCGGGGGTGTTACTATTTTCGCGTCAACTGGATCCCAGTCTGTAGAACGAGCGCGGAAATACTGCGAGGCGTTCGCCAGCGTGCTGCATGCAAACGGCGTCGAGTGCAGCACCGATTTCCGGCTTGACTAATCTCATTCGCAATTAGACGAGAAGAGGTTATGGATTGTTCTCTCAAAAAAAGCAGATGCGGACTCACGAGCTCTGTCGTTCAACCCAGCCCTGTAATTGTGCTCTAGTCTGTACGATCGCTAAGAGCCAATCGCCTCCACTCGGCTTGTAGTTTTGAAAATCCCAGAATCCTGTCCGCGCGATCTCATTCAAGGGGTCTCCCTTAAGAACAGATAGAGCAAATCTGTAGCATGTCCACGCCAGTATATCCGCACACTGGAGCGCTGGAATTTGATTGCGCCTTCCGAAGACATAGCGGTCTGCGTAGTGGCCTGGATTCCTGAGTTCGGCCTTTCTCATCACCGATTCAACCTCCTTCTTTCGGATGTTCTTTGCATCTGAGCCCATGCAGTCAAACACGTAACTCATCGGGGACGTAAGACCTTGTGATAGACGCCAGCGCTCGATTTGCCTGATTAGTTCTCGTACGGCCCACGTGTAGTGGAATTTGCCGCCTTGTGTGCGAAGCTCCGAACCGATGGGAACAAGCGCATCGTAATCTGATTTGGTGATTGCGATCGAGCAAGCATTTACTCCGTATTGTTTTGCGATTCTGCGCATTCCTGCGCAAACCCTGTTCTTTTTCGATTCATCCCAAGCTGCGAATACACTTTTATGGTTTCCAGAGACGCACTCGCTAGTATGAAAGTCCGGTGAGTTGGCGTCCGACAGGAATCCTTCCTGTCTCGCCAATGCCGTCACTTCTTGGTTCAGTCTTGCGATCCGACGCGATTCGATGATCAGTGCTGAAGCGATAGCCACCTTTTGATCGGGCGCGGTCCCACTATCGTCAATGAAGACTTCAATCATCGTCAGCCCCGCAACTTCCCTAAATGTAATTATTCACTTTGTGGAGAACAGTCTGAATTTCCGAGGTGCGGAGACTTGATGAGTGCGCAGATGTGCGCTCACTGATCGCGTGTTTCAGGCAACCTTAAACGAAAGCGAAAAGTGTGCCGCCGCTGAGCGGCAGATAGCTTTCGTTTCTCATGTTATGCACATCAATCCTAGCCAGAGTCAGTTGATATCAGGTGGGACGGTTCGGGTCTGTTCAAGTCCGAGCTCTTTTTAGATCTAGTGAGGTGCAAGGAGCATAAATATTCCATTAAATAGCTTAATGGTACTTTTATATTCCAATATTGTCTTGACACAAATGCCTCCGCAGAGGCATAATTGAACATAAATGTTCCATTATAAAGAATAATGAAACATTTATG
The DNA here is from genome assembly GCA_963738035.1 of uncultured Acidobacteriaceae bacterium. GTDB lineage: Bacteria > Acidobacteriota > Terriglobia > Terriglobales > Acidobacteriaceae > Telmatobacter. The sequence goes on from CAVTVB010000002.1 coordinate 78,635, forward strand.
TTTCCGATCCTTATGGCCAAACCAGCAAATCGCGCCTACTCCCGCCAGAACCTCGAAGCACTTGAACTTCTGGCTCAGATGATTCGCGCCGGCAGAATTGGCCGCAAAATGAGCGCGCAAGAGATGGCGGACCGCGCAGGCATTTCTCGACCCCTCCTGCGCCGGATCGAAAGCGCGGACCCAAGTTGCTCGATCGGGTCCGTCTTTGAGGTTGCCACTATCGCAGGGGTCCCTCTCTTTGGGGGTGAGCCAGATCGGCTCCAGACACAACGTGCTGCCTTAACGGAAAAACTCAGCCTCCTGCCACAGAGAGCTCGCAAACCGAAGAGGGTCATCCACGATGAGTTCTAAGGATGACTACAAACAGGCATATGTCTGGATCTGGCTCCCAGGTGAGACGAAGCCTGTCGTTGCTGGCATCCTGCAGCGGGTGGGACCTAGACTGCTGTTCAACTACGGCCGGAGTTACCTGGCGCGCGAAAACGCAATTTCCATCTACGAGCCGGAACTTCCCCTCAAGCCAGGTGAGATTCCTCTCGCAGACGACCTCTCGATGCCGGGATCTATTCGCGATGCCTCCCCTGATGCCTGGGGTCGGCGCGTCCTGATTAATCGCAAGCTCAGCCTCAAGGGTGAAGAGGCCGGGAGTCATGATCTGGGAGAGCTGACATACCTGCTCGAATCAGGGTCCGACAGAGCCGGCGCTTTGGACTTTCAAACATCGGCCTCCAAATATGTGCCGCGAGGAATGGGACAGGCATCTTTGGACGACTTGTTGCGCTCAGCGGAGCAGGTGGAGAAAGGAATCCCTCTCTCTCCAGAGTTGGACAAGGCTCTTCAGCACGGCACATCTCTTGGAGGCGCGAGGCCCAAAGCGCTGCTTACATCTGACGACAAGAAGTTCATTGCCAAGTTCTCAATGAGCACCGACATCTATAACGTCGTGAAGGCGGAATATGTCGCGATGCGGCTGGCAAGTTTGGCGGGGCTCAATGTTTCGTCGGTGCGAATGGAAAAAGCGCTCGGTAAAGATGTGTTGCTGGTCGAACGTTTTGATCGCGAACGTCTGAAAGATGGATGGGGAAGAAAGGCATTCGTCTCCGCCCTCACGATGTTCGAACTTGATGAAATGATGGCAAGGCACGCCAGCTATGAGTCGCTGGCCGAGATTATTCGACGCCGGTTTCAAAACCCTAAAGACGACCTTAGAGAGTTGTTTGGCAGGCTTACCTTCAACATCCTGTGCGGGAACACTGACGATCACGCCCGCAACCATGCCGCTTTCTGGGATGGGAAAAGTCTACGTCTCACGCCTGCTTACGATGTGTGCCCGCAGTCTCGCCTGGGCCAAGAAGCCGGCCAGGGGATGCGGATCGTTAGCGCGAACAACAGAAGCCAACTGGCCCTATGTCTCGAGGCGTCGCCGCAGTTTCATCTCTCAGTTCAGGAAGCGACAGACATCATTCTCGAGCAAGTGAATGCGATCCAAACGCATTGGGATCGCATCTGCGATGAGGCGAAATTGCCGGAGGCGGACCGCGCTCTCCTTTACGGGCGGCAGTTTCTCAATCCCTTCGCATTCTATGACGCGCCTCAGGAAATCAGATCAGCCGGTCAATTACCGGCAGCTTAATTCTCGCGAGTGGCTGTCCGGCCTTGCGTAACCAGGAAGGGCGCAGTCAGGCAATTGGCGGATCGCGTCGGCCAATTCCTTGATCGAAAAGGAACGCCGTGCGCATCGTTTTAGAGTCGCCTATCGGGGATGTGTAAACCCCACGCCTTCAGGCGGCGGTAGCACTTGTTCTTGCCTTTGAGCCCTCTCCAGGCCACCAGGTTGGAGTGAGCACAAAGGCGTTCAAGGTAACGAAGCTGAAGCAGCAATATCGGCCGCATGGCCGATCAATCCGGCTTTCAGCCGTAACTCGGAAGCCACCGGCATTTAGCCGGTTGGTCAGTTCACGCACTTGCCTACGAACCTGACACCATTATGATGTCACTATGATTCGCAAGGGGGCAAACCGACCATCGAAACGACCGGCGTCAGCCCGTGTGCCAGTAACCGTCCGTATTCCTCAGAGTGTTATCGAACAAATCGATGAAGCCCTTGGTCACCGGGACATCCCGCAGTCGCGAAACAACTGGATCATTGAGGCTGCAGTTGAAAAGCTGAAGAGGAACGGCGTGGGAGGGTCCAATGGCTCGCAGTGACCTCCTCGTCTCTCTCGTGCAAGCCGGGAATACCGGAGACAGAAAGGGCTTTCGCAGCGTGGCAGAGGCCATCATTGCAGAAGAACGGGCGAAACGCCATGTTGTGCTGGCAGATCGCCTCGCCAAAGTCATTCAGCCAAATGAAAATGGGGTTCCCATGCATGCCTCCGCAGTGATGCCGATTGACTCGCAGAGCCGGGGTAGAGACTTTATCTCGGAAGTGATTCCTCGCCGTCAGCTGGACGACCTCATCCTCTCCGATTCTTCATCTGAAGCGCTCCGGGAGCTTATTGAGGAACAGCACCGCGCTGACCTTCTGAGAGCGCACGGACTTGAACCTCGAAACCGGGTCCTTCTGGTCGGTCCTCCAGGAACCGGCAAAACGACCTTGGCAGAGGCTTTAGCAGAGGCGATCGCGGTCACTCTATTTGTTGTCCGCTATGAAGGCATCATCGGATCGTATCTCGGAGAAACCGCTTCGCGTCTGAAGCGGGTTTTCGATTATGCCCGCACGACACCCTGCGTCTTGTTCTTTGATGAGTTCGACGCAATCGGCAAGGAACGAGGAGACATTCACGAAACTGGAGAGATTAAGCGCGTCGTCACATCGCTCCTTATGCAGATTGACGAACTCCCAAGTTATACGATCGTTGTTGCCGCTACGAATCATCCGGAGTTGCTTGACCGCGCTGCGTGGCGAAGGTTTCAGCTTCGGCTAAACCTTCCGTTGCCAACTCCGAAACAGCTGGCGGATTATATCGGTAAATTCCTTACGAGATTTGGGGAAATAAGCCAGCTATCTCCAACCTCTATTGGCAGAGCGCTCGGATCGATCAGCTATGCCGAGGCTGAGGAATTTTGCCTTGATATTCGTCGCAGACAGGTACTCTCAGCGGGCGAGAGATCCCTCAAGAGCATTGTGGCGGAGCAATTGAGTATCTGGACTTCCAAGCCTCATGCCAAACAACCGCAGCTGAAAGGGAAGGGCCATGCCCGAGCTTCCTCTGCTTCGTCTTCCAAACGCTAGTCCGGCAGAGATTCCGGGTGGCGGCCGTCTAATACCAAGCTTTCGAAAGCCGAACAAGGGGCGACAGGGAGAACATTACGGTCCGGTGTTCGATCGGCTTCGTACCTTTCTCGCACGCGATGGCGCACCGGTAGAGCTTCGCGATGATCCGACCGCACTGGCTCCAGAGCGCGTCATCGTTTTTGAAATTGCTGGGTCAGTAAAGGACTTTCTCAAAGCGGTTGGGAAGGTCGAGGGCCTAGAATTCATGGCCGAATTTGAGACGGAATTCGCGCCAAATGAAGACTTCGCGATCACCTTCAAGAGGGGGGAGAGGAAGGGCCAGGACGTGCCGGGCGAGAACGTCACCGGCCGATTTTACCTAGCAATGCCCGATGTTCGCGCTCTACGAGAGCTCCTTCGTTTATGGGATCTCTGGCGAAGCGATCAGAAACTCGACAGAGGGCTCGCGCCCATCGGGAATGTTTTTGCGCAGCTGCACGATCTGCGCCCCTGGGGAATGCAGGACCGTGTGCCACCCGAGACTGTCGCCTTTTGGCGACAGGAACGCGCACTTGATCCGCACAGAGCGGTTCGCGGCGAAATCGAACTCTGGTACCGAAACAATCCGACACGACGAGCCGAGGTGTCAGCAGCGGTTCGCGCTGTCGTGGAGGAAGCGGGGGGACAGGTTCTGGATGAGGCGGCGATTGAAGAAATTGCCTATCACGGCCTGTTGATCAATATTCCCGCGGCCTACGTGCAACGCCTCATCGATCATGAGGCGGTCAGGTTGGCTATTGCAGATGAAGTGATGTTTATCCGTCCTCAGAGCCTGCTCCGCGACGGCTTTGAAATCGAAGCGTCAGCGCCAGAAGGAACACCCGGTCCTAACCTTCGTGCGCCGGAACGAGGCGTTCCCGTCGCAGCGTTGCTCGACGGGATGCCGCTTCAGACACATACGCTCCTCACCGACAGGCTGGTAATCGACGACCCGATGATGTACAAGCGCGCGCACTTGTATCACAGCGGGTACATGGGACAGCAATGGCATCTGTCATTTTGCACGGTGATCGGAACGCCGCTGGAGAGCCGCTCGCGCGACTGCTCTATGTTCGCCCGCTTATGATCACGAACGGCAATGGCCGCGAAGAACCAGAAGCTGACCGGCTGCTTATAGACACGATTCATCGTTCGATTCTGCGCATCAAAGGCACGGGGGCCGAACGCGGCGCCGCGCCCACAGTATTTTTGATCAATTTATCAATGGGCGATTTGCGCCGGCCGTTCGCCGGAGTGATGAGCCCACTCGCCAGACTTCTCGATTTCCTTGCACATAAATACAGTCTCCTCTTCCTTGTAAGCGCCGGCAATATCCTAAACCCACTGAAGATTGCTGATTACGCGAACTGGACACAATTTGAGCAAGCATCCCCTGAGACACGCGAGCGAGCGGTCATCAAATCTCTCGATAATGCCAAATTCGAAAGGACCATCCTATCGCCGGCCGAGGCTCTCAACGTTGTTACTGTCGGCGCGAGACATCATGACAACGTCACAAACCGCCAGGGTGGCGTCAATGCCTTGGATCCGCTTCAGAACGCAGAACTCCCGAACATCACTTCCGCTCTCGGACTAGGCTATCGGCGGATGATTAAACCCGATCTGTATTTTTCCGCTTGGTCCCGCCACCAGATCGATCTGTTCGTCACCGCCCTGGGCAAACTGGGGGACACGTTCTGGAAGATCGCACGAACCGCCGAGCTTTACGATCTCGCCCGCTGCCGAATCAGCCATATTAAGCCACCATCGATCTCTACGGATGATCTGGCCGCAACACAGCAGGCATTGCGAGACATTCCCCTCCATCTTGATTGCGTACTTCTGTATGTGAGAATTTTCGCGGACTGCGTGGCCAGTTTGACCAGTCAACTGTTCCCATCCCAAAACGTGCCCTTTCGCAGTTTTCGGGATCAGATGAAATGGTTTACTCAAAAGCAGCCGAACGTCGATCCGCAATACGCGGAAATTCTCGAGCATCACGCCGGCTGGTTTACAACCCTGGCCGGCGATGGCGAAACTGAGGGCCTTCGGGATTTGATCGTTCACCGGTTAGTCCGTACCGAGCTGATCTTTCAGCCAGGCGCGACACCAGCCGAGAATCGTATCCACTCCTTTCTCTATGGGGTGGTGAAGGAGACGACTCATACTACACAGTCTCTGGAATCTCTGATAACGCCAATGATGGCTGAACTATTCGAATTCCTTGACTACTACGTCATCCATTTCGCGACGAGAGTCGGCTCCGAATACGGCAGTAGATTGATTGACTGGGGCGATCCGCGATCTTCCCTCTGGTTCCAAATAGAGGGCGAGTACAGAGCCGAGTGGCTCTTCCCACTTTTGTCGAAAACTGTGCCCGGCAATCCCAAACAACCATGAGCGCACCCGCCCTTCGATAAGATGGAATTCATCGGGAAAGCATCGTGATCAGAGATTCGTTGCAGCTCTCAAGCAAGATCTACGGCAAAATCACGCAGTACAATCTGGACCGGGAGAACGCTGCCTCGGAGCGGACTCCGTCGGGAACGACGCTCTTTCATTACACCTCGACTGGCGGTTTGATCGGCATTATCGAGCAATCACTGTTGTGGGCCACCTCAGCCTACTACCTCAACGATTCGTCAGAGGTTCTCTACGGTTACGAGATCCTGAGCGAAGTGCTGCGCGGCTGGATTTCCAGTTGTGAATTGACCAACGACTCGCTCTCGTTGGCCATGGCGCAACAGCTTCAAGACGGCTTTGGGAACCACCTGCTGAATCGAAACATCATCACTCCCGTCTACCTGGCGTGTTTCTGCGAAGACGGAAATCTTCTCAGCCAATGGCGCGCTTATTCGGAGTCCGGCGGCTATTGTCTTGGCTTTACTGCATTCGGAGAGGGCCCCGTGCTGGCAATCAAACCAGAACCATGTGTCTACACGGCTCGCTGGGTAAAAGTAGAGTATGAAAGAGCCGAGCAAATGCGACGTTGCCGCGAAGTGCTGGACCGTTTATTGCCCATTCTCGAAGAACCTGGCCTCGGTGAAGCCCTCCAAAAATTCGATTCCAGTTCTCAATTCGGATTCGAAGGGTTTCTCAGAGCGATCTCTGACGTGCTGGTCGAGGAGATTGTTGCGTTTAAGAGCAACGCATTCGAGGTGGAAAAGGAGTGGAGAATCGTTGTAAGGGCGCGAGAGATGTTGAAGCAAGGCACGGACGACGGCGGGCGTTGCCCCATCCCCATCAACTTTCGCTCGTCGAAGGGGCTCTTAATCCCCTACGTCAAGCTGATCCCATCAGAGGGCAGAGACTTGCTCTCTCTCAAGTTTCAGGGCCTACTTCCGATCACGAGTGTTCGCATTGGTCCGACGAGAGATGAAACGACTGCGGCGATGGCGACGAGAATGCTCCTCGATCAACATGGGTATGAGGTCACTCGTATCAACAAGGCTGGGATTTCTCTCGTGCCCTGAGGGTGCCATCCCTTTGTTCTCGTTCTTTCTAAGAAGGCCGGAGTTCGCCATATCGATCTTGCACTGCAAGCAGGGCAAAATTTGGTCCGCTTTGGGCTCGATCCTACACGAAGGCGGACGAAAATGGACGAAAAGACACGAAGTTTCACGAAAAAGACACACCTGTGGATAGCGGTGGAAAACGCCCTTAATCGCATGAAAGTATTGATTTTATTGAGGAAAGTTTGGAGGCGCGGGCCGGGATCGAACCGGCGCATAAAGGTTTTGCAGACCTCTCCCTTACCACTTGGGTACCGCGCCTTTGGCAGGGCTGTCTTTATTTTCAGCGCTCCATATCGCCGTAGCCAACCCGGCTGGCGCCGGAGGGCGATTTGGAGCGGGAGACGAGATTTGAACTCGCGACCCTCGCCTTGGCAAGGCGATGCTCTACCACTGAGCTACTCCCGCTTACTGCAAGGTTGAGTATACCGGGCTGGAGAAAGCGGGTCAAACCGCTGAAACTGCATCCTGTGGCCCAACCACGGCGTTCAAGCAGGGCTTCCCTGGTACACCGACCCGTTCTCGACTTTGATGATCTCCCCGTCCCGCATGTGCAGGATTCGGCTCGCGATCGCCGCCGCCTCAGGATTATGCGTGATCATCAGCGTCGTCTGTCCCAACTCGCGATTCGACCTCAGCAGCATCTTCAACACCGCATCGGAGTTCTTCGTATCCAGATTCCCCGTCGGTTCGTCAGCCAGCACGATCGACGGCCGCGTAATCAGTGCCCTTGCGATCGCCACGCGCTGCTGCTCCCCACCGCTCAACTCTGAAGGCCGGTGCTCCAATCTCCCCCGAATCGAAAGAAGATCGCCCAGATGCTCCAGATACTGGCGATCCATCGGCTCTTTGCGCCCGCTCACCGTGTAAGCAATCTCAATATTGCCCATCGCTGAAAGCGTCGGCAGCAGGTTGAACTTCTGAAATACGAAGCCGATCCGATGTTTCCGCAGGCGCGTCCGGTCTCCATCGCTCAAGCTGGCAAAATCCACCCCATCGATTACAACCTTGCCTTCGCTTGCTCTTGTAAGCCCTCCCAGAAGGTAAAACAGCGTCGATTTTCCCGAACCCGAAGGCCCCACAATCGCCACAAATTCACCACGCTTCACTTCGAAAGAAACATGGCGGACCGCCGCGACCATAATCCGGCCTGCGGCGTAAACCTTGCTCAGATTTTCAGCAAGAATGATGGGAGTAGTTGCTTCTGCCTGCACATCATTCATTGTAAATGTCAGAACCGATTGGCCGTCCGCTGCCAGTCCGCTCACATCAACGCATTCTGCTCTGCGTATTCGCGGTTCTGATGCACTAAACTGGAGATGCAGCGATCTCACAGCAGGTCCCATTCAATGACATCGAAAGCCAATCTCCTTAGTTCAATCGAAGCCGCCGCCACCAAAGCGGGCCTCCAGCTTGTCTCCGCCTCCGAAGCGGCCGACCTCAACGGTCAACCCACGCAGATCTTTCAACTTGGGCTTCCCAGCCTGGATGACCGCCGCCTGCAACTCGAACTGAGCGAGGCCTTCGACTTCGACAAGCAGGATTTGCTCCCTGCAATGGCGGCGCACCTGGCTGCCGAAGCCAAGCGCCTGCGCAACCCGCGCCCCGAGTGCTACGTCACCCTCGGGTGGCCTGCCTCTCGCCTTCGGCAAATTCCAGTGGCCCTTCCACCGCTCTACTTCGGGCTCTGACACCTACATCGTCCACGGCGAAATCTCGCTTGCCGATGGCGGCACGCACAACCTCCACGCCAAGGTCGCCGCGTCCGTCACCGTCACCTTTGCCGAAATCGTGCCTGCGATGGAACAGCCCTACGCCGAGTCCTTCGTCTACAACGCCATCCGCAAGACCGTCGACTTCGGCCAGCTCGAGTTCCTCAAGTCGAGCAATCGCCAGCCCGTTCCCGTCACCACGCGCTTCTACAGCCGCTGGCAAAAGAAGTTTCTCTTCACCGAGACAGATGACAAGGAACGCCTCCGCTATCTGCTCAGCAAGGTCTACTGGCTCTCTGGCGTTCTGGGCAACAGCAAGCCCGTGTGGATCTCCGATCCAAAGGACGCCCAATACCTCAACACGACGGAACAGGATCTTCTGCGCATGGCCGGACACGAAGCCGGCGAAGGCCTGATGACGCTCGACGGAGAATACGCAGCCGCAACTCCGCAGCTCATGGCGCGCGCAGCCGAGTACGAAGCAGCCCGCGACGCCGCCCTCAACTTCACTAAGCCGCAGTTCAACGAATCCATGCGCTCCGGCCACGCAAATATGTAGCGCAAGACGTTTCGCGCGCAGGAATTGTCATTCCGACCGACCAAAGGGAGCGGAGGAATCTGCGGTTGCCTTTGACTCCCTCCTGCTTGAGATTCACAAGCGCATCCACGCGCACGACTCCGTGCATGACTTGGCCTCTTGCTTATCGCATGAGACCAGAATGAGCATCCGTCGTCACAACGCCCCGCCGCACCCCGAGCAGAACTTCGCCCCCACCGGATTCGTCTTACCGCACTTTCCGCACGCTACCAGCGTCCCCGGCTGAGCAATTGAAGTTGAATTCTGCACAGGCGCTCCTGCCCCAGGCGGCACATTCCCCGTCATGTTGATAGGCTGCCCATAAGCGGGCATCGTGATGCCCAGCGCCGCCGCAATCCCCGCCGCCTGAATCGCGTTGAACTCCCTCACCCGTCCTGGCATGAAGAAGCATTCAATAAACCCCAGCACCCACGGAAACGGCGTCCAGCAAAAGCAGGCATACAGAATACCTAATCCCGTCCGCCGGAGATAGAAGTGGTGAATCCCGAACCCGCCCAGGAACAGCGCCAGCAATATCCCCACAACCTCGTCGCGCCGCACCTGCTCGTATTGCTGGTAAAACACTGCCTGCGCATTTACATAAGCCGTGGTCGTCATGGCTGCATCTCCAAGCGTTCCTTGCATTAAAACATACGCACCGGACGGTCGAGGAGTTCCCCACAGTCCTTGCTTAGAACCCCTCGTTCCCTGCCACAGCCTGCTCTCCGTTTAGCATCGTATCTGTATGACGAGTCATTCGGCAGCTGCCGGCGGCACCTTCCAGCTCGGCGGCGATCTCCCCGTCCACCGTCTCGGTTACGGAACCATGCGCCTTGTCGGCGACGGCGCCTGGGGCGAACCAGACAATCCAGACGAAGCCCGCTGCGTCCTCCGCCGCGCCGTCGACCTCGGCGTCACCCTCATCGACACCGCCGACGCCTACGGCCCCGAGATCGCCGAACGCCTCATCTGCGAGGCTCTCCACCCGTACCCGGCAGACCTCGTAATCGCCACCAAGGGGGGCATCACCCGCCAGGGCCCCGCCAAAACCGAGTATGTCGGCCGCGCCGGCTATCTAATCCAGTGTGTCGAAATGAGCCTGCGACGCCTCAAGCTCGAGCGCATCGAACTATACCAACTCCACCGCATCGACCCGCGCACTCCGCTCGAAGAATCCCTCGCCGCACTGAAACAAATGCAGGACCAGGGAAAAATCCGCCACATCGGCCTCAGCGAAGTCACGCCAGCCGAAATCGAGCAGGCGCGGCAGATCGTCCCCATCGTCAGCGTCCAGAACCGCTACTCGCTCGCCGATCGCCGCCACGAGCAAACGCTCATTTGGTGCGAGCAGCACAGCATCGCGTTCCTGCCCTGGTATCCCATGGCTGGAGGCAAGCTGCTCAAGCCCGACCATCCGTTCTCGCAGACACTCGCGCAACTCGCTGAGCGATACAACGCTACTCCGGCGCAGCTTTCGATCGCCTGGCTCCTCCACCGCTCGCCCGTCATGCTCCCCATCCCCGGCACATCGCAGGTAAAACACCTCGAAGAAAACATCGCCGCCGCTTCACTCCAAATCGGCCCCGATGAATGGTCGCAACTCGAAACGGCATCCCAGCAACCTTCCTGAGGCATTACTTCGCGGCCGCGTCTTTTTCGTCCTTCTTCTCACTCGGCCGAGGCGTCAGCGCGGGCGCCAGCGGGTCGCCCCAGATATAGTGCCCGAACCAGTTCTCGTTCTCCTCCATCACCGCGCGCTGCTGCTTCGGCTTGTTAATCGGGTGCCCGAACCCGTCGTACACCACCATCTTCACCGGCACGCCATGATCCTCGAGCGCCTGCCTCAGTTCGAACCCATTCGCAATCGGAACCCGCCGGTCCGACCCGCCATGCTGAATCAGAGTCGGCGTCTTCGCCTTCGAAATGTAGCTGATCGGCGACGTCACCTTGTAAATCTCCGGATCATCCCACGGCGTCGCGCGCAGATACTGCGGTGTGAACGGCGTAATGTCGGTATTCGCGTAATACGTCATCCAGTCCGAAATCCCCGCGCCAACACTCACCGCTTTGAACCTGTCGCTCGATGTCGTAATGAACGCCGAAATGTACCCGCCCTCGCTCCACCCCATCGATCCCACGCGGTCCTTATCCACGTATCCCTGCGCAATCAGATAATCCACGCCCGAAATCACATCCGCATAATCGCCCACGCCGAGGTTGCGCACATTCAGCGCGCGAAACTTCGCGCCATATCCCGCCGACCCGCGATAGTTCGGACGCAACACCAGCGCACCCTTCGCCACAAAGCGCTCAATCGGGTAATAGCGATCGGCACTCACAAACGGCATATCGATTCCCGTCGGGCCGCCATGAATCACCACCAGCAGCGGATACTTCTTCGTCGGCGAAAAATCGGCTGGCTTGTACAGCACCCCTTCGATCTCCGCTCCATCACCCGACTTCCATCGCACCACTTCGCGCTTTGCAATCGTGAACTCTGCCTCCTGCGCGCCGGCATTGCTCAACTTCGCCGGCGCTCCTCCTGCTGGCGCACTCGCATAAATCTCCGCATATTGGTTAGCGCCCGCTCCGCGATATGCCACCTCCTTGAAGTCCTTCGAGAACGTAAACGAACCTGCAATCTCGCTTCCCCGCATCGCCAATTTTTTCAACGTCCCGTTCTGCGGATCGAGCAGATAAAGCGACGAACTCATCTTCTGCAACCCGGAAAAGTAGATCCCCTCCGTCGACCACCGCAGCAGATTAGGATCCTCATCGAAAGCATCGCTCACGACGCGCGGCGTTCCGCCATTCGCATCCACCACCGCGATCTTCTGGTTCGCGTAGAAGAAATACTTCTCCCCATTCGAAGTCTCGAACGCGATCTGTTTCCCGTCGGGCGACCACTCTGGATCGGAATCCGGCCCCGCCGTATCCACAATCTTTTTCACCGCGCCGTCCGCAACCGTCACAACGTAAATATCCTTCGAGTACGACGAGATCAGATCGGGATCCTTCGCCGCGCTAAACGCGATCCGCGTCTCATCCGGAGAAAACGAAAACTCCTCCACACTGAACGAGTCTTCCTTCGTCAGTTCCTTCGGTTCGCCCACTGCACTCACGCGCCCCGCTGCATCCGTCTTCGGCAGATCCACCAGCCACAGGTGCTGCATTTCATAGTCGGCATGAATCACGTGATAATCGCCAAACGACTCCTTGCGGTCCTTCATAGCCTTCGGCTCCGAGGCCTCCGCCGAAAATACAATCCGCTGCGAATCCGGAGCCCAGTCAAAACCGCCTAAGCCTTTCTCCATCTTCGTCAGTTGCTGTGCCTCGCCCCCGTCGGCAGGCATCACCCAGAGTTGCCTCTTTTCTGCCGGCGACTTCGGCAGCGATCCCGGCCGGTCCGACACAAACGCAATCCACTTCCCATCCGGCGACCACTCCGCCGGATTACACGAATGCCCCGTCGTCGTCAGCTGATGCCGCTCGCCTGTCGCCACATCTGCTATCCACAAGTCCGTCTCAAACGCATTCGCATCCCAATTCGTCCGCGTCTGTTCGTACACCACGTGCTTGCCATCCGGCGAAATCTTCGGCGACCCCACGCTGTACATCTCCAGCGACTGGTCGATCGTCGGTGTCTTCGCGCTCGTGCCAGGCGCCCCTGCAGCAGCCTGTGCACCGCAGCTTGTAGCGCACGCCACCATCAAAACCACGGCAGCAAACAATGAATTCACAAAGCCTGTCATGGGGAATCTCCTCGGGAATGCCCTCGCAGTATACCCCGGCTCGCAAAAGGAAAACCCGCAGCCAATCGGCTGCGGGTTCTCCCCACTTGTTAACTGCGATCTCTACTCGACAGCATTCGTCGAGATCGTGTTCTTGTACCACTCCGCGCTCAGCTTCGGCGTCCGCTTCAAGGTTTTGAAATCCACGTAGTGAATTCCGAACCGCTTGCTGAACCCGTCCGCCCACTCAAAGTTGTCCAGCAGGCTCCACAGGAAGTAGCCCTTCACCGGGTAATCCTCTTTCACTGCGCGATGCAATTGCGTCAGATGATTGCGCAGGTACATCACGCGATCCACATCCTCCACTCGTCCATCCGGCGTCAACACATCATCTGAAGACGTGCCGTTTTCCGTGATGTAAATTGCCGGTACCTTCTCCTTCCAGATGTCGCACACGTTGCGCACGCCCCAGTAGATGCACTCAGGGCCAAGGTTGATCCACGGCGAGTACATGTGCGGATACGAAGACGGCATCGGCTCCTCCGCCCAGCCCTTCGCTGAGTTGTCCGCACGCGCAAACAGGGGCACGTAAATATTCACCCCAAGGAAATCGATCGGGCTGCCGATCGCCTGCATGTCGCCGGCTTCCACCTTCGGAGCATTCGCTCCCTCCTTCGCTAGGTAGCTCTCCGGATACTTGCCATCCAGCACCGTGGTCAGGAACGGCGCATTGCCATCGCGTGTCGCCTTCCGCGCCGCTTCAATGTGCTCGTCAGTCTCCATCACCGGCACATACACAATCGCGTTCTCCGCCAGTCCCACTTGCGTTCCGCTCGGCGTATTCGCGCGAATCGCTTGCACGCCTAGCCCATGCGCGAGGATCGCATGATGCCGTGTCTGGTTCACCTGCGCATCCGGCAGCTTCATCCCCGGAGCGAACTGGCCAATCTTGTATCCCAGGTCCGTGAAGCAGATGAATTCGTTCGTCGTCATCCAATGCTTCACCTTGTCGCCCATATGCTTCGTCACATAAGCGCAGTAATCTGCAAACGCCTTCGACGTATCGCGCGACTGCCATCCGCCCGACAATCCTACCGGCGTATCCCAGTGGAACATCGTAATGTACGGCGTAATGTTGTTGGCGAGCAGTTCATCCACGACCCGGTTGTAGTAATCCAGTCCCTTCTGATTTACCTCGCCCTTGCCCGTCGGGAACACCCGCGACCACGAGATCGACATCCGATAGGTACTCACCCCCAGGTTCTTCAAGAGCTGCACATCCTGCTTGTACAAGTGATACGAATCGTCCGCGACATCGCCCGTATCGCCATTGTGCGTCTTCCCCGGCGTATGCGAGAACACATCCCACAATGACGGGCCGCGCCCGTCATCCTTCGCGCCGCCTTCAATCTGGTACGAAGCTGTCGCGCAACCCCACAGAAATCCCTTGGGATACTCGAGCCTCTTCGGCTGCGGCTGTCCAAAAGCAAATTCAGGCAATGAAATTCCGGCATAGGTTGCTGCGGCCGCTGCGGCAACACCCTTTCCAAACTGACGTCGCGAAATCGTTCTCACTTTCACCCTCCAAACACTAGCAAAAACGTTTTAGCAGACCATTTCTATACTTGGCAAGTGAAATCCTCGAGTGATTCTTGCACGCGCTTGTAGACTCATCCCCTCCAAAAAACAAAAGCCGCAACCTTTCGGCTGCGGCCCTTAGTGCATCTACCACTTCACTTACATTCCCGCGACGCCATAGTGCCAAAGGCGCAGTTGGCTCCACCGCAGGCCGGGGTTCCCATCGACAGATCTTTGTCGATGGGTGGAGGTGGCTACATTTCTTTTACGCCTTCCACAAACGCCTTCAGCTTGCGCGACCGCGACGGATGACGCAGCTTGCGCAGCGCCTTCGCTTCGATCTGCCGGATGCGTTCGCGCGTCACCTGGAAGCTCTGTCCCACTTCTTCCAGCGTGTGCTCCGAACCATCCTCCAGCCCAAACCGCATCTTGATTACTCGCTCCTCGCGCGGCGTCAGCGTACGCAGAACCTGAGACGTGTACTCCTTCAGGTTCACGCTGATCACTGCCTCGCTCGGCGAAACCGCCTGCCTGTCCTCGATGAAATCTCCAAGGTGCGAGTCTTCCTCTTCACCAATCGGCGTCTCCAGCGAAATCGGCTCCTGTGCAATCTTCAGCACTTTGCGCACCTTGGCCACGGGAATATCCATGCGCCGCGCGATCTCTTCGCTCGACGGCTCACGGCCCAATTCCTGCACCAACTGACGAGACGTACGGATCAGCTTGTTGATCGTCTCGATCATGTGCACCGGGATACGGATCGTCCTCGCCTGGTCCGCAATCGCACGCGTAATCGCCTGGCGAATCCACCACGTCGCATACGTCGAGAACTTGTATCCGCGACGATACTCAAACTTGTCCACCGCCTTCATTAGGCCGATATTACCTTCCTGAATCAGGTCAAGGAATTGCAGTCCGCGATTCGTGTACTTCTTCGCAATCGATACCACCAGTCGAAGGTTCGCTTCAATCAGCTCCCGCTTCGCCTGCTCGGCGTCCATGTCGCCCTGGATCATCTCGCGCTGCGTGCGCTTCAGTTCAACGATCGACACGCCCGCATCGCCCTCGATTTTTTCGAGGTCAACCTTGCAGTTCTTCTGCTGGCGACGATATTCCTTCTTCAGCTCATCGCTCTTCGAGGCTTCGTACTTTTGATCCAGCGAACGAATCTGGCGCTCGAGCGTGCGCATCGTGTCGACTGTCTTGTTCACCTTGTCGAGCAGCCGCTTGCGCTCAAGACCCGTATACTTCAGCTCGCGCACAATCCGCGAAACAAACACCTTCTCGCGCGCAATCAACCAGCGCAACTTGCGCAATTCCTTCTGGCTCGTCTTGCTGTTCGCCGCCGCCTGCTTCTCTTCGAAGCCCGCGATCTTCTTCTGGTGCTTCACCAGCGCATCAATGCGTGCCACGGTGGAGCGCACCCGCGCCTGCACTACGTCTTCAGTCAGCTCTTCTTCGTCGAAGACTACAACTTCTTTCACGTTGCGCACACCACGCTTCAGGTCTTCACCGAGCGCCACAATCTCGCGAATCACGATCGGCGAACGCGAAATCGCTTTCAGCACGCGCATCTGCCCGCGCTCAATGCGCTTGGCAATTTCCACTTCGCCTTCGCGCGTTAGCAGCGGTACAGTGCCCATCTCGCGCAGGTACATTCGCACGGGGTCGTTGGTTTTTTCGAGCGTTCCCGGCGTCAGATCGAGCTCGACGTCCTCGCCCTCTTCAAGTTCAAAATCTTTCTCGGCGCCGAACTTCGGCGCATCCAGCAGATCAATACCCTGGCTGCCGATCGTCGTCATCAGATCGTCGATATCGTCCGGCGAAGTGCTGATGTCCTCCGGCAGCATGTCATTCACATCGCCGTAGGTCAGGTAGCCCTTCTCCTTGCCGGTATCGATCAGGTTAGTGATGTCGTCTTCAAATTTGTCGTTGATGGCCAAATGGTTCCTTCTCTCCAGCACGATCGAGTTTTTAGCACCGGGTCGCGCGCCAGTGCGGAGCTCGTTCCGCGTGCGTCAACATTTGGATGCCCAAACGTGCGCAATTGCGGACACGGACTCCCGGTCCCGCATCAAAAAAGCGGTCGTAATAGTCGCTCGGAGCAGGATCTTCGCGCTTCAGGTTTCGCCTGGTCGCCCGCGAGCCGGAGCTCATATATGGGGCAAAGTGCGCGCATCCCTACAGAGATCAATAGATTAACACAGCTGATTCCACCTTTAACCGTGAAATCTCAGCCCGAATTCTCCACAGGTAACCGCCATTCCCTGCGTGTTTTCATCCCGGACTGGGCAGCATGCTGCGCCTGCCCGCTGTTCCTCTTGTATTTGACGTGTTCAGCACTTAAAGTGACTCACAGAAATCAGCGATTTGAGGCCTCAATTTCCACTCAAACCCGAACCGCGCAGCTGTCGCAATACCCGGTCCAATTCCAGCTTTCGCTGGGTCAGCAACGCCAGCTCAGCAAAGTCCCCTCGCCGCTCCGCTTCCTGGATCTGCGCCCGCATATCCCGTAATTCCCCCTCGATCTTCCGCTGCTGCAGGCTCACAATCGCTCCAAGCACAGTGTCGGCCGACGGAGGTTCGGTTTCCGCGAGCAAAGCCTCTGCAAGCAGCGCCTTTTGCGCCGGATCCTCAACCACATCCATCGGATCACCCGCGCCCCGGTCGCCCAGCATCCGCAGAGCCTCAAACGCGCCAAGCCCTTCAAACCACTGTGGCTGCGTGCTTACAGCATCGACAGCGGTTCGTCTTGCCTCCTCGTGTTCTGGATCGGTGATCGCCAGCGCCCTCAGCATCACTCGCTCCACCTCGGTCAGCGCCGTTGTCCGCACTTCGATGTGGTCCCGGCGCCGGAGTGCCGCCTGCCGCAGTTCCTCTCGCAGCACTGCGGAATCAATCCCCAGCTTCTGCGAAGCATCGGCAGCAAACTGCTCACGTAGCAGTCTCTGCGGAATGCGCCGGATGTGCGGCAGCAAGTAATTCATCTGCTTCAGCTTCTGATCGGCTCCTCGACCTGGAAACATCTGCCGCGCCCTCTCAATCAGGTAGTCCGACTGCCGGCGTGCTGCCATCACCGCCTGTGTGTAGGCCTCCACTCCGCGTTCACGAATAAACCGGTCCGGATCGAGCCCCCCATCGAGCGTCACAAGCTTCAGATTGAACCCCTCCTCGGTCAGAAGGGCAATTGACTTCTCCGCCGCATTTGCCCCGGCAGCATCTGGGTCGAAATTCACCACCACATTCTGCGTATGCCGCTTCAAAATCGCCACCTGCTGCTCGGTAAAAGCCGTCCCGCTGGTCGCAATCACGTGCTGAATTCCGCGTAGAAACAGCGAAATACAGTCCATTTGGCCCTCAACCAGCAGCGCATACCCCGCCTGTCGAATCGCCGCCTTGGCCTTATCCAGGTTAAAAAGCACCTGCCCCTTCGTATAGAGCGGCGTTTCTGGTGAATTGATGTACTTAGCCCCTGCCTTTTCACCCGTTTCCAGCGTCCGAGCGGTAAACGCAATCACCCGCCCGCTTTCATTGCAGATCGGGAACGTCACCCGCTTGCGAAACCGGTCATAAATGCGACCTTCTGTCCCGTCGCCCTGTTCCTTTGAGCTGAATAGGCCCGAAGCTCGCAGCGTCGCATCATCCGCCATTCCGCTCAGGCGATCGCGCAACGCGCCAAAACCGTCCGGAGCAAATCCGATCCGAAAAACCTTGATCCCCTCTGGAGTCATCCCGCGCCCTGCCAGGTATTCGCGCGCCAGCGCTCCCTCCGGCCCGCGCAATTGTTCCTCGAACCACGAAGTCGCCGCCTCATGCAGGTCCAGCAGTTTTCCGCGAATTCGCGCCTCGGCCGCTTCTTCGGGAGAGGAAAACTCCCTCTTCGGCAACGCAATCCCGTTCTTCTGCGCCACAATCCGCACCGCCTCAGGAAACGACACATTCTCGATCTTGCCCACGAACGAGAACACATCTCCCGACACGCCGCACCCGAAGCAGTGATAAAACTGCCGCAGCGCGTGCACTGAAAATGATGGCGATTTTTCCTTGTGAAACGGGCAAAGACCCGAATAGTTCTGCGCCCCCGCCTTGCGCAGGCGGATATACGCCTCGATCACCTTGACGATGTCGACCTGCTGCTTCACGCTTTGTGCGAAATCTGACACGGCTGAGCCTGTAGTCCTGGAAATCTGTAGTCAAGCATAGACCGCCCGCACTTCATCAACCTGTGCACTTCACGTCTCAAATCCTCAGCAATCCCACTCTCCCGGCTGGCGCATCCAACACCGAACGTGAGGTAGATGCCATGAAAATCACCGAACTCCTGATTACAGAACTTGACCACGAAGCCATCGGAAGTCGCAAAGCACTTGAGCACGTCCCCGAGGGAAAGAACGACTGGAAGCCCCACGATAAGTCCATGCCCCTCGGCAAGCTCGCAACCATAGTCGCCACCACTCCCGCATGGATCGAGATGGTCGTGAATATGGACGAGGTCGACATCAATCCACCCGGTGGCCCCAAGTTTGCGCCGCAGCCATGGAAAACCCGGCAGGATCTAGCCCAGCAATTCGAAGCCAGCCTGAAGAAAGGCAAAGAAATCCTTCAGAAAACCTCAGACGATCACCTGCTCAACACCAAGTGGCGCATGCTCTCTGCCGGCAAGCTGATGATGGAGCAGTCGCGCTATGAAGCCATTCGTGAAGGCGTGATCAATCACATGGCCCACCATCGCGGCCAGCTCACCGTCTACCTGCGACTCAACGGCGAAATTGTCCCCGCGATCTACGGACCGTCAGCCGACGAAGGCAAACCTTAAAAAACGACCTCTGCCCCCATCCGCATTTAATGCGGCTGTGCCTTGCTGTCGTCCGTAACCGATAACCTCACCACCGCCGAGTTCGTCGTAGCAGACCCCGACGTGCTCGACGCGACGACCACAACGTCATCTCCCCTGCCGCTCGCGGTGCTGGCGGGCACCGTCATCTGCACTTTGAGCGAACCCGTCTGGTGTGCTCCGATAGCCAACTCCCGCTCGACCACGGTTACAAATCGCCGTGAATCGGTCACAATCACCTTGAAATTCCGCGCTGGTCCGAGGTTTCTGATTTCGAATTCCGCCTCACGCGTCGACCCCGGTACAAGCTCGTCGAAAGTCAGCTTCGGAACCACTTCCACAGTCTCAGCGTGAAATAGTGATCCGTAGAACCTCTGGTACTGCATTCCCTTCGCATCCCGTCCACTCGCAGCGAGGCGAAACGGCACGCCTGGCAGGGCCACCTCTCCGAAGAATTCCAGAAACTCCCGATCCGCACCCGACGCCTTCAAACGCAGCTTCTGCAAAACATCGCCACGCTCGCTTACAAACGAAAAGTCTGTCGTCTTTGCCTCGGTGGCAGAGACCGACGCCTGCAATGTCGCCGGTTCACCCGCCAAGGGTTGACCCTGAATCTTGAACATCCCTTCGTGTCCCGGTCGACCACCCGGCTTCACGAACTCAGCAGAGATGAAGTAGATTCCGCTTTGCGCCTGAACCTGTAACCAGAATGTTCCGCTTCCGCTCACCTCTGCCTTCCAGGCCCCTGCTTGCGGCTTCACAACCGTAATCACACGCCCGCAATTCAGCTCAGTATCCTCGGTGCGCTCTGCACCTTCGCGAACCTCGTGCCCATTCGCATCTCGAAGCAGGAGCCTGCTTCCCTTTGTATCCACTGAAAAAGTGAACGTGACCCGCTGCGTCACCGAGTCGACCGGAATCTCGAATTTCTGCGTCCCGCCGTCCAGCTTTGCCGAAACCCATAGCAGGGTCGACACATTTTCGCGCGTTGACTCGCGCATCAATTGCATCGCCTTGCCCGCTTCGCTGCGCTGTAGAAACAGCGGCACTCCCCCGGTTTCATTTGCGGTGCGAATGTACGCCGGATCAGCGGGCCCACAGTGATCCGGCCCAAAACTCCGCGACGGATTTGAGCCACCAGGCTGCTGAGCGAGAATCACTGACCAACACGGGCAAAGCGCCACAGCAAGCACACAAATCACTCGCCGATTCCGTACGTGGGTCATAGCGCAAAGTCTACAGATCTTGAGCACTTCCGCACACTAAGAATCCCAGCGCCACATGCCCTAAGTCCCTGCTCCCTATTCCCTCTTTTATTCGTCCCGCAGCGCCTGCATCGGCTGGATCGATGCCGCTCTTCGCGCAGGAATCAGCGCGGCTACCAACCCGATCGCCGTCAGCGTCACCGCCACCGCAACGTACGTGCTCGCATCCAGCGGCTTCACCTGGTACAGGAAACCCTTGATCAACCTGCCTGTCGCGAACGCCAGCGCCAGCCCGGCCACAAGACCTGTGCCGATCAGGATTGATCCTTGCCGCAACACCAGTTTCGCCACGCTTCCACGCGTTGCTCCCAGCGCCATGCGGACGCCAATTTCACGCCTGCGATAACTCACCAGTTGCGACAGCACGCCATACAGTCCGGCAATTACCATCGCAATCGCCAGCCCCGCAAACGAGCCCACGAGGTAGAGCCCCAGGCGCTGGCTAAAGGTATTCTTGTCCACAGCCTCTTGCATCGTCTGGAATTGGTCCAGCGCGAACCCGGGTGCAAGCTGGTGAAAGACTGACCGCATCTCCTGCGCCACCGGAATATCCCCGCGCGTTTTCACCACGAAGGTCACTACTGTTTTCAGCAGGGCCTGGTAAAACAGCGACGTCGTAGGAATCTGCTGCTGCGATAGCAAAATCAGCGGCTGCACCTGGCCGCCGACGCTCGAATCCACCTGGTCGCCGATCACCCCCACAACCGTGTAGGGCTTGATCATCCCTGTGTTCTTGCCCCCGAGATTGACTTGCTTCCCGAGCGGATCCTTTCCCGGGAAATACTTCTTCACCAGCGACTCGTTCACCACTGCGGCAAATGGCGTCGTCAGCGCATCCCCTTCGCCGATCATCCGGCCCCGAACGATCGGCGTGCCCATCGTCCGCGCGTAATCGCCGCTCACGGCGGATACCCGGGCTGACGGATGGTCGGAGTGTTCTGTTGGCTGGCCCAGAATCTCGAAGCTCGAATGCAAATCCATCCCGGATAGCGGTGGGGCCGTAGCCAATGCCGCACTCTGCACGCCGGGCAACTGCCTGATTCGCTCCAACACCGGACCATAGGTAATTGTGGCCACTGAGGCCGGTGCATTCTGCGTGTCTTCTGACACCGACATTCCCGAGAAACCCGCCGCATCCGCCGGCATTGCCGTGAACGTCGTAACGTGCGCAGTCTCAAACCCGAGGTGCGATTGTTCCAGGTTCCACAACGTCCTGAACAGAAGACCGGTGCCCACGAGCAACAACGTCGATAGCGCTACCTCGCCAGCGACGAGCCATCCGCTAAGCTTGCCTCCCGTCGATCTGGAACCCACACCGCGCGAAGCGGCCTGCAATGCCGCCTGCGGTTTCGCCTTTGCCACCAGCATCGCCGGAAGCAACGACGAAAGCACCGTCGTCAGCGCCGCAATCACCGCCAGCACCAGCAGCACCATCCAATGAACTGCGATTAAGTCCGCGCGCGGAATCGTTCCGTCCGGCAGCTTGCGAATTCCAATCATCGCCAGTTCCGCGAGCGCCACGCCCACTCCGCATCCCAGCACGCTTAGCAGCAGTCCTTCTGACAGCATCTGGACCACCAGCCGCGACCTCCCCGCGCCCAGCGCGGCACGCACCGCAAATTCCTGCTGCCGTCCCAAGGCCCGGGCGATCAGCAGATTCGAGACGTTCGCGCACGCGATCAGCAGCACCAGTCCCAACGCTCCAAGCAACGCGTACAACACCGGCTTCACCGGACCCGTCAACACCTCCTGGTAGAGATCCACACGAAATGCAACTGGGGTGTCGTTGTGCTCATGCGGAATGCGCGCGCTGATCGCATTCAATTCCTGCTGCAACTGAGCAATCGTCACACCCGCTCGCATCACGCCGGCCACGCTGAAAAAGTGATATCCGCGTTGCTTCAGCATCTCTTCCGTCGGCTGCATCGGCAGCCAGACCCCCTTCTGCAGATCCGGCCCAATGCTGTCGGGAAAGTTGAAGGTCGCCGGCATTACTCCCACGACTGTCGAAGGTTTTCCGCCGACTTTCACAACCTGACCCACGATTGTTGGGTCGGCATGAAATGTCTGCCGCCACAAGCCTTCCGACAGCAACACAACCGGCGGCCCTTTTGGCTGTCCCTCTGCGCTCGTAAAAGTCCTTCCCAGCAAAGGTCCCTGGCCGAGCATCGCGAACAAATTCGGCGTCACGCGCGGCGCAACCACGCCCACCGAACTATCCTTCGCCTCGAGCACGCTCACGTCTTCCGCATAGCCTGCGGAGTCTGCCATCAGCTTCGATTGTGCATGAATATCAGCGTAGTTCAGCCATGAAGTCGAACCAAAGGCCGGCTTGTCTCCCGCCGGTCCAATGAACACCAGTCGGTCAGAATCCGCGTACGGCAACGGCCGCAACAGCACGCTGTCGATCACGGTGAAGATCGCGGTATTCGCGCCCACCCCCAATGCCAGCGTAAGAATCGCCAGCAGCGCCATCCCGGGCGTTTTGCGCAACTGCCGAATGGCATAGCGCAAGTCATACAGGAAATTCTGCATTCAACCCTCCGGGGCTATTCGAAGACGCCAATCGAAGACACGTATCCGACGGAATCTCAGCAGGTGCAGTTCCAATTCAGAACCACGAATCACCCAATGAAGTCAGCCGCTTCCACAACTGCTGATTGCGAGCCCGGCCGGTGCACTGTCCAAAACCAACATCCACCGTCCGAATTCGAACAGTATCGCCAGCATTCAAAGGACCTCAATCACTTCTTCCGACGCTATTTGTTGTACTTCGTCAGCCAGTCTGTCAGCTCTTTCATGACGTCCAGCCGCTGCTCCCACAACACCGGAAAATGAGGCGATCCTGGATACGTCACCATCCGCACAGTTTTGCCCCGCGCCGCCAGAATCTGGAAATACTCCGTCCCCTGGAACGTAGGCACGCGCTGATCCGCCTCGCCGTGCAATATCAGCAGCGGAATCGTCACCTTGTTCGCAAAATATACCGCCGAAAACTTGCTGAACGCATCTGGATTTTCTTCCGTCCACCGTGCGTCGTAGTCCACCTGCGCAATATCGCTGGTCCACAAAAACGGACCCCAGTCTGTAATCCCCGCGCCCTCGATCGCAGCCTTGTACCGGTTCGTCTGGGTCACAGTCCACGACGTCATAAACCCGCCCGCGCTCCATCCAAAAATCGCCAGCCGATTCGGATCGGCCCAGCCTTGCTCGATTGCATAGTCTGTCGCGCTGTTTACATCCTCATACGCACGATCGCCGAAATGCTGATATATCGCCGCAAGAAAATCCGCGCCATATCCCGTCGATCCGCGATACTGCGGCTGCAGCACTACGTAGCCAAGTCCGGCAACCGTCCGAGAGAACGCGTCAAATGCAAGTTCATCATTTGCCTCTGGCCCTCCATGCGGCAGCACCAGGAACGGATATTTCTTCCCCTTCTCATACCCCGCGGGAAGCGTTGCAATCCCCTCCAGTGCCGTCCCGCCCTTGCTCTTCCATTGCACAACTTGCACGGGTCCAAGTTCGACGGCCGCCAGTTGATCGTCGCCTTCATGCGTGATCCTGCGGAGATGATCGCCGTCAGCCAGGGCTACATTCCCCATATGCGTCGGATCGCCAACCGTGAACGCCATCTGCCCGGCCGCAGAAGCGTTGGCATATTCACTCTCCACGGGCGTGCCTCGCACAATCCCATCCGGCCACTGATACGCCGTCTTCAGCGCCCCATCGCGAAACTCAGCCACCTCACTTCGAACTCCACGATTCACCGACACCCACACCCGCCCCTGCAAATCGCCCGCAAGCTGCACCGCCGTCGCATTCAAATCCGGCGTGCGATCTTCCGCCGTTCCACCGGCAGCCGACACGGTCCAAACGTGCTCCGGCGTCAGAACAAGGGATTTGGTTGATAGAAACACCAGGTCCTTCCCGCCGTTCGCCCACGCAATCCCGTTTACCGAATTCGGAACGTCGACAACATGCCGCACTCCCGACCCGCTGCACACATCAAGCGCCGAACCCACTTCGTGATGTCCGATCCGCGGAACCTGCGACAACACCGCCAGCGATTGCGAATCCCCACTCCAAGCCGCCGCGCTCGCACCGCCACCAACAGTGATCGTTCCTGAAATGTATTTCAGGTCCTTGCACCACCACGCCCCGCCGGTCCCGTCTGCATTCACAACGTAAAGGCTCGTCTCCTCCGGCTCCTGCACATGCCGCATGCTGTCCTTCGCATCCGGCTCCCGCGGATCGGCCGTCATCGCAAACAGCTTCCCGTCCGGCGATGGACTCGTCGAGCCAACCCCGCGCGGCAACACCACAATCACCGTCGGCGCCGAAGCAATCTTCCCGTCCTTCAGCGCGAAGACCGCGAATTGCTGACGGTCGTTTACCTTCCAGCTGCCGTAGAAGCCTTGCCCATCGCGAGTAAATCCCGCCGGCCGAAATCCATCCGGCACTTCCAGCTTCTTCGCGTTGTTCCCATCCGCGCCAATCGTCCACCAGTCCGTATGCGTCGGCCCCTTCTCCGCACCGTAGGTCACCGCGTACAGAATCGTTCCACTCCCGCTGACAGCCGCCGCGCGCGCACTGCGAAGTCCCATCCAATCCTTTGGCGTAAACGGTCCATGCGCCGGCTTTGCCTGTCCCGCGGCAAACACCGCGCCCAGTCCAACGCCGATTAAGCCAACAACATATCTCGTCGCCCGCATCCGCCGATCCTCCAACTCCACTCGCATTCCAGGTTCCCCCGAATTGTAGCTGTGCAATCCGAATCCGCAGCCGGGTTCTTTCTATCAACCACCCTCGCCCCTTACTATGGCTCTTCGGAGAATCACACTCATGCGCCTGCATCCAGCTCTCCTCGCTGTTGCCTTTCTTCTGCCTCTCTCCGCATTCGCTCAGGCCCCGACACAGCAACCGGCGGCGGCCCCGCCGACAGATGAACAAATCAAGGCAGCCGCAGGGATGCCCTTCCGCGATCCCTCGCTCCCCATCGAAAAGCGCGTCGACGACCTCGTCGGCCGCATGACCCTCGAAGAAAAAGTCTCCCAGCTCATCGACCGCGCCGCGCCCATCCCGCGCCTCGACATTCCCGCTTACAACTGGTGGAACGAAGGCCTCCACGGCATCGCCCGCTCCGGCTTCTCCACGCTCTTCCCACAAGCCATCGGCGACGCCGCCACGTGGGACGCTCCCCTCATCCATTCCATCGCCGAAGCCGTCTCCACGGAAGCCCGCGCCAAGTACAACGACGCCATCGCGCACAACAATCACGACCGCTACTACGGCCTCACCATCTGGTCGCCCAACATCAACATCTTTCGCGATCCCCGCTGGGGACGCGGCCAGGAAACCTACGGCGAAGACCCCTTCCTCACCGCACGCCTCGGCACCGCGTTCGTAGAAGGCATCCAGGGCGACGATCCGAAATACTTCCGCGCTATCGCAACCCCCAAACACTACGCTGTCCACAGCGGCCCCGAATCCACGCGCCACAAGGCCAACATCGATCCCACCCAGCACGATCTCTGGGACACCTACCTGCCCGCCTTCCGCGCCACCATCGTCGACGGCAAAGCCGACTCCATCATGTGCGCCTACAACCGGGTCGACAAAGTCCCCGCCTGCGCCAGCAAAATGCTCCTCGGCGACGTCCTCCGCGGCGACTGGCACTTCCAGGGCTTCGTCACCTCCGACTGCGGCGCCATCGGCGACTTCTCATCAACGGATGGCCATCACTACTCCACCGATTTTGCGGCTGGCTCGGCCGCCGGAATCCTCGCCGGCACTGACACCGACTGCGGCACCGAATATCTCAAACTCACCGACGCCGTCCACAAAGGCCTCCTCACAGAAGCTCAACTCGACGTCTCCGTAAAGCGCCTCTTCACCGCCCGCATGAAGCTCGGCATGTTCGATCCGCCGCAACAGGTCCCGTTCTCAACGATCCCGTATTCCGTCGTCAACTCGCCTGAACACGTCGAACTCGCCCTCCGCGCAGCGCGCGAGTCGATGGTCCTGCTCAAGAATGAAAACCACTTCCTCCCGCTCGATCCCGCGAAGCATCAGACCATCGCCGTCATCGGCCCTCTCGCCGGTTCGCGTGTCGGACTTGAAGGTAACTACAACGCGATCCCCCTTCACCCCGTCCTCCCCATCGATGGCATCGAGAGCGAGTTCGGCCACGATCCCGTCCTCTATGCCCAAGGCTCGCCATACATCATGGGCGGCGAGATTCCCGTTCCGCGCACCATGCTTCGCGCCTCCGGAGATTCAACCGTTGAAGGACTCGAAGGCCAGTACTTCTCCCATCCCAGCTTCGACGGCGCGCGCGAGATGGTCCGCATCGACAAGGAAATCGACTTCGATTGGGCCTTCTCCAATCCCGTCCAGCCCAACGACACCACTACTCAAGCCTTCGCCGTTCGCTGGACCGGCGCCATCGCCGCACCAGTCGCTGAGACCCTCAACCTCCAGCTCCGCCTGCCGTTCTGCTATCCCTGCGGCGACAAGCTGAAATTCGCCATCTATCTCGACGGCAAGCAGCTCGAACCAAATGCGCCTCCCACCCCAACTACCAGCAAGCTGCCTCCATCCGGTCGCAATTACGGCGCCATTCAGCACTTCGCCATCCCCTTCGCCGACACGCGTCGCCACGACATCCGCATCGAGTACATCCAAACCGGCCGCATCCCCGGCGCAGGCCTCGCCTTCGAATGGAGCCCGCGCCACGAGCTTCTGCAGGATCAGGCCGTCGAAGCCGCAAAGAAAGCCGATGTCGTCGTTGCCTTCGTTGGCCTTACCGCTCGTTTGGAAGGCGAAGAGATGAAAGTCGACGCCAAGGGTTTCGCTGGTGGCGATCGCACCGATCTCGACCTGCCCGACGTCCAGCAGGAACTCCTCGAAGCTGTCGCCAAAACCGGCAAGCCCATGGTCGTCGTTCTGCTCAACGGCAGCGCCCTCGCCGTCAACTGGGCGCAGCAGAACGCCCGCGCTCTCCTCGAAGCCTGGTATCCCGGGCAGTCCGGCGGAAAGGCCATCGCCGAAACCCTAAGCGGAAAGAACAACCCCGCCGGACGCATGCCCGTGACTTTCTACACCGGCATCGACCAGCTCCCCGCCCTCGACGACTACTCTATGGCCAACCGGACCTACCGCTACTTCAAAGGCAAGCCCCTCTATGCCTTCGGCGATGGCCTCAGCTACACCAACTTTGCCTATTCCGGTGTGAAACTCTCCGTTAAATCCCTCAAAGCCGGCGACACGCTCACCGTCGAGGCTGACGTCAAGAACAACGGTCCGCTACCCGGCGACGAAGTCGCGGAACTCTATCTCACTCCGCCGAACACGCCCATCGCCCCCAAACTTGCCCTCGCTGGCTTCGAGCGCTTTCGCCTCAATCCCGGCGAAACCCGGCACCTCACCTTCACCCTCAATGCCCGCACCCTCTCGCAAGTCGATGAAAAGGGAATTCGTGCCGTAACCCCCGGAAGCTACAAGCTTTCTCTGGGCAGTTCCCAACCCGATGGCGACGCAACCTCAACCATCCAATCCGTCACCTTCACCATCACGGGCAACAAAGAACTCCCCCACTGAATCCCCGGACGGCTCAACCGCTCCCTCCGCGAAAGATCGTCGGGCGCCATGCTTCTTCCTGTTCGCTGACCACTGAATACTGATTCCTCACAATAGTTGTTGCAACGAATATCTCCCTCCCGCATCCAAGACAAGTGAAAGGAGCCATCCCATGGCAACCACCGCCTCAACCCCCGCAGTCACCACCACCTGGAAACTCGACCCCGCTCACTCGCACGCCGAGTTCAAGGTCAAGCACATGATGATTTCCAACGTAAAGGGCAGCTTCAACGGCCTCTCCGGCACCCTCACCGAGCACGTCACAGACGCCACACTCTCCAGCGTTGAGGCTTCCATCGACGTCGCCACCATCAGCACCGGCGACGCTCAACGTGACGCCCACCTCAAGAGCGCCGACTTCTTCGACGCCGAAAAATTCCCGACCATGAGATTCAAATCCACCTCGGTCAAGCCCAACGGAGACGGTGGTTACAACGTCACCGGCGACCTCACTATCCACGGCGACACCCGCCAGCAGACCTTCGTCGTCGACGGTCCGAGCGCTCCTGCCAAAGACCCTTGGGGCAACACCCGCATCGGCCTCTCCGCAACCACAAAGATCAGCCGTAAGGACTTCGGCTTGACTTGGAACGCGGCGCTCGAAACCGGCGGCATCCTCGTAGGCGATGACGTTCAGATCACCGTAGAAGCCCAGTTCATCAAGGCCTGATTCGGCTGGATTTCCGATGGGGGGAGCAAGGGGCCATCAGGCCCCTGAAACGCAAATTCTTCCGCAATGGGCTTTAGCCCCGAACTCTTCATCGCTAGCCCAACCCAAAATACTTGTTGCAACGAATATCTCCCTCGCGCATCCAATTCTGTAAGCATCAACAGCAAGTCGGAGGTTCATTATGTCGCTTCGCGCGGTCAAACAGATTCTTGAAACCAAGCCCACCATCGAGGGAGCAGGAGTTAAACTTCAGCGCGCCTTCGGTTTCGGCAAAACAAAGGAGTTCGATCCGTTCCTGTTGCTGGATGATTTCCGCAACGAGAATCCGGCCGACTACCTCGCCGGCTTCCCCTGGCACCCGCACCGCGGCATCGAGACGATCACCTATGTGCTGGCCGGCGAGGTCGCGCACGGCGACAGTCTTGGCAACAAAGGCCGCATGACCGCAGGCGATGTCCAGTGGATGACCGCAGGCAGCGGCATCCTCCATCAGGAGATGCCCAAAGGCGACGCTCACGGCCGCATGCACGGCTTCCAGTTGTGGGCCAACCTGCCCGCTTCTTTAAAGATGACCGACCCGCGCTATCAGGACATACCTTCCTCGGCCATCCCTGAAGTCACCGAAGATGACGGAACAAAAGCTCGTATCATCGTTGGCGACTTCTGGGGCAAGCGCGGACCTGTCGAGGGAGTAGCCGCTGATCCCAGTTACGTCGACATCTCCGTACCGCCGAACAAGCTGCGCCGCATAAAGGTCGACGTCACGCGTAACGCCTTTGCCTACGTCTTCGCAGGCGCCGGAACGTTCCGTGATGCGTCAGATCCAAAAGCCGTCCTGACCGAGTCACCGGTCGATCCGAATGCTCCGGCAAAGTACGACGCGAAAAACCATTCGCTCGTTCTGTTCGACCGTGGCGACGAGATTGTCGTCCAGGCCGGCCCTGAAGGCATCCGCTTCCTGCTCGTCTCCGGCAAGCCGCTCGAGGAGCCAGTCGCCTGGTACGGCCCCATCGTGATGAATACCCAGGCCGAGTTGAATCAGGCCATGCACGAGCTGCAAACCGGCAAGTTCATCAAGCACCAGTGAACGTTGGTTAAAGGAAACCCTGTCCGGACCTCTCCGGGCGGGGTTTTTTCTTTTGCCTTCCATCCGGCTTCCGCTTCGACAACTCAACCTTACAATTTTCGAGCAGCCTCAAACGTCTATCATTCCGTGCACCTCGAATCTTCTGTCTTCGTCCATCGGGCACCCGCGGAGATCTGGGCCTATCTCCGCGATGTATCCAATGTCGCGGCTTGGGACCGCGGCGTCTCTCGCACCGAATCATCCTCCGTAACACCTGCAGGAGTAGGATTCGAGTTCGACACCTTCGCTCATCCGCGCGGCAAATCCCGTGACGGCGCTTGGGGCAAGATGTCCTATCGAATCGCAGAAACAGACCCCGTTCGCGGATGCACGATCCAGCTCACAAGCTCCGATGGCAATGCCCGCTACTTCAAATCAGCAGAGTGGCTATTCCGCGTCGAAGCCGAACGAGACGGCGGCCGGGTCTTTTGCGCCGCGGTCTTCTCCCTGAAGTTGCGATATCTGATCCTTGCTCCGGTCTTCATCACCATGAAGGAGGCCATCCGGAAAGATCTCGAGCAACTCAAAAAGGCGCTTGAAAAAAGCGAATAGCGAAGGCCATCCACTCAGCTGGCCGATATGTTACTCTCTCCGACGATCTCAGAAAGGTAACTAAGATCGTGTCCAAACGCATTTCTTTCGCGCTCGTAATTGCCCTCGCCTTCTCGGTTGCAACCGCCGCCCTCGCCCAATTCCCGGGAATGGCTCCCCCGAAACACTATCCCTGGTCTGACAAGAGTCTCTCTCCAGACGCACGGGCCGACTTGGTCATAAAGGAGATGACGCTCGACGAAAAAATCCAGATCCTCCACGGCCCCGGCTGGCAAGCGATCTTTGCTCCCCAGGAGTCTGGTCCCCTCACCCGCGCCATCGCAGTCCTCGGCTTCATCCCCGGCGTACCTCGCCTCGGCATCCCCGATCTTCAAATGACAGATTCGAACCAGGGCATTTCCATGGCTGGTGCAAAAGGCCGATATGCCACCGCTCTGCCCTCTGGAGAAGCGATGGCGTCCGCCTGGGATCCGGCGCTCTCCTACGAGATCGGCACCATGCTCGGACAAGAGATGCGCGCCATGGGATTCAACATGTCGCTGGGTTCCGGCATCAACATGATTCGCGAACCACGCAACGGCCGCATCTTCGAGTACAAGGGCGAAGACCCGGTGCTTGCAGGCACTTTGGCCGGGCAGGAACTAAAAGCCGAAAAGGCCGTGCACCTCATCACTGATGTGAAGCACTATGCCGTCAATGATCAAGATGCCGGCCGCATTGTCGTCAACTCCATCATCAGCAAGCGTGCCATGCGCGAGAGCGATCTGTTCGCCTTTCAAATCGCGCTGCAGGATTCCGGCGCTGGCGCAGTCATGTGCTCCTACAACAAGATCAACGGAACCTATGGTTGCGAAAATTCCTACCTGCTCACGGATGTATTAAAGAAAGACTTTGGCTTCAAAGGCTTCGTCGTCTCCGACTGGGGCGCAACGCAGAGCACCGTCAACGCCGCCAACGCCGGTCTCGACATCGAGATGCCGGGCAACGACTCCTTTGGCGAACCGCTCAAGAAGGCAGTCGAGAGCGGAGAAGTGTCTCAGGCAAGGCTGGATGACATGGTGCACCGCATTCTGCGCACTGAATTCGATTCAGGCATCGTTGACGATCCTCCGCAGCCGGAATCCCCAAACGTAATGCGCGGATTTGAAGTCGCGCAGAAAACCGCCGAAGAAGGCGCTGTCCTGCTGAAAAATGAGCGTGACCAGTTGCCGCTGAATGCCTCCAGCATTCGCTCCATCGCGGTAATCGGTGGACACGCGGACGTCGGCGTCATCTCCGGTGGAGGATCTTCACAGGTGTCTCCCGCCGGTGGCAATGCCGTTCCGCCTCCGGCAGAAATATCAAAGAATCCGTTCACCTCTTTCATGTTGCTCGAGGTCTATCACCGCTCAGCCCCTGTGAAAGGAATTCAGCAGAAGGCGCCACAAGCAACCGTCAAATTCGATTCCGGCACCGACGTCGCATCGGCCGCTGCGCTTGCGAAGTCATCTCAGGTAGCCATTGTCTTTGCGGTGCAACATGCATCCGAAGGCATGGACCTCAAGGATCTTTCGTTACCCAACAACCAGGATGCGCTGATCGAAGCAGTCGCCGCCGCCAACCCCCACACCATCGTCGTGCTCGAAACCAATGGCGCTGTCCTGATGCCGTGGATCGATAAAGTCGCCGCTGTCGTCGAATCCTGGTATCCCGGCATTCGAGGATCGGAAGCAATCGCCAACGTCCTCTTCGGCGACGTGAACCCATCCGGCAAGCTCCCCCTCACCTTCCCAAAGAGCGAAGCTGATCTGCCCCATCCGATTCACGTTGGGCCGCCGAAACCCGATGCCAGCCATCCCGTGCCAAAACTTGCCGGAGCACCGGGGTTGATTGGAATGGCAATGGGAATCGGTCCGTTCTTCGATGTCAACTACGACGAAGGCCTGAAAGTCGGATACAAGTGGTACGACGCCGAGAAAAAGCCCGTCCTCTTTCCATTCGGCTTCGGACTCTCCTACACCACCTTCTCCTACTCCGGGCTCAAGATCACGCCCGGCGAGGCGACCACTGTCTCCTTTACCGTAAAGAACACCGGCAAGCGCGCAGGGAGCGAGATCGCGCAAGTCTACGCATCCCTGCCGGAGTCAGCCGGCGAACCGCCGAACCGCTTGGTTGGTTGGACAAGGATCGACCTTGCTCCCGGCGAATCAAAACAGGCTACCATCACCGTCAACCGCGATCGTCTCACTGTCTTTGATGAAGGGTCCGATTCCTGGAAGCTGCCTCCCGGCCAGTACACCATCCGGGCCGGAGCATCCTCTCGGAACCTCCCCTTGCAGCAGACAATCTCATTCGAGAAATGAGCACCTGTTAGCGGTAATTCCCACCAAAAATGAAGAAGGCCTGATCTCAGGCCTTCTTCACAATCACTTCTTCAAATTGTCGATTCGGGGAGTAGCTCGTCACCGCCGGTTCGACGCGTAGGACCGCGGAACCTCAAACGCCGGGAGCACGAAGGCAGACTGAACAGGTGCTTTGCGGATTGGGATCACACTCGCCGAGATTGGAAAAAGTTCCACCTCAGGTTCAGGTTCTTCTTCCCGCATCACCAGCGCAGCATTCTTCTCGTTCTTCTCCTCAAACAGGAGCTCGCGAACCACGGCCCTCTCGGCAAGAACTTGCTGAATCCGCTCTTCCAGCCGCTGCCTTGACTCCAGTGCTGCTGTCTGTTCGTCTTCCGTCAGTTTCTTGTTACCGAACAATGAAGAAAAGAATCCTCGTTTACTATTGTGTGCCATCGCTTGCGGTACTCCTGGGGGAAAGTAGTCGGTGTCGATGCGCTGTCCCGCGCCGGGTAGAGACTGGGGGCCCCGAGCACTTCCGGTATTTGAGGAGTGTGACACCGACAGCACCTCCGGGGCATCCCCGGATGGTCACCGCCGGTAACCTAAATGGTCATCGATGCCCGGGTACCCCAGACACGTCCCCCTTCGGCCTCTATTCCGGCGTCGCATCCAGAAAGCCCCTGATCAACCCCACCGTTTCAACCGGCCTCTCTTCCATCAGCCAGTGCCCCGACCCCACCACCACCGCCTCCCGAACATTCGTTGCCACGTGACGCATGATCACGGCCTGCAACGAGCCGAAGGACTTCTCTCCGCCAACCGCCAGCACTGGCATGGTCAGCTTCGTCTGTTCAAAAACCTGGTTGTCCTTCGCATCCTGAGAGAAGGCGGCGAACTGCGCGAATCCCGCCCTCATCCCTCCGGGCCGTGCATAGGTTGCCGTAAAGAAGTCTCTGGTGGCGTCGTCAGGCTTGCTCTTATCCGAGGTGAAGTCGTTCCAGATGCGGTCAAAATAGATGCGTTCGCGGCCTTCCACCAATCGCTCCGCATCCGGACCGCGAAAATTGAAGTGCCACACTCCGGGGTTCAGCAGAATCTCGTTCCACGGCTCGATTCCCGGAATCGGCGCGTCCATCACAACCAACCGCTCAACTTTGTTCGGATAGGTTGCCGCGTATGCATAGGCCACCATGTTTCCAATGTCATGGGCGACGACAGACGTCAGGTCGAATCCAAGTGCTGTTACAACGGCGAGCACATCTACTGCCTGTGTCTTTTTGTCATAGCCGCCCGTCGGAATCGACGAACGTCCGATGCCGCGAAGGTCGGGAACGACAACGGTGTGATCCTTCATCAGGTCCGCTGCCAACGGTGCCCACGAATCGCTGTTCTCCGCATATCCATGAAGCAGCACAACCGCCGGACCACTGCCGCCGAAGCGCACGAAAATCTCAGCACCCGCCGGACTATGAACCGTTCTGGCCTGAAAACTCGCTGGTAGGAATGGTGGCGAAAAACTCGCAATATCAACTTCAGGTAGAGTCATGGTTCCTCGGGGAAGATCGTTCAGATGCTCCGCCTGGCACAAGACGGCGCGACCTCAGCTAAGAGGTACGACGATCATAGCCTCGCTGCTTTTCAAATGGAATAATCTCGATTTCTGCGAGCCCGCTTCGTTCAAGCTCCGATGATTTCCGCTGGGTCCATCCCCCTCCGCCGCAACTCGCGAATACTGAGCGCGTCATGCCGCTTCGCCAGCCGCCGCCCCTGCTCATCCACACTCAATTCACAGTGGAACCACTTCGGATCCGCAAACCCCAGCGCCCTGTTCAACAAGATCTGCCGCGCCGTCGACTTCAGCAGATCCGCACCCCGCACTACCTCCGTAATCCTCATTGCCGAATCATCCGCCACGCACGCCAACTGATAACTCGGCACCCCATCCCGTCGCCAAACCAGAAAATCCCCGAAGTCATCGCCCGCGACAAACCTCCTCCTGCCCAGGTTGCCGTCTTCGAATTCAATAGCCTCTCCATCCGGCACGCGGAACCGCCAGTTCATCCCGCCCGGCCCATCAGCCATTTCGCCCGATATCTCAAACACGCCCTCGCCGGTCCGCGATGGGCGACAAGTTCCGGGATATACGGGCTCATCATCCGCATCCTGCCCAGCCCCCTCGTGCGGAGCGCTCACCGCCGCTGCCAGATCCTTCCGCGAACACCGGCACGGATAAATGAATCCGCCAGCCCGCAACCGCTCCCATGCGGCAAGATAGACTTCACCCCGCTCACTCTGCGCGTAAGGCCCCAACTCCCCGCCCACATCCGGCCCCTCATCCCAATCCACCCCCAGCCAACGTAAATCCTCGAAAACCGCCCGCGCATACCCCGCCCGACTCCGCTCCCGATCAAGGTCCTCCATCCGTATTACCAGCGCACCACCCACTCCTCGTGCCCGCTGCCAAGCTGTAGCGAACGTCCGTGCATGCCCGATATGCAGATACCCCGTGGGCGAAGGCGCAAGCCTGCCCCGATACACAACATCCGGTAATGGAGACACTCCGCCCACAGCACGTCCAGTGTAGCCACCTCCATCCGGCGGGCTTGAACCCTCAAATCCCGAGGCCCAAATCTCGCATTCCCCTAACCGTTTTCTCCTTGCACTTCTATAAGAGATGCCCTATTCTCTTGTCGAAGCGAAAGGGAAAGATGCCGGAAAAGATCGAACTGCCTCAAGGCACCCTGGATTTGCTGATTTTGCGTACGCTCCTCACCGGCCCGCAGCATGGATGGGCGATTTCAGAGCGCGTGCAGCAGGTCTCGAGTGAAGTGCTCAGCATTCAGCAAGGATCGCTGTATCCCGCACTCCATCGGCTCGAACGACGGGGCTGGATCAAGGCAAGATGGGGCACATCCGACAACAACCGGCGCGCGAAGTTTTACGAGCTCTCATCGTCAGGCGAGAAGCAACTTGAGCAGGAGACCGAAGCCTGGCGGAAGTTGACGGTCGCCGTTGCGCAGGTTCTCGAAGGAGCGTAAGCAGCCATGCTGGATGATCTGCGTTATCGCACTCGCGCGATCCTTCACCGCGATGAGGTCGAAAACGAACTCGACGAAGAACTGCGCTTTCACTTCGATCGCCAGGTTGAAAAGTACATGAGGTCAGGTATGACAGAAGAGGAAGCAAAGCGCCGCACGCGTCTTGCATTCGGCGGCCACGAGCAGGTGAAGGAAGATTGTCGCGAAGCGCGCGGAACCGCGTTCATCGAGTTGACGCTGCAGGACACGAAGTACGCATTCCGGCAGCTCTGGGCAAATCCGACCTTTTCCCTCGTCATGATTCTCACCCTGGCGCTCAGCATCGGCGCCAACAGCGCAATCTTCAGCGTGATTAACGGAGTACTTCTGAAGAGGCTGCCGTACCCCCAGCCCGACCGCCTGGTTCGAATCTTCCTGTCGAGTACCGAATATCCGAAGTTTCCGCTCAACCCCTTCGACTTCCTTGACTTCAGAGCACGCAACCATTCGTTCGATTCCATCGCCGCGTTCACCCGTGGAGATGTGCAGCTTTCAGGCGATGGCGAACCGGTGCATCTCAATGGCTTCGGCATCACTTCCGGATATTTTCGCGTTCTGGGCCTGCAGCCGGAGCTGGGAAGGGAATTCGATTTTCAGGCAGAGATTCCCGGCAATGGCCTGCAAGTGATTCTCAGCGATCGCGTATGGCGAACGCGATTCGGTGCCGACCCCAACATCATCGGCCGCAAGATCACTATGAACATGCAGCCCTTCACGGTCATTGGCGTTATGCCCGCAGGAACCCAGCACCCGGGAAACGAATACCACGCGGTGGCGTATGGCGAAAGCGTCGATGTGTGGTGGCCGTTCTCGTTCGCCGGAAATTCAAATCAGCGCGGATCGCATTTCATCGAGGGCATCGGACGGCTGAAAGACGGCGTCAGCGCGGAACGCGCCCGCGCTGAGATGAACACGATCATGGCACAGATTGCCCGCGAACATTCGAACAATGATTCGAGATGGTCAGTTCTTGTTGTGCCGCTATACACCGAGCTTGTTGGAGCGAGCCGCCAGATGCTCCTAGTGCTGCTGGGCTCGGTGGGTATTGTCCTGCTCATTGCCTGCGCAAATGCGGCCAATCTGCTGATGGCCAGGGCTTCGGCACGCCAGCGCGAGATCGCCGTGCGGCTCGCCATGGGTGCGCCGCGGTCTCGCGTCGTTCGCCAGCTCCTTACCGAAAGTCTCTTGATTTCGCTAACAGGAGGAGCGCTTGGTCTGGCGCTCGCGTTCGGCGGAGTGCGCGCCCTCGTCTCGCTGTTGCCTGCGGACTTTCCGCGCGCACACGACATTCACGTAAGCGGACCGGTGTTGCTTTTCACTTTGCTCGTGAGCCTGACGACCGGGATTCTCTTTGGTCTCGCACCTGCGCTGCAAGCTTCGCAGAACCGATCCCAAAGAGGGCTTGCAAAAGGCCGGCCGAACTTCGACAGCAGGCCGAAATCAAGGCCGCCTGCGCAATGCGCTGGTGATCGCCGAAGTCAGCCTGGCCAGCGTTCTCCTCATCGGCGCGGGTCTCATGCTGCGCACATTCTTAAACCTCGCTCATCTCGACCCAGGGTTCCGCGAAGATCATGTATTGACGGCAGGCCTTTCGTTGCCGCACGCGCAGTACAAGACGAATGAGCAGACAGCCCAGTTCTACGATCGTCTCGCGGCGAGTCTGAACGCCTTGCCCGGCGTTGAAAGCGCAGGCGCAGGCAGCGACTTGCCCTGGACCGGCTACGACGAAAATGCAGGCGGGTTCACGATTGAAGGTAAGAAGCCACCGCCGAATCAGGAATTCCACGCGCGCTATCACATGGCGACTCCGGGCTACTTCAGCGCCATGGGTATTCCGATTCTCGCAGGTCGCTTCTTCACCGAGGCGGACAAGAAAGATGCACCCTTCGCCCTCATCATCAACCACGCGATGGCAGAGCGTTACTGGCCGCACGAGGACGTTATTGGCAAGCGCATCACCTTCCAGGACGCGCCGAAAAAAGACTCCGACTGGATGACGATCGTGGGCGTGGTCGGCGACGTGAAAGATCAGCCGAACAGCCCTGGCGCCGAGCCAGCCTTCTGGTGGTCGGAGTTCCAGGCGCCACAGTCCGATATGTCAATTGCGATTCGCACCAATCCGATCCGAGGCAGATTGCCGACGCACTTCGGGACGCCGTGCATCGGCTCGACCCCGCACTCGCAGTTGCAGATGTAAAGCTGATGGACAGCGTGGTGGATACTTCAGTTTCCACACCGCGCTTTACCTTCGTGCTGGTGGGCCTGTTCGCTGGACTCGCGATTCTTGCTGGCAGCTATCGGTGCATACGGCGTGATCGCATACACCGTGAGCCAGCGGAACTCCGGAGTTTGGCCTGCGCGTCGCCTTGGGTGCCCAACGTTCAGACTTGCTGCGAATGGTGCTGGCGCAGAGCGCGAAGCTCGCCGTACCCGGAACGATCCTGGGAGTGCTGCTTGCCTTAGCCTGGGCCGCGTCGTGCAGAACCTCATCTATGGAGTCAGCCCCGCGGACCCCGTCATCCTGTCAACGGTTGTTCTGCTCGTGCTCACCGTTGCGCTGATTGCGTCGTATGTTCCGGCACGACGCGCATCGCTTTCCGATCCAATGACAACGCTACGAGCGGAATGAGGCGCGTTCAGTCCTCGATTCCTAACTCAGCAAGATTCGTTGCCTTCGCGATCGCTCTAGTTGGACTCGTCCTCGTGATGATGGTGCTCGTATTTCCCTAGGCTCTCGTTCAGGTGCTTCGGATCCACTGATACCTGCACCACGTCCATCTCCTGCCCATCTAGATCCAGCACAAACAAGCCCATGCGCGCACCTTCGGGATGCATATAAACCAGCGTCTGGCTGTTGCCCTTGCGGCTGGTCTCGCGAATCACCCGCTCCCACTCCGCACCCAGCTTCTGCTCCACCATCCTGTTCAACTCTTCGCCGTCCACATCCGCGTGGAAGTCGTCGATCTCGGCCACGTGCATGCCGTTCACGCCGCCATTCGTCGCCTTGTGCGAGATGAAACTGATCAGGCCAAGGAAGGGAATGCGCTGCGCGTGCACGTGATAGCGCGATTCAATCGAACTCACCACGCCGTCAAACCCGCCCTCCGCGCCGCTCGCCAGCACCACGACCGGCACAGCCAGCGCGACAAAACAAATCGGAACCAGCAGGAGAGGTCTCATTGGTCACCGTCCTTCTTGGTCTTGTCCTTGGTTTTGTCTTTCGCCTTTTCCTTGTGCGATTCCTTTTCGATGTCGCCCAGCATGCCCAGTCCGCCGATGTCGCCAAGCTTGCTCAGGTCTTCCATCTTCACCGGGCCCAGGATCAGCACAATGCTCAGCTCCTTCGGCTCCACGTCGAGAATGAACATGCCATGCGTCTCGCCGTTCACCACCTTCATCATCACGTCTGTACTCTCGCCGCTCTTCTTGTCGTGCTCACGCACAATCGGCGACCAGTCACTCGTCTCAAAATAGGCGCGCAGCTTCTGGATGTCGTCCATCGAGTACTGGCCTTCCTTGTCGAACTCGTAATCGCGCACGTAAATCCCATCGAGCCCTTCGATCAGGCGCCGAGTCGCCTCCTCATCCTGACCCTTGCCGCTCATAAACTTCGCGGCAAACGCCAGCATGTTTTTGCCCAGCGTCACCTCGGTCACATTCGAGGCCTTTGCAGCCAGCTCCTTTTCCACAGGCGATGGCAGCGGCAGTTGCGAATTCTGCGCCACCGCAGGAACAGCAAGGCTCACCACCCCCAAAACCAAAGCTGCAATTGCGTTCTTCATCAATCTCTCCTTGTTTACTGTCCGGCGATTACTGGTCAGCGTGATTACGCGCCACGAGCCGCCGATTCATATCGTTCAATGCACGATTGGTAATGCGCAGCGCCGTCAATACCTGTTGTTTCGCTTCCTCGCCCTTGCGCCGCTCTTCCGCTTGCCGCCAGCTATAACCGCCGGCAATCACTCCCGCCAGCAACACCGATGCCGCCAGCCGCTGCCACCAGATCGTGTAACTGTGCACGCGTTCCGTGCGCCGCATATTCCGCTGCTGCAGGATCCGGCGCTTCAGGCTGGGCGGCGCCGGCCGGCGTTCCATTGCCTGCTTCAATTCGCGTTCAAACTCGTCGATTTGTTCAGGCTGATCAGGCCGCTCAAAGTCCACGAATGTACTCCTTCAAATGCGTTGTTGCTTTCGACCGCAGCAGCTTCAATCCACGCTGCAAATTGCTCTTCACCGTCGCCACCGGCGCGTCCACCGTGGCTGCAATCTCTTCCGGCGACAAATCTTCCTGGTACCGCAACACCAATGCCGCACGCTGCGCCTCGGGCAAGGTTGAAAGCAATTGCTCCAGCCGTGCACTCAAAGGCGATGACCGCTCCTCCGCCGGCGCCCCGTGATTCTCTTCAATCTCAACCCACAGGTCCACGCCGCGCACCTTCCGCCGCCGCAGCGCATCGGCCGAGCGATTCATCGCCACCCGCCGTAACCAGAACATCGCGTGCTCGGGGCTCTCGATCCGTTCCATATGCCTGTCCAGCTCCAGAAAAACGTCCTGCGCAACCTCTTCCGCCAATCCGCGGTCGCCGGTCATGCGCCACGCAAGCGAGAACACCATGGACTGATGTTCGTCCACCAGTCGTTCGAAATCCGGGTGCCACTTCTCGGCCATGGGTTTCGCTTCTACCTTCTTATCCGCAGGGGAATGCGGTTCGGGATGCAAAAGGTACGCGTTTGACCCAAAAAAGTTCATGCCGATGCAACCGCATTCTCATTCAGTCGCATTCCCGATGAACAACCGGAGATACAACTGCAAACTGTCTCGAATGGCTCGAACGAAAGTAGTACCCGGGCCAGTGCGGGTCTGCCCCATCGAGGAAACCTACCAATGAAACGCAGTTTGCAGTTCCTTGCCTGCCTGAGCTGTTGCCTTGTGTGCACAACAATGCTATTCTCCCAGGCCGTGGCGTACGTTTACGTTGCCAATAACCCGAAAAACAGCAGTACCAACGAAATCTCCGCCTACTCCGCCGCATCCGATGGCAGACTCACGCCGGTATTCGGATCTCCTTTCCGCGAAAACGTCACCGCTTTGGCAGCAATGGCAGTACCTGGTCGCCGCCAATCGCTCTAAGCCAGTGATTGATTCCTTCGCCATCGAATCCGATGGCGCTCTTCGCTATGCGACCTCCACCAACTACGCCAAACACACCGGCAATTCGGAGTGCGCCGAGTGCAGGCCAGCTCTTCTTCGATCACACCGGCGCAGACCTCTACATTCAGGAGTACAACGTCGATTGCGCCAACACGGGCGTCACCGCATTCGCCCTGAACAAACAAACCGGCGGCCTTTCCTAGCTCGGAGTGGACATCACCGGTGTATTTCCGGGCATGTACAACGCCGCCTATTTCATCGGAAACAACGTCTACGCGATACTCCGCCGCCAATTCATCCTGCATGTACTACGGAATCTATGGATTCAAGCGCAACAGCAACGGGCTCCTCGTCTCCGCGGGTGGAGTATCGAACTACTCCGAAGCCGCCCGAAGGCGTGGCAGGTATGTTCCGGATCTGCTCGCCGCCGACCCCACCAACCACATCGCTGTTCTCGAGCAGCCAGCCAACCCGCCAGACTGTGCGGCCGGTGCCATTGAAACTCGCCACATACACAGCAAATTCCAGCGGCATGCTCAGCACCACCAGCACATACGCCAACATGCCCCCAACCCTCATCGCCAATCCCTCCGACATGAAGATGTCCCCCTCCGGAAAACTGGTGGCCGTCGCCGGGCAGGAGGGTCTGCAGATTTTTCACTTCAACGGAGCCAGTCCCATCACGCACTTCACCGGCCTGCTGACCTCCAAGCCCATCAACCAGATGTTCTGGGACAACAGCAACCATCTGTACGCAATCAGCCAACCGGCGGAAAGATCTACGTGTTCACCATCACCCCGGACGGTCGCCAACTAGGCCCCCGGCTCGCCCACCCGATCAACAGCCCCGAAGCCCTCATCGTCCGATCGCTCGTGCACCCTATCGCATCAAAAGGGAGCCGATTCCAGCGGCTCGCAATACCATCAAGGGCCGCCCTGGGGCGGCCCTTTCTGATTTCCTCGTGCAAGCGGGACATTACCAAAAGCTGAGGCGCAAGCAGAGTTCCAGAGGATCCCCGAGCCTCCACGGCCAATAAAATCACCCCATCAACTACAGGACATCCCGGCCCGTGCGTGAGGGCAAGTGCCATGAGACGCAAGACTTTACTCAGCCTGTTGTTTCTCGTATTCGCTGTCGATATTGCCGGTTGCGGGGGCAGTCACCACCAACACCTCCACCCCTCCCCCCTCCCCCACTATCACCGCCGTCACCGTCTCCTGCGCCGCAGCCAGCCTCCAGACCGGGCAAACCAGCCAGTGCTCGGCGACCGTCCCGGGAACCGGCAGCTACAGTTCCAGCGTGACTTGGTCCGCAGCCTCCGGAACAGTCTCAAGCTCAGGCCTCTACACCGCTCCCTCCACTGTGCCCGCAGCCGGTTCGGATAGCGTGAAGGCAACTTCAACCCAAGACACCACAAAACTGGGCTCTGCAAAGATCACCATCACCGCACCTGCAGCGCCTACCGACCATCACCGCCGTCTCTCTCGCCTGCAGCCCGTCCACCATCACCGACACTCAAACGGCACGTCCTGCACTCCCACCGTCACCGGCACCGGAGCATTCGCCAACACCGTGAATCTTTCCATCAGCCCGGCTGCAGCGGGAACCCTGAGCGATGCAACAGCCGTCAGTTCGGGAACGCCCGTCATCTTCACTCCCGCAAACACCGGCGCAAACTCCGTCACCATCACGGCCACATCCACAGCAGACGCCACGAAGTCCCATTCAGCGCCGATCACCGTCACCACATCGACCGCCGGTCCCAGTTGCGCAGGCATGAGTCTGGGAGACAATGCCAGCCTCAACGGCTTCCTTCCTTTCACAGCCACCACCGCGTGGAACACCGACATCTCCTCGGCCCACTCGACCCCAATAACGCCGCCATCACCTCCGCCGCAGGATTCGCTGGCCTGCATCTGCATCACGACTGGTCTTCCGTAGCGGGAGGAAACTACGGCATCCCCTACGTCGTCGTCGATTCCACCACAACCCCGCTCATTCCGATCTCTGTAGTCGACTACGCCAGTGAAAGTGACGTTGCCGTCGCGCCGTTTCCCATCACCGCGCCCATCGAAGGCTCTCCAGCCGATTGCGCTGGATGGCCCAATGCCTACATCGGCGACTCGCACGTGCTCGTGCTCGATCGCCACTCCTGCATGCTTTACGAAACCTTCAACACCCATCGCTGCAGCGGCGCATGGAGCGCCTCGTCAGAAACCATCTGGGATTTGAAGAACTACGATCGCCGCCCCTGGGGCTGGACTTCGGCCGACGCAGCCGGCTTGCCGATCTTCCCTGGCCTCGTGCGCTACGACGAAGTCGCTGCCGGCGCAATCAATCACGCCATCCGCTTCACCATGCAGCAAACCAAGAACGACGCCAATGGCGGCTACTTCGTCGCGCCCGCCAGCCATGCAGCCGGAACCACGTACGGCGTCAGCAACATCATGGGCATGCGCATCCGCCTCAAGGCCAGCTTCGACATCTCCGGTTATTCCGCCGCCAACAAGGTGATCCTCACCGCGATGAAGAAGTACGGCATGATCCTGGCCGACAATGGCAGCTACTTCTACTTTCAGGGAGTGCCCGACCCACGCTGGAACGACGACGACCTGCACAACCTCGACTCCATCCAGTCTTCCAACTTCGAAGTCGTGCAGATGACGCCCGCGTTCCCCGGCTACGACGCCAACACCGCCCCCACAGGAGAACCGCCCACAATCAACAGCTTTACGTCCTCCGCCTAATCAGTTGCCGCTGGAACGCCGATCACCCTCACCTGGAACACAACCAACGACTCCTACGATTTCATCGATGAGCTCGGAGGAGTGAGCGGCGGAACCGTAACCACCACCCCAACCAAAACCACAACCTACACCCTGAACGCCACCAACCAATACGGCCGAACCACCATGCAAGTCACCGTCACCGTTCACTAAGCAAAAGCACAATCCTATCTCGGTTGTCGGTTGGATTGCTTTATCCCAGACACTGTCGGCTGGCTGAACTGCGGGGATGCGGTACACAGAGTAGCTTCCCAGTTGGCGGTCACTCGACCGCGCTTCGACAAGACATCTTCGAGCCCAGGGCGAACCCAACGACGTTCGCGCTGACTTTCGCTCGGCGGCGGAAATCTGCAATCTACCCTCTGCCCGACAGTCCTGAAACCCGTCGTGCCCGCCGCATGCCCACCGGCTCGATCTTCCTTCCAGGCTTTCGTCTTTTCCCATCCGTTTTCGATATATCAGGTAGTGACCAGTACCTCCGACCGGCAAAACCAGGCTGACGGATTCGACCCGCCGTAACAACACACTGGAGGAGGACGCATCCATCGATCCTCTCTCCCTGGGACGAGCTGCAAAGTTCTCCGGAAGCCCTGCAAACCGATCCGCTCATTCAGGACGATCGGGCAAGAATTCCCGA
The DNA here is from genome assembly GCA_963738035.1 of uncultured Acidobacteriaceae bacterium. Classification (GTDB taxonomy): domain Bacteria; phylum Acidobacteriota; class Terriglobia; order Terriglobales; family Acidobacteriaceae; genus Telmatobacter. Next base: position 123,066 of record CAVTVB010000002.1, read on the forward strand.
TGCCCGAGCATGGTTTGTCCTGCTGCAAACCCGCACAATTCTGAGTGTGGCAGCCCAAACCGCCAACGACACAAGGTCAAAGGAGCAGCACAAGAATGACAACTCGAGTTCTCACTTTCCTCTACGGAGCTTTGAGCTACGCAATCTTCCTCGCAACGTTTCTGTATGCCGTCGGATTCATTGGCAACTTTGCGGTTCCCAAGTCCATGGACTCGGAAGCGATCGGTACAACGCAATTTGCGCTCCTGGTTGACCTGGGACTGCTCGCGCTGTTCGCCCTGCAGCACAGCATCATGGCGCGCCCAGCGTTCAAGCGCGTCATCACCAGGATTCTCCCGGCCACTATCGAGCGCAGCACTTACGTGCTGGCCAGCAGTGCGGCCCTCCTATTCCTCTTCTGGCAATGGAAACCCCTCGGAGGGATCGTCTGGAGTGTTCAGAGTATTCCGGGAAGACTGGCGTTATACTCTGGTTTTGCATTCGGCTGGCTTTTGGTTTTGGCCGCCACGTTCGCGATCAGTCACTTTGACCTCTTCGGCCTTCGGCAGGTCTGGAGGCATCTCCTGGGGCAGCCCCAGGCCGACCTGCGATTTGCGACACCCTTTCTCTATCGCATTGTTCGACACCCGCTATACGTCGGGTGGTTTCTCGCGTTCTGGTGCACGCCCAGGATGACGGCTACGCACCTTTTCTTTGCTCTTATGACCACGGCCTACATTCTGATCGCAATTCAATTGGAAGAGCGAGACCTGATGAAAGTGCACCCGGAATATGCGGATTATCGCGAGCACGTTCCGATGCTGGTTCCGGGATTGGCCAAACAAGCTGTGAATCGCCCCGTGGCCGGCGCTACGGTCGCACCAAAATGAGGAGGATCGATCGAATCATGGAAACTCTACGTCACAGTTATCTTTCTCGATCCCACTTGCTCACGATGGCCAAGTTTGCGCAAGAGGCGGTTGACTATTCCATCAAATCGTACGAGTTGGGCACTCCCGAGATTCACCGGCTCTTTGGGAAACACGACCAGGAATGGCTTAACCTCAATCGCCGCATCGCTGATCGGGGCCGTACACTGATCGCCGCCGGAACGCTTGCCGTCGATGGCTCGCAGAAGGCCGACTCGGCGTTGCGAATCTTCGGCGCGCTGCACGTCACGTATACAGCAGCCGCTGAAATTGCGCACTCCGCCGCCCTGATGGTCGAGCTTGAACAAAGGCCCCCTTCTCCGCAACTCGGAGAGTTGTGCCACTTCGTGAACGGTCTTGTGCGACTATGCACGGTCGCTCTCTTCAAAAAGGAAATGCGGTACGCCAAGGGGGTTTTGCTCGACCATCGAGGCAGGCACCAGTTCAAAATGACACTCTGTCGCACACTGTGCGATCTGATTCGAACAAACGAAACACGGGCCCCGTTGGAATTGGCGATTGCCGCTGCTCTTGCGCAAATTGCCGAACAAGCATACGAGATCGCCCAGGCACTTGCGCCCAAGGTCCCCGAACACGAAAATCGTCTCGGCGCCGCTTGCGTTACATGTTTTGCTGCGTAGAAGGTTGGCATGCCAGCCTGCGTAATCGACCAGCCTGACCTCATGGCAACGCCTGATTCAAAGAAACGCCGACAATCGCAATTGGCTCTAGAACGCATCGGGATGGGAGCAGAAATGCTCTCAATGATGCGAACAGAGAGGAGAGACGCTTATCGAGCCGGCCCTTCGGCTGTTTTTCAGCGTTCCGAGCGAGTCGGAACCAACTCGGAGATTAGCTTTTCGTCAGCATTGTCTGAATTCTGCCAGTTTCGCTTGAACCTTGAAACTCTAGTTGCGCCGCTGGGCGATTGTTCTGGGTCGCTCTGTTTTCACATTCCTCAAAACAAATCCGGAATACTATGAAACGCGATCCGCGTCGGTGCAGCCTTATACGCAGCCAGCATCGTAGCCGGAGCCAGAGTGCTCATCCCGTATTTCTGATTGAGCTGATCCATCGCTTCCAATAGCTTCGCCCGGCTCTTCGCGTTGTCGAGCGAATCAAATAGATTCAGCGAGTGCAGCCTGTCCGGCACCAGTCCATTCAAACTCACGCCAATGAAGTACGGCTCGTCGTATCCCTGTCCCTTCGGCTTCTCCGCCCACAAGCGGCACAACGCTCCGATCAGCGTCTGGTTATCCTGGCACTCGCTCAGCCGAATCTCGTGATGCCACCCGCGCGTAGGAACTCCGAACCTGCTCACCGGCGCATTCTGTCCCCGCGGAACCGAAAACCCCACCGCCAGCCCAATCGAACTCGCCCAAAGCTTATGCGTCCGCAACCGCATCGCCGCCTTGTGCAGCAGCTTGTGCGCCACCGCCCAAGCCTTCTCCGCCGTCCGCATCTCGGGCGCCAGAACGTGCGAGTGGCTGATCGACTTCAAATGCTCGGTCTCCGACATCTCGAAGTCCTCGCCCTTCAGCCAGTGCCACAGCCGCCCACCCCACACCGATCCCCACAGCTCTCCAGCCTGCTCGCAATCCAGCTTCAGCAGATCGTCCATCGAGTGAATTCCTTTTTCGTTCAGCCGCTTTTCGGTCTTCGCACCGATCCCCGGCAGATCGCGCAACGTCAGTCGCCGCAACGCCTCTGGCAATACATCGAGAGGCAGCGCCACCAGCCCGTCCGGCTTCTCCATGTCGCTCGCCACCTTGGCCAGGTACCGGCTCGTTGCCAAGCCCACGGAACTCCGGAGAAACGGACCCACCTGCTCTTGGATTCGCACTTTCACCTTCCGCCCCAGTTCGAGCGCGGAAAGCAGCGGCCTCTCTCTCCCCATCAGCCGACAAGCCATCTCGTCGATCGACATCACCGCCGTCACCGGCAAACACGTCTCCACTGCCTCCACGATCCGGTGGTGATAATCGACGTAAATCTCGTGCCGCGCTTCAACAAGCACGATGTTGGGGCACATTCTCTTCGCATCGGCGACGATTGTCCCCGTCTTCACTCCATGCGCCTTTGCCTCATAGCTCGCGGCAATGCAGCAGGTCGTGTCAGCCATCATCGGCACCACCCCCACTGGCTTACCCCGCAGCTCAACCCGATCCTGCTGCTCCACCGAGGCAAAGTAGGAGTTCAAGTCCACAAAAAGCCAGTTCAGACACGGACCTTCCCGTGGGTCTTTCGAAGGCAGAACTTTCTCCGCTGCCTCAGGCATCGTGCCCTCAGGCCACTCCTCCTGACCAGGCTCAAATCCGTCCACCGGGTTCAAATCACCCGTTTCCATCGTGCCTCAATATTCGTCTTTTATTCGCCTTACTGCAACACCCAACTTGTGCATCTTAATAAGTGGTAGACTTGTCTCGCCGGAGCGCTGTCTGCTTCGAGCCTTTCTGCCGCTTACTGGTTTCTAATCCGAAAGCGGGGTTTGATGCGAGCGCGGGCCGCGGTGGATTATGCATAACTTGTTACATTGGGTCAGCTCGTATGCCAGTGTGTTGGCCATCCTGGTCACGCTTGCGGTTGCAGTTCTGCTCGTTTGCTGCCTTGAATGCACAAACTGCTCCTGCCGTGAAAAGGACGACATCTTCAGCCGGCACGAGATGTAGGTTCAACCGAATCCCATTCGCTTGAATCTGATTGTTTCTGATTGCTCCCGCCTATTTGCTTGCTCGCGTTCCCTGGTGGAATCGCATCTTCCATTCCCCCGACATCCCTGTCCGGTTCCTTGTCCAGACAGAACTCCGCAACGTGATCGTGCCTTCCCCCGTTGCCTCATTTGTGCGCACCGCGCGATACGTCACCAGTGCCGCATCTTCGCCCAGCATCCTGCACGCAAGGGAGTCCACCACAGGCGGCGAATACGTCTCGGTCGTCAGTTGTTGCAGCGTCATCCCCCGCGTCCACACGCTTCCCGACGATCCGAACTCGAGGAAATCTTCAGCCAGCAAACTGCCCACTCGTTCTCGATCGCGCCGTACCGCTGGATCCATCAGCAGCAATTCAAGCCGCTCCAGTTTCGCCTCAGTCGTCTCATTCACCGCCATGTCCACGTTTATTGGACTATTCATTGAAGCGGCGGTTTCAGATACTGCTCAAACTGGGCAAGAATGCGGGTGAACAAGTGGATTCGCACATCGGGGCCTGAGATGGAATGCGTCTTGCGCGGATAAATTTGCAGATCGTAAGGAATCTGCGCCTCAATCAACTTCTGCACAAACTGGACCGTATTTTCAATGTGCACATTATCGTCGCCGGTCCCATGCGCGATCAGAATCCGCCCCTTCAGATCCGCAGCGGAATTGACCACCGCAAAATTTTTGTAGCCCTCCGGAAAATCCGCCGGCTTGCTCATGTAGCGCTCAGTGTAGATCGAATCGTAGTTGCGCCAGTCCGTCACAGGCGCCACCGCCACCCCGGCTCTGAAGCGATCGGAATGCGTCATGGCGAACAACGTAAATGCCCCGCCCCAGCTCCAGCCCCAGAATCCCAGGCGCTTATCATCAAGCTGCGGATACTTCGCCAGTACGGCATCCACCACCGTCAACTGATCCTCCAGCTGCACAGGACCGAAGTTGTGATACGCGGCCTGCGCAAACTCGCGCCCGCGCCCGCCCATGCCGCGATTGTCCGCATGCAGCACCGCAAACCCATGCTGCGCGAGTAATTCATCAAACAGCAGCGAATCGCTCCACTCGTTCAATACCGCCTGCGCCGCGGGTCCGCCGTAGGGATTCACGATCAGCGGCACGCTAGCCGCAGCCGGTGCGCTCGCCGCAGTTGCAGGCATCAGCAACGTTCCATACAAAATCGTTCCGTCGCGGGCCTTCACTTCCAGATGCTCCGGCGCGCGCAGCCCCAGAGATTCGATCGCATGCGACTCCCAGAACGCCGCACACTTCGCCCCGATCGCGCACAGTTCCAGTACAGGCGGTTCCATCAGCGATGAATACTTATCGGTAAAGCTCCCTCCCAACGGCGCAAATTCGGCATCGTGATTGCCTGCTCCCGTCGTCAGTTGCTTGCGCTCCCCGTCAAACGTTACGCGCCACACATGCTGATCCAGCGGCGAGCCCTCGTTCGACGCGTAATAGATTTCCTTGCGTGCGGCATCGACACGATAAACCTCGCCGACCTCGAAGTCTCCCTTCGTCACCTGCTTCTCCAGCGCGGCGCTCGTTGAGTCGGTCTTGCTCTGGTTATATCTGTAGACATAGAGATGGTTGTGGCCGTCGGTCCAGTTCGTCAGCACGACGTAGCCATCGGCTACGTCTACATCGAAGTTTTCGTCGACGAACTTCTCATCGGAAATCTCCAGTACGCTGTGCGCCATCCCCGAACCCGGCTCGGCAAAGTAAATCCGCCTGTGCTTCTGGTCCCTGCTCAGCGTTTCCACCCACAAGGTTTTGCGATCAACCCATCCGAACCGCGGAATGTAGTCCTGGCCCTGCTCAACCGGCACATGAACCCACGACACCCTGCCGCCCTTTGCGCCCACCACTCCCACGCGCACATCCGGATTAAGATCACCCGGCAGCGGATATCGCTGCCTGTCCACCTTGGCGTGGGTCGGTATCCAATCGGTGATTGGATACTCGGGAACACTCTCCTCGATCATCTGCATAAACGCCAGGCTTTTCGAATCGGGCGACCAGAAGTAGTTGCTTTTCGTGTCCAGTTCCTCTTGATATACCCAATCCACTTCGCCATTCAGAATCGTAGGGTTCGGCGCCGCGGCCACCATCACCGTCGGTGTTCCCGCCTCGCGCAGTGGAACCACCGCCAGTCCGTGATTGCGAATAAACGAAACATATTCGCCGTTGGGCGAAAACTTGGGATCGGCGCCCGAGCCTTCGCCGGAATGGCCAATCTGTACGCCCGTCCCATTGCTCAGGTCGTATATCCACAAAGTGCCGTTTGAGTCGAACATCAGGTGCTTTGAATCGGGAGCCCAGATATAGTTCGCCATCCTATACCGCTCGCGGTGATCGCGGTCCTGCTCCGAAGCCTTTCCACCGCCCAGCGTCGCCAGCTTCGCTCGACTCACCAGCACGTGCGGCTTTTTTGAACCCGGATCAAGATCGATCAATTCTCCGCCGTCCAGATAGGTCAGATGCTGCCCGTCAGGTGACCAGGCCAGCCCATCCGGTGGCGTGCCCGCTAACGGACCATGAGAGAAAATCTCCTCCACCGTCAGCAGCTTCGACTTCTCCTGCCCATGCATCGTGGGCGCAAGAGATAACGCCGCAACAAACGCCGCCAGGCGGCAAACATCAACACACTTCAAGCGGTTTGCCTCAGGGCGGCTGCTGTCGATGAGCATGAGGGGGTAGGTCCTTTGCCGGGAATCAGTTTAAACGAACGACAGCATCCCCCGGATAAACCGCTCCACAGGAATGTTCATTCACGGCAACAGCCGCTATAGTTCCATTGAGTGCGAACGGAGGATCTCTTCGATGAACTGGTCCACACCAGAGGAACGACGGAGCCTCGGCCAGGCGCGGCGCAAGCAGCTGCGCCGACAGCAAAATGATCAACTCAATATCAAGGCGCGAAAGACCACCCCGCTCTCGCTGCTTCAGCGCGTTGAGAGAGGGCGCGTTCCCGCTCTACTGAAACTCAAGCATCAACTCATGGCACAATCGCCATTCAGTTATTTCCGCGGCTCTGCGCCCATTATGGCTGCCGACCTCGCTGTCGTTCCCAATACCGGCATTGAAGCCCAACTCTGCGGAGATGCGCACGTCCGCAATCTTGGCGCTTTCGCCGCCCCCGACGGCCGCCTCGTCTTCGATATCAACGATTTCGATGAGACGATTCGCGGCCCCTTTGAGTGGGACTTGAAGCGCATGGCCGCATCGCTCGTACTTGCCGCACGGGAGTCGAGACACAAGGAGTCATCCGCGCACCAAGCCGTCGAGCAATGCATCCTCCGCTACTGTGCACAAATGCGCACATTCGCGAAGATGCCGCTGCTCGAAGTCGGCCGCTTTCAGGTTCATCGCCTCGGCAACGTTGAACCCGTTCACGATTCTCTCCTCAAGGCGGAACGAGCCACGCCGCTCCACACCCTTGAGCAACTCACTGAGCTCGCGCCCGGAAAGCCAACTGGTCCCCGGCGCTTCAAGCAGATCGAGAACTGCCTCTGGCGCATCACCGGTTCAAAGGCTGAAAATGTGCTCCAGGCACTCGAACCCTATCGCGAAATGCTCGAGTCGCAGCGCCAGCATCTGCTGTCGCTTTATCGCCCCGTCGACGTGGCCTTCAAGGTGGTGGGCACCGGCTCCGTGGGCCTGCGCGATTACTGCATCTACTTCGAGGGCAACGGCCCCAACGACCCGCTCTTCCTGCAGATCAAGGAGGAAGCGCCCTCGGCCTATTCGCCCTATCTCCCGAATGCGCATGCCTGTCCGCACAATGGTCAACGCGTCGTCATCGGCCAGCGTGCCATGCAGTTGCAGTCAGATCCGTTTCTCGGCTGGACACACATCGGTGCCCGCCACTTCCTCGTCCGTCAACTCAATGACCACAAGGGTTCCATCGACCTCACAGACCTTGCCGGCACCGGCTTGATGGCTTTCGGCGAAGTTTGCGGCGAGTTGCTCGCGCGCGGACATGCGCGCTCATGCGACCCTTTGATTATTTCGGGTTATCTCGGAGACGGAGCGACCTTCGCCGAGGCCCTGGCGAAATTCGGCTCCCTCTATGCCGACCAAACCGAAAGAGACTGGCAAGCCCTTCGCCGCTCCGGCAAAGTCGAAACTAAATGACCTCGGTTTGTGTCAGGGCACAACTTTAGTCGTGCCGTAAGTCGCCACGAAATAAGAGAGGCTTTAGCCCCTGAGGGAATCATGAAGAGTATCAACCGTCGCCAATTCGCGCAGGGCATTGCCTCCACCGCAATAGCTGCTTCCATCGCGCGCACCGAGCCCGCGCACGCGGCGCAAAACACAGTCGCAAAAAATCCGCTCAACCCGCTCTCCATCATGTTGTGGACGGTCTGGACAGATCTGCCCTTCGACCAACGTCTGGCCAACGTGGCAAAAGCGGGTTACTCCAACGTTGAGCTCGTCGGCGAGTACAACGAGTGGAGCGATGCCGACTACTCTAGCGCCATCTCAGCCAGCAAGCACCTCGGCATTCACTTTGATGCAACCGCCGGGTTGCATAACGGAGTCGGCAACCCAGCCGCACGCGATGCCTTCCTTGCAGAATTCAAACAGGCTTTGACTCCCATGCAGACGCTCGGTTGCCCAGCCATGATCATCCTCTCGGGCAACGTAGTTTCAGGCCTCTCACGCGAAGCCCAGCACCAGAGCTGCATCGAGGGCCTCAAGCGCGCCGCGGAAATCATCGAAGGGAAGCAGATCGACGGCCAGAGCGTGCGCCTGTTGCTGGAGTGCATCGATCCCGAGGAGAATCCCCACTACTTCCTGCAATCAGCCGCCGAAGCCATCGACATCGTGCGCGCCGTCAATCACCCGCAGGTTCAGTTCCTCTACGATCTCTTCCACGAGCAGATCGCCGAAGGCAACCTCATCGAGAAACTCGACAAGCACATCGACGTTATCGGCCTCATACACGTCGCCGATGTCCCCGGCCGGCACCAGCCCGGAACCGGAGAAATCAATTATGAAAATATCTATCGGAAGCTTGCCGCGCTGAACTACCGCCACGCCATCGCCATGGAGTTTCATCCCATCGGCGATCCTGTGGCAACGCTCCGCGCCGCAAAACAGATGGTTGCGAGCGCCATGGGAACCGCCTAAGCAGGCAGGCCACGGCGCTCAAGCAGAATCCTACTTCGCTGCCGGTACCGCCGCTGCCGGTGCCTTTGGCATGGCAAAGATAGCGGGATCGATCGTCTTGTTCAGTTCCACTTTCTTCACCGTGATTGTCAAAGAGAACTGGCCGCCCAGATCGATGTCCATTGCATAGGGAACCATGTAGCCGACCTCGGTTTTCCTATAGTCGGAAAGCTTCGTCGTGACGTCCACCGGCTGACCCTGCATGTTCCCTTTGGTCACACGGATGTCACAAGAAAAGTCTTGGGATCGATGACGTAGATGGCTTCGACATTGTCTTTCGTCGTCAGCTTGATCTTGTAGGCCTCGCCATCTTTCCCAAACAACTCAATCTTGCTGCCTTTGGCCGCATAGTCGTAGAGCTGGCCGCCGACATAGATATCGTCTTTTCTCGCCTTGTATTGATCATCCGGCATGGGAGTAGGATCTGCTGCGCCTGCCATGGGATTCACTATCCATCCGCCCTTGTCGGTTAGGCACTGAATGATCTTCTGCGCCGTTGAAGTCGGTCTCGCTCTTGAATCCAACCCCATCGACAATCGTCGTTGTGCCCGGGGTGTCGGTCCCCATCACCTGGACCGAGGTCTCCATGGATCATGGATTTCACCTGGCTGATCGCATCTTTTCCGCCAATCGCCGCCACATATTTCCCGACAATCTCGTCCGCCGTTTGCGCACTCAATGAGACCGCCCCTGCCAGCGCAGCCACTGCCATAAAGCCATAAATCAACTTCTTCATTCGCCCCTCTACCTTTCGCGCGCTCGAAAGCACGGTTTCTCCTTGCGGCAACAGTGTAGCCCCGCACGTGCTGATACGCTCCACGAGTTCCGGCAGTTCCTGCTTTTCCTGGACGTCAGGTCTGAAACGGCGACGGCCCTACCATCTCGATGTCGTATCTGCGCCAGAATGCCGCATCCTCCACCGGCGGATTGGGGACCGCCGTGTCGCGAAGGAATTGCTCCATCTTCCCCGCCGGCGAAAACGCAATCAGCAGCCGCCCGGGCTTTCCCTCAACCGCCGCAAACGTATGCGGAATCCCACGCGGCCCGAGAACGGAATCACCCGCACCAAGCGTCAAACGCTGGTCGCCCACCGCGAAGCGCACCTCGCCCTCGATCACGTAGAAGTACTCCTCCTGGTGCGGATGAAAATGCAGCGGAGGCCCAGCCTTCACCAGATTCAGGTGCTCGATCACAAACAGCCCGTTGCCCGTCTCCCGCGGAAGCACCTTGAACAAGATCGTGCTATACCCACGCGAGTGCGTTTCGTCCTGGCAATCCTTGCCTGCGGCAACAACATGGGCCTGCCCGGACGGAGAAACACCCGGAGTGTTCGCAAACACATCCAAGTCAATTCCAGCGGCAGGCAGCAGCGCAGCCGCACTCTTCAAAAAACTACGACGCCTCATGAACAAACCTCCAAAGCCCGAACTCCCGTTCGGCGCACGATGAAATCAAAACATCCTTCTATTTCTGGGGAGTCTTCGCTCCAAGCCTAACCATCGCATCCACTCAATCGCAATCAAATTCGAGAACCGGATGTTAGACTTCCGCAACTGGAGGAACTGAATGAAGAGATTCGCAAGCCATGCATTCGTCGCAGTTCTCGTTCTCATCGGAACCGTAGCCGTGATGCGATCACAGCAGCCGAGCACGCCAGCGCTATCCGCAATTCGAAAACGAAGATGTCAAGGTATGGAAGTCAGTCGTATACCCCGATGCGCCACTGACCATGCACCGCCACGACCATCCCCGCGTCATCATCGCCCTCAAGGGCGGCACCATGAAGATCGTCGAAAAAAGTGGCGGGGCCGAAGATCACGCATGGGAAACAGGCCATGCCTATTGGCTCCCCGCAAATCCTCCCAACACCCAACATGCTGACGTAAACGCAGGAAAAGAGCCAATCGAAGTCATGGTAGTGGAACTAGAAAAGGAACGCTGAGAGCCCCGAAACACTTCCGCATCAGGAAGCTGATAAGTAATTGCACGAACGCTGACCACTGAACACTGATCCCTGACAACTGCCCCTCACCCCACCGGCACCAGCTTGTTATCCGATTGCTGCCGCGGCTGCTCATTCTGCAATTGCATCGTAGACGGCGACGCATCAAGGCGCAGCGTGTCTTCGCTCGAGTACAGGCGCACCAGCTCGTTGGCTTGATCGAACGTGACGACGAAATGTTGCAGAGGCGTCGAACCGATGTTCACCAGTGGAAACGCCAGATTGATCTCGACAAATGGCTGCTTGAAGGTGTACCGGCCGAGTCTTACATCCGCCCCCAGCCGCGCTGCCTTGATCTCGAATTTTGTAGAGACCGATTCGCCGCTGGCAAACGCCGCTGGCGTCTCCAGGAATCTCAGTTCTTTCGAGTCCTTCTCAGGCACGCTCAGCCCAGTCCCGCCCGAATCGATTTGCGCCTCCAACTGCTGCTCCCCTATCTTGAGCGCCACAATGGGGACCCCATCCGGCATCCGGAACGGCAGCACCGAGCCGCTCGAATCCTCACTGATTCTCCCGCGTGTCAGCATCATCCGGCGTCCCGGAAAATCCAGGGTCAGCAGGTAGTCTTCGAACAGCGTGAACCCAAGCACGCCCTGGCAATTCGCATCCCCGTATAAGTTGTGGACAACCGCGTCAAGCTCTGAAAACTCCACGCCAGCAATGTTCAGAGATTCGATCCGTGATATCTCAGAACGTTGTTGGCCGAGACCACTTGGGTCTGTCAGATGCGCATGCCCTGCCGCCGGCAGCAGCAGTTCTTCCGCCAGCGCTGGCGTCACCAGCACCTCGCCTCCCGTTCCCGTATCGACAAGGAACCTGAAAGGTCCGCGACCGTTCACCATTACGGAGACATAAGGCTTGTCATGAATGATTTCCAACGGAGTGGAGTAAACCCTGGATTGACCTGCGGAAGTCTGCCCTGCGGCAGCGGGCGGTGCCAAATGCTGACCGCCTGCACTCCAGAGGGCGAAGCACAGGAGGAACGCACAGCCACACCGCGACACGAAGCCGAATGCGACCTTGCCCGGGACAGGCATGGCGTTCTCCTTCCGCGCGAGTGCTCAACGCGATCTGGATCCGAAGCGCACCATGATTCTACGAGTAATTCCAGTCGCCCGGCTCGCCTAAGTTATAGGGCAGAACCGGCAAGCCCCCGGACGGCCCCGCTCTACAATGGACCGGTATGCCCACCGTCGTCCGTTCGCATTCGAAGATCAACCTCGGCCTATATATAGGCGCACCTCGAACCGACGGATTTCACTCCCTCGCGACGGTCTACCAGACGTTGGAACTGCACGACTTAGTCACCGTGACGGCCCACTCCGCCCCCACCACATCCATCAGTCTCACCTCCAACGACCCCCGCGTTCCCACCGATAACCGCAACACAGCATGGAAGATGGTGTCGCTGGCACTCGAAGACTTGGGCACCCCGGCCAAAGTCGCAATCCACATCGAAAAGCGTCTTCCCATCCAGGGTGGACTAGGAGCCGGTTCAGCGAATGCTGTCGCTGCCCTAGTAGGCCTTGAGAGAGAACTTGAGACTAAAACGAGCGCACTCTCGTATTTCCGTGCCTCAAAATCTAGCCCAGCCCCATCATCAAGACCAGAGCCGCCGCCGGAAAACTTGGAGGAGTTGCTGATCCAAGTCGCCACCGAGCCCGGGGGCGCGTGGCCCGGATGGCATCTCGGACTCGCCGAGAAGGTGGGCTCAGACGTGCCGCTGTTTTTGGTTGGGGGCGCAGTCCTGGGCAGGGATCGCGGGCAGAACGTCTTCCCCCTGCCCGACCTCGACCCCGTCTGGTGCGTCGTCGCCCTGCCTCCCATCGGCGTCTCCACCCCCCAGGCCTTCCGCGACTGGGATACCCTCTGCGCCTCCGAGGGTTTGACCGCTGATGCATCAGAAGATAGACTGGAACAGTTGAGCCGCGCCTATGCCAGCGCCTTCGCAGGAGCAATCCCGCAAGGTCAGCATGGATCAGGCTCCTCCGGTGTCCCTGTCTTGGATGGGGACCTCGCCGGACCTCAAGAGTCCGCGCTTGTCCGCACCGGGATCAGTAGCTGGATCCAGAACGACTTTGAACGCGTCGTCTTTCCCCAGCACCCCTCCCTTGCAGAAATCAAGCGCCTTCTTGCGGCCACCGGCACTCCGGAGGCAGCCATTCATGCCTCGCTGTCCGGGTCTGGTTCGGCGCTCTTCGGGTTGTACCTGACCCAGGGAGATGCACACGCAGCCCACCAACGGCTGACCGTAGCAGGCGTCGAGAGTCAGATCACACGCACCCTGCCGCGATCGGAATATTGGGCAAACATGCTTGTGCAACAGTAAGGTTGACAGCCAACCTCGGTGTCGTAGAGACTCGCGGACGGCTATCAACAGGCGGAAAATCGAAAGCGTTGTTGGGCGATCGTCTAATGGTAGGACAGTGCCCTTTGGAGGCACTTGTCTAGGTTCGAATCCTAGTCGCCCAGCCAACTTTCGCGATCTGCAAGAACCAGAATGCAGCCAAAGCCAACCAGCTTGGAGGTATTGATGACGATTGAAGCGGGATCTGTGACGGAAACGTTGGAAGACAAACAAACACCGGGTACGGCCGACGCCAACAAAGATGGCGTGAACAAACAGCCCAACCCGAACCAGAATCCGAAGGATGCCAAACCGGCACCCGAACGCAAGCGTGCTCGCAATCTCAGCGAGGACCGGCGCTTCAAGCTCTTCAGCGGCACGGCCAACCGCCCCTTGTCTGAAGAGATCGGCCGCCACATCGGCGTTCCCGTCGGTGAGGTCAAGCTCCAGCGCTTCGCCGATGGCGAAGTCTACTTCCAACTACTCGAGAACGTTCGCGGCGTCGACGTCTTCGTCGTGCAGCCCACCTGCTATCCCGTCGACCAGAACCTGATGGAATTGCTGGTCATGATCGACGCACTCAAGCGCGCCTCCGCAGCTCGCATCACGGCGGTTGTTCCCTATTACGGATACGCGCGCCAGGATCGCAAGGATCGCCCCCGCGTCGCCATCAGCGCCAAGCTCATCGCCGATCTGCTCACCACCGCCGGTGCCCACCGCGCCCTCTTCGTCGATCTGCACGCCGCTCAGATTCAGGGATTCTTCAACATTCCCGTCGACCACATGTTTGCCAGCCCGGTGCTCGTCAGCCATTTCCGCTCGCTCGCACTGCCCAATCTTACCGTGGTTTCGCCAGACGCAGGCGGTGTGGAACGCGCCCGCCACTTTGCCCAGAAGATGGGCGCCCCACTGGCCATCGTCGACAAGCGCCGCACCGACATCAACGTCGCTGAAGTCATGAACGTTGTGGGCGACGTTGCCGGCAAAACCGCCCTGATCATCGACGACATTATCGACACCGCCGGAACCCTCGTAAAAACCGTGGACGCCCTTTATGCCAATGGCGCCGCAGCCGTGTACGCCTGCGCCAGCCATGCCGTGCTTTCCGGCCCGGCCGTCGAAAGAATTGCCAACTCCCGCATTGAACAGGTGGTTGTCACCAACACCATTCCATTGCGCGAAGCGGCACAGAAGTTGCCCAAGATTAAAGTGCTCTCCATCGCCGGCCTGTTAGGCGCAGCCATCGAGAGCATCCACATGGAGACCAGCGTCAGTACGTTGTTCTCGTAAGAACAGCCACTAGCTTCTAGCCCTAAGCTATTAGCCGGTGGACAAACAAGATTGACCTTCGCGATTGAGCGAAGAACAAAGAATGATGAGTCGTTGGAAATTGATTCATCACCGATCAGCAACACGAAGCGAACAGCTAATAGCTAACAGCTAAAAGCTCGCCAGCTTCCCAACAAAGGGAGTGGAGCGATTCAGCCTCCGTTAGCAATAGCCAGATGGAAGCTAGTAGCTAGAAGCTAGAAGCGCTCTCCGTGCCCGAATACAGAAACGAGAGATTCGAATGCCTGAAGTTGTCGTAACCAAGCCCCGTGAGGGCAAGTTCAATAAAAATGCAGCGCGCCGCGTGCGTGTCGCCGGAAAAATTCCTGCCGTTCTCTATGGTGCAGGTCATGATGCCGTCGCCGTCGAAGTCGATCCCAAGCAGATCTCGCGGATCCTCTTCTCTGAGACCGGCCAGAACACCATCTTCGATGTCGAGGTCGCTGGCTCTCCCGCTGCCAAGGCCATGATCGTCGACACGCAGCGCGAACCCATCATGGACAGGCTGATCCATATCGACATGAAGCGCATCGCGCTCGACAAGGTTCTCCGCGTCAGCGTCCGCGTCAAGCTGCTCGGTATTCCGGTCGGCGTGAAAACCGAGGGCGGAATCCTCGACCAGGTCCTCCGCGAAGTTGAAATCGAGTGCCTGCCCGCCGACATCCCGAATCACATTGACGTGGACGTCAGCGGACTCGCAATGCACGGCGTTCTCCGCATCAGCGATCTGCCGCACTCCGACAAGATCAAGTACCTGAACAACGAAGACGCGACCGTGGCTCACGTAGTCTCGATCCGCGAAGAAGTTGTCGCTGCTCCTGCCGAGGGCGAATTGCCAGTGGCCGAAGCCGGTGCAACACCCACCGAACCCGAGGTGGCCAAGAAGGGCAAGGGCGAGCCTGCCGCGGCAGAAGGCGCCGCCAAGCCACCCGCTGCCGGAGGGAAGAAGTAAGCCCCGGTGGAAGAAACGAAAGAGAACGGAATTCAGACCGGGCCCCCCAAGCCATTTTTGGTGGTGGGGCTCGGCAATCCCGGACTCGAGTATTTATGGACGCCGCATAACGCGGGGTTCATGGCAATTGACCGCATCGCCGAACAAGAGGGCGTTGTGGTTCAGAACCGGCGCTGCCGGGCCGTTACCGCAACCTGCCGTATCGCAGGACGCGAAACGATCCTGGCCAAGCCGGAGACATTCATGAATCTCAGCGGGCTCTCCTTAGCCGCTCTGATTCGAGAGTTCGAGGTGGACCCGGCACGAGACCTGCTCGTGATTTACGACGAGCTGGATCTGGTGCTGGGGACATTCAAGATCAGGGAGCGCGGTTCGCCCGCGGGACACAACGGAGCCCGCAGCGTAACCAGTGCCCTGGGCAGCCAGGAGTGGTTGCGGTTGCGCATAGGCGTGGGACCGGATTTGCCGCCAGAAGCCATCGTGGCAGGCAGCAAAAGACCGGGCAGGGATTTTCTCCTTTCGCCCATGCGCAAAGCGGACCTGGCCAAGCTGGATGAAGTGCTCGATAAGGTGGCAACGGCCACCCGGCGCATCATCCAGGACGGACCGGGCCCCGCAATGAACGAATTTAACCGCCGCGAGTAAAACAACCCGGCGGAAGGAAAGAAGCAGGGAACAGGGATTAGGGAACAGAGTGGCAAAGAAGCCTCCCAACTGTGAACTACGAACTCTGAACTGCGAACTGCATTTGCTACGTGCTGGAGCCAGCGGGTTCCGGCGGAAAAGGAATACGGATGTCTCGTGTATATGAGGTTATGTTCATCGTTCGGCCCGATGTGGCCGAGGAAGACGTCGACAAGCTGATCGCTGGCTTCACCACCAACGTCACCAATGGTGGCGGCGTGGTCAAGAATGTGGAGAAGATGGGCCGTCGCAAACTCGCCTATCTCGTCCGCAAGTTCAACGACGGCAATTACATCTTGATGACCATCGAAGCCGGCGGTCCCGTGGTGCTCGAGCTTGAGCGCCGTCTCCGCGTCTCCGAGCCGATCATCAAGTTCATCACCGTGCGCATCGACGAGGAAGAAAAGCGTCTTGCCAAGGTGAAGGCTCTTCGTGGAGTGCGTCGCCCGTCTCAACCCGCAGTCGCTACCCCTGCTGCTCAGGCCCCCGCCGCTGAGGCTCCAGAAGCCGTTCCGGCCAGCGCCTAAGTCATCTGCCCGCGCCACGAGTCTGCGGCGAAGTGTTACTGCCTTTCCGCGTCCACTCATCGGGCCAACGAAAGCCAACAGAATGAAGAGGAAACAAAATGTCTGACGAAACCGTAAAAGCGCCCGAAGTGAGCGCACCAGCACCACAAAGCGAACGCCCGTCCGGTGGTCCCGGTTCCGGACCCGGCGGCCGTCCCGGAGGCCGTCCCGGTGGATCCGGTGGACCCGGCGGACGCGGCAAGTTCTTCCGCCGCAAGAAGGTCTGCAAGTTCTGCACCGAGAAGATCGACGCCATCCCCTACCGGGATGTCCGTCTGCTGCAGGGATTTGTGGCCGAGCGTGGCAAGATTGTGCCCCGCCGCCTCACCGGCGTTTGCACCACGCACCAGCGCCGCCTGACGCGGGCCATCAAGCAGGCACGCAATATCGCCCTGCTGCCCTTTGCAACAAGGCACTAACTTGCACCTCTGAGGCGCTGCCGTTACTTATGGCGCTTTAGTTGTAGCGATTGCATAATTTCGCAGGCGACGTCCGCGCAAGAGTCGCGATAGAATCTGGCGCGGCGCAACTCAATGCGAGCCGCCTGTGTCTAACACAACGGACGGATGGCAGGAAGTCTGGCCGCCCGTAAATCTGGAGAGTTTCAAATGGAAGTCATTCTGAAAGAAGACGTAGCCAACCTCGGCCACCGCGGCGATGTCGTGAAGGTGGCGGACGGCTACGGCCGCAATTTCCTGCTCCCGCGCAAGCTGGCCCTGCAGGCAACACTGGCCAACAAGGCCGTCATTGAACAGATGAAAGAAGCTGCCGCGCGTCGCTCCGCCACTGAGAAAGTACAGGCGCAGGAACTCGTTGCCAAGCTCGAACCCCTTGTCCTCAGCTTCACGCGCAAGTCAGGCGAAAACGGCCAGCTCTTCGGCTCCGTTACCTCCGCCGACATTGCTGGCGAACTCGCTGCCAAGGGCTTTGAAGTGGATCGCCGCAAGATTCAGCTCAATGAACCGATCAAGAGCCTGGGCGACTTCACCGTATCCGTCAAGCTGCACCGCGAGGTCACCGCTCACCTCCGGGTCAACGTCGCGGCCGATGCGTCTCAGGAAGTTTCCGAGCCCGTCGCCGCGCCCGCAGTCGCTGACTGACAACACAGCTCTTCTGACCAGCCGCCTCCTGACGCAAAAGGGAGGCGGTAGTGTATCCAGCCGCTCCCCCTCCCGTCACAAACCTGGATAACACCGGGTGCGCCAGGTCTCGGTGAGCAGTTGCACGAACCCGGGTGCCCCAGGTCTAGCTTCTGAGACTTGGGAAATAGGCCCGCGCCATCGATAGCCGTACGCGAACTATCTCAGTTTTCTTTCTTCGTCTCCGGCCCCGGCGTCTCAATCCGCGGTAGCATCTCGCCCCGCGTAGCCGCGTTATAAGCAAACCAAGCTTCGATCATGGCTCCCTGCATCACATCGCCCTTCTGCACGCGGTCATACAGATCCATATTCGAGTGGTGCGTACGCGTGCCGTACTCCAGCGGATCCTGCATGAAGCCGACCCCATTCAAGCCGATCCAGGAAAAGCTGGTCGAGTCCGTGCCCCCCGGTTGCGTCGTCGGCCCCGCAGTCAAACCAACCACAGCGTCAATCCCCAGATCCTTGATCGGCGTAATCCACGACTGAAAGATCGCCGCAAGCTGCGCATTCCCGAGCGCCGATACCGCGCGGAATTTCCCCGAGCCCGAATCGTCATTGAAGTAAACATCCAGCTTGTCGTACTCCGGAGTCTTCTTCATCGTGTCGCGCGGAGCGAAGTGCTGTTGCACATACGCCAGCGAACCGTAGAGTCCCTCTTCTTCTCCGCCCCACAAGGCCACGCGAACAGTGCGTGCCATCGGCTTGTGCATCGTGGCCAAAATCCGCACCGCCTCCATCGCCACCGACGAGCCCGTGCCGTTGTCAGTCGCGCCCGTGCCGCCCTGCCAGCTATCGAAATGGCCGCCCACCATCACCACCTCGTCGGCTTTCGTCGTCCCGGGAATCTCTCCGACCACGTTGAAGCCCATCAGGTCATCCTTCTGGTATTCGGTCTCAATGTCGAAGGTGAGTTTCGGCGTGATGCCGTGCTCCAGCAGTCTGCAGATGCGGTTGTACTGCTCCGGAGTGATCGCAGCCATCGGCGGTCCCACCGGATCCTTCGGGTCCTGCGATCCGCCATACGACGCAAAAATCGTGCCACCGTCGCCGTTATAACCCGGTGTCAACGCCACAGCCACACCCTCTTCCTTCAGGAAGGCGTTCACCTGGTTACGCAGAACGCGCCCGCTCGGTGCTGCGGTGGAAAGGGTAGAAGGCGTGTACTCTCCCGGTCGCGGCGCTGCAGCACCGGGCCGTCCCGGACCAAAGCCGGTGTGCGAAGGGTCAGGAGTCTTCGTACGCGCCGCCACCTCGTCATCGGTCAGCCGCTTGGCTTCCGCCTCCGTATGCAGCGAGAGCTCGCGCGGGTCAAAGATCAGCACGATCTTCCCCTTCAGCTTGCCCTTGTATTTGCCAAAGTCCGCCTCCGAATGCAGCGGAGCCAGCACGGCTTCAGCCGTCACCGGTCCGTTTGTCCCCGGAGTCCACGCCAGCGGAAACCCGATCAGCGACGCGTATGCCGGCGTCTCCAGCGCGCCATAGTATTTTTTGATCTGCCAGCCGTCGCCGAATGGCCCCCACTTCTCCAGGTGCACATTCTGCAAGCCCCAATCCTTCATCCGCTGCATCGCCCATTCAGCAGCCGCTCTGTGATTGCGGCTGTTGTTGACGCGCGGTCCATAAACCTCGGAGATGTAGAACAGGTTCTCCATCACCTGCGAATGGTTGAATGCCTCATTCTTGATCTGAGTCAAAGCAGCCAGATCAATCTTGTCGCCATCCCGTTCCTGCCCCTCTGCGGGCTTTGGTCCGACTGAAGTGAAAAGCAGCGTCATTGCGCAAGCGGCGGCTGCCGCCAACCTGAAGTGAAGCAGGCTCACGATGTTTCTCCTTTTGTAGAAGCAAAGCTCGACGCTCAGTCGAAAAGAGGAAAGGAACTTTCCACTCATTCATGGGAAGGCTGTTCGTCACACTCTTTGCATTCGCGATGTGACCAACCTATTAAATCCGAGCCAACAATGCAACTCAAACTCTGACGGGTACTACAGAGTCTGTCATCCTGAGCGGAGCGCAGCGCAGTTGAAGGATCTGCGATTGTTCTTGTCCGTCGGGCGCGTAATTCACGTTTCAGTGAGAAATCAAGCCCCATCGAGGGTCTGGCATCGCACGAATCTGGGTGACGAGAGTCTGCCCGAATCCACGCGCCTATTTGAAGATATTCTTCTCCGCCATCCCACCGCTCTGCTTGATCAGCTTCTTCAAAGCCTTCGTGAACTTCGTCTGGAATCCCGATCCCTCGGGAATCCTATCCCACGAAAACAAAATCCGCGCCCGTGACGACGAAATCGAAGGATCGATATTGTTGTCCGTGTCGTAACAGGTGCGTGCCTTCTTGCCCACAACAGCATCCACCGTCAGCCGAGCCAGCGGCGCCCGCGTCTGCATCGAGTCGCTCGCGTCGTACACGTCCCACACAATCGTGTTCGCATCAAGCGATGCCAGAAAAATATCGCAGTGCCCATCGGGCTGCTTGATCGTCAGTATCGTGGCGGTGGGATCGATCAAAACCTCCAGGTTGTCGTTCGCCCCGTCTTCGGGACTGTACGCGAGCAGCGCCCCGTGCATGTAATCAAAGATCTCAGCCGAGGTTGGCTCATGCGCCGCAGGCGCCTTCTTATGCGTATAGGTCTGCGCCATGCCAGGGTACACAGAGATCGCCAGCACAGCGGCCCAAACTCCCGCTGCCCGTCTTAAACCGGCCCTTCTCTCGACCTGAATCATGGCTCTTGCAGCCCATCATAGGGCAAACACAGCCAAAAACGGCCATCCCTGACCCCGCCACGACCACCTTCCGTAACCTGCCCAATCCGCGCACCTGGACCGGCTATGGCTCCACCATCGCCAGCGGCTGCTCGCGATCCGTCCGCAGCGTCGGCACCGCCCGCAACAGGCTCTTTGTGTATGCGTGTTCCGGCTGCGTCAGCAGCTTCGTGCAAGGCCCGGTCTCAAGCACCTTCCCCGCCCGCATTACTGCCACCCGGCTCGCCACCTGACCCACTACAGCCAGATCGTGCGAGATGAATAGCATCGCCAGCCCATATTGCTTCTGCAACTCAGCCAGCAGAGCCAGGATCTGCGCCTGCACCGTAACATCAAGCGCCGTCGTCGGCTCATCGGCAATCAGCAGCCGCGGCCGGTTGATCAACGCCAACGCAATCAGGATGCGCTGCCTTTGCCCTCCTGAAAACTGGTGCGGATAATCGCCATACCGCGCCGCCGCATCGGGAATCGCAACCTCCTCAAGCGCCTTGATTGCCTTCTGCTTCGCCTCGCTCCGCGTGCACGAAGGCGCATGGGCCTGCACGCTTTCCGCCACCTGTCGCCCGATAGTCATCACCGGGTTCAGTGCGGTCATCGGTTCCTGAAAGATCATCGCGATCTCGCGTCCGCGCAGCGCCCGCATCGCGCGCGCAGGCTGATCAAGCAGATTCACCATCTCCACGCGTTCGCTCTCTCGCGAGCCAGTCAATTTCTCTTGCCGCCAGCGAATCTTCCCCGCAACCCGCGCCGCCGTCCCCAGCAATCCCATTAGCGCCAGTGCGGTTGCGCTCTTGCCGGAACCTGACTCACCCACCAACCCCAGGACTTCCCCATCATCAAGATCGAAGTCAATTCCGCGCACCGCCTCCGTTGCCCCAAACCAGATGTGCAGATCGCGAATCTCAAGAAGCCGGCCCATACCGCCATCCTATTGCATAGTTGCGGCCGACTTCGACATTGCGCCTCCCAGCGGAATCCGATCCGTAAAAAACAGGAATCCCTCTCACCGGTCATTCATCAGCGTTGCAATGCCTTGCAACACACAAGAAGTTCGAACATCCTCGAGATCTCAACAGAGCTCGGGCAACCCTTTGCGGGGCAACGCCTGTCGTCATGTCTTCATCTTTATGCGATGTACGTGGAGGTTCCTATTCTATGAAGAACATAAAATGTATTGCACCATCCCTGCTTGCTCTCTGCATCGCATCGACCGGCGCACTCAAAGCCAGTGCGCACGAAGCTCAACCTGTTTCCAGTGCGGCACAATACCAGGACCATGACCGTTGGGACGCTGCTCCCGCTGACTACCGCGATGCACAACAACGCGGTTTTCACGAGGGCGTTGAAGCCGCACGACATGACTATAGCGAGCATCGTCACGCCGATGCCGACGACCACCAAATGTACAAGCACCCCCCTTACGAGGGAGAAGCCCGCAACGATTTTCGCGAAGGCTTCAAAGAGGGCTATCGCCGCGCCATGGATCACATGAAGCACGATCGCGATCACGACCATTACTAAAAACAAAGCTAAACCTAAACAAGAACGCCCGGCGGATCTTGGCCGCCGGGCATTTCATTTTTAGCCTCGTATGAAAATCGATTCAACTTGCACGATAAGCGAACGCAATCACACGTCAGTAGGCAGTCGATCCTCGACAGGCGTAAAATTCCTGCACGGACGCCAAAACCGCGCCCCGCACTTCCCAATTCGAAATCCGCACGCACGTGGAGGTCCCCATGAATCGACGGAAATTCATCTCCCATGCCGCCGCCGGCCTCGGTGCCACCTGCTTCGGATCGAGCCTGGTGACCGATCTGCTCAGCGCACAAACACCTCATCGCGTCGAGGCAATGGACACAGTCGTTCTTGGAAACACCGGAATCCGCACCAGCCGCCTCGCGATGGGAACCGGCACCATCGGGTTCGCCGGCTCCTCCAACCAGACACGTGAAGGCGGACTCACACGCCTGCTGCGCATTGGCTACGATCGCGGGCTCACCTTTTTCGACACCGCCGACTCCTACGGATCGCATCCGGAAGTCGCAGAAGCCATCAGCAAGCTGCCGCGCGACAAAGTTGTCATCATGACCAAGTGCGACTCACGCGATCCGAAACAGGCGAAGGCCAACCTCGATCGCTACCGCCGCGAACTGAAGACGGAATACATCGACATCCTTCTCATCCATTGCGTCACGGAAGGCGATTGGACCGAGCGATATCGCGGAGTCATGGACGTCTTCTCCGATGCCAAGCAGAAGGGAATCATCCGCACGCATGGCGTTTCCTGCCACAGCATCGAAGCCTTGCGCGCGGCTGCCCGCTCACCTTGGGTCGAGGTCGACCTTGTGCGGCTCAATCCTGTCGGAGCACACATGGATGCCGATCCCGCCACCGTCATCAGCGTCATCAAGGAAATGCGCTCCCAGGGCAAGGGCATCATTGGCATGAAGATTCTCGGCCAGGGGGCCATGCGCAAGCGCCAGGATGAAGCAATTCGCTTCGCACTCGGCTCCGGCGTGCTCGACGCCTTTACCATTGGCGCCGAAAACGACACGGAACAAGCCGATCTCATCAAGCGGGTCGCGGCGGCTTAGACGCCGCAAGTTGGAAGTTGCCCCTTCACTTGTCCTTGCGATAAAGCAAGTCCCGGATCACTTTGCGCCGCTCAGCGTTCACCTCGCTCAGCGCTTTGCGCTCCTCGGCGCTCATGGGGGACTCGTCTGTTCCCACTTCCGCTTCAGGAGAACTGCACTCAGGACAGCGATTCGCAAACCCCGGCTTATCCGGTTTCAGTTCGAACTCATCTCCACAAACAACACATGTTTTGATCGGAAAACTCATCGCAACTATTCTATCGAAATTCGGCTTTTGGAGGCACCGCAACAAGCTCAGCGGATCCAGTATTGCCTGTTCAAGCCGAGACGATGCTTAAGCCTGGGCGCGATCCCGCTCTCCCGCCGCCCAATCATGTACCCCAGGTACTTTGCGAAGGTGCGCAAAATCGCCGAAGGCACAAGGTAAGCGCCGTGCCTCAAAAGATACTTGAGTTCCGAGATAACAAATCGACGGCCTTCGCCCGATGCGCTCCCAAACTGTTCGACGAGCCAGTTCTCCCGCGCATGCAACACCCCGATATCGAAATATCGCCTGAATTCTTCGGCGATCGAATACGCATGCGAATGTCGCACCGCCGCATCGGCAACGTACACCGTCTTCCATCCCGCGCGATGCATCCGCGCCACCACTAGCGTGTCCTCGCCAAAAATCACATCCGGCGAAAAGCCGCCCACGCTCATCAACGCGCCTCGACGATAGGCTCCGAAGGAATCTGAAAAGAAGATGGACTTGAATCCAAGGGTGCGCCGGCTCTCCCACACACGCACCCGTGATACATCCGGATAACTGAAGTGCCGTGCATGGGCCTCGATCGCCCCTGCTTCCTTTCGCGGAAGCTGCCTGCCGTAAGCGGCCCCAATCTCCACGTCTTCAAACACGCGCAGTAGATTCGCGAATGCCTCCGTACCAAACGGTATCGCGTCCTGCGTCAGATAAATCAGGATGTCCGCAGTCTCCGCAAGGTCAGCTCCCATCTGGCGAGTCCCGCCGTGATTGAACTCGCGCTGAGGAATCTCGATAACCGTGAATCCCTCGTTCCGCGCCAACTCCGCCGTCCCATCCGATGATGACGAGTCAATCACGACTACCTGGTCGGGCTTGAGACTCTGCGCGCGGATTCCCCCTGACAACGCCGTCCAAAGCGGTGCTGCATTGTATGTCGGAATGATGAGCGCGACCGTCGGGCGCGAACTGCCGGTGTCATTAGCAGATTGCATCATCTAGATACACTTTCCCGCTGCGCTCAACAAGCGCAAAGCATCAAGCTAGCGTGTTTCTCGAAAGTCATGTCGCTGAATGAACCATTCAACGTTCCGTCTGCCTTCCCAGCAGAATTTCAGACGGTCGACTTGGTTGGCGAAGCGCATACACCAGATGCGCGAGCAGTAGCTCCACGCGCGTGTAAATCTGCCTCGTTAGCGATTTTGTCCGGCTCGCATTATTGCCATGCCGCCTGTAATACAGCAGATCCTCATCGAGGAATGCAACCTTGCCACCCATCAATTCGTTCCGTGTTCCAATCCACGCATCATGCAGGAACGACCTTCGCGCCGGGAACGGCAGCACCTTCCCCAGCAGCGACGCGCGAATCGCCATCGCCGAGCCCTGGTAGTGATTCATGTAGAGATTGCGCCAGAATCCCGGCAGAAACCTGCCTTCGCGATTGATGCGGGAATCCGGCATCGGCTGATCTTTCTCGTCGATCATGCTCACCCGGCTCAACACGACTTCCACCTCCGGACGGTCGTCAAACACCCCTAGGAACCGCCGCACCTTTGCCGGTGCCCACAGATCATCGTCATCGCACAAAAACAGAATGTCTCCAGTCGCGGAACGCAGCGCATCTTCGAAAGTCGCCACCACACCAGCATTCTTCTCATGCCTGAGCAATCGAATCCGCGCATCGCCGACCTGGGCAATCCTCAGCAACGTGTCGTCCGTCGATCCATCATCTATAATCACTACCTCGTCTGTCGGCTTCAATTGCGGCAGAATCGAATGCAATTGCGCTTCAACAAACGCGCCGCCGTTGTAAGCCGCCATACACGCCGAGATTCTTGGCTCGGGCGCATTTTGAATCGACGCACTTGCTTCTCTTACGCGGCCTTCCTCACTCTCCATCCACTCCCGGATCCGCCTCTTGCGCGAAGTAAAGAGTCGCCGCATCAGAGCCTGCCATGTAATCCGTCGCAACTCCGTCGAATCCTTCCGCCACCATTGCTTCACCAGCCGTAGCGCCAGCCGCAGCGTTCTCTCCCAACCCGCCGCCCGATTCATGCGCAGATCCCAGAAGACCGTCTCCGCGAACAGCGCATTTCGGTACCGCTCCGGACTCATTCTCAGCTGCATATTCTTCATCGAAAACTCATGCTCGACCTGAATGTCGCCGGCCACGTATATCCGCTTGCCATGTTCGTGAAGCTTGCTGAAGATCATTGCGTCGCTGTTATCAAGCCAGAACCGCGGATCATAACCGCCTACCTGTTCGAGCGCCGCCACCTTCAACATTGCGCCCGAGTTGAAAGCAAACACCGGCTCTCGCGGCACACCCACAAACCCCGTCTCATACCACCGCGGGATCGCTCCAAACTGAAAATAGTTCGGCGAAAGATGCTTTCCGCTTGCCACAATCTGCGGCACAATTGCGCCGATTCCCGCATAGCGTGTACTCGCCCGCGCGGCAGCCGTCATCTTCACAAAGAAGTCCCTCGGCACCGCCGTATCCTGATCCAGAGTTAATAGCCACTCCGATCCATTCTGCGATGCCCACTCGATGGCACGGTTGTACGCCGTCGCTAAACCCGAATTGCTTTCGTCTGGAAAATACGCAACGCCTTCCGCAAGATTGTGCTCGACGCTCCGCTCCGGGCTGTTGTCCCATAGCAAAACGTGAACGTCGCCCAGATCTGGATCGAGCGCCGTGCGCGCTGCCATCACGCTCTGAAATGCCGGCGACTGCGAAAACTCCAACCGGTACAGCACAATCACGACCGTCACCTTCAGGCGGTCTTCTGTACCTGTAAACACCGGTGCCACGCGGCTCATTGCGCCACCACGCTTTCCGCCGGAGCCATGCCCCACCGAAAGCACTTCCGCTGCACTGCGGCCTGAATCGCAAACTGCAGAATCGTCGAGAGCGGCGAAAACATGTCGCTGAAGAAGATAAACGTGAGACATGTAAGAAAAAGTCCAGCTACCATGATGTGTTTCGGCAGCGAACGCTCCATCAGCCAACCGCAGCCTACTCCCAGTGCCAGGTTGGCGAGATAGACGCCAAGGTATGAAAAATCTAATACGTAAGCGGCGAGATATGTACTCGCCCCGTCAATGATGTTCAAGTCATTGTGAATTGAAGCGTGCGGATCGGCCGGTGTCAGGAACGAGGGCAGTAGCGGATACAAAAAAGACAGGGTAGGTCCATGAAAATTGCCCTTCGCGAAAAGCCAGCATAAATTTGAAAACGGAATTGATATATAAGAGGTCAGCCAGAGATAAGCCATCGGCCAATCGGCAAACTTGTGCCTGATGTGCAGGTACTCCAGGAAGACCCCTTGCGCCGTTCGTGCATTCCCTATCAGAGTAATCGCAACAACCGCGAGACCAAGACAGCCAAGCGCAACTCCGTAAAGCTTTTTCTTGCTAATGTGCGTCTTCAACGAGAAGACAAACAGCATCTGCAGCAGCGCCACCATCAGCAGACCCCGCGTAATATACAGCGCCATGCCCGCGACGCCGAACATGCAGAACAATGTTTTACGCCAGCGCGATGTATCCAGTATCGAGTTCACCGTCACAACCACCAGCAGCGGGAAAAGTACCTGCTTGAATCGCCCGTAGGTCAGGTAGGATGTAGGATCTCCCAGCGCCGGCGGCGGACCAGACAACGCCCAATTGAACGCGATGATGAGAATCGCCGCACCGCAAAACAACAAGTTGGCTTGCCACAACCGGGTCACGTCGAGCGCGTAGGGCAACGCCCCCAAGTTCGTGGGCCAGCGATGCAGCACCGTTCGCGCCACCAGATATCCAAACAGAAATGAGCCTAGTGACAACACGAACAGCAAGATCGGTATCCCCATCATCGGATAGGTCACATAGGTGACTTGAAAACTGAGCGTCAGCAACATCAATGCCCAGTTAAGAACGAAAATCACCAGAGGATTACAGAACAGCGGCAGTTCGTGCCGCCCCTTCAATACTCCATATACAAACTTGTGTTTTGCAAATCTTTCCGTTACCGATGTCCACATTGCCGCAGGTGCAATCGATACCTCAACAGGTTGAGTTGCACCGAGGGTCGTATAGCGGAGTTGCTCGTTCATGGCGTCTCCCGGCCCAACAACAGATCATTGCGCAGAGAACCCAGTCCTCGCGCGTAATGCAGGTAACTCGGCAACTGACCGATCATCTGAAGGGTCCGGACTCCAAGGCTCGGCGAAAGAGTCGACTGTCTTTTCAAGAATGCGACCTTCTCGTGAATCTTTCCGAGGAGCACATCGTTCTCACTCCAGCCCTCGGCCTGCAAACGTTGCAACAGGTCTTCAAATTGCCGCGCAACCCGTTTGTAAAACTGCCGGCGCGTTTCGGCGCTGCCATCGCGGCGACTTGGGTTATTCACGCCAAGTTGCTGCCCAGTGTGGATCCTGTAGTCAATCAACGGCTCTGCGATCAGTCCCAGACGCGAGTGAAGCGCAATCATCCATGCGAGCCATCCGTCGTGGACCCATGAGGCGGGGATCGGTGAACAGTAGCGCCTGATTGACGCCCTGAACATCAGCGTCGCTCCGGTCACAATATCATGCTTCAGAAGAGTCGCGGTCGGGCAGCCCACAAATTCCCGCTGCTTCGCAGTCGTGAACTTATGCCGCGCAAACAATTGTTGACCCGTCTGCCGCCCATCTCCGTCAGATCAGGCTCGCATCCGAAAACACTCCGCCCAGAAAAGGGTCTTCTGTGAGTGCTGCAGAAAGCCGCTCCAGCTTCGAAGATGCCCAGCGATCGTCCTGATCGCACAAGGCAATCAAGCTGCCCCGTGCCAACCCGATCGCCTGATCAAAATTGCGAGTCGATCCCAGCCTCTGACTATTCTGGATGATCTTTATCGCAAACGGCGCTTCAGACTGAAACCGCTTTAGAATCGTGAGCGTGTCATCCGTCGAGCGATCATCACAAACAACCAACTCACAGGGCAACCGCGTCTGCAATGCAATGCTCTCCAACTGTTCCTGGAGATAGCGACCGCCATTGAAGGTGCACATGGCCACCGAAATGCGTACTGCAGGGTTGCTGGTACCGTTCAAGTTCATGAATCAAATCCCCGCTTCAGCCCACTGGTTTCGTTTCGTCCTGAAAATCATCGTGGCAGAAATAACTCCCGCCACACCAAGCACCGCGAAGTACGCCAGCGAGACGCCGAGCGCGCCCGATGTCTTCGCAAGCAGAACCACGCTGCCCGCCGTACAAAGCGCAATCACAATTGACTGCACCAGGAACGGCTCGCACTTGTGCGCCCGTAGATAGATCGCTTCGCTCTGCACCACGTGGCTGCTCAATGCCGTGAGCAGGAGAAGAAGAAACACCGGCCACTCCTCGATCCGGCTGCTCACCTTCGGCAAAACATAAGGAGCCGCGAGGACGCAAATCAAAACACCCACGGCAGCTCCCATGAATAACGCGATCGACTGTCGCAGCGATCTGAAAAACATCCGATCAAGTTCAGGCGTATCCTTCTTCGCAATCAAACTCCCGAATGGCGCGGCTTTCGTCGTCATCCACGACAACATCATGGCGCTCAACTGCAACACGATGTTCATCGAGAGGCCCATCTTTCCTGCCTCCACCGGCCCACGAAACGCAAAAAGCACAGGGGTAAAGAGCTGAAAGATGAAGTAATCACATATCCAGCTCACCGCGATCTTCCACTGGAACGGCCACACTTCAGTTCGCCAGTTGATCCCCATACGCGCCACATGCATCCGCAGCAGCGGCATCAGCAGAGTGCGCCGAGAGTACAGCAGGCAACTCGCCACAAATCCCTGCCCCAGCAGCACCATCGCAGGCGCGAATAGTCCGTGGTGGCTAAACATTGCCGCCCACGAGAACGCCACGCTCACACTCGATTGCACGAACCGCATTCGCGCAACCTGTGCCACCTGCCCGCATCCTTCAAGAAAAGAAAGAACCGGGCCAATCGAGAACGTGACGGCGCAAGCCACCACTGTCACTCTCAATGGAACGATCCAGATGTTCGGCGCATGTGGCTGTTGATGCATCGCAAAGAAGCGCATCCCGCCCAGCAGCAGCACCACTCCCATCACAATGGCCGCTGTCGTATACCAGCGCACCGCTCGCTGCAGCAGTGACGCAAGCCTGAAATGAGCTGTCTCGCTACCCGTAATGCTGCCGTCCGCATGGAACTCCAGATGTGCGCGTTCGTGGGCCGCCACCTGGAGAATCACAAATGAAAACCCCAACTCAAATACGCTCTGCAGCGCCACCAGGCTCCACAGCGCGTAGTAGTAGCCCTGCTCTGCCGCTGACAGAAAGTGCACAATCAGCAGCAAGCTTCCCACGCTACCTAACCCCTGTACCACGCGTCCCAGTACCGTAAACGCAATAGCCCTGTCCAGACCGATTGCGTGTGGAAGCTTATAGCGCAAAAAGTCTCTGACTGAAAGCCAGAGAGTTCCAGGGGGGCCGGGCGATGTCTTTGTCTCGGTCAGCATGAGTCCTGAATATGCTTCAGGGATGCGACTCCCTGATATGAGTTCGGTAAATTTCCATTGTTTTCCATCAGCCAGCTGTCTCAGGCCGAGCGTGTCGCAGCGCCCCGTCGCCCTTTAGTCCCCCCGTTGACGTCGATGGCGTCAAGGACTGACAGGCGGACACATCCCCATTTGCGCAGTTCTGCAGACCCATATCCTGCTGCGAACTGCCCGGCGTAGAGGTCGGATTGGTCTGTGTCTGTGCACTCGCTGCGGTTAGAAATAGGGCAACTGAAAAGGAGATCAATATCCGCCAGCACTTACCTTGGTTACTTCTCATCTGTAATCTTCCGATCGCAAATACGATCCGCACAGCTCGCGTGCGCGAACAGCACGATCGCGCGCGACGCTTAATAAGCGCCGCGCATCGTCACCACAGCGGGAATCGTCATCGTCAGAATCTTGAAGTCGAGCAGACAGCTCCACTCACTCGCGTACTCGCGATCGAACCCTACGCGCCTTTCGAAGCCAACATCGCTCCGTCCTGAAACCTGCCACAGCCCGGTAATGCCCGGCCGGAAGAGATCGTAGTAGGCGAACTCCTGTCCGTACAGCGGAACCTCCGCCTCCACAATCGGCCGCGGTCCCACCAGCGACATGTCTCCCAGCAGCACGTTAAACAGCTGCGGAAGCTCGTCAAGGCTCAGCTTGCGAATAATCCGTCCTACCGGCGTAATGCGCGGATCCGGCGTGTCCTTGTTCAGCGGATATGCAGCTTCATTCCTAGTGTCCGCCTCGCTCCGGCGATGCTGACCGTTAATCTCGAACACATTGTCTTTGTGCTTCTGCTTCTGCGTAAACATCGAACGAAACTTGAAGATGCGGAAGGGAGCGCCAAATCGCCCCAACCTCTCCTGTGTGAAAAAGATCGGCCCGGGCGATGTCAGTGCTACCGCCATTGCAACCGCAAGCATCACCGGAAAGAAAATAAGAATCAGCAAACTTGAGAGCAGAATGTCCAAAGTTCGCTTCGCCACCACATAGCGCCACGAAAATGCACGGCGCACTGCGGCGGAAAGGTAAGGTGTTGGTCGCTTCCACGCGCTCGCAGGAATTGCATCGCGGTATATGCCGACGGCCGTGAACGTTCCAACTCCGTCTCGGTCGGCTTCCAATATATTTATGGCAGTACTTCTTCCTTGCATTCGCAGTACCCTCGCTTTTTGTGTTTCCATGCCCTGGTGAGTTCTTCAACTGCTGAACTGCCATGGCGTCCGCATGGGCTTGCAATATAGGTTTCCCCCGGCGTCCTTCTCGAGCGCCGTGTAAACTTCGCGCCAGGGAAGCACCAGAAGATGGATAATGTGAACCAAGGTCCGAAATTAAAATTGGTAAAGGGGTCGTTTTAACTGTTCTATTTCTTTTTCTCTATGTGTAGCTTCCAGCGTTAGCGGAGCTGATGTTTTCACAAACTCCACATCGTTCCCATCAACATCAATAGCAATACTCTGCGTCAGCAGGTTCAGCGTCAGCACAACGCGAATCCCGCCCTTCTTTCGAACTACAATCCCTTCCACTCCGGCAAGCGATCCATTCTTGATTCGCACTCGCTGGCCTAACGTAATGAATGGATGCGGCTCGACCCACAATGGATCTAAACCGGTCCTTAACTTCTCCACTTCGAAATCCGGCAGCGGCGCAGGTCGCATCGCCGTCCCGATCATTGAAACCACTCCCGGCACCACAAGCACTCCCACCCGATTACTCCAGTCAACCCGCACAAAGACATATCCAGGAAACAGCGGCAGTTCCACCATCACGAGCGACCCGTCCTTCCACTGGTGTTGCGTTCGATACAGAGGCAGAAAATGTTCGATCTGCCGTTGCTCCAGGTGACGTGCTACCTGTTTTTCGTGGCGGCACGCCGTGTACACCGCAAACCAACGCCTTCAAGGGCTTGGCGAAGAACTCCCTGCGATATTGGGCATAGCTTCGCCGTCCTCACTTGGTAAGTGCTTTGCCAAGTTAGTTTTCAGGCCCTGCACTTCACACTCGCTGAAGCGCACTTTCTCTCTCTTCTCAGCCGGTCCGGGAGACACGAATACCTTGATGGGCACCCTCGCGCTCATCGGCCTGAGTTCTTCAATTTTTTGCGGGCAACAAATGCTGCAGCGACTTTCAGTATGAGAGCACTACCAGCAACGAGGTCATCTTCTACTATTCGTTAAAGTTAGGTACTAAACGCCTTAACGCAACCCACCCGATTGTCCCTCGCGGCAGATACACCTCGCCGGTTGGCCGAGAAAAACTGGTTACAGAGATACAGACGCAGAAATCGGCTGAAAAGTTATCTGGAACCATGATTACTCTGCCAGCATCTTCACGGTCTCTCTGGAAACGGCAGTTCCAGAGCGACCCAGACAAGTACACTTGCATCCAGTTGAAACCCTTGAGTCCATTGCGCTGCTTCATCATTTTGGTGGCTCTCTTTGTGCTTCCCGTTCCCCTCGGCGCGCAGATCGGTGTCACCATCGCGCAATTGCAGAGATTCTTAACTTCCAAACAGGCCGCGAAGGAATCTGATGCCGACCTCGCGATTCAGCTCGGTTCAGTGGCGTTGTCGGAACAGTTGACCCCGGTCACGCTTTCTCGCCTCCTCGCGGAAGCAGACATCGGCCCCAAAACAGCCGAGCAGCTTCAACTGCTCGCATTCGCATCAGTCTTCAATCCACCTCCTCGCGCCGAAATCCCAAACTCCCCTCCGCCCGATTCAGCCGCCCGACAGAGAATAATCTCCGCAGCAGTGAGCTACGTGAACACCACGCTGCAGCAACTTCCCGACTTCCTCGCCACGCGCACCACATTGAGTTTCGAAAAGACGCTCGCGCAGAAAGGCCCGAACCACCCCAGGCCAAAAACCACGATGCAGCTCGCCCGCGAATCCAATCACGAAGTCGGATATCGCAACGGCCGCGAGATGAAGGACGCAAATTCAACCGATTCCGGCCTGACCACATGGGGTGAATTCGGCCCTATCCTCAAAACTGTCTTTGCCGATTCTTTCGTGGGCAACGTCGAATGGATTCGCTGGCAGTCAAGTGAAACAGGTGCCCTTCTTGCTGTTTTTCGTTTCTCCGTACCGCAATCCGCTCGCATTATCTGATCGATTTTTGCTGCTATCGAAAATCGAAAGAGGATCCTCAGGAATACTCATTTCGCTGCAAGCCTGGATATCACGGCGAACTCTATATTGATCCGCTGACAGGTGTCATCGATCGCATTACTCTCCAAGCAGAATTAACCGACGCAGACCCGGTTACTGCATCCCGCATCGCCGTGCAGTACGGTTACGTGGATATCGGAGGAAAGAACTACGTCTGTCCGATCCAAGGGATAGCCGTCTCCGACGTACACAACCTGGTGATGGAGTCTGACGGAGTTGGCCTGGAGAAACACATCAACGTGGTGCAATTCCTCAATTACCACAAGTTCGGATCCACCTCGCGGATCTTGTCGAAGTGATAATGAAGACACGATGCCGTTTGACTGGACACAAGGCGCACTCGCCGAGGGGCTTCGCTGCTATTGCGATCAGGAGTTCTTCAACGCGCACGAACATTGGGAAGGCGTCTGGCTCAAATGCGATGAACCCGACAAGACCTTCCTCCAGGCGCTGATCCAGATCACTGCTGCCTTCCACCACCTGCAGCGCGGGAATCCAGTCGGCACCGCATCCCTGCTAACCACAGCCCTGCGTCGCCTCGATGGCTATCCAGCGGAATACGGCGGCGTCGCAGTAGAACAACTCCGTGCAAGCATTCGCACCTGGCTCGACGTCATCGGGCGTGATACCGGCCCCGGCGAACTGCCTCTCCCGAAGATTCGCTGAGCTCACGTAGCTCTTGCCCCTGCTCTGCTAGAGCAGGACTTCCGCGGGTACCACACAGATCCTGACTAATCGCCGTTGTTCACAACACACTCGTGGATCGCCGCCAGCGGAGCATTGGGCCAGCGGCTCTTGATCAGGTTGTCCTCTGATAGTTCGTGCAGCTTGAAATCTATCTGTCCGTCAGCGTGCACCAGCCCCTGCATGAACCCATAAACATGGGTCTTCGCTTCCTTGGCCGCAGTCTTGGGCAATGCGTAGCGATAGGCTCCTGCTAGGCCGATGATCAGCCCGGGCACGACCCGGTTTGAATACTGCTTCCAGTAGAGCGTGTTGTATATATTCGGAGAATAGTAATGCGAGTGGCTTGCAATCAGGTACACGTGTTTTCCTGACGCCTGGACGTCATAGAACCAGGTGTACACCTTGTCCCCAGTTCGTTCGCCGAGATCCCAGTCGTCCATTGCATGTTCTGCGCCCGTCGAGTGCGGCAATGCCTCGTGCATCCCTGCAACAATCGCCCGGATTCCCGAGCCGGGCGCGAGATCGCGATCCAGAACTCCGCGCAGCCACCGTAATTGCGCATCCGAGAACTCCTCCCTGCTTGCGTTATCGAGCGTGATAAAGTCCACGCCTCCATGCGTCCAGTGATACCACGGCCCCACCGGTCCCGCACTGGCGCCGTCAGACTTTCGCTGTTCAGTAATTTCCGGCCGATCCAGGAATGGCGTGAACTTCGCGATATAACCTTCACGCGTCATCGGCGCCACATTCTCGTGATTGCCGCGCCCGAGAAACACGGGAAAAGACCCAAACGCTTTCATCTGGTGGGTAAGAAAATCGTCCCACTCGATCCGGTGATACTCGTCGATAGAGAGAACCTTGCCCGGCGGCAGCATCGAGATCAGATCCTCGTCCTGTCTCGATGTCCAGCGAAAATCGCCGAGATGCCAGTAAAACGCGTCGTTCTCCGCTTTGACACTCGAGGCGATCGCTGGCATCACAAAATCGCCGCAGTTCCGGCTATCTCCAGATACAGCGAAACTCCAGGTTGCGTCATCAGTTTGGGCAACAGCAGAAACAGCCACCAAAAGGAGAATCGTGGTCAGGGAAGAAATTCGAATGGGCCGAAACATGCCTAAGCATAAATTGCCTCCCATGCCGAACATTCATCAAACATCCTTAAATCGCACATCGCTGCGTTCCAAGGCATTCACCCTTCCTGTGACTCGAGTCACCGAAAATCGCTGCCCCGGCTGGCTAAGCTCAGAAGAGCGTTTTACGCACATTGCGCACCACAATCAAGGAGCACTTTTATGGCTTACGTTATAACCGATGCATGCACCAAGGACTTTGTCTGCGTTGCCGAATGCGCCACCGCCGCCATCGCGCCGCAAGCCTCCGACCCTGCCGCCGGAACCGTGTCGCAGGTATACATCAACCCCGCCGAGTGCATCGACTGTGGCAATTGCGCGACCATCTGCGCCCAGAACGCGATCTACCCTGAAGCCGATCTGCCCGCTGACAAGGCTCACTTTGGAGAGAAGAATCGCGCCTACTTCCAATAGCCGCCCGGCCGATCACCGAGAACTCCCGGAAAGATTTCCCTACGGCTCAGTTTTCGATGGCGGCGGCGCGGGCGTTTGTGCGTTCTGCTGCTCCGTCGTCGGCGCGGCTGCCGCTGGCTTCGCAGCCGCCGGGTTCTGAGTAGCTGGCGTTAGCGGCATCACGGATAGCGACAGCGTCTGCACCGTCTCCGGATCGTCGCGAAGTCTCAGGTACAGCAGGCCATTCACCGGGTGTGGCACTGTCAGTTGCGTGCCGGTAAAGTCCGCCGGCACATCCACCGGATTATCAAACTCGGGCGAAGCTGCAATATATGCGGCCAAAAACAGATTCGTTCCCGTCAAGACACAAGGACGCGATGGGTTATGCGGGCAGTGCAACTCCTTGAAGCCAGGAATACGCACCAGCGTTCCCAGCGTCATCCATTCGCCGGCAACTCCATCCGCCGACACCGCTCGCGCCTGAAGCGGCCCAAATGCAGATGAGCCAAACTTGGCCAGCGGCTCCACTACACCCAGCGCTGTGTTCGCATCTTCCAGCATGAGCGTTCCATCGCTTACCGATAGCATCGTCCTGAAGCTGTTGTCGGTGGCCGCTACCTCCACCTTCTGGTCCCTTGGAAAATTCACCGGCGTCTTTGACTTCAGGAAGAACACCAGCCTGCCCTGCACGGGCAGATCGTCCGGGCTTCCAAGCCGAACCGGCGATGGCTCCGCCGACTGGTCATCCTGAGTCCCTTTGCTCAGCAAGGTAACTTCCGGTCGCGGCAGCTCCACGCTGACAGGGACTTTTAGTTCCCGTCCGTCCCGCAACTGAACCTTCGCCGTATACCGCTTTCCGGCCTCCAGGCGAGTGGTGTCGGCAGCGGTCTTCAACTCAAGTCGATCCAGGTCTTGGACACGTTTCAGACCCGCGGGAGTCCACTCCATTCCATTCAACGAGACCTTAGCCACCTCGTCCAGCCGGTTTCCCGTAAGCGCCGCCTGAGAATCGCCTGAACTTAGCCTCAGTCGATCCAAAGACGCTGCTTCGGAATAAGCCATCAGCGTCAGCTTGTCGGGCTTATCCAAACCATACTGGTGGATATTGATCGTGACCGGACCAGGCGCTGCATCCTTCAGCTGCACTCCAAGCTCCAGCACATCGGGCTTCGGCGACTTCCACTGAAGCTCCAGATTGCTGCCGCCGGTCGGCACTACCTCAATCTTTGAGATGCAAAGAGAATTCTGGCCGGTGACGTGGAGCGTGTCTTCCCTTCCAACCACCAGGGCAGATTCATCGCTCGGCGACACCGTCCACTTCCCGGCCCCGGCACTCACCAGGTGAAATCTCGGCCCCTCCCAGTCATCAAAACCCCATTTACCCTTGACTACCCCGGTCAGTTCGCCCGATGGAAGCGGCGGCAATGCATGCGCCACCACAAGGCCGCCCTGCGAGGCATCGGTCTTCAATGGAACCCTGACTGTCGCGGATTTTGATTGAATCTCAAGATCCAAATCGTGAGCCAGCGGCGTCGCATACACTAGCGGTGCTCCCTCAGCCTCCAGCACAAGTCCTGGCTTTTGTGCGCAAAACTGCTCCCCGGGGTTCATCGGATGCAGCGGAGGCATCTTTGCCGGTCCCACAGGGGGCAGGGCCACCACGACCACCGATTTCGGGTCACGAAAAGATGGTGGGACGCTTAAACGCAAGTTCAGCGTGTCGTTGGTAGGCAGTGCCAGCGCTGGAATGTACTGGAAATGTGCCGTATGCAACGAGGCAAGTATTCTGATCGTATCGACAACAGCCCCGATATAGGGGCTGTACACCCCGGCCCCTCCCAGCGCCGAGTAGCTCAGCTGATTCATCAGGTCCGCGCCGCTGCCGCTCGTTAGCTGTGACACTCGATTCGAAACATTGGCATCGTCCAGCACCAGGCCTTCGGTGTGCTGTGTCAGGCACGGAGCCTGCTGATCCGTCGGCTTGTCAAAACACTGCTGATCCAGCCGGATTCCCAACACTGAGGCAGCTTTCTGCGCTCGGTCTTTTAACAACTTGGGGTCTGTCTGCGAGGTGACCTTCACCTCCGCCAGATACGCATCCAGGCGCATCCTATCCAGACTCGCTGCCTGCAGATCCTGCGTGGCACGAACAAAGGTGCCGGGGCGCCCTCTCACAGCATTCCGAAGCGTGCTGAAGTCCCCGCCGGTCGAAGGCAACAGAAACAGCACAGCTTGCTGTGCCTCCGCTGGAACCGTGACAAAAACGCCCTCGGTGCGTACCTTCTTGTCCCAGGTGTCCACGCGCGTAAGCCACTGTGTTGGCGGCGGATTCGTGGCGCCGCGCAGGAAGGCGACGATCAGCACGAGACGGGTGGACTGGCTTTCGGGCAGATCCGGATGAATCCACAAGCGGTCCCCGGCCAACAGATTGGGCACTTGGCCAATGGGCAGTGTGGCCTCTCCCCGTTTTACATGCACGTCAACCTTAGGCCCTGTCAGGTCAAACGACGGCGGTGCCTGACCGCACGCCGGTGTATTTCTCAAAACCAATAAAACAAACAACAGTAGGACCGAACAACGCCGCATCCCTCTATTGTACGAATATTGAGGGTCTCAAAAATACTGAAACGGAAACGAGACTTTTTGCGAAATCTAGAGTCGCCAGGCGTTTGCCAGGCTTGAATCTCTCTTGCACCTTTATGGGGTCAGGTTGCACAATCGTTTACACTGGTGCGTGGTTAGGCTGGAAGTGCTTTCTACTTAAAGTTTTCTCGGCTCTGTAGGGGATCCACACAAAAATAGGACTGGCGATCGGGCCGCTTCAAAAGACTAAAACCGCCATTTCTCCCATACAACCGTTCGGGAAACCCAAGGGTTTCATTTACAGCCAGATCGGGAACCTGTCACCCGCCGAAAAAGCGCCGTATCTTAGGGTTCGATTTCATAAGAGCGCAGCGAGATAAAGACGGGCTAGAGATGCTTTATACGGAGAACCGTTCATGAAGTCGAATCGAGCTGCGCAAAGCAGCGTAGACATTAGCAATCTCAGTATTCCGGATGCTGAAGAGATCATTGAAGAGGCCTTGAGTGAACTCGCGTTTTCCCAGGATCCCGGGCTCGCACGCGCGCTGCGTTTTCTGGCCCCTCCCGGATATCAGGCGATCGTAGAGCTATGCAGCGAAAACGGGCGCAGCAAGCGCCGGAGTGCCTCCGCCGAAAGCTGGTCGCCTGAAGAGGATGAGGTTCGAATTTACTTCGAACGTGACGACGGAGCAACCGCCCCAACAAGACAGAGTCGGTCTTCGCGAGCTCCGGTTGAGGTGAATTTTGAAGAAGATCCGGAAGAAATCGCAATCGTGCCGGCCGATCTGGACGCGCGGGTCAAAGAGCTTTGCGCGGCACTTGCTGAAGCGGAGCGCGGCGGCCATGCCTTCATCGCTTTGAAATGGTTTCGAGATTCGTTTTTGCCGCGAAAGGCCTTTCGCTGGAATCAGCATCCCGAATCTCGGCAGGCCGTCCTCGCCGAGGCAATCCAGCGCGGCGTTGTCTTAACCAGCAAAATCGCGAATCCAAAGACACCCGCCTATCCGACAACGACCATTCGCTTAAACCGTGCAGAAGCCGGAGTGCCGGAAGAATCCCAGCGCTTCCATCCAGTGGTTGTACAGGGCGAGCCAATTGGCGAAGCAATTGAAGAGGAACGGGGAAAGCTGTGAGTTGTTATTTTCTCGAATCCACGGCATTCGCAAAGCTTTTCGTGCAGGAGCCCGGCACCAATGCTTTGATACGGCTGATGGAGACCGTCGAAGATAATCGCAAGCTGATTGCCGCCAGTGCGCCTCTTGAGGTTTATGCGGCCATCCGTAAACGTGAGCGAGCCGGCAGCATCAGCTCTGCAGATGCCGCCGCCGTCCTTGAAATACTGCGTATAGAAGCCGCACGCATGGTGCAGGAGCCCCTGAACCCCGCTGTCCTCGAAGCAGCCCGGCAACTTCTCGACCGCACCAGGCTGCGCTGGACTGAAGCGCTGCAGCTAGGTGCCGCGCTGGTTGCTCGCGAAATGTTCCGCGGCACCGAAATTATCTTCGTTTCGGCTTCGCCCACGTTGTTGGAAACGGCAAGGTCCGAAGGCTTTCAGTCTCTCGATCCAGAGAAGGACGAAATAGGGGCCGTTGAACAAACCGCTTGACGGCCTGAACGGTTTAGATCGCCTACTTCAGCGTCTCCACAGGCTCCACTCTCATCGCGCGACGGGCCGGCAGATAGCTGGCCAAGCTCGCACAGCAGATTGAGTTCTGCTCATGCGCTGCTTCGCAAGCTACTCCTGCCGAAAGCGATTAGCCTTTTCGAACTCATCGCGCAACTGGGGTGTGCGCAGATTTTCGCGGATGTGGGCAAGACGCTGTTCAAGAGCCTCAAGCGCAGCCGCGATCGCATCTGTGTTGGTGTGAGCAATGTCCCGCCACATCGAAAAAGGACTGGCGCCAAGACGCGTCATCTCGCGAAGCGCACGGCCACCCACGTCTTTCAACTCCGGCGCCTCGCCCATCTCATCCTCGATCACCGCACTCAGCGCCGTCGCAGCAAATTGCGGAAGATGGCTAACCCAGGCGACCAGTTCGTCGTGGCGTTGCGGACCAATTTCCAGACCCCGTGCTCCCATCGCAAGAACCCACTCACGCCAATTCCTCGCCAGCCCCGTGGATTCCTGCGACCTCTGCCAAGCTGGAAAATCGGTAAAGATCCAAACCGCATCGCGGAAGAGGTTAGCGTCAGCCATATCTGCGCCGCCGCGCTCCTTGCCCGCCATCGGGTGTCCAGGCAGAAACCCCGCACGATCTGCCGTGTTGAACAGGCGATCAGCGGATTCAGTGATCTGTGTCTTGGTGCTGCCAACGTCGGTCACGAGATGATCTGGACCAAGCACAAGAGCAAGCTGCTCCATCAGATCGAGCGTCGCAAAAATCGGAACGGCAAGAAGCACGACCTGGCTCGCTTTGGCAGTGGCGATCGGATCTCCACCAATGGAATCAATCGCACCTATTGATAGCGCAGTCTCCGCCTGGCCGCGGCTTCGATTCCAGCCGACGATGGACCCTTTGAATCCCGCCGCGCGCAGAGCAAGGCCTACCGATGTGCCCAGCAGTCCGGTACCCAGAATCGCGACTCGTTCCATCATGAAGACTCTTTCCAGCTCAAAGCGTTCGGCCAACCGCCTTGGCAATCACGCGCAGCTCCGCCATCAGTTTTTCGAACTGATCAGGGTAAAGCGTCTGCGCAGCATCTGAGGCCGCCTTGTCTGCATTGGGATGTACTTCAACAAGGATGCCGTCTGCGCCCGCCGCAACTGCCGCGCGCGCCATCGGCGCAACCATCTCGCGATGCCCTGTGCCGTGCGATGGATCGCCTACGATGGGCAAATGCGAATACTTCTTCACAACCGGAATAGCTGAGATGTCCATCGTGTTGCGCGTGGCAGTCTCATAGGTCCGAATCCCGCGTTCGCAGAGGATCACATCGTAATTCCCACCCGACATGATGTACTCGCTTGAAAGCAGCAGCTCTTCAATCGTTGCCGCAATTCCGCGTTTCAACAGAACCGGCTTGCGTGCCTGGCCAAGCTCGCGCAGCAGATTGAAATTCTGCATATTGCGCGCACCTACCTGGAAGCAATCGACATAAGGAAGCATCCCTTCGATCTGCGCAATCTCCATTACTTCGCTTACAACCAGCAATCCATTCGCGCGGGCCGCATCGTACATCAGCTTCAACCCTGGAACGCCCATGCCCTGAAAGGCGTAAGGCGAGCTGCGCGGTTTGTACGCTCCTCCGCGCAGAAAGCTGGCTCCAGCCGGCTTCACGCGTTTCGCGGTCTCGAAGATCTGCGCCTCATTCTCGATGGAACACGGCCCAGCCATCACGATCACCTGCTCGCCGCCGAGCTTCACGCCGTTGGCAAATTCAACAACAGTGCCTTCCGGCCGAAATCCACGCCCCGCCAACTTATACGGCGAGCTGATGCGGTGAACGCGCAGCACACCGGGCAGATTCTCAAACTTCGTCAGGTCAATAGTCGCTGTCGGACCAACACCTGCCAGAATGGTTTGGGTTGCGCCTGTGGTCCGGTGAACGCCGACACCGGCTTCCACCATCGCTTCAATCACGAAGTCAATCTGCTCTTCGGTGGCCATCTCCTGCATTGCAACAATCATTTCTCGTTCCCTGTCTTCGGCGCGGCTCCCGAATCTCCGGCAACAGTTCCTTGTCGCTGGAGTGGCGGGGCGCCAGTCTCTTGGCTTTTGAGGGCATTCCTCTCTGAAGCCAATTCGTTCCTTTGCAGCGCTCGCATCACGTCGATAATGCGCTCGTAGATATGCGTCAATTCGATGTCGGGCAACGGCCCTTTGTTTGCGGCGCGCACATTGGCGTAGATGACCTTCTCGCGTGCCGGCTCATACACCGGCAGCGAGGTCGCCACTTTCAAATGACCAATCATCAACGCGGCGCGAGCCCGCTCGCTCAGTAACTCCACAAGCTGGCGGTCCAGAACATCTATTTGATTGCGCAATTCTTCCAGCGTCATTCCATCCTCGTGACAAGTGACTACTAACTCCCCGACCCCTGGCTCGATCTTCCCGAACAAGCTTAAAGGGTTCATTCCCCCACAGACGGGCTAGAAGCTAGAACTGGAGGCTACTCTCTTCACTGGGTCAGCGCCGCCTGAGGCAAACGCAGACCCTTGATAAATCGTGCAACGGCTGCAGGTGCCGCTTCGGGAGATGACCGCTCGATCAACTCCACAATCGCGCTGCCAATCACCGCGGCATCCGCAAACTCCCCCACCCGCACAATGTGCTCGGCGGTAGAGATGCCGAAACCCACGGCCACCGGCAGCCCAACGCCAGCAGGTCCGGACCATCGCCGAATCCGCGCCACCAGCGCTTCAGCATCTGCAGTCATGCTCTGCTGCTTGCCCGTAATGCCGACGCGCGAAATGGCGTAAACAAATCCCTTGGAGTGGGTAGCAATCGCCTTCAGCCGATCATCCGGACTCGTCGGCGCAGCCAGAAAAACAGGCGCCAGCCCAGCACGTTCCATCTCCGCGAGATACTCCCCGGCCTCTTCGACAATCATGTCGATGATGAGAACAGCGTCCGCGCCAGCCGCTGCCGCATCGTCCACAAATCGCGAAAGACCATAACGAAGTATCGGATTCAGATAGGTGAAGATGACAATGCCGGCCTTAGGCCTGGCCGCGCGAACCTCACCGGCAATCTTCAGAACATCAGCCATCCGCGTACCGCGCGCCACCGCACGTTCGCTCGCGCGTTGAATCACGGGACCATCGCCCAGCGGATCGCTGAATGGAACCCCAAGCTCAATCACATCCGCGCCCGCATCGATTGCTTCCAGAGCAATGGCGCGCGTGGCCTCCACACTCGGATCGCCTGCCGTCAGATACACGACCAAACCTGGCTTGTGATTAAAACTGAGTGCCATCGATTTTCGTTACACTCCCTGGAGCTTCAACTCGCGCGCAAGAATGCCCATATCCTTATCGCCGCGACCAGAGAGATTCACTACCAGTATGTCACGCTGAGAAAACGTCGCAGCAATCCGCAGACACTCCGCTACCGCATGCGCACTCTCCAGGGCAGGCAGAATGCCTTCAGTCCGTGCCAGCTTGACGACCGCTTCGAGCGCGCCCGCGTCATCCTGCGACACGTACTCGGCACGGCCGGAATCATGCAAAGCCGCATGCTCTGGACCGATCGATGCGTAATCAAGTCCTGCCGATACCGAATGCGTTCCGGCAATCTGTCCGTTTTCGTCCTGCAACACATACGAGAACGTGCCTTGCAGCACTCCCGGCACTCCCCCTTGGAAGCGCGCCGCATGCTCTCCAAGTTCCTTTCCGCGTCCACCTGCCTCGACACCAATCAGCCGCACCTGCCGATCGCCAATGAACTCGTAGAAGGCGCCGATCGCATTCGATCCACCACCAACACATGCGATCACAGCAGTGGGAAGGCGCCCTTCCTTCTCCAGAATCTGTTCTTTCATTTCGCGACTGATGCAACGATGAAAATCGCGCACCATCGTCGGATATGGATGTGCGCCGAGTGCGCTGCCCAGCAAATAATGAGTTGTCCGGACATTGGTAACCCAGTCCCTCATGGCCTCGTTGATTGCGTCCTTCAGTGTCTTGGAGCCAGAGGATACGCCGCGTACTTCAGCGCCGAGCAACCGCATACGAAGGACATTCAGCTCCTGCCGCTCCATGTCTACATCGCCCATGTAGATCACACACTCCATGCCAAGCAGCGCGCAAACGGTTGCAGTGGCCACGCCGTGTTGACCGGCCCCCGTTTCGGCAATGATGCGCTTCTTTCCCATACGCCTCGCGAGCAGTCCCTGCCCTAGGGCGTTATTGATCTTGTGCGCACCAGTGTGCAGAAGGTCTTCGCGCTTCAAGTAAATCTTGGCGCCACCGAGTTCCTCTGTCAGTCTTTTGGCAAAGTAGAGCGGCGTCGGACGGCCGGCAAAGTCCTTGAGCAGGCCATCGAGTTCGGTTTGGAAGGCTGCATCGGCCTGGGCGAGCTCATATTCGCGCTCCAGTTCCAGCAGCGCAGCCATCAGCGTCTCAGGCACATACCGCCCGCCGTAAATACCGAATCGCCCTGGGCGCGACTCCGACGGAGTCGATGGAAGAATCACAGATGCCACAGTCGTTGCTCGCAGCCGCTGGGTGCGGAACCTTTAGTGTACAAAACTCCCCACTTCGGTCGACGTTCAACTCCATCGCCCGTTGCCAGATTACGAGGTTTTTGAATGAACCCTCGTTGTTGCCATCTGTAGCTACGCTTCTTTGTTCATAGGGCGAACACTAAAAGAAAACGTGTGATTCACACTTGATGTTGGACACGGAACCTACGGCCTAAGTGTTTGTTACTCCCTGCGCCCGATTCCCTACTCCCCAGCTTCTATGCGATATAGTCAAAAGGGAATGGCAGAAGCTGAAAACAAGAACGCCGTCGCGCCGAAGAGCGCTCAAGGCGGATTCGTATTCCTTCCCTTAATTGCAGGCTGGCTAATCCCCGGCGCAGGACACTTTCTCCTTCGCAAATGGGGACGCGGCGCTCTACTCGCGATCTCCATCGTCTGCATGTTTGCGCTCGGCCTCGCCATGCAGGGCCGCCTCTACGCCAACGCCCACGACATCCTTGAAATGCTCGGCCTGGCCGGTGACCTCGGCAGCGGACTCCTCTATATCGTTGGACGCGCCTTGGGCCTCGGTGTTGATTCGGTCCAGCTCACAGTGGCCGACTGGGGCACCCGCTTCATCGTCGTGGCCGGCCTGCTGAACATCATTGCCGCCGTCGACGCACACAACATCCGCACCGGGAGGAAGCTCTAGTGTTCAGCCCCTCTCATTTCGCGGCCGTTCTGCTGTTCGCGACATTCGCGTCAACCGTCTTTGGCATCACGCAGCGTGAAACCCCGCAGAAGATGTTTCGCTATGGCCTGTACTGCTGGGTCCTGTTCGTGGGTTCTGCCATCGTGCTCAGCTGGGTAATGTACCTGATCGCGCGATAACCAACCGCAAGAAAGCTCTGCCGCAATGAACGCTGTCTGGCACGC
This sequence comes from uncultured Acidobacteriaceae bacterium, assembly GCA_963738035.1. GTDB lineage: Bacteria > Acidobacteriota > Terriglobia > Terriglobales > Acidobacteriaceae > Telmatobacter. Next base: position 168,019 of record CAVTVB010000002.1, read on the forward strand.
TCGAAACAAGATGCCGCTGAAGGCGACTCTGGAACAGCGAATTCAATGGCACAAAGAACACCGGAAGCATTGTGCCTGTCGCGAAGCGCCGAAGAGCCTCTTGCCTTACTTGAAACTGAAGAAGTAGAACCGGAGGCCGGCGCGGTTTCAACCAGCGCTGTCCCGCTCCCACACCGCCGCGTCGAAGACGTGCGTGCAGTCGTAGCCCTCACTCTTGTAAAGCTCAATCGCGTTGCCATTCGCTTCAGTAACCGTAAGCGAAATCTCGCTCACGCCCTGACGCACAAAGTGCGCTGCCGCCACTGAAAGCAGCATGCGCGCAAGGCCATGACGCCGATAGCTGGGATGCACGCAGAGTTGCGTGATATGCCCACTTTGCGGACTCACCCGGGACCCGAGAACCAGTGCCGCCAGTTCGTGACTGCCGCGCTCCACCACCACATGCGACACCTGCGGTGAAAACACCCCGCACCCCGAGTAGCGCACAATGTTGTGCAGGAACCGCATCGATCCATGGACAGACCGGTACTGATCGTTGATCATGCTGTCCGGGTGCCCACTGTATGCTGACGCGATCAGCCGCGCGGCGGCATTCAGATCGTCATCGCGCCAGGGCCGCAACTCCAGTTCGATCGGCAGATCAACACGCGGGCGACTCCAGTGTCCGGCGAGCGGTTGCACCATAAAGTGCCGGCGATATATCTCGAAGCCCGACTCGCGAAAAATCTCCGAGTGCGTCCCCGACGGATGCAGCAACAATTGTGATTCGATCCGGTCTACGTTTGGCGAGTTCAGCAGCGTCTCAAACAGATGCCGCAGCAACGTGCTTTCGATCTCTCGCTCAGGCTCCGGCGACCCATCTGCCGAGCCCGCCGTTTCCGGACTCTGTCCCGGCAGCGCAAATACATCGCCGATCACCGCCTTCGTCTCCTCGTACACGCAGAAGGCGTAGCCCGTCACCTGTCCTGATTCCAGGGCGGCGTATCCCGGCAGCAGATGGTTATCGAGATATTGCATCAGCAGTCGCGCCGAGGCACGATAGTCCCAATGCAGCCTCTTACTCCACAGCTCACCTTCAGCGTCGAGCACGGGACGCAGCACTGGCGCAGCGAAATGCCGAAGATCCAGGATCTCGATAGTGACGCCAGCTGCCATGTTTTCCTTGTTGGATGCTGCCAACTCAAGGCTGGCGCCATCGATGCAAGTCAGGCCTGCGACGTGCCACACCACCGCCCAAGCTGCCAATAGGCCTTCCGGTCACTGTGCCACGATTCACTGCTTCCCTGCAAGTTACTCCACGCCCGAATGTTGCTTCAGGAAACCATAATCTACCGTGCGCCTACGAGATACACCTCGAGTCCCTGCTCCGGCCAGCTCAGAATTTCCTCGTAGTGCCGGCCTTCCAGGTACTCTTGCAGCGCAGCCGGCGTATGCAAATCAACGCCACGGCGGCCCGTTATGCGCGCCACCAGCAGATGTTCCTGGTTTGGCACGCCCGTATTCTCGTAATTCACCACTTCGCGGTTACGGTAGAAAGCCAGGCCATACTCCACGTCGCGCCGCACTCGAAAGACGGCGACAGTCTCATCCGGCGCCGCCAGCAAAGCCAACCGATCAGCCAGGGGCCTCGCCGAGTAAGACTTGTCGAGCAAGTGAATCGCCCGCTTGCTTGAGGCCAATGCCGGAATGCCGATAAACGGCCCCACGCCATAGAGAAACAACATCAGCACCACCAGTACCCCGGTGGTCGCCAATCGTAGCCTGGCAACGCCATAGCCCTTCACCACCACCACGATCAGCAGCGCCGCTCCCGTCGATGCCAGCAAAGCCACCACCGTCGCCCGCGTCGGTGGCATATCCGCTCCATGATTTACAAACCACGGCAACAGAAAGGCAAACATCGTCATCACCCCGCATAACGCGGCGTGGCCCATCAGTTCCCAGCGGTCCAAGCCTGACTGTCGGCGTCGAAAAAGATAGTCGCCCGTCAGAATCGTGATCGGCGGTATCGAAGGCAGAATGTATCCCGGCAGCTTCGATTGCGAAAACGAAAAGAAGAAGATGGGGATGATCGCCCACAGAACCAGAAATTCCGGGAATGCATCCCCGGGCCGATTCGGGGCGCGTTTCTTGGGATTCAGACGCCGCAGCCGCCACTCCGCCACCGAAGTTTGCACGCCGTCGATCAGTGCCCGCACCGCGATCACTGTCCACGGCATCACCGCGAGCAGGACCACCACGAAGTAGTACCAGAATGGCTGCGAATGCTGGTAGCGGTTGGTGGCAAACCGCTCCAGGTTGTGTTCTAGAAAGAACTCGCGGAAAAACGTCGGATTCTGATGCTGCACGGCAATGAACCATGGCAGTGTGATGGCAAAGTAAAGCGCAATTCCCGGCCACCACACCGAGCGCCGCACGATCGACCACTCTTTGCGCAAAAATGCGAATGCCGCAACAATAACGATCGCCAGCAGCGGCGCCACGGGCCCCTTGGCTAGCGTAGCCACGCCGGTAAAGAAATAGATATCAAATAACCAGAATTTCGAGTCAGTCTCGTACCACGCGTACCAGCCCAGCAGCCCGATTGAAAGTGGCGCGGCCATCTGCATGTCTGTCGAGGCGCCGCGAGAAAAGCCGATGATCCCGGCGCAGGCCACCGTGATCAGCGCTGCATCCAGGTGCCCGCCGGGCCGGAATCGTTTCATGTGCAAATAAATGAGCGCCACCATAATGAAGGCGAAGCTCGCCGAGGGCAACCGCGAGCTCCAGTCGTGCACCCCAAATTCCTGGAAGACAAACATCGCACGCCAGTAGTAAAGGGCAGGCTTTTCCAGCCAGGGATGGCCGTACAGATACGGAGTAACGCAGGCGCTCAGCCGGTCTTTGATCGTATGCGCCTGGTCGAAGCGCGCCAGCATCTCATGAGCAATCTGCGCATAGCGCGGTTCGTCAGCGCCTACTAGGCCCAGTCCGTCCCCTCCCAGCAGTGGCACAACTCCATAAAGGATGAAGAATGCGCTGAAGACCACAAAGACCGAGGCCTCGCAAAACGTCGCCCAGGTAGGCAGGCGCATGCGTCCTTTTTCGGGCGAATCCGGTGCAACTCGTTCCAGTTGAGTCTCCACTTCCAGCGATTCTCCAGGCCGGTGCTGTCGCGGCTCCAAAGTTACTCGGTCCCTCTAAACCGGCCTTTCGGCCTGATTCCGGGGTTGGGGGATCCCCACTGGCCAGGGCAAATTGATACATGCCTCGGAAATCAAGGCAAAAAACGCAGAGATCACCCTGCGTTTCAGACAAAAGCTAGGCTAACAGATTCGCACCGGTTCTCAACGGGACTCACTGGCCGCCAGCGCGGAGCGCAATTCCCCCACAATCCGCCCCTGCGCGCGCCCCAGAGGACCTGCCACCGTGCACCCCGACGCATTCTCATGGCCTCCGCCGTCTAGCCTCTTCGCGATCGCAGCCACATTGATCCTCCCTTTGCTGCGGAGGCTCACTCGAATCGTATTCTCCGGCATTTCGCGCAGAAACGCGGCTGCCTCCACTTCTGCAATCGAGAGCGCGTAGTTCGCGATGCCCTCGCAGTCTTCCTCGACAGCGCAGCTTCTCACCATATCCTCGTGTGTGATCCACAGCCACGCCACTCGCCCCTCGCGATGCAGATTCCTGAGCGCTGCGCCAAGCAGCAGCAACTTTGCCATTGAGGTTGAAAAATAAACCTGTTGCGCAATGCGAATCGGATCTGCGCCCGCCAGCGTCAGATCGCGAGCCAGCCCGAATGTAGACGCGCGCGTCCCGCCATAGATAAAACCACCCGTATCCGTTAGCACAGTGGTGTAGATGCAGTTGGCAACATCTGGAGTGACTTCAACCTCAGCCGCCAGAAAAAGCCGATATACCATCTCACCCACGCACGCCGCCTGATGATCGATCCAATTGATGTCCGCGAAGTCCAAACCAGTGGCGTGGTGATCAATGTTGATGAGAAAGAACTTCTCCAAACCCTGCAGCCGTGTGCGCTCCGGCCCATCGCACTCCAGCAGGATCACCGCATCGTACGGTCCATGCACCCGCAGCGCGGTTCGGATGTTGTCCGCACCAGGGAGAGCACGGTACACAGCCTGAATACGATCGGCCGAAACCAGGTCGGCGCGCTTTCCCATCGCTTCCAGCAGCTTCCCCATCGCCAACATGCTGCCCACCGCATCGCCATCCGGCCGAGAATGCGAGCAGACAAGAAAGCGCTCGCCGTCGCGTATCACTCTCAGAATGTCGGCAATGGAGTGATCGGCGGCCGCTCGCGCATCCGAGCCGTTGGCGCTGGTTCGGGGGAGATCCATCGCCTACTCCACCGGAGCTTTCTGGCGTTTTCGCGATCGGTCCATCAATTCTTCGATGCGGGCCTGGAAGCGCCCGGAGCGGTCGGCCAGGAACGACAGTTCCGGAACGTGACGTACGCCCATTCGTTCCTTCAGTTCAAAGCGGATATAGCCCTTGGCCGCCTCAAGTCCAGCAATCGTGTCCACCTCTGCCTTGGCAATATCCGGCACCGCGCTATCCACTGCCACATACACTCGCGCCGACTTGCCGCCCGGATTAAGAACAACCTCGGTTACATAACAAAACGCAATGCGCGGATCCGAAAGCTCGCCCTCGATCATCGCGCCAATTTCTTCCCGCAGCGTCTCAGCCACCCGGTCCTGATGATGCTTTCTCGCCCTGTGTTCCGGCATGTATGCGCCTCCTGGAGTGGCTTCAAGTAAACCCATCAGGATAGCAGAGCAGCGCCCTAAACACATTGATCGGCTCGGCTGAGTGGTACCGTTGTTGGGCGGAGGAGTTATGCATACTTTTTCGTGCTTGAAATTTGGGCTTATCTCTGCGTTGGCTTGCTTCGTAACGCTGCTTTCAATCGCGCAAAACGCGCCTGAGAACAAGGCAGAAGTTGAGCAGCATATTCAGCACGTCACGTCAGGCCTCATCGGCGGAGTCGTCCTGAAAGGCGACGAGCACGCGACGCATACACTCGCCAACCGCATGAAGGAACTCAACGTGCCCGGCGTCAGCATCGCTGTTCTCCACAACGGCAAAATCGAATGGGCCCGCGGATTCGGCGTGCGCACCCTCGGAGGCGATCCAGTCGATGCGGAGACCCTGTTTCAGGCTGGCTCTATCAGCAAGCCGCTTGCCGCGATGGCATGTCTGCGCCTCGTCCAGGAAGGCAAGGTCTCCCTCGATACAGACGTCAACACCTATCTGACAAGCTGGAAATTCCCCGCCGATCCCGTCGCCGCTGGCAAACCCCTAACGCTGCGCGAACTGCTCACCCACACCGGCGGCACCACCGTGCATGGTTTCCCTGGATACGCGAGCACTGCGCCCGTTCCCACGCTGGTGCAGGTGCTCAACGGCGAAAAGCCGGCCAACACACCTGCTATTCGCAGCGAGGCCGCTCCTGGTGCGCGATGGAACTACTCGGGCGGTGGCTTCACCATCATGCAACAGACGCTCGTCGATGTGACGAAGGAGCCATTTCCAAAACTCCTGCATGATTCAGTGCTAACGCCGATCGGCATGAAACACAGTACCTATGAACAGCCTCTGCCGCAGCCCCTCCGCGAAAACGCAGCGACGCCTTATCGCGGCGACGGCAAGCCGGTAGAGGGCGGTGCCCACACCTATCCCGAGATGGCCGCCGCAGGTCTATGGACTACTCCGACCGATCTCGCAATCTACGCGATCGAAGTCCAGCAATCCCTCATCGGCAAAGCTAACCACGTGCTCTCCACCGAGATGACCCGCCAGATGCTGACGCCAGGCATGGGCCATTGGGGACTCGGACTCCAAATCGGCGGCTCCGACTCGGCCCCGTACTTCTCCCACGGTGGCGCCAACGAAGGTTTCCGCAACAATTTTGCCGCGTATGAAAAGAGTGGCGATGGCGTTTTCGTGATGACCAACGGCGACAATGGCGGCCAGATTGCCGACGAAGTAATGCACAGCGTCGCCGCGGAATACCAATGGCCGGACTTCAAGCCAACCGTTCGCGCAGCGATCCACGTGGATCCCAAGGTCCTTGATGCGTACGCGGGCACCTACACACTTTTTCCGGATTTCGATCTCGTCATCACCGTCGAAAATGGCCAATTGATATCCCAGGCCACTGGGCAAGGCAAGGTCCCGGTTTACGCTGAGACAGAGTCCAGGTTCTTCCCCATCGTTGTTCCCGCCGAAATCGAATTTATCAAGGACGATCAAGGCAAAGTAACCTCACTCATCCTCCACCAAGGCGGCCGCGACATGAAAGCGCCAAAAAAATAACCGCTGCGAAAATCATGCTTCACGCCGACAGGAATTCCGACAATCGTTACCTGTAAAGCCGCCGCCGGCGCAGGCAGATCGTCGTCATGATAGTTCCACACCATCACGGCTGCCTGACGCCCCGCTGCAGTTGCGAATGCATCCGCGTCCGGCGCTTTCGCAGCCAAGTTGACTCCCGACTACGCCTGTAAAATTCGCCATTCCCATCGCGCAGCCTGGCATTGCAAGGTCGGGCCGACAAGAGAATTACTATGTAAAAAGTCTTGCCAAATAGTTTCCATGGAAAGTATAATAATTTCCATGGAAACTATTACGGCGAATGAAGGCGCTGCTCCCAAGTTAGAGAGCCACCTCGGTTACTGGCTCAGACGTGTCTCCAACGCAGTTTCAGGATCGTTCGCCCGTGCACTCAATGAGAAGCAGGCCTCTGTTGCGGAGTGGGTGCTTCTGCGTGAGCTTCACAAACGCGGACAAACTGCTCCAGGCGAGTTGGCCGATAGCTTGGGATTGACCCGTGGCGCAGTCTCCAAAATCGTTGACAAGCTCGATGCGAAGGGATGGATTCAAACGGACTCAAAGGAGGGCGACAGCCGGTTCCGCCTCCTTTCGCTCACACGGGCGGGACGGCGCCGCCTCCCTGTGCTCGCTGAGATTGCTGACCAAAACGATGCACGCTACTTCGATTGTCTCAGTGCGAGAGAGAAGAGCGTTCTTCGGGAACTGCTTATCAAACTTTCAGATCACAACCACATCCACGATGTTCCAACCGAATAGGAGAAATCTCATGAGCAAAGCGATCGATAACCTGACTGAAGCTATGAAAGTCGCGAAAGCGGTCCGTCCCCGAGTGGGTGGCTTCCCGTACCTGGCAGAAGTCCTACGGAAAGCGGGCGTAACTCGTAACGTCTGGTCGCTGCCATCCTGCCAGAGCCTCTACTTGACGCAGGAAGGACCAGTCGTCATGCAGGGCGCACCTTTGGTCAACGGCGCCGTCGATGTACCGGCCTTCGATGAGGAGGCCCTAATCAAGGCGCTTCGCGTGGACCAGGCTGGTGAAAGTACATTCCCGGAGTTTCTGGATGCCACTTGGCGCGCTGGAGTCGTGCGCTATGACGTAGACATGGAAGCACGCACGGTGGCCTACCAGGGTTGCGATGGCGAGGAATACATCGAAGCTTATCCTGCAGTCACTGTCGCCTGACGCGAGCTAACCGCGGAGAAAACCTTATGGCAATCCTGTTCGCATTCGCCCCGTTCATCGCGTTTGAAGTCATTGATAGACTCACCGGTCCAACCCCGTCAAATGCAAGGTGAATTACTAAGCGTTCTCTGGAGGCTGCATGTTTCAAGTCATCTTTACGCTGATTGCGATTGTCTGCGCATCTGTTCACCTTGCATTCTCACCCGGAAGCCGTAGCAGCGGAGCGGCAATTGCCGGGACATACCTGCTGTATCTGCTCTTCTTCCATGTCGGCCTGATGGGAGTGCTCACCGCATATGCACACGTCTTCCGTCCCGTTGAGACATCGGCGTCCATAGGATGGTCAACAAGCCCTTACGAATACGAAGTTGGGATGGCCGACCTCACCGTTGGTGTTTTAGGCGTCTTGTGCCTGAAGTTCCAGGGCGACTTCTGGCTGGCGACAGCAATCGCAAACGCAGTCTGGTTGTTGGGCGACGCCGTCGGGCACCTTCGGCAGATGACACTGAACAACAATCACGCCTCTAACAACGCAGGCATCTTCCTGGTCACCGAATTCACCATGCCGCTCGTGATTCTGTCATTGACTCTCTACCACCGTCGTCGGGAGGGCAAAGTCGCCTGACAAGATCGTTGGCGCCAAATCTATTACCGCCGTCGTTCTTTCACCACCTGTGCCGTTTCGTCTCTTCTTCGTCAGGTGAGCGTCAGCGAGGGAGTCCCTTTGCCGAGACCGTGGATCCAGGCGGTTCACGGAACGGTTCCACAGAAATGCGCTCGTAACACACTTCCAGCACCTCCAGGTATTCTGTCCCGCCCGGCGCTTGGAGAACCACGCTGTCACCCGCTGCCGACTTCATCAACGCGCGCCCCAGAGGTGACACCCAACTGATGTGGTTGCGGTTGAGATCGATCTCGTCGGTGCCCACGATGCTCACCACTCGCTCCGCCCCCTCGGCATTGGCATAGCGCACGGTCGCGCCGAAGAATGCTCTCGTCGCCGCCTGCCACGATCTCCGAGCTTCCGGGTCCACCACTTCCGCGGCTTCGATTCGCTTCGTGAGAAAGCGAATGCGCCCATCGATCTGCCGCAGTCTCCGCTTGCCGTACTGATAGTCGGCGTTCTCACTGCGATCGCCGTTGCTCGCAGCCCACGCCACCATCTCAGCCACGGCCGGGCGGTCCCTGGTGAGCAGAAACCGGTGCTCATCTTTGAGGCGCTCGAGCCCGCTTGGCGTGATGTAGTTCTTGCCATGCGTCCCGGGCTCGTCCGGTTGTGGTCTTCTCGTAAAGCCTTTCCGCATCTCGTAGTCCTCCCCGCGCGAATCCAGTGGTGACCCCAATGAATGCGGATGAACGCCGATGGAAAACACTGTAGGTCATCCACGTTTATGGGAGTTCATCTGCGGCCTTGACTGATTTTTTCACGTCTTCCGGCCCCTTAGCGATCCTATCCATGATCTGGACAAGCGTCGGCTAAGGCATGCTTGGGAGATCAGTACTGATAAGTCGGCTCTGCTGCAGAAATCCGGTGGGATCATTGGCATCGCATTTTGGCTAGCTCAGTGCCCGTTTATCGGGACTGATCGTGGTCGCTTCGGTCGGTTTTGGCCCCGCGATGTTCCGTTCACGAATGCGAGGCACCAGGGCACATTCCGGTATGATCCTGGTCTTCAAATACCGCGTTTGAGGTATTCACCAGGGTTGGCCCCGACAACTCGCTTGAATGCCTTACTGAACGCAGCGTCGGACTCGTAACCGACCGACCGAGCTACGTCTATGAGCTTTTTGTCGCGCTGTTCAAGTAACTGCATCGCCTTCTGCATCCGCCACTCGGTTACATATTCCAGCGGTGTTTGCCCGAGTAGCTCTTTAAAACGCGCTGCAAATGCGGAGCGAGACATGCCCGCCGCTTCGGCCAGGGATTCGACCGTCCAGGGTGTATTCACTCTGTCGTGAATGGCACTCAGGGCAGCGCCCATTTGAGGATCGAAAACAGCTCGAAGCCATCCTTTGTTGCGTTCCGGTCCCGACGCAATATGCGTCCGGAGTACCTGGATAAACAGAACCTCGGCCAGCCGACTCGCGACTACTTCAGATCCCGGCACCTGTTCTGCCATTTCTGATGCCAGCGCCTGCATTGCGTTGTGAAGAGCAAGCGTGCTTCTCTGATCGGCCTTAATCAGAATGAAGCTCGGCAATAACTGAGTGATCGGCGTCAGGCTGGCGCGATCGAAACTGAAGGACCCACAGACGATTGTCGTCGGTGCGCCACCACCTCCATAATGAGCGACATTGTTGTTGGCTTTGGCCCCTATCTCGCGGAAGCTCCACCTCGGACGTGTTCGCGGGCTGTCGCGCAAAACAATCGAAGTCCCCCGAGCCAGCAAAAAACAATCACCACCGGTTAAGGGAATCGGCTCCGGAATCCCTTCCACGCTCAGCCAGCAGTTGCCGCGCGAAAGCATGGCGAAGTGCGCCAAATCAGTGGGTGACATCTTTTTGTCGGAAGGCGTGACTTTTTCTTCGGCCTGATTTTCCTGTTTTACGCCCCACGGGGCTGTGGCTTCGAGCCTGTGCAGACCAAAAGCGGTTACGCGCATCGTTCTGAAGATGTCTGTTATCGGGTCCAACTTAGCCTCCTTCTACTCTCGAAAGCCACAGTGTTCTGTGAGAACTGTACGAAACTGCACAGCTTCGCTTGTCGGACAAGCGCAGCATCAGGTAGGAGATGCCTCAACATTGACGGACATTCTCCTTCCTCCCAGCGCCACAACCCCTACACTTCTTCCCGAGCCGCGCGTCCCAGCTCCATCAAAAGGTGCAAGACAACTCGGTTCAGACCTTTCTTTGGACGAATAGACAAAAGATTAGGACTCCCGAGCAGTTCTCGTCCACCGCCAAAGAATCTAGACAAGTGTACCGAATGCTTCACGCATTCTGAATGGAGTAATCATGGGAAAGCTTCAAGGTAAGGTTGCAGTCATCACGGGTGGGGCTACCGGCATCGGCCGCGCCGCCGCAAAGCGCTTCATCGAAGAGGGCGCCATCGTCTTCATCTTCGGCCGCCGGCAGGAGGAACTCGACGCCGCTGTGGCCGACCTCGGGCCCAATGCCCGCGCGGTCAAGGGCTCGATCTCCGATCTGGCCGACCTCGACCGACTGTACGCGGCGGTGAAGGCCGAGCGCGGGACCCTCGACATCGTCTTCGCCAATGCCGGGGCGGGAAGCCCGCTTTCGCTCGGCAAGATCACCGCCGAGCACATCGACGAGACCTTCGACACCAATGTGAAGGGCACAATCTTCACGGTCCAGAAGGCGCTGCCGCTGATGGTCAAGGGCGGTTCGATCATTCTGACCGGCTCGAGCGCCGGCACCACCGGCGCCCCGACGATGAGCGTCTACAGCGCGAGCAAGGCGGCAGTGCGCAACCTCGCGCGGACCTGGGCGGAAGACCTGAAGGGCACCGGCATCCGGGTAAACGTGCTGTCGCCCGGAGCGACGGCGACCGAACTCGCGAAGGCAGCACTAGGCGAAGAGGGCCAGAAGGTCTACGCCTCAATGACTCCCCTCCAGCGCATGGCCGATCCGGCGGAGATCGGGGCGGCGGCGGCATTTCTCGCGTCGGATGACAGCAGCTTCATGACTGGTAGCGAGCTCGCCGTCGACGGCGGCCTGGCGCAAATCTGACGCGCTACGCGTGGCCGTAAATTCGACAGAAAAAACAACAAAAAACAAAATGGAGAAAACATATGAGTAATAATCTTGGACAAAAATTGCCGGGCAAAATTGCGGTTATCACAGGCGGAAGCAGCGGGATTGGCCTGGCCACAGCCCAGCGCTTCGTGGAAGAAGGTGCGCACGTCGTGATCACTGGGCGACGAGAGAAAGAGCTGAAGGAGGCCGCAGCCTTCATCAAGAGAAACGTTACGACGGTCGTGGGCGACGTGTCGCGCTTGGAAGATCTGGACCGGCTCTATGCCGTCGTGAAAGAGAAACATGGTCACATCGACATACTCTTCGCGAACGCGGGCGCGGGTACAATCGCACCGCTCGCGATGGCTACTGAGGCACATTTTGATCAGACCTTCGACGTGAACGTGAAGGGGCTGTTCTTTACGGCGCAGAAGGCCCTTCCCCTCTTCAAAGACGGCGGTTCGATTATCCTCAACTCTTCGGTGTCGAACGTGTTGGGCCTCCCAGGCTTTACTGCCTACGCCGCGAGTAAGGCGGCTGTGCGCAACTTTGCTCGCGGCTGGACTATGGAGCTGAAAGACCGCAAAATCCGCGTTAATTGTGTGAGCCCCGGAGCAATCGATACCCCAGCCTTAGCGACGACGACGGGCTTCACCGCTGAACAGGCCGAGCAAGCCGTCGCCCAGTTCACCTCGCAGATCCCAATGGGCCGCAGAGGCATGCCCGAGGAAATTGCGGCAGCAGTCATGTTCCTCGCCTCTGATGAAAGTTCTTACATCACCGGTGTGGATCTCGCCGTCGATGGAGGCATGGCGCAGGTCTGACCCCGGCGCGGTCGCTTCTCGAACTTTAGTTCAAACACGAGATTGGAGAAAATTATGAGCTACGCAATTGTAGGATTCGGCAAGATAGGCCAGGCACTCGCCCACGCCTTTGCCCGCAAGAAAGTCGAAGTCACCGTCGCGAGTCGCCGGTCCCCCGAGGAATTGGCGCCGCAGGCTCGGGCGATTGGACCCACGGTCGTCGCCAAGTGGCTGCGGGATGCACTCGAGGCTGACACAGTCATCTTGGCGGTTCCGTTCGGGGAACATCGCGAGATTGCGAAGGCCCTGCCGAGTTGGAAAGGCAAGACGGTCATCGACGCGATGAACTCGTTTCCAGTCCCGCCTGAGGAGCTGGACGATCTTCCGTCCTCCGCATTCGTTGCGAAGTCGTTCACCGGCGCTAAGTTGGTGAAAGGTTTTAACCACTTGGTTGCGGCCTCACTGGCTACCGACCCGATCGTCGAGGGCGGCCACCGGGTCGTCTTTCTGTCGAGCGATGACGAGGACGCTATCGCTCCCGTGGCGGATTTGGCCAAGAAACTCGGGTTCGCACCCGTCAAGCTGGGAAAGCTCAACGAGGGTGGCGCGCTGGTGCACGCACGCGGCCAAACTTGGGGTCGACTCATCTTCCAGGATTTGTTCAAGAAGCAGCAGTAGTCGATCTACGACCGTGTGATTTGGCCCGAGTAGAAGGATTCCAGAGCGTCCGATTTGGATCGGACACGATCCGATCTGACGGAAAAGGAGAGATTTCGATGAGCATCGAAGAGAATGTCCAGGTTGTGAAGAATTTTCTTGCGGCACTCGGCGGCCGCGATAAGCAAGGTTTGCTGGCGTTGTCTGCCGAAGATATTGAGTGGATCATTCCGGGCGAGGACTGGCCGCTGGCCGGCACGCACCGCGGGCAGGCAGGATTGGAGAATTTACTTCAGATGGCTAACGAAACGGTGGAAACTTCGTACCCAGAGCCCCCCGAGTTCATAGCGCAGGGAGACCGGGTTCTGGTCGTCGGCTCCGCTACGGGGAAAATCAAAGCCACGAAGAGGACGTTCAAGGACCATTGGGTCTTCGCCATCACCGTTCGAAATGGCAAATTGACGAACATCCGGGAGTATATCGACACGCAAGCCCTGGCGCGGGCCTCCGAGATGGCCGCGAACCCCAGGCGCTGACCCAATCTGAAATTGGCGGATCTCGGTGAGTGCATTTTCGCCAATGCACTCACCGAGACACGATAAATACCGAGAAGTAGGCTTATGGGAAGGAATGGTCGCCGGTTGGGGTTCCGGTCGAATCGTGGACCACTCGGCAATTACTCATTGGCTCGACTGCCTTGGAGGTCATTGCCACCGGAAATCCACCCAGCAACAAGCATAGTCGCGCAGCCTTTGCGCGGCCTCAGCTCTCCAGGTACTCCCAGAAGCTGTCCGTCAGTTCCGCGCCAAGTTCGTTCGACATGCGCCGCGCAGCCCGCTCCACCTCTTCAATCAGTTGATGCAGATAACTCCGCGATCCCGAAATCGCCACCACGCCCAGCGTCGCCGATTGCCACGTCACCGCCTCATCCATCTCGGCAACAGAAATATTGAACCCCTGCCGCAATTGGTCTTTCATCGACCGCACCACCTGCCGTCGATCCTTCAACGACTGCGCGTGTTCGATCCGTAACTCGAGAGTTAGCTGGGCAACGGGCATAACGTCACGCGGCCTCTTGGATTTGACTCTCCGGGGTGCCTCATTCTAACCCCGGCAACGCCAGACAAACACAAATAGTTCTGGCGCGATCTCGCTGCCCGTTAACCTGCTTGCGCGCAAGCTCCTCCGAACCGCTAAGCGTCGAAACGCAGCGCATACGCCACCACCGTTTCCGTCGGCATCGCCGGTCTCTTCTACCAGTCGCTCCTCCAGCTCATGCGGAACCTGCATCTCGCAAGCGGCAATCTGCTCCTCGCCGGCGCCCACAAAGCAAAGCTCGCAGCAGCCCAGCGCCTCTCCATGCCCCATGCGCACGGGAGGCCCAAACACACGGCAGGTCATCGGTCTCCACGCGTACACATCGCAAAGCCCTGTCGCTAAATCCAGCGCGGGACAAGCAGCATCATTGGCAAACTCCTCAAACCGCGCCTGCTCTTCTTCCGAAGTACCCAGCACGCCCGTCGCCGCATCGCCCGGAAACTCAGCGCCCCACTCCGCAATCCACGCCTTTGCACGTTGTTCGATTGCCTCGGCCTTGCGCGGCTCTGCTGCACGCAATGTCCTCATGCCAGCCTGCAACCGCGCCGCGTCCAGCGCGTTGATGGCGAACGCCCCATGACAGCACTGCGTACATCCCGGCCGGCAAGCCAGCCACCCGCCAGCCCGACGCGCGGCATCTCCCAGTGCCGCATCCATAATCTGCACAAGTTCGCTATCGCCCGATGGCAGCCGCATGCGCCAAGCATAGCCCAAATCGCCACAGCGCTTCCTCGCCCCTGATTCCATCTCGTCCCGCACCGTGCTATAACGGCTTCGAGGTCACCTTGCTCTACCTGGAGCGCATCCCCGCCGCCCCGCTCAACCAGCACATTCGTTCGCTCTGGTATGCCCAGGCCAGCGACGTAGCGCACCATCGCGAGCGCGTCCTTCCCACCGGCTGCAGTCAGGTCATCCTCAACCTTGCCCGCGACTTCCTGCTCGACTGTCCTGAAGGCCTGCCCGATCAACGTATGCAACCCGCCCTCGTCGTGGGCGCACGCTCCATCTACGAAATCGTCGACAGCTCCGACATGGCCGACCTCATTGGCATCGTCTTCGCGCCCGGCGGATTCACGCCCTTTGCGAATGACTCAGCTCATCTGTTCAGCAACCAAAGCATTGCGCTTTTTGATATCTGGGGATCGCAAGCAAACAGCCTTCGTGATCGACTCCGCGATCTCCCAACTCCGCAGGCTCGTCTCTTCTGTTTCGAGCAATTCCTGCGCGGCCATTTCGCCGCACAAATCGCGCGCCGCGATGCGACCCGTTCCGCAGAAGTCGACTTCGCTCTCCGTCAATTCGAATGCATCCCCAACATCGCCAGCGTTCGCGAAACCGCAAGGCAAATCGGCTGGAGCGAGCGTCGCTTTTCCCAGGTCTTCCGCGAAGCAGTCGGCCTCACGCCCAAAGTCTGGTGCCGCATCCAGCGCTTCCAGCGCGCCGTTCATCAGCTCCACATCGGAGTCGACATACGCTGGGCCGAGCTCGCCCTTGACTGCGGTTACTACGACCAGTCCCACTTCGCCAACGAGTTCCGCGCCTTCTCCGGAGTCGATGCCACCACCTACTCCGCCAACCGCACCCGCTGGGCCAACCACATCGCCGCCGACTAGCAGCTCATCTCCATTTCCGATTCTTCCAAGATCAGCCCGGCCTCTATCCGTCATCCTGATCCGGTAGTCTCAAACCTGACGGAGGTCCCCATGCCCACTACAGCGATTACATCAACATCCACCATCATGCCCACCATGCGTTACCGCGACGCGAATGCCGCCATTGAATGGCTCTGCAACGTCTTTGGCTTCGAACGCCACGCCGTCTACCCCGGCCCGAACAACACCATCGGCCATGCCGAACTCACTCTCGGCGGCGGCATGATCATGCTCGGCTCCGGCAAGGATGACGAATATGGCCGGGGCTTCAAATCCCCCGCTGAACTCGACAACCTCGAAACCCGCAGCGCCTACATCATCGTCTCCGATGCCGATGCAGCCTATGCGCGCGCCAAGGCCGCTGGCGGCAAAATCGTCCGCGAACCCCAGAACACCGACTATGGCAGCCGCGAATTCACAGTCAAGGATCCCGAAGGCCACAGCTGGAGCGTCGGCACCTACAACCCATGGAAGGCGCACTAGCACGATCGGTGAAGTGCCCGATGTCTTGATTTTGAGACGTGGGAAAACTGAATCCCGACCCGACCCGTATCAACGCCCGGTGCATCGGCCTTCACACTCGCGTAATATTCAATGCGTAGTGCAGGAGGTCGTCTTGCATTTATTTCTTCGTGCCGCATGCCCGGCGCTCGTCTGTCTCGCAATTCCAGTTTGTCTGGCTCAGCAGTCCCGCCTCCTCGTCGCTGAAAAGGGCGGACAGAGCCTCGCCATCGTTGATCCCGCCAGCGGCACTGTGCTCGCCTCGGTCCCCGAAGGCGGCATCACCGGCCATGAAGTTATCTCCTCCGCCGACGGCAAACTCGCCTTCGTACCCATCTACGGCAATTCCGGTGTGGGCAAGCCCGGCACCGATGGCACGAACATCGCGGTCATCGATATCGCGAATAAAAAAGTAGTCGGTAACATCGCCTTCGATCACGGCATTCGCCCGCATTGCCCCATGATCGGCCCCAAAGACGGCCAGCTTTACGTCACCACCGAACTCGACAAGACCATCACCGTCATCGATCCCAAAACGCTGAAGATAGTCGGCGCCATCCCCACCGGCCAGCCCGAAAGCCACATGCTCGCGCTCTCCCACGACGGCCGCCGCGCTTATACCGCCAATGTCGGCCCCGGCACCGTCTCCGTTATCGACATCGCGGCGCGCAAGGTGCTCAAAATCATTCCAGTCTCGGCGAACACCCAGCGCATCTCGATCTCACCCGACGACAAGTGGGTCTTCACCGCTGACCAGACCAAGTCACAGATGGCCGTCATCGACACCGCCACCAGCACCGTCGCCAAATGGATTCCGATGGAAGGTATCGGCTACGGCTCCGCTCCCACACCCGACGGCCGCTGGCTCCTCGTCGCTCTTCCCGATCAGAACAAGGTCGCCGTCATCGACTTGAAATCGATGCAGGTGGCGCGCACCATTCCCGTCGGCACTTATCCCCAGGAAATCCTCGTGCGCCCCGACGGCAAATCCGCCTACGTCTCCTGCGAACACGCCAACCAGGTCGCCGAAATCGACACGGCGAACTGGACCGTCACCCGCACCATCCCCACCGGCAAGTTGACTGATGGACTGGCGTGGGCAGGCCAGTGATCTCTGTGAAGGTGTAGCACGAATCAAGGGTGCCCCATCCATGCCGCGAGGCATGGGTGGGAAAGCACGAACTCGATGTGCGGCATTGTTTCCCGACGCCTGCTCAATATTCGAGGAATTCAGAAAGATCCAGTAAGCCCTACCCAATCACCCGATCCCACGACTCCAGCGTCCGCTTGAACTCGCTCATGAACTTTCCGGCATCCGCGCCATCGATCAGCCGATGGTCGAAACCCAGGCAGTAGTACTGCATCGAGCGAATCGCGATCGTGTCGTTGCCCTCGGCATCCGTAAGCACCACCGGCTCCTTCTTCAGCGCCCCAATCGCCAGAATCGCCGCTTCCGGCTGGTTGATAATCGGCATGCCAAACTCATCGCCAAAGATGCCCGGATTGGTCAGCGTAAATGTCGATCCGCCCACCTCATCCGGCAACAGCTTCTTCGTTCGTGCACGCCCCGCGAGGTCGGCGATCGTCCGCGCGATACTCGCAAAATCCCGCTTCTCCGCCTCGCGCACCGTTGGCACAATCAATCCCCACTCCAGCGCCACAGCGATCCCAAGGTTGATATTCGCGTGGTAGTGAATGTTGTTCTCGATCAGCGAAGCATTCACAATCGGAAACCGCCGCAGAGCCTCAACGGCCGCGATCGCGATGAACGGCATATACGTCAGCTTCACGCCATGGCGCTGCTCGAACCCGGCCTTCTCCCGTTCACGCAGCCGCGCAATCCGCGTCATATCTACCTTGTAAACCGAGTGCACATGCGGACTGGTGCGTTTGCTCTCCACCATCCGCTGCGCAATGATCGACCGCATCTTCGTCAGCGGCACAACCTCGGCTGTGAGCGTCTTCGGCTGGGGCATCTGCGCTGCGGCCAACGGCGCCTTCGGCGCGCCCGCTGCTTTGGCATCGCGTTGACTCATATAGCTCAGAATGTCTTCCTTGTTGATGCGACCGCCTGATCCTGACCCCGCCACCAGCCGCAGATCGACGTTGTGCTCCTTCGCAATCTTCCGCACCAGCGGCGACGACCTGACCACCTGCGGTGGGGTCAACTGCGCCTGCGGCGCGCCTGAGGCTGCGATCGTGTTTTGTACCTTCTCGGATTCCATCGAGCGCTGCGCCAACGACGATTGACCGGAGGAGCTGCCGCCGATCACCGCAACCACCGTGTTGATCTGAACCGTCTCTCCCTCGGCCGCCCTGATCTCTGTCAGCACTCCAGCCACTGAAGAAGGAATCTCCGCATCTACCTTGTCCGTCGAAATCTCAAACAGAGGCTCGTCTTTCTCGACCGTATCGCCAACCTTCTTCAGCCACTTGGTGATCGTCCCTTCAAAAATCGACTCGCCCATTTGCGGCATAACGATCTCGATGCCGTCAGTCGTAGCTCGCACCGCTACCGGGGGCGCCTCTGAGGCAGGCACATGAGATTTGGGCTGCGGAGCGGGAGCAGCGGCCGCCTTTGGCGCGGCGGATTTCGCCGCCGGCATTTCAGCAGTCGGTGCGGCTTTAGCCATCGAATCTCTTTCAGCTAAAACCGCAACAACCGTATTCACTTCCACCGTTGCCCCTTCGGGAAATTTGATCTCGCTGAGAATGCCCGCCACGGTCGAAGGAATCTCCGCATCCACCTTGTCGGTCGAAATCTCAAACAGCGGCTCGTCCTTCTCCACTGCATCGCCAACCTTCTTGAGCCACTTGGTTATGGTGCCTTCGAAGATCGACTCGCCCATCTGGGGCATGACTACATCAATTGGCATGAATCCTTCACTCCGCCATGCGGGATCCCGGGTCCCCGCGGACAGGTCTTCGTCCGTGGGGTGGCAATTGGTTCCTGCCGGATTATAAATTGCAGCCCGGACCCGCTGGCGCGCGCCAACCAACTAGGGTGCCCATGTCTCGCTTTTGAGACGTGGGAGAAAGCTCACCCGACCTGAGAACCTCCCCAATCAAGCCCGTACCGGCCGCTCCGGGTTGCCATGCAGCCGCTCCACCTCGGCCGGAATCTGCAGCGGAGTATCTTCCGCCGGCATCTCCCTCTTCGCAGCCGCCTGCGCGCGCAGCGCATCCATACTCTCTACCGCCAGCACCTGCTGCGCAAAAACATGGCCGAACTGCCGCGCTGCCTGGTGCGCCATCTCTTCAAGCCCCGGCAGGCTCACCCCTTCCGGAATCTCCCGCTCCAGGCTCGTCACCGGCTTGTCCGTAATCCCGCACGGATTGATCAGCTCAAAATCCCGCAGATCCGTCGTCACGTTGAACGCAAACCCATGCGAAGTGATCCCCCGCGAAACATGAATCCCAATCGCGCCAATCTTTCGTTCTTTTGTATTGCCAGAATCCTCGTCCGAAAGGCTGCCGCCCGCAGGGCCGCACCACACCCCCGTCAGCCCTGCGATCCGCCCCGCGCGCACGCCGTACACGCCGCACAGCCGGATCAGCGCCTCCTCCATCCTCCGCACAAAATCCACCGGCCCCAGCCGCCCGCCTCTCGCGTTCTGCAAACTCCGCAAATCGAAGATCGGATACCCCACCAGTTGCCCGGGCCCGTGATACGTCACATCTCCGCCGCGATTGATCTCGTGCAGCGACACTCCGCGCTGCGCCAGCAATTCATCTGAAGCCAGCACATTCTCGCGCCGCGCATTCCTCCCCAGCGTCAGCACGGGAGGATGCTCCAGCAGCAGCAGCACGTTATCCACGCGCCCCGCAAGCCGCAACGCCGCAACCTCGGCCTGCAATCGCAGCCCCTCGTCGTACGCCACTTGCCCCAGGTAGAGATACTCAATCATCGATTTCTATTGTAGGTACTGAGGCAAGAATCGATCGCCGCCCCCCTCGAATTCACCGTTGAGGTGTCGGCTCAAAGATTCCTGCAAACGAGCTCTTCACGCGCAGGAACACCAGCAGCCACAGAATCCCCACTACCAGCGCCATCGGCAATCCCGCCAGCTGCATCATGATGTGAAAGGTGATGATGTTCACAATCTCCGCCGCCAGCACCGTTAGACGCCAGTGGCACATAGCGGTTGATCAGCAGCAGAATCGCCGGGACTACCTGACAAAGTCCCACCACGAACGTTGTAATGAGATTCAACCATGGCACTCGAAAAGTTCGCCATCGGCCCCGGCGGCATCGGCGGATTGGGAATAAAGTGAAACAGCATGTTCGAACCGAAGATCAAAAACATCACTCCCATCAAATAGCGGGCAATTGTCGCAGCAATTTTCATAGGGGAACTCCTTGAACCGGAATGGAGTGCGAGAGCGCGCAGAGAATCGCGTACCGAATGGATGCTGCTCGGCGGCCGCCCGATTCACAACGCCCCTTACCCTCAGAAACTGAAAAGGAATGTGAGTTACCGCGAAGAGCTTTAGCGCTGCGTGCAGCGGCACCCTTGCGGATGCCGCCGCTCGCACTGTCCGGCGCTGGCAGGGATGCCCGCAGCCGGCACGTGTAGGTTGGATTCGCCTTCCCCGGGCGTCCCCAACCCTATTGGACTAGCCCCCATTGGAGGTCTGGTTACTAGTCCATTGGGCTCCCCCAGGCAAGAATGTGAGGGAACCCAAGCTCAATCTCGTTCAGTTCGTATCTGTTTCCCGTGCTTATTCGGTTCAACCCGCCTGATGTACTACCAGCCAGCGCGGATCGCTCAATCTCGTTGGGAGCCTTGCATCGGTCTCGCAGTCACTATGTCGGGAGCCAGGTGGCTTTTCTTGAGGAAATGCCGCTCGCCCACCCGGACAAAGACTGCAACGCTGGAATTTGTTCGAAAAGCCACACAGCAAGCGCTGGTGTGCAGTTCAACAATCGTTATGCATTTAGAGGGAGAGCGGGGAAGGCGGTCCGCGGGACGGATTGGGGCCGTCCATATCTTGCTGATCAACATGCGCGTCTGGGACCAGGATATCCGTCAGTGTGCAGCTTCGCGGCGCCAGAACCAGCGCTGCCTGCACGCTGATCTTTTTGCCGTGAATTCGGTGCAGCCGCGGCGCCGGTGCGCGATGGCGCTGTGTCGAAGCCACGAACTGGTCCAGAATCCCGCCAGCCTGCCCGTCGGCATCAATTGCCCGAAGTTGCAGATTCGCGACCCTGCACGAAAGCGCTCCCGCCGGCTTGGCGGACACCGGCCTAGCGGCCGGTGCCAACACCAGTGCGAACAGCAGAGCTCTGAGGATAAAACTGCGTGTCTTCATGACAGGGAGCCTTGAGTATAACCAGCAACAAATCGATTCCGCAATGAATCATTTCGTGCTGATCCCGTCACTTCAGCCGAATCGGTACGACAACCTCATCGGGAACCGGGAAAGGCTTTCTGCCTGGTGCAAACTACCGGCCGCTGGACTTCGGCGCAGCGAAGCTGGCGCTGGTGGCCATCGTGGGGGCGGAGTGTGGCGGGCGCGAGGGTTCTGGTTCTGCATCGTCCGGACCGAACAATTCGCGGAAGTCCTCGACAAACGAGATAAGAATCACGATGGAGGAGCCCGCCAGTCCCACAAAGAACAACCCGACGATCACATCAACGAAAACCACGCCTAAGGAATGCATTCCCGCAGTATGGTCTTTGAACTGTGAACAAAAGCTAAGGACAACGTAAAGGAATCGTAAGAGGCCGAGGCAGCCAAGGGGCGCGCGAAGTGAGGTGAGTTGTGGTGGGTCACGGCGGATCATCTCCGCCGTGACCCATGCTTTTGACACTATTCGGCAAAAGGACCTGTAAGCCGAATTCTGTCGTGTGCGGTCATTCCTCTAGGCGCAGCGTTGCCGCATACGCTCATCAGCGACCTACCCGGAGGTTTCGGCAATTGCTCAAGCCGCCTGAACGCATCGGGCAGATGCGCAGCCCCGCGTGGCTCTTCGCGAAAGCTTCCCTCCCTATTTGGTCTTGCTCCGTGTGGGGTTTACCCTGCCCCCGGCTTCACAGCCGGAGCGGTGCGCTCTTACCGCACCTTTTCACCCTTACCTCAGCGCGGTCTTGCCCTCCAGGCGAACCCTTTGGGCCTTTCCGGGATGCCCTCTTGCGAGGGGTAGCCGAGGCGGTATCTTTTCTGTGGCACTGGCCGTCTGTAAGCCTTAAAGCTCACATCCCGGACGTTATCCGGCACACTGCCCTGCGGAGTTCGGACTTTCCTCCCCCGGCATCCGCGGTAAACGGATCCCGGCAGCGACCGCCCGGTCCTCCTGCCAGCCTCCAGTGTATCCCGAATCAGCATTCGGCACCCCGTCGGCAGCTCATTCGAACGGAGATCCATCAGTGGTCCGACTTGGCGGTCAGCAGCCCAAGACCCGATTTCTTTGGGTCAACAACTCTCGGAAACACGAAGAGCGTTGTATTATCGTGCCTGCACCTGGATCGCCATGGAATCCGCCCGCCATGCAGGTGAACAGCTTCTTCGCGCTCTCGGTCTCCACGACTGGGATGGAATTCGTCGCGTCTGCCGCCCCGACTACATCCACCATGCACCCGGTGTTCCTCAGGCAGACCTGGATAAATACATCGCAACCCTGCAACTCGTCGTAGACGCGGTGCCCGACATGAGTCTTGAGATCCAGCAGATCGTCGCGACCGACGAGTTCGCGACCCTGCGGTACACCGTTCACGGCACCCATCTCCACCCCTTTCACGGCATACCGCCTTCCAACGCTCCCATCACCATGCCTGCAATGGGACTGGTCCGCGTCAAAGATGGCCTGCTCGCCGAGGGTTGGTATGTTTTCGACAGTGGCATGCTCATCATGCAATCTCCCATCGGCAAAGCATTCTCAGCTAAGAAAGAGGGATAAAGCGCGTGTTCACAGACCTTCATTCGCTCGCACCTAATCTCGTCGTCATCGAAGGCCGCCACCCGACGCTGCTGTGGGAGGCATGCGACGTCCCCTCCATCGTGGTCTATCGCGCCGCAAAGACTCTTTACGTCCTCGACACTGGCGTAGGCCCCGAGCAGCGAGCCACACTGGAAGCCCAGATCGCCGCACTTGGCAAGGGCGCCGAGGAGTTCGTCCTCGTCAACAGTCACGGCCACTTCGATCACCTCGGCAACAACGACCTGCTGCAGAAGTCAACCATCTCCCGCAAGCGTCACCTCATCTCGAAGGACTCCGCGCCCGACCAGGACATTCGCGCGGAGTTGTTTGAGATGTACGGCCGCGGTAAGGACTACTTCAGCTACATCGACGGCCTGCCACTGCCTGCCGACAAGATCAGCGGCCTGCTCAAAGCACTCGGTGCGCCCTCGATCGCTCCCGCAACCCTCGAGGATCTCGGCGCAAAGATGCGCGATTCAAACATACTGCCCGCTTTCAATCAGTTCATTCCCTCAATCGTCGTCGACATTCTTCTCGCAACCTATCCTGCTGTCTTTCCTTCGGTCGAGACGATGACGTTTCTCGAAGATATCTCTGCTCCACAGCAGATCGAGCTTGCAGGGGCGCAGTGGAGCGGATGGGTACTTGGCAGCGGCGCTCCCGAGGTCTACGTCCTCCAATCCGGCGGGCATTCCAAAGGGGGCGTCGTCTTCTACATCCCGGAGCACAAGTTCCTCATGCTCGCCGATGAGACCACCTCTGTCCCCATATGGCCCGACACCGATCCGCGCCGCGTCGTCGACACAGCGCAGAAAGCGCTCACCATGCTGGACAACGGCGCGCTCCAGTGGCTCTGCGCCGGACACTTCCCCATGATTCCCTCCAACGATGCGAACAAGGTACGCGCTTCTCTTCAGCGCGTTCTGAGCCAGTCCACGGAGTTCTCCGAAACAGTCGGGAAGGCGCTTGCTGCACATCCTGAAGGACTGACTGTCGACGAACTCTACGACGCGCTCCGCAGGGATGTTCCTTCCACCTCTTACATCAGCTTCCTCATCGCCAGCCAGTTTCCCGTCTTCACAACCTTCACCAAGCTCACCCTGCTCAACCACCTGCTGCTCTATAACTTTCCTTCCCGCAGCGAAACAGACGGCAAGGTACGGTTTCTTCGGCTTCTCACAAAGTGAGCTGTCGTAGTCAACACAAATTCACAGCCTACTTTCCGCGTCGAGTCCCGTTACCATTGAGCACATGCTCCGTGTGAAATTGCTCGAACCAGGTGCCCGCTTGCCCGTTGTCGCCCACCCCGGCGAAGACCTTGGGTACGACATCTTCTCCCTCGAATCGGTCCTCCTCGAGCCCCACAAGACCATTCGCGTGCGCACCGGCATCTCCGTTGAAGCGCGCCACCCCGAAACCGGAACCCCTCTGGGCCTCCTCGTCCGCGATCGCTCGTCAATGGCTTCGAAGGGCATCGCCACCACCGCCGGCGTCATCGATGCCGGCTACCGTGGCGAAGTCCAGATCGTTATGACCAACCTCGGCGACAGCCCCATACAGATCAACGCCGGCGAGAAAATCGCCCAGATGATCCCCGTCCCGGTTCTGACTGGCCCGGTCGAGGAAGCGGACACCCTTGAAGAGTCAGCCCGTCTCGCCAAAGGCTTCGGCAGCTCCGGCCGCTAAAACCCGTAGCGCCCGGCTCCTGCCCTGTACCACTTCCCCATTGGATTCCCAGTTTGAGAGCGGATAAGTCGTAGCCGATGATCAGCGCGCCGGCAGAACACTCCAGAAGCCGTGGTCTTTGGGATTGGCGGCCGGAATTGCGCAACCATTTGGTTGCATATTGCACGTCCTGAAAAAATCGCGCTTTTCGGGCAAGTTCGTCAATCTATGAGGGTTAGCTTCCGATGGGGGTCTTGCAAGTGTTTGGAAACAAATGACTTAAGATCTAAAGTCGTCATTCCAAAGGACTTGAATACTGATTTGATGAAAACAAAGGACTTAATGTTTAAAGTCGTCATTCAAAAAGACTTGAACGTTTATTTCAGGCATTTGAACCCGTTTTGGCGCAATTCTGTCCACAACTGCGATGTGGGCAGCCCCGCGTCAGTCGGACCAAGTCTGAGGGCCTAAAGAGAGTGTTTCAGCAGGTTGTAACGGCGGCGCTTTCAGGAAAGTCGCGGTTTCTGGATATGTGCAACTCAAGACAATTCTAGGGAATTGGGAGGAATAACCTGCAAAAACGGTGAGTTTGTTTTCGCAGCGGAATGAGCGCCATAGGCGGATTCTGACGGGGTCGAGTATTGACACTTTTTAGAGTGAACCCCTGATTGGGACAGCCGGGAAATAACGGTGAACTAACGCTGGGGTGTCAGGGTCCGGCGCCCGGCTCCTGGGGAAGGTACACTCGTGTTGAGTCAAAAGCCCGGGCTCCCACTCCTCCACGAAGCAGCCAGCCCGCAAATCATCGAGCAAGAACCAATCTTTCTTCCTGCCGCGAGGTGCCACATGCCAGTGATTTCTGTAACTCGCCTGCGCGTGCGGTCCTGGCGTTTCATCCCGGCCTTTCTTTTCGCCACCTACCGCATCAGCGGCCAGGCGCGCAAAGCCGAAGGGAATCTGGCGGTGAGAGTATTTCGCGACGCCCACAACGCCTTCTGGACGTGCACCTGCTGGGACTCGGAGGCTTCCATGAGAGCCTTCATGCTGGCCGAGCCCCACGGCCCGGCCATGCGCAAGTTGCTGGAGTGGTGCGACGAAGCCGCGCTGGTTCATTGGACGCAGGAGAGCGATGAACTGCCCACCTGGACCGAAGCCCATCGCCGCATGCTGCGGGAGGGCCGTCCATCGAAGGTGAACCATCCCTCCGACGCGCAGAAAGGCTATCGGATCGAGGCCCCCCGCGAGTCCGCCAAAACAGGACTCAGCCTTAAATAGCCAAATAGCCGCTCGTTATTTCCCCGAGAAATCCCCGTGCGGGATCGTAATTCGGAGCTATCCTTGCAGCCGAAAGAAGAAGTCCCATGTACACAATCCTTGGATCAGGTGGTACCGTCAGCAACGAACTCGTCAAACTTCTCACCGCTCGCAACCTTCCCTTCCGCACCGTCCACCGTCACGCCTCTCCTGTCGCAGGTGCGGCGGAAAACAAGGTCGCCGATCTCTCCAACCACGCGCAGACCGTCGAAGCCGTAGTTGGCTCCGACGTTGTCTTTCTTCTCGTCGGGCTCAAGTACGATCACAAGCTCTGGGCTGCCATGTGGCCGCGCATCATGGACAACACGATTGATGCCTGCAAACGCGCGAATGCAAGGCTGATCTTCTTTGACAACGTCTATATGTACGGCAGGGTCAAAGGAGCCATGACGGAAGAGACTCCCTTCAACCCTTGCAGCAAAAAGGGCGAAGTCCGCGCGGCGATTGCCGAATGTCTCACTAATGAGTGGAAGAGCGGCGGAGTGACGGCAATGATCGCTCGCGCTGCCGACTTCTACGGGCCCGGAGCAACGTATGGTCTCCCCAACACTCTGTACTTTGAGCCGATGAGCAAGAGCCAGAAGGCCATGTGCCTGGTGAGCGACTCGCTTCCGCACTCCTGCACTTATGTGCCCGACGCTGCGCAGGCGCTGCTCACGCTTGCCGAAACACCCTCCGCCTGGAACCAGACCTGGCACATGCCCACAACCGCGAATCCGCCAACCGGGAGGGAATTCATTCATGCAGCAGCCAATGCCATGGGCGTTCCGCCGAAATACCGCATCCTCTCGAGATCCATGGTGAAGTTGATTGGACTGTTCAATCCGATAGTGGGTGAAGTCCACGAAATGCTCTACCAGAACGACGCGCCGTATCTCTTCGACTCGTCGAAGTATGCCCGCGCTTTCGGCTCTGCCACAACACCGTACGCTGATGGCATCCGCGCGACAGCTGCAGCGTACAAGCGCACAGGCTAAGCCCGAAGAGACTCTACTTTTTCGTCGGTGCCGCGACGGGCAGTGGGGGCGGCGCAGGCAGTTGGAAGATCTGGATAGCCCCAGCATTGAGGATCGCTACACGCTTTCCCGACGGCGAAATCGCCACATTGCCACCCGCATCCAGAATTGGCGTGAGCGGCGCCTCCAGCACCACCTTGCCATTGGCAGCGTCGAACACCCTCACCATCTGCCCCTGGAAGTCGTCGGCGCTAAGCATCTTCTTCTTGTAGCTCTTCACCGTGCGCTTCAGCAGCATCGTTTGCCGCGCAGCACGCAAACCACTTAGCTGTCCGTCACCAGCAACGGCATGATTGCATTTGATGAGGCATTCACCTCCCAAAGCCAATCGCCATGCATTGAGATGGCCCCAAGTTTCTCGCCTTCGTCCGGATGGCATCTGCTCACCAGCAACTCCGTCTCGGAAAGAAAACTGTGTTGAGGCAGGCAGGTCGAGTCCATGTGAACGACTGGCCGGTGTGAACCGGCGAATTCGTAGAGCTCCAGGTGCCAGTGGTCAGTATCGTCATGCAGCCTCTCCACATAACCATCCGAGTTCATCGGCCAGTTCGAGTCCTGACCAGTCCACGGCACCCGACTGTCATGAGTCACGTCGCCCGACGCGCGCTTCACAGTGCGGGTCACAAGTTCGCCCTGCTCGCCGGTTTTCTGCGGATCCGCGCTCAAAATGGACTTGCCTGCTGCGGAACTGGCGGGCTTTTGCGAAGCGTCTGGGGACTCAAGGGAGTTGGCCATGATGAACTGCTCCCTGGGATCCATCTGGATCCAGAGCAGGCGGCCTGGGTAACGCAAAAAGGAGCTTGTCTTCAGATTGGCGTCACCCTGATCGAGCCCGTCCCGAACGCGCAGCAGAAAGTGACCATCGTTGAGCATCCAGAGATAGCGCAAACGGTCGGGCACGATCCATGCTGCTTCTGACTCCACCTTGCCGGTGGAAACGGCCACCACCTTCGCCTGGATCTGCTGCTGGTTGCCTTTCAGGTCGTCGCCGGCATCGCGCTCCATCAGTCCTGACACGTGGAACGTGAACAGCAACCTGTCTTCATCAATGAAGTCCAGGCTCATCAGGCTCTGATGGCGCAATAGATAGTTATCACCTGGAACGGAAAAGCCGAGCGGACCTGCAGGAATCGTGAAGGCTGGTGCAAGGCTGGGCTGCAGAGGATAGCTGTCCAGAGTTATCCGCTTCTTGGTTCGCTTCGGCATGTTCTTGGATGGCAGCGGCGGAACTTCAATGCCATACTGCGCACGCGCCAGCGAAGAGCCGGCGAAGAGGAGGAGTGCCAAGGCAATCTTGAGTAGTTTCATGCGTCCCAAATGAGAGAACCTGTAATGCCGGTTATACCCAAGAAGGTAGCATCTTCTGTGCAGCGAGAGGGAAATTCTCACGGCTATGCGCGGCGGCTGGTAATCTCCCGGACTTGCGCGCGGGCCGGCGCCAGCACCTGTCGGGCCGCGCGGATCCCTGATCGCATCGCGGCATGCACCGTTCCCCAGTGACCGGTCACGTCCGTATGCTCTCCGGCAAAATACAGCGTCTGCTCTACCGGCGTCGCCATCGTAAGCACCGCCTCCAGAGCACCGGCGGGAACATAGCTATAGGCCCCGCAACTGTGGGGATCGGTCTGCCAGTCGTGCGTCGCGCAGCTAATCAGCTGCTCTCGCAGCATCGCCACCGGCAGGCCAAAGATCCGAGCCAGTTCCTTGCATGCGGCATCGCCGACCTGCTCGCGGGTGAACTGGGCGAATGCAGCCGATCGCGGTCCGCCGATCCAACCCGTCAGGGTGCGCGTTTCCCAGGGGTGCGCCGTCCACCACACCGGAGGCATCGCACCGTCGGCGAACAGGAAACTCAGTTTTGGAAGCTTCACTTCTTCATCCGCGGCCCACCAGCGCTCCCGAAACACCAGCGTGAAGCGCCGAACCGGCCCCATCGCCAACTGGTTTGCCGCAATTAACGTTGCCGGCACCGGGTCGAACACCACGCCCAGGTGCTGCAGGACTCCCAGCGGCAACGCGATAACCGCCTGTGCCGCCGAGTATTGCGCCTGCTCACCGCCATCGCGCACCTGAACCCGCACATTGCCGCGCTCCCATTCAACCCTCTCCACGGTCCGCGACAGCTCGATGCGTCCGCCGGCCTGGCGTACCTTGGCTGCAACGAACTCGGGCACCCGGTCGTAGCCGTCGCGAATCCGAAACACCTGGTCGCTTCCGATCTCTCCCTCAGCCCATTGCTGCACCGCCAGGGCGTGAACGCCGATAAGCCGATAATCGGCTGCATTGAAACTCTGGACGTAATTGATCACTTCGTCCCGCTTCTCCGGCGACAGCTTCTCCAGCGCGGGATAATCGGCAAACGACAGGTCCGCTCCCTTCCACTTCTCAAGGCCGTTGAGGAACTTGAAGATCTCGCCCATTTCGTCGCACTTCTTCAGCCTTCCGTTCCTTTGGCAGACGTTTGTTCCATCAAGCGCGTAAGTCTCCAACCCTGCTTCGCGTATCAGCTCCCATAATTCCGCCGGCCGGCCATGAACGAACTCCGCCCCCAGTTCAAGGATCTCGCCCCCATCGCGCAGCGTGAGGATTCTTCCGCCCACACGATCGCGCGCCTCCAGCACCAGCACCTTTCGGCCAGCCTCGGCCAGCAGCCGCGCAGCCGACAGCCCGGCCATTCCCGCGCCGATCACCAGGATGCGCTCTCTTCTGGCTTCCATATACGGTTGGATGCGCAGGCCGTCCCTCGGCACCTGAAATCGCTATAACGCCTCGCACGCCATCTAACTAACAGAAGGCGGTCCGCCCTTCAAGGCGCCGCGTAGGGAACAGCAAGAGAATTCCGGAATCACTTCCCGGAACGGCTTCCGGGAACAAAGGAGCGGCGATGTTCCGAATCGGTCAAAAAATCCGCTGCGACCTTCTTGTCGCATTTGCTCTAACCTTCTCTTTGCCCGCACTTGCACAGCAGCCTGGGCCAGCCCAGCCCGAGCCGGATGCCACGACGACCTTGCATCACATCAAGACCGTGTTCATCATCCTGATGGAGAATCACAACTGGACCGGCAACGGCAGCCTCAACATCAAGGGCAATCCTGAAGCTCCTTACATCAACTACACGCTTCTGCCCATGGCCTCCTATGCCAACAACTACAACAACCCTCCGGGGATCCACCCGAGCCTGCCGAACTACCTCTGGCTCGAGGCCGGCACCAGCTTCGGCATCCATGATGACGGACCGCCTTCGCAGCATAGCCAGACCACCGGCAATCACCTGGTGAAGCTCCTCGAAAATGCCGGAATCTCCTGGCGCTCCTACGACGAGTACATTAGCTCGACCAGTTGCCCGTTGAGCAACGAGGGCCCGGTCGACTCCAACGGAAGCCAACTTTACCAGGCCCATCACAATCCATTTGTCTACTTTGACGACCAGACCAACCACCTCTCGAACTCATCCGCGACGTGTATCTCGCATGTTCGGCAGTTCGGGCAGCTTGCGCACGATCTCGCCAACAACACGGTTGCCCGCTACAACTTCATTACCCCAGACATGTGCAACGACATGCACGACAGTTGCGGCGGCAGCGCCATCTCGCACGGCGATGAATGGCTGAAGAAGACCGTCCCCATGATCCTCAACTCCACCGCCTACCGAAGCGGCGGAGTTCTCTTCATCACCTGGGACGAGGCTGCAAAGGGTGATGGCCCAATCCCGATGATCGTGCTGTCGCCTTACGCGAAGGGCAATCACTATTCCAATTCGACCTACTACACTCACAGTTCGACACTGCGAACCATCCAGGAGATCTTCGGGGTCTACCCGCTGATCCGCTACGCAGGGACAGCGACCGATCTGCGGAATCTCTTCTCGGTGTTTCCGTAAACCCGTCTAGCGGTTAATCACGCAAAATCAGGAACTCCCCGCCTGCCGTGCACGTAGATAATGGTGTCGCGGGTTGGGGTCGTCCTTTCTCATCCGCTAGAAGCAAAGGAGAACGAGATGCGCAAGTTGATCTTTGTCCTGGCAGGGTGTGCGGCAATGCTCTTGGGGATCGTCCCGGTACAGGCTCAAACCCATTCGAACAGGAACAATGCCGGCCAACTGGTCATCGTCTTCAAAGACGGCCACCGACAGACCTTCAACTTTGCAGACGTGGCGCGCATCGAGTTTGCCGGGACCGGCGGAGTTCCGATTACGGATTCCACACCGGCCGGCGCCGCGCCTCGTGGACATTTTGTGGGTAAGTGGGAAGTGGGCGACGGCGCCGGCAACACCTTCTACATCACCCTGGACGACAATGGCACCGCGTGGCGCTCCCTTCATCGGGTTCACGGGAAATGGGTCTATGTGAATGGTGAAGCAAGGGTTACATGGGATGACGGCGCCATGGATGCCATTCGCAGGATCGACGGGAAAGATCAGAAATTTGCCTATCGTGCAGGAAAAACATTCACCGATGAGCCAGATAATGTGACCGCGGCCAAAAATACCGCCCCCAGGCCAATCTAATCCGGCTGCAGACTCCAACGTGGTTGTCCATCTGATTTTTGGCCGACGGGGCATTTGATGATTCATTTCTCGACCGCCGGAACCTTCTTTCGATCCACTGCGTACCATTCACGGTGAGCGATATCCTGGCCCCGAACCTGAGGCCTGACAACGCTTCTGGACGTCTATCCAATATCGCGGCGATTTCTGACGTGACAGACCAGCCCGCATGGCACTCAGCGGGTGGCAGATCTGTCCTCGGTCTCCGGCGAACTGAACTGATGATTGCGTACACTAAAGGCAGCGTCTCGAACTCGAGGTAGAAAGAAGCAGATCGTCGACCCATGAGCATCCTCGAAGCCTTCAAACTCGCGCTTCAATCCCTTTGGGGCAACAAAATGCGCTCAATTCTCACGCTCATCGGCGTGGTGATGGGCGTGGCCTCGGTGATCATGGTTCTGACCCTGGTGCAGGGCGCCAAGCGCTTCATCTCTACCAAGCTCTCGGGCTACGGCGCCGATGTCTTCACCGTGAACCGGATGTCGAGCGTGATTCTTACCGCCGACGAGTACTTCAGCTATCAAAAGCGAAAAATCATTCGCATGGAAGACTACGAAGCCATCAAGGATGGCTGCGACACCTGCAGCGAAGTGGGTGCTTCGCTCTACAAGAACACCAAAGTGGTTTACAACGGCCACTCCAGTAACAACACGGGCATCCGCGGCTACACGGCCTCGATGATGACGCTGAACAACATCGACATCGCCACTGGACGCGGCTTCACTCCGGCTGATGAAGATCACGCATTCCACAACGCAATTGTCGGCTATGACATTGTCGACAATCTAATGGGCGGCGGAGATCCGCTGGGCAAGGAGATCCGCGTCGACGGAATTCCGTTCACGATCATCGGCGTAGGGGACCGGCAAGGCAAGACGCTCGGACAGTCGCAAGACAACTGGGTTGCCGTTCCCATCACAACGTACCAACAGATTTACGGCTATAACGACTCGGTTGACATCTATGCGCGTGTCTCCGGCGGACCTCAGGTCATGGTTCAAGCCGAGGACCAGGCACGCGTTATCATGCGCGCGCGCCGGCACAATACACCCGGTCAGCCCGACGATTTTGAAATCCAGACCAACGACACCTTCCTCGACATTGCCAACCAATTACTCGGCGTCTTCGCCTGGGTTGTTCTCGGCCTGGGTTCGATTGCGCTGATTGTGGGCGGCGTCGTGATTATGAACATCATGCTCGTGAGCGTTACCGAGCGCACCCGCGAGATCGGCGTACGCAAGGCTTTGGGCGCCAAGCAGCGCGATGTGCTGATGCAGTTTTTGATTGAAAGCGCTTCATTGTCTTCGGTCGGCGGCATCTTCGGAATACTTTTAGGTGTGCTGGTGGGCAAGCTGATCACCATCTTTGCAGGCTTTCCGACAGCAGTGCCCATCTGGGCAATTTTTCTGGGCCTTTTCCTCGCCAGCGCGGTAGGGATTTTCTTCGGCGTATACCCCGCCAGTAAAGCGGCAAGACTGGATCCTGTAGTGGCGCTCAGAGCAGAGATGTGAGGAAAACAGTTCAAAGTTACCAGTTGTCAGTTTTCAGTTGTAGATTTCTTGAAGGTTAAGCGGGGTCGAGAAAGAAGAAGTGAAGTGTCCAATGGGTTTCGGGATCTGGTTGTGTGGCAAAGATCAATGCAATTGGCTGTTGAGGTCTACAGATTGACGAAAGACTTTCCGCGCGAAGAGGTCTATGGCCTCACTAGCCAGATTCGCCGATCAGCGATCTCGATCCCAAGCAACATTGCCGAGGGTCATGGAAGGTTGAACGCAAACGAATTCCGCCAGTTCCTGGGAATCGCAAGAGGATCGACTTACGAACTGCAAACGCAGCTCGAACTTGCACAGTCCCTAGAATTCGCGTCACTCGATCAGATCGATTTATCGTCGAGGCTATCGCAAGACGTCGGAAGAATGATTTATTCGCTTTTGAAATCCATACCGTCTCGGTCCACAGAGGACCGCCAAGAACTTAGAACTGACAACTGATAACTCTTTGAACTGTTGCGGAGCAACTCATGCGAGGACAACAAGCCGGCGAATCCGTCAAGATGGCGCTTCAGACTATTCGCACGAACAAGCTGCGATCGGGTTTGACCATCCTGGGCATCGTCATCGGTGTCACGACTGTCATCACCATCTCTTCGGTTATCAGCGGGCTGAACAATCGCGTACAGCAGTGGGTCAGTTCTCTCGGCAATAACGTCTTCTGGGTATTTCACATGCCCGTCATCGGCGTTCGTCCTACTACCGAAATGCTGACCCGCAAAAAGCTCAACTTCGACGACGTAATCGCACTTCGCGCTCTGCCACACGTCGTCGCGGCCGATGGCGGCTTTCAGCATGTGAAGTCACAATTTCGCGTCGGCGATGTCGCCGTCAAATATAACGGCAAAAAGGTCGCAGGCACCGTTCTGCAGGGATCCACATCGCAAGTCGGACTGGTCACCGATCTCACCTTCCTTCAGGGTCGACTGTGGAATGACGCTGAAGATCAGCGCGGAGAACACGTTGTGGTTCTGGGACACGATACCTGGGACCAGCTCTTCGGCGAACAGTATGCCATCGGCAAGGAAGTCAACATCGAGTCGGGGCTGTATACCGTTATCGGCGTGCTCGACAAGCAGAAACAGCCCTTTGGAGGCGGCAAGAATCCCGCCGACAACACAGCCTACTTTCCGCTTGGCACCTTCCATAACCTCCATCCCGAGGACAAGGACATGTGGGTCAGCGTGAAATACGACGACCAGAAAAACAAAGCCCTTGTCGAAGAGGAGATTCGCGAACTGCTTCGTATCCACCGCAAGGTCAAGGTCGACAAGCCTGATGACTTCGAAATCTTCGGCCCCGACTCGCTTTCAAAACTGTGGAACCAGCTTACCGGCGGCCTTGTGCTCTTTATGATTGCTGTCTCCAGCGTTGGCCTCATGGTGGGCGGCGTCGGCGTGATGAACATCATGCTGGTCAGCGTCACCGAGCGCACGCGCGAAATCGGCGTTCGCAAGGCGATCGGCGCCACCAAGCGCACGCTTTTGGTTCAATTCACGACTGAGGCCGTAACGCTCTGCGCCGTGGGCGGCGTTATTGGTATTCTTCTCGGCGCAGTGCTCACGTGGATCATCTATTTCCTTCCTATCGGCTTGCCCGCAACCATGTCGACAATGTGGGTACTTACTGGGTTCACCGTCTCCTGCGCCATTGGCTTGATCTTTGGCATCTACCCTGCGTGGAAAGCCGCAAATCTTGATCCGATTGAGGCGTTGCGTTATGAATAGGGCAGTTCAGAGTTCATGGTAATGAGTTCACAGTTGCGGCCTATACACCAGGAACTGTGGACTCAACTTGAATTTGGAACTACGAACTGGCCGGAGCATAATTGCACTGAACCCTTCTAGAAAGTCAGGCAAGGCATGGCAAGGGGACAGACGCGCGAATCCGTCAAAATGGCTCTCGACACCGTGAGAACCAACAAGCTGCGCTCCGGGCTCACGATCCTCGGCATTGTCATCGGGGTCACCACCGTCATCACCATCTCCTCGGTCATCACCGGATTGAACAACCG
The DNA here is from genome assembly GCA_963738035.1 of uncultured Acidobacteriaceae bacterium. GTDB lineage: Bacteria > Acidobacteriota > Terriglobia > Terriglobales > Acidobacteriaceae > Telmatobacter. The sequence continues at coordinate 202,975 of CAVTVB010000002.1, forward strand.
CGTCAATGACTGGGTCACCTCGATGGGCTCCAATGTTTTCTGGGTGTTCCACATGCCTCTGATCGGCGTGCGGCCAACCTCCGAGATGCTCACCCGGAAGAAACTCAACCTTGATGAAGTCCTTGCGCTGCGTTCGCTTCCTCACGTTATCGCCGCCGATGGATCTTACCGGCATGTAAACGAAACCTTTCACGTCGGCGACGTCAGCGTAAAGTACAACGGGAAAAAGGTCTCCGGCGCGTTCCTGATGGGTGCCACCGCCGCGTTGGAATCCGTATCCGAACTTTCGATGCAGTCTGGGCGCTTGTGGACCGACGCCGAAGATCAGCGTCATGCCCACGTCTGCGCCATCGGTCACGACACCGCCGAAGAGCTCTTCGGAACCGAGGACCCTATCGGAAAAGACGTAACCGTTGGACCTAACCAGTACGCCGTGATCGGCGTGGTCGATAAACGCAAGCAGCCGTTTGGCTCCGGCAAGAATCCGGCCGACAACGGCGTCTATTTCCCGCTTGGCGCCTTTCACAGTCTCTATCCCGAAAATACCGACATGTACATCAGCGTCAAATACGACGATCAGCGCAACAAAGCCCTCGTCGAAGAAGAGATTCGGGAAGTTCTCCGCATATACCGAAAGGTCAAAGTCGAACAACCCGATAACTTCGATATCTTCGGGCCCGACTCCCTTTCAAAGCTCTGGAATCAGCTCACCGGCGGGCTTGTGCTTTTCATGATCGCGGTGTCGAGCGTTGGACTCATGGTGGGTGGCGTCGGCGTGATGAATATCATGCTCGTCTCCGTCACTGAACGCACCCGCGAAATCGGTGTACGCAAGGCAATCGGTGCAACGAAGCGCGCACTGCTATTGCAATTCACAACTGAGGCGGTCACGCTCACTGCGTTGGGCGGAATCATCGGCATTCTGCTTGGCGCTGTGCTCACGTGGATCATCTTCCTCCTGCCGATCGGCCTTCCGGCAACCATGTCGACATTGTGGGTCGTTACTGGCTTCACTGTCTCTTGCGGCATCGGGTTGATCTTCGGCATTTACCCTGCGTGGAAAGCCGCCAACCTCGACCCAATTGAAGCGCTGCGATACGAGTGAAGGGTTCGTGATTCAGAACTCACACTCTTTTTTCCCCTTTGCGTGTAAACTTCCGAAACGTTTTTCCCGTCTACTGTCTTAGCCAAATCTACGAAAGATTTGATTGGCGCTGGATTCCAGCTTCCGCGTGCAGAGTGGGTACGGTTTTCTGTGCCTTCGTGTCGCGAAGAATGCCGGGGTCTGCGCAAGTCAATCTATGCCAACTTAGTAGAAAGAAAATCCTGTGAGGCATGTCGAGTCTCGCTGAGGGGCGAAGCATGGACCTCCAGCCAAGCAGACTTCTCCTCAACTGCTCCTCATATGAGGGGATAGGTAGTCGTGTCGAATCGCGCCGCCGGTGAACGATCAGAGCGCGAAAACTGATTAGCAGAATTATCAGATCGAATTTCGCATGGAGGAACTGCAACTTTGACTAAGGAATTGGTCCGAAGCGCCATCAGGGGTGGAGTGGCAGTGGGTCTGAGTCTGACTCTTTACGGTTGCGGGCGGGGGGCAATCAATGCCACTCAGCCTCAAGGCGTCACAGAAGCACAACAGAGCAACATCGTTGTAACTGATAGTCAACCAGGTGTTACCCCATTCATCGCCAACGTCCAGCTATCAGGGCAAAGTATCTCCCAGATAACCTCCCTGACTTTCACCGTCGCTCCGATGCCAAATTCAGCGTCTCAAGCAGTGAACCTTACATGGAGCAGAGCTGCACTATTGCGTCTCGGCTACTTGAAGTCATATCAGATCAATCTTCCTGTGTATGGTCTCTACGCCGGCTATCAAAATCAAGCGACTTTCCAGTTCGCATTCGGTGACGGCTCTATTCAACAACTGCAATATCAAATTGCAACTGCGCCTTACACGGATCCAACCGGAATCTACACAAACCCGACAATTATCAAAGCCAGGGCATCGGGCAGCACCCTGGGATACAACTTCTTCCTATTGAAATCCCTGCTCGGTTCCCCCGTAATCGTTGACACTGATGGGCAGGTTCGTTGGGTGGGCCCGCAGGTACCTGGTTCAGAATCCGTCTATTTCGGAAATGGGCAATTCGTGAGCGGAAGTCAGTCATCCTCGAGCATAACTTCGATTCGACTGGATGGAATGCAGTCTGAGCTTTCAGCTGATCTTCCGCAACCTCTTCTGGCCTCATTCACACATAACATCGATCCCGGTCCAATAGGCGTTCTAGCTGAATTCAATGGAACGGACGACCTTGGCGACAGCATCGACGATATCGTTGCGGAAATCTCACCATTCTCAAATCAGCCGCCGATTCAGGTCTTCGATATGGCGGACATATTGACGACTTTCATGAAGAACAATGGAGATGACCCAAGCGCGTTCGTACGACCGGGCATCGACTGGTTTCACGTGAATGCCAGTACGTATGACCCGAGCGATGATACTGTCATTGTTTCCAGTCGAGAGAACTTCCTAATCAAGGTGAATTATTCAACGCACGATATCGTCTGGATTTTAGGCGACCCTACAAAATACTGGTATACCTTTCCGTCCCTGAGAGCGAAGGCCCTCACTTTGAATGCAGGTGGGGACTATCCGATCGGCCAACATGCAGTTTCCATAACTTCGGACGGCTACGTTATGGTCTTCAACGATGGTTATGGGAGTGTGAGTCAACCCTCCGGAGAGTCCGCCGGAGTTTCGCGAACCTACAGCGAAGTGTCTACCTACTCTGTGAATGCCGCGAATATGACGGCTCAGAACGTGTGGAACTTCAATTATGGACAGAGCATCTATTCAGCAATTTGCGGAAGCAGCTACGAATCGCAGGGAAACTCGTATCTGGTCGATTTCGCTTACGCGGATAGCGGCGCAGCTGCGCGGCTGGTGGGATTGGACTCCAATCACAACGTGGTATTCGATTTTCAATACGCATCACCCCCCACCGTCGGCTGCGGTACAGCATGGAATGCGATACCTGTATCGCTGGAAAACATGCAAATCAAATAGAGGCCATTTGCTGGAGAGAGCCGTGATCAAGGTCGGTGCAACGATTCCTGATTCAATCTTTTCAGGTCGCAATGGACCTAAACTTCCAGTGATTTAGTCCCGAACCCGGAACGGTCTTCCGCTAAACTAGCTTCCGTGAACACCCATACATTCGCCATGGCCATGGAGTCACTAACCACGGTCCTGGCCGTTGCAGGAATGGGCTATTTTCTGGTGGCCATTGTTGCCGCGCGGGTGTTTCTCATTGCCCGGCGTACTCCACTCGCAACCTTCGCACCGGGTGTCTCAATTCTCAAATCACTGAAGGGCCTCGACCCTAACATGCTCGACGCCTTTCGCTCACACTGCCACCAGAATTATCTTGGCGAATTCGAAATCCTCTTCGGCGTCTCCTCGCTCGACGATGCTGCTGTTCCCGCTGTTCACCAACTGCAGAGCGAGTTTCCCAATCAAATAATCCGCCTCATCGAATGCCCCACGCGCCTCGGCGCCAACGGCAAGGTCAGCACGCTCGCTCAACTTGCGCTCCACACGCGCTACGAGTTTCTCCTTGTCAACGATTCTGACATCACCGTTAGTCCGCACTACCTCGAGCGCGTAATGGCTCACTTCGCTCAATCGGAGCCACGACCAGATCAAAAGCCTTCTAAACCAGTCGGACTTGTTACTGCCCTTTATCGCGGCCGCATGCATGACTCTCTCGGCTCGCGTTTCGAATCTCTCGGCATCGCCACGGACTTCATGCCCAGCGTCCTTGTTGCGCGTATGCTCGAGGGCGGTCTGCGCTACGGCCTCGGCTCCACGCTCGCTGTCAGCCGCGACGCACTCCAGAAAATTGGTGGATTCGAAGCCCTCGTCGATTATCTTGCCGACGACTATGAGCTTGGCGAACGCATTTACAAAGCGGGATTCCGCATTGCGCTCTCCAGCGAGATGGTCGAAACCAGCGTACCGGCATACACGTGGAGCGGCTTCCGTGACCATCAACTCCGCTGGCTGCGCACTGTGCGCGATGCGCGACCAGGCGGCTACGCGGGCCTGCTCTTCACCTACGGATTCACACTTGCCCTCATCAACGTCATCGCCAGCGGACTCAGCCCCATCAGCCTTTGGATCCTTGCCTTGAGTTTCTTCCTGCGCCTCTCGCTCGCGATGACCGTCGGAGCTGAGGTGCTCGCAGACCACCAGGTGCTCCCGAATTTATGGTTGCTGCCTCTCCGCGACCTCGTCGCGACAGCGCTTTGGATCGCCGGCTTCTCCGGCAACACCATCGTCTGGCGCGGTGAAGTTTTTACGGTAAAGCAGGGAAAGTTAAGTAAGACCTCTGGCCGGTAAGAGATTCAAATTTGTAATAGCTTGGCATCGAAGCAGGCGATGCATTTTAATTGACTGGCAACTGGAGTTTTCAGTTTTGTGACGAGTTGCAGTCTACAAGGGATTTCGTTGAAATCATGCGCCAAGCTCTCTCGAAAGAGCGCGCGTTATTCAGCCTTTTGAAAAACCGCCTTGATACTGTTTCCTTGCGCTCCGCAACAGATTCTCATGATTCCGCTATCTGCACTCGGCATTCGTCTGCTAGATTTGCCTTCACGCGGCCCCTCTTTTTTCCACGCAGAACCTGCCGGTCGCGCAAGGAGAGTTTCGATGCACATCCCCGCACGATTTGCTGGACGCATTCTGTTGTGTTGCGCCCTTGTTGCAGCTCCGGCCTTTGCTCTTGCTCAAGCCTCCGCGCCAGCCAAGCCAGCAGTCGGCGCCCAGATGACACCCTCAGCCACTTATGGCAAGCTGCTCTCCAACATGGAGAAGGAATTTGTAGACGCCGCAGAAGCCATGCCCGAAGACAAGTTCAACTTCTCGCCGACGCAGGGCGAATTCAAGGGTGTACGTTCCTTCGGCGACCAGGTCAAGCACGTTGCCGAATCTAATTATTACTTTTTCGGCGGCACCATGTCTGAGGCGGACATGAAGACCAAATCCGATGCCATTGAAAAGCTCACATCGAAAGCCGACATCATTCAGGCACTCAAGGACTCGTTCACGCAAGCGCACACCTACGTCAACGGAATCACCGCTGAGAATGTGTTCGTGATGACTGAGCACGGCACGCGCGGCGGAATGTCCGCATTCGGCCTGGCCCATTTGATGGATCACTACGGTCAGATGGTCGTCTACCTGCGCATGAACGGAATCGTTCCACCCGCGAGCCGCGGGGGCGGCATGTAGCACGAGCTCGCTGAAAAAAGAACGGCCCTGGTCTTTGTCCGTGGACGAGACCTGGGCCTTTTTTATTGCTCGCGGATCGCGGACACTGGATTGACCCGCATGGCGCGATGTGCCGGCAGGTAGCAGGCCAGCAACGAAATGACCGCAAGCAGAGTCACCACTGATGCCACTGTCATCGGGTCGTTCGCACTGATCCCGTAAAGAAGACCGCCGATGAAGCGCGTCAGCCCGAACGCCAGCGCCAACCCCGCTGCCAGCCCGACGAATGTCAGCCACATCCCCTGCAGCAACACGAGTCGCAGTACATTTGCGCGTGACGCTCCCAATGCCACTCGCACTCCGATTTCGTGAGTGCGGAGCTGCGTGCGATATGCCACCACGCCATAGATGCCGGTCGCGGCCAGAATCAGCGCAATCACCGCGAACATCCCGGCGAAGGTGCTCTGCATTACGGCGAAGATCCTCGCCATCTGTGTTGTCTCGCGCATCGTGCGCACATCGAACACTGGAAGCTGGCTGTCAATCTCGTGGATCGCCCTCTCCAGCGCGGGCACGAGGTCTTCGGGATTGCGCTTCGTATTTACCTGCACAATCGTTTCGTTGTCTGCGTGCTGGAAATAGCTCATGTAGATCGTGGGCTCCGGCCGCTCGTTCATGAACTGGTGTTTCGTGTTCTTCACCACTCCCACCACGGTGAAGAGACGTCCCCAGATCGACAGTTTCTTCCCGAGCGCATCCTGCCCCGGCCAGTAGCGACTTGCAGCCGACTGATCAACGATCAATACGTTTGGTGTCTTTTCGCTATCATCCTGTGTGAATTCACGCCCCTCGATCACCGGAATACCGAGCGTTTCGAAATACCGCGGCGTTACATCCGCAGTGCGCGCCTCAAGCGATTCATGCGGACGGGGTGAATATCCTTCCGGATAAGCATTCAATGTTTTTCGCGTGAAGCTCATTGGAACCCAGTCGGTGAGAGAAACGACACTGACTCCCGGCAGCATAGACACATGATCCAGAATTCTCTGACGGATTATCCTCGCATCGTTGTTACTATAGCCGGCTATATTCAAGCCCACTGATGCTGTCAGAATGCGATCCTGCTCAAAGCCGGGATTACCATCGGAGAGATTCCGGAGCGTTTGCAGAAACAGCCCCGAGCTTACCAACAGCGCAAGCGAAAGCGCGACCTGCGTCACCACCAGTCCGCTTAGCAAATGCCGATTGCGCGAACCGCCAGAGATACTTGCCGACTCTTCCTTGAGCACCTCAGCTGCGGGCACGCGCGACGACCGCCACGCTGGAAACGCGCCGCAAAGCATGCCGGAGAGCATCGCCAGCGCTACGATCCCGATTACCACGTTACGATCCACGATCCCGTTCAATACGATGGGATTCGAGCTGGGCGGAATGAACCAGGCGAATGTCTTTGCAGTCCACGAGGTGAGCACGAACGCAGCTGCTCCCGCGCAGAGCGACAGCATCACACCCTCGAGGATCATCTGCCGCATCAATTGCAGGCGACCCGCGCCAAGCGACTGCCGGATTGCGATCTCACGCCGCCGCGACACAAACCTCACCAGCGTGAGCGTGGCGACGTTGGCGCACGTCAGCAGCAACACAACTCCAGCAATCGCGAGGAGAATGGGAAGGGTTGACGCCATGTAGCCATTCGCACCGAATGGAGAGCGCCACATGGGATCAAGCGTGATTGTGTTCACCCCAAGGTGGTCGTTGGGATAAGCCGCCACGTTGCGCCGCATGATCGTCTCAAGATCCTGCGTGGCCATGTCGCGATTCACTCCCGGGCGCAGTCTTCCCACTACGTTCAGGAAAGCCGCGCCGCGATGGGTCATCCGCCAGTTATTTGATCCGATGGGATTGAGCGTCAGCCACAAATCCTCGCGAATCCCAGGCATGGCACCGATGAACTCCTGCGGAGCAACACCGATCACCGTGACGGGGTGCCGGGCAATTTCGATGGACTTGCCTACGATCGCCGGGTCCGCTGCGTAGCGCGTCTTCCACAGCGAGTAACCCAGGATCACATACGGAACGGCATCGGGGCGGGTTTCTTCTTCAGGCAGGAAGAAACGCCCAAGCAAGGGCTTGACGCCGAGCACCTCGAAGAAGTTCGACGACACATTCGAGACGTAAACGCGTTCAGGCTGTGCGCCTCCGGTCAGTGAGAGCCAGTCATGGTTATAGGCGATCATTCCATTCAGGCTGTGGTTCTGATCCCGAAGATCGCGGTAATCGGGATAGGATAGCGGCGGCGACGGGGATATGTTCCATTCCCCGCGGACCAGGGTCACCAGCTCGCCGGTTTTCTGTGCTCCGGGAATTGGGCGCAACATCGTCCCGTCGATCCAGCTGAAGACAGTGCTGTTGGCGCAGATAGCAAGCGCCAGCATTAACCCTGCGGTAATAGTGAATCCCGGGCTCTTGCGCAATTGCCGCAAGGCAAAGCGAACATCCTGGAGCAGTCCACTCATGGACGCCTCCTTAAGGAACCTTGCTCTTGGGGAATGAGAGTACTGCCGGAAGTGCTTGCATTCAGTGCGCCAAAACACGCCCGAATCTAAGCTATTCACCCATAACAAGATAGAATTTGCAAACTGTTGTAGTAATTGGCCTTCCGGTGTCCGGGGGCGCATAAGATGTCCATTTCCGCACACCAAAATGGCCCGTCGGAGTGATCTGCAACACACGCTCAAGTTTTCTGATGAACCGTGCGCGATGCCGCGCGTATTATCCTCTGTTGCCATCCACGGTGTTCGACGCCGGGGTGGCTGAGAGCAAGACGAACGTGCTCGCCGAAGTCAATACGCTGCGCGAATCCAAAACCGTAAGGGCTCCTCGGCCGCAAGCCCCCGCCGTCTCGCCCTCCCGAGCGCACGTCTACGACCTGCGCCGTGGCAACAACTGCTCAGATAGTTTTTACGCAGCCTTACCTGCGTTTGCCGATCAAATCGTTTCCGATATCGAGCATCGCGCAGCTCCGCTCCTCGACGGTTACAGTTCCCACGTTGAGAGGGCCCTGGGCGAGGCTCCCCGCAGCCGTGGCGAATACGCGCTCGAATTCCTTGCCCTCGGAATGCTTCTTGCTCGCTATGAGGGCGCCGCGCAACACGCGTCCCGCTGGATCCTCGAACTGGCGCGCAAGCTGACATGGGTCCGCGAACACTCGCCCAAGATCAAGCCCGTAGCGGACTGGGCACGCGCCGGAATCGCACGCTACTCCCTCGCTCCCGTTATCGGCCGGAAGGCCGGAAAGCGAGGCAGTGCCGTCGAACGTCTCACCCGGCTTATCGATTGGATGAAATCCACGGGAGAGTTCAAGCAGGAAGCCCAGCGCCTGGACAACTGGCACAGCTATTTGGTCGAGCTTCGATCGGATAAGGCAACCTATTGGTTGCGCGTTGCCGTAGAGCTCTTTCATGACTTTGAAAGCAACGCCGATACTGCGCTGGGCTCGTACACGCGCGGAGTGTCTGACTACGTTGCCCGCGAGCACGCGCGGCTGCGGTGGCGCGAGGATCTGCTGATGTGCGGCAAACCGGCAGTCGAGTACCAACTCAATATGGTGGCCGCCGAAGTCATGAATCGCGGATTGTGCGACAGCTTTCGAGACACTTCCGAGAGAGTTGTTCTGCTTCCCGCCTGCATGCGCGGCGATCGCAGCAGCATGTGCAAGGCACGTATCAATGGCGTCGATATGACCTGTGCCGGCTGTGATCCCAACTGTGCGATCAACCGCATTACACGCGGGATGAGCGCACACGGCATACGGGTTTATATCGTGCCCCACTCCGGCGGATTCAGCCGTTGGCTCGCACGCTGGCAGCACGTCGGCGTTGGCGTTACCGCGGTAGCCTGCGCCCTCAACATCGTTCCGGGCGGACTGGAAATGCGGGAGCGCGGCATCGCTGCCCAATGCCTACCGCTCGATTTCCCCGGCTGCCGCAAACACTGGGACTCCATGGGGTTTCCCACTGCTGTAAACGAGAAGCGCCTGGTGCAGATTGCAACTGCACATGCAGACCCCGTCCTGATCGGCCAGGACGGGGTCTGAGAACTGCGACCCAGCGGTTCAGAACAGGCTGGTAGCGGGTGTTGAAGTTGTAATACGAGTTCCAGCCAGGGCCCCGGTGAATGAGATCGCCTTGGTTCCATCAAGGTTATAGGCCACCAATGTGAAGCTGCCGGTGTAGCTGTTGCCGTCGCGGCTGATTGTGACTCGCTCAGTGATTTGCGTCGGGCCCGCGGGATTGCCGATGCCACCGGGCGCATTCGCGGTATCGTTGCTGAGCCAGGGGATGTGATTGAGATAGTAGGAGCGCGCGCCGGTCTTTTGCCACACGCCGAGGCAGAAGTTGCCATCCTGGGGAGGGCGGGCGGAGTTCATGATCTCAGTCTTGTCGCTGTGCCAAACAACGATGGCGTTGTCGATCATGGGGTAGGAATCGCTGGGGATGGGGTTCCCGTTGACCGTATGCGCGGTGAACGTCACATGCCACATTCCAACGATCGACGGGGAATCGTCATCGTCGTCGTTGAAGAAGGCGGAGCGCATCAAGTGCGCCGAGCCAATCTGGGGATGCCAGGCAGCGGGCTTGAAGTTCTTGTTGAAACCGCATTGTGCTGAGGCACCGGGGATCATGAACACAGCCATCACGAGCGCAGCCAGAGCCGGCACCAACCTGCAATTAATTGACCTCATTTGCTTCCTCCTTGGCCGGGGGAACTTGCCGGCGCGCTTCAGAGATAACCCCGTCTCGTGCCGATGACGCAATGAAGAGGTGGTGAAGATTTGGTAAAGCAATATCTGCTTAAAATCGAGCGTTGTACGCGCTATCCTTAGATTCCCGTCAGTCCCATTAAGTGCGCGGAGGAGGTCCCGTGCCCGGTCCGGTCTACCAATTCGGCGACTTTCTGCTCGACTGCGGGCGCTTCGACTTGGTCCGCAACGGCCACTCACTGCGCATTGAGCGCAAACCGATGGAGCTTTTGATACTCCTCGTCTCTCGCCAGGGAGAGCTCGTCTCACGCGCCGAGATTGCACAGCGCCTGTGGTCCAGTGAAGTCTTTGTGGACACCGAACACGGCATCAATACCGCGATCCGCAAGCTGCGCCATCTCCTCCTGGACGACCCGGAAGATCCAAAGTTCATTCAGACGGTCACGGGAATGGGCTACCGCTTTGTCGCGCCTATCACCGGCGGCGAAGCTCCGTCCGCCGATGCTGCTTCGCCTGGCGCGCCGGCCCCTGTTCCCCTCGTCGCGGAAGAAGTACCTGTCACCCGTGCTGCTGCACCGATCAAGAGAACACATCGCCGCATTTGGATGACCGTCGGCATCTCCGCCGCCATCCTCGTCGCAATACTCGCTCTCACCCTCGGCTCGCATCCTCTCGCGGCCCGCCTTCTCCATCGCAACTCTCAGCCCGCTATTACTTCGCTTGCCGTTATTCCCCTCGACAACCTCTCCGGGGACCCCAACCAGGAATACTTTGCCGACGGCATGACCGACGAGCTCATCACGATGCTTGCCAGAAATTCCACCCTCCGTATCACTTCGCGCACCTCCGTTATGCAATACAAGGGCGCCCGCAAGCCTCTACCAGAAATTGCGCGTGCCCTTGACGTCGACGCCATCCTCGAGGGGTCGATATCGCGCTCTTCCGGCTCCGTCCATATGAACCTCCAGCTCATCCGCGCCGACACCGACACCCATCTGTGGGCGGAAAGCTATGACCGCACCGGAAATGAAGTGGCGGCTCTCCCGGACGACGCTGCCCGCGAGATCGCAGAGCGTCTCCACAGCACTGCGGCTGGGACGAGCCGCGTCCGGTTTGTGCCTCCCGAGGCGCACGATGCTTTCTTACGAGGACGTTATTTCCTCGAAAAGCGGGAGGCGGATAAGAGCGCTGCGTATTTTCAGCAGGCGATTTCAATTGATCCATCGTGGTCGCAGGCGTATTCGGGGCTGGCCCGCGCATTGCAGTCGGAGGGCGTCCTGGGCATGATGCTTCCCAGCGAAGCGACAGCAAAGGGCAAAGTGGCTGCGCGTCGTGCGATCGAGCTTGATCCGGAAAATGGGGACGCCTATTCGACTCTCGGCCTCATTCAGGCCACATATGAATGGCAATGGGCAGACGCGGAAGCAAACCTGAAACGTGGAGTTGCGCTGAGTCCGAACAGCTCAGAAGCAGAGTTTAATTATGTTCTGTATCTTGACTCAGTGAACCGCCCTGAAGAGGCGGTAACGCATATGCGTAAAGCGCTGGAGCTCGATCCAAATTCGTTTCTGACGAACCGACATCTCGGATCGGCACTCTACTTCGCGCGGCATTACGACGAGGCACTGACTCATCTGGACCAGGCTGCAGAGATGGAGCCGGGCAAGCTCAATTTCGTGGAAGGATGGAAAAGCGAGATCTACGAAATGAAAGGAATGCAGGACAAAGCAGTCGCCTCAGAATTAATTGCGATTTCAGTTAGTGACCCGGCAACTGCTAACCGCCTCCGTGCCATTTACCAACGCGAAGGCTGGAATGCCTACTGGGAAGCCCGAATGAAGATGATGCTGGCCGATAAAAACGACCCGTGCGCTCCATACGACATTGGGGTGAACTACATTCGGCTGGGAAAACCGGAGCTCGCATTTCCTTATTTCGATCGAGCAATCGATCAGAAATGTTGGGCTGTGGGGTGGATTATGGTGGACCCTCGGGTCGACAGGATCCGAAGTGATGCTCGCTACAACAATATTCTTAAACGGATGAACCTGCCCTATTGAGACGGTCAATTTACTCCTAGCACGTCCGCTACCCGCTGTCGACTGTCAGTTTTTGATCCGCGCCAATTCAGATAAATGCTTTGCAATTCATTCTTCTCCCATCTTTCTTTGCTATTGTGTAGCTCAGGATGGGCTCCCCTTATCGGATGAAAATCCCGCCTGAATGCGAATGAAGATTCTGCCTGCCCCTAGATCCGGGCTGCTCGCATTCGTGTGCGTCATGGGATCTACGATGGCGGCATTCGCATGCGATCGAATACCTGCAGGGGAACCGCTCTGGATTCGCCTCGCCGCTCCCGTTTCCACCTACACCGTAAAAGTGGGCGATCCCGTTCACGGAGTCCTGACCCAGGATCTCGTTTGCGGTGATGAAATCGTGCTGCCCATGGGCACGACTGTCGAGGGAGTGGTTCGCAGCAAGCGCAAGGTTGGATATGGCATTCGACACGAGACTGCCGCCCTCGAACTCGAATTCAATCGTGCCGACACCGAATCCGGCACGACTCTGGCGCTCACCGCCCGGGTTGAAGAAGTTGAGAATGCCCGCGAGCGAGTTCGCAAGGGTGTGATTCAAGGCATACGTAGTTCCGAGACCTTTCAGGGAAGCATTAACAGCCGCTTGATTCACCTTCCAACCTGGAATCCATACCCCGATCCTGTGCTGATCGCATTCAAGGTCACCTTTCCAATTTTTCCCGAACCGGAGATTTACTATCCGGCCGGTACGGATATCCGGCTGAGGACTACAAAGGAGATTTCATCTCCTCCAGTCATGGATCCTCCCGCGCCCGAATCTTTCTTGGCCGACGGAATCGACACGGATCAAATCGAGCAGGTGATCCGGGAACTTCCATGGCGGGTTACGACGAAGAAGAACGTCGACGCCGACATTCTGAACATCGTCTTCCTGGGATCCGGTGAGCAGGTGGAGTCAGCATTTCGCGAAGCGGGTTGGAGCAACGCCGATCCCGTATCACGGCGCGCATGGATGAAGAACCTGTATGCGCTGTTGAATAACAGTGGGTACGCGCAACAGCCGATGATGACCTTCCTGTTGAAAGGGAAGCCGCAAGACATGAGCTGGCAAAAAAGCCTGAACAGTTACGGCCGTCGGGACCATCTTCGCATCTGGCATTGGACATCGCCGGGAACCCCTGAATCCATCTGGGTGACTTCGTCGACACACGACACCGGCGCCGCGCTAGCCGTGAAGCATCGCGGCTTTGTTCACCACATCAATCCCAATATCGACGACGAGCGGTCGATGGTAATTCGTGACTTGAATTTTGCCGGTTGCGTGAAATCCGTCAGCTATGTTTCGCGCCCCGAGATGCCCAGGAACACTCACAATGCCATGGGAGAAGCCATGCGCACCGACGGTTCGATAGCCGTTGTTGCCCTGCAGGACTGCCGGCCTGCCAACCCGGAACTCGATCACAAGGAGCAAAGCGGCAGCTACCGGCCGGGCAACCACGTATTTCGTTATATCCGGCGCTCAATCCTCACGGTGCGGAATGACCTCTTTCGTGCCAACATCATCTACGGCGCATACGACGTAGGGCGGATGACAGTGATGGCGCTGCGGAAACCAGCCAGCTATCCGGCGATAACGTCGGATGCCGGCCCCCGCCAGTTTCCCGCCGGTCTGACGAACAAGCCGGCAGCCAAGCCTGGCGTCTCCGTCTCTGTCGCTACCCGCTGAGCTGTGGGCTTGCTGAATGCCGAGGGCCAGCCCGGCGCTGTTCGCAACCTGCGGCACTGAAACCTGAGGCTCTCGACTGCTATTCTTTCTCCCAAATGCCGCTGGTGACCACAACTGAAGCCGGAGTGCCCATTCAGGGGCCCAGCGCCACCCTGATCTACGACGACTGGTATCCTGCACTGCGCACTGACACCCTGCGCAAAGACAAGCTGGCGAAGGCAATGCTTCTCGGCATTCCACTCGTACTGGGCCGTCGCACCGATGGCCGCGTCTTTGCCATGCGCGATAGCTGTCCCCATCGCGGCATCCCGCTCAGCGTCGGTTGGTTCGACGGCAATCGCGTCACCTGCCGGTACCATGGCTGGGAGTTCGAGCCGTGCAGCGGCCGCTGCGAGCTGATTCCCTCGCTCTCAAGCCACGATCACCTCGATGCCACGAAGATTTATGCGAGTGCGTATCCGTGCGAGGAGCGGGATGGGCATGCGTGGGTTTATATCGCAGGCCCCGGATCAGGCCGAAAGGGGGAAACCGCGGAGCGTGCTGTTCCGGAACTCGCCAAGTTTGGCGCGCGTTTCCGCAGCGCTCACATTGCCGCGGACCTGCCCTGCAACGTCGATCACGGCATCATCGGGCTGATGGACCCGGCGCACGGGCCGTTTGTTCATCAAGCGTGGTGGTGGCGCTCTCGCGCGAGTATCCGCGAAAAGACCAAGCGTTTCGAGCCGATCTCTGAAGGCTTTCGCATGAGCGCTCACGCCCCAAGCGGCAACTCCGCGCCATACAAATTACTCGGCGTTTACGGCCAGCCAGTCGAGACCACCATCGACTTCGTGCTGCCGAACCGCCGCACCGAGATCATCCGCTGCGGCGACAAGTGGTTTTCTTCGCTGACGACCGTCACGCCCGTCACGGCTTCGACGTGCCGCATTGACGTCGTCGCTGCATGGAACGTCTTCTACAACATTCCGTTCCTCACGCCGATCGCGAAATTCTTCGGCGCGAAGTTCGTTCGTCAGGACCAGGAAACGATGATCCAGCAGGCTGAAGGGTCTGAAGCACAATCCCAGCCTGATGCTGATCGACGACGCCGACAAACCTGCCAAGTGGTACTTTGCGCTGAAGCAGGCTCGCCTCGACGGCACCGGCAAGCACCCGCTCGACGCCCCTGTAGAACTGCACTGGCGCAGTTAGAATATTTCCGCTCTGCATTCTATTCACGTCGCGAAATACTGCTTGTAAGCCGTCCCTTCTCTCGAATAGACTCGGCTTCCACATCGGGCCCTCGAATTCCAGCGAAAGAGGCGGAACATGGCCGAATCATATGACCTGATCACCGTGGGCGGAGGTTTGGGTGGAGCGTCGTTGGCGAAGTCGCTCGCAGAAGAAGGTGCGCGGGTGCTCGTGATTGAGCGCGAAGAAAAATTCAAGGATCGTGTTCGCGGGGAGATGCTGGTGCCCTGGGGCGTCGCCGAGGCGGAGAGTCTTGGCATTGCAGCTCTGCTCCGTGGCACCTGCGGCCACGATCTTTCGTGGCTTAATTTCTATTCAGGCCCTCACCTTGTCGCGCACCGCGACCCCGTGGCGACGACGCCACAGCATCTGCAATGCCTTACGTTCTACCACCCGGAAATGCAAGAGGCATTGCTTGCCGCGGCAGAGGAAGCAGGAGCTGAAGTGAGGCGAGGCGCGAGCGTGCAGGAAGTCCGTCCTGGCGCATCACCGAGTGTCGTGGCGCAGAGAAATGGGCACACCGAGGAAGTTCGGGCGCGCATGATTGTCGGCTCAGACGGTCGTTCATCGATTGCAAGCCGGTCCGCGGGCTTCGAAACCAAGCGGGATCCTGATCGCATGTTGCTGGCCGGCGTGCTGCTGGAAAACTGCCCCGCACCTGAAGACACAGCACAAATTGTGATCGATTCGAACACGGGGTCTTCGGCTGTGGTGTTCCCGCAGGGCGGAGGGCGAGCGCGAGCCTATTTTGCATATCACAAGGATTCGCGGCCCCGCATCCAGGGAGATGCAGGCTTTTCCGACTTCATTGAGTCTTGCAAGCGCGCGGGCGCCAACCCCGGTTGGTATGACGGAGTCACAGCGGCGGGCCCGCTGGCCAGTTTTGATGGGGCTGATACCGACACGTCGCACCCCTATCGCAATGGAGTTGCGCTGGTGGGCGATGCAGCGGCAACAAGCGATCCGACCTGGGGCCAAGGGCTGTCTACAACCCTGCGGGGCGCACGGCTACTGCGCGATCAGCTGCTCGCGAACCAGGACTGGGACGCGGCCGGAAACGCATATGCCGAAGAACACGACCGATTCTGCAGGGCCGTTCACGATGTCACTCGATGGTATACAGACTTCTTCCTCGAGACCGGGCCGGAAGCGGACCTTCGCCGTGCACGGGCGCTCCCACTCATTGCACAGGATCCGATGCGGCAACCCGATTTGCTGTTTTCAGGGCCAGACATGCCTGTCGATGATGGAACTCGCCGCAGGTTTTTCGGAGAGGACTGAGGGGGCTGGCGCAGCTAAGCGCCGGTTGCAGCAGGAGCCGCGACACGCTGAATGGTCAGAACCGTGATGTCATCTTCCTGGCCGAAGGCCCTTGCGGCGGCGGCGATGCTTTGCGCGGATTGTGCGCTGATGGCGCGAGTGCGCTCGAAGCCATAGAGCTTGCCCTGCGGATCGGAGGCTTCTACAACGCCATCGGAGAGCAGTGTGATTGTCTGGCCGGGAGCCAACTGGAATTTTGATTCGGCGTATTCAACATCCGCGACGAGGCCCAGCGGCAGCCCCGGCTCTCCCTCAATCTCGACTTCACCGCAATACGGCGATAAGTGACCGGCATTTGCCAGGGCGACTGATCCGCTGGAATCGATCAGCGCGCAGAGACACGTGATGAAGCCTTCGTCTTTTGCCCGGAAGATTTGCTGGTTGAGGCGACGAAGCAGCTCGGCTGGACGGATGTTAGCCGCAGCTAATGTGCGGAGGGCGCCGATGGCCAGGGTGCCGGTCATCGCAGCCTTCAATCCTTTGCCGCTGACATCGCCCACGACAACCAGTGTGGATCCGCTGGGCTGCTCGAGCACCTGGTAGAAGTCGCCTCCCACTTCTTGCGCTGGGAAGTAGGCGGCTTCGATGTGAAAGCCCATGACTGCCGGTAAGGATGCAGGAACGAGGCGCTGCTGGATCTCACGCGCTGCGGCAAGTTCAACAGCCGAGCGTGCCTGTTCGCGGCTGACTCGGGAGAAGCGGAAAAAGATCACAATCAAACTACTGAGAAAGAAGAGGAGATTGCCGAGGTCATTCGGCTCCAGCACAATGGGTCCGACAGAAATGGCGTTGACCAGAAACTCGAAACGCTGCCAGCCGAGATAGATGGAGGCGCTGCCCAGATCGTAGAGCGCCATTGTTGCAGGTGGCAGCAGACTAGGCAGAATAAGCCACCCGGCTTCGCGGTTGCCGCGACGATACCAGCGAAAGAGCAGGATCGGCAGAAGGATGGCAGCGGGCAGGATAAAAAGGGGCTCGATGATCATGTATGCATGAGAGGGAATTTTCCCGTACCAGACAAGCCAGCTGACGGCGACAGGAATAATCAGCAGAGGCCGGTAAACCCGCCACACTGGACCGAGCCGATGGCCGCCGAATGCGAAGGTGAAATGGGTTTGCGCGATGATCAGCACATAGATAATCGGATCGGCCAGAAGGACATTCCAGGCGAGAGGCACGTATCCCGATTGCTGCACATACCAGACAACATCCGCGGATCCGACGAGAAGAAAGTAAAGACCAAGCCAGAAATACTCGGAGTGTCCCCGCTGGATGGCATAAAGAGCGAGGAGGGCGAGGCCAGCGACGAAGATCAGCGCATTGATCACGATCGCCGGGATTGCAAAAGAGGTGCGGTCATGGAACATGACCTGGCGCTGAGCATCAATTGCATCTGTAGTGCCAAGATATGCGGACATGAATTGGGGAAGGCGCCACGCAGCGTAGCCGGTGGGTGTGTGTGTGCGCAGAGCGATAACCAGATCGGTTGCGGGATCGTCGATAGTGAACATACGCTCGACGGGACGATTTACGCCAAAGCTGGACCGGAGTTGGGGATCGGGAATACGTGCACCGTTGATGTAGAGCTCGTACGTGCCTACTCCGCCCTGAATCAGAAGCGCAAGCTCGGGATGGTTTTCGTGCAATTTCAGGTGAATGCGAAACCAGCGCCAGCCTGGTTGCGAGGGGCCGAGATCATCGAGACGCACTGATTCCCACCGCGAGTCGTCGAAGCCGGGCGCAGCCCACGCCAGAGAATCGCCTTCCTGCATAGACCACCCGGCAGAAATGTCGTTAAACCACTCCTGCGCGTGCGGTCGATCAATCACGATTTCAGAATCGGTTGGACTGGAATCAGCGGCTGCCGACTGCGCGCGTCCGCCTTGCGGCACGCACGTACAGAGCAAAATCAGCAGTACCAGATGAAGACTCTTTTTCATTGCGGCGCCGAGATCATACTACCGGCGTTGCCTTAGCGCTGGGAAAGATAAGTTACAGACAGGATAGAGTTACCCTGCCTGAGCCTCATCGCCGCCCTCGGTCAATTCGCCGTTATCTTCGCCTTCTACGGAAATGCGCAGGGAGCGCAGGAAGTTCACATCGTTTTTGGTGAAGGTGCCACCAGCGGCCTCTGCGGCGGCGTCGGCTTCCTCGGTTTCCTTGGAGACCTCGTTCAACCCGATGGTGGCCTCGAGCATCAAGAGCACGTCGAAACCATGCTTGCGGATGTCCTGGACGACGCCGGCGATCTGCTCGCTTTCAATTACGGACTCGTGGATTGCCTCTCCGAGTTGCTGGATCAGTTCGCGCAGGCGTGATGTCAAGGGTCTACCTCCGGCGGCGGCCAGCGCGGACAAATTGCGCAGGGAGCGGCGATCGATTTTTATACCTTACTTCTCAAATGGCCATCCGGCAACTGGCACCCACGTTGATCGCAGCAGGTCGCCCCGAAGGTCTGGCGCTGCTACCATCATATCGGAGTGAGACCTGAATCCATCGGCCGGGTATTTGGTATTGGAGTGCGAGTGGCAGGCCGTCTCGCTGGCCAAGCCATCATGGGCGAAGCCCAGCAGACCAATGCGGCTACGCCGCCCAGCGCCCAACCGGGCGCACCGCCTGCGAATGCCGCCGCCCGTGGGCGCGTCGCAGGACAAACCACGCGCGGCGTGGCTCGCGGACTGAGCGGCTTCTTCACGCCGTTCCGCAGTGTCGGCGGAAAAATCTGGCTCGAGGTCACTGGCGTCTTCTTTCTGCTGCCCGTTCTGGTTTTCAGTCCCGTTTTATGGAGGACGAGGGCAAGCTGGCAGCATGGGCCCGATCATCGTACGTTCCTATCGTCGGCGTTACTCGTTATTGTCTTTCTTTATTTGGGAGTCAGCAGCTTCTGGCGCGCCGCGCGCAAGCGGTAGCAAATTATTTCTGCGGAAGCGCCGAAGCGAGGATTCCGCGTAGTTCGGCGCATTGGTCGGAACTCAAGTCAGACTTGGGGAGCAAGCAGAACAAGTTGGTTGGATAGATGACGATGATGATCCGCTCTGACTCGCGCCAAAAGCTGAAATCCTGCCACTGGGACAATCCGTAGGAGCCTCCGCTCGTTTTCTGCCACAGCCCCTCCGAAGTAACCTCGTTCAGGATCTCCCCATGCAAGGTTCGGGTCTGACGAAATTTGCGGCGTGTAGCAAAAGGAGGGTAGACGCGAAACGCGAGAATCCACAGAAGAATGAGAATGGCTCCGGGGAAAAGTAAGTGCTGGAACTCGGATGCATTCTGGCCAAGAAACAATTCGCCCGGATGAGTTCGCTCGCTGATAGCTGCGCAAAGAAGGAACGACCAAAAGGCCGCCGCGAAGGCGTAGGCGATCGCACTGGCGATCCGCCGATGCCGCGATTTGCAAAGCAAGCGATAAGCCGCCATGAAATCCGCTTCGGTGACGTGCGTTGTAAATCTCACCGTGACTCCACGAGACTATTTGCGATTGCGTCGCAGCGCCGGCGCAATAATCTGCATTCTACGATGATGCGTTTGTGGTGAGCTTTGCAGAGCGCAGGGCGACTGCTCCGAGCAGCAGTATGACAATCGCCAGAGCTGCCCATAAGAGCACCGGGTGTCTTTCAGTAAATGGACGGCTATCGGGCCGGTCTTGATAGTCGGGATTCGCTTTCTCAGGTCCAACGCTCGCCTTCGCTGCATTGGATTGAAGCGCAAAGAGCGAAGCATAGTCGTAGCGGGGAGCTGCCAACGCTGGATCTCCGTAGTGGAGGGTGTACGCGGCCGCCTCCGAAGCATCGAAGCAGAGACTTCTTTCGAGCATCTCCAACCGCAATGAGGAAATCTGGATCGGAGCATCATCCCTGTTTTCGATCGTGACTGTCCACGTTGCCGGAGTGTCGAATTCCACCTCCGGAGCAAGCACATTAAGGCGCTCTTCATCGAGACGATGGCCATCCTGCAGGCGATGAACGCGCAAGATATTTCCGAAGACCGAGGCCTGTCGCGGCGACACGACCGCATCGCTGCTTTTCTGTTGCAGGATTGGCGAGATGCTTACCCGCACATCGCGGCTGAAGCTGGTAGGTACGGCCCCAGGAACAACCACGATGCGATCAACGGGCGTATGGCTCGGCACAGTGAATTCGACAACCGTGTCGCGCCCCTTCAAGGCAATTTGCGATGCTTGAGCCACGGTTTGGTATTTCGCTTCCGTTGCCGGCCTGCGCTCGACCGAGAGTCCCGAAACATTTTCGGGCGCGATGGGACCTGCGACGCTGAAGTGAAGAAATCGAAAATCGGAATCGGGAAGGTGAAGAACGGTGCTGCGTCCAAGCCGCTGCCGCGTGAGATCGAAGATGGTGTAGGAGCCGATCCTCGTCTGTGCAGACGCTTGCTCCTGGCTACCTGAGACAATCACGGTGGCGATGAAGTCGTGTCCGGTAATCGCAAGCTCAACGTCGCGATACCGTCCTGCAGGCATGGCCAAGTCAAAAACGGTTTGGCCTGCCCGGCGTCCGAGATTCAACGGCGCAATGACCTCTTGAGATGGCGCAACCGGAGCAGATCTCAGAATGACGTACGGCGTTTCCGCGCCACCGCGATACACGCGAAGATCAGAGAGCTGAGACGCGGCATGGCTGAAGATCGCCGGGGTCAAGACAGCGCATGTTTGCCCAGAGGATTGTGGCGCGGTTTCGATGGAGCGCTCGTAGCGGAAGTAGCGAAGCTCGGGCGAGGGAGCAGCAAGACCCAGCAGCAGAACGGTCGCAAGCAGCTTCATGAAGTCTGGTCTCCCTGGCCACGCAGGTTAAGCCAGTCACGCTGATAAACGAAGCTGACCCCGAGCAGGAGAGCTCCGAGGCCGAGGAAGCTGAAGATTCTGAATCCCTGGCTCAATTCGCTTATGTCGGACAGGAAGACTTTTGCAATCGTCAGTGCCAGCAGTACCAGGGCCTGCCAGCGCAGGAACGCCGACCGCTTCCAAAAGCCCACAGTTAGCAGCAAGGCGCCGAATGCCATGAAGAAAGCGGAATAGCTAAAGTGCGCGTACATGCGGTAGTTGTGCTCGAGAGCCCAGTCACCGCGCCAGCTCAGAGACGACCAGTAGCTGTGAATCTCGCTGCTGATGGCCGCAAGGATCAAAATATTTACGATTAGCACCGAAGCGGCGGCGAGAAAGGACCAGCGCAAAATTGGCTCCACAGCTTCTTCATGGGTGGAATTCCGGGCGAGCCATGCAGCGAATGCAAAAACAGCGATGCCTACGCAGAACGTCCCAAAGCGCTCATTGAACAGGGGCGTATTCGACGCTGAAGGGTTGACCATCAGCAGCGAGAAGAGGCCGAGAGCGAGGCAAAGCAACGCGAAAACTCGCAACAGCAACTGGCCTGATTTACTCGCGACCCACAGCAGGGCTGCTCCTTCCACCAGCCAGCCAATCGTCATCCATCGTCCATGCGTCTTCAACGGAATGGCGATAGTGAGAAACACAACGGCTGCGGCGAGATGCAATCCCGAGAGCGCCGGCGGGCTAGCCTGCAACACGCCCCGCGCCGGCAGCCGCATAAGCAGCAGGTAGAACGCGGCGAACGCAACCGCGATCCATGGGCCTGCCCAATCCTGTGTGGTCGAAGAGAACAAGGAATAGAACGCCAGAAAGCCGAGAGCGGCATTCGCAACGGGCAAAACGATCAATGCCAGCTTGTCCCACGCTGACGAGGCTCCGTGCTCGTCCAGCTTTGCCCTCACAAGTCGCGGAGCGAAGGCGAAAATGAGGAAAAAGCAGGCAAGAAAGAATGCGGTGCGGCCTTCCTGATGCTGCGAGTAGAAGACGAACCACCATCCGGCGATGAACACGACCGTTCCTGTGAAGGCCCCAAAGAGCAGGCGAGACCACGGCCGAAGCGCAGCCAGAACGAGCACCGCAATATCCAGAATCAGCAGATACGAAAACAACGTGACTTCATGGTTGCCGCCCGTAGACACCAGCAGCGGGGTGGTCAGGCCTCCCGCGATTGCATAGAGCGCAAGCAACTCCGCATTGCGCGTCCACGAGATGTATCCGTTAAACGCGGTGACCAAGATCATCGCAGCGAAAGCGACGCCGGCCGGCATCAGAGAGTAGACCGAAAAGGCTGCCCACAACGAGAGGTAGAGCGTGCCGCTTCCGACGGCTTTGAGGGAATAGGCAAAGGCTGTAAATCCGCGCTTTTCGAAACGCTCTGACCAGGCGATGAGCGCCGCACCTGCGACTAATCCGATGAAACACCCTGCCCAGCGGTCCGATCCAGTGATTGTCGAAGGCCAGCTTGAGGAACCACGCTACGCCGATAAGCATCGCCAGGATGCCGACGCGATTGAACCACTGCGATCCGATGCGGCTCTCAAGCGAACGCGTGTCTTCTCTGGCGGCCTTATCGAAGGTGCCAAAAGCCGGCGGAGTGACGGGTGGCTGCGCTGGCCAAGCCTGGGGCGGCTGGGGCACACCCACTGACGGCGCTGCCGGCGATGTGGCCGCGGGAGCACTTGTCGAAATCAGGGCCTCTACGGATGCCGGCGCTGCGGGCTCAACCACGATGCCGCGGGCCTGCAGAGCTCGTTCCAGCCGTAGCAGGCGAGAACGCAACTCGCCTACTTGATCTTCAAGGCTGCCGGATGGATTCGGGTTCATCGCCATTCACTGTACAGCACAAGCGACGGCGATTCCAGCGATGACCCGCGGCAAACAGGCTCAATCGCGCGTTTCGGGCGGCCCCTGCAGGAAGTGCCATGCCGACAACGCCAGCGCCACAATGCCTAGCCCGAAAGCCATCCACGCGTAGTGGCCGTGGCGAATCTGCCAGCCACGCCAGAAGGCAATGGCTGAAGCCACAATCATCAGAATTCCGCGCACTGGATTCACAGCCGGCTCCCTTCGATGGATGAACAGACCATCTTAAGCTGTGGCCCCTGAGTTTGACCCGCGCCGGGCGGGTGCCTATCGTTGAAAGGGTAGATTTGCGTCATCTGAGAGGAACTTCTATGTCGACCCCCGTCGCACCCGCCGCTTCCGCACTGAAAAAGACCGCCCTCAACGCCACGCATCGCGCCCTGAAAGCCAAAATGGTCGACTTTGGCGGCTGGGATATGCCGGTGGAGTATCCCGGACCAGGCGGAGGCCTGATCGCCGAGCACGTTGCGGTGCGCACTGGCGTCGGCTTGTTTGACGTGAGCCACATGGGCGAAATTCAATTCCGCGGGCCTGGGTCGCTGGCCGCCATCCAGCACATCACCATGAACGACGTTTCGCGCCTCAAAGATGGACAAGCCCACTACTCCGCGCTGCTGACGCCGCAAGGCACTTTTGTTGACGACATCCTCGTGCATCGGTTAAGCGAGAACGATTATCTGCTGGTGGTAAACGCCGGAACCAAGGACAAGGACTACGCGTGGATCCGTCAGCAAGTGGGCACGTGGCCCGGAATCCACATCACCGACTACTCCAGCTACTACTCGCAACTCGCGGTGCAGGGTCCGCGAGCGCTCGATACCCTGCAAAAGCTGACGAAAGTGGATTTGAGCGCGATCAAGAATTACTGGTTCACCTGGGGACAGGTCGCAGGCATTCATAACGTGCTGATTGCGCGTACCGGCTACAGCGGCGAAGACGGATTCGAAGTCTACCTCCCGTCAGACGAAGCCACAACGGTGAAGATGTGGGATGCGCTGATGGAAGCTGGCGCGGAGTTCAGCATTCGTCCCTGCGGCCTCGGCGCGCGCAACACGCTGCGTCTCGAAGCCGGTATGAGTCTCTACGGGCACGAAATCTCCGAGGACATCAACGCCCTCGAAGCGGGACTCGATCGCTTTCTCAAGCTCGACAAAGGGGAGTTCCTCGGCCGCGATGCTTTGCTCGCCGACAAGGCCAGTCGCGGACCCAAACGCAAGATTATCGGTCTCGAGATGGTTGATCGCGGCATCGGGCGCGATGGATACACGGTGCACAATCTCGACGGCAACCAGATCGGCGTCGTCACTTCAGGCTCGCCGGCGCCTTTTCTCAAGACGAACATTGCGATGGCGCTGGTTCCGGCGGAGGTCGCAGCCAGCGGAGCGGATGTGCTGGTTCAGTGCAGGGCTAATTCGGTGAGGGCGAAGCAGGTGCCGATTCCGTTTTACAAGCGGCCAAAGAAGTAGGACGCTACGCGTCAGTTCGCAGTTTTTAGTTTGGAGTTCTCAGTTAGTTCTCGGAACTAAGAGCTAGGAACTGCGAGCTCCTTCAGCCGCCGTGCCCGTTGCACTTCAGCACGCCTAGAAATGCGTTGAATGGGCCGACCTCGTTGCGATACTGATGCGCCATGATTCGCGACATCTGGTGCAGATGTGTCAGATCATGTGCGGCCCAGGTGGCTAGCAGATTGGAAAGCGTGACGGGGCCAAGCGCAGGATGGTGGCCGCGCAATTCAAGCTGCATCGGTTGCAGATTCAACGCGCGCAGTTCCTCAAGGCATCCGGCGCGCACCTGTGCAAATTCATCCAGAAGTTGGGGAAGGCTCTTGCCTCGGCATATTTCCAGATGTCCCCAGCGATCGAACGGGTCAAACGGCTTCGACTCCCCAAACTCAAGAATCAGGCGTGCCCGCGGCATCCAGTCGGCCTTATCGGCGTGTATCAAGTGCCCAACGACATCCACGACTGTGAATGTACCTTGGCCTTCATTGTGATGCGTCCACGTTTCGGGCAGGCCTCGCAGCAGGGCGTCCAAGGTCGCGGGCGTGCGCTCAAGCAGAGCTACAGAGTCTTGCAGGTTGTGTGCCATAACTTCTCGATGCGGAGCCGGTTGAAAGCGATGCAAACAAAAAGACCGCAACACCACTGCATCGGGGATTGCGGTCAGCCTGCTATTTCGTTGAGCCGTGGACCGGGGCCTATCGCGGCTCAGACCTGCATCACTTCGGCTTCCTTCTTGCGCGAGAGTTCTTCCATGCGGCGAATCTCTTCGTCGGTCATCTTCTGGACCTCTTCGAGAGCGCGCTTTTCATCGTCTTCGCTGATCTTCTTGTCCTTGGCGAGTTTCTTCAACGCGTCGTTGCCGTCGCGGCGCACGTTGCGGATCGCGGTGCGATGCTCTTCGAGGACTTTGTTCAGATGCTTCACCACGTCGCGGCGGCGCTCTTCGGTCATGGGCGGAACAGGAACGCGAATGATCTTGCCATCCGAGAGTGGATTGAAGCCGAGGTCCGAAGCCTGGATAGCTTTCTCGATTTCTTTGAGGATCGACGGATCCCACGGCTGAATAAGAATCGACTGCGCTTCCGGCGTGGACACCTGCGCCATTTGATTGATTGGCGTCATCGTGCCGTAGTAGTCCACCTTGATCTGGTCGAGCATATGAGCGCTGGCGCGGCCGGTACGCGTTGAGGCCAGGCTGGCCTGGAAGGTTGCTACCGCAGTGTCCATCCTCCGCTTCAGGTCGCCGGAGAGACCTTTGAGTGCTGGATTGCCATCCATAAACGATGCCATGATCATTTCCTCGCTATGCCAATTGCCAACGGCTATTCTACAACCCGGCACGGCAAGCCGGAGCCTGTGCACTTCAGCAGGGTCCCTGCCATTTGCTAAGTTTGCAGCGTTACCCGCTTGGCCGCGAGCTGTGCCTTGATGACCAGTTCCGCAGCGAGCAGACATTGCGCCTGATCCTGGGCGACGTGAGTACGGTTGACGACATCCCCAACAAACTGCGGACCGAACGGCAGAGGCATATTGTTGCAGTCGATATAGCGTGACTCCTTGCCGTCCACCAGGAACAGGTTGTTCCCCTGCTTCTTGACCGCAACATCGGTGTATTTGCGGAGCTCCATGTATCCGTCGGTGCCGAGGATGAAGAGGCGTCCGTCGCCCCATGTGCCTAGACCATCGGGAGTGAACCAGTCCAGACGTACATAACCCAGGCCACGATTTCCGCGCAATACCATGTCGCCGAAATCCTGAAACTGGGGATGATCGGGATGCCGTACATTCGCGATCTGCGATTCCGCCACTTCCGCTTCGGATGATCCCGTGTAGAACAAGAATTGGTCAACCTGGTGAGAACCGATGTCGCAGAGGATTCCGCCATACTGTTCGGGATTCCAGAACCAGTCAGGCCGACCCGTGCCGCCGCCCGCCACACCGCCGCGCTGGAAGATCTGATGCGGCGCAATATTGATGGTCTGGATTACCTTGCCGATGGCGCCCTGCTGGATGAGCACGCCCGCGTAAACGGCAGCTTTCACCTCGAGCCGCTCGCTGTACATGATGCCGTAGATGCGCTTCGTTTCCGCGATCGTCTTGCGCACTTCGGCCAGCTGTTCGAGCGTTGTGATGCCGGGCTTGTCAGAGAGATAGTCCTTGCCCTGCTTTCATGGCACGCACGCCGAGTGGTGCGCGTTCATTCGCGATCTGCGAACTCAATACAAGCTGGATCGAGGGATCGTTCAGGATTTCGTCCTGCGTTTTCACCATCTTTACGTTTGGAAATCGCTTGGTAAAGTTGGCGATTTTATCCTCTTCGCCGCCCCATGCCGCAACCAGTTCGCCGCCGCCGCGCTGGATCGCTCCGACCATCCCGTAGATGTGGTCGTGGCTCATGCCGCAGACGGCAAACTTGATGTGGTACTTGGGCGTTTCATCGGCTTGCAATGGCAGGGACTCCTCAACAACGCTGGTGATTCCGCCGCCAGACGCCAAGGCTCCCGCAGAGGGGCTGCCAGCCAACATGGCAATCGATCCCATCAATCCTGCCTGCTTCAGAAAATCACGCCGGTCGGTAGACATGCTGTCATCTCCTTGTTTGATCGAAATGACAATTTGAAACCACGCCGGTGGATTCTACAAGCGTCGGCGTGAGAGATATCGTTGTTTGCTACTGGAGGGTCGACATGCCGACTCGCAGGGACAAATTCGATGCTCACCGGCAGTCTTGCGGACGAGACGGGCACACATTCGGAACGGAATCTCGCGCCGCATTGATCTGGTGTGCCGATCTCTCGTGCACACCGATGTGGCAGAATGGGCAGGAACCAATAACGAGAAGTAATAAAGGGATCTAAAGTATGGCGCGCCGCCCTGGTGTCGAGATTGTTAGAAATTTGTTAGGCCGGCGGGAATTTTTGAAAATCGCCGGAGCGACGGCCGTTTTGCCTTCGGCTCTCAAAGTTCAAGCAAAAGGTCAGACGGCGAAAAGCAGTACGCCGGCCAACAACCGCATTAACATCGGTGTCATCGGTATGGGCTGGCAGGGCCCCGAAAATACACAGGCCTTTCTGGCGTTGGAAGATTGTCAGGTAGTAGCCGCCTGCGATGTTGATCGGAATCACCTGCAGGCCGCCGTCAAGATGATCAACGACGCCTATGGCACCGAAGACTGCAAGGGCTACCACGACTACCGCGAGTTGCTGGCCCAGCCGGAGATCGATGCCGTGATGATTGCCGTTCCCGATCACTGGCATGAGATTGTCGCTACCGAGGCTGCCCGCCGCAAAAGAGACATCTACTCGGAAAAACCTCTGGCGCACACGATCGCCGAGCAGCAGTCGATCGTTCGCGCAGTCGAGGAGAACAACATCGTCTGGCAGATGGGCTCATGGCAGCGTTCGACTGCTCTCTTCCACAAGGCGGCGGAAATCGTCCGCAACGGGCTGATCGGAACAGTAACCCACGTCGAGGTGGGGCTGCCCGGAGAAAACTCGAACTACGATCACATCCGTGAGGAGACTGCGGTACAACTAGCAGCGGCTGGTCTAAAGGGGGAGCTTGAACAGATCGTTCCTGGAACCAAGGCATGGGATCTGCTGGTCAGCGCACCGCCTGCAGAACTGGACTACGAGACCTGGGTCGGACCGGCGAGGATGGAACCTTACATCAAAGCGCGTTCTCACAAGTGCTGGCGCTTGAACTACAACACGGGCGGCGGAAAGCTTCTTGACTGGATCGGCCATCACGGCGATATCGCGCATTGGGGTCTGGATTTCGACAACACTGGGCCGCTGGAGGTGGAAGGCAGCGGCGAGCTTCCGCCAGCCCACGCGGTTTGGAACACCGCGCAGCATTACCGCTTCGAGTTGAAATATCCGGGCGGCGTTACCATGACAATTGCAGGCGGCTATCCAGACATCAAGATGGGCACCAAGTGGATCGGCACCGAGGGCTGGGTATGGGTCGACCGAGACGGATTCGATGTCTCGAATTCAGCATGGAAACGGGGCAAATACCTACCCAGAGAGCTGCGCAAAGTTAAGCTCTACACCTCTGACAATCATCATCAAAATTTCCTGGATTGCATCAAGACGCGTCAGCCAACCGTCACTCCGGTCGAGGTGGGACATCATTCAACCATCCCTGGCCACCTTTGCACGATCTCCATGCTTACCGGCAGGAAGATCCGCTGGGACGCGAAGGAGGAGAAGATCCTGGGCGACGAGGAAGCCAGCAAGCTGACGACTCGCGAATACCGAGCCCCGTGGAAGATGAGCAATTAGCTTTCACAAGCCGTAGCCGGCATGTTCACTAACTACATGCCTGTGGCGGAGGCTTGCTCATGTGCGTGATAGCTCGAACGCACCAGCGGCCCCGACTCCACGTGGCGGAAGCCCATTTTCAGCGCCTCGCGCTTTAAATCCTGAAACTCTCCCGGAGTGTACAAACGCGCCATGGGCAGGTGATCGCGTGAGGGGCGCAGATACTGGCCGATTGTCAGAATGTCGCAGCCCACTGCAGCCAGATCGCGAAAGACTTCGAGCAGTTCGTGCGTCTCTTCGCCTAAACCGACCATCACGCCGGACTTCGTCACTCCGGATGGGTTCAGCTCTTTGGAGTAGCGCAACAACTCGAGCGATCGCTCATAGCGCGCGCCGGATCGCACTACGCGATAGAGCCGCGGCACCGTTTCGGTGTTGTGGTTCATCACCTCGGGTTTCGCATCGACGACAATGCCGATCGCCACGCGATTGCCCTGAAAATCCGGGACCAGCACTTCGACGCGGCATCCGGGCGCTTGGCGGCGAATTTCCTCGATGACCATCGCAAAAATCTGCGCACCACCGACGAGATCATCATCGCGATTCACACTGGTGATCACCGCGTGCTCCAGGCCAAGCGTCGCCACTGCCTCAGCAACGCGACGTGGCTCATCCATATCAATGGGCTCGGGCCTGCCCTTGGGTACGGCGCAGAATCCGCAGCGTCGGGTGCACAGGTTGCCGAGCATCATGAAGGTCGCCGTCTTGTGATGCCAGCACTCGCCGATGTTGGGGCATTGCGCGCTCTCGCACACCGTGTGCAACCCTAGCGAACGCGCCAGTCGCTTGAGGTCGTGGTAGTTTTCGCCCACCGGGGCGCGTGCTTTCAGCCACTCCGGTTTCGGAGCGGGTGTTTTCCGTGCCGCCTCTATCTGCACAAGTTGCATCTCTTTTATTGTAGCGGCCAGGGCGCGATTCAATTTCAGGGCCGCCGTACCCCGGCGTACAATCCATGCCCATAGGGGGCTTGCATGAAGGGCGTCTTGGTGGTTGCTGTCGCTTGCCTGGCGGCGGGGTTGTTCGTCATCTTCTATTTCTGCAACGGCACCACCGGCCTGCAATTCGGCTGGCCACTTTCCGCCTGTTCGATTCACATCGACGTCACCACCACCGGCGCGGGCGTGCCCATGGCAGTTGTGCTTACGCTGCTTGGCACATTCCTGCTGATCGTCGCTACCGTCATCGCGCTGATTGGGCTGTTCCGTCGCAAGAGAGAAATCGTGCCAACCAAACGCCGCGATACCGCATTCGAAGAATAAAAAATCCCGCGGGGAGATTGGAAACGCTATTCCACCTGCCCGCGGGAACTTGATTTGCGCTTCGGTCTATTCCCTGGCTTATTCCGCTTGTTTATTCGGTGCTGCCGCCGCCGGAGCCGGCGTCGTCGGCTTCAGATATTTGTCCCACCAGGCCATCCAGCGTTCATAGCGGTCGCGAACGAAGCTCGGCCGCGTGAATCCGTGGAACTGGCCCGGATACACCACGAGCTCCGTTGGCCTGCCCAGCGACTTCAGCGCCTCATACATCTGCTCGCCACCCAGCAGGGGCACATTCATGTCGGAGGTGCCGCCCATAAACAACATCGGTGTGTGCACGCGCTTGTCGATCTCCAGGAATGGATAGCTCATCTTGATGTAGAGCGGCAGATTCTTCCACGGCGGTCCCAGCTCGTTGTCGTATTGCAGGATGTACTGGTCGACGCCATAGAACGACATCGGCGCAGCCACACCAGCTCCGCTGATTCCTGCCTTGAAGCGATCGGTGCTCGCCACCGTGTAATCAGTCAGAATTCCGCCGTAGCTCCAACCGGTGACAGCGAGACGATTCGGATCTGCAACGCCCATCTCGACTGCCTTATCGACGACGGCCAGCAGGTCTTCGACTTCAAAGTGGCCCCAATCGGCCTTAATCGCCTTGGCGTAGTCCTGCCCACGGCCTGAGCTGCCGCGATAGTTCACGTTCAGCTCGGCGTAGCCCTTGGTCGCGAGCCACTGGCGCATGAAGTCGAAACCGTGCTCGTCCTGCCCGTTCGGACCGCCGTGAATGTAGAGGATCATCGGCACAGGCGTCCCTGCCTTGAAATCAGCTGGCCGGGTCAAAAGCCCGTGCACTTCAATGCCTTCCTTGTTCTTCGCTGCAATGTCTTCGGTGGGAACCAGGTTCAGTTCCGCCATCAGCGCATCGTTATGTGTAGTGAGCTTGCGCAGCGCTCCATTCTCGAGCGCGTATACCTCCGCCGGCGAAGTGTCGTTCGTGTACAAAACCGCTGTATGGCCGCTCGCCTCGTCCCAGGTGATGACTGCTCCCTGCTGCGCGAGCTCCTTTTTAATGCCGTTTCCCGCCATCTCGACTTCAGCGGGATACTGGTTGCGATCGTCGGAGACCAGGTAGCTGAGGTTTCCATTGGCAGCGAAGACCGGCTGGCTCACGCCGCGGTCGAATGTTGCCGCGGGATAGCTGACCTTTCCGTCAAGCGTCACCACTGCCGGGCTTGGCTTGCGAGTACTCCAGCAACTCCAGCTTCGCGCCCTGCGTGTACGCGATCGACTTTGAATCGGGCGACCACGCGAGGCGCCCGTCATCGGGTCCCGTCCACGTCGTAAGTTTCTTTGGGGTTGATCCGGCCTTCGCCTCCACCACAAACACATCGGAGTTGTTGCTGCGGTCCGGGTCCGGGTCCACGTTACTCGCGAACGCGACCCATTTGCCGTCTGGCGACCACTCGGCTTCGTTTTCGTTCTGGTTCTTGCTTGCGGTCAGCTTTTCGGCCTTCTTGGTCGTCAGGTCCCACAGGTACAGCGCATTGAACGCGTCGTTGCGCAGATAGCCTTGGATGTCCTGCTTGAAGTGGTAGCGATCGATCACAATCGGCTTGGGCGGCGCGGGCGGCTTGCCCTCTTCCGGATCGGGTTCCGCTTTTGGATGCAGGGTTAGCAGCAGCTTCTTCGAATCCGGGGACCAGCTATAACCCTGAATGTTCTGGTCGGTGATATTCGTGAGCTGCTCAGCCTCGCCTCCACGGCGATCCATCACCCATACCTGGTCGCCCTTCACTGGCCCCGGTCGGCCGGACATGAAGCTGATGTAACGCCCGTCAGGGCTGAACTTTGGCGACGACGCGCCTTCTTTGCCGTAGGTCAACTGCAGATGAACGGAACCATCCCACTTCACCATCCAGAGATGTGACTGCGACTTGTCTTCCTTGGTGTCGACCTGGCCGACGGTGTAGACCACCCACTCGCCATCCGGCGAGACAACAGGCCCACCGACGCGCTTCAATTTAGCAAGGTCATCGAGGTTGATGTCCCGCTTTTTCGGGGCATCGGCGGCATGTGCGGCAATTGAGGCAAACGTCAGGAAGAGACAACCAGCAAGCTTCAGCATTTTTGACGGCATGGGCAAGAGATTACCATCCCGCCTCGCAAGGATTCCATGAGAATTGTGATCGATGCGGAGTGGCATCGAATCCTCGCTTAGAGCTGGCTACAGGAGTTTTCTAGCGCAGCTTTTCCCGAACTTCAGTTCGCACCAGGTAGAAGAAGAAAACAAGGTTAAGCAATCCCTGGATCAGGGCGGGGAACATGCGCATGTGCGCAAAGAGCCACACGTTGTAGCCGCCCAGCATCAGCACGGCGGCGAGCGCCATGGCCCATGCCCAGCGAAACAGCATCAGCAATCCGCCGCATGCCGCAAAGAGAAGCACAGAAAGCAACAAAAACAACGCGGGATAATGCCCACCCACCACTCCGATGATGATTACGACCGCGAGCACCAGGAGATAAAAGGAAATCGCAGCCAGGCCCGGCAAGGGAAGCAGTTCCCGTTTCGGCGCCGGAGCATTCTGCGGTTCTTCCTGAGGGGTGGTCGAGGGCTTTTCCTTCTCCGTCGGCTCGATGTGACCGCTGCGTTCCTCGTCGCTCATAGCGTGTGCAGATAGGCAAGCAGGTCATGCAGTTGCTGGTCGTCGAGCGTAGTGCCGGGCATCGTCCCGTGGCCGTGCGTGATCACCGCCGTCAAGCGCTCGTCGGTAGGCGGTGCTCCCGAGGGCATAGCTGGAATCTTGGTGATGGCTTGGAGGCCCGGTCCATGCAGTCCATGCGTCGATGTTGGATAGTGGCATTTTGCGCAGGCCTGGCGATACACTGCCGCGCCCTGCGCCTCCACCGGCGTCCACTCCGACTCAGGCTTCGAGGGGGGCAGCGACTTGCACCCGGCGATGGCGGTAAGTGCCGCCGCGCCTGCAATCAATCCCAGCAAACAACTGCAAATACGGGTCCGCATTTCTCCTTTGATAATACAGGTCTTGGGCACCGCTCGACTCAATGTGCTCCAGCTCACAGCGGCCTCTGAAATCCCGTGCGATGCTGAAGGTGTCTTGAAACCTTTTTATGCCACGCTGCGCAAGGAGTATTGTTGGCCGTGCGCCGGCACAGTGCGCGCACGGCACTTGGAACTGCGGAAAGGAATCGCATGAAGCGCCGCCTCATGATCGCCGGAGTTGCAGTGGCCGTGCTCATCGCCTGTATCTGGTTAATATTTGCGTGGCAGACGCATCGCAGCCGCTTCGATTACTCCGGCACGATTGAAACCCGCGAGATCCAGATCGGTTCCAAGATCGGCGGCCGTGTCGTCGCTGTTCCCGTCGAAGAGGGACAGATCGTCAAGGCCGGAACGATGCTTGTCCGCTTCGAATGCGATGAACTGAAGGCGCAGCGCGCCCAGGCCCAGGCTTCATCGGAGCAGGCGCAGGCCGACCTCGACAAGATGCTGCGCGGCAATCGTCCCGAAGAAATCGCGCAGGCCGAAGCCACCGCTCGTGCGCAGCAGGCCTCACTTGAAGCAGCGCGCAATGGCCCGCGCCGTCAGGAGATCGAACAGGCACAGGCGGACTATGCCGCCGCAGCCGCCGATGCAACCAACGCCGAAATCACCTACAAGCGCATGGAAAAGCTCGTCGCGACCGACACCATCTCGCGTCAGCAATTCGACGACAGCCGCGACAAACGCGATGCCGCTGCCCAGCGTGCTGAGTCCGCGCGCCAGCGCCTCTCGCTGCTCCAGGCCGGCACGCGCGTTGAAGACCTGAACGCCGCCGAAGCAAAGTACAAGCAAGCCGAAGCCGCCGCGGTTCTTTCGCGAAAAGGCTTCCGCAAAGAGGACATCGAAGCAGCGCGCGGACGCCTTGCTGAAGCGCAGGGTCGCGTGGCCGAGCTCGATGCTCGCCTGCGCGAAGCCGAGCTTGACCGCGCCCGCCGACGCTGTCGTTGAGGTTGTCAGCGTGCGCCCCGGCAATCTTGTTCCCGCCGGCCGAATCGTCATCACCATGCTCGAAACATCGCAGCTCTGGGTCAAGGTCTACGTGCCCGAAACTGATCTCGCGCACGTCCACCTTGGACAGCACGCTACCGTGCGCGTCGACAGCTTCGGCAATCGTGAATTCGAGGGCCACGTAGGCCAGATCGCTTCGCAGGCTGAATTTCTGCCACGCAACGTGCAAACGAAGAGCGATCGGGAACACCAGGTCTTCGGCGTAAAGATCTACGTCGACAACGCACAGCAAACTCTGAAGTCGGGCATGTCGGCGACGGTGCGCCTCGAATGACCGCCATCATTGCAGCCGACCACCTCACTATTCGATTCGGCTCCTTCACCGCGGTGCAGGATGTCAGCTTCGAGATCGGCAAAGGTGAGCTTTTTGGCTTCCTCGGCCCCAACGGTTCCGGCAAAACCACGATCATCAAGGCGCTCTGCGGCCTGCTTCCACCTTCCGAAGGCACCGGCCGCATCCTCGGCATGGATATCCGCAAAGACGCTGCCGAGATTCGACGCCACGTCGGTTACATGTCGCAGAAGTTTGGCCTTTATGAGGACCTCACCGTCGCCGAGAACATGAATTTCTATGCTGGCGTTTACGGCCTCTCCGCGAGTCGCGCAGCCGAGCGCACTCGCGAGTTGCAGACCCTCACCGGCATCGAGCCCTACATGAATCGCCGCGCAGGCCAGCTCTCCGGCGGATGGAAGCAGCGCCTGGCGCTCGCCTGCTCCATCATCCATTCGCCTGAGGTGGTCTTCCTCGACGAACCCACGGCCGGCATCGATCCCGTTGCGCGCCGGGCGCTGTGGGATCTGCTCTTCCAGCTTTCCGGCCAGGGCGTCACCTTCTTCGTCACCACGCACTACATGGACGAAGCTGAGCGTTGCGGTCGCGTCGGCTACATCTACATGTCCAAACTCATCGCCATCGGCACCGTCGCCGAGTTGCAGAAACTCCCCGACGCGAACCCAGCAGGAACATCGCGCATTCAGATCACCACCGCAAATCCTTCTGAGATTCTCGACAGCGTGCGCCACATGCCTGGCATTCGTGAGGCCACCATCTTCGGGCGATCCATTCATGCGCTGGCTGAAACCGATCGACTCTCCGACCTCCGCGCAGAACTTCCGCAGGCGAAGATCGAGACCATCGAGCCATCGCTTGAAGACGTCTTCGTCACGCTCACCTACCGCATCATGGAGTCGCAGCGATGAACGCCGTCTTTCGCGGTCTTGTGCCCGTCTGCCGGAAGGAATTCCTGCACATCATCCGCGACCCCGGCACGCTCTTCTTCGCGTTGCTTATTCCCATGCTGCAACTTTTTCTTTTCGGCTTCGCCGTCGACACCAACATCCGCCAGATTCCTACTGTCGTGCTCGACGAATCGAATACGCAGGACAGCCGCCGTTTGCTCCAGGCCTTCGCCGGGTCTGATGTTTTCAATCTCAAGCTCTCGGTCCAATCGCAGGACGCCATGTACGAAGCTGTCCGCGGCGGCAAAGCGCGTGTCGGCATCCGCATTCCCTATGACTACGCGCGCCGCCTGCAAGATGGCACCAGCGCGACTGTGCTCGTGCTCGTCGACGGCTCCGACTCAAGCCTCGCCGGCCAGGCCATGAGCACCGCCACCGGCGTCGCCCTTAAGGAATCGCTGGGCCGCGTGCTGCCCAATGGCGCCATGCCCATCGAAGTGCGTCCCTCCGTGCTCTACAACCCGGCCACACGCTCGGCCAACTTTTTCGTTCCCGGCCTGATTGCGATTCTCCTGCAGGTGATGGCGATACTGATGATCGCGCTGAGCCTCGTGCGCGAACGCGAGCGCGGGACACTGGAACAGTTGACCATGACACCGGTTGCGCCGCTCGGCTTGATGGTGGGCAAGATGATTCCTTACGGCGTGCTCACCTTCGCTGAACTCTGCGTCATTCTGCTTGTGATGCGGACCGTCTTTCTCGTTCCGATTCACGGCAACGTGATTCTGCTTCTCCTGCTCTCGATCCCGTTTCTTCTTACTGTGCTCGGCATCGGCCTCGTGATCTCCACACGCGCGCGCACGCAGGCTGAAGCTTTTCAATTGTCGATGGGAACAATCCTGCCCTCGGTATTTCTCTCCGGCTACATTTTTCTTATTGAGAACATGCCGGTGTTCTTCCAGGGCATCAGCCGCCTGATTCCAGCGACTTATTACATCCAGATCCTGCGGGGCATCATTCTACGCGGCGCAGGAATAGGCGAGCTATGGGTTCCCGCAATCGTCCTAACCCTGATGGGTTGCGGAAGCACAATGCTTGCGGCGAGATTGTTCGTTAAGCAAGGGGCGCGCTAGGATCGGAGAATCGATTTCAATTCCATGAAAAGCTGAATCACTTCTTCGGAAGCGTCCGATTGAACTCGAGCGCCGCTTTCAGTAGCTTCTCGCGAATCTCGTCATTGGCATACGCCTCCGGCGAAGCTCTAACCCAACCGTGCATTTTCCGTCCACGTGAGATCATCAGGGCAATCCCAGAGAGTTCCAGCGCCCAGGCTTCGTTCTCCTTGCCCAGTCGCACCAGCATTCCGCCGGCACGGGCGCCACATAACAGGTTCCCATTCACCAGCCAGGCCCAACCGCCAAACATAGCCTTCTGCGTCAACCCGCGTACCGATTTCAGACTGTCATTGAGGAGTTCCTCGAGGCCCTGGTCTCGCGCCATCCCACCCCCCACCCTTCAGGTTAAGGCAAGGCTCGCTACTTCGCTGAACATCTGATTGGGGCCGATGGCAAATTACTCGCTCGCTGCAATAGCCTCGCAGATCTTCTCCATCGCCGGAATTTCCACCTGGCTGCCCGGCCTGTGGCCATTTACGAGAATCGAAAACGCCAGCGTCTTTCCGCTCGCCGTCGTCAAGTACCCTGACAGCGCATTTGTTTCATTCAACGTCCCCGTTTTCGCCCACAGCTTGCCCTTCAGCGAAGAATTCCTGAATCGCCCGTAGAGCGATCCATCCACACCCGCAACTGGAAACGAATTGCGCCACGGCGCGCCCCACGCCTGCCGCGAGGCATACGCCAGCAGTTGCGTATACGCTCGCGGCGTAATGCGATCGTCCATGCTCATGCCTGAGCCGTCATAGAGGAAGAAATCCGCGTCGCTCACTCCCGCGTCTACCAGAAACTGTCGAACAACCCGTGAGCCCTGTGCGAGGCTGCCATCCTTTGCAAAAGCTTTGCCCAGCATTCGCAGAATCAACTCGGCATGCAGGTTCTGGCTCACCTTGTTCGTCACCGTAATGTCTTGCGCCACCGGCACCGACACGTGCCTTGCGAGCACTTTGTGATTCTCCACCGGAGCTTCCATCGTTTCCAGCGCTCGCGGCGCCAGCTTCAGCGGCTCGGCCCGTTCGGCATTGAATTCGCCTGTCCCATCTGAGACTCGATGCGCTGAAATCGCACTGCCCTTCACCGTCACTCCACGATGCAAGAGCGCATCCTTGAAAGCCAACGCTGTAAACTCCGCGGGGTCTTCAACAGCCAACGGCGCATGCAGACCCGCCACGGGAGCGGTTCCCCATGCGCGCACCATCATGCTGCCCGGTCGCCGCTCCAGGCCCGGATGCGGCACCTCGCCCGGCTGTGCCATGGTCATCGAATTCAGTAGCGTGTAGTACTCGACGTTGGGTGTCCACTGCTCCAATGTCGCGCCAGGCTTTGCAGGATCGGCAGCCAGCGTCAGTTCAACCGAATTGTCGGCAAACGACAGGGCTGATATCGGTGCGCCATAACCCCACTGCAGGTCATCCCACGCCCAGGCAGTTCCGTAGGGTTCGCTCAGGTAGTAGCTGTCGTCGCCCACCACATTGCCTTCTACCGTCCGCACTCCGGCCTGCAACACTTGCTGCGCCAATAGCTCCAGCACTTCCATGGCACTCGGCTCCGCCTTTACCTCCTGCGGCGTTGGAGTGGCCTCAGGCTTCCCGGTGGGCGACTTCGCCGGGGGATTCGCGGGCGTTGGAGCCGACGGTGGTTGGGTAGGTGGCTGGTATGGATACCGTCGCGCGCTCATCGTAGGATCGCCCGATCCCAGGATCACAATGTCCCCATGCAGAACACCGCCCGCGTCGATCTCCCCGTTTGCAACCACGGTCGTAGTCCACGTCAGGCTCTCCACGGGAAGCAGCGCATATGCCGCAGCGGTTGTCGCGAGCTTCGCGTTTGACGCCGGCGTAAACAGCTTGCCCTCATTCAGCCCGTAAAGCGTCTGCCCGTCGAGCGTGGTCACGCTGATGCCAAACTCTGTGTGGCTAAGCGCGGGATCGGAGAGGATCGCCTGGATGCGTTCGGCAATGGCGCCCTTTGCCGGAGCAGCGTGGGCCGGCTGGCGGGCAGCGTTATGGAAGAATGAGTCTGGGCGAAAACACACGTGGCGGAGAGAA
This sequence comes from uncultured Acidobacteriaceae bacterium, assembly GCA_963738035.1. Lineage (GTDB taxonomy): Bacteria > Acidobacteriota > Terriglobia > Terriglobales > Acidobacteriaceae > Telmatobacter. The sequence goes on from CAVTVB010000002.1 coordinate 241,581, forward strand.
AAAGAATCGCTTGGAAAAGTGCCAGCATTCGCCGGATGGGGAGCATGCAGGGAGTGTAGCAGGGCATCATTGCCGAGCGCCTTCCTCCGTGATTGGCCGCCGTGCTCATAGAATCGAAGGACTTCTGACCGCACGCTTGCGGACCGGCTTGGTTTTGGCCCACGGTCGTCTTGATGGATCCGATGACTTCTTTGACGCGCACAAATTCGCTGTGGAAGCTGCGCACCCGCACGCTCGAACTGGGCAGACGAACACTTGTTATGGGCATCGTCAACATCACGCCCGACTCTTTCAGCGATGGCGGTCTTTTCCTTGCTCCTGAAGCTGCGGTCGCCCGTGCGCTCCAGTTGCTCGACGAAGGCGCAGACCTGCTCGACCTGGGCGCTGAAAGCACGCGCCCCGGTTCTCAAGCAGGCAATGCAACCGAGGCCGCGGTCAGCACTGATGAAGAACAGGCACGCCTCCTGCCGGTGATCGAAGCAATTCTTGCCGCAAGGCCGGACACAATCCTCTCCGCCGACACCTACAAATCCGCAACCGCGCGTGCTGCACTCTCCGCGGGTGCGCAGATTATCAACGATGTCAGCGGATTTGCCTGGGACTCGAGACTCGCCGGGAGTTGTGCGGAGTACGGATGCGGCATCGTGGTGATGCACACTCGCGGCCGACCGGATGAATGGCGTGAACAGCAAAAACTTCAACCCGATGCTCTGATGAATCTGGTGCGTACCGGTCTTGCCGCCAGCATGGAGTCCGCAACCCGTGCGGGCAACGCGCCCGAATCGATCGTCATCGATCCGGGCTACGGATTCGGCAAAAAGTTCGACGAGAACTACACCCTGCTTGCACGCCAGTCTGAATTACTCGCGCTAGGCCGCCCGCTTCTCGCTGGAGTTTCGCGGAAATCGTTTCTCGGCCACACGCTTGCTCCGCTTTACGGAGGGAAACAGGCTCCTATCGAAGCGCGCGAGACCGCGGGCATCGCTGCTCTTGTCGCCGCCATTCTGCACGGGGCTTCAATCGTGCGTGTGCATGATGTACGGCCAGCGCTTGAGGCGGCGCGCATCGCTGATGCCTTGCTCGCGGCTAGCTGATTCCTGTAACTCGAAGCTCAGCGCTTCGACATCGCGTGCAGCTTCAGAACCGTGTTCCAGTTTCGGCCGGTTCCCATCACACCGATCGCCTTGTCGAGCGTCTTGCCGCTGAACTTCGTCTCCGCTGCACCATCGGGCAGATGAAGATAGATGTGTTCGCCAGCAAGATGGTACCGGTCGCGCCGCTTCGGATACTGGGCGACGATGCGCTCAAGGCACGGCCCTGCCCCTGGACCGCAGGGGCCAGCCAGAAACGAAACGTGCACCTTTGACCCATCTGCCGCTTCGGCCGCGAAAGGATTTTCGCGCACGAGCCTGTCCAGTTGCTCATGGGTTCGCACCACCACCCCGGCCGGAGCGCCCATCAATTTTTCAAGTCCAGCCGCCACGGCCTTGGCCACCGATGCCGCAGAGCCTTTAGCGTCGACCACTGCATTCCCGCTCTGGATGTAGGTTTCTACCTTTTCAAATCCAAGGGCGGTCAGAAGCTTTCTGAAGTCGGCCATCGGGCAGCTTTCCATGCCCTGCCAGGTTGACGGCCCGCAGAAGAATCACATAAGTTGTCACGGCAATACCTTCTCCCGCCTCAACCGGCGCATCCTACCTTCATTACGCCTATGGCGCAGACCCGCGAATCTGTCACCGCATCCATAGCTGATGCGAGTGTAGCGCGAACCTCGCAAAGCGAAGTGGAGTGCAGGCAGACGCTGAGTATGAAATCAACCGTTCCGACACGTGCGAAGACTCTCGACGAACTTGAAGCTCAATTCGTCGCAATGGGTGCGGCGGCGCAAGCGATGCTCGACGACGCTGGCACGGAGTTGTGCGCACAGCGTCCATCGCCCGCATCGTGGTCCGTTGCCGAATGCCTGCAGCACCTTAACATCAGCGCGGACGCCTATTTCCCTATCTGGCAACAGGTCATCGCCAATGCCGGCCCACGCAACGCTGAACTGAACGCGCCCTATCGTACAGATTTCTGGGGCCGGCTGCTCTCATGGATCCTCGAACCACCGGCACGAATCAAATCGAGGACCCCGTCTACATTCGAGCCGGAGGCGACCGCGACGGTTGACTCAGCGCTCTCTGGCTTTCTCGAGCGACAGCACCGCATCATAGGCGCACTCCACAGATGCAGAGGACGCGCGATCGATCACGTTAGAATGGCCTCGCCAGTTGATCGACGCATCCGCTACAGCATCTGGTCAAGCTTTGTGATTGTCGCCGCCCACCAGCGCCGCCACCTTTGGCAAGGCGAAGAAGCCGTTCAAAAGCTTCGCAGCGGGAGACCGCCGTCCGCATGAACATACGAAACTCCGCCTAGCTTTTCACGATCCCGCTTTCCCTTATTGCACAGAAGTAATCACCAAGTCGCCCACTTCTTGTGCGAAATCTTGAATGAAATTCAGGTCGCCAAGGGGCATTGGAAGACTGAATTCGCGGGGACGTGAAACAACCTGGAGATAACTAACTTGTCACATGCGGGAGTGACAGGCGCACCAAAGATCATTGCCGGTCGGAACGCGACCGCGTACACTCTGCTCAATAATCCCTGTATCTGGCAATCGGGCCCTTGCCTGGTCGAGTGGTCGCTCGCATTTTGCGGAGCGCCACCGGTACGGGAATGCGAAGAATAACCGCATTCAATTTGAAAGTGAGCGGAAGCGCGATGCCCCTGCTAGCAGAAGCCAGAAAAAAGACAAAACAGCATAGAAGCAACAAACGCGCCCTTTGGATAACGGCTATAGTGCTTGGTTCAATCCTGATTTTGTTGGCAATACTGCTTGCGTCAATCGATGACTATCGCTGGCTGGCTTCGTAATCGGAACGCCCTACGCAACCAACCAAACGCGTCGAGCTCTTCGCAATCATCGTTTCTCTCCCAGCCTTATTGACGAAGAAGCAGAACACTCCTACAACGCCTCGAGTGCCTCGGACTCACTGTGGAACAATCCGGCGTAGCTGGTGATCCCCGCGACGGTGAAGACCTTGGTGAAATGCGGAGACAGTCCGAATGCGTAAATCTTCCGCGCCGATTGATAAGCCTCTATCAGCAGTTGGATGACCAGGGTGATACCGGTCGAATTGATATAACCAACCTTGCTGAAGTCCAGCAGGATCACCTTCGACGACTCCCCGGGCAGTCTCTGGTAGACGCCCAGCACAGCCTCTTTCGAAGTAGCGGCAATGTCGCCCTCAAACCGGACGACGGTCACCGGGTGGCCTGCAGGGGATAGGACCCGGTCCACGTGAACCTTGGTTTTGCTCTCCAAGACTTATTCCCTCCGCCTTAATTTGAGCTTGCTCTGTTCATTCGCGCAATGATTAGGATCACGCGTCCGGGGCTTGCATGCCGGCAGGGTAATCGACAGACAAACAAAATTATCCAGCCATAAGCATACAGAATCTTATGGGGCTGACTTGTCGAGCCCCATAATCAACACGCGACCACCTATTGCTTTTCCGTGGCCAGGTACACCACCACGCCGCTCAAGAGCGCGACGGTCGCGAGTACGGGAAGGACAATCGACGCCATCCCGCCCTGCTGGGATAGTGCGGCCGGCACCAAGGCGTCCAGATGCAGCGCCCGCGGCAGATCCTGCAGCCACCCTTTCAGTGCGCTGCCCTGCCACACGAGCACAGCCGCAGCAACGACGACTGAGATTACCAGCGCAAAGATCTGCGCACCTAGAATGGGTCTCCCCACCTTCTCAATGGCTGCGTTGCGGCGCCGCAGTTGGGCACGCCACCAGAGAGCGCCGGCAGATTCCAAATGCGGCAACGGTGTGGTTTCCCTGTGTGCCGCCTGAAATGCCTGGCTTACCACCACAAGATCGGTACAGATGCGGCAGGACTCAACATGAGTGCGCAAGTCTTCAGGACATGCATCAGGCCAGCAACCGCGATCGAGCAACTCCGTCACCTCTCGCTCACGTGCGCATGTAAACGGACTCATGCTTCGCCTCCCTGCCGCAGCAATCGCGCCATCTTGCGTCGAGCGCGGAACAGGAGCAACCGGATGCTCGCCGAAGCCAATCCCGTCACTTCTGCGATTTCATGATGCGAATAGCCCTCGGCGTATGCCAGCCACAACAACTGACGGTCACGCGGACGCATCATGGCCATTGCCGGCTCCAGCATCGCCTGCGAATCCGATTGCGCTACACCGCACTTCGCCTTGAACATTTCCTCTGGCATCTCATCGATCGACGACGACTGCGGGCGCCGCCAATGATCGCGCAACAAATTGGTTGCAATTCGAAACAGATATCGCCGTGCCGCTATTTCCCCGTCCGCGGGATGATCGGCACACAGGAAGCGCACGTAACTTTCCTGGGTCAGATCGTCAGCGAGCGCAGGATCGCGGCTCACGCGCGCCAGGTAGGCCCAGAGAGAACGAGCCGATCGCGCGTAGAACGCAGCGAACTGCTCGTTATCCATTGCCGCGGCGGTCGTGCCGGTTGCGAGGGGCTGTCCCTCGCCTGCCAGCACGTTCGGAATGATCGACTCCCAGGGCATCGGCCTCTGCTTCCTCACCTTCACCGCTCTCTCCGCGACTCACTGCCTGTCCTTGAAAACGGAGGAAGCGCCGAGAGACGAATCGAACCGGTTTTGCCCTGCTGTTTCGGCGGGCAACAATCCCAGCTTCGCCGCCAGCAGCCACGAAACACCTGCTGAGATGATAAAGCCGATTCCCGGCATCAACACGACGGTTCCAAAGAAGAGCATCGGCGTATCCATATCCGGCCCGGCATGGCGTAGCGACAGCAGGCCAATCCCCAACAACACCATCACGATGCCTGCCTGCAACGGCGTCAGTACGCGCGCAACAGCACTGGGCACTCGCCGGTCATGCTCGATGCCGACGGGAATCGGCGCAGCCTCAAGGAACTTCCTGCCGGCTTCGGTTTCCATATATGCCGCCAATTCCTGGTTGCTGGTGAACTTGTCGATGAGCTTGCCGTGCACGTCGCTTTGCAGTTTGAAGATGCGGCTCCAGCGGCGATTCTCGACAAACATGCGGGCAAGGACAAATATCGCCGTCAGACCAAAGCCGAATGCGATCAACGGCACAAAGTCGCCCCACATGTGCTCGAGCGGAGAGGGCTGCCCCTGCGAGCGATAGACGTCCGGCCACACCGCCCGCTCAAGAGCCTCGTCCGGCTGTCCGTCTTCGTGTTTCAGATGCGAGAAAAGATAAAACTCGGGATTCCGTGCCACTTCAGGATGCGCCGCCAGAAACGCCGCTAGTTGCGGGTTATTGTGTGCAACGTAGTCCGTGTTCGAAAGCAAGGACGGATCGTGCGAGACCACGGTGGTAAGCGTCGGGCTCAGCCGCAGCAGGCGGATCAGCTCAGTCTGAGTCGCCGCCACGTCGCGCTCGTTCGGAGCAGGCGCAGCGCTCGCTGCCGGTGCGGGTGAGGGAGCCGGAGTCGCGGTGCGTGGCTGGGCCAATCCTGAGGCGGCCAGAAGCAAAACCGAAAGTGCGCTTGCAGAAAAGATCCGAAAAACCAGATGCCGCTTGTTCATGTTGTCTTCCCTCGAATCGAAATGGCCTCGTTGAGCCCTTCTACCGACAACAACGATCAAACCCGCAGATTGGTTAACAAGCCTTTTCTTGGACCGAAATCCTCCGAAATTCCCCGTTGGAGAGGCGTGGTGCCTCTTTAGCAGTATTTAAGTAACCCAGATCCCGCGGTACTTTCGAACTATCCCCAGACTGTACCTTTGGGTTTCAGCAATTGGTTTGTTTGTACGGCATCTCCCAAAAAGAATCGAAGCAGAGGAGAGAATAGACGCAATGGATGAGCATTATCAGGGCGGGAGGCTTCTCGCCAAACTCAAACAGAGTTACGCAGATCGGCGCAACACCCTTTCATGGGCTCTGTTCATCTGGTCCTTCGCCGCCATCGGCTTCGCGCTTTTTCTGCCTTTTGGAGCCACCATGCTCCGATCAGTCGGTGTGGCCGTTGGCTGGTCCGCGGTCCACCTCATTCGCAGAATGTAAGCGAATCGGGCTAGGAAAGGTGCTTCGCTCACGGCTCCGAATTCGGGCGAAGACAAGACGAAAGTCCTGTCGTTTACTAGATATACACTTCTCGGACGTTTACAAAATGCGCTAAACTCCTCACTCTGCGGGTCTGCGCTTCCTAGGCTGTTTGCGACCCGCCTTTGAGGGGGTTTTTCATGGCACGTCCTTATTGGTCGGGCAACGTTCAGATTTCGCTCGTGGCGTTTGGAGTGAGTCTTTACGTCGCCACCGAAAGCAAAGGCCAGATCAGCTTTCACCAGGTCAGCCGCCGCACCGGCGAACGCATCCGTCACCAGAAGGTGCTGGAGAGCGCAGCCGAAAGCAAAGAGGCTACCACGGCTGTTGAAAGCGACGAGATCGTGAAGGGATACGAATACAGCAAGGGCAAATACGTCATCATCGAGCCCAGCGAACTCGAGAACCTGCGCATACCCTCGAAGCACACGATCGCTGTGTCGCAGTTTGTCGACGTTGGCGACCTGCATCCTGAGTACATCGAGAAGCCGTATTTCGTTACCCCAGAGAACGACATGTCGGCCGAGGCTTTCAACGTGGTGCGCGAGGCGCTGGTCAAATCCGGCAAAGCAGCCATCGGTAAAGTCTCCTTCTCCGGCCGCGAAAACATCATCGCCCTGGTGCCCGCGGGCGCCGACAGTCCAGGCATGGTGGCCTACACGCTTCGCTTCCAATACGAACTGCGCAATCGGGCCGACTACTTCCGCGACATCAAGCAGCCGGCTATCGATCCTGACTCTCTGCAACTGGCGGAGACGCTGATTGCGCGCATGTCCTCCAAGCTCGACATCAGTAAATTCGAAGATGGCTACGAGACAGCAGTCAAGGCACTGGTGGAAGCGAAGGTCAACAACATGCCGGTTCCAATTGACCAGGCACCGCAGCAGAGACCAAACAATGTGGTCAACCTGATGGACGCGTTGCGCAAGAGCATCGGTGCGGACAAAGGCTCAGCGGGTTCGGCGAAAAAACCGCCGAAGAGCGTGAAGGAAGCCCCTGCCAAGGGCATCGGCATCGTGAAGACCCCCGCCAAGCCAGCCAGGCGCAAATCCGCCTGAGCTTTTAAGCGACCGGCCTCAACTAGAAACCAGTCCGGCTTCGCGAACGGGGCTGACCGGTTGCCGGGCGAGGAGGAACTGGTCCCTCAATAATGCCGAGGGGGCTGGCGTCTATTGGGTCGCTGGCGGAAGCTGAAGGTGGTTGCCCCGGGGAGAAGATCGCACTCGTATGAGTTAAGTTCTGCTCCCATGCCGAGAGGATTGCCAGAAAATACGGAATGTCTCCAAATGGCTCACGGAGGCGCTGGATCCCTCAATCGATCAACGGGCGACTAGCAGTATCCACCCCGTCCCGATGGTCAGATAAACGACGAGAAAGAACAGCGTAGTCAGGAACCCGAGACGATAGAGTTCACGCTGCGTGAGATATCCGCTGCCCACGAAGATCACGTTCTGGCTTCCGCCCTGAGGCGTAATCACTGAAAAATAGCTGCTGGCGAAGAACAGCGAGAAGGCCATCAGAGTTGGTGGAACCCCGCCCCGAATGCCCACATCGAGAAACACGCCCAGCAGAGCGAGGACCTGAGATGACTGGCTCACGAAGACGTAGTGAATGGCAACATAGAGAACGACCAGAGCCACATAGGTCATGGGCCACGAGAGTCCTCCCATGTGGGATGCGAGCCGCTGACCCACGTAGCCCATAAACCCCAGTTCGTTGAGCTGGCCGCTTAGCGCGAACAGCACAGCAAGCCAGAGAAATGTGGCCAGGGTGTCGCCCTGCGTGGCGATGTCGTGCGCGGTGAGCACCCCGGTCATCAGCAGCAGGCCCAAGCCAGCGAAGGCAATGCTGGTGACATTCAGTTGCAGCTTGTCGGCAAAGACCCAGCCGCTGACCATGAGCACGAAGGCAATGGCGGTGATCCACTCGTCGCGGGATAGGGGTCCCAGCTCCGCAAGGGATTTGCGCGCAGCGGCGGGAGCTTCCGGGGTGGAACCTACTCCTGGGGGGAACAATCGAGCGAGCAGCCAAGGCAAAGCCAGGATTATGAGGAGCGCCGGTACCGAGGCGGCGAGCAGCCATTGGCCGAAGCCGATTTTGATTCCGTACTGCTGCGCCACCTGGATTGCGATGGGGTTTGCAGACGTGGCGGTCATCCATAGCGCGGATGACACGGCAAGACTGGCCATGGCGCTAAACATCAGGTATCCGCCCAACCTGCGGCCCTTGGGGTCATCCGGGCGCGAGCCCGATCCCTGGGCGACGGAAAGCACAATGGGGAACAGCACTCCTCCGCGTGCGGTGTTACTGGGGAAGGCCGGTGCGATGGCGGCATCGGTCAGGATGATGCTGTAGGCGAGTCCGAGCGAGGAGCGCCCGAAGATGCTCACCATAAAGAGGCTGATGCGGCGTCCCAGCCCCGATTTGACGACCGCCTGCGCCACCAGAAACGCGATCACTACCAGCAAAACGCTGGTGTTGGCGAACCCAGCGAAAGCCTTGGCGGGGGAGGTGGTGCCGGTAAGGACCACGGCTCCGGCTGCGAGCGTGGTGGAGGTCAGCAACGGCAGGAGCCCCAGGAGCACCGACAGGATCGCTGTGATGAAAATGGCGAACAAATGCCATGCTTGAGGCGTCAGGCCCGCCGGTACGGGGGAGAGCCAGATCGCGCCCGCAATAGCGAATGGAAGCGCGTGCAGGATCATCCGGCGCAACTTGCCTGACTTTGCAGGTGCCGCAGGCGCGGCGGTTGTCAATCCTGGGCTGCTCATGAATGCGTTCCTCCTGGGCCGGCTGCCTGCAGTGGCCCCACTCGGACGCGTCCGTTCAGACCGATGGACTGGCCTTGCACTACCCCGTCCTCGTTCTCGATCATGAAGCGCCAGGAAAATGCATATGTGCCGGTAGCGCCCTGGTAGCGCCCCGTCCCGCCCACAAAATTCCCGTTAATCTTGTTGTCGGCGGCCGTGCCTTCTCCGCGTAACTCGCTGAATACCTGGTCGCCATGCTCATCGGTCCAAACCGCTCGGCCTATCATGCCGGTGGCGCTGTCGTTGAACACGACTACCTGAGACCGAAAGCCGACACCCACGCCCTTCGAATCAGCCATTACCAGCGATCCCTCCAGGGTGGAGATCGCAGCTTGGCGATTACTCCCCATGCGCATGATGCTGCGGTTGCCGGCGGCAGTCCAGGTTCCTGCAAAGTCGTGCCATCCTTCTCCCGATGACGAAGCCTGTTGCGGACTGTTGCATCCCGACACGAGAAGGAGAATGGTGACCGCAAGACAGCAGAAGAGAGGGCGGACCTGTTGAATACCGCAGGAAGCAAGGGATGTGGCGGCGCTTTCGCATGCATTCTTGGCTCCGCTCAAAGTCGAAAAGCGGTCAACGCCGGAAGATCTGCGGAAATTGATGCCAATTCGTTGCCGAATCAAGGCGAAGCCTCCGTTCGAGCTACGGATCAAAGAATACGAAGCCGAATGCTTGTGAAGAAACTGGTAAAACTTATAGATATAACGCGCAATATGCAGAGATGGGGTGGAAAGCACCGGAGGCCGGCGACACGAGGTCAGCGCCTGCAAACCAATGCCGGGAACTCAATCACCCTGTTGCCCGTAAGTCGCAAGGTCTAGGTGTAGTCCACACCAGTGCGTTGCCCACTTCCTCATGTGAGCGCAGGCGCTCATCTGGTGGATCCGTTTCGGAACAGCGAGCTGGCCCGGCGCCGTTGCCGAGTTTTTGGGGAATGACACTCCGATAAGTAGCGGAATGTCGGCTTTCCGTCACCTAAGCATGCCGGGAATGCAGGCCACTTTCAGGGACCGATAGAATGGCGGCTTCTTTGACGCGATTTTGAGCGCAAATTTGAGGTCCGCAAACTGTGGAGGGTCGGCAATCATCAATTCCGCATTTTCCTGCCATCGGCATGTTTCGGCCCCACTCCATGTCAATGGACGCGGATGTCACCTGAGCCGGTTTGCACCCGAACCAACGGGCCGCCTCCGTTCAGATTGCCCGTGAGGTGATGTTGATTGAGGGAACCCTTTACGAGCATTTCGTGATCACTCGTCACAGACCCCGATCCGGTGGAGGCATCAAGGGTGAGCGGCGCGTTGCTGGCCCAGATTTCGATGTCGCCCGAGCCGGTTTCGAGCGTCCAGGGCGCGGAGGGCGTGCCCGTCGCCTTGATATTGCCTGAACCTGTTTGGCCGCGGAAACTGCCGTGGACGTCCTTGATCTCGATATCGCCCGAGCCGGTGTCTGCTTTCACATCTCCCTGACCGGTCTGATTCGCTGTGATGTTGCCCGATCCCGTTTTGACCTCGAAGGCGCCCTGGAGTCCGGTCGCGCGGATATCGCCTGAGCCTGTTTCAAGCTTGGCATTTTGGCCAACGCCTTCGTCGACGATGTCGCCTGAGCCGGAGGTCGCTGTGAGCAGTGTTCCCGCAGGCGCTTCAATTTGGTAGTCGATGCTGATTCCTTGCCAATGTTGTTCATGTTGCTGTCCGACTCGAATCACATTACCGCTCTGTTCGATGGGAGGATTCGCGGCGATCTGGCGAGCCTGCTCCTGGCTGCCGTTATGGCTCACATGGATCTTGCCATGAATGTGGACTTCGCTGCCGGAGCCTCGCGTGAGATGGATATCGCCCGAACCCGTCGAGACGATGAGCTGCGCTTCACCGCCGACAGAGATTGCGCGATCAAAAGACAAGGCGTTACCTGTCTCCGTTTGAGCAGCGATCGCGCGCGGAAACGCCGGGACAGGAAACAAGTTCGGGGCTACCTGAGCTGCAGCAATTTCGGACGTGGAGATTGCCGGCGTTTCTGCTTCAGGTAAATTTGCGATGCTTGCTGAGACATCGGGCCCTTCTGCAAGGTTGAGGCTGTACTGCGTGGTGTCTTGCGTAGCAAGCTGCGCCGCGGGATAGGAAGTTTCAGGCTCTAATACTGGTTCAGTAGAAGACGAAGTGGCAGGCGCAATCCAGGCAATATGCGCGGACTGCGTAGCAGCTTGTACACGCACCATGGCTGTGGCCGCGAAAAGCGTCACGGGCACCAGCACAACTGCGAAGAGCGTGCGAGGGCCGCCGGCAAAAGACTGGCGAAACGTGTGGTCATTGAGCAAGCGCTCGATGCGGCGGGCAAGACTGCTGGAACGTGCCATGGCGACTCCTAGTGCGGTTGGGCGCGGCGCAGCCGCGAATTCGAGGAGGATTTGCGCGTAAGAGGTGCGGCTTCGTGCTTGCTCGATTCCCGCTCGATCGCTGATGGCTTCGGCCAGGTCAGCGAGTTCTTTCTTGAGCCACCAGCCCAGTGGGCTGAACCAGACAAGAGAGGTATAGAGGCCGGCGAGGAACTGCAGGTAAAAGTCGCCTTGACGAACATGTGAAAGTTCATGAGCCAGCACAATGCGAATCTTCTCTTTGTCCCAGGTATCGTAATCGGCGGGCAGCAGGATTGCAGAGCCGATGGTCAATGGCGAGGAGACTCTGGTGCTGGCGCGAAGAGGGAACCCAGAGGGAATGTCAGATATTTCGAGCGCGGAAATTGGCGCAGCAGTGAGCCAAAGCCGAAGGGTAACAGCCAATCCAACGGCAAGCCTGAGAAGAAACACCACGGCTACCCCGAGATAAATCGAAAGGGCGAGCGACGTTAGCGACAACGCCGCGCGGCTCTGCTGAGGCGACGGAGGCATTTCTTTGGCTGACTGCGCACTGCCGTTGCCGGCCTGTTGATTGAGAGAGGAGCCTTGGCTCGATTGTCCAGGTTCTTTGGCGCGTGGAGCGGACGCGGAATCCGGCGCCGTCCCGGAAGCCGCTTTGGTCTGCGGTGAATCAGGGGCTGGATTTGGATTGGCGTTGGGCCTGGGCGGGGTACCGGAACCGCTCTTTGCCTGGAGTCGTGCCCGCAGTTCTTCAAGGAGGGTCATGGGATGTGCAGGGAGCACAATGCTTGCCTTCGCGGGCAGTAGCTGCAAACGATCCGCAATTGGCATCAGCAACGGCATGGCCAGTGCCCCAACGAGCACGAGACCCAAAGCTGCCTTTTGAGCAAAGACATTGCGGACTCGGAAAGCGCGCAAGCCAACCGCGACGATCAAGCCAACGAATAACGAGCGCATAGCTGCATCGATAAGGACGTGAATCATTGATCCTCCTTCTTTGCGTTCGGAGCGTTCTTCTGGGCCCTGGCGATGTGTTCGGCGAGCCGTTGGAGTTCGGCGCGATCAAGCACCTTGGAATCAACCATGCCCACGAGCAGAGCCTCGACGGACCCATCACAAAACCAGTCCACAATGCGTTTCGCGGCGCGGCCGGCTACGCGCTGTCGCGATTGGGCCGGCCGATAAACAAATGTGCGATCGTCGACGCTGTGGGCCAGATAGCCTTTTTCTTCAAGGCGCCGCAGAACCGTGCGAACCGTAGAGTCCTTCAATGGCCGATCCAGCTCTTCCCGAACCTGGTCGGCGGTTACAGAACCTAAACGCCAAATAATGAGCAGAACGTTCCGTTCCAACTCGCCTAACTCGCCGGGATCATGGTTCGCGTTGGTGTTACCGTCCATAGTGTTACCGACTGTAACACATTATCATCCCGAAGATGCAAGTGAAATTTTGAAGCAAATTAGGGGCCAACCTAATTGCTTTTGTTGCACCGATTAGCGCGCGAGGATCTGCTCAAAATACGCAAGTGCCCGCGGATCGTGCGTCTGGCCCAGCCAGAAGATTGCGTCTTTGCGAACAGCAGGACTCGGATTAGTTTGGGCCACGTGCAGCAGTTCCGGCACTGCCTCGTCCTTTGGTAGCTGGCTCAGCGCAAACACCGCTTTCTTCTTCACTCCCACTTCGGGATCATTCTCCACCGTGTCCTTCAGCATCGCTACAGCCTTTGCTCCTGCTTTCTGTCCTACCCAGAAGATGGCTTGCTCTCGAACACCGGTATTCGAATCCGACTTTGCCATCCGGATCAAGTCATCAATTGCTGCAGGGTCATGGCTAACTGACAGATCGAAGCTCAGCTTCTTGCGAAACTCCGGATCAGGATCGTTCGCAAGCTTTTTCAGCGCCAGATAGCCATCGTGTCCGCGTCCTGCACCGAGCCAGAATGCCGCCTTTTCGCGCAGCCACAGTGGATTCGTCGAAGATGAAAAGCTTTCCAGCGCGCTCGTGGCCTTTGCGGTCTCATGGATCGCGATTGCGGCCAGTGCCTGGTCTGTGTGGTGCTTGCTATCCGCTGTCACCAGGCTCGACAGCCACACAACGCTGTCATCGGCCTTCACATCCGTCAGCCAAGTGAACGGCAATCCCCCCGCATCCAGCTGGCATCCGGTCCCGATGAAACGAACCTTGTCCACCTCCTCGTGATCGATGCGGACGAGTATCGCAACTTTCGTCGCGGCCGTCTGATCGCGGTTTGACGATCGAAAGTTATTGTTCGAATCCTCCAGTCGATACACACCGCAACATCCGTTGTCCGATGAGTCGGTATCGTCTGAACACATGGAGAAATGCGATCCCGGAACAGCTGCTACTTCATAGCCAAACCAGAGAGGACCGTTTGAATGCTGCAATGTGTTCACTGTCGCGGAGAGTCCTGCGCCGGCCGGCTGAGTGTGAAACTGTGCATTGATCACCTTCGGCTGCTGCTGCGCCACCGCCAGCATCGACACGCTGAGTGTCGATGCGATAAACCAATCGTGTCTCATGGGGATTCCTCGCTACTTGTTCAAAATTTCCAGCATGTATTTCGTCGCCTCCTGGTTATGCATCAAGCTGAGCTGCTGCACCAGGTACTTCTTCATCTCCAGGTCCTTTTCGGCGCGTGCCAGGGTCACCAAATCCGGCGCGTCGTTCGCCAGGAACAACGCCTGCGCCGCGGCACGCTTCGTTTCCACATCCGTATTCTTCTGGTAAGTCGAGACGAGGGCTGGCGCGACCGAAATTCCGCCGGCAATCCCAAGGTTGCGAATCGCCTTCCGCCGCAGCTCCGGATCCTGTTCCGACTGCGCAATCTCCGTTAATGGAGCCACGCCGTTGCGGCCGCTCGCAATGAGCGAACTGATGATGTCGGCCTTTGTCTGCGCGTTGTTCGTGGCGCGGTACATCGTCAGCAGATCCTGCCCGGCGCTCATCGCTCCCAACGTGCGGACTGCTGTCTTCACGAGTTCCGGATTGGTCTCCTGGCGAGCTGCTTCGAGCAGTTTTGACGAGTCTCCCGTCATCAGATACGACTGCAGGATCACCCGCTTCACCTGGATGTCGCTCGTGTGCTGATAGATCGAAGCCAGGTTGTCGTTAGCGTGTTTGCCCTGTGCTGCAGCCAGGATGCGGATCGCTTTGATCTGCAGCGCCGGTCCCGACTGCCCCTGCGCGATCTTGCTGATCAGCGCCTCAGCCTGCGGCGAGTGATTCTGTGCCAGCACAAACAGGGCCCGGCTCTTCAACTCCTCCGACTGGTTGCCGTTCAGAATCTTCTCGAGGATCGGTACCGCTTGCTCCTGGTCTTGCTGCATCAGTGCGTTCAGCGCCAGCAACTTCAGGTTCTCGTCGGGCTCAGTTTGTGGTGCCACCGGGTGGCCGCTCTTGCCGCGGATCTCGATTTCCAACGCGCCACACTCGTCCAGCCAGTGGCTTTTTGGATACGCTTTCCGCAGTTCGCCGCATGTGTTCAGAGCATTGGCCGGTTGCCCTTCCTTGTTTTCGGCATAAGCCTTCCAGTAAAGCGCGCCCTCCGCGTGTTCGCCGTGCATCTCTGCTACGCGACCGAACAGTCCTGCAGCCTCAGACCAGCGGTTCTCGTTGATTGCGCGCGTCCCGTCGGCATACAGATTTGCGTCGTCGGCTCCAATGCCGTAGGCGTTCGCAACCAGCAAAGGCACAGGCATTTCGGCGTGCGAAACCCGTGGCACAATCGCCAGCGTAGTGGCAAGAAAAATTGCAGATAATCCTTTGACGTTCATTAGATCGTCGCTCCTTTCGTCCCCTGGTCTTGACTTCGTGCGTGCAAGATCCGAATCTCAAACAGAATTCCCTTGGTGTTCATGTCGTTGCGCACACGCTTGAGATCGCCCGCGGTCAGATTCGGATTGTTCGCGATCTCTGCCAGCACACCTTCCAGCCTGTCCAGAGCCCCAGCCAGCGCCGCATCGCCTGTTTTGCTCGCGGTCACGCGATAGAGGCGGTTGGATGCCAGAAGTTCCTGCGCCTCCGACTGCAACTGCGCGTTTTCGGTTGAGTCGGGCGATTCCGAGTGCTCCACCTGTACCAGCAGCCGCTCGGTGCGATCGAGGTGATCGCTCAGCACGATCAGGACTACGCGTTGCGTTGCTTGCGGACTCTCCGCAATACTGACGTTCTTTGTGCTCCGCTCCCAGTAGCGTCCGGCAAAGACTGCCGCCGCCAGCACCATCGCGCAGCCAACCACCATTGCCGCGGCTCTCCAATTTGCCCAGCCCCGCCAACTCGCTGGCTTTTTTTCATACGGGACCAGCTGAGTCCGCAGAGTCTGCCATACGCGCTCGCCGTAATCTGCACTTCGCTGAGGGACCTCTACCGGCCGAATCTCCTCAAGGCTTCGGGTGAATTCGACATATCTTCTTGAGCATTCACGGCAGGCCTTGAGATGTGCGTTCGATCCGCTCGCACCCTCGCCGTAATAAAGTTCGATCAGCTCGTCTTCGGTCAAGTGCTTCATGCGTTTCCTCGTAACGGCGCCAATTCCCGCCGCAACTTCTGCACCGCGCGAAATACTGCCTGCTTCGCCGCATTGGGAGCAATTTCCAATACCTCGGCTATCTCGCTCATGGAACGATCCTCGATGTGCCGCAGCACGAATGCGCACTTCTCTGTCGGTGTCAGCCGTTGCATTGCCGTCTCTTGCACGGCACTGATTTCCCGGCTCAGCAACACCCGTTCCGGATCGGCATCTGCTGTCGCCACTTGCACTGTCTTCTCCGCCGGATCGGTGTCCTCGGCGTGCCTGTACTCTGCCTCAATGCCCGGCCGGCTCACCCGGTTCAACGCACAGTTGACAGCGATCCGGTAGATCCAGGTTCCGAAAGCGGAACGCCGTTCGTAGCTCTCCAGTCGCTGATACCCGCGCAGAAATGCCTCTTGCACAATCTCCTCCGCATCGGCTTCGTTGCCCGTGATCCGAAACGCCACTCGAAAGACAGTCGCACTGTGAGCGCGAACAAGCGCACCGTACGCTTCCTTGTCTCCGGCCAGCACGGCCCGGACAATCGAGTGATCGTTTCCCTGCATTCAGCACCTTAGACAGGAGGTTAGTTTCGCGGTTAGGAGAATATTTTGCCCCATGAAGGCGATTCTGTTCCGGCTTTTCCCTTGGAAAGTCCCAGTGAAAGAGGGTCCTTCACTAGAGTCAGAGAGCGGCAGTTCGGCGCTTTATCTTCTAAAAGCAGCCAGATACGTCTCTGGGACGGCCCAGCGTGTGTCTTTACGCAACGCTGCATGCATTCTCAAGACCTGGTCATTACGCCCAGGCACCTCCCTTGCGGGAGGGCCTCAGCTTGCGACTTGTATTTGGAATCAGATGGACCGATTAAGCACTCGGTTCAGGCGCTGGACGAAGGTGGCGGGGTCTTTCAGCGAAACGCCCTCGAGCAGCAGTGCCTGATCAAAGAGGAGCCACGCGGCGTCTTCAACCTTGCTGCTGGCGGGATCGGCGAGCAGCTTTCTGATGATCTCGTGATCAGGGTTGATCTCGAGCGTGGGTAGCAGTTCGGGCAGGTCCTTCTGGCCCATTGCCTGCATCATCTGGCGCATGCGAGCTGAAGGTTCGTCTTCGTCGGAGACTATGACAGACGGGCTATCCGCGAGTCGAGATGAGGCGCGCACTTCTTTGACGGCATCGCCGAGCGCGGCCTTGATCTTCTCAAGCAGGGGCTTGAGCTCTTCGGCCTTCTCCGGGGTGGAGTCATCCTTCAGGTCTTCCGAGGTGGCAGACTTGTTGACGGCTTTCAGATCGACATCCCCGAACTTGTCGACCGTCGAAAAGACAATCTCGTCGATATCGTCGTCGAGGAGAAGAACCTCGATGCCCTTCTTCTTGTAGATCTCGAGCAGCGGAGAGTTGCGAAGCATGGACTCGGAGCCGCCAGTGATGTAGTAGAGCGCCTTCTGTTCGGGCTGCATGCGTTCCTTAGCTTCGGCGAGCGAGGTCAGCCCTTCAACTTTGGTGGATTTGAAGCGGATAAGGTCGAGCAGCGTTTCGCGATTGGCGAAGTCGCCGTAGAGACCTTCCTTGAGCGGCCGGTTGTACTCGGCGATGAACTGCGAGTACCTCTCAGGATCGCTGGCGGCAATGGTCTTCAATTCGGAAAGGATCTTTTTGACGCTGGCAGTCTTGATACTGGTGAGCACCTTGTTCTGCTGCAGAATCTCGCGCGAGACGTTGAGCGGAAGGTCTTCCGAGTCGATGATGCCGCGGACAAAGCGGAGATACTGCGGTAGCAAGTCCTTGGAATCGTCCATGATGAAGACGCGCTTGACGTAGAGCTTGACGCCGCCCTTGTAGTCGGCCTGGTAGAGATCGAGCGGAGCCTTTGAAGGAATGTAGAAAAGGGTCGTGTACTCGAGCGTGCCTTCGGCGCGGGTGTGGAACCAGAAAAGGGGATCTTCCCAGTCGCCGGTGATGGACTTGTAAAACTCCTTGTAGTCGTCGTCCTTGAGCTCGGATTTGGGGCGCTGCCACATCGCGCTGGCGGCGTTTACCTGCTCGGTGGTGCGGGTCTTGATGGACTCCTTCTTTTCGGCGTTCCACTCGCTTTTATCGTGCGTGAGGAAGATGGGGAAGGCGATGTGGTTGGAGTATTTCTTGACGATCTCCGTGAGACGCCAGCCATTGGCGTACTGTGCGCCTTCGTCGTTGAAGTGGATAAGGACGGTGGTTCCGACGCTCTTGCGCGCCTCGTCACCGGAGACCTCTTCGATGTCGAATCCGGTCTTGCCATCGCTGATCCACTTAAATGTCTTCTCTTCGCCGGCCTTGCGTGAGAGGACCTGCACCTTGTCGGCAACCATGAAAACAGAGTAGAACCCGACACCGAACTGGCCGATGAGGTTCGAGTCCTTGCGGGCATCGCCAGAAAGCTGAGCGAGAAAATTCTTTGTGCCGGAGCGGGCGATGGTGCCGAGGTGCGATACGAGGTCTTCCTCGCTCATGCCGACGCCGGTGTCGGAGATGGTGAGAGTCTTATTGGCTTCGTCAAGTTCGAGGTCGATGCGAGGCGGCTCGATGCCATTGCCGACGAGAGCTTTGTACTTCTCATCGGTGAGGGTAAGGTAGCGCAGCTTGTCGAGCGCATCGGAGGAGTTGGAGATGAGTTCGCGGAGGAAGATTTCCGGGTGGGAGTAAAGGGAATGGACGATCAGGTGGAGTAGCTGGTTTACTTCAGTCTGGAATTGTTGTTTAGACATAGCATCTTTCATTATTGCGAACGAGGTGGGGATCCTCAAGTTGCCAACAAGCGTCTGCATGTTGACGGGCTTCCTGGTTTCCATGCAGCGAGACGGTATTTGTTTCTGGCCCAGTATGCGGGCGTAGTCACGCTGCTCGAGTGAGCGCTGGAATCAGCTCGCTCATGCTGGCGCAAAACCGTAAGCGGCAGCGAGCGTCATCCTTCAGCTTCGCCGCGCAAACCAATTCAATTCGATCAAACGCGCTAGATTGAGAGGAAACTTCTAGCCCATGAAGCCGAGGTATGGGCTTGAGCCGAAGTTGCCGAGGTTGGGGAGAATCTGGCGGATCTGCCCGTCGGAGAGGCCAAACCACCGGGCCAGGGTTGCGGCGTATTCGTCCACGGAAATAGCAGGGATAAGGCGGCCAGCGCCCACGTCGTTCGCCTGGTTGGCGCCGACGATGGGGTATTGGCCATATATGTCCTGTCCTTGCACGGCACCGCCCACCACGAAGTGATGACTTCCCCATCCGTGGTCTGTGCCATTGCTGTTGGATGTGAGGGTTCTGCCGAAGTCTGAAGCAGTGAACGTGGTGACCTGGTCGCCGAGTCCCGACGATGTCATGAGGCCATCAAAGTATTCAAGAGCCTGTCCAAGCTGCGTGAGCAGGGTTGCGTGGAGTTGAGCCTGGTTGTTGTGGGTGTCGAAGCTGCCGAGCTGCACGTAGAAGATCTGGCGGTTCACGCCAAGCCCTGAACGACCACCGATGATTCGCGCGACCGTCTGCAAAGAGGTGGCGAGTGGGTTCTCGGTGAGTTTGTTGGTGACGGGATCGAGATACTGCGGGGGATCTGGAACGCCGGTGGGGCCCGCGGGCAACATCGATGTTGAGAGTTGCTCCTGTGCCTGCTGCGATCGATTCACAACGACTTCGTATTCTTTTGCGAATAGATTTGCTTCGTCGGCTGTAAGGATGGACGAGAGGGCGTTGGTGCCTGCCGGTTGGCCGAATAGCGGCTGAGCCATGCCAGCGATGGGAATCGGGCCTGCAGAGGTGACGTTGAGTTGATAGGAGGATTGGCCGGAGAGGAAAAGCGCAATTCCTGAAGTCGAGATACAGGTGAACATGGAGTTCGAGTTCATGCCCATGCTCTCGATGAGATCGGCCACGGATCCGCCCCAGCCAATGTGCTCTGCGCTTCCGCCGTTGGAAGCGATCGCCTGCCACGCCGCTGTTTGATCGAAGTGCGAATAGAGAGAGGCAGGTAGCGGAACAGAACTGCTCATCACCTGCGCCTTAGTGGCCGGTGCAATGAGGGTGCCGACATTTGCGACGACGGCAGCACGTCCAGCATTGAAGAGATTCTGAAGTCCGACGAGAGAGGGATTGAGCGCGAACGTGCGCCCGCTCTGCGAAGTCTTCGGCATGATTGGCAACAACTGGCTCATGGGGTAAGCGAGGCCGGGTGCGCCGGAGCGAGCCTGGGTGAAGGCGGAGTAGGATGCTGGATCCGTGGCGATGACCGTACCGTGGCCGTCGTTGCCGCCCTGCAGGAACACGCACACGAGTGCGCGGTAGTCGGATGCTCCGGAGCTCTGCGCCATTGCCGCCACGGAATTCAGTTCCATCAAAAATGGGCTGGCGTAGAGGCCTGCCATGGAAGCCATGGAGGCTGTCCGAAGAAACTGGCGGCGGGATTGTTCGAAGTTATTCACTGTCGTCTCCTAGAACTGCGCACAGAAAGCCGGTGAAGCCATCGTTAGATAAATTGCTGTTTGCACGCGTGCGGTAAGTGCGGCGTTGATCGCGTTTTGGTTTCCTGTCGGAATGGGGATGGCGCCTACTGCGCCGACGATTTCGCCGCGCAGGGTACTGTCCATCTGTCCGGCCATCAAGAGGAGATTGACTCGATCTACAAGCTGATCCGGCGTATTGGCGAGGTTCAATTCGGCGCCATACGAGGAAAAGAGATCGGACCCGTTCTTCGTGTCGCTCCCGATTGCGAACTGCATGAAGTTCAGGTACCCCACGACGGTGGTGACGTTTGTCATCTGCATTTCTGGCGCGACGAGGCCGGCTTGCCCGATGCTGGTCCCGGGTGGCGAATAGCCGGGAGCAAACCAGTTGAAGACCGTGGGTGAACGCATGGTCATTTGACCAAGGCCCCAGATCGGGTCTTCTGTACTGCCGAGGTAATACGATCCGGTTCGCGACTGTGCCGTAAATGCGCGCGCCCAGTTGGTATAGCGAAGTAAAGCTTCGCGGACCTTTCCGTACTGCGGATTGCCGGCGTTTGTTGCGGCGTCGCGGGCTTCAGGGTCGAGAAGAATCGCGGTGATAACGGCCTTCATGTCGCCGCGAACGCCCTGGCCGTTATCCTTGAAAACCGCGGCGACCCGGCCGATGTACGCCGGGCTGGGATTGGACGTGACCAGATGCTGAATCAACTGCTTTGCGAAGAATGGCGGCAGGTTCGGGTGATTGAAAAGAGTATCGAGGGCGGTCTTGAGATCGCCGTTCGGATCTGGCGAGCCGGATGGCGGGATGGTCACACCGAGGAAATTCTTTTCTTCGGTGGAGTGATGATTTGGGTAGGCCTGCATGGGCAGAAGATCTTCGCCATACCCGGTGCCCACATAGATGCAGCAGTTGGACCATGCCGTGTCGCTGGTGTTGCCCGGGACGTGCCAACTGAAGCCCGTGAATACCTTTGCCAGACCCATGACATCGGCATTCGTGTAAGTGGGAATCGGATGGCCGGATGAATCCAGCTTCTGGGTGCCATCGTCATTCAACTGATAGAGACCGATGGTGAAGAGCTGCATGACTTCGCGGGCGTAGTTTTCATCCGGATCAGTGTTCGCGTTGCCCTTGTCGTTCTGAAGCATGGAGAGGAACTGTCCCATCATTGGGCTCAGCGTGACGTCTTCAAGCAACTGCCGAAAGTTTCCAAAGGCATCCGCACCGAGCATGTCGTAGTAGGCAGCTTCACCGCGCGGCATGTTCTGCACGGCCGGTGTTGTTCCGGTGATTACGAATTGTTCTGAAAGCGCGTATTGCATGCGCTGCCTGAGCTGATCGCTGGCCGCAGTGGCCGTTTGCCAGAACGCATTCTCAACGTAGATTTCGCTTTCGTTGTTCTGGAGAAACAGAGATGTATTGCACTTCAGATCGGAGCCGCAAGCAGGATTATTCACAAGGAGTGCCTGCTCTACGATGGGTTCGTGAAGAGTTTGCGGGATGCTGAACTGCTCATTGAGCCAGGGCTGGTAGCCGATTTGCGAGAGGTGGTGGACATCCGCGTCGGTCGCCCCGAAGGTCGCCTGATCGAGGAATCGCACTGCGTCCTCTGGGGTTACCGGCAGAACCGGCGTACCGCCTGCTACGTCTGCAATCAAGTCGTTTGAGGTGGCTGGTCCGGGACTCGGATTGAGCACTTGCAGATCGAGCGTGCCAGGCTGGGTAAGACTGAGGCTTGCTGTGAGTTGACCGCCGCTGTTGAAGGTTGTGGGTACGGCCGCACCGTTCATCAGTACTTGCGCGCCGGAGATGAAGTTCTGGCCTTGTACAACGACTGAGGCCTGCCCAATGTTGAACGAAGTTGGAGTTGCGGAGCTGAGAATCGGAATTGGGTTCAATACGGAGATGTTGTGGTTGATGGAGACGCTTGGGTTGTCAACGCTGGTGACCGTGAGCTGGACAATGTTGGGGCTGGGAACGACGGGCGGCGCGGTGTAGGTGATTGAACCGTCGGAGTTGGAAACCGCGGTACCGATTTGAGCGTTCCCTCCGGCAATTCCATTCACGGAGAGGTTCACAGCGGGATTGTCGGTGCCCGTGACCATGAGGCCGATGCGGAGCGGATTGCTTACGCGAACATCGGTGCCTTCATAGGTCTGCAACGTGAGTACAACCTGACCCGGACCGACTTTGACGGGAATTGATTTCGTCGTGACGGAGCCGGGATCCGGATTGCTTACGGCTAATGGGAATGTGCCGGGATTTGGCGCCGGTATCGAGGCTACAAGTTGAGTGGAAGAAACGAATGTGGTGGGGACGGCTTTGCCGTTCCAAACGATCTGCGCACCATAGACGAACTGAGAGCCGCCCACTGTGACCATGGTGGTGCCCTCGGAAAGGCCCGTCGGCGTTACCGAGGTCAAAACAGGAATCGGGTTCAGGATTCCGATTGCAACTGCTCCGGGAGGATCGTTAGGAAACTTGGCCGTCGTGGTGGTGATGGCGACGGTATTTGGAACCGGAACAATCGCCGGAGCGGTGTACAGGCCGTTGCCGTCGATGGTCCCAAATTCCGAGTTTCCGCCTTGGACTCCGTTGACGAAGAAAATGACGGGCACGCCGGTCGTCCTGGCATTGTCTTTCAGTTGCATCTGCTGGTTTACACGGAGGGTGTTGCCGGGCGCCGAGATTCCGGCATAAAACGCAGGATTGGTGACTGCAAAATATCCGCAGCCGGTCAAGAAGGGGATGATAGCCGTGAACAAGACAAGAGAAAGTGGAAGACTCGAGACACGGAGGCGGACAGGTTTTTCTTGCATGGAGGCTCCTGGTTCATGGGGGAAAGTGATTCACTCAAGAACCTCTGTGTAGAACCAGGTGAGATTTCAGCGCGAGCAAGCCGCCTGCGAAGGGCTCACCTGCACAATCTCTTCAGCGTCAGAGGATGCGGATAGGCGATGAAAGCCTCTCAGGGCAGAGGTTCCCAGGGTGAGGAATCTGTGCTCTATTCCGGGCCTTTTGGTATTTCAAGAGGACCAGATTTCATTGAATTGCGCCAGATTCCCTCGGGCTCAATGGGGCTGAATGAGCACTCACAAAAGTAACGCCTGCTGAGGACAAAGCAGGGGTTAGAGGCTCCACCGGGGCGCCCTGGTTGCAGGTCGGATCGCGAGGTCAAACTCCGACTAACTCCGATTTCGGAGCATTTTCGCGATGCAGATCGAACGGTACGTGATCATGCCTGCATATTGCCTTTACAGCGGGCCGGGCGGTCATGGGGCCAGAGGGCAGGCCGCCACCGGGCATCACCCATTGACCGACCATCATGAAGCGATCCAATCCGGGCAGGGTGTTGGGCAAGAACTTGAAGCCTGAGCCCGGCTCGATAAGCCAACCTTCCTGTGAGCCTTTCCAGTTGCCGGTATAGCGAATGACCGATGCCGGAGTGGATACGTCGATAACCTCGACATCTTTGCGCACTCCCGGTATGCGTTTTTCCAGCACCGTGATGACCGCGTCGGCGATGCGATTCTTCTGAGCGTGGTATTCGGCAAAATCATCGCGACGGAGCGACGTCCAATAGGAGAAGTTGCGAGTGGGAAGGATGCTGGTGACGGCAGTTCGGCCGGGAGGAGCGAAGGTCGGGTCGAAGCTGAAGAAGCGGAATGGAGTGTGATTGGTCTGGGTGGCGGGGTCTACCGCGAGTGGCGAGTCCAGAATGCGCGTGAGCATCGGAGGCTGATCACCGAGATCACGCGCGATGCCAAGAGAAACCTGAAGATAAGATGCAAAGGTCTCTCGTTCTTCGTATATCTTGCCGAGCGCAGGGTCAAGGTACCTGCCGCCGAGCATATCGAAGAGGGTCGCATGGCCATCAGCCGCGGAGATCACCCAATCGGCGGCGATCGTGTCTCCGTTCGCGAGTTGCACTCCTACCGCTATGTCTTTATCAACAAGGATGCGCTCGACCTTGGATCTAAAGCGGATCTTGCCTCCGAGGCTTGCGATCTTTTCCTGAATGAGCCGGATCATCGCCTGCGACCCGCCGATGCAGTAGCCTGCGTTGCCGGTGTTCATCCAGGCAAGAGAAAGCACCATGGCGATGGCAGTGAGCTTTCCGACGTCCCCGGTCGAAAAGAAACTCTTCAACAGCGGATCGGAAAAACGGCTGCCATATTCCTTGCCACTGGTTTTGCCAAGCTTTCCGAGGAGCGGAAAGATTGGCAAATCACGAAGAACGTCCCACCAGTTTTGCGCCAAGCCTCCTGCGGGGTCGAGCATTCTGAATTTGCCGAGAGCGCGCACGGAATGCGTAAGATCGCGGATCGCG
The DNA here is from genome assembly GCA_963738035.1 of uncultured Acidobacteriaceae bacterium. Taxonomy (GTDB): domain Bacteria; phylum Acidobacteriota; class Terriglobia; order Terriglobales; family Acidobacteriaceae; genus Telmatobacter. The sequence goes on from CAVTVB010000002.1 coordinate 266,216, forward strand.
GCCGCATCCTGCGGAGCACGGCGAAGTAGTTCCTCTTCGAGGCGATCCACGTTGGTGAAGATCCTGAGACAATCGCCGGCTTCGGTTTCGATTCGAACAAACTCCTCAGGATTGATAAAGGTTAGCTTCTCGATGTCAAAGAGATCCTTCCAATGCGCGTGAAACTCCCCTTTCGGGCTGGAGCCGATCAACCAATGCAGGCAGGTCTCGAAGGTGTATGGGCCACGACGCCAGCTCATCGCAAGGCCCCCAGCCATGTCGTGCATTTCCATGACCTCGACGTCATAGCCACATTTCAGCGCATATACGGCGGCGCTGAGCCCGGCAATTCCGCCACCAATAATGACGATCTTCCGCCCGTTGTGATTCATAGGAAATCCTCCGCGCGTCTCTGCCTTTCGCCAGTCGATGTGTAGGGGCGGACAGATTCATGGAAGGCCTGATTCATCAGGAAGAGAAGGGATGGCAACCAGAATCAGGCCGCGATGCGAACCGGCCCGCAATTCAGCGAGGAATATAGGATTTGCGTTGAGCAATTACCGTGATCAGAGTCACATGCCGGTGTGGCGTCGAGGTTGCAAGAGCTAAGCAGGACTGCGAATATCCCTTACGCAGTTGCGCCTCGCAGCGGCTGAATACTGCGAGGCGCAACCAAAACTGAAGTCAGATTTGGTTAGGGCTTAACGAGGGCCTGCAGACGCGGGTCCACCCAAAGCGATGCAAACTCCTGGTCCTTGTAGACTCTGTTGAGCTCGGCGAAGTGCTCTGACTTGGCGCGCTTGAGGTACTCCAAAGCACCTTCGTAGTTTCCGCGTTTGGCGTAGGCCTTTGCGATCAGGTAATCCACGGCCGCCCGCTGTGCCGGAGTGCTCACGCGGGCAGAGATACCGGTCTGGCTTTCACTCAGAATGTCAGCATCCAGTTCGATGGCCCGGGCGTATTCCGTCATGGCTCGGTCAATCTGATTGAGACCCATCCACGCCTCGGCAAGATTGAGATGGGACGGCGCGCTGGATTCGTCAAGTTCGAGCGCCTGTTTCAGGTATTTGACCGCGGTTTTGTACTTCTTATCAAGGTAAGCGACGGCGCCGAGGTTGTTGAGCGCCGAGATGTTTTTAGGATCAGCCTTCAGCGCCCGGCTGAAGTACTTGCGCGCCTGACCCCTGTCGCCGAGTTTCAGTTCGGAGATTCCCAGCTTGTTCAGCAGGGCAGGGTTCTGAGGAGTAACCTTCAGGGCTTGCTGGTAATAGGAAATTGCCAGCAGGTAATTATTGTGGACGCGCTCGAGGTCGCCTTTCAGCTCCGCGGACTTCGCGATCTCTTCAGTCTTCGGGTAGATCCAAAGCAATCTCTGCCCTGATCAAGGGGGACACGCAGATAGCAAGGGAGGCTACAATCAGCTTCATCGTGAAAGTGCTCATGGTCTTTCCTCCTTCACGGGGAGCATCTCGCTTGCTTTGCTGGTACCGGTTCTGGCGATCTGCTCAACGTCGAAACCAAGTAAACGACCTTCGGAGCAAGACAACAACGCTATACCTGCTACTTACACGTTGCATTTCTGTTACACCTGCGGATATCAGCCGCAGGTTCCTGTGTTGTAAGCAACTTACAGGGAGGGATTGCCAGAGGTTGCAAGCAGTTTCAATGGTTTGGGGCCGAGGTTAACACCGTTACATACGGTGCAGGGCCCGCTACTTACACCGTTAAATCCAGACAGCAACAATTAAGTGGAACTAATATGGCTGTGGATTCGAATCTCAAGAGTGGGCAGCTGCGGTTGAAAGCGTCGCGAAATGACGATGGGAATCGTGGAAACAGTCGAACGTGAACTGCAAAGAGCTGAACTCGCGGCTCTTCTGGAGTCGAAAGAGTTCATTCGCGCCCCAAAGCTCGCGCGGCTATTGTCGTATCTTTGCGAAAAGTTCTTCGCCGGAGAGGCAAATCAAATCAAGGAATATTCGATTGCGCTGGAGGTCTTTCAGCGCAGGGAATCCTTCGACCAGGATTCCGATTCCATTGTGAGGGTAGAAGCCAACCGGCTGCGTAAACGGCTGGCGGAGTATTACGCAGGGGAAGGCGCATCGCACCAACTGCACATCACAATACCTGTAGGACAATACGTGCCGCGTTTTGAGGCCGGCGCACGTGCCCCCGCCGTAGGAAGTCACTTCCAGACTCCAGCCGTCCAGGTCGCCAATGTAATCGCCGATTCGCCTGCCGAGATGGCAACCCAGCAGAAGCGGCACCCTAGCTATCAGTGGTGGGTAGTCGGAATTATTGGCTTTCTTCTCCTTGGCTTCGGATTTGCGTATTCATGGTTGCGTGTTCGCACGCAGAAAGAGTCGCCACCAGCGGCTACCGCAATCGAGATCCAGAGTCAGGGGCCGGATGCTCTTATCGGGCCACCGGTCGGGCAGGAGATTCGAATTCTGGCCGGCAGCAGCAGAAGCCTCGTGGATCATGCCGGTAAACTCTGGAGCGCGGATTACGGCTTTACGGGCGGGTCCGCAATAAGAAGCTCGATTCCACACATCTCGCGCACACAGGATCCGTGGTTTTACCGCAGCAGCAGGCAAGGAGAATTCCGCTACGACATTCCGTTGCCGAAAGGGATCTACGAGCTGCGACTTCACTTCGCCGAGACGGTGTTCGGCCCTGAATCCGGAGGAGCCGGTGGGGAAGGCAGCCGGATCATGAGGATTCGTGCAAATGGCAAGACTCTGCTCAATGACTTCGACATCGTAGCGGATGCCAGTGGGAGCCTCGCGGCCGATACCAGGGTGTTTTCAGGTATCACGCCGGCAACGGACGGCTTGCTTCACCTCGAGTTTGCCGGGGAAGAAGGAAAGCAGGCGACGCTTTCCGCAATTGAAATTCTGCCTGGGTTTCAAGGCCACATGCGTCCAGTGCGCATTCTGGCAAGGCAAACTCCCTACTACTCCAATGACAGCCATTGGTGGAGTCCGGATAACTACTTCGAAGGCGGCCAACTCGCCGCGTACGCGACGACTGTTGCCGGGACCGATGATCCGGAGTTATTTGAGTCGGAACGTTGGGGGAACTTTTCCTACGCGATTCCGGTGACGCCTGGGAGATATGTGCTGACACTGTATTTTGCGGGACGCCAAAACAGTCCTGGAGAGATATTGAATTCTGAGAACAAAGGGAGAGCGGCCGAGCACGTCTTCAACGTGTTTTGCAACGGCAAGGTTCTCCTGCAGAATTTCGATCTCGCGAAGGAAGCAAACGGGACGGATGGCATAACCCGCAAATTTCCCGGTCTTGTGCCGAATGCGCAGGGAAAGCTGCTCGTCAGTTTTGAACCGGTCAGGGGCTATGCAACAGTCGTGGGGCTCGAAGTGCTGCCGCAGTAGCTATCTGATGCGAGGACTTTTGCCGAACGATTGCCTCGCCGTTCATTTACTGCGAAGGCGTATGGCCGATAAGCTTGTTGGCCCACTCGATGAAGTACTTCATGTTTGGTGCGTCGGTATGTCCACCATCGTGCTGGCGCCAGGCAAGCTGACCATTGAGAAGACCGGTGTTGACAGGCGGCATCTGCGCCGTACGGTAATCACCTTCGATGGCGAGGCCCTTGGCACCGAGCAGAGTGAACACACGGCTTGCATCCACGGTGGCCATGAAGCTTCCCTGCTGATCGAGCCACTTGGCGTCGCCCTTGGCGGGGATTCCGTAGCTGATGAAGGTTGGACGCGGCGCACATAGCGCTATCAGCTCATTCGAATCTACGGGAATATCTCCCGGTGTCATGCTTCCAAATGTGGCTTCAGAAGCACCGTACTTGATGAAGTTGCCGGCCATCCAGTAATACTCGCCACCGGTAAGGCTCTCAACCGCTTCGCCAAAGTTACGGCGCAGCAAAGTAGCGCCACCTTTGCCCGAGGACCCGACCAGCACCATGGCGAATCGCTGATCGAATGCCATGGTGACGAGGGCGGCCTTGCCGTAACGCGAAACGCCCTCAATGCCAACATGCTTTGCATCGACTGCGGGGTCGGTCTCCAGATAGTCAAGACCGCGCCCTGCACCCCATGCCCATGCACGGAGCGCACCCCAGTCTTCAGGTTTTCGAGGCTGGCCTTTGTTCACCAGGCCGACAATCCCGCGCGTTATACCTACTCCGTCGTCAGCTTGCACGCTGGCTGGGTCGAAGAGCACGAATCCCCAGCCTGCCGCAACCAGTTGCCAGGTGTTGGGGAGTCCGCCATCTTCATTCAACTGAGGGAATTGGAACGGCGTAGCCTTGACCGGGTGCCATGCGGGATGCTGCTCGAACACCTGCTTTAGCGATGGATCCTGCTGGATGAGCAAAGTTTCCCAGGCTTTGTTGACCTTGTCCAGATCTCCGCCCGAAGGTTCGTTGGGATTGGGGAAAGCCGCGCGGCCAAACATCATCAACACCGGTATCGGACCTTTGGCGCGAGCGGGCAAAACCACCATCATGTGAATGTGCACGTTGATCGCCGGATATGAGGAATTGTCGACAACGCCTTCGACGTCTTTGGCGATGACCGGCGTGAATCCGATCATCTCGTGGTCAACGGTGTTCACCGTCCACGAGACTTTGGGGACGTTGTTCGGGACGCGGCCATATACATACTTTGAGAACATCTCAATGATTTCAGGACGGCGTTTATCCCACCACATTGCGGGTGTCGTTACTTTTTGACCGTCGTTCATGGTCAGCGGGTCAGGCACATTGGGATAGGGATTGGCCTTCGACTCGTCGTAGTTGGCGTGGTTTGGAGCATTTTCATCTCCGCTTGGCCCTGGGCGCAGAGCCTTGACGCCGAGCTGATCCATCATGTTCTGGTGGTCTTGATCTGCAGTGAAGGTGACTGGCGGCGGAGCAGAGGACTGCGCCGATGCCATGAACGTCGTGATCACGCCAAGTGTGGACAGGAGGCAGGTGAAGATGAGGCGCTGCTTAAAGAGGGTCAAGAAATGCTCCAGAGTGTTATGCTTTGAACGCTTCCGCAAAGCGATTTACTAGGGGGTCCATATTAAACCTTCTTCCTTTAGACAATCACTAAGTTTCTTCGTAGTTGTGTGGATGTTTGCGGCGGCGCATTGCACTGGAGCGTGGTCGCAAACTCAGCGTGCCTCGATCTCGCCGGTCTGGGTATCGAGTTGGGGTACGTCGCAGCAGATACCGGAGCCGCACAATGCATTGCCGGCGGACGATCTTACCGATGCGACGGTGCGCCAAGTATTTCATCTCTCCGTCGGCGGACCGGCGCTGCGCGTGCGCCTTTCCAACGCCTTCGGCACTGAAGCGCTACGTATTTCGTCCGCTCACATCGCCCGGCCGGTTTCGCCAGCATCGTCTGCAATTGACCCGGCAAGTGATCGACCGTTGATGTTTGCAGGGAGCGTAGAAGCCGTGATTCCGCCGGGTGCGGAACTGATCTCAGACCCTGTAGATTACGCAGTTCCGCCGCTTTCTGATCTGGCAGTGACCTTCCGTTTGCAGTTTCCACCCGCGCAACAGACGGGGCATCCGGGGTCGCGCGCGACATCGTATTACGTCCATGGCGACCAGGTGAGTGCGGCCACTCTTGTTGAGCCAAAGCATGTGGATCACTGGTATCAAGTATCTGAGATTGATGTGCAGACTCCTCCAGGAGCGGCAGCAGTTGTTGCCCTTGGCGATTCCATCACTGACGGACACGGTGCAACGACGAATGGAAATGATCGGTGGACGGACGTGCTTGCAGGCAGGCTGCAAGGCTCAGCGGCATCGCGGAACACCGGTGTATCCAACCAGGGTATTGGCGGCAATCATCTGCTCACGGACGGACTCGGGCCGAATGCATTGGCTCGTTTCGATCGCGATGTGCTTGCGCCGGCTGGCGTTCGTTGGTTGATCGTCTTCGAGGGAGTAAATGATCTGGGCGGGTTGGCACGGGATGGCGAAGTACCTGCGGCACAGCATGCGCAGATTGTTGAGCGGGTGATTGCGGCCTATCAGCAGATTATTGCGCGTGCACATGCCCATGGGTTGCGCGTCTTCGGGGCGACGATTACGCCTTATGTGGGGTCAAGCTACTACCACCCCGGTCCGCTGAGCGAGGCCGATCGGCAAGCGGTGAACAGGTGGATTCGCGCCAGCGGAAATTTCGACGCTGTAATTGATTTTGACAGCGTAGTTCGCGATCCGCAGCATCCCGATCAGCTTCTGCCGGCCTATGACTGCGGCGATCACCTGCATCCTTCACCCGCCGGATATAAGGCCATGGGCGATGCCATTCCGCTCGGCTTGTTTGATCATGCAAACTAAGAGGCAGGAGGGTAACCTGTGAGGCCAAAAGGAACGCTTGCTGTTCTGCTCGCTGGAAGCCTCACGTGCACCCTCATTGCGCATCCGGTTGAACTTCCTCGAGTTCTTAAGTCAGGCGATAGTGGACAACTGATCGTTAACGGCAGGCCCTATCTGATTCTCGGAGGCGAGCTGGGCAATTCGTCCGCCGGTACCGCGGCGCAGGCCGACACCATTCTTCCTCGGCTCGCCGCAATGCACGTCAATACCGTTCTGATGCCGGTTGCCTGGGAGCAGATCGAGCCCGCGGAGGGGACCTTTGACTTCAGCATCCTCGATCATTGGATCGATAAGGCACGCGAGCAGCATTTGCACCTGGTGCCGCTATGGTTCGGTAGTTGGAAGAATGGAGTTTCGAGTTACGCTCCTACATGGGTCAAGCAAAATCCAAAGCGTTTCCCGAGGGCTGAATCGGCCGATGGTGCGTCTACTGAAACACTTTCTACGCTGGGAGCCGAGACACTTAAGGCGGATAGTACTGCGTTTGCGGCACTGATGAAGCATCTCAAGGAGAAAGACGAAGATCAGCAGACCGTGCTGATGGTGCAGGTGGAGAATGAGGTTGGTTATCTGGGCCTCGGCCGCGATCGATCGGTAGCCGCAGATCGTTTGTTCGAGAGCCCCGTTCCTGCTCAGCTGATGCAGGAACTTGAAAAGAATCGTGAACTGCTTTCCCCGGAACTGCGAGTCCATTTCAATCCGGTTGGGAAGACGTGGCGCGCTGCTTTCGGTGATGCATCTGATGAAGTGTTCATGACGTGGAATTATGCTCGCTACATTCAGGCGGTCACCGAGGCGGGGAAGCGCGAATATTCTTTGCCGATGTATGTAAACTGCCAGCTTCCTGCGCCGGGCGAGCGCGCGGGCCAGTATCCGAGTGGTGGGCCGCATCCATACTACCTGGAGGTCTATCGCGTTACCGCTCCCTCAGTGGACTTCTACTCGCCAGATATCTACTGGCCCAACTTTGAATATTGGATTGATCGCTACAGGTTCAAGGGGAACGCGGTGTTTGTTCCAGAGGCGCGGATGGATGGCGCTCCGTACAATGCGCTCTATGCCTACGGAGAAGCGAAGGCATTCGGCTTTTCTCCATTCGGGATTGAAAGTGTACAGCCGTCCGAACTCGGAATCCGCGAGTCCGGACATCGCGGATGTGTACGAGGTGTTGAGCGAATTGGGCGACGTGATGCTGGCAGGCCAGACATCTGGAGATGTGCGAGCGCTTGTGCTGCACAAGGACAGTCCGCGGCCTATGCGAACCGTCGCGCTCGGCGGGTATTTGTTTGATGCGGCACTATCTCGCACGTGGCCGGCCAGGACGCTTGCGACCGATGACGGCGCGATGATCGCGATTCAATCTAAGCCGAACGAGTTCTATATTGCCGGCAGCGGGCTAACAGTTTCGTTCGCGCGTGATCCCGACGTGGACAACAAGCTCAGCGGCATCGCGAGCATCGAAGAAGTGCGCCGTGATGCCAATGGCGGCTGGGTTACACACCGGTGGCTGAACGGAGACCAGAGCAATCAAGGGCGTCAGCTATCGATGGATCCTCACCAAATGCGGATCTATCATGTGAAGCTGTACGCTGTTGAAAGGCCGGCTTCGGGTCGCTAAGGCATTGCGGCGAGCCTACTCGGCTAAAAGCAAGCTCAAGCCGGTCGCATGGATCTCCGCAAGATTATTCACGTGGACATGGATGCGTTCTACGCGTCAGTCGAGCAACGCGACGATCCGAAACTGCGGGGCGTACCTGTCGTCGTAGCCTGGCGCGGCAAGCGATCAGTGGTTTGCGCAGCCTCGTATGAAGCGCGAAAATTCGGTGTTCGATCTGCGATGCCGGCCGTGCAGGCGGAGCGATTGTGCCCGCAGGCTGTCTTTGTTCCTCCTGACTTTTCCCGCTACCGCGCGGTGTCGAAAAGTGTGCGCGAGATATTTCTACGCCACACTGACCTCGTTGAACCGCTTTCGCTGGACGAAGCTTACCTCGATGTGACGGAGAACAAGACCGGACTCCCAAGTGCCACGCAGGTTGCTCAGACGATCCGTGAGCAGATTCGACAAGAGGTGAACCTGACCGCTTCTGCCGGAATTGCGCCGAACAAGTTTCTAGCTAAGATCGCGTCAGACTGGCGAAAGCCGGACGGGTTGTTTGTGATCAAGCCGGATGAGGCGATTGGTTTTCTTACGCCTCTTGCCGTGGAACGATTGCCCGGCGTGGGCAAGGTCACGGCAAGGAGGCTCGCGGAAGTTGGTGTGCGGACCGTCGGAGAAATTCGAGACCTCGATCTCGCAGTTCTCCAGGACCGATTCGGACGCTACGGAGTGCGTCTCCATGAATTGGCTCGGGGAATAGACAATAATCCGGTCGAGCCCAATCGGCCAACCCAATCGATATCGGCTGAAGACACATTCGAAACCGACGTCCTGCTGGACGAGACGGACGAGATGATCCGGCGACTTGCAGAGAAGGTGTGGGAGGCATCGCGGAAGGAATCGCGGACCGCGCGCACTGTCGTGCTGAAGTTGAAAACGGCGGAGTTCAGTATTCTTACCAGGAGCCAAACACCCGCATCGCCCGTTTCCTCATCGGACGAACTCGCGAACATTGCACTGGCGCTCAGAGACAAGGTGCGATTGGGATCGGGGAAGAGATTCCGGCTGGTCGGTGTCGGATTGTCAAACTTCCGCGATCCAATGGTTGAGCCTGCGGAGAATATGCTCTTTCAGTGAGCCATCGAAGTCGCAATCGTGGAATGGAAGTGATTCTGATACGGTGGCCTCGCATACATCCTGCATGCAATCACGCGCGCATCTAATAGCCTGACGGCTAAGTCTTCTTTTTTAACAATCCCAAACCAACTCGGTGCAACCAAGAAATGCCGCGCGTTCCCACCTCGACATACCGGCTTCAGTTGCACGCGAATTTCACATTCGACGATGCAGCGGATGCGGCCGCATATCTCCGTGAGCTGGGGATTTCGCACGTCTATTGTTCACCCTATCTGCAGGCTGCTGCGGGCAGCATGCATGGTTATGATGTTGTCGATCATCAACGTGTAAATGAAGAGTTGGGCGGCGAGGAAGGTCATCAGCGGTTCTGCGCCAGGCTCGCAGAGCTTGAACTAGGCCAGGTGCTAGATATAGTCCCAAATCACATGGCAACTGGACCTCGCAACCAGAATTGGTGGGACGTACTTGAGAATGGTCCATCGAGCCGCTTTGCAACATGGTTCGACATCGATTGGCACTCCTCCGAGGTGAAGCTACAGAACAAGGTCCTGATACCCGTGCTTGGCGATCAATATGGCCGGGTTCTGGCTTCCGGCCAGATTCAGATTGTTCGAGACGGTGGCTCTCTCTGGATCCGATATACCGATCATCCATACCCTCTCGCTCCGCGATCTTTGCCGGTCATTCTTGAACGTGCAGCACGATACGCGTACAGCCCGACGCTCAGCTTTCTTGCCGACAGCCTGTCGCGCTTGCCCGTGCCGGACGCGACTGACACCGAAGCAATTAACTCGCGACACCGTGACAAGGTAGTGATTTATGGCCTTCTGCAACGATTCTGTGAAGAGCACCCGGAAGCTTCGCAGGCGATAGACAAAGCAATTGGTGAACTGAATTCGGACCATGACGCCCTGGATGAATTGTTGAATCTTCAGCACTATCGTTTGGCCTACTGGCGAACGGCCGATCAGGAGCTTGGCTATCGGCGCTTTTTTGACGTGAATACTCTCGTTGGACTTCGAATTGAACGGCCACACGTGTTTGAGCAGACGCACCATCGGGTTCTTGACTGGATTCGTGATGGTGTCCTCGATGGCATTCGCGTGGATCATCCCGATGGCTTGCGCGACCCATTGCAGTATTTCGTTCGATTGCGGGAGAGGGCTCCGGATGCCTGGATCATTGGCGAGAAGATCCTCGAGCCGGATGAGTATCTCCGCAAGGAATGGCCGATCGAGGGCACGAGCGGCTACGACTTCCTGAATGTTTGCAGCAGTTGGCTTATGTACCCCGATGGTTTGAAAGAGCTAACGCAGATCTATCGGGATTTCACGCAAGAGCCGATTGACTTCGGTGTCATCGCACAGGATAAGAAGCTGAATGTCGAGCATGAAGCGCTGGGGAGCGATGTGAATCGGCTAGCGAGCCTATTTGTGGAGATATGCGAAAACAATCGCGATCGCCGGGACTTTACGCGAGCCGAAATCAGACGAGCCATTCGCGAGGTGGCTGCTGGCTTTTTGGTGTACAGAACCTACGTTGTTCCTGAGCGCGACGAGATCACTGAAGAAGATCGTCTGCAGGTCTCCAGTGCAATCGAAAGGGCCAAAAGCCATCGGCCCGATCTCGACGGTGGTCTGCTCGATTTTATTGGAGACGTATTGCTTTTGCGTTCTCGCGGATCACGCGAAACCGAATTCGTTTATCGCTTTCAGCAGTTCACTTCACCCGTTATGGCGAAGGGTGTCGAAGATACAGCCTTCTATTGCTACAACCGTATGATCGGATTGAACGAGGTGGGTGGTGCTCCTGATCGCGATGGTCTCACCTCTTCGAATCTCATTGATTATTGTGCGAGGATGCAAGCTTCTCACCCGCTGACCATGACCACGCTCTCGACCCATGACACCAAGCGCTCTGATGACGTGCGTGCGCGGCTGGCCGTGATTACAGAGGTGCCCGGTCAATGGCGGTCGTTTCTCAGGCGTTGGTCACGGGCAAACGCATCTCTCAAGACTGAAGGAAAGCCGGATCGCAATACGGAGTATTTTCTTTATCAGACGATGATTAGCGTTTGGCCGATTGAGCGCGACCGGTTGACCGCGTATATGGAAAAAGCTGCGCGCGAGGCAAAGCAGCAAACAAGCTGGACGCAGCAGAACAAAGAATTCGAAGATGCTTTGAGAATCTTCATCGAGCGCCTTTATGGCAGCAATGACTTCATGGCCTCGGTTGGCGAATTCGTCAGCCGCATCATCACGCCGGGAAGAGTAAACAGTCTCGCCCAGACACTTTTGAAATGTACTGCTCCAGGAGTTCCCGACACGTATCAGGGAAGCGAATTGTGGGATCTTCACCTCGTCGATCCTGATAATCGCGGGCCCGTCGATTACACAGCACGGAGGTCGCTATTATCAGAACTCGATGCGGGCATGCCGGTCGAGGAGATCCTGAAGAGGGTCGATAGCGGGATGCCGAAACTGTGGGTGCTCTATTGCGCGCTCAAATGGCGACGGCAAAAACCAGAGCTGTTTGGAGTAGATGGAGGCTTTAACTCTCTGGTGATTGAGGGAAGAAAGGCGGATCATGCTGTTGGTTTTCTGCGGGGGGAAGCGTTGCAACAATTGTTCCGAGATGGAATTTAAAACTGTCTGGAAACTGGTCGAATACAACTGTTGAACTGCCGGGTAAGCACTGGAGAAATGTGTTTACGGGTGAGTTGTTAAATGGAGGCCGCGTTTCAATGTCAGTTCTTCTGCGCCATTTTCCCGTTGCGCTGCTCGTGAAGGAAGAGAGCTGAACGATGCGCGAATTCAGGGTCTGGGCTCCCTTTGCGCAGTCCGTTGCTGTTGAAGTGGAGGGAAGTTCTAGCTCCATGACAGGACCGGACGATGGCGGTTGGTGGATTGCAGCGGTAGAAAAGGCGACCAACGGCACAGACTATGGATTTCACCTCGATGAGGGCAAAATCGCCTATCCCGATCCCAGATCTCAGTGGCAACCTAACGGTGTTCATGCGCTCTCTCGCGTCTACGATCAGAGCGCGTTTCGCTGGAGTGATGAGGGTTTCCAAGCGGGGCCGTTAGCGAGCGCAATCATCTATGAACTGCACGTTGGAACCTTCACATCGGAGGGCACTCTTGACGCCGCAATTGCAAAGTTTGAATACCTGCGAGCGCTCGGCATTACTCATGTTGAATTGATGCCCGTTGCAGCGTTCGATGGCAATCACGGATGGGGTTATGACGGCGTTTCTCTTTATGCTGTGCACGAACCCTACGGCGGTCCGGACGGATTGAAGCGGTTCGTCAATGCTGCGCACGGGCTTGGCCTGGCCGTGCTGCTCGATGTGGTATATAACCACTTCGGTCCGAGCGGGAATTATACCGGTAAATTCGGTCCGTATCTTACGGATGCTCACAAGACGCCGTGGGGCGGCGCCACGAATCTTGAGGAGTCTGGTTCGGAGCAGGTGCGGCGATTTTTCTGCGACAACGCCCGAATGTGGCTGAGCGACTTCCATATCGATGGCTTACGGATTGATGCGGTGCATTCGCTTGTGGACCGGTCTGCGATCCACTTTCTCGAACAGCTCGCCGCGGAAACGGAATCCCTCAGCGCGGCGCTTGGTCGGAGACTGGTGCTGATTGCCGAAAGTGATTTGAATGATCCACGCATTGTGATTTCGCGAGATTGCGGCGGGTTTGGTATGGACGCCCAGTGGAGCGATGATTTTCATCACGCGCTGTTTGCCGTTCTCAGCAGGGAAAAACTTGCGGGCTATTACAGCGACTTTGGATCGTTTGCCCAACTTGCCAAGGCGATGGAGCAGACGTTTGTCTACGACGGAATCTTTTCTCCTCATCGCAATCGCACTCACGGCCGTCCCGCGAGGAATCTCTCCCAACATCGCTTCCTCGGTTTTATACAGAACCACGATCAGGTTGGGAACCGGGCCATCGGCGACAGAATCAGCCAAAGTGCGGGGATCGATCGCGCGAAGATTGCGGCAGCCTTGGTGTTGCTCGGACCCTTTGTTCCGATGCTCTTCCAGGGAGAGGAATGGGCTTCTTCCTCGCCGTTCCTCTATTTTGCTGATCACCAGGATCAGGAACTGGCCCGACAAGTTTCGGAAGGTCGCAGGCGAGAGTTTCAGGCCTTCGGCTGGAAACCTGCGACAATCCCGGACCCGGAAAGCCGTGAGGTTTTCGAGCGATCGAAGCTGAATTGGGATGAACTGGCGGGGCCTGCACACGCTGAGATGTTGGATTGGTATCGCGAACTGATCACGCTGCGACGCTCTTCGGAATCCTTAAACAACGGAGAGCCCGGGAATACAAAGGTCACCTATAGCGAAGAGCAGAAATGGCTTTGTGTGGCCCGCGGAACAGTTGTACTCGCATGCAATCTTGCTTCGAGTTCCAGGTCTTTTCCACTTGTGCGAGGCGCCAAGCTACTACTTGCTTCAAGAGCGGGCTTCCTCGTCGAAGATGGCAGCGTTACTTTGCCGCCCGATGCGGTCGCGGTTCTTCAAACGGACGGCAACGTCTAGAAGTGACGAATTGATTCGTGTCGAATTGGCTCCACTGGCGTCGGTACAGCTTCGCTCTCGGGTGCGTGCGATCGGTCGTTCGCCCGATCCACGCGTCCTTCCAGCGATCGGCTTACCAGGTCGCGCGAGCCAAGGCCCACGGCAAGGGCGAGAGTCAATACGATGCCTCCGAACAGAATCCCAAATGCCAACTCAACAATCTTTCCGCCTACCTGAAGATGATCGAGCACCATGGCAGAGGTAAGCACCAGCACCAGCCACTTCACGCCGAGAGAGAGAAATCTTGCATACTGCAATTGGGCATTCACCGCTCCAATGAGCACAGATCGCGCCAGAAACCGGGCGATCAGAGTTCCTGCGATGAGCAGCAGAATTGCGCCTACAAGATGTGTCAGGTAGGGAAGCATCGAAACCGGCAGAGGTGCGCCGGTTGCATAGGAGGCATCGAAGGCTGACACTCCGATGATCAATCCAAGGAGAACGCATCCCCAGAAAGTGCCCCGCGCAATCAATGCTGTGGGAGAACTGGATGGCGCCCATTCTGAAGCTCCGCGATTTAATCGATCGTCGAACTTGATAAGCCCGAGTCCCCTACGCAACAAGGTCGAAAGCGCCATTCCGATCAATGTGAAAAGCGTGAGCGCGACGAAAACCGCCAGAATGCCGGGCAAGACTGCGATAAGCAGCGACAACACCCGGTAGACCGATTGATGGAGCGCGTCAGACATATGCTGCCAAATCGACGCGTTGTCGACCGATAGTGGCGCAGAGGGCGGATTGTATTCTTGAACTGCCTGTAGCATTGTGGCGAGGAATCGATGCATCGGACTCTCTCCTTGAACTACCCGTTCCCAGTCTTCCAAATGGAACGGTCTCGCTCCCAAGCGGAGCGTTATGAATTAAAACGGTCGGGCCAGCGCCAACGCGAAACGATGTATTGCTTGTCCGATTCAAATGCTGAGGCTACGGCCTCCACGTGGACCTCGGAATTCGTTCCCGATTTCACGACATTGAGATGGCCGGCCACCCACGCGAGGTAGAGCGGAATGAGCGCGCCCAGCAGATGTCCACGATTGAGAGTGCGAAGCCTGTAGGCCACCAGAAAATCGAAGACGATGCGAGCCCAGAGATTCTCTGGCATGCGGAACGCAGAGGGCTCTACAACGGATAGCCGCTTCAAACCTAGCAGAGAATTCGGCGCCAGCACCAGGGACCAGATTTCCTGAAGGTTGGAAAAAGCCAGGCGAAACGCTTCGACCATGGGAGCAATATCAACATCCCTCTCAACACCCTGGATTGTTGGATAAGCCCGATTCCCCGGCGGAAGACGACGCGGCCGTTGCCAAAACGCGGCTTTTGCCTCAATGTCCGCAAACAGAGATCCGGTGACGAGGGTGAGAATCGCATTGATATTTGGTTCGGCAGGTTGCGGCAACATGCGTGTGCCCACGTCGATCTCTTCGACGCTTAATCCAGAAACAGCAGCTTCACTAACGGGCCAAAGGATGGCGTCGGACTGGTTCAGATTAACGAAGCGTTGGGCCGTGTTTCCGAGCTGATCTGCCATGCGAAGAGAGAAGGCCATATCGAGCGACAAAGGGAATCGCGTCCGCGAACCGAACAAGGCGCGGGTCAATGGATACAAGATGGCGGAGTTCACTAATCCAGCGTTTGGCGGGAGCGAGTAATGCGGAACTGCGAGATCAGATGTGGAATCGGATACCGCGGTTGCCAGATCCCGAAGTGCAGAGGCGCTCAAGGAGTCAGCGCCGGGGCCGAGCATTAGAACTGCGCGCGCTTCATTTTCTTTGGCAGCGTGAACTGCGTTCACAAAGTCAGTAGCCGCGAGAGGCCAGATCGCATTCGTAGATTGTGTCGAGATTACGCGCAGAGCCGGATAAGCACTGCCCGACGTGTCATTCGGAGTAGCGATCAGCAGTTCTTCGGCCGGAAAGAGTGTCGTCAAGTTGGCGAACAGGCTTTCGAGCGGTTCCGGGTCCATGGGTGCGACAAAAACAAGCAAGCCCGTTCGAGCGGCAACGGCCGTGGAATGAGAGTCCGGGACTGAATTTGCGGTCGCCATAGTAGTTGGGGAGAGCTCGCACCAAAGCGAAAAGGAAATTTAACGAACTGCCAGCTAAATCAGTCTGTTGCGGTCAACTGCACAAGGATAGGATACCTGCAATTGGGATGTGTATCCATGTCGGACGGTTGTTAAGCTCATACAGCAATTCGTAAAGTGCCTTCTCCAGAACAAATGCGTCCAACAGGACCTGTGTCTCCTTGGGCGGTGGCAGCAGAGTGTGATTCTTCGAAATGGTCTCTCGATAACCAAGAATAAATGCTTCCGAAGCGCTGTTTTGCCACGCCTGGGCCCACTTGGTTAAAACTTCATCGCTGGTCGGTCGCGAGCCTAGGGCAATTTCATCCTGGAATGCCTTCAAACCGGCGAACGCCGCGTAGGAGAACGAACGAAGCATTCCTGCCACATCTTTCAACGGCGACTGTTTGCGTCGACGCTGCGATAATGGCCGCGCCGGCTCGCCTTCAAAGTCCAGTAGAACGAAATCCCCGATCTGGTGTGCGCCCTCTTCGGAACTGGTCCTTAGAGTCTGGCCTAGATGATAGTCACCGTGAATGCGGATGCGCTGTCCTGCCGCGGTCAGGTCCGCAATCGAGCGGCTCCGTTTTATCAGTTCCAGCCGCTTTGAGAGCAGCAGGCTGGCATGGTCGGCGGCTGATTCGTCCAAGGTTGCAAATTTCGATTTGAGCGCTTCGAGAGCGGACCGAATTTGCGTTTCAATCTGTCGGGCATCCGTCTCGAGATCGTGATGAGAAGCGGGCTCAGGCGCAAATATCGGATCACTCGCGGACGAGCTCAATGCAAGATGCATCTCTGCTGTGCGGCGTCCCAGCAGCGCCGCGGCTTCCATCGCTTCCTGGGCGGCGGCGGGCATCCGATTGCGATCGGCCGTTGTGCTTGCATAGGCAGGGGCGGTCACGATCGGCGCATCTGTGCCGGATGCAATGCTCTTGTAGAAGCGGTTGAGCTGGTGAAGAAACCACGTCCATCCATCGCCATCGCTGGCGACCAACCCTTGAAGCATTGCGACTGTTGTCTTTTCACCAGAGTTCACGGTCATCGAGATTTCGCCGAGGAACGGCGGAATTCGATCGAAATGCGCGACCTCGGTTAGGAATTTTCCGATCTCCACATCGGGATTTTCTCCCGGCTGCAGGCGTCGGAATAGTTTCAAGATAGACGCGTCGCCGTAGAGGATCGATGTGTTGGACTGCTCTGCGGAGCCGACACGCGACGGCAAAGCCTCCGCTGCTTTCATCTCACGAAATACTGACGAAGAATGGGCGCGAAGAGTCCCTGTCGCATCAGCTGTATTTCCCACAGCGGGGGGCTCGCTCGGTTGGATTCTCTCAGGGCTGGTGACCCGTGTGGTGCCACTGTCCGATCGTGGTTCGGATGCTGCCTCTCCTGGTTGGACATGCAACGGCAGCGGCTTCGCTGGGAGCTTGATTTCGGCAGAGCCCGATTCTGCCGTTGCGGTTGCCGTTTTTCCCGTGGATGAAGGCTTTACTTCAGTGCCATCATTTTGGGGCGTATCTTGTGCATGGGTCGAATTGGAAACAAGCATGCTTGTGAGCGGTATCGATGCGTTCCTCTCAAGCAGCATCAGCTCCGACCTGCGAAAATCTTCGAGGGCCGTGGCATCATGCAGCACCGCAACGCCGGATGAGGACGTCAGCGCTGTCAAGATACTGTCGGAGTGTTCCGTGGTGACCGCGTCTGCTCGATTACCGGTACTGATCGCGAGCGGCAACTGATAAGTATCAGGGGCACCGTCGAAGTAGCTCACCTCCACGAAGAAGATGGCTGGCGACGAAAGAGCCGCTTCGGGTGATTCCACAGGTTTGTGGTCCTGGATGGGAGGCTGTGCGGCGGAGAGGTCAGCCCAATGCAAAATGCGTACGGACTGAATCCTTCGACTCTTCGCTCCAAACCAGCGTTGACGCGCCATCCATGCAGGCAGTGCAGATTCTATCTGCGAGAGGCCATTTGCAGTGAGTAGTCCCGACCACCCCGCTGTCGATAGGTCAACCACTGCCTCTTCCGTTGCAATAGTGGAGGCGACCGATACGAGCTGAGGCTCTGGCAGGGGTTTTATTTCGGAAGTTGGTGCTTGCAGTTCGAGCCACAGAAAAGAATACGGCGCGAGTGTCAATTGATAAGGCGCGGCCGTAACTGTGGGGAATGGAACATAGCCCAGCATCTCCACCGGTTCCATACCTTCGTAGGCCGACAGATCGAGCGAGACGGGCTGCGCAAACCGGCTTAGATTGGCGACACACAAGACGGTCTCACTCGAGCCGTAGTCCTGATCGAGTTCGCGTAGGTAGGCAAGGATTTTCCGGTTTGATGGATTCAGAATGCTCAGGCTTCCGCGGCCGAAGACCTGGAACAGCTTGCGCAGAGCGATCATGTTGCGCGTCCATTGCAATAAGCTCGATTGATCAGACTGTTGCGCTTCGACATTTACAACCTGGTACCCGTAAATCGGGTCCATCACTACGGGGAAGTAAAGGCGAGCCGGATCGCACTTTGAAAATCCGGCGTTGCGATCGGAAGTCCACTGCATCGGCGTGCGCACGCCATTGCGGTCGCCGAGGTAGATGTTGTCGCCCATCCCGATCTCGTCGCCGTAATAGAGAATCGGCGTGCCGGGAAAACTCAGCAGGAGCGAATTGAGCAGTTCAATGCGCCGTCGATTATTGTCGACAAGTGGCGCAAGCCTGCGTCGAATGCCGACGTTGATCCGCATACGGGGATCGGCCGAATACGCAAAGTACATGTAATCGCGTTCATCGGCGGTCACCATCTCCAGCGTCAACTCGTCATGATTGCGGAGAAACAGGCCCCATTGGCAGCTATCCGGAATCGGAGGAGTTTGCGCCATGATGTCCGTGATCGGCAGCCGGTCTTCCTGACGAAGCGCCATGTAGATGCGCGGCATGAGAGGAAAATGAAAGGCCATGTGGCATTCGTCGCCATCGCCGAAATACGGACGCACGTCTGCAGGCCACTGATTTGCTTCTGCCAGAATCAGCCGGTTGCCATATTCGGCATCGATGGCTGCGCGGATCGCTTTGATAACGTGATGCGTCTCGGGCAGGTTTTCGCACGAAGTTCCATCCCGCTCAACCAGGTAGGGAATGGCATCCATACGAAGTGCGTCAACGCCCATGTCGAGCCAGAAGCGCATGGCTTTGAGAACTTCCTCCATGACGCGCGGGTTATCCCAGTTCAGATCCGGCTGGTGTGAAAAGAAGCGATGCCAGTAATAGGCCTGGGCCGTCTCATCCCAAGTCCAATTGGACTTTTCGGTATCTGTGAAGATGATGCGGGCATTCTTGTAGAGCTGGTCCGTTTGCGACCAGACATACATTTCCCGTTCTGGAGAACCTGCGGGAGCCAAACGCGCGGCTTTAAACCATGGATGCTGATCACTCGTATGATTGATGACCAGTTCGATCATTACCTGCATATTGCGTTGGTGCGCTTCGTCGAGAAAGCGCTTGAAGTCTTCCAACGTTCCATACGATGGATTTACTTCCGTGTAGTTGGCAATATCGTATCCGTCATCGCGAAGAGGCGATGGAAAGAAGGGAAGTAGCCAGATGCAGGTGACTCCGAGGTACTGCAAATAATCGAGTTTTGAAATGAGGCCCGGTAGGTCTCCGATGCCGTCATTGTTTGAGTCAGCAAATGCGCGTACGTGGAGCTCGTAAATGATCGCGTCCTTGTACCAGAGCGGATCAGATGCGCTTGCAATATTCTTCACGCGGGGGTCTCCAAGCTTGTTTGATTCACCTCCCCGACTCACGCTAACTGGAGGCTTCGGATTTCATGCCGGCAAAAAGCACCACTTGAGGTGATGGTTGAGCCGGGGGCACACAATGAGTCAAGAAACCAAAGCTATTGAAATCAAACAGGCTAGAGGAAATACTCGAAATCTGTTTCCACCCGCATACGGCGGTGGATCTTTAAAATGTGGCCCGACACTTTTGATGGATTCAGCTCAACGTAATTGCGTGGGCCTTGCCACAAGTATCGCTCACCTGTGAGCAGGTCTTCGGCTTCGAAGCCGCGATCGTGCGGAATTTCCAGGTCATCCAGAGGCAACGTTACAAATCCGGCTTGGGTGTGGTGCGGGTCGAGATTCACAACCGTCACAAGCAGGTTGGAGCGATCATCGGACTCCTTGCTGTAGCAAATCAGCTGATCGTTATCGGTGTAATGGAACTTCAGAGACCAGTCATTCTGCAGCGCCAGGATTCTCATTACGAATTTCGTTCACGCGGGCGATCAAGTCGCGCAGGCTGTCGGGGCGGTCGAGGTCCCAGTGGCGAACTTCATATTTCTCAGAGTTCAGGTATTCTTCGCTGCCGTGCTTGACGGGCCGATTTTCTTGCAGTTCAAACGCCGGGCCATAGATTCCGTAGTTGGCGCCGAGCGTCGCCGCCAGCAGCAGTCGGATCACGAAGCCCGGCCGGCCTCCCATCTGCAGAAATTCGGTCAGGATGTCGGGCGTATTCGGCCACTGATTCGGCCTGAAGAATTCGCGCACCGGTGTTTGCGACAGCTCGGTGAGATAAGCCGTAATCTCCTGCTTCCCGTTACGCCACGGGAAGTAGGTATACGACTGGCTGAATCCAAGCTTTGCCAGTCGATACATAATCTTCGGCCGGGTGAAAGCTTCGGCAAGAAAGAGCACTTCCGGGTTCTTGCGTTTGATTTCCGCGATCGCCCACTCCCAGAACGGAAACGCCTTGGTGTGCGGATTGTCGACGCGGAAGATCGTCACACCCATGCCAATCCAATAATCAAAAACGCTCTTCAACTCCTCCCACATCCCCTCCCAGTCGTCGCTCTCGAAATCGAAGGGGTAGATGTCCTGGTACTTTTTTGGAGGATTCTCGGCGTATTGAATGGTCCCATCCGGCCGCTTCTTGAACCAGTTCTCGTGCTTTTGTACGTACGGATGATCCGGAGCCGCCTGAAAGGCGATATCAAGCGCGACCGCTAATCCCAGCTCTTCAGCCTTGCCGACAAACCGCTTGAAGTCTACGGCCGTCCCAAGATCGCTCAGGATCTCCTTGTGCCCGCCTTCTTTGGCGCCTATTGCCCAGGGACTGCCGAAATCGCCTGACTTGGATTCAGGATTGTTATTGGGCCCCTTGCGAAACTTTCGCCCGATTGGATGAATCGGCGGCATGTAAACAACGTTGAAGCCCATTTCGGCAATGTAGGGCAGCACTTTTCTCGCAATCGGCGAACGTGCCGTGCGCTCCCCGCTTTCTGGGCCGTCGAGCGAGGAAAGAATTCGTACCAGGAACTGAAGCGCGCCCGCACCGGATCGACGACAATCGTCAACTCCGGACTCGATTCCGTTGCAAACCGCTTGTCGGGATAGCGGAGCGCGAACTCGTGCAGCATCGGGTCGGTCGCATGGATCCTCAGCTCGCTCGGAGCCTTGGAAGAACGCAGAACTTCCGCCCTCTCGCGCAACCACTCTGCATCTCCGCCAATAGCTCTGTCTGCCGCCTGGGATACGAGATCCGCGCCAATCAGATAGTCAACGGTCGCATCGCTCTCGGCCTTGATGCGTTTCAGCAGGTCGCGACTCCAGGTTTCAAAGTGATCGACCCATCCCTGCACCTTGTATCCATACCGGCCCAGTTCCGAAACTCGAAACGCAGCTTCCCAACGGTCGTTCACGAGTGGCTTCATCGGAATCTCTGTCCACTCATCCGAACCCTCACGATGGGCCAGAAGCGAAGCTGCAATCGCGTCGTGGCCGTCCGTAAAGATGTCGGCCTCCACGCGAACCTGGTCGCCCACGGTCCGTTTGGCGGGGAAACGGCCACAGTCTACCTGCGGCGTGATTCCTTCAATAATGACGCGTCTGCGCCCATCCGATCGGTTTGTCATCATGGCTCTATCACGTTCTGCAAGATTCTCTTTGCTTCGTATTACTGAAAAGTTTCAATCGGGCCGCTCAATTTTTGTGGCCCATCACTTCGTTCTCTTCTGCTCGATCAGGCCTTGATAAAGGTCAATTGTCTGATGCGCAATTGCTGTCCAGCTGAATATCTCTTCAACCCGCTGCCTGCCTGCATCGCCAAATCGCCTGCACTTCTCCTCATCCTGCAGCAATCGATTGATCTGCGCTGCAAGATCTCTCGCAAATTTCTCCGGATCTCGCGGAAAGCTGGTTACAGGATCCTGATCGAATGGAACCAGGTAGCCGGTCTTGTCATCGACGACAACCTCTTTGATGCCGCCCGTCGCACTGGCAACCACCGGCGCCCGGCAGGCCATAGCCTCAAGGTTGATGATGCCGAATGGCTCGTAAACTGAAGGGCAGCAGAAGACGCGTGCATGGCTGTAAAGTTGAATCGTCTCCTGCTTGGTAACCATCTTTTCAATCCACACAATGCGTGGATGATCTTTGCGGGCGACGTCTACTTTTGCGCGAAGCTCTGTCGCAATCTCGGGCGTGTCTGGCGCGCCGGCGCACAGCACCACTTGGGTTTCGGCTGGCAAGTAACGGATTGCGTCGACCAGATGTGTCACGCCCTTCTGCCGGGTGATGCGCCCCACGAACAGCACGTATGGAACAGTTGGATCGACGCCATAATCCTTCAGGGCCTTGGTTTCGCTGGTTTTCTGGTACTCGGCCAGGTCGATCCCGTTGTAAATCACGTGGATCTTCGCCGGGTCGACGTCTGGGTACGCCTTCTGAATATCGATCTTTGTGCCCTGTGAGACGGCGATAACTGCGTCTGCGTCGAGCATCGCAGTCCGCTCCATCCACGAACTCATGGCATATCCGCTGCCGAGTTGTTCCGCCTTCCAGGCGCGCAACGGCTCGAGCGAATGGGTTGTCAGGACAAATGGAATGCCGTATAGCTTCTTCGCCAGGAATCCAGCCATCGATACATACCATGTATGCGTGTGAACGAGATCGATTCCTTCGAGAGCTTTGATCTGCGTCAGATTCAGGCTGAAGGCCTCTAGCGCACCTTTGAATTTTCCCTCGGTCCCGTTCGAGATTTCCGGCCAGGGATGCGCTCCGCGAACGTGCAGATTGCCGGCGTCTGAGTGCTGCGGCCCCCAGCAATGCACCTCGACCTCGATCTCTTTCGCCAATTCGCGGCTGAGGTAATCGACGTGAACGCCGGCCCCCCCATAGACCAGTGGAGGATACTCGCGTGTGAATAAGCCGACGCGCATTCTTCTGACCTCCGGCCGCACAAACCCGGCATTCTCTCGATGAATCCGGCAACGAAGCGAGGCCGAACCTAATCGGGAAGGCTCTCGGGAATTAAGGTCCGTTCTGGTAATTCAGGGCGGCCCTTCAATTCCCCAATGTTACTGCACCGGATGAGTTTAGTTGCCGGCCCTCCAGGAGGCAAGCGCCCCTCGTGCTCGGCGATGTTCACCTCACTTGGTCCAGGTTCCTACACGCAAGACGCTCATTGCCGACCCGGTCCGGCCTGCTCCTCCGGCAACATCTGGAAGCTCACGAAGGCCAGATGCGTTCCGTCCGGGGCCCAATTCGGCACATTGTCGCTGCCCGCGCCGCCAACCAGGTTCACCAGAACGCGAAGCTTCCCGTCGCTCACATTCAGGATACGCAGCGCGATGTCTTTGTCCGATGGATGGCCCTTCACGTCTTTGTCGTAGCTCACCACGACAATCGACTTGCCATCGGGCGAGGGGTGAGGAGTCCAGTTGTTGTAGTCGTCTGAAGTCACCTGCTCCGCGCCAGTCCCATCTGGTTTCATTCGCCAGATCTGCATCAAGCCGCCCGCGCGGTCGGAGTTGAAGAAAATCCACTTCCCATCCGCCGAATAGTCCGGGTCATCGCTCATGCCGGTCCCAGTTGTGAGTGGCGTTTCCGTCCCGCCCTCGACCGGAATGGAGAGGATGTTGCCACCTCCGCCGTGATTTGGACGGGTGAATGCAATCGTCTTTCCGTCGGGCGACCAGCTATGAAAATACGACGATGGAGCTTCGGTTAGCAGTCTCGGCTCGCCGCCCGCTGAATGCACGATATAGACGCGAGTCTCCGGCTTGTCCGGCGTGGCGCAACTGATGGCCAGCCACTTGCCGTCCGGTGACAGCCCATGGCTGCCAGTGCACTTGGTCGCGGCCCCAGTGTTGAGCACTGTCGCTGTACCGCCTTCAGCCGGAATGGTCCAGATGCGGCCGTCGCGGTTGAAGATCAGCGTCTTTCCGTCTCGGCTCCAATTTGGCGCCTCCATTCGGCCCGGACCTGTTGCAACCACCGTGGCGCGACGGAAATTATCCTCGATGCCGATCGTCTGCAGAGTGCTGAAGAGAACTGCCTGACCTGTTTCCGGCGTCGGCGTCTCGAGCTTCACGTTGCTGAACGTTGCCGTCTCCACCACGTCTTTGTTGTGCGAACATACGCCGATTCCTGCGTAGAACTCTCCTTCAAAATGCAGCTTGATCGATGCGCCTACCTGGTGCAGCGGCTCTCCATGGTTACTGAGGAACATGGTGATCGTGTCCCCGCGCTTTTCCAACCGGATCCGCCGAGGCGATTCAATGTTGAGTTCGATATCCTGCGTGGTCGCGCCGCGTTCGCGGCGGTACTGCAACGCGGTCATACCCGATCCGTGCTGCGAGGCATCAACGTAAACACCATCCGAATCCAGCGTCTGACGAAACATCAGCAGGGCCTTGCGATGGGGGTCGTGAGCGCCCGTCGTGGAAGGGAACGTCATGTCTGCGGTGAGTGAGACATCACCCGATACCTTCTTCCACACGAAGTGAAATGCATCCACGGTCCCCCACAGGTTGGCGCCAGCCGCAGTTACGGTGTAGACCCCATTCCCCGCATCAAATCTTGCGACTCCTGGCGGGACAACCGCACCAACATCCGTACGGCCTTCGAAGACTCCTAACGGTCCTGGGCCAGATTGCGCGCCGCTAACTCCGATGGCAAAGCAAAAAACGACGCTGCACAAAAACGCAAACCGAAAATGCTCTGATTTCACTTCCATGCCCGCTTTCTCTCATACTGGGTTCGCCCAAAGGTCTGGTTCGCCCGAAGCTCTGCTTGGATCGACTTTATTTGGTCGTTTCAGCCGGAGTAGCAGCAGTCTTAAAGTTGATGACGTGATACACGGCGGGCTCCGTTCCAACATTCTTCAGTCCGTGCAGTTGATTCGATGCGAAGAAGATTACTGACCCGGGTC
Organism: uncultured Acidobacteriaceae bacterium; assembly: GCA_963738035.1. Lineage (GTDB taxonomy): Bacteria > Acidobacteriota > Terriglobia > Terriglobales > Acidobacteriaceae > Telmatobacter. The sequence continues at coordinate 291,146 of CAVTVB010000002.1, forward strand.
CTGCTTGCTTCCACTCCCCGTTAACCAATGCTTCGACGGTGCCCTGTCGAATAATGAGCATCTCCTCGTTCGGATGGCGATGTGGCGGGTGCGGCGACTTTCCCGGATTCAACGTGGTGACGTGTACCTCCAGTTGTTCCAGTGTTGGCGTGCGGACTTTGAAGAATGACCGCACCGATCCTACTTCTGTGGGTTTTGCCGGAATGGAATTCCAGTCAAATACGGACGAGCCGATCAGCGGCAATTCATCAGCTACCGCAAATGCGCCCACGGTGCACGTCACGGCGATCAAAGCGACCGCCAAATCTCTACGTGTAATCATCTCTGCTCCTTCTTTATCAAAATGAAAGACCTTCCTTCTCAGTGAACCGTTTTACTATAAAGAGGAGACGATGTCGCAAACCTGTGTCTGGGAGGGCGAGGTCGGCTCGAACCGGCAGAGCTGATCGCGACAACGACGATGCTGGTCTTGGAACAGACACTAGGACCGTCCAGCAGCCTTTGTGTTGTCCATGAAGCAGATCCTCGGCTATCGGCGTGGTAACTCTCTGAAACTACCCGGTTTTTGCCTTGCGTCGCCAAATTCCTGCGTGTTAAGCTCAAGCCGCATCCCCCGGTTCTCCACGCTGTCATTTCGGCACGAGGTCCACTTCGCCACTCCAGGTAGGATTCTTTGATCCGACGTTCCGGTTTGTGTCTCCGTTTTCAGTTTCTGGCCATTGTGCCGATCGCATTGGCATGCGTTTGCCTCGGCGAGCAGTCCGAAGTCGCTCCCTCTAAACCGCCTGGCCACGCGACTTCCGAACAGGGAATGCCGGTCCTGCAGAATTACTCGGCGAGAGATTACAACGGGGGACCGCAGGTTTGGGGGATTCAGCAAGACCGTCGCGGCGTCATGTACTTCGGCAATTCCAGTGGTGACCTGCTCGAATATGACGGTGTGACGTGGCGAAAGATCTTTACGGGTTCAGCGGTCGTGCGATCGATCGGGCTCGATGAATCGGGAAGAATCTGGGTCGGGGCTGGCGCCAAGTTTGGATATCTAACACCGGATGCCTCGAGCGCTCTGCAGTTTGTTTCATTGCTCGATAAGGTGCCGCCGGAAAATCGCGCATTTACCGACGTATGGCAGACGCTGGCTACTCCGAAGGGCGTCTTCTTCCGTTCTTACGAACAGCTCTTTCGTTGGGACGGGAATCGGATGCAGGTCTGGACCCCCTCGGGGAGTAACCGATTTCAGACGATCGCGAACATTCGGGGCCATATTCTCACATCCCAGAGTGGAATCGGCCTGCAGGAGATCGTCGGCGACGAGCTGCGCACACTGCCAGGCGGCGAAGCCTACAAAGACTCAATCAAACTGTTTCTTCATCCATACGACGACAACCGCGTTCTCGTTTCGGCCCGCGACCAGTTGTTGACTCTATACGACGGCCAGAAAGTGGTCCCCTTCCCGACACAGGCAGATGACTACCTGAAAGTGCACAAGGTCTACACGACTGTCCTGCTTCCGGATGGCGGGATCTGCATTACTACGTTGAACGGCGGAGCGGTGATTCTCTCTCACGATGGAGGAATCAGGGAGATTATCGATAAGACTTCCGGTCTCCTCGACTCTGAGACGCTCTCAGCATTCTCAGACCGCGAAGGTACGCTGTGGCTCGGCATGGGCGGCGGAGTGGCCCGTGTTGAAGTCAACTCCCCAATCTCGATCATCCTGCGAGGCAGCGCCCTCAATGTGATTCGGTTCCAGGGATCAATCTACGCTTCCTCGGTGGCATCGAATGCACTTGCACGCATCGTCTTCGACCCTAAGACCGGTCGCCCATCGTCCGTTCCAATCCAGGGTCCTAATCAGGGTTGGAACATGCTTGATTTCAGAGATCCCGCCGGAAAATCCCCTAATCAATTGCTCATTGCGACCAGTGAAGGCGCAATGAAGCTGCAGGGCGATAGTCTCGTTCCCGCCATGCCCGCGGTACACGGCCTCACCGAACAAACATACGTAATTGAGCGATCGCGGAAAAATCCGGCGCGCGTTTTCATCGGCCACTCTGATGGCGTCGGCTCGATGCGCTGGGATGGACAGAAATGGATCGACGAAGGCAGGCTGCCGAAGACGATCTATGAGGCCAGGGGTCTGATTGAAGATGCCGACGGCGTGCTCTGGGCTAGCGGCGGAAGTAGAAGTGTTTTGCGGATTGAGGTAGCTCCCTCGGGAATGCGCGATTCGAAGTACCAGATGTTTTCACAAAAAGAGGGTCTTCCCGAAGGCCAGAATGACGTCGAATTTGTAGCGGGGAGCATCTTTGCCACTGTTGATCGCTCAATGCACATTTTTCGCTGGGACACGGCCGCGGGCAAATTTGTTGTTGACGACCGCTTTTTGCTTCCTATCGATGCTCCAGATGCTGGTTCCGGCATCGGCCCGTACGATGCCCAATATCAGGGTCCGAACGCGAGTTTCTGGTCTGGAACGACCTCTTCAGACAGTCGGCGCATTGGTCTCTTTAGCCATCAACCCGACGGGACATGGCATGTTGATGAAGATTCCTATCGCCGCCTGAACCGGTTTCGCACGATCAGCACTTTTCATGATCCCGACGGCGTGGTGTGGATAACCGGAGAGCAGGTGCTTCGCTTCGCGCCGTTAAAAGGTCAGGCCGCGCCGCCGCCGTTTCCAACACTCGTGCGACAGGTCAGCGCCGGCTCGAAGGTCGTTTTTGGTGGCTCAACGCTTGAGCGCGCATCTGAGCTTCGTTTGCCGCCGGGCAGCAGCGCTCTTCGCTTCCAGTTCGCCGCGCTCAATTACGCTGATCCCGTTAATACCGAATACCAATACTGGCTGGAGGGCGCGGACAAGGATTGGTCAGCATGGGGCAAACAGAAGGAAGCGAATTACAGCGGGCTGGGCCCTGGTAGTTATCGCTTCCACCTCCGTTCCCGCGCGGATGACGGACGCAACGGCGAAGAAGCTGTTTACGCGTTCGCCATACTGCCGCCGTGGTACAGAACAACTCTCGCTTACATTTTTTACGTTCTGCTCTTCCTGTTTGTAACCTATGTCGCTTGGCGTTGGGTCAGCATCTACGAGCGCGAGAAGGCGCGGCGCAAGACCAAGATCCTGGAAGAACAAGCAAGAGCGCTGGAGGCAACCGTCAGTGAGCGAACCCAGGAGATTCGCGCGCAGGCTGCTGAGATCGCAGCCCAAAAGGACAGCATCGAGCTGTTGAGCGAAATCGGCAGGGAGATCACGGCCTCGCTGGATCTCAATACGATTCTCTTCAAACTCTATGAGCGAGTGAACCAGATTGTTGATGCGAGCATTTTTGGAGTAGGCCTTTATAGACCTGAGCAGCACCTGATCGAGTACAGCCTTGCCATCGAAAACGGAAAACGTTACGCGCCGTACACGCGAAGCACCGACGATAAGAACCAGTTCGCCGTCTGGTGCATCGATCAGCGCGAACCGATTCTGATCAATGACGTGGCCGCGGAATATGCGAAGTACATTCCCACGTACGAGCATGCGAACAGAAAGCTAGAAGACGGCAGCGTCGCACAGCCCCCGGCGTCCATGATTTATTTGCCGCTCGTTGCTCAGGAGCGCGTGCTCGGCGTACTTAGCATTCAGAGCTTCAAAAAGAACGCATATACGGAGCAGCACCTAAGACTGCTCGAGAATCTCGCGTCGTACACCACCATCGCTCTCGACAACGCGAACGCCTATCTGCTCATCAACAAGAGGGAACGCGAAGTCAGCGAGCGTGCCGCAGAGTTGATCACAATCAACAACATCACGCAGGCGCTCGCCACGCAACTCGACAAGGAACCGCTGATCCAACTCGTCGGAGACCAGATACGCGACCTGTTCCATGCGTCGATAGCATATGTCGCGCTGTTGGATCGCACCAGCATGATCCTGCGCTTTCCTTATACCTACGGCGAAGATGCACAGCCGCGGCCGTTTGGCGCCGGACTCACGTCGCAAATCATTCGTTCTGGCCAACCGCTTCTGATCAATCAGGACATGGATCGCAATCGGGCGCGAATGGGAATCGAGCAGATCGGCCGCCAGTCTGCATCCTATCTGGGAGTGCCGATTCCATCTGGAGGCGAAGTTGCCGGTGTCATAAGCGTTCAGTCCACCGACGAAGAAGGCCGCTTTACCGAAGCTGATCAGCGCCTGCTGTCAACGATTGCCTCCGCGGTTGGCGTGGCTCTTCACAACGCAAAACTCTTCGAAGAAGCGCGTCTGGCACGCGCTGCGGCGGAAGAGGCCGATGCGGCGAAGAGTTCGTTCCTTTCGACCGTGAGTCATGAATTGCGGACGCCGCTGACCTCGGTTCTCGGCTTCGCAAAAATTATTCGGCGGCGCCTCCAAGAACGGCTCTTCCCACTGATATCCAGCGAAGATCGCAAGGTGGAGCAAGCCAAGCAGCAGGTGATCGAAAACCTTGGTGTCGTAGTAAGCGAAGGCGAACGGCTCACCAAACTGATCGATGACGTCCTCGACCTCGCTAAGATTGAAGCGGGCAAGTTTACGTGGAACATGGCCGCCGTGTCTGTCAAAGACGTCATTGACCGGGCTATGGCAGCCACCGCATCGCTATTTGAAGCGAAAAAGCTGAAGCTCGAGCGCGATATCGACCCTGACCTGCCGGTCGTGACTGGCGACCAGGATCGACTCATCCAGGTTGTGATCAACCTGATCTCGAATGCTGTGAAGTTTACTGATCAAGGGTCAATCAAATGCACTGCCCATCGCGACAACGGCGAATTGGTTGTCAGCGTAACCGATTCCGGCATCGGCATTGCCCCCGCAGACCAACCAAAAGTATTCGAGAAATTCAAGCAGGTTGGAGACACTCTCACCGACAAGCCGAAAGGAACAGGCCTCGGGTTGCCAATCTGCAAGGAGATTGTTGAGTATCACGGCGGACAGATCTGGGTTGAAAGCATGCCAGGCGAGGGCAGCACATTTTCATTCACGCTCCCGATCACCGAGAATCCTGAGAAACTCGATCTGCAGCCAAGACGACGCACAGTCGATATCGAATCGCTCGTGAAGCAACTGCGCGAGAAGGTGGATACGCATCAGCCACGCGATAAATCCGTTCTTGTTGTCGATGATGACCAGAATATTCGATCTCTTCTGAACCAGGAGTTGAGCGAAGCCGGATACCGCGTACGCCTCGCTGAAGATGGCCGCAAGGCTCTCGCGCTTATTCGCGAAGAAACGCCGGGGCTGGTCATTCTCGATGTAATGATGCCCGAGATGAATGGATTCGACGTCGCTGCCGTGCTCAAAAATGATCCGGTAACAATGGATATCCCAATCATCATTTTGTCAATTCTTGAAGACAAGGAACGCGGGTTCAGGCTCGGCGTCGACCGATATCTCACCAAACCGATCGATACGGCATCGCTCTTCCACGAGGTCGACACATTACTAGATCAGGGGAAGTCGAAGAAGAAGGTAATGATTGTCGACGAGGATGCTTCAACCGTTCGTACGCTTGCCGATGTTCTCGAGACACGGGGATACCAGGTTGTCGATTCCAACGGTTCTGAACTCGTCTCAAGAGCGATGCACTCCAAGCCAGACGTGATCATCTTGAGTTCGCTTTTGTCCAACGACGACGCAGTGCGCGCTCTGCGTTTCGAGAAGGGAATGGAGAACGTCCTCTTTCTTATCTATCAATGAAGCCTATGAAAATTCTAATTGTCGATGACGAGCCGCATCTGCGCACCCTGATCCAGCAGGCGCTTGAGGATCTGGAAGACGAGGGCGTGGAGCTTTTAACCGCTACCAATGGCGAAGAGGCGCTGGAAACAATCCGTGCCGAGGAGCCGAAAATGGTTTTTCTCGATGTGATGATGCCGAAGAAGAATGGCTTCGATGTTTGCCATGCGGTTAAGCGGGAACTTGGCATGAACCACATCTATATCGTTTTGCTCACCGCGAAAGGGCAGGAGTTCGACCGCCAGCGCGGCACCGAGGTTGGTGCAGACATTTACATGACGAAGCCATTCGATCCGGATGCGCTTGTCGCCAAAGCGCGCTCCGTTCTCGGATTAGAAAATTAGGAAGCTCAAAAATGCCTGGCGTAAACTTGCGATCGCTCATGGGACAGAAATCCGCCAGCATGCAAGTGATTCGCACGCTTTGCGGATCGTTGGCCGCCGAAGTCTGCATCGTAGATCCATCTGGCAAGGTGCTTCTGGGGGTGCTGCCAGGCGACGCTTCCACCGCTGTTCTTCACTATCCAATTGTTGCCGGTGATTCAGAAATCGGCAGTGTGATTGGTGTGGACGAGCGGTCCGCGGCTTTTGCGAAGCTTCTCTCGTATCTGGCTGAACGCGAATCAGAACAACGCGCTCTTGCGTCGGAAACCCTGACGCTATACCGCGAGATTCACCTCATCGAGCAGCTCTCGGAAGAACTCGCGGCTCTTCTCAACATTTCTGCAATTAGTGAGTCTGCGCTCGCCCAGGCAAAACGCCTGATCGCCGCAACCCACGGAGCGGTGCTGGTGAAAGAGAATGCTGACGGCCCGCTCAAGATTACCGCGGCATTCAGCAGTGCAGCGGGTAACGCCGACCAGAACATAGATTTCCTGCGGCCCGAGTCTCCTTTTGTTGCGTCGGTTCTTGAGCGAAGCATCGCGGAGATTGTGAATGATTGTGCTTCCGATTCGCGAACTCTCGACTCCGAAAAGGGGTTGAATTCGTTGATTCTCGCGCCGCTTCGCACGGGTCAGAGCACGGTTGGAGTAATTGCGCTCGCTAATGCAAACGTTAGTGCCACATACAGCGCCGCAAATCTGAAATTGCTGAACACGATTGGACTGCAGACCGGAACCGCGATCAGAAACGCAATGCTTTGTGCCGAAATGGTGGATTCCGCGGCGGCTCGTGCGGCGTATGCAGCCGAATTGAAGGCCGCAAGTTCTGTTCAGCAGATGCTGCTCCAGAGCGCCTCGCGTCCGACGCCGGGCTTTCACGTGGACTCGATCTACTTACCGGCAAGTGAAGTCGGAGGCGACTTCTTCTTCGTCCAGCCGGGCCCCAATGGCTCACTTCTCGCGATCATCGGTGATGTATCAGGCAAGGGGCTGACGGCTGCCATGCGAGTTTCAATGATTCTGGGAGTTCTGCAGCGTGAGACCTCCGATGATCCTGCCGAGATTCTGTTTAATCTGAACAACGCCCTCGTAGCTCAAGGACAACTGGGCTTCACAACCGCGTGCAGTTTGCGAATCAGTTCTACTGGCACCTTCGTCTTCGCTAACGCCGGCCATATCTCGCCCTACTTGTCGGGTGTGGAGATGAACTCTCATTCAGCCCTGCCGCTCGGGGTCGTTCCAGATCAGATATATCAGCCGATAACGGGCACGCTTCGGGCACAGGACAGGATTGTGCTGCTTTCGGATGGAGTTCCTGAAGCCCGTTCGCATTCCAACGAGCTTTTCGGTTTTGAGCGGCTTCCGGACTTGACCAGGCTCTCTGCACCGGAGATCGCGAGTGCGGCCCAAAGCTTTGGGCAGGAGGATGACATTACGGTGCTCGCGCTGAAACTCGCCGGGTAGGACCGGTTCCATTCTCCAGCCAGCAAGACTAAAGTATTGTTGAGCATCTGGATGACACGATACGGGTGTTTGCGTTTCCTGTTGCGGAGTCCGGGTTGTGCCGAGCGCGAGGACGTGCGCTATTTTTGAAATCCATGAACCAATCCAGGCTTAGAAAGATTTATGCAATCACCGCACTCGTGATGCTCGTGATCGCGATGGTCATTGCGTATCGCTCGTTTCGACATACTGCGACGCATGTTGGCCACTCACGAATCTCAGAGCATGATGCAGCAGCCGTGGCAGACGGCCAAATGCTCGAGGGCAAATTCGGAAATGCTGTTTCTCCGCAACAGCGCGAGATCGTGATTGCTGAGTTGCACGCGCCGGATCAGTCCTATTCGACTCCGACCCGCGCGACGGGAATCGACACACGGACGGGCAAACAACAGATCGTTCTCACACAGCCTTTGGGAACAACGGTGGAAGATACGCAGCCAACGTTCACTTGGGACATAGGAATCGACGGCTGGAGTTATCAAGTTCATGTGGAGGATCGTGACTCACATCGGGCCGTGGTCACAAGCCCTGTTCTCGACGAGGCAATGTGGCGTATCCCGACTCCACTCCTCAGAGGGCATAGCTATTTGTGGCGCGTCGATGCCAGTCCAGGTTCGACTCGCACAACCGCCACGACCGCTACAAGCTCGACGGCTCAATTTTCGGTTCTGTCCGATGAGGGTAAAAGGGAAATCGAAAACGCAAAAGCCGGCAATGCCTCGCATCTTCTCCTCGGATCTCTTTATACCCATTATGGAATGTGGAGAGACGCGGTACTTGAATACCGGAAGCTGGTTGACAGTGCCCCGGATTCGCCCGATGCGATCAAACTCCTCCGCAACGCGGAAATACGCTCAAATGCGAAGCTGGCGACTCCGTCTCCTTGACGCGACTGGATTTGAACCAGCGACCTCTTCGGCGTCAATGGTATCTATATCCAGTATTATCAACATCTTACATGTCGCTGGAGACTGCCAAAATACACGGAAGCACGATATTCGGTACCTCGAAACCTTGTCGGAAATGTGTGCACTCGGCGATCCAGTTCTCGACGTCCCCTCTTATCCAGCCAACCGCGCGACCGCCGAGCTATTCCTGGTGTAGAAACTGGCTTGTCGCGATTCTGTTGCAGAGTGTAGATCTGCTGAGTTCGGTCCTCTGGAGGACCCCACGATCACATAGAATTCACAAGGCGTAAGCAGATTGGCGAACCATACACTCCCGACGCTAATCGGCTTCTCAATGAGTGCTAAAACCGGGACACCATAGCTCGTCAACGACGAATTTCTCGCGTTCTGGAGAAGCGACCAGCGATTCGAAACCTTCACCCGGTTAGTCGAAGAATCGTCAAACCTTCGAACGGTCAACCGTCCAGCCACAAGAGATCCTCACTCGGTTTCCTGGCGAAGCTACGCTGCCCCGAGGTACAGAGACTCTTCACCCGCGTTGCTTGCGAGCTGGCAGCACGATGGAAGAATTCCCAAATAATTCAGGGGGCTTGTCCCGATATTCATGTGTCTCCCGCTTTATCAAGTGAAGGCGGTCAATCAATGACCGTTCAAGCAAAGGAGACACTGACATGAAACGAATCACGGCAATCGCGCTGTTTAGCATCGCATCCCTTGCAACCTCAATCGGTGCTGTTGCTCAACAGGGCATGAAAGCAAATATCCCCTTCGACTTCACAGTCGGCAATACAAAGCTGCCGGCTGGCGAATACTCGATCACCTCAGTTGAGCAGGTAGTTCGGTTGCGAAGCGCCGACAACTCTTCCATCGCAACCGTTGTGAGCTTGCACAGCAACGAGGAGCCGGGTTCCCAGAGCGAACTCGTTTTCCTAAAGTACGGCAACCGCTACTTCCTCCACCGCGTGCTTTCCGCCTCCATCAGTTCTATGGACCTTGACATAGCAGCTGGAAAGGCCGAGAAAGAAGCTCGCAGTCAAGAAGCAAGGCTCCACACCGGACAGGAAGTACTGGTGGCTGCGCGGTGAAACCCAACTCTTGAGCGCCCGGGGAAAAAATCTCGGGCGCATGTCTTCCTTAACTCCATTGTCGTTCCGAACGTAGCGCTCTTCACCCGACGGCTTCTCTTCAGTGGCCCGAGGCGGACTGCAAACCCACCCCTTCAGTTTGAAATCTGCGTCAGCTCGGTCCCTGGAGATCGCCGTGTCGACGCTTGAATCATTGAACGGAGCTCGGTTTCTACTTTCTTCATCTAGCAACACGCAGACGAGAAATGCTCGCGTGCGAGACTGAAGATCTCGCAGGGCGAAGCGACTTCTTTTCCCGTGACCTCAATCAAGTCGCACTCGCGAGAGAAAACCAGCTGCAGAAGAACTCGTCCTCTATATACTCATCCATTCAAAACTCATGCCTATAAATCTGCCCAACGCCTAAGCTGAGCGGTCCGTGGGAGCTGACCGGCGGGCGCACGTCGGACTGACTTAGTGGGCTTCGGAGACGCACCTTACTTGATCGAGCACGCAGGGAAGTCGAATTAATCGAAATAACTAAGCTGCTACCCGCAACTGTGGTGTTATCATATGGTTCTCGGCCAACGGGTTAGCATTCCCAGGCTCTTTCCCAAGACCTCCTATCTCGACATTGGTCTACTGAAACTCTGAATGTGACCCATAGGTTGAGCTCTAATAGGCGGGTTAGCCATGCTTTCCACTCACTGGGAGGAAGTAAAGAGCGTTTTTGAAGCTGCTCTTCTTCTGGAAGAAGGAGAACGGGAAGCATTTGTCTCGAGCCGATGTGGAGAAGATCACGAGCTGGCGCAAGGCGTAAACAGCCTGCTTGCCGCGGATCGGGAATCGAGCAAGTTCCTAGAAGAAGCTCTCTTACGTAGAGCAGCCGTATATTCCTCCCTGACAGAGAGCGGGCATCTCGCCATGGGCGACATTCTTTGCGGCCGATTCAGAGTGCTCGCGTACCTTGGCGAGGGCGGTATGGGACGAGTCTACAAGGCAGTGGATCTCGAACTTAAGCAACAGATCGCTATCAAGGTGATTAGATCGGATATCGTCGACATCCCGGGCGTACTTTCACGATTCAAGCGTGAGGTAAACGCAACCCGAGTAGTTACTCACGCAAATGTCTGCAGGACATTCGACCTGGAGACCCATACTCCCTCTGAAGCTGAGTCAGGCGGACTCGGGACTCCGATCACATTCCTCACGATGGAGTTGCTGGTCGGAGAAACGCTGGCACAGCGGATCCACCGAACAGGACCTTTGCCCTCGGAAGAGGTTCGAGTCTTCGCGATCCAAATCGCGCGGGCCCTTCAGGCTGCCCACTCTGCGGGCGTCATCCATTGCGATTTGAAACCATCGAACATTTTCCTGTCAGGCGCACTGAACGACCCACGAGTTGTCGTGACCGACTTCGGAATTGCGAAGTTGATTCGCTCACAGGAGCAGACTCTAACATCGTCGCTCACAGCATCAGGATTGTCGGGCAGTGCGGCAGTGGGAACTCCGTTCTACATGGCGCCCGAACAGATCGAAACAGGGGATTGTTCGCCAGCTAGTGATTTGTATTCCTTCGGCCTCGTCATATATGAGGCGCTCACCGCCCAAAAACTCTCGCCCTATCGACGATCACTCAACGAGATTGAAACTACTTTGGGACGCTTGCCTTTCCTTCCCGGCACAGAACAACTCCACGCAATCGAACCGACCTGGGTCGATATCATCGCGCGTTGTGTGCAGCCCAACCCCAAAGATCGATTCGATAATGCGGAACAATTGCTCAGTTCGCTGGCGCCCGGGCCGAGAAGCCTACCTGCGAATTTGCCGGCGGATCGGATCAACCTCGGGAGTGCCGACAAGAGGGAACGGGGACAGCGGCGCCGACTGAACTCGATATGGAATGCGATTCCCTGGACGGTCCGAGCGCTGGTGCTTTCAATTCTCGTCGTTGTCCCCTCGGTCCTCCTCTGGCGAAACCGTCCCGCGCCTTTCAGTGATGGAGTTGGTGTGGCTGGGACGATCTCTTCCGTTGCGGTATTGCCGATTATTGGCCGGGTGAATGACCCGCACTTGAATGCGCTTGCTGAGGGCATCACGTTGAGCCTCACCAACGATCTTGCGCGGGCATCCGGGCTAAGAGTTCCGTCGCAAAGCACCGTGCTCGATCTTGGCAAGGCACCTGACATTCAGCTGATAAAAAAACAGTTGAAAGTCGACACGATTGTGAATGGGACAATCGTAAGTGCCAGCGGCGATTCCCTTTTGCAGATGGAACTGGTGGATGTTCGCACCGGGTTTCAAATTTGGGGCCACAGCTACACGCGCAAGCAGATGGAAGAGCCTGTTCTGGCCGAAGACATCGCGCAAGAGATCACATATCAAATCAGGACGCACAATCACCAAGGGTCGGCCAACAAGCGGCCGCGACCGCATTCGAGCGTCCCTGCTGCCGAGGCGGCTATCGTCCAAGGACAGAGCGCACTCGCCGAATACACCAACGCCGGTTTCGAAAAGGCGGTCAAATTCTTCCAGCAGGCAATCGACGCCGACCCGAATTGCGCAGCCGCAATGGCGGAGCTCTCGCGGAGTTACGCGCTCATGGCCATTACCAATGGCAGGCCCGAGCCGCCCATCGCACTTTTGAATCAGGCGGAGAGCACGGCTCGCAACGCTCTCCGCATTGATAGCTCGCTGGCTGCAGCGTACACTTCGCTCGCGCAGGTGGAGATACTTAGGGACTATAACTGGAGCGGAGCAGAAGAGGACTTCAAGCGCGCCGAAGAAGTCGAGCCAGATTACATTCCGGCGCACCTCTCGTATGCTCTGCTTCTCTTGACCGCTCGAGGTCGTTTCGCTGAGGCTCGAGCTCAACTGACCTACGCGGACAGTGAAGTGCCGAAGACGCTTAGAACTAGTCTCCATGAAGCTGCTGTGGCCTATTTTTCTGGAAGTTACGAAAGTTCAGTTCGTCAAGTCGAACACATTAGAAATCAATTTCATACTTCCGCAGTGGCAATTGAGTTGGAGGCCCAGGACTACCTTGCGCTCAACTTGCCGGCCAAAGCGTTGAACGTACTGGTTGAAGCGCCGCCGGACCCGTCAGCACCTCCGGACCTAAGGGATGCGTTGCGCGGGATTGCGTTGGCGCGAATGGGGCAAAAGCGAAGTGCACTGGCGGAGTTGAAACATCTCGAGAGTTCAAATAAGGACGTCGACTCCAGTTACTACATTGCAGCACTTTGTGCCCAGTTGGGGGACAGAGACAAGGCATTTGCTTATCTCGAGAAATCTCACGAGGACCGACAAACAAACGTGCTCTTCCTGGCCGTCGATCCGTTGATGGCTCCTTTGCGGTCCGATCCACGATTCCAGTCAAGGTTGGTCCAGTTGAACCTGCTCTGATTCATTCCCTTCAATTGGAAGGAAGATTCCAGAGGGGAACGTCAAGAACGATAAGGAGAAAAAAGGCTATGACACGTGAACAGATGTTGAAAAAGATGGGAATCAACGACCAAGACTTTGTTGATTATTTGAAGAAGCACAACGCGTTCTTCACATCGCTCAACTCCGATCAGCAGGATTTTCACATCAGGCACCATGGGCGAAAAGTCGAGCAAATTAAACAATCGCTCGGGCAGGATGCAACAACGCAAGATGTCGAGGTCCTATTTGGTCAAACACTATCCGTTGTCGGCATCGCGCCTATTAGTTGTTGCGGTAGGTAATGCTCACGCAGCTAGAGTCGAAGTCCAGCCCACTTCGAAAGGTACACGGAACTCAGCGCACAGTAGCTCCCGCGGAAACGTACCGTCGGGTCTTCGCGGAGGCTTGTGCGCTGGGCGTAACTCGCCTTGGCGATATCACCGGCATGGACCGCATCGGTGTGCCGACCTATTGCGCCATCGTCCCTAAGTCAAGAGACATTATTTCCGTCTACGCGGGGAAAGGACTCGATCGAATCGACGCTAGAGTTGGCGCACTCATGGAAGCAATCGAGAGGCAAACAGCCTTGCGTGCACAATTGCCCATGGTGATCGGCAGCACCGAGGGGCTGCGCCGAGACTACGCGGTTTTGGATCCGAGAGAGGTGATGCTCGAGCTCTTGCCTGATTATTCGGAGTCGCGGGAGTATTGCTGGGTATTAGGACATGAACTCCTCTCCCAATGCGACATTCTCGTGCCGGCCCGATTGGCGGGTTATTTCTGGCAGAACGTGCTAGCCGGTCCGTTTGTTCCCATAAGCTTCACCAACGGCCTGGCGTCTGGAAACGTGAAAGAAGAAGCCATTTGTCAGGCTTTGTGCGAGCTTATCGAAAGGGATGCTTGGACTCTAGCCGAAATGGGCGCCCATCTGATTCCCTGGACCCGCAGACGTCTCGTGGAACCGGACACCGCCGATTCAGGGGAAGATGACTTCGAAATATTCCAAAGCCTGGAAGTGGAGAAGGACCCGGTGCTGAAACTTTTCGATACTGCCGGTCTGCAACCGGTTCTGCATGACATCACTTCCGATATTGGGATTCCCACGGTTATCGCGGCGGTACTCGATGAAGCGTTCCCCGACTTGCCGATGATTCATGCGGGGCTCGGTACACATCCCGATGGCCATGTGGCTGTTAGACGAGCATTGACTGAGGCCGCGCAATCGCGCTGCGTCGATATCCAGGGAGTGCGAGAGGACCTTTGTCCGGCGGACGCAGAGCAAACCGTCTTCAATTCCCACACGCGCCGTATCTGCAGGGTGAACCGAAGGATCTGGACCATCAACCATTCACAGGTCCCAAAGAGCATTTCGGCACTCCCGTCGGCCGTGCACGACGACGTGCTGGAGGACTTAAATCACATCCTCTCTAGCTTGAAACAGCGCGGGATCAATCAAGTAATTGTGGTTGATTTCACTCCTAAGGGTGCCCCTTACTCCGTTGTGCGGGTTATCGTGCCGGAACTTGAATCTTGGTCAGTCAACCATTCCAAGCTAGGACGGCGTGCACTTGAATTTTGGAAGACCCATGTCTAACATCGCCATCTATCTGGGGCCTACCCTTGCTGTTTCGACGGCGCGATCCTGGCTGGACGCAACCTATCTCCCACCGATTAAGCGGGGCGATCTTGGGGATCTTGGCACAGGTACCGAGATTGTGGGAATTATCGATGGCGTATTTCATCAGAACCTGGCGGTTTCTCCGAAGGAGATCATCGCGCTCCTCGAGCGAGGAGTGCGTGTTTATGGGGCATCCAGTATCGGCGCACTGCGAGCTGCGGAAACATACATGTATGGAATGATCGGTGTTGGGGAGATCTTCGAACTGTATCGTGATCGAGAGATCGACGCGGATGATGAAGTTGCTGTGGCCTACGATCCCGCTTCTGATCACGCGGTTTCCGAACCTCTGGTAAACATTCGCTCGGCGTTACGGGCTGCCGTTGTACAAGGGATAATTCCCTCCGAAGAGGCTAGGGAGATAATCAGCACAATGAAAGGAATCTACTACCCGTCGAGATCGTATCAACTTGTTGGACGTATGTCTCCGGCTCTTGCACCATTCCTCAAAGCTGCGCGATATGACCAGAAGCGAGATGATGCCCTGCTTCTTCTTCAAACGATCGCCGCGCAGGCAGCTGCCTTACCCATGTTGGCCTAGTGAGTCCAAAGGAACATCACTAGTGGTTCATCGCCGGTCGGACGCTGGGCGATCGAGTGGTCTGCGAGAGCTCGTGGTACAACCAAGCTTTGGCGATGCGCCACTCCCGCTTCACCGTTCGTTCCGAGATCCCAAGTTGCGCGCCGATCTCGTCCTCGCTGAGTCCTCCGAAGAACCGCATTTCCACCACTTTTGCCTGACGATGGTCGAAAGTCTCCAGGCGTCCGAGCGCCTCGTCAAGTACCACTATATCGACGGTGGACTCAGGTGCTGCCGACAGTTCGCCCACCTCAATACTGACCTGATTCCAGTCAAGCCCGCGCTTTCCCGCGTGCTTGGCTCGCGCGTGATCGACAAGAATTTGGCGCATGGTGTGCGCGGCCACGGCAAGAAAGTGAGATCGGCTTTGCCAATCGATGGAATGCACCTTCCGGAGCCTGAGGTAGGCTTCATGGACCAAAGCCGTCGGCTGGAGCGAATGGTCGGCGCGCTCGTTGCGCATATGACTCCCAGCAACCCGTCGCAAATCACGGTACAGAAGAGAGATCAAGCGCGCCTCGGCGTCTGCGTTGCCGAGCTTCATGTTAGCAAGAAGCCGAGTGATTTCGCCCAATTCGGAATTCAACCTGCACCTCCAGGTCGCCCGCTTTCGACCAAGTCTACACCGTTTTAAGCGAATTAGATCTACCGTGAACCTTCTCCACCTCGGTAAAGCAACTCGAATAACGTCCAGTCATCACTTCTCTCCACGCTCCCTTGGAACTTCGAAACATGTTCGAAGACCGATTCCATACTGTACAGATGAGTCCAGCATTCGAGCGCCGAGTCTCCAAACTGTTCGCCCTCAGGATTCTCTGCTTCAGTAATGCCATCGGTGAAGATCATGATTCGGTCCTCCGGCATAAGATTGCAGACCTCTGCCGTGTATTGCGCTTCAGGGATGAGCCCTACTACGGCACTACCCCCTCCGAGTTGACGTACGCTTGCGCCGTTCACCAACAAGGGAGGAACATGACCGCAGTTCAAATACTCAAGCCTTCCACTTTCCCAAATCTTCAACAAAACCATAGTTGCGAATTTCCCAATTGTTCGTGAGCACAGGAATTCATTTACTGTGGCGGCAATCATAGCCAGAGGCCGGTAGGCCAAAATCTCGGCATGAATAATCCCCTGAATCAGGGCTGCCACAAGCGCAGCAGGAATTCCTTTGCCGGAAACATCGGCGACAACGGCACAGGTAGCATCCGTCAACGCAACTGCATCAAAGAAGTCGCCGCCGATTGCGCGACACGGGATAGTCTTTCCTGTGAGGCGTGCGTACGAAACGCTCGGAAGACTTATTGACATGAGCTCTGACTGAATGTGTGAAGCTAAGACGAGTTCTTCGGCGGCGAGTCGTGCGTCAAGGTTCGCCTCGTCAGGCGTCAAGTTCGTAAATGGTTTTCTGCCACGAAAGCGATATGTATTCGCGGATGATCCCGAGTCGCCAGTGTGGAGTGGCCTCTCAGTGACGGGGGGCCAACTCGGCTCCCTTTTGAGCGATTGAAAAGGGGTCGGCATTTGTGGATGCGACGTCATGGCAACCTCCAGGGATTACGTGCGTATGCTTGGTATGGAGTAGTGGCTGCTGCCCGTTCGAATGGAAAGAAAACGCAGATGAAAACTACCAGGACACTCAAAGGTGAAAAAGGAAGTTCACCGAAGCATGTTATGGCCATGCGCAAAGGCAGATTTCCTAGACGCATGGCCACGTAAATGGGGAAATCACCGCGCAGCAACCATAATCTGATTACCGCTGACCGGTCCCTTTGCCTCTATTGCCCGCTCGCGAGCTCTCTTCTCTGACTTGCTCGATGGGATCTGAAGATTCAGCGAAACGAGGTTGGGGCACAGGACTTGGTGGAGGAAGTACTGGTCGTCATACCTGTCAAACACCAGCTCGCTGCCAGAGTTCGACTCGGCGCCGCTTTGAATGCTTACTACCGACGCGATGTGGCTGTCCGACTTAAGTTCCAGAACGTCGTGAGTTGGGGAAGTGATTGTGTATTGTCCAGCTGGCATCCACGTGTTGCCGACCGTAAAGTCGAACGGGATGTTGGCTCTCATAGCCGGCTGTTGAGCCATTGCGCCCGCGCAGCTTGCGACCGAAGCGATGGCGAGAAGGGCAGTTGCTGAGATTCTGTTCATTGAAGTGTCTCCTCTCGGTGAAGCGTCTTTGTTTCGACCGCCTCATTCTCTAAGGCGCAACGCATCCGAAGTTCGGGACACTAATTCTTGATCCTTTCGTTTTTCGCCGCTGAATCGGCTTGGAAGAGGCTAGGGGTAGTTCCGGTTTTTAAGAAATGGCCTGCCTGTACAACACGACCAGTTCGGGGGAGACCGTACTGGTTCGCCGCGCGCGCGTGTGATCAGAACGGGAAGAATTGAGAAGCAGCCGGCGGGTTGAGAAGTGGAGAGTGGCTGAGCTCTACTTTGAAAGGGTCTGGTTGCTTCAGAACCTGCGTTCGTCCAAAAAATGCGGGTTGGGGTGCGGGTTGGAAATTCCGACGAATTCCATGTAAGTTATTGAAAATAATGGTAGGCACGACTGGATTCGAACCAGCGACCTCTTCCGTGTCAAGGCCTATATATCTAATACTTTCAACAACCTACAGGTCGCTGGAGACTGCCAAACAGCGTCCTAGAACGTCTAAGCCGAAAATTCAGCAGGTGATTTTACAGGCGATGGATTTTGGCGGCCCCGTCCGAATCGGAGTTGTTTTCTGATTTCCGCCAATCATGAATTGGTAAACGCTGGGGCGTTTTTCGTTACCGATGCCGAAGGCGCATGGATTACTTCCGGTCTGCCCGTCAACCGGGGGTGATCCCGAAAAGGCGTAGATGATCGATTGCGAACAAGGTCACTTCTGCGTGTAGCCGACCAAGCGTAAGTTGCGAGGGCGGGACCAGTCTCATGCTGGAGGTAGCGCTTTGCTTGCCCCAGGAGCACAGCAAAGCCGGCGCATTGCTATGAATTTGGCGCGCCTTCCACCGTTTGCTTACGTCGCTTGTCGGGGAGCGACAATCGGCGTTTGAGCCTATAATTCCGACCAACGATAAGGCCGGCAATTCGTGGGGAGGACCATCCGGATCTGGCGCGAGTCTCTGTCGATCGACAGGTTCCGTAGCATTCCAGCAGCCAGTTTGGCACACTGATTGAGCTTGTCGTATATCGTCCGCTCGACAGGACTCAGCCATGGAACAGGAACGTTGGCGGAAAGTCGAGGAACTCTTTCACGCGGCGCTGGAGCGGACGCCGGAAGCGCGTCAGGCATTTCTCGACGGGGCATGCAACGGAGACACCGATCTGCGACGACAGGTCGATCTACTGCTGGCGAAAGAAAAACAAGCCGGGAGTTTCCTGGAAAGACCTGCAATTGGGAACATGCCTGTCACACTGACGGTCGCGGGGTCCCTGCTGGGCCAGCAATTCGGACCCTATCAGATCGTGTCTGCATTAGGCGCCGGCGGCATGGGCGAGGTATATCGGGCGCACGATAGCAAGCTCGGCCGCGATGTCGCCATCAAGACACTGCCTCATGAGTTCGCGCGCGACCCGGAGCGGCTGTCGCGCTTCCGCCGCGAGGCGCGCACGCTGGCTTCGCTGAACCACCCCAATATCGCCGCGATTTACGGCTTGGAGGAGTCCGGGGAGGCGGATTGCCTGGTGTTGGAGCTGGTGGAGGGCGAAACGCTGCGCGGGCCGCTCCCTGTCGCGAACGGCGCTCGACTGCGCATGCCAGGTGGCGGCGGCACTGGAAGCGGCGCACGACAAAGGAATCATTCACCGAGATCTGAAACCAGCCAACGTGAAGGTCACCCCCCAAGGCAGGGTGAAAGTGTTGGACTTCGGTTTGGCAAAAGCGATCTGGTGGCCGGAGGGGAACCAGGACCTCTCGCAATTGGCGGCCGTGACAGGCGTAGAGACCGTCGCCGGGCAGATCGTCGGCACGCCTGGGTACATGAGTCCGGAGCAGGCGCGCGGAAGAGACGTCGACAAGCGGACGGACATCTGGGCCTTCGGATGCCTGTTATACGAGCTGCTCACAGGCAAGCGCGCCTTTCCGGGCGAGACGCTACAAGAAACGATTGCGGCCGTGCTGGAACGCGAGCCGGACTGGCAGGCTCTGCCCGCGAAGACCCCCGCGAAGATTCGCGAACTGTTGCGGCAGTGCCTTCAGAAGGACCCGAACCGCCGGCTGCACAAGATCGCGGACGCTCGCAGAACATCGAGAAAGCTCAGCGTGGATGGAACCGCTGGCGAGTCGCCGCAATTGCGGCAGCGGCGCTGGCGATGCTTGCCATTGGCGCTGCCCTGTGGCTGCGTAACGCCACACCCTTGCCCGGCCGCTCCCAGTGGGTTCAACTCACGAAGTTTCCCGATTCGGTCAGCCAGCCCGCGCTTTCGCCGGACGGCCGGATGGTTGCCTTTATTCGCGGTGACTCCACGTTCTTTGGGCCGGGCCAGATTTACGTCAAGATACTTCCCGGATGGCGAGCCCGTACAACTGACGCACGACAACCTGAACAAAATGAGTCCGGTATTTTCCCCGGATGGCGCGCGCATCGCATATACCACCGTGGACCCGCATTTTCACTGGGACACATGGGTGGTTCCCGTGCTCGGCGGCGAGCCGCAATTATGCTGCGCAACGCGTCCGGACTGGTCTGGACTGGTCCACGGCAGGTGATGTTTTCGGAGATCAGGATGGGCGTCCACATGGCGGTCGTGGCGGCCGAAGAGAGCCGGATCGGAGCAGCGTGATGTTTACTTTCCCGCGGATGAACCCGATATGGCGCACCGCTCCTACCTGTCACCCGATGGGAAATGGGTGCTGCTGGTGGAGATGGACATCGACCACCTGTGGGAGCCTTGCCGTGTGGTTCCCGCGGACGGCAGTTCTCCGGGCCGCAAGGTGGGTCCGCTCGGGGGAGGCTGCACGTTCGGCCGCATGGTCGCCGGATGGCAAATGGATGTATTTCACGTCCAATGCCGGAGGAGCCAATCACATCTGGCGGCAGCGTTTTCCCGATGGCCAGCCGGAGCAGATCACCTCCGGGCCAACCGAGGAGGAAGGCATCGCCATGGCGCCGGATGGCCGCTCCTTTGTCACGGCCGTCGCGCTGCAGAACACTTCGCTATGGGTTCACGACGCGAAGGGCGAGCGGCAGATTTCGCTGGAGGGCAACGCTGCTTACCCGAAGTTCACACCGGATGGCAAAAAGCTTTGCTACCGCGTCGTAAAGGAGGATCCAACGAATTCGCATAGTACGGGATCCAGGCGAAGTGAGGGTGGCCGACCTGAAATCGGGCCGTTCCGAGCCCTTGGTGCCCGGCTTTCGGTCCTCAACTACGACATTTCCGCCGACGGCCGGCAGGTTGTGATGGAGGCGCCGGACCGCGACGGAAGCCGCGGCTCTGGCTGGCGCCGCTCGATCGCAGTTCACCGCCGCGGCAGATCCCGAATGTGGAGGGCGGGCAACCGAATTCGGGCCGGACGGCGAAATCTTCTTCCGCCCACTGAAGGGACTTCCACGGTTTTGTTTACCGTGTTCAGCTCGGACGGGACGGGACTGCGGAAGGCGCTCGAAAGCCTGTGTTCCTCATGAGAGGTGTCTCGCCGGATGGCCACTGGATCTCAGCATGGTCTCCGCTTCCCGAAAACAGAACGTCGGCAAGTCCGACCTTCCCGCTCGGCGGGGGTCCTCCAGTCCAAATCGGCGAGCTCCTTCATCAGCTGGTCGCTTGATGGACACTCTCTGTCGCTGGGCGCTACTGCGGTTCTGGTGGATTTACATCATTCCGCTGCCGCCGGACGAGTCCTTACCACGAATCCCCGCAGGCGGATTCCTTCCGAACAGGAGGTGGCCCGCTTGCCGGGAGCGCGCAAAATCGATACCCCAGGGGTAGTGCCGGGCCCTCTCGGTGTCTATGCGTTCTATCGCAGTACGATTCAGCGAAACCTGTACCGCATCCCTATCCCATGAATCTTGCATCCGCGAGCCATAGGCGACGGTACAATTCCTTCGACGGCATCAACAGCGATGGGAGGCAATGTCGCTTCGGCTGTAAACTCGGCATTCCGGGCCCACGCCATCCAAACGCGTAAGACATTTGAACCCCGCTCAATTCAGGGCCGAACGGGGTTACTTGGCGGCTTTAGTCCTTGCCGGAAGTTTAGTCTCCAGAACCTACCCTAATGCTGAGAGTGCCCTGGAAACACAAGTCGCCGCCCGATCCGTTCAGGGCGTTAATTATTCCGCAGGGGCCGATCACCTGGTATTCCCCACTGACTCGATCGCCCTTCATCGGCCCATCCACCACCAACCCGTGGATCACAGCTGTGCCTTTCAGATTGTTTTGGGTTACAAAGTTGTGGGCGGTGAATTGGAAGGCTCCGCCGTTGATGTGGTAAAGGGCCTCGATATTGGTGGTGTAGGCGTATTTTGTTAAGAACCTCCCCGGCGAAATTGCCCCCGCCAACATCGCCACTAACGAGGCCTGCCATGTTTGGGAAGTCGGTTACCCATTTTGTGAAGATAACTTCGACGCGACCGTGGAACTTCCCAACGTCTGCCCAGTTTCATTCGGGCCTTCTGCCAACGCTGATGAAACACTTAGCAGAAGCAACGTAGTGACGACGAACGAGGCGAAGATCGCCCGGGTTCGAATGGTTTTCATAATGCTCCTTAGCGAACGGTTGCGGCAGCCTAGGAAAATAGGACTGCCTGGGTTCAGATCACAACTATGCTCTGGAAGCAACGTCACGTGCCAGAGGTCAATTTGGGGTTCCTCCTGCCTTGTATTCCGGGAACGGGAGGGGAAAAGTGTCACCAGTACGAGTTTTTTATGTTAGTTTTGGCCACACCATGACCGACCCGGTGCACGGGACATCAGCGGTTGCTTGCTGCCTGGGGTAGCGGAGATGAGCAAGCGCTCGACTGCCTGATGCCTCTCGTTTATCCCGAGGTGCGGCGAATTGCCAGGCGGCACCTTGGACGGGGCACACCCGGCAACACATTGGAATCTGCTGCCTTGGCGAACGAGGCCTACCTCAAATTAGTGCGCGCGGGAAGCATCCATTGCGAAAGCCGTTTGCACTTTCTCGCGCTCTGCTCGCAAATCATTCGGCGGATTCTTGTTGACCATGCGCGCAAACGTGGCTATGCCAAACGAGGCGGAGGCGCGATCCAAGTAACGTTGGATGAGGGAGTGATCGCGGCCGAAACGCGCCCGGTGGACATGCTGGCTCTCGATGAGGCTCTGGCGTCATTGTTTGAGTTCGATCCTCGCAAAGCCCGAGTTGTAGAGTTACGTTACTTCGGCGGATTGAGTATTGAGGAAACAGCGGAGATTCTCGGAATATCGCAGGAGACCGCCAAGCGCGATTGGAAAATGGCCAAGGCTGAGCTTCTCGCAAAAGCTGGCTGTCGAAGGATATCGACGAGCTGGCAAAGCTCAAGGGCAAACAAACCAACTGCATCGAACGCGCAGCGACCTGCAAGCCTCCACCTGCTGGACTAAGGCTCAAATCTTTTGCAAACTGTCCCAGGAATGGGTAAGTCGCTAACAACAAAGTCGTTGACGCCGGCCTTCGAATGGACACGGCGAAGGCGGCGGCGAAGCTCGCCCTGGAAAGTGTACGTCAAGCGCCTCCACGCCCGCTGGGTTCGGCAGACTACTGCACGATCTAAGTCGACCTCTTTCCCGTAGGAAGAAGCGGTCGTGCTGTCTGTCAATGTTTGCAAGGTTCCACAACCGAATGGTGTGATCGTCTCCGGCGACTCCCGACCCATATAGCTATTGATCGGGGAATTCTGCTGCCCAAGCCGATCATGCCCTCGCTACTGCACACTGGCGTCGAAGACGCCTGTCTCGACCGTGCTTCCCTGCTTCATCTGGACGAAGATGCGATAAGAGCCAGCCGAGGGAAAGCCATAGGGAAACGCAACTGTCGGCGAGACCGGGGCTGCGCTCATATTCATCTCATTAGAGTCAGCCATGCCATCCATCCCACCGACTGCTAAGTTCCGGTTCGCGAGCATCACCGCAGGCATCGCAGCAGAGCCGTCCGGATGCGTATGGGCGAAGGCAGTTCCATCTGATTTCACGAAGGCCGCATGCCCTGCCATGCCCAGATCGGTTGCATGTTTGCAGCCGGCCTGCCTTGAGGATCCAGCAGGCGGAAAACGAGTTTGTACGGCGTATTCGCGGTCAGCACGGTCGGCTTCTCCCACTCCATTGTGTAACCGTCCGGAAGCTTGTAACGAGTGCCAATTTGCCCGGCTGAGATTGCCGGCGGTGTCGCACTGGCGTCCTCGCTTCCAAGTGGAGATCCGCTCATTCCTGCCGGAATGGCCAGCAGTGCCGTCTCTGTCTCCGGAAAGCCATTACGAAACACAACATCCGCATACAGGCGATACGTTCCCGCAGGCATCGCCGGGAGCGCCTGAGCGAATCCCTCCTGACTCCTCGGCACAGGATGCAGGTGAAACACTGCATCCATCTCCGGCCATCGGATCGCGTAGAGATGCATCAGATGACCATGATCTGCCAGAAGCTGCGAGTTCTCGATCAACTTCCACCCAGACGTTCGATCAGCATCGCCCATCACAAGATCCAGACGATTACCATCCAGGCTCGCCCGCATTTCGGAATTACGATGTATCCCCGCGGCATAATCCGCCGCCTCCACATTCCACCATTTGCCGCTGAGCCAGACTACAATCGCGCAAACAGCGAAAGCTGCTGCACCCGCGATCAGAGCTCTTCGGCGCCGCAGCGGCTCAGGTTCAGCTCCAGGAACGAGCCGAGCTTCACGGACCGCTGCCATCACAATCCCAATCACGCCCAGAATTAGAATGCAGCCCATGATGGCAAGCATCACGCCCATTGGCCTCTGCATGCCTAGTATTCCGGTTGGAACCGCTGGCACCGGAACGCTGGCCGTAGCCGCGCCACCCGCCCCGACGATATTGAAGCGGACCTGCCACGACCCCGAAGCCATGATCCAGAGGGAGCCCGTGAAGAATGCGGGATCGCTGCTCGACGCTTTCATCGCATCCGCAGTCGGTGGATGCTTCGAAGCCTCTCCCGTCAGCGGCAGGGGCGTGACGGTGATTGAGTTGATCGGAACTCCGCTCGACCGCACCTCCAATTGGGCTACGCCCGGAATCACCAGCGGCGTCCGAACCGTAACGAACAGTCTGTACTGTCCCACGTCAACAGTCTGGTAAATGTCCTTATTGCCGACGTGCGCATAAGCACTATTTGCACACAGTAGAACTCCGACCAGTAGAAAAAGCAGTGTCTTCCTTTTGGATTGGATCATCGCTGCACTCCGCGCATCCAACGGCCGAAGATCAACCCCAGCCAGGTTGAGACCGACGCATACAGAGACGCTCGCATCAGCCCGAGCCACAACGTCATTCCCGAGTCGGGCCGGAAGAACCGACGAATCCGCTCAAACCCATCCGGCCTCGCGTTGTAGTCGAAGTAGATCGATCCAAAGAAGCGGTTTTCGCTCCCATGCGACATCAGAAAGTTCGCAAACGGCCACTCAACGGCAAAGATCACCGCCACAAAGATCACTCCTGAGACCAGCGCAATCTGCCACAGCCTCCAGTTCTTCGCTCGATGCCAGAGTAGATCCATTGCAACTGCCGGTGCGATCAGGAGAATCGGAAACTTCGGCGGAACAAGGTGCGTGATCGGATAGAAGACCGGGCCGAGCTTCGGCTGCGCAGGAAAGAGCGGAAAAATCAGAATGAACCCAATAAGGAATGTAATGTAGATTGCCGAAATCGTCGTTGCTGCCCAGCGGAAGCGCGATGCCTGCGAGATCGTAGCCAGCACCATTGGGACCGCAATTGCCAGGGAGATGTATGCGATCGCGCGATGCAGCCCCACGTCCCACGTGTACTCCATGATGAAGAACATCTGTCCACTCAGCAACAGCCCTCCGAGATAGAGAAGAAGGCGCTGCAGGCTCTTGAAATTCGCGGCTCCGGCATCCGATGCACGATTCATTGCCGCGAGCATCAGAAACAACATCCCAAGATCGATCGCCCTTATTCCCGCAATCAACAATGCGTGCGGGGGCGAGACGATCTTCACATCGAGGCCGTACGCATTGTGCCACCAGTTGTCGAACGGTGCGGAGGTGAGCATGGCCACACCGCCCCACCCCGCCAGAAATACACCCAATGGAGCGCGCAGACCAAAGATGTTGACCGAGATCTGGCGCAAATGAGCCGCATATCCGGATCTGCCGAACGTGGCAGTGAGCACAAGGTACAGTCCCACAATCCCGGCAATTACCCCGCAAGCATAGATCGCCATATGCGCCGGGGTCCAGAATGTGTCGCGTCCTATCGACCGGTGCCACGCAACATCCCACTGCCCGCCAATGAATGCTGATGTAACCGCCAGCGCTCCGGCCCAAATGTACCAGGGAACAAAGGTGGTTGGGGCTGCCGCATGTGTCGTCGAGCCGGTCCCATCGGCCACAAATACAGTCGGATGAGCGAGGTCGGCTGACATGGGTCACCTCCGGGGAGCGGGGCTTCTCTCATGATACGAGATATCGAGAAGTTATCTATGCACGTCATTCCGAGAGCGGCACTCGACGCAGATGCAATTTGACTGCTTCCCGTACGGACCTCCGAGCAAAGTTCGACCGCTTCCGTACGGAGAAACCGGTCGTCAAAACAGACTATTTTGCAGGCGTAAAACATGGGATCGTTGCAGCCGGATCTAACAGTTTTCCGGATATCCGGTTTTCGGTCCAAGTGGCCTGGATTTGCAGACACTGACCA
>CAVTVB010000003.1:0-566044 GCA_963738035.1 uncultured Acidobacteriaceae bacterium
AAGACATCGCATCTGCCATTCAGGGTGCAGGCGTCGAGAAGGTGAAGATCCGCTCGGTGCTCACCTGCGAGTCGCGTCGTGGCGTCTGCGGACTCTGCTACGGCCGCAACCTCGGCTCCGGCCGCATGGTCGAGCTCGGCGAAACCTGCGGCGTTATCGCGGCGCAGTCCATCGGCGAGCCGGGCACGCAGCTTACCATGCGTACCTTCCACGTCGGCGGAACCGCCAGCCGTGTGCAGGACAAGTCGCGCCTCGATGCCAAGAACAATGGCTTCGTGCGCTTCATCAACTTGAACTATGTCGAGAGCAAAGACGGCACTCTGGTCGCGATGAACCGCTCCGGCTCGCTCGCCATTCAAGACGAGCGCGGTCGTGAAAAGGAGCGCTACCAGGTTGTCTACGGCGCGCGTCTCCGCGTGAAAGACGGCGAGGCGGTCAAGCTCGGCCAGTTGCTGGCTGAGTGGGATCCCTACACCTACGCCATCCTCACGGAGATCGGCGGCACGGTACAGTTCAAGGACCTGCAGGAGGGCATCACGCTCAACGAGGAAGTGGACGAAGTCACCGGCCTCTCGCGCTGGGTGGTTGCCGACGCTCCCGATGAGAAACGTCAGCCGGCATTCCTGATCAAGAATGCGAAAACCAACAAGCGTTACCTGCTGCCTCGCGGCGCTCACCTGATGATTCAGGATGGCGACGAAGTAGGTCCGGGCGATGTGCTCGCGAAGATTCCCAAGGAGTCGACGCGTACCAAGGACATCACCGGCGGTCTGCCGCGCGTGGTCGAACTGTTCGAAGCCCGTAAGCCTCGCGAGACGGCCATCATCAGCGAAATCGATGGTGTGGTCCGCTTCGGCGAAGTCGCCAAGGGGCAGCGCAAAATCTACATCACGGCTGACAATGGTGACGAGAAGGAATATTCGGTACCTCGCGGTATTCACGTCAACGTGCAGGAAGGCGAACGCCTGAGCGCTGGCGATCCTCTGATGGATGGACCCTTGAACCCGCACGACATTCTTGCCGTGCTCGGCGAAAAGGCTCTTCAGGCTTACCTGGTGAACGAAATCCAGGAAGTCTACCGTCTGCAGGGTGTGGCCATCTCTGACAAGCACATCGAAGTGATTGTCCGCCAGATGCTGCGCTGGGTTCGCATCGACGAAGTGGGCGATACCAACTTCCTGCTCGAACAGCAGGTCGATCGCTTCCGCTTCCGCGAAGAGAACGAGCGTGTTGTCAGGGAAGGTGGCCGTCCGGCTCTCGGTCGTCCGCTCCTGCTTGGCATCACCAAGGCCTCGCTCTCGACCGATAGCTTCATCTCCGCGGCCAGCTTCCAGGAGACAACCCGCGTTCTCACCGAGGCCAGCATCAACGGAGCGATCGACAATCTCCGTGGCCTCAAGGAGAACGTCATCGTCGGCCGGCTCATCCCGGCAGGCACGGGCCTCGAGTACTACCGCAACGTCCAGCTCTCACCGGAGCTCGAAGAAGCGGCAGCCCGCGTTCAGCAGGAGGTTTCGGCAGAGATCGAAGCCGCCGAGCGCGAACTCGAACTCATGCGCCAGGAAGGCGAAGCCGAAGAGATGGCAGCCGAGTAACCTGCCCCTCAATCGCTTCCATCAACCAGAAGGACCTCGCAGATGCGAGGTCCTTTCTTTTTGTGCGCTCCCGCAATGCAAATCCTTTCGCGCATAAGCCAGCGATGCCCCGTACGTGGTTACAAGTCCCAGCAACCGGGGCCACCACACCGGTTGTCAATACCCGTCTTTCCAACGACCCTGCCATCTCCCTCAATTCGCTCAAAATACCATCTCTCGCAACCTGCAGATTATTTATCCGATTTCTCTACACTTATCTCAGCAGACCAAAAGCGATCAGCATTGACGACGGCTCGAGCGCAACGGAGAGCAATTACGTTCGTGCAGTTCACTTTCTAGGGGGCGAGATGCCGCAATCTGACACGCTCCAGCCCCAAAAGCAGTGCAAACCTCCAAAATCCACCGCCAAGTCCTTATTTTTGAAGACTTTACGGGTTAACTAATTTGTTTTCAATCGTTTACGGGACCCCCATCAGAAGCTAACTCGTCTGGAATGACGAACTTGATCCAAAAAGCAAAAAATGGAGAGAACATTCCTGTGTGATGCCGATCAACCATGCAACTGCGTCACTTTGTCGTTCGCTGAAATCCCACAGTTCCGAAGATCCAGTGAGCTGCGGATTCACATTCGTCTGAAGCTTCGGAATTCTGATTCGCCGATGTTCGGGCTTACGAAAGTTTGCGTGCTGATCGTCTTCCTCAGAGTCGCAAGTCTTTGCTGGGAGAGAGCTTCGGTTGGCGCGCTTTTTTGACAAGCGACAAGCCCACTGAGCTGTGCGTCAAATCACAACCTTCCTTATTTCGACCTCATAAACATCGTGCTAAGATCGACACAAATTAAGACAATTCAATTTTGAGCGGTACCCAGAATTGCCTAACCAATCTGTATCTGTAGCTGCATCCGTCTCCGAGTTTCCAGTGCTCCGCCCCAGCGCGGCCAAGCCGCCGATGCTGATAGAGCGGACACAGCCTGTGCTCGACAAGATATCCCGCGCGCTCGGCGAGCCGATCATCACCTACTGGAATTCCAACAAAGGTTCCATCTGCCAGAACGACGTTGCCGGCCTCTATGCACTGCTCCGCAAACTCGGCAGCCTCGAACGGCTCACGCTTTTCGTCAAGTCCGACGGCGGCTCCGGCCAGGCCTCGCTGCGTATGGTCAACCTGCTGCGCCGCTATGTGAAGCATCTCACGGTGCTTGCGCCTCTCGAGTGCCAGTCGGCCGCGACCATGCTGGCACTCGGCGCCGACCGCATCCTGATGGGACCACTTGCCCATCTGTCTGCTGTCGACACATCCCTGACGCACGACCTGTCGCCCATAGACCGCGACAACGACCGCGTCAGCGTCAGCAACGACGAACTTCTCCGCGTAATTCGTCTCTGGACTGAGCAAGCCAAGGACTCGACCACGAATCCGTATGAATCGCTGTTCCCATACGTGCATCCGCTGGTGATCGGCGCAGTCGATCGCTCCAGCGCTCTCTCGACCCGCATCTGCGAGGAGATCCTCTCCTACCACATGGACGACAAGGAGCGCGCCCGGGAGATCAGCAACAATCTCAACGCTGGTTATCCGTCGCACAACTACCCAATCACGTTGCGCGAAGCCAGGCGCATTGGCCTCAACGTCGAAGCCATGGACGATGGCATCAACGCATTGCTTTTCGAGCTGAACGAGATCTACTCCGAGATGGGTGAGAGCGCCACAACCGACTACGACGAGAAGAACTCGCACGACAACAGCATCATCAAGGTCATGGAAGCAAGCGGAGCACTGATCTACTACCAACTCGACAAGGATTGGCACTATCGCAGTGAGGAACGCCGTTGGGTGGCCCTGAACGAGAAGAGCCAATGGCGCAAGGCCGAACTGGTCAAAGGCAAAGTGAATATCTCGCAGCTGCACGTGCGCTGACCAGCGGCCAACAATTTCTGGGGGGGAAGCACGCCGGTTCTTCGGGACCGGCGTTGCTTTATCTGCCCTGTTCTTCGGGCTTGAAGAGCGCTTTCTGCAGCCGATCCGGCATTTCTGCCCCATGTCGCTTCGTGTGCTTGGCCACATACATGGCCGCATCGGCAGCACTCAGCAGGCTGTCAGACGATGTGCCGTCGTCAGGATAGAGGGCTACGCCTACGCTTGCCCCTCCACGAAGAACATATCCTTCGACAGCAAACGGAGCGTCGAAACAGCGTTCAAGCCGTTGCGCAATCTCTTCGATAGCGGCGCGGCTGCGTACCACTGGAACAAGAGCGGCAAACTCATCGCCACCCAGTCGCGCCAGCATGTCACCGGAGCGCAGCTGACGTTTCATCCGCATCGAGACTTCCTGCAGATACAGATCTCCAATGTGGTGGCCGTAGAAATCATTGACCTGCTTGAATTCATCCAGATCGATGTAAACCAGGCCGAGAATTGAGCCCTCCACCTTCGCCTTTTCAATCAATTGCTCAAGGTAGCGGTCAAGAGAGAATCGGTTGTGAATATCGGTAAGCAAGTCGAACTCCGAGCGATAGACAAGGTCTTTGTAAAGCTTGCGGGTTTCAATGGCGAGCGTTGCCAACCGTATTCCCGCTTCCAATGCGGACGCTTCGTCCAGGGGACGTGGCTCGCCCGCTTCCGTAGCCGCAAATAGAGTTCCAAGTGATCCGCCTGCGCGTGCCGGAATGTCGAGGCGAATGGTCCGCAACCCCTGCGTCTTCGTAGGAGCATTTCCCAGCCGGGCGCCATCGGGCATCTCGCACCAGCAGAACGGGCAGTTGAGGCTGAATGCAACCATCTCCGTGACGGCATCGATCAGCTCAGGCATCGGCCGCGAACTGTTGATGTCCTCGAGAATCTGGCTGCGCTTCATCTCCAGTTGCGCAGTGTGCCGCTCGATCCGGGCTTCGTTCTCGGCATGCGCCGTAATAGTTACGGTCTGATGCTGTACCTTCATGCGAAGGATCCAGCCCCACACGCCAACAATCAGTACGATTGCCAGCAGCACAACTACAACGCGAACCAGGTTGCCAACACTTAACCAGGGTGGCGCGCCGATCCTGACAATATCGTCCGTCGTACGCATCAGGATGTCGAAGGGCACCTGCGTGTCGAAGGGATTCGAAGCGCCCATGATGCAGATTCCGGTGATCCGTACCTTCGAACCGAGGGTCAGATGTTTGAATGCCGGAAGGGGCGCTGTTTGCACGCTTCGTGGTGACGGCAGCCTGTAGATGGCTGAGAACAGGTTCCCGCCGGCGCTGAGCACATACTCGTCCTGCGCCGCACCGCGATTTTGTGCCAAAACCTCGGCCTCGGTTGAAATCAAGTCGAAGAGGTGATGGCTTGTTGCGAGCTCGCTCCACGTTACCGACCGCGGCTGAATCGCCGCTGAAATCTCCCGATCGCGAACTTCCCCATTGGTCAACGCCAGGAACCCATCGTGCACGTCGGGAAAACCGGTTGCGTCAGCCTGGTCTCCAACACGCAAAGGAGCAATAGACGCAGTCATGATCCACAGGCTCTTTGAACCTTCCTGCAACACAACCGCCGATCCGGGCTGATAGTAGGTGATCGTTCCATGCACCCTGACGCGCTGCGTCAGGTTCTGCACTCGATAGCCCCTCAGGATCTCGTCCATCGGAGTGAGTGGCAGATCCCACGGACCCCGCGCGGCCGGCTTCACCACGTGGACTGCAGATAGCGAGCTTGCATGGAGCAGTATGCCGGTGATCTCCATCTTCCCGTCAAACCGGCCCGAAACTGCACCGGTCAATTCGACTTCAGCGTCGAGAATGCTCTTGAGATCATCAACATTATCCCTGTCGATCACGGCTGCAATCGGCCCGCCATCGCTGCGTAATTGAATCGAGATGCTGGGCCTGTCTGAGCTCTGAACCAGATCGATGCTGCGAACCGTCCCGCGCACCTTTACCAGACGGCAATCGAATTCCGCGCGAATTAACTGCTCAAACGTCGCTTCGGTAGCCGAGGGAAGATTGCCATGACCCAACACACGGATACTAGTGGCGGAAATAATCGGACGAAAGCTCTCGTGGGTAGTTCCCTTGATCAACACCCGATCGCCGGCCGAAAGTTGAACCTCCATTTTGGGCTGAACGTAGATCGCCTGATCGCCGTCCTGGACAAACAGTGTGCGTTCATACCCGCGGTAGTAGGTGACAGTAGCCTCAAACGAAACTGGAAGCTGATGGCTTGCCTGGGAATTTGAGAGAGAGCGAATCGCGCGCAGTGACGTAAGCGGCTGCTCAGTTGCTACCTGAACGGACGCTCCGGACATGAGGGGCACGGTCATGGAGAGCGCCAGACCAACCGCCGCCTGCGCTATGAATCGCCGCGATTTACCGCTCAATGCCATCTCTGGTGTCCTAATTGCTGCCTGCTGATTTCTCTAAACTCGGAACTTAGTCTGGTTCTGCCCGTACTGAAGACATCGGCACGACTGGTAAAAGCTTACGCTCAACTTTGATTACTCTAGTTACACCTTTCGGGGAATCGGTACTACACAGGTCATAGCACTCCCAGTCCGGGAATGTACTCTCCCGGGCATGCGACGGGGGTCCCACGGTATTATGGCTGGGGCTCAGATTCAGGAGAGCACTCTATGGCTACCAACCCTGAAATTCCCCCCGTTGTAAGTTCGTTCCCCCCAAGCGGAACTCAATCCCTGCCCACCCGGCGTATACGCGTACTCGGCGTACCCCTCGACATGGGCGCCAGTCGGCGCGGCGTAGATATGGGTCCGTCCGCAATGCGCGTTGCGGGGCTTCAAGTACGCCTCGAGGCACTTGGCCATCACGTCAGCGACGGCGGCAACGTGGCGGTGGAGCTTGCAGAAACCCAGAATTTTGGTAGCCCTAACGCACGCTATCTCCAACAGATAGCCGACACCTGCACGCGCACCGCCGCCGCCGTTTCAAAGACTTTGGAAGAGGGAATGACACCCCTGGTGCTGGGCGGAGACCACTCCATCGCGGTAGGGTCAGTTTCAGGTGTATCGGAGTTTTACCGCCGCCAGAACCAGAAGATTGGTGTGATCTGGATCGATGCCCATTCCGACATCAACACCCCCGACACCTCACCCAGCGGCAACGTTCACGGCATGCCGCTGGCGGCATTGCTCGGCCTTGGTCCCGATCTCCTGACAAACATTGGCGGATTTTCACCCAAGATTTCACCGGAAAATACAGTGCTGGTCGGTGTGCGCGATATCGACTCTGCCGAGCGCGCCAACATTCGCCGCGCCGGCATCGGCGAGGTCTACACCATGCGCGACATCGACGAGCGAGGTATGCGCGCCGTCATGGAAGAGGCTCTTCGCGCGGCGGGGCGGGGAACTGCCGGTTATCACATCTCGCTCGACATGGACTGGATCGACCCCGAGGATGCGCCAGGCGTCGGAACACCCGTTCGCGGCGGCGCCACATATCGCGAGGCGCAT
This sequence comes from uncultured Acidobacteriaceae bacterium, assembly GCA_963738035.1. Classification (GTDB taxonomy): domain Bacteria; phylum Acidobacteriota; class Terriglobia; order Terriglobales; family Acidobacteriaceae; genus Telmatobacter. The sequence goes on from CAVTVB010000003.1 coordinate 7,039, forward strand.
TTGGCAATGGAGATCCTGGCTGACCACGGGCGAATGCTCAGCTTCGAAATCGTCGAAGTAAACCCGGTAATCGATGAGCACAACCGCACCGCCGATCTCGCTGTTGAACTGGCCTGCTCCGCATTCGGGAAAAAGATTCTGTGAACTAATCTTGTTAGCTCCCATTTCATACCTTTTCTTGCTCCGACCGGTACACTCATTTTGCATCCATCCGATCACCGGCTGGAATTGGCGCCGAATCCCATCCGGGAGGCACAAATTCATGACCATTGCCCCGGTCGCTGGCATCCACGATCTCGCGAAGTTCACCCCTGCATGATGCACGCCGCGGCATTTGTGGTGGCCATCATCGCTGGCGCCATCGCCGCGATGAGTGGGTTCGGGATTGGTAGCCTGCTCACTCCACTGCTCGCCGTGCATTACGGAACAAAGCTGGCCGTGGCCATGGTTTCGATTCCCCACCTCGTGGGTACTACTGCCCGCTTCATCGGCCTGCGCAAGAAGGTCGATCGGGGGATTTTCCTCAATTTCGGCATTCTCAGCGCCGCGGGAGGCCTCGCTGGAGCACTGCTGAACGCCCGTGCCGGCAGCCACGCGCTGTCCATTGTCTTCGGGTGCCTGCTGCTTTTCGCAGCTGTTTCCGGGCTCACGGGCGTTGTCGACCGCATGCGTTTCGGCCGCAGGACAGCATGGATCGCTGGAGCCTTGTCAGGTTTCTTCGGTGGCCTGGTAGGAAACCAGGGCGGAATCCGGTCGGCTGCTCTTCTTGGCTTTGATATCCGCAAAGAAGCTCTCGTAGCCACTGCGACCGCCATTGGGCTCCTCGTCGACGGAGCGCGCATGCCGGTATATCTCGTCATTGAAAGTCGAGGAATCTTCAGCGCATGGCCCATGCTCATTGCCACGATCGCCGGGGTCCTTCTGGGCACCTTTTGGGGCGTCCTCCTGCTGCGGCGCATCGAAGAACGTGCGTTTCGAAAACTGCTCTATAGCCTCATCCTCGTGCTCGGCATGTACATGCTCTTACACGGGGCGATGGCCGGCTGAAGGCTGAAACTCGACACCCGAAACTTACAATAGAGCCATGGCCAGAAAACTACGCGTAGGCATTCTGTTTGGCGGCCGCAGCGGCGAGCATGAAGTTTCGCTGCTCTCCGCCGCATCGATTCTCAAGGCAATTGATCGCAAAAAATTTGACGTGGTGCCAATCGGGATCACAAAGGAAGGTCGCTGGCTTGCCGCCGCTGACGCCGCGGGGCTGCTTGAAGGCGATCAGAACGCGGTTGCGCGTCGGTTGCGTGCCGGCGATCCGGAAGCAACACCCGGAGCAAAGCTCCTGCACGAGGGGATTCCGACGCTGCTCGCGCCCGTTCCCGGTCCTCAGGGTCCTGAAGGAAAAGCAATCGATGTCGTCTTCCCCGTTTTGCATGGGACCTTCGGCGAGGACGGCACCATCCAGGGACTCTTCGAACTGGCCGGCATCGCCTACGTTGGCTCTGGCGTTCTGGGCTCGTCGGCGGGCATGGACAAGGATGTGATGAAGCACCTGTTCGCGCAGGCGGGTCTGCCCGTTGTGAAGCACATCGCGATCCTTCGCTCGGAATGGGAAGCATCGCCGCGCAAAGTCACAGCTCGTATTGAAGCCGCGCTCAAGTACCCATTGTTCGTGAAGCCGGCGAATCTCGGCTCGTCGGTCGGCATCAGCAAGGCACATGATCGCAAGGAACTCGGACCGGCTCTTGATGAAGCTGCCAAATATGACCGGAAGCTAGTCGTAGAGCAAGGTGTCGGCGGCAGCAAATCACGCGCACGCGAACTTGAAGTCGGTGTACTCGGCAACGATGATCCTAAAGCCAGCGTGGTCGGCGAAATCATTCCGGGCAAGGAATTCTACGACTACGAGGCCAAGTACCTGTCAGAAGGTTCCGTGCCAGTCATCCCCGCCAAGTTGACCCGCTCCGAAGCAAGCAAAATTCGCGAAATGGCCGTCGCGGCGTTTCGCGCTTGCGATCTCGCTGGTCTCGCGCGTGTCGACTTCCTCATGGAGCCCGATGGCAAGCGCCGCATCTATCTCAACGAGGTGAATACGCTGCCCGGCTTCACCCAGATCAGCATGTACCCCAAGCTGTGGCAGGCCACCGGAATCCCGTACAGCGACCTGATTACGCGCCTCATCGAGTTCGCCCTGGAGCGCCACGAGGACAAAAAACGCAATACCTACAACAGGGAGTAGACGAAAAGGGAACAGAACTCCCCTTGCCGGTGTCAAATTAAGAAAGTGGACCTTTGTCTCATCGCTGGTGACCGTAGGTCACTGAGAACTTTGAACTGACAACTCTGAACTGCTGCAATGCCGTATCCTTGACAGCGAGGAAAGTCTTCGATGACCCTGCTTGATGCTCCCAAGTACGACCAAGCCCGCGAAAACCGCAATCGCGCCATACTCTATGGAAGCGGCGGTCTGCTGTTTCTTGTGATTGTGGTCTTCTGGCTTTTTGCCGGCCATCCCGCAGATTGGCCCTGGAACTGGTGGACTCATCTGCGAGGGCGGCACACCATCAACCATTTCATGGAGACGGTTGAGAAGAACGATCTCAAGCAGGCTTACGGCATCTGGATGCACGATCCCAATTGGCAGCAGCACCCGGACAAGTATGGCTCCTATACTTTCGATCGTTTCGAAGCTGACTGGGGTTCCAGCAGCAGTCAGAACGAGTATGGAGTGATTCAGAGCCACCAGATTGTCGCAGCCCGTGTATTCCGGAACGTATTACTGGTCGGGCTGCTGATCAACGGGCGGAAGAGCAAGGCGCTGTTCCTTACCTACTACCCCAAGGAACACACGTTGAACTTCGCGCCGCCCGACGAAGAACTCTACCTCGGACCGTAGCCTCTCACGTCCTCTGGGCAATCACTTCTCGCAACAACGCTCAGGCGGAGGCCATCGCAATTCCTGAGTAGCTGAATCCCGAAGCCGATGCAGCCCGTCGACGAGACCCCCCGGGGTCCCCAACGATGTTCTTGTCGTTGGGGTGGGAACACCAGGGAGCGGCGACCTTGCTAGAGCCTAGAAAGGCCACACCAACTCAGGAATTACCGTAACTCCGCCTGAGTCTTTTCCACGCTCGCCGAGTCTTCCACGTTCAGAGACTTTTGCGCCGGATCAATTTGCTTCAGCAGTCCGCACAGCACCTTGCCCGGACCCACTTCGATAAACAACTCCGCCTCCGCACCAACTAGGGTCCTAATACAGTCCACCCAGCGCACTGCCCCAGTCACCTGCTCAATCAATGCGTTCCGCGCACCATCGGCCGTTGTCACCATCGTTCCGCTCGCGTTTGAAGCGACAGGAAACTTCGGATCGGAAAGCTGCAATCCCGCCAGCACGCGCGCCACTTCCTCTTGCGCTGGTCGCATCAGCGCGCAATGAAAGGGAGCACTGACCGGAAGCATCACGGCACGCCGTGCCCCTAGTGTCTTGCACAATGCCGCGGCCTTCTCCACCGCCGCGGTCGCGCCTGAAATCACCGTCTGTCCCGGTGAGTTCAGATTCGCAGCGGCCACTATCAGCCCCGTCTCCTTCGCGGCCGCGTCGCATGCTTCGACCACCTGTGCCGGATCAAGCGACAGAATCGCCGCCATTGCACCCTGACCGGCTGGCACAGCCAACTGCATCGCTCGCCCGCGCGCCTTCACCGCACGCACGGCATCGGCAAACGTAATCGTCCCCGCCGCAACGTGTGCTGACCACTCACCAAGCGAGTGCCCCGCGGCCAGCGCAGGCTGCACACCATGCTCCGCCAGAACGCGCAGTGCCGCCACGCTCACAGTCAGAATCGCCGGTTGCGTGTTTTCCGTCAGCTTGAGATCTTCTTCAGGTCCCTCAAAGCAGAGCTTCGACAAGGCAAATCCGCACGCCTCATCAGCCTCGGCGAAAGTTCGTCTAGCGATAGGGAACTGCTCAGCGAGGTCGCGGCCCATGCCCACCGTCTGCGATCCCTGCCCTGGAAAGAGAAATGCAATCTTCTTATTCATGCCATTGAGGATTGTATCGAATTAGGCATCGCCAGCGATGTGCGTAGCGTGATCGACGACGAACACGCCTTCAGAGAATGGAATGCCGTCTTCAGTTCCAGCGCTTCTTGTCGTCCTGGTCTTCATCGATCTGCTTTCCGCTGCCGTCAAACTTGACAGTGCGGCCCTGCGAGCGCATGTAGACTTCGAACTTCTTCGCGGCCCGGCGCCGTTTCCAGCGGTAATAGCCGTTGCGAAGCCCATACCATCTTTCGCTGAGCACAAATGAGACTCCGCGTCGCGGCGCCATGCGGATGAAGGCAAAGCCGGCCAGCGCTCCGCCAATTTGTGCGAAGGCGTACATGCGCATGCTGCCGAACATCATGGCAATTGCCACCAGCGCATAAATAATCGCCATATAACGTGCCTTGATGCCGATGACAAAGAGCAGCTGGAATTGCACATCGCCGTAGAGCAGACCGATCGCCATCAGCAGCCCGAAAATCCCCCCAAAGCACCCGTAAAGCGGAAACGTAACCAGTGACGAACTAACCGCTACGCTCGCGCCGTAAATCGCAAGCGCCGCCAACGCTGTCCCAACAACCGACGCCGCGTAGAGACCCATAACCCACGTATCGTTGTGGAACGACTCGAGAAAACCTGCCAGGAACCAGATGGAGAGCAACTCGAACATCGTGGAAACGACCAGGCCGGTGGGATGCACAAAGCTGTACGTGAAGGGCTGCCATATCCACCCATGCAAAAACGTTGTCGGGTAGAAAAGCAGGTAAGCAAGCGCCGATCGCGTTGCCTCCGGAGCCATCAACCCCGCAACGGCAAGCAGGAAATAGGCGCCAAGGTTCACCAGCACCAGTCGGCGGGTGGCCCCGTGAAAATCGGGAAATGCGAAAGGTGTGGCACCAATCCTTGCCATGGTAGTGAACAGGTTAAATGGAACAGCTGGGTCGTGTCATCGACGCGCGCAGCATCGGGCTGGAAACATTCACTCCGTCACCCGTGTTTCAGGGAACGCTAACCAACCCGCGATGGCCTTTCGCGTCGACGGCGCGCACCCCAAAGATCACGTTGTCTTTCGAGATTGGAAGCGAAATCGTCACGGAACCCTCCGGTGCAGAAGCCGCAACCTGTTTTACGTACTGCCAGTTATTCGACGTCGTCTCGCGCCATAGCACCTCATAGTGAGCCACCCCGCCACCCGCTGGCGGTTCCCACGTCAATGTCGAACCATTCTCCGTCATCTTGTTGACGATGGTGACCTTCAGCGGTAAGCCGGGAGCAGCAGCCAGTGTCGCCAGCGTTGCCGCATTCAGCCGCGCCACCTGCGCAACGTAGTTGAAGTCGACAAACTCGATAAGGTCGCCCATCACGGGATCACTCGACCCTGGAGCAGGCTTTGTCACGTTCTTGTGCTGATGGTTGTAGTCCTCGCGCCACTCGGTGAACCGCACCGCCGCAAAGCCTTCATGGTTGAACGAACTGTGGTCACCGCCTCGCAGGTAGCGATCAGGCCTGTTGACCAGAAAAGCGGAAAAGGGCTTCGACGCTCCCGGTCGCGAAAAATAGGTACGCGCCGTGTCGGCGATAGACCGGGCCAACTCACGGCTCGACGAGTCATTTTCCTTGCCCAGGTCACGGATTCGCAGCGCCTCCTCTGGCGTCGCGCCCTGTGGAACACCCTCGGAAAACACCCGCACTCGATCCTTCAACTGCAGCGTATCGCCCGGCGTGGTGTTGCCACCCACGATGTCGTTGTTCAGCACTGCTTCGAGACCCCAGCCTTCATCCTTTGCCAACTTGGCCAGGTGTCCCGAGCCAACCAGGCCCTGCTCTTCGCCCGCCACCGTCGCAAAAACGATCGTTCCCGGAAATTTCAACTTGGCCAACGCTCGTGCACACTCCAGCGAAACGGCTACGCCCGATGCGTCATCATTGGCGCCAGGGGCGTTGCCGGATGTATCCGCCCAATTTTTAAGCACATTGGAATTGATGGAGTCGTAATGGCCGGTTACCAGAACCATGCGCTTGGCCTGCTCCGGGTCTGTGCCGCGCAAAATGGCGTAAACATTCGTGATTTGTGTGGGCTTTTGAATCCGCCGTGCCCACCGCGCGCCGCTGGCTGGATCGGCGGTAAAAGTATCGCGCTTTACCTCGAGGCAGCCGCCGCATTCCTGCGAGATTGCTTCAAACTGGCTCGCGATCCAGTCCGCGGCCGCATTAATCCCCCGGCCGGGCGGCAGATCGGTTTCCATGCTCGACAATGTGTTGCGCGTACCGAAACTAACCAGCTTTTCTATCGTCTGATGTAGTTGACTGGGCTTGATCGACGCAACAGCCCGGGCAATCGCCGGATCGATAGGCGCCAAGCCAAGGGGGGTGGCGTGAAAAGCATAATCAGGCTGCGCAGTCGCAACGCCACACGCGAGCACAATCCCGCAAAGCAGGACCAGAAAAGAACACTTCATTCTTCATTCTCCGGAGGGTTTACTTCGGTTTCAAGAGCGGGGAAGCAACCTCTTGACCTTTGGAACGGCTTGCCTAACACTAACCCAAGTCCGTACCCTAAGGGTACCGTCATCCTACATCACGAAATGCCTTGGGAGAGGAGGCTGCCATGACAAGCTGCCCTGAATGTGAAAACGATCTAGATATCGATGTTGAAGAAGCGGAAGAGGGCGACGTGGTCGCCTGCACTGAGTGTGGAACTGAGTATGAAATCGTCGGCGTTGAACCACTCGAGATATCGAAAGTAGAAGACGGCATCGACGAAGACGAAGACGATTTTCTGGATGAGGACGAGGAGGAAGAGTGATAGGGAACCGCTCAAAATTGGTGGCACGGTTGGTCTTGGCCGCCTTCGCAGTGATTGTTATTCCAGCGGTACAACCCGTCGGCGTAGCCTATGCGCAGAACCTGGGTCAGCGCAGCGTCGCCGGCCTCGTCGTCGACGCCGATTCCTCACCCGTGCAGGGAGCTACAGTCTTTCTCCAAAATCAGAAAACCAAGGCCATCCGCAGCTATACATCTGCCAGTAATGGCAGCTTTCGCTTTGCCCAGGTTGGAATGACCGACGACTACGATTTGTGGGCCCAGAAGGAGGGCAAGAAAAGCCCCGTCAAAACGGTCAGTTCATGGGATGCGCGCAAGGACTTCCAAACGGAATTAAAGTTGAAGTAGCCGCTAGTCGGTTGCGGTCAACTTAGCTTTTCATTCATTCGAAACTGTGGCCATCCTATTTCTGCTTGCCCCGGCTCGAAAGTACAAACTGATTTCCATCCGCATCTTTGAACACGGCGACTGTGCCCCACGACTCAGTTGCCGGCTCCTTCGTGAAGACCACGCCCTTCTTCTTCATCGCTTCGGCCGTCGCGAATACATCATCACACCAGAATGAAATCGACTGAAAATCGCCGATGCGTTTCTCGTGCCCTTCCGGCGTGAAGAGCGCGATACCGGTATCCGCGCCCGGGATCATCAGCTCAATCCATCGCTGCTTCGGCATGAAGGGTTGATCCGTCAGCACCTTCAGGCCCATTGCCTCGGTGTAAAACTTCAGCGCGACGTCCTGATCGCGCACCGGAATTCCCACAAACTTGATTCCTCGAATCATCTCTACCTCACAGTGGTTCGAGAATAGCGCGGGTCATTTTTGCAATCAATCAGTCAGCGATTGCTGTAGCATCTGTCGGTATAGCGATGCTCGTCCTCGACAGCTACATTACCGACACATTGATGCGCGATCTCGTAGGCCACGACCGCAAGCCGGTCAGCTTTCTTGTGTATCTCTGGCTGGCCGCTGAACAGGCCAAGACCCATAACGAAGTGAACGTGAGCTATCAGCAGGTCGCCGAGTCCGTGGGAATCTCGAAAAGCTCCGCGCAGTCTGCCATTGGCTGGCTTCTCAAGCGCAAGCTGCTTATCGTCAAGAAAGAGAGCGTCACCGGAACGCCCATGTATACGGTGCGCAGTCCATGGCGCGAGTCCGCCCGCAATATGAAAGATCGCGGATGAAGACCGCGCCTACTCCTGGTTCAAAATCACATCCCCATTAACCGTCTCGATCGTCACACGATTCTGTCCACTACCAACGATCCCTCCCGCGCGGATGTACTTGCGCGGCGTTCCTTGCGAGTGATCCCATTCGTTCGATTCGTGGACGTCGAGCCCGGCGTGTTGGACGATATGGTATTGGCGGTCCGTCCGGGTGTAGGCGAGCGTGATCTTTACGTCCATGGGAAAATCCTTTGGGACGGTCAGCTCGATGGTTCCACCCTTCGAATCCAGGTGGATATCCCGCTGCCGGCTCGAGGTTCCAACTTCGCGAACGGTTATGCCGCCGCCCATAGATGTCGCTTTCACGGGTCCTTCGGCAGTGCTGATCGTGATGCCGCCACCCATCGTCGTTGCATCAACAGAACCAGTGGCATGGTCGACCTCGATGCCGCCCCCCATTGTCTTGATCTTGACGAACGAGCCAACGTTGCCCACGTGAACGCCCCCGCCCATGGTCGATAGCGTTGCTCCATGCGGTGCGTTGGCCACGTCAATTCCGCCACCCATCTTGTTGATGATGACTTCGCCGGACTCGCCCGTCGCATTGCTTGACACTCCACTGTCGACGAAGTGAGAACCGTAACCTCTGCAACCCGTCAGAATCGCCGGCATCGCACTCAACAGCAACAGTGCACACCCCTTGCGCAGGTTCATAACGAAACCTCCTGATCGATTGGAAACACAAGTTCCCAACGAAGCATACGCTTGCGCCGCGCCGAGGGTTCCCTCCGGCTCAAGAATTTGAGTTGTGATCGAACCTTATCCGTCGAGCTTCTTCGTCACCAGTTCATTGAGCAGCACCGGATTGGCTTGTCCCTTTGACGCCTTCATCACTTGGCCAATAAAGAATCCCACCAGCGTCTTTTTGCCCGCGCGGTACTGTTCCACCTGTTTAGGGTTCGACGCAATCACCTCATCAATCATTGCCTCGATTGCCGACGCGTCGGTAAGCTGCTGCGGCTTCTCGCGTTCGTAAACGGCGGGGAAGTCCTCGCCCTTTTCAAAGCAGGTATCGAGCAGCCCCTTCAACTGCTTCGAACTGATCTTGTCCTCATCAAGCAGATCGGCTGCCATCACCACGCCCGCCATTGAAACCGGCGACTGATTCAGTTCCAGTCCCAATGCCTTCAGGCGGCCGCCGAGCTCGCTCAGGAGGATATTGGCCACGCGCCGTGGATTCTTTGCCGACTTCGCCGCAGCCTCAAACCGGTCGGCAAATTCGCGCGATGCCGTCAGTGTGTGCACGTCCTTCGGGCTCAACTCATACTCGGCAACCATCCGGTTGCGCCGCGCCTCGGGTAGTTCCGGAAGTTTCGCCTTTGCTTCTTCGATAAATTCCGGTGTCACGACAAGCGGCGGCAAGTCCGGCTCCGGGAAGTAGCGATAGTCGTGCGCCTGCTCCTTCGAACGCATGGAATACGTGCGGCCCTCATGCGCGTTCCACAGCCGCGTTTCCTGAACCACGCGACCGCCCTCCTCGATCACTTCGATCTGCCGCTCGATCTCGTACTCCAGAGCCGCGCGGATGAACCGGAAGCTATTCACATTCTTGACTTCCGCTTTCGTGCCAAACTTCGGCGCGCCTTTCAGGCGAACGCTGACGTTTGCATCGCAGCGGAGCGAGCCTTCCTCCATATTGCAGTCGGAGACAGCCGTGTACAGCAGGATCTCTTTCAGCCGTGTCAGGTATTCGAACGCCTCATCTGGCGTGCGAATATCCGGCTCGCTCACAATCTCGGCCAGGGGAGTGCCGCAGCGATTCAGATCCAGATAAGTCCGCGTTGCCGAATCGGAAAACCCGTCATGCAGACTCTTGCCAGCATCTTCTTCCATGTGAAGCCGCGTGATTCCGATTTTCTTTTTCCCGCCATCCGCAGTCGGCACTTCGATCCAGCCGTGCTCGGCCAGAGGCCTATCGAACTGCGAGATCTGGTAACCCTTGGGCAAGTCGGGATAAAAGTAGTTCTTGCGCGCAAAGATCGACCGCTCGCGTACTTCGCAATTCAGCGCCAGTGACGCCTGAACTGCGAATTCCACTGCCCTTGCATTCAGCACTGGCAGCGCGCCCGGCAGTCCGATGCATACGGGGCAAATATTCGTATTCGGGTCCACGCCAAACTTGTTCGCGCACCCGCAAAATATCTTGCTTGCTGTGAGCAATTGCACGTGAACTTCAAGCCCAATCACTGGCTCGTATTTAGCAAGAACATCAGGAGACAGCGCGGTCGCAGCCATATTTCAATCTTAGCGGATACTACGTGTGTCCTGAGGGAGGCCTTTACTGCAGCGTCTTGAGCAACGAATCATACGCCGGCTTCTTTGCGTAAGTTTCGTCAAACGGCAGGGCCCAACCGAAACCAGGGTAGGATTCCGGAATCCACGAGTGCATGTCTGTGAATCCCCAAGTCTGAAAAACCTTGCAGGCAGTCTGGGCTAGGCACACCTTCATCAGATCCTGATAGGTTTTAGCCTGCGCTGCGAGGCTTTTCGCGCTGCCGTCCTGCAGCCGCACGTCGACTTCGGTGAAATGCACTTCCAGTCCCAAAGCCCCGAGCCGGTGGATATTTTGGCCCAGCGACTCCAGCGTGGAGGTGGAATCGAATGAGGTTTCGACATGTAATTGAAGGCCAATGCCCGTAAGCGGCACTCCACGATTTACAAAATCCTGGGCCATTGCATAAACCGCATCGGATTTTTGATTGATCGTTTCAGCGCCGGTTTCATTAACAAACAATTTGGCTGCCGGATCGGCGGCGTGTGCCCACAGCAGCGCCTGTTCAATTGTTTTCGTGCCTTGGCCTGCAAAACCTATTCCCGGCGAGTCGGACCAAATCGTGCTCCGGATCGTGCCGTCAGAGTCGAATGGCTCGTTCACCACGTCCCAGGCGTATACCTTCCCCTTGTAGTGACCGACCACGTTCGCAATATGCGATGACAGAACTGTACTAAGGCTCGAGGGGGTCCACGGTGTGAGCGGAGAAGTGACCCAGTCCGGCACTTGTCCATGCGAGACCAGATTGTGGCCGCGCACTTTCATCGAATTCGTTTGCGCGAACGCTACCAGATTGTCCGGACCGGTGTAGTTGTAAGTCGTTGGAGCCGGATGGATCGGCTCAAACTTCATTTCGTTTTCCGCCTCAAGCTCGGAATACTCTCTTGAGAGTGTGGCTGCGTAGAGCGCCTCGGAAAGAAAATGCGAATCCGCCGCCGTCCCGATAACCAAATCTCTGGCTTGCCCTTTCGCTCGTAATGTCTCCGTCGAAGCTGGTGTTGGCGTCGGTGTTGGCGAAGCAGTCATTGTGCTGCCGCTTTCTCCGCATCCGACACTCGTCACCAGAATGAACAGCACGTAAAATCCTGTCGCGAGAATCCTGCGAGCGTTTGGAAACCTTTTGCCATGCGCGGGTTCCACCATGGGTCGTCCCCTCGACCCGATTCTACTCCGCCGGATCATCCGCCGTGAATGCCGAGCAGCACGGCTTTTCCGTTGCATGGAAGTTCATCAACTCCGCGCGAATCCCATCCGGGTCGTACATGTTGAACTGCCCCTTCCCGTCCTTGCCGATCTTGGGTGCAGCGTCGTGCCTGCCTTCCAGCCGGTTGCCCGCCTGAAGCATTTTGAACGCTTCCTCCACTGACTTTTGACCAACCGCAAAGTGATCCAGCACGCCCAGCGTCTGCTGTGTCATGTTCGCGGGAATCCCGGTTCCGGAGGGCCCACTGGTCATCATGTACTCCACCCAGTCGCGCCCATCGGGAACCTGCTGGCTCACCCAATCGATCTTGTCGTCTTGCATACCGCCGTACCAGTAGGGCCTGAAGCCGAGTAACTCCCGGTAGAACTTGTCTTCCGCCTCCCGGCTGTGAACCAGCAAACCGACGTGAATGATATGGTGGCCGATCACATTCGGTGCGTCGGGTGCTTTCGCGTTTGCAACTGGCTGCACAAACTCGATCTTGTTGCCCTCAGGATCGAGTACTGCAAACCACTGGCTCCCATCCGAACCCGTTGTCACCTTGGCCGGCGTCTTCCATCCCTTGGCGGAGAGATACTTTCGCATCCCTTCAGCGTTCGCGGTGATGAGAGCCGCATGATCCATGCGATTGATGCCGGCATTCGAAGGAAGTGGCAGCACCTCGATGTATTGAGTCGCGCTGAAAGCATACTTCACGCCCTGAGGACTCTCTGGGTCCACCTCTTTTGCCGCTCCGATGATCACGCGGTAATAGTGATCGGTTGCGGCCGGGTCCGATGTATACACCGCCAGGTGCGAAATTCCGGTGATCTTCGGCCGCTCCTGCGCCGTCAACGCGACACAAGCCACACCGAGTCCAGCCATGACGAGAAACTTCGAATACATATTGCACCTCAAATTGTCAGCGGCATCACCATAAATCGATTTGGCACATCCTGTAAACCTGCATCGCCAATTGCTCGAATGCAGCTGCCGCCACTATTGTTCCGTCCCTGAAGCTCCAGCAAAGGTTGAGAGTGTCATTCTGAGCGAACGGGGCCCCGAACGTTTTAGGGGTCCCCGAAGAGCGAAAGCTCTTTGGGGCAGGTTCGGGGGTGGGGAGCGAAGAATCTGCTTTTGAACTTGCATTACCTTGGCACTGACCACGGTCGGACAAAGTCCTGACTTACAATTGCACCCATGCCCCGATCGACAATCCATGCCATCCTTGCCTCTCTTGCGTTTGCCGTCTCCCTTGTGCCCTATGCCGCAGCACAACCTGGCTCGCTGCCCACCGCCTCTGCCGCCGACCGCGCCGAAGCCCGCGACATCTTTAAGCAGCTCATCGAAATCAACACTACTGACACGCCCAAGGGAAGCGTAACCGCAGCAGCGAAGGCAATGCAGAAGCGCTTCCTCGATGCAGGCTTCGCGCCAGAAGATATGCATCTGCTTGGCCCCGATCCGAACAAGATGAACCTGATCGTGCGCATCCCCACGGCTGCGCCGACCGGTGAGAAGCCCATCCTGTTCCTCGGCCATCTCGACGTAGTAGAAGCTTTGCCGAGCGACTGGCATACAAATCCCTTCGAATTCGTCGAGAAGGACGGCTACTTCTACGGCCGCGGCACACAGGACATGAAGGAATCGGATGCTGCTCTTGTATGGACGTTTCTGCGGCTCCATCGCGAAGGCTACAAGCCCAAGCGCGATCTCATCCTCGCCCTCACCGCCGACGAAGAAGGCGGCAAATTCAACGGGCCGCAGTGGCTGCTGAAAAATCATCGTGACCTCGTCGATGCAGCATTCGTCATCAACATGGATGCAGGCGGCGTCGAGTTGGATCATGGCCGCATTGTGGTCGCAGATGTCGAGGCCACCGAGAAGGTATATGCCGACTTCGAAGTCACCGCGACGAATCCCGGCGGACACAGTTCGCGCCCACGCCACGACAACGCCATCTACGAACTTACCGCCGCGCTCAACAAGCTCTCGGTTTACTCATTTCCTTTTGAACTCAACGAAGTGACGCGGACCTACTTCACAAATCTGGCCTCCCAGGAAAAAGGCAAAACCGCGACGGACATCAAAGCCATCCTCGCCAGCCCGCCCGATCTTACTGCCGCCGCACGCCTCAGCGCTGAGCCCGACTTCAATTCAAACTTCCGCACCACTTGCGTTGCCACCATGCTGCAGGCCGGGCATGCGCGCAACGCGCTTGCGCAAACCGCCAAGGCCAATGTCAATTGCCGCATCTTTCCGGGCCACTCGCCGGAGGAGATTCGCCAGCAACTCATCGCCGTCATCGCCAATCCCAAGCTCAGCGTGAAATACGTTTCCGATGCGGGCCAGGTTTCTGACATCGCACCCGATCGCAAAGCCATTGCGCCGCCTCCGCCCATCAAGGAGGTCTTTGAGCCTCTCACACGTATCACACAAGCAATCTGGCCAGACATTTCCGTCTCTCCGGTCATGGAAAACGGTGCGAGCGACTCTATCTACTTTGCCCAGGCAGGCATTCCCAGCTATGGCTACTCGGCCATAGCGCTGGAGCGCGACGATGATCGTGCCCACGGTCAGGATGAACGCCTTCCGGTCGATTCCTACTGGAAGTCACTGGACTTTTTCTACGCCTTCTCAAAAGCCCTTGGTGACGAATGATTCTCGACCGTGCCTGCATCACACGCGTAGATTCGCCCGGCAAATTATGATGGAAATCCGTAAGCCACATTCGTCCAATGGAGTCGCCAGGATGGCGGGCAAAATCGAACTGATGCTGGGCCCCATGCGCAGCAACAAAACCGCGGAGCTGCTGCGCCGCGCCGACATGAGACGTCAGTATGCCAAGCAGTACGTGCTCCTGCTCAAGCCCAGCGACGACACGAAGGGCGGCCCCGGCCTCGTCGAGAGCCGCAATCCAAACGGCCACGCCAAAATGACGGCTCTCGAGTTCCCCTCCAGCAATCCCTGGTCTGTCCTCAAGACCATCGACAACCTCGAGCAGGAAATTGGCAAGCGCGTCGAATGCATTGCCATCGATGAAGGTCAGTTCGTCACCGACCTCTTCCTCTTCACGAAGAATCTGCTCGACGCCAATCACGACGTACTCGTCGCCGGCCTCGATCTCGATTTCCGCGCCATGCCGTTCGGGGAGATGCTCAACCTCACCTGGCTCGTGAACGCTTACGGCGGCAGCATCACGGAGTGCATGGCCTATTGCACCTGTGGCGCCCGTGCGCTCTACTCGCAGCGCCTCATCGACGGCAAACCAGCCCCCTACGACAGCCCTATCAAAATGCCTGGCGACGCCTACGAGCCGCGCTGCGCCGAGCACTTCGTTCTTCCCGGCCGACCTCACTAGACTCTGATCCTGTAAGCTTGTTTGCGCCCCCGAGGAGCTTGCGGAGATTGAGCCCAGCACCCATGAGTCCGATCTACCGCAAGATTGCGTGGCGGCTCGTTCCATTCCTTATGCTGCTCTACATGGTCGCGTTCCTCGACCGCGTCAACATCAGCTTTGCCGCGCTCACCATGAACCGCGACCTCGGCATCAGCGAGAGCGTTTACGGATTCGCTGCAGGCGTTTTCTTTCTCAGCTACTGCCTATTCGAAGTCCCTGCCAATCTCGTTCTTGCGCGGTTGGGCGCACGCCGCTGGCTCTCCGTCCTCATGGTCATCTGGGGATTCGTATCCATGGGTACTGCCCTCGTTCACACTGAAGCCTCTTACATCGGCATGCGGTTCTTGCTCGGTATCGCGGAGTCGGGCTTTTATCCTGGCGTCATTTACTACTTCACCTTCTGGATGCCGCGCGCTCTGCGCACCCGCATTCTCGCGCTCTTCCTCCTCGCTGTTCCGCTCTGCAACTCCATCGGTTCGCCGATCTCCGCGCATATCCTTCTTCTCAACGACGTCGGCGGACTACGTGGCTGGCAATGGCTCTTTTTCCTGGAGGGGCTCCCCGCCGTAATCCTTGGAGTCGCCACCTGGTTCCTGCTGGCCGACGGCCCCTGGTGCGCTTCGTGGCTTTCCGCCGCCGAGCAAGACCAGGTCACGAGCGATTTGCTACACGACGAGTCATCGCAACCAGAATCCGGCAAACAGACCCTCAACGTGGCTCGCGATTGCGTCATTTACTTCCTGTGGAGCAGCGGTAACTATGGCCTGACCTTCTGGCTGCCCCGGATCCTCACCAACGTCGGAGCTTCCAATCTCTCCACCGGCTGGTGGGCGACAATCACCTTCGGCTTCGGCGCACTCGCAATGGTATGGGCCAGCCGCCGTCGCAGCTTCCGCGCATTGCCCTGGCTCTTCCTGGCGTCGTCCGCAGGATTCATAGTCGTTGGCCTGGCGCACACCGCGCTCATCGCCGTGGCCGGCTTCAGCCTCGCCGCCATGGGCATCCTCGCATCGCTGCCCATGTTCTGGAGCCTCGCCGCCAGCCGTCTCAGCGGAAAGGCTGCCGGAGCCGCAATCGCCCTGGTCAACTCCGTCGGTGCGGTCGGCGCCTTCGCCGGACCCTCCGCCATGGGTTGGCTCAAGACCGTTACCCATCACTACACCACCGGCCTCTGGGCCATCGCCGGCGCAATGGCCATCGGAGGATTGCTGGTTTACGGCGAATCGGCGCGATCTCCACGGAAGGCGACCCCAACGGCTGACTAATCAGCGTCTTTCTCTGAATCTCCACAGGCGCAAAGCGTGGTCCCGCTAGATGCAGCCGCGAAGTCCTCCTTGCTAAACTGGAACTGCATGATCCTCCCGTTTGTCCGCGAAATTTTTGCGGAACTGGAGCAGTCCTCCTCCTTTGATCGCGTTCGCAGGCACCTCTCTCTTGGTGTCGGTCGCAGACGTGTGTCTGGACTCACCAACACCGCCCGTTCGCTTTACATCCCTCTTCTCGCCCGAGCCGCCAAGCAACCGGTAATCGTTGTCGTGGCCGATAACAAGGCCGCCGAGTCTCTCGAACTTACGCTCCGCGCCGGCTGTGAACTCACCGGAGCAGTCGATCCAAATCGTGTGGTCCGTATCCCCGCACACGATGTGCTCCCATTCGAGAACCTCTCGCCGCACCCCGACGTGCAGGAACAGCGCGCCGCCGCTCTCTTCAAACTCGCTACCGGAGCAGTCTCCATCCTGATCGCACCCGCCGAGGCAGCCGCGCTTCGTCTCTTCAATCGTGACTACTACGCGAGCCTCGCCGTCACCGTGCGCCGTGGCGAAGAAGTCGACGTCGAAATCCTCACCGGCCATCTGGCCAGCGTCGGCTACACCCAGATGGACCTTGTTGAGATGCCCGGTCAGTTCACCCGCCGCGGCGGAATTCTCGATGTCTACTCGCCCGAAGCCGATCGCCCCGTGCGTATCGAATTCTTCGGTGACGAAATCGACACCATCCGCAAGTTCGATCCCGAAACCCAGCGCTCGCAATCCGGGCTCGACGAGACGCAACTTCTTCCGCTCACAGAAACACCCGTGACGGAACATCTGCTCGCCGCAGTCCACGCACGCCTCAGCAAGCAACGTGTTCAAGTGGCGGAGGGCGACGGGGATTCCGACGAACAGGAGATGGAGATCGAAGCTGCAGCCGCGGGAGGCGTCAGCGTCTTCCCCGGCTGGGAGTTCTTCTCTTCCGTCGCCGGCGCCGAGCATCATCTGCTCAGCCTGCTCCAGCGCAGCGTGCTTTTCGTCGAGGAGCCCGCCATGGTGCGCAACCAGATCGACCGCTGGTGGAACAAGATCGAGCAGCGCCACGAACGCAGCGGCATCGGCTCACTCATTCGGCCAGAAGACATCTATCTTCGACCTGAAGTCCTGCAAGGATTGTTGGATTCGCACCCCGGTCTCGACCTCGATCAACTCGGTGCCATCGACGTGCTCGAAGAAGACTCGACACTTGGCGAGATCGCAGTCAACTCGCGCCCCACGCTCCGCTTCCACGGTTCCATTCCCGCCCTCGTTGACCAACTCAAGAGCCTGATGGCCGCCGAGCAGCGCATCGTTCTCGCGGCTCCCACGCAGGGTGACGTTGAGCGCACCGCATCCATGTTGCGCGAATACCAGGTACCCTACCGCCTCGGCAGTCGTGTCGTTCAACACGGAGCCGAACTCGAAGAAGCCAGCTATCTCGCCGGCGACATGCGTGTCCCCGTCATCGTGCGCACGCAGATTGCCTCTGGCGTCAGCTTCCCCGATTCCAACCTGATCATGTTCGGGGCCAACGATATGTCGGACGATGCCGACATCACCGCGCGTCCCGAGCCCAAGAAATCCAAAACTGCCGCGTTCCTCTCCGACTTCCGTGACCTCGCCATCGGTGACTACGTAGTCCACGTCGAGCACGGCATCGCGCAGTATCAGGGCCTGAAAGAAATCGTGCAGGATGGCCTTGCCGTCGAATTCATGATTCTCGAATTCGCCGAGCAAGCCAAGCTCTACGTCCCGCTCACACGCCTCGACCTCATCCAAAAATATCGTTCCACCGACACCGGTCCCGCGCCGGTGCTGAACAAGCTCGGCTCCCAGCAGTGGGGCAAGACCAAGGCCCGCGTCAAGAAGGCCATGCAGGACATGGCCGCCGAGCTCCTCAAGCTCTACGCGCAACGCCACACAGCGCAGGGCACGGCCTTCTCGCCCGACAACGACTTTCAGCGCGAATTCGAAGACTCCTTCGACTACCGCGAAACCGACGACCAGCTCACCGCCATCTCTGCCGTCAAGCAGGATATGGAATCCACCATGCCGATGGATCGGCTGCTCTGCGGCGACGTCGGCTACGGCAAAACCGAAGTGGCCATGCGCGCCGCCTTCAAAGCCGTGCAGGACGGCAAGCAGGTCGCGGTGCTAACGCCCACCACGGTCCTCGCCTTTCAGCACTTCGAGACCTTCAAGAAACGCTTCTCGCAATTTCCCATCACGGTCGAGATGATCTCGCGCTTCCGCACTCCGAAAGAGCAGAAGGTCATCCTGGAAAAAGTTGAAACCGGCAAAGTCGACATCCTCATCGGCACTCACCGCATTCTATCCAAGGACATCAAGTTCCAGGACCTCGGCCTGCTTGTCGTTGACGAAGAGCAGCGCTTCGGCGTGCGCCACAAGGAGCGCCTGAAGCAACTGCGCAAAGAGATCGACGTATTGGCCATGAGCGCCACGCCCATCCCGCGAACGCTCCACATGTCGCTCGTCGGCCTGCGCGACATGTCCGTCATCGAGACCCCGCCCAAAGATCGCATGGCGATTCAAACCGTCGTGGCCAAATTCGACGAGAAGATCATTCGCTCCGCCATCGAAGTCGAACTCGAACGCGGCGGCCAGGTCTACTTCGTCCACAACCGCGTCGAGACAATTTACGAAATCGCATCGCGCATCCAGGAGCTCGTCCCCGGCGCGCGCGTCGTAGTCGGCCATGGTCAGATGGGCGAGAAGGATCTTGAAGGCGTGATGCTCGCCTTCATGCACCACGAGTTCGACGTGCTCGTCGCCACAACCATTATTGAAAACGGACTCGATATCCCGCTCGCCAACACCATCATCATCAATCGCGCCGACCGTCACGGACTGAGCGAGCTCTACCAACTCCGCGGTCGCGTAGGTCGATCCAATCGCCGCGCTTATTCCTATCTGCTCATCCCACCCGAGCGGGACCTGACAGACATCGCGCGCCGCCGTCTGGCCGCGCTCAAGGAATTCAGTGATCTCGGAGCAGGCTTTAAAATTGCTGCGCTCGATCTCGAATTGCGCGGAGCAGGGAACATGCTTGGCGGTGAGCAGAGCGGCCACATCGAAGCCGTTGGCTTCGAACTATACACCTCCATGCTCGAGGCTGCCGTCAAAGAAATGAAGGGCGAAGGTGGGGAAGAGCGCCCGTCAACGCAACTCAATCTTGGCATTGCCCTTCGCATCGACGAGAGCTACGTGGCCGAAGAAAACCAGCGCCTGCGCCTTTACAAGAAAATTGCTGGAGCCGAAAACGAAAAGGCCATCGCTGACCTCCGCGCTGAAATGGAAGACCGCTACGGCGCATTACCTGATGCCACCGTCTACCTGCTCGAAGCCGCCGCACTTCGCCTCGAGTGCGAACGCCTCGGCATCGCCCAAATCGATCGCAAGCGCGCAGAGCTGCAAATTCGCTTCACTGAGAAGGCTGCAATCGACCCGCAGCACCTGATGCGCCTTGTCGCCCGCAACGCCAAGCGCGGCGCGCAATTTACCCCGCAGGGCCTGCTCAAATTTCCCTTGGCCGCAACCCGTCCCGACGATGTTCTACTGGAGATTCGCGACCTGCTCGTCAAGCTTGCTCCCGATGCAGTCACCATATAATTCACAATCAATTCAAGAGGAATCGTGAGAAAAACCGTCGCACTTCTTGCCATTGGAGCCTGCATGTCTTACGCAATTGCCGTCCGAGCCGAGTCACCAAAGGGAGAATTTCAGAAAGTCTCCGACGAGTACTTCGACCAGGTCTACTTCCCCAACCAGCCGACATCGGGAACGACAGCGGGCTATCACCAGTACGACTCAAAGCTCGAAGATTTCTCTCAAACCAGAATCCATGCCGAAGTCGCCGACCTGCAACGTTTCGCGGATCGAGTCTCGGCCATTCCCGCTGCCTCACTTGATCAGACAACGCGCGGCGATCGCCAGATGGTGCTGGGTCAGATTCACTCCCGCCTGCTTACCCTTCAGACCATTCGCCCCTGGGCCAAGGACGCCGACGACTACTCAGGCGCTTGCGCGAACGCCGCGTTCACGCTCATGGAGCGCAAATTCGCACCTGCCAACGATCGGCTCCGGTCGCTCATCGCCCGTGAGAATCAAATGCCTGGCCTCCTCGCCGAGGCGCACACAAACCTGCAGAACCCTCCGCGCATCTTCACCGAAATCGCCATCGAGCAACTTCCCGGCATCGTCAGCTTCTTCCAGCGCGATGTCCCCGCCGCCTTCAAAGACGCCACCGATCCCGCGCTGAAATCAGAGTTTGCACAAACCAATGCCGCTGTTATTTCCGCGTTGAATGACTACCTCGCCTGGCTCAAAACCGATTTGCTTCCTCGCTCCAACGGCGACTTCCGCATCGGCGCCGACACCTTTTCAAAAAAGCTGCAGTACGACGAGATGGTTGACTTGCCGCTACCCAGGCTGCTCGAAATCGGATACGCCGACATGCGCCGGAACCAGCAGCACTTCGCCGAAGTCGCCAAAGAGTTGGAGCCCAACAAGACTCCGCGCGAGGTCCTGGACGAACTGGGCAGCCAGCACCCGGCGCCCGATCAGCTAATTCCCGCCTTCACAGCGACCTTTTCCAGCCTCCTCGACTTCATCCGCTCCCACCACATCGTCACCATCCCTTCCGATGTGCGGCCGGTTGTCGAAGAAACGCCGCCCTTCATGCGTGCTACCACCCAGGCCAGCATGGATTCGCCAGGTCCATTTGAAACCCATGCGACCACGTCATTTTTCAATGTCACGCTGCCCGATCCCTCAATGACCCCTGCGGAGGTTGCGGGCTATATGCACTCCTTCAACATCGGCACCGTAATCTCAACGTCCGTCCACGAGGCCTATCCCGGCCACTACGTGCAATATCTCTATTCGCTCAAGGCCCCCAGCCGCGTACGCAAGATCCTCAGCGCAACAACCAATGTCGAGGGATGGGCTCACTACACTGAGGAAATGATGCTCGACAACGGCTACGGACAGCCCGGGACGGGCGCAAAAGATGAGCGCGAAGCCAAATTCTTTCGCCTCGGCCAGCTCCAGGACGCACTGCTGCGCAACGCCCGCTTCATTGTCGGCATCCAAATGCACACAGGGAACATGACATACGAGCAGGCCGTCGAATTCTTCCAGAGGGAAGGCTACCAGCCCAGAGAGACCGCGAAAGTGGAAGCCAAGCGCGGCGCGGGCGACCCCACTTATCTCTACTACACCCTGGGAAAACTTGAGATCATGAAGCTGCGCTCAGACCTGATGAAGAAACAGGGCGCGGCTTTTTCGCTTCAAAACTTTCACGATGAATTTCTCAGCCAGGGCTTCCCGCCCATCAAAATCGTGCGCGAAGCGCTGCTGGGCGACGACTCTCCAGCGCTCTGAGGATGAACAGCATTTCATCCAAATTATCGTCTCACTCGCATAGCTTTTAGTTGAGGGACAGTTGATGACAGAGCAAGTACGAAAAGTAGTCTTCCCCGCCGGCGGCCTCGGCACACGTTTTCTCCCGGCAACCAAAGTTATTCCCAAGGAGATGTTGGCTCTCGTCGATAAGCCCATCATCCAATACGGAGTGGAAGAAGCCGTCGCTTCCGGTATTGAACACATCATCATCATTACGGGACGCGGCAAAGGCGCCATGGAAGATCATTTCGACCACAGCTTTGAACTCGACGCCACGCTGGAACGCCGCGGGAAAAAGGAACTGCTTGCTGTCTCCCGCGGCGTCTCTGCGCTTGCGCGCGTCAGCTACGTGCGCCAGCGCGAGCCACTCGGCCTAGGCCACGCGGTTCTCTGTGCCAAGGAACTTGTAGGGGACGAACCTTTCGCCGTCATCCTGCCTGACGACGTGATTGACGCCGAGACACCTTGCCTCAAGCAGATGATCGACGTATTCAACGAACGCGGCGGCTCGGTGCTGGCAACGCAAACTATTGAAGGGCCCGGCATCTCTGCGTACGGTGTGCTTGCTGGACAACAGGATCCCGACGACCCCCGCATTTACGAATGCACCGGCATGATCGAGAAGCCCAAATTCGAAGACGCACCGTCAAAGCAGGCCATCATCGGCCGCTACGTGCTGACCCCACGCATCTTCGAACTGTTGGAGGAGACCACCCCGGGCGCCGGCGGCGAAATACAGCTCACCGATGGCATCAAAGCGCTGCTCAAAGAAGAGAAGGTTTTTGGATACACCTTCGAAGGCAAACGCTTCGACGCCGGCGACAAGTTCGGCATGTTGCAGGCAACGGTAGAATTCGCTCTCAAGCGCCCCGAGTTCGGCGAAAAGTTTCGTGAATACCTGAAGAGCCTGCCCCTCTAATCTCTGCATGCGCAGAAAATCCGGGTGCCCGAGGTCTCGTTTCTAAGACCTGGGATCCTCGCATGGCAATTCACCCGCTAGCTCTTCCACTTGATATTGCACCCGATCGAAGCTCGCTGATCCGCGCTAGGCTTCTCCCCCGCAACACCGCATCCAGCGCCGCGCGCAGATCCTTGCCCGTTACCGGAACGCCATTCCTCGGCCGGCTCTCATCGAACTGCCCTCGATACACCAGCTTCATCTCAGAGTTGAACAAATAGATGTCCGGCGTGCACGCAGCCTTGTAGGCACGTGCAATCTCTTGCGACTCATCGTAGAGATAGGGAAACTTGAATCCCATCGTCTGCGCCTGTCGCTTTAATCCCGCCGGGCCATCATCGGGATAGCTCTCCGCATCATTGCTACTTATCGCTACAATTGGAATCTTCCCCACGTAGTCGGCGCCGAGTTGCGCAAGCCCCATTTCCATGTGCTTCACATACGGGCAATGTGTGCAGATGAACATCACCAGCAAACCTTTCGGCCCGCGAAAATCATCCCGCCGCACGGTCTTGCCCGTCACCACATCTGGCAGCGAAAAATCCGGCGCCACCGTCCCCAGTTCCAGCATTGTCGACTCAGTCAAGGCCATCGATAATCTCCTATGGAATTGCGCGATTCCGCTAACTTGCTGACTCGCTACGCCGCGAAGGGGCGTAACTCGCTAAATCCTGATGTAACTCCGCTAACCAGCCGCGCAGCTAACTCCGCTAAGTCAGAAAAGCCCCGGCTGCCGTCGCGGCATATCTACGCCAAAGTGCTCATATGCCAGCCGCGTCGCCACTCGACCCCGCGGCGTCCGATCCAGAAAGCCAATCTGAATCAGGAATGGCTCGTACACTTCCTCCAGCGCATCTTCCTCCTCAGCCAGGGTCGCGGCCAGCGTACCCAGACCGACCGGCCCGCCATCGTACTTCTGCATGATCGTCAGCATCAGTCGCCGATCGATCTCGTCGAACCCGTGCGCATCCACTTCCAGCAGTGTCAGTGCCGCGTTTGCCGTCGGGCGGTCAATCGACCCCGTTCCGCGCACCTGCGCGAAATCCCGCACGCGCCGCAACAGTCGATTAGCAATGCGCGGAGTTCCGCGCGACCGAAGCGCAATCTCTGCCGCGCCATCAGGATCGATCGGTACGTCCAGCACCTCGGCCGAGCGCTCCACAATCACCCGCAATTCATCCTCGGTATAGAATTCCAGCCGCAGCAAAATTCCGAATCGCGATCGCAGCGGAGAACTCAACAACCCAGGCCGAGTCGTCGCTCCGATAAACGTGAACGGCCTGATCTCCATCACGTGTGTTCGCGCCGCCGGCCCCTGACCAATGATGATGTCCAATTTATAATCTTCAAGGGCGGTGTACAGCTTTTCTTCTAACACCGGCTGCATGCGATGAATTTCATCGAGAAACAGCACCTGCCGCTCCCGCAGATTAGTAAGAATCGCTGTCAGATCACCCTGAATCTGCAGCGCCGGCCCCGACGTTTGCTGAAAGCCCACATCCAGTTCATTGGCAATAATGGTGGCCAGTGTTGTCTTGCCCAACCCCGGTGGCCCGAACAGCAGCACGTGATCCAGCGCTTCGCCACGCGTCTTCGCCGCCTCCAATGCAATCGCAAGCTGCTCCTTGGCTTTCGATTGACCAATAAACTCCTTCAGCCATCGCGGCCGCAACTTCAGTTCAAATCCCTGCTCTTCTTCAGCGCGCGAGGCGCTGACAAGCCGGTCCGGAGAGTTATCGCGCGCTATGGCCATGATGCCAGCAGTGTAGCGGTTGCACCCTCGCGCGGCAAAACACACCGGTTTGCTATCTTTTGAAAACAATCTCGGTAGATATGCTGTAAGCACATTCAGAGCCGGAGCTTCCGCTCTCAACCCTCCCCAATTTCGCAAGTTACGCGCGTAACACTCCAGGCTCTCTGACCCAAGATTGCTATTGATTCGCCGCTTGAAAGTGCCGTATCCTTGGGCGACCTCACAAGAGGAATGTTGTCGTGTTTGCTCAGTTCTTTCACGAGAGGGGAGCTAGGTAGGTAAAGATTCGTCTCATGCCTGCTCAGTCCCAATAGCATCTTTGCGTAAGGTTGCAGCTTGTTGAACTCATACGGGAAAACGCCCGTATCGGGCAGGGGAATGGCCCAAGGTGCTGGGGTCGATTGGAATTGCAGGCGGCCAGGGCCAAGCTTGGCCAGCTCGGCGGAGACGCCAGGAGATTTCGAATGCGTAATCGTGCTTTGTTAGGTGCCTTGTTAATAACTGGCGTATTGATTCCAATCACCAGCTGTGTCAGTAATCCATCGCTGACCTCGATTGTTGTCTCCCCGAGTGTGATGAACTTTGGTGGCCCGGGACTCACAACCCAGCTCACCGCAGTTGGCTACTATACCCGCCCAGATCACGCGCCGATCACAAAGGACATTACCAATCAAGTCGACTGGAAAAGTTCAACGAATGATTGTGTCACTGTAACCAGCACCGGAGTGATCACTTCTGGGCAGAATATTTGCTCCGGCATCCAGATCACGGCCAGTTCGCAGGGATTCCACGGCTACATTTCAGGCACGATGATTGTCAATGTCACGCAGCCCGGCGCCGCGAGCACGAATGTGGCCCAGGTGGTTGTGTCCCCCGCCAACCCGGCCCCCGTAACGGTCGGCCAATTGACACAATTTTCGGCAACCGGATTCAACGCTTCCGGAAGCCCAGTTACGTTGACGAACCCAGTATCGTGGAACTCAAGTAATACGGGCGTCGCAACAATTGACCAAACGGGTCGAGCTACCCCTGTTGCCGCAGGCTCAGCCACCATTACCGCCGCATATACAAATGCAGACGGGACTTCTGCGATCCCAGGGACCGCGATACTCTCTGTGCAGTAGCAGTTCCTGAGCTACCAATTACGACTTCGCTTGTTGAATGCCACCCATGCATGGTGGCTTTCGCCGCTTTCGGCCCGATAGTCTGGGGAAGCGAAAGTATAACCACCAGGTTCGATTAAGCCGGGAAAAACTGAAGACCCGCTTTCCCCGCAGGGCTCGGCTCTTCGGTTTCTGACATATAGACTGAAACTATCTGATGTCGCACGAGATGACCCGTCCCCTTGCCCGCCTCCGCCGCTTCCACTTCAACTTCCCGCAACGCATCGCGGCAGTACTTCTCGCTCTTTTTCTCATTCAGGGTCTTTGGATTACCAGTCACCAAACCCTGTCGGATCGCGACTACCAATATGTGCGCTGCGGCCGCGAAACGTGGGAGAAGCCATCGCCGCTCGCCGGTTATTACACAACCTGCGGCAACATCCACGACGGCATCCTCGCGTACCGCGTCGCGGGCCTGCCCCTCACCCTCAACTTGCTCGTCCAGCGTGGCGCTGATCGCTTCCGAAAGCCCGAAGACCGGGTCGTTCAGGCATCCTCCGGGCGGGGATTCGCCGATCTGAGTATCTGGGAACTCCGCCACCAGATGACCCATGTGCTCCTGTTGTTGCGCCTTCCCTTTCTTTTCTGCGGATGTGTTCTCGGGGCTGGCCTCTGGTGGGTCACGCGGCGCCTATATGGCAACATGGGCGGATACATAGCGCTGGCGCTTTACTGCTTCTCGCCATCAATTTTGAAAGCCTGCGTCTCACCCAATCCCGATATCTTCGCGGCGCTTGGAGTTTATGGCGGCATCTACACCTGCATTGGTGTGGCACATGCTATGCAGGGCCCGCGTCGAAAATGGAGGCCACGCATCATCCTGCTGACGGCAGTCTTCGGCATTGCCGCCGCAGCGCACATCGCAGCCCTGCCCGTTGCTGCCTTGCTTGGTTTTGTCTTGATGATCTGGATCGCCGAAGGCCGCCGTAGCCAGCTTCTTCCCGTTGTCCTGCTTGCCTCCGCCGGTGCGCTGGTGCTCGTCTTCGCCTGCTACGGGTTCTCGCCTGACGCCTTCAGCTACATCTTCCGTTCCGGCGCCGGCTTTCTTTCCATCTCTCTCGACCCCGCACGCCGCTTCTTATCCACTTTCTCCAATGCCGGCATCGTCGTCGCCGCAGCTGCGTCGGTGTTTCTTTATCTCGGCGTGCGCCGCTCACGCTATTTCGGAAACACCGCTCCCCTCGTTTGCTTCCTCGTTCTCGTCGTGCTCGTCACCACCGGAACTCAATCCACCCCCTGGCTCTGGTCTCTGCCCTTCCTTCTCACCTTTGTTGGCGGAGTCTTCGCTGACGCATTCGAGTCACAGCGCCGCAGGCTTTTCATCGCAGCGGCCGCTTCTTTGGTGATTCTCCAGGCCGCCTTGTGCATCATCAGTCTGCCCAGCCTTGTTTGATTCGTAGCCATCCAGTGAGCGGACGTGGTACTCAATGACTCATGTTTGAGGTCTCGATGAACTTGTCCACTCTCACTTCGCGGCGTACGCTGCTTATTTTTACTCAGCAGTTGCTTCTCGTCATATTTGCACTCTCATGCGCAGTGGCCGCTCAGCAGCCGCCGCTCAATCCGCGGCGTGTGGCACCTGCTAAGGCTGAATCAGCCGGCATCAAAGTCCAGTACGTTGGTTCTGAATCCTGCAAGCACTGCCATCTCGCTGCCTATCAAGGTTGGAAGAAAAGCCGGATGGCCAACATCCTGCTCGATCCGCGGCAGCATCCTGAAGCCGTCGTCGGCGATTTCGCTCATCCTGACCTTGTTCGCACCTTCACCCTTGACGACGTAGCGTTCACCTATGGGGGGCGATTCAAGCAGCGCTATTTCACCAAGCGCGGAGACGACTACTTCCCGCTCCCAGCGCAATGGGATGTCCAGAAGCACAGATGGCTTCCGTATCACGTTGAGACCGGTACCGATTGGTGGGTCTCCTACTACGGTCCCACAAACTTCGACCGCCCCACCGGCCCCACCTGCGACGGCTGTCACTCCGTCAACTACGACACACAAACAAAACAAGTCACCGAGTGGAATGTAGGCTGCGAGAAGTGCCACGGGCCCGGTAGCACTCACGTCGCTCATCCATCTCGCACCAACATCGTTAACCCCGACAAACTCGACTTCGTGCGCGCCAACGACACTTGCATTCAGTGCCACAGCCAAGGTCGCCCACTTACCAATCCCATCAACAGCCGCTATTACGACTGGCCTGTTGGCTACACCGCCGGGGACCGCCTGGCCGACTACTGGCAACTCGAAGAGACCAAGCCCGGCGTCACCGACTTCTATCAATTCGCCGATCTCACCGCGCACAAGAATCGTATGCAAGGCAATGATTTTGTGCAGAGCAACATGTATCACCGCCAGATCCGCTGCTTCGATTGCCATCAGGTGCACAGCAGCGCCGTCTCCGCACTCCCTGTCAGCGGCAACGCGCTTTGCCTCGGCTGCCACACTCGTCAGAATCCCGCAGGTCTGCATGGCAATGTCAATCAACACACTCATCATGCCGCCAACAGTGCTGGCAGCCAGTGCATTGCCTGCCACATGCCCCGCATCGAACAGACCATCAAAGACAACTACGTCGCGGCGCACACCTTCCGCTTCATCACGCCACAGCAGACTGAGCAATCCGGCATCCCCAATCCATGCACCTCCTGCCATACTGGCAAGTCGAACCAGTGGGCGAAACAGGAACTCGCAAAATGGAATGACGCCTCACCTTGGCGGGTCGCGCAATGAGCCTCAAAAATGTCCTCGAAGACACTACTTAAACAGCACAGAAATTGCCCCCGGGATAAACTTTTTCGCTTCGCAAATCGAGACCAAGGGCGGACAAAACAGAGTTGCACGTAAATATAACTAAATATGGTGGTTAAGTGTGCTTTTCGACCTTGATGAAAGTGGCCCTCGAAGCGTAAACTGAATATGTAGCCCGCGAGAACTTCGGCCCCGCTTCACCGGTGCCTTTTTGCCGCCTCTCCGACGGGTCAAAAAACCTATGCCAGACGATCAGAACCCCCAGCTCCCCCTCGATGGCGGTACGCCACCACGCGAAGGCAGTCTCATCTCCATCAATATCGAAGAGGAGATGCGCCGCTCGTATCTTGACTACTCGATGTCAGTGATCATCGGGCGCGCGCTTCCCGACGCTCGCGATGGCCTCAAGCCCGTGCATCGCCGTGTGCTGTACGCCATGAGCGAGATGGGCCTTGAGTACAACAAGAAGTACACGAAGTGCGCGAAGGTCGTCGGACAGGCAATGGGTGTTTACCATCCCCATGGCGACTCGGCCATCTACGACACGCTGGTGCGCATGGCGCAGCCCTTTTCTCTGCGTTACCCGCTTGTCGATGGACAAGGCAACTTCGGATCCGTTGATGGCGATCCACCCGCAGCCATGCGTTACACCGAGTGCCGCATGTCGCGCATCGCCGGTGAACTGCTCGCCGACATCGATATGGAGACCGTCGACTTCGTTCCCAACTACGACGAGTCCACAACGGAGCCTTCCGTTCTTCCTTCGCGCATTCCCAATCTCATCGTCAACGGCTCCAGCGGAATCGCCGTCGGCATGGCCACCAACATTCCGCCGCACAATCTCACCGAGGTCGTGAACGCCACCATTGAGTTGGTCAAGAATCCCAAGGCCGGCCTCATCGAAATCCTCCAGCATGTGCAGGGCCCCGATTTCCCGACCGGCGGATTCCTCTACGGCAAGAGCGGCATCGTCAACGCCTACAAGACCGGCCGCGGCCGCTTCATGATGCGCGCCAAAGTGGCCACAGAAAATCTGACCAAGGAAAAACTGGCGATTATCGTCACCGAAATTCCCTACCAGGTCAACAAGTCAAAGTTGATCGAGCGTATCGCCGAGCTGGTCACCGAAAAAATCATCGATGAAATCAGCGACGTGCGCGACGAGAGCGATCGCGACGGCATGCGCATCGTCATCGAACTCAAGCGTGGCGCGCAGCCTGAGATCGTGCTCAACCAGCTCTACAAGCACACCCAGATGCAGGAGAGCTTCTCCATGATCTTCTTGGCTGTGCTGAACGGCCAGCCGAAAGAGTTTCCTCTTGATGGCGCCATCCGCGCATTCATCGATCACCGCATCGACGTAGTGCAACGCCGCACCGCTTACCTTCTGCGCAAGGCCCGCGAGCGCGAGCACATCCTCGAAGGCTACAAGATTGCCCTCGACAACCTCGACATGGTCATCAAGATCATCCGTGGATCGAATTCACGCGTCGAAGCTCGCGAAAACCTGTACACATGGGGCAAGGGAACTGAGATCATCGTCAATCTCGAGCGCGAGCGCCTGGCCTCCGAAGAACGTGGCCTCTCGCTCAAGCAGGTTGATGCAATCCTCGAATTGCAGCTCTATCGCCTCACGCAGCTCTCGGTCGATGAAATTCTGAAAGAACTGCAGCAAAAGCGCGAAGAGATCGCCGAGTACGAATCCATCCTCGCCAGCGACAAGAAACTGCGCAACGTCATCATCAAGGAACTCGAGAGAGTTCGCGACCAGTACGGCGACGCACGCCGCACCCAAATCGTCGACGAGTCAGCTGAGCTTCAACTCGAAGACCTGATCGCCGACGAGCAGGTTGCCGTCACCGTCAGCCATCAGGGCTACCTCAAGCGGACGCCGATCTCCATCTATCGTCAGCAACGTCGCGGCGGCACTGGCCGTACCGGCATGAAGACGCGCGAAGAAGATTTCGTCTCGCAGCTCATCATCGACTCGACCCATGCCTACCTGCTCTGCTTCACCAACACCGGCCGCGTCTATTGGATCAAAGTGTACGAAGTTCCTGATGTCGGAGCCGCAGGCAAAGGCAAGAGCATGCAGAGCCTGCTCAACCTGCAGCCCGGCGAAAACGTCCGTGCCATCCTCCCTGTCCGCGATCTCGAAGAAGAAGGGAAGTTCATCTTCTTCGCAACGCGCAATGGCGTCGTAAAAAAGACCCCCCTCAAGGACTTCTCCAACGTCATGTCGCGCGGCATCATCGCCATCGCCATCGAAAAAGATGATGATCTGATCTCAGCAGGCCTGACCAACGGCAAACAGACAATCTTCCTCGGTACGCGCGAGGGAATGGCCATCCGCTTTGATGAAGAATACGATCCTGAGCGGAATGGCATCGGTTTGCGACCCATGGGACGTAATGCTGCCGGCAATCGAGGCATTTCCCTTAAGAAAAATGACTACGTCATCGGCGCGGCAATCACGGATTCTGATGCCACGCGGGACAAGGAACGGGACGAATGCGCTGCCAAGCTGAACCTCACAAAGAAACTCACTGAACTGCGGAATGCCTTGGAAAAGGCGAAAGAGCAACTGCAGAAAGCCAGAGAGGAATTGCGTGCTGCGCCGAAAGAGACTGACACTCTGAACGCAGCCGTCAAGACCGCGGAAAAACGTCGCGACGACGCCGAGAAAACGCTCAAGGAATTTGACGAAAAGCTGGGCGTCAGCAAATCGCTCATCTTGACCGTCACTGAAAACGGATTTGGCAAGCGTACAGACGTAGACGAGTATCGCCTGACAGCTCGTGGTGCCCAGGGTGTGAACAACCTGAAAGCCACTCCCAAGGTAGGCAAGAGTGCGTCGATCTTGTTGGTCAACGAAACTTCTGAGCTGGTCGTCATCAGCCAATGGGGCAAGATCATTCGCATCGACACCAAAACCGTCCGTGCCGCCGGCCGCGCCACCCAGGGCGTCCGCCTGCTCAACCTTGAAGAAGACGACAAGGTTGCCGCCGCCGTCATTATCCCGCCCGACGAAGTAAACGGCAAGGAAGACGATCAGGGCACGTTGATCCAGTAAGTGGTCCACCAATGTTGCGGCAACAAGAAGGGGTGCGAGATACGCACCCCTTCTTCATTGCTGCGAAACCCCACTCAAATCACAACCACCAGAATCCCGCACGGTCCGTCACACCTCACTGTTCATT
The DNA here is from genome assembly GCA_963738035.1 of uncultured Acidobacteriaceae bacterium. Lineage (GTDB taxonomy): Bacteria > Acidobacteriota > Terriglobia > Terriglobales > Acidobacteriaceae > Telmatobacter. The sequence goes on from CAVTVB010000003.1 coordinate 38,517, forward strand.
CATCCAAATTGCCTCGCCTATCGGCGCGAAAGCTTTTATAGTTGTCCTTCACATCAGAGGACATCACTTGCACGAACAAAGGCTTTTTCTCAAATCCTCCGCCATCTTTCTCTTCGCCACACTCGCCTTTGCCCAGGACGCACCGATGTTCCGGAACGATCTAGCCCATTCCGGCATCTACGCCGCAGCAGGCGTTCCAAAGCTCAAAGGCATCAAGTGGAGCTTTCACACGCGCGGCGAAGTCGTCTCGTCACCTGCAATCGTCGACGGCGTCATCTACGTCGGCAGCAACGACGGCAATCTCTATGCCGTTGACCAGCAGACCGGCGCGAAGAAGTGGGCATTCACAACCGGGGCGCGCGTCGCCTCGTCCCCCGCCGTCGACCATGGCCTCGTCTACTTCGGCAGCTACGACGGCAACTTTTACGCGGTAGACTCAGCCACCGGAAAGCTCAGCTGGAAATTCCGCAACGCTGGGGAGCGCCGTTATGCCGCAACCCATCTGCACGGATCGTTGCCCGCCGGCGAAACCATGCCCGATCCTTTCGACACTTACTTGTCCTCGCCAGCCGTTTCGAATGGCGTCGTCTACTTCGGCAGCGGAGACGGCAACATCTACGCGCTCGATGCAATCTCCGGCGATCTCAAATGGAAATTTAAGACTGGCGACGTAGTGCACGCGTCACCAGCAATCGTCGACGGCAAGCTCTACATCGGAAGTTGGGATAGCTACTTCTATGCTCTCGACTCTGCCACTGGAAAAGAACTCTGGCGTTTCAAAACCGGCGAAGACCCAGACATACATAACCAGGTCGGCATTCAGTCCTCCTCCACTGTTGCTGATGGAATCATTTACTTCGGTTGCCGCGATTCGAACCTCTACGCACTCGACGCAGCGACCGGCAAAAAACTTTGGGCCTTCAACAACAAAGGATCGTGGGTCATCGTTTCACCTGTAGTGTACGCAGGCAAACTCTACTTCGCCACGTCCGATACAGCCCTCCTGCACGTCCTCGACGCAAAAACCGGCGCACCCATCGATTCGCTAAAGTTGTTCCACTGGCCTATCTTCTCTTCGCCTTCCATCGCCGGAAACACACTCTACGTTGCCGGACAAGACGGCAAACTCATCGCCGTCGATCTCACATCCTTCAAGCCCGCATGGACATTTCAGCCGGAGAGTTCCCTTCAAAACCTCGCCGCCCTCTCCAAGCCCGATGGCAGTCCCAATTACGAAGCCGTCTTTCAATCCAACTTTTACGATGACATGATCGTCGGCGTCACAAAGACCCACACCGTAGGTACATTCCTGTCTTCGCCCGTAATTTCCGGGAGCGCCGTCTATATAGGAAGCGCCGACGGCAACCTCTACGCCCTCGAATAGGCGGGATGAAGATGATTCACCCGCAGATTCCAAGTGATGTCCCGCTTGAATCACTCAGAAGCCCTCTCAAACCAATTTCCACGACATACGGCTTCCACAGCGTTAATCTCGTTTCAATTCTCACGATGCATAATCGAAGAACGTATTCACACGCACTCATTTCAGTCCATTGAATTGAACTCGCTCGCGCTGCCAAGTTGAACACGCTCTTCACGAAAGGATCCCATCATGGATCGAAGAGCCATCCTGAAATCCCTTGCCGCCACCACAGCAACCCTGCCAATCCTATCCATCACTGCCAAAGCGGATAGTGGACATTGCGGCACGCCGTCCTGTTCAGCAGATTCCAGTGCCGTTCGCCAGTTCCTGTCGGATTTCATTGCAAAGGAAGAGTCCACCCTCGATCATGCTGCGCTTATTAAGCTCATGCAGCAGCGCGGTCAGGCCTGCTGCCGCGCCCTCCAGTTTCGCCAGGATCTGATCACGAACAGTCACGGCGACGTAGACAAACTAGTCGAGTTGATGAGAAAAATCGTCGGCCCCGCGAACTGCACGCGCACCGGCAACCAGATTGCGCTCGTGTATCCAGTCAGCGAATGCGTCTGTGGCTGGAGCCCCCAGCGTCCACCCGCACCTAACGATCCCTACTGTGAATGTTCAGCAGCCAACAACCAGGCGCTGTTCGAATCGGTGTCAGGAAAAGCCGCCACCGTCAAAGTGCTCGAATCTCCACGTCGTGGCGGGCAGGTCTGCAGATTTCAAATCCAGCTCGCATAAAGAGCGGTCGGCTCTCTTCATTCACTCAAAGCTTGCCCATTTTCTCCTCGAGACCCGCCACGTAGCTCACCCGTGCATCCGGCCCCGCCGTGGCGCCAATAACCACAATGAAATCAACGTGACGAGATCGCCGAGCCACTTATAGCGCCCAAAAAGCATGATCGAGACAGCGCTCACCCCATCACACCCGCATCTGAAACATCATAGTGGCGTAATTACGCCCCCCGTCGCCCGCTTATCCATGTAAGCTTCTACCATGAAAGGGATGATCCTTGAGCGGTGGAACCCCCAAATCCCGCCCCTGCAATGGCCCAGTCGGCAGTAGTTTGACGATTGTCCATTTCGTTCTGCAATCTCCTGCCAAACCCGTACCGGACTGCGCTACTTATCAGACAAATCTGAACCACCCTCAGTACTCCAAATGCACTCCGCTGCGTCTTACACTAAGCATGCTCTGGTTTCTCCGCGTACCCCCGATGGTCCGCGCCGCTCTCATCGTTCTTTCGCTGGCCACGCTCGTCGCAACATCCGCCGGCGCAGCACGCATCAATTCCGTGCAAACGCCCGCGCACGCCACCATCACTAAGTCGATGGTGCATCGGGCGCATTCGCCTTCGCGCTCCGCATCACGGTCTCCGCGGACGGCAAAACGCAAGTCCGGCGCCGCGGCATCAACGCGGAGTTCGCGCACCGCCACGCGCCGCGGCAAGCTATCCGCATCGTCCTCCAGCCATCGCACCACATCGACCGCGAGCCGGTCGGCCACCCTGCGACGCAGCCGTTATAACGGGTACCGCACCAAAGGACACTTCGTAGCGCTCGCCGCCGTTCCTGTCCATCCCTCAAGACCTGAATCGAGGTCTGGAGCGCTTTCGGCCACCAATTCGCCTTCCCAATCGAAACCGGATCCAGATGCGGTAGAACTCTCGGCAGCTGACCGGGAAAATCCGCGTGAAACTGATACTCTGCCGCCTCCAGGCACTGATCGTTCCACCATGGCCGGAGCCGGCAACCCGCTTGCCGCCCCGCGCGAAGCAGCCCAGCCCATTGCGCCCGCCTCCGGCCAGATCGCTGAGCTCAACCGTCCGCCCATCTTTACCGGCCCCGTTTCCCGCTACACCCTTCGCGGAACCCACGATTCCCTCGTCCGTCAGAACGCCCGAGCCGAACAAGATTCCCTCGAACGCATTGAAGACGACGCCGACCTGCAAGACCGCATCGCGCGCGGATTGCTTGTTCGTGTTCCCGAGTCGGGCGGGCTTATAGTGAATCCTGGGCTGCCCGAAGACCGTCGCTACTGCCGTCCCTGGACCGCCGGTTTCCTCGCCGACCTTGGTCGCGACTATGAGGCCAAGTTCCACAAGTCGCTCATTGTCAGCTCCGCCGTGCGCACCGTCGAGTACCAGAAGCGCCTCATGCGCACCAATCACAACGCCGCTGAGGCAGAAGGCGACATCGTCAGTCCGCACCTCACGGGCGCCACCATCGACATAGCCAAATCCGGTCTTTCAAAGAAAGAAATGCTCTGGATGCGCAATCAACTTCTCAACTATCAGAACGCCGGCGTCCTCGACGTTGAAGAAGAATTCCGCCAGCGCTGCTTCCACATCACCGTGTATAAGAACTACGCTGAAGGGGAGCAATCCCATCGGACCGCGAAAGTAGCAACGGTGCCTTCAACCCCGGCCGATGATTCAATCAGCGCCAACCCCACCGCCGAAATCGCCCCGAACCCATAACAACCCCCTCGCGCATCCTTTCCGCAAATACATTCCTAATCTGCACCAGACGCGCTACAATCTCGTGCGAGCGCAGTTCTTAAGGACGTTAGGTTTTGGCCCCGTCTTGGTGGGAATGTGAAGCTCATAGGCCGGGGTCTCCTCCGCACTCCGCCCACAATACCGGAAACCGGAAGTTCAACAGATTTCTTTGAGAGGCGAATCATGAGCGATCAGGTAGTGCAACCTGCGGCCGAAACCACTCCCGGCCTCACGCAGTGGGAGCGCATCGTTGATACCTTCACTGCGCCATCCAAGACCTTCACCGACATCAAGCTCGGACACAAGAGCTGGTGGCTGCCCTTCGTCATATACGTTGTTCTCGGCTTCGCATTCTATGCAGCGGTCAATTCCAAAATCGGCATGCGTCAGGTCGTCGATAACCAGATTCGTCTAAGCCCCAAAAGCGAAGAACGGATGGGCGCTCTTACGCCCGAGCAGCGCGAATCACAAATGAAGATTTCCACCACCGTCACCCAGGTCATCTTCATTGCTTCTCCCGTCTTCCTTCTTGCCACCGGAGCAGTTATCGCACTTGTGCTTTGGGGAACCATCAACTTTGGATTCGGCGGCAGAGCCAAATTCGGCAGCATTTTCTCCGTCTGGATGTATGCCATGCTTCCCTCGGTCATAAAGACAATCCTGGGGATTGTCGTGCTTTACGTGGGTATGGCGCCGGAAACCTTCAACATAAAGAATTTCGCCCCCACCAACCTCGGAGCATTCCTTCCGACCGACATCAATCCAGCACTCTACAGCCTCGCAACCTCAATCGACATCATCACAATCTGGTGCCTTGCACTGGTTGGAATCGGGACAGCGATCGTTGCTGGCGTCAAACGCTCGTCGGGTTACATCTCCTCATTCGGCTGGTGGGCGGTTGTGGTGCTGGTTGGTGCTGGATGGGCCGCGTTCATGGGCTAGTGCTCTTCGCGCCGATGACTAATAGCCGGAAAAATCAAACGGCGCACATCCCAAGATGTGCGCCGTCGTTTTTTATTCCCTGTTCCTTATTCTCCGTTCCTGAGTTCCTATTCCCTGTCCTTATTACTCCGTCCATCTCCGCATAATCAGCGTCGCATTAATTCCACCGAACCCGAAGGAGTTCGACAGTGCTACATCAAAGTCGTGCTTGACGGCTTTGTTCGGCACGTAGTCCAGTCTGCATTCGGGATCCACATTGTCCAGATTGACCGTTGGCGGCAGCACCTGGTTTATCAGCGACAGCACCGTAATGCCCGCTTCCAGTCCTCCCGCGCCGCCAAGCAAATGCCCCGTCATCGACTTAGTTCCGCTGATCTTCAGCTTGCCGCTCAACGCATGCTCGCCAAACACCAGCTCGATAGCGCGCGATTCATTGCCGTCGCCAGCAGGAGTCGACGTCGCATGCGCATTCACATAGCCCACATCTTCCGGCTTGATCCCTGCATCCTTCAGCGCCGCACGCATGCTGCGTTGCGCACCCGCGCCTTCAGGAGCAATGCCGGTCATGTGATACGCGTCCGCGCTCATCCCGTAACCAATTACTTCGCCCAGGATCTTCGCCCCGCGCTTCTTGGCAAACTCGAGCTCTTCCAGAATCAGAATGCCCGCGCCTTCGCCGATCACAAATCCATCGCGATCCTTGTCGAACGGCCGACTCGCCTTGGTAGGCTCGTCGTTGCGTGTCGAGAGCGCCCGCATCGAAGCAAACCCGCCCACCGACAGCGGAGTCACCGATGCTTCCGCGCCGCCTGCAATCATCGCGTCGGCATCGCCATGCAGAATCATCCGCACCGAGTCGCCTATTGAATTGGCACTCGTCGCGCACGCTGTGGCTGTTGCAGAAATCGGTCCCTGCGCCCCATAGCGAATGCTGATCTGCCCTGCCGCCATGTTCACGATTACGGCGGGAATGAAGAAGGGTGAAATCTTGCGCGGGCCCCCATTGATCAGGTTAGTGTGCTCGCGCTCAATGATCTCGAATCCGCCGATTCCCGAACCGATAAACACGCCTACACGTTCGGCGATCTCCGGCGTAATCTTCAGGCCAGACTGCTCCATCGCCTCTTGCACAGCCGCAAAGGCAAAATGGATGAATCGCCCCATCTTGCGCGATTCCTTCTTGTCCACAAAGTTCAACGGGTCAAAGTTCTTGACCTCGGCGGCAAATGTGACAGGAAATCCGGTTGTGTCGAACTCTGTTATCGGAGCCATACCACTGGCGCCCGCTACCAGTTTCTCCCACACCTCGGGAGCGGTGTTGCCTACACCGCACACCAGCCCAAGGCCGGTGATCACGACTCGTCGGTTCACCGGCTATTTGCCTTTCGCGGTCTTTTCGTTCTTCTCGATGTAATCAATCGCGTCCTTGACGGTCTTGATCTTCTCAGCATCTTCGTCGGGAATCTCCAGGTCGAATGCTTCTTCGAACTGCATCACAAGCTCGACAACGTCCAGCGAATCCGCACCCAGATCCTCCTGGAAGCTCGCGCCCGGGGTCACTTCGGCCTCATCCACCTGCAGCTGCTCGACGATGATCTGCTTTACCTTTTCTTCTACCGCCATGCCTGATTCTCCTCAATTCTTTTTTACAAATCCAGACTTATCCGGGATTGAACGGTTTCCATTCTGCCTGCCTACAATAACGGCACACGGCACACCAATACAACTCCGGGGTCCCCGGCGACAGGTCCACGTCGCTGGGGCGTCCCGCCGCTGTAACAAATGATCGCCCGGCCCCGAAACTCCAAGTCTACCGGGAGGCTCCGGAGTGTGTAAAGCAACCCAGAGTGGAAATAAATCAATTACCTGCCTTCAACTTGCGGCCCCTTTAATCTTCCGGAACCATCCCGGAAAATTCGCCAATTTGGGACCGGAAATGCACATTCCAAAGGCGTACATTAGGCGAAGGAGCCTCGGAGGTTCCCATGCAAGCTCATTAATCATTGTAGCCGTTCCGACCATTGTGGGTGTGTTGCTGGGTTATTTGATGGGGAAAGCTGCCGGTCAGGCGGAGAGCCGCCTTCTACGGGAGCGCTTGGTCGGGCTTGAAGATGAGAAGACCAAGCAATTCGCCGAATTGAAGAGATTTCAGGAGTCCGTTACTGAATTAACGGGAAAGCTCGGTACTGCAGAGGCAAATGTCGAGGCAGAGAAGAGCAAATATCTTCAGAGAGAATCAGATCTAAAAGATGTGTTTGGAAATTTGGCCGCAGAAGCCTTGAAAGACAACAATCAGAGCTTTCTTGCGCTCGCCAAACTGGAACTTGGCGCGAAAAGTGACGCTGCTGAGCAAAATCTCGTAGCAAAGGAATTGGCTATCAAGAAGCTCGTTGATCCCCTTACCGAGACCCTGAACAAACTGGACGAGCAAACACGGAGTTTGGAGGTCAAGAGGGAGGGCGCTTATGCAGAGGTTAAGGGAATTGTCGAGAATATGAAGAACTCGATTCCTGCTTCGCTAGAGGCACTGAAGACCGAGACTGGACAACTAATCACCGCCTTACGCTCTCCCAAGATCAGAGGAAATTGGGGCGAACTACAGCTCAAACGTTGCGTTGAGTATGCAGGGATGGTGCAGCATTGCACGTTTCTACCGCAAGTGAGCGTGCGGGACGATGATGATAAGGTGCTTCGACCCGATATGGTCGTTAAACTTCCCAATGGACGCGAAATTGTGGTAGATGCCAAGACCCCGCTAGACGCGTTTCTCAATGCGAGCGCCAGCGCAGAACCTTTGACACAAGCCGTTCGTTTCGCGGCTCATGCCCAGCGCGTAAGGTCACATCTAAAAGATCTATCGAGCAAACTGTACTCGAAGCAGTTTGAAAACGCTCCCGATTTTGTTGTCTGCTTCTTGCCAAGCGAAGCGTTGTTCAGCGCAGCCCTCGAGGCTGATCCATCACTTATTGAATTCGGTGCGCAGAATGACGTAGTCATAGCGACGCCTACGACATTGATTGCGCTGCTTCGCGCTGTCGAATTTGGCTGGCAACAATCGGAAATTACGAAGAATGCAAAGTCGATTCACGAACTTGGGCGGAAAATCTATGACAAATTAGTGACTACGCAGGTCCATGTGACGAGACTTGGCAATGCCCTCAACAGCAGCGTCGATCACTACAATAAATTTCTCGGAACGATCGAAGGCAAGGGTGGCGTGTTCTTCTACGGCCGTCAGTTGGGCGAGCTCGTTCACTCAGACGAAGAAATAGCTGAGATCGAGAAGTTGCAACCAGATGTTCGTGAGTTGGAATCGGAGGAGTGGTCACAGCCAATCCTCGCAATCGCTGCAGGTGATTCCGAAATAAGCGAATCGTGAGACTAGTTTGGCGGATGGCGAGCTCTCGGCCGATGCCTATAAGCTGGGAATCCTCCTCGTCGGACCCACCGCACTGCTCTATGTCATTCGCATCATCAACGTCCTCTGGCAGCAGGAACGTCAGGCCCGTAACGTCCGCGAAGTCATGGAGCGCGGAAGTGAACTCTACGAGAAATTCGTCGGCTTCGTTACCGACATGGATGTCATCGGCGACAGCATCCGCAAGACCGATCATCATTACTCCAATGCCATGAAGAAACTCGCCGAAGGACGTGGCAATCTCATTCGCCAGGTCGAGATGTTGAAGAAGCTGGGCATTCGCACCAATAAATCAATTCCAAAAAGCCTGCTCGATCGCGCCGACGTAGACCAGGCTGAACTGGCCCTCACCGCCGAAGCTGAAGAGGATCGCTCCCTCGAATCGGATCATGAGGCCGATTCACACAGAGAAAGGTGAGTGCTGGAGGCGAGACTGGAATCCAGACGCACGATTTTGAGGAGTGGAACGCAAGCGAAAGCCGCTAACTCCCGACGAAACTCACCTAACCCCAATTTCCTCGTTACTTTAGTCCCGGAAACTTCCCATTACCTCCCGTGGTACACCCCCAGGTTTCGCTTAGATTAGGAATAGGGGACGTGTATCCATGGGCCATACAGCCACACTTATCGGTGCGGTAGCGCTTGCCAGTGGCCTGATCTGTCTCCTTTGCGGCTATCTTTGGGGCCGGGCCAATCTGAGATCACAAGTCGAAGATGCGGTAGACCTGGTGCGCAGGTCTGCCGACGCACGCGAGTTCGACCTGCGGGAGCAACTTGATCAGAAAATGCTGGAGGTGTCCGAGCTTCGCGCCCAAGCCGAAGGGCGCCCTCGATCGCAGAATCAGGCTCAGCAGTGGAAATTGGAGCGGGTCGACGCCTCCGCCGACATCGGAGATCCCGCTACCCAATCGGGAAGTGCGCGAAAGCGCTCCGCTCCAAAGCAGGAACCTGCTCCGGTTCCGGTCGTCGACCAGACGGAAAAGACCATCCAGAATCTTCTGAAGTCGATGGAGGAGAAGCTCAAACAGCCCGAAGCGGCGGCAATCGCCCAGGAAATTCCGACCCCGCCACCCCCAAAGCCTCCCGCCGCACCACCTCCAGCTGTTACTCAGCAGAGCCCGAGGCCGGCTGCGCCACAATCTCCGCCCGAGCCGTCTCGAGTCGTCACTCAGAAGAGCGCCACACCCGCTCCGCCAAAGTTACCCGCAACGCAGCCCGCATTCGCAACTCAGGCGAGCACCCGGCCGTCGCCTGCAAAACCACCGGCGACTAATCAGCGCCCAGTCGCAAAAGACGAATGGCAGGAGTTCGCTGCATCCCTCGAAGCTCTCAGACGCCAATCAAAGTAGCGAACCTTCGCTCGTAATCATTATGCGCAACCGTAAAGTTGCACATCCATGATGTTTTTTGCGCTCCCACGAGCCGTGGGTACCCCAGAGCTCGCTCCGAGTGAAGCCGAAGGTTCTCGATTCTGAGACTGGGAAAGCTAGTAGCTTGAAAGCTGCTTAGAAGCGGACAAACCCAACTCCGCTAACCTGCACGCAGCGCCGCTAACCTCGCTCCGTCTCTATCTCAGCAAACGTAGCCCGCAGCCGCTTCCACGTCGTTCCCAGGTCCTCAGGCAGCACCCGCGTCTCCGCCACCGTAGTCATAAAATTCGTATCGCCTATCCATCGCGGCATCGCATGCATGTGCAGATGTCCCGCAACGCCTGCTCCTGCCGCCTGCCCCAGGTTCAAGCCGAAGTTGAACCCATGCGGCCGATACAACTGCTCCAGTGCGCGCTCCGTGCCCTGCGCCAAGTCCATCAACTCATGCGCAGCATCAACCTTTAGCTTTGCTATCCGGTCAAGATGTGCGTACGGCATCACCATCACGTGCCCCGAGGTGTAGGGATAAGCATTCAGGCAGATGAAGCAGTGCTTCCCGCGCTTGACCAAGCCTCCCGCCTCTTCCGCTTCATCGACGCTCATCCCGTGCTCAATCGCGTAATCCACGCTCGCGATCAAATTGCAGAAGACGCAGCCGAGATCGCCCGGCCACGCATTAAGTTGCGTCGGCACACCCGGCCGAGGCGCCCCATCCGCCGTTGTCACATACGCAAATCGCCACGGACTCCAGAGCTGATCCATCTCCGCCTTTCGTCTAAACCTCTCCGTCGCACCAAGTATAGTTGCCACCCTTGTGCTGCATTCGCGCGACGCCAAGTCATCGCGGCAACATCGCCGCAGATTCTTCGTGAAAATCTCGCAACACTGTATTCAGCGTCACAGGCCGTTGCTAACTTCAATCAAATCGCACCATCTTGCCCCACTTCTGCGGCACTTTTTCATGGACCTGCTCACAACTGCCAAACTGTTGCATTGACGGGAAAAACGCACCATTGCTACACTTAGAAGCGTAGCTTCCTGCGCGGATTCCAGCAGTTAGCTGCGGCCGCCCTCCAGCCAGCCGTTGCCTGCCTGGTGTTTCCCAAGGAGACGAGTCGCTTCACCGCCAGCTTTCTGGCTCGAAGCTCCGTCTTTGTGAAACTCCTCGAATTCAATGGTTCCCGGTTGCCGGGTCCCGGCCAAAGGCATTGCCCGCCACCGCGGCGTGCACGTGCTTACCGTCGACAGCATCACCGTCGCCGGGCCAATGAATCGGAGCTGCTGTCATGCCAAACGTCCTCAATCCCGAACCCGAGAGCATAACCCTGAACACCGAACTCGAAACTCCAACCCTCGACCCTGCGACGGAGCTCGACGCTCCTTCGTCCGAATCCACGTCCAACCCAGAGACCGCCGAAGTACACACTGCTGTCGAACCGCAAGCGCTGGACGCCGATGCCTCAACCGAGCCTGTAGCCCAGGCCGTTCCCACACAACAGGAGCAACCGAAAGAACCCGTCGCCCATGTTGCGTCTGCGCCGGCCGAACACAGCCCCGAATCCGCTGAAGATTTCTCAGCTGCCCTCGAAGCCTTTGAGCGCGAGCAAGCCGCTGAAGCTGCTGCCGTCGAAGCCTATGGCGACAAAGTCGTCTCCGGCACCGTCCTCAAGCAGACTGAGAAGCACTTGGTTGTCGACGTAGGTCTCAAGTCCGAGGGCCTGGTGCCCATCGAACAGGTCCTCGATCACACCGGCGCCGTGAAGTTCCAGCCCGGTGAAGTCATCGACGTGGTCATCGAACGCGAAGAGCCCGAAGGCGGCTATCTCGTCAGCTACGAGAAGGCCCAGCGCCTCCGCGTGTGGGACACCATCGAGAAGCACGCCAACGACAAGACCCCGATCATCGGCACCGTCGTCAGCCGCGTCAAGGGTGGTCTCACCGTTGACATCGGCCTGAAGGCCTTCCTGCCTGGCTCGCAGCTTGAGATTCGGCCTGTCCGCAATCTCGACGGCTATCTCGGCCAGCAGATCGAAGTCCGCGTCATCAAGCTCAACAAGAAGCGCGGCAACGTCGTCGTCTCCCGTAAGGAGATCCTCGAGGAAGAGCAGAACGCCAAGCGTTCCACCACTCTCGAGCACCTCGGCGAGGGCGCCATTCTCACCGGCACCGTCAAGAACCTCACCGACTACGGCGCGTTCGTCGACCTCGGCGGCATCGACGGCCTGCTCCACATCACCGACATGAGCTGGGGACGCCTCACCCATCCCCGCGATCTGGTCAACGTCGGCGACGAGATTCAGGTCAAGGTGCTCAAGTTCGACAAAGATAAGCAGCGCGTCTCTCTCGGATTCAAGCAGCTCACGCCTGATCCATGGCTCGATGCCACGGAACGCTATCCCGTTGGCGCACACGTCCACGGTCGCGTTCTCTCGGTCACCGACTACGGCTGCGTTCGTCGAACTCGAGCAGGGAATCGAAGGCCTGGTTCATCTCTCTGAGATGACCTGGTCCAAGCGCCTCAAGCACCCCTCCAAGCTGGTCAAGCCCGGCGACGAGGTCGACACGGTTGTCCTCAGCGTCAACCCCGCCGACCGCCGCATCTCGCTCGGCATGAAGCAGCTGTTGGAAAATCCCTGGGAGAACCTCACCGAGCGTTATCCCGCAGGAACCGTTGTCGAAGGTCGCGTTCGCAACCTCACCGACTTCGGCGCCTTCATCGAAATCGAGGATGGCATCGACGGCCTCGTCCACGTCTCCAACCTGAGCTGGACCAAGCGCGTCAAGCATCCCTCTGAAATCGTCAAGAAGGGCGAAAAGGTCAAGGCAGTTGTTCTCGGCGTCGAGCCGCAGAACCGCCGCCTCTCCCTGGGCATCAAGCAGCTTCAGCCTGATGTGTGGGAGAGCTTCTTCGCTACTCACCGCGTCGGCGATGTGGTCCACGGCAAGGTGCTTCGCACCGCGCAGTTCGGCGCTTTCGTTGAAATCGCCGAGGGCGTTGAAGGTCTCTGCCATATCTCTGAAGCTAGCGAGCAGCCCGGCGAGCCCTCGAAGCTCGAAGCCGGTCAGGAGCACGACTTCAAGATCATCAAGATCAACGTCGAAGAGAAGAAAGTGGGCCTCAGCCTGCGCGCGGTGTCCGGCCACGAAGCCAGCCGCTCCGAAGTTCAGGACTACAAGGCGGAAGCTCGCGGCGGCAGCCACAAGCAGCCCGTCTCCAGCGGCACCACGACCCTCGGCGATCTCATCAACTGGCGCAAGAACGAGCGTTAACTCAGCGCCACAGCTGTAAACATGAACGGCCACCCCGCAAGGGTGGCCGTTCTGCTTTGCTAGTCCATCGTGTGGCTTCTCCGATCCGTGCGTAGAGCTGCTTCCATTCAAATCACGCTGAGATGTGATCTCCGACCCATTGCGGACTCGCAGTCAGGTTACTATGTTTCGTTCCCCGGGAAAGGTGTCTCCATCAATGCTGAAGTACATCTCGTCGCGAATTTTATCGGCCGGTTTGATGCTTCCCGTAGCTGGCGCGGCATCCAAAATTGCACTTCCTCGATTCTTCCGATAAGCTGACTTCAACGCCCGTCGGGCAGCCCAGTGAACACCCGCCAAGCTCACATACCGCACCCTCGGCAATACCGGCCTCAAGGTGACAAGCGTTGGCTTCGGCTGCATGATCACCTCCGATCCCAGCGTCATCACGCGGGCCGCCGATATCGGCATCAACTACTTCGATACAGCCCGCGTGTATCAGCACGGCAACAACGAGCGCATGGTCGCAGCGGCTCTCGGTTCCAAACGTAAAGAGCTCGTGCTGTCCACCAAGTCAGTCTCCGGCAGCAAAGAGGCGCTCCTTAAAGACCTCGACACCAGCCTCGCCGAGCTCAAAACCGACTATGTCGACATCTGGTATCTCCACGCCAAAGACACCCCCGGGGCGATTCACGACGACATGGTTGAGGCGCAGCACATCGCCAAACAGCAAGGCAAAATCCGCTTTCGCCGGTATGAGCACCCACGCGCTGCCCAAAATGACTGAGTGGACCATCGACAAGAAGGCGTTCGACGTCGTTCTCACCGTCTACAACTTCACCATGGACCAGAAGACGGACGAGGCCATCGCCGCCGTCGCAAAAACCGGCACGGGAATCGTCGCCATGAAGATCATGGCCGGAGGAGCCCACGCCCATCGTCCCGGCGAACCCGTCGACCCGCGCACCCAGCGCGAAGGCGCAATGCTGGCCGGGCTCAAGTGGGTTCTCAGCAAGCCCAACATCTCCACCACCATCCCCAGCATGACCGACATGGATCAGCTCGACGAAAATCTTCGCGCCATGTCTGAGAAGTTCTCGACCGCCGACGAAAAGATTCTGACCGCGCACCTTGACCGCATCAAACCCCTCTACTGTCGCTTCTGCGGCGAGTGCGACGGAGCCTGCGCTAAGGGTCTTCAGGTAGCAGACACCCTCCGCATTCTCACCTACGCCGACGGCTACGGTCAGTTCGCTCTCGCTCGCGAGCGCTTCAATGAACTGCCATCGCATCACGCCACCGTTCGCTGCGGCGAGTGCACCGAATGCACAGTTCAGTGTCCTCACGGTGTCCGCGTATCCGAACGCATTGCCCGTGCCCAGGAACTCTTCGCATGACCGTGAGGCAACGCCTACCCCGGCTCTTCAATTTCAAACGGCTGGGATTTGCAGTGTGGAAAGAGGCCCAGTCGAAGCCGGGTTTGTATCGGGCATGACTTCAGTCATGCCGATGAGCCCAGCAAAACGACCGGGGGCTTTAGCCCCTGAGGAATCGTTTCCATTCCGCATCATCTTGCGCTGTTTTGCGTCACGCTCGTCGTCGCACCGGTCTCTGCGCAAGCGTATCTCGACTGCCACTTCGCGCCCGGATTCGATCAGTCCGGGCCGAAGCGCGATTACACGCCCGACAATCTTTTCGAGTACCGCGACGGCGCCGCTGAAGGCTACCTCATCTTCAGCTTCGCGCGCATGCAGGGCATCGACTGCAAGTCCGGCTCGACCATCCTCTCCATCGACGTCTCCGACATGACCGACGCAGATTCGGCCTATGGCATGTTCGCCGCCAACCGCGACCCGCAGCAGCCCATCCAAAAAATCGGAATGGGCGCGCAGCTCCTTCCTCAAAGCCTGCTCTTCGCCAAAGGCAAATACTTCGTCGAAATCATCGAGACCGACGGCAGCACCGATTCCAATCAGACCGCCGCACTCCAGGCCTTCGCCGCCAAAATCGAACCCCTCCTCGAAGGCCGCACCACCCCCCCCGAAGAACTCACCTGGTTCTTGCCTGAAAATCAGGAATCCGCGAAGCTCGTTCCCGAGAGCGTCCTCGGCCTCAAGATCCTAAAGCGTGGTTACGTCGCGAAGTACAACCAAGGCCAGGCATTCATCGTCGTAGAGCAATCCCCCGAATCCGCCGCCGAAGTTATGAGAGACTTCGCGACGCGCTTCGGGGATGCCACCCCAATCAAACTCGCCGATGAAGCCTTCCAAGTCAAAGCTCCCTATCTCGACGGAGTTTGTGTGTTCCGCAAAGGCCGCACCATCGCGGGCTACGCGAATCTTTCAAGTGCCGCCGAAGCTGCCGCCCAAGCTGCAAAGCTGCTGGAACGGATCCCGTGATTTCTTCGTAGTGTCAGGAAACCTCCGAAACGCGGGGCCACATGGAAGATTTGCTCGGCTTCATCTTCGAATTCGTTTTCGAGGTGCTCATTCAGATCGTATTCGAAGCGGGCGTTGACGCCGCATCGCGAGCGTCTCGCCACGGGGAAGACGTCCATACCGGCTCGAAGGCGCATCGCCGATTTCGCTTCGTGCCTGTCCGCCGCTTAAGCCTCGGCAAAACCAACCCGCCGATCACAATTCTGAAGTTCACTCTCCTCGGGCTCGCCCTCAGTTTCGTGAGCATTCTCGTCCTGCCTCATCCGCTCGTGCATCCCTCGAAGTTCCACGGAATCAGTCTGCTGATCAGCCCGTTAATCACCGGTCTCATCATGGGCTTCATCGGCCGCACAATTCGCCGGCGGGGAAAGATCCCAGTTCAGATCGAAAGCTTCGCCTATGGCTTCACATTTGCTTTCGCCTTCGCATTGATCCGCTTCCTGATGGTGCGCTAAAGCATCTCTTGGGTACCGGAAGCGACAGCGGATCGTGGAGTTCCGGAATAGTTTCTCCGCTATACTGGATCAGAGCGAGCACTACGCCCCATCCGCCCTAAACCATGCAAATTGAGACATCTAACGACGCAATCGCCGCGCCCTCCGTGTCCGCCAAAGGCGGCGCCTGGCAGATCATTAGCTTTACTTCTCTTTCCTTCGTCGTCTATCTCGCCATCGGCCTCCCGCTTGCCATCTTGCCTGAATACGTCCACATGCGGATGGGCTATCACGCCTCGCTCGCCGGCCTGGTCATCAGCATCCAGTACATCGCAACATTCCTCAGCCGTCCCTGGGCAGGCCGCATCTCCGATCGCAAAGGCGCAAAAATCTCCGTCCTCTGGGGCATGGGCGCCTGCACGCTCAGCGGAATGCTTCTGCTCGCGGCGGCCGCCCTGCATCGCAATCCCGCATGGCTCAGCCTGACGAGCCTCGTCGCCAGCCGTCTTGTCCTTGGAGTCGGCGAGAGTCTTGGCTCCACCGGCGCCACACTCTGGGGAATCTCCCACGCCGGCCCCGAACACACCGCCAAAGTCATTTCCTACAACGGAGTCAGCACCTACGGCGCGCTCGCTCTCGGTGCGCCCCTCGGCGTCGTGATGGAGACCCACTGGGGCCTCACCTCCGTGGCGATCCTCACCATCCTCATCTGCGCCATCGCTTATGTCTGGGCTGCCCTCAAGCCGCCCGTTCCGGTCACGCCCGGCGAGCACCTTCCTTTCCGCAGTGTTCTTGGTCGCGTGATGCCGCATGGTGCTGGCCTTGCGCTTGGAGGCGTGGGCTACAGCGCGCTGGCAACATTCGTCACGCTCTTTTACGCAAGCCGGCGCTGGGATGGCGCCGCTCTCTGTCTCACCGCGTTTGGATTTACCTTCATCGCCACGCGGCTGATGTTCATTCGCACCATCGGGACCTTCGGCGGATTCCCCGTCACGAAGGTGTGTCTCGTAATCGAATCCTTTGGCGTGCTCCTTCTGTGGCTTTCTGTTTCCCCGTGGATGGCACTCGGCGGCGCCGCATTGGCGGGTGCTGGATATTCGCTCGTGTTTCCGGCTCTCGGCGTTGAAGCCGTCGAACGCGTGCCGGTGGAGAACCGCGGCACTGCCCTGAGCGTTTACACCGTCTTTGCCGACGTCTCATTCTTCATGGTCGGCCCCGTCGCCGGCGCTGTAATCGGAGCCTTCGGATACGCCAGCGTATTCCTCTTCGCTTGGATCTGCGTATTGGCTGCTCTCGCCATCGTCCTCGTCCTCGCCAGGAAGAAATCGCACCCCATCCTCGCGTCCGCCGATTAGACCCATCGGTGAACAAGGCTGGGTGGGGAGGCAACGCCTCAACTCGCCGTTCTCGCGCAACCAGTCCCGATCTGGGTGGGAAAGCACGAACCTCACCTGGCCATCGCTCCGCTAACGGCCGTGAAACGGCCGCTAATCCTCTCACCCCTGACTCCGATAAACTGAAACCGTGCCACCCACCTTCCACGTCGAAAACTTCGGCTGTCGCGCCGCCCGCGCCGACGGCGAAGCCATTGCTGCTCTTCTCCGCAACTCCGGAGTAAAAGATCACCGACCCAACGAAGCCGATGTCGTCATCGTCAACACCTGCAGCGTCACCGCCGAAGCCGACCGCGAAGCCCGCGCATACATCCGCCGCACCCATCGCCTCAACCCCGAAGCGCGCATCATCGCCACCGGTTGCTACGCACAGCGCGCTCCTGAAGAACTCGCCAACATTCCCGGCGTTTCCGCCGTCATCGGCAACAGCCATAAAGCCCTCGCCCCCGAAATCGCACTTCAACTGGCGCACGCTTCGTCGAGCGAGGAGGGTACGGGCTTCAGCCCGTACATTCGACCCGAACAAATGAGAGGGGCGTCAGCCCCTGCGGCATCTCCTCAGATCGTCAGCATCCACAACTTGCTCGCAGCCTCGGCCAACCACCCGCTCACACTCGTCGATGACACATTCGCCCATTCCTTCCTCGAAGAAGCCCCCATCATCCCCGGTGCCCAAACCCGCCCCAACCTAAAAATCCAGGAAGGCTGCTCCAATCGCTGCTCCTTCTGTGTCATTCCTCAAACCCGCGGCAACTCCCGCAGCCTCTCAGCCGAGTCGATTCTGACTCATGTCCGCAATTTCGTCTCTGCTCGCGGCAACGAACTAGTTTTCTCCGGAATCAACCTCGGCCGCTGGGGCCACGATCTTCATCCGCCCCAGTCCGAACCCCGCACTCTCTCCGCACTCGTCCGCAGAATTCTCGAACAGACTAGCCTGTCGCGCCTCCGCCTAAGTTCCATCGAACCGATGGATTGGAACGCCGATCTCATCGCCCTCATGGCAGAATATGGAGGAACAAAACTCGCCCGTCATGCACATCTTCCCCTCCAATCCGGTTCCGACTCCGTCCTTCGCCGCATGCACCGCCGCTACCGCCCTTGGCACTACGCCGAAAAAGTCGAACAGCTCCTCCGCACTGCCGGCTCCGCGCTCACTCTCGGCACCGACGTTATGGTCGGATTCCCCGGCGAAACCGACCACGAGTTCCAGGAAACCTACGACTTCATCCGCTCGCTCCCGTTCGGCTACCTCCATCTCTTTCCGTTTTCTCCCCGCCCCGGCACGCGGGCATGGAATCTCCACGCCGAATCACATGTTTCCACCGCAATCGTCAACGAACGCATGTCCACCCTCCGCGACCTCGCCGCCGAAAAAACTCGGACGCACCGAATGCAATTCATCGGAACAGAACTCGACGGTATCACCCTTCACACCCCGGCGGCTCTCGCCTCCGCAAACCGCACATCCGTCCTAACCGAAAACTTCCTCCCCATCGAACTCACGGCTTCACTCCCAGCCAACCAACTCGTCCGCGTCCAAGTCACCGCCATCGCCGCAGGCAACACTCTCCGCGCATCACTCACGCCTTCCACCACTTCCGCGTCCGATTCCCAATTCATCCCACTGCCCATTACAGAGCGATCTGCCTTTGAAACCACCTTTTAATCCATAGCTCTGCGGTCTACTCAGGCATCAAACCAGTGCTATACTCAGGGTGCGTTCGCGCGCCAGGCAAGAACTCCGGAACGGTTCGGATCAAGGCGCACGACAACTTTGGAGGATGTACCATCGCACTCGATAAACGCTCGGCTAAGTCTTTTATCCGCATCAACGATCGCATTCGCGCCCGCGAAATCCGTGTGATCGACGAAAACGGCGAACAACTCGGCATCCTGGCCCCTTTTGAAGCGCTCAAGATCGCCCGTGAGCGCGGCCTGGATTTGGTAGAGGTCTCACCCAACGCCGTTCCGCCCGTCTGCCGCATCCAGGACTACGGCCGCTTCCTCTACGAGAAGGAAAAGTCAGAACGCGCCGCCAAGAAGAAGCAGAAGATCATCGTCGTCAAGGAAGTCAAGTTCTCCGTAACCGTCGACGAGCACGACTACCAGACCAAGAAGAATCAGGCCGTCAAGTTTCTGCTCGGCGGCGACAAGGTCAAGGCGAGCCTGCGTTTCCGCGGCCGCCAGATGGCCCATCGTGACCTGGGTTACAACATCATCAACCGCTTTATCAGGGACGTCGGCGACACTGGCGTTGTCGAGTTCATGCCGCGCATGGAAGGCACCATCTTGCACGCGATCATCGCGCCCAACAAGCGCCCTGAAGCCCAGAAACCCAAGCCGCCTGCTCCGCCGCAGCAGCCGCAGCAAGCCCGTCCGCCGGCCCCGCCGCAAGCTCAGTAATCGCAGCTTTGAATTGATGGAAGGCCGCCCATCGAGGCGGCCTCTTTCATTATCACCGATATGTTGACGCCTTCATCGTGCGCACAACACCGTTAACTCGCTACGCGCGCAGCGCGCTGGCTTGCTAATTCGTGAACCGAGCCAACTCCGCCAGCGCCGCCAACAACGCGAAGCGCTGCTAACCCCGCTAGCTCCCACCCAGCCGTTGTATTCTGACCCCATGCTCCGATCCAGAACGCTGGTTCTTCCTCTTGTCTGCTTCGTTCTCGCGGGAATCTCCCTCCACGCCACCGCACAATCCAGCCCCGTTGCTGCCGCGGCGGCGACGACTCCGCGCTTTCCCACAAACGAAGACCTGCGCCACATGAAGGCACTTTCCTCGCCGACCCTCTCGCCCGATGGCAAACAGGTGCTCTTCACCCTCACCCACGCCACCGCCGACGGCGCGGCCAGCCATCTCTGGATTGTTCCAGCCTCCGCCACCACCGCCGACAAGCCCCGCCAACTCACCTTCTCGCCGCCCGCCGACAAGCGCGGAGAGCACAACGCGCAGTGGGCATCCGATAGCTCCGCCGTCTTCTTCCTCGCCAAGCGCGGCGATCACACTCAGCTTTTCCGGCTCGATCTGCGCGGCGGAGAAGCCTCTCCGTACGACATCAAGATCCTGCCTCCGGTCGACTTCTCCAAAGACAAAGACGCAATCAATCCTCCGCCGGCCCCCGAATCCAGCGAAAAGAAAGAAGACAAAAAACCTGCCGACGCAAAGCAGGAGCCACAACTCATCGACGTCGCCGGCTTCTCCATCAGCGACGACGGCAAGTACCTTGCACTATGGGCGCATGATCCCGAAACCCCCGGCGAGAAAAAACAGAAGGAAGCCAAGATTGACGCCTCCTGGGTCAACCACGAGAAACACCTTACGCGTCTCTACCTCGCCGCGCTTAAGCCTGACAGCTCCATCGACGGTTCGCTCAACGAAGTCAATCTTCCGCCTGACGTACGCGGCGCGACATGGTCGCCGGTGGCCGACAAGCTCCTCGTCATCACCGAACCACCCAACGATGCCTCCGACCTCGGCCCTGCCGGTGCTGCATGGATCGTTGATGCCGCCGCTCCCGCAAAGCCTGTCAGACTCGATTCGTTGCCTGCAACGATTGGCGGTGGCACGTGGAATGCTGACGGCACATCCATCGTCTTCGCCGCAGCAACTCCTCAAGATGCTCCGCCCGGCTACGACGACCTCTACGTGCTCGCTCCTGCAACGCCCGATGCAAAGCCGCTCAACCTTACTCGCGGATTCAATGGCCAGCTGCGCGCGCAAGGAATCTACTTCACGCAGGACAACTCCTTCGTCGCTCCCGCGGCCGTAGGTACGCGGAACACCGTTGTCCGCATCGCTCTCGACGCCAAAGCGCAACCCACTCCTATAGACCTCGGCACCGCGATTGTCTCCGGCCTCAACACCAATCGCAAGCAGACCGGCTGGGTCTGGCTCGCAGACTCTGGCGGCCACCCAATGCAACTCTGCTATGCCGCCAAACTCGGCGATCCCTGCACATCGCTACCCACGCCCGAACGCAGTCCCGCTAATCTCCGCACCGTCGCGCCTCAACTTGTGCATTGGAAGTCTGGCCCCTTCACCATCGAAGGCCTGCTCTATCTGCCGCCGGACTCCGGCTCTGCAAAAGTTCCTCTCGTTGTCGATGTTCACGGCGGTCCCTTCGGCGCGTGGGAAGACCGCAACGATTCCTTCGTCGACTTCCTCATTGGCCATGGCTGGGCCGTTCTGCGTCCCAATCCACGCGGATCATCCAACTACGGCGTCAAATTTGCCGCGGCCAACAAGAACGATCTCGGCGGCGGCGACTATCAGGACGTGATGGCAGGCGTCGACTACGTCCTCGCCAATTACCCCATCGATTCAACCAGACTCGCCCTCATGGGCTACAGTTACGGCGGCGAGATGGCCGGCTTCGTCGAAGGCAAAACGGATCGCTTCAAAGCCGTCATCAGCGGCGCGCCCGTTATCGATCAATTCAGCGAATATGGAACCGAAGGCGGCTCATGGTATGACCGCTGGTACTTCGGCAAGCCGTGGGAACACATGAACGATGCCTGGCGTCAAAGCCCCCTTGCCAACGTAGGCCACGCCAAAACGCCATTCCTGATCCTGCAGGGCGAAAGCGACACTACCGATCCGCTTGGCCAGGCGCAGGAGATGTATCGTGCCCTTCGTCAGGAAGGTGTGCCCGTCGAGCTTGTAACTTACCCGCGTGAAAACCACGGCCCGCTCGCCATCGGCATGCTCGGCCACCCCTCGCCCGAACCCTGGCACGGCTACGACGCCCGCCAGCGCATCATCAGCTTCATCACCGCCGCATTCTCCCCAACTCCACCTCCATCGACAACGCCCACCAAATAGTAAGGATGTAAATGGGAGATGAGAGTTTGGTGCCCCATCCATGACGCAGTCAGGGGTGGGAAAGCACGAATGTCACCCGTCACCGCATGCGTGCCAGCCCGTAACCGATCACAAATGCGGCTCCGCGCCGCATGCTATTCTCCCTGTCGACATGCGAATCACGCGTTTCACACTGCCAATTCTTCTCGTTCTCGTCGGCCTCGGACATCCCGATCTCTCCGCGCAAACAAATGCCGCACCGCACCTCGAGAAACGCGGCTCCACCGCGCAGCTCATCGTCGATGGCAAGCCGTTTCTCATCTTCGGCGGCGAACTACACAACTCGTCTTCATCCAGTCTCGCTTACATGAAGCCGCTGTGGCCGCAACTCGCCGCCATGGGTCTCAACACCGTCGTGACCCCGCTTAGCTGGGAACTCGTCGAACCCGTCGAAGGCAAATACGATTTCACGCTCGTTGACGGCCTTCTTGCTCAGGCACGTGAAACCAACGAGCGCATCGTATTTCTGTGGCTCGCCTCATGGAAGAACGGTATGTCGAGTTATGCTCCGGTCTGGGTCAAGCAGGATACGAAGCGTTTTCCACGCGTCGTCGTGAAGGGCAGGGAAATAGAACTTCTGAGCCCCGCCGTCGCAGCCACTCAACAGGCCGATGCGCGTGCATTTACTGCGCTCATGCAGCACATCCAGCAGGTCGACGCGCACGATCACACCGTGCTCATGATGCAAGTCGAAAACGAAGTTGGCGTCCTCGGTGACTCCCGTGACCGTTCCGCTGAAGCGGATCACGCTTTCAACTCGCCCGTCCCCGCCGAACTCACGCGCTACCTCAAGGGGCATCACGACACGCTCTATCCGCGCCTGCGCGAACTGTGGGATGAGAACGGCGATAAGACCTCCGGCACATGGCCCGAGATCTTCGGCAACACCAATCGCGCCGATGAGATCTTCATGGCGTGGTACTACGCTCGATTTGTCCAGGCCGTCACCGCTTCCGGCAAATCCGCTTACAACATTCCGATGTATGTGAACACCTGGCTCGCCGAGAACGACGCTCAGCCTGGCAGCTTTCCCAGTGGCGGCCCCGAACCTTGGGTCGTCGACATCTGGCGTGCCGCCGGTACCGCGATTGATTTCTATGCGCCCGATCTCTATGCACCCGACTTTGTCTACTGGAGCCGCCAGTATCATCGCGACGGCAACCCGCTCTTCATGCCCGAGACGCGCGGAGGCTCCCCAGGTGCTGCGAATGTTTTCTATGCCGTTGGCGAAGAAGCAAGCTTTGGCTTCTCTCCCTTCGCAATCGAAGACGACATGGATCCCAAACAGGATCTCGCCGCCAGCTATCGCGCCATCAATTCACTTGCCCCGATCCTCCTTAAACATCAGACCGCGGGAGATGTACACGGCTTCATCCTCGACAAGCAGCACCCCATCGCCGACTTCACGCTCAACGGCATTGTGCTCCACGTGAGTACCGATGAAATCTTCGGCCAACATGCCGAGGCAGGTTATGGTCTGATCATGGCCACCGGTCCCGAAGAGTTCATCGGTGTCGGCAAGGGCTTTCGTGTCATCTTTGCGCAAACCTCGCCAACCAGCCCGCGCATCGGCATCGCCTCCATTGACGAAGGGAAATTCGAAGACGACAAGTGGATACCCGGCCGCCGTCTTAACGGCGACGAAAACGATCAGGGGAGCTATTGGAGATTTGACCCGCGTAAGGTAAACATCGAGAAAACAAAGCTTTATCAATACAAATAGCCTGCTCGATTCGCGTCGGGCCGCTTGCTGGCCGGGAGCAACATCTAGGTGTTAAAGGCTTACTTCCTGTATACTTATCTGAGCCTCTCAGGGGCAGGGAAGCCCCTGTTCCGCGAGGCTATGGGCCTGGGTTACCAAACCCTGTCCAAAAACGAGAAGAAAATGCCCAAGTTGAAAACCCATACGGGCGCGAAAAAGCGCTTCAGCAAGACTGGCACCGGCAAAATCAAGCGGCACCAGACCAAGACGCGCCATATCCTTTCGTCCAAATCGCCAAAAGTGAAGCGCAAGCTCGGCAAGATGGTGCTTGTTTCCGACGGCGACTACGCAAAGGTAGCGCGCATGATTCCTTACGCCTGAGGACATTGTCCAAAGGGGTGCTGCACGCAGTGCCCCCCGCCGGAATGAAATGCGTCCTGACCGGCGAGAAATTCAGGCTTGAACGAGCGAGTGAAGAGGTTTAACGCCAGACCCCAAAAGTCTTGGCCTCCTGCCTCCAGCCGCGATGACCAACGAACGCAAAATGGAGAACACCAATGCCCCGCGTAAAACGTAGTACCAAGCGGAGTGACCGCCGCAAGAAAATCCTGAAAAGGGCCAGCGGATACTTCCTTACGAAATCCAAGCTCTACCAGGCAGCCCAGGAAGCCGTCGAGCGCGGCCTCAAGTTTGCCTACACCGGCCGCAAACAGAAGAAGCGTCAGTTCCGCTCGCTCTGGATCGTGCGCATCTCCGCCGCCGCCAAGCTCAACGGCACCAGCTATTCGCAGTTCATCAATGGACTGAAGAAGGCCGGCGTTGAACTCGACCGCAAGATCCTCTCAGACATCGCCGTGCACGACGCTGCAGGCTTTACCAAGCTGGTGGAGCAGGCCAAGGCCGCTCTTGCCAGCACCACAAAAGCCGCCTAAAGCCCGAGCTGCACGTAGCCTCACCCAACGGCCCGGAGCTTAGCTTCGGGCCGTCTTCTTTGTGCATATCCAAATTCTTCGTCGGTTTGGAGGGTACGGGCTTCAGCCCGTACATAACCAAGAGCAAAAGAAACTGGGCCTTTAGGCCCTGAGGCACCTGCACTTATCGCCCACGCAGTCATTTATCCTTTGGAATAAGCAATGACAAACGAAGATATTCCGAATCTGACGGAGTTCACCGATTCCGCTCTCGATCAAGCCTTTGCAGGTCTCGCCAAACAGGCCACCGACGAAGCCGCCGCAATCGCCGAGGCCGATGGCGTAGAAGCCTTCCGCCTTCGCTGGGTCGGCCGCAAACAGGGCCGCCTCAACGACGTCTCCGCCCGCTGGCTCAAGGCCGCTCCGCCCGCCGCAAAGAAAGCCGTCGGCGAGCGCTTCAAGACACTCAAGGAACTCGTCGAGAGCCTCATCGACCGGGCATCCGGTTCGGGCCCAAGTGATGCAGCACTCGCGGCCGAGGCAATCGATATCACGCTGCCCGGTACACGCCGCCTCACCGGGGCCGAACATCCCATCACGCGCACGATGAATGAAATCGTCTCCGTCTTCGCCGCTCTGGGATACTCGGTCGGCGTCGGCCCTGAAGTCGAAACCGACTTCTACAACTTCGAGTCGATGAATTTCCCGCCCGGCCACCCTGCGCGCGACACGCAAGATACGCTCGTCATTGCGAATCAGGAACGCCGCTCTCCGCGCGACCGTCTGCTTCTCCGCACCCACACCTCGCCCGTGCAGATGCGCACCATGGAGCAGCAACCGCCGCCCATCCGCATCGTCATCCCCGGCAAAGTTCACCGCAACGAAGCGCAGGACGCCACGCACTCAGCCATCTTTCATCAGGTAGAAGGCCTCTGCGTCGACACCAACATCACCTTCAGCGATCTCAAGGGCACACTCGACCACGCCATGAAGGCGCTCTTCGGATCTTCTGTCAAAACGCGCTTCTTTCCATCATTCTTCCCCTTCACCGAACCATCGGCCGATGTGCAGATCAGCTGCATTTTCTGCGGAGGCAAAGGTTGCCGCAAATGCAAGCACTCCGGCTGGATCGAGCTGCTCGGCTGCGGCATGGTCGATCCCGCTGTGTTCGCATTCGCCGCAGAGAAGCAGCCCGCCTACGATCCGAAAAAGATCAGTGGCTTCGCCTTCGGCATGGGCGTTGAGCGCATCGCCATGATGAAGTACGGCATCAGCGACATCGGCCAGTTCTACGCTGGCGATATGCGATTTCTGGGGCAGTTCGCATGAAAATTCTGACTAAGTGGCTTCGCAGTTATTTACCCGAGCTCTCCGTCTCCGACGCGCAACTCGCCGAAGACCTCACCCTCCGCGGTATCGCCGTAGAAGGCATCTTCGATCTCGGCGCCGGCAACGGCTCCGTCTACGAGATGGACATTACCACCAACCGAGTCGATGCGATGAACCACTACGGCATCGCGCGCGAAGCTGCGACCATCTACGGAGTTGTGCTCAAGCAGCTTGATGCCGCGCTACCCGACGCCGGCCCCACCGCGAAGCCATTCTCCGTCAAGATCGAAGCCGAAGATGCCTGCGGCCGCTTCACCGCCCGCGTTCTGCACGGCATCACCATCGGCAACTCGCGAGACTGGTTCCCCGGCGCTGAAGTCTCCACCTACTTCGGCCTCCTCGAACAGAAGCAAATCTCTAACGCCGTCGACGCCACCAACTTCGCATGGCTCGCAATGGGCCAGCCGACCCACGCATTCGACCTCGACAAGATCGAGGGCGGCATCATCGTCCGCCGTGCCCGCAAAGGCGAAAAGCTCAAGACCCTCGACGGCGTTGAGCGCAATCTCGATCCCGAAGACCTAGTCGTCGCCGATCACGTAAAACCCCTCGGCCTCGCCGGCGTCATGGGCGGGTGGGACACCATGATCACGCCCGACACCAAAAATGTCCTGGTAGAGGCCGCGTGGTTCGAGCCCATGGCAGTCCGCCGCACTGCGCGCCGCCACGGCCTTCACACCGACGCCAGCCATCGTTTCGAGCGCGGCGCCGACTTCAACGCCGCTCCCATCGCCTCAGCCATCGTCAGCCGCATCCTGCTCGCCAATGGCGGCATCATCGAAGGCGATCTCGTCGACGTGCGCGTCCCCGCATGGGAAAACCGCACCGCCAATCGCCAGCCCATCACGCTCGCACTCAGAGAAGCCCATCGCTTCCTCGGCACGACAGTAGACAAGGAAGGCATCACCGCGCCCTTCGTTGAGGCAACTCTCGCCGGCCTCGGATGCGAACTCACCGTCAGCTCTTCGCACGCTCCGGCATGGCAGGTGCACCTTCCCAGCTGGCGCCTCGATCTCGAACGCGAAATCGACCTGATCGAAGAAGTCGCCCGCGTCTACGGCTACAACCGCTTCGCCAACACGCTCCCCGCATTCGGCGAAGGCGTAAAAGCATTGCCATGGGCTGAGGCCGAATCCACCGTCCGCGGCACCCTGCTCTCCGCCGGATTCCACGAATCCATCGCCAGCACCTTCTGTTCCGCCGCCGAAGCCGCGCTCACCGCGCCCATTCCCGGCCAGGTCGTACCCATCGGCAACCCGCTCAGCGACGAGGCCGGCGTGCTCCGCCCCTCGCTCGTCCCAGGCATTCTCTCAGCGGTAGCCGGCAACCTGCATCGTGACGTCAGCGACGTTCGCATCTTCGAACTCGGCACCGTCTTCTCCGGTACCACCGAAAAAGTCGAAGAACGCCCCGCGCTCGCCTTCGCTGCCGTGGGTTCTCTTCCTGACCAGAGCGCCCTTCACTCCGCAAGAACCATCGAGTTCCACGACCTGAAAGGCGTAATCGAACAAATCCTTGCGCGTTTTCAAATGCGCACCATCTACTTCGATCGCTTCCCGCCCGAGTCCGGCCTCGCGCCCGCATGGCTGCACCCCTACCGTTCCGCCCGCGTCGTTGCGGAAGGCCTTACCGCAGGCTGGTTCGGACAGCTGCATCCCAATCAAGCAGCCGCCCGCAAACTCAAAGATCCCGTACTTGTAGGCGAACTTTATCTAGACCGCCTCTACCGGATACCCTTGCGCAAGCCCGCCGCCCGCGACATCTCCCGCTTCCAGCCCGTGCGTCGCGACTTTTCCCTCGTTCTCGATCAGAGCATCGCGTGGGAAAAGATAGATCAGGCGCTCGCGTCCCTGCAAATTCCCGAACTCGTGGATTGGCGTGCCCGCGAAGTTTTTCGGGACGCTCGCCTCGGTGCGCACGACTATGCACTCCTCGTCAGCGCCACCTTCCAGGCCTCCGACCGCACTCTGCGCGAAGAAGAACTCCAATCATTCCAATCGCGCGTAATCGAGGCCGTCAGCAAAGCCGGTGCGCGCCTGCGAACCTGACCCGTATCGGGGGAGTTTCTTCGCAGTTTCCCTCAGCTTCCGCCGCTCGCTCGTGGAGCTATACTTCCCGAATACAGCGCAATTGCGCGGAGGTTATCTTTCATGTCGCCATCATCTCTGGAATCCCAGATCGCGGAACATCCCGGCACCGAGCAGTCTGAAATGCACGATCACGGAACGTCTGGCAATCTCGCTCTCAGCAGCAGCGATTTTTCTGCACTCGAAGAGCGTGTCGCCCGCACCGTCCAACTGGTCAAGACTGAACGCCAGGCCCGCGCCGCAGCCGAACAGCGCGCAGAATCTCTCGACGCGCAGCTCGGCGAGCAACAAACAGTCGTGAAAAGTCTGCAGGAAGAAGTCCGCGCCCTTAACGCCGAGCGCGACCAGGTTCGCCAGCGCGTCGATCGCCTGCTTTCGCAGCTCGACGCACTTGAAGTGTGAGGTCTTTGATGGCCAAGGAAATTCTGCCCGGCACGCCCGGTTACACCAGCGTCAGCATCTACGACCAGATGTATCACTTGCGCGGCCAGAACCCCGACCACATCCGCCAACTCGCGGAGCTGGTCGACAGCAAAATGCGAGCGGTAGCCGCGCAGGGTCGTACCGTCGACTCCCTGCGCGTCGCCGTTCTTGCTGCTCTCAACCTGGCCGACGAAGTTTCGCAATTCTCCGGTATGGACGCAACGGAAGGCCGTGCCCGTGCCGCACACTTGAGCAACATGCTCGACGAAGTCCTCGAAGACGAACGCAAGACCGGCTAGCAACAACCACTGACGCTATCCCTCATCGCGAAAGCAACAACCCGCCAGCTCGCTACTTCGGCACAGCGGAAACTAATCTGCTGCCTTTGTTCTTTGAATCTTCATCCGCCTCGCGATCGTGAAGGCAAATCCCGCCGCCGACAAATCCCGGGCAGTTTCCAAGTGAATCCCGAATCAGAACCACATTTTGCGCGCGGGTTTCAAGTTACTAGCACATTGCGGCGCACCCGCACAAGACTTGCAATTCCTCGCCAACATCCATACAGTCAGCAATAGAAACCGGCCTGCTAAGCAGGTGGGTAGTCAACGCTGGTTGAACCAACATTCATTGAACAGGGGCTCTTCTCGTACAAATTGGTTCTGTGTGCCGTGTCCGCCAGTCCGGAATGCCTAATGAACCACGGGGAGCTCCGCCGTCTTAGGACGGGTTCACCAGCGCATTACTCACGGCCCCGTGGGCCGGCTTTCTAACTTCCATCCGCAGGAGGTTTCCTTGCTTGAGTTGCGCCCTAACTGCGAGTGCTGCAACAAGGATCTACCTCCGGAATCTTCTGAAGCGGTCATCTGCACCTTCGAGTGCACCTTCTGCAGCGACTGTGCCCAATCGAAACTCGGTGGCCTCTGTCCCAATTGCGGCGGCAACCTCGTAGCCCGTCCCATCCGTCCCGCTCTCAAGTTGCAGACCAGCCCCGCATCCATCGTTCGGGTATTCAAACCAAACGGGTGCAATCAACTCGCACCTGTTTGAGATGACGCAGAGCCATGTCGTAGCTGTCTCCCTGTTGCCCCAATGCCCTATGCTTGCTTAGGTGCATCCCGTTCTCTTCCACATCGGTCCTCTCGTCATCCCCTCCTACGGCGCGATTGCCGCCTTGGGAGTTCTGCTTGCACTCATGCTCGCGCTTCACACCGCGCGCAAGCTCCAAATCGATTCCAACAAAATCTGGAACCTCTGCATCCTCATGCTCTTTACAGCGTTGGTCGGTTCGCGTCTCCTCCTCGTCATCGCCAACTGGACAGTTCTGCGCCACCATCCGCTCTGGATGCTGAGTCTCGCGATGGTTCACCATCCGCTCCTTGCCGCCATCGGATCGTTCATTGCGCTGGCCGTTGCTGCGTTCTATGCCCTTTGGCAACATCTGCCATTTCGTTCCACCGCCGACGTTCTCGCCGCACCCGCGGCTCTTGGCCTGGCCTTCGAACAGTTCGGAGCACTCCTCGCCGGTTCCGGCTACGGCACAGGCGCTCGTATTCCGTGGGCCGTCACATACACCGATCCACTCGCCGAGCGATGGAGCGGAGCGCCGTTATACATTCCCGTTCATCCGGTGCAGGCCTACGTCGCGCTTTGCTTTCTTGCGATTGCTATCGGCCTCGTCCTCTGGCTGCCCCATCGTCGCCAGAACGGAGACCTCGCCGGCATCTTCCTCGTGTCCACGGGAGCTGTTCTGTTCATAACCGAGTTTTGGCGCGATCCCATCGGCCGCGGTGCGCTTTTTCACGGCGTATTGAAAGGTCCGCAGGTTGCCGGCGTCGTATTCGTACTTGCCGGTGCATGGCTATTGCTCGAGCGCGCGTCGCAGCGCATCGCGGCGACGGCTCATCCCATTGCGCCGCCCCAATCCGTTCCGTCCGAAGTTGAAAGGCCGACCCATGGCTGAGCCCCGCCTCATCGAAGTTCCACCCGAAGCAGCAGGTCAGCGTCTCGATCACTTCATCGCTACACAACTCGAGGGCGTCAGCCGATCGCGCGTGCAGTTGCTTCTCGATCAGGGCGATGTATCCGTCAACGGCGCGCAGGCCAAGCCCTCGCTCAAACTCCGCGGCGGCGAAAAGATTCTCATCACCGGCGAACCACACCCAGCGCCGCTCAAAGCTACCGCGCAAGACATCCCGCTCGAAGTCGTCTTCGAAGACAAGCACTTTGCGGTCGTCAACAAACCCGCCGGCATGATGGTGCATGCCGGCGCCGGCCAAACTGAAGATGCGCGCAACAGCAACACGCTCGTCAATGCGTTGCTCTTCCGTTTCAAGGCACTTTCGGCAACCGGTGGTGATCTCCGCCCTGGCATTGTCCATCGTCTTGACAAAGACACCAGCGGCCTCATCGTCGTCGCCAAAAACGACGCCGCCCACGCTGCGCTCGCCGAACTTTTCTCAACGCGTCAAATAAGCAAGACCTATCTCGCCCTCGTGCAGGGATCGGTCGAGCGCCAGAAGGGAACTATCACCGCAGCCCTCAGTCGCGATCCGGTTCGACGCACCCGCATGACCACCCGCCCCGCCGACAACGCCCGGGCCGCCGTCTCTCACTACGAAGTCGTTCGCCGTTTCGACACCCGCTTCGGCAAGTTCACCCTGGTCCGCGTCCGCATCGAGACAGGCCGCACCCACCAGATTCGCGTCCATATGGCTTCCATCGGCCATCCCGTCGTCGGCGATAGCCTCTACGGCGCCTCGTCTCAACTTACTGATCAGGTTGCCGCACAGGCGGCCCCTTCCCGTTCCGCGCGGCGCAATTCCCAGCCCCAGCGTCTCAGGCTAAATCGCAACTTCCTTCATGCGGCCCGGCTCGCCTTCGCGCACCCCATCACCGGCAAACCTCTTGAGTTGGAGGCTCCCCTCCCCGACGAACTTGAGACTTTCCTCCTAAGCCTTGAACAAAGTCGAACAGAATCCGTCAATACTTCCGTAATCTGAACGGCGCCGGATTCAGGTGCGCCATTGATAAGATAGAGAGCGATATGAGCAAAAAATTCTTCGGCTTGGTCCTTGCAGTGGCAGTGTGTACCTCCACCCTGCAGTCCCAGCAAACCACGCAATCACCCGCGCCTGCACCTGCCCAAGCTGCCCCCCAGACCGCACAATCCCCAGCAACCCAGGCGCCCGCCGCCGGAGCACAACAGGACCAGGACGCCGGACCGACCCTCAGGATTGGCGTCAACGAAGTCAATCTCATCTTCACCGTCACTGACAAGCACGGCCACTACATTCCCAACCTCAAGCAAAGCGACTTCGCGCTGCTCGACGATCAGAAGGCGCCGGAAAAAGTCACCTCGTTCCGCCAGCAGATCAACTTGCCCCTGCGCGTAGGCATCGTTATTGATGCCAGCACCTCCATTCGCTCGAGGTTTCAGTTCGAACAGCAATCGGCGACCGAGTTTTTACTCCAGATTCTGAAAGCAAAAAGCGATCGCGCCTTTGTCATAGGATTTGACGTCACTCCCACCGTTACTGCCGATTGGACCAACAACGTCGATGCCCTTGAAACCGGCATCAGCCGCCTCCGCCCAGGCGGCGGCACCGCCATGTTCGACGCCGTCTACACTGGCTGTCGCGACAAACTTCTCGACGTATCGCGCGGTCAGGAGCCCGTCCGCAAGGCCATGGTTCTCATCTCCGATGGCGACGACAACCAAAGCCGCGTACACCTCGACGAAGCCATCAAGATGTGCCAGCGCGCCGAGACCATCGTCTACGCGATCAGCACCAATTGGACTCCCAGCCGCGGTCGCGGCGACCAAGTCCTCACGCAACTCGCAAGCGACACAGGCGGACAGGTTTTCTTCCCGCCCTCCGTTGAAGAGATGTCTACCAGCTTTAAAAACATCGAGGAAGAGCTGCGCAGCCAGTACGCGCTAACCTATACGCCCGCTGACTTCAAGCCGAACGGAGCGTTCCGGCCAATCTACCTGTACTGCAACGACCGGCGCTACATGGCGCGAACCAGAAAAGGCTACTTCGCCCCGAAGGAATAGCAGTGCTTTCTCGGGAACGCAATTCCAAAACCTGAGACTCGTCATTCCGGGCGTAGCGAAGGACCTACTTTGTTCCACTCCCGCTTAGCAGAAGCAAGCACTCGCTAACCTTCAGCTTTGGCGCGAGCACACATCCACTGACTTGCTACTTTCCCCGCGCAGCGGAAAGCTAACTCCTGCTTTGTTCCTAGACCCTGTTTTTACCAAGCAAGTTCAGCAACCCCGTCTCATCCAGTACCGGCACCTTCAACTCCTGAGCCTTGTCCAGTTTCGATCCCGCCTCTTCTCCTGCGATCACGTAGCTGGTTTTCTTGCTTACTGATCCGGATACCTTTCCGCCCGCTGCTTCGATCCTCGCTTTCGCTTCATCGCGCGTAAGGTTCGGCAGCGTCCCCGTCAACACCAGCGTCATCCCGGCCAGTTGCGTTGTGCGCTGCTTCTTCTCCGCCGTCATCTCCACGCCGGCCCGCTTCAAGTGATCGATGAGTTTACGATTTCCCGGCCGCGCAAAAAAGTCCGCGATCGCGTGCGAGATGCGCGGACCAATCTCCTCTACGCGTTCCAGCCCTCCTGCATCCGCATCCATAACTGCGTCGATCGATCCAAACTCCTGTGCCAGCAACTCCGCGGTGCGCTCGCCTACAAACCGGATTCCTCATCCCATCAGCACCCGCGCCAGTCCAGCGTGCTTCGAGTTTTCAATCTGTTTCAGCAGCTTCTTAATCTCGACGGGCCCGAATACTCGCTGCTGTTTCGCCACACCGTTG
The DNA here is from genome assembly GCA_963738035.1 of uncultured Acidobacteriaceae bacterium. Taxonomy (GTDB): domain Bacteria; phylum Acidobacteriota; class Terriglobia; order Terriglobales; family Acidobacteriaceae; genus Telmatobacter. The sequence continues at coordinate 71,883 of CAVTVB010000003.1, forward strand.
CGCTCAACCTCCTGCATCAACGAGGCCAGTACCTCTTCGTTCAGCGTGTAAAGATCTGCGACGCTCTTCACGACTCCCTGGTTTGTCAGTTCGTAGACCGATGCCTCGCCCAATCCCTCAATATTCATCACCCCTCGGCTGGCCCAATGCTCAACAATGCCGTGCAGCAGGGCGGGGCAGTCGTCATTCACACAACGGTAATCGGCCTCTCCCTCTTCGCGCACCGCCGCCTGGTGGCAAACCGGGCACTTCGTGGGATAAGAGAATGGATGTTTCCCGCGCGGATGGTCTGCGTCCTCCACGATCGCCGCTACCTTTGGAATCACATCTCCGCCGCGCTCGATCTTCACCCAGTCGCCGATTCTCAGCCCCATGCGCTCGATCCAGTCCGCATTATGCAGCGTGGCGCGGCTGATGGTTGCGCCGCCCACAAATACCGGCTTCAGCATCGCCGTCGGCGTCAACTTCCCGCGTTCGTCCTGTCGTAATCATGATGTCGTACATCTGCGTGATCGCCTGCTCGGCTGCAAATTTGTACGCGATCGCCCACCGCGGAGCACGCCCCGTGTATCCCAGCCTCTGCTGCGTAGCCTGCGCATTCACCTTGAACACCACGCCGTCGATGTCGTATCCCAGCGTGGCCCTGCGCTTTCCGGTCGACCCGATGAACTCCATCATCTCTTCCACCGTGTGCATCCGTCCTCGATGCGGATTCACGCGAAATCCCAGCGCCGTCAGCGCATCCAGCGTCTGCTCCTGCCCCATTGCCACGTACTCACCTTGAGTCAGCAAGAAGTACGCATACACATCCAGCCGCCGCTGTGCCACAATGCTCGGCTCCATCGTGCGCAGCGTCCCCGCCGCTGCATTCCGCGGATTCACCGCTGGCGCCAGTCCCTCCGCCTCGCGGTCCTTGTTCATTTTTTCGAATGCCTTCAGCGGCATCACCGTCTCGCCCCGCACCTCGAATTCCAGCGGCACATTGGCTTCCTTCAGCTTCGCCGCCGAAATGCTCAATGGCACGCTGCGAATCGTACGCACGCTCGTTGTCACGTCTTCGCCGATTTGCCCATCGCCGCGCGTCAGTCCACGCACTAGCCGCGCTCCGCCGCCCGGCGCAGACTGGTAATGCAGCGCAATGCTCAATCCATCCAGCTTCAGTTCGGCCGTATACTCCACCGGCAAATTCCCCGCCAGCTCTCGCACACGCCGGTCCCAGTCGCGCAACTCTTCTTCGGTATAAGCATTGTCCAGGCTAAGCATCGGCCGGGAATGCCGCACTTTCTGGAATCCCTCCGCCGGTTTTCCGCCTACGCGCTGTGTCGGGGAGTCCGCCGTCAATAGTTCCGGATACTCCGTCTCCAGCCGCTTCAGATCATTCATCAACGCGTCGTACTCCGCGTCGCTGATCGCCGGCGCATCCATCACGTAGTAGAGGTGCTCATGCCGCCGCAGTTCCGTGCGCAACTCCTCAATGCGCTTCTCCGCCTTCGCTTTGTTCATCTCAGCCATGGGCAGGATTATAGGATGCAGCAGCCCATCTCTCCGACATCGCGAATCGCTGATTGGGAATACAAACCTGCTAACCTCGCTAACGTGCGAAGCGCGCGAGCTCCACTGGGATTTCATCCGCTACCATGAACTCCAGCACGCTATGGAACCCATCACCCACTTCCTGACCGGCGCCTGCATCGGACGAGCCGGACTCAATCGCAAAACCGCCTACGCCACGCTGGCCGCCGTGCTCGCCGCCGAAGCGGCCGACCTCGACATCGTCTGGGGATTTGCCGGCCCGGTCGAAGGTCTCAAGCACCATCGCGGCATTACCCACACTTTTATCGCTGCGCCCTTCGTTGCCGCTGCCGCGGTAGGTGCCACCTGGCTCTACCACCGCTGGGTCGAACGCCGTCGCTCCCGCCGTGCTAAAGCCGCTCCACCGCCTGAACCGGGAGCCCCGATACGTTCCAGGCCGCAGCCCGTCCGATGGCAATGGGTCTATCTCGCTGCTTTCATCGCATCCCTCAGCCACATCCTCCTTGACTGGACCAACAACTACGGAGTCCGTCCCTTCTTCCCCTTCAATCCCCGTTGGTATGCTGGCAGCTTTGTCTTCATCGCCGAACCGGTTCTGTGGGTGCTGTTTTTCGCGGCGCTCGTCATTCCCGGACTCCTCGGCCTCGCCGAACGCGAAATCAGTTCAAAACGCACACCATTCCGCGGCCGCAACTGGGCCATCTTCGCGCTCACCGGAATGTTCCTGTTGTGGTGCCTGCGCTACACCGAGCACGCCAAGGCCGAAAACCTCGTTCTCAACAACCCCATCACCACCGTGTCCGTAGATCGCGTAGCCGCCGAGCCCTATCCGTGGAACCCGTTTCGCTGGCACGTGATTGTCGAAACCCCGAGCTTTTATCAATTTGCCGAGGTCAACAGCCGCACGGAATCCATCGACAGTGATCCGCAAACCGACCAGTTCTTCAAACCGCCCGACACTCCGGCCGTCGAAGCCGCCAAGCAAACCGAGCTTGGCAAGGTATATCTGGACTGGGGCCGCTGGGCTGTAGTGCAGGATATCGGGCAGGTACAGGTCGTCGGCATTGACCCTCCGCAAGTGCCGTCCGGCCGCACATGGACTACCGTTGACTTCAGCGATCTGCGCTTCGGATACGATTTTCGCGGCAACGGCAACTCCCGTCCGCCGTCAGGCCTTGGAGGCGTCGTCTATATCATCGACAACCACGAAGAAGCCGGCCAGGCAATGGGCGGCCGTGAACAAAAATAGCGGGACCAATTTTCAAATGTGGCGCATGCGTTTTCCAATTACATAAAGCCGCGTCAACGTTGCACAAAGTCGCTTCAGTGCAGGGAGCAGGGGCCTTCATGCCCCTGGATAACCACGCATGGAACGGAGAGCGCTTTAGCCTCGGGGGAGGCCACGGGCTTCAGCCCGTACTTTGACTGCTGCGAAACAAAAGAGGCTTCAGCCTAAAGGACTCTACGCCCGCTTCCGGCTCTTCCGCGCCGACGCGTGTCCGGCCTTTTTCCCATGCCCGCGATGCGTCGTCGTAGCAGCAACCTCGCGCGTTGCCGCTGCATGCCGTCCACGCCGATGCGCCACAGTCGGTCGCAGCGTAGCTCCCACGCGCCGCTCTGCAGCCGTCGGATCATCCACATACGCCGGATCCAGCATGGCAATCACCGAGATCGCCCGCGTGCGATAAAGTCGCGCCCATTGCGTAGTCATCAGCGACTTCTGCACGCCCGTCCAGTACTCCGAGGTCTGATCCAGTGCCACCGGTCCGTCTTGCGCCGTTGCCGTCATGCCAACCGCCTCAGCCCGCGGTCCCGTACCCGGATTGACCAACGCCAGAAACCCACTGAAGTGTTCCAGGTTCACACCCATCTGGTACACCAGCTGAGCCATCGCCATCTGCTGCGGTCCAGTCAGTTCGTCAAAGTTCCGGCAGTAGGCACGTGCGTTGTAGACCGCCTGGATCGCGCCGATCCGCACGAGCTCCATCGCTTCTGCGTCAGAAATCTGCTCCGGCAGATTCATCATCTGCTTGCGCCACGTCCGCTTGCTCCATGTCCGCCTGCGCTCGTAGAAGACTTTCAGAATGCCATCCAGCCGCGCCGGATCAAACCCCGCCGCTTGCCAAAGGTCCGCCGACGAAGGCTCCAGGAACGAATGCGGATTCAGGGAATCAGGCTGCGGATGCTCCCGTGCCGGCAAATCCAGGCTGAACCCCGCGCCGATCAGTGGCTGCTTGGTCTTGGGATCGGGATACGCCACCAGCACCCATCCTTCGTGCCGCCGGTCCCGCAGAATCTCCGCCAGTTCGTTCACGTCGAACTTGACTTCCGACTGCTTGAAGTCTTCCAGTATCCGCACCGCTGGACTGGGCGCAAATATCGGAGTTGCCTGCGAAACGGATGGAGTCTGCACAACCCGGGGCTCTGTCAGTGTTGGCGAATCCGCCGCAACTGGCGCGCTCTGCGCAAACCCTGTCATTCCCAGGCCTAGGGCAAAAGCGGCGACCGTAAGTGGCTGCTGAATTCTCAATGAAATGTTCCCTGGAATAACAATGCGTTAAATTCGCTCACGGCGCAACGCCGCAAGTGCCCCATCGGCGCAAAAAGTAATTACCTTGTTCAACACCGGCGTCACCGCCGAGTTGTTCCCATCTGGTCGTTGCGGCTTGAAATTCTCCCGCCGCATGAAAACTTTTATGTATCCGACGCACCTGCGTGGTTGACCACCCGGCTTTCACGCACGAGAATGGATATGTCGCTTTCTCATCCGGTGCAGTCGCTCCGGCATCCCGTTTCCAGAGGTGTACATGCCCGCTTATCTGCTCCTGGTTCTTGCCATTCTCACCCGCGTAATGCCCCATCACGGCTGGTTGAACTTCACCGCCGTCGGCGGCGCCCTCCTCTATTTCGGTGCCCGGCGCCCGTGGCGCGAGATGCTGGCCCCCCTGGCCGCCCTCATGGTTACCGACTACTGCCTCACCGTCTTCTCCTATCACTACAGCTTCGTCTGGACGGCCTACGTCACCACCTGGGCTTGGTATGTAGCTGTCATGGCGCTCGGGTTCATCCTGCTCAAGACGAAGACCAGCTGGCTCCGCGTCGGCGCCGCCGTCGTACTCGGACCCACGTCCTTCTTCCTCATCTCGAACTACAGCGTCTGGGTAGGTGGAACCATGTATCCGCGCACCCTGGCTGGCCTGGCCACCTGTTATGCTGCGGCAATTCCGTTCTATCGCAACGACATGCTCTCAACCGCGATCGTCGCTGGCCTGGCATTCGGCGTTCCTGTGCTCGTCCGCAAAATGCGCCTCGAGCGCAACGCCGCCGTCGTTACAGCCCGCTGAATACAAGGTATTCGCGGTCACAAGAACAGATAGTCATTGCGAGCGCAGCCGAGGAATCTGTCCGGGGAGTTGGCCAGATAAACGACAACGGGTGCCCCATCCATGACGCGGTCTCTTCGCGGCATGGGTGGGAAACCATGAAACCCAACCTCTTCTCGTTGCAGTTCGACTCCCAGCCAACATCGAAGCCACTAATTTAATCGACCAATCTCCCCGCTGCGTCGCTTTCGCAACCACCAGATCCCGAATCCGATAACTGCCAGCCCTAATACCACCAGCAAGACCATCCGGGCATGGTGCTGCACCACCCCCAGCGCCTCCGGCCCAAGCTTGATTACCAGCAGGGACAGAATCAGCCAGCGCACCATTCTCCCCGCAAACACCGCCAGCATGAACGGCACCACACGCATCTCAAACACTCCGGCGGCAAACACAAACGCCTTCCATGGCGTCGGCGGCGGCAAGGCGGAAGGGATGGCCATCGCCAGAAATTCCTGCTTCTCAAACTTCAGCTTCATGCGCTCGTAGCGCTCCCGGTTCACGCGCTTCAGGATGAACAACTCACCTCCGGCCCGGCCCAGCCCATAAGGCAGAAGTCCGCCCACTGCGGAGCCTGCGGCCGCCATCACGCAATAGGCCCAGAAATGCCGCTGATCTTGCCACACCCACACCGCAATCAAAGCGTCCATCGGAACCGGGATGGTCGATGAGTCCAGAATCGCCACCGCACCCGCACCCAGGATTCCCAACTTGATGAGCACCGGAAGGATGACTAGTTTCCACTTAAGCAGGATTGCTTGAAAAAAATGCTTCAAAAACGTCCCTTTCCCCTCATAAAACGTCCATATCCTGGGGCAGGCCAGCGACATGTCGTCGTCAATGGCATTGTGTCAAAAGTTCAATTGTACGGTCCTGGGTTCTCTGCGTGCGCGATCGGCCGCAAATCCCACACCCCGGATAATGCGTCCCGAAACGACGATCTAGTTTGTCCGTTTTGCTGAAACGCCGGGAATGAGAGAATAGATCAGAAGGATTTGAAGCAGAGCTGGCCGGGAAACCCCTCCAGGCAGCCTCAGCCCGCATGCATGCCGACCAGTGAAGCCAAAACCACCGCGAATGAGCCCAGTGAGCCCGCGGCGACCCGACCAAAGAGGGCTAGCACCGGTCCCCTGAACCTGACCTTCCCTGAAGATGACAGACCCTTCGTCGAACAGGTCTCTACCTCCGACGACGGACTTGAGACCGATGAGGCCGGACAGAAGACTCGCGTCCGTCGCGGCGCATCCACCTCGCGCTGGGTAGATTACGACACGCACGAATTGCTGAACATGATCAGCGAGCTCGAAGACGAGCGGCGTTGGGCACGGCTTCGCGAGGGTATTTGGCTCGCACTCCTGATCCACATCCTGCTCCTTTCGGCCGTCACCTGGATTCCCCGCTACCTCTTCCATGTCCCCCAGGTCATCGACCCGTTCGACGCGATGAAGCAGCGCAAAGACCTCACTTACCTTGACTTGCCACCCGATGTGCTCAAGAAATACGCGCCGAAGGTCCAGGTCAAACCGGTGCCCGAGAAGCAGCCGCGCGTCGACAAAAAAACCCTTGAAACCCTGAACAAGCCGGCCCCCCCACCCCCTCAGCCTGAACCCGAACCCACCCCCGCTGCCCAGCCAGCGCTCACCTCGCCCGTTCCCAAGGTTGAACCCGCGCCGAGTGAAGCACCACGCCCGCAGGCGGTTCCAGCGAAACCCAACTTTGCCATGGGCTCGGCGAATCCCGCAGATGCGCTTCGCGATGCCATGCGCGGATCGCGTAGTGGACCCGGTGCCGCCCAGATGCCTCCCGGCGGTGGACAGTTGCCGATGCACCCCGGAGCCGGAGGAGGCGTACAGGTCCTAAGTGACACGCAAGGTGTCGACTTCAGCTCGTGGCTGTTGCGTTGGCACCGCGAAACTGAGCGTACGTGGGACCCCTTGATTCCCGACGAAGTGAACCCGCCGATCCTGAAGAAGGGCGCTGTTGTCATTCGCTTTAGGGTCCTGCCCACAGGACGCCTCATGGAGGGCAGTATGGTCCTCGAAGGCCGTTCCGGCGACACCGGTCTCGACCGTGCAGCGTGGGGCGCACTCACGGGCTCCAACTACCCCCCGCTCCCCCGCGATTTCCACGGTCCCTATCTGGAACTGCGCGCCATCTTCCTCTACAACACTGAGCCAGGCCGGTAGCCTGCCTGGCGAGTCTTCCGATTTGTCGAAATAAATCGATAAATTTGAATTACCGCCAGCCACCTCATCACGCCAAATGCATCAAACTCATGTAGGTGCTCCTCTGGCAATGGCTCCCCGCTCCTCAAAAGAAACGTTGGAATCCCTTCGTGTCACTCTTCAAAAGTTGGAGCAGACCACCGATTCCCCGTCGAACGGACAGGATATCGCTGAACTAAAGCAGATACTCCTCAACCGGATCGCAGAGCTTGAAGCATTGAGTGCGATGGGGCCTGCCGAAGCCGAATCCGCACCCTCCTCTCCCTCCGACTTGCCCCCACTCGTGAAGGGGACTGAGCAGACGGAAAAAAGAACAGCAGACGCAACTCCTTTGGAACAGCTCGACTAGGCTCCACACAGGATTGACCCCAAGCGTTGTCAAGCCAGGCGGTATCATGCTGTGGCATCCATCGTCGGCTCATCCGCCCCAATCCGTGCGTCCTGCGGTGGATCTAGCGGTCGCGAGCCATGGGGAAGTTCAATGCCGTCCTGCAACAGCAGCGCCTCGTAGATCGGGACCGGCCGCAAATAGCGCGCCAGGACGAAAGCAGTCATGTTGGCTATCATCAGGGGCAGCACCAGGCCGTAGCCTCCCGTCATCTCGAACACGATCAGGATCGACGTCATAGGCGCGCGCACAATTCCCGCAAAAACCGCCCCCATGCCCACCACCGCGAAAGCGCCAATAGCGTCCGCAGGGTGGTGGAAAACCGTTACGTCGAGGTAGCCAACCGCGCCACCCAGCATTGCGCCCATGAAGAGTGACGGCGCAAAAATGCCTCCAGAGCCGCCACTCGAATAGGAACTGACCGTTGCCGCGAGTTTCAGCACGCAGAAAACAGCCATAACCAGCACCGGCATAGTTCCCGTAAGAGCCAGCTCCAGCGTCTTGTAAGGATCGCCGGCAATGCCATTGAGATGAAACCAGTACAGCGCAAGCACTGCCATTGCGCCCGTGGCCAGCCCGCCAATCGCAGGATGAATCCACTTCGGCACCCTGGTCCAACGCTTGAAAAGCGCACGCAACCCGAGCAGCGAATCGGTAAACGTGATCGAAACCAGGGCAGCAAGAACACCCAGCAGCGCGTACCAGATCAGCGATGATGCAGCCCAGATGAGAGACGATGCCCCGCCCAGCGTATAAGTACGCGGCATGTGAAAGACAGGGTTTGCGCCAAGGATCGAGTGTTCGACAACAGCGGCCAGCGCAGCGGCAACAATCACGCCGGAGAGCATTGTCTGGTCAAGGTCTCCGATCAGTTCCTCAAGCGTAAAGGTGATGGCCGCGATCGGTGCGTTGAAGGCCGCCGCGATACCAGCCGCCATCCCCACTGACGCCATGCGACGGCAGTTATGCGGGCTCAACCGTGCAGCCCTCGCCATCAGGCTGCTCACCCCGGCGCAGATCTGCACAGTCGGTCCCTCCAGCCCTAGCGATGCGCCGGAGCCTATCTGGAAGGCGCAGAGCACAAACTTGCCAACGGTCTCGCGCAGGGAGACAAGTCCCGATCGCAGCGCAAAGGCAACCTTCACCTGCGGAATGCCAGAGCCAGCGGCAGCCGGAACCCAGTACGTAAGTCCGAGACCAACGATCAATCCGCCCACGCCCGGCGTCAGGATCGTGAAGAAGATCCACCAGTACCCGGGCGCATGATTGGCCCGATTAATGAGCAACGCTTCAAGCCAGCCGATAGAAAGATGGAACGCAACCGCCGCTAATCCGCACAGCCCCCCGGCCAGGATCGTAACGGCGAGCAAACGTTGCCGTTCGTCGGCCATTCGGCGGCTAAACCACACAAATGAGCGCGAAAAAAGACCCCGCAACCAATTTGTTTCGCTCAATTCTCGGGGAACCTCGACGGAGAGAGCAGCACTCTCCAGTATAGAAGCCGATAGCGAGTCGCGGAGTTCTCCGCATCCCCCGCCACATTCGCAGTAAACCCCTCTGTTAAGGCTTAGGCTCGGTCTGTTGCATAAACTCAGCCAGATAGTTCTTCCACACGGCCGCCGCGGTATGCGTACCGTGCCCGCGCGTCTGGTCGCTGATTGGGATAAGCACGAACCTCGCGTGCGGAATCCGCTTCACCATCTTCTCCGCGATGCCAAGCTCCGGCGGATTGATGTAATCGTCTGCGGAGTTGATCCACAGCACAGGATCGGTGATGCTCTCAAGCCGCGGACTTGGATCGTAATTGCGGCTGGCGTTGAGGTAATAAATCATGTCGTTCGCATCCGGCGCAGGCCGCGCCCAGTATCGATCCACGTACTGCTCGGCTGCCTCGCGGGTCGGCGCCTGCTTCTGCATCACGAGGGGAGCCGAGCCCATAACCAGAATCAGCGAGTCGGCGAGCCGCAAGCCTTCCACAGGCTCGACAGTGTAGTCGCCGTTGTTCCACGCCGGATCGAGCTTGATGCCCTGGATACTCATGTAACGCATCATCCGGTTGCGCCCCGCAATCTGCACCGGCAGGCAAGCAAACGGCGCGAGAGCATCCACGAAACCGGGATACGTCTCGCCCCATACGAACGTCTGCATGCAGCCCATCGACGTCCCCAGAATCAGCCGCAAGTGATCCACCTTCATCTGGTCGAGCATCATGCGCTGGCTGCGCACCATGTCGTCATAGTCATAAGCAGGGAAGTGCATATGAAGCCCATCAGATGGCTTCGAGCTTTGCCCATGGCCAATGTCGTCGGGAAGGATGATGAAGTACTTCTCAATATCCAGCAAGCCGCCCGGCACAAACAGCACATCCGAGAAAACAGGATTCAGCAGCGAGTGCGCATTCCCGCCCGTTCCGTGCAGCAGCAGAACCGCATTGTCCACTCGCCCCGCCGCGTTGCGATGCGGAGTGCCCAGCGTGAGGTAATGCAGCTTGAGCTCAGGCAGAGTCTCGCCCGTCCCAAAGCGGAAATTCGCCAGGCTCACGTTGCCATCCTGCGTCGCCCAGTGGCTCGCCGGAGCCGATGGAGTAGAACCGCTTTGGCAATAGGCGTCGGCGCTCGTAAGAAGCACGGCGGCGAAAGCGACGCGGGCCGCAGATGAGAACATGAATAACCTCCGTGGATACGGATTGAGATTACAGCACGCAACCGCACAAAAGAGATGGCATATGTAAGCCTTGAGGTTCGTATTTCCACCTGCAAGTCAAGCGCGATAAAATTCAAGCGTCAGTATGAGCTGCGACTGCCATCTTCCCGCCCAAACTCCGCTCAGGCGCTTTCGCCGCGGACGCCACGACCGTGGACGCTGACCCCGCGGACTGATTAGTCTATTTCCGTTGAGTTTTTCTTCTCCGATGCCGTGCGCAATCACCGCCCGGAGGAGCTCTCGCGGCGCATCTTTCGCCAATGAGATTGTCTGATCATCCGCCAGTGCGCGGATAGAAAGGTCCCCCTGATGAACACCCTCAATAGCCGTGCCACTCTGAAATCCGGTAGCAAGACCTACACCATCTTCCGCCTGCCTGCGCTCAGCGCGCGCGGATTCGACCTCAGCCGCCTGCCCTTCAGCCTGAAGATCCTGCTCGAGAACCTCCTGCGCCGCGAAGACGGCGTGAACGTCACCGCCGCCGATATCGAGTTCCTCGCAAAGTGGGATGCCAAGGCCGAACCCAGCCGCGAAATCGCCTACATGCCTGCGCGCGTTCTGATGCAGGACTTCACCGGCGTCCCCGCAATCGTTGACCTCGGCGCGATGCGCGATGCCATCAAGACATTGGGCGGCGATCCCGAGCGCGTCAATCCTCTCGTGCCTGCGGAACTGGTAATCGATCACTCCGTCCAGGTCGACGAATTCGGCACCCCGCAGGCGTACGAAGCAAACTCGCTCCTCGAGTTCCAGCGCAATCGCGAGCGCTACGCATTCCTGAAGTGGGGCCAGACCGCATTCCGCAACTTCAGCGCAGTGCCGCCTGGAATGGGCATCTGTCACCAGGTCAATCTCGAGTACCTTGCACGCGTTGTGTTCACAACCGACGTGAAAGGCGAACTGCAGGCTTACCCGGACACCCTAGTCGGCACCGACTCCCACACCACCATGATCAACGGCCTCGGCGTGCTTGGCTGGGGTGTAGGCGGCATCGAGGCCGAGGCAGCAATGCTCGGCCAGGCCGTCAGCATGCTCGTACCACAGGTTGTCGGCTACAAGCTGACCGGCAAGCTCCGCGAAGGCGCCACCGCAACAGACCTCGTTCTCACCGTGACGCAAGCCCTCCGCAAGCTCGGCGTTGTCGGCAAATTCGTCGAGTTCTACGGACCTGGCATCGCCGCGCTCCCGCTGGCCGATCGCGCCACCATCAGCAACATGGCTCCCGAGTACGGCGCCACCTGCGGCATCTTTCCCGTGGACGCGGAGACCCTTCGCTACCTCAAACTCACCGGCCGCAGCGACGAGCAGATCGCCCTCGTCGAGGCCTACTACAGAGAGCAGGACCTCTTCCACACCGAAAGTTCGCCCGAAGCCGAATATACCCAAACGCTCGAGCTCGATCTCGCAGCAGTGGAACCGAGCGTGGCCGGGCCAAAGCGCCCGCAGGACCGCGTGCTGTTGAAGGATGCGGCAGAGAGCTTTGCAAAGCAATTGCCAACACTCCTGGCGCCGACCGCAAAGCCGCTGGGCGCGCGCACTGCAGCCAGGTGGGAGGCCACGGCAATCACGGACATCGCTCTCGCCGTCGGGGCCGAAGACAATGAAGGCCCGGCTACTTCATCGGCCGCTACAAAGGCTGCTTCGCAAGAAAAGACATTCAAAACGGGGCCGATCACCACGACAGTAAAAGAGCGTTTCAACATCGATCCAGATAAATACCTCGATCACGGTTCCGTGGTAATCGCAGCGATCACCAGCTGCACGAACACATCCAACCCATCTGTAATGATGGCCGCAGGAATCCTCGCGAAAAAAGCTGTCGAAAAAGGCCTCACCGTTCCGCCGTGGGTCAAAACCTCGCTCGCCCCCGGCTCACGCGTAGTCACCGACTACTATCAGAAATCGGGCTTGCTGCCCTACCTTGAAAAGCTGCGTTTCAACGTAGTGGGCTACGGATGCACCACGTGCATAGGCAATTCCGGTCCGCTGCCCTCCGATGTGTCGAAGAGCATCGACGAGCACGGGCTGGTCGCTGTGAGTGTCCTGAGCGGCAACCGCAACTTCGAAGGCCGCGTGAATGTCGATGTTCGCGCAAATTACCTGATGAGCCCGCCGCTTGTGGTTGCATACGCCCTCGCTGGCCGCATCGGTCACAACTTCGAAACCGAAGCGCTGGGAAAAGATCAGCAGGGAAAGCCCGTCTATCTCAAAGACATCTGGCCATCGCAGGAGGAAGTCGCCGCAGCAATTGAAAAGGGCGTCAGCAGCGCAGGTTTCCGGAAAGAGTACGCAACCGTAAGCGACGGCGACGCCAGCTGGCAGGGCCTCAGTTTCCCCACCGGCGACGTCTATAAGTGGGAGCCGGACTCGACCTACATTCGCCAGGCTCCATACTTCGATGGCATTAAGAAGCAGCCCGACGCGATCAGCGACATTCAAGGTGCGCGCGTGCTCGCGGTACTAGGCGATTCGGTCACCACCGATCACATCTCGCCGGCCGGCTCCATCAAGGCTAACGGACCCGCGGGCAAGTATCTTGCCGAGCATGGGGTCAAGCCCGCTGATTTCAACTCCTACGGATCACGTCGTGGCAACCACGAGGTCATGGTCCGCGGAACCTTTGCCAATGTGCGCCTTCGCAACAAGCTCGCCCCGGGAACCGAAGGTGGCGTCACACGCCTCTTGCCCGAAGGCGAGCAGATGTCGATCTTCGACGCGAGCGTGAAGTACGCCGAGCGAAGCGTGCCGTTGATCATTCTTGCCGGCAAAGAGTACGGCTCCGGTTCGTCGCGCGACTGGGCAGCGAAGGGACCGAAGCTTCTCGGCGTTCGTGCGGTCATCGCCGAAAGCTACGAGCGCATTCACCGGTCAAACCTTGTCGGCATGGGGATTCTGCCGCTCCAGTTCGAACCGGGCAAGACCGTCGAATCGCTCGGCCTTTCTGGCGAAGAGACATTTGACATCGTCGGTTTCCGTGAGCGCTTGGATTCCAAATTTGCAATCGGCCGGACGGTGGCAGTCGTGGCAACTGCGCCTGACGGGAAGAAGAAGACCTTCGAGGCAAAAATTCGCATCGACACACCGCAGGAGATCGAGTACTACGAGCACGGCGGAATCCTGCTCTACGTTCTTCGCCAACTCGCGGCGAAGTAAGATTCAAGCAGCCAAATCATTGGGTGCCCCAGGTCTCGATTTTGAGACCTGGGATTCCTCAAATCACCACGCCGCCCAACAGGCAATGAAAATGCCACTCCAATCCGGGAGTGGCATTTTGTATTAATCCATGTATGTTCTACCGCCGCTTCGCCGTCGCCTTTGCGGCCTTGGCGGCGCGCTTCGGTTTATGCAGATGGACAGCAGGGGCCGGCGCCCCCTCAGGCCCCGGCACAACCTCTTCTTCGTGCGGAGCAAAGAAGCGAACGCCTTCCTGGTTGTGTTCGCCGAGCACATGCAGGCGCAGAAAATTCGTTGAGCCGGATTTGGTGCGGGTTCCAGCAACAATTGCGATAACCTCGCGATTGCGAACGTAGCCATGCTGCTCGAGCAGACTCTCGGCAACATCAACAAGCGCCTCGGTCGAATTCACCTTGGGGCAGCGAATGGGTGTGGTGCCCCACAGCAGGTTTAGCCGGTTGATGGTCAGGTCGACCGGGCTGAGCGCAAAAATCGGTGCCGTGGGATGGTACTTCGACAGCTGTCGTGCCGTCGCACCGGATTCCGTGAAAAGCGCTATACCACGCAAATCAAGATCGTCGGCGGCATGTGCTGTCGCTTCGCAAATCGTTTCGGCAATCGAGAGCCTTGTCTGCGAAATGCGCGGCTCATTCAGGTGATCTTCTTTGATGTGGCGCTCGGCTTCGCTCACAATGCGGCCCATCATGGCGACAGCTTCGACGGGATACTTGCCCACGGCCGATTCGCCGGAGAGCATCACCGCGTCGGTTCCATCGTACACAGCGTTGGCGACGTCGGAAACCTCGGCACGCGTAGGCCGCGGGTTTTCGATCATCGACTCCAGCATTTGCGTCGCCGTGATCACCGGCTTGAAGTACTCCGAGGCGCGCCGGATAATGTGCTTCTGAATCGCAGGAACTTTTTCCGGCGGAACTTCAACGCCCAGATCGCCGCGCGCCACCATGATTCCGTCAGCTGCCTGCAAAATGCTGTCGAGGTGCTCAATGGCTTGCGGTTTTTCGAGCTTGGCGATGATCCAGGTTTCGCTTCCATATGCTGAAACACGATTACGCACAAGCCGAACATCTTCCGCGGTGCGGACGAAAGAAACGGCGATAGCATCGACGCCATTTTTCAGTGCGAACTCGAGATCCTGCGAGTCCTTTTCCGTCAGCGATGGAACGCGCACAGGAATACCCGGCAGGTTGATACCCTTGTTCTCGCCGAGCATACCGCCGTTGATGATCTCGCAAACAACGTCTGCGCCGATAACCTCGTGCACCCGCAACTCGATCAGTCCGTCTGAAAGCAGGATGCGCGAGCCTTGTTCGACGTTTTCGGCAAGAGTCTTGAATGTCGTGCCCACCAGCGATGCCGTGCCGGGAACCTCGCGCGGAGTGATCGTAAGCCGCTGACCCGCCTTGAGAAGAACCGATTGGTGGTCTTTGAGCTTAGACGTCCGGATCTTCGGGCCCTGCAGGTCGCCGAGAATACAGAGTGGCTTATGTTCCTCGCGACTTACTTTGCGAATCATCTGGATAAGCGCAAGCTTTTCTTCATGAGTTCCGTGAGAGAAATTCAGGCGTACAACATCGATGCCAGCGCGTACAAGATCGCGAAAGACTGGCTCGGTGTTCGACGCGGGACCGAGAGTGGCAACAATTTTTGCGCGGCGCTGGACAGGATTGGCGTTCAGGTTCGTATCAACGAACGGCATTGTATGACTCCAAAAACGTGCGGAATAGGAAACGGGGATGTATATGAGCGGTCCGCTTAATTATACAAAGTCGGCCGAAAGTTCCCCTGTCCATGATGCAGCAGCTAGGTGAGTACAGTCGGTGCGATGCATCACTGACGAAAATTAGCGCTGCGGGCTCGTCCCAGAAAGGCGATGGTTGCGCTCGCGGAAGAAAACTCCGTTAAGTTCGGCGCCCAGTAGCGCGCTGAACGACGTGATGTAGAGCCACACCAGCGTCGCAATCCCCGCGCCAAATGACCCGTAAAAAACCGTGTAGTCCGCAATCCGTGTGACGTACCATCCGAAGGCAAGCGTCGCTGAAAACCACACAGCGCTCGCTGCCACGGCGCCAGGCATCACGCGCAGCCAGTGTTCTCCGCGTCTGGTTCCAAAATGATAAAGCGCTCCAAGCACGGCCAGGCTCGTAAAGAACGCGAGCGTCCAGCGCGCCAGTCGCCAGAGAAAAAGTACCAGGTGGCGTAGTTGGTGGCCGCCCTTGAAGACCACCCAGAGCTCGATAACGCGGCCGAAAACCAGCAGCAACGTGGCCAGCGCGAGGGGAACAAGGACAATGAAGACAAGAAAGAGCGCACGGAAACGTCGCTCCCAGAACCCCCATTCGCTTCGCGGAAGCCGGTAAGCGCGTCGAAACCCCTCCATCAGCGTAAGCATCAGTCCCAGCCCGGCGAAGACACTGAGCGAAATACCCGAAAGGATCAGGCGCGCAGGATGAGGGTTACGCGCCTGTATCGTCGAAAGCATCAGGCGTACCGTGTCTGCGGGCAGAATCTGTCCTGAGACCCAGCGAATTTCACCGACGACTGTCGGGCCCTCGGGCGCCTTCGCCACAAGAGCCGTGAGCACGATGAATGCCGGAAAAAACATCAGCATGCCGGAAAACGCGGCTGCTTTGGCGGTGTTGAGCACATCGTGCTCAAGCGCCAGAAATATAGCCTTCCGGAAATGTCGAAGAAATCGAGGCATTCGATCCACCTCAAAGCTTAGAGCATCTTGCACAACTCGCGAAACGGATAACCGGCAGGTCCATCTCGAAACAACACATCAAGCCCGGCAGCGTATTTTCTGACTAGCCCTGCTCAAACGGTTTATCATTTCTCGGTCATGACGAAGTTGAGAAACTGCTCAATCACAACTGCCGTACTTCTTCTGGTTACCGTTTTTGGCGCAACCTGCGCCGGCCAAACCCGTTCGACACCAAACCCCCAGTTGACTTCGAAAGATCTCAATGCACGGGTTGAAGCTCTGATCAAGAAAATGACGCTCGAGGAAAAGATCGGCCAGACGGTGCAATACTCAGCGGGATTCGCGACTGGTCCTTCGGCTTCAAAACTGACCTATGACGAACTGGTGGCTAAGGGGCAGGTAGGCTCGATGCTCAATGTCGTCGGCGCTGAGCGGACCAACCACTATCAGCACATCGCGATGGAGAAGTCGCGACTGCATATCCCCATAATCTTCGGACTCGACGTGATTCACGGCCATCACACTACGTTTCCCGTGCCATTGGCGGTGGCCGCAAGCTGGGATCCCGCGGTGGCGGAAACTGTCGCCCGCGTTGCCGCTGAGGAGGCGCGCGCCGATGGCATCGCGTGGGTCTTCTCGCCAATGGTCGACATAGCGCGTGATCCGCGCTGGGGACGCATCATTGAGTCGAACGGTGAAGATCCATATCTGAGCTCAGCATTGGCGCGCGCCTGGGTCAAGGGATACCAGCAAGGCGATCTGTCCAAGCCGGACTCCGTCGCCGCGTGTGTCAAACACTTCGCGGCGTATGGCGCGGCGATCGCGGGCCGCGACTACAACGCCGTCGACCTGAGCGAGATGACATTACGCCAGGTTTATTTCAAGCCATATGAGGCTGCGGTCGATGCGGGAGTAGCCACCGTAATGACGTCGTTCAACTCCATCAACGGTGTTCCCGCCACGGCCAATCCATGGACGCTCACGCAGATCCTGCGCAAGGAGTGGCGATTCGACGGTTTCGTAGTATCAGACTGGGGTGCTGTCGGCGAGTTGAAGAATCACTCAATCGGTGATGGCCCAACGGTCGCACGCAAGGCTCTCATGGCGGGCACGGATATGGACATGGAGGGTGATCTCTACGGCACCGCGATCACAGAGCAGGTCCGTTCCGGCAGAATTCCCGAGGGCGTCGTTGATGAAGCGGTGCGCCGCATCCTGCGCGTGAAGTTTGCGCTAGGTCTCTTTGATCATCCCTATGCGAAGGTTGGTCCAGCTTACACGCCAACAACAGAACGGCGCGCGACAGCGCGAAAGGTCGCAGGCGAAACGATAGTGCTGCTTAAAAATGATCCGGTTGAGGGAATCGGAGCCCTGTTACCTTTAGTCGCGAAGGTCAAGAAAGTTGCGTTGATTGGCCCGATGGCCGACCACGCGCTTGAACTATTGGGCGCCTGGACTGTTGCTGGGAATCCGAAAGACGTGATCACGCCGAAAACGGCGCTAAGCGAGCGGCTCGGAGACAAGCTGTTGTATGCGCCGGGATGTGGGTTACTTTCGGGCGCTGACGAGAACATCCTCAAGAGCGTCACCTTCACCGGCGCGGCAAAAACGGTGGATGAGCCGCTTCCGGATGACGAAAAAACAATTGCGGAGGCAGTGGAGACTGCGCGCAAGTCAGATGTCGCGATCCTCGCCCTCGGCGAACCGACCAACTGGATGGAAGGTGAGGCCGCGAGCCGCGTGCACCTTGGTTTTACAGGAAACCAGCAGAAGCTGTTGGAAGCCGTAGTCGCAACGGGTAAGCCAGTCATTCTGGTTGTGCTCGCCGGCAGGCCATTGGAACTTAAGTGGGCCGCCGAGCACGTGCCGGCAATTCTCGAGGCGTGGAGTCCCGGCATCGAGGCGGGACCTGCTGTTGCGGATATCTTGTTCGGCGATGTGAATCCATCGGGCAAACTGCCGTCGAGTTTTCCGCGCGCGGTGGGCCAGGAACCGCTATATTACGCCCAGACACCCACCGGTCGACCGGCTCGCGGTGATTTGAGTCGCATGCCGCACGACGCCGCCGAAAAGTTCGTTTCGCGGTATGTGGATGAGCAGAACTCGGCGCTGTTTCCGTTTGGCTGGGGACTGAGTTACACGCGCTTCAGCTACGACAAGCCGACCGTGGATCGCAGCGAGGTTCCGGTGCGCGAGGTTGTCGATGATCGCATGCCGGTGGCCACGGTCAGCGTCGATGTTAAAAATACAGGAAGCGTGGCAGGTACTGAGGTGGTGCAACTATACCTTCGCAACACCAGTGCAAGTGTGGAGCAGCCCGTTCGCGAGTTGAAAGGATTCACGCGCGTGACGCTGGCGCCTGGCGAGACCAAACGCGTGACCTTCCCGCTTGGATTCGACGAATTGAATTTCTACACCGCGGATCTGAAGAAGACCATAGAACCGACAACCTACAACATCTGGGTTGGCGGCAGTTCGCTCGCGACAGCGGAGACGAACATGAAAATAACGGAGTAGTCCGCCACAAATCAAAAAGCTCCGATCTCGCGTTGAGATCGGAGCTTCCTATTTTCCGCAGTGCTAAATGTATTGGCTAGCTTCCCGATGCCGCGTAGCCCGCATAGCTCTCAGTGAACAGAGTATGGCGCGTTATGTAGCGCCCTTGCGGCAAATCGGGGAAAGGTTGTTCGACCGTATCGATCGTGACAAAGTCCGGTACGACGACCTTTTTATCGCCGACGATAACAGTGGAGTAATCAATTCTTTGATTCTCAACCTTGACCGGGTCGGACCCTTTAAACTCAACCTGGGTTATCAGGCGATAAACCACGCCGGTCTCGGGATCAATGAAAATCGCACCGTGGTAAGGCACAGTTGCCTTGAAATTCTTCCAGTCCGCATTCGTCTCATAGTTTCCGGCCCCACCACCCGTTCCAGTTCCGCGCATTGCAATCTCGCCCGCTTGGCTCGTCTCTGGAAAGCAACAGTAGTTCACGGCGTACCGGGTCTTCTTTTTGTCCACTGAGTATGAGAAGACGGCGAGATCGTGGCCTTTCACGGTTTCCCACCGTAGCCATCCGATCTTGCCCGTCGCCTGCGCATCCTCGAGCACTGTGGCAATATCAGGGCCCTGGCCGAGGAGCGCGATCATCCCGTTGTCACCCCAGCGTGTCTTGTCGCCGGCCAGTGGGTTCTGTCCCGCCCCGTTCTTGAATGTAACGGATGCGTCGTCAGACGATGTGTAGTGAATGGGCGTGTATGTGGGCAGAGGAACAGCATTGCTATGCGCGCCAAAGCTCGGCTGGTCTTGGTGAGCACTGTCCTGGAACCGTCGAAGGGTGCGCGTCGCAGTGACCGCGGGCAGCTGAGCGTAGGTCTTGGTTGCATAGTCCGCAGCCTTGTCGAGAATCGCCTTCTGCCCGGCGGCGTCCGGAGCGGGTTTGGAAGGGATGTCGCTCGCCGGTGGAGGCAAAACGGCGCTTCGAATTTCAAGCACAAAAAGCTGCTCGGATGTGAGTTGTCCGGGAACCAGCGTCGCCAGGCTGTTCATGGTGCTTCGGGACAACTGTTCTGTCAGGTCAACATCCTTAAGTTCGGCTGCAACGTCGGCATCGGATTTGTGAGACTGCTGAGCTGCGGCAATCATGTCTTTGAGTTGTTGCACTGTTGTCTTTTTGGCGGCCCAGCAAGGCGAAGCTATCAGCCCGATCACAACGAGCCATGCGAAACGTTTCACTGATTCTTCCTCCGGGGAATGCGGTGAAGCCATTGTACCGACGAGATGCCTCAATGGAACAGGCCAGGATTGCCCTGCGTAATTGACCGGGTACACTGTCCACGATAGGAGATCCCCATGCAGACCCGGATTCAAGGCACCACTATGCCCGTGCTCGATGTTCAGCTTGACCCCAACGAGAGCGTCTTCTCCGAGAGTGGCGAGCTCTCATGGATGACCGGTTCCATCCAGATGACCACCCACACCCAGATGGGCGGAGGGGGCGGCCTCTTTGGTGTGTTGAAACGCGTGGCGGGCGGCGGGAGCATCTTTATGACCGAGTATCGCGCCGTGCAATATCCTGGTGAGGTCTCGTTCGCCGCCAAGGTGCCTGGGCATATCGTGCCCGTTCAGGTGGGACCGGGTCAGGAATACCTCGTGCATCGCCACGGCTTTTTGTGTGCGACGACCCAGGTAGTCATCAGCGTCGGATTCCAGCAGTCGCTGGGCGCGGGTATATTCGGTGGCAGCGGCTTCTTGCTCCAGCGAATAGCCGGCAACGGCACAGCGTGGCTCGAGCTTTCTGGTGAACTGATTATGAAAAATCTTGCTCCCGGCGAGGTATTGCTGGTGAATCCCGGCCATGTGGGAGCGTTTCAGGCGACGGTGGGATTTCAAATCACGACGGTCCCCGGCATCAAGAACATGCTCTTTGGCGGTGACGGTATTTTCCTCGCGGTCCTTACCGGTCCCGGAGCGGTTTGGCTTCAGACGCTGCCTATCTCCCGTTTGGCGCATCAGATCAGCGAGTACCTGCCGCAGATGGAAGGCCGCCAGATGGGCAACGTCGCGACCGGGGCGGTTCTCGGCGGCGTGCTCGGTTCAATCTTTGGCGATGAGAAATGAATCAGGCTTCGGGCCTAGCCGCGACCAACTGAGTCAGGTTCGCGTGGAACCAGACAAGACGGAGAATAACAACTCGGTTGTGAACCGATGAGCGGAAGGGGCTTTCCATCACGCAAGGATCGAATATAGAGATGAATCAAGCCCAGGGCTGGCGCCGCGATCTGCGCGGCGACATCGCATTTGCTTTCGGACTGGCAGTGCTCTGCTACCTGGCTTGGCAATTGCGGGCGGTGCTGCTTCTCTTATATGTGAGTGCCCTCGCTGCGGTGGTTCTCACGCCGATCGTCCGAGCCACATCTCACTTCCGCCTGGGAAAGTGGCAGCCATTTAGGGGCCGCGCCATTCTGATCCTTATGCTTGCCGTTGTCGGCGGCCTTACTGCATTCGGTTTTCTCGCTCTTCCGCCAGTGGTTCGCGATCTGCAGGAATTCGGCCACGATCTACCGAAGCGATTGCCCATCTTTCTCGACAGACTGAAGCATGTTCCCTTGGCCGACCAGGTGAATACCGGCGAGATCGGCGACAAGATTCAGGACTTTATCAGCAACGCAGCCACCTATGTTCTACTTTCGATCAAGAACTGGGCGGGCGCAGTCTTCAGCATTGCGATGGGCGTCATCCTGACGGTCTACTTCATTCTCGAAGGCGATGTAGCTTATCGGTGGGCGCTTTCGTTGTTCCCCGCTGCCAAACGGAGCAGGCTGGACGCGGCCCTGCAGCGGGCCGAACTGCGGATGGGAAAATGGCTTCTGGGTCAGGGGAGTCTGATGCTGCTCCTCGGCTTGAGCAGCACCATCGTCTATGCAATGCTCCACGTGCGATACGCCTACGCGCTGGGAGTGATGACCGGCCTGCTGAATATCATTCCGGTCTTGGGCGCAGCTGTCACAATCGCGCTGGCACTGCTCGTGGCGGCGATTGACTCGTGGGGACGCGTGCTTGGCATCGCCATCTTCTATCTGATCTGGATCCAGGTTGAGAACTCATTCCTGATTCCGCGGATCATGGGCACGAGCGTCGGGCTTCCGGGATTGTCAATTCTGGTCGCGTTGCTGATCGGCTCGGAACTGGGCGGCATTCTCGGAGCCATCGTCGCCGTTCCCACCGCAGTTCTAGTGTCGGTGCTGATTGACGAGTATCTGGTCCAAAAGGATGTGACAGAAATAACAGTTAAGGCGGCCCAGGACAGCCCGCCTTAACCGATGTTCTGAAACCTCATCTGGTGATTGGGACATCTGCAGCAACCGACGTCGTGAGCATCATGCCCGGATCGATTTTCGCTTCATTGCCCGGTGGCAGCGGCCCGGCCACATGCACAAAACTCGAGTCCGAAATGTGATTAATTTGCGAGCCGATATCGGGCGCAACCAGCGTGTACGTACCACTCAACGGAATTGTGACACCATTCGCGCTGAGACCCATCAAATGGAAGGCAATCACGCCTGACTTTCCGTTCTGCCCCGCGCGCTGCACCGAGGTGACCATGGCTGCCACCGACATGCCGCGGCGAGCCACAACGTTGCCGTTCACGACCAGATTCTGATCGAGCAGCACGTAAAACTGATCGCCGACATTCGCAGTTGCCGAAGAGATGCGGTTGACGGTCTGTAAACGGATCGGCGTTCCCTTCGTGAGGGTTGAACCGGAGACAGAGGCATCCGCCGGAAGAGGCACAGCTGCACCGCTGATCGTGTAATTGGCGGCTACGATGGGACTGGGTGCTTTTCCCGGCTCTTGGGCGTAGGCCTGTACCCGCGTGTTTGCTGTAACCATGATGGGATCACGGTATTGGGCAGAGGATTCTGTCGGTGTCCAGCCGTCCGTCGTGTAGTAAATCACGGCATTCGGATTTGGGCTGGAAAGAACAACAGCGGTGCCGGAAGGCACCTCTCGCGGGCTGGGCAAGAACATCGGCGCGGGCGCGCAATGGCAATCTGGCAGACCGCGATACATGTCGTTGACCACCTGCACGCCACCCTGTTGCGGAAGACCCGAGCGTGAATTGCTCAGGGGGCTCGTAGGCACGGTGGCTGCCGCGCCCGTCTTCTTTACGGCTGGCTGGCTAAGCTGGATCGATTCTCCAAAGGCCTGTCCGAATGCGGGACGCGTCAAGGCAACGGCACAGAACACAAGAAGAGGAAGAGCTTTCATACGCATCCTCCGATGGGGGACTCTCAAGACAGAACAGCAGAGTTCCCTTGCGAATTCAAGCCTAAACTGCTGTCACCTCTGTCCGAAAGGGACCAACATGTCAGGATGGGCAGCCTGAAGTGCAGCGTCAACCACTGCTTTGGTAACCCCGGAGGTCGACAGGAAGCGCACCACCGGCGCTGTTAAGGTATGACGCGGAACAAAATCGGCAGGCAGGTATTGTGCGCCGTGCACTGCCGAGGGATGGCCTGCGGAGGCATTTTCGAGCGGGCCACTGCCCTGCGCCCCAAGGATGAGGCTCGCAAGACTGCGGGCAAGCTGCAAATCGAAACTTTCCGCAACAAACACCAGCTTGCCGCGCCGGGTGATGACAACCGGCCCTTCGTTGGTGCTGTAGACCTGCTCCACCGTCCCATCGGAATTGTTAGAGATCGGCGAAACCGTCTTGTCCGGTTTGAAACCTGAGTACTTGCGGCCTAATTCGTCTGCATACAAACGACTGAACGCCTGCGCCGACGCTGGGTTTCTCCAAACGGACAAATAGAAGAGTGCGATGGATTTGGTGCTTGCCTGCTCGGCGGGAGTAGCGTTCAAACGCTGTCCGGCCCAATAAATGCCGCCGTCCCACGCCGGGGTCAGGTCCCGCGCCGCGCGATCTCCTCCGAAAAGCCCGGAGAGAATATGCAGATCGAGCTGCCCAACCTGCCCGATGTCATATGGCCGGTAGGTTTTGTCGACAAGGGGGTGGATATCAGGCAGATATGGAATAGGGGGAACATGGCCTTGCTCGTATTCCCGGGGGTTCATGATCTCCCACGAGGAGGACGGAGGACGGTCCAGCGCGCCCGTGAATGCCGCTGTCTGACCACGGTCCATCCACACATCCTGCTCGAAGCTCAAGCCCTCGCGGTACGGGAAAAGCAGCGATTCAGAGAGCAATAGCGGAGCCCGGGCCAGCATTGGAGAATTATCCGAGCCGGCCATTTGCGACTTGATGAAGTCCACAATCTCCGGATCGCCGATCAGGCTTTTACCCATCGGCTTGAGGATGTTGTCCATCATCACCGCCGTCGCTTGTCCTTCCGTGACCGCTTCACGCGCGGTATCGAGTTCATCTTTGGCCAGATGATCGCTATCCTCCGAGGCAGTCAACGAGACATCGGAAGGCGACTGGTCGCTCCACTTTTCGAGATTGAGATGCTGGTCCTGCAGGGCGTGCATGAGTTCGTGAGCCAGCACGGGCTTCTGCTCATCCACCGAGATCCAGTCCAGCATGTTCACGGTCTTCGTCTTGGGGTCGTAATAGGCCTCGATCTGCTCCTTGAGCAGCGCCAGCAGAAAAGGCTTCAGGTTGAAGTCACGATCAAGCAAGCCAAACTTCTTCAAGACGATCTCGCTCCGCTGCATACGCTTCGCGTCTTCGTCTTCATCAAACCTCTCGCTCAGGTAATGCTCCACGGCGGCCCGCGTTGTGAGCTGGCGCTTGACGTCACCCTTGATAGGCAGCCCTGATTCTTGCGAGGAGAATTTAAGTAGCTCGTCAACCAGGCTGAAGAGTTGCTTGGCGTCTTCAGGGGTTATGTGCGTTTCGGTATCTTTTGCTGACCCGTTCTTTGACTTTTGTGCGGACTCCGAATCAGGCTTTCCCTGCGGTGTTGTCTGTCCCGCGGGAGATTGAGGAGCAGGCGGAGTTGGAGGTGGAACAATCTGGCCCGCGGCGGCCGTAGCAACTGCGAGGCAGAGCACTGCCGCCGAACTCAGAATATCCCGGGTTAACTCGCTGATTTGGTACCGCTTGCTCATTCTCTCTCCTTGGAGTTCTGGGACTGCTGTATGCCGAAGGCTCGCATCCAATCTCAAGGCTATAATCAGGATGCGCGGCGGCGCGAAATATCTCAGGAAATCCGCGCCTCGCTTTTTGAACCTCTCCCCTATGACCGAGAATCTTGCCGTAACCGTTCTTCCCACGCCGCTTGCACAACTGCTTGCCACGCCGCCATCCTCAACTGCGAATGCGCCCCGGCTGGTCGAGTTCCATGGCACACTTACCCCGCAAGAATTTGACGCGCCAGCCAACGAAATAGCGGCACTGGCAAGTGGAGCCGCGGCACACGATCTTGGTTGGATGCGGCGAGTCAGCGTGCGCGGCGAAGATCGTTTCCGCTGGTTAAGCGGGATGGTAACAAACATGGTGAACGATCTGCCCGAATACGGCGGCGCATGGAACCTCGTGCTGAATGCGCAGGGGCGTATTCAGGGAGATCTGACAGTCTGGCGCGAAGGCGACGCGCTCGACCTGATGATCGCGGCCGACCAGTACGACAAACTGCTCGCGCACCTGGACCAATTCATCATCATGGACGACGTGGAACTGGTGGCCCCCGATCCCACCGCGGAAACAACCATCGGACTAACCGGACCTCAGGCCCGCGAGGTGCTCGCGCGAATGGGCTTGCCGGTGCCAACCGAACCAATGAGCCGGCAGCATGTTGAATGGAACGGGCTGAATTTAAGGATCTACCACACTTACGGCACATCAGCCGACCACTTTGAGATCAGCACGCACCTGGCGGGATTGACGCTGTTATGGCGGGCCCTGTCGACTGCCGGCGCGACCCCTGTGGGTTCGGCAGCGCTGGACGCATTCCGCGTGGCGGAGGGCATTCCGGTCTATGGCATCGACATTGCCGAGCGCGACCTGCCACAGGAGACCTCGCAGACGCGTGCGCTGCATTTCAACAAGGGTTGCTATCTGGGCCAGGAGATTGTCGAGCGCATTCGCTCTCGCGGCAACGTACACCGGCATCTGCGGCAACTGGAACTCGATGGCCCGCTTCCCAAACCTGGCGCCGAACTCCTACTGGATAGCGCGCCGGCAGGAGTGATCACCAGCGTCGCTGAGTTGCCGATTCGAGGAACAACACGCCATTTTGCGCTCGCAATGTTGCGCAGCGAGGCTGAAGTGAAGAATCGGCCACTGACCTATGCGGCGGGAGCCGCGTCGGGGACCGCAACGATTCAAGACAAGCCACCGGCTTTATGATCGATAGAGACGGGAAAGTTGGATTATGAGCGACACGCCAAAATTTGAAGTCATTGACCGCCGCAAAATCAAAAAGGAAGAAGAGCAGGACGGTGCTCCTTCCCATTCCGCCGCAGAATCAGCCCCTGAGCCGGAGGTAAAGTCTGCGGGTCCGCAACTGGTGGAAACGGAAAGCGCCACAACGCCTGAAGCGGAACCGGCAGCAGACGCCTCAGAGGACGATCTAGGCGCCGAGATGCCGCCTCCTCCGACCGCGGAGGAAAAGAGGGAGCAGGCGACAGCTTATGAAGCCTCGGCGCAACGCGTTGAAGACCTGTTGCGTGCGCAGAACCCCACCATGGGAGCGCAGCCGCCAATCAGATTTGAGCACCTGGTGCAGCAGCTGTATCTTTCGGCTCTGATGCAGATGGGCGCGGCAACTCCCGAGGGCCAGCGGCCGCGCGTTGACATCATCGGCGCCCGGCAGAGCATCGATCTGCTCGGGGTGTTGGAAGAAAAATCCAGGGGCAACCTGTCCGCCGTGGAAACACGCATGCTGGACACGGTCCTGTTTGAACTGCGCATGACCTTCCTCGAGTTGACCAAGATGATCTCGCTGCAAGGTGTGCAGGCTCCTCCTCCTAAACCGGAAAAGCACTAACTCGAATGGAAGGCCGGCTCACATTTCTGGGAACCGGAACTTCCATGGGAGTTCCTACGCTGGGTTGCGGTTGTACGGTGTGCACGTCCTCTGATCCTCGCGACCACCGCCTGCGGCCTTCAGTGTTGCTGCAATGGCACGATGGCACCAACTACCGCGTCGTACTGATCGATACCGGACCCGATTTTCGCGAGCAGGCTCTGCGCAACAAGCTCACCCGCGTCGATGCTGTGTTCTACACCCATGGCCATGCGGATCATATTCTTGGCCTCGATGACCTGCGGCCACTCAGTTTCACGGTCTTTCGCGAAGGCGGATACATTCCGCTCTACGCCGCACCTCAGACCGAAGAGACGCTGCGCCGCATCTACGATTACACGTTCTCGCCTGAAGCGACCTACCCCAACCGGCCACGCGTGCATATTGAGCCCCTTAACGAGTGCACACCCGTGTTCGGCGTACATTTCCAGCGCGTGCCCGTGATGCACGGAGAGCATGGAGATCAGCGGCTTTCGCTTCGGACGCACAGCTTATCTCACCGACGTGAGCGCGATTCCCGATCAGAGCTTTGCGTTGCTCGAGGGCCTTGATCACGTGGTGCTTTCGGCGCTGCGCCACAAGCCGCATCCCAGCCACGCCACCGTGGGGCAGGCGGTGGAGTGGGCTCGGCGTATCGGCGCGAAACATACCTGGCTCACTCACATCGCGCACGAACTGGGCCATGAAGAGACAAACGCTAAGCTGCCCGACAATATTCGCATGGCTTACGACGGGTTGAGCTTTCCCATTGAGTTGGAGGAGACGACCGTATGAGCCTCGAACCGATGAGCCCCAATCCGATCGTGCTCCCGTGTTCCGCTCGTCCGACGAAGTGCCTCGGGATTTTGGCCCGTCCATTGCCGTCATCGGAAACTTCGATGGCGTGCATCGCGGGCACCGGCAGATTCTGGGTGCGGCCGCTGCTGAGGCGCGGTCGCGCGGCATGCGATCCATTGCTATTACCTTCCAGCCTCACCCCGCGCAGTTCCTCTATCCCAAAGAAGCCCCCAGGCTGCTCACCTTCTTGCCGGAGCGTTTGAAGCTGCTGTCAACAACAGGCGTCGACGCGATTCTCGTGTTGCAATTTCGATGAGGCGCTGTCGCGCGTGACCGCGGAGGACTTTGTACGCGACTTTCTCGTCGGCGTCCTGCGTGTCCGTGGGATTCATGAAGGCAGCAACTTCCGTTTCGGACATGGTGCGAAGGCGGGCGTAAGCGAATTGCGCTGCATTTGGCGACCAGTTTGGATTCGACGTTCAGGTGCATCCCGCGGTGCGAGTACACGGCATGGAAGTTTCCAGCTCGGCCGTGCGCAGCTTGATCGCCGCCGGAGACGTACGTCGTGCGCGCTGGATGCTGGGCCGTGTCTTCGGAGTGCACTCCCATGCCGCAAAGGGACGCGGCGTAGGAACGAAGTTGCTAGTGCCCACCGTGAACCTGGCTCCCTACGAGGGTCTCCTGCCCGGCTTTGGCGTTTACGTCACCCGCATCACCTTCGGCGACAAATGCTTTGAATCCGTGACCAACGTCGGCAATCGGCCAACATTTGAAGGCGTCGGATTCGGCGTTGAGACGCACATTCTGAACTTCGAGCCAGTGGACCTCACTAACGAAACCCCGCTGCTTCTCGAATTTCTGTTCCGCTTGCGCGGCGAGATGCAATGGCCTTCAACCGAAGCCCTGAAGGCTCAGATCTTCAAGGATGTGGCCCGTGCGAAGCGGTATTTCCGGGCTGCGGCGCCTCGTCAAGGTGATCCGTCACTCCGGTAGTGATCCGCACTGGCTTACAATTTACGCATGCCCTTTCCTGAAATGCGCTTGCGCCGCTTGCGTCGTACCGAGTCGCTTCGCGCACTGGTTCGCGAGACCACGCTCAATCCCGGCGACCTGATCTACCCTTTGTTTATTTGTCCCGGAGAAGGTGTGCGCAATCCGGTAAGCTCCATGCCCGGCGTCTTCAATCTTTCCGTGGATCAGGCTGTTCGCGAAGCCGAAGAGGCCGCAAGTCTGGGCATCGGCGGTTTGTTGCTGTTCGGCTTGCCTGACACCAAGGACGAAAAGGCCACCGGCGCCTGGGACGACAATGGCATCGTCCAGCAGGGCCTTCGCGCGATCAAGAAGAGCGCGGCTGCCAAGAAGCTCGTCCTCATCGCTGACGTCTGTCTTTGCGAGTACACCAGCCACGGACACTGTGGCGTTGTTATCGAGACCAAAGACGGCGGCTACGACGTTGACAACGATCCATCGCTTGAGCTTCTTGCCCGTACGGGTGCCAGTCTCGCCCGCGCCGGAGCAGACATCGTCGCCCCCAGCGACATGATGGACGGACGCGTTGCCGCAATCCGCGATGCGCTCGATGCCGATGGCAACGCCAACACCCCGATCCTCAGTTACGCGTCGAAATTCGCGTCCGCTTTTTACGGTCCATTCCGGGAGGCCGCCGATTCCGCTCCGCAGTTCGGCGACCGCCGCAGCTATCAAATGGATGGCGCCAACCTGCGCGAAGCCATGCGCGAAATCGATCTCGACCTCGAAGAAGGCGCCGACATGATCCTGATGAAACCGGCGATGCCTTATCTCGACGTCGTGCATGCGGCGCGCGGGAACTTCGATGTGCCGATCGGTGCCTACCAGGTCTCCGGCGAATACTCCATGCTGCAAGCGGCGTTTGAAAAGGGCTGGCTTGAACGCGATCGCACCATGCTCGAATCGCTCATCGGCATCCGCCGAGCCGGCGCCGACTTCATCGTCACCTACTTCGCCAAAGACGCTGCAAAGATCCTCTGAGAATTCGATGAGTCTCGCATCACGTTCGGCGCGATAAACCCAACGCGTCGAATAGCGTCCACTCCTGTTAAGTCCGTTACCATGAGTGCAATGTATCCCATGTCCGCCGAATGACCACACTCGAAGTCCTCAGCGTACTTTTCGCCACCGCCGCCATCTTCGGCCTCATCAGCACGCGCTGGCTTAAGCTGCCGCTTACCGTGGGGACAATGCTGTTGACGGTGTTCCTCTCGCTTTGCCTTGGCGCCATTGGCGGACTCGCTCCCAACGCTCACGAGTGGGGGTTCAAGCTTGCAGGTCAAATCGACTTCGAAAGCATCATCCTCCACGGCATGCTTCCCCTGCTTCTTTTCGCAGGCGCCTTCCTCCTCGACATTGAGCAGCTCGCGCGGGAAAAGGTGACGATTGCGGCCCTCGCGATCGTGGGCACGGTAATCTCTGTCTTTGCGGTCGCGGGACTCATGTTTCTTCTCAGCGGCACGCACTTGCCATGGATTCAATGCCTACTTTTCGGCGCGCTGATTGCGCCTACAGATCCGATCGCTGTTCTTGAAATGCTTCGCCGCGTGGGTGTTCCTAAAGGCATACAGGCTCAACTTGCCGGTGAATCGCTCTTCAACGATGGAATCGGCGCGGTCCTTTTTCTCACCTTGCTTGACGTGGCCCGCGGCCGTGAGCCGACGCCGTGGTACATTGCCGGCACTCTCATTGCCAAGGCAGGCGGCGCTGCCCTGCTTGGCATATGCGCCGCGTGGGTCACCTCGCACTTCATGCGTCGCGTCGACGCCTACAAGGTCGACATTCTCTTCACCATTGCTCTTGCTCTTGGGGGCTACGTTCTCGCGGACTCAATGCACCTGTCGGCTCCCCTCGAGGCAGTCGTCGCCGGCATCGCCCTTCGCTACTTCAATCGCCACCAGCCCACCAATCGCATCGCTCATCACAATATCGACAGTTTCTGGGAACTGATTGACGAGGTTCAGAACTCGATCCTTTTTGTACTGCTTGGTATTGAAACCATGGCGATCGCATTCAATGGAACCGCGTTCCTCGCCGGTCTCGCTGCCATCTTCTCTGTCAACGTCGTCCGCCTGGGAGCGGTTGCCGGCGTGCTGGCGCTCATACGTCGCATCCAGCGCGGGCATCGCAGTTCAATATTTGTCCTCACCTGGGGTGGTCTTCGCGGCGGCCTCTCCATTGCCCTTGCGCTCTCGGTTCCACTGACTTTGGGCCGCTCATGGATACTCGGCGCCACGTACGTGATGGTCGTCTTCTCCATCGTCGTTCAGGGCGGATCGATGGACTGGCTTCTGCGCCTCCGTAACCGCAGGCAAGAGATGGCCTGATCCGCCACCTGTCATGCACCGGCCACAAACCTCTTTGCGTTGCGTCACGCATGTGCTTTCCTAAAGAGACCCGCCGATGCTCAAATCCTTAGAATGCTATTTTGAATTCAGTCATCTTGGAACCAACTGGCGCACCGAAATCCTGGCTGGAGTGACGACGTTTCTCACGATGGCCTATATCGTGCTCGTCAACCCCGCCATTCTCGCCGCCGCAGGCGTTCCTCTGCCTGCCGTCACAGCGGCCACCTGCCTGTCCGCGGCGTTCGGGTCGATCATGATGGGGGTTGTTGCGCGCTATCCTATCGCGCTGGCGCCAGGCATGGGACTCAACGCCTACTTCACCTACACGGTCTGCCTCAAAATGCATATCCCCTGGCAGACGGCACTCGGCGCAGTGTTTCTCTCGGGCATCATCTTTCTCGTACTCACCGCCGCGGGCATCCGGCAGATGATTCTGCGTTCGATCCCACACGAACTCTACGCCGCAGTAGCCAGCGGCATTGGACTCTTCATTGCGTTCATCGGGTTCCGCAACGCCGGACTCGTCGTCAGCGATCCGGCGACTTTCGTAAGTCTCGGCAACATTCGCAACCCCACCACTGCGCTCGCGCTCTTCGGACTCGCCCTCATGGTAGCGCTCGAAATCCAAAAAATTCGCGGCTCCATCCTGATCGGTGTGCTGGTAACGACAGGCATCGCGTGGGCACTGGGACTGGTGCATTGGACGAACCAGGGTGGCGGCATCCAGGCACTTGGCGCTACATTTCTGCAGCTCGATATTCGGGGGGCCCTGAGCAAGGGACTGCTCGAAATCATCTTTGTCTTCTTCTTCGTCGATCTTTTCGACAATCTCGGCACACTTGTCGCCGTCACCAAGCGCGCCGGACTCATTGCCGCCGATCATTCCATTCCGCGACTGAATCGCATTCTCTTCACCGACGCCACGGCGACGGTCTTCGGATCAGTCACAGGCACCTCTACCGTAACCAGCTACGTCGAGTCGACCGCGGGTGTTGCAGCAGGTGGACGCTCCGGCGTCACCGCCATCGTCACCGGCCTGCTGTTCCTCCTCGCCGTCGCCGCGGCTCCATTCGTTGGCATCGTCCCTCCGTCGGCTACGGCCCCCGCGCTCATCCTCGTCGGCTCCATGATGCTCGCCACCATCACGGAGATCCGCTGGCACGAGCCGCTGGTCGCCGTGCCTGCATTTCTGACTCTCATCCTCATCCCACTCACCTACTCCATCGCGAATGGGCTCGGTTTTGGCATCATCGCGTGGGCTGTGCTGCACATCGCTACCCGAAACTGGCGCAAACAGGATTGGCTGCTCTACATCCTCGCTGTGCTCTTTGCTCTCAGGTTCGTATATCTCGGCACCAGTTAGGTCGGCTCGCCTGCCCACGCCGCTAGAATCGAAGTGGATGCGTCTCTCCACTTTCCTTCGCTCGATCGCCGCAACCTTCATCCTCATCGCAGCCGCCTTATCGCACGCAGCCGATACATACCGCATCGTCCACGCCTATCCGCACGACCAGCAAGCCTTCACCCAGGGCCTCGTGTACGTCGATGGACATCTTTACGAAAGCACCGGCATGAAAGGCCGCTCTTCCTTGCGCGAAGAGGACCTCAAAACCGGCCGCATGCTGCGATTTCACGCGGTGCCGGATCAGTATTTCGCCGAAGGCCTTACGGACTGGAAGAACACCCTGATCCAGCTCACGTGGCAATCGCACCTCGCGCTTGTCTACGATCGCGCGACCTTCCGCCTGCTCCACACCCTCTCGTATCCCGGTGAGGGCTGGGGCCTGACACACGATACCAAATCGTTGATCCTAAGCGACGGCACCCCAACCCTGCGCTTCTACGACCCGGAAACATTCCACGAAATTCGCCGCATCAAAGTGAAAGACAACGGCAAGCCGGTTACGCAACTCAATGAACTCGAATACATCCATGGCGAAATCTACGCCAACGTCTGGCACGCCGACCGCATCGCGCGTATCTCCCCCGCCACGGGCCGCGTTCTAGGCTGGATCGACCTCAGAGGCCTGATGCCGCGCAGTCAGCTCACAGATGACGAAGGGGTGCTCAATGGCATCGCCTGGGACGCAGCCCACCACAAGCTCTTCGTCACCGGAAAGCTCTGGCCCAAGATCTTCGAGATCGCCCTCGTCCCCGGAAAAGCAAAACCTGTTCCAGTCCGGCACGCCAAATAGCCAAAGCGGAATCCGCCATCGCATCTGTCGACGATCACAGGACACCGGCAAAACACCCGCGTATACTTTCGCCGAGGTTGAGAGCTTCCAATGGACTTACTGTCGGTTCCCACGGTGTTGCAGAATGCGGCGATCCTCACGGTTATCCTCGCGTTGGGCGGCTATCTTATCACGTCGGTGAGCACTCACATGCTGGCCCTCCGGCGTGACAAACTCGACCTGGTGAATAAGCGCCTCAACGAGTTCTATGGCCCGCTCTATGTCGCATCGGAAGCCGGCAACATCGCCTACCGTTCGCTGCTGAATCGACAGGGAAAGCAGCAGAGCGAACCCATTCTCGATTCCGAGATGAAGGAGTGGATGCTGTGGGTGACCACTATCTTCATGCCGCTGAATGATATTCGCGAGAAGGTCATCATCGAGAATGCGCACCTGATCATCGAGGAGCAGATGCCCACCTGCCTGCTCGATTTTGTCACGCATGTCGTAGGTTACAAGGCTGTGCTGGCGCGCTGGGCCGAGGGCGACTATTCAGAGCGTCGCTCCACGATAGGCTGGCCGCCGGAGTTCGATATTTACGTCAAACGATCCTACGCCGCACTCAAAGCCGAACAATCGCGGCTGATGCACAGCTCACTCTGGTTCGTGTGGCATCGCATCAAGAACCGCTGATAGTTTGGTCCGTTTGTTCAGGCAATCTTTTCTGAATCTTCTTTCAGTGCGTCCCCGATCGGATTCACCTCAGTGAATGTGGGATTGAGTGTGGTGACAGCACACACAACTTTCGTCAGGCGCGCCTCTTGACGCCGCCGCATCTTGTGCATCGCCGGCGCATAGTAGTGCTCTATCGATTCGACAAGATACGCCCCAGGGATGAGTCCGCCTTCACTCCCCACGCCATCTCCGGGAAGCAGAATGATGTCTCCCTCACGCGGCAGCCAATTCAGAGTCTCCAGCGGTACAACGTTGATGGTTGTTCCGTCTCTCACTATGAATTCAAGGCAATCGCGGCTGTGCATTGATCCTTCGCGTACTTGCTGCGCCTCCTGCCGGGCTTTGTACGCCTGATATGACGCGGCCAGGATGGCGGGAAGACCGATCAGAAGTCCGAGAATGCTCGCAACCGAGCCGAAATGATCCAACCATGTGAGTGGCATGCAATTCCTCTTACCCGTGCTTTCACTCATTGCCCGCAGGCTCCGAACCGGTAGACCTAGAACGCTCTCAATACGGCAGGAAATTGTGGACGGCTGCGAAGAAGAGCGCTAAAAGGCTATTGAGGAGTCGACGGGACTGGCAGAGTACAGCCATGGTAAGGCAGGGGGACCAAAAACCAAATCAGGGACGCATAAAGAAAAGCCTCGGATTTTCTTCGTCCTCCAGGGTCGACATCCGACGCCAGTCTGCGCAGTGATCAGGCCACGCTTTTTGCTGCGGCGGAAGTCTGTTCACGAACAAGCGCGGGCAACTCCCTCCGTCGGCTCCAGAAGTAGACCGCGATGGCACCGATGGCCAGCGCCAGCCCGCATCCAAACTCCGTTGTGTAATAGAGGGCGCGTCCCTCCGACGCAGTCATGCGATCAAGGATCGCCTGGATAAACAGATTGTGACTCGCATGTAGCATGGCACAGGGCCACAGGCTACCGGACTTCAGCCTCAGCCAACCCATCACGAATGACATTGCAACCACCATGCAGGTGAAGCACGTCAACGCATACGCCGGATTGGTGCCTGCGTTGTAATCGGCCCAAAGCAGTCCGGGATAGTGCCACACCGCCCAAACCAGCCCGCTGACGAAGCATCCAAAAGTAAAACCGAACTGATCCACCAGGCGCGGCAGCAGAAACCCGCGCCAGCCAATCTCCTCGCCGAGTGCGTTCGCAAGACTCCCGATCACTCCAAGAGTAGCCAGCATGGGAACCATCAACCCAAACGTCGCAAAGTGTGGCGACGAACCCAGGCTCAATGATTCTGCTGCAGCATTTTCAAACTCACCGAGCGCGAGCGATCCGCGCACCGCTATCCAGACAATGAGATAAACAGGAATGGCGTAGATGAGGGGGAGCAGGTATCCCAACAGTTCATACCGTAAGGGACGCCACCTCCAACCGAGCGTGCGCGAGTCGATGCGCAACAGTGCGCAGGTTGCAAATGCCGCTGCCGCCGGACACCACATCACAAGCCGTACCACCAGCCCGTTGCCGGCACCGATGTGATGCGAGTGGATCATCAGGAAATAGGGAAGAGAACTGAAGAGGAACACCAGGCAAAGAAACGCAGTGATCTCTTTGGTGAGCGGCTTCATCCCGTCATGCTACGCCATTCGATCTGAATCCCACGATCATTTCGGGGAGCGCCCGGAGACCACTACACGGGGTCGATCGCCTCAAGCGCAGCCAGCAGGTCTTTAGGGTGAACCGGCTTGGCGAGCAGATTGAAATTATGCCCGCTCTTCCGGGCAGACTCCATAAGATCGACTGTCGCCGCTTGCCCCGAAAACAGCAGGATCCGGCAGCTAGGGAATATCGCCTTGAACTGTACACCTAAATCAATGCCATTCAACTTTGGCATTACGACGTCCGAAATCAGAAAATCTGGGCATTGAGCTTGGGCAGATTGCAACGCTTCCATTGGATCGGTGAAGGCGGTCGCCGAGAACCCGGACGAGTTCAAGATCAATGCGAGAGTGGAGGCGATTGTCGGCTCGTCGTCAACCACAAAAATACTAGGTTTGCTCTTCGTTGGCATTGTAATCCTGTGGAATGAGAAATCTATAAGAACGGGGTCCCGCGCGGGCGACGCCCTTGAACTCTGAGCATAGTATCAGATTGAACCGCGCCTCCATCGTCTAGCGACCGCATGTGCTTCTTTACTTACCTGGACTGCTTGCTTACGCATTTGCCGTCAGGGCCAGGTTCTGCCACAGGCGCAGCGTCGGTTCGGCTCGGTTGATTGTGTAAAAGTGCAATCCCGGAGCGCCGTTGCGCAGCAGAGCTTCGCAGAGACGCGTCATCACGGCAAAGCCGAAATCCAGCAGAGCCGGCTTGTCGTTTTGTAACTGCTCGAGCCGCAGGCGGATCCATCGTGGCAGATCGGCGCCGCAGCCGTCGCAGAAGCGTACGGTTCTCGAGAAGTTCGTAATCGGAAGGATGCCGGGCACAATTGGAATTCGGATTCCAGCCTTCTCGCAGCGGTCAACGAAATCAAAATACGCGTCGGCGTTGTAGAAGAGCTGTGTCAGAGCGCCATCTGCGCCTGCATCAACTTTACGGCGAAAGTTGTCGAAATCCGCATCGGGGCTGACTGCCTGCGGATGAACTTCCGGGTAAGCAGCAACTTCAATCTTGAAGTAGTCACCGTGCTCCTCGCGGATGAACGCGACGAGTTCATTCGCATAATGAAACTCACCGGGCGCCGATGACGACAAAGAAGTGGGCGGCAGATCGCCGCGCAGGGCAACAATACGCTTGACACCGACCTCGCGGTAGCGATCGAGATGAGCCGCGATACACGCGCGGGTGGAACAGACGCAGGTGAGATGCGGCGCAACCTCAATACCGCTATGCTCCACCACTTGCAGCAGCGTGTCGTACGTACCGTCCTGTTCGGAACCACCGGCTCCGTGAGTGACCGAGAAGAAGTCAGGACGCGCCGCCGCAAGCTCGCCTATAACCTGCGGGAGCATCGCCGCACTTTCTGCGGTGCGTGGCGGAAACAGTTCGAAAGAGAATGTGGGCCCAGGCTTCACGCGAGTCGTTCCTGCACAGATTCGAGGACCGCGAGGGGTCCTCGAATCTGCATTGTTTTTAGTAGCGATAAAACTCTGGCTTGTACGGACCCTCGACCGGAACGCCGATATAGTCTGCCTGCTTCTTCGAGAGCGTCGTCAGCTTTACGCCGATCTTTTCCAGATGCAGCCGGGCTACTTCCTCGTCCAGCTTCTTGGGCAGCGTGTACACGTCCACCTTGTAGCTGTCCTTGTTCTTCCAGAGGTCGAGCTGTGCCAGCGTCTGGTTGGCAAAGCTGTTCGACATCACGAAGCTCGGATGGCCCGTAGCGCAGCCAAGATTCACCAGGCGCCCTTCGGCCAGCATGAAGATCTCGTGGCCGTCGGGGAAGTGGTACTTGTCCACCTGCGGCTTGATGTTCAGCTTCTCTACGCCCTTCTCCGAGTTCAGCCGATCGACCTGGATCTCGTTATCGAAGTGGCCGATGTTGCACACGATGGCCTGGTCTTTCATCTTCTTCATGTGCTCAAGCGTGATGATGTCCACGTTGCCCGTGCAGGTGACGTAGATGTCGCCGCGTCCCAGCGTGTCTTCAATCGTGGTGACTTCAAAGCCTTCCATCGCCGCCTGCAGCGCATTGATCGGATCAACCTCGGTCACGATGACGCGAGCGCCCATGCCGCGGAGCGAGTGCGAGCAGCCTTTGCCTACGTCGCCGTATCCGCAAACCACTGCAACCTTGCCCGCCACCATCACGTCGGTCGCGCGCTTGATGCCATCAGCCAGCGACTCGCGGCAGCCGTAGAGGTTGTCGAACTTCGCTCTTCGTCACCGAGTCGTTCACGTTGATCGCCGGCACCAGCAGCTTGCCCTTTTCCATCATTTGATAGAGGCGGTGAACGCCGGTCGTCGTCTCTTCTGAAACGCCGCGCCATTCCTTCACTACCTTGTGCCAGTGCTGCTTGTCTTCGGCGTAGATCTTCTTCAGCAGGTCCTTGATCACCTGTTCTTCATGATTGCCTGAAGGTGTATCGACCCACTTGTCGCCGTTCTCGAGCTCATAGCCTTTGTGAATCAGCAGCGTCACGTCGCCACCGTCATCCACAACCAGCTCGGGCCCCTTGCCGCCCTTGTGTGTCAGCGCCTTGTAGGTGCACTCCCAGTAATCTTCGAGGCTCTCGCCTTTCCACGCGAATACCGGAACGCCCGCCGCCGCGATCGCCGCCGCCGCATGGTCCTGCGTGGAAAAAATATTGCAGCTTGCCCAGCGCACTTCGGCGCCTAGCGAGACAAGCGTCTCAATCAGCACCGCGGTCTGAATGGTCATGTGCAGGGAACCCGTAATGCGCACGCCCTTCAGCGGCTTTTCTGCCGAGTACTTGTTGCGGATCGCCATCAGACCCGGCATCTCGTGTTCGGCAATCGAGATCTCTTTGCGGCCCCAATCGGCTAGCGCAAGATCTGCAACTTTGTATTCGGTCAATTCCAGGGTTGAGGAAGCCATTCAGTTCTCCTTATATCGACGAATCGTGATATATTGATGTGTACCAGAAACCCATGGCCACGTCAATTGTGAAAATCCTCCGAGTGGTAGCCGACCCCAACCGGCTCCGCATCCTGCTGCTCCTGAAGGCAGAAGAGCTTTCGGTGGCTGAGCTGCAGGAGATTCTCGTCATGGGGCAAAGCACCATCTCAACGCACCTTTCTCAGCTCAAGCAGGCCGGACTGGTCGAAGACCGCCGCATCGGCAAGAACAGCCTCTATCGCCTGACAACCGGCAATGGAAACGACGTCCTAGCCGATCTGCTCGCTCGCGCTCAAAAAGAAATCCCCGAAGCCGCCCAGGACCGCGCCACCGCTCGCCGCGTCGTTAAGAAGCGCCAGGACAAAATGCGCGCCTTCTTCGACAGCGTTGCCGGCCGTCTCGGCAAAGATTATGTTCCGGGCAAATCCTGGAAGGCCCTCGCCGAAGCTTTGTTAAAGCTAATGCCGCCGATGGTGATCGCCGATCTAGGTACAGGCGACGGAAGCTTCTCGCTCCTCCTCGCGCAGAATGCGACGAAGGTGATCGCCGTCGATTCCTCCGCCAAGATGATCGAGTTCGCGCGCGAGCAAGCGCATCGCCATCACGTGAAGAATGTCGATTACCGCCTCGGCGATATGGAGGAGCTGCCCATCGACGACAAGTCAGTCGACCTCGTCTTCTTCTCGCAATCGCTGCATCACGCATTACATCCGCAGCATGCCATTACCGAGGCAGCGCGCATTCTGCGTCCGGGCGGTCGCATCGCCATTCTCGACCTGGCCAAGCATCGGTTTGAAGAGGCGCGAGAGATGTACGCAGACGAGTGGCTTGGGCTTCAGCGAAGCCGAACTTGAATCGATGTTGCTACACGCAGATTTCGCCAAGGTGCAAACATCTGTCGTCTACAAGGAAGACAAAGCCCCGTATTTCCAGACGCTGCTCGCCGTAGCTCACAAGGTTTCATAACAGCTCCGAGATCATCTCATTGCGCCGGCGTCAGCCCATGTCGTCGCATCACATCGCCAATGGCTGCCATGTTCGGCGGACCTCCCGTTGAAGCCTTCAACACCGAGGCAACTTCCCGAAAAAATTCCGGGCCGAGGATGCCTGGTGTCAAAACGGCCAGGCATCTTGTCGTTTCCCCGTGAAGGTTATCGAAGCGGTGAACCGCCCCGCGTCGGATGCACAACACTTCACCTGGCTGGATTTCTTCACGAATTCCATCTACGGTAAAAGTCATCACACCTTGAATTCCGTAAATTGTCTCCTCGTAAGCGTCATGCGAATGTGCGGCCGGAACCTTACCACCGGGGGGCACCTCAAACTCAAACATCGCCAGCGCGCCGCCGGTATCT
Source organism: uncultured Acidobacteriaceae bacterium (assembly GCA_963738035.1). Classification (GTDB taxonomy): domain Bacteria; phylum Acidobacteriota; class Terriglobia; order Terriglobales; family Acidobacteriaceae; genus Telmatobacter. The sequence goes on from CAVTVB010000003.1 coordinate 111,462, forward strand.
TTTCCCTCGAGCAGGAATCGTATTGCCAATTCGCCGATTCTGATTTCTTCAGTGGCTTTGCTCATTTGTCGAACCTCGTTCTCTTTCCGTAGACATGGGCTTGGTCACATTGAGGCGCATCGTGCATCGAGTGCGCATCGAATGGTCTGGCGATGCGAAACAAGATACCACTGCGTCCAACTCAATGGTCAAATACGTTTCTGTCCTCAAAACGGCAGCAGCAGCAAAGGCACAACCAACCCGGCCACTAATAGCCCGGCGAGCCGCCACCTCCTGCGATCAAATTTATAGGACATATAAACCCCGGTCAGCGTCGAGAGCGCCAGGCTTACGGACACCAGAAGAAAGAAAATCTTCATCGGTAAATGGCTCTTTCGCGCAGCAGGCGCCGGCCCCCCGATCCTGCTATCAGGGCCATCAGCTTTTTTGCTCGCTTGGCCCGGCGCGCTTTGCGAACCCGAAGCCCGACTTTCCAGTGCGTTTCCGGAGTTCCCGCGTGTACCACCCTCGATTGCAGTGGGCCGTATTTTGCGTTGCGGCACCGTCGCATCTTGCTTTTTATGTAGTTGTGCCAGCCTCGCGATCCAGACCGGCGGCTTATAGTTGCTGCCTTGCGTAGTTTCGTGCAGGCTGAACGTTTGCATCGCTCCCGTAAACGCAAAGAAAAGTAATGCTGGAGTTGTGAAGACACCCAGCAATAGGTGCACTTTGCGAACAAGCCTCAAGATTGCATGGCCTCTCGACATCGATCTCCTATCTCCGCTCGTTCTCTCATCAGACTTAACTGTTACCCAAAGTCCCATTCGCCGCGTAGTGATATAAGACTAAATTAGTCCTATTTGGATCGCAACGCGGTCCATTCGATCCGTACCATCCTGCGACGGTCGATTTGCACGATTCCGTCAAGGTCGCGACCGATTTGCGGTAGCATGGGCATCGAATCCAACGGAGTTTGAAATGACCTTGGCTTTGCCGAGCGAAAGAAACGACACCACGCGTGCTGCAAGGCCCCAACGTCTTACCCGCGCCCAGCGCACCGCCATCCTCAAAGCCTTGGCTGACCCCAAGCGCTTCGAACTGCTCGAGAAGATCGCGCGTTCTCAATGTCCCCTGGGCTGCACCCAGGCGCACGAAGCCCTTGCCATCTCGCCTGCTACCCTCTCGCACCACATCAAGGAACTGCAGACCAGCGGGCTTATCGATATACGCAGGGAAGGGAAGTTCGCATTCCTCACCGTCAAGCCCGGAGTTCTCGACGCACTTTCCGCCTATCTGCAATCCCTTAGCCCAACCTCCTGCCCGAACCGCTAGTCTCATTTCTAGATATTCACAATCCTCCTGAATCCATCTGCCCTGCCGCACATCAATTCGATAGTTGTCAAAACGTCGAAACATAAAGACGCAGGCAACGAGAAATCGGAGGATCAGAAAAATGGGCAAACTTCAAGGCAAAGTCGCGTTGGTCACCGGCGCATCAAAGGGCATCGGCGCAGCAATCGCAAAAGAACTGGCTTCACAGGGTGCGGCCGTCGCAGTCAATTACTCGGGCAGCAAGGCCGGCGCCGAGAAGGTCGTCAACGAAATCGAGCAGGCCGGCGGTAAAGCCATCGTGGTTCAGGCCAACGTGGCTGATCCGGATTCCATCGGTCCCCTCATCAACACCGTCGTCAAGCAGCTCGGCCCCATCGACATTCTGGTCAACAATGCGGGCATCTACGAGTTCGGTCCTCTTGAAGCGCTCACGCCCGAGCATTTCCACAAACAATTCAACGTCAACGTTCTCGGACTTCTGCTCACAACGCAGGCAGCACTCAAGAGCTTCAATCCAAAAGGCGGCAGCATCATCAACATTGGATCGGTGGCAGCCGGCGGCGTACCCGCAGCGGCGGTTTACAGTGCAACCAAGGGCGCAGTCGACTCCGCGACATTCGCGTTGGCGCAGGAATTGGGTCCTCGAAAGATTCGCGTCAACTCGCTCAATCCCGGCATGGTTGAAACCGAAGGCGTGCATGCCGCTGGCTTCATCGGTTCCGACTTCCATCAGAAGGTCGTCGCAGAAACTCCGCTAGGCCGCATCGGACAACCCGGCGACATTGCGACCATCGCTGCCTTCCTGGCATCGGACGATGCCGTCTGGGTCAACGGCCAGGCCATCCAAGCCTCCGGCGGCAACCGTCTCTAAAGACTGAAAATCGAGCTCCATTCGAAACCGGGCCTGTATCTGGGCCCGGATTGGACGCAAGGCAGATGAACACATCAAAGGACTCGAATCATGACATTCATTTTCTTTCCCACAATTGTGGTCGCGGCCCTTGGATATTTTGCCGCGAAGGCTGGCGATCTTCTTCGCGAACCGCTCTTCCACCGCAGGCCGTGCGCAGGCGATGAAAGCTCAGTTGTGTGGGCATATGAATCGAAACCCAGACAGAGGCCAGCAGCCAGTCGCGAAATGCGGCAGGCACCTTGTTAACACTTCAGCGTCGTGGGGGCTGCTGAGATTGGTTTCCCAGAGCCCCCCTGAGTTTGTCGAAGGATCCTCTTTTGACACCTGGAAAACAGCTCGCGAGCAGGAGAACTCAGCTTATGAGCCGGCTCTCTCTGCTTCGAGGATCGCCCGCTTCCGCTCCACTCCCCAGCGATACCCAGTGAGCGACCCGCTTGCTCCCACCACGCGATGGCAGGGAACAATCAGCGCGACTCGGTTCGTCGCGCAGGCTCGCGCCACGGCCCGCGTTGCATTGGGCTCACCCATTTCGCGCGCCACTTCGCTGTAGCTTCGGGTCTCCCCCCGCGGAATCTGTCGGAGCGCCTGCCACACGCGAAGCTGGAAGACGGTCCCGCGCAGGTCAAGTGCGCCAGGCAATCCGCGATTTTCAGAGAGGTCCGAGCCCTCGCGCACGGCGTGCAATGCCGCATCGACGAGCTGCGAGCAGAGAAGGATCACGATGAAACTCGGCGGCCGGAAACTCCTCGCGCAGACTCGCCTCCGCCTCTGCTTCAGTTCCAGCCAGAGATAGCCAGCAAAGCCCGCGTTCGGTCGCACCGACAATCACGCGGCCAAATGGGGAAGGTGCCGAGCACCAGCCGATGCGCTCGCCTTTCCCGCCTTGTGAAAACCTGGCCGGAGTCATTCCCAACTGCGCTCCTTCATACGCCCGGCTCGACGAGCCGAACCCCGCTTCGTAGATTGCGTCCGTCACGCGGCCGTTCTGTTTCAGCGCCCCGCGCAGCCTGCCTGCGCGCAGAGACCGCTGATACTGCAGCGGACTCACGCCCATCTGCTGCTTGAAGATGCGCTGCACCGTGAACGGGCTCATGCCCGCGATGCGTCCCAGTTCTGCGAGCGGTACAGCGCGATCGAGGTTCGCTTCCAGGTGAGCACGAAGCTGGTCCCAAGCATTACGACGCGGAGCGCTCGGTTTGCAGCGTTTGCAGGGCCGAAACCCCGCTGCCTGCGCAGCTGCAGTCGTTTCGAAGAAGCGCACATTCGCGCGCAATGGCCGCCGGCTCCGGCAATCGGGCCTGCAGAAAACGCCCGTCGTTGCCACCGCATAGAAAAACCGCGCGGTGCTATCGCGTTCGCAAAGCTGCTGCCACGCCTGGGTCTCGTCGAGTGTTTTCACTACCTGATCCACATTTGCGAATTGAACATTGCTTGTCATGGATTCATCGTCGCCGAAGTTCGATTCGCGTACACTCCGATTCTTGCGCGCAATTCGGAATTTCCGCCACGAAGCCGCAGTTATTTCAATATTCCCTATTGCCTGTCTCTCAGCACTGCTTCCGCCCTTTGCAGATCCTCTTCCGTATCCACGCCAATCGTATCTGCGGGTGCTTTCGCAACGTAAATATCGATTCCCGCCTCCAGCAGCCGCAACTGTTCGAGCTTTTCGACAGTTTCCAACCATCCGGGAGGTAGTTCTGAAAATTTCTCCAACGCCGCCTTGCGATAGGCGTAAATTCCCAGGTGCTTTCGATAACCCGCAACCCCCGAATGATCGCGATCGTGGGGAATGGTGGCGCGCGAAAAATACAGCGCTCTCCCATCCAGAGCCGTCACTACTTTGACTGCATTCGGGTTGTTGATCTCTTCCGCCGGGCAGCGCACGGCTAATGTGGAAACCTGCACTTCGGGCCTTTCAAATAACTCCAGCAAAGGTGGGAAGAACTCCGGCGTAAGAGTCGGCTCATCGCCCTGGATATTTACGTAGATATCGGCATCGATCTGGCGAGCGACCTCGCGCACCCTGTCGGACCCGCTGGTGCAGCTTGGTGAAGTCATGGCAACTGCGACACCGCGCGCCAGACATGCCGCGGCAACTTCGTCTGAATCCGTCGCCACTACCACCGGGTCCATCAGCCCGCTGCTGACAACTGCGCGCCATACCCATACAAACATTGGCCGCCCGGCAATCTCCCGCAGCACCTTGCGAGGTAGTCGCGTAGAGCTGAGTCGCGCCGGAATCACCCCCGCTATCCGTAACTTGCTCATGCACGCGAGTCTACAGGAGCAGGCGTGAGAATTCATCCGCCGAACGCTTGGGTATGGGCGACGACGGGCCCCGCCAACGGCTTGCAACGGTTTGACCTTAAATCCAACCACCCGTATCATCTAGAGTGATGCAGCTGTTCCGGTGCATGTCCCTTCCGGCGGGGTAGCTCAGATGGTTAGAGCGACGGATTCATAACCCGTAGGTCGGCAGTTCGATCCTGCCTCCCGCCACCAGTTCTCCGCAGGTAGCCCCTTACTTCCGGCAATCAGCTCATGACAGCGGTCTGCCCCCTGATTCGGCGGCCTTCCATCCCCGCCCCTCGTTACCCCGTCACCGGTTTTTTCTTTACCCGTTGCGGTATCATTGCGTCTAAAGCTTAGCGGCCTGCTTCCCCTCAGAGGCCCTACCGGTGGTGTGTGTGTCCCGATTCTTTCAGAGACTGACCTTCGTCCTCGCTGCAACCATTTTTGCTGCTCTCGGCCTCGGCTTTGCGCTGGGCGAATTTGGCATGTTCGGCGTTCACGCTGGAGCCGAGCAGGATGGCGCCTATCGCCAGATGCATGTCTACGCGGAGGTCCTCAAGAGAATCCAGAGCGACTACGTTACCGACCCCAACATCAATCAGGTGACAAACGGCGCCCTGCACGGACTGCTCGAGTCGCTTGACGCGGACTCCAGCTATCTGACACCGACCGAATACAAGATCTACAAGGATCGGCCCTCCAATGGTGTGGCCCAAATCGGCGTTACGGTTTCAAAACGCTATGGCTATGCAACCATCGTCAGCGTGGCTCCCGGCTCGCCTGCCGATCGCGAGCACCTGTCAGACGGCGATGTGATCGAATCCGTCGGCGACAGCTCGACCCGCGAGCTTTCGCTGGCCGTTATCCGCCTCCTGCTTGAGGGCAAGTCTGGCAGCACGGTCACGATCTCTGTGGTTCGTCCGCGGAAGCCGGATCCGGATAAGCTCACGCTTACGCGGACCGTCATTCCTTCGCCTGCATTTAGTGAGCAGCAATACGAGAATTCCAGCATCCTGTATCTCAAGCCTGGGGCGCTCACTGTGGCCCGTGTGGATGAGATCGCGGCCAAGATCAAGTCCGCCGGGAAGACGCGCAAGATTCTTCTCGACCTGCGCGATGACTCGGATGGCGAATCGGAACAGGGAATTCGCCTGGCCAACTTCTTCATTGGCCAGGGCACTCTGGCTGTTTTGGAAGGCCAGAAATTTCCGCGCCAGACTTTCACTGCCGACCCGGCAAAGGTTCTTACCAGCGCCCCGCTTGCAGTGCTAGTAAATCGTGGCACTTACGGTGCGGCGGAGCTTACGGCTGATGCCATCCAGGGCGCAAAGCGCGGCGATGTAGTTGGTGAGCGCACTTTCGGCGAAGGGTCGGTACAAAAGACGATTGAACTGCCCGATGGTTCCGCCATTTTGCTGACGGTGGCCAAGTTTCAAGGCCCCGACGGCAAGAAGATTCAGGATGAAGCAGTTGCCCCCACTGTCGTCGTTGGTCGAAGTGTCGCCGACGATGACGTAGATGCTGATGATAATCCGCCGCCAAACAAGGGCGACGAGCCGCTGAACAAGGCGCTTGAACTCCTCAAGGCCAAAAACACCTAAATCGGGAACGCGTTTTCGCTCTTGCACGGCGTGGTTCTAGGATCTCGTTCCACGCCGACAGTCAATCTGCAAGCGTGCTAGCCTTGATGCAGGCATCCCCGTTCAACAGCGCGTTTCGACGTGACTAAAAACGAGAGGATCGTCGACGAGGCTCCTGTTGGCTGCCCCTCCTGCACATTCGGTTGATTCTCGCGGCCTTGGCCGCGCCCACCGGCTGCGGCCCGAAGCCGTCCCGCCTCCGCTTTTTCGCCGTCGCAAAGTTGCCGGCAAGGTTGCATTCTTCGTTCTCCTGTTGCTCGCTGTTGTTACCGGCTCTCTGGCCGGCCTCATGTTAGTCTTCTCAGTCAATTTGCCGCAGATCAACGACCTGGAACACTATCGGCCGTCAACGATGACTCACCTGTACGACAGCAAAGGCCGCGTCATCGGTTCCTTCGCACTCGAGAAGCGCATCATCGTTAATTACGGCGATTTTGCCCCTGTCCTTCATCAGGCCGTCATCTCGATCGAAGACAAGAATTTCGATTCCCACTGGGGCATCAACGTATTCCGCATTGCCGGTGCGCTCTGGCACGATCTGCGCTCACACGGCCGCGCGCAGGGCGCCTCTACGCTCACCATGCAGCTGGCGCGCAACCTGTTCCTCTCCGCCGACCGCACCGCAGCCCGCAAATTGCAAGAGGCCTATCTCGCCATCCAGATCGAGCGCGCATTCACCAAGGAGCAGATATTTACGCTCTACGGCAACCAGATCTACCTCGGCAGCGGTATGTATGGTTTTGAAGCGGCAGCGGAGTTTTACTTTGGCAAACACGCCAAGGACGTCAATCTCACCGAGGCCGCCCTGCTTGCCGGTTTGCCCAAAGGACCAGCCGCCTACTCACCGTTGATTAATCCTGAGAAGGCTCTGCGTCGCCGCAATCTGGTCCTAAGCGAGATGGAGTCTGACGGCGTGATCACGCATCAGCAGGCTGATCAGGCTCGCCGTTCGCCACTTGGCCTTCACGTCAGTCAGCCGGAGATGTCGGTCGCGCCCTGGTTCCAGGAAGAGGTGCGCCGCGAACTTGAAAAGAGATTCGGCGCCGAGCAGGTGCACGAGGCCGGACTTCGCGTCGACACCACGCTCGATCTCGATCTGCAGAAGACCGCCAATAAAGCTCTCGCCGATGGACTAGCCGCATATGAGCGCAGGCATGGCTGGAGGGGCAAACTCGACAACGTACTCGCAGACGGCAACTCGCTCGACGATTACAAGCATCCCGATTGGGCGCTCGCCACACACCCCGGCGACTACGTTCATGCAATGGTCACGCGGGTGCTGCCACTCGAAATCCGCGCGCGCGTCGGCGCCAACGATATTGTCCTGCTTCCCCAGGACTGGGCCTGGACCAGTCAACGTTATGGTGAAGCACTCGTGAAGCCCGGCGACGTCATCTATGTCCATCTTGCGGACGCGACCGAGGGCCCCGCGCGGCGCGCTACGCTCGAACAGGATTCCGGAACGCAGGGTGCCGTCTTCGCCATGGATAACACCACTGGTGACGTCCTCGCCATGATTGGCGGCCGCGACTACGCTCTCTCTGAGTTCAATCGTTCCACGCAGGCCGAACGCCAGACGGGTTCGAGCTTCAAGCCATACGTCTACACCACGGCGATAGAAGAAGGCGCCAAGCCCGACGACATCATCGTTGACGGCCCCGTCAGTTTCGGCAGCTACGCCCCGCATAATTACGAGAACGACTACAAAGGCGCAATGACTCTGACCAGCGCCTTTGCCGAATCTCGCAATATTCCTGCGGTCAAACTCGCCGCACGCGTCGGCATCCGCAAGGTCATCGATATGGCGCACCGCTTCGGCGTCACGACAGACATTCCGGCCTACCTTCCCATCGCCCTCGGCGCAGCAGAAATCACGTTGGAGGAACAAGTCACTTCTTACTCCGTTTTTCCCAACGACGGCATTCGCGTGAAGCCGCGTCTCATCAAGAAGGTCACCAACGCCGACGGCATCACGCTGTGGGAAGATGCGCCTGCCGTAGACGAGATCATCAGCCAGCAGACGGCACGCACCATGATGACGCTTCTTCGAGCCGTCACGGCCCACGGGACTGGCGCTGCCGTCGCGCAGATGAATCACCCTCTGGGTGGGAAAACCGGTACCACCAGCGACTACACCGACGCTTGGTTCATGGGCTTTTCCCCGTCGGTCACCTGCGGCGTTTGGGTCGGCTACGACAGCCGCCAGTCCCTCGGCGAAAAAGAAACCGGCGCCCGTGCCGCCCTCCCCATCTGGATGGAGGTCATGAAGGTCGCCATCGCAGGAAAGGACGACGAGCAGTTCCCCGGCGATGCGGAATTGCCTCCGATGGAGCAGGCAAAAGTTACTCAACCCGCGAGACCTGGCGCTGCGCCGGCTCCTGCACCCCATCCGTCGCAGAGTCCTACATCCCGAACCCAAATTCCCGCGCAGCCTGCCAAGATCACTGCGCCTCCTGTTGCGAAACCAGTTCAAACGGGGTTAACCCAGCCGCCTTCTCGTCATTGACTTGCACCGGCCAGGATGGACGGCAGACGCTTGGGTTGACATCCGACCCAAGGCAGTCCATACTCAGGTCGTATGCCGACCCAAGAGAACAATGACGACCGCATAGCCCTTCTACAGGGCACCCTCGACCTCTTGATCCTCAAAACTCTGATCCTGGGCCCGTGTCACGGCCAGGGAGTGGCCCGCTCGATCCAGCGCCAGTCCGAGGAAGTCTTATTCGTCGACCACGGCTCGCTCTATCTAGCCCTCCAACGCCTCGAAGACAAAAAGCTCATCCAAGCCAAGTGGGGCGTCAGCGCGAACAACCGCAAAGCCCGCTTCTATTCGCTCACCGCTAAGGGCCGCTCGGAACTCCACGAAAAAGCTTCACAGTGGAAGCGGCTGACGCGCGCAATGGAATTGATTCTCGAGCCCGGAGCCGAACCGCAAGGCGAGGAGGCATAGATGTTCAAGCGCAAACGCACTGCAGAAGATTTTGCTGAAGAAATCAAGGCCCACCTCGCACTCGAAGCAGACGACCTCCGCGACGAGGGATTGAGTGAAGCAGAATCGCAACGCCGCGCCCGAGTGGAATTCGGCAACGTCCCGCTCACGCAACAGAAGTTTCGTCTGCGCGGTCGCTGGCAGGCTCTCGACAACGTCGCGCGCGACTTCCGCTTCGGCGTCCGCTCACTTCTGAAGAGCCCCGGCTTTGCGCTCACCGCAATCCTCACCCTGGCTCTCGGTGTGGGCGCAAATACTGCCGTCTTCAGCGTGATGAATGCGGTGCTGCTCAAGTCGCTGCCCGTCGCCGATCCCGAGCAGCTCGTGCATCTCAGGATCTCCGGTCCGCCCAGCGGAACGGGCACGGTAAGTTCCAACGGCACGCTCAACTACGTCGTTTATGACACGCTGCGCAAACAAACCAATGTGCTGTCGTCACTGATTGCCTACGTTCCTCTCTCCACAAGCAAGGTTGCGGTGCGCTACGGATCACAGCCGGAAGAAGCCGAAGGCGACATGGTCAGCGGCACATTCTTCTCTGACCTCGGTGTGAACCTGCCTTTGGGGCGCGGCTTCACTGCGGACGATGAAGCCAATCATGCACCGCTCGCCGTCCTAAGCTACAACTACTGGACACGTCGCTTCGCGCGGAATCCAAACGTTCTCGGCCAAACCCTCTTCGTTAATGGCGTACCCACCACCATCATCGGAGTCTCTGCCAAGGGATTTGAAGGCCTCGAAGCAGGCGGCTCGACGGACTTCTGGATCCCGTTGCAGAATCGCCGCGAACTGAATGCCTGGGGCAATCCGCCGGACGATGGGAAACTCTACATTGCGAACCCCCATTGGTGGTGCCTGCGGCTCATTGCGCGCCTCGCGCCAGGCGTGAGCAAAACCCAGGCCATCGCAGAGTTGCAGCCGCTCTTTCAATCGGCGGCATACGTTGGGTTGGGTTCGCCCAAGGCAGGCGAAAAACCACCTGTGCTGAGCTTCACTGCTGCGAAGAATTTTCCCGGCTATGACGAGGAGTACGGCAATCCGCTGCGCATCCTCATGGCCATGGTAGGACTTGTCCTTCTGATTGCTCTCACCAACGTGGCCATGCTGCTCGCAGCGCGAAACGGTGCGCGGCAGCGGGAGTTTTCATTACGTCAGGCGCTGGGCGCCGGACGCGGCGAGCTGTTTCGCCAACTGCTGACTGAGAGCGTGATTCTGGTTACCCTGGGAGGAGCGCTGGCATGGCTCTTTGCGCATATCGCCGCGCGCCTCTTGGCAAATTGGGCGCAGATTGAATCGAGCCTCGCTCCTGACCGCACCGTGCTCCTCTTCACGCTCGGCGTCCTGGTGCTTTCGGCCCTGCTCTTTGGCCTCGCGCCGATGCGTGTAGCTCTCGCCGGCCGCGCGGAACTCGCTTTGAAAACCTCAGCAGCGACGTCAAACGTTGATGCGGGCAAATCGCGCACCGGCAAAATCATCGTTGCGCTGCAATTGGCCGTGTGCGTGGTGTTGCTGGTAGGAGCAGGACTGCTGATTCGCACGCTGAGCAGTCTCGAAAATACTCCCCTCGGAATGCGCGTTGACGGCCTCGTCGTCTTCGGCGTCAAGCCAGACATTCCGTCGGTTCCAACTGGAGTCGCTTTCTATCAGAACCTCATGAGCAAGCTTCGCATCTTGCCCGGCGTCCAATCCGTCACCATCATGGACTCACGCTTAGGCTCGTGGGACTCAAACAACAGCGATATGATGGTCGACGGCCGCTTGCCTGAAGTAGCGAATGGCAGCTCGCGCACCGTTCGCAGCAACGTAGTTGGGCCGGACTTTTTTACTACGCTCGGCGTGCCCATCCTTGCCGGCCGGGACTTCGCTGATTCCGATACGGCAAGTTCCCCGCACGTAGGGATCATCAATGAAGAATTTGCAAAGCGCTTTTTTCCCAACCAGAATCCGCTGGGCCACACCATCGGGACACAGGGTGGTGAATACACGATGACGGTCGTCGGCGTTGTGAAGGACCACAAGTACCGCAGCATCGACGAAACACCGATACCCATGGCGTGGTATATGTATGCGCAGATCCCTGTCCTCGGCCAGATGCACGTGGAAATACGCGTCAATGGCGCGCCGCTTTCAATTCTGCCCGCCGCGCAGAAAGTTGTGCAGCAGCTTGATCCCAATTTGCCTCTGATCCGCCCCATGACCCAACGCGCGCAATACGACACCACAATCTCGGGACAGATCATGTTCGCGCGCCTCGCCGAGTTCTTCGGCCTCCTCGCCGTTGTGCTCGTCGCTACCGGCCTCTATGGAACGCTGTCGTATCGCGTCAACCGCAGAACCGCCGAAATCGGCGTGCGCATGGCCATGGGTGCGGGACGCGGCCAGGTGGTGTGGATGATCCTGCGCGACAGTCTGACCCTGACCGCGATCGGCGTCGTGGCCGGCATCCCACTGGCAATGCTTATCGGCCGTGCGTTGTCGTCGTCTCTCTACGGCGTTCAACCGCTCGACGCGCTCACTTATGCACTAGCCATTGCGGGAGTACTGATCGTGGCTTTCGCGGCCAGTGCCGCCCCTGCAAGCCGCGCTGCCAGCGTCGATCCGCTGAAGGCGTTGCGCACTGAGTAGGCCTTATCGCAGCGGCTCCTGCCGATAGAGTTCCGCCGTGTGCCGCAACGCGATTGCAATCGCCATCGTAAACATCACTACGGCTGCTATTGTTCCGCCCAGATCGAAGAGCAGCATGCGATGGCCCATTACTGTCGCGTATGGACTGCGCAACAGGGCAAGGTTTCCGATAATCAGCAGGATGCGAATCTCGGTTGGCCCGAAAATGCCCTGCGACATCTGGAAGCAAGACAAAGTATAGGTGGCGAGATAACTTTCCGCCGAGAGCAGCAAAAAGGCCACCAGCATCACCGCCGCAACCTGCCAGTGCAAAAAGCCCGAGAAGCCAAGCCCGCACATCATCGCCGTCGCTCCAAAAATATCCACGATGTGATCGACATAAAATCCGTAGCGTGGCCGCTGCTGATTGCGCACACGAGCCAGCGTTCCATCCATGCTGTCGCCAAACCAGTTGAGAACAATGCAGACAGCAACGCCAATCAATGCGAATTTGTTGAAGCGCGAAAGAGCATAAAACAACCCCGCTCCGACCTGTGCGGACAAGCCAAGCAACGTCAACCCGTCTGAAGTCACCCAGCGTGGCGCACGCTCCGCCATCCACATCAGGGCGCGCTTCTCAGTCGCGGCGGTCAGCGACTGGTTCACGCGACGCGCAGATGCAAACTGGCCCTCCACTTCCGTCAATGAGGTCGAACTCATGCGCATCTCCTCTTGCTGTTCAAACTAAGTCCGTAGCGCGTTGCTCGCAGCACGCAACGTAAACTCCAGCGACTCGCGCGGCACGCTCTCCACGTATGGCCGCACTATCCAGCCGAGCCCTGCCGGAATCGCGCGCGTCAGAGAGATGGATTCCACTTGCATATACAACCCGCCATCGCGCTCCTCGTAGCTCCAGTAGATGTTTTGCCGCCACAGAAATCCGTGTTCCTCACCATCGCTCAGCGCGTGTTCCTTTGCCGTTCCGGGTGAGGCAATCTCTGAGATTCCGAATGCTCCGTGATGCGCTGTAACCGTGCTGCGCGTCGAGTTGGCCAAATCTGACCTCGTAGCTGGTGTCCATGACAACCGTGATCACATGGTGCTGCCGCACGCGCATCATCGCCCTGAACTGGTTCAGGATCCGGCCGTCGTGCGGCGAAATAACCTGGGCTTGCACAACTTGGGGCGAGAAGCGCCGCGGATAGCCGCTGAAGTTCTTCATCAGTCGCTCAAAATCAGCTACGGTAGCTCCGCGGACGAATGCGGTGCCCCGCCAGTGATGCAGCAATGCTCCGGTAACGTCGGCCTCATTTGCTGGCGTCAGGTGCTCGATAATCAGTTCGCCTTGCCGGAGGCGGGAATCGGTTTGTGCGCCCCATCCAGCTGCAGCCAAAAAACCGTTCGGCAACCGGTGCTGCCCGGCCAGCCTCGTTTCTATTTTTCCGACGTAAGCGTTGAACGCGGCAGTCGCGGCTGCCGGCACCTCGCACCTGCCAGCCACGCACGCAGACATCGACAACAGCAGAATCAGAAGGGCTCGGGCGCGATCGACCATTCGCAATCTCGGAATCCCAAGCATCATGACTGCAGCCTCCCAAATCTTTGACAGAGAATCAATGCAAGGCGTGTCACCCAGCATGCCAAATGAATCTCACGGCGCAAACGTCTCTGCGAATTGGATTTCCGCCGACTTGTACATCGCCTCCCAATCAAGAGTGGCGCTCCCATTCGAGTAAACTTGACATCAGAGATGACAGAATCCGCGCCAGCCCGGCGTTATCGCTTCGGTGCATTTGAGGCGGACGCCTCGACAGGAGAGCTTCGCCGGCAGGGAATCCGCATCAAGCTCAACGCTCAGCCGTTTCAGGTTTTATTGATGCTGCTGGAGCACCCCGGCGAGGTATTGACCCGCGAAGAAATTGCCCGCACCTTGTGGTCCGACGGTACCTTCGTCGACTACGACCACGGCGTCAACTCGGCGGTCAATCGCATCCGCGAAGCCCTCGGCGACGCAGCCAACAGCCCCCGATTCGTTGAGACTCTAGCCCGACGCGGATATAGATTCGTAGCTCCAGTCGAATCCATTGCCAACGAGACAGACACCAATCCATTGCCCGCCGCCACTTCGGAGCCTCGGCTGTCGCAAGAATCTGAGTTCATGCCCGGCAACGGAATTCTCTCGTCACCCGAAGAACTCCCGAGAACGTCGCATGCCGTGGTGCTCGCTCTCTTTCTGTCCCTGCAGGTGATGTACCTGGGCTTTTACGTCGGGGCGCTCACAAACCTCGCGGAGATTGAGGATCTGCTCTCGCCGCTGGCGCACGCAACGCTGATCTTCTACGCCCTCGTCGTGACAGCGGCGATCCTGATTCCCGTCCGCGTCTTTCTTCTGTGTGCGGTTCTGTTTCGCGCGCCCGGAGTTCGCGGAAAATTCCTGAAGATGTGGCCCGGACTCCTCGTTGCCGACGTACTGTGGGCGCTCTCGCCTTTTTTGCTGATGCACCACATCAATACCGGGCTGGCACTGGCCTGCATGGCCTTGCTTGTGTACTCGCCTTTTGCGCAGCGATCCTTGATGTTGATGGGCGCCGGGCAAGATAAGAGCGAACTGTCAGCCGTTACCCGCTGAACCGTACGATCAATCCATTTTGACTTCAATCCGGAAACTCTACAGCTGATCGTAAAGCGACGTATTCCTGTATCCCAGCAGGCTCACGAGCGTCCAGATTGCAAGCGCGGTTCCAAATGGAATCTTGAGAATGCTGAGGAACGCAGCCACAATCGCGACAACGCGTCCCCAGGGTGCGCGCTCCATCAATCCCCAACCCGCCACAAAGGCTAGCGCAGAGCGCAGAATCACCATGATCCAGGCGAAATGAATAATCGCCGGTCCAAAGCCCGGCCCAAGCGGGAAGTTGCCACGTGGCCAGGGACCATGCATCCAGAAACCGCCGCCATTCAGGAACGAATTGGCGAAAGACAGCCCCACGATTCCCAGCGACAGGGACAGTCCGCCATAGATAAACCACACCGTACTGAGCGCCCGCACCCGATTGGAGTAGTTAGCCACTTCAAACGCGAGATTAGGCACACTCGGAGGAGGAGGCGCGGCCGTCGGGCGACCACATTGGGGACAAACTGCCTGCCCCTGCACAAGAGCCTGACCACATCCACTGCAAAACATCTGAACCTCCTTGGAGCTAACGAGATTCTATTCTTCCGAATCCTCGCGAATCCGGCGAGGACCTCTTAGTCCGGCTGTGAACGAGTACGCATGGGCACTCGGATTCGTTCCCACCGCTCGTCATGGCGGTCGTCGTGAAGCACCAGAGCGGTGACCCGGCTCTGCGGATCGCGCTCAACCGTAATCCGCGTCAAGCTGCTTCCATTCGGGTAAAAAAGGACCGAATTGGACTCCGCTGCCAACTCCGCGATTTCACCGAAGTGATTCTTCTGGAAGAGCTCGTCCCCCTGGCGAAAGAGCGTGACCACAACCAACCCCCGTTTATCGACGTAATCGCCTGCGAAGCTATCGAGCTGGGTTGGCGTGAGTTTCAGCGCGGGCGGATGCAACGGGATCGAAACACGTTCGGCAAACGGAGGCGGCACGGGAGTTTCTCGGCGGTGCACCAGCAGCCAGCGTGGCAACTCCGGTTCGTTGTAGGCGCGCGTCCAGCAGTCGTGCTTCAGCCCCTGGTATACCCAGAGCCGCACGTGGCCGCCCGTCGTCTTCAGTGCCGAGTACAGCAACTCGTCCTGCCGCGGAGCCACTACGTTGTCTTCGGCGCCATGAAAGAGCCACACGGGCGTGCGGCCCACAGCCATGCGCATATTCGCCGGGTAAGGTCGAGGCCTGCGCCCACCGGTCCTTCGCGTAGCTCCAGAAGATTCCACTAGCCGCGATGGCAATGGCAGCCCACCGAGTGGGATGTTGACGTGCTAGTTCCCACGCGCCATACCCTCCCAAGGAAAGTCCCGAAAGGTAGGTGCGCACCGGATCGCCTTGAAACTCGGCCGTCTCTACATCAAGCTCGGCCATGGCCATGGCGAGCATGTCCTTGTCCGTCCAATAGCGGTCGATTGAGCACTGGGGCAGGATGACGATAAAGGGCCAGCGCTCGGGATGGTCGCGAATGGCCGCGGGCAAGCCGATCTGGGTCTGCCACATGCCCTCGGAGCCGCGCTCGCCACGCCCATGCAGAAAAAGGATGACCGGCCAGAGCTTGTGTTTGTCCGGGTGCCAATCTTCTGGAACGTATACCTGGTATCGATACCAGTTCGTTCCGATCTGAATCCTGCGATTCAGGAACCCTGTCTCCTGCAACGGATGTTTGTGAGGTGCCCGGCGCAGCATGCAGCAGGGTTGGCGCCATTCCCCACGCAAAGCAGAGGCAGGCCGCGAGCAGTCTCAGAATGCGGTGCATAGGCTCCAATCATCATAGAGCCTGCGCAAAGGTTTTCGTCGGTGGACTATCGCCACAATTCCTTATGAGTTCCTTGTGCCGAGGCATGAAACAATCGGTGGTATCGAAACCCAGCAGGCGAAGATGACCACCTACGAAGCCGGAGACACGCTCGACCACTATCGCATCGAAGCTGCCGTTGCTCACGGCGGCATGTCCGTGCTCTACAGGGCAACCGACCTGAATTCCGGCCGGCAGGTTGCCATCAAGGTTCCACTCCCCGAGATGGAGGCGGACCCGGTTCTTATCGAACGCTTCAATCGCGAGCAGGAGATCGGGCAGGAACTCGATCATCCCGGTGTGGTGAAGTGCTTCAACAGCGAAGAACGCAGCCGCCTCTACATGGTCATCGAGTGGGTCGAAGGGCGACTCCTGCGGACCATTCTGAACGAAGAAAAAAAACTTCCCATCGAACGCGCGGTCAAGATCACGTTGGGCATCTGCGACGCGCTCGATTACATGCACAAGCGTGGCATCGTTCATCGCGACCTTAAGCCAGAGAACATCATGGTCGACGACAACGACCAGATCAAGCTCATCGATTTCGGTATCGCGATGAAGGAAGAAGCTCGTCGGCTCACCTTTGTCAACGTTTCGTCGCTGCTGGGTACGCCCGACTACATCTCTCCGGAACAGGTGAAAGGTGCGCGCGGCGACCAGCGCAGCGACATTTATTCCGTGGGCATCATTCTCTACGAAATGCTAACCGGCCGCGTGCCATTTGTAGGGCCAAACCCGCTCGCCGTCATGAACGAGCGCATTCTGAACAGCGTAAAGCCGCCACATGAATTGAACTTCGAAATCTCGCCGCAGCTCGAGGAGATTCTGTATCGCGCGCTCGAGCGTGAGCCGCGCCACCGCTACGCCACTGCCAGTGAGATGATGTGGGACCTCGAACACCAGGAGCAGGTTGGCATCGAGCCTCGGGGTGAAAAGCCGGTCAATGTCGCCGGACGCAAGGTAAACAAGAAAGTCCTGCTCTACGCTGCCATGGCTCTCGTCCCCGTCATCTTGTTTGCCCTTATGTTGCTAATCGCCAAAAAATAGCCAGAAATCTCTCAGTCCCTAGTCCCTATCCTTTTCAGAATCTTCCGAGCCCGCCGCGACCACGGCCGCTCCCGCCGCCGCAGATAACGCGGCATCGTCGGTTCCTTATCGAGAACTTTCTGCGCCCACTCGCGCGCCTCGGCGAAGCGGCCCTCCGATGCCAGAAAGTCCGCAAAATTCAGATACGTTTCAGAGGATGTCGAGAGGGCGATCGCGCGCCGGAAGAATGCGTCGGCCTTTTCCTTCTCTCCCGTCAGAGCGTAAGCGTGGGCCAGCAAGGCCGGAGCGCGGTTGAAGTCGTAGTTGGGCTCCTTCGCGACCACCTTCTCCAGATCCGGCAGAGCTGCCACGGCATCGCCCAGCAGAACGGCGCATACTCCCCGCCGGTAAAAGCAATCCAGCGTATTCAAGCGCGCGGCGATTGCCTTGTCGAACGCCTCGCGAGCTCTTTGCAACTGCCCATCATCCATGCAGAGTTCGCCGAGCTCTTCGTAGTTCCCGGCAGAAGGATTGTCGCGGATCGTGAGTTCAAGAGCGGCAATGCGCTTGCGCCGCGAGATGCCTTTGAACGATTGATTCAGCAGACCCACATCCGGGAAAACTTCGGCGAACAGGTAGACGATGGCGCCAATGGGCCCGAGAAAAAGGATGATGTAGAGCCAATAGGTGTCGGGCCGGCGGCGAATGAAATGGATAATCGCCCCAGCCTGAAGCAGCAAGCCCCAGGGATAAAAGAGATGCGTCAGCGCTCCCATGCAGTCAGTAGTCCTGACGTCAGATTACACTCGCAACGCTGGGAACCAGCAGCCCACTTCGGTGTGAAGGCTTTCGACTCCCCTCGAGAAATCTAACGATAAGATTCGTCGCGGTGCACCACAAACTCCGGATATGCATTGCCGCCGAGCTCATGGAGATCCATGCCAAGGCGTTCGCCGTCGGAATCTACGCGGAACGGGAAAATGCGATTCACGATCCAAAACGCAAAATACATCAGCGGCAGCATCAGCCCCAGCAGCGCCGAGACCCCCATCAGTTGTGCGACGAACTGACCGTCGCGCGGCGCAAAGATTCCTGCCGCGGCAAGTCCCCACAACCCTGCTGCGCCGTGAACGCCGATACCGCCCGATGGGTCGTCGATCGACAATGCCAGCTCAAACAACTCGACCAGCAGCGGCGTCATCACGCCGGCTACCAGTCCCGTAAACAGTGCGTCCATCGGCGGAACCAACCCCGCGCATGCGCTCGACGTCACCAGTCCCGAGAGCCAGCCATTCGCACACAAGCTCGCGTCCGGCTTGCCAAATCGGATGCGAGTCACTCCGAACGTGGCCACAAGCGCCGCTGCCGCTGAGAGCAACGTGTTCACTGCCGTAATCACCAACTGTCCCGGTGCAGCATTCAGCCAGAGCAGGGAACCCGCCATGTTCCATGCCAGCCAGCCCACAAGCGCGATCAAGCAGCCCAGCAACACGTACACCACGTTGTGCCCCGGCATCGCTGTCGACAGACCCTCACGCGGAAACTTGCCCTTGCGCGGACCCGCAATCCACACGATCGCCAATCCCGAAACGCCGCCAAGCGCGTGTATCGCCGCTGCTCCGCCGCCGTCAAGAAACCCGGCTCCCGACGAGAAATTTGCGCCCAGTCGCGCCAGCCATCCGCCCCCCCACGTCCAATGCGCAATCAGCGGAAATGCCACTGCCCCAATGATCGCCGCAACCGCTGCACCTGCAGGCAGGCGCAGTCGATCCGCACCTGATCCCCAGGGAATAAGAACAACCAACGCAACCGACAGCAGTTCGAACAGAACCGTAAGCTGCATGCGCGCGGGAGTCCCGCCAAGGCCGGTCAAAAACAGCGGCCCCGCACCTGCCCAGTTCCATGCTTTGCCGGCGAGATGAAAAACATGATCGCCGTCCGTACCTGCGGCAATGGCTGATCCAACAATTGCAAAGGCAATCACCGCCGTGGAAATCACAACCAGGCTTCCCAGCAGCGACTGCATCGCCGAACGCGACCGGCCAAGTCCTGTATTCACCAGCGCAATACCGGCAATCGCAAGCGGCGCCAGCATCAGAAGTCCCAGCGTCAGCGCGAACGAGCTCTCCGGAAAGGGCATTGGCGCGAGCGGAGTCATCGATTTTCGCTCCGCAACTGCATGTGGCCGCGAACCGCAACCACCAGGCCCATGGCTTCAACCGCGAGTCCGCACACAATAAATGCGGTGCGCTGTTTTGAAGCAGGAAAGAGAAGCATTGCAGCGATCGAAAGAAGGAATCCGGCTGGCATCACCAGCAGTCCGGCATATTTCATGGCCTCGTCCTTTCAGGCAATTCACCGTTGATAGAGGTCGGCCTCTGGACCGATGTCCACAAAAGAAAATGAATGTATGGCAGTGAGCAGCCGGCTGAAGAGCTTTTATGAATTCTAAATGCACTGAATGCGCCTCTCGTGAAAGCCCTTCCGCGCATGGACCGCCACGTTAGACTTACACCATCTCAATAGCTCGGAACACCAAAATGACAAAGACTCTTCTCGCCATTGTTCTGATCCTCGGTTCGGCAAGCGTCAGTTGCGCACAACGCATTGAAGTGACCGTGTCTTCCCCTATGCCTCTGAATGGCCATCTCATCCTGGTCATCGCGAAATCCGACAACCCCGAACCGCGCATGCAGCTTTCTGAGACGTACGATTCCGCGCAGGGCTTTGGCGTCGATGCCGAGAACCAGGCGCCCGGCACTCCGCTCATCATCGACGCAACGACCTTTGGCTATCCGCTCCATTCACTTGCCGAGCTCGAAGCCGGCGACTACTACGTGCAGGCCGTCTTCAACGTTTATGAGCAGTTCCATCTTGCCTCCGGCAAAACAGTCTGGCTCCCGCCCGACAAGGGCGAGGGCCAGCGCTGGAATCAGAAGCCCGGCAATCCCTACAACAAGGCGCAGAAGATTCACTTCGATCCGAAAGCCACGACAACGATCAAGCTCACACTCGACCAGATCGTTCCGCCAATTGAGGGCACCTCTCGTGATCCTCTGGTGATCGCACAGCAGCAGCCCACGGCGAAATGGCTCAAATACGAGCGCTTTCGCAGCCCGAAACTTAGCGCCTTCTGGGGCCGCGACATGTACCTCAGTGCGTGGGTCCTTCTGCCGGACGGCTTCGACGATCATCCCGATGCGAAGTACCCGGTAATCGTCTACCAGGATCACTATCATCCCGGCATCGGTCCCGCACAGTTCACAGCCGTTCCACCAACCGACTCCAAATCTCCTGACGTTCGCCGCGAGCAGATCGGCTATCACCTGTTTCAGGACTGGACCGCCGGCCGTCTCCCGCGCGTGGTCCTCATCTACGTGCAGAACGCGAACCCTTACTACGATGATTCCTACGTTGTCGACTCTGCGAACGTCGGCCCTTACGGCTCGGCTATCAATGACGAACTTATCCCTATGCTCGAGAAGAAATATCGCGGCATCGGTCAGGGCTGGGCCCGCGCCACGTATGGCGGATCCACCGGAGGTTGGGAGGCATTAGCCACGCAGGTCTTTTATCCCGACTCCTACAACGGTGCCTACGTGGCATGTCCCGATCCAGTCGACTTCCACGCTTACCAGAACATCAATCTTTACGACGACGCCAACGCCTTCGTCCGCAAGGGCGACTTCGGCCAGATTCCCATTGCCGCCGATCGCAAACCCGACGGCACCATCACCGCGGAGGCCGGTGCCGAGTTCGCATATGAATACGTGCTCGGCACTCACGGCCGGTCCACTGAGCAGTGGGACATCTGGCAGGCCGTCTTTTCACCCGCGGGTGAAGACGGCTATCCCGCCCAGATCATCGATCCGCTTACCGGCTCCATCGACAAGAAGGTCCTCGCCTACTGGCACGATCACTATGACCTCACCGCGATCCTCAAGCGCGATTGGCCCACGCTCGGCCCTAAGCTCGAAGGCAAGCTGCACATCGCAGTTGGCGACGGCGACACGTATTTCCTCAACAACGCCGTTCACATTCTGGATAAGCAGCTTCAGGAAACGCGCAACCCGCATTCCGATGCGACCTTCCAATACGGCCCCGGCATGCCGCATTGCTACACCGGGGGGCCATCTGAGTACACCATGCAGCAGAACAACTCCGAATGGACGCAGCGAATTCTGCCGAAGATGGTCGAGCACATGCTAGCGACCGCTCCCGCAGGCGCTGACACAAAATCCTGGCGCTACTAAATCAGTGCAAATCTAGCTGCAAAACATCCCATTCTCTGAGACAGTCAGACACGCAACATTGTGCGGATTTCTGCGCATTTTCCTTTGTCGGAACATATTTATGTTTCAAGAGATTACAAAAAGTTAAGCTGTATAAACATTTTTTGTTCTCCCAACTGTTGAGGCCGTTACAGATAGACCTCTGGCTGCTATATTGAATTTTCGGGGTCGTCCGCCTTTCAGGTGGGTTTTGTCCGAAAAAGAAATCTAACCACAACCTGTGTGACCGCCAGCACTGCGTGCACAAACTACTGGACAACGAACAACAAGCAGGAAAGCATTCATGGCGCAGATATTTGACCGCAGCTCCAATGCTTTGGCTCGAGCGAGCCTGGTGCTGACTGGTCTGATTGTGATTGCACTTGGAGTTACGCTCGATCAGTTGCAGCGCTCCCCATGGGTTACTCGCCAGGGCCAGCGGCCGGAGCAGCCGGTACCCTTCAGCCACAAACATCACGTGACAGGCTTGGGCCTCCAGTGCCAGTACTGCCACACCTCGGTTGAGAAATCCAGCTACGCGGGCATTCCCCCGACCAAGACCTGCATGAACTGCCACGCCCAGATCTGGACCAATGCCGCTCTGCTGCAGCCGGTCCGCGAAAGCTGGGCCAGCGGCGAGTCGGTGCCTTGGATCAAGGTGCACGACCTGCCCGACTACGTCTACTTTAGCCACGAGATTCACGTAAACAAGGGCCTCGGCTGTGCAAGTTGCCACGGTCGCGTTGATCAGATGCCGCTGATGTATGCGCAAAACACTCTGCAGATGGAGTGGTGCCTCAATTGCCATCGCAACCCGGCGAAGAACCTCCGCCCCACCGGACAGGTCTACAACATGGCATGGGAAGAGCCGGCGATCGATCGCCCGGTGTGGTGTTCGACAAGCGCGGTTAAAGAAGGCACGCCTACCGCGCAGGGAGTGAATTGCACGGTCAAGGACCCCAGCGGCGAGGGCCCGCAGGTGGCGGCCCTGCAGATGCCGAAATCGGCAACAACCGGACAGGCGACAGATGCCTCGGCCGTCGAACTTCCGGCTGCACTCCACTACGAAAAGTTCACCAGCCAGGATCAACTGGGTCACTTTCTTCTGAAGCAATATCACATTCGCACTCCCAACGAACTGAGCAGCTGCGAGGTTTGCCACCGATGAGTCGCGAACCCATGAATGCAGGAACGAACCAGACGGGGAACACCGTGGAGATTGAAAAAAGCAGGGCCAACCTTGCCGAAAACGAGACACCGATGACGCCGGAGCCGATGACACTGGAGCAGGTGCGCGCCGATCTCAAAGGCACAGCGGGCAAGCGTTATTGGCGTTCGCTGGATGAGCTTCAGAACACACCCGAATTTCAGGCCGCCGTCGAAAAAGAATTTCCCAGCGCGGCGCAGGAATGGGTCGATCCGGTTTCTCGTCGCGGCTTCCTCAAAATCATGGGCGCGTCCATGGCGCTCGCCGGCCTTGCCGGGTGCACCAAACAACCCGACGAGCCGATCTATCCCTACGTCAAGGCGCCCGAAGATCTCCTGCTTGGCAAGCCGAACTACTTCGCCACCATGAATCCGCTTCCCACCGGCGGAGTTCCGGTCCTGGTCAAGAGCGATCAGTATCGTCCTGTCAAAGTCGACGGCAACCCAGATCATGCCTACAACCACGGCTCGTCCGACGTCTTCTCGCAAGGTTCGCTGCTCGACCTCTACGATCCAGATCGTTCGCAGCACGTGACCTTCGAAGGCGAGGGTCGCCAGTGGGCTGAGTTTGCTCAAGCGCTCCACGATAAAGTCGCCGGCACAAAAGACGGAACCGGCATCTACTTCCTCTCCGCCACCATCTCGTCACCCACACTCGCGCGCCAGTGGAAAGCCGTGCAGGCTGCATGGCCCAAGGCGACGCTGGTGCAGTATGACCCCGCCATCGCCGGCACCTTTCTCGCAAAGGGCTACAACGTTCAGTACGACCTCAGCAGTGCCGACGTGATCGTCTCGCTCGACGCCGACTTCCTCTCCGGTGCCGCTTACCCCGGCTTTCACAAGCTAGTAGCGGATTACGCCAAGCGTCGCAAAGATCCCGCTAACGGCATGAACCGGCTCTACACCGTCGAGAGCTCCCCGACCACCACCGGCATGAAAGCAGAACATCGCCTCGGCCTGCGTGCCAGCGAAGTTCCTGCATTCGCCGCCGCCCTCGCGGCAGCGGTCGGAGCAGCCGGTGCTACGGCTCCGCAGTACAACTGGACCGGCGAACAAAGCAAGTTCCTCGCCGCTCTCGCGAAGGATCTGAAAGCAAGCAACGGCAAGAGCGCCGTCATCCCCGGCCTCTATCAAGACGAATCTGTTGCGGCTCTCGCGCTTGCCATCAACCAGGCCCTCGGCAACGTCGGCAAGACCGTCACGGTTTCCTCCGAGCCACCAGTCCCGCTGCCCAGCGATCAAAACGGCGATTTCCAAAAGCTCATCGCCGATTTGAACGCGGGCAAAGTCGACTGGCTTGTCATTCTCGATTCCAATCCGGTTTATTCCGCTCCCGTAGACCTCGGCTTCTCCGAGGCCTTCACAAAGGCCAAAGTCGTCGCCCATCTCGGCTCGCATTACGACGAGACCGGCCACCTCGCGAACTGGCACATTCCCGCAGCGCATTACCTTGAGTCGTGGTCCGATGCCCGCGCCTACGACGGCACTGTCTCTATCGTGCAGCCAATGATCGAGCCGCTCTACGGCGGCAAGAGCGCGCACCATGTCTTTCAGACCCTGCTCGACAATCCGCAACTCAGCGCCTACGAGGCCGTTCGCATTACGCAGAAAGACAACATCAAGGGCGACTTCGAGACGGGTTGGCGCAAGGTTCTCCACGCCGGCTGGATTGACGGTACAACCTACGCGAGTGGTGGCGCACCGAAGGCGGAAGCATCCAAGGTGCCCGCGCCAAGCTCGAAGGACCAGTTCGAAATCATCTTCCGTCCCGACCCCAACATCTACGACGGTCGCTATTCAAACGTTGGCTGGCTACAGGAACTTCCCAAGCCCGTGACCAACCTGAGCTGGGATAATGCCGCCATCGTCTCCGGCGCTACCCTCGAGCAACTGAAGCTCGAAGAAGACGACATTGTCGAAATCAGTGCAGGCGGCGGCACGGTCAAGGCTCCGGTGATGGTGGCGCCGGGCCACCCTGACAACTCTGTCACGCTATATCTCGGCTATGGTCGCGCGTTTGCCGGCCGCGTTGGTTCCGGCGCCGGCTTCAATGCCTACCTGGTCCGCACCACCGCCGCCCCCTTCTACTCCACAGGCTCCATCAAGAAAGTCGATGGCAAGTGGGGCATCGCGATCACCAAGAGCCACTATCAGGATCATCGCGGCAAGAACCTCACCGACGTAGGCGACCAGAATCATTCACTCGAAGCCGTCGAAGCTCTCGGCCCGCGCGGGATCATCCGCTACGCCACGCTTGAGGACTTCAAGGCCAACCCCAACTTCGCGCACGAAGGCGAGGGCCACGACACCCCGGAGCACGATACCACTCTCTTCCCCAACTGGGAGTACAACGGCAACAAGTGGGGCATGTCGATCGACATGAACAGTTGTACCGGCTGCAACGCCTGCATCGTGGCTTGCTATGCCGAGAACAACATCCCAGTCGTGGGTAAGCAGCAAGTGCGCATCGGCCGCAATATGCAGTGGCTCCGCATCGATTCATACTTCGAAGGCGATCTTGCCGCCCCCCGTGCTCACTTTCAGCCCATGACCTGCCAGCACTGCGAAAACGCGCCGTGCGAACAGGTTTGCCCGGTCGGCGCCACCGTGCACACGCCGGAAGGCCTCAACACGATGGTCTACAACCGCTGTGTGGGCACTCGTTACTGCTCCAACAATTGCCCCTACAAGGTGCGGCGCTTCAATTTCCTGCTCTACTCCGATTACGAAACCGAGAGCCTCAAGCTGATGCGCAATCCCGATGTCTCCGTGCGTTCGCGCGGCGTGATGGAGAAGTGCAGCTACTGCGTGCAGCGCATCAACGTGGCCAAGATCGAAGCCGACAAGGAAAACCGCCCGATCCGCGACGGCGAAATCGTTACCGCCTGCCAGCAGGCATGCCCGGCCTCGGTTATCACCTTCGGAAACCTGAACGACAAGAACAGCAAGGTCGCAAAGCTGAACGAAGACAAGCGCATGTACCAGGTCATCGCCGACCAGAACACGCGTCCGCGGACCCGCTACCTCGCTGAAGTTCTGAACATGAATCCTGAACTCGAACAGAAGCCGGTGGAACACGCACCGGAAAAGGGTTGAAGTCACGATGGCGACCAGTGAAATCAAAAGAGGTGACCCTGGCATCGATCCAAAGACCGGTGAATTCCGCGTCGTCGGTGTCAGTGAGACCTTCAAATCGGTAACGGAAAAGATCTCCGGCATCGTGCTTACACCGCACACGCCACTGGGCTGGCTTGCGTTCTTCGGCATTGCCGGCGCGGGCGCCACCGTGCTGCTCGTCGCGGTTACCTGGCTTTTCCTCAAGGGCGTCGGCATCTGGGCCATTACCCAGCCCGTAGCGTGGGGATTTGCAATTATCAACTTCGTCTGGTGGATCGGTATCGGCCACGCCGGCACCCTGATCTCCGCCATCCTTCTACTCTTCAAACAAACCTGGCGCAACTCCATCAGTCGCTTTGCCGAGGCCATGACCATCTTCGCCGTGGTCTGCGCCGGCATGTTCCCGCTGATTCACGTCGGCCGTCCGTGGCTCGGATACTGGCTTTTCCCGATTCCGCTGACGATGAATGTCTGGCCGCAGTTCCGCTCGCCACTGCTCTGGGACGTATTCGCGGTCTCAACCTACGCCACCATCTCCATCGTCTTCTGGTATCTCGGAATGATTCCCGACTTCGGAACCTTCCGCGATCGTGCGCAATCCAAGCCCGCGCAGTATGCCTACGGCTTGCTCTCGTGGGGCTGGCGGGGTTCGATCCGCCATTGGATGCGCTACGAAACGGCATCGCTTCTTCTAGCCGGCCTCGCAACACCGCTGGTGCTCTCCGTACACACCGTCATCAGCTTCGACTTCGCGGTGGCGGTCCTGCCCGGGTGGCACACGACGATCTTTCCGCCCTACTTCGTCGCCGGTGCCATCTACTCCGGATTCGCGATGGTGCTCACACTGGCCATTCCGCTCCGCAAGTTCTACCACCTCGAGCAGCTAGTTACCGAGCGGCACATCGACAACATGGGCAAGGTCATGCTCGCCACCGGCTTCATCGTCGCCTACGGCTACGGCATGGAAGCCTTCATGGCGTGGTACTCGGCTTCGCACTGGGAAGCCTTCATGTTCTGGAATCGCGCCTTCGGTCCCATGGGTTGGGCGTACTGGGTGCTGATCCTTTCCAATCTTGCCATTCCGCTTACGACGCTTTGGTCGCGTAAGCTGCGCACCTCGCTGCCGTACATGTTCTTCATCTCCATCGTGGTCAACACAGGCATGTGGTTCGAGCGCTTCGTCATTGTCGTCACAAGTCTCTATCGCGACTTTCTTCCATCTTCGTGGGGCACCTATCGCGCCACAAAGTGGGACTACATGACGTTTGTCGGTACACTCGGCCTCTTCACCACGTTGTTCCTCCTGTTCGTCCGCTTCCTTCCCATGATTCCAATGAACGAAATTCGCATGATTCTACCCGCGGCCAAAATCAAGCCGAAAGCAACAGCGGGAGCAGGTGACTGATATGCCCTCACGCGAAGGAACCTACGGCCTGCTGGCCGAATTCGATACGCCGAGCGACCTGGTCCGCGCCGCGCAACAGGCCCGCCTCGATGGCTGGCGTCGCATGGATTGCTATACGCCTTATCCCGTTGAAGAGGCGGCCGAAGCCATCGGCTTCCATCGCAATCGCGTTCCGCTCGTCACGCTCATCGGTGCGTTGATGGGCCTGGCTGCCATGTTCTCCATGGAAACCTGGATATCGGTTATCGCCTACCCGTTGAACATTGGTGGGCGCCCACTCTACTCATGGCCTGCATTCATCATTCCCGCATACGAGTGGACGATTCTATGGGCCGGCCTGTCTGCCGCATTTGGAATGCTCGCATTGAACGGACTTCCGCAGCTCTATCACCCGCTTTTCAACGCGCCCAACTTCCGCGACGGCGCAACGACAGACAAGTTCTTCCTTTGTCTTGAGGCCCTCGACCCCAAGTTCGACCTCCTGGAATCAAAGGAATATCTGAAGAAATTCGAACCCGTCTCAGTTGTGGAGGTGGAGTACTAATGCAACACCTCCGTAATAACCGCAAAACCTGGGTGCCCCAGGTCTCGAATTTGAGACCTGGGAAAGCACTGACGTTTGCCTGCCTCAGTGCCATCTTCCTCATCGCCGGCTGCCGTCAGGACATGCAGGACCAGCCCAAGATGATCCCGCAACGAGGCTCGGACTTCTATGCCGATCATCGCGGCGCCCGTCCGCAAGTCATCAATACCGTTGCCCGCGGTCAGTTGCAGGAAGACAGCTACTTCTTCACCGGCGTGATTCAGGGCGCCAACGGATATCGCGAAGAACAGAACACCCTGCCGTTCCCGGCGACATTGGAAGTGCTCGAACGCGGACATGAACGCTTCAACATTTACTGCACCCCCTGCCACTCCCGCGTAGGCAATGGCCTCGGTGAAATCGTTCAGCGCGGCTACAAACCCGCTGCCAACCTCAACGACCAGGTCCGCAGGGCGCAGCCTCTCTCGCACTACTTCTATGTGATGACGCACGGCTACGGCGCAATGCCCGACTATCGCGAACAGTTGACTCCAGAAGATCGTTGGGCAGTCGCAGCCTACATTCGTGCACTGCAGCTAAGCCAGGCAGCTTCCACCTCAGACGTGCCGCCAGGCGTGCAAGTGCAAAAACTGAGTGACGTCGCAGAGCAACAAAGCTTGCCGGCCAGCTATGCGCAGCCCTGGGCTTTGCCTTCGACCGCGGTGCAGGCGTATCCGCCAACAAAAGAAGGAACCCCTGCAATGGCTCCGGCAAACCCGGCTGACCCACTGATTAAGATTCCAGCAAGCAAAACGGCTCCAGCGGCCGCGAAGTAAGGATTGAGTTCAATGGCTCACGATACACACGGAGCATCACACGCTAAAGCGCTTCCAGCCGATCTGAGCGCACCCTCGTTCGTCGACGGCTGGCGGTCGCGGGCACTTGTCGTCGCAGCGGTGGCTGCCATTGCCGCCGTCATTCTCGCATTCCTCGGCCAGTCGCAGGACCAGCTCGGCTGGGACCACGTTTACCGCGCATGGGTTCTCGGCATGCTCCTCACCTTCGGCTGGACCGTAGGCGGTCTCGCGCTTCTCATGGTTCAATACTGCTCCGGCGGCAAGTGGGGCTTGCTTCTTCGTCGCCCTCTCGAAGCCGCAACCCGCACGCTTCCTCTGGTCTTCGGCTATTGGGTCGTCTCCGCTATTTTCATGAAGCGCCTTTACCTCTGGGCGCAGTACACGAATCCCACAGATACGGAATCAGCGCTCAAGTCAGGCTTGATCAGCGAAATTCAAGCTCACTGCCTCGACTTCAAGCGCCCCATGCTGAACCCGACGACTTACGTGATCGTGATCGGGCTGTGTTTTGCAATCTGGTGGTTCTACATGTGGCGGCTTAATGCCCTCGGCCTCAAGCGCGACACAGAATCGCCCGACACCACTCCTTACTGGATCAAGAAGCTCGAGAACGTCAGCGGACCCGGCATCGTCGTCTACTCGCTCACTATGACGGCAGCGGTTATCTACTGGGTCATGTCGATGGATGTTACCTGGTTCTCCTCGGTCTACGGATTGCTCTTCCTTGTAGGTCAGGGCTATTCCGTGCTCGCCCTCTCGATCCTCACCTCCATCAGCCTATCCAAAGGCGAGCCATTCAAAACGATTCTCCGCACCACAGAGCAGCACGACCTCGGCAAGTTCACTTTCGCCTTCGTCATGCTGAACATCTATCTCGGCTTCGCCCAGTTCCTCATCATCTGGTCCGGCAACCTGCCTGAAGAAATCGGCTGGTACCTCGACCGCATTCGCGGTCACTGGGGCATCATCATTACCCTCGACTTTATCTTCCATTGGCTCATCCCGTTCTCGCTCTTGCTGTCGCGTGATATCAAGCGCAACAAGAAGCGCCTGGTCCGCGTCTGCCAGTGGATGATCTTCGCCAAGGCTTTCGATCTGTTCTGGCTTATCGAGCCCAACTTCAAGGATGCGGCCCGCAACCTGCATTTCAGCTGGGGAATCCTCGAATACATCGCGGTGCCCGCCGCCATGGTTTCTCTATGGGTAGCTTTCTATAGTCACAATTTGAAGACGCGCGCACTGGTGCAGACCAACGATCCGCACGTTGCAGAAATTTTGGAGCCCGAACATGTCCACGCTTGATCACAACGAACCCGACGACAAGAAGATCCTCGGCTCGCACGGCCCCAAGGAGATCGACGCCTCCGCGGGCTACGAACAGACCGACGTTCAGGTCACGGGAATCGTTGTCTTTCTTACCTCGCTCTTCATCTTTGTTGGGGTTTGCGGCGTTGTCACGTATGGCATGGGCAAGCTCATCAACACCCACATGAACAAGGAAGACGGCCCTAACAGCAAATGGACCAAGACCGCGGAGATCCGCGAACTCGGCAATCTGCCTTCCAGTCCGGAGATGCAAAACAAGATTGCTGAGGTCACCAGGGCCTTCCCAACACCTCGCGTCCAAACCGACGACGGTAACCAGGACGTCGCCGACCTCCACCTGCGCGAAGACCTCCTCCTCGATCACTACACCTGGGTCGACCAGTCGCAGGGAAAAATAAGAATACCGATCGAACGCGCCATGCAGATCATCGCGCAACAAGGCCTTCCCGTAGCTCCGGCCGTACAGCAGGCCCCGCTTCTCGCAGGCGATCAGAAACCAGCGATTACTGCTCCGTTGACAACCGGTTTTGCGCGTACCGGCTATGAACAAGATTTAGCAGTGGCCCAAAAAGCCGAGGCACAGCAGCACGAGTAACCAAGCGAAAGTGTGAAGCAGTATGCAGAACAGCAGTAGCAGTGCGAACAAGACGAGCAGCATCAGGCAACGCAGCCGCATTGCGGCTTCGATGCTCCTGTGCCTTGCCGCGCTGACGCCATCCCTGGTGGCGCAGGTATCAAGATACGGCGAAAAGGAAACGGGCCCCTCCAACGACAAGCCGCCCGCAATCCTCAACGGCGTAGGTGTCGCGCAACGCCTCAATGAGCAGCTTCCGCTAGACCTCACCTTCACTGATGACATGGGTAAACCGGTCCAGCTCGCCAGCTACTTCGGCAAAATGCCTGCCATCCTCGCGCTGGTCTACTATCAATGCCCGATGCTCTGCTCTGAAGAGCTCAACGGACTCACCGGCGCCCTGCAGATGGTGAACTTCGTTCCCGGCAAAGACTTCAACATCATCATCGTCAGCATCGATCCCAGCGAAGGCACCAACCTCGCCGCCGACAAGAAGCGCAACTACCTCCACCGCTATGGACATCCCGAGACCGCCGATGGCTGGCACTTCATGACCGGCACGCAAGCCAACATCGATGCGCTCACCAAGGCAGTCGGTTTCGGCTACGTCAAAATCCCCGGCCCCGACGGCAGGCTCACGCAGTTCGCCCACGCTAGCTCCATTCAGATCGTTACGCCGCAGGGCAAGCTGGCCCAGTACTACATGGGCGTCGAGTATTCGCCCAAAGATATCCGGCTCGGACTAGTCGAAGCCTCTAACAACCACATCGGTTCTCCAGTCGACAACATTCTTACCTACTGCTATCACTACGACCCAACGACCAATAAGCACTCGCTCATCGTTGCACGCGTCGTGCAGATGGGCGGCGCCATGACAGTGATTCTGCTGGGCGGTTTTATGTGGATCATGTTCCGCCGCGACTATCGGCAGGCCCATGACCAACTTGCTTCAGGAACAAAGGTGAACGGATAACGGAATGCACATCAGTCCAGTACTCTGGCAATTCCTCGTCAAGTGGCTGACGAACTTCTCTCTGTATCCACCGGAGGCGTCGAAGATCGCCCCGGAGATGGATGCACTGTACTTCTTCATGGTCCTGGTCAGCATGATCGGGATGACGATTGTCATCCTGCTCGTCACCAGCTTCTCGATCATGTACAGCAAGAAGCGCCACCCCGTTGCGGTGCAGATCGAAGGCTCCACGATGCTCGAAGCAACGTGGACCATCATTCCGCTCGGCCTTTTCCTCATCATGTTCGTCTGGGGCGCGCTCATCTATTTCCGTGTCTACACGCCTGCCTGCCAACGCCATGAACATCTACGTCGTCGGCAAGCAGTGGATGTGGAAGGCAGAGCATCCCGGCGGACAGCACGAGATCAATTCGCTGCATGTCCCCACCGGCCGCGCAGTGCAGCTCACCCTAATCTCGCAGGACGTCTTCCACAGCTTCTCCATTCCCGCCTTCCGCGTGAAGCGCGAAGCCATCCCCGGCCGTTACACAACAGTCTGGTTTGAAGCCACCACACCCGGCACCTATCACCTCTTCTGCACCCAATACTGCGGCACAGATCACTCGCACATGGTGGGCGACATCGTCGTCATGACTCCGGACGACTTCAAGAAGTGGTTGGCCAGCTCCACCAGCGGCGCATCGCTCGCCCAGAACGGGGAGCGCCTCTTCGCCAGCCTCAGTTGCGCGGCTTGTCACAATGCCCGCCCTGACGCGCGCGGACCGAGTCTCGCCAACGTCTACGGCGCCAAACTCACCATGGCCAACGGCCACACAACCATCGTCGACGAAGCGTTTCTGCGGGATGCGATTCTGAATCCCTCGCAGCACGTCACCCAGGGCTATGCGCCCATCATGCCGACCTATCAAGGCCAGATCAGTGAAGATGGCGTGATCGCGCTCGTCGAATTTCTTAAGAATCTCAACTCCGATTACCGCGTTCAGCAGACGACCGCCACAACAACGCTGCTGCCGGAAAGTGAAGGCACGACAACGCCCGACGGACAAAAGCCCGCAGGGCAGGGGATGGTGAAGAAATGAGTAGTAGCACAATCGTCAGTCTTCCCGATCAGTCAACAGCCCGTCTTCCTCGGATGAATTTCATCTCCAAGGAAAAGGGTCTGCTGAGCTGGCTTCTGACCGGCGACCACAAGCGGATTGCCATGCTGTATCTCGCTTCGATTACGTTCTTCTTCTTCATCGGAGGAGCGTTGGCCGGGGTGATCCGTCTTGAGCTGCTGACGCCGCAGTCTGATCTCATGGCCACCGACACCTATAACAAGGTGTTCACCATGCACGGCATTGTCATGATCTTTCTGTTTCTGGTGCCGTCCGTGCCGGCGACACTGGGAAATTTCTTCATCCCCATGATGATCGGAGCCAAGGACTTGGCCCTGCCGAAGATCAACCTGCTCAGCTGGTACCTCTACATGGCTGCAGGCTTCATCATTCTGTACGCCATGATCACCGGCGGCGTCGACACGGGCTGGACATTCACCACTCCTCTTTCCACGCACTACCTCAACACCAACGTCCTCACCACCGGTGTCGGGATCTTCGTTGCTGGCTTCAGTTCCATCTTTACCGGCCTCAATTTCATCGTCACCATCCACAAGATGCGTTGCCCCGGCATGACATGGTTTCGCATGCCGCTCTTCGTTTGGGCCCACTACGCGGCCAGCATCCTCATGGTGCTCGGAACCCCGGTACTCGCAATCGCCATCGTGCTGGTAGCGCTCGAACGCACCCTGGGCATCGGCGTATTCGACCCCACCAAGGGCGGAGATCCGCTGCTCTTCCAGCACCTGTTCTGGTTCTACTCGCACCCCGCCGTCTACATCATGATTCTCCCCGGCATGGGCGTCATCTCCGAAACCATCTCCACCTTCAGCCGGAAGCGCGTCTTCGGCTACACCGCGGTCGCCTTCTCATCGGTCGCCATCGCGGTCTTCGGTTTCTTCGTCTGGGCGCACCACATGTTCATCATGGGCATCTCCAACTACTCCATGCTGGTGTTCTCGCTGCTCACCATGCTGGTTGCAGTGCCCTCCGCCATCAAGATCTTTAACTGGGCTTTCACTCTCTACAAAGGCTCCATCACCTTTGAAACGCCCATGCTCTATACCTTCGGCTTCATGGGATTGTTCACCATCGGCGGACTGACGGGTGTCTTTCTCGGCACTTCAGGGACTGATATCCACCTTACCGAGACCTACTTCATCGTGGCCCACTTCCACTTCGTCATGGTGGGCGGCATGCTGATGGCCTTCCTCGCCGGTATCCACTTCTGGTGGCCCAAGATGACCGGTCGAATGTATCCGGAAAAGATCTCCCAGTTCGCCGCCGTCGTCACTTTCATCGGATTCAACTTCACCTTCTTCCCGCAATTCATCCTAGGCACACTCGGAATGCCGCGGCGCTACGCAACCTATCCGCCAGAGTTCCAGGTGCTGAACGTCTTCTCCACAGCCGGCGCAACCATTCTCGGCATCGGCTACCTCCTGCCGCTTCTTTATCTCACCTGGTCGCTCCGCTACGGCGAAATCGCCGGTGAAAATCCCTGGCAGGCCACCGGTCTTGAGTGGATGACGCAGTCCCCGCCGCTCACTGAGAACTTCCCCGCAATTCCGATCATGGATCACGAAGCATACGACTACGAGTGGCTCGATGGCCAACGAGAGAAAGAGGTGGCCAGTGTCGGATAGCCAGGTAGTCACCGATACCGGAGTCGTCGTGCACGGCGCGGCAGAAGGTGCTCATCACGAGCACCCACCCTACCAGCGCCACCACTTCGAAACCTACGCGCAGCAGAACGACGCCACCAACTTCGCCATGTGGCTCTTCCTGCTCACCGAAATCATGTTCTTTGGCGGCCTCTTCACCGCCTACCTCATCTACCGCAACTGGTACTACCCAGCGTTCGTCGAAGCCTCGCACCAGCTCGACATCTTCTGGGGAACTGCCAATACCGCCGTCCTCATCACCTCCAGCTTCACCATGGCTATGGGCGTCTGGTCAGCGGAGATGAAAAAGAAGGGGGCTCTGGTTCTTTGCCTCGTCCTCACCTTCATCCTCGGCCTCGCCTTCCTTGGCATCAAGACCATCGAGTACAAAGAGAAGATCGACAAGCACCACGTTCCCGGCTTCCACTACAGCGTCCAGTCCTTCGTGAATCCGTCCTCGGATGAGGACGTGCACAAGAAGTATCCGGAAGACAAGCCGCTGCCGCTCGACATGGCGCGCCACACCGAGCTCTACTTCTTCCTCTACTTCGCCATGACCGGCATGCACGCGCTGCACATGATCATCGGCATCGCGATCCTGGCCTACATGATATTCAGAGCGCAAGCAGGTGCATACACCACCGGCCACGTCACATACGTTGAGAACTTCGGCCTCTACTGGCATTTCGTCGACATTATCTGGATCTACCTGTTCCCGCTCCTTTACCTGATCAGCCGCCATTAGTCAGGAGCACCATCAAACGAGATCTGAGGACCATATGACGCAACACAACGAAGAATCCATCGAAGCCCACGAAAGTCACCATCACATCGTTCCCCCTCGCGTGTACCTCACGATCGTGCTGGCACTCCTAGTTGGCACTGCGGTTACCGTGTGGGTGTCCTTCATCGACTTGGGAGAGTGGCATATCACTCAGGGGCTCACGCTGTTCTGGAATCCGGTTGTCGCCTTGGCCATCGCTGCCAGCAAGATGATCCTCGTCGTGCTCTTCTTCATGCATGTGAAGTATTCGACCAAGCTCACCATGCTCACCGTCGGCGCCGGACTCTTCACGTTCCTCGTCCTCGTCGGCATGACCCTCTCCGACTACTTCACCCGCGCCTGGGGGCGGTGGTAAACATATCTCAGCATTTGACCTTCAGAACAAAGGCCGCCCTTGGGCGGCCTTTGTCACAGCACGTAAGTTCCTGTCGGACGTTGACTCCTGCAACCTCGGTGAGCAGGTTACTGTTTCTTCTTTCCTCCTAACAATCCTCCAAGACCACCGGTCTTCCCGGTTATCGCATTCCCGACAGCGGACTTTGCCGCGCTCGCTGCAATGCCTCCAACGTTGGGAATGAATTTCGGGTCCGAGGTCGTCCCTTCAATCGAAAAGGGAATCGGTTGATTCGATCCGCCGAGCCCCGCGCGCTCCGTTAGTCCACCTGCCATGCCTCCATGCAGATCCGCCTGCATCTTGAAATCAAGTGCCCCCGCCGGGCTGATTGAGCCGGCTCCCGTGACCGTGCCAAGCGATGGAATTGTCACGTTGATTCCATCTGCCCGCGTCCCTTCCGGTGCGACCCGTGCATTCAGGCTGGCATTCTGAATCGACGTATCCGGTGATCCTGCCGTCTTTCCCGTGAACGATGACAGCGCACCGAGCTTCGACCCCATATCAAATCCTGCCAGTTTTGTGCCGCTCAACCGTACCGGTCCCGTAATTACCATCGTTGCCGGTGATCCGCTGATCGCGAGATCGGCCGAGAGCGTTCCTCCTTTCAGCTGCGATCCCTTCGGAAGCGACACGCCCAGCGCCGGCAGCATCGGCTCGAGTTCATCCACAGCCATATCCGGCGCGTTCAGCCTCAGATTCAGCAGCATGTCGTTGCCTTGTGTTCGATAACCGCCGGTGAGGTGCGCCGCAGCCTTGCCTATGCCAATGTCTCCCTGCGTAATCGTTCCCGTCTGCTGCGCCAGGTCGGCACTCGCCGCGTACTTCATCGTCACGTCCTTCGGCGCCGGCGACCCCTTCGGTGAAAACTTGAACTTCTCCACCGTGACCTCGCCATTTGTCTTCGCCTGCTTTCCATCGGAGTTGACCGTTCCTTCAAATTTGACAAGGCCCCCAATGCCGCTGGAGGCTTCCACAAATCCGGAACTCGCCAGGTTCAACTCTTTGACTTTCACCTTCGCTTCGAACGGAGTGGCCGAAGCATCCGCGGTATTGATCGGTCCCGCCTCTCCAGAAACATCCGTGGTCCCGCCGCCGGGAAGTTCAGCCGTCAATTCAAATGGGAACCGCGACGTGAACGAAAACTCCTTCACCGTGACATTCAGCTTGTCGAAAACCTGCGGCTTGGTCGTCGCATTCGCTTTTGCCAGCGTGACCCTCCCGTCTTTCACCTCGAGCTTCGAAATCGACAGGTTTCCGCCGCCTTCGCCGGATTTTTCTGCCGCCGGCGCAGCCTTCCCGCCCGCTGCTCCAAGGCTGGAGAAGTTCCAAGTGCCGTCCGCCGACTTAATCAGGGCCACCTGGGGCTGTTCGAGCACCAGTCCGGTGATCTTCAGTTCCTTTGAAAAAATCAGAGGCATCACCTCGACCCCAACCTCCAGCGACTTCGCCGTAACAAACGGTTCCTTGCTGAACCTCGCATCATCGGCGATGCTCACATCATCCACGCGGATCGCACCCGAAAGGATCGAGAGGCTCAGTTTCCCCAGCGTTACCGGCCGGCCCAGGGCACTTGTTATCTCCGACTCGATCTTCGGACGAAAGCTGTTCACGTCAATGAGGAGTGGAAGCGCGATCAGAATCACGAGAATGCAACCCGCGACGATCGCTGCGATTCTTACGCTGCGTTTTTGGAATGCTTCTTTCAGATCGAATTTCATGATGATGCTCCTGTCCGGTATGCCTCTTGAATCTTCGCGAATCAATGGCGAAAAAATAGTGCAGGACACCCTCTTCGGAGGAAATGCCGTACAACATTGGCTGGCTATCGTTTACGCCCATCCTTTCACTTCTGCCACGAGAGCCTAATCCAGCACGTTTCCCGCGAGAACTGGCAAAAACTGCAGTGGGTCGCTTCTTATTACCAGCCCGGCGCTTTCATCGGAGGGGTTCAAAT
Source organism: uncultured Acidobacteriaceae bacterium (assembly GCA_963738035.1). GTDB lineage: Bacteria > Acidobacteriota > Terriglobia > Terriglobales > Acidobacteriaceae > Telmatobacter. Next base: position 148,845 of record CAVTVB010000003.1, read on the forward strand.
TCGACGGGGCTCCGCAGAACTGCGCTATCCAAGACGCTCCGTCTGCCTTCTGAGGGAAATCAGGACACCGTCGCGTCATGAGGACCCGAACTGCTGCTGGATGATCCATTGATTGCCCTCGAGCAATCAACTACTTGCTTGCAGGCAACGACACGGCCCCGTGGAACTTGCGAAGATCAATCTGCATGACATCGCAAAAGGGCCAGATTCAGGCTTGGGCATAGACCCGGAACCCGATGGTCGAGAGGATTGATTCGGACTGCTCGACCGGAGACCGATCGAGACTCTCATCGTTCCGAGCGACTCCTTCCCGGTTGACGTGGTCCCTTAAAGCGTCGACTGCTTGCCCGCTGGAACCGAAGCACTGACGTTCTTGTATCCAATGCTTCGCGAACATATCGGCGCCTCGCAAGCGTCAACGATGCACTCGAGTCGTCCTCTGCTTATACAGACTCGAGAGGGTGTCCTGAAAGTCCGGACACCTGATGCTCCATGGGGCGTTCCTGGGGGAGGAACGCCACCGTGGATTCATGCTCTAGCAATAACCCACCCACTTCGCACCCTGGCACTGCTCACCCTGACCCGCCTCTCCGGTTCTTGCAAGTCATTTTGGTGGGTTAGCTTAGCAACAATCTTCGCGACAAGCGTCGTCGCAGGTAAACTACTGGCAAATAAGTTATTTATGGTCCTGGTAAACACCCGCCAAGCTGCCAAAGAACATGGGGAATATACCTGTGCCCGGAAAACGCACTTTTACCGAATCAAATTCTCGCGCCAGATTTTTTCGATTCACGCGAGATACCAGCTCAGCGCATTGTCCTGCCGGAGAAGATAAAAGAGCCCGCTCAAGCGGTACGGCCGAATGGCAAAGCGAACCAACCATCCCGAAGCGCTTACGAGACTCGCCGACAATCCTCGCATCCTCATCCGCCGCGACTTGCCACTCTTGCCGGACGCAAAATGCGTCGTCTACTGGATGCAGCGTGCCATGCGCATCCACCAGAATCCCGCGCTCGACGTCGCCATCGATGCCGCCAACCTCCTCAGCCTTCCGGTGGTCGTCTTCTTTTCCGTCATTCCGAATTACCCCAACGCCAACCTCCGCCATTACCACTTCCTCCAGCAAGGCCTGCGCGATGTGGAAGAAGACGCGAAGGAGCGAGGAGTCGGCTTCGTGCTCCGCCGCTATCCTGACAACTCTCTTGAGAGATTTCTCGAAGAAGTTGACGCGGCACTGTTGATTGGCGACGAAAACCCCTGTCGTGAACCCGAACGCTGGCGCAGGGTTCTCGCTCGCCGCTTGAAGCTGCCCTACTGGACCGTCGATGCCGATGTCATCGTCCCCTCAGCTGTCTTCGGTCGCAACTATTTTCTGCTTCAGCACATGCGCCCGCACCTGAAGAAGGAACTGCCAAAGTTCCTTGTCGCCTCGCACAGCCCTAAAGCGCAACATACGTGGAACCCTCCAAAGTCCCTCCACAGCGAATCTCTCGCGTACGACATCACCGCCGGATTCAAACACCTCGATCGCACCATCAAACCCGTCGACACCTTTACCGGAGGAACGCACGCCGCTTTCAAGCGCCTTGAGGATTTCGTCCTGCACGGATTGAAAAACTACGAAGAAAAACGAAATCACCCCGAAGTCAAAGGCACCAGCCGTCTCTCGCCGTATCTCCACTTCGGCAACATCGGCCCGCTCACCATCGCACTCGCTGTCGAAGATGCAGTTGCAAAAGGCCGCGCTTCGCACGCAGCCCGCGATCGCTTCCTCGATCAGGTCATTGCCTGGCGCGAACTCTCCGTGCTCTTCGTCAAGTACAACAACAACTACGATAACTGGGAGTCCGCCGAGCCGTGGGCGCGCCAGACCCTCGTAGAGCATGCCGGCGACTCGCGCCCCTCCCGCTACAGCTTCGAACAACTGGAACGCGCCGAAACCCACGACGATCTCTGGAACGCAGCCCAGCGCGAAATGATAGAGACCGGCTGGATGCACAACTACATGCGGATGTACTGGGCCAAGATGATCCTCGAATGGGCTCCCGACCCCGCGCGCGCCTACGAGTGGGCTGTCATCCTCAACGATCGCTACCAACTCGATGGTCGCGACCCGAACGGCTATGCCGGCATCGCCTGGGCCATCGTCGGCAAGCACGACCGCCCCTGGTTCAACCGCCCCATCTTCGGCCTCGTACGGCCCATGTCCGCGGCGTCAACTTCGAAGAAATTCGATGCACAAGCCTATATCGAGCAACAGGGTGCCGGCGGGAAGCTGCAATTCTAAGAGACGCGACACTTCTTTTCACCGAGAGATGTAGCGACGATCACATCTCCATACCGCCCGCCGAGTCCTAGAATGGGACACAATTTCAACACCTGGAAACTGCATGTTCCGCGCTAGGTAATTCATTGGATCTTGCTTAGCTTCCCTCGGACTATCAGTGTGGGAGGCGGGAATCGGGTCCTCTGCGCGCGTGACGATTTCGGCAATTGAGAGAATGCGGCGGTCCGCTGCCATACCCTGCGCACTGGCGGTCTTTGCGTTGACCGCTATCTTCATCTCCGCCGCCCAAGGCCAAATCGCAATCGCATCGACTCAGGCCACAACAGCAACAACTGTCCCGCCTCGTGTGGCTCAAGCCAGGAAATTCCTCGCCAGGCGCAACTGGCCGCGGTATCAATCCAGCGCTGATTCCGATCCGCGCCGAGTCGCCTTGGCCGCCTCGCGTCCTTCGGCATTCGCGTCAGGCCCTTCCAGCGCATCCACCGCAATCTGGCAGCCGCTTGGCCCTTCCGCTGTAGTCACTCCCAACTTCGGCCTTGTCACGGGCCGCATTTCTTCCATCGCGATCGATCCCGCCGACCCGACCGGTAATCGCGTCTATGTCGGAACGACGGGCGGTGGCGTCTGGCTGTCGCAGAACGCGGGCGCCGCCGGAACCGTCGTCTTCACGCCGCTCACCGACGCTCCCGCCGGATTCGATGCGGTCCGCTACGCCTCCATTAGCATTGGCGCAGTCACGGTTCAGCCCGGAGGCTCTGGCGTAGTTCTCGCCGGTACCGGCGATTCCAACGATGCGCTCGACTCTTACTACGGCGCGGGCATATTGCGCTCCCCGGATGGTGGCAACAGTTGGACCGTCATGTCGCACACCGCTGACCAGATGTACTCCTTTCAGGGCGAGGGATTCGCTGGTTTCGCTTGGAGCACGGTCAATCCGCAATTGGTTGTGGCCGCGGCATCGCAGGCTTATGAGGGCACCCTCGTCAACGCGCAACTCTACGGCGTCAGCTACGCGGGTCTCTATTACTCCACCGACGCCGGCGCCACTTGGTCGCTCGCAACCATCACCGACTCTCCGGGCCAGGATGTGCAGGGCCCCCTTGATATGTTCGCCGGACCCAATGGCAATTCGGCGACTGCCGTGGTCTGGAATCCGGTACGCCAGCTCTTCGTCGCCGCTGTCCGTTTTCACGGATACTACCAGTCAAGCGACGGCATCAAGTGGACGCGCATGACCGCACAGCCTGGAAGCGGTCTCACAACGAAGATGTGCCCCACCAATCCCGGCGGCATTGGTTCCATCGCGTGCCCCATCTTTCGCGGAGCGCTCGCCGTGAATCCGCTCACTGGCGATACCTTCGCCTGGACGGTGGATCTCTATAACCAGGATCAGGGCCTCTGGCAGGATGCATGCTCCCTCTCCGGTGGAACCTGCAGCAATCAGACGGTTGCCTTTGCACAGAGATGGAGCACCACGCCGCTTGAAACCAACAGCAGCCTCGGAGCAGCCACGATCGCGAACGGCGACTACAACCTCGTGCTTGCCGCCGTACCCGCACAGCAGGACACAATTCTGCTCGCCGGGGCGAACGATTTGTGGCGTTGCAGCGTTGCCATGGGCTGCGCCTGGCGCAATACCACCAATGCAATCACGTGCATGAGCGCGCAGGTTGCGCCTTACCAGCACGCAATGGCATGGAATCCCTCCAACTCGCAGGAGCTCTTTATCGGTAACGACAGCGGCCTCTGGCGGTCGACTGACGCAATCGGCGAGACAGGATCCGTCTGCTCGCCAACCGATGCTTCGCATTTTCAGAATCTCAACGCCGGCCTCGGTCCGCTCGCGGAAGTTGAGAGCATGTCGCAAGTCGGCAACTCGCCTTACACCATGATGGCTGGCCTTGGCGTAAACGGCACAGCAGGTGTGAAGAGTACAACCGGACCAACGACCGACTGGCCCCAAATACTCAGCGGCGAAGGCGGTCCGGTCGCGATCGATCCTGTCAGCCCGTCGAACTGGTATGTAAACAACAGCGTCGGCGTTTCGATTCATCGCTGTTTGCAGACAGGAACTTGCACTCCGGGCGATTTCGGTACCACACCAGTGGTCAGCAACACTGATGTCGGCGGTGATGGCAACACCATGACTTCCCCTGCGCCCTTCATCGTCGATCCGCTCGACCCGTCTCAGCTCCTGATTGGAACTTGCCGAGTGTGGCGCGGGCCGGGCAACGGCTCCGCTTGGACGGCCGCGAATGCAATCAGCCTAATCCTCGACGGCATCTCTGGCCCGACCTACTGCAGCGGTGACGCGCTCATTCGCGCGATCGCCGCATTGCCAATCTCAGGCGGAAGGGAAGTGGTCTATGTGGGGATGTATGGCGCGTTGAATGGCGGTGCAATCCTGGCCGGGCACGTCCTCAAGACCACTTATAATCCCGCCAGTTCTTCCATGCCTGTATGGCAGGACCTCACGCTCAACCCGGTGGTGAACGATCAGGTGGGCCTGAACTACTACAGGCTCGATATCTCGAGCATCTTCATTGATCCCCACGATCCAACCGGAAACACGGTCTACATTACGGTCGAAGGCGCTGAAGATTCCCGCCACCTGATCCGCACCCTCTATCGGACAACGGACGGCGGGCAGAACTGGGCAGAGCTTACTTCGAATCTGCCGCATTCTCCTGCGAATGCGGTGCTCATCGATCCCCAGGATGCGAACACGGCTTACATCGCCACCGACGAGGGTGTCTATTCAACCCGCCAGGTCGCCTCCTGCTCCAGCGGTCCCTCAAACTGTTGGTCCGTCTTAGGTGCGGGCCTCCCTTTCGCTCCTGTCACGCAATTGAGTGCGGCGCCCACAACAACCACTCCCAACGTGCTGGTGGCCGGAACCTACGGACGCGGCATATGGCAGATCCCCTTGTGGACTGCGGGAACACAACTCACCACAGCGTCAACCAACCCGAATTCTTTGAGCTTTGCCTCTCAGCCTGTTGGAACCACCAGCGGCACTCAGTCGATCACGCTCACGAACACGGGCGGCATTGCGCTCGTCTTCACTTCTATATCTGCAAGCGCCAACTTCAGTGAAACGGACAATTGCGTAAACATCGCAGTAAGTGCGGGAGCCAGTTGCGCGGTCCAGGTAAGCTTCACACCCAGCCAGGCCGGTAACCTTACGGGACAGCTCACGATCAACGCGAATATCTCCGGCGGAGAGATTCTGATTCCACTTTCCGGCGCGGGAACCAGCTCAGGGCTGGTGACGGCTTTGCCGGGAAATTTGAGTTTCGGACAGGTGCAGATCGGGACAACATCATCGGCGATGCCCATCACCGTCGAAAACACGGGCAGCGTTCCTGTCCCCGTGACCAGCGTGACGGTAACTCCTCCATTCGTTCTCGCCGCGAACGGATGTGGCTCTTCCCTCGCGGCAAACAGTGATTGCGCGCTTTCTGTTACCTTCAGGCCCACGCAGCCTGGCGCGGCGAGCGGCACGCTCTCTCTCGTTGACGGCGCGGGCACGCAAACCGTCGTCCTCGGCGGCACCGGCGCAATTACGGCTACCGATTCGCTCTCACCGACAATTCTCAATTTTCCAGATACGGCCTCCGGCCAACAATCGGCGGCTCAAAACGTCACTCTAACCAACAACGGCGATCTGCCACTCACTTCGATCGAAGTCTCTGTCGGGGGCGCTTTTCAGCAATCAAGCACCTGCGGAACACAGCTGACGGGCCAGGCCAGTTGCGTCATCAGCGTTGTCTTTGCGCCAACCACGGTTGGCAGCATCAGTGGACATTTAACCGTCTCAGATGCGATCCGCACGCAGACGATTGGTCTGACCGGCACGGGCATCCAGCCGGCGCTCATCGGAGTTAACCCAACGCAACTGTCTTTCTCCGCGCAGCCTATCGGCAACGCCAGTTCGCCCCTAACGCTTACCATCGCCAACAACGGTGGCGCGCCGATGAATAACATCGGCTTTCAGATTGCGGGCCAGTCTGCATCGAGCTTTTCCTGGAGTGCGAGCACGTGCGGAGCAACACTGAACACCGGAAGCAATTGCAAGGTTCAAGTCAGTTTCATTCCGGTAGCAGCGGGGCAGCTTACAGCAACGCTCATCGTAACTTCCTCCACGCTCGGAGTCGCACCCGTCCAGGTGCCGCTCATTGGCATCGGTCAGTCTGCCTCGGGAATCACGATCACCCCGTTTCAACTCGTCTTCACACAGCCTGCTCTCGGTCAAGCCACCGTAGCTCAAACGGCGACAGTTACGAATACCGGCGGTGCTCCGGCAAACGGCATTACGCTCTCCGTCACGCCTCCCTTCAGCCTGGTTCAGAACACGTGCAGTGCGGTGCTCGCGGCAGGCGTAAGCTGCTCAACCGGGATCCTTTTCACACCCACTGCAAACGGAGTTGTGACGGGCGCGCTCACCGTCAGCTCTTCAGCGTTTGCCACTGCAGCCACTACTTCCCTGACCGGAATTGGTGGTGCAGCAGGTTCCGTACAAGTGCAGCCGACATCGCTCTCCTTTCGCGTAACCGGCGTGGGCGGCGCCAGCGACGCACAAAACGTCATCTTCATAAACAATGGCACCGTAGCACTCGCCGGACTTTCCCTTTCAACTTCCAGCCAATTCCAGATCGCATCTACAACCTGCACGTCGTCACTTGCGGTCGGAGCGAGTTGTACAGCGCAAATCGCCTTCTCCCCATCAAGCGCAGGCCAGCAAACAGGCAGCCTCACGGTTTCCAGTTCAGACCTGGCTACACATACCCAGGTTTCTCTCTCGGGTATGGGATTCGATTTCTCCATTTCGTCGGCGGGTCATTCAAGCCTGACAATAGCAAGCGGCCAGACAGCTACGTTCACAATCAATCTGGCAACAATGAGTGGATCGAGCGGAACCTTCACTTTCGCCTGCAGTTCACTTCCATCCAACTCAGTCTGCAACTTCAACCCAGCTACCGAAGTGGTCACAGCGAACGCCTCGGGAAGCGCCACTATACAGATCGCGACCGGTCTCGCTTCGACCTCGGCACAGAATCGCGACCGGGCTCCCAGGGTATCGTCGTCTCGCATTCTGTTCGCTGCGCTTGGGCTCTTCATGCTTCCGCTCGCATTCAGCCGCAAACGCTCCAAGAGGCTCTTGATTGCGATCATTTTCTTAAGTGCCTTCGCCGTTACAAGCTGCGCAGGTGCAGGAGGTGGCGGAGGTGGCTCGCCGACTCCAAGTTCCAACAACAAGAACACCCCCGCAGGAACGTATTCCGTTGTCGTCACCGCGACGGCCAACGGTCTTTCTCACAAAGTCACACTTACCTTGACGGTGGATTAGCGCCATGCGCCGACAAGCAAAGGCCGATGGCTACACCCTGATCCGAGCAGAACAAAGGAGCAGCTATACTTTAATTTCAGGCAAGACGCGCCAGGACCGAGCAGAAAACGCCGCGTCACGGTCCATGTGAACCCCCGACGTAAGGATTTCAAAAATGACTGTCAATGTGACCCTTGAAGAGGTGAAGCGCGTGGCAGAACTGGCTCACCTTGAGCTGACAGAGGGCGAAACTCAAGGTATGCTTCACGATCTGAACGCGATTCTCGACTACGTCGCACAGTTGAACGAACTGGACACCAGTTCCGTGTCCCCACTTGCGCAGGTCAGCGAACTGGACGGCGCCGGCGGCAGGGGGGCGCTTCGCGACGATGCTGTGCGGCCTTCGCTCGACCGGACCGTGGTGATGCGCGAAGCCCCAGAGACCGACGGGGTCTTCTTCAAAGTGCCAAAAGTGATTGAACGATAGACGACGGAAGGGAACTGCGCATTGCCAGGCGAAACCAGGATGACTGCAAGCTACGTGCAAAAGCCGAAGACCCTCTCTGAATTACGCGAGGTCATTGCATCCGGGCGCCTGAAGGCTACCGATCTTGCAACCAGATACTACGAGCGTATCGAACAGGTGAATCCGCAGCTCAATGTCTATCTGAGCCTCACCAAAGAACGAGCGCTCGCGCAGGCGGCCAAAGTGGACGAAGCCGCCGCGAAAGGAGATTCCCTCGGTCCACTTGCTGGCATTCCCGTGGGAATCAAGGATGTTCTGGTAACGCGCGGCGCACCTTCGACAGCCGGCTCGAAGATTCTCAAGGGCTACCATCCCCCGTACGACGCCACGGCTGTTGCAAAGCTCGAGGCTGCAGGGGCAGTGCTGCTGGGTAAGCTCAACTGCGACGAGTTCGCCATGGGCTCGTCCAACGAGAACTCGGCATACGGTCCAGTGCGCAACCCGGTCGACACGGACCGCGTCCCCGGGGGCTCCAGCGGCGGATCAGCGGCCGCCGTTGCCTCCAATATGGCCGTAGCGACCCTCGGCACCGATACCGGCGGATCCATTCGACAGCCAGCGAGTTTCTGCGGAGTGGTAGGCGTTCTGCCTACCTATGGTCGAGTTTCTCGTTATGGACTCATCGCATTTGCTTCGTCTCTCGATCGCGTCGGCCCCTTCGCCGCCAACGTGCGCGACGCTGCCACTGTGCTCAGTATCATTGCCGGCCAGGATCCTTGCGACGCCACCAGTTCTTCGGCTCCAGTCGCCGACTACGCCACCGAAAGCGATAAGGGCGCAGAGCGTCTCCGCATCGGAGTACCCACCGAATACTTCGGGGAAGGCCTCGACCCGGAAGTCCGCGAACGCATAGAAACCGGCATTGAGTCGTTGAAGGCGGCAGGATGCACCATCAAACCCATATCTCTGCCGCACACTCGCTACGCCATTCCCACCTACTATCTCGTCGCTACTGCGGAAGCCAGCGCGAATCTCGCTCGCTTTGATGGGGTGCGCTACGGTTATCGCTCGCCGGCTTCGGCAACCCTTTCTGACATGTACAGCCATTCGCGCGACGAGGGATTTGGCGCCGAGGTCAAGCGCCGTATTATGCTCGGCACCTACGCGCTCTCGGCAGGCTACTATGACGCCTACTACCTCAAGGCGCAAAAGGTCAGGCGCCTGCTCGCTGAAGAGTTCCTACGAACCTTTGCTGACGTGGATGCGATTGTTACCCCCACCGCACCCACTCCCGCTTTCAAACTGGGCGAAAAAACAGGCGATCCCCTCGCCATGTATCTCGCCGATATTTATACGGTCACTGCGAGTCTCGCAGGCATCTGTGGCGTTACCGTCCCCTGCGGCGCCACCAAAGCCGGCCTGCCTGTTGGGATGCAGATACTGGGCGCACATTTCAACGAGGCTGCAGCATTTCGCGTAGCGCGCACCGTGGAGGCCGCACAGAGTTAGAAAGCAGGGGTTCGTGATGTGGGTTGGTAGAAGGTTTGCTGTAACGATTGCAGTTCTTGCGTTCCTGGTTTTGGTTCCGGCCACACTCAAGTCGACGCCGCGCAAGGCGCATGTCGTGGCTCTCGGCGCGATCCGGCGCGTACCGTATTCAAAGACCGGTGATCCGGCCGGCGCCGCACCGGGCGAAGATGCCCTTCGAATCAGACCCCTTGTCATTGATGGCGCCGTCAAGGAATGGACCACCGGCGAATCGCACGACGTGACCGACCGCAGCTTCGTGGTGCGCCGCGTCCTCCGCATCAACGACGAACTACCCGGTGAGAAACCTGCCAAAGCCGGAGCGAACTGGGTCTGGCAGCGCGGCCCATGGCTGCTGGTTGATCGCGTTACAGGCCACATCGCTCCGCTCAAATTGCCCGATTACGACCCCAGCGTCAGCCAGGTGGCCTGGTTCCGCGACTACGCAGCCTACTGCGGCGTCACAGCCAGCGGAAAGAGCCTCTATGCCGTCGTTGCGCAGTTGGCTGCCCGCAAGCCCGTGCTCGCAAAAAAGATCGACGCACTCGAGCCCGCCAGCCGACCGGAACCAGCGTGCGGTGTGCCCGAGTGGCAGCGTGAACCTCTCCGTGCCACCTTCCATCCCGCAGGCAAAGACGTCATCAGCTTCGACGTCATTGCGGGGTCCGCCGTCCTCGTCGAAGAGTCCGAAGACGCTGTTGAAACTGCGCCTCCTCCCAAGGCGAATTAGTTCGTCTCAGACCATCTCTACACTTGGGCTTGCGTGCCGGCTCCGGTTGCGCCAAGCTGAAGGACGATGGTCGAATCCCTCGAGAGTCTTTTGCAGAAAGCGGAAGTCGCGCACGGCCACATGTGTGCCGGCCAGATACTCGGCGTGCGCATGTCTCTCCTTGGCCTCAAGAGCCTTGGCATAGAGGAACCGCTCGGTGCCGACCGCAAGAGGCTAGTTTCCTACGTTGAGATTGACCGTTGCGCTACCGACGCCATCGCCATGGTGACCGGCTGCCGGCTGGGAAAACGCACACTGAAGTTCCGCGACTGGGGCAAAATGGCCGCGACCTTCGTCGACCTCTCGTCTGACTCCGGGGTTCGCGTCGTCGCACTCGAAAATTCACGCGACCTCGCTCGCCAGCTTCATCCTGAAATTGAAAGCAGGAGCCAACAGCAGAAGCTGGCCTACCGCGAACTCGGCGACGATCAGTTATTCCGTTTGCAACGCGTTCGAGTGCACGTCGATGCCTCGGAGTTGCCGGGATACAAGACGGACCGCGTTGTGTGCGCCCGCTGCGGCGAGGGAATCAATTTTGGGCGATTCGAAGTGGTTGCTGATCAGCGGCTCTGCCTTACCTGCGCGCACCCTGAATTGTGTTACTGGACTTCCGTCTGAGACCCATGCCAAGGGTTGGAATACCTGGCGTCTGGAAGTACTCTCGCGACAAGCTGCGACTGGGCCTCGCCCCCGAATCGGAAACTCTCGGTGAGCGCAGTTCGAACTCCGATCTCGGATTTCGCTGCGCATGACGGCCCGGCGAGTATCGTTCTCCAAGTCGGATCGAGATCGTCGGCTGCTTTTCTGTCGAGTCATTCCGGTGGGCAAGCTGCTTGGTCAGATTCCATAGGACCCAGAACATAAATGCCAGGCTGAGTCCGATTGGAAGCAGAAACATAAACTGAAGGCTTGGAATTGGCACGGCCTTTTCCTCTGAGGCGCTCCCAGCGTATGGCCCATCGATTCATTCCGCGGCTGGAACTGCCTCAAACCCAGTTGGCGCCCAAAGATGTAAGGAGGGAGTACTCAAACGGTAAGGTGTTTATAAAGGTCGCCCCCCGAGAGAGATGCTGAAGCATTTGGCAATCGCCGGGTGTCCTTTGTTCACCACTCACGTCCTGTCCTTGACACGGCTACGGCTGCGCATTTCTTATCTGTAGTAGGCCTTCTTTTTTGAAGTCGAACTGGAGTGTGCGCCGTAGGACTTTGGCATACTTTCTCGTCGGCTTTCCAGGGAAGTCCTTGTCGAACAGGAAGCAGAAGGTGAGCTGGGTCACTGGTTTGGCCCTGGCAGAAGCGATACAGTACGCTTGCCGGGCGAACGAAGCGATTTCAGATTCTACAACCTGTGCCGGAAGGATCAGGAGGCCAGGACGATTCCCGGAGACAAATCTGTTGTGCAGGTTTCCGCTTTGGCGGAAGCGCCTGTGCCCTGAGCGTCGGATTTCTCGGCGGGCGAGGGCGAGTAAAGGATAAGTGTGACGACGAGTTTGGCATTGTTGGCGGCTTCGCCCGCCGGGGGCGGAATCACCATGCTTCCGCTTTTGTTATTGATTCCCCTGATGTACTTCGTCATGATCCGGCCGCAGCAGAAGCGCCAGAAGCAATGGCAGCAAATGCTTGGCAGCATCAAGACTGGAGACAAGGTGACCACCGCGGGAGGTATTCGCGGGATCATCCTGTCCATCAAGGATGACGCGATCATCATTCGCGTAGCGCCGGACAACCTCAAAATTGAAGTGGCAAAGAGCGCAATTGCCTCCGTCACCACCCAGGAAGAATCGGGCTCCTGAGCCTTTAACAGGTCGCGGAGTGCCAGCAACACATTCCGTCCAGCAATGCGGATGGCCAGTCAACGAAAAGTCGTAAAATCGACAGCGATTTGAACTAGAGAATTGGAACAATGAAGAAGAATCTCAAACAGAAGATCGTGATCATCATCGGAGTGCTGGTCGTATTTCTTTACGGCGCTTTCTTCGGATTCGATGCACCCAGGCTTGGCGGCGGAGAGCCATTGCTCACGCAGCTTACACAGCACATCCATCTTGGATTGGACCTTCAGGGCGGCGTTCACCTGATTCTGCAGGTCCAGGTTAAAGAGGCTGTCAATACCGAAACCGACAACACCGTCGCTCGGATTGAACAGGATCTCAAGACGGCGAAATTGACCTTTTCGCAGGTCACCAAGCCGGATCCGGCCCACCCTGAGAAGATTCAGATCGAAGGAATTAACCCCACGCAATCCAGCGCGGTACAGTCTCTCATCGACAGCAAGTACTCGAGCGAGTATGACGTCAGCAGCGGGAGCAATAACACGCTGAACGTCACAATGAAGCCGAACATCGAGAAGGCGCTCGACGAGCGGACCGTCCAGAACACGATTGAAGTGATTCGCGACCGCGTCGACACCCTTGGCGTCAGCGAGCCCGTCATTCAGCAGTATGGCCTCGGTGACAACCAGATCCTTGTCGAGCTGCCCGGCATCTCGGACCTCGACCGCGTAAAGACGCTCATCCAATCCACAGCGCGCCTCGAGATTCACGCCGTGGTCGGAGGGCCGTATCCCGACGAGCAGGCAGCGCTGGCCAGCGTAGGCGGCGCGATTCCACCCGATCAGGCACTGGTTCACGGCTCAGGCTCCATGGCCACCGGCTCAGATGCGGACAGCGTATACGTCCTGCAGCGGGTTGCGATCGTCGCCGGCACTGACTTCCGATCTGCCGACCCCGGCACCGATTCCAACACCGGACAGAGAACGGTGCACTTTACGCTTACGAACGAGGCGGGCGACAAATTCTGGGACTACACGAGCGCCAATGTGGGGCACAGCATGGCTGTGGTTCTCGGCGGCCGGGTGAAGGAAGTCGCTAACATCGAGAGCGCAATTCGCGATTCCGGCGAAATCCGCGGCAGCTTCTCGCAAGACGAAGTCGCCGTCCTTTCCAAGATGCTTCGCACTGGAGCATTGCCGGCGACATTGAACTATCTGGAAGATCGTACCGTCGGAGCTTCTCTCGGTTCGGATTCGATCAAGCAGGGTGTCACCGCCGCGATTGTAGGCGTCCTGCTGGTCATGGTCTTCATGTTGGTCTATTACAAGGGATCGGGCGTCAATGCCGACCTGGCGCTATTCCTGAACCTGGTCATCCTGCTCGGATTCATGGGCTTCTCAGGAGCTACGCTGACCCTGCCGGGAATCGCTGGAGTCATTCTGACCATCGGTATGGGCGTCGACTCCAACGTGCTGATCTTTGAGCGCATCCGCGAAGAAGTGCGTGCCGGCAAGGCGCCTTCAGCGGCTGTAGATCAAGGATTTGCGCATGCATGGACGACGATCGTCGACACTCACGTGACGACCATCGTCTCGGCTCTCATCCTGATTATCGTCGGGAATGGGCCTGTAAGAGGATTTGCAGTTACCCTAACCTTTGGATTGCTGGCCAACCTGTTTACGGCCGTCTATGTGTCGAGAGTCATCTTCGATACCCATGTGAACAATCTGAAGCCGGGCGAGCTCGTTTCGATTTAGTCCAGAGACGAGCAGGGAAGTAATCAATGCACCCCGGAACCGCGCGGGTCCGGATAGAGGAAGGCAGAGAACCAGTGGAATTCTTTCATGGCGTAAATGTTGATTGGTTGGGGAAGAAATGGTACTTCCTGGCCTTTTCACTCATCTTCAGCGTCTCCGGCATTATTTCGATGGCGGCGCACTGGGCACATCCCGTGGGCGGTGTTCGCAGTCCTGTTCCGCTCGGCGTCGACTTCCGCGGTGGTACAGAAGTCCAGGTGAAATTCTCGCAGCCACCGGATATCTCCAAGATTCGTGCTGCTATCGAGACCACGGGAATCCGCGACGCAAAGATCCAGAACTACAACGGTTCCGCATCCAATGAAGTGCTTATCAGCCTGCCTGAGCAGAGTAATGAGAGCACGCTCGATTCGGGACGGCAGATGGTGGTAAACACTCTCCGTGAGCATTACGGAAATCCATTTGCGGATTCCGACGTGAAAGTGGACGTGGTTGGACCCACCGTTGGCCGCCAGCTGGAAGTGAAGGCAATTGAAGCTACACTTCTGTCGCTGGCCGGAATGCTGGTGTATCTCTGGTTCAGGTTCCAGCTCATTTACGGAGTCGCGGCTGTGATCGCATGCTTCCATGACACCCTGATCACAGTGGGCGCTTTTGCTTTGCTTGACTCGTTTGGCATTAAAGGCATGGAAATCAGCCTCACCGTCATTGCCGCCATTTTGACGTTGGTCGGCTACTCCATGAACGACACCATCGTCGTATTCGACCGTATTCGCGAGAATCTTCGTCTGAGCCGGCGCGAGTCTCTGCCTGACGTTGTCAACCGGAGCATCAATCAGACGCTGAGCCGAACTGTACTCACCTCCGGCCTGACATTTTTGACAGTGCTTTCGCTCTTTGTTTACGGTGGACCGGTTCTGAGGGGATTTTCCTTTGCCCTGGTGGTCGGAATTCTGATCGGGACCTACTCCTCCATCGCAATTGCCGCACCCATGCTGGTCGCCTGGCAACAGTGGCGAGCCGGAAGCGGCAAGACAGTTGTGCTTCCGACAGCGAAGCGGTCCAGGGTCTAGCAATTCAAGTTGTAGCGTTTTTGTAGCAACCTTTGCATGTAGTAGGTAGTTCTGATATAGGTGGAGCACGCTTTTTGTAAGCGTTTTAGAGCGCGGGAACATTTGAGCTTCCCGCGGTGTCTAAGTAGAGGTAACCGACACCCCGATTCGAGGCTGGCCATGTTTGAAGATTCCACATTTGAATCAGGCGGAAGGATCAAGAGCAAGAGCGGCCGTTGGATGATGTTTACATTCATCACCAACGGCGCAGTCCTGGTTGCCATGATCTTATATCCGCTCATTTACCCAGAGGCGTTGCCCAAGGCGATGATGCAGACCCTGTTGGTTGCTCCACCGCCGCCTCCACCTCCACCTCCGCCACCACCGCCGGCTGAGATCATAAAAGTGGTGCACGTGCAGTCTGAGATGATGAACAACCAGCTCATCGCTCCGACCAAGATTCCTAAAGACATCAAGCAGGTCGCCGAGAAAGAAGCCCCCCCGAGTTCGTTTGGCGTGGCTGGCGCAGAAGGTCTGGGCGGCAGCGCAGGCGGCGTGATGGGCAGTGTGTTCGGCTCGGGCTCCGCACCCAAGGTGCAGGCTGCTCCGCCCAAGAAGGTCAATATCTCTGCCGGCGTCGCGCAGGGCATGTTGATCCAGAAGACAACGCCGATGTATCCGCCGATTGCGAAGGCGGCCCGCGTTTCCGGGACTGTCGTGATTCAGGCGAAGATTTCGAAACAGGGGACCATTGAAGATCTTCACGTTGTGAGTGGACCTGCCATGTTGCAGCAGGCTGCTCTGGATGCCGTGAAGAGCTGGCGTTACCGGCCTTACCTGCTCAATAACGAGCCCGTCGAGGTGGAGACCACGGTCAACGTGATCTTCACGCTGGGTGGATAGATTTCATCTTCGGCTGTTTCTCAACTGAGAAACAGCCTTGTTTTTGACCTGAATGCGAATTCGAAAGAGCCGCATTCCAAATCGCCAAACCGGGGATGGTGGATCCCAAGGCAACAACACTCCTTCCGGCGCGCACCTAGCTTAATCTCATAGGTTTTCAATCGTGAGGTCAGGCAGTGAACGGCGGGTAAGATTTGAAGCTCGTCAGGAGTCAGTTTCCCCGGCTTTGTTGTAATCGATCCGCAAAAACGGATCGACAGAGTACATAAACTCCTTAGGAGGAACGATTCAAGTGATTCTCGCTCAGCTCGCACATTTCGCTTCGCACACGGTCAACAGTCTGGCGTTCTTTCAGGAAGAGCAGGCGGTAAGCTTCAGCCCGCTCGGACTGTGGCAGCACATGGGATGGCCGGCGCGCATCATCGCCATCATCCTGTTCATCGAGTCGATCTGGTCGCTGGCCGTCATGATCGACCGCTACCTTTACTTCTCGGCCGCCCGCAAGCAGTCGCGCGAGTTCGCGCCTAAGGTTGCCGGCGCGTTGAAAGATAGCAAGCTTGAAGAAGCCATCAAGATTGCCGATCGCAACAAGAAGTCGCACTTGGCCGAAGTCGTCACTGCGGGCCTGCAGGAGTTCCGCGCTTCCGGCGGCGTCGCCAGTGAAGCAACGATCGAGAGCTCGGGCCGTGCATTGGAACGTGCCGAAGCAATCGTTCACGCCAAGTTGAAGAGAGGCCTTGCGGTGCTGGCCACCATCGGCTCCACAGCGCCGTTCGTTGGACTGCTCGGAACGGTTATCGGAATTTTGAACGCCTTCCAACAGATCGCCACCCAGAAGACTTCCGGCATCGGTGCAGTCGCTGGCGGTATCTCTGAGGCGCTGGTAACCACCGCGTTCGGTTTGCTGGTGGCTATCCCCGCCGTTATGGCGTTCAACTATTTCACCGGTCGTGTCGAAGCGTTCGACGTCGAGATGGACAACTCCTCGAGCGAACTCATCGACTACTTCATCAAGCAGAGCAAGCGCTAAGCAATCCGGGTGCAGCCCCGAGCGAGAAACTTTCAGGTGGGCAGGAAGGCCGCAAGGCTATCTTGCCCCCTGGTTTCAAACATGGCGCGGCAGCCTCTTCGAGCGAAAACCGGATGCCCTCCGGTATATGAATTCAATAGGCACGGAGCCCAAACATGGGAATTGCGGTTCGTAACGAAGGCAGTAACGTCAACTCCAACATCAACGTGACCCCCATGGTCGACGTGATGCTGGTTTTGCTAATCATCTTCATGGTTATTACCCCAATGCTGCAGAACAAGGTCGCCGTCGATATGGCCAAGGTGGAGAATCCCACCCCAATGCCGGACGCTGACAAAGAAGATGCCATTGTGGTAGCCATTACTCGCGACGGCGGTGTGTTCTTAGGCCAAAACAAAGTCGCTACTTCCGAGCTCGGGTCTCAGGTCCGAGAAAAGCTGGCCGACACGCCGGGCAAAGAGATCTTTATTCGCGCCGATGCGCGCGCGCAGTTCCGCGCCGTTGAAGATGCGATTGACGCCG
This sequence comes from uncultured Acidobacteriaceae bacterium, assembly GCA_963738035.1. Classification (GTDB taxonomy): domain Bacteria; phylum Acidobacteriota; class Terriglobia; order Terriglobales; family Acidobacteriaceae; genus Telmatobacter. The sequence continues at coordinate 166,259 of CAVTVB010000003.1, forward strand.
TCCGTACTGCAGGCGTCGATGAAGTGGGCTTGCTCACCAACAAGAAGGAAGGCGCCGGCGGCTTGGGCGGCCAGTAATCATTGGCTTGGAACGTTATACATTTAACCGATTGTCTTACACGAGGAGTTTGAAGCCATGGCAATGACAGCTGGAGGTGGCAAGGGTGGCGCAATGGGCGACATCAACGTCACCCCGATGATCGACATTCTGCTTGTGCTACTCATCATCTTCATGGTCATCGTGCCGGTTACGCCAAAAGGTCTGGATGCCCTGGTGCCGCAACCGCCCAAGAACCCCCAACAGCAGCCGCCACAGAACGACCGCACCATCGTCGTGCAGGTGGTCTATCGCCCGGGGGCAGCACCGTCGTACAAGATCAATGAAACTGATGTTGCCAAGACGGACTTGCTGGCGAAATTGACAGAGATCTACGCGAATCGCGCCGAGCGTGTCATGTTCGTAAGGGGCGACGATGATCTGAATTTCGCCTACATCGCCGAAGTGATTGATATCGCCCATGCGGCGAACGTGGATCACATCGGTCTGATGACGCCGAAGATCATGGCCGGACAGTAAAGCGCATTTTGATTCCCTTCCTCCCCCGACGGGAAGGAAGGGATAATTGCGATGACGCTGGCATCGAAGATCAATACCGCAATCGTGATCGATACCTACGTTATGTTGATCATCCTCACGAGTCATCGGAGTTGATCAGATCGGATTGATGACGCCAAGAGTTTTGATAGAGTATAAGGTTTTTCGACGTTTGAAGAACACAGCTTGCTCAGGGGGAACAGGAGTACAATTTGGCCTACTTGGTTTCGGAATCTCCCGCTCGGATCCAGGTGCATGATTGACAAGGTGTGCAATCGCTACGCACAACCTGAAGGAGAAGAATAAGAACATGAATGGACCCGCACGAATTACGGCGCTCACGGTTGCTCTAGCCGGCATGGTGCTTTCCATGGGCGGGTGCAACCGCCTGCAAGCCCGTGATCAATTGAACAAGGGAGTGGAGGCGTACAAGTCCGCCCGCTATGAAGAGGCGATTGGACACTTCCAGAAAGCCACTGAATTGGATCCCAGTCTGCCAATGGCAAAGAGCTACCTGGCCACGGCACTGGCGCAAAACGTTGTTCCCGGCCTTTCTACCCCTGAAAACCTCAAGAACGCCCAGCAGGCGATCAGCATTTTCGAGGAAGTTTTGGCTAAGGAACCAAACGACGTCAACAGTCTCAAGCAAATTGCGGCCATTTATTTCAGCATCAAGAAATTCGACCAGGCGAAAGACTTTCAGAAGAAGGTTCTGGCTGCCGATCCGAAGGATCCCGAGGCTGCCTATACAATCGGCGTGATCGACTGGACGCTGGCTCACGAAAATACGCTGAAAGCGCTGGCAACCGTCAACATGAATGACGATGGCGAAGGCAACTCCAAAGCGCCCAAAAAGGTGCTGGAAGAGATCAAACAGCAGAACACCGCTCTGGTCGATGAGGGACTCCAATACATCAACCAGGCCATGGCGAATCGTGCCAACTATGACGAGGCAATGTCATACGCAAACCTGTTGTATCGCCGCAAGGCTGATATTGACTACGCCGACCCGAACGCGGTGAAGGCCGATGTCGCATCTGCCAAGGAGTGGAGTTCAAAGGCAATGGGCACTCGCAAGGCTAACGAAGCGAAGAAGGATAAGGGACCAGGCGGCATCACCATGGATTCGAGCGGCAACCTCAAGTAGCTATCGACTCAACCTGAAATGAAAATGGCCTTCGCTCACAATGCGAAGGCCATTTCGTTTTCGCTGTCGATTGAAATTCTATCGGAGGCGGATGGGTTCCACGCTAGCCCTACGATTTGCGGACTTGCGCCCGGGCTCCGCCCTGCAAATCCCAGAGAGGCGCACGGGGCTGCTGATTATGTGTGTTGCCCAGGTGGCATGCCTGGCCACACCGAGCTTACGTAGTCAGAATCGAACCCAGACGTCCAGCTCAGGTTCCTTGGCGCTGTTTGCGAAAGCCGAGAGGCCGTGGCCCTATTTCGCGCCCTGCTTCAACACTTGCTCGGCAAAATAGCTCCGCACTTTTGCATCGTCGCGCAGCATTTCGTAGTAGGCGAGCTTTAGCAGCTGGGCGCGGCTCTCGCGCAATCCCTGCCGGATATGCTGTTGTACGCTCGGATTGTTCAATTCGCGTTGTCCGGCTGGTTCGCGTTCAATTAATTTGTAGATGGCATAGCCGGCCGCTCGCTGAGTTGGTCCTGCTCCTCCGTAGATTGGCAGCACATCCGTAACCTGTCCAACCTTCAGTTTGCTGATTGCCCCAAATGTTGCCGGATCACGCTGTTGGAGTGCGGATTCAGGAATAAAGCCCATGTCGCCGGCGCTTGAATTGGTGTTCGGATCTTCGGAGTAATTCATCGCGAGCGCGCCGAAATCCTCACCGGATGTCAGACGGTTGCGAACCGTCTGGATTTTCTTGCGTGCATCAGCATCCGTCATGGCCTTGTTGTTCTGCAGATTGCCGGCCTGTTGCCCGGGGCCCGCCGTTACCACGATCCAAGCAAGGTGATACTGCGGCTCGATCACATTGAACTCGGACTTATGGCTCGCATAGTAGCTGTTAATATCGGCGTCGGTGATGTTGATCTTTGATTCGATTTCTTTATTAATGAGCTTGTCTGACGTAAGCTTCCGTCGAATTTGCAGCTTCAGGTCGTCCAGCGTCATATTCTGCTGCTTCAGCTTCTTGTCGAACTCTTCAGCAGTGTAGGGAGCTTTAAGCTCAATCAGCTGGGCATTCACATCTTCGTCGGAGGCTGCCAGGTTGAGCTTCCCGGCACGCTGATCAAGAATCTCGCTGTCAATCAACTGGCGCAAAAGATTGAGCCGAACGATATCGGCCTGCTCCGGGTTGGGATCCCGCGGAGCATCTCCCTGCGTGGCCTTGTAGTTGTTGTAGGCCTTGTCTAAATCGGATCGAAGAATGTCTTTGCCGTTAACTGTCGCCATTACGTCGGGCGAGGGAGCGTGCTTACAAGCTGCCAATGCAACCAGCAAAAGCGCGCTTGAAAAAGTCAGGGTTAAAGGCTTGCGACGCTTGAAGGGTAAAGCTTTGACTTGCAACCTGTATCTCCTCGGGAGCCTGCCCTCCGCCCCACTCGACGAAGACCTGTCGATGGGACCCGGATAATGGCCCCGGTACTACAGGATATATCCCGAGACCGAGGCACCGGAACGAAAGACTCCAATGGGGGTTCTCATTCTCGCAAGTCAGCTCCAGACCAGGACGACGCACGGTGACAAGACCCCGGTTGTTATTGACCTTTGCCGGGAGGCTGTTGGGCCGTTTCAGGCGGCGGCTCAATTCCATCTGCCCGCAGGGCACGGTCGATCACGAGCCACACTTGCTCCGCAGGAAGAGCGCCATTGATGCGCTCGCCATCGATGAAGAGAGCGGGCGTTCCATCCACACCCAGCGCTTCCGCTTCCTTCGCCGATGCGCGTACCTGCGTCTCATCCTGCTTTGCGATGCAGGCGTCGAGCTTGGCGCTATCCAGTTTTGCCAGCGTACCCTCATCGCGAGCGATGCGATCGAGCGCGGCGAAGCTCTTCTTCAGATCGCGGTCTGGGCCGTTGACTTCCTGTCCGTGCGCGTGCACGTAATCCACAAAATTCCAATAAACTTGACCGTTTTGCGACGCCAGACAATTCGCATCCACAGCAGCGTGCATCGCCCACGGATGCAGATCGGTGAGGGGGTCGTCCTTGTAGACAAACCGCACCTTATCTTTGTATCGATCGATCGTGGTCGGGAAAAGAGACGTGTGCATGCGTGCGCAATACGGGCATGCCAGATCGTCAAAATTGATTACCGTTACCTTGGCATCTGGATTGCCGCGAATAGGTCGTCCTGCAATGTCGATGTTGAAGATGGGGTTTTTGGCAAGATCGAATGTTTCGAGCCGCGCCAATTTCGTATTGTCGGTGGAGATCAGAAAATCAATCACCTTTTTCGTCGAGCCGTGAGACAACGTGATTGGCAGCGTATCGTAGCCGCCGATCTGGCTGGAGGTGCGCTGACCCAGGACGACGGACACTTCAGGCGGAATGCTGAATTGCGAACGTACCATTACTTCAATGCGGCGGTTCAGTGCGGCGTCCTGTGCTCCAGAGCCAGCAGACTGGGCCTTGCAACCTACGGCCAGGCCAAGTGCAAGCAGACCAGCCAAAAAATGTATGCGCGACAATAGATTGTCCTCTCTTGCAAGGATATCCCAGTCGAGTCACTGCCGGGTGCAGCAATGGACGAGTGCGAAATTACTGATGAATGGACGTCAAAGCCGGGCAAAAGCAATCGAGAGGCTTGAGATGAGTATCAATAGGCTGGCGGGGCGGTCTGGTCGTGGAACACCGTATTCGACCTGCGGATATCGCCGACCGACCCGAAGTTGGCGAGCGTAAAGCTGTAAAGATACTGGGTTTCGTCGCGTACCGATCCAAGGGCAAATCGACGGTAGCCCAAACTCAAACCGCAGCAATTCCAGTTATAAACCGTCTGAATCCCGGCATATTGCAGCGCGCCATTGACGAAATCGTATCCTCCGTTCGCCGCCAGGTTAAATCCGCCGGCGTTGGGTTTCCCGATTTCGATGAATGGCTGCAATTGTTGACTCTGAATTAACGAAGCGGCACTCCCCTTCTCATCGACGGCGTTAAGAAGAGCATGGCCAATTCCTATGGTCGCCGGTCCCCAGCTGTAGCCGGCAAAAACGTTATCCGCGTCGAGGCGTCCACCTTTCGGGTCGTAGTCCAGGTCCCACTCGAGGCGCAAGTTTTTAACCGCCTCAAAGCGCAGTCGCGAGACAAGCGGGGAGAGATTTCTCGGGCCGGTCAGAAATGCAATTCCGGTCAAATCAAGCGTTGTGTCGAAGACGTTTCTGCGGCCTGAGATGACTGCTCCGCCGAATGTCGGATCCAGGAAGTATTTCTGAGTAATTACCCAGCTTGCCCATTCACGGGTTTGCGGCGCGCATGTTGTTGCCGTTTCAGCGTCCGTGACAGCACAGGGCTGAGCATTCCTGGATCTGGCGTAGAAGCGTTGCGTCAAGACGTAGCCGACCTCGTTGGTATCCGTGGCAATGTCCGTCGGATCAAACAGCGGCACATTGCGCGCCTTGACTCCGATTCCGCCGACGAAGTTGTAGAAAGCTTCGGGTTCAATTACATGGCGCACATCGTGGTTGCCGATGGTGAAATCGCGTTCCACGGCCGGCGGTCTCACGTTGACTGATGCTTCAAAATCGCCACGGTTGAGAGGATTATGGACAACAGTAGGTATGCCGCCATTCGTGCCCGTGATGTCTGGATTCTGGCTTCCGGTGTAGAACGTTTCGCGGAGCGCGACTTCAGGAACCACGCTCCAGCCGCCGCGCACCAACGGCAACGACAGGTGGGGATAAAGATCGAACCTGCCCAGGTTGCGGATGTGAAAGCTGAACTCCGAGCGTCCCAGATAGCTGATCGACGAACCCATTCTCCAGTACAACGGAGATGTGTGGAGTGGTTCGTCAAGGACGTCGAAGCGCAGGCTGGGAAGGTGCAGAATGCGCACCTCGTCACCGTCATTTGAACTGGCGAAGTTCTGTAGCCGCTCAAGGTAGGCTGAGGGAACCAGCCCGTTATGCGTGTGCGTCAGCGACACCGTGCTATGGACTTCGGAGTTCACAGCCTGGATATAGTTGTCGTTGAACACAAGCTTATAGATGTAGCTCGAAAGGTATTCGATATTCAGAGCGGCATGTGTCGCTGAGTTGAAGTCGTAACGGCCTTCCGAAACTATGTCTGCACCGCCCTGGTTTACCAGAACAGTCTGGCCTGCCTGCGGCCCTGAAGTCTGCAATTGTTCGACGCCGCGATCGAACAACGCGTTCCACTTCACGGTGAAGTGGTTCAGGTCCATCCCCTTGAAGCGGAAGTCGCCGTTAGGGGCCCAACCACGTTTGCTGTAGTACTCGGTTCCCACCACCATGTCCATGCTGCGGTTAAGGACGATGTATACCTGTTCACCAACCGTCAATCCCTTGATTGAGGAGTTGCTGATAACCGGAATCAAAAGTCCGCTCTCACGTCCCGTTTCTTCCACGGGATGTCGAAGGTAAGGAAGGTAGAACATAGGAATTCCGAGGAATTTGAAGAACGTGTTCCTGGTTGTTGCTTGGTTGTTTTCGACGGTAATGGCGCGCGAAATCAACTGCCAATCCGGCTTGGGAAGGCGGCAGTTAGTCATGGTGCCATCGATAATCTTGTAGCTTCCTTCGCCGGTCTGCAGCAGGACGCGGCCCGAGAACAGAAACGGGTTCGCCGTGGAATAAACGACGGTTCGTCCCGCGCGCCTGACTCCGAGCGAGCCGCTGACGTCGAAAAACCGTGCGGTGTGCATGTCGAAACGCATGTCGCCGTGCGAAGCACTAATGAACGCATCAACCGGACCTCCAGTTACCTGAAGGTGCCCCTCAGCTTCGAGTTCGTAGGTCTTTCGGTGATAGACAACCTTGTCGGCTCGAATGATGTAGTCCCGATAATGAACCACAACCCCGCCAGTTCCGGTCCACGTGTCTTCCGCCCAGGTTTGCCGATCGGCTTGCAGTTCAACTGGCACCCCGCTGGCGGGAACAGGCTCGGGTTTTGCGATGGGAATAGCTTCCTGCCCTGGGTCGTCGGGCAACTGGGACGCTGCTGACGGCTGGCCGCTGCTCGCAAGGGTCGCTGGACTTTGCACAGGGGGTAACGCATTGGTCAACATCTGTCCGGCAAGTTGCAGGTGACAGAGGGTGATCACCGTGATAAACACGAAATTGCGAGGCTGCATCCGAGGGCCAAAGCAAGCATAGCAAATGCAAGCACTGGTTCTTCGGGTTCGAGAATCCTCCCGCACACAGGACGTTATTAAAACATTACCGCCGAAATTCTTCAGGACTCGCGCGGACTGCAACAATCCATCCCGATCAGTGCACTGATTTGGGGAAGGTATAGAAGGGATTCTAGAGTTTTGAGCACACTGGCTAGCCCGCCTACCCCACTTCCCTCGTGGAAGCAGGAAGTGAACCGCCGCCTTGCAGAGCACAAAAATCGCAAGGGGATTTCGGCCGTTGATGAGGACATGCGCGATGACGGACAGGCATCGGGGAACAGCCGGGCCGCTGCCGCCGCAGCACGCGTTGCCGCTCGTTATGCCAAGACACCCAGCTTTAGTGAAATGCAAGCCATGGAAGCGCGCAATGCCTTGCGTGCCGCTGAGGCGACCACTCGCGCTGCACTCGAGGCTCAAGCTGCCGCTCAGGCTGTCCTCGATCACATCCAGAGTAATGGGGAACAGGTCGACGAGTCGGAATATGCTGCTCATCGAGTCGAAGCAGAGACACGGGACCGGCATCCACAAAACTCCGTAAGCGTTCCGCGGAGCAAAGAGGCGACAGCCGGTGATCTTGAGATTCGTTGGGAACCGGATATGCCGGTGCGTCCCGCTAAGCACGAAACTCGTTCAACAACCAGCTACGCGTGGGACACCCCCGCCGATGTGCAGGACGCGTTCGCTCGGGACACCTACTACGACGGATCGGTTTATGAGGCAGTCGAGGCGGCGCAGCCGATTCCTGCGAACCTCATCGAGTTTCCTCGCGAGATTATAGCCACGCGCCGGATGCGTCCGCGCATTTCGGAAGCGAACCCGGAATCGTCTGAACCGCAGCAACTCAGCATCTTCGAGGTAGATCCGAACACCGTGTCTACGGATCCGATGGCTGCCACGTCGACGGCTACACCACCGCCCATGTGGATCGGGTCGAGCTGGCAGGAGATTGAACTCGACGAGCAGCCGCAACCTCTACCTGACTATTACGCGATCCAGCCGGATGCCGCGAAGCTCTACCAGGCGCCTTTCGGCCGGCGAATGATGGCGACGATGGTGGATGCGGCGTTGATCCTGAGCCTGGTATGGGGCGCTGCCTATCTTGTTGCTTCGCGTTTCGATCATTTACCGAGCATTCGAGTCTCCGAGGTGTGCGGGGTGATCGTGACGCTGGGAATCGCCGCGCTATACGAGTGGTTCTTCCTCACGTTCGCCAAAGTGACGCCGGGAATGCGGTACGCCCAGCTCTCGCTTTGCACTTTTGACGAGCAGGCTCCCACAGCTGCGCAGATCAAGGGACGCATGAAGGCGATGCTGATCTCCGTTCTACCCGTCGGCCTGGGTGTAGTCTGGTCAATCTTTGACGAGGATCAGATGAGCTGGCACGACCGGCTTTCGAAGACTTACCTGCGGCTTAGCTGATTACTTAGCTATTAGCCTCAAGCTCCCGGCGAATCGAGGGGGCGCTTTTCTGCGATCCTTGGGTGCAAATTCTTTCACCAAGGGACTCCGCCAAATTCCTCATCAAAAGTGAAGAATCTGCTTACGTGGCTAGAGCGCGTATTGCGCTGACACCGGCGCCGAGCAACGCAGTGGCGTCGTCGTTGGGCAGGATCTCGAGCGAGTAGCTTAAGAGCGGACTCATCTTCACCATGGTTTCAAGATGGCGGCGCAACATGGGAATGTCGAGGAAGCCCACGTTGTGGCCCGTGAAGTAGAAGCGGCCTGGGCCGGCGAGATGAATAAACGACGCGGTTGCCGCCGCAAGGGCGCTGTGCCATAGGTCGACAAACTCGCGGCAGCGGACGTCGCCCTTCTTGGCTTGCGCGAAAACTTCTTCAGGTTCGAGATCGAGGAAGCGCATGCGCATGGCGCGATAGCCCATGATTCCTTCGAGGTGGCCGACGCCCCCGCATCCGCAGAAGCGTTCCTTGGGATCGAGGGTTACGGTAATGTGTCCGCCTTCCCACACGCCTTCAACGTAGGGCCAGCGGCCGTAGCCGATGCCGTTGCCGATGGTCCACACACGAGTGAGCTTGTTGAGTTGACCTCGGGTGGCGGCAACCCCTGCGGCGATGGCGTCGGCATCATTGGCAATATGCACGGGGGCAGTTACCCCTTTTGCAGTGAGCACGCGCGTCAGCTCTTCGGCAAGGCGCATGCCTTTGATCTGGGTAAGATTGGGCGAGTCTTCGATGACGCCATGGCGAATGACGCCGGGGACCGCTACACCAATTGCATCGACGCTGCCCTTGCCGACCACGGACATGATTTCTCCGGCGAGGATTTCAACGAACTCGGCTACAGGGAGTCCGTTGAGCGCGTCAACCTCATCGACGTTCTGGGGGTAGCGGACAGTTTCTCCCGCCAGGCGCATATCTTCGAGCCTGCCGGCAACAATGTGTTCCGTAACGACAACACCGATTGCAGTAGTCATTTCGCCCTCCATGGGGAGAAAGCTTGCACGGATAGAGATGCTAAAGGGGCGAGTTGTGATTGCGCGCTCGAGTTTTCGAAGTTGATCATCGCTACTCCACCTGATAGCGGTGCAGGCGGCCGAGTCCGTTGAATGCCGCGGCTTTGTAGCACTCGGCGAGAGTGGGGTAGTTGAAGACGGTGTCCACGAAGTAGTCAACAGTTCCGCCGAATATCATGACCGCCTGGCCGATGTGGACCAACTCGCTGGCGCCCTCGCCGATGATGTGTACTCCGAGAACCTTGCGCGTGTCGCGATGGAAGATGAGCTTGAGGCGGCCGGTGGTGTCGCCGCGAATCTGGCCGCGAGCTGTTTCGCGGTAGAACGCCATGCCGACTTCGTAGGGCACATCCTCGTCAGTTAGTTGTTCTTCGGTCTTCCCGATGAAGCTGATTTCAGGAATGGTGTAGATGCCGTAGGGATAGAAGCTGGGATTGGACGATGTGTGGGTGTCGTTGAAGGCGCGTGCGGCAGCGATGCGGCCCTGCTCCATCGAGACGGAGGCGAGAGAAGGGAAGCCGACCACGTCGCCGACGGCGTAGATGTGTTCCACGTTGGTCTGATAGTGCTCGTCCACGGGAATGCGACCGCGATTGTCGGCTTCGATTCCGGCGGCGGCAAGGTTGAGATCGTCGATGGCGCCCTGGCGGCCCACAGCGTAGAGCAGGGCGTCGCCGGAGACCTTCTTCTTGCTTTGCAGATTGGCGACGACAGTGCCGTCGGGGAGTTCTTCCACGCTTTCGACTTCTTCGCCTAATCGCATGGTGACGCGGCTGTCGCGGAGGTGGTAGCTGAGCGACTCGACAATTTCCTGGTCGGCAAACTCAAGAAGCTTGGCACGTTTTTCAATCAGCGTGCAGCGCACGCCGAGGGTGGAGAACATGCAGGTGTATTCGACACCGATAACGCCGCCGCCGACGACGATGAGGGATTTAGGGAGCGTTGGGAGATCGAGAACCTGATCGCTGTTGATAATCGTGCGGCCATTGATGGGGACTTTGGGTGATCCGGCCGGCTTGGTGCCAACGGCAATGATGATGCGTTCGGCTTCGATGGTGGTGTCGCCGTTCAATCCCTCGACGCGGACCTGATGCGGATCAATGAAGTGGGCGATGCCATGGACGATGTCGATGCCATTGCGCGAGAGTTGGGCTTCGGTTACATCCACTTCGGTCTTGATGACAGCCTGAACGCGGAAGGCCAGGTCGGCCATGCGTGATTTTCTCTTTGACCCGATAATTCATGCCGTAGACAGAGCGGTAGTTGTATCCCGAGAGATGCAGGACAGCCTCGCGCATTGTCTTGGAAGGAATGGTGCCGGTGTTGACGCACACGCCGCCAACCACCGATCGAGCCTCGACCACGGCAACGCGCTTCTTCATTTTTGAGGCGGCCACGGCGGCGCGCTGCCCCGAAGGTCCGGAACCGATGATGACGAGGTCGTATTTCGAGGCACTCATGCGGGTGTCTCCAGGGTGCAAGCAGAGGGTCGAAACGTGGTGCTCAACACGAGGGCGGCCTCAGCTATTTCAGGCACAGAATACGCCATCCGCCAGCTTGACCGGGGCGAAAGTCATGCTTGCCGAGGATACCAGAGACGGGTTGCTGAATGATGTATGCGGGTGTCGGAGGCGTAAAAAAGCGGCCCCGGCAAAGAGATTGGATTGCCGGGGCCGGTGAGGTTGCACCAGGGAGGGGTTAAGCGTGTGCTGTCCGAGGTTCGTTGAGGAAGACGGATCGGAGCTTGCGGTCTGCCGGTTCAGCGGAACACTGGACGACTCAAATCGGAACTGGCGAATCATCCCGTCGAACTCGCCTGCCAGAGAGGCGAGGTTCTTGAGAGCGTCTACGGCTTCTTCAGCTCCCTGGGCGTTCTCGATAGCGAGTTGCGGAGATATGGCCCGCGGATTCCGAGATTTCGCTCGAGGCAGCGGTCTGCTGGGTTGCGGCCGAGGCGATCAAGTGAATCTGATGTCTCCACCTGCTTTGAGGCTTCGATGGTGGCTTCGAGGCTTTTGCGTGCGCGCGCCGGTTTCGTTGATGTCCGTTTTCGACTGCTGCGCGGCTCTCCTGCATGACTTCGAGAGTGCTGTGGGTTTCGTCCTGGATGCTGCGGATGGTTGCAGCGATCTCTTCGGTTGCGCCCTTGGTGCGCTCTGCCAGGCGGCGGACCTCGCCGGCGACGACGGCGAAGCCGCGGCCGTGTTCGCCGGCGCGGGCGGCTTCGATGGCTGCGTTGAGTGCGAGCAGATTGGTCTGCTCACTGATTTCCTGGATAACACTGACGACCTTGCCGATTTCTTCGGAGCGGTGCGCGAGAGAGTTCATTTTTTCGGCGACGGTACCGGTAGCGGTGGCGATTTTCTCCATCGTGGAGGCTGCGGCTTCCATCACGGCTCCGCCCTGGTCGGCAGTTTCGGCGGAGATGCGGCTGGCGGCGGCAGCGCTCTCGGCGTTGTGGCTGATCTCGGCGATGGTGGCGGTCATCTCCTGCGCAGCCGCGGCGATCTGGTTGGTTTTGTTTGATTGCGCGTGGGCATTGCCGGCAGATCTGCACGGCACGAGCAGTGATCTCGGTCGTGGCGGCAGAGAGGGTGTCTGCGCCCCGGCCGACCTCTTGCAAGACACTGCGTATGGTTTCAGCGCATTTGTTCATGGCTCCACCGAGACGGCCGATTTCGTCGGTGCCCGTCACTTCTACGAAATGCGGTCAGGTCTTTGGCGGCGAGGCGCTCGAGCATCTCGGTACCCTTTGCGATGCGTGGTGCGATGACGCGGGTCAAAACGGTGCCGACGAGACGCAAGCGCAATGACACCAAGGTTGCGATGATCTCAATCCAGAGGGTTCGGCCGCTCGCCTCGGTGGAATTGTCTGCATCCGGCAGTCCAGCGGTTGCATTCAGTTTGAGATCCTCGCCGAGGGAGTTGGAGACGCTGCAAAGATAGCCACGGTTGACGCGGAGGAAAACGCTCCACCGCTTCGCCGTTTGTTGGCGGCCTCAAGCCACCGCCTGATCGCCGCTCGCTATAGCGGACGAAGGCTGCCACGCCGCGTAAGTTCGCTTCCCGGATAGCGAACGCGTAAGCTGATTCGCCTGATCGACGGTGAGGCGCGACGCAGGCGAATGCGCGGTGAGGCGTCTGGAGAGCACAAGCAGGTCGCACGGCGGAGCAGATGAGGCGTCGCGCTCGGACAGTGAACGACGGAGGGAAAGCTGACCGCAGTGGCGCGTGTCTGGAGGAAGAGGAAGAGGGAGGCGAGGGAGGAGAGAAAGGAAGAGAGGGGGCGGACATGAGTGCCGTTTCCTCCCTCGCTGTGGTCTGGCTTGCTGATCTGGGACCGAGAATCCACGGAACGATGCCGTGAATCAATCAACGTGTTCATCGGCGGCGGGAGCGGAAACTTGAAGTCATGTGTGCGAGTGGTTGCGAGTGGAAGCTGCAGCCGATATCCTTGGCCCGGTTTCGTATGGAGCTTTCAATGCGACGTTCGAGGTTTTTGCGAGCATGTTTGCGATTCGGGTGGCTGATGCCGGTGCTCGCTATTGGTGGCTGCAGCGCCTCGGGGCAAAATTCCTCGCCATTGCCGACGGTAACTCCGGTTCCTCAAGGTCAGGCTCCGGTGTACCTGACAGCGGAACAGGATCGGCTGCGGCTGCTCGGACTGCTGGGGTTGAAGGAGACCGATTTGCGGCCCGCGCCGGTTCCAGATGCGAAGTCGCCGCATGCGGCGAATTACGACGAGACAAAAGCCAATTTGTATCCGAAGCTGCCGGATCCGCTGGTCTTCAGGAACGGGCAGCCGGTGAAAACTGCATGGGACTGGAAGAGAAGAAGAGAGATCTGGGAGGACTTCGATCGCGAAGTGCTGGGGCGGTCTCCGGTCTCGATGCCGGGTGTGGAGTGGCATGTGATGAGCACCGTTCACGAGAAATACGGCGGGGTCGATGTGATTACGAAACGGCTGGAAGGGCGAGTCGGGCCGTGGACGAATACGCAGATCAAATGCAGTATTGATCTGCTGCTGACGGTTCCAGCGCACGCGGCGGGCCCGGTGCCGGTGATTATGGAACTGGCGTTTGCAAAGGATTTTGAACTTGCAACGAGCGGCCCGCTCGACAGCTACGTTCCGACGCCGTGGGGAGTGGATGGGAAGCTTGTAGTGCAGCGCGGATGGGGTTTCGCCATTCTGAATCCGGTGAGTTATCAGAAGGACGATGGATCGGGGCTGACAGAAGGCATTATCGGCCTTGCGAACCAGGGGCAGCCGCGGAAGCTTGAGGACTGGGGTGTGCTGAAGGCATGGGCATGGGGCGCGGAACAGGGGAAGCGCTACTTCGAGATGGACAAGGCGGTGGATGCGAAGCAGGTGGGGCTGGTGGGTCACTCGCGATTCGGCAAGGCCGTGCTGGTGACGATGGCTTACAACTACCGGGAATTTGCGGTTGGATACATCAGTTCTTCGGGTGAGGGCGGCGCGAAGCTGTACCGGCATATTTATGGTGAGACGATTCCGAACCTTGCTAGCCCTTCGCTCTACCACTGGTTCGATGGGAATTTTTTGCGGTATGCAGGACCGCGCGATGCAGGCGACTTGCCCGTGGACAATCACGAGCTGATCGCGCTCTGTGCTCCAACGCCACTGTTTATCGGGGGAGGAGCGGACACCGGCGATGGCTATGCCAACCCTAACGGCGATGCGTGGGCGGATCCGCGCGGAATGTTTCTAGCGGAAGTCGCAGCGGGGCCGTTGTATCAGATGATGGGCGCGAAGGACCTGGGAACAGCGGAATTTCCTGCGATGGGAACGGCGCTGATAACAGGGCGACCTTGCGTTTCGGCAGCATGACGGCGGGCATACTCCGCAGCCGAACTGGCCTTACTTTCTCGACTTCGCGAGCAAGTACCTGCACGCGCCGGTAGCGCGGGCGCATTAGCTCACAATTGCTTCGACATCACGATACAGTGGCACTTCTGGCCGTCTTTCAGTTCACGCGACATAGTGAACTCTTCAGTTCCGGTTTCAACGAAACCATAGCGCCGATAGATGCGTGGCAACTCAGGGCGAAGGCTGAGGACGCTGATGTCAACCGCTTCGCAGCCTTGCGCGCGGAAACGCTCTTCGGCAGCCGCGAGCATTTGCTGGCCGAGCCCGCCGCGCTGGTGAGCCGGGTCCACTGCGAGCATTCCCAGATAGCCCCGGTTGCCGCGGATTTCAGTGTAGATGGATGCCAGTAATTCTCCTTCGCCATTTTCGGCGACGAGGATCTCGCCTTTTTGCATCATTGCGGCCAGACGTTCCTCATCGGTACGCGTGCCTTCGAGGAAGGTTTCGATCGCGAAGGCCGCGTTGATCATTGCGATCAGGCGCGGGCGATCTTCCGGAGTCGCCGTGCGGAAGTGGAGTGCGGAAAGGGAGTCGTTCTTCATAAGCTGGAGATCGGACGGCACAAACATCGCGCCGTCCGATGGATTGATGGCTTGCCAACATGGTACATGCAGAAGATTCAGCCCTTGAGGATCCCGCGGTTACGAAGCACCTGCATGATGTCCTGATGGGCCATATACATTGCGATCTTGAATTCCTCTCCTCCGGTGTCGACCAGAAATGTTGAATCGGCGAGTACCTGCTCGGGCTCTGGCGAATCTGCGCGTGCGAAGTCAAACCGCCATGTCGTTTTCGCCAGAACGTATCGCGCGTCAAGCTGCGTCTCATGAAGGCTAATCAAAACCGCGGGCTTGCAGCCGAGCCGATCGAAGAGTAGCTTCCGCTTTGGCAATGCGGCCGCAAAATCGTCGACGCGCACGCAATGTGTTCCATGGGGATCGGCTGAGAAAAATGGGTCGGCAAATTGCGACACAAGTGCGGGAAAGTTGTCAGCGCTGCTCTTCTGCACATACAACTGGAAGAAGCGGCCTATGGCCGTTTCGTTCTGATTCATGGGATTCTCCTTTATGTGGTCTCCAGGTGAGGTTCCGTGGCTGGAGGCACTTTAGTATTATATCAGATCCATCTATATAAGTCAAGCATTATGATAAGTTTACGCGCATATGTTGAGGGTAGATTAGCCCCGGTTGGTGAGGCAGGACTAGCTGTTTTGCTCTTTGATCCACAAAACGTAGTCCACGCCAGGCGGAGTGCCACCGAGGGCGCGCAAACGCGTTGCGCATTGAGAGCGATGCCCTTGGGTGTGCATGCAGATCTGCAGAAGCGCCTGTCTGACCGAGACATCGATCCCGAGCCGAGAGGAGCGCGTTTCCAGGGTACGTTCAAGGTCCGGCTCGCTCACTTTTGACAGCCAGTCTGCTTCGAGCCGTTCGGTCTCTTTGAATCGTTCGACAACACCGGCGAGATTAGCGGGAACCTGCATCTCATCTTTACGATCAAATGGGCGCCCAAGGATCGCGAAAAGCCAGAAGCGGTTGGAGACGAGAATGTGGTGAAGCATCTTGCGCAATTCTTCGTCCTCTGCAGCGGGAGGATGTTGCTCGACTGCGCGCATCATGCCGCTGTTGGCCCACCACTTGTGCCGGATCAGTTCCTCAATTGTCGACAGCATCGTTCCTCCAAACATTTTGCGCAACGAAGTTTCGCGCGTCTGTTGAGCGTGTCCTAATCCGGAACAACTCGCGGCGTAATCCGGTATTGCAAAAGGACGAGATCGAGGAATCGGTCAAACTTGTAGCCGACCTCGCGAAGGTGGCCCACGCGCTCGAATCCGAAGCGCTCAAGAAAGCGAAGGGAGGCAGTGTTTTCAGAGTCGACACCGGCGATCATGGAGTGCTTGCCGTCCTGCCTGGCTTGCACGATGAGCGCTTTGAGCAGAAGCGGGCCAACGCCGTGGCCGCGCTGGCCTGACGCGACATGGACTGTGCCTTCGACGGTGTACCGATAGCCGGGCCAGGAACGGAAGTCGCCGTAACTGCCGAATCCGCAGACACGCTCGCCCTCCATTGCGACGAGGACCGGAAAGTGCTGCTCGAGGCGCGTGCGCCACCAGGCGATGCGATCTTCAACGGTGGCGGGGCGGTCGTTGTAGATGGCAGTTGAGTTGGTGAGGACGTCGTTATATTTAGCGGTGATCGCTTCGAAGTCCGCCTCAACAGCATCGCAAATCTGCATGCTCCCCTCGCAGTTGACTGGGGTCGTAGCTCGCAACCAGAATAGCTGTTTCGGCAAAAGGGTCTGGTCAAGATGGATGAGGCGGAAAAACTCGACGTTCTACGGAAGCTGCAAACTGGCCCCGACGCGCTGGGCGAGGCTCTTGCAGGCGTCGATGATGCGATAGCAGCACGCAAGGCTCCGTCTGGCGGGTGGTCCATTCTTGACTGCGTTGAGCATGTGGCTGTTACAGAGATATATCTGCTGACGCGATTGGAGGCATCAACAGTTGCAGATCAGCCATTCGAGAAGTGGCGGCGCGAAGCAAAGATCGCTGGGCTCGCTTCCGATCGCACGGGTCGGATCGAAGCGCCGGGACAGGCGCATCCGCATGGGCGATACGCGACGCTTCAAGAGGCCTTGCGGCATTTGATGCAACCCGGGCCGAGGTGGTGCGCTGGGTGCAGAACTGCGCCGGCGATCTGCGCTGCATGATGACGGACCACATGTTGATTGAAGGGCCAGTGACGTGCGCAGAGATGCTGATCATGATCGCCGCCCATCCGGCGCGGCATGCGCAGCAGATTGGCGAGATTCGGGCGAAGCTTGCCAGCTCTTTTCAGCAGCAGTAGAAGCTGCCCTCGGGCAGCTTGAGCCATCATTGACGCGCAAAGCGCTGCGCCTTAGGCTGAAATCTATGGAATTCAAAGTTGGCGAACTGGAGCGGGAGCCGATCGAGTTCGATCTGGCGCTTCCGCCAGGCCAGGTGGATTTGGGCGACGAGGCGAAGCAGATGGGGAATCTGGCCACCTCGGGGCTGGCCGAGGTCCTGCATGAACACCGCGGACCGAAGGATATCGTCGCCGATATCCGGCTGCGGGGGAAGTTTGCCGGCAAGTTTGAGGTGCCCTGCGCACGGTGCGTTGAGCCTGTGGAGATCCCGATTGAGTCGGATTTTGACCTGATTTTCAGGCCGGCGGTGGCGGATTCTGAGCCTACGGAGCGGTCGATAACGCCGCCGGAAACGGAAATCGGTTATTATCAAAAAGACAGTCTTTTGCTTGAGGATGTGCTGCGCGAGCAGGTGCTTTTGTCCCTGCCGGTCAGAACGCTGTGCAAGCCTGACTGCAAAGGACTTTGCCCGCGCTGCGGTCAGAATCGCAATAGCCAGGATTGCTCCTGCGATGAGGGTCCGAATGACCCCCGCTGGGAGGCGCTTTCCGGGCTACGCAGCCAGATAAAGTCCTCAAAACATTAATGTTCAGGTGTTCCGTCCTGCCGCGAGGCAGACTGGACTCGGTGTGGTCCGGGAAGCGGTCGAGAACACGAAAGGAATAGCATCATGCCGAATCCGAAAAGGCGCCACTCGACGCGCCGTACCGCCATCGCCGCTCCCACGACTTCCTGACCGCAACCGGTGTTTCCGAGTGCCCGAACTGCCACGAGAAGAAGCTTCCCCATCGCGCCTGCGCCAAGTGCGGAGAGTACAAAGGCCGCGCGGTGCTCGAGACCAAGGAAGCTGCAAAGTAAGCCGGCGTTCGCCTAGAACTCGCCAGAATATGCAATGATGCAAATGCGTTAAGACTCGGGGTCGTCCCGATGGAACGGCCCCGTCCGCATTTCCGGCGTTTCATGATTCCACTGCAGAATTTACGGTGACGCAACATGCTCATCGACATCGTGCTTGACGCGGTAGGTTCCGACAAGGCGCCCGAGCCCGAGATCAAGGGTGCCATCCTTGCCTGCCGGGAGCTTCCTGTCCGGGTCCACCTGGTCGGGCCCGCGTCAGAGCTTCGCGACCTGCTGGACGAGCACCTGGAAAACGAGGAGCTGCCCATCGTAATTCACCATGCCTCGGAGCGGATCGGCATGGAGGAGAAGGCGGCGAACGCGGTTCGCAGCAAACGCGACAGCTCGATGCGCGTGGGCCTGAAGCTGGTGCGCGAAGGCAAGGCCAAGGGATTTGTGACGGCCGGAAATACCGGCGCTGCGATGGCTACGGCCAAGATGGTGCTGGGTGCGCTGCCGGGCGTGGATCGTCCTGCGCTGGCGACGCCCATGCCGAGTTCTACGGGCAATCCATGCGTGCTGCTCGACGTGGGCGCCAACGTGGATTGCAAGGCGCACAATCTCGAACAATTTGCGGTGATGGGCGAGATGTATGCCCGCAGCGTGCTGAAGATCGCGCATCCGCGCGTGGGTTTGCTCTCGATTGGCGAGGAAGAGACCAAGGGCAACGATCTGACGCGTGAGGCGTTTCCGCTGCTGAAGGCGCTGCCGATCAAATTCATCGGAAACGTGGAAGGGCGCGACATTTTCAGCGGCCTGGCGGACGTGATTGTCTGCGATGGCTTTGTGGGCAACGTGGCGCTGAAGACGAGCGAGGGTGTCGGGCGATTTGTGCGCGACGTGCTGCGCGAGTCGCTGACGCGGACGGTGACGGCGAAGGTGGGCGCGCTGCTTTCGCGGCAGGCTTTCAATGATTTTCGCCGGCGGCTGGATTATCGCGAGTACGGCGGAGCGCCGTTGCTGGGTGTGCGCGGCGTTTGCATCATCGGGCACGGATCGTCGAACGACCGCGCAATCTTCAATGGCATTCGCGTGGCGTATGAGTTTGCCCATGCAGGGACGAACGAGCGGATCGAGCAGGAATTTCTGCGCCGGCCGGCTCGCAAACCCGGGAATGCGGATGATGACGCTTCCGATGCGACGATTCACTAGGGCGCGCTGATGCCAGCCGAAACCAGGAAAACGAATCCCGACAATCTCAAGCGGTGGGCCGATGATCTCGCTTGTCCGGTGTGCTTCGGGCCTCTGCGGTTTGAAGAGGCGACGGTGGCGTGCACCGGCTGTGCCCGCACCTACCCCATTGTCGATGGGATTCCAGTGCTGATTCCGCAGCGTGCAATTGAACCACTACAAATTAGAAGACAAGAGCCTCGGCGGTTATTCTGGGGAGCAAGCTTTCTCCGGATCTAACAAGCGAGGTCTTCCTTGGCAACAGCAAAACTGAAGCGGGCGCTCGGGCTCCGTGACGTTTTGCTGTTCTACGTTGCTTCGGGATTGAGCCTGCGCTGGATCGCTACGGCGGCGGCGAGCGGGCCTTCGGCGATTGTGGTTTGGCTGACTGCGCTGTTCGGATTTTTTGTGCCGCTGGCGGGATGTGTGCTGGATATGTCGTCGCGCTATCCGGGGGAGGGCGGGCTCTACATCTGGACGCGCGAGGCGTTCGGGCCGTTCTCCGCGTTCATCTCGGCGTGGACTTACTGGATGAGCAATCTGCCGTATTTCCCCTCTGTCCTCTTCTTTGCAGCAAGCAGCCTTTTGTATGTGGGAGGCTCGGCGCAGAGACTGGCGGAATCGCAGGCTTACTTTCTGGTGTTCACTGTGGCGATGCTGGTGGTGATTACGCTCTTGAATGTGGTGGGACTGAGCACGGGGAAGTGGCTCAATAATCTTGGCGCGATCGGAAGCCTTGTTCCCGCGGTGGTGTTGATTGGGCTCGGATGTTTTTCGTTCGCGCACTTCGGGTCGGCGACGCATTTCACACTGAACGCGATGGTGCCGCGACCGGGGATGAAGAATTTGATTTTTCTTTCAACGATCTTCTTTGCGTTCGGCGGATGCGAGGCTGGATCGTTCATGGGCGATGAGATCAAGGAGCCGCGACGGGTGATCCCGCGAGCGCTTTTTGCGGCGGGCGTGATTCTGGGATTTGGGTATATTGCCGGGACGGCGTCGATGCTTGTGGCGCTGCCTTCGAGCAGCATCAGCGGACTGGGCGGGTTCATGACGGCGGTGGATTTTCTGGCGCGGCGGCTGGGGATGGGCGCGCTGGTTGCGCCAATCGCGGTGCTGGTGGCAGTGAGTAATATTGGCGCGGCAAGCGCGTATCTTTCGTCGACGGCGCGGCTGCCGTTTGTAGCCGGAGTGCATCGCTACTTGCCCGAGGCGTTCGGGCGGATTCATCCGCGGTTCAGTACGCCGCATGTTGCGATCATTTCGTATGGGGCTGCGGGGATTCTCTTTGGATTGCTTGGACAGGCGGGTACGAGCATTCACGGCGCCTACGACATGCTGGTAAGTATGGCCGTGATTACATACTTCATTCCCTATCTTTTTCTGTTTGCTTCGGCGATCCGGCTTCAGCGGCAGCCATTGCCGGAGGGAGCGTTTCGGTTGCCAGGCGGACGAAGGACAATTGTTCCTCTGGCGTGCCTGGGCCTGGTTTCGACGGCCTGTACGATTGTGCTTTCGTTGTTTCCTGCTGAGGACGATGCGCATCCTACGGCTACATTTCTTAAAGTGGTCATCATGACGATTGTCCTTCTTGCTGCAGGCATTGCGATCTATCGCTCGGGCCAGCGGAGACAGGCGAACGATCACACAGAAGGGAACATTGCATGAGCAGAACCCTTGCCGAATTGCTGGAAATGTACGACGCGGATGCGTTGCTCGAAGAGGCGTATACGATTCCGGCGCCATGGTATCTCGATGCGCGCATTGAGCAGACGGAGCGCGAGTGTGTGTTCGGACGGAATTGGATCGCGGTGGGGCGGCTGGACCAGGTGGCAGCGGAAGGACAGTTCTTTACGGTGGAAGTTGCGGGAGAGCCGCTGGTAATTGTGCGGGGATCGGATGGCGTGTTACGCGCTTTCTTCAACGTGTGCAGGCATCACGCGGCGGCCGTTGCCAATGTGTCATCCGGAACGGTGCAGCATCTGCGTTGTCCCTATCACGGATGGACGTATGGGCTGGATGGGGCGCTCAAGGGTGCGCCGGAGTTTGCGGGAGTGTGCAACTTCGATCGCGCAGCGAACGGGCTGCTTCCAGTGCGCGTGGCGACCTGGGAGCAATTTGTGTTTGTGACGCTGGATGCGGATGCACCGGATCTTCTCGCGTCGTTAGGGGCCTTGCCGGAACGGGTGGCGCCGCTGGGGATAGGCAACCTGCGCTTCTTTGCGCGCAAGACGTACACGCTAGCGTGCAACTGGAAGGTCTACGTGGATAACTATCTCGATGGCGGCTACCACGTGCCGCATCTGCACAAGGGGCTGAACAGCGTGCTCGATTACAAGGAGTACACGATTGAAAACAGCGCGCGGTACTCGCTGCAGTCGAGCCCGATGGTCAGTTCGCAGGAGCATGAATCGTTTGCGGCTACGCGGACGGGGGATCGGGCTTACTACTACTGGCTGTATCCGAACTTCATGATCAATATCTATCAAGGTGTCATGGATACAAACCTCGTGCTTCCACTGGGAACGGATCGGTGCCTGGTGCAATTTGATTTCTACTTCGCGGATGTGAGCGACGCAGCGCAGGAGGGCAACGCGAAGAGCGTGGCGGTGAGCGATCGAATCCAGGATGAGGATGTAGATATCTGCGAGTCGGTGCAGAAGGGATTGCATTCGCGGGCATATGGGGCGGGGAGGTTGTCAGTTCGTCGGGAAGGAGGGGAGCATCTGTTTCACCGGCTGCTGGCGGCGGATTTGCGGAAAGCTTGAGTGGAGATGCGCAACTGATTGGTTGCATATCGAGAATCCGGAGATATTTCGCATGGTCGCTTCGCGCTAAGGATGACAATGCGGAGTCAAGAGGAATTTGACTGTGTTCAGGGGCTCCCAGACGTCGCCGGGGAGAAGGGCCTGGGCGGTGAGGTTTGCGGGCGCGCGCTCGCGCATCGTTTTCTCGAGCAGCATTGCAGGTTCATCCCACGGCTCATCGGTGAGCTGGAAAGTAGCCCAATGGACACCCAGGAGATGGTGCGCGCCGCAGTCGATGGCGATCTGGATGGCCTGCGCCGGATCGGTGTGCTGCGAGCTCATGAACCAGCGCGGTTCGTAGGCGCCGATGGGGAGGATAGCGACGCGGGGCGCGCCGCAGCGCTTGCGAATTTCCGTGAAGATTTTTCCGTCCTGGTAGCCCGTGTCGCCAGCGCTGTAGATGATGCCGGCGGGTGTTTCGAGAATGAATCCACCCCAGAGCGCGAACCGCCGATCTCCGAGGTTGCGGGCGGACCAGTGATAGGCGGGGACAATGGTGGCGCGCACCTGATCTGAAAGCGTGAAGGTCTGCCACCAGTCGCCGGTTTCGACCTGGACATCCGGCGTATCTTTGCGAATGACCGCATGGTTGCCGAGGGGCGAGATCATCCTTGGCTTATGGGTCTCTGAGAGACGCCCGAGTGTGTTGGTGTCCATGTGGTCGTAGTGGTTGTGGGTGACGAGGACGGCGTGGATGGGAGGCAGGTCGTCGAAAGCGACAGCCGGCGGATTGCGACGCAGCGGACCGATGGAGCGAAAAGGACTGGTGCGATCGGACCAGACGGGATCGACGAGGATGTTGAGGGCGGCGACTTGAATCAACATCGAAGAGTGGCCGATGGCGGTGATGCGCAGTGCGTCGACGTGAGTGTCGGGTTTTAGTCCGGAGCGAGATGAGATGGTTGCCGGCCAATGCGATTGTTTTCCGAATAACTTCCAGCGGAGAAGATCAAGGATGCTTTTGTCGGTGGAGGGCAGACCTGAGTGGTAAAACTGCTTACCGTTGAAGTGGTCGGAGAGCGGACCGTTGTAGTAGCGATTTCCCAATCAAACTCCATCAAAGCAGGGAATAGGGACCAGGGAGCGAGGGAATAGGATCATTGGACAACCTTCCAAGAACCGAGAGCGGAGTTTCTCAAACGTTCACATGGTCAGAGCTTCGGTTTGTTTGCTCATCTTGGCGGTGCGCTCGAGTTTGTCCCAGTTGAAAGGCTTGCCATCGATGGCGCGCTTGAGAGTTTTGGCGAGCACGATGGAGAAGACCTGGCGATAGGCGAAGCGCTGCAGCCAGATGTGAAAGAGCAGCCAGCCGTCGCCTTTGTTGGCGGGGTGGCGTCGCTCGAGGCTGAAGGCGATGGTCGAGGTAACGAAGTCGATGAGCAGAAACGCGCCGAAGTAGGCGAGCAGTTTTTCGAGGCTGGCGGCAGATGCGGCCTCAGGATGATAGTGGCGATCGACGAGGTAGTGCGCGAGTCCTGCAAGGAACATGAAGTCGATGAAGGGCGAGACGAGCGGAAGGAACATCTGGAAGATGAGGATATTGGGCAGCGCGAAGAGGCCCATGGCCTTGTTGCGAATGAACGCGAGGCGGTGCTTCCAGACTGCTTGCAGAATTCCGAACGACCAGCGGAAGCGCTGGCGCATGAGGCCGCGGGCATCGATGGGGGCCTCAGTGAAGGCGAGGGCGCGGTCTTCGTAGACGACCTTGTACTGCTGCTCCAGCAGATTCATGGTGAGGTCGGCGTCTTCGGCAACGGTGTTGATGGGATAGCCGCCGGCGGCTCTTGCTCCGGCGGTGCGCCACGCGCCGATGGCGCCAGGCACGACAGTGACGACATTGAAGAGGTCGAGGGCGCGGCGTTCGAAGTTCTGGCTGGTGATGTATTCAAGGGCCTGCCAGCGGGTCCAGAGATTGACGCGGTTGCCGACTTTTGCATTGCCGGCGACGGCGCCGACGCGCTCATCTTCGAAATGCGGAATCAGTTTGGAGATCGCGTCCATGGCGATGACGGTGTCGGCATCAATGCCGACGTAGAATTCTTCGTCGATTCGTTCGAGCGCGAAGTTGAGGGCAGCTGCTTTTCCGCCGTTGGGCTTGGTGAGGACCTGCACACGTCCGGCAGCGATATCCTTGGCGTAAGCTTCGCGGGCAATTTCGAACGTGCGATCCGTCGAACCGTCATCGACGACGATGACGTGCAGATTTGTGTAGTCAGAGTTGAGCACCGACCTGATGGTGCGGACGATAACTTTTTCCTCGTTGTAGGCAGGGATGAATACGGCGACGCGAGGATTGAAGCCGGGCGATGCCTGGCGGTGCGGCCGGCGTAGACGATCGATGATGGCGAAGATGCCGACGATGATGAGGCGCGCGCTCATGAGAACATCGCCGACGAAGAAGACGAGGACGATGAAGCGGCCGATGATGGAGAGCGCGGAGAAAGCGATGGAGTCGGGGATGGCGCGAATGTATTGCCGGAAGGTAAGCGCCGGCATGACTTGCGCGGTTGTCATGCCCATGAGAGACGAGACGGGAACGATGGTATAGCCCTTTGCGCGCAGGGCGTCGATGAGGTAGGGAAGAGTGGCGACGGTGATGGAGCGATCGCCGCCGCCATCGTGCATCAGGATGATGGAGCCGCGAAACTGCGGCTTGGTTTTCATGGTGTTCAACTGGTCGAGCACGAACTGGGTGATCTCGGCAGGCGTCTTGGGGTTGTGCTCGTCCCAGTCGTTGGTGTCGATCTTGTTGCCGACCACGGTGAGGCCAAGCTGTTGCACGCGCACGACGGGCGCGGCCTGATCGTCGGTTTCGGGCTCTTCGTCGATGTCGTAGGGCGGGCGGAAGTAGAGCGGCTGGACGCCGAGTTTGCTGGCGAAGAGCCGTTCGGTGAGCTTCACCTCGAGGTCGAGCCGGTTGTTGTCGGATTTCGCTGATGTCGGGATGAAAGAAGGTGTGGTTGCCGATCTCGTGGCCTTCGCGCTGAACGCGCTGCATGAGGCCGATGTTCTCCTGGGCCTCGGCGCCGATCATCATGAAGGTTCCCTTGACGTTTTTCTGCTTGAGGATGTCGAGAATTTTCGGCGTCCACTTGGGATCGGGCCCGTCGTCAAAGGAGATGGCAACTTGGTTGGGATGGTAGCCGTAGTATTCGACCGTGTACGTGTGCGGAAATACATCCATGTGCTCGTCGATGATGAGTTTTTTGCGAGGATCGGGCTCATCGGTATCCACGGTCACGGTGCGTTTGCCGGTCTGCGGCAAGCCGGTGACGCGAAGAATGTCGCCATCGCCCTGTTTATCGACGTCGTGTCCGGGTTGCAGTGAGCCGAGGCCTCGAGTGAGGCCGGATTGCTGGGCTTGTCCCACACATTCCACATGGCGCGATCTTCAGAGCCAAGCCGCCACAGGGCGAAGGTTTGAAGACCAAGACCGCGTGCGGCGCGCATCTCGTTCAGCAGCGTGACGCCATCGAGGAACCAGACAACGTGGCGGGTATGGGTGTCTTCGTCGATGTATTCGAAGTGGGGATTGAGCGAGTTGTAATCGAGGTCGAGATCGGCATCGGCGTCGCTGGCGCGTTGCCACACATCGGAGACGTGGTCCACGATCTTCGGTATCAACGACGCGGGGTTGGCGCAGCTTGGGATCGCGCGCCTTGGGATCGGGGATGGACATTTCCCAGTCGTAGCCATAGTTGCCGACGGCACAGATGAGCTTGTCGAGTGGCACGGCTTTGGATTTGAGGACGCGCGTCCAGATTGGCGACGAACCAGTCCTGGCTTGCGATGGGGCCGGGCTGCGATTCCACTTCGTGCTCATCGTAGTTCATCAGCACGACGCCGTCGGAGTTTGCGGCGATGGATTTCAGATCTTCGGATGAGGTGGACGCAGCGACGTTGACGTAGAGATGAAGATGGCGCGGATGCAGATCGGAGTAGATTTCCTGGATCAGCGTGAGATAAGCCGGAGCGGGCATCATCGTTGAGATTCTCGATGTCGAACGAGAGTCCGCGATAACTTGGGAAAGCGGTGAGGAGACGCAGGATCTCCTGCCGGATCACGGCGCGCTTTGCAGGGTCCTTGATGACGTCGCCCATGGCGGGATCGAAGGACTGTGTGTGCGCGTTGAAGTTGTTGAGATGGGGAAAAATTTCAGTGTCTTCGCGCGCTGCCTGAATGACGCGCTTGACCTTGTTGTTCTCGTCGGGGTCGTGAATAGCGCCGCCCTGAAAGATGGGGAATTCATGGCCGTCGGAGGTGGTTCCTTCGAGGTCGTGCGAGGGGGCGTCAAAGTGAAGCCACTGCGGAAAGAGCAGATCGATCTGATGGACGTGCTCTTTCATGGACGAGTAGCTGGCTGCGTCTTCCGGGATGTAGTAGGCGGCGCGCAATCCTTCGCCGGTGTTGAAGGGGATGTCGGAAGGTTTGCGATCGGTCTTGCGGCGTGCGGGGTGCGCAGGTTTCTGGCCGGGCCAGGGGCGCCCTGTTCTGCAAAGCCCTGTAGGTGTGCTTCTGCGAGGGCAGCAGCAACCCGGTCAGGTGCTGGCCCCGGAGTACATTGAAGATAAAGCCGGCGAGCACGAGCGTGGATACGACCGCCGTGATGTCGAATATACGGCGCAGGCGCTTCCATCGGGTTCGCTGGGGATCGAAAAATATCTGTTTATCGAGCATCGCCGTTTTCTACGGTATACAGTACGAATCGTATGGAAGCTGAACCCCAGAGTCAATTGATGCAAACGGTTAGGACGGCGACCGGGTGCGTAATGCTCTGTGGATGCTGCCGGCACTTCTGGCTGGAGCGCTGCTTCGTTTTTGGATGCTGAAGCAATTCTATGAGGTGACTGGGGACGCGCTGATCTACGGGGGGATCGCGAAGAATCTGCTCTTTCGGGGCGTTATGCGCTGACCGTGGGTACAGGGGAGACATATCCGACGCTGATCCGGCTGCCGGGGTATCCCTGTTTCTGGCGGTGTGCTTCAAGTTGTTTGGAATGGAGAACTACGCATCGGCTGCCTGGGTCCAGATCGTTCTGGAACTGGCGGGTTGCCTGCTGCTGGCGGATTTTGCGCGGCGGGTGGCGCCGGCACGGATGAGCTTGGGCGCGGCGCATTGCACGTTGTGGCTGGCGGCATTATGTCCCTTTACGGCTGTATATGCGGCGAACCCGCTGACGGAGGGGCCAACGTTGTTTGTGATCGCGCTGGCGATGTGGTGCAGCGCAAGTTTGCGGAGCGGCCGGGATGGCCGGCGGCATTGGGATTTACGTTTGCGGTAACGTATGCGGCGTTGCTGCGGCCGGATGGGGCGCTGGTGGCGCTGGCGTTTGCGTCCGGCGCTGCTGTTGGCGGTGCTGCGCAGAAGGACCGCGTCAAGTGCGCGGCGGAGCAATGCGGATGGTTGCGGTTTGCGTGCTGCTGGCGGTTATGCCGTTTGCGGCCTGGACGTGGCGCAACTGGAGTACGTTTCAGGTGATTGAGCCGCTGGCTCCTCGTTACGCGACGGACCCGGGAGAGCGACGCAGGCGGGATGGGTGAGCTGGGTGAAGACCTGGTGCCTGGATTTTGTTTCGACCTACCAGGTGTACTGGAACGTGCCGGGGGATACGCTCGATATCACGAAGCTGCCGGCGCGGGCGTTCGATTCGCCGGGGCAGCAAGCGGAGACGGCGGCGCTGGCGCTTGACTACAACAACAACGGCGAGAGCCTGACGCCGGAGATCGATGCGCGATTCGCGAAGTTGGCGGAAGGAGAGGTATGCGGCGCATCCGTTGCGGTCGCACGTGCTGCTGCCGGTGGGGCGCGTTGCTGGATATGTGGCTGCGGCCGCGGGTTGAGAACCTGCCGATCGATCTGGACTGGTGGGTCTACAAGCATCATTACGCGGAGACGCGCTTCAGCTGGTTTTATGCGGGGCTGAACGCGTTCTACCTGCTGCTGGGGATTGCGGGGCTATGCCTGCGGCCGAGAATGTGGCCGTGGATGCTGGCGTACATGGTGTTGCGAGCGCGCTGCTGCTGACGGTGGAGGCACCCGAGGCGCGGTATACGCTCGAGTGCTTTCCGATGCTGTTTGTGCTGGGCGGGGTTGCGCTCTACCGGTTGATGAACTGGGTTTTGCTGTCGGTCTTGAAGGTGAAGGCGTCGGAGGGCAGAGACTGATTCAACTTGATGTTGGAGTAGGTTGCAGTGCGCGACTGGCCCTCTCCTTCGTCGAAAAACTGCTTCAAGCTGACGCCGCGCGCAGGATCGATCCAGATCGTCATTTTTGGGAAGAGCTTGAGCACTGTCGGGGTCTTTGGCGACGAGCTCAAGCTTCTCTGTCTTCACGCCGTTCACTGTCTCCGGCCGCCGTATTTCACATCACATTTTTCCTGAAGATCTTTGCCGCTGGCGCCGAAGCCGAGCAGCAAATAGCTTTCGTATTTGCCGGCCTTTTTTGAGCGCGTGACCTGGTTAATAAGCTTTTCGTAAAGCTGGAATTCGCCGCCTGAAACGACGATGATTTTGGGAACAGGCTTGCCGTTGTCTTCATCGATGTGCGCCCATCTGCGCAGTCTGCGCCGCTCTTGCGGTCGTAGTAGACCGTGCCTTTCTGCACGTCGGTGTCGGGGACCGGATCGGTCTGGTAGGAGTCGAATTCGAAGTTTGCGGAGGTGGAATGGAAATTTGTTGCGGCGGCATCGAGCTTGGCCAGAACCGAATTCAGATCCTGTGCGGCAACGTTCCGGGTGACGAGCGCGAAGGCAAACGCAAGCGACGCTGTCAACAAGGTTTTCTTTCCCAGGAGCATAAACTTCCTTTTCCTATTGGACGGATAGATGCCTGTGAACAGTGCATGCGGTCTAGCGTCGGGCCCAGATCTTCCAGACCGGTTGCCCTGGGCGTCGAGGCCGTTTCCCAGCGGGTTACGGAGACGGCGTCGCCGGTGACAGGCTCGATGGCCTTGCGCAGCCGTTTGCGAACTTCGCTGACGGTATTCGGCTGCGGGACGGAAAGATCCATCGGCATTCACGGTGACAATAATCCCGCGCCGTCCGTCGCCGACTACCTGGATCGGATGCGTGGACCGGCACGCGCGATGGCTTGTCGCCGAAGTCCCAAAAGTGCGGCGTGACGAAGATGAAGAGCAGAATCAACGTCACCATGACGTCGTAGTGGACGTTGCCGCGCGGATAGGTCCAGTAGAAATAGTTCTTGAGGAGCTTGTTCATTTCTGCTCCTGGCGGGTAATTCGATCGAGGCCGCCCATGTAAGGGCGCAGGGCCTCGGGGATGACAACGGAGCCGTCCGCCTGCTGATAGTTTTCAAGAATCGCGAGCCAGGTGCGGCCAACGGCGAGGCCGCTGCCGTTGAGGGTGTGCACGAATTCGTTCTTGCCTTTGGCGGTGGGCTTGAAGCGGATGTTGGCGCGACGGGCCTGGAAGGCTTCGAAGTTGGAGCAGGAGGAGATTTCGCGATAAAGCTGCTGGCCCGGAAGCCAGACTTCGAGATCGAAGGTCTTGGCGGAAGAGAACCCAGTGTCCGCAGTGCAGAGCAGGACGCGGCGATAGGGAAGCTTGAGGGCTTCGAGAATTTCTTCGGCGTCACGCGTCAGTCGTTCGTGCTCGGCGTCGGATTGGTCGGGGCGCGTGAACTTGACCAGCTCGACTTTTTGAAATTGATGCTGGCGAATGATGCCGCGCGTGTCCTTGCCTGCCGCTCCGGCCTCGGCGCGGAAGCAGGGCGTATAGGCGGTCAGGCGGATGGGCAGGCGAGTCTCGTCGAGGATTTCATCACGATAGAGATTGGTGACGGGGACTTCGGCAGTGGGAATCAGCCAGTGGTCGTTGTCTTTGAACTCGCCGCGAGCGACAGCCTCGGCGTCAGCATCGGAGCAGCGGAAGAGGTCTTCGGCGAACTTAGGCAGCTGGCCGGTGCCGAAGAGGCTTTTGGAATTGACCATGAATGGCGGCAGCACCTCGGTGTAGCCGTGCTTCTGGGTGTGCGTATCGAGCATGAAGCTGATGAGAGCGCGTTCGAGGCGGGCGCCGGCGCCCATGTAGACGGCGAAGCGTGCACCGCTGAGCTTGGCTGCACGCTCGAGGTCGAGGATGCCGAGCTGTTCGCCTAGCTCCCAGTGGGGCTTCGGCGTGAAATCGAATTGCGGCTTTTCGCCCCAGGTCTTTACGGTGACGTTGTCCTCTTCGGACTTGCCGACGGGGACTTCGTCGCGGGTGAGATTGGGGATCCCGGCGAGAGAGAGGCGCATCTGCTCGTCGAGCGCGGTGGCGGACTTGTCGAGTTCGTCGAGCTTGTCCTTGAGCGCACGCGTCTCGTCCATCACGGCGGTGGCATCTTTGCCTTCCCGCTTGAGTGTGGCGACCTGCTGACTGAGCTCGTTGCGGCGGGCTTTCAGTTGTTCTGAAGCCGTGATGGCTTCGCGGCGAGTCTGGTCCAAATGCCGAAAATTGCCCAGCAGCGCGGCAGGATCGGCGCCGCGGGCACGCAGTTTTTCTTCAACTACTTCCAGGTTGCCCCGGACAAATCCCAGATCGAGCATATCTCTTATCAGTTTACCTGATGAGGGCAGCTGCTAGCGTGTAGCTATAGCTTCAGCCGCGTGCGGCTCCGGCGATTTGTGGTTCAAAGCCGGACTCACCAGCTATCAGAAGATGCAGGCCTGGAAAGCTGCGGTCCGTGGAATAGAAGCTAGTGGATAACAGCTAGAGCTCGCAGCTGTCTTATCGCACTTCGGCGGTGTCGAGTTTCTTCGGCGGGAACGGGGCCCGCATCGAGCTGGTCTTGCCAGCCGGGGAGGTTCTGGTCGCCGGTAATAAGTCTTGCGCTCCGCGTAAACCAGAAGTAATTCCAGATCCACTGAGAAAAGACAGTGATACGGTTGCGGAAGCCGATGAGGAAGTAGATGTGGACCACCATCCATGTGAGCCAGGCTGGAAGTCCGCTGAGGTGCGCCTTGAAGGGCCACTGCACATTAGCCACGGCGGCCATGCGACCGATCGTAGCCATGTCGCCCTTATCGAAATAGCGAAAGGCGGGACGGCGCTGATGGGCGAGGTCGGCTGCGATGGCTTTGCCGACGAATTTGCCCATCTGCAACGCGGGCTGCGCGACGCCGGGCACCTGTTTCCCATCCTGCTCGAAGTGGGCGAGGTCGCCGAGCACGAATACTTCCGGCAGTCCCGGAGGATTGAGATTGCTGTCGACAATGACGCAGCCGCGCTTGTCAGTGGGCGCGCCGAGCATCTTGCCGAGGGGCGAAGCCTGCACGCCGGCAGCCCAGAGGATTACGGCAGCGTCGATCCGTTGATCGTTAACTTCGACCCAGCCGGGACCGACGTTCGTGACATGGCTCTTGGTGTGAACTTCAACGCCGAGGTGAAAGAGTTCGCGTTCGGCTTTGGCGGAGAGGTCCTCAGGGTAGGCAGCGAGGACGCGGGGACCGCTATCGAAGAGCAGGACACGCGCCGTGGATGGATCGATATGGCGGAAGTCATGCCGCATGTAGAGCTTCGTGATATCGCTCACGGCGCCAGCGAGTTCCACGCCGGTAGGGCCGCCGCCGATGACGACAAAATTAAGCGGCGGATGCCAGCCGTGCTCCTGCATCTGGCGCTCGGCTAACTCGAAGGCCAGCAGGACGCGGCGACGGATCTCCGTGGCATCCTCGATGCTCTTGAGGCCGGGAGCATCCTTTGCCCATGCGTCTTTTCCGAAGTAGGAGTGCGTGGCGCCAGTGGCCAGGACCAGATAATCGTAGGAGAGTTGCGCGCCGGAGGCGAGGCCTACGCGACGTGCATGGACGTCGATGGCATTCACCGTGTCCATGAGGACTTCAGTGTTTTGCTGGTGACGCAGGATGGTGCGAATGGGCTGTGCGATATCGGCAGGGGAAAGAACAGCAAGCGCAACCTGGTAGAGCAGCGGCTGAAAGGTGTGGTGGTTGCGTCGATCGAGAACCGTTACATCGACGGGCAGGTGCCGCAGCCCACGGGCTGCGTGGATGCCTGCAAAGCCTGCACCCACAATGACCACGCGTGGCCGTCCTGCGTTCCCACCGGCCTCAAGAGGTTTTGTAAGTTCGCTCATTGCACCTCGCTCTCAGCTTATGTGATGCCCGAGGGGGTGTGCAGGTCACAGATGTTGGCATGTGATTGAGTGGATTTTATTTATGGATGCTGCTCGATGGCGACGGTCAGGGTACCGGAATTTCCGGTAACGGCCAAACCTGCGAGGTTGGTGGCAATGCCGGGAATGGAGGCTGGGGAGAAAGTGACGATGCCATCGAGGGCGGAGATGGCGGTTGAAGTCTGTGTGGCAAGCAAAGGGGCCGCAGCACAGCGGCCACGAGGCGGGCAGGGAGGCGTCCAGGCGTAGAGAGATTGGTAAAAGGTGACGGCTCCGCCCGCCATGGGGTTACCGTTCATATCGCGAACCCGCAACGTCACGACACCAGGAGTTCCGACTGCGGCAACGGTTTGGATCGTTCCGGCGACGGATTCAAGCCATGCGTACTCCGGTCGCGCACCGAGCGCAACAAAATTTACGCAATGGCTGGTGCCGTTGAGGCAGGCGACGGAGGTGGCTTGCTGCCCACCGCCAAGAGGTCCGACGATAAGGGACTTGGTGGCAAATCCGCCGGAGTTTGTGGTGGACTGTGGGTTGCCGGATGGTGTGATGACGTCGCTGGTTTGCAGGCGACAGTTTGGCCAGAAGCAGGTGCACCGTTGCTCAGGGCAAGGGCTTGCGCGGTCCAGTTGATGGTAACTCCGGCAGCGACGGAAATATTCGGGGTAATTGCGGCAAGGAGGGGCGGCGTTCCACCGTTGAAATGCGCTTGCAGAGAAGCACCGTTGGTGAGCGAGGCAGTTACGACGGAAGCGGCGGAGGTGGGCGCGATTACGTTGATAGTGGCCACGCCGTCACCGGTTGCAGTGGTGGAGCAGAATGAAGCGCCACAGGAGAGAGTTGCGTCGCCGCTCACGACGGAGAAGGTGATGGTCACCTTGCCCGCAGGGGTGAGATTAGACCCGAGTGCCTTTACGGTGAATGGGACAGGCACACCGATGGGAATGGTATTTGCGGGAGCTGTCCTCAGTGTGAGCGTGTCGCCGGTACCGGAGTCGTAGCTGATTCCGCCGGAGACAATCGCCATTGCGTAGAACATCGGAAGGTCATCCACTTCGACGTCAACCGAACCGGTTGCGCCCGGCGCGGCGGCAGGTGCAATCGCCGTGATCTCGCTGGGAGACACGCTGGTAACGATAGCTTTCTGGCCGCCGATGAGCACAGTGTCAGAAGGGCGAAAGCCCATGCCGCGAATCACGATGGGACCGCCGGAAGCGGGCAGGCGCGGAGGTTGTACCGTGTCGGCGTAGAGCACCCACCCGTTGTAGGTGTAGTCGGGGCGACCGTCGCCGCGCATGTCGGCGATGCCGAGACGGACGATGTCGTCGGCAGAAGCTGTGACCTGTAGCCAGGTTTCGCCAGTGGCGTAGCCGTTGAGCGGCGGAGCCCAGTTGAGGGAGGTCGCAGAAATGGGTTTGAAAGCATCCCAGACACCAATCGTGGGCAGAGCTTTCGTCTCGGTGGGAAGGCCGGCTTCATTCAGAGCCTGCGTGACGATGGTGAAAGTGTGGCCGGCGCGCACCGGGAATGCGAACCAATCAGTCTGGCCAACCTGGCTGAGCCGGCCGCACCACAAGCCGCCAGGTGGGAGCATACGAGGCAGGTCGGGCGAGGCGATCGCGTTTATTGAGATTGCCTGATGCGGAGTCGGTGATGGGCACGGTGAGTGTTTGTGCACTGCCGGCGGACATGTTGGGGACGGACAGTACAGGCATGGATCCGGAAGGGGTTGGGGAGCCGGCAACGTAAGGGCCGACGGATTCAGCAAGCATGTAAAGGGGGCTGATGGGCTCAAACGTGAGTTGGTAATCCGCGGTAGACATGCCCGGCGGCAACGGAATGCCGCTGAGATCGAAGAAGCCTTGAAGGTCCGGATCGTTCGAGCCCCATTGCGCGAAAGGATTCCCATTTGGGTCGGTGAAGCCCGTGATCGGGTTGCCACGATTGCCGCTGAAGTAAGCGCCGGAAACAAATGTCACGGTGTACTGATAGAGAGGGTTGCCGTCGGCATCGAGCGGCCGTGCCACCACGTTGACGCCTTGCATGCCGATGCCAGAGTGAAAGCTGAGGGTGCCCTTGATGGAGACGGTGTTTGCAGCAGTAGTTTGTTTGCCGGAGAAGGCAGCAATGTTGGATGCCGTGACGGGATAGATGCGGTTGAGGGCGGCGATATCGTCAAAGCGAAGCTCTCCGGGGCTGGGGAGGCAGATACCACCTGCCGAGCCGCAGAATCCGCTCATTGGGTGCATGATGGGCCAGCCCAGCGTGCCGTTGGGCTCGTTTTCGCTGAGGGCTCGCGGGTTGATCTGCGCATAATCGAGGCCAAGAACGCGGCCGAAGCCCCGCTCCAGTTCGTACTGCATCATCGAGACGAGATTGGAATTGGTGGAGCAGAGGCCGTTGAGGAGCATCACGGCGTGCGCGATCGAGGCGTCGGGCTGAATGTTGTCGAGCCAGATAAAGACGCCATTGTTCTGGCAGCTGGTTGGATCGCTCGTGCCGGCGCCGAATAGGCTGTCGATTACGGAACCATCTGCGTCAAAGATGACCGCGAGAGGATAGCTGGTCGCCGACGGCGTAACGTCGGAAGGCGCCGCGAATACCTGGTTACCGGCAACGACGCTGAAAGCGCTGACGTCTTCATTGAGGGAGCCCGAGCGCCTGAGCAGGATGCCGGCTGTGGGTACCGAACTCCAAAGCGCAGCGGCTGAATCGACCATAGCCGTGGCTTGCTGATTATTGATTTGGCTGCTGAGTGCGCCCTGATCGACGTAGTAGTGAACTACACCACCGGACCAGCGCACCGGTGTCCAACGACGGCGGGGTTGAAGAAGCGGTGCCGGATACGTATTTGGGTCCGCCGGCAAGGGCTGCGACTGGAGTAAATAGCGGCCAGAATTACAAGTGCGGATCGCAGCACAAGCACAGCAGCTCCAGATGCAAGCAGTTGCTTTTGTCGGTCCACGATGGCCCGTTTGCGATGAGGAATCTTCGAATTACGCGATCGCCGAATCTCATTCAAGCTACTGAACTTTCGCCGAATGGGAGTCACCCCCGTAACCATAAACACCATGCATACAGTTACTTAAGTTCATTGCAAAGTTACTTTCTTGGCTACAATGAGTTCTGCAACCCACAGCAGGCAATTCAGGGAATCAAAGGGGGCCACCCATTAGCAGCACGCGTTTAAGATTGGGAGATTTGCTCGTCCGGGCCAAGCTCGTGACCGAGATGGACATAGCCAAGGCACTGGAGCGCCTTTCGATGTGCGGCGGACGCCTGGGTGACAATCTGGTTGCCATTGGCGCGATCACGAAGGAGACCCTGGAAAGGTTCGCTCACCGCACTCCGCGGGAGCCAGAGAGTATTTCGGCCACAGGTTTGGACGAAAGCGATCTGCTCGGCCTGATGCTCAAGCTGATTTATGTGGGCCGGTTGCAGACGGTACGGCAATTTGGCGACGCGATCAAGCTGCCTTACAACCTCGTTCTCGAACTGGTTCGCATGGCGGTTGACAGGTCGTTGCTCCAAAACCTCGGCGCTCGCAGCTCTGATAGTTTGATCGATCTCGCTTACACATTTACGGAACAGGGCAAGCGATACGTGATCGACGCCATGACCCGTCAGCACTATACGGGACCGGCACCGGTGACGCTCGAGGATTTCACTGAACAGGTAAACCTGCAGAAGCTTACGAATGAGCTGGTGACGCCGGAGAAGATCAAGGCAGCAACGACCGGGCTGCAGTTTGACGCACGCATCATGGAGCAGGCCGGCCCGGCTTTGAATTCAGGCCGCGCCATGCTCCTCTACGGACCCCCCGGAAACGGCAAGACAACCGTGGCGCAGCGCTTCGCTTCGGTCTTCAGCGATGTGATTTACGTACCGTATTCCGTCATTGTGGAAGGCCAGATTATCCGGGTGCACGATCCGAGTATCCACCTTCCGCTCGCGACAGCCGACATTGAGGACGAAGGCGCGTTCACCGTCGTCCGGGCGCAGAGCTACGATGCGCGCTGGGTTCCGTGCCAGCGGCCATTTGTCATTACAGGCGGCGAACTGACGCTGGAGATGCTTGACCTGCGCTATGACACAACGGGGCACTACTACGAGGCTCCGCTGCACGTTAAGGCGCTGGGCGGATGCTTTTTGATTGATGACTTTGGACGGCAGATTGTGAGCCCGACGAATCTTCTGAACCGTTGGATTGTGCCACTGGAAAGCAAGGTGGACTATCTGAAGCTGCACACCGGCAAGACATTCTCGATTCCCTTTGAAGAACTGGTCATCTTCTCGACGAATCTGGAGCCGGAAGACCTGATGGATCCAGCGTTTTTACGGCGTTTGCCCTACAAGATCGAAGTAGGTGCGCCTTCCATCGAGAATTACAAGAAGATCTTTGAATCGGAGTGCCAGAAGCAGGCGGTCGCGATATCGGATGAGATCTTCGACAAAATTGTGCACACGGTAACGGTGGAGAAGGGCTTGGAGCTTGCGGCGTATCACCCGCGATTCATTGTGGACCAGGTGATTGCAACGTGCCGCTTCATGCGGGAGCCTCCGCACTTTGAACCGCGCTTTATCGATTACGCGATTGACAATCTGCGCGTTCGGCAAAGCACTTCAAAGAAGGTCACCCAGGCGCGGATTTGAGCGCACCGGTCAGACAACCCGGCAAGGTCAGATCTCCGGATAGAAATCAAAAAACGCATCGAGGCTCTGCTTAAGCTGGGCCTCGATTTGTTTTCGTGAGCCTTCGATCAGGTGCATGGTGACGTGTGCCTCGTGGCCATTGACCAGTTTGAGCGTAGCATCGTGAATCTCCTTCACTTCGCCTTCGGGTAACAGCCGCATTCCGTACACAAGAGTCAGATTTGCCATGGGTATCATCTTATCTAGTGCGGCTGGATTTGGCTCACGGCCGCTCGCAGGCCGAATTGCGAGCGAAAGGCGGGCGAATTTGTACGCTGATTTCCGAATGGGGGATATTCGGGCGTGCCGTCTACAATTTACTGGGAAACCTGATGACAGACACTCGTGACACCGTAATTCTTGGTTCCGGCTGCGCCGGATTGACAGCGGCGATCTACAGCGCGCGCGCGAACTTGAAACCTCTTGTCCTCGAAGGGCACGAACCCGGCGGCCAGCTTTCCATTACTTCGTTGGTGGAGAATTTTCCAGGGTGGCCCGAGGGAATTCAAGGGCCCGAGCTGATCGACAACATGAAGAAGCAGGCGGCGCGGTTTGGCGCCGAGTTTCAGCTGGCGCACCTGAGTCGTGTGGAACTGGGAAGCCATCCATTTCGGCTGCACACGTCGGCCGGCGAAGTCCTGACGCGTACGCTGATTATTGCTTCAGGTGCGAGCGCGCGTTGGCTTGGACTTCCGAGCGAGCAGGCGCTGATTGGGCATGGAGTTTCAAGCTGCGCGACTTGTGACGGATTTTTCTTCCGCGACAGGCCGATTGCCGTGGTGGGCGGCGGCGATTCCGCGATGGAGGAAGCGCTGTTCCTGACGCGCTTTGCATCGAAGGTGACTCTGCTGCATCGGCGGCCACAGTTCCGCGCGTCGAAGATCATGCTGGAGCGGGCGATGGCGCACCCGAACATCGAGTTCAGGACGAACACGGTGGTGGATGAAGTGCTCGGTGTGGATGAGAAGGAAGTGAAGGGGCTGAGGTTGCGCGACGTTGTGTCGGGCATGAGCGAGGATCTTCATGTAGACGGAATGTTTCTCGGCATCGGGCACGAGCCGAACGCCAAGATGTTCGCGGGCCAGATCGATCTCGACGATGAAGGTTACGTGCTGACGCAGGGCAACGTAATCACGACTCGCAAAGGGATCCCTGTGCCGGGCGTGTATGCATGCGGCGATGTGCAGGACCGGCGTTATCGCCAGGCAATTACGGCTGCGGGCACGGGTTGCATGGCGGCGCTTGAGGCCGAGAAGTACCTCGAAGAACACGGGCGCTGAGCAATGAGTTCGCTCGCGGAAAATCTGGAAAAGCTTGAGGAAGCGATTGCAGACGCATGCCGCGGCGCAGGGCGTAGGCGCGAAGACGTTGACCTCATGTCAGTGTCAAAAACCTATCCGGCGGAGACGATTGCCGAAGCAGCGGCGCTGGGACTGACGCTGTTTGGTGAGAATCGCGTTCAGGAATTCGCAGGTAAGGCCGAGGAACTGAAGCCCCTGCGGTCGCGCGCGGAAAAACCAATTCGCATGCATCTGATCGGACATCTGCAATCGAACAAGGCGTCGCGCGCTGCGGAGCTATTTGACGCAGTGGATTCAGTGGACTCGCTGAGACTTGCGCAACGGTTGAATGAAGCAGCGCAGAGGCTCGGCAAGCGCCTGCCGATTTTAATTGAGGTAAAGCTCAGTCCTGAAGAGACGAAGGAAGGGCTGGAGCCGGAGTCGGCGGATGCTGTGCAATTGCTGGAGGCATTGCCGGATCTGGGTCATCTGGAGACGCGCGGCCTGATGACGATAGCACCGTGGGGCGCTCCGGAGGATGTGACTCGCGCCTGCTTTCGCAGTTTGCGCGAGTGGCGCGATCGATGGGCAGCGGCGTATTCCAGGTTGAATCTGGATGTGCTGTCGATGGGGATGAGCGGCGATTTTCCGCTGGCGATTGCTGAGGGCGCAACGCGCATTCGCGTGGGGACGGCGCTGTTCGGCAAACGTGCGCCATACCTGGGGCCGCCCGAATGAGCTTGGCAATGCTGCGCGAAGTGGCGGGCGGTGTGACGCTCGCGGTTCGCGCGCACCCGGGCGCGAAAAAGACCTCGATTGTTGGCGTGTACGGTGAAGGCGAAGCGACGCAGTTGAAGATTGCCGTGCAGGCTCCTCCGGTGGAAGGGCGCGCAAATGGCGCGCTGGTTGCATTTCTGGCAGATACGTTTGGATTGCCCAAGAAATCCGTCGAGTTGCTGAACGGGGAACTCTCTCGGAGCAAGGTTTTTCTGATCCGAGGTGTGACGTTCAAAGAAGCGCAGCTTAAGCTCTCAAAATAGTCGGTCCAAAGCGAGATCGATGCAGATCGTCAGCGGCGGAACGGTTGTTTGTGCACGCGATTGGTGTGCTGTTTCCAAGATTCGCATCGGAATTGATCTGTCATCCTGAGCGTAGTTTGGCCGTTTTTTCGGCCAAACAGAGTCGAAGGATCCGCGGTTGCTCTTTGCGACGGATGTCACGAACCTTTGGGGCATTGCACGGAACTAGACGGAAACGCAACCGAAAAGTCTCTCGAAGCTCCGCTCTAGCGGTGGTGGATGTCGCAGGCGGCGGCGAGTGCTTCTTCAGGTTCGGGTCGAACGCGGAAGTCGGCGTGGGCTTCGGCGTGGAGGACCTTGCCATCCCTGGCGATCACGTAGGTGGCCGGCAGAGGAAGACGCCAGCTCTTATCGCCGTTGACGAAGGGGATGTTGACGAGGATGGAGAGGTAGTAGTCGCGGTGGTATTCGGGGATGGTATAAACGAGGCCGAATTTTTCAGCGACTGCGTTGCCGGGGTCGGTGAGGACGGGGAAGGGAAGGCCATGCTGGTTGGCCATAAAGTCACTCTGGCGTTCGATCTGAGGGCCGATGGCGACTAAGAGTGCGCCACGTTCGCGCAGATGGCCGTAGAGGTCGCGCCATGTTTCCAGCTCAGTCACGCAATAGGGACACCAGCGGCCGCGAAAGAATTTGATGACCAGGGGCCCGAGGTCGAGCAGGTCGTGGGAGCGGACAAGTTTGCCAGTCGAGTCCTTCAGCGCGAACTCAGGCGCCTGCGCACCAACGGGGAGAATGCGGTCCTCGATGCCGGTAGCGAAGAGTTCCTCAACTGCCTTCTCACTAATGGCGAGACGCTCGGGCTGCACGAGGTTGCGCGTGTTTGAGGTGATCTC
Organism: uncultured Acidobacteriaceae bacterium; assembly: GCA_963738035.1. GTDB lineage: Bacteria > Acidobacteriota > Terriglobia > Terriglobales > Acidobacteriaceae > Telmatobacter. The sequence continues at coordinate 206,310 of CAVTVB010000003.1, forward strand.
GTCGAGTTGGTCCTGGAGGCTGGCCATGATTTCTCTTCGCGCTCTGGTTTAGATACATCTGGATGAGCGCTCTCGCTCAATAACGTGTCATCCTGAGCGAAGCGCGTTTGGGGTTAAGCGGCGCGAAGGACCTGCTTTTGGACCGCAGCAATCTCAGTACTACCGCCCGAATTTCTGCTTCCCCATCATTCCTGACATGCCGCCGCGCATCATCTGCTTGGCGAGGCCGCCTTTACCCATTTGCTTGAACATCTTGCTCATCTGCGCGTACTGGCGGAGAAGCTGGTTTACATCCTGCACGGAGGTTCCGGAGCCCGCGGCGATGCGTTTGCGGCGGGAGCCGGAGATGACTTCGTGGTTGCGGCGCTCAAAAGGCGTCATCGAACTGATCATGGCCTCGAGCCGGACAAACTGCTTTTCGTCGACCTGACCCGCGGCTTGCTGCAAGCCGGCGAAGGGGCCCACCGAAGGGAGCATCTTCAAAATACTCTCCATCGACCCGAGCTTCTTGATCTGCTTCAACTGATCCCGAAAGTCTTCGAGGGTAAAGCCATCGCCCAGGAGCGCCTTCTTGGCGAACTCTTCTGATTTTTTGCGGTCGAGCGAAGACTCGGCTTTCTCGATGAGCGAGAGCATGTCGCCCATGCCGAGAATGCGGCCGACGATGCGATCCGGATGGAAAGGCTCGAAGGCGTCCGCCTTTTCGCCGGTGCCGATGAACTTGATCGGTTGGCCAGTGACGTGGCGGATGGAGATCGCCGCGCCGCCGCGCGAGTCGCCGTCCATCTTGGTGAGGATGACGCCGGTGAGGCCGAGGCGCTTATGAAAATCTTGAGCCGAGTTGACGGCGTCCTGCCCTGTCATGGCATCGGCGACGAAGAGAATCTCAGAGGGCGAGAGGAGCTTCTTCAGCTGCTCCATCTCGGTCATCAGCTCTTCATCGACATGAAGGCGGCCGGCAGTGTCGACGATAAGCGTGTCGCAGGCGAGAATGCGCGCTTCGCGGCGAGCCTCGGTGGCGAGGCGCTCCACGAGCTTCGATCCGGCGGGCTCGTCGTTGATTTTGCCTTCGTAGAGGCGGGCCTCAATGGACTTGGCGACGACTTTAAGCTGCTCGCGCGCGGCCGGACGGTACACGTCGACGGAGACGAGCATGGGTCGGTGGCCGCCTTTTTTTAGCCACGCTGCCAGCTTTCCGCTGGTGGTGGTTTTACCCGAGCCCTGCAGCCCGGCCATCAAGATGACCGTGGGGGGCTGCGAGGCAAATTTGAAGCGGGCCGTGTCGCGGCCCAGGAGCTCGACGAGCTCGTCACGGACGATCTTGATGACCTGTTCGGAGGGCGAAAGGGCCGTAAGCACTTCGCTTCCAACGGCTTTCACGCGGATGTGTTCGATGAGCTCGTTGACGACATTGAGGTTGACGTCGGCCTCGAGCATGGCGACGCGAATCTCTTTCAGAGCCTCATCCATGTTTTCTTCGGTGAGCGTGCCCTGCCCGCGAAGGTTTTTGAAGGCCCGTTGCAGTTTTTCTGTAAGGTTCTCAAACATAGGTCAGATTCAAGTGTATCGAAAAAGAGGAGAACAGCGGAGCTAACAAGGACAGCGCTCGCGGCGCGGGCGTCAAGTGAGCGGATCCTACGTTAGCAGGGTTAGCGGCTGTGATGGCTCTGGAGCAGCCAGTTGATGATTGGGCCCCAGTACTCTGGCTTCGGGTTATAGAAGGGATCGTTGTGAGAGCGGGCAGGAAGGACAAGCAGGTCGGCTTGGCTTCCACAGCAGGAAAGAAGATCGTGCCCGATTTGTATGGGAAAGAGGCGATCTCGATCGCCCTGCACAATCAAAATCGGCAAACTGGAGTCGCGCAGTGCGTCTGCTGCGGACCAGATTGGCGGCACGAGTGCCGAGAGGAAGCTCGGAATCCGAGCGGAACGCGCGGCGCTGCGAAAGGACGAGTAACCACCGCAAAGCACAAGGCGATCGGCGGACACCAGACTAAGGATCGCGGAGGCCACTCCAGTTCCGAGGGAGAATCCGAGAATCGAAATGGGGACCGAAGGTGCGATGCGTCGCAGAAGTTCGAAGCCCGAAATCGCGTCCTGCTCGCACTGGGTCCAATCGATGAATCCGGTGCTGCGGCCATAGCCGGAGTAGTCGAATGCTAGGGAGGCGATGCCGTTCTCAGCGAATATTCGCTGAATGGGAAACCACTGCGAGACGACTTCGCCGATGCCGTGACAGATGAGTACTGCTGATTGCGGAGGGCTGACGGAAGGACTGACAAACACTGCGTCCAACTGGTTCTTGCCGCTGTGAATTGTGTGTCGATCTACCAAGATCCCATCGCAGTCGGGACGTGTGCGCGGGACCCTGCCGAGAAGACGATCCCTAATCTGAACCACACGGCTGGTGCAGGTGAGCGTGGCCGTGAATAAAAATCGGTGCAACTGCATCGGACGCTCTTGGTGTAAGTTTTCGTGCTTCCCACCCATTCGTCGAAAAGTGTCGAATGGATGGTTGCACCCTTGCGTGTGGGATGCCAAGTAGCAGGAAGCTAATCGGCCGGAGCGATCAGATACTGCTCGAGCTTGCCATCGGGGTAGGTATAGGTGGTGAGCCTCAGGCGCTTGTTGGGATACGTGATGTTGTACCCGCGGAAGGTCATGCCGCCGCGCAGGGCTTCGCCAGTCTGGTGGAAGGTGAGCGGCTCACCAAGAGGAGCGAGGCTGGACTGAAAATCGGCAATAGCCTCGGGTGTGAAGTAGTCGCTCAAATTCGGCGCGAGGAGCGATCGATCGATACGGCCTTGTTGAAGGCCGCGGTATATATCGAGGGCCTGCTTCTCGGTCTCGCTCGGCGGAAATCCAGCAACGACGGGAACTGCGAGACGCGCGATGGTGGAAGCGGCGCCGATGGCATCCTGATTGGTGAGCACAGTGACGGCTGCGCCATCGTCGACAAGCATCTGGTTATCAGAGACAAAGCCGGAGACTTCGCCGCTGTGTTCGATGTCGCGATGGCCGTTCATATCACGCACGCCGACCCCGAGCCCATAGTGCGTATCCTGGCCGTTCTTGAGCTTTACTGAAGTGAACATCTCCTTGTAGCTTTCGGGCTTCAGGACGGTTTGCGCCATCATGCTTTCATTCCAAAGCGCCAGGTCATGCGCGGTCATGGCGAGCTCGCCGGCGGCAAACATCCAGCCGCGGCCTTCCTTGGGCGCAACACGAAGGGGTCCGAGGGCGTGCCGGTAGTAAGGCGTGGCGTCGGACTGCGTGAGCTTGGTCTCATCCGAGTTCCACACGGACTTCATGCCGAGTGGATGGAAAATGTGTTCGCCGAGGAACTCCATGAGTTTTTGCCCGCTGACTTTTTCCACGATGGCGCCGGCAATCACGAAGTTGGTGTTCGAATACTGCCACTGCGTGCCAGGATCGAAGTCGAGCGGCTTCTTTGCCCATGCATCAATGATCTGTTGCGCGGTTTCAGGGTGCAGCATCGGCGTCATCACGTAATCTTCAGGCCAGTAGTCCTGGTAGCCCGAAGTATGAGAGAGGATCTGGCGGATGGTGACTTCGTTGCCGCGAGTGAGGCCGGGCACGTACTTGCCGACGGCATCATCGAGCGAGAGTTTTCCCTGCTCCTGCAGAAGAAGAATGGCGGCCGCCGTGAATTGCTTTGAAATGGAGCCGATGGAGTAACGCATCTCCGGTGTTGCGGGCACTGGCGGATCGAGATGCGCACTGCCGTAGGCGTGGGTGTAGACGAGCTTCCCGCCTTTGACGATCGCGACGGATGCTGAAGGGACGCCGGTTTGCTTCAGCACGTCGGTTGCAATGCTGTCGATGCGCGCTTTCAGAGCCGGATCGAGATTGTCGACGGCCTGCGCATCAATGCGGAGCGCGAAAGGGGAGAACGAGGCAAGGACAGCGAGAGTAAAGACGAGGCGGCGGCAGATCATGGTTAGCTGCGTGGAACTCCTTCCGTTCGAATAGTACCAATCGCAGCCCGCTGCTTACGTCCGGGCTTCGGCTTCTTCCACGGTAGTTGTCAGTGTGAGGACTTTCTCCAGCCGCGTGATATGAAACATGCTGAGCACCCGAGGAGTGACGCCGGCGAGAGTGAGCCAGACATGCTTGTCGCGGCAATACACCTCGTGATTGATGATCTCGCTCATGCCGGCCGAATCCATGAAAGGAACTCCGCGCAGATCCAGAATGGTGTGACGCGGCGGCTCGGTTCCGCGGAACAGAGCGCGCAATGGGGAGACGCTGTTCAGGGTCAAGGGACCGGTAAGGCGCAGGACGACTGTTCCGGGTGTATTGCCGGGAATCGGTTCGATCTTCAGGGGAGTGTCGGGGGACATGTTTGGATCAGTGTATGAAACGGGACGCGTTTTGTCGCCAGAAAACTGGTGATGGCAGAGATTAAGCGGGAACCGTTCTGGTTCAAATAATTGCACGCACCTGGGCGCGGATGATGGAGAGTACGGTGATGTCGTCTTCTTGGCCAAAAGCCTGCGCTGTCTGGGCAATGGCTTCGGCAGAGCGCGTGCTGAGGTTTGCTGTGCGCTCGAAGCCGAAAAGGGTGCCATGTTTGTCCCGGGCCTCCACGACCCCGTCGGTGACGAGCGTGATGTGCCAGCCGGGATCGAATTGGAAAGTGGACTCGAAGTATTCGGTATCTGCGAAAACTCCAAGTGGAAGGCTGTTTTCGAGAGGTAATTCTTTGCCGTCGATGTAAGGCGCGAGATGACCGGCGTTCGCAATAACGAGAGTGCCATCGGGATCGGCACGCAAAATGAGGCAGGTCGTAAATCCGCCCGCACTCCGACTGAGCAGTCGGCAATTCAATTCGGAGAGAATTTTGCCAGGGCTCGTACTTATTTCGGGGAGGGTCTGGAGTGCGCCAACGAGGAGCGAAACCAATAGCGCTGCCGGCATCCCTTTGCCACTGACATCGCCAATGGCGACAAGAACGCCACCCGACTTGAGAGGAATAATCTGGAAAAAATCACCGCCCACCTCACCGGCCGGTCTGTAGACAGACTCGATTTGAAATCCGGGAATGGAAAGTGACTGATCTGGAATGAGAACGTGCTGAATGGCTCGGCCTGCAGCCAATTCCGCAGAAAGGCGCTGCTTTTCGCGGCGGTCTTCGGTGAGGTCGCGCACATAGATAAAGAGAACGGCGGTCGCCAGAAAGATCATCGAGACCGGGTTGATCGGCCACCGCCATCCGCCGATCTCGATGATGCGCGGAACGTGCGTCAGGGCTTGAAAGGTCGGGGAAAGCGTCAAGCGCACGCAAACGAGGAAAGCAAATGCGGCGGCAATTTGGCGGTCCCGCCTTTGGCCGTAGAGAAATCCCTGGACAGTGAGAATAGTGAGAAATACCTGACTGATGTCGATCGGCAAAGGTTGAAGAAACCGAAGTGCGGGAAACCATCCGAAGAAGAAGACAAAAATGCAGAGAGGCCAAATAAGCAAAGTCCACTGTCGCCTGCGAATGCGCATGGCCTCACCGGCGATCATCACGAGAAGAGCGGAGGTCCACGCGATGAGAGCCCACTGGTATGCTTCCCCGCCAAAGTAGGTTGTGATCAATTGCAGCGTGGCAAGGAAGAGGAAGACGCCCATGTTGCGGAAGACGCGAAAGTCGGGCGCTGCCCACCAAAGCGAAAGATATGCCGCCGCCAGGCAGAAAAAAAAGACCGCGTAAATGAGCGTAGGCACATTGTGGAGCTGTTCGAGAAGAGGCTGGGATTCAACAAATGACGCAAGCACACACATCATGCTGAGCCTCCTCTCTCAAGGTTGAGTGCGGTGGCGGCTGCCGGACGTCGCCACCACTATATCTCAGAAGATGAGAAGCGGAGTGTGATGCGTTAGGCTGGTGCTGGTGAATTCAGAACAGTCGCGAGGTGGACGCAGGTGGAGCGTTTGATTGAGGGGCACAAAAAATTTCTGGCCGACGTGTTTCCGCGACGGCGCGACGAGTTTCATCTACTGGCGGAGTCGCAGGCGCCGGAGTGGCTGTTCATTACCTGTTCAGACTCGCGTGTGCTGCCGGATCTGATCCTGGGCACCGGGCCGGGGGATTTGTTCATCACGCGGAATGCGGGGAACGTGGTGCCGGTGACCGCGAGTGATGTGGACGGGTGCACGGCAACGATTGAATACGCGGTCGAGGTGCTCAAGGTGAAGCACGCAATCCTCTGCGGACACTCGGATTGCGGAGCGATGAAAGCAGCACTCGATCGACGGGGATTGGAAAAACTGCCAAAGGCGAGCCGCTGGTTGCATCACGTGGAGGCTGCGTTCTCGCACCGGCAGCCGCTGAACCCCAACGATGGGCCTCATGCTGAGCTTGCATCGTTGATTCGAGGCAACGTGGTTGCGCAACTTTTGAATTTGAAGGCGCAGCCGTCGGTGTCTCGGGCAATGATGGAAGGTCGGCTCGCGGTGCATGGCTGGTACTACGAGATTCTCTCAGGACGCATCGAGCGATTCGATGAGGATTCAAGGCGATTTGTGCCGCTGGTGGGATGAGGGGTTGAAGACTCGCGCACAGGAGGACGGTGTGCCCTGGCTTGGGCACACCGAAGTTGAGAGCAGCGGCAGCTACTTCTTTGTGTCTCGCGCGGCTTTGACGAACTCGTGCGACTTTTCGATATGTGCGGCCTGCGACGTAAGCACCTGGCGCACAGGTAGAGGCAGATACGATTCCGTTGCATGGGCATAGGCTTCCACTGCTTCGTCTTCTGCCTCTTCGGCGGTCGCGAGTAGGGTGTGGTCGCCGCCGCCGAGCGCAGACTTGAGATCTGCCCAGGCGCGGCGGACGGTTCCTACCGCCGTGCCGCTTTCTTTTATGTCGTGCACACCCTCCTGATGCAGGATGGACTCGAGCACTCCGCGAAACTGCGCACGGGTAAGGGATTCGGCAAGGAAATATTCTTTCAGCGTTTCATCCTTGATCTCTTCGCCAATCTTCTTGAAGCCTTCCTGGCCATCAATGAGGGCTTGGATAACTGAGCGCAGGGACGATTCGGTTTCTTTCAGATCTCTCGAGGGGGATGACATAGGGAACACTCTCCATTGAACAAAAAGTAGGTAATTCGGGCAGTGTCTGGTGGCTGCCATTGGGATTGGTAATTCGGGCAGGGTCTGGCGGCTGCCATCGGGGTCCCCGGCGACAGGTCTTCGTCGCTGGGGTGATCATTGCGATTCTCCTTCGCCGCCGGTGAGGTGGGGGAAATCGCGAAAACCCCAACGCCCCTGCCCTAATGACGGATCAGTCCCGCGCCCCAGAGGGCAGGTTGATCCAATTAATAGGATGCGGAATTGGGGAACTGGGTCGACGAAGTGTCTATTTCGAAACGCAGTCTACATGAAAGCCCTCGCGCTTAGCCCGTCCGCAGTAGTACCTTCGCATAGCTTCAAGGCTATTGAATCCCTTGGGACTATTTGGATACAGCTTTTGAAGATCGTCTTCACCTGCATCGACGATGTTCATACATGCATCTTCAAGCGAATATTCAAGCAGATAGGGAATTGCAGGTCTGTACTCGCATTTTCCAAAGAGTCCGACGGCATCAGCATAGAGCAAGCAGGATTGGCTTCTTTGTGTTCGGGTGCTGAGCCATTTCAGTGCCTCAGGATCGCACCGTTTGGCAAGATAACTCGCTGGCCAGTACAGAAACTCGTCATCTCCTTGTCTGGATTCTAAGACCCTGCGGCATGAAACCTGTGATCTCAGAGTTTCTGAATTGATATGCAACGTGCACTATTCCATAGCGGATCGACTCGTTCGGCTCTGTCCAATAGCGAGCCAGTAAGGCGTGCGGATTTCCGCGACGTGCCAATTCGTTGGAGATTGCCCAACCGTTGGTCAGGTCATTTCCCATCCCGCAAATCTTCCAGTTATCGAAACAAGCGACCAACTGATCGGTTCGGAGAGTTGGCAGGCGACGGATAAGCTCGTCAGATACTTCATAGACGTCATCAGCTCCGCAAATTGTCTTGTCGTCGAAGCAGGCTCTGAGCTGCGATGACGAGAACCTTTTGAGATCGGGCTCGGCGTGCTTGGTTTTGGGCACCTGACCGACTGCCAGTCGGGTGGCGAGAAGAAGAAACGCAAACCAGAAGATATTCTTCATCTTTAGATCTCCTCAGTGCGCGCCAGGTGGCGGAGCCACGTGCTTTGGCGGTTTGCCGAACAGCCATACGGCACCCGCGCAAAAGAATGCCAGCAACGCTGTCCAGCGAAAGACGTCGATGTAGGCCAGCAAGGCAGATTGCCGCTGAAGAAGTCCATACATCAGTCCCAATGAGCCGGGACGTGCGGCTGCAGGACCGATCTGATGGCCGAGATATGCGGCGATTATGCGCGATTTCTGCTGGAAAATGGGACTCGACGGAGAAAGATTGGCGCCGATCTCGGTCTGGTGCAGAGCAGCGCGGCGAATGATGGCGGTGGTCGCCATCGCAATCCCAATTGACCCGCCAATGTTGCGAAGCATGTTGAAGAGGCCCGTGGCGTTGCCCATCTCTTCGCGCGGAATCGTGGAGGTGGACATGGTGGCCAGCGGCACAAAGACGAAGCTGAGCGCGAAGCCCGTAAACAAAATCGGAACCAGCAGCGTGTAGGGGCCGATATCCAAGTTCACAGTACCGAAGATGAGCGAGCAGATGCCAAAGCCGATGAATCCTGCGCTCAGCAGTTTGCGATTGTCGATGCGGGAGCCGAGTATGCCGATGACGGGAGAGCCGATGAATGACCCGATACCGCGTGGTCCTACGACGAGGCCGGCGGTAAAGGCCGTGTAGCCGAGGATCTCCTGGTAGTAGAGCGGAAGAATGGCAATGGTGATGTAGATGCACATGCCCAGCAGCGCAATCAAAAAGCAGCCAGTGCGGAAGTTCCGATCTTTGAGCACGTGCAGGTCGACGAGTCCGCGCGGATTGGTCCATGAGCGCCATATCCAGCCGATGAAGCCAATGACGAGCGCCGCCACAGCCCAGCGCACCCAGAGGGCTCCGAACCAGTCGTCTTCCTGCCCTTTGTCGAGGACAACTTGCAGGCAGCCGGTCCAAACGATCAGGAGACCGAAGCCAATGTTGTCGAAGGCGCCAACCTTGGCGTTCTTGATGTAGGGCGGATCATGAACGAATCGGGCGATCATGAAAAAGGCGAGAATGCCCACGGGAATGTTGATGTAGAAGGCGTAGCGCCAGCTGAACGTATCGGTGAGCCAGCCGCCCAGCGTTGGGCCCAACACTGGGGCGACGACGATTCCGAGCCCGTATGCGGCCATCGACATCGATCGCTTCTCCGGCGGAAAGCTTTCGAGCAGGATGGATTGTGAAAGCGGTTGTAGAGCACCGCCGCCTGCACCCTGCATGATGCGCGCCAGCAGAATCACGGCAAGCGATGGGGCCGCTCCGCAAAAGAACGAAGCGATGGTGAAGATGACGACACAGATCAGCAGGAAGCGCTTTCGGCCCCATCGGCGCGCAAACCAGTTGGAGGCCGGAAGGATCACGGCGTTGGCGACGAGGTAGCTGGTAAGCACCCAGGTCGCTTCGGAGTTGGTGGCGGAGAGGCTTCCGGCGATATACGGCAGCGCAACCGAAGCGATGGCGGTGTCAAGCACCTCCATGAACGTTGGCAGCATTACCGAGGCTGTAACGAGCCAGGGATTGACGCCTTGGGTCAGGGGATATCGGGCTTGGGCCTCAGCAGTGGTCATCGCATGCGGGAATAGTCGAGACTAAACGACTGGACCTACGATTGGTTGTGATGCCGGTCAGGGCAATTGCTGCGTCACCGGCTATTTCTTCGTCGCGAGTGCTGCGAAAGCGGCGCGGATGAGGCGGTCCGGGATCAATTCCGGAGTCAGGAGTCTTTGCAGGACCAGCCCTTCGATCAAAACGTGCAGCACGCGTACGAACTGCGCGGCGGGCATCGGAAGATCCTCCATCTTCGTTACGGAGCGCAGCCATTCCTCGCCGAATGCGTAGCTTTCTGCCGTGACCTTTTCGACCTGTTCCCGCATGGCTTCGTTCTTAAGTGTGTAGGCCAGCCCGGTCAGCCGGCCTACCGCGGCAGCGCTACGATCAGGAATCGCGGCGATCGTTGCATCGGCCATCGCTCTCATGATGTCCGCGAGACTGGCTCCCGGCTTCACCCGCGGCTTGATCGGCGCCCAGTAGGTGAGTCCGAGAGCTATGAACAAATCCTCGCGGTTTTTGAAGTTCCCATAGATCGCCCCAGTCGTCATGCCCGCGCGTTCCGCAATTTCCTCGAGCGTCGCGTATTCATGCCCCTTCTCGCGAACGAGCGCGCGCGCAACTTCAAGCAGTTTGGCTCGAGTGCGGGCACGCTTGTCCCCCTTCGTTCTTGTTTGCGTGGAATCAGGTTCAGAATCATTGGCCATGACTTGATTTTATAGACAAGTTATTTTATAAATCAATTATAAAATGAAAGAAGGTAGCCGTAATGCGCCGAGAACAGCAGCTTCAAACCATCGTGGAGGAGAGTGTCGCCAACGGGGAACTATCCGGCGCCGTCGTTCTGGTCTATCGAAATGGTGAAACGGAATGCGCCTCCGCCGGTTGGCGCGATATCGAGAATCACCTGCCCATGGAGCGCGACACCATCTTTCGCATTGCATCCATGACCAAGCCGATCACCTCGGTCGCTGCGCTCATGTTGGTGGATGAGGGCCGAATCGGGCTGAACGATCCCATCTCTCTCGTCGCCCCGGAGTTTGAGAGTATGCGGGTGCTGCGTTCGCCCGATGGTCCCCTCAACGATACCGTAGAGGCGAACCGCCCGATCACCTTTGAAGATCTGCTCACGCATCGTGCCGGTCTCACCTATGCAGATTTTCATCGTGGTCCAATCGCCCAGGCCTATCGCGAAACCCTCGGCGGCGAGATCGATAGCGACATCGCGCCCGATGATTGGATTAAAGGCCTCGCCAGTCTGCCGCTGATCGCTCAGCCCGGCAGTGTGATGACCTATGGCAGGTCTACCGACTTGCTTGGATTGCTGATCGCCAGGATGGAAGGCGTTACTCTCGGTCAAGTCCTCGCTCGCCGAATCTTCGAACCGCTGGGCATGAAAGACACCAGCTTCCTTGTTCCGCGCGAAAAGTGGTATCGGCGTGCAGTTACATACGGCTTCGATGAACAGGGCCGTTTGATCAAGTGCCTCAAGCGAAGTGGCGTGTTCATCGAAGAGAGGCCCGAGCACACTGCTTACGAGGGCGGAGGCGCCGGACTATGGTCTACGGTCGATGACTATCTGAAATTCGCCCGCATTTTTCTCGGCAACGGCGACGTAGATGGTGTGCGTTTACTACGCCCGGAGACGCTCACCCAGATGATGACGAACCGGCTCACTGACGATGATGCGCGTCCGGGATGGCTGGGCATCAAGCCGCACGCCCTCGGTCGAGGGTTTGGTCTGGGAGTTGCCGTCATCCTCAAACCCGACGACACGGATCTGGCGCGACGTGGGAGCGAAGGATCTGTCAGTTGGCCTGGCGCTTTTGGAGGTTGGTGGCAGGCCAATCCAAAGGAGAATTCAATCTTCATCTTCCTGGCCCACAATATGGTGGATCTGCCGCAGATGGCACAAGGGATCGGGCTTGGGGTCTGGGCTGCGATCGATCGAGCGCAGCGGGTTGCGTTTGCCTGATTGAGCGGGTATTCTCGACTGCCGTGGTGAATCGGTATAGTGCGAGCAGCAGCTTCACAACATCCCAGGTCATGCAATGGCTTGATACGCGCGCCCATGCAGCAAACCTGCAATACTCTGTGTGGATTTTGGTTCCGCTATTATCGACTACCAGTTATCGATTCCAGAAAGAGAACGACATGGCCACCATCCAACTTCAGCGGTCCACCATTTCCGCCGATGAGGCAATGCAGCGGCTTATCGAAGGTAACGAAAGATTTCGTCAGGGCAAGGCGCGTTTTCCCACCGTCTGCAAAGAGACTCTCGCAGATCTGGCGAGAGGACAACGACCGTACGCAACCATTCTCGGGTGTAGCGATTCGCGCGTTCCGCCCGAACTGATTTTCGATGCCAACTTCGGCGAGCTTTTCATCATTCGTGTCGCTGGAAACGTCATTTCGCCTGAGGTCCTTGGCAGCATGCAGTATGCGGGCGCCCACCTCCAAACTCCGCTTTTTCTCGTTCTGGGCCATGAGGGATGCGGTGCTGTCAAAGCAGCGATCGACAGCAAACTGGACGCCATTGAGCACCGATCAAGCATTCAGATACTTGTGGACAATATTCTTCCGGGCTTGCCCGAGCTTGATCCGCAAGCGCCACAGCAGGAGTACGCTGGACGAGCCGTCGAAGCCAACGTTCGATGGTCGATGCATCAAATGCTGGAAACACCCGAGGCGAAATCAGCGGTTCAGGAAGGGCGCGCGAAGATCGTGGGAGCCGTGTATGAGATCGCCTCGGGCCACGTGAGGTTTCTGCAATAGCTTCTCAGTCCGCGAGCTCGCGAACGGATTCATCCTGAGATCGAGGCGGGAGTGTTTTCGACCACACGACCTCGCGCAGAATCTTTGCGGCCCGATGCCGGAACAAGGGCGCCTACCCGTCCCAATCCCCAGCGAGGCATTCCACTATAGACAGCTTCATACTGACCGGCAGGCACAAGGTAGGTCTCGTGCCAGATGCCGACGTCGCCGCGGCTTTTTCCCATGCGCTGGTTGAATGCGACCCACGCAGGCCAGTGGTGAGAATCGTGACTGCGCGCGTAAGCTTCCAGGTGCTCGAACGATCGCCAGTACTGCACGATCAAGAGGCCGCCCTGAATGTGACCGAGAAAGCCGCTTTCAGGATTCTTTGCGAGCTCCTTGAGCATGCGCGGCATAGCGAGAAACGTCGGCAGCCATTTGTGGATCTTCCAGAGTTTGTTGATGCGGATGCCGATGACAAAAACGACGAAATCGCCTTCGATTTCAGCGGACATTCGTGCAGGGATGACTTCTGCCATTGGCGACCTCGATATGGTGAAATGTTTGTAACAGACGCCGTCGTCGCGGCGCAATTAACAAATCACCCGCAGCAATCGTTCCGGCTGGCTCAAGAACCCTGATCTTCAGCAAACACGAAAGAGCCGCTCTCGATGAGCGACTCTTTCCCGTGCTGGCCTCTTTTGAAGTTACTGCACGACTTCGATCACCGGCGGCTTCCATGTGCCCTCTCCGGGAGGAAGAATTGAGGGCTGTTCAGTCTTCGGCCAGTAGAGGCGCATCACCATGAAGATCGGTCCATCTGGCGCGGGAAGCCAGTTGGCCTTCTTGTCGCCTGCTGGTGCGTCTTTCTGAATGTAGATGGTCAGTGAGCCGTCCGCGTTCTTCTTCAACTGCGGCACCATCGGCGTATTGATGAGGTAGCGGTTGATGGGGTTCTCAATGAGTAGTTGCGTGTTGCCGTCGTACATGGTCACCGACCAGAACGCATTCACCGGCGGCATCTGCCCGGCGGCGAAGGTCAGCGTGTACTTGTGATTGCTGCAGTTAAGTTTCTCGCCCTTTGAATCTGCCTTCGCCATCGGATACATTGCTTCATCCGCATCGTTGCCATAGATTCCCGCCATCGCGGCTCCGGCTCTGAGCAGGAAGTTTCCTTTGTAGAATTCGCGGTCGCCGAAGGCTGAGCCAACCCGCCAGCCATTCACTTCCTTGCCAATCTCTTCGACCTGACCTTTTATCGCCTTGTAGCCCTCTTCAACTCCTAGCGCGAGTTCAGCCCTCTCTGTCTCTGACATCTTGCTGGAGTCAAACGCCTGCCCCGGCACAATGCCTATCTCGGCGAACTTTGCCCTGAGGTCCTTCTCGGCCGCAACTTCAGGACAGAATTGGAGCAGGAAGCTCAGGTACTTGGGAAAATCCATCTTGAACGCTTCGTCGGTGAACTCGGGCCAATCAATTGCGGGAGCCGCTGGTGGCGCGGGCTGCTTGAGGTAAGCCGAGAGTGGCTGCGCGGTATATCCGGCCTGGATCTTCTTTACATTCGGCATGTCTGCGGGGTTGAACAGCTGAGTGCGAAAGATCAGGAGACTGAACTGCGTTTCAGGATGGAACACCTTCTTGATGCCCTTCGGTGTTTCGCCGTTCCAACCGGGTCCGGCGATGAGGTAGCAACCTGCATCATTGCCGGTTGCGCGGCTGCCGACGTATCCGTAGTTAAACGTGTACATGTCGATGAACTGCACGGAGTAGTAGCGGCCTTTCTCGACGGTAGGTACACAGACCACCATCGGCTCAGCTCGCAAATCTGCCTGCAGCATGGAATAGGGCGTATCGCTGTTAGGCGTGACGATTGCAGTGTCTTTCGGCGTGAAGACACGAGCATCGCTCACGATGGTGTTAAAAGGCCCTTTGTATTGCTCATTCCTTTTGTCGATATTGAACTCATGCATTGCCTTGTATGCCGCGATCATTGGGAAGCCGTAGATGTACGCCTGCTTGAAATCATCCTTGTGGGAAATGGCCTGTCCTGTCTTGCACGATGTGATGGGCAGGCATCCGAGAAGAGCAGCTACAGCAACCAGCTTTTTGGGCTGCATCATTCGAGTTCTCCTTGAGATTCCCCCGGAAGATACACCACCCTGCTGCGGAGCAAAACTGACAGTTATGACAGTGATGGCGAAATCGTCGAGGGGCCCACGTGCTGTTACATCTCTCGCTACTTTGAGCCACCTCTTGATCCTTTGATTCTGCTGCCGGATTCACGTCTTCGATGGCTCGACGCGATCTGGCTGTCCCACGTTGCCATTCGTGGAGCGCCATCCATCCCCCCCGAAATGTCGAATGGATGGGCATCGGGGCTTGAAAGAGGGTCTGGATGTTGACTGAGTTTCATTGGATCGAGCGCAGATAGGCCACCAGTTGCCAGCGCTGGGCTTCGGGCAGGTTTGACCAGGATGGCATGCCGTGGGCCCGATCGCCTTGACGTAGGAACCACTCCAGATCGCCGTCCGTTGCCGACTTGATGCGTTCACTGTGCAGGGATGGCTTTTTGCGGCCGTCTCCCATCGCATCCGAACGGTGGCACTGCGCACAATGTTCGTGATAGACAAGGGCACCGGCTGCTGCTGTATCGGTTCGTGCGGCCAGCGGATTGGCTCGATTGTGATCCTTCTCTGGAATCCGATTCCAATTGGAACTGGTTGCAGCGCAAAGCAGGCTGACGCCCATCATCAAACATAGGAGACCGCAGAAACGACGCATCATCGCGCACCCCCTTTGTCGCTCCGGAACCAGCTTCCGACCTGAGGCAGTTCAAAGGCCCAGCCGAAGCGGTAGACGCGATCGAGGCTGGTCGACGTCAGGCCGAAGCCGGTTGAAAAACTAAGCCGGCCAAAAGGCAACTGCCAGCCGACGATTGGAGCGATGTAGTGGGAAGTGTCGTGCAGGGTTAGGGAATCGGTATCGCCGAGGCCGCCGTATGCCTCGCCGCCGAACATGAATTTCTCAAGGCAGAATGTGCACGGCTTGCCGCTGCCCAGGGTGCGAAACGGGCGGGCTGCCCCGATGGCGTAGCCAAACTCCCACGGTTCGTGTCCCAGGTTCTTTTCAGCGATGAAGTTCTCAGAGATGTTCCAGGCCTTCAGATTTGAAGACAGAATCAGCTTAAGCTCGGCTTCGTGCTCGTGCTCCTCGCTAGCTTCGTCGTTTGGCTCGGAAAGATCGGCCTGGCCGTCGTGGCCCACGACTTCAAGGAGAGTCTTGTCAGCTCCGGTAATGCTTTCGTATTCCACATAAAGAACGGGATTGATGATGTGCTCGCGCATCAGTGGGCGAAAGCGGTTCTCCAGGCGATAGCCGGTGAAGATTGTCGATTCCTGCCCTGTGGTTTGCGTGTCCAGATAGAGTTCAGTGGTCCACCAGGCAAAAACTCCATATTCCACCTCGCTTGCGGTAGCGCCGTAGCGGTGGCTGTCGGCCGGCTGGCCAAGAGCGGTTTTGGTCTCGATTTCGAGATTTCCCGGCTCTTCCAGGTCCTGCGAGTAGGTAATGAAATAGGGCTTTTCCTGGGCGTGGAGAGTTGGATTGAATGCCAGGGGGGCCAGTATGGGGAGGAAAGCCAGTAGACTTAAGGTTTTAACGGATTTGACGTAAGTTCGAGCCACGTGCAGCCTCTTTGGAATATGCGACTTAAGTAGTCGTATATTAAATATAAACTCAGACTATTTCGGTCCGCAATTAGGAACAAGGTCATTCGTCACACATAACAGGATGCTGTGGGGAGTGGGCAATCCTTATCAGTTTATTATCAATAAAAGTTGACACTAATTCACTCATGGTGCATCTTATCTAGTGACATTGAAACTCCTTTAAACCTGAGGCAGGAAACTAACTATGGCAAAAATCATTGGAATCGACCTCGGCACGACCAACTCGTGCGTCGCCGTTCTCGAGGGCGGAGAGCCCAAAGTCATTGCGAATGAGGAGGGTGCACGGACTACCCCTTCAATCGTCGCCTTTTCAAAGAGCGGCGAGCGGCTGGTGGGCCAAGTGGCCAAGCGCCAGGCCATCACCAACCCCGAGAACACCATTTTCTCGATCAAGCGCTTTATGGGTCGCCGCTACAACGAAGTGACGGACGAGATGAAGATGGTGCCCTACAAAGTCGTCCAGCAGGGCGACCACATTGCCGTCGTGGCGCAGGGCAAGGAATACACCCCGCCCGAGATCTCGGCGATGATTCTGCAGAAGCTGAAAAAGAGCGCGGAAGCCTACCTGGGCGAGACGGTCACGCAGGCTGTAATCACCGTTCCGGCCTACTTTAACGATGCGCAGCGGCAGGCCACGAAGGACGCTGGCAAGATTGCCGGCCTCGACGTGAAGCGCATTGTGAACGAGCCGACGGCAGCCGCGCTGGCTTACGGGCTCGACAAGAAGAAGGACGAGACGATCGCCGTGTATGACTTCGGCGGCGGTACGTTCGATATTTCCATCCTGGAAGTGGGCGAAGGCGTCATCGAAGTGAAGTCAACCAATGGTGATACCCATCTGGGCGGCGACAACCTCGACCAGCGCATCGTGGAGTGGCTGATAGCCGAGTTCAAGCAGGAAGAAGGACTCGACCTGGCCTCGAAGGGCAACGAGATGGCGCTGCAGCGTCTGAAGGACGCGGCGGAAAAGGCCAAGATCGAGCTCTCGACCACGGTGGAGACCGAGATCAACCTGCCGTTTATTACTGCGGACGCGACCGGGCCGAAGCACCTGGTGCGGAAGCTGACGCGCGCGAAGTTGGAGCAGTTGGTTGCCGATCTTCTGGAGCGTTCGCTTGAGCCCTGCAAGAAGGCCATGACAGATGCAGGTGTGACGCCCAACGACATCGACGAAGTGGTGCTCGTGGGCGGCCAGACACGCATGCCGAAGATCCAGGAGATGGTGAAGGGCCTGTTCGGCAAGGAACCGCATCGCGGCGTGAATCCCGACGAAGTAGTCGCAGTTGGCGCGGCGGTCCAGGCCGGCGTGCTGGCAGGCGAAGTGAAAGACTTGCTACTGCTCGACGTGACACCGCTGACGCTGGCGATTGAAACGCTCGGCGGCGTCGCTACGCCGATGATTCCGCGCAACACGACGATTCCGACGAAGAAGACGGAGACGTTCTCAACTGCTGCGGACTCGCAGACCGAGGTTGAGGTGCACGTGCTGCAGGGCGAGCGTCCGATGGCCGGTCAGAACCGTACGCTGGGTAAGTTCAAGCTGGCGGGAATTCCACCGGCGCCCCGTGGCGTGCCGCAGATCGAGGTCACGTTTGACATCGATGCCAACGGCATTCTGAACGTGAACGCCAAGGACGTCGCGACAGGCAAGGACACGCGCATCACCATCACCTCGAGTTCAGGCTTGAGCAAGGATGAAGTCGAGCGGATGGCGAAGGATGCCGAGGCGCACGCAGCCGAGGACAAGGAGAAGCGCGAGGAAATCGAAGCCCGCAACGCTCTCGACGGAATGGTCTACAACATCGAGAAGATGTTGAAAGAGTCCGGCGAGAAGGTGCAGGCAGCCGACAAGTCTGAGGTGGAGTCGGCGCTGGCCGATGCCAAGAAGACGCTGGAAGGCTCGCCGAGCGTGGCAGAGATGCGCGCAGCAAACGACAAGCTGACGCAGGCAAGCCACAAGCTGGCCGAGGTGCTCTACAAGGCGAACGCGGCTGCGGCCGGCCAGGGTGCTCCGACGGCGCAGGCCGACGGAACGCCGGGAGACGAGCAGAAGAAAGACGAAGGCGTAATCGATGCCGAGTACGTTGACGTCGAGGACAAAAAATAGCGGAGTTGGCGGTGTTAGCCTCGCTTCGCGAGTGTTAGCGGAGTTAGCAAGCGGGGTGGGCGTTCTGCCCACCCCGAGTTGTATCAGGTCACGCCAATCTGTCGATATAGGGTCCAGTGACCTCGCACCCGGTCGAGTGATGGCTGATCCGTGAACGCTGGATATGAACATGTACGCTGGTGAAATAAGAAAACTCAAATGGCCACAACGCAGAACAAAGATTATTACGCGACGCTAGGCGTCAAGAAGACGGCGACACCGGAAGAGATTCGGAAAGCCTTCCGCAAAGCTGCGCGCAAATATCATCCCGATGTGAATCCCAACGACAAGAAGGCGGAGGAGAAGTTCAAGGAGATCTCCGAAGCCAACGATGTGCTAAGCGATGAGAAGAAGCGGAAGGTATACGACCAGCTTGGCTTCTACTCTGACCAGATCGATCCGGCACAGGCTGAGGCCTATGCACGCCAGCAACGTTCGGGCGGCGCCCCGGTGGATTTCGACGGATTCGACTTCTCTGGATTCCAGGGCGGCACGCATGCAGGACAGCAAGCGGGGCCGGGCTCATCCAGTTGGGGCAGCTTCAAAGACATTTTCTCCGGCATTTTTACGGGAGCGCAGCAACAGCAGCAGCGGCCGCACGGTCCGCAGCCGGGCACCGATCTTGAGTACCAGGCGACGATCGATTTCTGGTCGGCGATTCGCGGTGGACAGGCACGGATCCAGGTGCACCGCCAGGAGATTTGCCCGACGTGCCATGGGGCAGCGCATACCGGCGGGCCGATGACGTGTCCTGAATGCAACGGCACAGGCCAGGTAACGCAAATGGGCGGCCGCATGAAGTTCAACATTCCGTGCCCGGGCTGCAACGGCACGGGCCGTGTGACGAACGATTGCCCGACGTGCCACGGCGAGGGCACGGTAAGCAAAACAGAGACGGTGGAGTTTCGCATCAAGGCTGGAACGCGCGATGGACAGCGGATTCGCCTGCCCGGGAAGGGAAACGCCGGTCTCAACGGCGGCGCTGCCGGCGATCTCTACGTGATTGTCCGGACCGGAACGAACCCGGTGTTTACGCGGATTGGCGACGATATCCAGTTGACGGTTCCGGTGACAATCGCGGAGGCGTCGCTGGGCGCAAAGGTTGAGGTGCCAACGATCGATGGGCGTGCACAGTTAAAGATTCCGCCGGGAACCCAGAACGGGACAGAAGCTGCGGTTGCGCGAACGTGGCGTGGAGAGCGCGTCGCATCCCGGCCAGCGCGGCGATCAGATTGTGACCATCGACGTGGTGGTGCCGACGCTGAACGATGAACGCAGCCGCGAGATCATGCGCGAACTGGCAAAGTTGAACAGCCAGGATCCTCGTGTGGCGTTGTTTGAGAAGCTGTAAGAAGCAGGGCAGTGAAACGAGGGAACAGGTCGGTTTCATCGAAGGATTTTGTGAAAGTGTACGACTACAAAGCTTTCTGAAAAGGTTGACGGACCCAGGTCTTGTAACAGGACATGATGGCTGTTAGCAACGCCGCAAATGTAGAGCTTGCTGACAAGGTTGACGGACCAGGTTTTGTAACAAGGGCATGGCTTTAGCCAGGCCGCAAATGCAGCAAAAAAGTGTTGGGCTTTAGCCCCTGCGTTCGGGAACGAGCAAGCTGTTAAGCCGTGTCGCAGGTTCAAACAACTAGGCTCAGAACCGAAAACTGTGAACTGAGAACTGACCATGGTAGCGAAACGAAAATCCAAGGGCGCATACATGATCTCGGCGGTAGCCGAGATGTACGAGATTCATCCGCAGACGCTGCGGCTCTACGAGCGCGAAGGCCTGCTGAAGCCCTCGCGCACAGAGGGCAACACGCGGCTCTATACGGATGAGGACCTGGAGCGGCTGGAGTTCATCCTGAACCTGGCGCGCGATCTTGGGCGTGAATATCGCTGGCATCGCGATCATCCTGCAGATGCGCGAGCGCATGGAAGAGATGAACCGGCAGATGCAGAGCTTTGTAGAGTATGTTCGCTCGGAGATGCTGACGCGGTTTCAGCAGGGTGCGCCCAGCGCCGGGGCGATTGTGCCGATGCGCAAGCCGGTTGTCGTCAAGCCTGCGCAGACGCGCAAACCTTGATAGCGGCACCGTTGAAGTCCTATCGAATTTTCTTCCGACAAAGCGGTCCGCTGAAATTCTCGCTCCGTATTCCCGGCGCGTATTCTTAAACCTGCATGTCGTACGTCCTGCTAGCCATCGCGGTCTTCGGCCTCATCACTTCTACGGTCTTTGCCGGCATGGTGCTAGCGGCAGTGCCGCGCTATCTGCGCGAGCGCCAGGCTGCTGAGAACGGAGCTTCGCAAGCGGCCCGGGTTTACGCCGCCGCTCACCTTGCTGAAGCCGCTGGCAGGTGCCGAGCCGGATCTCGAAGAGCACCTTGCAAGCTTCTTCGAGCAGGACTATCCCGAGTTTGAAATTCTCTTCTGCGCACGCCAGCCGAACGACGCGGGGCTGGAGATAGCGCGACGCGTCGCAGCGCGTTATCCGCAGATTCCGCAAAGTTCATGTCGACGGGCGAGCCGCCTTACATCAATGCAAAAGTCGCTTCGATGGAGCTGATGGAGAAGTCGGCCGCGCACGACATCCTCGTCATCAGTGACAGCGATGTCCGGGTCACGCCGGATTATCTGCGTTCGGTTGCCCTGCCTTTTGCTGATCCAAAAGTCGGCGGCATGTGCTGCCTCTATCGCGGCATCGCCGCCGGCGGCGGCCTGTGGGCACGGCTCGAGGCGGTAGGCATGAGCGTAGAAATGTCCTCCGGCGTGCTGGTCGCGCGCATGATGGAAGGCATGCAATTCGTCCTCGGCCCGACGATGGCTTTCCGCCGCGACGTGATTCGTCGCATGGGTGGCTTCAAGGTGACTGCGGATTACTGCGCCGACGATTTCGTTCTCGGCAATGAGACGTTCAAACTCGGCCAGGAAGTCGTCCTGAGCCATCACGCCATCGATCACATTGTGATCAATCTCAGCCTGATGGCCTCGTTGAAGCATCAGGTCCGCTGGATGAAATCGACGCGCTTCTCCCGCCCGAAAGGCCACTTCGGCACTGCGCTGACCTTCAGCATGCCCTTCGGATTGCTCGGCCTCGCAGCCGGTTTATTGTTCGGTCATCCGTGGTGGGGTGTTGCCTTGCTGGCGTGGGCAATTGTGTCGCGCGAGGCGTTGTCGATTGCGGTTGGCAGAGTGGTGGTGCGCGACCCAAGCTGGTTCAACCTGCTGGTGCTTTACCCAGTGCGCGACCTGATGGGGTTCTTCTTCTGGGCGGCTAGCTACATGGGCAGCAAAATCCTGTGGCGTGGACGGGTGTTTCAACTCCTGCCCGGCGGAAAGATGCGAGCAGCGGGGTAGGCCGTGCCGTTGCTGCGGCAAAAGTTGAAATCACATGTCTCAAAATCGAGATCTGGGGCGCCCAGATTCTTTGCTTGTCGAGATCGGTGATAGTTATTCTAACGGCCGGTCCGTCCAAAGGGCCTTGTCGGCGATCGACCGGACCGGAATGAGACGCCCAGCAAGCAGTTGCTCAGCCTTGGATTGATTCCTGTCTTGCGCGAATAGCCACTTGCGTTCCCCGGTGCCCCACATCTTTGAGAGTTGGTCGTCGCTGACAAAGATCTTCGGCGCGTCGGGATAGCACGAACCCCACACGAGCGACGAGCCGTTCCCGTGCGGGGAGCATGGCTCCATCACAATGTATGCCGGCTTGCGAAGAAGGTTGTGCGTATAGAAGACGACCGACGAGGCATCGGACTGATCGCCATAAATGATGAATGAATCCGATGGCGAGCCCTTGCTGACGATGGTATCGGCGAGTTGTTTGGAACTCAGCATTGGTTCAAAGCGCGCGAAGGCAATGTGCGCGGCGATCAGAAACACCGCCGAGGTGAGCGCAACACTCAAGGTTGCGGCCAGATGTTTTCCGCGAGTGCGAAGAATCCATCCCAGTGCAGGACCGATCAGCAGTGCGATTGCCGCGATGATCGCAGGCAGACGCAATGCCGCGAAGGAGGGTCCGGTAAGGTCGAAGAAATGGGACATCGAAAGCGTGTATCCACCCACATCGCGATGCGCCAGCAAGGTGCCGATGTCGGAGACAAAGGGCAGGTTGCGCGATTCCCACAAACCCCATCCAAGGGCCGCTGCTATAACCACTCCCGCAATAGAAAATACGGCTTGCGCGCCGCTCAACCACTTTTGCGAAAGCAACGGCTTCTCGCCTTCCGGGCCGCCGCGTTCCTCAATGTTAGCCAGCACGCCGGCGATCAGCATCAGTATCGGAGTCCAGGCTGGAAACGTGTAGTACTCCTGATTTGTCGATATGGCAAAGAACAGCAAAGTGAATCCAGCGAAGAGGGAAAGGAGCCACGTGGAGCGGACGCGAAACTTGAGTCGCGCTACGTAGCTGGCCACATCTTCGCGCACCGCGTGCTCCAGATAGAAATCCACGGTCTGGCCGGAATCGCGATGCAAATGCTGCATCCATGCGTGCCGCGTCCGCCATGCCACCACGAGGAGCGCCGGCAGAAAAAGGCTCCATGGGAAAAGCCAGACGAGATGCGCCAGCCAGTACCAGGCAAAGGGCATCTTGTTGTAGTCGTGCGGGAATCGGCCGCCCAGGAACCGGAGAAAGTGCTCGTTGACGAAGTAGAAATACCAGAAGCCGTGCACGTTTCCTGGCGTAGGGTGATTGCCGATGGGATGTCCCTGGTCAGGGTTCGCGAGCCCGCAAAGAATGTGCCAGGGAGCCGCGATCGCCAGGTAGAGCAGCACGCCGGTCACGGGTTTCAATTCACGCCAGCGGCGCCATTGTCCGCTGAGCATCAGGAGCGGGATCGCAGCAGCGGCGAAGAATACCGGTGCGATCAAGCCCTTGGTCAGCGTTGCAAGTGCGAGGGCTGCCCACATGCCATAGAAACTGCTGGAGCGGCGGCTCTCCAACCCCGTGATGAAACTCCACAGCGCATAAAGAAGAAGAAAACTGAGCAGCGCATCGGGGATGCCGAAGCGCGTAAACAGAAATGGTCCGATTGCGGTGAGCACACCCAATGCGGCATAGAAGCCTGCTCGAGTGCCCCATCCCCGCGAGACCCACAGCCAGGCCAGCCACGCGAGACCGAGGACAGCCAGCGAGTTCGGCAGGTGGGTGGCAAAGGCGTTCTGGCCGAAGATCGAGTAGCAGATTGCGTTGAGCCAATAGGGAAGCGGCGCCTTCTCGAGATAACGAATGCCGTTGAGCTTCATCGTGATCCAGTCGCCGCTTTCAACCATGTGCTGGGCAACCTGGGCGTGCGAAGCGTCAACGTCATCTAGCAGCGGCGGCGTAAAGAGCGAGGCAAACTGCACAGCGAGGAAGATCGCTCCCAAAACCGCCCAGACGGCCCGCTTTGAAGGCACTTTCACCGTCGGCTTTCGTGTGCTTTGTGGATTCGCCATCGTGTAAAGCTCTGAAAATCAAGGATAACAGCGAGAGGGATTCAGAATCTCATGGCGCGAAACGCTCTGTTAGACGCGGTGTTAAGCGATGCCGGTCATGCCCTGTGGATGCGGGACCTGTCGGACAACATAGAATGGACGGAGGTTAAGGCTCGATGAATAGCAGGAAGCGACTGAACGGGGCGGCGTCGACAACGATGCGGGACCGCCTTGCTGCGTGGCGAGAACTCCTGGATCAATGTGGACGCAAAGCGACGCGCAAGCGGGTGCATGCATTGCGTGTAGTTACGCTAAGAATGCAGGCCGAACTGGAGCGCGATCTTACCGAACTTCCTCACGCGAGTCACCAGGCGCAGGCAATTCTGCGTTTTTCTAAACAGGCTGAAAAACTTCGCCAGGCACTCAGCCCGGTTCGCGAACTCGACGTGTGGATCGGTAAGCTGCGCAGGCTTCGTTTATCGCTGAACGAGACAGCAGCCTACGTGCCGCGCACGATGCAGGCGTCGATACGCGGGATTGATCGGCTTGAAGTGCGACTCAAAAAGAAGCGCACGAACGCAGAGAAGGAACTGCTCTCAGCGATCAAGAGGCGGGGTAGTCATCTAGTTCAGGCAAGTGAAGAAGTGGATAAATCACTGTCTGACAACATATTCGGCGCGGATGCGGAGATGGCCGGGGAACTCATATCGCGCTTTCGAGCAGTGAGGGCCGAATTTCCCGCGTTCGATGAAGAGAACCTGCACGATTTCCGCAAACGTATCAAGACAGTGCGGTACCTGGCGGAGTTGCATGCCGGCGCAGATCGGGTATGCGCGCAGGTCGCCCAGCAGGTGAAGAAAATAGTGTCCGCTATTGGTGAGTGGCACGACTGGCAGGAACTTGGCCGCGAAGCGCTTCACGGACGTCACGCAAAGAACAAACCCCTTGCGGAGCTTCTGAGTTCCGTTACCGCAGAGTCGTTTGAAGCGGCGCTCGCGACGATCGACAACATTTCAGCGCGCATGCTGGGTGAAAGTGCGGTGCCTGCCAGGGCCATGCACATCGAGGATCGCAAGCCGCCCGCGAGTAGCGAGCACATCATCTCAGTGCCGGCAGAAAAGAAGCTTGCCTGAAATCGATTCCACGCCGGCATCTCGCAGCGCCGCATGCCTCGACCGCCCTTCTTCTCCTGCAATTCGACCCCATTATTCCAGCAGCTTGATCCCTCTTTCTCCCTCCGCATTTGCAACACTTCAAACGCACTGCACGGCGATTGCCGCTCATTGGGAGCTTGGAGTCATTTGCCGCGGTCGCGCTCGTAATTTCGCGCGTGCAACGCGCCAGTAGGTGCGGGCATCTGACGGCAGGTGCTAGCAGGGTTCCGGTACTGCTCAAGACCAGGTAACTCCCTTGTATGAGGGCGCCGATCGGGAAGACAGTTGAGCCGCGCCGTACTTCCGCTATCACAGAGGTGACACAATGCAAAACAAACTGTCAGGCCCCCGGGCATTCGCTCTGGTCGCTTTGGCTTCTCAATTGCTCATCGGCATGCCGTTGGCGGCCCACGCACAGGATCAGGCGAATCCGCCGTCTTCGACGGCGCCTGATAATTCTTCGCGAAACAAAAATCAACCCAACACGGCGGACAACCAGAAGGAGAACACTTCAGACCGCGAGATTACGCAAAAAATCCGCCAGTCAATCATGGCGGACAAGTCTCTTTCCACATATGCGCATAACGTGAAGATCATCACGCAAGGTGGGCAGGTAACACTCAAAGGCCCTGTAGAAAACCAGGATGAGAAAGAGACAATCGCTTCCAAGGCTGCAGATGTTGCTGGAACTGGCAAGGTAAACAATCAGCTGACCGTAAAGCAGTGACCGATCAACGCAAGAGTTAACCTCACGCAACAGGAGTTTTAATATGGCAGGTAAAAATACAGCAGCATTTGCAATTTTCCCCTCACGGACAGAGGTGGAAAGGGCGGTCAACGATCTCACCGCGGCAGGCTTCTCCAACCAGGATGTCTCGGTTTTGATGGCCGACAAGTCCGGTACAAAAGATTTCGCCGCGGAGAAGAACACGAAGGCGCCTGAGGGCACAACGACCGGCGCGGGTATCGGCGGCACTATCGGTGGCACCATTGGGCTTCTCGCGGGAATTGGCGCGATCGCAATTCCCGGAGTCGGCCCCTTGATTGCCGCAGGTCCGATCATGGCCACGCTAGCCGGACTGGGTGTAGGAGGAGCAGTCGGTGGCATGGTTGGTGCTTTGGTCGGCATGGGAATCCCCGAGTATGAAGCAAAGCGGTACGAAGGCCGCGTAAAAGACGGAGGGATTCTCGTATCGGTTCACTGTGACAGCTCTGAAGAAGTCTCCCGCGCAAAGGATGTACTGAAGCGTGCAGGCGGAGAGGATGTTGCCTCAGCAGGCGAGAAGTCAGTGAGCACCCATACGGCTGGAACGTCTGTCAGCGATCCTGAAACGATCGACGCGTACAGGACACGCGAGCCGCGTGTGGAGGCATCGAGTGACGTTGACACCGTCAACGCATACAGATCCAAGGAGCCACGTTCCGAGTATCCAGGGAGCGCCACAGAAGAAGAGATCCTGGATGACGAGACCGGCACCACGCGAACCAGCAGAGTGGTGTAACCAGGCACGCAGCGAATTGCTAGAACTTATGGCCTGTGCATTTTTTGCGCAGGCCATTTTTCTCATCGGTTCAATTCCCCGCCTCACCCCACGTTCCACACACTCTACAAACCGGCGCGCCGCGCTGTTCATCCTGTGGGCCGAATTGCCGACTCTCCCGATTACGCGCTCGCGCTTAAATAGCTTGCAGCATTCGGCTGGCACTTTTGCAAGTTGACGGTCTTGGCTTTGCCGTCGAGCCTTAAGTGATGATTCCTTTTTGTGCGGGTTGTTGAACCCGCAGGCCCTCCGCCCCGCGAAGAGGCAAGCCGAATCACAGACGAGGTAGCCATGAAAGCCCACGGATGGCGTGCAATGTTCCACTCGAGCGTGGTGGTTGCGTGCATTCTTGCTGTTATACCCGGCGATATGGTGGCGTACGCCTACTCGCAGTCTCCGGCCGCCGCTGCTCCCGCTGCGCAATCCACTCAGGTCCCACCCGATCAATTGGATTCCCTCGTGGCGCCCATTGCGCTCTACCCTGATCCGCTCCTGGCGCAGGTCCTGGCTGCATCCAGCTATCCGCTGGAGATCATCCAGCTTCAGCAATGGCTCGATAAAAACAAGAGCCTGAAGGACAAGGCACTCGCCGACGCCGTTGCAAAGCAGCCTTGGGATCCAAGCGTCCAGGCACTGGCCGCCCTGCCCGATGTGGTCAAGCGCCTGGCCGACGACATTGCCTGGACAACCGACCTCGGGAATGCGTTTCTAGCGCAGCAGACCGGCGTCATGGATGCGGTTCAACGCATGCGTAAGAAGGCAAAAGACAAGGGAAATCTGAAGACGACGGAACAGCAGAAGGTCGATACCCAGGTCATCGAAAGCAAGCAGGTCATCGTCATCGAGCAGGCGAATCCTCAGGTGATCTACGTGCCGACTTACGATCCTGTGGTCATCTATGGACCACCCATCTACCCTTATCCCCCCATCTACTATCCGCCGGCATGGTACTACCCGGCGGGCGTGGCGATCTCTTTCGGAGTGGGCATGGCGATGGGGGCATTTTGGGCGGGGGGCTGGGGATGGGGTTGCGGCTGGGGCGGCAACAACGTCTACATCAACCACAACAATAACTTCAATCGAAATACGAATATCAATGGCGGAAGCCGCGTCAACAACGATCTGCCCGGGCGCGGAAACGGCGGCCGCGGAAATGTCGGCGGTCCCGGCGGTGCGGGTGGAGTTGGAGGCGTGGGAGGGGTTGGCGGCGTAGGTGGAGTCGGTGGTGCAGGCGGAGCAGGTGGGCCCGGCGGCGTTGGCGGAGCTGGCGGCGTGGGAGGAGTTGGCGGTCCCGGCGGGGTTGGTGGTCCTGGGGGAGCGACAGGTCCCTCGCAACTACCAGCCGGCGGCAATCGCAGCAATTGGCAGCACAATCCTCAACATCGCGGCGGTGCTCCATATAAGGACCGAGCCACGGCAGATCGGTTTGGCGGAACGGCGCGGGGCGACTCCCTTGCCAACCGCCAGCAGGGTGCGCGCCAGCAGATTAGCCGACAGGGCGGAAACCTTTCCAGTAACCGCGGCGGAGGTGCCGGTGTAAGCAACCGCGCCGCTGGAGCCGGTGCCGGTAATCGATCGCTGGGCGGCGGACCTGATCGTATCGGCAGTCGCGATCTCTCCCGCAGTGGCGGCGGAAATCGCGATGCGTTCGGCGGCGGTTCACGCGGATACAACGGATCAAGCGCCCGCAGCAGCAGCAGCCGCGGATCATCGAGCATGTCTCGCGGCGGCGGAGGCTTCAGTCGTGGCGGTGGTGGCGGCGGCCGCCGAAGGTAGTCGCAAAAAATACAGAGCAGATAACGGGAGCAATGAAATGAAATCTGCAACATCGAACAGTCGACCAAAACTCGTTGCCATGATGGTGATCGCGTTGGTGATCTGTACCTGCATCTGTGCTGCTTCTGCCGCCCAGGAAGCGAAGGCGCCGCCGGCTGCGGCGCTAAACTCGGCTCCGGCGGGTGCCGCTGCGGCCCAAACCTTCGACACTCCCCGATCAGCAGCGAATGCGCTCGTGAAAGCCGCGGCGGATTTCGACCAGGTGGCCTTGGTCCGCATCTTTGGTGAAGACGCGAGAGATATTGCCTTCACCGGCGAATTCCCGCAAGACCGCAAGCACGCGGCCGATTTCGCCCAGGAAGCCAATGAAAAGCTCTCGGTTTCAATCGATCCCAAAACCGCCAGCCGGGCATTTGTGCTCGTCGGTAACGAGGATTGGCCATTCCCAGTGCCTCTCATAAAAAAAGGAGAGAGATGGTCGTTCGATAGCAAGGCCGGTCGGAGGGAACTCCTCTATCGCAGGGTCGGCGCCAATGAACTGGATGCAATCCAGATCTGTCACGGGTACGTGGAAGCGCAGGTGGCCTACGCCTTTCAGCCTCGCGAAGGCTATAACGTGAACCAGTACGCGCAACGCATTATCAGCACTCCTGGAACCAAAGACGGACTGGCCTGGCAAAACTCCGATGGCACCTGGGGCGGCCCTATCGGCGAGAAAATCGCTCAGGCGATCGAGTTGGGCTATGACCTTAAATCGGAACCCTATCATGGCTACTTTTTCAAAATCCTCACAGGCCAGGGGCCCGCTGCGCCTCTGGGCCAGATGAACTTCGTAGTAGAAAAGGTAATGATCGGCGGCTTTGCGCTGGTCGCAGCACCTGCGGAATACGGTGTCACGGGTGTGCAGACATTTATCGTGAGTCACGATGGCGTCGTTTACCAGAAGGACCTCGGGCCCAAAACCCTCGACGAATTCAGCAAGATGGAGTTGTTCAACCCGGACACTTCCTGGACTCCCGTGCCTGAACCTCAGGACAGCGATTCCTCAATCGCCACGACCCTTGGGCCAAATTGATTGGGCTCGTCCCATGGCAGATTGCGGATTGTCGTTGACTGGTCGTTCCTTCAGGAGGCGTTCAGTAACGAATGCCAAATGTGCAATTCACAAACTGCGTTTTGATGTTGTCGGTGGGTGCGTAGTGATAGCGGGCCTCTGCGTAGAACCTGTATGGAGGCTCGCCAACCCTCCACGTCAAGCCCAGCCCAGCATTCCCCCCAAGTGCGCTAACGCCATTGGAGTCGAGCGTCTGCTCCGAGGTTACGGATCCCGGAGTACAGGTGGCGCCCCACCAAACCAGCGCATTAGTGCAGGTTGTGCCGGAGCTGATCGCAACCTTTTGCTCCAGGTGGTTCTGCCGAAGATACCAGCCGCCGCCGCCGATCAGGTAAGTTCCAAACCTCTTGCCCCCCAACTCGAATCGATAGTTGCCAGTGATACCGTAAATATCGCTGACTCCTCCATTTGATCCACCAGTGGAGTTCGATATCTTGGCTCCATTGGTGGAATAGTTCCTGTTCCATAGGAACTCGCCGATGAGGGCGTTATACCGGTTGAAGTTGTAGCCGACACCGGCAGTGAATCCCCACCCCAGAGTCGCAAAATCCGACGTCGGGTGCATGGGCACGCTGGCTAGCGTACCGAGGCTCGAATTTATCTTTTCGCTATCCTGAGCACGAATGGGCTGGACGCAAATCAGGGTCAGCAAGGCCAACAGCGACAGTCGGGAGAAACACTTCATCTGCCATCCCCTTATCTCAGCGCCGGTGTTGGGACCGTGCGCGATCCGTCGATCGATCTCTGAGCGCGTTCAAGAGGCGCCGTTCTGCAAGGAACACATCGCGGCGATTGATACGCAAAGGAAGAATCGTTTCAGTGTGGAAGCTACATCAGGCCTCGAGTATCAAATCCACTGGCAAAACTATCAGGATAGCCAATTGACGTATTTGCGAAGACCAGCGCGCGTTTTCTAATTAATAGCGACTTCGCAAATTTCACTGCATCCCAGATGTACACTGGAGTGCGTTCGACCTCCCGTGCTCGTCGTTTGAAGTCACTCACAAACTGCTGGGCCCCAGGCAAGAGATCGGCGAACCCGATTCCCCATAGATTCACTTCCAAGCCAGACGCTTTCACGCCCTCGCGCCGCGCAAGCATAGCCATCAAACTGGGCTTTAGGCGTCGAAGAGATCAACAAACGTCACGTCATATCGAGCAAATGATTCAGTTGGGTGACGCTCGCATTCAACAGTCACATTCGGTTCAGTTGAACGCAAAGGAGGAAAGGAACATGGCAAATGCGACGTACGAAGTCAAGGCAAGCGACGCCAGCGAGGCGAGCGTTGCGAAAGTCGATATGAAGTTTGAGATTGTCATCCTCCCCGTATCGGATGTCGAACGGGCGAAGGAGTTCTACAGTAGGCTCGGGTGGCGGCTCGATGCCGACTTCGACAATGGCAAGGACTTTCGTGTGGTCCAATTCACGCCGCCTGGCTCGGGGTG
This sequence comes from uncultured Acidobacteriaceae bacterium, assembly GCA_963738035.1. GTDB lineage: Bacteria > Acidobacteriota > Terriglobia > Terriglobales > Acidobacteriaceae > Telmatobacter. The sequence continues at coordinate 237,107 of CAVTVB010000003.1, forward strand.
CTCAGTCATCTTCGGCAAGAACGTCACCGCGGCGGCTCCCGGGTCGGCTCAGGGCCTTTATCTGATCGTCGCTGACATCGAGGCCGCACACAATAACCTGCTCCGTCGCGGAGTCAAGGTCGGCGAAGTGTTTCACGGTGGCGACAACGTGTACGCCGGCCCTGACGAACCCTACCTGTTTGGGCGGATCCGGGTCAAAGGCGCGGATCCTGAGCATCGCAGCTACCGCTCGTTTGCTTCGTTCAGCGATCCAGACGGGAACGGCTGGCTATTCCAGGAAATCACGTCGCGGCTTCCCGGTCGCATCGACTCCACGGCGACGACCTTTGCATCGGCGAACGATTTGGCGAGCGCGTTTCGGCGTGCGGAGGCAGCTCACGGCGAGCACGAGAAGCGCACCGGGCAACGGGATGCGAACTGGCCGGACTGGTATGCCGCATACATGGTTGCGGAGCAGTCTGGCAAAGAACTGCCCCAGTAAACGGCTCCGCCGGGATCGACATTCGCTCCCGGCGGAGCGCCAATGCTCTCAATCGTGGGTTCCAAAATCGTGAGATCTGGAGAAACCATGAGCACCTCAGCAACCACCATTCCCGTTCGACACGAACCGGAACTTCTCGGACAAACAGTCGTTGTAATCGGCGGCAGTGCCGGCATCGGGCTCGAAACCGCCCGAAGAGCGCGCGCTGAAGGGGCCACGCTGATCCTCACCGCTCGGGATCCCAACCGTCTTCAACTCGCTGCCGGCGAACTCGAAGCGCTGAGCACTTCGTCATTCGATGCCAACGATCCTGCCGAGCTCGAGCGATTCTTTGGTGCCCTCCCAGGCACAATCGACCACGTAATGGTGACTGCGGGCCAACCGCACTACGGACGCCTTCTCGACATGGACTACGAGCAGGCGCGCAGCGCCCTCGACGCGCACCTGCTGCAGATGCACCAGATTGCTCGCAACGCTGTCCACAAGCTACGGCCGGGAGGCACGCTGGTGTTTATGGGCGGCACTGGTGGGCGCCGCCAACATATCGGAATGGGGTTTGTGCCCACAGTTACCGTTGCCCTTCCTGCCCTCACCGCTAGCCTCGCGCTCGAGCTCGCGCCCGTCCGGGTCAACCTCATCGCCGCCGGCTTCGTCGACACACCGTTGTCGGCATCGCTGCTCGGCGATGAACTCGACAACCGCCGCAATCAGCTTCGCGCCACGCTTCCCATCCGACGCGTCGTCACACCGGCCGACGTTGCCGCGCTCGCAGTACACATCATGATCAACACCGCCCTCACCGGCGCGACCTACGACATCGACGGCGGGCAGCAGCTTGTCGCAGGTTAGCTGGAGAAAGTCGTACCATTTCAAAACCGGACGTTGATCTCTGGCAAAAGGGGGTACCTCGTGTCGCGCCATTTCGATGCAATCATCATCGGGACAGGGCAGGCCGGCCCGTCTCTGGCTGCGCGGTTTTCGGCTGCGGGTAAGACGGTCGCCATTATCGAACGTCAGAAGTTCGGCGGCACCTGTGTGAATACGGGTTGTATCCCGACAAAGACGCTTGTCGCGAGTGCGCATGCGGCCCATCTAGCTCGCCGAGGCGCCGAATTTGGATTTGCTGTGAATGGCGAAGTGCGCGTCGATATGAAACGCGTGAAAGCGCGCAAAGATGAAATTTCGGGGCGGTCGAACAAGGGCGTGGAGGAATGGCTGCGCGGACTCAAAAACTGTACGGTCATCCAGGGTCACGCTCGCTTTGAATCGTCCCGCACCGTCGTCGTCAACGATGAGGTCCTGGAAGCGGACAAGATCTTCATCAACGTTGGCGGTCGCGCTACCATTCCCGCGTTTCCCGGAATTCACGATGTGCCATTTTTCAACAACTCATCGATGGTGGATGTCGACTTTCTGCCAAAGCATCTGGTCATTGTCGGCGGAAGTTACATTGGGCTGGAATTCGGTCAGATGTATCGTCGCTTCGGAAGCGAAGTCACGATTGTCGAGATGGGGCCGCGCCTGGTTGGACGCGAAGATGAAGATGTCTCCGAAGCCATACGGGAGATTGTGGAGCTTGAGGGGATACAGGTTCGTTTGAATGCGAAATGTATATCCCTGGCAAAACGCGAGAGTGGTATCGCGGTCAGCATGGAATGCAAAAAGGGTTCGCCGGAAGTATTGGGAACTCACGTTCTTCTCGCGGTAGGGCGTACGCCCAACACGCATGATCTGGGCCTCGACCGGGCCGGAGTGACGACCGACGAGCGCGGCTACATTGTCATTGATGATCAATTGCAAACGAACGTGCCGGGCATCTGGGCGCTCGGTGACTGCAATGGCCACGGCGGCTTTACCCACACCTCATACAACGACTATGAGATCGTAGCCGATAACCTGTTCAACGCAGACCATCGTCGCGTGTCAGACCGAATTCCGACGTACGCGTTATTTACAGATCCGCCGCTGGGCAGATGCGGAATGACGGACGCTGAAATACGGAAGTCGGGGCGCGCTGCGCTCGGCGTGAAACATCCAATGAGCAAAGTGGGCCGGGCTATCGAGAAGGGCGAGACACAAGGTTTCATCAAAGTCTCTGTGGATGCGGAAACAAAACAAATTCTGGGCGCTGCTATTCTCGGAACCGGCGGCGATGAAGTCGTTCACGTTCTGCTGGACGCCATGTATGCGAAGGCGCCGTATACCGTCATACAACGCGCAATGCATATCCATCCGACGGTCGCCGAATTTCTCCCTACCGTTTTATCCAAACTGAAACCCCTTGCGTAGGAGCAGTCTTCCACATCCGGCGTACACACACCGTCGTGACCGCCGACCTCAAGCGCGAAGCACTGCAAAATGTGCAATGAATCCGCGCTTCCGTCTCTGAAGACTTCGCGGCCAGCGAGGAACAGAGTTCCGTTGCGGCGCCGTCGTGTATCTTGGCCGAAGATACTCATTTCGATCCTGTGGGGTTTACTTCTTCCTCATGCCCACGTTTGCCGCTATTGATATCGGTTCGAATTCCTGCAGGCTGAAGATTGCGAAGGTCGTGTCGCACCAGCTGCGTACGCTGCACGAGGATCGCGAAGTGACGCGGCTGGGCGCCAGTGTGTTTGCTACGGGACTTGTCTCGCCGGAAGCCATGGCGGCAACGTTGCGAGCTCTCAAGCGCTTCCAGCGGGCGGTGCAGTTGCATGGTGCTGACCAGATTCGCGTGGTGGCTACTTCGGCGATGCGCGATGCGCGGAATGCTGCGGCGTTTCACGCGTGGGTGAAAGCCGAGACCGGCTGGAATATGGAGACCATCTCAGGTTTGGAAGAAGGCCGGTTGATTCATCACGGAATTCTCAGCGGCGAACCTGGGACGAGTGGAAAGGTCCTGCTGATCGATCTCGGCGGCGGTAGTTGCGAGATTACACTTTCAGAACATAAGCGGCTCAAGGAAACGGTCAGCCTTCCGCTCGGTGCGGTGCGGTTGACGGAGGAGTTTCTTTCTCTTGATCCGGCCCCTCCCGAGGACCTGGCGCGCATGCGAAGGCTGATTGCCCGCGAACTGCGCCGAGCACATCGGCGAATTCAGCCGGGCAGGCTGAAACTCGTCATCGCTACCTCCGGAACCGCTGCTGCGTTATCTGAGGCTTGCGCGGCCGTGTTGGCCAGGAGCGGCAAGTCTACGAAGTCAGCGAAACGGTCGCTGCGCAGCGGCGGTTCGGGAACGATTGCTCCAGCGACGATGGTGCGCAAACTGGCTGCGAAGCTCTCACGAATGAACCTGCCGGAACGCGAAGCGGTGGTTGGCATTGGTCCAAGGCGGGCCGAGATCATCATCGCGGGTGCGCAGGTGTTTGCGGAACTGCTGGAGAGCTTCAATCTGCCCGGTTTTCGCTACTCGCCTCTTGGATTGCGCGACGGAATCCTGGCGCAGATGCTGGCGGCGCAAGACGATCGCGCTGCGGCTCATCGGCAGTTCGAAATTGAGCGCTGGGAGTCGGTAGTTGCGACAGCGGAGCGCTACGGAGTGGATATGCGGCAGGCTGAGCCAGTGCGTGCGCACGCCGTGCAGCTCTTTCGCGAATTGCAGGCCCTGCATCGGTTGCCGCCGCAGTATGAGGACTGGCTGGCTGCTGCCGCCGTCCTGCGCGACACCGGGAAGTTCGTCAACCACCAGGGGCATCACCGCCACACGCAGTACATCGTGTCGATGTCGGAGATGTATGGATACACACAGGTGCAGCGGACCATTGTTTCGGCGATTGCGCGTTACCAGGGCAAGAGCCGGCCGCAGCCTGGGGATCGCGCTCTCCGCAACATTCCTGCCGAACAGCACAAGCTTGTGGAGCGCGCGGTGGTGCTGCTCCGCCTTGCGGTAGCGCTGAACCAGGACCGGGCCAGTGATGTGCTGGACGTGGTCGCGCGGGTCTATCCCAAGCGTGTGTACCTGGAGTTGGAACCGGGCCGGACCGGTGCGGAATTGGAACTCTGGTCGCTCCGCAAGGAAGCGGACTATTTCCGCGAGGTCTTCGAGCGTGAACTCTTTGCAACGCTCGCATAGATCCAGCGTGCCATGCGCGGATCGATGAGCCACTGCAGCAGCGGCGGATGCTTTTCCATATCGATGCGAGCGACGGAACCCTTGCGCATGCGGACGCCCGCGCCGCCGTTGCCGGTGATGAGGCGGCCTAGAAACTGAAACAGGTTTGGATTATGTCCGACCACGAGTACATCCTGTCGATCGGCATACTTGCCCAGCAGCTTCTGAAAGTCCGCATAGGTGGCATTGAGGTCGAGCGCGGAGCTGACTTCAACCTTGCCGTCGTACCCGAGCTCGTTGCCTACGAATTGCGCGGTCTGAAGCGCGCGCTTCAAGGGACTGGATACGATCACATCCGGCTGGACTTTGAGAGCGCCCAGCATGCGGCCCATGATCATGCACTGTTCCTTGCCCTCAGCGATCAAGCCGCGCTTGGCATCGAGCTTGGCGCTCTCGCGAGGAACACCGGCATTGGCATGACGCATGATGAAAAGGTTCATGGTGGGGGTGGGCGTACCGGGAGGGGTTAAGCCACTTCCTTTGAGGCGATTTTAACACGGCTGTAACATGCTTTGGGCTGGGGGCTTACCCGATATCATTTGCTGCGGCGAGCCTGGCGACGCGGCGCTGGCCCCAGGGAGTTCCATGATTGATTTGAGGCTGGGCTTCAAGATTTATGACAACGACTGGTTTCTGAAGTACGGGTTCTCGCCCGAAGCTGCTGCTGACATCCTGGCGGAGATGGGCGCAACGTTTGTGATCGCGCAGAGCCGATTCTTGCCGATGCAGGATTCAGCGGTAGAGAGTGCAGTTCGCGATCCCGAGACCCGCTACGAATCCCTCGACGACGTTGCGTTTCGACGGGCTCTTGCCGAGCGAGGGATCGCATACTTCGCGTGCCTGAATATCTGCTTCGATCCGGCGTTTTCAGCCGCTCATTCGCAACTGCTGCCGGTTGACCAGTTCGGAACGCTGGAGGAACAACAGGACTGGTACATTGGGCTACCTCCGGACCGGGAAGAGAATCTCGAGCACAAGATTGCTTTGCTGGAGCGGGCTGTTCCCGCCCTCGACCCCGACGGCGTGCACCTCGGCTTCGTGCGCTGGCCTGGGTTCTGGGAGATCTGGCTGCCCGATGTGAATCGTGCAATGATGCCGGATTACTGCTACTCGCCGGAAACGCTCCGCAGATTTTGCGAGTCTTCCGGCGCCGATCTGCCGTTTCACGATGCACCGAACGCCGCCCGGATCATCTTCGAGCGCTATCGCCCGGAATGGCGCCAATGGAAGTGCGGCGTCACAGTTGACGCGATTGGCAGAATCCGCGCGGCCGTTCAGAAACAGCGCCCCGGCACTCCCATTGCAATCAACACGCTGCCGTTCTTCCCGGCTGATTTTGACAATGCGGTCGAAGAGATCTTTGGCCAGGACATCGCACTTCTTTCCAGTGTCGTGGACATTTTCGAGGTCATGTCGTATCACCAGATTCTGCGCCGCGACGACTCGTGGCCGGCAGCGATCGGCCGCGACATCAAACGCCGCGCTGCCGGAAAAGTCATCTGCACACTCCAGGCAAAGGCCCTCTATCTCGAGGGAATGCACACCGGCCGCGGCCGAAGCACGCAAATCGCCGCCGAGGAATTCCGGAGGGCAGTCGATGCCCTCGAAGCAAGTCCGGTGGACGGGATGTGCGTCTTCACCTTCTCGCAGTTGCTGGAGGCGCGTGAAACGGCCGAGGGGCGGCAAATGATCGAAGCGTTGCAGCAATTTCGCCAAAATTAAAAATCATCCTGTGCATATCTTCGCCTTTTATTCGCCTTATACTGTGTGCATGGGGGAACGCTCCTCAACCGTTCGTATGCGCCTTGCCGGCAAAATCTGTGCTCGATGCAGAAACCTGATTCCCGACGTGCCTCCCACTCCGGGTGAAAGGCTCTGTGCGAAGTGCCGAACGCCGGGGATCCATCGGATCTACATGTATTACATGTACCGGACCAACTGGATGTGCCAGTTCCTGGAGGAGGACCTGAAGACACCTCTGCCTCGGCGCTTCTATTTTCAAAGCCCTCAAAAGATTCGCGCGATTGTTGAGAAGGTTGGCAACTTTGCCGATCTTCAGGACCGTCAGGCTTTGGACTATGGTCTGGAGATGGGCCGCGGCGGGGTCTGGCTTCAACTCACGGAGGAACAGTACAGACGGCTCAAGGTGCCACGCTGATCTGGAGCCTCGTCGAGTGTGGATCTGGATGCGCGACCGGGTCGGGCTTCCAGAGTTCGCTCACCAGGAGTCCAGATAACCGTTCCCGTTGGCCTGTCAGGATAAATCCGGCTCTCTGGAGTGCTTCGCGATGCCGAGGCAGTTCACGGATGGCAAGGCCGGTCAGGCATCTGAATGCCAGATAGAGCACAGTCACAACCGGCCTCGCGATGAGACGCCCATACCAGTTGTCAGGAATGGCGAATTCCGAAACTACCCAAACGCCGTCGGATGTGATGGATTCGCGCAGACGCATTGCGAGGGATTCCACTTCGACGGTTGTCAGGCAATCGAGAAAGAAGTGTGTTGCGATGAGATCGAATTTGCGGGCAGCGAACTGGAGTTGACGGGCGTCGGCAAGGTGAGAGCGCACGCGGCCGGCATGGCGGCCTGCTCGCTGCTTCAGCCGACGCAGCATCGCATCGCTCACGTCCACGGCGTCAACCGCGATGTGCGGATTCTGCTTGAGCAGTTGCGCGGTGAAGCGTCCGTCACCGTCGCCGATGACGAGCGCCGCTCGGCAGTTCTTCATTTCAGCGAGGTAGGCAGACCGGCATTTCCCTAGGGTCGGACCGAAGGTGCACCACTCGAGCCAACGATAGACGCGCGCCAGCCGGTTGAAATTCGCGCTCTTGTAAGACACGAATTCGTCATGCCGGTTCGACTCTAGAGTTGCGGTTCTCACCTTAGCGCGCTCCCACGAGGATGAGTGCGAGTGGCGTCAGAAGGACCAGATCCGCAAGTGTGCGCAGGTTGAGCGGAGAGATATGGGTTCGGGTGCGATCGAGAAGATATAGGAGTAGCGCGCTTGCTGCGCCGGGAATGGCGAGAGCGGATGCGCGTGGGTCCATCGATAGAAAAACTCCGGATGCGGCGATGCCCGCGATGCCGAGAAGCAGCGTATGCAGGGAGATTGTGATTCGGTTGATTGACGATTCCCAACTCTCAATGGCCATGCAGTTCATCCAAGCCAGTGCTGCGAAAAATACGAGACAAACGAAGAAAGGCCATCGCGCAGAATGGAGACGCGAGAGCGTCGGTGCGGCGCAACCCGCCGTAAACAGCAGTCCAACCAGCAACTCCTTCGAGGCGAGCCTTCCCAACCAGCGGGGAAGTCTTGCTGATGAGTGCACGCCGGAAAAGTAGATGAGCGTGGCAGCGGCAAGAACGGAGTCGTGACTGCGCACCCCAGCCGGCATGCGGCACGCGACGAGGTCGGCTGCGATTGCAGCGGTCCCGCACGCCATTGGAATCAACAAGCGACGGTGGCGCCAATGGAAATAGTGACGCTCGCGCAAAGCATCAAGATCGCCAGAGCGGATCGCACGATGCACATCGAGCAAACGATCGCCAACATATACGGTCCATGTTCCAAAGGCGATGAGCAACGGAACCCAGAGGTCAAGATGCACGCCGGCCGCCCACGCAAAGGCGAGCGTCCACACCACTGCGACCGTGGGTGCGTCGAGGTTGCAGAGATGCCATAGATGCAGCGCACGCGGCACTTGCCACCAGTGCGCTGGTGCGTGTTCGCAGCTGTTTTCGCGCTGTCTCAGCGGATTGGCCAGGGGAAGAGCCACTACTGTGATTGTAAAAGGAACGGAAATGCGATGCGGATCGTGAGTCGCGGTATCCGTGAACCCTCCGCATCGGCCCGAATCTCAGGCCGTGAGGGTTTCGTTCACCAGCGCGTGAAGTTTCGCGTTGATGTCGCGAGTGCTAACAAAGAAGGGTGTCTGAAGACAGGTAAGGCTCAGTTCCTGTTTTTCCTCGGAGTAATTCCATTCGACTTCTACGCCCATCCGGCTCGCGCGCCCGTTGTTGCCGTTGATTGCGATGCCTGCGGCTCTTGCTTTCTCAATCAGTTTTGCGAACCGGGCGGGGGTAACACCCGAAAATACCTGAGCTGCGCTTGCTGCCAAGTTGTTCTCCTTGCCGGGCTTTTTGCGAGTGCGATTTGATTTGAACGCCCAGCCACACTTTTGATCTATCTGTCTTCAGACTGTAGCAAGATGAGTCGAAACTGCCTGCAAATCATGAGCAGAAAAGTGCTGTTTGGATTGAGCAACTTGGAAAGAAAGTTAGTCTTGACCTCTTGACGTGGATCGCAGCGGTGCGGCTGGAAGGGAAATCAGACATGCTTTTATTCTTCGTCGAAGCTGTCGCCGGCATACCAGTTGCTGCTCTCGAGAACGGTGATGCGTTCGCGGAGTGCTTGCTCAAGATCGGCAAGGTCCTGCTCATCTGGAAACAAGTCGCTCCCCCGGTCAACGCCCTCAGAGGTGGCGCCGAGCGGGTGGGCCAGAAAGATCGTGGTGAATACTTTCATAGATGTTCTCTAAGATGGTCCCACAACTTTGGCTCGGCATGTCTTCTTAGTTAGTGATATTCGTCACCCAGTTTGCAAGACACGCAGATCCTCTGGCTCGCTGTGCCGCGATCGAGATCAGTGGAACAACAAATCCAGCGCCACAGCAAATCCATGTGTGCAGGCTCTCCAACCGCGTGCACTTGTATAAGTTGAGATTTCTAAGCGCCGCCGGCCTCGGCGGATTCTGTAGTGAGACTCTGAATGGCTCCGCTGATGCATCTCTTCAGGTCGTCCACTGTTTTGCCATCCTTGCCTGGGTAAATTGTGTGCTCTAGGAGATACAACGTGCTTTTGAGGATTTCCACCACGTTCAATGGGATTTCATAGGGCATGACTTTACACCGCTTTCAATAGGTTTAAGTTTCTGGAGCCCAAAATCTATAGATACGTAAGATGCTGCGCTGCGCGAGATGGTTTACAACGGCGATGTTTCGCTGACCGCTACTTTGCTGGCAGTTACTGGGTTTACGCGCATTTTTCGCCTGAGTAAACGCGCAGTGGCCTGCCGATGGCAGCGCAGGCAAAGCGTTCGAATATTCGCAAGATCGCATTCACCTCCGCCTTCAACAACAGGAATAATGTGATCCGCATCCCAGAGGCTCTTGCGCGAACGGCGACGCAACCCCCAGTGTGCCAGGAGCGATTCGCGACTTGTGCCGCGCGCATACCGGAGCCTGCGTGCCTCGGCGATAGTGTCCACTCCACAGCAGGTGCAAATGCCGCGATCGCGATGAAGCACCTGTTCGCGAAGATAGGCAGGCTGGGTACGAAGTTTCCACTCGTGCACGCAAAACTCAGAGCAGAAGGTGTAGCGTCCGCGCGGGACTTCAAGCGAACACCATCGACAAAGTCCGCGGCCGTTGGCCCCCCGGGGAATTGCCTTGCGATCGACCCAGCCGCCGCGCATGGCGCGTGAGGTACTCATCCTTCCGTTCTAAACTGCGGCGTCGGGATTCGCTTGCTGGTTTTACTTCACGAGTACAAAGAAGTGCACCTGTGAGACAGCGTCAAGAATGGCCGCCTGCGTTTCAGTCGGTGGCATCTGGATTTTCGATTGCGCCGTTCTTCAATGCCCACTCGCGAAAGCCGTCAGGGGCGTTCTTTACGCCGGCGATATTGGCAGACTTGATGGCGGCGATATGCTGCCATGCGATGGCATCGAGATTGGCGTTGCGCAAATCCGCGGAAGTGAGGTCGGCGCCGTCAAGTTTAGCTTCGGCAAGATTGCTTCCCACGAGGTCCGAATCTGTAAGGTTCGCGTGCGAGAGTATCGCGCGCTCCAGATCGCTGCCGCGAAAATTCGCGGAGTGGAGGTCGGCATACGTCAGATCGGCGGATCTGAGTTGGCTGCCGCGCAGATCGGCGGAGGAGAGGTCGGCACGGAGAAGATTTGCGCGTTCCAGATGGACAGCCTGAAGGAAGGCAGAAGACGCGTCGACGCCCACGAGAGGAACCTTGTCGGCACTCAATTCCTGCAGAGCCTCAATGCGTCCACCGCTGCCGCCTTTACCCTGCGCGGTATTGATAACCTGCCACGCCTGGTAGTGGCGCTGCTTAATGCGGTCGCCGGACTCGCTGAAGTAGAAGATGACTCCGAGCAGGACAGAGAGGCGCCCTAGATATTCGAGCACTTCGAGGAAACTCCAGCGGCTGAGTCCATAAGCGGCCCACTCAAAAACCCATTCGAAGCCCCGGATAGGAAGCATCCACGAATGCCTCATCTGACTCCGGATGGCGGTCCATTCGGCCGGACGTCTGGTCATTCTGCGCGCGATCATTCGTTCCTCCCTCAGATGCGCGTGCATCGATGCAACCAACGCACACGATTACCTTGAGAGTGTCTGAGGCCGACGAATGATACGTCAATTGATTAGCAGAAGTAACGGGCGGCTATTTTCAGCCCTTGCCTTTCCCTTCCTTGTCGACGCGCTGGACTTTGTCATCGCGCTGAACATTGTCGTCGCCCCGGTCCGGATCGTTGTTGCCGTCCTCGTCGGATTCGGACTTGCTTGAAGACGATTTTTCAGCCTCGTGATGTTTGGCGGGATCTGGTGGAGGCGGGATTCGCATGTCGTAGTGGAGTGGGTCCAGCGGCTGTTCAGGCATGGTTCATTCCTCAATTGCTTGGATGCCTCGGAGCCCACGGCGGAGGAATGAAAAAGGCGGCCCTGGATTCTGAAATGAAGACCTTGGATCTGCCGGAATCTATGGCGCAAGGATCTTGAACGGGGTTGATGTTGCAGAAACTGCCCGCTCGCGCGAGAAACTGCGACGGATCGTCCGCAACTGCTTGCCGAGTCGATCGGAGGCCATGAAGAGGTGTCCAGCAGTGAGAGGGCCCACAACGCGGTGATGGCCGACGGCGGCGAGGACCATCGAGGCAATGCAGCCGCACTGGGAGCAATCGGGATCTCCTCCAAACTGGCACGGCGTGACGCGCGTTCCGAGATCGGCGGAGATGGTCTGCGTGGTTCTGGCAAATATGCATTCTTCAGGACTTGCGGGAGGGGACGCGAGCTCGCGGATGAGGGATTCGGGCATCTCGAGGGTTGGGTATTTCAGTCGCAGTTGGCGGAGATCGGCAATCAGGTTCTTTCGCTGCGCGGGAGACAGAATTTCGGGATCCGTGGCTCCGCGCTGCGGCGTGAAGATGCTGAACCAGACTTTTGCTACTTGAGGCTGGGCGGTCCAGAAGGCCAGAAATTCATCGAGGTAACCAGGGCGGTCTGCGATCTGGGACGTGACGGTGCAGTGGATAGTGACGCGGGCGTCCTTGATGCTCTTGAGGATGCGCTCGTAAGTGGCGGGCTTCCGGCGCACGTCGTGCTCTGGCTGCAGGCCATCGACGGATACGACGACGTTCAATTTCTTGAACTTCATCCAGGCTGCGGGGATTTCGCGAAAGGCGCTGGTGACGATTTGGACGTGTACACCACGGCTTTGTATCTGCGGGATCAGCGCGTCGAGTTCACGATAGCGAACGAGGGGATCGCCTCCGACGAGGGAGACGTGAAGCGGCTTGTTTTCGTCGATAACCGCCAGTACGCGCGCGACGAGATCGTCGCCTTTAAAGTCGGAGAGTTCGCGAAGTTGTGTTGATCCGCCCAGGTGCGCTGCATCGAAGGCGTAGCATCCGGGGCAGCGCAAGGGGCACTCCTTGGTGATCTCAATGGAAAGGGAAGGTGCGCGTCCTGCGAGAATGCTTGCCCATGCCTGAAGAACTTCGGATTTGTTCATTGTTGCTCCGTATCAGTCGTGCCGTGTGGGGGAATTCAACGGATCGCGACGGAGAATGCCGTCGGTGACGTTTGAGCGGAGTTCGGCGAAGTCAGATCTGAAGAGGAAGACTGCAAAATCCCGAGGCCGGGCAGCTTGCAGAATAGATGCGAAATGAGGAGCTTGCCGCGAGCAGTCGCGCCTTTTGCGTTACGGAGTTGCGGAATCTGTTTGCGACGCTGCACCAGGGGCAGAAGAACGCCTGGATGCACTGCTTGGAGGTTTTCGCGAGCACCAATGCGAGCGAAAGCAACGACAAGACCATAAGGATGCCGAGTTCGAAGTCGCGGCCTCCATGCAGAAAATGATCCCAGGTCCACAGGTGCTGCGTGACCGGCATGGTCGCGAGCGATACGGCCATGAAGATCAGCAGAATCCAGCCAATGACCGCAAGGGCTCGTCCTGTGCATGAGCAGGAATTGAGGTTCGGTCGTCGCGTCCAAAGAAAGCGATCCAATCGTCCCCTCGCAGAAGTGGTTTTTAGGCTGTGGTGAAATGCGCGGTCTCAGACTCTTGATCCGGGACCAACCTATGCTGCTCGCGACAAACTGGCGTTCGTACCGCTCAAAACCATTGTCGCAGATTGTTGGATGCATGGGACGTGAAATGGTGAGTTGCTGGGATGGGCTCTACCTCAGGGCTGGGCAGGCATCAGCACGGGGCAGACCGGTCAATCGGCTGCGTGGGCAGGCTCAGGGGCTTCTTTTTTGGGGCGCCTGGCGGGCGGCGTGAGGGGTTTGGTCTTTGGGATCGCGGCGAGGTCGACTTTTCCTTCGGCAAGTTTCATGAGAAAGTCCTGCGCGGAGAAGGCGGGGTCACTCTTGAGCATCTGGGAAGCGCGGCTGTAGGTGCCGTCTGGTTGCTGCAGACGGGCTTTGGTTGTGTCGGCGAGATAGGCCGGCAAAATCTCATCGTGAATGCGAGCCTTGACGGCGGGATCGCGAACCGGGAAAGCAACTTCGCAGCGCTCGAAGAGATTGCGGGGCATCCAGTCGGCGGAGCCAAGATAGATTTCGTCGTCGCCGCCATTGGCGAAGTGGAAAATGCGGGAGTGCTCAAGGAAGCGGCCCACGACGGAGCGTACGCGAATGCGGCTGGACAATCCCTTTACGCCCGGGCGCAGGATGCAGAGGCCGCGGATGATGAGATCAACTTCAACCCCGGCGTTGGACGCATCGTAGAGCGCTTCAATAACGCTCGGCTCGAGCAGCGCATTCATCTTGGCGACAATATGCGCCGGACGTCCGGCGCGGGCGTGTTCCGTTTCACGGCGAATCAGGCCCAGAAAACTTTCAGCCATGGTCAGCGGGGCGACGAGCAGCGGGCGGTAGTCGTCGATTTCGGCGTGGGCGGTGAGGTAATTGAACACCATGTGCACACGCTCGGTGATCTGCGGATCGCACGTGAGCAGGCTTAGATCCGTGTAGAAGCGCGCAGTAATGGGGTTGTAGTTGCCGGTGCCGAGGTGGCAGTAGCGGCGAGTAACTCCATCTTCGTCGCGGCGCACAAGCAGGGCCAGCTTGCAGTGAGTCTTGAGGCCGACTACTCCGTGAAAGACCTGCACGCCTGCGTCTTCCATGCTGCGCGCCCAGCGAATGTTGGAGGCTTCGTCGAATCGGGCCATGAGCTCTACGACGAGCGTGGCTTCCTTGGTGGCAGCAGCCTCAATAAGCGCCGAGAAGACGGGTGAATCCTGACTGGTGCGATAGAGCGTCTGCTTCATGCTTACCACGGCGGGATCCTCAGCGCCCTGCTGGATGAAGTCGACGACAGAATCGTAGGAGTCGTAGGGATGATGTAGCAAAATGTCGTGCTGGCGGAGCTCGTCGAAAATGTTGGTTGACTTGCGGCTCAGGTGAAGCGGGCGCGGCGAAAAGGCTTCGAATTTCAGATCGGGCCGCTGGATGTCGCTGTAGAAAAACATCAAGCGTGATAGGTTGACCGGTCCATCGCCGCGGAAGACCTGGTCTTCATCGAGTTCAAAGTTGACTCGGAGACGTTCGACGATTTCGGGGTCGGCACCAGCTTCGATTTCGAGACGGACTGCGTCGCCCTTGCGGCGATTGTGGAGTTCTACGCGAATGGTCTCAAGCAGGGAGCGTGCTTCTTCCTCTTCAAAGTAGAGATTCGAGTTCCGGGTGACGCGGAAAGCAGCGCGGGATTGGATTTCGTAGCCGCGATACATGCCGCCAAGGTTCTGTGCGATCAGTTCCTGCAGAAGGAGGTAGTCGAATTTGCCGTCTTCAGCCGGAATCCGGATGAAGCGGGGCAGCGCGCGCGGGACAGTGACGACGCCGAGGACCTGCGGGCCCGAGCTCTTGCGTTTGCGGCGAAGCAGCAAGGCGAGACAAAGCGCTTTGTTCAGAACCCGCGGGAAGGGATGAGCGGGGTCGATGGCGATCGGGGTAAGGAGCGGGTCGACTTCGCGCTGGAAGTAAGCTTGCGCATAGGCACGGGCGTCTTCGTCTAGTTCTCCCCATTCCATGAGGCGGATGCCCTGCTTGCGGAGCTCGGGAAGGAGCTGATCGTTCCAGCATCGATATTGGCCTTCGATGAAGGTGTGGATTTCCGCCGTTAGCGATGCGAGGGACTCGTCGGGGCGAAGGCCGTCGTAGCCTTGCTCGCGGTAGCCGTCTTCAATGCGCTGCATGAGGCCGGCCTGGCGGATTTCCACATACTCATCGAGATTGGACGCGGTGATGGCGAGAAACTTGACCCGTTCCAGGAGCGGATTTGAGGGGTCTTCAGCTTCTTCAAGAACGCGGCGATTGAACTGCATCCACGAGTGGTCGCGTCCGGTAAAGAGCTTTTGTTTCTGCTTCGTTCTAGCCATTTGCGTGAGTTCAAACCGTGTTGGCAAGTCTACAGCGTTTGCAGGGAAACTGGAATCCGGGGGAGGGATCCTTCAGAGATCATGCTTACAGAAACAGCCGACGCGAAGATTAAAGACGTGCGAAAAGGAAGGAATGGTCAGACAAATGGGCTGACAATGGATTGACCTGAAACTGGGCACGGGTGGAGGATAGAGGTTTATCAATCCCGCATTTTTTCTCAACTGAGGAGCTCTCTCGATGAATACCAAGGACAGCCTGATTCCCCCTGAGCCGATTCCTGCCGGAGCGGACGAGTTTTCACAGAAAGTGAAGGGGCTTCTGGATGGGCAGCCAAAGGACGAGGCAACGGTAAGCAGAACTCTGGAAGGCATGGATGAAATGCTCGACCGGATCGCTGCAGGGCTTTACAGCATGGCCTCAATGCTGGTGGGGGAGGGGGAAGACAGCATCGGCCTGGTGGAGACAGCTGTGGCCCAGGCAGATATCTCCAAGTCGAGCGATGCGGCCGAGGCCCGGCAGAGCAGCCGGAGAGCGCTATGTGCTGCGGCGATTGAATTGATAGCCTCGCGGGAACGCGGGAGCCTGGCGGCGCCCGAAGGGCTGGTTCATGCGTCCACATGCATTGAAGACGATGATCTGGAGTCGGCCGGGATTTCCCGTGCCGAGTTGGAAGGCATGCTTGCTGGTCCGAATCGCGAAAATGTGAAGCACTGGATTGAAGGTCTGCCGACAGAAACGCGCGTGATCTTCGTCCTGCGAGCGGTGGCTGGATTCACCGCGAATGAGACCGCCGAGATTTTGGCCGGGCACGGCGGCGAAGGCGCAGAGGGTTGGAATGCGGAAGCGGTGCGGGAGATCTTCCGTCAGGGCCTGTGTTCGCTGGCTTCGCAGCTTATCCACGCGACCACCGCAAGATAACGAAGTCTTCGGGGAACCCGGAGCCAGGAACATAAAGAAGAGACCAGCGAGACAGGCTGAGAGGCGGTGTGTTGCGAGATAGACCGTTTTTCTCTTTTTCTTCGGTACACTAGATAAAGAACCTACCTGCCCGGACCCGGCATCTATTGGAGTGCAAAGATCTTTCCGGCAGAATCCACAGCCAGGATTTCAAAGACGACCGATGTCTCCAGACGACTGTAAAAGGTACCTAAATCACTTTTTTGCCTGTGCGGGATTGGCACTGATGGTGGGAGCCGCAATGGCTCGGCCCGTGTTTGCGCAGCAGCAGGTGCCGACGCAGATACCAGGACAGAGTGCGGGACCTACGGCGGGCAGCTTTCAGGGAAGCGTCACGGCAGGTCAGGCAACGTCTGAGACGCTGAATTTATCGCTGGACGACGCGATGCAGCGCGGCCTCAAGAACAATCTGGGCGCGATTCTAAGCGGCACGCAGACTGATGCGGCACGAGCGCAGCGCTTGACCGAGTTGCAGGCGCTTTTGCCCGATGTGGAGTTCAACGCGCACGAAGCTGTGTCGCAGGTGGACCTCGCGGCGCAGGGGTTGCGGATTCCCGGTTTCCCGACGATTATCGGTCCGTTCGGCTACACAGACCTGCGCGGATACCTGACATGGTCGCTGCTGGATATCAAGTCGCTGCGGACATATATGGCGGCAAAGCACCAGTTCACTGCAGCAACGCTCTCGGCGCAGGATGCGCGCGACATGATCGTGCTGACGGTGGGCAATGCCTACATGAGGGTGTTGGCCGACCAGGGGTTGGTGGATAGTTTCGTGGCCCAGGTGGCGACGTCAAAGATCTCACTGGATCAGGCAAATGCAAATCACGATGCCGGCACGTCGCCGCGACTGGATGTGTTGCGCGCGCAAGTGGATTACCAATCGCTCCAGCAGCAGTTGATTGTGGCGCGAAACGCCTTCGACAAAGACAAGCTCGCGCTGGCGCGGGTGATCGGATTGCCGCTGGAGCAGAACTTCGACTTGTCAGACAAGGCGCCATACGCGGCCTTCGACAACATCGACGTGAACGCCTTGATCAAACAGGCGCATGACAATCGCAAGGACTTGGCCTCAATGGTGGAGCAAACCAAAGCGGCACAGGAACAGCGTAAAGGGGCCACTGCAGATCGGTATCCAACCATCAAGTTCGACGGAGACTACGGCGTCATCGGACCCAATCTTGGAAGCTCGCATGGGACAGGCAATGCGGCGGGTACGTTGAGCGTACCGATCTTCAGGGAGTACGGACTGCGCGGCGAGGCACAGGTCGCGCAATCGCAACTGGATACGCAAAACGCGCAATTAAGCGATTTGAATGCGCAGGTAGACGCCGATGTGCGCGATGCTTTGCTGGATATTCAGGCCGCGCAAAAGCAGGTTGAAGTCTCGCGATCGAGCGTGGAACTGGCAACCGAAGCATTGAGTGAGGCTCAGCAGCGCTATGCAAATGGTGTTGACGACAACCTTGCAGTGAGCCAGGCGCAGAGGTCGGTGGCGCAGGCCAATGATCAATATGTATCCAGCCTCTATCGCAACAACGTGGCTAAGCTGAGTTTGGCAAGAGCGCTGGGTGCCGGGCAGGACTACAGGAAATATCTTGGGCAATAACGGTGAAACTGAAGCGTTTTGAAATTCGAGCAAGGTCGGCGCTCGCACGTGTGGCGTCGGCACACTCAGTGGCTTCGAAACGCGTGAATACTTGTTTTGCAATCGGAGGGAAGTAAACGTGGCGGACACAACCACAACAACAGTGCAGGCGCCTCGAGATGAGAGCACCGAGGTGACGCAGCCTCCTTCTCGTCGCAAAGGCATCATCATCGCGGTCGTGCTGATACTGGTTCTGGCGGGGCTGGGCTTCTACTGGCACTCGACGTATTACGAAGATACTGACGACGCGCAGATCAACGGACACCTGATCCAAATCAGTTCCAGGATCGCCGGACAAGTCGCCAAGGTCGAGGTCGATGAGAATCAGCAGGTGCAGGCTGGACAGGTGATTGCGCAGCTTGATCCGCGAGACTATCAGGTTGCAGTTGAAAACGCGAAGGCCGCCCTGGCCAGTGCGGAGGCTGCTGCATTGGCGGCGCATGTGAACGTCCCGATCACGACCATCAACACCGGCAGCAATCTCAGTTCAGCCGGGGCGGACGTGAGTGCGGCTACAGCTTCGATTTCACAGGCGCAGTCGCAACTCGCAGCTGCGCATGCGCAGGTGCTCCAGGCCGAAGCCAATGCCTTGAAAGCGCAGCACGACCTGGATCGCTACAGGCCGCTCGTTGAAAAGGATGTGATCAGCAAGCAGCAGTTTGACGCGGCAGTGGCTGCGTCGGATGCTGCGAAGGCCTCTGTTGAAAGCGCGCACGCGAATGAGCGGGCTGCTGGAGATGCGGTGCGTGTTGCGAATGACAAGGCGTCGCAGGCACAGGCGCAGTTGAAGTATGCGCAGACCGGGCCGCAGCAGGTAGCGGCACAGACGGCACGCGCCAAGCAGGCCCAGGCACTGGTGGCACAGGCGCAGGCGCAGCTAGACCAGGCCAATCTGAACTTGAGCTACACGAAAATCGTGGCGCCGGTTGCCGGCATCGTTACGCGCAAGAGCGTGGAGATCAATCAGAACATCTCCACGGGGCAGAACCTTCTGACCTTGGTTTCCCTCGAAGACTTGTGGGTTACTGCAAACTTCAAGGAGACGCAACTCAGGCACATGTCCGCGGGCCAGCACGTGGAGATCAGCGTGGATGCCACGGGCAAGAAATACGACGGACACATCACCCAGATTGGCGGCGCCACCGGTTCGGTGCTGTCCCTGTTCCCGCCGGAGAATGCGACTGGCAACTACGTGAAGGTAGTGCAGCGGTTGCCGGTGCGGATCGACTTCGACAATCTGGACAAGGAAGATTCAAGCCACGCGCTCCGGCCTGGATTGTCGGTGGAACCAAAGGTGAGAGTGAAGTAAGCCTTCAGCCACCAGCCCTCAGGCGTTAGCTTTCAGCTAGTTCTCAACTCAGCCAGCTCTTCGATTCAATCGGAGAGCTGGTTTTGCTTGAACACTTGTCTGGCTACTCCTGAGGAATGGCCGAATAAGCTAAGAGATGTTTCGAACGCTTCCGTATTGCTATGCTTCAGTATTAGCGGTTAACTCGCCCGCGTCATCGGCTTTGTAACAAGGGCACGGCTTTACAGCTTGCTCCAAACTCGACGAATCCATTGTTTTGTAACAAGGGCACGGCTCGGGGAACCCACGTAGTGGGTCGCGGGCCGTAACCGCTCCCCCATGAATATGGGCTTCAGCCCCCGAGGGATGTCTTCGTAGAAGCTCCGATTCGGGGTAATCCGCCCGCTTCGAATTCCCTCTAGCGCTGTCATCCTGACGCACAGCGGAAGGATCTGCGGTTGCCTCTCGTTCATTCCGCACCGCCGCGAATCATGCGGGGAAAGTTTACCCCCGACGCTTTGCGTCGATGCGCTTGGCCTTGCTCGCCGATGGGGCGCTTTGCTTCGCCTTCTGCGCCTGCCCAGCCTTGGTCTTCAAGCGCGTTTGTTCGTACATCTCAATCCACTTCTCGCTCGAAATCGCCGAGATCAGCTTGCCAATCGCCTCAAGCGGCAAATCGTCCGGCGACTCGAAATGAACGCAACACTTCCCCATGTCGAGCTTCTTTCCCGCCGCCTTGAACGCCGCCTTCAGCTGCTCGAGCTGACTCTCACTCCAAAACGCGCCCATCAGGTAGAGCGAGCAGTAGTTCTTCTGCGACGAGAGCGCGACGTAGCAGATCGGCTGGTTGTTGTAAGTGTCTGGATATCGAGACAGGGGGATCGTCCAGCCGATCGTGCCCCAGACGAGGCACTCATCGTAGCCGCGCGGAATGTGCTTGTTCACCACTGCGCGCACCGTCGCGATCGTCTTCGCTCGATCGGCCGGGAGTGAGGCGATGTATTGCGCTGCCGTCTTGACGTTCGATGGTGGTTTCATGGATTCGTCGTCTTTTCGAACGAAGTGTATCACCGCACGTTTGAAAACCAGCCATCCTCTGCCGCGCGCCCGTGCCTCGGCAATTTCGGCAGGCAAAAGCCCTCATCCGCCCCTTGGCACCTCAAAGCGGTTCACCTTTAAACGGATGTCAATGCCTGCTCTGCCGGATTCCGCCACATCCGCCTCATTCCTTTGCGGAAACAACTCCCCCGAACCTTGCAGGTTATTTCTCGCGAATTCCTACACTTGTCTCATCAGCGAAAATCGGGCCGCCGTCGGCCCAAGTTCTCGGGATGCGTCCAACTCGCCGATGAATGGGTGCCTGAGGTCTCCTCGCATTTGGAGGACCTCGGACAGCAAGAACCCCCACCATTGCGACAAACTCGACAACTGAAAACCGGTAACAAAACAATGTGAGGAGCCTCTGAGGATGTTTTGCGGTTGATCCAGCTCGAATGCCGGCTTTTTAAAAAGAGCACCCCGCAATATGGGACAACCGGCCCAAAAATGGTGCAAAACTTCCCCCGAGCGCTCGCTAACTTCAATCGTTTGACGACTTTAAGGCTTAAGTCTAGTAGAAACTATAACTTACCCCACCCCCTACCTCCTAAGTCCTTACGGATGACGACTGGCGTAAAAAAATTCTTCAAAGCGCAACCATTTGGTTGCACATCGTTCAAAGCATCACAATCGAACCAAAGCTCTGGAGAAGCGCATAGAATAATTCCTTGCTCCTGGGAACTGAGGAACAGCCCTAAGCTAGCGGCTGGAAGCTGGCAGCTAGTGGCTCAGATCATGAAAGACGCAATCAACGTATCCAAAGAAAATTACTTGAAGGCCATCCTGGAGGCTGAGGCCGAGGGACGCCAGGTCATTCCAGCCATGCTGGCGCATTGGTTGGAGGTGTCGGCTCCGGCAGTCACAATGGCGTTGAAGCGGCTCCGTCGCGACGGATATGTCGAGATGAGCGAAGACGGCATCGTTCTTCTCACCGAAACCGGGCGGGAAACGGCCTACCGGACGGCTCTGCGGCACCACCTGATCGAGAGAATGCTCACCGAAGTTTTCGGCATGGAGTGGTATGAGATTCACGACGAGGCCGAAAAACTGGAGCACGCGGTTTCACCGGCGTTCGAGGCAAAGCTGAGAGAGAAACTGGGAGATGGCGGCGCATGCCCGCATGGGAATTCAGTGTTGCCGGAGAAGCCGGAGGAGCGGAAGAAACGCGGTGAGGTACCCCTATCGGAGGCGCTTGCGGGCCAGCAGTACCGCGTGACCAGCCTACAGGAACGGGATTCCCAACTGTTGCTTTTCCTGCATCGAATGGGTATTGGTCCGAACAAGAGCCTCCGGGTTCTGAGTCAGAATTACGACCAAACTGTTTCGATTGAGCTGCCTACGGGGAACTCGATACTCGGAAGGCCGGCGGCCGAAGCGGTCTGGTTGAAGCTCGATAAGGCCTAGCGTAATTGGAAATAATAAATAGATGTTAACTACAGTTAACTTGTGCCATACTCGATGCAGGTAGTTGTACGAGCTTCCCCCGATTCGCCTCTATGGCTACAGAGACTTCCAATCCCATAGGGCTCCAGCAGCCCTCATTAACCGAGGTGCATGCGAGCGTGCGCATCTCGCGGTCGCCGCATTATTGGAGGCGGCTGCTCGGGTTTCTAGGGCCGGGGTTCCTCGTTTCCGTCGGGTACATGGACCCAGGAAACTGGGCGACAGACATTGCTGGCGGGTCGCGGTTTGGGTACACGCTGCTGTTCGTAATCATGCTGTCGAACCTGATGGCGATTCTGTTGCAGAGCCTGGCGCTGAAGCTCGGCGTAGCCACTGAGCGGGATCTGGCGCAGATGTGCCATGAGAATTATGGGCGCAAGGCCAGTTTCGCGCTTTGGGTGGGAGCTGAGATTGCGATTGCCGCGTGCGACCTCGCCGAGGTGATCGGGTCGGCGATTGCGCTGCAACTGCTGTTTCATATTCCGCTGATTTACGGCGTGCTCATCACTGGGCTGGATGTGCTGGTGATACTGCTCCTGCAGAAGTGGGGATTCCGCTACATAGAGGCTCTGGTGATTGTGCTGATCGGCACGATCCTGGCGATGTTCACCATCCAGGTGTTTCTATCGCGTCCCGATCATCTACTGGCGCTGCGGAGTCTGCTGATTCCTTCGCCCGCGATCGTGACGAATCCGGCGATGCTCTATATCGCGATCGGAATACTGGGCGCGACGGTGATGCCGCACAACCTCTATCTGCATTCGTCGATTGTGCAGAGCCGGAGATACAAGCGGACGCCCGAAGGCAAGCGTGAAGCTATTCATATGGCCAGTGTGGATTCGGCGCTCGCGTTGACCCTGGCTTTGTTTGTGAACGCCGGCATCCTGATTGTGGCCGCAGCCGTGTTTCACAAGAGCGGGCACTTCGAGGTGGCGGCGATTGAGGACGCGTATAAACTTCTGAGCCCGCTGCTCGGCGCAGGATTTGCGAGCACGCTGTTCGCGGTGGCGCTGCTTGCCTCCGGCCAGAACTCGTCCATCACGGGAACCCTTGCAGGACAGATCGTGATGGAGGGATTCATTCATCTGAAGGTC
This sequence comes from uncultured Acidobacteriaceae bacterium, assembly GCA_963738035.1. Taxonomy (GTDB): domain Bacteria; phylum Acidobacteriota; class Terriglobia; order Terriglobales; family Acidobacteriaceae; genus Telmatobacter. The sequence continues at coordinate 259,887 of CAVTVB010000003.1, forward strand.
TCGCCGTGGCTGCGCAGGCTGATTACACGTAGCCTGGCAATCATTCCAACGATCATCGTTGTGGCTTTGAATGGCGAACGGGGCACCGAGAAGCTCCTGATTCTGAGCCAGGTGATTTTGTCGATGCAGCTAAGCTTTGCAGTGATACCGCTGGTTATCTTTACCGGCGACCGCGCGAAGATGGGCGAGTTTGTGAACCCGCGGTGGATGAAGGTTCTGGCGTGGAGCACCGCGGTGGTGATCGCAGGGCTAAACGGATGGTTGCTGGTGCAGACATTGAGGTAGCCGTAAAACGACCGGGGATCGTGAGCGCAAACGCCTAGATGGAACTGGCCGGCGTATTCTGGCGTAGTTTGTGTCTGGGGTCTGACGTCGATTATGCGCAGGACGATGGAAGCAGTTTGTCTGGGGATGCTGGCGGTCCTTTCCTGGATGACCTATGCCGCTCTGAACGGAGCGGAGCGGCTGCCGGATCGTATCCCTACACACTTCGATATTTCCGGTCAGCCGAACGCGTGGGGTCCACCCGGATTCCTTTGGTTTCTGCCAGCTGTTGGTCTCGGGCTTTACCTGCTGATGACAGTGCTGGGGAGCATTCGATTCCGCAGGTACAACCTGCCGGTTCCGCTGACGGAGTCGAACCTGCCGTTCATCCAGGAGCAAACCAAATTAATTGTCGGCTGGATCAAATGCGAGGTGCTCTGCCTGTTCGCCTATCTGCAGTGGGCGATCATCCAGTCTGCCCGCGGCGGCGTATTTCGGATTTCGCCGCTGCTGATTCCTCTGTTTGTGCTCGTGGTCTTCTCGACGGTGGGCTGGCAGTTGATGACGATGATTCGAGGCGCAAAAGCGCGGGTGGAATCCGCGGATTCTGTGGGGCAAATGCACAATTTGCGATAGGGAGCGACCGCTCAGTGGCGGTGCGATACACGGCGTCAGGCGGCTAGAAGATCCAGACGCTGGCCAGCATTGTCACCATCGCAGCGACTGTGACGACCTGGTAGATCAGGTCCTCTTTGCGGCGAGGCCGGAATGAAACTACCGAGGGGGAGGAGAGCATGTCTCTTGCCTTTCCACACTGCGCGTACTAGTCGAACGTCGCGGGAGTACGGAGTTCGTTATGACTTATATAGATTCAACTCGATTGGATTGTGAATCAACCAAAAGTGCTAATACCTCCGTTACTCGAGTCACGTATGGGAATCGGGGAGAGCTCGCGGGCGTTTTTTGGAATGCGGCGAATTCGTCGCGCGCCCGCGGGGATTGGGCGCCGGTGGCGTGAATGGCCAGCTCCGGGATTACGTCGAAGGCGAGGAAGTGCTGCCGCCGCCGATCGCACTTGTCGGTCGGCAGCCAGAGCACGAGGGGAATTTGGCGGGAGCTAGTCTTCTGCGGTTGTGGGGTCGATGATGGACTTCACTTCGGCGACGGAGTTTGCCGGGAAACCGCCCTGTGAGGCGTGTTCGCGAACGAGTTCTTCGTTGGCGGCGATGTAGACGCAGTAAATCTTATCGCCGGTGACGTAGCTGTGGACCCACTGAATCTCGGGGCCGAGCTTGCGCAAGACTCCGCAGGATGTCTGGGAGATCGCTTTGAGTTCATCGCTGGACAGGTTTCCGGCACCGGGAACCTGGCGCTCGATAACGTACTTGGGCATGGAACCTCCGTGAGAAAGTACTAGGGTCGGGCCAGTGTACCCGGTTGGACGGCAGGTGTGGAATCTGTTGTTGAGGTGAAGAGCGGAGCAGCTAAGGTGTAGAATCCGCTCGTGAGTACAGGACCTCAGCTCGTTCCCCCTTCGGAGCCGCGCGAGCGGAATTGGATGCCGCTGGTGATCGCCGCTGCGGCGGTTTTGATCGTCGCGGCGATTGTGGTTTTCACGATGGAGCGGGGCAAAGGACCAGCGACCGTCACTCCCATTTCGGCGGCTCCTGACCCGTACGCGGCGAGCCTGCCGATCACCAACGTAGTGATGAGCGAGTCGAGCAACCTCGCGGGCGGCAAAGTGACCTACATTGACGGACACATCACCAACAATGGAAACAGAACGGTGTCGGGAGTGTCAGCGCAAGTGCTGTTCAGGAATACCGCCAAAGAAGTGGCGCAGAATGAGACTCAGGCCATGAAATGGATCAGGACACGCGATCCGTATGTGGATCTGGAGCCAGCATCGGCTGCACCATTGAAGCCCGGAGAGAGCCGGGATTTCAGGCTAATCTTCGATGCGGTGACGCCGGATTGGAACGGTGTCTATCCCGAGATCCGGATCGTGCGCATCGACGCAAAGTAGCCTTTTCGCTCGATTTACCGGGTAAGAGTTACCGTTCGTGGTAAAAATTACTTTCATATCTCCACTTGCAGTTAGCCCAATGCAACAGTTGCGCCTTCGCTTTGAGCAGATAAACATATGAAACTAAATAAGCTATCTAAATCTCCACACATATAAGGGTCTTTGGCATCCCCCATGCAATAAGGAGGGCGAGCGACACCACTGCTCACCCGCAGAAAGATTGCGGCAACCGCAATATCAGGGGTTAGAAAAATGAAGAATCAAATTAAAGCTACACTTCTGTTCCCCAGCCAGGTAGCTGTTCTGGCCTTGGCTTCGGCGATCGCGATCCCCGCGATGGCACAACAGACGCAGCAGCCCGACAATTCCCAGAGTGCTCCGGCGGCCGCGCAGCAGACACCAACTTCGACTCCTCCGGCAACGGCTACCCAGCCGATTCCGGATGCAAAAGAGGGTTTCTGGGGACGCATCAATCCGATGGCGCGCAAGACGTGGGTGAAGAAGCGGCTTGATCCAATTAATGATCGCCTCACTGAACTCGACCAGGTGAATGCAAAGAACGCCTCTGACATCAAGGATGTGGACGCGCGTTCGCAGGCCGGCATTAAGAAGGCCCAGGATTCCGCCGATGCGGCGAACCAGGTAGCGACGGCAGCTGGCGATCAGGCGAAGAAGGCGAACGACACGGCAATGGCAGCGTCGGGACGCATTAACAATGTGAACACTGAGGTCAACGGTCTCGACACCTACAAGCCGATCAGTGAAGTCGAAGTTCCTTTCCGTCGTGGGAGCGCTGAGCTGTCCCAGGATTCAAAAGCGAAGCTCGATGACATGGCGAAGAGCCTGCAAGGTCGTACGGGCTACATCATCGAAATCGAAGCTCGTTCGCCTGCTGCAGGGTCAGCCGGTATCGCGAGTGCGCAGCGCGAGGCCGAAGCGGTAAAGCGCTACCTCGTATCAGAACACGATGTTCCCGTCTATCGGATGCATGCTGTGGCTCTGGGCAATGCCCCGATCACGGCACCCACCACCGAAGTTGCGAGCAACAATGCTCCGGCAGATCAGACTGCGCCGAAGCCTGCTGCAACCCATCGTGAGAAGGTGCCCAGCACAGTGCACATCAAGTTGATGGAAAACAGTTTGGCGGCCCAGGGCTCCACATCCCCCCATGGTATGGCGTCCTCGTCCGGTGCGGAACAGCAGTAATGCTGAGTAGCCACCCCCCTGAGGCTCCCTTCTGCGCCGACGGCTACCCCGCCGTTGGCCGCCAATAGAGCTCTCGCAACACGAGAGAACCAAGGCAACTTGGCCCCCGTTAATGACGGGGGCCGTTTTTTTGGTACTTGCGCCGTGGGGCAGCCATTAATGGGACGTCGTATACGCAACGCCCTCAAGTGTGGCCGCACCACCCGACACTCGCTCTCGTACTTATCGCGACCGCCAAGGAACCTATTCACTCAATGCTGACGCAAACGGAGTAGACTCGGATGCACGCGAAGATTGAGAGAGAACAGAATGAACACTCAAATGTTTATCGGGGTGCTAATTGCTCTTATCTCGATAGCGCTGGCGCACCTTGCCAGGATGCAATTAGGTAAGTCGTTTTCGGTGACCCCAAAGGCAAAGGATTTGGTAACGCATGGCCTTTACTCGCGACTGCAAAATCCAATGTATTTGTTTCTCGACTTCGCCATCTGTGGAATTGCGCTCGCGGTCCATCATTGGTCTGTGTTGCTGGTCTTAGTCATCTTGGTGCCCCTACAGATTAGAAACGCCCGCAAAGAACGCTCTCTTCTCCATGAAAAGTTCGGTGAACGATTTGAGATTTATCGTCGAGACACATGGTTCTAGAGAAGAGGGCCGGCAAACGGCGCCCCCACCAGGACGCGATGCGCCCCGAAAAAGACCATAGATCATTCCTGCACAGATCAACCGGCTGCTGCTCCCGTCTTGGTCCACCCACGCGATCAAGCGCGGGCGTCGCGCACTGAGCGCATCACGACTATGCCGTAACGATGGGATCGTGAGGATTGGGCGACCGGCGATGCCGCGCGGTCGCCCTTGTGATTACTCACTCAGTGCTGATCGACGTGGGCCTGGACATTTCCTCCAGAGATGAAATTCAGCCCACCGGTGTCCAGCACCACATTGGACGGGTTGGCTGTTTCATAGACCTTGAAGGATATCTCATCACTTGTGCCTGGCTCACCGTTGTCAATGAGCGTGAATTCAACCGTGTAACCATCCGAGTTGTTGTATCGGCCACTTCCGGTAGCGACAATCGTGTTGACGGGCGCTGTGGGCGGATTCGGCTTTTTGACAAAAGTACACACGGCAGACAGGAATGCTGTCATGTGGAAGTGGTTGCTTCCCCAATTGATCTCGAGGTTGTTGGAAGGCTGATGCAGATCGCAGTCGACTTCGAAGCCCTTGGTCACTGCGATACCGTCGACTGTGACTTGTTTTCCGCCACCCGTGAAGCGCCCCGTTCCAGGAGCACAGTTGGTCGGGATGGTAACAGTGACAACACTACTCGAATCGCCAGCGGCGAAGCCGTCGTCCCAGGCTGATTCTGCGGTCGCCACCACATCAACTGTGTTGGTGCCCTGCGGAGCAGTTAAGGTCCCGGAGAACTGGTCCGGTGGGGTTGTATTCGGATCGAGTGCGCCATCGGCCGCCACAGCGCCGTTAAAAAAGACTCGAATATCTGGGTTCGAGCCTCCGACGCCACCGGGGTTCCAGGAACCCACGGTGTAGTTGATGACCGCGGCGCCGCCACTGCAACTGGCCGTCGCGATAAGGTTCGGGAAATGCGCATAGGCCTTCTGCGTAGTCGAAGCCAACATGACGATCATCGCAATTCCGGTGAAGGATAGCGATGAGACTCGTCTGAGACTTGCATGTGTGAAGGGGGTGATACCGGGGAAGCCCTTTCCTTTCATGTTTTCTCTCCTTTTTTCTCATAGATTCTGTCGACGGCTCTGGCTTGAACGAGCAAACTGCCGCCGAGATAGGCGGGGGCCCAGGGAACGACGGGACAATTCAAGTTGTGGGGAATAAAGCCGTCGCTACTTTGGGGAGAAATACGGCTCGCGAAATTTGCGGGCTTGACAGTAGCGCAGCGCCCACTTCATGTCAACGGATTTGAAGTAAGTCTCCATGGTTACCAACGTGCGCTCCATCGGAGCCGCACTTCGCGGACACGGCACAGACTATGACGGAAGGCACCATGTGTGCTGCTCTCGCGGATGACACTCAGATATATTGCGGGGCATCGCGTTAGGATGGTTGCGATGAAAGTTCTTAGTGCGGAGGAGATGCAGGCGTGCGACCGCGCAACGACGGAGCGCTACGGGGTGCCGTCGATTGAATTGATGCGGGCGGCGTCGGCGGCGGTGGACGTGTTTGTCCGGGAACACTTTCCCCGGGCGCGGCGCATCACGGTGCTATGCGGAAAGGGAAACAACGGCGGCGACGGAATGATGGCGGCTCGGCTGCTGGCGAAGGCCGGGCTCGAGGTGACGACGCTGCTGCTAGGTTCGCAGTATGAGCTGAAGGGCGATGCGGCGACGGCCTGGCGCGAGTTGAGCATGTCTTCGAACAAGTTCTTGTACGAGGTGAGTTCAGCAACGGACTTAAGGGCACACAATGAAGCGTTGGGTACCGACCTGATCATCGATGCGGTATTGGGAACGGGATTCAAACCACCCATTAAGGGGCTGGCGCTGGCGGCGATGGAGTGGGCGAGGGGGAGTGCCGCGCCTTTTCTCTCGGTTGATATGCCTTCAGGGTGGCCATCGGATGCGACGAGCAGCAGCGTTGAGGAGAAGACATTTCCATCAGATGCGGTGATCACGTTTACGGCTCCCAAGGCTGCACATGTATTCGGTGAGATGACGCGGCGATGGGATCAACCGATTGTGGTCGCGCCGATCGGTTCGCCGGATGAGGCGATTGTCTCAGAGCAAGGGCTCACCTGGGCGGGGAGTTCGCATGCGCTGGTAGAGGAGCCGCGCGAGACAGATTCAAACAAAGGCAAGTATGGTCACGTGCTGGTGATTGGTGGGTCGGTTGGGAAGTCGGGCGCGCCGGCGATGACGTCTATGGCCGCATTGCGCGCAGGTGCCGGGCTGGTGACCGCGGCGGTCCCGAGCTCGATCGTGTCGTTGGTATCCAGCTTTGCGCCGGAACTGATGACATGGCCGATGTTGGCAAGTCCGACGGGTGAGATGGCGAGCAAGGGCATCACCGCACAGCAATTTGAAAAGCTGATCGAGCGCAAGACGGTGATTGCGGTTGGGCCCGGACTGGGCGAGGGACCCGGTACGGAGATTCTGCTTGAGGCAGTTTTGTCAGACACGAAGCTGCCAGTAGTGATCGATGCAGATGGATTGAATACGCTAGCTGCGAATTCGTTTCTGATGGAGAAGATGACGGAGGTCGCGAAGGCGGGACGGACGGTGGTGTTGACGCCGCATCCCGGCGAGATGGCGCGACTGACGGGGAAGAGTGTGTCGGAGATTCAGGCGAATCGACTCGACGCGGCTCGAACATTCGTCGGTGAAACCGGAACAACCCTGGTGTTAAAGGGATCGCGCACGCTGATCGCGCATCCTGGCGGACAAGTCGCGGTGAATACATCGGGCAATCCGGGAATGGCGAAGGGTGGCAGTGGCGATGTGCTGACGGGCGTGATTGCGGCAATGCTGGCGCAGTTTAAAGACGACGTGGCACGCGCAGTGAACGCAGCCGTTTATCTGCATGGGTTTGCTGCGGATCTGGCGGTACACGATACGGATGAGCACACGCTGCTTGCGACGGACAGCTTGAAATATTTTTCGGATGCGTTTCGTTATCGGCCTTTCCGCTTTTCGAAAGGAGCTCAAAGAGGGTATGTTTGGTTGCAGGGGCTGCCAATCGCCGTTAAGCTGGGCATGCGCTCCTCAGAGGCCGAATGAGTAAAGAAGCCCCAGTCGCCGAAGGACGGATTCACGAATTCGTAACAAAGAGCGGCGCCGACACTGTAGAAGTGGGGCGCAAGCTGGTGAGTTTGCTCGCGCCACCGCAGCTGCTGATTCTTCGTGGAGACCTGGGCACAGGCAAGACGACGCTGGTGAAGGGCATTGCGCTGGCGCTGGACGCGGCCGAGCCCGACGAGGTCACGAGTCCCACATTTACGCTGCTGCATGAATATGACGGGACCCGCGAAGGGAAGCCAGTGAAGCTGTTCCACCTGGATGTTTACCGGCTTGAGGGCGAGCGGCAACTCGAGACGCTGGGGCTGGATGAGCTGCTGACTCCCGATGCACTGGTGCTGGTGGAGTGGGGTGAGAAGTTCAAGAGCATCCGCAAGAAGGCTACCGGCGAGATCGCGATTGCATCGGCGGGCGGCGATGCGCGCAAGATCTCGGTGACTCTGAAAGACTAGCCACACTCTGAGCCATCGAGAGCGATCGAGAAGGAGTGGAATGATGTGGATCACCTTCGCGAAGTGGAGTCTTCCGTTGGCGCTTGTCTCGGCGATATCGCTTGGGCAACAGCCGACGGGACCTACCCAGGATGCGGCTAAACAGGTTGCGACGAAATCTCAGACTGCCAAGAGCACTCCCCCGACGGCCGCTCAAACAGCCTCGCATCATCGTTCAGCAAAAGGAAAGCACTCAAAGGCTTCGAGCCATGGTGGTGCTAAGCGACCCGCGTATCGACGAGAGTACACGCAGAACTCGGTTGAGGTGATGAACGGGGAGTCGACACAGAAAGTTGTCTTCAACAATGATCAGGCATCGAGCGGGGCCGGGAAGAATGCAGCAGCGGGAAAGAGTACCCCGGCGCCGTTGAAGGTAGAGGTTGTGAACGGTACCGCGAGTGATACGCAGTACTTCTACGCGAATAGCGGCCTGCAAGGATCGAACGAAAAGCGGCCTGTCGTTGTCGCAGTTCAATCGAGCGACACGCGGTTTGTCGGCGGTAACAAGCACATCGTCGTGACCGGCATAACCGCGGTGGGGCGCGGAGATACCAAGACCGCGAACGCAAGTGGGCAGAGGGTTACGGCTGTAGTTTCTCCGCAGCCGAAGCGACCGGAATACCAACCTGACGCGCACTAGAGCCTGAGTCTTTTCTTTCGATGCAAAGAAAAGTTCGAGATGCGAGCTGTGGATCATGCGCGGTGCCTGCGGCGCTGCCCCGGCAGGTGGCGTGGCTGCAGTGGATCACGCTGACGTGGATGGTGCTGGAGTGCACCGCATCGTTGTGGGCGGCTGCGCAGGCGCATAGCGTCGCGCTGCTGGCCTTCGGATCGGACAGCTTGGTGGAGATGCTGTCGGCTACCGTGGTGCTGCTGCAGTTTCTTCCGCGATTCCCGCTGAAGAAAGAGCACGCTGACAAAGCGGCGGCGGCGCTGCTGTTTCTGCTGGCGGCGGTAGTGGTGTCGATCGCGTGGCTGGGACGCATGAGCCCGATCGAGACTAGTCGCGTCGGGATCGGAGTTACCGCGTTTGCCCTTGTGGTGATGCCTGTGCTGGCCTGGATGAAGCGGAGACAGGCGCGGCGGATGAACAACCGGGCACTGGCCGCGGACGCAACACAATCTGCGACGTGCGCCTACCTTGCGGGAGTGACCCTGGCAGGGCTGGTGGTTTCTGCGGTGTGGCAGGTTCGGTGGGTTGACACGGTGGCGGCGCTGGTGGCGGTGCCGTTACTGATTGTGGAGGGAAGGCGTGCATGGCGCGGGGAAGGCTGCGCCTGCGCTTGAACGCGATATTTAGCGAGAGCAGCGGCGAGCCGGGGCTGTAAGATGTTGGCTATCCTGTAGTCCATACCAGCAGTGACACCCGGAGGGTTCTGATGCGTGCCGTGCGCTTGCCATTACTTCCTTGTCTTGTTGTAATCCTGATCGCAATTGGAGTGGTTATTGAACCGGCCGAAGCACGCGCGGCCACGAAGCTTCACATCTTTCAGCATCCCGCGATGAGCAAGGATCTGATTGCGTTTGGATACGCGGGTGATCTATGGACAGTGCCACGGGCGGGTGGCGTGGCGACGCGGTTGACGACGGGAGTGGGCATTGAAACCGATCCAATTTTTTCACCGGACGGCAGGACGATTGCATTCACGGGCGCGTACGACGGCAACACGGATGTGTTCACCATCCCAGCGACGGGCGGCGTGCCGTTTCGCGTGACATACCACCCGGCCGCGGATTTCGCTGTTGCGTGGACGCAGGATGGGAAGGATCTTGTTTTCCGGTCGACGCGAATTTCGCAGAGCCGCTACACGCAGCTGTACGAGGTGCCCGCGACGGGCGGGATTGCCAAGCCGATGCCGTTGCCGATGGCATACCAGGGGCAGTTTTCGCCGGATGGAAAGGAGATAGCCTATTCGCCACTGCCGCCGGCGTATGGTTTCGACTACATGACGTACGTTTCGTGGGGCAACTATCACGGGGGACGCGCGAGCACGATCTGGATTACGACGCTGCCGGGGCTTGCGTCGGTGCAGATTCCGCATGAGACGGCGTCGGACTTTTCGCCGGTGTATGCGGGAGGCAAGGTTTTCTTTCTTTCCGCACGCAAGGGCAAGGCAACAATTTATAAATACGATCCGGCAGCGAAGAGTGTGACACAGGCGCTCGCGAACGATGGGCCGGATATTCGCTCTCTGCATGGAGAAGACGACACGCTGGTGTACGACCGCCTGGGTGAGATTTATCTCTATGACACGAAGTCGGGCACGAGCAAGCTGGTACCGATCGAGATCGATGCGGATCTGCAGGAGGTGCGGCCACGGATCGATAGCGTTGGAGACGAACTGGAAAATGCTTCGATTTCGCCCACCGGTTTGCGCGCTGTAATTGAGGCGCATGGAGACATCTTCACGGTAGCGGCGAAGCATGGGCCGACGCGCGATATCACCAAGACGCCCGGTGTGATGGAACGCGAGCCGGCTTGGTCGCCGGACGGGCAGTCGATCGCGTATTTCTCGGACGAGTCGGGAATGTATGCGTTGCACGTTGCGCCGCAGACAGGAAGCGCGGTGGCAGGTGCGGCGGCGGTGAAGAAGTTTGCGCTGGCGGCGGAGCCGGCTTACTACTTTGGCACAAAGTGGTCGCCGGATTCGAAGAAGATTGCGTTCTACGACAATCGGATGAATACGTACATGGTTGACACGACGACAGCCAAGCTGACGACTGTCAACGACAAGAACGTATATGGCGGATTTTCGAGCAGCACTTTTGATTTTGCATGGTCGCCAGACTCGAAGTGGATCGCCTATTCACGGTCGATGGCGAATCATCTGCATGCGATTTTCTTGTACTCGGTGGATTCGGGACAGTCGACGCAGGTGACGAGTGCGATGGGAGATTCGCGCACGCCGGCATTCGATCGCGAAGGCAAGTATCTCTACTTCCTGACGAGCACCAATGAGGGCGCGACGTCGGATGGACTCGACATGACGAGCGATCTCTACCAGGTAACTTCGAACATCTACGCGTTGACCCTGGCGGCGGATACGGCGTCGCCGATTGCACCGGAGATGGAGGATGAGAAGGCTCCGACGGAGGAGAAAGCCGAAGGTAAGAAGAGCGACGACAAGGCTGGCGACAAACCTGCCGAGGGCAAAGAAAGTAGCGGTGATGAAAAAGCTCACGCGAAACCAGCGCCGAAGCCGGTAAAGGTGGATCTGGACGGAATTGAGAAGCGCATCGTGGCGATGCCGCTGCCGACCAGTGTGTACACCGGCGTGGCGGGAGGGCTGAAGGGGAGCGTGTACTTCACGGAGATTGTCGCGTCCGGGCGGTTTGGGGAGCGCGGCGCAACATTGAGCCGCTGGACGCCGGAAGAACGCAAGACGGAAAAGCTGGCGGAACATGTTGAAGCCTTCGAGCTTTCCGCGAACGGCGAGAAGATGCTGCTGGCAATGGGGCATCCGCGGCCGGAAGGTGGTCAGATGCCTCCGGGCGGCGGCAAGCCGACGTGGGTGATTGTGCCTGCGAACGCTCCCGTGAAGGCGGGCGAAGGCGCGCTATCGTTTGGCGAAGTAAAGATGCGCGTGGAGCCGCATGCAGAGTGGGCGCAGATGTATCACGAGGTGTGGCGAATCGAGCGCGCGTTCTTCTACGATGCGAATTTCCATGGAACGAACACGGTCGCAGACGAGAAGAAGTATGAGCCGTATGTGGTGTCGATCGCGTCGCGCGCGGATTTGAACTACATCTTCCAGGAGATGCTGAGTGCGTTTTCCGTGGGGCACTTGCGGGGGAATGGCGGACAGATTCCGGATGCGAAGAAGGTGCCGGGCGGGCTGCTGGGAGCGGACTACGAAATCAAGGGCAATCGCTACTGCATCGCGAAGATTTATACGGGCGGGGAATTCAATCCCCGTGAGAAGGCTCCGCTGGCACAGCCGGGGCTGAACGTGAAGGTGGGCGATTGCATTCTCGATATCAATGGGCAGGAGATCACGGCTGATGTCGACATTCAGCAGCCGCTCGAGGGAACCGCTGGGAAAGTGATCAGCGTGCGGATCGCCGGCGCGGACGGCAAGAATCCGCGTGATATTTCGGTGACGCCGGTGGCGAGCGAAGCGGCGATGCGCAATGTGGACTGGATTGAGGGCAATCAAAAGAAGGTGGATCAGCTATCGGGCGGCAAGCTAGCGTATGTGTATCTGCCGGACACGGGCGAAGGCGGATTCACGAATTTCAATCGCTACTACTTTGCACAGACCGACAAGCAGGGCGCGGTGATTGATGAGCGCTTCAATGGCGGCGGTCAAGTGGCGGATTACTTTATCGAAGTGCTGGGGCGAAAGATCGAGTCGTATTGGGCGCCGCGGTACGGTAAGGTTGAGCACACGCCGAACGCGGGCATCTACGGGCCGAAGGTGATGATCGCGAATGAATTTTCAGGATCGGGCGGCGATGCGCTGCCGTGGCTCTTCAAGCAGGCAAAGCTGGGTCCGCTCGTGGGCAAGAGGACGTGGGGCGGGCTGGTGGGCATTGGGCCGATCCCGGTGCTGATGGATGGCGGACATGTAACTTCGCCGAGCGTGGCGTTCTTCTCACCGAAGGGCGAGTGGGACGTTGAGAATCATGGCGTGGAGCCTGATTACGTGGTGGAGCAGGATCCCAAGGCAGTGAGCGAGGGGCACGATCCGCAATTGGAGAAAGCAGTTGCGCTGGCGCTGGAGGAGTTGGGTAAGACGCCGCAGCCGGAGGTGCAGAAGCCGGCGTATCCGAATTATCACAAATAGGCGGGCTGGATTCGTGGTCTCCCAATCATGGGACTGAAGGACGTCCCAAGGAACGGGCACCCACTGTTCGTTTGACCGATCAAGCTAGCAATCCAGGTCTCAAAAACGAGACCTGGGGCACCCAGATCTTCTTCATGTTAAGAATTCCATTCCAAGAAGTGCAGAGTAGGCTCGCGGACATACTGCGCAGGCTGGCATTCAACGAAGCGCGCGCGGAGCTGTCTGCGCGGTTATTTGCTGAGACTACTTGTGACGGCGTGTATTCGCATGGAGTGAACCGGTTCGCGCGTTTTGTAGCGATGGTGCGGAACGGAAGCGTGGACCCGGCTGCGGAGCCGAAGGTGGTGGCGCGTTTTGGCTCGCTGGAGCGGTGGGATGGGCAGCGCGGGCCGGGCAATTTGAATGCGTGGGCTGCGATGGAGCAGGCCATTGCGTTGAGCCGCGAGCATGGGATCGGCTGCGTGGCGATGGCTGACACGAATCACTGGATGCGCGGCGGGACGTATGGATGGCAGGCCGCGGATGCGGGTGTGATCGGAATGTGCTGGACGAACACGATGCCGAACGTGCCGCCGTGGGGCGGAGTTGAGCCGGCGATCGGAAACAATCCGCTGGTGATTGCGGTGCCGCGTGCGAAGGGGCACGTGGTTCTCGATATGGCGATGTCGCAGTTTTCCTATGGAGCGTTGGAAAGCTATCGCAAGCGCGGGGAGATCTTGCCGGTCGATGGTGGGTTCGATGCGGAAGGGAAGTTGACGCGCGATCCGGGGGCGATTGAGAAGTCGCAGCGGCTGCTGCCGGTGGGGTTCTGGAAGGGGTCGGGCCTGGCGATTGTTTTAGACATGGTGGCGGCGATGGTTTCGATGGGAAATGCAACGCATGCGATCGCGAATAATCCGCTCAAGGAGACTGGATTGTCGCAAATGTTTGTGGCCTTGAATCCGGCGGCTATGGGCGATTCCGCGCGGATGGCGCAGATTGCGGATGAGGTTGTTGCGTCTCTGCATTCCGCGCGACCGATAAAGGCAGGGCGGACGGCGCGGTATCCGGGGGAGAATACGGCGCGGCTGCGTGAGGAGAATCGGAGACTCGGATTGCCGGTGGAAGAAGGTGTATGGGAGGAAGTCTTGAGGATGTGAGGAGGGCCTGAAGCGCCTGGATCGCCGCAATTCTGGAACTACATAGAGTGCCTGATGACATTGTTACTTTTGCTAGTTCCAAGGCTCCGCAAAGTAGCATCCAATGCTAGAACAGACATTGAAACTCCGAGGAGGATTTCTTTCAGATGAAGAACAGATCACTGAGCATCGGGTTGGTTATTGCGACGCTGGCATTGATTCCTTCGCCGCTGGCCTGGGGAGCGGATGGTGCGGCTCTGTACAAATCGAAGTGCTCTACCTGCCACGGCGCGACCGGCGAGGGTAAACCAGCGATGAAAGCTCCGGCTTTAAAGGGCACATCCAAAAGTACGGATGAGATCGTAGCCTTCCTGACCAAAGGTGACTCGCAGAAGAAAGCGCCTCACAGCAAGAGCATCTCAGGAATAGACGAGACACAAGCAGGAGCAATCGCGGAATTCGTGAAGACATTGAAATAGCGGTGTGCGTCGCGGTTCAGGAGTGTTTGGAATTTCAGGGCGGATGCTTCGGCTCCGCCGAACTCCTTGAAGGTGGGCGGCGGAGATGCCAACCGCGATTATGGATGTCGCTGCCCTAACAGCAGAAATAGAGAAATCGCGGCTGATTGGAATCGCATTTTTCCCCAGAGGGAAGCTCGGATTGGGCGCCCCATTGCGTGCCGATGCCAGATACCCAGGGCAGCAAATCCTTCAACAGTGATCGCAGCGGCGCTGCGACGACCCTGCGCTCGGCATGACTAGGTCGGGGGTGTGCCGCGCTTGGTCGGTTGTTCCATGTGGCGAATCTAACCCGGCGGCATCGGATTCCCAGATTCTGGAATCCACGTCCGGTGCAATCGGCCGATGCAATTAAAATCACAGATCAAGTGATCTATATAAAGCAGTGACAGCTGGTTAATCTCGTCAACAATTGGGTAAAGAAATCCTAAACGAGAACGTTCGTAAGTATGTCTAAGAATCTCTGACCAGAGGACTTAAGGGCGCGTTGCGTTCGGCCGTCTTCGCGTTCTGGAGTCACATTCTGCACGATCAGATGAGAACTCAAGCGCGGATAGACTGATGCGCCGTTGGATGGAAACTGCAAAAACTGCCAGTTGTTTCCAAAGCCAATCTGGCATGCAATTCAATTGATCGTCATTTTCTTCGTTACTACTTACCGGTGGTGGCTGTGGGCTTTCATTTTATTCGTTTCCTGATGGTCGTTTGCGCAGTTTTCTCTGGCATGCCCTCTTGTGCCTGTGCGCAGGATTACGCCGGGGGACAGGCCGAGGAGATTGCGTCTCTCTCGACTCCGCGACCGGAGGCGGCATCGACTCCGCGGCTGGAAGTCCCCAGGGAGCCTGGTGCGGATCA
Organism: uncultured Acidobacteriaceae bacterium; assembly: GCA_963738035.1. Classification (GTDB taxonomy): domain Bacteria; phylum Acidobacteriota; class Terriglobia; order Terriglobales; family Acidobacteriaceae; genus Telmatobacter. Next base: position 274,922 of record CAVTVB010000003.1, read on the forward strand.
CCTGTTGCGACCGGTTCCGACGGGGAGCGGCAGCGCATTCTTTATTCGCCCGGTGCCCAAGGCGGAGGGAGGGATCGACTGGAAGAATCTGGCTTTGTCCACGGCCAATTTTCTCGCGGTCGAACATACGTTTCGCTATGCAACAGAAGATGCCACCCGCGATGCGGTCAATAGCTTGTCGTGGAATGGATACGTAGATTCTGTGACAAGCCTGCACGGCTGGGGCGATGGCGACGAGTTCATAGTGAACTACGTCGGTCATCCGATGCAGGGAGCTGTCTCGAATTTCATTTGGCAGCACGATGATCGAGCCTATCGGGCGGAGGAATTTGGACGCAATCGCCGCTATTGGAAAGCCAAACTGCGCGGGATGGCGTTTGCGTTCGCATACAGCACCCAGTTTGAGATTGGTCCCGTAAGCGAGGCGTCTCTGGGAAACGTGCAGGCGAGCTATCCACAATTTGGACTGGTCGATATTGTGGTCACGCCGACGGTCGGCATGGGATGGGCAGTCGGCGAAGATGCGATCGACCGTCTCGTCGTCCAACGAATCGAGACTCGGGTGACAAATCCAGTTGCTCGCGTGTTTCTCCGCGGCGGACTGAATCCGGCGCGCTCCTTTGCAAACATGATGAGCGGAAGAGTTCCCTGGAGCCGGGATGATCGTCCAGGCATGTTCACTCGCGGCCCGGAAACCGCGCTTGCAACCGCGTATAAACCGAGAGTGAAGGAAGACGGGCCCAGTGAAGCGCAATCCGGTGTCGCGCCATTCGACTTCGCGTGGAACCTGACTCTCAGCCGGTACCTGGGGAATACCGATGCGGGAAGCTGTGTTGGCGGCGGTGCAACCGCCGGCTTCAGGCTTGCCGAGAATGTGCAATTGATCAGCGAGGTCGGTGGCTGCCGCATGGTGGAGTGGAAAGCAAACTGGAGTGGTGACAACCTCTCTTATGTTGCCGGTCCGCGCTGGACGGTAATCACGTCTAATCGCTGGATTCCGCACTTCGAAGTTCTTGCGGGCGGGATGAAGATTACGCAGGAGTACAAGGACCCTGTCAAAGAGGCCGAGGCGAATCAATTTCCCGACCAAACCCTCCAACAGTCGGTTGCGAAGCATAACTACTACGCCACGGACTGGGCCGACAATGCATTTACCCTGCACGCCGGGGGCGGAGTCAATGTGCGGCTCAACAGCGTGTTTGAAGTGCGAGTCGCCGACCTCAGCTATGAGCACACCTGGCTGGCGCCGATGAACGGTCTTCAGTACCGGAACGGATTCAAGCTCAGCTGGGGCTTGGTTCTGCGCATGGGGACCTGGTAGGTCAATATCAAGTTTTTGCCCCTACCCCGGAAATGCCTTTTGGGTACTCGCCATCAAATCATTCATAACCTGCCGATAAAGCCCTTTGGTCACAGGACTCTTGGTTGAATGTCGTCTCCCGGAGTAAGCTTCAAAAGCAATATAGAGAATCGCGTCTGGGAGGCGGGCAATGAGGAAGTTTGCTATTGCGGTTTTGGCAGTTTTCGGTGCGTTTTCAGCAAGTGCAGTTGTGGCAGAGCAGCCGGCGATTATCGATCGAGCAGCTTTCTTCGGCGAGATCCAGATTGCGGGAGCGCAGATATCACCCGACGGGCAGTATCTCTCGTTCTTGAAACCGTACAAGGGAACGCGCAACATCTGGGTGAAGAAGGCAGGCGAGCCCTTCAGCGCCGCGCGGCCGATGAGCAAGGAGAGGACGCGGCCGGTCCGTCAGTACTTCTGGAGCCGCGATTCGAAATACATCCTGTATGCGCAGGACGCGGGCGGTGATGAAAACTTCAACGTGTATGCTATCGATCCGACTCAGCCGGCGGAGTCGGCGACAGGCGTGCCGCCGACGCGCGCGCTGACGAACTACAAGGGTGTGCGCACCATGATCTATGACACGCCGAAAGCGAAGCCGGACATACTGTATATCGGGTTGAACGACCGGGATCCGAAGTGGCATGACCTTTATGAGCTCTCGATTTCGACGGGCGAGAAGAAGATGGTGCGGAAGAACACTGAGCAGATCGCGGGATGGGATTTCGATCACGATGGAAATCTGAAGTTGGCGGAGCGGACGAACCAGGCGGGCGACACAGAAATCCTGGCCGTGGACGCGAACGGTTTCAAGAAGATTTACAGTTGCACGGTGCTGGAGTCGTGCGGCGTTGCGGACTTCGACGCAACCAACAAGCAGGCCTACCTGATCACGAACAAGGGCGATGTGGACCTGACGGAAGTGGAACTGCTCGATCCCGCGACGGGAAGCACGAAGAAGTACGAGAGCGATCCAGAGAATCGCGTAGACGTGGAGGGTTTGCTGCAGTCGAATGTGGACTACCATGTCTTTTTCACGCGCTATGAGGACGACCGCTCGCGGCTGTACTTCAAGGACAAGGACTTTGAGAAGGAGTACAAGTGGCTGGAGTCGAAGCTGCCGGGCAAAGAGGTTAATTTTGGCGCCCGCTCGAAGGACGAGAATATCTGGATTGTGAGCGCGGCAAGCGACACGGAGCCCGGTGAAACCTACGTTTGGAATCGCAAGGCAAAGACGCTGGATTTGCAGTACAAGATTCGTGAGGAGCTGCCGCGCGAATCCCTTTCGGAGCGGAAGCCATTCAAGTTCAAGTCGTCGGACGGGTTGGAGATTCATGCGTATCTGACACTACCAAAAGGATTGCCGGCGAAGAATCTGCCCCTGGTTGTGTTTCCGCATGGCGGTCCGTGGGCGCGTGATTATTGGGGATATGACACGTTCGCGCAATTTCTTTCGAATCGCGGATACGCCGTGCTGCAGCCGAATTTTCGCGCGTCTACCGGATACGGCAAGAAGTTTCTGAACGCCGGCAATGGCGAGTGGGGACGGAAGATGCAGGACGACCTTACCTGGGGTGTGAAGGCGCTGGTTGCGGACGGTACGGTTGATGCGAAACGCGTGGCCATAGCAGGTGGGTCGTATGGCGGGTATGCAACCCTGGCGGGTGTGGCGTTTACGCCGGATGTGTACGCGGCGGCAGTGGCGATTGTCGCGCCGTCGAACCTGATCACTCTGCTCGATGCGATTCCGCCGTACTGGGAGGCTGGACGCAAACAGATGTACGCGCGCATGGCCGATCCGACGACGCCGGACGGGAAAGCATTGCTGATTGCAGAGTCACCGCTGACGAAGGCGAAAGATATCGTGACGCCGTTGCTGGTTGTGCAGGGGAAGAACGACCCGCGGGTGAATATTCGCGAGAGCAATCAGATTGTGGCGGCGGTACGGGATAACGGAAAGCCCGTTGAGTACCTCGTTGCGCCGGATGAGGGGCACGGTTTTGCGCGGCCCATCAATAACCTCGCGATGGTGACGGCGATGGAGGAGTTCCTACCCAAATATCTGGGCGGGCGCGATCAGAAGGACGTGCCGGCGGATGTGGAGGCGAAGCTGAAAGAAATTACGGTGGATCCGAAGACGGTGAGCGGCGAAGTGCAGTTGAAAGGAGCGCTGGCGCCGGACGCGAAGTAAAAAGATGGTTGTGGGCGGAGCCGCGGGTGCGGGCTCCGCTGCATAGTTCGATCCCTTGGAAGAACCACTATTTCGCCGCGATAACAATTGCAGATTATTTCGAAGTCGTGCCAACGAGATTGAGGTCGACTGCGACATCATTCTCCGCTTTCCAAAACAGAAGGCTTGGATTCTTTAATCCCCACTGGACGTAAGGCACCACGAAATGAGCCTTCGCGATTGCGCTGGCTCCATCAAGATGCACAGACATGGGGACGGTGATCTCGTGTGGCGTGCCGAGCAGGGTGAAGATTCCGGTGACCTGCAGGGTCGAGTCGCCTGAAGAAGCGATGGTGCCGGTATAGATCTTCGGCTCAAACGAAACAGTCGCGTACTGTTCCACCTCAAGGATGTCTTTATTCATCTTTTTGTCGCGACTGGAATTGCCGGTTTTGCCGCTGCCCGCGAGCACGACCACCGAACCCGACATCTTGGGAGCGCTGCGGTCGAACTCAATCGATCCAGACTGGACATGAAAGGTGCCGTTGACGATCTCGTGAGTTGTTTTGAGCGTAATCTTGACCTCGCTGGCATCGGGATTGACGACAAAGGTCTGATGCTGGGCGAGCGCGGCTGGAGCGAGTACGACAGCGAGTGCGAAGGCTGCTAAGGATTTCATTTCATCTTTCAAAACCGTAGTTTGTGCTCGACCCCAAAATGCGGCGGGACTTTAGCCGGCGACCGCATGTGCAGCAACGGAGGCATGTTGGGCAACGCGTGTCAGACTTGCCGTCACGCGCATCACGCCGGGCCAGACACTAAGACAAAACGGTAAGACAGCGCGAGCCAGTGAGTTGTCTAGTCCGTCGGCGGCGAGTTCGGCAAGTCGCATCTGGGGCAGCAATGCGGATCGCATTCTGGCCTGAAAAAGCGGCGCCGATTCCTCGGCAATATAGGCGGCGACCGCGCAACGAGCTGTATGCAACGCGATGGATATACCATCGCCGGTGAACGAGGGAATGACGGCCGCCTGATCGCCAATGCAATAGAGCGCGTCCTCGGTCGTGCGGCGAATGAAACCGTATGGGATATGGGTGATGGCGATTGGCTTGTCGAGCAACGGTTCAGCACCCGCAAGTCTCATCGCAAGGTGTGGACAGTCCTGTTGCATCTTCGCGAGGAAGTTCTCCCAGCGGTTGCCCACACGGGCGAGATACCGCTGTTGCACCACGCAGCAGAGGTTTGCGATGCCGCCTTGAACCGGCTGGATTCCACCATAACCTCCGGGATAGAGCATGAGTTCCGAGGCGCGCTCGAGCTCTGCGGCCTGCGCGGGCGCCAGGCGAAAGTACGTCTTGAAGGCGACCCATCGATCCGGGTCCTTGGGACGCGCGTAGCCGCGGAGATCGTGCTTTCCTGTGGCGAGAAAAGCCGTTGGAGCTTCACGGGTTGTGCCATCGTCGAGCGTAGCCTGCCAGGCGTTGCTTGTGGTGCGGCTCAGCGACTGCACACTGCGGCCGCGCTCTACGCGGACTCCTGCAGCGATGGCTTCGGCGATGAGCGCTGTATCAAGAGCCTTGCGCGTGAGCGAGGCTGCCGGAAAAGGCAAGGGAGCCTCCGCAGCGCGCCTCGCGGCGGCGAGGCGAACATATTCGATGGGCGCGGCCCCAAGCGAGGCGACGTCGATGCCGAGCGCGTGCAGGTCCTCAAGTGCTTCGCCGCTTAAGAACTCTCCGCAGACTTTATGGCGCGGTGCGGGCTCGCGTTCGATCAGCGTGACGCTTCGTCCCTTGCGGGCGAGCGCGATCGAAGCGGCACAGCCTGCCACTCCACCACCGAGGATGAGAATCTCGTCTTCCAAATAAATCTGATTCAGACTGGACGTTTTAACTGGAGTCTCCTTTTCCGTTATCATGCGCGGCGAGTGGTTAGCTCGCGCCAGTTGAGGCCGAGTTCGACGAAAAGAAGAGACGCGAGGGTGAAGGCGATAACGCCGACGGCAGCGAAGGCGTCGCCAAGATGGCTCCAGTAGCGAGGCCAGAGATTAAGCACGCGGCTGGAGACGAAGGTAAAAGTGACGGCGTAGGACCGGGCCATCCACTGGCGGTGCTGGACAATTTGACGGTTACGCGCAGTGATGAAGGCGGCGGTCGTGCAGACGATCCATGCGGCTGCCTGCATCGAAGTTCCAGGCAAACCTGGGCGGCCGGCAGCGAGGGCGATGCCGGTGAAGGCGCCGATAAAGACCGAGATTACGTAGATGCGGCCGAGAACGCGATGGAATTTCGGATAACGGTGGCGAAAGCGCGATGAGAACTGCACCGGACCCGCGAGGAGCGCGATGAGACCGCAGAGGGTATGAGGGATGAGGAGATGCCGGTCGGCGATGACCTGCAGACGGTATGCGTGGTACATGGAGTAATCGGTGATGAGAAGAACTTCTGAAGTAATGAAGACAAAAAGCGCAGTGAGACCGAGGAAGATCCAGAGTGTGGATTTGAAGCTGGATCGCCCGGAACTGCGCGCGAGCAGCGTGGAAGATGCCATTAATCGCCTCTTTAGGATAGACGTAACAAACGGCGCGACGTAGGCGAGGGGGTTGGAAACCTCACATTGATTGGCCTCTCATAGTATGGGACAAGCAGGCAGGGTTGGGCGAATGACAAGCGCCGCCGCTTGCCCCACATCCTATAGAGGGGGCCCTTTTGAATCATTGATGAGAGCGCCCCATCAGATGAAGCGGAGAGGGCTTGGCTGAGGTCGTCGCGACGGGCTAAGCGCAGGGTGATGTTTATGGGCAAGCTCGAAGGAAAGGTTGCGGTTATCACAGCCGCCACCTCCGGAATGGCGTTAGCCACCGCAAAGCTCTTTGTTGAAGAAGGTGCTTACGTCTTCATCACAGGCCGGCGACAGGAAACTCTCGACAAGGCCGTGAAAGCGATCGGACGCAACGTGACCGGAGTTACAGGGGATGCAGCCGCACTTGCTGACCTGGACCGTCTATATGACGTCGTAAAGCGTGAAAAAGGGAAGATCGACATTCTTTTCGCCAGCGCCGGCGATGCTGAGTTCGCATCGCTTGCCAATGTGACGGAGGAGGGCTTCGACAAAACCTTCGGCCTCAACGTTCGCGGCACTCTCTTCACCGTGCAGAAGGCTCTCCCGCTCTTCAATGACGGCGGTTCCATTCTCATGAACGGATCAATTGCGGGCATCAAGGGTTTTGCGAATTTCGGAGTTTATTCTGCAAGCAAAGCGGCGGTGCGTTCCTTTGCGCGTACCTGGCTGGTTGAACTGAAGGATCGCGGCATCCGAGTGAATGTGCTGAGCCCCGGCACCATCGATACGCCTGCTCTCGACCAGTTCGGTCCGGAGGTGAAGGAAATGCTCAGGAGCCAGATTCCTCGCGGGGAGATGGGACGCCCTGAAGAGATCGCGACCGCTGCGCTGTTTCTGGCGTCAAGCGATTCGAGCTTCGTGAACGGGGTTGAGCTGTTCGTCGACGGTGGTACTGCACAGATTTAAGCTAGAAGCCCATGATGTTGTAGCCGCAGTCTACGTAGAGGGTTTCGCCGGTTACGGCGCTGGAGAGGTCGCTGGCGAGGAACAGCGCTACGCCGCCGACTTCCAACTGGTCGACGTTGCGGTGCAGAGGGGCGCGATCGGCGGCGGCCTTGAGCATGTCGCCCATGGCGCCGATGCCGCGGGCGGCCAGGGTTTTGATGGGGCCGGCGGAGATGGCGTTGACGCGGATGTTCTTCGGGCCGAGGTTCCACGCGAGATAGCGGACGGTGCATTCGAGCGAGGCCTTGGCGAGGGCCATCACGTTGTAGTTGGGAACAACTTTCTCGGCGGCGTAATAAGACAGTGTCATAACGCTGCCGCCATCGGTCATCAGCGGAGCGGCGGCGCGAGTGACGGCGATGAGCGAGTAGACGCTGACCTCGTGGGCGATGCGGAAGCCTTCGCGACTGGTGTTGAGGAAGTCGCCGCGGAGGTCTTCTGCGGGGGCGAATGCGACGGCGTGGACGAGGATGTCGAGCTTGCCGTACCTATCTTTGAGGGCAGCGAAGAGGGTATCAATTTCCCCGTCGCTGGAGACATCGCACTGAAAGCCGGAGGCACCGGGGAGCTCGTGGATGAGGTCTTCAGCTTCTGCCCGCATGCGCTCATTCTGGTAGCAGATTGCCAGGGTGGCTCCGGCTGCGGAGAGTTTTTGGGCGATACCCCAGGCAATGGAGCGCTTGTTGGCCAGCCCGAAGACCACGGCAGTTTTGCCCGCCAGATTGATCATGCTTGTGTAGTTCCTCCGGTGCGACAGGGGCTAACGCCCCTCTTTCCTAAATTTGTCTTTTGGCTCGACTAAAATCGTGCCCTGATGCTTCTTGCTAATCTTTACGGCTTTCTTTCGCGGACACCAGAATCCTGCTCCGTCTGCTGCGAATGCGAGAGAAAGCCTATCTAGGATATCAAGTCGATTTGGCCGCTTATCCGCCGAGGTCGACTAGTTGGACGTTCCCTACACGGCGGCCGAGGAAGCGGGAACCGAGGCGCTCGAATTTTTCTGCAGAGTCGGTGGCGAAGAATCGAAGGATCGGATCGGCCGTCGTCGGTTCGGGTGGGGCGCCGAGGTCCCGGCAGAGATGCATCACGAGTTTGTCGGCTGTGGATTCGGCGGAGTCGATGATTCTGACTCCGGAAGGAATCGCGCACTCGATGATCGGCTTGAGGAGTGGGTAGTGGGTGCATCCGAGCACGAGGGTGTCGGGATTCATGCCTCGGGCCGTGGCTTCGGTGCTGAGCTCTTCGAGGTAGATCCGTACGACTTCTGCGGTAACGGCTTCCTGCGGTGAGGCAGACGCGTCTCGCGCCTCATTAGGTTCGCTGCGAAGAATGGGCGGATTAAGCCATCCTTCTTCGACGAGCGGAACGAGGAGGGGGCAGGCTTTTTCAAGCGCGCGAAGCCCGTGCGTCCGGCAAGCAGCGGCATAAGCATGGCTGTGCACGGTGGCATCGGTGGCGATAACGAGGACGTCGCGTGTTTTGGATGCTCTGTGAGCGGCCTCGGCGCCCGGCTCGATGACGCCGATGACCGGAATGGAAGGGACGGCTTCCTTGATGTCGTCGAGGGCGAGGGCGCTGGCGGTATTGCAGGCGATGACGAGGTAGTCGGCGCCTTGCTCCTCGACGAGGAAGCGCGCGCTCTGGGCGGCATAGCGGGCGATGGTCCGGCGCGACTTGGACCCGTAGGGGAGGCGGGCGGTGTCGCCGATGAAGGCGTAGCGTGCCTGAGGCGCTCGTGCGATGAGGGCGCGCAAGACGGTAAGGCCGCCGAAGCCGGAATCGAAGACGCCGATGGTGGGTGGGGCGAACGGCGGCTCAGTCTTCAAGGCTTGTTCCCATCGGCGGGCGTGACTTCTGCGGTGAGGTAGGTGCGGGTGAGGTCGGCGTGGCCGGCCAGGGTGGGGCGCGGCTGGCCGTCTACGAGGAAGCGGACCTCGGAGACATTGGGTAGATTGGCGCGGATGGTTGCGCAGATGGAGAGGACGGTAAGCGACTCGGTTTCGAGGCCGGAGGGGTGGCTGGCGGCGAATGTGCCGGTGAGGTTGACGACGGCAAGCTGATCGGCGGACGCCTTGGCGCCGGGCACTGGCAGGAGAAAAACCTGGGCGACCGAGGCAGCCCCGCCGGGGACGGGGTGGGTGGAATCGGGGGCGGCGTACAGATCGAGCAGTTTGCCCAGCACAGCGCGCGCGCGGGCTCCCGGGTCTGCGGGGAGCGGCAGGGAGTGCATCTGGGGGAGCAGGGAGTTATCGAGATCATTTGCCGCGACAAGGGTGGCCTGCTCGGCGGGCGCAACTTGTGGGGCTTGAGTGGGCGCTGTGGTCTCCCCGGCGAGCAGGCGTTTGTGGGCGCGATCGCGAAGCTGCCATAGCTTGAATCCCATGCCAAGGGAGGCGATGAGGAGCAGCGCAAGAAGGATCTTCTGGTAGCGAGGGATCACGGCTGGCGCGCCTCCGTGCGGGCGGGGTCAGATCGCCATTGAAGCAGAGCGGCAGCAAGGGAGGCGGCGACTCGCGTCTGGTAATCAGGATTGTCGGGCTCAGCGGTGATCGTGTTGTCAGAATCGCGCTGGGGGCCGATTTCGATGGCGAGTGCTGGGCAGGTCATGCTCTCGACGCCGGGAAGAGGAATGCGGCCGAGGGTGACGTTGAATCCTGCGTGTGTCATCGCTGAGTTGACGGCTCCGGCCAGAGCCAGGCTGCGCGTGATCCACGGAGATTGGGCGGATTTCCACGCAAGGAAGCGCGTGGGCTGCGCTGGGGCGATGGAGGATGCAAAAAGGTGAATGCCGGAGCCGTTCTCACTGGCATGCAGGCTGAGGCAGACGGCGGCCTTGGCGTGGTTGGCAAGTTCTGCACGCCGGTTGAGATCGACGGAGGCATCCGATTCTCGTATGGTGATGACCTGAATTCCCCGGGCGGTGAGCAAGGAACGGAGTCGGACGTTTAGCGCAAGGTTGGCGGATTTTTCGAACTGGCCACTGTCGAGATGGGAGCCGGTATCGTCACCGCCGTGGGCTGCGTCAAGGACTACTACGAAGCGAGGGGTGGGCGCAGGAGCAGGAGCTTGGACCGCGGGTGGCAGCGATGGAGGGGTGGTCTGAGCGCAGCACGGAAATGACACCGAAAGTCCGACGATGAGAGAAGCCGCGATTGGTAGATCCCACCCAGGTCTGAAAGTCCAGACCTGGGGCACCCGGGTTCGCGGGAACTGGGGCATCCAACGCGAGAGCAACTTACTCCAGGGCATAGATCGTCAAGCCGCTGAGGAGCTTCGGGAAGAAGTCAGTGGATTTCTGCGGCATGACGGAGCCGGCAAAGGCGACTTCGCGAAGTTGTTCCATGGTTACAGGATTGGTGAGGAAAGTGACATCAGCTTCGCCGCGCTGGACCTGGTCGACGGCTTCGGCGGCGTCACGCAGGTAGCGCAGATTAGTTTGCTCGCGGACTTTCTCTGCGTCGAGGCCGAGGAGCTTGTCGAGGATGATGGTGTGGAGTTGGCTCAGGTCGAGCTGGCGCTGGTTTTCAGGAAGTGCGGCCATTGCAGCTTCAGCGGCATCGGGCTTGGAACGAAGAAGAAATGCGCCGCTGCGGGTGACCGCGACGAAGGCGGTTCCGGTTTGACGGCGCAGCGTGTCGATGTAGCTGGCTGCCGGGGAGTCTGACAACTTTTCGACGGTGAAGAACTGCTCGGCGGCGCTTGCGAAGGCTGCGGGATCGAAGCCGGACAGGCTGTGCACGACGCGATGCGTGGGCAGGATGACGAGGCCATCGGAGTCCATGTTGACGAAGGTCATCATGACGGCAGCTTCGGGGTACGGAGGTTGCGAAAGCTCGTTGGCGTTGTGCTCGGTCCGGGGAAGTGCGGCTGGGGCGTGCTCTTTGGAGTAGTTGAGTGCCGTCTCATAGCGGTGGTGGCCGTCGGCAATGATGAGTTTCTTGTCGGCCATGGTGCTGGTGAGCAGCCGGATGATGGCGGGATCGTTGACGCGCCAGACGCGGTGGAGGACGCCGTACTCGTCAGTAACCTCGGCGTCAGCGGGGCCTGCACCCTCGTAGAGGATCTTTTCGACACTGCCGGCCGGATCGGAGTAGAGCATGAAGATCTGGCCAAAGTGGGCATGGGTGGCCTTCAGCAGGTTGAGGCGGTCGCTCTTCGGCTTGGAGAGGGTCTGCTCATGGCGGAAGACGACCTGGTCGGCGTATTCGTGTAGACGGCCTAGGGCGATGAACCCGCGGCGTTCCTTGATCTCGTCGGAGCCAGGGACGCGGAAGCGCTGGGAGTATGCGAAGATGCTGGGGTCTTTTTCCTGGACCAGGACGGATTGGTCCTTCCATGCCCGGAGGTCACGGGCGGCGCGGGTGTAGACATTCTCGCCACGCTCAGCATCAAAGAGTTCAGGCAGTCCAAGAATAATTCGAACCAGGTTGTAGGGGCTGCGCTGGTAGTAAGCCTCTTGCATAGCCGGTGAGATCTTGTCGTAGGGCTGGGTGACCACGTCTTCAAGCCGAACAGCCGACGGATTGTAGCGCCAAGCGCGGAATGGATAGATACTCGCCATGCAGAAGGTATTGCTCCCCTTAGATAACGCAGGATTTGCGCGGCGGTACGACGGGTAAAGTCTCGCCGGAACTGTCGCTTAGAGTCGATTGTATCCCAGCGCGGATAACAGATTTAGGTCGGGAGTCGTCAAACAAAAGCGACGAAGTGTGCGAGATACGCGGGGCGCAGGCCGAGCATGCTAAACTCGCCATCATTCCAAGGTAAGAGCCCAGGTACGAGCGCATGAAACCACTCCTCAATCGGGTCGAAGCGCCTCACGGAAGATTCCGTAGACCATGGTTGGCGGTTATGTGCGTTCTGGCGCTGGCTGTTTTTGGCGTTGGGCCGAGCACGGCGCAGGACAATCCACTGGACAAGGTGCATGTGCCGCCGCCTACTGCCGGGACGCCAGCTACCGGGGCCCCAGCGGGCGTTGACGCGCCTGCAGCTACTGGGGCCGGCAAGGCAAAGCCAGGTTCGCTTATCCGGATGAATGTGGACATGGTGCTGGTGCCGATCACGGTCACCGATCCTATGAACCGGCTAGTGACTGGACTGGAACAGGAAGACTTCCAGGTTTTCGAAAACAACGGAGTGCAAAAGATTCGCAGTTTTGCTGCCGAGGATGCGCCAGTTTCGATCGGGATCATTATGGACCTGTCGGGATCGATGAATTCGAAGCTGGTTCGTGCGCGGGAATCGATTTTGCAATTCATCAAGACGGCCAATCCGGAGGATGAATTCTTTGTAATAGGATTCAATGACCGGCCGGAGCTGATTGAAGATTTCACGGGTTCGGTGGAAGACATCCAGGCGCGGCTCGCGACGGTGAAAAGCGGGCATCGAACAGCGCTGCTGGACGCGATTTACTTTGGCGTGGCAAAGATGAAAGAGGCCAAGCACGAGCGCAAGGCTTTGCTGGTGGTGTCGGACGGCGGGGATAACCGGTCGCGATACACAGAGGGCGAAGTGCGAGCGCAGGTCCGCGAATCGGACGTGGAGATTTACTCGATCGGTATATTCGATCCGTACGCCGCAACTCCAGAAGAGCGCACTGGACCGGTTTTACTGAATGAGCTGTGCGAAGAAACGGGCGGACGGCTTTTCAGGGTCGATGATATTTCTGAAATGAGCGATATTGCGGAGAAAATTTCAACGGAACTGCGCAATCAATATGTGATCGGCTACACGCCTAAAAATATGTCTCGCGACGGTAAGTGGCGTAAAGTGAAGGTGAAGTTGAGTCCACCATCGGGTTTGCCTCCACTCACGGTCCATGCTCGAACCGGATACTATGCGCCCTTGCAATAACGCAATTCTTGCTGTATTTCTCTCGTTTTCGACATTGACGCTGGGCGCGCAACAGGCGCCGAAGCCTACACCGCTTTCCGCTCCAGGTCAGGCGCCTTCGCTGACGGTGGATCGCGATCCGGTACGCTCGCCAGACCCGGAACAGCCATCGACCCCAGCCGGGGAACCTCTGCACAAGGAGGGTGAAGGCTACGTTCTGCATACCAACGTGGAAGAGGTGGTGTTGAACGCCACAGTGCTGCAGGGCACGCAGTCAATACAGACACTGAAGAGAGATAACTTTCAGGTTTTTGAAGACGGAGTAAAGCAGGGCATCATCAGTTTTCAGCATTCCGATCTTCCGGTATCGATCGGGTTCGTAGTCGACAATTCGGGATCGATGTCGAAGAAGCGTCCCGCAGTCAATAAATCAGCGCTGGACCTGATTGAAGCGTCGAATCCTGACGATGAGGCATTTGTCGTGAACTTTTCAGACGAAGCCTACATCGACCAGGACTTTACCTCGAATGTGAACAAGCTGCGCGACGGACTCGGCCACATCGAGTCCCGCGGCGGCACAGCGCTCTATGACGCGGTGGTTGCGTCGGCTGACAAGTTGGTGTCGGATGCCAAGCGTCCCAAGCAGGTGCTGGTTCTGATTACGGATGGGGAGGACAATGCTTCGACGCTCAACCTGGATCAGACGATCCGGCGCGTGCAGGAGCTTTCAGGGCCGGTGATCTACACGATCGGGCTGCTATTCGGCGATGAGATGAGCCGCGGCGAGGTGCGGCATGCACGGCGCGCGCTGGAATTACTGTCGAACGAGACGGGCGGAATTGCATTTTTTCCGAAATCGATCGAGCAGGTGGATGAGATCGCGGCGGAGATCGCGCGCGACATCCGAAGCCAGTACACGATCGGCTATCACTCAACGAAAGCGACGACCGAGCCCGGATTCCGCCGCGTGCTTGTAACCGCCGAGGCGCCGGGGATGAGCAAGCTGACCGTCCGTACTAAGTCGGGATACTTTCCGACGACGCGAGTCGCAAAGAAGTCGGCAGCACAGAAGAAATAGCCGGGATGGCGGACAAGAGCAATTCTCGGCATCCCCTTAGATACAGCGAGCCGGCAATCCCTGTAAACTGAATTGCCATGGCAGTTGAAAGCCCCTCCACTTCGCCCCTCCGCGTCGCAGCCGATATCACCCAACTCGTTGGCCATACACCGATGCTTCAGCTCGGGAGAATTGTGCCAAGCGGGTCAGCGGCGTTGTTTGCCAAGCTTGAATTTCTGAACCCCGGAGGCAGCATCAAGGACCGCGCTGCACTGGGGATGATTCTGGATGCCGAGGCGAAGGGCCTGCTGCGGCGGGGTTCAACGATTGTCGAGGCTACAGCGGGGAATACCGGAGTGGGGCTGGCGCTGATCGGCGTGAATCGCGGGTACAAGGTGAAGCTGTTTGTGCCGGAAGGATTTGCCGAAGAGAAGTGCATCCTGATGCGGGGGTTTGGCGCGGAGGTTGTGCGCACGCCCGAGGCTGATGGAATGGCGGGGGCAATTCGCGAGGCCAACAAGACCGCGGATGCGATTCCTGGCGCTTTCATGGCGGGGCAGTTCACGAATCAGTCGAATCCGCAGTTTCACCACGACACTACGGCCGCCGAGATATGGGAGCAGATGGAAGGGCGCGTGGATGGGTTTGTGGCCGGCGTTGGGACGGGCGGAACGTTCTCGGGCGTGGCGCAGTTTCTGAAAGAAAAGAATCCGGCGGTGATTGCGGTGGCAGTGGAAACACAGGGTTCGATTCTGCAAGGTGGAGCGCCGGGAAAACATCGCGTGGAAGGTATTGGCGTTTCGTTTGTACCGGAGACGTTTCATCGAGAAGCGTGCGACCGGGTGATTATGGTGAGTGATGACGACGCGTTCGCGATGGTGAAGCGACTCGCGGCGGAAGAGGGGCTCGTAGGCGGATCGAGCGCGGGAGCGGCAGTGCACGCTGCGGCGGAACTGGCGCGGGAACTGGGACAGGGCAAGCGAGTCGCGACAATCATTCCGGATTCGGCGGAGCGGTATTTGTCTAAGAAAATATTCGAGGGCGGAGTTTAAACGGTAGAGAATAGCGAAGAGGGCACAACCATTCTCTTGGCGCACATGAGGCATATGAGGTTGTGCGCAGTCGGCCTTTTGTAATTCACAAAATTTTCCGGCTACGCGTTCATGCCGGATTGTCTGCAGCCGTCGTGGCCGCAGGTGCACATGAGTTCGGTCTTGTCGCCGATGCCTTCGCAGTGGGCGCTGCAATACTTCTCTTTCCCGCCCGGGACGCAGCTACAGGCGGGGTTTGCGCATTTCTTCGGGGTGTTGGCCATGTTATCTCCTCGGTACGGCGGACTCGCGCTTCTCAGGCAGTCCGGGCATAGACGATTTCGATGCCGGGTCGACCCAAAGGGATGCTGAAGCCCGGAAGCAGGTCGGGCGGTCCGCGATAAGCTAAAAGGCAGGAGCATGCAGCTAAACGCAAACTATGCCTGATCAGAAATTTGCCACTCTCGCCGTGCACGCTGGACAGCAACCGGATCCGCTAACGGGCGCGGTCAACGTTCCTGTTTATCTCTCCTCCACCTTCGAGCTGACCGGCATCGGAACCGACAAGGGATATGACTATTCCCGCGCCGGCAATCCCACGCGCGCCCATCTTGAAGAGGCGCTTGCGGCCATCGAAGGCGGCACATGCGGCCATGCTTTTGCGAGCGGTATGGCGGCTATCTATGCGCTGGTGGCCACGCTGCGCACGGGCGATCATTTGATTTGTTCGGCCAACGTTTATGGCGGGACTACGCGACTGTTCAACCTGATCATTCAGCATTACGGGATCGAGATCGAATACGTCGACACTGCGAATCTGGATGCGGTGAAAGCGGCGATCAAGAAGAATACGAAGCTGATCCATATTGAGACGCCGACGAATCCGCTGATGGTGCTGACGGATATTGCGGCGGTGTCGGAGATTGCCCATGCTCACGGCGTAGAAGTGAGCGTGGATAACACCTTCATGTCGCCCGCGCTGCAAAGTCCGATCGCGCTGGGCGCGGATATCGTGATGCATTCGACGACGAAGTTCCTGAATGGCCACTCCGATGGATTGGGTGGCGCGCTGATCGGGACGAAGCCGGAGCACAAGGATCGATTCCTGCTGGTGCAGAAGGCGGCGGGCGGAATCATGTCGCCGTTTGAAGCTTTTCTTGTGATGCGCGGCATCAAGACGCTGCCGCTGCGTATGAAGCAGCATGAAGAGAACGGGCGCGCAGTGGCGGAGTTTTTATCGACACAACCGAAGGTGACGCGGCTGGCGTATCCCGGGTTGAAGAGCCATCCGCAGCATGAGCTGGCGAAGAAGCAACAACGCGGATTTGGATCGATGTTGAGCTTCGACCTGGGATCGCGGGAGAAGGCGGGTAAGTTCCTGGGAGCGGTGAAGCTGTTTCTGAATGCGGAATCGCTGGGTGGGGTGGAGTCCCTCGCTTCGCACTCGGCGACGACGACCCATTTCGCTCTTACCGATGCGGAACGCGAGAAAGTTGGCATCACGCAGGGTCTCGTGCGGTTGTCAGTGGGGATCGAGGACAAGGACGATTTGATCGCTGATCTGGAGCAAGCGCTGCGAACCGTGTGAGAGTACCGGCTATTAGCTCTTAGCTTCTAGCTACTAGCCGCTCCTTCATCCGACATCAGGGGCGATTCTTGTGCGCAAGGGTGAGCACGATCCGAATAGAGCCTACTGGTGCCCTTTGGGGATGACAACTTGAGTGGCAGTCCTGGGCCACTAACTGGAAGCTGCTTTTAGTGGCCAATGGGGGCAGCGGGGAGCTTCTTCGGGCGCGTCATCACGAAGGGCAGCGGGATCAAGATAGCGGTCACTGCGACCATTACCCAGATGACATCGACATAGGCTAAAAGCCGGCCCTGGATCAGGGCCATGCCGTAAATTTGTGCGCCGGCGTGGTGCATGGCGTCGGGCATCGCTGAGCCGCGCTGCACCCATGCGCCTGCGAGGCCGGCGTGCATCCGGTCATAAGCAGGGTTGCCCTCTGCGGCTTTCGGCACGAGCATGGCGAGATGTTTCTGGCTGAGGCGCGCGAGGAGCGTTGTGACGAAGCTGATACCGACACTTCCACCGAGATTGCGCATCAGCGCGGTGAGTCCGCTGACCTCGTTGTATTTCTCCTGCGGAATGCCCGCATAGCACAGTGTGTTAATCGGAATAAACAGGAAGGGCAATCCGAGAGCGATCACTGCGCGCCAGCTTACAGCCATGCCGAAGCTGATGTTGAGATTGATCTCCGTCATGCGCCAAAGGCCGAAGGTGGTGACCACGAAGCCCATGGCAACCAGCTTGCGGGGGTCGAATTTGGGCGCGAGCGCGCCGGCTACGGGGAACAGAAGCATCAGTACGAGTCCGCCGGAGGAGACAGCCATGCCTGCCTGCCGGGCAGAGTAGCCCATGATCTCCTGCAGGAACTGGGGGATCAGCACCGTTGACGAATACAGCGACAGTCCGACCATGAACATGACGAGCTGCGTCGTCGCTACATTTCGTCGCTTGAAGAGGCGCAGGTCAAGGATGGGATGGTCGATGGAGAGTTCGCGCCAGAAGAAAAGCGCGAGGCCGATGGTGGCGGTGATGGCAAGGGTGACGATGAAGCGGGAACTGAACCAGTCGTCTTCCTGGCCCTTGTCGAGCATGATTTGAAGCGCGCCGATCGCGACGATGAGGAGTCCAAGGCCCCAATAGTCGATGCCTTCGCGGCGCTTGCGAATCTCGGCAAGGTATGGCGGGTCTTCAACCACACGATTGGTGAGGTAGAGCGAGAGGATGCCGACCGGGATATTGAGAAAGAAGATCCAGCGCCAGCTGTAGTTGTCGACGATCCATCCGCCGACGGTGGGTCCGAGAACCGGGGCCATGACCACGGCGACGCCGTACATGGCGAAGGCCATGCTGCGCTTCTGGGGAGGAAACGTGTCTGCGAGGATGGACTGCTCGCTCGGTTGCAATCCGCCGCCCGCTGCGCCCTGCAAGACGCGACAGAAGACGAGTATTCCTAGTGTTGGCGCAATGCCGCACAGCAATGAGGCAAGCGTGAACAGGAAGACGCAGCTCATGTAGAAACGCTTGCGGCCGATCCGGTTGGCGATCCAGCCGCTGATGGGCAGCACCATGGCGTTGGCGACGAGGTAGCTGGTCAGGACCCATGTTGCCTCGTCTGGGCTGGCAGAGAGGGAGCCGCCGATATGGACCATGGCGACGTTGGCGATGGAGGTGTCCAGAGCCTCCATGAATGTGGCCATCGTGACGGTGATGGCGATGACCCACGGGTTGGCGCGGGGTCGCCATGTGTCGTGGAATGTGGGTGTCGCCGCGGCGGCCAAGCCTCGTCCTTTCGGGGTTGAAGATGCTTCGATCAGCCGCCGTTGGCAGCATGGGGGTGCCTACACCAGATTACCGGAATTGGGGCGGCTAAGGGGACGGCAGCGGTGTGTAATCCTGAGAGGGAGATGCCAGCAAGTCAATCAGTTGCGCAGGGTCGACAAGGGACGTGTTCGCTTGTGCTTGGCGTGGATACGTGCGGATCGACGGGGTCGGTAGCGCTGGCGCGCATTGAGGGAACTTCGGCAAGCATTCTGGGGCTAAAAGAGCTGGCGGGGCGGAGTTACTCGGCGACGCTTGTGGCGGCTGTTGGAGAACTGCTCGCTGAACACGGGTTGAAGCTGGCCGACGTAGGGGCGATCGTGGTGGTCAGCGGGCCGGGGAGCTTCACCGGTGTGCGCGTAGGTTTGAGCGCCGTGAAAGGGCTGGCAGAGCCGGGGCAGATCCCGGTGGTGGCTGTATCGCGGCTGGCCGTGGTGGCGGCGAAGGCAGGCGTGACGTCGGCGGCGTTGGATGCGCACCGGCATGAGGTGTTTCTGCGGCTGGCGGGGACGGACGGGAGTGTCCGGGAGTTGCTGGCCGGGGCGGAGGAACTGTCGGCGCTGGATCCGAGTGTGTTGCGGAAGGGGAAGGTCGCCGTCTGCGATGACGCAGCGGCGGACCTTCTTGGTTCGGTGTGGACCGGGGCGGAAATGGTTCGAAGTGAAGCGCCCACTGCGGGGGATGCGATTCAGATTTGTGTGCCGGAGATTGTGGCGCAGAAGTTCGCCGACCTGGCGTTGTTGGATGGGCATTATCTGCGGCGTTCGGATGCGGAGATCTTTGGGGATCCGGCGACGGCCAAGGTGCGACAGTGATGACTGTCGAATCAAGTCTCCGTATTCGCCGTATGGTGGCTGCGGACGTTGATCGAGTTGTCGAGATTACGGCGGCGTCGGAGGGTGCACCGCAGTGGCCACGCAGGAACTTTGAAGCTGTACTCGATCCATCCTCACAAAACCGTGTTGCCTTGATCGCAGAGGACTCGAGAACGGGCGCAGTGCTGGGATTTGCTGTTACCGCCCTGGTGCCTCCTGAAGCTGAAATGGAGTCGATTGCCGTGTCGGCCGGATTCCAGCGGCGAGGAGTGGCGCGACGCCTGTTTGTTGCCATCGCAGACGAGCTGTGCCGCGCCGGGGTGTCCGAGTTGCTGCTAGAAGTGCGGGAGTCAAATCAGGCCGCCAGGGCGTTTTATGTGGCACTAGGGTTCGCCGAAGAGGGGCGGCGGCCAAGCTACTATGCTGACCCGGTTGAGGATGCCGTTTTGATGCGGTTGCGAATCCGGTGATTGCGGGAGGCAACTTGAGGCCGATTTGTCTCGCCGGATTTGTGATCTTGGTCACGCCTGTTACGCCGCGATAAAGAAATCCACAGATTGAGGGCACTTTCTCCCGTCTTCCCGCTTGCCGAAGGCACTCCGGAGGACTATATGTATTGGGTTAAGAAGGGACGGAGGTGCTTGATGGATGAGATAAACGGGTCCACGCTGAGCGAAGAAATTGGTCGTCTCCAGGCCGAACATCGTCGCTACGCTCAGCGGTTAGAAGAATTGCTTCAGAAGCCTTATCTCTCTACCGATGAGGAATTGGAAGAAGTACGCTTGAAGAAGCTGAAACTGCACGCCAAGGACCTGATCTACGCTCTCGAGCATCATCGGTCCCCGGCAATCGCATAAGTTTCAGGTCTGCTGGCCGAATTGACGATGAAAGGAACGGCTGAGCCTCCCGGTTCAAGCCGCGCGCAGGACGAGCGTCTGCTATCGATATCCCGGTGTCGAATTCAACCGTATAATCGTTAGGGACAATGGTTCGTGACGGTTACATCTACGGTTTGAGTCTGCTTGCGGTAGCTGGCGTGCTGTGCTGGGCCACCGGCACATGGGTGTGGGGCATCGTGCCCGTCCTGCTGGCCGCATTTTTCCTATGGTTTTTCCGCGACCCGCAGCGTGCTATTCCCAACGGTGCAGGTTTGGTGGTTTCACCCGCCGACGGTCTTGTGACTGAGACGGTCCGGATTGATACGCCGCAAGGGCCCCGCCAACGCATCAGTATATTTCTTAATGTCTTCGATGTGCATGTGAACCGCTCGCCGATCGCGGGTGAGATCACTGCCGTTCGCTATCAGAAGGGAAAATTTCTGAATGCGATGAACGAAGAGAGCGCTGACCGCAACGAACAGAACATTGTGACCGTGCAGGGCGAGGGGATGGAGATCGTTTTCAAGCAGATTGCCGGCCTGATCGCGCGGCGAATTATCTTCAATTACCGCCAGGGCGATCGAATCGGGCGCGGCGAGCGCGTGGGGCTGATCAAATTCGGTTCGCGCACGGATATTGTCCTGCCGGCGGAGGCCGAGATTCGCGTGAAGACGGGCGAGCGCGTGAAGGGCGGCTCGTCGATTATCGCGGAGATGCCGGAGTCTGAGCTTGCTGTGGGAGTGACGACGCAGCGGAAGACAGCCAGCGCGAGCGCCGAACCGGAGACGACAGGAGGAGACAACGTTGAACTCCTCTGAAGCCGCGCTTGCCAAGGCCAGAAACCAGGCGCGGCTGCGGCGCGGGATGTTTATCCTGCCGTCTCTGTTTACCGCGATGAACATCGGCGCTGGCTATTTTGCAATTACGCAGACCATCGAAGCTGCCAGCAGCAGTGCACTGACAAACGGCGCGCAGATGCACCTTGACTGGGCGGCGATCGCGATATTAATTGCCATTCCATTTGATTCGCTCGATGGCCGCATTGCGCGCATGACGAATACGGCCAGCGATTTTGGCAGGGAACTCGATTCGCTTGCGGATGTGATTACGTTCGGCGTGGCGCCGAGTTTGCTGGCGTTTGTATGGGGTTTTCATTTTCTACCAGACACGATCAATCCGCAGTTACGGCAGCATCTGGTCCAGGCGGGGGCGTTTCTCTGCTTCCTGTTTCTGATCGGCGGCGCATCGCGGCTAGCGCGGTTCAATATCAGCCACGATCCAAAGCCGAGGAACCCTGGGAGACCGGATCGGAAGTACTTCGTGGGGATGCCGATTCCCGCAGCAGCGGGACTGTTGGCGACAACGGTGCATTTCTTCTATGGCATTCCCGTGCAGGCTTGGTGGGTTGCAATACCTTGGCTGATCCTGGTTGGGCTTGCCGGGTTCCTCATGGTCAGCACATGGAGATTCTGGTCGGGCAAAGAGATCGATCTCAGTCGCAGTCATCCGTTTCGACTGATTTTCGTGATGGCGATCGTGCTTTACATCATGATCCGGTACTCGCAGGTGGTGCTATTTGCAATCGCGCTGGTTTACACGTTTTCGGGAATCTGGGCGCGGGCGGCATATGGTTGGTCGCGCCGACGCCGCCGTGGACAAAGAAGCGACTCGGAACGGCTGCCCGAGAGCCCCAATGCCGATCCGGACCCTCTGCATCACTCCTAGCTAAAAGAGAAGGAAGACTGTGTACAAGATTGCGATCGTAGGAGCCTCGACATTACTGGGCAAAGAGCTGAAGGACGCTATTGCGGAGTCATCGCTCGCGGCGTCGAGCGTCGAGCTGTTTGATGAAGATGAGGGGCTTGGCCAACTCGACCAGGTGGGCGACGAAGTGACGTTTGTGCAGGCAATCACGGCTGACTCGTTCGAGCACGTGGACTTCACGTTCTTTTGCGGCTCGGAGAGCTTGACACGCAAGAATTGGCGCGAGGCACTGCGCGCCGGGTCAACGGTGCTGGATCTTTCGGGTGCATTGGACCAGGAGACGGGCGTATTGGTGCGTTCGCCGTGGGTGGGAGAGCCGGACGTCGCAGCAGATCTGTTTACGCCAGCCATCGTTCCCGCGCATCCTGCGGCACTGGCTCTTGCGCTTCTGATGGAGCGGCTGCAGCAGGCTGCACCGGTGAAGTCTGCGGCTGCGACAGTGATGCTGCCGGCCAGCGAGTTCGGTCGTGCGGGGATGGATGAGCTTCATCAGCAAACAGTGAACCTGCTGAGCTTCCAATCGATTCCGCGCGCTACTTTCGATTCACAATGGGCATACAACCTGGTTTGTGGTTTCGGCGAAAACGCTAAAGTCAACCTGAACGCCATAGACTTGAAGATTCGTCGGCAGTACAGTGCGCTGGCGGGAAGACGCCTGCCGGTTCTTGCTATTCAAACGATCGGTGCACCGGTGTTTCATGGACACGGATTCTCAATTTTCGCGGAACTGGATCGGCCCGTAGATTTGTCGACGCTGGAAGATGCAATGAGCGGATATCATCTCGACCTCGTGCTCGAGGACACGGATTCGCCCTCAAACCTGGCGGCGACAGGGCAGAACGACGTGCTGGTGCGGCTGCGCCTTGAGCCGGGACCGCGCAATGCGAACGAATCGGCGCGCGTGTGGCTGTGGGCTGCTTCAGACAATCTGCGGCTCTATGCGCTGAATGCCGTGGAGTGCGCGCTGGACCTGCGACGCCTGCGGCCACAGGGAACGGTGCAATAGAGCAAGGAACAGGAAATAGGGAATAGCGACTCGACATTAGAGATCAGAAATGATCTGCGTCAACGAACACGGCGAATTGGTTTCGCCGTGTTCGCCAACTGCCGCAAGTTGATTGCACTCGAATTCGCAGAAAATCGAACCGACTTAAACGCGCTCGGCTTCGTTGTTATTCCTTTGTGCTGAGCAGGGAGAACATGGCACCTTGCGGATCCTGGCAGTTGATGATCCAGCCACCGCCGGGTACCTGCATCGGTCCATTCAGAACGTTTCCGCCCCCGGCTTTGACGCGTTGGGCTGCTGCACCGATGGAATCCACATTGAAATAGAAATTCCAGCATGACACGGGAACATTGGGCGCTTTAGTCATCATGCCGCCGTCGCCCATTTCTTTGTGGTCACCTTCATCAAAGAGACGATAGATGCCCATCGCACCCATATCCATATCGCTTACCTTTGTCCAGCCGAAGAGCTTGTTATAGAAATCAAAGCCGGCTTCGACGTTCGTTGTGTAGAGTTCGTGCCAGCCGATGGTTCCGGGTGTTGGGGGCGCAGGGCGCACGGGCGAGGGCATGGCAGGGTTAGGCGTAAAAACCACGATGGCCGCGCCCTGGGGATCTGACATCACCGCGAAGCGAAGCATGCCGGGGACATCGGTGGCGGGCCTCCACAGTTTGCCGCCGGCCGCGACGATTTTCTCAATATGAGCATCCACGTCATCGACCGAGATGTAACCGACCCAGGCAGTATGCCCTGGGATGTTCAACATGCCAGCGAGTCCGACGTCGCCAATGTTGAAGGTTGTGTATGGCGTATCGCCGCCGGGCATTTCTTTGGTGGTCCAACCGACCACATCCGAGTAAAACTTGCCAGCGGCTTTGGTATCGCTGGTCATGAGCTCGTACCAGCTGAATTTGCCTTTGGGGGAAAACATGGCGTGACTCTCCTGTCTGCAGGACCCCCTTTGTTTCCGGAGTCCAAAGACTAGGAGTTGTTGATATCAACGTAAGAGGGGCGGTGTCAACCGCTGCTGAGTTAAATGTGACAAGAGACAAGAGACAAGGGCGATGGCGACTCAATTGTCGGACTTCACGGAAGAAGTTTGCGCGCCGTATTCGTTCAAATCGAAAAGCACCCACTCGGTTGTGCCTGGCGGCTTGATCCATAGTTCAAGCGTGACGGAGTCGACCTCGCCTTGGTAGTAGGGTACGTGGATAGTGTGGGCACCTGGTTCGAGATGGATGTGGCCGGAAGCTGCATTGACTGAATGCAATCCATCGAGATCGACGACTCTCTTGTCGTCAACCTGGAGAATTGCCCCATCGTCTGAGGCCATCAGAAATTGGTACTCGCCCGGAGTTCGCACCCAGAACCTGCCGTGATAGTCGATCCCGAAGAGGTTTGTCCGTGGGGTCACACCTGGTATTCCGCTCGTATTCGAGAAGGTCTGGTTCGGTACATCAAGCGAAGCTGTGTAAATCGAGCCAATCGGATCGAGCTCACGGAAATCGGGTAACAAGCGGGAGGCATTTGGAAGCTCGTAAACGTCGCCGCAGAAGGAGTTGGCTGCGGGCACAATTGATCCGAATGAGCCAATCGGTCCGAGGACCGGCGGTATCCACGCAGCCGGTTGTTTGTGACCAGCCCAAGCCCAACCAAGGTCCAGCTGGTCCTGGTATTTCTTAAGATCGGAGGCGGTCTGAGCCGCGGCAGATGAGCTTCGTAAAGCTGCAGCCGGGTCGGGCTGCGGATGGGTCAGATCAGCTGCGCCCATGTTGCCTGTAGCCCGGTCGCGCACAACCACTCGCGTCATCGCAATGTGCTCGGACGCGGCACACTCCAGGATATGCGGAAATCCCCGATCCAGAGCCCGAGCGTAATCGGTTGAGGTCAGCACTTGCTCAAGCGGCGCATGGAAGTAGCTGACGGGGTGTCCGCTTTCATCGAAGTTGCAGGTTCCATAATCGATCTCGACTCGGCGATCGAGCCCTGCAAAGCCTCTTCCGGAGGAATCGC
Source organism: uncultured Acidobacteriaceae bacterium (assembly GCA_963738035.1). GTDB lineage: Bacteria > Acidobacteriota > Terriglobia > Terriglobales > Acidobacteriaceae > Telmatobacter. The sequence goes on from CAVTVB010000003.1 coordinate 299,779, forward strand.
CGTTCATTGTAAGAAATGAGAGCGAACTTGCATCTACGGAAACCGCGTAGCGGAGTACATCGGATCGCCCGGTATTGATCAGGTGAGCCTGAAGCATGATGGAGAGCGGCGTCACTGGGTAGTAGCAGGCAGACTGCTGGAGAAGTTGGTCGACTTTCTCTCGTTTCAGAGCCGAAGTGTCCGGGGCGGGTGCTACGAGGCCAACATAGTATTCGTGACGATAGAAAAGCTTGACTTCGGGACGCTTGGTTGCAACTGCGATGCGGTGATGACCGCTATTCCATCCATCGGGTCCGGGATGGAATGCAAGCAGATAATGGGCCGTGGAGCGCTCAAGGCAGCTTGCCATAATCCGAAATCCAGTTCGCGCCTCGTCTGCTGAAGTGAGTGCCTTGTTCGGATCAAAGATGGAAAGGCTGGTGATCGGCTCGAGAACTTCCGGTGCGGTCAGCTGATGCGCCGCCCGTTTTTTGCTTTTCTTTTTCGTCTCCGATTCGGCCGATTCGGACACTTGAAGTTCGTCAGGTTTAAGATCCAGGACCGGCTGGTTGTGACGATCAAGGGCGATCAGATCAACGAGGACTTCTCGCGTGGTAACACGCAAGGTCGTGAGCGATGTATCATTCCGAGCGTCTTGATTCTCGACTGTCTGAGGATTCGCAAGAAGTGAAGGCAGAGGCGCGAACAAGATAAAGCCCGCCAAAACGAGTTGATATATCCGCATACTAAGGCTGGAAACTTGAAGTCATGATACTCCCGTTTACGGAACCGGCATCGCAAACGGGGACAGGCGTATGGTAAATATCCGGTCTTATTGTCGGCATTGGCGGAGCCACAACTGCTCGATATAGCTGTCGGTCATGCCGGCAATGTAGTCGGCTACGGTGCGAGCGAGGCCCTCTGTTGGAATCTGCGCCTGGTGATCGGCGGGCAGGAGGCCGGGATCGGCCATCAAAGCTGAGAACAACTCGTGAACCACGCGGGCGGCTCGTTGGTGTTCTTCGTCCATTCCCGGGGAGTTGTAGAAGTTTGTGTAAAGGTAGCTTTTTGCAGCGGCGCGGTCGGCTTCCATGGCGGGGCTGAGAGCCGCGATTCTTGCCGGCCCACGGCGGATGTGGTCAAGTGTGGTGGCGCCGAGATCGGCCACACGTCTCCGCACTTCTTCGATCAGATCGGTTACAAGAGCGTTGAGCATGCGATTGAGCGTTTCATAGACGGCCTGCTTGGACGGCGCGGAGGGAAACTGCGCGGTGACCTCGTCGTGGAAGCGTCGAAAGAGTGGGACATGGCGGCAGACATCTGCGACGTTCAAAATGCCCGAGTCAAGGCCATCATCGAAGTCGGCGGTGAGGTAAGCGATTTCGTCGGCGAGGTCAATGAGTTGCGCCTCGAGCGGGGGGCGAAGGTCGAGAAAGTATTCGGCGAGATCGGGATGGGTTGCGCTCGAGTAATCGCGGGAGTGCTTGATGATGCCTTCGCGAAGGCCGAGGGTGAGGTTAAGTCCTCGCCAAGCCGGATAGCGTTCTTCAAACCAGGTGACGATGCGCAGGGCGTGCAGGTTGTGGTCGAAATGGAGTCCGTGCTGCTGCAATGCTGAATCGAGGGCCTTTTCGCCGGCGTGGCCGAAGGGGGGGTGACCGATGTCGTGGGCTAGGGCGAGGGCCTCAGCGAGCTCACGGTTCAGGCCAAGGGCTGATGCTAGTGTGCGGGAGATCTGGGCCACTTCGAGGGTGTGAGTGAGTCGGCTGCGGAAATGGTCGCCCGAGTGATTGCGCGCTAGACGAGAAAAGACCTGTGTTTTTCCCGCCAGACGGCGAAAGGCGCGCGCATGGAGAATGCGGGCGCTGTCGCGCGCAAACGAAGAGCGATACGGATGAGGCGGCTCGGGATGTAGACGGGCAGAGAGTGAGCCGTTGCCGTCGACGGCGATGTTTCCGGGCAGCGGATCATGTAGTGTTGCCGGTTTTGATTGTGAATTCATCCTGTGTCGTCTTGGTCTTGGTCTGGTTATACCGCAGTGGAGCGGGCGGATGCACGGCCACTCGGAAGGGGCAGCCAATTGGGGAATGGCATTTTCAGGACGGGTTTCCAACCGACGTGTCGCGAGTCACCAATGCCGACCGTGCGCGTGCTATAAAATCTTTCCTGCGACGGCATTGGACAATTATCGGCGTGCGGGAGTACCATCCTGCCGATTTTACAAACTGCGCGTGCAGGCGTGCTAATTTCGCACATTCCGATATTCTTTACGTTCGGAAACAGGAGGCAAGAATGAAAGCGATGAAATATGTGGGATTGGCCCTGGTGGCCTTTGGAGTTGCATTCACGACCGGTTGCGAAAGGCATTCGAACAAAGAAGTCTTCTACATGGTTTCTTCGAATATGGCATTGCCCTACTGGCGGACCGCTGCGAAAGGGTTCAACAAGGCGGCAGCGCAATACAAGGTCACGGCGAAAGTGGTGGGTCCTGAGAACTACGACCCGCAGGCTGAACTCGCAGAGATGCAGAAGGCGGTCGCGGCGAAGCCCGCCGGCATCCTGATCTCCGTTGCGGATGTTTCGGTGCTTGGACCGGCAATTGACTCGGCCATTGGCGCCGGAGTTCCTGTGATTACGATTGATTCGGATGCAGTAGGGAGCAAACGGTTGTTCTTTATCGGCACGAACAACCTGGAAGCCGGAAGGATGGGCGGCCACCGCGTAGTGGAGCAATTGGGTGGCTCAGGAAACGTGGTCTTCTTCACGCTTTCGGGCCAGCCGAATATGGAAGAGCGGCTCAAGGGTTTCAAGGATGTTCTTGATACACGGCCGAATGTTCACATCGTTGACGTGATCGACATCAAGAGCGATGCCCGTACGGCTTTTGACAAGACGCAGGAATTAATGACGCTGACAGGTCCCAAGAAGATCAATGCGTTTATCTGCCTTGAGTCAGCTTCGGGAAAGATGGTTTCGGACGCGGTCAAGCGGACGAATACGACGGACCGAGTCGTGATGGCCTGGGACGTGAATCAGGATACCTTGGACGGAATCAAGGGCGGAACGATCAATGCAACTGTTGCGCAGAAGCCTTTCACGATGGGATTCATCGGCTTGAGGTCTCTCGACGAGATTTTCCATGCTCCCGAGACGTCGTTGACAACGGATTACAGCCAGGATGCGTTTTCTCCCTATCCTGTGTTTGTGGATACGGGCACATCGCTGGTAGACAAGCGCAATGTGGATGCGTATCTTGCCTCGGCAGAGGCCCATCAGTAGCAACCAGGTTATTTCGAGCTCATTTTCGGCATTATTGGTCGGATCGAAACTCGGAACACGGCAGCTTTCATGGAGTTGAAAGCTGCCGACTCTTTTGGGGAAACAGAACCACATTACGATCGCGTTTTGAATGTAAACATACTGCTAAATCGATTAGAAAAATATTTATCCTAAGCCCTTCTTGTGGTCCTTGACGCGGGGGAAAATTGGGTCCAACATAAGCAGCAAATGGGCCGTAATGCGTGAGCCCGGCAGTGTGCCGGGAATCTGACGCACCAATCGAAGTGGCAATACCGGGCTCGATACGCCGAGTTTTCCGACGAGCAACGCGGGACGAGCGATGGTGGTCAAGACACAATTCAATGGCACCGAAGTCACCGGCCTTTATGTCGGCGTCAGGAACGTGCGCAGATACTTTCCGAAGGCTGCTCGCGTAATTGAGTTGCAATTGGATCACTTGCAGATTCAGTGCGGATTGTCGCCGGAGTTCTGGCACGGGGAACCGAAGATCCACGATCCTCGTCTCTGTGAATGGCTGGACTTCAAGGTCGGGCATCGCATGGGTGAACGGAAGGAAGTCAGATTGGCAATGACCCCGGCCGGCACCAACACCTTCAGGCTGAGATCTTCCAGGATAAAGGGAGACGGTATGGCTGGCATTGAGCCGCTACCGGCAGCCTGAATTTCGGGGCCTTCAGCAGGAGGTTGTGCCTGCAGCGGCAAGAATATTCGCGTTTTATCGCGTTTCAGTTGCCGATTTTTTGGACGATCAGGAGCGGAGGCGGAAAACTTCTCCCCTGCGAAAGTGTGGTTTTATGAAAAGGCATCTGGAGAATGAAGCGATAGAAGCACTTCGACGGACATTGGGACAGATTTCAGTTGTCAGAACGAAGGAAATCAAGGTCGAATCGCATCGGCATCGCGGTGACAAGACCATCATTGCGCACGTTGAAATCTATGGGCACGCGCACCGGCTTGTCTGCAAAGTGGTGCAAAACTGCGACCCGGCAGAATTGCAGAGGACTTTCGTCGAACTCAGAAAACTGCATGCCCGATTCCCGGGGCAGACGACACCAGTTCTAATTGCTCCCGAACTTTCGGAGGAGGTTCAGTCGATTTGTAGAGAGAGCAACACTGGGTTTCTGGATCTTGAAGGAAATGCCCGACTCTATCTGGATGAAGTCTTCATCGTGAAACGCTCGTTTACGCATCGCAAACTGATTCCGCCCCCGGCTGAAACATTGCCCACAAGCGAAACGGCCCGCTTTGTTGAAATTGCATAGCGCGTGCCGGGCTTCCTCAGCCAACGGCGGCAAACATTAAGGGCGGCCCAGTGAGGGGCCGCCCTTAATGCTATCCAACTCAGAATTTCAATTTGACTATTGCGGCTTGTTTTCGCCAGCGGAGTTTTCCTGCTTGGCTAGCCGGACGCGAGCTGTTTCCAGCTTCTTTTGAACTTTGGCGACCTCGGCGGGTTCAACGTCGGGAGCCGCAGATTTTGAGTACTCAGACAGCGATAATTCCCATTGGCTGGCGGCTAGCCGAATGCGCCCGGTCTTTTCGTAGAGATCGCCGAGGTGGTCGTGGACCGTGGGATCGGTCTGATCGCGCTGGACTGCCTGACGGAGATTTTCTTCAGCGAGTTCGTATTGCCCGAGCTTGAAGTAGGCCCAGCCAAGCGAGTCAAGGTATGCGCCATTCAGCGGTTCTAGCTCCACCGCTTTTCGGATCATCTTCAAAGCCTCAGGCAGCCGGTTGCCTTTGTCAGCGAGCATGTAGCCGAGGTAGTTGAGGACTGCGGCATTGTTGGGGTCGAGTTCGAGCGCCTGGCGAAAATATTGTTCTGCCGGCTCATAGTGCTTTTGCCGCTCAGCCAGACTTCCCTTTTAGGAAAAACAGATAGATGCTGTCTTCCTTTTTGGAGGTAAGGGGTGTGGCCTTGTTCAGCGCTTCTTCGGCTTCCTTCCACTTATGGATGCGTGTGTAGATCTGCCCCAAGGCGATCCAGACCTCGCGGTCGCTGACCGAGTTATTGAGCATGCCCTTGGCCATGGCAATGCCTTCTTCTTCTTTGCCCTGGTCAACCAGTTCGCCGGCGAGCATCAGCTTGAGGTCGCGATTCTTGGGATTGGCCTCGACGGCTTTGCGCGAAACTTCGATAGCCTTGTCGTACATCCTGGCATCGCGATAGACGTCTACCTGACTCTGGTATCCGCGCAAGGCATTTTCGCCGCCGAGATCAATCATCTTCTGATAGGTAGCGATGGCTTCATTGACTTTGTTTTGCTCGTGGTAAACCGAGCCGAGCCGTTCAAGAAAGATGGCGCGATTATTCTTTTCGTCCGAGGTGTACGCGCCGTTGGCGTGCGAGGTCAGATCGACCATGTGTTCGTAGACCTGCGCGGCTTCGTCGTAGCGGCCGAGGACGTCGAGCAGCAGTCCCTCGTTGTAGCCTGCCTCGAGCGAATCGGGATCTTTTTTGACGGCCTTCTTTACGGTTGCGAGCGCTTCTTCATACTTGCCCTGGCGGCGGAGGATCTCGCTGATATGAACGGACGTGCTTGCATCCTCCGGATCGGCAGCCGCCATTTGCCGATATACCTTGAGGGCCTCGTCAAGTTGATTGTTGTTGAGGAGTGCCTGGGCGAGTGCTCCCATGCCGCGTGCGTCCTCGGGGTCGAGGTCGGCAGCGCGCTTGTATGCATCGATTGCATCTTTGGGACGCTTCAACTGGTCGTAAACCGAGCCGAGCGCGAATTCCATCTTTGGGCTGCGCTCCGAGGGAGGCACGGCTTCGATAACCTTAGCCGCGTGCGCGAGATCGCCGTTTTCGGCATAGAGGCGTGAAAGGTTGAGAACGACTTCCTCTGAGTCGGGATCGAGATCGTGGGCCGCTTTGAACTGCTCTTCCGCTTTCTCGTTCTGATGTTTCACGGTGTAAAGCTGCCCCAGCACCATGCGGTCTTCCACGCTTTTGGGATCGAGTGCGACGATCTTCTGGAATTCGCTGATCGCCTGATCGAGCGTGTTGCCGTTGGGAGACGAGGAAGAGACTGAATTCTGCGCTTCGCTCAACTGGCGCAGATAGAGGCGCCCAAGCAACCGATGCGCTTCAATATCGTTGGGCGAAGTTTTGAGTAGGCCACGGGCGGTGGCTTCAGCTTCGCGCACCTGGCCGGTGCGAAAGTAGAGGTCGGCCAGTTCGTCATTCAATTGCGGCGAGTTGGGATCGGCACTGAGCGCGGTTTTGTATTCCTCGACCGCGTGTCGCATATACTCAGGCCGGCCGGAGGCGATCGCTTGTTCCTCGTAAATGTGGGCGAGGGCGGAGTGGTAGTAAGACTGAGCGCGATCGGGCTCGCCGGCTGGCGCGGAGCCGGAAACAGGCTTAGGATCTGCGTTTGCGCTTGAGGAAGTGGCCGGAGTTGTCGCAGCCGGCGTGCTCGAGGTTTGCGCAGGAAGGCTCGCTACCGGGATGAGGGAAGCAGCAAGCGGCAACCACAAAGAAGGCGATAATCTTTTTCTTTTCATGATCCTCGGGGATCCAGAGTGCCTCACCAGGGAGGACGTTTATCCACTCTGGCTGGTCGGATTAAAAACGTTTGATGCCGACAGTATGCCTAAGCAGCCCACCCATTGTTAAAGACGATTTTACCCGCGAATAGTCGCAGTAAGCCATCGGATTGGGGGGATTTCGGCAACGGGTAATCCGTAGCCTGAAAGAAAGCTGCTTGCTACTGTCAAATCTCTCAGGTATCTGAACCCGAGAGCCAGCCGCTTTTGCGAAGGGAGCTGAGCTGGCGGCGCAAAATCTCAGCCTGTCGCTCCATACGCTCGAGTTGTCGTTCGCCGGGATGAATGTCCGCGGGGATGAGCGACCTGAGGGAGTCGGTATTCATCAACTCGGGCCATGGCGGGGCGTCGGCTGGTTTGAGGACATCGAACTGAGTTTCGAGCCACTGAAGGCGCTGTTGGAGCAGAGCTAGCTGGCTTTGAACGGGAAGAGACTGCTTCCATTCCGACTCACCTTGCAGTGTCGTGAGCGTGGTGATGCTTTGGGCAAAGCGCCGCAGATACGTCACGAATGCGGTTGCGAATTGAGCGAAGGGCAGGCGCCGCGGCCACGACTCGGCTAGCATTCGCTGGAGAGATTCTTCGGTGTCGTTGTGGGCAAGACCGGCGCCGCGTCGGGCGGCTGCAAGCTGGCGCAGTGATGGCGAATCGGTTTTCCATGCTTCGGCAAGATGTTCGAGATAACGGCGATCGGCTGTGAGGCTTGCACGGAGAAAGGCCGGTGCACGGTCACGCTCATAGATCGGAAAGAGGAAGACCATGGCGAGGATGGCGATGACCGCTCCTGCGAAGGTATTGAAGACGCGGATGAGCGCGAGTTTCCAGTCGCCAGAATATGGAAGCCATGCCAATACGAAGGCCGGGGTGAGAAAAAATGCGAAGGCTGCGTAGCTGACGGGCAGAACAGCAAGGGCCAGCAGCGAAAGCGGGAACAGCACGGCGGCGATGACGATCTGCGAATGAAGTACGACGGCGAGCAATGCGGCGAGGATACCTCCGCCGATGGTGCCGCCCACGCGCTCGAGCCCACGGCGGAGCGTACCCGAGACGTGCGGCTGCAGCACGATGAGGGATGTGAGCAGGAGCCAGTAGCCATGGTCTATATGCAATATCAGGATCAATGCGACATCCAGGGCGCAAACGACTGTTACACGCAGCGCATGACGCAGAGTTAGCGAGCTGAAAGTGAGGTTGGCTCCGAGAAGGTCGAGGTTTGGGCGCAGTCGGGCCTGCTCAAGCAGGCGGTGGACGTGGTCTGGATGCTCGGTTGTTCCTCCAGGATCATCGGAAGCGAGCGGAGATTTGCCCAGTCGGAGGAGGGACGCACTATCGATTGAGGATTCGAGCACAGAAGCCGACTGGGTTACTTGGGCCAGCAGGAAGCGATCACTGGCATTTGAGGTGTCAAGGCATCCGGCTAGATAGTGCGGCAGCCGATCCATTTCGCTCCACTTCGCACGGGCATGGGCGACAGTCAACTTGCGGCGGCGCAGGAGGAGTGAGGCGATCCATTGCTCGGCGGAGCGGAGATCGGGGAGGGCCGAAAGGCCGCGCTGAAAACAGGAAGAGTCGTCTGATACTTGTGTTTCGAGGTGTTCTGCCAGCGCGACAGTGTTCGCTATCAGTAAGTCAGCATGTTCCAGCAGGACAACCAGCTGACGAGCGAGGGTAGAGTCTGCTTTATGTTCTGCCTGAACGTTGGCAATTGTCTGCCAGCCTTGCTCGACGACGCGCCGAATGCGGAATTGATGATGTTGAGCCAGACGATGCCAGAGGGCCGGAATGGGCTTGCGGTGGGTGGTTTGTTCGCGGGTGGCTAGGTCGTGCACGGAAGCCAGGAAGGAGGCGAGTTCGTTGTAGCAGTCTGCGACTGCGAGGCGCGCTGGTCGATATGCGTCGAGCGGCCAGAGCAGAAGCGAAAGCAACGCGGCCCAAACGCCTCCGAAAAACAGAGCGATGGACCAGCCGAGGGCGGTGTGCCAGGCAACCGGCGCGGCACCGATGCCGCAGATGAAGATGACCTGGACGAGCAGGCCGGCTGAACTGAATGGCTGACCCAGAACCGCCAGATAGCTCCAGAAAAAACAGAAAGCGATTGTGACAGGGAGCGCCCAGATCACGCTTCGTCCGGCGATGCAGCCGAGAAAGAGTCCTGCTGCGCCGCCGAGAGAAAGCGTTGCGAGGCCGGCGAGTCGCGAGCGGTAGGGTCCGCCGGTATCGGCCAGAGTTGCTTCGAATCCGCCAAGCGCGGCCCAGCCAAGGATGGGGAGTCCCGCAAGGTCGCCGATGACCAGTGGCGTGCAGAGAGCTACGGCGGCTCGCAGGCCGCGGAACCAGTCCATCTGGCGAGCGAGTGAGAGGAGATATGCTCGCCGGCTGTTTGAAGACTGGGCGAAAGCCGTCATAGGTTGAACTTTCGACGCGAGATCAATGCCGGAAATGCCGGATCCCGGTGAAGACCATCGCGATGCCGAGGCGATCGGCTGCGGCGATCACGTCATCGTCCTTCACTGAACCACCGGGCTGGATGACTGCGGTTGCGCCAGCAGCAGCAACGGCCTCGAGGCCATCGGGGAACGGGAAGAATGCGTCGGATGCCGCGACTGTGCCTTTTAGTGGGAGCACGGCTTTCTGGGCGCCGAAACGGGCGGCATCAACGCGGCTCATCTGGCCTGCGCCTATGCCGACGGTCTGGCCGTCGCGAGCGTAGACGATTGCGTTGGATTTGACGTGCTTGCAGACGCGCCAGGCAAAGATCAGGCTTCGAAGTTCTTCGGCAGTCGGGGGGCGCCAGGTGACTACTTTGAGTTCGTCTTCAGTGACGCGGCCGGTGTCGGCGTCCTGAAGGAGCAAGCCGCCGGAAACGTTTTTGACGACCGGGCGCGGCGGTGCGTTGCGGACCTCAACGAGGCGCAGATTCTTTTTGGCCGCAAAGCGTTCGCGCGCTTCCGGAGTGAAGGCGGGCGCAGCGATAGCTTCGACGAAGAGCTTGGCGATTTCGGCCGCGGCTTCGGCATCGACGGGGCGATTGGTGCCGATGACTCCGCCGAATGCGGAGACGGGATCGCACGAGAGTGCCTTTTGGTAGGACTCGAGAATCGTTGGTCCCGTTGCGGCGCCGCAGGGATTGGTGTGTTTGACGATGATGACGGCAGGCTCGTCGAATTCCTGCGCAAGTTCCCAGCAGGCATCGAGGTCGACGAGGTTGTTGAAGCTGAGCTCTTTGCCCTGGAGTTGGGTTGCGCCGGCGACGCCGAGGCCGGAGCCATCGCTGTAGAGGGCGGCGCGCTGGTGGGGATTCTCGCCGTAACGCAGGGACTGGGCCAACGGCATATTGATGCGGAGCGTTGATGGGAGCGCCTGTGGTGCAGTTGACTGCGTCTCCGAGGCGATGGATTGAGTGGGTTCGGGGGCTTCGGCGATCTTGTCAAGCGCGTTGGCAATCGCCGAGTCGTAGGCGGCGGTGGTGGCGAAGGCCTGCTTAGCGAGACGCCAGCGAGTTTCGCGCGAGAGTGCACCGCTGTTGTTTTTCAGTTCTTCGATGAGAGCGGGATAATCGGCGGACTTGGTGACGATGGCGACATCTTCAAAGTTTTTGGCGGCGGAGCGGACCATGGAGGGGCCACCGATATCGATGTTTTCGATGAGGTGGCCGAAGGCAACTCCGGGCTGGGCCGCGGTTTTCTCGAAGGCGTAGAGGTTGACGACGACCATGTCAATGGGCTGAATCTCCTGGGCGGCGACGGCGGCTTCGTGTTCGGCATTGCCGCGAATGTAAAGGAGCCCTCCGTGGACACGCGGATGCAGCGTTTTTACGCGGCCGTCGAGCATCTCTGGGAAGCCGGTGAGGTCGCTGATGTCCTTTACTGCCAGCCCGGAGTCGCGCAGAGCGCGTGCGGTGCCGCCGGTGGAGATCAACTCAACGCCGAAGCCTGCGAGAACTTTGGCCAGATCAACGAGGCCGGATTTGTCGGTAACGCTGAGAAGGGCCCGTCGTATCGTTTTGGTTGCACTTGTCGAAGCAGTCACAGTTCCACTCCCTGGCGATCTTCGCAGGATTGTGCGCCCAGCGAGGCGCAGGATGCGAAGATCAAAGAACAGACTACATCGAAAGGCTCGCCGAGATTTGTGAGGTGTTTTGCACCGCTCGGGCTGCGTTTGCTGTGAGTAACGCGATGAAGGCGATGCAGTAGAGTTGTGATATGAGTAGCGTTCCCCCTCCACCCCCGGGAACCGGGCCTCTTGACGTGGGTTCCAACGCGGAGCCGGAGATTCTTCGACCGGTCGAGGGCTACATTCCAACCCCACAACCGGTGGTGAGAAGGCAACGGTCGTTCTGGTCAACTGCTCCGGCAACGTACGTGCTGGTGGGGATTAATTGCGCGGTGTTTGTGGCAATGCTGCTCAAGGGGGTTGGTGTTTTCAATCCCACCGCCGAGCAATTGATGCAATGGGGTGCGAATAACGCTGGGTCCGTCCTGATAAACGACCAATGGTGGCGGATTGTTACAGCCATGTTCGTCCACGTGGGAATCATTCACCTCGCGACGAACATGTGGTGTCTCTGGAACCTGGGACTACTGGCGGAACCGTTGATGGGTTCGCTCGGGGTTGCCGCTTGCTATATTCTGACGGGCGCTGCCGGCAACCTTCTCTCCGTGATCTGGAACGCCCGGCATTTCAGCGTCGGATTATTCAATCAGCAAATGCAGCATCAGCCGTTCAATCCGCTGGATTATTTTTCGCCAGGCGCCGGAGCCTCTGGCGCTGTATTCGGCATTGCAGGAGCGCTGATTATTCTGCTGAAATCGCCTAGGCTGCCCGTGCCGCCGGAAGAGTTGCGGAAGTTGCGTAAGTCTGTCATCTATTTCGCTGTGCTCAATCTGGTTATCGGTCTTGGCGTTAGCGTCAACGTCGTCGCTTCGCGCACTGGAATCAGTATCGATAACTCAGCCCACCTCGGCGGAGTCCTCTGCGGATTGCTATTTGCAATGCCGATGGTGCCCCGACTGGGCAATCCTAAGCCGGTGTTCCGCACTCGCCTGCAGATTGCGGTGGGCATGATTGTGGGCATCCTCGTGCTGTTCGGTTTTTTCATCACCGTTGTGACCGGTTAAAAACTGGGCGGGCTGCGGCATCCAAAGAGAACACGGTGCAGAATCATGCGAAAATCTGATTGAGCGCTGCTCGTCGATTCCCTCTCAAGGAGGAAGACCATGAGGCGTCGTGAATTCCTGAAACACGCTGCGGTTACTGCCGCAACTGTTGCTGCCTCGAGCCAACTTACAGCTAAAACTCCCGCAAATCCAATCGCACGGCGCACGCTGGGGCGAACGGGTGAACAGCTTTCCATCATCGCGTTCGGCGGCATTGTGGTGATGAACGAGAGCACGAGCGAATCTTCGAACATTGTGGCCGAGGCAGTGGATCGCGGGATCAACTACTTCGACGTTGCTCCAAGCTACGGCAATGCGCAGGAGCGGCTTGGACCGGCATTGGCGCCGTATCGCAAGAACTGCTTTCTGGCGTGCAAAACGGAAGGCCGGATGAAAGACGACTCGCGCAAGCAACTGGAAGAGTCGTTGCGGCTGCTGAAGACAGATCATGTGGACCTTTACCAATTCCATGCGCTGACGAAGATGGCGGAGCTGGACAAGGTGCTTGGGCCGGGTGGCGCGATGGAGACCATGGAAGCGGCGAAGAAGGAAGGGAAGATCCGCTTCATCGGATTCAGCGTGCACTCGGCAGAGACGGCGGTGGCGGCGATGGATCGCTATAACTTCGACACGATTCTGTTTCCGCTGAATTTTGTGCTGTTTACGCAGGCGGGATTCGGGCCGCAGATTCTGAAAAAGGCGCAGGAGAAGAAGATGGGGATCCTGGCGCTCAAGGGCATGGCGAAGTCTGTGTGGCCGGAGGACGAGAAGAAGGACCATCCCGAGCCCAAGTGCTGGTACAAGCCAGCGGGGTTCCCCGACGAGGCGTCGATGGGGTTGAGGTGGACGCTGGGGCATCCAATCACTGCGGCGATTCCGCCGGGAGATGAACGCTATTTCAGGCTGGCGATGGATGTGGCGCAGAATTACAAGCCGCTGGTGGCACACGAGGAGCGGACGCTACTGGCGGGCGCACAGGGAACTGAGCCTATCTTCCATTTGGGGAACGATGTCTAGCGGGGGCTTGGTGCGTCACTGGCCATGAAGCCCGAAGCCCCGCGTGGCCTTGGAAATTTGAAATTACCGCACTGCTGTCGAGGCGAACTTCTTGACCATGGCGAGCAGGAGTTTGCGGTCGCTGTCATTCAGGTTTGTTGAGTAGCGGCGAATCTGCGTAAGGAAACGCAGTTCGTCGTCGCTGAGGTGGTGTGTATTCACCGCGCCAAGAGAATCTTCGGCGAAAAACTGGGCGATGGGTAAGTCGAGCGCGAGTGCGATTTTCGAAAGTGTGTCGAGCGAGGGGACGGTATGTCCATTCTCAACGCGCGAAAGGTAGCAGCGCAGCAGGCCCGTTTTCTTTTCGATGTCGCCCTGGGAGAGCCCCTTTTGCAGCCGGTGCGCGCGGATAGTGGTGCCGATCTTCATCACGCCAAATGCCTTTCCCGCTTCCCGTGCCTGGGAGACATCCACGGTAGCTACCACTGAGTTATTGGCGTAAGAGTAAACATGGCATCTCTGACAGCGCAAGCGGAAATTGTTGTTGAAAACATCGGTGGTAACCTGCATGTAAACCAAGTAGTAAACAGCAAGTTGGTTCGCCGGGTCATTTTGGGCCTGCGCCGCGAGAGTGCGATGGATTCGGGCATGGCGCGGGCCGTGTGTTTCTGACGTCAACCTTCATGGCACGATATTCGTCTGTCTGAATACAGGATTGAGCGCGGGAGCATGGATGAAGCGAGGAGCACTTCGAGGGGCTATTGCCGCGGTGGTCTGCGCAATCGCAGGCATTGGCGCCTGGGCCCAATCCTCAGTTCCGGCGCAAGCTCCGGCTACGTCGGCCGACCCTGCTGCGGCGGCTGCTGTGCCGAACGCTCCTGATGCGCAACTCGGGGGCAAACTCCACGGGCACGTAAAAAGCGGTACGATTCCGCTTCCTGGCGTCACCGTTACCGCCCAGAACACGCTCACCGGCAAGCGCTACTCGACCACGACGGATTTGACCGGGGCGTGGTCGCTGACGATTCCGCAGAACGGGCGGTACGTGATCCGGACCCAATTTGCAGCGTTTGCCCAGGGCGCACAGGAGGCGGTGCTGAATGCCTCAAGTCGCGACCAGGCGGTGGAATTTCAACTGATGCTTGCGTCGCGGGCGGCCCAGCAGCAGCAACGCGAGGACGCGCAGTCGGGGCAAGTTCAGAACGCCATTCGCCAGTTGGCGAGTAATGGTGCGCAGGCTCTGAACCTGGTGAGTGCGCTGACCGGAGACACCGAGACGCAGGGCGGGGCAGCGGGCGCGAGTGGCGCGGCGTTGCCTTCGATTGCGGGGAATTCGGACTTCAGCGATCAATCGGTTGCGATCAGTGGGCAGTCGGGCTCGGTGAGTCCGATGGCGGGTGTCGACATGGATCGGTTGCGCGACGCGATGGAGACGATGCGTGCGCAGGGTGGCATGAATGTTGACGGCGGCCAAGGTGGAGGTTTGTTCGGAGGAGGGGGATTTGGACCGGGAGGGGGCGGCGGCGGATTTGGCGGAGGGTTCGGTGGTGGTGGTCGTGGCGGCGGTGGGCGCGGCAACTTTCGCGGCTTCAATCCGGGGCAGCCTCACGGTGCGATTTTCTGGATGGGCAGCAACTCTGCGTTGAATGCTCAGCCTTTCAGCTTGTACGGGCAGCCGCAACAGCAGCCGGCCTCGGGCACGAATCGATTCGGGATTACATTCATGAGCGCTCCCTATATTCCGAAGCTGACGAAGCCCAGCGGCAAGGACTCGGTATTCCTAACGCTGTCGGGAACGCGGAGTTCCCTCCCGGTGGATGACTATGCGACGGTGCCGACGGATACCGAGCGTGCGGGAGATTTTTCGGCTCCTGGTCTGCCGCCGATTTTTGATCCGGTCACGGGGCAACAGTTCTCGTCGGGCGGTGTCATGAACGTAATTCCTTCGGCACGCATTTCGCCGCAGGCCAGGGCGCTACTCACATGTCCCAATCCGGCTGCGAGCGGGACGAATTGCCAGCCGTTCTATCCGGAACCGAACATTCCGAATTCGGTTCAGAACTATCACCTGCTCACCACGGCGCAGTCCAATTCGACGCAAGCCGGTATCCGCTATATGCGCGGTATCGGTGCGAACGCCTCGCCGTTTGGCATGGGCGGTCGCGGTGGCGGCGGAGGAGGACGGAGAGCGCAACAGAGCCAGGGGCTGCGGCAAAGCGTGAATGCTAACTACAACTGGAGCCATTCAGCCTCAGACAACGTGAATATCTTTCCGCAACTGGGGGGCAAGACGTCGTCCAGTTCGAACTCGTTGCAGGCGGGCTACACGGTGGGGTACCACAAATTCACAAACGTCTTCAACGTGAATTGGAATCGGTCGGACACCAATGTGACCAACTTCTTTACCAATGGGCCGGACATCGAGACGCAGCTTGGAATCCTAGGGCCGAACAATGCCCCGCTGAATTCGACTCCGCTGAATTATGGATTGCCGAGTATTGTGTTGAGCAATATCGCAGGCATGAACGAACAGCAGCCCAGAGTCGCAGTCGCACAGACGATTTCTTTTTCCGAGACTTTCAGCTGGATTCATGGCAAACACAACATGCGTTTCGGCGGCGACTATCGGCGGGTGCACAACGACTTTCTTTCGAGTTCGAATGCGACCGGGACCTTTGCGTTCACCGGCCTGTTTACGCAGAATGCGGCGAGTGATCCAAACACGGGTTTCTCCGTCGCCGATTTTCTACTGGGACTTCCGCAGCAAACCGCGCTTAATTCCGCGGTGCACAAAACCTACCTGCGCGACAACGTGATTGACGGCTTTGCGATGGACGATTGGCGTATGCTTCCGAGTCTCACGCTGAATTACGGTTTGCGCTATGAATTTTTCGCGCCATATACGGAAAAGTACGGGCGGCTAGCTGAGGTTCTGACAAACCCGGCGGAGGGGTTTACCGCGCAGACGCAGGTGCAATCGGGACAAGCGGGGCTACCTGCTTCGCTGGTGTACCCATTCACCAAGGCATTTGCGCCGCGTGTGGGAATTGCGTGGAGACCCCCGAAGCTAAAGCAGACGGTAGTTCGCGCCGGGTTCGGGATGAACTACACGGTTGGATCCTATGCGACGTTTGCGACGACGATGGCTCATCAACCGCCGTTTTCAAACCAGCAGACGAACCAGGAGATTACATCGACGGGCGCGCCGACCTCGGCCTGCGTGCAAATTGGCGCGTGCCTGACGCTTGCACAAGGTTTCCCGGCCCCGGCGACGGTGGGAAATTACGCGCTCGATCCGCACTTCCATTTGCCGTACGTGCAGACGTGGAATCTCGATATCCAGAAGACGCTGCCATGGGGCGTGGTGATGAATGTTGGCTACAACGGATCGAGGGGAAACCATCTGGATATTGTCACGGCTCCGCGTGCGCTCGAGGTCAGCCCTGACACCGACCCATCGAATCTGTTCTTTCGTTATGAACAAGGAATAGCGTTTTACAAATTCAATGCGGGCACGCTGCGTGTGAATAAACGGCTTTCGAACGGAGTTTCGCTGGGCGCCAACTATCAGTACTCGCATGCGATTGACAATGCGGGGATAGTGGGCGGCGTAGGTGGAGTTGGCGCACAGGATTGGACGGATCTGCAGGATGAGGAAGGGGACTCAAGCATCGACGTCAGGCATAAGGTGAGCGGGAATTATCTTTATGAATTGCCTTTCGGCCAGGACAAGCGCTGGCGGACGACGGGCACCGGTTCGCACATTCTGGAGGGATTCTCGATTTCGGGCACATTCACGTTTGCGACCGGTACGTCGCTGACACCGATTTTTCAAGCGGGAACAACCAGCGTGGCGTGCGGAACGTCAGGAACATTCCGGCCGAATCTCACCGGTTCGCCGCTGAATTTGAGTTCGGGGAGGCAGTGGTTCAATCCTGCGGCATTTGTCGAGCCTTCAAATCCGCCCGACAATCCATATCCATGCGGCGTGTTTGGAGATACGCCGCGCAGTTATTTCAAGGGTCCGGGGATCGTGCAGAACAACATGTCCCTTTCGAAGACGATGCAACTCGGAGAGACGCGCAGCCTGGAAATTCGCGCCACCATCAACAACGTCTTCAATACGGTGCAGTACGCGGGCATCGACACCAACGTGGCGTCCCCTACGTTTGGTCAAGTGACATCCGCAGCTGCGATGCGGTCGTTCCAATTCACATCGAGGTTTAGGTTCTGATGGCGAATTGGATGGAAAAGGCGATTGCGATTGTCGCGATTTGCGCGCTTGCGCTACCGGCCGCGCCGATTGCGGCGTCGCAGGACGCCAGCGTAGCGCAGCAGGATAACTATGTTTTCAAAGCCAATGCCGAGCTGGTATTGACCAACGTTGTGGTGCGCGATGCGAAGACCGGTGAGTTTGTGCGGGGACTGAAGCAGAGTGACTTCACCGTCTCAGAGAATGGAAAGCCGCAGCAGATTTCGTCGTTTGATTTCCAGACCGTCGACATGGCAACACCGTTGAACGAAGCGACCATCAGCGGATTGGCAATGGGTGTGAATGGGCCGGGAACAAAGGCCGCAGTTGTCGCAAAGCCTGAAGATCTACGCAACCATCGGCTGATTGTGATGTTTTTCGATTTGACCTCGATGCAGCCGGAGGATCTGGATCGCTGTGTGAAGGCGGCGCGGGATTTTCTGACGAACAAGATGCAGCCGGCAGATCTGGTTGCGCTGGTTTCGCTGGATCAGACGCTCAAGGTGGATCAGGATTTCACGTCGGACAAAGCCGTGCTGGCGAACGAAGTGGGGATCTACAACGGCACTGAGGGGCAGGGATTCACGCCGGGAGCCACGGCAAACACGAACCAGGTGGAGGACACGACGGGTTACACGCCCGACGAGAGCGAGTACAACGACCTGAATACAGATCGTCAGTTGTTCGCGCTGCGCGCAATCTCAAAGTCGCTCGAGAAGATTACGGAAAAGAAATCGCTGCTGTATTTCTCAGGAGGTATTTCGCGGGACGGAATCGAAAACCAGGCGTCGTTGCGCGCGGCTATCAATTCGGCTGTGCGTGCGAATCTCTCGATCTACAGTGTTGACACGCGCGGTTTGCAGGCCATCTCGCCACTTGGCGATGCATCGACGGGAAGCAGCCGCGGATCGGGTGCATTCAATGGCGCGGCGCTGACGAACAACATGAACGCCAACTTTGCCACGCAGGAAGTGATGGCGACGCTGAGTTCGGATACCGGCGGCAAGGCATTCTTTGATTCGAACGATTTTGCTCCGGCGTTTGCGCAGGTGCAGCGCGATACATCTGCCTACTATGCAATCGGATTTCACTCGACAAACCCGGCGCGAGACGGTAAATACCGGAAGCTGACGATCAAGATCAATCGGCCTGGCGTAAAGATCGAGTACCGACCGGGCTACTACGCGCCTGCCGACTTCAAGCATTCTGGCCGCGAAGATCGCGAGCGCGAACTGGACGAGCAGCTGACGAGCGACTTGCCGGCGACGGACGTTGCGGTGTATCTGGACGCAATGTACTTCCGGCTCGATGAGAATCGCTTTTTTGTGCCGGTTTCGCTGATTGTGCCTGGTTCTCAGATTCCTTTTGTGAAGGGCGGGGACAAAGATAAAGCAACGCTCGACATTATTGGCGAAGTGATTGACGAGGTGAAGCGGCCAATCGGCAATGCGCGCGAGACAGTGAAGCTGAATCTCGATCCTGCCTTGCAGGCGCGGCAGAAGAACATCGAGTACACGACGAGTTTCAACCTGCCGCCGGGCAAATATCACTTGAAGTTCGTAGTGCGGGAAAACCAGACCGGCCGCATGGGGTCGTTTGAGGCAGACATTACGCTGCCGGACATGAAGAAGCAGCCTCTGAAAATGAGTTCGATTGTGCTGGCTTCGCTACGACAGCCTAGTAAGAAGAGTTCGCCTCTCATACGGGGGGGCGAGGAGTACGTACCGAACATCAGCCACGTATTCCGCCAGGATCAACATCTTTATTTGCTGTACGAGGTGTATGGACCGACGCGGGAGAAGCCGGCAGAGGGGCAGCCCAAGGGAACGAAGGCCGGCATCAACCTGCTCAGCAGCCTCCAATTGATCCAGGGCGCGACCAAGGTCTACGAGACGCCGCTGGTGCAGGTGAAAGCCGTGAACGTGGAGGGGCGGGATGCGGTGGCAGTGGAACTGGATGTGCCGCTGACCGGGCTAAAATCGGGATCGTATGTGTGTCAGCTTAACGTAATTGACGATGCCGGCGGCAGCTTTGCCTTTCCGAGATTCGCGGTGCTGGTGCGCGAACCCGCCCCGGCGGCGACTCCGACGGTACCCGCGGCGAGCACTGCAAGTTCGGGCTTGTCGGGACAGAAGTAGACTCAAATCCCGCAACAGTTCTGCTCGACCAATCCGCGTATTCTGAAGCGGAGAGGTGAAATGGCGGGCGGCAATCCAGGGCGCGTTGCGGTGATTACGGGAGCGACCGGAGGGGTAGGCGCGGCGGTTGCGATGGCTCTTTCCCGCGCAGGCTATTCGCTCGTGCTGACCGCGCCCTCGATGGAAAAACTGAGCGCACTGGCTTCGCAGCTCAAGGGCCCCTGCACCGTAATTCAAGGCAACCTCAGCGACGAGTCTCTGCCTGAGACATTGCTCTATGCGGCGCTCGATCGATTCGGACGATGCGATATCTGCTTGAACAATGGAGCGCTTTTTGAAGCGGGAATTATCGAGACGGTCGATATTGAGCGCCTCAGCACCATGGTTCGGGTCAATGTTGAGGGCTCTTTCCGCTTTGCCTATGTGTTTGTGAAGCACTTCGTCTCGGAAGGGTCCGGGCATCTGGTAAATGTCTCGAGCGTCCTTGGCACCAGTTCACGGCCGACACCTTATGCTGCGACCCAGCGGGCGATTGAAGTGCTTTCAGACGCACTGATAGCGGAACTTGGCGAAGGCGAAGTCATCGTTTCCTGTATTCAACCGGGGCTGGTTAAGAGTGGACCTCATCATCGCTGGGAGATCGCGCCCGAGGGTGCGGCATCAGGGTATCCGCTGGAGCCGGAAGATTTCGCCCGCATGGTGCTGTTTGTCCTGGAACAGACAGGAAGCCAGCAGAAGGAAGATGACGTGGCGGAAGTTGAAACGCCTGGCGGAGAGGAGCAATCGGCGGGAGAGCCCGTGAGCAAAGCCGAAGATGAAGCGGTGGAAGATCATGGCGCGCGAACAATCGAAGAGGACGCTGATGATTCTTCTGAGGAAGGGTTTGTCCGGGACGAAATCTGAGCGGTGAGTCAGGCAGAGGAATTCCGATCGCGATCCGTACCGCGATAGGGGCAGTGCCGGCAACCTGATCCGCAGCAGGTGCCCCGCTTCAGCAGATAAGCGGCGCTGAAGACCATGTAGGGGCCATCGAAGTAGTAGTCCTCTGGGTCGAGGCCTGGCACGGGGGCTGGCGGTGCCGGGGGATCGTTCTCTTCCATTTTCGAATTGTCTCAGACTCCATTTGGTGCTGTGACGGCCGGTGTCCACAATCTCACCCAGAAGCTCACATTTAGAATCGAACCATGACATTGACCGCTCAAGATCGCGCTCGCCGCATCAAGATCATTCTCTTCGATGTGGACGGTGTTCTGACGGATGGCACTATCTGGCTTGTTCCCGCTCCGAACCCGGCGTCGAGTAGCGCAGACACGCATTCCCACCTTTCAAAGCATGCAGACCAGGTTGGATTTGGGGTTCATTCGACAACCATGATGGAAGCGAAGGGCTACAGCGCGCATGATGGTACGGCTATTTCATTGGCACGACTTGGCGGCATGAAATGCGGCGTGATCACGAAACGCATCAGCGAAACGGTGGCCACGCGAGCGCGGGACCTGAAGCTGGAATTCGTCTATATGGGACAGGCGTTCAAGATGCAGGCGGTGCGCGAGATTATGGCGAAGGAAGGCGTGACGCTGGAGGAGATTGCTTATGTTGGCGATGATGTGATCGATCTTCCCGTGATGCGCGAGTGCGGCTTTGCGGTTGCGGTGGCCAATGCACGGCAGCAGGTAAAGGATGAGGCTCACTATGTGACGTCGAATGCGGGCGGGTACGGTGCAGGACGGGATGCCGTCGAGTTCATCCTTGAAGCCCAGGGCCTTCTGCAAAAGACGATTGATGAGTATATCGACGAGCGGAATCCGATTTCGCCGGCGATGGACATTGGCAAAGGTTCTGACTAGACCCCATGCTTATTGATTTCAGGAAGTCACAGGGCAGCCTCAGGGGCTAAATGTGGTGTCTCATGAGGTTGTTGACATCGAGGCCTGAGCGGGTGATGGGTGGCATTTGATTGAGGCTAGCATGTGGTCGATGCCAGTTGTAGTCATGGATCCATGGCAAGAGGCATAGGTTCCTTTCCGAGGAGTTCTGATAGAGGCGTGCATAGGCCCACTCGCGGATGGCGGTCTGGATAAAGCGTTCGGCTTTGCCGTTGGTGCGCGGGGTATAGATGCGGGTGCGGATGTGTTTGAGATTGAACTGTCGACAGGTATCGCGGAAGCGATCCGAGCAGAAGCAGGGTCCGTTGTCGGTCATGATGCGGCGAACGCGGATATTGTGCCGATCGAAGTATCCCACTGCCTGACTAAGGAAAAGACTGGATGAAACGGCTTTCTCATCCGGCATCATAGCCACGTAAGCCATACGCGAGTGATCATCGACAGCGACATAGAGAAACTCCCAGCCTGCGTGTCGGGTCTCATCCTGGGGATTGCCTGTGATGCGATGACCAGGCTTATGGATACGCGCCAGCTTCTTGATGTCGATATGCAGCAGATCGCCGGGCGAAGGATGTTCGTAGCGCACGATGGGAATCTGAGGTTCCAGCATTTTGGCCTTGTTCAGTTTCAGTCGAACCAGGATACGACTGACGGTGGCGCGGCTCAGTCCGGTGGTCTGCGCGATCCGCACTCCAGTCCATCGCTGGCGGCGCAGCAACTCGACCTGCCTAACCAGTTCCGCAGATGTAATGCGCGGCGAACGCAGCGGCCGGCTAGATCGATCCGTCAAACCCATCCGGCCTGCTTCGCGATAACGACGCACCCATTTGGCTGCACTCTGGCGGCTGAGCCTGCCCTCTGTGCCGGCTGCGCACAGGCTCAGCCGACCCTCTACTACGCTTCTGGCTAAATGCTCTCGACTGTAAACCGTCAGTCGCGCATGATGGTGGTAGTCCATTCGGTCTCCTGAGTCAGCTTTTGCTTCGACAACATCAGCTTCCCAGTTCTCGATCGAATGGACAACAACCTATTGAAACTTCACAGCTAAAGCCCGCGCTTTTCCTGCCTTTTTCGGCACGACTAAAGTCATGCCCTGTTACAAGACTGATCATGCCCTGTTACAAGACCGATCATGCACCTGTTACAGGACTGGATCATGCCCTTTGTTACAACACTGAATTTTCGCGGGCACTTTCAGCCCTTTTGTGGGCGGTCAATTCGCTGACGGAAATACCTGTTCGATGAGAATAATGCGGAGGGGCTGGCGGAGGTCGGTTTTTGCGTCCGGCTCGGTGTTCGATTGCGGATGCAACTCTGGGGTG
Organism: uncultured Acidobacteriaceae bacterium; assembly: GCA_963738035.1. Classification (GTDB taxonomy): domain Bacteria; phylum Acidobacteriota; class Terriglobia; order Terriglobales; family Acidobacteriaceae; genus Telmatobacter. The sequence continues at coordinate 322,360 of CAVTVB010000003.1, forward strand.
GAAGGCGGCGCGCCGGTATCCGTTGTGTTCACCGCGAGAATGCTGGCGCAGTGATCGGCAGGGTCGATCAACAGCTCCGATGAAAAGCCGCCCTGGTCGCCATCGTGATAGATGTAGCGGCGGCCGCCAGTCTCGACAACGAAGAATCCAAGGCCCATTTTCGGCTGCGACCCGTGAGGGCCAGCTGTGTATGCGGTTGAAGGCTGGCCCGGCTCGGTTGCGGGTAACCCGCCTGTCCACGCTTCTTCGAGCGAACTACGCTTCAACACAGTTTCGTAGAGCGGGTTGCCGGGATCGCCGATGAGGAAGCGCAGATATTTCGCCATGTCGGTGATGGGCGCTTTGAGCCCGCTGTTGGAGGTCGTAATGCCCGTGTCGTAATTGAAAGGCTGCGGACTGAGCTTTGCGCCGGCTCGGAGATAGCTTGCGGCGACGTGCGATTCGAGAAAATATGGCGCAACGTCGAAGTAACTGTTCGTCATGCCAAGGGGCTTGAGAATGTTCTTGTCGATGTAGACTTCGAAGTCGTCGCCGCTGAGACGTTCGATGATCTGGCCGAGGAAAACGTAGCCAAGGTTGGAGTAGCTCCAGCGCGAGCCAGGCATGAATGCCACGTGCGTGTAGGGAAGCATTGCGGCAACCTGCGACCACCGGGTGGGCTCGAACGGCTGCCAGTCGCAGTTGGATGGGTCATCGCAGTCCCACGGCCAGGTGGGGTTTCGGAATCCGGCGCTGTGGGTGAGCAAATGCCGAATGGTGATGGCGTCAATGTTGCCGAATGAATCGTGTACCTCACGCAGTTCAGGTACGTAGCGAACGGCCGGATCGTCAAGCGAGAGCTTGCCATGGTCGCGAAGCTGGAGGATCGCGATGGCGGTCATGGTCTTGGTGATCGAGGCCCAGTTATAGGCGGTTGCGTCGTCAACCTTCCGGTGGGTGTCGCGTTGAGCCTCACCGAATGGGAGAGTTTGTGCCGGTCCCTGGCCGCGCACGAGTGCAAATCCGCCGCCTACCACCCCATGCTGCTTGAGTACGGCTTCGAATTGCGGACGGAATTCGTCGAGAGACGAGCGCGATACGGGTGCCTGAGAGCGGGCTGAGGCCGCTATCAGCAGGCAGGCGATCGCCGCCGCGCGCGCGGGAAGATCTGAATGTCGGATCGGCATGGGGCAATCATAATATGCGCCCCGAACGGGCGAGACAAGGTGATGAGCGGGTGCCAAAGTCTTCTGAAAGGCCGGACATCCAGCGGCCGGGGCGGCGCATCTTATTGTTCACGTGGATCTTGCTGTGGTCCCGCACCTTAATTTTATCTAAAGCATTCTCGCTATTTTTGATTTTGCGGTGACACTTTAATTTGCGAGGACGGGAACGTGAAGAATATACCGAAAGCGGCAATCCTCTTTGTGGACGATGAGCCATGCATGCGCGAAGTGATGGCGATGATCCTCACAGAGGAAGGATATGAAGTTTCTACAGCGACAGACGGGTTTGATGCGCTCGTCCAACTTCGCGGCTCCGTTCCCGACCTCATCATTTCGGATCTACAAATGCCCCGCATGTCGGGCGTGGAGTTTTTGTCGGTTGTGCGTCATCGATTCCCCGCCATTCCTGTGATCGCAATCAGCGGCGCCTCTGATATGAGGGAGTTTTTGCCGGCAGAAGTGATGGCAGATGCGTTTTATCCCAAGTGCCGTTGCCAGCCTGACGAGTTGATGCGCACCGTCTTGGACCTTATGCATCTGCCACTGGCACGGCCGACGAACTATCATTCAGCTTCGCCCTCAAGGGTACAAACCGCACGTCGCGTTCAAGACGCGAGTGGAAGTCCGGCATTGCAGCTTACGTGCACGGACTGTTTGCGCGCATTTTCGTGGACGGGCGGAGAAGTGAATGGCCGGGAGGCTCAACAGGCGCACTGCCGGTTCTGCATGACGCCGGTGAATTTCGTCAATGACATTGAGCTTCCGTCCGCTGCCATCGCCATCAGCGCCTGCATTCCTCCAAGGATGTCCGCGGCTTGAGAGAGCTTGCGTGGACGTGAACTGTTGCACTTTGATTAGTCAACAAATTAAGAAGGCCAGTCGCAGTGATGCGACTGGCCTTCTTTTTTTAACTCCACTCATCAACCCAGCACGATGGCCGGTTTTTCGCCGCGGGTGTCGACCTCGTTCAACTCGGTGACAATGGTGCGAGTTTCTCCCGGCATCAGTGCAACGTAGTTATCGGAGTAAATTGCCGGCAGGATGCGATCACCGGTTTTCTCCCGTACTGCCTTCAAGCGCACCATCAAGGCAGGGGAGGTTCCGGTGTTCTGGAGCTTGGTTGACAACTCCCAGAGATCTCCTTTTCGCACCACGGAGGTTGTGGCGTCCAGCTTGGGCACGGGCAACTCGCGGATGGCGCGAAAATCGTTTTGCCGCAAGCCGCGCATGTAGAAGTTCGAAGAGATGGTCTCGGAATTGCGACTGAGTGCCAGCCGCAGGAAGTGAACGGACGACAATCCGCCCGGATACTTCATCTTGATGCAGGTTGTTGTTGCGTCTTCTGCGCTGTCGAGCGGTGCGGTCTTCAGATCCACTCGCTTTCCATCCATGTTGAGGATCTCAACCGAGGCCGTGAGACCGGTGACCTTGCCGGCGTTGTAGTTAACGACTTCGATGGTTTCATCGGCGCAGTTCCACTGAATGTGCAGAGGCTCAGAGCCCTTCTTGCATCCGTAGTAGGCTGCTGTCGGTTCAAAGAAATAGTCGTACGTCTGCCATACGAACGAGGGCCAGCAGGAGTGGCTCATCCACAGCAGCACGCCCATGCGGTACTTGCTTTGCGCTTCAAACATGGCGCGGTACGTATCGTAGTTCACGAATTGAGCCAGCCTGATCCACTCTTCGGCATTTGTCGCACCGCCGAAGCTGTTTTCAACGATGGCCCGGAAGCCGGCGCCGCCCATTGCGCCTTGCAGGCAGAAATCGTGCAGGCCCCAATCGAGCGCCTGCGGCCACAGCGCTTTTTCGGGCATCATCAAGCGCACGCTGTCGAGCGATGGAATATTCGGCGCGCCGATCTCACTATGCAGCTGTTTGTCGGCGCCGGTGAAATAGAAGCTTGCAGGATTTGCCCAGTAAGGGCCATGTCCGCTGACGACCTTGTCTGCTGAACTCGGGATGTAGTGAAGTCCCGGATGCAGGTCGCCTAGAGTCTTTCGAATCCCTTCCTCAAGGGCCGGCGGAGGGAAGCCCTCATTGCGGCCGCAATAGAGGCCGACTGAAGGATGATTCCGGATGCGCAGAACTAGATCATTCACGTTCTTCAAAAACAGTCCGTTGTCATCCGGCTCAGGGCCGTCCCACGGGTTGGCAAGCCAAAAGTCCTGCCATACGACGACGCCGTGCCGGTCGCAGGCCTCATAAAATGCGTCGTCGCCGATCTGGCCAACCCAGTTGCGGATCATGGTGAAATTCATCTCGCGGTGATAGCGAACTGCGACATCGTATTCGCGCGCACGATAGCGGAGCATTGATTCGCCGAATCCCCAGTTGCCTCCGCGCGCGATGAATCTGCGTCCGTTGATCCATATGCGCAGATCGCCTCCATCTTCGCTGTAGGCCATCTGGCGAATGCCTGCCTTGAAGGCCTTCTTGTCAATCGTCTTTCCGCCGGCTTCCAGGGAGATCTGAGCGTCGTAAAGGTTCGGATCGCCGTAGCCGACTGGCCACCAGAGTTTGGGATCTTTCAGGTGGAGTGCGGGAAGATTGGACGGATCGAGAGTGATCGTTTTTCGTTCTCCGGCGGCGAGTTGAATGCGTTGCTGGACTCGGATTTCTCCCATCTGAAAGTGCATGGTGCCACTGAAAGGATGGGTTTGGTGATTGACGAGGTCCGCCTGGACGGTGAGATCGGCGGATGATGTATCGGGAAGAGGAAGCTTGGCGGAGACGAACTGGTTTTCGATGGTGACGGCTTCGGTGATTGCGAGAGAGACGTCGCCCCAGATGCCAACATCGCGCCCGCGGATGGTTGGAATCCAATCCCATCCAATGGAGGCGTGGTAGGTGGGATTGTCGGCGCCGAGTCCGCCGCCGTTTTTGGCGCAGACCTCAAACGTCTTTTGCTTTGCGCTGCCCGGCGTGGCGTTCTTTTCAATGCGGACGGCGAGAGCGTTCACACGACCGGGCAGAATCTTCTGTGACACATCAAACTGACCGCGCATGAAGCCGCCTTCAATTCGGCCGAGCTTCTCGCCGTTCAGAAATACTTCTGCTTTCCAGTTGATGCCGTCGAAGTTGAGCCACGCGAATTGCTGGGGAGACTTCGCGGGAGCATTGAACTCGGTGCGGTACCAGAAGTCGGAGTAGAAGAATGAATCGGAAATGTGGAGCTGATTCTGGCCGAAGTTTGGATCGGGAATCGCGTTGACATTTGCATACGAAGTCAGAACCGTGCCCGGCACAGTGGCGACCAGCCAGTCAGCATCGTGGAAGGCAGGCTTTGACAAGGCTTCACCAGCATCCTGCACGAGGTTCGCTCTTTGAATGCGCCACGATCCTCCGGCGAGGACGATCTTCTGGGTTGGACCCGCCTGGGGCGCTGGTTTTGGTTTGGCGATAAAACCGCCGCGGCCGAGGACTTCGATTTCGCTCAGGATGTAACCGTACTGAGAGCTTGGCCGTTTCATCAGAACACGCACGTACCGACCGTTGGCGGGTGCCGGCAGCTTGAAGTCATCGATCGCGCCGGACGATCCGGAAAGCGATTGAAGATCGCGCCAATTCTCTGCGTCGTCCGAAACCTGCACCGAGCCCTCGGTGGCGCGGGTAATCCAGTAGAGCTTTACATGATCAAACTCGCATCGGGAGCCGAGGTCAACGTAAACCCATTCCTCGCCTGATCCGGCGCTCATCCACGCACTGGTGAAACTGTAGGGGCCGCCGACTTCAACACGCTGATCGCCTTTGAAAAATGCGACCTGGCCGAGCTTCCACGTAGTGGTGAAGACCGACATGGGGTTATTTGCCGAACCCATCGCGCACTCGATCCGATAAAAACGGCTGCGGCTGGCGGAATTGAGCGAGATGACCGGTGTGAAGAAGTGATTAGGTGCGCAGAAATCGGGCGGATACCCTGCGGTGGAAGCCGGCTTCGGTGCTGAAGTGGTGCCCGCTACAGTCCATGTGCGGCCGTCGTCGGAAACAGAGACCGTAAACACGAGTGCGGCTGGCGATGCCTGAAGTGGTGAAACGACAAAGAGCTGGATGCGGTCAATCTCGGGCGCTGCATCGCCGCCGGCAAGCTGGATGTCGACCTGGGCGCGAGCTCCGCGAAGTTCCATCGTATTCATGGGCGCGTGGTCGACGATCACTTCGCGATTCTCTTTGCTCACAGGGCCTTGAGATACGTCGGAGACCACGATCCACTGCGGCAATCGATCAGTCTTAATGCCGTCGGTCACGAGCTGGGCGGTTAGGTTGTAATCGTAGCTGCTGGAGTGATAAGCAGGACGCAGGAGAGCAAGATTGCGGTAGTTTGTCGTGTCGGGCATAAGCGTAGGACTAAAATCAGCGCCCGGTTCTCCGGGATAAACTCCGATGCCGCGCGTGTACTCAAGTGCCTTGGATGTATCCCCGGCTTGTGCTGGCGCGCCAGATGTTCCAGTTTCGATATTTCGGGCAGGTTGGGCGAAGGCGAAAGTTCCATCGACTGCTATGCCCGCGCCGACGATTGCTGTGGTTTTCAGGAAATCTCTTCTTGATGTCGTCATCTGTTCTCCGTGGATCACACCCGCGTTCGATCGAATCCATGCAAAGTTGCCGACCGATGAGACGAGCGATTTTTTCATATACATCTTCGGCCGAAATCGGTCGACCTTTCGGTATTCAGCGAAAGCGACTTTTCAGCGCAGATGGTTTTGCAAGCTTTGGCTCGACAACCATGTTAGCCGCACGGGCCGGCCGGCACCACGTGCGAGGATTCCTCGTGGGATTGTGAATGGTCTCGATTGCACGATTTGACGGCGTCGAAGGCCGCTCGGTCGCGCTACTCTTTTTAGGGACGGCATTCGAACTGCTCTACATTTGGAAATTCGACAGCGCGGAGGGAATATGAATATCGGCTTTTCGGGCAAGGCGGTTGTGGTCGCCGGCGGCACAGGTGGCCTAGGCAAGGCGGTCAGCCTCGCCTTCGTAAAAGCAGGCGCAAATGTGATCGTTACGTATCACAATGAAGCGGAACTCCGTGCTCTACAAGAACTGGCTGGTCCGAATCAGTCCTCCCTGGAAGGACATCAGGTTGACGTTACTGACCCTGGGGCTGTGGCTGGCCTGATCAATACGGTTGTGGCGAAGTATGGAGCAGTGGATGCGCTGGTGAATACCGTTGGGGGGTACGCCGGGGGCATAAGAATGTGGGATCTGGAGACGAGCGTATTTAATCGAATGCTGGAACTCAATCTTCGGTCAGGTTTCGTGCTGGCCCGTGCGGTGTTACCGATCATGCTGAAGGCAGGGCATGGATCGATCGTCAACGTCGCGGCCAAAGCGGCGATCGATCACGGTGCCGGGGCTGGCGCGTATGCTGCGTCGAAAGCCGGTGCGGTGGCGCTCATGGATTCTCTTGCAGCTGACGCCAGGAGCACGGGTGTTCGAGTGAATTCCGTTCTTCCGAGCATCATCGATACGCCCGCAAACCGGCAGGCAATGCCGGCCGCCGATTTCAAAACATGGCCGAAGCCGGAGGATCTCGCGCACGTGATCCTGTTCCTGTCGAGTGACTTCGCCAAATCGATTCACGGCGCGGCCATTCCGGTCTACGGCAATGAATGAAGCGGTCTGATCGGACCGGCACGTCAACTGAGTTCATAAGGGTGTCGTTGATGGCGAGATACCAGGTTGCCTGCGATGTCATCACCCACGATGGTTTCTGAAGCCGGATCCCAGTGGACGTGGTGCTGGGTCTTCATCGCGATCCAATGTAGCAGGCAGGTAGAGCAGGCTCGGTGACCTATCTCTGCAGGTGCAGTGGGAGGCTTGCGAGAGTGAATGCATTCGAGCCAGTTGCCGTGCTGATCATCGGATGTGTAGGGGTGAAACTCATTGGGCCCGATGACGGAGTCGAGCATCCTGGGGTCGCTGGCACGGAGTGGGATGATTGGCGTCGACGCCTCATTCGATGTTGCGGTCGGGGTCGTCATGCCATCCCTGCAGACGAAGATCCAGCCCTTGTCGCCGATCCATTTGATGCCGTTTTCAAATTCGCCGGAGATCGTCATCACGACACCATTTGCATAACGACCGTAGGTTTTAAAGGGACCATGCACATCCCAGAGCCCTTCGGTGGGGAACTTGGCCTGGCCCCAAATCTCGACGGGGCCCGTGAGTTCCGTGTCCATTCCCCAATGCGCGGTATCGACGTGGTGCGCGCCCCAGCCTGTAATCATGCCGGCTCCAAACTGTTCCATACGCAACCAGCCGGGACGATCGAAGCCCCTGGTGGGCATGACGCGATCAAGCGTGTAGGGAACCTCCGGCGTTGAGCCAAGCCACGCGTCGTAGTCGAAACCCTGAGGGACCAGCATGGGCTCGGGATTGCCGCCAGCGGGATCACCGGGAAGACCTATTTCAACACGTTCTATTTTGCCGATCCGACCGTTTCTCACCAGTTCCACGGCGCGCGCAAACTGCTTCCAGGAGCGCTGTTGCGAGCCAATCTGCAGAATCTGTTTGCTTGCCTTTACATGGTCCACCATGATGCGGCCTTCAAGAATGGTGAGCGATGCGGGCTTTTGCAGGTAGACGTCTTTGCCCGCCGTAACTGCGGCGACTGCGAGCCGGGCATGCTGATGATCCGGAGTCGAGATCAGAACGGCATCAATTTCCTTGTCTGCAAGGAGTTCTCTAAAGTCGGCGTATCCCTTTGTGCCAGTGTAGGGCCTTCCAGTCTTCTTGGTGTAAGCGTCGTTCACAAATTGCTTTCCGAGCTCGACGCGATCAGCACTGAGGTCGCAGACGGCGAGTATACGATTGTCTCGACCAGCGACTCCGGTGAATTTGATTACGCCGGGCATATCGTGCACACGTGAGATTCTGCCCACCCCGATTGCGCCGATATTGATGCGGTTCGAGGGCGCCGTTGCCCCGAAAACGCTGCGAGGCACAATGGTGGGAAATCCAGTTGCAATGGTTCCAGCAACAGTGCCTTTGATGAAAGCGCGTCTTGTTGAGCTCATATGCCCCCCGGGATATCTACTTTCGCTCCGGTCTGCCAATTCTTCTTTACTTCGGGTTCCATACTAAATAAGCGGACTGCCCAAGTGCCGTCATCCACCACAGTCAAGCATGATGAAGCTGTTTTGGGCGATGTCAAGCCTGTTTCACGACCAGCAATGGATGACCGATGCCAACTCAGGTTCAACGCGGGAAAGCATTCTATGGAGGCACTCGCAATCGGCTTCGGCTGCTAGATCTTCGGTGGCTGTCCAGTGCCGAGCTGCTACCCCAGGAAAGGCTATCCCAATCTTGGCTCCAACAGGTAAAGTTGTCTCACTCCGCGGTGTTGTTTGATATCAGAATGGAATTGGGAGGGAATTCACGATGGCCATCATCACGGTGAACGGCGAGCGCCGAGACGTCCAGGCGCCGGGCGACACGCCGCTCCTTTATGTATTGCGAAACGATCTCCAACTCACAGGTCCACAGTTTGGTTGCGGAGTTGCGCAATGCGGTGCTTGTTCCGTTCTGATCGATGGCAAAGAAGTGCGATCGTGCATTACCGCGTTGTCTGACGTCGCTCCAAACCAGGAGATCACCACGCTCGAAGGTTTGCCTGCGCGGTGGGCAAAGCAAAAGCGTATTCCCGCCGAGGAAGCACAAAACACGCTTCACCCAGTGCAGCAAGCCTGGATTGAGGAACAAACGCCTCAGTGCGGGTTTTGCCAGAACGGGATGATGATCAAGGCAACCGAACTGCTCGAAAGCAATCCCAATCCTACGCTGAAACAGATCAAAGAGGCCTACACCACATCCGGAATGTCCCCGAACTTGTGCCGATGTGGAACCTATGTCGCGATCATCGAAGCCGTGCAGCATGCTGCCACCCTGATGGCGAAGGGAGGCAAATGATGGCGACCAAGAGCAACAAGCCTATCGATGTGTTTGGAGCGACCCTTACCCGGCGCCAGTTTGTGAAGACCGGCGGCATGCTCGCCGTAGGAATCAGCTTGGTGGGGACGGCGCGCTTGAAGGGCGATGCCGCGAAGGCGACGGTAGCGAAGAACTCGCTCGATCCCGCACTCCCCAGTTCCTGGATTGAGATTCACCCCGACAACACGGTGTTGATTCGTACGGGGAAGAACGATTTTGGGCAGGGTACCGTTTTTACGGCTTATCGACAAATTGTGGCTGAAGAACTGAGCATGCCGTTCGAAGCCATCACCACGGTTGTTTCGGGGGATACGGATAGCACGCCCGACGGGAGCGGCGCCTTCGATTTTCTTGGTCGAGGAACACCCAATCTGCGCAAGGTGGCTGCCTATACCTATCAGGCACTGCTCGATCTTGCGTCGAAAAAACTCGGCGTGGAGAAGGACAAGTTGTCTGTGAAAGACGGCGTCATCTCCGGCGGCGGCAGGAGCATTTCATACGGCGATCTGGTCAAGGATCAGCAGTTTAACCTTACGATTCCGGTCCGCGGCGACCTCACGAGCATTATCGGACTGAGCGTAGAGGGGAATCCGCCGCTGAAGCCTGTGAGTGAATACACGGTTATCGGCAAGTCGTTCAAGAGTTCCGCAATTCAATCAAAGGTGTCAGCAAAGGCGGTCTGGGCGACAGATGTGCGATTGCCCGGCATGCTGCACGGACGAGGAGTACATCCGAAGACGCTCGGTTCGACACTGATATCGGTTGGCAAAGTCGACAAGACAAAGTTTCCGAATTCGCAGGTCATCGTGAAGGGAAATCTTGTTGGAGTGGTAGCGCCGACCGAGTGGGAGGCGATTCAGGCTGCCCTGCAAGTTTCCGGCGACACCAAGTGGACGGATTGGAAGGGCCTGCCCGGCAGTTCCAAGCTGTATGAGTACCTGAAGAACGAGGCCGACTGGAAGTCCACTCCGGTGATGAAAAGTGGCGCCACCAAGGGCGACGTGGGCCCGGCGCTTGCGTCGGCGCAGAAGAAGCTTTCTGCCACTTACCAGTTGTCGTACATGAAGCACGCTCCCATCGGCCCGACGATGGCTATTGGTGATGTGAAGGCGGACGGAACGGTGCACATTCATACGCACAACCAGAATCCGCAGCAACTGCGTGGCGAAATTGCGAAGATGCTCGGAATCACGATCGATCACGTCATTGTGCACATTTATCCGGGACCCGGGCACTACGGTAGATCGAACGGCGGAAACGCCGGGGCGGAAGACGAGGCGGTCATCTTATCGCAATCCGTGGGCAAACCAGTCCGCGTGCAGTGGATGCGGGCGGACGATATGCGGTGGTCCACGCAATCGCCCGTGTCATTCTCCGACGTCGAACTGGCTGTCGATGAACAAGGAAAAATCGCTGCATACCAGATCGACCACTTCATGCCGCCGATGCAGGACGATCGTCTTGTGGGAGCCGTGCTTGCCGGGCTGCCCACGATGCCCGCGCCGGACGTCCACGGAGATTTCATCACCTCAACCATGAACAACATCGCGGATGAGTGGCTCTATCCGGAAGCTGCTCACGTGATTGAGCGGGGGCATGGCACGTTCCAGGTGGGACAAAAGGCCTCTGCGATTGCCGTCGGCCTCCGCGACCATAGCATGCGCACGCCAGTACAGTTCCAGCAGAACTATCCGCGCGAGCTGGCAATCAGCGAAGCAGCAGCGCTCGCCGGAGTGGATGCCATCGAGTTCCGCATCAATAACACGAAAGAAGAGCGCGCCATCGGCGTACTGAAGGCGGCACGCGACTCATCTGGTTGGGACACACGGCCTTCGCCACGCCCCGATGCAGTCTCAGTGGGGTCGACGCCCGTGCGCGGTCGCGGAGTTTCGCTGATGCTTCGCGATGGAACCTACTGGGCATGTGTTTGCCACATTGCTGTCACTCCCAGCACAGGTGCGATTTCGGTGGAGAAGTGCACGATGGCTGTCGATCCTGGAATCGTCATCAATCCGGTGCAGCTGAAGCGTCAGGTAGAAGGCGGCCTCGTTATGGGAATCAGCATCGCCCTGCTTGAGGAGGTGACGTTTGATGAGAGCGGCATCACGCAGGAGGACTGGTTGGGCTATCCAATCCTGACGATGGCCGATCTTCCTGAAATCAAAGTCGAGTTGATCCACAATCCGAAAGTAGGTAAGTACGGCGGAGGTTCAGAAGCGGCCAATGCACTCGCCGCCCCGGCGATTGCCGCGGCCTTGCACGACGCAACCGGAAAGGTCATCCGCCGACTCCCGATGAAACCCGCTTATGTACAGGCCGCTTTGAAAGCCTGAAGGGCACCCGCAACGCATGTCGTTTTGTTTTGGGAATGCCGCCCAAAGGAATCCAAGCGAATTTCATCGCTGGCCGGCCTAAATCTGAACCGTAAACCGGGAGTGTGAGCTGAACTAGGAGAAGCCATCATGGCGCAGGTTCTCAGGACGATTGTTCTGATTGTTTCGACACTCATCCCGATTGTGAATCCCCTTGGCAGCGCTCCAATGTTTCTAGCCCTTACGCGCTCAGGCACGCCGGCAGAGAGGAAAATCCTGTCCTGGAGAGTGGCGAGCAACAGCTTCTTCCTGCTCCTGGGGTCCATCCTTATCGGCACCCATATTCTCTCTTTCTTTGGGATATCAGTGCCCATCGTACAAGTAGGTGGCGGATTGATCGTAATTTCTGCAGGTTGGGCAATGCTGAAGCGCGAGGAGGATGAAGAACGCAAGGAGATCGAACGCAACGCGGGCGGAAGTCTCCTGCTGCGCAAGGCATTCTACCCGCTGACGCTTCCCCTTACAGTAGGGCCAGGCTCAATTGCCACCGCGATTACGTTGGGCGCGAATGCGCCCCATAGCGGCGGGAACAGCATGGCGCTGGGATTGATTGCAGCGGCAGTCGGTGCGCTAGTGCTCGCTTTGTCAGTTTTCATCTGTTACGCCTTCGCAGACCGGACAGCCAAGCTACTTGGACCCACTGCAATGAGCGTGATGATGCGGCTTTCGGCGTTCCTGCTGACATGTATCGGATTACAGATCGTCTGGAACGGCGTAAGCTCTCTCATCCGCACCGTGATCGTCTCCAACTAGGACGGAGGCATTGTTCTCGAAGCCGCAACAGTTTCGGGCATTTTCAGGACCGTTTTGGAACAACGGCGAGTAGGCCGAATTGCATCACAAATCGGACGCGGATGAGCTTAGGTGGTCTTCGGATTGAGTACTCCGCAGAATCCTTTCCGCCGCCGCGGCTTCAGTCTGGCTGTTGATCTCTGCTCCAACGAGCAACATCAAGCCGGTCAGATAAAACCACGTCAGCAGAATGATCACGGCACCCAACGACCCGTACGTTACAGAGTAGTTATCGAAAAAATGAAGGTATAAGCGCAGGCCAAACGACGCTAGCAGCCACCCAGCTATTCCCACCGCTCCTCCCGGCGTAAGCCAGTGCCAGCGCCTCTTTTTGCGATCTGGTGCCCAGTAGTAAAGCACCGCAAATGTCAGCGCCAGCAATGCGCTGGCAACAATCCAGCTCGCTAACCTAAGGCCTACCATCGCTGCAGTGCGCAACAGGAATTCAGAAACGCGCTGCTCTGCAAGTCGAGCGAAGTAGTCGCCCAGCAGCATGGAAGCCAGGCCCAGCGTCACGATGGCGGTAAGCAAAATTGTCAGTCCGATAGCCTGAACGCGGGCCAGGATGTACGATCGTGAGTCCTCAATCTTGTAAACAGCATTGAGCGTGTCCTGGATTGCCGAGATCCCGACAGAAGCCGACCAGATCGCCGCGATCAGTCCAAACGTCACTTTGCCGGGAGTTGCGGCAGCCGTTGTTTCGTTAAAGGTATCTAAAACCGTTCCCAGCGCCGCGGTCGGGATAACCACGGCGAGGTAATCGAGCAACTTATCGTAGAACTGGAAAGCGGATCGAGCCGCCAGACCCAGAATCGAGCTGGCGCACAACAGTGTTGGAAATAACGCAAACAGAAAGTAAAAACCCAGCTCCGCAGCATGGCCGAACACCTTGTCCTCGATCAGTCCTTTCCACGTTCTTGCGAGGATCAATCGGGGCGGAGCCCCTTTCAGATTCCAGAGGGATCCGAGCGGCTTGTGAGACACGAATTCCCAGATTCGCCGTTCCAGGCGCTTGGGTCGTGGATCGACGCTGGATCTCTCGGCAGAAATAGGCCTGATCGCCTCGATCTAAAGCTGCAATCACAGAATCTTGGATGCGCAGCGAGGCCACATCGATAGTCCGGGCCCATTCACGGGATGTGATGCCGCATTCCCAAGCATCCGCGAACCGTGCGGCTGTCAGCACAACCAAAGCGCGGATTTCGCTAGCAAACGGAGGAAGCAAACGCCGCTCAGGCACTCGCATCCAAACAGGCGATGGAATCTGTAATCGGAAGCGCGCATGTGAGTGCTCCGCGCCACGCGCAAATCCCATGGCTTTTCCTTATACTGTGCGTATTTGCCCTTGCTTGCCCGTTTGCGAAAGCAGGGGCGCAGATTCCGCAGGATTCCGAAACTCCGCCAACAGAGCAGATTCTTTCGTCCTATCAAGGCCAAACGGTCACATCTATCAACATCGCTGGTCGTCCCGATCTGAAGGCTGATGATTTCACATCGAAGTTCGCACAACGCGCCGGTGAGCCTTTCGACAAGCAGAAGATCGACAACACAGTAGCCGCAATCAAAGCTGCCGGCAACTTTAAGAATGTTCGGATCCAGGTCGAGCCAGAAGCACAGGGACTTAGCGTCACGTTTGTAATCGAACCGGCTTTCTACTACGGCACCTTTCAGTTTCCAGGCGCCGAGCGCTTTACGTATTCCCGGCTCGTACAGGTTGCGAACTATGTAAGCCCGGCCCCTTACAATGCCACAGAAATTGAACACGACCGGCAATCGCTGGAGCGTTTCTTTCAGCAGACTGGCTATTTTCAGGCACAGGTCACTACAGAGCTCAAGATCGAGTCAGAACATCCAATTGTGAATGTGCTGTTCCGTTCCATTCTCGGTCGTAAGGCGAAGTTCGGCGTGATCAACATCGCGGGCCTGCCACCCGCAGAATCCTCCGATCTGGGGCGCTGTCTTACCTCGCTGATTGCGCGGGCTCGTGGGGCAGCAATCCGCAAAGGGAAGACGTATAACCGAGCCACTCTGAACAGAGCAAAGAATTACCTTCAATCCCGTTTGCAGACGGAGGGATTTCTTGCCGCGCAGGTCAAGCTGGAAGGCGCCGAGTACCATGCCGAGACGAATCGCGCGGACATTCACATCAGCGTGCAGCCGGGCGTCAAGACCAAGGTAGAGATTGCCGGAGCCCACCTCTGGCCGTGGACAAAGAAATCCCTGCTGCCCGTGTACCAGGGTGTCGGCTTGGATGAAGAGACCGTCCAGGAGGGCGAACGCGCCCTGGTCACGTACTACCAGTCAAAGGGGTACTTCGATGTGAAAGTCACCTCAGAGACGACCAGCAATGAGAAATCGCGCACCGTCGTCTATCGCGTCGCAAAGCAGAAAAAACATAAAGTCACAGATGTCCGCGTCACCGGCCAAACGCAATTGAAGGCCGAAGACCTTGAGCCACACCTCGTCGTGAAAGAGAAACACTGGTTTTCACGCGGTCAATTCAGCGATGAACTTGTACGAACCAGCGTGAAAAACCTTAAGGCGGTATATCAGTCGCAGGGATTCAGTAGCGTGCAGGTCACGTCATCCGTCGTTAACCATGGTGATGACATCCAGGTCGCATTTCACATCACTGAAGGTCCACGCGACATTGTCAATGCGCTTTCAATTGAAGGCGCCGACACTTTTCCCCAGTCGCAGTTTGCGCCTCAGGGCCTGAAGGTCGCAGCTGGCCAACCGTACTCGCAGGCAAAAGTACAAGCCGACCGCGCTTCCATCGTTGCCAACTACCTGAAGGGCGGCTATCTCACTTCGAGCTTTCGCGAGACAGCCACACAAATCTCAAAGAACGACCCGCACCATATCAATGTCGTCTACCACATATACGAAGGTCCGCGTGTCTTCACCAGCGATGTAATAACGCTGGGCCGCGTCCGTACCCAGCAACGCCTGATCAACCAGGACATCTCACTCATCAAGCCTGATGAGCCACTCACAGAGACGAGCCTGCTGACCTCGGGCAGCAACCTGTACAACCACACGGGCGTTTTCGACTGGTCCGAGGTCGATCCCAAAAGTCCGATCACCACGCAGACCAGCGAAGATGTGCTCGTAAAAGTGCACGAAGCAAAACGCAATGAGTTCACATACGGCTTGGGGTTTGAAGTGATCAGACGTGGCGGCAGCGTTCCAGGCGGAACCACAGCGTTGCCCAATCTTCCGCCGGTTGGACTGCCTCCCGATTACACAACCAGCGAACAGACCTTCTACGGACCGCGCGGCAGCCTGCAGTACACACGCAACAACCTTCACGGCAAAGGCGAATCGCTATCGATAACAGCCTTCGCGGGGCGTCTGGATCAACGTGCAGCCATTTACTACATCGACCCCAATTTTCGGTGGTCATCATGGAAGTCAACAGTGTCGCTCGCCGCTGAACGCGATGAACAAAATCCAATCTTCTCGTCGCAACAGGAGATTGCGAGCCTTCAATTCCAGCGGTTTATTGACGGTGCCCGAAAGAATCTTTTCTACGTCAAGTACATCTTCAACAAAACGGACCTCACGCGAATCACGATCCCCGATCTTGTTCTACCGCAGGATCAGCATGTTCGTCTCTCCGGCTTCGGAGCAAACCTCACGCGGGATACGCGTGACAACATTCTTGACGAACATAGAGGCGTGCTTAACTCCCTGGAAGTCGACTTCTATTCGACCAAGCTCGGATCCAACGTCGATTTCGCAAAGCTGACCACGCAAACTGCCTTCTACAAGGAGGCCTTTCACCATATCGTCTGGGCTAATAGCATTCGCATTGGTCTTGCACAGCCATTTGCCAATAGCTTTGTTCCCCTGAGCGAAGCATTCTTCACCGGCGGCGCTGATTCGCTGCGCGGCTATCCTCTTGACGGCGCCGGGCCGCAACGCAGCGTTTACGTGTGCAGCACTGGCCAGACCGTCCCAGATTGCCCGCAGATCAGCGTGCCCAGCGGGGGCAACGAACTGCTCGTCATCAACGCCGAGGCCCGCATACCGGTCCCACTCAAGAAGGGCCTCAGCATCGTTCCGTTCTATGATGGCGGAAATGTTTTCCCCGAGATCGGCTTCCACGATTTTACTTCGCTCTATTCGAACAACGTGGGCATCGGCCTGCGTTATTCAACACCAGTCGGTCCATTGCGCATCGACTTCGGACACAATCTCAATCCGGTCCCGGGTGTGAACCCAACGCAGTACTTCATCAGCATCGGCCAGGCATTCTGAGGAGTTCCCCGTGACAATCATCCATCGATCTTCTGGCGACTTTGAGCCCCGTGAAATCCATTCGCATCGATCGTTCAGGCGCCCTCTGCTTCTTGCCGCCAAGTGGATCGCAGTGGTGATCATCTTTCCAATTCTGCTTGGTGCCGCGGTTTTTGCGTTCCTCGTGACTAGCGCCCGTGGACATGCCTATCTCATCAACCTCGTTCAGAAAAAAGCGGGAGAGAGTCTCGGAGTGCCGGTCCACCTGAAGAATCTTGACCTGCATCTGGCGACGCTCGGCGTCGACATCTACGGCCTCACCATCAATGGCGCGGGTCCGCACAGCTATCCGCCTCTGCTTCAGGTTCAACATGCCCAAGTCAGCGTGCGTGTAGTTTCCGTGCTCGGCCGCAAGTGGTACTTCGATAGCATTCGCATCGACAACCCCGTCGTCCAGATTGTCGTGGACAAGAACGGCAACTCAAACTTCCCGACACTTAAGAGCAGCTCCAATAGCAGCAAAACATCAGTCTTCGATCTCGGTATTCGTCACGCTGTGCTCACCAACGGAGCAGTCTTTTATAACAACCAGCCCGCCGCCATTGCGCTCGATCTGCGTGACGTGGGGTTCAGCGCGAGCTTCAATAGCCTGCTGCAAAAATATTCCGGTACCCTTGCATATTCAGATGGACGGCTTGTTTATTCCGACAAACAGGCGCCCGCACATGCGCTAAACGTGCAATTCGATGCGACTCCGAGCACGTTTCATATCTCTTCGGCTCGCATCGGCGCGGGCAACACGAATGTCGTGATCAGCGCAACGGTCAATAACTACACATCGCCGATCGTGCAGGCCGAATACAACGCGACTGTGGATGGACAGCAGTTAGCCGCAATACTGCACAATCCATCCATCCCCAGCGGACTCGTCTCCGTTTCAGGTAGCGCACAATATCAATCGATCGCCGGACGTTCGCTTTTAGAGAGCAGTGCGGTAAACGGCGACGTCACCAGCCGCAATCTGGTTGCGAAGAACCCCACCATGCGTGCGGAGATCTCGAACATTGTTGGTCACTACTCCCTCGCCAACGGCGATGCAACCCTGCGCGATTTCCGCGCCAGCATTCTTGGCGGCGAGCTATCCGCTCGAGGTACGGTGAAGAATATCGGAGGCGACTCGCATTCCAAATTCGATGCGAACCTGCGCGGTATCTCGCTTGCAGATGCAAAACGCACGGTGGGCTCGGCGGCTTCCACTGGTCCTGCGGCAATCGCCGGCAGGCTCGATGCGACCGCCACGGCTTTCTGGGGAAAGAGCTTCGACGACCTGGTTGCGCACACCGATGCAACCATCCGAGCGGGTTTGACGAGTGCCCAGAATACAAGGCGATCACCGGCCTCAACGACCTCCCCAGCAGCCGCTTCCAACGTTGCAGCGACTCCCGGCCCTATCCCGGTTAACGGTGTACTGCATGCGACTTACACAGGGAAGGATAAACGCCTCGACCTCGACCACAGCCACATCAGCACTCCCCAATCAAATTTGAATCTTCACGGAGCTGTCAGCAAGAACTCCAGCCTCTCAGTCCAATTTCAAGGCAACGATCTCCGTGAGCTGGAAACTATCGCCGATGTTTTCCGCACACCCGAGCCAGGCCAGCCTTTGCCGCCCCTTGGACTCGCCGGAACTGCGTCTTTCAATGGCGCAGTGCGCGGTTCGACTTTGGCTCCACATCTCACCGGCCAGCTCTCCGCTCAAGATTTCCACGTTCATGGCTCAGCGTGGAAAGTGCTTCGCACCAACATTGATGCGAGTCCCTCCCAAATCAGTCTGCAGCACGCCGAACTTGATCCCACTGCTCAAGGGCGCATTACCCTCAACGCCAGTGCTCAATTACGCAAATGGTCCTTCTCGAAATCCAGCCCCATCCAGCTTCAGGTCAATGCATCGCAGCTGGACGTGAGCGAACTCGCCAAACTAGCCGGACAACAGATTCCCGCTACCGGCACGCTCGCCGTCGACATCAAGATTCACGGCACCATTCTCAGTCCTCAAGGCAATGGAACTGTGACGCTGGATAACGCCGTCGCTTACGGCGAACCGATCTCGACGGCCAAGGTCACATTCAACGGGAACGGCGACCAAGCCCATGCAAAGTTGTCGATCTCCGCTCCAGCCGGCACAATCGAAGCTAAAGTAGATGCCAGTCCTGAAAAGAAGACTTATTCTACCGTGCTCACTTCTTCCGGCATCCATCTCGATAAACTGCAAACCCTCAAAACGAGCAGCGCCAATCCCACTGGTGTAGTGAGCATCAAGGCGAAAGGCCAGGGATCGTTCGACAATCCGCAACTCGATGCGATGATCGAGATCCCGAACCTCGTCGTTCAGCAGCAGAACCTCTCCGATATTCGCCTGCAGGCAAACGTAGGCAACCACCAAGCCACCGCTCAGCTAACCTCATCGGCAGTGAACACGGCGATCAAGGCCAACGCCAGGGTTGCACTTACGGGCGATTATCCTGCAGATGCAACCCTCGACTCGCAAAGCATTCCGCTGGGTCCGCTGCTCGCGATATACGCACCCGATCAGTCCGCGAATCTGAAAGGCCAGACAGAATTGCATGCCACGCTGCATGGCCCGCTCAAAAACAAGCAGCAGCTTGAGGCTCACGTCACAATTCCCGTGCTCAAGCTCGCCTACAGCGACACAGTGCAGCTCGCCGCCACTGCACCTATTCACGTCGACTACAAAGACGGCACGATCAACGTGCAGCGCTCCTCCATTCGCGGCACCGATACCGATCTTCAATTTCAGGGGACAATTCCAACCACCAGCAACACGCCCATGTCCCTGCTGCTTCTAGGAACTGTTGATCTTCATCTCGCGCAGTTATTCAATCCTGACCTGCGCACATCCGGTCAACTCAAGTTCAATATCAATTCGTACGGGGCGGCTCATAGTCCAGACGTTGCCGGTACGGTCGACGTCGTGGATGCGGCATTGAGCACACCTGATTTGCCCGTGGGCCTGCAGCACTGCAATGGCACACTGGCGCTCACGAAGGATCGCATCAACATCACACGACTCCAAGGCAACATGGGGGGGGGAACGATTGCAGCGCAAGGTGGAGTGTCCCTTCGCCCGTCCATCCAATTCAATATGGGCATAGCCGCGAAAGACGTGCGGATGCTCTATCCGCAGGGAATGCGCGAATCAATCAATGCCAATGTTCGGCTCACAGGAACACCGCAGGCAGCGGTCCTTGGCGGCAACATCAACCTGGCTGAACTCTCGTTCACAAATGCTTTCGATCTGAACAACTTCATCGATCAATTCACCGGTGGAGTTGAAGCTCCGCCATCTCAAGGATTCGCGCAGAACGTCGCGCTCAATCTCTCCGTCCACTCTTCGAACAATGTGAACCTCATCAGCCGCACGCTCAGTATTGGTGGGTCGGCCAATCTGCAGATACGCGGAACGGCTGCGGATCCGGTCATTCTTGGGCGCGCCAATCTTACCGGCGGCGACATCATTCTTAATGGAAATCGTTTCGTTCTCACCGGCGGCACCATTCAGTTTGTGAACCCCTCGGTTACAGAACCAGTTGTGAATCTCAGTCTCACAACTGCGATTAAGGAATACAACATCACCCTGCGCTTCCAAGGCCCGGTCGATCAGTTACGCACGCAATACATTTCCGATCCGGCGCTACCTTCGGCAGACATCATCCATTTGCTCGCTTTCGGCCAAACTACTGAGGCAAGCGCCGCTAATGCAACGCCGACCAACCAGGCCGCCGAGACTCTCGTAGCAAACCAGGTCTCGAGCCAGGTCACGAGTCGGATCTCGAAGGTTGCGGGAATCTCCCAGCTCTCCATCAACCCGGTGCTGGCGGGCACCAACTCGCAGGGGCCGGCTGGCGCCAACATCACTGTGCAGCAGCGCGTCACCAGCAATCTATTTGTCACGTTCTCCACGAACGTCCAAACGACCCAGGGGCAAACGATTCAGGGCCAGTACCAGGTATCACCACGCGTCGCCATTAGCGGCACACGCGATCCCAATGGGGGATTCGGGTTCGACGCACTCATCAAGAAGAGCTGGTGAGGGTTCCAATTGAGCCTGATCCGATCTTGTCATTGACTATTACCACGCGGTCCGGGCGGGTCTTCCGCACCAGCGGGGCAGTTGGGCGCGGCCTACGGGATCCCGATTAGCTACATGCCAGCGCTGATGATCACGCCCATTTGCTGCCTTCTACCTGCTGCCGAGTTCGCAGCCCAAGGCAGCAATCGCCAGCGATGTGGTTGGAACTTAGGCCGAGATCGTCCCTAGGGCCAGGTTTGTTCAGCTAAATAGAGCGACGAGCCCTGGAATTCAAGGGCTCAACCGGCGCGTTGGCTTGAAGTCCTCAATTGGAACGGGATTCCGCCACATAAGCGAAATAGTCATTGTAGGGGTTATTTGGTGGACCTGATCGGGATCGAACCGATGACCTCTTCCATGCCATGGAAGCGCGCTCCCAGCTGCGCCACAGGCCCACACGGAGGGATGCAACTCCTCTATTGTCTCTGCTTAGCGGGGATTCGTCAAACATTGGAAAGGCGGAATTAGCATCGGAGACCATTCCCTTATCATCTGAAGTTCATCGGCAGGTGACCAGGCGGAGCGGTCGAGGATAGCCGGCGAGAATCGTGGCGGAGGTGCAATGTGAAGGCTGCAGTCGTTAATGTGCTGGGTCAACCACCGCGGTATGAGGACTTCGCGGAGCCCACTCCCGCAGAGGGTGAGGTTCTTATCCGCGTTCGAGCCGCCGGTCTGCACCCGATTGTGAAAGCACGAGCAAGCGGGTCGCATTACACCAGCGATGGAGTGGTACCGATGATTCCGGGTCTGGATGGGGTGGGGGAATTGGCTGAGAGCCGCGTCTTCTTCGCGGCTTCGCGAGCGTCGTTTGGATCGATGGCGGAGTGGTCGGTTGCCCGCCGATCGATGTGCATCCTTTTGCCGGACAGAATTGATGACGTGCAGGCTGCCGCGATCGCAAACCCCGGCATGTCTGCTTGGCTCTCTCTAAAAGAGCGCGCCGGCCTACAAAAAGGTGAGACGGTGCTGATTCTCGGAGCGACGGGGGTGGCTGGGCAGCTAGCGATTCAGGCGGCGCGACACCTCGGAGCCAAGCGCGTCATTGCCGCCGGCCGCAATCTTGACGTTCTCTCACCGCACCAACCGGACGCGCTCGTTTCTCTAACCCAGGCAGACGATGCAGTTCGAGAGGCATTTGCCGTCGAGGTCGGGAAGGGAATTGACGTGGTGATCGACTACCTGTGGGGACGCCCTACGGAACTTTTTTTGGAAGCTCTTGCCAGGGGATTCAATCCGAACGCCGCCCGATCTACGCGTCTGGTCGAGGTGGGGGAAAGCGCTGGAAAGGCCATCACCTTGCCGGGGGCGACGCTGCGCAGCGTGGACTTGAAGCTGATGGGTAGCGGATTTGGCTCGGTGCCGCTTGAGCGCGTGCTCGCCGCCATTCCAACTCTCTTCGAAATGGCTGCGGCCGGTTCACTCAAGGTGACGACGGAGCCGGTTCCGTTGGCCGAGGTGGAGGGGGCGTGGAGCCGCAAAGAAAGCGGGAAGCGGATCGTATTTACCACATAAGCGCTCCATAATCCAAGACCTACATCAAAAATACATCCGTGACCGGGAACACTTTAGGGGGGTGGCGGTGTCTAAGAAAATAGGCGCCTGGAGCATTCGTGCTTAGCTCCCCGCGCACGCAATGGCCAAGCATCCTAACGGTATCAGTTTGGGAGCGAATGGCAAGGCAACTGCGCAGTTGGCAATAGACGGCGGTTCCGGATATGCCAAGTGTGCACCTGATGCGATAACGTGGGGGGAACTGAATTGCAGGCGGGTCTCACCATGGGGAATTTAGCGAGCGCTCTTTCACTTCGATCAGAGGAAGCCGCACTGATCGCGGAACTTCAGGCAGGCTCTGAAGAAGCCTTTGCCTGGTTGATTGCGCACTATCACCAGCCCATTTACTCGCTCCTTGCGCGAATGCTGCACGACCGCGCTGACGCGGCGGACATGACTCAGGAAGTATTCGTCAAGGTGTTCCGCGGAGTTGGGCACTTTCATGGGGAGTCCTCTTTGCGTACCTGGATTTATCGCATCGCGCTCCATGAAGCTTCGAACCAGCGGCGATGGTGGATGCGCCACAAGCAGCAGGAGATTCCTATCGAGCAGGATATGACGGAGAGCTGTTCCGGGACGGCAATCAAGCTCAAGGAAATGCTCATCGATCCGGCGGAGTCGCCCTTTGACATGGCGGTGCACGCACAAAACAGGGCTCGGGTTGAAGAAGCCCTGGGCCGGGTCGCAGAGCCGTTTCGAACGACCCTCATTCTCCGGGATATCGAGGGATTTGTTTACGAAGAAGTAGCAGAGATTCAAGGTGTGAATCTCGGGACTGTGAAATCGAGACTCGTTCGCGGTCGAGCGCTTCTTAAGACCATTCTTACGGAGTCCCAACCGGGCAGGCAAACAACAGTGTCTGCCGGGATTGAGATCTCCCTGGGAGGGGAGACGCAATGAGCAGCTGCAACTCCATCCAACTGCAGTTTTCGGAGTATCTTGACGGCCGGTTGACTGGGCACGCCATGCAGGAAATCGCCGCTCATCTGGAAACATGTGGGGATTGCGCGGGCGAGTGGAAAGCTCTGAAGCAGACGCAAATGTCTCTGGCGGCACTGGGCCCGGTTCCGCAGCCGCCCGATCTTTTACTGCGCATTCGCGTAGCTGTGAGCCAGGAACGGGCGCGCAGCCGCAAAAGTATGTTGCAGTCGTGGAAGCTGACTTGGGAGAACACTGTCGGGCCATTCCTTTTGCAGGCGGCGGCCGGGTTTGCGAGCGCAGTTCTTTTGCTGGGCACCGTGACCGTGCTGGTGGGAATGTTTACGCGGCCGGAGGTGGCGCGGGGTGAAGATGAGCCATTGGGAATGGCCACGTCACCGCACTTCCTATATCTCTCCTCGGCAGCCAGCAGCAACGACCAGATTCGCGACGCAGGTGGCCCAGTGGTGGTTGAGGCCTATATTAACGGGGAGGGCGAGGTGTATGACTATCGCATTGTCTCCGGCCCGGTAGATGAGGCCACCCGTGCGCAGGTTGAGAACCTGCTGCTCTGGAGCCATTTTGAGCCGGCACGCTTCTTCGGGCAGCCGGTACGTGGACTGGCGGTATTGTCATTCTCGGGCGTTTCGGTTCGCGGATAGTATCGGCGAACTGCATTACAGAGGCCTTTACCTGATGGGTGAAGGCCTTTCTTTTCGGCATTTTGGACGTCTAGCCAGTACATTTTTGGAGAACGCTTCCACCCCGTGATGCCGAAACGAAGCGTGAAGCAAAGCAGTCCGCGTGCCAGGCTGATAGAGGAAACCGATGAAATACCGTAGACTTCTGGCAAGGTCCTTTTTTGATGCCGTATAGCCCGTTTCGCAGACTCGCAATCATTGTTCGTGCCGCTCTTTTTGCTCTCGCCGCTATGCAGGCTGGGGCTCAATCTTCCAGCAATCCCCAGGCTGAACGGCAAAGCTCATCATCTCAGGCGTTTCAGGAGAAGGCGCCGTCCCTCGTCGATCCGGCGGGCCCTACGATTTCGCTGGTGAGCTCGGAGCAGGTGTTTGTGATGGCCGCGGCTTTGAATGTCTGCGGGTACGAAGAGGGAATGGAAGAAAGCGCACCGGTGCGCAAACGCATTCGCGATGAGATCAACGATGCGCTGGCGAAGAGCGAAGACGCGCGCGCTAAACGCGACAAGGTCTGCCTGTACATCGCGCAGCACCGGCTCACTGGGTCGCAGCGCGACATCTCGCAGTACATTTCGTTGGCGCTGTATCTCAGCCCTCCGCCGGCGCTTGAAACCACCGTGGAATTGACGGAGATGCCGCCGGACTCGACGCAGGTAGTGGAGATTGTGCCGCTGTTGCGCGACTTTGTGCAGGCCGTCGATCTTCATGGTATTTGGCTGGCATTGCATCACACGTACGACGAAGAGACGGATCGCCTGCATGATTCGCTCTCGAAGATGATCGTGTCGACCAACCTCTATCTGAAGATGCCCGCAACAACCTACGAGGGTCGGCGCCTCGTGGTGGTGATTGAGCCGCAGCTGTCGCCAAAGGTGGTGAATGCGCGCATTTATGGAACCGACTACGTGGTGGTAGTGTCTCCGGTGAACGGCACGATTCCAATGAACGATGTACGCCACATCTACCTGCACTACATCATCGAGCCGCTATTGTATTCACGCTCGAACGCAATTGACCGAATGCAGCCGGTATTGAAAGAAGTGCACGATGCCCCGCTTGAATTCCGCTATCGCTCCAATACCGTGGCACTCGTGGTGGAGTGCCTCATCAAGGCGATTGAAGCACGCACGATGGACACCGGCATTTCCGATTACAAAATGCCCGCAGGTGTGCAGCGCTCTGATCTGCCGCGTTATGAGCACGAACGCCAGTTGACTCTGCAGAAGATGGAAGCAGTGCGCCAGGCCGCTGTGCAGCACGATATGGCGCAGGGCTTTGTGCTGACCCAGTATTTCTTCGATCAGTTGATCCAGTTCGAGAAGGATCCTGCCAGCCTTCGCGACACCATCGGCGAGATGGTTTACGGCATGGATATTCAGCAGCAGGTGCATCGCGCCCGGCAGACGGAGTTTGACAAGGAGGCTGACAGCGACGTGCTGACGCGCAGCAAACCACGCGTACTCTCCGGTCTGGATCTTGCTGAGTCTAAGCTCCAGCAGGGCGACTATGCCACCGCCAGCGCCATGGCGCACACTGCGCTGGCCGATCGCTCCGATACGCTCGATTCCGTTGCGCAGGAGGCGCGCGCGAACTTCATTCTGGCTCGGGTTGCTATCGCCAGTGGACATCCCGATGTGGCGGTCGACGATTTTCAGAAGACGATTGCGACGAGCAAGGATCCGCGGCTGCTCGCTTGGTCGCATATCTACTTGGGACGGATTCTAGATCTGGACTGCAAGCGCGACCAGGCTGTCTCGCAGTACCAAGCCGCACTTGCGGTGCGTGATGGGCAACAGGACACGCGGATTGCAGCCGAGCGCGGCGCGAAGACTGCGTACGCGGTGAAGGGCCATAGCTGCGACGAGGATGCGGATGATTCGGCTGCCCCGCCAGTCTCAAAACCCGGGCCTGCTCCTACGCCGCAGAAGCCTCAATGACTCCGGCCTGAGAGCGACTCGTTCTGGACGCTCTCCGGAATTGCTCTGGACGAGGTACGTATTGGCGCTTTAGCGTGGATAGGTCCCCAGGAGGATCAATGTTGCGCCGTGATTTTGTTCGCGCCGTGATCGCCGTCGGTGCTGCTGCCAAGCTGCTGTTAGGTCAACAAGCCACCAATCCTGCCCCGCCGCTGCCGGCGCCTACGCCGTGGCTGCTGGGGCTGAACTCGAAGACGCCTATTCCTCATGTCGAGGCGGCGGACCAGGTTGCGGTTGCTGAGTTGCGCTTCTTTACGCCGAAGCAGATGGCAACATTGACGCGGCTAAGCGATGTGCTGATGCCGCCGATGGGCGATAAACCGGGCGCGGTAAAGGCCCAGACGCCAACGTTTCTGGATTTTCTGATTGGCGACTCGCCGGACGCGCGCAAGCAGGTATACCGCGAAGGGCTCGACTGGCTGGATGCGGAAGCGAAGACGAAATTCGACATGGAGTTTGCAAAGCTGAGCGATACCCAGGTTGACGAGTTGTTGAAACCCTGGCTCCGCACGTGGATGAACGATCATCCGCCGGAACAGAAACATGCCGATTTCATCAACATTGCCCACGACGATATCCGCACGGCGACAGTGAATTCGAAGGCATGGTTCACGGTTCCCGAGGTAGGTGCGGAGACAAGAACGACGGTGGAGCTTTACTGGTCGCCGATCGAGCCGAATATATCGATCGAGAATGCCGCCTGTGCGAATGTGCCGCCGCATGTCCAGGCCGTGCCGAAGCCAAATCATCCGATACCGTCGTATTCAAGGTAGAAAATACAGGGAGCAGGGACCAGGGAACCAACTATCGCGATGCTGAATGAAACATATGATGTGCTGATTATCGGATCGGGGCATGCCGGGGGAATGGCAGCGAAGATTCTGACCGAATATGGGATTCGCTGCCTGATGCTAAATGCGGGGCCGGTGGCCGATGTCGGCCATGACGCAGAGAGGAAGCCCGCGTATGAGCTGCCTTTTCGCGGATTTCGCCCGCCGGGGCGGCTGGAGCATGTCTTTCAGTCGAACGGATTCAACGCGAATGTGTGGGTGGATGAGCAGGAAGTTCCATACACAATCGAAAACGATCAACCATACAACTGGGTGCGGGTGCGTTTGTTTGGCGGGCGATCGCTTTTCTGGTCGCGCCAGTCGTTTCGGCTGAGTGACTATGAATTCAAGGCGACGTCGCGCGATGGTTTTGGCGAGGACTGGCCCATCAGCCATGCGGATCTTGCGCCGTACTACTCACGCGTGGAGGGCATCTTTTGCGTGAAGGGCGCGCTGGATGGCCCGCCGCAGATGCCAAACGGGAATTTCATCATGGACGACGCGCCGTGGAGTTCGGCGATGCAGCGGTTTATGGATGTGGCCAGGCCCAAGGGAATTCCCGTGTGCAAGCAGCGCTCGGCGCAAGGACGCGACGGGCTGGCGAGCTCGGTAAATCTGCTCCTGCCCGATGCCGAGAGGACAGGCAAGCTGACTTCAGTTGCGAATGCCGTGGTGCGCGAAATTACCGTCGACAAAAATACGGGATTGCCGAATGGGTGCAATTTTGTGGATCGGCTGTCGCACCGCGAGATGAGCGTGAAGGCACGCGTGGTAGTGCTGGCGGCGGGAACACTGGAGAGCACGCGTCTGCTTCTGAATTCCAATCTTGCGAATTCGAGCGGGCTCGTGGGGCGCTATCTGATGGATCAGATTTATGGCGCTGGAGTGGTGTGTTCAGTTCCAGAAGCGCGCAACGGAAAGAGCAAGGGAGTGATGGGCTCGTCGGCGATTATTCCGCGGTTTCGGAACATCGATACGAAGAGCGACAAATTTTTGCGCGGGTACGCCTTCAACACAACAGCATCGACCGGGCCGGTTGGTGCGCGGAATTTTGCCGCGTACGGGACGGAACTGCAAAGGAAGATGGATGAGTACTACGGCAGCGGATTCCACATGACGATCATGGGCGAGGTGCTCGGGCGTTATGAAAATCATGTGCGCATCGACAAGGACAGGAAAGATGCGTGGGGGATTCCGGTCTTGCATGTGGATACCAAGTACACCGATAACGAATTCAACATGGCAAAGGATGCCGTGAATACCGCGTGCGAGCTTGCGGAGGTCGCGGGGTTTGAGGTGCTATCGAAGAACGACAAGCCGAATCCGCCGGGGTACAGCATTCATGAAGTGGGAACTTGCCGGATGGGAAACGATCCGAAGAAGAGCGTGTTGAATGAATTCAGCCAGTCGCACGACCACAAGAATCTGTTTGTGGTGGATGGTGCGCAGTTTACGAGTGCTGGATGGCAGAATCCCACAATGACAATTCTGTCGCTGTCGATGCGCGCGTCAGAGTACCTGGCTGGAGAAATGCTGCGGCAGAACATCTGAAAGCGGCAATAAACGCAAAAAATCCGCTAAACCGAACCATGTTTGTCAGATAGGGACGTTGAGTGCAGCCGAGGTCCGGCTTTACTTGGTTGACCCGGTGCGTCTAGGGAATAATTGGTGTGGGAGAGGTTTACGGCTTGAGCATCACCCCGGTGAATATCGGGGAGGTCCTTCCTTGAGCTACAACCCCCAATGAGGAGTAAGTGGAATCGGTTTTGACTGAGTTAGAAGCTGCGCTCGGGCATGTCTTCGTCAGCCCGGAGTTGCTGCTGTGCGCGCTAACCCATCGGTCTCTGGCGAATCAGCAGATCCAGGAGGGCGGCGAGCAAGCAATTTCGATTGCTACCGACAATGAACGGCTTGAATTTCTTGGCGATGCCGTCTTGGGCCTGGTCGTGGGCGAGGCGCTATTTCTAAGCCATCCTGAGTGGCAGGAGGGCGAGCTGACGCGGGTACGCGCACAACTGGTGAGCCGGCAGCACATGGCCAAGGTGGCGGCCACAATCTCTTTGGGCGATCACTTGCGCTTGAGCCGCGGAGAAGATCGCAGCGGATTGCGGCGGACGAGCACCGTGCTTTCGAACACCATGGAGGCGGTGATCGGCGCGCTCTTTCTGGATGGCGGGTTGGAGCCGGTACGGACTTTTGCGCGTCGGTACGTGATGGGCGATGCGGTGGAGCGACTGGCGGAGCAGTTGCGTTCAGGCGCGGCATTGGGCAACTATAAGTCGGCGCTGCAGGAGCGATTGCAGGCCGAACGGGCTGGCGCTCCGGTCTACAAGGTGAAGAGCGAGAGCGGTCCGGATCATCGCAAGCGATTTTTGGTCGAGGTGCGCTTAAAGACCGCGGAAGGAAAACCGGGCAAGCCTCTGGCACGAGGATCTGGCACGACGAAAAAGCATGCGGAGCAGGACGCCGCACGGCGCGCCCTGGCACGCTTAACAAGTACCACGATGACGTTGAATGACGATGTTGAAGTAGCCTTCGAGGAGGCAGGAGAAACCGAGTGAGCTCCCCCGCTCAATTCGCCGCTGCTCCCCAACGGAGGGCGATGCATTTATGGCATCACTTGCCCACCGTGCCCGAAGCGCTGGCATCATTGATGCGTACGGTCGTGGTTGCGCTATTTCTGCTGACCTTTGTATTGCAGCCATTCCTCATTCCATCGGAGAGTATGGAGCACACGCTGCTTGTGGGCGACTTTCTCCTGGTCAACAAACAGATCTTTGCGCCATCCGGGAGTAAATACAGTCTGGACCGATGGACGATGCCGTATCGCGATGTGGAGCGCGGCGACATCGTGGTGTTTCATCATCCCGATCCACCCTATCTAGTGAAGCGGGTCGTAGGAATCCCCGGGGACCACATCCGCATTGAAGACGGACGGGTAACCGTGAATGGCGCAACCCTTGATGAGCCTTATGCTGCGTTTGAGCCGGCTGCCCCCAACCCTTTCCGGGACAATTTTCCGGCGCAGGTATACACCGATCCCAATATCGATCCGATTTGGTGGCGAGAGTTGCAAGGCTTGACGCAGAACGGGGAACTGGTTGTGCCGCCGGGAGAATACTTTATGCTTGGCGATAATCGCAACCACAGCAAGGACTCCCGTTTCTGGGGGTTTGTGCCGCGACAGGCAATTATCGCGCGGCCATTGGTGATTTACTTTTCATTGCGGCGGCCTTCGACAACGGATGTTCAAGAGGCCGCGGATGATAGACTCGGACACGATGGGGAACTCTCGGCACGTCTCGCGGCATTTGCGCGTTGGAAGCGCATTTTTCGCATAATTCATTAAAGCTGTTCTGCAGTGAAAACCGCTGTAGCGAATCCGGGAACCCGGAGAGTAGCCGCCAGCCATCCAGGCACAGAGCGACAGGATGACCACCAAAAATACGCCGCCAGCCAAGACGCCGCAAGAGATTGAATCTGCCCCCGAACAGAAACCCCACGAAGAGACGCCCTTTGAGGCGGCGGCGAGCATCTGCTCCGTGCTGGTGGTGGGGCTGTTCATCCTGACTTTTCTCGCGCAGAATTTTGTAATCCCGTCCGGCTCAATGGAGCAGACTTTGCTCGTTGGCGATCACTTGGTGGTCGACCGGGTTACGCTGGCGCCGCCGACCAAATGGATGCCCCTGGTGCGCTACCGCGAGCCGAGGCGGGGCGACATCGTTGTCTTCATCAAGCCCGGTGAATTGGATGCCGATGGCAAGCCAACAATTTTATTTCTAGTGAAGAGGCTGATCGGCATACCGGGCGATCGAATTCATTTGCACAACGGGATTCCCACAGTGAATGGAATTGCACAAAGCGAGCCACACTCCGTTCCCACTACGCCCGAGAACTATCGCGATTACCTTGATGATTTTCCCGCTGTTCCCATGTCGGTCGACCTCGGTGCAACGGAGCGCTGGGCCGTGGAGATGCCGAGCCACGTAGTGGATGGCGACCTCGTAGTACCGCCGGGAAAGTACTTCATGATGGGCGACAATCGCCACAACAGTCTCGACTCGCGCTTTTGGGGATTTGTTCCGCGCGAGAACATCGTGGGGCGGCCACTGTTCAACTACTGGTCGTTCCAAACACCCGAGCACCAGTTTGATGAGACCGGCATCGGTAACACGATCTCGTGGATGGGGCACGTGGCGCTGCACTTCTTTACCGACACGCGGTGGAAGCGGACGCTGCACCTAGTACGCTAGAGACGGTATCGACCGCCCAGGATTTACCTCATCGAACCGCAAACGACATTCATGACGCAAGAAGCGCAAGGCCGTGGACGCGGACGATCGAAGCTTTGGATCGCGGCGCTGCTGTTGACCATCGTTGTTTCCATCATCGTGGTTCCCCCGTTGGTAAGCGTCAATCGCTACAAAAGCCGGATTGCGCAGGCAATGTCAAATTCACTGGGCCGGCCCGCGCGCATATCAGCGGTGGAACTCCGCCTGCTGCCGCGACCGGAATTCGTTATCACTGATCTGACTGTGAATGAAGATCCTTCGTATGGCGCCGAACCGGTGTTGCACGCCAATACAGTGACCGCTGCGATAAGGCTGTTCTCGCTTTGGCGGGGCCGATTGGAGATCAGTCGAATCAGCGTTGACGAAGCGAGCCTGAACCTGGTGCGGACCACCGAAGGTCGATGGAACCTCGACACTTTGTTTCGCACTGCTGCACAATCTCAAACCGGTGGAGCGAAGGCAGGCAGGCCGGTTCCGCTGCCCTATCTTGAAGCAACCAACTCGCGCATCAACATCAAGCAGGGATACGAGAAACTGCCTTATTCGCTGGTGGGCGCCGATCTTTCGTTTTGGGAGGAAGACCCTGGCGACTGGCGCGTACGGCTGAAGGCGCAGCCCGTGCGCACCGACGTCAGCCTAGATCAGGGCGATACGGGCATTGTGCAGCTGGAAGCGCGAATGCGCCGTGCGCCTGAATTGCGGCTGATGCCGATGCATGTGGAGTTGGAATGGCGCGAGGCGCAGATGGGCCAGCTCAGCAGATTGCTGATCGGGTCGGATGCGGGCTGGCGCGGCGGCCTGACGGCGGAGATGAAGCTCGATGGCACACCGGATTCGGCCAATGTGACGACACGCTTGCGCGCCACGGGGGTGCATCGCGAAGAGTTTGCGCCGGCGGCCCCGTTGGACTTCGACGCGAATTGCACATTTGCGTATCACTACTCGGCGCGAACCATTGAAAAGCTGGTGTGCGATTCGCCCCTTGGCGACGGGCGGATGCGTGTAGAAGGAAATCTGCCGAGCCATGGCCAACCAAAATTCTCTCTGGAGTTGCAGAATATTCCAGCGCAGGCGGTTCTGGATGCGCTGCGGACGGTGCGGCAGGAACTGGGTGAGGAACTCGAAGCCGATGGAACGCTGAGTGGCAAGCTCACGTACGACGCAACTGCGCCGGCACCCGCCTCGGAACTTCAGGGAAAGCGGGGGCATCGGGGCAAGAAAGCGGGGGCGAAGGAATTGGCCATTGTGCCCGGGCCCCTGAGCGGAAGCGTCACGGTGGATGCCTTGAAACTCAGCGGCGGAAGCCTCGGCCAACCAGTTCAAATCCAGAAAGCTGTTTTCCAGCCGACTGCGGCGACGAATGGGCAGGAAAGCGCATTGGCCGGAACAGCAAATGTACCAGCGGGAGCTCCTGCGCCTCTGGTGTTTACGGTGCGGGTGATGAGGAGCGGATATCAATTGACGGTGCGCGGGGAGGGAACACCGGCGCGTTTGCGGCAACTGGCGCACGCCGCCGGGTTGAAGGAGGCCGGAGCGCTGGATGCGGTCGCGGGCGATCCAGCGACGCTGGATCTGACCATCCAGGGGCCATGGCTGCCCGCTCCGGACGTCATTCTGACAGAGAATGCGATCGCGAGTACTGCGCCTGCCGCGGAAAGCGAGCCTGCCCCTGCGGCAGCGAGTCTGCCAGTGCCTGATCGATTGACGGGCACGGTGACGTTGCATAACGCGAACTGGAAGACGGATGCCTTGCCGACTGCAGTGGGAATAGCCCAGGCTACGCTGCACCTTGGTGGCGGTGCGAGCTTGTGGGATGGTGTGGTGTTTGCGTATGGGCCGCTGATCGGGACCGCGCGGCTTGAGCTTCCAGTTTGTGACGCGGCCGATGAAGGCCAATGCGTGCCGATAGTGAATCTCGAATTTCCAAGTCTGGATGCGGCGGAGCTTCAGACGACGCTCTTGGGTGCGGAAAAGAAAGGGACCCTGCTGTCGACTGTGATTGCCAGGTTGGCCCCCTCCTCGAAGCACGAGTGGCCGGCGTTTCAAGGGACGGTCAAGGCGGACTCATTGGAACTCGGGCCGGTAACGCTCGAGGATTTCTCTGCCAATTTGAAGGTTTCAACCACCTCGGCCGAAATTACGAGTGCTGATGCCGGAGTGCTGGGCGGGCAGGTTCACCTGACAGGGAAAATCGAGAGCGGTGATAAGCCGGGCTATTCGCTCGACGGAAGTGTCAAAAGGGTAAATCCGGCGGATCTGTGCCGCGTGATGGAGCTGATGTGCACGGGCGCCAGCTTCGATGGTGACGGCGAGCTGGAAATGGCCGGATATACTGGCAACGACCTGGCAAACTCGGCGAAGGGCACGCTGCACTTCGATTGGAAGAAAGGCGCGATCATCGGTCGAACTGGAGCCTCGGCAGAGCGTGGTCCGCCGATTTTGACGCGGTTCGAAAGCTGGAGCGGCGATGCCGAAATTGCGAAGGGTGCCATAACTCTGAAAGAAAACCAGGTGCAGCAGGGTGCTCGCAAGGGGTTAGTGAATGCATCGGTTTCATTAAGTGATCCACCCAAAGTGAGCTTTGCGACGCCCAGAAGCGCAGCTGCAGCCAGGAAGTAGCCCGCCGGAATCGCCAGACGGATCGCTACAATCAAACATTATGGGACGCAACGTCGCCTCTTCCCCGGTCGAGATTCGCTGCAAGGGCATCCTGTTCGATATGGACGGGATTCTGATTTCGTCTATTGGCTCCGTCGAGCGCAGTTGGACGAAGTGGGCTGAGATGCGCGGCGTCGATCCCGAGTTCGCATGCAAGACGGCGCATGGCCG
This sequence comes from uncultured Acidobacteriaceae bacterium, assembly GCA_963738035.1. GTDB lineage: Bacteria > Acidobacteriota > Terriglobia > Terriglobales > Acidobacteriaceae > Telmatobacter. The sequence goes on from CAVTVB010000003.1 coordinate 356,144, forward strand.
GCGCGCGATTGAGACAGCGGCAATGCTGCGGCCCGACCTCGACAGCGAAGCAGAACTCAAGCTAATTGAAGATATCGAGCTTGCGGATGGCGAGGGGCTGGCCGTGCTGCCCGGCGTGCTGGAGATGCTGCACGTGCTGCCTCAGGATCGCTGGACCGTGGTGACCAGCGCGACCGAGCGGCTGGCGCGGATGCGGCTGGAGCAGGCTGGGGTTCCGGTGCCGGCGCGGCTTGTCACGGCGAATGATGTCACACAGGGCAAGCCCGATCCGGCGCCCTACCTTGCCGGCGCGACATTGCTGGGATTGCCGCCGGAGGATTGCGTCGTGTTTGAGGATGCAGAATCCGGCACGCTGGCTGGACGTGCAGCGGGGTGCACCGTGATTGCAACGACGTTTTCGCATGAGGCGGAGTCGTTGGGAGCCGCGCATTATCTGATTGAAGACGTCACCGGTGTGACGGTGCGAAATCTCGCCGGCGAACAGGGAATTGTGCTGACGTTCAACCCGCTCGCCGAATAGCTATTCGTTGGCTTCGATTCGGCGGCCGTGCGCGTCCTGCACCGGGCGCGAGTTCAGCCGGAACAGCATGGTAAAAGCGCGTACCTGATCGAGGCTCAGGCTGATTTCCGTTTCGAAGACAAACCAGCGCACCCCTTCCGTGCACGGAGGAGTCGAAAGCGAGCCCATATAGGTCCAGTAGCCCCGATCCGCGGGCAGGAACCCGCCGGCATTCACCATCTCGGTAATTTTCTCGGTGGTGCCGGGCTTCTTGGGCAGATGGGACCAAAGCGTCGCCAAAACGGCATTCGGGCTGCCTCGGTCCATGGCCATGCGTACTTCAATAACGGCCATTTTGCCGTCAGCGCTCTTGTGCAGGAGTTCGACATCGAGATCGGTCAGCTTGCCGTTGACTGCGCTCTCGCTGGGATGGTGGAATTCGAACTGCTGAAGGTCGTAGCGCACGCCGCCGGCTACGATGTAGCCCCCAGGGTTGACGTGAACGATGATCCTGCGCCCGTCGTTCTCAATCGAGACCGGACCGCTCATGTAATGGAGCTCGATCGGCTGGAGAGTTTTATTCAGATGCGCGCCGCGAATGTCGATAGGCGACTGCTCCTTTCCCTTGGAACAAGCTTGATAGGCGGGGTCGAGTCTGCCCCAGGCAAGTGGTCCCGTTTTTCCGTAGTAGTCCCAGTAGGCGCCCGATTGCGCGCCCGCCACGGACGCAGAGAGCCCCAAAACCAGAACCGCAACACGATAAAAGCGCATGTCATCTCCCCGATGGACGTATGTGAATCGGTACGGGACGATTCTAAAACACCGGGATGGTGCCCCACTCGTAAGCGACATTCAGATTAAGGGAATCCGAAGAGGCTGGCGTAGACTTTAACCCACGTCGTGGGAGATGGGAACGACCGGATTGAAGCAGTCACGACTTGAAATCTGAGAGGATGCCCGGAATCCATGAATTCCTCGAACCCTTTACGAAATGCCCCCCGTAAAGCAGTTGTCATTTTTCTGCTCGCCGTCTTCTTTACCTTTGTCGCCATGGGTATCGCCAACGACATCGTCGCCATGGGACGAATGCCTAATTTACGGTTCGGAATATCTCTTGTGCTCTCGGGCTCATTCGCGGTCTGCTACGCCATTGCGGGTGTAACGCTTCGTTCCCGGATCTGGAAGGCGTTCATTCCGCTTTTCCTGGCACAGATTGCAGTCATGTCGTTTCTGGCAAACAAATACCCTAACACGCCGCAGCTCCGCGAGATGGACACAACGGAAACGGCACGCCTTGAGAGTCGCCTGAATTTCGACGGCATTGCGACTATTATTACGGTCTGCTTGGGCTACGCGGGCTTCGTTCACGTTTTCGTGAGTGAAAGTCGGCGGCACATCAAAGCCAGCGCTGAAAAGGCCGTTCTGGAGGCGGAGATGGCCGCAGCCCGCGAGATCCAGCAAGTCATCGTTCCAGAGAAAGGCGAGGCCTTTCCGGGCTACGTTGTGGATTCGGTCTATCAGCCGGCAAAACAGGTTGGAGGCGATTTCTTCCAGGTTCTGCCCGCAGGGGATGACGGCCTCCTGGTCGTGGTTGGCGACGTGGCAGGCAAGGGGTTGCCGGCGGCAATGCTGGTATCAATGCTGGTTGGCTCCATTCGCACGGCAGCCGAAGACAGCAGCGATCCGGTACTCATGTTGGGCAGGCTTCACGACCGCCTCGTCGGTCGCACGATCGGCGGATTTGCCACAGCGCTCGCCGCACACATTGGCCGCGACGGCATCGTTACGATCGCCAATGCGGGTCACTTGTCTCCCTATCTCGACGGCAGGGAAGTGGAACTGGCCGGAGCGCTGCCCCTTGGCATTGCTGACAGCGGCGGGAAATTCGAACCCATACGATTCGAACTGCGCCCAGGCAGCCGGCTCACCTTTTACTCCGACGGCATTGTTGAGGCGCAAAACAAGGAGGGCGAGTTGTTCGGATTCGATCGTGCCAGGGCGATATCAACGAAACCTGCGGCGGCTATAGTAGCCGAGGCAGTCGGGTTCGGGCAGGAAGACGATATTACGGTGGTGACGATTGAGCGGTTGCCTGCTCACGACCTTTCGATGCGGAATGAGCCGCTACCAGCCCCCGCATAACGGCGGCATCTGCAAATGCGAAGGGACTCCATTCGGAGTCCCTTCGCTGTCTCTTTGCAGCTTAGGCAGAGGCATGCATATGTTGCTCCATCTCCTCCTTGGAGACGTCGCGGACGTGGGTGGCGAAATACCCCAGGTGGCCAAAGGGATCTTACGCGGATCAAAAGAAAATAAATTTCTGCGCGACCCTGTGCGACTGAAGGCCCAGATAAAAATGGGACCCCTTCTCAGGGATCCCATGGTCTTAGTTTTCTGCTTCTACTTTGCCGTTGCGGTTGTTGCAACGCCTGCCTGCCCGGCGAGAGCCGATGCCTTGTCGGTCGCTTCCCAGGTAAACTCGGCCTCAGTGCGGCCAAAGTGGCCGTACGCTGCTGTCTGCCTGTAGATGGGGCGCCGCAGGTTCAGGCTCTCGATGATGCCTTTCGGCGTGAGCGAGAAGTTCTTGCGAACCAGTTCAGTCAGCTTGGCTTCGCCGACCTTTCCGGTGCCGAACGTGTCGATGCGCACGCTGACCGGATCGGCAACGCCGATGGCGTAGGCGAGCTGGACTTCGGCCTTGTCGGCGAGGCCCGCGGCCACGATGTTCTTGGCGATGTAGCGGGCAACGTATGCAGCTGAGCGATCGACCTTGGTCGGATCTTTGCCGGAGAAGGCGCCGCCCCCGTGACGGCCCGCGCCGCCGTAGGTGTCGACGATAATCTTGCGGCCGGTAAGACCGGTGTCGCCCATGGGGCCGCCGATAACAAACCTTCCAGTCGGGTTGATGTGGTACTTGGTGTGTTCGTCAAGCCACTGAGCGGGAAGGACCGCTTGGATGACATGCTTGAGAACGTCGGCGTGCAACTCCTCGTTACTGATGGTCTCGGCGTGCTGGCTCGAGATGACGACGGCGTCGATGCGGGCTGGCTTCCCGTTCTCGTCGTACTCCACCGTAACCTGGCTCTTGCCATCTGGGCGGAGATACGGCAGCTTTCCGTTCTTGCGCACCTTGCTGAGTTGGCGCGTGAGCTTGTGGGCCATTGAGATCGCAGCAGGCATCAGTTCGGGAGTCTCGTTGACGGCATAGCCGAACATCATGCCCTGGTCGCCGGCGCCGCCGGTGTCGACGCCCTGTGCGATGTCGCCTGACTGTTTATTGATCGTCGAGATCACGGCGCAGGTGTTGGAGTCGAAACCGTAGACTGCGTTGTCGTAGCCGATGGAGGCGACGACTCCGCGGACGAGGCTCTGGAAGTCAACGTAGGCCTTGGTGGTGATTTCGCCTGCGATAACGACCAGTCCTGTTGCGGTCAACGTTTCAGCTGCGACACGGCTGTAAGGATCCTGTTCGAGACAGGCATCCAGGATGGCATCGGAAACCTGGTCGGCTATTTTGTCGGGATGACCTTCCGTGACCGATTCAGAGGTAAACAAAAAACGATCGCTCAACTTCGCATTCCTCCCCATTGAAGGGATTCAAGGTGATTGCCTGCCGCACCTGGCTTGAAGGTGCTCGATCGGGAGCCTGGGCCGTTGCGACTTCTTCGAACGGCAGCGGGAGACAACGTGCTTCGGCAGACCGAGGCCAGACCGGCGCATCCCTCTATGGTAATTGGAGAAACGCTGCAGAGCAAAGGGAGACATCGAACGGGCGTGAGCGTGCGGTCAATTGATGAATTCGAAGGGTTAACGGAAGAACTCACGACCTTCACACCTGACTCACAGAAAGGCCGTAGGATATTTGAGGACGAATTTTTGGAGAATCGGGAATAAATGAGCGAAAAGCGGTGGGTGTTGTTGATTGCCAGTGAGGTCGGACGAACCGACTCGGTTTCAGACCGAGCCATGGAGCGTCTTGTCGACGCCATTGGTGATGAGGGCTATACCGTTGTTAGGACCACCTCGACGGAGGATGGTCTCTCGCTCGTCACTTCCGATCCCAGCTACTCTGCCGTACTTCTCGATTGGGACCTCGAAGGCGACTCCCAATTTGAAGAGCGCGCCGCACTCGACATTATTCGCGGCATTCGGCACCGCAACAAGAAGGTGCCCATCTTCCTCATCGCCGACCGCACCCTGGTTTCCGAACTGCCTCTGGAAGTCGTGAAGCAGGTTCATGAATACATCCATCTGTTCGGCGACACTCCCGCGTTTATCTCCTCGCGCCTCGATACCGCCATCGAGCGTTATCACGATCAACTATTGCCGCCTTACTTTCGCGAGCTTCTCAAATACAACGACCAGTCCGCCTACTCGTGGGACGCGCCCGGCCATATGGGCGGCGTCGCCTTCCTCAAGCACCCGGTTGGGCAGGAGTTCCACCGCTTCTTCGGCGAGAATCTCTTCCGCTCCGACCTCGGCATCTCGTCCGCGCCGCTCGGCTCGTGGCTTGACCACGTCGGCCCTCCGGGCGAGTCTGAGCGCAACGCAGCGCGCATCTTCGGAGCCGACTGGACGTTTTACGTGCTAGGCGGCTCCAGCACATCGAACCAGATCGTTGGCCACGGCGTTATCGCGCAGGACGACATCGTGCTGGCGGACGCCAACTGCCACAAATCCATCTGCCATTCGCTCACCGTTACGGGTGCCCGCCCGGTCTACTTCAAACCGACGCGCAATGGATACGGCATGATCGGCCTCGTTCCACTCAAACGTTTCTCTCCTAGCTCAGTGCAGGAACTCATTGCGCGCAGTCCGTTCGCCCCAGGCGCACGCTCGCAACAACCGACGCATGCCGTGGTCACGAATTCCACCTACGACGGCCTCTGCTACAACGTCGATGAAGTTGTGGAACAACTAGCCGGCTCGGTCCCGCGCGTCCACTTTGACGAGGCCTGGTACGCATACGCGAAGTTTCATCCGCTTTACCGGGAACGTTTTGCCATGGGCGTGCCGGAAGGTATGAAAGACCGCCCCGTCATTTTCTCTGTGCAATCGACGCACAAGATGCTGGCCGCCTTCTCGATGGGTTCGATGATCCACGTCAAGCTCTCTGATCGCGCTCCGCTCGATTTCGACCAGTTCAACGAAGCCTTCATGATGCACGGCACCACATCGCCTTTCTATCCGCTGATCGCGTCGCTTGATGTCGCCGCCGCCATGATGGACGATCCCGCCGGCCCAACGTTGATGGATGAGACCCTGGCCGATGCCATCAGCTTCCGTCAGGCGATGAGCTCCATCGCCCACCGTCTACGCACAACATCTGAGAATGGCGATGGATGGTTCTTTGGCATTTATCAGCCCGAACGTGTCACCGACCCTGCAACGGGCGAAAGCATTCTGTTTGAAGACGCCGAAGACGAGCTTCTCACCACCGAACCAGGTTGCTGGACCCTCAAACACGGCGATGATTGGCATGGCTACCAGGATGAAGACTCGCCGGACGATTACTGCATGCTCGATCCCACCAAGGTGACCATCCTTACGCCGGGAGTCAACGCGCAGGGTGTGATGACACAGTGGGGTATACCCGCAGCCATCCTTACCGAATTTCTCGATTCGCGCCGCGTCGAAATCGCCCGAACCGGCGACTATACCGTTCTGGTGCTTTTTTCAGTCGGAACGTCCAAGGGCAAATGGGGAAGCCTCCTCGAGAACCTCTTCGAGTTCAAGCGCCTCTACGATACGGATGCGTCGCTCGAAGAGGCGCTCCCGGAATTGGTTCAACGCTTTCCCCACCGGTATCGCAATGTGTCGCTCAAAGAGCTTTCCGACGAGATGCACGCAGCGATGATTGAACTCGACCTTCCTGGCCTCGTCAATGCTGCCTGCGACGAGGACTTCGACCCCGTCCTCACGCCGGCGCAGACCTACCAGAAGCTCGTCCGCCACGAAACAGAGCGCATTCGCTTCAAGGAGATGGCGGGGCGAATCGCCGCTTGCATGCTCGTTCCGTATCCTCCGGGAATCCCGATGTCCATGCCCGGTGAGCGCCTCGGCGGCGCAGAGTCTCCGGTTATCAAGCTCATCCTCGCCATGGAGCAGTTCGGAAAGCGGTTCCCAGGCTTCGAGCGCGAGGTTCATGGCATCGAGGTGGACGGCGACGGGAATTACTGGATGCGTGCAGTCATCGAAGAACCTGCGACGAAAAGCCCGCGACGGAGAGCATCTGATCCACCCCGTAAATCGGAGTGAGCGAATACAGTTTTGAGCAGGCTTGAGTGGCGACTCGCATGTGTTTCCTAACACACGAGCGCAAACTGAGGGAAGGGGGCGACGAAAGAACGGTTTTGGAAGCTTCTAACGCTTCGTCCAGGAAGCCAGGTGGGCAATTGCCGCGTTGGCTTTCTGCGGGAGGGGGATCACGGAACTCCACCAGCCGGCATGCACGCCGTAGTAACGAACCGTAAGGAAGCCAAGCACGGTGACTACGGCGACCAGAGCAAATGCACCAAGCCAGCGGAGACGCTGTTCGATGGCTTCGCGGCGTTCCATGCGTTCTTTGCCGACATTGGAGGCGAAGGTGGCCCAGCCGTCGGCTGCCGGATCGACTGGTGCGCCTTTTTCGTAGGTTGCTTTGAGGAAGCGGTCAGTCCAATCGCGGGTGTCAAGGCCGAGGGCGCTGGCGTATCCACGAACGATACCTTTGCTGAGGATCCCGCCGGGCAGTTGCTGGTAGCGATCCTGCTCCAGCGCCACCAGGTGGCGTTGGCTGATCTTGGTGACCGCAGTGATCTGCTCCAGCGCGATGCCGCGCGAAATTCGCTGCGTCCGAAGCTCTTCCCCAAAAGTACTCATTTGGTAACCAGTCCCGACATCATAGCCTGAAGCATTTCCACAGGCAAGTTACTTATGGCATTGCACGATTGGAACAACTCTATCATCCTTTCTTATCACCGAGCTAGGGGAGTGAAAAGTGAGAAACGTCACCCCGCTTTGTGCAAAATATGGCTGAAACCGCGGCGTCATTATCGGCCGCGCTTGGTTGGAAGATGAGGCAGAAAGGGCCGAAGGGCCGGCTGATACCCTGATGATGAAAGCCCTGAGTCATTTACCAACGCTTCCGGAGCCTTTTTCAACCGATGAATAAGCTCGTAATCGCCAACCTCTTGCATCGCCCCCTTCGCTCCCTGATCAGCATCACTGCCGTGGCCATTGAAGTGATCATGATCCTGTCGATTGTGGGCATCTTTATGGGAATGCTCAACGACCAGAAGCAGCGAACCAATGGGATTGGGGCAGACTTGATCCTCTGGCCGTCGAACGCCAGCTATATGAATGGCGTGGGCGGAGCGCCAATGCCCATCAAGAACGCTGAGGCCCTGCGTAAACTTCCGCATGTGGCGGTCGTCTCCCCGGTTAACCAGAATCTGAGCACCAAGAGCACAGTCGAAATCATTTATGGGATCGATTACCCCACCTTCAACGCGCTCAAACCGTTTGTATTCGTGGCGGGAGGGCCATTTCAGGGGCCATATGATGCGATTGTCGATGACATCCTCGCTAGTTCCAATCCGGCCTACCATGTTGGCGGAAATATCGCAATTATGAACCACACGTTCCGCATCTCCGGAGTCGTCGAACATGGCAAAGGCGGGAGGAAGCTGATCCCAATTGACACGATGGGGCAGTTGATCGGATCAGAAGGAAAGGCTTCTGTCTTCTATATCAAATGCGACAAGCCGGAGAATCGAGACGAAGTTATTCGCGAAATTCACGCGACCAAAGGTCTGGGGGATTCTCCCGTACAGACGATTGACGAGTGGCTACAGTCGATGACTCCGGATAAACTGCCCGGGTTCAATATCGCGATTCGCGTGGTGACTGGGATTGCGGTGATTGTGGGCTTCCTGGTGATTTTTCAATCGATGTATACGGCGGTGCTGGAGCGGACGCGGGAGATTGGCATTTTGAAGTCGCTGGGTTCGTCGAAGCTGACGATTGTGAGCGTGGTGGTGCGTGAGACCGCAGTGATGGCGGTGGCCGGCGTGGTGCTTGGAATCATCGGAACATATCTGGTACGGATGCTTCTTCTCCACGTTTTCCCAACGCAGCATTTTGAGATTACGGCGCACTGGCTCATGCAGGGCGCGCTGATCGCTTTTGTAGGGGCACTCCTGGGGTCCCTATATCCGGCATGGATGGCTGCTCGCAAAGATCCGATCGACGCGTTGGCCTACGAATAGATTTCTCGTGGGGCCTTGCAACCGATCCGGGCTCAAATTGATTCTCACGATATACTTTGTTGCATCTCCTGAAACGAACTGAGAGAAGTCTGCTGCATAGCGGAGTTTGATCGATTGGCGTTCGTGTCTAAGCGTTGGCTATACAGTGTGTGGATCGTTTTGATCGGCACGTTTGCCGTGCTTCACGCGCTGAATCTCGCGGCTGATTTTCCCAACCACACACCGTGGCATATCGACTGGGCCAAGTACACCGACGAGGGCTGGTACGGAAATGCCGCGATCCGCGCGCATCTGTTCGGGTATTGGTACGCGCCGGGAGATTTCAACCCCGCGCCCTCCGTTCCGGTGTGGCCGTTTCTCGAGTGGATCCTGTTCTTCTTCACGGGAGTGTCTGTAGAGGCTGCGCGCGGGCTGGCGGTGGCGTTCTTCTTTGCCAACCTTGTTCTGTGCTACACACTGTTGCGGCCGCGCGGGCCGAAGTGGATGGCGCTCGTGGCGCTGACGCTGATGGTGACGAATCCGTTTCTCTACTGCTTCAGCAGGCTGGCGATTCTTGAGCCGATGCTGACCACGCTTTTGCTGGCCGCACTGAACCTCGTGGTCCGTCTGCCATCCATGCGCCGACCTGGGGCTGCGTCAGTCGTGGTGGGAGTGCTATTCACGCTAATGATGTTGACGAAGACGACAGCGATATTTCTTCTGCCGGCAATCGGATGGGCACTGTTCGCTTCGTTTAGAGAGCGAATGCAAGAACCGACTCAACACCATGGAGAAAGCGATTCCGCGCAAAGGCGCTCGCGTCTTCGTGCATGGTTTGACCCGCGGGCCATGCGTTGTGCGGCGACAGCGCTCGCTGTGTTTGTATTTACTTTCGGGGCATGGATGGTTCTGGTAGTTTCGCTTGGCTACCTTGGCGACTACAAGTTTCTGTTGTTCATTAATAAGTACGTGAAGCCGACTGAGTTCTACTGGCCGCTGCTGAGTTTCTGGTGGTCAGTCCGCGGATTGATCTGGATCGACCACATTTTGATTCCGCTCGGCGGGGTTCTGATTGTTATCGCGCTTGCGGTTGCCATCCTTTTTCGCAACCGGAAGAATTGGGGCACTCGGCTTTTGTTTGATCCCGTATTCGGCGCGTCGATTCTGGCGGCATCCGGCTACATTTTTTTCATGACTTATCAGAATCATCCACAGCCGCGATATTTCGCGTTGGTTTCAGTGTTCTGCTTTGTAGCAATAGCCATGATCATTGAGGCGCTGGTTACTCAGGTGGGAGCAACGCGCTTATTCGGTTGGGGAGCGGCCGCAGTCGTGGTGATTTCGACCGGATTGAATGGAGTCGTGACCGCGAGTTTCGCTGCGCATCCTGAATATACGTTTATAACGGCGGCAAGACGCCTCACGGCTTATATCGATCAACATCCCAATGGCAACCGTCTGCTGGTTTCAATCAGCGGCGATCAGATCTCACTCGTATCGCATGTGCAGTCGCTATGCGATGACTTCAGCATGCGTACGCCGGTATTTCCCGACGTGGGGACCAAGTTGGCGCTCTATAAGCCGGGCTGGTGGGCAACATGGAACGACATTGATCGAGGCACCCTCGAAGACATTCACACCCATTACTCACTGGAACAAGTTGCGAGCTTCGGAGCGTTCGACGACCCGGAGCGCAACAAGCTGGTCCTGTTCAAACTGCATCCGATGCCCAACGGGAAGGAGAGACTGATCAACGGCGACAATCTACAGAAACCGCTGCCCGAGGACAAGATCCTGATCCCCGTCGAATAACACTTTTTTTGTTTCCGTTCTCCATTTCTTGTTTTTATGGTTTTCCAACCATCACTTCGGTCGCCTTAATGAGGGCGATCGCCTGTTCTCCGAGCTTCAATTCAAGTTCGTGAACTGCGTCGGCGGTGATGATGGCTGTGATGCGCTGGTCGCCGATAGCGATCACTACCTTGGCGAGCAGTCCATCAATCTTGACCTCGACGATCGTGCCGGCCAGCTGGTTGCGTCCGCTGATACGCGATGCCCCAAGATGCGCCGAACCCGTGGGAAGGAACTCCTGGAGCGCGCTCATCGGAATGCGATGGTGGCCGCCGGGAGTCTTGATGGTTTGGATACGCCCGGCTAGGATCCAGTGCTTTAGAGCCGGATAACTGATGCCCAGCTTCTCGGCGGCCTGGCGGGGAGTTAACAGGGTAGACGAGGTCATCTTGTATTGATAGACTCCCGCCTGCGGTATTTACAAGTCTTTGTTCAATCCGGACTCAGCTTGACTAGTTTTCCCAATGAAAATGCCCTCCGGAAGCTTGTGACTGCAATCACTCGACAGCGTTTGGCATGGATGATAGGCTTCCGGTTGACTTTGAGCCGGGACTCTCGCGGGACGCTATTTTCTTGCGGGGTGGCTAGCCGAAGGTCGTCGGGTCGCGATCATCGGACTGCCAGTAAAGCGGCAACCAAAAAAAATTACCATGGAGGACTTGTGACAGCACAGGACTGGGTGTACTTCTTTCCGGCCGTTTGCGCTCTATCGCTCATTGTGGCCTTTTTCTTCACACGCCAGGTCGGCACAGACCAGGCGACGGATTTGCAAAAGATCGCCAGCGGCATCAGAGAAGGCTTTGCCACATTTCTGAAGCATCATTACAAAGGCGCAGCGGCGGTCCTGGCCCTGCTGCTTCCCACATTTGCCTACGCGCAGCCAGAGCACGCAGGCGGGGGCGAAGCCAACCTGGTATTGCCGGATCTAACGACCGTGCATTTCTTCGGCATGACCGGACATGCGCTTCTAATGATCGGATTGCTGTTCTGCGTCGGCGGACTGTTGTTTGGCCTCGCGATATTTGTGCAGTTGAAGAATGCGCCAGTTCATCGCAGCATGCTCGAGATCTCCGAATTGATCTACGAAACTTGCAAGACCTATTTGATCACTCAGGGCAAGTTCATCATGCTCCTCTGGGTTTTCATCGCGGTCATCATTTCGATGTACTTTGGATGGCTGGCGCCAGTACCTGGAAAATCGATCGCGGTTACCTTACCGATCATCCTGCTGTTTTCGCTCGTCGGCATCGCTGGCAGCTACGGCGTGGCATGGTTTGGAATCCGCGTTAACACCTTTGCCAACTCCCGCACCGCGTTTGCCGGATTGCGTGGCAAACCTTATCCGATCATGGCAATTCCGCTAAAGGCCGGAATGAGCATCGGCATGTTGCTAATCTCGGTCGAACTGCTCATCATGCTCTTCATCCTCCTGTTCATACCGCGCGATTACGCGGGCCCATGTTTCATTGGCTTCGCCATCGGCGAGAGCCTTGGTGCTGCTGCCCTTCGTATCGCAGGCGGCATCTTCACCAAGATCGCCGATATCGGCGCCGATCTGATGAAGATCGTATTCAAGATCAAGGAAGACGACGCTCGCAACCCCGGCGTAATCGCAGACTGTACCGGAGACAATGCAGGCGACTCCGTAGGCCCAAGCGCTGATGGATTCGAAACTTACGGCGTCACTGGCGTGGCCCTTATCACCTTTATCCTGCTGGCTGTGAAGGATCCCACGATTCAGGCGCAACTGCTGGTCTGGATCTTCGTGATGCGCGTAGGGATGCTGCTTTCAAGCGCAGGGGCGTACTTCCTCAATTCCGCCATCGCCAGCGCGAAGTATAAAGACGCCGACGAAATGGATTTCGAGACGCCACTAACTTCGCTGGTGTGGATCACGTCGATAGTCTCTATCATTCTCACGTACATCGTCTCGTATCTCATGCTCCCCACTCTGGGCGACGGAACTCTCTGGTGGAAGCTGGCTTCCATCATCTCGTGCGGAACCCTGGCCGGAGCGCTCATACCCGAATTGGTCAAGGTCTTCACCTCAACCAAATCCACCCACGTCAAGGAAGTGGTCAAATCGGCGCAGGAAGGCGGGGCCTCCCTGGGAATCCTGTCGGGATTTGTAGCCGGCAATTTTTCGGCCTACTGGCTTGGCCTTAGCATGGTCGCGCTCATGGGACTGGGCTATTACTTCAGCATGGGCATACCGGACTTGCAGAATAATCCGGCAGGCATGATGCTGGCTCCCGCCGTCTTCGCCTTTGGCCTCGTGGCTTTCGGCTTCCTTGGTATGGGACCGGTCACCATCGCCGTCGATTCTTACGGCCCGGTTACTGACAATGCTCAGTCCGTCTATGAACTGTCGCTGATCGAAGATGTTCCCAACATCCAGGCTGAGTTGAAGAAGGATTTCAACATCGACGCGAAGTTCGAGCGCTGCAAACATCTGCTCGAAGCCAACGATGGCGCCGGTAATACATTCAAAGCTACTGCAAAGCCGGTACTGATCGGCACGGCAGTGGTGGGCGCAACAACGATGACCTTCTCGATCATCATGGCGCTGACCCACGGGCTCACAGACAACGTGGCGAAACTCTCCCTGCTGCACGCTCCGTTCATGCTCGGCTTGATCTGTGGTGGAGCGGTCATCTTCTGGTTCGCGGGCGCTTCCACACAGGCGGTCTCCACCGGCGCTTACCGTGCGGTTGAGTTCATCAAAGCAAACATCCACCTGGAAGGCGCGGAGAAGGCATCAGTGACGGACAGTAAGAAGGTGGTAGAGATCTGCACGAAGTACGCGCAGAAGGGCATGTTCAACATCTTTCTCGCCGTCTTCTTCTCGACCCTTGCGTTCGCGTTCATGGAACCGTTCCTGTTTATCGGCTACCTGTTCTCGATTGCGATTTTCGGCTTGTATGAGGCCATCTTCATGGCCAATGCCGGCGGCGCCTGGGATAATGCAAAGAAAATCGTAGAGGTCGACATGAAACAGAAAGGTACACCTCTACACGATGCAACCGTCATTGGAGACACCGTCGGCGATCCGTTCAAAGACACATCGTCGGTGGCAATGAATCCGATTATTAAGTTCACGACCCTGTTCGGATTGCTCGCTGTCGAATTGGCCGTGACCCTGAATGGGAACAACCCGATGCTGACGCACGTACTTGCCGTAGCATTCTTCCTGGTGTCGGTGTTCTTTGTGCACAAATCATTCTATGGAATGAGGATTGAGTCCAAGCAGTAATTCACCAGTCGTTGGATCGAAGAAAACGTCGCCTGGAAATGGGCGGCGTTTTCTTTTGCGCAATGAAATGGCAAAATAACTCCGGATGTTACGTGGCCAGGTGAGAACTACGATATGCAACCAGAAAGTTGCGCGAGGCTCTTGCACTGGCGGCCTTCTTGATCGAAATTAGCGGGATCGAGCCACGCCTCGAAAGCCGCTTTCCGCACCGGCCATTCCGAATCAAGCATCGAAAACCACGCCGTGTCGCGGTTCTGGCCTTTCACAATCATGTGGTGGCGAAAGATGCCTTCGAATGTGAATCCGTAGCGAAGAGCAGCCCGGCGTGAGGGAGCATTGTTCCCATTGCACTTCCACTCGTAGCGGCGGTAGCCCAGGTCCTCGAAGATGTGGCGGGCCATCAGGTACATTGCCTCGGTTGCTGCGATGGTGCGTTGCAGCGAGGGCGCAAGCAGGATGTTGCCGACTTCGATGACGCCGTTGGCCGGATCCATGCGCATGTAGCTGGCGTAGCCGGCAACACGGCCGGTTGCCTGTGGACTGATCGCCAAGAACACGGCGCTCGATGCTGCCTCTTTTTCTTCGAGCGCATGGCGCAGATAACCCTCGCTGGCGTAAGGTCCATCCGCCAGGTAGGACCAGACCTCATCGTGGCCGTGTACTGCCTGCCAGAGGTCATCAGCGTGCCTTGCAGCGGACAATGGCTCCAGTGTCACGGTGCGGCCATGAAGTACCAGAGGGGAGGGGGGAGGAACAGGCTTCCATTCGAGCAGATCTTGTCGGGCGTGGGGCACGGATTCAGCCTATCAGGCGTCAATTGTCAGCCGCTTGGGCGAGCCTGAAGAGTAACGCCCGCATTCTCCACATTTCGAGCGATTTCGCACAGGAATATAGGTTGAATGCACCGGTTTTGCGCCTTGTTAGGTGCCCCGAACGCGGACTAGGCTTGTATTTCAGCGCGGACGAAAGGCTGAGGGCCGCACCTGCACTGCATTTTGGGCAAATCGCACCCGCAAAAGCCGCACAAGGCAAGCCTTTTAGAGCTTTCCACAGGCTGAGTAGCCGTATTTAGCAACCGGATGCGCGAATTACCATCGAAATACAAGATGTTGTGGTTTGCGGTTGACAGACACCATAGACAGCGCTATTTTTGCAACTGCGACTATAAACAGACTGTAACCTTCAAGCCCGTTTCAGGCCGCACAAGGCAGAAAGACCCGCGGTACAGAAAAAGCCCCCGTTTTTCCGTTCGCTGCACGACTTAACCCCCCAATTTTGGCTGCGTTAAGACCAAGGGACAGGTATTCAAAGAAATCGCCGATGGAGAGTGAATCGATGAACGAGGCCAACCTTCAAACAACCGCTGCAGCCCTGCAAGCTCCCTATAGTCAGGGTGGCCTGACATTTTCCCGCCGTTTCTCAACCGAGGGGGTATCGCCTTACGACGACGTCCAATGGGAACGCCGTACGGCTCTGATCACGGACAGCAAAGGCAACACCATCTTCGAGCAGAAGGACGTGGAAGTACCGGCTGACTGGTCGATGACTGCGACCAACATCGTGGCCTCGAAATATCTGCATGGAACGATTGGCTCGCCGGAGCGCGAGACGGGCGTCCGCCAACTGGTGTCACGCGTGGCCGAGACGGTTCGCGACTGGGGTATTGCTGGCGGTTATTTCGCCAGCGCAAGCGATGCGGCTACTTTCCACGACGAGCTGGCGCACATGCTGCTGACGCAGAAAGTGGCCTTCAACTCGCCCGTATGGTTCAACGTGGGCTGCGACCGGCTCGAGCCGTTTGCGGCGGGGCAGAACTGGCACTGGGACCCGATGACCGGCGGTGTTGTCCATGCTGCGACAGGCTACAAGAATCCGCAGTGCTCGGCCTGCTTCATCAACTCCGTCGATGACTCGATGGAAGGCATCATGGACCTGGCGCGGACTGAGGCGCTCCTGTTCAAGTACGGCTCGGGAACGGGCACCAACTTCAGCAGTCTCCGTTCAAGCCACGAAGGCGTGACCGGCGGCGGCACCGCCAGCGGACCGCTGAGCTTTATGCGTGGCCTCGATGCATTCGCCGGCGTCATCAAGAGCGGCGGCAAGACGCGGCGTGCGGCCAAGATGGCGATCCTCAATGTCGAACATCCTGACATTATCGACTTCATTGAGTGCAAGGCGAAGGAAGAGCAGAAAGCTCACACCCTCATCCGCAACGGATACGACGGTTCAGGTCCAGACTCCGAGGCCTTTTCCTCGATCTTCTTCCAGAACGCCAACAACTCTGTGCGCGTGACCGATGAGTTCATGCGTGCCTACGAGAATGACGGCGAGTTTTCGACGAAGACGGTAAAGGGTGCGAGCCCGGTCAAGAGCTACAAGGCGCGCGACATCATGCGCAAGATCGCCGAGGCCACCTGGCTGTGCGGCGATCCCGGCCTGCAATTCGACACCACCATCAACAAGTGGCACACCAGCAAGAACACGGCACCGATCAACGCGTCGAATCCTTGCTCGGAGTACATGTTCCTCGATAACTCGGCGTGCAACCTCGCGAGCTTCAACTTGATGAAGTTCCTCACGCCGTCAGGTTTGTTTAACATCCCCGAGTATCGTCACGCGATTTCGGTCGTCATCACGGCGATGGAGATCCTCGTGGATAACTCCGGATATCCGACGGAGTGGATCGCGCGCAATTCGCACGACTATCGCCCGCTTGGTCTCGGCTACGCTAACCTGGGCGCCCTGTTGATGTCGTTCGGGATTCCGTATGACTCGGCAGCAGGCCGCGATCTTGCGGCAGCGATGACCGCGATCATGTGCGGCCAGGCCTATCTGCAGTCGGCAGTAGTTGCAGCCAACTGCCCGCCATTGGCCTCTGCCACGCCGCTCACGGCAAGCGTCGAGCGCCAGGGCGGAGCATGCCCTGGGTTCTACGTGAACCGCGAGCCGTTCCTGAATGTGATCAGGATGCACCGAGCCGAGGTGAACAACATTGGCAAGTCGCGCACCAGCGGCGAGCCGTTCCTCGTGCCGCAACTCGAAGCGCTGATCGACGCGAGCCGCGATTGCTGGGATATGGCCCTGTCCTACGGCGAGCGCTACGGCTATCGCAACTCGCAGACGACCGTACTGGCGCCGACAGGCACCATCGGCTTCATGATGGATTGCGACACGACCGGCATCGAGCCTGACCTCGCGCTCGTGAAGTACAAGAAGCTGGTTGGCGGCGGCATGATCAAGATCGTCAACAACACGGTTCCCGCTGCGTTGTTCAAGCTCGGATACAACAACGATCAGGTTGACGCCATCGTCAGCTATATCGATGCGACCGGAACCATTGAAGGCGCGCCCGGCATCAAGCCGGAACACCTAGCAGTGTTCGATTGCAGCTTCAAGCCGGCCAAGGGCACCCGCTCCATCCACTACATGGGCCACATCAAGATGATGTCTGCAACGCAGCCTTTCCTGTCGGGCGCGATTTCGAAGACAGTTAACCTGCCTCACGAAGCAACCGTGGAAGAAGTGGCCGAAGCCTATGCCGAAAGCTGGCGACAGGGCATCAAGGCCGTTGCCATCTATCGCGACGGTTCAAAGGGTGTGCAGCCTCTGAACACCAGCATGGATGCAAAGAAGGAGCCCTCGGCGCTTGAAGCAGCAGGGCAGCGCGTGATGGCGCAGCTTGCTGCGGGGCAGCCCGCGGCCGAGGCGGACCTGAAGACGCTCGAAGCCAAGATCAGTGAGAAGCTTGAGATAACAGCAAAATCTGTGGTCGCCGCTTCGAATGCCTTCCAGCGCGCGCTCGATGACATCGCAAAGGCAACTTCGGTGCCACAGATGACCGCTGCACTCGGATTAGAAGAAACGCCGACCCCGCAGAACTTGAATGGGCCGCCGCGCGCGGTGCGTCATCGCCTGCAGGAGGAGCGCGCCTCCATTACTCACAAGTTCTCGATTGCTGGTCACGAGGGCTACATCACTGTCGGCCTGTATCCGACCGGTCAACCGGGCGAAATCTTCATCAAGATGGCGAAGGAAGGTTCGACCGTCTCCGGCTTGATGGATGCGTTTGCAACCTCAATCTCGTTGGCTCTGCAACATGGGGTTCCGCTGCGCGTGCTCTGCGAGAAGTTTGCGCACACGCGGTTCGAGCCTTCGGGCTGGACTGGCAACGAGCAGATCGGTTACGCGAAGAGCCTGATGGACTATATTTTCCGCTGGCTCAACCTGCGCTTTCTCTCGGGCGAGCAGTTGACGCTCTTTGCGGGGCTCGCTCCGCAGGCTGCACCGCTGCCTGAGTCGCCGACGATTCTGCCGGATGTAGTGCCGGAAGAGGATCCTGCAACCCACAAGCAGCTCTCCAAGTTGGCAGAAGAAATGTCGCGTCTGAGGGAAAGAGACAGAGGGATGGGCAGTACGTCAGCACCTGGCGGCAGCATTCCGCCGGAGGCTCAGTCATCATTCACTGCTTCGGACTCGCCAAGTCACGGACCGACCTTGCAGGATCGCGGCTTGTTCCACGCATCGGAGGCAATGCGTAGCATGTACGAGATGGGCGATGCGCCGAGCTGCTCCACGTGCGGAGCCATCATGGTTCGCAATGGAAGCTGCTATCGCTGCATGAGCTGCGGCTCAACCTCCGGCTGTTCCTAGAATCTTTTACCTACTTTTACTGGAGCAGAAGAGAGAGAATTCTCTGCTCCAGTTTTCGTTTTTTCGGAGGGTTTTCGTCGTGCCGCTTCTCCTCTTTGATGTTGTCGCTCGCCCCGTGGTTACCGGCGCGCCGATGCACGCATTGCGCAGCGAATTGCGCAAATCCTGCGGGATTTACCGTTACAGATTGCAATACGGGCCCCCTCATTAGGCCCGTGCGCTCCTTGCAGGCCTTCAATCATGACGGTTCTATGACTGAGACTGCAACTCCTCATCCCGAGGCATCAGCGAAGGGGTCTGGAAACATGATGGTGCCCACACCTATCTCGCCACGTATTGGTTCTTCCGCTACACCAGTACAGGGACATTCGCTTCGTTTGCCAAGGCTACCAAAAACATCAGCATGGTCTCCGATGGTCACTTGACATCAACCGGTGTCATTCAGGACTTCGACGCAAATGGGAATCTGACCTCGACTGGCTGCTTCATCCACACAGCTTACCGGCCGGCCGATTCGGAGCAATGAGTCGGGGCACATATTTGAAATTAGTGAATGCGTACTCCACAGGCGAAAAGGGCTTCGTCCAAAGACGGAGCCCGATTTCCGAGAGGCTGAGAGCTGGTATTTGCACGGCCGGAAGGTGGAAGGCGAATCCTATTTGTCCGGTCTTGCACACAAACTATGACAGCCACAACACCTGCTGCCGAATGGGGTGATTGCGAATCACTTCGGGCACAGTTGGATCAGGATCTAGTCTCATCCAAAGATCGATGTATTCCTGCTTCCGATAGGCTCGGCTGGCTCACTGGCAAATCGTCGAAGTATTGAACGTCATGGCGGTAAGGCCACGATTGTTTGTTCGCGATGAACGGCGCCATGAAGTGAAAGCAATTGGCAACTCCGCGTCCATCGGGCAGTGCGTAATCCCACAGATTATCTGGTCCTTTTGCCAGCACTTGCGCAAGCATTCCAACCGCGTCAAGGTTGAATAGCGAATAGCCATATGGCTTGGTGCGCGCGAGTTCAAGCGGGAAGCTGCCATCCGGTGCGATCTGCATGGGAATGATCGTCCTTGTGAACCGATCGCGGCATTCGCGAATAACGCTGTCATTCCCGGTGAGCATCGCAAATGTCGCCGCTTGCAGCAGCAAGCAGGAAGCATGATTGTTTTGGCGTCGTGCTCCCTGCGGCCAGGTTCAGAAGTCTGCATCCAGTTAAGATACTCGGCAAACCAATGCCGTGTGCCTTGCCAGTCGGACTCAGAGAGCGTGCCGCCCTTGTAAAGAACGATGGCGGACTGCGCCACTTCGACAAGGTGCAGCGTGTCGATGATCCCGTAGCTGCGTCCGGTGCTCACCCCGTGAACGGCTTGCGCGTATTGCAGCTCAGGATTCAAGCGTGTTGCCGGTTCGATGAACCACGCACGAAGATGCGCCGCCGCATGCGCGGCGAAGTCGCGTCGCTTCGTAAGTACCCACGCAGCGGCAAGTGCCGGCACCTGAATGCTCAGTCGAATCAACAGCAGGCGATGAGTATTGAAATTGCCTGGATTGGATTCACCATCCCGGTTAATGTACGGACCGTTGGGGTTTTGCGGATCAGGCCAGAAATAATCAGAGAAATAGTCGTGCGGACCGCCTGCGCTGTGTGAGGCAGGCGCGGAGACAATGGTTTCAGGCTGTTCAGGTAAATATTTCTGGGATGCATTGAGAACGCGTTCTCTCTCAAACGATCCGACGCCTCTGCGAGGGTCGCGGAGAATATCGTCGGCATCAACATGGGCTGACCGCAGACCTGCAATGGCGGCTGCTCCCAACGAAAGGAATTCGCGGCGAGTAAAAGAGAGCATCAAAAGTCCACTCCGGGGTCCTCGCTGGCCGAGTTCACTTGCCGGCGATCTGCGAAAGTTCAGAACCGGCAAGCAGGAAAGCGCCCACGCCGTAGACATAGCTGGACGAAGGCTTGAATTTGCCGGGCTCGCCTCCGATCGGCTGAATAGAACCCAGCCTTCCGTCCGCGTATATATGCGTCAGCGTTCCTTGCCACGACCTCTTCACAACGGGCAGATACCTCTTCCGATCGAGAAGCTTGTGTCGGATACCCCATGCCATGGCATAGGTGAAAAATCCGGAACCTGAAACTTCAGGATTTGGATACGATCCAGGATCGAGCAGGCTGGCGCGCCATAAACCATCGGGTGGCTGCAGGCCGGCAATTCGCTCCGCCATCTCCTTGAACTGCTCTTCGTACTTGGCGCGATCGGGATAATCCGCGGGCATGCGCTCGAGAACCAAGGCCAGTCCCGCAAGAACCCATCCGTTGCCGCGCGACCAGAAAACCTTTTGCCCGTTTGCCTCATGCATCGTTAGAAACCGGTCATCGCGGAAGTAGAGATGCTCGGCCAGATCGTACAGTGCGCCGGATGTGATCCACCACTCGCGGTTCATGAAGTCGAAATAACGCCGATCGCCGGTGACTACCGAGAGCTGCGCGAGAACTGGTGGTGCCATGTAGAGCGAATCGCACCACCACCAGAGATTCTTCTGCGGATCGTCTGGGCGCGCCAGCAGTTTGTCCATTCCCTCACGCGTCGGACCGATTGCTTCCGGCTTTCGATCTTCGGCGTACAGGGTGAGGTAACTGAGGCCGATCGCTTCATCGTCGGCATGCGCAAAGCGCGGTCCGAACTCCCACTGATGGTCACGTGCAACCTTGAGGACGCGATCTCGATAACTGTTGTCCCCGGTGGTCTTCGATGCAGCGAGAAAGCCGTCGTAGAGTGCAGCGAAGGTCCACTGGATGTTGTAGCGCCCTTCGGAGTGTTGCAACTGCCAATCCGCGACCTTCTTCATCGCCTTCAGGATGGCAGGGCGCTTCAGGTCCGCAGACAGGTCAGTGGCAAGCGGTCCTGGATCGTCAGGCTGGTCGCCAGCCGCGGCGCGCTCATCGATGACCGGGGCAGCGGGAGTCTGTGAAAAAGATGAACTCGCGGATAAAAGGACAGAGACTATAAGCGCGATGCCCAATATCGATTTCTTCATGGACCTTCCAGCAGTGATCAATTGACACAGGCTCAAGCAGGCAGCGGAGTGACGATCCTTATACAAATGCGGCATCCCCCATCGTGTCAACCTTAACAGTAGTTGCAAATTCTTTGGCGACGTTTTGAAATGACACCAATGCCCGGGGATAGCTAACCTGTTCAGCATGGCGGAGCGCGGCGCTGGCAATTTCGTGCACTGGTGGTTCGATTCAAGCAATGGTGCAGTGGACTGCCTGACGCCACGCTGGATCTTCCTGCGCGCTCTTGCGGCCATCTACTTTTCGGCTTTCTATTCGTTGCTGTTCCAGATCAAGGGGCTGATCGGTCCTGAGGGCATTCTGCCGGCGCACGATTATCTAACAGCAGTAGCCCAGCAGTATCCGCTCGCGAATCTCTGGTTTGCCCCAACACTATTCTGGCTGTCCTCAAGTTCGCATGCGTTAATGCTGGTGTCGTGGATAGGGTTGGCCGCTTCGGTTGTGGCGTTCGTGAACCTGTGGCCGCGGCTCAGCTTCTTCATTTGTTTCGTCTGCTTTTTATCGTTTGTTTCGGCGGCAAGTGAATTTTCCAATTACCACTCAGACGGCATGCTTCTCGAGGCCGGATTCATCTCGCTCTTTTTTGCGCCGCGCGGCGTAGTGCCCGGTCTCGGTGTAAGCGCACCACCCTCGCGTGCCAGCTTGTTCTTGCTGCAATGGGAGTGGTTTCGCATTTACTTCGAATCGGGCATCGTGAAGCTGGTCAGCGGCGATCGGCAGTGGCGTACGCTGACCTCGATGGATGAGTACTACCAGAATGGCCCGCTACCCACGTGGATCGGCTGGTATGTTGAGCATCTTCCGCATTGGTTTCACGCCGCCAGCGCAGCCGGTACGCTGGTGCTTGAACTCGTGCTAGTGTGGATGCTCTTTCTGCCTCGCCGCGTGCGCCTCGTCTGTTTCTTCATTGTTACGCCGTGGGAGATTGGCGTGATTCTTACGGCCAATTACACGTTCTTGAATTACTTGGTGCTCTCGCTGGGCTTCCTACTGCTGGATGATCGATTCGTGCTGCTACTCGTCCCCGCACGTAATCGATTTGCAGTTGGCTCAGCCATCGCGCCTCCTGAGACGACCGTCCAATCAGAACGGCGAGAGCCAGGCGACGATGAGGCTGAGCCCGATACAGACCAGCCAATGCGCAGGCGAGTCTTACGCACGCTCGGCGGTCACCTCAGTGCTATTCGTCTGGCGATCTCTGCCCTTGTGCTTACCTGGATCTTCTACAACACGACGATTGAGATGCTCGGCATTCCATTTCGCGGCCTCCCGCTACCCACGTTGCCAATTGCCACGCTCGAACCATTCCGCATTGCAAACCAGTACGGGTTATTCGCGGTGATGACCAACGGGCGCTATGAAATCGAGTTCCAAGGCTCGAATGACGGCCAGAACTGGACGGCCTATCCCTTCCGCAACAAGCCCCAGGCGCTGAATGAGGCGCCGCGCATCTACGCCCCCTACCAGCCGCGCTTCGACTGGAACCTGTGGTTTGCGTCGCTGGGCGATTGGCGCCAGGACCAGATAGTACCGCTCACCGAGCAGCGGTTGCTTGAGAACGACAATGACGTGCTGGCGCTCTTCAAAGACAATCCGTTTCCGCAGGCTCCGCCGCGTTTTGTACGCGCCGTTCTATGGCAGTATTGGTTCACGAGCCGCGAGGAAAAGCGCGCGACAGGGAACTGGTGGCGGCGGCAGTATCTCGGGCTGTACGCCCCGCAACTTACCAGAACGCCCGACGGCCGAACCGGTGTGGTTCAATGGCCAGACGAACTGCCAATGCATAACTGATCTGGGAGAATGAACGAATGAAACGCGCAAATGTCATCGGCTCCGGCCCCAACGGACTCTCCGCTGCGATCGTGCTTGCTCAGTCTGGCGTTGATGTCGAAGTCTTCGAGGCAGAGGCGGTACCCGGAGGTGGCGCGCGCACCCTGCCGCTGACGCTTCCCGGATTTATGCACGACTTCGGCTCGGCGGTGCATCCAATGGCTGCGGGATCACCGTTTTTCACGATGCTTCCCCTTGGCGAACATGGGCTTGGCTGGATCCACGGCGAGGCTCCGCTGGCGCATCCGCTCGACGACGGAACCGCAGTGATGCTGGAGCATAACCTTGCAGACCAGGACAGGGAATTCGGACAGGATGCACGGGCATGGCGAAACCTGGTCACGCCCCTGGTCGATCATTGGGAACGGTTTGCGCAGGAAGCCCTGGGACCAGTTGTGCGTGTTCCGCGCCATCCTCTCTTCATGGCTTTATTCGGCGTGGCAGCCTTTCAGTCAGCCCGGCGAACTGCGACACATAGCTTCACGCAGCCGCGCACGCGCGCCTTGTTTGCTGGGCTTGCCGCGCACTCCTTTCTCAGTCTTGACGACACGTTGAGCTCGGCAGTGGCGCTGGTGCTTGGAGCCGCAGCGTATAAAGTCGGGTGGCCTGTCCCACACGGTGGATCGCAAACCATCACGAAGGCGCTCATCAGTCATCTGCAAAGTCTCGGTGGCAAGGTCTACACTTCGTGCCGTGTTGATGCGGAGGTCTTTCGCAAGTTGAATGGACCGGGCGCTGTGACGTTGTTTGATACGTCGCCGCGGCAGGTTGTTGGCATTGCCGGCGATTGCCTTACACCGGGTTTCCGTGGCTTAATGGAGCGCTTCAAGCTCGGGCCAGGAGTCTTCAAGATTGACTATGCGCTGTCAAAGGCGGTGCCGTGGCGCGCGGCAGTGTGCCGGCGCGCCATCACCGTTCATCTCGGCGGCATGTTCGATGAGATCGCAGAGGCGGAGAACCTGGTACTGCAAGGGCAGCATCCAGAACGGCCATTCGTGCTCACGGCGCAGCCATCGCTCTTCGATCCAACCCGCGCACCACAGGGCCAGCACACATTTTGGGCCTACTGTCATGTGCCGAACGGATCGACCTTCGATATGACCGAACGCCTCGAATCGCAGATTGAGCGCTTCGCGCCGGGCTTTCGCGATTGCGTGCTGGCTCGCCATGTATCGACTCCGGCAACCTTGGAAAGGATGAATGCGAATCTGTTAGGAGGCGACATCAGTGGCGGAGCCATGACGATGCGGCAGTTCCTGCTGCGCCCGACCGCGCTGACCTACGAAACCAGCGCGCCGAATCTTTTCATATGCTCTTCGTCGACGCCCCCTGGCGGCGGTGTCCATGGAATGTGCGGTTTTCGTGCGGCTAAAGTTGCCCTCCGAAGAACACGGTTTCGCGAATGAACTCGCGATTGAGGCGCTGCATCACAGTCTTCCGGCAGCTATGCGCATAGAATGCCTCGTACGTTACCATAAACGCGTTCAGGACGCCTTGAATGAAAGAACCACGAAGCGGCAAAGGTAGTAGACAACCTGGTCAGCCGGTGAGCCTGAAGCAGCTTGCAGCACATCTAGGTCTGGATCCGGCAACAGTTTCAGTCGTTCTCAACGACGTGCCGGGAAGATCGATTCCGCAGAAAACACGCGATCGCATCAAGGCCGCCGCGCGCGCGTTGAATTATCATCCCAACCTGCTGGCCCGTTCTCTTCGCAGCCACCAATCCAAGACAATCGGCATCCTTGTCCCCGAGCTGGGCGATGGATACCACACGCAGGTGATGAGCGGGATCGGAGACTATCTCATCAATGCCGGATACTTCTATTTCACCGCGCACCACCGCCACAAGCCGGAGTTGATTGAAGAGTATACGCGGATGTTTATTTCACGCGGGGCCCAGGGCATCATCGCAATCGATACGCTTCTCGATCACCCTGTTTCCATCCCGGTGGTTGCTGTAGCTGGTCATCATCGCGTGCCAGGGGTCACGAACGTCGCTCTGGATCACCACCGAGCTGCTGAGCTGACTCTCTCGCATCTGCACTCGCTCGGTCATCGCAACATCGCGTTCATGCGCGGACAGCCTTTCAGCTCCGACTCTGACGCGCGCTGGCAGGGTCTGGTTGCCGAAGCAGACAAGCTGGGAATTCCGATCCGTCCGGAGATGACCCTCGCACTCGTGCGCGACATCTCATCGCCGGAACTCGGCTATCCGATCGTGCAGCAGCTTCTCGCTGCGGGCAAGCCCTTCACCGCGTTGGTGGCGTTTAACGACATTTCGGCCATCGGAGCGATCCGCGCACTGCAGGATGCCAACCTGCGCGTGCCCTCGGATGTCTCAGTGATTGGCTTCGACGATATCAAGGCTGCCGGGTTTACGTTGCCTCGCCTTACGACCATCCATCAGCCGCTGGAGCAGTTTGGCAGGATCGCCGGCGAACACCTAGTCGGTCGGATTCAAGGTACGACCAGATTGCGGCAGGAGATCGCCGTGGAACCCACATTGGTAGCACGCGAATCAACCGGCCCCGTGCGACGCTGAGCGCGCTCTTCCACTTGATCTCTACTTCGTCAATCTGGAACTGAAACTTACCCGGTTCCTGAACGCTAATGAATCCGATGCCGCTCAGATCGCTGCCGTCCGTCTCAAAGCTGGAGAAGGGAAACGAGTATTGCTTCCACTCCGACCCGGCCACGAATGTAGTCATCGCTGGCGGTTCGCCGTTCTGACCATTGCGCGCTTCTGTCAGAACGAGCAATGTGTAAGTGCCGCCGTCTCCCTTCGCCCAGAAACTGATACCGCTCTTCTTCAACAGGTTCACCGGCTTCATGGGCACGAGACCCGGCGAAAAGAGCGCACCCGCAAAGAGGAGCGGACCTCCCGGAATCACTTCGCCGGTCACTTGCAGCGCGCCTTTTGTGTTGGCTGCACCTGGCCCGACCACATCCAGCTTCGACGTGGATTTTCCGCCGTTCATCGTGTCGCTAGCTGGAATCCACATACCGTAAGCAGCCTTTACTTTTCCCTCATCGAAGTTGCTCACCATGTTCGTCTCGGAGCCAGCGGGGACCTGCGCCAGGGGGGCCGGTTTTCCCGTTTCTCCGCCAACGCCCGTTACGGTCAGTTTCACGGTGCTGGTCTTGTCCGAACTCGGTCCCACCATCAGGTCAAACACACCGGGCTCGACAACGCGATGCATGTCGATGTTCACGATGGACAGCATCTCTGGCGTGATCATGAAAGTCACGGTGCGCTTCTCGCCCGGCTTCAGCGTAATTCGCTCGAATCCCTTCAACCGCATTACCGGCTGCGTCACCGAAGCAACGCGCTGATGAATATAGAGCTCCGGCACTTCATCGCCTTCACGCGAGCCGGTGTTCGTGATGTCCACCCTGACCTTCGCCGTCCCCGCCAGCATGATCTGTTGCGGTTCAACCTTCAGGTTGTCGAACTTAAATGTCGTGTAGCTGAGGCCGTAGCCGAATGGAAACAGCGGCTGGCGCGTTGAGAACTCGTAGCTCAGATTGGCCGAAGGCTTGTGATCGTAATAGTCGGGCAAGGCGCCGACAGTATGCGGAAAGGTAATGGGCAGCTTTCCACCGGGGTTCGCATCGCCAAAGATCACATCAGCCGCCGCGGTTCCGCCTTCTTCGCCGAGATAAAAGCCCTCAAGAATTGCCGGAGCTTTCTCCGCAATGTAGTTGACGGAGCGTGGCCGACCATTCAGCAGCAAGACAAGGACAGGTTTACCGGTTTCAACCACGGCCTTTACAAGATCGTTCTGCGCGCCCAGCAGGTCGAGCGAGTCGCGATCACAGCGCTGATCCTCAGACCACGCCTCGCGGTTGGTACTCTCGTTTTCGCCGGCAACGACAATCGAAACATCGGCCTTCTTTGCCACGTCGACTGCGGCCTGTATTGAAGCAGTCTGTGTTTTGAGGTCGACGAGTTGTACATCATTCGCCCACCAGCCTTGGAAACCCTGCGGAGCTGTCGTAATTTTGCAGCCCTCTGCATACAGCACTTTTACCTTGTCGCCGGCCTTGGCCTTAATGCCGTCAAGCACGCTGATGCCGTATCCGGGATCACGACTGTAGCCGCCCAGATGCACATCCGCGGCATTCGGCCCGATCACGGCAATCGATTTTAGTTTCGTTATATCCAGCGGCAGCAGGTCCTTCTCGTTCTTCAGCAGCACGATGACCTTGCGCGCAGTTTCGGCTGCCAGTCTCTTGTGCTCCGGGCTATTGTTGATCTTCTCCGCGTAGTCGGGATCGACATAGGGATTATCGAAGAGACCCAGTCGGAACTTCGCTGCTAGAACCCGCACAACCGCACGATCCACCTCTCTCTCCGGCACTGTGCCCTGCTTCACCTGGTCTACCAGCGTGTTGTAGGCCGGCGCATCCGCTACATCGAAATCAATTCCCGCGGCCAGCGCCTGTCGCGCCGCGTCCGCTTCGTTGAACGCCACGTGATGTGTGCTCACCAGCATCTGCAGAGCGTTGTCATCCGAACTGATGAACCCGTCAAAGCCCCACTCCTGCCGCAGCACCTGGTCTAGCAGCCAGTGGTTTATGTGCACCGGTACGCCATCGATTTCGTTGTACGATGCCATCACGCTGCCCACATGCGCTTCCTTCACGGCTGCTTCAAACGGAACCAGAAACGACTCCCGGATCACACGTTCAGAGATGTTTCCCGGCGCGGTGTTTGTGCCGCCTTCCGGCTGGCCGTGTACAGCAAAATGCTTTGCAGTGGGCAGCACATGATGCCGGTCGATCATGTATGAATCGCCTTGCAGGCCCTGAATCGCCGCGACACCCATGCGCGAAATCAGGTAGGGATCCTCACCGTAGCCCTCTTCTGTTCTCCCCCAGCGCGGATCGCGCTCCATGTCCAGCACCGGCGAAAACACCTGCCCCGAGCCTCGTGAACCGGCCTCATCGCCCACCGCAGTAAACACGCGCTTCACGAGCGCCGCATCGAATGGCTGGCCAGCCCCAGCGCCTGCGGAAAGCTTGTGCTGCCGTACTCCATGTATCCGTGCAGCGCCTCGCCCGGAAAGATCACCGGAATACCCAGCCGCGTCTTCTCAAGCTGGTAGCGCTGCACGGCATTGCGCAGGATGGCCGCATTGCGAGGCATCAATTTCGGGTCCCCACCCCACTCCGCTCCCAAAGCCTTCCGTGCCGTTTCATTCGTATAGGTGGCGGTCGGATCGACAACCGAGACCTTTTGCTGCCAATCCCATTTGAGCTGATCCACCTTTTCCTCGAGCGTGATGCGCGGCAGCAGGTCGGCAACGCGGTCTGAGATCGGCAGCGTCGCATCCTTGTAACGCGGCGCATCCGCCTGCACGGATGGCTTCTCTTGCGCACTAGCGCCCAACGTGAACACACTGAGCCCCAGCAGCAGGCCCAAAATCGGAGACCTTGAAGAATTGCGCACGCGAATCATCATGGCTTACAGGTGTCCCTGGATCCTTTCAGGCTATTCGGCGAGACATGCTAAATGACCTACGAAACTCATGTATGTGCGGCTCGAAGTCGTTGGAAAACGGGCCTACAATCCCGCTGAACGCGCAGTTTGCCCAGTTCTGGTGATCTTCGTCCGCATCCAAGCTCATGGACGGTTAGAACCGCGACGTCTGTAGAATGAATTCATCGATAAAGGGAACCTCGCACGAGGCCAGAAAGCATCCATGCGCCGTGTCGCGCTGATCTACAACCCAGCTTCAGGGCAGCACTCAGGACGCCGCGCATCCTATGTGCAGAGCGCGCTGGCGGTGCTCCGCGAAGCCGGCATTGAAGCCGATGCTCTCGAGACGCATGCGCCCGGCAGCGGAAAGTCTCTCGCGCTTGCCGCTGTGCGCCAGGGCTATGATGCGGTGCTTGCCTGTGGTGGCGACGGCACCGTGCACGAGGTGCTTCAGCCCCTGGTGGGAACAAACGTTGCCCTCGGGGTGGTGCCGCTGGGAACCGCCAATGCGCTGGCGCAAAATCTCGGATTAGGTCGAAATCCGGTAAAAGCTGTGCGAGCTCTTCTCAATGCCGAGCCGATGGAAGTGCCGATAGGCCGTATCTTTTTTCAGGAGAGCAACGGCGCACAGGGCTGGCGTTACTTCACCGTCGCGGCCGGTGTCGGCGCAGACGCGCTGCTGATGTCGAGTATGGACCCGGGGCTGAAAAGGCGCTTCGGATACGCGCTTTACATGCTCGAGGCATTCAAGATCTGGGCTTCTCATCCGTTTCCACTCTTCGACGCTTCCTTTTCCATTAATGGAAATGGCGAGCCACGCGTCGAGCAGGTATCGCAGTTGCTCGCCATTCGTATCCGCTCCTTCGGCGGCGCGCTCGGGGCGCTCGCTCCCGGTGCAACGCTGCACAAGAAAGACCTGAGCCTCGTCGCATTCAAAACGCGCAGCCGCCTGGAGTACATGCGATTCCTTCTGGCTACTCTTGCCGGTCGGCAGAACTTCTCGCGCACAATCGAATTGCTAGATGCCGATGCCGTCGAATGCCGACCGATGAACGGATCGAAGACAAGTGTTTTTGTTGAAGCCGACGGCGAGGTGCTGGGAGCTTTGCCGGCCCGCATCGAGCTTGCGCGCGAAAAGCTGACTCTCCTCGTCCCGCCCGGTGCTCAGCCCTAGTCAATACGAACCCTCTAGACAGCGATCAACTGCACTCAATCGCTGAATCCCATTTGCGTTTCGGTTCCCCCTCCTGCGATCATCGCTGCGACACTTTATCCTCCGGAGCCTAAGCATGAAACGATCCGCACTCCTTCTCTGCGCCGTTGTCGCGGCATCTTCCGCATGCGCCACGGTGCAAGGACCAGGCTGGCAACCTCCACCCGGGCACATTACTCTGCCCCTCTGGCCCAAGGGCGCTCCCGGCGCGCCTGCAAACCCGACAGCTGAGATCGATACCACGAAACCCACTGATAACCTCATCGCTGGTAAGCCGGTAGTTCGTCTCGGCAACGTCTCCAGCCCCACACTCACCGTCTACGCGCTGAAGGGCAATGCCGCGCGACCGGCAGTCGTCGTCTTTCCAGGCGGTGGATACAGGATTCTCGCTTTAGATCTTGAAGGCACCGAGGTCTGCGACTGGCTCAACTCCATCGACGTAGCATGCGTGCTGGTGAAGTATCGCGTGCCCGATACAGGCCCGTATCCCAAATCTGCCGCGGCCCTGCAGGATGCGCAGCGCTCACTTGGCCTCGTTCGCCAGCATGCAGCCGAGTGGCACATTGATCCAAGCCGAGTAGGCGTTCTCGGTTTCTCCGCGGGAGCGCATCTTTCTGCAGCACTCAGCACTCACTTCGGAAAACGCCTCTACGACGCGATCGATGCTGCCGACCAACTCAGCTGCCGTCCCGATTTTGCGTTCATCATCTACCCCGGATATCTCGCGAACGCTGCGCAAAACATGGCGCCCAACGCCGACATCAACCCAACATCTCAAACGCCGCCCAGCTTCATTGTTCAGGCAGAAGATGACCCGGTGCACGTCGAAAATGCCACCGTATACTTTCTGCAATTGAAAGCCGCCAAGGTCCCCGCCGAGCTGCACCTCTACGCTGACGGCGGACACGGATATGGCCTGCGCCGCACTGCCATGCCTGTGACCACCTGGCCAGACATAGCGAGAATCTGGTTGCAGACGATTAAAATGTTGCCCCCTAAATCAAACGGCGCACCTGGATCGGCAGGAAACTAGGATCCTCCAAATGCTCTTCTGCGTGCTCACCGTTTCCGACCGTTGCTCGCAAGGCCTGATGACCGATACTGCAGGCCCTGCAGTCGTTTACCTGCTGCGTGAGCACTGGCCCGCGGCGCAGTTCGAAACCGCCCTTGTGCCCGACGATGAAGAGAAGATCGCGGCGCAACTTCAGCGGTGGAGTGCGCAGGGGGCCGCTCTGATCCTCACAGTGGGTGGGACGGGCATGAGCCAGCGCGACCGCACACCTGAGGCAACGCTTCAAGTGCTCGATCGTCATGCGCCGGGTCTCGCTGAAGCCATGCGATCCCGAGGCGCCGAGAGCAATCCTTTTTCATGGCTGTCGCGTGGAGTTGCCGGCATGCGCGGTTCGACGCTGATCGTCAACTTGCCCGGAAGCCAGCGCGGCGCTGAAGAGAGCCTTGTCTCCATTCAGATACTCCTGCGCCATGCGATTGAGGTGGCAGGCGGCAGTCAGAGCCATCCATAGCAAGCGATTCGAGAGCAAGGAAACCGTTTTCCTGAATTGCCTTTCTTTCAACATCAATGGCACAAATCTCGTCACCAGCTTCCACCATCCTCCGGGCGTTGATCGAGTCGAATCAATCATTTCCTCCCGCTCGTTCATTGGAATTATTCAGTAAGTCACTCTTGTAACAGAGAAAATACTCTAGAATTCGATTGATGGGTGGCCCCCGAAAGAATCCGAACCGGCTTCGCGCAGCTACTGCGAGCATCCGCCATGTAGCGCAGCGTGCAGGCGTCTCCATTGCTACTGTTTCGCGTGTGGTTAACGGTATCTCCACTGTCGGGCCGGAATTGGCGGAGCGCGTTTGGAGCGCGGTGAAAGAGGTCGGCTACGTTCCCAACACCCAGGCACGTGCTCTTGTCTCAGGACGCAGCCGCATTCTTGGTCTTGTTGTCTCTGAGATCACAAATCCCTTTTTCCCGGAGCTCGTTCAGGAGTTCGAAAATCTAGCCGTTGAGCAGGGATACGAAGTTTTCATCGGCTCTACAAATTACGACGCGGTCCGCACCGAAGCGCTCATTCGTCGGATGCTGCAGCGCAGCGTCGACGGTGTGGCGATCATGACCTTCGGCATCGAGGAAGAGCTGATCCAGAAGCTCGTTGAGCGTGCATTCCCGCTTGTGTTCGTCGATGCCGGACCAGACTTGCCAAATATCCGCGTCCTCAAAGTCAACTATGGAGAGGGAATTCGCGAGGCGGTGCAACATCTAGCGGCGCTCGGCCATCGCCAGATCGCCTTCATCAGCGGGCCTTTGCAAATGCGCTCTGCGGTTGCGCGGCGCGATGCTTTCATCAGTGCCATCGCCGAACTCGGACTGACGCTGCGACCCGAGCACCTGGTCGAAGGCACACACACCATGGAAGGTGGCATCAAAGCCACCGAACAATTGATCGCGCTCGCAGAATTACCCACCGGCATCGTCTGCTCCAACGACATGACGGCGATCGGCATATTGCACGGCCTGCATCGCGCCACCCACCCCGTGCCGAACGATGTATCCGTCGTGGGATTTGACGACATTCATCTCGCACAGTTCATGCTGCCGCCGCTTACCACGGTCAGGATGTCGTGCAAGTATCTGGCCACGGCGGCCGTCCAGGCCTTGCGCGCCGGCATCGAGCCTGACTCTCCCCACGCGCAGCAGAGGGAGTGGTCCATCTCCACTCAGCTCGTCGTGCGGCAATCCACATCCTTCCCACGCGGTAGCCTCCCCGCCCTCGCAAAAGTCAAGTCTGCGGCGCGTCGTGGCCCCATCAAACAATAGCCGCCCTTTTTCCTTCCAGTCGAATCATTTCCGGTCCGTTGTAACTTGTTGTGAGCGGCGGGAATCTAATAACTGAGATGGACCGTTCTTTCTGTGAGGTCGTTCATGCTGATTCGTAAACCCTCCGACATTCCCTCGTCGGAGATTACCCCATACGAAACTTACAAAGAGTACTTCACCCGGCGCCGATTTCTGCGCAACGCACTTGCCGGCACAGCTGCAGTAGGGGCAGCGATTACCGGCGCTGACCGGCTCGCCGATGTGTACTCGCCCCCCATTGGCGCCTTGGCCGACACCAAGCTGCAGACAGTGAAAAGCCAGCTGAGTATCACAGGCGAACAGCTCACCAGTCTGCAGGACGTGACTCACTACAACAACTACTATGAATTTGGCCCTCGGAAAAATGAACCTTCCGAAAATGCCGGCGCCCTGCCAACGCGTCCGTGGACAGTCAAGATTGAAGGCAACGTCAAGCAGCAGAAGACCCTCGACTTCGATGCGCTACTGAAGTTCCGCCCGCTTGAAGAGCGAGTCTATCGCCTTCGCTGCGTCGAGGCGTGGAGCATGGTTGTTCCGTGGATCGGCTACTCGCTCTCTGAACTCATCAAGGAATGTGATCCGCTGCCCAGCGCGAAGTACGTCCAATTTCTCTCCTATTACGACCCGAAAGTGGAGAAGTGGGCGAGTGAGGCCTCCTTCTATTCGGCCTATTCAGAAGGGCTGCGCATCGATGAAGCCATGCATCCGCTCACGCTGCTCACCTTTGGGCTTTACGGCAATGTCCTTCCCAACCAGAATGGTGCACCGATCCGGATCGTAGTGCCGTGGAAGTATGGCTTCAAATCGGCGAAGTCGATCGTCGCGATTCGCTTCGTCGACAAACAGCCTCCTACCACATGGAATCAAATGGGGCCGAGTGAGTACGGCTTCTATTCCAACGTCAACCCCGACGTCGATCACCCGCGCTGGAGCCAGAAAACAGAACGCCGCATTGGTTTGCCGCTCTTCCAGCAGCGCCGCACTACGCTCATGTTCAACGGTTACGCTGACCTGGTAGCGTCGATGTACAACGGAATGGATCTGAGGAAGAATTACTAAGAGTTAGCCGCGCTCCGCTCGTGTTCGCGGCGTTAGTTTTTGTTTTGCGAACTCCGTTAACGGTGCACAGCACCGCTAACTGGCGCTACGCCGCGAACACCGCTAGCCCTGGACACCCATGAATCGCACGACTCTCATCACGCTCAAGACGCTTACCTGGATCGCGTGCCTATGGCCCTTCGCATTGCTCGTTTACGAGTTCGTTAACAACACGCTCGGCCCCGATCCCACCGCGAACATCACGCTCACCACCGGTTACAATACGCTGCTGTTGTTGATTCTGTCGCTCGCCATCACACCACTCCGCCTGCTATCGCCGCGCCTCTCATGGCTCATCAAGTTTCGCCGCCTGCTCGGCCTCTTCGCCTTCTTCTACGCGTCACTGCATCTGGCCACGTACATAGCCCTCTACATGAACTTCGACCTGAGCGTATTTAAGACGGACATCACCAAGCGCCGCTTCATCATCGCCGGCTTCCTCGCCTACACCCTGCTTGTCCCGCTCGCGGCGACGTCAACCACGTGGGCCATTCGCAAGCTCGGCGGTAAGCGCTGGAACCAGTTGCACAAGCTCGTATACTTCGCAGCGATCTCCGGAATCGTCCACTACTGGTGGCAGGTGAAACCCGGCGTCAAGAGCCCCATGAACCTGACCATCGCGCTCTTCGTGCTGCTGGCTGCGCGGCCGATCTTTGCGTACGTGCAGAAACGCAGAGCGCACCGCCCCGTTACTGTTTGAAACTGCCTATTGGATTGCTTCCGGAAGCTCTCCAAAATCCAGCATGATCTGAGCCACCGGACTCCAGTTCTTCCGATGCAGCGGAGTCGGCCCAAGGCGATCTAGCGCCGCCATGTGCTCGCGCGAGCAATAGCCCTTATGACGAGCCAGCCCATAGCCGGGATACACCGCGTCCAACTCCACCAGCATTCGGTCGCGATGCACCTTGGCCAGCACGCTCGCCGCGGCAATCGAGTAACTTCTCCCATCGCCGTGAATGACGGACTCCTGCGGGCACGGCCATTCGATGGTGTCGCAGCCGTCGATCAGCAGATAATCCGGCTGAATCGTAAGCTGCTCAACGGCGGTACGCATCGCCAGCAGCGAAGCTTTGCGGATGTTGATGCGGTCGATCGTATCCACGTCGATCGCTGCGATCGCAAACGCCAGAGCCTTGGCGCGAATCACCACGTCGAGTTCGTTGCGTTTGTTCTCACAAAGCTGTTTCGAATCGTTCAAGCCTGTCAGTCGGCAACCGAGCGGAAGAATCACGGCAGCCGCAACCACTGGCCCGAACATCGGCCCGCGGCCCACCTCGTCGCATCCCGCAATCTGAATGAAGCCGCACTTCGCCGCAGCCTTCTCCAGTTTCCAGCCGCACACCGGGGTCCCCGCGGATGTTTTCTTGTTCGTGGGGTGAGACACTGACGAACCCGCCATGTCTTCAGTATAAGAACGATCCAGTCTCACCGATCGATGGATGCCTGCGGAAAACAGGTCCAGAATTCGTTGGGTAAATCGGTTGATACCTTCGAAAAAGCGCATCTGAACACACAGGAGGTCCGATGACCGAGAAGCTCAAGCCCACCCACACGCAGCCCGCCGGATTTGAAGAAGAGAACGCGCCCGATGATGGTGTAGTCAATGACTCGTTCGGAACGGTGGACATCGCCGACTCGACCGGACTGGATGAAAGCAAAGAAACCGGAGACGCCAAACACCTGAATAAGGACACGCACGAAGACTGACACTCTTCATTCTTTCGCGCCTGGCCATTTCAAGATGCAAAGCCAAAACCCCGGCCGAAGCCGGGGTTTTCTGGGCCCTGAAAAAGGGAAACCCTTGTTACGCCTTGGCGGCGGTGCGTTCCACTTCCTTCA
The DNA here is from genome assembly GCA_963738035.1 of uncultured Acidobacteriaceae bacterium. GTDB lineage: Bacteria > Acidobacteriota > Terriglobia > Terriglobales > Acidobacteriaceae > Telmatobacter. The sequence continues at coordinate 392,035 of CAVTVB010000003.1, forward strand.
GACGGGCTGCTTTGCCGCGCAGTCCACGGATGTAGAACAGCTTTGAACGGCGGACCCGGTAGCTGCGAATCTTTTCCACCTTGTCCACAACCTTTGAGTTGAACGGGAAAATGCGCTCCACGCCCTGTCCAAAGCTCATCTTGCGGACGGTAAAGGTGCCCTGTGGTCCCTTGTTGATGGCAATCACGAGGCCTTCAAAGGCCTGCAAACGTTCCTTATCGCCTTCTTTAATCTTGACTTGCACGCGAACCTGGTCGCCCGGCACAAACGTGGGCAAATCGGAGCGCTTCAGCTTGTCCGCAAGGCGCTGCATTACTGGATGGATAGACATAGCTTCTTCCTGCTGATGGACTCAGAACCTTGATTTTAACAGAGATTCGGGTTCCGCGCCTAGTTTGCCCCGATTCTCCTGTGTTATCGTTCATCCAGCCTCCCAAAGCTCCCCGATCCGGAGGTAACTTGAACCCAGTCAAGAGCTTCAATGTCTTGGGCGCACACGTCGACGTCATCACTACCGGCGAGATGACCGGCGCCGAACCTGCGTCGTTGTTGAAACATCACCACCCGGCGGCGGCCCCCCACCCCACTCCCACCAGAACGAGGACGAGACCTTCTACATCCTCGAAGGCGAATACGAAATCCTTTCTGAAGGGCAGTGGCACAAATTCACTAAAGGCGAAGGTGCACACAGCAATCGTGGTGCGGTTCACACCTTCCGCAACTCCGGTCCCGGCACCGGCAAAATCCTTATAGTCATCTCCCCGGCGGGGTTTGAGAAATACCTCGAGGAGATTTCCGTACTTTCGATCCCGCAGGACATGCCGCAGCTTCTCGCCATCTCCGATCGGTACGGCGTCAAGTTCGTTCTCTAACCCAGTTCTCCAGCCGTCCTCACCCTGCGCTATAGTTTCCGCTATGGACGACAAACGCCAATTGCTTCGCCATACAGTTGCCGCACTCGCCTACCGCGCCGCCCGCGCGCTTGACGATGCACCCGAATCATTCGCCACCTTCGACGGTTGCGGACGCCAGCCCGTCCAGATTCTCGCTCACATGGGCGATCTCTTTGACTGGGCGCTCAGTTCGGTGCAGGGAAATGAACGTTGGCACAACTCCCCGCCACTGCCGTGGCCGCGGGAAACGGCTCGGTTCTTCGCCACTCTCAAGGCCTTCGACGATTACCTCGCATCGTGTCAGCCGCTGCATGCTGAAGCGGAACCGCTCTTTCAGGGACCGATCGCCGACGCCCTCACGCATGTCGGCCAGATGGCGATGCTTCGCCGAATGGCTGGATGTCCTACTCGCGGCGAAAATTTCTTCGTCGCCAAAATCGCCACCGGCCAGGTCAGCGCAGAACAACCCGTCGCCGTCCAGCCCTTTCGCTGAGGCCTTACAAGCTGCCTATCGAATGAAGGGAAAATACGCGGGCGTTGTCGCCTTGTACCGCGCGAATTCCTCTCCAAATCGCGCCGACAGCAGCTTCTCTTCAGCGCGCACGCGAATCTCGGTTCCGATTACAAAGAAGACCACCCCCGCCACCATCATCGGCCACCAGGTCTTTGCAAAACCCGTTGCCAGCAACATCCCCAGCATCGACGCGTAAATCGGATTCCGCAGCCAGCGATAAGGCCCGGTTGTGATCAGCTTGTGATCCTCGCTCAACGCCGCTTCAAATCGCCATTGCTTGTCCAGATGCCATGCTGCCACCCACACCAGCAACACCGAAGGCGGCCCCAAGACCATGGAGGCGATCAGCGATGCGGTGGACTTCTCAAACCCCACCGGACGCGCGAACGCCCAGATGCATGCATAGCCCAGCATCACCAGCACGATTCCCCAGCGTGAAGCCGGCGCACGCTCTGTCTTCTTCGCACCCGCCGCTTGTTTCCCCGGTTTAACAAAGGCGAGCGTCCACGCGATCCAGCAAATGCCAAGCTCGACCCAGGCGGCAATCTGCAACGTATTCACGTCATTCCCCCTCTTCGCTGGCGATTGTCTTAAGCAGCCGCTGATCTTCATCGCTCAGCGTCGCATCCTCCAGCAAATCCGGCCTGTTCTTCAGCGTCTTGCGCAGTTGCTGTTCGCGCCGCCAGCGGCGAATCTGCTGATGATCGCCGTTCATCAGAACCTCTGGCGCGCGCAGCCCGCCGAACTCCGCGGGCCGCGTGTAATGCGGATAATCGAGCAACCCTCCCGCTCCATGCTGCGAACGCGGCACGCATGCTTCGTCGCTGCTGATCTCCGCATCGGCTATACCAAAGCTCTCGAACTCGCCTGAAGCTTCGTTACCCAGCACGCCGGGCACCAGCCGCATCACCGTGTCGACAACCACTGCCGCCGCCAGTTCGCCGCCGCTCAACACGTAGTTGCCGATCGAGAGCTCCATGTCGCAATAGATCTCGTTGATACGTTCATCTACGCCTTCGTAGCGCCCGCAAATCAGCACAACGCGCTCCACCTTCGCCAGATCGCGCGCCATCGCCTGCGAAAACGGCCGTCCCTGCGCAGAAAGTAAGACCACTCGAGTACCAGACGTAGCATCAGGCTCAGAAACGGGTGCCCCATCCTTGCGACGCACTTCAGGCGCAAGGGTGGGAGACTGTGGACCTGCGTCGGTCAAGCCTCGCACACTCTTCGTTTCAATCCCCAGAGTCTTCAGCGCCTCCGCCAGCGGCTCCGGCTTCAGCACCATCCCCTCGCCCCCACCAAACGGACGATCATCCACCGTGCGATGACGGTCGTGCGTGAACAAGCGCAGATCGTGCACGCCGATGCCAACCAGACCCTCGGCCTGCGCCCGTCGCACGATCCCGTGCTCGAAGATACCGGCAAAGAATCCGGGAAAGATGGTGATGATCTCAAACTTCATAGCTGTTCTTACGATCATAGAACTGTTGCGTTCAATAGATGACGCGTTCGCGAAAGCAGCCACACCGCGCCATCATTTGAATACATTCTTCTCTTCCACTCCGTAGTGCGGCGCGTTCGGTACGCAGCCATCAATCGACTTCAAGACGACAATGTCCCCTTCGCTTACGGCCGTTCCTGCAAGGATGTAGGGCCGAGTGCGTTTATCCACGTATCCCGTCAGGTCACTGGCCTGAACGCAATTCGTGGAACACTGCTTTGCCTGCACCGCCAGCCAATCTCGGATGGCTTGGCCACGTCAACTGTGGCTGTATAAGACTGCCCAGGTTTCAGCACTACGCCTGACTTGATGGGAATATGCACAACCTCTCCGTACGACACGCCGGCAAACAAGGCGAAAGCAATCAGTAGAGAACTGCGCATATGTCCGCGATTCTATCCTCATTGCTGTCCCGGCAGGGCAGAATTGCTGCCCGGAGAGCGAGAACTCCGAGAATCAATATCCCCAGCCTCAGCCCCTCGCAAGACTCTGCCGAACTACTTCGCCGAACGAAGTAGTTGCATATCGTGTGACAAGGAACGGTGAATCCGACCAGCTCCACGCAGTCCAGCCAACCTCGAGCTCCTGCATATACCGGATCAGGCGTTGAATGAAATCCAGGTCGCCCGGAGTATCATTACCGCCAAACTCCCCTGCAAACACAGGCACCGATCTCGAAAGGTTGCCGAACGCCTTCGGCCATTCATTGCCTTTGTTGGGATAAACGTGGGTTGAATAGACAATGTTCCCAAGATCCATCGGCATTCCACGCAGATCATAGGCCCAGTTGATTCCACCAACGAACACCAAAGCGTCTGCATTCTCGCCTCGAATCGCCTGCGTGAGCTTGCGCGCCCAGGGCTGCCATTCCTTCATCGTCACTTGTCTCTGGCCCAGGGGATACGTCGTGCCGTCCTCCTTGTTCAGCGGGTAGGGATCGTCATTCAACCGATCATGGGGCTCGTTGAACACGTCATAGAGAACCGCGGGCTCGCTTGTGTACCGCCGAGCCAGCATCCTCCACAACTCGACTGACTCCATATTCGGCAACGGAGCAACCAAGTTCCGGCTCCCGCCGTACACGCGATCGGCGTCGAGCCACTGCAGATCAAGCAATGTGTACGCCCCAAACAACGAAGCCCAGTAGATGACCTGGTCGAGCGCCTCTTGATACTCGTCGCCAGAGCGCCCCAGCCGCCCCCGAAGAACAAAGTCCTGATTGAATGGCAGGCGGATAATGTTGCAGTGCCACTCCATGATGACGAACTCGATTTCGGATCTTGAAAGCGAAGCCCCCGACAAGAAGCCTTGTTCGTCAGGCCCGGCATACTCCAGCCCCGATCGATTTACGCCGCGTAGGATGACTGGTTCGCCGATAGCCAGGTTGATGATGCGATTTCCCGATGTGCCCAGCCCCGGCAAGCCGTTTGAAAGCTGACCATTCATTGCGTACCCTCGGAAGTCCTGCGACCTGAGTGTCCCATACTTTCAGACCCGTGTGCTCTAATGGTGCGCAACGATTATGCCCGACTACGAGTCGCTCCTAAACCGCTGGCAATCGGCCGGTATTCTCGACGCGGAAGCAGCGAATCGCATCCGCACCTGGGAATCCGCACAGGCGTCGGCAGCTGCCCCTGTTCCTGCTCTGGCTCCGCCGAAAGAAGCGCGCACCGACGAAGCGCTTGCCCCGAGCCCTCAGCGACAGGCCCAGGTTGCTGGTGTCGCGTGGCAGGGAAGAGCAGCACTCATCCTCGGCGGAATCCTTCTCGCTAGCGGCGTCATCCTCTTCGTCTCTGCGCACTGGGATCAGCTTGGCCCCGGCTTGCGCTATCTGCTCGTGATGGCGATGGTCATCGTTTTCCACTTTGGCGGTGCCGTTACCCGCGAGCGGTATAGAGCCACATCGACGACCCTCCACGCGGTTGGCACCATCTCCACCGGCGTGGCCATTGCGCTTGTCGGGCAGTCTTCAACATCCAGGAACATTGGCCCGCCGCCATCCTCATGTGGGCGATCGCTGCGCTGCTTGGCTGGATATTGTTGCGCGACGAGGCGCAGCAGGTGCTCACGTTGCTCCTCGTTCCATCATGGCTTATTTGTGAGTGGAGCTATGCGGCAGACAACCACATTGGCGCAGAAATCTACGTCGGCCGATTCCTCTTCGTCTGGTCCATCCTCTATCTCACATTTTTTATCGGCACAGAGCGTCGCGTCGTTCGCGGAATTCTCCTTGCAGTCTCCGCAATCTTGGTCGTTACCAGCGTCGTCTTGCTGCTCGATGGCTGGCGCTCCTGGTACGGTATGCAGCCTTACCCGCCGTTCCACACCCGCTTCTGGGGATGGGTCGACATCGCCGCCATCCCCATTTTGTTCTCCATCCTCCGACTTCGCAAAAGCACTGTACCGGTTCTTGCCGCCATCGCTTTTGCCATAGCGTTGCCATGGTGCACACGCATTCATGTGGAACATTACACCTACGGCTCGTGGACGCGCTCCGAACCCAGCATCCTCGCGCACGCTCTCGTCGCGGCTTTCTGCGTATTCCTCATCTGGTGGGGAGTGACGCAGTCAAGCCGCGGACTCGTGAACCTGGGGATCGTATTTTTCGGCGCAACGGTCGTGTGGTTCTACTTCAGCGATCTCTTCGACAAAATGGACCGCTCGCTCGCCCTCATTGGACTTGGAGTACTCTTCCTCGCCGGCGGATGGGCGCTTGAGAAAACCCGTCGCCGCCAGCTCGCGCACATGGCGCAATCGCCCGCAACATTCGAGGAGGCGCGATGAAATTCTCCAAGGCCTCCATCGCCCTGCTTTTGATTCACCTCGCGATCGTTTCCACTGTTGCGGCCAAGTATCTCTATCAACGTTCCGTTTGTCCGCGTGTATGGACTCGCGCCAATGCCTACGATCCTTCTCTCGTGATGCGCGGCCGCTACCTCAGTCTGCAGCTCACCGTAGATGGATGCAGCAGTACGCTGCCCTCTGCAAAAGACGCGCAATTCCCGCGCAACCTGAATGGCCTCCCCCGCGGAAACACCTTCTCTGTTCGTGCTGCGAACACCGTCTGGTTCCAGGCAAAGCTCGCCGTCAAAGACAACAAGCTGATGGCGATTCGCGTTCCCGAATCCGACACTTCATCGGGAACACAGACGATTGCTGGAAGCCCCGGCGCGTCATGCAACCAGATGCGACTTTCGCAACCGGTCAATTTCTACATCCCCGAACACGCCGCCGATCCGACCCGTATCAAGGCTAGCCAGGAACTCTGGATCGAAGTGACAATTCCACCGAAAGGTCCGCCGCGCCCATTGCAGTTGGCTCTCAAGAACAACGGCGCTTGGAAACCATTGGCGTTCCAATAAACATGAAGAGAGCTGTTGTCACAGTTCAGGCGCCCTTCCTTGGGAGAATGGAGAGTGTTTGAAGGATTCCGACTCTTTGTTCCGATCCTGCTTGCCAGCGCTAATCGTCTTCAGCGCATCCGCCGGCTCGGTTATTGCGGGGTGGATGGTTGCATCGATGTCGCCCGTCGAGTGGGAATCTCATCGAGCGTTCGGGAAACCCATGTCTGCCTTCATTGTTCTGTCGTTCTTGGCAGTGAGTTTATTGTGTGAGGTTCTCACTCCGCCTCTCGCCCGGAGGTTTCCAAGCCAGGTGAACGGCATTCTGACGGTGGGTTCTATCGTTCTGATTCTCGTGAATGTGCTGGCATTGGTTTTGTATTGGTACTCCGGACCCGGCACGCCATTGCACTGAGTCAGTTCAATCGGGTCTATTCAATTCCATCAGCCCCTCAGGCAAAGCCATCTCCACACGTTTCGCTTCCACATCCACGCGTCGCAGATAATCCTTCGCAAATGGAATCAGAATCTCGTCTGCTGACTTTCCCCGCACCACAAGCATCGCCACCGGTCCCGCACTGCGATCCACATCCTCGACCTCGCCCACGGTGATGGGTTCAGTCCCACTCACATCCACCAGCACGCATCCGATCAGGTCGCCGATGTAGACCTCGTCTGCTTGCAGCTTCGCTCGTTCTTCCTGCGGAATGGCAACGATCTGCCCAGCAAGTTCTTCTGCAGCAGAAATCGAATCTACGCCCGCAAAGTGCAGCACAATGCCGCCCTTATGCAGCCAGTGGTGAACGAGCTCTACCTCGCGCGAATTCTCATCGCCTGCTTTAGTAGTAGCGTTACCGCTCGCAGGCGTAGCGCCCCGCAGCAGCCACAGCTGCCTGCGCTCCGCAAATTTTTCAGGAAAATCCGTTAGAACTTCGGCGAAGACTTCGCCATTGCGGCCCTGTGTGCGCTTGATCAGCGCAAGCCACACCCATCCCGTCGACGCCATTACCTGCGCCCAGAGCGATGCTTGGCCCAGGAAATTTTGATCATCCTACGCTTCGTCGTCCTCTTCCAGGATGTCGAGCGTGTAGCGATGATGCAGCTTCATGCTGACCGCTCCCAGAATCGTGCGTACTGAGCGGGCTGTACGTCCCTGCTTCCCGATCACCTTGCCAACGTCACCGGGCGCCACACGGAGCTTTAGAACAGTGTTTTCGTCCCGCTGCACAGACTGCACGTCTACTGCTTCCGGTTCGTCTACCAAAGCCCGCGCGATTTCGCGGACCAGCTCATCTACTGCCACCATGTCAACTTGGGTCATGAACTTGCCTCTGACCGTAAACATCCAAGGAGAAGCGACTTGGATCGGTGCGCAGATAGTATCAGCACACCCCGTCTCAAGTCAGTATCTGTGTGCGGGATCTCAAAAAATCGCGCACACAGCTTAAATGCAGTGGAAGGGAATTAAGCGACCGCTGGCTCAGCGGCCTTGGCCGGGTTCTTTTCGACCAGCTTGGCTACGATGGGAGAGAACTGTGCACCAACTCCACGCCAATAGGCGATACGGTCGTGCTTCAAGTCGACTGTGGCCGGGCTGGTGCGCGGATTGTAGGTGCCGACGACCTCGATCGAACGGCCATTGCGGGCGCGGTCTTTCTCGATGACCACGATACGATAGTAGGGCTGCTTGGGGGCGCCAAAACGCGCCAAACGAATCATCACCACGGAGATACGATTCCTTTCAAATTCCAGTGCTCTGTTGCAGTCTCTTGGGAGTCTTCTGGCCTGCGCAGCAGCGTCCGGCCCTTATACCACCCGGAATTTCCCGCTCGGGGTTCACCGGGGTCCCCGCGGACAGGCCGTGGGGGATGAAAGACACAACACCTAAGTATCGCCGATAGTTGCCTTTCAGGCAAGCTGCCCGCGCCAAAGGGGCAAGCCGTCATCACCTTCCCATAGTGCCAAAGTTGCAGAGGAAATCACCAGGGCCTCTGTCCAAAGTCGTTCATTCGAGGCATACTTATTGCGAAACTTCCAGCTACCTTTGCATAGGAGCCAAAAAAGGCATGTGGCCATTTTCCACGAAAGAGCCCCTCAGCCCTGAGAAATTACCTGTCCCTGCAACCTGGACGCAGTTCAAAGGGAACGACCCCCTTGGCAAACCAATGCTCGTGCGCGCTAACACCGGCTACGGCAAATTCAAAGGTGTCACCGGCTACGGACACCACGTCGCCATCGCCGTGCCCATGGTTGACACAACGCGCGACGGTTTTCCCAACCCCGGCGAAGCCGAAGAGTTGAAACGCATCGAGACTGACATCTGTGAAGTCTTCGAGTCCAATCGCGAGTCGCTCTTTGTCGCCACTACCACGATCCCGGGAATTCGGGAATTCATCCTCTACACCAGGAATCCCGACGCGGTACAGCGGAAGTTCGACGACGATTTGCTTGCCCGCGTCTTCACTCATAGGATCCACATCAAGATCCAGCCGGACAAGAACTGGCAACTCTACAGCAAGCTTTTGTAGACAGCAGCCCGCATACTCATACCATGGCCCTGACTCGGGTGAATAAACCCACCGTGCTCGAACGTCTGAGCACGCCCCTCTTCATCGGGTTGAGCTGTGCCGTCATCTTACTCGTCTTGTTTGCGGCCTTGGCAGAGGAGATGCTCGACGGACATACGCGTCAGTTCGACGTCGCCGTTCGCCTCTTTGTGCACGCCCACTCCAATACCGAGCTCACAGCCGTCATGCGACTCCTCTCGATCATCGGCTCGCCCGCCGTCGTTACCCTCATTGCAATCGCATCCTGCATTGCCCTGTGGCTTGTCGGCCATCCACGCCGCGCAATCCTGATTGCGGTTACCGTAGCCGGCGGAAGCCTGCTGATGTGGGTCTTGAAACTCGCCTTCCATCGGCATCGCCCCGATCCATTTTTCAATTCGAGGCTTCCCTTGTCCTACAGCTTTCCCAGCGGGCACGCGATGCTTTCATTTTGTCTTTGTCTTACCGCCGCCGCATTATTTTCCGCGAGACGAAAAAATCTACTGGTCCGCATCACCATCTGGATATTCTGGGTCAGTCTCTCCGGCGCAATCGGCTATTCGCGAATCTATCTCGGGGTCCACTACCCCAGCGATGTCCTCGCCGGGTACCTCGCAGCTCTCGTCTGGTCTCTGGCTGTTGGAAGCGCCTATCAGAAATGGCGCAAACTGCCGCCGCCGGTTACCCCAACCGCGACCAAATAGAATCAACTCGCAGGAAACAGAAACTTCAGCATGTGTCTCACGCGACCCGCCCAGCTCGCCTCGTCGTGTGTTCCCTCATGCACCTTCTCAAAGTGCATCGTCTCACCGGGACACCAGCCGTTCGCCTTCAATCTCCGCGCCAGATGCTCCACGTCGCGAAGCGTTCGCAGTCCTTCGCGATCGCCCACATCCAGCCACACCCTCGGCCGCTCCCACATCTGCGGAGCGTGCTCATTCAGGTAGCCCAGAATGCTCTTGTGATTCCACCAGACACTAGGCGACAACAGCGCCAGCTTCCCAAACACACTTGGATGCCGCAGCCCCAGATAGAGCGTCACCAGCCCGCCAAGCGACGAGCCACCCATTCCAGTGCTCTCGCGATCCTGTCGGACGCGATATTTGTCAGCGATCCACGGCATCAGTTCACGCGTCAGCAGATCGCCATACTTGTCCGCCTCACCGCCGCCCATCTGCCAGTTGTATTCGTGTGTGTACTCGGCAAGCCGTCGGTCGCCGGTGTTGTAGATGCCGACGATCACCAGCGGCTCAACCTCGCCCGCCTCGATAGCATCGTCCGCATGCTCGCGCACCATCCACGTGCGCCCTTTCACAAATGATGTGCGCCCGTCGAAAAGGTTCTGTCCATCGTGCAGGTAGAGCACCGGATAGTTCCGCTCCGGCTCCTCGTCATACCCCGGCGGCACATAAACAATCACATCGCGTTCATCTGGTAGATATATGCTTTTAAATCCATTGTGCAGACGCAACCGCGGATGCGCCGTGGCCGTCTCTATCTCCCCGAGCAAGCCCTCACCCGCATCTTTGTCCGACTGTGATTCCAGTTTCAATCCTTCGTGAATCGCCGTGTCTCCGCTTCTTGTCCCTGCGTGACTTAGTCCCTTGGTCTCCGCTTTTCCCTGTTACAGTAACAGGAAACCATCGCTTCTCAAATCGCCTGTTTCAGGAGTAAGACTCTCGATGAACCGCGAGTACCACAAGTGGTATTCCAGCCGGCTTGGCCGCGAAATGGAACTGCTCGTCTTCGGCCACGCCGGATTGCCGGTGCTCGTCTTTCCCACGTCTGGTGGCCGCTACTACGAGTTTGAGGATCGCGGCATGATCGGCGCAGTAGCGGGTCGCGTAGAACACGGCGATCTGCAATTCTTCTGCGTCGATTCAATCGACATGGAGAGTTGGTACAATCGCAACGTCCCACCGCGTTGGCGCATCGCCCGCCACGTCCAATATGAGGACTACCTGATACACGAGGTCGTCCCTCTCATTCGTAAAAAGAATTGGGACCAGCACCTCGTCTCGCTCGGCTGCAGCTTCGGCGGCTATCATGCCACCAACATCGCGCTGCGCCATCCCGATATCTTTACCGGCTTGCTCACAATGTCTGGCGCGTTCGACGTTTCCAACTTCCTTAATGGCTATTACGACCAGGATTGCTACTTCAACCTGCCCACTCACTATCTGCCCAATCTTGCTGATTCCTGGTTTTTTGATCATTACCAGCACAACACCTACATCCTCGCAACCGGCTGGGATGACCAGTGCCTTGGCCCGAACCAGAACCTCGATAGGATCATGAGTTCCAAGGGAATCCCGCACAAACTCTACACATGGGAGACCTTTAACTCTCATGATTGGCCCACTTGGCAACAGATGGTTCAGCAATATGTTTAAGGGGAATACGGGCAGCGATTATCGGGAATAAGATGTTGAGACAGGATCCCCGAGACCGCTCGTACCCGATTCATCAATTGCCCAGCCGCTTCGGCCCGCGTAGAACTGTATCGGCAACTGACGGCTCCTAACCGAATCTCACGCCTACATCACAGGACCTTTCCCGATGAGCGAACTCAATCCATACGCAAAATTTCTTGACGGCCGCCCGCTCGATGTCATCCTCTCTGCCACCTCGCACGAGATCGCCAACAAGCTCCAGATGATCGGTCCCGACAGGTCCACCGCGCCACCTGCACCAGGCAAGTGGTCGCCCGCTGAAATCGTCTGCCACCTCGCCGACTGCGAGATCGCCTTCGCCTTCCGCCTCCGCCAAACCCTCGCGGAAGATCATCACGTGTTGCAGCCATTCGACCAGGACAAGTGGGCAGCGCCCTACAAAGGCATTGCCGCCAAAGACGCCCTCGCTGCATTTACCGCAATCCGCACCTGGAACCTCAAGCTCATCGCGAAGGCATTGCCCGGCTCCGCGTCCAAACCAGTGACACACCCCGAACGCGGCGCCATGACCTTCCAGACGATCGTAGAAACCATGGCCGGCCACGACCTGAACCATCTGGCCCAGCTCAAGCAGATCGCCTCAACCTAGGCATCTCTCTACGTCAGGTCTGTGAAATGCCCTGGCTTTTGCGCGCGATGTCGCAAAGCATGTCTGGTTGGATGTTCAAACCCAGGTTGGTCATGTTGTAGAAGTGCTCGCTGGCTAGTAGCCAAACAATCTCGCAAATTTCCCGCTCGGAATAATGCTTTCGCAAGCGATCGAATGTCTCGGGCTCGATCCTTTTGTCCCGCGTCAGCTCGGTCACATAATCCAGCGCAGCGCGCTCCGCTTTGTTGAAGAGCGGACTCGTCTTGTAATCCTCGAGCGCGTCAAACTTCGCTTCATTCATTCGCGCCTTGATTACGAACATGCGGCCAATATCCATGCAGAATTCACAGATGTTGATATGCGCCACCCGTTCGCGGATCAGGAATGCTGTTTCGGCCGGCATTTCCAGTTTCTTGTCCAGATTGCCGATCTTCCCGGCAAACAATCCAAATGCCGCCGGCATGCGCGCGTATACCACCTTGACGGGAGTCGGCACTCTGCCAAACTGCCGACGGGCAATGCTGTAGGCGAGCTTCATAACAGGGCCTTGAGGTTTTTCAATCGGAGGAAGTAAAGTATCCATCAGTTGACCTCATGTCGTTTTCTTGCACAGTGGGCTTGGCACGCGTCCAGAGCCAATTGAACCCGCCTTAGTTGACGCCTCAACCCGCCTCAGGATTCGCAAAATCCGACTACCTTCCCGTACTCCGTCATCGCCGGAACGCCAGATTCTTGCTGGACACGAAATCAAAGCGGCGCTCCAGAATCCGCTTGCCGGTGAACCCCAATCAAGACCTTTAGGTAGATTGAAGCTGTCCCAACGGATCAGAAACCTCGCCCAGTGCTAACATCAAGCTATGAAGAATGAATGGACCAAATTCAACCCCAGAGACCCCAATACCCATCCCAAAGACAATTCACGCGTAGAAATGAAGCATGCGGATGGGTCGCAGTCCTCTGGAGGGTTCTTACGGGGCCACTTTCTCCAAGGCGGAGTCATCTCAGCCAGCGGTGTCGGCTTAACCATGCGCTGGCGCTACGTGGCATAGATTCAGCCTCCACTCAGCCTGAATTCACCAATTCTGCATGAGGCCTTCGTGAACATTCACGAAGCATCATCCTGTGCCGCCGGCAGGCGGTCAGCCGATTTCAGCAGGGGCTTTCCTCATCGCAAACTCGATCACCCGCGCCGTCTGCTCCTCATCCTCGCCTGACGAGATCATCAGGTTGTAGAGATGCGGATTGTTCCATTCCTTGCCAAAGCGCAGCTTCAGATAGTGCGCCCGTTCCGCATCAACGTCCCGAATGCGATGCTCGATATTTGCGCCTGGCTCTAGCCGCGTCCGCAGTCGGTGAATTCTCACCCGCAGCGGTGCGTACACAAACGCGTGAAACACATCTGCTTTTGACTGCAGAATGCACTGCGCCCCGCGACCCACGACCACACAGTTTCCAGCCGCATATGCGTGCTCAATAATCTGACGCGTCAGGTCCGTCATCACATCCTGGTCAAAGCATTTCTCTTCCTGCAGCGCCACCCCGGCGGCCATTGCCGCTCCGCGCATCGCTTGCCGGTTCACGCGGCTCAGCCATCCCTCCACGTGTTCATCGAAGCGGCTCACAACACCCGCATCCACGTGTGCCGCGCACGCAATCTCGTCAATCAGCGCGCCATCCAGCAACTTCCAACCCAGCCGCTTCGCAATCGACTGCGCAATCCTTCCTCCGCCGCTCCCAAATTCCCGCGAAACCGTCAACACCCGGTAATCCATACGATGCCTCGCCTCCCGATAGCGTCGCCAGACTACGCCGCTCTGTGACATCCGACAGTGACGCCACTCACCGACGCGAGCTCACTTTGAGCGGATGAAAAAAGACAAGTTCGATGAAATCGAAATCAGCCTAGGACCAAGGGCTCACTGGCAGCTACCCCCGATTCGTTCACCCAGATCACTGCCGTACACTGTTCACAATGCTCGGGATTTGTCGTCGCTTAACCGCGCACAGTCCGGAGGTTCACGCATGAAAAAGATCGGCGTCCTGTTCGGCATGGAAAACAGCTTTCCCGGCGCGCTCGTGGAACACATCAACGCGCGCAACGTCCCCGGACTCACCGCCGAGTTCGTTGAAACCGGCGCCGTGCATCTCGACAAGCCAGCGCCTTACGCCGTCATCGTCGATCGCATCTCCCACGACATCCCCTTCTACCGCGCCTATCTCAAGCACGCCGCACTCGACGGCACCGTCATCATTAACAATCCCTTCTGGTGGTCCGCCGACGACAAGTTTTTCAATTACTCCCTTGCCGCCAAACTCGGCGTAGCGGTCCCGCCCACCGTCATCCTGCCTCACAAGAAACACCCTGAAGGCACCACTGACCGCTCCATGCGCAACCTCGAATACCCCCTCAACTGGGAGAAGGTTTTCGCCTACGTCGGTGAACACGGATTCATGAAGCCCGTCGATGGCGGCGGCTGGCGCGATGTTTACCACATCCACAACCGGCCTGAATTCTTCGCTGCATACGACCAGTCGCGCGACCTTTGCATGCTCTACCAAAAAGCCGTCAACTTCAACGAGTACTTCCGCTGCTATGTCGTCGGCCAGAGCAAGGTCCACATCATGCCCTACGATCCGCGCAAGCCTCACCACGAGCGCTACGTGCACAATCCGCCCGCCTATAATCCCGCCCTCCTCGACCGCGTCGAGAAAGATGCGCTCAAGCTGTGCCAGGCCCTCGGCTACGATCTCAACACCGTCGAATTTGCGGTAGAAGATGGCATTCCTTACGCCATCGACTTTATGAACCCAGCTCCCGATGCCGATCTCCACTCCGTAGGGCAAGCCAACTTCGACTGGATCATTAAAGAAGTAGCAGACATGGCCATCGCCAAAGCACAAGACGCACCAGCGCCAACCCAGGAACTCCGCTGGGCCGCATTCCTCTCCGGTACACCTGCTGAGGAGCCAGCAAAGAAGCCAGCGGCAAACAAGGTATCCACAAAGAAATCCGCGCCCAAAAAGTCGACCAAAATAGTGGATGCTACGACATTCGAGCCCGCAAGCTGAGATGGTTTCTAAAATGTAGAGATGATGTCATCCTTGTATCTCTAAATGAGCGGCAGTTTGGTAGAGACTGTTGCAGTGGGGGAACCGAGAGATCGGCTCCCCCGCGGGCGGACGGCTCCCGTTCATCCTGCGGTCTTGACGACCGGCGCTCAGCACAGGCGACCGCTGCCCAAGTCACGTACGACCGAACAGTCGCACGATTTTCATTCGAACATACAAGGCAGGTTACCGTGACACGGATCATTTGTGGAGTGGATATTGCTTCCTCATCTTTAGCCGCGCGCATCGGACAGGACGGCGCCGCAGCCACCTTCGCCAACACCCCGGAAGGCATCCGAGAGTTGGCTGCCTTCTGTCAGACCCATCAAGTAGCGCTGGTCGCCATGGAGGCCACCGGCGGCTACGAACAGCGGGCCTTTGCGCAGCTGTCCGAACACGGCCTGCCGGTGGCGGTGGTCAACCCGCGTGCCGTGCGCCAGTTCGCGCAGAGCATGGGTTGGCTGGAGAAGACTGACGCCATCGATGCCGGCATGATCGCCTGGTACGCACAGACAAAGAAGTCTCAGCCGCTATGCCTGGCTCCGCAGACACAGCTCCAGTTGCGCGCCCGCGTCACGCGTCTGCGCCAGCTCACCGAGGTTCGCACCGCGCAGTTGAACCAGCAACGTTTAGTCACCAACGACGCCGTGCAGAAGGGCTTCCGCCAGATGCTCACCTTCCTCGCCGAACAGATCAGAGAACTGGAACAGGCCATCGCTGCACTGATCGAAGCCGATCCGTTGTGGCGCGAACTTAATCAAGCCTTCCGCACCATCAAGGGCGTAGCCGATCGCACCGTGGCCCGCATCATGGCCGAGATGCCGGAGATCGGCACGCTCTCCAACAAGACCATCTCCAAACTCGCAGGACTGGCGCCGCTGGCCAACGACTCGGGCAAACATCAGGGCAAACGCGCGGTGCGTGGCGGCCGCGCCGCCATCCGCGGCATCCTGTTCATCGTGGGCAGCGTGGTCGCTCGTCATGAACCGGACTTCCTCGCCTTCCAGCAGCGCCTGCGCGCCGCCGGCAAACCGCCCAAAGTCGTTCGCATCGCCGTGGCACATAAGTTGCTCGTCCGCCTCAACGCCAAAGCCCGCGAGGTTCGCCAGAAAAACGTGCACTCGCAACTGAGCTGGGCAGCTAATCAGCAGCCGTAGTCGAGGTTGTGGGAAAGAGGAAAACGGCAACATCGTTTTCCGCTTTTCCATCAGCCCATCCTTGACAATCCAGACAGTCGCTGAGCGAACGACGGGAGTGGAAGGATCTGCGGTTGCCTTTTTGCCTTGAGTTGCGCTTGGTGTCCACCGGGTGTCCCATTCACGCGCGTTGTTTGCGCATGAGTGGGACACCGCGGTCCCAACCTTTAACAGCCGTGCGCGCCGGATCAGTCAATCGAAGAATCCTGTTCCGCTCTGAGGCGCATCTCGATCGTCTTGAGCGCGACGGCAATTCCGCCAAAGATGAGTGCAATTGAGATTGCATCGATCTCCCCGGCAAATCTCTCGCCGTGAGCGAAGATGCTGAGCAGGCGTGTCGCGATCAAAAACAACAAGCCAAGGAAGGTCATCGCGATCGCCGCAGTACCGCACAACTGCAAGAGAGCGTTTGGTGCGGATCTCGTCGAAGCAATCATCCTGAGGCCCTCCTGCGGGAATGGAGTGCCTCTTACGCTACACCTGGGCTTGGCCCAACAGATGACTCTCTGGTAACCCGCCGGTTACGAATTTCCTGCCTTCAATTGCGACCAAAGTCATCAGGGGCGCACATCCGACACGCCCCGATCCACGTCGAATCACTCTGTCTTCTTCTCTGCGCCTTCTTTGGCTCCGTGGAACGCACCGGTGGTCGTGCTCTTGGTCTTATCCCACGCCTTCTTCGTTCCGTCTGCGGTTGCTTTAGAAACCTTTACAGTGCCCTCAGCGGTCGCGCCCGCCACTTTCTTGGTTCCGTCAACGGTCGCGTTGGCAGCCTTGGTGGTGCCATCAGCTGTAGCGCTCGCCACCTTCTTGGTCCCGTCCGCCGTTGCGTTCGCAGTCTTCTTTGTTCCATCGACAGTCGCGTTTGCCGCCTTCTTGATCCCGTCAGCAGTAGCGCCCGCCGCCTTCTTAGTTCCGTCGACGGTGGCGTTCGCAGCTTTTTTGGTCCCGTCCGCAGTTGCGCTAGCAACCTTGACTGAGCCGTCAGCGGTAGCGCCGGCGACCTTCTTGGTGCCATCAACGGTAGCATTCGCAGCCTTCTTGGTCCCGTCGGCTGAAGCGCCCGCCACCTTCTTCGTCCCATCCGCCGTTGCGTTCGCTGTCCTTTTTGTTCCATCAACAGTAGCGTTCGCCGCCTTCTTGGTTCCGTCAGCGGTAGCGTTCGCAGCTTTTTTGGTCCCGTCCGCAGTTGCTTTAGCAACCTTGACTGAGCCATCAGCGGTGGCGTTAGCCGCCTTCTTGGTTCCGTCTGCGGTTGCACGAGCAGCCTTGGTGGTGCCGTCCGCAGTCGCGTCCGATGCCTTCTTGGTCCCATCTACGGTAGCTTGAGCGGCTTTCGCCGTGCCATCGGCGGTAGCGTTCGCCGCCTTCTTCGTTCCGTCTGCGGTTGCGTGAGCAGCCTTTGTGGTGCCCTGCTTCACGCTCTGACCGGCGTCCTTGGCCGCATCCTGACCCCATCCGAAAACCGGTGCAAACCCCAAAGCCGCAGCGAGAGCCAATGTAGAGACTATCTGTTGTGATTTCATACACCGAAGCATAATGCCCCTCTCCGAAATCAGGCAACACCTTTGCGCACGGCCAGCCGGTCAACCGCGCAGGCTCGGCATGCCATCTTGAGCGCTGCAAAGCGGAGCCGAAAGATCTGCGGCTGATCGCGACCCTCCAGCAGGAGTGCCGGTGTTGCGAAAAGATTCAGTTGAATTCCATCGCGACAATCCAAACGATTGGAGATTTTTGATCCAGAGTACATTAATAGCTATGACACTCGGCGGCCCCTCTGGGCAGACGCATTTCGTGGTCAAGGGGAGGGGACGACTTCAGCTGTTTCTGGCCGCCTCAGGCATCGCTATCCTGGTGGGGTTACTCACGATAATGGTGTTGTCGCGGGTGTCGCAGGTCGGGTTATGGGATCGAGTTGCGGGGTTTGTGATGGGCCGCCCGGTTCGATTCAACGTTTCGTCTCCCACCGTTGTGGAGATGATTCAGAAGCTCTCCAGGCTCGAGACGGTCGAATATTCGCTGGATAAGATCGTCGAAGGCGAGCGGCAAAGCGCCTACCTGCCTGATTTCTTAGCCGGCGACAAGCTGCTTCTCGTGGCTCATGGAGAGGTAGTTGCCGGCATTGACCTGGGGCAGCTCAAGGCCGGTGACGTAGTGGTCAGCGGCGATACGGTGCATGTCCATCTGCCGACGGCGCAGATTTTTACCACGCGGATCGATAACAGCCGAACTCGCGTGTATTCCAGGACGACGGGTGTATTGGTTGCTTCCGATCCGAACTTGGAGTCGGACGTCCGCCAGACTGCCGAACAGCAAATTACCCAGGCCGCATCTGATGACGGAATTCTGGACAAGGCGACGCAAAATGCGCGAACCAGCGTGACGGCTCTCTTGTATCAGCTAGGGTTTCGGACAGTGGATGTGAATTAAGAATGGGATCAGGAAAAACTGGCAGATTAACGATGGGACAATTGCGAAGAGCCATTCGGGTCCAAGGGTGATCTGCGTGGCGTCGACGTGGCTTCCGCGCGTTCGGCCTCTACTACCGGGTCCTGCTTCTAAGCCACCTTGCGAAATGTAAGGTTGTACCGATACGACCCTGTCAGCGGATGGTGCCCCGGCTTCAGGGGCTGCACCCCGTGAAAGCGCATCCGCGAGGGCCCGCCCCAGACGATCACATCCCCATGTTCAAGAAGAATGCGCTTCGTCCTGTCAGTACGCTGAAAACCGCCCAGGAGAAAAATGCAGTCGAGCCCCAGCGAAATGGAAACGATCGGCTGGTAGAGATCGAACTCGTGCCGGTCCTGGTGGATTCCAAGTTTTGTCCCAGTCTGGTAGCGATTGATGTGGCAAGTGTCGGGACGGAACTGCGGAAACCCCGACCGAACCGCGCAGCGCAGCGCGAAATCCACCAGCACGCGCGGAATCGGCGGCCACATCCGCCGCACGCTCGGGTTCTGCGGATCCCACCGGCGTCGGAACGCCTCTGGCGTGCCGCAGTCCGACACCATCACCGACATCGGCAGTCCACTGGGAGTCATCGCATGGTGCAGCGGTGCAGCCTCAAGAATCCGCTCCACCGCCGCAAAAAACTCGGCATCCTGAGGGAGGGCCAGGCCTCGCATCAACACCGCGCCCGGGAAGATCTCCTCATGCGTCGGCTCCGCCGCAAGTTGGGAAAAGAGATTCATCGCCCAATTCATCCTACCCTAAAAGCGAATAAAAGGCGAACATATTTACCTAGTCCCTAGTTGTGAGGTTTCAATAGATTGTCCATCTGATCGGGAGCTGTAAAGCTGAGTTTGCGACAACTTGGCAATTCAGGGGACCAGATGGACTATCCCAAGAATGCCCGAACAGTGGTGTGGAGTCGAGAGCAGATGGCCAGGCAAGTGATCGAGCGTGGATGGACGTTGGCAGCGGCAGCTGCCGCTGCCAACGTGAGCGCAAAGACCGCCGCCAAATGGGTGCGACGCTTTCGGCAACTTGGCAGCCAGGGGTTGGTGGATCGCACTTGCCGTCCACATCGGCTGTATCGTTTGACCAGGCCCGAGCAGGTGGATCTGGTGGAAGCTCTGCGCCGGCAGCGCTGGACCGGACTGCGCATTGCTCAACAGACAGGCCTTAGTCGGGCCACGGTCAGCCGCATCCTGCGCCGGTTCAAGCTCAGCCGCCTGCGCGATCTGGATCCACGCCGGCTTGTTCAGCGCTATGAACACTTGCGAGCCGGCGACATGCTGCATCTGGACATCAAGAAACTGGGTCGCATCGCAAAACCAGGCCATCGCGTGACTGGCAATCTGGCTGACCGCACCCGGCGCGTGGGCTGGGAGTACGTGCATGTGGCTATCGACGATCACTCCCGCATCGCCTTCTCGGCTATCTTCCCCGATGAAACGGCCGCCTCAGCAGCGGCTTTCCTCGCCCAGGCTCTGGATTATTACGCGCGATTCGGTATCCGTTTTCATGCCCTGCTGACAGACAACGGGCCCGCTTATCGTTCCCGTTTCTTTGCCAGAATATGCAAGCGGCTCGCCATTTAAACACCGCTTCACCCGTCCCTACACGCCGCGCACCAACGGCAAGGCCGAGCGCTTCATCCGCACCGCGCTCGAAGAGTGGGCTTATGTCCGCACATATCAGAACTCCGAGCAGAGGCGCGACCAGCTCCGACTCTGGCTGCATGAATACAACTGGCACAGGCCCCACGCCAGCTTGAGCCATCAACCGCCTATTACAAGGGCAGGCCTCATCAGGAACAATCTCTTGACACTACACAACTAGTCCCTGCTTGATCAGCGCCTTCACTTCATCATCGCCAGTGGGACCGAACTCTCGATAGAACAGGCTCACCGCATCCAGCGGCTCCGGTGTCAGCGCGCACACCACCCGGTTCACCTCCTGCGCAAGCTCCTCGCACGTGCTCTTCGCCCCCACAGGAACGGCGACGACCACCCGTCGCGCCCATCCTTTCACTGCGCGTATCGCAGCACGCATGCTCGCTCCCGTCGCTAGCCCGTCGTCGACAAGGATGACGGTCCGTCCGGTAATCTCCATTGCCGGCCGACCCTCCCGGTACAGCCATTCGCGCCGCTCCATTTCCTGCATCTCGCGCTCGATCACATGCTCAAGTTTCTTCTCCGACACATGGCACGAACGCACGATGTGCTCATTGAGCACCACGCTTCCGCCACTCGCGATCGCGCCCATCGCCAGCTCTTCCTGCCCCGGCACTCCAAGCTTCCGCACCACCAGGATGTCCATCGGTAGTCCGCATGCCCGCGCTACTTCAAACGCTACCGGAACACCACCGCGCACCAGTCCCAGCACCACGCCGTCCTTCAAGTCAGGCAGCTCAGCGACAAGCTCCCCAAGCACGCGCCCCGCCTCCCGCCGATCTTGGAAGACCATTTCACTCACGCGCAGGATTGTATGCCTGTCCACTGAGAACTACGAACTCAGAACTTTGAACTGCGGCTTTACAATTGCCACACGCTGTTCAGGAGCATCCATGCGGCCATCCTTCTCTCTCGGCATCGAAGAGGAATATCAAACCATCGACCCGGTCACGCGCGACCTTCGTTCTCACATCGAGACCGAAATGCTCGAGGAGGGCAAGCTCCTCCTGCAGGAACGCGTCAAGGCCGAAATGCACACCTCCGTCGTCGAAGTCGGCACCCGCATCTGCAAAAACATCGATGAGGCACGTGAGGATATCTACGAACTACGCCGCGAAATGGTCAAGCTGGCTCGCGAACACAATCTCGAACTCGTCGCTGGTGCCACCCACCCCTTCGCCGACTGGCGAACGCAGGAAATCTATCCAGACCCGCGCTACCACCAGGTCGTCAAAGATCTCCAGCTCGTCGCCCGCGCCAATCTAATCTTCGGCCTCCACGTCCACGTAGGCATTGAAGACCGCGAAGCTGCGATCCGCATCATGAACTCGATGCGCTACTTCCTGCCTCACATCATGGCGCTTGCCACTAACTCGCCTTTCTGGCTCGGCCTCAATACCGGCTACAAAGGCTATCGTGCGAAAGTGTTTGAAAATTTCCCGCGCACAGGAATTCCCGACGCTTTCTCCAGCTACTCCGAATTCGAAAACTACGTCAGCCTGCTGGTCCGCACTAACTGTATCGACAACGCCAAGAAGATTTGGTGGGATATCCGTCCTCATCCCTTCTTCAACACCGTCGAAGTCCGCGCCTGCGACATCCCCTTGCGCGCCGAAGAAACGGTCGCCGTCGCCGCGCTCATCCAGGCAACCGCGGCCTATCTCTACCGATTGCACGCCGCCAACCAGGACTTCCGCCAGTATTCGCGCCCGCTTTTGATGGAGAACAAATTCCGCGCCGTTCGCTACGGTCTCGACGGCCACCTCATCGATTTCGGTCGTCAGCAAGAAGTGCCCGAACGCGATCTGCTCGAGGAATATCTAGTCCTCATCGACCGGGAAGTGGACGAACTCGGCAGCAGGGAAGCCATCGATGGCATTCGCAAGATCATGAGGACTGGCACCGGCGCCGACCGGCAGCTCAAAGTCTTCGAAGAGAGCAAAGGTGACCTGAAAGCCGTAGTCGACTACATGGCCGCAGAAACCCGCGCCGGCCTGTAAAGCGCAATCATCGATTGCACTTCACGCCAATCACTCTGGTGACAGAGCCAAACGCGCTGTCATCCTGAGCGACCAACGGGAGTCGAAGGATCTGCGGTTGCCTTTCGATCGCATCATCACGATAGGCCGCCGCCACAGCGCATTCGGACTGAGGAGAATTCCTTCCCAGGAACGATAATTTCAGGAGCGCGCAATCATACTGCGCACCTCGAGTGTGAGGTGAGTCATTGCATTTTCGAGCGGCCAGAATTATCACAACGACGATTTTCGCCGCCGTGATGGCCGCCGCCCCTCTGTCCGCCCAGCAACCCGATGCCTCTGCCATCGTCCGCGATCTCGACGCCCCCGACCAGGCGCGTTTCGATAATGTCCTCAGCTTCACCGACGTCGAGCACTATGCCGTCTTTCGGGGCAGCGACCAGACTCACCCCGCCGCAGAGATGACCGTAAAGATGACCTATAAAAAGGGAAGCGGCAAAGACTATGTGATCCTCTCCAAATCCAGCTCATCCCTCATTCAGAAAGTCGGACTCCAGCCGCTTCTAGACAACGAAAAAGCCATCAACAATCCCGCGAAAGTCGTCCAGTCCTGGTTCACATCGGCGAACTACGAGATGCATTTCAAGCCCGGAGTCACGCAAACCATCGACGGTCGCATCTGTCTCGCCTTCGCCATAACGCCGCACCGCAAAGCACCCGACATGATAGATGGCACAATCTGGATCCATGCCGACACCCACACGCTCGTCCAAGTCGAAGGCATCGCCTCCAAGAGTCCATCAGTTTTCGCCGGACCCACAAAGATGATGCGCCGCTACGCCAACATGCAGGGCTACACCATGGCCATCCACGCCCGCGCCGAATCCAGCAGCCCTCTCCTCGGTCGCACGGTAATCGTCATCGACTACAGCGACTACCAATTCCAGTTTCGCGCTGCGCAATAAGCGGCTCCGAGCTTTCCCGAATATCGGCTTCTAAATCCTCTCGTACTCCACGTCCCTCTTTCGCGCCCTGTCCATCGCATCCAGATCGGTCAGTTCGTCATACCACGCATAAAACGCAGCATCAAACACGTAGAACTTCTGAAACCGGATTAATGGCAACAACGAATCGCGCGGAACAACCTGCAAATACCGGATGTAGCTTCCATCAAAATTCCTGTGCACCGTCTCGCGTCTTCCGCGAATCTGCGCAAATCGCAGGCTATCGGTCTTCAATGGAGTTCGCTTCTCAATTGCATTGTCCGAAAGCACAATCACCGCGCCGAAGACATAGATAGCCCAGCACACCGCAAACAGAGTGATCGCCGCCCACTCCACCGTCTCGGCTGGGTTTCGTCTCTGTACCCCGGCATGTTGGCTCCAAAGCAGCCCCAGTAAGCCAAGCAGACTGAATACGAGAAATGCCCCAGCAAACAAGCAAATCCACGGGCTCATCCGGTAAACGCGCCTCGGCCGAGATATTCCGCTTCTGCTTTCAAACGAAGCCGTCCCTTAGGTTCCTTTGACTGTCGCCCTAGTACCCCAGCCCCCGCACCACCGCGCGAATCCGATCTGCGCTCTCCACCAGCCCGCTCTCCTCATCCACCGTCATCGGAATCGGCAGCGGCGCCTCAATCCCACCGCGGCCCACAATCCGCGGCAGGCTTAGGCACACATCCTCCATACCCCGGAACCCGCGCAGCAACCCGCTCACCGGCAGCACGCGCCGCTCATCAAACAAGATAGCTTCGAGGATGTTGCACACCGCCAGCCCCACCGCGTAGTTCGTTGCGCCCTTGCCCTGGATCACCTGGTATGCGGCTTCCTTCACGTTCTTCACGATAGCGTCCTTGTCCGCAGAGGTGAGACGCCCGTGTCCCTCAACACTCCACTGGCTTAATGGAATCGACCCGATCGTCGCGCTTGCCCACAGCGGAATCTCCGAGTCGCCATGTTCGCCCGCAATGTACGCGTGCACATTCTGCACCGCGACGTTGCAATGCTTTGCCACCAGGTAGCGGAACCGCGAACTGTCCAGCACCGTGCCCGATCCCACCACACGCTGCCACGGCAACCCAGTCAGCTTCAGCGCCACCTCGGTCACCACATCCACAGGGTTTGTGACCATCAGCAGCAGCGCATCCGGCGCTACTCTCATCACTTCCGGAAGAATCTTCTTGCAGATCTGCGTATTCGCTTCCGCTAGGTCCATGCGCGTCTGGCCTGGCTTCTGCTTGGCGCCCGCTGTCATCACCACGACATCTGCGCCGCGCAGCACTTCAACATCGTCTCCGCCGTCGACTTTCGCCTGCGGAGCGAATAGCAGCCCATGATTCAGGTCCAATACTTCCGCGTCAACCTTCGTGCGCGCGATATCAAAGAGGCTGATCTCCCGCGCCACTCCGCGAATCAGTGCGGCGTACGCAATTGTCGCCCCGACGCTGCCTGCGCCAATAATTCCAATCTTTCCCATGTGTCTCCCTCGCCCGACCGCGAGAAGTTTGACCCGAGTTCCGTTTCATGCAAGTTGGGTGCCCCATTCATGACGCGACTTTTGCGTCATGAATGGAAAAGCACGAAACCTTACACCGGGGTCCCGATTGACAGGCCTTCGTCAATGGGGTGGTCATACCCATTCCCCGTCACGCATAAGTGGCTCCTCGGTACCAGAAGCAGTTACACCGTCGATATCCAGTTTGCCCGACCCGATCATCCAATCCACATGGATCAGGCTTTCGTTCGCGCCTTTCGCAGCCAGCTCTTCCTTGCTCAACTTGTCGCCATCGTGGATGGTCGAAGAGTACGACTGCCCAAGCGCGATGTGAGACGCCGCATTCTCATCGAACAGCGTATTCAGAAAAAGTTGTCCGCTCGAAGCAATCGGCGACGAGTGCGGCACCAGCGCCACCTCGCCCAATCGCCGCGCGCCATCATCCGTCTCAATCAGCTTGCGCAGCACCTCTTCGCCGCGCGAAGCGTGTGCCTCGACAATCCGGCCCTTCTCAAACCGCACGTGAATCCCCTCGATCATCGTGCCCTGGTGCGACAGCGGTTTGGTCGCCGTGATGACTCCATCGGCCCGGTCCTTGTGCGGCATGCTGAACACTTCTTCCGTCGGCATATTTGGAATGCAGTAAATTCCATTCCCCGCCGTCGTTCCGCCGCCCATCCACTCGTGATCGTCCGCCATCCCTAGCGTGAAGTCCGTTCCCGGCCCGCGATATTTCAATGCCGCATATCGCTTCGCATTCAGATAATCCGCGCGCTTGTGCAGCCCGGCGTCGTGCCTCTTCCAATCGCTGACCGGATCCTCCATATTGATCCGCGTTGTTTGGAAAATCGACTCCCACAGTTTTGCCAGTGCCACATCCGGCGCATCGTTTGGAAACATCTGCGTTGCCCACGCCGACGTCGCGCTGGCCACAATCGTCCAGTTGATCTCGTGCCGCGTAATCAGTTCCAGCGCAGGCCGATACGCCAGCGATACCGCACGATTCGCGCGTCCAACTTTGTCCGGATCCTCATTCGAAAGCAGCGCCGGATTCGCCCCTGCAATGGCCAGGCGCGCCGCGCCGCTCTTGAAGGCCGCACCCATGCCGTCGTACAGCCACTTCGCCGCTTTATCGAACGACGCATCCGGGGCGTAGTGATAGCGCATCAGCGTGGCTTCGTCGTCCGCATAGAGCGTGGTCACCAGCGACGCGCCTGCCCGATACGCCTGCTCGGTAATTCGCCGTGCCAGATCCACCGAATCCAGCGACGCTGTCACGACCAGTTCCTGACCCTCTTTCAGCCCTAAGCCCACCTTCACTGCAACTTCGGCCAGCAAATCCAGTTTCTGTTCGAACGTCCGTTCCACAGCCGCCACTGCCGATGCCATCCTGTACCTCCTCGTTTCTTCAAAACGATCTATTCGCGGCCATCGCAATTCATAACCGGGACCGCGTTCCATCATTCTAGGTCCCCACCCGCCGGCTGTTACACCACAGGTGCAATTGCTTCCTTTCCCCGCCGTTTTCAGTCCACTATTTCTTTTGAAACCTCGATATCTGCATATACATCTATCTTGCTATGAACGGATCGACTCTACCGGCCCTCGAGTGTCTGTGCGCAAGCTTTCGGCGGGCTTCCCGGGCACTCTCGCAGCACTATGACGAAGCAATGCGCCCACTTGGCCTGACCCCAACGCAGTTCACAATTCTGCAGGCCCTGTCGGTTGCCGGAACGGTGCATCAGGGAAAGCTCGGAGAGATTCTCGCAATGGACACCACCACTCTCACACGCACCCTCAACATCATGGCCCGGCACGGCTGGGTTGAAAAACTTCAAGGCAGAGACCGGAGAGAACGCCGGCTCCGTTTGACACAGCCTGGAATCGATCAGTTCAACCGTGCGCTCCCCGTCTGGCAAAAGGTGCAGGCACGTCTGCGGCGAAAGCTGGGAAGCGAGCCCTGGCAGGCCTTGGTGACCCTAACCAATAAGGTGACCTCGGTGGTCACAGAATAGGAGACTTCCCCGTGTCAAAGTACGCAAAGCTCACGAGCGGGCTCATCGGCGCGTGGTTCGTCTTCACCGTCGGAGCCTCAGCTTCGCATCTCTACACGAACGATCCCAATGTTCCGCCGTTGGCATTTGGACTGGCGGTTCTGACGCCCATCGTCCTGTTTCTGGCGTGGTTCATCTCGTCGGCGAAATTCCGGCAGTTCACTCTTTCCCTCAGTCCTCGCGTGCTAACACTCGTCCAGAGTTGGAGGATCGTGGGATTTACTTTCCTCGCCCTGGCTGCCTTCAGAGTTTTACCTGGTCTGCTCGCGTTGCCGGCAGGATGGGGTGACATCGCCATCGGAGCAACCGCGCCGTTCGTGGCTCTCTCCCTGGCTGCTCCGGGACATCGCAAAAGCTTTATCCTCTGGCAACTCCTGGGAGTCACAGATCTGGTGAGCGCGGTGGCCCTCGGCGCGCTTGCCGGGGTGCTCGATCCTCACGGAATCGCGCCGACTGCAATGACAATGCTTCCCATGAGTCTGATTCCCACCTTCGGGGTGCCGCTGTTCTTGATCATCCACATCATCTGCATCGCGCAGGCGATCCGGTGGCCTGAAGTTGCGCCGTCGTCTTTACCGCAGTCGTTGAATGCCGCAAGTCCGAATCAGGGTGCGCCTTCGTAAGCGCCGAACCCTCGGAAGGGAAGAGTGCGCCCATCCTTGATGCATTCAAAGATGGGGCGCAGCGCCCGGATCGCGCCACTTCAATCCATGAGTTTCATCGTCAAGTAGGTATACTGCTCGGCCCACGTCCGCGCTGCCTGTTTGTTGTCCGCGCCCGCGCCGTGTCCACCCTCCGTAATCTCGTCGTAGTAAAACGGCAGGTGGTACTCCTGCATCTTTGCTGCAAACTTCCGCGCGTGCACCGGACCCACGCGATCGTCCGCGGTGGTCGTAAAAATTAGCGGTTCGGGATAGTGCCCATCCGGCTTGAGCTGGTTGTACGGCGAAATCGACGCCAGAAACGTTCGTTCCTCCGGCACCTTCGTAGATCCGTACTCGCCAACCCACGACGCTCCCGCCGACATGTGCTCAAAACCCAGCATGTCCAGCAGGGGCACCTGGATCACCACCGCCTTAAACGTCTCCGGATGCTGCGTGAACTGCACGCCCATCAGCAATCCGCCGTTTGATCCGCCCACGATTCCAAGGCGCGGCGTCGACGTGAACTTCCGCGTGATCAGGTCGTGGGCCACTGCGTAAAAATCGTCGTAGATTCGCTGCCGCTGCGTCTTCAGCCCCGCGTCGTGCCAGGCCGGCCCAAATTCGCCGCCGCCACGGATATTCGCCAGCACAAAAGTCCCGCCCCGCTCCAGCCAAAGCTTGCCCATCACAGCGCTGTAATACGGAGTATTCGAAACCTGGAACCCGCCATACGCAGTCAACAGTGTCGGCGTGCTTCCGTCCATGGGAATGTCTTTACGATGCACCACAAAGTACGGCACCTTCGTCCCGTCCTTTGAGGTAGCCTCCAGTTGCTGAACTACATCGCGCGAGGCATCAAACAAGGCCTTCTGCGTCTTGCCCGGTTTCAGTGAACCATTCGACGCATCTCCCAGCAACACGCTTGATGGTGTAAGAAATCCAGACTGCGCCAGAAAGAACTTGTCATGCAGAAGGCTGCTCGTTGCGATTCCAATCGTCTGATTATCCGGCACTGGCAACTTCGCTCTGGTCCATTTCCCATTGCCATGAGTCAGAATGTACGCGCGCCCCTGCACATGTTCCAGCGTAGTTAGCAGCACGTGATTCTTCGTTGGCACTACTTCTTGCGCAAATTCTTGTGCAGTCGGCGTGAACACCACCGTCGGTTTCAGATGCGCCGGATTCGCCTTCGCTGCGGATGCATCGATCGATACAACAGATCCCAGTGCGAATTTCTCTGACCCGCCGTCAGAAGTCCAATCCTCCTGCAACGTCACCAGCAGCTGATTGTCCTGGAGTCCAACCACATTGCATTTCGATGGTAGCCCCAGTTTCTTGGGCCCATCTGGCAACAGCACATACCACTCACTCTCAAATGTGGTCTTGCTCCGCTCAATCAGCGCTAGACTGTTTCCCTGTCCATCCCTCAGCACACCCGGATCGTCCCCGTACCCATTGTCCTTCGTGTCGCCGCGATACACCTCTACCGAACTCTCGAGAGGCGTGCCCCTCTTCCACTTCCGCACCGTGATTGGGTAGCCGGCCTCGCTCATCGTCCCCGGTCCCCAATCGCGCCCAATCAGCAGTGTGTCCGCGTCCAGCCACGCCAGCCGCTGTTTGCCCCGCGGCATTACAAACCCGCCGTCAACAAACTCGCCCTGCTTCAAATTGAATTCCTTATAGGTGACCGCATCTTCGCCGCCGATTGATAGGGCCGCCATGCAACGCTCTTCTTCCGGTTCCATACAAGCCAGCCCATGACCAACCCAGCTCTGCTTGTCCTGCTTGCCCAGCGCGTCGTAGTCGATCACTGTCTCCCACTTCGGATCGTCGGTCAGGTAACTTTCCAGCGTCGTCCGCCGGACTATGCCGCGCACGTGGTCCTTGTCGCGCCACGTGTTGTACACAAACTCGCCACGAAACTGCGGAGTCGCCAGCTTGTCCGGCGAGTCCAGCACCTTCAGGGCATCCGCGGCCAACGGCGCAAACGATGGCTGCTTCTCTATCACTGCCGCGGTGCGCGCATTCTCCGCCTTTACCCACTCCATCGGCTTATCGCCGTGAATGTCCTCAAGCCACGTGTACTTGTCTGGTTGGTCAGTCGACGGTCCTTGCGCAACCGCCACTCGGGTACCTACGCTCGCAACTGCCGCCAAAACAAACGCCGCTGCCCCAATGCCTCGTGTCCAACGCATCTTCAACTCGTCCTCCTCAAAACATCACTGCGATTCCAAATGGAACCGCGCACTGCCTCATTGTCTGGAATCTCAATTTCCGGTTAGGAATGCCGTGTCCGCTATCTTACCTGACCGGCGTCCGCCCCCTCATCCTCGATTTTTGCTACCCTTAATAGATACGATTCGCCGTCCAGGGCCTGCCTGGGTGGGAAGCGCATCCCCAATCGACGGAGCACCATCATCGCAAGACTTACCGCCACCGCCTCGCACCTGCTGTCGCAGTCCTACCCCCCTGAATTCATCCCCGGCGCCCGCTCCGCCGTCTTCACCTGCCTCCGCATCCAGGCCGACGAAAGGGTCACGCTCATCACCGACCGCGTCACCGAGCCCATTGCCGCCGCCATCGCCGCCCAGCTCGCCGAGCGCGGCTGCCCATTCAATGCATTCATCCTTGAAGGTTTGGCGCCGCGTCCGCTCATCGACATGCCCGCTGCTGTTCTCGAAGACATGGAAACGTCTCAGGTTTCCATCTTCGCCGTGCAGGTGCAGCCCAACGAGCTCCGCTCGCGCATGCAGATGACCGACGTCGTCAACCGCCGCCGCATGCGTCACGCCCACATGGTCAACATCACGCCCGAAATCATGTACGACGGCATGCGCGCCGACTACGACAAGGTCGATCGCCTTTCGCAGCAGGTACTCGATCGCGTTCGTCGCGCCACGCGCATTCGCGCCACCACTGCAGCTGGCACCAGCATCGTCTCCGACATGAACTCGGCGTACAAGTGGTTCAAAACCTCCGGGATTATTTCGCAGGAGAAGTGGGGCAATCTTCCCGGCGGCGAGTGCTTCACCTCGCCGGGCGAAGTCAACGGAACATTTGTCGTCGACGGCGTAGTCGGTGACTGGCTCTGTGCGCGCTACGGCCTGCTTGCCGAAACGCCCCTCAACATCGAAATCGCGAAGAATCGCATCGTGTCCTGTTCCAGCACCAACAAGCAACTTGAGCAGGACTTCTGGGCCTACACTCACACCGACGAAAACTCCGACCGCGTCGGCGAATTCGCCATCGGCACCAACATCGGCGTCGCCCGCGTAATCGGCAACATCCTGCAGGACGAAAAATTCCCCGGCATTCACATCGCCTTCGGCAACCCCTACGGTGAACACACCGGCGCCCCCTGGCGTTCCGGAACCCACATCGATGTCGTCGGACTAGGCTTCAACATCTGGCTCGAATACGAAACCGGCCCAAATCCAGTGACGGAACAAATCATGCAAGAAGGCAAATTCCTCATCTCTGCCTAGCCCTTACACTCGCGTAATCGCCCTCGCAGGAGACACCGAATGCCCCGTTGCTTCACCCGGAATTGCAGACTCGTCTCACTTGTTTTCTTCTTTGCTACGCTTCTCGTCCCTGCGTTCGCCCACGCCGAACCCGCCATCTGGGTTGTCAAGGGACCGCACGCCACGGTCTATCTCTTCGGCACTATTCACGCACTTCAAAAAGGGGTCCCTTGGCGCTCCGCCAAAATCGACGCCGCCATTCAGCAGAGCCAGACACTCTGGCTTGAAATCCCCAACGTCGACGAGGCCGCATCCATGCAGCCGCTCATCATGAAGTTAGGTATGGATCAGGCACACCCGCTTTCTACCAAGCTCACTCCCGACCAACTCGCCAAACTCACCAAGGTTGCCAACAGTGTCGGCCTGCCTGGCGGCGAAGCGATGTTCGAGAGTTTCAAGCCATGGCTCGCCGCTCTCACGCTCAGCGTCGCGCCGCTCATGCAGGCTGGCTACGATCCCAACACCGGTGTCGAAATGGAGATCAAGCCCGAATTCATCAAGGCCAATAAGCCGGTCAAAGGATTCGAAACCGCGGAAGAGCAGATGCACTACTTCGCCGACATGCCCGAGAAGACTCAGGTAGACTTCCTCAATTCAGAACTAGATGACTTCGACTCTGCGATCGACAAATTCAAGCAGATGCTAGCCGCCTGGTCCGCCGGCGATACCGATGCACTCGACAAGCTCAACAACGAGGACTTCCGAGACAAGTACCCCGATCTCTTTCAGATTCTCGTCGTCAAGCGCAACCAGAAGTTCACCACGCAGATTCAAGACCTGCTCAAAGGCGACGGAGTCAGCTTCGTAGCCATCGGCGCCGGCCACCTGGTCGGCAAAGACGGCGTCCCCGCCATGCTCGAGAAGCAAGGCTTCAAAGTAACCCGCGAATAACGCCGAGTCGAAGGATCTGCGGTTGTCTTTTCTAAGGTTGCGGCACTACTCCGGGGCCCCATGTCTCGTCTTTGAGACATGGGATAGCACGAAGTCATCAAGCCCTTCGAAAACTCCAACCCCTTGGGTGTCCCATCCTTGCGACGTCTTTGTTCTTGTCGCAACGGTGGGAAAGCACGAGACCCCCAAGGCCGACTCGGTACAGAAAAGCCGGTGCCCAATGTCTCGCCTTTGAGACATCGGATACACGACCGCCGTTTAGCCAATTGAAGACTCTAGAAGCGCCTCAACCACCCGACCCGGTAACTGCGCGCGATTCTTCGCCGTCATCAACTCGTGCCCCGCTCCCGAGACCATCATCAACTCCGTTCGCGCCGGTATCAGCTCGAGGGCAGTCTCCATCTCCGTCCTCGATCCGAATACATCGCGTTCCCCACTTACAAACAGCGCAGGCGTGTGCAAAGAAGGGAAGTGCGCTGTCCTCATCTGGTCTAGCTGCTTCGGCGGATGCAAGGGGTACGAAAGCAACAGAAGCCCTTCCACAAGCCCCGGCGCAGCCGCAGCAAGCATAGATGACTGCCTTCCACCATACGAATGTCCACCGAGGAAAATCCTGCTCGGCGATTCACGACGCATCGCCGCAACCGCCGAGCGCAATCCTTCCTGATCGCGTTCGCCGGCTCCGCGCATAGGTGGCCCGTGCGGTCGCGCCTGCCGGAAAGGCAGATCGCATCGCAGCACCGTCACTCCCGCCGCGCAGAATGCCTCCGCCAGTGCCTTCAGCAACGGAGCCTGGCAGTTGGCGCCGGCGCCGTGCGTCAACACCAGGCAATCCGAATCACTCCCGCTCGCCCTATGGAGAAACCCACGCACCGGCGAATCCTTCACCGAATCATCATGAAACTCCGTGTAGTCACTCATGTCTGCACGTCCCCTGGCGCCATTGCCACATTTTCAATTATCTGCGCGACCTGATTTGCATTAAACTGTGTGACACATGGAGACGCCGCTCGCTCTCGCGCCTCTGACCTTTCCATTTTTGCCGACTAACCCAAAAAGGAGAAAACCATGAATACTGCCGCTGATACACGGTCCAGCGGATGGTCTATCGCCCTGGGAATTTTGCTGATCATCGCTGGCCTTTTGTCCATCGCCGCTCCGGTATTTGCGGGAGTCGCAGCCAGTGTGTTCTTCGGCTGGCTGATCATGCTTGCTGGTGTCGCGCATCTGGTTTATGCGTGGTCGCAGCGCGGCGGCGGCGGCGTCATTTGGCAGATCCTCATCGGAATCGCGTATCTGGTGGCGGCCTTTTACATGTTGTTCCATCCCCTTGCCGGAATGGCTTTGATAACGCTGGTGCTGGCGGTCTACATCATGTTTGAAGGGATCTTCGAACTCGTCGTCTTCTCACGGGTCCGGCATCTCCCTGGGACCATGTGGTTTCTTATCGACGGACTGGTCTCCTTGTTCCTTGCGGCCCTGATCTTCTTCCATTGGCCTTCCAGCTCTCTCTGGGTCATCGGCACGCTGGTTGGAATCAGTCTCTTGTTCAGCGGACTTGCAAGAACATTCGGTCGTCCCCGTTCGGGGCTGGCCGCCCTCACCCCCGCCTGAACTAGGAACTCGGATACGGCAGACCGCATCTCCGGAGAATATCTGCAAACCGTGCATCCTCGCGCAATGCATCCCATTTCGCGTCTGCAGGCAAACTAGCCAAGTGTACGTCGTGCATCTCCACTGCACGATCTAGCCTGGCAAATGCGAGATCATATTCGTCCAGGCCTACATGAACCTGAGCTATCGCGCACGGAGGGATATAACGTTCTCGCGACAGGGCCTCAAGCGTCTTCAAAACTGCGCGCGCCTCTTCCTCGCGCCCCATCTTTGCCAGCACATACCCGCGTAGCGAAATCATCTTGCTGTTCTCGCCACCCATTCCGCCCGCGCGACTCAGCGCCTTCAATGCCGGTTCATAATCTCCCAGTTGTTCGTAGGCTTGTGCCATCTGAAAGTTCGCAATCCAAAAGTCCACCAGCACCACAGCCGCATGTCGCGCGAACTCGAGCGCGGCAGAGAAGTCCCTCCCCAGGAACGCCACCTGCGCAGAAAGCGCATGGTGCATTGCCTGCAGCGGATCGATCGCCCGTGCGCGCTCCATCGCAGCCCGCGCCTCTTCCTCTCGCCCGCCCGCGTGTCCCAGCACAATCCCCAGCAGCCGATACATCAGTGAGTAGTTGGGATCGATTGCAATTGCCTTGCGGTAAGCTGCCTCCGCCCCGTTCCAATCCCAGTCCAGCCAGAACTTCACAAATCCCAGCGAAGTCTGTGTCTCCGCCAAATCGGGCTCGGCTGCAACCGCCTGCTCCGCTGCCCGTCGCGCCTTCTCCCACACCTCTCGAGGGGGCGCATCTGCGTGGATAGGGCTTGATGCAAAGGCATCCGCCAGCCCTGTCCATGCGAGCGCGTAGTGCGGATCAAGTTGCGTCGCCCGCTGATAGCATTCGACAGCTTTGCGCGTTGTCGCAGGCGTAAACAGGTTCCAGTAATAGCGCCCTTGCAGGTAAGCGTCGTATGCCTCGGGATTGTGCGCCTGTCTTCGTGCCAGCGAATCCAGCCTCTCCGGAGAAAGCCGTAGCCTTATCTGCTGCGCAATCGTCGTACTCAATTCGCGCTGAAACGCCAACATGCTCTTCGGCTCGCTGTCGTACGTGGCCGACCAAATCTGTACCTGGTCGTTCGCCCTCACCAGCTTTGAAGTCACCCGGATCCTTCCGCCCTCGCTCCGCAGCGAACTCTCAACCAGAAATGCCGCGCTCAGTTCGCGACCAATCTCATTGAGCGACTTCGTCGTGCGCTTGTATCGCATGATCGTCGTTCTACCGATCACACTCAGCCGCACCGGATCGATCTGTCCTAATGCCGCAATCACTTCCTCCGTCAATCCGTCTGTCAGGTACTCCCGGTCGGTCTCCGGCCCAAGATTCTCAAAGGGAAGCACCGCCAGCACCGTCGTTGTCGCCACCGCCGCGATCAGTTCCGTCGACTTCACAGGTGCAAGAAATCGGTATCCGCGCTTTGCAACGGTCTCGATGAACTCCGTTCCACCGCCCTCTGCACGCAGCGTGCGCCTCAGTTCTGAGACGCAATGCGCCAGCGTCGCCTCTTCCACAAACGTATCCGGCCACAGACCCTTCAGAAAGTTATCTTTCTCCACCAGTCGCCCGTGGTTTTCCACCAGCATCACCAACGTGTCAAACACCTTCGGCTGCAGCTTCACCGGCTTCTCGCCGCACACCAGCCGCTTTTCTCGCGGCAGCAGCCGGAAATTCGCGAATTCGTATGTAACTTGAGGCCCATCAATCGTATTCGTCATTGCCGCCGCTCGCCGTAACGTGCCGAGATTCTAGCAGCAACCACCATCAACCCTCCTCAACATTTCCGGCATGAATCCTCAACTCATCCTCAAGACCTCGGTCTTCTCGTCCCGCTACTGTGTCCTTGCAGTCGCAAATCATTTGTCCCCCAAGGAGATCCACCCATGCTCATGCGTACACGAAGCCGTCTCGCCACCACCCTCGCCCTCGCCGCACTGCTCGCATCGTCACTTGCAAACACCCTGCCTGTACGCGCGCAATCCAGCCAATCCGCCTCCGCCCGCAGCCTCGAAGGCGCCTGGTGGGTCACCGTCACGCTTTACAACTGCGCCACAGGAGCCAAGCGCCCGCCATTCAGCTCCATTCTCCTGTTCTCCCGTGGCGGCACCGTCATTGAAACCACTTCCAACCCTGCCTTCCTGCCCGGTCAGCGTAGCATCGGCGTCGGTACATGGGCACAGGACGAGCACCGCACTTACACCGCCAGCGATGTCGCCTACATTGAGTTCACGGGCGGAGCCTTCACCCAGGGCACGCAGAAGCTCACTCACTCCATCACCCTCGATCACGACGCCGATTCCTTCACCGACGAAGCGGTCGTCCAATTCTTCGATACCACCGGCGGCGTCGTCATGTCGGCTTGTGCCTCAGCGACTGCCAGCCGCCTGCAGTAACGCCGCCAACTCCCTCAATCCAACGGGCGGATTCCTCCGATCCGCCCATTCCCCATCCCTGCATTTTCCGCATCTCACACTCTAGGGACCAACCCTGGGAGTGACAATGAACCCCTCAGCAACCGCACGCATGCTGTCGCAACTCTGGTTCATTACTGTTGCAGTTCTCGCTATAGCCGTCCTGTACATGGCCAAGGTCCTCCTGCTCCCCCTCGGATTTGCCCTTCTTTTCGCCTTCCTTCTCGCTCCTGTCGTCGCCTTCCTCGAACGTCTCCGACTCCCGCGTCCTATCGCCGCGCTATGCGTCATCCTGGCCTTTGCCGGACTCCTCTGCGTCGCCACCTGGGCCATCTTCACCCAGCTTGTCGCCATCGCCAACGACCTCCCCACCTACGGCGGCAACATCGCGCAAAAAATGCAGGCCCTGCACAGCCCCAGCAACTCCGCCTACAGCCGCGCGCAGCGTGAAATCCAGTACATCAGCGAGCAACTCGGCATCGCCAACTCCACCGGCGCACTTCCACCCCCCGGCCAGCGCGACCAGAATCCCATCGGCTCAACCCCCGACCACCCCATCCAGGTCCGCGAAGTCGGCCGCCCCACCGGACGCCTCGATCAGCTCGGCGGCATCATCGAGCCTCTCACCACCGCGCTCCTCTCCGTTGTCTTCACCTTCTTCGTACTCCTCCAGCGTGAAGACCTCCGCAACCGCCTCATCCATCTCTCCGGCGACCGCAACCTCTCCCGCCTGACCCAGGCCATGAGCGAAGCCAGCCGTCGCGTCTCCCGATATTTCCTGCTCCAGGTCGCTGTCAACGTCGTCTACGGAGCGCTCGTCTGCACGGCCCTCTACTTCATCGGCCTTCCCCACTGGTTCCTCTTCGGAGCACTCGCCTTCCTCTGCCGCTTCGTGCCTTACATCGGAGCCCCCATAGCAGCGCTCACGCCCACCGTGCTTTCGCTCGCCGTCTTTCCCGGCTGGCGCCACTCCGCAGAAATCTTCGGCGTCTTCGTCGTGCTTGAAGTCGTCACCGCCAACTACGTCGAGCCTCACGTCTACGGCAAACACACCGGCCTCTCCTCCCTCGCCGTCCTCATCGCCGCCGCCTTTTGGACACTCATCTGGGGCCCCGTCGGCCTCATCCTCTCGGTCCCCCTCACCGTCTGCCTCGTCGTCATGGGCAGCCACATCCCATCGCTTGAATTCCTCGCCGTCCTCCTCGGAGATCAGCCGGTCATCCCGCCCTACACAGCCTTCTACCAGCGCTTGCTCGCCCACGACGAACGCGAAGCCTCTGACATCCTCGAGAACTGCCTCAAATCCGAATCCCTCGCCGCCGTCTACGACTCCATCCTCATCCCTGCTCTCACCCTGGTTGAAATGGAACGCCAGAAAGGAGAGCTCGAAGAACCCACCCTCCGCTTCATCCGCTCCAGCGTTTCAGAAATGGTCGACGAACTAGGCTTCCGCGCAATCGAAGAGAAGAATGAGTTAGCCGAATCCACATCAAGCTCCCCATCCCCCACTAACCCTGCCAACTCCGCTGTCTTCCCCAACCCCGCCAGCATCCAGAACTCCGCCGACCCCGCTACCATCCCAATCTCCGCCGGCATCGTCATCATTCCCGTCCGCGACGGCTTCGACGACCTCATCTCCACCATGCTCGTCCAGGTCCTCGACCAGGCCGGATTCCGCGCCTCCTCCA
Source organism: uncultured Acidobacteriaceae bacterium (assembly GCA_963738035.1). Classification (GTDB taxonomy): domain Bacteria; phylum Acidobacteriota; class Terriglobia; order Terriglobales; family Acidobacteriaceae; genus Telmatobacter. The sequence continues at coordinate 429,633 of CAVTVB010000003.1, forward strand.
TCCCCATCCAGCGCATCGACGAAACCGTCTCCGCCGTCGCCGATCAGAAACCCGACCTCGTCTTCCTCTCCGGAATGCCGCCCGTAGCCATGGCCCGCGCAAACCGCATCTTCCGCAGTCTCCGTTCCGCCAGCCCCGCACTCAAAATTGTCATGGGAATTTGGCACTACTCCGAGGATCCATCCCGCGCCGCGCAAATGATCAGCCGCACCGAAGACCTCCACATCACCACATCGCTCGCCGACGCCATCGCCGAAGCCCGCGCCCTCACCGAACCCCACCCAACCGTAGCCGAGCCACTAGACTCCAGCCCCCAGCTAGTCTCCACCCCCACCGACACCGCCGCATAACCCACAGTCCTGGGTGCCCCATGTCTCGCTTCTGAGACATGGGACAAATTCTCCGTGGTCATGATTATGAAGACAGCAGTGTCATCCTTGTATCTCTAAATGAGCGGCAGTTTGGTAGAGACTGTTGCAGTGGGGGAACCGAGAGATCGGCTCCCCCGCGGGCGGACGGCTCCCGTTCATCCTGCGGTCTTGACGACCGGCGCTCAGCACAGGCGACCGCTGCCCAAGTCACGTACGACCGAACAGTCGCACGATTTTCATTCGAACATACAAGGCAGGTTACCGTGACACGGATCATTTGTGGAGTGGATATTGCTTCCTCATCTTTAGCCGCGCGCATCGGACAGGACGGCGCCGCAGCCACCTTCGCCAACACCCCGGAAGGCATCCGAGAGTTGGCTGCCTTCTGTCAGACCCATCAAGTAGCGCTGGTCGCCATGGAGGCCACCGGCGGCTACGAACAGCGGGCCTTTGCGCAGCTGTCCGAACACGGCCTGCCGGTGGCGGTGGTCAACCCGCGTGCCGTGCGCCAGTTCGCGCAGAGCATGGGTTGGCTGGAGAAGACTGACGCCATCGATGCCGGCATGATCGCCTGGTACGCACAGACAAAGAAGTCTCAGCCGCTATGCCTGGCTCCGCAGACACAGCTCCAGTTGCGCGCCCGCGTCACGCGTCTGCGCCAGCTCACCGAGGTTCGCACCGCGCAGTTGAACCAGCAGCGTCTAGTCACCAATCCCGCCATACAGAAGAGCTTCCGCCAGATGCTCAAGTTCCTCGCCGAGCAGATCGGAGAACTGGAACAGGCCATCGCTGCACTGATCGAAGCCGATCCGTTGTGGCGCGAACTTAATCAAGCCTTCCGCACCATCAAGGGCGTAGCCGATCGCACCGTGGCCCGCATCATGGCCGAGATGCCGGAGATCGGCACGCTCTCCAACAAGACCATCTCCAAACTCGCAGGACTGGCGCCGCTGGCCAACGACTCGGGCAAACATCAGGGCAAACGCGCGGTGCGTGGCGGCCGCGCCGCCATCCGCGGCATCCTGTTCATCGTGGGCAGCGTGGTCGCTCGTCATGAACCGGACTTCCTCGCCTTCCAGCAGCGCCTGCGCGCCGCCGGCAAACCGCCCAAAGTCGTTCGCATCGCCGTGGCACATAAGTTGCTCGTCCGCCTCAACGCCAAAGCCCGCGAGGTTCGCCAGAAAAACGTGCACTCGCAACTGAGCTGGGCAGCTAATCAGCAGCCGTAGTCGAGGTTGTGGGAAAGAGGAAAACGGCAACATCGTTTTCCGCTTTTCCATCAACCCATCCTTGACAATCCAGACAGTCGCTGAGCGCCGCAAGCCACCTCGGCACACCCCCCAATGCCGTGTCATCCGAGCGCCTAAGCACTCGCCCACAAAAAAACAGCCGTGTCATCCTGAGCGCCGCAAGCTTGGGGCCCCACGCAGTGGGGTAAGCGGCGCGAAGGATCTGCTTTTGTTTTTCGCCGCACAAGTACGAAAAGAGCGGGAAACACGACCCCCTGTAACGATCCCCCCCCCAATCACTATCCGGAAAAGGCGGAAGGAATATCCCCCTCACGCGCATCGCGCGTGAAATTCCCATTCCCTCCGAGAAGGTGTCCCAATGGTGCTTATCAACGCCTACATGCGATTTGGCAAGGTCGAAGGTCTCGGCGATGAAGAAATCCCGTTTTACCTCGCTCCCTACGTGCGCGATTTCGCCGGCCTCGCTAAAAGCTCCGCACTCGCTGAAGCCCAGCGCACCGAGGCTGAAGTCGACCCCGCCCTCGCCTCGCTCACCCAGCGACTAGCGCAAACCGCCGCCGTCACCCACGTCGCCGCCAATGTGAAAGGCAACGAAGCCTTCGCCGCCGGAGTCAGCGCCACCATGGCAGCCGACATCGAGGAATACTGCGGAACTCCGCCGCGCCCCAAGCACGTAAACCAGGCCGGCCTCGTCGTATCGCTCCTCGCCTCTAGCCTCGCCGCCAACGATCCCGCGAAAGCCACCCTCGTATCGCAAGCCGAACGCCTCCAGAAGCTAAGAGGCCAGATGTCCGCAGCCGCATAACCACGCCCTCCCCCTAAACCCGGCTGCGGCCAGGGCGCGAGTCATCAAAAGACTCGCGCCCACCGGAATCCCTCAACAACTCAACCTCTCAACACCACGCCCTCCCCACAAGTGCCCGTCATCCCGAGCGCAGTCGAGGGACCTGCGGTTGCTTTTCGTCTGTCAACGCCAATAATTCTTTCTCCACGGAGTGCTATTCTTGGCCCGATGCCTACAAATGCCGAGCGTTTTTTTGGCAGGATGACCTCTGTTCGCGCGCTAATGACTCTGATTGGCGAGCCAGAGGACGCGGACTTCGATTGCAAGGAATGGCCGACTCGCTTAGATGCCGCTCGCGGGATGATCGCAAAGGCTGCTTGCGGATTTGCTAACGCTACGGGCGGTGTAATTGTGATTGGACTGAAGGCATCTGGGAGCGGATCGGATGCGCCTGATGTTGTTCGCGATCTTGCCCCGTACCAAACCGGGCCGGCGGTCTCTTCGGCGGCGCTCGACATCATTCTTAAATCCGTGGAACCAGGGATCGAAGGTATCAAAATCAAAACGATCCCCGATGCAAAGGGAAGCGCGTCGGGCTTTGTTCTCATCTTCGTACCTGCTTCGGAAGGAACCCCTCGGAGATCAAAAGTCGATTGGAAATTTTATGTTCGGATCGCGTCGGGAACAGTCCCAATGGAACTTTTTCAGTTGGAAGAGCGGTTTGGAAAAAGACCGGTCCCAAGACTTAGCCTCTATGTTCATCCGCTTCAAATGGTGCAATCTTCGGGATATAGCAGTGGCCCGCTAAGGCATCTTCTCTTCGGACTAAAAAGTGAAGGACGAGGAATCGCCAAGTTTCCAGACCTTCGATTCAAACGATCGCCGAACCTCGGGCGGGATAATTTTGGCATCGATGGGAACGGTGGATTTGGGATACCACCTCGAGCATCAGAGACTGCCTGGATCGTCTTTCGCGGCGGGGTCGATGATGTGATCTACCCGGGGGAAACTAGGCTTGTCGGCAAGCTGATCCAGTCTGCGGTCAACCGAGAGGAGAAAGGCATTCCTCCAATGGTCCGCCCCGGTCAAGTGGCAACCGGATTCGCATATTTTGAAAGGCTCTTTGTATGCGAGGCGATGACTCTTGACTATGAGATTTCGGCTGAAGGGGCAGCTACTCAAGCGGGGAGTTATCAGCTCGCTGAGGACTCGCTGACAATTAAGATCCCAGCGCGATAGATGGCAGAGCGCTTCACTTTCTGCGATGAGAGTTTGATCAGTTGAGGATTTCGATTCTGTGACGACGCAACAATCGAAGGCCCCCGCCCCATCCGCCCCCCGCATCTTCGCCGCCAACGAGCGCATCAACCAACTCCTGATCGAGCATCTCGACCCCGCCGTCTGGACAGCGAAGCCACCCGGCAATGTCCGCACCATCGCGGCGATCTTCACCCACATGCACAACGTCCGCACCAAGTGGGTCAGGCTCACCGCGCCGCATTTGAAAATTCCCGCACAGCTCAACCGCGCACACTGCACGCCGCAACATGCCCGCAAGGCGTTAGCCGAGAGCGCAAAGCGATGTGAAGAGATGCTCGCCGGCGTCGACGCCGAAACCACGCACAAAGGAAAGCGCATCCAGCAATTCGTGCGCGACAGCTGGGCCAAGCCCTGGCCCGCAGGCCCCGAGTTGCTCACCCGGATGCTCAGCTACATGCTCGCCCACGAAGCCCATCACCGCGGCCAAGTCGCGATGCTAGCCCATCAGCTCGGTCACCCTCTGCCGAAGCAAGTCATATCCGACATGTGGAACTGGGAAAAACTCTGGAAGTAATTTGACCCGTCAGAAAGCAGCGGCCTTCAGGCCGCTGAACAACGTCGTCCGCGTTGCCCGGCCTTCAGGCCCCGGCAATCCGGCAACTGAGAGCTGAAAGCTGACAACTGACTACTGGCTGGTGCGGTTCGTTCCCTGGTAAACGCTCACCAGGTTGCGATGCGTGTCTTTGAGATCGGCGGTGTTTCTCTCTATGGCTTTTCCCGTAGCCGCATCGTAAGCAGGCTCTAATTTCGCGCAATAGATACTCGTAATAATAAGCATCTCGTACCTCTTCCGGCGTTTCTACTTCTAATTACCTCTACATCCAGGTCAACTGACCACTGACCACTGGCTTTCTTCACCGCTCTCCGTCAATCGGCTCCACGCGGTTCTGGCCCTCATAGACGCTGATCCATTGGCGGTCTTTGTCTGGCAGATCGGCCAGATCGGCAGTGGCCCGCAGTCCATCTTTGCGGGGGTCATGGATTGAATCTCTAATTTCAGCAAAATAGATACTTGTAATTACGTGCATATCGACCTCACTTCTAAACATTCGATAGCGGAACAGGGTCAAATAGATGCAAATCCATTGGTAACTTACTTCTTTTTACGCTGTCTTTCGTTCCAGCTCGGCGATGCGCGCGGCAAGAATGTGCTTCAGATCGGCAATCTGCTGCGTCTCCTCTTGCTCTGCTTCAATCCCTTCCAGCGTCTTGCGCAGCATCGCGAGCTGATTGCGATGAGGTTGTTCACTTACAGGTTTACGAAATTCAAAAATGGACATATTAAGCTGCCTCCGAGTTCAGAAACTGCTCGCGCTTGGCTTCCGTCTCAGGCAGAAGCCAGACCGGGCATCGCATCGCACCTTCTGCTTCCCGAATGCGCAAAAGAAGGTGCCGGCGGATCGCTTCAACTGACTCCGCATCGCCAAAATCCGGGCCGTGATCGAAATGATGTAATTGCTCCCTTAACGCTCGAATCATTTCGTCTTGGGGGAGTCGGTTCATGTAACGAAATAAAGAGTGCCACGTCCAGCACTTTGAAGAAGTGATTTAAGTCACCCGATGCGATTTCAATTCGCAGTGCGCCAGGAGGAAGTAGCCTGAGGGCGCGGATTTCCGGCTGAAAGTCGCTGGCGTCGCTGGAGATGTCAAGCCCTTCGATCCCTTTGCTATCGCTAACGTCCTGATAACAAACACAACAAAATCATTCCGCTTTTGCAGTCTATTTCGCGCATTCCGCTAAGCTGAAAACATCCACGAGACGCGGGGAACGACCGCACATCAGTGGCCGCGCAAAATGCGCGGCTCTTTAGAGGGAAGCAGAAAGCGTCGCCTTCCCGGCCGCATGTGATCTGGAACACCGGCCGTATCTCTCTTAAATATGGAAAATGCGACCAAAACGTGCCAAAATGCGCCAAAAAACGCCAAAAAGCACCCTCGGAATTGGGCTAAACATTAGTCGTACAAAGACTTAGTACTTGCAATCCGCATTTTTAAAAAGTGAGACGGTGAAGCAGAAAACAACGACAGACATTGATGATCCATTGATCGATAGCTGGTCGCCGATTGGACCTCCTAAGTCCTTTCCTGAGACGACTCTGCGAGTAACTTCTTGGTGTAGAGGACATTGGAGCCGAACCCTTTCGCTAAACCATTGACACAGGCGACCTTGCTTCCAGAGTAGGGGGTACACCACTAGTCCCTATTCCCTGGTCCCTAATCCCTGTTCTTAAGCGAACTCCAACAAAACAAAGTGAAACCGGACTTTGAAGTCGTCATCCAACGAGTGTGATGACCACGACTCCCGCAGCACAAAACCTCAAAGCTCTCGGAAACTCCGACCTTCACCTCACACCAATCGGTTTCGGCGCATGGGCCATCGGCGGCGGCAACTGGGAATTCGCCTGGGGCCCTCAGGACGACGACGAATCCATCGCCGCCATCCATCGCGCTCTCGATCTCGGCGTCAACTGGATCGACACCGCAGCGATCTACGGTCTCGGTCACTCCGAAGAGATGGTTGGCCGCGCGCTGAAAACGACAAGCCACAAGCCCCTCGTCTTCACCAAGTGCTCCATGCGCTGGCACGACGACCGCTCTATCTACCGCTCGCTCACCGCCAAATCGCTCGAGGAAGAACTGCACGCCTCACTCCGCCGCCTCGGCCGCGACACCATCGACCTCTACCAGATCCACTGGCCCAATCCCGAAACCGAAATTGAAGAGGGATGGGCAGCCCTTGCAAAATTCAAAGAGCAGGGCAAGATCCGCTTCATTGGCGTCTCAAACTTCAATGTCGCGCAGATGAAGCGCGCACAGAAAATCGCGCCCATCACTAGCCTGCAGCCGCCCTATTCCATGCTGCGCCGCGCCATTGAAGAAGAAATCCTCCCCTTCGCACAAACCAACAACATAGGCGTCATCAACTATTCCCCCATGGTTTCCGGCCTGCTGACCGGCAAGATGAGCGCTGAGCGCGTCGCCGCATTCCCGCAAGACGATTGGCGTCGTCGCGCGGTGGAATTCAACGAACCGCGCCTCAGCCGCAACCTGCGCCTGGTGGAATTGCTCCGCGAGATCGGCCGCCCGCACAATGTTGAGCCAGGCGTAGTCGCAGTCGCGTGGTCTCTCCATCATCCCGCCATCACCGCCGCGATCGTCGGCGGCCGCAGCCCGCAGCAGGTCGAAGGCCTCGCGCCGGCGCTCCACTTCCGCCTCACAGAGCAAGAGCACCAGCGCATCACCGCATTTCTAGCTGACAGCCCCGCGTAAGCAGCTCTTCGCTGAACCGCGCAGCACCAAAAACGCTCCTCGAGACAAAGCAAAAGCCCCGGCATTCGCCGGGGCTTTTGCTTTGAGAAGGGAACGGCGCGTTACATCGCAGCCACGAAATCGGGAACCAATCCTGCTGCACTTTCCTGCAACAGCTGTGTCATCCTCGCCGCCATTCCGGTGTACATTGAAGCGGCGCGGAATGCATTCACCCGAACTCCTTCGCTCGCGTGGCTGAATGCATACTGTGCCAGGGCCATCAATACGCAGACTCTGATCTGCATTGCATCGCTGCGGAGGGTTTCGACCAGCACGCGATCGACGTTCTCGCAATTCCGCGTGGCATAGTCAGCCATTTCCAGCATGACCTTGGCATTCTGATACATCACCCACAAACCGTGCGGGCCTTCCATGCGCGTCCAGGTATCCTCCGGCGACGCGTTCAATCCTTCTTTCCAGAGAAACTGATCACTCAGCTCGCGTGCGCTCCAGTCAGGCCGTAGCCGAGACATCAGGGACTCCCACGATTGAGAATTGCGGCGACGAACGCTCAATCGCCAGCGACCCAAATACAAGGCAACCAGGACAACTGCACCGAGTTGAAGCAGCGGGAAGATCATGCGTAGCCCTCAGTCCGGTCTTTGGTAACCATCAAGTCGTTCTGTGAAACGCCGGACAGCCATTTCACTGTTCCTACACTTCTACCAGAAAAGACACACTTTGTGGATCTTTTTTCCTCAAATCCCTGCGATTTCCCCGAACAGGGGTAATCCACATAGATGGTCACATGAGTAACGTAAGGTAACCTAAGACAAGAGTAAATGACACTTTCGGGTGTTCGACTAAGTCCGAACGAATGAGACCTATCTTATTGAGTACAGGAAGAAGTTGGAATCTGGGGTGGAGCAATCAACCTGATTCCAATTCAAATCCGTGCATCGATCCAAATCAAGGTCTGGATGCTGAAGGATGTACCCACTAGCTGAACAGATGTTTCGGGAGTCACCAGGGGGGGTGTCTGCAAATCATTCTTGGTACATAACTTAGACGCAAATCGCCTCAGCATACGGGTTAGACTATAGGACTGGGGGAAGGTCAGCGCCTTTGGAGTCTGTCTTTCTCAGAATTGGAGGAAGAATTCGCCATGGCGATCCGCGTTGAGCGCGCATTGCCGGCCATGGCTAACAGGAAGTTCTGCATCTGTGGGGTGAATTCGCGTCTCTCCGGGACTTTCTGAGCGAAAGATATAGCCCAGTAGATGATTGAGCACAGGAAGCTTGCACTCAGCAGTTGCTCAAGATGATGGTATTGGGCTGCAAACTCAGGTGCTTGGCTCGTATGCAGAATTGAAACAGTAAGGCTCACGATGGAAAAGAAGCCGAGGCCGGTGGCAATCTGCAGCTCTCGATCCCGCCACCCGATCGACAGCAACTGGCTGCAACCCGCGATTGCCAAGAAGAACAGAATCCGCAGGACGGAGAACGTCATTTGGAACTGTACAATCATCCGGCTGTCAAACGTGAGGGCGTCGAAGCCGGGAGTTTTCGCAAACGGCCAGATGATGGCACAGACCAGCGCGATGATGACGGCAACAGCAAAAATCGCTCCTCGAGGAAGGAGGGAACGCATCGGCCGCAGAATGGACATCGAGACTTCCAGCAAGATTCCGAATTGTAGGAGTGAATCGATAATCGCACCAATCAAATAGATACGAAGATCAGAATCGGGATAATGACGAGCAAGAAAATATTGAGCGGTATCGCTGATTATTCCTACAATCAAATACGCACAGAATATTGGAAAATCTTTATAGATACGTTTATAAAACAGCAATATAAGAATCGCTGCTTCCACGATGCAACCGGCAGCAAATAGCGTCGAATCCAAGGTCACCGCCTAAATTACAAAGACAGAAACACGATTCAACTCTAACAGCTACCGGCAGCCTTCCCAATAGAAAATAGCTAAATGGTAACCGTCTTACGTAACGGCGGCTGCCCAATAACCCATTGAGCTAGGCATTCTTCCGCAGTGGTGGCTGCACGATGATCGGAGTGCTGGCATTCTTCCGCAGTGGTGGCTGCACGATGATTGGAGTGCTGGCATTCTTCCGCAGTGGTGGCTGCACGATGATCGGTGTGCTGGCATTCTTCCGCAGTGGTGGCTGCACGATGATCGGAGTGCTGGCATTCTTCCGCAATGGCGGCTGCACGATGATCGGAGTGCTGGCATTCTTCCGCAATGGCGGCTGCACGATGATTGGTGTGCTGGCGACCGCGCTAATCGCGGACAGTGCAAGAGCCGAACAAAGAGCCACGCACGAAACCTTCAACCTTGACGAAGACATTTGGCGTACACCTCAAAAAGACAACGGAATCTGCAGAGAAGACTAACGCATAGATGGCAAAGCGTTACAACAAAAGTACCGAGGTCACGCCAAAAATCTTCGAGATAACGATTTCTTGTCTTATATGATGGGAAAATCACAGTAACGATGCCCAAAAGGTCACGTTACTGTTACTCCCAAGGCGCTCTTTCAGACTCGACTAGAATCTGCGCCGACCGCACGCTCGGCCTACGTTGAAGTTGCGGCGAGGCTCAGTTTGTGTCTCGGTGCGACAATCAGTTTGATCTTGAGGAGATGGCTTGATTCCCGAACTGCGCATTCCATTTAATGAGCGATTCACTGGGGAGCGGTATGCGCGGCTCCTGAAGGTTCTGGAGACTCGTTGCGGCAACCCCGTTCATTTCCGCGTGGCCGAGACGCCAATCTTCGTGGCAAAGTCGCAACTTGAGAACATGGCTGAAGAAGGAGCTGCATTGGCGCATCACCTTATCGCCAGTGCGAAATATCTTGCCACCGCGCGACGCGCGATTCCCGCAGGCTTTGATGTCGCTAATCAGACTCCGCACCCCCACTTTTTGACGGGCGATTTTGCCTGGGTGCGTTCGGGCGATGGCAAGCTGGCGCCAAAGCTCGTCGAGATCCAGGCTTTTCCGTCGGTCTTTGCCTACCAGGCGGAACTGAGCCGTGCTTACCGCGAAGTATTCGACTTACCGCAATCGCTGGGTGTCTTTCTCGGCGGACTCAGCGAGAAGTCCTATTGGGAGCTTTTCCGGCGCACCGTCCTTGGTCAGCACAGTCCCGAAAACGTTGTGCTGACCGAAGTCGACCCGCTACATCAGAAGACTTATCCCGATTTCCACATCAGTGCGGAACGGCTCGGCCTAGCTGTTGTCGACATCGCCTCGCTCGAGCCAGTTGGCAACAAGCTCCACTACCGCGGTACGGCTGGACGCTTGATACCGATTCATCGTATCTACAACCGGGCCATTGCCGACGAACTGATCGCCCGCGGTATCCGCCTTCCGTTCGACCTGGAGCATCCCTGGGACGTGGAGTGGGCGGGACATCCCAACTGGTATTTTCTGATCAGCAAGTTCTCAATTCCCTGGCTCTCCCGGGCAGATCGGTTCACCGTCGTCCCGCCCGCAGTGTTTCTGGACGATTTTCTCGCCGGGCCGGGTCGCAATTCTCTTTCTGCGGCCGGAGTCTCTCTGCCGGCAAGTGATGACGGCGGGACAGTTTATTCAAACCTGCTTCTCAAACCACTTTTCTCGTTCGCCGGCAAGGGAATCGAATTTGACCCCTCGCGTGGGCGGCTGGAGGCAATCCCACCCGAAGAGCGGTCCTCTTACCTGGTTCAGGAGCGAATGCGCTTCGAACCTACAATTGAGACGCCTCTGGGCCTGACTCAGGCAGAAGTCAGAATCCTGTACATGTGGCCGGATGGTGGGGATCTAACCCCAGCCTTGTCGCTGGTGCGGTTAGGACGCGGGAAGATGATGGGAGTCGACCACAACAAGAATCAGGAGTGGGTTGGTGGATCGGCAGCTTTCTATATATAGACCGGTGACTTTTTATATATAGGCTGGTTACGTAGTTTTTCTGATATTCTCTGCTGGCGCTAGGATGCCGCTCCCCCCAAGCGGAGTTACCTAACCGATTACTACTTTTAAACTTTCGTGCTCTAGGTTCTAGTGCAGAAGTTGTATACAGTCAGCAGTGGGTTAATAAGCGGACAAAGGAAATCGCATGATGGAGATCTCCAAGTCGAATCCTTCCGAGGAAATGAGCAAGACGGGACGAGGCAACTTCCTGAAGGAAGTCAGGTGTGCCGTTCGGTTCCCTCTATCGTTGCCGGTCGAAATGGCTGACGATAAACTGCACGACCAGCCTGCCGTGACGCGCAACGTTTCGGCGAATGGTGTCTTGCTTGAACTTACGGGGCCGATCAACGTCGGAGAAGAACTTGATTTCCATCTCCGCATGCCCGGAAGTGTGCTCGGCACTCCCCAAGATGTGTTAGTTCACTGTCGTGGACGTGTGGTACGCTGCTCCATAAGCCAAAGTCACTATCAGGCTGCTGCGACTATCGATGAGTATCATTTCGTAGAGCAGTAGAGCCTGGATTGACGGCTATAGCAGCCACCTATGGAACTTCTCGACGAAACACCTGATGGCGAAATTCTCGACGCGCCCGTAAAGCCGGGAACAATCCGCATTATTCTGGCGGATTCTCAGGCGATTTATCGGGTGGGAATTCGCAAAATTTTCGCGCTCGAAGACGATATCCGCGTAGTGGCTCAGGCCGACTCGCTCGATAACTTGCATTCAGCGCTCGAACGCCACCCTTCCGACGTGGTTCTCATTGAAGGCGGACTCCTCACCGGAGCGCCAAACGCGATCCCCGACGTGCTCCGCATTGCCCCGGATGTCAAATTGATTGTGCAAGCGATCGGCAGCGACGAGGGGCAGACCGTCGACCTCTATCGCCGCGGTGTTCGCGGCATCATCTCTCGTTCGATTTCGCCCGACCTGCTGGTTCGTTGCGTGCGTCGTATTGCGACGGGCGAGACCTGGATCGACAATCAGGCAGTGAACTGGGTTATCGATGCGTATCGCGCCCAGGCCGCTGCCCTCGTGAGTCCGCGTACTCAACCCAGGCTCTCTCCCAAGGAAACAGCGATCATCACCTGCATCACCCAGGGCAAGCGCAACAAGGAGATCGCTTTCCAACTTGGTACGACGGAGCAGGTCATCAAGAATTATCTGCGCAAGATTTACGACAAGCTGGGCGTCTCCGATCGACTCGAGCTTGCACTGTATTGTCTGCACAACAAGATCATCAAGTCCGACGCCGACGAAGTTGTAGTGGCGCAGAAGATCGTTAGCCGCTGATTCGGTAAAGGTTCGGAGCATGGCTCGGCGCTGCCTAAGGGTGGCGCCGAAGTTTTTTAGTGGGAAACGCCTGCTGCTGCCGAGGTCTCACATCGTTCCCCGGTGCAACTGACCGGCGCCTGAGGATTCATGCAACTGCGGCGCGCCAACTCAAGCAGACGCGTAAGCTCGGCGAGGTCCTTCCGATCGAGATGTCCCAACAAGTCTTTCGGGGCCTGCATGATTTCCGGATCCATTTTGCTCAGAAGATCCAGGCCTGCGGCGGAGATCTGGGTCCACACCACGCGGCGGTCATTCTTATCACGCTGCTGTTTGATGAGTTTCAGAGCCTTCATGCGAGACAGCAGTCGTGTAATGTCGGGCTCGGCTGTGATCATCCGGTCGCCAATCGACGAACATGTCAACCCGTGTGGCTGGGCGCCGCGCAGGATACGGAGTACGTTGTACTGCGTTGAGGTAACTCCCCAATCTCGTGTCTTGCGTTGGAACGCACGTTGAAGGCAGTCCGTCGTTCTCATCAGGTTCAGGAAAGCTTCTTCTTCGGCGCTCGAAAATGGCCGCTCCTGCGCAATTTCGTGTTTCAACGCTGCCATGTCTTCCCCTCGGCTAAGTGAGCCGGATAAGTAGATTAGAAACGGCCCGCGTCCTTTGACCCGGGCCATATCATCTACTGCTTGACCACATCCAATTCGATATTCAACTTAACGTCGTCTCCAAGAACCGCCGCGGGATACTTCGTTCCAAGATCAAAGTCCTTGCGACTGATCGTGGTTGTAGCCGAGAAGCCGGCGTGCATTTTGCCGCCCATGCCCGCTGCAGGTCCGGTTGGACCCTCTACCTCCAACACCACCGGCTTAGTCACGCCGTGCAGCGTCAGATTGCCGTTTACGGTAAGACCTTTTCCGGACTTCGCCACGCTCGTGCTCACAAAAGTCGCGGTAGGGAACTGCGCCACGTCGAACATGCCGGAGCTTTTCATGTCGGTGTCTCTCGCAGACACTCCCGTGTTGATTGACGCAACATCGATCGTTACATTCACGGTGGATTTGGTGATGTCGGCCTCATTCCACTGGATCTGCCCACCGCTTACGCCGAACCGTCCATGCACCTTGGAGAGGCTCATGTGCAGGATGCTGAAATCGACCTCGCTGTGCGCCTTGTCGGGGGACCAGGTGGAAGTCTGGGCCACTGCCATCATCGGCATAGCCATCGCCAAAACGCCAAGTGTCATTGCCAAACGCTTCATCTCTTATTTCCTTTCCAGGTTGGGCCGGACCTTCCGCGGCCGGGCAATCGGGGTTATAGCTGTCGATGCGATCTCGACTGCGGCTAGGAGTTCGTGCCCAAAACAGGGCATTGCAAGCAGGGAAGCGAACGAAGCCGCAAATCACTATTCAATGTGACGCATGACTCTCATTATTCGTTGCAACAATTATTTGAAGATCTTCTGGAAGAGTTGCTTAGCGGAGCAATGGACGGCTTAGAACCGGCACCCGATGGCTGGTGCTAACCTGAAGCTTCGCCCACAATGTTTGTCACCTCACAGCACGCGCACTTTATCGGTATCGGCGGCATCGGTATGAGTGGTATCGCCGAGATTCTGCTCAACATGGGTTTTCAGGTCTCCGGCTCCGATCTGCGCCGCGGGCCGGTCACAGATCGTCTCGCTGAATTGGGCGCAACCATCTGCGAGGGGCACCAGGCGGCCAACGTTGCCGGAGCCACGGTCGTCGTCACCAGTTCTGCCGTTTCCCCCTCCAATCCTGAAGTGGTTGAAGCCCGCGCTCGCAAGATTCCCGTGATCCAGCGCGCCGAAATGCTGGCTGAACTGATGCGGCTCAAATACGGCATTGCTATCGCCGGCATGCACGGAAAGACCACGACCACAACCATGGTCGCTTCGGTGCTGGCGGCCGGGGGGCTCGATCCTACGGTAGTTGTCGGCGGGCGCGTCGACGCGCTTGGTTCGAACGCAAAGCTGGGCACTACGCAATATCTCGTGGCCGAAGCCGACGAAAGCGACCGATCGTTTCTGAAGCTGCCGCCTATCCTTGCGGTCGTTACAAACCTCGACCGCGAGCACATGGACTGTTATCGCGACATGGATGATGTGGAGCAGGCCTACCTTGCGTTCATGGATAAGGTTCCCTTTTACGGCGCTGTGACTGCCTGTATCGACAATGCGGCGCTTGCGGCGATTTTGCCCCGCGTGCATCGGCGCGTCTTCACGTACGGCATGGCAGCAGAGGCCGACTATCGGCTTGAATTTCTCGATGCACGCGCGGGTAGCTTCTCGCATTTCCAGGTGCATGCACCGACCGGTGTGCTTGGTTCGTTTGACCTGCACGTGCCTGGCCGCCACAATGCGTTGAATGCGACCGCTGCCGTGGCAATTGCAGATCAGCTTGGGTTGGCGCCGGAGAAGATTGCCGCGGGGATATCCAGTTTTCGCGGAGTCGATCGCCGTTTTCAGATTCGCGGCCAGGCGCACGGAGTTACAGTCGTCGACGATTATGGCCATCATCCGACCGAGATTCGCGCCACTCTCGCCGCGGCGCGCGAGTACTCCCATGGACGCATTCATGTTATTTTTCAGCCGCACCGATATTCGCGGACGCGCGACTTGCTTGACGAGTTCGGCGGAGCCTTTAAGGATGCCGATACCGTCATTGTGCTTCCCATCTACGCCGCCAGCGAAGAGCCTCTGCCCGGAATCACGGCTGAATTGTTAACCTCGAAAATCACCACTCCCGGGGCGCAATACGCCGCAGATTTTGGCGCTGCCATTGATGCGGTGGCCGGCAAGGCTCGCACCGGTGATCTGATCATGACGCTCGGTGCGGGCAGCGTGAGCCAGCTTGGACCGCAGATTCTGGTCGCGCTCCAGGCCGGAACATAGCCTGATCTTCCAGACATCAGAGCCTCAGGAGCTGTTTTCCTGCACGCAGAATTCTGCGTGGCTGCGCTCGTTTGTACCCGTCATCACAGATGGTAGTTAAACCGTTTACTGCAGGGTCGCGATGTGTGTATGATTCGGCGGACAAACAATTGTCTTCAGTAAGGAGCATGAAATGAAGCATGGATCGCGCCGGGATTTTTTGAAGACTGCCACTGTTTCCGCGGCGGCACTTGCGCTTGCCCACAGGTTTCCGGCCTATGCTGCTGGTGCTGCCCCATCGAGCTCGGTAAAGGTTTGGGGAACCTTCCGCGATCAGCGCCATGCGGAGCGTCCCGGCGCTGGAATGGAAGCGCGCGAGCCAGGTCGCCGCAAGCGCGATTCAACTCGACATGTCTGCATCGCGGCAGGAGATTCTCGGCTTCGGCGCGGCCATCACCGAGTCCTCCGCATATATGCTCAGCCGCCTCACGGATGCAGAGCGCGCGCCTGTGATGCACGATCTATTCGCACCCGAGGCCATGGCGCTGAATGTCTGCCGCACCTGCATCGGATCGAGTGATTACGCGACGAAGGTGTACAGCTACGACGAGAGCAACGAGCCCGATCCGGATCTGAAGAAGTTTTCGATCGATCACGACAAGGAGTTCTACCTTCCGATTCTGCGTGAGGCACGCAAACAGAATCCCGATTTGTTTTTGTTCTCGTCGCCGTGGAGCCCTCCGGGCTGGATGAAGCCGAACAACTCCATGATTGGCGGCGCGATGCGCAAACTGAGCTTCGGCCCGTATGCGAACTACTTCGTGAAGTTCCTCGACGCTTACAAGGCAGAGGGCGTCGAAATCAACGCAGTCACTGTTCAGAACGAGACTGACGCCGAGCAAGAAGGCCACATGTCGGCCTGCTTGTGGGCGCAGGAGCAGGAGATGGAGTTTGCTGCACGCTTCCTTGCGCCTGCGATCCGCAAGGCGGGATTGAACGCAAAGATCTGGCTTCTCGATCACAACTACAGCTTGTGGGGACGCGCGGTTGACGAACTGAGCGATCCTTCGGTTTACGAAGCAGTCGACGGAATCGCCTGGCACGGATATGTCGGTGAGCCAACGGCGATGACCCGCGTGCACGATGCATTTCCTGCAAAGAATGCTTATTGGACCGAGGGCGGCCCGGACATCAACCAGCCGGATTACCAGACCGATTACACAAAGTGGGCCGATCAATTCAACGGCATCCTCAATAACTGGGCGCGGTCCCTTACCGCATGGAACGTTGCGCTTGACGAAAAGGGGAAACCGGATCTCGGACCGTTCTCGTGCGGAGGCGTCATCACGATCGACAACTCCACGCACAAAATCACAACCAGCGGCCAGTACTGGGCGTTCGCGCACTATTCAAAGCACATCAAACGCGGGGCAAAGGTTTTCGCTACGAATGGGCTCGGCGATCTGAAAATGGATGGCGTATCGCACACCGGTTTCTGTAATCCCGACGGCAGTTGCGTGGTAGTGCTCGCAAACAAGGGTGCGGAAAAGCGCGTGCAACTTGTGATGGGATCTCAGACACTGGACGTCGACCTGCCCGCGGATTCAGTGCAGACGCTGCATTGGTCGTAAGTTTATTGGGGCTTTACCCGGGGTGTTTCTTTCGGAGGCACCCCATTGCTTTTTGGCTCAGTAGACCTCGTTTGCTGTTTGCGTCGAGTGAAGCTTGCCATTTTCGACTGACAGCTTGTAGGTGATGCCATCTCCCGCCCACGACTTGATATAGAAGTCAGCGCCGGGAGCGACCTTCTGCACCGTAAACGGTCCGTAGGTCAGAGGCTTTCCCTTTTGCGGCACGCCAGATACGTGGTCGGCATCAATGAAGTACGCTGCGCCATAGCCAACGACATGCGCTTTGCCATCCGGCCCAAGCAATACTGCCGCGCGTTCATCAACTCCAATGCCCCGAACCGAAGATGCACCGGGAGGGACTGCTTTTCCGTCAGGCTCGTTGAATCGCGCCAGGAAAACGAGCAGGCGGCCCATGCGATCGCGCCGCGCGAAATGAGTGTCGGTAACGATGTTCTTCAGGATGGGAATCGCGAGAAAGTCCTGCGCAAGGCGGATTCGAGCGCCGTACGGATCAGCCATCGCGGTCTTGGCATCGAGGTTCGGGTCATCGGGCTTATCACCTTGCGCCGTGTAGATGAACTCCCCCATCACAGCCAGTCCCGCGCTGGTTCCGCCCAATGGCACTCCGCGCCGGATCGCATCGTTCAGTGCAGCCTGCACCGGTGTGTTCATCCAGAAATTGATGTAGTTGCCCTGGTCGCCGCCGGCGATGAAAATCGCGCTGGCCTGTTTGATTGCATTACTTACGAATGGATCGATTGCGGCATCGCGATTGGGGATGATGATCGTCGCCACCGAATTGAGATGGCAAAGGCCTCGGATGTAGGGGTTGTATTCGTCGTCTCCGGTTGCGCGCAGGATAAGGAAATCTCCGCCGCCCGCGCGATCGCAAAGAAACTTGAAAGCCACGTCGAGATCGGTGCCGCCGCCCATCAATGCAAACCCGGGCCGCGACTGCGCCTTGATATTCGACGGCTCCCCTGCGCGCATGTAGCGATAGGCAGGCGACTGTGACAGCGAGGCAAGCCCACTTGCCGCAAGCAAAATCCCCAGACTCATCAGTCGCAAACGCTTCATTTCCGTAGCTTATTCTATGACGCGCCAGAAGCCCGTTACGGTACGGGTTCCCCTTCCGGAGTATGCGGAAAAAAGCCAGTTTGGCGCGGGCTATAGTTGAGCCTGACGATTCTTCCGACCTACGGCTCAGGCGTGGCACAACGAGAAAATAAAACCCGGTCCCTTGTGTGGGAGGAAGATGCCCCTGCCGAACCGCGCTTTCGGCGCGCGCAGCCGAGTGTGCCGATTTCCGGCCGCGGTCTGCCCGGTATGCCTGTCGATGTAAACGACGTGGACGACGATGGTCCTCGGGGTCGCAGTAAACCACGCAAGTTTGGCGAAGAGGCTGTTCGGCCGTGGTGGCGTCCGAATTCAACCTTGGGCCGTGTTTTGCTCGGAGCCGGCCTGGCAATCGTCTTTTCGGCCATTGGCGTCTCTGCCTATGCAGTCAAGAATTTTCTCGATCACGATGCGCGTTTCCGCATAGCGGGCACCAGCAACATTCAAGCCACCGGCCTGGGGCAAGTCAGCCGCGCAGAGATGCTGCCCGTCTTCGGCGAGGACATTGGCCGCAATATTTTCTTCGTGCCTATCCGTGAGCGGCGCAAGCAGCTTGAGCAGATTCCATGGATCGAGCACGCCACAGTGATGCGGCTCCTGCCCGATCAGATCCGCATCTCTGTGGTGGAACGCAAGCCGATCGCATTTCTTCGGCAGGGTGCGCAGGTTGGGCTTGTCGACGCCAATGGCGTTCTGCTGACTGAGCCGCCAGCGATGATGGCGCAGCATCATTATTCGTTTCCGGTGGTGACCGGAGTAGATGGCCGCGAACCTATCGCTTCGCGCCGTGCCCGCATGGAAACATATCAGCGCCTCATCGGCGAGCTTGATGCCAACGGCCAACATCTCTCCGATCAGATCTCAGAGATTGACCTGTCGGATCCGGAAGATGCTCGCGTGCTGATGCCGGAGCAGGGAACCGACATCGTGGCGCACTTTGGTTCGGACCATTTCATGGAGCGCTATCAGCGCTACAAGGCTCACATTGCTGAGTGGCGGCAGCAGTATCCCAAGCTGGCCGAAGTTGATCTGCGCTATGAGCAGCAGGTGGTGCTGCAGATGACGGGCGGAGCGAATGCCGCGCCTGCAAAGTTGAACGCGAGCGAGCCAACTGGCTCCTCGTTGGAGTCTCCGAAGCCCGAGGCAGGAATGACGGAAGCGAAAGCTGAGACGCCGAAGTCTGCGCAGCCGAAGCATGCCGAGACCACCAAAGTTGCAAAGGCGCACAACCAGACCAAATCGCAAACGAAGACGAAGGCTACGAAGAAGAAGCATCCTGATCCGAAGCACACCGTGAAAAAGACAACGCCGAAGCCACACGCTGCAACAGTCACTGGCCAGTGAGAGAACGATGATCGAGAAGCAAGACGACAATCTGATCGTGGTGCTCGATGTGGGGAGTTCGTGGACGCGGGTGCTGGCGGCCGATGTGAATGAGGGTGCGCTTCGCTATCGCGGACACGGCCTGGTGGAATCAACGGGAATGCGCAAAGGACTTATCTCCGAACTCGGCCCCGCAGCCAAGGTGGTGAAGGCAGCGAACGAGCAGGCGGAGTGGACTGCGCGCGCCAATATCGACCAGTGCGTGGTGGGCGTCGGTGGTCCGCACATTCGCGGACTGAATACCAACGGCGGGCTCGACCTTGGCAGCCGTATGCGCGAGATTACCCGCGACGATGTGCGCGCCGCTGTCGAGCGTGCACGCGCTGTCGAACGTCCGCCGGATCGCGAGATTCTGCACCTGCTGCCGCGTCAGTTCATTCTCGATGACCAGCCGGGTATTTTCGATCCGGTTGGCATGGTTGGCGCTCGGCTTGAAGTTGATCTGCATATTGCCACGTGTTCGGGCAGTGCGTTGCAAAGCACGGTGACTTGCGCGAATCGCGCAGGGCTTGAAGTTTCAGAGGCAGTTCTGGAATCGATCGCGGCAGCGGAGTCAACGCTTTCTGCCGACGAGCGCGAACTTGGCGTCTGTTTGCTGGATATTGGCGCGCACTCCAGCGACATGGTTGTCTTCTTCGAGGGCGCGGTGGCACACACGTCATCGGTGCCTGTCGGTGGCAATCACTTTACTAACGACCTGGCCGTGGGACTGCAGATGCCGGTGGCACAGGCTGAAGAATTGAAGCGACAGTACGGGCACGCTGTTGTGACGGCGGTTCCGATTGAAGCGGAGATTGAAATCAATAATCCGGAGCCGCAACGTCTCGCATTGCGCACGCTTGCCGAGATTCTGGAGCCGCGGGCCCGTGAACTTTTGTATTTTGTAAAAGAGAGTCTTCGCCAGGGCGGGGTGCTTGAAGCGCTTGGCGCCGGATGCGTTCTGACCGGCGGCGGCGCTATGCTGCCGGGCATGCTGGATGTTACGGAGAGCCAGCTTCGGGTTCCGGCTCGGACGGGTATGCCGGTGCGGCTATCGAACATGCCAGGCGAATTAGTTCATCCCAGCTTTTCCACTGCCATCGGAATGCTACTGTATGCACATCGCACCCGTGTAACCCGTGCGGCAGAAAACAACAGTCTGCGCGCCAAGCTGCGCGCCATCTTCGCAGCGAGTTTCTAAGGCAAGGATCATGTCAACCACGAATGGGGAGGCGCCAGCAGCTATGGATCAGCAGAAGATAGAAGCCGCAGAGATACGCATTCAGTTTCACGACGAAGAGCAGCGGGGAGCGCGGATCAAAGTCATCGGCGTGGGCGGCGGCGGCGGCAATGCCGTGAACCGCATGATCCAGGCTGGCCTCGAGGGCGTCGAGTTTATTGCGGCGAATACTGACGTGCAGGCGCTTAAGCTGTCGCTGGCTCCCGTGAAGCTGCAGCTCGGAGTGCGGTTGACGGCTGGTTTGGGAGCGGGCGCGAATCCCGACGTGGGCCGGCGCGCGGCGCTTGAAGATTCCGAAAAGATCATCGAGGCGCTCGAAGGCGCGGACATGGTGTTCGTGACCGCTGGACTCGGTGGTGGCACCGGTACTGGTGCTGCTCCGGTGATCGCTTCGCTGGCGAGCGAGATGGGGATTCTGACCGTTGCCGTCATCACGCGGCCCTTCGCATTCGAAGGCAAACGCCGTCTGCAGCAGGCGGAACGCGGATTGAAGGAACTTCTCGAAAGTGTGGATACGATGATCGTGATTCCCAACGAAAAGCTTCTGGCCGTCGCAAAGGATGCAGGATTCTTTGAGAGTTTCCGCATTGCTGACGATGTTCTGCGGCAGGGTGTTCAGGGCATCTCCGACATCATTACGATTCCCGGCATCATCAACCGCGACTTTGCCGACGTAAAGACCACGATGGCCGGTATGGGGCACGCGGTAATGGGGACAGCGATTCGCACAGGCGACAATCGCGCGAAAGAAGCAGCGCAGGCCGCGATGGCTTCGCCGCTGCTGGATGCGGGCGCGATCGATGGGGCGCGGGGCATCCTGATCAACATCACGGGTTCCAGCAACTTGAAGCTTTCCGAGGTCAACGAGGCCTCTTCGCTAATCCAGAGTTCGGCACACGAAGACGCCAACATCATCTTCGGCGCGGTGCTGGACGAGCGGATGGGCGATGAAGTGAAGATCACCGTCATTGCTACTGGTTTCCGCGACCAGATGCCAGAGCGGCGTGCGCGCATGCTGAACGTGGAAGAGATGGCCGTGGTTTCGGTTCCAGTGGTTGCGGCGGATGCGTGGATGCGGGAGAAGGCTCCAGTGCCACCGGCGGCTCCAGCGCCTCCGCGGTTCATGAGCGAGGACGAGGATTCGGGCGATGGCGTAGATGCTGAGCCCGAGTTTGTTGCGGCAGCGGTGCGGCCAAACCGCGTGGAGATCGCCGAAGAAGCCTTTGCGCCGCTTCCGCGCGACTACGCTTCTGACTTTGGTAACCGCGCGCGGACACCGTCGATTACAGAGGAGCCCATCGACCAGCCCGCCGTAAGTCCTTTGACTGCAGCCGCGGGTGAAGAAGAGAGAGATCTGGATGTGCCGACGTTTATGCGCCGGATGAAGTTCTGATGAAAGGACCCAAAACCGGGACTTGCTTTGAACCGAGAGAGCGGTATAGTTCAGAGTAGCTCTCAAAAATACAAGGGTCCAAAAACGGTAGTTTAGTGCAGTGGTGTTGTCTTTCCCCGGTCAAGTGTGGGCGGTCAACATGGAAGCCTGCGGATGATTTTGCTCACATACTGCGGCCAAAGCGTGTGGGATAAATAGGTTGAACCAAGAAGGAATGCACGCACTCCATTTTGTTGAGGGGAATTTTTCTGGAATGAGACTGTCACGATTTTTTGCTTTGGGTCTAGCGGTAATTGGAACGAGCATTGGCGCCGGTCGCGCCATCGCGCTCGACGTGCACCACACCACCGTGCATCACGCAAAGACCTCGAGCAAGCATCTGACCGCCAAGCACACTACGCATTCCCGGACTTCTTCCACCGCGACCCATCGCGTGCATTCGACAACATCCAGTGCCTCACTTCATCACGCCGTGGTTACGAGCCGTCATCGTCATCGCTATTATGGCGAGCGCTTCACAGCGAGTTCTTTTGCCAAGGGCGACATCTTTGCGGGCGACGTCACGGCGGGCGAAGATCCGGTTGTGCGCCAGGCTGCGATTGACGCGCTGGGCGATATGAACGGCACCGCGGTTGTGATCGATCCATCGAACGGCCGCATTCTGGCCATGGTGAACCAGAGGCTGGCGCTATCGCCGGGTGCGGAACCCTGCTCGACGATCAAGCTTTCTGTTGCCCTTGCCGCGTTGAGCGAAGGGCTGGTTACACGCGACACGCCGGTGCAGCTGGCGGGCTTCCGCATGAACATGACGGATGCGCTGGCCAGGAGCAACAATCTCTATTTCGAAGAACTCGGCCGCGAACTCGGATTTAGCCGCGTGCGCCACTACGCCACGCAGTTCGGACTTGGCGAGCTAGCCGGATACCACATCCAGGGCGAACAGCTGGGCCAGTATCCCACCGAAGTGCTTCCCGCATCGGAAGGCGGCGTAGGCCGCATGTGCAGCTTCGGGCAGGGTGTCTCAATGACGCCGCTGCAACTGGGCGCTTTCGTCGCGGCCATGGCCAACGGCGGAACACTCTACTATCTGCAGCACCCCACATCGACCGAAGAAGTGATGGCATTCCAGCCCAAAGTGAAGCGGACCCTGGATATCGCTCGCTACGTGCCGGATATGCAGGACGGCATGGCCGGTGCTGTACAGTACGGGACCGCACGTCGCCTGCGAGCCAACTTTCAGGAGCTGCCGGTATTTGGCAAGACAGGCACGTGCTCCGATAAAGGAACTCGGTTTGGATGGTTCGTTTCTTACTCCGACACACCGCTGGGCAGCCTGGTGACCGTCTTCTTCCTCGAAGGCGGGCGGCCGACGTTTGGTCCGCGTGCCGCGGAGTTGACGGGTGAGTTCTACAAGAATCTATGGGATCGCAATTATTTCGCCGAGAAGGGCACGCAGGCTCACGCCGCACTGCAAGTGACAAGCACAACGAGCACACGGTAGTCGTCCGCACCTCTAACGGCAAAAGCCGCCTCCGGGCGGCTTTTCTTATGCAGCAAGAAAACACGCAACCGGCCAGTTTGTTTCCCGCATTTCGCGGCCGGAATTGTGCAACCAAATGGTTGCATTTCATGTGCTTTGAAAAAATTCTCGCTTTTAGGTCAAGTTCGTCATTTCATAGGACTTAGCTATTTTAGGGGGTACTGTAAGCCATTGAAAACAAATGGGTTAAGATCTAAAGTCGTCATAAATAAGAACTTAGCGCGTTTTGCATCCTTTCTGTGGCAATTCTGTATCGGATTGTGGTTCGCTGGTCCATATGTGGAGCGATCTTCCGGTGCTCGTTCAGCCGGGCGTCGGAGTGATGATGAGGCCGCTTTTCGCCACCAAGACAAGTGTAGGGAATTGGGCGAATCAGCCTGCAAAGTTCGGTCAGTTTGTTTTCATCGCGGAATGAACGATATAGGGTGGATTCTGCGAGGCCGGATATTGACACCGATTAGGAGTGAACCCCCTCGAATCTATCCCGGAGAATTTGTTTTTTGAAAGCGGGGACTCTAAGCGCCTCACGCATTTTGGGGTTACTTCCGGTTTGGCGGTCACTCGCCCGGAACGAGCGTCATTTCCCGAGTTGGCGGTGGCTCGGGAACCAACGCCATTTCAGGTTTCAAGTTTGGCAATCGTGCCAGGTCCATTTGCAGGAATTACGCTTTTCTCTTTTGGAGTGCAAAGTAAATCCAGCATCCCAACACGGAGCCGACCACGCCCGAAAGGAAATGGAGAACCTCATGCGAATACATATGTTGCCACCTCAGTTCGTTCCACAGATGCCACAGGTGATGAGTCAGAAGAAACTCAACCAGCGGAGGCGGAGCTGGTCCTCGCCATGCTTCATCAAGCAAGCTGAGGACGCCCAATAGCGCAAGTACGAAGATCAATGCATCCGGGTAGATGCGTACTCTCATGTTGAGCCTTGTTTCTCTCAAGGGCAGTGATCAGTTTGGGGATTCCGAGCGGATGGTCGCCTACACTCGAAAGTATGCCAATCTTCGCCTTTATCGGATAATTTCCGAGTAGACGGTGAACCGCTCAGGATACTGTCTTCTCATGGGAAAACTCAGTTTGAAATGGTCGCTCATGCCAAACGATTGATTCGCTTTCTTCCGACCAAGAAGAAACGAACGGCTCCCGCAATGTCGGAGCCGTTCGTAGGAGCGCCTCGGTTGAAGATCAGCCAATGAATCAAGGGTTGACTCTACTTTTTCTCCGCTGCGACCTTGGGCTTCCAGAAACTTGCGTCCTTCTTGATCCAGTCTTCGCTGACATAGCTTTGTTTTGGATTGACGGCGAAGAGCTCGGAGTGTGAGGTATCGACTGCGGCGCCAAAGAGTGCGTCGAGTTTGCCCATTCCCTCTTCGCCACCGAGGGCTTCCAGGTATTTCTTTTGTCCTGTGAAGCCGTCGTCAATGGCCGACATGGATGGATCGCCGCTGAGAGCGACGTAGGTGCCGCCTTCGCCCCCGAACATAAGCCTATACATGCCCCAATGGGCGCCGTCACCAGCCTTTTCGTGCGCGTCCTTGACCATCTTCACAACTTCGCGCCACTCCCGTGTCCGGGTCGGACGTGGAAGGCGAAGACCTGATAGTAGTGGTGGTTTTCAATGTCGTTGTGGGGATGGAAGCTGAGACTTTCGTCGAAGGTATAGACGGCTGAGTCAACTTCCTCAAGGAGTTCGCCATCAGCGATGCTTGCATACTCAACGTCGGCGGAAAAGGGTGGGGTTTTTGGCCTGGAGGGCGTTGTCCTTTTCCCACTCCGCGAAGGTCGAATACCGCGTCATGTACAAGGAGCGCGCTTTGCCGGACATCGAGTTCATTCCTACGTAGAAGGCAGGAAACTTGGCGCCACTCATTGCGGTGGACGAACGCGCTTTCAGTTTTGTCGTGGGCCTCCCCACCTTTGTAGGGCTTGGTGTATTCGCGAGTGATTTGCAGGATGCGAGGTACTAAGATGTGGATGCTGCGTCTTGCGCCACGGCCGGCGAACCGCCAACAACCGCGAGGGACAATCCCAACAAAATTGGGCTGAGTTTCTTCATGTTCACAAAACCTCCTGGACTTGCTCGGAGATCACGCGCGATGGAGGAGGGGAGCGGAGAGGACGCGGGCGTTCCTAAGCTGACCGATTATCGACCCTGAATCGACGATGTGTATAGTCGTCACTTGAATTCCCAGTTCCGGGTGGATTGTGGTCAATCCGGAAGTGTCGCTGGCAAACAGCCGGAAGGAATTCCGGTGTGCTCAGAGAAGCTAGTCGACCGCCTCGACCTCCTTTAATCTCGCGACTGCACCTAATCAAAAGATGAGATTGGTCGATACGATCCCATCAAGAGCTCAGTTTCGCTCTGTGCGGCACCAGACACTGTGCGTCGCAAAAAGCATGTTAGGATCATCGGCGCTGGAACTTGCATTCTATCCACCACAGGTGAGTTCGTGGAAACCATCAGGCCCAAAGTTCTCGTCATTGATGACGATCACACCGTTGCGGACACACTCGCAATGGTGCTCAACATCAGCGGCTTCCAGGCCACCGCCGTATACAGCGGGGAGCGCGGCCTTGAGCTAGCACAGCAAGGCACCTTTGACCACCTCGTCACAGATGTGGTGATGGATGGAATGAACGGAATCGACGCTGCGGTTGCCATCCGTCAGGTGCTGCCGAATTGCCGCATTCTGCTCATTTCCGGCAACAACAACACCGCTGAGCTTCTCGCCGTCGCCGCCGAAAAAGGTCACGTGTTTGACATTCTCGCCAAGCCTCTCCACCCCACTGTCCTCCTCCGACAGATGCGCGCCCAACCATCGGTCCGGGACTCCAGGCCAGCTCTGATTAGAGCGACATAGACACACCGCCCAGACCTCCTTTTACCGTGTGCTGCCATCCAAGGGCATCCCCGAATGTGTGCAATACGGGACAGCTTTTCTCCTGCCCGACGCCTAGGATTTGAATCGAAGCGGGTCCTAGAATGCATATATACGAGCCACCTGAGATTCTGATCACCGTGCTTCGCAGCACTTCGTTTCTGCTGGAGCATTACGGCTACAGCGGGCACGACCCTTCCCTCAGCGAATTGCAGCGCTCCATAGCACGCGCCACGACCCAACTCGAAGCCCAAGTGCCGGCCGATCACGCAACGCCCAATACCTTTGAATCTCAGCTTCCAGTGGAACTCCGGAAGCGCAGCGAATAAAGGACCATAGATACAACCCACCTAGATAAAGAGCTGGATAGAAAAGCTAAATGTTCTACAAGGTGCTCCGTCCGCTTCGCCCCGGGGCCCCCGCGGACAGGTCTACGTCCGTGGGGTGGGCTACGCTCCGGTCGGATTGATCACCGGCCAGCGCCGCCCGCCGCAGACTAGCCGACGCCCTCGACCGCCGCGACCTGCTTTAGTTAAGTGACGAGCGCCACCTTCGATCGCTCTGCACCTGTGATGAACTACTCGCTGAGGGGCTTCGGTGTTTTCTCGTAGAGCATTCTGGAAATTCTTCGGACCAGTCTTGGAGTTTCTGCTGTTCTTTGCTTTCAGCGCTTTCGCTGTCCTGAGCGCCGACGCGGTGTGTTATCTGGTAAAGCATAAGTGGCCCGCTACACACGTGCTTTTCGGTTTTCTAGGCGCCTTCTCTGCGCTCTGGATAATTGGCGGAACGTGGCCGCGCGTCGCTTGCCTGTTCCGGGGCTCCGAAAAGACCACAGATGAAAACCCACTTAGTCAAAAGGGCAAGATAGCCGCCGCCTCGCCGACATCCTAGACCGCCGCCACCTGTTGTGAGTAACTACCTTGCGTCGTGTCGAAGAATTGCGGCGCGAGGCAGCCCAGGTCCAGGAAACATGCCACGGCAGGACAACCCCCGCTGCTTTCGCCAGCTCTGATGAATCCACCGTTTTGGGGTGCCAACTGGTAAAAATTCCAGTTGGCATCGTGCTTTGGAGCGTTCACTCTGTGATCGTGGATGGCTGAACCTCCGCGGCCTTCCCTTGGCTATCCATTGGGAAGATGGATGGTTGAAAACATCACAGGTTGTGGTTCTGAGTTCCCCCGAACTCCCACAACCTGTGGTGTCCTTCCCATTAGCGCGAAAAGGCGGCTCGCCGCCGGCAACCGAAGACCAGCAAAGGATCCCAGGCCGCGTCGATCGCTGTGGGCTTTTCCCCTATCATTGCTCTGCGAGCCGCCTCATGTTAGTTTCGTTTACGTCGTCAACAGGCGCGCGGGGCTGCGGCGGCTCGGAGCTCATCCATCGTGGACACTCAAGATCGGCCCCAGGTTCTTGTCGTTGACGACGAACACACCGTCGCCGATACCCTCGGAATGATCCTCGATATTAGCGGCTTTCAAGCCACGGTCCGTTACAGCGGCGAAGAGGCTGTGGAAGTTGCAAGGACGAAGCAGTTTACTTTCCTTATCAGCGATGTTGTCATGGGCGGAATGAACGGCGTAGACGCCTCGATTGCCATTCGCGAACTTCAGCCCAAGTGCCGCATCCTGCTCGTGTCTGGCCATAACCACACGGCGGAGATTTTGAAAGCAGCGAACGGGAAAGGCCACAGCTTCGAGATTCTCGCCAAGCCGGTTCACCCGCTGATTCTTCTCGCCACACTCCGGAACGAACCCCGGCCCGCCATGGACTACTAACTTGCGGATTTCGTTACCGTTATTACTTTCTGAGCAAGAATTCCTACGATTGCCTCGAATTATGTGCAACAATTTCTTGCGATGAACCGCAGACCTCCGGAAGAACTGCTGGCTGAGCTTCGTACCTATCTTCAGCATTTCGATCTGACGGGACACATCGGCGAAAGCGCAAGCATAGCCGAGATCCAACGCCGTCTCCGCGCCCGAATCGCGGAGGTTGAAGCCCAACTGAAGCATGGCGCCCCGGACAACTCCGCGATTGCGCCCAATCCCCATAGTTAGATACTGTATAGACCTATTGCTGAAGAGAGCTACGATTCCTCTTCTCAGCCCACATTGAAGGTCTCGCATCCCCGGAGGGCGCATGAATCGCGATTGCAAACAGGGTTTGCGGCTTCGTCTTCACTTCGAACACAGCTTGAAAGAGTGGGGCTGGTTCGACGCATACGAGCAGGCTCTCGAACTGATGCCGGTCGGATTTCCAAAAGTGCACGAATTCCAAATAGAAGCACAGCACGCACACGCGGAGCTGATTTCCGCTCGTCACGCTTATGTTGAGCACATGGCACGTTGCCTGGTTTGCAGCAGAGGGCTTGTCACTTCTGACGCGGTGGTCACAATCCGTGAGAAATTGAACTCTTCCCGCATTCAATGACAGGGGTCGATGAGTCCGCCGCCGCCATTCTGGATCGTCTCGACCTGCTGTGACAACAATCACCAAATGAATTGATCATTGACTCCAATCTGTGTCACGATGCTGTCAACGTGAGCATTTGAGCGCACGTCTGATCTGCTCACCGCTCTGCGAGCGAACCTTGCGCGTACAGATTCACTTGCCAAGGAAGACCAAACACACGCAGCCAATGAACTTCGAGCGCTTCTGCTACGGCGCATTGCAATCATCGATCGAGGCACCGCCGCATCATCACTCTGAAGTCCGAGCCGAAAGGCCGTGACTAATGATCAGTCATCGAATATCTCAGCCTCTCTCTGCAGATAGCCTGCTCGCTTCTCTGCGCAGCACTGTGCAGCGTATGGAGCAATCTGAACACCCGGAAAGCGTTGTGTTCCTCAAGTGGCTTCTCCTCGATCGCATTGCTGATCTTGAAGAAGAAGCCAAAAGAGAAGAGCCCCCGAATTCCTAGCTGTGTCGCAGGGCTTGTGACTTGCCTCACATATCGCAGGGCTCTTTCCGTGCGATTCTTCGAACACTATGCTGGATTCTTCCCCCCTCAGCGCCTCGGTTGTCGTTCGGACAACCTCGATCCCTAATGCAGATGTAGTGACAACGGAGGCGGATCAGCAGGGAAAAATACCGCTTCTGCGCAACCGTCTTACGCGGTTCAAGACTGGGTTGCGTTATGTCGAAGAATTGCGGCGCGAGGCGGCCAAGTTAAGTTTGCAAGCGCGAAACTGGGTTGCCGCTCAGATTATTCAGGATGTTCCCGGCGATATTGTTCTTTGCGAATTTGCCTGCCGCAAGATCCAATGCAGTTCAGAGGAATGGGCAACCTGCGCGCGTCGTCTTGAACTTGCAGCCCGTCTCTCCGGCAAGACGCGGACCGAATGAGCTATGGTCGCTACTGAATCTGACAACCGCCTGGATACGGAAAAACTCTTGACTGTGCCGATTTGTTTTGGCTAGTATCGACATCCTCAGCTTCTGATTTCCCCCGGTCGGGCCCCTGGCACCATGCGGTAAAGCGCCATGAGTATCCAGCCCAACTCCGATCTGCTCACTGTTCTTCGCCATAACGTGCGCCATCTTGAGACTAACGAGGATGAAGGCCTTAGTCCGGATGCGTTGGAGATCAGAGATCTCCTGCTGCGCCGTATTGCCGTGATTGAAGCCGCGATGGCGCGACTCTCGCAGTTTGCGGCAGCAGGGATGCGAAACGGGGAACGATACAATTCGCGTGGATGAGTCTCCGGATTGCCTGGGGCCGGGTTCTGGTCGCAGTTGTGACCGCGCGTACATCCAGCTGCGCACAATCCGTGGCAACCTCTTCGCCATGCGTTCCTCTCTACGGGCCAGCGCGATGCGCGTGCTGCAAGCGGCGCTCCCTCGCAGCAACCGGGATAGCGGGTCGGTCACGGAGACGATTCAGAGCGATCTAACGCGATTTTTGCGCTATCGCGTCGCGACGCTGGAGGCTGCGTTGTGTCGAGTGGAAGAGTTGCGGCGTGGGGCGGCCCAGGGGGATTTAGAGCCATGCAATCCGCCGATTCACTGATTCAGGACTATCTTGCCGCCCTTCGCATCCTCGATCTGGAAGGTCCATCTGTCCTCGGTCACGATGCCACGGCAGAGTACCGGCGCCGGCTTCTGCAGCGCATCGCGGAACTTGACCGGCACAGCCGCAATCCTGCGCCCGGACCGCCGCGAGAACCGTAGATTCCGACGACCTGAACAGCTGGTTTAGAGCCAAACTCTGACATGCACCCGACCACCGTCATCTTCCAGGAGAGTGACGGTTGTGGTTCACTTGAGTGTCTGGACGCGGGTTAGTTCTTAGAATGGTTAACAAAGAATGAAAAAAGGCTCCGACAAAACCGATGTGTTTCCTGGCGTTCTGCGGGGGGACGGAGACGCCATGGAATGCAAATGCACGGTGGCGCTGGTGACGAAGCTAACCCCCGGAAGGTCAGCAAATGCTGTCTTTACCAGCCTCAGGATCGACTCCGCGGAGCAATCGCCGCCAGATGGGATGTATCGGCTGGATGTGCGTGGCAGAACCTTTAAGGTCCGACGCGAAGGCGGTAAATGGCCGCTTGTGAGGCTTTGAGTGCGTGTCTCCCGGCAGAATCGATTAAAGCAAACAACTAAATGACAATGCTGCAACGCCCACTCATCGCGATACAGCCGCGATGAATGGGGCACAGGCTCACATCCTTCGCGCTGAACGGGACAAAACGCTGCACATTCTGCCTTGCAACTCATGCCTAGATGCGTTATGTTGAGGCTCCCCGAAGTAGCTTCCCACGGGCCAAGGGAGCCTCCAATGCTCAAAGAACGCAAGGAGTTGTTGAGTGCGATTTGTACGGTATTCAGAAGCCTGGAGGAGGCGAGCAGTCCCAGCGACCCGGCTGTGATGCAGGCCAAACGGTCGATTCTTAATGGACTTGCCGAAATACACATGATTGATGCTCTGGATGACCGCCCGGTGCTTGCGGCTCTGACCGCGCTGCCGCCCAGGTAACTCCCGCGCGGGTCAGGCAAGCTGCGAGTGGAAATGTTCGTGTGCGATTGAGCGGGGATGGATTTGAAACGAATCTGGTTTAGGATCATCGGATAGAGTGAGATCGGCGCATCTCCCCTTGGACCTGGTCGCGATCTGAACCCGGCAGAAAACTGGAATCGGCATATGGAGCTTCCCACACACATTCTTCTTACTTACGGCTACATCCTGCTCTTCGGCTGGGTGCTGGTGGAGCAGTTCGGAATTCCACTGCCGGCGACGCCGGTCCTGCTGGCGGCGGGCGGGCTTTCGGCCGATCACGAGATCAGCTTTGGCGCGGCATTCCTGGCTGGATTCCTGGCTTGCATGATGGCTGACACGAGCTGGTTTCTAATCGGACGGCGCTATGGGCACCATGTGATGCGCCTCCTTTGCAAGCTTTCGATGGAGCCGACGATTTGTGTTCGTCGCACGCAGGACTCGTTTGGGCGGCGGCGCAGCGTAATGCTGATGTTCGCGAAGTTTGTGCCGGGCCTGGCGACGCTGGCGGCTCCGGTGGCGGGCGAAAACGGGATGAGCCTGCCGCGGTTCCTCTTTTTCGACGCAATTGGCGCGAGCCTGTGGCTTCTGGCGTTGCTGACCAGCGGCAGGCTCTTTGGCGATGCTCTGAAGCGCGATCCCCACTTGCTGGACTTTGTGGGGCGCTTCTCTGGATTGCTGCTGGTGCTGGGCATCCTTGGATTTTTCATCGTACGGGTATATCGGCGACGCATGGTACTGAAGAAGCTGGTGTCTTTGCGGCTGGAGCCAGAAGAATTGAAGGCGCAACTGGATGCCGGCGAACAGGTGTACATCGTGGATTTGCGTCATCCTCTGGAACTGATGGCGGAGCCATTTACCTTGCCAAGCGCTATGCACTTTTCGCCGGACTCGCTCACGGCACGGCACGGGGAGATTCCCCGGGATCGGGATGTGGTGCTGTTCTGTACTTGTCCAAGCGAAGCGACGGCGGCGAAGACGGCAATGACGTTGCACAAGCTGGGGATCGAGAGGGTGCGGCCGCTGCGTGGGGGATACGACGAGTGGAAGCGGCTGGGGTTTCCGCTGGACGAGATTCCACCGGTGAACCCGCTGGTGCAGGTGGCGCAGGTAGTGCGCTGACGCCGGATTGGCAAGCCAGATTCATGTGACTTTCGTAAGTATTGGCATCTGCATGGAGTTGGGTATACTTCGCTCACCAAACTTCCCGGCCTATTATTGGCGGGAAGCGAATCGGGCTGAACTTTTCCGATGTTGCATCGGTGGGGCGGCGCGAGGATCCGGCAAGGTTCCGGATCGCAGGCTGAATGGGACGCCGACAAGCAGCGTTTACTTCTCCTTATCTATTGGTCGAAATCGGCCCCGAGGGTGAAAGCCTTCGGGGCTGATTTACGTTTGGGCTTTGTTTGAGGATCCGATCGGGCGAGAAACAAAGCGCGGGAAGGTTCGTGCTTTCCCACCCACGCCGCGATGATGCTGCGCCGTGGATGGGGCACCCTGGATCGTTCTGAGTGCGACTTTACGTCTGGATCTGGGCGTTGGGGTTGTGGCCGGAGGCTGGTGTGAACAGTGCGGCGAGCTTGTTGCCGATGGGAGAGCCGAGGCCAGTGCAGGGGTCGGGGCCGGGAGCGGCGCTGTAATAGCCGTTGCCGCCACTGGTGATGTCGTTGAAGTCGGGCTGGTTCTGGTAGAGCGAGGGCGTTACGAAGCCCAGTTTCTTTCCGAAGGCGGCGAACAGGCCCGCGTAGAGGGGAGCGACAGCGCTGGTACCGCCGATCACCGTTGTCGATCCGTGAACGAAGACGTCATAGCCGGTGTTGGGGTCCGCGTCGGCGGCGACATCGGGGACCATGCGGCCCTTTCCGAAGGGCGAACCTGCGGGTGGCTTGGGGATTCCGATCTGAAAATCCTGCGAGGGAAAGATGGTGGAGTATCCGCCGCCGGTTCCCTCGCCATTGGTCTGCCCGGGGTTATCGTTCCAGACGGTTTCGACGGTGGATGTTTTGTAAGTGCCGCCGCAACCGACGACGTGCGGGCAGGAGGATGGGGCGTCGACGTTCGCAGGAGTGGCGCTGCCATCGCTTGAATCGTTATCGCCTGAAGCCGCGAAGACGATCATGCCGAGGGCAGTGGCGTTGGCTGCGGCGGATTCCATTTCGTTGGCAGCCTCAATGCCCCAGGTGGACTCATCTGCTCCCCATGAGATGGAGCAGACATCGCATCCATCGTTGGCGGCTTTCTCGACGGCGGTTGCGATGTCCTGCGACCAGTACATGCGAATGGTGGCAGGCTTGCCGGTGGCGGCGTAGTAGGCGGCTGCGGAGACTTCGATGTCGAGTGCAACTTCGTAGTCTGGATCGCTGTTGGAGCCGGTGCTCTGGTTGGGATTGTTTTTTGTGCCGTCGACGGAGACGTCGGTGATGTTGGGGACTGGCTGGTTGATGGATTTGAAGTATTGGTCAATGTCGGATTGGACCCATCCGCCACCGAGCTCAACGATTGCGATGACGCCGCCGCCGGCGAGGCCAGTGGGCCATTGGTAGGCGGCACAGAGATTGGGGGTGCTCCAGGGCGCGGGCGCCTGGGGACCGAGTTGGAAATGCGGAGTAAGACGGCGAAGACGGAAGTAGGGGTGGCAGGGAACGCGCGGAGCGTTTGGCATGGGCGAGGTCCTTTGTGGAGTTTTGCGCTTCCTTGCGGGCTTAGATGCGGGAAGTTTGGAGTGGTGGTTTGAAGCAGGAATGTTGCGAAACTAAAGTCATGGAGAGGTAAAGCCTTAGTATGGTTTGGAAGCTCGATTCTCATCTGAAGAGGTCGACACTGGAGCTTCCCTCAGGGGCTGAAGCCCCGGCGTTTTTCCGTGGCATTGCGGCACGACTAAAGTCGTGCCCTTTCAAAACCGGTTTGATCTACGGCACGAGTAAACTCGTGCCCTGTTACAAACCATAGAGACACGATTTACGGGAGATTGCGTTGGCTTACGACGATCTGCGGGATTGGATCAGGACACTGGAGAAGAGCGGCGAACTCAAGCGGATTCTCGAAGAAGTTTCGCCGGAACTCGAGATTACGGAGATCACGGATCGCGTTAGCAAGGTAGGGTCACGATCGTCGTCTCCCACCCTAAGCGCAAAAAACGCGCTTAGAATGGGGCACCCGCGTCAGGGGTATGCGCCGGGTGGGCCGGCGCTGCTGTTTGAGAACGTGAAGGGGCATCCGGGACACAAGGTGTTGATGAATCAGTTTGGCAGCGAGCGGCGGATGGCGATGGCGCTGGGCGTGGAGCGGCTGGATGAGATTGCCGATCGCATCAAGGGTCTGATGAATGTGAAGGCTCCGGGGGGCGGGTTCCTGGACAAGCTGAAGATGCTGCCGCAACTTGCGGAGTTGGGGAATGTGTTTCCGAAGACGGTCCAGGCGAAGGATGCACCCTGCAAAGAAGTAATTTTGCGCGACAACTTTGATTTGAATGCGTTTCCGATTTTGAAATGCTGGCCGTATGACGGCGGTCGTTTTATTACGCTGCCCTGCGTTCACACGAAGGATCCGCGAACAGGGAAGCGGAATATCGGGATGTATCGCATGCAGGTGTATGACGGGCAGACGACGGGGATGCACTGGCAGCGGCAGAAGGTGGCGGCAGAGCATTATCGCGAACTCCTGCGGAGGGCAGCCCTTTGGACTGGAGAATTGGCCGGGTCAGCATCTGCAAGAGTGGCGGCGATGGCAGAGTCGGCGGGTGGGGCAGTGACGATTCCCGATGGGCCGATTGGCGGGTTGCCGCAGGTGGCGATGGGGAATCTGAAGGGATCACGACTGGAGGTCGCAGTGGCGATCGGCACTGATCCGGCGACGACGTTCGCGGCGATCGTGCCTGCTCCTCCGGAGGTTGAAGAGTTCATGATCGCGGGGTTCCTGCGCGGCAAGCCTGTGGAGATAGTGAAGTGCGAGACGGTGGACCTGGAAGTGCCGGCGAGTGCAGAGATCGTGCTGGAGGGTTACGTCGAGCTGGGCGAGTTGCGGAGTGAGGGGCCGTTTGGGGACCACACGGGCTTTTACACGATGACGGACGAGTATCCGGTATTTCACCTGACGTGCATTACGCATCGCAAGGATCCGATTTATGCGGCAACGATTGTGGGCAAGCCGCCGATGGAAGATGCGTGGATGGGCAAGGCGGTGGAGCGGATTTTTCTGCCGGCGATGAAGCTGACGATTCCGGAGATTGTGGATATCAACCTGCCGGTTGAAGGCGTGTTTCACAATCTGATGCTGGTATCGATCAAGAAGAGCTATCCGGGGCAGGCGCGCAAGGTGATGAACGCGATCTGGTCGCTGGGGCAGGCGATGTTTACCAAGTGCATCGTGGTGGTGGATGAGGACTGCGATGTACAGGACATCGGCGAGGTAGTGCTGCGGGTGACGAACAATATCGATCCGGAGCGGGATATTCAGTTCACGCTGGGGCCGGTGGATTCACTGGATCACTCGTCGCGGATGCCGAACTTCGGATCGAAGATGGGGATCGATGCGACGCGGAAGTGGAAGGCGGAAGGATTCGAACGGCCGTGGCCAGCGATGATCGAGATGGATGGGGCGACGAAGGCAAAGGTGGATGCGATGTGGGCGAAGCTGGGGCTGTGAAAGCGGTCGCACGTTCGCGCATGGGTTGAGTTAATATTTCTTCCGGTGGACTTGTGAAAGCGCCATGGTCTCGAAGGTCTTGTATTCTCGTTGCGGTTTTTTTGACAGCTATAAGGGTGCCCGCGTTCGCGCTCACTGAGTGCAACAATCAAATCACCCTTG
Organism: uncultured Acidobacteriaceae bacterium; assembly: GCA_963738035.1. Classification (GTDB taxonomy): domain Bacteria; phylum Acidobacteriota; class Terriglobia; order Terriglobales; family Acidobacteriaceae; genus Telmatobacter. Next base: position 465,711 of record CAVTVB010000003.1, read on the forward strand.
TGCCGATGAGAAGCATAAAGGCGGCTACTAAAGCGAGAGATTTCAGCCGATTCAGTTACTCGCTGTCTAAATCCAGCTCGCTCATCATTCGTTCTCATGAAGACACAGAGACTTCGATCGGAGCATATGACACTGGCTTTGTGATCAAGCGGGACGGGAAGACGATACAAGATGTGAATCTGCGGACGCTGCCCGAGTTTCAACGCGAAGAAGATGAGTATTCGGAGTCCTTTACAACACTTGCCGTAACGCGTGCCTGTACGAGCGCAGGTCCAATCCACTTCGTTACGATGCAGTATATGGGCGATCTAACCAGCCCAGCTCTTCTCTTCACGATAGTTCCTTCAGCGCATGGATACGAAGTCTCCACCCTCCCTATGATTTCGGGTGGAGTTCTTGAGGTCTCAGGCTCAAACCCTCTTCACCTGAGGATTTGGGACAATTTGCATGAAGGCATGTGTGAAGCGTGCGAAACTTCATATCAGATTACGGAATATGAGATTAGAAACGGCAAGCCCATCCAAACTCGGCAGTACCGAACGCGACGCCGATACACTTCAGGGAACTTTGATGATCTAAGACGCATCCGATTCAATCGATGAAGTTGCTCGTGTCTTGCATCTGATCGTCTGGATTCCGGCGAAGTCGCTTTCTAATCTGATCGACAGGGAGGTAAGACAACTGCAGGTGTTTCGACTCCGCTTTGCTCCGCTCAACATGACACGTCTTTGTTTCAGGGGCGAGTAGCGACCGGACACACGAATGTGTCCCTTATCTGTATTTGATAGCCTGAGTGCATGCGTGGTGTTTTCCGTTGGGCTGTTGTGGGCTTGATTGCCTTGGCGATGGCCGGTGTGACTTCTTCTACTATCGCGCAGGCTCCGGACACATTTCGCTGGATCGATTTTCATGCGCAGAGCGACCAGGACGTGGTGGTGTGGGTGACGCGCGCGCTGGATAACGAGAAGTGGACGGCGATTCGCGAGATCGGCGTGCAGTACGACGCGGCGCTGGTGATCACTTCGCTTCGACCCACTCCTCAGTCTGCGACGAATCGGGATACGTACACGATATGGAGTATTTCGCTGAGCGATCGCAAACTGACGCGCATTGTGGATTGCGCGAATTTGCGATTGATGGACTGGGTGCTGCTGAATGTGGGCCAGGGCAGGGAACTGGCCGTTCTCTACGATGACTGCAACGACTGCCAGCCGACGACGTATTTCACTGCTTTCCACTACGACCGGCGGGCGGGCAAATGGGCGGGGCGGTGGATGGCAGGCGGCAAGGCCGTACCGGTGTGGGCTTCGAATGCGGCTCTCGGAGTGACGCAGACGCAGGTGTTTGCGGTGATGGCCGATGGCAACGGACATGAAACGCTGGGCACCTGGAACCATCTGGACTATGGGAAGCTCAAGCCTGCTGAAGAGAGCGTTTATCGCTACGACATTGATGCACAGAGCGACGTGGAACGGGCGCTGCTGCTCTCTGGTAAGGATGCGACGAGCATGAAGGATCGGCTGTGCCGTTCACAAGAAACGGTGCCGGGGCTGAGCCGGGGGCAGGATTCATCACTTTGCCAGACGAGCCAGAAACCGCACTACGAGCGCAAGCCGGTGACCACGCCGCCTGCGAATAACGAGGGACAGTCACGGCCGCCGGGAACTCGACACTAGGTCAATCGGCAACCTGGACCTTGATGGAAGTGACGTTGCGGACCCAGCGTGCGGGACGCCGTTCTCCAGAAGAGATGAGTTCGATGGGGCCATTGTCGGCAAGTGGCTTGCCGTCGACGCTGTCGGCCAGCAGCACGGAACCTTCGTGGACGTCAGGTGAGACTTCGCCGAGCGAATATACGACCTTGTATCCATCTCGACCTTCGGCGATCAGGTACAGGCGGAAGTCCTTGCCTTTGAGTTTCTGCGGCACTCCGAGCTCGACCAACAGGGCCATCAGCGGAACGCCTGAGTAGGTTTCCTGCGCCTGGGTATGTTCGTTGGTCGTCTGAATAGTTTCGTGAGGAAGCTGGGCGAGCTTGGGCGCGGTCCACTCAGCGGACTTTTTGCCGTAGCTGATTTTCAAGGGAATGACCATCTCGTCACGATTTTGGTCGGCCTGCTGACGGGTATGTGTGGTGTCGAGCGGGCCGGGCATGTGAAATGGCCGTCCGCCCGGTCCGATATTGGGGTTATCGGGGATCTGGCTGAGTGCCCCTGCAGGCACCAACGCCAGCGACAACATGAGTTTGATGGCGCTGCGGCGCATGGTGGTGGCCTCCCGGCCTACATCGTATACTGAGGACATGTCGGTTGTGCGCAATATTGCAGCCATTGCCAAGGGTATGAGCATCACCTTCGGGGAGATGCTGCAGCCCACACAGGTTGAGAACTATCCCGATGGCAAGGGGCCGATGCGGGGCGCGAAGTTTGAGCAGCGCTTCCGTGGTGCGCATGTGCTGCAGCGGGATGAAAACGGGCTGGAAAAGTGCGTGGCCTGCTTTCTGTGCGCGGCGGCCTGCCCTGCCAACTGCATCTTTATCGAGGCTGCAGAGAATACCGAGGAGACTCGGATCTCGTCGTCGGAGCGGTACGCGAAGGTCTACAACATCGACTACAACCGGTGCATCTTTTGCGGGTATTGCGTGGAAGCCTGCCCGACCGACGCGATTACGCATGGCCATGGGTTTGAACTGGCCAGCCTGAACGCAACGAACCTGGTGATGCGCAAGGAAGATATGCTGCTGCCGGTGAGCGCGATCGCGACGGCGAAGTAGGGGCTCCGCCCTTTCGCCCTTTGGAGTGAAACCGCATAGCTTCGCGGCATTTCAGGCCTTTAATCTCCCGATCCAATCCCAAATTGTTTCTGTTCCGTGCTTCGAACCGACGTTATGGTCCGTAAGCCTCTTACAATCATCAAAGAGATATGACGACGACACTTGAACATCCCCTGGTAGAGATTCTCAAGAACCGCATCGCCATTATTGATGGCGCCATGGGCACGACCATCCGCACCTATGGCATGACCGAAGCGGACATCCGCGGCGAACGTTTTAAGGACGCCAAGAAGGACCTGAAGAACAACGGGGACCTGTTCGTGTTGACGCAGCCGGAGATGATTGGCGACATTCATCGGCGGTTTCTGGAGGCCGGGGCGGACATCATCGAGACCAACACCTTTGGCGCGACGACGATTTCTCAGAGCGAGTTCTTTGTCGACGATCCGCGAGAGCATGGGGGGCGGAAGGATCCCGAGTTCTACCAGAAGATCATTGACGATCCGTTTTTGAAGAACCTGGCGTGGGAGATCAACGAGGTGTCGGCCAAGATTTGCCGGGAGTGGGCTGACAAGGTTGGCAAGGAGACCGGGAAGCCGCGGTTTGTGGCGGGATCGATCGGGCCGCTGACGGTGTCGCTGTCGAATTCGCCGGATGCGAACGATCCGGGGTTCCGGTCGGTGACTTTCGACCAGGTGAAGACGGCGTATGCGGAGCAGGTGCGCGCGCTGATTGCGGGCGGGGTTGATTTTCTGCTGGTGGAGACGATTTTCGATTCGCTGAATGCCAAGGCGGCGCTGGTGGCGATTCGCGAGGTATTTGACGAGGATAAGACGGAGTTGCCGGTGATGATTTCGGCGGCGGTGGGGCGCGGCGGGGAGACGATTATCTCGGCGCAGACCACCGAGGCATTCTGGAATGCGGTGGAGCATGTGAAGCCGCTGTCAGTGGGTTTGAACTGTTCGCTCGGGCCGGATCTGATGTATCCGTTTCTGTCGGAATTGTCGGAAAAGGCGAACGTGGCGATTTCGTGCTATCCGAATGCGGGGCTGCCGAATCCGCTGTCGGCGACGGGGTTCGATCTTGGACCGGAGGATATGGCGCGTTATCTGAGCGAATTTGCGAAGGCGGGGCTGATCAATATTGCGGGTGGATGCTGCGGCAATACGCCGGAGCACATTGCTGCGATTGCGAGGGCGCTCGAGGGATTGCCGCCGAGAGAACTGAAGCGGGATGTGGATGCAGGCGAGGATGTGGACGCCGGCGTGAGTGAGGTCAGTCGATGAAGCCACTGCGCCTTTCAGGATCGCAGCCGTTTACGCAGCAAGCCGGGGTCTTCATCATGATCGGCGAGCGGACCAACGTGGCGGGTTCGCCGAAGTTCGCGCGACTTGTGAAGGACGGCAGGTACGAAGAAGCCGTCAGCGTTGCCAGGCAACAGGTGGAGAACGGGGCGAACGTTCTTGATATCTGCATGGACGAGGGGATGATCGACGGCGTCGCGGCGATGACGCGCTTTCTGCAGCTGCTGGGGAGTGAGCCCGAGGTTGCGAAGGTCCCGTTCATGGTCGACTCGTCGAACTGGAATGTGCTGGAGGCGGGGCTGAAGTGCCTGCAGGGCAAGGGTATTGTGAATTCGATTTCGCTGAAAGAAGGCGAAGCGAAGTTTTGCGAACATGCGGCCACGGTGCTGAAATATGGCGCGGCCGCGGTGGTGATGGCGTTTGATGAGCAGGGACAGGCTGCGAGTTTCGAAGACAAGATTCGTGTTTGCGAACGGGCTTATCGGATTCTGGTGGACTGAGGTCGGATTTCCGGCTGAGGACATCATCTTCGATCCGAACATTCTGACGGTTGCGACGGGCATGGAGGAGCACAACAACTACGCGGTCGACTTTATCAATGCTACTCGGTGGATCAAGGCAAATCTTCCGCATGCGAAGGTGAGCGGCGGCGTTTCGAATATCTCGTTCAGTTTTCGGGGAAACAACCGGGTGCGCGAGGCGATGCATTCGGCGTTTTTGTATCACGCGATTGCGGCGGGACTCGATATGGGCATCGTGAATGCGGGGATGCTCGAAGTGTACGAGGAGATTGAGCCGAAGCTGAAGGAACTGGTTGAAGATGTGCTGCTGAACCGGCGGCCCGACTGCGACGGAGCGGCTGGTGGAATACGGAGAGACGCTCAAGGGCGAGGGCGCAGTGGTTACTGAGAAGAAGGCTGAAGAATGGCGCAACGGGACAGTTGAAGAGCGCCTTACACATGCGCTGGTGAAGGGGATCGACAACTACATCGAGATCGATACGGAAGAGGCGCGCGCAAAGCTTGGGCGGCCGTTGCTGGTGATTGAAGGCCCGCTGATGGCGGGGATGAGCGTGGTTGGCGATCTGTTTGGCGCGGGGAAGATGTTTCTGCCGCAGGTGGTGAAGTCGGCGCGCGTGATGAAGAAGGCGGTCGCGTACTTGTTTCCGTTCATGGAGGCCGAAAAGGCGGCGATGGAAGCTGCGGGCCAGGTAGTGAAGGCGCAGGGAAAGATACTGCTGGCCACGGTAAAGGGCGACGTGCACGATATCGGGAAGAACATCGTCGGCGTGGTGCTGGCCTGCAACAACTTCGAAGTGATCGACCTTGGCGTGATGGTTCCGGCGGAGAAGATTCTGGAGCGCGCGCAAGGAAGTGAAGGCGGACATCATTGGCCTGAGCGGGTTGATTACGCCGTCGCTCGATGAGATGGTACACGTGGCGCGGGAGATGGAGCGCCAGCAGTTCAAGGTGCCGCTGCTGATTGGCGGAGCGACGACAAGCCGGGCGCATACGGCGGTGAAGATTGCGCCGCACTACAGTGAGCCGGTCGTGCACATTGTGGATGCGAGCCGAGCGGTGCCGGCGACGACGAGCCTGCTGAGCGAGGATGGAAAGACGGAGTTCGTGGCGCAACATCGCGCGGAGTATGAGGCGGTGCGAAAAGCGCACAGCGCGCCAAAGCAGAAGACGATCTCGCTTGAAGCGGCCCGTGCGCGGCATACGCCGATCGAGTGGCGAGCTGAAGATCTGCCTGTTCCGGAATTCACCGGGGTGCGGGTGCTGAATGATTTTCCGCTGGCGACGCTGCGGGAGTATATCGACTGGACACCGTTTTTTCATGCATGGGAACTGAAGGGCGTGTATCCGCGCATTCTGGATGATGAGAAGCAGGGAGAGCAGGCGCGGCTGCTCTTTACTGAGGCTAATGCGCTTCTGGATCGCCATGATTGAAAAGAAGCTGCTGACGGCGCGTGGCGTTTACGGATTATTTCCGGCGTCGGCGGTGTGCGATGACGTGGAACTTTTCACAGATGAGACGCGCGCGAAGAAGCTGGACAATCTTCATTTTCTGCGTCAGCAGGCGAATCAGGAAGGCAGCGAACCCTGCCGGTCGCTGGCGGATTTTATTGCGCCGAAGGCAACGGGATTGCGCGATCACATTGGGGCATTTGCGGTGACCACCGGCATCGGGCTGAAGGAACTGACCGACAGATACCGCGCCGAGCATGACGACTACAACGCGATCATGGCGGAGGCGCTTGCAGACCGGCTTGCCGAGGCGTTTGCCGAGTGCCTGCATAAGCGGGTGCGCGATGAGTGGGGTTATGGGCGCGCGGAGAAGTTCAGTGCTGCGGAACTGATCGCGGAGAAGTATCGCGGCATTCGTCCTGCGCCGGGATATCCGGCGTGTCCTGATCACACAGAGAAGGGAACGATCTGGCGGTTGCTGGATGTGGAGGCCAGGACGGGCATCCGGATAACCGAGTCGTTTGCGATGTGGCCGGGATCGAGCGTGAGCGGGCTGTATTTCGCGCATCCTGAGTCGCGGTATTTCTCGCTCGGCAAGATTGATCGCGAGCAGGTGGCGGACTACGCGGAGCGCAAGGGGATGAGCGTGGCCGAGGTGGAGCGCTGGCTCTCACCGAATCTGAACTACGATTCTGCACGGTGACGCCGTACCACCCAAAATGCAAGCGGTTGCCCTGAAGGAATATGCGGCGGCCGGGCGTTGATTTTCCCGAGCTATTGTGCCCGAAGTCACATCCAGAGATGCTTTCAATGATTGACCCTGTCAGACGCGAGTGTTTTGATGTTGGGCGGCGAATATTTCCGCCGGTTCGTCGTCAGATGAGGGAGAGTTCGCGTGGGGATGAGGCCTGATATGTTTACTGCTTTCGTTTTGGCGGGTGCGTTGATTTGTGGATGTGGAGGTGGCGGCGGAGAAAAGACAACAACACCCCCTCCCGTTACGCCGACTTCGGCGGCGACGCCTACTCTTTCGGCAAGCGCTTCCTTTTCTGGGAGCGGACCTCAGAACGGCGCGCTGCTGGTGAGCCTGGCAGACACGACCACCGGCGCTACCATCTACTACACGCTCGACGGGTCGGCACCAACGACGACCTCGCAGGTGTATGAAGCGCCATTCCTAGTTGCGTCGAACATGACCTTGAAAGCCATCGCAGCGGCGTCGGGTTACACGAACAGCATGGTAGCGACACAGAGCTTTACGCCGAACATTGCATCCGGCACGCTGGTGTGGAGTGACGAGTTTTCGAACGCGGGTACCTCGAATGCACTGCCGGATGCGAAGAACTGGACCTACGACACAGGCTTCCAGTGCTGCGGCAACAACGAGCAGGAGATTTATTGTGCAGCTGGTTCGACGACGGCGCCGTGCGATCCGAACAGTCCGAATGCCTATCTTGATGCGACAGGAATTTTGCATGTCACTTCGCGGAATCCTACTGGCACGACCTATACCTCTGCGCGACTGAAGACCCAGGGGCAGTTCAGCTTTATGTACGGACGCGTTGAGGCGCGCATGAAGTTGCCGGAGAGCCAGGGGATGTGGCCTGCGTTCTGGCTGCTTGGGAACAACATCAAGACCTTGAGCTGGCCAGCGTGCGGCGAGCTTGACGTGATGGAGCATATCAACGGCAGCAATCCTGCGCCCTATGTGGGCGGAACACCTCCGGGGTACGACTGGATTGCAGGATCGGTGCACGGGGGAACCAGCGCCAGTGAAGCGAACGGAACGCAGCAATATCATCCGGCCGGATTCTCGGCGGCCGACTGGCATACGTACGGCATGATCTGGAGCAAGGGGCAGGTGCAGTTTTACGTGGACGATCCGGCAAATGTGTATGCCACGTTTACGCCGGCGAACTTCCCGGGCACCTGGCCGTTCGACCAGGGACCGCAGTTCATCATTCTGAACCTGGCGGTGGGCGGCGACTGGCCGGGAAACGTGAATGGGACGACGGTCTTTCCGGGTGACATGCAGGTGGATTACGTGAGGATTTATACGAACTGAGGTAGCCTGCCATCTAAGACTGCCCAGTTCGGGGATGACACTCGGTGGTATGATCCCGACGAGATGCGACGCTTAATTTCATACCTCTCTCTCTGTACGTTGCTGTGTACGTTTTGCGCTGCGGCGCAGGAACCAGATGCGGCAGGTGTTCGAGTGAAATCGCCCGATGGCCAGGTGCTCTTTGTTCTTTCGGATGGCTCGAAGAGTCATGCGTTGGAGTTCGAAGAGCGATGGAATTCGCTACTCTGTTGATTTTCGCGGCAAACGTCTGATCGATGACTCGTGCTGGGACTGAAAGCTGCAGGCGCAGACGGCGATGGGGCCGGGAATGCGCGAGGCTGGCGCGCGTGCAGGCAGTCACGATGAAACCTACTCGATCCCGGTGGGCAAGACGAGCACGGTTCGAGATCACTACAACTCGATGGTGGTTGACTTCAAGGATGCATCGGATCGCAGGCTTTCGATCGAGGTTCGAGCCTATGACGATGGGGTGGCGTTTCGCTATGTTTTGCCGGCGCAGCCGGGATCTGAACGACTGTTCGCATTGAACGGGAGCTGACGGAATTCTTGTTCGCGAAAGATGCAACGCTGTATCCGCTGGTTGTCGATGGATTTCAATCCTCGTACGAGGATGAGTACCAGATGCGGCATGTGAGCGGCATCCATCGCGACTGGCTTATCGCGTTGCCGCTCCTGGCGGAGGTTCCGGGAGCTGGCTGGGTGGCGGTTACCGAGGCGGATATTGAGAACTACGCCGGGATGTATCTGCGCAAGGCTGAGGCACGGTTCGCGTTGAGGGCGGAGCTTTCGCCGCGCATTGGCAAGCCGGGAATCGCCGTGGAGACGGACGCTCCGGTTACAACGCCGTGGCGCGTGCTGATGATTGGCGACGAGCCGGGGCGACTGATCGAGTCGAACATCGTTTTGAATCTGAATCCTCCGTCGAAGATCGCGGACACGTCGTGGATCAAGGCGGGGAAGTCGGCGTGGGACTGGTGGTCGGGCGAGGCTGCTCCCAGCATGAGCACGAAGCCGGGGATGAATACGGCGACGATGAAGCACTACATTGACTTCGCTTCGGCAGTCGGGATTTGCATACATGCTGATCGATGCGGGATGGGCGCAGGCAAATCGCAAGGGGCCGGACGATTACGCCGCCGTGGCTGACATCACCAAGGTGGATCCGAACGTAGATATGCCGGAGTTGCTGCGCTATGCGAAGGAAAAGCATGTTGGCATCTGGCTCTGGTCGCATTGGACATCCGTGGACAAGTACATGGACCAGGCCTTTCCGCTGTTCGAGAAGTGGGGCGTGGCGGGCGTAAAGATCGACTTCATGGATCGCGATGACCAGCAGATGGTGGCCTGGTACCGGCATGTTGCTGAGAATGCCGCGGCAGCATCACCTGATGCTTGATTTTCACGGGGCATTCAAGCCGGATGGGCTGCGACGGACGTGGCCCAACGTGATGACACGCGAAGGCGTGATGGGCAAGGAGTATCTGAAGTGGAGTGCGCGGACTTCTCCGGTGCACAACACGACGCTGCCGTTTACAAGCGATGCTTGCCGGGCCGATGGATTACACGCCGGGAGCGTTTGGGAACAGCAACCGCGAAAACTTTGTGGCGCGGAACTTGATGCCGATGGGGCTCGGAACGCGGGCACACGAGCTGGCGCTGTATGTTGTGGTGGAGAGCCCGCTGCAGATGGTTTCGGATTATCCCGAGCACTATGCTGGGCAGCATGACTTCGAATTCATCAAGCAGGTTCCGACGACGTGGGACGAGGTGCGCGTGATCGCGGGACGGCCGATGGAGAACATCACGATTGCGAGGCGGAGCGGCAAGGACTGGTATGTCGGATCGATTACCAATTGGGATGCGCGGACGGTGAAGGTGCCGCTGGACTTCCTGGGTGAAGGAAAGTACGTAGCGGAGATTTACGCCGACGCGGCGGACGCGGGGACCAACGCGACGCATACCGAGTTTTCGAAGCAGGAAGTGGATCGGATGACGGTGATGGAGGTGCAGGATGGTTTCGGGCGGGGGGAACGCGGTTTGGATTCATCCGGAACTGTGAAATGGTTTCCCAGGTCTCAAGGCGAGACCTGGGGCACCCAGGTTTGTGGAACTCGCGGCTCCAGACTCAAATTCATCCATTCAAATGGGGTTGGGTGCCATTCGCTGTGTGGTTACTTGCGGCGTGAACCGGGCTGTGATACAAACTAAACATTCAAGTTTGCCCTCAAGGGCAAGCCTGAGTTTCATGCAGAGTGGCTGAGGGACGAGCCCTGTGACGCCACGACAACCTGCCCGCGCAAAACGGGAGTATGGTGTCAACTCTTGCCCGGAGACGGGGAACATGAGATTCGGGGGTTGCTTCAGCACCCTTTGCTTTAGCAGCTTCGCAGGCAGTTTCGAGTCAATTCACGTTCACTCATTCCTGGGCACGTCACGCGCTCGAGCTTCTCGTGTCACTCGCATACAGCGAGGGACCTTTGACGACTGCGTATTGGTTGCGATGTCGGGAATGCGGCAAGACCTATGGTCATCAGCCGCTTTCCATCTGCGATGAGTGCTTTTCCCCGCTCGAAGTGACCTACGACTTCGAGTATGCCCGCACCCGCTTTACCCGCGAGACAATTTCCCAGGGCCCGCTGGATATGTGGCGGTATCGTGCGCTGCTGCCGGTTGCGGACAGCTATGTTCCGCAAACGCCGTCGGGGCTGACTCCGCTGGTGAAGGCGCCGCGGCTGGGTGCGCAGTTTGGCGCGCGCAATCTTTACGTCAAGAACGACGCTGTCTGCATGCCTACGCTGAGCTTCAAGGATCGCGTGGTTGCGGTGGCGCTGGCGAATGCGCAGGACTTCGGGTTCGATACGGTTGGGTGCTCGTCGACCGGGAACCTGGCGAATGCGGTGGCGGCGCATGCGGCGCGGCTGGGACTGAAGACGTTCATCCTGGTTCCGGCGGATCTTGAGCCGGCGAAGATTTTAAACACGCAGGTTTATGGAGCGACGCTGGTGCGCGTGGATGGCAACTACGACCACGTGAATCGGCTGTGCTCGCAGATTGCCGATCGCTACAACTGGGGATTTGTGAATGTGAACCTGCGTCCGTACTACGCCGAGGGGTCGAAAACGGTTGGATTCGAGATCGCGGAGCAGCTTGGATGGCGGCTGCCGGACAACGTTGTGGTGCCGATGGCGGGCGGTTCGCTGATTACGAAGATCAAGAAGGCGTTCAACGAGCTGATCGAGCTTGGGTTGGTTGATGAGAAGCCGGTGCGGTTCTTTGGGGCGCAGGCTACTGGATGTTCGCCGATTGCGAAGGCTGTGAAGAGCGACACCGACGTGATTGAGCCGCAGCGGCCGAACACGATTGCGCGGTCGCTGGCGATTGGGAATCCGGCGGATGGGATCTATGCATCGCGGGTTATTCGCGGGACAGGCGGCTGGGCTGAAGATGTGTCGGATGTGGAGATTGTGTCGGCGATTCAGGAACTCGCCGAGACCGAGGGCATCTTTACGGAAACTGCGGGTGGCGTAACGACGGCTGTAACGGCGCGGTTGTATGCGCATGGACGCATCAAGCCGGACGAACTGACGGTCAGCTGCATTACCGGCAACGGCCTGAAGACGACGGATTGCCTGGACGGCGCTTACGAGCAGAGTGCGGCGATTCGTCCGCGGCTGACTGATTTTGAGAACTTCGTGGAAGAACGCAATGCAGCGAACCAGGGATTGAGCCTGGCAGGAGAAGTTGATGGCCGTTAGAGTTTTATTGCCGAATGCATTTCAAAAGCACACCAACAACGTGCGCGAGATTTCGAGCACTGCGTCGAATTTGCCGGAATTGGTGACGGATATTGAAGGGCGTTTTCCTGCGCTGCGGCAACATCTGCGAGGAGAAGACGGGCAGGTGCGCCGGTTTATCAACTTCTATGTCAATGAGGAAGATATCCGCTTCCTTGGGAACGACAAATATAACTTCCAGGAAGGCGATGAGGTACTGGTTATCCCTTCTATTGCTGGGGGTTGAGTATAAGTAGGTGAGATAGATCACATAGATTGACTTAAGAGCCTGCCTTATCGGCGGGCTCTTTTGTTACTAAGTCATGAATTGCTCGTCTAGATTATTTGCACTACATTTGCAACCGATTTACTTTCCTCTTACAATTTCTGCCGGATACTACTCCCGTGATTGCGCAAGCAGGGCAGAAGGCTCCGTTCGCACTTTTACCTCCCACCACCGCTCCGGTGGAAGCTCCCCAATCATTTTTGCTCGGAAACAGTTCCGTTTCGACGGAACGGCCTCGCATTCATGCGGAGGTTGGGCGATATAGGCTGCGCCTGGCGCAGCGCGCGGAAGATCGCGAGGCCGCGTACCGGCTGCGTTTCAAGGTCTTCAACATAGAGATGGGCGAGGGGCTGGAACGATCGTACGAGACGGGAATCGATACGGATCACTTCGATATTTTCTGCGAGCATCTGTTGGTTGAAGATAAGACGGATGGACGCATTGTCGGCACTTATCGAATGCAATCTGGAAGTACCGCTGCGATGAATCTCGGCTATTACTCAGCGCAGGAGTTTGAGTTTGCACCTTATGAGCCGTTGCGCCGCGACATATTGGAACTGGGACGCGCATCTATCGATCGCCAGCATCGAAGTGCAGAGGTACTTACCTTGTTATGGCGAGGCATTGCGCAGTATGCTCATGACATGGGGCTTCGTTATCTGTTAGGTTGTTCCTCTTTGAATTCCAAAGATCCGGGCGAGGGCTGGCAGATGTATCGCGAACTTGAGCGGTATCGGGTTTCACCGGAATTTGAGACGGTGCCTACCAAGGCTTACGAATGTCCCAGCGAGCAAGCGGGTGTGGAGACACAGCTATCATCAGGCCCGCGCGATCAATCTGAGCCACCGAAGGTTCCCAAGCTATTGAAGACCTATTTGACGATTGGCGCGCGCATTTGCGCTCCGCCGGCGTGGGATCGGGAGTTTGGCACGATTGATTTTCTTACTCTGCTCGATTTGAATACGCTCTCGCAGGCCGCGCGCAATCGGTTCCTGGCGCCGCTGACGCCATGAGTTTTCGGATGATCCGGCGCGCTGTGGCGCTGGTGCTGGTTCTGATTGCGAGTATCGTTCGATTCTGGATGATGCGCTTGAGCGGCGCGCGCACGCTTGAGAGGCGGGCGCGCTGGGTGCAGAAGACCTGCATTGGAGTGCTGTGGGCGATGGATATTGACTGCCTGGTGGAAGGGCAGCCGCCGACTAATGGTCTCGTGGTCTCGAATCATCTCAGCTATCTCGATGTCGTCATTCTGAGCGCGGCGATGCCGTGCTTTTTTGTTGCCAAGGCGGAGCTTGATACGTGGCCCTATTTTGGAAAGGCGGCGCGGGTAGGCGGTACGATGTTTATCGATCGCTCAAGCCTGGCGAGCGCGGAGAAGGTCGCCGCCATGATCAGCGAACGGCTCAAATTGCCTGTTCCGGTGCTGTTCTTTCCCGAGGGAACGAGCACAGACGGCACCATGTTGCGGTTTCATTCGCGACTTTTTGAACCCGCAATTATTGCTGGCGAGCCAATTACCACAGCTTCGATTCGTTACGTCATCAGCGATGGTACGCCGGAGAGGGAACTCTGCTGGTACGGGGACGAGACCTTTGTGGCGCACATGTTGAAGACACTGAACACGGCGGGCTTTCGTGCGGAGCTTTTCTTCGGCGAGCCGCACACGTATTCGCATCGCAGGGTTGCGGCTGACGAAACGTTTGCGGAGATCGCAGCGATGCGTGAGAGCGATCAGGTGGAGATGCTGCAACCGGTATAGCGCGATTTCCCTCAGGGGCTAAAGCCCGTGCCCTTCAAATCCGAGTCAGCATGCGAGTTTTTCGCTTCGTGATCCCGCGAGTTAGCAGGACCTGCCCGTTCGAACTTCCCAGGAAACCCACCGCGTTTGAATGTCAGAACTGAGTTTCAAACGGCCGGGGGAGGGGCGGTTGAGCCGCGGACGACAAGGCTGGTGGATACAAGGAACTCGCGCTGTAAGCCTGTCTTGCCGGGCCCTTCGCCATGCTGGCGGAGCGCATCGAACGCCGCCTTCGCCAATTCAACGCGAGAGAGGCGGATGGTTGTGAGCGGGGGCAGCGTGAATTCGGCGAAAGCGATGTCGTCGAGGCCGATGACGGAGAGATCCTGCGGAACGCGGAGGCCCTGGAGGTAGGCGGCACGCAGAACGCCGATGGCCGTCATGTCATTCGAACAAATGACTGACGTGGGCCGGGCGCTCAGATCCTGCAACTTGTTGAATCCAGCGACGCCACCCTTGAGGGTGTGATCGCACTCAATGATCCACTTTTTCTGGATGGGCAATTTGCTTTCCTGCATCGCTGCCTGGAAGTCGTTCTGGCGGGTGATGGCGGAGTGGAGCTTGTGCGGTCCGGCGAGGAAGCCGATCTTGCGATGACCAAGGGCAACGAGATGTGCGACGGCCGCACGGATACCCGTGCTGTAGTCGAGGACGATGGTGTTGGCCTTTGGCTCGCTCAGCTTGAACTCGGCGAGAACGACAGGAACGTCGTGAAACGATAGTTGATCGAGGACGGGCTCTTCTTCGCCGAAGGTCATGACGGCGACGCCCTCCACTTTGCGCTCGAGCATGCGGCGCACGCAGGTGGTGAGCACGGCGGGATCGCTGTTGGAGGAACTGACGAGGATTTCGTAGCCGTGCGCGACGGCGATCTCTTCGAAGCTCTGGATGAGCTCAGGGAAGAAGGGATTGGTGATGTTCTCAACAATGATGCCCAAGAGGCGACTGCGACCGGAGACAAGCGTGCGCGCGTGGGTGTTGGGGAAGTAGTTCAACTGCTCAATCGCCTGCCACACACGCTTGGAGAGCTTTTCGCTTACGACGGGCGAGCCATTGATGGTGCGGGAGACCGTAGCGATGGAAACTTTGGCGAGCGCGGCTACGGCCCGTATGTCGGGCGTTTTGTCGGTGTTCTTGCGATTGGATTTACGAACCACGTGCGAGTCCTAAGTACGGTCGAAAGTAGATACGGATTGAACTTCCATCATAGCTCCGACTGCCGACTGAGGCCGGGTGAAGCGGGGAGTGAGGCCTCGCATTTCCCGTTTTGCGATCGAACATTCCTTCGGAGACTGAAGCCTGCGACCTTTCTTGAATCCTGCAAGTACGGCTATACGGCTTGCGGAAAAAACCTCGAGGGGCGTTGCGATTAGAAGGCTGGGGCTAAACAGGCTGCGGAAAAACGGTGAAGAACTGGCGAATGCCGAGGGAACGTACCCTCAGCGGCTAAAGCCGGCGCTGAAATTATGTCGCTTATGGCACGGCTGAAGCCGTGCCCTTTCAAAGCAACGACTTTTTCCGCAGCTTGTAAAGTCCCGCGCTCCCTCCAGAATGCAAAGGCCGAATTTTTCAGCAGGCAATATGCATTGAGCGAATCAGAGGATTCTTGGTTCAGGATTTGTCGGAGATCAATAGCCGCAGGTCCCGTAGATTATGGCCGGTGGGTCCGGTGACCACGGTGTCGCCGAGGGCTGTGAACAGCGGGCAGGCGTTGAAGGTGCGAAGAGACTCTTCCGGGTCGAAGCCAAAAGCAACGGCGCGCGACATGGTGGTGGGATCGGCGATGGCCCCGGCGTTTGGCGTGTTGCCGTCGATGCCGTCGGAGCCGGCACTGAAAACTGTGAGCATTTCGCCGGGATGACGGGCAAGTTCAATAGCGCAGGCGAGAGCGAATTGCTGGTTTCGACCGCCGGCACCGGGAGTGCGGTTTAGAGTGACTGTGACCTCGCCGCCGGAGATGAGACAGAAGCGCCGGTGCAGCGAGCGCAGGTCGTGAAAGCGATCGAGCAGGTAGCGGGCGGCGTCCGCATAGTCCCAGTCGTCGCAGGAGTTGTCGACTGCGACAAAATAGCCGGCTTTTTGCGCGAGGGCCCGGGCACTTTCGACCAGGTCGTGAGTCGACAGCAGCACCTCGAAAACCGAATCGCGGAAGGCTTCATCCTCGCCTGTGAGATTGACGGCGGAGGTGGACCGGCGTGCCTGCAGGGGATCGGTCCGCTGGAATCGGGCGAGAAATGGAGGGCGCCAACTCTTGTTTCCGGGGGATTCCGGAAGGTCTTCTCGCTCGAAGAAGGCACGCACTGCCCGAGGAAACTTCGCGTTGAGATTGTACTTCTCAATAATCTCGCGCACTTCGTCGACGGTGGAGTGGTCGGGAGAGGTTGGCCCGGACGAGAGGGCATCGAGCGTCCGCAAGGGAACGTCGGGCACCAGGAACGAAACCTTGAGAGCCTCGGGCGCGGCAATGGCGAGGCGGCCGCCCTTGACGGCACTGAAATGTTTGCGCAGGGTATTGATCTCGTTTATCGGTGCGCCTGAGCCGACAAGTGTTTCGTGAAAGGCAATGGTGTCGTCAAGCCCGATCTGCGGATCAAGAGGCAAGTCAAACATCGCGGAGCCTCCGCCGGAGATGAGGAAGAAGACCAACGTATCTCTTTTCGCCTTCTTCAGCATGGCGAGGGCAGCGCGGGCTGCGGCAAACGACTCCTCATTTGGCAAGGGGTGACCGCCTTCAAAGTAGCGGAATCGCCAGTTGCGCTTTTTCGGGAGGTATTTTGTGCAGCAGATGCCTCGGAGGCCTTTTCGGCGCTTCATGCGGTCGAGCAGAATTTCGAGCATCGGGCCGGCGGCTTTGCCGACGGCAATGACAAAGATGCGCTTGAACTGCGACAGATTGATGACGTCGGGGCCGCTGCCGTCGGGAAGCAAACGCTTGAGTGCGTTGTTCTCGAAGCGAATGCGCCGATCAAAGGCGGACTCGATGCTGCTTGCGTCGAGGGCGCCGGTGAAGAACTCGGTGGCACGGGCATGGAGAAATTCAAGGGCAGTGTCGCTGGCCTGCGTCATTGGAGGTTCTCCTTCAGCCAGTTCGCGAGCGACTGTTGCATAAGCTCGAGTTGACCTGTAAAGAAGTGATCGGCATTTTGGATGAGCACCAGTTTTTTGGGGTCGGCAGCGGTATCCACCACCTGGCTCAAGTCCTTTTGCGGGGCAAACGAATCGCTATCACCACTGAGGAAAAGCTTAGGCAGCGAACACTCCGAGAGCACAGGGTATCGATAGGTCTGCCCGAACCCTTGAGTTGGAAGGCCCAAGGCGACCAGGGCGCGAGGCTGTGTTTGCGAGTTTGTTGCTCCGCAGGATGCTGCGATTGCCATTGCGGCGCCAAAGCTGAAGCCGACCAGGACGATCGGCAGGTGGTATTCGGCATGAAGCCAGTCGAGGGCGGCTGACACATCTGCCGATTCAGCGCGGCCGTCGTGTTGCCCTTCGCTCAACCCTGTGCCGCGAAAATTGAAGCGCAGGACCGGCCAGCGCAGACCCCACTCGGGCGCGTTCAGCACCTTCATGGCGTGATAGATGACCTTGTTGTGCATGGTGCCGCCGCCGAGCGGGTGCGGGTGGCAGACAAGCCCGACGAAATGCGAATCGGGTGCGCCATCGTTCAACAGCGCTTCAAGCCGGCCCGCAGGACCAGGCAAATCGACGGTGCGCAGGGAGGGTCTTTCCGAACTCGTTTCAGATCCGGACAACGCAGCGGGAGAGGTCATTCCAACGATTATTTTACGCTGTATTCACGTCTGAGCGGTTTGGGATTTTGACGGTGCGAACTGCAGGATTCGCGGGGCACCCTCATGGAGGAATCGGTGACTACGATATTCTGGCAGGACTATGCACGAGTTATCGCCGCTAGATCCGGTTCGCTTCACGCAGCAGCTTTGTGAGATTGAATCCACGACCTACAACGAGGGCCGGGTGGGCGATTTTCTCGCGGATTTCCTGGCGGGGCGGGGCTGGGTTGTGGAGAAAACCCCGGTGCCGCAGCCGGAAGAGAGCGCGGGTGGTGGCGAGCGATGGAATGTATATGCGGGGCCCGCGGTACAAGCTCCGGAACTGGTTTTTTCAACGCACATGGATACGGTGCCCCCGTATATCCCATTCAGCGAGGATGAGGAGTTCATTTACGGACGTGGCGTGTCGGATGCCAAGGGCATCATTGCTGCGCAGGTTGTTGCGGCAGAGGCGCTTCGGACGGCGGGGTTTCAGATCGGCTTGCTGTTCGTGTCGGGCGAGGAGAGGGACTCCGCCGGGGCGAAGGTGGCGAACGAATCGTCGAAGGGAAGCCGGTTCCTGGTAAATGGCGAGCCAACAGACAATCGTCTCGGACTGGCTTCGAAAGGCTCATTGCGCGCGGTTTTCAAGGCACAAGGAAAGATGGCGCACTCGGCATATCCTGAACTTGGAGATAGTGCCGTTCACAAGCTGGTAGAGGTGCTGGCGCGCCTGTTGAAGCTGGATTTGCCGGTGACGGAAGATGTGGGTCCGAGTACGCTGAATATTGGGCAGATCAGCGGCGGGCGCGCGCCGAACGTGATTGCGGACAAGGCGGAGGCGCAGGTACTGGTGCGGCTGGTTGGCGATTCCAAGCCAGTGCGCGCGGCATTAATTGAGGCTGCGGGCGATCTGGCTGAAGTGGACTTTACCCTTGAGATTCCGTTTGTTCGGCTTCGCGCTGTGGATGGATTGCCGACAATGATTGCGAAGTTCACCACCGATATTCCGCAGCTAACGAATTGGGGCGAACCGCTTCTGCTAGGGCCGGGTTCGATTCATGTGGCGCACACGCCGCACGAGAAGCTGGCGAAGAAGGAACTGAAAGAAGCCATCGAATTGTATATCAGGGTGGCGAAGCAGTTGCTGAGCTGATGTCCACAACGAATGCTGACAGACAGCATCCAATCCTTTAACAAACCGAAGATTTTTTCAGAGGAGATTTTCATTATGAGCACTGCTATCTATGACATTCCCGTGAACAAAATAACGGGGGAAGATGCATCACTGGCCGAATTCAAAGGGAAAGTTTTGCTGGTCGTGAACGTCGCGTCGAAATGTGGTCTTACACCACAGTATGAGGGACTGGAGGGATTGTATGAGCAGTTCCGGGGCCAGGGGCTAGTGGTTACGGGATTTCCCGCGAACAATTTCAAAAGCCAGGAGCCGGGCACGAACGAGGAAATTCAGTCATTCTGCACGACCAATTTCGGCGTGAAGTTTCCCATGTTCAGCAAGATCAGCGTGGCCGGCGATGACAAGCATCCGCTGTATAAGGCACTGACGACGGCGCAGCCGAAGGCGATCAGCGTGGCGGAAGTTCCTTTTCGCGAGAAGCTGAAGGGATATGGAATCGAGACCAATGCGGATCCCGAGATTCTGTGGAATTTTGAGAAGTTTGTGGTGAGCCGCGAAGGTGAAGTTGTTAAGCGCTTCTCTCCAGACACGCTGCCGGACGCGCCGGAACTGGTGTCGGCGATCAAAGAGGAATTGGCTAAGGAATAATGCGGGCAGGCGCGAACTGCATCGGGTCTGACTGCAGTGGTTCCGGCGAGCCAGTTGACGAATCGACCTTGGCTGCGACGGGGAAGAAGATCCGGAAAACGGTGCCGCAGCCAGATTTGGAGCGCACGGCAACGTGTGCATCATGCTTGTCGAGAATTCCCTTCGACACCCAGAGCCCCAGTCCTGTGCCTGCTTCGCCCTTGGTTGTGACGAAGGGATGGAACAGGCGCTCGAACATATACAGGTCCATACCTGAGCCGCTGTCGGCGACCGTGACCAAAACGCCTTGCTGCCCACTGCGATCCTGCGCGGAGCGTACCACGACGATGAGGCGTCCTTTCTTTGGCAGGGCATCGAGGGCATTTGAAACGAGATTGGTGAATACCTGCTGGATTTCGCCCGGCTGACAGAGGACTGCGGGTGCGGGGCGATAGCGGCGTTCAATGGAGATGTTGCGAAGCCGGATGGCGGGGTCATGAAAGTAAATGACCGAATCGATGAGCTCATCTAAAGCGGTGAAGGCCGGCGCGGTGCGCTGGCGATAGAACTTCAGGCTTCGCGCCGTGATGTGCGAGAGCCGCTGCAGTTCCTTGTCGGCAATTTCCAGCAAGTCTTTTGAGGCGTCGGAGAGCCCGGCATCGCTTTTAGCGAGGAAGAGCAGGTTGGTTACAGCTTCAAGGGGATTGTTGATTTCGTGCGCGATGCTTGCGGCGAGGCGGCCCGCAGCGGCGAGTTGTTCAGAGCGACGAAGGGCCTGCTCGGCTTTGCGGGCTTCGGTGGTGTTGCGGCAGTAAAGAATGATGCCTTCGCCGGGCTGCGGATAAATGTAGAACTGAAACCAGGTCTCGTTGCCGGGGGCAGGAAAGAACTGCTCGAATTCGACGGGGACGCGGTTTTCCATCGCGCGTCGGATGTTCGACTCAACTGCGCTGCCAATCAATTCTGGATAGAGGTTCCACAGGCACGCGCCCATGTGGGGTTTGCCTGATAGTGCAGCAAGCTGCATGGCGGCGGAATTCATGTAGGTAATGCAGTATTCGCGATCCATGGTGCAGAAGGCGACCGGGACGTGCTCCAGCGCTTCGCCGGCAAACTGGCGGGCGCGATTGATCTCCATGGTCAGGGCCGCTTTTTGTTCGGCGGCTTCACGGCGCATACGCGCCATCTTCAACTGGGCCTCAACGCGCGCGATCAGTTCGCGAGCGGTGAAAGGCTTGGTGAGGTAGTCGTCGGCGCCGGCTTCTACGCCTTCGATACGGGCCTCTTCGCCGGCACGCGCCGAGAGCATGATGGTGGGAATGGTGGCGGTGGCAGGATTACGGCGTAGCTCGGCGAGAAGGGCAAAACCATCCATCTCCGGCATCATCACGTCGGTCAAGACGATAGCTGGAGGCCTGCGGCTAATTTCTTCCAGCGCCAGTTTTCCGTTTCCAGTGGTAACAACCTCAAATCGCCCTGCCAGTAGCGAGCGGACATACTCGCGCATGTCGGCGTTATCGTCGACGAGGAGCAGGACTGGTTTGGCCGCGGATGTTGCCCGTTCGTCGCCCTGGTCGCCCGCGACAGAACCGGCGATCTGGTTTTTCAGTTGTTCGTGCCCCGGCATCCAGCCGAGCGCTTCCTGCACATATGCCACGGCCGATCCCTGTACGACGAGCGGGCTGCGGGCATCCTTCGCTACCTGGCCGCGGGTGAGATGCTCGTGTCCGAAGGGCAGGCGAACGCGGAAGGTCGTACCCACGTCGAGTTTGCTCTCGACGGCGATGGATCCGCCGTGCATCTCGACGAGTTCCTGCACGAGCGCGAGGCCGATTCCACTGCCTTCGTGACTGCGGCGGCGAGCTCCCTCTATGCGGCTGAAGCGCTCAAACAGATGGGGCAGTTCCCCCTCAGGAACGCCGGTGCCTGTATCGCGCACGGTGAGTTCGACACCGGTCTCGTCGTTGGAAATTGAGACGCGAATCTCGCCGTCAAATGTCGCCTTGAGAGCATTGGAGAGGAGATTGAGCACGACCTTTTCCCACATTTCGCGATCAACGTAGATCGGCTCGGGCAATGGGGGGCATTCGACGATCAGCTTCAACCCGGCACGTTCAACCGCTGAACGGAATACGCTGGCGAGTTGCGTGGTGAGGAGGGAAAGATCCGTTGGCTCGTAGGTGGCGCGCATGCGGCCCACTTCGATGCGAACGAAATCGAGAAGGCCGTTTACCAGCTTGAGCAAGCGCAGGGCATTCCGGTGCAGCATCTCCAACGAGTCTGGCGAGGGCGGGACCTGGTTGAGCAGTGCGTCTTCAATCGGACCCAGAATGAGTGTGAGCGGAGTGCGCAGTTCGTGGCTTACGTTGCTGAAGAATGCGGTTTTGGCGCGGTCAAGGTCGGTCAATTCCTCGGCGCGTTTCTTCTCAGATTCATAAGCCTCAGCGTTGGTGATGCTGGCGGCAATCTGGCCGGCAGCCAGGTCAAGAAAGCCGGCATAGCTCGCGTCAAATTGACGGTAGGGGTTCAGCGCCGCGATGAAAACGCCTGCAGGCTTCTCCTGGCCGCGCCTGATGAGCGGGACTAATCGGGCTTGATCGGGCGGCTTGTCCCAGACTCCTGCCGGCATTTCTGGGAAGAGGTCACCCAGCCGATCGATGGTCATGGCACGATTGACATTGAGGAGAATGTCGACAGGCCAAGGACTGCTGAGGGATTCGGCGTCGATTTCGCGTGGCGCTGCTGAGTGGCCGGGTTCAATACCGGTTTTCGCAACCAGACAGAGAGTAGGGCCGCTGTTCTCGAACCAGTAGACCATCGCGAAGGGAATATCTTTCTGATCTGCCAGGCCGCGTTCGATTGCCGCGAAAACTTCCTCTCGCGTATTGGCATCGACGAGCGCACCGGCCAATGCGCTGAGTGAGGTCAGTTGGCGCTCGCCGCGCACGCGTTGCGTGTCCTCCATTACGACGCACAACATTCCTTCGATCTGGTCGTTTGACCCGGCCAAAGGGCTGTAGGAGAACGTGTGAAAAGTTTCTTCAGGGAATCCGCTGCGCTCGAGGATGAGGCCCAGGGTCTCGTCCCACGATGCCTCTCCGGTTGTCATTACCCGCTCAATCCGTGGGCCGATGTCGGACCAAATCTCGTGCCAAACTTCCGAGGCCGGCTTTCCAAGAGCCCACGGATGTTTTTTGCCCAAGGTGACTCGGGCATAAGCGTCGTTGTAGAGCACTGTTAGTTTCGGGCCCCAGGCCATCCACATAGGGAAGCGTGAGGTGACGAGGATGCGAACCGCGGCCTTGAGACTGTCAGGCCAGGCGGCAACGTGGCCCAGCGGAGTCGATGCCCAGTCGTAGGAACTGATCAACTGGCTCATGGCAGAGGGCTGCACCGTGCCTGTCTGGCTGTGGGGCTGGGGTGTGCCTTCCTGCATCGGATCCTCTTTGGCTTTCATAGACCCCGTAACACCACTTTCAGCATCGAATTTGCGCACGAGGGGAATTGCAACCGTTCTTTTGAAACTTCGGATCGCAATGTTCGTCGTTAAGGCACTTAGATGCGCCTGTATCTATCTCTGTTGCTTACACATTTCGGGTCAAGCGCGATCGAGCGGGGCATGGTGCGGAGGCGATCATACCGGGAGCTAGAGTGGCCGCGCAAGCTCTGGCCCGTGTATTCTCGGCCCATGTCTGTGGATCACATTTCGGCATCTTCAGCTGCCAACCATCTGGAAGCGGCTTCATCCTCATACCTGCGTTCAGCGCGGCATCAGCCGGTACATTGGCACCCGTGGGGCGAGAGTGCGTTTGCGCGCGCACAATCGGAAAACAAGCCGATTCTTCTGGATATCGGGGCGGTGTGGTGCCACTGGTGCCACGTGATGGATCGGGAGTCCTATGAGGACCCGGAGATCGCGCGCATCATCAACGAGAATTTCATTGCCATAAAAGTCGACCGCGATGAACGGCCGGACGTGGATACGCGCTACCAGGCGGCTGTTTCAGCGATCAGCCAACAGGGCGGCTGGCCACTGACCGCGTTTCTAACGCCAGATGGGAGGCCGTACTTCGGCGGTACCTACTTTCCGCGGGATGATCGCTACGGACGACCGGGCTTTGGGCGGGTTTTGCTGACGATGGCGCAGGTGTGGCGGGAACGGCGCGATGAGGCTCTGGAGTCCGCGGCCAGCGTTATGTCAGCTATCGAGCACAACGAGAGTTTTTCGGCGCGTGGGGGAGATCTGAACCTGGCGCTGGTGGACAAGATCGCTGCTTCTGCGGTCGCACAGTTCGATCCGCGCAATGGTGGCTTTGGTTCGCAGCCCAAGTTTCCCCATCCTTCAGTTTTGGATTTGCTGCTTGAGGTGGCGCTGCAGCGTGGCAATGCAGAGGCACAGGAGGCTTTCGCCGTGACGCTGGAGCGTATGGCGCAGGGCGGCGTATACGACCAGCTTGCAGGCGGCTTCCATCGCTATAGCGTGGACGAACGCTGGGTGGTTCCGCACTTTGAAAAAATGCTCTACGACAACACCGAGCTGTTACGTAACTATGCGCACGGCTACCAGAGTTTTGTGCGGACGGATTTCCGGAAGACCGCCGAAGAGATAATCGCGTGGCTGGATGCGGTGATGACGGATCGAGATCGCGGTGGCTTCTATGCGTCGCAGGATGCCGATATCAATCTGGATGATGACGGCGATTACTTCACCTGGACACTGGACGAGGCGCGCGCCGAGCTTAATGCCGATGAGCTTGCCGTGGCCACGCGTTACTGGGACATCGGCGAACTTGGCGACATGCATCACAATCCAGCGAAGAACGTGCTGCATCGAAAATTCACGGTTGAGGAAGTCGCCTCGCAGTGCGGCAGATCGCGGGAAGAGGCGCACCGGCTTATCGATTCGGCGCAGGCGAAGATGCTCGCAGCGAGGGCCAAGCGCCCGACGCCGTTTATCGATCGCACGCTGTATACGAGCTGGAATGCGATGGCAGTGACTGCATACGTCGAGGCAGCTCGCGTGTTGCGCGCGGAGGCTCCTCGGGCGTTCGCGTTGCTTACACTGGATCGGCTTCTGGCGGAGGCATGGGATGGTGCGGAGTCGCTCGAGCACGTGATTGCCTACGGCGAATCGGACAGCAATGCGCCTGCCGGAAAAGTTGCGGGGCACGCTCGATCGATTACGCCATGACGGTGCACGCGTGCATTGATGGGTGGATCGCAAGCGGCGAGATGCGCTACTACCATGCAGCGGTGAAGCTTGCCGATGCCATGATCGCGAAGTTCTACGACCGCACTGCTGGAGCGTTTTTTGACACGGCGTCCGGGGCGGATGGCGCCATTCCACTTGGAGCGCTTACCGCAAGACGCAAGCCGCTGCAGGATTCGCCGACACCCGCGGGCAATCCCACGGCGGCCGCAGCGTTGTTGCGCCTGGAGGAATTGGGGGGGCGCAAGGAGTATCGGGATATCGCCGAGGATACGCTCGAGTCCTTCGCCGGAATCGTGGAGCATTTCGGGCTGTATGCCGGCAGCTACGGGCTGGCACTGGAGCGGTTGCTGGTCGATCCAATGCAGGTTGTGGTTGTTGGCAACGGGCCAGAGGCAGACCAGCTTGAGGCTCTGGCGATAGCTCGTTTCGCGATTAACAAAACGGTGATTCGCCTGGCGCCCGAGAAGCTGGTTGCCGGAGGGCTTCCCGAGGCGCTGGCCGAGACGGTGCTGCAGGTGCCGAAGCCTGAAGGCAAGGCAGCGTGGGCGCTAGTTTGCCGCGGGCGGACCTGCATGCCGCCGGTGGCGGACTCGGAGGCGCTGATGCAGGCTCTCGGATAGGCGCTGGGCTTAGCGCGGATTTCAGCCGGCGTTGAAGGGATTGGACTCCTGCGGCTTGATGGTGGTTGGATCGCGCGGAGGCTCTGAAGGGCCCGATGGGGGCCGCGAAGATGGGCTAGATGTGCCGGTGTATACGCGAAATGGATCGCCGGGCAGCATGTGGTTTTCTTCAAGCGCCAGCCGGACACGGCGTCGAAACTCGCGCACTGGGGCGAATTGCTTTGTGGCGAGGGTCTTGAAGACAACGGGGAAGATCTGCTCTGAACCTTTCACGGCATCCACGCCGAGCACTTGCGGGTCGGCGACGAACACGCCTTTGAACTCGTCGCTGTTGCGGACATCCATGGCAATATTGTTGAGCAGCTCCATCACCTTGTCGGGGTGCGCGGAGAAATCAACGCTGACGTTGACTGTGGCGACTGAGTAGTCGACGCTCAGGTTTGCAACTGTGGTGATCTGCGAGTTTGGAATAACGTACAGCGTGCCATCGCCGTCGCGCAGTGTAGTTTTGCGCAGGGTCATGGATTCGACCACGCCGGATGCGCCGGCGATCTTGATGGTGTCTCCGACATTGAACTGGTCTTCCAGCAGGATGAGGGTTCCGTTGAGCATGTCGCGCACGATGTTTTGCGCCGCCAGGCCGATGGCGACTCCGGCGACTCCGGCTGAGGCCAGCAACGGGGCCAGATTTACGCCCACCGCCGCAAGAAATTGCATGGTTACGATTGCGGCAATGATGGTGATCCCGGTGGCGCGAAGCACGCCTGCCATCGTCTTTACCTGGGCGATGCGGACGTGCCCGGCTCCATGTTCTTCTGCGATGCGGACCATGCGAGAAGTGATCAGCCGGAGAATGCGGTAAAGCACGAACGCAATAAGGGCCTCAACGAGCAGGTGCGGAAGCTTCAGATGCAAGAATTCCTGCGTGTCGGATACCCATTCATCCAGTACTTTCCCCATGAATCGGCCTTCGGCGAACCACCCAGACCGCATTGCCAAAAGAATTGCAAACATACAAGCTCCTCTTATCTACCTATTACAAGCTCTTCTTATCTATCTATATCGCGCAGAATCGGGCACCGGTCCTGTTTGCGGTACCTCAAGAGCAGAGATGCACGATTGGCCAAGTCGGCAATGGGGCTATGAATATTTGTGGATTTGCCTTTTAGGAGATTCCCTTTACCGACAAGTTCTTCTGGATTAACGTTTGATGGATTCAAAATGGCGTGGGAGAAAGGCATTGCGAATGAGAGCAGGAAACTGCTTTCATTAGAGCGGATCTGCAACTTGCCTGGGTCCGATAATGGAGATGCAATTCAGAGAGGAGGTTCCGATGCGAACCTCTAGATTCCCCGATTGTTCAAGGTCTGGGACCCAAGCCGGTGGGTTTCCCTGGAGACGGGTCTGCGCCGGCGTGGTATTTGCCGCTGCGTTTGGATGTGTTGCGCAGGACGGAGGTCATGCAGCAGTTGCGGCGGAACAGACCAATGCCTCGGCCCAGGCACCTGGAGGCCAATCGAACGTGGCCAAAGCGCAGGCGGATAGCCCGAAAGACCTGCGTCAGCAAAAAGATGCCCAGGCTGACAGCGAGCGCAAGAAGCAGATATCCGACGAAAGCACGCGATTGCTGGCGATGGCCATTGCTCTGAAGGTCGAAGTGGACAAGACGACCAAGGATACTTTGTCGCTAAACGTGATTCGCAAAGCGGACGAGATCGAGAAGCTGGCGAAGACGGTTAAGGACAGAATGAAGCAGGGTTCGGGTCCGGGTTAGCGGAGTTGCCATGACGATGTTTGAACTGAGGTTGGGGAGAATGATGCTTGTTGCTGCCGCCATGATCGCGGTGGCCTGCTTTTCCGCAGGCAAGGGATATGGGCAGCAAGGAACTGCGGATATTGCTCCGAGACCGATTGTCATCCCCAATCGCACACTTGATTCGCGTGACCTGAAGGAACTGGCAGAAAAGAATGAGAGAAAGAAGAACTACGAAGCGGCGAATGTGGAGAGAAAGCGTGTAATCGACGACGAAACCAACAAGTTATTGATCCTGGCGCGGGATCTGAAGATGAAAACGGATAATCTCGGGAGCGCTCCGCTGACGCGAACGATGGTGCGCGAGGCAGAAGTGATTGAGTTGCTGGCAAACGACGTGAAGAAAAAGATGAAGCTTACCGTCAGCGCAGACTGAGGGCGGACTGAGAGGTCCGGGGGCCTAATGCAATGAAATTCAGTTCGGTTTGGATTTTGAGGTCGGTGGGGCTTGCCGGGCTGGTTTTGGCTGCTGCCTTGATTGGCTGGGCCCAGTATTCGCCTACCGCTAACAGCGGTGGAGTTCAGCCGAATTCCCACTCTCAGGGCAGTGGATTAAATGGAGGTATGGAAACAGATCCGGTTTTCCTGGCGAAGCGTCAACAAGCTCTCAATGCAGATCGGCAGAAATCCATGGTGTCTGACACCAACAAACTGGTACAACTGGCCCGGCAGCTGGACGCAGAGATCGCATCTAACCCAACGGACCGGATGACGTCAGAGGAACTGCACAAAGTCGCGGAGATCGAGAAACTGGCGCGTAGCGTGAAAGCAAAGATGGCTCAGTCGTTTGCGGGCGGACCGCAATTCCAGCCAACGCCATCTCCGATCGGTAATCCACGGCTGCAGTGATGATTGCTACAATCTTTGTATAGAGATATATAGACTCGAATGGCTTGAAAGAACCCTAACTTTGGAGTGAGACAAATGGGACTTGCGGTTTCCAGCGCTCACGCGCCGACGGCATCAAATGCCTCTGGCAGCCTGAGCTCACAAGAGCTGATCAACATCTATCGGCTCATGTATCTGTCCCGCCGGATCGACGACCGCGAGATTTCTCTCAAAAAGCAGCAAAAGACGTTTTTTCAGATATCCGCGGCCGGCCACGAGGCACTGCAGGTGGGTGCGGCCCTGGCTCTCAAGCCGGGATATGACTGGTTTTTTCCCTACTATCGAGACCGGGCGTTGTGCCTGGCTCTGGGCGTAACGCCTACCGATATGTTTCTGCAGGCTGTGGGCGCCGGCAACGACCCGGCCAGCGGCGGACGCCAAATGCCGACGCACTGGAGCAGCCGCTCATTGCACATCGTGAGTACATCGTCGTCGACGGCGACACAGATTCTGCATGCAGTGGGATGCGCCGAAGCGGGCCGGTACTTTACCCGCCATCCTGATGCTGCGGCGAAGGTCGAAGGCGATTATCGCGCTTATAACGAAGTCACGTTCAACGGCGATGAAGTGGTTTTGGCTTGCATTGGTGAGGGCTCGACGTCGCAGGGCGAGTTTTGGGAGGCGCTGAACACGGCGTCGAATCGAAAGCTTCCCGTCATTTTCATGGTGGAAGACAACGGTTACGCGATCAGCGTGCCGGTTGAAGTGAACACGCCGGGAGGCAATATATCGCGCCTGGTTGCCAATTTTCCAAATTTCCATTTTGAAGAGATTGATGGTACCGATGCCGAGGCGAGTCTGCGTGCATTCCAAAGAGCTGCAGAGCATTGCCGCGCGGGTTTGGGACCGGCCTTTGTCCATGGCCACTGCGTGAGGATTTATTCGCACTCACAGTCGGACGATGACAAGCTCTATCGTTCTGCAGCAGAGCGCGAGGCCGACGCGATGCGCGACCCGATTGCGAAGCTTCAAATGCGCCTACTACGCGAAAGCATTCTGACGGATGAGCAGATTACCGCTCTGGAAAAGGAAGCGGAGCGCGAGGCTGCCGAAGCGGCGGAACGCGCGCTGGAAGCACCGCTGCCGGAGATCGCGAGTATTCCGCGGCATGTGTATTCAGAAGATCTCGACCCTACGCGTGCGGCTTTTGCGACCGAGACGGCGCAGGCGGCGGGCGCAGGACCGGGGAAATCCGCGAGCGCCAAGGGCGGTGCGCCTCGAACGATGGCTGACCTGATCAACGCCTGCCTGCACGACGAGATGAGCCGCGATCCGCGCATCATCGTGTATGGCGAAGACGTTGCCGACGCCAGCCGCGAGGAGGCTCTATCGGAGGTCAAGGGCAAAGGCGGAGTTTTCAAACTCACGTCAGGCCTTCAAACTTCCTTTGGTTCCGAGCGCGTGTTTAACTCGCCGCTGGCTGAGGCCAATATTGTGGGGCGCGCTGTAGGGTACGCGGTGCGTGGAATGAAGCCTGTGGTTGAGATTCAGTTTTTCGACTACATCTGGCCTGCGGTGCACCAGATTCACAATGAACTCGCGCTGATGCGGTGGCGGTCGAATGGAGGGTGGGCATCGCCTGCGGTGATTCGCGTACCTATCGGCGGATATCTGACGGGCGGCGCGATTTATCACTCGCAGTCGGGCGAAAGCATCTTCACACACATTCCTGGGCTGCGGGTTGTGTTTCCGTCGAATGCGTTGGATGCCAATGGCCTGCTGAGAACCGCGATTCGCTGCGATGATCCTGTGCTCTTCCTTGAGCACAAGCGGCTCTATCGTGAGTCCTACGGGCGGGCACCGTATCCGGGACCAGACTTCGCGATTCCGTTTGGCAAGGCGAAGATCGTCAGGCCGGGAACGCACATGACGCTGGTGACTTATGGGGCGCTGGTTCCGCGCGCCCTGCAGGCGGCACAAACGGCTAGCCGCGAGAACGGTATCGAGGTCGAGGTCATCGACCTGCGCACGCTTAGCCCGTACGACTGGGAAGCCATAGCAACTTCGGTCCGCAAGACGAGCCGGGTGATTGTGGCGCATGAGGACATGCTGAGCTGGGGATATGGCGCAGAGATTGCGGCCCGCATCGCCGACGAGCTGTTTGACGAGCTCGACGCCCCGGTGAGGCGGATTGGCGCGATGGATACCTTTGTTGCTTACCAACCGGTGCTTGAGGATGCGATTCTGCCGCAGCCGGATACGGTGCTGAAGGCGATAAAAGAGCTTCACGCGTACTGACCTCGAGGCCTGCGCCAGTCGAGCGGATTGTGTGGCACCCCGGATACAATGTTTGGATGGGTATCCATCCTGAACATTGCTGGCAGAGCCGCATGATCCGGCCGCATTTCAGCCGGCTGGTGGAATCAGCCGCATGAGCAGTTTTTTCCGCCTGGTTCGATACGGACTACCCTACTCCCTGCAATGGGCGCTGGGGGTAATTCTGCTGGCCTTTGTCGGCGTTCTCGATACCTTTCGTGTGCTTCTGCTGCAGCCCGTTTTTGACCAGGTGCTGCGGCCGGATGCCCCCGAGGGACCCATCCTTCTGGGCCTTCCCAACAGCCGGTGGCACTTCGACCTCAGGGCTTTTGTGCCCCACTTTCTCCATATGCACAATGCGTGGACAGTTGTGGCAACGTCGATCATTGCCGCCACGATCGCGAAGGGAGTGTGCGATTACCTCGGCACCTATCTGGTGAATTACGCCGGGTTCGGGATGATTACGGACTTGAGGAATCACCTGTATGAGGCCACACTACGCCGTTCATCGAGTTTCTTTCACAAGCACGCTACAGGGACGATTCTCTCCACGCTGATTAACGATGTGGATCGCGTGCAGCTTGCGCTCAGTTCAGTTATCGGTGAATTCCTCCAGCAATTCTTTACTTTCCTAGTAGGGCTTGTTTTTGTTATTCGGCTAGGTGGGCATTTGAGCTGGGCTCTAGTGCTGTTTATTCCGGTCGTGATCACGTCGGCGCGCAAGATCGGCAGGGAAGTGCGCACACGGACCCGAACTGGGCAGGACAAGCTTGCCGAGATTCAAAACATACTGCATGAAACCGTCACCGGCAATCGCATCGTGAAGGCGTTTAACACCGAGATCTGGGAGATTCTTCGGTTCAAGCGCGCAGCCAAGCGACTTTTCAGGGCGAACCTGCGCAACGTTCGCATCCAGTCGATCAGTTCGCCGTTGATGGATACGATTGGCGCTATTGCCATCGCAATGTTTCTTCTCGTCGGGCGTAACGAGATCCAGCATGGGCGCATGACGATGGGTCTCTTCGGAGCTTTTATCTTTTTGTTGTTCAAGCTTTATGATCCGGTTCGCAAATTTGCGTATTTCTACAACAGCTTTCAGCAGGCGATGGGCGCGTCGGCTTCGATTTTTGGATTTTTCGATACCAAGGACGACGTCAAGGAACGGCCCCATGCAGCAGCGATGCCGCAGTTTTCGAACTCCATACGGTTTGAGAACGTTGGCTTTTCTTATTCGACAGAGAAGGGCGAAGAGCAGATTCTGCACAATGTGGACCTTGATGTGCGAGCGGGCGAGTTGCTGGCGCTGGTGGGGCCGAGCGGTGCAGGGAAGTCGACACTCGTTAATCTCATTCCGCGTTTTTTCGACGTGACTTCGGGCCGCATTCTGATTGACGGGCGCGATATTCGCGAGGTGACATTAGGTTCGCTGCGCCGGCAGGTGGCGCAGGTTACGCAGGAGACGATTCTCTTCAACGACACGGTGCGCAACAACATCGCCTACGGTCAGCCGGATACGAAGAACGATCTTGTCGAAGAGGCGGCGAAGAATGCGCTGGCGCACGACTTCATTATGCGAATGCCGCAGGGTTATGCGACGGTGGTTGGCGAGAAGGGATTTCGGCTATCGGGCGGCGAAAAGCAGCGGCTGGCGATTGCGCGGGCCATTCTGAAGAACGCTCCTATTCTCATTCTCGATGAGGCCACTTCGGCACTCGATGCCGAGAGCGAATCGCTGGTGCAGGTCGCACTATCGAACCTGATGCAGAACCGCACCGTGCTGGTGATCGCACATCGGCTTGGCACGATCCGGCGCGCCAATCGAATCGCAGTTCTGGAGCGCGGACGCATTACCGCCATCGGCCCGCATGAAGAGTTGCTGACAACCTCACCC
Organism: uncultured Acidobacteriaceae bacterium; assembly: GCA_963738035.1. Lineage (GTDB taxonomy): Bacteria > Acidobacteriota > Terriglobia > Terriglobales > Acidobacteriaceae > Telmatobacter. Next base: position 497,916 of record CAVTVB010000003.1, read on the forward strand.
ACGTACCAGAGGCTTTATCAATTGCAGTTTATGGATTTGCCCGAGCAGGAAGATTCTTTGGAGAACGAATCACAAGCCCTCGATCGGCTGCTGCAGCCGACACTGTGGGCACAGGCCGAGGAAAAGTAAGCATGGCTATTTATTCGATGACCGGATTTGCGCGCACGCAGGTGCGCGTGCACGATCAGCTTGCCTATACGCTCAGCGTGAAGAGCGTGAATCACCGATTTCTCGATATTCAGTTGCGTTTGCCTGTTGGGCTTGATGCGCTGGAGATGGAAATGCGCCGGGTGCTGAAGGAAAGCCTGGTGCGCGGACATGTGGAGTTGACGCTCTCAGTCGATCGCACGGTGCAGCAGAAGGCAGGGTATAACCGCGAGATGGTCGCGGGATATCTCGATGCATTCAAGCAGGCGCGCACCGAGTTTCGCTTGAAGGGCGAGCCGGATCTGAATGTTGCCCTGCGCATGCCAGGGGCGCTGCAATCGGAAACCCGCAACAACTCCGAAGAAGATGTTGCCGCGCTGACAGAGAGCGCTGTGAAGGAGATTGGGCCGCTGCTTGAAGAGCTAAAAGTGATGCGCGCGCGTGAAGGTGAATCGCTTGAGGCGATTTTGCGCGCTTGTCTTGCCCGGCTGGCCGAAGCGGTGGAGGGCGTGGCCGCGATGCGCCCTGAGGTGGAACAGCGTTACCAGGAGCGGCTTACACAGCGACTGACTGCGGCGACGGGAAACGAGTTTAACCGGCAGCGGCTGCTCGAGGAAGTGGCTGTACTGGTAGATCACAGCGACATTTCGGAAGAGCTGGAGCGCATGGTCACGCACATCGGACACTTTCGCGAAGTGCTGACAGCAGGCGGAGAAGTGGGTAAGAAGCTGGATTTTCTGCTGCAGGAGATGAATCGCGAGGCCAACACGCTGCTCTCGAAGACCGGCGGCGTCGGCGGCAAGGGAACGAAGATCACGGAACTTGGCCTGGCCATGAAGGCCGATATCGAGAAGGCCCGGGAGCAGGTTCAGAACGCGGAATAGCGGTTTCATAAGAATGAGTTGATAAAGGACGGAAGGGACAATCGCACGTGGCTGGAATTCTTTTTATTATTTCGGCACCATCGGGCTCAGGCAAGAGCACGCTGGTAAGCGAACTTCGCAAGCAGGTTAGCGGCGTGGATTTCTCCATCTCGTGGACAACGCGTCCTCCGCGCGGATCGGAGGAGCATGGGCGCGAATACTACTTCACTAGTCGCGATGAGTTTGAGCGCATGATCGCCGAGGGCAAGTTCCTGGAGTATGCGGAGGTATTCGGCAACTACTACGGCACCGCGCGCGCAGTCGCTGGAAGAAGCGCGCCGTCAGGGTCACGATCTGCTGCTCGATATCGATGTGCAGGGAGCGGCGCAGGTTCGCACTACGATGCCGGAGGCGGTGAGCATCTTTGTGCTGCCGCCCACGCCCAAGGTGTTGCGCACCCGATTGCGCAATCGCATCCGCGCTGAAGGTGTTGTAAATGAGGCGGAACTCTACCGGCGGCTGAGCGAAGCCAGCAAGGAAATTGAGAATTATCGCGATTACAGCTATATTCTCATCAACGACATCCTTGACCGGGCGGTTGCGCAGCTTGAGGCAATTGTGCTTAGCGGAGCGATACTATCGCAATGCCGAGCCGATTGCTTACCGTTCGAGCAGGGTGTTGGAGGTCGCCGCGGCCTGCCGCCAGTCGAACTCGCGGGAGCGGCTTAAACCTGTGCTGGAAGCCTTCGGGATCGAAGGCGGTTCTGGCCAGCAACAACTTCCCTTTGGAGAGGATCCCGATGACGATTGAAACCAGCTTCGATTCGAATTACCGCAAGGTACTCGTGGCAGCACGTCGTGCACGTCAAATCCAAAGCGGCTCGGCCGCGCTTGTTCCCAGCCGCTCAACGAAGGCATGCCGCATCGCGCAAGATGAAATCGAAGCGGGCAAGATTTCTTACGTAAAGAAGGAACAGCCGATTGTAAAGCCGCTGGTGGCGGAAACCGGCATTCCGATCCTTTAGCTTCAGGCCATCCGCTCGATTGCGGCGAGGTATCGGCATCCGGCAATGTCTCAGCCAACGTGTGCATTATGTGCGCAAGAGGCCATGCCATTTCGTGTCTAATCAAGTCGGACTACAATCGTAGATATGCGAGTAACGGTCGGCGTTTCCGGCGGCATTGCGGCGTACAAAGCGGCGGAACTGGTGCGCGCGTTGCAGCGGCGCGGCATGGAAGTGCACGTGGTGATGACGGAGGCGGCAACGCGCTTTGTGCAGCCGCTCACTTTCGCCGCACTCACCGGCCACAAAGTGATCACCAGCCTCTGGGATGAATCCGATACCAACGAGGACAGCTACGAATCCTCCATCGAACACATCGGCGAGGCGCAATGGACCGAGGCGCTGGTCGTGGCTCCTGCGACCGCCGATATCCTGGCAAAATTCGCGCAGGGCATCGCCAACGATTTCCTGACGACCATGTATCTCGCCACCCGCGCGCCAGTTCTTGTGGCTCCGGCGATGAACGTGAACATGTGGCAGCATCCTGCGGTCGCAGGCCAATCTCGACATTCTGCGCCAGCGTGGCGTCCGCGTTATCGACCCCGGCACCGGCGACCTGGCGTGCGGCATGGTGGGAGCGGGACGCATGGCCGAGCCCGAGGCGATTGCCGACGTCGTGTTCCAGTCAATGGGCCGTCGCAACGATCTTGCTGGCGAAACGGTTCTTGTGACTGCGGGCGGTACGCGCGAGGCGCTCGATCCGGTGCGCTACATTGGCAACCGCTCCAGCGGCAAGATGGGTTATGCGCTGGCCGACGCAGCGCAGAGTCGCGGAGCCAAAGTCATTCTCATCAGCGGACCATCGGCGCTGCATCCGCCAGCGCGTTGCGAAATGGTGCATGTGACCACGGCGGCCGAGATGCGCAAGGCTGTGCTGGGACGCATGGTCGAAGCCACTATGGTGATCAAGGCCGCAGCCGTTGCAGATTACCGCCCCGTCAACGTCTCCGAGCAGAAGCTGAAGCGCTCGGGACCCATGACGCTGGAACTTGCACCGACGGAAGATATTCTGGCCGAAGTTACGAAGCAGCGCCGGCCGGGTCAACTTATCGTCGGCTTCGCTGCCGAGACGCAGAACACCATGGAAAACGGCCGCGCCAAACTGCTGCGCAAGGGCGCCGATGCGATTGTCGTCAATGATGTGTCCGGGGAAGGCGTCGGCATCGACTCCGACCGCAATGCGGCGACGTTTCTGACTCCTTCGACCTCCATCGAACTGCCGGAGATGACGAAGCGCAGGCTAGCCGACCGCATTCTTGACGAGATTTCTGCACTGCGCCGGCCGCGGCCGCTGGTTTTTGAAGTGGATGAAGGCACGCCGCAGGACAAGGTTCTCAAAGAATCCGTTGCGCCCACCACTACACGCCGCCAAATCATCGTGGAGTAGCCCCAATTGCCTGCGCTCGATCCTGCAACTCGTGAAGCGCTCGAAGCGCGCCTGCGCTTTTATCGCGAACTCGGCCTCACCGACTTCTATCGCAGGCCTGTTGATGCGTCGCAGATAATCAATTCAGCACCTGAATCCGAATCGTCAGAGCCAGGCACAGGAGAACACTTCCATTCCACCTCGCAAGACTTTCCAAGCTCCTCCGCCGATTGCCGCTGCGGTCGCATCCACAGACCGCGCTTCCGCCCTTCAGCTCATCCGGGAAGAGATTGGCGACTGTACGCGTTGCGCGCTTCACAAGGGACGCAACAAGATTGTGTTTGCCGATGGCGACGCAAACGCGCGCCTGATGTTTGTGGGCGAAGGGCCGGGTGCCGACGAAGATGCCCAGGGGTTGCCGTTTGTGGGCCGCGCTGGCCAGTTGCTGAATAACATGATCGGGGCGATGGGTCTGAAGCGCGAGGAAGTCTACATCGCGAACGTGGTCAAGTGCCGTCCGCCGCAGAACCGCACGCCAGAGCCTGAGGAAGCGAACACGTGCTCGCCTTTTCTGTTTCGGCAGATCGACGTAGTGCGGCCGGAAGTGATTGTCGCGCTGGGTGCCACGGCGGCAACTTATCTGCTGGGACAGCGTCAGCCACTGGCAGGCTTGCGGGGCCGCATACACGCGTTTCGCGGGAGCAAGCTGATTGTGACTTATCACCCGGCGTTTCTGTTGCGCGATCCGCGGCAAAAGAAGGAAGCGTGGGCCGATTTGCAGATCGCGATGCGCGAACTGGGGCTGAAGCCCGCAACCAAGACAGTTTCCTAAGGTTTCATCGTGCATTCCGCATCGCAGAAGGATACGGAACTACGGATTCTCAAGGTTTATACTCGGGTCGCCATGCTGAGTAGATCCTTTCGTGTCCTCTGTTCATTTCTCCTCCTCGCATTCACTCCTCTCCTTTTTGCCCAGGCGGGCTTTGTTCACACCTCTGGTACGGAGTTGGTTGATGGCTCCGGCAAACCGCTCATATTGCGCGGAACGAATCTCGGCAATTGGTTCGAACCTGAGGGCTATATGTTTCACCTGGGAGAAAGCGCCCAATCTCCGCGTGAGATCGAAGAATTAAGCTACGAACTCATAGGCCCATCCAAAGCAGAAACATTCTGGAAAGAGTGGCGCGAAGACTACATCACCGAGGCTGACATCGACCGCATCAAGGCCATGGGCTTCAACTCGGTACGCGTCCCTATCCATTGGAAATTCTTCGACGCGGGCAATGACGAAGGCTTCCGCCTGCTCGACCGCCTCGTGTCGTGGGCGCGCAAAGACCACATTTACGTAATTATCGACATGCACTGCGCGCCGAGCGGACAGACGGGCACCAACATCGACGACAGCGCTGGATATCCCTGGCTCTATCTCAGTCCTGAAGCCCAGAAGCACACCATCGAGATCTGGCGGCGAATCGCTGCGCATTACAGCAAGGAACCGATCGTTCTTGGTTACGATCTGCTGAATGAACCCATTCCCCACTTCCCGCAACTGCGCCGTTTCGACGGCGACCTTGAGCCGCTCTATCGCCGGATTTCCGCGGCTATTCGCGAGGTCGATAGCAACCATGTGCTCATCCTCGGAGGGGCGCAGTGGGACACCGACTTCAAGGTGTTCGGCAAGCCATTTGACTCGAATGTGATGTACACCTTCCACAAGTACTGGACGGCTACCGACGCCAGCGTCATCAAGGAATATTTGGAATTCCGCGATAAGAACAAAGTTCCGATTTGGCTTGGTGAGTCCGGCGAGAACAAGGATGAGTGGGTCGCCGCATTTGTAAAGACGCTTGAAGAGAATCACGTTGGATGGTGCTTCTGGCCGTACAAGAAGATGGATGCTACATCGAACGTAGTCACGTTCGATCGTCCGCTGCACTGGGAGGCGGTCATCGCACTCAGCAAGATGCCGGCCGGAACCGGGAACGCGGAAAAGCGCATCGCCGCGCGCCCGTCACCTGAGGATGCCCAAGCAGCATTCGACGATCTACTGGTCAAAATCCGTTTTTCGAATGAGAAGGTCAACCCGGGTTATGTTCTAGCGCTCGGTCTGAAGGTGCCGTAACCCGGCTCCAGACCATACGCGATGCAGGTAGCAGGGCGCAGATGACCGGGAAAGGTTGAGATCGAGGGAGGCGATTATCTTCGCCGGATATTTCCTGCATCTCGCAAGAAGAGAAACTACCTGCGGCGGGACTTCGCTTTTGCGGTGGCCATGACCGCGAAAGGTGAGGCGACCGTTATCAGAGCGAGCGCTAAAACCAGTGCCAAACTCAACATGCTCTTTCTCGCTTTCTTCGGATTCGATGTGAAGTTGGACAAGGATGACGCGTCGCAGGACCGATAGCCATAGCTCGTTTGCAGACGGTAATGGCCGGAAGGTTGCAGATGAACAGGTGACGACGGATCAAACGCCTTTGGGCCTGGGCTGGCTGCCGTGGGCTGAAATGCCTGGAATGCCGCGTCCTGACGCAGCGGATTCTTTCGAACCGGGTTCGAATCTCTACAATATTCGCGGCTGTCATTCGTCTAGCGGAGTAGATGGGTGGGCCATCGAGCATGATCGCGATGATCGAGCAAGACCGTCAAATCGCGGATGTCATCGCCAAAGAGCGGCCCCGGCTGCGGAGCTTCATCCGGCGCCGGGTCTCGAATGACGCGGACGCCGAAGACCTGCTGCAGGACGTGTTCTTTGAGCTGGTTGAAGCGCACCGACTGCTGACGCCGATCGACTTCGTGACCGGCTGGCTCTTTCGGGTGGCGCGCAATCGCATTACGGACCTTTTCCGCAAGAAGCGACCGCAGGCTTTCGGAGACGCGTTTCAGGAAGACGAAGACGGCAGTCTGCTCGACGTGGAAGATCTGTTGCCTTCGCCGGATGCCGGGCCTGAAGCGCTGTACATCCGGACATTGTTACTGGATGAGCTGCAGCAGGCCCTGGCTGAACTACCTGCCGAGCAGCGCGATGTTTTTGTTGCCCACGAACTGGAAGGCCGCAGCTTCAAAGAGCTGTCGGCAGAGAGCGGCGTGAGCGTGAACACGCTGCTCTCGCGCAAGCGCTATGCCGTACTGCAACTGCGCAAGCGACTGCAAATCGTTCACGATGAGTTTATGGAGAAATGAGGAAGGCGATGAAAAAGCTTTGGATTGCATTGATTGCTCCGCCGGCAATTGTGCTGTTTGTATGGCTGTTTGGCGAACTGGTGATGCATCTATGGAACTGGTTGCTGCCGCCGCTCTTCGGCTGGCATTTGATCACGTTCTGGCAAGCTCTCGGGCTGCTGCTGTTGTCTCGCATTCTTTTCGGGAGCTGGGGCTCGGGCGGAGGTAATCGCGGACGGCGCGGCCGCAGGGAAAGGTGGGACAAGATGACTCCGGAGGAGCGCGAAAAGCTTCGCCAGAGCTGGTCCGCGCGGTGCGGGGGATTCCCAGCAACTCCTGGCGAAAGCAGAGAGCCTGCGTAACACCAACCCTGTGTCGCAAATGACACAGGGTTGGTGGTGTTGAGTCGCTACTATTTCTGCGCCTGCTCGGCCATCTGCTTATGTTGCTGGGCGAGACTCTCGAAATGTACGGCGCGGTTGCGGAGTGAGGTCGCTAAGTATTGGCAATGATTGACGGTTCCGATTTGCTGCTTGGCTGAGTTCGTGACGGGGTTGGCCTTGAACTCCTCGGTCATCTTCTGATGCATGGCTGACTCCGCCAGCAGGCCTGCGCCTTCGCGTTAAAGTAGTCGGCGATGCGTTGGTGCTCCGCTGGCGTGCGCGCCGATGACGACGAGCGCGGAGAGCTGCCTTCTTGGATAGATTCGCATCGTTCGTTTCCGGGTTGGTTGCATGCGCGAAAGTGGAGAGAGAAAGTACGGCGCGAGAGAGAGGGCAGCGAAAACGAATTTCATGAAAATCTCCTTGGCGATTCGGTGTTGTGGAGCACATCGGAGCCCGGACGGAATTAAAAAAAATGACCAGCGTCGGATGAGCAGAGGGATTGCTCGGTGCGAATGGATTGGCTCGGGACCAAAGCGATGCCAGGCCGAATGGATCGCGCGAAGCGAAGGGAGCCTTAAATTCGGAAAGGTCTGGAGCAGAATGCGACTTGGCGCAGTGGGCGTGGCAACGTTGAAAATGCAAATCCGTGCTAACGATGGCGGCATGGCGAGTCGGCTGCGAGCGCGCATGCAAAGAGTATTGCGGCGTCGGGCTCAACAAAGATGGCTTGAAGCCTGCAAGGCGGTGGCGTTGATACGGAGCAGCCGGCGTGACCGCAACCTGGTGCAGCGAAGGTGTCGACGCGGGGTCGCAAGCGGTGTGCCCGGCGACACTCATATGGTGATTGTGCATGGCGCAACACGTCGCGAGGCATTCGCCATGGCGGTGGAGCGACTCCAGACAACCTGAGGCGAAAGGACAGGCTGCACTGTGACAAGTGCGAGCAGGGCCAATGCGACGGATTGGATGAACCGCTTCAACGGTTTTCAGCCTACGCTTTAGTGTCTGTTGGCCAGCGGTGACGCTCATCACGTTGACCACAACGCAAGAGATGGAGTCCCGATTTCAGTGTCGTTGAACGATATTGAGGATGAGATGTTCATCGATGGCGGTCGGAACTTGTGCAGCTCAATCAGCGTATATTCATCGCAATTCCCCGCTGGAAGTCACGAGAGGGTTGCGATGCGTACGTTGAGGCAGGATGTTCTCTATGCGTTGCGGCAGATGCGTTTGTCGCCTGTATTCACGCTGACAGCCATGCTTACCCTGGCGTTAGGAATCGGGGCGACGACGGCGATTTTCTCTCTCATTGACAGCGTGATGCTGAAATCTCTGCCGGTGGCCGATCCTTCGCGGCTCTATCGCGTAGGTTCGGGGATGAATTGCTGCGGGCAGATTGGTCCGCAGAAAGAGTGGGGACTCTTTCCATATACGCTGTACCAGCGAATTGCCGCGGCGGCGCCGGAGTTTGAGCAGACGGCGGCATTTGAGTCCTGGTTCTCGAGCTTCAGTGTGCGGCGCGCAGAGAACAATGAGCCGGCGAAGCCGTTGCGCAGTGAGTACGTTTCCGGAAATTATTTCGCCACATTTGGGCTGAAGGCGTACGCGGGGCGCACATTGCTTCCGTCGGACGATCAACCCGCTGGGGCGCCCGCGGCGATGCTGAGTCATCGCGTGTGGCAGCAGGAGTACGGATCAGACCCGAAGGTAGTGGGTTCTGTTTTCTTGATCGATGGACATCCCTTCACAATTGTGGGAATCACGCCGCCTGGATTCTATGGGGAGACCCTGCGCAGCGATCCGCCGGAGATATTTGTGCCGTTGCAGCAGGAGCCAGTGCTTGCCGGTCAGAACACGGTATTGAAGGCGCCATTGGCGTGGCTGCGCGTGATCGGGCGGTTGCGGCCGGACGCGAAGACGGATGGGATGGCCGCGCGGTTTACGACCATGACGCGCGAGTGGCTGGTGAGCGAACTGGGTGCAGAGTATCCGCAATATCTGGATCAACTGAAGAAGGTGTTGCCCACCGAAGTGGTGAACATAGTTCCGGCGGGCGGCGGCGTTGCCGAGATGAAGGCGGGATACAAGAGCAGCCTTCGGATCCTGATGGTGGTCTGTGGACTGGTGCTTCTGATTGCGTGTGCGAACCTGGCGAACCTGCTGCTGGCGAGAGGTTCGGCGCGCGGGACGCAGGCAGCGGTACGGCTGGCGATGGGCGCAACGAAGATGCGGATGGTGAGACAGTCGCTTACCGAAAGCGTTGTGCTGGCGGTGCTGGGCGGCATCGCAGGCATCTTCATCGCGTTTGCGGCAGTGAAGGTGATTGTGGCGCTGGCCTTTCACTCTGCGCACTATGTGCCGCTGGACGCGACTCCGTCACTGGCGGTGTTGGGATTTGCTTTTGGGATGGCTCTGCTGACGGGGTTGCTGTTTGGAACGGCACCGGCATGGTTCGCGGCTCGCACCAATCCGGCGGCGGTTTTGCATGGGGCAGGGCGCAGCACGCGCGATGGCAGGGCGCTGCCGCAGAAGGCGCTGGTGGTCGTGCAGGCGACCCTCTCCGTGGTGTTATTGACGGGCGCGGGACTGCTGACGCGCAGCTTGATGAAAATGGAGCATCAGAACTTCGGATTCGAAACCGATCACAGAGTGAGCCTGGGCGTGAATGCGCCGTTCTCGTCGTATTCGCCGGAGAAGCTGGATGCGACGTATCGAGCACTGCAGGAAAGGCTGAAACGGATTCCCGGCGTACAGGGCGCGGCGCTGGCCATGTATACGCCGTTCACGAACAATTGGGACGCCATGATCGCCCGCCAGGGTCAGGGCATGATCGATGTAAATGCGGATAACGGGTCATCCTGGGATCGCGTGAGCGCCGGATACCTGGAGATGATGGGGCAGCACATCGTGCGCGGACGGAGCATCACCGATCAGGACACCGCGTCGACCCCAAATATTGCGGTTGTGGATGAAGCGTTTGTGAAGAAGTTTTTCAAGCCGGGTGAAGAACCGATCGGCACGCATTTCGGCATGAACGATCCGCAGTACAGCGGAATGTTTGAGATCGTGGGCGTTGTGCGAACAGCGAACTATACGGATCCGAGCGGCCACTGGAGGATGCCGCTACTCTTTGTACCCCTGGCGCAGCGTGGACACTACAACACGACGATGTCGCAGATGATTGAAGAGCGCTCGCATCTGATTGGATCTGTAGTCCTGGAACTGCACGGCAGCATGCAGGGGCTGGAACCGCAGGTGCGGCGCGCGTTTGCCGACGTTGATTCGAACCTGACGCTGGTGAGCATAAAAACCATGGAGCAGCAGGTGGCCGACCGGATGGACCAGGAGCGCTCGGTGTCACAATTGACGGGCCTTTTCGGGATTCTTGCCCTGGTGCTCGCAGCTGTTGGTCTGTATGGCGTGACAGCTTACGGAGTGGAGCGGCGTACCGGCGAAATCGGCTTGCGTATTGCGCTGGGAGCGAATCGTACGCAAGTGGTGGCGATAGTGCTGCGCGGTGCGTTTGTGCAGATTCTGATTGGGCTGGTTATCGGCATTCCTGTATCTATCGGCTGTGCTCGGCTTATCGCATCGCAGTTGTACGAGGTGAAGGGATGGGATCCGGTGGCGCTGGGCGGTTCGGTGTTGGCATTGGCGCTATGCGCGCTGGTAGCTAGCCTGGTGCCGGCGCGTCGGGCCGCGACTATTAATCCGGTGCGGGCGTTGCGGGTAGAGTAGGTCGTTTCCACTGCGACCGGCGTTTCCTGTTGCAGGGGATCCCAGGTCTCAGAATCGAGACCTGGGGCACCCAGGTTTGAGGAGCAACGAAGGATTGCTATTCGCCTCGCAGGGCTTGCATAGGGTCGATCGATGCTGCGCGAATCGCGGGGAGTGTGGACGCTACGACCGTGAGCAGCAGGACTCCGATTGCCGCGAGCGCAAGCACCATCGGGTCAAACGGGCTTACGCCGAACAGCATCGATTTCAGAAGTCGTGAAGCCGCTACGGCTCCTCCCAATCCGATGACGCATCCGATGATGGCGAGTTTCGCACCGGACTCCAGCACAAGGCGCACGATGGCTGAGCGTTGTGATCCGAGGGTCATGCGGATCGCCATCTCCTGCACGCGCGATGCGACGGAGAATGCAATGACGCTGTAGATGCCGAGCACGGCGAGCAGCACCGCGGCAAACGCGAAGCTGGAGATCAGCACGGTATTGAAGCGGCGCGATGCCTCCGATTCCGACACCACCTGCTCCATGGTTTGTACCTGGGTCAAGGGGAGAAGAGGATCGAGGGAGCGCACGGTGGAGCGCAGCGCATTCTCCATTTGCTCGGGCGGCAGGGCTGAGCGCAGCACAATGTAGCCACCGCCGCCGTTGACGTCAGTGGGCGCGGCGAGTGCGCCGATCGCATCCTCTACCTGGTCGACGGGCATGTAGTACTGCTCGGTTGCGGGATTGTCGGGGGACAGCAGCTGTGTATCAGATACTTCGCCAACGACCGTCAACCACGGTGTTTGCATTTGCGCTGTGCCGATGCGGAGCCGCTTACCGATGGGATCCTGGTTTGGCCAGTAGTGCTGCGCAAACTTGTGATTCACGATCAGCACCAGTTGGGCGCCGGCATGATCAGCCTTGGTAAACGTGCGCCCACGCAGCACCCGAACTCCCATCGCCTGGAAGAAATTTCCCTCAACCTGCGAAACCGTTGCGAGGTTCATATTGGCGCCGGGAGGCGGCGTATAGCCATCGACCACGAAGGTCTGGTTGTTGCTTACGCCCTGTGAAGGCAGCATGCTCGTAAGGCCAACGGACTCCACTCCCGGGAGCTGGTTGAGCCTTAGCAGCAGTTCGCGGTTGAAAGTATTTACCTGTGGCTGTTTCGAGTACTGCAGCTGAGGCAACGAGTAAGCTGCAGTGGTCACATGCTGCGGGCTGAAGCCGAGATCAACCGCGCGCATCTTGTCGAAGCTGCGCAAGAGCAGACCAGATGCGGTAAGCAGCACCAAAGCGATCGCGATCTCTGCAACAACCAAAGTCGACCGCAGCCGTGCATGGCCGCCGCCTTCGCTACCGGATCGTCCGCCTTCCTTCAGGTTGCTGTTTACGTTGGTACGGATCGCAGCGAATGCGGGTGCGAGAGCACAAGCCAGTCCGGTTAAGACGGCCAGGCCCAACGCAAACACAATCACCTGCCAGCTAAGCGAAATCTCGTTCACGCGTGGCAGGTTTTCGGGCAGCATGCTTTTGCCAACGCTCAAGGCGACGCCTGCGAGGATCAGCCCGAGCACTCCGCCGCTCAGACTGAGAACAAGGCTTTCCAGAACAGCCTGCCGGATCAGAGCAGATGCCCGCGCTCCGAGGGCAAGGCGCACTGCTACTTCACGCTGGCGGCGGATAGCCCGCACGAGCATCAGGCCGGCGAGATTGAAGCATGCGATCAGAAGCACCACAGCCACGGCAAGGAACAGAGTGCGGAGGAGGGAGCGCGACTGCTGCACGGTATCGCCCTGTAGAGGGCGCACGAGAGAGTTGATGCGCAGGCTGGCCATTTCAGCCGGATAGCCGCGCATGATCTCCTGCGCCACACGATTGGCATCGCTTTGTGCCTGTGCCGGTGAAATGCCGGGCTTTAGGCGCCCGATCATCTGGTAGCTCCAGTTGCTGGCACTTCGCGTTGCAAGCTCATCTGGCCGGAAACTCATGGGCACCCACAACTCTGTGCGGTTGAGCTGGCCGGGCACGAGCGGGAACTCGAAACCGCGCGGCATCACGCCAATTACGATATATGGCTTTCGATCGAGGAGGACCTTGGCGCCAACGATCTGCGGATCTGCGTGAAAACGTGTGCGCCAGGTGGAATTACTGAGAACAGCGACCTGTTGGTGATGCTCGTCTTCCTCCGTGGTAAATACGCGGCCAAGCTGAGGAGCGACCCCGAGAGCGGAGAAGATCCCGGCCGTGATGCGCGACGCATTTACCTGTGCGGGATCGCCGGTGCCTGAGAGCTCAAAGCCCGCGCCCTGGTATGCCCCCAAAGCGGTGAAAGCACGCGTATCGCGGGTGTAAGCGATGATGTCGGGGACGGTGACGCCAACTTCATCGCCGCCCTGGCCGACGTCTACTCCTTGCAGGTGATCGGAAAGCACCATTAAGCGATCAGACTCCGGGAAGGGAAGGGGCCTAAGCAGAACGCCCTCGACGATGGAGAAGATCGCGGTTGTTGCGCCGATTCCAAAGGCCAACATCAGGACGGCCGTGAGCGCAAAACCTAACGATTTGCTCAATTGGCGGAGGGAGAATTTCAGGTCGAATATGAGCTTTTGCATAGGTATCCTCAGGTCTTCGCGATAACTGTTCCAGCACGCGTCGAACCAAACCGTCTCGTGGCTAATTCACAGAACCTGAGAGACTTGCGAAGACAGGAGCAGAGCACGCGCCGTTCGAAAATGGCCGCATGTGTCCGAATACGAACGGCGATCTCGGGTTCTGCAGAGGCACGAAGTCACAGTTAGACGCGAACCCAGATCTTGTACCGGTACGTCACGACTCGCTCCTCGCCGGGATTCAGAGTCATCTCCCAGCTGAGACGAGACCTGGGATTATCACTCTCAATTCCTTCTCCCAGTTGCACCGCCTTCCCCAGGTCGGACTGGAATTCTGCTTTGCCTCGCAAGGTCTTGCCGATCGACAGGCGTACTTCCTTACTTTTGTAGTTCTTTACCTTCAGTTTGCCTTCGACCGTAACGAGGTCATAGTTGTAGCCGCGGCGATGCGTGACCTCCTGCTGCCTTGCAACCTCGCGCTCTTCGTGGCTGGCCCGAATGTCCGTCGCAATCGTGATCTTGAGAGTTGATGAAGCGCCTTTCGGCGTGTAGGGCAGGACATCTTGTGAAACCGGTTTGTCGCCGGAGATGACCAGCGCGGGCGCGCTCGTCCAGGGAAACTTCGTGGAGTTTTTTAACCGGATCGCGTGCCATACACGATCTCCGCGATTCCCGTCCTGCGCATTCGGATTCGGGGCGACCACATTTCCGAATCCATCGACGCGAGGTTGATCCTCCACCTCCCAGTCATAAAGATGTTCGAAGGTCACATTTCCGGAAAAGACGTTGTAGCTGGCGCGTTCTCCCTTTGCCAACGTGACGTCGGAGCGGGTGTAGAGAAAGAGATCTTCCTCCGGTGCGCCCGACAACTGATCGACTGAAGTGGCGAGCGAAATCGAGGGCTTCGAAGCCACCTCGTCGAACGAAACGTATTGCCCCTGAATGGCGTTTGAGAGCGCGCCGAATTCTCTCTTGCGGCTGTCATCCCGTTCCGCGTCCTTCATGAAATCCACCAGAGACTGTTGAAGGCTCATCGGCGAAAGCGTATCGGCATACGCGAAATTGGGAGCGCCAACCACGAAAAACAACTCCGCATTTTGAATATCTTCGGCGTCGTTGGTCACGACAGCCTGCATGTTGATCTGGGCGTTTGCGTCATCGACCAGTGAAATTAGATACGAAGGGGTCCAGCCGAGACCGTGTTCCAGGTATCCCATCGTGATCTTTTCTTTTGCAGAACTACCTTTCATCTTCAAGCGCAGTGCCTGGCCGGGCCGCTCTACGGGCTCGTGCAGAATTGCGTCTTCAGGCAGGCTTGCGTTTGAAATTCCCCCCAGCGGAAAGGCGAGGAGTCTCCTGTCGACTCTGAGCAGAAGGTAGTCGGTTCGAGGCCTGGCGTCGCCGGATGAATCGGGCGCGGGAGATGCCGGTGTAGCGGAGCGGTCTGAATCTCTGAGACCCACAACTTCCCCGGTGTATTCCTTCATTTGATAGGTGATCGTCACTGTTTTGCCCGCGTTGGCCTGGAGAATGTCTCCGATGGATGGGAGATTTCGCTCGCCCGGAATCCGATAGCGATATGCGACCAATTCATCGATTCGCGATTCCGGTGTCCCCGGCGTGAGCCAAAGCGTGCCGAGAGTTGCATTGGGGATGGGGGCTATGCGGCCGGTTCCAGAGGAGAGTGGAATCTCACCTTGTCTTATGACGAAAGCCAGACCGTTCTTGAATGCGGCTATGGCGACGGTTTTTGGCAACGGACTTGGAGCGCCCGCGTTTTCTCCAGCAAACAGGGCAACGGAAGGTACGAGAAAGCAGCAGAAAAATCGCGAGACGACGGGACTGAGACGCATGGTTCGTCCTCCAGGAATCTTCGAAATGGAGGCTTTGCTTCAAGCCCATTTCGATGGCTTTACTCCTGGAACGAGCCGTGCTGGATTTCTTGCAATTTTCTTTGAGGGCGCTGTCAGGTCACTGCATGATGGCAGTTGGTCCCACCGTCAATCCCACTCTCGCCACAGCGCCACGCCGCCGAGAAGCCCGGCTTCATTTGAAACGATCTCGACGTTCTTGCCGGGCTTGAAATCGATTTTTTTGGCGTTGCCACCGCCCAGGTAGAGGTGGTCCCAGTTGAAAAGCTTGGCGGTTTGCTCGATTGCTTCCTGAAGCAGCTTGTTCCAACGCTTCTTCCCGAACTTGTCGAGGCCACGGCGACCGAGATAGTCCTCGTACTCGCGATCCCTCTTCCAGGGATGATGGCCGAGTTCAAGGCCCGGGCACAAACGTCCATCTGTAAATAGTGATGAGCCGAGCCCTGTGCCAAGGGTGATCGCCAGTTCCACGCCGTTTCCCTTGATGCAGCCATAGCCCTGTACAGAAGCGTCATTCGCCAGACGCACCGGCTTCTTCCAACGCTTTGCGAGTTCGCTCTCCAACGGAAACCCGTACCACATGGCATGAAGATTCGCCGCAGTATATGTGACACCTTTCTTGACTACTCCGGGAAAACCGATCGAGACACGATCGAAGTTAGGCAGCGTCTTGCGCAGTTCTTCAAGGCCTATCAGTACTGCCCTTGGCGTGGGTATAGCCGGAGTGGCGACCCGCTGGCGTTCACTGACGGGATGGCCCTTGGCATCGAGCAACATCGCTTTCAGGCCCGAGCCGCCAATATCGATCGAGATGGTAATGGGGTTGGAAATTTTAGACGAAGAAGTGCGGCCGCTTTTGGAGGACTTGATCTGTTGGGCTGTCATCAGCAGGAATTGTACTGAAAGACAGGTAATAGAGAATAGGGAATAAAAATCTCTGTTGTAGGGAATTCTGCGGAGCGAGTTACGCACAGAGGTGCGTTGGGGTGGCCGCTAAACTGAGAGTTGCTCCCGATGCCTGTCTATTGCGAAGTCGCGTTGCCGGTGCCGCTCGATCGCACCTTTACCTACTCGTTGCGCGAGGGTGAGCACGTGGCCCGCGGAGCCCGCGTCATTGCGCCGTTTCGCAATGAAAAGCTTATCGGCGTGGTGACAGCGACGGAGGTGGCAGCTCCGACAGACTTTGAGGCAAAGTACGTTGAGGCGGTACTCGATGAGGAGCCGCTTCTGAGCGAACATCTGCTTGAACTGGCGGAGTGGATCGCCGGCTACTACCTGGCTCCGCTGGGCGAGGTGTTGCGCGGCATGCTGCCGCTGATGGCCGAGGTGCGGCGCATGGTCTACTACCGCATTACCGATCTCGGGCGGGATGTGCTGGCGGGGAGTTTGGATGGGGATGGCGGATACGTCGCATCCCGCTCCGCGCGCAAAAAACGCGAGAAGGATAACGCGGTTGCCGACAAGCATGGCATGGAGCGCAGAGTGCTCGAGCGCTTGGCGTCGGGTGAGCCCGTCAAGGTATCTACGCTGAGGACTTCTACCGCTGCCAGCCTGCCCGTGCTGGCCGGAATGCTGCGCAAGAAATGGATTACGCGCGAGACTGCCGCCACGGAGCGTGATGCGCGGCGGACGGAGCGCTTCGCGGTCCTCATTCCCGATACGCGCCTGCCTGCCTTGACGAAACTGCAACAGGCGATTCTGGCGGAACTGGCGGCCAATGGCGGAGAACTGCCACTGGCCGACTTGCGACGCCGCGATTTGCCGTCTTCCACTTTGCAGACATTGGTCCGGCGGGAACTGGTGCGCATCGAAGAGCGAGCGGCGGCTTTCCGGCTCGGCGGGATCGAATCCCCGGCGGGACCGCTTACGTTGAATGAGTCGCAGCTTGATGCGCTCGCCTCCATTGTTTCGCGGCTTGGGGGCTTTCATCCCTTTTTACTTCACGGAGTAACGGGGTCGGGAAAGACAGCGGTGTATCTCAAGGCCATGCAAAGCGCGCTCGATCGTGGGCAATCGGCAATTCTGCTGGTGCCGGAGATCGGGTTGACTCCGCAGATGGTTGGCCTGCTGGATGCGGCCTTCGGGCAGCGGGTAGCGCTGCTGCACTCGGCGCTGACACCGGAAGAGCGGACTGAGCAGTGGCGTCGCATCCATCGAGGGGAGGCGCCAATCGTGGTGGGGACACGGTCTGCAATCTTCGCACCGGTGCCGGATTTGGGCTTGATCCTCGTCGATGAAGAGCATGACCAGAGCTACAAGCAGGAGGAGACACCGCGGTACAACGCGCGCGATGTGGCTGTAATGCGTGCCAAACTTGCTGGCGCGGTCGTGGTGCTTGGATCGGCAACTCCATCGCTCGAGAGCTGGCAAAACACCGTGCAGGGTAAGTACACGCGCATCGAGATGAATGATCGCGTCAAGAATCGCCCGCTGCCGGAGGTTGAACTGATCGACATGCGGCGCGAGTTTCAGGAGACCGGGCAGGACCAGCTCTTCTCGCGCTCGCTGGTGGATCAGACGCGCCAGGCGCTTGATCGCGGTGAGCAGGCAATCATTCTGCTTAACCGCCGCGGATATTCGTTCGCCGTACTTTGTCGCGCCTGCGGACAGAAGCTGGAGTGCCAGAATTGCGCCATCGCGTTGACGCATCACAAGCCGGCGGCCGATGACGGACTTGCGCGAGCGGGCCAGCGACTCGAATGCCACTACTGCGGCTTCAAACGCACGGTTCCTTCAAAATGCCCGAACTGCGAGAGTGAGCATCTCTACTACCTCGGGGCTGGTTCGCAGCAGGGCGAGGAACGTCTGACGGAGATTTTTCCTGGTGCGCGCATCGGGCGCATGGATCGCGATACGGTGCGGGGGCGGCATGACCTGGAGCATCTGCTGGCGCGGCTGCACTCGGGAGAGATTAATCTGCTGGTCGGTACGCAGATGATTGCGAAGGGGCACGATATTCATGGCGTGACGCTGGTGGGTGTGGTGGGCTGCGATCACGCCCTTTCGATGCCGGACTTTCGCGCCGCCGAACGCGTTTTTCAGCTGATGACGCAGGTCTCGGGGCGCGCGGGTCGCGGAGAGTTGCCCGGACGCGTCGTGGTCCAGACGTATTATCCGGATCACTACGCGATTGTGGCGGCGAGCACGCACGATTATGCCGGGTTTGCCGAGCGGGAGTTGAAATACCGGCGGTGGATGCACTATCCGCCGTTCGGCGTGCTGGCGAATGTACTGATTCAATCAGACAAACTGGAAGAGGCTGCCGGTTGGTCCGCGGAGATCGGTAAGTGGTTTCAGAAATCAGCGCCCGAGGGTATACGCGTCCTTGGTCCTTGTACTGCTCCGATTGCACGCATCAAGAACGTGTATCGCTTTCATCTGATCCTGAAGGCCGGGTCGCGAAAGGCGCTGAATGCTGCGCTGCGAGGGGCACTGGCTCACGCCGATGGAGCCGGGATTCCACGGCGGAACATTGTTGTCGATGTGGATGCACAGAGGCTGATGTGAATCTGTGCGCCGGGAGCGCGGCTAGAAGTACTCAATGGTCCGTATGGATTTCGCCGCCTACGTCCTTGAACGTTCCGTCTGGCTGCGTCCGCGACGAACGTCTTCTTCACCGTCCAGTTTTCGTAGGTGTCGTACTCGTAGGAGTAAATCGTCTCGGAACTCTGGTTTTCGTCTTCCTCAGGATTCCCGGTGCCGCTGGTTGTGGACTGCGACACTTCTTTCACTGCGTCCCCGTGCTCGTTGTAGCTGGTAGTGATCGAATCGTTGATGTGGTTGAAGGTATTGCGAGTCGTCGTGATCCTCCTTCCGAGTGCGTCGTAGGAATATTTTTCTGACCACATTTCCGAGCCGCCCAGAAACTTTGCAAATTCATCGCGAATCTGCTGTGCTGTCAAGCCTTCGTCCTGCATACTTTTCTGTTGTTTTACGGGTATGAGTGCCAGCGGATCATCCATCATCATCTTCTCTTCGATCACGCGCCCCTGTTCGTTGTAGGTCCTGACCGCACGACTCATCAGTGCGCCATTCGTGTCGTGAAGCTGCACTTCGATGGGCCTGTCGCGTTCGTCATAGAGCGTGATCGTACTGCCCCCATCCCAACTGCTTGCCATGCCGCCCTGGTCATCGAAGAGATGCTGGATACTTCGTGATACGGAAGTTGTGCCTTCGGGCAGATTGATTGGCTTGGTAATGGCGACCTTTGTCTTCCTGCCGCTGGCGTCGTAGTGGAATGCAACTGGATTGTTGGGGTCTTTGGAGTTGACAATGCTCTGCAGCCGGCCCTCGTCGTCGTAGCGGTAGATTACCTCTCCTTCTGCCTCGCCTTTGTTGCTTTGCATAGTTTTGCGAAGCAACTGGCCCGTCGCGTTGTAGGTGTAACGCGTCGCGGATTCGGTGCCGTCGAAGCCGTGGTCGCGCGACGATCCGCGAAAACGCGTCTCAGCGATGCGGCCGTCGCGGTCGTATTCGGTTTTGCTCCACGATTTGAATTCGGGAGAAAGCTTGCCATCCGCGTCGGTCCATGCCGGGTAGGTTCTCTCTTCGACAACGGAGCGCACCGGCCCACGGAGGCCATTTTTTTCGCGATCGGAGGGCTGCGCGGAATGATCGGGGGGCATGACGTTATTGTTTTCTTCCTGACAGTACATCTTCGAGACTTGCGAACAAAGCAGGGCAACTAACGCGAGAACCAGAACCAAACCTTGACGTGCTTTCAAGGAGGTGCCTCCTGACTGAGCGTGATGAGGCGAGAAGTGCGGCGAACAACAATATAGATCGAAATGCCGATTCTGGCGAATTCGCCAATGCACTATTGCGCGATCAGTCGAGAGATATCCCTTCCTCACTGCGAGGTTTGCTCGATGGAGGTAGAATCTTGCCGCGCATCGAGGTGACCAGATGGAATACATCAATGCATTTCGTGGAAAAGCGACGCAGCCGGGTGATGACGAACTAGCCGCCGCGCTTGGGCCTAGTGCAAAGCTCTGGGACGGATTTATTCAGTGGATGGCAGAAGAAGAGGGAGTTGCAGGTCAGGAGTGGAAGGGAATCTGCGTCAAGAAATATGGCTGGAGCCTGCGCCTGAAACAGAAGAGCCGCAATATCGTGTATCTCGGTCCAGGCGAGGGATGCTTTATGGTGTCGTTCGTACTTAGCGATAAAGCGTTGAAAGCCGCGAAGGAATCGCACCTGCCCAAGGCTGTCGCGGATGCATTGGATGCCGCGCCGCGGTATCCGGAGGGAAACGGATTGCGGCTAATCGTCCATCGCGCCAGCGATCTTGCGCCGATCCGCAAAATCGCGGCGATAAAGCTCCTCAATTGAGTCGCTGCTCGGACTCGCGAAAATCGCGGATCGACACGGAATGACACGAGTCGTGTGCGGGTATCTCTGCCTGGACCAAGTCGCGCCGGAGCGCTTACTTCTCCGCTGATTGAGCGGCCGGAGCCCCTTCGGTCAATGTATGCAGTTCTTTGCCCGGCTTGAAGCGCACCGCTTTCCCTGGAGTGATGCTGACCTCAGTGCCGGTACGGGGATTGCGGCCGATGCCGGTTTTGCGCGCGCGAACGCTGAATACGCCAAACCCGCGCAACTCAATGCGCTCACCTGCTGCCAAGGCTTCTTTCAAGCCCTCAAACACTGTGTCGACTGCCGCTTCGGCCTTGGTGCGGGGCAGGCCTGTGCGCTCGATCACATGGTGCACGATGTCTTGTTTAATCAAAGCGGTCACCTCGCTAGCGCGACTGTTCTTGACAGTACCACGCCCTACCGGACTGATGGTACAGCCTTTGGCTCGTTTGTGGAACTACGCGGCCGATGATTTTTACACAATGTGATGAGGAATCGCGCGCAGATCCAGTCATTTGGGGTGCGTTGGATCACGATTTGACTCGAAATGGCCTTCCGAGCCGGCGGAAAGCTCGTCCTTTGTGACTTTGGAGATAGGGGACAGCACTTTCCTCGAAGCTAAAGGCTATACGAAACAGTAACTTTGCCGGATACTGTTATTTCAAGGTAATCATTTGCACGATGCCATCGGTAACCATCGTCTGGTAAAGTGCAACAAAAGATGAGGGATGCAATTTTCCCGGGGCCCAGGCGCGAGTCTGAAAGAGGCACTGTGAACCTGGAAAGTCTGACAATCCTCCGTTCATTGAACGCAGGCAAGGAGAGGCTCGATGTCCGCGATGTATAGCTTGGAACCAATCCGAATCGGTGTCGTTGCGAACGAACCGATGCGGCTCGAAGGCCTTACAAGCATTTTTGAAAACCATGCAAAGCCAGGAGAAACACCCCTGCTGCCCATCGTGGGTACGCTCGAAGAGCATCTGGACAATGAATCGATTGAATATGTGTTGATTGACTGGAGCAGTTCTTCAAAGAAGCTTGGCGTTCTGGAAGGCATTCGGCGCAAGCGCCCAAATCTGCGCATGGTGGTCATCGGTCCTGACAGCAATGAACAGGTCATGATGGACACAATTATTGCGGGAGCCCGCGCCTATCTTGATACTGGCGCTGGTCCGCGCCTGGTACGCGAGGCGCTCGACGTCGTCATTTCCGGATCGATCTGGGCTCCACGTAAGTTGTTGTCGAAGCTTATCGACCGCCTGCTTTCCGGCGAGGACGCCAGTGTGACGAGTCCGCGACCGCACCTTACAGCGCGCGAGGAACAGGTTTTGCAGTTGCTGCTGCTGGCTCGCTCGAACCGCGAGATAGCTGGGGAACTGGGCATTGAGGAGCGCACCGTGAAGGCGCATGTTGGGAAGCTTATGCGCAAAGTGGGTGCCGAGAACCGGATTGAGCTTTCCATGCGCGCGTTGCATGGGTCGTACAGGCCGTCCCCGGTTTCAATGCACGCGCCAGAAGCTGTCAGCGCCTAAGCGGACAAGACATCTCTCGTTAGTAACCAGATAATTACCTGAATTATGATTACTAAGAATCTAAAACCTTAGTACTCTTGTGCGATATCGGTACATTACTAATAATCACACAAGAAACAACGCAGATCTGGGGAAAGGAGTTCCCAGGCTCCATGTAAACCATGACGCCTGTGAACTCCTCTTTTTTTGTTTGCGCGTCCCCCACGTAACGACTCCTGATATCAGTCGACCCCGCCAACCAATCTCCGGTTGCCCAGTTTTGGCGGCTCTTGAAAGCCGAAAATTGCACCGTAATTTGCGGGATACGGCCGAGCGATTTCTCGCCCGCCTGTGCATTGTGCGCCGTTGAGGATGCTGTAGGCTGAACGGGATGTTGTTGCACACTGATGTTCCCCGGTGCGAAACCCTCATCGCTTCTCGCGCGACTTTGAGCGCACCTCGCTGTCCTAATTGTCAGCACCTTATAACCGCGCGACCCAACTGTGCGGAAAATCGAAAGGACTTCCTAGAATGAAAAGATTCATTGCTTCTCTCTGTCTTTGTTTATTGGCTTCTGGAACTGCCAATGCAGCTTCGTCGAAGGCAGATCTTCAAGATCGGATTGATGCCGCGAAGACAGTGCTCGACCAGATCATGCAGGCAAAGGACAGTACGATTCCGCGGAATATTATTCAGTCGGCAACCTGCGTCGGCGTGGTTCCGAGCATGATCAAGGGTGCATTCGTATTCGGTGCTCAATATGGACAGGGCGTGGTCACCTGCCGGACTGGACATGGATGGAGCGGTCCGGTATTTCTTCGCATGGCGGGCGGTTCATGGGGACTTCAGTTTGGCGGTCAAGCCACTGACTTGATCCTGGTGGCGGTGAACGATCGCGGGTTTCAGGATCTGTTGAAGAACAAGTTCAAGATTGGTGGCGATGCTTCGGCGGCGGCGGGCCCGGTGGGACGTGCCGGACAAGCCTCGACCGACTGGAAGATGAACGCCGAGTTGCTTAGTTATTCCCGCAACAAGGGCCTGTTCGCAGGCATCAGCCTCGATGGCACGAGCGTTTCGCAGAACAAACCCGATACCGAGGTCTACTACGGGGCTCCGCAGGATTTTCAAAATGTGCTGAAGGGCAACGTGGCTGTTCCCGCCGGAGCCGTCGAGTTCGTGCGCGCCGTTGCGCACTACTTCTCCAAGGGCAAGTGAGAAAGTAAAGTTGAAATCTGTTTTTCCAAGGGGCAGCCTGACGACGGGCTGCCCCTTTACATTTGGATTCGTCGCAACAAGGTGCTTCCGACAAATCTGTTCCCAATGCCCTACACTTGATTTTGCCTCGAACGATGCAGCAAACTCTTGAGTTCTGGCTGGTGGTTGCGGTTGCGCGCACACTTGGATGGTTGCCGCGCTGGCTGGCACGTCTTCTCGCGGGCGCCCTGGCCTGGGCCGTCTATCGCGTCATGGGCCGTCTGCGGCGCGTGGGCGAGCGCAACCTTTCGCTCGCACTACCCGAGTTGACGGCGAAGCCCGCAGAGATGTGCTCCGGTCACTCTATCGCCACCTGGGCTGGCATCTTGTCGAGTTTTGCCGCATGCCCCACTACACGCGAGAGAATACGCAGCACTGGATACGTACCGAGGGACTGGAGCACTACCTGGCTGCCGAAGCGCTGGGCAAGGGGGTGCTGGTGCTCACCGGGCACCTCGGCGCCTGGGAACTTTCGAGCTTCTACCACTCACTGATGGGTCATCCGATGGGTTTGGTGATTCGGCGTCTTGATAATCGCAAGCTCGACGAATTCGTCAACAGCATCCGCTGCATGCATGGCAATCGCGTGCTGCACAAAGACGATTTTGCGCGGGGCCTGCTGACGGCTATGCATGAGGGCGGTGCTGTCGGCATCCTGATGGACACCAACATGACGCCGCCGCAGGGCGAATTTGTGAAGTTCTTCGGCATCACAGCATGCACCGCTTCAGGCCTGGCGCGCGTGGCGCTCAAAACGGGCGCTTCCGTTGTGCCGGGCTTCATGTTGTGGGAGCCTGCTGAGAAGAAATATGTTCTTCACTTCGGTCCGCAGTTGCACTTTAGCGAGACGGGCGATGGCGAAGCCGACGTGCTTGCCGCGACACAGAAATGCAACGACGTGCTCGAGTCCTGGATTCGCCGCTATCCAGATCAGTGGCTCTGGATTCATCGCCGGTGGAAGACTCGTCCGCCGGGGGAATCGCCGCTGTATTGACGTCTCAGCCCTTGGCGCCGGGTGTTGCGACAGATTGCTTCTCTACGTCGGACAACATCTGTTCGACTTTGTCCCTGGATTCGTAGGCGGGATTAGCGGCAAGGAGCTTTTTCCATGCGGCGATTGCGCCCGCACTGTCGTGCTTTCCCTGCCACTTTACGAGTCCAAGATTGAATAGCGTGTTGGGATTGGTCGGCGCGTAGGTGAGCGCCTTGTTGAATTCCCCGATCGCGGTGTCGGCGTTGCCCATGTACCAATATGCAGTTGCCATGTCGGTGCGCACCGCTGCATCAGATGGCTTGATCTGAAGCTCTCGTCCGTAGTAGCCGATGGCCACCGGATACTGCTGCGCGTCGTAGTACAGGTTGCCAATGCTGGTAAGGAGGTCGAGGTTCTTTGGATCCGCCTTGAGCTTTGCAATCATCGGAGCAGCCTGGTTGTCGGCCACTGCTTTTAATTGATCGTTGCTCGGTGCCTGCGTCACCGGAGTTGCGATGGATACGGCGGCTGGCGGAGCTGTTTGGACTTTTGCGTCGTCTCGTTGCGCGGGGAGTCGCGCTCCGCGCACGGCCCAACCGCCGGCAATTCCAGCCATCAGACAGACAGCCATCAGGACGAGTGCCCATTGGGCGGTCCACTGCTCTCGAGGAAAGTCATTCGTGTTCATCGTTCCTCCGCGCTGTCTCGATTCCGTGTTGATCTCCCATCATGGTCATTACGGTGGCCATGAGTTTCATCACCGTCGCTTTGCGCTCCGGACTCAACTGCGGGTTTGTCTTGAGCAAGCGCTGCCACGCAGCCAGTGCGCCCTTCGGGTCGCTCTTGCCTTGCAGCTTGATCATGCCCAGGTCGAAGAGTGCATTCGCGTCTTTCGGGTCATAGGCCAGGGCTTGATTTAACTGCTTGATCGCGCCCTCGACATCGCCATTGCGATAGAGGCTCGAAGCCAGCTTGGTGCGAACGGCGACATTCCTGGGATCGGTGTCCAATGCGCGGGTGTAGTAGTCGGCCGCTTCCTTGAATCGGTGAGTGGTGTGATAAATGGCTCCCACCTGTACTAGAAGCGAGCTGTCGTTTGGATTGCTCTTCAGCTTTTCGAGCAGTGGTGCTGCTTGCTTGTCGGCCATCTGTCTCATCTCGTCGAGGCTGGGACGATGTCCTGAGGGCTTTGCGCTCGCAGGCGTTGTCGGCGTGGTCGCATGAGCAACGCTCTTCGGCGATAGCGCAGCGAGTTGTGAACCGCGCATCAGGTATCCGATGCCAAGGCCGACGGCCAGGCAGAACGCTGCCATGGCGTAGACCTGAGCAGCCCGCAAGGTTGGTATCGCTGGCACCGGTGCGGTTGATTTGTCTGTCATGCCGTGAACTCCCAATGCGAGAAAGACTCAAGAATGCCGCTTCAAAAAACAGTTGCAAAGCAGCGAAACAATCTGCAAGAACGTTTCCCGCTGAACACGTGATCGATGGCGTTGGCGCGCTGCACATCTTTGTAATCGCGCGGCCAATATCAGTAGAGCAAGCAAGCTCACATGAAGACGTGATGTGCATCACTGGACTGTGCGCGATTCATTAGTAATGTCCATAGGTAGATCACAGATTTTGGCATGGTAAATGTTCGAATTGTGATGACTGTCACGAATGACTTGGGGTCTTTCACCAATGCACTGTGGGAGAGCGCCCATCGACTCGGACAAATTCTGGGGCGGTTACATGATTCGTTTCTTGCAGGAGATGTACAGACCGCTTCTCGACAGTGAACTACGCGTGATGTCCGAAATCCGCTCAGGTACTAAAGCAACGGCACGAGGCGTGCTGATTCGGAAGGCTGGCTGGACTGGAAACGAGACAAGCATCGTCGATGTAAAGGTTCCGGCGAGTTGTAAGGAGTGCGCACTAGGAGGCTCCATCCAATGAAGAAAATTCTTCTAATTGCTCTTTTGTTTCTGGCAGCCGCGGGAATCGCGTCCGCACAGATATATACGCCGACGACAGACGTCCTAGGCGCCCACCTCAACTACGGTCGCGGCTGCGCGGCCTGTCACGCACCTCACAGCGGCGTTTACGGAAACGGCAACGCCGGAGCAGCGGATCCAACTTCGGGAAATATTGCTTTGTGGGGCGAAGACGTTTCGTCACTCTACGGCAAAACCATCACAACGGGTCAAAGCGAGCACGGCAGCTATGTTGAAGTTCTGCCGACATCGATCACCGCCACAACGCCCGACGTGGCGGGTGTGCTCATGTGCCTCAGTTGCCACGATGGCAACTATGCCACGGGCGCGATGATGCAGAACAAGGTCTATGAGACGCTTCCAGCGAGTTATGGAACCAAGAACGCAATTCCGACTCTGATGGGAAATGACGGAACCACAACGGGGAATTACCTCAACGATCACCCGGTTGGCCTGAATGCGGTAATGGGCTGCGGTGGACCGTATGACTGGGATTGCTCAATCGACGGCACTGGAAAGGTTCTGATGACGGGACCCAACTCTGCCAAGTTCGTTACGAACTATGGGTTCTTTGTCAGCCCGAAGGCCTACAACAACCAACCCACGGTCATGTGCACGACCTGCCATAACCAGCACCTGATGAACGTTGTCAAGGTAAAGACCGGCGCAACTACTGGCCTGCCGAGCGGAACCTACGCGACCATGTTCTTCATCCGCGCACCTTATAACCCGGGCAGCGGAACGGCCGGCAGCAACCAGACAGCGCAGTTCTGCCGCCAGTGCCATGGTGGCGAAGCGAACGAAATGAACGGAAGCACAGCAATTACAACTTTCTAAATTCTTTATGCATCGGGGGAGGGTTTTTTCTTTCCCTCCCCTTCTTTTTAAGCGGGGGTCAACTAAATGCGGTACAAGATTTTTATTCTTCCTTTTCTTCTTCTGGGTATCGGTGCGGCTATAGCCCAGGTGTCATCACATGCTCCCACCGTATTCACCAATACTCCAGCGCAAAGTGCTGCAAAGCCTGCTCAATCGAGCGGAACCAACAAGCCGGTCGCACGCGTGAACAGCGCGGTCCTTACCGACGCAGACCTGGTGCGGGAGGAGTACGCGATCTTCCCGTATGCCAAGCAGCATAACGGGATTCCGAAAGAGTTTGAAAAGCAGATCCGCGATGGCGCTTTGAAGATGATCATCTTCGAAGAATTGGTCTATCAGGAGGCATTGCGAGAGAAGGTGACGGTACCGGCCGTGAAACTTCAGCATGCTGAAGCGGAATTTCGCAAGCAGTTCGCGACGCCGGAACAGTACAACGCGTTTCTGCAGAGCGATTTCAATGGGTCACATCAGTTATTGCAGCAAAAGATTCAGCGTTCGCTATTGATTGAAGCGTATTTGAAGGTACAAGTCGACGACAAATGCGTGATCTCCACGGCTGAAGCCAGGGCCTACTACGACAAGAATCCGGCTCGCTTTCATCACCCGGAGACATTCACATTTCAGACAATCTCCATCCTGCCTCCGGCGAATGCAACCGCCCCGCAGTTGAAGGAGGCGCGCACGCGTGCCGAGAGCGCACTGCGTCAGGCGAAGGCAACGAAGACGGCGGAGCAATTTGGGCTGCTTGCGGAGAAGATCTCCGATGACGACTACCGGGTAATGATGGGCCAGCACAAGCCAATGCCCGTGGATGAGATGGCACCCCAGGTGGTGAAGGCGCTTCAGGCAATGCACCCGAACGATATGAGTGACCTGATCCAGGTGGAGCAGGCGTACACCATCGTGCGACTGCAGGCGCACACGGCGGCGGGTCAGGCGAAATTCGAAGACGTAAAGGCGCAACTGCAGAAAGAACTGCAGGAAAAAAAGCGGAACCAGCTTCGTTCTTCGCTGGACCAGAAACTGCGCAAGAACGCAAAGATCGAGGAATTGTAACGAGTGAAAGGAGCCTGGTTCAGGTTTTGACCGGGAAGGGCAAGTGAATTTGGAAAACTCGGTGGGGATCCTAGAAAGTGCGATCACACCGGAGAACTAAGGATGGCATTGAGTGGTTCGGTCTATTCGATTTGCGCGGCTGGTAACTGCGGGGCTTCTGCTGTCGGCGATCCCTGCAAGCGCACAAATCCGGTTCGGTGAAACGAGCACGAGCGGGACGGGCACAATCTCCTCGGGCTATACCGCAACTTACGGGAATATGACTCCGTCAGCTCATGGGTGGACCGTGGGAGGCGCCGCAAATTTTACGGGGTCTTTTCACAGTCCGAATTTTCTCTCCTATAACATCTCGCCGTATCTGAATCAATCGCGGGCCAATTCGAATTTTCAGTCTACTTCCAATGCCAGCGGAGTCAACGTCAGCGCAAATATTTTTTCTGGCAGCAAGTTTCCTGGCTCGGTCACGTATTCAAAGGCCTACAACAGCGAGGGGAACTATGCTGTTCCGGGACTTGCCAACTATGTGACTCACGGAGACAGCGATACGTTCGGCATTAACTGGAGCGAAAATATCCCCGATGCGCCCAGCTTTTCTGCGGGTTTTCAATCGGGGAGCAGTCAGTATTCGGTGTACGGGGCAAACAATGAAGGCAGGAACTCTTTTCATTCCCTTAATCTTCATTCAGGTTATCGATGGGAAGGATTCAACATGGGGGCCTATTACACGACCGGCGGAGGGAAGTCAGAGATTCCACCGGTGGTGACCGGGACCGCATTGGAGATACACTCTGACAACGCCGCATACGGCTTCAACGTGTCGCACCTGCTTCCCCTGCAAGGCAATTTTTCGGGTGGCATAAACCGATCTACCTGGAACACCGATTATCTTGGCATCACATCCACCGGAGCCATTGACATCGTGAATGCAAACGCCGGAGTACATCCGGCCGAAAAGCTGACGATGACGGGAACCCTGAACTACTCAGACAACCTTGCCGGGCAGATTGCGGAAGCGATCATCTCGGCCGGGGGTACTATTCCGGGGCTGAACCAGGACCAATCCTCCAATTCCCTGGACCTGATGGCAGTGGCCACGTACACGCCACTCGTAAATCTGCAGACGTCAGGCTTCTTTGAGCGCCGCACCCAAAATTTTCTTGGGCAGGATTATGGAGTTCGATCCTATGGGGGAGGCGCGACGTACTCGCATCGACTGCTGAATGGCACGATCAATTCGTCTGGGAGTTTGAGCGCAAATTCGTCGGAGCAGAATGGCCAGGACACACTAGGTTTTTCAGCAGCGGAGAACTTCTCTGACCAGGTTTTTGGA
This sequence comes from uncultured Acidobacteriaceae bacterium, assembly GCA_963738035.1. GTDB lineage: Bacteria > Acidobacteriota > Terriglobia > Terriglobales > Acidobacteriaceae > Telmatobacter. The sequence continues at coordinate 527,431 of CAVTVB010000003.1, forward strand.
TGGCATGTGAACGAGTCGTTCAGTTATGCGCAGAATGCACAGACTCTTCTCGTCACCTATATGAATTCGTACTACAACTATTCGGGCAACATCAGCCGAAACTGGGGACTGTTCAATCTCAGCGCTGGAGCGGGCGGTTCGCGGTCCGCTTTGACCGATCAGGCCGGTGCGACGAGCAGCAGTGAGACTTATAACGGCTCGATGGGTTACGGAGCGCTGATTACCGCCACCGGCAGCTACTCGAGAGCCGATGGCCAGGCACTTGTTACCGGCGCGGGTCTCATTGGCCTTCCGGTGCCATTGCCAGTCGTGCCGTCCGACCTAGTGAGTCTCTTTGGTGGCAAGAGCTATTCCGTCGGAATGTCAAGCGCGCCCACGAAGAAGTTGGTGATCGGAGCTACTTACGCGAAATCGTCGAGCAATACTTCCAGCGTTGGCATCACAACTTCAAACCAGAACAGTCAATACAACGCTCTCCTTCAATACCAGGTTCGCAAGTTGAACTTCATCAGCGGCTACGCTCGACTGGAGCAGGGATTCAGCTCCACCGGTTTGCAGCCTGAAGTGATTTCGTCGTACTACATGGGGATTTCCCGTTGGTTCAACTTCTTCTAATGCGAGGGCAGAGGTATCGGCGAGGCGCGGCTCTAATGCTGGTTTGCGCGGTCATGCTTTCTGTTGCAGCTTCGGCAGCCTCCAAAGCAAAGGTTCCTGCTACGCAAGAGCTGTGGGAGATGTCTCTGGATGGCGGCCGAAGACTCACCTGGGAACGTAGCTTCACTTCTGAATCCGAGATAAAGCCGAACAGGGGTTTCTGGAACAAGCTGGTGGATGTCGTTGCCGGCGCTCCCGATTTTCGCTTTCTTGTGCGCCCATACAGCGTTATTGCCGATTCACGGGGCCGTATCATCGTGACTGACCCAGGCGCTTCGGGCGTACACATCTTTGATTTCGCGCAGCGCAAGTACAAGTTCATCGAGCGCAAGGAAAAAAGCAAGGACGCGATGACAACGCCTCAGTGCGTCGCGGTCGATGCCCAGGACAATATCTATGTGACCGACTCGGAAGCGGGCAAGATCTTTGTCTTTGAGCCGAGCGGGAGGTACCTACGTGCCATAGGCAGCTTGAAGGGAGGCGAAGGATATTTCAAGCGACCCACAGGAATTGCCGTAGACTCGACGGAACAGCGAATTTATGTAACGGATACCCTGCGTGACCAGGTTTTTGTCCTCGACATGCAGGGCAACATCGTGCAGACGATCGGCAAAACCGGGAATGGCGAAGGGGAATTCAATTTGCCGACTGAGTTGCGTTTGAGCGGACTGAACCTTTTGGTGGTCGATGCGATGAACTTCCGAGTGCAGGCGTTTGACCGTGCTGGAAAATTCCAGTTCGCCATCGGAAAGGTCGGCGATTCCACAGGGGCGATGTTCCGACCGAAGGCGGTGAGTGTCGACTCGGAAGGCGATCTCTACGTTGTGGACTCGTTGTGGGGTGTGGTGCAGGTTTTCAATCGGCAGGGAGAATTACTCTACTACTTTGGCGGCAAGGGTACACATGCGGGAGAGTTTCAGCTTCCGTCAGGGTTGTTCATCGACCATGGCGACAAAGTGTTCGTGGTGGATTCATTTAACCGGCGGATCCAGGTCTTTCAATATGTCGGCGTAAAGGGTCCGGTCGCGGGGGCAGCGAAGTGAGAATCGGAATTCTGCTGGCCGCGCTGACAATTCTAGTTACGGGAACATCTATAAAGGCACAGATTGCCGGCGACGCGATGGGTGCACACAATCTGCAGCCGGGAAGCCAGTCACCGGTTACGGGCGCGAGGTCCGACTCATGCGCTTACTGCCATGCTCCGCACTCCGGATTGAATGGCGGCCTTTGGAACCAGAAGCTCACCACGCAGGTCTACTCGACATACAACAGCAGTACGGCGAAGAATAAAGACACCCAGCCAGCACTCGGTAACGTCAGCAATCAATGCCTGAGCTGTCACGATGGCACGGTGGCCGTGGGAGCCACGGTGGCGTATGGCCAGGTGACGACGCGCGGATCGATGCTTTCCTCAGATGTGTTCGGCAGCAACATGCAGTCTTCGCACCCATTCAGCCTCGCGCTTCCGCTGCAGGACAACATCACCCTGGCTGCTTCGCTGGCGGCGAGCGGCACGACCGCCGATACGACTGGAGCAGTGAGGCTAATCAAGGGAAACGTGGAGTGCACATCGTGTCATAATCCGCATGTTCAGGCGCGGGATCCGGTATCGCTCAATTTTCTGGTGAAGGATAGCTCGAATGGCCAGCTTTGCCTTGCCTGCCACGACCCCAGCCGAACGTCGAGCGGCCAGGCGAATCCTCTGGCCGATTGGTCAACCAGTGCGCACGCTCTCTCCACGAGCAAGATCTCGCCGCAAGCATTGCTGGGAAGCTATCCCACGGTTGCGGCGGATGGCTGCATCTCGTGCCATGCGCCGCACAATGCGAGCGGTCCAGCACGTCTACTGCGCGGGCAGAACGAGCAGGATTGCATTGCATGCCATAACGGTGGGTCGAATGTTTCGCCCATGCCAACCTACGCGAACGTGTTTCTGGAGTATGCAACACCCAAGGTCGGCCATCCATTTCCGGCATCTACGAATCCGCATGATGCAACGGAAGGCGTTTTACTCAATAACAATCGACATGCCACGTGCGTCGACTGCCACAACGCGCATGGATCTGAGCCGGTTGGGGTCTTTCCTCCCGCACCGCAGCTTCGCTTCTCGCAGAAGAATATTCTCGGCATCAGTGCGAGCGACGGCACCACAGTGCTGACACCGGCAGTAAATCAGTATGAGAATTGCCTGCGTTGCCACGGAACGAGCTCGGCGAAGCAGGTGCTGCCTATCTATGGATACTTCCCGGTGCGCGCGGTTTCGGGCGGCGATCCGCTGAACCTGATTCCGCAGTTTGCCGTATCGGCGACGTCGAGTCATCCGGTGATGCATGCCAGGAGCAGCGCATTCGCGCAGCCCAGCCTGCTGACGAACATGCTTAACCTGGACGGAATCACGCCTGGCCGCGCGATGGGAGCGCAGATTCTTTGCACGGATTGCCACAACAGCGACGATAATCGCGAGTTTGGGGGAACGGGTGCAAACGGTCCGCACGGTTCCCGGTGGACGCATATTCTTGAGCGTCGATATGAATTCAGCCAGGCGGTGTTACCGGGCCAGGCGATTTCAAATCTCTTTCCTAACCCCGATCTAAGCGTGAATGGTCCCTATGCGTTGTGCGCGAAATGCCACGACCTTGCCAACCAGATCGTGAAGAATACGAGTTGGAATCACCACGGCGATCACGTCAACGCAGGAGTGAGTTGTTCCACGTGCCATACCGCCCACGGCATGGGTGCCGCAAGCGCCACGATTAGTGGTGAGCGGCTTGTGAACTTCGATTCGAACATCGTGGCGCCGAATGGAGGTTTGCCGGTTTCCTACAACCGTGCGACCAACAGCTGCACGCTGGTCTGTCACCAGGTCGCCCACAATCCCGACGGTACGATTGCGGCAGCCGCCGTGCGCAGGGCTCCCGGCGTGAACCGCTAGAACACGGTTCCAGCGGTGCTGCCGTTCATCTCGTTTGATTTGTCGGCGTGGCATTGACGGCAGAACTGCGCTGTCTGATTTGACATCGGGTTGGTGTCGTTCGGATTGTAGGGCGCGCGCAGGAAGAACGTTGTCGCGTAGGTTCCAGGAGGCAAACCGGAGTTCGAGTTGCGGCCGATTGTGACTACGTTCATCGAATGCGGCTCATGGCACGTGGTGCAAACGACCACAGCCTTGTTGTTGTAGACGCCGGGCTTTACAAAGTAGCCGTAGCTGGTGACGAACCGACTCGAGGCCAGGCCTCTCATGCTGATGACGCCGTTCGCCTGGGTGCAGTCCCAACCGGAAGCTCCTCCGCAATTGACGGTGGCGTTCAATCCCATTGGATGCGCACTGACGTAGCTTCCGGCCCCGCTATCGGTCATTAGTGTGGGGATGGAGTTGCGGTTTCCATATGTCGTTGGAAGATTCTCATATACCTTGTTCTTCATCATTGCGGCTGGAGCCATATTGCCGTCGTGGCAACCGAGACATGTAAGCATGCCGGACACATCGGGCGTATCGGCGGACATACTCGTCGGCAGGACTTCAACGTATTTGCCACCGCCAGTAGTGATGGTTTTGCCGTAGAGAGCGCTCACATTTTCGCCCCACAGCATCGTGTTGCCCGAACTGGCGCTGGATGCCTGCCCGTTGCCGGCGGTGCCGCTATGGGGGGCGTGGCAGGCTGTGCAGCCGCGGCCATAGTTGAGGTGCGCACCGAGAACGTCAGTGGTTGGCTGCGTGATCTGCGCCATTGCGAAGCTTGCGAATGCGAGCAGCACGAAGAGAACGAGGAGAATCCGCGTCATGGAACAAGGCCTCACTTTGCTTTGTTCCCTTCATCGGCTGGAATCTGATGGAGCTTGAGTGAGTTTGTTTCGGCGCAGTGGGCGGCTCGCAGCGGCGGAATAAAGTATTGAATTTAAAATGCTTAGTACGGTAATCCTTCATAAGGATGGGCGATTGATCCGGGCTGAATCGCGTAAGCGGAGGCGGAGCGCGGGGATTTGACGCATTAGGCAGAAGCGGCAACTGGGAGACAGGGCAGTGGGCGAGGTCACAGGAGGGTGCGAGATTTGGCGGCGATCGGTGAGGAAGAACGCCCATGCTGTGTTTTAAATCACAGTCATGCGTCTCGTTTCGATTTGTAATCGAACCAGCGAACTTGCTGATGTGGAGAATGTTGGTCGCAGCTTGAAATGTGCGTGTGGCCTTGCGGCTTACGGCAATCTTCGTGCAAGAAGCGTTGGTAAAGAGATGCTATGAATTTGTTCCCTCGTCGCGCATGGTTCTGCGGAGTGGTTGCCGGGCAGAAGCGCCGCTGGTCCCAGTTGGGCGGCATGGTCTGCGTTGCTTTTTCGCTGTTGTTTGCGATGCGGGCAATGGCGGCGGTACATCCGGTTCCGCTGGACAAAAATACCGATGCGAAGAAATGCCTGGAATGCCACGACGACAAAGCTAAGCACAAGTTTGTTCACTCGGCGATGCAGGGGGGATGCCTGGGCTGCCACGAGATCCGGGTGAATAAGGACGTCACGCGAGTGAAGCTGGTCACGGCCACTCCCGCTGCGCTTTGCATCAGCTGTCATGCGGATAAGAAAGCTGCGGATATTAAGGGAACGGTGCATCCACCGGCGGTGCGCGATTGCCTGACGTGCCATGATGCACACTCGAGCGACAACAAGAATCAACTGGTCAAGGCCGAATCTGGCGACGAGAAAGAGAATCTTTGCCTGGGCTGCCATAAGACCGGGCTGCACGTGTCCGACAAGGGCAGCCGCCATGCCGCCCTCGACATGGGATGCGATACCTGCCACCTGACGCATAAGACTGGCGCGGAACCGACGGCCGAGAATCGTTTCAATTTGACCAAGGCGCCTCCCGCGCTGTGCGTGGACTGCCACGATCCGAAGGATGCGGATCTGCAGAAGAAGCATTCGAATCAGCCTTTCGGGACTGCAAATTGTGTGCAGTGCCATGACCCGCATCAGTCGGATTCGCCTAAGTTGATGGCGAAGTTCCAGCACGTGCCGTTCCAGGGAAATGGTTGCGACACCTGCCACCAGCCGGCGAAGGACGGGAAGGTGGTACTGACGCAGACGGACACGAAGGCGCTTTGCGTGACGTGCCATGAGGACAAGGCGAAGCAGATTGATTCCGCCAAAGTGCCGCATCCGGGGGCAGCAGGCGACTGCATCGATTGCCACAATCCGCACGCGAGCAGCCAGCCGGGATTGCCAAAGACGGATTCCGTGAGTATATGCCTCGGGTGCCACAATGACATCGATGAGCTGCGCAAGAAGTCTGTGCATCATCAGCCGGCGTTTGCGCAGGGGTGCTCCACGTGCCACACGGCTCATGGTGGTGACAATGATCATCTGCTGCGGGCTAAAGGCAACGCATTGTGCCTGGAGTGTCACGGATCCGCAACGGTTGCACAGAAGGATGAGGCGAATCACCTGCTGACTCTTTTTAACGGAACAGTGAGACTGCCCGATGACTACTACGTAAAGAACAAGGTTGCGATTCTGCCGCTTCGATATGGGTTGGGGCATCCGGTGATAGGCCATCCTGTTGCAGATGTGATGGACCCGACAAATCAAAGCAAGGTGAAGACGCCGCTCAGTTGTCTCTCGTGCCATCAGCCGCATGCTTCCGGTCAGCCCGATCTTCTGGTGAAAGACCAGGTGAACAACATGGCGTTTTGCGATAACTGCCACAAGAACCGGCTCAATATGAATGAGACGGTGACGCCCGGGAAATAAAAGACTCGTTCAATGCGGGAGGTGCGCATTGCACGGCCAGTGGAGATTGAAATGTATCGCTTCCTCTTTAATTCGTTTCGCATTCGCAACTGGCTTGCAGTTCCGGTTCTGCTTGCGATGGGGCTAACGTTTCCGTTTGCTGCTCATGCCAGCAAGAAAAAGAAGGCCGACAAGGAGCCTGCGCTCGAGGCACGTCCGCGCAAGTTCGGTTTTGACCCGGCCAAACTTGTGTGGCCGAGCCCGCCGAATATTGGGCGCATCCGCTGGGTGGATTATTTTGCAGGGGCAAAGATCGACTACACCCCGACGGAGAACAGCAAGCCGAAGGCAAGCTGGATGGATCGGTTAGCGGGTGGGCAGACGGAAGCGGAGAAGGTCAATCCCAAGACATTTCCGTTTCAGATGATCGGCCCGTATGGGATTGCGATTGATTCCAAGGGCCTGGTGTACGTAGCCGATCAGAGGGTGGGCGCAGTTTTCATTTTCAACACGGAGACGCGCGACTGCCAGATGATTCGGAACGGGATTGAAGCGCACTTCGGGTGGATCAACGGTCTGGCCATCGACGATGATGACCGGCTGTTTGTTTCCGACGGGAAGATGCACCGCGTGCTGATTTTCAATACGAAACACGAAGTGGAGAATCAGATATCGGAGGGGCTCGTGGATCCGGTGGGTCTGGCTATCGACACGACGAATCGGTTTCTTTATGTCGTAGATACGCAGCAGGACCAGGTGATTGTTTACGATGCGGACTCGTTGAAACTGCTGCGCCGTATCGGTACGGGCGGCAAGAATCACTTCCTGACGACTCCGGGGGATTTTGGAGCACCGCAGGGTGTGGCCGTGGATGGCGACGGGAATGTGTATGTGACCGACACGCTGAACAATCGCGTGGAGATTTTCGATGCGGATGGGACTTTTGTCAGCGAGTTTGGCAAGCATGGCGATGGGCCGGGATATCTTGCACGTCCCAAAGGAATCGCCGTGGACAGCGATGGGCACATATGGGTTGCTGACCAGATGGAAGACCGACTGCAGGTATTCAATCGCGAAGGGCAGCTGCTGACCTATGTAGGGTCCGGCCATGGAGAGCTGCCGGGCCAGTTCAAAGCGCTGAGTGGCGTGGCGATCGACAAGCAGAATCGGGTATTCACGACAGAACAGGAACCTGGTCGCTTGCAGGTTTTCCGTTACGTGACGGATGCGCAGGCGGCGGATGAGAAGGCGAAGAAGCAGGAGGAACTGCAGAAGGCTGCGGATCGCCGGCAGAAGGCTGCCTCGCAGCCGCAAGCAAAACCGGCAGAAGCAGAGCCGCAGAAAGCGCCGGATACGACTCCCGAGAACGGCGTTGCTCCGACAAAGGCTCCGGGGCACTAGGGAAAACGAGCAAACCTCCGCACCCATATGCAATGGAAAGGCAACGGGCAATCATCCGTTGCCTTTCTCTTTAATAGAGGAAAGATTCATTCACAAATACAAATTGAATTTGTCTTCTCTTTCATCGTGAATTTGATTCTGTAGCATTACCGATCACGTGCCATTGGAAATGGGTCCGGCGAGCAACGGTAACCTCCGAAGCGAATCGAATGAGCCACGGCTGATGCAACTCCCGGTGGATTTTCGGTTTAGCGGATGCGGAATAGGCTTCGACTATGGGACGGGGCCTCAAGGTTTCTGTCTCAGCGAAGTTCACTTTCCAGGGGGAGCTTCGCAGGACTCGGGCCGATTACGCGTCGCCTGGTGTAACGGCCCGGGTTCTGAATAAAGCTGGAAGTTTGAAGGGCCAAAGCGATGAGTTCGAATGTGGAGTGGCCGGAAGCGACGCGGAGAAACGCCGCGATTGCGGGGAGCGGCATAGGTACCAGGAGCGACGAAGAGGTTGATCTTCGCCGAGTGGAGTGCTTTCTCACGGAGTCATTGTTCAAGCGCATTCTTCGGCGTGTTTTTCCCGATCAGCGCAAACAGCAGCGACAGCCTTTGCCACCGCTGGTGGGTTACCTTGGAACTGCTCATTCGTCGAAGCCCTACGAACTGGGGGATATTAGCCTGACTGGATTCTGCCTGCTGACGGATGAGCGGTGGATTCCTGGAACCGAGATGCCGATCACATTTAAGCGCATGAATCTTCCGCCCGAAAACGATCTTGATTGCTTCACGGTGCAGGCGACCGTGGTGCGGTGCGGCAAGGACGGCATCGGATTTTCCATCGTATTGTGCGAAGAGGATTCCATTGCCATGTACGGGAATGAGCTGCGCGTGAGATGGGTAACGCGCAGGGAGATGGAGCATTTCCTGCAGGATTTGAAGGGGCAACCAGCTTCCCAGGAACTCCAAGAGAGATTGTCGATTGCAGCGGAGGCGAACATAGGCGTGCCGACGAGGGCAGGGGCCAGATTGAAGACTGCTTTCGAGGGCGGCCGCTGACAGCCGGGCGGACTTGGGTCCTAGGGAACGCTCTCGTTCTGCCCGAGAAGATAGTTCCAATCAGGAACAACTTCTCTGAATTCCTCGGAGTTTTGTGTGACGGGCAGGCGTGTCTTCGGCGAGAATACCTGCATCTTCCCTGGAGTGAGAACTGAAGCTGTTGTTTGCCTTCAACGGGGCGGCAGGGGCAGAGGATTATGTCGCGAATAAAGCTTGCGGGCCTTGCTGTGGCAGGGCTTGGGGTAGCACTGGGTGCGCCGGTGTGGGGGCAGTTTCAGGAGCCCACGAAAGAAGAGTTGCAGATGACGGCCGACCCAAAGGCACCGGGCGCCGATGCGGTCTATCTGAGTCTTGCGGATGAGCAGGACGGTGCCAGCAGCACCCGAACCTACTACGAACGGGTCAAGATTCTGACCGACAAAGGCCTAGAAAAGGCAACTTTGCGCTTCTCGCATGATCCGAGCACAAGATTTGAGGTCGAGGGCCGGACAATTCATAAGGATGGCACTGTTATACCGCTGATCGACAAGCCGTCGGATCTGGTGGAGTTTAAAACGAAAGATGAGCAACTGAATTCGCTGGTGTTCACGCTGCCGAGCGTCGAGGTCGGCAGCATCCTCGAGTACAGGGTGAGATTCAAATACTCCGGTCCTGCGCCGTTTCCGACGTGGTTTATTCAGCAGGACATGTTTGTGCACAGTGCGCACTACGTTTTCAAGTCGAGCTTATTTGGCTGGGGTGTGACCTACGTGGCGCGGCTCGGAGGCAACTCGAAGGTTGTTGATAGCCAAAAAGGCCTGTACACATTGGATTTGAATGACGTGACCGCGTTGCCGAATGAGGACTGGATGCCGCCATTGAATACATACAAGTGGCGAGTGTCGTTTTTCAGTACGGACTTCAGGACGAGTCGTGAGTACTGGGATGCAGCGGGGAAGTTCTGGGCGAATTTTGTCCGCGATTTCACAAATCCCACAGGAACGTTGAAGAAGGCTGCGGCGGAGATGGTGGCGCCGGACGATTCGCAGACTGTGAAAGCTCAGAAAATCTATGCGGCGGTCATGAAGCTCGAGAATACGGACTTCACACGCGAAAAGACGAAGGTGGAACGCAAGAAGGAAAAAATCAAGGACGTCCACAATGCGCAGGACGTATGGCGGGATCAGAGCGGCAACGGGGACGAAATTGCGCTTTTGTACGTGGCTCTGTGTAGAGCTGCGGGATTGAACGTAGTACCGATGAAAGTTGTGGACCGGAGTCGCGCCATTCTTGACGAGGGCCTTTTGAGCTCAGGGCAAATGGACGATTACATCGCCGTGGCGCTCGTTGACGGCAGGCAGTTGTATCTCGACCCGGGGCAAAGGATGTGTCCATTTGGCACTTTGCACTGGAAGCACACGCTGGCGTCGGGATTTCGGCTGACGGACAAGACGGCGACGATTGAGATGACTCCGTCGCTTAGCTTCAAAGCGTCAAACATCGTCCGCATTGCCGATCTGACAATCGATGCGTCGGGAACGGCGCAAGGCACCGTGCGCCTGGCGCTGCAAGGCCAGGAGGCTATCTATTGGCGTCAGATTGCACTGGAGAACGATGAGGGCGAAGTCAAGAAACGATTCAACGAGTGGTTAGCTGGTTACCTGCCGGAAGGAATTCAAGGAGACTTCGATCATTTCCTTGCGCTTTCGGACTATGAGTTGAATCTAGTGGCTACTGCGCACGTAAGCGGGAATCTGGGTGTGGTGACCGGGAAGCATCTCTTTCTGCCGGGATTGTTTTTCGGGGTGAAGAGCAAACACCCATTCGTGGCGCAGGACAAACGCACGATTCCGGTGGATGTGCATTACGCGAGGATGGAACAGGACGATGTTACGTATCATTTGCCTGTGGGCTACTCTATGGATGAGGTTGGCAAACCGAGCACGATCTCCTGGCCGGATCACGCGAAGCTGGTAATTACGACGACAACCGGGCTTGATGGCGTGCACGTTATTCGAAATCTGGTGTACAACTATACGATTCTGGATCCCAAGGAATATGGAAGCCTTCACGACTTCTACCAGAAGGTGGCAGCGGCAGACCAGCAGCAGATCACCTTGGCGAGGAATGTGGCCAACGCTGGCGGGAACTGAGGAGACTAGGCACCGAGTTTTAGGACTGGTTACTGAGACGAATCCGAGAGCTGAGCGGTTCGAGGGTGGGTTGCGCGACCCTTGAGTCCGAGCAATTCACATATTGCCAACGTCACAATTGTTTATTGCATCTAAAATGGGACTATGACTCCTGGAATCCCCACGCGGCGACACGCGAAAACTCCCCCTCCGGGTGAAACGGGACAAGAAGCGCTCTATCTGAAATCACTGAGTGAACGGCAGGTTCCTGTGGCTGTGAAATTGCGTGGCGGTGAGGTTGTTCGCGGGTGGATCGAGTATTTTGACGATGGAATGCTGAGGCTGACGCGCGAAAACAAACCGAACTTGTTCATTTACAAGCACCAGGTTGAGACGATCACCGAGACCGGCAGGCGCCGGGGGCCCCGCAATGGGGCGACATTGCCTTCGAGGACTGCCGAGTGAACGAATCGGCTGCTGAGACGACCGAAACCAAGATGACATGGACGCCGAAGGCCGCGGAAATTGCGCGGGAGGCCGGGGCACGGCTGCGCGAGTTTTTTGCCGAAGGCGTTGCCACCGAGTACAAGGGCGACGTAGACGTGGTGACGGTGGCGGACCGAACGGTGGAAAAGCTGATTCGGACGCGGCTGGGTGAGGCGTTTCCTGAGCACGGGATCTACGGCGAAGAGGGAACGCGCGAGGGGATGGAGCGGGAGTTTCGCTGGTACGTCGATCCGCTGGATGGAACTACCAATTTCGCGCATGGGTTTCCGCAGTTTTGCGTGTCGTTGGGACTGGAGCAGCGGGGTGTTGGGCTGAAGCCGGATGAGGATGGAACGATTCAGGCTGCGGTGATCTACGACCCGATGCGGGATGAGTTGTACACGGCAGAGCGGGGGCGAGGCGCCGTGCTGAATGGGAAGCCGCTGCAGGTGTCGAAGACAGCGAAACTGGCGGAGGCGCTGGTGGCGACGGGGTTTCCGAGCCGGAAGCGGCACCAGAATCCGAATATCCACTTCTACCATGAGTTCACGCTGCGATCGCATGGAGTGCGGCGGGCGGGGTCAGCGGCGCTAGATCTGGCATACGTGGCGGCGGGTCGGCTGGAGGCTTTCTGGGAATTCAACCTGAACCCGTGGGATACGGCGGCAGGAATTCTGTTGGTGACTGAGGCTGGTGGACGCGTGTCGGATTTTGCCGGCCAACCGTTTCAGCTGAATAGCAATGAGGTGCTGGCGACGAATGGGCTGATCCACGATGAACTCGCGGGGATGTTTAAGGATTTGTTTGCCGGGCGCGGGCTCGCGCCGATTCCTACGCCCGAGGAGTTTGCGGCGATGAGGGTGAAGCGTCGATGATCCGCACCAAATTGCGGCGATAGTGGCATTCTCCCAGGTCTCAAAAGGAGACCCTTCGACAAGCTCAGGGCAGGCTCTGGGGCACCCTGGTTCGTGCTTTCCCACCCATGTCAAGATGAAGCCGCGCCCTGGATGGGGCACCCATATCTCTGGTACGAGAGGCTTTTTGGAATCAGCGAAGGCGCTTCCCGCATGGCAAAACGCGAGGACCTTGGGCCGAAGTCAGGCGTTGGGGGCGTGTGCTACTATCAGCGTCGAGACTTCAACTCTGTCGGAGAAATCAGAATGGCCTATGTAATCGCAGAACCCTGTATCGGCACCAAGGACACCGCCTGTGTGGACGCCTGTCCAGTCGATTGCATCCACCCCAAGAAGGACGAGGCCGATCACGGGACGGCCGATCAGCTGTTTATCGATCCAGTCGAGTGCATCGACTGCGGCGCTTGCGTTCCAGCGTGCCCTGTATCGGCTATCTTTGCGCAGGATGATGTGCCGGAGAAGTGGGCACACTTTACGCAGAAGAACGCCGAGCATTTCGGCCGGTAGCCTGTTTGTAGCGCAGAGACGATTGCGCGAGTTCAAAACGCGTCCGCTGCGGCGGGCGCGTTTGTGCGTTTGAGAAGGGTTGAGGAATCACGCGTGCCGGTGTTGACGTCAGAAGCCGTGGTGTTGCGCACGTGGCCGGTGCACGAAGCCGACCTGGTGGTGAGTTTTTTTACGCGCGACTACGGGAAGATGACCGGTGTGGCGAAGTCGGCGCTGAAATCGCGCAGGCGGTTTGGCGGCGCTTTGGAGCCGATGACGGTGGCGAAGGCCTGGTTTGTGGAGCGGCCCAAGCAGGAGCTGGTGAGGCTCGATCAACTGGAGATCATTCGCTCTCCGTTGTCGGCCCCGGTGGATCAGGCGCGATTGACGGTGCTGAGTTTTTACGCTGAAGTGCTGGAAGAGATGTTGCCGGAGCACGATCCGCAGGAGACTGTGTTTCGGTTGGTCGCTTCAGTGCTTGAACAGACGACGGTAGAGCAGCCGTGGATGCCGCTCACGTATTTTGCGCTATGGATGACGCGGCTGATGGGGTTGCTGCCGGACATCGCGCATTGCACGGCGTGTGGCGAGGCCTTAGTTGCGGGCGAGACGAGCTTCAACGCGTATGCGGATGGGCTGTTTTGCCATGTGCACCGTGCGGGGAATGCGAGTGAGTTGTCAGCGGACTCGTGGCAGATGGCATTGAAGATGCTTCGCGCGCCGGTGGGGGCATTTGCGGGTGAGGAGTGGCCGCGAAGACGGGGGCAGGATCTGCGGCGGTTTGCCATGCAGTCCCTGGAGCGGCATATGGAGCGGAAGCTGAAGTCGGGAGAGATGCTCGGGCGGATGATGGGGTGAGCTTTCGTGCTTTCCCACTCATGACGCAAAGTGCGCGCCATGAATGGCGCACACATAGTCGTGAACTTTGACGCACGCTTTCCAAAGCTTAGAAGGGAGACCCACTCCATAGACAAAGCCCTGTCGTTGGGCACCCCGGAACTAGACACCCAGCGTCATGGATGAGGTATCGGGGTCGTGCGGACATGTGCGAAAGGCAACTGCAGGTCCCTCGACTCCCGTTGGTCGCTCGGGATGACATTTCCAGGTATTGACTCGTGAAAGACTTCAGCCGACGAGGTCGGCGGAGAGTTTCTCTTTTCTGGCGCGTTCGCCTGCGTCGAGGATTTCTTTGATCTGGCCGGCGGCGTATTGAGCTCGCAGATTTTTCTTGTCGTATTTGCCTACGCTGGTTTTGGGAACTTCAGGAATGAAGGCCCAGCGCTCGGGGATCCACCATTTGGCTACGCGGCCCGCAAGATACGCGCGGAGGATCGCGATGTCGATGGGTACGCCACTTTTTGGGACGACGCAGGCAAGGGGACGTTCGTCCCAGCGTTCGTCGGGGACGCCGATGACAGCGGCTTCGAGGACGTCGGGGTGGTCGATGAGGGCGTTCTCCAACTCCACGGAGGAGATCCACTCGCCGCCCGATTTGATGACGTCTTTGGAGCGGTCGGTGATGCGCATGTAGCCGTGGTCGTCGATGTGGCCGACGTCGCCGGTTCGCAGCCATCCGTCGTGAAAGCGCTCGGGCGCGGGGTTGCCATAATACGACGCGGTGATCCAGGGGCCGCGTACTTCGAATTCGCCAATGGATTCGCCGTCCCACGGGAGGACCGTGTCGCCTTCGCAAACGCGCAGTTCAACTCCGGGAATGATGCGGCCGGTTTTGGTGGTCCAATTGATCTCTTCCTCTGTGGGGCACTGACGGGGCGGCTGCGCAGACGCCGCGACGGGGCTCGTCTCCGTGAGTCCCCAGCCTTGAACAACCTTGACGTTGTAGTGATCCCTGAATCCCTGAGCCAGGCTGCGGGGCAGGGCGGCTCCGCCGTTGAACAGGATGCGGAACATGGAGAGATCGACGGAGTGCGCAAGAGCGTGTTGCAGCATCCCGGCGAGGATGGTGGGCACGGCTGCAGAAATGGTAGGACGGCACTCGCGGATGAAGCGGCAGAGCGATTCGGGCTGAAGGAAGGGACCGGGCATGAGGAAGTCGCTGCCTGCCAGCCAGCCTGCGTAGGGGATACCCCATGCATTGGCGTGAAACATGGGAACGATGGAGAGGACACGGTCATTGACGTTAAGACCGAGGCACCAGGGTGCGCAGATTCCGAGAGCGTGCAGGTAGATGGAGCGGTGGCTGTAGACCACACCCTTTGGGTCTCCGGTGGTGCCGGTGGTGTGGCACATGGCGGCAGCGGAGCGCTCGTCGAGATCGGGCCACGTGAACTCGGGCTGCTCGGCGGCGAGGAGTTGTTCGTAGCGGTGGAGATTGTCAGGGAGGCCGGATGCATCGCCGACGACGATGATGTGTTCGACTGTGCGAAGGTCTTTCGCGACGTGGGCAAGCGCGGGGTAGAGCGATGCGTCGACAAGAATGACGCGGTCTGCGCCGTGGTTGACGACGAATGTGAGCTGGTCAGGGAAGAGGCGGATGTTGAGCGTGTGGACGACGGCTCCCATGGACGAGATTGCGTAGTAGGCCTCGAGGTGCTCTTGCGTATTCCAGCAGAAGGTGCCGACGCGATCTCCGGGGCGGATACCGAGGCGTTGAAGAGCGCACGCAAGACGACGGACACGATCGCCCACCTCGCGGAAGGTGGAGCGGCGTGCATGGTCACCCATCCAAGTGATGACTTCGCTTTCGCTGTGGACCCGCACGCCATGCTCGAAGATGGAGCCGATGGTGAGCTGAAAATCAGACATCGTGGACTGCATGGGAAGCATGCGAATGACCTCGAGGAAGGGGTCCGGCAATTCTATCGGATGAGCGGTTGCACGCTCAAAACAAAACGGAAGGAAGAAACGCGCCAGCGGGCTCGTTGTAGAGGCCAGTCGACATCAGGGTCATGGGTTCGACTACGCGGAGGCCGTTGGAAAGGCACCAGCGAAAGAGTCCCGCATTGCGCGTGGGGACGAGGATGCCAGGACCGGCGAAGGAATCGACCGACGCGATGAGAGCCTGCAGGTCGGCGTTGGATTCGGCGGTCGAATGGCCAAAAAAGGCGAGATGTGATGCGTAAGCGGTGATGCGGCCGCCGCGTTCGACAACGAGAGCCGCACCTTGCTGAATGGCCTGTGCGAGGTCTGTTTCGCGATCGAATCCGTGCACACGGTGAGAGAGCGCATTGCAGGCGGGCAAATCGTCGG
Source organism: uncultured Acidobacteriaceae bacterium (assembly GCA_963738035.1). GTDB lineage: Bacteria > Acidobacteriota > Terriglobia > Terriglobales > Acidobacteriaceae > Telmatobacter. The sequence goes on from CAVTVB010000003.1 coordinate 543,458, forward strand.
CGGTGGCTGATCGTATGGTGTAGCCAGGTATAGAACGCTCGCGGGTGCGACCCTGCATAACGACCAGGGGTTCGCGAATGTCGAAACCGAGCGAGGCGTAAAGGGAAAGAGAGCGATTGTGGAAAGCCGCCTGCACGAGGCGAATTCCGGCAGCGCCGCGCTGGTTGGAGCGAGCAATCACGGCCTCCATCAGCTTGCGGCCTACGCCATGATTCTGTATGTCGGGATCGACAGTGATGGGGCCGACGCCATGGATGATCGAGCGTTCGTCGAGGCAATTGCTGCCGAGGATTCGGCCTTCGCTTTCTGCGACGACACAGTAGACTCCGGGCGCGCTGAACATTGCATTGATGACGCCGACAGCGGCTTCAGGATGAGGGAAGTCACAAGGAAAGTTGTGCGCTGCGTTGATGGCGGAAAAGGCGCGATAGCAGATGTCTCCGCAAATGGGAGCGTCTTGAGCGGTGGCAGGGCGAATGACGATGTCGTGCTGGGGGATCGCTGGCATTTTCGGGTCCTCGATTGGGTGCGAGGAAGTATAGCAAGGCCAGATGGAAGTTGTAGATGGAAAGATGCGTTGACGAGAATCCAGTTTTGCGGGGGCAGACTACTTCCAGTTCTCGAGGATGTGGCCTGCCGGCATGAGCTTAGACTGCTTTAGAGAATCGTCAAAATCCTCGTGGCCTCGTCCCGGCTCTGCTGCTTCGCGTGACGGGGTCATGCCGATCGCCTGGTCCTTCCCGGCTTTTTTGGCGCGATAGAGGCCTCGATCGGCGTACTTGAGCACAACTTCGAATCCCACTGCGTCGATGTCTTCTTCAAGCCAGGGAAACGCGGCCCAGCCGATGGAACAGGTCAGCTGCAGCTGATCTGCGGTGCCGACAGCAAATGGTCTTTCTCGAAATGCATTCAACACACGGTCGGCGAGGATCGCTGCTTGACGGCGATCTGTGCCGCGGGAGACAACGAGGAACTCTTCGCCGCCCCAGCGCACCAGCAGGTCGGAGTTGCGGATTGCGGAACTGATGCGTCGCGAAGCCTCGATGAGCACGCGGTCTCCTGCATCGTGGCCGTGAAGGTCATTTACCTTTTTGAAGTTGTCCAGATCGATGAGGTAGAAGATGAGGTCGCGTTCGGGTATGTTGCCAGCTTCAGCATAGGCGCGGACACACTGGCCGACGTCGCGCTGGATTGTCGCCGCAAAGAATCGCCGGTTGCGGATTCCGGTCAGCGGGTCGGTGGTGGAGGATTCCTCGAGCACTCGATTCGCACGCTTCAATTCTCTGTGCAATAGATGCTGTTTCATGAATACGAGGGCGGCCATGGCGAACATGGCTACTGCGGTGACGAGCACCCTGAAATGCATCACTTCGAGCGAGACGCCGCGTTCCAGCACCGCCGCAAGGACAATGACCGGAAGAGATAGAACCGCCAGAATCGCGAGTGCCGTCATCCATGACCCGCGGCTTTCGTATTCGGTCGATTCCCGTGTCAACCGCAGTTTGCGGCCAAACAGGGCTACCACAACGAATAGAACGAAGGCCGCTAGGCCGGGAGGGTCGTACCAGCTTCCGCTGAAATAAGTGGAATGCTCGATGGCGCGGTTCACAAGCACGAAGCAGAGGTAATTAAAGAGCACCGTGCCAATGTAGAGTGCGTAAAAGCGTCTCCACTGCCCGGTGCTTTGCCGGATGAGCAGACACAGCACAGACACTACAACCACGATCTGCATCATGTACAACCGGTCGTAGTTTCGGTTGTAGAGGCCCTCGTTGGGCGAGATGTACTGCCAGCAGGAGACAAGATATCCGTAGAAGTAGATCCACCACAGGATGAGGAGCAGAAAATCCAGCATTCCCAACCGGGCGCTGCGCCTGGATTGTTCGAGGTGGGGACGGAGCAGGAATCCCGCGAGCATTAGCACGCCGGGAAGAAAGAGGAGCACGTCGCCGGCGAAGAGCGTCGGAATCGGCTTTCGCAGGAACACATCGTAGAGCGTCCACAAAAGCTGATTGCTCAGCGTGATGGACCAGCCGATGGCTTGCAGGATCCAGAAGACCCGGAGGCGTCCATGCGCGGGAACGGCGTTTTTTGCGAACGCAATGACGATCGCAAGCAGCATGAAGACGGTTATGAAGTCGCTGATGGCTGTGAGGGCCAAGCCGCGGGTCAGCGTCGCAGAGGCAAGAGTTTGCAGCAGCGTAAGAGCGACCGCCATGCCTATCCAGCATCTCGTACTCGTGCGCATGGGTCTTCCTCTTACGTTATCCATTTTAGGAAGGCCAATGGTGCCGGAATAGATGCTGAATGTGGGATGGGCATGCGACTTTTGGACCACTCGGGAGCGCTGATCAGGTTAGTTTTGCGGGAAACGCCGCGTCCGGCAGCAGTGGGTGGGTGATCTGCCGCACAAGATGAGCTGTGATCATACGGCTTCCAGGAACTTGAGGCCGGATGGGTTCGACTGAGAAGGAAGAAACGAGGGAGGCGCTGAGTGGCTGGTAAACTGGCTCCAGTCCCTGTGAAAGAGATGAAGATATTGTGGCTTCTGCACCGATAGCATCTTTAAATCAAAAATCAGCGCTGACGTTTCAGGAACTGCTGTTTCGCCTGCAAGCATTTTGGGCAGAACGCGGTTGTGTGCTGCAGCAACCGTACGACGTGGAAGTGGGCGCCGGCACGATGGCTCCGGAGACGTTTTTGCGGGTACTTGGGCCTAAGCCTTTCCGGGTCGGCTATGCGCAGCCTTCGCGTCGGCCGGCGGACGGGCGCTACGGCGAGAACCCAAACCGGCTGTTCAAGCACACCCAGTTTCAGTTGATTCTGAAGCCGCCACCGGTAAACGTGCAGGAGCTGTATCTCCAGTCGCTTGAGGCGATTGGGATCGATCTTAGAAAGCATGACATCAAGTTTGAAGAGGACAACTGGGAGTGGCCGGCGGGCGGCGCGTGGGGCGTCGGCTGGCAGGTGATGCTGGACGGGTTGGAGATTACCCAGTTCACCTATTTCCAGCAGTGCGGCGGGATGGATCTGGACCCAATGTGCGCGGAATTGACCTACGGGCTGGAGCGCATTGCGGCGTTCATCCAGGACGTGGACTCGATCTACGACATTGTTTGGGCGCGCGATCCCCGAGAGAATGAGTTCGGATCGGGCGCGGAGGTCACGTACGGAGAAGTCCGGCTGGCCGAGGAGCTGCAGTTTTCGGTCTACAACTTTGAAGAAGCCGAGGTGCCGAAGCTGTGGGAGCATTTCAGACTGTACGAGGCTGAGGCGCACGATCTGCTGAAGCGCGCGAATGAATTGATGGCAAGCGAAACGGCGAGCGCGGTGGAGAAGAAGAGGTTTCCGCTGCTGCCGACCTATGAGCTGGCATTGAAGTGCTCGAACCTGTTCAACATTCTGGATGCGCGCGGCGCGATCAGCGTGACGGAGCGGGTGGGTGTGATTGGAAGGATTCGGGCGTTGGCTGTGGGTGTGGCGAAGGCGTATGCGGTGCAGCAGCAAGCTGCTGTCTGAGATCGTGCTTTCCCACCCAAGCGACAAAAGAGGTCGCTTGGATGGGGCACCCTACTGCCGCGAGCTTTTAGCCATTAGCTTTTAGCTGGTAGCTCAGGTTGTGATGTGGAAGCGAATGGTTATTGAATTCGGGGCCATGGACCTGCGAATTTCCGATCAAAAAACTTTAGATATCGATGCCGAGGCTAAAGGCTAAAAGCTAATGGCTAAAAGCTCAGAGAAAGATTTTTCAATGTCTGACTTTTTACTGGAGATTGGGCTGGAGGAAGTTCCGGCTCGGATGATTGCAGGGGCCGAGGCGGAGCTGGGGCGACGCGTGCATGAACTGCTGACGCGCGAGCGGCTGCTCGATGACGGCTCAAGCGTGAAGACTTACTCGACGCCACGGCGGCTGGCTGTGCTGGTGACGGGCGTGCGTGCGTCGCAGGCCGATGTGGAAGAGAAGCTGACGGGGCCGTCGTGGAGCGTAGCTTTCAAGGATGGTAGTGCCACGAAGGCCGCGGAAGCATTTGCGAAAAAGGCCGGTGTTGGCGTTGATGCGCTGGAAAAGGTGACTACCGCCAAAGGCGAGTACGTTGGCGCGACGGTGAAGCGCGCAGGCAAGGTTGCTGCCGAGATTTTGACAGCCGATTTGCCGAAGGAAGTTCTCGCGATTTACTGGGCGAAGAACATGTACTGGCGGGCTGGGAAGCCGGAACGCTTTGTGCGGCCGGTGCGATGGGTTGTCGCGATGATGGATGCGGCCGTGGTGCCGCTTGAGATTGCGGGAATCAAAGCTTCGAATGTGAGCCGCGGACATCGGATTTTGCATGGCGATGCCCCGGTGGTGATTGGATCGGCGAGAGAGTATGCCGAAGCGCTGCGAGCTGCGAGCGTTGTTGTCGATGTCGCGGAACGACGGCAGGTGATTCGCAAGGCGCTGGACAAGGTGACGAGGACGGTCGAGGGCGCACGGTGGCGCGAGGATGAGGGGTTGGTCGAGACTGTGACGCACCTGACGGAGTGGCCGTCGGTGATTCTCGGCGACTTTGAGCCGGAATATCTGGCGCTGCCTGAAGAGGTGCTGGTGACGGTGATGCGCGATCACCAGAAGTATTTCGCGGTAGAGGATTCGAACGGGAAGCTGGCTCCGCATTTTCTGGCGGTACTGAATACAAAGGCAGACGATGAGGGTCAGGCGATTATCCGGCATGGCAATGCGCGCGTGCTGCGGGCGCGGTTCAAGGATGCGCGGTTCTTCTGGGACTTCGACCAGAAGGTGCCGCTGGTAGAGCGCGTGGAGAGCCTGAAGAACGTTACGTTCCAGAAAGAGCTCGGTTCGTATCACTGGAAGACGGAAGAGAACCTGGAGACGGCGACGTGGTTGTCTGAAGTTGCCGGGAAAGCCGGGGCGAAGCACGACAGCGTGGCGCTGATGACCGCTGTGCGGCTGGCGAAGACGGACCTGACGACAGAACTGGTGAAAGAGTTTACGGAGCTGCAGGGCGTGGTTGGTGGGCTGTATGCGCGGGCGCAGGGACTGGGTGAGCGCGTGGCGCTGGCGATCTACGAGCAGTACACGCCGGCATCGACAGAGGACGACGTTCCGGTTTCTGTCGAAGGGCAATTGCTCGGTCTTGCTGATCGCATTCAGACCATCGCGGCGATGTTTGGCATCGGCTTGCAACCGACGGGGTCGAAAGATCCATTTGCGTTGCGCAGGGCGGCGAATGCGATTGTGAAGATATTGGCGGAGTCGGATCTGCCGTTGAAGCTGAGCGACGTGGCGCATGCCGCGATGACGGATGACGTGAACGAGCGCGAGGTGCTGGCGTTCTTGCGCGAGCGGCTGCATTTCTATTTGAAGGATGTACGCGGGTTTGCATATGACGTGGTGAATGCAGTGCTGGCGGCGGACGCGGATGATGTTCGAGATGCGATGGCGCGCGCCGAGGCGTTGACGGCGGCGCGCAGCTTCGGCGGACTTCGAGGCGGTGTCAGCGGCATTCAAGCGGATTAACAACATTTTGCGGCAAGCTGCGGAGAAGGGATTTGCTGTCGGTTCGCCCGATGGAGTGCAGCTGGCCTCTGAAGCTGCAAAGTTGCACGATGCGGCGACGGCGCTGGCTCCCGAAGTTGCGAAGTTGCGGACCGAGCGCGCTTATGGCGAGGCGCTGGCGAAGATCGCGACGCTGCGTCCGGTGGTGGATGCGTTCTTCGACAAGGTGATGGTGCTCGATCCGGATGAAGGAGTGCGCGGCGCGCATCTGGGGCTTATTGACGGCGTCCTGCGCGGATTTTCGGGGATTGCGGATTTCAGCGAGATTGTGACGGGATAGATCTCAATGCTGGCTTTCAGCCTTCTCATGTCTCAAAAACGAGACATGGGGCACCCTTGATCGTGCAGGTGGCCGCGTCCCTCTTTAGACGGCGGGAGGCGGAGCAGGTGTGGCAAGCTGCTGATGCCTGTGAAGGTGCAGACCGCCTTTGAATGACGAACTGCGATTAAGCAGGCGAGGCATGATTCTGAGTGTCATCCATCCCATGACGCGTACCAGCCGGATTAATTTGCGGCGCCCGCGAAAGACGCGCCAGTTCATGACGAGATATTCGAAGAAGACTCGCCAGCGCGGGAAGCCTTCGAGTCTCAGGTATACGCGCGAGCGCTCGGCGGTTATTCCAACATCGCTATCGACCAGGTGCATTCTGGCTGAAAGGTCGTGAAGCTTTGTTCCTGGATACGGATAGAAAATCGAAGGGTAGATTTCCTGAGGTTCGCAGGCGCGGGCGACGATGCTGGTTTCGACAGCGTCTGCCGGCGTTTCAGTGGGAACGCCAATCAACATATACAGGCCCACATTAATTCCCTGGCGTCGGGCACACTGGCAGAACCGGATCAAATCGTCGTTGGTATAGGTCGGTCGGTTCAGAATGTTCGTTCGAATTCGCGGAGATCCGGATTCAAGGCCAACATTAAGCGCAACAATGTTGGCGCGCCTCATTGCCGACAGCAGTGCATCGAGGCGCTCCTCGTTCTGCACGAGGGTTGTGGTGACAGCGAGGTTGGCGCTAAACGCGATTGGCTGTTCGCGCTTTGCGTTGAAAGCGGCGAGGCAATCACATAGTTGAATGGCCCAGGGAATCGACGCTCCGATGGTTTCAATCTCGAGATAGATCGACGTCAGGCGGGGAAAACGCTGAAGCGCCATCTCAATCTCTACGAGGATATTATCGGGCGACCGGAACCGCACATAACGGCCCTCTTGGGCGGCACGCAGAGCGTGATTGGAACAGTAAGTACAGGAGTAAGGACATCCGCGACCGACCACCACGCGCATGTTCAGCTTTGCAGGATCGACCCAGCGTTCCCAATGGGCGTAGTTGATGAGGGGAAGCTCATTCAGATCGGTGCGGAACGCCGCAGGCGCTGTGCGATCTGCTTCGACGCAGCCCGGGATCTTGATCCATGCCCCCGGGATGCCGGCGGGTTGAACTCCGCGGGCAAGATCGTTGAGATAAGCCAAAGCCACATCTTCCCCCTCACCAATGCATATGGCGTCGATGGCGGGATCGTCGATGCATTCCTGGGGACGAATAGTAGCGTGGACGCCGCCCAGCAGAATGGGGATAGATGGCTTCAGGTTCTTGATCTGCCGGCAGAGGCGGGAGATGAGGGGGAACTGCGTGGTAACGGAGCTGGCAGCGACCATTTCGCAGTCGAACTCCTCGACAATTTCCTGCGCAATGGAAACAAGTGGAGTGTCGGGAGTGATGACCCAGCACCTGACTTCGTGTCCAGCGCGTTCAAGACAGGCCGCGATGACGCTGAGCCCATATGGAATTTTGTCAAAGCCGGTAAGAGGGGTTTCGAGCCGGTCGTAGTACTCAACCGAAAAGAGACACGCAACACGAGCCACAGTTGCCGCCTTTCCGCTCGGAGTTCGGAGCGAAAAAGATCACATCGAAGTATATTCCTGTCTCGTCTCTGCGTGATGGTCTGTAAGTACCCGAAAATGTGGACCCTTCGTAACCTCGCATGGCTAAGAGGATCCCTGCGAGTACAACTGTGGGCCATCGAATCCCGCACCAAGTGGTGGATTATCGCGGTGGCGGAATGCGGACGGTGTTAGCGCGGCAGGAGCGGATGGGGCCGCAGGAGACGGGGCGGAGCGATTTGTCGAGGCAGATTTCTACGGCAGTGAGGAAGTTGTGTCCGCAGCTGATGGCGACGCTGTCGCGGGACAGCTTGGGATTGGCGCTGGTGAAGAGCGAGACGATTTCGTCGGGCGGCATCGAAGTTTGCGATGTAAGACCGGAGAGTGTCGGCGGAATAGCGATGGAGCGATAGGCGGTGCGAGCAGTCGTCAGGAAATCGTTGGCGCTGAGGCCGGAACAGGTGCCGTGAGTGCGCCATTCATGTTGAAGCAGTCCCTGGTCGGGATAGATGTCGCTGAAGGATGTGGGATCAGTGGGGCCGGGAGCGGCTGAACAATTTTCAGGATAGCTGCCGTTGGAGTTCTGCGGCCAGAGACCATGGAGAACGAAGGTGGAGTGGTTGGCGCACTCAGGAGCGTTGCGATGCGAGTAGCAGAACTCGGGCGACCAGGAGAGATTGAGCAGGTAGTAGTCGAATCCGGTGCCGGTTGGTGGGGAAGTTTGTTGCGAAAAAGGTTTGGTGTCGGGCGTGGCAGTGGGTGACTGCTGTTGGGATCGGCACGCTGTGAGCGAGATGATGAAGGCGAGCACAACTGCGAAGGTCAGCGGCTTCATCGGGGCAGGATAGCAGAGTCGTAATCGTTGGGCGGTTTCGCACTTGAAGCCGCTTATGGGGCGCGCAGGATCGTGCCTATTGAGGCGGCGCCGAAAGCAGGTCCTTCGACATCGCGCAAGGATGACGAAGCGTAGGTGAAGGGTTGTGCTTTCCCACCCATGCCTTGTGGCATGGATGGGGCACCCATTTTCCTGCGGATTGATGCCGTGCTAGAAATAGGTCCTTCGCCTTCGCTCTGGATGACTGCGGGGCGAGTGGAGGTTCGAGCGTAAAGCAGGCAAGAAGGTCATCGGAGGACGGCGGGCGAAGCTTTGAAGTTGGATAGCTCCTGGAAGATGCGATCGGGCAGTTTGAATGCGGCGGCGGCGATGTTTTCTTCGACGTGCGCGACTGAAGATGTGCCGGGGATGGGAAGGATGACTTTGGAGCGCTTGAGCAGCCAGGCGAGGGCTACTTGCAATGGCGTCGCATGGAGTTCTTTCGCGGCTTTGTCGAGGATGTCGTGGGCTTGCCGGTTTTGCCCCAGCGGAGCCCAGGGAATGAAGGCGATGCCATGTTTCTCGCAGTGGTCGAGCAGGAAGTCCCATTCGCGGTCTGCAAAGCTGTAACGGTTTTGCACGGAGACGATGGGAACGATTTTGCGGGCTCGCTCCAGATGTTCAAGCGTCACGTTGGAGAGCGCGACGTGCTGAATCTTGCCGGCTTGCTGGAGACGGGCGAGCGTTTCCATCGATGCGTCGAAGGAGACGGCGGGATCGGGGATGTGGAGCTGGTAGACGGCTATGCTGTCGAGGCGGAGGCGCTTGAGGCTGCCTTCGACTGCCGCTTCCAGGTGTTTCGGGCTGGCATTGTGGATCCACTGGCCGGGGCCGACGCGCTCCCAGCCGCCCTTAGTGGCAATGACGAGGCCGTCTGGGTAAGGAGCGAGGGCTTCGGCGATCAGTTCTTCGGAAACGTAGGGGCCGTAGGAGTCTGCGGTGTCAATGAAGTTGACTCCAAGTTCAACGGCGCGGCGCAAGGTAGCGATGGCGGCAGTGTGATCGGCGGGTGGTCCCCAGATGCCTTTGCCGGTAATACGCATAGCTCCGTAGCCGATGCGATTGACGGTGAGGTCGCCCAGCGCGATGGTTCCGGCGGCAGCGGCGGAGATAGCCTGAGAGGTTTGAGACATGGATCAATGCTCCTTCACTCCCTAGGATGTGCGTTGGCAGGCGATGGTCGCAAGAGGTTAACGCGTATTCGGGTTGAATCGAGCGGGGATGGCGCGCGTCTACAATCTAAAGAGATGGCGGACACACTTTATCTAAGCTTGTGGTACCCGAATCTGCGGCTGGCGGCGATGGGAGACAAGCTGACGGCGGTTCTGGGAGTTTTTGCGAAACATGGCGGTGAGGCGCGTGTGTACTCGGCGACAATCTGGCCGGTGAACTGGAGCGAGTCTCCGGTATTTCAGAAGATATTCGGACACGGAGAGCGGGGGCTTGAGCCACGGCAGGCCGTGGAGGATGCGCTGGAACTGCTGCATGAGGACTACGCTTACGAGTTTCAAATCGGGTGGAGTTTGTGGGAGCCCGAGATTGGGATGAAAACCGCAGATCCCTTCCGAAAAGCGCAGGATGACGAGACAGTGGGTGATGGTGTTCCCGAGACGCGTTGGGCGCGGGAGTCGCGGCTGGTTCGCGTGACGGGATACGGACCGCTGTTCGACGATGGCGGATACGAGCAGGATGGTCACATCCGGATCGATTTCGGCAGTGATGCGGCGTTCCTGGATGAGGAGATCGAGCTGGACGCGACGACGGCACGGCATGTGGAAGAAAATGTGCGCCAACTTGTGGAACTGACCAACGCTCTGGAGAAAGAGTCGGGCGCGACGGCGCGTTTGTTGTGGAGCGAGCTGGGAGAAAGCCTGGCGCAAAGGCTGGCGGCCCGGCTGGGCATGGCGAACTGAGGAGAACGGTGCGCTTCACGATCGAGCGGCTGCGTACGTTGGTGCTGGTGGCTGGAGTGCTGCTGGTGGTAGCGCTCGGCGTGTTTCTGGGGACAGCCAGATTCCGAAACCGGTTCATCCGTAAAGATCTTCCCCAAAAACTGGGTCTGAACATCCAGGAAGAGGCTAACGGCTTTGTGTACACGCACGACGTGCGGGGACACATCCTCTACAAGATTCACGCCTCAAAGCAAGTGCAGTTGAAGAGGGGCGGCAAGGTGTTTCTGCAACTGCACAACGTAAAGATCGAGCTCTATGCCGAAGACGGAAGCAGAGTGGATCGAATCGAAGGCGATGAGTTTGAATATGACCCGAACAGCGGTGTTGCGAAAGCTGTCGGTCCGGTCGAAATCACCCTGTCAAAGCCGAGTGTGGCCCCGGCCATCGCGCCAAAAGCAACCGCAAATCAGGCGTTGATTGCGCCCCGGAAGAATAATTCACTGAACTCGGCGGCGCACACCGCGGCGAGCGGCGAGATTCATGTGAAGACGAGCGGGCTAAACTTCGACCGCAACACCGGTCAGGCCTCTACGGTGGAGAAGGTCGAGTTCAGGTTGGCAGAAGGGCGCGGCAGCGCAGTGGGAGCGAACTATGACGCGCACAATGGATTGCTGGTGCTCGACCGTGCGGTGCAACTGGACGTGCAGCGGGGAGTGGACCTGGTGAATATGTCGGCGCAGCATGCGGTCTTTGTGCGAAACGAACAGATGTGCGAACTGCAATCTGCCTCGTTGCACTACCGCGCCGATGTTTCTAGTGCAGAGAGGGCGAAGGTCTACTTCAGAGACGACGGCTCGGCGGCCCGGCTCCAGGCAGATGGAGGATTCGTTCTGGTGACAGCGACGGGTGGACATCTGGCGGCGCCGGCGGGAACGCTTGATTTCGATGAGCACAGCCAGCCGCTTCGTGGCCACTTGCAAGGCGGTGTGACGATTGATTCGGACAACAAAGGGCGCAAGATTCACGGAACGTCTCCAACGATGGATCTGGTGTTTGTGGGAAAGGGAGAATTGCGTAGCGCACACCTGGAGCGAGGCGTACAAATCGTGAGCGATGAAGAGACACCTTCAGCGAATGGAGTGCTACGTGTGCATAGAAACTGGACTTCACCGGTGGCCGATGTTGCTTTTAGAAATGCGGGCAAGAGCAAGGTGGAACCCGCATCGATTCGCGGCACCGGCGGTGTGGTTGTGGAGGCGACAAGCCAGCGTGGAAGTGGATCGATTGCGCCGGAGAGGTTGACCGCGGACGATGTGACGGGCGAATTCGGGGCAAACGGCGCATTGGCGAAACTGATGGGGCGCGGTCATACGGCGATTGCCGAGACGACGGCCACCGGAACGCAACAGACGATGAGTGGCGACAAGCTGGATGCGCGCCTCGCTGCGGAGAATGCAAGCCAGGGTAGCCGGAGCGCGGCAGCGAGGCAAACGCAGATAGAGTCGGCCACTGTGGAAGGAAATGTGGTGTTGACTGAGCAGCCGCCCGCCAAGGCTGGCGTTGCTCAACCTGTGTTGCGCGCGACGGCGGGCCATGCCGAATATGACAATGCCGGACAATCCCTGCGTCTGACTCGAAATCCGCGCGTAACGGACGGAGGACTGGAACTGACGGCGGACAAATTGAATGTGTTGCAGGAGTCCGGCGATGCCCTGGCGCAGGGTAATGTGAAGGCGACATGGACAGGCGAACTTGAGGGCGCGAATTCGGCCAAAACGGACGGCTCGGCAAAGGCAACCGGGAACTTCGGCGCGCAGGGGCCAACGCATGTTGTAGCGGAGCAGGCTGAGCTAAAGCGCGCGACGGGCACGGCGACGTTCAAGGGGAATACACGGCTGTGGCAGCAGGGGAATTCTATTACCGCTCCGGTGATTGTGCTGGACCGGACGAAGCAGACGCTGACGGCTGAGACGAAGGACAGCAAGAATCCGGTGCAGGTGGTGCTGGTGAGTGCAACGGCGACCGTGCCGGGCAAGGCGGGGGGGCAGATGCAGAGCGGGCCGTCCGTGATTCGGGTACGCGGCGGGAATCTGAAGTATTCGAGCGCGGAGCGGAAGGCAGTGATGCGCGCGGGCGCGGCGGGAAACGTGGTTTCGAGCACCGCGGATGCAACTACGATTTCAAGGGAACTGGAGTTGATTTTGCTGCCGCCCGGGAATCACGCAGGGAAAGATGGCGCGGCTGCCCAGGTGGACCGGATGACTTCGACGGGCGGGGTGGAGATTTCAACCGAAGGACGTCGCGGAACGGGCGAACAACTGGTCTATTCAAGCGAAACTGGCAACTATGTACTGACCGGTACTGTCGGCGCACCGCCGCGATTAATTGATCCAACGCGCGGCACCGTGACGGGGCAGGCTTTGATTTTCAATAGTCGCGATGATAGCGTCAGTATCGAAGGCGATGGTCGCAAGACGATGACTGTCACGACGGCGCCAAAGTAGTTGGGGCGTTTTGATAACGCCCGAGAGTGCGGACCTGCTCGCACTACTGAGGCGGTGGCACCGTGAGCCAATTTTTACGAGTTCAAGGAGTGAGGAGTGACGCATACCGGGTGTCTGCTAGTGACGATCGATGCCGAAATCGGTAAAATTGGCCGCGGCCCCGAGGGGTTGCGGCGAAAATCGCGCCATACTTCATTCCCGCCCTCGACGGTGGGCCGGCCACAGCCTTCGGGCTCGGCTTCGTCTGGCGCAATTTTCGCACGCAACGCCATCCGCCTCAGTAATGTGAACAGGCCCTAATGGAAACACTGATCGCTGAGGGAATCGGCAAGTCTTACAAGGGCCGGCAAGTGGTGCGCGGAGTGAACCTGAAGATCTCGCGCGGCGAGGTTGTCGGGCTGCTGGGTCCGAACGGCGCGGGAAAGACAACGAGTTTTTACATGATCGTCGGGCTGGTGGCGCCGGAGACGGGGCGCATCATGGTGGATGACAGCGATATTACCCGGCTGCCGATGTACCTGCGGGCGCGCAATTACGGCATCAGCTACCTGCCGCAGGAGCCGTCGGTTTTCCGCAAGCTGACGGTTGAGGAAAACATTCTTGCAGTGCTGGAGGCGCAGGCACTGGACACACGCGAGCGGAAATCGCGCGCCGAGCGTCTGATAGCCCAGTTGAACCTCGGGCATATTCGCAGCACGAGGGGATATGCGCTTTCGGGTGGCGAGCGACGGCGCGTGGAAATTGCGCGATCGCTGTGCATTCAACCGAATTTCATTTTGCTGGATGAACCGTTCAGCGGAATCGATCCCATTGCGGTGCTGGAATTGCAGAAGATCATCTTCGAACTGAAGGCTAGCGGTATCGGGATCCTGATCACTGACCACAACGTTCGGGAGACATTGAGCGTCACGGACCGTGCCTATATCATCGCCGAAGGGCGGATCTTTCGCGCCGGCACTCCGCATGAGCTGGGGAATGATGTTGAGGTTCGGCGCATCTATCTGGGAGAGGGATTTTCGCTCAACTAAGGCCCAGGCCCGAAATCGGAGTGAGCAAGGCAACCCATTGCGACGAAAGCTGTTACGACGGCCGGGATTGACAGGCGCACCTCGTGCTGGGAAGACCGGATCTGGAATGTCCCCCGGGGATGAAACAAGAAGCGGGTTAGCGTGCATCCGGCTTGCTACCCGATTACACTTAGGGCTAGTCCTATTGGGAATCGAGTCCCTTGTATGGCGCTGCTGCAACCTAGATTGAATCTGAAGGTGTCACAACGCCAGGTCCTGACGCCGGGCCTGATGCAGATGGTGAGCGTTCTTGCGCTCAATAAGCTCGAGCTGAAGGAGATGATCGATGCCGAGATGGTGGAAAACCCCGTCCTGGAAGAGATTGACGAAACAGTTCCGATGCTGGATGAGGTGGCGAGCCGGCAGGAGCATGATCTTCAGCCCCCGGAGCGGCTCGATGTTGGAACGACGGAGCCCGCGGCGCAACCCAAAGACCCTTTCGACGAGATTGATTTCGGGTCGTACTTTCAGGAATACCTTGATCCGGGCTACCGCACCCAGCCGGAGTATGAAGACAGCGAAAAGCCCTCGTTCGAGAATTTCCTTTCGCAGCCTACGACCCTATCCGATCACCTGGCGTGGCAGCTGGGAGCTCTGACACTGGAGCCGGAACTGGCCACCGCAGCTGAGTTCATTATTGGGAATTTGGACGAAGACGGATATCTTTCGGCCGGGCAGGAAGAGCTGATCGAGGCCTTCGGGCATTTCGAAGAAAATCAGGGCAAGCCAAAAGAGGTTCTGATCGACCAGATCAAGCGTGGCATTGACCTGGTGCAGCATCTGGATCCAGCCGGAATTGCGTCAGCGGATCTGCGGGAGTGCCTGCTAATCCAGATTTCGGCGCAACAAGCGGAACTGAGCAAGGTGTATGCGCAGCACGAAGAGAATGGCCATGAGGATGTGCATCGCAGCTTCAAGGCCGAGGCCGAGGAGAAGCTCGAAGAACGTCGCCGGGCGATGGAAGTGGCTGCGCAAATTGTGCAGGACCACCTGCAGCTGCTGCAGAAGCGGGATGTGAAGGACCTGGCGAAGTCTCTACACGTGACACCGGAAGAGGTCCATGCGGGCGTGGAGTTCATTCGTACGCTTGAGCCGCGGCCGGGCAGACTCTACAACCGCGAACAGACGCGGCTGATCGAACCCGATGTGGTTTTCGTCAAGCGCGGCGCAGAGTGGGTGGTCTCCATGAACGAGGAAGACCTGCCCAGCCTCAGATTGAGTGCGCGCTACCGCCGAATGCTCGTGGCCGAAGGTACTGAGAAGGAAGTCAAGGAGTACGTGAAAGAGCGGTTCCGCTCGGCGATGCAGCTGATGCGCAATATCGCACAACGCAAGAGCACGATTCTGCGAACCTGCGAAGTGATCGTGAGGCGGCAGCAGGATTTCCTGGACCAGGGAATCGAGGCTCTCAGGCCGATGATGATCAAGGAAGTGGCCGAGGAGATTGGTGTTCATCCGTCGACGGTGAGCCGTGCC
Source organism: uncultured Acidobacteriaceae bacterium (assembly GCA_963738035.1). Taxonomy (GTDB): domain Bacteria; phylum Acidobacteriota; class Terriglobia; order Terriglobales; family Acidobacteriaceae; genus Telmatobacter. The sequence goes on from CAVTVB010000003.1 coordinate 558,704, forward strand.
GTAGCCAATAAATACGCCCACACTCCGCAGGGAGTGATCGAGTTTCGCTTCTTCTTTTCGGAAGGGTCAAACGGGCCGGAAGGCGCCGATACGCCCCTGAGCTCCATGGGTGCGCGTGCCGGGCTGCGCTCGGCGGCGGCCAGGTGGCGCTGCAGCGCCGACTCCTTGTCGCCGCCAGCGGCCTGCGTCCGTTCCAGCGCTCGCGCGGCCCGCGGATCGTCTGGATAGTCGGTCGCGGCACGCTGATAGGCGGCGGCAGCTTGCGCGGTGTTGCCCTGCTTTTCGTGCAGCTCGCCCAGCGCCACCAGGCAATCGGCGCGTCGACCGGCGTCGGGCTCGGCCTCGGCGGCGCGGGCCAACGCCGTCGCCGCTTCATCGAGCCGGCTGTCGGCGCGCTCCAGCTGCGAGAGATCGAGCAGCGCCAGCCAATCGCCGTCGGCGGCCGCGACCTGCAAAGGCGGGCGCGCCGCCGCGAAGTCGTTCTGCCGCGCGCGCAGGACGCCGAGCCGCCGCGACAGCGACTGCTTGAGCGCGCCGGCCGGCAAGAGATCGATCAGCCGCGCGTGCGTGTCGAGATCGTCGGCGACACCGGGCGTGCGCACGGCCACGCGCAACAGGCCCCACGCCGCTGCCGCCGCCGTGGGGTCGACGTCGAGCGCCTCTTTGAAGCGAGCGACGGCGTCGGGCACGCAATCGGCCGCTTCGTCGAGGCGGCCGCGCTCGACGAGCAGCGCCGCGCGCGTCGACGGGTCGACGGTGTTGCCGAGCGCCGCCGACCACTGGCCGAGCGCCGCCGCCGAATCGTCGTCGCTGCCCGAGGCCGCCAGATCGACGAGGCCGGTCAGCGCGCCGAGATCGCCGGGCTGCTCGGCCAGGATGGCGCCGTAGGCCGCGCGCGCGGCCTCTTCTTCGCCGGCGGCCAGCGCCAGCTCGGCCTTGATCCCGACCAGGCCGCGCTTCTCGGCCGGGGCTGCGGCGGCGATCTCGCGATCGACGATCGCCAGCAGCGCCGGATAGCGCTGCCCTTCGAGGACGCTCAGCCTGAGCCGGCGCAGGCCGCGCAGCGCGTGAGCGTGCTCGGGATCGGCGTCCAGCGTCGCCTGGTAGCGCTCGAGCGCGTCGGTGACGTCGCCCAGCCGCTCGGCCGCGCGGCCGGCCGCGAACGCGAGCCGCGCAATCCGGGCCGGGTCGTCCGGCGGCGTCAACAGCCGCTCGGTGTCGTACAGCGCCAGCTGATCGCGCAGGTAGGTCGCATCGAGCGTCTGCGCCGGCGCCAGCTCGGGCACCACCAGCGTCGGCAGCGGCGTGGGCGGCGCGACGATGCGCGTGGCCACGACCGGACGCGACTCGACCGTCGCCAACGGCAGCGATGGAGCGACCACCTGCGCCGGCTGCGACGACTGGGCGTCGCTGTCGGCGACGGGCAGCGGCGTACAATCGGGATCGGACGCGCCGGCGCCGACGTTGAGCGGCATCGACGGCTCGACCAGAGATCGAAAGCTCCTCGTCGTCGCCCATCGCCGCCGGAGCGGTCGGAGCCGCCGGCCTGACCGCCGGGGCGGCCGCGACCGTGCGGGCGACGGCGTCAGCCGCGGGCACGACCTCGATGTCGTCGTAGAAATCGTCGTCGAACGGCGCATCGGAGGCCGGCGAAACCTCCATCTCGACTTCCAGATCGTCGTTGGCGTCAATCTCTTGCTGCTGCTGCGGGGTGCGCAGCGGACGTTGCGGCGGCTGCGGCACCGGGGCCGGCTTCTTGGGCTGCGGCGGGGTCGACGGCGACGGAATCGCCGCCAGCCGCTCGGACGGCTTGTTGAAGCGGCCCGACGGCAGCTTGGAGCCCGGCTCGGGCAACAGCGGCGACGACCGCGGCGACGACGACGACGGCGGCTCGGGCAGCGTCGCTTCCAGGTCGGCGTCGTTGGCGAGCAGCTCGTTCAGCTCGGCACCGCCGGCGACGCGCGTCGACTCGTGCGAGAAGCCGCCCTGTGACGGATAGGACGGCTCGATCGTGACCACCTGGTCCGAATCGGCGATCGCCAGCTGCGGCTGCACCGGCGACGGTGCCGGGTGCGCCTCGTCGTCGCCGTCGCCAACCATCGCCGTGTCGGCCAGCAGCTTGTCGAACTCATCGACGGAGGCGACCCGCGTCGAGCCGCCGCCGAACGCGTCTTCCTCTTCGGAATAGAGGCCCGGCTCGTCGTCGGGCACGTCGAGCGCGGCCTGGATCACCGCGGCCGACGCGATCATCGTCTTGCCCTCTTGCGCGCCCAGGAGCGAGCCCAGCGCCTGGCCCGCCTCTTCAGGCAGCTCCATGTCGCCTTCGAAGAGGTTCATCAGCGGATCGTCGTCGGCCGAACCAATCGGCTCGGGGTACAGCGGTGGGGCTTCCAGCGGCAGCGGCTGCGACGGCTCGAACGCGCGCGGCTCGATCCCCGGCACCGGCGTCGGCGTCGGCGGCGCCTGGAACGGCGGCGGCGTAATCTCGGCCTCCTCGAACTCTTCTTCGAAATCGCGAGCATCGCGAACGTCCAGCGAATCGGGAATCGGCGTCACGTCGTCGGACGGCCGCGACGGCCTCTCGGCGATGGGCTGCGCCTCGAGCACAGCCTCCTCGGCGGCCTCGGCCAGCTCGCTGGCGTCGAACTTCGGGACCTTCCCGGTCGGCTCAGGCAGCGACAGGTTGGCGTCCCACTCGTCGATGGCCGAGGCCCAATCGTCGAGCTCGGCGCCGGGCTTACCCTTTTTGGGATCTTCAGCCATCAGCCCTTGAGCCCCATCTCACGCCTCAGCACCCGGAAATCATCGGAAACCGCGAACAGCGTCAGCGTCTGCGCCAGCGGATCGCGCGCCAGGGTCAGCTGCAGCTCGCCCAGCGCCGACGGCAGATCGCCCGACACCGCCAGCGCCGCGCGCGCCGCGCCTTCAGAATCGCGTCCCGCCACTCACCCGGCGACGGCAGCGTCGCCATGCGTGCGCCGATCGCCTGTAGCGCCTTGCGATCCTTGCGGGCGATCGCCTTGCCGATCACGCGCGCCCGGTCCTCGACGCGCGACTCGTTCAGCGGCGGCAGCGACGGCGGACGCGGGAGCTCGGCGACGCGCGCGCAGGCCGCGAAGAAGAGCGCCACCTCGTCGGCATCGAGCGCTTCGACGGGCCCGAGCCGTTCGCGCATGAGCGCGATGCGCCGCGCGGCGCGGAACCGAGCGGCCGCGCTCAGCTTGTCGGCGAAGCTACTGCCCATGACCAGCGCCGAGCCGGCGGCCACGCAGACTTCGACGCGCGGCGCGGCATACAGCTCGTAGCCGGACTGCGTCCCCAGGAGCGAGCGCGCAATCTTGTCGATGGGAATCCAGGCCAGCGGCGTGCCCTTGGCGTTGACCCGCTCTCGTTTGCCGACGTTGAGCGACTCCAGCGTCGGACCATAGACGCTCCAGGTCGCCTCGCCGACGGCGCGCCAGATCTCCAGCGCCACCGAGCGCGCCGCCTCGGGCCAGATGCGATCCCAGGCTTGCGCCGACAGCTCCTTGAGCGGCTCGCTGCCGTGCTCCGCGCCGGCGGGACGCGGCCGTTCATCAGCGCCTCGGCCTGCGCCGCAATCAGCCGCGCGTCGTCGTCGCCGCGCCAGCCCCATAGCCGGGTCAGTGCCGCATACGGCTCGACCGACAGCGGCGCTGCCAGCGCCTGGCCGCGCGCCTCGTCGACGGCGCGCTCGAGCTTCTCCTCGAGCTCGATGGGCAGGACGTGGCCTGCGTCGGCCAGCGGCATCAGCTTGCCGAGCGCCTCCATCGACAGCGGATCGGCGCGTAGCGCCCGCAAGAGCGCATCGACAGCCGCGCGCGGGTCGGAGAAGCCCTCGCGGTAGATCGTCGCCACGCGGATCTCGACCGCCGCCCGTTCGCCGCCGGCCGGGAACAGCTCGGCCAGCTTGCGCAGCACCTCGACCCCCGCTTGCCAGTTGCGCTGCCGCACGAGCAGCTGCGCCAGCCGCTCGTGGTCGCCGCGCGACTCGACGACCGTCGGCGCCAGCGCGATCGCCTGCTCGAGCAGCTGCACCGCCTCTTCGCCGCGGCCGGCCGCCTCCTGCAGCTCCGCCAGCCGCAACAGGCCCGCGCGCCGCCGCTCGCGGTCGTGCTCGTCCTCGAGATAGCGCGCCAAAAGGGCATCGACTCCTCGCGACCGGCGGGCGTCGCCGCCAACAGCTCGCCGAGGCGGCGCAGCGCGTCCGCCTGGGCCGGATTGATCTCGAGGACCGCGCGCAGATCCGCTTGCGCGTGGTCGCGATTGCCTTCGTCCTCGAGCAGCTGCGAGCGCTCCAGCAACAGGCGCGTACGATCGGCGGCTTCGCGGACGTGCGCCAGGCGATGCGTGTAGAGCTCGACCAGCGGGCCCGGCGCCGGCTCTTCCTGGTGCAGCGCGGCCATGAGGTCGCGCGCGTGATTGAACGCCTCGACGTCGAGCGGCGTGCGATCGAGGACCTGGCGCCAGGCCGCCGCCGCCTCCTTGCGCGCACCGCCGCGCTCGAACGCCAGCGCTGCCTCCCGGTAGATTGCCGCGGCGCGCTCGCCCTCGAGGATCTCGCCGGCCAGCCGCGCCGTCGCCACCGCGTAGCTCTTGTCGTCGCCGCCGGCGCGCGCCAGCCGGCGCGACAGCTCGAGCGCGGGCAGACTCCTGCCGTCGAGCTCGAGCGCCCGTGTCGTCGCCTGCGCCGCATCGCCGAGGCGCCCGACTGCCGCCAGCGCCTCGGCCTGCTCGATGAGCCAGTCGAGCTGCGCCGGACCTTCGGCCAGCTTCGCGCGCGCGCCCAGCGCGTCGGGGTCGACGACGACGTCGCACAGCGCCACCAGCGCCGCCGAGTCCGATGGCGTCAGCGCGTGCGCCTGGCGCAGCCGCTCCTGCACGGCCGTCTCGGTCTCTGGCGTGTGATCGCCGGACGCCTGGGCCAACAGGGCCGCGCGTCGCGCCAGCGCCGAGTGCAGCGCCGGATCGGCCGCGCGCTCGGCCAGCGCCGCCAGGGCATCACCGAGCGCCAGCGCCTGTTGCGCCCGCGCCGTCAGCCGGGCCCGCATTCGCCAGGGCAGCCGCGCGTGCGGATCGAGCGCCAGCGCCTCGGTCGCCAGCTGGGCGACGGCCTCCTCGTTGCCGGCGAGCCGGCCGAGCTCGCTGCGCTCGTCGAGAATGACCGCGCGCGCCGCCGCCGCGAGCTCACTTTGTGCACCAACGGGCGTGCCGACATAGCCGTCGAGCCGGCCGATGGCCTCGGCGATGGCGCCCGGCTCGCGCGCTCGCACCGCGGTCCGCAGCTTGCCGAGCGCCGCGTGCGCCGTCGGATAGGCCTCGAGCGCGCGGCCATAGGCGTCGTCGGCGCGCTCGGGCTGTGACAGGACGTCCTCGAACAGCTCGCCCAGCTGCACCAGGAGCTCGCCGCGGGACGGAAGCGGCAGCGCCTCCGCCTCCTGCTCCATCGACTCGGCGCGGCCGGCGTCGTCGCCGAGGCCGCGCTGGGCGCGCTGCAGACCGCGCAGCGCGGCGGCCTGTCCCGGCGCGCGATCGAGCAGATCGCGATAGGCCTGCGCCGCGTCGCCGAAGTGATGGCGCTCGCGCTCGTGGATCTCGCCGAGCTTCAAGAGCGCGTGGCTGATGCGCTCCTGGCTCAGCGACGACTGCGCTTCGCGGCGCAGCGCCGACGCCAGATCGTCCCACGCTTGCGGCGAGGGCGCCTCGTGCGGGCCCGACTCCTTGGCGCGACGGCGTGACAGCGACTCGAAGGCTTCGGCCGCGCGCGCGTCACCTGGGCGCAGGCCGAGCACCTCGCGATAGGCGGCCGCGGCGCCGACGCTGTCGCCCAGCCGATGCTCGAGGAGATCGGCGCGGTCGAGCAGCGCGTCGACGCGGCGATCTTCGGGCAAGAGCGCGGCCAGCTCGGCCAGATTCGTCGCTCGCCTCTTTGAGCTTCTGCGCCGCGCGATCGAGATCGTAGAGGCGCACGCGCAGCCGAACGTCGTCGGGGCGCAGCGCGACCAGCCGGCGCGCCGCCTGCGCCGCGCCGGCGCTGTCGTCGAGCGCCTCCCGCTCGACCGATCAAGGCGTCGAGCAGCCGCTCGGCCCGCGGCGGCGGCGGCGAATTCTCCAGCTCGCTCTCGAGCAGCACGGCGTACTCGAAGTGCTTGCCGGTGCGCCCGTACAGTCGCTCCAGCGCGTCGACGGCGGGCGCAAAGTGCGGCACCAGCGTCAGCGCGTCGCCGAGCGCCTTGTGCGCCTCGGTGTCGCGTCCGAGGTGATCGGCGAGCGCCGCGGCCGCCTGCACGAGCGCGGTCGCGGCCCACACCGGATTGGGCTTGCCTGTCGGTGTGCCGTCGCTGTTGGCGAGCTCGGCCTCGGCCTGCCACAAGGACGCCAGCCGCTCCCAGTCGCGCGCCGCCAGCGCCGCCCGCTCGCGCGAAACCAAGAGCCCCAGGTGGCCCGGCTCGTCGCGCGCCACTTCCGCTTCGACGGCGTCGGCCTCGGCGAACTTACCCGCGCGGCGCAGCGCTTCGGCGCGCTCGAGGCGCAGCGCTATCTTGCGCGTCGGCGGCGCCGCCTCGACGCGCGCGGCCAAAAGGTCGGCCAGCTCGTCCCAGCGGCCGAGCACCTCGGCCAGCTCGTGAGCTCGCGGATGACCAGCGCCTCGCCGGGCGAGACCTGCAGCGCCAACTGCAGCGCCGCCCAGGCGCGCTCGTCCTCGCCGCGCAGCCGCGCGATCTGCGCCTGCCGCCGGCGGATCGCCACCAGCCGCTCGGCTGCGCGTAGCCGCTGATCGATCGGCTGCCCCGCCGCCCGATTCTGCAGCCGCGTCGCCCGCTCCTCGAGCAGCGCCACCATGTCGTCGCCGCCGCCCTGCTCCGCCAGCCGCTCCAGCTCGTCGAGGACCCGCTCGGAATCGACGTCGACCGCCAGCGCCTCGCGTAACAGCGCGTGCGCCTCGTCCGGCCCGCCGCCCTGCAAGCTGTCCTGCAGCCGCGCCAGATCGATCAGCAGCGCCACTTTGCGCGCCGGCTCGTTGGTGGCGTCGGCCATGCCGCGATAGACGCGGGCGAGGCTCGCCAGATCCTGCTGCTGCGCGAAGATGCGCTCGAGCGCCATCCAGGCGGCCAGCGCCTGCGGCGAGGCCTCGACCGCCTTCTGGTAACACTCGAGCGCGCCGCCGGCGTCGTCGAGGCGCTCCTCGAGCAGCACACCCTTTTCGATGAGCAGCTCGGCTTTTTCTTCCGGCGTCCGCGCGAAGCGGATCTCGGGTCGAGCAGCTTGTGCAGGTTGGGCCACAGCGCCCGCCGCTCGAACACGCGGCCGATGGCCCACAGG
>CAVTVB010000004.1:0-9243 GCA_963738035.1 uncultured Acidobacteriaceae bacterium
TGGCCCACCGGACCGTGAACCCGCTTCGGCAATCCACTTCAACTCCATTTGAAGATCGCGCGCCGTCTGCCAGCGTTCTTCCGGGTCTTTCGTCAGGCAACGGCGAATCGCGTGGTCGAGGGCAGGCGGTGTCAGCGGTTTCAGCGTGCTGATTGGCGTGGGTTCTTTTTCGAGGATCGATGACGCAACGCTGAGCTGACTTTTTCCTGAAAAAGCGCGCTGCCCCGTGAGCATCTCGTAAAGAACCGAACCCAGAGAAAAAATATCGCTGCGCCCGTCGAGCTCTTTGCCTTCGACTTGCTCCGGCGACATGTATTGAAACGTCCCGATAATCGTGCCTTCTGCGGTCATCGGCGCTGTTTGTGTTGCGATGGCGCTGAGTGTCGCGCCCCCTATGGCTGGATCGGCGAGCTTGGCCAGACCAAAATCCAAAAGCTTCGCGCCCGTAGCGGTGAGCATGATGTTCCCTGGCTTCAAGTCGCGATGAGTGATACCGCTGCGATGGGCTTTGTCCAGCGCGTCCTCAATTTGCGCACCATATTTCAGTACCTGCTCAATCGGCAGAGGGCCTTTCTCGAGGCGCTTGGCCAGCGTCTCGCCTTCAACGCATTCCATTACCAGGAAATCGGTTTCGTCTTGATGACCGACGTCATACAACATGCAGATGTGTGGATGATTCAGGCTGGAGATGGCTTTCGCTTCGCGTTCGAAGCGTTGCTTGCGAACTGTATCCGAAGAAAATTGAGTCGGGAGAATCTTGATGGCAACATCCCGATCAAGCCGCGTATCGCGCGCGCGGTAAACTTCGCCCATGCCGCCCTCGCCTAGCGGACAAACAATCTCGTATGGTCCAAGACGGGTGCCAGAGGTCACTCCCATGGTGCCGTGGATTATATCCAGCCGAAACGAAGGCTGACGACGACTGTCATTGTTGCGAATCAATAACGTGGAGCCGGCACAGGTTCTCTTTTGCGGCTCATGAGCAGATCGTCCTGTTCAGGTCAGTTGAGAATCGAACTTACCGATAAGCGGACATTTCAGGCACTGGGAATAGCTTTCCGAATTGTCGGTCCCCTCAGGGGGAATGACTTGATCCTTCTACACTCGCTCCGTTCCCGCGAGGCGAGAGAAATTCACTTCACTTCGGATCGAAGACCACATAGTGGTGGTCCACTGCTGATGAAGACTCGTTGGAAAAGCACGGTTGGCAACAAACCGTCAGCCTCCATGAGGCTCCACCGGTTATGCTGCCCTTTCGGAGAAATCCAGCAAGACCTTTTCTTGTCCTGCCTCACCATCGGCGAGGCGTACTGCCTCTTGGAAGTCTTTAACTGAATACCGCACACTCGCTGGCGGCGTAAGTCCTCCGTTCGACAACATGGTGAGGAGATCGCTCGTCGCTGCCCGCACTTCGGCGAGCGGCTGGGAAGGCACCCAACGCGGAAGCCACCACCCGCGAATCGTCGCTGTCGAATAAATCAAACGGGGAGCGAAGAGCGGCATGGTGAATTTTGCGGGGTCCGTCTGCCGATGACTGGAAAGGGCGCCATACACAAGCATGGTTCCAGCGGGAGCGAGGTTGCGGGCAATCTCAGCGCCGAGTTCCCCGGCAACGCAGTCAATCGCTCGTTCAACGCCTTTGCCCTCGGTCAATTCCTGCAGGCGTACCCTGAGATCCTCGTCGGCTGTGCAGATTACCTCATTGCCTCCGAGGTTGCGGATGATTGTTTCATGCTCGCGCCGCCGGATGACGTTGATTGTCTTGAATCGATACTGCTGCGCCAGTTGAAGCACGAACTTCCCCACGCTGGATGCAGCCGCCGTCTGCAGAAGCCAGTCGCCCTCCTTGAGGTTGTGAGTTGATATGGTCAATGCCCATGCCGTCAAAGGATTGATGTAGGAAGCGGCGGCGGCCGAATCGTCCAGGCCCCCTGGAACGGGCACAAGTTTGTCCGCTGGGCACACGATCTGCTCGCGCCAGGTGTTCCACGTGTCAACGAAAACTACGCGAGTTCCAACGGTCGGACCTTGCACGCCCGGACCTACGGCCTCCACAATCCCCACCCCTTCAATGCCCGGGCTGGCCGGCAACTCTGGCTGATAGCCATAGCGCCCGCGCACCATGTGCAGGTCGGATGCGTTGATCGGGCTCAGCAGCACTCGGACGAGCGCTTCGCCAGGGGCCAAAGGCGGAGTAGGGATCTCTGCCAGTTTCAATACGCTCTTCGGTTCACCGGTCTCGCGAAAGATCAATGCTTTCATCAATACCTCCCGGGTCTCTAGGCGACGGCTGATTCCGGCGCCGTGGATTATATCCAGCCGAATCGGAGGCTGACGACGACTGTCCTCGTTGCGAATTAACAACGCGTGGAGCCCGGCAGAGGTTCTCTTTCACGCTCATGAGTACATCTTCGTGTTCACGTCAGTTGAGAATCGGACTTACCGATAACGGGACTTTTCGGGCACTTCATGGGAGCGTTTGGCTGGAAGCGCCGTTCAGTTCTTGCGATCGTTAATCCTTTTTAGAAATCTTTCAACATCGCTGTGACTTGCACCCTTCGTCGCGTAGAGTGCCCACTCCTGCTGCCGCCTGAACGCGGCGAACCAGCATCCAACCCGATCAGATTCAGAGTTGTAAACCATTACGCTTCCTCGTCCCTTGGCGAGAGTATTCGAGCTGTACCAAAGGAAGGAAGCTGAGCTATCAAAGTCCTGCATGCGCCTGTGAAGATTGGCGTTGGTATGTTGTCGCTCAGTGTCGTGCGGTAATGCAGGAAATGTCGTTTCTTTGTAGCCCTTGGCCGTTCGGACGTAAGACCACTGGCTCAGGACTCTGTTGGGGGCGAATGGTGGGAAAGTAAGCTTGTCCTGGTAGAACTCCGCTTTAACCGTGTCCCATCTGTTGAGCGGGATCGTCGAGGCAATCGCGCCGTTGCCAGAAAATTGCAGCCACTTGTGATCAAACCAGTTGTTGATCTGAATGATCCAGAATCTCTCCGGGCTGAGATCGGCCAGTAGGCCCTCCACAAGAGAGTTCAGCACCTCGATGAAGCTGGGATCGTCCGTTTCGCCAGCCACTATTTGGTCCATCATGAAATGATCATCCGCCAACGGGAGCAAAAGAGCCATGGTTCCCGCGAAACGGGAATTGCGGTAAGAACAATGCGTTGGAGGGCCGGTCCTGGCGAACGTGCCGTAATCGAGACTTTTCGGGCAGTCTATTCTCGGCGATCGTAGAACTTTGACAAGAGGGCAGGATCATGATGAGTTCCGACGAATTTCCGGACGACGATAACGGCGATGTCTTGCGCCGTATGCAGGGGGCGGCGATGACTTTACGAAGCCTCGGGACATCGACTTCAGTGTTGTGTTTCCGAGCGAGAGTTCCGCTGGCGAGTTTGCGGACCACTTCAGGCGTACCGGCCTCAAGGTTGCCATCCAAGAGTGGGACGCCGAACGAGAACTGCCTTGGGATGTAACCGTCACCCGTTGCATGCTACCCACTCATGTAGGGATCACAGAATTCGAAGAGACCCTTGGAGAAGTGGCTGCTTCTTTAGGAGGCCGCAATGATGGGTGGGGCTGCATACGTCACTCAATTCAGCATTAGTGATTCAAGTGCCTGCAAAATGGGGTTATAGGTAACTTTCACTGTGTCTTGTCCATGCTCTGCTCGCAGGTTCGCCCGTCAGTTGGCGATAAATCAGCCGCAACACGAGGTCAGGTCAGTGAATGCTTGATCCCGTTCAAGCGTTAGCGATCTCGTCGAGGGTCACTCTGAAACAACCCATGATGTGGCCATTTGGCCAAGTTATGGGTTATTTCACAGGCAAGCCGGTAACGGGAATCGGCTCAAACGTCGGCGAGCAGTGTAGCGCTCAGCCAACTTCTGTTCCCACGACTTCAGTCGTGGTCCCGCTTAGGGAATGTCCCTTTCCGGAACGGCTTCGCAGGACTATTCGCAAGAGTTGCCAATCTATTTCGCACAAATCGCTATCTTGAAATGAGGAGCATTGCGGTGCAGCAGCAGTCCCTGGAGCAGATTGGAGCATCTTTCGGGCGCTATCTACTCGGCCCGCAATGGGAAAGCAGAAAGGTAACCATTCAGGTGACATCTTGACCGAAAGGTAAGGATCGCTTATCAATATGCGCGGGAGATAAGAAATAACTCTATGAAAGTGAATGTTCTTGCCTTGGCTTCAATACTCATGGTGCCGGTGTTTGCCGGAGCCGCAACGCCTGCCCCGGATGGACCATCGCTAGCCATCAAGGCTGACAACGATTTTGAGACCGCGCTCACCGCGGCCATCATGAAGAAGAAAGTACCCGTCATCGTGGTCGAGGATGCATCGAAGGCTACCTACACGCTGAAGTCGGCAGCCGTGTATTCGAAGGACGAGAGCGGAGCAGGTAAGGTCGCCCGCTGCCTATTTGCCGACTGCATCGGCATGAACGGCTCTTCGTCAGTGTCTGTGCAGCTGATTCGTAACTCGGATGATGCGGTGGTCTGGGCCTATCAGGTGCGCAAGGCGAATTCAGGGCCCGTGGGCATCCAGTCTCTTTCCGAAGCGATCGCCAAGCATTTGAAAAACGACTACCTGGAGAAGCAGCGATAGGCTAACGATGAGGTCGACTTTGCGAAAGATCGTACCGACGGCGATGCGGCGACCTCGGATCTGACCACGGCCTACTTGCGCTGTGGGGCGGCGATGAGACGTGATGCAGTGCAGCGTGATTACATGCTCCGGCTTCCCGAGTGCCGAACCATGAAACATGCCTCCAAAGCGGAACTCGCGTCTCACCGCGTTGCACGTATCCCAGCCCTGTGACAATTCCCGAATCGGTCCCACATCGAACGCAAAAAAGGAGACTCCATCGATTCTTGGCAATATATTTCGCCCAAATCGCTATCCTGAAATTAGGGGCATTGTGTGGCCGCGCGATCTTCGGCCCGACGCCAACCTGCTAAGCCCAATAGAATGAAGTTTTTAGACGTAAGTCCAATAGATTGATATATTTGATGACCGGAAGGAATACTAAGTCATTGATTCTGCGTAAGCGGCATCGAATTGTACCGCCCGTAAGTCCTTTGGTTAGACATTTTTGGAGCTAACTCCTTTAGACCACCGGACTTAAGGTCCGTAGCCCCTTTAAGCCACTCAATCCACGTGGGATAGAGCCCACGACCCGGGAGGGTAGGGGGGAGGGGGGTGGGGGGTACCGTTACCGTCTGTTGAGCCCTCGAATGGCTCGCGCAGCGGGCCTACTCGGCGTGCAGCACGGTCTCAAAAAGCAGTACACTCAGCACCGTGAAGATGATGTCGTAACCGGCCAGCATCTTTACCCACAGCCCCGGATCGCTCTCGCCTGTCAACACGTCGGTCGCCGCCAGCACCATCGCCAGCAGCGCCGGAATGAAGATAGGGAAGAGCACCAGCGGAAGCAGCAGCTCTCGCGACCTTGCGCGCAGCGAGAGCGCCGCAAAGAAGACTCCGTTCGCCACCAGTGCCCAGCTACCCAGCGGCAGGATGGCAAAGAACAGCCAGCCGTCTCCCATCGGATGCAGGTTGTAGAAGATCACGAAGACCGGTGTCAGCACCGCTTCGACGATCAGCACAAAGATAAAATTCGCCAGCACCTTGGCCAGATAAAGCGCGCTCGCCGGCGCAGGCGACATCCTCTGCGCATCCAGCACATTGCCGCGCAGCTCGCGCGACCAGGCCTGATTAAGCGCCTGCACCGCGGCAAACAGCACCGCGACGCACATCACGCCGCCCGCGTACTGTCGCGATGTCTCCCGCGTCGGATCGAAGGCGAGCGAGAAGAGCACCACCACCAGCAGCGCGTAGAACAGCATCGACTGCATCGCATCCTTCGCACGCCACTCGATGCGCAGGTCCTTCCGCAGATGCGCCCAGAGCGCCGGGAGCATCACGCGGAGTCCGCCTTAGTCAGGTCGGCGACCGCAGCGCCGGTCGCGCGCAGGTAGTCCGCCGGAGCAAGCAGGATCTGCACGCCGCGGTGCCCGGCCGAGACCGAGATCGCGTCGAACAGCTCGATCGTCTCATCGGCAAACGCCGGGTACGGCTTCTTCGCCCCGAAGATGGTCACCCCGCCGCGGATATAGCCGGTCAGCGGCTGCACGTCCTTGAGCGCGGCCATCTCCGCCTTGCGCACCCCCGCCGCCCGTGCCAGCTTCTTGAAATCCAGTTCCGCATCCCCCGGAACGACTGCAAAGACGTAATCACCGCCGCCAACCGCGCACAGCAGCGTCTTGAAGACCTGCTCTGCAGGCATCCCGATCTTCGCCGCAACCGTCGTCGCGCGCAGATCCTCCGGATCGACTTCGTACTCGTGCAGCGTGTACGCAATGCCAAGTCCGTCCAGGATGCGCGCCGCATTGGTCTTCATGCTGTCTCCGTCGTGAGCGCGCCGCCCTGCATCATGAGCACAACGTCGGCCATCGGCTCGGCCAGCTCGCGCTGATGCGTCGTCAGCACGATCGTGCGGCCCGCGCCGCGCAGCTCCGCCAGCACAGCCAGCATGCGCTCCGCGCTCGCCCGATCCATGTTGGAGAAGGGCTCGTCCAGCAGCAGCAGCTCTGGCTCGGACAGCAGCACGCGTGCCAGCGAGGTGCGTTGGCGCATCCCCTGCGAATATTGCCCCACCGGCCGCGTCAGCGCCGGGTCAAGCCCAACCATCCCGAGCGCCTCCTCCGCCTTGAGGCACGCCTGCCCGGGATAAAGCTGCGCCGTGTACTCCAGGTTCTCGCGTGCCGTCAACTCGTCGTAGAGCATCGCCGCGTGGCTCATGTAGCCGATGCGGGCACGAGCCTCGGCTGGCGGTAGCTCGAGCACGCGCACCCTGCCCAGCGTAGGCCGCAACAGCCCGGCAAGCACACGCAGCAGCGTCGACTTGCCCGCGCCGTTCTCGCCCAGCAGCAGATAGCATCGCCCGGACTCCAGCGTAGTGCTCACATGGCGCAGCGCGGCGAAGCGTCCATACAGCTTGGACACGTCCTCCACTGTAGCGACGGCTGGCATAGGCTCCCGCAGTATAGCGGGCAACTTAGTGGGCGCTGGTCGAAGCAGGCGGCTGCAGTGCTGCAGTCTTGTCCGGAGCAGCGGGAGCGCCGGGCTTCTGTGCCGGCGCGTACTTCGACGCACACTTGGCCTGCAGCTCGGTCGCATGGAAGACACCGTCACGGCCCAGCGTGCCGATGGCCAGCGCCTGCGCATCGTCCTTGAAGGTGTCCGGAGGCGGCTCTACGCCCGCGTACTCGACCGGCAGCCTGTTCCCCAGTTCCACCAGTACGAATTGCGCATGGGTGCCATTGCGCGCGATGGAGCCCGGTACTACGTTGCCCGCGACACGCAGGTGCCTCGTATACGCCTTGCCCCCCATGCCCTGCAGCTCGCTGATTGTCACGTAATAACTCTTGTTTGACTGGATGCCGCTCACCGCGAGCCACGCGATGACGCCAAGCACGATGACCACCGCGAAGCCGATACGGAATGTCTGCGAACGCTGCTGCATAGACCTAATCTCAGGTTAGGTCGCGGACGGGCGAGCGTCAAGCAGTCGTACCCGGACCAGCGTGCTTAGATGCGCTCCTACGGTATGGTCGCATGCCGAAGTGCGTGCGCCAACGCCGCTATAATCAGGGCAAGATCACCTGTGTTGTGAGCGCTGTCGATTGCGCTCTCGGCACCGTATTCAGGGAGACGCGCATGAGCCGCCACGCAGAGCACGAGAGCTACGCCACCACAGAGATACTGAAGCCGCGCGCCCAGTGGATCGAGAAGCGCCGAGCCGAGGTGGAGCGCACCGGCGATCGTAATGTCTCCCAGATGCACTACGCTCGTCTGGGCCGCGTCACCGAGGAGATGGACTTTGTGGCGCGGCGAGAGGGGCTTGATGCCGAGCTGATCCGCACCGAGATCGCGGCGGGCCGCCTCATTATCCCAGCCAACATCAACCATCCCGAACTGGAACCGATGGCGATCGGCATCGCCTCACGCTGCAAGATCAATGCCAACATCGGCAACTCCGCCGTTACGTCGAATATCGATGAGGAGCTCGCCAAGCTTCACACAGCAGTCAGCTTTGGCGCAGACACAGTCATGGACCTCTCGACCGGTGGCAATATCCCGGAGATCCGCGAGGCCATCCTTCGCCACTCGCCGGTGCCGATCGGCACAGTGCCGATCTACGAGGCCCTTAACCGCGTGAAGCGGCTGGAAGACCTGAACATCGACGTATATCTCGAGGTCATTGAGGAGCAGGCGGAGCAGGGCGTCGACTACTTCACGGTCCATGCTGGGGTGCTCATCCAGTATGTGCCCATGGTGGCCAGCCGCATCACTGGCATTGTCAGCCGGGGTGGCGCCATCCTCGCACAGTGGATGACCCACCACCACAAACAGAACTTTCTGTACGAGAATTTCGATCGCATTGTAAAGGTGATGGCGAAGCACGATGTGAGCTTCTCGCTTGGCGATGGATTACGTCCTGGTTGCATCGCAGATGCCAGCGATGCGGCGCAGTTCGCAGAACTGAAGACCCTGGGTGAGCTGACTGCGCGGGCGTGGCAGGATGATGTGCAGGTCATGATTGAAGGTCCTGGCCATGTGCCGCTGGACAAGATCAAGGAACAGGTAGACAAGGAAGTGGAATATTGTTTCGGCGCGCCATTTTACACATTAGGGCCCCTGGTAACCGACATCGCTCCGGGCTACGACCACATCACAAGCGCAATCGGCGCCGCAATGATCGGTTGGCATGGAGCGTCAATGCTTTGCTACGTCACGCCAAAGGAACATCTGGGTCTGCCCAACGAGAAGGACGTGAAGGACGGCATCATCGCCTACAAGATTGCTGCTCACGCTGCCGATGTGGCGCGGCACAGGCTTGGCGCCCGCGATCGCGACGATGCCATTAGCTATGCGCGCTATACCTTCGACTGGGAGAAGCAGTTTGCCCTCTCACTCGATCCAGAGACAGCACGCGCCATGCACGACGAGACTCTTCCCGACGACTACTACAAGGAAGCAGCCTTCTGTTCGATGTGCGGTCCGAAGTTTTGCTCGATGAACTGGTCCAGCAAAGTGGATGCGTTCAACAAGGAAGTGCATGGCCTGGAGAAAAAAGATCTCTCCGATCTCGTGACACTGCAGGCGCAGCAGCTCTCAAGCAAGAACTAGGGTTGCTAGCGCTTCAGCGTTGACATCATCGCACTCGCTG
>CAVTVB010000005.1:0-829667 GCA_963738035.1 uncultured Acidobacteriaceae bacterium
AACAGAAGAGGAATCCGGTACTTCGCTCAGACATTCTGGTGGAATACGGTGCTATCGATATCGCAGGCAAGCCATATGTCTGCCCCGTCCGCACAGTCTCTGTCATGACCTCGTGGACTCTTGGATCGCAGGGGCCAATGAAGCGGCCTATGTCGAAAGCCGATGGAGCCAAGGCAGCGAAGAAGGCGCTGGCCCTCATGGAGTTCTCGCGTGTCAACGCAATTAACGAAGCCCTATTCCGCGATTATCACGTCTTCCGCTCGGAGATTCGTATCGTGAGCGATCCCCCTGAAGCAGGAACGGTAGCAGTACCAAAGCAGTAATAGTGTCAACTCGGGACGATGGAGGCTACGCTGAGTTCCGTGGTTCCATATCGCATGAAGGAGAAGGGAAGCCGCGATGCAATCGCTCAAACAGGATTTGAGGTATCGGAAGCAGCGCACAGACTCGAACATCTGGATCAAAGAGAAGAACATTGGGCAATTGTCGATCTGAAGGGAAAGTCAGGACACGTGCCGACTTCGAATACACCGCATAGATTTTGCCATCGGTGCTCCTTGCGTACATTAGCTTGAAAAAATAAATTAGGGCAAAGATATGCTGATCTAATATCAGCGAAGCAGGTGAGCTGGACGATTTCACACGGCTGATAGCACGCCCGACTTCGGATGGCGGTTGACCACGTGAATTGGCCGGATCGGCTCAAAGATTGCAATCGTGTGCAGACTGGCCGGCTCTTATGGTTGCAATTCGATGAAGTCTGTCGCTCTGGTTGAATGCTGACCAAAGCGCGTTGGTGCATTTACTAAACAGAATCCGACTTCCCAGTACATCCAGGGATCGATCAGTGGCTCGGCGATGTTCCGCTCGTCCAGAAAGCTGTAGCGAATCAATTGGCAGAGATCTCTTGTCCGAGACGCTGGTTTTACGTCAAGGTCGACTGGATTTGTAAACACTGTGTATGGTCCGCCGCATGAATGCAAGGGAACATTGAGGACGAGGGAGCAGTCGATGAGTGCATCGGCGATCTTCCTTCAACTGACATCAGCCATTGAGCGGTTGTCGCCCCTCGCCACACGGAACGAGCCACTCTTCGGTGTGCATCCAGCCGAAAATTGGTTTTCGACTCAGTAATGATAAAGTCTGACCCGCCCCGGGAGGACAGCGATACGATTGAGCAGTCCACTGGAGGTTCGAAATGAATCCTAGGTCCGAAGGACTCCTCGAGTCATCTCTGTACGTCAATGATGTGGTCGCTTCGGCTCGGTTTTACGAGAAGATCTTCGGGTTTCGCACTATCAGCGATTTCGGAGAACGCGGGTGCGCAATGCAGGCTGGCGACCGCCAAGTCTTGTTGCTATTCAAGAAGGGCGGTTCGCGCCTGATTCAATCTCCGCACGACGGAGACGGCGAGCTTCACGTCGCTTTCGCGATTCCGAATTCCGAGTTGTCAAGTTGGGAAGCCTGGCTGGCGGAGAACGGAATCGCGGTGGAAGAGAAGCGGACGTGGGAGTTGGGGGGCGTGAGCGTGTACTTTCGCGATCCGGACTGGCACCTGATAGAAATCGCAACGCCCGGTGTCTGGTCGATCTATTGACTGCATCCAATTCTCGAGTTCCATCCCAGTTGTTTGAATGTAAGTCTCGAGGAGGAGCACGAGGTGTTGCAAAAGGCTGAACTCAGCTGTGAGGCTGATTCAGAGAACAACCTCGGAGGCTCCTCAGAGACGATATGTATTACATCGGACTGGATGTTCACAAGAAGACGATCAGTTTTTGGGTGAAGGACGCAGCTGGTCGTGTGTGCCAGGAAGGCAAGATCGGTTCAACCCGGTACGAACTGGACGCGTGGATCGAGACGTTGCCCCAACCCCGGATGATCGCCATGGAAGCGACGATCTTTACCGGGTGGATCTACGATCATCTGCTTCCGCATGCCGAGAAGGTGAAGGTAGCACATCCGCTGATGCTGCGGGCCATCGCGGCAGCCAAGCGGAAGAACGACACGATCGACTCCCGCAAGATCGCCGACTGCCTGCGCTGCGACCTGCTGCCGGAGTGCCATATGGCCTCGACCGAGATCCGGGACCGCCGGCGCACACTGCGCTACCGGAACCTGGTGCTGAGGCAGGCGGTGCAGATGAAGAACCGGGTCTCAGGCCTTTTGATGGAGACCGGTGTGAGCTACAACAAGCTGCGGCTGCACCGGATGGGTTACTTCGCCGAGCTGATGTCGACCAACGAAGAGGTCAGCGAGAGCATCCGCCCGCTGCTCCGGCTTTGCCGCGAACACATCGACCGGTCGATCCGGATGAACACGGCTCTGCTGAACTCGCTCGAACGGGATCCGCTGCTGGCCGATCGGCTTCGACGCTTGAGGACTGTGCCCGGCGTTGGTCAGATTACGGCTCTGACCTGGGCTCTGGAGGTGGGAGACACTTCCCGCTTCCACACCATCAAGCAGGCCATCAGCTACTGCGGACTGTGCAGCGCGGAGAGGAGTTCGGCAGACAAGGTCATGCGGACGCCGATCTCCAAGCAGCGCAACAAGCACATCCAGCAGGTGCTGGTGGAGGCGGCCCGGCTCGCGCCGCGTTACAGCGACGAACTGGCATTACTTTACGAACGAGAACGGCAGCGAGGCAACGGCAACCGGGCTACCCTGGCGGTGGCCAGGAAGATGGTTACGTGGATGCTGGCCGTCGACAGACGCAACGCAGACTTCATGCCTGCCGGCGGGTTCAAACGAATCGCGGCAGCGTAAAAAACTTTTCCAATAAGGAAAAAACAAAAACAGGATCTATCGATGCGCAGGCTGCCAGGTCCCGCAGGTCACCGCCTGGGCGACGGAGGCGACTCCCGAGGCTCTCTTCGAGTTGTTTCGGGGCTGGCAGAGAACACAAACTCAATCTTCTGCGATAGCTCTTCGGAGCTTGAGGCAGCAAATGGATGTCCGGTTCTGCTTGAGAGCAGGAACCATCAGCTGAGAAGCATACGTGCGCAGCTATCGATCCCGATCTGACCAACAACGCGCTCTCCAGCGCGCCTAAAGAAAACTCGTGCTTTTCTGTTGACAAAGACTTACATGGATGGCGGTAATACGACAGGAACTCGGAAACATGGTGTCTCTTCTCCGGCTTTGTTTCGATGAGAGACTCCGAAACCTGGCGTTTCTCGAAAGTCCTTCCAGGTGACACGGCGTTTATCGCGACTTTTGATGTCGCTGAATTTGATGGGTCTTTCAAGTCTTTTTAGCGCGACAAATCGGGCTACAGCGCCTTTGCTCCACTTCGGCAGCCTATCCGCAGTTTGTCGGGCCGTCTGTTTGTTTTTCCATCCAGTCTCTACGAACCTAACGTTGAGTTGTTTGACCCTATCTTCGATTTCTGCTTGTTTCTCGCGAAGCTATGAGCCACCGGCAGTTGGCGGATCGTTTACCGGGCAGATGACGGGGTAGTTGTTCATTCCTTCCAGCCGGTCTCGACGACCTTGAAGCCGCAATAGCCGCAGCTTCCCGGCCCTCCGTGGATGCGCGTGTGTTGCGCCGTTTGTGCCGCATCCAAGGTTGGGCTTACGTCGCAGCCACCAGCGCTGCCTGGCGTGAATTTGTAGCCGTTCTGTGTGAGGTAGGCTTGGAAGTTATCGAGGATCGATTGGTCGACCGTTTTCGCGCCGCTCGGCGAATGTCTCACCGGCTTCGTGGTCTGGAAGATGCCTGTGACATAGATATCGACTCCGGGAGTGCCTCGCGTCGAGCAGGAGATAAATGGCGCTGCCGGATGGGCAGCCGCGTACTGAGCCGCAGCCGCGGATGACGCAATCGCAGTGTTCGCTGCAGCCTGCTCGGTTGGCGAGTCGGTAAAGGTGAGGTGGATTACCTCGGTCTTACTCGCCGCCCACTGCTTCTCCAATTGATCAATTGTGTTCGCCTGGCCTGCGGCGTCGTTGAAGACTCTCCTACACTGACCAGCCCCTTGCTGGACCTTGCTGATGTCGTAGTTGGTCTTCATGAAAGAGAAGAACCGATCGGAAAGGTGCCCCTGCCCCAGCGTGTCCTCATAAACAACCGGAGTGATGTATGCGATGGGGCGGCCGTCTTTCTGGCCCCAGTACCTGCACAAGAACGCGTTCCTTCCCGGTGGAGGAACTCCCGTGGGGCTGAGTGCGGCAGCCGCGGCAGGTGGGGGAGCCGTCGTCCCTGCAGGCGCGAGGGGTTGAGCTGCTGCTGACCCACCAGTGCCTGAAGGCACTTGTTGTCCCAAAGTGAAGGTCAGGCTGGTTCCTATGGGAAGGGAGACGTGCTGGCCGTTTGCGGCTGCTGCAACGCTCGGCGGCGCGTTTGCATGGTGCCCTAAACCTCCGAGCACGGAGTTCGCCAAGCCTGCTGTCTTCGCCTGAACATTCTGCGCGAGAGCGGACACAGTTGCGGAGTCGCTGGTGACGGCGACCACCTGGCCGTTGATCGTCACCGACGAGAGCTGCGCAGCATAGCTCGATCCGTTACCGGTCAGCGTGATGGTGGCGGCGGACCCTCGGTCAATCTTAACGCCATTGCCGGCATCGACGCTCGCGGTGACCGTGGCGTGATACTGCTTGCCGGCTGGATCACTTGAGGAGTCGACGGAGTCGCTCATTTTGACGACGACCTTGGTGCCTGCCGCGGGAGCCGGGGTTTGGGCGGGCAGCGAAGGCGTATCGACCAACGCACCCAGAAAGAACATGGAGAAGGCCAGGGTCACGAAATTGGCTGGGACTTTCATGGTTCGCATTGCTTTCGTCTCCTTTAGGGTTCTGAATTGGGCAGGGAGCCAGAAGTACGTTGAAGTCTTGATCCGCTGGATGGTTTTTCAGGTGATTCTGGCTGAAGCTTATTCCCCGGAATTCACTATTACTCGATACACTGCCCCATTCTTGACTCCCAAAAAGCGGAACGTGTGCGCGTCAAGGAAGCGTGCTACGTTGGGGTTCGCTTCAAGGAAGTCATCGTAAGAGGTTCCGATCTTTCCGTCCATCGCCAGCGAGTATTTGTTTGCGTTCCAGATCATGGTGGCGAAGTGCTTACCGTCCGGTGAGAACTGAGGAAACTCGTAGGTGCTGTAGCCGTGAATAAGTTCCTCACCGTCAATGCTGATCACCTCTTTGCTTACGCCGTCGTTCTTTCCCCATCCCCAGGCCAAGTGAGCCCCGTCATCGCTGAAAATGAGTGAGGGAAACTCGATGTGCGGTGGTCCGGTTCGGGTGGTGAACGGAATCACGAACGAGATGTTAGTGAACGCGCCGTCGCGGACGAACTGACATTGCGACACATTTGTATTGACGGCGTATGCATAGTGCTTGCCATCTGCGCTGAAGGTCATGGACTTTGGAATCATGCCATAGAACGACTTGCTCGCCTGGCCGTTCACCACCATGCGGGTACCGGCCTGGGCCGATTTTGCGAGATAGGCAAAGCTGCCGCCGGACCGGCTAAAGACGAAATTGGAGACTCCGTTGGGGTCTTCACGTGGCATTTCCTGCCCGTCGTACACAACGAAGTCCCCGTCGTGGGTTCCCACATTGAAATAGTGCGATGAGTCGGGACTGAATTGAATGGTGCGGATGCTGTCGTAAGGCTTGCCCACCTTGCCATCAATCACGGGCGCAACGGCTCCGGCTACGCTCTTAACGTAAGCCACCCGCTTCCCGTCCGGGCTAAAAACAACTGTTCCCGAAACATCCTTTCCCAACCCGGATTTGTCGACCCTCGCGAAGCGGTGGTCGGGGGTACCAACGAGCTTGTCATCGATATACAAGCCCGAACCGCCGCCCTGCGCCGTCGCGCCATTCATCGTGCCCACTGTTGTATAGGCAACTCGGCCGTTCGATGCAATGATCACATCTCCGATAATGCCGCGCGGCGGGCCCAGCACGCCGTCCGCCCCCACGCCCCAGCCGGTTGCCCCCGTGCTGCCGACGAATGCATAGTGGCTGTTATCATCGTTTGCCAGCAGCAGCTTCAGACCGGTGTATGGCGGGCCGGTCTTATCATTCACCACCAGATGCCAGGTGTGGTCCTTGTCTTGGGCGGCATACACCAGCCTTTCCGCGACGAACGCCACCTGATTGGGATCGATGAAGTTCCAAACCTGGCTCTTTACTCCATCGAGAAACATGTAAGTCGCGCCCGACTCAGAGACGTTGGCTTCGTTGCTCAGAACCGCGACATGCTCTCCGCTCGGGCTCAATAGGCAACGATGCCCAGCCGCGGCGCCGGGCATCTGGTAGTCCACGTTGTGAACATACCTCTGGGTGACTTTGACCACGGTTCCTTGCTTGGCGTTCCCGGGCAGGGTCTTGAGGGTCATAATCTTGTTTGCAGTTTTTCCGTCGCGAACCAGAATCATGTTGTCGCCGGTCTGGGCGACGTAGCAGGAATGCTTTCCGTCGGCGCTGAAGACGAAGTCAAGGGCCTCCCCGTTCCAGGTGTGGGCGGCGTGGTCGAATTCAGGGCCGTCCACTCCATCAATGACGATCACCTCATGGGTTCCGTGCATTGCCGGGGCCGCGTAATGTCCGCCGTCGGGGCTCACTACAAACATCGCGGCCTGCTTGCTGGGTCCCAGCAGCGTCTCCTGAACGTTGCCAGCCTGCGCGTACAGAGCCGGTGTCGAAGTAAGAACGGTGATCAGAAATGAGATCGTGCAGAGCAGGAACCCGGAGTGGGGCTGCACTCTAAAACAGCGCATGGCGTTGGCCTCCGCCGGTAACGGGATTAACGGTGATCCAAGGGAAGGTAGCAATCATACGCTGTTCCCGGGCCAAAGGCGAGCGCTGCGTGTTGATCCGATGGTGGCTTTGCGCGAAGAGTAGTCGCAGACTTGGTGGTGCTCTCTTGAGTTCGGAAGTCGGAACTTATCGTTGACGCTAGCCGGCGAATTGAGCTGATAAGGAGTCTGTTTTCGAGTTCCGGTAGGATGGTGGTCTATCCGGACCTTACCAAAAATGGTGCAAGTTTCTTGTTGGCGATGATTCACAAGGATGAGGAGCACGGCCCCAGAGACGTGAGGCCTTCGAGGACATGTTGAATTGCGTCCAACGATTTCGGTGGGGCCGCTGCTTATGTTCCGCAGAAGGTTTGGCGGACGCGTTCTTCGGGACGGGCTGGGGTCGTGTAACGGTCGAGATCGGGCCGGTCGTCATAGGGACGTGACACTGCATCGAGCAACTGCTCGAAGGGGTGGAAGTTCTGATTCCATATCGCAGCGCTGAGCGCTTCCTCTACGAGGTGGTTGCGCGGGATGAATGCCGGATTTGCTTTTCGCATGGCCGTGGCACGCACATCGGGCGAGATGGATTCATCTGCAAGACGCTGGCGCCATTGCGCAGCCCACTCATCGTAAGCGCGCGGGACGACGAAGAGTTCACGAACACCAATGTCGCCCTCGACGCCGGCGGCATCGCAAAGACGGCGGAAGGTTAGTGTGAAATCGGCGCCGTTGGCGGCCATACGTTCGAGCAAATCTTCAGCAAGCGCAAGATCCTCGTCACGCTCGGTGCAGAGGCCAAGTTTGCGGCGCAGGCCGGCGATCCGAGCTGCCTGAAACTGGGGATCGAAGGCGGCGAGGGCTTCGTTGGCCGAAGTCACTGCTTCTTCCTGGATGCGTGATTCCTTGCTAGCTGTCTTCTGGCTAGCCGATTCCTGCTCAAGGAGGGGGAGCATTGCTTCGGCGAGCCGGGTCAGGTTCCAGAGAGCGATGCGGGGTTGGTTGGCGTATGCGTAGCGTCCGTTCTCGTCGATGGCGCTAAAGACGGTAGCGGGATCATATGCCTCCATGAAGGCGCAGGGGCCGTAGTCGATAGTCTCGCCGGAGATGGAGGTATTGTCGGTATTCATCACGCCATGGATGAATCCGATGAGCATCCACTGCGCCACGAGGTGCGCGTGGCGAGAGATCACGGCGTCGAGGAGACCGCGAAATGGATTCTCAAGTTGCACGGTCTGCGGATAGTGGCGGTCGATTGCGTAGTGGGCAAGGGTGCGTAGACCTTCGGTGTCGCCGCGTGCTGCGAAAAACTCGAATGTGCCGACGCGGAGGTGGCTCGCTGCTACGCGCGTGAATATGGCACCGGGCAAGATGGTTTCGCGGAGGACGCGTTCGCCGGTGGTGACGGCGGCGAGGGAACGCGTGGTGGGCACACCGAGCGCGGCCATGGCCTCACTGACGATGTATTCGCGCAAGACGGGTCCGAGCACGGCTCTTCCATCTCCGCGACGGGAGAACGGAGTGGGGCCTGATCCCTTGAGCTGAATGTCGTAGCGCACGCCGTCGAGACCCATGACCTCGCCGAGCAGGATGGCGCGCCCGTCGCCGAGCTGTGGCACGAAATAGCCGAACTGATGACCTGCGTAGGCAAGGGCAATAGGCTCGGATCCTTCAGCCACGCGATTGCCAGCCAGAATATCGACGCCTTCCGTGCTGGTCAGCGCGTTCGGATCAAGGCCAAGACTGCGAGCAAGCTCCACATTCACCTTGACGAGCTGTGGCGCCGCTACAGGCGTGGGGGCGAGGCGGGCGTAGAAGTGCTCCGGCAGGCGGGCGTAGGTGTTTTCGAAGCTGAAATGGCCGGAGGGAGGGAGGGGTTCGGGGGTGTCGATCGCCGAGGTGTCCCGTGAACTCATATCCATTGGATGTAAACCTGCTGTTATGGTCTCATCCGAAGGTACGAGCCTCCATTGCGTAATCCCCGCACGCTTTGGGGTGCTTGCGGTGTTTCCGGTTAACGCGACTTATGCTTCATCGACGTGTGGCTTCCTTTCCATAGGCTAATCATGTCCCCTTTTGAGGCTTACCTCCTGATTGACGGTAATACGACCCTAGCCGCTTTTACGTGGGAATAATCGCGTCCGATATACTTGGCGCCAATCAAAACATGGGATTCTCGTGTTCGACGACTGGATTGACCAGCCAGGTGCGCGAAGCGAAGATCAATCAGTTCGACCAGTTCACAACAGATATTGATGGACAGCAGATCTATTTTATCCATCAACGCTCTCCTCGCCCCGATGCTATCCCGTTGATGCTGATTCACGGATGGCCCGGCTCGATTTTGGAGTTTGGGAAACTCATTGGGCCGCTCACTCATCCCAAGGACCCAAATAGCCCGGCATTTGACGTCATCATTCCTTCGCTTCCTGGCTTTGGATATTCCGGACCCACCACAACCCGTGGCTGGGGCCCACAGCGTATTGCGAAGGCTTTAGTTGTTCTGATGGATCGTTTGGGCTATTCCAAGTTCGGCATCCAGGGTGGTGACTGGGGTTCGGCAATAGCCCAAGACATGGCTTACCAGGCGCCCACGCACGTGATCGGGTTGCATCTGAATCAGATTTACATGCCACCGCCGAACCAGGAAGCCGTTGCGAAAATGAGCGATGCCGAGCGGGAACGGACTTGCTACCGTGGCCGGGTTCGCTCTCAACCGCTACTTCACCGCCATGTGCCTGCACGATGTGACGCACGAGAGACAGCCCCAGTCCGCTTCCCTTGGTGTTATGCACGAGGGGGTCGCACGCTCGATAGAACTTCTCGAAGATTTTGGGCTGCTCTTTCGCGGGAATGCCGATTCCGTGATCGACGACCTCAAGGTTGACGCCGCCATTGTGCCGGTAGAGGTTTATCCCAAGGTATTTCTCTGTCGCCGAGTACTTCACCGCGTTGTTCACCAAATTCAGCAGCGAACGCGCGATTGCTTCACGATCCACCCACACTTGTGGCAGATTGGAGTCGATCTTCTGCTCAAACTGGAACCCGTTTTGCTCAATTTCAAAGCGATAAGATTCCAGCGTGCCGCGCACCAAATCGGCCACATCGGTTTCGCGGAAGCTGTATTCTTTCTTGCCCGACTCGATACGCGAGAAGTCCAGAATATTGTTGATCAACGAAGTCAATCGCTCACTCTCTTTGCGAATGATCTCGTAGTATTCCTGACGCTTTCCTGGATTGGAGATGCGCCCAAGTTCAAGCGTCTCAGCGTAAAGGCGGATGAGCGCCAGAGGTGTTCTCAGCTCGTGCGAGACGTTGGAGACAAAATCGGATTTCAATTTCGCCAGTGCAAGTTCCCGCGCAATGTTTCGGTATGCGAGTAGCATGCCTCCACCCATCAGCAGCGAAAGCGCTCCGAGAATAATGCAGGCCGTCCGCGCAAACTGGTTGCTGATGTTCGCAATCGTCGTCCCGCGCAGCTTGATTCCCAAAATCAGTCCAGAGAAGACACTTTCAAAACTTCGCTCTACTTCTGGCGAACCTCCATCCCAGCAGATCGAAGCAGCCAAGGGAGCGTGATCCTTTGTAGTCCGTACCATGATCACTGGTTGATGGGATGTATCGTTTGCGCTCTGATTTGGCAGTACTTCACTCAGCGCTTGCGGAAAGAACTTGTTAGCAAGATAGTCCGTATCGTAGACAAATCCAGCCAGCGCGGGATGCTCCGCAGTTGAACCGCGAGGCATGAATAACACCAAAGACTGATACTGCCATTTGTCACCCCTCTGCACCCAATTGGGGGTGACGTAGACGTGCCGACCTTCCGTCGCCTTGATCTTCTTCAGCTTGACAACCCAGTCGTTGGTCTCCAGATCAAACCAATGTCCGACCATGGAGGAGACATTCCGACCCTCTTCCTCAAATTTAGGATCGGTCATCCGATCAGGCTGAGATTAAATCTTAAGGCGGCCTTTCCCGGTCCACAGAAAGGCATGTGCAATGTCTGCGTGTGCCGCCATGAAGGCCTCGAGTTCGTCACCATGCTGTGCATCGGGAATTGCGCGCTGGCTTCCTCGGCGATCTCATATGCACGCGCATCAATCCGCTTTTCGGCGATAGACAAGACCTGTTGATACTCCCGTTGAAAGATGGCCTCAATCGCTTTTTCGCGCTGTATGGTCCTGAGGTGCCACGCATAAGCCACGATAAGCGCGGCCGCGGGCAGCATAACTCCGAGCATGAATACCAACATGCGCGGGCGTTCGGACCAACGTCGAACTAGAAACTTCAACATATGTACGCTTTCGGAGGGCGCCTCGTGCGTTCTTGGAGAAAGACGCCCCATTTCTATCGGTTTGAAGGATAAGCCCAGGCAACTTGGCGATATGTCACAACAATGCAACAAATTGCAAAAAGATGTGAACTTACAAGGTCATCCGGAAGAGACACCGCGAGGTATGATTTCTGGCTCGACTCCGACGCATTCTGAGATGACCGACCTGTTAGTAGGAATTCGTTCGAGGCACAGCCTTTTAACTTCAAAGAAGTCCCATCAAGCGCATTACAAATGTTCTTCTTTGTACCCTACCTGTAACCCACACCTCACTGCGGTTCACTTGACCCCCATCAGACACAACACGGCAATCGCTATCCAGCAACGTCTTGAAGAAGGGCTGCGGGCAAATCACGCCCAAAGACCGCAGCGAGTTTTGCGCGAACTGTCGCGCCCCCGAAGGTTCCAGCAACCGCTCCGATAACGCCAAGGAAAAGGCCTGCCGCCAGTGAATGCCCGGCCGCACCGATAGTTGCCCCCGACAGGGCGCCAGTCACAATGCGAGCGATGAAGCCCGACGGCGCTTTGCGACTGGGCGTCTTGGGCAGCTTGTCGGCGATCAGTTCTCCGACGGCAAATACCGTGAGGATAATAGGTGTGAACCGAAATCCCATGAATGCAAGCGGAGTATTCGCCACAGCAAGCACGCCATAGCGAGCGAACCAACTGACAGTCGCCGGAGCAAGCATGGAGCGGAGACCTGCGACCACCCCGAGAAGCAGAGCACATAGCAGAAACATGTTTTCTCCTTTCAACCGCGCCGATACATTGAGGAGTTGTGGAGGCCCAGACTGGGGAGAAGCGGATACTACGTAACAGCATTATCATCCGCGACGGACGTTCTGACCAACCCACCCCGTCTTGCCCGTTATTCTCAAATGGCGGCGATCACAGGCCAATTGAGTGCCTCTTTGGGATGATTCGCAACGATTAGTCCTCGAAAACGCACTTTTGATTTAGCGAAGATTACTTCTCCTAAGCCTACTGATCGCTACTAATAGGCTTCTCGATGAGCGGCTGGGCGAATCCTGTGCTCACTGAGAAGGCTGTTGCGAATGAATTGCCAACGGGCACTTGTCCGAGATGCCGGTTATACAGCCACTTGCCTAGAACACTGATCGACTTGAATAGCTCAATGAGTGCAATTCGCCTGCCGGCGTCAACCGAGGATGGCACCTGAACAGATCGTCGGACACATGCCAATTCATGCCATTTTCGGTCTAGGTTCCCAACAAAAATCCCCACTATCTCACTCACCGCTTTGACGCCTTTCACGGCTTGCCCCCTCACACTTCATGACTGCGGTTTCCTGTCCAGCGTCACCGTATCATTTACTCGCGAGTCAGTTCGACGCGCCGGTTTCGAGCGCGGCCTTCGAGCGTGTCGTTGGTCTCGACAGGCCGCGAAGCGCCAAAGCCATCAGTAGAGAGACGGTCCGGGGAGATGTGATACCGCGTGACCAGCGTTTGTTTAACGGCTGCCGCGCGGCGTTTGGACAAGTCCAGATTGTAGGGTCGCTGCCGATGTTGTCGGTGTGACCTTCGACCGTCAGCTTCCAAGTTGGGTTGTCTGTCATGGCCTGGACGATCTGCTTCAACACCGGCTCAGACTCCGGCTTGATGGTGTCTTTGTTGAAGTCGAAGTAGATGCCGTAGGTGACGGCGCGCTTTTGTTCGGTCAGTTGCTTTTCAACGATGTTGACCGGGCGGTCCGTTTTGAAGTCGATCTTGACGACCTCCATCCGGAACTTGCCATCGTGAAAGGCTGGGTCTTTCTCTTTCCAAAGCAGGACAAGCGGATCCAGCGGGTCGTCGAGAACATAAAGGTCGGCCGCGGCGTGGTTAGGGCGCCACTTTTTCGGCCTCGGATCTTTGCCAGTAGGGTCGATGATTCCCGCGAGATGAATCGTGCCGGAAGAGTGACGCGTTCATCGTTCACGATCATGGGGTAAGGAACATCCTGGGGTTCGACGCGGGTTAAAAGTCCTGCATCGTGGGTTGGCTTCTCCGCGTCATTGCCTGCGTGGATGTAATCGAGATATTCAAAATTGGTTTTGCCCGATGACTTCACTTCGTTAAAGGACTTATCCGATAGCCGGAGTCGCGTAACACCATGAATAAGGTGAGGAACATGCATGCCTACCACCGTTACATATGTGCCAGCGGAAGCAATGTCGGCATTGCAGACTGTGATTTGTGTAGCTGGATGGGCGTGCTTCGCCGCCGTTGTCCAACTTGTATGCACCGGTAGTGTGCGACGTGGTGATGGAAAGGGGCGTGACGGTTCCAGGGAAACACGGCTTTCGACGTCTTGATATTTGACACCCCATGCGGTAGTGATCACCGTACCTTCCTGCAGCGGAATGCGCGCACCGGCTCTGCGGAGGAAACGATGCCGTGGTGCACGGCTCGACAGGCTCACGTTCGGAGACGCTGGGAACGAGGTCGCCGTCATCGCATGGCCCGCATCGGCATTTTTTTGGCGGCGTCGAGCATTTTGGCAAGATCGCCCAGGACTCCGATAGCGGCAGTCCGGAGGACTGGAGCCCGGTGATTCGGGCTTGCCGTCTGGTCCGATGGCGGGTTGCGAGTTTGGCGCGGTTGCCGCATCCTCAGCTTTGTGCAGAATTGCCGTGGCCTTCTGTTTCATCTTGTAGCCGAGATAAACCACCCCTCCGATGCCGAGCACTGCGACGAGCGCCAACACGGACAGAGCAATGACAACGGTGCGTAGACAGCCCTTGTTCGTCGTTCCAGTGTACTGCTGTACCGGGAAACCGGGGATGCCTGCCACTCAGCCGCAGGCGGCGGTCGGAGCGGCGATCGCTTGCATTTGTGGCACCTGCTCGGCCTCTTCGGCTCTATGCTTCCCATCCCCGTCGCTTCCGGTGGCGTCGGCAGCGAAACCGGCGCGCCACATTGCGTGCAGAATTTGAGGTCCGCTGCGAGCCGGTTACCACATTTCGTGCAAAAGTTCATGGTCTTTGACCTCCGCTTATGCGAATGTAGCCCAAACTTCCAAGCGCGAAGATTTAAAACATGCAGTTCAACAGACTCCGGGATGATAGGGCACCGCTCCTGACTCGTCTGAGAAAACGAATTGGATGCGACGCGGGATGCGCCGGAAGATGCGTTTTCATCATTGACGGACAAGCTCGACGCGACGGTTTCGAGCGCGCCCTTCCAGCGTGTCGTTGGTGTCTAACGGCCTTGACGCGCCGAATCCCTGGCTAGTGAAGCGATCCGAAGGGATACGGTATTCGGTGTTGAGGGCCTGTACCACAGCAGCCGATCTGCGTCTGGATAGATCAAGATTAGATGCATCGCCGCCGATGTTATCGGTGTGGCCTTCGACAGTCAGTCCCCACGAAGGGTTGTCCTCTCATCGCCTTGGCGATCTGCGCCAGCACGACTTGTGATTGCGGCCGGATGGCAGCGCTGGCGAAGTCGAAGTAGATCCCATATATCTGGGCACGTCCGCTCTGCTTAAGATCCTGCTCGATCGGATTAACAGCCACTTCTTCGGGGTAATTGATGCGGATGACCTCTCCTCGCAGGTGTCCAAGACGTGAACTGCCGGCAAGCACAATGGGATCGTTCAGCTGATCGAGGACATAGAGTTCTAAATCATCCTGGTCGCTCTTGCATGCTGCGTGAATGGCAGGGAGTTCCACCGGCTTGTCATTGAGAATGACGGGATAGGCGATATCGTCAGCGGCGGCACGCAGCAAAGTGCACTTGACGAGGGTAGAGGACGATGGCCCGCCCATGATGTTCTGCAATGAGAGATTGCCTGAGTCGCTTTGAGCTCTATTCAGAAGATTCGATACGAGACTCTGCATCGAGGGCGCAAGATACACCTTGTAACTGAATTGGACGCCTTCACTTGATTTGAGTTCACTGAACACGTCCCGGGAGATGCAGAGCGAAGTGGTGCCGGGAAATAGGTGGGGGTCCTGACCGCTGTAGTAAAGATTCTGTTCGTGAGCACGTTCCAGATCCTGCGCCAATACCTTCCGCCAGGTGACAACGTCTCGAATTGAATTGGAAGCGGAAGTATGCGCGTTTTCCGCTGTACCGGCGCGGGGGCCAAAGTAGGTGTAGTCGATATCGATCCCACTGGAGGTGACATTGCGCGCAGTGATGATTGTCTCGTAATCGGGTCTGCCCTTCTGGGAGGATGCGCCAGCAACAACGAGGCCAACCTTCATGGGAACCAGCGTGGAGGTTGCAGCGGTCGGAGAACCGGTGTAGGTCTTCCATCCAGCGGCGTCACTTATGTCGAATGAACGGTCATCATCAGATGCGGCAAGCGACGAACCGGGAGCGATCTTCGCGGCGACTTTGTCGAGGTTGAGTTCGCTGGTGATCTTGTTGACGTCCTTGTCGTGAAAGGCCTGCTGGATCTTTTCCACTTTCTTTTTGGCGCGATAGCCAAGGTAGGCGACACCTCCAACCACTGTCACAGCGAGCAGCACAAGAACCGCAGCGCCGGCGAAGAGAAGTTTCAGAAGTCCGCTGCCAGATCGTTGCGGGGGAGCGGTACCAAACATTGATGCGCCGCCTGCAGTGGTGGATTGCCACGCGGATGCGCTCCCGCCGACAGGCGATGCAGAGGCAACCGGTTGATATGCGGGTGCCGATTGGAAGGCAGCTGCAGATTGATCGGTCGCGACTGGCCGGAAAGCCGGTGTCGTCTGAGAGGACTGGTCCACGGGAGCGCCACACGCTCCGCAGCACTTTGATGGATGTGAGAGGGAAGCGCCGCAGGTTCTGCAGAGTTTTGTGACGGCCGCAGCCTGGGGCGCGGTGACTCTATTTCCGCATTTCGTGCAGAAGGAAAAGCCCGCTGGAAGATCCGCTCCGCATGTCTGGCAGGTCATCGTCGTCCACCTCCACGTTGAGTCGTCGCGCTTCTGTTCAGGTTCGGGCCTCGTTTGAGATCAGAGCGGAGCACGTCTGCGAATTGGCTCACCTGTACGCGTCATTTTTTTGCGGTGCTTCCTTCGTAGTGGGTCTTCTTGACGGTTCCGTCCTTTCCGACTTCTTCATAGTCGATGGTGTACTGCAGGATGCACTGCTGGTTTTTGTCGACCCATGCGTCGCCTTTGATCGTGTAATCCTTCAGGCTACCCATCATCGTCAGCGGCGACTTCTCCAACTGGCTCTGCTGCGAGGTGTCGACGGAGTATTTCACTGCGTCGAATCCGGCGATGTTCTCCGTTCCGACCTGCTTGACCTGAGGCTTGGCGATGAAAAGGCTCCAGGGGGTGAAGGCCTGCACCGCGCCGCCGGATCCCATGGACCAGCCCGAGACGTCGCTGCGCGTGAAGTGATTGGTGCGCGTTGTGTCAACGAAGCCGTCAACAATCGGAACGGGAGTGAGCGCTTTCTCTTTGTTCATCTCGCGATCCATGTCGGTGGCGGGCCGCTTTTCATGGACGCTGGAATCGAGGGTATCGCCGGAGAGGTCACCTTCGAAGTCCTTGGAGGATCCGTCAGTTTCGCTCTTTTTGTAGGAGAAGTGAACCGGCTGGGAAAGAGCCGCGCCGTGGGCGAAGGTGTCGAGGCAATATGTTCCACCGATGGGATGAGAAGGAGCGGGATTATCCGCAGCTTCGGCCTTGCCCGCTTCTTCCCTCGCGGTGGCGTGTGTTTTGCAGCCAGCAATCGTCAATATCGCGATGAACGTGACAATCAGAACCAGTCCCCATGAGAATCCACTCTTCCCATTCACATCAACCTCCACAGATCGATTTGTCGTTGTGGACAACAACTTCATATCTTGAAGCTTCATCCCGCTTGTTTTTTCGCGATTGCTCCAAGGATCGGTAAGCTGAATTCCCGCTGGTTATAGGCCTGGAACATCAGGAAGAGCCAAAGTCCGAAAAGTCCTAGCGAGATCAGCATCCGAATCGGAAAGGCAATGACTGCGATCCAGCCGCTGATGGACATCAGGATGCCAATCATGATCCTCCATAGGATGTTGAATGCAACGGCGGCCACGAAATAGAGAATCGATTGCATGGCGTGGAAACGGACAAAGCGATCGCGGCGATAAGGCTCGAGCACAAGGAAGAGCATGCCGGTGATGATGCCTAGTGAATAGGCCAGCGCGCCTGCGATGTTGGGAGTGAGGCCGGTGCCTGCCGCTGCAACCATCGCGGGGAGGCGCAGCGGGTTGAGAGCCCGCCGTGTTCCAACCGGCGACGGGTGCAGCCACGGCGGGAGAACTCCAGCCTTGACTGGAGGTTGTGATGAGCCGGCTGGCGCCGCCGGCGTTGGAGTCCAATTCGCGCTCGGTTGCGGTTGATTGGGCGCGGGTGACCAACCGCCGGACGAAACTGCGGAGGGACCAGGCGAAGATTGTGATGCAATCGGAGTCCAGCCTGGAGCGGCCGCGGAAGGTTGGGTGCGGATGGTTGTGTCACGTTTGTCGGGGTGGGTGTTCCGACGGGTTTCCCGCAGATTCCGCAGAAGCCCGTTGCCTGTGTCAGTGATGCGCCGCAGTTTCCACAAAATGCCATGGAGGTAGCTCCTTTTTTTGATTAGCCTTTGCCGATGTTCTCGCAGAGTCTCATGCCGGGTGGATCCACCCTTCGTCATGCTTTTCTTGAAGATCTCTTTCGAAAGTCGTGCCCACGCTTTTGCCCCACACTTCCGCGGACGCACCGACCTGGGCGACGAGAATGAGATCAAAACGGGCACAAGGCGAGATCGCCGACATCCCCGTGTAGCTCGATGCCGAGGTGCCAACCATCTGGAAGTAGGCGGCGCCGTCTGTCGAGAGAGCATTCTTGAATACGTCACCCAGATGCAGACCGTTCTGCTGATAGTTGGCGTATTGCTGCGGGTTGAGCAGATGTTTCGCGACAATGTCGGCGATCTTGTCGACGTAGTCCGCCGCCTTCTTGATGTCGCTTGCGTCGTAGATTTTATTCAGCCCCAGTGTCAACTCAACACGTGGGGCCGCAAACGCAACCAACATGCCAAGAGGGGCTGTGGGCGACAACTCCTGGTGGTCCGCAAGCTGAATGTCTCCTGACATGTTTCCATCAGCGTTGACGCTGCCGGATTTCACTGTGAAGTGCTGACTGCCGTCGTAGGTGATCTGGAACTGGCCCTTGGTGATTTCCTTGCCGCCGGTAATCGCAGGATGAATGAGAATCGCGCCGCTCACCTCGAGATAGAGAGGCAGTCCTTCGAGAAACTCAGAGAGCGGAACCTCGATTGCGCCAGGCAGCTTGATCTTGCTCTCCTCTGCCATCACGCCTCCGGTGTCCTTCGCGACTTGCCAATCGAAATTCATTCTGCCGCTCAAATTCGTGAAGCTCGTGTCCATGTTCTGCAGGACACTCTGCTTGATGTTGATCAGCGAATCGAATTGGAAATTCGAAATGAATCCCTTTCCGGTGATTAGCGCAACGAATCCGCCTACGTCGCGTTTCAAGGTGATGTCGAGGTTGGTTTGACCTTCGCTCGGCGTGGCCTTGAAGGTGGTGTCCCAACCGCTGACGACGGAGTTGAATGCGCCTTTAACCATGTTTCCGTAGGCGTCCATCGTCCCTTTTGCCTCGGCGTTCTGCGCCATCACGCCTGCGGGACTTTGCGCGTAAGCCGGTGTGGCCATCAAATCAAGCCATGTCGGCAGCGGAGCGATCGGCGGTTCCATTGCGGCGCGAGTTGCACCGAAATGCACTGGCGCCTGGATCTTGATCTCCCCGTCTTGCACAACATCTGTGAGAAGGGCATGCTGGGTGAGAACGACAACCCCGTCGGGTGTTGCTTCTGCGCCGAGCACCATTCGCGCCATCAGGTCCTTAATCAGCAGTACATCGCCGGCGTGGAGTGATCGCGCGGTCGCATTGGAGCTGTCGAAAAGCAGGCTCGCGCCGTTGCTGCTGACTCCGATCAGGGCTTTCTTGCCTTCGTCTGCTTCCATGGTGCGAACGTTGGAGCGATAGGTGACGTGAGCATAGCCTGAAGCGTGCGAAGCGATGGCCGGCTGCCGAACTTGTTGCGCCGGCTGCGCCGTAGTGGCAGTTCTTGCAACCTGCAATGGGGCCGGCGAACTTTCATGCTTGCAGCCGGGGGTGAGAAGAGCGGCCGACGCAGCGAAGATCGCCGCTAGAGTTCTGCCGAGTGAGTTCAGGCTCAACACCTTCTGCCTCCCGTAGCTTTCGCGCATGGTCACTGTGCGTCGGATGAGATCTGAAACGTCCAGATCGCATCGAACATCAATCCGTCGCCCTGCGCGCGAGCTACATCGCCGCCGGAAAATTTCTTCGACTTGGAAACCGGACGAATGACAAGCCCGTACTCGCCAGGCAAGAGCTCTGACGCTGCCGAAATCTTGTACTTGCCCGACCCAAGCTTCTGGTGATTGATTGCTACCTGGTCCTCGAGGTAATGCGAATAGACTTCCCAGTCGGCAGCCGGACTTCCACCTGCATCAGCCTTTCCCTGGGTCGCCCCGACGATGCGACAGGTGTTCTGAGCGGGTGTCAGCTTTACGATCGCGGGTTCGTAATCATCTGGATTGATTCCCGGCGTGCGAGAGAAATCCACGGAGAACACGGGTCTGACACTTTGCAGTACGTTGCCAGAAGCAGACGACGGGACACCCCAAACGTAGGTGACCGTGGGCGTGCGATGTGCAAGCATTCCAGAGAAGACACTGCCAGCTTCTGCTACAGCCGTTCCGCCAACCACCGAGTTCATGTGCATAGCGGCATCCCAACTGGCAGTGCTAACGCCGGCCTGCATCGCCTGGGTAACCGTGGAGTCCGCGGCAAGGCCCTTCATGGACGAGGGCTTGTTCTTTGTCTGCGCAAGCTGTGTCTTTTCGAGTTTTAGCTCCTGCGATGTCGTGCCCTGGGTCACGATCACTTTGGGCATGCGCGACTTTGGCTCAGAGGTGGTCTCTGCCGCATCGGCAGAACCATTGGCCGGATGAGAATCGGGAGCGCTCTTGTGAGCAACCGCAAGCATCGCATTCAGCTCACCTTCGGTAACTCCAGCAGCGTTGAGCCGGATCAGTTCACTCGTGGAGGTGTCGAAATTGGCCGGGCTGCTTTTGATTGCAGACACAACGACGGACTCCGGCATTTTCTTGTTCACCATGGCGAGAACGTCATCATTGGTGAGCGGCTTTACGGATTGCTGTGCCAAAACCGTGCCGGCAAGCAAGGCGATGGATGCGCAGGTTGTCGCGATCAGCGTTGTCGTTTGTGCCCTCATTGCCTGTACTCCTTTCACTGCGATTAATCCGGTCGTCCAAGGCATCCTGGCCCCCGCATTTCAAATAGTGAGCAATTCAATTTGGTCGTTACTGCTCTACCTTGCCGTCCTCCGCAATTCAGGTTCCCGAAAATCCGGCAATTGTTCCGATCGCGGCCCCAAGGGCGTGACGCCTCGCACTTTAGTGGGGGGAGAAACCTGTGCAATGGCGTTGGCGCCGGAAAGGATTCGGACAGAAATGATCGCGATGAGATTGGTTTGCATCGGGAACGACTTCTGATGCGTCCAGTGATAAGCGCATCTCGAATGAAGGTCAAAGGAACTGCAACTTAAACGAAGCTGACTTGCTAAGTTACTGCTGGCGCGTAGGTTATCCAGAAAGCTGACCTAGCGTAATGCGCCGATTCGCCGAAAATCAGGAGCAGAACCGAGGAAGCGCTTCGGATTTCTTCTTGCTTTATTTTTCGGCGGCGGTCCATGGGAACGAGATCCCGGGTCCGGTGTCGATGTATGCGATTTGTCGGGTCGTCTGACACGCCAAGAAATGCACAACGCAAGTCCGATGCAAGTCTGCGTCGCCCGCCGGTTCTGGATCTATTGAGCGAATCCTCAACCAGCTTCCCGAGGCCAACGATCTCATTGTCGACGTGATCCAAACTCGTTCAACCGCAACCTATATATAGGTGCTCATCCCGGACAAGAGTCCCGACCAGCCGCCTGCCGCTGATTCCTCTCAATTCCTGCGTCAGCAGCTTTCGTAACATTCGGTGACGAAAGCCACTTATGAAGTCAGCGAAGAGTCACACGCAGTTCCTTTGACGATGCGGCGCGAGTTGGCTTATTCCAATCATGCAACGGCCCATCTGCCTGCGCGTTCCAGGAGATGGATACTCCGCCATGCATAAGCCAGGAGAAATCAGACCCGGCATGCGTCAATTCCTTTTGATTCTCGCGAGCACCATTCTCTGGTTGTGCCCTCAATCGGGCCGCGCGGCTGCCCCCTCGAGCGAAAGTAAGGGCGCGTCGGGCTCTTCCGGCGTGGTTCAGATGATTTCTGCCGAAGGGAAGACGCAGACCGGGCAATACGAAAGGATGCGCGCTCAGACACTTGCCAAAGCGCGTATGATCGCTGGTCCAAAGACGAGAAACCCACACCATGCAACGGCCGGCGTGGACTCCAGCGTTCTGGCCATTGTGGCTCAACAGCGAGCGTATCTGCAGTCGCACATTGCAAAGCAGTCCTCTGACCCTTCGCTCCAGCACCGGATGACAGCAACGCTTGCAGGAGCCTCACGCGGCAATTCCGGCACGCCTTCGCAACCAGATGCCTCGCCCCCTCTGCCCAGAATGCCCCAGCGAACTTCCTGCTCATCCCCAACCATTCGATCGGTGAATGGAAGGAGTTCGGGTGTCGTATTCACTCCGATAGAACCGGACAATTACTACCGAATCGAGGGGTGCGGATTCGGCAGCACCACGGGAAGCGTGCGGTTGCAGCCAGATTTGCGCAAGATTCAATCCGGGGCGAACTCACGGTCGCTTTCGATGGAACTGGACTCACCGTCCGGCTGGACGGACGATGAGATCACCGTACACATCGATCCCACGCTCAGCGGCGTTTCCGATTTCCCCGTTGACATGGTGGTTCACCTTGCGAACGGGCGCGAAGTACCGCTGCTGGGTTGCATGTTTGTGGCGGTGCGCGGAGAGCCACTGCTTCTCAAAACGATTCCAGCCGCGTGGGTCACACTGGACGCCACGTCTGTATCCTCGCGACCGATCCGGCAACTTGAGTACGTTTCTCCGCCGGTCGCAAGCGATGAGATCTCGGCGGACGCGCTTGGATCATCCGTTTTCATTGTCCGCTCAGATCGGGAATCGTTCGCGGCTGGACGGGATCTTTACGACTTCTCGCAGCTAAGCCCAGGATGGGCGGTTGAGAGTCTCCAACTGAATCAATTCAGCGTCTCGTGCCATGGAGACAAAGTCCCCGCGGAATCGAAGGGGGCCTGGACCACCACCTGGACCGCGCACGGTTTTGCCGTCTCATGGGCGACGGAAACATGTACCTCATCCGCGAGCCCGGCCTTCAGTTTCACGCTGAATTCCTCGCAGTACGCCGCAAGGGTCTGGGTCATTGGTCCGGCAGGCACACAGCCCATGAGAAATGGATTGTGAGATGACTCGAATGCTGGATTAAGAACGCGGAACTTCAATGCGCGCTTGCACCGCGCACGGCGAGACTTGTTCATTAAGGCTGCCGGCTGAAATTTATTTCAGCGAATGGAGTGATCTAATCCTTTCTAATGAGTGGCTTGGAAAACATGCTAATCGAAAATCTTCCGTGGTATGATGGCCCAATCCGATTTGGGTCGGCACAAGCATGCAACAGCCACCTTCCCTGGCGCGCAGCTTCCGGTTCGGCTTGTTCGAGGCGGATGGTCCTCACAAGACGCTGACCCGCAATGGCGTGCGCATAAAAATCCAAGATCAGCCGTTCCGGGTCTTGCTACTTTTGCTGGAGCAGCCGGGAGAGATTGTTTCGCGCGAGGAATTGCGGCACACCCTCTGGCCCAACGGGACCTTCGTTGACTTCGATGGAAGCCTCAACGTTATTCTCAAGAAACTCCGTGCCGCCATCGACGATGACTCGGACAATCCACGATTTATCGAGACTGTCCCGCGACACGGATATCGATTCATCGCGCCCGTCACAACCATCCGCACTGAGGCACCGACTCCGATTTCGCTCGTTCAGCCAGTCGCTCCACAAGTCGATTCAAGTTCTCTACCGCAACCCATGCAGCGCGGTCGAGCCGGTCGGCGGCTCGTGTATTCAGCGGCTATCACTGGCGCTGATCTTTGGTTCCATTGCGGCATGGACGCATATCAATGGCACGAGATCCACTGCAAGCGCTTCAACAGCCCCTCCACAGCCTGCCACGGTTCAGCTGCGAAGATCAGTCGCGGTTCTGGGCTTTCGTAACCTTTCCGAAATTGAGGGTGATTCCTGGCTGGGCACGGCGCTGGGCGAAATGCTCAGCACGGAGCTGGCGAGTGGAGAAAGGCTCCGTCTTGTTTCCTCTGAAGATGTCGCCAATCTACGCGCATATTCTCCGTGGGCGAAAACAGACACGCTCGATCAAGCAACCACGTCCAGAATCGGAACTGCTCTCAGCAGCAACCTGCTGGTGCTGGGCTCATACGCGATCATCGGAAGGTCTGAGCACGGGCAGTTGCGAGTCGACGTTCGTTTGCAGGATTGCAAATCCGGAGAGGTACTCACCGAGATCGCAGAGATTGGCGCGACAGAAGATCTTTTCGGAATTGTGTCTCGTATCGGCAGCAAGCTGAGAAACCGCCTTGGCATTCCGCACACATTCGAGTCGGAAGAGATGACCGCGCAGGCGAGTTTGCCGGCGAATCCCGAAGCGGCCCGATTCTACTCGCTCGGACTTCAGAAGCTGCGGCTCTACGAATTTGATCTGGCGCGAGGATTTTTCGAACAGGCCATAGCAGCGGATCCTAAATTCCCTCTCGCCCATTCCATGCTCGCGCGAACGGACATGTAGTCTCGGCCATTTTGACCAGGCAAAGGTTGAGGCAAAACGCGGACGCGACCTTGCTTCCGGTCTGCCGCGGACTCAGCGCATGGAAATCGAGGCAAGTTACGATCAAGCGAGTGGCGACCGGGGCAAAGCAGCGGAGATCTACCGCCTCCTCTTTAACATGTTTCCCGACAGTCTCGATTACGGCTTGCAACTCTCAAAGTTGCAACTGGAGTCATACCATCCCGATGAGGCGTCAGAGACCCTCAGGCAACTGCGGCGGCTTCCATCGCCGGTGCGCGACGATCCTCTGATTGACCTGCGCGAGGCGTCGATTGTGATGAGGAAAAGCCTTGCTGACGCCGAGAAGCTCGTCCGCACCGCCGCCCAAAAGGCCCTTGTAAACGATAAGAGGCAAGTTTACGCAAAGGCTCAGCAGAACCTATGCCTCTTGAACCGGCAACACCTGCAGAGCCCCCCGGAGTGCCGTGAGGCGTACGACATATTTACGGCAGCCGGCAATCGCAACCTTGCCGCAGCCACTCTCCAGATCATGGCCGAAAATCAGAGGCTTACCGGGCACGAGACGGACGCCATTCCGCTTTATCAGCAGGCAATTCAAATGTTGCACGAAGCTGGTGACTACGAAGGAAAAGGCGTTGCGCAGAACAACCTGTCTCTCGTACTGGAGAATCGTGGTCAGTGGGCGCAGGCCGAAGATGAATACCACAAAGCGCAACGCAATTTTGCGTCGGTTAATGATCGCGTGAATCTGGCGGTGGTGACATCCAACATTGCAAACCTCGAGATCTCGCGCGGAAACTTCCAGAGGGCTGAGCAGTTGTATCAGGAGTGCCTGGAACTCGCAAAAGAAGCCAAGCTTCCGCTGGATCAATACCCGCCTCTCGGCCACACCGGACTGCTGCTCATGAAAGGCGAACTGGCCGACGCCAACGCCGAAGCCATAGGACAAGTAGCGTCTTTTCGATCGTGGGCTGGAGATCCGTGGCAAACGGCCAATGCCCTTACGACGCTCGGCGATATCCAGCGGCATCAGGGCAATCTGGATGGCGCGGAAAAGAGCTACGAAGAGTCGGCGGGAATTCTCAAGGGCGTAAACGCGTCGGCTGCCAACGATCAGGTCGCGCTTGCCCAACTCGCAATCGATCGAGGACATGCCCAACAGGCAGATCGGCTGGTGCGCGATGCCATTGCTGCTTTCGAGAACGATAAGAATGCCGGAGAAGAACTCGGCGGATATCTCGCGCTCAGTAGAGCTCTTCTCGCTCAGGGCAAGATTTCAGAAAGCAAGGCTGCCATCGATAAGGCGAAGAGCCTTACCGATTTGCATGAATTTCCCGTGTTGGCGATGCCGCTCGATTTGCTGGAACTGCGCATTAAGGCTGCCGGAGTTGCAACCGGGAAACGCGAAATACTGCTCGCCATCGAGCGGGATTTGCGTGCCTTGATTCAACGGGCGCATCAAATCGGGTTTTACACCGGGGAATGCGAAGCTCGACTAGCTCTCGGTGAGGTGGAGACCAGGCTAGCGCCCGCGATGGGAACCGCTCACCTCGAAGCCTTCGCCTCCGACGCTCTCAAGCGCGGCTTCGTTCTTTATGCCGAACAAGCGGGCAGGATCAACGGCCTTTCGACCGAAGCAGTTGCGCTCAACAGGCCCAGTCACTGACGGCTAGCTAAAGTGCCAAGGCTTTCAGCGCCAAACAAGAAGGGTTCATTTGTCTGTATAGTCGCTTTCCGGACAAGTGGCCCTTGGCTCAACTATTGCTCGTTGAGGCAAAATCCCTTGTTTGGGCAGAGGTCCATACGGTGTGCCCATTTTTGTGCCCACCCATCCTCAAATTAGGGCATAATCTGGGTGATATCGATAGCA
Source organism: uncultured Acidobacteriaceae bacterium (assembly GCA_963738035.1). Lineage (GTDB taxonomy): Bacteria > Acidobacteriota > Terriglobia > Terriglobales > Acidobacteriaceae > Telmatobacter. The sequence continues at coordinate 25,757 of CAVTVB010000005.1, forward strand.
ATTCACAAGAAGGAGGGCACTGCTAACGTGCACAACAATAGGAACTTATAGCAATCGGTAGCAGCAGAGGCGAGCGCGATGCGCACGGCTGTTAACCGAAGGGTTGTAGGTTCGAGTCCTACCTGAGGAGCCAAATTATCTACAAGTTAGCTCTCCTTGCGCCCTGTTTCGGTGAAATGCCGTCTGCCAAACTGATTCCTGCCGTAGTCATCTCGTCCATTACAACGCCTCTTAATATTCATCGTGGCTCTGATGATGGCGCGGCGCATCGTCTTGCTGTTGAGCGCTGCTGAAGTACCGACAGCGTCGAGCCAGGGGACGAGTGTGACGGAACGTGCGGGTTTTCCGGTGAACTTTTTCGGCGATTGTGACGGTCTTCGCATCGTGACCTTTCGTCAGCCCTCAGCCGAATACCGGGTATGCGAGGTCTCGCTCAACGGAACAACAAAGAGAATAGGGAGACTATGAAGGCCAGCACTTGATATAGAAGATCGCTAATCGCCATGGATAGGCTGCGCGAGCGCCGCGGCGCGAGTCTGCCGGTAGTGTGGGTCCTTGAATCTGTGGCCGAATTCAATAGGTTCAACGCATAGGCCCCCGCCCGAAACCTACCGGGCGTCTGTGGTGGAAGTCGCGATAATTAAGTAAGACGCGGCGGCGGTGATGTAGGTTTCGCGGAAAAATCCGACTTGTATGCCGTTGGTACTAGAACTAGAGGTGTAGATATCCTCGATTTATGTGCCAGACAATGCAAGGACTGGATCGATCATGGTGAATCGCCCTTGGCGGGGATCAAGGCACTATTGTTGCACAGGCACATGCGCCAGGCTGGGGATAACTCTTGCGCACGGGCCTTCAATGGACCACGCAGGATGACGCTCATTTGGGCGTTCCGATCCGGGGATCGTCAGCGGACTCATGGTGACCCAGACTGTCCGGCACGCTGCCAGCCCTTTCGCCATATAAAATACGCGGATTGGGAGCAGTTTCGTTTCTCCGTCCCAGTATGGATTGGCGTTGTACCAACGCTGGACGACTCTCGGCTCCACCGAAGCGACGAAGATTCCCGGCGATGTCTCAACGCATTGCGCGGCTCCTGCGCCACTGTCCAACTGGTTGGCAATCTCGATTCGAAGTAATGCGACCTTTGGGTCTGACAGAGTGAAGCGTAGCTTCAGGGGATCGCTCGCTCTGTCTTGTGCGGACACAATCAGCGATAGCCGCCCGCTTAAAAATGCTTCTATCTCTTGATCTGAGCTGGCACCGATGCGATTGGTTTGCGCTGGAGCTTTCATCGCCGCAAGCGCGCCGATCATGGCCGCAATTGCCCCTACTATACCTAGCAGTATTGCCGAAATTAGGACTGGGTCGATGCTGACTTGAATCGCTGTCATCAACTTCCCCGTATAGAGGCTTTAGATCGTCCGTTGTTCTTGCGGATCCTCCGCGGCAACTCGTTCTCAGAGCGGAAGTAACTTACGGCTTAGCAACCGTTCACCAACTTTGGCCGATGTATGTTTTTTTTGCAACCTGTCTAAGTTGACAGGGAGCCATGGGAGGACGACCGATGCGACCGGCGCTCGCGAAGTGAGGACAGTCCGTATCGCGTTGCTAAATCTAGCTCTTACGTCTCGGCCAAAGCGTCAATTCGGCCCGGCAGTTGCAATGGGAATCTCTCTGCCGTAGCATACGGCGGGGGAGACAATGCGGAAATTTAGTGCAATTTTGCTTGTAGCGCTAATCGGAGCCGTGCCAGCCATGGGCGGGACCAAGCTGAAGGGGACGGCCACGCTGAAGGATCTTCAACCAGCGGGCACCCCTGAGAAGAAACAGAAACAGCAGTTTGATTTCATGTTCATCGCTTCGAATACGCAATACACTTGCCGCACCTCGGAAGGAACAAAATTGAACGCCGTCGATTTTCCCGTCAACGGCGAAATCACTTACGAAATCGATAATGACAACGGGAAGCTGAGGACCTCGGCAGGCAAACAGGCGAAATGTAAAGTGGTACGCGTCGAACACCTGACAGACGCGCCAAGACCTTAACGTACCAAGCCAGTTTCTGGCCGATCCTTTTGCAGCCTCACGACTTGTCGCCGGCTTCGGCTGACCCAACGCATGCGTCCGGTCAGCCGAAGCGCTACGAGGCGAACTGATCGAGACTAAAGCCCAGCTTGTAATTCTCGCCGTGCGCGAGCAGGTCTTCCCAAGTCACTTCGCGTTTCTGCAGGCCCGCCATGCGTCCGAGCATGCAGCTCAGCGCAGTCTCTACGCCGTCGGCGATCTGGTTATGCGCGGGGCCTGAAACGATGCTGGCGATGAACGTGCGCTCCTTGTCGCGATCCGCGTACTTCAGGTTGTCGAGGAACGCGCCGTTCGCGGCGAATTTGCCTGACCCTGCCGCTGTCGATTCCGAATCCTCCCATGTCCACGCGTTAGCGCCGGTAATCGCAATCGGCCCGGCGTACAGGCAGGTTGCCGATCCGCTTGCGCCAAAGAGCTTCAAGCCTGCGTCGAAGACTCCATCCGACCCGAACTGCGTGGATGCGAACGAGAAATGCACATCGTTGGGATACGTGAAGTCGACCTGGTAGTTATCCCAGCAATCGCCGTAGTGCGTGAGCACGTTACGGCCGCCAGTGGCCGTGGCCTTGAGCGGATGGGCGCCGACCATCCAGTTGCATAGATCGATGATGTGGATGTTCTGCTCCACAAGAATGTCCCCAGAAAGCGCGCGATCCCAGAGCCAGTTGCGCAGGCGGTATTCGTCGGGCCCTTCGCCTTCACGCTTTTTCTCAGTCGATGCCGGCGCGTTATAGTTGCCGGAGGCAGTGGCGATTTTTCCAAGTGCGCCGGTCTTCACCTTTCCTGCCAGCGCTGCGATCGGCGGAGCGTTGCGGCACTGGAAGCCCACGTCGACGCTCTGATTGGGCTTCACGCGTTTGGCTATCTCGAGAGCCTGCCTGGTCTGTGCGACATCGATGCCGACTGGCTTTTCGCAATAGACATGTTTGCCCGAGGCGACAGCGGCCTCAAGATGTTGCACGTGGAAGAAGGGCGGAGTCGAAATCTGGATCAGGTCAACATCGGGCGAAGCCGAGAGCTGTTCGTAGGCATGTGGGCCTTTGAAGAGTAGCTTGCTGTCGATAGCTGGTTGTCCGAGGGTCGCATTCAGCTTGTTAAAGTGATTCTGCCCGGCGGCGAGATTGTCGGGGAACAGATCAGCCAGCGCAACGACGCGCGCCGCGGTGTTGTTGGCAAACGATGTGGCGACGCCTGTGCCGCGGTTGCCGCATCCCAGCAATCCGTGACGCACCGCCGAGTTCGCTTCGTATCCAAATACCGTGCGCGGATTGAGCAAGAGCATGCCTGAAACGATCCCCGATCCGGTCTGCAGAAATTCCCGACGATTCATATGTCCTCGCGTTCCCCAAAAAATCGAGATTCGTTAAGGTCGGCCGATTCGCGTCAGGCCAGCACTTCATCCAGTATGCGTTGCAGGTACTGCTTCTCGTTCTTCACGTCTTCGATCTGCTGCGCACCGGAAGTCTCGCGCTCGATGGTGATGGCGCCTGTATAGCCGAGTTTGTGCAGCTTCGCAAATACTGTCTTGAAGTCAACGAGACCCTTGCCGATCAGAACTTCTTCGCCCAATTTGCTTGGATCGGTTGGCCACTTGCCGTCCTTTGCATGAACGCTGCGCACATGTTCGCCGAGAATATCGACGGCATCGACGGGATTCGCCTTGCCGTAAAGAATCAGGTTGGCGGTGTCGAGCCCTACTCCGAGATTTGGCAGGGCCACATCGCGAATGATGCGCGACATCGTCGTCGGCGTCTCCTGTCCAGTCTCCATCAGGAAGTACTGGCCGTTTCCGTGGCAATGCTGCGCGACGGTACGAACAGCATCGACGCTTCCCGGATACAACGGGTCGGCCGGGTCCTCGGGAATAAAGCCGCAATGCGTCTGAACCTGCTTGATGCCGAGGAGTTTGGCAAAGTCTGACGCCTGCCGCAACGCATCGATGCGCGCCGCACGCGTCTTTGTCGGAACAAGGCCGATGGTCGAGGGTCCCTTCAGAAAGTCCCACACCAGCGGTGGCGGCCCGACGACTTCGACGGTAGTCGCAATCAGGTCGTACTTGGTCAGCAGGTCGCCGATCTGTTTCGCTGCTTCCGGCGTGAATTTGTTGATGTAGCCGTCGAGCGAGAGGAAGCAATTGCTGAAGCCCATGTCACGAACGCGCTTGATGGTGGCTTCTGGATCTCCGTAGGGACTGATGAGGAGACCGATCGCCATGGGCGGCAGCTTTGGAGTGTCGGGTTTGGCGAAGGAGGGAATTGGATGAAGTCCGGTTGAGATTGCAGTTGCAGATGCAGCAGCCAAAAAAGTACGACGGTCCATGGAGTTCCTTTCTCTGGAACAGCTTTGGAGGAAATCTCCTATTTGTGTAACGTTTGAAATCTAAGCGGTGAGGCTGCGTCGATGCAAGTGTGCATGGATTGGTGATTGATTTAACCCCGGCTTCACGGGTGGATGGTTAGGCTGTCTGAAGCCGCAGAGAAGCAACCGCAGATTCCTCCGCTCCTTTTCGCTGCGTGAAAAGTCGGTCGGAATGACAGGGTTTGTTGTTGTTCCTTGAATTCAGCCGAGCTTCAGTTCTTCGACGATGCGGCGTACGGCCTCTTCCGCGGCCTTTGCGAGTGCCGGCGAAAGGTCCATCGAGATGGGCTGCTTTGGATCGATAGTGATGGCGTAGAGCACGACTTCACGTTCGCCACTCTGCATGTAGAAGGCGTCGAGCAGATCTTTCACGCCGATGTCATGCGCGGTCAGAGTTGGCGGGTAGTCGGCAGAGAAGCGAGGAACGGTGCGCGTCACAGTTCCGGGAGGATTGCCGTCGTCTGTGGCGTCGATGAGGATGATGTGTCCGGCGTTTTGCAGCGGTTCCAGCAGGATGAATCCGCCGGTGCCGCCGTCGAGAGTCTCTATATTTGCGGGGAGAGTATGTTTTTCCAGGGCCCGGACGACATGAACGCCAACGCCTTCGTCGCCCATGATGATGTTGCCGAGCCCCAGTACCAATGTCTTCTTCGCGTCCGTCGTCACCAACACCTCGCGTCACCAACGAAGCAATCCTACAAGAGAGGGATCCGCAGGTGTTGTTTGTTGCGCTCTACTCTTTGGTCTCTGTTTCTTTCGGTTTCACGCGGTCGAACTTCCATCCGCCCACGATCGAAGAGATGGTGCCGCGCCCCTCGATGTAGTCGTGATAGAAAGCAAGATACACGTGAACGATGATGAACGTAACAAAAAACCACAAGAACAAGTGGTGCCAGTAGCGGACGCTCATTTCGCCGCCCATTAAAGGCACGATCCACGTGAACATCCGCGGGATGAACGAATTGCTCATGCTGGAGTACAGCGCGAAACCGGTAATGGATTGTGCCACAAACGCCAGGAAGGTGAAGAAGTAGATGAATCCGGCGAGAGCGTTGTGTCCGGTTGAGATCGGCCCGTGGAGCTTTGTCTCAAAGCACGTCGGCCTTGATCACGTCGACGATCTCCTGGCGCTGAGACTTCTTCAGCGGGAAGAACGCATCCCAGCGGGCGTACTTGTTGCCCACAAATCCCCAGTAAAGACGAGCCAGGAAGTTGAAGACATACACGTAAGCGCACAGGAAGTGAATAAAGCGCACCCAGCCGAACCAGTACTGCTGATAGGCTTCACTAGCGTAGAAGGCCCGAATGGGCGCTCCAATCAGATAGCCGGTGATGCACAGCAGAACCAGTGCAACAGCGTTGATCCAGTGGTATGCCCGTACCGGCAGTTCCCACACGTACACCCGGCGATACTCCGCCGGATGGGTGCCATTTCCAAGACCCGATTTGCCCGCGATTCCAGTCGTACTCATAGCATCACTCGAAGGAGATCTGGTTAAGGTGCCGACCCTGCGGATCGTACAAGTGCACGGCGCAGGCAAGGCACGGGTCAAAGGAGTGAATCGTCCGAAGGATTTCGACCGGCTCATCGAGCTTGGCTATCGGCGTTCCAATCAGTGCGGCTTCAAATGAAGAGTGCTGCTTCTTGGCGTCGCGCGGAGAGCCATTCCAAGTGGTCGGAACGACGAGTTGATAGTTCTCGATCTTGCCGTCCTTGATCTTGATCCAGTGGGCAAGAGCGCCGCGTGGAGCTTCGACCAGACCTACGCCCTCAGCTTCTTTCGGCCAAGTGCTCGGATCCCACTTCTCGTTGTTGAATGTCGATGTCTCGCGTGTCTTTACGCGCTCCATCAGTTGAGCGTAGAACTCCTTCAGCCAGCCGACTTCAAGCGCTGCGGAAAGACCACGTGCCGCTGTGCGTCCCAGCGTCGAGAACAGCGCGTCTACAGGAACGCCGAGCTTGCCCAGTGTCGCACCGACCAGATCCTTCACCTGGGTATTGCCCGAAGCGTAGGCAACCAGCAGTCGCGCCAGAGGACCCACTTCCATCGGGTTGTCCTTCCACCGCGGCGTCTTCAGGAACGAATACTTCTCGTATCCTTCCAGCGACTCGAACGGCGGCTGCGGGCCGGAGTACTTGATCTCCGTCTCGCCTTCCCACGGATGCAAGGCTCACCTGGTCGCCGCCCGCGTAGGTGTACCACGACGACGAGATGTACTCCTTGATCTCCTGCGAGTCTTTTGGATTCACGGGGTAAACCTGGCTCAGATCGCGGTTGAGTATGGCGCCGCGCGGATACTTGAAGGCCTCAGGCTTGTTGTAGCCCTGCGTCGGATACTCGCCGTAGCTGAGATAGTTCTTCAGTCCGCCGCCCCACTTCGCCCAGTCCTTGTAGAACGAGGCCACCGCCAGCAGATCGGGCACATATACCTGGTTCACAAACTCGTCGGCCTTCGAAATCAAACTGCCTACGAGATTCAAGCGCTCGGTATTGATTGCAGCCACTTCGTCCACATTGATAGAGCAGGGAACTCCGCCCACAAGATAATTCGGGTGCGGATTCTTGCCACCAAATACCGCGTGGATCTTGACGATGTCCTTCTGCCACTCGAGCGCGTCGAGATAGTGCGCCACGCCGATCAGGTTGACTTCAGGCGGAAGCTTGTAGGCCGGATGTCCCCAGTAGCCGTTGGCGAAGATGCCCAGGCCGCTGGCGGCGAATTGTTTGATCTTGTTCTGCACATCCGTAAAGTGCGCAGCCGTGTTCTTGTCGTAGCTTGAGAACGACTGCGCAATTTCGGCAGCCTTCTTGGGATCGGCTTTCAGGGCGTTGACGATGTCGACCCAATCGAGCGCGTGCAGGTGGTAGAAGTGCACCACGTGATCCTGCACATGTTGGGTTGCGGTCATGATGTTGCGAATGAGTTCCGCCGTCGGGGGCAGCGAAATGCCCAGCGCGTCTTCAACAGCGCGGCAGCTTGCCATGGCATGAACCGTCGTGCAAACACCGCACACGCGTTCGGTAATGGCCCATGCATCACGTGGATCGCGACCGATGAGAATCTTTTCGAGGCCGCGAATCATGGTGCCGGAGCTGAATGCGTCTGTAATGACGCCGTTATCTACCACCACTTCTACACGCAGGTGGCCTTCAATACGAGTTACGGGATCAACGACAATGCGAGTCATGGCCGCTTAGGACTCCTTCTGGTCATCTGCGTGTACTTCTGCGATGACTGCCTTTTTGCGAATATTTGTGACCACGGCGTGTGCTGCGACGCCCGCCAGCGTGGTTGCCGCGACGATAGTTCCGACGGTGTCTGCCGTGCTCTCGATGCCGAAGCCGGGGAACGACGCCAGATGCTGATACAGCGGTCCGTTATCCCAGAAGCCCTCTTCGCTGCAGCCGATGCAAGGGTGACCCGACTGAATCGGAAAGCTGGTGCCCTCGTTCCACTTCACCACCGAGCAGGCGTTATAAGTCACTGGACCTTTGCAGCCCATCTTGTACAGGCAATATCCCTTACGCGCATTTTCGTCGTCGAAGGACTCGACGAAGAGACCGGCATCGTAATTAGGCCGGCGATAGCACGTATCGTGCACGCGGCGACCGTAGAACTCCTTGGGCCTGCCGAGGTTGTCGAGCGCCGGCAACTGGCCCAGCACCAGGACGTGTGTAACGATCGCCATCATGACGTCTGCAATTGGCGGGCATCCCGGTACGTTGATCACCGGCTTGTTCACCAGCTTGTGGATTGGCGTTGCATGAGTGGGATTTGGCTTGGCAGCCTGCACGCAGCCATTGGAAGCGCAACTGCCCCAGGCCACAATTGCGGCTGCATCCTTTGCAACTTCCTGCAGAATCGCCTCGGAGGTTTTGCCGCCGATCATGCAATAGACGCCGCCATCCTTGGTCGGAACCGCGCCTTCTACGAGAACAATGTATTTACCTTTATTGTTTTTAATGGTGTCGTTCAGGCTCTTTTCCGCCTGGAACCCCGACGCCGCCATCAGCGTCTCTGTGTAATTCAGCGACATCACATCGAGCAGCGCGTCAGCCACAATCGGGTGCGATGCGCGGATAAATGATTCACTGCAACAGGTGCACTCCTGAAAGTGCATCCACACCACGGCCGGCTTTTCCTTCTTTTCAAACGCCGACACCACCTGGGCTACGCCGCTCTTCGCAAAACCGGCAGCCGCTGCGGCTGCCGTGCAAAACTGCAGAAAGTCTCTGCGGCTATACCCCTTCTTCTCCATCGACTGCCAAATCGTCTGCCCCATGCCCACCTCGCTTGCAAGGCTTTATCGCCTAGCAGGCACCGGAGTCTCCCAAAGGCCGATCATGTCGGCCAGCATCACATTTCGAACTCCAGTGAATGATGGCAACGTACTTAGGTTTAAATACGATCGGCTGTGAGCATCGTCACAAGTGTTGCAAATCACTTATTTTGCGCGGTTCACGGAGGTCGCTGTGTGACGTGTCTCACATTTCAATAGGCAAGAAAAAATCAGCTTCACGCACGTGATCGTGTCGGATGCACGACAATTCGCGGCTCGGAGCGCGCGCAAGTGAGCAAAAGGGGACAGCGCGGCCTTTGCTGCTGCCGGGATATCATGCACCATGCCTTTCAGTCGAAACAGGGCCCTTCCCCTGACCGCTTGCGTTCCTCCTGATGGCCGGAGTTGCACGTCCGGAAAACCCGAATACCGCCCTTCCCGCAAACATGACCGCGCCGCAGATCGTGGAGCAGATGCTGCGCCACAACCGCGAGCAGGCGGACGGGCTGAAACATTACCAGGGAGTGCGGCACTACCAGGTGCAGTACAAAGGATTCTCAGCAAACCTGGTGGGCAAATTGGATGTATCCGTCACCTTTGACGCTGCGTCGGGAAAGAGCTTTCGCATTGTGTCCCAGAGCGGATCGAAGGTTCTTTGCGACAAGGTCCTGAAGAAAGCTGTGGACAGCGAATTGGAAGCCTCGCACGACCAGGCCGCGACCGCTCTCACTCCGGACAAACTACAAATTTGAACTCGCGGGCAACGAGAGCCTGGAGGGAAGACCCGCATACGTCCTCGATGTGGAGCCAGTGAGGGACAGCAAGTTTCTCTATCGCGGCAAAATCTGGGTGGATGCGGCGGACTTTGCAGTCGTCAAGGTGAAAGCCGAGCCCGCGAAGAATCCTTCGTTCTGGATTTCGCGGCCGCAGATTACTTACACCAGTGCGAAAACGGGAGACTTCTGGCTGCCTGAATTTAACCGCAGCGAGACTAAGGTGCGCTTCGGCGGAACTGCAGTGTTCACGATCGACTACGGAACCTACCAGATCGATTCTGCTGGGTCGAGCTCTGCTGCAAGCCGCTGAGCTCTATCGGTACCTTTCATCGCGGGACATTCTATTCTTAAGCATCGACGTGTGATAGTATCCAACCCGTTCCGGATAGGGACGCATCTTTCAGAATAGAGGTCACCATGCGCTTTCGAATTCTCCTTGTAATCGCCGGGCTTCTGAGCTTCGCCGCTGCCGTCAAACCGGCTCACGCCGCCACCAAATCGGCTCATGCCAATATCGTGAGCGCGCAGGGGACGCAGATCGGGACGGCCAAGATCACGTCCTCTGGCAAAGGAGTCAAGATTGCTGTTAAAGTCTCGCACCTGACCCCCGGCGAGCATGGAATTCACATCCACACGGTTGGCAAATGCGACGGACCGGCCTTCACTACCGCCGGCGGCCACTTCAACCCGACGAGCGCCCATCACGGCGTCCACAACACTGCAGATCCGCATCCGCATCTTGGCGACCTCATGAACCTGACGGTAGACAAGAAGGGCGACGGGAAGGCGAACTTCTTCGCAGATGGAGTCACCCTCGAAGACGGGACCCATTCGCTTTTTCATGAGGGCGGAACCTCGCTGGTCATCCACGCGAAGGCCGACGATATGATGTCAGACCCGTCCGGCAACTCCGGCGACCGCATCGCCTGCGGCGTAATCGAGAAGTAAAGTCGCGGCGAGTTTCGTGTTTGGCGTTGTTCTCGGGTCGAAACTGAGTCGAAGCGTTTCGGCTGGGCCCTCGTCATATAGGGAATCTCGCCGTCCCTGAACAACGCCCGCTTCCCATCGAGACATCAGAGAGATCAGTTGGTGACGGCAAATGCCATCATCGAGATGAACACAAGTCGGCAAGCGCAGTTTGGGAGAACCGGTAACGCAGACAAATCATGTGAATCGCTGAACCAGGACTTACGCGCGGGCGGGGTCTTCGGATGGGCAGTAGATTCTATAACGGCGCGGCTTTGTTGTTGCGTCGCGTTTACCTCTTCGTTGTGTCGCCGTCTTAGATAAATACGGGAGGCTAGACAAACGATGAGGCGATTCGTGGCAGCAGCGCTTTTCATATCCGCTACTCTTCTAACCGCCGAACCTCGTTGTTCGGCTAACCTCGCGATGCAGCCTTCTCGCTCTTCTTCGAACCATCATCAGGTAATCCTGGAAGCCTATGTCAACGAGAGCGGGCCATACGCCTTCCTTTTTGATACTGGAAGCCAGATCACGATGATCGATGAGTCGCTTGCTTCAGAGCTGCACCTCGAGACCACGACAAATGCAAGGATTATCGGTGTAAGCCTCCACGGTAAAGGCGGGAAGTACGCGCTTGTTGACTCGGTTCGAGTTGGCGAAGAAGCCAGGGTAGAGAGCCTGTATGTGATTGCGTTCGACATGAAAGATATAGTCGCCGCCCGGTATGCGATACGAGGAGTTATCGGCGGGGATTTTCTTTCCCATTTCAACGAAATGATTGACAACACGAACAACAGGGTCTGCTTCACCCTGGCGGGACAGTGACTCCGGGTCAATCAACTGAAACGTGTCGACGGTAAGGTAGAACCGCCATCACCTGGCGATCACGGATATCTTGTACACCAATAGAACGAGCACGGTCGCGGCGGCGACGCAAGCGGCAAGAGTATAGCGGCGGAAGAAAAACAAGGTGACGCTCAACCAGCAAGAGATGGCAGCTATCAGAACGCCGCCAAGGTATGGCATAGCGATGGCGACAGAAAAACTCGTGCCGAGGCTGTGCCTTAGCCGAAAGATCTCACCCAGCGTCCTCACGACGATGAGAAATTGTGTCGTGATTCCTATCTGAGCCCAACGCTCTCTAGTCACTGAGAAAATTGTAGTGCACGGGCAAGTATTACAAATTGCGGCGCGAAGAGCGAAAAGCTGACCAGTTATTGCGCGCGGCTCCAGACACTCTTCCACAGATCGAGTTTGTTTAGCGGGTCTGTGGATGATTACGCCTGAGTTCGTGAAGTGAATCCGCGGTGACTGAGGGATCATGGTGCGGCCACGTCGGGCGGCATCGCCGTTCGGATCGCCGGTCTTGAACTGTGCCCAATAGGCGCTCGCAAGATCGCCCATCATCTTGTCTGTCAGTTGCCTTGCCGGCGACGAGCGCTCCGGGAATGTCGAGGGTGAAGGGAATCTCGAATCCGTGTTGTGTGCCCATGATCTTTCCGCGCGCTGCTTCGTTGACGTAGGCGAAGCGATAGAGATAGACCGGCTGTCCGCCGTGAGCTAACAAGTCCGCCAGGTGTCTTGTGGGTCCATCATTGTTCTGTCGGCAAAGACCTGCTGCTTCAGTTCATCGAGCGTCTGGTCGCCACGCGGGTCATAGAGCTTGCGCGCCTCGGCTGCGTCGATGCCGAAAATCGCGAAGAGTTGCTCTTTGCTGTCGGCACTCCGAGCCCGAGATCGCGGTCGTGGCCCAACGATACGGGGACTTGCGTCCAGTGATCCGCTGCAATTGCCGCCTCCACAGGCTCGGGAAGAAAACGCCCATCGACAATCGACATCGCCATGCCGGAGGAGTGGTGCTGGCCGAAAGAGCGGCGAGTGTCTGAGGTCCGCTTGTTCCTTCAAGCAGCTTCTCAGTGGAAGCGCGCGCAGTTGCTCCACTGCAGCTGCGCCTCGCCGGTTACGCCAACCGAGCGAGCCAGTCCGCTGCGGATTTCTCGGCGCTTGCAAGGTCAGAAGAAGGAAAGACTTTTGCGCGCCCGCCAGGCGTGCCCGGGGATTGCACGATTGCGCGTTGAAATAATCCGCGCGACATCGGCGAAACCAGATGAGCCAACACCGATCGCCCCGGCGGACTCGCCGAAGATCGTGACTTGTTTCGGATCCCCGCCGAAGGCTGCGATATTGCGCTGCACCCATTGCAATGCAGCAAGCTGATCCATGTACCCGTAATTCCGCGCACATCATTGGGAGCCTCGGCCGCGAGCGCAGGGTGGGCGAAGAAGCGGAGCCGGCCATGCGGTAGTTCAGGCTCACAACACCACGGCCTGTGCGGCAAGCGCGTCGCCTGGGTAAATCGTGGAGCTTCCATGAACCATGGCACCGCCGTGAATCAGAACATTACCGGAAACGGCTGCGCTGAGGTTGCAGCGGGACGCCAGATATTCAGGAAGAGGCAATCTTCTGATTTCGCCACATCGTCGGCCTGCATGCAGGCTGGCCCGAACTTGCTGGCATCGCGCACATCTGCCCACGCGACTACCGGCTGCGGCACGCGCCAGCGGAGCTTTCCACCGGCGGGGCGGCATACGGAATCCCTTTCCAACTGATCACACTGCCATTTGCGACGCCCGCGGACGGCTCCACGTTCAGTCTTGACGACGGTGGAGTCGGAAGACTGCGCGTGGGTGATCGTTGTGAGGGCTATGACAACACAACAAATGAGTGAAAGCATGATGTCTCGAATGCATGGCGTTCCTCCTCATTGGTGGGAAAGCCAGTACAGAAAAAATCAAAAGAGGGAGAGCTGAGGAAACTCTACTGTCCCGCACGGGCCTTGATCAACTCGTCCAGGTAATCCGATTTGCCCTCTTCGCGCACAAGGTGTGGATAGCGCAGGCCATCGTGGTAATTGATGGTGCAGGTCCGATAGTAGTCATCGACGAGCACGAGCAGGGTGATCGGTTTCTGGTTGCCCTTGGCGTCCTTGATCGCCGCGGCAAGCAGATCCTGATTGAAGACACGACCATTGACGCCGACGATCTTCATCCCGGAGGAGACGCCCGCCTCAAACGCGGGGCCACCGACGATCGAATCGCCTACTGTTCCATCCGTGCCTACTTGCAAGCCGATGGAGTAGACGTATCCGGAGTTTCCCCGCCGGCCTTCGAGCTTTGCGGGCTGGTCGGTGTAGCTGACTCTCCAGCCGCCGTTTTCGATGCCACCTACCGGTGCTTCGGGCGAGGTGGAGTCGAGGCGGGTGTGGAAGAACGTTGCCCAGTCATACGGCGCGATCGCATTGAGATCGCTGACGAGCTGGTCGAATGTGTAGGGCTTTACTTCGGGACCGTTGTTGATGCCGCCGTGGAAGGAATGACAGAAATCGTCAATCGACTTGGTGCCGTGTGACTCGCGATGAATGATGGTCGCCACTTCGAGCCACACCAGATCGCCCTCATCGTAGTAGTCGGTTCCGCGGCGCCAGTTGAGCCAACCGCGCGCGCCGTATCCCATGCCGAATTCGGCATCGGCGGTATCGCGCAGCGGACGCCACGTGCGCCCCGGTCGCCCCGGCCCCAGAGAGGCTGCAATGCTCGCGAGCCACTCGTGATACTGCTCGGGCGTGAACAAGCCGCTGCGCGCAGCGAGCAAAGGACCGGTGTAGTCGGTGAGTCCTTCGTAGCCCCACAGCAGGTCAGTCTTCATCGGCTCCTCAAAGCCTGGCACTGCGAGGTCCGCGGGACGGCGATATTTTCCGTTCCATGAGTGTGCAAATTCGTGGGCCAGCAAACCGCCCAGCGCCATGCCTGAGCCCGGCCCAGTCAACGCGTTTTCGGGCAGTCGGCTGTCGTTCGACTCGTGGTGCTCGAGTCCGAAGTGTGCGACGTGATCGCTCAGCCCGAGGATGAAGTGGTAGTCGCGATAGTGCCGCGCGCCAAACAGCTTGCCCGATTCTGCAACCAGGCTGGTCATGGCTTTCTGGTCTTTCGGGCTCATGTTGAGCGCGTCTTCGCTGTCGGCAACAATGTCCATCTGGTGATGGATCGGCTCGCCTGGAGGCGTGATGTCGATGTCTCGGTAGTAGATGCCGGTGGCAACCGGTGAGTCGACAAGGAGATCGAACGAGATGGGCTTGAACGACACTTCGTTTCCGCTTTTGGCGGCGACGGGAAGGGAACTGCCGAACTTCCAGCCTTCAGGCATGATCAGCTTCGCTTCGTACATCAGCTTGTCGGCGGGTGTTCCTTCGGGATAGAGTGCAACTTCGTTCCACTCGAGGATCAGCAGTTTGTCGGTCGCCGAGCCGCCATCGGGTTCAATGTAGTCGTAGTTCGCTTCAAGCTGACTCGCGCCATCGGGCACGACAACATGGAACGTAAATACGTCGAGCAGATCGCGCTGCCACGGAATCACCTTGCCACCTGCGGAGAATTTGAGGCCGGTCAGGTTGGCGATCGGGCCATCGGGTCCGTGCTCGCCGGGAATCCACTTCGGGTAGTAAACGGTGAGCGGTCCGGGCTTGACCGGCATCACAAGGTGCGCATGCAGAATCTTGTTCTGCGTTTTCGTCGCATCCACGGTGAGCGAAATGTTCTGGGCGCTCAGACAGATTGAAGCGGAAAGAATCCAGGTCGAGGCGAAAAGCGCAAGCGACTGCACGCGGCAGATCTTCACAGGTGTGCTCCTTGAAGGGAAGAGGGACTCCAACGGAATGATATCAACCGGAGGAAGCTTTTATGTTGGAGGTGCTATTTCTGCGGCAGGTCGACGGCGCCGGTGAGAGCGGCAACGCGTTCAACGTGATGGCTACGGCACCAGGCTTCGAGACCTTTGGCGAGCCTTTCGGTGGCGCGCGGATCGGCATAGCTGGCCGTGCCTACTTGCACGGCGGTTGCGCCCGCGAGCATGAACTCAACCGCATCGTCGGGAGTGACGATGCCGCCAAGCCCGATGATCGGAATGCTGACCGCGCGCGCTGTTTCGTAGACCATGCGCACTGCGATGGGCTTGATGGCTGGTCCGGATAGGCCGCCGGTCACATTGGTGAGCCGCGGCTTGCGGGTCTCAACATCGATCGACATGGCGAGGAAGGTATTCACCAGGCTGATAGCGTCGGCTCCAGACGCGGCGCACACCCGCGCCATGCCTGCGATGGAGGTGACATTCGGCGACAGCTTGATAATCAAGGGCCGCTTCGAGACGTTTTTTACCTCGTGCACCAGGTATTCAAGCGAGCCGGAGTCAGAACCGAATGCCATGCCGCCGGCGTGGACATTGGGGCAGGAGACATTCAACTCGTACGCGGCGATGCCATCGGCGTCGTTCAGGCGCTCGACGACCAGCTTGTAGTCGCTCACCGTGTAGCCGAAGACGTTGACGATGACTTTGCAGGAGGGATAGCGGCGAAGCGGAGGGAGCTTTTTCTCAATGAACTCGGTGACTCCGATGTTTTGGAGACCGATGGCGTTCAGCATCCCGGCGGCTGTCTGGATGAGGCGGGGAGCGGGATGGCCCAACATTGGTTCAAGCGAGATGCCTTTGGTGACGAACGCGCCGATCCGCTCGAGGGAGACAATCTCTTCAAATTCGATGCCGTAGCCAAATGTGCCGCTCGCAGCGATGACCGGGTTGGTCAGCTCGATGCCGGCGAACTGCACTTTCATGTCGGGTTTCACGCGCGAATTTTTCCCTCAAAATTGAAGCGACTACTGCGGAGTCGATGGCACGGAGTGGATTGGCTTCAGCGCCTCTTTGAGCACGCGGCCCGATGCGGCGGACGGAAAATTGACGCCGGCGAGCGAGGCAAACGTGACTGCCAGATCCACAGGGGCTACACGTCCATGATACTCGCCGGGGATGAAGGGCGATCCGTAGAAGGCAAGCGGAACGTGCCGATCGTAGGACCATGGGCTGAAGTGAGTCGTTCCGCCCCAGCTGCGAATATCTTCCATTTGATAGCCGCCCAATGCCAGCATCACAAACCAGTTTCCGTGATAGGCGTAGCTGTGGGCCAGTTCGCGTCCCCAGTCGGTAGGCGGCAGTGTGCCGTTTGCCAGTTGCAGCCTCGTATACACGCCGGCCACCTGGGGCGAGGGCGGCAGGCGTTGCTGCGAAGGCTCGGGGACCGGTTCGTTCAGCTTCAGTTGCGGCAACGGCGCTGGACTCTGCGCCGCAACGGCATCGGGCAGCAGCGCGGCCAGTTCTTCTTCCGCCGCCTGCTCGCTCACGTGTACCTTCTCAAACGCATGCTTGTTCAGCACGATGTAAGGGAGTTCCGGCCCCGGCATCAGATACTCAACGTGCCCGCCGGGGGAGTGGCGTTCATTCAGTTCCTTTTCCAGTTGCGCGTAGAGCTTTGGCATGTTCACCAACGCAGCATCCATGCCGAGTTTCGCAGCCTCGCTCGGAACCGGAGCGACCCCATGGTCCGCAGTCAGCGCGAGCCAGACATTGTTGAGCCCAACGGTTTGATCAAGCCAGGAGAAGAACTTGTCGAAGTCCCGGTCGAGGCTCACGATCATTTGCTCTTCTGAATCCGAATCGGGACCGAGTTGATGGCCTTGAATATCGTTGGCAGAAAGCGAAATAGTCACCATGTCCGTTACGCCGCGCTGGCCGAGCTTTTCGCCGGTGATCAACGCTTTTGCGAAGTCAAACTCGTAGCTGTTGGCTGCCGGAGTTCTCCCCACGAGGTCGTGGAACTGCGTAGTGCCTTCGGCGTTGGCTTCGCGCTCTGCCTGCGCAATGCGCCCGCTGGCATTGAAGGTCCGCGCCCACTCCGGCAAGTGCTGCATGTAATAGGTCGACGTGATGAACTGGCCGCTCGCGTTGTCGATCCAGAACGCACCATTGGCCGACTGGCCTGCAGGCAGAATTGCGGCGCGATCTTTCAGGGAGACGCCGAACACTTTTGCCTTGCCCTTGCGTCGCGAGTCGCAACTCGTCGCCCAGTGTCGACGCCCGCAGATTCAGCGGAGAAGCGCCGACAAGGAATTTAGCAGCCGTCGATGGCGCGCCAGGCTCATTTGCCGGGATCGATGAAGAAGGAACATCCACGAGCTGGTAGCGTTCATCTTGGACAGAAGCTGACCTTCACGGCGTCAGAGCGCGATGCATCCCACCACTCGTTCGTTTCGATACCGTGCCCGTCGGAGTAAGCGCCTGTGCCAATGGTCGCGTGTCCTGGCGCGGTCTTGGTGTTGGCGTAGTCATAGTAGCAATCGGTAAACCACGCGCCCTCGTTCAGGAAAAGATTAAAACCGCGTCCCTTGAATTCAGATCGATCGCGGTTGAGGTAGTCGCCGCGAAACTGGTCGATCACAATGACAACGATCAGCTTAGGTTTTCCGACATAAGCCTGCGACCGGGCCACAACAGACGCTTGAATCATCAATACTGCAGTGACACACACCAGGAGTGAGCGAGACAGTTTAGGAAATGACAGCAGCATGTCTCCATTCTAAACAATCGATCATGAACGCTATGCTACAGCGGCGCCATGCGACGCGAGAAAAGGGTTCGAGGCTCTCGTCGATCCTAAATTGAACCGCGACCTGCTTACTCGTAGCGCAATGCAACGGTAGGTTCGACGCGCGCCGCTCGCATTGCGGGAATAAGAATGGCCACGGCCGCGGTGACTAGCAGGACAGCCGAAACGACTACGAAAGTCAGCAAATCCGACCCGCTTGTTCCGTAGAGCACGCTGGCGGCAAAGCGTCCGACAACGAGGGCGATGGTGAGGCCAATGGCGAGACCTATCGCAGTCAAAGTCAGGCCCTGCCGCAGAATCATTCTCAGAACCTTGCGCGGCTTTGCACCGAGTGCCATGCGGATTCCGATTTCGCGCGTGCGGCAGCGAACGGAGTAGCTCATGACGCCATAGAGGCCAATGGCGGCAAGCGTGAGACCCACTGCTCCAAAGATTCCAAGCAGCAGAGCGGAAATGCGCGGGAGGAGGAGCGACTTGTCGACGTGTTGCTGCATGGTTTCGACGTTGAAGACGGCCATGTTGGGATCGAGTGCGGCAATCTGTTGCCGTACGGATTGAGCCATTGCTCCGGGATTCACAAAGGTCTTGACAATCAGTGTGGTTCCGAAAAAGCTGTTTGCCTTTTCAGGAGCGGCGTTGAGAAACAGATAAACTGCATCGGCCGGCTTTTCACCAATCGTGCGTTGTTTCGAGTTACGTGCAATGCCGATTACGGTGTACTGGTTTTTCTCCTGATGAATCAGGCGGCCGATCGGATCCTGACCGGGGAACAGGTGCGAGGCCATCGTCTCATTAATGATGGCCACGTGCTGGTCGTCGGTTTGGAGAACGAAATCACGACCGCGCAGCAGGGGAATGCCCATCGATGCGAAGTATGCACTGCCGATGGTGTTGGTGTCGGCAATCACGCTTTGTTTGGGATGATCCTTCGCAGCTTCGACATCGTAATTGTTGCTGCTGGAGCCAATGCTGAGCGGAACCACTCCTACGAAACTTACGGCCCGCACGCCTGGCAGCGCGGAGACACGCTCGCGGACCTGCGTCAGGAACTGCACCGTCTTGTCATGCGAGTAACTCTGAAGTTTGGGATCCATCGTCATGATCAGGACATTGTCGGATTTGAAACCTATGTCGATGGAAGAGGCGTTTCCGAGACTTCGCAGGAAGAGCCCGGCAGTGGCAAGCAAGACAAGCGAAAGCGCCACCTGGACCACCACCAACGAATTCCGCAGGCGTGAACGCCCCGTGCCTCCAAGCACCGACTGGCCGTCTTTCAGAGCGTCGACGAGGTCAGGCCGCGAAGCGCGCAGAGCCGGAACCAGTCCGAACACAAGAGCCGTGATGATGGAGAGGCCCAGCGTGAAGAGCGCAACGCGCCAGTCGACGTTGAAATCGAAGACGACCGGAAATGGCAGTGGGAGCTGGAAGTTGGAAATGGCGCGAGCGGCTCCGGCGGCAAGCAGGAAGCCGACGCCCGCACCGGTCAACGAGAGGATGAAAGACTCCAAAAGAAGCTGTCGAATCAGTTGGCGGCGAACGGCACCCATTGCGAGGCGAATGGCGATTTCTTTCTGGCGGCCAATGGCGCGCGCCAGCAGCAGGTTTGCGACGTTGGCGCAGGCGACGAGCAGGACCAACCCGACGACGACCATCAGGACGGCCATGAGAGTGAACGCGGGTGTGGCGGAGCCGGCTATGAGGCTCCCAGCGGTTTGGAGAGTTAAGCTTCCGGGGTTCTTGTCGTCTTTGCGGTAGGTTTTGTCGAGCCGTTTCTTGATGACATTGAGCGCCACCTGCGCTCGAGAACGGGTGATGCCGGGCTTGAGCCTGGCGTTCAGCATCAACCATTGATTGTCGCGCTTGGTTCTGACGTTTTCATCCGTGGCCAGGTCGGGCATCATCTCTTCTGACACGGTGAGAGGCACCCAGAAATCAGACGAGATTCCGCGATCTACGCCATAAAAGCCGGGCGGCGCAATTCCCACGACGGTGTAGTACCGCCCGTTCAGGGCCACATCGTGATTGAGAATATTGGGGTCAGCACTGAAGCGACGCCGCCAGAGACTATTGCTCAACACCACTACATGGTTGCGGCCAGATGTTTGATCGTCTCCAGGCAGGATTGTGCGGCCAAGCGTCATCGGCACTTCGAGCGTGGGGAAGAAGTTGCCGCTGACGGACTGCCCCCAGACCCGCTCCGGTTCCCCTTTGCCGCCGATGCTTGCTGGAATGAGAGGAAAGTGTGCCGTAACTCCGCCGTCGAAGATGTCGGCAGTCTGATCGCGGTAGTCGATGTAGTCGGGATAGGAGTAGGACTGGCCTTCAGAGAACATGACCATCCGCCCAGGATCCTTGACAGGCAGCAGCCCCCAAAGCAGGCCGTTTGCGACGCTGAAGACCGTGGCATTGGCGGCAAATCCCAGCGCAATGGAAATGACAACGATAAAGGAAAAACCGGGAGCCCTAAGAAGGGTTCGCATCGCGTAGCGAAGATCCTGAAGCAGGTTCTCCATGAACGGCCTCGCATGAAACTGGATTCTCAAAGGTGTTAGTACGCGGATTTGCTCCTGGAAGTTCTAACAAAGTTGCGATCGGCTTCATCTTTGCTGGTCGAATCTGCGTGTTACCATCATGCACATCTGTTCCGAATCGATTTCCCTCGGAGACCAGCACATGGTTAGCTTCTTCTCTGTGTTTCGACACAGGTGCGTGCCCTTGTTTGTTGCAGCGATTTCGGCCATCCCGATCAGCCTTGCTGCACAAGCACCTTCCAGCAACACCCCATCAGACGTGGTTATTCAGAACGCAACGGTGATGACGGTCACGCATGGCACGATTCAGCATGGCAGCGTCTGGATTCATAACGGAAAGATCGCGGGCGTGGGCGCTACCGTGAACGCGCCCGCTGGAGCGAAGACGATCGACGCGGCGGGCAAGTTTGTTACGCCGGGAATCATCGACCCGCACTCGCACTCGGCGCTTGGCGACGACATCAACGAAGCCACCAGCCCGGTGACGCCCTCGATGATGATGATCGATGCCTTCGACAACCGGGATAAGGCTCTCTACCAGGCGCTGGCTGGAGGCGTAACGACCGAATTGCTGCTGCACGGATCGGCGAACATGATTGGCGGGCAGGCAGTCGTCATCAAGAACAAGTTTGGCTTGTCGCGCGACGAGATGCTGTTTCCCAATGCGCCGCGCTCCATCAAGTTTGCGAGCGGCGAAAATCCCAAGCGGGTTTACGGTCGCCGTAACGAAGTTCCTTCGACACGCATGGGCAACTTTGAAGTGATGCGCCAGGCGTTTGAAGATGCGAAGGCGTACATGGCATCGTGGGATGCGTACAACGCGAAGGTAGCAAAGGGCGACAAGGACGCAGTGGCACCCAAGAAGGATCTGAAACTCGAGGCTCTCGCCGATGTGCTGCGCGGCAAGCTTTTCGTGCAGATTCACTGCTATCGTGCGGACGAGTTTCTGACTGAAGAGGCCATCGCGAAGGAATACGGCTACAAAATTCGCGCATTCCATCATGCGCTTGAAATGTACAAGGTGGGGGACAAGATTGCTCCGACTGGCACGGGCATCGCTACGTTTGCAGACTGGTGGGGGTTCAAAGATGAAGCTTGGGACGCTATTCCCTGGAACGCGGTAATGAGCATGCGCGAAGGTGTGCGCGTGGCGCTCAAGAGCGATTCGAACGACTACGTGCGGCGACTCAATCAGGAGGCCGGCAAGATGGTGAACTACGGCGGAGCCACCGAAGAGGAGGCTTTGCGCATGATTACGCTGAACCCGGCGTGGATTATCGGAGTTGATGATCGGGTTGGATCGCTGGACGAGGGCAAGGATGGCGATGTTGTCATCTGGAATATGGATCCGCTGTCGACGTATGCACGCGTCGAAAAAGTCTTCATTGATGGTGATTTGTACTTCGACAGCTCGCTACCGGGCTTCGGCACTACCCACTTCAACGGAGCAATGCACGATGCTGGTTTCGAAACTGCCGAGGATGAAGGAGACGGACAATGAAGACTTCAATCCTCATTGCATTTTTGGCGTGTGCTGCACTGACACAGGGGAATGGTCTGGCGCAAACGGACAAATCCGGTTCCAACAATACTGCACTGGCTCCGGCGAAGACGATCGCAATTGTCGGCGGAAAGGTACTCACCGTCACTCATGGAACGATTGATGTCGGTACGGTGGTGATGTCGGATGGCAAGATCGTTGCGGTTGGCCCGGTGAAGACGACCAAAGTCCCTGCCGGCGCCGAGGTTTTCGACGCAAAGGGGATGACGGTCTATCCGGGTTTGTTCGATGCTGAGACGCACCTCGGACTTACTGAAGTTGAGGCGGATCAAAACAGCAATGACCTGGTGGAGACCGCGGATGAAGTGGAACCACAGATGCATGTTGGCGACGCATTCCACGCCGAGACGGTTCGCATTCCGGTGGAGCGGCTGAACGGCATTACCAACGCGATCGTTGCGCCCGCTTCGGAAGATTCCATCCCGGGACAGGACGCCGCGATCCAGTTGTACGGACGTGACCGGGATGCAATGCTGCTCCAGAGAGATATCGCCCTGGAGATGAACTTTGAAGGTAGCGTTCGAAGGAAGGCGAACTACAACGGCCCAGCGAAATTCCCCACAACACGGATGGGACTCGCCACGCAGATCCGTCAGGCGTTTTTGGATGCGCAAGCTTATGAAGCGGAGCGGGCCGCAGCGGCAAAGCCTGATCACAAGGGCGCTCCGCCGAAGCGAGATTTGAAGCTGGAGGCTTTACTGCCCTATCTGCACGGCGAAAAGCCCGTGGTGCTGGGCGCATACGAGAGCTACGAGGTGGAAGTCGCCATGAGCCTGGCGAAGGAATTTCATCTGAAGGTGATTCTCAATCACGTGACGCATGCCCAGGATGTGCTGGATAAGATCGCTTCGTATCAAGTGCCGGTGATTGTCGGTTCGATCTATGACTTTCCGCGTCCAGACGAACGGTACGATGCGGTCTACACTCTACCTGCAGAGTTGCAGAAACGGGGCGTGAAGATTGCACTGGCGACTGCGGGGCGCGACATGGGCGGAAGCCGCAATTTGCCCTACGCAGCAGGTTATGCGGTGGCTTACGGCTTGCCCTACGATGAGGCCTTGAAGGCCATCACGCTGAATCCGGCAGAGATGTTTGGACTGGGCGACAAGCTGGGATCGCTGGACGTAGGCAAGACGGCGAATGTTGTGGTGGCAAATGGTGATCCGCTTGACGTAAGAACTTCGGTGAAGCAGGTGTTTATCGAGGGCAATGCCGTTCCGATGGTAAGCAGGCAGACCAGGCTGCGCGACGAATACATGCCCCTGACCAATAAGAAGCCCTGAGTTCCGAACAGGAATGAAGAGACGTTCTGAATGAGCAAAGAAAGAGGCGGCCCGTGAAAGGCCGCCTCTCATTTTGTGCTTGTTGAAGTCCTATGCCGTTACGGGCTCCGTTGCATTCACCTTGACGGGCGTCAGCCAGCCGAAGCGATCCGGCTTCAGTCCGTTTGCAATGGCGAAGAATTCGTCGGCAATCTTTTTCGTGATCTCGCCGGTTTTTCCGTCAGCGATCATGATGCGGTCGATAGAACGAATCGGCGAAACCTCGGCAGCGGTACCGGTGAAGAATACTTCGTCGGCGATGTAGAGCATCTCGCGCGGAATCGGCTGCTCGGTGACGGCGAGCCCAAGGTGGCGGGCAATCGTAAGGACGCTGTCGCGCGTAATTCCAGACAGCGCAGAGTTCGCCAGTTGCGGCGTATAGAGCACGCCGTTCCGTACCACGAACACGTTCTCGCCGGAACCTTCGCTGACCAGCCCATTCGTATCCAGAGCAATGCCCTCGACGTAGCCGTTTATGTCGGCTTCCATGCGGATGAGCTGCGAATTCATGTAATTGGCGCCGGCTTTGGCCAGAGCGGGCATCGTGTTCGGCGCGAGGCGGTTCCAGCTAGAGATGCAAACGTCTGCTCCGCCGGTTCCCGTTACGTATTTGCCCCAGGGGAAGTTGGCCATGTAGACCTCAATCGGCGAGCCCTTGGGACTTACGCCGATCTCCCCATAGCCGCGCAACGCGATGGGGCGGATATAACAAGGCGCTATTCCATTAGCCTCAATCAGATCCACCACGGCAGCACAAAGCTCATCGAGAGAGAATGGAATCTCCATCCGGTAGATCTTGGCCGAGTCCAGCAGGCGCTGCATGTGCTCCGGAAGCCGGAAAACAGCCGAACCCTGCGGCTGGGCGTAGCAGCGGATTCCCTCGAACACGCTGGAGCCGTAGTGAATGACATGGCTCATCACATGGATGGTGGCGTCCTCCCAGGGAATCAGGTTGCCGTTGTGCCAGATCTTAGCGGTCTTTTGAATGGGCATGGGGATGCGCGTGCTCCTTGGTCACGTCAATGCGCGATTACCTCCAGCCTATCGCGATTTGACGCTGGCTGTCACGGCGGGCCCATCCCGGGAAGCAACCGGTTCCTCCTTCGGTACTCCCGCGGGAAACGAGGCCTGCGTCCAAATCCCGCCGCAAGACTCTCAAAAGCACCCCCGGCGCCCTGTGCTAAGGTTCAGGCGTGACCGCCGCTCAACGGAATAAGCCAAAGCGTCTGGCCGGGACTGCGTCGCCACGGGTGGGCCTGCCGCGGATGACAAAAGCCGAGGGATTTACCCTTCATCCCTTCGATTGTGCGCACGGCGTTCAAACCAGCGGACTGATCCCGGGGCGCTATCTCAAGACCGGCCATACCCACGACCGCCATTCCACCGCGTACTTCGGCGTCGCGCCCTCCGTCTTCCATGCGCTCTTGAAGCGCTGGGAGCGGTCGAAACCTATCGCTCCCATTGAGCAGTTCACATTCATCGACGTGGGAGCAGGTATGGGTCGTGCAATATTGCTTGCGGCGGACTATCCATTTCGGAAGGTTATAGGGATCGAACTAAATCCACTCCTGGTGGAGGTGGCCCGCCAGAATCTGAGCACATGGCATTCTGGAGGCGCGGCCCGAGCGCCGCTGCAGATCCTCTGTGGCGATGCTGTCGATGCGCGGATTCCCAAAGGACCGAGCCTGGCCTTCCTGTTCAACCCATTTGGCCCGGCAGTGATGCGTCGCCTGCTGCAGAGGTGGGCGCGAGTCTTCGCGAAGCGTCCGGGGGAACTCGACCTGCTGTATGTGAATCCCGAGCAGGACCACGTGATTGAACGCCAGCTCGGTTTCAAGAGGCTCTTCGGGGGACAGGTTCGACGCTCTCGCGCCGATGCCATTGCCGACCACAAAATCATGGCCAATCAGCCGGACGGTGAATACGCCTCAGCCAATTACGAGGACTGCTCGATCTGGCGCTGGATGGGCAAGCCCTAACTTCTGGAAGGTGTTGACGAGTCTACCCCTGAGGGTGGAAGTTGTTCGGTGGGCGGGCAACGGTTTGACATAGCAAGCGAAGCCGCTAGAGACTCCGCGGCGGCCCAATCTCGAAGGAGTACGAGTTGAAAGAGCCGCATCTAATCCTGGGAATAGGGGAGCTGCTGTGGGACATGTTGCCCGAGGGGCCGCGCCTGGGCGGTGCGCCCGCAAATTTCAGCGTGATGGCCGGGCGCCTCGGAAACCACTCAGCGATATTGAGCCGCATCGGACGAGATGATCTCGGTCGCGAGGCCGTGCATCGACTCGATCCGCTGCCTGCCGACACCAGTTTTTTGCAAATTGATCCGATGCATGAAACCGGCAGAGTTACGGTCTCCTTCAGCAATGGTCAGCCGGAGTACACCATTCACCAACCGGCAGCATGGGATTCGATGGAACTCTCAGACGAGTGGGTCCGCCTAGCGGAACGCGCGGATGCGATCTGCTTTGGGTCGCTTGCGCAACGCAGCATCGAATCGCGCCAGACCATCCAGACCCTCGCGGCGCAAACATCCTCGCGATGTATCCGTATCTTCGACGTGAATTTGCGGCCTCCGTTTTATTCGAGCGAGGTGATTCAGGAGTCGCTTGAACTGGCCACGGTGATGAAGATGAATGACGCGGAGGTTCCGCAGGTTCTGGCGCTGCTCGGAATTCCGGGGGAGGAAGGCGCTACCGTGGACAACCTGCGTCTTGGCGCCGAGCGCATGCTGGCCGAGTTTCCGACCCTGCAACTGGTTGCTATTACTTGCGGCGCTCACGGCAGTCTGCTGGTCACGCGTGAAGAGTGGCACCGGCATCCAGGCTTTCCCATTGAGATTGCCGACACGATCGGCGCCGGAGACGCGTTTACCGCTGCCATCGCGCACTATCTTCTGCGAGGAGCGGAACTGGCGCTCCTAAACGAGGCAGGGAACCGATGGGGTAGCTGGGTTGCATCGCAGTCCGGCGCCATGCCTTCGCTCTCTGAAGCGACTCTTGCTGAAATCGATACTGCGATCGAACGGTCTGCATAGCGGAATTTGTATATTCCATCACGAAAGATCACGGACCCCGGATTTTCGGCAATGTATAGACATTGTGTCGACATCCGGGGGCCAATCTTCTAGTGTTCTTGATGTATTGCTTATCGGCTTCTGGGTAATCGTGAATGAAGAAATCAAGAAGATTGGCGAGTAAGCTTGGCCCTCCACCAGAGAGTGACCCGGCGGTTCACCTGTCGAAGCATCGCCGTGTCTTCGAACACCTTCTTGCCAGCATTCAATCGGGTGAGTTGAAGCCTGGAGACCGACTTCCCAGCGAAGCAGAATTGGGCAAGCTGTTCAACGCGTCGCGCATCACCGTTGCCAAAGCCGTGCACGACCTGCAGGGCATGGGCCTGGTTACGCGACGACCGGGAGCAGGCACGCACGTATTGGCCGAGGACAGGCAAAGCGGGCGCACGTTTGGGCTGCTGATACCCGAACTCGGATTGACTGAGATCTTCGAACCGATCTGTCATGGCATGATGCGCACACATTTCGCTCGGCCCGATGCGCTGCTGTGGGGCAACTCCTCCGCCTCGGTTCAGGACAGCGCAAAAGCAGCGGCGCAAATGGTGCAGTCTTTCATCTCGCAGAGAGTCGCGGGGGTATTCTTCGCGCCGCTCGAACTCACGAGCGAAAAAGACACGGCCAATCGCCGCATCGCTCGGGCGCTG
Organism: uncultured Acidobacteriaceae bacterium; assembly: GCA_963738035.1. GTDB lineage: Bacteria > Acidobacteriota > Terriglobia > Terriglobales > Acidobacteriaceae > Telmatobacter. The sequence goes on from CAVTVB010000005.1 coordinate 52,850, forward strand.
GATCGCGCGCAGATTCCATTTGTTCTGCTCGATCGCTGCTACATGCCCTATCCGGAGCGATCGCAGCATGACCTGGTTGGCGTGGACAATCGTCGCGCCGGCTATATCGCTGCCTCTCACCTTGTGGACGTCGGCGCCCGTCGCCTGGTTTTTTGGGGCGAAGAGTTTGTAGCCAACACGGTGGACGCACGTATCACCGGATTCTACGAAGCACTTCGCAACCACGGCATCAAACCGGATTGGGAACCGGTTTGGCGCGGCAGTCCGGAAGATGAAGGCTTCGTCCGCCGGATGATGGATGCCGCAAGGCCTGAGGCGATTGTTTGTGCGAATGATTTGACTGCCGCCCGGTTGATGCAGGTGCTACTGGGAGCGGGCATCCGAATTCCTGAAGATCTCCGCATTGTCGGCATGGATGACGTGCGATATGCGAGCCTGCTGCCCGTTCCGCTTACGACGATTCACCAGGACTGTGCAGGAATCGGCGCAGTGGCGATGGCGACTATGCTCGAGCGGCTTGAACATCCTGAACTGCCGATACGCGATGTGCTCGTTCCGGTGCGCCTGGTGGTCCGCCGCTCTTGCGGGGCGCATCCGGAGCAACGATCGGCTCGTGCCGATTCGAAGGCTGTTGAAATTGCATGAGGGCAGAAACAGAACCTCAACGCGAAGACGGATACTCACATGAAATCGAAAGCTTCGGGGAAAATCGAATCTGCGTCTCGTGAATCTGCCTCCACAGAAGTCGACGCGAAAATCCTTGAACTGAGTGATTGGCGCGGAGAGAAGCTTGCACGTCTGCGCACCTTGATCCGGCAGGCCGACCCGGAGATTGTCGAAGAATGCAAGTGGAAGAAACCATCGAACCCTCGCGGAGTGCCTGTCTGGTCCCATGAGGGGATCATCTGCACCGGCGAGACTTACAAAAGCGCTGTAAAACTGACGTTCGCGAAGGGCGCCTTCTTGGATGATCCAGCAGGACTCTTCAATTCCAGTCTCGAGGGGAATCTGCGGCGAGCCATCGACTTTCGCGAAGGCGACAAGGTGAATGAGAAGGCGCTGAAAACTCTGATTCACGCGGCGGTGGCGCTGAATACGTCCAAGGGCTGAGAGATCAAGTGCAGATGGAGTGGACTGGTGTTATCCCAGGTCTGAAAATCCAGACCTGAGGCACCCATGGTTCGCGGCAGAGCCAATATCCCAAGACCCGCACCAGCTGCCGGCTACTTATCGAGAAGACCCTTTCCGTTGAGAATATGCGGCATGAATTTTCGAATGCGCGACTCACGGGTTTTGGATTGCTTGGGGGTGGAGAAATGATAGATGTAGGCTCGTTGACGCCCCGGAGTTAATGCTTCAAAAGCAGTTTTGAGGTCTGGGAATTCATCCAGCATGGTTTGCAATTCCTCGGGAGCCTTCAGGTCCGAGGTCTTCTTTAGTTTTACTTTCAGGCCGGCTTTTTCTACCTCGATGGCTTCCCGAACATAGGCCTTCACGACCGATTTCATCTCCGCGATTTCCCGGACGGAGGCGAACTTGAACCAGCGTGTCGACTGCGAGTGCTGTCCGGGCCTGGTGAGGACACCGTGGATGTCCTTGAGCAGGACGCCTTTGAAAAAGGCGAGCGCGCAGGATTCCTTTAATGCACCGATGATCACTACGTTCTTGCCCTGGAAGGTGTAGCAGGGTTGACTCCACTTGAATTCTTCGGTCAGTTCGGAGTCGAGAAGGATCGCTCGCAACTTCTTCAACTCTTTCTGCCAGATCTTTGCGCTAGCAATGAAGGTGTCAACCCTGGGGTTCGCTTTGCTTGTTGTCATAATGTGCGATGCCGATGTTGTGGCTGGAATCTATGCGATGTTGGCTGCACGCGCGCTTATTCGCTCGTCGTTCTTTGCTGGGAAGAGGACGCCGATTCTGCGGCTCTCCGGCCGTAGCGCCCACGATGCTACACAGAGGCCGGCAATGACCAACGGAGCGATGATGTGAAAGCCGAAAGCGCCATAGACGCCTACAGCGGCGCAGGACGCTGCAGCACCGGTGAGGTCGAAGAAGATGCCGGCATAGGCCCACTCCTTGAGGCGCGGATATCGCGGCACGAGAATGGCGATGGCTCCAAGAATCTTCCAGACGCCCAGTATGGCGAAGAAATACATTGGGTAGCCGAGGTCGGGCACGACGCCATGCGGGTTGGCACGATACTGCATCAACTGCGCGATGCCACCGCTCATGAAAAAGGCGAGCAGGATGGTTGTGATCCAGTACGCGATATTTTTGGCTTTTGTGGTCATTGTAATCCTCCAACGACGTGCTCGAGCTTGCCGATGAAATTGGTCCAGCCGTATTTTGCACCCTTGTAGTTGGCGCCTTCTTCCGACGGGAAGCCGGATTGCTCCAAGCGGAGATGCGTACCGCCCGGGTTCGGTGTCAAAGTCCAGGTGACGATGGTTTCGAGCCCCATCGAGGTCCAGCCATATGACAGGCGCGAATTCGGCTCGACCACCAGGACTTCACTGTCGATAATCCCGTTCCAACCGGGCACAGGCGTGGCACGGAAGGTGAACCGATGGCCAACAACCGGTTGGAAATCATTGGTCATCAGCCACTCCGCGATCAAGGGGCCTTCGGTAAGTGCTCGCCAGATTTTCTCCGGGGGATGCGGCATCTCCCGTTCGATGACGAGAGAACGTGTCGTGGCGATATTGGTCATTTGTCCATCCTTTTCAGCAGATTTTCGAGTTGATCAAATCGGTCGCGCCAGAATGCGCCGTAAAGATTGAGCCAATCCACCATCGGAGCCAGTGCTGCGGGTTCTGCGCGATAGTGAGTTTCGCGTCCTTCGCGACGATGCCGTACGAGCTTCGCCCTTTTCAATACGGTGAGATGCTTGGAAACGGCGGGCTGCGAGATGCCGGCGCGGCGGGTGAGAGCATGAACGGTCTGCTCGCCGTCCCGGGTCAGTCCCTCAAAAATTGCTCTGCGCGTCGGATCGGCGAGGGCCTTGAAGACGTGATTGGCGACGACCGTCATGCAGAAACCATAGCCAAATGGTTATTGGTTGTCAAGGTACATTTTTGCGTTTATGCACGGACTGAAGCCCATACCCTTCGAAACCGACAGCTTTCCCATTGCGTGCCTGGGAGGGGAATTATCCTGCAAAGTTCGGGTGAGAATCTTCCATTTCAAATGAGGGGCTTAGCTGTCATTTCAAGAAAGAATGCTTGACGAAGCACTTGGCCCGAAATCGCCAACAAGGTTGCAGTGATTCAATAAAACCACGAAACTGCGGGGTCTTCGCGTACGGTTTTCACCGGCTTCTCGCTGGCATTCAATACAATTGGGTTCATCTTGATTGTCAACCTGGCCAGACGCGCGCATGACCATAACTGGGAGCTTGATCCCATTACCCGTTCTCTGCTCGACACGGACTTCTACAAGCTGCTCATGCTGCAGTTCATTTGGAAGCACTTTCCAAACACGCGCGCGACGTTCACCCTGATCAATCGCTCGCACGAAGTGCCGCTCGGCGACATCGTCGACATTCGTGAGTTGCGCGAACAACTCGAAGCGACGCGCAAACTGCGTTTCCACAAGTCGGAACTGATCTGGCTGGCCGGAAATACGTTCTACGGTCGGCGAGGCATCTTTGAGCCGGCATTTCTGCATTGGCTCGAACACGACTTTCGCCTATCTGACTTTGATCTGTCGATACGCGACGGACAGATTTCTCTTAGTTTTGAAGGCTTGTGGCTTGAGACAACGATGTGGGAGATCTACGCGCTCTCCGCTATCGACGAGTTGAAAACGCGCGCCAGCCTGAAGGGGCTTTCCGAGCTTGAGCTCGACATCCTCTACGCGCGCGCCAAGACCCGCCTCTGGGAGAAAATGGCTCGCCTGTACGGTGTCCCGGGCCTCACCGTTAGTGACTTCGGCACCCGTCGACGCCACAGTTTCCTCTGGCATGAATACGTCGTCAAGGCCATGACGGACGTGCTGGGCGCCACGTTCATTGGTAGCTCCAACACCTACATGGCCTACACGCACGACCTCGAAGCGATTGGCACCAACGCCCACGAACTGCCCATGGCGATGGCAGCGCTCGCCAACAGCGATGAGGAGCTGAGGCAATCCCAGTACCGTCTGCTCGAGCTGTGGCAACAGACATACCAGGGCGAACTGCTCATCATGCTCCCCGACACCTTTGGCACTACACAATTTCTCGAAAATGCTCCCGACTGGGTGGCCGCCTGGACCGGTCAGCGCATCGACAGCAAGAACCCCTTTATCGCCGGCGACGAGTACATAGACTGGCTTGAGAGACGCGGCTGCGACCCCAGAAACAAGCGTCTCATTGCCTCGGATGCGCTCGATGTGGACATGATTGTGGCACTTCACGCCTATTTCGGAGGCACCATTCGCAACAACACCGACGCGTCGGAGTTTCGGAGTGCTGTTGATTTCGTCGATCCGAAGAAATGGCTGCCCGAGCACCGCATCCGCTTCAGCGCCGGTTGGGGGACATACCTTACCAATGATTTCCGCGATTGCAATCCTCAGGGCAACCACAGCTTCAACCCCGTCAGTCTTGTTTGCAAGCTTAGCGAGATTGACGGGCGGCCAGCGGTCAAGCTTTCTGACAATTACCGGAAGGCCATGGGGCCGCCGGCGGAGATTGAACGGTACCGGCGCATCTTCGGAACAGCAGGGGTTGAGAATGTTCCAGTCAGTGTTTGAGAATTTCACAGGTGAGCCTTCGAACAAAAAACAGTTAGGATTGAGACGGTCTTAAAAGGAGACGTGGCTTGAAGAAATTTCTGGTGATTGCGGCAGCAATGGTTTGTCTGGTTATGGGTCTTCCATTTGCTCAGGCACAGGAGACGGGTATCAATGGAAAATGGCACTTTGTGCTCGCAACGCCTGGCGGCGACCGTGAGGTAGACGCGGATTTCACTGTAGATGCGGATGGAAACGTCACGGGGAAGTGGGGCAATTCCGATGTTGCGGGTACCTATAAGGACGGGAAGCTCGCGCTCGATTTCCAATTTACCTCGGAAGAGGTTGGAGCCACAGCCGCGATGAAGTTGGACGGCAAGCTTGACGATACGGCGGCTCTCGCAGGCGACTGGGCATTTTCCGAATACAACGGAACCTACAAGGCGACTCGCCCGCTTGAGGCCGCTCCCACTCCGACTCCAGTTTCGGCACCGGCTCCGGATCCAAAGCCGAACGCGCCGGCTAAGTCGCGGTAGAACTGCACGTCAATCTTTGCTATGGCGAAGACCCGGTTCTTTCCTGGGATCAGGACCTCGCGAGAGCTTCGGTTTGTTCAATAAAGCGGTGACAATCTGCTTGATTTGCGGGGACTTGCTGGCATACATTAATGAGTGAGCACGCGCTTATTGGAGGAGGCCACACTCTTGGCGCGACCGAAGAGCGATAGCAAGCGTAAAGCGATTCTCGAAGCGTCGATGGATTTGTTTGCGGAGCGGGGCATTGGACATGCGCCGACTTCGGCAATTTCCGCGGCGGCGGGGGTAGCAGAAGGAACGCTCTTCACCTACTTCAAAACGAAAGACGAGCTATTGAACGAGCTCTATCGGGAACTGCGCAAAGAACTTGACCGCGAGCTGGTGGATTATCCCTTTAGTGCGGATGCCTATACGAGGATGCGCTATATCTGGGATCGCTACGTGAGCCTGGCCATGCGATATCCGAAGCGGCTGAAGGTTCTTCAACAGTTGCGTGCATCGGGAAGGCTGCTCAAGGATGCCGAGGCGCCGAACATGGCGATTACGGAACTGCTCCACACCACCAGGGAAGCCTCTGAGATGGGGGGCGTTCGCAATGCTTCGGCTGAGTTGCTAGTTCTCCTGTTCCGGGCTCAGATCGAAGCTACAGTCGAATTCATCGGCGCACATCGAGACCTAGAGCTCGAAAGCCGTGAATTAGGGTTCAAGTTAATTTGGAGGGGGCTTACCGGGGCCTGATTTTATTCTGCATTTACTGAGTGAGTGGTCGTTCATTACTCCGATGCAAGATCCTTAGGAGAATAGATAAGTCGTGCAAGATATGAACGGGTCGCAACCACGAGTTGCGGCAACTTTCCCCTCTGAAGTCGGAAAACTGGCAATTGTCACATCTTCGACAAACGGAATTGGTTTCGAAGTAGCCCTGGCGCTTGCTCAGGCAGGTGCGGACGTGGTTGTTACCGGGCGCCATTCGGCTGATGGACACGAGGCGTTGGCCAGGATTCGGCCTGTGGCTCCGCAAGCCCTGGTCCGTTTCGAGAAGCTGGACCTGGAGAGCCAGGCGTCGGTAGCTGACTTCGCGAGTCGGCTCAAGAAGGCCGACAGGCCAATCGATCTGCTGATTAATAATGCGTGCACGCTGGCCTTGCTTAAGCGCGATGTGACAGTGGACGGATTCGAATTGCACCTGGCAACCAACTTTCTGAGCCATTTTGCGCTTACTGCGCGTCTGCTGCCGCTGCTGCGCGCCAGCCGACGGCCGCGCGTGGTGCAACTGACCAGCACGGGGCGTCACCACGGGGAAATTTCCCTCGACGATCTGCAACTTGAAAGCGGATATACACCGCTGAAGGCATACAGCCAATCGAAGCTGGCGATGTTGATATTCGCGATCGAACTCCAGCGGCGGAGCGATGCAAATGGCTGGGGTGTTGTTGGAAATGCCGCGCAGCCGATTGGAACGCGTGCGGCTCTGCTTGCAAATGCAACCGAAGTAACGGGCTCGACAGGCTGGTATCGTCGGGCACTGGGGTTCGTCTCTCCTCAAGCGGAAGGCGTTATGCAGGCACTTCTGGATCAATCGGAACAGAAAACCCTGGACGAGCAGACGCCTGCGAAGACCCTTTCCGATCTGATTGGGCCGAGTGTTCCCGAGGCGCTGGACATGCGGGTTCTCGATCTTGTGATGGGAAGCAAGCTTTGGGACCTGGCTACGGATCTGACTCACGTGGAGTGGCCGAATCAGTAGAAGTCAGCCGCTGAAATCCTATTGAGGCGATGATGCCGGGGTCGAATCCTGCGTGGCAGCCTCGGGCGGAACCGGCTTGTTCTTTGCGCGCAAGTATGCGATCAGGTCGATGACTTCGTCGTCAGTTACGGACTCGCGAAAGGGCGGCATTTTCTGGCCGCCATTGAGGATCTGGTCGGTGATCTTCTGGGGCGTCCAGGTCTTGTCTTTCGGAAGATCGGTGAGCGAGGGAGCTTTCTTGGTGCCGACGCCACCCGCGCCGTGGCAGTAAGTGCAGCCTTTGTCGCGAAACAGGACGGCTCCGGACTTTTCCTGGTTACCTTTGCTTGCGGCAAAAAGTGGGGCGGCATTTGCGAGTAGTGCAACGAGGCCAATGAGCAGGGGAGAACTGCAGGACTTTATCCGACGAATCACACTGCTATTTTCTCATGTTGGTTTTGCGTCGTGAGCACGCCTTTCGAGTTCCTCAATCGAAAGGGGGATGCGACCGGGTTCTACGATGCCATATTTCACGTCGAGAAAATCGCGCAATGGTTCGGGAAGGTAGGGGACAATTTCCTGCCAGGTTAGGGCCTTGCAGCGAACGCGCATGTCGGCGCTTTTGATGGCCGTCATGATTTGGAACCAGGATTCGCGCAGATCGGGTCGGCGTGCGTCGTAGATGACGCAGAAGCTCGAGTTCACTGCGTGAGCGGCAAAGACGTTGCGGATGAGCTGATAGCTCTCGTAGCCGGGTTGCCAGGGCTGGTGGGCATCGGCGCGGGCTTCGATTTCGGCGTGAAACGCGCGCGCGATTTCCTCTGTATTTTCGCAGGCAGGCTCCCACTCCTGCGTGAATTCTTCGGCGAGTTCCACGGCTTCGCGGCGGCGACGTGTGCGCATCTGAACGCGCGGTAGAAGGTCGCGATGGAAAACTTCGTCGAGGTCGCGATAGGCCTCGACGATGTGTGCTTCGCGACATTGAAAGTCCGACTCTGTCAGCTTGGCTTCGACGAGCAGATCGCCCCAACGCATATCGACTTCAGTGCGATCGACGCGACCGCATTTGAGGGGGACTCGGGCCTTCCAGCCGAATTCAGGCTCGGATTGGGTGTCGACGCTCATCATGCGGCGGATCGCAGGAGATGCTACGACTTCGGGAGCGCAGAAGATGTTCATGAGCAAGGCGTCGGAGCTCATGCAGGAATCGAGTTCGCGCCATTTGCGGGCGGGATCGATTTGCGGCCTGGGGAGCGAGCGGCCTTGTGCGTGAACCTTGTCAAACCGGCGAACCCAATCGGGGCGCGCTGCGATGGCAGCGTATGCGGGGGGGTAGAAGTTACCGTGATGGCCATTCTCAGGCGCGTAAACGATGACCGGGTTGGCGCCATAGCTCTCGACGTGGGGATGGCCTCGGGCGTAAAGGTGGTTGCGGAGGGCGAGTTCGGCGCGAAGTTGGCTCGCGCGGAGGAAGGCGGTATTGGAGGCTGGTGAGAGTGACAACACTGGTTAAGGATACGAGAATTACCCGAAATCGCCTGCAGAGGCTGGAAGAGAGAGCTCCTCGACGCCGAATCGCTCAAGCCGATTACGAAAGATCGCAGGAGTAGAGCCTGGGACAGAACCAAGGTCGGGGTGACGAAAGGGCGTGACGCAAAGCGGGGATGGCGCTTGAAGATGAAGTGCTTAAGCTATTGGTATTGCAGGGCGATGAATCTGGCAACTATACTGACGGCACCCGTGGGGGGCGAACGTCTTAGAAGTCGATCTTCTGCAATTGAATAGATGGAGGGGGCACAATGTTGAAAGCACTGTGGTGGGGTTGTGTATTTGCTGGATGCCTGGGGCCGTTGACCTTAGCGGCGGCTGGGCAGCAGGTAGTGCACGCGTTGACGGGCACGGTGAGTTCGATGGATGACCTTTCGAAGACCTTGATTGTGTTTCAGGACAATGGGTCTGAGGGGCAGTTCAAGGACATGACGACCGCGAAAACGCGCGTGGTGATTGACAAGAAGATCGAACTGGACACGACTTCTGTCGAGGCCAACAAGAAAAAGGGCACTTACGTGATCGTCTTCTATTATGGCGACAATGATGAACGCACGGCTGTGGCGCTGAAGAACCTGGGCGCGGGTCCGTTTACCTCTACCGAGGGGACAGTTACGAAGTTTGAGGGCAAGCAGCACGCGATTACGGTGCAGGACAAGTCTGGTGCACTGCAAACTTTCAGGATTGCCGAGAACACGGTAGCCGAGGGGTACATGGGGGCGATGGACGGGTTCAAGTTTCAGCCCTCGAAAGGCGACCGTGTGCGAGTGGTGGGAACGACGGATGGCGGAGCCGTGACGGCGTTGTTCATGCGGGTGATGTAATAGGCAGGTCGTTTGGGAAGCGGGTCGCTCGACTGCGCTTCGGCCAAGAATGACGAGGATTTCCGAGTCAGGTCCTTCGGGGTCCCAGGCTTGGGAAGTTCTTGCGCGAGGCTTGTCCTGATTCCGACAAAGTGAAACAATTGCCGCCAGCAGCGACTTTTGTTCGCTTTTTTTCTTTTCGCAGCGAAGACTGTTTCCGATCTCGTCAGGTGATTCTCTACGTTGCTGCCAGAGGGTACCGCGATGCGCGTGCCAGCGGCGGCACGTTCCATTTTGTTCTTCCTGGCGGCTGCGCCGGTGCTGGTGTCGTTGCCGGCGATGGGAGCGAAGACGGCTTCGATCAGCGGGCAGATTTTGACCATAGGCTCAGACCGCGTGCAGACGGCATGGCCCAATGCCCGGGTTGCGCTGAAGAATCTCGAGACCAACAGAGAAAGCGCAATGGTCTCAGACGCTCTTGGGACGTACACGTTCAGCGGCATCCTGCTCGGCAGATATGAAATCACCGTAAGTCTGGCTGGCTTTGAATCGGCGACGCGGCAGGTATCGATCGACAAGGAAGGTACGTCAAAGATCGACTTTCAGTTGAAGCCAAAAGGGCAGACGGAGACGGTGACTGTGACCGCCGAAGAGCCGGGCGTGAATCTGAACTCCAGTTATGGCGGTGCTCCGAGTTTGAACGAGAACACTCTCAAGTCAGTGGTTCAACTGAATCAGGACTTTCAGGATGCGTTACCGCTTTTGCCCGGCGTGGTGCGAGGGCTAGATGGGCTGATTCGCATCAAGGGAGGGCGGACGAATCAGACGAATACACTGGTCAACTCGGCGAGCGTAACCGACAGCTTTACCGGCCAGCCGGCGCTGACGTTGCCGGCGATGGCGATTCATTCGGTGCAGGTGTTGTCGAATCCATTTTCGTCGGAGTATGGACAGTTTGCCAGCGGGGTGGTGAATGTGGATACGCGCGGCGGGACGGACCAGTGGAAATTTCTTTTCGAAGATCCGATACCGCGATTTCGCTGGATCGATCACCGACAGACACATGGAGTTGAAAGCGCATCACCGCATCTGACATTTGCGGGTCCGCTTGCGCCGGGCAGGGCGTGGATTTTTGAAACGATGGGCTACGGATATGACACAGTCACGGTGCCGTCTCTTCCCGATCCCGATAACGTGCGCATCGTGGAAAAGATCAACAGCTACTCGCAGCTTGATTGGAACCCGACGGCCAATCATCGGTTCAGCACGGTGTTCGCGCTCGATCCGCAGAATACCGAATACGCCAATATCAACACGTTCAACCCTCAGCCGGTGACGGCCAACGATCGCGAGCGAGATTACTTTCTCTCGCTCACGCATCGCTGGATCCTGGACGATGGCGGTTTTCTTCAAACGTTGTTTGCATGGAAGCGGCTGAATTCAGACTTGTATCCCGCAACGTGGACCGGCGAGATGGTGCTTTATCCGGAGCAGAACTCGGGCAGCTTTTTTGAAGAGCAACAAAGAGACACAGGGCTTTACCAATGGTCGCAGACGCTTCATCTGCGACCCATAGAACATGCCGGAAGACATTTGCCGATCATCGGGTATTCCTGGTGGCACTCGTCGTATGACGGGACGGTGACGAACTTTCCCCTGCAAGTGTTGCGGGAGAATGGCACGCTGAGCAGCAGTATCCAGTATGCGCGTGCGCTGAATTCGCAGGCTCGGGTGAACGATTTCGCGTTCTTTGTGCAGGATAATTGGCAGATCCATCCGCGCCTGACTTTGGATCTCGGCGTGCGGCTTGATCACAACAGTCTGGCCTCGGAGCGCGCGGATGTTGCGCCACGGATCGGGTTTGTATTTGCACCTACGCGTGATGAGAAGACCGCAATTCGAGGCGGCATCGGGATGTTCTTCGACAAGATTCCGATCAATGTCGGTGTCTTCGACAGCTTCCCCGCGCAGACGATTACACGGTATTCGCCGGACGGCGTAACGGTGGTTGATGGGCCGGCGACGTATGCGCATAGTCCGCCGGGAGCGTTGCACGTGCCCTACAGCCTGGGATGGACTCTGCAGTTCGATCGCGAACTCAAGAAGAATCTGCTGGTGCGATTGGGATACGAGGAGCGCTATGCGTCAAAGGAGTTTTACGTGGATCCGAGCGCAAGCGCCGGATGGCAGTTCGCAGTTACTGTTGCTGAATACGGGCCACCAGCACTATCGCGAATTTCTGACGCTGATGCGGTGGAAAGTGAGTGAACGCACGACGCTATTTGCGAGCTATGTTCACGCAAGGGCGTATGGCGAGCTGAATGATTACAACCGCTTCTTTGGCAATTTTCCTTATCCGCTGATTCGGGCGAACCAGTATGGGCCGCTATCGTCGGATGCGCCGGATCGCGGATTGTTCTGGGAGATTATTGGGCTGCCGCACAAGCTTGATTTTGTACCCATCCTCGATGTGCACACCGGATTTCCATATTCGCGGGTGGATGAGAACTGGAATTACATTGGCAAAGAAAATGAGGCGGGACGGTTTCCGACGTTTCTCGCGCTTGACACGAAGTTCCAGTACCCGGTCGACTTCACGTTTCATGGCCACCGGATTCAGTTTCGCGCCGGCGTGAGCGTGTACAACGTGTTGAATCACGATAACCCGCGCGATGTGCAGGAGAACTTCGCCTCTCCGAACTACGGCACGTTCTACAACTCGGTCGGACGGCTCTTTCGAATTGATGGAGATTTCGATTTTTGATTGTGCTCAACTGACCGCGAATTTCTGAAACTTAACGGCAGAGGCTGTTCGGGTCGACGGGTGGTTTGGGGCGGGATGGAAACGGGAGGCCACGCGCCTGCATTGCGCCTTCGAGGCTGTCGGGCTGGTCGGGGAGCGAAGGATCGAGTGCTGCGGCATAGAACGGGTCGTTTTCCGCGTCCTCGAGAGGGACAAAGGAGAAGCCCTTGTCGTGATAGAGCTTGAGAAGGCGCGGAAGCATGCGGGCATCGAATGCGCCGACGTGCATGAGGAGAACGTAAGGGATGTCGTGGTCGTAGAGGGCCTTTGACATGGCGCGGCGGAAGTCGGCGTCGTCGGCTGCGGCCTGGAGGTAAGTGGATTCGAGTTGCGCGATGGACGCGGTGTCGTTTTTAGCGATGCAGCGGGCGTAGGGCTCGTTCCACATATAGTCGCCGAAGCTCATGGTGACGGCGGCGATTCTATATCCATGGTCGGCGAGGAATTTGCGGGCTTCGGCACGCTTTTCGGGTGTGTCACCTTCAGCGAGAAAGGGATAGCGCAGCCAGTGCCAGTCGTCGCCGCCCGCGTATTTGCCGAGGATTGGTTCGTTCTTGACGAGATCGGCTTCCCAGTCGACGAGGGACATCGTGTTGAGGTTCATGTGCGACCAGGTGTGATTGCCGAGTGGGAAGCCGGCGTCGCGCCAGTCTTTGAGCATGGGGGCGGAGGCGGGCTCGCGTTCTAATTGAACGCCGTTTACGAAACCGTAGACCGGCGGCAGGTGGGCGTCTTTCATGGCGGCAATGAGTTTGTGGCCGATCTCGACGCGGGTTTCGCCGTTGGGCAGTTCGCTGTGTGCAGGGAGGTCGTCCCAGGTGATGGCGATTTGCTGGGCGGGGGCGGAGAGGACTGCGGCGAGGATGACTGGGACTGCGAGGACGATGCGCTGAGTGCGCGAGTTCTTCATGCGTCCATTATCTATCGGTGCATGCAGGAAAATCCTCAGGTCTCATAATCGAGACCTGGGGCACCAAGGTTTTGGTGGTGCGCTCGAAAAGAAAAGCAGATCCTTCGGCTCCGCTTCGCTCAGGATGACGACGTCTGGGAATATTTTTATATGCAGAAGAACCTATTTGAGGTGGATTACGGGGTTGCGGTCGGGGTGGGCGGGGTCTTTGATGATGCGGCCACCTTGCATGACGAAGGATACGTGCTCCATTACGGTGATGTCGGCGAGCGGATCGCCCTGGACGGCGACGATGTCAGCGAAGCGGCCGGGTTCAAGGGAGCCGACGTCTTTGTCTTTTTCGAGCATGGTGGCGGCGTTGATGGTGGCGGCCTGCAGTGCGCCGAGGGGTGTCATTCCGCCGCGGACGAGAGCGCCGAATTCTTTTGAAACGGATTCATCGACATCGGCGTCGTCTACGCCGTAGACGATGCGGATGTGATGAGCGAGAGCCAGTTTGAATGCGGGGCCTTGTGCGGCCATGATCTCGACACCCTTGGCGTAAGAGTCGGGATCGCGGCCTTTGCTGAGGCCCGTTTCCATGTCGTGCTGGAAGCAGTAGAGCGTGGGGACGAGCCAGGTGTGATGCTGCTCCATTAACGCGGCGCCTTCTTCGTCGAGCATGGTGCCGTGTTCGATGGAGTCGACACCGGCGCGGACGGCGGCCTTGATGCCTACGGCGCCTTCGGCGTGGGCCATGACTTTTTTGCCGGCGCGGTGGGCGATTTCGACGGCAGCGGCCATCTGGGCTTCGCTCAGCTCCTGCACGTGGTAGTCGGAGATGGGATCCATGACGCCGCCGGTGGCCATGAGCTTGATCCAGTCGGCTCCGTATTTGATGTCGCGGCGGACGACGTGGGCGATGTCGTCGACAGAGTCGGCGACGTTCTCGCCGCGGGGCAGCAGGATGTCTGGCGCAGAAGGGCGCACCGTCACCGTGGCCTCCGGTGAGCGAGACGCAACTGCCGGCGGCGGTAATCCGCGGACCGAGGATGATGCCGCGCTTGACGGAGTCGCGGAGAGCGAACTGCGGGTAATCTGGCGGGGCCTTCGCAGGCATCGCGCAGGGAGGTGAATCCGTGATCGAGCCAGAGGCGTAGATTGTATGTGCCCCAGAGGGTGGCCTGCGGGATGGATGTGCGCAGATGCGCGGCAATGTTCTGCGTTGTGGGATTGGAGAGGGTGTGCGCGTGCGCGTCGATGAGGCCGGGGAGGACGGTGTACGCGGAGAGATCGGTGACGGGAACGCCGGCGGGAGCGGAGTCGGCAATGGACTGGATGCGATCGTTGGCGATGAGGATGTAGGCGTGTTGCCGGACGGCGCCGGTGCGGACGTCGATGAGTTTGCCGGCGAGGACTGCCTGGGTCACGGCGGGCGGCTGCGATGGTTGAGCTTGCAGTGAACAGACGGCCAGGGAAAGGCTGATAAGGGCAGAGCAGCGTGTGAGCATCATCTTGCGATTGAAGGTAACATCCGAGCGCGTTGCGGCAAAAGGAAAAGTGTTGCGCATGTTGGGGTTGGGCCAAGTGCGATCGTCGTAACTTGCTTGACTTCGCCCCGTCTGATAGAACAGCGGCAGGTTCGATTGTCCGCGTTGGACTGTGAGGAGATTACGGATGAGCGCAACGATTCCCAACACACAACCTCTTGCCAAACTGGATCAGTGGGACGATTTCGTGGAAGGCCGCTACAAGGAAGGGAAGTCTGAAGAGGAATTTCGTGTTTATGACGCGACGGCCACGCCTGGTGTGGCTGAGTTTTATCGGCTGAATCACGAAGGGCAGACGGTAGATTATGTTCTCGGCAAGGAGAGGGAGTACTTCAGCCTGAAGAAAGGGATGAAGTCGATCTGGGAAGCGGCGGAATTTTTGAACACGCTGGTTGACGACAGCGACCCCGATACGGATCTTACCCAAATTGAGCATCTGCTGCAGACTTCGGAAGCGATCCGGCGCGACGGGCATCCGCGATGGATGGTGCTGACGGGCTTTTTGCACGATCTTGGAAAGTGCCTTTGCCTGTATGGCGAGCCGCAGTGGGGAGTTGTGGGCGATACGTTTCCGGTGGGCTGCGCGTGGTCTGAGGCGATTGTGTTCCACGAATATTTTGCAAACAATCCCGATCGCATGGTGCCTGAGTACCAGACGAAGTACGGAATCTACGAGCCGAATTGCGGGCTCGAGAATCTTCACATGTCGTTTGGGCATGACGGCTACATCGCCGAAGTGATGAAGCCGTATCTGCCGATTGGAGTCTCTCTACATGTTGCGGTTTCATTCGTTCTATCCGTGGCATCGTCACGGAGCGTACGATCATCTGGCGAATGATCAGGATCGGGCAATGATGGAGTGGGTGCTGAAATTCAATCAGTACGATCTCTACTCAAAGGGACATACGAAGCCGAATGTGAAGGAATTGAAGCCGTACTACGATGAGCTTGTTTGCGGAGTTTTTTCCGGAGAAGATTGCCTGGTAAGGAAGGCATGGCAGAAGATCGAATGGCCGCCGGGCAGGAGCCGGGCGGCCATTGATGTTTGGGGGCGATGTTCCTGCGAGTTTAGTGGGCGGTTTCGCCTGCCAGAGGATCTGGGCTGGGATGCGAGCCAGGTTTTCAACTTCGGTTCCTGAAGGTTGCGCAATTCGATACAGCCGTTGATGCGTTCGATGGCATGCTTGAGTTCCTGATCGGCATCGGGCACTTTATGTGAGGCGAAGAACTGAGATACTTCGTCGCGGTCCGAAACCGAGCAGAAGGAGCTGGTGGCGCCGACGAGGACTGTTGCCCATTTCAGGGGTGAACTCCTTCTTCACTTCGTCCCAATGGGTCTGGATGAACTTCCAGGCGAGATCGCGATTCTTCTCGGTGTCGAGCGAGATGGCGAGCTGGATGGCAGCATCCTGGTTGCGGACTTTGTCGGAGACGGCATACTCAAGGGCACGCTGGGCAAGCTCGGGATTTTCGAACATGGCGAGCAGGCGAAGGGCGCCGATCTGGATTTCCGGGTTGGTCGAGGTTTCGGCGATCTTCTGCAATTGATCGAAGAGTGCAGTGTCACCATTGCGGGCTGAGATTTGAAGGGCAGTCTGAGCGAGGTTAGGATCGACTGAGTTGGCGTCCGCGAGGTATTTCGCGCCGATTTCGCGTGCCTGCGAGATGATCTTTGGGTCTTTGGCATTTCCGAGCGACGCAAAGAGCAGAGCACGCAATTGCTTTTTGTCGGGCGAGTCACTGTCGGAAGGAGGACCGAGCTTTTCGTATTCAGGCGCGAAGGTTTGACGGAACCATGAGTCGAGCGCGTCTTTCTCTTCCGGTGTGGAGGCGATGCGCGCATCGATGGCATCGAGTCCAGCGAGCGCGGAAGCAGACGACGTTGAAATTGGGATCAGATTTGAGATCTGAAACAAGATTGAGGTAGTCGCCGACAGTGGCCTTGTTGGCGCGCACCTGTGCCCACTTGTCGCCGATGAGGCTGATGCGCTCAGCTGGGGTGAGAGTCGGATTCGACGTGCGAGGCGAGGGTCGCGTAATCGGCCGGCGTGTAGGACGTGCGGTAGTATCCCTTGCCGCCGGCGTTGGCGAAGAAGAGGCCGCTTTGCGGAACGGCCAGGGATGTTGTGTCGGGCGAGAGAAGCTGGCACTCCTGCTTGTCAGCGGCAGTCTTGAAGCAGACGGGGAGCGTCCATTTCTGGGCAAGGTCGGGCTGTACGCTGGGGCTTAGATAGAAACGATTCTGCGAGACGGAGACTTTGCCACCAGCAGGCTTGCCAAAGGTGATCAGCGGCACGCCGGCCTGCGCGACGAGGCTCTCCATGATCTTGTCGACTGGCTTGTGGCTGGTGGTGGTCTGCGCGTTCCAGAAATCCTCGGCGGTGGCATTGCCGTAAAGGTGCGCGGCGAGATAGTTGTGCACGCCCTGCCGGAAGGTCTCCGGTCCTACGTAGTTTTCGACGCTGAGCAACACGACACCAGCTTTGCCGTAGGAGATGCCATCGAACATCTGTTCGATTTCTCCTGGAGTATCGGCGCGGGCGCGAATGGCGCGGGTGGTGGGCTGCGCGTCGAGGTTCAGTGTGCCGTCCATGCCTGAGATGACAAGCTGATCGATATTCCATTCGGGGTGCATGGCTTCAACAGGCTTGTTCTCCATCCAGGTGGCGAAGCCTTCATTGAGCCAGATATTGTCCCACCACTGCATGGTTACGAGATCGCCGAACCACTGGTGTGCCATTTCGTGTGCGATCACGAGGGCGACTCCAGTCTTGGCGTTGATGGATGCCGTTTTGGGATCGATGAGGAGTGCGGTTTCGCGATATGTGATGGCGCCGAAGTTCTCCATGGCGCCGGCTTCGAAATCTGGCAGTCCGATGAGGTCGAGTTTTTTGAGCGGATAAGGAATGCCGAAGTAGGTGTTGTAGTAGTGGAGCACGTATTTGGCGACATCGACACCGTAGGTGGTGAGAGCGACTTTATCGGGAGTGGAGCAGGTGCGAATGGCGACGCCGTCCTGCTCGCCGGAAGAGCACTGGAAGTCGCCGACGAGGAAGGCGACGAGGTACGTGGACATCTTCGGAGTGGTGAGGAATTTGAGGGTGTGCTTGCCTTGGCCGGGCCCGGGCGTGTCACTCACGATGGGGCCGTTGGAGATTCCGGTGTCGCCGGTGTCGACGACAAGCGAGATGTCGTAGGTGGCCTTGAAGGCGGGCTCGTCGAAGGAGGGAAAGGCACGGCGCGCGTCGGTGGATTCGAACTGGGTAACGGCGTAGTTGCGGCGAGCAGTCTTGGAGAGATAGAAGCCGCGGAGTTCGCCGTTCAAGATGCCGGAGTATTCGATCTTTAATGTGGCCTTGCCGGCGGGCAGGATCTCCGGAACTGTGAAGGTGGCTTGCTGCTTGTCTTTGTCGAGGGAGACGGTCGCGGTTTGCACTTTGCCGGCTGCCTGAATCCTGACGGATTTGAACGCGAGGTCGTGGGCGTTGAGAGTGATTGAGCTGGCTGGCTCAGCGAGGGTGATGTCGATGGTTTCAGAGCCGGTGAAGGTCGCGGACTTGAGATCGGGTGTCAGCGTGAGGGCGTAGTGCTGCGGGCGAACCGTGGTGGGGAGGCGCTGGGCTTGCAGCGAGCTTGAAAGCGCGAACGTGAAAGCGGCAATGGTGCAAACGAAAAGTGAGAGGCGCACGGCGCGCAGGGGAACAGCGGAGCTAATTCTCATTTAGTCCTCAGAAAGTTGAATGACCGCCAAAACATGGGGCTCAACTAGCGAAGCGGCGTGTTTCAGCGAAGGAAAATCGCATTAATTCGCGCAGCCACAGGGTCTGTCGCGAATCAATGATGACTCTTTCATTTTAGGGTACTAGAGAGCACAGAAGTAACTACGAAATGTGACCGAACCCGGTTCCCGCGTGACGGGCATATGCGGAGTTAATGGCTTTCAATGGTGGTGGGGGACTCCTGGGGTTTTCGGGGGAAGAGGGAATCGAGGAGCAGAAGGCAGGCGCCTACGACGATGGAACTGTCGGCTACGTTGAAGTCTGGCCAGTGATAGCCGAAGATGTGGACCTCAATGAAGTCGACGACCGAGCCGTAGAAGATTCGATCGTGGAGGTTGCCGAGAGCTCCGCCAAGCACCAGGGCGAGGGCAACGGTGGCGAAACTGATTTGACTGCCGAGCCGAATGAGGGCGATGAGGACTGCGGTCGCGGCTAATGCTGAAAAGGCGATCAGGCCCCAGCGGACTGCGTTCGGGGAAGCTGAGTCCGCGAAGAGAGAGAAGGCAGCGCCTTCATTGAGCCAGTGGCTGATTCGCAGGAAGCCTGGAATGACGGGGATGGCTTCGCCGAAGGGAATGTGAGAGGCCACGATCGACTTCGTGATGCGGTCAACGACGATAACGATCGCCGAGATGAGCAGGAGCCAGGGGAGCTTGCGTGGAGCGGGAAAACTCACTGGGCATCCTCCGCTCTATCACAGAGGCGATTCAGGGTCGAGGTATCCCACGTCTCAAAATCGAGACATGGGGCACCCGGCTTTGTCGGAGCGGTAAAGCTCAAAGTGCGGCCTCCGGCTGTGTCGCGTCGATCGGACGGATGCCCATTTCCTTGAGAGCGTTTTGGCAGCGGGTGCAGACGTTTTGCCAGATGCCGTAGTCGGAGACTTCGGGCATGAAGTTCCAGCAGCGGGCGCATTTATGGCCGGAAGCAGGAAGGGCAGTGACGGCGAGGGGCACGTCTGGTGCGCTTTGGATGACACTCACGTTGGAGACGTTGGTGATTTCTTTGAGTCCCGCAGCATGGCGCTGGAGCAGCGTGAGGAGTTCGCCAGAGGCAGCGATTTCGAGGTCGGCTTCGAGACTCTTGCCGATGCGCTTGGCCTGGCGTGCCTCTTCGAGGACGCGGAGGGCCTCATCGCGGACAGCGAAGATTTGTTTCCACTCATCGAGCAACTTCGCAGGGTCTTGCGAGTAGATCTCCTCGGGTTTGGGGAAGAGTGCAAGGTGCACGCTGGCTTCGCGGCCTTCGACGGGCGGCAGATACTCCCAGACTTCGTCGGCGGTGAAGCTGAGGATGGGCGCCACTAGGCGGACCAGGGTTTCGGTGATCTGCCAGAGGACGGTTTGGGCGGAGCGCCTCGCTACCGAAGTCGGCGCGAAGGTGTACATGCGGTCTTTGAGGATGTCTAGATAGAACGAGCTCAGATCGACGATCGCGAATTCGTTGATGGCCTGATAGACGCGGTGGAATTCGAATGCGTCGTACCAGGCTTGGATTTTCTCGCTGAGTTCGCGAGTGCGGGCGAGCATGTATTGATCGAGCGGCAAAAGCTCTGACTCGGGCACTCGATCGCGCACGGGATCGAAGCCGTTGAGATTGCCGAGGAGGAAGCGGAAGGTGTTGCGCAGCTTGCGGTAGAGCTCGGCGCAGCGGGCCATGAGGTTTTCGCTGGCGGCCATGTCTTCGCGGAAATCGATGGAGGCTACCCAGAGGCGAACGATTTCGCCACCCATGCGTTCGGCGATGTCTACGGGATCGACGCCATTGCCGAGGGACTTGGACATGGCGCGGCCTTGTTCGTCGAGGGTCCAGCCGGCGGTGGCTACGTGCGAGTACGGCGCGCGGCCGCGGAGAGCGACAGAGGTGAGCAGCGAGGAGTGGAACCAGCCACGGTGCTGATCGCCGCCTTCCAAGTAGAAGCACTCGGCGCCCTTGCCTTCCTGGAAGGTTTTGTATACGGACTTGAGGTCGGGATCGGATTCGCAGACGGCGAACCAGCTTGTGCCGGAGTCGAACCAGACGTCGAGGATGTCGGTTTCTTTGCGGAACGTGACGCCTTCGCAATGAGAGCACTTGGCGTCTGTGGGAAGCAGGTCGGCGATGGGCGTGGTGTGCCAGGCTTCGGCGCCTTCGCGTTCGAAGAGGTCGATGATTTTGCGATCGAGAGCAGGATCGATGATCGGCGAGTTGCAACCTTCGCACATGAACACTGCGATGGGCACGCCCCAGATGCGCTGGCGGCTGATGCACCAGTCGGGACGCGTAGCGATCATATTGGTGATGCGTTCCTTGCCCCACGATGGATCCCATACGACCTTGTCGATTTCTTCGATCGACAGTTGGCGGTAGGTGGTTTCAGATCCATCAGCGCGCTTCACGGGAGTCTCTAGCGAGATAAACCACTGCTCCGTGGCGCGGAAGATTACCGGGTTGTGGCAGCGCCAGCAGTGCGGGTAGGAGTGTTCGAGATCGGAGACGGCGAGCAGGGCACGGTACTCCTCGAGCATGGCAACGATGATGGGATTGGCGGTCCAGACTTTTTTGCCCTCGAAGGGAGGGAGCGAAGTATGAGGCCACGCTGCTGGATCGACATGGAGGTGCCCGGCAGCATCAACGCGGCAGGTCTGGTCGAGGTCATAGCGCTGACCGGTATAGAAGTCGTCTGCTCCATGCGAGGGTGCGGTGTGGACCGCTCCGGTGCCCTGATCGGCAGTGACGTAAGTGGCGAGGACTCCAAGGATATTGCGTTCAAGAAATGGATGCTTGAAGGTAGTGTGTTCAAGCGAGCTACCTTTGAAACGGGCGAGCTCGGCGGTCGCGCCGAGTTGGCAGGCCGCTATGACGGATGGGGCGAGTTCGGCGGCAACGATGTACACGGGATCCGTCTGCGTGCTGGGTAGTTTGGGATCGCCGCTTGCGGCAAACGCTACGTATTCAAAGTCGGGGTGGAAGGCGACGGCCATGGATGCGGGAATGGTCCATGGGGTGGTGGTCCAGATGATGGTGTAGACTTCGCGGCCTGCGAGCGCGGGATCGAGTGCTTCAGGCGAAGAGGTCAGCCGGTAGCGCACATATATGGAGGGGCTGGTGTGCGATTCGTATTCGACTTCGGCTTCGGCGAGGGCGGTGCGGTCGTGGATGCACCAGTAGACGGGCTTGAGTCCGCGGTAGACGAAGCCCTTCTCAAGGAAACCATAGAAGGCTTCGAGGGTGCGGGCCTCGTAGTCGCGGGACATGGTCATGTAGGGCTTGTCCCAGCGGCCGAAGCATCCGATGCGTTCGAATTGAGCAGTTTGCAGGTCGACGTACTTCTTCGCATACGCGCGGCAAGCGGCGAGGACGGCGGGAACCGGCATTTCCAGCTTTTTGCGGCCGAGCTGCTCGTCGACCTTGATCTCGATAGGAAGGCCGTGGCAGTCGTAGCCGGGGACGTAGGGGGAGTCGAAGCCGGCCATGGTTTTCGACTTGACGACAAAGTCTTTCAATCCCTTGTTCAGGGCGTGGCCGAGATGGATGGGGCCGTTGGCATACGGAGGTCCGTCGTGCAGGAGGTAGGCGGGACGGCCGGCGCAAGTCTCGCGCAGTTTTTCATAAAGCCGGAGCGAGGCCCACTTTTTGAGGCGAAGAGGCTCATTCTGGGGTAGATTTGCCTTCATGGGGAAGGCGGTCTGCGGCAAGGTTAAGGTCGCCTTCAACTCCGGCGCTGGAGACATTGGAACTCCCTGAATCGGTGAGAAAGATCGTGAATATTTAGTGTAAAGGAGCAGGCGAGAAATTTAGGGTAACAACTATTGTCGGGCACCGTCTATCGTTTATGGGAGCTCCCATTTCCGAGAAATATGAGTCTGTGGAGAACGTGACAACCCAAACTCCTTCGTCTGTTCATCTAAAGACAAGGACGGGCAAAGTCGAGCATAATGGTGTCATGGACTGGGAAGCTGGCAAGGGCCAACCAGGGCAGCCGCAGCCAATAGGGACAGCATCGGCAAATATGGCAAATGACGTGTTAACTCAACCAGATTCGGAGATAAAGGACGACTTACCCTCGGTGGAAGGTCATGAGCTTGACGCGTTCCTCGGGAAGGCGTTCGAGGAAAGGCCGATCTGGAAAGACCTCTACGAGAATATTCACGATATCTTCTTTCCACCGAAGCTCCCACCACTGGTTTTGACATCAACGCCGATTCCGGTCCCGGACCGGATGGCTGTTAAGGCGAATCCGTGGGCTGTCGGAACCTCCAGTTTTATCAATCTTGGAATACTAGTGCTCGTGATTTGGCTCGGGCTCACGTTTATTCATCCAGTCGTGAAGCCAGCGGTGACCCTGACCAACGTGGATGTGAGCGACATTCTGAAGGCGCCCAAGATGGCTGCCCAGGCTGGCGGCGGTGGTGGCGGCGGTTCGCATGACATTGTCGATCCGATGAAGGGCAAACTGCCCCCGCGGATGAAGGATCCGATTACGCCCCCGATGGTGCCGGTCCTGGAAAAGCCGAAGCTCGCGTTTACGCCTGCGATCAATGTGCAGAAAGACATCACGCTGCCGGATAACCCGGAGATGGTGAACTTTGGTGTGAAGAACTCGTCAAACGTGCAACTGGCTTCGAATGGCTCGGGCGGCGGCGCTGGCATGGGCACTGGCTATGGCGGCGGACTTGGTTCGGGGACCGGCAATGGATACGGACCGGGCACCGGCGGCAACACCGGCGGCGGCGTTTATCACATTGGCGGTGGTGTTTCGGCTCCGATTCCGATCTTTACGCCGGAGGCTGAATTTTCGGATGAAGCCCGGCGGGCGAAGTACCAGGGTGTCTGCCTGATCTCGCTGATTGTGGATGCTCAGGGAAATCCGCAGAATCCGCGCGTGGTTCGGCCGCTGGGGATGGGGCTGGACGAGAAGGCGCTGGAGGCGGTGCGGAAGTACAAGTTCAAGCCCGCGATGAAGGGTGGAACGCCTGTGCCGGTGATGATGAGCATCGAGGTCAACTTCAGGCTGTACTGAGACAGGATCAGTGATCAGTCGTCAGTGATCAGCAAGAGAGCGAGGCGCGCATAACGCGACTCGCTCTTTTGTTTTGAGTCGCGGTTCGTAACAGCCAAGCTTCACGACCGGAGCGGTGTCAATCGATTTACTCCCGCATGGTTTCGCATCGTGGCGTGGTAATCTTCGGTGTTCTCATCGGGGAGGAAATCGGGATGCGTCTAGCGGGTGGCAGAGGTGTGTTTTGGGTGTTGGGGCTGATGTTGATGGCTGGTGTTGCAATGCAGTCGTGGGGCCAGAGTGATTATCCCTTCCGCAATACTTCGCTTTCTGACAGCGCGCGCATTCAGGACCTGCTGGGCCGGTTGACGCTGGACGAAAAGGTTCAGTTGATGTCGGACCATCCGAAGTTTCCCAGGCTGGGGCTTGTTTTCTCGGGCCAGGTGGAAGGGCTGCATGGACTGGCGCTGGGCGGACCAGCGAATTGGGCAGCGCGGGGTCGGCAACCGGCTGGGACGACGACATTCCCACAGGAAAAAGGACTGGGAGCGACGTGGGATCCAGATCTTCTGAAAAAGATTGGATCGCTCGAAGGGTACGAGGCGCGCTACTTCTATCAAAACCCGGTCTACGATCGCGGCGGCGTTGTGGTGCGGGCCCCGAATGCTGATTTGAGCCGCGATCCGAGGTGGGGGCGTACTGAGGAGTCGCTTGGCGAGGATCCCTACCTGGTAGGAACGCTGACGGTGGCGTTTGCGCAGGGATTGCAGGGACCCGATCCGAAGCATTGGCAGGCTTCTTCGCTGATGAAGCATTTTCTGGCGAATGAGAACGAGGATGGACGGACGCACACTTCTTCGGATTTCGACGATCGACTTTTCCGGGAATATTATTCTGTGCCGTTCCGCATGGGATTTGAAGAAGGTGGATCACGCGCGGTGATGGCGTCGTACAACGCGTGGAACGGAATTCCGATGACGGTTCATCCCGTGTTGAAGGACGTGATGATCAAGGAGTGGGGCAACGATGGACTGATCTGCACGGACGGGGGCGCGCTAGGACTGTTGATTTCGTCACACAAGAAGTTTCCGGACAAGGTGCAAGGATCGGCCGCGGCTGTGAAGGCAGGTATCAATCATTTTCTCGACACCTACAAGCCTGACCTGACGAAGGCATTGAAGGACGGTCTGCTGACGGAAGCGGACATGGATGCCGCACTGAAGAATCTTTTGACCGTGTATTTGAAGCTGGGAGAGATGGACCCTGCGGGTGTCGATCCCTACGCGAAGATTGGAGTGGAGACGCGTGGGGAAGCCCCGCCCTGGGAGCGTCCATCGAGTAAATTGCTGGCGCGACAGGCTACGGATGAGTCGATTGTGCTTTTGAAGAACGATGGGAACACGCTGCCGCTCAATAAGGCGAAGTTGGGGACGATCGCGGTGATTGGCCCGTGGACCGACCAGGTGCTACAGGACTGGTACAGCGGAACGTGGCCGTATTCAGTGACGATTCTGGAAGGCATAGAGGAGGCTGCGGGCGCGAATGTGAAGGTGTTGTTCGCGGACGGATCTGATATGGAAGAAGCGGCCTCGCTGGCGAAGAAGGCCGATGTGGCGATCGTGGTGGTCGGCAATCATCCGGTGTGCAATGCAGGATGGGATCAGTGCCCGGTGCCTTCGAACGGGAAAGAAGATGTGGATCGCAAGACGATTGTGCTGGAGCAGGAAGAACTGGTGAAGAAGGTGTTCGCCGCTAATCCTCAAACAATTGAGGTACTGCGGTCGAGCTTTCCATACGCAATTGTCTGGAGCCAGCAGAATGTGCCGGCGATTGTGCACATGACGCATAACAGCCAGGAAGAGGGGCACGGGCTGGCGGATGTTCTATTCGGCGATTACTCGCCCGCGGGCCGCCTGACGCAGACATGGCCGACGGGGGACGCGCAGTTGCAGCCGATCCTGAACTACAACCTGCTCGATGGAGAAACGTACCTGTACAGCAAAGAGAAGCCTCTCTATCCGTTTGGATATGGGCTGAGCTATACGACATTTGATTACAAGAGTGTGAGTCCAAGTGCGTCGAGCATGGATCCTGATGGCAACGTGCAGGTGCACGTGAAGGTAAAGAACACCGGCAAGCGCGCGAGCGATGAAGTGGTGCAGATGTATGTGCAGCACCTGGGATCGTCGGTGAAGCGGCCGCAATTGGAACTGAAGGGATTCAAGCGCGTACGCATCGAGCCTGGTGTCGAAAAAGATGTGACGATGGAATTGAAAGCGCGGGATCTGGCGTACTGGGATACGCCGGGGCATGTTTGGCGCGTGGAAAAGGAGCAGGTGCGCGTTCTTGCCGGCGGATCGAGCGGCAAACAGCCAGTGCAGGCCGTTATAGATGTGACGGGAAGCAAGGACTACAAACCATAGGCGAATTCGCGTGAATTGCGATATTCGATGCGCACGGTGAAGTGTTATCGGCCGCTGGCAAAGATCGTTTTCAGCTCTTCAGGCGGGACTACCTCAAGCTGCTCAAATGTGCACGATGAGGGCTTTCGATCGGTGCGCCATCGGCGAAAGTGAGCCATGTGGCGAAATCGCCCGCTTTGCATGTGTTCATAGGCGACTTCGATAACCGGTTCTGGGCGTGGCGTTCCAGGAGAGGTCGTTGTCGAACTCAGATTGGTGGGTTGCATATCCATCTGGGAGCGAGTGAAATCTGGCCGATCAGAGTTCGTCTAAGACGAGCGCATAGCGACAGAACCAACCGAGCATCCGCCCCAAAGGCATCGCGGTTTCGCGGTTGTCGTGTGCGGCGTCACAGTCAGGCAGCCACGTTGTGGAGTGACGCACCTGTGCTATGCGATTTCTTCAGTCGAGATTGCGGGTGCACCATAAGGTGAAATTTTGACCGCCTATCGCGAAAGTTGACACCCCACAAAGTGAATGCATATTCGATTCGGCTGGAGCGCATGAGGTCCTTTGAGTTCCGGCCCAAAATCGTGCATAACCTGCATCATCTACATAAGTTATGTATTTTCGATGCACAAGGGGCAGTGCATGTTGCTCTCACTCTGTTCCAAACCTGCACCACCATACACCCTGGCAAGTTCATGAACACAAGCCATTGTGGCTAGATCGATCACCAACCCCTTTCCTTCCTTGCCGAGTCGACGTGTGATCAGGCCGACTTTCTTCAAGCGGTGTCCGATTGTCTCGGCGCTGTAGCGCAGCCGTTCTCCGCGCGCGAGCACGATCCGATTGACCTCATTCGCGATTTCGTTAACGAGGACTTGAGTCTTGCCTGCATGGACCATGTTGAGAGTTGCCTCCAATGTCATGGCTTCGAGGCCGGTCGACTGGTCTGCTTTGCGCTGGTTCTCAGCCCGCGTGAGCAATGAAACAAGTCGTGATTGAAGCTCAGGCGATTCGATGATGCATGCGCCGAGCGCGTTCGCGATCGCGCGCGTGTCGGCCGAAAGGACGGGGCATCGAAGTCGGAGTTGTACACGCGGACAAGATTCTTGCAGCGATACCGCAGCAGCTGGTTGCGCAGGTCCTGAACCAATGCCTCAGTCACTGACACCGAATGTTGTGTTGCGGGCGCGAGCGAGGCTGGCTGCAGCCTCACCTGAAGACTGCACCTTGGCATCCGGTCGGCGAAACCTCCTGTCCGACGTAGATCACCTTCGGGCCGTAGAAGTCCTTGTATCCACCACCATCGCGAACCAGGTAGCCACGGCTCGTCGCGAACCCAGGATCGTAGCCATCTGCCTGGTAACGTTTGGAGCATAGAACAGTAGTGTGGGCGTCGAGCGCCAGTCCACCCTTTGCAAGCTGGTTACATCGGCGCCCGCCAGCAACAGCGGAACTCGGCAGTAGTTGCGAAGCGTGCGAAGAACCAAGTCGCTTTCAAATTCCGGTCCGATGATTGCCAGCCCTGGCGCGATAGGCAGGCTGTCTGCGAACCAGGTGCCGATCGCCCAGAAAGTCAGCAAAGCGCTCGTCTGTCCCGGAAGAGACGCCTGTACGGCAATGGCTTGCTGGAGCCGAACGAAAAGTTCATCAATGGTTCCATAGCGCGCAGAGCCCGTCGGAAGAGGGGTTGCATGAAAAGGAGAGCGTACAGCCTCGGCTCGCTTGATGATCTCCTTGAGACTTCCTTCAAATCCTTGCTCAACCTCAACGGCGGTTTCCAGGAAGTCATTTCGTCGTTGCTCGTGCGAACAGGCTCTTCCATGCACTTGACTTTGAGCACCTTCTTCGCTTCGCAGCCTCCAGGTTGGCCCGCCGCCAATTGGTTAAGGCGGGCGCCGGAGGCGGAGCGCTTGATGTTGCTGTAGACCCCGTAACCAAGGGGCCCGTTGAATGTTCGTCAGCGCCGGCGCCGGCAGTTGGGCTCGCAGCGGTCAACTCGGTTGTCTCTGCCGCGGCAACAGGATTTGGCGCCCCAGCGGCGCGTGGAAAGTCAGCGCCGTTGGCGTTTTCAGTTGTACTGTAGTTTTGCATTCATACCTTACCTTGTGGGGTGCCTGGTCCGCCTTGAACATCCTGGCAGACCAGGCACTCTGTTTATGGTTGTGATAGTTCGAATTGTTGGAACGGTTTCTGCCTAGCCTGAAATTGTCGGAGAGGACCCGGCAATCCCCATCGCGGCGCCCATGGGATTGCACCACCTGCGCCGGAATGGTTTTGTTGCGGTTTCCATCAGAATCAGACTAGGGCTCCTCAATCCAGGTCCGCACGGTCAGCTCATCCATGAGGCACTTCAAGGCCAACTTGTTGTTGCCCCCAATTTTCAAAAGCTTGGAAGCCCAACGACGCAAGTCAGTAGCCATCTTTGACGAGATAGGCTTCAGCTGAAAGACGCAGCTCTTCGCGTCTTCCTTGGACCAGCGGTCCCAATATGAAGCTTCCTTAGCCTTACCGAACGTGAATTGCTCGAGCGCCCGCATAACATTCCGGCGGTCACGAGCAGCGAGCCGTACATAGGTGTTACCCAGCTCGAGCATCAATTTGCGATATTCGAAATCATTGGGCTGCGGTCCTGCAATCAGCCCATTACCAGAAGTTTTTTTCATAAAGTCCTTATTGGTTCTGTTTCCGTTGTCGGTTTATTCCCATTCACCAAGAGCAATGTGTCCGCGCGTGAATGACCGAATGGGTAGCCCTTCCCGCCCGCTTTTGCCCTGCTTTCACCAGGACTCACATGCAATCTGATACTGCGTTTTTTGGAATCTGATTCGGGTTTTTCGCGCCGGACCACGAAAAATCTTCGAACCGAGCCACCACCTTTCCCTTGCCTTTTGTCTAAGAGCCACTCACGCTCCTTCATCTCATTCAATTGGTTGTACGTTCGAATCGGGGTGCTCGGGCGAGCTGAAACCAGGGTGACCATCGGAAATCGATGCCGAGACTCTTCGGCGAAGGGTAAATGAGCTTCAATTCGTCCTCGAACAGAATTGGGGCGAAGTCGGCTGGTTACTCGGCCGCGCCGAAACGGAAGCTAAAGTGCGAACCGCGCTCAAGAAGATCGTGAACCCTCGATGCAATCTCCTGGAACCCTTTACGAAGAACCACATCTGCACCACAACCGCCCTCCGACAGCTGCGCAAAAGAGCAAAGACTTCAAGAGAGCGGTGACCTCCTCCCGAAAAACTCAACCAGGAAAAACTGGAGTTCTCTCGTAATCTAAGCGGGAGGACGGGGATGAAAAAGAGCCGGTATACGGAAGAGCAGATCATTGGGATCCTGAAGCAGTACGAGGCCGGAGTGAAGACGGCGGATCTATGCCGGGAGCACTGGATCAGCGACGCTACGTTCTACAACTGGAAGGCGAAGTACGGCGGCCTGGATGTGAGCGAAGCGCAGCGGCTTCGGCAAATGGAAGATGAAAATCGTCGATTGAAGGCGCTGGTTGCCGATCTGAGCCTGGACAAGGAAGCGCTAAAAGCAGTCATCCGAAAAAACGGCTGGAGCTTGCCGGTCTGAGGGAAGACATGGCGTTCGTCACAGCGAATTTCATCTGAGCGAACGCAGGGCCTACAAGCTGCTGGGCGTGGATCGAGCCAGCTATCGGTACGAGCCTAAGCCGGATCGGAATGCGGAGCTGCGAGACGAGCTGGTGAAGCTGGCCAGACAGAAGCCTCGCGTTCAGCGTGCGGAACCAGTTTGCGTTGAGACACTCATCGCGCAGACGTCCATGGAAGCTCTCAACTCCAGCTACGAATGGCTGAGAAAAACGGGGCAGGTCAGCGGCTTGGACACATTTCACGGACATGCAACGTGCGCAGGAAATGTGCGAACGGGGATTCGATGCCTGGGTAGCGGAATCCGATTCAGTAACGCGTGCGCAGCTTCAGGTGCAGCGTACCAAGTTCGCGCGGGACCACGAAGAAGCGACATCGCTGGAACTGAAGAGCAGAACAGGCTGGGAAACGCTCGAAACTGAGCTTGAGAAATACGAGGCCCACTTCGCGCAATCAGAGATGCTGACGCATATTCAAAGCAACCGACGCCGGCTCACTCCGTTGAATATGGCGCGCGCCATGGCAGGACTTCCGCTTGTCACAGCGCGATTCTCCAGTGAGTCGTGACACGAAGTATTGGATAAACCCGCCACACGGCATCGCCTACGAAATATTTCGTACGATGAGAGGGGTGCTAAAGGAGCCAATTCCCGACCTCGGTAGCGCAATAGAGTCTCTGCAGAACTATCTAGTCAGTGGACCGCAGAACAGCCTCCGCATACTGCCGCACTCCGCAAGAACTGGCACTTCCTTCAATTTGCCATACGATCGGCGGCCCGCGATACGAAGGCACCGTTGGCTCTTTGCCATTTCGCGTGTTCGCCGAATACAGCGGATCGCCTCGTCTCACAGTGCGGCCCTGACATTGCGCGCGTAAAGGACGAGTGTCACTGCTGGTCTTAAAGGGTATGATCCGACGCGGCGATAGTTATCCGCAATGAGTGGGATCAGTTCGCGTTCCTGCGACTCCGAGGCAACAATAATCTCTACATTAGGCACCACGACCCCTCCGGTATAGCCCACATAGCTATAATCCTGCAAGTACAAGGGCAGTGGCCAATAGTCGCGAGAAGTCACCATGATAGTGGTCTGTCTGCCCGAACCAGACCGCAACGCAATCGCATTGATTTCTTCTACCAGCGAAATTAACTCGCGACGAGTCTGCATATACACGTAGGGCAACCGTGCGTCGTCGTAGCGGAAGAAGTTTAGTGCGATCGACTGGGTGAGAGACGCGGCTACAATTGACGCCATAAGCGCGAGCATTAGTTTTGCAAGGCGGTCGCTCGCAAGCTGCCGTGCCCTATCCCATGCCTGGACCGCATATCCGGATGCTATGCCCATCGGCACAATGAAGTTCAAGGTTAGCCATGGAGTCTTATATGGCAGGAGCGAATAGGCTGCAAGCAATCCAAACGCCCATAGCCCAGCAAACAACGCAAGGAGATCCCGACGACGCCACAGGGCTAGTACTGTCCCCGCGATGCCCAATCCCAGAATAGGGAGTTCATCTTGCGCCATCCAGCGCAAATATGTGTACCACGGGGCGCGGTTCAGCTGACTGCCCGTCTTAACCCAATACCGAAAGCTTTCAATTCCATGAGAGATACCTCTGGGATCAGTCAGAAAAGACGAGTAGAAGAGCGCGTAGAGCGCAGAAAACACCGCTGTGGCCAACAGCCAATGCAGCACGGGACCGCGGAGTCCGTCGCCACGCGACAACGGTACACTGTCGGGTTTGGATCTATCCGCATTAGCAGTGACCAGGACCCAACTGTGCGAGCACAAGAATGTGCAAAGGAGCGCCAGGAGCAGCACGAGGGCCGAAATGGCGGCTGTTTCTTTGGTGGCAAACATCAGAGCGGCCGCAGCCGACGCCAGCATAAGATAGGTGGGTTTGAGTGTGTCGCGATAGCGCTGCCCTGTCACCGGTACTGAAAGTGTGAAGAACACGAGCAGCGCTTCGTCAATGAAATCACGCGAAAAGTAAACCGCCGGAGAGACAGCAAGGAGCGCGGCCGCGGCGAGTACGCCGATGTCACCCACCGGCTTCCGTAAGCCCAAGAGGAGCGCTACTGTGGCGATGCCGAAGAGTGCTGGGACCAGACGGATAGCTATTGTCGTCAGCGAGTTGGGGCGAGAAAAGATCTCGATGAAGCTCGAGATGGTCAGCGCGAAGTAATACAGGGTTGGACCGTGGTAATTCGCCGGATCGACTGGTAGATGTCCTGGTGAAACAGTCG
Source organism: uncultured Acidobacteriaceae bacterium (assembly GCA_963738035.1). Taxonomy (GTDB): domain Bacteria; phylum Acidobacteriota; class Terriglobia; order Terriglobales; family Acidobacteriaceae; genus Telmatobacter. Next base: position 84,443 of record CAVTVB010000005.1, read on the forward strand.
CCCCAGAAAGTATGCATTCACGCCCTCATCGTGGTGCAGTGGTTTCAATCCGAGGTGGTAGAGGCGTAGGACTGCAGCCACGATGAGAATCAACGAGCACGCAGTCCGCCAGGTATTTGGCAGGAGTTCCGTTGGGGCGTCCCGCTGCTCCTTCACCTCGACCACAGACTCGCATCTGGGCCACGCTCTGACAGCTTCTCCATTAGTCCGAGGAAACCTTGTAAAGATCATATGCACCGGACTCAGCAACTTTGACATAGAGGGAGAAAAAAACCTCATTTGCGGACATCGACATGCGTTGAGCGGGCCAATCATCACGAAATCAATGTGCTCCCGTCGCATTAAACTATCGGCATCGGGATTGCCACTGTAGATGCGTCGGATCTCGTCTCCCTTTCACTGTGTCCAGCCCGCGTGACCACGCCCAACCGGGATAGCCAAGCAAGCACCGCCGTCCCGTCAGGAAGATGGGGGAGTTGTATGTAGGTGCATACAAAACCAGCGCACGCGCGGGCGTCTCTGCCGGATCTCTGCGGCGATCTTTATCTGGTTGCGATCGACTCCCTGTACGAGGTTGTACCAATAGCTCGCCAGATGTCGAGCGCACCAGCAAAGACCAGCACCAGAGAAACCGCAGGCTGCGATCCGCCAGACGCCATTCTTGCGATACCAGAATGCGAGCACAAGGGCAACGAAAGGCAACGATGCCACATACCAGTAGATTATGACCTTGATGTTGTCCCATGGCCAAGGCGCAAGCTTGACCAGGTTGGGAACAATAAGACATAGGAGAAACGGAAGATAGTAATGAAGCAGTCGTGGCTGCACGAACTATTTTTTCTTATCGCACCACAGTAGGGCGGCAACCAATAAGGGGATAAAAGCGCCAGTATTGACAAACCAGAACCACAGGAGGTTATGAGTTCCGCTCTCCCAACCAAAATGCCAGCCCAGGAAGCTTTGCGTTCTCACTGAGCCGTGGGCCAGCCACACGAGTTCAGGCGCGGCGAAGCCTGCTGCGGTTGCAAAGAACACTGCCCAGGACAGCCATCGCTGGAGCAGAAGCGCCAGACAACTTGCGACTGCAACCACCGCAAGAAACGTGTGCGTATGAATCAGCGGGAGCAAGCCAGTCATGATACCGGCAGCAATCATTCGGCGAATCCAGGACTGGTTTGTCCAGGATCTCGGTTGCGTTGCTTGTGGTTCAGCCGCCACGGGGGAATTGGACACGAATGCAGTCTCAGCACTTTTTTCTCCGGAGTCTTCCTCCTCCTCTTGGAGAGCCAGCCACCATTGAGTGAAGACGCAAATTGCCAGTGGTAAGCCTAAAAGCAGCGAGCGCTGAGGCACAAGAAGTGTCGTCAAGGGATTGCCCCAACGCCACAAATCACTACTCCCCAGCATATAGTCGCGTGGCGGATGCCAGAAAGCGCAACAAGCTATCGTTGCGGTGGGCGGCATCCCGGAAAAACAGTACCCAGCCAAATCCGCCACCAAAGAGCAGCAGCAACGGAGCTAGTAGGCTTGCTATCCGGTCTTTAGTTAATTCCCAGGTCCAGCGATGCAATACCCCAGCAATGCCGCTATCAGAACGATATTTTCGACTAACATCGAGCCGCGCAGCGTCGCCCCACATCGCACGAACATCGCTGCAATAACATCGCAGATGAAAGGGTAAGTGAAACGCGTACCTGCGTATGTGGGGTCCTCCGGTGGGAAATTGTGACCATGCACAAAACTGGAGATGACCTGCAGGTGAAACGGAAGGTCACCAAGGTTGTTCCTGAAGGCTGTGAATACTTCGCCTCTCCACTTTCGAACAAGACACGATCGAAGACACGCCAGAGCAGCATGACAAGGAAGCCGTAGAAGATGATGCAACGGACTTCCTTCCAACCAGGCCTGCGATATGCCTTACGGAGTTGGTTCTCGGTTGCACAGATGTCCGTAAGCACCTGGCAACGAATTTGTCGGATGGCCAGGAGGGCGAAAGCAAGGATGAAGACTGTCGCAGTTACTATGAGTGCGCGGTTCTCGTGCAAAACCGAGGTGCAAAATGTCTCGACGGAACCCAACAGAGCATAACCAGTGCAGGCGCCGGTCCCCATCCGCGCCGCTAGCGAGGCTCGACGATCGTAGAGGTAGGTTAGTAGCGCGCCACCAACAATAGCGATCAGCGCCAGGGCGACGGTTGCGGGCATCTCTCTCTTTGAATCACATCAGAGGTCTGTTGGCAACAATATGAAGCGGGCACGTGCTTAGGCAGACATCATGTGATCTTTATAACTTCACGCCGATCAACGATCCGGGCAGGGACTGAATTGCTGCCATTTAGGATGCATCCAAATGGAGAACTGCCTTCCCTGGCAGCGGGACAAGCCGCTGCCGGGCATAATCGGCAATCTCTGCACCTTTTCCGCTCAACCTACACCTACGGTGTTGGTGTCGGAGTGGGCGTGGGTGTTGGTGTGGGCGAGCAGGTGAAGTCCGACAGCACGAGCCTCCCTGGCTGGTCCCCCGTTGATGCGCTCACAAGCTGCAACGTCGCCCGTGGTTACCCTGTACTGGGCATTACTGCTGTTGCATTTAATCAGGTCTCCACTCACGGCGGTTAAGGTCCCGTTGCACACGAAACTCGCAGTGATCGTCGGGTCACAGGAGCCGCCGGTTTGGTTGTTGACGAGTGCCAGCTGCCCGAGCCGTTACACGCCTGACGGACCCGTTGCTCAGGACCGCCGCATGCGTCGGAGTTGCGAGGAGGGATTCCCCGGATTTCCCCAGCCACTCATGGTGGACGATCCCCGCTACGGCGAGCAGCACAAGACAAAGGAAAAGAACCTTGATCCGATTCATTGTTATCCTCCCATGAAGTAGTTGCCTACTCATTGTTGGGTTTTGGCCTGATTGCAGGAGGCCAGGACGAAGTTGGGGAAGTCTCGAATACCCGATTGTTTCTGAGGGTGTCGTAGATGACTCCCAGGGATTTGCGCGCGATGTTGGCTTTGCCCCCGCCACGATTGCACTGATTGCGCGAATGGAGTTGCTGCAGGAATGAGCTGTAGCGTTGCCGACCAGCGCCGCCCATTGCATCAAAGAGGTGCGGGGAAGTTTGTTGCCTAGCTTAGTGATGTGCCCGGAGTGTCCATATCAAGGGATTCTGATCTCTAGAACACTAAGCCGATATAAATGAACTCCGAACTTAGCGAGTTCTTATCGCGTGTCAAGGACTATCTGGTAACTAACAATTTTAAACTGCAGTAATTGTGCAGAATAGCTCGGTCCTGATAAGTGCAAGATCTTGCCAAAATAAGTGCAAGATTCTTGCCAAATGCGAATGGGCGGTGCGGGAGATGAACTTATCGCTGACTTATCCAGGGTGGTGGAGGATGGAGGCCCGGAACTCCAGTCATTTCCTAAAAGGGGACCAAAGATCTATTGACAACGTCCGTCAAACGGGAGTAACTATCTGGGTCATTCCCTTTTACTCCGGCAAAGGGAATAACTAACCGTCATCCTCTCCACTAACTTGGCTTTTTCTCACGTTAGGTTGGGACTCGAGAGGTCGCCCATGGCTTACGTTCGAGGCTTGTCTTGCATTCCCTCCTCAAGATTCGCACACTAGAAAACTTCAGAGCATACGCAGTTATCTTCAGCACAATGGCCTTGGCACTGTTCGGCTTAGGAGTTTCCACTCTTGCTTGCATGGCGCAGACATGCCCCGTCAATACTCCTCATATCCAGGGAGTGTGGAGGACGCTGCCCTACCTGATGCCGATCAATCCGATCTCTGCAACTCTGCTGCATACGGGAAAGGTGCTATCGTCGCCGGTTCAGAGAACGATGCTTCGAACAATTCCAAAGGATCGGAGAGCTACCGAAACGCCATTTGGGATCCAACGGATCCGACTGCAAACGGAATCGCGGTCCAGGAAATCGAATACGACGTCTTCTGCAGCGGCACGGCTGCTTTACCCGACGGTCGGGCTCTCGTCGTCGGAGGAACATCGGATTATTCATTCAAGGGCGACAACCGCGCGTCGGTTTTCGATCCAGCTACGAATGAGTTCGCGCAGTCTCAAAACATGGTGAACGGCCGATGGTACGCCACTGCCACAACCTTGGGTGAGGCCGTGTAATGACTTTCTCCGGCCTGAGTCTGAGCGGCGGAACCAATAACACAGTCGAGATATACGATCTTCAAAACGCCGGGGCAGGTTGGTCCAGCCCGGCACTGCGCCGTTTTCTCCTCCTCTCTATCCACGATTGTTCTTGCTGCCGAATGGAAACGTGTTTTATGCGGGGACGGAACTCCCCTCTGCCTGGATATTCGATCCCGGCGCTGGGTCCTGGACGCAGTCGGCGGCAAGCACCCGGAACAGGACTTACGGCTCCAGTGTTCTTCTTCCTCTTCTCCCACCCAGCTACACGCCGAAGGTGATGAATTTTGGAGGTGGCAATCCAGCAACGGCGACTACAGAGATCATTGATCTTTCCGCCGCCACACCAAGCTGGAAACCGGGTCCGAGCATGTCAACGGGGCGTATTCAGATGAATGCGGTCATCTTGCCGAACGGGAAGGTGCTTGCCGAGGGAGGCTCGTTGAACAACGAAAGTCCCGATATGCCGGGCAAGCGAGCTGATATATATGACCCCGTCGCAGGGACGATAAGTTCCGGCGGCACCGCTGCATATTCTCGGCTATACCACTCCACGGCGTTGCTCCTGCCCGACGCCACTGTTATGAGCATGGGCAGCAACCCAGCGTCGCGTGGAAGCTACGAGCCTGCGATCGAGATCTATACGCCGCCGTATTTGTTTGACGCAAACGACAATCTGATCACCACGAATCGACCAGTCATCACAAGCGTTACGCCGGGCGTTATCGGCTACAACGCGACATTCTACGTGAACTACTCGAGCGCCTCACCGATCAGTTCCGCCGTGCTGGTCCGTCTGGGCTCAGCTACGCACGCTTATGACATGGATCAGCGCTTAATTGGGCTGTGTGGTCCATCTCCGCAACCTGCGTGATGGTTCGGGCCAACTTAATCTCACGACTCCGCCAAACGGGAATATTGCTCCGCCAGGGTATTACATGCTGTTCCTGCTGGACAGTGCAGGCGTCCCTTCCGTAGCGCAGTTCATTCAACTGTCGCCGTATTCAACTTCGGCGCCAAAAGGTACTATCTCGTCGCCTGCTTCGGATATGACAATTGGGGCTGGACAGTCGGTGTCTTTCGGGACAAATACGACATCGGCTAAATACTCTTGGGTGTTTCCGGGCGGATCCCCGGCAACCTCAACAGCGCAGAACCCGGGCAATGTCAGGTTCAGCGCCCCAGGAGAGTACACCGTTTCTCTGACCGAGATTGATGCGATCGGCAACTCCGACCCGAGCCCACCGACACGGACCATTACGGTCCTGCCAGCAAGCGCCGATTTCGACATTTCCGTTAGCCCCTCGGCGAATACGGTTTTGCCTGGCAACTCGACCACATTCAACGTAACAGTCACGCCTCTCAGCGGATTCACCGGTCCAGTAACGCTCAGCGTCGGAAGCGAATCGGGCTTCCCCTCGGGGATCACGAGCGGCGGCTTCAGTCCAGCCTCGATCTCCGGTAGCGGCTCGTCGACTCTGACAATGAACACAACAACCAGTGCCGCGCCCTATGCCCTCTCTCTGACGGTAACAGGCACGTCGGGTACGATCACTCATACCGGCTCGACCACATTGCTGGTGAATCTCGCTGCGCCGGCAAGTTTGACCGCTACGCCAAATGGCGCCGGGCAGATTGCGCTGTCGTGGCCTGCCTCTGTAGCAGCGACTAGCTATCACGTGAAGCGCTCGCTTGTCAGTGGCGGGCCGTATATCACGGTGGCCTGCACGAGCAGCACCAGCTATACCGATTCCGGCCGTCACGAGCGGAACCACATACTACTACGTGGTTTCGGCAGCTTACACTGCGAATCCGGATGCCGGCGGGGAAAGTGCCGACTCCAGCGAAGCCAATGCAACATCACTGGCATCGCCGACCTTCAGCATCTCCGCCTCGCCAAACTCAGTTTCGGTACTGCAGGGAAACAACGGCTCCGTGACCATCAACACCTCGGCCTTTAACGGGTTCAACAATGCAGTCGCGCTGTCCGTCAGCGGCCTACCTGCAAATGTAACGCCGACATTTACCCCGACATCTATCGCCGCGCCGGGTACAGGGAGTTCGACCTTTGGTCTAGCGGTCGGAACCAGCGCTACGACTGGCACCTATACCCTGACGGTAACGGGAACCGGAGGCGGAGTGACCAAGACGACAACCGTCACACTCACGATTACCGCACCCGCCGAGCTTCAGCATCTCCGCCTCGCCAAACTCAGTTTCGATCCCGCAGGGGAACAACGGCTCGGTGACCATCAGCACGTCGGCCTTGAACGGTTTCAACAATGCAGTCGCGCTGTCGGTCAGCGGCCTACCTGCGAATGTAACTCCGACATTCACCCCGACATCCATTGCCGCTCCAGGAACAGGTGGTTCCACTCTCGGCTTTGCGGTGGGAGCCAGCGCCGCGGCTGGCACTTACAGCCTGACGGTTACGGGAACGGGAGGCGGAGTGACCAAGACGACAACCGTCACACTCACGATTACCGCATCCGCTACGAACTTTACGATCAGCGCCAATCCAAGCTCCATAACCGCAACAGTAAAGGGAGTGAGCGGCATCAGCACGATTAGCGCGACCGTCCTGCAGGGAACACCGACAATTGCACTTTCTGCTTCAGGCCTGCCGAAGAACGTGACCGTCAGCTTCAGTCCTACATCCATTACGGCGACCACTACTTCACAGATGACGGCAAAGGCGGTCGGCAAGGCGGTGGCGGGGACCTACACGTTTACGGTCACCGGATCTGCCGGTGGAGTTAACAAGACAACCACGGTGACATTGACGGGAGTCAAGTGATGCCTTCGATTCGCATGGCCGGGGGCATGCGACTCGGTGCAGTTTAAATGTGCCCGATTGGAGCGAATGGGGCACATAGAGCCACAGTGTTTGTTATCGATAACCGTAGAGCATTACCCGGCCTCCAAGAACAGCTATGCAGCACCGAACAGAAAGATCCTAAAATCGTCCACCAGCGCCGGGGATCATCAGTTTACGACCCGCCTCGGAAAACCCACCCAAAACTTGCTTAAGATTACGGCTGCGTGTTCCGGTTAGTGACCGTTTGACGAGCACGATTGCGGATGACGTAACTCAGGTAATGCTTGAGATCGGGAAAAACAAGCCCTTCCGGCTCCGCGGTTTTGCTACGTTATCTCCGTACGCTCGGCCTCCGACGCGCTAAAACGAGCGGCGCTGGGTTCCCATTGACAAAACGGTCATCAATCCGTTCCCCGATGCACGATTGAGTGGCATCGAGTGCAAAGCGTAATGAGGTTCTGCTCGGCATCATCCCCAGACTGGCTCCGCAATTCCCAATGGGGGCCCTCGAGATTCGACAGCGCGCCACAACTCTGGCACCTCCAACCGTCCCGGCGTAGCCCTGCTGCCGCAGATCTTCGTATTGGGCGAGCGTAGGCGAGAACTCTTTGCGGATCGGTTCATGACGCTTTCTCAGTGATCTGCTCGATAAACGCCTGGCGATGTTCGCCGGGCAGGAACTGGAAAAACCTTCCATCGAGGACAAGAGCACGTCGGGTTGTCCGCTGTCCAGGTTGGCTCCCGCCAGGAAATCCGCGCAGATCATCTCCAGACAGTAGCCGCGGGATTTGTCCGAGCCCAGCATCAGCGCAGCCGTCTCAATGGCCTGCTCAATCACAGGAATCTGGCTCTTGTAAAACTTGAAGTAGATGATCTCGGTCGGTTCGGTGTCCTTGCCGGTGAGGTGCTGGTCCACTTCGCGTTTGAACTGATCCCGGGGTAAGGAACGGGCTTTGTGCATCCATGCTGCACAATCGAAGTTCTTCCCGTCGGAACGCGCCACCTTGGTCAACTCCGCCGCCTTGGTCCAGCCCACCTGTTTCAACTCCCGCCGGATCTGGGGCGGCAAGTGTTCGTGGATGGACATAAGGTAGTAAGCGGTGCGGCGCGAATCGGGAAAACGTCCTGCAGAAATTCGTCGAACGATTTAAGGTTCTCGAGCCGCCAGTACTGACCCGCCCGCACCTCGCACAAATACCTGCCCAGATCGACGAAGCGCGTATCGCGCTCCTCGTCTTTCTGCTTTTCCCACGTCAGGATCTCGTCGATCTTGGTCAGAACAAAGCGAGCACGCTTGCGATTAAGCTTGGGCGGCATCGGCATCGCCTAAAACGAAAGTTCGTCAAACAGACCAAGGTCAACTCCCGGCTTGCGCACCAGTGCAGTTTCGACCAAGTCGGGCTTATCGAGGCAGAGTCCGACAAAGGGGCATGTGGTGCAAGGATTTTGCGGAAAGCGGATGCCGCTATGCGGCAGGAACAATCCGGACTCGATCCGTCGGACGGTGTCATCGACCAGGGTTGCGAACTCCTGCCGCTGTTCCTCAGAAATGGTGGCCCGGAGGTGCTGAACTTCGACCATCCGCTTGCGCACGAAAACAATTTGGGCGACTTCGTTGATGCCGGTCATCCACGAATAGCAGACCAGTTGCGGATCCAGTGCGGCAATGCCGGCGGTTCCTCTGGATATCGAGCAGAGCTAGTCTTCCATTCCAGAATGCAGGGCGTACCATCGAGTTCCCCAATGGCATCGATGTAGGAGACGAAATTGTTGCCCGAACCAAGCATCCGATTAAACTGAATCTGCTGGCCTGAACGAGGGCGCCGAATCCGAATGCGGCCGTCCTGAGCGAAGCGCTCCAACAACTGGACGCCCTGCTGCAGCATCCGGTCCCAGGTGTCGTTACCGGAGTAGGCCAGGCCCATGGCCTTGCACAAGCTCCACTGCTCGCTCCACACAATCGCCGGGTCTTCCGGACGAAAAGGGCGGCGACGGCCTGCTCGAAGGCTCGACCAAAGAGCATGGTGGCGCGAGTCTCTTTCTCTTGCCATCCGTCGAGGTAGCGGTGCCGGTAACGGCGCGGGCAGCTCAGATACTGGCTGATCTGGGTGTAGGAATAGGTCATTACGACACCTCTGCATCGTTGGAGCGAGTCAGAACTCGATACCCGGGCCGCAGATAGTTCTTCCCACTGGCTGGCCGGGGCGAAGCCGTCGAGGTGATCAGCGAAATGCCGTTGATCACGGTGTGGCTGATCTTGACGACGCCGCGGAGTCCGGGCAAAGCCTTCTCATCGACCTGTTCGTGGGCCAGCAGTTCCGGGTCGTAGAGAAAATCCCGCAGGAACCAGCCCAGCTTCCACATCGCTTTTTGCGTGCAGTAGAGTCGACCGACAATGGACTGACCGGCCAGAGTGCGGGGCTCGAGTACGGAAAGTCGGAGGACGTAGAACGGCTTGTGGGCATGCCACCGAAACTGGGCGCCGTCGACCTGCGCAAGAAAGACTCCATCGGGGATCTCCCGACCAGAATCGGGGGCCGTTTCGGCAAGACCTGGGACTTGCGTTTCATGCGGCGCCCTCCTGCTTCGGGTGCGCGTAGCTATTGAGCTGCCAAGCAAGACTGTTTCGGTCCCTCGCGGCCCGGTCGGAGAGTTGCTGAACGAAGTTCTCAACCTGTTCCCTTCGGGCCTCACGGAGCGTCCTGGTGCCGCAGAAGTCGACAGCGTAGGCCTTTACGAGTTCGGGGTCGAGCTGGTGCTGGCGGATTATCTGGCAGAGACGGTCGCGGACCTCGGTCCAGCGCCATGCCCGTTCCCATTCGCGTTTTGTGGAGAAAACTTCTCAGCCGAATTCGGAATCGTTCCAATTTCCTCGACTGAGCAGATGCCGATGCCGTAAGCTTTGCGCAGGGCGCGGTTGACGGCTCGAGTCTCGGCGATCCGCATCTCGGCGCCCCGGACAAGAGAGGAAACATTGGACGGATCAGCGTCGCCGTAGCCAACGAAACCGCGGCAGGTCCGAGACTTGTAGACTGTGGCCCGAAAAGCCCAACGCGCCTCTTTGGGATCACAAAATTCTTGCGCGGGCTCAGCTAGGATTCCATGGCACCGGTTGCGTCGAGCGAGCCTTATGAGGCCGACATGGGTCACGTACCAGCGCTCGTCCAGCAATAGCAGGTCCCCAGAGGAAATGGAAAAACAGAACTCTTTAGAAAATGACTTCAGGGTTTCCAGGAGATCGTGATTGACTGCTGTCCCCCACCTCCGGCGTGCAAGTCTTCGGTTACGGCGGAATAAGTAATCTGTGGAAGCTGTCAAGTGATACCTCCAAATGTAATGCATATATAATGCAATATGCATTACAAATTGTCAAGCAAAACAGTTCGGCGCTTGACCATTTGCCGGGGGCTTCGCTAGTATCGCTCCGAGGCTTTTACTGAATCTCATGAAAAAGAAGGAGACTCTAAACTTCCGAGTTTCCGCTGAATTCAAGCGAAGGCTGATCGAAGAAGCCGAAAAAGAGCGCCGGTCACTCACAAACTATTTGGAAACTACTTTAACCAAGCTCTGGGATGAACAGGGACTGAGCAACGCAAAAAACGAGAAACCAGAAAAAATTGAGCCCTGATCGAGCGGATTACTAACGTGCCGACGCTCTCATATGTCATTTGCTTGCACTCGATAAATCACAAAAGGGAGAGGTGACCGGTCCGGAACCATTCCCGGTGGCGGCAGTTCCATCGGGGCGCTCCATCGGGGTCTGGAGCGCGCCAAATCACCCCTCAATCGCGCGGAAGGAGCCTTCCCACTAATGTGACACATGTCTCCCAACGACCCGTAAGAGAAGTGCTGGTCCTAGTTGGAAAAGACTCGGACGTCAAACTCTGCCCAGACGTATTTCCAAAACCGCTCGCGCTTAACACTCACAGCATCAAGCGGTGATTTATTCGGCCTGTAGCCACTAGGAGCTTGGAAGAAATACGCTGTCTAGTTTGGTTCAATGGCTTGCTTAACCGCGGGACGATAGCCGCACAATGCGATGGCCCACTTTTTAGCAGCGGACGATTTTTGGTGAGTCGATGCCCTTGGTGGCGTTGCGCGTATCGACGACAAGTTGAGTTGCTCGACGATTGCGCGGTAGTTGTACGAAGAATGGTCCGTCACGATCATCACGGCATCGTACTGCTCAAGATTTTCGAGAGGGGTGTTCGTCATATTCAGGGCGTAATGGCGACCTTGGCCTACCGTCGGAAAAAATGGATCGTTGTAGGAGACCCCGCGCCTTTTGCAGCAACTCGATAATCGTCAGCGAAGGCGATTCGCGTAAATCATCGATGTCGCGTTTATAGGCTAGGCCGAGAACAAGAATCTTCGAACCCTTGATTGCCTTGGATTGCTCGTTGAGGCCTTACCGAGCTGATCGACCACGAAGTAGGGCATGTCCACATTGACTTCGCCCGCCAGCTCGATAAAGCGCGTACGGAAGTCGTACTGCTTTGCCTTCCATGAGAGATAGAAGGGATCGATGGGAATGCAGTGGCCGCCAAGGCCCGGGCCTGGATAGAAGGCCTGGAAACCGAAGGGCTTGGTCTTGGCCGCGTCGATAACTTCATAGATATCGATGCCCATGCGCATGCAGAGCTGTTTCAATTCATTCACGAGGGCGATATTGACGCAGCGATAGATATTTTCAAGCAGCTTGGTCATCTCCGCCACAGACGGCTGCTGACCGGAAGAACGCGGCTGAAGATGGTGCCATAACACGCGGCAGCGAGCTCAGAGGCAACGGGCCGCAGCCGCCAACCACCTTAGGAATGTCGTGACGCGCGACGGTGTCATTGCCTGGGTCTTCGCGTTCAGGCGAAAAGGCAACGTAGATTCCCGACGTCATCGAGATCGCGGCGACCTTAAGCTCGTGCTGATTTCCTTCCTCAATCAGCGGGACCACAATCTCTTCGGTTGTGCCGGGATAGGTCGTGCTCTCAAGAATGACGAGTTGTCCTTCGTGCAGATACGGCGCGAATGGATGCGACGGTATCGGTAATATAGCTGAGATCGGGCTCGTGGTACTCATTCAATGGCGTGGGAACGCAGATAATGATGGCATCCATCGCCAGCGATCTCGGAATAGTCGGCGGTAGCGCGAAAGCCTTTTTTCTGCGCCTCCTGAATTCCGTCCGGGAGAATCCGGACAATATAGGAGCCGCCGGCATTCAGCGTGGTGACTTTTCGCTCTTCGATATCGAAGCCAGTGACAGCAAAGCCTTCACCGCTGAACAGCAAAGCGAGGGGCAGCCCAACATATCCCATTCCGACAATGCCGATCCGCGCCTGTCTGCTCTCAATCTTCTTTTTGAGGTTTGAGAGCGATGTCGCTGCTGATGGAGTCATACTGTTAATTGTAAAACCGCCAACCGAACCAGATGCCGATCAGATGAGGCGCACAGAGAATTCCGCCAAAACTGGAAGACACTGCGAGCACCGGGAAATCGACCTGCCATGCCAACGACGGCAATTATGGAGGCGGCATCCTTCTCCCTCTATCGCCGCCGAGCAAGTAGTCGCCTTCGTACACGGTCCGATAAAAGCCCATGGGAACGATTTTCGGCAAGATGACCCGCGAGTGCCCTTACCGTCGTGAATTGAAATAGATCGATCAAGGTAATCTGACGATTCAAGACCTCCTGTAGCCTGGCGTGCACCTCTGCAACCGTGAGGGAATGAGCGCCAAGATCGAAGAAGTTATCGTCTATGCCAATCGCCGGAAGTCCTAGCGCTTCTTGCCATGCCGTGGCGATGATGCGTTCGAATTCGCTCGCGGATTTAGCGGCAGAGTCGGCGGAAGGACTCGGCGGTGGCAATTCGAGCAGGGCTTTGCGATTGATTTTTCCGTTGTCTGTGAGTGGCAACGCGGGAAGGAAGACAAAATTGGAAGGAACCATGTACTCAGGCAGTTTTGACTCCAGCCAACTGCGCAATGAATGGATGGCGCTGGTCTCGGAGTCATTGGCAACGAGGTCCAAGACAAGTCGCTTGTCACCCTCTCGTTCCTCACGAACTACGACGATGGCTTGCCGAACTCCTGGGCACTGCTCAAGTGCTGTTTCAATCTCGCCAAGTTCAATGCGGTGACCGCGCAGCTTGATCTGGTAGTCGGCGCGACCAAGGAACTGAATATTTCCATCCGGCTGATATCGAGCAATGTCGCCCGTTCGGTAAAGGCATTGATCTGAGAGTAAAGGGATGCTGAGAAATCGCTCCGCGGTAAGATCGGGACGATTCCAATAGCCGCGGGCCACACCATCGCCGCCGATGAACAGTTCACCAACTTCACCTGGCGGCACCGGTTCACATTTCTCGTTGAGAAGATGAATTTGGGTATTAACGATAGGACGGCCAATTGACACAAAATCACCAACATTCTCAATTCGGCATGTCGTAGACCAAATTGTCGTTTCTGTCGGTCCGTACATGTTGTAGATCTCGCCCTTGAAGACTTGACGAAGTGTATGGATGAGCGATGAAGGCACCGCCTCTCCTCCGATGAGCAACTGTTTGAGTGGGCTCAGTGAGGCAAGACTGCGCGGATCGAGAGTTAGCATGCGGGCCAGCGACGGGGTCATTTGCAGATGGGTGACGCGATGGCGGGTGATTTCATCGGGGATTGTACCTGTGCCTTCATCGCCGTGGAGCACGACCTTAAATCCGCGTGTCAGCGTCCACAAAAGTTCGAGCACTGAGATATCGAAAGAAAGGCTTGTCACCGCAAGCCAAATCCCGGGGTCGCAACCGAGGGCCTGATCCATCCCCGTAAAGAAGTTCACAACGTTACGGTTTTCGATCATTACACCCTTGGGCATACCTGTCGATCCCGAGGTATAGATCACATATGCGAGGTTGTTGCTTGCCACATCAGAACGGATCGACTCCTGGCAATTGAGGGTAGCGCTTGGATCGTCGACATTGACTACCATCACATTCCCGGACACCGATGGAATGCGCGCCAGCGTCTCCTCGTTGGTAAGAAGTATCGGAATCTTAGAGTCTTCGACGATCCACGACAAGCGGTCTTTCGGATAGCTTGGATCCAAGGGAACGTAGGCTCCGCCAGCCTTAAGAATGGAGAGCACGCAAACGACCATGGACTCCGTTCGCCCTATGGCGACTCCGACCAGAGTGTCCGGCTTGACTCCGAGGCTTTGGAGAAGCTGAGCAAGGCGATTTGTTCTTTCATCGAGATCTCTGAAAGTTAACTGCTGATTTCCTGCGGCCAGGGCAACGGCATCCGGAGTCCGAGCAGCCTGCCGCGAGAAGAGTTCAGTGATGGTGATGTCGCGCTGCTGCTCAATTTCTGTCCGACCCAACTCATGCGACTGAACGCGTGACATGATAATTCTCCATGAAGAGATGTTCTATGCCGGTTCCAAGAAATGTCTCAAGTGCTTCTAGAGGTGTATTCACGATCGGTTGCCCTTTGACATTAAAGCTGGTGTTGAGCACCATTTGACGACCCGTAGATTTTCCCACCGCCAGAAGAAGGGCATGAAAATCTGGATTGTCGTCTACCGATACGGTCTGCAGACGAGCGGATCCATTCACGTGGGTGATGGCCGGAAATTGAGCTCGAACTTCCGGACGGACATCGACAACGCTAATCATGTAGGGGAGTTCAGTGTGTGGCGCCACGTCAAACCATTGGTGTGCTTCCTCAACGGAACAGGCGGGCGCAAAAGGACGAAAAGCCTCGCGCTTCTTAACCATCGCATTGATGCGATCCCGCATGTCCGAACGTCTGGGATCAGCCAGGATGCTGCGATTGCCGAGCGCGCGCGGACCATACTCCATCCGACCGCGGTACCAGGCAATGACCCGCCCGTCCGCGATAAGTTTTGCGGCATATGCGCATGTTGCATCTAATGAATCGATATGCTGCCATTTAATCTTGCCTTGAAAGCGGCTGATTGCAGTTTCGATTTCGCTATTGCTGTATTTTGGGCCAAAGAGTGGAGCGGGAAACCTGCGATTCGGAATCGGTTCTGCAAGGGAGGTGCGATAAAGCGCGGCTCCCAGCGCCACACCGTCATCGCCTGCTACGGGTTGCACATATACTTCATCGAACAGTTGAGAATAAAACAGCTTGCCGTTAGCGGTGCAATTAAGAGCCACGCCCCCCGCCAAAGCAAGGCGACGCAATCCTGTCTTCTTTCCGAAATGTTCGCATACGTGCATTACCACCCGCTCAAGGCATTCTTGAAGGGCTGCAGCCACATCTTCATGGTTTGAATCGACGGAATGGTTTTCAAGTCTGCGCGGGATCAGGTGCTCGTCAAGCCACGAACGGGTTGCCAGATAGCTCTCCCGTTCCTCGCGAGTTTGGTTCAGTTTCAAGATGGGAATGCGGATTGAGCCGTCATCGCGGAGTTCGACGACTTTCTCAAAGAATGGCCGAAAGCGTCTTCGGTCGCCGTATGGCGCCAAGCCCATAATCTTGTATTCATCTGAGTTGAAGTCGAAACCAAGATGCAGAGTGATCAGGGAATATAGGATGCCTATGGAGTCGTTGGCACTGACGGTGTGGAGTTTCTCAAGCTCGCCGTCATGGAAATCGTAGACGCTGAGGCTCTCGGTCTCACCCATCGCGTCATTTACAACTACCAGACACTCGTCCCAGCCTGAAGTGTAAGCTGCGCTGGCGGCATGCGCTAGATGGTGGTTGACGCTGAATATTTTATTCTCAGGAAAACCCGGCAAATCCCTGCGCACCTGCGACACCAAAGCATCTCGTGAAAAGACTTCTTTATAAAGTTCGCGAGAGACTTCGTCTCTTTGGTACAGATCTCGGTATGGAGCATAGTCGAATCCGTGAGCAATTTCATCGATTTCGTTAAGCGAAATTCCGGAGTCTCTAAGGCAAAACTGAATCGCGTCGATCGGAAAACGACCTGTGTGCTTCCTTCTGTCGAATCGCTCCTGCTCCGCTGCAGATACCAGTTTCCCGTCAACCACCAAGGCGGCAGCTGAATCCATTCCTTGAGCTATTCTGTACTCACGCTCGTCCAGGCCGGGCCATGTAGCCTTCTTAAAAGACATGGATTTTTCCAGACCGCTAATCCCTAGGACCTTCATAATCGTACTCCTTCGATGCAGCGTTGAGGCGGATCCCAATTTGGGTCCGCTCTTCTTCTTAACCATCCCCGCTGATGGCAGCTAAGTTCGTCTTGCGCAATGTCGGCTCACGTGCAAATCGCGTCACTCGTGTGCAGGGAGAAGTGATCGCAAATGATAAATTATTTCAGGTCGCATTTACCCATCAGAGAATATCAGGGTGCGACTTCTCGCCACCAGACTCCGAAAGTGTTATGGCCAGATTACAGATGTCGAATTATACAAGGACGCGGTGCGGCGTTAGCTCGCAGAACCCAAGATGCGTCGAAAAGCTAGTTCGATAAGCTTCAGATATGTTTTTGGCCGAGATATCCGTAGATCTGGAATCACGATCGTCCCATTGAAATTGAATCTGGAGAAAGCAGTTGTTTCCGTCGCTTGTCAGGACTCCTGAGAGCGAACTGGACGAATGACTTCGTGATCTGCTGTCGAGGCAGGGCGGAAGAAGCTCTGGCTACGAATCGGGCCATGATGACGAAGCTGAAGCTGACAGTGAATGAAACCAAGACGAGGATCGCGAAGCTGCCGGAAGAAGAGCTCGACTTTTCGGGGCTGTACGTTCGGCCGTTGCTACTGCAGGTGCGCGTTCTTGCCGGCGGATCGAGCGGCAAACAGCCAGTGCAGGCGGTTATAGATGTGACGGGAAGCAAGGACTACAAACCATAGGCGAATTCGCGTGAATTGCGATATTCGATGCGCACAGTGAAGTGTTATCGGCCGCTGGCAAAGATCGTTTTCAGCTCTTCAGGCGGGACTACCTCAAGCTGCTCAAATGTGCAGGATGAGGGCTTTCGATCGGTGCGCCATCGGCGAAAGTGAGCCATGTGGCGAAATCGCCCGCTTTGCATGTGTTCATAGGCGACTTCGGCGACGAGTTGAGGGCGAAGTGGTTCCCAGGAAAGATCCTTGCCTTGACTCCATCGGCTCTTGCCTCCGGGCATGCGGAGTTCTTCAGCGGCGTCTCCCCCATCGTTGCTGTCCCAATTTTTCCAGGGGTGATTGCGCAGAGCGTCTTTTCGATAGGGAGCAAGGAAGCTGAGGAGTTCGCCGCGTGTTGCGGCAGGGAAACTTGCGCAGACTCCGACATGTTGGAGGACCTTCGCTTCGTTGTAGAGGCCGAGCAATAACGAGCCGACTTCTCTTCCTGCTGACTGCTTGTACCAACGAAACCCGGCGACGACGCAATCGCAATCCCGCTCGTGTTTTATCTTCAGCATTACGCGCTTGTCGGGCTGGTAGGAGATGTCGACCGGTTTCGCGACTACGCCATCGAGTCCTGCGCCTTCGAAGCGACGGAACCAATCGATTGCAGTTTTGCGATCTGCGGTTGCGGGCGTGATGTGAATCGGGGGCTTGGCAGAGGCCAGCAGTGATTCCAATTCAGAACGGCGTTTGCGAAATGGTTGGCTTCGAAGATCGCGAGTTCCCCTGCAAAGCAGATCGAAGAAGACGCAGGATGCGGGAGTTTGAGTGGCTAGCAATTTTACGCGCGATGCTGCTGGATGAATGCGAAGCTGCAGCGCATCGAAATCGAGGCGGCCCTGATGCGCAATTACGAGTTCGCCGTCCAGGACGCATTTTGATGGCAGTTGTTTTCGAAGCGGATCGAGCATTTCCGGGAAGTAGCGGTTGAGTGGCTTTGTGTCGCGACTCTGGATGAGAACCTCGTCGCCATCGCGAAAGACTAGAACCCGGAAGCCGTCCCACTTTGGTTCATATATCCAATTTCCCTCGCGTGGGACCTCGTCTACGCGCTTGGCAAGCATCGGCAGAATGGGTGGGTTAACGGCTAGATTCATATTGGGATTGCGTTGGCTCGCAGCTCAATGGAGCAAAGTGCGATCACTCAGGGTGGATGCGGGAGACAACAGGTGCTGTTGTACGAGTTTGGCAGCTCGGTTCAGTAGAATTCAGGGCAGTATGGAACGTGATACGAAGATTGAGAAACTCAATCGAGAGTTCGCGATTCCCGGGGTGGTGCGAATCGCTCGCGGGAACGGATCGTTGCCCAAAATTCTCATCGAGGCGAAAGCAGCGACAGCGGAGATTTATCTCTATGGCGCGCAGGTGACTTCATGGGTGCCGGCGGGCGCTGACGAAGTGCTATTTGTGAGCGAGAACTCGCACTGGGAAGCGGGTCGCGCGATTCGCGGCGGCATTCCGATTTGTTTTCCGTGGTTCCGAGCGAAGGCAGATGACAAGAGCGCGCCTTCGCATGGTTTTGTCCGGACAAAGGAGTGGCGGGTTGAATCGATTTCGGCTGAAGCGGGGGATTCAGTTCGGGTTTGCCTTTCAACCGAGAGCGATGATTCGACTCGCCGATGGTGGCCATTCGATTTCCGTCTGGACTACCGGATCACGGTTGGGGCGAAGTTGCGGCTTGAACTGGTGATGAAAAACTCGGGGCAATCGGCATTGCGATTTGAAGAAGCTCTGCACACTTACTTCAAAGTGGGGGACGTTGAGCGGGTTAGAGTGCGCGGATTGGACGGAGCGGTCTTTCTGGACAATCGAGAAGGGAACCGCGAGAAGATCCAGCGCGGCGATGTGGTCCTCTCAAGGCAAACGGATAATGCCTACGCGGATGCGAACGGTCTGGCGGAGATCATCGATCCGCTGCTGGGGCGAACCTTGAGGACGGAGAAACTGGGTTCGAATTCAACGATCGTCTGGAATCCCTGGAGTGACGGTGCTTCTTCAATGGCAGATCTGAGTGAGCACGAGTGGCGCCAGATGCTCTGTGTGGAGGGCGGCAATATTTTGACCTCGGCGGTTAGCCTGGACGCGGGGCAGAGTCATTCGATGGCGATAGCGATTTGTTTGGCAGGGGAATGATCGGTGGAAACTTCGGGGAGGTCCGCTTCTCATGTGTCGATCATAGGAACAGTAACTTACCAAGATTAAATTATTGAAAATGAACGCGTTAGTAGTGGACATGTACCTTTGGGTGTTACCAAAGTGGCATTGACTCGTAGGCCCGCCTATCTTAAAGTAGCGACTCCTGACACGTGGGACCGTTTCTAGTCAGACGGCCCATTTTAAAGTCCGCGTTTTGTGTTCGTTGAAACCTGTTGAAGAGTTTTATCAACGTGCACCGCTTTTTGAGGGGTTGGGATAATTTGCTTCCTCCTCATTGTTGCGGTTAGCCTCAATAGACATGAAGGCTGGCCCGACCTGCCTTTCTGGCGGACATTGCAAAGCGACACTCTCGTTACCAGCCCCCGAGCGATCGGATGAACGACGTAAAACCGTTTTGCCTTTGAAGAAATTCCCCCAGGTGCCTTGTGAAACCAATTCTGCTGGTCCTTTGTGTTTTTAGATACGCCGAGACGCGCTCACTCCTGAGTGAGGTTCTTGGGAACGCCGGGCATAAGCTCGTGAATGCATCCGGCTGCGAGCAGGCTCGAACCCTTCTCGAAAACGGGCTTGAACCTGATTTCGTGATCCTTGAGTCTTGCCGTGCTGCGGGATCTTCCGATCTCTCTGATACCCTCCAATCCGCTTCCAGATCGACGGTTTGCGTCGTTTACGGCCCCGGTGAAGAGCAGGCTAGAAAACAAGCCGAGAGGCTTGGAGTTTCGCTATTCCTGGAGCGGCCTCTAACCGGCAGGGATATCTCCAATATGCTCGATCAGTTGTGGAATGCGGACTCTGTCGAGTTCGGAGAAAGACTTGAGCCTAGCCCGGCGCCGCAATTAATTTGCCCGGCTTTGCCGGCGACAGGCCTGGTGCTCGAGGAACTGGGGGATGGCAGGTACTTCCTTGCCGCCGCCAGCACGATGTTGAAGATTTATCGCCAGGTCCAGCTTCTAGCAAACGTGGACGCGCCAGTGCTGATTCTGGGTGAGAGCGGCACGGGCAAGGAAGTGATCGCGCATCTGATCCACAAGCACTCGCGGCGCTCGCAGCATAGCTTTGTGAATGTGAACTGTGCGGCACTACC
Source organism: uncultured Acidobacteriaceae bacterium (assembly GCA_963738035.1). Lineage (GTDB taxonomy): Bacteria > Acidobacteriota > Terriglobia > Terriglobales > Acidobacteriaceae > Telmatobacter. Next base: position 104,529 of record CAVTVB010000005.1, read on the forward strand.
TGCCGATCTGCTCGAAAGCGAACTGTTCGGGTATCGGCAGGGCGCGTTCACAGGGGCTATCAAAGACAAGTCCGGCAAGTTCGAACAGGCCAATCACGGCACGCTGTTGCTTGATGAGATTGGTGAGATGAGCGCACAGATGCAGGCCAAGCTTCTGCACGTGCTGCAGGATGGCCAGTTTACCCGTCTCGGGGCGCGCGAAAGCAGCAAGGTGAATGTTCGTGTGCTCGCGGCTACGAATCTTCCGATTGAAAGCGCGCTCGTGGGGAAGACTTTTCGCGAAGACCTTTACTACCGGCTGAATGTTTTCACCATCAATGTGCCTCCTCTGCGCGATCGCCGCGAAGAGATCCCTTATCTGATTGAGGAGACTATTCGCAGATCACCGGAGCCGCTGCGGAACGGGTATGACTTCAACTTCCCCTCGCGATTGATGGATGCCGTTCTTCTTTACGACTGGCGTGGCAACGTGCGGGAACTCCGGAATTTCGTTACGCGCACGATGACCATGCGCGATCCGGATACGGCGATCAGAGAATTGGAAACAAAGATCGGCGCCGGTGATCGAGTGGCTGAGGAAGTGGAGTCACCATCGCTGCCCATCGAGAAGACAGGCATGCGCTCTGTTGTGCGCGACATGAAGGACCGCGCCGAGGCACTGATGATCAAGGATGCCCTGGAAGTTTCAGGATGGAACCGTCGCCATGCAGCCAAGTATTTGAACATCAGCTATCGTGGGCTGCTCTACAAGATCCAGCAACACCGGCTCGCACCGAGTGCATCTTCGTGGAGCCGACCAGCCTAAGGTCCCGAGGCACCAACCAAGCTTTCGAGAGATTCTTTGCCCCGGACACGTGTGTCCATTTCCTATCCTCTTCCGGCTTTTGGCCTTACCTATTTAGGCGTCCAGCCGTGCGAGTTGAATTGCAGTAGTTTGCATACAGCAATTGGAAGGGTATGCAAACTTTTGCACACTTCGAAGCTAGCGCTGGGCAAGTGCAGCTAAATCCAATGAATTCCGATCGAAAAAGAGCCAAAACGAGAGAAATGTTCTCTGAAGATTCATCACTATTGGCTATGAACTTGCAAAAAGCTTCGTAGGATTAGGCTCGAAGGCGCCTCGCAGGATTCCAAGACTTTATGCCCGCAGGAACTGTTCAGACCGGTCGAAGTTTCGAACTGCCCAGCACGGAGTCCATCTTCGGGAGCTCGGCCGGGATGCGCGAAGTTCGAGAAAAGATAGCGCGAGCGATGCAGGACGATCTACCGGTCCTAATTGAAGGCGAGAGCGGAACCGGAAAGGAATTGATCGGCCGGTTTCTGCACAAGCATTCGGTTCGTGGCGACGGACCTTTTGTGAAGTTCAACTGTGCCGCCGTGCCGGCGCGTCTGCTTGAAGGGGAGATGTTTGGGTTCGAGAAGAGCGCCGCCGTCAATATGCAGGAGACTGCGGTTGCGGGTTCAATTGGCCTGGCTTGGGGCGGAACGCTGTTTCTGGATGAGATCCACGATGTGGATCTGTCGATGCAGGTGAAGCTCACGGGAATTCTCAGTTCGGGTCAGTACAGGCCGGTGGAAGGCAGGGAAGACCTGGCTGTGAACACCCGGTTTGTTTGCGCCACGCGTTCAGACCTCGAGGCGAAAGTGCGGAATCGTACTTTTTTCGAAGGATTGCTGGAATGTTTCGCACATCATCGCCTGCATCTGCTGCCGCTACGAGAACGCAGGGAGGATATCCCAGGACTTTGCGTGTATTTGCTGGAGAAATTTGCTCGTGAGTTTGGCCGTCCTGTTCCGCACCTGAGTTCGAACGTTGTCGATGCCTTTCAAAGGTGGAACTGGCCTGGCAATGTTCGGGAACTGGAAAACTGGATTGCGAGGATCGTTGTTTTCGGCGCCGACGATGTAATCGGGCTTGAGTTCAGCCGCCAGTTAGCGCTCGGAGAGCAGCCTGTATCGCGATACGCTCGCTCCGCTCACGTGAATTTTGGCCGGGTCAGGCGGGTACGCAGACACAGATGAGGTTACCAACGAATCAATGGACAAATCTCCGGTTTCGAATGGCTTGAAACGTGGAACAGACCAGAAAGTAACCGATCGATGGTTTCGCTAGATGGAATTGAGTTGAAATCAGTTGCCAAACTATCGATTGTGGAATCAAGACGTTGAGCTTTAAGCGCGGGCAGGATGGGTGCATTACCGTGGGGAAACCGGAAGGTTACCGTAGAGGTACTTCTTCGCCCCATATAGGGCATTGTCGATACTACCCGGGTCACCGACTATTGGACAGGATCTCTCTGCTTCAGGGTTAGGGTATTTGGAGTGGGGGCGATTCGGAAACGTCCTGACGTTTAAAAAAAACCTGGGCATGTAGCCCACAGGGCGAAGCTTTGTCCCGAACAAGTCCTAAGTGCGGCGCCTGATAGAGGATGACACACGAGATGACACTGCAAAGCATCGAGACGCTAGTGGAGAAGGGAGCCCCCTGGTGTGCGGTTTATACTCGCCATCAGCACGAGAGGTCCATTGGCGAGATGTTGAGGGCCAAGGGGTTCGAGGTGTTTTTGCCGCTCTATGAGTCAACTCGACGGTGGAAAGACCGGCGAAAGGTGCTTTCTTTACCGCTGTTTCCTTGCTACGTTTTCGTGAGAGGAGCGCACGAACGGCGGCTTCCGGTGCTGACCACGCCGGGGGTGCACATGATCATCAGCCGCGGGGAACGGGTTGCGACGGTGCCCGAAGAAGAGATCGAGGCAATTCGCAGGGCCATTGAGGGCACGCCCAATGTGGAGCCTCATCCCTTTCTTCGATGCGGCGAGCGAGTCAGGGTGGTTCGAGGCTCTCTGGAAGGTGTCGAGGGTGTCTTGACGCGCAAGAAAAACCTGTACCGGCTGGTTCTTTCCGTTGAGATGCTGGCGCAGTCTGTTTCGGTCGAGATTGATGCCTTGGATGTTGTACCGGTGGTCGGGCGAAACGAGGTTGCCCTGCACCCCGGTATGCGACAGCAGATTGGCTCCCGACAGCATAGTTCGTTGGCTGGTGATTGAAGAGGTCTGAATCTGACCTGGTCTTCAAGAAGAGGTCAATTGGGAGCCGGGCCATGAATTCCGGTTTTGTTGAGAAGTAGCTCAGGAAGCGAGTTGCCGGGCTTCGCACGCCAGAAGTTGAACGACAGGAGTCGCTATGAGATGCGTTACTCTGAAAGCCTTTGTCCCTGGATTAGTGCTGGTCCTTGGGAGTGTTTTACCGATTTTTGCGCAGTCCAGCCAAGGCGAAAATGCGTTGGCAGCAACCCCGAGTGCGCAGTCGGATTCGGGCGCAAGCAACAAGCCACATGACGAGAATTTCGTCATTGGCAATGACGACGTGCTGGCAATCAGCGTTTGGAAAGAGCCGGAGCTGACGAAAGCGGTTCCTGTGCGCTCCGACGGTAAGATTTCGTTGCCGCTCGTGGGAGAGATGCAGGCCACTGGTCGCACTCCGCTTCAATTGGAAGAGAGCATCACTGCAAAGCTGAAAGGCTTCATCACATCGCCCGAAGTAACGGTCATCGTGCAGCAGGTTAACAGTCGGAAGTACAACGTGCTCGGAGAAGTGTCGAAGCCGGGCCAGTTTCCGCTTACAGCCTCAACGACGATCATGGATGCGATTGCAACGTCGGGCGGTTTCAAGGATTTCGCCAAGAAATCCGGCGTGTACGTTTTGCGCAAGGGACCGGATGGTCACGAGACGCGCCTGAATTTCAACTACAAGGACTTTATCAAGGGAAAGAATTCCAGTCAGAACATCAAGCTCGAGCCAAACGACACGATCATCGTCCCTTGAGGAATGGCAGTTATGCGAAAGTTTGCGCGTCTTTGTATTTTTATCGTGGCGGCATCGCCGCTATGGTCCCAGGTTCAGCCTAGCGGGTCGGGTGGCGGCGGCGGCCTTGGCGACAGCCGCATGATGACACCTGCGCCGGTAGGTGGAGACTCCTATCCGTCAGGTGTGGGTTCTGAAGAGCGCTCCAATTATCTTGCCGGCGGTTTGGTTTTCACGGGCGCTTACGTCGATAACCTGATGTTGGTAAACAGCACAAGCCCAAGTTCCGATGAAACCTACTCGTTTCTTCCGACGATCGGTTTCGACCGCAGGACCACGAGGCAAAGCGAATCGTTGAGCTACAGTGCCGGATTCACGCTGTATCAGCATACGAGTGAGTTCAATACCGTAGCACAGAGTGCCACAGGCAGTTACCGCTTTCGCATCAGTAAATATGCGTCAATCGTTCTCGGAGATTCTTTTCAGCAAAACAACAATCTTTACAACCAGTCCAATCCGTTCAGCGGGGGTGGAGTTTCAGGAACGCCAGGACAATCGAATGGAGTCTTGATCTCGCCTTATCAAAACCAACTTTCCAACTCATCCAATGCCGGCATTCATTACCAATACGCGAGGAATGCGATGATCGGCGCCAGCGGCTCCTACTCGTTCCAGCAGTTTTCCGACTCCGGATCGGGACTGAATAATGAAGGGACGGCAGGGGCCAGCGGGTTCTTCAGCCGCCGGTTCGGCGGATCCCACTACGTTGGAGCGACGTATCAGTTCTCGAAGTTTGTTACGCACCCGGTTGACACTTATACCCTGACGCACATTGTCTTCGGGTTCTACACGTATTACTTCACGCGAAGCTTTTCAGTGTCGATTCTGGGAGGTCCCGAACACTACAACACGTGGGGCACCGGAGCGCCAAGTCAGACAGCGTGGACTCCCGCGATACAGGGCAGCTTTGGCTGGCAAAACCTCCGGACAAATGTTGCTGCCAATTACGCGCATCTTGTGTCTGGTGCCGGAGGCCTGATCGGCACATACCATTCAGATACCGCGAGCTTGAGCGCACGTCATGCGCTTTCGCGAACGTGGAGCGTCGGCGCCAATGTGACATACGGTCTGTTCGACAACGTGAATGAAGGCGCTGCTGCTGTGTATGGAACTGGGGGAAAAACCATATACGGCGGAACGTATCTCGATCACCAGTTCAAAGAGAGGCTGGTCGCAGAACTTGGCTATAGCCACTATCATCAGGATTATCCCGCTATTCCGAGTGCCTCCAGTTCTCCCGATTCGAATCGCGTGAACGTTTCGATCTCTTATCAGTTCAGCCGCCCAATAGGACGATAACGATGACAGAGCTATTTGAAGAGCAGGAATCAACACAACCCGATTTAGAGCGATACCTCGACGTGGTGTATCGCCGGCACATGTATTTCCTCCTGCCGGCGTTTCTCGGCTGGCTCCTGGTATGGGGCAGCAGCTGGATGTTGCAGACACGATATAAATCGAGCACGTTGATTCTGGTTGAGCAACCGACGATGCCACAGAGCTATGTGGCACCTAACGTAAACGAGAATCTACAGGATCGGCTGCAGAGCATCACCCAGCAGATCCTCAGCAGGACACGGCTGCTGATGATCATCCAAAAGCTCAATCTCTACACAGACGGCGAGAAGGGGCCGAAGAGTCCGGATGACAAGGTCGATGCCTTGCGCAAGGATATCAAGGTCGATCTGGTGAAAGACACGCGTAACCAGGAGATCAGCGCTTTCAGGGTGAGTTTCTCAGCGCACGATCCTGTGATGGCCCAGAACGTCACAAAAGAGCTGACGCAACTGTTTATCGACGAAAGCCTCAGGGTTCGTGCCGCGCAGTCTCAAGGAACTACTAATTTCATCGAAAAGCAACTTAACGATGCGGGAGTGGTGCTTGCAGCCCAGGAAGCCAAGGTCAAACAATTCGAGTCGGCACACGAGGGAGCGCTACCGAGCCAGCAGGCCGGCAATCTTCAAATCCTTTCCGGTCTGCAGGGCCAGTTACAGAACGAGCAGAATTCATTGAATACCGCCAGGCAACAAAGGGTCTATCTCCAGTCGCTGATCGAGCAATACAAGAACGTTCACGCATCCGGGCGCTCAATCGACGGGACGCCAACGGGGGTTACCGCACTCGATCAACAATTGAACAGTCTCCAAGCCCAGCTCACAGATCTCAGTTCGCACTATACGGACTCCTACCCCGACGTACAGAAGGTAAAGGCGCAGATAGCGAAGACTGAGCGTCAGAAGCAGGAACTCCTGGCGGCTCCAAGAACCGCTTCGAAGCAGGGAAATGAAGCAGAGTCAACCCCGATGCTTCAACTGCAAAGCCAACTCCAGGCAAATCAGCTTGAGATTGCGAACCGTGAGCGTGCAATCGCCGGGCTGGAGGGACGCATTAACGAGTACCAGGGCAGGCTTAACTCTGCGCCCGGCACGGAACAGCAACTTCTCGAACTCAACCGTGGCTATGAGCAATCGAAGGCGAATTACGATGACCTTCTGAAGAAGAAGAACAATTCTGTGATGGCCACCAGTATGGAGCAGATGCAGCAGGGCGAACGATTCACGATGCTCGACCCGCCAAGTCTGCCGACCAAGCCTGATTTTCCGAATCGCATGAAATTCTGCGGCATGGGGATTTTGACCGGCCTGGGATTAGGATGCCTGGTTGTTTTCCTCTTTGAGTTTTTTGACGATCGCATGTACGGAGAGAAGGAGCTCAAGGCGTTGCTCCCGGTCAATGTGATGGCGGAAGTTCCTGAGATTGAGAGTCCGCTGGACCTGAAAAAGAAGAAGAGACGTCTTGTCCAAGGCTGGGCAGTGGCGGCGATTATTGTTGCGGTCATCGCGGCCGGGTCCACTATCAGCTTCATCCGAGGATAATTCACAGGATCCCAATGTATAAGAGCTTCTACAAGCTTTCGCGCAATCCATTCGACCTGTCGCCGGACCCGACCTGCTTTGTTGCGACCGAGCGGCACAATGAGGCGCTGGCCGCACTCTACTACGGCATTGTTCGACACAAAGGCGTAGTCGTTGTGACCGGAGAAGTGGGAACGGGCAAGACTCTTATGCTTCGTTGCCTGCTGCAACTATTCAAGTCGAGCAGCGAGATTTCGTATGCGTACCTGTTCAACTGCCGCTTGTCGGACATGGAGTTTCTGCACTACATTGCTGCGGACTTTGGTCTGAAGGCCGATGCGCATCAAAGCAAGAGTTCGCTCTTGCTTGAATTGAGCAAATACGTCACCTCGCGAGGTCTTCAGGGACTCACCACGGTTTTGATTGTGGACGAGGCGCACAACCTCTCGATGGAACTCCTTGAGGAGATTCGTCTCCTTTCGAACCTCGAGACGAACGATGACAAGCTTCTCCAGATCGTACTTGTGGGCCAGCCTGAACTCGATCTAAAGCTTGACTCTTTTGAACTGCGGCCGTTGAAGCAGAGGATCGCGTTGCGCGCCCATCTATCGCCGCTGGATGAACGAGATACGGACAAATACATCATGGAGCGCCTGATGATTGCTGGTGGATCGTCACGATCCGAGCCGCTGTTCTCATCGGAGGCAGTTAAGGCAATTCATAAGTACTCACGTGGATTTCCGCGACTGATTAACACCATCTGCGAGAACTCGCTGATAACGGGATACGCGAAACAGTTGCCCGCCATCACGCCCGATGTCGTCGTAGGAGTTGCCAAGGACTTTCATTTAACTTCCAACGGTTCGAAGCTGGGCAAAGAACCGCAAGGCGCGGATCTCGATCTGGAACGGGCCAAGAACTTCTTTCTCGATCTTTACTCATCAATGCAAAGACCAAATGGATCCGATTCGAAGTTGAACGCACCGGTCACGGTCAAAGCGGGGGAAAATGAGTCAGATATTTGATGCTTTACAGCGCTCGGAAGCAGAGCGAAGCGGCAAAGATCCTGCAGCGACCGCCCGTGCGGTCGAATTGCTGCAACGCGCGGAAAACTTCGCTGCTGCGAGCCGCATAGTCAGCGACTCACCGGATTCATGGAACACAACCATCGGTTCGGAGGCGGGCGTGGCTGTCGCCGAAGCAATTCAGCAGCCCGAGGCTACGATCCCATCTGATCGGCATACCGCCAGTGCTGTGCTGCCTATTGAGGAGCGCGTTGATGGCCCGATGCAGTGTGAAGTTCTGAATATCGCTGTGTCTCCCGAAAGCCATCTGGTATCACTTCCAGACAGCGAGAGCCCGGCGAATGAGGCATTTCATCTCCTCGGGGTCCGGTTGCGGCACTTGCGTCGCCAGCGCCCGTTGAAAAAGGTTCTTGTCACAAGCACTATTCCACAGGAAGGCAAGAGCGTAGTGGCGGCGAACCTTGCATGCACATTGGCCTTGCGCACTCAGCAGAAAGTGCTGCTGCTCGAAGGGGACGTCCGGCGGCCTACACAGTCGAAGATCTTCGGGCTCGCACACAAGCCGGGCATCTGTGAGTGGCTAAATGGCGAGAGATCGCTCATCAAGAGCATGTACCGGCTCGAGCGCCCTGGAATTTGGATATTTCCAGCGGGAAGTGGCACTGGGAACTCATTGGAATTGCTGCAAGCTGGCGGTGCGACGCCAATGATGGAACAACTGATGAGCTGGTTTGATTGGGTCGTGATCGATTCGCCCCCGATTCTTCCACTGGCCGATACCAGCGTGTGGACCAACATGGCCGACGGAATTCTTCTCGTGACACGTCAGGGAACGACTCACAAGCGGCAGTTGAAGCGCGGATTGGAAGCGCTGGGAACGCAGAAGCTGATTGGGGCGGTTTTGAACAGCGCGAAGGGGGCGGCGCACGCCGATTATTACTATCGCCCGACAAACCGGTTACCAAACGAGGATGCGGAAGTCTGATTCTCCTCGGTATGCTTACTGAGATTGGGTATTCTCGCGATCGAAGGTTGAGACTCTAAACGAGACTGTCAAATTCCCCCGCTCTCCCACCGTGCAAACTAAGCGGAATAAGGATAGACGGTGGCTTGCGAAAACGTAGAAGCAACGGACCATGTGCCTTGGGAGGAAGTTGTGAATCTGGGACGGCAAGGTAGGACAATAAATTTCATTGATCCCCTGAGTGAGCCGGCGTCCGAGCGCAGGGTTCTCGACGAAGAGAGCTTCAGACGGGTAATTGCCATTGAGCGCAAACGTACTGAGCGTTCGAAGGCGCCATTTGTTCTGATGTTGCTCGAGGTTACAAACCAGCAGTGCAGAGAAGGCAGCCACTGCACTTGAGTCTGTAATGTCGGTGTTGCTGGCAACTAGCCGTGACACTGACCTGGTGGGTTGGTACAAGTCGAAGAATACGATAGGCGCATTGTTTACGGGGCTGGTTGCGGGCGATAAGAGTTCCATCTTGATGACGATTTTGAGCCGCGCCACTAATACGCTTCGCGACGAGTTAAGTTTCGAGCAATTTAATCTGGTTAATATTTCCTTGCACTACTATCCCGATGATTGGGATGAAAACGGTCCAGGGCGCCCGAGTAACCCCGCGCTCTACCCGGATCTCTCCAGCTCAGGCCAGCGGAAAGAAGCCGCTGCTGATTCTCAAGCGCGCGATCGACATTTTCGGAGGTCTGATTCTCTCGCTGATCTGCCTGCCATTCTGTGTCTTGATCGCGATTGTTATCAAGGCGACCTCGAAAGGGCCCGTTCTATTTCGCCAGATGCGCGTGGGGCAGCACGGAAGACAATTTGTATTTCTCAAGTTTCGTTCGATGTATGTGGATAACGATCACAGTATTCATCGCGAATATGTGACTAAGCTGATCAACAACGAGACATCGGCCGACGGAACGCGCACTTCGGGCACCGTCTACAAACTCACAGGCGATAAGCGGATCACGCCGGTCGGCCGGTTCCTTCGCAAGACGAGCCTCGACGAATTACCGCAATTCCTCAATGTTCTTCGTGGCGAGATGTCACTGGTCGGGCCGCGGCCTCCGATTCCGTACGAATTGGCCGCTTACCAGACATGGCATCGTCGCAGACTGCTGGAAGTGAAGCCTGGAATTACCGGATTGTGGCAAGTTACAGGAAGAAGCACCGTGGACTTCGATGCGATGGTGCGACTTGACCTGAGATATGCCACGTCTTGGAGTCCGTGGCTTGACATCAAAATCCTTCTCCGCACACCTCTCGCTGTGATCCGAGGATCCGGCGCCTACTGAGGACATCCTTTTCCACAATTCAATTCGATCTTACCCGGCAGAGATTGCTATACAGCTGGGTCAGTATTCCTGCGTAAGTCTTCCCCCAACCAATCGGCTGCTTTGTAGAAAGTCGGTAAATCATGATTTTCGGTGTAATTGGTTACGGCTACTGGGGACCCAATATTGTAAGAAACCTTATGAGTCTCGAGGGTTCCGAGGTTTCGCGCAATTGCAGAGATTATGCCTCATGCCCGCATGCGCGCGCAGAAGGCTCATCCCGGAGTAAAGGTACGTAGCAGCGCTGAGGAGATGATCTCTTCGCCGGAGATCGATGCGATTGCCGTTGTATCTCCCGTCTGGACGCATTACGAACTTGCCAAAGCTGCGCTCGAGAATGGTAAGCACGTTTTCGTCGAGAAGCCTTTTACCAGCACATCCTGCCCAGGGCGAGGAACTGATTGAACTGGCCGGCTCGGAAAAATCTCAAGATCATGGTCGATCACACCTTCCTCTTCACAGGAGCGGTACGAAGATCAAACAGCTTGTGGATGACGGAGCGCTCGGCAATCTGTATTACTACGATTCGACACGCGTTAACCTCGGCCTGTTCCAGCACGATTGCAACGTTCTCTGGGATCTCGCCCCGCACGATCTCTCCATCATGGATTACCTGATTAAGGGGGATCCTGAAGCAATTGTGGCGACGGGGCAGGGGCACCTCAATGGCCATGAAGATGTGGCCTACATGACCCTGTATTTTCCGGAGAAAGTCATCGCCCACATCAACGTGAATTGGCTTTCGCCGGTCAAGGTCAGGACGACGCTGATCGGCGGAGAGAAGCGGATGGTGGTGTGGAATGACCTTGAAGCAGACGAGAAGGTCAAGGTTTACGACAAGGGCGTGAACATCAGCACGTAAGGAAGGAGTCTATGAACTGCTGGTGAGCTATCGCTCTGGAGATATGTGGTCCCCGCAATTGGAGCAGGCGAGGCTCTGCGTCAGGAACTTGCATATTTCGTCGATTGCATTTCGAGCGGAGCAAGAGCCGTTCAACAACGGTCAAGCCGGCCTGCGGGTCGTCAAAATGCTCGAGGCGGCGAGTGAATCGCTGAAAAAGAGAGGGGCATTGGTCGAGTTATGAGTGAATTTAACTGCAATAGCAAATGACGTGAAGCTCGGCGAGAACGTCCGTCTCTCGAAGTTCATCAACCTTTACGGATGCGAGATCGGGGACGAGACGAAGATCGGCGCATTTGTTGAAATTCAGAAAAATGCAACGGTGGGTCGGCGGTGCAAGATATCCAGCCACACATTTATCTGCGAAGGCGTCACGATTGAGGACAACGTCTTCATCGGCCATGGCGTGATGTTCACGAACGATACCTATCCGCGCGCGACAAGTCTAGAAGGAAAGCTGCAAACTGAAGCGGATTGGAAAGTGGAGAGGACGATAGTGAAGCAAGGAGCTTCGATCGGTACTGGCGCGACGATTCTTCCGAAGACTGTATCGGTGAGAATGCGATTGTCGGGGCGGGAAGCGTGGTGACCAGAGATGTTCCCGCAAATGCCGTGATAGCAGGAAATCCAGCGAGAGTCTTGCGTTACCTAAACGCCTCACAAAAAGGCGACGCAATCAACTGCAGACGTGTGAACGGCGAAAGCCGCGTCATCACTGCAGGTTCCGAGCACATTTCGTATCAAATCCCTTTTGGTTTCAATCCTCACAATTTCCGTAATAATCGAAAGAGTACAAGTCAGGAGAAACGATGAATACTGACGTAGCGATCCCATTTCTCGATCTAGTTACTCCCCATGTAGAGCTTGAGGAGGAACTTACGGCATTGTTTCGCAGTGTTTTGCATTCAGCCGGGTTCATCGGCGGTCCGATGGTCGAGAACTTCGAGAACCGCATTTGCAGAGTTCTGCGAAATGCGTCATGCAATTGCCGTAAACAGCGGCACGGATGCATTGCGGTTCGCGATCATCGCAAGCGGAGTCCAGGCCGGTGATGTCGTGCTGACAGTTCCAAATACGTTTATCGCCACAACAGAAGCAATTTCGCAGGCACGGGCAATTCCGGAATTTGTGGATGTTGACGAGCAGACCTACAATATGTCTGTTGTGATGCTGCAGCGATATCTGCAAAAGAAATGTGTTCGCGACAAGTCGGGACGGCTTGTCAGCCTTCGCAGCGGACGCGCCGGTTACGGCGATCATCCCCGTGCATCTTTACGGACAGATGGCCGATATGGATGCGATTCTGGAACTTGCTGAGCAGTATGGTCTGATCGTGATCGAGGATGCGTGCCAGGCACACGGAGCGGAGTATTTCTCGAAGAAGCACAACCGCTGGATGAAGGCAGGTTCGATGGGATGTGCAGCGGCGTTCAGTTTCTATCCGGGCAAGAACCTCGGGGCTTGCGGCGAGGCGGGGGCAATCACGACCAATGATTCAGCCATGGCAGAACAGATGAAGATGCTGCGGGACCACGGGCAGAGCCGAAAGTATTTTCATGATCTTGAGGGTTATAATGGCCGACTCGACGCCCTTCAGGCAGGAATCCTGCACACCAAGTTAGGCCATCTGAAATCGTGGAATGAGCAGAGGCGCACGAAAGCTGCAGAATACAACCGGCTGCTAGCGGATTGCGATGCGGTTGGCTTGCCATTTGAACCATCGTGGTCGCGCGGCGTCTATCACCTTTACGTTATTCGAGCGGCTGATCGGGAAGGACTGATGAAGCATTTGAAAGATGCTGGAATCGGATCGGCGATTCACTATCCGGTCCCGCTTCATCTGCAGAAGGCGTACACGCTACTGAATTACAGCGCTGGCGACTTCCCGGTGACAGAGAGCGCGGCAGCTGAGATCATTTCTCTTCCCATGTATCCACAATTGGCGTCGGCGCAGCAGAAAAGGGTGGCCGACGAAATCACGTCATTCACTTCGAATATCCAGCGGAAACCGATCAATTTAGAAATGATCCCTGCTGAGCCGATAGCCTAACGTTCTCGGATCTCCATTCGAAAGGAATCCCATATGGCATCAGAGGGCTATCCGAGCATGACTCAGGCACGGCGTTCAGTTGAAGTCAGAGCCAAAGGCCGCTGGGTTACGGTTCCAGGGATTGGAATCAATGACGACATACTTCTAGTTACAGGCAAAAAGCTGAAGATCGCGAAAATTCGCGGCGAGGAGATGAGAGAGAAGGAAATTGAGGATCCGGAGCTGTATTTGACAGCCTTGAAGAACGACAAGGATCAGATTTTAAAAGCCGATGTTTTTACTTTTGCGCAGAAGCTACCGACCACCGAGCCAAGATATTCATACCCGATGGAATGGGAGAGCGTCGCGGCCATTCCACTCACAAATTTCAAACAATGGTGGGAGGCTCTACCTCAGGAGAGTCGAAAGAATGTGCGGCGCTCGCAGAAGCGCGGTGTGGAAATAGTGGTCAAAGAGCTAGACCACGATGTTATCGAAGGGATCCGAGGGGTGAACGACGACTCTCCTATGCGCCAAGGTGTGAAGAATGCCTACTATGGCTTATCTTCGGAAGAAACGCGGCAGCGTTACGGAGAATTTGGCGGAAGATGCGATTTTGTCTGCGCGTATTCAGGGGAAGAAATGATCGGGTTTCTTCACCTGGTGTATCGAGAAGGTATCGCGGCGATCTTGAATTTGAGTGCAAAGCCGAGCCAATTTGATAAGAGGCCAGCGAATGCGCTCGTTGCAAAAGCAGTGGAGATTTGCGAAGCGCGGGGCATCTCGCATATCACATATGGACTTTACAATTATGGGAACAAGCGAGACAGTTCGCTACGGGAATTCAAGATTCGCAACGGGTTCAAGGAAATTCTTGTTCCCAGATACTTCGTGCCTCTAACGCTGTGGGGAAGAATTTGCATGAAGGCAAATCTTCATCGAGGTCTCATTGGCAATCTCCCTCCCTCGGTCATTTCGGCCGGATTGCGTGCGAGGGCGCTGTGGTATAAGAAGTTTCATGTGCCGGTGTAGCTCAATGCCAGAGCGGTCGAATTGTAATCGACAGATGGAGCGTTGAAATCCTCCCGCCGGCTCCACTTTCAACTAGTGATGAACCATTTCCTCCAAGTCGTCGATTGACGATATGTCGACTCCAAAAGCGAATCTGGGAATGACATTGAATTGAATTCTTAGTTTGCTGAGAGTTGTAGCAACGCAAGTAGATCCACAGGCTTCCTGGGGGAATCGCCGAACCAGCTGTTCTTGGAAGCCGGCCTCAGAGCAAAGGACGTTAGCCAACACTTACTGGCATGGTATGAATCCTTCACTTGCGACCCTCATTTTTGTGTGCGGAATTGCAGGCCTTTTCTATCTCGACCGTGACGAAACGGTTCGAACTTCAAAAGCGCTGTGGCTTCCCGTCGTGTACTTCTGGATCATCGGATCGCGCTCGGTTTCGGATTGGCTAAACATCGGGCCATCGATAGAGACCAATGTCCAGCTTGAGGGTAGCCCGCTTGACGCCGCCATCTTCGGGGTTCTTTTACTTGCATCGATTGTCGTGCTGGTTCGCCGCAAGAAGAAGACGCTCACTTTACTGAGGGCGAACGGACCGATCCTAATCTACTTCTTCTATTGCCTTATCAGCGTTGCCTGGTCACATCATCCGGATGTTTCGCTTAAGCGCTGGATTAAGGCCACGACCGATCTAACGGTAGCTCTGATCATCGTGACAGATGCCCATCCGATGGTCGCCTTTAGACGTTTGATCACTCGGGTTGGCTTCGTTTTGCTGCCCACTTCAGTACTCTTTATCAAGTATTACGGAAGCCTCGGACGAGGCTATACGCCAAATGGGCTGATGGAAAATGTCGGCGTGACAACGAACAAGAATGTTCTTGGCGTAGAGTTACTTGTGATCTCACTGGGTGTACTGTGGCAGGTACTCACTCTTGTTCGAGACAAGAGGGCGGTGGACCGCCGCCGACATCTGTTAGCGCATGGTGTTTTACTGGCGTTCGGCGTTGTGCTTTTGAAGATGGCCGACTCGAAGACTTCGGTCGCATGCTTCATGCTGGGCGCTGGTCTCATGTTCGTGACGAATCTTCGTGCGTTCAGGGGGCGGGCTTCAAGGGTGCACGCAGTTTGTTTAATACTTGTCGTCGTCGGCGCGGTCGCGTTCTCTTTCAGCGGCACTTCTGACGTGGCGAGCGCCCTGGGTAGGAACTCAAATCTTTCGGGTCGAACGGAGATCTGGGCTTTATTGATTCCCACGGTGCCAAATCCGATCATAGGCGCTGGATTCGAGAGTTACTGGATCAGCCCCAGCGTGGAACAACTGTGGAATGGCCTCTCAGCCGCAGGGTGGTGGCACCCGGAAATCCTTGTGACCGAAGCACACAATGGCTACATCGAACTCTACTTGAATCTTGGGTGGATAGGAATAGGGCTTGTCGCAGCTATCCTGCTGAGTGGCTATCGGCGTGCAATCGCAGCATTCAGGGTGAATCCTTCAGTAGGCAGCCTAACCCTGGCGTACGTCATCCCGTCAGCAGTCTACTCCATCACCGAAGCTGGATTCAGATCGCCGAATCCTATTTGGATTTTTCTCCTTTTCGCAATAATCTGCTCAACGGGAGTTACGCTCGGATATGTTGGTGAGCCGCTGATTCGCAAAAGGACCGGTTCTTCTCGTATTTCGCCCGTGGCAGATGTACAAACGAAATGGGCGCTAAATCCGGCTGATCACTAAGACAAGCAGTTGAGGCCGTGCGGTTCGAGTTCAGCTCTCGATGAGTCCCGTGGAGACTGAGGTCGTGGCCTCCACCGATTTCACTCATCCTCTACGTGCAGGATTTCGGAACATAATCTGTAATGCTTTTTGATACCCCAGTCTATCTCCTATTCTTAGGACTAGTCGTAGTGTTGTATTGGCAATTGACTCTGCGACGACAGAATGTTCTGCTTTTACTCGCGAGCTATTTCTTTTATGGATGGTGGGATTGGCGCTTTCTGTTGCTGATGATCGCATCCACAACGGTAGATTTTGCCATAGCACGTCGAATAGAAGGCACGACCAATCCATCGAGACGCAAGGCGTTGTTAATTGCTTCTCTGATCTTGAACTTTACGATCCTTGGTTTCTTCAAGTATTTCAATTTCTTCCTCGGCTCCACCGTGCAAGCCTTAGATGCGGTGGGATTTCACAACGTACCGCGGAGCTTTCTGGCGATCATACTGCCGCCCGGCATCTCGTTTTATACCTTTCAGGAGGTGGCATACATCGTTGACGTCTATGGGGGCAAGATTAAGGCGTCGCGAAGTTTCGTGGAATATGGGCTCTTCATCAGCCTTTTTCCTCATTTGATTGCTGGCCCAATTCAGCGACCATCTCACCTGCTCCCGCAAGTGCAGCGGCCGCGCGCCTTTGATGCAACCTCATTTCGTGATGGTTGCATGTTGATCCTGATGGGATTGGTTCGTAAGGTCGTGATCGCGGACAATTGTGCGCACCTTGCCAACGCAGCATTCAGCGGGGCACTGGGTCATAACGGTTGGACGACACTGATTGGATGTTATGCCTTTGCCTGGCAGATCTACGGCGACTTCAGTGGTTACAGCGATATCGCCCGGGGAAGCGCTCAGCTATTAGGGTTTCATTTTATGGTCAATTTCCGCCAACCGTACCTCGCAGTCAGTCTGCAGGATTTTTGGCGTCGCTGGCACATAAGTCTCAGTAGTTGGTTGCGTGACTATCTGTATATTCCCCTGGGTGGTAGTCGGTCAAAGTCGTGGACTACTTATAGAAATCTTCTGACCACAATGGTGCTGGGAGGGCTTTGGCATGGAGCCAATTGGACATTCGTCGTGTGGGGTGCGATCCAGGGGATTGTGCTCTCTATTGAGCGGTGGATTTCGGGGGAGCGCAAGAACCTTGTTGAACCCAGCGGGCTGTCGAAAATCGGACGGCAGTTGTTCACGTTTCATATTGTCTGTTTGTCATGGATATTTTTCCGAGCGGAGAGTGTTTCCGGCGCACTTAAGATGGTCAGAGATTTGAGGCAGTTTCAATGGTCCGCGGAATATGCTTCGGCCTGGTTGTTTCTATTTCTTCTAGCCGGGCTTGGATTAGCAATGGACCTGCAGTTGGAATACAGCGGCGGCGAGTACGTATTCCAGAGACAATCACCGATACTTGCTTTTGGTGCAGCTGTAACAGCGATGGTGTTCCTGATTTTCTTTTCGGCGAGCGGAAATCATGCCTTCATTTACTTCAGATTCTGATTCCTCAGAGCACTGCCTCCGGCCGGATCGCTTCACGATCATTCTGCTGTGTGCTCTGCTTGTGATTCTGGCATCACTGGAGTTTGTCAGTCGTGAGCGGTTTGATTCTACAAGCAAAGTGCAGCGCCGGGAGGTGGCTGAGCGGAAGGCACTCCTTGACCTGCGAGATACCGGAACGGGGAGTGACCCACATATTGCTTTAGTGGGGAACTCGCTAATGCTAGAAGGAACTAATCTCGCGCTTTTGAGGACGCAGCTTAATCCGCGTTACGTTCCCACTCCATACTTTGTGTTGGGAACCAATTATTACGACTGGTTTTTTGGTCTGAGGAGGCTGTTCGCGGAAGGGATGCGACCGGGGTATGTCTTGTTAGGACTGAGCCCCAATCAATTAGCCAGTTCGGAGGTCCGTGGGGATATTTCGGCACGTTATATGATCCAACAGTCGGACCTCATAGACGTTGTGAGACAGACGCACATGGACGCGACGAGGGCGAGTGAATTCATTTTGGCACATTACAGCGAGTTTTACAGTACTCGAGAGATTACCCGCGGATATGTTATGAGCCGAGTGCTTCCGGGTGTTGGAGAATTACTTCATAGCCGATATGCGGGTATTCGTGATTCGGAAGTGGGTGAGTTGGAGCTGAGATCACTGGTGGCCAACCGACTTGCGGCGCTGGATCAGCTCTGCCGACAGAATGGAGCACGTCTTCTATTTGTAGTCCCGCCTACCTATCAGCAAGGTGGAGAGGCAATAGTATCCGCCGGACATGAACGCGGAGTTACGGTCCTGATGCCTGTTCAATTCAAGGAATTTGATGGTAGCGACTATCAAGAAGATGGTTTTCACATGAACGGAAGGGGGGCTCATATCTTCACGATGAGACTGGCGGAATCTCTGAACAGAGAGTTGCCGCAATAGACGGTCCTGGAGTTTATAACGTAGGAGAGACGGTATCTACTGCAGAGGCCCGGTGTAGAGATGACCTAGACGTGCAAGAGGTCTGGATCGAATGGGCGACAAATAACGCTGGTGCGTGCGCCCTCCGTCGGGATGGAAGACTGCCGTCGCTGCGCGGTTCACGTGAAGTTTGGAGAAATCTTGAAGCCCTTTAATAGCGATGGCGTTTTCACTGCGGTAGTTGCGGGAGATACACTTCGTCGGACTGCCGTTCGTAGCGCCGGTGCAGCCGTTGCTGGTCAGGCTGCTAACTTCATTCTATCTATAGGATCGGTAGTCATCCTGGGGCGACTACTCTCACCAGCCGATTTTGGTGTGGTGACCATGGTGACCACCTTTGGCCTCCTCTTCCGCAGCTTTGGCTTCATTGGGTTTACAGAGTTGATTGTTCAACGTGAAAGTCTTACTGAATCACTGACGAGCAATCTCTTTTGGATCGAGGTGGGAGTTGGGGCGATACTCACGCTGGTGTTTGCGAGTGCGGGTTCGCTTATGGCGCTGTTCTACCATAATGAGGCCGTCGCTCGGGTTGCTGTAGGCATGTCGCCCATGATCATCCTTGGGAGTTTGGGGTGGGTTCATCTTGGGCTGTTGCAGCGTGCCATGCATTTCAAGGTTGCGGCCTTGATTAGTTTTTCCGGACAGATAGCGTATGTGGTTTTTTCGATCGGCTTTGCGATAGCGGGTTGGCATTACTGGGCTTTGGTTTGGGGCATTATCGCGCAGTCGGCGATCACAACGGTAGGTGCCTGGCTGGTGTGCCGGTGGATACCTGGTTGGCCGACTCGGGATTCGGGAACCCGGTCTGGGTTGAAATTTGCGGTTAGCGTCTATTCGCATTACGCATTCAATTATCTGACCCGAAACACTGACAATCTTCTCGTCGGATGGCGGTTTGGCGCGCCGATGCTGGGGTTCTACAAGAAGGCATACGACTTGTTCGTTTTGCCCGAATCGCAATTAATTGGGCCCCTCTCCAACGTAGTTGTCACCACGCTCAGCCGTATTCGCGACGATCGCGAGCAATTTCAGCGTTGTTTTCTGCGTGCAATATCAGTTATGGCTCTCCTGGGCATGGGAATCGGGGCGGACTTTGGATTAGTTGGAAGAGATATCATTCGACTTCTCCTTGGGCCAGGGTGGGATGAAGCCGGACGAATCTTCGCTCTTTTCGGACCGGGGATCGGGGCGATGTTGCTGTATGAGACGCATGGTTGGATTCATCTCTCGATCGGACGGCCTGAGAGGTGGTTCTTTTGGGGATTGATCGAGTTTTTCTGTACCGCGAGTTTGTTCTTACTGATGTTGCGTTGGGGACCGTCCGGAATCGCATTCGCCTGGACTGCCTCGTTTTTCCTACTGATGTTTCCGGGCTTCTGGTATGCCGGAAGACCAATTGGACTCGGACTAGGGCCGATCATAGCTGTGATTTGGAAATTCTTCATGGCGTCGGTGGTTGCTGCCGGTGCGACGGCATTAATCATTCGGTCTCTGCCGCATCTAACGATGACCTTCGGTGCCCCGATCGCTCTGTTGAGGATACTTTACATTTCGTCGGTGTATTTTAGTCTGTATGTGGCGAGTGTGATCGCGCTTCACGGGGGTCTCCAACCTATCAATGAGACTCTCGGGCTCCTTCGCGAATTGCTGCCGGATCACAAAGCTAAATCCGGGATCCCAGTCGCCGTCGGCATAGATGGGGTGCAAGTGACTCCCGGATGGCATTCGAGAACAAAATAACAGGGTACGGTCTCAAATGTTGTCTACGGCGAAACTGGATTCAAGACGCAAGGGAACCGCACTGGCCGCTCGCAAATGGAGTTTCTTGGGGAAGACGATCTCGAGTGACGGTTCTTCGCAATCGAATTGAATGAATAAACAGAACGAATATGGCGCAAGTGACTTACAACTACATCAGAGGAACGAATGGAAGATTCATTGATTCGTCGAATGCATTGGGCCATTGCCACAGAAAGAAATCTCGTTTTGAATCGCCGGGAAGGAATTCGATCCTAGTCTCTTTCGTTGTCCTGGAGCCATGACCTGATTTTAGTCGCGGGCGCAAAGAGGGGAGCCCGCCTGGCTATAGCTTGATTCGCCTTCAAGTTCTGGCTTGAAGAGCGATCCCCGGAGGAAGATTTTCATGAGTCGTATGCGCATTCTACTTCTAGCTCCATTCTGTGATCCATTGGCCGTGAGCATGCCCTATGTCACCTATTCGCATGCAGCAGCGCTGGCCGAACTGCACGATGTCGCGTTGGTCATAGGATCACCGAGTGAGCACAATGTGCGCGAGGCGAATGGTCCGTTTCGGTCAATCGAGGTGGTTCGGATGCGAACTCTCGAGCGGATCTACGACTGGTGTCTGCGCAAGGTTTTCAAATACAACTTTGACACACAGATGTTGACCGCGTTCAGCTTCCCCTTCTCTCTTGCGCTTGAGTGGTGTGCGTGGCGGCAACTGCGTGGCCGCATTCATTCCGGAGAGTTCGACATCGTTTTGCGACTCCTTCCGATGTCACCGGTTATCCCGAGTCCTTTCGCTTACTTTTTGCGGAAGGGGCCCATTCCTTTCGTCATCGGGCCGCTCAATGGCGGCTTGCCCTGGCCGCAAGGGTTCAGTCAACTGGAGAATCAAAAAGAGTGGATTTCCAGCCTGCGAAATCTATACCGATACTTGCCGTTTGCTCGCACTACTTATAGTCATGCAGCAGCAATCATCGCCGCTTCGTCGCAAACGTATGCTGAATTCGCCGAGTACTCCGACAAACTGTTCTTTGTTCCGGAACCAGGAATTGCCCTCTCATTGTGTTCCGCAGATTCGCGCACAGCTCAACCTGAGGAAAGGCTTGAACTGCTCTTCGTCGGTGGGTTAGTTCCCCGAAAAGCTTGCGATCTTGCGCTGCGTGCCGCGGCGCCGATTCTGCGAAGCGGTTCAGCTCGTTTCACAGTAGTCGGTGATGGCCCCGAGCTAAGCCGCCTTGAGCAGTTGACGAGGTCCCTGGAAATCGAGAACCACGTTTCCTTCTGTGGCTGGCTCGACCATGCGGACGTGCTCGAGCAGATGCGTGCTGCAGATGTGTTTGTGTTTCCAACTCTTCGTGACAACGGTGCAGGAGTAGTGTTTGAGGCACTTGCATCCGGTGCAGTACCCGTGGTAGCTGACTTCGGCGGTCCGGGAGACATCGTTTACCCGGATGTGGGTTACAAAGTGGCTCTTACAACAGAGAGCGATATTGTTGCGCAGATGGAAAGAATACTCGGCGAACTCGCAAACGATCGAAAGCTCCTGCAGCGTTTGCGACAGCAGGGCATGATCTATGCACGGGAACGTTTGACCTGGGAAGCTAAGGCACGAGCCACGACGGAGGTTCTTTCCTGGGTATTGCAGAGAGCGCCGAAGCCTGATTTTGTGCCACCCAAGATGCTGCATTTGGAATATCTAAGCTGACTAAAGTAGTGACCCAACATACAAGACGGATATTGATGTGCGCTGCTGATCGCTTCGACCGACTTTGCGGGAGAAGCAGCAGTTGAGTTGTTCCTATGGGCCGATGAGGAGGAGGAAGCTACTGTGAGACCATTGGTATCAATCCTCATTCCCGCGTATAACGCGGAGGAATGGATCGCGGACACTCTTCGTTCCGCGATCGCGCAGACGTGGGAGCCCAAAGAGATCATCGTTGTTGATGACGGATCGAGCGATCGGACGCTGGAAGTTGCCCGGCGGTTTGAATCGGACCAACTCCGCGTCATAGCTCACGAACATCAGGGTGCCGCAGCAGCTCGGAACAAGGCGCTTTCGTTGAGTCATGGTGAATACATCCAGTACCTGGATGCGGATGATCTCATGGCGCCGGACAAAATTGCCAGACAATTGGAGTCGCTGGGACAAGCTGCGAGCAAACGAACTCTCCTGTCCGGTAGTTGGGGAGAGTTCGTGTACCGATATTATCGTTCGGAATTTGTTCCAACTCCGTTGTGGTGCGATCTGCGGCCAATCGATTGGTTGGTGCGAAAAATGACACTCGGCGTGTTTATGCAAACGGCCACGTGGCTCGTGAGTCGGGAACTATCTGAGGCGGCCGGTCCCTGGGATACCAGGCTGTTGGGAGATGACGACGGCGAGTATTTCTGTCGCGTGCTGCTCGCCAGTGACGGCGTTCGATTTGTTCCCGATGCAAAGGTTTATTACCGCAAATCAGGTGTCAGCAGTTTGAGCTATATAGGTCTTTCGGACAGCAAGATGGAGGCGCAAATGTGCTCAATGCAACTTCACATTCGCTATCTCCGTTCGCTCGAAGACAGCCAACAGGTGCGAGAGGTGTGCGTCAAGTATCTTCAAAACTGGCTACCTTTCTTTTACCCGAACAGACCGGATCTCCTGAATCAGGCGGAGGAAATGGCCGCGAGCCTAGGTGGAAAATTGCAAATGCCAAAGCTTTCCTGGAAAGCTTATTTGATCTCGCTGCTTGTTGGTCGACAACAAGTGAAGCGGGCCCGAACGCTGCTGGCGCGCGGGAGATGGTTCTTAATCCGTCGCTGGGACAGAATGCTTTTCCAAGTCGAAGGCCGAAAGATCAAGGAGAGCTTCTGAGATGAACTCCACCATTCGTAGGATTCTCACCTCGAACAGTCTGTCGCGACGTCTTTACTGCGCGGCACGGGAAGCGTATCAGACTCGCCGCGTGACGAGATGCGCAAAGCGCTATTTTCTGAACGCCGACGAATTCAAAAGCGCGCTTGGAGCCCACGGAGTGACGGCACCGCTTGATCTTCGCACTGTGGACGGACTTACAATCACAATCAGACAGAACTATGGCGATGCGATGACGGTCGCTGAAATCTTTGTCGGAAATTGTTATGGCCGTGAGCTGCACCTTCGACCCGACCCTGTTGTCATCGATATTGGCGGATTTATCGGAGATTTTGCTTTGTATGCCGTGAAGCGACTCGGTGCTCGCAAAGTGGTTGTTTGCGAACCTTCTCCGCGAAATTGGGCATTACTGCTGAAGAACATTGCCAACAACGGCTACGAAGATCGGATTGAGCCGGAAAACAAGGCGGTCACGGCGGATGGTGCGAGTGTCATGATGAATATCGATGCGCCTGACGAAGACCAATGCATGGTGTCGGCTTACGGTCCCGGCGAGCAGCCTTTGAGTGCCGTCGCCGGAATTTCACTCGGTCAACTTCTTCAGGACCACGCGGTAGGGAGCGTTGACCTAATGAAGATCGACGTCGAGGGCGGAGAGTACGCAATTCTCGAGAGCGCCCCGACAGATGTGCTCAGTCGGATTCGGAACATCGTGTTTGAATATCACGATATTGAGGGTGGCTGGGCCAAGTTAGCGAGCGTGAAGCAACGGCTTCAGCGCGAGGGTTATTCGCTGTATACAAATCGCGGTCTGGTCTGGGCTTCGCGGACCTAAGACAGCGAAGATCTACGCGGGCACTCCAGCGCTAAGACTTTTAGCACCGAATTGAACGGGATGAGCGGCTTGAACGAATGTCAACCCAGGGACTGAGCAAATAAAAAGCTGCCCGGTTAGAAACCGGGCAGCAGTGAGTGGTCAAAGAGGAGATCGATTTAATAAGCAGTAGACACCAGATTCGTTGGGGCTGGAGGCGTCGAAGCCGTTGTTCCCGAACTGCCGCTTACGAGAGGATGCGGATACTGGTAAGGCTGGTAGATTCCAGTCCATGTATTCGTCGAGGTGCAGACATAGAGTTCGCCGTTGCCTGAATTAGCGTCTGTGGCGAAGTAGCCGACTCCGTAAGATCCTGTCGGGCTCGTGCCGTAAGTGCCACCGGGGCCAGCGGTGCAAGTGGATGGGCGACTTGCCAGAGTGCCATACCCCGTCCCCGCTGCGCCTGTGAATCCACCAGTGCAACTGCTGTTTTTGGAACCGCAGTCGTAGTAGTAGTCCTGGTTATTCTTAGTGGTTATGTCCTGAACCATTGCGTAGGTTGCCCAACTGGGAATAGAGTTGGCCCACATATAGATTGGTTCAAGAAGTTGATGCGGCCAGGATATGCCACCTGTCACCGAGTTCGCCCTGTTAGGTTGGGCTTGACCATTCAACGGCTGTTGAGTTTGGCCGCGTCCAAGTCCATCAAGACAAGGGTAACCGGTACTCGAAGATGAATTTCCGTCCCAAGGCGATCCAACACCATTCGCCGATCCTGTGCTAGCGTTAATCGAACTTGTGCCGCAAAATCCCCATCCGCTCGGGGCGCTAGTTTCTGTAGTCGACCCGCAATTCCGATCTGTGCAAGCTTGAAACAACCGGTAGTATCCTTCGGCCATGGTATTCCCCCAGACCAAAGAAGTTCCTATCTTGGAACCCATTGCTCCAGAAGCGCGAGCGGTGCTACCACCATCTGCAGGACCGGTAAGATAGTTATGATAAGCCTCATACGCACGACACCCGCGCTCGGGGCCAGCCTGCGATTTGGTCGCATGCGTCTGAATGCCTACATATGCATCGTTGATAGTGTTGTAACGCATAACAAACGTTCCTGCGCTTGCACAGTCGTTAGGCGCGCCACCATTGAATACATTGTTCTCCATGAAAATAAAGGCATCGGTTCCCCAAGGAGTTTTCTTCGCCCAGGTACCATCTCCGAATCCGATATCGTCCCCGAGAGTATTGAAAGCCTCGAAACCCGCTTCGATTGCATTGCATACTCCGCCAATAGCGCCATTACATGTCGCCAAATCGAACAAGTTGTGGTCAATGACACCCTTGTTCTGCCCTTCAATGCGACCTGCTGCAGTGGATACCTGATATGGATTGGCAAATGCTTCATTGTTGAAGTGGTTGTGGTCAATGCGAAGATTCCAAGTATTGCCTTTAATGTCGATCTGCCCGTACTTGGATTGGGTAGTCGTTCCACCGGCGAGAGTAATTCCGGTTATACGAAAGCTAGAGCTATTTCCTCCGGTGATGAATTGAAGCAAGCCCTGGCCGGTGCCGTTGTTCCAATTGTCCTGAATAACGGTTCTGTCGCTAGCGGAGCAGGCATAACTCGAAGTTCCTGCCGTTCCAGTGCAGTTAACAGTTGTTGCTCCCTGGATCGTGAGATTCGTGACCGCAGCAGGGATTGTGTAGCTGATTCCAGAACTCCACGCTGCAGTTCCAGCCGGGATGTTAACCACTACAGTCGAGTTTGTGTTTCCACTCGAAGGGAGCGCAGCAAGGAAGTCGGACTGGCTTGCGCTTGCCGCGGTGCATGTCGCACCTGTGCAACTCTGAGCAGATGCTGGGACACGGAGACCGAACGCAGAAGCGATGATGAGTATGATGACGGATTGTTTCTTCATGGTGTTACAACTCCTTTAGTAGCACCAAAGTGCTTTACAACAACACATCCGGGGGATTGTGCATCCACCGAAAATGCGATTAAAAATACCGGGTACGTTTGTTTTGAGCATAGTACTCAAGGGACAAAAGCGGTACACCAGTCGGATTTTGGGAGGTTACTACGGTTACTGCAGTCACCGAAGGGAAGAGTACTGGAGGGTACCCCGAAAAGCAGGGGCAAAGGATGACGCAAGTTTCTAAAAATCAATGATTTACTCCAATATTCACTGCCAAGGCGCTAATCTAAAGGTAAGTGCAGAGCGGGAAGAAAAATCGTGCTTCCCAGCCAAGCCAAGCCTGAAAGTAATCAGGCAAATGGCCAAAATCCCGGTGTTCTAGGTTTAGTCCAGTCCTTAATGTCCCAGGAATTCTCTTGAGGATATCACAGCCCCTAAGCTCGACAAAGGGTGCGATGTTGAATTTCATGGTTCATGCTGACGCGTTTTCCACATGAATGATGATAAGGACTTTTAAGGAACATGTTGGCATGAGCAGTCGGATTTCGCCGCTCAAAATCGCGCTGTTCACGGGCGGAATTGACCCTCACTACGCTTCAGGGCTCAGCCGATCTCTGGCATCCATGGGAATTGTCGTGGATGTGATTTGCAATTCCGAGATGGAGACTCCTGAAATGAAGGAGTTTCCCAATCTGAAATGTTTTGTGCTCTACGCCGCGCCGCAGAGCCGTCAGAACAAAGTTCGGAAACTACTGGCGATTCTTCGAGTCTATGGCCGGATTATGTTGTATGCGGTGAGTTCATCGGCCTCAATTTTTCACATCCTATGGAACTACAAATTGACGCTCTTCGATAGAACACTTCTTCTCATCTACTACAAACTGCTGGGCAAGCAACTGGTTTTCACCGCGCACAATATTAACGCCGGCGAGAGAGATGGGGCTGACTCCTTTTCAAATCGATTATCGCTGCGCATCCAGTATCGGCTCATGGATCATATTTTTGTGCATACACAGAGGATGAAAGACGAGTTGATGGAGGCCTTCGCGGTCTGCGAGGAACGGATCAGCGTGATTCCTTTTGGAACATATGACATGGTGCCGCAATCCTCGATGACATCTGCGGAAGCAAAGCAAAGACTGGGGCTGCGCAAATGCGATCGAACGATTCTTTTCTTCGGACGCATCACTCCGTACAAGGGAATTGATCTGCTGGTAGACGCGTTTGCGCAGATCGCACACTTGAATGAGGACTACCGGTTGGTGATTGCCGGCGAAGCAATGAAAGAGTCGGAACAGCAATGGCAACAAGTCCAGCAGACCATTGCGCTAAGTTCGATGCGGGAGCAGGTTATTCAGCACATACGATATGTTGGCGACGCTGAGATTGAAGTGTATTTTAAGAGCGCCGATGTGCTTGTTTTGCCATACACCCAGATTTTTCAGAGTGGAGTGCTTTTCATGGCCTACAGCTTCGGCTTGCCTGTGATAGCTACGGATGTTGGCTCGTTTGGTCGCGACATAGTTGAAGGGACAACCGGCTTTGTGTGTCGCCCAGGTGATCCCGCAGATCTTGCAAGAGTGATTCAAGAATACTTTGCGAGTGACCTGTTCAAGAGCATCGACGAGCATAGGAGCAGGATCAAGGACATTATCCAGGCGAGCCATTCCTGGGAGATTGCAGCGAGTAAGACAGGCAATGTATACGCCCAGCTTTCGAGATGTGACGAGTTACAGTTCACCGCGTAATTGTTCGAGTTGGGCTTGAAAAGCTACAGCTTGGCATTTCTAAAAGACACAGCCGATTATCGCTTCGCGTTCAAAGTGCTTAAGGAGATCTGCATTTGCCCGGTTTAGTTGGAATTATTACCAAGCGGCCGAAAGGGCCGGCGGAAGATGAACTCTGCCGCATGCTCAAGACCATGCTGCATGAGCCGTTCTACTCTTCGGGTGTCTGGAGTGAACCTTCTCTCGGTATCTACGTAGGTTGGGTAGCGCGCAGGGGAGCCTTTGACGCCGCAATGCCAATTCAGAACGAACGGAGAGATGTAACTCTCGTCTTCTCTGGAGAGGAATTCCCTGAGGAGGGCAAAGCTGATGCACTGCGGGCACGTGGACATGACGTTGCGCAGGAAGCGCCTTCTTATCTGGTTCATCGCTACGAAGATGAGCCGGATTTTCCGAAGCAGTTGAATGGTAGATTTCATGGTTTAGTCGCGGACAAATCTAGTAGTACAGCAATTCTTTTCAATGACCGTTATGGTCTGCAACGCCTTTACTACCACGAATCCGACGACGCCTTCTATTTTGCGGCCGAAGCCAAAGCG
Source organism: uncultured Acidobacteriaceae bacterium (assembly GCA_963738035.1). GTDB lineage: Bacteria > Acidobacteriota > Terriglobia > Terriglobales > Acidobacteriaceae > Telmatobacter. Next base: position 132,441 of record CAVTVB010000005.1, read on the forward strand.
ATTCTCGAGGTCTGCCCTCAGCTGCGTACTACCGATCCGCAGAGTGTCGGAGAGTTTATCGTATGCGGCTGCGTTCTGGAGAACCGGACTTTGTTTCCCGGTATCGGCGTGTTGCCGCCAGGTTCTTCGTGGTTATTCCGAAACGGCTCGCTGGAGAAGAAGGGTCTGTATTTCCAACCCTCAGAATGGGAAAACCAGGAACCTCTCTCTGCCGAGGAGTATTTCAACAGTCTGCGCGACTCGTTCACCCAAAATCTGCCGCGTTATTTCAAGGGGCCGGAGAAAATCGGTGTGTCGCTCACGGGCGGTCTGGATACCCGAATCATCATGGCGTGGCATAAAGCTCAGCCAGACACACTGCCTTGCTACACATTCGGGAGCATGTATCGTGACAATCAGGATGTGAAACTGGCACGCAAGGTCGCGTCGATTTGCCATCAACCGCATGAAGTGATTACAACCGGCGAAGAGTTCCTATCCAAATTCGATCGGTATGCAGAGCGCACGGTATACCTTACGGATGCCTGCGTTGACCTTGGACGTTCGCCAGACCTCTATGTGAATGAGAAGGCTCGTGAAATAGCTCCGGTACGTATGGTCGGAACTTATGGCAGCGAGATACTTCTTCAAGCAGTGATGTTCAAGGCCGTTCAGCCCATGAGCGGCCTTTACCAATCAGATCTATTGCCTTGGATCCGACAGGCCGAAGCCACGTATAACGCGAGTCGTCAGGGGCATCAGTCAACATTCGTGGCTTTTCGCCAATCACCCTGGCACCATTATGGCGTGCTTGAGCTCGAACAAACTCAGGTGGCGGTGCGCACACCATTTCTCGATAATGATTTTGTCAGGACGGCGTATAGAGCTCCGAATGTGGAGAACCTAAATCAGGACAGCAGGCTGCGTCTGGTACAAAGCGGGAACCCGGCACTGGCAAAAGTGCGCACGGATCGAGGCACCCGGGGCTTAAATAGCTACCTTACCCGAGCCGCACTCCAGTTTTCATTCAAAGCTGAGTACGCATACGATTACGGTATGCCCCAGTGGATGGCATCTCTGGACCACGCTTTTTCCTTCGTTCATTTCGAGCGAATGTGGGTCGGTCGCCACAAGATCTTTCATTTTCGCCCCTGGTATCGAGATCAGCTTGCACAGTATGTTCGCGATATGCTGCTTGATCCGCGTTCTCTTGGGCGTCCATATCTGAATCGAAACGCTGTAACGAACATTGTTACGCGCCACCTAAATGGTACGCGCAACTACACGATCGAGTTGAATCGGCTTCTGACACTGGAACTGGCGCATCGCCTTTTCATCGATTGATCACGAAACACAAATCTGAAGTGGGCGCCGCAAACGCAGCAGCGAATTGCGTAGTCTTTCTTCCGCGAGTGCTGGTTCGTTCGGGCAGAAGTTCTCCAGGCATCGCAATCTGCCTCAGGTCCAATGCGAATCCATCGAAATTGGTTCCGAAAAAGGAAATTCGGGTTTTATGAGTGATTTGTCGTTGTCCTACGTTCTCATTACGCCCGCTCGCAACGAAGAGGTATTCATTGAGAGGACCATTCAATCTGTAATCAAGCAGACGGTCCTACCGTTGCGATGGGTGATTGTGAATGACGGATCGAACGATGGCACATCCGCGATTGTACGTTCATATCTCACGGCCAATCCGTGGATAAGATTGGTTGATCTGCCTGTTCGAAGCGAACGGCATTTCGCTGCCAAGGTACACGCTTTCAACGAAGGCCTTCGACTGATGCAAGATTGCGAGTTCGCGCTAGTTGGAAATTTGGATGCGGATATCTCGTTTGGGGCGGACCACTTTGAATTTCTAATCGGTAAATTGGCGGGAAATCCGCATCTCGGTGTGATCGGAACTGCATATACGCAGGAGGGCGGTTGGGATTCGACGCGAGACAGCTTTGAAGGCGAGACCTCAGTGCATGGCGCGTGCCAGTTATTTCGGCTTCAATGCTTCTTAGACATTGGGGGCTATTGCGCAAATCGAGCTGGCGGAATCGATTGGATTGCAGTTACGACTGCACGGATGAAGGGATGGGAAACACGTAACTACAAGGAAAGATATTTCCATCACTACCGAACGATGGGCACTGCGAAAAGAGGGCCGCTGGGCGCGATGTACGATTACGGAAGAAAAGACTACTTGCTTGGGGGATCGCCGATTTGGGAGTTGCTTCGAGTTTCATTTCGAATGACAAAGAAGCCCGTCCTCTTTGGTGGGTTGGCTCTTCTGGCTGGCTATTGTGTTGCAGCTGCGCGCCGGATTGATCGACCAGTGTCTTCGGAATTTATCCGGTTTCACCGGGGAGAACAAATGAAAAAACTCCGAATGATTCTGAGCTCTCTAATTCGCATGAGGAAACTCGAGACCTACGTTCCTGCAGTTAATGAAAAAGCGTCAGAGCGAGTGCCATAAAGAGAAGTGTGTGCTTTTGCGGATGAAGCAATTCCGCGGAGTTGATTTATTTGCATCTCGCGTTCCCGGAGCGACGAGTGAACCGTTCAAAGGCTTTGTTTGTCCATAAAATCCAACCAGAAATCGTTGGGAGAGCAATGATGAATACCACGTTAGATGAAGTTCGTGAGTTTTGGAACGCGAATCCATGTCAAGCGACACTTTCTAGCGCGAACGACAGGCGTCGCTATTTTGAGGAGATTTCGTCCAAGCGATACGGCGAAAGAGAATGGCACATACCCATAGTTGCGAGGTTTCAGGACTTCAAAGAGAAGAATGTTCTTGAAATCGGGTGCGGAATTGCTACAGACGGGTTGGAATTCGCGCGGAACGGAGCGAACTATGTGGGCGTTGACCTTACGCCTCAAGCCCTCGAGGCCGCCAAAGAGCGCTTCATGCTGTTTGATATTCCGGGTCGGTTTGAAGTGGCTAACGCCGAGGAGTCGCTGCCATTTGCTGATTCCAGCTTTGATCACGTTTATAGCTTTGGAGTGATCCATCATGCACCTTACCCCGAAAAGATCGTAAAGGAGGTCCATCGTGTCCTTAGGACAGGTGGGACTTTTACAGTCATGCTGTACAACAGAAACTCGATCAACTACTACGTTGAGATCATGTTTCTGAGGAAAATGTTTCGCTGGCTCTTGCTTCCTTCTTTTATGCCGAAGGTCATCGCATCGATGACTGGCTTCGATCGGTGGAAGCTCGAGGGGCACCGGCAAATGATGGTTGCAAAAAAGAGGATATCGAAGGAAGAGTGGATCAGCATGAACACGGATGGGCCGTTTTGTCCTCTGGCTCGGGTTTACGATGACGGGGAGGCTGGCAAATTATTTCAGGATTTTGGAAATGTCCGGCAAGAGGTATGGGAGTTTAATCCCGACCACTGGTCATTTGTAGGAAGGGCTATTCCCAAACGCGTTACTCGCTGGATAGGACGGCATTGGGGATGGCATCGAATGATTTATGGGGAAAAATTGTAAAGAACGTGCTGTATAGCAACGAGATTAAAAATCTGTGAGCTGATGGACCCTCAGACAACAGCGCTCAAAGATAGGCCTCAAGCAGAACTGGATAATCGATGAACCTCGAAACCGAAATGGAGCTTCCAATTCGCATCAGCCACGATGCCGGCGATCTGCCACTTGAAGGGACAATGTCGGCCGTGTCGCGGTTTATCGAGTGGCTGGACCGATATGGCGAGCTATCTTGGGATTTTCAGTCCTACTACTCGGGCGAGTTCGGGAGAAAAGCGAAACGGCTGTACTATGAGCGTCCCAAACTGGGCACGCTTGCAGTTATGCCGATCATATTTTCGGAGGCGTTTCTTCCATCGGCCAGGCGACTGTTCTGGAAGGCACAACGGATTCCGATCGGCGATGCACATTATGCGATGGGGTTTGCGTTTCTTGCTGAAATGTCAGGTGAGGATCGTTACTACCAGCGGGCACGGCACTTTCTAAGTGTTCTGGAAGAGACCCGCTGCTCTGAATACGAGGAATACTGCTGGGGATACCCGTTCCACTGGGAAACGCTCCTTGGCACGATTCCGGCCGGGACACCGCTGATTACCACTGTTCCATATGTATTTGAGGCATTTCAGCAGGTGTATCGCATCGATGGTGAAGATAGATGGCACCAGGTGATGCATTCCATTGCACGACACGCATTGAATGATTACCAGGATGTTCCGACGTCACCAACGGCCTCGACCTGTTCCTACACTCCGTTCCCGGAGCATTCTTTGAGTGTTGTGAACGCAAATGCTTATCGGGCATATTTGTTGACTAATGCCGCTATCGAGTTTTCTGAGCCGAAATACAGAGACGCCGGGCAGCGAAATCTGAACTTTGTGCTTGAGGCGCAGAATGCGGATGGCTCCTGGTTTTATGCGCGGGATGGCAAGCGCGCCTTCGTAGATCACTTTCACACCTGCTTTGTGATGAAGGCGCTTGCAAAAATTGAAGCGCTGACCGGAGACAGCGACTGCACGAGCGCAATTCAACGGGGAGTGGCTTACTACACTGAGAATTTGTTCGATGAGAACGGCGTACCGAAGCCGTTTTCGCGAGCCCCACGGCTGACCGTATATCGGCGTGAACTGTACGACTACGCCGAATGCATCAACCTCTCGATTCTGCTCCGCAATCGCTTTCCAGCTCTGGATCGTTGCCTGCTCTCTACGCTTGATCAGATTCTTGGTCGCTGGCAAACGCCAGAGGGATCGTTCCGAAGCCGTCAACTTTACCTTGGCTGGGATAACACGCCCATGCACCGTTGGGCGTCATCGCAGCTGTTCCGAAGCCTCTGTTTTCTGCTTCGCACGAGTGGTTACGGGCAGAATTCACATTCCTGAAGAAGATAGGCTGACACATGTGCGGAATTTGCGGTAAATACAATTTTCTTCATAAGGAAGCAACGGTCGAGCGCCGGGAACTCGAACAGATGGCTGGTGCGATTCGACACAGGGGTCCGGACGACGAGGGATATTTTATCGACGGCCCATTGGGTTTTGGGTTCCGGCGGTTGTCCATCATCGACCTTGAAGGCGGGCATCAACCTATGTCTGACGAGGCGAAGACGACCTGGGTGGTGTTCAACGGCGAGATTTACAACTTCAAGGAGCTGCGCGCGGAGCTGGAAAGCAATGGACACGTTTTTCGTACGCGATGCGACACGGAAGTGATTGTTCACGGCTATAAGCAATGGGGCGATGAAGTTCTAAACCGGTTGAACGGGATGTTTGGCCTGGCGATTTGGGATGTTCGGCGGCGACGCCTCTTGATTGCGCGGGACGCATTTGGCATCAAGCTTGTTTATTACCGGGAGAGCGAAGGCTCGCTGTGGTTCGGGTCGGAAATGCGAGCGGTTTGCGCGACGATGGACAACGAAACGCCGCAGGCGGATCCAGAGGCGCTGAGTCTTTTTTTGCAGTACCGGTTTACACCCTCGCCCTATACGGCGGTGCGTGGGGTACGCAAACTTGCACCGGGCACCAAGCTCGTGGTGCAAGATGGAGCGATTGAGACGAGCCGCTGGTACCGGTTTTCGCCGAAGCCATTTACGCCGCCAAAAAGTACGGAGGAAGCTGGCGAGGAGTTGCTGGCCTTATACCGGCAGGCGGTGCGCCGCCAGTTGATCAGCGACGTCCCGCTGGGGCTACTTCTGAGTGGCGGTATTGATTCGGCTCTTCTACTGGCGCTGATGAATGAGAATGGAGCGGACTGGCACACGTTCTCAGTTGGCTACGGTGAGAGCTTTGCTGACGACGAACTAGCCGATGCGGAGGAGACGGCACGGATCCTGAAGTCGCAGCACACCGGGGTCAGAATCAGTCGTGCAGTGTTCGAGCGGGAATTAAGCAACATCGTTGGATGCCTGGAAGAGCCTGTCGCGACCTCTTCAGTTGTTCCCATGTATTTTGTGTGTCAGCGCGCTCGCCAGAACGTGAAGGTTGGCCTGGTAGGACAGGGCCCCGATGAGTTGTTTGGAGGATATAAGAGACACTTGGGCGCTCGTTATGGCTCGACGTGGACAGCACTGCCCCCCTGGGCGCGCGCGCCGCTGGAGATGGCGGTTGGCGCATTGCCAAGGAACGAGACGCTGAAGCGCGGGCTTTATGCTCTGTCCAGCGGGACCGATGGCCAGCGCACTGAGCGCATCCTCTCGCTCTTGCCGGGAGAACAGATCAAAAGCCTTTTTCGGGATGGTTTGCTGGAGACCAGTCCTGCGGAGAAGCTAGAGAAGTGCTGGGCAGATATGGCCGATCTTGTGCCGCATGACGATGAACTGAGTCGGCTTCAGTTTCTCGAAGTTCGATCTACGCTGCCAGATGAACTGCTGATGTACGCCGATAAACTGTCAATGGCGCATAGTCTTGAATTGCGTGTTCCGTATCTCGATAAGGATATCGTTGAATTTGCAGAGAGACTGGGATCTAACCTGAAGGTTCGCAATGGTGTGAGGAAATGGCTTCATCGGCAAGTTTGCAAAAAGTTTCTGCCCGCAGCCATTGTTCGCCGACCGAAACGTGGCTTTGCAATGAATGTGGTCGACGAATGGTTTCGCGGTTCGCTCGGAAGCGCCATGGCCGGCACATTCTCCGATGACGGATCGGCCATATACGATTTCTTGAACCCGAAGGTAGTGAAGAAACTCTATGCAGATCACGCAGCAGGCAGACAGGACAATCACAAAATTCTGTTTAGTCTGATCGTCCTTGAAGAGTGGCTTGGCGGACTGAGAGTAGCTACGGCGGCCAGCGTATAAAAGGGCAATGCAATTTCTTTACTTTTGTAATCAGATTCTTCGAAATTGGAGCAGACTTTGAGAATCAGTGTTTTTGGATTAGGCTACGTCGGAACCGTCTCCGCAGCATGCTTCGCTGCAGATGGAAACCACGTATTTGGTGTTGATCCAGTCTCGGATAAAGTCGATCTGATCAATCAAGGCTTGTCGCCTATTGTGGAAGCCGAGATTGGCGGAATCATAGAGGAGACAGCCCAAAAAGGGCAGCTGCGAGCCACTCAGGATCCAATTGCCGCAGTTCAGGAGACTGATCTTTCGTTTGTCTGCGTCGGGACGCCGAGCCAGTCAAATGGGAATCTTGACCTCCGATACATTCGCCGCATATGCGAGCAAATCGGGCAAGCGTTGCGCAGTAAGGATTCCAAACATACAGTCGTTATTCGCAGCACTATTCTGCCGGGGACGATGAGGAAGGTGGTTATTCCCACGCTCGAGGAATTCTCGGGAAAGAAGGCGGGCGAGGAGATCGGGATTTGTTACAACCCGGAATTTCTTCGGGAGGGGACCGCCGTCAAGGATTTCAGATACCCGCCGAAGACGGTGTTCGGCGAACTGGATCGGGAGAGCGGTGATCTGCTTGCTACGTTATACGAACGGATCCAGGCGCCGCTTATTCGAACAGACTTGAACAACGCTGAGATGATCAAGTACGTCGACAATAGCTGGCATGCACTCAAGATCGGATTCGCCAACGAGATTGGGAGCCTTTGCGATGCTTTCGGCGTTGATGCGGAAGAAGTGATGAATATCTTTTGCCAGGACAAGAAACTGAATATATCTCCAGCCTATTTGAAACCCGGTTTCGCATTCGGCGGCTCATGCCTTCCAAAGGATCTGAGAGCGCTTTCTTACCAGGCAAAAATGCATGACTTGCAACTTCCGATTCTGAACTCGGTTTTGCCGAGCAATGAGATGCAGATTGCTAGCGGCGTCAAGCAGGTGATTGAAAGTGGGAACTCCCGCGTTGGTGTACTTGGTTTCAGCTTCAAGGCGGGCACCGATGATCTTCGCGAGAGCCCGATGATCGAGGTGATTGAGCGGCTGATTGGGAAAGGGTATGACCTTCGCATTTATGACCGGAATGTGAATATTGCAGCTTTGGTGGGCGCCAACCGGGACTTCATTCTCAATCGCATTCCTCACATCTCGCGGTTGATGTCGACCAACGTTGACGCGGTACTTGCCCATGCAAAGACGATCGTCATCGGAAACTATGATCCGGAGTTCAGCCAGATTCAGTCACAACTTCGTGAAGATCAGTGTCTTGTAGATCTTGTTCGAATTACCAGGCAAGGTAGCACTCAGAAGCCTCAACTCGCGTATATGTAGATCGCATTCGAGAATCCCCCATTGAATAAGACAAAAAGAAGAATTCTGATTATCGTTGAGAACCTTCCTGTTCCTTTCGACACCCGCGTCTGGAAGGAAGCACGAGCGCTTTGCCAGCATGGATACGAGGTGACGGTACTCTGTCCTAAAGGCAAGGGCTTCAGGAAGGGGTATGAAGTTCTCGAGGGCATTCGCATCTATCGGCATCCGATGCCGCCGGAAGGGAATAGTCCGTCCGGCTACGTTTGGGAATATGGATGCGCGCTGTTCTGGGAAGTTCTGTTTGCATGGTGGATCTTTTTCGCTCGTGGATTCGACGTTATTCAGGGCTGCAATCCACCAGACGACATCTTTCTTGTGGCGCTGCCGTTCAGGATATTCGGAGTGCGCTATATCTTCGATCATCATGACGCGAATCCCGAGCTATATCTGTCGAAGTACGGCAGGCGCGATGTTTTTTTCAAAGTTCAATCGTGGCTCGAGAGACTTACCTATGCCTGTTCCAGTGTCGTGATGGCGACCAATGAAAGCTATAAGGGTCTGGCGATCAGCCGGGGCGGTATCGACGAAAGAGACGTCTTTGTAGTTCGAAATGGACCGGATCTCACCACATTTGCGCCTGTGCCATGCAAGCCGGCATTGAAGTACGGCAAAACGTACCTTGTCGGTTATGTTGGCACCATGAGTATTCAGGAGGGGCTCGACATTCTTATAGACGTTGCGGCGGAGATCAAAAATCGTGGCCGATCCGACGTTCACTTTACGTGTGTCGGTGGAGGTCCGGGACTGCCTGCACTTCGACGCATGGTGGCAGATAAGGATCTTGAGAGCACGTTCAATTTTACGGGTCGCGTGTCTGACAGCGAATTGCTTGATGTTCTTTCGGCATCAGACGTGTGCGTAAATCCCGACAAGCCATGCGAGATGAACGACATCTCAACGATGATCAAGATTGCTGAATATATGGCACTGGGTAAGCCGATCGTTCAATTCGATCTGAAGGAAGGCAGGTTCACGGCCGGAGACGCTTCGCTCTACTCTGACGGTGAGGATCTCGTCTCCGATTTCGCCGACAAGATTCTGTGGCTTCTTGATCATCCGGAGGAAAGAGAACGCATGGGGCGATTTGGACGGGATCGCGTGGAACAGCGTCTGGGATGGGAGCACTCCGTTAGTAACCTGCTTGCTGCTTACGAACGGGTCTTTCAGAAGAGGGGCCGGATATTGCACAATACCTCAATTACCGGTGATGCCAGTTCGAAATCCGGCCCGGACCTCACGGATACCCGGAAGCCAGGCGTTGATGGATTCACTTCGGAACGCGTGGAAGGGTGAAGGAACGAACAATTTGACTGGAATCCCTCTCCTTCCGAAGTGAGTGATTCTATTCATCAAAGTGGGAGCGCGTGGACATTGAAGTTGAAGTTCGTCGCCTGATATGACGAGTTCGTTGAGGATAAGGATATGAAAGCTTGCGACGTGGCGATCATTGGATCGGGCCCCTACGGGCTTTCCATCGCTGCCCATCTCAAAGCGGCCGGAGTTGACTTTCGGATCTTCGGCAAGCCGATGGATATGTGGATCAATCACATGCCCAAAGGCATGCACCTCAAGTCTGAAGGATTCGCCTCTAGTCTTTTTGATCCTGGCGGAAGCTTTCCGCTCGAGGCCTATTGCAAGCAGCACGGGCTGCCCTACAAGCATATTGGCTCCCCTGTGCCGCTTGAAGTTTTCAGCGCTTATGGCGTTGAGTTCCAGCGTCGGTTTGTGCCGATGCTTGAAGAGGACTTCGTCGAAAGCGTTCGCAGAGATGGCACGGGTTTCAGTGTTGCCCTGAGCGGTGGTGAAGTCTTTAAAGCGCAACGCGTCGTTGTCGCCGCGGGCTTGACGCACTACGCACATTTGCCGAGAGAACTTGCCGACCTGCCACAGGAGTTCGTTACTCACAGCTACGAGCACGCGAATCTGGATGGACTAAAGGGCAAAGCGGTCGGAATCCTTGGCGCTGGAGCTTCTGCTCTTGACCTTGCCGCGTTGCTTCATCAGGCTGGAGCGTCAGTGCAGGTAATCGCGCGCGATTCCCGCATCCGATTCCACGATCCGCCGAAGGCGCAAACGCCATCGCGAATGACTCGCATTTGTGAACCTTTCACGGGAATAGGACCCGGCTGGAAGCTCTGGATGTGCGCCAATCTGCCGCTTGTCTTCCGCCTTATGCCAGAGAGTTTTCGCGTCGACAAGGTTCATCGCGTTCTTGGTCCAGCCCCCGGCTGGTTCACAAAGGAACAAGTGATGGGCAAAGTGAAATTCCAATTGGAATCGACCGTAACAGGAGCAGAAGTAGAGGGGCGCAAAGTCAATCTCTATATTAAGGATCGGGCTGGTGAGGACTCGAAACTACAGTTTGATCATCTGATTGCGGCAACCGGTTATCGCACTGACGTTTTTCGCTTGCCCTTTCTATCTGCGGAGATCCTCTCAGATCTCTCCCTCGTCGAGGCGTCGCCGACTCTTTCAGCAAACTTCGAATCGACTGTTCCCAATCTTTTCTTTGTTGGCGTCGCAGCTGCGAACACGTTTGGACCGTTACTACGATTTGCGTTCGGCGCCGGCTTTGCTGCTCCACGGCTCTCTGCCCATCTGCGGCGGACCATGAAGCGCTCTCTCGGACAAATGCGTGATCTCCGTAACGCGTCTGCCGAGTCCAATACAACAGAACCCATACGACAGTAAGAGAGACGGCAATTGGAATCGATGACTCAACTCTCGAGAAGCGCTGGCGGGCTTGCGACGGGAAGCAGCAACACCGCTGCGCTGAAACACGAATCCGAATCAGGCGCCTTGAACTCTTCTACGAAGGTCCTACTGGCCGACACGAATCGATGGGATCTAGGTGCGCGTCTCGCCATCGGACTCGCCAGAATTGGTTGCACAGTCTCAGCAGTGTGTCCGGCGAACGGGCATTCACTTCTGGTCACTCGTGCGGTCAAGCGCACATTTCCATATAAGGCATCCAACCCTTTGGAATCGTTGCGTACTGCGATCGAGGAAACTGATCCAGACATTGTTGTTCCATGCTGCGATCGCAGCGTAGAGCATCTACATCAGCTTTATGGTCACTCTTTGAAACGCGGTGCAGAAGGCGAAAGAATCGTTCGGATCATCGAGAGATCTTTAGGCAATCCGTCCGGCTATCGTGTCGTTACATCTCGAAACGAACTTCTCGCGGTCGCCCGCAAAGAGGGAGTGCGCATTCCGGAAACCACAACTATTTCTTCGAGCGCCGATCTAGATCTCTGGCGCTCGAAGGAGTCGATGGCATGTGTGCTAAAGGCAGACGGGACTTGGGGCGGTGAAGGCGTACGCGTGCTTCGCGAGTCAGATCCATCCGAGTCGGTATGGGGCGAGGTAACGAATACTTCCCGGCTTTCGCGTGCCATCAAGCGTTTACTTGTGAATCGCGATCCGTTATATATGCGCGCATGGCTGAACCACGTCGAAAGGACTATCATCGCGCAAAGATACATTGAAGGCCGTCCCGCAAATTGTACTGTCTTCGCCTGGAAGGGCAAGGTCGTGGCCCTCATAGCAGTAGAAGTTCTACGGTCGGATGGTTTAACCGGCCCAGCAAGCGTGGTGCGCCTAATTGAGAACGCCGAAATACGAAGTGCGGCCGAACGAATCGCGGGCCGCCTTGAAATCTCAGGCTTTTTCGGGCTGGACTTTATACTCGAGACGAAAACGGGTCATGCATATCTTATTGAGATGAACGCACGGCTTGCACCGCCTTGCTATTTGCGCCTAGAGAAAGGCCGTGACCTCGTGGGCGCCATGTGGGCCAGTGTAAGTGGTCAGCCGATTCCGGACAACGTGCGCGTTACCGAATCGGATGTTATCGCGTATCAGCGGCGTACGTTACTGAAGAAAGATACACCACCTGGTTGTTTTTATCCTGAACCCGAAAACGAGCCGGAACTATCCCGGGAGTTGCAGAACCCGTTTCCGAATCGGACCTTTCTTTTCCGTCTTGTGCAGTTTTTGACTCCAAGTCGGAACCAGCCTGATCGTCATCTTGCCCCTAATGGCTGAATCAACGGAACTCATCATCGAAGCCGGCCGGGTAGAACGCCAATACTGGCGCGATCTCTGGCGTTATCGGGAACTGTTTGCGTTCTTCGCGTGGCGGGATCTCCTCGTCCGTTACAAGCAGACAGTAGTCGGAGTAAGCTGGTCGCTGATCCGGCCTCTGCTCACGATGCTGGTACTTACAGTTGTATTCGGAAGATTAGGAAAGATGCCGGCAGGTGGCGTGCCTTACCCACTTTTGGTTCTTTGCGGCATGTTGCCTTGGCAGTTCTTCTCGAATTCCATGAACGAAAGCAGCAACAGCCTCGTCATGAACTCGAGCATGGTTTCCAAAGTGTATTTCCCGAAGCTCGTGATGACTGTAAGCACGATCATGGTAAATTTAGTGGATTTCCTGATCTCGATCGCGTTTCTAGCTGTCTTAATGGTTTGGTACCGCTATCCGCCGCCGTTGGAGGTGTTGCTTCTTCCATTTTTTGTGCTGCTGATGATTGGCGCTTCGATCGGGGTGGGCTTGTGGGTTGCCGCTCTCATGGTTGAGTATCGCGATTTCCGTTTCATTGTCCCGTTCGTGGTTCAGTTTGGTCTTTATCTTTCTCCGGTCGGATTTCAAAGCAGCGTGGTTCCCGAGAAGTTTCGCCTGCTTTATGCGCTGAATCCAATGGTGGGGATAATCGACGGCTTTCGCTGGAGTCTGTTGGGTGCTAAGGGAGGCATTTACATGCCGGGCGTGGCGATTGCGATCATCGACGTAATCCTCCTGGTCGTTTCAGGTATTTGGTACTTCAGGAAGACCGAGCGAACCTTCGCCGATATCATTTAAAAAGATGCCAAGCCACTCAACCACATTTTCCTCCAAGCTAGATTCCGCAATCACGATTGAGAATCTCGGCAAAAAGTACAGCATCGGTCGGCAGCGCGCCAATGGTGACGGAATGCGTCATGCGATCGAAAGCGCCATGCGCCAACCGCTAGCGTGGCTCCGCTCTCGACAAGAAGCAAAACTGAAGCAGGTGGACTTTTGGGCGCTGCGAGGCGTCTCTCTTCAGATCAAGCGCGGCGAAGTGGTGGGAATCATTGGCAGCAATGGTGCAGGGAAGAGCACGTTGTTGAAACTCTTGAGCCGCATCACGGTGCCCACCGAAGGGCGAATCCACATCCACGGTCGAGTGGCGAGTCTTCTCGAGGTTGGCACTGGATTTCATCCGGAACTCACTGGACGAGAGAACATCTTCCTGAATGGCGCCATTCTGGGTATGAGGCGCGCTGAAATCACCCGCAAATTTGACCAGATCGTCGAATTCGCTGAGATAGATGAGTTTCTTGACACGCCGGTGAAGCGCTACTCTTCTGGCATGTATGTCCGACTGGCTTTTGCGGTCGCGGCACACCTTGATCCTGAAATCCTTATCGTCGATGAAGTGCTGGCGGTGGGTGACGCCGCCTTTCAAAAGAAATGCCTGGGCCAGATGGAGAGTTTCGCAGGAGCCGGAAGGACGATCCTCTTCGTTAGTCACAATGTTGAAGCAGTCCGGACCTTGTGTCAGAGAGTCGTCTGGATGAGGGATGGCCAAGTATATAGGGACGGAGAAACGGACGAGGTTATAGGTGACTATCTTGATGACATCGCCACCGAGAAAGTTCAAGCTCTAACGAATCAGGAATATGGACTGATCCTTGAGCAGGTGGTGCTCAAGAACGATCTGGGGGAAGAACGCAGACAGTTCGGGCCTGGTGAGGATCTGATTGTCGACATAAACTACGACGCGCAAAAGCCGCTTGTGCGACCTTATATTACTCTGGGGATTGTGGGGAACAATGGGTCTTGCTTTACAGCCAACATGCTGCTGGACGGACATAGGCCGGAGGTTCTTTCCGGTCAGGGCAAACTATCGTGCCGGTTCAAATCGATTCCCCTGTTTCCTCAGAAATACGCTGTGAAGATATCCATCAGAGCAGAAAATGGCAGCGACAATATTGTCAGTTACCAGGAAGCAGCCTATTTCACGGTAATAGCTGACCTGACAGATTTCGGCTTCAAGGGCGAGTTCCTGGGCCGAGCCGCCACCTCCACTCCGGTGGTGGTGCCCTATGAATGGCATTTGCCTGACGGGACGATCGCATCTGTCTCCTTGAAAGCGACCCGAAAACTGGCGACAACACTATGACGGCCGATGTTAACTCCCCGTTTTCGACGACATCGGCCACAGCTGAAGGAGTGTACGCCCTTCCGGGAACTTCCCAGGGGGTGTTTCAGCTATGCCGGCCTCGTTGATCGCAGTTATTCCAGCCCGTGGCGGCTCCAAGCGAATCCCGCACAAGAATGTCAGAGCTTTTGAAGGGAAACCGATTATCGGATACACCATTGCAGCAGCCCGAGAGAGCGGCCTCTTTGAGCGAGTGGTAGTTAGCACTGATAGCGAGGAAATTGCGGAGATCGCGCGGGGATATGGCGCCGAGGTTCCATTCCTGCGCGATGCAAAACTGTCCGATGATGTGACGCCGGTGTCGGAGGTTACCTCGGATGCTCTCTGGCAGCTCGACCCGACGGGCATCCGATTTGAGGTAGTCGCCCAACTCATGCCGAATTGCCCGTTGCGTACATCGAGCGATGTTGTCGACAGCTATCGGCAGTTTGAAGAAACTGCCGCTGAATCCCAGATTTCGGTGGTGCGCTACGGATGGCAGAATCCCTGGTGGGCTATGCGAAAGAATGAACAGCAGGAGTTGGAGCCGCTTTTCAAGGAGCGAATGTCTGCGAGAAGCCAGGATCTCCCAGATCTGTTTTGTCCCACGGGTGCTATCTGGTGGGCGAGAGCGAAGACTTTGCTTCAGACAAAGACATTTCATCTGGAGGGGAGAAAAGGGTGGGAAATTCCGTGGCAGCGGGGTATCGATATTGATACGCTCGACGATTGGAAGATGGGCGAAGTATTGTTCAGACTCTCGCAGTAACGGAAAAGACTGGCAGTCAAATTTCACGTCGCAGCAGCCGCCTAAGGATTAGCCTTTCCAGAAATGTGTGCAGCTCTCGCTCTTTATACGACGATTTATCCAGGCGTTGAACCGTATCTGGCGGAGTGGCACAAATCTGTGCGTGATCAGACGGACCGGGAATTTCAACTGTGGATAGGTCTGGACCAGCTAAAGAAAGATTCAGTCCAAAGTCTGTTGGGGGACGGCGTTGAGACGAGTTGGGTCGAGGGCTTCCCCGGGGCTTCTCCTGCGCAGATCAGGCAAATGGCTCTTGCCAGGGTAGTCGAGACTGCGTCCGAAGTCGTTCTGGTCGATAGCGATGACTTGCTCCATCCGACGCGCGTGGCAGCGGCTCGGTCGGCTCTGCAAACCAGCGACCTTGTGGGTTGCGCTCTGCGGTTAGTTGATCAACGGGGAAAGGACCTCGATGCGACTTTTAGTTTGTCGCCGCAACTTAAACTCGAAGAAGTCCTGCCGCGTAACAATGTGTTTGGATTTTCCAACTCAGCCTTTCGAGCCGAACTTCTAAAGCGATGCTTGCCGATACCGCCCGATGCAGTTTTGGCGGACTGGTTTATTGCGACACGAGCCTGGCTGTTCGGCGCCAAGTTGCGGTTTGATGGCGAGCCGCGCATGGATTACCGGCAGCACCCGAACAATATGGCTTTGGTTAGGCTCCCATTTAGTCCGGATCAGGTGAGCCGTGCTACAGCTTTGGTGTGTGAGCATTTTAGGCTTCTGCTTGTCGAACCGATGCAGGGTGGTCTCATTCCTGATCGTTACATGGAAGTCGAAAGAGTTGCGGGGGACGTAGAAGAATTTAGCCAGCGCGTTGTCCCGGATCCAGTTCGCTTGGCTAACTACGTGAACGCCTTCAATGCAATGGCTACGCCGCAGATTTGGTGGTCATGCGTCGCCCATCCTGCTCTAAGTTATCTGTGGAGAAAGTGAAAAAGGTAAAGATGAAAACGATAATGTTTGGAGAAACGGAAATCGGGCCCGGCAGCCCTCCGTACATCATCGCCGAGATAGGATCCAATCACAATGGCGACATGAAGCTTTGCCATCGATTGATTGATGCCGCGGCGGATGCTGGCGCGCACGCCGTGAAGTTTCAATCGTGGAGTGATAAATCGCTCATTGCCGAGGAAGAATATGCCCAGAATACGGAATACTCTGACAAGAAGAAGCACTTCGGCACATTGAAAGAAATGGTCACCGCCTACCAGTTGACAGCGGATCAACACCATGAGGCGCACGCTCATTGCAAGGCCAGGGGAATCGCCTTCTGCTCCACGCCCTTTTCGGTAGAAGAGGTCGATCTTCTTGAAGAGCTCGACGTTCCATTTTTCAAAATTGCGTCGATGGACGTCGTGCATCTGCCTCTGTTGCGATACGTCGCCACCAAAAAACGGCCGGTCGTAATTTCAACGGGTATGGCGACACTGGGAGAAATCGAGCTGGCGGTCCAGACGATCCGCGCTGAGGGAAATGAACAGATCGTCCTTTTACATTGCGTGTCAATTTATCCTCCCGAATATTGTGCAATTCATCTCAGAAATATGACGACTCTGCAACAGGCATTTGATGTACCGGTGGGATTCAGCGACCATACTCTGGGCACTGCGATTCCGCTTGCGGCAATCGCAATGGGTGCGTGCATTATCGAAAAGCACTTCACGCTCGATCAAGATATGGAAGGATGGGATCACGCTATCTCCGCAACTCCCGCACAGTTGATGGCCATTGTCACTGAAGGGCGGAATATATTTACGGCCCTAGGAGAGAGCCATAGAGTTGTTAGCCCAGAGGAGTTCGAGAAGCGGAAGAAGTTTCGACGGAGTCTCGTGGCACGTCGTCAGCTTGACCGGGACCATCTGCTGAGCGAGGCTGATCTCGACGCAAAACGTCCCGGAACCGGAATTTCTCCGAACGAGCTTCGATATGTTCTCGGTCGCCGTCTCACCTGCGATGTTGCGGCTGATCAAGTACTTCAATGGGAGCATTTGCGTTGAGCGACCAGGATCCTATTCCGAATCTCCCACTGATCGTCATCGGCGGCGGCGGTCACGCAAAGGTGCTCGTCAGTGCATTATTTCTGCTGCATCAGAAAGTTCTCGGGTTTGTCGATTTGAATCGTTCGATGCCACCGCTGTTGGGCATCGCGAATCTCGGTGATGATGATGCGGTTTTCGCTCATCCTCCAGAGCAGGTACGGTTAGTCAATGGTGTCGGTTCGACTAGTTCTACAGTCCAGCGGCAGAGAATATACGAGAAGTTTGTGAAGCGGGGCTATGTATTTGAGAACGTCATCCATCCTTTTGCTATGGTCGCGCCTGAGGTGGAGATTGGCACAGGTGTCCAGGTCATGGCGGGTGCTGTGTTACAGCCTGGAACGAGTTTAGGAAACAACGTGATCATCAACACGGGAGCTTGTGTCGATCACGACTGTCTGATCGAAGCACACGCTCATATTGCGCCGCGAGCAGTCTTGTCAGGGAACGTCCACATTGGAAGAGGCTCTCACATCGGAACCGGTGTCACAATCATCCAGGGTATTAGAGTTGGCGCTGCCGCCATCGTCGGGGCAGGTGCGGTCGTGATAAGGGCTGTGCCAGATGCCGTCACTGTGACGGGTGTGCCGGCAGAAATAGTGACTCACCGGGTTACAGCCCGGCCAGAGGGGACTCGATGTTAACAAAGCCCGTATATATCGTTCATTGCATCGACACGGAAGGTCCACTTCATGAGTCGATCGACGCGACATTTGAGCGACTGCACGACATCTTCCGGCTGGATTTAAAACCGAGCGTTGAGATGCTGCGGCGTCTGCAAGCGGGAACTGAGGACCTTGGGGGCCTGGAGGCGGCGGTCCAGAGAGTAGTCGATCCGCACCTTCTGGCCTATAACGACACGTGGGATAAAGTCGATACGATGTTAGCTGAAGTAATGAGCGAGTCGTATCGCACTCACGTGCGAGATTCGGTCGGGAATGGATGGGTTTATAACTGGTTTTGCGTCGACCATGTAGATTACGATCTCAATCCTCGCCGAAGAGACATGGGGTATCACAACGTCTTTGATCATTACCGAGCGTCGATTCGGGATACAGGCTCGGAGCAAGATGGACTCCATTTCCACTACCATCCTCATTCATTTCGCCGAGAAGCTCATCGTTGCGCTACGCATTGGTGGGCGTCGTCGGACAGCCTACACCAAGTGCTCTCACGGCGCGTTATCGATCGTCTGTGGTTTCCGGCGGCGCATCGTCCAGGGTTTCACGTCATTCGACCGGATAGCCATTGGTTCTTGGAGCAATATATCCCCTTCGATTTTTCCAGTCAGGCGAGCACAAGGTCTGCGATTGATGACGCACAGGGACTTGGCGGCCGGTTCGGAGACTGGCGTCGGGCGCCAGTAACATGGGAACCCTATCATCCCTCCGCGGATGACTATCAGGTTCCGGGCGACTGTCGCAGGTGGATCGCTCGATGCCTCAACGTCGGAACGCGGTACCGCTTGCTAAATGAGCAGGACGTGCGACTGGCATTTGCCGAGGCCTCCAGCGGCAAGCCGGTGGTCTTGGCCATTACGAATCATGATTTCCGCGACATGGCACCCGATATCGACTCAACGCGTGAGCTGATTCATCGGGTTGCCCAAGACTACCCCTCTACACCATTTTTGTTTTCAGAAGCAATCTCTGCGATGCGATCTGCACTGGATCTCACACCTCAAACCCAATGCGAACTCGATATGAACTTGCAGCGAGTGAGCGACTCGACACATGTGCTGAAAGTTGAATCCAACGTACCGTCGTTTGGCCCCCAACCGTGGCTGGCGTTGAAAACAGTTGACGGCACTTACCACTTCGACAACTTCGATATTGATACACCTTTCCACAGTTGGCAGTATGTGTTTGACGAAGAGACATTCCCATTGAACGCATTAGATGCTATCGGAGTTGCAGCGAACAATGCATTCGGAGTGACGACTGTAGCGGTGATGGATCCGGCGACAGGAAACGTTAGAAGAAAGAACTGGAATCTGTCTCAATCGGTGTTATCCGAAGCAATCTGGGATGGGGATGAATATGACCGATAGCATTTCCGAAGATCGCATCGAAGGCGTAATCATTTCTCCCTCAGTTTCGATTGGCGAGGCGATTTCGCGTCTAGATAAGGCAGGAACTGGAGCGCTTGTTCTGTGTACCGCCAATCGAAGGCTTGTCGGGCTTCTGGCTGATGGTGACATTCGCCGAGCGATTCTCAAAGGTCGATCACTGAATGATTCGTGTGATTCGATCGCCAATGGGGAACCGATCGTTGCTCGCTGGCCAATCGCATCCGCTGATTCGCTACGGTTAATGAACCAGCACGACATTAACCATCTGCCGGTGGTGAATGCAGAAGGAATTCTCCAGGATCTGATTCTCCGCCGGGATCTTGGGTTGGAGGTTGAGCTTGATGCAACTACCGAACAACGTCTTGAGAGCGTCGTCATTTCTCCGACCGCTTCAATTTCTGAGGCCGTAGAGCAACTAGACAGAGCGGGAACAGGAGCCTTGGTTCTTTGTACCCGAAGGGCACTTTGCGGGCTACTTACTGACGGAGATATTCGCAGAGCTGTCCTTCAAGGTAAATCGATGAGCGATCCGTGTTCTACGATTGCCAGTTTGAATCCTGTGGTTGCGCCGCAATCCATTTCCACGCGAGAAGCGCTGAATATGATGGATCAGCGCGACATACATCATTTGCCGGTCGTTGACGCAAAGAACGATGTGATCAAATTCCTGTTGCGCAAAGATCTAGTGGCGGAGGGGCGGTCGGATCTTTCGGCAGTAATCATGGCCGGGGGATACGGCAAGCGTCTGCTGCCGCTTACGGAGAGTGTGCCTAAGCCGATGTTGCCGGTGGGCGACCGACCCATGTTGGAGCACGTGATTCAACAGCTTCGCCGTTCTGGAATCCGTGAAGTGAACATGACCACGCATTATCTTCCGGAGTCCATTTCAAACCACTTCGGGGACGGCAACGGATTTGGCGTGCGGTTGAACTACGTTCAGGAAGAAAGCCCCATGGGTACCGCAGGTGGTGTGAAGTTGATGAAACGGCCAGAAGGTTCGTTTGTTGTCGTCAACGGAGATATCCTCACGGGGGTTCCTTTTCAGGAAATGCTCATGTATCACCGAAAACATCGGGCGGAGATTACTGTAGGCGTCCGTAAATACGAAATGCAGGTTCCATTCGGCGTCGTGCAGTGCGAAGATGTGCACATCACGGGCCTGCAGGAAAAGCCTTCACTGAGTTTCTTCATCAACGCGGGAACTTATCTTCTTGAACCTTCAGCATACGACTCCATCCCAGAGGGACAGCCGTTCGATATGACGGATCTTATCAAGAAGCTTATTGATGAAGGAAGGACCGTTGTCGGTTTTCCAATCATGGAATACTGGATCGATATTGGACAGCCTGAGGACTATAAGAAGGTGCAGGAATACGCAATGAACGGACGCATCATATGAAAATTTTGATTACCGGCGGCGCCGGCTATATAGGTTCTACGCTTGTTCCACTTCTCCTTTCTGCCGGGCATGAGGTCCGGGTTCTGGACTGTCTCGCGTTTGGTGGCGAAACGCTTCTCGGAAGCTGGTGCGAGCCTGGATTTGAATTTATCCACGGAGACATTCGGGATTCCTCGACGGTGCGTGCCGCCCTGCAAGGACGAGACGCAGTGGTTCATTTGGCCGCCGTGGTCGGCGATCCGGCCTGCTCGCGCCAACCTGATCTGGCTCGTGCAACCAATCTCGATGCGTCCCTCGCGTTGATCGAAGAGAGCAATCGCGCGGGCGTCAAGCGATTCGTCTTCGCGTCTACGTGCAGTAACTACGGCAAGATGAAGGATTCGAATCAATTTGTCGACGAGAATTCGGAGTTGAGTCCGGTCTCCCTCTACGCTGAAACCAAAGTTGCCATAGAGAAGCTCTTACTGCAGGCAGGCAACAACGGCTGGTGCGCTACACCTCTCCGCTTCGCTACGGTGTACGGCGTATCACCAAGGATGCGCTTTGATCTAACGGTCAACGAGTTCACTATGGAGTTGTTGATTCACAAAAACCTCAAGGTATTTGGCGAGCAATTCTGGAGACCCTACATACACGTGCGAGACGTGGCCAGGGCAGTCCAGCTGGTTCTCGATTCGCCAGAAACTGTTGTTGGTGGTCGCGTATTCAATGTTGGAGCGACAGACCAGAATTATCAAAAACAACAACTGGTTGAGCTGATCCATCCGTATGCTCCAGACGCGGTCGTCGAGTATGTGCACAGAGCTGAAGATCCGCGAGACTACCGGGTGTCGTTTGCGCGGGTCACGAACGAGCTCGGATTTAAGACCACACGTACGGTTCCCGATGGCATTGAAGAGGTTGCGCGATTGGTGCGTGAGAACGTGATCCGGAACTTCGAAGAAACAAAATATCGCAATTGATATGTTCGCTTCGTTTTGGGCGCTGGATGCACATTGCTGCGGGAAGAGCTGTTGCAAACCTCCCGCGTATGCGGTCGGATGAGACATAATAGGCGCATCGATTACTATTCGTTTCCTTTGTCTAAGTCAGCGGAATTCATTCGACGGCTGCGAACAGCGGGAACCGTTCGAATTGGACTCTAAACAGGACTGACTATGCTATCTGGCTCATGACAGATACCGCTAACCACGAATTGTGACCCATGGAAAGGCCTTGCGGAGTATGAAAGCGCTAACTCAAACCCAAACGAATCGAGAAGATGTTGGCATCGGGGGCCTCGAGTATCGGGCGTTTGGTTTCGTGAGGATTGCATTCTGGGTCGTTGCAGGAATCACCGGATTTCTACAGATTTGGCTTCGAGACTACATTATTACGAGTGATAGTCTCTCCTATCTGGATTCCGGGGATATGCTTTGGCGTGGCGATTTCGCGAACGGTATTACCAGCCTCTGGAGTCCGGGCATTTCATTTCTGTTGGGTCTTGCGCTCAAGGTTATGAGTCCGATTGGGCTTTGGGAAGTGGCAGTGGTTAAGTTGGTGGACCTGATCATCTTCCTCTTTGCGATGGGCGCCTTTGACTTTTTTATTAACCAACTGTGCAGCTATCATGAGCGGGATGCGGTTTCCAAGTACCTTGGAACAAGAGCTTTGTTTCCGAAAGCGGCATTCGCGACTGTGGGTTACTTGCTGTTCATCTGGACTACAGCTCAACTGCTTTATGCTTGGTCCGTGACCCCAGACGTGCTGGTGATGGGAATTGTGTTTGTAGTATTCGGATTGCTGTTAAAGATAAAAATGGGCGCCACAGGATTCCGCACGTTCGCCATTCTAGGTGCAGTCCTGGGTTGTGGCTATTTAATAAAAGCGCCTCTGTTTCCTCTTGCCTTTATGTTTCTGGGCGTTGCATTTCTCCTTGTAGGAGAGCGTAAGAAGGCCATTCCGCGCGTGCTACTGTCCTTCGGAATCTTCATTCTGATTGCGGCTTCTCTTGTAATCAAATTGTCCGCATCGATTGGCAGCCCGACGTTCGGAACGAGTGGACCCTGGAACTACGCGAGGACTGTGAACGGAATCGCTTTAGCCTATCACTGGCGAGGCCAGCCTCCGGGCTCAGGCAAACCCTTGCACCCAACGCGAGTGATTTTTCAGAATCCAACTGTTTACGAGTTTGGGTCGCCTGTGCTCGGTACCTTTCCCCCGTGGCGGGATCCCTATTATTGGTATGCCGGGATCACCCCACATTTTGATCTCAGAGGGCAGTGGAGGGTCCTCAAAGGAAACGCGAGAATCCTCAAAGAGCAAGCATCGGGACTAGATCGAAGCTTCATTTATGGGTTTTTGATTCTTTTATTCATGAGCAGTGATTGGCGCTTGGTCGGCTCGACGTTGAAGAAACAGTGGTTTCTCGTTTTTCCGTCCTTTGCCGCTATTGCAATGTTTTCGGTGGTTGCGATTGAGGGCCGTTATATTGCTCCTTATCCGATTGTCATTGGATTGGTAATGTTCTCTAGCCTTGCGATTGTGAGATCTGCAGTTTCACTTAAGTTGGTGAATCGTACCGTCGTGCTGACTGCGGTGTTATTCGCTGCTTCGTCAGCGAGGCCCGCTGCGGGCGAACTTCTCTCATTTGCTAAGTCGCTGCACAGAAGTGAAGTATTCGGTCGCAGTGGACCGTGGCATAAATCCAGTGAGGCTGTGAGTGATGCTTTGAGATCGCGCGGCCTTTTAAGAGGCGATCGAATTGCTTACATTGGCGAATCGAATGATTTTTATTGGGCGCGGCTTGCGGGTGTTCAGGTGAATGCGGAAATTCGGCAGTGGAAAGGGTATTACTATATTTACTCCCTGGTACCAGGGACAAGCTTACAGGGGTTGGAAGACAGTGTCGATATATACTGGGCGTCGTCTTCAGAGGTAAAGGACAGGATCGATCATACTCTGTATCGGGCTGGATCGAAGGCCGTGGTGACTGACGCTCTCCCAGCGGGAAGTGCGACGACGGGTTGGGATCGTGTGCCGGGCACCCGCTTTTACATTCACCTGCTATCTGACAATGCAGGGGGCGGGAGCAATTAGATGCTCTTGCACACACCGCTCTTTCTCCGCGAGAGATGCATTTCCATTTAAATAGTGACCACATAACAGAATCGCAACTTCAATTTGGTAATCGAGATGCCTGACAACACTTTGATCACAGAAAAATTCGCTCCAGGAGCACCGGTCGCAGCCGATGCGATTCCTCTTATTGTGCCCGAGATCCGCGGCAACGAATGGCGCTACGTAAAGGAATGCCTTGATACAGGATGGGTGTCGTCGGTCGGCTCCTATGTGGACCGGTTTGAGCAAATGGTGGCAAAGCAGGCTGGGGCAAAGTATGCGGTCGCTACTGTTAACGGCACCAGTGCTCTGCATGTAGCGCTTCTCGTGGCCGGCGTGAAACCTGAAGACGAGGTCCTTGTTTCGACCTTGACATTTATCGCCCCAGCGAACGCTATCCGCTACTCTGGTGCCTGGCCAGTCTTTATTGATGCCGAGCCCAATTATTGGCAAATGAATCCGGACCAGGTTATTGAGTTTCTTGAACGCGGTTGTCGCTGGAGTAATGGAGAGCTACGCAATTTGAACACGGGACGGCGAGTATCAGCCATACTCCCAGTTCACGTGCTTGGGCACCCGGTTGACCTTGACCCCATTCTGGCGATAGCGAAAAAATATGGATTAAAAGTGATCGAAGACTCTACCGAAGGACTGGGCGCTGCCTACAAAGGGCGTCAACTTGGTTCCCGGGGAGACATTGGCTGCTTCAGCTTCAACGGCAATAAGATCATCACGACTGGCGGCGGCGGGATGTTGGTGACCGACAACGAGGAATTCGCTCGTAAGGCCAAGTATCTCACCACCCAGGCAAAGGACGACCCAATCGAATATATTCACGGAGAGATAGGATTCAATTATCGACTAACAAATCTTCTCGCCGCTGTAGGTTGCGCGCAGATGGAGCAGCTCGATGATTATGTCTCCGCCAAGCGAAAGATTGCTGCGCACTATTGCAAGTCCCTTCAAGGCGTGCCTGGCATCGTCACGATGAACAGTGCTCCCTGGGCCGAAAGCACTTTCTGGATGTACACGATTTTGATCGATGAGAAGAAATTCCGCGCGGATTCCCGCGAGACAATGCGTGAGCTTGGGGCACAGAAGATTCAATGTCGCCCTCTTTGGCAGCCGATTCATAGATCGCCAGCTCACGCTTCGAGCGCAATCGCTGATTTGCCGGTGGCTGAGAGACTTTCCCGTCAAGCGCTGAGTTTACCTTGTTCGGTTGGCCTTTCCGAACCGGATCAGGATCGGGTGATCGCCGCTCTTCTCAAATAGTTCGTTGCATGCAGCCAGGACGTGACCCGGTCTAGTGCGAGATCGCCGTGCGACGCGGACCGTCACGGATCATTCCCCGCGACACAGACCTGAGCTGTGCAGTCTTCTTTTGTTCTATGGGCAGCGAAGCGGAAGATCAGACAGCGGCCGATCCAACCGAGAAAGTTGCCGAAGTCGATTTTCGTTATAAGAAGAGGAGTGACCCAGATGACGTCGGGAGCCGTTCAAACGCCAAGCGGCCTACAAGAGCCGGAATCTGTACGCGTATCTCCCTCCGAGCGGCGGCGGTCCCAGCTCATCTTCGCGGTGGCAATTTGCATCATCATGATCGCAGCAGCGTGGCTACGCTGGAGCGGACTCAATTCGCAGAGCATGTGGGCCGATGAGGGATTTACGACCTGGTTTTCGCAGTTCTCACCGAGCGTACAGTGGCACCTTTTGGCGTGGGATAACGGGGCTCCCCTTTACTATATTGCGATCCATTACTGGGTTGCCTTCTGGGGAACTTCAGAAGAATCATTTCGAGCGCTCTCCGCTCTTTTCAGTACTCTTTCGCTGCTGCTTGTTTACCTCATTGCGCATAGGGTGTGGCCGGATCGCCTCTTTGTTTCTTTTAGTCTTATCTTGTACTCGCTCTCATTCTTCCAGATTTGGTATGCGAAGGAGTCGAGGAGTTATGCGTTACTTGCTTTCCTGGTGCTGACAAGCATATATCTCATGCTGTTGTGTCTCAGTGAACCAAGCGCGCTTCGCTTGTTCGGCTTGGCCATTGCGCTTCCTTTGGTCCTCTATACCCACAACATGGCGTTGTTCTATCTTCCCGGGTTCGCTGCTTTCTGGTTCATCTATCCGTCGCAGTTGACTGTTGTTATGCGACTGAAGAGAGCTGCAATTGTGGGAGCCATTGCTTTAGTCTTGTACATTCCGTGGCTTTCTATTTTGGTAAAGCAGGTGGTCTCAGTTCATGGGTACTTCTGGGCACCCAAGCCAAAGGTGACCGATTTATTCGGTACGCTCTTCACATTCAGCGGTCTTGATATCTATGTTCTTCAGGATCTTCGGCGTTATCTGCCGATCTCACGATTCTTTGGCCTCCGTACGTGGATGCTATTGCTCCTGATTACTCTCATTTGTTGCATGATCGGGACCTGGTACAGAGTGAGCTCAATCGATCGCCGGAAGAGCATCGCTTTGCAGGTATTGGCACTACTTCCGATAGCGGTTGTATTTCTGTGGAGTCAGATCTCCACACCGGTTTATGTCGAACGTAACCTTATCGGCGCAGCTGTCCTTATGCCGTTGTTGCTCTGCGCACCTACGGCAGTGCAACTCGGCACGATTAGAAGGGCTTTTCAAGTCGTTGTGCTGGTCATTCTGGCTGGAACAGTGTTGTCGCTTTCGATGCATCAACAAGCGAAAGATAACTGGCGTGGAGCCACCCAGTATTTATTACAAATCCCTGAGCGTCAACGGCTTGTTATTGTGTTTCAGCCATTTTGCCAGATACTGGTGAATTATTATGCAACTGGCTTGTTTAAGTCGTATCCGAAGCCCGAGATCACGGGACTGATAACGAATGTTCATCAAGCGCCTTCGGGCCCAGGACTTCTTCCGAATCTTCAAACCGCCGACCCGGAAGCATTCTTGTCTCAAGCTATTGCCACCCAGAAGTACAAAGAGATTGACGTCGCGTTACAGCTTGAAAGGTTACCCGTAAAGGTGCAGGCAATCCCGACGTTTCTTAAATCCCATTGCTCTTCAGTTGAAGACGTTACATTTGGCAAGATAGGAGTGTTGAGATGTTTCGTGCGCTAGAACTGAAGAAGGATGCGCGATCATATCTAGAGGCGGCGGTCCTGGCTTACTGTGCAGCGCACGTTATCGAGCCCGTATGCTCCTGAAGAATGAGAGTTATGGCCGGGGTGATCTCGTCACGGCGCTGAAGGAGGTCGGTCTACGCCAGGGCGACCTGGTGTTCCTCCAGATGTGTCATGAGTCGTTGGGAAGGCTACAAGATAATTGTTCCGTAGAAAAGGAACCGGAACTGTTGTGCTCTGCCGTTCGCGAGGTTGTCGGCTCAAATGGAACTCTTGTCGTTCCAGCATTCTCCTTTTCCTTCGAAAGAAATGACGACTTCGACCTCGAGCACACGTCGAGTGTTTATGGAAACTGGAGTACTTCAGTTGGCTTTGTCGAGTATCTCCGTAGAATTCCCGGCGCCATGAGATCGAAGGATCCCAATTGTTCGGTCGTTGCGCTGGGACCGAAGGCCGAGACACTGTTAAGTGGATTGCCGAATACTACCTTTGGAAAGGATTGCGTGTATGACCGGCTCCTAAAGCTCGGTGGAAAGATGTGCGGCGTAGGAGCGAGCCTTGCGGATACGCCCTTTCTGCACTATATGGAAGAAATGCTGGGTGTTCCTTTCAGATACAAAAAGCTGTTTACGGGGCAAATTTATGAAGGCGGAAAGCCGAGGAAGCAAGGTTGGATTACAAGCGTACCAATCCAAGCCGCCAATGGCATACCGGACGGGTCTCGTATTGAGCGTATAGCTCGCACTGAGGCTCTGGCATGTTCAGCTCATGTCGGGACAGGCGAAGTGGTGTCAGTGGATTGCCTTCCATTTTACGAATTAATCAAACGGGAGATCTCGCGAGATCCTTGGATTACTGCCCGGGGGCCTGCAGGTGAGCCGATCGAACTTGAGAATGGTCGAACCCGCGCCAAAACCTACGACATCCAGCTTTCAGAGAATGCGTCGATGGAGGAACTGATATCCAAGCTCTGGCGACTTCCCAGAGACATCGTCTCTGATGGTTACGATTCGGCGCTCAATGCATTGTCAACGCAAGTACCGATGATGATTCACGAGTATCCTACGGGAACCGAATGTTGGACGTGGATCGTCCCGGAGAAATGGACCTGTCACGAAGCCTGGGTCGAGACACTCGACGGCAGGCGTCTCTTCTCATACGATGAGAACCCGTTGCACGTCGCTTCCTACTCTCTGCCGTTGGACCGTGTTGTCTCCCGGGAGGAGTTATTCGCACACCTGCATGTCCATCCCAAGTTACCGGACGCAATCCCTTTCGTCTTTCACTATTATGAGCGGAATTGGGGACTATGCTGCAGTCAGGTTCTCAAGCGTACTTTGTGTGACGAGCAGTATCGCGTGCGGATTCGGTCGGAATCGAGTTATGGAACATTGAAGGTGGGCGAAGTCGTGGTTCCAGGGCGCAGTCGTGAATCGTTTGTGCTGTGCGCTCATCTTTGCCACCCTGCTATGGTGAACGACGATTTATCGGGAGTAGTGGTTGGCTTGAAAGTAATGCAAGCACTGCTTCAAAAGACGGATCTGCGGTATACATATCGATTTCTTATCTTGCCAGAAACGATCGGCTCGGTTGCGTATCTGAGCCAAGAGAAGGAACTTGTCAAAGAGATGATTGGCGGGCTTTTCCTGGAGATGCTTGGGCTGGAAAATCCTCATGCTCTCCAACTCTCGTTCGCAGGCGATAGCGAGGCGGACAGATGCCTCAGCAAAGCATTGCGGGATGCAGATCCTCTTGGATGGATCGGCGCCTTTCGAACAGTCGTGGGCAACGATGAGCGCCAGTTCAATGCCCCTGGAGTTCGAGTACCGATGCTGTCACTCTCGCGCGTGATGCCAAGAGGATCGAGTGATTGGCCGTATTATCCTGAATATCATTCCAGTGCGGATACTCCGGAGCGTGCGGTCGCAGAGTCTCTTACTGAGTCGAGAGATCTTGTGTTAAAGATGATCGATTCGTTTGAGGCAAATCGAATTCCCAGGAACTTGTATCAAGGAGAGATTTTCTGCTCAAGATATGGTCTGAACATTGATGTCTACAAAAATCCCGAGGGGAATCGCGCATTGTTTGACATTATCTTCCTCATTGATGGCACGAAGTCGATAGCTGAGATAGCTCGCGTCTGCGGCATTCCCTTTGAATCCGCCAACAATGTCGTCGAGGAATTGCGTGGGCTCGGCCTCGTCGATTTTGTTGCTTGAAGCGTAGATAGAAACTATTCCGCAGCACGCTGAGTTGATCCAGTCTTCCGGCGCCCCGATTGCTCGGAAAAGCGCGGGGATTGCAAAAGGACTTCACGAGAACGGAATCCGAATCAAACAATTATGCATATTGTTGTCGCTACAGGACTGAACACCGGCGAGGCTGAGTACAAGAACATGGGCGATGTGGCCATGTTGCAGGCTGCAGTTATTCGCCTTTCGGAATTGTGGCCCGAAGCTCGCATCGAAGTATTGACGGATTCTGCGTCCCATCTGATGCGGTATTGTCCGATGGCATCTTCGCTGTCTCGGCCTAATTGCGCATGTTGGTTAGACGATCACTTCTTCAGCGGCCCTTTTCAGAGATTTCTGTCAAGGTCAGTAGCTGGACGTCTTGATTCACTGAAAAGGCGTTTCGGGTTTCGCTGGCCGGGGTTAATTAAGGCCCTCACTGACCTGAGATTGAGAATTCGAGATTCGAAGGGCTATCGTGAAAACCTTAGGTCTTTCGATAAGGCTATCAAGAGTTGCGATGTGATGGTGGTCTGCGGCTCTGGTGGCTTTGCCGATAGTTGCAGAGAATGGAATTTCTTTATCCTCGCCGCGATGGCAGAGGCAATAAGGCGTGACAAGATCGTGGTCATGCTTGGCCAGGGCATTGGCCCGCTCAGCGATCCGATCGTATTATCCTGGGCGCGACATGTCCTTCCGAAAGTGCATTTGATCGCGCTGCGCGGCACCAATGGTGATAGAGAGCTTCTCGAATCGGTTGGCGTTCATCGCTCCAAGATGATAAGCACTGGCGATGATGCGGTTGAACTGGCCAACTCAGTTCCATTCGTGGAACAGAGTGATGCGATTGGAATCAATTTACGTGTGGCTTTTTATTCTGACGTCAAGACTCAATTTGTTGAGGAAGTCGGCTCTGTCCTGCATGATCTTGCCAGGCGATACCATGCTGCTCTTCTTCCGCTCCCAATTGCTTTTCATGATTGTGCCAATGATCGCGAGACAATTCGACGACTTCTGGCGGGCTTTGACGACCAGTCCAATGGCGGATCAACTCTCGATTCACCTCGAAAAATAGTAGAGCAAATCGCACGATGCAGAGTGGTAGTGACGGGAGCATATCACGCTGCAGTATTTGCGTTGGCCCGAGGCATCCCTGTGGTGTGTCTATCCAATTCTTCGTACTATGATTCCAAGTTCAAAGGGCTGGAAGAACTCTTTGGGGAGGGTTGCACAACGGTTGCATTGTGCGGCCCGAACCTGAAAGATGAACTATACTCCGCAATTGAAAAGGCATGGAGTTCGGCTGACAGAGTGCGATTGCCGCTTCTTAATTCGGCGGCCCAACAGATCAAAAGCGGTCGCGCGGCTTATGAATGCGTGAAAGATCTTTTGGAGCCCAGAGTACGGGCGAATCCGCTTCACCCTGTTCGCGCTGAAAACAGTATGTAACGAACGACCAGTGGCCCAGTCCTCGATCAGGTGGCAGCTCCAGGCTACTGTTGCGTATGCATGCCTAGATATCTGAAATCTGAAGAAGCCAGTTTCACCGATTCGCATTGACCGGTTTACATACATGACGAAAATCCTCATCTTCTCCCCTTACGCACTCTGGACGATACATACTATCTATGAGAAGGCAATTGCACAGGCATGTCAGGTGCGCGGAGCAAAAGTGGATTACCTGCTCTGTGATGGCTTGTTGCCTGAATGCGATCTTCACTGGGATTCAAAGGCGAACTCGCCTCGCCCGTTCGATCTGTGCCAGCGATGCCAGGCTGCGGCTAAGACCGACCTGCAGGAGACTGGCATTCCACACCGCCGCTTAGGAGAGTTCGTTGGTCCAACGGAAACCTCGTCAGCATTTGACTGGGCGCAGGCCCTAAGGCCCGATGAGTTTAAGGACGCTTCGTTCGAAGATTTGCCTCTCGGTCGATTGGTTCACTCGTCTGTGATTTCGTACTTCCGGCAGTACCCTCCGGATCTAACCAACTGGCACGTTGTCAACGTATATCGAGGGTTTTTGTACAGCGCCGCACTTGTGGCAACAGGTCTGAACAATTATCTGAGAGCCAATGAGGTCGATGCGGCAATTTTATTTAATGGACGACAGTCCATTACGCGTGTTGCCCTCGAAATATTCCGTCATTTGGGTATTCGGGTACTGACCCATGAGCGAGCTGAATACAGTCGCGGACATATCAATGTGAAGCCGAACGCGCATTGTATGAGTCTGGATCCGTTCAGAGACCTTTGGAGCAAGTGGGCCGGAGTTGCTTTGGATCGACCTTCTCTTGATGCTGCGCAAAAGTGGTTGCTAGAACGTAAGACTGGTAAGAACTTAGCGTGGATTCCATTTAACAGTCGTTCTGAACAAGAATCCTCTTTTCGCGCCAGAATGAATCTTAGTTCGGATAAGAAGCTATGGGTGCTGTTTACCTCTTCAACGGATGAAACGGCGGGGGATCCTGACTTGAAAGGGCCTTTTGACTCCCAGCATGTATGGGTCAGGGACGTGGTGCAATGGGTCGCAACTCGGCATGACGTCCAGTTGATTATCAAGGTGCATCCAAACCTGGGCGGAAACCATTACATTGGCAAGGCATTCGATGAGTTGCGAATGTACGAGGATATGAAGGCAAACTTACCTGACAATGTGAGAATTGCGATGCCAGAGGATTCGGTGG
The DNA here is from genome assembly GCA_963738035.1 of uncultured Acidobacteriaceae bacterium. Taxonomy (GTDB): domain Bacteria; phylum Acidobacteriota; class Terriglobia; order Terriglobales; family Acidobacteriaceae; genus Telmatobacter. The sequence continues at coordinate 164,249 of CAVTVB010000005.1, forward strand.
ATGCCTACCTTCTGGCGGGGGAAGCCGATCTTGGACTTACATATGGCTCGATTATTGGCCTTGAGATGGCAATGCTTGGTAAGCCTGTGTTTCTGGCGTCGCGGGCATTGTATGAAAACTGCTCCACAATTCTAAGCGTGCGTTCAAAAGAGTCATTGTCCGAAATGCTTGAGAAATGCATGAACGCTTCCCCTAGTAAAGAGATACAGCGCGAAGCATTTCGGCTTCTCCACTGTTACATTGGCAAGTTCGAGCTGGACTTTCCGGTTATTACGGTGCTGAATGTATACGAGGCCAAGCGAAACTATAATCAGCCAGAGGATTTGGGTCCGGGAAAAGACGCATCGATGGACCGTATCTGCAATTATCTTATCGATGGTAGTCCGCTATTCGAGTCTCCGAGTGTGGAAGATCTTTCGCGGACTACAGATGAGGAAGACAAATATTTTGACCAATTAGTGAACATGCAGCCAGATATCCAAGAGTCGGATTTGAAAGAACCGAGCTCCAGCAGGCCCCGGGATCGTATTAAGAAGTTGCTGCTGCGCCTGCCATTCGCGGTACAAGTCGCCCATCTTGCCGGTAGGAAGGGCGCGAGGTCGTAGGTCGGTAAGGGACACACGTATTCCAGCCTGCAGAAAGTCAGCTGATGGAAATCACTGTAATTCTATGCACGTATAACCGCTCTCAAAGCCTTGCGAAGGCTTTAGGAAGCGTTGCTGCGTCTGAGCTCCCGGATTCGATCCAATGGGAAGTGCTGGTTGTCGACAACAATTCCAAAGACCAGACCAGGGAGGTGGCGGAGGGATTCTGCGATCGTTATCCTGGCCGTTTCCGCTACGTATTCGAACGAAAACAAGGAAAGTCGAACGCGCTCAACACTGGGATTCGTGAAGCTCGCGGCAACATTTTGGCCTTCATGGATGATGACGTAATCGTGGCTCCCACATGGCTGCTGAACATTACTGCACCTCTTGGTTCAAGCGAGTGGGCGGGAACCGGAGGCCGGATTTGCGCACAGGAGCTTTTCACGACACCACCCTGGCTCTCTTTGGAGGGCGAATTTTCAATGGCAGGAATGCTTGCTCTCTTTGATTTGGGCGATGAAGCCTGCGAGTTGAAAACCCCGCCCTATGGCACCAATATGGCGTTTCGAAAGACGATCTTCGAGAGGTATGGCGGATTTCGTACGGATATGGGTCCGTGTCCAGGCAGCGAACTCCGCAATGAAGACACCGAGTTTGGCCACCGAGTCATGGCCGCAGGCGAGCGTCTGTGGTATGCGCCGTCGGCAATTGTCTACCATGCAGTTCCGGAAGACCGCCTCACACAGCGATATTTCTTGAGGTTTTCGTACGATCACGGGCGAGCCCTCGTCAGAGAACGGGGTTACCGACCTTCAGTCTACGGAATCCCGAGGTGGTTCTTTAGCGTACCGATCATGCTTGCCTTCCCTTTTCCGATCAGTGTGCGAATCTGGTTGAAGACGAAGGACCCAAAGGTCAGATTCTTCAAAAAGGGCGACGTTTGGAAGATGGTGGGGGAGATGGTGGAGATGCCTCGCGTGTGGTGGACCGGAATCAAGCAGATCGTGGCTGCAAATCTTGGTCAGGCCCGCAACCAAATTCCAAAGGTCGGCAGCTCAGATTAAGACAGGCAACTGCAAGCGTCCTTCATTAACGAACGCCATGAAGACAACAGTCATCCTCTGCACTTATAACCGCTGCGAAAGCTTATCTAAGGCGCTTGAGAGTGTCGCGCTATCTTCGCTCCCGGGATCGGTTGATTGGGACGTCGTTGTGGTTGACAACAACTCCCGTGATCTGACGCGCACGGTGGTCGAGGAATACTGTCAGCGATTTCCGAAGCGCTTCCAGTATGTTTTTGAGCCACGGCAAGGGAAGTCCTTTGCCCTCAATAGAGGCATCCGCGAAGCCACCGGTGACGTTCTCGCCTTCATCGATGACGACATCACGGTTGAGCCAAACTGGCTCTTCGAACTCACGAGACCGCTGTCCGATTCCCAGTGGGCTGGGACGGGGGGAAAGGTTTATCTTCCGAAGGATTTTTCGCCTCCGTCCTGGATGACGTCCGAAGACAACAAATCTCTGCTGAGTATCCTCGCCCTCTTTGATGAGGGAGCTGAGCCTTGTCTTCTCTCCAAGCCGCCAATTGGAAACAATATGGCATTCCGGAAGGAGATCTTTGCGAAATATGGGGGATTCCGCACGGACTTGGGACCCACGCCTGGAAGCGAGATTCGATACGAGGACACCGAATTTGGATCGAGAGTCATGAACGGCGGCGAAAAGGTCTTGTATGTGCCTTCCGCCGTTGTCTTTCATGCAGTTGAAGAACGCCGGCTCAAGCAGGATTACTTTCTCGCCTATCATTTCGACTACGGACGCGCTCTGATCCGGGAGAAAGGGAACCGCCCTCCGATCGGTTTCTTTCCGCGCTCCGTTGTCAGCTTCTCAGATCGGCTACTCAAGATGTTGCCGAAAAAGGTGTGGTGGTGGCTGCGGGAATCCGACCCACGGAAGAGATTCTTCAATAAGTGTCGTGTGTGGACGACGGCAGGCGAAATTGCCGAGATATGCAGAAGATGGACTGACAATAACGATGATCTGAAGGCTGGTTTGAATTCGTGACGGAAGTGTCGACCATTGCTAGCACTGCAAAGACGTCTTACCCTTCGTTACCGACGAAGGCAAAGGCTGTGATCATCGTTGGACCGCCATGGCCGCGGAGTGGCACAGCCCGTGTCATGCAAAATCAGATCGAGTTTTATCGGGCTCGCGGATACATGACCGTCTTTATCTGTGTACCAGTCCATTGTTCGTATACCGAAACCTATTCGGATTGGGATGAGATCAAATCTGGGATGCAGGAAATCGGGGCCGATCATATCTTCTTCGCGCCGATCGACGATCGACGATTCATCTTCGAAAAGTACAGCGGGTGGGTTAGACATCGTTTTGCCGGAACGGCGTTGGATTGGATTGTCACTGTGGCAAAATCTGCGCGACTGGCTGACGATGTTGTTGGATTTATCCGTGAGCTGCCCGTTGCTTTGCTCGTCGTCAACCACGTCTTTACCTTTGGGTTTGCGCAGCAATTGGTTCGTCGAGTTGTAGGTTCGGGACGCCGTGTTCCGGTAATCCTCGAGACTCACGATGTCCAATCGCATCTTCTGCAGGAACGGTCCGAGATTAATCCCTGGACACATCGTGCTGATAGCTCGAATCGACTCCTCAACTCGGAACTCACTCTTCTTAAAAAGGCAGATGTTTTGGTCCATTGCTCCGTTGATGACTTCAACTTCTTCAACGCTCACTTGCCGGGGATGTCCCATATTTTGACGCTGCCGAGCATCGATGAGACATTTGTTTTGAAGGTAAACGCGGCCGTTCCTGTTTCTAGCTCTATCGATTTGCTGTTTGTTGGTCAAAGTACAAATCCCAACTGCGCCGCGATGAAGTGGTTTTTCGAGCAGGTTTGGCCCATTATCGCGGATCGCGGATACAACGTGAAGATTGTGGGTCAAGTCAGCATGTTGGTAAGGAAGAATCTACCGGAGATTCACGAGGCATTTGGCTCAATGTTTGTGGGGCCGATTACAGATCTAGCGCCGGCATATCGTACCGCTCGCTGCGTGTTTGCCCCGATGATTTCCGGAACAGGCATATCCGTCAAGACAATTGAGGCGCTGGCGCTCGGCAAACCGTTCGTTGGAACATCGATGGCCTATCGCGGAATGCCATTGGACCGAATTGCGAAGTTCGGGCTCAAGCCGCACGATACGCCCCAGGCTTTTGCAGACGGAATTCTGGAGGTTTTAGCGAATGAGAAGACAGCCGCAGAGGCAAGCCGCCTGGCATACGAAAACCTGTTCTCGCCCCAAGCTGCCTTCTCTTCGCGAGATGAGGCCCTGAGAATTGCTAGCAGGCCGTGAGACACTCTTTCGAGTGACTAAAAGCGAACCCTTTACCTCCGCCGCACTTACCATGAATGTAACTGGATGAATGTAACGGTCGTTTTATGCACATGCAATCGGAGCTCGAGCCTTTCCAAGGCGCTCGACAGTGTTGCGGCCCAAGTTCTTTCTGACTCCTTCAGTTGGGAAGTCATTGTCGTCGACAATAACTCGACCGATCAAACTCGTGAGGTCGTGGAGGGCTACTGTCGCCGGGATCCCACTAGGTTCCGCTATGTATTCGAGTCGCGCCAAGGCCTCTCGCGAGCTCGTAATGCGGGAATCTGCGCGGCTCGCGGAGAGGTCATCGCCTTTATTGATGACGATGTGATCGCAGAGCCAAACTGGCTCAGAGACCTCACGGCATCCCTTCACGATGGGAGATGGGCGGGTGCCGGAGGGCGAATTGTGCCGCCGCAGGATTTTACCCCGCCGGGCTGGCTTACCGTCGGCGGCGAGACGGACCTGCTGGGTGCTCTTTTGCCGCTGTTTGACCTGGGAGACGAGCCTTGTGAAATGAGGCGGCCTCCGTATGGTGCAAATATGGCGTTCCGCAAAGAGATGTTTGATAAGCATGGAATGTTTCGCACCGATCTGGGGCGCTGCGGCAACAAGATGCTGATGGGAGAAGATATAGAGTTTGGCAGTCGTCTTATGTCTGCGGGTGAGCGCCTGCGGTATGAGCCTTTGGCCGTGGTCGAACATCCCGTGCCGAAGGAGCGGCTCAGCAAGAAGTGGTTTCGCGCCTGGTGGTTTGGATTTGGATGTACTCGAATCCTTGAGCGCGAGGCTCGTCCTCCGATTCTCGGAATTCCGCGCTCGTTCTTTACTCTCGCGAATCAGGCGTTGCGATTCCTGCCGGTTCGGATACTCCGATGGGCATTCACATTCAACGTCCCGCGTCGTTTTTATAACTACTGCCAGGTGTGGATGACATTTGGAGAAGTTACACAAACCTACAGGTTACTGTTTGCCGGAACGAATGCGGACGGGCAAACGCCTTCGCAGTCCGCAGGACGTCCGTAGAAAGCGACTATGCACGTCACCGTAGTTTTGTGCACATACAATCGTTGCGACAGCCTGGCGAAAGCTCTTGAAAGCGTGGCCAGATCAAGTATGCCGTCCTCCGTCGAGTGGGATGTGCTGGTCGTGGACAATAACTCCCGCGACGAGACGCGCGCAGTGGTGGAGCGATTTTGTCTCGAATTCCCCGAGCGATTCCGATATGTCTTTGAACCTCAACAGGGAAAATCTTATGCGCTTAATCGCGGCATCGGCCAGTCTAAAGGAGACGTTATCGCATTCATGGATGATGACGTCGAGGTCGACTCGCAGTGGCTGCACAGGTTGACGTCGCCATTGAGCGATCAAAGATGGTCAGGTTCAGGCGGTCGCATTCTGCCGGAAGCCGGTTTCGTTCCTCCAACGTGGCTGGACACTGAGGTTCGGTACGCACTTGCACCATTCGCCATTTTCGATTTGGGAAAAGCGGCGGGAGAACTGAAGGAGTCACCATTCGGAACCAACATGGCTTTCCGGGCGGGGATGTTCTCAAAATATGGTGGATTTCGAACCGATCTGGGACCTCAGCCGGGTTCTGAAATCAGGAGCGAAGACACGGAGTTTGGCGCTCGGCTGCTGGCAGGCGGAGAGCGCTTCTGGTATGAGGCCTCGGCTGTCGTGTATCACCCGGTGCAGCCAGAACGAGTGCGTAAGTCCTATCTTCTGAAGTGGTGGTTCGACAAAGGTCGCGCCGATATACGAGAACATGGTTGTTCCGCGACAATAAAATATCGCATTCGCGGAGTTCCAATCGTCTTTTATCGCCGCTTGTGCATCTCGGCCATCCGGTGGGCTTGCGGCATCACGGCTAAGCGGAGATTTTCGAGCCGGATCACGGTGTGGGGAATTGCCGGAATGATAAAGGAATGCCGAGCCCAGGCCGAGAAGAGAACACCCCTGATTCAAACTGCCATACCGACCAATAGTCATCCCTCTCACGTCTCGGATGACTAGCGTTTCACATTCAAGCTCGAGAATGGGGCAGCAGGATGAAAGTCGCAATCGCGGGTGCCGGAATTGTAGGCCTTGCCACCGCTCACCAGATTGTATGCCGCTATCCCCACATTCGGGTTCTGGTTATTGAGAAGGAAACCGGGCCGGCCCGTCACCAGACAGGGAACAATAGCGGTGTGCTGCATTGCGGGCTCTACTACAAGCCGGGATCGCAAAAGGCAAAGCTGGCGGTGCAGGGGATTCGGCGGATGGTCGAGTTCTGCGAACGCCACGCTGTCCCTCACGAGATTTGCGGCAAGCTCGTGGTTGCCACCGAAGATGAGGAGATTCCACGCCTCCACGCTCTTCTCGAACGCGGCACGGCGAATGGCCTCAATGGCCTCCAACTCCTCGGCCTCGAGGAGATGCGGGAATACGAGCCGCACGCTGCGGGCGTTGCTGCAATTCGCGTACCGGAGGAGGGAATCGTCGATTTCAAGGCCGCGACGCGGGCCATGGCTGACGAAGTTCTCTCACACGGCGGGGAGATCCACTACTCCTCTGAAGTTTTCAAGCTCCGGAACGGCGGCGAATGGCATATCTCCACAACTGGTGGAGACTACGAAGCCGATTTTCTCATCAATTGTGGTGGACTTCAGTGTGATCGCCTCAGCAACATGGCGGGCAATCGTGACGCGACGCGTATCGTTCCTTTTCGAGGCGAATACTACAAGCTCAAGCCTTCGTCGCAGTACCTCGTTAACAATTTAATCTACCCTGTGCCCGATCCCAAGTTCCCGTTTCTCGGTGTCCACTTCACGCGACTGATCCACGGAGGCATCGAAGCCGGCCCGAACGCGGTGCTCGCTTTTGCGCGCGAGGGCTATCGCCATACGGACGTGAATCTCCGAGACATGCTCGAGACTCTTACCTTCCCAGGGTTCTGGCGCTTCCTTCTTCGATATCCATCGATGTGCTGGGACGAGTTTCATCGTTCCTTCAGCAAGGCGATCTTTTGCCGTTCCCTGCAAAGGCTCGTCCCCGAAATCCAGCCGGACGATTTGATGGAAGGCGGCGCAGGTGTGCGCGCACAGGCGCTATCGGCCTCCGGGGAGCTGCTGCAGGATTTTTATTTTGTAAGACAGGCTAAGGCTCTTCACGTGCTCAATGCGCCAAGCCCCGCGGCAACAGCCAGCCTCACGATTGCCGACGCCATCATTGACACCATTGGTGATGCACTCGACGCATGAGAGCTAAATTCGCTCCAGGCGCCGAGTGCATCTGCCTTGCCACCGAAACTCGATCTTCGCTGATCGTCACGGCACCGTGACGGAGGTCGAATTCGATGCCGCGCTCTCCACTCCGTTGTTGTCTACGCTCTTCACAATGTATTGATACGTAGTGCCACTCTTGACAGTGGTGTCGTCGTAGTTTGGTTTCGTGTCTGGCTCGGGAGCAAGCAGCACATAATCTGATCCACCCGATGTTGCGCGATAAACGTGATACCCCACCACGGGATCGGACGTCGGGTTCGGCGCGTTCCAGCTCAATTGCACCGCGTGTTGCACTTCGGCGGTTGCTGTCTCGAGTTGAATCACGTCAGTCAGCGACGAACCATTTACGCTCGCAGTAAGCGTTGCCTGTTGCGGAGTGGTAAGGGCTGATGCCGTCACGGTGAAACTTGCGCTTGTTGAGCCAGCGGCAATGTTCACCGAGGCCGGTGACTGCAGTGCCTTGTTGTTGCTTGAGAGGGTCACCACCGTCTGGCCGCTGGCCGTCGCGTTCAGTGAGACCGAGCACGCTGTCGTCGTCGGCCCGGTTAACTTTTGCGTCGCACACGATAGGTGGCTCAATGTAGCCGAGGCGCGGTGGTGGCCGGGGTAAGCGTGATCGCGTCCATTTGTGTGACACCGTTTGCCGTCGCAGTCAGCAGCGCCGTCTGTTTCGTGCTCAGGGCAGATGCAGTCACGTTAAAAGCCGCGCTGTCGCGCCCGCGGCCACATTCACTGATACCGGTGTCTGAAGTGCATTGTTGTTGCTGGAGAGCGTCACCACCGTCTGGCTGGTTGCCGGTGAGCTCAGATAGACCGAGCACGCCGTCGTATGCGGGCACGGTTAGACGTCTGCGTCGCACAGGAAAGCTTGCTCAATGTGGCGGCAGGCGCCGGGGTAGCGGCGGTGGCAGAGATTAAGAGTGATCGAATCCATCTGCGAAATACCCTTCACCGTCGCAGTCAGCGTCGCGGTTTGTTAGCGACTCACGGCCGATGCCGTTACGTTGAATGCTGCGGCTGTTCGCCGGCGGGCACACTTCACTGAAGCGGGTGGCTGCAGCGCATTGTTGTTACTTGAGAGGGTCACCGCCGTCTGGCTGGTTGCCGCGGACTCAAGTGCACGGAACACGCGGTCGACGTCGGCCCGGTCAGTGTCTGCGTCGCACACGAAAGCTTGCTCAATGTGGCCACAGGCGTGGGGCAGCGAGCGGACGGAAGGGCGATAGAGTGATCGAGTTCATCTGTGAGACACCATCGGCCGTCGCAGTCAGCGTCGCAGTTTGAGCGTTACTCACCGCCGATGCCGTCACGCTAAAACCGGCGCTCGTCTCACCGACGGGCACATTTACTGAGGATCGGTGCTGCAGCGCACTGCTGCTGCTTGACAGCGTCACCGCGGTCTGGCTGGTGGCTGCCGCGCTCAGATAGACCGAACAGGCGGTCGTAGTCGGCCCCGTCAATGTCTGATTCGCGCACGAAATTTTGCTCAACGTCGCCACAGGCGCGGGGTGGGGCCAGGGGCAGGGGACGCGACGGGGTTGAGAGTGATCACGTCCGTCGTCGTGACCCTGCCAGATGCTGCCGTAATCGTCACGTTTACTGATTTGCTCACTGCTTCAGAGATCGCGTTGAACCCACGTTGTTTGCGCCTGCTGGCACAACGACCGAAAGTCGGCACGTTTAGCGCCGCATCGCTGCTCGAAAGCGTCACCGTTGTCGAATGCTTCGCCACTGCGCTCAGATTTACTGAGCATACTGTCGACTGTGCTCCCGTAAGCGACTTCTTGGCGCAAGAGATTGCACTCAGCGCACGAGATACTGGCGTTATACGTTACTCCTCCGCAACCCGCCAGAATTGAAATTACACATCCGGTCAGCAAAGCTAATGCGACCTGGCCGATGCGTTTGTTCTTATCAAGGAATGAAAGCAGGGAGTAGCCAGAGGATTCCGATGAATTGCTACTGACTTGGCTGATCTTGTGTTGCCTTAGCTGGTGTGCGGCAAGTTCTCGGCCGAATCCCGACCGGGCATCAAACTTGTACATCTACTTCTCCTTGGCAGGCGCTGCGCACCTCTTCTAAGGCCCGACTCACTGAAAACGTGCTTGCTGGCGGATGAAAGAAAGAAAGCATGATGGGCTGCGCAACAAGAACGGTGGGCCGGGCCTTCGTAAATGGATAACCTGAAGCAACGTGAACTTCAGACGCTCGTGTCGTTATTCACTCCTCCTTTCTGTCCGCTGCCGATACTTCTTCCTGCGGATCCCAAACACAGCTCTCCTCTTCGCGTGGCGCCGTTAACTCAGGCGACAGACGAAGGCATCCTTCGATTGTTGAAGTCTTGTTCTTTCAGATCGCGTGACAGCACCGGTGCGCAATCAGTACGAGGAACAGTCCTTCCAGGATGTACAACTCTTGCCACAGTTCGGCACGCAGAGCTACAGTTCTGCGTGCGCGAGGATTTAGGCCCGTGGGTTCGAATCTTTGACAAGTACATATGCAAGGAATTGACCAAAGTCGGTCTAGAAGGTTACTTAAGTGGTAGTCTAATAAATCGTTAAACTTGGCCTATTTCTGATCGAGTTTTCAACAGGTCAAAGCCTGTCGGTGAATCGAATAACTATGTAAATGTTTCCTGACTCGGTATTATCTACAGAGTAAACTTCGGAGTTTGCGTTCAGTTCTACCGCCCCGCACGGTCAAGCAAGAGCCGAAACGGCCGTATTAAATAGTACAGAGCACCCAATATTTTCGGGAGTTTCACCGTTGCTCGATCCCGCGCAGTGGGTCGCAACATTGTGAGCGAAAACACAGCAGCGACCGTGTCCGGGAGCCCCAGCAGCCGGATGTCATAAGGAACCCGTCCCTCGGGAATCCTTCCCGGCTCCTCCAGCACGCTTTTCTCCAAGGCCTCAGCGAGTTTCCGCGCTGTCCGATCTTTCTCAAATCTGTGCAGCACTTCATCCGGCACTTGTGCACCTGCAACCCGATGCGCCAATAGCACCCCAAGCGCCAGACAACGCCACAGACCTACCCGCTTCGCCTCCCGCAGCCCAGAATCCCAGTCCAGGGCTGGCTCGCTCTCCAGCAACTTCGCTACGTCGCAGATCCAGATTAGCCGTGACCACACGTGCTTGCTGCCGTGCATGCAGAGCATCAGGAGTCCTGCCACTGCGTCGAAAGCGGGTACGTCGGCTCCCGCCAGCTTGACCGTCCGTCGCCGCGGCCACGCCCAATCCATCCCAAGATCATGGCGATAACGCGGCTGCGCAAGTTCGAGCCTCCACCGGAGCTCGAGCACCATGCCGTCGTTCGCACGTTGAAAGTGGTATTCGAAGTAATTGACTGCTTCAGGCGAGCCGTCTTCCAGTACCTTTGTCTTCAGCTCGTATCCCCGCTCTTTCAGTACTCCCGTCGCCCGGAGCAAATCGCGATAGTAGATGAGCACGTCGATATCGCCAGCGGTTCGCGCCGTGATATCGCCGTAAGCCGAGGCTCCCAGCACCACACCTTTAAAAGGGATCGCCGCGATGCGGGCCTTCTCGAACTCATTCAGAACTTCCAGCAGTTCGGCTGCATTTGCGATGCAGTGAAACGCATTTCGCTCGAACTCGCTTCGCGCTAGTTTCAATGCATCTGGCGGAAGGAGACTCTCATTCACTGAGAGTTCTGAATACAGCATCGGCAATATGCCGTGCTCCTGCGCGGCGTCGATTGTCTCTTCCCAGCAGCAGATTTTCGCCGCCAACTCCGCAATCGTTTCTCCACGGCCTTTTCCGCTTGGCTGGACGACAGCCCGCAGCAGGTTTTGCGAGTCGTGGTCGAGAGCTCTCATCGCTGCCCTTTCGTGATACGCAATACATCTGAAAACACCAAACGGTGTCTCCAATTGTTCCGCAACCTGCGCAGTCAGGCATGGATATCACTACTCTCCTCAAATCCAAAGTTTTTGTATGTCCCCGGAAAGTACCATGCCTTCCGATTACCAAAACGGACCGCGCCATTACTTAGGAGAAGGCTGAAGGGCGAGTTACTTGTACCTCCTCCTCCCAGCCTCCGCTATTCTGCTGCTGTAGTCGCAGCCGTCCCACAAAGTCCCGAACGTAACGAGGAGGGTTTCCCATGCAGTTTGAGCGTGTGAATACGAAAGATTTGGTCGTCAGCTCCATGCCCGACGGTTCTCGCGTCATTCGCAATTCGAATAACGAAACAGTGTTTGCGTTAAACGCGACCGCTGCCGCGGCCTGGGACGCTTGCTCCTCTGCCAACACGACCACTGGCGTGGCCGAAGAGATGCGGCGTTCTTTTGATCCGAACGTTACCGATGAACTGGCAGAGGCTTGCATTGTCCAGTTTCAAGAGAAGAACCTGGTCAGTATTTCGGGTTCGACTCCGAAGCACACTCGTCGTGCGGTTCTCGCCGGCTTGAGTGCTGTTGCGCTCCCTCTTGTTGTCTCGCTCACTGTCGGAGAGCAGAAGGCACACGCGCAAAAAGCTGAGTCGGTTGACTACCGTGCTCCTCGCGCCAATGTTCCCAAGAATCACAAGCACGATTTCTAAGGAAGAAGCAGCCGGGTCCACTGTCTTTCCGATGAGATAGAGTCCTGCAGTAATCTGAATACCTTTCTCCAGATCAGTCGAACTTCGTTTCGTACCTGGGTTGCGGGCGGAGTTCGAGCAAGTTGCGACCAAAATGGCGGCCAATCAGGGCCGCCATTTTTGCGTCTGCGTCGGTTACTCTTCTAACCATGACCTCTCGCGGCAACTTCGAGTTCGGAATCCACGCCTTCGACAGTTCGATTAAGGTCGAATGCGCCAACTCCGAAATCCGCGATACGCTTAAACGCTATCTACTCCCGCCGATGCCCCACAGCGAATATGCTCCATCCACCCCGGACGTGCTTGTCCGCGTCGATCAGGGATCCGAGGGGTTCCGCGTAATGATCAACCAAGAGCACACGGGATCTGCCGCAACGCTCCACGATGCCGCCCTCGCGACGGTAAAAGCGCTCGATAAGGCTTTGGTTCATCGTATGAAGGAGTTTCGAGCAGTGCACGCAGGGGCTGTGCTCATCGAGGGAAGGGCACTGCTGATACCTGGTTCCACCCACGCGGGGAAATCGTCGCTGGTCGCCGAACTCCTCCGGCGGGGCGCATCCCACTTCTCAGACGAGTACGCTCTAATCGACAGTGAGGGCCGCACGCACTCGTACCCGCGACCACTGCTGCTACGCAACGGGCGTCCCCTGCAGTCTCTCGTCCTGCCTGAAGAACTCAACTCGTGCTTTGCCAGCGATCCGGCGCCAGTGGGCTGGATTCTCGCCGTCGACTACGTTGCGGGCGCGGAATGGAGTGTTCAGGAAATATCGCAGAGCGATGCAGTCATGATCCTATTGCGCAACACGCCTCACGAGATGACGCAGTCTCCGGAGATGATTGACTTCTTTGTTCGCGTGGCCGCCAACGCAGTGTGTTTTCAGGGAAGGCGCGGTGATGCTGTTGAAGCCGCAAGCCACGTTTTCGATTTGGTTGGCGGCAAATAGAAACGCCGCTCAGGATTGAGCGGCGCATCATGTTTTATCAGGCCACCGTTTTATGGAACGGCAACCGTGGTTGTGTTTGACGGGGAGCTCTCCGTGCCCGATGAGTCTACGCTCGTCACATAGTAGTCGTAGCGCTGTCCGCTTTGAACACCCGAATCGGCATAAGCCGTTTGCGGGCTCATGGAGCTGAGCTTCGCAAATGAGCCAGTGCCGCTCGGTGCGCGATAGACGTAGTATCCGGCGATTGGAAGGCTGGAGCCAGCGGGCGCTTGCCAGCTTAGATCGATCATGTGCGGATTTCCGGTGCCGCTCAGGGCAACGGTGGCCGTTGGACTGGTTGACGAGTTGCTGCCAATGGTTAGCTGCCCGTTGACCGAACCCGCTGTAGACGGTTTGAATGTTAGCGTCAGAGTAACAGCCTGTCCCGGGTTAAGCGTCGCCGGAAGGCTGATGGCCGATGCGGAGAAGCCACTTCCCGTAACGGTTATTGACTTCACTGTCACTGCGGAAGTGCCGGTCGAAGTCAAGGTCACTGTTTGCGTTGTTGAATTGTTCACCACTACGCCGCCAAATGAGATCGTCGTCGCGTTCACGGACAGCGTGGGCGTACCTGCGTTTAGTTGCAGCGAAACCGTGCGGGAGGTGCTTCCTGTCGTCGCAGTCAGCGTTGCGGACTGAGCGCTGGTCACGGAAGTGACATTGGCTGTGAAAATTGCGCTCGTCGCTGTGGCAGGAACGGTGACCGAACCCGGTACCGTCACTGCCGCGTTGCTGCTCGACAGGCCTACGCTGAGTCCGCCCGTCGGGGCAGAGCCCGACAGGCTCACCGTGCAAGAGTCCGCCAGCGATCCCGTGATCGAGAGGTTACTGCAGTTCAACGCGCTCACCGTTGGCGTCCCGGCCGCGCCGGTGGCACTCAGACTTATTGCGGAGGTTGTCGCATTGCTCGAAATCATTAATTGCCCGGTGACCGAACCGGATGTCGTGGGATAAAACTGGACCGTCAACACTGCAGCCTGTCCAGGATTCAGAGTGGCAGGAAGACTTCCTCCCGATACCGAGAACCCGCTCCCCGTGATCGAATCCGAGTTGATGGTGACAGCGGCAGTACCGCTCGAAGTCAGGGTCACCGACTTGGTCACGGCAGTTCCCACGGAGACATTGCCAAACGACAACGACGTCGCACTCAGGCTCAATACAGGGACAGCCGCGTTCAGCTGTATTGCGAAGGTTTTGGATGCTCCATTCGCGCTGGCTGAAATCGCCGCTGCTTGCGCGGTGCTGACCGAAGCCACCTTCGCCGTAAACGATGCGGCAGAGGCGCCGGAGGCCACTGTCAGGCTCGCCGGCACAGTTACTGCACTATTATTGCTGGCCACGGTTACGCCGAGGCCCCCGGATGGCGCCGCCGAACTTAGCGAAACCGTGCACGTCGTAGTGCTTGCGCCGGTGAACGAACTGCCGGCGCATGAAAGCGCACTGATCGATGGCGCCACGGTTGATCCTGATCCGCTCAAATTGATCGTGGTCGTTTTTGAAGCTGTTCCCTGCGTTGCAGTGAGCGTAACGGTCTGTGAGGCGGTAACGCCAGATACGGTCGCCGCGAAACCTGCGCTCGTAGCGCCTGAGGGCACTGACACCGAAGGTGGCACGGTTACCGCACCGCTGTTGCTCAGCAGGTTGACGGTCAAGCCAGCGCTCGGCGCCGGCGCCGTCAACGTCACTTTGCAGGAATCCGTGCCTGCCCCAATCATCGACGAGTTTGCGCAGCTCAATCCCGACAAAGAGGCGGTCGTCGAAGCAGACCCTCTGCCGTGCAACTTAACCGAGCCTGGCACACTCACCTTCATGCTGGTAATTGCGTTTACGCTAAGCTGTCCCGTCGAGTCGGTGGCCGATCCGGGATCGTATCGAACTTGCACGGTCATGCTGCCGCCGGCCGCCAGAGTTGCCGGCAGAGTGCCTGCACTCACCGTAAAGCTGGCACTTGAGGTGTTCAAATCTGCAATTTGTATCGCTGACGTTCCCGTGTTCGTAATTGCAACGCTCCGGTACACAGGAGTTCCAACGTTCACGTCGCCAAAGTCAACCGTCGACGGACTGACAACCAGCGCAGACGAGATTGTCGAAGAAAATGGCTTAGTGTCTGAGCCACAACCCGAGAGCCCCAAGCTGAGTCCCGTCGCAATTAATCCAACAATCACGAATCCAGCGACGGACCTTTTGGAATTGCGTTTTTTATTGTAAGCATTGGGCAGAACTGAATTGACATTCTCTTGGACTGCAAATAACGAAAGATTGCGGAGTGCAAACATCGGCATCACCTGTGCCAGTGGAATCTGGCGTTCAAAGTCAGCCAATGCCGCGGGCCCGCCCACCCTGGAAACGGGAAAATAGATGTATATGCGGCCTTGGTGACTATCAGCAGGATCGTCCTTGCGGAGGCCGTGGTACAGGTGACGATAGTCACGAATGTGCCATCCGTAGATTACCTTTGTACTATGTACGCAACATATTGCACCATTTGTGTTTGAGTCGCGGGGGTAACCCGAACGTTGTAGCGGTAAATGCCTTCCAGACCTATAGCTGCCGCGTGAAAACCGTGACTAGTAACCCGCCAGGAAGTTACCAGTTGAATCAGCTAATGCCCGCTGCGTTCATAGCCCCAACAGGCTCGAAGTCAGCCCGCGAAACCTTCAGATTCGTCGTGGCTTGAAGAAGTGCTAACTCGCGACCGACCGAAGGGTTCATCTTGTGCGCGATATCGACGTGGTAGCCAGGTTTCCAGACGGGAAACCAATCAGCGGCCGGGGGATATACTTCAAGCCGAGATCGTCAAATTTTTCTAAGTCAGCAATTCAGCGGGACGAGAGGTTCTGAACGATCTGCCTGTCGAATTCGGGCGTAGGGAGGCGGAAGATGAACCAGAACCTGATCGCCTGGGAACATCTGGAAAATCTGGCTTGGAGCGATGTGCTCGTCGTACTCGCGGTACTGATTCTGGCTCGGCTTCTGATCGTGGGAGTGCAGTGGCAACTCCGGCGGATGGCAGAAAGTGGAGGTCCAGGACGGCGCCTCACGATTCTTCGCATCGTGCCGCTTGCCCGACTCCTGATTAGAGCTGCGGCTGTCCTGGTCATTGTGCCGCTCCTGGTTGAGCCGACATTTCGTAACGTTCTTGTCTTAGGTGCGAGTTTCGCCCTTGCGCTCGCTTACTTACTTAAGGACTACGGAAGCAGTTTCGTGGCCGGGTTGTTGACGGTGCTGGAGAATACATACCAGCCAGGCGATTGGATCAAAGTGGATGGCCATTACGGGGAAGTCACAGCGATCGCCAGCCGGGCTGTTTACCTGCGCACTGCTGACGATAGTCAAGTGATAATTCCGCATTCCCGGTTCTGGTCAGAGAGCATCGTCAACTCCACCGGCGGCACTCACAGCGTGGTCTGTGTCGCAAACTTTTACCTTGATCCCAACCATGATGCCTCTGCGGTCAGAGAGAGGCTGAAGGAAGCGGCAGGATTGAGCGACTATAGGAGACCAGACTCAGATGTGTCGGTGACCGTGGTGGAAAGGCCGTGGGGAACACAGTATCGGGTCAAAGCCTATGTGAAAGAGAGCAGGCATCAGTTTCGCTTCATTAGCGATATGACGATCCGAGGCAAGGACGCAATTCGGCAAATGAATATTCGGTTTGCACAAGCGCCGTATGCAGAGATCGAGACCGTTTGATTTAGGACCGTTGGTCTGGAGCGCCCAAGCAGGCGGCTCGCACACCTATCGTCCGAAAGAGAAAAAGAGAAGCAAGGAGCGAGTCGATCAATCAAACCCAACGCAATTAATTCTCAGCAATCTTTTTGACTTTTCATGCTTGAGATTCCGTTCCAACCTTTTGGCTGTTCCCGTTCACATAAGACGGTACCTGGATAGTTGCCTGCTGGAAAAGCCATTCTGCATCGCAGTCGAGAATCTGAGCAATCTGCTCTTGCATCTGCTTTCCCGGTATGCGAACACCATTGATGATCCGGCTGAGATAGGCCTCATCAATGCCCACCAGCTTGGCCAGGCGATTCTGACGCATGCCGGTCGTGTACACCCGTAGTTTCAGGTTCGGGTAAATGGATCGTTCTTTGGTTGCAACATGGTTTGCGATGTCACTCGCGATCTGGGGAATTGCTGCTTTTGTCTCGATCATCACTCACTCCCGTTGCTTCTTGAGGAAGCAGATCTTGAACGTAGGTCAGAAAGCAAGAAGTTGCCAGACCATTTGGTAATTCAACGGGATTCTTGTGGTAATACCGCTATGTGTTACTGGCTTGATGCACGGCATCGAAACCCAATTTGACGCCAGTCAGGCGTTGTTTTTGTGGATGTCTCCTACTTATATCCGTATTCAGGAAGGACACGGGTCTGGTTCGCGTGCCGCTGGCGGTCTTGGTTTGAGCGTGAATGCGAAACGCGTGGAAAGCACCGCTTGCCATTGGAAGGGCAACAACGAATCTTGCGGCGGCATCCCATGCTGAGCAAGACCCAACCCAAAACGAGAGGGAGAATTCCGATGAGCGTGGACACGATCGAGAAATTATTTATAGCGGAGTTGAAGGATCTGTACTCAGCCGAAAATCAGATCACCAAGGCACTTCCGAAGATGGCGAAAGCCGCGACCTCTTCAGACTTAAAGAAAGCATTCGAGAGCCACTTGCGCGAAACCGAAGGCCAGATTGAGAGGCTCGTGGAGATATGCAACCTACTTGGGACCAATCCCAAGGGCAAGTCGTGCGAAGGCATGAAGGGAGTGCTCAGCGAGGGGTCTTCCATGCTGGAGGAAGTAGAGGAAGGAGACGTGAGAGACGCTGCACTCATCTCCGCTGCGCAACGTGTGGAGCACTACGAGATGGCCGCATACGGTACGGTTCGCACCTATGCCCAATTGCTGGGGCAGCCGAAGGTTGCAAAGCTGCTGGAGGAGACGTTGGAAGAGGAGAAGGCGGCCGATCAGAAACTCACCTCCATCTCGCAAAAGGTGAATGCACAGGCCCATCAAAACGCATAACTAACAACGCGGGTTCGGATACCTCGGACCCGCGTAAATTCCTGACAAATTGATATAATGGCAGGGTGACTACAACTGCGCTTGATTCTGTCCCCAATCGCGCCCATAGCGAAACATCCTCCGATCAGAAGCGGGTTCTTCTGCTCAAACCGCGCGGCTTCTGCGCTGGTGTGGTTCGCGCCATCGACATCGTCAAGATTGCGCTCGAGACGTTTGGAGCGCCGATCTATGTTCGTCGCGAAATCGTCCATAACCGCTATGTTGTGAATGAATTGGCGGAAAAGGGAGCGATTTTTGTTCATGAGATTGACGACGTACCAGACGGTCACCGTGTAATTTATTCGGCGCACGGGGTTTCGCCGGCGGTACGCGAACGCAGCAAAGGCCGCGGCCTTAAAGTGATCGACGCCACTTGCCCGCTTGTGACCAAGGTCCACATCGAGGCCGTGAAGTTTGCCAAGCAGGGGTATTCACTGGTTCTGATCGGACACCGCGACCACGATGAAATCGAGGGCACTCTGGGGGAAGCTCCGGATGTCACGCAAGTGGTTTCGAATGTGGCTGAGGTAGCTGCTCTCGAAGTTCCAGATCCGAATCGGGTGGCTTACCTGACGCAGACCACGCTTTCACTGGACGAGGCGCGCGACATCATTCATGCGCTCAAGGAGAAGTTCCCGAATATCGCGGGCCCGCACTCCCAGGATATTTGCTACGCAACGGAAAATCGGCAGGTCGCGGTGCGCAATGTAGCCCACAATGCTGATCTGGTTTTAGTTGTGGGTTCAACCAATAGTTCCAACTCCAATCGGTTGGTCGAGGTTTCGCGCAATCTCGGGACCATCGGGTATCTGATTGATAACTCCCAGGCAATCGATCCCAAATGGCTTCAGGGCGTGTCCACTGTCGCAGTCACGGCGGGGGCTTCGGCTCCGGAGGTGCTGGTTGAAGACGTCGTCAATTATTTGCGTCAAAATGGCTACTCCAGCGTCGAAGAGGTTGAGGTAATGCCCGAGAATGTGCGGTTTGGATTGCCTCCCGAAATTGTTCAGGCCATCGGCGGACCGGGGGGGGCGCAGGCGGTTCCAGTTCGCTGAGTTATAGGGCCAACCTGCTTTTCCATCGGGGGATCCAAAGAGTCTTTGGACGGGTGCCAGGCCTCAACCTGCCTGGTTTAGAGAGCGGAGAAACCTACAGCGAGAATTGGCGCTGCCTACCGCCCGGAATCCGGGTATTTTTGATCATCGAGGATCACGTATCGCAATGAGTATCCAGCAAGGTCAGACAAAATCCGCAGCACCCAGGTTCGGCCGCATGGATGCGGCACTTGCGGATGTCGAGACGGCGATTCATCGCTCGAGTGAGTACCTGCTTTCGCTGCAGCATCCTGACGGGTACTGGAGCGGGGAACTCGAAGCGGACTCGATGCTCGAAGCCGATTACATCTTTCTGCATACGCTGCTCGAATCGGGGGATCCCGCGCGGTTGAAGCGAGCCTTCACTGAGATGATGCGTTACCAGAAGGAGGACGGAAGCTGGAGCCTCTATCCAGGCGGTCCCGGCAACGTATCTCTTTCCGTGAAGTGCTATTTCTCAGCGAAGCTGATGGGTATTCCGGCTACCGATCCGAGACTGGCAAAGTGCCGCGAGTGGATTCTTGCGCACGGTGGCGTGACGGAGTGCAACACGTTTACCAAGATGTACCTCTGCGCACTGGGCCAATACGACTACGACGCGGTGCCTGCAATTCCGCCGGAGATCGTCCTTTTTCCGAACTGGTTTTACTTCAATATTTACGAGATCTCAGCGTGGTCGCGCTCAATTCTTGTGCCGCTGGCGATCATCTACGCGAAGAAGCCATACAAGAAGATTTCGCCGGAACACAGCATTGATGAGTTGTTTGTCGGCGGCCGAGCGAATTCGAATCTGCGTCTGCATTGGGATTCGAAGAAGCTGATTTCGTGGCGCAACTTTTTTATCGTTATCGATCGCGTTACTCACTGGTTCGAAGCAGTACACATTCGTCCGCTGCGAAAGCTGGCGCTGAAGAAAGCGGAGAAGTGGATGCTGGAACGGCTGGAGATGTCAGACGGTCTCGGCGCCATTTATCCGGCAATGCTGAATGCGATTCTCGCGCTGAGGTGCCTGGGCTACTCCGAAGATGACCCGCAGGTGATTCGCGCGCGCGACGAATTCGAAAAGCTGGGCATTGAAGCGCCGGCAAACGACGTAATGCCGGAGCCGACATTCCGTATGCAGCCGTGTGTTTCGCCGGTGTGGGATACCGCGCAAGCGCTCTATGCGCTGGGCGAGGCCGGGGTGTCGCGCACAGATCCGCGCATGCTGAAAGCCGCCGACTGGCTGTTGTCGAAGGAAGTGCGCCACAAGGGCGACTGGGCGGTGAAGGTTCCGAAGACAGAACCGGGCGGGTGGTACTTCGAGCACAACAACGAGTTCTATCCCGATACCGACGACACAGCGCAGGTGCTGCTCGCGCTGAGCAAGGTCGACAATCCCCGCGAGCGCTACCAGCACCAGGTAGAGCAGCGCGCGATTGAATGGGAGTTTGCCATGCAGTGCCGTAACGGCGGCTGGGGCAGCTTCGACAAAGACAACACCAAGATGATCTTCCAGTACATCCCGTTCGCGGATCACAACGCGATGCTTGATCCGCCGACTGTGGACATCACTGGGCGAATGCTCGAGATGCTGGCCTGTTACGGCTACACGCGCAAGGACAAGCGTGTAGAGAAGGCCATCAAGTTCATTCTGAGCGAGCAGGAGCCGGACGGAAGCTGGTTTGGGCGCTGGGGCGTGAACTACATCTACGGAACATTCCTGGTGCTGCGTGGACTGGATGCGATCGGATTCGATCACAATGAGCCGCAAGTGCAGCAGGCGGCCGAGTGGATACGCATGGTGCAGAATGCCGACGGTGGCTGGGGCGAGACGTGCGGCAGTTACGAAAATCCCAATACGCGGGGCGAGGGACCGAGCACACCTTCTCAGACTGCATGGGCGCTGCTGGGATTGCTGGCAGCAGGCGACGATCGATCTGACTCCATTGCAAAGGGCGTGCGCTGGTTGCTGGAGCGCCAACTTAAGGACGGAAGCTGGGACGAGTCGATGGGTGAGGGCGCACAGCGCGAGGGCATCATCACAGGAACGGGCTTCCCCAAAGTGTTTTATCTGGCATACACGATGTACCGAGAGTACTTCCCGCTCATGGCGCTTACCAGCTACGTGCGCGCCATTGAGCGGAAGGACAGCTTTTAGCTATTAGCCCCTTGGCTACTAGCTCTTGAACGCGGATTTGACTGTTTTTGTTGATGGCTAAGAGCTGAAGGTTAATAGCTCTGGAGGGTTTACCAAAATATGGCTGTTCCGATTTCACAGATGTGGACGGTTGCCACGTACGTGCTAAAGAAGCGATTCAGCGGCAACAAGCGTTACCCGCTTGTGCTTATGCTCGAACCGCTTTTCCGCTGTAATCTGGCATGCGCCGGCTGCGGCAAGGTGCAGTATCCACCGCACGTGCTCAAGCGGATGTTGACGCCCGAGGAATGTTTCGCCGCGGTGGAAGAGTGCGGTGCGCCGATGGTGTCGATTCCGGGTGGTGAACCGCTGCTGCATCCGCAAATCGTGGAGATCGTAAACGGGTTGATTGCACGGAAGAAATACATCTACCTGTGCACGAACGCACTTGAATTGAAGCGGCGCCTGCCGGAGTTCACGCCTTCGAAATATCTGACATTCTCAGTACACCTTGACGGCGATCGCGAGCACCACGACTTCAGCGTTTGCCGTGAGGGCGGATACGACCTCGCTGTTGAAGGCATCAAGGAGGCCGTGAAGCGCGGCTTCCGCGTCACGACCAATGCCACGTTCTTTGACGGCACTGATCCGAACAACGTGCGCAGCTTCTTTGACGACGTGATGCAGATGGGCGTCGAGGGTATTGTGTTGTCGCCTGGCTACAGCTACGAGATGGCTCCGGATCAGCAGCGCTTCCTGGGTCGCGCACGTGTGCGCCGGCTTTTCCGCGCGATACTTTCGAACCGGAAGAAGACGTGGAAATTCAACATGTCGCCGCTGTTTCTTGAATTCCTGATGGGCGATCGCAAATACGAGTGCACTCCATGGGGTTCGCCTGCGTACAACATCTTCGGCTGGCAGCGGCCCTGCTATTTGTTGCAGGATGGTTACGCTGAGAGCTTCAAGGAACTGCTGGAGACGACCAAGTGGGAAGAGTACGGCGTTGCGTCGGGGAATCCGAAGTGCGCAAACTGCATGGTGAGCTGCGGGTACGAGCCTTCGGCCGTCATTGATGGCTTCGGGTCTCTTAAAGGAATCTGGGGCATGATCCGCGGAACCTTCTCAACTTATAAGGACGAGCACGCACTGCGCTTGTTGAATGAGCCTGCCCCGCATGGTCCCGCGACGCTCGTGCAGATCGATAGCAATGCGCGCAGCCTTGAGGAGACCAACGCATGACCGGTGAAGTTGCGAAGTACACCATCGAGCAGGTTGAATCTCTCGAACTCGCGCCTGGTGCAAAACACGAGCAGCTTGAAGGGTGGATTCCTGAACTCGCCAACGACGAGGACTTGCGCGATGCGCTTGAGAAGGCTTTCGACTACCGCGGCGATGTGACGATAACCACGAAAGATGGCGAGCGCATTGAAGCTTATATTTTCAATCGCTCAACCGGCACGACTCTAGCGGAGTCTTATGTGCAGTATTTTTCGCCAAAATCTTCGGGCAAACTGAAGTTGAGCTACGCCGATATTGCGCGTCTCGAGTTCAGCGGCAAGGACCGCGCTGCCGGGAAGCACTGGGAAGATTGGCTCAAAGCCTATAACGAGCGCAAGGCCGCCGGCGAAAAGAACATCGCGCTACACCCGGACGCGCTGGAATAGCGCTCAAACCAATTGACTGATCGGACAAATGGCGCAAACGAATTGTTTGCGCCATTTCTGTTTAGGTGTGCCGTCTCTGCTAAACCCTGCGAAGTTGTGCTCCAACGCCAAACATAAAGTACTGGAGATACTCATGGCTCGCTGTAATAAGTAGTCATGGTACGGACCTTGAGGCCGGGCCGATTCACCTTCACTTCCAGCGATCGCGACTCTATGCCATTCTGTGCCGGTGGGGGGAAGAAGGAGAGAGAATAATACCAGTCGGCGTCATCGAGCAATTTACCCAGATCGATGGCGATGTCGCTGCTTGCGATTACCTGGCCACCACTCTGTTGTGCCAGTATCGGCAATGCGAGGCTGTCGGGGCGTGCGTTCTCAGGCGATGTTGCGCCGATGGGGACTTGCGGAATCGCGATTGCTTTTTCATCCACGTGCTTAAGATCGCCCGGACCAATTGCATCGACCGTAATCTGTGCGGCCCGCAGATCGTGAAGCACGTTAACGATTTCGTCGAAGTAGTTCCTGCGCGCCTTCGGTGAGAGCTGTGCGAATTCGGCTTCAGACAGCAGCGGCCATCCCGGCCCGACCCAGATAAGAATCGTGCGTCCTCCCCGATTGAGCTGTTGTAGTGCGATTCCGTCCAGAGCAGCGAGCGAGTCTTTGAAGTGGACCTGAGGGCAGTTGGCATCGTCTGAGGTGGGTGGAGTGCCGTCGTTGTCACCATGGGTTCCGGCATTTCCGTTTCCGGCTGCTTTCATTACTGAAGCATCGACGGGTTCACAAGCATTGGAGCGGACGTTCTTGGTGATACTCACGAATGCGCGGCCAACCGTATTCCGATCAGTAGTCGCCCCAGCCCCTTTCAAATGGCCGTTGGACCATAGGAAGAATGACGTTGGGTATGGAAGCGCGGAGTGGCTTTGGGCGAGATATTTGAAGATGCCGTCTTTCGCCGCTTGGAGTGCGGGTGTGGGGCTGTTGACTGCATCGAGCACGATGATGATCTGGGTGGCGTCGTTCATTGCCTCGCCGTCGATGGCATGAAATGCAGAGAGCTTGCGAGGCTGATGATTGTCGAAGAGGGTAAAGTCCTTGGCATCGAGATTGGTGACGGGTTTGCCGGCTTCGTCCGTGACCTGCACGTTGAGTACGATGCGCCGGGCGGCTGCGTACTGGCGATCGCGTTCTTCTTTGGTGCGAGTCTTCAGTGTGGGATTCTGGGCGGCAGCAGTGAATGCAGCCAGGACAAGGAGCCCCGCGCAGATGCTTTGTTGAAGTGGACAATGCCCCAATTTGTGTTCAGCCCCCATGCGCCTACGATACTCGGACGTGCCGGAGTTTTGACAGTTAGCCTGCCTGGAAGATCCGCGTCGACCAAATTAGGATTGCTACAAACAATGTGCATTCTAGCGATCAGTCGCATGAAGATGCACAAGCGTAGTTAGCCGTATTGTGCCGAAAGATCTCCGTTAAAGAGATATGATTATCAAACCCTGCGTGCGAAACCTGGAAATTGAAAGAGATTGGGCTCTAATGCGGGTGTGTTTTTATTGCGCGCAATAGCGCGAGGTGCGTCAACCATGGACAAATTGGCGACGACTGACAAAGAGTACCTCGCTTTGAACGTCCCGGAAATGCGTCACGCCGCGTGGTCGCAGGGCAAAGTACTGCTAACCAAGCTCGAAGATTGGGTTGCCAGAAACTCCGGCTGGTTGGCGATAGGCATCATTGCCGCGGGCTTGGCCGTGCGCGTCGCTTATTCCGCCTCTTGTTACCTCAATCCCGATGAAGCACAGCACTTCGATGCGGCCCGACCCGCCAAATGGATTGGCGTCTTCATGGAATCCCATCGGCTCGCGCATCCGCCACTGTTCATTTTCGTTCTTCATGCAATGCTCGTTCTTGGGCGAAGTGAATTAATTCTCCGCTTGCCGAGCATCGCTGGCGGAACTGCCGCGCTGTGGCTGACATTCGCATGGATTCGTCGGACCGTTGGCAGGATTCCAGCGCTAGCTGGACTTCTTTTCATGGCCATATCCCCGGCCGCGATTTCCGCATCTACCGAAGTCCGGCAGTACGGTTTATTGCTTTTCTTCGTTTGCGGTGCTGTTTATGCGACAGAACGAGCGCTTAGCGAGCGCTCGATGAATTGGGCGATCATCCAGGGGCTCTTCCTTCTTGGTGCTCTTCTGTCGCACTACACTGCGCCCGTGGTTATCCTTTCAGTTGACATTTACGTTTTGCTTCGCTATATCGCGGGAGGCGTTCCAAGGAGAGTGTTGTTCACATTCGTCTGCGGCCAACTCGTCCTTGCAGCTGTGCTCGGATGGCTTTTTCTAAGCTATATTCATCACGCGGTGGTCTTCTCTCCAGCGAGTCTCCTGTATCTGAAGAAGTTCTACTACGTGCCTTCCGAAGAAAGCCTGTTGCATTTTACGCGAAGGTCATTTGTTGAGACTTTCTCGTACATGGTGAGTGAAAAGCGGGCGATTTTGTCGATGTTCGTCTTTTTAGCCGGAGTTGCCGCGCTTTTGACAGGTCGCACCAAAGCACCTCGTCTCATGGCACTGCTTATTTTGACACCTTTTGTCGCAGGCTTTGGGACTGCCATCTTCCGAGTTCTTCCTTTCGCCGGCTCTCGTCACCAGACCTATCTGCTACCCTTCCTTGCGGCTGGTCTCGCCGCGGCGCTCGCTTGGATACCACGTAAGCTGGTTGTTCCACTATTACTGGCAGGGGTGGTTTATGCGCCTTTGTGGATCGTTCGCACGCCCCCGGATAATAGCCAACGTACCGTTCCAATGAGGGATATGACGGCGGCCATCAACTATATCCATCAGGTTGTCCCCCGCGATGCACCACTCTACATGGACGCCAAGACGCGCTTCATACTCAAATATTATCTTGGCGGTCACGATCCAAATCTGGATTCATGGCCACACGGAAACGACGAGAAGTTCGGTGATTATCCGGTCATCGCTCCTCGATCATTTGGCTGGGTCTTCAGCTCGAAAGACGCTCTCACGAGAGTGAATGAGTCTGCCAAAGAATCGGGAGTGCCCCCCGGCCAGCCTCTTTGGGTTGTCTCGGTAGCGTGGCTGGACCAGGAACCGCTCGCTTCAGGCCTTTCGGCGGGAAGCTACCGGAGTGCCAGGGAATTCGGAGCGATCAGCGTCATTGAAACAGAGCGAAAATAGCTTATCCGAAGATGGCAGTAATGATGTGGTTTACAGCGAAGGCCGCACCGTATGCGAGAACCAGCATGTACCCGAATTGAACGGCAGGCCATTTCCAGCTGTTGGTTTCGCGGCGAACGACGGCCATTGTCGACGTGCACTGCATGGCGAACGCGAAGAAGATCATGAGGGCCACGGCTCCGCCCAGTTTCATATCGGTATGGAGAGCGGTCTGCAGGTGCATGGCTTGCGTCTCAGGATCGGCGCCGTAAAGCGTACCCATGGTAGAGACCATGACTTCGCGAGCAAGCACGCTGGAGATGAGACCAATGCCGACTTTCCAGTTGAAACCAAGAGGCGCAATGGCAGGCTCAATGAAGTGCCCGAGTTTTCCGATGACGCTGTCGGCGAGTTCTGGCGCGGTGTAGTGGCCATTATGCAACGGCACCGGCGGAATGTGCGCGAGCAGCCAGAGAGCGAGTGTTACGCAGAGAATGACAGTGCCGGCTTGACGCAGGAAGACCATGCCGCGGTCGACAAGCCGCATCGCAAGGGCGCGGATGGTGGGCATTCGGTACTGCGGTAATTCGAGAATGAACGGCGCTTCACTGGACCTGAGAATAGAACTTTTAAGCAGACGGGCGGTAGTCATCGCGGCGACGAAGCCGGCGAGATAGAGCCCGAGCATCACGATGGTGCGAAGGCCGAGGAATCCGTGAAGGAACACGATGTTGGGAATGAATGCCGCGATCAACAACATGTAAACGGGAAGGCGCGCGGAGCACGTCATGAAGGGTGTGACGAGAATTGTAGCGAGGCGATCACGCTTGTTCTCGATGGTGCGCGTAGCCATGATGGCAGGAACCGCGCATGCATAGGCCGAAAGCAGGGGAATAAATGCCTTGCCATTGAGGCCGATGGTGCGCATAACGCGATCGGCGATGAGAGCAGCGCGCGCCAGGTATCCGGAGTCTTCAAGGATTCCGATGAAGAGGAACAGGAGCAGGATCTGGGGCAGGAAAACGAGGACGGACGAGATGCCCTTCCATGCGCCGTCGAGCAGGAGTGATTGCAGCCAGCCGGCGGGAAGAAGGGGTCGCACCAGCGAACCCATACGTGCGAGCACGTCGCCGAATCCGTCGCTCAGCGGCTGGCCGATTGAAAAGACGACTTCGAAAACGCCGATGACAACAACCAGGAAAAGCAACGGGCCCCAGATGCGATGCAAGAGGACGTTGTCGAGTTTGCGGCTGTTCTCTGCCGAGAGCGGCGCACGATATCCCGTGCGTCTACTGACCTGTGCGGCCCATGTGTGCGTGCTCGCAGCATTGCCGAGCACAGGAAGCGCGAGTGGTTGCCGCGCGGCCTGCGAGGATGCGTGTTGGTTCAGGAACAACGGTACAGCTTCGAGTCCAGTGCCGTGAACGGCACTGATCAGTGCCACGGGTGCACCGAGTTCCTTGGCGAGTTTCAGAGGGTCAATCTGTCCGCCGCGCGATTCCATCAGGTCGCTCATGTTGAGCAGGACAAGCGTGGGCAGTCCCAGGGCTAGCACTGGTGCAGCGAGCATCAACTGGCGCGTGAGGTGAAGGGAATCGAGAACGAGGAGCACGGCGTCTGGCTTCGGCGTGCCGGGCATCTTGCCCTTGAGCACATCGATGGCGACACGCGCATCTTCAGAGTAAGGTGTGAGCGAATATACGCCCGGCAGATCGATTAGCGTAAGGTCGTCACGCCCCACGCCGGACATGAGCCCCGAGCGCTGTTCAACGGTGACCCCGGGGTAATTAGCGACTTTCTGGCGCAAGCCGGTGAGTCGATTGAAGAGCGTGGATTTTCCGGAGTTGGGAGGGCCGATGAGAACAACGGTGCTGAGGCTTCCAGACGTTGAAATAGGCGCCTCAAACGCCGGAGTCTCGCAGCAGGCATTCATCTGATTGCCCCGGCAAATTCGCGGATGTCCGCTTCGTGGATGTCCGCATTGTTAGCCGGCTGAGAGGTTTCCACAATCTTCGCCAATTCGTCATCAATCTCTCTCTGCGAAGTATCAGAAGTGCTGCGGACGCGAATGGCTTCCGCAGTTTCGCGACGGAGGGCGATCTGCATGCCGTCGATGGCATACACCGTGGGGTCGCCTGCGGGAGCTCGACGAAGGACTGTGACGAGTGCGTCGGGAACAAAACCCATGTGCATGAGATAGTTTTGAACGGAATCGGGGAGATCGAGCGCAATCAATGTTGCCGTTTCTCCGATGCGCAAATCCGTCAACACACTCACTTTTCGGACTCCAGTGGGTTGCCGAAAGGGCAGCACCCAAGAATTGCGACCAGAATGGTCTGAGTTCAGTATACGACCGATTTGGTCGGAATCGCAAATGCTAGTGTGGATTGGCTCTTTTTCACAGAACCCCATGTCCGACCTCACTGATATAGGCTGCCGCAGCCTGTCTTTCTCTGTTTTATCGACCCCTCGAGAACCTTGCTTCATCGCAGCTTGATTTGTGTCTATTCTTATTCCACAGGACGGCTTGAAGATGTGATTTGGGTCACTGAGCGACACAGAACTTCGAGCCGGACGATACGCAAAGCAGGAGGGCATCTCCATGGATCTGAGCGAGTTTCGCGAATCGACGAGGCAACAGATTCCGCCAGAGGGTCTGACCGCGCCACTTCAGGCGCTATGGTGGGACGCCAAAGGGGAGTGGACCCAGGCACACGCTCTGGTGGACGAACTCGAGACCAGGGATGGGATGGCGGTCCATGCCTATCTTCATCGCAAAGAGGGATCGCTCTCGAATGCGGAGTACTGGTATGCGCGCGCGGGACGCGGATTTCACCGGGCCGAACTTGAGACTGAGTGGGAGGCGCTGGTCACCGGATTAATTTAGGAGTTGAAACACTTCCTCGTTCTCCTGCGGTCAGAGTCGCTACGAAGACGAATTATTGCCGGCGTTAGGAGACTGCCATCTCATCTGCTGCGGAGTGGGTGCGCAACTTGAGCAATCTTTTCGTTACGAGGCGTACGGCGTTCGTCGGCAATTCGATAGAGGAGGTAAGCGACCACTGAGATATTGATGACGAACACGAGGATCTTGATTGAGGTTGGACGATGGTGTATCTGGAAGATCTCGATGGGCAGGAGTGAGGATGTAATCACAACCGTGAACCACTCGGCCCAGCGTTTTAGTCGCCACAGACCAATCCCCTCGGTTGTGAATAGGCCCGCATAGACGAAACTGACGACTCCGAACTCCTTAATCCTGGCGGGAGAGATATTTGTGATCCTCTGGATTGCGTGACCTATCAAACGCCCGCCGGGATCGAAACCGAGAATTGCGACCCAATGTTCCAGTTTCGCCGTCGCATCGGTGTGTACAAGCTTCAGGACGCCGAAGCCGACAGCGATCAGGCATGCGGCCTTTATTAGCTTGAAGAACGCGATAACTCGAATCAAGCCGCTATGAGAGAAATTCATCGCTGATCATCGATCAAAACTTCTTACCAAAAGAGAAGAAGCATAGATCGGCTTCGCGGTTGCCCGAATAAGGACGGACGCTTGCCAGATGGTTGCTGTCTCCGTTCGTCGGACTCAGGTCACTTGCCGAAGGGCATGCGAGACTGGCCGATCCAGAATCGGTTGCCTCGTCGAACAAGGAAGCCGGGATTGCGATTCGCGATTCGCGCCTGGGCTTCCTGGTAGGGGCCGACGTAGCGTAGAGACGACGGAAGCTTTGCGTAAATGCGGGGAAGGAAATGCCGTGCTCTTTCTGATCGCGTGTGCTCCGATGATCCGAAGGGGAAGTCAAATTCTTCTCGAAAGCGTGGTGGAAGCCATTCGGTTGTGAGCGCCACGTACCACTTGGGAATGTGAATCCAGGAATTGGCGCCGGTCATGATGCTCCGTGCCATGAACCGTGAGCGATCGCTGACTCCGAGCGCCTGCGACCCGCACATCTGCGCAAAGTAGGTCTGGAAGGAACTCCAGTCTTGAGGAAGGGCATAGGGAGGAATTCCGAAAAGCCCGGCAAGGATTTTTGATTCGGCGTAATAGGCTGCAAGCTGGTCGGGACGAAGCGACGGCAGAACACATTGATATGCGATGACTGCACTTTCAATCAGCGTGGCGTAGACCCAGATCAGCGCCGGAACTTGCAGAGCCTCGTAGCGCGATCCCTTGGTGTAACCGGCGACGTCAGTGGGAAGATCGCCGGTGATCCTTGTATGCATTTGATAGAGTGATCGCGCTGTTCGCATGGCCTGTGGCGCCGAGCCGAAGATCATCGTAAAGACGATGCGGAAGGTATTGTGAAAGCGCGCTATTGGTTTGGCGAGGAGAGAGGAATGCTGATCGAGCGCCGTAGCCACCCAGGGGTGCGCGAGCTGCAGGAGTGCGGCGCGGCCGGCTCCCAGAAAGAGTGCCGACTCGCGATTGATTTGCCAGGTGATAGAGTCCCGGCCGAAGATGCCTTCGATGGGGTTCGAGACGCGCCGTTCTGCGGCCGCGATGTGGTGCTCGAGGTCGCGCTGAGAGACGGCGGTAGATTGGTCGGCGATGGCGGGTGATTCCATTGATCGCTTAGATGATCGCTTGTGCCGGGCATCTTGTCACGAGGTCTAATTGCGAATGACCTCGCGGAGCGGTGGAGATCATCAATCCTGCTTCACATCCCTGGATACCCACCAAAGGACTTCACCGAAGATCTTCCACTTAGTGGTGTTGCTGACATCGAGAGGGAGGTATTTAGGGTTGGCGGAAACCAGCAAGTCTGATCCGGCGAGTCGTTGCAGGCGCGCGACCTTGAAGCCCAGATCGCGATGGGAAACGACAACGAGTTTCTCATTGAGATGCCCGCGTTCAATAACCGCCGTATCGATGAACAGGATAGAGCGGGATGGGATCGTAGGGTGCATGGAGTCGCCTGCAATGTGCATGCTGATCATGTTCTCAGGGTGAGGACACCATGCGAGCGGGGCGAGGAGCACTTCTTCGACCTTGGCTTGTGAGAGGCGCACGTTTTCATGGGGCGGAATGCGATCGCCAAATGCCGTCACATTCAGGAGAGGAATCGCGACAGCATTGCCTCTGCCAGCCAGATGCTGCGAGACCTTTTTATCGGTGATCAGGTTGAAGTTCTCGAGGGTGGCGCGAATCGAAGATAGAGTTTGACGAAGGCTGGGATCGGGAAGTTCTGACGGATCGATTCCTGCACGTTCCCAGAAGTAAGTGCCCTCGGGCCTCCCGGCCAGGTTTCCCAGCGCAATGTAAGTTTCGGCGGTGGGCTCGTTTTTTCCAGCGAGCCAACGGGAAACCGTTGCCGGAGAGACGCCAAGGCGTTCGGCGAG
This sequence comes from uncultured Acidobacteriaceae bacterium, assembly GCA_963738035.1. Lineage (GTDB taxonomy): Bacteria > Acidobacteriota > Terriglobia > Terriglobales > Acidobacteriaceae > Telmatobacter. The sequence goes on from CAVTVB010000005.1 coordinate 195,524, forward strand.
ACCAGCTTGAGTCAATTTCAGCGCTTTCAATAGTCGCCGGATACCCTCGGCCCATTCCCGGGTTGTCAGATCAGCGTCGGTCATTTTCGATCGATTGTGAATGCTCAGCAGCGAATTTCATGAGTGCAATTGCTTCAATGAAATCAATGATCTATCGCTCGTCGAGGTATACTAGCAGGCTTTTCGCCGCATCGTAAGTCAACATGGGGAACAGGGTTACAGAACAACGAGCCGCGATGAACAAGGGCGGAGATGCCGAAGACGAGGTGAACGGCGACAAAGGGAACCCTGGAGGCCCGGAGCGGAGCGACGCATCCTCGCAGCCTCATTCTGACTCAACTAGATCGATTCCGTCCAACTGGGACCCGGCGCCATCAGCTTCTAAAGAGGGCGCACCGGGCTTGGCAAGCCCGAAGGGCGGCCGGCGGATTCTGATTGTTGATGACGAGGTGAACATCGCAGACACCCTCGCACTTATTTTCAAGATGCGGCATTACGGTGTGCGCGTAGCCTATTCGGCGGAAAGTGCGATCGAGTCGATTGCGGAGTGGCGTCCCGATCTAGCGGTGTTGGACGTGATGCTGCCGGCGATGAACGGGATCGACCTGGCCATCGCAATCAAGGCCAATCATCCCGGATGCCACGTTCTTCTCTTTTCAGGACACGCAAACACCGCGATGCTGCTGGAAGAAGCGGGTAAGAAGGGTCATCAATTCGAAGTTTTGGCCAAGCCGGTCTACCCGGACGTTATGCTGCAGCGCGCTTCCGAATTGCTCACGAGACCGGATGAGCCGGTATACGACTGAGACGAATTCAGAAAACCCAAGGCAGCTAGGACAAGGTCATAAGGGCCCTGCCTAGACGACTGGTCTGCGCCCAGTGAATAGTTGAATGACAAGCACAATCAGGGCGAGCAGTAGCACGATGTGGATGTAAGCGCCGAGAGCGTGGAAGCCGATCCATCCGAGAAGCCACAGCACCAGAAGAATTACAAAGATTGTCCAAAGCATTTTCTACTCCTGTCGAAGACGCTCCACTGGCGGATGGGATGTTTGGGAATCCGGACAGGTTGCATATGTCCAAGGGGTTCCCGAAGCGATGCAAACAGCTAGGTGCCGTTCTTTTTCAATTCCTTAAAGAACGTCTCAGTGGTTTGCGTCGCGAATCGCCTTCGCGGTCAGATGCTGTTTCTCTTTGATCATTTCGGCCCAGGGATCGTGGGAGAGTCGCTTCTTCCACGAGGTGAAATCCGCTACATGAAAAGCGGGCCGTGTTTTAGAAGACAGTTCCTTCCACTCAAGGGGCAGGGCAACGGCAGCACCGGATCTTGCTCGGGGGGAGTAGGGGGCGACTGCAGTCGAGCCGCGGTCGTTGCGGAGATAATCGAGGTAGATACGATTCTTTCGGAGAGCCTTGGTCATCTTGGTGAGATACAAGCCGGGGTTCTTCCGTTCGAAACCGAGAACAAGGTTGTGTGCGAACTCCTTGACGACTACCCAATCGTGCTCCGGGCGGATGGGGGCGACGACGTGCAGGCCTTTGCCGCCGGTAGTTTTCAGGAAGGATTTGAGGCCGAGTTCTTCGAGACGAGTGCGAAATTCTTTGGCGGTTTCCGCTAGCGTCTTCCAGTCGATAGATTCATCAGGGTCCAGATCAAAGATGATGCGGTCCGGTTTTTCAAGAGAATCATTTTTGGATCCCCACGGATGGATCTCAAGTACACCCATCTGCGCCAAGCCGACAAGACCCTCAGGCGAGTTGAGCGTCACGTATTGTTCGGTTGGTCCGCCCTTTCTGTCCGGAACGGGGACGCTGGTGATACCGGAAGGCAATCCCATGCCGATATGCTTCTGGAAGAAGCAGGGTTTGCCGATTCCTTCAGGGCAGCGAACGATGCTGAGCGGGCGATCGGCGATATGCGGCAATATGTGATCGGCGACAGCGAGGTAGTAATTGGCCAGCATCAGCTTCGTCATCCCGGACTCAGGATCAAGAACTTTTTCCGGATGGGTGAGGGGAAGGTCCGTCTTCGGTGCGCTCATTATCTTGGCCGTTGTTTTATGCCCGGCGGCGTGAGGCTTCTTTGCGGATTGAGACTGGATGGCCGGAACCGCGGAATCGCGGGACGACTGTGGTGGAGCAGTTTCTTCGCGGACGACTTCTTTCGCGGGCTTGTCTTCGCGAAGACCCTTGAATGCTGCCTGGCGCACGAGATTGTCGCGTGTCCAATTGGAAAAGGAGATTTGCGCAACCAATTCAGGCTTGACCCAGTGCACCCCGCGCGAGACTCCTTTGGGGAGATCGATGAACGGAGTCTTAGGTTGAACGAGCTTGTTCAATTGCGGGTGTAGTGAGTGCTGCGTCTTCTGCGTGAAACCTGTCCCCGATCGGCCGGCATAGCGCAACTTACCTTCATCGTAGTAGCCGATGAGCAATGCGCCGATGCCGGTACTTCCGTTGGAAGGGTCGGTGAATCCGCCAATGACGAATTCCTGCTCCTGAAAACATTTCGATTTCATCCATGAACTGTCCCGGGTCGATGAATAGGGGGAAGATGCAAGCTTCGAGACGATGCCCTCTGCGCCGAGGTTGCAGGCCTGATCAAATACTTTCTTTCCGTCTGCTTCGAAGTGCTCGCTGTAGCGGATCGGCGATTCGTCATCGAGCGATGCGAGAAGTCTTTCGAGGAACTCCTTGCGCTTCACTAGCGGCAGGTCACGGAGGTTGTGCCCGTCGAGGTGCAGGAGATCGAAGGCGAAATAGCTGAGGTGGACTTGCCCGCCTTCCTGGAAGGCAGCCTGCAAATCTGCGAAGCTGGTTGCGCCTTTCTCATCGAGCACGACTGTCTCTCCGTCGAGCACCGCGCTTTCGCATGGGATCTGTTCGGCTGCACGCGCGAGGTCCGGCATTCGATGCGTCCAGTCGAGACCCTTGCGAGTGAGAAGCGAGACGCGCTTGCGGCTGGAGTCGCTGCTGGGCCGGATCTGGATCTGGATTCGGTAGCCGTCGAGCTTTAGCTCGTGAATCCAGCCGCCACTGGAAGGTGGCGCAGTTGAGGCTTTGGCCAACTGCGGCGGGATGAAGCCGGGGAATTTCTCCTTGGGGGCGGATTTGAGCGCAGTTGTGAAAGATGGTCTGGACTTCGGTTTCTTTCGTGGAGCGGACGACTTCGCGGCGTCGGGTTGCTGGTCAGGTGCGCGATTGCTGTGCCATACGCGGTCGCTATCTTCACCGATTTGCTCGATAGTGCGTTTGGTGACAGCGCTGTCGGGGAAACGATCGGTGATGGAGGGCTGATCTTCAGTCCGCGCATATTCGTCGCGGTCCTTGATGAGTAGCCAGTTCGGCTTGCCCGGCCGTGCATCGCGAGTCTTCATGCGAACGAGCGCCCAGCGGCCTTTCAGTTTCTGCCCTTTTAAGTTGAATTTAAGATGGCCTTCAGCCAGAGCGCGATCGACGTCCTGATAATCCTCCACGGGCTCCCATTCGCCGAAATCCCACAGCATGACCGATCCGCCGCCATATTGGCCTTTGGGAATGGTGCCTTCGAAATTGCCGTATTCGATAGGGTGGTCTTCTACTTGAACTGCGAGACGCTTGTCGGCGGGAAGGTCGCTCGGACCTTTCGCGACGGCCCAGCTCTTTAGAACACCATTCCAAGCCAGACGAAAGTCGTAGTGGAGGTGCGACGCCGCGTGTTTCTGAATGACGAATGGTAAGGCACTGGTTTTGTCTGTTGCAGCCTGAATGGCGCCTTTGCTTCCGCGAGGCTCGGCGGTGACGTTAAAGTCCCGCATCTCGCGATAGCGCGCCAACTGGTCTTCCAGTGTCTTTGCCGGGTCTTTTTGGCGAGTGGCGGTCTTTGCCATACGTTAAGCGGCCTTGTGCGATCGTTTACCAGATTTCACCAGTGTAGGGCCTTTCTTTGAGGACCGCGACGAAGAACGCGTTCGGGGACGGTCTTCTTTCGTTCGCGGTCGCTCCTTTTTCTGGTTCGACTCACTGACACTGCGTTTCAAAGCGTCCATGAGATTGATGACCTTGGCGCGCGGCTTTTCTTCGGCCAGAGGAAGCGGTTTCTCCTTGCGCTTGGCTTCGATCAATTCTCGCAGCGCGGCTTCGTAGTCGTCTTTGAAATCTTCGAGGCGGAAGGGCGCGGATTGAGCGCGAATCAGCTCATTAGCGAGAGCTAGTTGCTTCTTGTCGATGATCTGCCCATGGATATTGCCGAAATAGTCCTTGCCGTCCCGGAGTTCTTCGGCGTATCGCAGCGTGTATGCCATCATGCCGCGGGCGTTCTTGCCCAGCGCAGGGACGATCGCAACCAGGTGCTCGCGCCCACCGAATGCGACTTCACCGATCGCAACTTTGTCCGCCTGTGCCATTGCCTCGCGAAAAACGGCGTAGGCATCGATGGATCCTTTGGGGTCAGGAACAACGAAGTAGGGCTTCTCAAACAGATAGGGAGGCAGTTCGCTGGAATCGACGAACTGAGCGACATCGATTGTGTTTTGTGTTTCGAGACGGAGTTTCTTCACCTCTTCAGGCTCGACAATCACGTATTTGCCCTTGCTGTATTCGTAGCCCTTCACGATTTCGGAGTTATCGACGGGTTCGTCGCCGTTGATCACGTTCAAATGGTGGACGCGCTGACGGGTCTTGCGATCGATCTGGTGGAAGGAAACTTCTGACGTCGAACTGGTCGCGGGGAATAACTGAATGCCGAAAGAGACCAGTGAAATTCGCAATTGTCCAGACCAGAATGGACGGCCAGCCATGTCGCCTCCTGTGTGCGCAAGACGAGACCATCTGGAAATGGCCTTTCCTCGAACGCCCTGGGTCGTTGGATGAGGCGGCGAAAGGGCCAAGTTGTCCGGTAGACAATCATGGATTGAAGCCGCTGACGTAACACACCCCAGGCGAATTCGCTGCATCCCAGGGTTTATGATTCGCAAACTCAAATCCGGCGAGTTTCGTTTGTATTCACGCAAGAAGGATGCGTCAACAGGCAAGCGTCGCAATCTTGGCACTTTCCCCACTTTAGAGAAGGCCAAGAAGCACGAACGCGACGTGCAGTTCTTCAAAAAACATTAAGGTTGCGGGCGGGGAAGAAGAACCACGTTCGGCAAACTGCCGTGGTGTGTCCGGCATCTTACCCGCACGCAGAACGGCGTGTCGATTCGGTGAGGCGGCATGTTTCATGTGTGTCAATGTCGAAATATCAACTTGGCCTGAGCGGATACGAGGTTACGACTTGTGGAGGTGCTGGCGTGGCGACTGCAAAGAAAAGATCTTCAAAAATGAAACCTTCCAATGGCAGATGGGTTAGCAAGGTGAAAACGGTATCGACCTATCCACCCGAGGGATTGTTCACAAAGGATGCGAAGACAATTGCGCGCCAGCTCGCATCGAAGAAGGTTTCGCCGAAGGGACCAGGCTCGGGAATGAGAATGCTGACGTATTTCATCAATCGAGCTGGAAAAGGGCTGAGCAAGTCGCGCAGAGCAGAATTGGAGAGCGCGAAGAAACTTCTTTCTGAGCGGGTAAGAAATGCGCGCGAGAAGACGAAATCGAATGCAGCGTAGAACTCCGATGGTTTGGGTTCAGGCTGGACTGGAGGCAGGTTGAAATGAGCGAAGGTAATGGTACACATCTGGCAAGAGGGATTGTTGCAGGCATCGCGGGCGGGCTTGTTGCGTCGTGGGTTATGAATGAGTTCATGGAAAACCTCGGCTCACCGTTGCAGAAAGCTGTGAAGGGTGAGGACGCGGCGAGCATCCAGAAGCAGCCGGAGAACGGCGACAAGCCGGATGATGCGACGATGAAAACCGCGGATGCCATCGTGTCGACAGTTACCGGTGGACGGCATTTGTCGCGTGAAGGAAAGGAGACCGGAGGACCAATCGTGCATTATGCGTTTGGCGCCTTGATGGGTGCGGTTTACGGAGCAATTGCCGAGGAGATACCGACGGCGACGACGGGATTCGGGACAGCATTCGGCGCGGCCTTATTTACGGGCGCCGACCTGGTGGCGGTGCCCGCTTTGAACCTTTCGCAATCTCCAGAAAACGAGCCTGCATCCTCGTTGGCAACGCCGTTTGCAGCGCACTTGGTTTACGGTGCCACGACCGAGGCGGTCCGGCGGCTGGTTCGCGCGATGCTTTGAAGATGGCTAGTGTTGAAGCAAGAAGTTGGCGAAATGCTTTAACATGCGCTTGTACGTGACAAATCCCTCTCCATCTATCGCGTCGACTGTCCTGACGGGCTCTGTCCTCGTTCTTATCCAGTTTGATGTTTGCGAAGAGCTTCGCCTGGATCGCATTCGCGGTATGCGGGAAGGCACGGTGCAGCAGAAGCCGAGCATGAAACACGTCGCGCCGGCATACGTCCGGTACGAACGGCCCCCTGTGGTCGAGCCGTTCGAGGCTCTGCAACTCGACAGCGGAGAGCGACTGGAAGGCGAGATCAAGTATTACGACTATGGCGTGGTCAGCGTACTATTGCACGTACCGTTTACGGGCGATTGGACGAACCTGGTGCACCTGGCAAGCCGCTGGGTGTGGGATATCGATTTCGCATCGCGTGTTGAGCCGCTGGTAAAAGCCAAACTGAATCACTGCGCGGAGGCAATGATAAAGCCTTATGCGCGTTGGCTAAGCGAGGACTACTTTATTTTCCACGTGAGCGAAGCGCCAGGCTCTCCGTCAGCTGTAGATCTCGTCAGCGATCACGGAATTGAGATTGCACAGGTAGTTCGTGGAGACCGGTTAAAACTTTCCGTGGGCGAGTGCAACGAGGTACTGCATTCGCAGATTTCGTACTATGCCAACGATGTCACCGTGATCGGCTGGAATGCCGCTTTTCTCTACGACAGCCATGTGGGTGCGGAGACTGCGATTCAATTGCTGGAGTATGCAAATTCGCAGCTACTGGAATTTCGCCATTACGATGAGTTGCTAACCGAGATTCTGGATCGGGCGTATGCCCTGTTGGAGCAGAAGTCGGGATTCTTTGCACGTTGGCGGCTGGCGAAGTCTGCGCGGATTTTGCACACAACGTTGCTGGACGTCGCGGAACTGACGGAACGAGCAGACAATGCGATCAAGTTTCTGAGCGACATGTTCGCGGCTCGCTTATACAGGCTGGCAGCAGCCAAAGTAGGCGTGCCAGATTACAAGGAACTGGTCTCGAGCAAAGTGAAGACGGCTGAAGATCTGTACAAATATATGGTTGATCAATTCAACCAGAGCAGGGCATTTTTTCTGGAGTTTACGGTAGTCTTGATCCTGCTGATTGAATTGTTCTATCTGTTTCGAGGGAAACCTCTCTGAAGCGCAGAGGGGGAATCAACCTGTATGCTTTCGGCACCTGCGGCGTGCCATCAGGTCATGTCAGTGAACAAACGGCTTGTTGCCTGTGCCTCTGAGGGCTCGAGCGATTGCATTGGTAGTGGTGAACGATTCTCTCTATGAGCTTGTTGATTTTTACTGCGCTTCTTTTTCTTGGTTCACTGGTGGCGGGCCTTTTAGGGGCGCTCACAGGGCTTGGCGGCGGCGTGGTACTGGTGCCGCTGCTCACGCTCGGATTTCACGTGGACATCCGGTACGCTATCGGCGTGTCGCTGATCTCGGTGATCGCGACTTCCTCGGGAGCTGCCTCGGCCTACGTTCGCGAGGGATTCTCCAACGTGCGCATCGGAATGTTCCTGGAAGTGGCGACGACCATTGGCGCCATCCTTGGGGCGTTTCTGGCGACGGTTGTGCACACGCAGGCGCTGGCGATCATTTTTGGAGTTGTGCTGATTTACTCTGCTTACCTCTCGTGGCAGCAAGCCCGAAATCCGGTTCCGGAACTGAAAAAAGGAAGTCCGTGGTCAGCGAGATTGAGGTTGTCGGGCGATTATCCCAAGCCGGATGGATCACTATGCAAATATGAGGTCGAGAATATTTCCGGCGGCTTTGGCATGATGTTCGTGGCTGGAACGCTCTCGGGATTGCTCGGCATCGGTTCGGGAGCTGTGAAGGTGCTGGCAATGGATCGCATCATGAAAGTTCCTTTCAAGGTGTCGACGACAACGAGCAACTTCATGATTGGCGTAACGGCGGCGGCGAGCGCCGGAATCTATCTTCATCGAGGATTGATCACGCCGGGGTTGGCGTTTCCTGTGATGCTCGGCGTTCTGAGCGGTTCTGTGATCGGGGCTCGCTATCTGGCTCGCGCACAGGTGTCGGTGCTGCGCACGGTGTTTACAATCGTCATCTTGGCGCTTGGAACGGAAATGATTATCAACGGGGTGACGAAATGGTTTTGAAAGCGAAGCCGGGGGAGCCCGGACACGGAGACCATTTCGACGACCGCAGCATGGAAATGATCATGGGACGCCTACTGCAGGTTGGCGTGCTTCTCGCGTCGATTGTCATGCTCGTGGGAGGAATCGTTTATCTGAGGGCTCATCGTGATGGAACTCCGGATTATCGGGCGTTCAAGAGCGAACCGCAGGCCCTCCGGCATGTTGGCGGGGTGATAAGGGGTGTCGCTATCGGAGATCCGGCAGCCATCATTCAATTGGCTGTGCTTCTGCTGATCGCAACACCCGTGGCGCGCGTCGTGTTCTCACTCATCGCCTTCGGGATCGAACGGGATAAGCTCTACATCGGTGTGAGTGCGCTGGTGCTGGCCGTGCTGCTGTTCGGATTCTTCCGATCGCAGTAGACGGAGGCCCACGGCGGAGTGTTTGATCTCAAGTCGAATTCCTGCCAGATTCCATCAAAGCTCAATTCAAAGAGCAATCTAGGGCCTATTTTGCATCCAAGCAATGAGCGACAGGACTATTGCCATTTCGATGGGGGTGAAAAGTGATGCGGCGTTTTCAAGGGAAAGTAGCCATCGTTACCGGTGCTGGTTCGGGCATCGGACAGGGGATTGCCAAGCGGCTTGGTTGCGAAGGGGCGAAGGTCATAGTTGACTACGTGGGCAACCCTGATGGTGCAAAGGAGACCGAAGAAGCAATTGAGAAGGCCGGCGGCGAGGGCAAGATTGTGCGGGCAGATGTCACGCGCATGGATGACGTGCGGTGCCTGGTAGATACGGCCTGGAGTCAGTTCGGGTCGGCGGACATCCTGGTGAACAATGCGGGGATGGAGAAGAAATCAGACTTCTGGGATACGCCCGAATCGGATTTCGACGAGGTGATGGCGGTAAACCTGCGCGGGCCCTTCTTTCTGACGCAGGCATTCGTGCGGCGGCTGCGGGATGCGAAGAAGCCAGGTTGCGTTATCAATATCAGTTCGGTGCACGAGGATATGGCGTTTCCGGGTTTTGCTTCGTATACGACCAGCAAAGGCGGCCTGCGCATGCTGATGCGTGATCTGGCAGTAGAGCTTGGACCGCTGGGGATCACGATCAACAATGTCGCGCCGGGAGCGATTGCGACGCCGATTAACAAGGCTCTTCTCGAGGACAAGCCAAAGCTGAATGCGCTGCTCAACAATATTCCTCTGGGGCGGCTTGGAACGCCGGAAGATGTTGCAGGGCTGGTGGCTTTTCTTGCCTCTGACGACGCGGCTTATGTGACGGGTTCGACGTTCGTTATTGACGGCGGCCTGATGCGCAACTACAAGGAGCAATAGACGGTGCAATGGCTATGCGGATTGAAGACTACGCGCTGATTGGCGACTGCGAGACCGCTGCGCTGGTGGGCAAGGACGGTTCGATCGATTGGCTGTGCTGGCCTTCGTTTTCTTCGGAGGCGTGTTTTGCCAAGCTCTTGGGCACTGCTGAAAACGGCTACTGGAAGATCGCACCCTGCGAAGGCGAGTGGAAGACGACGAGGCAATATCGCGAACACACATTGATTGTTGAGACGGTTTTTGAAACCACCGAGGGCGCCGTTCGCCTCACGGACTTCATGCCAGTGCGCGGCAGAAATTCTGATGTGGTTCGGATCGTGGAAGGAATTCGCGGTACGGTGCGGATACAGATGGAACTGTGTTTGCGATTTGATTATGGACGGACTGTGCCGTGGGTTACGCGGGTCGACGATGGTGTTCGCGCGATTGCCGGGCCGAATCTTGCGATTCTTCGTAGCTCGATAGAAACACGCGGCGAGAATTTGAAAACGCTGGCGGAGTTCCCGGTCACTGCTGGACAACGCGAATGGTTCGTCCTGACCTACGGGCTTTCGTACCAGGAAGACCCCGCGCGGATTGACGTGGATCAAGCCCTCAAGGATACAGAGACTTTCTGGGGGGAGTGGAGCGGGAGGCTGCACTACGAAGGGAAGTACCGGAAGATCGTGGAGCGATCGCTGATCACGCTGAAGGCCATGACGTACATGCCGACGGGTGGCCTGGTTGCGGCTGCCACGACAAGTTTGCCTGAATGCATTGGTGGCGTGCGGAACTGGGACTATCGCTACTGCTGGCTGAGGGACACGACGTTTACGCTGCTGGCACTTTCCAACGCGGGCTATTACGACGAGGCCGCGGCATGGCAGGACTGGCTGCTGCGGGCGCTGGCTGGGAGCCCGGACCAGGTGCAGATCATGTATGGACTGCGCGGCGAGCGGCAGTTGTACGAGTGGGAAGTTGAATGGCTACCGGGGTATGAGGGATCAAGGCCGGTCCGCGTAGGCAATGCTGCTTCGGTGCAGATGCAGCTGGATATCTATGGAGAGATGCTTGACTCATTTTTCCACGCGCAGAGCAAGATGGGGCGCCATACCGAGGATGATTTCCGAGTACTCGTGCTCCTGCTGAAGCATTTGGAAACGATTTGGCAGGAACCAGACGAAGGAATCTGGGAGACACGCGGGGGGCCGCAACAATTCACGTATTCAAAGATGATGGCCTGGGTGGCGTTTGATCGTGCGGTTCTGCTGGCTGAACAGATGAACTACAAGGCGCCGGTAGAAAAGTGGAAAGAGATCAAAGAGGAGTTGCATCGGGAAATTTGCGAAAAGGGATTCAGCACGACGAAGAACAGCTTTGTGCAGGCCTATGAGTCAGAGGAACTGGATGCTTCGCTGCTGCTAATGCCGCTGGTGGGATTTCTGCCGGGAGATGATCCGCGCGTGCGAAGTACCGTCGATGCAATTCAACGCGAGTTGATGCCGGATGGAATGGTGCTGCGCTATGACACATCGCGAGTGAGCGACGGATTGCCGCCGGGCGAGGGAGTGTTTCTTGCGTGCAGCTTCTGGATGGTGAGCGCTCTGAAGGTGGTTGGTCGCGAAGAGGAGGCAGCGAAACTATTTGAGCGTCTGCTGTTGTTAACCAATGACCTCGGGTTGCTTTCCGAGGAGTACGACATACATCAGAAGCGACTCGTGGGGAATTTTCCGCAGGCGTTTTCGCATATTGCGCTTGTAAACGCTGCGTTTGATCTGGAAGATGGTGCGGGAGTACGCGGGCGTTCCTGTCGGCAGGAACAGCGTTGAGAATGACATCGGGCCCATTTCTCGCCCGCGTCGCCCTTGTGCTCGGCGAAGCATCGGATTCTCCTGGAGGAAGGGAAGGATCGTCGCACGCGCTTCGCTGGCTGATGCATCTGGGCGCCGTGGGGATATTCGCGCTGGCGGTGGTTGATTCGTCAGTAATTCCGATCCCGTTGCCGGGGAGCACGGACCTGGTGCTTCTGCTGATGACTGCGTTTCGGTCACAATCGGTTGGCTCGCCGATACTGTTTGCTTCGTGCGCATTTGTGGGGTCGGTGATTGGTGGTTACACCACCTGGGCTGCTGGCAAAAAGGGAGGCGAAGCCGCGCTCGATCGACTAGGCAAGGGGCGCTTTGTGCGCCGCGTACAAGGTTGGGTAAAGCGGAACGGATTGCTGTCGGTGGCTTTGGCCTCTCTGTTGCCGCCACCGGTGCCCCTGATGCCGTTTCTGCTTGCGGCTGGAGCGGCGGGACTTTCGCGCGGCCGCTTTTTGATTTCGTACTGCACAGCGCGTGCGATGCGCTATGGCCTCGTGGCCTGGGTGGGCTACAAGTATGGCCGAGTGGTAATTAATTTCTGGCAGAAGGACCTGAAGGGATGGAGTACACCCATTCTGATTGCCTACATCTCGCTGCTCGTGGTCGGCGTGCTGTATGGAGTGTGGAAGTACCGGCGAGGAAACCGCTCGGGGAAGTAGCGACCACGTAGAAAAGAGGGATGCCGTGTGGGCCGGCATCCCTCTTTGTTCTATAGCGAGGTGCGGATTATGCTCGGGCGTGCCTGAGCATGGGCGCTGTGGGCTGCTTTGTTGCAAGGTAAGTGTCGACTGCAGCCGCAGCCTTTCGGCCTTCTGCGATAGCCCAGACGACGAGCGATTGGCCCCGCCGCATATCGCCGGCGGCAAAGATGCCGTCGACGGATGTCATGTAGTCGGCGTTGGCGGCAACGTTGCCGCGCTGGTCAACCGCGACGCCGAGTTGATCGATCATGCCGCCCCTCACTGGGCCGAGGAAACCCATCGCGAGCAGTACAAGATCGACGTCGAGCGTGAACTCGGACCGGCGATTGGCTCAAACTTCGGAGGGGGGCCAACGCGAAGGGCATGAAGCTGCTTGACGTTGCCATGCTCGTCGCCAGTGAACTTGATGCTGTTGATGCTCCAGTCTCGGACGCCACCTTCTTCGTGTGCGCCTTCGGTGCGCAGTTGCAGCGGCCAGAGTGGCCATGGAGTTGAGGCGGAACGGCTATCTGGCGGTTTGGGCATGATTTCGAATTGATGCACGCTCTTTGCGCCCTGGCGATGGGTGGTGCCGAGGCAGTCTGCACCGGTGTCGCCGCCGCCGATGATGAGCACGCGCTTGCCTTCGGCGCTGATTGCGATTTTGGGATCGACGAAATCGCCTTCACAGCGACGGTTTTGCTGCGGCAGAAACTCCATGGCGTAGTGGACGCCCTTGAGTTCACGACCGGGAATCTTGAGATCGCGCGGATACTCGGCGCCGCCAGCAAGAAGGATGGCGTCGTAGTGACCGGTGAGCGCTTCCACGGGGACGTTGCCGCCGACGTGCGCGTTGGTGAGGAAGGTTACGCCTTCGGCGCGCATCTGTTGAAGGCGGCGATCGAGGATGTGTTTTTCAAGCTTGAAGTTGGGAATGCCGTAGCGAAGAAGGCCGCCGATGCGGTCGTTCTTCTCGTATACGGTGACGGAGTGGCCGGCGCGACGAAGTTGCTGCGCAGCAGCGAGACCGGCGGGGCCGCTGCCGACGACAGCGACGCGCTTGCCCGTGTTGTGCTCGGGCGGCTCGGGATGAATCCAGCCTTCCGCCCATGCGCGCTCGACGATGCTGCTTTCGATGAGCTTGATGGAGACGGCTGGCTGATCAATGCCGAGGACGCAGGCAGCCTCGCAGGGCGCGGGGCAAATGCGGCCGGTGAACTCGGGGAAGTTGTTGGTTGCGTGAAGTCGGCGAATCGCGCTCTGCCAGCGGTCGTTGTAGACGAGGTCGTTCCAGTCGGGGATGAGGTTATTAACCGGGCAGCCAGTATGACAGAAGGGAACGCCGCAATCCATACAGCGGGCGCTTTGTTCGCGCTGTTTATCTTCCGGGAATGGTTGATAGATTTCGAACCAATCCTGCACGCGCTCTTCGACGCTGCGACGCGCTGGTTGTTCGCGTTCGATTTCAAGGAACCCTGTGACCTTACCCATGCTGCACCTCGGCTGCTGCAGCCTCGACCTGAGGCGCTGCGATAGTTGGCGGACAGTAAATGGTGTCGACGCGTTCGACGCCAAGCACGCGCTTGTACTCGTGGGGGAAGACTTTGATGAATTTCGGCTGGGCCTCTGCCCAGTGTTCGAGAATCCATGCTGCCCGCGGGCTTCCGGTAAAGTCTCTATGGCGCTCCAGCAGAGCACGGACCTCCGCAACGTCGGCTTCGCTTTCGAGCGGCTCCAGATCGACACTGGCTTTATTGCAGCGGCGCGTTGAGAAATCGCCCTGATCGTCGAAAACAAATGCACGGCCGCCGCTCATGCCGGCTGCGAAGTTACGCCCTGTTGTACCGAGCACCACGACTGTGCCGTTGGTCATGTATTCGCAGCCGTGATCGCCGACGCCTTCAACCACTGCGGTTGCGCCGGAATTGCGAACCGCGAAGCGCTCGCCGGCGATGCCGTTCAGGAACGCTTCGCCGCTGGTAGCGCCGTAAAGAACAACGTTTCCAACGAGGATGCTTTCTTCCGGCAGAAAGAATGAAGTCTTGGGAGGGTAAGCGATGATGCGTCCGCCGGAAAGTCCTTTCCCAACGTAGTCATTACTATCTCCTTCAAGCTCGAGCGTGACACCGGAGGGGACAAACGCGCCGAAGCTCTGTCCCGCCGAGCCTTCGAATTTAAAGTGGATGGTGTTATCCGGAAGTCCTGCTGAACCGTAACGGCGGGCGATTTCGCCGCCGAGCATGCCGCCGACCGTGCGGTGGACGTTGCGAATGGCGAAGCTGCCGGTCACTGGAGTTTTGGACTCTAGTGCCGGTGCGGCCTTCGAGATCAGTGCGTGATCGAGTGCCTGGTCCAGGCCGTGGTCCTGGGCCTGGATCTTGCGACGGGCTACGCGTGACGGGATGGTCGGAGCGTAGAGGATTGACGAGAGGTCGATGCCCTTGGCTTTCCAGTGAGCGTCGGCTAATGATGCCTCGATCTTGTCGACGCGACCCACCATTTCGTCGACGGTGCGGAAGCCGAGCTTGGCCATGTGCTCGCGAATCTGTTCGGCAATGAAGAAGAAGAAATTGATGACGTGCTCAGGCTGGCCGGTGAAACGCGCGCGGAGGATCGGATCCTGTGTGGCGATGCCGACGGAGCAGGTGTTCAGGTGGCACTTGCGCATCATGATGCAGCCCATGGCGATGAGCGGCGTGGTGGCGAAGCCGAATTCTTCAGCGCCAAGCAGGGCAGCGATGACGACATCACGTCCGGTTTGCAGCTTGCCGTCGGTCTGAACCTTGATGCGGCCGCGCAGATCATTGAGTAGAAGCACTTGCTGGGTTTCGGCGAGGCCGAGTTCCCAGGGAAGGCCGGCGTGCTTGATGGAACTGAGCGGCGATGCGCCGGTGCCGCCATTGTCGCCGGAGATGAGCACGACATCGGCATGTGCTTTCGAGACGCCTGCAGCCACGGTGCCGACGCCAACTTCGGAGACGAGCTTAACGGCAACGCGCGCTTTGGGGTTGACGTTCTTAAGGTCGTAGATCAGCTGCGCGAGATCTTCGATGGAGTAGATGTCGTGATGCGGCGGGGGTGAGATCAGTCCCACACCGGGAATGGAGTGGCGGGTCCTGGCAATGATGTCGTCGACTTTGTGGCCGGGCAACTGGCCGCCTTCGCCGGGCTTTGCGCCTTGTGCCATCTTGATCTGCAACTCGTCGGCATTGACCAGGTAATTGGTGGTAACACCGAATCTTCCGCTGGCGACTTGCTTGACGGCGCTGCGGCGCGAGTCGCCGTTGGGGTCGGGGGTGAACCGCGCTTCGTCTTCGCCGCCTTCACCTGTGTTCGACATGCCGCCGAGACGGTTCATCGCGATGGCAAGTGTCTCATGGGCTTCAGCGCTGATGGATCCGAAGCTCATAGCACCAGTGGTGAAGCGCTTGACGATTTCCTTGGCAGGCTCGACTTCTTCGATTGGAATTGGGGTTTCGGCGTACTTGAGCTTCAGCAGGCCGCGCAATGTGCAGAGGGTGCGATTCTGCTGATCGAGAAGGTCGGTGTATTCCTGAAAGGTGGTCGCGTTGTTGGCGCGAACTGCGTGTTGCAGCTTGCTGATGGTGGCCGGGTTCAACAGGTGATACTCGCCGCCCTCGCGGTATTGATAATGCCCGCCAACGACAAGTTCGGTCTCCGAATCCGTCAGAGGCTGGAAAGCGTAGGAGTGCTTCATCTGCGCTTCGCGCGCGAGCACGTCGAGACCAACGCCCTCGATGCGGGATGCGGTGCGAGGGAAGTAGGTTTGAATGAGACTGTCGTTGAGACCGATAGCTTCGAAAACCTGCGCACCACGATAGCTTTGCAGTGTGCTGATACCCATCTTGGAGAAGGTTTTCAGCAGACCCTTGTTGATGGCCTTGATGAAGTTCTTCTCTGCGTGATTTGCAGAGACGTTGTGCGGGAGCAGGCCTCGGCGCTTGAGGTCGTGCAGTGTCTCGATGGCGAGATAAGGATTGATAGCGCTGGCGCCGTACCCGATGAGCAGGGCGAAGTGCATGACTTCGCGAGGCTCGCCGCTCTCGATGATGAGTGCAACCTGCGTACGCAACTTCTCTTTGACAAGCCTGTTATGCACGGCGGCCATTGCCAGAAGACTCGGAATAGGCGCGTAGGTAGGGTCGACGCCGCGATCGGAGATGATGAGCAGCGTGTATCCGGATGCGACAGCGTGCGTGGCGCGCGCGCTCAATTCATCGAGTGATTGGCGGAGACCGGCTTCGCCATCGTCGGCGCGGAAGAGTGCGGGCAGCGTGGTGGCAAGCAGTTCGCCGGAGGAGACGCGGCGAAGCTTTTCCAAATCGCGATTCGACAGGATCGGATGCGTCAGCTTGAGGGTGTGACAGTTCTCCGGAGTTTCGTCAAGGATGTTGCGCTCTGTCCCGATATAACTAATGAGCGACATGACGAGTTCTTCGCGGATGGGATCGATCGGCGGATTGGTGACCTGTGCAAATAGTTGCTTGAAATAGTTGAAAAGCGGCTGCGGGCGATCGGAGAGGCAGGCAAGCGGGGTATCGGTACCCATCGACCCGACGGGTTCTTCGCCGCGCGCACCCATGGGACCGAGCAGGAGGCGGAGATCTTCTTCGCTGTATCCGTAGGCCCGCTGGCGGCGTAGGAGCGTTTCAGGATTCGATGCGATGACGCGCGATGGCTCGGGAAGGGAATCCACCGAGACCTGCTGGTCTTTGAGCCAATCGCCATAAGGCTGGCGGGCTGCGAGACTCTTCTTGATTTCAGCGTCGGAGATGATGCGCTTCTGCACCGTGTCGACGAGGAACATGCGGCCCGGCTGGAGGCGGCCCTTCTTGCGGATGTCTTCTGCAGGCACATCGAGCACGCCTGCTTCTGAAGCTAAAACCACAAGGTCATCCTTGGTGACGATGTAGCGGCCGGGGCGAAGGCCGTTGCGGTCAAGCGTAGCGCCCACAATTCGTCCATCTGTGAATGCGATGGAGGCAGGGCCGTCCCAAGGCTCCATCAGTGAAGCGTGGTACTCGTAAAACGCACGCTTGTCTTCGTCCATGTCCGGGTTGCCGGCCCAGGCTTCGGGGATAAGCATGGCCATGACGTGCGGAAGAGAGCGGCCGGATTGAAAGAGAAACTCTACTGCGTTATCGAGTGATCCGGAGTCGCTGCCATCGGGCGTAACAACTGGAAAGAGCTCTTTGATTTTTTCGCCGTGGAGCGGACTCTCAAGCACAGACTGGCGTGCGTTCATCCAGCTGATGTTGCCGCGGATCGTATTGATCTCACCGTTGTGCGCGATGTAGCGATAAGGGTGGGCGAGCTTCCAACTTGGGAAAGTATTGGTGGAGAAGCGCTGATGAACGAGACAGAGCGCGCTGGTGACGAGAGGATTGGCCAGTTCGAAGTAGAACTTCTCGATCTGGGGCGCCAGCATCAGGCCTTTGTAGATGATGGTGCGGCAGGAGAAAGACGGAATGTAGAAGTCGTCTTTGCCCTCGATATCCGAGGCTGCCATCTCATTTTCGGTACGGCGCCGAACCAGATAGAGTGCTCGCTCGAAAGCTTCTTCGTCCATACCGTCGGGACGGCCCACAAAGAACTGCTCGATGTAAGGTTGCGAAGCGCGGGCTTCACGGCCAATGGCATCGCCGTTGACTGGCGTGTCACGCCAGCCCAGGACCTTGAGGCCTTCTGCGGCCGCAATGCGTTCGAAGACGCCTTCGCATTGCAGACGGCTGTGCCTGTCGACGGGGAGAAAGACCATTGCCACGCCGTACGCGCCCAAGCCGGGGAGTTGAATGCCCAACTCGCCGCACTCGCGCGCAAAGAAGACATGAGGGATCTGGATCAGAATTCCGGCTCCGTCGCCGGTCTCCGGATCGCATCCGGCCGCACCGCGATGCGTTAGGTTGATGAGGACCTCGAGGCCCTTGCGAATGATGTCGTGGCTTTTCTCGCCCTTGATGCTGGCTACCAGGCCCATACCGCATGCATCGTGTTCATTGCGCGGGTGGTAGAGGCCCTGTGCTCCTGGGAGACGGTTAGGCTGATCCGATGTCTGCATGTCTACCTTCTTATGAATAAGATCGGCTTGCAATTTCAGTTGTCAGGAACGGCAAAGACACATTGAGTGTGGCGTTTACCTATCGGAAAACGCCCGGATCATTCTTGACTGGACCTGTCGTGGCAGGCCCGGCATGTGGGGATAGTCCTGAACTCTTTACTATATCTGAATTCTGGTTCGACTACTCCCGAAATACGGAACCCGTTGATTGAGAACCGGTTTTCCACATACGGTGGCCCAAATTTCCCGAGGTGATCACAGTTTGCAGATGAGCAATTCGCGCTCGTAGATCATCTCGGGGGGTAGATGATCGTGGAGTTCGATAAAAAGCTCTTCGTGCGCAATTACTTCTTTGCGCCAAGCCGCCCGATCGACGGCCATCAGTGCATCGAAGGTCTCCTGCGGAAAATCGAGACCGTGCCAGTCGATGTCTTCGTACCTTGGAACCCAGCCAATGGCAGTTTCGCGACCACGGCCGTGTCCTTGAACGCGTTCGACGATCCAGCGCAGCACGCGCATGTTTTCGCTGAAGCCGGGCCAGAGGAATTTTCCGTTCTCATCTTTGCGGAACCAGTTCACATTGAAAATACGCGGGGTTACGTCGAGACCGCGCTGCATCTTGATCCAGTGGCGAAAGTAATCGCCCATATGGTAGCCGCAGAAGGGCAACATGGCCATGGGATCCCGCCGCACTTTGCCAACGGCGCCCGCTGCGGCTGCAGTAGTCTCCGAGCCCATGGTGGCGCCGATGTAGACACCGCTCGACCAGTTAAACGCCTGATAAACGAGAGGCAGCGTATGCGAGCGGCGGCCGCCAAAAATGATGGCGCTGATGGGTACGCCTTCGGGAGATTCCCACGCAGGGTCCATCGTTGGGCACTGCGAAGCCGGTGCGGTGAATCGTCCGTTGGGATGCGCTGCCGTGGTGCCATTCTTCTTGCCGATCGCAGGCGTCCACTGCTCGCCACGCCAATCGAGGCACTCAGAGGGCGGCTTTTCGGTCATGCCTTCCCACCACACACCTCCGTCGTGGGTGAGAGCCACATTAGTGAAAATCGTGTTGCGCGAAAGTGCCGTCATTGCGGACGGATTTGTTTTTGCGCTGGTCCCGGGAGCGACACCAAAGAACCCATTCTCAGGATTGATGGCTCTCAACCGGCCGCCGCTATCGGGCTTAATCCAGGCGATGTCGTCGCCGACAGTCCACACCTTCCAACCATGCATTGACTTGGGCGGGATGAGCATCGCGAAATTGGTCTTGCCGCAGGCGGACGGGAATGCAGCGGCGACATAGGTCTTCTCGCCTTCTGGACTTTCGACGCCGAGGATGAGCATGTGCTCCGCCATCCAGCCCTCGTCGCGAGCAATATTCGAGGCGATGCGGAGGGCGAAACACTTCTTACTGAGCAGAGCGTTGCCACCGTATCCGGAACCGTAAGACCATATCTCACGCGTCTCAGGGAAATGGACAATGTACTTTGTGTCATTGCATGGCCAGGGAACATCCTGCTGGCCGGGCTTGAGAGGCACTCCCACGGTGTGCATGCAGGGGACGACGCGTTTCTCGTCCTTGTCGATTTCAGCGAAAACGGGCGCGCCGATGCGGGCCATGATGCGCATGTTCACCACGACGTAGGGCGAGTCAGTGAGTTGAACGCCGATCCCCGACATCGGCGAGCCGACAGGGCCCATGCTGAAGGGGAGAACATACATGGTGCGACCCTGCATACAGCCCTTGAAAAGGTGCTTGAGGCGGCGGCGCATTACGTACGGGTCTTCCCAGTTATTGGTCGGACCGGCTGCATCGCGCGAAAGCGAACATATAAAGGTGCGGTCCTCGACACGGGCCACATCATTCGGAGAGGAGCGCGCATAAAAGCATCCGGGCCACTTCTTCTGATCGAGACGGGTGAAAGTGCCTGCAGCCACAAGACGCTCGCACAGAAAGTCGTACTCGGCCTGGGAGCCATCGACCCAGTGGATGGAATCGGGCCGGCAAAGCTCGGCCATTTTTTCTACCCATCGGATAAGGTGCTTATTGGTGGTTGGCGGAGTTTGAAGTGCGGATAGTTCGTGATTAAGAACGGACTGCTTCATATTTCTAAAGATCTCCTGCGCTGCCTATCAAGTACAGGCTACAGATATCGCGTTGGCAGTGGAAGTGGAATGAAACTATTTTTCCGTTGGATGGATCAGTGTACCGCAGTGAACTCAGCCGCCCGCGCAGATCGAGTGTGAAATGCCTAGAACTCGTGATGCTGGTCGATGATTTCCGTGATGGTGCGCGGCTCAATCGGCGTAGGGTTGGCAGCCTCCGCCTGGCTGCGCACCTTCGCGACCGCGAGCCAGTTGTCCTTGTGCGGTTGCGCGGCAATCCATGGTGGCAGCGGCATGCACAGATATTCGCTGAGCGCCGCGGCGTAGCCTTCGTATAGGGCGCGCATATCTCGGAGTCGTTCGTACGACTGTCCGTCTCGACATACGCTGACGCCCGCCTGGCATAACAATTGGTAGAGCTGTTCATACCGGTCGCGCGGCAACCGATCGGGTATGTTCTGCGCCGGATCAATATTGAATACCTGAGCCAAATCAACCAGGGCGTGACGTGCCATCGCGAATGTCAATTGCGCCTGGCGGGCTTCATGTCCGCGCACTCCGGAAATCAGAAGAGCCGATGTATCCAGAATTGAGGTGAGTGCGCCGAGCCAACTCTGGTTAGTGTGCTGCGAGCGGAAATAGCAAAGCAGCGTATATGAGATGTGGCTTTCGAGCAGCTCGGCAGACCAGCGTTCCCACTCCGATAGCAAGCTGGCAAGTGCGTTCTCCGCTCCATCGAACGAGTGACGGCGCATCAACTCTGCTGCAGTTGGCGGCGAGCCTGCACGTGCATCGAGAAGTGAAATGCTGACTTCGCGCCGTGAAAATGCGCCGTAGAGGACGGGGAAGTATCCCATAACGACGGCGAGAAAGCCGAAGCCGGTACCTCCTTCGATCGTAATAAGCGCACGCGCCGGCTCTCCGCGAGGGATGACATCGCCGAGGCCCAGGGTGAAGAAACTCGTTCCGCTAGCATAGAGGCCGGACAGATATCCGAGAGAATGGGACGCATCACTAAATGGGTTGCCAAGCGCGTAATAGATGAGCGAGAAGCCGAAGACCATGCCGCAGGCCCATACGATCAGTAAGAAAATCAGAGAAAGCGGTCCATAAAAGCTGAGAGCAGTTTCGCGCTTGCGGGGATGATGGATTCTGAGTGCGACGAATCTCCACGGGAACCATGTGAGCATATAGAAGATGCGCGTAAGACGCAGACGTCCTGCGGCCCGGCGCGGCAAGATAATGGTCTGGAATGCATCCAGCAGCACTATCAATAAACAGAGGATGCCCAGAAGCATCGTTACGGCTTGCATTGACCCCCTCCGGCGGCGCACTTTTCGCGGCTATTGCGCAACGCCCGATTACCGTATCCTAGCTGAGTCAGGCGTTGGCAGGCCCCATGATTGAACTTGGAAAAGTGCTTCTCGGTCTCGGGCTCCTGCTTGTTGTGATTGGAGCCGCGCTGCTGATTGCGGCGCGATTCGGCGTGCCGCTTGGACGGCTGCCTGGCGATTTCGCTTATCGCGGCAAAAATGTCTCTGTCTTCTTTCCGCTCGGCACATCGATCCTGATCAGCGTCGTGCTTTCGATTCTCCTTTATGTCATCTCACGCTTCCGAAGATAAGCGCGACTCTGCGAAGTTGAGTTCCGAAAAGTGTTGCGTCGCGGCACGGATTCAACGAGCAATTTGCGATCTGAATTGACATCTCTGTTTGCGAAAATCGCAGTCGTTGCAAACGGTAATCTCGACCAATTGTGTCCAAAAGAAAAGTCGAAATTGAGGCCCTCTCGCGAGCCAGCGCGGAAAATATTTTTTGCTCGAAGATTGCAAGGTAAACGCTGTCCTTCCTCAAAACAATTGAGATAATGCGGCGCGGGGTCCGCGTAGGAAAACCGCCACAGCGCATGTGAGTCATATCACAAGTTAAATAACCCAAAAATGAGTTACATCACAAAGTGCCCACATATCGGCGTGTTTCATGACCAACAAGACACGAGATGAACCGGCCTTGATCGATCCCTCGATTTCTGCGATTCGGTGAATTGTGATGCATGTCACTCGAAGACGTTTTCTCGACGACGTGTTTTCCCGCTTGCTGGACAGAGCAGCAATTAGAAACGTTGTTTCATACTGCCATTTTGCGAGGGACAGATATTGACGACGATTTACGGCAGGAGTAACGTTCTGTGCGGTCTACTGAAACGATTTAGGCGGAGTTATTCGCAACTATGCGAAGAAACTGTTGCGATACAAAGAGTGACGTCGTGGCTGACTTTTTTGCGGTGTCGTTCGAACTCCGTTTTGAGTGCGAGTAGCCGAACCGAGGCATGAGCTCAGAGGTTTGAGCTGAAGCCAAAATCAGGGCGGCCTTAAGGCCTGGAGAAACGTGCAAGAAAGCTCGTCCGCCGGGAGAAATTGGCAACAAGCCGAGTCTCTTGGATCAGGAGGAGCGAGATAGCACGATCCCAGAATGAAACAACAAAGCAACACACTTCGGAATAGGAGAGTCAGATGGAAGTGAAAGCAAAACGTACGAGCTACAGATTCCTTTTGTTGCCGTTGCTTTTTGCGTTGGCATGTGTTGGATTACATGCGCAAGCCAATTCAAACATCACCGGCATCGTTTCGGATCAGTCGGGAGCAGTCATCCCAGGAGCGAAGATCGTGCTCACTGATCCAGCCACAGGCGCAATAAAGACTACAGAAACCGGTGAAACCGGCTTGTACGAGATCGCCGGTTTGAACGCAGCAAAATATAACATGACAGTCACGGCGAAGGGATTCCAGACATTTGTCCAGAATGGAATCGTCGTCAATGTCTCCGCGACCTTCCGTGTTGATCCAAAGCTAGGGGTTGGTGCGGAATCAACAACGGTCACTGTTGAGGCCAACGCCCTGACAGTGCAGAGCGACTCAAACGTTGTGAGTACATTGATCAACGAGCAGCAGATTACCGAACTCGCCACCAACGGCCGCAATATCGTGGCGCTCGCGACACTTGGACTCGGCGTTAGCGGCAACCTGCCCGACTCGAACACGCCGACTTCGGTCGGTTCCAGCTTTCAGATCAGCTTCAACGGTCTAAACCAGGCGCACAATATCTGGCTCATCGACGGCGGTGAAGCATACGACCGCGGTTCCGGTGGCAAATCGTCCATGATGCCTTCGCAGGATGCATTGGGCGAGTTCCAGGTCATGGCCAGCAACTATCCTCCTGACTACGGCATCTCTTCGGGCGGCACGGTCTCCATGTCGATCAAGAGAGGCTCGCAGGCGTTCCATGGTACGTTGTGGGAGTTCGTTCGCAACGACGCACTCCAGGCACATAACTACTTCGACGCACCCGGCGCGAAGAAGCCGGAACTTCGTCTGAACATCTTCGGCGGCAACATCGGCGGTCCGTTGTACATCCCTCACGTGTACAACGAGAGCAAACAGAAAACCTTTTTCTTCTATAACGAGGAGTGGCGCAAGATCGTGCAGGGCAGTGCTCCTGCCGGTATCCACACAATTCCTGCCGCCAACTACATCACCTCAGCGACGGACATCACTTATGTTGCGCCGGCGTTCAACGCAGGCCACCAGATTGTGGTGCCGAATCCATCTCCGTTATCGCCGCTTGGAAAGTCCATAGCTGCGTATAACGCAGGCGCCGTCACGCCGCTCGTTGCGGGCCAGCCATTTCCAGACAATGTAGTCCCCGGTGCCCTCATGGATCCCGTCAGCATGCAGTTCATGTCGACCGGTGCCATTCCAAAGGCAAACAGTTCGGGCGACTTGCTTTCGATGTCAGTGAAGCAGCCGACCAATGTTCGCGAGGATCTGTTCCGCATCGATCACAACATCAACGACAAGTGGCAGCTGTTTGGCCACTACATCGGCGACTCCGTGAGCCAGACCTATGGCACTTCAATGTGGAGCGGCGATAGTTACCCGACAGTCGGCTCGAACTTCAGCAACCCTTCGTGGAGTTCGGTGATCAAACTGACAGGCTCGCTCACGCCGAATGTGCTTCTTGAGGCCGCTTTCAACTTCAACGGCAACAAGATCGACATTCAACCCAGCGGCAGCGCCTGGCAGAAGCCTTCGGGCTGGACGGGGCAGGGATTTTTCCCGGCATCGACCAATGCGCTGAATCGTCTGCCGACCATTCAACTCGGATCGTATGGAACACAATTCGACCCGTGGTCGCAGCCGTGGAAGAACGCCGCCATGGATTATGCAGAAGTGTTTGGCCTCTCGGTCACGCACGGCAAACACGGCTTCAAATTCGGCGGCGGATATAACCGCTACACCAAGAACCAGCAACTCTTTGGAAACACCAACGGCAACTTCAATTTCGCGGACAACTGGAGCAACGGAGCGCCAACAACGGCTAACCTCACCGGGGACTCCTACATCGACTTCCTCCTGGGTATGAGCACCAATTATCAGCAACTGCAGGAGCAGGACATCCGCCACTATGTAAACCAAACGACTTCGGTCTACGCTCAGGACAACTGGCACGTGAGCAGCCGTTTGAGCGTACAGTACGGCATCCGCTACGACGCACTGCCGCACGCATGGGAACGGAACAACATGCTGGCGAGTTTCGACCCGAAAAAGTACCAGGCAGCACTGACGCCTGCGATTGACCCGGCCACGGGCGCTTTTTGCACTGCTGTTTCGGCAACATGTCCGAAAATCAGTGCAGGATTGCAGACCTACAAGGGGGCGCAGTTCTACCTGAACGGCGTCACCATCGCAGGGCAGGATGGTACGCCTCCCGGCATGGTCAAGAACTTCTACAACACGCTTATGCCGCGTGTCGGATTCTCGTATGACCTTACTGGGAATGGCAAAACTATTATCCGCAGCGGTTTTGGCACGTTCTTTGAGCGCATGCAGGGCAACGATGTATACAACATCGCAACCGCTGCACCGTTCTCGAATACGCCTAGCCTCAACAACGTGAACTTTGCGAATCCCTACATCAGCTGGCAGACCGGTGCAACATTGTCGCAGTCCGAACTGCCGGTCGTGCCACAGGGACCGACCACGATGGCGCCGAACTATCCAGCTCCGGCCGTTGCGCAATTCAGTCTGGGCATCCAGCGTGAAATCGCCCCTGCTCTCATCCTTGCTACCCAGTATGTGGGCAACATTGGATGGCACCAGAACGTAATTCTTCCAATAAACCCGTTCCCGCTGACCACCGACCTGGCGACCCGGAAACTCGCCGGCCAGGGTAAGCTCACCAGTGCGCAAACCACGATGCTGAGGACCTTCGCGGGCTTCAACAATATTCAAGAAGAAACCAACATCGCCACAACCAGCTACAACAGCTTCCAGGCGGGTCTGCGTCAGCAAAGCCGTCATGGGCTGAGCTTCGAAGTCGACTACACCTATGGGCATCAAATCGATGACCAGAGGGGCAGTGCGGACTTGACCGCAGTCTCGAACCCGTTCAACCTGAAGTACGACAAGGGATCAGGCGTCCTTGATCGCCGCCAGGTCTTCAGTGCGAACTATGTCTGGGACATTCCGCTGTTCAAAAATTCCACCGGGTTGGCACACAGCCTCCTCGGCGGGTGGACGCTCTCTGGAACGGTAATCTCCCAGAGTGGTATCCCTTGGGCTGGCCAGAACGCGCCTAGCAACGGCGGTGGCGACACTGTCGGTCTTGGCGGCAACTACGTCAACCGTGCGAACATGACCGGCAAGGTGCAGTATCCGAAAGAGAGAGACTCTACTGGTCGTTATCACTTTGTTTCTCCAGCCGGATTCTCGCAGCCAATAGCGGCATGGGATGGCGGACCGAACCTTGGCTTTGGCAATGCAGGCAGGGACATCGTTGTAGGACCTAGCCGCATCAACTTTGGCACGAACCTCTACAAGGCATTCGCAATCAGAGAGAGCATGCATTTCGAGCTCCGTGCTGAATCCTTTAACACTTTCAATCACACGCAGTTCAACAGCTTCCAGAACAACATCACTGGAAGCGACTTCGGCATAACCAATGGTGTTCAGGATCCAAGAACCTTCGAACTCGGAGGCAAGTTCCTCTTCTAGTCCGAACCGCAACATGGGGCTCGGCAGCGAAAGCTGCCGAGCCCTTCATTTTTGCTGCGTTCGCCTTATTCGGGAGAACGCGGATCGGCCAGCGGAGAAAGACCAAACGCTATTCTGGATACGGCTCGCCGGCGTGAACTACGCGAATGTAGTGGTCGGTGAACTGAACGTGTCCGCTGGGCAACTCCACTTTCGGCATGTGGCAGCTCGTGCAGTTTGATTTAGAAATGGGGCAGGTCTTCGCGGCCGAAGTAGTCGATGCAGGTTTGGCGTTGCCATGGCACGCCAGGCACTTCGCGTCGTAATAAACAAGGTTATGATTTACCGGCTGATGCGGATTGTGGCAGGCGATACAACTGATGCGCGGGTCATTGCCGATGAAACATTTGCTGTTCTCAAGGCGATAGGGCTGGAACCGCACGAATGCAGGACCACGCCACTTGTTGTGCATCACCGTGTCCCAGGTCCGATGACACTGGCCGCAGAAGTCTGAGACCTGCTCTGAATCGAGACGCTTGAGCGATTTGGGAAGCGTCTTGAAATTATCCTGCGCAGCATCGGCCATGTGCTGCTGAGCGCCAGAGTGGCAGCGTTCGCAGTCGAGACCGGGAGTGACTTTTGCCGGGACTAGTTTTTGGTTTGCGATAACTCCGCTGCCGTGACAGTTGAAGCAGGTGCGTGTTTCCCAGATCGGCAGTTGACGGCCCATGGCCTCTGTCAGGTTATGAGGGGTGATTTTCTGATCTCCGGGAGTGATTGCAAGGCCATTGGCGCGCGGAAAATAGCTTACAAGGCTCTCGTAGTAATGTCCGTCCTTCTCAAACACCCAGGTTTGAGAGTGCTGTCCGAAGATCCAGCGGATCGGAAGGGTCAAGCTGTCGGTTCCGTCTGAGACCGTGTAGGTGCTTTGACCATCTTTGGTCTGCACCTTATATGTGTAGGCGCCCAACTGCACGCTGAGGTCGGGGTGTGTCGCCAAGGCGGGATTGGAACCCTGCGGCTCCATGGCATGGCGCATCGGCGCGGTTGCATAAGAGGCAGCAACGCCGCTGTGACACGTTGCGCATGTCACATGTGGGGAGGATGGTTTCGCCTGCTGGGCGATGAGTGCGACGGGCGCGAGCAAAGCGCATAGGAGCGCGGTCGCAAAAAGCGCGCCGCAAACCGAGATAAACGCTCGTGCGCTACTTGGCCAAATCACGGCAGACCTTTCGCTCGCGCTGAGCTTCTTCGCGATTTCCGCTGCGTGAATAGATCGAGACGAGTCCCAGATGAGCTTCGAGGTTTGTGGGATCGTGTTCGACAACCTGGTTCAGTAGTTCGGTGCCACGCTTCATGTCTCCGGTTTCAGCCAGCGAGCGCCCGAGCGCGAGTTGCGCCATTTCCATGTCGGGAGCGTTCGCATAGGCGCGCTGCGCGGGCTCGAGAGCTTCTGTGAATCGTCCAGCGATTACCAGCGTCATTGCGAGCATGGCATTGGCAATTTCGTTGGTGGGATTCACGGCAAGTTCGTTATGAAACTGATCGATGGCTAGGCCGGGGTCGTGCGGGAACAGGAGAAAGCCGTAGAAGTAGTGAAGATTGGGCGTGGAAGGATAGCGAACGAAAAGCTGCGTGAACAGATCATCGGCCTGCTGGTTATCCCCGGAGAGAAAGACGTATCCCGCGTTGCCAATGGCTTGATACAGATTGCGCGCCTCTGCGGGAACATCTTTGGCAAAAGTCGAAACGCGCATTCCGGCCAAGGCAATGCCAATCATCAGGTCAGGAGCGTCGGCGTGGTGTTCGGCGAAGAAGCGGTATTGGTCAAGCGCTTCCTGGAACCGGCCGGCGCGCGCCAGTAACTGCGCCAGGTGGTAGCGAATGATCTGCTCATTGCGCGGCTGATTTAAGGCGCCGTGGGCCACGGCCTGCTCGAGATCGCGAAGAGAGTCGTCGTAGGCACCAGTTTCAAATTCGCAAAGACCACGCAGCGCCATTGCGGGAACGGCGGTGGGCACAACTTGAAGCAGATGATTGAATGCGTCGATGGCGCCGGAGAATTGGTTCGAGCTGTACTGCAGAACGCCCAGGTACCACCAGCCTTCCTGCCAATCAGGCTTGATTTGAACAGCCTGCGTGTAGAGCTGGATGGCGAGAGGCAGATTCTGTTGGTCGCGTGCCGCCCCGGCGCGAGCGGCGATGTCGTCGAACTGGGCCGAAGTCGACTGGGTAACGGGCGTCTCTTGCGCAGCATTCAGCGCACGCGTGAGGAGAAGCGTGGGAATAAGGGCAAGGAGTATGAGGCCACGGAGGCCCTTGCTAGGGAAGACGGAGATTGCCACGTTCTGCCTGAAATGCCGTGCAAATTATGTGATGTAGGACGAATCTGACGCAAAAACATCGCCGGCTGAATTTCGCGGAATTCAGTTCCGGCGCGTGCCTGAGAAACTTCGCACCTCGATACACATCGTAGCAGGCAGGGAGGCTCAGACGGCGGGATCGGTCCGAGGCGCGCTTACTGTCCTCGCTGGCACCGGCGGGCATCGCCGGCTTTGCCTGTAACCTCAACTAATTCATGGCTTTTAAGGATTGCGATAAAATCCGCCCTTTGTTCCCCACCTGACCGACGCCAGTTAATTACGACACGGTGTAATGCCCAAAGGTGCAATTGGCATAGGTCAAAGGATGTATTGGCTTTCCTTGAATCGGGCCTAGCCTTTGAACAGAGCAAGTGTATGTCTTCGGCTTTGCGTGGCGTCTTGCGGCGTCACCTGCTTTATTTGCTTTCAGTGTTTTGTTGAATTCCTTGAACAGCCCGCCGAGTGGCGGGCTTTTTGTTTTTTCAGGTGTGCCCTCGAACGCCCGATCGCTCCTGGGGACGTGTTAAGTCGCCGTGATGCTAACCTGTTGACAGGCCCTTTCTTCTCGATTTGGCCCCGTAGCTCAGATGGATAGAGCATCGGTTTCCTAAACCGCAGGTCGGCTGTTCGAATCAGCCCGGGGTCACCATTCTCCGAATTCTAAGAACATCCTGGATTTCCGTTTAGCGGGCACGGGCCTCGCGAGGGTCCCCTTGTATTTCTAGGGAAGACGCGGTAGTCTCCCTATGAAATCAAAGGGGAGATGATGGAGAAGGCAAAGCTCGATCTGTTTCGCGGAACATTGGATGTCCTGATCCTCAAGTCCCTCATCTGGGGTCCCCAGCACGGCTATGCAATTACCGATTTCATTCGCCGGCTTAGCGACGAGGCACTCCTCGTCGAAGAGGGCACGCTATATCCGGCACTATGGCGGCTGGAAAGCAGGGAACTGATCGAAGCCGAGTGGGGGCTTTCAGAGAACAATCGCAAAGCCAAGTTCTACCGGCTTACAGCCGCGGGTCGTCGACAGCTACAGCATGAGTCGCGGAATTGGGAGGCTTATGCGGTGGCTGTCGGAAAAGTGTTGGGTGCTACGGGCCTGAATGCACCGGGAGATCCAGCATGAAGAAGATCCCTCTCTGGCGACGCTACGCCCGCCTCCTCGGCCCAGATCCCTCAGCCGATGTCACCGACGAGTTGCGCTTCCATCTGGAGGCCAAGACGGAGGATCTAATCCGCCAAGGATGGTCGCGTAACGATGCGCGTCGAGAGGCGGAGCGGCAATTTGGAGATGTTCGCACCGTGCAGCAGATAGGCGAAAGGCTGGGAGAGAAGATGGAACGACGGAAACGATTCAGCGACTACCGCAATGAGTTTGGTCGCGACATCCGCTACACCCTGCGCACCCTTCGCAACAACCCCGGATTCGCAGTCGTTGCGATTCTTGTGCTGGCGCTGGGTATCGGAGTGAACGCCGCTGTGTTCAGTGTAGTGAACACGCTGTTGCTCCGCCCGTTGCCGTTTCCTGAATCGCAGAAACTCGTCTGGTTCTCAGGAGGCAAATCGCTTCCCCAGAAGATTCGGGCCAGTGCCGGACTTTCCGCGCAGACCTTTACCGTTGATGCTTACGAAGAATTCAAGCGCAACACCCAGTTGTTTCATGCCGTAACCAGCTATCAGACCTTCTACAGCTCGATTCAATACAAACTGACGGGTCGGGGTGAGCCCCGGCAATTGGTGGCAGTCGAGGTTGCAGACAACTTCTTCTCCACGCTTGGTGTTCAACCTGCACTGGGACGCGACTTCACCAAAGAAGAGTGCCAGAAGGGTGGACGTCCCGCGGCTCTGCTCAGCTACTACTACTGGAAAAATCAGTTCGCAGCCGATCCCTCAATCGTCGGCAAAGATCTCATCGTGAATGGAAAGGCAGTGACGGTAGTCGGAGTTCTTCCAGCGAGCTTCGATTTCGGCGCCGTCTTTGCTCCGGGAATGAAGGTGGATATTTTTGTTCCGGCCGTGATGGAGTTCTGGCGGACATGGGGCAACACCCTAGCCGTGATCGGCCGCCTCAAAACCGGCGTGAGTGTCGCTCAGGCGCAGGACGAAGCCGATCGCGTCTTTCCGCACCTCAAGATGATTCATCCCGATTGGTATGAAGACTACGCATCCGATCTAACCACGCTGAAAGACCACGTGAGCGGGCAACTTCGCCGCTCGCTGGTGGTGTTGTGGTTTGCAGTGGGCATGATCCTTCTGATCGTCTGCGTGAATCTCTCGAACCTGCAATTGAGCCGCGCCGCATCTCGCGGCAAAGAGCTCGCAATGCGCCGCGCCCTCGGTGCAAGCCGCGGCCGCATTATTCGTCAACTGCTCACCGAGAGTCTCGTGCTTTCCCTCGCCGGGGCGGGTCTCGGACTTTGCTTTGCCGCGGTAATTGTCTTCTGTCTCGCACATCAAACATCGATCACACTCCCTTTGCTCGCCATGATCCGCCTTGACGCCGCCGCTCTTGGCTGGACACTCCTGATCGCTCTCGCCGCCGGCATCCTCTTTGGCCTCGCGCCTGCGTTCAAGCTGTCGGTCACCGATCTGCAGACCGCGCTTAAGGACAACGGCAGCGGCATGGCGGCGGGACGCGCTCACGAGCGTTTTCGCGCCACGCTGGTCGTATCGGAAATTGCGCTGGCATGCATTCTGCTGGTGGGAGCCGGGCTTCTACTGCGTAGTTTTCTGCGAGTCCTCGATGTTGATCTGGGGTTTGAACCGAGCCATGCCGCCTCAATGCAGGTGGACTATAACGACGCAGGCAAGTTCGAGAACCGCGGGCCGATTCTGCAGGAGATGCTGCGACGCGTGTCTGCATTGCCGGGCGTCGATTCTGCGGGAATTTCTGACATGCTTCCGCTCGATCGGAACCGAACCTGGGGGCTAGCTGCCTTGGGCACGGCCTCCAAAGACCGGGATACCCAGGTTTTTGTCTACGTTGTCACGCCGGGGTATATTCCCACGCTGGGCATGCGCATTCGTGCCGGCCGCGACTTCAACTGGACAGACACACCAAAGAGCCAGCATGTTGTCATCATCAATGAGGCAACCGCACGGCGAGAGTGGCCGGGGCAGGATCCAATCGGCAAGATGGCTGAAGGGATCGAGAAGAATCCGGTGCGTGTGATCGGAGTGATTGCGGACGTGCGAGAGACCAGTCTTGAAGCGGTATCGAGCCCTGAGGTCTACATTCCCATGACGCAGAACGCCGACGCGGAAGGAGCGACGCTGGTCGTTCGTACCCGGGTGGCGCCAGAGTCGCTGGCGACGAGCGTGCTCACAACCTTGCGATCCTTCAATCCGGGGCAGCCGGCTGCGGAGTTCAGGCCTCTCCAGATGCTGGTTGATCATGCTGTCTCGCCACGCAGGTTCTTCGTGCTGCTGGTCACCATCTTCGCGGGGCTTGGCGTGCTTCTGGCGGCACTTGGAATCTACGGAGTGATTTCCTATTCAGTGACGCAGAAGACGCAGGAGATCGGAGTACGCATGGCGCTTGGCGCCAGCGCTGGCCGAGTGCAGCGCGATGTGCTCACAGACACCCTGCGCATGGCTCTCGCGGGCATCGTTCTTGGTACGGCAGCTTCGCTCGTTGTCGCTCGTCTTATAGCTTCTCTTCTGTTCTCCACGTCTCCCTGGGACGTGCGAACCTTCCTGGCCATGGTGGCGGCGCTGCTGACGGTAGCACTCATCTCCGGTTATGTTCCAGCGCGTCGGGCGTCCCGCATCAGTCCATTGAGTGCTCTTCGGAACAATTAGAGAAGAGACTCAAACGATCAGGACTCAATCAGGCAGTTTTGACTTCGTGCGGGTCGACCTTTATAAATGTTGATGTCACTGAAACTCATTTCATGACAGCTTCTCCGCCCAATCATGGGTTAGCGAGGCTACAACCGCAATCGTCAGGATGCTCGGGAAGGCGGTGAAATTCCGCCACTGCCCCGCAACTGTGAGCGCCCCTGGTTCGACAAACGTCGAGCAAGGAACCAGCCAGAGTCCTTTGCCCCATTCGGCGAGGGCTCTCAAAAACCACTGGAGCCAGGCTCCGGGAAGGTGGCTGAATGCCACCCCAAACGACAAAGAATCTGTCATTGGGGCAACGGCGAGGCGCAAGTCAGGAGACCGGTCCTGTGCGCTTAACCAGCTTGCGTTCCGAGGGGAACGGAGGAGCCAGTATGTCATTTCGCACGGTTCATCGTTTATTTTCCGGTCGTTTCTTTCCCGCAACGTGTGGGCAACGATTCTGGTCTGCGTTTTTTCTGTGGCGGCACATGCCGCATCCATTCGCGGCGTCGTCACGGATGCATCTGGCGCCAGGATTACCGGAGCCACTGTTCAACTTATCTCCAGCGGACAGGTCGTTGGGTCTGCGGTTTCTGGCGCGGACGGAAGTTTCCAGATCATGACAGGTCAGCGCGGGCGCTTCTTCCTGGTGGTTTCGGCCACCAAGTTTCGCCAGCTTGAGACGCCCGGTTTCTACGCGGGACAGCTCGACAATATCGAGCGAAATCTCGTCCTCGAGCCGGAGTGGGTGCGCGAGTCGATCGTGGTGACTGCAACCGGAACGCCCACACCGCAACCGCAGACTGGCGCCGCAACCAGCGTGATCGGTCCGCAGGAACTTGAGTTGAGCACTGACCTGGTGAGTGCGTTGCGGCTGATGCCAGGGACATTCGTGGTGCAGACTGGGCAGCGGGGTTCGCAAAGCTCGCTGTTCGTGCGTGGCGGCGCTTCCGACGGCAATCTTGTGCAGGCGAACGGCGTGAATGCCGGTGATCTTGGCGGCCGATTTGATTTTGGGAATTTTTCGACGACAGCGGCGGAACGAAGCGAGATCTATCGTGGACCGAATTCGGGGCTGTATGGCGCGGATGCCGAGAGCGGAGTAGTGGACACGACGACCCAGCACGGAACTACCAGCTTTCCATCGTTCTTGTTTTCCGGGGATTGGGGGAATTTCGAAACTTCGCACGAAGACCTGACTGCTGCCGGTACGTTCGGGAAGCTCGATTACCTCGGCTCGTATAGTTGGTTGCAAACCGCCAACGATCTGCCGAATGACCAGTTTCACATCGGAACGGCGGCCGGAAATTTTGGATTTCAACCCATCGGGTCAACCGTGCTGCGTGGGACGGTCTATTACGGCGTGAGCGCAACCGGGGTGCCGGGTCCTTGGAGCTTCTACGAGGTCGCCGACAATGCAACCGAAAAAGATCAGAACTTGTACATCGGCGCGTCCATCGATAACCAGACCACGCCTGACTTCCACAACATGGTGCGCTACGGGGCCACTCGCAAGCGGGAGCAGTTTCACCTTTGGGAGGCAAGCAACGGATGCATTCTGCAATGCGCGCCCACTTACGGAAACCTGGTGACGATCACCGGAGCGAATGGCTACTCCACGAGCGGTCAGGCTCTGCTGGATTTTGGGGGCGACTATCCGCAGGGATACCAGCTGGTATCGAACCGCGACGCGGTGATCTACCAGGGCGACTACTCGTTTACCCCGCATCTGACTGGGCAGATCGGGTTTCAATACGAGAATGAGCGAGGCTCCGAACCAGGAAGTTCCTTCTATCCGCCGGTGGAGCGGTCGAACTACGACTACCGCGCGGCAGTACATGGAGATTTCAAGAGCCGGCTGTTCTACACACTGGGAGGGGACCTGGAGCATTACTCACTCTTCGGCGTGCAAACGACGCCGCGCGCATCGGCTTCGTTTTACCTCTTTCGGCCACGTCAGGGCGTGTTTAGCGGAACTCGAATTCTCTTTAACTTTGGCGATGCGGTGCGTGAGCCTTCGCTCACCGATCAGTTCTATTCGCTCTACAACTTCCTCGAAATGAATGGAGGACAGGCGACGATCGAGGCGATGGGCATAACACCCATCAGTGCACCGACGGCACGCATGTACGAAGGCGGGTTTGCGCAGTCCTTCTTCTCCGAGCATCTGGTTTTCAAAACGAGCTTCTTTCACAATGAGTTCGGCAAGCAAATCGAGTATGTCGGGGTGGATCTGATTCCCGAGCTGCTGCCGAACTTGACGCCGGAGCAGCAACTCGCCCTTCAGCAGCAGTTGCTGCAGGCTGGCGCATACGAATTGACGCTGAATACCCAGGCATATCGGGCGATGGGTGTCGAGGCGACGCTGGAAAGCGGGATCGGGCGCTACTTGTTTCTGCGGGGCGGTTACACCTACCTTGATGCGGTGATCCAGAAATCGTATACGAACGACGACGAGGCGCTTCTGGGACCTCTGCCGACGTATAACGGCATTCCCATCGGACCGTACTCGCCCCTGGTGGGCGCGCGGCCATTTCGACGGGCTCCGAATACGGGCTTCTTTACGGCAAGCTATGCTCGTAGCCTGTTGACGCTACAGTTCAACTCCGCATTTGCCAGCCGGTCTGATGATTCGACGTTTCTGGCCGGTTACGACGTCAATTTTGGCAACAGCCTGCTGCTTCCGAACCGTAACCTCGACCACGGTTATGCGAAGCTCGACTTTGCCGGCAGTTTGCGCTTGCGCGATTGGGTTGGCGTTTATGGGGTGGTGGAGAATATGACGGACAATCAGCACATCGCACCCATCGGGTATGTGAGCCTGCCAACAAGCGTCCGGATCGGCTTGAAGCTGCAGTGGGGTAGGGAAAAGGCGAACGTGACGCCGTCGGCGCAGAGGTAAACGCGCCTCAAGGAGCTCCGAGCTCGCATCAGATGTGCAGACCGGGGGCCTTCCGGCTCCCGGATTGTTTTGCAGCGCTTTTGGCGTTCGGTGATGAGCCCAACTTACAGAATCAGGCATGTCGTCACCGTCGATGGGGACCGCTCAAGCGAGAAAAACACCCCCTCACTCCAACAGCTAATGAGCGACTGACCAAAAGTTTTATCTGGTGCACAAATTTTGTTGCTCTTTAGTTCAGACCCGGATTACAGTTGGTTTTTCCACAGGTCAACTAATTTCTGGAGTGTCTTATGGTCTGTCCCAAGTGCAAATCAGGGACCCTGTCCACGGTTCCTGCTGAAATTCGGCTCTATCGCAACGCTCCCCGTACGATGAGCCACCCTCCCATGTCCCCTCAGCCCGACGTCCGGATATGCCTGGATTGCGGCTTTTCGGAGTTTCTGGTCCCGGAGAAATGGCTCTCAGCCGGATGGCTTCAGGCTGGGCGACCCAAGCCGGCTCCCGTGAGCGTTCCGACGCCGATCAACGAAGTTCGCCGCCAGATCGCGTGAGGATTGGGCTTGCTGAATGGCGGCCGCGGCCGCCAGGAGCGCCTATTGAACCGAGAAGTCTGAAACAAAGAGGCCCCCAGCCGAAGCTGGAGGCCTTTTCTATTTGCTTTTAAACGGGGCTTCTAATCCCTGTTTCAATACATGCCGTCCATGCCGCCACCGTGGCCGCCGCCTGCCGGGGCTGCCTTTTGCTCCGGAATTTCGACGACGAGGGCTTCGGTGGTGAGCAGCAGACCAGCAATCGAAGCTGCATTCTGCAGGGCAGTGCGGGTTACCTTGGTCGGGTCAATGACGCCGGCCTTCACCAGGTCCTCGAACTTGCCGGTTGCAGCGTTGTAGCCGTAGTGCTGGTCCTTGGACTCAAGTACCTTGGCAACCACGACTGCACCCTCTTCGCCGGCGTTGGCAACGATCTGCCGCAGCGGCTCTTCGAGTGAGCGGAGCACAATCTGTGCACCGATCTTCTCGTCGCCTTCGAGGGTCTTGATGAGCGCCTGCACCGCGGGAGTGGCACGAACCAGGGCCACGCCGCCGCCCGGGACGATGCCTTCTTCCACTGCCGCACGGGTTGCGTGCAGAGCGTCTTCAACGCGAGCCTTCTTCTCCTTCAATTCGGTCTCCGTTGCTGCTCCAACCTTGATGATGGCAACGCCACCAACCAGCTTGGCCAGCCGCTCCTGCAGCTTCTCCTTGTCGTAGTCGGAGGTGGTCTTTTCAATCTGAGACCTGATCTCCTTCACGCGGCCTTCGATGTCAGAGGCCTTGCCGGCGCCGTCAACGATGGTGGTGTTGTCCTTGTCGATGGTGATGCGCTTCGCCTTGCCGAGATCTTCGAGCTTGACGCCTTCGAGCTTGATGCCGAGATCCTCAGTGATGGCCTTGCCACCGGTGAGAATCGCGATATCGCCCAGGATTGCCTTGCGGCGATCGCCGAAGCCGGGAGCCTTGACGGCCGCGACATTCAGTGTGCCACGCAGCTTGTTGACTACGAGGGTGGCGAGAGCTTCGCCCTCAACATCCTCGGCGATGATCAAGAGCGGCTTGCCGCCACGAGCAACCTGCTCGAGCAGGGGAAGCAGATCCTTCATCGCGCTGATCTTCTTTTCGTAGATCAGAATGTAGGGATCGTCCAGGGCCACTTCGAGACGCTCTGCGTCGGTGACGAAGTAGGGGCTGAGATAGCCGCGGTCAAACTGCATGCCGTCGACAGTCTCGAGACCAGTGTGCATGGTCTTCGACTCTTCGATGGTGATGACGCCATCTTTGCCGACGACCTTCACGGCGTGAGCGATGATGTCGCCGATCTCCTGATCGCCATTTGCCGAAATTGCGCCCACCTGGGCAACGGAGCCTTCGTCAACCGGCTTGGAGAGCTTGCCGAGAGCGCCGCCCTCAGTCCACTTGCCGTCCTTGTCGCGGGTGCCGATGATGGCGATGACCGCCTTGTCGATGCCGCGCTTCAGGGCTGTAGGGTTCGCGCCGGCTGCAACAGTCTTCACGCCTTCGCGGAAGATTGCCTGCGCCAGAACGGTCGCGGTGGTGGTGCCGTCGCCGGCAACATCGGAGGTCTTCGAAGCGACTTCGCGAACGAGCTGCGCGCCAACGTTCTCGAGTGGGTCCTTGAGATCGATTTCCTTGGCTACGGTCACGCCGTCCTTGGTGATGGTGGGCGAACCAAACTTCTTCTCAATTACGACGTTGCGGCCCTTGGGACCGAGCGTCGCCTTCACGGCGTCTGCGAGCGTGTTCACGCCGCGCAAAATCGCCTGACGGGAATCTTCACCGTGCAGAATCTGCTTTGCCATGCTTATCTCCTAGTTCAGAGTTCTAAGTTCGTAGTTCTCAGTTGGAAACTCTTGGCGCTCGATCACAGTTGCGGTCTCAAGATCACTTGCTATGAACTCTGAACTGCGAACTGTGAACTGGCGCGCTTCGCGCGCCTACTTCTTGATGATGCCGAGGACTTCTTCCTCGCGCATGATCAGAAATTCCTCACCGTCGATCTTGATTTCGGTGCCGGAGTATTTGCCGAAGAGAATCTTGTCGCCGGCCTTGACGTCGAGAGGGAACACCTTGCCCTCGTCGTTTGACTTGCCCTTGCCGACCGAGACAACTTCGCCCTCCTGGGGCTTCTCTTTTGCGCTGTCGGGGATGATGATGCCGCCACGAACTGTTTCGCCCTCTTCCAAACGGCGGACGAGGATGCGATCGTGGAGCGGGGTGAAGGTCGTGGTAACAGATGTTGCTGCCATTGCTTTGCTTCTCCTTCACACGCGAACAGGCAGGAAGCCAGCCGCGCACTTGGTTGGTTTTGGAGTTAAAAGCTTCGGAAATCAGACCTCGAAGGGAGGCCTATCTGCGAGTCAAGCACTTACAGGAAGCCTGTGCTAGCACTCGCCGCTTCCAATTGCTAAAGATAGGCGGCGCGATAGCTGTTTGTCAAGGGCGGAAGGTTAAATATGAGTGAAACACACTCATATTATCCTAGAAACCGCACTCCCAAGGTTTAATCTTTGCCCTGATTGCTCCAGGCGAAAGAAAATAGACGCTTTGTAGCGGATTTCAGTCGAATGCCGGTCTGAATACGCAAAACCAGCAGTAGGTTGTATCCAAACCGAGTGCACCAGAACATCTGTCCCCAGTTGAAACGTGGAATCACCGTCGCACGCCGAAGCAACATCGGGTCGGTTGACAGAAAATTGACTCCGAGATCGCAAGTCAGCGCTGCATCATAGACTCTCCGCGCAGTGTCGGGGGCGCGCGAGTCGAAATATCCATATGGATAGGCGAACGTGTTAACCGGCCTGTCGAGAAGCTGTTCCAGTTGTTTGCGGCTGTCCTTCAACTCCGCTTCAATGGTCTCGGCCGAACTGGTTCGAAGATCCGGATGCGAACGGGAGTGCGATCCGATCTCAATCCCATTAGCTGCCCAGTAGCACACCTCGTCAGCTGCCATAAGCGGCTGTTCGGAGACGCCGAGTGGCAGATCCCAGATGTTGGTTCCACCAACATGCTCGGTAACAAGGAAAAGTGTCCCTTTGAATCCGTATTTCCGGAGTAAAGGAAAGCCGAATGCGGCGGTGTCACGATAGCCGTCGTCGAAAGTGAGTACAACGGGCTTTTCCGGTAGAGTCTTCCCCTCGCGGCACCAGGCAATCCATTCAGCGAGATGGATTGGCGTGTAGTCATGGCGAGAGAGCCAGCGCAGGTGAACTTCAAACATTTCAGGGGAGATGTTGAGGAAGGGATCGAAGCCTTCTCGCAGCGGTCCAATGCTGTGATACATCAAGACGGGAAGACGCGCGCCGAACTCTCGCTGCAACGCTTTCCATGAGCCCGTCTCGCGGGTGGCGCTCCGATAGGCAGCGATGTTTTGCTGGGTCATCAGGAGGCGCAGTGCAACCCGGCGAAATACCGGAATGAAGCGAAGCCTGTCGAATGCCCACGTGAAAGGAGCAAGGAATCCCACAAACGACACGGGCGAAGTGGCGAGAGCTTGCGCTACAGTGCGTTTCAACCACGGCCGCGACCATAGTTGGGCGAGGCGGGTGCTGGTCCGCAGTTCGGGAAACTTGCGGCTGAGCCGCACTTCGGCTGTGCCTTCGCCGCTTGCGTCTTCGATCACGTCGTGTCGTGTCTTCTGAAAGATCTGTCGTGTGCCGGCGCCGGGGAGATAGCGAAAGGTGTACCCGGCCTTCAGCAGCCGGAAGCCAAATTCGACATCATTGCCTCGACTGAAAGATGCGTCGAGTCCACCGATTGAGATCGCAACTTCGCGCGGAAGGGAAGAGTTGGCTGAAGCCATGCAGCCGTACCAGCCCTTCTCCGGGGCCCGGTGAACCTTGGATTCGAAGAAGTCGTCACAGAAAGTGCGTGCCCAGTCGACGGCGAGCGCATCGCTTCCTTCGGCTGCAACCAGAACCGGCCCATACGCCAGACAGGCTTTGCCATCGCGCGGGGCTGAAGCATGTTCGGCAACCAGGGTTGGTCCGCAGAGGATGTCATCATCGAGAAAGAGAACGATCTCTCCGCGGCTTCGCTGTAGGCCCGAGTTAATTGCCGCTGCCTGCCCGCAGTTGGGCTGCTCAATCACACAGAGATTACCGCGATTGGGAACGGCGCGGAGGAAATCCAAAGTCCCGTCAGCGGACCCATCCACGACAACAATCACTTCATAGCGATCGGCAGGGAAATCCTGTTCGAGCAGCAGTGGGAGCGTACGCTCCAACAGCGGTCGCCGGTTGAAAGTTGCAATGATGATCGAGACGTCCACGCTAGTTGCGCTTTCTCAGAAGCATGTGGCCAAACGGACAAACACACTGATCAAGAGACGAGTCGATCACTTCATAGCGGGAATCATCGGCGAAGAAGTCATTAACCCGGGTTCCGCGAATGAGCTTTTTCCCGATCCACGCATCTTCCGTTCCGTCGGCGGTCACGGTATTGCCCAACAGGAGATAGCCATGCGAAGCAAGCCCGGCAGTGATGCGGTCTTTCGCATCCCTGAGTGTGGAAGGCCGAAGAATGTACTCCAGCACTCCAGTGGCGACAATAAGATCAAAAGGACCGTCGACGGGATCCTGCCTTACGTCCCACTCGGCGAATTGCACATTGTTCAAGTCGCTGCAGGCTCGTTTTGCTCTCTCAAGAGCGATGGGAGAAAGATCAACAGCGACCAGCGATTCGCACCAGGGAGCAAGTAGGCGTGTAAACATGCCTTCGGCGCAGCCGATCTCAAGCACGAGAGGAAAACGTGTTCCGTCGGCGGCGCGGCGAACGAAATCGATGGCCCGCTCAAATCGATATTGTTCGAGTTCGCGATTGAAACCGAAGGGATCATGTTGTCTGGAATAGAGGCGTTCGACGGCCTTGCGATCGCGACTGCTGCTGTCGAGCAATGTGTTCTTTGTCTCGACGGTGTAGAGGATGGCGGTGCGGAGCACGGGCACCCGCTCGAGGATACGGCGAAAGTCTCTATAGAAGTTATAAAGGCTATTGGAAATACTCACGAAGACTCCTGCCGCGATTTTCTTCTCAATGGGATTTGCGCTCCAGGCGTAAAAGGCGGAGGCATAAATAACCAGGCCGGTTACAACGCAGGAGATCAGGTAGGTCCAGCTTGAACTGCGATGAAGCGAAATGCAGATCAGAAAGAACCCGGTTTCAAGAATCGCAGGTAAGGTGAGGCTTTTACCAGCCGGCTTCAGGATTCTCAAGGGGCTAAGCCCGGTTGCCCCGGCAGAAGCGAAGAGAAAAAGGATCGAAGAGAGACAGACTCCGGCTGCGATGCCTGCGGCTGCTCCAGGAGCTCCGTAGGAGGGAACAAGGCAAAGGGCGGAAAAGACGCCCGCTGCAGCAGAAAAGAATGTAATCAGCGAGGCCCTGCGGACCTGCCCATATCCCCAGATGACCTGGATGCTCGCTGTGGCAGCACTGTCGAGCAGAACCGCAACCGTGGTGAGACGAAGAACCCACACCGCGTCGGAGGAACTGCCTTTTATCCAGGTTGCGAGCAGCATCGGCGCGAGGACGAAAAGTGCAATGCAAAGGGGAAGAGTGAAGAGAAGAACACCGCGTGTGCCGACATCGAGCAACTGACGGGTTTTAGAATCCTCCCGCTCACCGTGATATTCGCTGGCCGCTGGGAACAAAACATCGGCCGCCTGCCAGGAGATGGAAGAAACCGACATAGGGAATTTTCCGCCAAGTTCGTATGGAACGATAGCGGCCGGACCTTTGAGGAATCCGAGTAGAAAAGGCGCCGAACGCCACAGGACGCTGCTTACACCGGCAGAGAACTGGCTGGCAATGCTGAATCCAAACTGCCGGCGAACATTTTTCCATTCGATTCTGACTGCACGTGGGGCGAAGCGAGGGGCGCTCTGGATTGCCTTGGCGTATGCAGCGGCGCCCGCCGCGAGGCAAACAGCTGCGTGAAGACCCGCGAGAGCGACCGCGTTGCCTCCGAATCGGAGAACGAGAATGGTGCCCGTCGTTCGAACAAGCACGGAAGTCGTAGTGATCGCGTTGATCGTGACGAACTTTCGCAGGCCAGTCAGGATCTCAAGTCCAAGGGATTGCAATTGATCTCCGGCGAAGCCGACTCCGACAAAACAGAAGATGAGATGTGCCGTGGCGAGATTCTGCTGGGAAACTTTGAGGCCCGAAGAGAGCGGCAGACCCGCGAAGGCGATCACGAGCCCGCCAATGAGACCGAGAAATGCGTAGACAGCGGTTGCAATGGAGACAAAGTCGCTCCGCGCTCCTTCTGCGGTCTGGGCCACTTCATGAGCGACGCCTCGGCCAATGCCACCGCTCAGGAAGGCGGTTGAATATTGGACCGCGAGCGCCGCGATCCAGATTCCATAAACCTCACGACTAAGACCGGAGAACAGAAGCGGTACGAGCACCATTCCCGCAATTGAAGAAACCAGATAGGCGGTCGTATTGACCAGGCCGTCACGTGTCAGCCGGAACTGTTCGGAGTATAGGAGGCTATCCAGGGCGGGCGCTGGCTCGTCGGGTGGAAGTTCGCAAGCGCCCATCTTTCCGTTCAATCCTGATTCCTCTAATTGCCTTTTTCTTTGGGGGTGCGAATGAAAAGCCACAGGCCTTTCAAGAACGCCTTGAACAGAACGCGCCAGCTGCTGGTCACAATTTCTCCAGGCTCCTGCGGGTCCCTGGGCCAATCGAGCGGCTTGTGCCGCAGCCGCCGGAGAATGAACCGCACTAAATTCATTCTCTGCCGGGGAAACTCGGCGAATAACAGAAGCCAGTACGTGATCGAGTTCTGCGCTTCCTGTTCAACCGTGTCCCGGCTCAGCGATGGATGGAATACGACTGCCGTCGGAAGATAAACGACGCTATATCCAGCTTCAATAAGA
The DNA here is from genome assembly GCA_963738035.1 of uncultured Acidobacteriaceae bacterium. Lineage (GTDB taxonomy): Bacteria > Acidobacteriota > Terriglobia > Terriglobales > Acidobacteriaceae > Telmatobacter. Next base: position 238,409 of record CAVTVB010000005.1, read on the forward strand.
CAGGCAAACGCGTAGTTTTCCTCGCCAATTTGAAACGGAGCTCCCCTTCCGAGCCGTTCGTCAAAGAGTCTCGGGCTGGTGCAGGCTCGTTTGCGCAAGGCCATGTTGCTGCCGAGACCCATACCGCCAAATGTTGCTATCTCGAACCATTGCGGTTTGTCTCTGCTCAAGGAGCGAGGGATTTCTTCTTGCTGGTCTTTGTTGCTCGACTCGGGTGTGATGACTTTTCCTGTGGTTGCGCCTGTCTCCTCGTCTGCAAATGGAGCCAGCAGAAGACCGAGCCAGTCGGGCGCCGGGATCGCGTCGTCATCGAGGAACGCCACGATGTCGGTGTCACACTCGGCGAGGCCGCGATTGCGTGCGCGACTTAGTCCTTGGATCGGTTCGATCGTGTAGCGCGCGCCGAATTGCCTGGCTACCTCGCCGGTTTCCTTGTTGCCCTCCGTGTTGTCGACAACCAGAACCTGATCGGACCCGAAGTCTTGAAGGGCAACGCCACGAAGGCATTCCCTCAACATGCCAGGACGATTTCTTGTACAAATGACAACAGTTACAGTCAGGGTTGCTTCCTTGCAACAGGGGATTTGCGGGATTTGTGCGAGGCTACTCGCCGGAGCGTTCAATCCACAGCCCTCACTTCAAATTCCAAGCGCTCTTCCGGCTCTCACGCGCGGCGCTCAAACGGCATACGGATCGGAGGAAAGACCTCCAACATCCTATTATCTCAAAGACCGTGAGAGGATTGCGCGCAGCTCACATGGGATTGGATTACAAGGCCAGGGAAGCGAGAAGGACGAACCCCAGCCCTGCGAAGGAAATGATGGTCTCGCAAAGAGACCATGACTTCATCGTCTCAGTGACGCTCAGGTTCAGATACTCCTTGACCAGCCAGAACCCGCCATCGTTGACGTGCGAAAAGATGAGCGACCCGGCTCCTGTGGCAATGGCGAGCAGTTCTGGCGAGACACCCGGCGTTTGCAGGGCGATGGGAGCGACAATGCTGGCTGCTGTTGACATGGCCACCGTCGACGAACCGGTGGCAAGGCGCATGAGCGCGGCAAGGGTCCAGGCGAGAAACAGCAGGGGCAGGTGCCGCTGCATCGCGATCTCAATCATGGCATGAGAGACCCCGCTATCCTGCAGCACCCGGCCGAAGCCACCACCGGCGCCAACCAGCAGCGTGATGGTGGCCGTGGGGGCAAGGCACTCGTTAGTGAAATCGCAGGATGGTATCGCGAGATATGCCGCGCATGACACCAAGAGTGATAAAGCTGATGAGCACTCCAATAAGGAGAGCGATATCGTCGTTGCCGATGAATCGGAGGGCCTGGTTGGCAACACTATCCTTTGCTGCGAACACGTCAGCCCAACTTCCGATAAGCATCAACGCGACGGGAAGAAGGATGCTTGCAATCGTGAGCCAGAAACCCGGAAGTTTGCGATCCGGATTGTGATCGGCGAAGTCCTCTGCCATCGGATTTTCGGCAGGCACCTTGATCCAGGGAGCAATGACCTTCGCGAACAATGGCCCCGCTAGCGCGGCCGTTGGAATCGCGATGAGTATCGCATAGAGAATCGTGCGGCCCACATCAGCATGGAAAGTATTCACTGCGAGCAGCGCCGCTGGATGCGGCGGAACAAGACCGTGGTCGACAGAGAGAGCGGCAACGAGTGGCAGAGCGACGCGGATCAACGGGGTTCCAGTGCGCCGCGAGACCGTGAAAGCGATCGGAATAAGCAGCACAAATCCGACTTCGAAGAAAGCGGGAAGGCCAACGATGAGGCCGATACACATCATCGCCCATGGAAGTCGCTTTTCCCCGAACACACGAATGAGCGTCAGCGCGATTGCGTCGGCTCCGCCGGATTCAGCCATCATTTTGCCGAGCATGGTGCCGAGCGCAACCACGACCGCAATATGGCCAAGAGTTCCGCCGACGCCGACTTCGAAGGAGTGGACCACGCTGGCCAGCGGCATTCCCGAGACAATGGCGAGCGCGAGAGAAGCAAGCAACAGACTGAGGAATGGATTGAGCTTGAGTACGGTGACGAGCAGGATGATTCCGATGACGGCGGCGAGCGCGCTGAGCAACAAAAAGATGCTGTGAGGATCGATCATCAGCTTGCCAGTTTTCTGGAGATCACTGCGCGGTTCATTGGAGCCACTCGGTCGCGCTGCGAGGAAGAAAGCGGCCTGCGCGGTCTCCGGTGAGTCCTTGAGCAGTGTACGACAGCCTGCCGTTCACCCAGACGCGCTCAATGCCCTCGGATGGTCGGATGGGGTCGGCGAAGGTGGCGGTGTCGCGGATCGTGTCTGGGTTGAAGAGGACGAGATCAGCCCAGTAATTTTCGGCGATGGCTCCGCGCTGGGCGAGGCCGAATCGCCGGGCCGGCATGGTGGTCATTTTGTGAACAGCCTGCGGAAGCGACAAGAGTTTTTGGTCGCGACAGTAGTGGCCAAGCACGCGCGGAAAAGCCCCCCAGAGGCGCGGATGCGGATGCTGGTCCCACGGCAATCCATCTGAGCCGATCATCGTGGCGGGGTGAGCGAGAATGCGCCGCATGTCCTGCTCATCAATACTGTGATAGATGGCGCCCGCCGGTTGCAGGCGTCGCGCAGCGTCAAGTTGAACAAGGCCCCATTCGGTGGCAATTTCGGCGAGAGTGCGGCCGGCAGCTTCGGGGAAGGCGGCACTCCACGTGATATCGATCTTGACTTGCGGGTCGACTTGCTTCAGGTCAAGAATGCTCGATCCGGCAGCGTAGGGATAGCAATCACAGCCAACGCGCTGATCGTTGCGCGCTTGTTCCAGCGCTTGCAGAACTTCGCCGCTGCGGCCCCAATTTGCGATGCCTGCGCACTTCAAATGCGAGATGACGACGGGCGACTCGCTGGAACGGCCGATGCGGAAGGCCTCGTCCATGGCGTCGAGAATGGCGTCGGTTTCCGTGCGCATGTGCGTCGCGTAGACCGCGTTTGCGCCGATCAGTGCGTTAGCCAGGGCGACAACTTCATCGGTGCTCGCGGCGTTTGCCGATGAGTACGCAAGCCCGGAGCTGAGCCCGAGTGCGCCGCCAGCGAGGGATTCGGCAAGCTGACCTCGCATGGACTGAATCTCCTCGTTGGTCGCGGTGCGGTCCAGGCGGTCCATATGGTTGTTGCGGAGCGAAGTGTGGCCGATGAGCGCCGCGACGTTCACTGCGGGGCGGGCGACAGCGAGTGCAGAGACATAGCCCGCGAAGGTTGGATAACGGAAGTATTCGGGTTTTCCGAGCAAGTTCATCGGGTCGGGCAGATCGCCCTTGAGGCGCACCGGCGAAGCACTGATACCGCAGTTGCCCACAATCACCGTGGTGAGGCCTTGCGAGATTTTCGGCAGCATCGCTGGCGTTTCAATCACGCTGGTGTCGTCGTGGGTGTGCACGTCGATGAATCCTGGTGCAAGGCAAAGTCCGTCGGCTTCGATTACGTGAGCGGCCGGGCAGCGCAGAGAGGAACCGATCGCGGCGATGCGGCCGCCGCGCAGTGCTACGTCGACCAACTCTGCGTCGTTTCCGCTGCCGTCGAGCACTGTTGCATTACGTATGACCGTGTCGCAATTCAGCATTTGGGCTGACTCAGAATATAGACTATGGTCGCGGGACGCGAGGCAGAACATGCTAGCGGCGAGGTGAGAATCATTCGCGAAAATGGCACACATGCGCAGTCAGGGCTGGTCGGCTCATTAAACAAGGGGCTGGGCAACATGGAGTCGCCCATGGCCGCTGAAGATATCCTGCGTCTCGGGTGGAATCTTCTGCGCGAAGACCTGAGCTTGCCGGCGGCGGTTCTCTATCGCGACAGGCTCGACCACAATCTCGCATGGATGCAGCGGTTCATGGATGCGTACAAGGTGCGTCTGGCGCCGCACGGTAAGACTACGATGGCGCCGCGACTCTTCGAAATGCAATTGAAGAGCGGCGCCTGGGGAATCACGCTTGCCAGCGCGCACCAGACGATGGTTGCGCATGCCCATGGCGTCAAGCGCGTGCTGATGGCCAACCAACTCGTAGGCAAGCAGAACATGCAGACGATCGCGGGCTTTCTTGCCGATCCGGAATTCGAATTCTATTGTCTGGTGGATTCGGCAGCGGGCGTGGATCTGATTGGAGAATTCTTCTCGGCGCACGGGCTGCGGCTCAACGTCCTGCTCGAACTAGGCGTGATGGGCGGCCGATGTGGAGTCCGCGATGATGCGCAGTTGCAGGCCGTGCTCGACGCGTTGTCTCGATGGAGCAAGACGGTTCAGCTCTGCGGCGTCGAGCTCTATGAAGGTGTCTTGAAAGAAGAGCCGGAGATTAGAGCGTTTATGCAGCGAGCCTGCAAGGTGACTCGCACGCTGCTCGAACGGGAAGCATTTGCGCGCCGGCCGGCCCTGCTTTCTGGCGCGGGCTCCGCGTGGTACGACATTGTGGCGGAGGAGTTTGCTGCTGCAGGTTTTGGCGATGCCGTGGAGATTGTGCTGCGGCCAGGCTGCTACCTCACGCACGATGTGGGCAACTACGAGACGCAGCAGAGGCGCATCCTCGCCTCGAATCCAATTGCACGCGAGATGCGATCCGGACTGGTTCCTGCGCTGCATATATGGGCGTATGTTCAGTCAATTCCAGAGCCAGAACTAGCGGTCGTAACAATGGGCAGGCGCGATGCGGCATTCGATTCGGGATTGCCGACGCCTGCGCTTCACTTCAGGCCCGGAACCAGCGAGCCACGAGCGACCCCGGCGCACTGGGAAACTATAAAGCTGATGGACCAGCACGCGTATTTGAAGATCGCGGCAGGGGATGATCTGAGTGTTGGCGATATGCTGGGATTCAATATCTCGCACCCATGTCTCACGTTCGACAAGTGGCGCACGTTGCCAATCCTGGACGGCCACTACAACGTTGTGGATATGGTGCAAACCTATTTCTAGGATCCGCTCTTTTTTGTCCGATTCGAACTGTTTCCGAGCCGGAACGAATCATTGTGATTGTGGATCACCTGTCCTCGCGGGATCCTGAGCGCTGGGGCTGTCTGACCAAGCCCCAAAGACAAATGTTTCATCGAATTGTGTCAGGAAATCGCGAGCAGGTCTTTGCGGAGGGTATCCCAATTCGCGGAACTAGCCCCTTCAATTTCTTCGTGCGTTCGTTGCCACACTGGGAGGGCGCGCGCAAGCAGGGTCCGGCCTTTGTCTGTGAGGACAAGGATGCGGCTGCGGCGGTCGTTTGGATCCTTCTGCACTTTTACCAGGCCGCGGCGCTCCAGCGGCTTCAGCGCGGCGGTCAACGTCGTCCGATCCATCGCAAGCAGGGAAGCGACTGGCCCCATCGGCGGAGGCTCAGGACGATTGAGCGACATGAGCAGGGAGAACTGTCCGTTGGTCAGTTCGAAGGGGCGAAGTTCTTCATCGAATCGCCTCGCCAGGGCGCGCGCCGCACGTTGCACATGGAGACAGAGACATCGATCCTTGACCAACAGAGTTGTCTCGTAGGGCAGCGTTTTTGCACTTGACACGGGAGTAGAATAGTTGATATCAACGTAATCGTCAAGTAGTACGATGTGGTCGAGTCCGATTCCCCTCGGAGGTCATCCGTCAATGTCTTTCCTTCATGATCTCAAGATTGCTGTTCGATCCCTGTGGCGCGTTCGCACGCTGTGGTTCACTGTTGCGCTAACGTTGGCGCTGGGCATCGGTGCGAATGCGGCCATCTTCAGCGTGGTACGTGCGGTCCTGCTGAGGCCGCTCGCAAATCGCGACGAAGATCGCCTGCTCTATATACGCCAGAGCGCCCCCGGAATCGGAGCCACAAACGCCGCGTTCTCCGTTCCTGAGATCCAGGACATTGGCAGCAAGCTGAGCACAATCCAGGAGCTCGGCACCTTCTCGGCGATCGACTTTACCTTGGTGGGACTGGGCACACCGCGCGAGATCCCCGCAGGCGTCGTCGACGGACACTACTTCGAGGTAATGGGTCTCCGGCCAATCCTCGGGCGTTTGCTCGGTCCAGGCGACGATGGACAGAATGCCCCAGGGGCGATTGTGCTGACATATCACTTCTGGCGGACGTCGCTGCACTCCGATCCAAGCGTGTTGGGCAAACAGGTACGGCTTGAGAGCGCGATGGGCGCGCGCTCTGCCACTGTCGTGGGCGTGCTTGAGCCGTCGGTTCCCTATCCGGTGGCGACCGAGATCATTGCGAATATCGTCACCAGCCCCCACCATCTTTCGGCAACCATGGTTACCGGCCGCGAGCATCGTATGACCGAGGTCTTCGCGCGTCTTGCTCCGGGAGCATCTGTCGACGCAGCTCGTGCGGAACTGCGCACCGTCCATGCCGCAATGACAGCCGCCCATCCCGAGGTCTACAAACCCGGGGATCACTATCAGATTGCCGTGACGCGAATGCACGATCAAATCAATGCGCAGGCGAATGCGATTCTATGGATATTGTTTGCGGCCTCGGGCCTGCTCTTTGTGATTGCAAGTTCGAATGTCGCCAACCTGGTGCTGGCACGTACGGTTAGGCGCGAATCGGAACTGTCAGTGCGCCTGGCGCTCGGCGCGAGCACCCGTGTCATCAGGCGGTCGTTGCTTGCCGAGGGCCTCGTCTTGTGCGGCAGTGGCGCCATCGCTGCCATCCTGCTCGCTATTCCGATGGTGAGCGTTCTGGGTCGGTATGCTTCGCGATTCTCAGTGCGCGCGAATGATCTGACGCTCGATTTCAGCCTGGTCTGGTTCGGAGTAGTTCTTGCGCTGGTCGCGGCGATCTTTCTCGCCTATGTTCCACGGTTGCCCTCACCCAATGGCGCACAGGGCGGTCTTTCGGCCCGCGGGGTGCGCGCGGCGGGGGGAAGCAGCCGCAGGCTGCGCATCTTTGCGGTTACGCAGATCACGGCATCGTTTCTGCTGCTGGCTGGAGCATGCGTGCTGATGAAGACGCTCTTCGTGCTTGAGCAAACGCGGCCACCATTCGACTCCGCAAACGTACTGGCTGTGAATCTGCCAGTTTTGTCATACGGCAAGACGCCGGAACAGGTAAGCGAGTTCTACCGCGAAGTGCTTCGCCGGGTTGGCGAGATACCGGGCGTGGTGCATGCATCTTCGGGTTTCAGCGCGCCATGGCGTGACGATCGAGGTCTCAACATCGCTTTCACCTTTGCTGCGCAGGGAGCAAGGCGCAACGACGGGCAGGATTTTCGCGCAAATTTTCGCAGCATCTCGCCGGGTTTCTTCGATACTTTCGGCGTACCGATCACGGGAGGCCGAGACTTCAACGATGGCGACAAGGATGGCTCCGAGCGCGTCGTGATCATCAGCCAGAGCCTTGCCAATCTGCTTTATCCCGGGCAGAATCCGTTAAACCGCAAGCTCTGGTGGACCGACGGCGTAATGAAATTCATTGGCATTAGCACTGAGCCCCGGCGCATCATCGCAGTGGTGCCTGACTTCGATGACGAGAACATCATTCCGTCCCCTGCCATGACGATATATGAGCCCGTCCTGCAGGAAGGCTGGAACGGGCGGCTTTTCGTGCGCGCGCATTCTGATCCGTATGCACTGGTTCCTGCCATCAGCCGCACCATCCATGAAATGTCGACGGACCAGCCGGTGGAGAAGGCGAGCACGCTGGGGGACGTTCGCGCAGAAGTGCTGACGCCCGATAAGCTGAATGCTATCGTCTTTGGCGGCTTCGCGGCGGTGGCTCTGCTGATTTCGGTTGTAGGTGTGGCCGGCGTGCTTGCGTTCTCAGTCAGCAGTCGCACGCGCGAATTCGGCATTCGCATGGCGCTTGGTGCACAGCGTCGAGACATTCTCTCGAATGTCCTTGTCGAAGGACTGGTCATGGCCGTGATCGGAGTGAGTGCAGGCGTCGTGCTCGGCTTCGGACTTGCTGTAATTGCAGGGAAATACGTCACAGAACTTCATCAGCCGGGCGCGCTGGCGTTTGTTGCTTCCGCGTTCACCATACTGGGAGCAGCGGTTATTGCTGCGGCAGTGCCTGCGGCGCGCGCAGCAAACGTCAACGCGGTTGAAGCGCTTCGAGCGGAATAGAACGATGAGCCTTCTGCAGCGGAAACCGAGGATGGGACCCCGGTTTCCGCGGTTCGCCCAACTGGGGTGAAGTGAGCGCCGATGGTGAACATCCGTCTGAAGCGCTCTTCACGATGCGGCGATCTCACTTACTCTGAATTCCGGGTAGCTTCAAAAAGGAACCAACTGCGGCGTTGGGCCTGATCAATCCAGTTCTCAAGCAAACTCGCAGTGGCGACATCCTCGGCATCATCACAAAGGGAGTGCACTTCGCGCATCCTGAGCACCAACGCTCGCTCGTCCTCATGCAGTTCTGCAAGCATATCTTCGGGAGTAACATACTCCGCGTCGTTGTCCGCCACTCGCTGCAGCCGCGCAATGTGTCCGATGGAACGAATGGTGGTGCCGCCGATCTTGCGCACGCGCTCGGCGATGTCGTCGGTCATGGCAAACAACTGGTCCCCGTGCTCATCGAGCAGCAGATGGTAATCGCGAAAGTGCGGACCGCTCATATGCCAATGGAAATTCTTGGTTTTCAAATAGAGGCTGAACACATCTGCGAGCAGGGCGTTTAGAGCGCCCGATATCTCTTTAACGGCTTTCGGTTCAATGTCGGAAGGGTTGGCCAGGGGAGCCTTCTGGCGTTCTACGAGTTCGGTTCGTGATGGCATCGAGATTTCTCCTTCTCCGATTCAGATGACGGAGATGATGCGAAGGGTTCATCAAGCAGAAGCAGCAGTTTTGGAGAATAGCCACAACACATGGAGCCAATCGCGAGGTTGACTTGCCACGAAGACGAGGTTGTGTCGACTGGGATTCGCGAAGTACTCAAAGAGGAAGAATCAACGTTCCGATCCCCTGAGTTCATACGGTGTGTTCTGCGCCCTGAATCCGCTGAGCTAGGGATTGGAGGTCCTAATGTCTTGAATGGATCGGATTATGGCGGAGAGGGGGGGATTCGAACTCCCGGAGCCCGTAAAGGCTCACTCGCTTTCGAGGCGAGCGCAATCGACCACTCTGCCACCTCTCCGTTTTGTTCTTCAACTACTTATCCGGCCGTGGAAAAACTGACCAGAGTGCAAATGTCGATCCTGCGCAAGTTCCTCTTTATGTTGAAGGGGTCCAGGCCCATCGGGCCCCGCCTGAACAACTTTCGGCACTCATTGAGAATAACGCATTGTCGTTTAGATCGTCGAATGCCGGCGTTGCAAAAAGGGAGCCAGTCAACCACATCTCATTCGGACTTCCATTCGCCTTTTTAGGCACAAGTATTCATCAGTGAAAAGCCAGACATCGAAACAGATCCCTGCTTCGCCCCTGTCTGTTTTGCCAGTTTCGCACTCATATCGGTAAGGATATGCTCCTCGCGGTATTGGCAAGAGTTCGCGTCCATGGGCTCTTAGTCACCGGAGTGAATCAATGAGTTCGCAAGACAATATCCAAAGGACTGTTCTTCCCATCCCCGACCAACCGCGCAAGGGTCTGGTCTTGTATGACGCCAAGGATCCCGAGAACAAGTACCCACCTATCACGCAATTGCGGCCGCCGATTGGTGCCCCCAATGTCCTCATCATTCTCATCGACGATGCCGGTTTCGGCTCGTCCAGCGCATTCGGAGGTCCGTGCCAGACGCCCAACGCCGAGCTGCTGGCCTCTGAAGGCTTGAAGTACAACCGCTTTCACACAACCGCACTGTGTTCGCCCACGCGCCAGGCCCTGCTGACGGGTCGCAACCATCACACGGTAGGCATGGGCGGCATAACTGAGATTGCCAGCGGCTCGCCGGGCTACAACTCGATTCTGCCGAACACCTGCGCTCCCCTCGCCAAAACGCTGAAGCTGAATGGATATGCGACCGCGCAGTTCGGCAAGTGTCATGAAGTGCCGGTGTGGGAGACCAGCCCAGCTGGCCCGTTCAATGCGTGGCCCACAGGTGGCGGCGGATTCGAATACTTCTATGGATTCATCGGCGGCGAAGCGCACCAATGGTATCCCGCCCTCTATGAAGGCACCATTCCCGTCGAGCCCGGCAAAACTCCGGAAGAGGGATATCACCTTGTGGACGACATGACCAACAAAGCGATCGACTGGATCGGGCAACAGAAAGCGCTCATTCCAGATAAGCCTTTCTTCGTTTACTTCGCTCCCGGGGCGACGCACGCTCCGCACCATGTTCCGAAGGAGTGGGCCGACAAGTACAAGGGCAAGTTCGATCAGGGCTGGGACAAGCTGCGCGAAGAGACATTCGCCCGCCAGTTGAAACTCGGCGTGATTCCGCCCGATTGCAAACTCACGCCGCGGCACAAGGAAATTCCTGCCTGGGATGACATGCCCGAGGCGCTCAAACCGGTGCTCCGCCGCCAGATGGAAGTCTACGCGGGATTTATGGAGTACACCGATCACCATGTCGGTCGACTGATTGACTCGCTGAAGTCACTCGGCCTCCTCGACGATACCCTCGTTTATTACATCATCGGTGACAACGGCGCCTCCGCCGAAGGCACCCTGAACGGTACCTTCAACGAGATGATTAACTTCAACGGCGCTGCCGCGCTGGAGACGCCCGAGTTTCTGATAGAGCGCATCGACAAGCTCGGCGGCCCGGAATCATACAACCACTTTGCCGTCGGCTGGGCCCACGCTATGGACACGCCTTACCAGTGGACCAAACAGGTTGCATCGCACTGGGGCGGCACTCGCAACGGCACCATCATTCACTGGCCAAAGGGAGTGAAAGCCAAGGGCGAGCTTCGGACCCAGTTCCACCACGTGATCGATGTTTCGCCGACTATTCTCGAACTCGCCGGGATTCCGCAGCCGGTGTTTGTTGAGGGAGTGCAACAGCACCCAATCGAGGGCGTCAGCATGGCCTACTCGTTCAACGACGCCAACGCGCCAGAGCAGCACGAGACCCAGTATTTCGAGATGTTCGGAAATCGCGGCATCTTCCACAAGGGCTGGACGGCAGTGACGCGACACAAGACGCCGTGGCTGTTGATCGGCGAGGTGACCCCCGCGTTTGACGACGACGTTTGGGAACTCTACAACACCGAGTCGGACTGGAGCCAGGCGAACGATCTCTCCAAACAGATGCCGGAGAAGCTGCATGAACTGCAGCGCCTGTGGCTGATCGAGGCAACACGCTACAACGTATTGCCGCTCGATGACAATGTCGCAGTACGATTCAATCCCGACATGGCGGGCAGGCCGGTGCTGATCAAGGGCAAGTCGCAGATCCTGTTCGGCAGCATGGGACGCCTGTCAGAGAACTCGGTGATCAACATCAAGAACAAGTCTCATTCGGTAACCGCCGAGATTGTCGTCCCAGCAACCGGCGCTGTGGAGGGAGTTATTGTCGCCCAGGGGGGGAACATCGGTGGATGGAGTATCTACGCCAATGGTGGGAAGCTGAAGTACTGTTATAACTTTTTGGGCATCCACTATTTCTACGTGGAATCCGCCAACCCGCTTCCCGCGGGCCAGCACCAGGTCCGCATGGAGTTTGCCTACGCGGGCGGTGGGCTAGGTAAAGGGGGTGTTGCCACACTCTTTGTCGACGGCAAGCAGGTAGGTCAGGGCCCGGTCGCCATTACGGCAGCCATGGTCTTCTCAGCTGATGATGGCTGCGACGTGGGAAGGGACACCGGATCGGCCGTGTCGCCGGATTATAAGGCAGCGGAGAATGCGTTCACGGGTACGGTCAAGGGCGTGCAAATCGCCATTGCCGAGGACGCGGTGAGCCTGGATCACCTAGTCAAGCCCGAAGACGCTATTCAAATGGCGATGGCGCGCCAGTAAGCCCAATAACCGGTCCAGCCAAGTGCGATCTGTCCTGACTCGCATGCGGCTGGACTTGATGTCTTTTGGACAAAACAGAACTGAACGCGATATCACCCCCTCAAAATCCCGGCGAGCGCCGGGATTCGGGGGGGCAAAGTGGCGCTTGTCCCAGCGAAGCTACTGAACAGACCACCTCCAACCTGCGGGGCCAGCAGTGGTTTGCGGTTTGGGTTCGTCTCGTCGCAACAACATCACTGACGAGATAAAGCCGAATAGCTTAGATTTACTGAATCAACCAACGGAGATTCGATGGGAATGATGGACGGTACGCTCGGTGCAGGTCTGAATGGCATGTGGGCATGGCGCGCTGATTGGATCTGGGGCTTGCTGTTGATCTTCATCACCGTGACTATCCACATTATCGGGCTGGGCTTCCTGCACCAGAGAGCAGTTCGAACTCTGTACGAGATAAGGAACCATCGCCATCCCGGAGCAAGCTTTGTACTAGTATTAGGCGCTGTGACGATGTTGACGACTGCATTGCACGTGGTGGAGACAGTATTTTGGGCGGGCTCTTATCGGTTCCTCAACGCTATCCCTGACGGTCGGTCCGCAGTGCTCTATTCGCTCAATGCAATGACCAGCTATGGCCACGAAAGTGTGTTTTTGGATCCGCGGTGGCAACTGTTAGGCGCCTCGGAGGCTTTGAACGGGTGGCTGCTGTTTGGGCTGACCACAGCTTTTCTGTTCAGCATGTTTCAGAAAGCCTTGCAGTCCATGGAGCGGAACATCCGATAATCTCTCTGGAACAACCCCGGAAGAGCATATCTGCTCTCAACTTCGTAGACTTGTTAGAAAGTATCGTGCTGTTTGGCTCAAGTGGGCACCTCGAATCCCTTACGGTGAGAACCTCATCGTCTGCAGCCGGGGATGGCAGCGCTCCAGTACTCCAAGGTGATACTTTACCTCTTGGCTGTTTTTGATCCGTGAAGCCAGTTTCAAAGCAGCGGAATCGTATTTCGATTAATTGTCTTCCGCGGCGTTCGACAGGGAGCCGGGTTCTCATGATGGAATTCCACATCTCGCGAAAGGCGCGCGAAAGGTACCGGTTCGCGGAATCGCTTTTTTCATTTAACGGCAATGTCGTATTTGCCAGTGTTGCGGCTTGTCGCGCCTTCGCTCATCGGATGAACCAGGTACGCGAGGCAGACAAGCACCCCGATCTGGCCGTCCATGCGGGGCAACTATTTGTCATGGGGCTGATCGACGAGGCGAGCCACGTGCTCATGGCGCGCTATCGCGAGCAGTTCGATCCCGAAGTGATGACCTCGGCGCTCGACTGGTTCGCCGGCCGCGTCGGATCGCGCGAACTCGACACCATGCTACTGACCTTTGTAGAGCATTTCCCCGGGCAGAGCGTCATGCGCGGAGAGGAGACTCCACGGCAGTGGCTGAACGGAAAGACAGGCAATTTGCCGCATCGCGCCGCCGCGCTTGAGGAGTTGCTGCTGCTGTGGTCGGCCAATCGCAACGAGGCGTTCAAAAAGTTTGAAGAGTTGTTTGAAGACAAGCCGCTTGCCGAGAAGACCGTGTACCGGCAGGTGACGCAGGAGCTTCCACAATACTTCGCGACTCGGCCGCTGATCCCGGTGGAGGGCGCAAAGGCCATCAGCCTTTTTGATCTGCTTCGCGCCCCCGTAAGCGGCGCACCGGCCTCCCTTGCCGAACAACTTGCTCTGATCCGCAAACTGTGGCGTCCCCTGCTCGGCGAAACCATGGACCGCCTGCTGATGATGGGTGGCGAAGTACTGCACGAAGAAGATCTGGCCATCTGGATGCAGTTCAATCCAGACGCCGCCCGCGCTCGCGCTGCAGCTGAAGAGGCCGCTCGCCGTCGTCGCGAGAGCGGTACGCAGCAATGGCCTTCGATCGTAAGTGAGTCGCAGGTGCCGGTCTTTGGCGATCCCGCGCACGAGTACGAAAAGTTCAGTCCCGATACCGCCTGGATGCCGAATGCCGTGCTGATTGCGAAGAGCACCTACGTGTGGCTCGCACAGCTCAGCAAGCAATATGGCCGGCACATCCATCGGCTCGACCAGATTCCCGATGAAGAACTTGCCACCCTGGCGCATCGCGGCCTCAATTCACTCTGGCTCATCGGCGTGTGGGAGCGCAGCCGTGCTTCCAAAACGATCAAGCAGCTTTGCGGTAATCAGGACGCCGTCGCATCGGCGTATTCGCTCTTCGATTACAAAATTGCCGAAGATCTGGGCGGGGAACCGGCGTACATCACACTTCGCGACCGCTGCTTCCACAAAGGCATCCGGTTGGCCAGCGACATGGTGCCAAATCACATGGGCATCGATTCGCCCTGGGTCATCGAGCATCCCGAGTGGTTCATCTCGCGCGGCGAGTCGCCGTATCCTGCGTACAGCTTTAACGGCCCGGACCTCTCGCACGACAGCCGCGTCGAAATCAAAATTGAAGATCACTACTTTGAACAGACTGATGCAGCCGTGGTCTTTCAACGTCGCGACAAGTGGACCGGAGACACACGCTACATCTATCACGGCAACGACGGCACCAGCTTCCCGTGGAACGATACTGCGCAGCTCGACTATCTCAATCCTGCAGTTCGCGAGCAGGTGATTCAGACCATTCTCTACGTAGCGCGATTGTTTCCGGTGATCCGCTTCGACGCTGCCATGACACTCGCCAAGCGGCATTTCCATCGGCTCTGGTTTCCCGGACCTGGAACAAGCGGAGCCATTCCGTCGCGTGCCGAATACAGCATGAGCCAGGCGGAGTTTAACAAGCATATGCCGCACGAGTTCTGGCGTGAGGTGGTGGACCGTGTCGCCAAAGAGGTGCCCGGAACGCTTCTGCTCGCCGAGGCCTTCTGGCTCATGGAAGGCTACTTCGTTCGTACGCTGGGCATGCATCGCGTCTACAACAGCGCCTTCATGAACATGATGCGCGATGAAAAGAATGCCGAATACCGTTCGGTCATCAAGAATACTCTCGAATTCGATCCCGACATCATGAAGCGATACGTGAACTTCATGAGTAATCCCGATGAAAGAACTGCAATTGACCAGTTTGGCAAGGGCGATAAGTGCTTCGGCGTCACGGCCCTCATGGCGACTCTGCCGGGCCTGCCGATGTTCGGTCACGGACAGATCGAGGGCTTCACCGAAAAGTACGGCATGGAGTATCAGCGACCCCGTTATGACGAGACGCCGGATCACTGGCTGGTGGAGCGCCACGAACGCGAGATCGCCCCTCTGCTCAAGCGCCGCTGGGTCTTCGCCGAGAGCCACAACTTCCTGCTCTATGACTTCTTCGAAGGCTCGGGCTCGGTGGATGAGAACGTATTTGCATACTCCAATCGCACCGGCAATGAGCGCGCTGTGGTGATTTACAACAACCGCTACGGCACTGCGCAAGGCACCATCCACAACTCCGCCGCCTACGCTGACAAGACGACTTCGCAGCTTCGCCAGCGCACGATCGGCGATGGCCTTGGATTCGGCGGAGACACCGGCGCGATTCTCGCTTACCGCGATGCGCTCACCGGTCTTGAATACCTTCGTCGCGCCAACGAATTCGCCGGCAGCGGCCTGACGTTCCATCTCCACGCCTACCAATGCCATGTATTGATGGATTGGCACGAAAAATGGGCATCTGCGGAGAAACCATGGGATAGGCTTTGCGACCAGTTGAATGGTCGCGGAGTTCCGAGTCTCGAAGACGCGCTGGTCGATATGGAGTTGCAACCGGTTTACCAGTCGGTGCATGCGCTGCTCGATCAGGACATGATCCGTCTGCTCACCGATTTGGCTGAGCATCCTCGCGCCACTGCTGGAAACGGCACAGTAAGCGCGGCGCTCGATCGCAAGCTCAATCGCAAACGCAGCGAGTTGTTTAACGTGGCATGGGCGCGCTGCGAAGCTTTCCTGCGCATCGCGCAGACCGCCTACCGATCGCGCACCGGCCTTCAAAAAGATATGACCATGCCGGGATTGCTCGGACCATCCTTCCGCGAGAGGCTAAGTGCGGCCATGCGTATCCCGGTGGTTGAAACCCTCTTTCCGAAGCCCTGGACTGCGGCTGCTCGCCGAGTTCTTCCGAGTCCCAGCCCGCAAATGACCGCGACCGCGATGTGGGCACCCATCATCGCGTGGTGCGCGCTGGAAACGCTGGCTGACTCGATCAACGCACAACAGTCCGAACAAATTGCACTCGACCTGTTCGACCGCCTGCGCCTTCGCCAGCCTTTAGCGGAGTCCTTCAGCCGCCTTGGGTTCGAAGGCGAAGCCGGATGGCGTGCTGCTGCTCGCATCAAGGTTGTACTACTGGCCGAAGCCGAAGCAGGCAAGCAAGTGCCTGTGCACCAAGAGTCTTCCGCCGAAGCGCTGCAGAGCGAGGAAGCGAGGCTCGCAGATGCCGTCAAGTCGAGTGAATCCAGGGCGAGCGCTGTTGAACAAGTCGTTCAATCCGCGCCCGCAGAACATGTTAAGGCTGCGGCCGTCCCCAAACCAATCATTGCCGGACTTCCGCGCTCTCTCTGGACCGATGCCGACGTTCGCTGGTTGACCGGCGTTCATGATGCAGGGGGGCACACCTGGTTCGTTTGCGAGCCCTACGAAGAATTGCTTTGGTGGCTGCAGATGCCGGCTCTGCTTGATATCGCAAGCGAACCCACACCCAGCAAAGCCGCAGTGCATGCGCTGAGCGAAAAGGTGCACACTGCATCGGCGGAAGCTGACAAAGTCGAGTACCGGCTTGATGCGCTGCTCGCTCCCGAGGCGCCTGCATCGGCGGAATCGAGCGCTGGTGACCCGCGAACTTCGGCGGCGCAGAAACACCCACACCAAGGGTCGGAAGATTCGGCCGATGCTGACACGAACGTTGCCGAAGAATCAACCGCAAAAGAAGATCTGCGCGTCAGTCCGAAGAAATAGACCGGCGCAGTACCCACCACCACCCCCTCGTAAAAAATACCCATCCAAATCGATTTGACAAACTGAACTGAACCGTTCAGTATTGAATCTCGCGCCCCAGGGAGGTCGCTCACTTTGATCAGGGTGCAAAACCTCGTAAAAACATTTGGAACCTTCACCGCCGTCAACGATGTGTCGTTCGACGTGGCGGCCGGTGAAATATTCGCCTTTCTTGGTCCCAACGGAGCAGGGAAGACCACAACCATCAAAATGCTCACTACGCTGCTGCACCCCACCAGCGGCGCCATCCAGCTTGACGGTCTCGACCCGCAAAAGAACCAGAACGCAGTTCGCCAGCGCTTTGGCATCGTCTTCCAGGATCCAAGCCTCGACGGCGAGTTGACGGCAATGGAGAACATGGAGATTCACGGCGTGCTGTATCACGTGCCGCACAAGGTCCGCCGTCAGCGCACAGAAGAACTGCTGAATCTCTTCGAACTCTGGGATCGTCGCAAAGACCAGGTGAAGAAGTTCTCCGGCGGCATGAAGCGCCGTCTCGAAATTGCGCGCGGATTCTTGCACACTCCCAAAATCCTCTTCCTCGACGAGCCGACGCTGGGCCTCGATCCGCAGAGCCGCAATCAGCTCTGGAACCACGTCAAGAAAGTCAACGAGGCGGAGAATGTCACCGTCTTCCTCACTACGCACTACATGGATGAGGCGGACCGCGTGGCGCATCGCATCGGTGTCATCGACCACGGCAAGCTGGTGACGCAGGGTACGCCAAAGGAAATTAAGGAGCAGACCGGCAGTGAATCGCTGGAGGATGCATTCCTGAAACTAACAGGCTCAACCATCCGCGATGAAGCTGCTGATCCAGCCGCCCAGATGCGGCAGTTCGCAAAGATGTGGAGCGGAGGCAAACGATGAGCGTAATCTACATTCTCTGGCTGCGAGAGCTGAAGCGTTACACGCGCTCGCGTGCGCAGATCGTCGCGTCGCTCGGCAACCCGCTGCTATATCTGCTGGTACTAGGCTTCGGGCTTGGCCCGGTATTCAAGCGCGCCGGCAATGGCGATTATCTGCAGTTTGTGGCACCGGGCGTAATCGGCATGACGGTGCTTTTCTCGTCCATCTTCTCCGGTCTCGGCATTTTGTGGGATCGGCAATTCGGATTCCTGAAGGAGACACTGGTCGCGCCGGTCTCACGCCTGCAAATCATGATCGGCCGCACGCTTGGGGGAGCAACCGTTGCCTTGCTCCAGGGGCTGCTGGTGACTGTTGTCTGCCTGATCGCCGGCTTCAGACCCGTGCAAGTCGCGATGATTCCCGTGGCCTTTGGCTTCATGGCGCTCATCGCCGTTCTCTTTGCGGGGTTAGGAATGGCCATCGGCTCAGGCTTGCAGGACATGCAGGGATTTCAGCTCATCATGAACTTCCTGGTGATGCCCATCTACTTTTTGTCGGGCGCGTTGTTTCCTCTCAAGGGCCTACCCAAAGTGCTCGACTACATCACCAAGCTTGACCCACTGTCGTATGGCATCGACGGCATGCGCAACGTGCTGCTGGGGCCTGCATACGCGACTTTCCATCCGGCCTTGGATTTCACCGTTCTCGTCTGCGTCGGCGCGATTTTGCTGGTTGTCGGCGCATGGCGTTTCTCGAAGATCGAAATATAATGCGTTTCTTGAGATCGAAACATAACGATGGTTAGACCTCGCAGTATCGAAGCTCACGAAAAAGTCCTCAACGCCGCGCTTGCGCTGTTTGCCGAGCGCGGCATTGAGGCCACTAGCATGGACTCGATTGCGCAGGCGTCAGGCGTGAGCAAGGCCACCATCTATAACCACTGGGCCGACAAAGAAGCGCTGCTGCTTGAAGTGATGCTGATGGTCAACGGTCTCGACCGCGAACCGGAAGATGTGGATACGGGCGATCTGCAGCGCGACTTGACAACTGTGCTCACGCGCAAGCCGCCCGACAAATTTGACGCAGCCCGCAATCGCATGATGCCATCACTCATTGCTTACTCCGCAATTCATCCCGAGTTCGGCAAGGCATGGCGCCATCGCGTCATGGAGCCGCCGCGCCAGTGCCTGAAGCGCGTTCTGCGTCGCGGCATCTCTCGCGGCCAACTGCCTGGCGATCTCGATCTTGAATCTGCGATGGCCCTGCTGCTCGGCCCCATGCTCTACGCGCACGTCTTTCACAAGGAGCAGCACCCGAGCGCGCCCGATCTCGGTCCGCTCACAGCGCAAGCCTTCTGGCGCGCCCACAGCCAGGCCCGTCAACAACACATAGAAAAAGCTGGAATCAAAAAGGAACGGGCCGCCAAACAAAGGCCGCCGTCAAAAAGGCTAACAGTTAAAAGCTGTCTTTCAGAATCCCGGCGGCCGTTCCCCGGCAACAGCAAACGCCCGCTCCAAAGCCATTCCGGCTTGGCATAGTGTGCCTTCATCGAAGAGTCGTCCGATCAGCGTCACTCCATGTGGAACGCGCCGCGGGCGGTGAAAATTTCGGCAGCGGATGCTTCGGATCGGGCGCCCAGTCGCTCCGCGCCTTAGATACTTCCACGAATCCTGCACGCAACGTGAGTGACGGATGTCCAGTGTTATTCGTAATGACCAGAATCTCATCGCGCAGCGACGGCACCAGCAGCAGGTCCACTTGTGAAAACACCCGCGCCATCTCCGCGGCAACCTTGCGACGCATCCGGTCCGCCTGCACGAAGTCCACCGCCGACAAAAAGCGCGATTGGCGGAAGGTATTCGGCCAACCGTCGGAAACCTGCGCCTTCAACTCGGCTTCCTTGTGCGCAAGCGTCAGCTCTTCAAAAGCCGCGGCACCCTCGGCAAAGAGAATCAGGTTGAGCGAGTCGTATGGCCAATCAGGAAGGGAAACCTCGACCAGTTCCATGCCGAGTTTTTTGACGACATCCAGCGCTGCGCGATCCACGTCCGTCGCCGGCGCTTCTTTCATCCACGCAGGGAAGTAGCCCACGCGCAGCCCGGCGACCTTCGCATTTGCGTCAAACGCAAGCGAACTCGGAACGCTGGCTACATCCCCAGGGTCTGGCCCGGAGATCGCGGTCAACACGAGAATCGTGTCTTCCACATTTCGTGCCATTGGTCCCAGCTTGTCGAGCGACCAGCACAGCGTCATGGCTCCAGTCCGTGCCACGCGTCCGTAAGTTGGCCGCAGACCAGTAACACCGCAGCGCATCGAAGGGCTCACGATGCTGCCGCCGGTTTCGCTGCCGATCGCGAACCCAACCAGCCCCGCAGCCGTTGCAGCGCCCGGTCCTGCGCTCGATCCCGACGCCCCTTCTTCCAGCAGCCATGGGTTCATGGTCTGCCCGCCAAACCAGATGTCGTTAAGCGCGAGCGCGCCTAGGCTCAGCTTCGCCACCAGCACCGCACCCGCCGCATTCAGCCGCTCTACAACCGCGCTGTCTTTCGTGGGCACGCGGTTGCGGTACGGCTCCGCGCCATAGGTGGTTGGAATTCCTGCAGTGTCGAGCAGATCCTTCGCTCCCCAAGGAATTCCATGCAGCGGTCCGCGATATTTTCCTGCTGCGATTTCCGCATCCGCGCGCCGCGCTTGCTCCAGCGCATGATTGCGCGTCAGCGTAATCACGCAGTGCAGCTTGGGATCGAACTGTTGGAGCCGGTCAAGGTAAATCTGTGTCAGCCGTTCCGAAGTGATCTGCCGCGCCTGGATCCAGCGTGAAAGCTGCGCCACCGACGCATACGCGATATCTGCATCGTTTGCCGGCAAGGGCGCGCGAGGATCGGCGCTGCGAATGTAGTAGCTCTCTCCGAGGCCCGATTTCCCGGGCAAGGTCCCCGGCAGCATCGGATTCCAAACCGTCGCGGGCGCAAGGCCGGTCTCCAGCGCCATCTTGCGCGGTCCGGCTCTGCGTTCATACAAGGGCGCCATCGCCTGGCGCCAGTTGCCGGCGGCCTGCGCGCGATCCGCGAGCGACATCTCAATCTGGACGAGCTTTTCGGCCTCCGCAAAAGTTTCGGCCGTCACTTCCGGTCCAACTGGTGGCGCGGTGCCAAATGCCGGTGGTGCTCCGGGTGTCTGCTGGTTCGTCGGTGTCGTCGGAGTCTGTGTGCCGCTTTGTGCATTAAGTGGGATGGCAGCGCCCAAGGCGCCAAGCGCGCTAGTGGCGAGGAAGTCTCTACGTGTCTGGGTCATTTCTCTCTTCGTTTGAGGCTGGTTGAATTCGGCTGAAAGGCGGGGCTAGAAGCAATATACCCCCAGGGACTCCGTCAAACCGCTCTTCCAACGCTCGGTTCCCAATCGAATCGGCTGAATTTGCCCGAGTTTGTCCAAGGGGGCCCCGACCCGTAGAATCACTAGGAGCAGCATGCCGGGCACGCAGATCGGTTCATGCCCAGCCGCTGCCAACTTCAGATGACTGAACACGCATCAGGTTCACCCAGCAACCCGCAGCCGGTTTCGGCTGCGTGGAAGAGAATCGAGACGGCACGCCATCCTCAGCGGCCTTACCCCATGGACTTTATCGAGCGAATCTTCACGGATTTCAGCGAGATTCACGGGGATCGCGCCTTTGGCGACGACGCCGCCGTGGCCTGCGGAATGGCAAAGCTCGGCGACGACGAGGTAATGCTGATCGCCAACCGCAAGGGCGGAAACACCAAAGAGCGCGTGAAGCGCAACTTCGGCATGCCCAACCCCGAAGGCTATCGCAAGGCGCTCCGATGCATGAGGATCGCCGAGAAATTTGGCCGTCCCGTCATCAGTCTTATCGATCTGCCCGGCGCGTATCCCGGTCTAGGGGCAGAGGAGCGCGGCCAGGCCGAAGCCATTGCGCGCAATATTCGCGAGATGGCGCGCCTACGCGTGCCCACCATCTCCATCATCAGCGGCGAAGGCGGGTCGGGTGGCGCACTCGCACTTGCCGTCAGCGACCGTGTGCTGATACTCGAGAACGCCCTCTACTTCGTCATCACGCCGGAGTCCTGCGCCGCGATCATGTGGCGCGACGCCTCGCACAAGCAGCAGGCCGCCGAAGCCATGCGCATCTCCGCTCCCGAAGTTGCCGCGCTTGGCTGTGTGGACGAAATTATCAGCGAGCCGCCCGGTGGTGCGCATACAGATCATCCTGTCGGCGCGGGGTTGGTGGGGTCAGCGATCCAGAAGCATCTGGCCGAGTTGAAATCGATGCCCATCGACGCCCTGGTCGCGGCGCGGCAAAAAAAGTTCCGCAACATCGCCCAGTGCTATACAGAAAGCTAGTGCGCGTGACGCATCGTATTTCTATCGAGCGCGAACGCTCGCACCTTTACCGGTCAATGCACGCTTGCTTCGCATATTCGCTTCATCAAAGGGGTTCGCGATGAGTGCGCCCCCACGTGGCGGCAGATTGCGCGCCTATCTGGAATTCATCGCGGCCGTCCTCTACTTCTTTGTCGTGCGTTCGTTCGCGCGCAACGCGGCGATCGCTGTTCATCATGATGCCTGGGCGCCGCTGGTAGAGCAGTTCTTGTTCGTGCTGTTCCTCATTCTTGGCTACGCGGCTTTCGGTTCCCTCTTCGACAGGCAAGTGGGCTCAATTGCCGCACAGGGGCTGCCGCTCCGTGCCGGCTGGACTCGCGAAGTTGCCGCTGGCATGGCAGTGGGCTGGGGCGCGGTTGTCGTCTGCGTCTTCGCCATGGTTGTGATCGGTGGCATCGCTGTCGTGATTTCCACGCAGTCGTCGGCATGGCCATGGCTGATCGTCGATGCAGCGTACTTTGGGTTGCTCACGCTTGGCGAAGAAGTCGCTTTTCGCGGATACGGGTTTCAGCGCTTCACTGCTGTTGTCGGATCGTCCGGTGCGGCGTTTGGCTACGCATTGTTCTATGCGATCGTTTATGCACTTTTGCCCGGAGCCACCAACGCCAGCATCGCCATTTCTGTCGTCTTCAGCTTTCTGCTCACCACCGCTTATCTGCGCACACGCGCGCTTTGGGTAAGCTGGGGGATCAACTTTGGCTGGAAAGCTTCTCAGGCTCTAGTATTCGGTCTCACGGTGAGAGGCGTCAGCAGCCATTCGCCGGTCATAGAGGGCAATCCGATGGGGCCGTTCTGGCTGACCGGCGGCGGCTTTGGCATCGACGCCAGCTGGTTTGCCTGCTTGGTGCTTCTCGTCGCGTTCCCAGTGGTTTACCGCGTCACCCGCGACCTCGATTTCCGCTACAACGCCCCCGTAATCGTGCCCGGCGGAATCCCCGTAGACCTCGACGCAGCCGCCCGCCTACAGCACGAGGCCGCAATGGGACCTGCCGCAGAGCCGGCCGCACCGTCCCTTGTGCAGATTCTCCCGGCTGTCGCACCGCCGTTGCCATCTGCTGCTTCCCAGCCGGCATCACAGTCTTCAGCCGGTCCTGAAGATCCCCGCTGAAACGCCCGGCTCATAGGCCCACTGTTCCAGTTCGCATATCCGATTTGACCTTTGTAGTGAATTGGAACTACTGTTGGCGTAATGCTACGTGCGTACGGCCATGGGAGGAAGCCCATGATCAGTGCATTGCCCACTATCACCCCGCCATTCGTCCATACCCGGATTCCTGCGCGTTTTTACCACTCACTTTTGCTGGCTGGCGCCTGCGCATTAGTGGCGACGTGCCTTAGCGGCGTGGCAAGCGCGCAGGCCATCACCATCGATACCCATTCCGGAGCGATGAAGGGAAACGGCACAGTCGATCGTCGCTTTAGCCAAATCCAGCCGACGAATGTTCCGCTAGAAAAGTCACAACTCGACGCGAAGACGCGCGTGGAGCTGATCCGCGTGATGCAAGCGGAGCAGGGGTTCGCTATGCGTCCGTTTCCCAGGGGCCACAAGGGGTTAACCCTCGAGGCCAACGGCAAGTTGAACCCCGCGGGCGAGCCCTATCTCGACATGGCCACCCAATTCGGACTTTGCGCCAAGCCCGGCGATCGCGTCGTACTGACTGACGTCAAGTTTGAGAAGAACAAGATCATCTTCATGCTCAATGGCGGCCCGGACCTCAAGCATCGTTTCCTGCGTCACGTTCAAATCGGCGGCAGCGGATCCATGAACCCCGTCGTTCAGGACGACGGCGAGGAGGCCACAGGAGCCCGGCTCACGTTGGACTTCAAAGGCCCCATCCCAGCACTGACCGGTTCACAGGTGAAAGCGCTTCTCGCGCCGCTTATTTCATTCGACGTTAAAACGCCCATCCAGGCCTTCACTGACACGCTTCCGCCCAAACTGAAGGACGCAATTCTGAATCACGATGTAATGGTCGGCATGACGACCGACATGGTGCTCTTCTCCCTAGGTCCGCCCCAGCGCAAGGTACGCGAAGTCGACGGGCAAATGCCGTTCGAGGAGTGGATCTACGGTTCTCCGCCGAAGCCTGTTGAGTTTGTGCGCATCAATGGCAATCGCGTCATCCGCGTCGAAATTGCGAAAGTGGGCGAGACGCCACAGATCTTTACCAAGGACGAAGTCGAAGGCATGATGCGCACCGACGGTTCACCGCTGGTGGCGGACCAGGCCGTGCGCACCGTGAAAATGGGCGACGTCCAACGTGATCCGGATAAGGAAGCCCCGGCGCCTCCGCCTACGCTCACGGCTCCAGGAGAGAAACTACCCGATAGTGCGCAGCAAGGTCAGGGCCAAGGCGAGATGAAGCCCGTTCAGTTTCCCAAGCAGAAGCCCGACGATTATCCCGATGCTGCAGCCGCACGCCGTGCGGATCAGCAAAGGGCAGCCGAAGCGGCCCAGCAAGCCCAAGACCAGGCAGATCAGAAAAACACAACGCCGGCTGCAACCACTTCCAAACCGGCAGATCCAAACGCGAGCACTCCGCCGGCCGACGCGACCCAGCCGCACTGAGTCCTGATGTAAACTGGAGGCAGCGAGTCCGGCTGCCTCCCGCAAACAATTTTGAGCAGGGGTGAGTTAATCGACCGCGCCGTTGAAGCCGCGTGCAGCATATCCGCGCGTGTGTGCAGAGACAATCTTCAAAGGAGAAACACCCGACCCATGGCCAAAATTGCCAAAACTGGTGATCGCAAGAAAGCAATGGACACGACGAAGTCCACCGACTGCCCCAAGTGCAGCAAACCGACGCGTATCGTCAAGCGCGTAAAGGACCGCGAGCGCGGCGTACCTGGCGGAGTCTATATCTCCTGCTCTGCGTGTGACTTCTACGAAAAACTTTAAGCACAAAGGTAAGTCTTAGCTATTGAAAAGCCCGGCAACTTGCCGGGCTTTTCGTCCATGGGCTCGGAATTGCACTGCTTTGCCGCGGAACTCCTCCAGCGCCGTCATTCGGACCGACCAACGGGAGTGGAGGAACCTGCAGTTGCTCTTTTCTGTTTCGCGCTCCGCGATTCGGGTGCCCCGTCCAGGACATGGTTGCATCTTGTCATGGGTGGGAAAGCACGAACTTGGGATGTTCCACCGAGCCGCGTTATAACGCTTCCGCCATCTCTTCCAGAATCGCTGCAGCTGCCTCCGATGGATTCGGGGCCTGCGTAATCGGCCTTCCTACGACGAGGTAGCTGGCACCCAGCCGCAGCGCCTCCGCTGGTCCAGCGATACGCTTCTGATCGCCAATCGCAGCTCCCGCCGGTCGAATTCCTGGAATCACTAAGACCCCAGCTGGCCCAGTCAAAGCTCGCACCGACGCAACCTCCTGCGGCGAGCAAACAAATCCGCGGATCCCTGCTTCCAACCCAATCTTCGCCAGCTGCTCCACCTGCCCGGCCGGCGCGCGATTCACTCCGACGGACTCGAGCTGGGCAGCATCCATGCTGGTCAGCACCGTCACCGCGAGCAATTCGGGCGGATTGGAAACACCGGCCAGCGCAGCCTTGGCCGCCGACAGCATCGCTGGACCGCCACCGGCGTGCACCGTGAGCATCCGCACGCCCAGCCCGGCGGCCGACCGAACCGCACCGGCCACGGTATTCGGAATGTCGTGGAGCTTCAGGTCGAGAAAGACGTTGTGTCCGCGCGCGACGATCGGCTCGAGCACCGCCGGCCCGGCAGCGACAAACAACTCCAGCCCCACTTTGAACCAACTGCAGGTGCCCTCAAGTTCCGCGACCAGTCGCATGGCCGATTTGGAATCGGGAACGTCGAGCGCGACAATCAGTCGATCGCGAGCGAGTCCAGGTAGACGTTTTTTTGCGGCCTTCGCAGGTTCCATGGTGACGGTTTCCTGGCTAAGCATAACTCCATCGTAGCTCAGTTTTGGTTCATCCCTCTTTCCCGACAGCGCAGAACCTGACTCGACCCGGCTCAGAAGAGCCTGTTCGTCGCCAATCTGCGGCCAGGTCGGATTTTTCTTGACCCTGTAGCTGGCTACAGGGTTTAGGCTGCATCCATGGAGACTCTGACAAGAGGGCAGCTTGCGCTGCGCGTCGGCGTAAATCTGGAAACCCTCCGTTTTTATGAGAAGGAAGGACTGCTTGCTCCGGCATCGCGAACCTCGTCGGGCTATCGACAGTTTGCGGAATCCGCAATAGATCGCCTGGAGTTTGTGAGGCGAGCTAAGGGTCTTGGGTTTTCACTGACAGAGATTCGCGAGCTTCTCGTTCTTCAAGAAGGGAACACTCAAACCTGCGTTGAGGTCAGGGACAGGCTTCAGAATAAACTCGTCGCCCTGCTTGCCAAGAAGGCCGAACTGGAGAGTCTTGAGGCGCAATTGCGTTCAGCATTGCGAAAATGCGATCGCCAATTGAAGCAGAGCGGTCAACAGTACGCTAACCAATGCCCGGTCTTGAAACAGATGGCTGGATCAGCCGGATCGCGATCTCGGTAGTTTCCTCAAGCCAGATCGCAGTTCTGGAGTCGTCTTTTTCGATTCGTCTGCGAGTAACGCTGGCTGGCTCAAGTTGGTGTCCGGGCAAGTTCTCGGCACCTGTACTCCACTGGGGCGGTCTGGGGGAGGGCGTCCCAGTGGGTACAAAGCTCCATTACTCGTGAATGCTAATCTTCAGCGATGAGGTCGGTCAGAGAATCGCCGCGGTTCTATTTGTTAGGAACAACATTCGTGACTTTGGAGTGTCCGGCCCCGTAAGGCTGAACTTCAAAGTGCCCTTTCTTTTCATTGAACTTGATCTTTGCGGCGGTCATCATTTTTCCGGTCCCTTCACCCTTTTCATTCAATGTGACCTGAAGGATGCCAAAGGGATAATCGGCGTGTTGCGCACCACGGCTGAGTTCGGTAACTGAGATCCTGCGCGGAGTAACCATCGTGATGATCGTATGCTTGCCCGATTGAGTCTTGTCTGCGACTGCGATCTCGTTTCCCGTGTCACCCAACTTGTTAATACGCCCAGCTTCGAGCTTCTTCATTGCATCGATTAGCGCGTCCTCCCCTTTGTCCTTGAGGATTGCCGCAAGCTCCTTGAGTTCTGCCTCCGTTGTGTACTTCGTGATGGTGAAGTTGAACTGAATCTGCTGGGCCGAGGTGCTGCCGGTGACTACATTTGCCGAGTACGAATCTTGTGCTTCCGCGTTCCGGCAAAAGGCTGTCGGTAACAGGCACGCTGTTGCAACCAACATCAGGGCGACTTTTGACATACATTCCTCCTTGCCTTGAATGGAATTCTTTCCGAGATGGATTAAACGCGCCAGTAAGACCGGGAATCGTGATGAGACGATTCTTCGAGTTGTCTGAAGCCATAACAACTCCAGATGACCCTAGGGAAGCCACCGCTCCCTTCACAACTAGCTGAATTACTAGTGCTGCTGCCAATCGCGCCAAGAAGGCGTCTGGACGCTAATCCAGCTGGCTAAGGAGTGGTATACGAAGCGCTGGTGTAACCACCCGTACTCTGTGAATAAGTTACAGCGGCTCATTAGGTTATGGACAATTGCGTCGCTTCAGAGTCGTCTATGAAAAGACTTAGCCGCAGAGCAATTCCCGAAGCGCGCTTGACAGCCAATTGCTCTCTCTTTATCGTTGGCGTGCCCTCAGTCCCAGTCAAGATACCTCACCCCGGTTAGGGAAGAAATCTGTGAGTTCAACGATCGCCACAGCTCCTACACCTGCGCAGACGATTCAAACGGAGCGCAGAGAGCGGCTCTTCTACCTGATTGCCAGCTTGGTCATGATTGCCGGCGTGGCCATGGGCTTTCACATGTTTTACCTGCACGGCTTGAATGATGCGGGTCAACATGTCACACAGCAGAGTGCGCCGCTCGTTTATGTTCACGGCGGCCTGATGACCTGCTGGATGGTTCTGTTCCTGCTGCAATGCGGCCTCGTGGTGAAGGGAAATCGCCGGTTGCACATGCGGCTGGGTGCAAGTGCGGTCGTACTCTACGTCGCCATCATTCCCGTCGGCGCCATAGCGGCACTGCTGCAGATTCATTACGCTGATCCGCATTCATTTGCGCCTTTTGGACGCTATCGGTTTCTCACTCTTCCGCTGACTGAAATCGCAAATTTCACGATTTTTGTCGGTCTGGGATTTCTATTTCGCCGCACACGCGCATGGCACCGGCCGCTCATGCTGATGGGCACGCTATCCGTGGCAGAGGCGGGCATAGGGCGCATTGGTTCCATCCGGAACGCATTCTCTCAAGCTACCGACGCATCTTTTTTCCCCACCTTCTGGGGATCGACAGTGGCAGTAGCTCTGCTCCTGTGGCTGTTAAAGATCGCCATGACGCGTCGCCTGGATCGCAGTTTTTCGATTGCTATCGCTCTTTTCGTCACCTCGGGCCTGCTGAGCAGCTACGTCTCGATGACCGACTGGTGGCTCCGGCTTGCGCACTACCTGACGCGCTAAGTGTGAAGACGAGCCAGCGCCGCCGTCTGACTTGGTTTTTGGGAAACGCTTCCTCAGTCTGCTTTCAGCAGCTCGTTCACACGGGCCATGACCTTGAAGGCGTCTGCTACGTAGACGACATCTGCTTTGCCGCGCGCCCAGCCGCAGTTTGGATCGAGTGAGATTGCACGGCGCTCGCCGATGAACCGCCAACCCACAACGTGCGGCTCTTCGCCGTGGCAGCAGGTGGAAAGGCCCTTGGCGTGGCGTGGCGTCGATCCCGTTTGTCCCACCTGGTTCATGTGCGTGAGGAAGGGAAGGACGGGCTGCCCGTCCCCACCCTGGTCTACGAGCGATTTGGAACTGCCCAGCGATGCACCGCTCTTATGTAGGAAACTGAGAATCAGATTGCCGGCTTCAGTGGCATGCATCTGTCCATCGGGCTGCTTCTTCGTCCAGCCCGCACCGGCGACGAAGAGCATCTTCGCCTCTGGCCGAATCGTCTCCTCATCCTGAGCCGGAGACCGCATGCCAGTAACCGTCGTGCGCAACACGGGTAGTTCAACTGCGACGGACTCCAAATGAACTTCGCCTGTGTCGCTCGCAAACGGAGCATTCGTTCCCGCCTCAAGCAGAAGGAACCACGGACGCGCGCTCCGCGTGATCACGGCTTCAATGCGCTGGCGATAGAACCAGCGCGAGACTTCAATGCCAGCGTCGCCGACAATCGATGTGATGTGCGTGTCTACGCATCCGGCAACTCGATGTGCCACGCCCGCCATGATCCGCGCGAAGCGGGAACTGCCGGGCGCGAGAACAATGGTCGCTTGACCTGCGTTGCAAAGCGCCTCGCAGGCGGCGGCGTCGCTGGCATAGCGGGACTGGACAAAAGCTTCTCCCGAAACTCCGAGCAGGCGCGCACCTGAACCGGATAGAGAACTTGCGGCTGCCTTCGCATCTACCGCAACAATGCCGATTGCGAGGGAAGCGCCGAGACGGGTGGCCAGCTGTTTGCCCGCGGTTACCGCCTCGAGCGAAGCTTTGGTCAGCGCAGTGCCCGTTTCGTCAGCATGCGTCAAAACAAGAATTGATTCGGCCATCACTTCGCTCCAATCCACTCGACGAGTTCCTGTGCAATTGCGTCGGAGCCCATGTCTTTGACCACGCGCGTTTGCCGCTGCTGGCTGGGCAGGCTTGCGGAAACATATTGCAGCCCATTCTCGGCGAGCGACGTTTGCTTCGCTTTTTGCAGAGCGGGCATCACCGTGCGCATATTCGCCATACCGATCTGTGGGTTGTTACGCGGCTCGGGCAGGTTGCCAGTGGCCCATCCAAGCACCGCAGGCGTGCCTGTGCACTCTGAAGCCTGGTGTTTGCCACCTTCGACGCGCTCCAGTACTTCGAACGATCCGTCTTCGCGCAATTCAATTTGGTCCACGCCCATGAACTGATCCGTGATGCCGAGTCGCTCGCCCACAAGTTGCAACGTCACACCCGCACCACGCGCTGCCGATTCCCATCCGCCAAACAGGAGAAGCTTCGACTTATCCAGTGTCGGAATCTCGGCGATTGCGTTGGCCAGCGTGGTCGCAGTGGCATGCGCATCGGCAAACCCGCTGACTGGCGCATCAATCGCAACCAGCTCAAAGCTCACCTTCTGCGCAATGGTCATCATCACCTGCTGCAGCTTTGCCTTCGGTCCAAGGGATACCAGCCAGAGCTTGCTGCCCGGATTTTTCGCCACCAGATTCGCCGCTTCATAGAGCGCACTTGCCGCCCACGGGTCCAGCACCGCCGGCAGCATCATTTCGTTCTTGAGCGCCGGCCCCTTAGGTCCAGTTACCGGTTCCAGTGTCTGCAAGGGATCCGGCACGATGCCGGCGCAGACGACTATTTGAAGTTGGTTAGACACAAACTGTCCTCTCTAAGCTGTTAGCTATTAGGTATTAGTTCTTTTCAGTTCTCCGCGGAATGCAATCCTCCCGCTCCAGCGCGAAATTCAATATTGGTCAGGCCATCGGGGCCGGCTTGCGAGCAGTTCCACAGGCATGCGCCGCAGTGGACGCACTTCTCTCGTTCGAAAGCCGGCACACCCTCCGCACCGAGCGTCAGCGCCTGTCCGGAGCACATGGCGATGCAGGTTTTGTCATCGCAGTGGACACAGAGCCCGGCGTCGCGAAACACCACGTGATCGGCAAACCCTGGCAACGCCTGCACCTTGCCGCCCATCAGCAGCGCGTCCTGGTGTGAGACGAGTAGTTTGCCGTCGAATTCAATTTCAGGCCATCCGCGCGCCGACATCAGCGCATCGTGCAGCGGACGCCCGTCTTCCACGGCGAGCATTGCCGCTTCGCGGCGTTTCAGCTCTTTGAGCGAACGCACTGCGCGCTTTTTGATCTGCTTGTGTGCGGGCGGAATCGATGCGACGAGCGACAGTCTTCCGCCGGTAAGACCGGCAAGCATCATTCCCATCAGCCCGGAGGCAAATCCACGGTGGAATCCGTTGCGCGCATTCATGGCTTCGCGGGCATTCCGCTCGATCCAGCTGACGCGCCGGCGTACCTCATAGGTAGCGGCCAGATTTTCTTTTGTAAAACTTCTCCCCGCGTGGAGCAGATCGATCACTGCCTCGCCGAGTTGAACGCCGCTCATCCACGCTTCATCCACACCGGAGCCCGCCAGCATATTCGTTGAGCCTGAGCCCTCGCCGATGCGTGCGTAGCCATCGCCTACCAGGAACGGCTCGCCGTGCAGGCCTGATTCATCCAGCGACTTTGCGCCCCACGAACGCAGTGTTCCGTCTTTCAAATGACGCCACAGCGCCGGGTGTTGAATGAAGTGCTGCAGGTAGCGATAGGCGGTGCGCCCGGGGTCGCCGAGCCACGACGGCACAAAGATGCCGACCGACGCCAACCGTTCCGGATGCACATACAGGAATCCAAAAATCTCCGGCTCGGGATAACCGAAGGTGTGCCAAACGGTGCCGGCTTCGAGCGTGGTCGCTTCGGGCAACTCGATAACGAACTTCATGCCCATCGCCCATTCGCGCTTGTCGTGTCCTGGCGGCATTCCAAAATGTTTGTCGATCGCCTGACCCACTGCACCGAACGGTCCATCGCCGACGACCGTCAGGCTGGCGCGAACATCCATGCCCGCTACAAAGCCTGCTTCGGGTGCGCCCTGCTTGTCCACGCCCTGGTCCGTCAGTCGGACGCCGGCAATTTTTTCGCCGTTCCGTTCCGCATTCTCTTGAAACAGCGGTTCGCTCACCGGCATCGCCGGCCAGATCTGTACGAGCCCGGAGGCCATTAGTTGCGCGCCAACCCACTGGTTGAACTGGCCAATCGACATTACCAGGCCGCCGCCTTTGTGCAGGAACTGCGGCGTCCACGGCAAGTGAAAAGCATGGTCGCGGACGCCGAGCGTCGCACTCAGTGCGCGTAAGATTCGATCACCCATCCGCAGCAGCAGCGGGCGCCGACTCGCGCCAACAGGATCCAGCAAGTAGAGGATCTTCTCCGTCTTGACCGGCGCTGCCATCGCAATGTCAGACGGATTCAATTCGGGAAAGCTCTCGCGAATACCGCGCGCCGCGGTTACAACTCCGCTGACGCCTGAAGCGATATCATCAGCGCGTTCGTAGCACAACACCTGCAACGGCAACCCTGGCGCAACCCTGCTCTCAAACGCGGGATCAGCGGGATTCCCATTCCACGCGTGTGTCAATGTGGTCAGAAATCCGCCCATTGCGGGCCCGAACCCCACGCAGGCAATATCGGCTTCCATCGCCTGGCGTTCGATCGGGGTCGTATTGCACTCGCTCATGTTCGAGTCGCTGCTCATGCGGGATAATCCAGGGCTTCGGGAATCATCACCTTGCTCACCGTGTCTGCGGCGCGATCTTTTGCCAGTCGCGAGCCGCTCAAACAAATGCACAGCTTATTCTGAAGTTGCAGGAATTCGCCGGCGCCCGCACAGTTTGCGCAAGGCCCGGCCTTCATGGGATGACTGCCATTTGTACTCACCACATCGACCGCCATCGCGGCGATTCCCGGCATCGTCTCCTCGAGCTCATCCAACTCGGCAGCCGAGAAGCACGTAGTGCATCCCTGCTGGTTCCATGCCGGATGTTCGTTGTATCCGAAGACAAGCTCTGCACAGATGCGCGACACCTCGCCCGCCGCCTGCGCGGCCTGTACATGGCACAGATCGCTTAGGAACAGCAGCGTGTCCGCCAGTCCATCCGCAACCGATGCGTCGGCCGCACCGCTTTGCTCGAGCTCCAGTACATCGAGTATTTGGTGACGTGACGCGAGCAGCCAGCAAAGTGCATCGGCCAGCGGGAACGTTACGCCTTGACGCTGCCCGTGATAGAGCTTGTTTCCTGCCGGGTCGGTGGCTTTCTGCAGATGCTTGAGCGTCCACAGCCACATGCGCATCGCCGAAGCAAGGGTGCAGGCGCCGGTGCCGGGGTGCGTCGCCGCAACCTGCCGCATCTCCTCAATCCATGCGCGCATTTCAGCCAGGAATACCTCCGACGTCATCGTGATAGTGAGATGCCGTCTTTGCACGGCCTCAGGTCCCTCGTAGGTGGCCTCAAGCTGCGCATCCATCCACTTGCTGGCCAGGAATCCAGGGCAGTCTTCGGTGATGCCGTATCCGCCCATCAGGCTCACGGCCTCGCGCATCATGTTGGCGCCGTGGCCGGTGTTCCAAAGCTTTGTCGCCGGGCACAGCACATTCGCTTCGGCATCCTTCAGCACAAACTGCACCAGCGGATCGGCCGGAAGCATTTCACCGCGAGGATCGTTGCCGCGTCTCTTTAGAAACTCGATGGCGCTGCAGTTCGCTTTCGCGCAATGCCTTTGCCTCTGCGCGACTGCCCGTAACGCCGCGCTCCGCCAGAATTGCATTCTTCTGCTTCTCGATCGGATCGAGTTCGTCATAAAGTCGCGCGGCGGCAAAGCCCAGCGAGGCGGCAGCCTCGCCTGTAGCCCACACATCCACGAGCCTATGCAATGCATCTTCGCGTTGCTGGATACCTTGTTCGTAGCGGATGGTCCCGGGCTTTGCGCCCTCGGCTCCGCGAAAGCGTCCGCGCTGATACCGGATGACCGGCTCCACGGCAGACAACAGCTTCGCGGCTGTCATCAGTCCGACGGTCACGCGTGTCCGCCGAAAGACCGCTTCAATCACTTCGCTGTGGTTGAAATTAGGAACAATCACGCCGTCTTTCACGGTGTAGCCGCCGACGATGCGGCTTGCCGGCACTTTCAAGTTGAAGATCGGATCGCCTGTCGACGACAACTGGTGCACTAATTTCTTCGTCGGCGTGCCGGGGTCGAACGTGCCTTCGTCCGTCTGCTCCAGGATCACCACGCAACTGCCTTTGATCTGCGGGTCGTCCGAGGCCACAGCTGCCGTTACAAAATTTGCAAACGCAATGTTGGTGATGAAACGGCCGCGCTTCTCCACCTGCAGCCATGGCTCTTCGTCATGCCGCCATCCGGCCACGCGCACTTTGCCACTCAGCATGCCGGTGTCTACGCCTACGTAGGGAATCGGCTCGGTCAGCACAAAGGCGCCGCGCCACGGCTTGCGTTCGTCGCCCGGTTGAGGTGGAGCGGAGAGACTCATGTAGTGAGCGGCCTGTTCCGGAGTTCCGCGCTCGTGAATCGGCGCCAGCGCCAGAAATCCCGCCAGACTCGCCGTTGCTGCGCCACCATCTACCCATGCCAGTTCGAAGGCTGCCAGGGCCAGCGCGAGGTTCTTTGGGCCAGTAATGAATCCGCCTTCTTCCGGCTCCATGAAACGCGCCGGTGATTCCCGCACGGTCAAACGCTTCCATCATCTCGTGCTTCGCCGGAGTCCACTCATGGCTGTTGCGCTCGCCCGCCGCCACCATGTGCGCGACTGTGCCGCGTGCCACGGTGCGCGCCGATTGCACCAGCATCTGCAGGTCGTAGCGATTCGCAAAACGCCATTGAATCTGCCGAACAGGATCGCCCGGTAGAGTGAGCATGGTTGGAGAAGACGTATGGGCAGATGTAGCCATAAAACACACCTCGGTCAGCGGCTACATTGTCCCGAATTCAACACACCCCGGCATGTGACTCGCATCACGATGAGAACGATCTTGTTCGCGGCATGCAAAAGCAATGTCGGCGAAACCGCGGGTATGTGAAATTCCTGTTTGAGAACAATCTCTGGTTCTTACCTGTGAAGTGGCTCGCGTCACACCACGAAAGCAACTCAGTCTCTTTCAGTTCATTCCATTTGTGATAACTATCACTGCCAGTCAAGCTCCAAAAGGCGTCTCCTCAGAGTTGCAATCCCCGCCATAGGTTTCATGCAAGCGGAAACTCGCTGCGGGGAAGCTATGTGCGGGAACGCAGTTGCTCACTCCGCGTAGGGGAAAGACGGCCGCATGACCAAAGCCGCACGTTTTGTAGCATTCTTTATCGCGATTGTTGCCGGTCCAGCCGATTGGCTGTACACCTTCTTCAAACCTGTTCGACATCGCGGGGCACTCACCTTCAGCCTTCTCGCGCTTCTGGTCCTTGTGTCGCCCCGATATCTGGCTGCTCAGGCTGATTGCCTCGCATGCCACAGCGACAAAACGATGCAGGACGCCGCCGGCCACAGCATCTCAGTCGACGGCGACAAGTTCAGCGCCAGTATTCACGGCAGCCTGCAATGCAACAACTGCCATGCCGACATCAAGGAATATCCTCATCCGGACCACATCGCGAAGGTTGATTGCAAGACCTGCCACGCCGACGAGGCTTCAAAACTTACCAGCAGCGTGCACTCATCGGCGAAAGAACATCCCTGCACCAGCTGTCATGGAAATGCTCACGAAATCTTTCCGAAAGCTGATTCGCGATCGGCAGTGTATCCGCTCAACATTCCCAAGACCTGCGGACAATGCCATAGCGATGGCGCGATGGCCACGAAGAAGGGCTTGCCCAGCGTTTATCCGCACTACATGGATTCGATCCACGGCTTCGCACTGAGCAAGGAGGGCCTGCTTGTCGCGGCCAACTGCCAGAGCTGTCACGGATCGCACGGCATTCTTAGTAGCAAGAATCCCGCCAGCCCGACTTTTAAGGCAAATATTCCTAAGACCTGCGGCACCTGTCACGCCAAGATCAATGACGATTACCAGGGTGGAGCGCACGGTCACGCGGTGGCCTCAGGCCATCTGAAAGCTCCTGTCTGCACCGACTGTCATACAGCCCACGCTATCCTGCAGCCGACGGAGTCCGAATTCCGTATGCAGTCTACGCCGATCTGTGGCTCCTGCCACAAGGACAAACTTTCTACGTATCACGATACTTTCCATTCGCAGCTTGGATCGCTCGGCGGATACGTTGAGACCGCTCGCTGCTGGGACTGCCACGGAGCGCACGAGATTTATCCCGCATCCGATCCGCGCTCGCCTATCAACAAGGCCAACCTGGTGAAAACCTGCGGCAAGTGCCATGCCGGCGCCAACCTGAGTTTCGTCCAATATCAGCCGCATGCCAACGCACACGATCGCCACTTGAATCCGGCTCTCTACTATGTGCGCCTGTTCATGAACCTGTTGCTTGCGAGCGTGCTGACGTTCTTTGTGATTCACACGATATTGTGGCTGATTCGTTCCCGATTCGACCAGGTCAGGAGAAAGTCGGCAAATGGAGGGAAAGATGCCTGAGCTGGAACAAGCACCAGTGCCAACCGAGGTTGAAGAGCCCGCTAAGACAGAACGCTGGTTCAATCGCTTCACGCGCGAACAGCGCTATCTCCACGCCGTCTTGTTCTCGACTTTTCTAGGTCTCGCCGGCACCGGCTTGCCCCTGCGCTTTAGCGAGAGCATCTGGGCGCGCGGCCTTGCCGGGGCAGTCGGCGGCTTCGGAGCCATCCTCTTCTTTCATAAACTCTGTGCACTCGTCCTCACTATCGCGTTTCTCATCCATGTCAAAGAGATCTTCACGCGTGGCCTCTTCCGGCGCGAAAAAGGAATCTTCTGGGGCGCCACGTCAATGGTGGCCAATTGGAAAGATGCGAAAGACATGTTCAACCACATGCGCTGGATGATCGGCCTCGGCCCCAAGCCGCAGTTCGAGCGCTATGCATACTGGGAAAAGTTCGATTACTGGGCCGTGTTCTGGGGAATGATCGTCATCGGATTTTCCGGCTACGCGATGTGGTTCGCACCGTTCTTTGCGCGTTTCCTTCCCGGCTGGGCACTGAACGCCGCGCTCGTCATTCACAGCGAAGAAGGGCTGCTGGCGATTCTCTTCATCTTTTCAATTCACTTCGTAAACACGCACCTGCGTCCCGATAGCTTTCCCATGGACATGGTGATCTTCACAGGTGTTGAAAGCGAAGAGGAGTTCAAGCACAAGCGGCCGCAGGAATACGCGCGCATGGTGCGGGAGGGCAAGCTCGAGCAGCGCCTGGGTACCGCGCCAGCGCAGTGGTTCGTCAATGGGTCGCGCATTGTCGGCTTCACCGCGATCTTTATCGGCCTGACACTGCTAGTGCTCACCTTGACCGCTTATTTCCGGTGAGAAAGAAGCAGTGAATCAAGTTACGAAGCACTGCCAACTGATTTGGATCGCGGTGAGCCTACGGATCCTGGACCGGGCATCCCCGACGCACTCGTCTGCGGACCTCAGGCTGCTTGTATCAGGGCATGACTTCAGTCATGCCGAATGCCCAATCGAAGAAGGAGAGGGGCTTTAGCCCCTGTTAATGGCTCGCCCAGCAAGAAACTCCAGTCCAAAACAAATCGCACGATCCGATCGTACCTTCTTTGCGACAACGCGAACCGCCATGGGCCATCGCCTGTTCCAATCGGAACGCAACGCCACCCTCCTTATTGATGTGCTGCGTTATCAGGTTGCCGCAAAGAAATTCAAGCTCCACGAATTCGTTATCATGCCTGACCACGTGCACTTGCTTCTGACCGTCTGCGATGACATGACGATCGAGAAAGCGATGCAGCTCATCAAAGGTGGTTTCTCGTATCGACTCAAGAAGGAATTCGGTTATCTCGGGGAGGTCTGGCAAAAGGGATTTTCTGAAGTCCGTGTCAACAATCACGAAGATCTTTTGCAGTTCCGAAAATACATCGCGCTGAATCCCGTCAAGGCCGGACTCGTCGATGCGCCTGAGAACTACCCCTACTACTTCATGAATCTTGCAAGGCAAAAGCTCGCAGGGGCTAAAGCCCCGATTCATTAGACGACCGTGTACGGCATGACTGAAGTCATGCCCTGATACAAACCTCGGGTATTCAAGATGAAACGATGTTCGTGCGGCGAAGAGATGAGGGGCATGACTGTAGCCATGCACTGATGCAGACCTCGTTTCACCGCGACCTGTGACTACTATCACGGCGCGGAAATCCACAAAAGCGTCTCCTCATTGCGTGAAAGTTTCCAGCAGAATCCTGCTCTGTACGTTTGCGTTCTTTCTGCTGGGCTCGGCCATCCCCACTCGCGCCCAACACAAACTGAAAGACGAAGATTGCCTCACTTGTCATGGTGACTCAACCCTCACCACCGATGTGAATGGCAAGTCCGTGTCGCTTTTCGTTGACGCGAAAAAGCTCAAGCACTCAATCCACGCTTCGATGAAGCTCTCGTGCGTGGACTGCCACAAGGACGTGAAGAGCCTGGCGCACGAGACGAAGCCTCAAAAGGTCCTCTGCGCTGACTGCCATGCCGGCGCGAAGAATGCTTACGCACACAGCACCCACGCAAAGATCGTCTCCGGCGGAAAGATTGCCGCCAATTGCCAGGATTGCCACGGCGGCGCGCACGAGGTGCTGGCTGGCGGCGCGCCCGACTCGCCGATCAATCGCGCTCACATTCCCGAAACCTGCGGTCGGTGCCACGGGCAGAAGTTCCTGATGGAATCCAACGGCGTCAGTACGCAACCATTCCTCTCTTATCAGGACAGCGTGCACGGTCGCGCCGTCGAAAACGGCTCTGTGAAAGCCGCCGTCTGTACGGATTGCCACGGTGCGCACGCGATTCTCTCTGCCAATGATCCCCAGTCGCCGATCTCCAGGCTCAATGTGCCGGCCACGTGCGGACAGTGTCACGCCGACATCAAAGACACCTTCAACGCCAGCATCCACGGCCAGGCCATCGCACGCGGCAACCAACTTTCTCCGGGCTGCACCGATTGCCATGGCATCCATTCCATCAAGTCGCACAAAGACCCAAATTCGCCCGTCGCAGAGCAGAATGTTTCACGCGATACCTGCGCCCGCTGTCATGAAGGTGTGCGACTTTCCAGCGAATTCGGCGTCCCGGGCAACCGCGTTTCAACCTACATGGACAGCTACCACGGCCTCGCTGCCGAAGGTGGCTCCGTGGTCGCCGCGAACTGTTCGAGTTGCCACGGTGTGCACAACATTCTCCCGTCGAGCGACCCGCATTCGACCGTCAATCGCGCCAACCTCGACGCCACCTGCGGCAAGTGCCACAAGGGAGCGACGCAGAAATTCACGCTGACGCCCGTGCATCAGGCCGATGGAGTCCATC
Source organism: uncultured Acidobacteriaceae bacterium (assembly GCA_963738035.1). Classification (GTDB taxonomy): domain Bacteria; phylum Acidobacteriota; class Terriglobia; order Terriglobales; family Acidobacteriaceae; genus Telmatobacter. Next base: position 277,502 of record CAVTVB010000005.1, read on the forward strand.
CCAAAGACTTAGGCTCCGTCATCACGCGCTGGGTGCGGATCATCTACATCATCCTCATCCTTGCCGTCATCGGCGCCATGTTCATCCACAACTTCATCATCTGGCGCAGCAAGGCCGCCGCACGCCGCCACATGCAGAATCCCATGATGCAGCGCATGACCACGAACCAGCGCTGGCAACATCTCGTTCTGCTCTCAAGCTTCATCATTCTCGTCATCACGGGCTTCGCCCTTAAGTTCCCGAATTCATGGTTCGCTGAGATTCTTGGGATGGGCGAGCACGTACGCAGTGTCGTGCATCGCATCGCCGGCGTTGTCCTGATCGCCGCCGGCTTCTATCACGTCTTCTATGTCTCAATCGCGCAAGAGGGCCGTCGTCTCATCTGGGACATTGCCCCGCGCCCCAAGGATCTGAAAGACGCCTTAAGCGCCATGCTGTATTACCTTGGTCTGAGCAAAAATAAGCCACAGTTCGGCCGCTTCACCTACGGTGAAAAAGCTGAATACTGGGCGCTCGTCTGGGGTACCGGCCTCATGGGTGTTACCGGCGTGATGATGTGGGCAAAAGTGTGGGTGGGCAACCTGCTTGCGCGCTGGTGGGTCGATGTCGCTACCGCCGTGCACTTCTACGAGGCGATTCTCGCGACTCTTGCGATCGTGGTTTGGCACTTCTACCAGGTCTTCGGGGATCCCGATGTCTATCCCATGAACTGGGCGTGGTGGGACGGAAAGATGTCCGTCGAGCACTATCGCGAAGAACATGCGCTCGATACGGAGTCTCTGCGCAACGTCGAGCTAGGCGATTCCCCCGGCGGCGATACACCGAACGTACCGAAGCACTAACCGCGGCCTTTCACTGTTTCGGCTGCGAGGCGTCGCTATCGTAATGAATCGTCGATTCCGCGACGAACTTGTGGTAGTTTCTAAACTCGATCTCGTTCACGTAGAGACGCGCATTGTCCTTTATACGCACCTCAGAGTGGCTGGGCAGGAAGTAGCTTGTCCCAGCGATCTCCACCGGCTTGTAATCCACCGCAATGATGGCCATCTTGATAGGGAAGTCGACGGGCAGTTCGAGCTCAGAAGTAATACGCACCACCTGTTGCGACTCTTTGTTTACAAACAAGCGGCCTCTATATGCGGCGAAGATCTTCTGATCTGTATCACGGTCCATTACGATCGCGCCGTTCTGGCTTGGCACCTCGAATTTGTAGACGTAGAGATTCCGACCGTCGGACCTCGCTGTCTTATTCCACGAAAAACATGCATTCGATCGCGGATTGAAAAGATTATGCAGTGAGCTTCCGAATTCGCCGGCACTGATGGCGCCAATAAAATCCATGTGCTCTTTTCCGCTGGCATTCTTACCGTTCACGGCAACCACTTCGTAGTGCTCGAGTTCCTCAAAGTAGGTCAGCCGCTCCTCGATCACATCGTTCAATCTTCCCTGTCGACGCGAAGCGACTGGAATGCCCGTTCCGCCTCTTGACGAGCTTGCACCATTAAACGAGGTTCCAAAATTCACGTCCGCCGTAACCGTGCGGTGAGTGATTTGCGTGCAGATGAAGTTGGGAAGTTTTTGCGAGTACTGAAGCGCCGAGCCCCGCACTATCTCCAGCACCCTGGTCTGTTCGTCGCTTAGTCCGGTTGTCTGCGCGCGAACTCCACCAATTCCTTTAAGTGTCCCGATTATTAGGAAAACCACCGTGAGATTCGAGAGCTTCAATTCGACTGCCTCTGGAGCACCGGCCCCGTGAACAGCAAATAATACTCTTCGGGATCCCTGCATTCTGTGAGATGCGCAACGGTTTGCTAAACATTTTCTGCGCATCCGCGGCCTCAGGCTGCATCGAACTATCTTATGTCGGAAGCCGGTGCCGAGTTACCCGTAACCTCATCAGAGGAGCCAGCGTGGGCGCCCGATGCTTACGCCTGCTACCAGGGAGTCATTCGCGGACTCCTTCAGGCGAATGTTCCATTCGCAGTCAGCGGCGGTTTTGCCTTTCACCATCACACGGGTATCTGGCGCACCACCAAGGATCTCGATCTTGTGACGCCGCCCGGCGCTGTTCCGCGTGCCTTTGAAGTGCTCGTGCAGGAGGGTTTCGAGACCTACATTCAGGATCCAGTCTGGCTTGCGAAGGCTCGTCGCGGCGACTACTTCGTTGACCTCATCACCGGTGTTGGCAATGCAACACTGACCGTCGAGCAAGATTGGATCGACCGTGGGCAAGTGGACGAGGTACTCGGCCTCCGATGCAAGGTCCTGTCTGCCGAAGAGATGATCGCCTCCAAGCTTTTCGTCACGCGTCGCGAGCGCTTTGATGGTGCCGACATTGCGCACCTGCTCAAAGCGCAGGCCCGCACCCTGGACTGGGATCGCTTGCGCGCGCTTACCGAGCCGCACTGGCAGATGCTCTTTGGTGAACTGGTTCTCTTCGCTTATATCTATCCTGCATACACAGATGACATCCCGCGATCGGTGTGGAGCGAACTCATCGATCGTTTCCAGAATTCCATTTCCAATCCGCAAGCCGGCCAACCATTCCGTGGAACTCTCATTGATCCCAAAATGTTCGCCATCGATGTGAATGAGTGGGGCGAGCGCGACCTATATCGGGAACTCTGCGAAAACTATCTGCACCCCTTGCAGGAGATCAACACCACCAGGAGCAAAGAATGAGGCTGGCCGCCGTAGCCGACATTCATCTGGCAGCAGAAAACCATGAACGCGATGTCCGCCAGTTCTCACCCGTAAATGACTTGGCCGACGTGCTTGTGATTGCCGGCGATTTCACCAATCACGGCATGCCAGAAGAGATGCGCGCGGTGCTCGGTGTGGTCGAGCACATTCGGATACCCATCGTCGCAGTCCTCGGCAATCACGACCACGAGAGCGGCCATCAGGACGAGCTTGCCGGTATGCTCCGTCTCGCCGGAGTTCACTTGCTCGACGGCCAATGCCACGAGATCGACGGCATCGGCTTCGCGGGCACCAAGGGTTTCTGTGGTGGCTTCGCTCCTTATGAGCTAATGCCGTTTGGAGAGCAGGGAATCAAGACTTTTGTCGAGATCGCCGAGCGCGAGGCCGTCAAGCTTGACTACGGCTTGGCACAGTCGCAGGCCCTAATGAAGATCGCAATTACCCACTATGCGCCGATCAAAGAAACCATCGTCGGCGAGCCTGAACCGATCTTCCCGTTCCTCGGCAGTTCGCGACTTGAGCGTGCATTGGACACCCACAGGCCAGTTCTCGCTGCTGCACGGTCACGCTCACAAGGGAACTTTCTCAGCCGCAACTAAATCCGGCGTCCGCGTGTGCAACGTTGCGCTGCCCCTCCTGCGCCGTCGCGAAGAAGAGCACCCGTTCGCAATCTTCAATCTCTAGACGCGGACGGCCAGGTTCGGGATCTGAGCGCTGCTATCGACGATCGTTCGGATGCACTGAAGAGGAGATGCTCACACACGCCAGTCGTCGGAGCGCCAGTTCTTAATGCGCTCCTTGATCTGCTTACGAGTCAGATTGTGTTCGAGCGCCTGCTTGGCCAGTTCCACTACCTCATCATCGCCGGCAAAACGCAGCCCAATCAACTGGCCTTCGCTCAGGCGGTAAATCTGCGCGTGCCAGGCCGCCGGGGCAAGCGCCTGCAACCGCAAGCGTTCCTCGAGGCGGATGACACGGTCCTGTACCTTCAGCGGATAAGAGCGCAGCCTGAGGATGGGGACGATAACTGCGAGCGACAGCACCAGGTACCACCATGCGGAGATGGTGTGCTGTCGATAGAGGTGAATCCCGGCATAGACCAGGTTGGCGAGGTAAAGCACGAGGATGAAAAAGTGGTAAAGAGGATCGAAGCGGGCGTGATTGCCCAGGCTCTGCGTCTTACTCATGCGTGGCAGCGGCTTCCTTCAGGACGGAATTGGCTATCGCGGCGGAGGGGAGTACCGCTTTCCCGTCCGCAGTAGCGGCGCTATGGACCTGAACACTGGCGCTCACTGGATTCTCAGCGGGCGCCGCCGGTAATGTCAACGCAATCAAATCATCTGGCGACAGTTTTGGCGTCTCTTTCGGGATCAGGCGATAGTGGCTGCGCAAAATGTAGTCTGCCAGCAGGCACCCGGCCAGATAGGGATTCACGATGGTAATTGGTATTGCATATCCCGTCGTAATCAGGGACTCCGAAATGCTCTTGTTTGCCCGGCTCGAGCGGCGATTCCCGGGTATCTGCGGAATTTCAAAGATCTGCAGTTGCATCTCAGGATGCTTTTTCGCGAATGTCTCCAGCTTGTGCGCAATCTGCTTTGGAGTCGTCATTCCAGCGTCGGGAAAGACTCCACGCCGAAAGGTGCGCGGGAAGTATTGATTTAACACCCAGCGTGAGAAATCGGAGCAGTTGTTAAAGAGCAATTGAAAATGCGACACATTCTTTTTGTCGTTCAGGAGCTCAATCAGTGCGTCGTCCTGGGCTTCGGTGGTTTCAAATCGAAACGCATAAACCCGGCGTTCGTAGGCTGCACCAATAAGCTGCGACCAGCCGCCACGCCAGAAGCTGCCCCGCGATACGTGCTCTCCCAGGTCCGTGAGGTGCGCCTCATAATATTCGTTGCGCAGCCGGTTAACGGTAGCGTGGTCCACTCGCGTCGGAACCACCGCATCGTCTTCCACGGAATACAGGTAGGGAATCAGCGGAATTGCCAACCAGTCGTAATGATCGATGTTGCCGTAACGGGAGATCACCGCGCCCATCTCGCCGGGCTCGCAGCGACGAAGCTTTGTCGGGGTCTCTGCGCAGATATGCGCGAAGTAGATTGCAGTGTGTCCAGTTGGGTTGACTGTCCCGAAAAAGCCGTACGGCTCCTCCATCAACAATGCAGCCTGCGCGTGGCAGCATGAAGTAGAGAAAAAAGCGCATAAGAATGCCCCGAGAAGAAATGCAAGTGTGCGTGGGGTGCGCATTAAGAGCATCGTAACTCCGACAAAGTTAGGTCCTTTCCTTAAGTATGGGGCACATCTTAAAAAAAGAAAGCTGATACTTATAACAGTGTCTCAAATTGGGCGTAGTCTCGCAAACCTATGTAATAATGAAGGTTAGAGTAAACTTAAATACCGGACTGTCACATTTCTAATCAACATTAACCCTGAATCAGCCGAGACGTTGCGCACGGCGATGTGCACGTAGAGACACGCGGGGATGCTGGCGAAGCAGCGCCCGCTCTGTTAACGTTCTCTTTCCGAAAAAGTGGATGTAAGCAAGCACTCTATTCGGTCAATTCTCACAATGTGAGGCTCATGTGCGCGTTCCGTTTATCTCAGCTTTGCTTTTACTTTCGTCTGTAGCTACTTCAGCACAGGTGACTTTGCCTAAGGTTCTATCGAGCCACATGGTCGTCCAGCGCGATCTGCCGGTGCATGTGTGGGGCAACGCAACGCCGGGACAACCCGTTGCTGTTTCCTTTCGCGGCGATTCGCGGGGAACCGAGGCCGATGCGCTGGGTCACTGGAGCGTCTTTCTGAAACCAGGCGCAGCCGGAGGTCCGTTTCAACTCACGGTGAAGGGAGTGCCCGCGAGTGGTGCGAGCACCGCTCCCGAGCCGCCGATCACGCTCGACGACGTCATGGTGGGCGATGTGTGGGTCGCATCCGGCCAGTCCAATATGGAATTTCCACTGAGTCGCGCGAGCACTGCAGCTCAGGATCTACCCACCGCTGCAAATCCGCAGATCCGCCTTCTGATGATTCGAAAGCGCTCCTCGGATTACGCAATGCCCGACGCCGACACCGATGGCTGGGCCCTCTCGAATCCGGAAGCCGCGAAGGAGTTCTCTGCTGTCGCCTGGTACTTTGCGCGGGATATCGCGGCGCGTGAGCACGTTGCTGTTGGAGTGATAGACGCGACCTGGGGCGGCACTGTCGGCGAAGCATGGGTGCGTCTCACGGCTCTCGGCGAAGATGCCTCGCTGGCTCCAATTTTCGTTTCTCGCGGCAAGATGGCGGACACCGCAGCAGATGGTGTTGCAGAACAGAAAGATCAGCAACGTCAGATTGAGGAAGCGAAAGCCGCCGGTAAACCTGTGCCGCAGTTTCCGTGGCATCCACCGCTCAATAGCTGGGGACCGGGCCTGTTGTGGAACGGCATGATCGCTTCACTTACTCCGCTGCCGATTCGCGGCGTCCTGTGGTACCAGGGCGAGAGCAATAGCGCGCTGGCGCGTGTTCACTCTTACGATCGCGTGATGCGCACACTCATCGAAGATTGGCGCAGACAGTGGGGAGTGGGTGATTTTCCATTCATCTACGTGCAGATTTCGAACTTCATTTCGACGCCCATGGAAGATTGGGCTGAGTTGCGCGAGCAGCAGGTGCGCACCCTGTCGATGCGCAACACGGCGATGGCTGTAACGATCGATATCGGCAATCCAACGGACGTTCACCCAACCGACAAGGTCGACGTGGGCCTGCGCATGGCGCGTGCTGCTCGCGCTCTCAGCTATGGCGAATCGGTTGAATATTCAGGCCCCATGTTCCGGCAGGCCACTCCAGAGGGAGCATCGATTCGCGTCTATCTCGACCATGCCCAGGGCCTGATGGTGAAGGGAAGCGCGGTCACCGGTTTTGAAGTTGCAGGAAGAGACGGCAAGTACGCGGCAGCCAGTGCGACGATCGAAGGCGCTACGGTTGTCGTTTCAAGCACCGACGTACCGAATCCCGTTCGTGTGCGCTACGGATGGGCCAACAGCCCACAGTGCAATCTCTTCAACGGTGAAGGCCTTCCTGCGTCGCCATTCACCTCCGAGAAATAGGATCTTGATTCAGGAAGACGTAAAGAGGGGCAGGCGTTGTGCGCCTGCCCCTCTTTGTTGTTGCGTGTTGTCGAGGTTAGAACGTGAAACGAGCTCCGAACTCACCCCAGGTCGAACGCGGAATCGTGGTTGCACTCGGCGCGATAAAGCCCACCGGGTGGTTGAACGTCGTCGGAGCCCCGATGCTGTTTCCGTAGTTGGCCCCGTAGTTGGCGCGATTCGTGAGGTTGAATGCCTGCGCCACAAGTTGGATATTCATCCGCTCCTTGATCTTGATGTTCTTTGCCAGCCGCATATCGAGCTGGAAGAACTGATCGCCGCGAAGTGGATCGTACTTGACAATGGTGCAGTCTGCCGATGCGCCGTTGATGCCGTAGAAGCAGTTTTGCGCTCCAACGTTGTTGCCGGCGAAGGCAAAGTAGTCAGTCGGGTCAGACTTCGGTACGACCACACCGACTCCCGTTCCGCCGCCCGTGTTCAGCGTGTTGCTGGAGTTGGTCAGGTCAAACGGTCTTGCCGTGCCGTACTGCATGATCGGCGCGATATCGAACCCCTTCGGCAGATTCACAACGCCCGCAACCGTGATGTGGCTGCGTTCGTCGTTGGGCGAAGGACCCCACTCCCAACTTGCAAAGGGAGCTGTGGAGAGCTTCGGATAGTCACGGAAGGAACCGCCGCCGGAACCGTATCCATACGCCCAGGCCAATGTGTAGTTCGCTTGGAGTTGGAACCGGTTGGTCATGCGTTGCTGGAAGCTGAAGTTGATACCGTCGTAGTGCTCGCGGCCGATCGATTCTTCGTTGCGAACGCTGGCCAGTTCCGGAACATCAGGGTTGGCAGCAAACGCTGGATCAAGCGGACGGGTGAGAACACCATTGATCGGAATCTTCTGATCGATGTTCATGGTCTTGTTTGTGTGAAGCCCGAGAACATGCGTGTACTCGACTTGCAATGCGGTTTGCTGGTTGGGCGACCATGTGTAACCCAGGTTGAATTCTTCGGTCACCGGGTTGCGATAGTCAGGATCGATCAGGCGTCCCACGCTGCCCGGTGCGAGCTCGGTCGAAGGCGGCGGAATCGTCGGCATCGGGTCAACACCATACCGCCACTGGCCAAGCGTCTTTCCGGTACCCGGAACATTGTCTCCCGGTGCAGAGAGGCTGAGGACCGTCTGGAAGACGGTCGGATTAGACATCTGCTCCATGAACAGCGGAATGTTCTGGAACACGTTGCCGTAGTAGAGGCCGTAACCGCCGCGCAATACCTGAGTGCCTTTGCCGGTCAGGTCGTACGCAAAACCGACGCGCGGACTGAAGTCCAGGTCGTCATCCTGCGCAATGGTGTCGACATACGGGTTGGAAATCGGGCTGTTGAGTTCCTTGAGTTCGAGATACGTGCGGCTATCAGGAATATCAGAGCCGCCGATCATGTTGAAGTCCTTGTCATACCGCAACCCGAGGTTCAAGGTCAGGCGTGGGGTGACTTTCCAGTCGTCCTGAAAATAGGCGCCAAACTGCTTGGTGGCCACGATAAAGCTCGGATCACCGTTGGCCTGGGCCATTGAGACGACAGCGCCGGGCGTCGCAAAGCTGTTGGGGTACTTGCCGCCCTTGTTGGCGATGATATCGGTCGGGTTTGCAGCGAAATCGATCTCCAGCGTCGAGCTGAACTCGAAGAAGCCGCCTTCCACTGGATTCCAGATGTAGTCGACACCACCCTTGAAGGTGTGCTTGCCCCATGACTTCGAGAAGTCATCCTTGAACTGCCATTTCCTCTGGAACGACTGCTGCGGAACGTTGGTGTTGGTTCCGAACGAGGCGTCAGGGAACGTAACCAGCGGCGCGCTGATGTGGCTGTCAATGAGGTTGTTCCAGTATTGGAAACCGGCGGTGAAATTGTTGACCGTCGTGTCGTTGATGACCGAGTTCAAAGCGAAACTCGCCAACTGAAGGTGATTGACGGTGAAGTTGCCGTTGGTCAGGTCGCCCGTTCCGTCAGACTGATCGTTTTCGCTGTCGTTTGACTGCGAGCGAGTAGCTGATGGACGCGTTTTCTTTGCTGCTGAAGTTGTAGTTCAGGCGGCCGTTGTAGCGCCATTCATAGAACGGCCTTGGAATCGATGCGGCCGGCTCTGCCGCAAGACCGGCGGCCTGTGCGGCGACGAGTTGCACATAAGACGAAGGCTGTTCGATCAAACCTTGCTGTTCGCGCTCGCGCTCGATTGCAAAAAAGACGAAAGCCTTGTCTTTCATGAGCGGTCCGCCGATTGATCCGCCAAACTGCTGGCGCGTATAGTCCGGGTGAACCGAAACCTGGCCGCCTGTACCGGTGGCTTGCTTCTCATCCGTATCCAGCGCGGCGTCGCGGAAATAGCCGAATGCCGATCCGTGAAACTGGTTGGTGCCGGACTTCGTGATCATGTTGATGGCTGCGCCTTCTGAGCGGCCGTTCTCAGCCGAGAAGCGCTGCGTGCTGATGTGGTATTCGTCCACGGCTTCCAGAGGAAGCTGCATCACCGGTCCACCGACGGTATTGTCCTTGTTGTCGATGCCGTTCACCGTCACGTTCACGTTGCGCCCGCCATCGCCGTTCACCGAGAGAATCGCATAACGATTCTTCGTGGGGTCATAGGAATCCGTCTGTTTCACGCCGGGCGCAAGATATGCGAGGTTGGCCACGTCGCGGCCTATCATCGGCAAATTCTGCACTTCAGTCGGCGTAATCTCTGCGCTCACGCTGGTCTTTTGCACGTCCACCAGCGGATTCGAACCGGCCACCTCGATGGTCTGCGATGTCGAACCGGGGGTCAGTGTCAGATTCGCGGTTGCGGTTTGACCGACCAGCAATTGAATGGTTTGCACAGCGGTTGCGAAACCCTTGCTCTTGACCGTCAGCTTGTAGGTTCCGGAGGACAAGAGATCGAACCGATAGCTGCCGGTGTTGTTGGTCAGCATGGTTCTGGTAATACCTGTGGTCGTGCTGGCGATGGTGACTTCTGCTCCGTTGACCACCGCTTGCGAGGCGTCCGAAATCGTGCCCAGGACAGTTCCGCTCGCCGTCGCCTGCCCCATCATTGCTCTTGGAGCAAGGAGCAAGATGAGAAACGAGTAGATTGCTGCTCGAGTAAGCATCTTCATTTGTTTTTCTGATCCTTTTTTGTGAGGAAGAGACCTTCGCCAGTACCGGAAATTTCAACGTCTTACAGAGAGCAAATGCAACGCTGGCTAGATCAGGGAAGGCACCACGACGTTAGTTCCGTGGCGCAGGGTTGGGGATCTTTAGCCTAGGTAGTTGCAATTAATCGGCCAAAGAAATCAAAACCGCCGTGGATTCATAAATTATTCATTAAAAGCAGTTTGCAGGCTTGTGTTGGCATTGAACTTTAGCGCCATTCCAATTGCACGGATATTCTGCACGGGTTCTCCGTAAACTCATATATCTATCTGGCGGCCAGCATAGGTCTGAGCTGGGGTGAGGCAGCAAATCCCTGTCGGGCAGACGCGAGTCGGGCGTGGAAGAATGCGCGAGGCCAAAGTGCACCGGAACGCACGGACAGGCCGAGCGGTCCACCACTTCAGCCCGTAACTTTGAGCTATGAAAAGGAGCCGGCACTACCCCACAATTGGGGGCGCCTGGATCAGCGAGAACATTCCGCCGAAGACCTGCTTAAGTTCGCCGATCGTCATAGCCCCCTTATGGCCGGGGGCGCATTGCAACTCACCCACTGTCGCGTCCTCCTCAAACTGGAGAACGTCGCCGTAGAAGTTGACGCTGGCGTTATTCTGGCGAGTCCCGGTAATGATGATCTTGCGGCCGGGAACCAGGCGTCTGACGACGGGACTCTCCACCGCAGAGAGTCGGCAGCTCGGAGCCTTCTTGTCGATCTGCTCCCACGTAGTCACGGCGCCGCCCTGGAAGTAAATGGTTCCCTGGTTCGCAGGCAAAACGATATCGACATTCACCGCGACGGTCGATCCGGCACCAATAGTGGCAATCGGAGCGCTATCCGGCAAGTCCGCGCTCTGGCCTCCCAGTTGCAGTGAGGAACCAAACAAAAGCGCGGCAAGAACAGCCAGTACAGACAGGTGGCGAAAACGCATCACCGTGAACCCCTTTCGGCCAATAAGCATCGATTTGGGCTGAATTTTAGCACTCCCATACACCCTGCAAAACAAAAATCCGCCGTCTTCGTGTCCATCCCACGTTACCAACTGGTCTCCTGTCCCGGACCATTCTCTGAAAAGACCGAGAATTGAAACTGCATGAAGCCAATGTCGAGCAGTGAACCGCCAGTTTCTTCGACTCCTGTTTCAGTGTCACAGCCGGTTTCCTAATTCCTATTCCCTTATCTCCTATTCCGCGTCTTTAGTACACTCATCCCAAGCCTATGCGGACTCGTGCTCTTCTTGCCTCCCTGGTGGTCGCAGTTCCGGCCATGTTGTGCGCACAAACTCCAACCAAGACTTCCTCGAAAATGACAACAAAACTCACTCCCGAACAAGTCGAACGCTCCGCCATCGTGATCGATACTCATGCCGACACTCCGCAGCGTTTTGTCGATGAGAACTACGACCTTGCCGATCCGCTCAATGGCGGCAACTGGAATCTTGAGACTGCGCAGAAGGGAAATCTTGGCGCGGAGTTTTTTTCGATCTGGGTCGAGCCGGCATCGAACAAGGGCCAGTTTGCGCGCCGCACACTCATCCTGATTGACGCGGTGAAGCAACAAGTCGCAAAGCACTCTGACAAGATGATGTTCGTAACCTCGCCCGATGGCATCGAACTCGCTCACCGAGAGCACAAGATTGCCGCACTCATGGGAATCGAGGGCGGTCACTCCATCGAAGATTCGCTTGCATTGCTGCGCCAGTACTACGCACTCGGCGTTCGCTACATGACGCTGACGTGGTCAAACTCTACCAGCTGGGCCGACTCCTCCGGCGACATCAACGACACTTCGATCCCGCATACCAAAGAAGGCCTGAACGAGTTCGGCAAAGACGTTGTCTATGAGATGAACCGGCTCGGCATGATGGTCGACATCTCCCACGTCTCCGACCGCACCTTCTATCGCACCCTCATCATCACGCGTGCACCGGTTATTGCTTCGCACTCTGCGGCACGCGCGCTGTGCGATGCTCCGCGCAACATGACTGACGATATGCTCCGCGCAGTTGCGAACTCGGGCGGTCCCGGTTCCAAGGGCGGTGTGGTGCAGGTAAATTTCTACTCAGCCTTCATTTCGCAGCAGTACCGCGACGCGCAAAAAGCGCAGCAGCCTGAAGTCCAGAAGGCTGTGCAGGCGTTGAAAGACAAGTACAAGGCGGAAGGGAAGGACGCTCCCGCGGATGAGATCGAGAAGCTGCAACGCCAGTTTGCCGACCGCATTCCGCGTCCGCCGCTGAATTTGCTGATTGATCACATCGACCACATCGCCAAGGTTGCCGGGGTTGATCACGTTGGCCTCGGGTCCGATTTCGATGGAGTGACCGGCCAGCTTCCCGAAGGCATCGACTCACCGGCAGACATTCCCAAGATCACCGCGGCGCTGATGGAACGCGGCTACTCCGCCGAAGACTGCCGGAAGATTCTTGGCGGCAACCTCCTCCGCGTGTTTAAAGAAGTGGAGCAGGTCAGCAAGCAATTGCAGGCGGAGAATCGGCCGCGCATTACGGATCGACAGCCGTTCGACAAGCCGCAAAAATAGAAGCGGCATCGGGTGCCCCAGGTCTCGTTTTTGAGACCTGGGAAATGAGATCCGATTCCCATCATCACCCTGTATATTTCCTCCATGCACAAACGCGTAGCCCTGAGCCTCACTCTTCTCCTTTGTCTCGCTGCGACCACAATCACAGCGCAATCCTTCTCCGTCACATTCCCCAAAGAACTCAGCGCGCAGCCTCTCGACGGCCGCCTGCTTCTCCTCCTATCGACTGACCCGAGCGACGAGCCGCGCAATCAGATCAACGACTCGCCACGGTCGCAAATGGTTTTCGGCCTCAATGTCGATGGGTGGCAGCCCGCGCAGCCTATGATCGTCGATGCCGCGGCATACGGCTATCCCATACGCAGCCTCAAAGACGTGCCGCCCGGTGAATACACCGTCCAGGTCGTACTCAACAAGTACGAGACCTTTCATCGTAGCGACGGCAAAACCATCAAGCTGCATCCCGACATGGGCGAAGGCCAGCACTGGAATATTTCTCCGGGCAATCTCTACTCAAAGCCACAGAAGATCGTCATCGGCGCTAACGCGGCGCCCGTCTCTGTGGCACTTACTGAAGTCATCCCACCCATCAAGCCGCCGGCTGATACCAAGTACATCCGCCACATCCGCATCCAGAGCGACGCGCTTACAAAGTTCTGGGGCCGACCCATGTTTGTCAGTGCTGTCGTTCTTGTTCCTGAAGGCTTCGACGATCACCCCAATGCGCATTTCCCGCTCATCATCTTCCACGATCACTTTGTAGACGACTTCGACGGCTTCCGCACCACGCCTCCCGATCCCAACCTCAAGCCCGACTATAGCGAGCGCTTTCACCTTGCGGGCTATAACCGCATCCAGCAGGAAGAGGCCTACAAGTTCTATCAACAGTGGACAGCGCCCAACTTCCCGCGCGTGCTCATTGTCAAGATTCAGCACGCTAATCCGTATTACGACGATTCGTATGCTGTGAATTCCGCGAACGTCGGCCCGTACGGTGACGCGATCGAAAACGAGCTAATCCCCGCAATCGAGAAGCAATTTCGCGGACTCGGCACCGGATGGTCGCGCTTTGTCTATGGCGGATCAACCGGCGGGTGGGAGTCGCTCGCAGTGCAGGTCTTCTATCCCGACCACTACAACGGCGCTTTCGCAGCCTGCCCTGATCCCATCGATTTTCACGGCTACATGACGATCAATCTTTACGATGACAAGAATGCGTTCTTCATCGAGGGCGCACACAAGCGCGTTCCGCAGCCGGCGATGCGCGACTACCTCGGTCACACATTGATCACGACGCAGGAAAACAACCAGTACGAACTTGCGCTCGGCGATCACGGGCGCAGCGGCGAGCAGTTTGACATCTGGCAAGCCGTCTATGGTCCCGTTGGCGATGACGGATATCCGAAGCAGATCTTCGACAAGCAGTCCGGCGTAATCGACCATAGCGTGGCCGACTACTGGCGGCAGCACTACGACCTTGAAGCGATTCTCGAACGCGACTGGCCCACGCTGGGGCCGAAACTTGAAGGCAAGATCCACATTTATGTCGGGTCAGACGACACATACTTCCTCAACGACGCCGTCTATCGCATGGAAGATTTTCTGAAGTCGACAAAGGATCCGGCCTACGGTGGGGAAGTGACCTACGGCCCTCGCGCCGAGCACTGCTGGAATGGCGATCCAACGCTTCCGAATGCATACTCGCGTCTGCACTACAACACGCAGTATCTGCCCAAGATTCTTGAACGGATCAAGAAGACAGCACCTGCGGGAGCCGACTTAACGAGCTGGCGCTACTAGCGGGAGTTGTTTGTGGAGTGGTGGGATCCGACTGAAATCAGAACAGGCAAAGGCGCGCTTCCAACCCTGAGAGCGCTCTACTTCGCGGCCGAGCTGCTGCCAGCGTCATTGTGGGTGCTGCCGGCGTTCTGGCCTGATTCGGTCGCATTCTTTTCCGTATTGGCGGTTGCCGATTTTGGCTTTTGCTTGTGGGCTTGCTTTTTGTGGGATGGTGTCACGTGCGCGGAGCCTGACGGTTTGGCAGCCGGCGTCTGAGTCGCGTCGGGCACAATGAACGGCTCGCGGCGTTCGGTGGCGTGTGACGGAACAGCGGCAAGAAAGAGAACCAAGGCAACTACGGCGGCGCAATAAAACAGAATCCGTGCTTTCATTTACAACTCTCCAGATAACCGAAACCTGGCGGGAGACCAGAAGCCGAACCGTTCGTGCGGTCCGTGCTATTTAGTGTTAGTACACCCGACGCAAGGGGGCACCGTAAATACAACCTGAGGGGATCCTTCTACCACCAATGTGCAAGGGCGTTATCGACTGATTGGGCGATTGGGCTGCATTGCCCCTTCTTCTGCGGTCCCCCTGGACATTAGGCAATGGCAATTGTGGCAATAAGGAGCACAACAGCGGCGCCGTGGAAGATGAGACGTACTTTCATGGTCGACCTCTCTTTTCAACTTGCTTCATTTCAGCCCACGGGTTGGGATGCCATGTTCTGCAGATCCACTGCGAGGCCGCGGGGCTGGTGACGACCGCACCAGTACACGCCGGGCGCGAAGCAACCGTAAATACAACTTCGATGTCTCGGGATACAACCAACGTACCTTGCTTAGGATGATGTCGCGAACGACGGCTCAACCGCGCAGTTTCTTAAAGCGCGACCGAAGTCCCGCCCCAGCTCTCCGGCTCCACATCCGCAATGGTCTCGGTAAAGTCCCAGAGGTGGCCGTAAAAGTCCTTTGCGTTGTACTGGCGCTCGCCGTACACATGATCTGTAGGCTCGGTGAGAATGACGGCGCCATGCTGCCGTGCGCGCTCGCAGTGCGCAAGAGCGTCTACGATGCGCACCTGGGTGATGTGCGAACGCTCGGGCACAACGTTGCCCTCGGCGATTGTGAAGCATCCTTCGCCGGCGCGCATCTGGATGCGGTGGTTGGCGATCCGCAGCCGCACCGTGAATCCAAAGGCAGCTGAAAGCCACTCAGCTGCGACGGAAGGATCTGGATAGATGAGAACGGGAATCACGGTGCAAGGCGGGACGGAGCGGTTGGTGCGCATGACAACAATTTAACAGGAAGCAAGCCGCTTTTTCTTGACGCCAAAACGAGGCGGGCGGGATAATCACCAACATTTCCAGTCCTCAGGAAAGGAAAATTTCAGATGAGATGCAGAAGGGCAGCTTCCTTGGTTCGCTTTGGAAGAATTACGATGCGCGTCGCGGGTTTGCTCGCATTCGCTTGCGCAGTTCCGTTGGCGAAGGCCGCAACAGCTCCTGCCGACCCATGCTCTCTCCTGTCGGCAGCGCAAGTGAGTAGCGCAATGGGCAAGACCTTCAGCGAGCCTGAGAGGAGCGTGGCCCCTCGGCCTTTCGCAAATACTGTTCAGGGGACAGATTGTAAGTATTCAGGCGGCGGAGAGGGTCTTCTGTTCAGGGTCTATTTTGACCCGTCGCCTGCGGATGCAACCGGATTGTTTGCGAAGCTGAAGATGTTTTACAGTCCACCGACGCCGGTGCCGGGTCTTGGCGACGAAGCATATTTCGATCCACACCACGGCATTCACGTCCGCAAGGGCAACGTACGTTTTTTCCTGAGTGCAGGGAAAGACGAAAAGCCGCTGACGAATCTGGCAACTCTGGTGGCGGGACAGCTTTAGTGCGTGGAAGCGCGTGGAATTTCAGACGATGGCTAGCGGCTGGCGATGAGCTGTTTATCCAGCAGAGCTACGACTTTGTAGGTTTCAGATTCGTTCTTGCCCTCGGTGCCGACGGTCCACTTGAGCTTCGCGGTCTTCCCGTTGATCTCCGCCTGCACGTGCTCGCTCATGGGCATGCCACAGCTGCGGCGGTTCACATAGTTTCCCCTGGTGGAATATTTGTTCACGCAGTTGAGAAGGGCGATGCGCCCATCGGGCAGCAGCAGCGACAGCGTGGTGCCGACAACGTTGTAGGTCACTTCACCTTGCTCGGAGAGGAGCTGGTTGTGGCCGGTAGGAGAACATTCCGTGGGATCGGGATCGAGCGCACAGGTCGGGCTGTTTTCTGCGACCGGGCTCGTGTATCCAGGAATTACGGCAAAGTAATTTACGTCGCTATTTTGCCGGTAGAGCACAGTCGCTTCCAGCTTCTGGGCGGTGGCAGCAGGGGCACAGGACGCAAGCGTCAGGACTACCATCCCCCAACCCATCCAATTGGGCTTGCTCATTTCAGGACCTCGATCCAAACTTGATCTTCAAAGTCTACGGGGACTTCAGGTCGAATGCGGGGCGGAGAGGTGAGGGAGCCCATCTGAGGTAACGTGACAGAAGGGATTCCCCTTGTCCGTGGAGCAAAGGAGACGGTGTCGGCAGATCCTGCGCAGACATAGACGCCGCGCCCGGGTCTAGACCCAGCATAATTATATTTAGAATGTGATAGTTAAGTCCACTCGTCCAGAATTGTGAGGGGCCACTGAAAGATCACAACCCGGATAACCAGGTTGTGTCCACCCGTCGGAGGAGACGGTAAATTCCTAGACCGGCAGCTTAGAAGGAAACGCTGACTGCAATTCCGTGAGGACCCGGATAGTTGCGGTTGAACAGGTAGTACCCGTCCCCCTTGTATGCCACGTAGACGTCATCGTTCTCATACCATTTTCCGCTCCAGTGCTCGGGGAACGGATCCAGCATCGTGAACCAGTAGCCGCCATATTGGAAACGCGGATTTCCGCCTTCATACAGAAAAGGAAGGCTGTAAATCCGGAAAGCGTGTTCATCGCCGTAATGGTCGTGGAAATAGTCATCGGGAAGCCGGTAGCCGTTATACCCGCCACGCTGCTCCCAACTGCGGTGTTCGTATTGCCAGTGGTTCGCGCGCCGCTCTTGCCAGGCGCGAACCTGCGCCCTTTTCTGCTCTTGCTCCTGTTCCTGTGAGCGCTCCATCTGCTTCTGTTGTCCGGTGTGTCGGCCGTTATCGCCCGCATTCTTCTTCGGCTGATTGCCCGTGCTGGCATGTTTGCCCTGATTCTGCGGTTTGTCTTTGTTCTTGTCCTGATTGCCCTGACCGTACCCTGGAGCGCAGGCCCCGAGCGTGAAAAGCAGGATGGAGACGGAGGCGACAATGCGAAATCGTGTCATGCGTGTTCCCTCTGACAGCACTGAGTGGACGATGATGCTCCTTATGCTACCCGAATTGCCGCTCCGATGATTTTTCTCAATTGCTTTCAAGCAATCCAAAGTTCCTGGGCTTCTGGACTTAAGGACGTATGCCGTTGATTGGACTGGACTGGGCGGGGTCAACCGAAACCGCGGCCTTTTGCGCTCGACCATGGTGCGGCAGGCGAATCAAATCCACATTGAATATCTGATCCAGGCCATTTACAAGCCGAAAACCCGGCTCTGGAGGCATTCCGTCTAGTGAGAGAAGGGCGGACAAACAGCCCGCCCTCCTTTGCAATCGCGTATTCGCTTAGAACGAGATGCTGATCGCAATTCCGGGACGATTGGGATATCTGCGGTTGAAGAGGTAGTATCCGTCACCGTAGTAATCCACATAAACGTCGTCCGACTCATACCAGTCATTGCCCCAATAATCGGGGTAGGGATCCATCACCATGAACCAATAGCCGCCGTACTGGAAGCGCGGATAGCCGCCCTGATACATGAAGGGAAGGCTGTAGATGCGGAACCAGTGACTTCTGCCGTAGTGGCCGCGAAAATCGTTGTCGGGAATTCGGTATCCGTTGTAGCCGCCGCGTTGTTGCCAGTTGCGATGATCGTTATCCCAGTTGTTTGAGCGGTGCTGCTGCCAGACCTGCTGCTGCTGCAACTTGCTGTTCCCGCTGCTGTTGCTGCGAGCGCTGCATCTGTTGCCCACGCTGCTGCTGGTACTGAGCCTGTTGCTGCTTGTTCTGGTCTGCTGCTCGCGCGCTGGGCTTGCTGTCTGTTCTGGTTCCTGCTGCTGAGCATTCTGCTGATTGATCTGGTTCTGATGCTCATGCTGTGCCTGTTGCTTTTGCTGCTGCGCCTGCTGCTTTCTGATTTTGCTGTTCCTGCTGCTGAGCTCTGCTGCTTGTCTGGTTCTGCTGCTCTGCTGTGCCTGCTGCTTTTGCTGTCTGCTGCTCTGTGACTTGGTTTTGCTGCTCATGCTGCGGCTGTTGGTTTTGCTGCTGAGCTTTCTGCTGATTTCATGGTTCTGTTGCTCATGCTGAGCCTGTTGCTTTTGCGGTTGAGCCTTGCTTGTTTGCTGCTGGTGCTGTTGACCTTGATTCTGTTTTCCCTGATCCTGTGCTTTTGTTGCTGACCCTTGTTTGGCTCTTGCTTCTTGTCCTGGTTCTCCTGGGCGTAGCCAAGGGACATGCCGCGAGAGCCGCGGACAAAATGGATATTGGAATAATGAACCCAACTCGTTTCATGGGTGTTACCTTCCTGCAGACTTCAAACCAACCACTGCCTTCGAAATTGCCTGCGACTCCGACGGTGTTGAACGACGTTTGAAAAACTGGTTCGGCCATTGATCGCTACTCGGATCGGCAAGGCGGCCTGCCGTGGGCATGATGTGCTCCGGGCGAGGCAGACGCATTCCGCACGGGCATAAATGGACGTTCTTATCTACTCTCAACCATTTACCCGAGTAAGACTGTTCACTTTTGCTCAATATGTCTTGGGCGTTGCATGCGCTCCGAGAAGTCGGCTCTCCCCGGAGGAAACTTAAACGCGATGAGTAAGCGATCCATGTTCAAGGCGCTGGAGACAAGATCACCATTATACCGGTGATTTGCTGGTTAACTCTAAATATGGACGGCTTTTCCTCAGTGGAAATGGTCTCAGCCGCGAGCGGCGTTTTCCCATTTAGCATGTGACGACTAAAATCAAAGGTAGCCCATGTCCGAATTCACTCATCTCCATCTTCATACCGAATACTCCCTTCTCGACGGCGCCTGCGACGTTCACAAACTCATTGATCGCGTGGCGGCGCTCGGCCAGAAGTCTGTGGCGATGACGGACCACGGAAACATCTACGGCGCCGTGCACTTTTTCAATGCGGCCAAGGCCAAGGGCATCAAGCCGATTCTGGGATGCGAACTCTACGTGTGCAAGGCGGAGGATCATCGCGCCGACTCGCCCAATGACCAGTACAACCACCTGCTGGTGCTGGCGGAAAACGAAGAAGGCTATCGCAACCTGATCCGCCTCACCAGCGAGGCCAGCCTGCACGGCTTCTATCGCAAGCCGCGCGTGAGCAAGAAATACCTCGCCGACAACTCCGAAGGGACTGATCGGTTTTTCCGGCTGCCTGGCTGGCGAGTTGTGCGAAGAGCTGCTGGCGGGCACTACGAAAAGGCAAGTCGCGGCCGCGCAGTACCAGGACATCTTCGGTCGCGGCAACTTCTACCTCGAGATCCAGGACCAGGGCCTCGGAGAAGAGAAGAAGATTCAGACAGACCTTTTCCGCCTCGAGAAGGAACTGGACATCCCGCTCGTGCTGACCAACGATTCGCACTATCTCTGCGGTGAAGACTCGCATGCGCACGACGTGATGCTATGCGTGCAGACCGGCTCGAAGATACATGATGCCGACCGTTTCCGCTTCGACTCCGACCAGTTTTTTGTAAAGAGCGCCGACGAGATGGCGCGCATCTTTCCCGATTCACCGGGCGTTGCCGAGCGGACGATGGAGATTGCCGAGCGCTGCAACTTCAAACTGCATCCGGTCGACAATCCGTTTCCGGAGTTCGCGGTTCCCGAGGGCCACACCATCGACAGCTACTTCGAGCAGGTGTGCCGCGAGGGGTTGCGTAAGCGGATGGAGACTGCGGTGCGGCAACTGGAATTGCGCGGCGTGCGCCGCTCGCCCCGCATGAATATGAGGCGAGGCTTCAATACGAAATCGGCATCATCAAGCAGATGAAGTATTCGGGCTACTTCCTTATCGTGTGGGACTTTATCAAGTACGCGCGCGATAACGGAATCCCCGTAGGCCCGGGGCGCGGTTCGGCGACGGGATCGCTCGTGGCGTATGCCATGGAGATCACCAACATCGATCCCATGCAGAATGTGCTGCTCTTCGAGCGCTTCCTGAACCCCGAGCGCGTGACGATGCCTGATATCGACGTGGACTTTTGTCAGAACCGTCGCGGCGAAGTGATCGATTACGTAACGCGCAAGTATGGGCGCGAGCAGGTGGCGCAGATCATCACGTTCAACACCATGGCGGCGAAGGCGTCGATCAAGGATTGCGGACGCGCCATGGATATGCCGTACGGCGACGTGGATCGCATTGCCAAGCTCGTTCCGGCAACCGTGGGAATGACGCTGGAGAAAGCGCTGGAGGAGTCGCCCGACCTGCGCAAGGCGTACGACAGCGACAAGCAGGTGCGCGAACTGATTGACACCGCACGCAAGCTTGAGGGCCTGGTTCGCGGGGCCGGAGTTCATGCATCGGCCGTGGTGATTGCGCCGCGTCCGCTGACGGAACTGGTGCCGCTGAACAGAACGAAGAACGACGAAATTGTAACTGCGTACGACATGAAGGCCGTCGAAAAGATGGGCCTGCTGAAGATGGACTTCCTCGGTCTTGCGACTCTCACGGTGATCACCGATTGCCTGAAGCTGATCGAGCAGACGCGCGGGGAAAAGCTGGACATCGACTTGCTTCCACTGGACGATCCAGAGACGTTCAAGAGAGTGTTCCACACGGCGTTGACGTCGGGGATTTTTCAGTTTGAGTCGAGCGGAATGCGCGACATTTTGCGCCGATACAAGCCCGATACGGTGGAGGAGTTGACGGCGCTGAATGCGCTGTACCGGCCGGGCCCGATGGACATGATCGACGACTTCGTCGAGCGAAAGTGGGGACGGCGAAAGGTTGAATTCTTGCTGCCGGAGCTTGAAGCCGATTCTGAAGGATTCGCTGGGCGTGATCGTCTACCAGGAGCAGGTGATGCGAATCGCCAATGTGCTCGCGAGCTATCGCTGGGTGAAGCCGATCTGCTGCGTCGCGCAATGGGAAAGAAAGATCCCAAAGCGATGGCGGAGCAGCGCGACCGCTTTACATCGGCGCTGCGAAGCTGGGGCTGCCAAAGAACCCGTCATTGAAATCTTCGAGCAGATGGCGAAGTTCTCCGGATACGGATTTAACAAATCGCACTCCGCAGCATATGCACTCGTGGCCTATCAGACGGCGTATTTGAAGACGCACTACCCGGTAGAGTTCATGGCGGCGCTGCTGACCTCAGAAACATCGAAGCCCGAAAACGTCGTCAAGTACATTGGCGAATGCCGGGAGATGAACATCAGCGTGGAGCCGCCAGATGTGCAGGTGTCGGGCGCTCAGTTCACGCCGCACGGCGAAGCGATTCGCTTTGGCCTGGCCGCAGTGAAGAACGTCGGCGGAAACGCGATTGAGTCGATCACAAAGGCGCGCACAGAAGTCGGCGGTCGCTTCAAGAGCTTTTGGGAATTCTGCGAAAAGGTCGATCTGCGCGTAATGAACAAGCGCGTGATCGAGTCGCTGATCAAGGCGGGTGCACTCGATTCACTTGGAAAGCGCGGGCAGCTTTTCGCCGCAATCGACAAGGCGATGGAGCGGGCACAGAAGGCGCAGAAAGATGCTGCGCAGGGGCAGGCAGGCCTCTTCGGCCTCTTCAATGAAGAGCCCGCGCACGCCAGGAATGGCGACGACCTGCCGAATGTTCCCGATTGGGAAGAAGGCGAGCGGCTGACGAACGAAAAAGAGGTGCTTGGTTTCTTCGTCTCCGGTCACCCGCTGGATAAGTATGCCGAGAAGATCAAGAATCTCAGCGGCGTGATTTCGACAGCCGAAGCGCTGGAGCGCAAGCCGCCGGAGCGGCGATGGGGGAAAGAGTCAGACCCGGCAGATGATGTTCTTGTTGCCGGCATGATGTTGGGGCTGCGCGTGCAGAAAACGCGCCGTGAAGGCAAGCTCTACGCGCAGGCCACGCTCGAAGATGCGACAGGCAAGATCGACTTGATCGCGTTTCCGCAAACGTACGAGAAGCTGGCGATCAACTCAAGATTGAGGCGCCGGTTCTCATCCGCGGGACAATTCGGGCGAAGAGGATGCACAGCCGAAGATTGCGATCATCTCCATTCAGCCGCTTGAAGCGGTGCAGGTCAAGTTGCCTACCGGCGTGCGCATCCGCATCAGTCTCGACCGTGCCACCGAGGAGTTACTGGCCAACTTGAAGAGCGCGGCCGATGCCGCACCGGGGCCGGGCAAGGTGATGATCTTTCTCGAAAAGAAGGGAGAGTTTCAGGTGATTCTCGAGCCGGAAGAATATGAGCGTGGCAGCGGATCGGTGCTGGGTCGAGCGCGTAGAAGAATTGACGGGGAAGGGAACGGTGCAGCCGCTTGGTTGAGCTGGTCGGAGAAGGGCTTCCCCGAATCTGGCCGCTGACAAGAAAGGATTTGTGTACTGAAATCTAGTACGAAATCCGAAAAACTCCTATAGCACTAAAGTTTGAAAGACAGGCTGAACCCGCGGAACTCACTAACTGGCTCAGTTATGGCAAAGAAGTTAGCTGATTCGAAGTTTGCGGAACTGGGCTTCAGGAGAAGCGCTAGCCCGCCCGTCGGACTGACTCGCGAGTAGCCGTGGTCCGGCCCTTCGCACGCAGCAATCTGCACGGCAAAGTTCCCGATGGTGGAGCTCTCGGGGTGCCCGCAATCAACCGGAAGGCCCGTTCGCTGCGCGGTAAGATCAGCCAAAAGCCGATTGCGGCTGGCCCCTCCGATAATGTGGATGCGATCGAGCTTTCGATGAAGCATCCGTTCAAGATCAGCCAGTGCGACAGCATAGCGAGCCGCGAGACTTTCAAAAATCACGCGCGCAAATCGCGGCTCATTGCCCGGTTCATCCGGGATCGGCTCATGACCGTTAGCAACGATCTGTTCGTTAATGCGCGCAGGCATATTGCCGGCGAGGAGCAGCGGCTCGGCATCGACGTTGATCGCTGACGCTCGTGCGCAGACGGCGGCCTGTTGAACCAGTTCGGAGATGTTGAGGTCGCGACCTGCGCTGGTCCACGCTTCCATGCACTGCTTCAGCAGCCACATGCCATTCACATTCGTGTGGAAACAGAATCCACCGGCCGCGCCCTGGTTGGTGTAGCGCGCCGCGAGAGCCTCAGGTGTTGCAATGGGCTGCGCAACAAGCGTGCCCACCAGCGACCATGTGCCTGAGCAGATATATGCCGTCGCATCAAGGTCTGCGGGGATTCCGGCAATGGCGGATGCCGTATCGTGGCAGGCGGGGGCAATGAGTTCCGTGTCGCGAAATGCAGCAAGCGCAGTCAGCGAGCCCTGCAGCTTGCCCGGCGCGTGCCCGGCGCAACAATGCGCGGTGCGGCTTCAATCGGTAAATCAAGCTCGCGAAAATGTCGGGTGCCCAGTCGCCGGTTGCAAGATCGACAAGGCCGGTGTGCGTGGCGTTGGTGTACTCGGCAATTCGCGGCGCGCCGAGCCAGTGAAGAACAAACTCCGGCAGGCAAAGCCAGGGAGCGTGCGCGACACCGTCATCGGCCAGAAGCTGGTAGATGCTGTTGATTCGCAGTGGCTGCGCCCGGTGCGCCGAAAGGCTTCTTCCGGCGGAAGCAAATTATCGGCCTTTGCCTTTGCGGCGATCGTCCGTTCGTCGCGATAACAGAATGGATCGTGCAGCGGATGCCATTGTCTCTAGCCGCACATAATCCACGGCCCAGCCATCGACAGCAATAGATGCGATCCTTCGGCGCTTCAGTGGGCGGCCTTGCGCAAACCCTCGTCGAGGCCGGCAAGAATCGTGTCGAATGGGCCAAAAAAGCGAAGTGCCGCGATGAACGGACCGTTGGGGAAGCGATGGACTTCTGTTATCTCCGCGCGACCGTTGGCCCAGCGGAGCAGCGACACCCGACAGCTCTCCGCCCCGAGATCAATCGCAACCCGCGCGCGGCGATCGCTTATGGTCGGCTCCTTGCCGCATTTCACCGCAGGAAGGCCTCGGTGAGGCCGCCATCCACAGGGAAAATATGACCTGTGGTGCAGCGCGTCTTGGGCTGGCCATGAACAGGATCGCTTCTGCGCAGTCCGTCGGATCGATGGGCTGATGCGTCAGCGTGCGCTTGGCATAAGAACGCGGCGAGCAGCGCGCGCAGTTCGTCGTCCGATTAGGATTCCTCAAAGGGGACCTTGTACTTCGTGAGTGATGCGCGGACACGGTCGCGTGGGAACATCGTGCTGCCTTTCACGACGGTTGCCGGGACTGACCCCGTTCACGCGCACCTTCGGCGCGAGCGAAACGGCGAGTTCGCGCACAAGATGCGACAACGCGGCCTTGCTCACGTCGTAGGCTTCGCTGCCGCGCTTGGGCACCACCGCATTTGCCGAACTGGTAAGCACGATTGAGACGTCCAGATCCTGATCGTCGAAGATCTTCGCGGCTTCGTCGGCCAGGATATAGTTGGCGGTGACGTTTATGTCGAGCGTCGCAGACCAGAGGTCGTCGCTGATCTGGCCGTCGGGCGAAGAAGGAAACAGCGCCGCCGTGTTGATGAGGATGTCGAGTCCGCCGAAGCGGCAATTGTGGCGCGGATAGCTTCGCGGATCGCCTCGCGGCTGCGGATGTCGACAGCTGTCGGGCGACGAATTCCTTCTGCGTGATGTGCGCGAGCTCATTCGCACGCGGACGGCAGCAGGCCATCGTGGTCGGCAATCATCACATGCGCGCCGCGCGCGGCGGCCAGGTGCGCGACTTCGCGGCCGATGCCGCTGCCCCCGCCGACGACGAGCAGCGATGCGGCGGCTGAGTTCCTTCTCCGGTGGCTGGCGGCGAAGCTTGGCCTCTTCGATCGCCCAGTACTCGATGCGGAATGCCTCGATCGGCGGGAGCGCAACGTAGTTGCTGAAGACCTTGAAGCTTGCCGGATCCATCCCTTCTCCGCATTGCGGGAGCGTGCCAGAGACTTCACCTTCGGACAGGAGCGTTGCGCCTTCAATCACGTGAATCGCATTCGTGTAGAACTCGCCGACAATGCGTGCCTCAGTCTTGTTCTTGCCGAAGCTGAACATACCGATGCCGGGAATGAGCACGACCGTGGGGCTTGGATCGCGAATCGCGGGTGAGTCGGGCGTGGCGAAGTCGTGGTAGTAGGTCCGGTACTGGTCGCGGTACTCGGCGAGCGACGACTCGATCTGTTTCTTGAGATCGGCGACGGTGCCGTTCTTCGGCCACGGAACAAACAGCGGCCGGATCTTGGTGCGGATAAAGTGGTCGGGGCAACTGGTGCCCAGGTAGGCGAGTTCTTCCGCGTGCGCCGAATTCACGAATTGCAGCACATCGGGCGCATCGGTGAAATTCGCGATCCAACGCTGCTGCGCGCTGACGCGGCCGCGCAGATAAGGGAGCGATCTGCAATGGCCAGCTTTGCGGTCGTCGCGCGATGGAACAATCTCCGCCAAACCGAACCGACCCTTTTGTTCGCCGTGCCGCGCGATGAACTGCCCGATCTGGTCGATCACGGTGAGGGTGTTCAGGTAGCACTCGCGCTGCGTCTCGCCCCAGGTAAACAGGCCGTGGCCGCCAAGCACGATGCCGTCGCATCCGGGATTTTCCTCCACCGCTATGCGCATCATCATGCCGAGTTCAAATCCGGGGCGCTGCCATGGAATCCAGACCAGCGAATGGTCGAATTCGCGATTGAATTCCTCCATCTTGGCTTTGCCGTTGGCGGAGGCCGCCAGCGCGATACCCCAGTCAGGATGCAGATGGTCTACGTGCGGGAAGGGAAGAAATCCGTGCAGCGGCGTATCGATGGATGCGGCGACAGGATTGTTGCGGAAGGTACACAGCGGATACATATCCACCATGTCGTCTTCGGTGTCCACGCCCTTGTAGCTTTTCGAGAGCGAGCAGTTTCTCCTGGTAGAGCGTGGCGAAGCCAGTGCGCTTGATGCTGCCGAGGTCGCCGCCCGAGCCTTTGACCCAGATCACTTCAACGGGTTCGCCGGTAAGCGGATCGATCTCGATAATTTTCGAACTGGTGTTGCCGCCGGCAAAGTTGGTGATGCGCAGATCCGAGCCGAGCAGGTTGGAGCGATAGCGCAGCAGTTCAGGCTCATCGAGCGTGTCGGCGACAGCGGGATCCCAGCGGTCTTCGAGAAAGCGAAGGTTGCGGTGGCAAGAGTTGCCTGCGTCATAGTGCACCACCAGACTGGAGAATGATCGAACTTCCAGAGGTCGATTCTACCGCTGAACAGCCCTATCAGGCGTAGCTGCTGACGGCCGATTGCCGGCTGGCTCGCTCGCGCGTGATCCGCTCAACATAGCCGCTCTCGCGGAGCGCGCCAGCGGATCGACAGCCAGGCCCCGTGCCTCGACGCCAGGCGGCGACAGCGGGCGAACATCGCGCCAGAAAGCACCCCGGAAGAGCTCCTCGGCGGCGACCAGCTCGCAGGATTGCTGCAGGATCGGCAAGCTTTTCGCGATCGATCAGCGCGGCCTTGAGCCACAATTCCTGTGCCGTGACGACGGTTTGCACCATGGCTTCGATCTTGCCCTTGAGGTTATGGCTCTGATCGATCATGAATGCAATCGCCGATCTGCTCTTGGACTGGCCGTTGCGAAATTTCGTGGAAGATGCGAAAAATCTGGTAAGGGTCGATCGAGCCAAGCGTTAGGTCGTCGTCGGCATATCGGCGGTCGTTGAAGTGGAATCCGCCGAGCAGGCCCAGATGCAAGAGCCACGCAACAATCTGTTCGATGTTCTGCGAGAGATAGTGATGGCCGGTATCGACGAGGACGAAGGCTTGCGGTCCGGCGTCGCGGCAGAGATGCGTGACATGCCCCAGTCGGCGATATCCGTGTGGTAGAAGGCGGGCTCGAAGGGCTTGTACTCGATGAGCACGCGCTGGTCGGGCGCGAGGTGCTGGTGGATTGTTTCGAAGGCGGATTCGAGCCACTCGATGCGTTTACGGATGGATTGGGTGCCGGGATAGTTGGATCCATCGGCGACCCAGGGGGTGATATCGCGAGAGTGCAGGCGCCTGGCGATCTCGACGGAGTCAAGGACGTGCTGCAGGGCGTGGGCGCGGATGTCTGGGTCGGGATTGCAAAGGGAGCCGTACTTGTATTGCTGATCCTGAAAAATGTTGGGGCTGATGGAGCCGGCGCGCAGGCCCGTGCTGCGCTCGAGCGCCTGAACCTGCTCCACATCGGCGAGGCCGTGGGGCAAATCCCACAGGACGTGGAGAGCCAGCGTGGGTGTGGCGCCGGTGAGGCGATGCACTTCTGCGGCATCGTTGAATTTCTCTTCGAGCGTAGAGGCAGCGGCGGGCTGAACGAACTTGCCGAAGCGCGTGCCGGTATTGGCGAATCCCCAGGAGGGATTTCGATCTGGAAGCGATCGAGAATGTGTGCGGCGGTTTCGAAGAGTGCGGAATCGGATGGGCTCATGGTCTGCCTCTGCTTTGCAAGTGTAGCGCTGGACCCGGGCGGGTGCGCGGCTAGGATCGTCGCGGACGATGAACGACGCTGAGGAACGCGGTCCGTGTACGCCTTTGATGCGGGTCATTTCGATGTCGGCGGTGGCGCTGGGGCCGGAGATATAGGTGGCCAGCCGCGGGGGTTGGGGAGCGGGCGAAGTATTCGGGCAAAGTCTCGACGATGTGCGAAGCGTGGAGAATGCAAAGGTGGAAATCCGGCAAGAGAGTGATGACGCGGCGCCCTTCGGTGGGGGAGTGGTGGAGGACGATGGTGCCGGAGTCCGCGACACCTGCGAAAGAGCCGGTGAGGACGCCGTCGCAGCGCTCGATTTCGTCGTTGGAAGATGTTGTCGAGTTTCCAGTTGATGTTGGGATCAAGCCAGTCGGGGGGAAGGCCGGAGGCGCGACGAAAGTGTTGCGGCCGCTGGATTGAAGTTGACGCGTTATGACGGCGGGGAGATGGCGGTGGACATTCGACGACCTCGGCGCCGTATTCGTGGAGGCGCTCGGTCATCGGCGGAGGCGGGTTGGGTATCGAGCGCGCCGCGATGCGTATAGTTGCGCGGTAGATCGGCGTAGGCATTCGAGTCGGCGTTCGTGGCGGCGCGAACGCGATCGAGGATTGCTGGCGCGAAGAAGTCGATGTCATCGGTTCTCCTCCTTCGCGGTGGGACCGCGCTGCCCACCATTCGCGAAAAGTATGTTGCGGAAGTGCGCGGAGATCGCGTGAGAGGTCCAGCGTGCGCCGAGCGAGGGAAGGCGGTGAATCCAGCCGTCGCTGCCTGTGAAGACGCGGAGGCCGATACGGCCGATGCGCTGCGCGAACCTGAATCGCGAAGCGTTTGCAAAGGCAAAGTTGGCGGCATTCATACCGAGGAACATGGGATCGAAGCGCGGGTGCTTGCCGCGCTGCTGGTCTACGACTTGCGCGCGGAGTTCGATGAGGACTTCAGGGATGTTGATTTTGACGGGGCAAACTTCGTAGCAGGCTCCGCAGAGCGACGATGCATAGGGCAGGGATTGCGCGTGCTGCATTGCTTCGAGCTGCGGTGTAAGGATGGCGCCGATGGGGCCGGCATAGGGGGAGCCGTAAGCGTGTCCGCCGGTCTGGCGATAGACGGGGCAGGTGTTGAGGCAGGCGGCACAGCGAATGCATTGCAGGGTTTGCCGCTCCACCTTGCGCGCGAGGATGCGGGAGCGGCCGTTATCGAGAAGCACGACGTGAAAGTGCTGCGGCCCATCGCCGGGAACGACACCGGACCAGAGCGAGGTGTAGGGGTTCATGCGCTCGCCGGTGGCGGAACGCGCAAGGACCTGAAGCATGACTTCGAGATCCGGCGAAGCGGGGCATCACTTTTCGATGCCCGCGAGCGCGATGAGCGTGCGGGGCAAGGTGAGGCACATGCGGCCGTTGCCTTCGGATTCGACGATCGCGACCGAACCGTTTTCGGCGATAAGGAAGTTCGCGCCGCTGATGGCCGTGGGGACGGATAGGAATTTCCTACGCAGATAGGTGCGAGCGGCTGCGGTAAGGGCCTGGGGATCGTCGGAGAGCTGGGGCAACCCCATGCTCTCGGCAAAGATTTCGCGCACCTGGCGGCGATTGACATGCAGTGCGGGCACGACGATGTGCGATGACTCGTCGTCTCCGAGTTGCAGAATCAGTTCCGCGAGATCCGTCTCAATGGCGGCGATGCCGGCCGCCTTGAGCGCGGGATTGAGCTGGATTTCGGCGGAGGTCATGGTTTTGATCTTGATGACCTCTTCGGCCTTTTCTTCGCGCAGGATCTGCAGGATGATGGCGCGCGCTTCGGCTGCGTCGGTGGCCCAGTGAACAGTTCCGCCAGCTCCGGTGCAGTTGGATTCGAACTGCTCGAGATAGTCGCCAAGGTTGGCAAGAACGTGGGCGCGAATGGCGGAGGCTGAAGTGCGCAGTTGCTGCCAGTCTACTTTTTCGCGGACCAGGTGGTCTCGCTTGGCCTGAATTACATCGGTCGCGTGGGCTACGTTGGTGCGGAGCTGGGTGTTCTGCAGGATCGGAAGCGCCGCGGCGGGAAACGGCGGCGCAAAGCGCGGGTCCATCACCGGCGGGTGTTGATGCATAGGCGCAGTCACAGGTCGGCCTCGTGCGGATGTTCGGCGGTGCTCGAGAGAATGCCGGCGATGTGGATGGTCTGGACGCTTTTCTTCTGGCGGTGCAGCGCGCCGCCAAGGTGCATCAGGCAACTGTTATCGAGCGCCGTGCAATACTCTGCGCCGGTGGCAAGCACGTCAACCAGTTTGGCATCGAGCATGGCGGTGGAGACTTCAGCGTTTTTCACGGAGAACGTGCCGCCAAAACCGCAGCAGCGTTCAAGGTTGGCGAGCGGGAGCAGTTCCAGACCGCCGACCTTGCTGAGCAGGCGGAAGGGCCGGTCGCCGACGTGTAGAGAGCGAAGGCCGTGGCAACTGGCGTGATAGGTGACGCGGTGCGGGAAATATGCGCCGACGTCGTCCACGCCGAGTTTGTCGGTGAGAAATTCGCTCAACTCGAAGATACGCGGCAGGAGCGCCGCGAACTCTTTCTGCAATTGCTCATTTCCCAATTCTTCGAGTAGACCCTGATATTGGTCGCGGATCATGGCTACGCAGGAGGAGGAAGGAATCACAACACATTCTGTATCGCGATAGAGCTGGACGAAGCGTTTGGCTTGGGAAAAGGCTTCGCCGCGAAAGCCGGTGTTGGCGTGCATCTGGCCGCAACAGGTTTGTGCCGGCAGAAAGTCGAGTTCGACGCCGAGGCGTTCGAGCAGCCGCACCACGGCGCGCCCGGTTTCAGGAAAGAGCGTGTCGTTGTAGCAGGTGATGAAGAGCGATGCGCGCATCCGCGAGACCCACGAGAGAAGCAGGTGTGAAAGACGATGATATTTCGCGGGGAGAGGCTTGTCGAATCGGGAGCAGCGGGATGTCGCCAGGCGGGAAAAAGGCGGGGGAGGAATTGCTCCTCCCCCATTTCCAGGGAAAGCCTATTTGGAGAGGTTGTCGAGAGCGAGATTCAGCTCGAGCACATTGACGCGTGGTTCGCCCAGCAGGCCGAAGGTGCGGCCGGCGATGTGCTGCTGAATGAGTTCGCTCACCTGCGCTCGGTCAGTCCGCGCGCCTTGGCGATGCGAGGAGCCTGAAAGTGTGCATTGTCGGGCGTGATGTCGGGGTCGAGACCCGATCCGGAAGTGGTGACCGCGTCGATGGGCACAGGCTTGCCGGGATTCTGCGCTCGAGCTTGTCGATGTCGCCCTGAATGCGCTGCACAAGTTTGCATTCGACTGCGCGAGGTTCGATGCCGCCGGAAGATGTGGCATCATATCCATTGCCGGCGGCGGATGGACGCGGATGGAAGTAGCGATCGGACGTGAAGCTCTGCGCAAGAAGTTCCGAGCCGATGACCTGGCCGTTTTTCAGGATCAGGCTGCCCGCGGCTTTGTGGGGGAACAGCGCTGCGGCGATTCCTGTGACAAGGAGCGGATAGCCGATGCCGCAAGAGAACAGGTGGCGAGAGCGTGAAGCGAATGAGGTGCGCCAGACCGAGTGAATGAGCTTGACGGTGGCGGCTCTGAACTGCGTGCTGATCGGGCGAATGTCGTTGTTGCGTGCATATTCCAATCCCTCTTTATGCCAGGTGCAGGGCGACGAGCAGCATGTCGATGGCCTTGATGCCGATGAACGGAACGATGACGCCGCCGACGCCGTAGATGAGCAGGTTGCTGTCGCAAGAGCGCTTCGGCGGACTTGGGCTCGTATTTGACGCCGCGCAGAGCGAGCGGAATGAGCGCGACGATGATGATCGCGTTGAAGATGACGGCGGAGAGAATCGCGGACTGCGGCGAGTGCAGGTGCATGATGTTGAGCGCATTGCAGCACGGGAAAGGCGCCCGCGAACATCGCGGGGATGATGGCGAAGTATTTGGCCACGTCGTTCGCGATGGAAAACGTGGTGAGCGCGCCGCGCGTCATCAGGAGCTGCTTGCCGATCTCGACGATTTCGATGAGCTTGGTGGGATTGGAATCGAGATCGACCATGTTGCCGGCTTCTTTCGCGGCCTGCGTGCCGGAGTTCATGGCGACGCCTACGTCGGCCTGCGCCAGCGCGGGCGCGTCGTTGGTGCCATCGCCGGTCATGGCGACGAGTTTGCCCTTGCCCTGTTCGCGCTTGATCAGGTCCATCTTGTCTTTGGGTTTGGCTTCGGCGAGGAAGTCGTCAACGCCGGCTTCGCGCGCGATCACGGCGGCGGTGAGCGGATTGTCGCCGGTGATCATGATGGTGCGGATGCCCATGGCGCGCAGGCGGGCGAGACGCTCTTTCAGGCCGCCTTTGACGATGTCTTTGAGATAAATGACGCCGAGGGCCGTCGCGTTTTCGGCGACGACGAGCGGCGTGCCGCCGGCGCGCGCAATGTCTTCGACGTTGTCGCGCACCTTTTGCGGCAGCGAGGATCCCTGATCCTCGAGAAAGCGCGCGATGGCATCGACGGAGCCTTTGCGGATGCGCATGCCGGGCAGGTTCACGCCGCTCATGCGTGTCTGCGCGGAGAAGGGAACGAACTCCGCGTGAATGCCGCCGAGATCGCGGCCGCGCAGGTTGTATTTCTCCTTGGCGAGCACGACGATGGAACGGCCTTCGGGCGTTTCATCGGAGAGAGAGGAGAGTTGCGCGGCATCGGCGAGCCGCTCCGGCGTGACATCCGGCGCGGGGAGGAATTCCGTGGCCTGGCGATTGCCGAGCGTGATGGTGCCGGTCTTGTCGAGCAGCAAGCGTGTTCACGTCGCCCGCTGCTTCGACGGCGCGGCCGCTCATGGCCAGCACGTTGTATTGCACCAGGCGATCCATGCCTGCGATGCCGATGGCGGAGAGCAGGCCGCCAATGGTGGTGGGAATGAGGCAGACCAGCAGCGAGACGAGCACGAAGACTGTCTGCGGCGCCTTCGAGTACATGCGAAGGGCTGCAGCGTGACGACTGCGAGCAGAAAGACGATGGTGAGTCCGGAAAGCAGAATGCTGAGTGCGATTTCGTTGGGAGTCTTCTGCCGCGATGCGCCTTCGACAGCGCGATCATGCGGTCGAGAAATGTTTCGCCGGGATTGGAAGTGATGCGGACCTTGATCCAGTCGGAGAGAACTTTCGTGCCGCCGGTGACGGCGGAGCGATCGCCGCCTGCTTCGCGGATGACCGGAGCGGATTCGCCGGTGATGGCGGACTCGTCGACGGAGGCGACGCCTTCGATGACTTCGCCGTCGCCGGCGATATAGCTGCCCGGCTGCGACGTAGATGATGTCGCCGGCGCGGAGCAGGCCGCTGGCAACTTCTTCAAGCTGCCGTCGAGCGGTGTAGCGCTGCGCGATGGTTTCGCCTTTGGCTTTGCGCAGCGTGTCGGCCTGTGCCTTGCCGCGGCCCTCGGCCATGGCTTCGGCAAAGTTGGCGAAGAGCACAGTGAACCACAGCCAGAGCGTGATCTGCAGATTGAAGCCGAAGCCGGCGCGGTGGTGGACGGTGTTGTCGATGAGCAGCGCGGTAGTGAGCACGCTGCCCACTTCGACCACGAACATGACTGGGTTCTTCACCATCCAGCGCGGATCGAGCTTGCGACATGAATCGATGACTGCCGCCTGACGCCAAGCGATTTCTCAGCCGTGATTTCCAAAGAGTTCTGTTTTGTGTCGCCAGGTGTACTGAATTCGATGTTCCTCTGAATGCAGTACGCAATTGAGTTCAGTAAAATCTGTCCTGCTTCAGCTGCAGGTGCTCGAGAATCGGCCCCAGGCTCAACGCCGGGAAGAAGGTGAGCGCGCCGAGAATAGCACCACGCCGACAAGCAGCACGGTGAACAGCGGCGTGTTGACGGGAAAGGTTCCGGGGGAAGGCGGAACGCTCTTCTTCTGCGCCAGGTTGCCGGCGAGCGCCAGCACGGGAATCATCATCAGGAAGCGGCCGATGAGCATGTCCCAGCCCATCGTGACGTTGTACCACCAGTTCGGCCCGAGACCAGCAAAGGCTGAGCCATTGTTGCCGGCGCCGGAAGTAAAGGCGTAGAGAATCTCGCTGAAGCCCGTGGGGTCCGGCGTTGTTCAGTGGTCGAGCCCGACGTTGGGCATCAGCACAAAGACCGCGGTGAGCGAGAGAATGATCGAGCGGGAAGATGAGCACGTAGAGCATCGCCATCTTCACGTCGTAGGCCTCGATCTTCTTGCCGAGATACTCCGGCGTGCGGCCGACCATGAGGCCGGCGATGAAGACGGCCTGCACAACAAAGATCAGCATGCCGTAGAGTCCCGCGCCCACTCCGCCGAAGATGACTTCGCCGAGCATGATGTTGGTGAGGGGAACAAGGCCGCCGAGCGGCGTGAAGCTGTCGTGCATGCCGTTGACCGCGCCGCAGCTGGCGTCGGTCGTGATGGTGGCAAAGAGGGCGATTTCGGCGATGCCGTTGCGGACTTCCTTGCCTTCCATGTTGCCGCCCGGCGCGGTTGCCGTGCGCGGTCTGCTGCCGCGCCGTGAATCAGCGGATGCGGATGCGACTCGGCCCAGTAGCAGCGTGGTGAATCCAGCGGCGAAGAGGATGAACATGGCGGCGAAGACGGCCCAGCCGTGGCCCGGCGAACCGGTCATGCGGCCGAGCGTGTAGGTGAGTCCGGCGGGGATGATAAAGATGGAGAGGATCTGCAGGAAGTTCGAGAACGGCGTGGGGTTCTCGAAGGGATGCGCGCTGTTGGCGTTGAAGAATCCGCCGCCGTTGGTGCCGAGCATCTTGATGGCTTCCTGCGAAGCAACCGGGCCCTGCCCGATGGTCTGCGTCTGGCCCTTCGAGGGTGTGCGCAACCGTGTAGGCATGCAGATTCTGAGGAACGCCCTGGCCACCAGCAGCAACGCGTAGATGAGCGAGCCGGGCAGCAGGATATAGAGCAGTGGTGCGCGTCGTATCGACCCAGAAATTGCCGATGGTGCGCAGACTTGGTGCGCTTGATGCCGCGAATGAGGGCGACGGCGACGACGATACCGACGGCGGCCGAGAAGAAGTTGTGCGTCGCAAGCCCGGCCATCTCGGTGAGATAGCTCATGGTCGATTCCGGCGTGTAGAACTGCCAGTTGGTGTTGGTGGTGAAGCTGGCGGCGGTGTTCCACGCAAGATCGGGACCGACGCCGGCGAGGTGCTGCGGGTTCCAGGGCAGAACGGCCTGCAGCGCGCTCGATGGCGTAGGTGACCACCATGCTGACGGCGGAGAAGCCGAGCATGGCAAACGCGTATTCGCGCCAGTTCATTTCGTGGTCGGCATTCACTCCGCAGAGCTTGTAGATGAGCCGCTCGATAGGGCGCAGAACAGGATCGAGCCAGGTGCGCTTGCCCTTCAAGACGCGCGCCAGGTAGATGCCGACCGGACGCACGGTCAGGAGCAGAACGAACGAGTAAATGCGCGAACTGCAACCAGCCATTGGCGGACATGTCAGAATTTCTCCGGATAAAGCAGCGAAACGGCGAGGTAAACCAGCAGGAGGACCGAGAGAAGCAGAGCGACGATAGTGATCAGATCCATGGCTTACCTCAGTTTCTGACAGGCCTTGACGTAGAGAAACGCCACGGCGAAGAAGACGGCGGTGAAGAAGAGCATGGTCAGATCTTGCATGCGAGAATCCCTCAATTCGGAACGGCGACGCGGCACCGATTGCAGGCTCGTGCCATTCCAAAATGATTTTGCGGGTGCAGGGCATTTGTGCGCGGAAGGGAAATCTAAAGAATGTATAAGGACCGGGACGCCGAACGGATGCGCCAGCGAGTTGACTGCTTAGTTCAGCGGACTTGTACCTACTCTTCTGTTGCCGTTACAACCTTCAGGAACGAAGCGATAGCCGACCCAAGGTTCGGTCTGGATGTATTGCTTCCGGTTTCGGCTTTCGAGCTTCTTGCGCAGCTGGCCGACAAACACGCGCAGATACTCAGGCTGATGAGCAGATTGCGCTCCCCACACAGCTGTGAGCAGCGCGCGATGGGTAATGACCTTGCCGGCATTGCGCGCAAGGTGCAGCAGCAGTTCAAATTCCTTTGGCGTCAGGTGGATCGGCTTGCCCTGCACGGTGATGCTATGCGCTGCGGCATCGATCACGAAGTCGCCTGCTTCAATCGCCGACTGTGTGCGCTCCGGCGCGCGCCGCAGGTGAGCGCGAACGCGGGCCTGCAGTTCCTGGATGCTGAAAGGCTTTGTGACGTAGTCGTCGGCGCCCGCGTCGAGCGCTTCAATTTTGGCGCGCTCATGATCGCGAACTGAGAGCACAAGGATCGGTGTTGCGACGTTGCGCGAATGGCGCGGCAAACTTCAACGCCGCTCATCCCGGGCATCATCAGGTCGGTAATGACAAGATCCGGAGGCCACTCCGCAAAGATGCGCAGGCCCTCTTCGGGATCGTTGGCGGTGCGGACATCGAAGGCCTGCGCGGACAAGCGCGGCGCGCAGCACGCGCGTGATTTGCGGTTCGTCGTCGATCACTAGAATTCTGCCCGGCATGTTTCGCCTTCTTCCACCGGAAGCTTACATCATCGGGGAGGCCGAGTATCATTCCGGTTGAGACGACCATGGATCTGAAGCCGAAGCCGCACCACTATATCCAGTGGCTGGGCGCCACGCTGGCAGCGGTGTT
This sequence comes from uncultured Acidobacteriaceae bacterium, assembly GCA_963738035.1. GTDB lineage: Bacteria > Acidobacteriota > Terriglobia > Terriglobales > Acidobacteriaceae > Telmatobacter. Next base: position 314,137 of record CAVTVB010000005.1, read on the forward strand.
GACCACCGTGGGCCTGGCGATGACCAGCGCGAGGGAAACCACCGCAGGCATGGTGTTCCTGGTTGTCGTTGTGGACAGCAACCCAGGCCGGGCTCGCAATCTCGTTGTATAGCGCCTTGCTTTGCGCGATCTCGTTTGACTATTTCTTTCTGCCTCCAATTCACACATTCACCCTGGCTGGTCCACAGGAGTGGGTATCGATCATTACGTTTGCCGTGAGTTCGCTGGTCGCCGGACGTGTAGCAGAACGAGCCCGCAGCCAAAAGCAGCAGGCCGAACAGCGCCGCGAAGACGTGGAGCGGCTCTACCTGTTGAGCCAGGAGATGATGCTGCACGAAGACTCAGCTAGGTTTGATTCGCGACTTGCCGGCGCTGGTGTCGAAAATCTTCGCGCTCGAGGGAGTTGTGCTCTATGTGCGGGATCGCGATCAGTTTGTTTCGACGGTGGCAGAGTTGGCGGAGCTATTCAAAGCCAATCTGCGTGACATCGCCGGCGGGTCGCACATAGCCGTCGCGCAGCAGGATGGGTTTGAGGCACATGCGCTGATGGTGGGCATGCGCGCCGTGGGTGCGCTGGCATGGCGGCCTGCGAACCTGTCGCGCGAAGTTGCAACGGCAGTATCTGCGCAGGTGGGAATCGCCTTGACACGGGCCATTGCCATCGAGGCAACTGCGCGTCTTGAGGCTTCGCGCGAAAGCGATCGACTGCGGACTGCGCTTATCGATTCGCTCACGCACGAATTGCGCACGCCGCTAACCTCGATTCGTGCCGCGGCTACTACACTTACCCAGGATGAAGGACTGGATGAGGCACTGCGTCGCGAACTGGCCACGGTGGTTGACGAGGAATCAGCGTACCTCGATGCGCTGATTGGCGAAGCCGTGGAGATGGCGCAACTCGACGCAAACGTGCTGAAGGTGGAGCTGGCCCCGCGCCATACCCGGACGCTGTTGGAGCACGCGGTGGAGGGATCGCACAAAGCTCTGGGGCGGCACCAGGTCATGTTGATGGTGCAGGAGCCCGACCGTCCGGCTTGGTTCGACGCCAGACTACTCGCCCGTGTTTTTCGCCACCTCATCGAGAATGCTGCTCTCTACTCGCCGCCGGAAAGCCGGATCGTCCTGCGCAGCCGGCGCGTCGAAGGCCGGCTGGAATTTGAAGTGGAAGACAGCGGTCCCGGGATCGACAAAGTCGACCTGCCCCACATCTTCGAAAAGTTCTATCGCGGCAAAAAGGGGCGCCAAGCTTAAAAAGGGAACCGGCATGGGGTTGGCAATTGCCCGCGCCATCATGCTCGCCCACGGCGGCGGGATCTCCGTGGAAAGCAATCCCGAGCATGGAAGCACGTTTCGCTTCTGGGTGCCGCTGGTAGAGAAGCAGGAAGCAGAAACGCCCCAATGATCGAGGCGACTCGTGTTCAGGCCGGTTCGCCGCTCCAGTCGCATTCGACATCGCGCTGCTTGTCCGAACTTTCCTTCGCCCACTCCAGCACGCGCGCCACTCGCCAGGCTTCAGTGGGAGTGACGGGTGGGGCAGTTGCATTTCCAAGGAGAACATCGCGAACGCCTGCGTAGAAAAGTCTGTAGTCTCCGGTCGCCGAGGGTTGCGGACGGGTCACCAGGCTTCCGTCGGCATCGACGCTGAGCGTGCCCCATCGATCGTTGGGCTCCTGGCCCCAGTTGGCGTCTTCTATCTTCGTGACTTTGCCAAGCGCGTCTTCCTGCGGATCCAATCCCCACTTCCAGAAATTCCCGCGCGTCCCTCGAAGATGGAACCGCGGCCGGGCAAGCGACGAAAGGCAATTAGCTCCGAGCGTGACTGAAAAGCCGGTGAAATAGTGGAGGCGGATGGTAATCGCGTCATTCGAGCCTTCGCCATCGCGTTCGCGCAGGATTTCCGCACCAACCGCGGCTGGCTGCCCGAAGAGCACAAGTGCCTGATCGACGAGATGCGTTCCCAGATCTAGCAAAATGCCGCCTTCGTCCGTTTCTTCCTTCCATGCTCGGGTGGATTGCCCGGGCCGCCAGCGGTCGAAGTTCGACTCAAAATGAACGAGCCGCCCAAGAGTATGTTCATCCATTAGTTTGCGAATCGTCAGGAAATCGCTGTCAAAGCGCCGGTTATGAAATGGAAATACGTGCAGACCGATGCCCCCCGCCAGCTCGGACAGCTGCGCAATCTCGCCTGGACTGAGCGCCACAGGCTTATCGACGACCACGCTCTTCGCGGCTCCAAGAGCCTGCGAAGCTATGCGGAAATGACTGCTGTTCGGAGTTGCAACAACGACCAGCTTGATGGATGAGTCCGCCAGCAGCTCATCAACGGAGCGATAGGTTGTGATGCCGTGATATCGCTCGGCGGCTTTGCTGGAGTTGCGCTCGACAACCGCCGCAAGTTCGAGACCTTCGACTGAAGAGATGAGCGGTGCGTGGAATACGCGTCCCGCCATGCCGAAACCAACCAGCCCAACGCGAATCATCCGTCCCCCGATCGCGACTGCCTGCTGCGGTTCTATTTAGCCTTCGAGTTTATACCGGGTCTCGGCCAGGCGATAGAGCCGCCGCCAGACGAGTCGATTCATAGTAACAACCATGAGCGAGATCATGATGGTGGCCAGCAGCAGCATCGGGAAATTTCCGTCCGCGCTGGCTGCGTCAATCTGGGCACCCAGACCGATGGTCTGAATCGTGCGGTTTTGGATGTTGGCATACTCCGCAAAGACCGACGCATTCCACGCCCCTCCCGAAGCCGTGACCATACCAGTGATGAGATACGGAAAGATGCCTGGCAGGATCAGCGTCGTCCAGCGCTGCCATCGCGTGAATTTATAGAGCGAAGCAGCCTCGCGCAGGTCCGACGGAATCGACATTGCGCCGGCAATTACGTTGAAGAGGATGTACCACTGCGTTCCCAGCAGCATCAGTGCGACCGAGCCGATTCCGAGCCCGCCGCCGATCTTGAGCAGGCCGATGAGGAGAATCGGGAAGAACGCAGTAGCCGGAACAGACGCCAGCACCTGTGCAACCGGCTGCACGATCCGCGCGAGTTTCGGATTGAAGCCAATCGCTACACCAACGGGCACAGTCCACAGCGCGGAGATGAGTAAGGCCACATTCACCCGCATAAACGTAGCTGCCGCACCCTCGAGCAGCAGACGAATATCGGCCCACGAAACGTGCCGCAGCATCAGTGCGCACTGGACAGCTCCCCAAGTCACTGCGAGTGCGAAGGCAACACCGACGACCCAGTAGGCGATCGACGTCTTGTTCTTTCTCGAATCCTGATCGAGTGGCTGCACCACCCGGCACTCCGGGGTGCGAGCCATCCTCTGGAAGATTGGCTCTTCAATGCTTGCCCAGATCCGTCCTGAGATCGCATTGATCAGCGCCGAACGTTGCAGTAAAGTGAGGATCGGCGATCTGACCTGATCTGCCGACTCCACCTGTTCGAACTTGAACTTTTCGCTCCATGCAATCAGCGGTCGCCAGATGAGTTGATCCGTCGCCACCACGATAAGCACGATGACCGCGATTCCGCTTACCAGCGCCCGCACGTCGCCCGAGTAGGTCGCTGTCTGGATGTAGCTGCCCAATCCCGGTAGTTGGAAGTTCACTCCGTTCAGCGGAAACATCTCGCACGCCATCAGGGCGAACCACCCGTTGGCCACCGAGATAATCGAGTTCCACACCAGCCCTATGGCGGCGTAGGGCATTTCAAGCTGCCAAAAGCGCTGCCACGCGGAGTAGCGATAAATCCGCGAAGCCTCGATCATCTCGCGCGGAATACTCTTCATTGAGGAATAAAAACTGAATGCGAGATTCCACACCTGTCCGGTAAAGATCAGCAGGATGACGCCCATCTCGATACCGAGTTGATGACGCGGCACCAGCGTAATCATGGCCAGAAGCACCGGCGGCAGAAAGCTGAGAACCGGGATGGACTGCAGGATGTCGAGCACCGCAATCATCCAGGCTTCAACACGCGTATTGCGCGCCGCGATGTAGCCGTAAGCGACAGCAAAGAACAAGCTCAAAAAGTAAGCGATCCCAATGCGCATTACGGAGTACAACGCGTAGAGCGGCAGCGAACGCGCGCTTTCTGAAATGGGAGAAGCAGGAACAGCCGAGCCCATCCAGTAAGAAGCCATGCGCACGATGGCCATGAACACCGCCAGCGCGCATAGCGCCACGCCCATGTCGATGACAAAGGGCCAGGTGCGAACGGTGACAAGCGAACGCGCAAAGGTGCGTTGGACGGTCACTCATCGCCTCCGGCAGCGGCGGCCTCTTCCAGTGCGTCAGGCATGACGAAGCGGCGGCGCGCCGCATCGAAATCGAAAAGCTCGGCATAGCGGCCCCAGTTAACTGTCGTCTCGATCTGGCGCCGCGACTCATCTTCGCTGAACTGCTCGTCGAGCATATCGAGGAAGAAGTCTTCGGGAACTGTGTGGTCGCTTTTGGCTTCCAGTGCCCGTCGAATCTGGCGCAGGAGCAGGACGTTTCCGAGCGCAGCGTCGCGAAAAAGCTCCTTCTGCCGGAGAATCTCTGAGTTGGCGTATTCCGTGCCAGTCTCTGTGATGGAGGCGTCGCCTTCTTCCACCTTCAGGAAGCCCAACAGCTGGGCAGCATCGACGATTGGCAGCAGGTCGTCGATCTCGAAGGCAAGGTCGTCGGCAAGTCGATAGATGTCGTCGCGGCCACCCTTGTCGAGCAACAGTTCCAGCAGTCCCGCGATCCCGCCCGGTCGCGCGTGAGGCAGCATCTGGTACTTCATCTGGCGCTGGTCGCGAACCCGCGGGCTGGGATGCTGATGTTCCGGCGCTTCCGAAGGCGTTACGTCGGGCCGCGTGAGGACTTTGTAGATGTAATCGACCAGCTGTGTGAAGGGCCCGGATTTGCGGTCGCGCGGCTGTGAAATCTGCACCCGGAAATCGGTGCGTATATGTCCAGGGTTCCGTCCCAGCACAATGATCCGATCGGCGAGCAGGACGGCTTCTTCAATGTTGTGGGTAACGATGAAGACGCAGCGGGTGGGCATGGTCTTTTTGGCCCAAAGCTCGAGGAGCTCGCTGCGCAGGTTTTCAGCCGTAAGAACGTCGAGCGCAGAGAACGGCTCATCCATGAACAGGACCTCCGGCTCGACGACCAGGGCCCGGGCAAAGCCGACCCGCTGCTTCATACCTCCGGAGAGTTCCTTCGGGTAGGCGGATTCGAAGCCGTCCAGACCGACCGTGTCGAGCATCCGCATGCTGCGCGAGCGGCGCTCCTCGGGCTCAACGCCACGCGCCTGCAGAGGCGCCTCTACGTTTTCAAGCACGGTTAGCCACGGAAACAGTGCAAAGCTCTGGAACACGATGGAGACGTTGATTTCGGCCTCGGCGATTGGTCGGCCGTGCCAGTACACCTGCCCGCCGGTGGGCCTGGAGAGGCCGGAAAGCATGCGCAACATGGTCGATTTGCCCGATCCTGAAGGGCCGAGAAGGGCGACGATCTCCCCAGGGACAATGGTCAGATCAGTAGGCGAAATGACCTGGATGCGGTTCTGGCTGGGTTGGGCATAGTACTTCTCGATCTTCTCGGCGCGGATAATCGCGTCGCCGTTGTGGCCATTGGCCGCCGCCGGGGCAGGGTTCTGCGCAACATTCTCCATGGCAGCCTCTTCGCCTGGGATACCGCCGAAAACTCCGGCAGGGAACTGTATTTCAAAAGTTTATGAGGGTTGCGTTGCTCCCGCATGAATCGGCGGTGCTCTGGGAACAACCCGCGAGTTCAGAGTACAGCAGTCCACGGGTAGCCTGCCCGCTGAGCTTACCCGATGACTTCTTGGGGCTAAAGGGTAGGAGGACTGAAGCGCTAAACGACAGTCTTGCGCAATGTTACAGTCGCCCGTAGACTGAGAAACCGAGCCCCCCGATGGATGCTCGTTGTGACTGCCCAGGGATGTTATTCTAAGCAAGTATCTCCCTGGCTGATCGTACCCTGAGGGTGCTGTTCGGCTTTGTTGTACGGCGCGTTCGATTGAAAGGCTTTTTGCGCCATCTCCCTTTGGCGTTCAGGAGTGTATGCCCGATAACCACGTTAAGCCCAAAGTCTTGGTAGTAGACGACGAACGAGTCATCGCCGATACGCTCGCCATGATCCTCAATCAGAGCGGCTTTCAGGCAAGGGCCGTATACTCCGGCGAAGCCGCGCTCGAGACGGCATCCGCCTATGAACCTGACATGCTGATCGCCGACGTCATCATGGCCGATCTTAACGGCATCGATGCGGCAATCCAGATTCGTGCGCTATTGCCGAAGATTAAGATTCTGCTCTTCTCGGGCCAGGCTGCTACGGCCGATCTCCTCGAAAAGGCTCGGGCACAGGGTTATGAGTTTGAGATTCTCGCCAAGCCCGTGCATCCGCAGGATCTGTTAACGCGTCTGCGCAGCTAACCCGGCGACAAAATTCATTCTGTCAGGGTTTCATCTCGTGGCGGCCTTCCATGGCGCGCGCCATCGTGACCTCATCCGCGTATTCAATGTCGCTCCCGGCAGGGACGCCGGTGGCGATCCGTGTGATGCGCACTTTGAATTCACGCAGGGCACTCGCCAGCCAACTTGCCGTGGCTTCGCCCTCGAGGGTGGGGCTGGTGGCGAGAATCACTTCATCCACTTCGCCTCGCTCTACGCGCTGGATCAGCGAGCGGCCGCGTAGCTGATCGGGACCAACGCCGTGCAGCGGCGAGAGTGTGCCGTGCAGCACGTGATACACGCCGCTGTAGCGGCTTCGCTCGACGGCATCGATGTTGGTTGGCTCCTCCACAACGCAGACCAGCCTCTGGTTGCGAGTGGAGCTTGAGCAATAAGCGCAGGGATCAACGTCGGTAATGTTGTTGCACACCGAGCAGAGCCGCAGGCTGGCCTTGAGTCCACGCACGGCTTCTGCAAGCGCCGAAGCATCATCGTCGCCGGAGCGCAGAATGTGAAAGGCGAAGCGCTGGGCAGTCTTGGTTCCAACCCCGGGAAGCTTCTTCAACTCGTCAATCAGCCGGGCCATTGGCTCGGCATAGCGTGCCACAGCTGCTTCCTCCTATCGCAAAACCAGAGATACCTTATTCCGAAGTCCAAGAAGCAAAGTTGGCGCGACCATCAGGGAGTGCCGACCTTCCTCACAAGCTTTGAACTGCCTCGCTCTCTGGTTTTGCCGTTAGACGGTACGATAGACGATTCCAATGAACATGTCGGGCGAGCCGCCATGCAGCCAGTTCGCATCGAGATCGGCGGTCGGCTTTTTGGCGACGACTTCCTGTTCGCTGGCTCCTGCCTTCTTGAGTGCGGCAACCTTGTCGCGTACCGACGAAAGCATGTCGATGTAGCTCTTCAGGTCGGCCTTGTCGCCGAGCGGGCCATGGCCAGGGATAATCTTTGTTTTGTCACCGGCGAGTGCGAGCGATTTCTGAGCAGCTGAAATCGTTCCGCCAATCGAGCCCCCGGTGCCCTCGTCGATGAAAGGGTAGGTCTTGTTGAAGAAAATGTCGCCGCAGTGCAGCACATCCGCGTTCTGGAAGTGAATGTAGATGTCGGTGTCAGTGTGAGCCGGATCGTAGTGGACCAGCTCGATGGAATCGCCGTTGTGCTTGTGGCTCATTGTCGTGGCAAAAGTAGTGCTGGGAAGAGCGCCCGCAGGATAAGCCGGAATCGACATATGGAACAGCTTCATCTCCGCCGGTTCTGCCATACGCGCCTTGGTTTTCTCGTGTGCGATCACATGATATCCGGCCGCGTGCATGCCTTCGTTGCCGTCAACATGATCGACGTGCCAGTGCGTGTTGATCAAACCGTGCGGCGCATCGCTGCTCACCGCGGCGATCGCCTCGCGAATATGCGGAACGGCGGTGGCGAAGCTGGAGTCGATGAGAATGATACCGTCCTTGCCGGACTGCACCGCCATGTTGCCGCCAGCGCCTTGCAGCAGCCAGACGTTGTCGTAGAGTTTCGTAGTCTTGATCGGAGCCGCAGCGCCTGCTGCGCGCATTTGCGCAAGCCGGTCGGTCGGCGGAGCAGGTTGGGCGGCCTGGGAATGGATCCATCGTGGCGCCAGAGACGCCGCGCCGGCTGCCATACCGAGTCGCAAAAAACTTCTGCGATTGACCTCAAATGTCATCGTGACCCCCTGAATGAACCTCGACGCAAAACAAAACTCTACGTTGCCGCGGGAACAGACCGAGTGTAGCCAATGCTGCTCAGCCAAGCCCCGGAATATTCAAATTCATCCCGCCCAGCGCGCCTTTGACGCTCGATTGAATCGCTTCGTCTGCCTTCTGCCCTGCATCGTTCACCGCCCCGACAATCAGCGCTTCAAGCATCTCTACGTCAGGGCTTGAACCGCTGAGGCTGGTTACCGCCGACGGGTCGATCTTGATTTTGATCAATTCCTTCTTGCCGTTCATGGTGGCCGTCACTGCGCCGCCGCCACTCGAGCCTTCGACCACCGTTTGCGCGAGCTTGCGCTGCATCTCCTCTTGCATTTTGTTGGCCTGCGAGAGCATTTCAGCCATCTTGAGAGGATTGATCATTGTGGGGCTCCTATTTGGTGCGCAGGTCGACCACGCTGCGCACTTCGGCGTTAAAGAGTTCTTTTGCCCGCTGAACCATGGGATGCTCAAGCGCGGCCTGCTGGATGCTGCCTTCGACCGGTGCTGTAACAGAAGATGTGGATGCGACACCCTCACCGGGAATGACCATGAATCGCGCTGGTCCGCCGAGTCGCTGCATCTCCTGCTTGATGATTTTCTCCGCGGCGGCATTCACGGTGAGCGCCAGCATCTTCTTGCCCATGCCGGGGACTTCGATCCGCAGGCTGGTTGCCTCCAGCGTAAAGCGCGCAGTGGATAGCAGCGTCGAAGCGGATGCATGTCCGGCCTCTGCCAGGGCCGCGATAACGGCTTTCTGAGCGGCGTTCTCAGTAGGACCATCCGTGCGTTTTCCCGCACCATTCATTGTTGAGACTTCGATTGGATCAGGATCACTCGAATCATCATCCGCGGCCGGTTCAGCAAACCCTACTGGCGGCCTTGAAACCTGGGTCGTTGTCACTGGGGCCGCTAACGGAACATCGAAGACCGGCGCAGGTTCCGGCGGGGCAGCAATTGCAGTGCTGCTTTCGACCTTCGGTGCGGCCGGTTGCATCACGGGTTGCGAACCAGATGAAAATCCAAACGGCGAACGCGGTGCAGGCGGTTTCAAAGCGATACTCGGCACCGGAGCGGCCTGGGGAGCCGTTCGCGCAGGTGCGGGCGTAGACCGGGGAGCCGACGGTCCGCCGCTGCGAACAGGCGTGCCACTGGCCACTCCGCTGAGCAGTTCCTCCAGTGGCAGCAACCGCTGGGCGTGCACCAGCTTCATCATTCCCAGCTCAAGATGGAAGCGCTGCTCCTGCCGGTAATTCAGATCGTCGAACGTGCGGAGCATGATCTGCAGGTTGCGCGTGATCTCCTCTTCGCCAAAGAGCAATGCACTTCGCGCCGCACGCGCGCGTTCGTCGGCAGGAGATCTGCAGCAATTCCGTCTGTTCGCCGCCCAGCTTCGCCATCAACGTGTTCCGCAGGTAGCGGACCATCTGGCGCGCAAGCGACTGCGGGCTATGCCCCGCGTTGAGCAAATCATTCAACTGCGTCATTAGCGGAGCGCTCTCGCCAGCAGCGACGGCCTCCAGCAGATGCTCGAAAACAGTATTGGGTACCGAACCCATCAGCTCGCGAATCTGCGCGGCGGCCAGAACGGGCCGGTTCTTTGCGTCGCACGGAGCAGACGCTATGGCCTGGTCCATGATCGAAAGCGCATCACGCATCGATCCGTCCCCGGCCTCGGCAAGAAGCGCCAGCGCACCTTCCTCGGCTTCCACTTCCTCCTGCGTCGCGATCATCTTGAGCTGCGCCAGAATGTCATCGAACTTCACGGCATGAAAGCTGAAGTGCTGGCAGCGCGAGCGAATCGTCTGCGGAATATTCTCCGGCTCGGTAGTCGCCATCATAAAGACGATGTGCGACGGCGGCTCCTCGAGCGTCTTCAGCAGGGCATTGAAGGCGGCCTCGGTAATCTGGTGCGCCTCATCGAGGATGTAGATCTTGTACCGGTCACGCGCAGGAGCGTAGCGCGCAGCGTCGCGCAGTTCGCGAATCTCGTCAATGCCGCGGTTCGTCGCAGCGTCAATCTCGATCACATCAACAGCATTGCCCTGGCGTATCTCCACGCAGGAGTCGCAAACGCCGCAAGGCTCCGGTGTGGGCCGCTGCGCCGAGCCGATCTCCGTCCGACAGTTCAGCGCCTGCGCCAGAATGCGCGCTATAGTGGTTTTCCCGATGCCACGATGGCCGGAGAAGATGTAACCGTGCGCGATCCGGTTCTGTGTAAGCGCATTCAGCAGCGTGCGCGTAACGTGATCCTGGCCGGCGACGTCGGCAAAGCGTTGCGGACGATACTTGCGAGCCAGAACCTGGTAACCCATCCGAAAAACGTCCCCCTGTGTGAGCGCCATTTTCGTTCAAGCGCTAGGTTGGATTGTATCGTTCCGGGAGACGCCGTTTATAGCAAATGACTTGCAGCTGCACGCACTGTCAAAGTTTGCAGTGGCGCCGAAAGATTCGCGGGGCCGCGGTTTGTTAACACTTCCACAAATGCGAACCAGGGGCTTGACGACTGCTTGGACGAGGAACACAATCTCTCAATCAGGTGATCGTCACCGGTCATCGCGGTGGTCCTTGCACGTTTGAAATTACAGCGGGTGACTCAAAGAACACTCAGTGAATTCCAAATACTGCGGCTTTCCTCATGCGACAAAAAGCAACGAGATAAGCTGACACTCTGTCGAACCTCGTTCCGTAGTTGCGGCGGCTCGCACGAACGATAGAACCCGGCTCCGCAAAATAATCCTCTCCATTCCGACATCAGCCCAAAAGCTGAGTCCCCCATGCAACGAAGGAGGTAACATGCCTGATCAGTTCGATCAACTTAAACAGAAATACCAGCCGGTGCTGGACACCATTCAGCGCGAGGGCGCCGAAGTTCAAGGTCTCAGTCTCGATGGCAATCAGCTCTTTTTGAAAGCTATGGCAGTCTCCGAAGCCAGCAAAAACCGTATCTGGGATGCAATCAAGGCCGTCGATCCCAACTACAAGGATCTCAAGCATGACATTGAGTTCCGCCAGGGCAGCCAGACTTACACCGTCCAGCCCGGCGACAACCTGTCCAAGATCAGCAAGCGCTACTACGGAGACGCGAATAAGTATCCTGTGATCGCACAGGCAAACAATCTCGCGGATCCCGACAAGATCAAGGTGGGACAGGAACTGGTCATTCCCGCTGCGTAGGCCGGTTTTCAGGGCGGTGGTCCAGCCCACCGCCCGACGCCTTAGACGTCACGTCAAGGTGTTCTTGCAAGCGCACGTCAGCAACCAAGCCACAGTCCGTCAGCACAAGGCAACCGGCAGCAAACCTGCCCCAGGAGATCGTTCATGACCCTGCTCGATTCAGTCACAAATGTTTTGAAGCAATACACAAGCGGCTCAACCCCAGACGCTGCGAACGCCTCGGAACACTTCGATCAAGTTGCGCAAACAGCTTCGCCGAATGCCCTTGCAGAGGGACTTTCTGCGATGTTCAAGTCGGACCAGACGCCCGCATTCGGAAACATGGTCGGAAGTCTCTTCGGCCAGTCCAATGGCGAGCAGAAAGCCGGCATGCTGAATCAACTGATTGCGGCTGTCGGCCCAGGCACCGTGGCGCAGATGGCTGGCGGCGGAATGCTGGCGAGTCTGCTGGGTGGAGGCGCAAGCCAGATTACTCCGCAACAGGCTCAAAACATCTCTCCAGAGGTGGTGCAGCAGATCGCGACCCATGCGGAAAAGACAAATCCATCGATCGTGGATATGGCGAGTGAGTTCTATGCTCAGCACTCAACGCTCGTGAAGACGCTTGGCAGCGCCGCTCTGGCAGTCGCGCTGGCCAAAGTTGCCGAACGGCAAAGAGCCTGACCGCGTCTTAGAGCGCTATCATGGGGCCCGCTGAAACTTCATTGCGAGGAGGGAGACTATGTTCGCATTGCTTTGGGCGTTAATCATTGGGTTGGTGGTCGGGGCTCTGGCAAAGCTCTTCATGCCAGGCAAAGACCCCGGCGGGATCTTCGTCACCATGATCATCGGTATTGCCGGCTCGATTGGGGCAACTTTCCTTGGGCAGCTCGTGGGCTGGTACAAGCAAGGCCAATCGGCCGGCTTCATCATGTCCATCCTCGGCGCGATGCTGCTTCTTTGGATTTACCGGATGATCAAGAGCAGAAGCGCAACTGCTTGAGGGGTGGCCAGTGTGGCCCGGAGCGGCAACGGTCAACTGGCGTCAAGGTTGAAGCTGATGTCGTTCAGCCATTCGGCAATCAGGTCCTCATCTCCGGGATCAAACACAAAGGCATCGTTGAGCAGTAGAATCGTCGCCCAGTAAACCAGGTCGCGCTCCGAGATGAGTTCGAAGCGCTTGTGCTCCAGCGCATTCGAAATGTGTTCGCGGGTGATGACGATTCCCGGCTCGGGGATAGGGAAGCGGTTGTTTGCCGAGCGGCGCTGCGTGATGCCCTTATCGGTTTCCTCTTTGGGGTCAAAGTTCACATCGAACGCACCGGAAAGTGAGCGCAACATCTCCTCGCGGCTGACCTCAAAGAGCGCAAATCGCCGCAACACCTCGAGTTGCTCATCGGTCAGGGGCGGGAGTTCTGGCTCTTGCTTCATCCAGCCTTATGCTATCTCCCAAAAGCGCTCGAGCGTAACGGCTTTCGCAAGGGAGCCTCTTCAGGCTGCGTCTTCTTCTTCCTCGACCTCAGGTTTCCGCGGAATCGGAATAGCCTTGGTACGGGACCTTGCGCTTGGCCGCTTTCTTCTTCTCGGCCTTCCTGGCAGCCGCCTTGCGCCGGCGGATCTCCTCGGGCGAATACATCGTTCCGCGGCACTTTTTGGCGCCGCAGTTGCACACGGCCTCGTCGTCGCCCCCGTCGTAAAGGCAGTAGTCGTAGGTAATTTCTTCACCAGGCTCGATTTTGCGAATGGCCCTGATCCAGACGCGTCCCTTGATCTCTTCCGTCTCACAATTTGGGTCGCAACTGTGGTTGATAAACATGGCCATGCAATGGCCATCGATCACGACCGCGCCATCCCCGAGTCCAAATAAATAGGTGATCGGCGACTCCTCATTAGCCGCGTCGGCTTCGTCTTTACTAAAGCGTGGCCCGGTGTATTCGGCAACGCGCGTGCCTTTTCGAACTGCGGTAGTGCTATAGCAGCCGGCGGCGTGAATGGCGGATGAGCGGATGATGAGCGCCATAGGTTGTGCGGCTTTATCCTGGGGTGAGTTGAAGTACGCTATGCTCCGCATCGTAACATTGAAGTGAGTGGAACGAACGGCGCGCTGGCGAAAAGAATTCGAAATGAAGTTGAAATCTCACATTGCACTCGCGGTTGGATGTGGCCTGGTCGCCGCAGCTAGTTTGCATTCCCAATCCACTCCGCCGGCGCAGCAGTCTAAGCCGCCTGCGAGCACGCAACAACCTGCAAACACGCAAAAGCCACCCGCCGATGCAAATCCGTTCCCTGAAGACACGAACAACGTGCCGGTGGTGCCGACAAACGGAGAGCCTGCGGCCGCTCCCGCGCCACCTCCAGTTTCGAACGAGGGGAGTCCAGTAACCACGAGCCTGCTGAAGAGTGATTCCGACCCGGTGCACAGCCCCGATGATCCTGAACCGGATACTGCCGGCGCAGACGGATTCAGCTCCAGCCTGTCGGGTTCGACTGATCTCAACATCCCTGACGAGCCGAAGACGGGTAAGCACAAAAAGACTGACGAGCCGCCGGTCCACCAGGTAACAGCGAAGGACGACGAAAACGTAGGCGAGTTCGAGTTGAGCCGGAAAAACTGGAAGGCGGCGCTGTCGCGCTACCAGTCCGCACTGGTAACAGACCCCGAGAACCCCGATGTGTATTGGGGCATAGCTGAATCGCAACGCCAGCTCGGCGACTACGCGAATGCCAAGGCGAACTACCTGAAGGTGATGGAGTACGACCCCGACAGCAAGCACGCCAAGGAAGCGAAGAAGCTCCTGAAAGACCCGCAATTGGCCAATGCACCGGCGGTCTCAAAGAACCAGCAGCCGCAGTAATCAGCATCTGCTCAAGCACTGTCATTCCGACCGATCACAGCAAGCGGAGGAACCCGCAGCCGCAGCAATCGAGCACCCGCTCCCTTCAACCACTGTCATTCCGACCGACCAACGGGAGTGGAGGAACCTGCAGTTGCTTTTCACCAAGCTTCGTATGCCCCCTGATTCCCGTCACAGCAAGCCGCAGTAGACCACGACTGCGTGTATTTCCGACCGAGCACAGCAAGCTGAGGACCGCAGCCGCAGTAATCGAGCACCCGCCCCCTTCAAGCACTGTCATTCCGACCGACCAACGGGAGCGGAGGAACCTGCAGTTGTCTTTCACCAAGCTTCGTATGCCCCCTGATTCCCGTCACAGCAAGCCGCAGTAGACCACAACTGCGCGTCTTTCCGACCGAGCACAGCAAGCGGAGGAACCCGCAGCCGCAGTAATCGAGCCCCCGCTCCCTTCAAGCACTGTCATTCCGACCGACCAACGGGAGCGGAGGAACCTGCAGTTGTTTTTCACCAAGCTTCGTATGATCCCCTGATTCCCGTCACAGCGAATCCGAACCAGGCCAAGTATTCTTTCGCAATGGGCGAACGCCTTTACTCGACCTACATTATCGCGAGCCGCAGCCGAACACTCTACATCGGCGTCACCGGCGATCTTCGAAGAAGAGTCTTCCAGCACAAGTGGAAAGAATACGAAGGATTCAGCGCAAAATACCACTGCGATCGGCTGGTGTGGTTCGAGCATCATCAGGACGTCGCGAAGGCGATTTCGCGGGAAACCCAATTAAAGAAATGGAACCGCGGCAAGAAGATCGCGCCGATTGAACGGATCAATCCGACATGGGCAGATCTGAGCAGAGACTGGTTTGAGTACGAACCGGCGGACTACAAACGGGCGACTGACAGGTTACTTTCTTGAATCGGCGATAGCGAACGACAACTTCCTCCACTCCCGTTGGTCCGTCGGAATGACACGCTATGCGATTTACCTAACTCAACCCCACCCAGCGCAAATAAGCGGCAATGATCGGCTGCCCCCAGAGCGCACTAACAATCCCGCCAATACAAAGAAACGTTCCCAGCGGAAGCTTCGAAAGAAGCCACGTATCCGATTCCCGTCGCGCGGCGGGCACAGCGAGGATTACAAGTGCAAACACCGCCCCCAGCATCACGCCAATCGCGAATGAAAGCAGCGCGCCTGAAAGCCCCAGCCACGCGCCCAGCATCGCCATCAGCTTTGCGTCTCCAAGGCCGATGCCTTCGCGCCTTCGAATAAGCCAGTAGGTCCAGCGGATGAGGAGGATGAGGCCGGCTGCGCGCTAGGATGGCAACAAACCTGCTGAGCGTGGGTGTCCAAAGTCCAAATCGCTCGTGCTCAAACTCCTCCGTAAAAGGAATTCCCGTTCGAGAGGTGAGGACGAGCAATACGAACGGATCGGCTGCGGTGCTGACGAATCCGAGCGCTGTTCCGGTCACGGTCAAGAAGTTAGGAAGCCAGAGGTGCTCAGCGTCGAGAATAGCCAGAGCTACGAGGAACCAGATGAAAATCATTGTGAGAACTTTGGTGGCAAACGCATAGATTAATACCGATGTTGGAAGATGATCAGTGGGTACATCAGGCAAAGGCCCTGAGGCGATTTGAGCCCACAGTGCCGCGATCACGAACTCCACCAGCGGATACCGCCAACTGATCTTCGCCTTGCAAGTGCGGCACCGCCCCCGCAGCGCAATCCAACTCACCAGCGGCACATTCTCCCACCACACCAGCGTCCGCCCGCAATTGCGGCAGTGCGACCGCGGCTTGACCACGCTCTCGCCCTCGGGCCAGCGGCTGAGGCACACGTTCAGAAAGCTGCCAAAGGCCAGCCCCAGCAGCCCCGCCAATATCGTGCCCACAATGCGAATCATCGAAAGATCACCGGGAAGGTTGAGTATACGGCCAAGCGGTATAGCGGAATGACGCTGCGGAAGTTCTTGCCGTTCATGCGCCCGGACATTCAGAATGGACAGCGTTGTCTGCTGAACACAAAGGCTGGACACAAAGGCTGGACGAAAAGGCTGGTCTCAAAGGAAGGATCGAGTGAAACGAACTATGCCGCTGTTCCTTGTTGTCTTCGCGGTCGCGATCATCGCGGCAGTCACTGGCCGGTATCTTTTCGCTGCGCGAACGGCCGAGAAGGTACCGCTCGACTCCACCGTAGTCAAACTCGATCGTCTCGACCCTGCCATCGACCAGATCGTCCCCAAAGACGCGAAACTCGAGCGCGTCGCCACTGGTTTCACGTGGACCGAAGGGCCGGTGTGGGTGGATGGCTCGCTCTATTTCGCAGACATCCCCGGCAACAGCATTCGCAAGTGGACACCTGGTTCCGGCGTGACGATGTTCATCACGCCGAGCGGCTATAAGGGATCGACGCCGTATGGCGGACCTGAGTCCGGGTCGAATGGAATGACGCTCGATGCGCAGGGGCGATTGACCGTTGCGGGACATGCGCAGCGGGACGTGTATCGGCTGGAGTCGCTGAGCCCGACCGCGCAGATCACGATCCTTGCGGACAGTTACCAGGGAAAGAAACTGAACAGTCCCAATGATCTTGTCTACCGCTCGGATGGGTCGTTGTATTTCACCGACCCGCCGTATGGGCTGCGCACGCAGAAGGACACCGATCCCGAGAAAGAGCTGAAGGTGAACGGCGTTTATCGCATCCCGCATGCAATCGATCAAAAGAGTGGAGAGCCTGCTCGATCGGAGCTTCAGCTTCTTGTTTCCGACCTGCCACGCCCGAACGGTATCGTCTTCTCGCCTGACGAGAAGTTCCTCTACGTGAGCAACTCGGAACCGAAGAAGATCATGCAATATCGCGTGCAGCCGGACGGCAGCGTGACCGATGGAAAGCTCATCTACGATGGGACAGCGGACACGCGCCCCGGCGCACCTGACGGTATGAAGGTGGACGAGAAAGGAAACATCTACAGCACAGGGCCTGGAGGCATCTGGATATTCTCGCCGGAAGGGAAGCCACTGGGCACGATCCTTATGCCCGAAAATGCAGCGAATGTTGCCTGGGGCGGCCCTGATCGGAAGACGCTGTACATCACCGCCAGCACGAGTGTCTATCGCGTACATCTCATGATCGCCGGCGCTCCAATGGTTCGCAGCCATTGAGAGCCGCGGCCATTGAAGGTTCAGAAATCGTAATCCAGCCTTTTCCGCAACGCGGGATGGCAGGCTTGGCCTCCGTTTAATATTGAAGTCACATGGACGTCCCGCCTGCCCTTCCAGAGACAGACAAACCCGCGGATAACATGTCGACTGATCCGGCGAGGGCGGCGCTGCTGTTTCAAGAGTCGGTCGCCATCATGGCGCGGTTGCGCGCTCCTGGCGGCTGTCCCTGGGACCGCGAGCAGTCCTTCGACACCATTCGCAAATACACGCTCGAAGAGGCCTACGAGGTCTTCGACGCCATCGAGCGGCGCGACTTTCCGCATCTCGCCGAAGAACTGGGCGACCTGCTGCTGCAGGTTCTTTTCTATGCTGAGATGGCCGCCAACGAAGGCCACTTCACCATCGCCGATGTACTCGACCACCTCAACCGCAAGCTGATCCGCCGCCATCCGCACGTCTTTGGCGAGGAGGCTTCGCGCGCCGCGGGCAACGAGGCGGAGGTCGACGCAGCCGTCGAAGGTTCGGCCGCGAAAGTTCTGCGCAACTGGGAAGAGATCAAGGCAGCGGAAAAGTCAGGCAGCACAACAGAAGGGAACCAACCGTCATCGCGCCTCGATTCCGTTCAGCGCGCCATGCCCGCTCTTGCTGAGGCCGCAAAGATCGGCGCAAAAGCTGCGAAGTCCGGCTTCGACTGGCCCCACTGGCGCGACCTGTTCCCCAAGCTGACCGAAGAAACAGCAGAACTGGAAGCCGAAGCCGCGGCAGCCGAAAAATCTGCAGACCCCGCCATCAAGGCTGCCGTTGAAGCCGAGCTGGGCGATCTGCTTTTTACCGTCGTCAATCTTGGCCGGCACCTCGGCGTGGATGCGGAAATGGCTTTGCGCGGATGCAATCTGCGATTCCGCCAGCGGTTCAGGGAGATGGAGTTAATTTCAGAAAGGCAATTGGAAGACTTGAAACCTGAGGAGCTCGAAGCCTTGTGGACCAAGGCAAAGCGAAACCTGGCCCCTTCCAAAGAAGACGCCCACGACTCACCGGAGCGCCGGCCATGATCCTGATCCGCTCTTGCTCCGGACACGATGAGCTCGAAGCCTGCGTCCAGCTCCAGATTGAGACGTGGGGCTACGACGATACCGACATTATTCCCCGCAAGGCGTTTCTGGTTGGCCAGAAGATCGGCGGCCAGGTCCTCGGAGCCTTCGACACCGACCTGCCCGGCGCCGGCCCGAATGGAACGCCGGAATCGATGGTCGGTTTCGCCATGTCTTTGCCGGGAGTGAAGACTGGAAAGAATTCCACAGACGGAAATCCACAGCCTTATCTGCACTCGCACATGCTGGCTGTGCGCGACCACTATCGCAATCGCGGTCTTGGCGCGCAACTCAAGCTGGAACAACGGCGTGAAGCACTTTCGCGCGGCATTCGCCGCATGGAGTGGACCTTCGATCCCTTGGAGATCAAGAACGCGCATCTAAACATACACAAGCTCGGCGCGATCGTTCGTAGCTATTTTGTGAATTTCTATGGTGTATCCTCTTCTCGACTCCAAGGTGGACTTCCAACTGACCGTCTCGTTGCAGAGTGGTATCTCGACTCTGACCGAGTCAGCCGAACCCTGGATGGCCATCCGTCGGTCAACCATGAAATTGAAGAACGCATCCTGGTCCCAGCCGCCATCTATGAATGGAAGGCATCCCCCAGTGGCCGGGAGCAGGCACTTGCTGTCCAGTTGCAGAATCGGCAAAGGTTTCAGGAAGCATTTTCCAAAGGATTAGCCGTCGTCTCCTTTACCAGGGACGCGGAAGGTAACGGAGTCTTCGAACTGGGCCATTGGGCTCAACCGGCGTAGGTCTGAAAGCGTTTCCCGCCGGCTCATTGAAGTACCAACATCTTCTTAGCTGTATCCGAAGGAAGCAACACTTTATGAGAATCGACGGAATCGTTCTCCGCGAACTGCACCTGCCGCTGGTGCGACCCTTTGAAACCAGTTTTGGCGTAACTCGCAACCGCAGAATTCTGCTGGCCGAGGTTCGGTCCGAGGGGCTGACCGGGTGGGGCGAGTGCACTGCGGGCGAGCGGCCGCATTTTTCCGGCGAGTCGACCGACACCGCCTGGCAGGTGATCGTGAACGAACTCGGCCCCATGCTGGCCAGTGCCACGGTCGAGCATGGCGGCGACTGTCCCAAGATCTTCAGCATGGTGCGCGGCAATCCCATGGCCAAGGCCGCGCTCGAAAATGCAATCTGGGATCTCGAAGCCCAACGCGAAGGCGTGTCGCTGTCGCAGCTGATCGGTGGCGTGCGCGACCGGATTCCGTGCGGCGTTTCGCTCGGGATTCAAAAATCGATCCCCGAACTTATGGACATTATCGAAAGGGAACTGGCCGCCGGCTACCAGCGCATCAAGCTGAAGTGCAAACCGGGCTGGGATGTCGAGGTTTTTGAAAAAGTGCGCAACCAGTGGCCCGACATCATGCTGAGCTGCGATGCCAACTCCGCCTACAAGCTTCGCGATGCCGACCATCTCGTCACCTTCGACGCCTTCGACTTGCTGATGGTCGAGCAGCCGCTCTGGCACGACGACTTCTACTACCACTCCATGCTGCAGAAGCGCATGAATACGCCGATCTGTCTTGACGAGTCGATTCGCAACCGCCGCGATGCGCTGGCCGCCATCGAAATGGAGTCGTGCAAGATCATCAACATCAAGCTGGGTCGCGTCGGTGGATTCTCCGAGGCTATCGCAGTGCACAATGCAGCGCAGGAGCGCGGTATTCCCGTGTGGTGCGGCGGCATGCTGGAGTCGGGTGTAGGCCGGGCGCATAACATCGCGCTGTCGACGCTCGAAAACTTCCGTCTGCCCGGCGACGTTTCGGCCTCAGCGCGTTACTGGCACGAGGACATCATCGAACCCGAAGTCACGGTTTCGTCAGAAGGCGAGATTCTCATCTCCGATGCGCCCGGCCGCGGCTACGAAGTCCGTTCCGATTTCGTCGAGCAACTCACTGTTCGCAAAGAAGAGATTCGCGCCTTCGAACTTGTCGGCCAGAACTAGAACCAGCGCCTGCCTGATTATGATTGAACCCATCGAGGTCGCACGGTCGCTCAAACTGCGGCACGGCGACCTCGAACTGCGTCTGTCTGACTATTCTCTGCACGCATTCCACCGGGTTCCAACGTACTTCTTCCGCATGATGAGCATCGACCGCGACGAAGAGATGGGCACTATTAATCTGCGCATCGGCTCAAACCCGCACATCGAGCGTTATGCCGGCCACATCGGGTACGGCGTGCGTCCGGCGTTCCGCGGACATCACTATGCGTCGCGATCCCTGGTGCTGCTGCTGCCGTTTGCGCGAAGCCTCGGCATCGATCCGCTGTGGATTACCTGCGATCCCGACAATGCCGCCTCGCGACGAAGCCTCGAGATTGCGGGCGCCGAGTTCATGGAAGTTGTCGATGTGCCGGAAGATTGCGGCATTCGCAAGTACGGCGGCAAGCTCCACAAATGCCGCTATCGCCTGTAGATTGCCGACCACTGGAACTAAGCGAATAGCCGCGTGCGTACTCACAACCGGCAGTGCAACTTTGCCGGCGGTATCGCGTCTCAATAGCGAGAGGCGGCCCGACCTCGCAGTTGCCGGCCGCCGGAGGTTATTCCGTTGACTCCCCAGGAAGAACAGCTCCTTAATTCGCTCATCGAGCGAATCAACCAGACCCAGCTTGAAGAAAAAGATCCCGACGCCGACGCGTTGCTCAACCAGAAGCTCGGCCCGAACCCCGATGCGCTCTACATGCTGGCGCAAACGGTACTGGTGCAGAACATCGCAGTCGACCAGGCCAAGGCGCAAATCGCGCAACTTCAGCAGCAAATCCAGCAGCAGCGTTCGCAACCGGCGCACACCACCAGCTTTCTCGGGCGCCTTCTCGGCGAACACGATCCTGCACCGCCACAACAGCAGGCGCCTGCGCCGCCCTATCAGCCGGTCCCGCAGTATGCTCCGCCGGCACAGCCTTACCAGCAGTACGGTCAGCCGCCGTATCAGCAGACGCAATATGTCCCTGTCGGTGGCCAGCCGAGCTTTCTGCGCGGCGCAATGCAAACGGCGGCTGGGGTTGCAGCCGGTGCGCTCGCGTTTGAGGGCGTCGAGTCGATTCTCCATGGCTTCGGCCACGGCGGATACGGCTTCGGCGGTCCCGGTTATGGCATGGGCGGCTTCGGCATGGGCGAGCGTCCGGTCGAAGTCATTAACAACTACTATGACGAACCAGGCCGCGGCGCCGAACATGGCGAACATCATCTGCAGGATGGGATGGCCGGCTACAACCCGCGCGACAACGATACCAATGACAACCTGCGCGGATTTGATAACGCAAACTCAACCAGCGATCAAGACACACGCGCGTTCGCCGATGCATCAAGCCTCGACGACCCAACTGCCTTCGATGGTCAGAACCTGGACGACAGCGCTGGCCTTGATGACTCTGGCAGCTTCGACGACGGAGGCGGATTCGACAGCGGTGGAGACGGCGACTTTTAACCGCTCAAGCGGACTGCGCCGAATGATCGCAGTCCGCCTTGCGCTGGACAATATTCGTCCAGCGCAAGACAAGACTGCGAAGGCCATTTCTATGTTCCCGCGATAGCCTTGTTCTGCAGGATGCGGACGACCACGCGGCGATTCTCAGCCTCGGTGTCAGCGGTCTTCTCCTCTCCGCCGATCTGGCGGCTCTCGCCCATTGCGCCGGGCGCCAGCATATTGGTAAGAGGAACATGACCCTGCTCCAGAAGGACGCTTGTAACGTTGTTAGCGCGATCCTCGCTCAGCTTCTGATTGAGTGCCGCGCTCCCCGTCGCCGAGGCATAACCCTTTACCTGGATCATGTAGCCGTTGATTGACTTCGCTTTAGTCGCCAACGCCACCAGTTGCGGGTCGTACTGTGGCTCAACGTTTGTTTTCCCGTTCCCAAAGAGAACAGTAACTTCGCCGAGAATGTAGTAATCGTTCAGCTCGCCGAATCGAGCCGAATTGGCTGCAATCTGAGCCTTGTTGGCTGCGATCTTCTTCTCCTGTTCGGTCAGCTGCGCGTTCTGCGCTGCGAGCTCGGCGTTGTGTTTTTCCAGCTCGGCAGAATTTTGCGAAGCCTGGGCGCTGGTTTCTGATAATCCAGCCTGGATGGCCTGGGCCTGTTGCAAGTCGTCGCCCTTGAACCTGATCTTGGTTGCGACCAGCTGGCCGTCGGCGTTCATATTGCCTTCCACCTGAATGGGAAGCCCCGGAATAAGGGCAGCCATCGACATGCTCTTGCTGCGTGCCTTGAGCAGACCTTGCACCTGAGCCACATCTGTATAGTCGGTCAAAAGCACAACTACCTTGGGTGAATCCGCGGTCTGAAGGAAAATCTGCGATCCGCTCCGGCCCTTGATAAGTCCTTGCATCTTGGTTTGTGCGGAGACCATCGTGCTCGACTGTCCGGCCAACATGAGCACAAAGGCCAATCCTGAAACAACTCTGAAAGCCCTGCTTCGAATCATCACTTCTCCCCTTGCGTTTTCTTGAGCAACGTTCAACTCATCAAGGTGAAGAACAGCATCATCCTCACCCGACTTCCTCGCAGCGCGCCCCGTGTTTGCGCGAGCATTAGCCCCAGCCGGCCGAAGGCCGACTGCACGGTCAACGTAGTGAGTCTTGGAAGGCCGCGCAACTGGAAGAAGTAACAGTAGCGCACGATGAGGAGACCGGGAGAAACCAAAGCCAGCCCGCTCTCAGCGATCTGCTTCCAAGCCCCATATTCGCTCTACCTTCGCGGTGGTATACTCACAGGGGTGTCGCGGGTTCCGGGTACCCCAAATCGACAGGGGTTAGTCGAGGCGGGCGAGGGTAAGCACCGCATTCTTAACGTCTATTGAGGTTCGCATGTCCGGCCATTCCAAATGGGCGACAATCAAGCACAAGAAGGGCGCGCTCGATGCCAAGCGCGGCAAGATATTCACTCGCCTGCTGAAGGAAATCGCTGTTGCTGCCAAGGGCGGCGGTAACCCCGACACCAACGCCCGGCTTCGCACGGCAGTGGCCGCGGCCAAGGCCGAAAACATGCCGCAGGACAACATCAAGCGGGCCATCCAGCGTGGTACCGGCGAACTGGAAGGCGTGAGCTACGAAGAGATCACCTTCGAGGGCTACGGCCCCGGCGGCGTGGCTATCATCGTGGACACCCTCACCGACAATCGCAACCGCACAGTCAGCGAAATTCGCCATGCCTTCTCAAAGAACGGCGGCAATCTTGGCTCGACAGGTTCGGTTCTGCACATGTTCTCGAAGAAGGGCGTCATCGACATCGAGAAGGCCAACGGCAGCGAAGAAAAGCTGATGGATATCGTGCTTGAGCACGGCGGCGAAGACCTCCGTGACGAAGGCGAATCTGGGAGATCGTGACAGATCCGCATGCCTTCGAGGGCGTCTTGAACGCGGTAAAGGCTGCAAATATCGCGGTCGCTTCCGGCGAGGTAACCATGCTCGCATCCACCTACACCAAGCTGGAAGGACCAGCCGCTGCGCAGATGATCCGTCTGCTCGAGGCGCTTGAAGACTTCGACGACACACAGAACGTGTACTCGAACTTCGATATGGACGCCGAACAGATGGAACAGGTGGCTGGATAGGTTCAAACAGGCTGGCAATCCGAAGGCCGCCTGAAGATGGCGGCCTTTTTCATGCACGACAGAATCTCAAAAAATGAAAACAAGGGAAGAACGTTGACCCCAACTGCGAAGTTTCTGGTGTTCACAATATTGATTATGGGAGCGGCCACTGCTGCATCGGCCCAGGCCACCAAAGGCGAAATTAATTCCCCTGTAGCTCAGGTTCGCGACAACCGGAGCTGGGAGGTTGCGCCCTTTGCGTTTTATGGCAACGGAATTGGCGGCGATCGTTCCAACTACCGTTTCTTCTCGGTTGGTGTTGAAGCAGGAAAGCTGCTGACACCGCCACTTCACGCAGGGATATTGAGCGGCCAGTTCCAATACGCAGTGAATGTTATGCCTTTCTGGCAAGCGTACACACCTCCACCCCACGTTCAGACTTTCGTCTTCAACGGTGTTACGTATGAAGCGCCGATCGGGGGTGGAACCTACACCGGCGCCAGCATCACCCCGGTGATTTTTCGATGGAACTTCCTCAATCATTCGCAACACTGGCAGCCTTGGTTCCAGGCTGCCGGCGGACTCATCTACACCACGCACAAGTTTCCACCCGATGTGCTGGTGCCGCATGGAGTGCCCGGCGGCACATCGGTCTGGAATTTTTCTCCGCAGGGCGGAGTTGGAATCCACTACTTCACGCGCGAGAGGCGATCGATTGATCTCGGAGTGAATGCCGTCCATATCTCGTCGGCGTCCCTGGGCGACCGGAACCCCGGGGTGAATGCCAGCTTGCAGTTTCAGTTGGGATACACATTCTGGAAATAGAAGGGCAGCAGTATATGAATCGCCCTGTATACACGCAGGTTGAAAGATGAAAGATGCAGTTGTCGAGTGCGTTCCGAACTTCTCTGAGGGCAGGGACGCCCGGCGTGTCGAAACAATTGTTGCTGCCATGCGCGTTGAAGGTGTGCGCCTTCTCGACTGGTCAATGGATGCGGATCACAACCGCTCTGTGGTCACCATCGCGGGCGAACCTTCCGTTGTGCTGGAGTCGGCTGTTCGCGGTGTAGGCAAAGCCATTGAGCTGATTGACCTGACTACCCAGCAGGGGCTTCATCCCCGCATCGGCGCAGCAGACGTGGTGCCATTTGTCCCCATCTCCGGTATCAAGCTTGAACAGTGCGTCATGTTGGCGCGTCAGGCGGGCCTCGAAGTATGGCGCCGATTCGGCGTGCCGGTCTACTTCTACGAGGCTGCTGCATCGCGTCCCGATCGCGCCAACCTGGATGACGTGCGTCGCGGACAATTCGAAGGGCTTCGCGATGCTGTGCGCAAAGAGGCAGCGCGCCGTCCGGATCTCGGCGGTCCCGGATTGCACCCCACTGCCGGCGCATGCGCTGTGGGTGCGCGCAGATTTCTCGTGGACTATAACGTCTATTTGGATTCCGCCGATGTCGCGGTGGCGAGGGCGATCGCGCGCGAAGTACGTGCAGCTTTTGCAGGCACACATGGCGTGAAAGCCCTGGGATTGCTGGCGCACGGGCGCGCGCAGCTTTCCATGAACATTATTGATTTCAATGCGACACCCATTTCGCAGGTGTACAGCACGGTCTCACGACTGGCCCTGAAACATAAAACAGCGCCCGTTGAGGGAGAAGTCGTCGGCCTGATCCCTGAAGCTGCCTGCGAGCGCGAAAGCGAGTGGATGCGTCAGTTAAGTGAGTTCGATGACGAGACCAAGATTCTGGAACATCGCCTCGGAGCGCCTCTGGCGTGGCCCGGCGAAGGTAACAGTACCAATACCACTCTGGTCAACGTCTAAAAACTGTACAGAGGTAAAATAGTGATGCAGGGCGATGATAGTTTTCCTGCTCCTGAAACGCATGAAACGGTGGGCCGTCGTGCTCCCCGGAGGATCTAGAGTGCTCAAGTTTGTTGTCAGAATTTCCGTTCCCGCTTTTCTCTTAACCATGGCAGTCGCAGCCCACGGCGCACAATTTCGGGCGACGCACGCGCGGCAATTCCGCACGAAGTCCAGCAATTGGTCGTGATCGACTACCGCGCCATGCAGAATTCAAGCACTGCCATGGAACTGCGTGACCGGGTGATGCCTCCTGATCTGAAGCAGTTTGACGAGGCTATCCGTAAGTCAGGACTGAACGACAATCACGACGTGGATCAACTGGCGTTTGCATTGTTCCGCATGGGAACAGGCGGCAGACGAGCTGCAGACCGTGGGCATTGCGCAAGGGCAATTCGACGTGCAGGACATCATGGCGAACTTCCGCAAGCAGAAGGTGCAAGGCAAGCTGGTCCGCACCAGTCGCGTTTATCCGCTGGCCCGCACCGGCATGGTGCTGTGCTTTTCGATCCCTCGACCATGGTCTTTGGAAGCATGGAGGCGGTGAGAGCCGCGCTCGATGTTCGCGATGGCTATGCGCCGGGAATGCTGACCAACTCGCTCGATGATGGAAGCGATGCAGTCCGTTGACTCCGCGCCTCTGTGGAGCATGCTCGATAAAGCCGGAACCCAGACGATGATGAAGCAGGTGCTCGGAGAAGCCGGCTCGGTTGCGGACTTCGAATCGGTGCGCAAGCGCCTCGAGTCATCCTGGTACGGCATGAATTTTCAGCATGGCGTCAAGTTCGACCTGACCATCGCCACGGGTGACTCCTTTGCCGCGGCCACGGTTTCATCCCTGCTTTCCGCCGCAATCATCTATAAGAAGATGAGCGGCGACGAGACGGAGAAAGCGGCCCTCTCCGCGACCGATATCAGTTCAAATTCCGGCCAGCTCACCGTCCACTTCGCCACCTCAGACAACGACTTCAACAGCCTGCTGAAGTCATCGCTGTTCCAGAGCATGGTCCACTGATCATCCGGATCTGATCACGGAAAAGCAGTTTTGACAACGGGAGCTTCGGCTCCCGTTTTGCTTTGACGTCTATTGTCAGCTGACCTTGCGTGACGCTTCATGCAGGTCCTCGAGGGAGGCGCTGCAGACCAGGTTTCGCCCCGCGTGCTTGGCCGCATAAAGAGCCTTATCGGCGAGTTGCATCAGGGTTGAGGGGCGCTCGCCAAGAGACGGTACGATAGTCGAGCAACCGATTGAGATCGTGACGCAGCCGAGCGGATTGGTGTTATGGGGAAGCTTTCGGTGCCGGACTGCCGAGCAGATTTGCTCTGCGACCTCGATCGCGCCGGCGGCCGGCGTATTGGGAAGAATGACAGCAAACTCCTCGCCGCCGATGCGCGCAACGAGGTCGCTGGGCCGGAACACAACGTCCTGCGCAGCTTCGGCAATCTGCTTCAGACAACTGTCGCCGCGCGGATGTCCGTACGTGTCGTTGTAGGACTTGAACCAGTCGACATCCAGGAGAAGCAGCGACAGAGGCCGATTTTCACGCAGACCGCGCCGCCATTCGTTTGAAAGGCACTGGTCGTATCTGCGCCGGTTGGCGACATGCGTCAGGGCGTCGGTTAGCGACTAGCTCTTCGAGAGCGGCGTTGGCCTTCTTCAATTCCAGCTCTACCTTTTTGCGCCGGGTGATATCCCGCGACATGTTGAGGATCCCGATCGGGTGCGCCGGTGGTGGGATCGCGCACCAGGCGAAGATTTGCCTCGACCCAGACGAACTCACCGGCCTTGTTTCTCAAGCGGCATTCCAGCAGGCCACCGTCTCCGCCCGCGCGTAGACTGCGGATCATCGCCTCGGTTTTGCTGCGGTCCTCAGGATGGACAAGCGAGAGTGTTTTTATGCGGAGCAATTCTTCTCGCCGCCATCCACCCCAGGTTGAAGCGGACGCGGAGACGTAACTCCGGTTTCCATCAAAGTCGGCCAGGATGATCACATCCCGCGAATTCTCGGTGACAAGATTATGAAGAGACACGATCTCGCGCAGGCGACGCTGAGTGGCGCGCAGCGTATCCAGCACCGAGGCGGCGGCGAGAAGAAGGAACATTCCCGACGCAATATAAAGTTGCAGCAGGACGGTCGGCGCAACTGAAAATGGCGGCAACCTTTCGCGAAGGGTCCCACCCCGTGGATGGTGAACCAGCTTCCCACCGCTGCCACATACAGGGTGCCGATCGAAGCCCATCCAAGACCAAATCGAAAAAGAATCAGGCCTACGTGTGGGGTAGATAAGAAAAATGATAGGTACGCGCGCCTGACAGAACGCAAGGATCAATTAAGGCGACGGGCAACACCGTAATTCTCCAGAGGCTTCGGCCGTGAGAAGAATCTTCAACGTGGGATGAAATAGAGCGACACACGCGGGAACGACGATGGCAAGTTCCAAGCCCGTCTGTCGTGATCCACGAGAGCATCGGCTACCAGGGTGAAGCATTCATCCAGAGCCAGTATGTTGATCGCGAACAGAATGCCGGCGGCAGCTCGGGGCCGCAAAAACGGCGATAGCCGCGAAGCGGAGGAGATAGCGCTGATCAGTGAAGAGAGGCAATTGAGTTGAGCGTCTGCGGAGCAAGGAACGCGGCCAGCGCTACCTCCAGCTGTATTCAGAACGCTGAAGCGCGATGCATTTCGGCCACCGATTTGGATTTACCGCAAGCCCGCCGAAGAGTATCGCCACGAATCCATGAAAGAATAGTGCTTCCAGCAGCCAGCGGGGCACGAGAAGCAGGTATGAGAGCAGAAGGCCGTTGGCAAACCAGAGAAGGTTGCCGCTATTTCCAATTCCGATGACTGCCGTGACCGCGAAGATGCTGCAAAAACAGCAGGCAAGAGACAGCGCGGGACGAATCCGACGCAGGATGCGTGCCGCCGTCTCGTCACCGCGTGTTGGTAAGTGGAGCCGCACACCGATGTCCTCAGAGGATTATCGGCACGATCTGCGCGGCGATGAGGAGGGGTCCGGTTTTGCGGCTTTCAGATTTTATGCGTTGAGTCTGCCTGTTTATTGGCGAAGTCTATTCGCGATCTTGCGGGCTCAAAGCAGGATGAAATTCGGCTTTTCCATTGGGCAGCAGAATGATCTCGATGCTGCCTTCCTGCTTCGTAGAAGCGTTGGACCCGTGACCTGGACGGTGCGTCCACGCGCGGCCGCATATTGCACGCTGAGCGGACCGGTGCCTCGTGTCTGAATCCGATGATGGAAAGTCCCATCCGCCGCCAGCGTATCGGCTCCAAAGCTCGCGCTGGGGTAGTCAACCTCGAGCAGAGTAATTGTGGCCCCGGTGCGATTCTCTACCGTCGCTTCGATGTGAGCCGAGTGGCATCCGCTGATCGCATTCAAACAGAACAAACCAAGCGCTGCAGCCGCAACCCCCGGCAATATGTTTTTCATTCCTTATCCCCGTTTGCGTCGCCTGCTCCATCGGTTGGAGCAATCGCCGTCACTCGCTTCTCCAGGCGGTCCAGTCGCTTAAGCAACTCCGGCAGCCGCTGAAAAATTGTTACGGCGCGCAGCCAGACGCGATTATCGAATCCCGGCGATCCCGATATCATCTTGCCCGGCGGCACGTCATGGCTCACCGCCGACTGCGCCGTCAGAATCACCCCGTCACCCACAGTGCAATGACCTGCAACCCCGGCCTGTCCGGCAAGAATCACATTGTTGCCAATCATCGATGATCCAGCCAGTCCGGTCTGCGCGCAGACCAGCGTATCTTTGCCCACGCGCGATCCGTGACCGATCTGCACGAGATTGTCGATCTTGCTGCCGTCGCCAATTTCCGTTGCGCCCACCGTCGCGCGATCCACACACGCATTGGCCTGGATATCGACGCGGTCGCCGATTCGCACCGGACCCGACTGCGGAATTTTCACCCACTGGCCAAGTTCGTTCTTCGAAAACCCAAATCCGTCCGCGCCGACAATCGCTCCATTCTCGAGCGTTACGTTGTCCCCCAATTCGCAGCCTTCGCGAACCACGGCGTGCGCATGCGCAAAGAAATGGCTCCCCGTCTTCACTCCGGGATAGAGCACGACATGCGGCAGCAGTGTCGCTTGCGGACCGAGCTTCACATGCGGCCCAATCACCACATAAGCGCCGATATGCGCCCCTTCTCCAATCTGCGCGGTCGGGTCGATAACCGCAGTGTCGTGAACTCCGGGTGGATATGCCGGGGGCTGATAGAAGAGGGCCAGAGCACGAGAGAAAGCATGGTAGGGATTCTTGATCCGAAGCGTCGCCGCCTCAATCTCCGGAAATTCCGGCTCCACCAGCACCGCAGCCGCACTCGTTTTGCGCGCCAGTCCGGCGTATTTGGGATTGGCCACGAAAGTGATCTCAGTGGCCCCGGCGTCCTCAATCCCTTTCACTCCGGTGATTTCCAGGTCCGCGTTGCCGCGCAGTTCCGCACCCAGCCGACTTGCAATTTCTCCAAGCTTCATCGTGGAGATTGTAGCGGAACGGTCTGTCAGAGAACTATTCCTCGAGCACGAAGCTTGACATATATCCGTAACGGATATAGCGTTTGTCCATGGCTAAGAAGAACACTGCGCAAGCTCCATTGACTCCCGCAGTGCTGCATATCCTGTTGGCGCTTTCGACGGGAGAGCGGCACGGGTACGGAATCATGAAACAGGTGCAGGCGGACTCGCAAGGTAAGACGAAGATGGGTCCGGGGACGCTGTATGGCTCGATGAGTCGAATGATGGAGGCGGGGCTGATACGGGAAAGCAATAAGCGAGTCGATCCGGAGATGGACGACGAGCGGCGAATCTATTACGAGCTCACGGGCGTGGGGCGGGCGGCGCTGGAAGCGGAGCTGAAGCGGTATCGCAGCGTTGTAGCGGTGGCGGAAGGACGTTTGGCGCATGGCCGCTAACGTCGCGGACCGGCGCTACCAAAAGTGGTATGGGATGCTGCTGCGGCTGTATCCGCGGCCTTTCCGTGAGCGGTTCGGCGAGGGAATGGCGCAAACATTCCACGACTTATGCCGGGAGCACAGGGACGCAAGACGGGGACTGTTCGGGCTCGCATTGTGGGTATTCTTCGAGACGTCGGCGGGAATCGTTAGGGAGAACACAACTCATATGTCGCAACTGGGAAAGACGATGCTGCGTGTGGCGCTGGGGGCGCTGGGCCTGTTGATGGTGCCGTTGGTGGCATCGCAGGAGGTCAGGGGATGGAACTGGAACGCGGGAAGTTTCGTGTTCCTGTATGTCCTGTTCTTCGCGACGGGGATGGTGTATGCCCTGATCGCGAAAAAGATGGGCGCGTGGTCTTACAAGGCGGGCGCTGGTGTGGCCCTGGCGACCGGCTTCGCCTTGGGGTGGGCGACCATGGTCCAGGTCGCGGACTCGGGGCATCCGGAGCGCCTGTGGTACCACAGTGTGCTCGTGGTGGGGGCGATTGGAGCGTGCCTGGCTCGGCTGAAAGCTCCGGGATTGGCCTGGACGTTGTTCGCGATGGCATCGACTCTCGCGCTGATTGCCGTGATACTGCCTTCGGGCGCGCCGCCCGACCTTGCGCGGAGAATGGCTATCGGGCATTGTGTCATCGTGGCGTTGTTCACCGCGTCAGGTCTAATGTTCCGGCACGCGGGTCTGGCAGAATCGAAATAAGACCGAGACGCGATTACATATCGCTGGCCACCTCAGCGGGGGGCCGCGTGATCGCTTAAGCTTTATGCCCGGGCTTTCCCTACGGTTGATGAAGCCAACGATCGCTTGAGACTACCGCTACTCTTCTGACTCGGCAGAGAAGAGTTCGGGCTGGCCCTCGGCGCAGCCCTCCTCCGGCCTCCGTTTGCGCAGCTCCGCACCCAGCCGACTTGCAATTTCACCAAGTTTCATCGAGGACGACCGCGGCAATCCCACGAGTTCTTTGCGAGAAAGCGGTCTGGGAGGTGGGCTCATTTTCTCAGCCCGCATACTTTTCGATTGTTACTGTCACCCTGATGCGCAACCGAAGGATCCGAAGGCGGCTTTCGTTACTTCCGCATCGGCGGTCATTCGGGAGTAGATGGCGCCAAGTCAGCTTCGTCACAGAGTCGCGTGCATTACATCACCGCAATCGCAAAGACATAAGCAGATAAGGGACGCAGGCTTTCTTGCCTCCCCCGAAGAGCACTGTCCGCCCGGCTGGCTCGCACACCCCCTGGAGGCAAGAACCAAATCGTTGTTTAGACCTTTCGGTGTGCTGTCCCGCTTGAATCCGTCGGCGGCCGAGTCATCTGCCACTGCTCCATCCCTCAATCGCCCAGCACCAGAAAAGGAAACGCATAAAGGAGGATGTCATGAAACGACTCGGTGCACTCACGTGCGTTGCAGCAACCTTGCTTGCCGTGCTCGCGATCCCAGGTCAAACCTCTGCACAGCCAAACCAATTCACCATATTTGATCCTCCTGGTTCGACCAACACTCTTCCCAGGAGCATCAACCCGATGGGGGTGATCACCGGACAATACACGGATGCCAGCAATGTGGTACACGGCTTTCTGCGCGCTCCCGATGGGAATATCACCACGATTGACCCTCCGGGATCGATCTATACCGATCCGACGAGTATCAACCGGCGGGTGCGATCGCGGGATATTTCACAGACGCCAGCCATGTGGGGCATGGCTTCCTGCGTGATCTCGATGGCACATTCACCCTCGTTGATCCTCCCAGTTCGACTCATATCATCCATGGCCTGAGCATCAATCCGGCTGGGGTGATCGCGGGCCTGTACCAGGATTACGACGACATTGAAGGCCTCCCACGTGTCCACGGTTTCGTGCGCGAACGGGACGGCACCTTCACAACATTCGATTTTCCAGGGTGGTCGTTCCTTCTTAGTACCCCTTACGCCTTGGGCATCAATCCGGCGGGTGCGATTACCGGAGCGTATGAGGCGTTTACCGATCCGGGCACAGGTATTGCGCATGGCTTTGTGCGTGCTCCCGATGGCGCCATCACCACGCTTGATCCCCCGGGATCGCCTTTCACAATCCCGTGGAGTATCAACCCGGCAGGGGCGATCACGGGACAGTATGTCGACGGCAGGCAGTGTTGATGCACGGCTTTGTGCGCGCGCCAGATGGAACCATAACTACGTTTGATCCTCCGGGATCGATCTACACCTTCGCCCGAGCCATCAACCCAGTCGGCACGATCGTCGGGGGCTACGCGGAACCCGGCTATGCGGCGTGGCACGGTTTCCTGCGCGCTGCCAATGGCACCTTCACCACATTTGACCCTCCGGGGTCGACTTACAATGAGCCGGTCGCCATCAACCCAAGGGGTGAAGTTACGGGTGCCTATGAAGGCGCAGATGGGATCTTTCATGGCTACGTGTGGAGGCAGCGATTCTGACGCATCTGCCTCGCTCGGCACGACAGGCATCGCCGGCTGCTGTGCTGCGGGAAATCGGTCGGAATCTGATTGCGAAATCTAAGCTTCGCAAGTAGCGGTAGCGAACTGTAATGAGCAGATCTCAACAGGTAGCTGCTAGAGTCCGAGTGTAATGTAGCCAATCCGTCAGTAGTGAAGATGAAGGCTTGGTGGCTTCAACAGCCAGGCCGGCTACACCATCTGACTCGGCAGGGAAGAGATCGGCTGTCCCTCTGCGCGGCCCTCCTCCGGCCTCCGTTGCGCAGCTCCGCACCAAGCCGACTGCACTTCACCAGGTCATCGAGGAGATTGTGACAGAACGGTCTGTCAGGGACTAATGCCGAGCTCAACCCGGCGGGCGCGACACGGGATACACCGTGATGCCAGCCGTGAGTGACTCGACTCCTGCGCGACGCGAGGCCGTCACCATTTGACCCTAATCAATATAGCCCTTCACCGCTGCTGAGCTCAATCCGGCGGGTGCGTTGCGAGAGTGTGTGGGACACTCTGTTGACATGCTACATGGCTCCTACGCGCTCCGACGGCAATATCACCTCGTTAATACCCGGAATCTGGGCTGTCTTCCTCGCTGGCGCCATGAGCTCAATCCGGCAGGGTGATCACCGGAGGGTTGAGTGTCGATATGAATCTCCATCAGGTTCGGGCACGGCTTGTGCGCGCGCCCACATCTGGAGTCGTTGATACCGATTGGTACGATGGCACCATCACTACGTTGACCTCCGGGATTGATCTACACCTTCGCCCGAGCCATCAACCCGGGCGGCACGACGTTGGGGGCTACAGGGACGCCGCCAGCTATGCGACAGCACGGTTCCTGCGCGCCGCCAATGGCAACTTACACCACATTGACCCTCCGGGGTCGACTTACAATGAACCGGTTGCCATTAACCCAAGGGGTGAGTACGGGTGGCTATCAAGACGCAGATAGGAGTCTCTCACGGCTACGTGTGGAGGCAGCGATTCTGACGCATCTGCCTCGCTCGGCACGACAGGCATAGCCGGCTGCTGTGCTGCCGGAACGACTTCAGCAATCAGGAGTTCTTTGCGAGAAAGCGGTCTGGGAGGCGGGTTGACTTTCTCAGACCGTGTTCTTTTCGATTGTTGCCGAGTAAGCGGTAATTCGCTCGCGACGTGGTGTTCAACCGAGCATCTTGAGCACGACACGGATCAGTTCATCGGTTGGGGTAGCGTACAGAGCAACCGCAATCATGGGTAATGCAGCGGCAAGTGCCAATGTGACAAGAGTCGGTTTATCGATCGGCACAATTCCCATTTGTCTTATCACTGTGAAGCTGCCTCCGAGATCTACGAGAGAAGACGCGTCGGGATTCCCCAGGATCGACTCGTCCGAAGGTTGTCCCCGCTGAATCCACTTCTGGTCAAATAGCTGGTTATGTCTGGTCACCAGGATTCCATATTCCCGCAGCGCATTCCTTTTGACCTTGAGCAAGACGGGAGCTACAACCAAAAGCGGAGCCAACAAAATTATGATCGCGAGAACTCCATACGCAATCATTGGGAGCTTTTGAGAGGACAGAGTTGCGCCTAGATAGGTGATGGAATTCCCAACCTGCGCTGCAATCACGGTGCCGCCAGCGAAGACGATTGGGCTGAAGGCCTTCTGTCCTTCAGAGAGAAACCCGAGGCCAGCTGCCATGTCAGTGTGGGTGGCAACGTAACCCAGATTCAATCTGGAAACGCGCGACAAGAAGTAAGTCCACAGAATCATTCTCCAAAACCACCGAAGCATAAGAAATCGAAAGATCGGAGTGCTCACCAGGCTGAACCACCATCCAGCCGGAGTGATTTGGTCTGACCCGACAGTTGCGTGCCAGTTGGAGATACCGGTCAGCAGTGGCTCTGACCTGACGAAGAGGACCGGCAGGAACGCCGCCAGGAGGATCACCACTTCGGGAAAAACACTATCTCGCAAGCGTGTGGTCTTTTCGATCGCAGCCTCGAAAGGAGGCAGTTCCTTTTCCTGCACCAGTCCGGACCGGAGGAATTGAAGAACAAGGATGCGCCATCTGGCGTCAATTCCGGATTCAGCCAGGATCAGGATCGGAACTGCAATCAAGAAACGCACGTTCACAGCAATGTCCCGAAGGAAGGGAACGCTTACCTTCGATCCATACGCATCTCCGTGCAGCACGGAAAGAACAAGCAGGGGAAGCCACGTCATCATCACCACGAGCAGGGACCTGCGAATAACTCGCTGGCGTTCATCCCCTGCGCGGCCAAGGCGAACCATAAGCCAGTGCAGCGGACCACCGCGAGTGAGAGAAAAGTTTTCAGCCAATGCGGATGTGATGTCGTTCATAAGAGGGTGCATCTTACTCATGTCTTCCTGTCGCTGGGTAGCAGTCATCGATCCTCTTCGAAAACCGCTTTTACCTTGCCGTCGCGAACAGCGCGATCAAGGGCAGCGTGGTCCTTCTCATTCTGGTCGGCGTAGGCGATCGAAAACGCCGCGATGGCGCGATCGAATGCTTCGCCGTTCCCCATGTACCCGGCGATCATGGAGGGAGTTCCGGACCTGGCGTGGCTGAGCGCGATGGCCCTGCCGCACCACTTGGCGTAGAGATTCAGCTCGATCTTCCCGAAGAGTTCCACGCGCACGCTGATCTTGATATCTTTCAACTGGCGTACGAAGAAGTCGCGCTTTGGTGAGTGTGTCCAGCCGAGAAACATGTCACTGGCAGGCTGCATGGTCCGATAGCCGTTCACGATGCGTTGCCCATGATTGCCAAACACGCTCGCGCCCGCGTAAGGCGCCAGCACCGACGCACGAGCCTCTTTGACCTGAAGGAACAGAGGATCATCATCTGACGCCATAAACAAGAGGACCCAGCACGCGGTGCCGACACTCCCGATCCCCACCACCTTGACGGCAGCGTCACAGAGCTTGTAACGATCGAGCAGAGAGTGATAGGACGGTGGAAGCGTGGCGCGGTAACCGGCGAGCCCGTCGAGCAGGAGCTGCTGTATCTTCCCTGGAGGTCTTTTCTTATCATGAAAGATGGTGGGGAGCTGATCCTTGATGGTGGGAATGCCACCCTTGCTTTCGGCCAACTTGGGAAACATCTCCTCGCCGCGGCTCTTCGCCTGTTCTTGCTGAATGCGTTTCATGATGCGCTTGCGAAAGGTTGGGCCACTCGTAGCCATCAACTCCTCCGGCTTGATCGCGTAGTACCAAAGCTCCAGCGTCTTCATCCGGCTGAATTCGGCCATCGATTCGCGGTAGCTCCTTACGCAACTCATCGCGATGTCTTTGGCGTCTCTGTCGCTTATTCCTTTGTCCCGGCAGGCGATCACAAAGCTGGCTGCAAGCCGTTTCACGTCCCACTCCCACGGCGCAGGAAGAGTCTCGTCGAGGTCATTCACGGAAAAGATGACGTTCCGCTCTACGGTGGCGAACCCTCCGAAGTTGCAGAGATGAGCGTCGCCGCAGCACTGGACACGGATTCCGGTCGTGGGTGTGGTTGACAGGTCAGCCGCCATGGTGAGGGCTGAGCCTCGGTAGAAGGTGAACGCGGACTGCACCATGCGTCCGTGGCGCAAAGGTAGCAGCTCAGGGATTCGCCCTTTCTCGGAAGCCAGCACCATTTCGACCGCACCCCGCCGATTCTTGGGGGCCTTCCATACAGCGTGGTCCTCGCGCGGACAGGTTCTCCGCAACGCTTTGCCTGCCGCGTACCGCTCTTCGTGGGTACTACCGGGTTTTTGCGTTACGGCGCCATTTTGCGATTTCTTCTTTTCGTTCATGCTTCCTCCAGAGTCCCCCCTCGGATTCGCTCCCGCAGCCCAGTCCTGCGGCCTGTGCTCCTCATAGGGATAATCCGAATGCATTCAAACGGTGAGGATATGACCTCATTGGAGGAGCGAATACTGGCAAAACTCCCAGTGGGGCAATCTCGCCACGCTTTCTAGAGGTTTACGACCCTTCTTTTCCGGATTCCGCTGGATTGTGGGCAATCCGTCAGGCTTCGTGATTATCAACAGGCGAGGTTGGCTCAGGGCTACTCACCCTCAGCAGACTCGGCGGGGAAGAGTTCGGGCTGGCCCTCGGCACGGCCCTCCTCCGGCCTGCGCTTACGGCCGACCGCGCCAATCAGGCCCACCACCTCCAGCGATTGGATCGCCTGCCGGGGAATGTAAATGCGCTGGGTATTTGACCGCGTGTCGGGCGGGGTCACCAGCAGGCCGGCGCCGGAAACCAGTGACTTGTCGTTGGCGGCTATGCCTTCCAGCTCATCTCCGTCATTCAGGGTCATGCGCAGCCACAGTCCTGCTGCCCGGGGCCGGACCGTAAACTTCTTCTGCAGTAACCGTTCCGGGTTAGCCAGGTCGGAACTGGAGGAAAAATCCCGGATGTAGCAGACCCATTTCACCGTCTCCCAGCCGATGGTGAGCACCTTTCCGGTGAGGTCCAGGACCTCCAGCGCAGGCGACTCCTGGCCGAAGGCCGCGCCGGCATAGCCGGCATACCACTCGCGCGAGAACTTACGCACAATCACCGGCTTACGAGCGGAGCCCATGGCATGGATTGTCGCATGCGTAGGCCTGTTCCGGCCGCGAAAAGTCGCAAAACTGGTGCCTTTCGCACTGGTCAAGGGGGGAAGATTATGATAAGGTACTCATTTGCATCCTCTGGTGTATCCCGCCGTAAGCGCAACCGCATCAGAGACTTGCCTTGGGTTTTGCACGCGGAAGCAGGAACGGAATGCCCGACTACATTTACCTTCTTGAGAACCGGCTTTCAGCCGATCAGCGGAATGCACTGCGGCAGTTGCGCGACGTGGCCCGAGAGGCCGGCACCCTTCTCTTTCTCATCGGGGACGCCGTTCGCGACCTGACCAGCGGCCACGCCGTTCGCGACATCGAAGTTGCCATCCAGGGCAACGCGCTCAAACTGAAGAAAGCCATCGAAAAGGCCGGAGGCAAGGTCTGGGGTGAAGACGAGGCGTCCCGCTCACTCTACCTCTGCTTTCCAGGAACCGTCAGGGTCGATCTCGTCAGCACCCATCGCCGCGAGTATCCCAAGCCGGGCAAGCCCGCCATCCATTTTGCTTCCATTCAGGACGACCTGCGCCGGCGCGACTTCACCGTCAATGCAATGGCCATTTCGCTCAACGAAGGTTCGTTCGGCCTCCTCATGGATCCGCTGAACGGCGCCGCCGACATTGAGGCGCGTACCCTGCGCCTGGTTTCGAATTACGGATTCCTCGAAGAGCCCGTATTCCTCATTCGCGCCACGCGGTATATCGCGCGCCTCAGCTGGGAACTCGATCCGCGCACGCAACAGCGCTATGAGAACGCGAAGGCGGAGAATGTCATCGAATCTCTCTCCGCACACGATCACAGCCAGGAACTCGAACAGATCGGCCATGAAGACGACGGGCTGAAGGTTCTCCGTGCGCTTGAAGCCGAAGGCTGGATGAAAGTACTTTTTCCTGCCTGGACCGTGGCAAAGGTCGAGGAAGACAAGCTCACAGCGTTGCATGACCTGCGCGTGCAGTTGCAGATGCAGGGCGTGCAACCCGACATGTCGGCGGGCCAGATGCAGTTGTTGACTGCGAAGATGGCGCCGAAAGATCTTTCCGCGCTCAAGAAGCAGTTGCTGCGTCCCGGCTTCGTGGAAGAGTGGAACAGCCTCGACTCGCTCGCCGCGGGATTCGCGAAGGTGCTTGCTGAACAAGGCCAACGCAACGCCGTCGGTCGCTTACAAGCTGTTCACCACTTATGATCCCGAAGCTGTTCTCTGGCTCGGGTTCACCAGCAAAGACAACGCGGTAAAGGCAAAGTTCGAAGCCTTCCTGAAGACATGGCCTGAAGCGCGTCAGCGCATCCCGTACCTGCAGATGCAGGAGATGCGCATCACGCCTGAGCTTGCGACATACAAGGACATCGTCCATCAAATCTTCCTGCAGTTGATTGACGGCGGCCTGAACACGCCCGAAGAGATTAAGGCTTTTCTTGAGCCGCATTCCCCGCCAGCTCCTCCTCCGCAGATCACCATCAAGCGCACGCGCGCCAAGCGTGGGGCGGAGAAGATCAAAGAGAAATCCTTCGATGACGAAGATGAGGAGGACGGCGACGAAGAAGATCTCGACGACATCGGCGGCGGTGACGACGAAGAAGTCGATCTCGGCCTGAATCTTCCCAAGGGCGACGACCTTGACGAGGAACTCGGCGACGCGGAAGAAGCCGATTCTGATGAAGGCGAGTCAGCCGAAGACGACGAAGATGAAGAGCCGGTGCGAAAAGGGCGTGGCAAGCAGCCTCTTGCTCCAAAGCCCGGCAAGGCAGCCGCTGCAAAAGCCGATGCGCATGCCGCGAAAGCAACCGCTGCGAAATCGTCAGCGCCGGCAAAACCAGCTCCCGCTGGAAAAGTGCCGCCTCCGGTAAAAGGCAAGCCCGAGCCGCCTAAGGCTGAGAAGGCAAAGGCAGTCGCACCTGCACCGGCAGCAAAGAAACCCGCGCCGCCGCCTGCTAAGCCCGCGCATCCGGCAAAACATGCACCGGTGGCTAAGCCCGTCGCCAAGACTCATGCAAAGCCGGCAGTTAAGGCAGCTCAGGTCAAGGCGCATGCCAAGCCGGCGCACAAGGCGGTCTCAGGCAAAAAGTCCGCACCGGTCACTAAAGCCAAGCCGCACGTTGCCGCGAAGTCTGCGAAACCGGTCGCGAAAAAGCCGGCGCACAAGAACAACAAAAAGCGCTGAACGAAATCGTGAGGGCAGGCGAAACAGCTTGCCCAAGCGTATCAAGCTGCTATCCTCGATTCACATTCCAGACATCCGGAGATTCCGAATGGTCCGCCTGCTTTCCCGCGCCGTCTTTCCCTGCCTGCTGTGCGTCCTCTTCGCATCCGCATTGCCCGCATTCGCCAAGCGCATCGCTCCCGCTTCTCCTTCGGCTGAGAGCAGCGGCCCAGGCTATCGATTCGATCGCGGCGGCTGGAAGTACGTGCATCTCGAAGGCATTCCCGAGCAAATTGGATTTCAGCACGGCCAGTTGCTCGCCGCGGAAATCGCAGACTTGCTCAACGTGACGAAGCTGGAGTCGCTCCACGACACAAAGCGTGACTGGAATTTCTACCGGGAAGCGAGCCGCAAGATGTTCTGGCCGCACATCGAGGCCGAGTATCAGCAGGAACTCACCGGCATCGCGAAGGGGGCGCAATCCAAGGGCGTGAAGGTTGACGTGTGGGATATCGTCGCGCTCAATGGCAGCATCGAATTGCCTTCCTATTATGTTCCGTGGCTCAACAAGCGCGAGCATGCAGCGAATGCTCCGCTCATTCGTCCAGATGGTCACTGTTCCGCGTTCATAGCAACCGGCAGCTATACCAAGGGCGGCAAGATCGTGATCGCGCACAGCAACTGGTCAAGCTACGCCGACGGCGAGCGCTGGACTGTAATATTCGACATCAAGCCGGAACATGGACATCGCATGGTGATGGATGGAGAGCCCGGCGTGATCACCAGCCAGGACGACTTCGGCGTGAATGAAGCCGGCCTCCTCATCACTGAAACGACCATCACCCAATTCATCGGCTGGGATCCCAACGGCATCCCGGAGTTCGTGCGCTCGCGCAAAGCCATGCAGTATGCAAGCTCCATCGACGAGTACGTCTCCATCATCAAGGAAGGCAACAACGGGGGATACGCCAATGATTGGATCGTAGGCGATCGCAAAACGGGGGAAGTCGCATACCTCGAGTTGGGCTTGAAAAATACACCGCTATGGCGCACAAAAGACGGCTACTTCGTCAGCTCTAATTTTGCGCGCGATCCGGCAGTCATCAAAGACGAGACGGACGGCTTCGATGCCACAAACATGTCCTCGTCCATGAATGCCCGCCACGTCACCTGGGAACGCAAAATCGCCGCCACCAAGGGTCAGATTGACGTCGACGTCGCCGAGAAATTCCTTGCCGATCACGAAGACAGCTATGCAGGCAAGGTAACCGCAAACGCACGCACGCTCTGCGGTCACATTGATATCGATTCTCATGGTGTTCCCGAGTGGGGAGATCCGCCGTTTTATCCCGATGGCGCCGTCACCGGAAAGGTCACCGACTCCGACCTCGCCGCGAATCTCTCCCTCATCGCGCGCGCGGGACATCCCTGCGGCGAAGACTTCATCGCCGCGCCGTTCCTCGCTGCGCATCCGCAGTTCGACTATCTGAAGCCGATCCTCAAAGACATGAAAGCCGGCCCTTGGACGAAATTCGCCGCTGGCGAAAAGCAGTGATCAGCCTTGCAGGCTACTTGTAGATTATGTGAATCTTTGTTTCGGTCACCGGGCAGGTAACGTGCACGATGGCGGCCGCGAAAGCCGGTGCGCTCAATCCAACGTGCGGGTTGTTCGCGAATCCAAATCCCTCTTTCGGGATGCCGATGAAATTTCTGTCCAGTTTGCGATTCTTGTTCTCATCGTGAATGGCGACGACGCCGTAATCCCCAGGCGCGAGGTTCTCCATCACTGCCGTAGCTTCGTGCGCTCCGGCTGCAATCGGAGTAGGCCAGTGGTTGAATGCCTTGCTCATGTCTTCTGGCCATCCGTCCGGCGATTTGAAAATTGCCGCGCCCACAACGCCTGTTGAATTACGCAATCCATCCACATGAATGCGCAGCACGCATCCCTGTGCTGCAGGCTGACCAGTTGACGAAGACGAATTCGCATTCGGCCCCGCATATGCGCAGGTAGCCGCGATGATCACAATGAAGAATGAACGGGAAACTTTCATGCAGAATTTTAGACGCACAGCGGAGGCGAAGGGCAGAGAACGACTATTCACGAAATAGCGGAAGCGGCGGGGGCCGAATCGGCTATTTTCAGTGTGTCTCAGCTTGCCTTGTCTTGCGTCAGAGGAAGTACGAACGCGGATGCTTTTTGACGGCGTCCGCGCCGATGTACCTTAATAGCGCCCCGAGCGTGCACCGCTGCTGCTGCCTTTGCGTGCCTGGTAGCAGTCACGGCAGAAAACTGGACGATCGCCGCGTGGTTCAAATGGAACAGTGGTTGGCTGGCCGCAGCCGGAGCAGATCACAGGTGTTCCATGGGATGGAGCCGGACGATACCCGGAGCCTCCCCCACCTTGTTCGCTCTTCTTTGCCATACGGCAAGGCTTGCAGCGCTTGGGGGTCGAATAACCGCGTTCCTGGAAGAACGCCTGATCCGCAGCGGTAAACGTAAAATCTTGCCCGCAATCGCTGCACGTAAGTTGAATATCTCCGGCCATGGGTGTCCTCTGAGTATGTCCTCGTCGCGATTGTACATACGACTTGGTAATTTTTATATAAGAATCTTCTTAAACGTGGGAAAACTAACCGTTCACATTCAATCGATTTAGCGGATTAACTGTCCTTTAACCCGGCGCTGTATAGTGGCAAAACGGCCGCCGCAACCCGGCTTCCGATCCAGGATGACCTTGCCAGACCCGGAATTCGAAGCCGAGTGCATCCGCCGCATTCTTGCCGGCGAGAAGCACCTGTTTCACGACCTTATCCGCCCCTGCGAGCGCTCCATTTACTTCCTGCTGCTTTCCATCCTCAAAAACGAAACCGATGTGGAAGACGTTGCTCAGGAGACCGTCATCAAGGTTTATCAAAATCTTGACAAGTTCCGCGGCGACTCCCAGTTTCGCACCTGGGTTTTGTCAATTGCCCGCAATGAAGGCCTGGGCCGTCTGCGCAAAATCGGAACCCGTCGCGAAGACTCCCTCGATGCCGAAACCGATGAGCAGACCGGTGATTACACCCCCGCAATCCTCACCAGCTGGCGAGAGATCCCGAGCGAGGCACTCGAACAGAAAGAGTTAGGCGCGATCCTTCGCAACGCCATCGAAGGGCTGCCCGAGATTTACCGTAACGTCGTACTGCTCAGGGACATCGAAGAAATGGATATCCGCCAGACCGCGGCCGCACTTGGCATCAGCGAAGCCGCTGTGAAAGTTAGGCTGCATCGCGCGCGTGCCCTGTTGCAACGCACTCTGGCACCGCAATTGAAAGGATTCGCCCCAAAACGCAAGAGTTGGTTCGGGGGGCGCACATGAGGATCGACTGCAAACACGTCTGGGAGCACATCTCCGGGTACATCGACGGCGAGCTGGATGCTGACCTGCGCGCTCACATCGATCGTCATCTGGAGACCTGCGAAATCTGCTCCGCCGTGCTCGATTCCACGCGCAACGTGGTCAT
Organism: uncultured Acidobacteriaceae bacterium; assembly: GCA_963738035.1. Lineage (GTDB taxonomy): Bacteria > Acidobacteriota > Terriglobia > Terriglobales > Acidobacteriaceae > Telmatobacter. The sequence goes on from CAVTVB010000005.1 coordinate 357,634, forward strand.
CCTCGTGGCCGACGACCGTGTCTTCGAACTGCCCGCCGGGTTCAGTGACCGGCTGCATGCCCGCATTGAAAAGGAAATGAAAACGCCGAGCAGCTGAAACCCACTGCTCAAATGCAAGTGCCGGCAATTCTGCACGGCGGTGGCGGTCCTTTGCGATGCACCATCGGGTGCGTCCAGGTTTCCAATCCCACGAGGATCAGCGTGACGATTGCCAGGAAAATCTGCAGGCGCTCCGAGCGTTTCTCTTTCCGGCTCTGCTCGCGTCTGCGCCACTGGGCAGCAGGGCGATTGCGCAGGTGGCGAATCCACGCCAGCATCGCCAGATTCAACACTGCGCCGAGTGTGGCCACTATCAGCAAAGGGATTCGAATAGCATCCTGATGCCATCCCTTGGCGGGCGCGTAGATACCGCTGGCCGCTGCCAGTGCAGAAAGTCCGATCGCCACGCGAATCCCGCTGATCGTCAATACCGCCGTACAAAGACTCTGCAGAAGGGCAAGCATCGCGCTTGTCCATCCGATTGCCCGCATTTGCCTCAAGCTGACCAAAGAGGGAGACGGCCCGACGTTCTGCGGATCCTGCTTTTGTTCCTGGATTTGCAATCGACTGACTCCAGTCTTACCGGGGGGAACAGGTGAGCACCTGTTCGACGTCCACCAGCCTTAGAGTAAAGCAACGCGATGTCGGCCAATCCAAAAGCCTGCCTGGCCCGTTCATTAGGCAAAGGGACCGGTGCAAAGATTTTCATTTTCAGCTTGCCCCCTTTCCTTGTAACCTTTCGCGCATGCCCGTACTCCTAGAGTGCGTGCAACAGATTGCGCCGCATCTGAACTTCCCAACGGATGTCGCGCATGGTAATAACAACCGGCGGCTTCCCCCGCCTTAACCCCCCAGCGAGGTCTATATCACATGAAGAATCAATTCAATGCGATGCTGCTCACAGCTGCTCTCACCGGTCTAATGGGCGGAACCGTCACGGCTCATGCTGCCACCACGGCTAGCAATGCAAAGAACCCCACGGTCAAGGCGGCGAAGGCCGGCCTCCTCTACACCGGACAGGACGCCCCTGCCAAGCACTCCTGTAAAGGCAAGAATGATTGCAAGGGTCAGGGCGGCTGCAAGGCCAGCGACAACGGCTGCAAAGGCAAGAACAGCTGCAAAGGCAAGGGCGGCTGCGCAACCGACGGCTCCAAGCCACATTCGATCTAAACCGGGCTACGGATCGGTGGGCTTCGTCCACGCGAGCGCCCATCGATCCATCTTTCAGTTTCCCCGCGTAATCGCTACCAACGGCTGGCAACTGTCTGCTGTGAATTGAGAACTATCCCTCATGCCCGGCAATCGCTTCAATGCGTTCCAGAACCACGGCGTCGGAATTGGTCTGCGCATTCCGCATTACCAGCACATCTTCTCGCGCAAGCCCGTGGTCGACTGGTTTGAAATCATCTCAGAGAATTTCATGATCGATGGTGGCCGGCCCCTGGCTATGCTCGATCAGATTCTCGAGCGCTATCGCGTCGTCCAGCATGGCGTCTCCATGTACTTCGGCTCGGTGACCGAACCCGATCCGGAACACCTGAAGCGGCTCAAGACTTTAGTCCGCCGCACCGGCACTCCGTGGCTTAGCGATCATCTCTGCTGGGGCTCGGTCGACGGTACCTACACCCACGATCTGCTCCCTTTGCCGTATACGTGGGAGGCAGTTGCACGCACCGCCGACCGCGTCCGCAAGGTGCAGGACTACCTTGAAATTCCCGTCGCCGTCGAAAACGTCAGTTCCTACGCAGCCTTCACCGATTCGCAGATGACCGAGTGGGAGTTCCTCAACGAAGTGGTAGAGCGCGCCGATTGCGGCATCCTGCTCGACGTGAATAACATCTACGTCTCCTCGGTGAACCACGAGTTCGATCCAATGGAGTATGTGAACGCGGTGCCCGCGCATCGTGTCGCGCAGATTCACATCGCTGGTCACTCGCGCTATGAGCGGTACATCCTCGACACCCACGACCACCCCGTGATTGATCCCGTGTGGGACCTCTATGCCCGCGCCATTGAACGCTGCGGCCCCACGCCAACCCTGCTCGAGTGGGACGATCACATTCCCAGCTTCGACGAAGTGCACGCCGAAGCTTTGAAAGCCAACCGCTATATCGACAAATACGCAAACGCTCCAGACATGCTGGATGTCATCGGCCATGATTCTGAGACCGAGGAAGGGAAGCTCCTGGAGCCTGCCCAATGAACTCCCCATCCATGACCCTCGCCCAACTTCAGCGCAAGATGGCTCACGCCGTCATGATGCCATTGACCCGCGATGAAGATATGCGCCGCGAATCGCCCGATGGCCGTTCCATGTACCAGGTCGCAGCAGAATTCATCGCACCCAACAGCAGGCTCTCGCCCTTCGAACGCCTCGAAATCTACAACCGGCAGTACTGGTTCCGCGTGCTCGGCGCATTGGCCGAAGATTTCCCCGCGTTGCGTTCCGTAATCGGTGCTCGCGCCTTCGAGGCGATGTCCGTCGCCTACCTCAGCGAACACCCCAGCCACTCATTCTCGCTGCGGAATCTCGGGTCGCATCTTTCCCAATGGCTTGCAAAAAATCCGCACTTCGCCGGTCGGCGAGCCCGGCTTGCAGAGGATGTAGCCCGCATGGAATGGGCCTTTGTCGAAGCATTTGACGGGGCCGAACACGACCCGCTCTCTCTCGAACAGATCTCCACCCTCGACGGAGACTCGCGTCTCTCGCTGCAACCGCATCTGCAACTGGTCGCACTCGATTTTCCCGTAGACGACCTTGTTTTGAAGCTGCACAAACACGATAAGCGTCAAACCAGCGAAGCCGGGGTCCGGCATGAAGACGATGAGGATGCACCCGCCAAGCTTCCGCCATTGCGACGCAGGCCAACCTGGCTCGCCGCTCATCGCGTCGATTTTTCGGTCTACTATCTGGGCATCAAGCGTGGCGAATTCGAAACGCTTGCTGCGATCCGCGCCGGCATGCCGCTTGCACAGGCGATCGAAATCGGCATCACAAGTTCACGGGTTCCAAGTTCGAGGCGTCCCCAACTTGTGGGTCAGTGGTTTACGAATTGGTCCGAGCTTGGCTGGATATGCGCGCCCGACCTGGATCAGTTGCACTCCTAAACGCCAGCCGCAGGAAATCCTGTAACTCGAGGGCCTTGCAAGTTGTCTTTAAGCATGGAATGACAATCGCCCAGCAACGCACGTTTCTTACCGCGGAATGGAAGAATCTGCTGATGCTGAACTACGTCATTGATCCAGCGCTGTTGCAGACATTTGTACCGCAGGGCACAATTCTGGATCAGTTCGCCGGCAAGACCTACGTGAGCCTGATCGGTTTCGAATTCAATAACACCCGCATCTTCGGGCGCGCAATTCCATTCCATCAATCGTTTGAAGAAGTGAACCTGAGATTTTACGTACGGCGCGTGAAGAGAAGAGGAGTTGTCTTCATCCGCGAATTGGTACCGAAATTCGCAGTTGCAGCAATCGCCAGGCTTGCATACGGGGAGCGCTATTCCTCAGTTCCCATGTCGCATCGCATTGAGCGGAGCCACAACATTAGTGCCGAGTTCTCTTGGGGAGCCGGTGCCGGCATGTGCAGAATCTACGCGCAGACCTCAGGTGACGCATACATGCCGGCAGAAGGCTCGCTTCCTCAGTTCATCACCGAACATTATTGGGGCTACGCAGTCCAGCCCGACGGCCGCACTGCCGAGTATCAGGTAGAACATCCACAGTGGAAAGTGCTTGAGGCACCCACAGCGCAATTCACCGGAGATGGAGAGAAATACTATGGGCCGGAGTTTGCGAAAGTATTGGAAGCGCCGCCAGACTCGGCCTTTCTCGCCGAAGGTTCAGCAGTCACAGTCTTCAAGAGCATCGTGATTTGATGTGAGGGCTTCAGCCCCTGAAGGATGAACGTATGAGCAACATTCTCAACCTCGCGCGCAAGGCCTACGACGCCTTTGCCTCCATCATGAGCCGTCTGCAAAGTCCCCTCCTCCTCGCCATTCGCCTTTACTGGGGCTACCAGTTCATGCAGGACGGGTGGGGCAAGCTGACACACCTCGACAAAGTCACCGAATTCTTTACCACCCTCAACCTGCCCGCTCCGCACCTGACTGCGTTAATCGTCGCACTCATCGAACTCTGCGGCGGATTTCTGTTCACATTTGGCATTGCCTCGCGCCTCACGTCGCTGGTGCTCTTTGTGAACATGACGATGGCCTATCTCAGCGTTCCCGACGATCGTGTCAGCTTCTCGCACATCTTTTCCAAGCCCGAAGATTTCTACCTGGCGTCTCCCTACACCTACTGGTTCGCCGCGCTGCTCATCCTCATCCTCGGCCCCGGGAAATTCGCCGTCGACACGCTCTTGCGTCGAATGTTCACGCCTGAGCGTGAGCGCGCGCACACAGTCGCGTGATCGCTCTGCGCTATCATCTCTTGACCACTTCACCAGCGGACTCAAGAGACCATGCGGCGCATCGCCTACATGCTTACCTCGCTCGGCATAGGCGGAGCAGAACGCCAGGTCGTCGCTCTGGCTGAACGCATGGCCGCTCGCGGGCATCACGTTGTCCTCATCGTGCTCAAGCCGCGCGAAGCGCACGAATGGCCCACCTCGCTCGAAGTGATCAGGCTCGACATGCGCAAATCGTTCGCAGGTTTCTGTTCGGGGCTCGCGCGCGCTCATCGCTTTCTGCGCAGCTTTCATCCTGACCTGGTTCACAGCCACACCTTTCCCGCGAATATGGCAGCGAGAATGCTCCGCCTGCTCGGCTCCGCTCCGGCCGTGCTGTCCACGATTCACAATATCCAGGAGGGCGGAAGGCAACGCACCTTCGCCTACAAAATCACTGACAGGTTTTCGATCCACACCACGGCGGTCAGTGAGGCGGTAGCCAGCCGGTTCATTCAGATCGGCGCGGTTCCGCAAACCAAATGCTCCGTCATCACCAATGGAATCGCTCTCGCCAAATTCACACCGATTCCAAATCGACGCACAGCCCTTCGCAGCCAATTGAATGCAGGTGGCAACTTCATCTGGCTAGCCGCTGGCCGCGTCGTTCCCGCCAAGGACTATCCCAATCTGCTGCGCGCCTTTGCTCTGTGCACTCCGCATCTCCTCAAGCGCAACTCTGGATAGCCGGAGAGGCACACCCCGGAGAAGAAGAACGCATTCACGACCTCGCGAATCGCCTCGGGATATCAGATTCCGTTCATTGGCTTGGCCTCCGGAACGACATGTCCGCCCTCCTCGATGCCGCGGATGCCTTCGTCCTCAGTTCTGCATGGGAGGGCATGCCTCTCGTTGTTGGTGAAGCCATGGCCATGCAGAAACCCGTCGTCGCCACCGACGTTGGCGGAGTGCGCGAACTCGTCGGCGACGCCGGAGTGCTCGTTCCGCCGAAAGATTCCGCCGCGCTGGCCGACGCAATGCTCCGCGTGATGCATATGTCCTCAGATCATCGTCAGACCATGGGCCAGGCTGCGCGCAAGCGAATTAACCAACACTTCGACATGAACGCAAAGGCCGAAGAATGGGAAGCGCTCTACGCTAGGCTTCTGCGTGATCGCCGATAACGAGCGCTTGAAACACGCCATGTTACCCTTATCAGCGGATTTTGGGGCGCGTCTTTCCATATCGATAGGCGCGAAATTCAAAGGGGAATCGATGCTAGTTCATAAGGTGCGAATCGCGTTCGTTGCGATTGCGGGAACATTATGTTTATTGATGAATACAACTGCGGCGGCGGCCGAAACAAGCCCGAAAGCAGGCGCAAAAGCAGACGCAAGAAATGCAACCATCGTCCTCAACCGAGGTTGGCTGTTCCGCCAGGTGGCGCCAGCGACTGATCCTGAAGCGGGTTGGATGCCCGCGACAGTTCCCGGCGACGTCCATCTCGATCTCCTTGCCAACAAGAAAATTCCAGATCCGTATTACCGCGACAACGAATCGAAGCTGCAGGATATTCAGAACCAGAGCTGGGAATACCGCCTGGCCTTTGCCGTCACGCCCACACTCCTCTCGCGCTCCAACCTCGACCTTGTTTTCGATGGCCTCGACGGACCTTCGCAGGTCTATCTGAATGGCAGCCTCGTCTTAACCGGAACAAACAGCTTTCGCGTGTGGCGTATCCCGGCAAGGGTCTATCTGCGCGCAGGGAAAAATGAACTGCGCGTCGTGTTTGAATCGCCCGTGAAAGCAGCCACTGCACTGGCCGCCGCCGACCCCTGGCAGGCGAAGACCAAGACCGCACCCAAGACCTACCTGCGCAAGCCTGCGTATGAATACGGCTGGGACTGGGGTCCGACCTTCGTCACCAGTGGCATCTGGCGCGCCGTGCGCATCGAAGCGTGGGACCAAGTCCGGATCGCCGACTTTGCCATCCGCCAGCACGACGTCAGCAGGGAAGTGGCGCACGTTGACGCGGAGTTTCAGATCGAAGCATCCCGCAGCGGTCTCGCCAACGTTGCGGTCCGCTACATCGATGGAGCCAAACCGGCGACTGTTAGCAAGGCCTTCGACCTTCACGCGGGATTGAACACCGTCACACTTCCCATCGAAATCCGCCAGCCAAAATTGTGGTGGCCTGCGGGATACGGCGATCAGCCACTTTACGAATTTACGGCAAGCGTAAATCCCGGCGCTGCAAACGCAACGGCGAGCGACGAACGAAAGCTCAAGACCGGACTCCGCTCCATCGTTCTCGATCGCCACCCTGACAAATGGGGACGCTCCTTCCAGTTCGTCGTCAATGGCGTCCCCGTATTCGCAAAAGGCGCCGACGTCATCCCATTCGACAGCTTTCCCAATCGCGTCACCACCGCGGACTACCGCCGCATTCTCGAGTCAGCACGCGACGCAAACATGAACATGATTCGTCATTGGGGCGGAGGCTACTACGAGACCGATGAGTTCTACCAGATCTGCGACGAACTCGGCATCATGGTCTGGCAGGATTTCATGTTCGGCAACGACTGGCAGCCCGGTGCCTACAGCTTCAAGCTCAACATCGAAGCCGAAGCTGAAGACCAGGTTCGGCGTCTCCGCAATCACCCCAGCATCGTTTTGTGGTGCGGCAACAACGAAACCGAAGGAGCAATCCTCTGGAATGACCGATGGAAGCTGCCTGCCGACGTCCGTTACCAGATGTGGCAGGATTACCTCACCGAATTCAGCGGCATCCTCACCCGAGTAGTCGCCCGCCTCCAACCAGAGATTCCGTACTGGCCCAGCTCGCCAAGTTCGGACTACGAAGCCTTGAGCGCCCACTACCAAAGTGGTGACGCACACATCTGGGACGTCTGGCATGGCCGTGTTCCGTTCTCAACCTACGAAACCCATCACGCGCGCTTCGTTACCGAGTACGGTTTCCAGTCGTTCCCGGAGATGAAGACCATCGAGGCCTTCACCGAGCCCGCCGATCGCACCAGCATCTTCACCCCCGTGATGCTCGCGCACCAGAAGAACAACGAAGGCAACTCCATCATTCACGACTACCTGCTCAAGGACTATCCCGAGCCGAAGGATTTCGCCAGCTTCCTCTACGTCAGCCAGGTACTGCAGGCCGAGGGCATCAAGATTGGCGCCGAGCATTTTCGCCGTAGCCGCCCTGAGACCATGGGCTCAATTTTCTGGCAGCTGAATGACTGCTGGCCGGTAGCCTCATGGTCCAGCATCGACTCCTACGGGCGCTGGAAGGCGCTGCAATTTTACGCTCGCCGTTTCTACGCGCCCATCCTGGTGTCGCCGCACGTCGAAGATGGATCCGTGAAGGTGTACATCGTCTCCGATCAGACAGTATTCACGCCGGCATCGCTTCGCGTCCGTCTCATGGATTTTGATGGCAAAGTTCTGCTCGAAGAAAACCACGACGTCAGCATCGATCCACTCGCCAGCAAGGTATATCTCGAATGGCCGCTGGCCAAGCTAACGCAGGCCGGTGCGGCTGATACGTCGCGTGTTTTCGTCGTCGCCGATTTATCTGCGAGCGGAGCACCGATCTCACGCAACCTTGTTTATATCGCGCCGACAAAAGAAGTCCACCTCAAGCCGGCAAGTCTCACAGTTGCATCCACCGGCGCAAATGGCAATTTCAAAATTCGCATCACTTCGCCCGTCCTCGCCCGCGACGTTTATCTCTCCTTGGGCGCAATCGATGCAAAGCTCTCCGACAACTACTTCGACATCCTTCCCGGAGAGACAATTGAAATCGCCGCAACCACCAACGCCACTCTCGCTGAACTGAAAGCGCAGCTCAAGGTCATCTCGCTTACCGACGCCTTTGCGACTCCCAGTCAGCCGGTTACCGTGACTGCGGCACATTAACAAAAGCAAAAGGCCCGATTTGCTCCGGCCCTTGCTTTCAAAACTCCTCAATTTCTCAGAACGAGAACACTGCCTGCAAAAATATGCGTCGCGCAGCAGAACCCTGACTGAAGATTCCGCCGGCCATGCTCGTCGAATGCGAGAATTGCTGGCCAGGGCCAAACACCCCGGTGTCCCCAACCGGCGTGGGAACGATCGTCCCGGCTGGCTGACCGTAGTTGATATTGTTGAACAGGTTCAGTGCCTGCACGCTGAAGTTCAACGAGTATTTCCGACCAGTGCTCGTCGGTCCGAACATCCCTCCCGGTCCGCCTCGTCCACCACCGCCGCCGCCCAGGCCACCCGGCCCGAGTCCGCCTCCCGGAGGTCCACCACCGCGCCGTCCGCCGCCATCTGGACCGCCACCCATTCCCGCCGGATTCGGTCCGCTCGATTCGACCTTCGGCCCGATACCGATCGCCCGGCTAACCCTCAGATTGAATGCGAATGCCGACGATCCTGTTCCCAGATTCACAGGAACCAGTTTCTCGCCATAAGCAGGCGCCACGTCAAACACTCCAAGCGACGTCACAACCTTGTCAGCCGCCGGAGTCGCATCAGTCGCATATGCAGGCCGCTGATTGAAGAAGTTGTTCAGGGGATCGGTTGGCAGCGTGACGTTATACGGCCTGGCGCCTTGCGCAATCATGAAGGGGCTGAAGCGGATTTTCCAAGGGCCGTTGTAGTTGCCCATGGCAAAAAGCATGTTGGGCGAAACAAACGCAGCCCGTCCATAGTCCTGGTCCAGGTTGTAAGCGTCTGACGCGGTGCCGCCCTGGCCAGCGCTATTGCTGTTCGCGACCGCGTAGGTATAGAACCCGGTAAGGCTCAGATTCTTGGTCACCTTTGAATTGACGCTCACAATCAGCTGATTCTCCTTGAATACCGCTTCCGGATAGTACTGATATAGAAATCCACCCGAATCGGTCTCCGGAGTTCCGCCGAGAGCCTGGTTGGCATTGCGCGTCACCATTTGGTGCACGCCGAATGAATGCAGGTAGGTCAGCGTCGCACTTGTTCCGGCTGTTATCTGGCGTTCGATGCTCGCGCCGGCTTGTCCTGTGTAAGGGGAATGATAGTTTGATGCAACCTCGTACCTCACAGGCACCGTCGATCCACCCGCACTGGAACTCGAGCAGGTGCTGAAATCAATCTGTGAGAGCGAAGTCGCCTGTCCGCCGCCGCTCGCTGTCGAACTGCACACCGGGTTGATGAGTACCACTTGATTCTGAACGTCGGAGCGGTTCACGGTGATCAGGTTGTTTGTCTGAAAGCGGTCGTAGAAGAGTCCGTATCCCGCGCGAAGTACGGTCTTCGTCTTTTTGTTGTTTCCGCCACCATCTAGGGCGTAGGCCATCGACACGCGCGGAGCCCAGTCGTTGTGATCCGAAACCTGGGTCTGTGCCTCCCAGCGCAAACCGCCAGAAAGCGTCAATCGCGGATTTACCTTCCAGTCATCCTGCGCGAACAGCGCGATGTCGAATACATTCGCGAGTGACGAAGGCTCTCCAGTGGTATTGGTAACCGACGTTGGACCGTTGCCCTGGCTGACCAAGTCGTTAAACGGCGTCCCGGCGAGAAGGCCGTTGGCCATATTCTGATAAGCCTGGTAGGTCCCGAATACGAAGTTCCCATTGAAATTGGAATTCGTATAGTTGGCGTCCCTGCCGTCACGGATGCGCGTGCCAAATTTGATGGCGTGAGTGTGGTGGCTAAGAGTCGTAATGTTCCACAACTCGATGTGCGTGGCATGATCGCGATATACCTGTCCGGGATAGCCACCACCGGTGAAATCACCCTGGACGTCGACCGTGGTGTCCGTCGAATCCGGATAATGATTTTCATTCTGCCGCTCATATTGGAAGCGCGTTTCGTTCACCGCGTGATCGTTGATCACGAAGGCATCGCTCACCTGCACCGTGTAGTCCGTGTTCGACTCGTGTGTTGAGGCCGATGGGAGAGATTGATTATTCAGGTTGGCATGCTCGGATTCTGACCAGAACCCAAACCGTGCCGTCAGCGTGTTTTTCGCGCCCAGCTGCCAATCAACGCGCGCGGATGCATTGTCACGTATACGCTGGTTCGGCAGGGTCACGGGATAGTTCACATTATTGTTGTAGAGGTTTTCCGCAGGATCATAAATCACAGCGTTGAATATCTTCCATGCGTTCACGTTATTCGTGTTGCGCTGTTCAAAGCTTGCAAAGAACGATGCCGTCTTCGAAATTGCACCATTTATCGTCCCGTTGAACTGGTAGCTGTAGTAGTCGGGAATCGAACTCGTAAAAGGATTGCCTGTGTTGAAGTGACTATCATTTCCCTGAATGAAAAACTGTCCGTGCAACTTGTCCGTACCCGGCTTGGTGAGAATCTCGATGCGCCCGTAGCCCAGCCGGTCAAACTCCGCCGAAAAAGGATTCTGATTGATGCGAATCTCGCGAATAGCCGACTTCGGCGGAAGCTGCCCCCCGCTGAAACCATCGATGTAAATCTGTCCGCCGTTCGGCCCCGCCGAAGGTCCGGCAAGCGCAGAAAGTTCATTTGATAGTTCGTCCGGATCATCCGACAGCGCATCCAGATCCTTGTCCTTCAACACGATTGAATTGGCATTTCCGGATGCTTCCACGTTCACAGACGGCGAATCATCGGTCACCACAACGCTCTGCTGCTCGATCTCAATCGCCATGGCGATGTCTACACGCTTGACTTGACCCGCCAAAACCGGAATGGCCTGCGACTTGAACGATGCAAAGCCGGGGTATTCCGCTTCGACGATATAGCTGCCCGCCGCCAGTCCACTCACGGAGTACGCGCCACTCGCATCCGCAGTCGCCTTGCCGGCTCCAATGCCGTCGGCTGTCGAGATCGTGACCGTCGCGCCGGGAATCAGCGCTCCAGTCTGGTCCGCAATGTGGCCGTGGATCGTCGCGGTCGCACCCGTCGCGGGAGCCGCCTGGGCATGCGCTGCCAGGCTCGCAATACCAAGCGCCAACGCAATCAAAAAATGAATGATGCAATGAAGTCGTAGATGCACTGATTCCTACCTCAATTTCGTATGAGTGCCAAATGTGATAAATGCCGAACCTGAATCGAATCGTTATTGCGCGGCCGCTTCGGCTCCGCCCGAGCCCATGCTCCAGTTAGCCAGCAGGTCGCGCGAAGCATCGGGGCTTTCCAGCAGTGGCTCGACCCCAGCCAGCAGCTTGATCGCGGTTACTTCGTTTGTGCCTTCGGTCGACACCAGCATCACAGCTTCGCCTTTTTGTAGTTCACCGAGTTTCACTGCTGGCGCGCGTTCCAAAACTTGCGACATGCCGCCACCAGCATTCCGGCGGCCCTGTCCGCCACCATTTTGTGCTGCTCCCGCAGGTGCGCTTCCTGTCGCTCCGCCACCTTCTGCGTGCGCAGGCGTCATCGTTCCGCCGCCGGGCGCCGCGCCAGCCGCGCCACCTTTAAGCCGCGCCGCGATCATCTTTGCCATGCTGTCAGGCAGGCGACGCATCTCCGCATCCGGAGTAATGTGCACCGTTACGTTCTTCTTGGTCACCAGGTCCTTCACTGTCAACGTCGAAGCAGTGGGGTCAATCGAAGCAACAACCCCTGAGATGTTTCTGAAACTTCCTGAAACCACTTCAGCTGCCGTGATCTCCGTCCCGTCTGCGTTCTTCTGGCCAAGCACCTGGAACTGATCGCCTGCATGTATGGCATCGAGCGGTCCCGGCTGTGCATCCGCAAATCGGATAGAGTTGGCCGAGTAGCGCTTGAGCACGGTGGTCTTTGTAATGTGAACGGTCACCGTCTTCGCGGTCGGCCCAGCACCAGTCGTCACCATAACGACGCCCGCCGCAGGATCAACGCTCTTCACCAGTCCGCCTGTACCGTTCCGTTGCCACTCCTCGCGCTCCTGTTGCTGCTTCTGCGCAATATCGGTCTGCTTCATCGCCACCACTTGCAGTGCCTGTGGTGTTGCGCCTGTCGCATCCGGGTCCAGCTTCACCAGCACCCGGTCGCCGGTTGCCAGATCGGTCAGATGAATCGACTCTGCCGCGCTGAGGTCTTTCTGACCTGGAGCCAGTCTCTTCATTACCGCCGTCGCTGGAACCTCCACCTCCTTTGAATCGCCGGCGTCGGTCTTTACCGTAATCGTCGTTCCATTGATCGCAGTGATCGTACCCACAAATCGCGTTGGAGCCTGCGCCTTCAGCGCTGTACACGTCGCCACCACGCTAATCAGGAGAAATAACCGCGCCGTCGTGACTGCAAATCGATTCCAGTTCCTGTTCTTCATCAATCTCTCCGCGCATTCGCAGTCGACCTGCGCTGTAATCGTTATCTGTTTCGGTAGACGAGGCAGCCTCGCAAAAGGTTGAGAGATAGTGCCAAACTATGAACTCATTCTTTAAATACCGTGGAGGCCCCCTATCTGGATGTAGATAAGGCACTTATTTCACTAGATTCTTAAGGGAATCTTAAGCTCCACGACGTCGCAATTTGAGGAATGGCAGCTGGAGAAGGCATGCCGCGCTCGCCGGGGATTCAGCCTATGGCGCTAGCTCGGCAGTCTCAAGAAAGGCAAAGCTGCCTGAAGCCGTTGGCGTCACATTCGTCAGCCGCCGGTTGTGCACAACCACCGTGTCCTTGTACCAGAGGTTGATCGCGGGCAGTTCCTCGGCGAGAATCCGCTGAGCCTCGACATAATCCGCACGCCGCTTCGCCTGGTCAGTGCTCGTCGCGCCATCATCGAGCAGCGCGTCAACCTTCGCATTCGAATAGTGGCTGCGATTCGCGCCCTTCGGCGAAAAGCGCGCCGTCGAAAACGCATAGCTGAAAATATCCGGCTGCTCGTTGCCGCCGATCCACCGCAGCGAATACAACTGAAATGCCCCGCGGGTCACATCCGCATAAAACGTTGCGAACTCAAATGTTCTGATGTCAAGTGCAATCCCCACTTGCGCCAGTTGCTGCTGTAGCACCGCGGCCAGAGAGCGCACATCTTCCACCGTGCTCGTTTTCATCGTCACGCGGAACCGAATGCCATTCGCATCCGCCGGATATCCCGCCTCATCCAGCAACTTCTTCGCGCGCGCAGGGTCGTAGCCGAAGTTTGCCACATCCCCCGTCCATGCCCAGTGCGTCGGTGGCAGAAGGCTCACCGCAGGCCGCGCATGCCCGCGCAAAAGGGTACGGATAATCAAATCGCGATCGATCGCGCATGAAATAGCCTGCCGCACGCGCACGTTTTTTAGCAGCCGATCGGTCAGATTGAATGCCAAGTACTGAATCTGCGTACCCGGCGCGTCGTTGACCTCGATATTCGGCCTCGCGCCAAGAATCGGCAACGAATCCATCGGCAGGGAATTGACGGCCACATCGCCGGATCCCTTTTCCAACTCGAGCGATTCCGTAATGGGATCCGGAACGACTGCAAATCGCACGCGCTCCAGTTTAGGCTGCACACTCCAGCTCAGGGGATTGCGCTCGATCACCACATCCTGATCGATCTGCTGGCTTACAAACCGGAACGGTCCCGTCCCCACCGGATGCTGCCAGAAATCGCGCCCGCTCCCCTCCGGCACAACACCAAACGCCCCGGTGGCCAGATTGATCAGCAGAAAATTATCCGGTTGCTTCAGATGCAGGATGACCGTGCTCGCATCCGGCGCCTCCACCTTATTGATCGCTGCGTATGATGCCGATTTCGCCGTAATCACCGTGCCGTCGCGCATCGAGCTGATGCTCCACACCACGTCCCGCGCCGTCATCGGCCGCCCGTCATGGAACCGCACATCCGTGCGTAGATGAAACACCAGCGTCACGGGATCCCGCAGTTCCCAGCTTTGCGCAATAGCAGGCGTGAAATGAAAATTGGAATCCTTCGCAACCAGCCCGTCGAAAATCAACTCGTCAATATGTTCCGACTGACCGTCAGTCCCAATCCGAGGATCAAGATTCGTAGGGCTCGACTCAATCAAAAACACAACCGTATTCGGATCGCGCCTCGACCCATGACAACCCGCCAAACTCAGAATGAGGGCCAACATCAAAAGTTGGGTGCCCCAGGTCTCGACTCTGAGACCTGGGAAGCGATGCCTACCAAGCCAATGTGGCCTACGCATACGTGATCTGCCCCAGAATCGCCGCTCGCCTCGCACCCGTCGCCGCCGGCACATTCCCCGGCAACTGATGCCACGTCATCCACGCTAACAATGCGAATGCCGCTGCCTCCTTTGCCTCCGCTGGAAGCCCGAACTTCTCAATCGTCATCACCGTGCATCCCAGCGGTTCCAGTCGCGCTTTCAGCAACGTCATCAGCGTCCGATTTCGCGCGCCTCCACCCGAGACGACATAGTCGATCGCATTGCCCCGCATCGAAGGCAAGACAAATAGCTCAAAGCTCAGCGCGATACTCTCAGCCGTCAGAGCCGTCGCGGTGGCAAGAGCGTCTTCAGGCTTCCGGCTCACGCGCCGGCAAGCAGCCAGGAACTTCGCCGCATACTCACGCCCGAATTCTTCGCGCCCCGCGGTCTTCGGCGGCTGCAAAGCAAAATAGGGATTGCGTAGCATCTGCTTCACAACGGAGTCGAGTGCCCGACCTCCCGCTGCAATGGCACCGTTACGGTCATAGCCTTTATTGAAGAGCTTCTGCGCCAGCGCATCCATCACCATGTTGCCCGGTCCCGTGTCGAACGCCATCACCGCATCGCCACCGCGCCCGGCAGGGATCGCCGTCAGGTTCGCAATCCCGCCAATATTCTGCAGCACGCGCCCGCGTTTTCCATCGGCAAACAGAACATGATCCAACAAAGGAACCAGCGGCGCACCCTGTCCGCCTGCCGTCATATCCGCTGGTCGAAAATTCGACACAACCGGAACGCTGACCTCCGCCGCAATCAGCGCAGCCTCGCCCGCCTGCCAGGTGCACGCAAATGTTTTCCCAGCATACGAAGCCGGCACCGCCTGGTGATACAGCGTTTGCCCATGACATCCGACTAGATCGATCTGAACCTTATGCCGCGCCGCAGTTGCCTTCACGGCTTCCGCATACGCGATGCCGAGTCGCCAGTTCAGCCTCGCCAGCTCTGCCGTTGAAATCGACTTCGCATTCATCGCCGCCAACACTGCGTTGCGTAACACCGCCGGATAGCGAAACCCTTCATGCGCCATCAGCGTCAATTTCGGCTGCCCCTTCACAGGCGCGATCTTCACAACGGCCACATCGATTCCATCAGCCGACGTCCCGCTCATCACCCCAGCCACGATCATGGGCTTCAACTTCACGAAGCCTCCGCCGGAGATGCGGCCCGCGGCGCAGCAACAGCCGAAGCATCCACAATCGCCGCCACCATTTCATTGAATTCCAGAATGCTTCTCCGTAGTGCGTCGAGCTTCTGCGCACTCAGCGCTGGCGCCACGCCGCGAGCGTAGACACGAGCCCGCTTGCGTGCCGACCCGCGAGCCGTAGCCAACAACAATTTCCGAAATGCCGCCGACCGCTCGCCTTCGGAGATCAGCGCCTCGTACGTCCGCAGAATCAACTCGGGACTATGACAGATTTCCAGCAGATCCGATCCCGAGCGAATCGCCGCCACTGCTGCCTCTTCCACCGGCAGGAACTTCAGAATGCCACCCATCTCCAGATCATCGGAAAGAATGATCCCCTTGTATCCAATCCGTTTCCGCAACGTCTCCGCTATCCAGAACCTCGACGCGCTCGCCGGCTCGTTCTTTCCCGGCGTTTGCGGATAGGCCGCATGATTCATCATGATCATCGGCATCGCCCGATGCAGCTCGCGATAGGGGACCGCGTCCTCCTCCCAAATCTGCGTCGAGGTGCGCTGAATCGCCGGCGTAACAAAATGCGTATCGCCCGTTCCACCGCCCAATCCTGGAAAGTGCTTTCCGCACCCCACCACCCCTTGCGCTGCAATCCCCGCCAGAAATTCCCGCGCATATGCGACCACTTCGGATGCATTCACGCCTGCCGTTCGCGACCCCATCACTTCCGCTGCCTCTGGCAATGCCAGATCCACCACCGGCGCCAGCGTCGTATTGAATCCGAATGCCTTCACCGCCCGCGCAATCAGCTCGCCATGTTTGCGTGCCAAAGCCGACGCCTTGGATGCCGACGCTTTGGGTGTCCCATCCTTTCGCGCCTTTTGCGAAAGGATGGAAGTCCGCAACGCCGCACCTACCGCCTGTGCTGAAGCAATTGGCGCCAGCGCATCGCGCAGCCGGTTCACCGTCCCGCCTTCCACATCCACGCACCGCACAGCTTTCGCGCCGCAGAATCCGGTTGCCTCCTCGAGCAGATCGCGCGTCTGCTGTACGTCCGTGATATTGCGCTTGAAGAGAATGACGCCACCGGGGCGCACCAGCCGCAGCCATGCGCGTTCAAGGCCCGTCAGCTCCGTTCCGCCCAGGCCCACCACCAACAGACTTCCTGCCGCCTGCCGCACCGTCGCGGTCATGACTTCTCCTTGAGTTCCTGCTGCAACTCTTCCAGCAGATTCAGCGCCTGCAGCGGCGTCAGCGCATTCACATCCACCGCCTCGATGCGATCCACAATCCGTTGCGACAACGGCGTAAAAATCGTCAACTGCATCGGCTCCGGAGCTGTCTCCACTTGCACGCTTTGCCGCTCCTGCTTCTCGTGCTGTCTTAATACGTGTTTTGCCCGATCGATCACCACCGCCGGCAATCCGGCCAGCTTCGCCACTTCAATACCGTAGCTCTTGCTCGCCGCGCCCGGCTCAATTGTATGAAGAAAAACAATCCCGCCCGCACCTTCCTTTACTCCGACGCGCAGATTGCGCACGCGCGGCAGTTTTTCCGCGAGCATCGTCAGCTCGTGATAGTGCGTCGCAAACAGCGTGCGCGCTCCCGTCTCCGCATGAAGATACTCCACCGTTGCCCACGCCAGCGACAGGCCATCAAATGTTGCCGTACCGCGTCCCATCTCATCCAGCAGAATCAGAGACCGCTTCGTGGCAGTGTTCAGAATCGTTGCTGTCTCCGTCATCTCCACCATAAAAGTGGAGCGACCGCGCGCTACATTGTCGCTGGCTCCAATCCTCGTATAAATCCGATCCACCAATCCCAGCCGCAGACTCTGCGCCGGAACGAAGCTCCCCATCTGCGCCATCAGCACCAGCATCGCCGCCTGTCGCAGGTAGGTGCTCTTGCCACCCATGTTCGGACCCGTGATCAGCAGCAGGCTCGGTCCCGTCTCGCCGGAATCGATGTATAGATCGTTGGCAATGAAGCGCCCCTCGCGCGTCTCCTCCATCCACTGCTCAATCACCGGATGCCGCGCCGCCACCGCCTCGAGCACCGCTTCTTCGGTCAGCACCGGACGCACATACCGTCGCAGTGCAGCAAGATGCGCGAAATTCGTCAGCAGGTCCGCCTCCGCCACCGCCGCTGACGTCCGCCGAATTCTTCCTGCCGCCTGCAACACCTTTGCGCGAAGCTCCAGAAAAATCCGCTTCTCGATCTCGATGCAGCGATCGTGCGCCGTCAGAATCTTTACCTCGTACTCCTTCAACTCCGGCGTCGTAAATCGCTCCGCATTCACCAGCGTCTGCTTGCGCTCATAGTCCGCGGGAGCCATCGCGAGGTTCGACTTCGTAATCTCGATGTAGTACCCAAACACCGAGTTGTAGCGCACCTTCAGCGAACCGATCCCCGTCCGCGTCCGCTCCCGCTCTTCGATCGCCGCAATCGACTGCCGCCCCGTGCTCGATATTCCGCGAAGCTCATCCAGCTCCGCATCCACGCCGGCCGCAATAGCGCCTCCATCCGCCATCGTCAGCGGAGGCTCCGCCACCAGAGTCGACGTAATCCGTGCCGTCACATCCTCCAGCGTGTCCAGCCGTCCAACCAGCTCCCGCCACAACGGCGCCTGCATCGCCTCCATCGCAGTCTTCAACGCCGGCAACCGCGCCAGACTAGCCGCCAGCCCCCGCACATCCCGCGGGCCAGCAGAATCCAGACTCAGCCGCGCCAGCAGCCGCTCCAGATCGAGAATCCCATCAAACGCCCGCCGCACCTCTTCGCGCTTCACAAGATCCGCGTGCGCCTCAGCCACCGCTTCATAGCGCGCATTCAACACAACGGCATCAATCAGCGGCCGCAGAATCGTCGCCCGCAACATTCGCTTGCCCATCGGCGTCTGGCACGCATCCAGCGTGTGGAACAGCGTGGCGCGATCATCCTGCCCCGCAAACAGCGGCTCCACCAGTTCCAGGTTCCGCACCGTCACCTGGTCCAGTTCCAGCGCAGTCGAGTGCTCCTGAAACTTGAGCGAATCGATGTGCAGCGCCTCGTTCTTCTGCGTCGTCCGCACATAGTGCAGAACCACACCCGCAGCAATCGCCGCCGCCTCATGCCCTACCAGCCCGAATCCCTCAAGCGACCGCACCTGCAGCTGCCGCTCCACCAGCGGCACTGCAAAATCACGCGTCCATACCCAGTCTTCAACTCGCGTCTTTGCCGGAATCTTCTCGAGAACGCCCGGGACTTCCGCACTTGTCGTGAGCAGCACCTCGCTCGGCCCCGCCAGCAACAACTCCTCCAGCGCCTGCTGCCGCGCCTTCGCGCCCTGAAACTCCGCCGTCCGAAACTCTCCCGTAGAAACATCCAGCAGCGCCACCGCACACACCAGACCGCCGTCAACGAAAGAATTCAGTCTTGTATCAGGATTCTGTTTTGTATCGGGACTCGATACGGGACCTGCCGAACCGACTATCGATCTTGTATCAGGGCTCGACTTCAGTCGAGCCGAAAAGGTCCCTGAATCCGAGCGGGCTTTAGCCCCTGAGGAACTCCGCTCTGCACTCACCTCAAAATACGCCGCCAGAAAATTGTTCCGCTCCTGCCCCAGCGCCGCGTCCAGCGCCGTCCCCGGCGACAGAACCCGCGTCACCTCGCGCTTCACAATCTTCTTGGTGAGCTTCGGGTCTTCCATCTGGTCGCAGATCGCGATCCGATAGCCCTTCCGCAACAGCCGCGTAAGGTAACCTTCAACCGAGTGATACGGAACCCCGCACATCGGCAGTTGCCGCTCGCGATCACGCGCTGTCAGTGTCAGTTGCAGTTCCCGGCTCGCCGTCACCGCGTCGTCATAGAACAGCTCGTAGAAATCCCCCATGCGAAAAAACAGAAGCGCATCAGGATTCTCCCGTTTCGCCGCGGTCCACTGGCGCATGAACGGAGTAGGCTCCAGCGACTTCGTGCCCGTCTTGCTCGTCGTCGCTTCAGTAGGTGCCAATTCCAGTTCGTCAGGGGCTTGGGGAGACGGCGGCGCCGCCGCGGATTGGAGATCTGCGGGTTGCACAATTGCCTACAGATTACCGTGACGCGACTCAACCCGCCCTGTGCAGAACAAGCCCGAAACCAGATGCTGGTTAAAGCCGGGCATCATTGTTCCTGAACGGGAATCCGCCACACCTTCCCGCCCTTTAAATCCGTCAGCCACACCGTTCCAAACGCATACCGCACGCTGTCTCCGCCCGCGCCATGCCATTGCGCCACTACCGTGTTCGTCTTCGCATCGATCCGCGTCAGCGGAAACTCCATCTCCGTTGCCCACGCTGATCCCGCGCCAAATGTAATCTCGCCGCCGTGCCCCGGAATTCCCGCAGCAATGGTCGCCTCCAGCTTCGCCGTCTTCGCACTCACCCGCGAAACAGTGCCATCCCCCTGGTTCAGCACCCAGATCGACCCAGCCCCGTACGCCAGAAAACGTGGCATCGGTCCAACCGCCGTCGAACTCACCACCTTATTCGTCGCAGGATCAACCCGCACCAGCAAGGCACCCGCATTCGAAGTCACCCACACAGATCCCTCCGCAAACAGGGGATTGAACGAGCCCGCAGGAATCTTGATCGCTGCTGCGACCTTGTTTGTCGCCGCATCAATCCGCGTCAACTCGCCATCCCCCTTTGCGTCCTTCGCCGACGTCACCAGCCACACGCTCCCGGCCCCGGTCGTGATTCCGCCCTCTGAATCCGCTGGCCCGGTCGGAATCGTCGCCTGCACCGCGCCCGTCATCGGATCCACCCGTACCACGCTCTTATCCCCGCAACTCGGAACCCACAGGCTCCCAAACCCCACCGCCAGTCCCGAACACGGTTTGTGCACCGTCACCACCATTCCCGGCAGGTTTGTCGAGGCATCCAGCCGGACCACGCTGTCGGTCCTCTCACTTGTGTGCCAAACTGCGTCCGACGTCGCCGCCAGCCAGTCCGGATCGCCCGTCACCGCAATCGTGGCAGCCTTCGGCAATTCGTCCATCGCATGCTGAATTCCGGGCGACTGGACCCCCGTCTTCTTCGGAAAGGCCACATCCTGTGCCAATCCCGCAGTCCAACAAGCCCCCAACACCACCGCCCCCAATCCAATCCAACCCCGATGCCGCCTAAATCGTTGCAACAACGTCTTCATCCTTGCCTGATCTTTCCGCGCCCCGTGCCACCTGAAGCGGTTCACCGGGTCAGTTATGGTGATTTGGATCACAGTATACTGATTAGTCAGGCTTTAGATTTGAGTACGGCATGCATCTCCTCTGGCTCCGAGTCGCGACCATTCTTTACTTCGCGGCAAGCTGCGCAATTTTTCCCGCCGTCCTCTATTCCTCCGAGCGTGCGCGCCGGTGGTGCGTACATCTGGGCGGCATGGCCTTCTTCTTTCATTTCGTCTCTGTCGTGGAAATGCTCGTCCAGGCCCATCGCTGGGTGCCCGTCGGCGCCCGCGAAGCTGAATCGCTGCTGGGGTTTGCCGTCGCCGGGCTCTTCTTTCTCGCCTGGTGGATCTACGACGCCATCTCTCTCGGAGTCTTCGCCCTCCCATCACGTTCTTTCTTGTCTTCGTCCCGGCTCTCGGCCTTCAGGGCTACAGCTTTCCCTCGCAAGGCGTAAGAACTAGCTGGCTGATCGCCCACATCACCGCTCTTCTCGCCGCCTACGCCGCCCTGGGATTCAGCTTGCTGGCTTCACTCCTTTACCTGGTGCAGGAGCGCCGCCTGAAAGCCAAACCCAAATCCACTGACGATTCCTGGTGGATCCCGCTCGACTGGCTGCCGCCCGCTCGACACGCTCGAGCGCATCGCTCACGCCATGCTGCTCTTCGGCTTTCCGTGCATGACGGTCGGCCTGATCCTCGGCGCCGTTCTCGTACAGGAAACCTCGCTCGGCGCGGCTTATTTCGTCGACCCCAAGGTCGTAGCCTCCTACGCCATGTGGGGACTCTACGTCCTTCTCCTGTATCTGCGTCAGTCCGCCGGCCTTCGCGGGCGCAAAGCCGCCTACCTCTCAGGAGCGGTCCTGGTCGTCATGCTCTGCGTCTGGGCAGCCAACACGGTCAGCCACGTCCACAAGTTTGGTGCCCCATGAGCCAGCTCGTCCTCATCGGCATCAACCACAAGACCGCGCCCATCGAACTGCGCGAACGCATCGCCATCTCGCGCGACGACCTGCCCGACGCCACTCGCGCCCTCGCCGCACAACCCGGCGTCAGCGAGTGCATGATCGTCTCTACCTGCAACCGCGTCGAAATGCTCGCAGCCGTCGAGTCGCCCGAAACCGACCTCACCCAGTTCCTGCATAACCACTTCGGCCTCGATCAGGCGCTTCTCGCGCCCCACATCTACGAACATCGCGATCAGCAGGCCGTGCGCCATCTTTTCCGCGTCTCCGCCAGCCTCGACTCCATGGTGGTGGGCGAGCCCCAGATTCTCGGCCAGGTCAAAGAAGCCTTCGCCACCGCGCGTGCCGCCGGAACAGTCTCCGGCCAGCTCGAACACCTGCTGCAATCCGCCTTCGCCGCCGCCAAGCGTGTCCGCACTGAAACCGCTATCGGTTCCAACTCTGTCTCCATCGCGTCCGTCGCCGTGGAGCTTGCCCGCAAAATCTTCGGATCCCTGCAAGGTCGCACCGTCTTCCTCGTTGGCGCCGGCAAAATGAGCGAACTCGCCGCCCGTCACCTAGTGCAACAGGGCGCAGGAGCCATCCTCGTTACCAATCGCACCCTCGAGCGCGCTCGCCAGCTCGCTGAGCCATTCGATGGCCGCGTCATCCCATTTGAGAAGCTGTACGAGACCGCAACAGAAGCCGACATCGTCATCAGCTCCACCGGAGCACCGCACCCCATCTTCCGCCGCGAACACGGCCAGCAGTTCATGCATCGCCGCCGCAATCGCCCCATGTTCTTTATCGATATCGCCGTCCCCCGCGACGTTGATCCCACGATGAACAAGGTGGAAGGCATCTTCGTCTACGACATTGACGACCTCCAGGCCGTGGCCGCCTCTCACATCGCCGAACGTCAATCGCAGGCCGGTGATGCAGAGACTCTCATTAATGCGGAGGTGGAGCGCTTCCATCAGCGTCGCCGCGCCGTCAATGTTGCTCCTGCCATCGTCTCGCTGCAGCGGCAGGCTGAAGAAATTCGCGCCAACGAGCTCAAGCGCATGCACGCCAAGCTCGGCGTCTTCAGCGAAGAACAGCTCGCCGCCATCGAAGCCCTCACCCGCGGCCTCGTCAACAAGTTCCTCCACCCGCCGATGCAGGCGCTCAAGCAGGCCGCACGCGAGAATGATTCAACCCGCGTCGACGCTCTCTGCGAAGCATGGTCTCTGCCCTCCGTAGTCGACACAGTTCCCAAGCCGGTCGAAGCTCAATCGGAAGCTTCTCCTTCCACTGTCCGCGCTGAAGAGAATAAAAGCGCAGAGCGCAGCGAAACCAGCGCCGTAGGAGGCAAATGAATCTGCGTATCGGCAGCCGCGGTTCGCAACTCGCACTCTGGCAGGCCAATCATATTGCCGCGCTTCTGCGCGCGAAGGGCCACAGCGTCGAAATCGAAATCATCAAGACCACTGGCGATCGCCTGCAGGAAGTCACCTTCGCCCAGGTCGGCTCCAAGGGCATGTTCACGAAAGAAATTGAAGAAGCGCTTGCTGAGTCCCGCGTCGATCTCGCCGTCCATTCGCTCAAAGATCTTCCCACCGAGCTGCCCGCGCCATTCACGCTTGGTGCAACTCCGCCCCGTGTTGACCCACGCGATGTGCTCGTCTCGGTGAAGCACCACAGCCTTCGCGCGCTGCCCCACGGAGCCGTCGTAGGCACCAGCAGCCAGCGCCGCCGCGCGCAGCTTCTCGCCCTTCGCCCCGATATCAAGGCCGTCGAATTTCGCGGAAACGTCGACACCCGCCTGCGCAAACTTTCCGAGGGTCAGGTCGACGCCATTCTGCTCGCTGCCGCCGGGCTCGATCGCCTCGAGAAAACTGAATGGGTCCGCCAGCGCCTCGAGCCGAAAGATTTCTGTCCCGCTGCAGGCCAGGGCTCGCTCGGCCTCGAGATCCGCAAAGACGACGCGAAAACCATCACCGCAATAGCCTTTCTCGACGACCACGCGACCCGCTACGCCGTCACTGCCGAACGCGCCGCCCTCGCCGCCCTCGGCGGAGGTTGCCAGGTCCCCATCGGCATCCATTGCCGCGTCGCTCCGCAAGACGAAGCCGGCGAGTGGCAGGAGATCTTCGCCGTAGTCGCCGACCCTGCTACCGGCAAAGCCATCCGTATTCACCACGAGTCGCGCCGCGCAGAAATCGGCCCCGTAGCTCTCGGCCAGCTAGCCGCCGAACTGCTTCTCGAAGCCGGCGCCGCCCCACTGCTCGAGTCCGCCGCCCACCCTCCCGCCGGCGCCTCCGCGTAAGCCTGAACCCACCTGGATATTTGCTCCCACCGCACTTCGCTTTCTCTGTTAACCCGGCCCTGAAAATCTATATATCCGCACGACCCAAGGGTGCCCCATCCAAGCGCAGCTTGGGTGGAAAAGCACGATCTCAACTGACTTTTATGATCCTGGGTGCAGTAACACATCGCTTTTCTCGGTTAATCCGGCCCTGAAAAATCTATATATCCGCACGACCCACAGGTGCCCCATCCAAGCGCAGCTTGGGTGGGAAAGCACGATCTCAACTGACCTTTTATGATCTTCGGTGTCGCAACACATCGCTTTCTCGATTAACCCGGCCCTGAAAATCTAATATCCGCACGACCCAAGGGTGCCCCATCCAAGCGCAGCTTGGGTGGGAAAGCACGATCTCAACTGACTTTTATGATCTTGGTTCTCGCAACGCGACATGAACGACTCGCCCGAACGGAGGGGGCAGCGGCCTTCAGGCCGCTGAATCCATCTGCCTGATCCTGTCGGCATTTAGGCCCGGAGTGGTTCAGAATAAACCAGAATCCGATAGGCTGCGTCAGCACTCGACTTCATCTGCGACGAAATACACAGACGCCCAAGGCCCCGGTGCGATGATGGACTCGAACAATGACCTCTCAACCGCTCGCCAACAAACGAATCCTCGTAACCCGCGCCGCGCATCAGGCCGGCAAACTCAGCGAAGGCCTTCGCGCTGCCGGCGCCGATCCCGTCGAAGTCCCCGTCCTTGAAATCCGTCCACCTGCGAGCTACGACCCGCTCGATGTCGCGCTCCGGCATCTCTACGGATACGACTGGCTCATTCTCACCAGCGCCAACACCGTTCGCGCTGTCGCTGAACGAGCAGCAAACCTCAAGCTATCTCTTCGCGACTCAGGGACGCACGTCGCCGCAATCGGCGACGCCACCGCCGAAGCTGCGCGCCACGCCGGACTCCACGTCACTCTGACACCGGAAAGCTACGTTGCCGAAAGTCTCGTCACAGCGCTGGCCACGCGCATTCATGGCAAACACATCTTGCTTGCCCGCGCTGCTATTGCACGCGATATCATCCCCGATGCGTTGCGCAAATCCGGCGCCACCGTCAACGTCGTGGACGCCTACCAGAACACGATCCCCGCAGCCGCACCCGAACAATTACGTGCCGCCCTCGCCTCGCACATCGACGCCGCCACTTTCACCAGTTCCTCCAGCGCTACCCACCTTGCCGAAGTTGCGCGCGCCGCCGGCATCCGGTTTCCACCGCCCGGCGTACGAGCCATCTCTATCGGCCCAATCACCAGTGCCACTCTCCGCGAGTTGGGCTGGGAACCTTCCGCCGAAGCCACGCAGCACGACATTCCCGGCCTGATCGCTGCGGTCATAAGCGTCATCGGCGCTTAGCCGCTGCCGCTCCTCCACCAGCGGAATGTCAATACTCGGCTCCGGCAGAATCTACCCATATTCCTCAGAGCATTGCGCAAAAACTTCTTAGGAATCTTGCAGATTAATTCCGGGCACTCCCTATACTCGTCTCAGCAGCGGAAAACGAAATAGTGATCATGAATATGTCGTGAGCAACGACTTCAAAACCTTCCGTTTGAGAGAGGCGTTCCACCGCAATGTGGGAAGAACTTGCCCCGAAGATTGTGCAAACGGCCGAGATGCACCCATAAGTCCTTAGTTTTGACGACTTTGCGTCTTAAGTCTAATGATTAGAATGGTTTACGGGAGCCCCATAAAAAGCTAAGTCGTGTTGATTGACGAACTTAGCTCAAAAACGCATTTTTTCTTTACCTAGAGAAGTGCAACCGTAAGGTTGCATATTGTTCAAGGCATCACAAGCAGAAGAGCTTTGCTCGTAATCAGGCGCGTTTGGCGCACCATGCTTCTGGGTCGAGAATCACAACTCAGCCAAGGCAGGGGCACGGCCCAATCCCTGTTCCCTAGTCCCTAGTCCCTGTTCTTTCTCAACTCCACCACGTCTTGTCTTCTGAGTGGCAAAGCGTCTCCAGGTTGCACTTGTCGCATTTCGGCCCGCGCGCCACGCACACCTGCCGCCCGTGATGAATCACCTGGTGCGAAAAACGAATCCAGTGATCCTTCGGCAGAATTCGCATCAGGTCCTGCTCAACCTTCTCGGCAGTATCACTCTTCGTCAGATCTAGCCGCCGCGAAATCCGAAACACGTGCGTGTCGACGACCACGCCCTCGGCCTTGCCGTAGCTCACGCCCAGCACCACGTTCGCTGTCTTGCGCGCCGCTCCCGGAACCGTAATCAACTCCGCCAGCGTCTCCGGAACCTTGCCGCCGAATCGATCGACGATCGCCTGTGCCGCGCCCTTGATCGACTTTGCCTTGTTGTTGAAGAACCCCGTGGTCCGAATAATCTCGATAAGCTCCGGAATCTCCGCCTTCGCCATCGCCGCCGGAGTAGGGAAGCGCCTGAACAGTTCCGGCGTCACCATGTTCACGCGCACATCCGTACACTGCGCAGAAAGAATCGTAGCCACCAGCAGTTCCCAAGGCGACCGATGCGTCAACGCACAAACCGCATCCGGATATGCCTCATCCAGCCCCTTCAGGATTGCCGCGATGCGCTCCGGGGCGAGGTCGCCGCGCGCTGATGGTTTCGGTGCGCTCTTTATCCCGGGTGTTGCGCCACCCGTGCGAACTTTCTTGAGTGGGGCTTTCTTCGCGGGCTTGCGCGGCGATTTTATCGAAGGCATTGAAAATTGCTCCTTATCGAGATTTTTCTGGCTGTGGAGTTACCGCGATGGACGACTTCAGCGCCTTTGCTACCTCGTCTGCAATGTCAACTTGAACCATGATCAGGTCGTCGAACGGCCGATCATACGTGTCGGTCCAGACGACGTAGCTGTTTTCTGCCCGCACCAATCGCGCGGCAACCCGCACCCTGCCTCCGGACTTGCGCACGCTACCATCCAGTACGTAGACCACGTGGAGCCCTCTGGCGATTTCGGCTACCGAAAGATGCTTTCCTTTGTAGTAAAAGGACGCAGTTGCGGAAGGCACGCTCAGCCCCGGAACCTTGCTAAGCTTGTCGATCAGCTCCTCGGTCATTCCGTCGGCAAACTCCTCGTTGTGCATTCCCTCGGTGAGGTCGAGAAATGGCAGCACCCCAACGGATTCCTGCGGTAGCGCAGCAGCCGCAGAGGTTCCAGCGCGGTCGCCATTGCCAAGGCGTGAGTGGAGGAGAAAGCCAAAGGCGACGGCAGCGGCCATTGCAATTACCGCCACGAAGATGCCCCGGACGGGTCGTGAGACCGTAGTTGTAGAAGGGGCCTCGTTCGTCGACCGGTCCTGCCATGGTTCGACCGCGGCAATCATCCGATAGCCCAGGCGCGGCACCGTCTCGATGTAAACGGGCTGCCGCGAGTCGTCGCCGAGTTGCCGGCGGAGCGAGGTCACGGCTTGATAAACGGAGTCGGAGGACACCGCGACACCGGCCCAGACGTGGCTGATCAGATCATCAATGCTTACGACGCGTCCCGAGTGCTCGGCAAGGCACAGCAGAAGTCGCATGGCGCGCACATCCAATCGGATGGTGTTGCCATCCCGCGAAATCTGGCCACTGGCCGGGTCAACGCGCCAGGCACCGATCCGCAGACGTGAGGTGGACAGGTTTTCCATCAGGTAATGTGGTTTCGAAAACTGGTGCGCCCGCGCCGATTGTAACAATGCGCTCTCTGGTAGAGGTGAGCAAGTGACGAGTGGCATCGAGCCACCAGTGCCGACTACTCCCGGATCGCCTGAACGAATCCCCGAGATTTCAGACTGATTCAGAGAATTTCAGAGTGGTTTCAGGACTCCGCAAGCCGCGTTTGCGTAGCGTGTCTTCCATACCCCAGGTGCTTGCAGTACGGAAACGGCCTGCTGAGCGGATAAGAGAAGCGAGGAGATTGGGAATGACTGAAGTCCAGACATCTGAAACTTCTAAGAGCAAAAATACTTTACTGGCTATCGGCGTGGGCGGGCTGGCTGCCGGCACGCTCGATCTTGTGCGGGCCTGCATTCGTTTCGGTTGGGATATTCCCTTGGCCATTGCAGGCGGGTTACTGGGCAAAAGTGCCTTCAATGGCGGCGTGGGGACCTACGTTCTCGGCGTTGTACTGCACTATTTCATCGCCATTTCAGCAGCGTCCATCTACTACGCCGCAAGCCGCCGTCTCATCTTCCTGCGGGAGAGTTGGCTGGTGTGTGGATTGTTCTTTGGCGCTGCCGTCGAGGAAGTAATGCGCCTCGTCGTCCTCCCACTGTCTGCTTTGCACGCGCACGGCCCATACGAACAAAAGGATTTGCTTATCGGCCTCGGCGTGCACATGGTCGTTGTCGGTCTGCCCATCGCGTTCAGTGTGCGGCGCTTTTCAAATTAGTGCTCTCTGCGCATTCGACACAAGTGTGGCGAATCAGAGCTTTCCATGAAGCCAGTCTGAAAGCTTATTCACCGGCAGCCGTAGCGCCAGGTAGAACTGCCCAAACAGCGCATACACCGCGCTCACTTCATCAAACCGCATCTCGTAAATTAGCTTCTTGAACACCACCGGATCATCCGCGAACAGATCGACGCCCCACTCCCAGTCATCCATCCCGATCGATCCCGAAATAATCTGCTTCACCACGTCGCCGTAGCGCCGTCCGATCATGCCATGCTCGTGCATCATCCGCTGCCGCTCGGCAAACGGGACGGTGTACCAGTTCACCTGCTCGCCACGCTTGCGGTCCATTGGGTAGAAGCACAGATACTTCGCATCCGGAATAGCAGGGAAGAGCCGCGTCTTCATCGCTTCCGCTCCACGATTCAACGAGGCTTGAACCTCAGCATTCCACTCTGGCGTATGGTTTTCAAATCCCTTCGCCGAAGCCGCCTCATACGTCTTGCGGCTCGACTCATAAAGCCCCAGCTCGACAACGGAAACATAAGAGTGCGTCGGCGTCAGAAAGTCGTACAGCGCCGTCTTGGCCAGGTCCAGTTCCACCTGGTTCAGCGCCTCAAACGAGTCACGAAAATGCACAAGAATCAGATCGCCCTTATGTCCAAGCTGCGAAAACAACCCCGTCTGCGCTCCGCTGCCCGGACCTTGCTCCAGCTTCTTCAGAGCAGCGACAAATTCGGCGGCAATATGTTCGCGCTCTCCAGCATCCGTCGACCTCCAAGCTTTCCAATCGAACCGAAAAAATTGATGCAGCAATGCGGACCCTTCAAGCGTAAGCGGGACAGGAGGAAACTCAGCCAACGTAAACACCTCAATCGTGCGTTGAAATCAACTCAATCCTAGCAGGGCCGCTACCAACCTATATACTGAGTCCAGCCCATGACCGAACGCATTTTGCCCTTTCTAGTTCACTTCGTCACCCAGGTCATCGGCTCCTTGGGATATACAGGCATCGTTGCATTGATGGGCATCGAATCCGCTTGCATCCCGCTTCCCAGCGAAATCATCATGCCCTTCGCCGGGTACCTCGTCTACACGGGCCGCTTCAGCTTGTTCTGGGTCGCCACCGCCGGCGCCATTGGCTGCAACGTGGGTTCCATCTTTGCTTACTGGGTAGGAGCCGCGGGCGGGCGTCCGCTGGTTGAGCGCTATGGCCGCTGGGTGCTCATGAGCCATCACGATCTCGACCGCATGACGAAGTTCTTCGAGAAGTACGGCACCATCACCGTCCTGCTTGGTCGTCTGCTTCCAGTGGTGCGCACCTTCATCGCGTTTCCGGCCGGCGTCGCGCGCATGCCGCAACTTCGCTTTCATGTCTATACGTTCATCGGTTCATGGCCATGGTGCTACGCATTGGCCTACGTGGGAATGAGATTGGGCCAGGCGTGGGAAACCGACCCGCGCTTCCATGAGTGGTTCCATCGCTTTCACCTCGTCGTCGAGTTGGGCCTCGTCGCCGCCATCGTCTGGTTTGTGTGGACCCACATCAATCGCTTCAAAGCTAGAGAAGTTTGATCTGCTGACCTGGGAACGCATCCGGCCCGCGGGAGTACACTGATGCGTCCGCATTTTTGAATTTTTCTGATTCGTAAAGCAATCAAGGAAGGTTGGAAGAACGAAATGAGCAATACAGAACAAGGCGGCCAGAAGGCAGCAGCTGCATCGATCGCAAAGCCGGAGGCTGCAAAGGGCAAGCTGGGCGTTATGGTTGTGGGACTCGGCGCCGTAGCGACCACGATGATTGCCGGCGTAGAAGCGGTACGCCGCGGGTTGGCAAAGCCAATCGGCTCGCTCACTCAGATGGGCACTGTTCGCCTCGGCAAGCGCACTGACAACAAGTCGCCGCTCGTTAAGGATTTTGTGCCATTGGCCGACTTGAACGACATCGTTTTTACCGGATGGGACATCTTCGAAGACAACGTCTACGAAAGCGCCGCCCACGCCAAGGTGCTCGACAAGGAAATCCTCCAGCAGCTCAAGCCTTACCTCGAAACCATCAAGCCTCTGCCCGCCGTTTTCGACCAGTTCTACGTCAAGCGCCTTAACGGCACTCACGTGAAAAAAGGTAAGAACAAACGCGACCTCGCCGAGCAAGTGCGCGCCGACATCCAGGCTTTCAGAAAAACCGTCGATCGCGTAGTCATGATCTGGTGCGGCTCAACCGAAATCTTTCTCGAGCCCACAGCCGTTCATCAATCCATCGAAGCCTTCGAAAAAGGCCTCGAGTCGAACGACGTCGGCATCGCGCCTTCACAGATCTACGCCTACGCAGCACTGAGCGAAGGCGTACCCTTCGCCAACGGCGCACCGAATCTCACAGTAGATGTCCCTGCCATGATCGAGTTGTCAAAAAAGAACGCCGCTCCGATCTGTGGCAAGGACTTCAAAACCGGGCAGACCTTCATGAAGACCGTTCTGGCGCCCGCCTTCAAGGCCCGCCTCCTCGGAGTCTCCGGCTGGTACTCCACAAACATTCTCGGCAACCGCGACGGCGAAGTGCTCGACGATCCTGAGTCCTTCAAGACCAAGGAAGAGTCCAAACTCGGCTCGCTCGAATACATCTTCCAGCCCGAGCTCTATCCCGATCTCTATAAGGACATCTTCCACAAGGTCCGCATCAACTACTACCCGCCGCGCGGCGACAACAAGGAAGGCTGGGACAACATCGACATCTTCGGATGGCTCGGTTACCCCATGCAGATCAAAGTCGATTTCCTCTGCCGCGACTCCATCCTCGCCGCTCCCATCGCGCTCGACCTTGGTCCTGTTCCTCGACCTCGCCAAGCGCACGCCATCGCTCCAGTCCATCGGCATCCAGGAGTGGCTGAGCTTCTACCTCAAGTCTCCGCAAACGCGCGAAGGCCTCTATCCCGAGCACGATCTTTTCATCCAGTCCATGAAGCTTAAAAACACGCTTCGCCACATTATGGGCGCTGACTTAATCACCCACCTCGGCTTGGAATACTACGACTGAGCCACCTGTGGTGGGACCAGCCTTCCGCCTTTCAACAAAGATCTGAAATGCAAAAGCCTCATCCGAAAGGGTGAGGCTTTTCACATGGGACCGCTCCCTTTTGCGGATGGCGCCCTTGGGGCGTATCATTAACCGTACTGAGCGGTACACATAAAAATGAAAGCGAAAGCCACGCACGATCCAGTGCGCAACATTTCTAAGGCGACGCGCGGCCGCCCACCCCTTTCCATCTCCGATCGCAAGCGCATTCTCGATGCCACCGCTGCAGTGTTCCTGGAAAACGGCTACGCCCGCGCCTCCACCAGCGAGATAGCCCGCCGCGCGCGCACATCCAAGCAGACACTCTACGCGCTATTTCCTACCAAGGCCGATCTGTTCGTCGCCGTTATCAGCGCCCACACCGACGCTCTCTTTGCAAAGCACATCGAGTACATCGAGTCCGACGCGCCTCCCGACCAGGCTCTTACCGACATCGGCTGCATGATGCTCCGCATGTTCTCGGCGCCTCAGTTCCTCGCCCTCTACCGCATCCTCGTCGCCGAAGCGCACAGTTTCCCTGACCTTGCCCGCCAGTTGTGGCACACTTGCATGGAGCGAGGCCGCAATCTCCTTGCCGACTATCTCCGCTCCCGCCGCATCGGCGGACCCCGTTACGACAAGGCCGCCGCCCAATTCATATCCTTCGTCCTTGGCGACTACGTGATCAACGCCATGCTCAATCCCGATATTGAGCTAACAGATCGCGCTCTGCGACTCCGCGTTCGCGAAGCCGTCAACGATTTCATTTGCCTCCATCCCCTCGTCGCCAACGCGCGGCGCCGGCAAATCAACCAGAGGTCAGAGAGCATGGCATAAGCATCAATGGCGTCAGCAGTGATGCTCCCCGAAGAGGTTGAACATCGGGTTGAAGTCGAAGCAGTTCAGAGTCCGGACCACAACGAGTGGCGACCTTTAGTTAGTCCCTGGCTCATCGCAATCTCCGTCATTCTGCCCATGTTCATGGAGGTGCTCGATACCACGATTGCAAACGTGGCTCTGAACAACATTGCGGGAAGCATGTCTGCTTCTTACTCCCAGGCGACATGGGTGCTCACGTCTTACCTTATTTCCAACGCAGTCGTCCTTCCTCTCACTGCATGGCTCGGTAACCGGTTTCAGCGAAAACGCTTCCTGCTCTTCTGCATCTTCCTGTTTACGGTCTCTTCACTACTCTGCGGCCTCTCCGTCAGTCTCGAAATGCTTCTCGTCATGCGCGTGATCCAGGGAATTGGCGGCGGCGCGATGGCTCCAATTTCACAAGCCATTCTGATGGAGAGCTTCCCGCCTAAAAAGCAGGGTATCGCCCAGGCATTGTTCGGACTTGGCGTGGTGGTTGCACCGGTGGTGGGACCAATCCTGGGTGGATGGCTCACGTTCAATTACTCCTGGCGCTGGATCTTCTACATCAACATTCCTATCGGTCTCATCGCCATGTGGGCCATACAGCAGACGGTGGAAGATCCTCCGTGGGTCAAACACTCCAAACCGGGCCCTCTCGACGTAGTCGGCCTTGTTGCACTGTCCCTATGGCTCGGCTGTCAGGAGGTTGCGCTCGACAAAGGGCAGGAAGACGACTGGTTCGGCTCGCAGTTTATTCGCATCATGGTTGTGCTTGCGGTCGTCGGGCTGATCGTCTTCGTGTGGCGCGAATTGAGAGCTAAAGAGCCAATGGTGGATCTGCGCATCTTCCGCGCAAGAAACTTGTCGGTGGGTACGGCGATGATCTTCCTCACCAGTGTGTTGATCTACGGCCTGGGCCTGCTTACGCCGCAATTTCTTCAGCAGCTCATGGGATACACAAGCCTCTCTGCGGGCATTGCCACCGCGCCTCTTGGGTTGGGAGCTGTAGCATCCATGGTTCTGGTTGGCATATTGGCGGCAAAGGTGGACGCGCGCGCGATCGCAATCTTCGGATTGTCGCTCTTCGCCGTCGCCGCCTTCCTTCTTTCGCGTCTTACGCTGAGCATCACTCCATGGACCGTATTTTGGCCGCTGGTTCTGGCGGGATCGGCAATGGGTTTCATATTCGTCCCCGCTAATGTGGCAGGAACGGCGCCGCTGCGCCGTGATCAGATTGGCTCTGCAACCGGGTCAATGAATCTGATGCGGAATGTCGGCGGCAGCGTGGGAATTGCGATGGTGAGCACATTCATCGCGCGGCAAAGTCAGGTTCACCAGACCATACTTTCGGGTCACCTGACAAGCTGCGATCCCCAACTGCTGCAAAGGCTCCACGGGCCCGCGAGGTTCTTGTTGATGGACGCAGTCGGCGCAGCAAACAGCATGGGAGCGGCTCTGACCGTCTTGTACCGGATGCTTCAGCAGCAGGCCTATCTTCTGGCATTCTCCGACGTCTTTCAGGGACTTGCGATGCTTTCCCTCGGCTCGATTGTGCTTGTGCTGTTCCTGCGCAAAGTGGAAATCCACAAGAACTCTATGCAGCTTTAAGCTGCGGATTCCGTGGAGAGAGTGCGCTCATCCAAAGGTCCATAGACTCCCGGCATCTATCCTTGGTTCCTCACTCTGAGCTCTAGTAAGAACGACCAGTGTTGGGTGTTTATCCGGCGGGACTGAGACGTCGAGGTTGCATCCGGTGACCAGGAGGATTGACCGTGCAAGACTTCATCCTGAAACTGCATATCGCTGCAACAGCCCTGCTTGATCGCACCGATGGACAGGGAATGACCGAGTATGCGATGGCCGTAGGGCTCATTGCCTTCGGATGCGTCGCCGGCGAAGCAGCCGTTGCCACGAGCGTCAATCGCATTTTTGTCTCGCTCAGCACGGTCATCCTGGACGGCGTAGCGCAATAGAGTTCATCGACCCTAGCGAGTTCCCGCGCAACTCTATCAAGAGACAGATCCGTCACTCAGCAGCTTCAGCGCTCGTCCGCCCACAATCACAGAGCCATTGACCAAAGTCGAGCGAAACGGATCGTCGATGTCTTCCGTGTCTACAATCTGCCGCCAGGGTTTGCCACGCGGAGACGGCGGCAGGGTGAACTCCACTCCTTGATCGGCAGCATTCACCAGCAGCAGGAAACTGTCATCGATAACAGGGTTCCCGTTTTCATCCGACACTTGCAGAGTGCAACCATTCAGCAGCAGGGCAATGGCGCGGCTCCACTCGGCGGTCCATGCCTCGTCTGATACCTCGTTGCCGTCAGGATTGAACCACACCGCGTCTTTCTCGACCAGCACAAGGCTTCCGTCGTACCGGCGGCGAATTTCGCGATCCTGAAAGAACTTCCTCCGATGCAGATTCGGGTGCGCCAGGCGAAGCTGGATAATCCGGCACGTAAACTCCCGCAACCGCTCGCGGCGCTCGTCCAGATTCCAATCCATCCAGGTGAGTTCGTTGTCCTGGCAATAACAATTGTTGTTGCCTTTTTGCGAGCGCGCCACCTCGTCGCCGCCTGTCAGCATCGGCACACCTTGAGAAAGCATCAGCGTGGCAAGAAAATTCCGCATCTGCCGCTCGCGCAGTGCATTGATCTCAGGGTCGTCTGTCGGCCCCTCGGCACCCATATTCCACGAGTCGTTGTTGTCCGATCCATCGCGGTTGTCCTCGCCGTTGGCCTCGTTGTGCTTCTCGTTGTAGCTCACCAGGTCGCAAAGCGTAAATCCGTCATGTGCGGTGACGAAGTTGATGCTCGCGTAGGGCTTTCTCCCGTCAAACTGATAGAGATCGCTTGACCCCGTCAGCCGATACGCGAAATCTGAGAGCTGCCCTGCATCTCCCTTCCAAAACCTCCGCACCGTGTCGCGATACTTTCCGTTCCACTCCGCCCACAAAACAGGGAACTGGCCCACCTGGTACCCGCCTTCGCCCACATCCCACGGTTCCGCAATCAACTTCACTTCGGCCAACGTCGGGTCCTGGTGAATCGTGTCGAAGAACGACGACAGTCTGCTCACGTCGTGCAGTTCCCGCGCGAGCGTCGCTGCCAGGTCAAAGCGGAATCCATCGACGTGCATGTGCGTTACCCAGTAGCGCAGCGAGTCCATGATCATCTTCAACACCTGCGGATTGCGCACGTTCAATGAATTCCCGGTGCCGGTGTAGTCCATGTAAAACTGCGGCTCGTCCTGCATGAGGCGGTAGTACGTTGCGTTGTCCACACCTTTCCAACTCAGCATCGGCCCCATGTGGTTGCCCTCGCACGTGTGGTTGTACACCACGTCGAGGATGACCTCGATACCTGCGGCGTGCAGCGCCTTCACCATCTCCTTGAACTCGCGCACCTGCCCGCCGTGGTCGCCGCATGAGCAGTAGCGCGACGTCGGCGCGAAGTATCCCAGGGTGTTGTAGCCCCAGTAGTCGCTTAGTCCCTTTTCGACGAGATGTCCTTCGTCGATGAAGTGATGAATTGGCAACAACTCCACCGCGGTGATGCCGAGATTCTTGAAGTACTCGATGCTCGAGGGATGTGCAAGCCCTGCATACGTGCCGCGAAGACTTTCAGGAATATCGGGATTGCGAAAACTGAATCCCTTTACGTGTGTTTCGTAAATCACGGAATCCGGAAGCGGGGTTTCCGGTTTGCAATCATCCGACCAGTCAAACGGATCGTGAATGACGACGGACTTCGGCACTCCGCTTGCACTGTCCTGCACGTCCATCTTCAGCGGATCGCCTGAAGCGACATCATAGGGAAAAATCGGAGCCTTCCAGTCAAGCTGTCCAGCGATCGCCTTCGCATACGGATCCACGAGCGACTTGGCCGGATTGAAGAGCAGTCCCTGCTTCGGCTCCCACGGCCCGTGCACGCGATAGTTGTAAAGCTGTCCCGGCTTAATGTCCCTGATGAACCCGTGCCACACAAACGCTGTCCGCTCTCGCAGCGTCACGCAGTCGGTCTCGTTTCCATCCGCGTCGTAGAGACACACATCCACGCGAGAAGCTCCCTCTGAAAAGAGAGCGAAGTTCGTGCCTTTTCTGTGTGCCGTGGATCCCAAAGGATAGGGCTTACCGGGCAGCAACGTGCGGCTCATTATGCGCTTCGATGCGTGAGAGATAAGTGCCGTTGTTCCGTGCGGTTCGGAAAAAGCGCCGCTACGCCGCCATCGCCTTCGCCAGCCGCCGGATTGTCAGAACCGTGATGTCGTCTTCCTGCCCAAACGCCTTTGCCGCGTCCGCAATGTAAAACGCCGTCTGGTTGCTCAAATTGTGCACCCGATCAAACCCGAACAGCTCACCAGACCCCTGCCGCGCCTCGACAACCCCGTCGGACATCATCAGCAGCCGGTCGCCAGGATGCAGGTAGAGTCGCACTTCGTCGTATGTCACTTCGTTCACGACGCCAAGCGGCAACCCACCCGGCAGCCTTACTTCCTGGGTGTTCAAATACGGTGGAAGATGGCCCGCATTCGCAATCACAATCTCGCCGTCCGGTCCGAACCAGCAAACCTGGCACGTCGTAAAGCTGTCGCTGCCGATCAGAACCCGGTTCAGCGATTCGAGAATCCTCGCCGGACTCCGTTCTGATGTCCGCCGCAACGCGCCCATCAACATCGATACATTCATCGCCGCCTGCAAGCCTTTGCCTGCAACATCTCCAAGAATCACCAGAAGACCGCCGTCCTGTGTTGGCTCAATGTGGAAAAAGTCGCCGCCCACCTCGGTGGCGGGGTTGTAAACCGAGTCGACCTCGTACCCCGGCGTCTCAACTTTCTCCCGGGGAATCATCAGTTCCTGCACGCTGCGCGCCGCAGCCAGTTCGCCGCTGGCGCGCTCCTGTTCGTGGTGAATGCGCAGGAAGCGCACAAAGATGATGACGATGATTGCCAGCAGTCCGGCAAAGTCTGCGATTGCCGCAAAGTGAATCGGGATCGGCCCAGCCTGGATCGTCAGCGGAGACTTGTATGTGCTGCCGCCGAGGTCTCCCATACCGCCGCTCAAAAACGGCTCGATGATGCCGACCATCGTCAGCACCAGCGGAATCAGCAGCAATCCCGCTTCGAAGTTCCGCTTGATCGTGGAAATAATCAGAGTCAGAAATACAAAGACCGCCCAGCCGATCACCCAGAAGATCGCACTCACCAGGATCACGATCAGCGCAATGCCGATTGCCTTGTTATGGCCGACAAGCAAAATGGTTGGTGCAATGAACGCCAGTACCGGTGCGGTATACCTGAGAGCCTTGATGTACCAGCGGCGCCTCAGCGCCAGAAACGCAACGAGGAATTCGAAGTACAGATAGGCTGAAATGAAGACGAGTTGAAGGTAGAGTCCGCCCGACCATATGTTGTCCAGCAGGGCGGAACTGCTTGCCTGGTCGATGATGCCTATTGGCACTTGAACCAGCTCATGCAGTGCCAGCCAGAGATACTCCGGATGCCCCTTCTGCGTGAAATAGAGAGTAAGAAGAAACACTGAGAGGACTAACAGCAGGACAGCGATCACGAGCCGGGGAAGGCGCTCGAAAAGCGTGCGCACCGACCACAGACTGAGGGACTCTTGCAGTTCCTGCGGAGCGCCTAGCTCGAATTTCCGATTGAAGAAGAAGTTGGTATAACCCGAGAGACCAAAGGGGATGTACAGAGTCCGGATCGCCAACGTCAGCGATGTCTCCGATGGAGGAATATTGAGTTCATAGAGTCGGGAGATCTGCTGATAGTCTCCCGTATCGTCGGGATGGGGTCCCTCCGGCAGAACCAGCTTGCCATTTGCATACACATCTGTCCCCGGCCCGGTATTGCTGATATTCAGAGGCGTGCTCTGAGTCACGGGCAATTCCACCAGCAATGCAATTGGCCCGTGATTGGGAGCGAGTTTCACATGCAGGCGGAACCAGGCAAATTTGTCGAGGTGGTCCGAGCGGTCCGGATGGTCGGGATTGTCATCCGGCTCCTTGACGTCCGCGATGGCGCCTTTGGCGTCGCGTATCGCCCAGCCGGAGTCGTCAAACTCCGGGCTGCCGGCAGCGGGATCCGACGAAATCCCCACCCGCCAACCCTTCTCCAGAACCAGGGGCGAACCCAGGTGTGTTGCGTCCACAACCGCTGGTTCCTGGGTGATATCGGGCGCAGGCTCAGCCTTAGGGGGGTGCACAAAGCCTGGAAGGACATGGTGGGGACGTGGTTGCTGGGCGAGGCTTTGCACCGAAGCCAGGACAATCAAGCCAAAAGTCCACAGCAATCCCCGGCGCACGCTTTCCTCCTGAATTCCTTCGTGCTCTTCAATTTAATTCAGCAGGCTGCACTCGCGAAACGAAACTCGGTTTCCCCATCGGATTCCCCCCAAAAGCCCCGGACTACTTAAAGACGTCTCCCGCCGATGAGAACCGGGCAGGCATTCATCTCATCGAAATGTTGTAGATTCCGCTCCCATATCGGGCCATACTGGCGTCTAATTGATTGAAGCGAAGCGGCGGCTGCGTCGCGGCATCCGGCGGCAAAACGGGGCAAGCTGATAAATGGTCAGATTCAGAGGTGAGGTCATGACGGCAGCGTTCAGCGGTTCAAAAGTAGCATGGGTGGTAGCAGCAGTAGCGTTCGCAATGGCCACGGCGCTAGGTGCTCAATCCACGCCTCAGTCGACTCCAGCGACCGATCCCGTGGCTGCCCCGGCTCAAACCACACCCCCGGCAACGACCACGCAGCCGGCAGGTACTCCACCTTCTGCCCAGCCTGCCCCCGGCACCGCGCCTGTGGCCGGCGATACGCCCGCCCAGCAGAGCAGCAATTCGAAAGACTCCGCAGCCAAGACAAGCACAGATACTCCGGATTGCGTCCCCGCCGATACGGACAAGAAAGACAAGAAGAACAAGAATAAGGATAAAGACAACAGCAATACCTGCCCGGCCGGAACTCAGCCCGTGGAGGGCGATGTCGCCGCCGCTGCCAATGTCGATCCGCAAAAGGTGGTTGAAGTCGGAAGCGAGAAGGTGGCCGTTAAGCCGGGAAGCATCGAGGACGTCAGCGCGGTAGGCAATCGCAATATCGGCGGCCGCGGAATGGGCAACTGGTACTCGACCGATACCGAAATCAAGATGGGCAAGGGTTACTCCATGGAGATCGAGAAGAGTACCCGCTTCATCACCGATCCTGTAATCAGCGAGTACGTCAATCGCGTCGGGCAAAACATCGTCAAGAACTCCGACTGCAAGGTGCCCTTCACTATCAAGGTCATCGACTCCGACGAAATCAACGCCATGGCCTTGCCGGGCGGCTTCTTCTACGTCAATTCCGGCCTGATTCTTAACGCGGATGAAGAGGCTGAACTGGCGGGTGTAATGGCGCACGAAACGGCCCACGTCTGCGCGCACCATGCCGTACGCGAGCAGACGCGCATGAATTATGCACAACTCAGTACAATTCCGCTCATGTTTGTCGGGGGCTGGACTGGATACGGCATCTACGAAGCAATGCAATTCGCCGTGCCGATTACCTTCCTGAAGTTCTCGCGTGACTTTGAGTCACAGGCCGACTACCTCGGCATCCAGTACATGTACCGCGCAGGTTACGATCCGCAGGCATTTATCAGCTTCTTTGAAAAAGTGCAGGCTCTCGAAAAGCGGAAACCTGGGTTGGTGGCAAAGGCCTTCTCCGACCATCCGCAGACACCCGACCGCATTCTTCATTCGCAGAATGAGATCGCCAGGATTCTGCCCGCCCGGGATGAATACACCGTCACGACCTCAGAGTTTGACGACGTGAAGGCGAGGTTGGCGCGCATTGAAAACAAGCGTCGTCTTGTTGATACCAAGGATAAGAACAAGCCCTCCCTGCGTCGCGCCAGCACCTCGACCGACCCGAACAACCCACAGGCCTCCACAGATGACAGCGGCGACGACCGTCCGACCCTGCACCGTCGTGAAGATCAGAACCAATAACCTGAGCAGCATCCACACTGGAGCAGCACTCTTCCTGGACCAAAACGCCGCCGATCCCTCGGCGGCGTTCTTGTTTTTCTCATACGGGCTGAAGATTCCTCCGTTTCTGCCAGATTCCGATTGCATCCACTCTGAATTCCGGGGTACAGTTCAGCCAATCTTCCTGATTCACGCCTGCATCCGCTCCCTCTACTGCGGGCGATCCGAGCTAGAGGTGGTTCATGTGCACGCCCGCCCATGCCTCGTTGTCGGCAACTTCGGCCGCTCTCACGCTTGTGTGCTCTCTTGTCGTTGTGCCGATCGCTCGCTCGCAGGAGTCCTCTCTTCCGGCCGCACGCTCGGCATCGATCCAGTTGGCCCCCGAGGTGGGAGTCAGCCTTGCAGGGTATGAGGCCGACCTTAAAGCAGCCATCGACAGCAACGATCTGAAGTCTCAGGCGCTCGCACTCGATCGGATCGGGGCACTCTATTTCATGCACGGTAACCCGGCGGAAGCTCTCAAACATTTTGAGCGTGTACTCTCCATCGTGCACAAACTCGGCCCGCAGACCTCCGAGGCCACTGCGCTGTCTGATATCGGCGCCGCAGACTTCGCTATGGGCCGCAATGAAGAAGCTCTCGAGGCGTTCAAACAGGCTCTCCCGATCTGGCGCAGGACAGGGAACCAGGATCACGAAGCAGCGACCCTCGGGGATATCGGCGAAGTGTTTCGAGCGCTCGGCGATCCGGTGGAGGCGCTGCGTTTCGACCAGAGGGCTCTGCTGCTCTACGAAACGGCCGGCAACCGAGATAGCCAGGCCACCGTGCTCAACAATATCGGCCTCGCCTACTATGCCTCGCACGACAAAAAGAACGCGCTTGATGCATTTCAAAAAGCACGCGAACTCTATCACGCCGGCATGAATCTTTCCGGAGAAGCGAACGCCCTGAACAACATTGGCGGTACCTACAACGCATTTGGGGAGACATCCAGGGCGCTGGATCCATTTCAACGGGCGCTTGCGATCCATCGTCAGACGGGCAACCGGAAGGGTGAAGCCACGACTCTGAACAACCTGGGTACAGCCTGCTCGCGCCTCGGTGACGGGAAGCGTGCTCTCGAGCTTTACAAGCAGGCGCTGCTGGCCTTTCGTGCTGTGCGTGACGCGAAAGGTGCGGCAACCGCGATGAAGAATATTGAGTTGCTCTATGCGGACCGGCGCTATCGCTCCTCTCTTGGCGAAATACCGAGTAATCTGTCCGACTCCTTAGCTCCTTGATTGCCATGCACCATCCGCTTCAACGGCCCAACTCCTAGGGGCCAACCCCGAAGATCGCCCCAATAGGATGGGTTTCAAGCCGCTAACAATCCGTTTTCAATGGGTTTAGAGACCATCTGAACCCAGCAATAGCGGGAGAATTCCCGAAAAACCCTTGAATTGCCGGGCAAAACCGCGATATAAACAGGAACACCGGTTATCCGGAATCCTGCCTGGGGTGTCCGCCATGCGCAACTCTGCCTCTCGTTCCAACCTGCTCGTCCCTGAAATCCGTGAAGTGATGGATATCCGCCAGGCATCGGACTACCTTGGCATCTCGCCCGACACCCTCTACAAGTACGCCTCTGAAGGTTTCGTGCCCGCATTCAAACTAGGCAATCGCTGGCGCTTCAAACGTTCCCGCCTCGACGAGTGGATGGATCGCCAGTCTGAAATACAGGCTGCCGAGTTCGATCCCGAAATGAAGAAGCCCGTCAAGCCAGCAATGTGAAAGCAGCCTTTAGCTCTTAGCTAGATTCGTTCGAATCTCAAGCTCGTGCGTCTTTGCGGAAGAATCTCTCAGGAGACCCTTACAAGATCGCCAACATCGTGAACTAGCAGCTAATAGCCAGAGGCTTCGACGCTAGGAGCAAGAACCTGCGCTCTGATATACCTTTCCCGAATGGATCACGCACGCCGAATCAGCCAGCTACGCCGCCGCATCACCAAAGCCGGTCTCTCCGGTCTACTCGTAACTCACCTGCCAGATGTCCGTTATCTTTCCGGCTTTACCGGTTCTAGCGCCGCACTCGCCGTCACCCGGCGCTCCGCTCGCCTCTTCACCGATGGCCGCTATCGGGCTCAAGTCGCCGAACAGGTGAAAGCCGCTCAAGTCGAAATCGTCACCGGCTTACCGGCCGTCCCAGCCGTGCAATGGCTCGCTGCCCAACCCGGCGCAGAATTCGCTGGTTTCGACCCCACACACACCACCGTGGCCGAGTTCTCCCGCCTCCGTGCAGAGCTTCCTTCGAAACTCCGCCGCAGCTTCCTCACCGAACTGCCGGCGCCGCTTGTCGAACCTTTGCGCCTGGTCAAAGACGAAGATGAACTGAAGCTCATGT
Organism: uncultured Acidobacteriaceae bacterium; assembly: GCA_963738035.1. Classification (GTDB taxonomy): domain Bacteria; phylum Acidobacteriota; class Terriglobia; order Terriglobales; family Acidobacteriaceae; genus Telmatobacter. The sequence goes on from CAVTVB010000005.1 coordinate 400,402, forward strand.
CCGAATCCGCCCTCATTGGTTGCCAGCTTTTTGAACACATCCTCACCGTCATTCGCCCAGGTATTCCCGAGATTGAAATTGCAGCCGAACTGGAGCACCAGGCCCGCCTGCGCGGCGCCGAGGGCATGAGCTTCGAAACCATAGTTGCTTCAGGACAACGTTCTGCGCTGCCCCACGGAAAAGCCTCCACAGCTCCGTTGGCCCGCAGGGGGTTCCTAACCCTCGACTTCGGTATAATCCGGGAGGGCTACTGCTCCGATATGACGCGAACCGTCTGCCTGGGCAAGCCAAACTCAGAAGAACGAAACGCCTACGAAGCAGTGCTGGAGGCCCAGCAAGCCGGCGTTGCAGCCGTAGCTGCAGGGGTCAGTTGCGGAGAGGTGGACGAGGCCGCGCGCAGTGTCCTGCGCAAAGCCGGAATGGCCGACGCTTTCTCGCATTCCACAGGGCACGGAGTAGGACTTGAGATTCACGAGTCGCCGCGGATCGCGGCGGAACAGAAAACAAAGCTGCAGACCGGAATGGTTGTTACCATTGAACCCGGAGTTTATTGGCCGGGCAAGTTCGGCATCCGCATCGAAGATATGGTTGCCGTGACGAAAACCGGAGGTCAGGTGCTGACGCCGGCACCCAAAGCACTGATCGAACTTTGACTCGATGACGCGCAATTGCGCGCAGGCAAAAGGAACGAATGAAACCACAGGACATGAAGGATCTGCAGGAACTGATCGAGTTCCTCAAGAAGCACCAGGTCGCCGAATTCGATTTCGACCGTGGCGATACCAAGATCCGCCTGAAATTTGCGCAGGCAGCAGCACCCGCTACAGGAATTGCCGATCTCGCCAGGCTCGCCGCGGCGCCCGCCGCAGCAGCACCGGCCGCACTTCCCGTCGCAGCGCCAACTCCGGCTGCTTCGCCCGCCGATCCTGACGCCGGACTGCATATCGTCAAATCTCCCATCGTTGGCACCTACTACGGCTCGCCTTCACCCGGCGCCGCACCGTTCGTCTCACCCGGCGAACGCGTCGAAAAGGGACAGGTGATCTGCATCGTCGAAGCCATGAAGCTGATGAATGAGATCGAGTCCGACGCCTCCGGCGAAATCGTGAAGTGCTTCATCTCGAACGGCCAGCCCATCGAATTTGGTCAACCCCTCTTCTCCATTCGCGAAGGATGAATCTGCAGCGGTGCTGACTCCGCTTGCCGCACTAACTCCGCTAACCTGCTAACTCCGCTTTTTAAGGTTCTCAATGTTTCGTAAGGTCTTGGTTGCCAATCGCGGTGAAATTGCTTTGCGCGTGCTCAACGCCTGCCGCGAGCTCGGCATTCGTACCGTCGCCGTCTACAGTGAAGCCGATCGCAATTCTCTCCACGTGCGCTTTGCCGACGAAGCCATCTGCATCGGTCCTCCGCGCCCGGCCGATAGCTATCTCAACGTCCCAGCCGTCATCTCCGCAGCTGAAATTGCCAACGTCGACGCCATTCATCCCGGCTATGGACTGCTCAGCGAGAACGCCAACTTCGCCGAAGTCTGCCGCGCCTCCAACATCAAGTTCATCGGTCCACCGCCCGAAGTCACACGCCTCATGGGCGAAAAGGAAAAAGCCCGCCAGGCAATGAAGGAAGCCAGGGTCCCGATCCTTCCCGGATCTGACGGCGTCCTCGCCACGGCGGAAGAAGCCCAGGACGTTGCCGCGCAAATCGGCTATCCCGTCATCCTCAAAGCCAAGGCCGGCGGCGGCGGACGCGGCATGCGCATCGTCCGCACGAATGATGAGCTACCGAATCTCTTCCATGCCGCATCCTCTGAGGCAGCCAACGCATTCGGCAACGGCGAACTCTACATGGAAAAGTTCATCGAGCAGCCGCGCCACATCGAGTTCCAGATCCTCGCCGACGAGCACGGCCACGTCACTACGCTATTCGAGCGCGAGTGCTCCATCCAGCGCCGCCATCAAAAGCTCATCGAAGAAGCGCCATCGCTCCAGGTCACGCCAAAGATGCGCGATGAGATCGGCAAGACTCTTTGCCGTTGCCTCACCGACATTGGCTACCAGAACGCCGGCACCGTTGAGTTCCTCATGGATGAGGATCGCAAGCTCTACTTCATCGAGATGAACACGCGCATCCAGGTGGAGCACCCGGTCACGGAAGCCATCACCGGCATCGATCTCGTGAAAGCGCAACTGCGCATCGCCTCCGGCGAACGCCTCAGCGCAATCCTGCCGCCGAAGATCGAAATCAAAGGTCACTCCATCGAGTGCCGCATCAACGCCGAGCACCCCGTCAAGTTCACGCCATCAGCCGGAAAGATTACTGCCTTCAATGTTCCCGGAGGCAACGGCGTTCGCGTCGATACCGCGCAGTACTCCGAAGGCGTTGTCCCGCCCTATTACGACTCGCTCATCGCGAAACTCATCGTCCACGGCATCGATCGCGAAGAAGCCATTGCAAAAATGGAGCGCGCCCTCAAGCAATTCATCGTGCAGGGAATCGACACATCCATTCCGCTCCACCAGGAGATCTTCGCCGACGAAGACTTCCGCGCCGGCAACTTCGACACCAAATTTATGGAGCGCTTTCTAGCCAGACGCTGAGATGGTTGAGGCGTCAACGCGGAGCCCGGGATCCAAGTGAAATGTCTGCATTGCTCCCTCTAAGGTTGTAGATGCGAGTGCGCGATTCTCGCAGGATTCCTTCCGCCAGAATATATAATCTGCAAACCACCACACATGAATACTGCAACAGCCAAGGAGAACGGCGCTCCGCCCGACCCGTCGCGGATTCGATTTTCATTTGAATCCGTCGCCAGCCGGTCTGCAAAATATCGGGCTGACGTTGATGGTCTCCGGGCTGTCGCTGTCATCGCGGTGCTTTTCTTTCACTTGGGGATCAGCACTTTTCGAAACGGTTTTGTTGGGGTAGACGTTTTTTTTGTAATCTCTGGTTATCTCATTACTTCACTGATTGCGAAGGATCTGGCTGTCGGGCGATTTTCGATCGTCGCATTCTATGAGCGCCGCATGCGCCGCATTTTTCCTGCCCTCTTCACCGTCTTGTTCTTTTGCATCCTGGCCGCCTCCGTCGTTTTATATCCTGAAGAGCTAGCAAAGTTCGGCAAGTCACTATTCACGACCACTTTCTTTGTCAGTAATCTCTATTTTTGGCACAGTGCGCGCGCAGCTGGATACTTTGATTCCACCCCTTCGGCCCAGCCCCTGCTGCATACTTGGTCGCTCGCAGTTGAGGAGCAGTTCTACCTGTTCTTCCCTTTGACACTCTATTTACTCTTCCGGTGGGCCGGAAAAAGAGTCAACGCGTGCCTGTTCTTCCTGACAGTTTCGTCCTTTACCCTTAATTTGTGGACGACTGCGCATAAACCAACGGCGGCATTTTATTGGCTGATGCCGCGGGCCTGGGAGTTATTGCTGGGCGCATTGCTCGCCACGAAGGCTGTACCCCTTATTCGAAGTCATTTCCTGCGGGAGATCGCAGCTCTTCTGGGTGTGGGAATGATTTTGTGCGCTGTCTGCCTTCCATTCAAGGGCCTAGACTTTCCCGGTTACATCGTGCTACTTCCATGCGTCGGAGCATGGCTGATCATCTATGCCGGTGAAGCCGGTCCATCTCTCGTATCCAGGGCGCTGAGCTTTAGGCCCGTCGTTTTCATCGGTGTTATTTCGTACTCTCTTTATTTGTGGCACTGGCCAGTCATTGAGTTAAGCAAGCATTTCCCTCTTAATCTTCGTGGAAATGCTGAAATCGCTTTTGTGCTGCTGTTTTCGGTGCTCGCCGCATTTGTTTCGTTTGAATTTATCGAGCGCCCCTTCCGAGGCAGCACTTCCCCTTTCAGCAGGCGGCAGGTTTTTGCTTACGGATTCGCGGCTAGCGTTTTAGCTGCGGTCTTCGGATTCGCAGCCTACCATTCGCACGGCTTGCCGGGGCGCTACGACGCGCAGACACGCCAGATCGTGCTCGCAAATCAAGGACGAATGGATGATTTCGACGATTCCTGCTCGAACGTCAAGACAGATGGGCACCGCATCAAATCCTGCAATCTCGGCGACAAATCCCAGCACAAAGTTCTATTCTTTGGCGATTCTCACGTGGAGCAGTTATACCCCGCGATTAAGGACATCTTCGGCAGCGAAGGCCTCCAGGGCCGGGGAGTGGCGACTGCAATTGCCCCTGCTTGTCTGCCTGACGAGCATATAAACCGGACGGAAGAGGGATATCGTTGCGATTCCTTCGCAAAGCTAGCGATGCTGCGAGCCCAGGAAGAAGATATTGATTCGGTGTTCTTGGGGGTGAGTACATGGTGGAAAGATGGAACTTTTTGTCTTACTGTCGACGAGAAATGCGTGAGGGTGCTCTCTCGAGATGAAGTTCGCCGGCAATTCCTAATTGATCTATCCGACGAGATCCATTTCTTGAAAAACCATGGCAAGAACGTGATCGTATGCCTTCCATTTCCGTTCTACAGAGAGCGCATTCCCGAACTCGCGATGAACAATGCGATATTCGGTGGGGTCGGTTTCTTTGAGACTCCAATAGAGACTAGCTCTGTCTCAGTCCACGACGAGATCAGGGCCGTAGCTGTGAGCGCTGGTGCGGAGATCTTCGATCCGAGAGAAACTCTTTGCCCAAAAGACCGATGCACGACCAACATCGAGGGCATCTCAATTTACAAGGACAACAATCATCTTGCCGCGAGCCAAGTGAAAATACTTGAGAACAATCTCCGAACCGTTCTCCAAGGTAATCCGGTTCAGCATTTGGACCAGAACTCGAGCTCTCAGCGCCGAGTTGAGTTTCTCCCGGCCGTGTTGCCTGCGGTTGTCAAGTCTAACCCCCTTCAATAGCCACTCTCCTGAGTCATTCAAGCCACTATGCGGAATCTAGCCTCAGGTATGACTTGCTAGGCGCATTTCGCAATCATCCAAATTACAACGTCTTCCTGAGCGACCCTGAACAGACAGAAGGGCAGTCGAAGGACCCGCTGCGATCGTAAACAACTGTCGCGGAAGTCGTCCCTCTCGTTAACATCGGAGGAAGGAGCGGCCTTCAAGCCCGGCACTCCACCCGCAACAACTCCAGCAACTGATCCATATGCTCTTCCCGCGTCCGAAAATTCACCGGATTGATTCGAAACCACATCCTGCCCTTCAACTCCGTCGTACCAATCCAGAACTTTCCGCTCTTCTCCACCCGCTCCGCAACCTCCGCGTGCAACTGCTTCTCATCCGTCCGGTCCGCACCCGGCCCTACATATCGAACGCAAATCGCCGACATCGGCGGAAAGTTAGCCGCCTCAAACTCCGGATCATTCTCAACCAGAGAATACAAATGCCTCGCCTGCCGAACATTGTTGTCGATCCATTCGCCAATCTGCCTCGCGCCATACCGCTTGAAACTCATCCAAACCTTCAGGCTGCGAAACCGCCGCGATTGTTCGAACCCATGCACATAGTACTGATACCGTTCCTCCGCGCCATCCATTTCATCTGTCAGATACGCGGGCTTCATGCCAAACGAAACCGTCAGCCGCTTCGCATCCTTCACCAACACCGCTCCCGCATCGAGCGGCGCATAAAACCACTTGTGCGGATCGATGGTGATGGAATCGGCCAGTTCAAGGCCAGCCTTCCGCATCGCAAAGTCCCGCGACAGCAACATGCCTCCGCCATACGCCGCATCGGCATGCAGCCACATCCCCTCGCGGTCCGCAATCTCCCGTAGCGCGCGAACATCATCCACCGCCCCCGTGTTCGTCGTTCCGAACATCCCCACAACGCACATCGGCCGGACCCCATCTTTTTTATCTTTCGCGATCGCACCCTCCAACGCATCGATCCGCACGCGGAACTCGGCATCCGTCGGTAACGCCCGCAGCGCCGTGCGTCCCAGCCCGATCGCATCCACCGCTTTGTCCACCGACACGTGCCGCTGGTCCGACACATACACAGCCCACCGATCCCGCAGCCCGTCGTGCTGGGCGCGATCGCCCGATGACCAGTCACGCGCCAACTTTAGTCCGATGAAGTTGGCCATCATGCCGCCACTCGTCAGGTTCCCGCCCGCTTGCGGCCCATATCCGGCAAGATCAGTCAGCCAGCGCACCGTCTGCCTCTCCATCGCAACCGCCGAAGGCCCGATCGAATACACGCCCAGATTCTGATTCAGTGCCGAGCAGATGAAATCCCCAATCACTCCCACCGGATTCGGCGACGGCGTAATCAGCCCCATGTATCCTGGATGCCCGACATGCGTGCAGTAGGGAAGCAGTTTCTGCTGCAATTCGTTGAGCACTTCTTCGAAAGCTTCCGGCTCCTCCGGCAGCGCTTCCTCAAACAGCCGCGAAATCGCCTTCGGATCCGCATCCGGAAACACGCGCTTCTCTTCAATGTTCTCGAGATACTCCGCCAGCAGATCCACAACCTGGTGCCCAAACGTCCTGAACTCCTTCACGTCCATATCCCGGCTCTCCTGAAATCTGAGTCTAACGAACGGGAATCCATTCCATGATGGCCGGGACACTCCAGACCATCCGAAATGGTCACGTTCTTCGGGCGGCGCAACGAGCCCCAATCGACTGCGATTGTCCTTTCCCGCTGTCCCGCCACAAAATTGCTTCCTTCCGGTTGGAATCCGAGTCGGGCATGAATTTTTGATTGTGCAGCAAAGACGGAACGCAACTCCAGAGGAGATTCGGGGTCTATGCAGGAATTGTGAGAGCTGGCTGTTCCGACCTGTTCAGGTCATGGCTGACTTAAAAAGAGATTCAGAGGGCCTTGAATAAATGAGCAATGAAGAGAGGTCCGCCAACAATACCTGCCGAGCGTTTGTCCTCGCAGTTTTTTTGATGGTCTTTTGCGCTTTCCTTCTTGTGATTGGTATTTCGGAACACTCAGGCGAAGGAATCCGGCGGCACATTTCAACCGCTACGCGAGCCAAAAGCAGATAAGTTTCGTTCGGCGCCCCGCTCCATTTGTCCTGAGTGGTTAGTGGGCAACCTTCAAATTGCCGATCAACAACGTCCCAGTGGGGGTGAATTCACCCGCGTCACCGGTTTTGTATCAGGGCACGACTTTACAGCTTGGTGAAAAACTAGACGAACCACTGTTTCGTAACAAGGGCATGGCTTTAGCCAGGCCGTAAATGCGGTCAGGGCTTTAGCCCCTGAGAGATTAAATTTCCGGCCAGCGGCAACCCTCCCGCTTCGAATTCCTCTACCGCCGTCATCGTGACGCGAAGCGGAAGGATCTGCGGTTGCTTCTCGTCACTTCCGCATCGGCGGTCACTCGGGCATAAATCGAGCCAGTCAGCAGATTCTTCTCGGGACGAGTGTAGACTGGGCTATCCAAAAGGGTGGTCTTCCTGCATGCAGCTTCTCAGAAATTCATGGGCGCGGCGCATCGCTCCCAATTCCGCTATTGCCAGTTGAGGCAGTTTTCTTTGTGGTCGCATGGTGGATAATTGGTCGACCCGGAGTCTTTAGTCTCCGGGTCGCTGGGGTGGCTTAGAAACTACCTCTTGTTCAGTGCGATCTCCACACTTTGCTGATTGGCGCGTGCGGTCTCTTGACGCTCGATTTCCTTCTCGAGCTTTGAGGGGCGTAGGTCCTCGGCGTACTCACCGGAACCACCTCTCACTTCGCGTAGAAAATACTGGTCGCCATGCTTGCTGAATACAAGCATATTGGTCTTCCCCTTGACGCAATCCGAAGGGTAAGTCGAAAAATGGAGGGTGGTGCCTTTCTCTTGGTTCTCGATCTCAATCAGGTTCGACGTGACTTCCCTGATTGAGTAGGTGCCCGGCGGAAGAACCCTCTGTCCAACCGAAAACTCAAAGGGAACCTTGGCTTGCGTGGGCGCCTGCGCAGATGCGTGTGTGTATGCCGTGAGGCACGACATGGTCAAAAGAGCCGTTGTCAGAATGCTTTTCATTGGGGACCTCCGTCTCCAGGCGGAATCAAAATTTCGCCTCTATCCCCTAAAGCGTATTCAGACAAGAATTCGGGACAGGCTCCGAGACAATGTCGTACGGTGCTCAATCAGCATTGAGATGGTTTGTGTGTTGTCCAGAGATACCGGTGAACTGACGATATTGCTGAAAGCCATGAAGCGTGGACGTGTCCCCAACGGATCGGTCTCCTGACTCCTACCTGACGCGAGGAGGAGACCTGCTTGCCCGGGATACAAAGGGGGATTGGAAACTTACCGTTTTTGGCGAACGGTGCTCACTCCTCCGTACACTGCCGACATCGTTCTGGTCGTATGGTAGCCAATTGGGAAGTTTCAACAAACCGTCGCACCTAATCAAAATCACACCGCAGAATTCTCGGGTTCGGAGAACACACCCGCCACCCTGAGCGATGTCAATCCCCGCGAGACCACATCTGCTGCTAACCGGTTGATTCCCAACGCCAAATTCTTTCCGTCGTTTTGCAGGTTATTTCGTGCTCCCGGCGCACAATAAGAAAGTAGGGCGAGTGTTCGGGTTCCAATTCATGGCGCGAGCAAAAAGAGCGAGTTCACCGGCTGCGGCTTCTCGCACCTTTGAAGCGCGACCTATAAAGATATCAATCTGCGTCAAACGAAAGTCTGCTACAACCGGGATTATTTCCACCGGCGAATCCGGATCACTTTGTTTAGCGCTGGTAAGTTATTGATCGCGGAGAATCTGTGGCTAAAATCTCTCGACAGAAGATATTGCCGCCGAAAGCCGCTGCAAGTCGCTGAAATTGGCATTTTTACGCCCAGAGAGGGGGAGGGGGGATACCCCCGACAGGGCGGCCCTACGCATATACGGAAACCACGAATCACGAGAGTCAACGGTGCGCCATCTCTCTGAGAGGCCGCCTCCTCACGTAAACAAAACGCTGAGCTGAGCCTTCGCACTCATCTCGCTGCACCAGCCGTGTATCCTTGACCAGCCGAGCTGTTGGGCACGCGACTCGATGCTTTCCAATTCACTCCTGCGCTACGCAATTTATCTTTCTTTGTTTCCGATCGTCACTCTGCCTCGCGGTCTCGCGCAAATCGAGCCTCCGAAACAGACCGGCTGGCCTGTCTACAACGGCGGCCTCGACGGCGACCACTACTCCGCGCTCACCCAGATCAATCGCGACAACGTCCATCAACTCCAGCAGGCATGGACATACGACACCGGCGAAAAAGGCGGCATCCAGACCAACCCCCTCGTCATCGGCCGTACACTCTACGCCTACACGCCCAAGACCGAAGTCATCGCTCTTGATGCAGCGACCGGCAAATTGAAGTGGAAGTTCGATTCCGGCATCGTTGCCGGTCAGCCCGCGCGCGGCGTCACGTATTGGAATGACGGTACACACGGCCGCATCTACGCCGGCGTGATGAACTTTCTCTACTGCCTCGACGCCGAAACCGGCAAGCTCATCACGAGCTTTGGAGAAAGCGGCCACATCGATCTCCGCAAGGGCCTGGTCATCGAAGGCCTGAAAACCGACTTCAGCGCACTCTCGATTGCACTCACCACGCCTGGAGTCATCTACAAAGACCTGATCATCGTCGGCGGTCGCATGCCTGAAGCGCATCCCGCGCCGCCCGGTTACATCCAGGCCTTCGACCTGCGCTCCGGCGCGCTCCGCTGGGTCTTTCACACCATCCCGCTGCCCGGCGAATCGGGTTACGAAACGTGGCCGAAGGATGCCTACAAAACTTCCGGCGCCGCCAACAACTGGACCGGAATGGCGCTGGATGTGGACCACGGAATCCTCTATGCGCCCACCGGTTCCGCAGTTATGGACTTCTACGGCGGCGACCGCCTCGGCGACAATCTCTACGCCAACACACTGCTCGCCCTCGATGCCGGCACCGGAATGCGTCTCTGGCATTTTCAGGACGTGCACCACGATATCTGGGATCGCGATTTTCCCTCGCCTCCCGCGCTCTTCAGCGTTGAGATGAACGGCAAGCACATCGACGCCATCGCGCAGACCACCAAGCAGGGCTATCTCTACCTCTTCAATCGCATCACCGGTGAGCCGCTCTTTCCCATTCACGAACATCCGTATCCAAAGAGCACGATTCCCGGCGAAGTCACTTCACCCACTCAGCCCAAACCGGACTTTCCCGAGCCCTACGCGCGTCAGCAACTCACCGAAGACACACTCACCACGCGCACGCCAGAAGCGCACGACTGGGCACTCAAGACCTTCCGCACATTGCGCAATGGCGGACAGTTCTATCCCTTCGTCGTGGGCCAGCAAACCATCGTCTTTCCCGGCTTCGACGGCGGCGCGGAATGGGGCGGCCCAGCCGTCGATCCCGTCCACGGCATCATCTACATCAACGAAACAGAAATGGCATGGACTGGCGGCCTCGTCCCCAGCAAAGCCGGCAGCCCCGGCGAGCTCGTCTACCAAAGCCAATGCGCCATGTGCCACGGCGTCGATCGCGCCGGCTCGCCGCCCGCATTTCCGTCTCTCGTCGACATCGAGAAGCGCATGCCCGCCGAGAAAGTAATCGCTACCATTCATCAAGGCGTCGGCCGCATGCCATCATTCCCCAACATCGACGGCCAGCGCCTCGATGCGGTCGTCACGTATCTGCGCACCGCAGGCGCCGCTGCTCCGCCAAAAGAGTTGCAGGCAGCCCCGGCAGGAGAGAGCACTTCAAAACCGGCACCCGATCCCGCCGGCGCAAAAGTCTACGCCGAGCAGTGCGCCGCATGCCATGGCGACAAATTGGAAGGTATTGCACCGTCGCCGCCGCTCGTTGGTCTCGGTGCTCGTATGAACGCCGCGCAGACAGCCGACATCATCCAGAAAGGCAAAAATCAGATGCCCGGTATGGGGGTGAATACCACCGACCTTGATGCTCTGCTTCGCTTCCTCGAAGTGGCCCCAACAATAAAGGCTCGAGACTCCAACCCCGAGGAGTGGTCAAACAAATACATCTTTACCGGCTACCGCAAGTTCCTCGACCCCGATGGCTACCCCGCGATTTCGACTCCGTGGGGAACGTTGAACGCCATCGATCTCAAGACCGGCAAGTATCTCTGGAAAGTCCCGTTCGGCGAATACCCGGCGCTTGCAAAGCAGGGAATCAAGAATACAGGCACAGAAAACTACGGCGGCCCCGTGGTCACAGCAAGTGGCGTCCTCTTCATCGGGGCCACCGTCTACGATCACAAACTGCGCGCCTTCGACACAAGCACCGGCAAGCTGTTGTGGGAAGGGGATCTGCCATTCTCCGGTGTCGCCACGCCTTCCACCTACATGGTCGACGGTAGGCAATACGTCGTCATCGCAGCAAGCAACGCGCGCACCCCCAACGATCCGCAGGGCGGCATGTATGTAGCTTTCTCGTTGCCAGTCGCAACCGCCAACAAGCAATGATTTCGTGCTGACTCGCGCGGCGCCCGAGTGCTAGACTCGCACTCTCATGATCCTGAAACAGTACTACCTCGGCTGTCTCGCACACGCGTCCTACCTGCTCGGCGATGAAGAAAGCGGAGCTGCAGTCATCGTCGATCCGCAGCGCGATATTCATCAGTACGTCGCTGATGCGAACAATCTCGGCCTCAAGATCCGTCACGTCTTTCTCACCCACTTTCACGCGGACTTCATCGCCGGCCACTTGGAACTGCGCGATTGCTGTAGCGCAACGATTCGTCTCGGCTCGCAGGCCAAGGCTGAGTACGCCTTCGTTCCCATGAAAGATGGCGACTCGCTCGAGTTTCCCGGTATGCGCCTCCAGGTGCTGCACACTCCCGGCCACACTATCGAATCCATTTCGATCCTCGTCTTCGATCTCGCCAAAGACAAATCGAAACCATTTGCGGTGCTCACCGGCGACACGCTCTTTATCGGCGATGTGGGGCGCCCCGACCTGCGCGCTTCCCTCGGCTGGACTGCCAACGAACTCGGCGGCCATCTCTACGACTCATTGCATAACAAGCTGCTTCCGCTTCATGACGAGGTGCTTGTTTATCCGGCTCACGGAGCTGGTTCACTCTGCGGCAAGAAGCTCTCGTCCGACACCGTCTCGTCGCTCGGCGACCAGCGACGCTTCAACTACGCGCTGAAGCCCATGAGTAAAGAAGAATTCGTGCGTCTCGTAACCGCCGACCAGCCCGATGCGCCCCCCTACTTCACTTACGACGCCATTCTCAACACGCGCGAACGCGCCACGCTCGACAGGGCACTCGAAGAAGGTCTCAAGCCCGTCGAACTCGATGAGGTATTGAAACTCGGGGACAAGGGAGCGCAGATTCTCGACGTGCGCGATGCAGCGGAATACGCCAAAGGCCATCTTGCCGGCAGCATCAACATCGGCCTCGGCGGACAATACGCCACATGGGCCGGCACAGTCCTTGATCGGGCGAAGCCGATCGTCATCATCGCCGAGCCCGGCCGTGAACAAGAGGCAGCATTACGTCTCGGCCGCATCGGCTTCGATCACGTCATGGGATATTTACGCAATGGGATGGAGTCACTCGCAGACCGACCCGACCTCGTCTGGCCTACAGAACGAGCTGGCGTTCTCATCGCCGCTGAAGAGTTGGAGACAAGTGATCCACCGTTCCTGCTGGACGTTCGGGCACCGGGCGAGTGGGAAATGAAGCACATCAAGGACAGTGTCAACGTTCCGCTCAACCGTCTGCAGGAACGCATCGTTGAGGTCCCCCGCGACCGGCGCATCGCAGTGCACTGTGCTGGCGGCTATCGCTCATCCATTGCCGTCAGCATTCTCCACCAGCACGGCATCACGAATCTAATCGAGATCGCTGGCGGCCTGGCGGCATGGGATGCGGCGGGTTTGCCTGTGGTCTCGGAAACGACACATCCCGTCTAGAGTCCGGTTCGGACTGATCGCGAGCCGCTTTAAAGACTTATCGCTGTTTCTTCGCCTTTTCACCGGAAGTCGGTGTATGCTGACCTTCGGAACATGGAGGTTGCATCATGGACTTTCAAAAGGAACTCATCGCTGAATACGATCGCGAGTCCGCAAATACCCGTAAAATCCTTGAAGCCATCCCAGACGATGCCGACTTTGCCTGGAAGCCCCACAGCAAGTCGATGTCTCTTGGCAGCCTTGCAGGCCACGTAAGCGACACCAACGGCGATTGGGCACTGCACACGATCACTCGGGACCGCTTGGAGTGGACGCCCGATATGAAGCCCGACAATCCCACGAATAAGAAAGATCTCCTCACTCGTTTTGACAAGCAAATCAGCGAGGTCAAACCAGAACTGGCGAAGATGACGCCCGCCAACTGGGATTCGAATTGGAAATTCGTGGCCGGAGATCAGACCTGGATAGACGACAGCAAATACAATGTCTGGCGCACCTGGGTGTTGAACCACCTCGTTCATCACCGCGCTCAGCTTGGTGTCTACCTGCGCCTGCTGGACAAAAAGATTCCGGGCCTCTACGGACCATCAGCCGACGAAATGTGAGGGAATCCCAATGGAGAATGAGAGGCTTGGGAATCACTCGCCTGTAATATCGGCCGTCAGTTGATATTCGGGCTTTTCACCCCTTGATGGGCATCGCGCTGCGGCGCATTATGCTTGTTCCATGAAGTTTGCGTTTCCGTGTGTGTATCCCATTCTTGATTCCTCGGTCATTCCATCCGCGGGTCGAGATGATTTTCTCCGCCAGCTAGGAGAGTCGCTTTCTGACGCAGGCGTCGCTCTGCTGGAATACCGCAACAAGACAGGTTCCGTGTCGGAGATTCTGGCGGACGCCGCTATTCTCCGTGCTTCCATGTCTCGCGAAAAGACAAAGTTGATTCTCGATGACAGGGCTGATCTGGTTGAGCAGGCGGGATTTGACGGCGTTCACGTCGATGCGGGGGACCTGAGTCCGGCCGAGGCACGGCGCCTTGTCGGGCCTGACCGCATCGTGGGCACCTTCGGCGGAAGCGACACCCTTTTGCCCGAAGTGCTCGAAGCCCCAGTGGATTATCTCGCGATCGGTCCCGTGTTTGAAACGCGCACCAAGCAGACTGACAAGAGACCAATCGGCATTGATGGAGTGCGGCGCCTTCGCGAGCAGGCTGGACCCGGTGTGATCCTAAGTGCCGCTGCCGGTATCACCCTGGCATCGGCGAGTGCTGTTCTCGACGCAGGTGCCAGCATGGTCGCAGTCGCCGAAGCCATCTTCCGAGCGCCCGATCCGGCTGCCGAGTTTAGTCGATGGATCAAGCACCTCGTTTAGCAGTCGTTTCGATCGGGTTCAATATGCACGTCAAAAATACGCGAGACAATTCGTTTAAATTCAGATAAAACAAGCCCAGTGTCGACTCCTGAACTCACCACCGTCGAAAGCCCTGCCAAATCCCACGTAGCACCCGCGATGGTGCAGACCCTTGGGTTGTTCAGTTCCACAGCGCTGGTTGCTGGCTCCATGATTGGCTCCGGCATCTTCCTTGTGGATGCCGATATTGCACGCACCGCCAACTCACCAGCCCTTGTACTCGGCGCATGGGTTGTCACTGGCATTCTCACAGTGATCGGCGCCCTCAGTTACGGCGAACTTGCCGCCATGATGCCCAAGGCTGGCGGCCAGTACGTCTACCTGCGCGAGTCGCTGGGGCCGCTCTGGGGGTTCCTCTACGGCTGGACGCTCTTCCTGGTCATCCAGACCGGTACTATCGCCGCCGTTTGCGTGGCCTTTGGCAAATTCCTGGGCGTTTTCTTGCCATCGATCTCAACCACGCACTGGCTTTGGCACATCGCCCACGTTCCGCCTGTCTCCATCGGGCCCATGGTGCTTGGCAACATGGAGATTGGCGTAAACACCGCCAACCTCACCGGCATTGTAATCGTCTTCTTCCTGGCATTCGTGAACATGTTCGGCGTGAAACTGGGCGCCATGATTCAGAATGTCTTCACTTCCGCCAAGGCGCTATCGCTTGCCGCACTAGTGCTACTCACGCTCACTATCGGGCGCAACGCAACTGCAATCGCTGCGAACTTCGGCTCGAACGGGAGCGAGTTCTGGAAGAACGCCGGGTGGAGCGCATTGCATCCTGTTCAAGTGGGCATTGGTGGCCCCATCGTCCTTGTAAATCTGCTTGTGATCCTTGCCGTTGTGCAAGTCGGCTCGCTCTTTTCCGCCGATGCGTGGAACAACATTACTTTCACCGCGGGAGAAGTGAAGAATCCGCGGCGCAACATCCCGCTTTCGCTCATTTTGGGAACCGGCTTCGTAGTTACGGTCTACTTCCTCGCTACCCTCGGGTACTTGATGGTGCTGCCGATGCACGGCGACCCGCATGGAGCCACTGCGCTGGCACGAGGCATGCAATTTGCCTCTGAAGATCGAGTAGCAACAGCGGCACTCGAAGTTGTGTTCCATGCCGGTGGCGCCTACCTGATGGCCGCTGCGATCCTGATCTCGACCTTCGGATGCGCCAACGGAATGTCACTGGCGGGCGCGCGCGTTTATTACGCCATGAGCCAGGACGGCCTGTTTTTCAAGTCCGTTGGCAAATTAAGCGAGAAGTACAAGACTCCTTCGGCCGGGCTTTTTGTACAGGCCTGTTGGACGGCGCTGCTGTGTGTATCCGGCTCCTACAGTCAGTTGCTCGATTACATCATCTTCGCAGTGCTTGTCTTTTACATCCTGACGATAATCGGCTTGTTCGTCTTGCGCGTCAAACAGCCAGAGGCAAGCCGTCCGTACAAGGCGCTCGGCTACCCGGTTCTCCCCGCGCTCTATATCGTCATGGCCTCATGGATTTGTATCGTATTATTGCGATACAAGCCCCAATACACATGGCCGGGCCTGGTTCTGGTTTTGCTGGGAATCCCGGTCTATCTCTTCTGGTCGCGGCGGTCTGCAGCACGCACGCAGGAATGACAAACCGTACGTAAAGCCTTTGTGGAGGATGTCCCTCACTCATGTCCAAGCTGCTACGAATCAAACCGATGTCGATGCTCACCGAAGAAGCCGCTGAGCAAGGCGAACACACACTCAAGCGCTCACTCGGCGCGGTCAACCTTGTCACGCTCGGCATTGGTGCAGTTATCGGCGCCGGGATCTTCACGCTCACAGGCCAGGCTGCGGCGCTGCGCGCGGGTCCCGCGGTGGCACTGAGCTTTGTGGTGGCGGGATTGACCTGCGCCTTTGCCGGTCTGTGCTACGCGGAATTCGCCTCCATCATCCCCATTGCCGGCTCTGCCTATACCTACGGTTATGCCACGCTTGGTGAGCTGGTGGCATGGATCATCGGCTGGGACCTTACGCTGGAGTACGCCTTCGGCGCTTCCACCGTGGCCTCAGGCTGGGCGGGCTACTTCAACAGCCTTCTGCAACAATTTCATATTTATCTTCCTCCGCAGATTACAGCTACCCCGGGCACGCCGCTCGTTTTCTATCACGATCAGTGGCTGCAGTTGATGTCGCTGCCTCCAGGCGTGAGCGATGCCGGCCTGCCGCACGCGACCGGCGTCGTCAACCTGATTGCCGTAGCGATTGTCATGGTCATCACTGCCATCCTCGTGATCGGTATCAAGGAGTCAGCAAACTTCAATTCTGCAGTCGTGATCATCAAGGTCACCATTGTCTGCGTCTTCCTGGTGATTGGCGGCTGGTTTCTGTTCAAGCACCCTGAAGTCGCAAGCACGAACTGGCATCCCTTTGTGCCTCCGCCAGACGGGAATGGTAACTTCGGCTGGGGTGGAATTCCAAAGGCAGCGGCATCTATCTTTTTCGCGTATATCGGATTCGATGCGGTCTCGACCGCAGCGCAGGAAGCAAAAAATCCCAAGCGCGATATGCCAATCGGCATTCTCGGATCGCTGGTAGTTTGCACAATCCTTTACATCCTGGTCTCGCTGGTTCTCACTGGGCTGGTGAGCTACAAGACGCTAAATGTCTCCGCGCCTGTGGCTCTGGCGATTGACGCGACTGGGGTAGGCTGGGGATCGCTGCTGGTGAAGATCGGCGCGGTGTTCGGACTCGCTACCGTCATGCTGGTAATGCTGCTCGGCCAGACGCGCGTCTTCTACTCGATGTCAAAAGACGGCCTGCTGCCGAAATGGGCCTCTGCCGTACACCCAAAATTCCGCACGCCGTGGATTACGACGATCGTGTTTGGCTCCTTTGCTGCGATCATGCCAGCGTTCTTCAACATCGAAGTGCTCTCTGAACTCGTCAACATCGGCACTCTCCTGGCTTTCACCATTGTGTCGGCAGGCGTATGGGTCTTGCGGGTGCGCCATCCCCATATGGAACGGCCGTTCAAAACGCCCTTCGTGCCGCTGGTGCCGATCCTGGGCATTCTCTCCGCGGTTTACCTGATGACGCGCCTCATGCTCTTTACGTGGGAAGTAATGATCGCCTGGCTGATCATCGGGCTGCTAATTTACTTTGGCTATTCGCGCAAACACAGCAAGGTGCAACAATTGCCGGAGCCGCAGGCTGTACAGGGCGACTGATCGCAATCTTCCGAAAACGGCAACGGCCTCCTTCGCGGGAGGCCGTTGCACTTTCGATCCAACTTTGCTGTGCGCTAGGCGGTCGCCTTTGCACAGAATTCGTCGAATGCACGGATAAGTTCACCGGCAATTTGCTGTGCTGTCGCCTGCTCAATCACAAAGCGCTGCATCAGGTAAACCAGTTTGCCGTCGCGCAGAATGGCGATGGCGGGCGAAGTCGGCGGATGGCCTTCAAAGTAGCCGCGCGCCTTCTCCGTTGCTTCGCGATCCTGCCCGGCGAAAACAGTGATCTTGTGATCGGGTGCATTCTGCGTGTTCGAGAGCGCGAGCCGAACGCCGGGACGCATCTTGCCCGCTGCGCATCCGCAGATCGAATTCACGACCAAAAGAGTCGTGCCGGGTTGCGCGAGGGCGGCATCGACATCCTCGGCCGTTCGAATTTCATTGATTCCAGCGCGTGTAAGTTCTTCGCGCATCGGGATGACCATGATTTCTGGGTACATTTAACCTCCGGCTAGTACTTGCGGCCTTAAGCCCGTCGCCTATTTCCATTCTACAGAAAAGATGTGATGCAGCACACCATTTGCGCCCGGTTCTCCATCCCTTACCTGCAGTCCGTAGTGTAGCCTTGCATCGATGCGCGTTGAAGAAAACAAGCCGCTTGCGCCGTTTACTACGCTTGGAATCGGCGGTCCCGCGCGGTGGTTCGTTGCGGCCAAAGACGAAGAGGATATCGTCGAGGCCACTACCTGGGCCCGCGAGAAGGGGATTCCACTCTTCGTACTCGGAGGCGGCAGCAATCTGCTTGTGGCCGATGCCGGCTTCGACGGTTTGGTCCTGCACATGGAGCTCAAAGGCATCTCCGTTCGCGAAACCGCAGGATCGTCACACGAGCGCGTCTATCAGGTCGCCGCCGGTGAGGATTGGGACCAGTTCCTACAGCGAACCGTTGACGATGACTGCGCGGGCCTTGAATGCCTCGCGGGTATTCCCGGCACGGTCGGAGGAACGCCGGTGCAAAACGTAGGCGCCTATGGTCAAGAGGTTTCCTCCACAATCAATCAGGTGAGGGCATTCGATTTGCAGAAGCAGGCATATGCGGACTTCAGCTCGGCCGACTGTGCATTCGCATACCGGCGCAGCCGCTTCAACACAACGGATCGAGGGCGATATGTCGTGACGCGGGTCGACTATCTGCTCAAAATGCACGGCGCTCCGACGCTGAAATATGGTGATCTGCAGAGAGCGTTCGAGGCCAATGCCATTCCAGGGCTGCGGGATGTAGCAGATACCGTCCGCCGCATCCGCAAATCGAAAGGGATGCTCCTCGTTGAAGGCGATCCAGACTGCCATAGCGCAGGCAGCTTTTTCAAAAACCCGATCGTAAGCGCGGAACGAGTAGTTGCAGTGATGGCGGTGGCGGGTGTCGAACCTCCGCTATTTCCCGTCGGTCCGGGTCACCAGAATTGCGTGAAGTTATCCGCTGCATGGCTCATCGAGAGGGCCGGATTCACGAAAGGCTATGCCCTCGGCCGGGCTGGAATCTCAACCAAGCACACGCTGGCGCTTGTAAATCGCGGCGGCGCCACGGCTGGGGAAATCGTTGCGCTAGCCCGCCAAATTCGGGAAACCGTTTCGCAGCAATTCGAAATCCAGCTTGAGATGGAGCCCGTCATGTTGGGCATTGAGAATTTCTGATGAGTTTCTCCTCCCGCATTCTCCTTTGATCGTCCCCTCGAACCGTGCAGCTAGCGGACAGATGCTCTGTTACGCTAACACCAAGGCATGAACGAGAATCTGCACACGTTACGGTGTTTTGGTTGTGGTGCGCGCATCGCAGGGTCGGAGGCAAGTCCTGATTTTAGATGCACGCAGTGCGGCGATCTTTTTGAGGTGGAGTATGCGGGCTGGGGTCAGCGCCAAGGCCACAACAGGCCCAATCCCGGCGCTCTCAAGTGGTTGTGGCGCGAGCGGCGCTGTTCGAGCGAAGCTCTGGATCAAAGTGGTGTCTGGCGGTTCCGCGAGCTCCTTCCCATCCTCGATAATTTCGGCAATGCGGTAAGCCTGCACGAAGGCAATACCCCCCTCTACAAATTGAAACGCGCAGCCAAGGCGCTGGGGATCGACCAGCTCTTTGCAAAGCATCAAGGCATGAATCCCACCGGGTCTTTCAAAGACACCGGCATGACCGCCGCTCTCAGCGTGGCGCGAGAGCGTGGCTTCGAGTGGGTGGCCTGCGCCTCAACAGGGAATACCTCGGCGGCCATGGCTGCCTATGCTGCGCGCGCAGGTCTGCGCAGCCTGGTGCTGATCCCCGAAGGCAAAATCGCCTGGGGCAAGCTCTCGCAGGCCATGGACTATGGCGCGGTGACCTGTCAGCTCAAGTCCGATTTCGATGGGTGCGTGCGGCTGTTGACGCAGATCGTAAAGCAGGCCCCCATTTATCTGCTGAACTCCGTGAACCCCTATCGCCTCGAAGGACAGAAGACGCCAGCCTTTGAAATTGCAGAAGCTTTCGACTGGACCGTTCCCGATCACTTGATCGTCCCCGGTGGAAATCTTGCGAATAGCTCGGCTCTCGGCAAGGGCTTCCGCGAACTTCACGAACTCGGACTGGTTGCGAGAATGCCACGCATCTCGGTGGTACAGGCCGAAGGTGCAAATCCGCTCGCACGCAGCTTCGCCGAAAACAACGGTGAACGGATGGAACCCGTCGAAGCGCACACCCGCGCAACAGCAATTCGCATCGGCAACCCCGCTTCATGGCGTAAAGCAGCACGGGTCGTCAAGGAGACGGGCGGATGGTGCCTCGACGTTACCGAAGCTGAAATCGCCATCGCAAAAGCCGAGCTGGGCGCAGAAGGTTTAGGCTGTGAGCCCGCCTCCGCGGTAACTCTGGCGGGCCTCAAGAAACTTCGAGAGCAAGGTAAAGTGGCCGCCAGCGAAACTGTCGTGTTGCTGCTTACCGGGCACACGCTGAAGGACGCCGATTACACCATCAACTTCCATCGCGGAACGCTGTTAAGCGACGATGAGGTAGCCGGACATCAGGCGGAGATAGCAGCCCTGCAGCGCAACGCCGTAGTTGTCGATCCAACACCGTCAGCCGTGTTGGCCACGTTGAAGGGAATGGCCGGATGAGCGGCGATGCCAAAACCTTTCGCATGCGCCTGCCGGCTACATCCGCCAATCTCGGCTCAGGATTCGACGCCGCTGCGATCGCTTTGGATTTCTTTCTTGAGATTGAGGCAGAGACGGCCGAGGAGTTTTCGATCATCGCGACAGGGCACGACAGTGATCTTTGTTCCCGTCTTGAGAACAACCTGATTCTTGATATTTACAGCCGCGTTCTAACCGAGAACGGAAGAACAGTAAGTCCGCTGGCAATCCGGATGCAGAACGACATCCCCCTGGGAATGGGGTGTGGCTCATCGGCTGCGGGACGACTGGCTGCCATTGCCATGGCCGTACACTTCGGCGAACTCGACTGGCCTCCGGACCGCATTCTGGAGGAGGCATGCGCTCTCGAAGGGCATCCAGACAACGCAGCCGCCTGCTGGCTTGGTGGCTTCGTGGCCGCAGCCAATGAGGGAAGGGCGGTTCGCGTGGCGCGCGTCAGTCCGCCCCGCAACTGGCGAGCGATCGTTGTTCTCCCATCGGAATCACTGGCCACCAGCAAGGCCCGAGCCGTGCTTCCGGCAAGCTATACCAGCGCAGATGTTGTAGCGAACATTCAGGCCGTCTCCATGCTCGGTCTGGCATTCGCTCAAGGCCGGGGGGATCTGCTGAGGGTGGCGATGCAGGATCGGATTCACCAGCCCTATCGCGCCCAAATGTGTCCGCTTCTGCCCAGCCTGCTCCCGCTGGCCGGAACGAGCGGAATCCTAGGAGTCAGTTTGAGCGGCGCAGGTCCGGCTGTTCTGGTCATCGTCGAAGGAGAGGTCGAGATTGATGGCGCTTCCAAGGCGATCCTCGGCGTGATGCAGAACCAGTGCGCCCCGGAACTGCTTAGGTGTGAGTTTGAGGAGAACGGCGCAAGCAGGTCCCTCCGGTCGCAATAGTATTTTCGGCTTTCATGTCTTGCATCTATTCACTGAAAAGTTATCTTCCAACGAGTTAAGTAACTGTGAGGTAAATCACCTACGAAGGATTACTAAATCGATTACCTAAGTTTCCTTGATATTGAACGGCAGACCACCTAAATTCGCTGCGTGGGCAGTTCTGGGGGAGGGCTGCTCTAGCGCCCGTGATCCGACGACGGATCCGGGCGCTTCTATTTTTGCCCGGAAATAAAACGATTGCCTTAGCGATTCATTGCAGACAGAAAGAGCCAATTCCGATGGGTCAAAGACGCCTTGGCTCCGTGGCGGGACTCCAGCGCCGATTGCTTCTTATTGGCCTCGTGAAGCATCCTATAGAGGCACTGTTACGTTAATCTGAACTGGCAGCGGCACGACAAGGAGAACCATGGCAGGAGTGGGTGTTTTGGAAGTAAGCGATGCAACATTTGAGCAGGAGGTGCTCAAAAGCGAGCAGCCGGTGCTCGTAGATTTCTGGGCTGTATGGTGCGGCCCATGCAGAGCAATCGCACCGATCGTAGATGGAGTAGCGCAGACTTACGCAGGCAAGATCAAGGTAGCAAAGGTGGATGTCGACCGAAATACCGCCACGCCTTCTCGCTATGGTATTCGGGGAATCCCCGCGATTCTGTTCTTCAAGGGTGGCAAAGTGGCGGATCAGATCGTAGGATACGTTCCGCAAAACGTAATTGAAGAAAAGGTTCAGCGCCTGTTGGGAGCCGCCGAACAGACGGCGGGAGAGGCCAACGCAGGCGTAGCGTAAGTTGCCTTAATCGCGCGGCAGAAAAGCCCGGGCCAAGAGCCGGGCTTTTCCCCCATTTGAAGCCAGCTTTTCAACGGTATTTGCGCAAAACTCCCAGCACCCGACCCTGGATCGCAACCTGGGCGGCCGGAACATAGATCGGGTCCATGTCGACATTCGCCGGCTGCAGTCTGACCACCTGTCCTTCTGCGTAAAAGCGCTTGAGAGTGGTTTCAGAGCCGTGCACAAGCGCCACCACGATCTCACCTTGCCGGGCCGTGCGGGTGCGCTCTACCAAGACGTAATCGCCATTGATGATGTGCTCATCGCGCATCGAATCCCCGCGAACCTCCAGCGCAAATACGTCGCGGTTGCCGACAACGTCATGCAGAGAAATTGTCTCGGGATTCTCCGATGTCTCCACGGGCAATCCCGCAGCGATCCTGCCGGCCAAAGGTAATCGGTCGCTGGTTCGATTGCGCGCGCCGGGCGGTAGCACATCGATCGAGCGGCTCCGGTTGTGAACCCTGTCCAGTAGGCCTTTTTTCTCCAGGTTCGTGATGTGCTTGTGCACCGTCGCCAGGCTTTTCAGATTCATGCCGCGGGCAATCTCTTCAAAAGAAGGGGAATAGCCATTGCGGGCCACAAACGATTCCAGAAAATCGATAATCTCTTTTTGCCTTCGAGTGACAGCCATGCGCGAATTATAGCGAACAAAAAGCGAATTGCAAGAATAGTTTTTGCCTTCCTTTCTCCGAGGTGTCTTTTCTGTCATAAGAATGTTCTTCCACGATTGATACCTCTTTCTCAAAGCACCCGCATTGATGCCCTTGCTCCTGTAGCCGATAAGGGTTGGTGAGGCCAACTCTCGCCAGTTTGGGGCGGAGCTACTGCGCACGGAGCTTAAGCCGATGATTTCTCTGAAGCGATACCTTGATTCCGACACGTCTCGAATCGACAAGCCTGAGGAAAGCTGTACAACGGATGCGTGTCTTGCGCTTCTGTCGGCATATCGCTCAGCGCTGGCTGAAATCGGGGAATGCGGCGCGAATGCATGTCCAGATCTCTCCATGGAACTGAAAAGGGGACTGACACGACTTGATAAGGACCTAGAAGGGAATTTCAGGCTTCCGGCCATCGCCACTACGCGCGATGCACTTCGCGTGCTGCTGTCCGGCTGGGGCAACAAGACCGCCCTCTATTACCAGCAGAAAGCCGGAGAGGTGAAGGACCTGTTGCTCGTGATTGCCAGAACGGCCGAATCGCTCGGACATAAAGACGACCGGTACGCCCGGCAATTGGATTCGGTTACAACAAAATTGGAGACCATTGCGAAACTCGAGGACATAACAAGCATCCGCTCTTCCATTGAAGAGAGCGCCCTGCAACTCAAGAGTTCGGTTGCCCGAATGACGGCTGACAACAAAGCTGTCATCGACCATCTGCGCGCTGAGGTCTCAACCTACCAGGCGAAGCTTGAAAAAGCCGAGCACGTTGCTTCCTGCGATCCGTTGACTGGGCTTGGAAGCCGCCGCTGGGCCGAAGCGCGGGTTCAGCAACGAATTGAATGCGGAAGCCCATTTTCCATTCTTATCGTCGATATCCACGGCATCAGGCAAATCAATTACGAATTCGGCAACTTGGTGGGAGACCTGATCCTTAAGGAATTCGCCAGGGTGCTTCGATCGACTTGTCGAATGTCAGACCTCGTAGCGCGCTGGGCCGGCGATGAGTTCATGGTGGTCCTGGACTGTCCTGCAGCTGATGCCAGAGTTCAAATTGCTCGACTGCAAACCTGGATAAGCGGGCCGTATCAGGTGCCGGGCAGATCCGGTCACGTGAGCGTTCAACTCTCGACCGCGATCGGACTTTCAGAATTTCGTGACGGCGATAGCCTGCAGGCTATCCTGGAACGTGCGGATGCAGCACTGCGTGCTCAGCGAGAACAGGTTCGCGACCTGATGACCGCCTGACAAGTCTGTCAGCGCCACCTGAACCAAGCCAATAGAACCTTGTCCCGGTTGGCATCGCAGATCTTCTGTATCCGCCATCACGCATCCGCGTTCATTGATCCATTTGCGGAAACCCGCGAGCGGCCACATCTATTCTGAGATTCCCCTCCATTCTTTTCTCCTTCCCATCTTGAGTTCTCTCTTACATCGGGCGAACGTAGAGAGGTGCCGCAGGTTAGGGCTCTTTAAGTCACGCTGCACTGCAGGGCGAAAGACCCAGAGAGAGGCAAGGAGTAGCAAATGAGATTGCTGATCGCCGAAGACGATAAAGCCCTGAGCCTTTTTCTAGGACGAGGATTGGAGA
Organism: uncultured Acidobacteriaceae bacterium; assembly: GCA_963738035.1. GTDB lineage: Bacteria > Acidobacteriota > Terriglobia > Terriglobales > Acidobacteriaceae > Telmatobacter. The sequence goes on from CAVTVB010000005.1 coordinate 424,973, forward strand.
CAGACGGTTATCGGGTGCACACCGTTCACGACGGCGGTCAGGCCGTCGAAGCCTTTATCAACGAAATGCCTGACCTGACCATTCTCGATCTGAATATGCCCATCAAGGATGGCGAGGCCGCACTCAGGGAGATGCGCCAGATCCATGCGGAATTGCCGATACTTGTGCTAACGGGCAGGCATGAAGTAGATGCGCGGGTGCGCTGCCTCGACAACGGAGCCGATGACATGATGACCAAGCCCTTCAGCCTTCTCGAACTGCGCGCGCGATGCCGAGCGCTGTTGCGGAGAAAGAGGGAAGGAAAACTCATGTTGCGTGCCGGCGATCTCGAGCTGAGTCGACTTGACCATACGGTGCGCCGCGGCGGAAAACCTTTGAGCATCACCAACAAGGAATTCGCGCTGCTTGAACACCTGATGCTCAATCGCGGTCACTGTGTTTCGCGCGTTGAGCTGCTGGAAATTGTGTGGAATATGGAGTCTGCTCAAACCACAAATATCGTAGATGTGTACGTGAACTATTTGCGCCGCAAGCTCTCCGATATGCCGCCTGGCGTTTTGATTCGGACAATTCGCGGCAAAGGTTACATGATTCCCTTCGAAACAGACCTTGTGATGCAGGGCGCGGAGAATCACTCCGCATTGATTGCGCCGCGGATCACCGCCGCGCAGGAATGATCGCGAGATTGGGTATTCAGATTAAGGAGAGGCAGAATGGCAGCCACAGCAGCTTTGATTTCATCACCCTGTTCTCGGATACGGCCACGCACCGCACTGGTGGCAAGTGCCGATGGCAGTCTTCGTCAGAAGCTTAACTCCGTATTGACTGGGTTGCGGTGGCAGGTTCGCGAGGCACAGGGTGGCGCGCAGGCATGGGGAGAGGCGATGGAAGCTTTGCCCCAGACGATCATTGTCGACTCCTGGCTGCCGGACCTGGATTTGGCTGAGTTCCTTCGTGAGTTCCGGGCAGCATTTCCGAATGTCGATGTGGTGACGGCCGGTACCGCAATGCCTCTGGAGAGCGCTCCCGGACCGCATCGACAGGAAATTCTCTACGCGCTTCGGAGCATTCAGGAAACGGATACGGCAGCGTGGAATACAGCGCCTGTACTAGAGGACGCTGGAGCAAGGCCATCGCACAATCCGACCGGTGTCATCCAGCCAGCACCTTTCGTTCGTTTCAATGCGCAAAGGGCCTCGTCCTCGCCTGGTCAAGAAAACCCAAAGAAAACTGCTGCACTGGATAGGACGGAACGCAGCGTGCCTAAGCCAAGACTGGTCACAGGAAACTACAGGATTCCGGAGCTGGTTGGCAACTCGCCCTGCATGCTCGAGGTCAGCAGGCGCATTCGCCTGGTGGCGTCGCGCTCCACGCCGGTTTTGATCGAAGGGCCTACCGGGTCGGGCAAGGAATTGGTCGCCGAAGCCTTGCACAAGCTCTCCACGCGCAATCGAAAACCGTTCGTTGTCATTAACTGTGCGGCCATTCCGGAGGCCCTTCTTGAGGCGGAGCTCTTCGGTCACACGCGGGGCGCATTCACCGGGGCTGTGCAGAGGCGCGTTGGCCGTATCGAAGCGGCAGACGGCGGAACCCTGTTCCTTGATGAAATTGGCGAGATGCCGTTGAGCCTCCAGTCGAAGCTGTTACGCTTTGTTGAAAGTGGAGAGTTGCAACGCGTTGGGGATAATGAAACTGTCAAGGTGGATGTTCGCATCATCGCAGCCACGCATCAGCCTCTCGCACAGCACACGCAGGCCGGGAGCTTTCGTGCCGATCTCTACTACCGGCTGGCGGTCTTCCTTGTTCGCACGCCTGCGTTGGTGGAGCATCTCGCTGATCTGCCCCTCCTCGTAGATCATTTTCTGGCGCAGATGGGCCGCTTCATGCCGATCAAGCATATCGATGATGCTGCGATGTCCAAACTCGCAGCTCATTCGTGGCCGGGCAATGTGCGCGAACTGGAGCATGTTCTGGAGCGCGCGGCTATCCTTGCCGGCGATGAACCCGTCCTCACGTATGACGACATTGATTTTGGGGATTCGATGGGTCCCGCAGCGGGTGAGCAACAGGCAAGTTGAGTCGGTCTCTGTGACGGAAAGGAGCAGCCAATGCAAATTGAAACCCGTTTGAGCGACGCCCTGGGACAGTATCTTGATCTGGCGGTCCGCGAAACGAAGCTGACTGCCACCAACATGGCCAACATCGACACGCCCGGATATCGCACGCAGGGATTCGATTTTGAAGCAGAGATGCGCACGGCGTTGTGGACGCTGGATGGGCCAAAATCGCAATCCGTCCACGTGCAGGATGTTGACGGCCTTGTTGCCAGACCTGATGGCAACAATGTGTCCATGGATCGTGAGGGCCTGCACATGGCCGAGGTGCAGTTGAAATTCAGAACGGGTGTCGCGCTGATGCGGCTCGAGAACCAGCGTGTGATGGACGCAATTCACGCAGACAAGTAATTCGAGTGTGGGAGGAGAGGGGCGCGCACATGAACCTCTTTGGATTGATGGAGACTTCTGGATCCGCCATGCAGGCAGAGCGCATGCGTGCTGAGGTCGTGGCCGCAAATATGGCCAATGCAGAGACGACGCGCACCGAATCGGGAGGGCCTTACAAGCGGCAACATGTGGTCTTTGAGGCCAATCGTGCCGATGAGGGGTTCTTCCATTCTCTGAGCAATGCCTCTTTACGTGCATTGAGGTCAGAAGACGCAGAACCCGCGGGTGGAGTCCATGTCGCGCAAGTCATCGAAGATAGTTCACCGTCGCTGAAGCGATACGATCCGGGGCATCCCGACGCCGGGCCAGACGGTTACGTAGCCTATCCCGATATCAATCCGCTCACAGAGATGGTCGATCTGATGGGCGCTACGCGTGCCTACGGGTTGAACAGTTCGGCGGTACAGGCGGAAAAGGGCATGATCACCTCGGCTCTAGACATTGCGAAATCTTAAAAGACGAGCAGGGGATTGAAAAAGGAGCAATCGATGATTACTGGGGTTCACACGACGAACGTTTCCGGCACAGTTCTGTTGAATGTTGCGGGCACTCCATTTGCTGTCGGCTCCTCGGCATCGCCCAAGGCGGCAGACTCGCCGTTCGGCGATCTGCTGACTGATGCAATCGGCAAAGTGAGTCAGCTCGACAATCAGGCGCGGAACGCGGTGAATGGATTACTGACAGGCTCTGGAATAGATATACATCAGGCAATGATTGCAAGTGAAAAGGCAAGCATGGCATTTGAAATGGCGCTGGCGGTACGTAACAAGGCAATTCAGAGCTATCAGAGCATCATGAGCATGCAGTTCTGATTCTCGAGTGGAGTCATAGACAGCGGAAATTAACGGACGGAAAGCATCAAGCGCAATCGCTGAAGCAAACGGCGGGATAAGGCAAATGGCCGCTCCAGGAACGCAGTTGGAGAGACGGGCACCAGATGGTGAGGTTGGACAGCTACAGGCAGGAGTCGCAGCCATGTGGACGCGGACTCGGCTCCGCTGGGCAGCTATGCCGCGGAGGCAGCGCCGCTGGGCTATTGTCACGGGAGCAATGTTATTCATTCTGTTCGGTGGACTGCTCTGGTACGGACTGCGCACCGACTGGCGAACTCTGTATGCCGGCCTTGATCCTGACGATGCTCGCCAGGTCGGCCTCACCTTGACGCAGGCGCAGATTCCCTACGATGTGGTCGACAGCGGGACGAAACTACTTGTTCCAGCAGCGCAACTCGATAAGGCACGACTGGCCACGGCCGCAAAGGGCGTAAAAAGCGGTCGCTTGGGATTCGAGCTCTTTGATAAGCCGAATTGGGTTGGCTCGGAGTTCGACGAGCAAGTGAATTATCAGCGAGCTCTCGAGGGAGAACTGGAGCATACGGTCGCTTCTCTGACAGATATCGAGTCGGCGCGTGTGCACCTGGTGCTGGCACACGATTCGCTATTTCGTGAGCAGGACCGGCCGGCCAAGGCTTCCGTCGTGCTGAAGTTGCGTCGTAGAGCCCTGGCGGATGGCGAGGCCGATGCAATTCGCAATCTGGTCGCATCCGCCGTCGATGGGCTCGCTTCCGATCATGTTGTTCTCGTTGACTCGTCCGGCCACCTTCCGCTGGGTCCCCGGACACCCGAGGCATTGCAACTCGGGTCAGAACAAGCTCTCGAGGAGAAGCTGATCTCCACACTCGAACCGGTTACCGGGATTGGCAATGTGCGCGCTTCGGTGACTCTCAACTACGATGCCGACACTATCGAAGAGACAAAGGAAAGTTACGATCCCGCTCAGTCCGTCGCGCTTTCAATGGAGCGCACCGAGCAAACGACAGGTGCGCAGACGATCGCAGCCGGGGTTCCGGGAGTTGCGTCGAATGCCCCTAACAGCCAATCGCTTCCGGTCTATCCTAAGCAGACCACGCAGCCCCAGACCGCGAAAACGGAATCTGGTACATACGGCGTTTCGAAAACTGTCCGCCATCTCGTTGAGAACCCGGGGAAAGTGCATCGGCTCACAGCAGCAATAGTTGTGAACGACCGCCTTATTCAGCCCCAAAGCAAGGCAAGCGCAGCAAAGTGGCAGGCGCGTTCGTCTGACGAGTTGAAAAACCTGACGACGCTTGCCCAGGCTTCGGTCGGATTCGACCCTTCCCGCGGCGATGTCGTCACGGTGCAGAATCTTTCGTTTGAAGAGAATCGGGCTCTTCCCCTTCCTTCTCTGCATGCACAAGTGCTGACCAAGTTGGAAGGGTCACCGTTGCTCCTCAAATATCTGAGCCTGCTGATCGGGCTCATCGTTGTACTTGCATTTGGGGTGCGACCTGCGATGCAGAAGGCGGTCTCGCAGGTGAAAGGTGCACCGTCTCAAGGCATAGCTGCGGCGCACCAGGCAGCGCTTCCACAACCTGAGTCGGCTCTGCCTGATCCGAATCGCATTCGTGCGCACGAGATCTTCGAACAGGTGACAACGCAGATGAAAAACGAGCCCGCACAGAGTTCGCGGCTGTTGCAGAGCTGGATTCACTCGGAGTAACGCACGTTCGGATTTGGAATCAAGCTTAATCAAGAGTCTTGTGAAATGAAAACCTCAGCTTGAGCGACGTTTGGAAAGGACAAGAGACTTGGCTGCAGATGGCTCGAATTTCGGAGGATCAATGCAGCACCAATCCGTGAGCCTCACGGGAGCGCGCAAAGCGGCTGTGCTACTGATGGCAGTAGGGGAGGATCTTGCCAAGGAGATTCTTCGCACGCTTCCGGAGTCCGATGTCGAGCGCCTGACGGAGGAGTTTGCGGACCTGCGCGGCATTACGCCGGAGGTCTCAGCCGCGGTTCTCGAGGAGTTCTGGGGATTGCTGGAGACACAGGGATTCATTGTCCACGGCGGGCTCGACTATGCCAGTCGCCTGCTTGCCGAAGCTTTCGGGAAACAGCGAGCCGACGATCTGATGTCGCAATTGCGGCGCGCGCAAGAGGCTGAACAAGGTAATTTGGCAAAGCTGCAACGCACCGACCCTCAACAACTCGGCAAACTGCTGGATTCCGAGCACCCGCAGACCATTGCGCTTGTGCTGGCGCACCTTGACCCCAAGCGCGCTTCGCAGGTGCTGAGCAGTCTAAGCGAAGAGCACAAAGTCATCTCGATTCAGCGGCTGGCCGAGATGCGGCAGTTCTCTCCGGAGATGGCACAGAAGGTGGCTCACATCCTGCATCGGCGCCTCGAGACCGTGGGCGACACGGGCAGAAAGAGCTATTCGGGATTCAAAGCAGTGGCCGATTTGATGAATCGTATGAATGCGGAGGAGTCCAAGCGAATTCTCGAAGTGATTGAAGATGGACAGCCGGAGTTGGCGCTCAGTATTCGCAATCTCATGTTCACGTTTGAAGACCTTGTGACGGTGCCCCCCGCGACCATTCGCGAGATTGTCTCGGGCGTCGACAAAAAACAACTGGCGATGTCGCTGCGCGGGGCAAACGAGGATTTACGGGCAGCGATATTCAAGTCCATGAGTGCTCGCGCGGTCGAGATGTTGAAGGAAGACATGGAAGTCCTTGGTCCCGTGCGGTCGCGTGAAGTAGCTCAAGCGCAACAGGAGATTCTGAATCTCGCACGCCGTCTGGAGGCGGAGGGCAAAGTGATCCTCAAACTCGAAACCGGCGATGAGATGATCGCCTGAAAGTACCTTGGTTAAGGAATGTGAACCTTGCGAATCGGAACATCAGTACGAGTTGAAGTTTTTGAGTATCCGCCTGGTGCTGCGGCCCCGCAAACGTCCTGGAAAGAGCTCACCGAAGTCGGCACCGCGGGGCCGCTCCCGGACCGGGAAGACTCTGACGCATACCCGATCCGGAATGCCGACTCGCCAAAAGGAATTGCGTGCCTCTGCAGCCGAAATTGCAGCGCGCAGCTTTGAGGAAGGAAGGGAACTAGGAATCCGGGAAGAACGTGAAAAGGCAGCTGGCGAATATCGCGCACTCCTGCGAGATGCGGACAGAAAGCGGATTGAGGAGACGACACATCTGGCTGAGCACGTGGCGAAAGACCGAGCCCGATTTGTTCATGAGGTTGAACCAGAAGTTGTCCGCCTTGCACTTGCCATCGCCGCACGTATACTCCGCCGCGAAGCTCAGATGGACCCGCTGTTTCTGATTGGCGCGGTACGTGTGGCACTGGGACAACTCGCGGCGACGATTGAGGTGCGCCTCAGGATACCGGCTTCAGAATCGGAACTCTGGATCGAGACAATGAAGCATATTCCAAATCTCAAGGTAAGACCGGCGGTGGTTCCCGATGACGGTATGCAGATTGGCGATTGCGTCATCGAGACTGAGATGGGCTCGGTGGATCTTGGCCTGCACTCGCAGCTTCATCAGATGGACATGGCGCTGGTGGATGGCGTGTCCGCAGCGAACGGAGATGCCGAGGTATTTCCTCGTCCCAGGGAAGGCGCGGTGGGCGCATGAGCGGAATTCTGGACCACTATAGGGCGCGGGTGCATACCGTTCAGCCGTGGCGCTGGCGCGGACAGGTCGTGGAATCGATTGGTCATACCATTGAGTCCGCTGGACCAGTCGCCTCGGTCGGAGAATGCTGCGAGATTGAGGACCGCCTGGGAATCATACATCGCGCGGAAGTCGTTGGATTTCGCGGTGCACGGGTTATCTCGATGCCGGTGAAGACAACCGATGGAGTTCGTTTCGGAGATTTAGTGACTGCCCTCGGCTGCGGCCCCGAGGTCGTCGTAGGCGAAGGAATGATCGGGAAGATCCTCGATGGAATGGGCGTGCCAATGGATGGGCAAATGTTCTCCGGTTCGACGGAGAGGCTACCTCTCGAGGGCACGGTGCACACGCCTCTCGATCGGGTTCCAATTCACCTTCCTCTCGCCACGGGCATCAGGACGATCGATGGGCTTCTTACCGTTGGTCGCGGTCAGCGCGTTGGCATTTTTGGCGGATCGGGCGTGGGCAAAAGCACGCTTGTCGGCATCATGACGCGCAACACTGAAGCTGATGTAACGGTGGTCGGTCTCGTAGGAGAGCGCGGACGCGAGGTTCGCGAATTTGCCGAAAGCGCGATCGGCCCAGAAGGGCTTGCGCGCTCCGTTTTGGTTGTTTCCACTTCCGATGAATCCCCGCTGATGCGTATGCGCGCCGCCATGACCGCAACCACGATTGCCGAGTTCTTCGCTCGGAGAGGAAAGGCCGTTCTGCTCGTACTCGACTCGCTGACCCGCTTTGCCATGGCCGCAAGAGAAATCGGCCTGGCAGTGGGCGAACCCCCGACGGCAAAAGGCTATACGCCATCTGTCTTCAGCCGGCTTGCAAAGCTGGTAGAGAGAGCCGGAAACTTTCGCTCCGGATCGATCACCGGGTTCTATTCGACGTTGATGGAAGGAGACGACCAGCAGGATCCACTGGTCGATGCGGTACGTTCGCTGCTGGATGGTCACGTTGTGCTCTCGCGAAGGCTAGCCGCGGAGGGCTGGTACCCACCTATTGATCTGCTCGATTCCATCAGCCGGTTGATGCCGGAAGTAGCGCGTGAGAATCACCGCGAACAGGCAGCCCTGTTTCGGAGAATGTTGGCGACATACGCGCGCTCAGAAGATCTGGTTCGAATTGGCGCATATAAGCCTGGTGCAGATCCTGATCTGGACAGGGCGCTGCAGTCCCGAAATGCGATGCGCGAATTCATGATCCAGACTCCCAAAGAGCGCGTGGAATATCCGGAATGCCTGCGCCGACTTGCGGAGATCGCGGAGGAAATCTAAACCATGGCGGCCTCAAAGAGCCTTCAAAGACTTCGCGACATCCGTCAAGCGGAAGAGGAGCAGACCCGCAACGCAATGGAATCGGCCATCGCCGAATTACAGCGACTGGTGACAGCCCTCATGCAGATTCGCGAGCGTGAGCGTCGAGCCCGGGTGCTGGTCGCATCGAGCGTGCAGGCCGGGGAGTTCGTTGACAGAATCGCGGGATTGGAAGAGATGCAATCGGCCCAGCGCATTGCGAAGACGTTGACAAGCAAGATCGACGCGGCTGAGAACAAGGTGAAAGAGAAGAGACAGAGATTCCTCGATAAGCGGATAGAACGGCGACAGGTGGAAACCGTCTGGGAAGCTATGAAAGCCAAGGCGGCCACAGAGGCGAATCGCAAGAACCAGCTCGTACTGGATGATTGGCATCGTTCGCAGCGCAACCGGAACCGGAGGGATGCCAACATTACCGCAATTGAATCTGATATTCCTCTAACCTAATGACATTCTATTTGGCACGCCATCTGCTCCATCAACGCGCATGGGCGGAGTCAGCGAAATCGAAACTCACAGCAATGTACCGGTTTCAAATCAATCGATAGTCAAATCATCGCTTCGCGCTCAGCGCTGCGGATAAGACCACTGGGCCAGATTCTTCGCCAGAATTGGAAACTGGCGACTTCCGGCAGAGGTGGCAGGCAAACCTTGGCAACCTCGGAGCCTTTGAAGATATCACCAGCAACAATGTCGTGGAGAATGAAGTCGGGTCTGCGGCCGTTGCACTCGCCATCCCTCTACGTGTAGCAGGACTACAAAGGAATCACCATCAGGACGCGAGCAGAGCAAAACAATCTGCTCCGCAATCAGCTCGATTGTCAGAATTCGTTTTCGAGGGCACGAGAAACACTCTGCACTCGTTGCCTTCAGGCCACATCCCTTTCAACTCCGATGCGGACGGATTTCCGCCGAAAGGCGGACTGCACGAAACCTCGCGCTCGCAAAACCTGTTGGGCCCCAACCACAGGTTGATAAGGAAAGAAGCAACCGCGAATTCATTCACCACAATCTCCGTCGCGAATCCGGAGTTTTCGCTGACTTCCGTAATCATCCCGCTTCAGGTTACATCGGCAGGAGCCGCCAAACCTTCGCCACTGGGGCCATCTTCGCCAGAGATTCATGACCCCATCGCGGAACCGGCAGGCAAACCCTCCGAAGGCGCTTTGATAATCCCAATCAATGCATCCACAGGTGGTCCAGATGTCGACAGATCGATTCTCACTTCGACCCCTTCCGCCGAGGCAGATGGCTACTCATCCACTGCGACTTCTTCGCAAGCCGTCGCTCCCGACCCTGCAATCGCCGAGACTCAGGCTGCAGATCGAACTCTATCGGTGAAGCCAAAGAAGCCGATTGCAGCACCTGCGGGTACTTCGATATCGAATTCGCCATCGCTCCATGGCAATTTTTACCAGGAATCTGCTTCGGTTTCTGCGTCTCTCCCGGCTCAGCGGGATCCCGAGACTTCATCTGCACATCGAGGCGTCGCGTCGGAACAAGGAGCGAACCCCGAGATGCCTACCGTCCACGCTCTGGAGCCAGGAAGCCGCAAGCGTGAGCGAGCCACTATTGGAGAAGTGGTCACGCAATTGAATCGCGACACGGCGATCTCCTCATTGCATGTGGCCACGGCCGCTGCTGAACCCCGGGCTCTCGTAGACGTGCGCGCCGGACAATCTGCAGTTGCCTCCTCCGACGTGATGCAAGTTCCGGTTGATCGACTTGCGCCATCAGCGAATACCCATCCCGCGTCGGTACGTGAACCGTTTACATCCATCGATGCGGGAGCGGACGACACTTCGCCGAAATGGGTTTCTGCCGGAGTGCATCGAGCCGAAGCTGGCTTTCAGGATCCATCATTGGGCTGGGTGAGCGTGCGCGCGCAGTCGGGCTCTGGAGGCATTCATGCCGCCGTGGTTCCCTCGACGGACGTTGCCGCGCAAGTTCTCGGTAGTCATCTTGCCGGATTGAACGCCCATTTAGCTAGCCATTACGAACACCTCAATCCCGTCAGCATCTCGACACTCGATGCGGGCTGGGCCAGCCGCGATTCACAACAGGAGATGGCCCACGGAAATGGCGGGGACACCAGCGATGGCGGACGGCAGCAGCAAATGCAGAAAGGCCCCGAGTCCTCTCCAATCGCTCCCGTCCCACGTTCTCCGCATAGCATCCCGGAGCAGCCCAAGTCACTCGCGGATATGCAGAGTTTTGCTACAGACCGAAACCAAACGAATGGGCACGTATTTTTCGTCGTGTGATGCGGGAGTGAAAAGCAGGGAACTTGGATCGTTGGATTCATGTACGAAAGGATGGAACTGACTTAATGGCCACACAAATCATCGGTATTTTGAACCAAGCCTCGACTGCGCACCACTCAGCCAATGCGCAAGCCGTCAAAAGCCAGGCAACCACCGCGGGCGGCAGTGCGGAAAGCGATTCTGCAACCATCTCGGCGAATGATTTCCTGACGCTGCTGGTAACCGAGATGAAGAACCAGGACCCGACTGCCAATACCGATCCAAACGAATACATCAATCAATTGGTTCAGGTGAATAGTCTTCAGCAGCTCATCTCCATCAACCAGACGCTTACGACGGACTCCGTCGGCAGGTCGGGCATTAAAACAGAAGGCGCGCATCCGCTGGCAGCACGGCCTGCGCCGTCGCATCGAGCCGATGGTAATCTCACCATCCCCGCAAACAGTCCAGCAGCGCAGCGTGTCGCGGAGTCATTGACCACTCATTTCAAACGGTCATGAACCCCAATGATCCTTCACCGCATTTCATTCACACATAGCCCCAAAGGCTGGAGTCCACGCAGAGGAGAGGCAACATGGCAAGCTTTTACATTCCGCTAACCGGGTTGAATGCAGATTCAACCGCACTGAATACGATCGCGAACAATCTTGCGAACATGAATACGACAGGTTACAAGGCGCATTCGGTGAACTTTTCAGATTTGTTCTATCAGCAAGTTGGAGAGGCAGGTTCCGGCGACCCAATCCAGCAGGGATCTGGAACGCAGGTGGCTTCCATCGAGACGGATTTTTCGAACGGGTCGCCAAATACAACCGACGTAGCCACAAATGTCGCCCTGCAGGGTAACGGATTTTTTGTTGTGGGCGCCGGGAATAACACTCTCCTTACCAGGGATGGCGATTTCTCGCTCGACCTGAACGGAAACCTGATCACTTCAAACGGACTGAACGTCATGGGCTTTCCGGCTGCGAACGGCGTCGTGAACACCAATGCCCCACTTGCCGCAGTGCACATTCCGGTTGGCGAAGTAGAGTCGCCCAGTGCAACGACAACATTCGGCATGACGGCAACACTCGATTCATCCGCGATGGTAGGCGATAGCCTCTCCAGCAAGATTCAGGTTTATGACTCACTCGGAAAGGCCTATCAAGCGCAGGTGACATACACAAAAACTGCAACCAACACGTGGTCGTATAACGTCACTCTTCCGGATACACTCGCAGCAAATAGCAGCAGCGCCGGAGCCATAAATACACAGATCTACAGCTTTGGGTCCAATGCCGGCACACTGGCCACCGTTGATCCAGCCACCAATCTGACCATCACCGCTCCCAACGCGAGCAATGTTTCCACGACCATCAATGCTCCCGCTATTACGGCGGGGGAGTCCGTTGCAAACTACGCCACCGACTTGCAGAACGCCCTGAACGCCGCTGGGATTGCTGCTTCCGTGTCTTCGAACGCGGCCGGGCAACTGACGATTAGCGGAACCAATCTCACCACTTCGGGAAGCGTGATTCAAGATCCGCCGGCGTCTGCCACTGCTGGCGGTTCGTTGAGCTTTGATTCGAATGGAAACCTTGTGAGCCCTTCAACAAATATCAGCGGCATCACATTTTCCGGCCTTTCCGATGGAGCTTCCGGTCTGAACATGACCTGGAATCTCTTCGGCGCTGACGGTTCATCCACACTAACGCAAGTCGATCAGACATCGGCAGCTTCTTCGACAACCCAGAACGGTTTCGCGAGCGGAAACTACACCGGATTCACGATCGGCTCGGACGGAACTGTTACCGCAACATTCAATAACGGGCAGAAGCTCAATGTCGGCCAACTCGCGCTGGGCAATGTCGTCAACCTCCAGGGTCTGCAGAACGTTGGCGATGGTGATTACGCAACGACCCTGGCCAGCGGCACTGCGACCATCGGCGTTTCAGGAACATCTGGGCTCGGATCTATGCAAGGTGGAGCTCTGGAGGCTTCAAACGTGAACATCTCCGCAGAGTTCTCCAAACTCATCATTGCCCAGCGAGCTTTTGAAGCGAATTCAAAAGCCGTGACAACCTTCGACACCGTCACGCAGGAAACCATCAACATGATTCACTGAGGCTTTTTTCGCACTGGGTTCGAGCCAATTCACTAAAGTCGCCGGGCCGAAGCCTCACTATCTTGCGGCCCGGCGCTGCTTCGCCTTCTGAAATATGGCCTCTGGGAAGATCGAAATGTACACTGGCTATACTTCGATGCACTCTTGGATTTTGACGTCTCAGCAAGATGCGCCTCGTGTGTGTAAGGAGTTGAGCTTCTCCTCATCGTCTGAAATTTGAAACTTAAGAGGTTTCACAATGCGTCTGCCCTCTCTTGCAGCGGTCGTAGTTCTGGCAGCTTCCGTTGCCTATGCCCAGACCGTTCCTTCGGCCATCTACACCGACCCACCCGCGGATGCGGCTCACCCCGCCGGCATGGTTGTCCTGAACATTCCCAGTCATGGCGTTCTGATCAACGGCATCGCATACACGCCGGCAAATGCGGGCCCCCATCCCACGATCGTTATCTGCCATGGGTTGCCGGGGAACGAGAAAAACCTCGACCTCGCTCAGGCGGTGCGGCGTGCAGGCTGGAACGCGGTAACCTTCAACTACCGCGGCTCGTGGGGAAGCCCGGGTTCCTACAGTTTTGCGCAAAACCTTGAAGATGCCGCCGCTGTGCTTGCCTACCTTCGAGTCCCGGAAAATGTGGCTAAGCTCCAGATCGATACGAAGAAGATTGTTCTTGCCGGTCACAGCATGGGTGGTTGGGTGACAGCGATGACCGCGGCTCGCGATCATGCTCTTGCCGGCGCCATTCTGATAAGCGCCGCTGATATGGGCCAGATCGGCAAAATGGATCACGACAAACTCGTCGCTATGATGGCCGACAACATGGAGGGGCTTGCGGGGGTTACCGCGGAGTCGATGGCAAACGAGGATGCCCAGAATTCCAAGGCATTCGGGTTCGCCAACGCCATCCCCGGACTGAAAGATGTTCCTCTTCTGGTTCTATCAGCGAACGACGGCTTGGCTTCGCAGACCGACTCGCTCATTCATGCCATTCAAGCTGAGGGAGGCCACAACGTCAAAGCCATCCACGTTGCAACCGATCACGGCTGGTCCGATCACCGGATCTTTCTCGAGAGCACTGTTATCGATTGGCTCGCAACGTTGAAGTAGATCGCCACTCCCCATTTAGGCAGTCTTAGTTGGTCGCACTTCGATGAACAGCCCTTTGCCAAGAGCCAGCGCATGTCCGTCCCCGTCGAAGATTGTGGCTTCAACCCAATGTTTGCGCCCGTCGTCCTTCACGATTCGTCCTTCCATGCGAATCTGTACGCACGACGGCACCGGCCGCTTGTAATCGACTTCCATGTGTCGCGTCATCGCAGTCAGGCCGCGAGCCCGGACGGCCTTGCTCATCGTTTCGTCCAGCAGCGTCGCAATGATCCCACCGTGAAGAAATCCGGGGTGTCCCTCGAACGCATCGGGGATAATTGCTGGGCAGACCACAGTTCCATCCTCCGCGAGTAAGAACTCCAGCCGGAGACCCTGCGGATTGGCTTCGCCGCAGCCGAAGCAGCGGTTCTGAGCAGCATGAGCCAGTGGAGTAAGGTGATCGAAGTGCGGCTTCATCATTACGCGATTCCCCCTGAAAGCACCCGCGCGAAAGCATCAGCATCAACGTTGCCTCCCGTCAGGACGACGCCGATCCGTTTGCCGAGATTTGAATCTTTCTCTTTCAACGCCCCTGCCAACGCAGCCGCAGCTGCGCCTTCCGCAACATTATGCGTGTCCTGATAGATCGCTCGCATGGCAGCCGCAATTTCGGCATCGGATACTTCTACAATGCGCGCAACATTTTGCCAGATAATCTCCATGGCACTTTGATTTGGTGTGCGGCAAGCCAGACCATCGGCGATCTTCGTTTGCGCGGCAGCCTCGACGACCTTGCGCTGAGAGAAGCTTAGCGAGTAAGACGGAGATCCGGATGCCACCACTCCCACGATCTCCGTCGCCAACCTTAATGCATTGCGAGCAGCCGATACGCCGCAAACAGAGGATCCGAGGCCGATCGGAACATACACCCGATCGAGTGTCGGCGCCGACTGCAGAAACTCCAGCGCATATGTTGCCGTGCCCATCACCAACCGTTCATGAAAAGAATCAACCATCATCAGGCCTCGCTCGGTAGCGAGCCTGCGTGCAAATTCGAGCGACTCCTGAAAATCCTGGCCCTGTTCCAACAGTTCGGCACCCTGAGCAATCATGGCGCGATTCTTCTCCACGCTGTTTCCGTGGGGCACAACGATGACGCACTTGATGCCATGCAAACGCGCCGCCATGGCCACGCCCTGCCCATGATTGCCGCGTGTGGCCGCAATCACTCCTCGCAACGCCGGTTGCGTCAGCCGTAACGATTCGGTGTAGATCAGGGCGCCGCGAATCTTGAACGCCCCCACCGGGGTGTGATTCTCGTGCTTGATCCAGACTTCCGTGCCGAGCCGCTGGTTGATCAGCGGCCAGCTGTATTGCGGAGTCGGCGGCATGTAGCGATAGAGAACGTCCTGGGCCTCGCGGATCTCAGCCAGAGAGGGAAGCGTCATGGCTCCAGCATACCGAACCTGCCGCGCCTCTAAAATGAGATGGGATGATCTTTCACCGCACGCTTTCAGCTCTCATCATTGGCGCTATTTTCGTTCCAACCCTCGCGGGATGCCGCAAATCCCCGTCTCTTACTCCTCTGGAGACAGAAGGGAAGCATCTGTACGAAGGTCGTTGCGCGCATTGTCATGAGGACAACGATCTCGCCCTGAAGAAAGTTCCACCAAATCTCCACGCCGTCTTTGACAGCGCCACTCTCCCTAGCGGCGTCCCCGCAACCGACGCCGACGTGCGGCGAGTGGTCCTCGCAGGAAAAGGAATGATGCCTGCGTTCAACGGTCGTTTCGACGATGCACAGATGACCGCGCTGTTAGCCTACCTGCACACCGGCCTGCGATAACCTCGGCGGCCAGCGGCCGCGCCGCCTCACCTACTCATACCGAATAGCTGTCATCGGATTAATGCCCGCCGCGCGCCATGCTGGAATTATGCAAGCGAGAGTCGCAACAAGTGAAAGAACAAATGTTGCACCAAGGAGCAGCAAGGGATCGCGCGAACTCTCCGCTGCCCAGTTCGCCATTACTTTGTTCAGCGCAATCGTGAGCAGTACACCCGCAACGATTCCAGTACCGACGCTTACCACCGTTGACCGGAACACGATGCCAAGGACGTGCCCTTTCTTTGCCCCCAGCGCGATGCGAATGCCAAACTCATTCGTTCGCTGGACAACCGTGTAGGCAACAACGCTGTACAGGCCAACTGACGCGAGCGCAAGAGCCAGCACTGCGAATGCTCCGAAAAGCCATGCAACCAGTTGCCCGCGAGCCCATTCGGGCATCCGCGTGATCCAGTGCTCAAGGTCCCGCACATCGTTGTTGGTCTGCTGGTCAGGATCAATCGAACTCACAGCCGCACGAATGGAGTGCAGCAATTTCAGGGGCGAACCGTCAGCGCGCACAAGCATCTGTGTGTACATCCCCATGGCCA
Source organism: uncultured Acidobacteriaceae bacterium (assembly GCA_963738035.1). GTDB lineage: Bacteria > Acidobacteriota > Terriglobia > Terriglobales > Acidobacteriaceae > Telmatobacter. The sequence continues at coordinate 441,159 of CAVTVB010000005.1, forward strand.
CAGTGTAGGGAACAAATGCCTCGGGAAAGACGGGCTTGGAAAGTCCATCATCAAGCTTGTCTGCAACAACACCAACAATCAAGAAGCCATCTTCACTTCCCGGCGCCGTGAGCAGATAGGGAGGCTGAGCCTTCAATTCCGGAACCTTGATCGTGTGGCCAACAGCATCGCCGGCAGGGAAGTAACGCTTCACGAATGTCTGATTGACAACAGCGACGGCCGCGCCGCGGCGGGTTTCCGCTTCGTCCCAGAATCTTCCCTGCATCAGCGGGATTCTCAACACTGGGAAGTATTCCTTGCTGACCATGTTGAAACGAATTGATTGGTCCGCAGAAGAGGGCTTGCCCACAATTTCGAACTTGGTTCTGAATCCATTGTCAGGCGGAGTCGCGTTACTGGAAACCGCTGCGAGCTTCACACCGGGAACTTCTGACACTTTTCCATAGATCTGTTCGAAGTAAGCCGCTCTCTCGGGCCATGTCTTGTAGGAGCCGTCGTGTATCGGAATTCCAACGGACATGACGTCGCGTGGATCGTAACCCAGCTTGGTGTTTGCTACTTTTAGAAATCCTTCTATCGCCGCTCCCGCTCCTGCCATCATCAGCAGTGTAAGCGCGATCTGCCCGCCGATCAGGATTGAATGCGTTCTGCGCCCCTTTACATCTCCGGTCGTCTTGCGCGTATTTGACTGCATGATCTGGCTGACCTCGGGCCGGGAGAGCTGCCAGGCCGGCCAGAGTCCGAATAGAATTCCCGTAGTGACCGCGACCAGAATCGAAAAGATCAGCACAGGCAGATTGATTTGAATCGCAGCCTCGTGAGGGAACGAGAACTCCGGGAGATTCGCGACGATGATTGCGATGGTTTTGTAAGCGAGCAGAAGGCCAAGCCCAGCGCCGGTGAGCGAAAGCAATAGAGACTCCGTAAGCAACTGGCGGACGATTCTCGATTGACTAGCGCCAATGGCCGAGCGCACCGCAAACTCGTGCTGGCGCGCGGTAGCGCGGGCCAGCAGCAGGATGGAAACATTGCCGCAGCCGATCAGCAGCAGTAGCGCAACTGAACCAAACAACAGGTAGAGCGTACCGCCGAGTTGCTTGACGAAATCCTCGTTGAGGCCCTCCACATGAAGATGCTGGCGATCTGGCGGGAAATGCTTGGGCGTTTCCTTGGCGAACTGAAAAAGGAGGGGTTCAAGCGCGGCGTTGGCCTGCGCGTGCGTGATGCCGGGTTTCAGGCGAATGCCCGCATAGAACCCTTTCACCTGGTCCCCTGTGATCTTAAGCGGCAGGTAGACGTCGCCGTCACCCCAGGTAAATCGCGAGCCGGCAACACCAACGATGGTGTAGTTCTTGCGCAACAACTGAATTGTCTTGCCGAGAACAGATGGGTCGCTGTTGAAGTGTCTCTGCCAGAATTTGTAGCCGAGCACGACAACTGGCTGCGGATCCTGACCGTCGATCGCATCCGATGGCTGCAACCCGCGCCCCAGCGCTGCCGGCACTCCAAGAAAGTTGAAGCCATTCGAACTGAGATAAACGCCTTGCACATCTTCGGGCAAGTCGGCGCCTGTGACCGTCAGGCTCCAGTCATCTTCGAGGAACGTATCTTCCACTACGGGCGACTTGCGCAGTTCCTGCCATTGCGAACCCGTCACGCCAAAGCCCCTCAGATCGCCAGACGGCACCGTCAGGCGCATATGGATCATGCGATCCGGATCTTTGTACGGATACGGGTCCATCAAGATCGCGTAGACCACGCTGAACACCGCCGTTGTGGCTCCGATTCCCAGCGCCAGAGAAATAATCGCCGTGAGCGTGAACCCAGGTATCTTGATTAGCTGCCGTATACCAAAGCGAATATCCTGGAACACCGTCTTCATGCGCCCTCCTTCAAGGTGAAATGCTCAGGCGGACCACTGGAAGCAGATACCGAATCCATCGGGGTCTTTCAGATAGAGCTGTTTCATGCCGTACCACGCCAGCTTCGTCGGGCTGGCCTCAAATCCCTGCGAAACAAGGTGCTGATATGCTCCGTCTACATCCGGACACCCAAAGTAGAGGGAGGTATCCTGATGCCCTGACCAGCGCCCCGCATCAGGCGCCTCGCGCACATCGTCTGGATCGTAGGCGGTGTTCAGCATGATGGTCGCGTTCGAAAGCTGAAGCATCGCCCAGTCCACGTCGTCGGAATCAGCCGACTTCGATTTCGACCTGTTCGTCACCGTGAATCCCAGCACATCGCGGTAGAAACGGATCGATCGGGGCATGTCGAACACCTGCATCATCGGAGCCACACCCTGAACCTCGATTGCCATTGCAGGAGACCTCCGGGGATACTGCGCAAGCGGACAGCTTAGGCCTCGGCTTTTCTAAAGCAAGCCAAAGCCCAATGACTTCGCTACGCAAGTCGTTGATTCGATGTTCCGAAAGAATGGGAACCACCGGGAGACACTGTGCGATTCCAGGGTCTCGTGTTCAGAATTGGACGGTATTTCCATCCATCAGGCCGTTCAGCGAAGCGTCACTCACCAGTCAATTACGCGGTTGAAATGCTCTATACTCAAACTTGCTATGGCGTCCGAAAAAACCTTCTACCTTGAGACTTTCGGGTGCCAGATGAATGCCCATGACTCCGAAAAGGTCATTGGCACATTGCTCCACGAAGGCTACCGCCAGGTAGACACTGAAGAAGACGCCGGACTGATCCTCTACAACACCTGCTCTATCCGCGATAAGGCGGAACAAAAGGTCTTCAACCGCCTCAACGACTATAAGAAGCTGCACAAGGCCGGAAAGCGCTTCGGCGTGCTCGGGTGCGTCGCGCAGCAGGAAGGCGAGAAGATATTCGAGCGAGCGCCTTATGTGTCACTCGTCTCCGGATCCGCTTCCTACCGCAAGCTTCCTGAGATGCTCGGCCGCCTCGAAGCCGGCGAGAACCGGATCACTGGACTCGACGACCGGCAGACCGACGAAACCTTCGAAACAGAATTCACTTCACGCCAGAATCCTTACCGCGGGTACATCACCATCATCGAAGGCTGCGACAAATTCTGTGCGTACTGCGTGGTCCCATACACGCGAGGCAAAGAGCGCAGCCGCGGATCGGTATCTGTACTCGCTGAGGCGCGCCGCATCGCAGACCAGGGTTACTCCGAAATCCAGCTCCTCGGCCAGAACGTAAACAGCTACAAAGATCCAGAAGGGAAGTTGAGCTTCGCCGAGCTGCTTGCGGCCGTGGGCCAGGTCCCAGGCATCCGCCGCGTCCGGTTCACCACAAGCCATCCGCGTGACTTCACGCGAGACATCGTCGAAGTCATCGACGCCAACCCAACCCTCTGCGATCACGTCCATCTCCCGATCCAGTCCGGCTCATCGCGTGTGCTCAAAATGATGGCTCGCGAATACACAACCGACTGGTATCTCGAGCGCATCAGCTGGATCAAGGCAGCGAAACGAAAGATCTCGCTTTCGACTGACATCATTGTTGGATTTCCCGGTGAGACCCCCGACGATTTCATCCAGACTATGGACTTGCTGCAGGAGGTCCAGTACGATTGCGTCTTCGGTTTCAAATACTCCGGCCGGCCCAACACTCCAGCTTTGACCATGATCGATTCTGTGCCGGAGGCTGAAAAGGCAAAGCGGCTCCAGGTTGTCCTCGACCGGCAGCGCGAGATACAGAGAGCCAATTACGCCTTGCATTTAGGAGAAGAGATGGAAGTGATGGTCGAGGGTTCCCATCCAGCCCGTGGTCAGGTCGCTGGCCGAAGCTCGCAGAACAAGCCGGTGAACTTCACCACGTCTGTCCCGATAGCTCCAGCCCCGGGTTCTTACATCAGGGTCAAGATCACAAACACATTTCCCAACAGCCTGGTCGGTGAGGCCGTCTAAGGTAGCAGCGAGGGGAGCGCACAATGGACATCGAAGTCCGTATCCGCGGTTTGATGATGGATCCATCCACAAACATGCCGATCGTCGTGCTCAAAGACGTCGGATCCGACACCGTAATGCCGATCTGGGTTGGGATCTTTGAGGCCAACGCCATCGCTATCGAGATAGAGAAAGTGTCAGCTCCGCGCCCGATGACGCATGACCTTACCAGGAACCTCATGCGCAGCATGAATGGACAGCTGGAAAAGATAGTCATTACAGAGCTTAGAGACGATACATTCTTCGCCGTCCTGTGGATTCGCCAGGAAGACGAGCTTATCACCATGGACGCGCGACCATCTGACGCCATAGCGCTGGCGCTCCGTGCGGACTGTCCAATCTTCGTATCGGAGCAGGTAATGCAGTCGGCCAAATTGAACATGGCTGGCCCGCCGGAAGGCCCCACGGCTGAAGAACTCCGCGGCTGGCTCGAAGGCCTCAACGACGAGGACCTCGGCCGCTACAAGATGTAGCTGAGGACATTTTGCGGCCGGGCCGCTCGTGTCTGAGTTGCGAATCTCCTTTCTCGGCTGGACTAATAAAAAATCACGCTTTTCGGTCAAAGTCGTCATTCCAGGGGAGTTAGCGTTTTGAGGGGGTCTCGTATGCGACTGAAAACAAAGAAGTTAATGCGTAAAGTCGTCATAAATATGAAGTTAGCGGCCATTCTGGGCTATTTGCACCGTTTTTAGAGCGTCCCGTCCCACAATCTAGTGCGCTATTGCAAAGGCTCACGCCGTAAACGATCGATCGCCGCGCGGCGCTGTCGGTGTGCCGATTTTTGTCAGGTGTCGCTGCTAATCCAAGTATAGGAAATTCGGAGGATTAAGCCTGCAAAGCTCCGGGGAGTCTGTGCGCAATGGAATCAGCGTGATGGGGCAATTTGGTGGGTCGGGGTATTGACACGTCGCCGAGCCGCCCAGGGCTCGAATGCGGAGCCTCAGGAAGTTTGGCCCGCTGTGGGATGCAGGGAAGCGAGTTGCAGGGCCATAACCTATGTACCTGCTATCGAAGTGAGGCAGAACATCATGCGATAGTTGCAGTAGACAGAATATCTGTTATCGGACATACTGCTACTCTTCAGGCACGATGACTCTACGGACGGGCCTCACCAGGGCCGGCCGGAAGATCAGCCACAGCAGCGGCGCCACGGGAAAGAACACCACGCAAAGCAACACGACCAGGAATACATTCTGGCCGCGGCGGCGGGCGTCATTAGCTATATAGAATGCGGTGAAAAGCATGACCGCAACCACGCAGATTGCGGCGATGGCTAACACAGTGAGAAGACAGCCACAACAACGGTACGTTTCATGGGTTCTCTTGTATTGGTTTTTGTTATCGCCTCTCTTCATGGCCAGGGAAACGGGACTCACGAAGAGAAAGTCATCAGAATGATGTACGGCAAGCTGCCAAAGGTGACGCCATCGGCCGAGTTATCTATGGCGTGATTCTCCTCATTGGATCCGCGCCGGCACCTGCAGGAACCCCGCCACTTCCAAGACTGATGAATCCGGTATCGAGCACCGCACTGATTAACTAACCAGCACCAAATGAAAACGACCACAGGCATTGAATCCTGTGGTCGTTCCTTTCTTCAAGGATGAACTATGACCTTCGGTAAAGTTGTGCTTGCAGGCTTCTGCTCCCTGTGGCTGTTCACGCTGTCTGCCGGCCCTCCTCCAGTGCGCTCACGATGTTACCGATGTCCGAGTTGTAGAAGCCGCTCGAGTTGATGCAATTCCACTCGAGCACAATTATGCCGTGTGATTCTGGCTCGGATAGGATTGGAAGACGGCTTGCGCTCAGATTGCTTGCCGGGGAGAAATTTCCATGGCCGCGGCCAAGTCTGGCTTTCGGAAAGTGGCTCGTAAGCTGCTCTCCATTCCCGGCATCAAGAACTTACTCCGGAGGATCCCCGGATTTCAAAAGTTCTATTCCCCACTGTGGGGGATACATCCATTCGATAAGCAATTCGGGATCGAAACGAGCGGCATCGTGAGCGCCGAGGAAATTCACCCGGACGAACATCTGGCTTCCTTGATCAGTCCGTATATCGGCTCGCAGCCGAGTATCGTCCGCAAGGGACTTTCTGCCCTTGGATCCTATGAGGGATACACGTTCATCGATTACGGTTGCGGAAAGGGCCGGGTCGTAGTCGTCGCTGGCGAATTCCCATTTCAAGAGGTGGTCGGGGTCGAATTATCTGCCGCTCTTGCGGCAACCGCCCGAGCGAATGCCGCAAAGGTGGCGCGGCAGTTTCCAGATCGCCCGCGCATCAACATTGTCGAGGCCAATGTTATCGATTTTCCCCTGCCTCCGCGGATGATGGCATGTTTTAACTACCACGCTTTTGGCCCGGAAATTGTCGCGGGAATCATCAAGAAGTTCGAGGCAGGTCTCGCCAGTCATATTCCGCACATGTTTTTCATCTATTACAACCCTGTTCACTTTGAACTTTTTGACGCATCGCCCGCCTTCAGGCGCTTTTGGGCCCAGCAGATTCCCTACGATAAATCTGAAATTGGCTTCGGGCCGGACGGGGATGACGCGATTGTGATTTGGCAAAGCGTTCGTGGTGCAATCCCCACACAACATCACGGGAGCTGATCGCAAGATCATCCTTACTGCCCCGGGGCGGGCGCAGTTGGCAGATTGATTCCGGGGCCCTTTGTTCGATGTGCCCTCTCGGGTTTTCGCCGCTCATTCGCGGCTCGGCTTAATTCCGAATCGCTGCCAGTAGAGCTTCAATCTCTGACTTTTGATCAGCATTCAGGGGTAGCAGAGGCTGGCGCGGATAGCCGCCATAGTATCCGTTGAAGTCGCTCGCGTATTTCACGCCCGCGATTCCCAGCTCCGCGGTGATTCGCTGGTTCGGCTTTGCGATGCGTTCCTGCATCTCCGCCGCCAGCTTCGCATCACGATCCTTCCAGGCAAAGTAAACCTCATAGCAGGCCTCCGGCGCGCAGGCTGCGAATCCGAGAATTGCGCCCGATGCCCCCGCTTCGAGGGATGAAAGAATAATCGATGCCGATCCTGTGAGCACCTGGAATCCAACTTCCCTGGTCCGCGTTTTTAACGGCACCGATGGAGGAGCCATTGCGACAGCGGTCCCTCCGGCCAGGTCGCCGGCCGAAACAAACGTAGCAGCCTGAAACGCAACGGAGCTCATCATCCTTGCGGTCACAGCCTCAAACACCGGCGTCACCGTCACTGTACGTTTGGCCACTCCACGCGTGGCTTCCACAATCCCCTGGATGCGTTCGAGGCTTCCGCTCGAATCCTTGATGGCGATAATGTTTGGATGATGTGCAAGTTCGGCCACCATCTCCACTGGAATCTGATATGGCACGCATCGCGGAATGTTGTAGAGGATTACGGGAAGCGGCGAGCGATCGGCAACCGCCCGGAAATAATTGGCCACGACCGATGGCGTCATCTGAGTTGAGTAGTAGGTCGGCGTTCGCACCAGCACGGCATCGTACTGAAACTTCGCGGCAGCTTCCGCTAATTCAATAACCGCTCGGAGACTTTCGCGGTTCACTCCTGCGATCAGTACCTTCTCCGGAGCGGCGGCCTCCGCTGCGGTGCGTAGTACATCGCTGGTTTCCGCGTCATTCAGGGCCGGCGCCTCGCCCGTTGAGCCAAGCACCACCATTCCCGCCAACTGGCTGCGCGAGTAGCGAGCTACATTGGCCTCGAGCTTGCGGTAATAAACACGCTCGTCAGGGTAGAAAGGCGTGGTGACAGCGGCAAAAACACCTTCGATCAGCATATGAATTTATTGTAGAGGCGCGAATTCGACCGAGGGTAGTTCCCTGCCCGATCTCAACACGCCTCCTATATTTCCTGGGCTTGAGCCGCCGCCGCATGCAAATGCTGCAGGGCATAGACTGTGATGTTCCGCTGTTGCATCGCGTCGATGCCTTCCACCGCCGCCTGTGCTGCTGCAATCGTAGTGATCGTCGGCACGCGCGCCAGTACCGCTGCCCGGCGAATGGCCTTCTCGTCGAAGAAGGTGTCCTGTCCGCGCGGCGTGTTGATGATCAGTTGAATGCGATCGCCTTTGATAAGGTCGACGACATTCGGGCGCCCTTCTTTCACCTTGAACACACGTTCCACGGTCAACCCTGCTCGTTCCAAAACGTTCGCTGTACCCTCGGTTGCAACCAGGTGAAAGCCGAGATGCGCAAACCGGCGAGCGAGTTCGACTGCAGCCGTCTTGTCGTGATCGTTCACTGTAAAGAACACGGTACCCTGCGCCGGCAACACCTGCCCCGCCGAAAGCTGCGCTTTGGCAAAAGCCTCTCCAAAGGTCGCCGCCACGCCCATCACCTCACCTGTCGACTTCATCTCCGGCCCAAGCACAGTGTCGACGCCCGCGAACTTCGACCATGGAAACACGGGCGACTTCACGTAATAATGCGTCCCGGTTTCCAGATCCTTGCCCGATGCCAGTTGTTCCGGCAGCAGCTCACGCAACGTGCGCCCGGTCATCAGGCGTGCACCAATCTTCGCTAACGGAATGCCTGTCGCCTTTGAAACATAGGGCACCGTGCGCGAAGCCCGCGGGTTCACTTCGATTACGTAGACGTGGTCGTTTCCTTCCGCATCGCGCTGGATCGCAAATTGCAGGTTCACCAATCCAATTACCTTCAGCGCGAGCGCCAACTTGCGCGTATGCTGGCGAATGGTTTCGAGCGTCTCTTCGCGAATGCTCACTGCCGGCAGCACGCACGATGAGTCGCCGGAGTGAATACCGGCTTCTTCAATGTGTTGCATGATGCCAGCGATCACGACATCCTTCGAATCGCAAAGCGCATCTACATCTACCTCGACAGCGTTCTCCAGAAAATGATCCACCAGCACTGGGCGCTCCTGGGAATATTCGACCGCCTGCTTCATGTATTCCGCTACGGCTTTCGCATCGTAGGCAATCACCATTGCGCGTCCGCCCAGCACGTAACTCGGCCGCACCAGCACCGGGTAGCCTATGCGTTCTGCCACAGCAAGCGCTTCATCCACACTCGTTGCCGTGCCGCCGGCAGGCTGCGGAATATCGAGGTCTTCGAGCAGTTTTCCGAATTGCTTCCGGTCTTCAGCCAGATCGATCGACGCGGGCGATGTGCCAATGATCGGCACACCCGCAGCAAGGAGGCGCTGCGCCAGGTTCAGCGGAGTCTGCCCGCCATACTGCACAATCACGCCGATCTTCGCGCCCGACTGGGCCTCATGGTTGTAGACCGCGAGCACGTCTTCCAGAACCAGCGGCTCAAAGTAAAGCCGGTCGCTGGTGTCGTAGTCCGTCGAGACGGTCTCAGGGTTGCAGTTCACCATGATCGTTTCGTAGCCATCGTCTTTCAGTGCAAACGCGGCGTGGCAGCAGCAGTAATCGAACTCGATGCCCTGTCCGATGCGATTCGGCCCAGACCCTAGAATGATGATCTTCGGCTTGTCGGTTGGTGGCGCCTCGTCCTCCTCGTCATACGTCGAGTAAAGGTACGGCGTCATCGATTCGAATTCCGCGGCGCACGTATCCACCAGCTTGAAGACTGGACGAATGCCTTTCCCTTCGCGCAGTTCCCTCACCTGCTTCACGCCGTCGTGGCCTTCCAGTTTCCACTCCGTTGCGATGCGCTCGTCGCTCAGGCCGTAGCGTTTCAGCTTCAGAAACTGCTCGGCGGTAATGTTCTCGGGCGAAATCTCCTGCAGCGAGCCCTGCGCCAGCGTAACCTCGCGAATCTGATGCAAAAACCACGGGTCCATTCCGGTGAGTCGCGCAACTTCGCGGACACTCATGCCGCGCTCAAAAGCGAATCGAATGTACCCCAGCCGCTCCGGCCGCGGTGTCACCAGCATCTGAGTCAGGCGCCGCGGTTCAAGGATCTCAGTGCCGGTCTTCTTCCCCGTCTCAAGAGCACGCCACGCCTTCATCAATGCTTCCTTGAAGGTGCGGCCCATCGCCATCACTTCGCCGACAGATTTCATCTGCGGCCCAAGGACGTCATCTGCACCCGGAAACTTCTCAAACTGCCATTTCGGGATTTTGACTACAACGTAATCGATCGTCGGCTCGAAGCACGCCGGCGTCTTACGCGTGATGTCGTTGGGAATCTCGTCTAGCGTGTATCCAACCGCAAGCTTTGCCGCAATCTTAGCGATCGGAAATCCAGTAGCCTTCGATGCCAGTGCTGAAGAACGCGACACGCGCGGATTCATCTCGATCACCGTCATACGCCCGTTTGCAGGGTTCACGGCAAACTGCACGTTGGACCCGCCGGTCTCCACACCAATCTCACGCATGACGGCAATCGCCGCATCGCGCATCTTCTGATACTCGCGATCGGTGAGTGTTTGTGCGGGCGCAACTGTAATCGAGTCGCCAGTATGCACGCCCATCGGATCGAAGTTCTCAATGGAGCAAATGATGATGACGTTGTCGGCGAGGTCGCGCATCACCTCGAGCTCGTATTCCTTCCAGCCGAGAACGCTCTCTTCAATCAGACACTCGTGAACCGGAGAAAGATCAAGACCGCGGGCAAGAATCTCCATCAGCTCTTCGCGGTTGTAACCGATGCCGCCGCCCGATCCACCCAGCGTAAAACTTGGGCGAATCAAAACCGGGAAGCCAATCTTGCTGGCGAAGTCCAATCCATCGCGAAGATTGTTCACCAGCGCAGACTTCGAAACATCGAGACCGATCCGCAGCATGGCATCTTTAAATAGCAACCGATCCTCGGCCTTCTTGATGGCCTCGAGCTTCGCGCCGATCAACTCCACGTTGTAACGATCGAGAATTCCAGCGTCGGCCAGGTCGACAGCAAGATTCAACGCCGTCTGTCCACCGACCGTCGGCAGCAGCGCGAATTTACCGGAGCCTTCGCCCAGCATCGCCGACTCAATGCGGATGATCTCTTCAACGTACTCACGCGTCAGCGGCTCGATGTAAGTGCGATCGGCCAATTCGGGATCGGTCATGATGGTGGCCGGATTAGAGTTCACCAGCACCACTTCATAGCCCTCCTGCTTGAGGGCTTTGCAGGCCTGCGTGCCGGAGTAGTCAAACTCCGCCGACTGTCCGATCACAATCGGCCCCGAGCCGATTACAAGAATCTTCTGAATGTCATTTCTGCGTGGCATTTTGTTGAGCTATTTCCTCAAATCTCTGTTTGTTACCGCTGATGACTTGCTGAAACCCTTTTTGGCTTGTCGTGACCCATGCGCAATATGAACCGTTCAAGCCAAGAATCACGTGCAATTCGCTTGGACGAACGATGCCAGTCAAGTCCTTAGCGACGTTCAACTCGGTCTGGCTGCTCTGAAACATTGGCAGAACTGCCTTGAAGGAGTATTTGCCGGGTGAAACCGCGAGCCGAAAGCGGCCTTGGCTATCAGTATCTGCTCGTAGGGCCGAACCCCGTTCGTCGACGAGCGCGATTGCGACGCCGGGTACAGCAACTCCGAACGGATCGCAAACCTGTCCCTGAACACGTGAAGCGGCTACGCGGCCGGGGTACACACAATAGACGATTCCTTGCGCATAAATGGAATCGAAGGTGCAAACGCTGAAAGCGAGGATAAAACAAAGTTTAGCAAAAGAAGTTCGCATCATCGCTCCGCTCCCTCAGGGGCTAAAGCCCCAACTTTGTGCCCCGTCTCCTCGGCACGACTAAAGGCGAGCCCTTTCAAAGCTAGCGATTCAGGTAGCGCCATCGTCGCCTCGCGCTGCGCCAAATTCAGGGCTGGCAAGTGATTTTGAAAGGGCGCGACTTCAGTCGTGCCGCTCCCAGCGAGAATGAATTCTGGGGGCATCAGCACCTGAGAGACGGGGTCGAGCTTCCAACCTGGATAGGCGGACGAATACCTATATCCACCTGGCTCGATACACAAATGCTTCTTCACCGGATTCAGATGAATGTACTTCAGATGTTTTTCGTAATCTTCTGCACCCCGAATCCTATGATCTGCAAATCCCCGTTGCCAGATTTCCGCGTTGGTTCCCAAATCCTTTTTCGCCCTGTACGAGAACCCGCCCTTGATGAGCTGTACTGCGCGTTCCAGTGCTATCGATGGGGTGAGCAACAGATGAAAATGGTCCGGCATCAGAACGAATTCGTGCAGCAGGTAAGATTCTCGATGCGAAAGAAGATTCTGAAAGAACAATCTAGCCCAAGGCTCTGCACGAAACAGCGCACGAGATTGCCACGTCTTCGCTGTAACGAAGTACGTATGTGCGTTGTTTGTTGCGTGTTCGCGTGCAGGTTTCAAAACATCCCTCAGCGGCTAAAGCCGCACTCCGTGGTGCCTCGTTGCGGCACGACTAAAGTCGTGCCCTTTCAAAACTGTCGAACTGGTTGGCGCCGCTCACGAATTTGCCTTCAAGACGGCCAATCCATCACTACTGCTGGTGCTTGTTTCCTTTACGAATAGCTCGATCAAATTGTTTTTTGTTCGTCAGTACAGCCGAGCAGGCATCCGCGCAAGCACCGGGGCCCAAAATCACGTAGAGCTTCTTCCGTTCTAGCGCGGTCACCATTTCATCCGTAACTACAATCTCGCGAAAAGCTGGGGCGTACTCTGTTCGAGCGACGTGGAATGTGTAATCTCCCCTGGCTGCATCAAACCGAAATTCGCCCGCCTTGTCGGTCCTCGTCTGATACACAACCTTGTCGTTCGCCTTGAGTGTGACTTCCACATCCACCGCTGCACGTCCGACCGGATTCACCACGATGCCCACGACATGGCTCAGACGCTCCGGCCCTGGAACATCGACCTGCGCATGTAAGGCGGAGCTGCCGGCAACGCACAACCAGATCCAGAACGCACCACTCAAAAAACAGCGGAGCCAAAAGCCCCGCTGTCCTGGAATGGAGATTTTTCTGCTCGCGGCAAACGTCATCCCTTCCACTCCTCCATCATCTTCCTGAAGTCGCGGAACAGATAGTGTGAATCGTGCGGCCCCGGTGCAGCCTCCGGGTGATACTGCACGCTGAACAGTGGTAGCGTCTTGTGCCGCAATCCTTCCAGTGTCTGGTCATTCAAATCCACATGAGTCAACTCGACGTCGTTGGCATTGATCGAATCGGGATCGACGGCAAAGTTGTGGTTGTGCGCCGTGATCTCCACCTTGCCGGTCATGTTGTTGCGCACCGGATGATTCCCGCCGTGGTGCCCAAACTTCAGCTTGTAGGTCTTCCCGCCAAGGGCCAGTCCGCACAACTGATGCCCCAGGCAAATCCCGAACACCGGCACGCGGCCCATCATGTCGCGGATGGCCTGCACCGCGTAGTCAACCGGCTCGGGGTCGCCGGGTCCGTTCGACAGAAAAACCCCATCAGGCTTCAGCTCCATCACGTCGGCAGCTGTAGTCTCCGCCGGAACCACAGTCACCTTGCAGCCTTCCCGCGCAAGCATGCGGAGGATGTTCTGCTTTATGCCGAAGTCATATGCCACGACGTGAAGCAGCGGCTTGTCCACCGCGGTCGGTAATAGCGGATCGTCTCCCTGATATCGCGGGTCTGTCACATCGAAGGTGTAGGACGCCTTGGTTGAGACCACTTTCGCTAGATCCGTCCCATCCATCTTGCGGATGCTTCTGGCTTTTTTCACCAGCGCGTCGGCATCAGATGTCTCGGTCGAAATGACTCCGCGCATTACGCCATGAGTGCGCAGATGCCGCACCAGCGCCCGCGTATCGATCTCGCCGAGCACCGGAACGGAATACCGCTCCATGTATTCGTCGGTGACCTGCTCAGAGCGCCAGTTCGAGCTGATCGCGGAGAATTCGCGCACAATCAGACCCTCTATATAGGGCTTCGCCGCTTCGTTGTCTGCCTGGTTCGTACCGTAATTACCTATTTGGGGATTGGTAAGAACGACGATTTGACCAGCATAGGAGGGATCGGTGGCGATTTCCTGATAGCCGGTTAGGGAAGTGTTGAAAACTACTTCGCCCTGGCATTCGCCGGGGTGCCCGTAGCCCTCGCCGCGGAAGATGCGCCCGTCTTCGAGCGCAAGAAGTGCCTGCATTGCCTCTCCGAGGAGTGGATTCAATAGATTTTAGCAGGTTTTGTGCTGGGGCGTTTGGCGTGAAAATGAACTTCTATTTAACTTCGCCGACATCTTTCGCAGGCCAGTAAACAAACACCGCTTTCCCGTAGATCAGATCGCGTTCAACAACCCCGAATTCCCGGCTGTCCGATGAGATCGAGCGGTGATCGCCCATCACGAAATAGCTGTCGTCCGGAATGACCGTCTGCGCATAAGAGCGCGTATCGCGGTACATCTCGGGAACATAATTCTCCGGCAGTGCCTTGCCGTTCACCCACACCTGTCCGTGATCGATGCGCAGAGTATCTCCCGGCCCCGCAATCACACGCTTGATATAGCTCTTCTGCGGATCGCGCGGGTAGTGGAACACCACAACATCGCCGCGATCGATTGAAGTGATGTGATAGACGAACTTATTGATAAAGAGACGGTCGTGATCCTCCAGCCGCGGAAGCATGCTGGTGCCTTCGACGCGTACCGGCTGGTAAAGAAACAGGATGATCAGAACCGAAATGCCGGCCGAGATCACCAGGTCGCGCATCCAGAGGCCCAGGCCGGACCTGGCGATTGACTGCGCAGGAGCCTCGGTTTCCGCCGGCATTGGCGCTTCGAGAGGGGTTGAAATTTCAGTGACAACGGGATCTGGAGGAAAGGTCGACATTTCTATCTCGAATTATTAATCGCAATGAAGTTTAACTGCAACCCAAACCACCCGGCGGGCACAAAAGTTCTGGATGTCCCGGTTTTGGCAACGGCTTTGGCTGACCTGCTGCCGGAACCATCGCCGGAGACGCCCCGGGGACTGTTCCCTCCGCGAGGTTCTCGTCTTCCAGAATCAGCGGCCTCTGCAGCACCATTTCTACCTGCGTCCCGGCCTCGATGTTCACATCGGCGCCACGCGTGAAAAGCGTTACCAGGCCAACGGTAGCGAGTCCTGCGCCGAGTCCCACCAACCCACCACCCAAAGAATGACCCGAATGATATTCCGGCAACCGAGCCAACCCCCGCGCCAGTCGGTAGCGCGATTGCGGCAGTCTTTCCGGCGTTGCGGCCCTTGTCTGTATCCTGCTCGATGGTTCCTTCGCCGTTCTTCACATCCTGTTTGCTGGCGCCGGGCAAGCCGCTTACCACGCCGGGAATCTCAACCACGCTCCCGTTGGGAAAAATGATGGAAGTAAAATGCATGTCCAGCTGAGATTTCCCAGACATACGGCCCGCGCGAACTACCCGGTCAACCACGCCCTGCACGAACACGCCGGTGGGGATCATCACATGGTTCCCCACTACAACAGGAAACGCCGATGAAAGATACACACCGTCCCCGACTCTGGCGCTCTTGGTATTCACAGAGCTTCGCAGTTGCAGCAGCACCTTGGTTCCGGCGGGTACTGTATAGGTCTTCTTCTGTGCCGTCGCACTCGCATTCGCGGGATTAGCAGCCGCGGGGTCTGCAGTTGCCGCGGCTGCTGCCGGAGCCGGTGCTGGCTGAGACGCGGCAGACGGTGTAGCCTCCGCTGCCGCCGTCGACTGTGCCGCCGCCGATCCAGCTGAACCGAATTGCAATGCGGTAGCAGACAAAAGCGTCATCGACAATGTCTTGCTTCCCAGACGCATTTATTCCTCTCCGATGTTTCTAAGGAGATAGACGGGCGGTTTGGTCGCAAAGATAGCTGTCCAATCTTTTTTCCGCAGGCCTGATTTCAGAGTACGCTAATTTCGTAACCTTGGGAGAGTTGAACCATGGATGCAAATCGGGCCGAAACCCGCTCGAGTGTTGCTGATATGCCAGATCAAACAGACCGTTTCGCATCTGTTTACCAGGTACTGGGGGACGCCATAACCAGCCAGGCCTTTCCCGGTTGTGCGTTCGGCGTCCTTGCGGGAGGCGAAGTCGTCCTCGAGGATGCCCTCGGCGGCTTCACCTACGATGGGGACTCCCCGCGGGTTACGCCTCGCACGGTGTTCGATGTTGCCAGCATCACCAAGGTCGTATCCACCACCGCCGCTGCAATGCTGCTCTATCAGCGCGGACTACTCGATCTGGACACGCCGCTGGGCGAACTTCTGCCGGGCTTTGTCGTCGGTCGCGAGAGCGGGCGCCTGGCGCGGCAGGTTACTCTTCGCCACCTTTTGGCGCACAACTCCGGCCTGCCCGGCTACGTTGAGTTCTTCCGCACCGTTGCCACTCCCGCCGAGTTATATCGCCTATGTCTTGAACTGCCGATCGAGGCCAACCCCGGCGAACGAAGTGAATATTCCGACCCAGGCTTCATTCTGCTGGGCAAGGCGCTTGAAGTCTTGACCCATGAAGAACTGGCAGAGTGGGCCCGCAAGCAGGTATTTGAGCCTCTCGGCCTGACTGCAACGCGGTTTAACCCAATATCTGAGCAGAGATCCCTGATACCACCCACCGAGATCGACAACCAGTTTCGCCACCGCCGTATCCAGGGCGAGGTGCAGGACGAGAACTCTTCGGTTCTTCACGGAGTTGCGGGGCACGCGGGCCTGTTTTCCAATGTGCCAGACCTGCTGCGCTTCGCAGGCGAGATCCTCGCCGGAGCGGGCAGGATGCGGGTAGAAGATGATTCGCCGCTCTTCACCAGAGACACGGTGGAGTGCTTCGCTCTCCGCCAGGGACCCGAAGGCAGTTCGCGCGCTCTCGGCTGGGATACTCCTTCGAAGGAGTCCTCGGCCGGTCATCATTTCTCGACAAATTCTATCGGACATCTGGGGTTTAGCGGGTGTTCGCTCTGGATTGATCTCGATGCTTCCATCGCTGCCGTGCTGCTGACCAACCGCACCTGGCCCGACCGCCAATCCCAGTTAATTAAACAGGTTCGCCCGGCATTCCATGATGCCGTCCGGAAAGCTTTGGCCGGTCAGCAAACCCTGTGATTTGTGCGATGCAATGACATTAAAGTGACATCTATCTCTCCAGAATTCTAGGCCGACTTGCCCGGATTGCAGATACAATAGATTCTGGGGACAGACTTTGATGTTAACCAGTACGACGACGCACGAAGGCGCCGGCGCTCACGGGAAAGAGGAAACCAAGACGGACCCGGCTTCCTTACTCCAGCACCTCACTACTGAAAGCCAGAACGAAGCATCCCAAGGCTTTGACACCAAGTCGGCGCTGGAGATAGCCCGCATTATCAATCACGAAGACGCCAAGATTGCTGGTGCTGTCAAGAAAGCCCTTCCTGAAATTGCAGAGGTTATTGACCACGTCGCCCGCAGCCTGCGCGATGGCGGACGCCTCATTTATATCGGCGCCGGTTCCAGCGGCCGGATTGCCGCCCTCGATGCCTCCGAGTGTCCCCCCACCTATTCCACCGCTCCCGGGCAAGTGCAGTACATCATGGCCGGCGGCCCCAAAGCCCTCGCCTCTGCCGTTGAAGTCAATGAGGATTCGGAGGAACTGGGCCAGCGCGATATCGCCCGCCGCCGCCCCACCCGCAAAGACGTGGTGGTAGGCCTTTCAGCTTCCGGCCGTACGCCCTATGTCGTCGCCGCGACGGCCTATGCACGGGCCCGCGGTGCTTACACTGCGGCTGTCACCTGCAATCAGGGCACCTCTCTTGCCGAAGTAGCAGATATCGCGATCGTTGCTGAGGTCGGAGCAGAAGTAATCTCAGGGTCAACCAGGATGAAAGCCGCATCCGCGCAGAAGATGATCCTCAACATGATCACCACCGGCGCCATGACCCGGCTTGGCTATGTGTACGAAAACCTTATGGTCAACGTCCACATGCAGAACTCAAAGCTTGTTGAGCGCGGAATCCGCATCCTGATGAGCGCTTGCAAAATTGACCGGGAAACCGCTGTCCAGACCATCAAGAGCGCCGGTCGCAGCGTGCCGGTAGCGCTTGGTCATGCTCAAGGCCAAAGTCGACAAGCCCGAAGCCGTCCGCCGCCTGGCTAAATCGGATGGCAACGTCCGCCTCGCCATCGAAGACAACGTCCTCGAACTCTAATCTCCAATTTGAAATTTGATTTGAGCGGGATATTCTTCCGCGTTTCTTCTCAGAGTGACACTCTTAATGAAGAAAGCGAGGCGTTACTGCACGCCTCGCTTCTTCACGCTTACCCTGACGCCAAAATGCTACTGCTCGGGTGTTGGAACCGGCAGTTTCTTCCTCGCTGCCGGAGGTTCGCTCGAGTCATTCGCCGTAGCGTTGTCCCCTGCGCTCGACATCGAGGCCAATTCTGACTGCCTGTACTTGGGAGCGCTGACGTATCCGTGGATGTGGTCCTTGCTCACGCTGTTGATGACCACTTCGACTGCTTGAGGACTATCGGGCGTGTAGAACATGACCGGCTGATACAGGTTCACATGCTTCTGCGACAGGTTCCGATCGTCCACCATCAGTTCGAGATCGGCGTACTGATGCTTCTCGTTAGCTTTTTTCAGACGAAGTTCGAGTGGTCCCTCGCGCTTGAACTGTTTCGATTTCGACAGATCGAATTCCGCGTAGTTTCGCTCGCCCTTCTTTCGCAGTAGGACTAGCTCGTCGTGGGTGTGTGCGATCGAACCCGACAACTCGGTCTTCGTATTGACGAGGTCACCCTCGAGATCTTTCCGCGTTTGCTCAATCGCCTTCCCTTGCGCGTCGAGTTGCGACTGCAGCTTTTTGTAGCGCGGATCCTCTCTTTGCCGATGAACTGCCGATGGACGGTGGCCCGTTGCGTTCTGTCCGGTTTGCCGGACAGCCAGGTTCGGCGAAGCAGCTTGCTGTTCGTTGCGCGTAGCCAGCGAATTCACTTTCGCCGTGAGGTCGCTTAACGCATGCTGTGTCGCGTTGAGCGCAGCCGTCGTCTGCGCATTCTGTGCTTCAAGGTTCTGTGCTGTGCTGCGTTCATGAATTGCATAGCCTGTTACGGCAACGCCCAGCACTGCGACCGCAGCATAAATAGCGATGCGCTTCTGCGTTGTGCCCAGTGGCAGGGAAGCAGGTTCGACCATAATGCCTCCAGAAGGAACAAATGTAGAGTTAACTGCTTACTATGTAAATGCACGTTGTCTACCAGTCCTCTGGCGAGATATGCCCTTTGTTTGCATTAGGTTGTCGAATATTTGGCGCAAAAATGGTGCAAGATTTTCCCGGTCGCATGGTAATTCTTACACTCCACGTTACTGCGCGCCCCTGTCAGAATGTCGTCATCCGCACCTTCAGCAGCACATTCTCATCAGCCTTCAAATTCAGCCCGTAATCTGTCTGATCGCCATTCCAGATCCGCGCCATCTTCCAGTTCCCTGCCGCGTCGAAGCTGCCTTCTTCCACCTTGAGCCACAGCCGCTTCTTCCCCGGCGCAAACGTCGGCTTGAAGTCCACACGCACATGATGCCCAGCAACTAGATACTCATCCTGCCCCAGTTCCACAACGACCACGCCGCCATCCGGTGGCGTATTCCCCTTGGGCTGCATCCAGTTTCCAAACGACGGCATGCCGAATTTCACCACCAGGTCCCACCGGCCCAGGGGAATCTCGTTTGTATGGAGTTCGGGGTTTTCACTCACCCCCACGACTTTTCCTTCCAGGTTCGCCTTCGCAATCAGGCGTGCGATGGGCGCGAGCAAGGCATATTGTTCCGCAACCGGCTTCAACGCACTCGCCTCCATCGCTTCCGGTCCCGTTGGCTCATTCGCATATCGTGTAAGGTCGAGTCCAAACGGCGACCACCCGATCGCTCCCTCTCCGATCGCCGCATACACAAACCGCGCGTACGCCGGCGAATTGCCCGTCTCTGGAATCAGCAGTGGATTGTTCTGCCTATAGAATCCAATCACCTTCATGTACTTCGGCCACTCCGACATGTAGATGTCCGGGGCGATCGCATCAATCGAGGGCGCAGCAATTTTCCATAAGGCGATGTTGTTATCCGTCGGCGCGCCCGATTCATAACTGGGCGCCTTTCCCGGATTTATCGGATCGCGCAACGCGGCGTTTACATACAGCGGCAATCCATACTCAGCCTTTCCCGCCGCGGCTACTTGCTCAATGAAGGCAGCCGTATACCACGCCTCGAAAGTCTCATCGGCATCCTCGCCAAAGACTTCCTTCCACGTTCCCGGCTGCTTGCCTAGCCCCTTCACCAGCTTCTCCGGAACCGGCCCAGCAAACGCCTTCTGCGCTGCAGGCCCGTAATCGCGCACGCCACCCCACACGCCCGGTTCGTTTTCTACCTGCACCATCAGAACTGTGCGCTGCGCATCTGTCTCTTTCAAATGCCGCATCAACGCACGGAACGCGTTCTTGTCCGCATTCGAGAAATGCCTGCGAAAACGGCGAAGGGGAATCCACCGTCTCGCCCTTTTCATTTCTCAGGAATGGATACTTCTCCTGATCCAGCTTGATCCACTCCGGGGTGTAGTGCGAACTGCCGTTCTTCCATGTGCCAAACCACAGCAGCACGAGATGCACATGATGTTCGCGCGCCTGCTTCAGCAGGAGATCGACAACACTGAAGTCAAACTTTCCCTGCGTCGCTTCCAACTGTTCCCAATAGATCGGCAGCTCCACCGTGTTCGCGTGCAACGTCTCGGCTGCAGGCCACACCTTGTCCAGATACGCCGGCCACGCGCTCGAGTTGTTTGCCTGCACGCCCAGCATCAGGTACGGCTCACCGTCGACCATCAGCGCGTAATGACCATTCTTCTGCACAATCGCAGGAATGGTTTTTGGCGCGTTCGCCGAGTCTTCCGCAGCCTGTTGTCCGGCCAATAATGGCAGGTATGCAAACGTTTCCAAACAAATGAAGAAAGCTGCCAGTCTTATCGTTCCCAGCCGCACGGTTGTTGCAATCATTTTTCCGAGCCTCGAAAGTTCAGCGTTGAAACCACGCCAAGTATATCCTTCGCCAACCGCGCCAATCGCCTCGCGCAATTACACTGTGAAAGCACGGAGCAACACACAACTTCATGGATAAATTTGTCATACGCGGCGGAAATCCGCTGGTTGGAACGGTACGCATATCGGGCGCAAAGAACTCTGCTCTTCCCTGCATGGCCGCTGCCATCCTCACTGAAGAAGAAGTCACGCTCGAAAACATTCCTCAGGTACGCGACATCGAAACAGAGCGAAAGCTCCTCGTTGCCATGGGCGCGGAAGTCGAGCTGGGTACAGGAACCGCCGATCACCGCACCCGCATCAACTTCCGCACTCTCTCGAGTCCCGAAGCAAAATACGAGATCGTCAAGACAATGCGCGCCAGTTCCCTCGTGCTTGGGCCTGCTCGTGGCCCGCGCAGGCATGGCACGTGTCGCCATGCCCGGCGGGTGCGCCATCGGCGGCCGCCCGATCGATCTGCACATCAAAGGCCTTGAAAAGATGGGGGCCACCATCCTCCAGGAGCACGGCTACCTCGAAGCCCGCGCCGACAAACTCAAAGGCGCCCACATCGTCTTCGACAAGATCACCGTCACTGGCACTGAAGACCTCCTCATGGCCGCTGTCCTTGCCGAAGGTGAAACCCTGATGGAGAATTGCGCGCGCGAGCCCGAAGTTTGCGACTTATCCGACTTGCTGATCGCCATGGGCGCCAAAATACGAGGGCGCGGGAACATCCACCATCCACGTGCAGGGTGTCACTCGCCTGCATGGCGCTCATTACCGCATCAATCCCGACCGCATTGAAGCGGGCACCTTCTTGATAGCGGGTGCTATCACTGGCGGAGACCTCACCGTCGCCGACTGCAATCCCGCACATCTCGGCGCAATCATTTCAAAGCTGGAAGAAGCCGGCGCAAGGCTCGAGATACTCACTACCGATTCCATTCGAGTCCGCGGCGATGGCAAACTGCGCGCCGCTGACATCTCCACCGAGGAATACCCCGGCTTCCCCACCGACATGCAGGCACAGTACATGGCCCTCACGACCCAGGCCGAGGGCGTCAGTCAGATAACTGAAAACATCTTCGAGAACCGCTTCATGCATGTGCAGGAACTCGTTCGTATGGGCGCGAACATCAAGGTCGAAGGCCGCATGGCCACGGTCCGCGGCCCCGCGCCGCTTTCCGCGGCAGCCGTGATGTGCTCTGACCTGCGCGCTTCAGCCTCCCTGGTACTCGCAGCCCTCGTCGCCGATGGCGAGTCCATACTCGATCGCGTCTATCACATGGACCGAGGCTACGAGCGAATCGAGCAGAAGCTTGAAAGCGTGGGCGCCCAGATCCGTCGCATGGGCAATGTCTTCGGCTAGGCCCGGCAATTCTTCGCAAAGATAGATCTTCGGGAACTTCCGTCGCGAAGATTCCCGTAGATAGCAATATGAGATTTGTCTGTGCTGTCGCAGGCGCGGCTCTCTTTGCCTGTAATCTTGCTGGGCTCGCAGAGACGAAAGTCCCTTGCGATCAGATGTTCACTGCTCCACTACGCTCGAGCGCTGTTCTCTTGATCGACTCGCGCCCGGCGGGCCTCGAAATTGTTGGCACCGATCAGGAGACGATCCACGTCACGTGTCGCGGTGGCGACAACGAGGACGCGGCTCCTCATATCCTCCTTCAATTCTCTCCAAATTCAGATGGTGGCAAACTCAGAATCGAAAGCAACCATGTGAGGCACGGCAATAACCTCCAGGTCAGGATCGAAGTGCCATGGAAGACGAACATCCGAGTACGGATGCCCGCGGGAGAGGTGAAGGTGGAGGAGATCAAGGGCGACAAGGATATCGAACTCTACGCTGGCCAGATTACGATTTCATCTGCGCACGAATGGAACTATCACAGCGTCAACGCGTCGGTCGGGATCGGAGAAGTCAGAGCGCCGATGTATGACGCCGACAAGGGCGGTTTCTTCCGCAGCATCACAAAGACCACCGCGGACGGAGAATATCGATTGCACGCACATGTCACAACGGGCGAAATTGATCTGGTAGGCAAGACACACACGGAAGGGGCACGCCGGCCGGACTGACTAAGTATTCAGCTTGACCCTGTCTGTTCCCTGTCCGCCTAAATCGGATCCTTCAGGCTCTCTACCGCCAGCTCACAGCCAGGTGCCACCGGAGCTTGTACTTTCGTGCCTTCTCCAGCACGCGCTCATATTCCCGCAACTCGCCAAGAACCGGAATTGTCTCAGATCCAAACGAGACTGGCGCCTCAGCCAGAAAACTGATCAGCGCCCGAACGGTCGCGAGGCCATCCGCAGGATGAAACCACTGAGGCTCCGGCAAATGACTCGCCCATTCCGGATCCCCCGCTCCCTGGTCGAGCAGCAGACACATCGAATTCTCGTCCGCTGAGAAGAATTGCAGCAGCGGCGCAACGCGCATCGACTCTGCAAGTCGTTCCAGTGCATCTTCATTCCGCGCGAGGGCGTGCCCGTTAACAAAGGTATCGAAGCCAGGGTCTTCCCCTTCCACGACGATGTAGAGGCTGGTAGCCATCGCTTTGAGCATAGTCGAGGAAAGACTGATAGAGAAACTCAAATCCCTTCCGGTAATCCAAAGGATCAATGGTTTACGAGCAAATGCAACGTTACGCAAGTTTCGGTTGAACCATGGATGGAATACAACAAAAGCGTCATATCACCGAATCAAAAACCAAAGCGCGATTAAACTTAGTGTGGGCGATCTGAATCGAGGGATCCGTCGTGGATTGGAGTAAACTCCCAGACCTGGCTGCGGTTGCTGTGCTCACGTGCGCATTTGCGTCCGTGGCGCGGCGTGGTCAGACCACGGCCTCCCGCCATTGGCTCACAGGCTGGGTCCTAATTGCTCTCCACTTCGCCGCATTCATTTTTTTGCCTGCGCCAGGAATCTGGGGAATTCTCGCTCTCGACATCGGACTGGCAGCCCTCACCTCCGCCGGCGTGCTGTTCATGTGGGCGTCGGTTCCTTACCGCACCGAGCGCTCCAGCCGCTGGATGTTGTTCTCCGTACTCTTCACCAATGCCCTCTACATCGTGCTGATCCGGTCTGATCGAGCGCAACCGTGGGCCCTTGATACCGCTGCCGTGCTCTTCGGAGCGGCGCCAATGGCCATCGCCCTGACCGCGCGGCGCGACTTCACTCACCTGTTGCGGTGGCTTCTCGTCGGCATCAACAGTGTGCTTGCCGTAGTTCTGCTGGCGGTGCAGAACCGGCCCGGCGTTGGCCCTCTGCTTGCGTCGAATGCCGTGCTCTTCACGGTCTACTTCGGCTGCTGCCTCCACGTCTGGCACAGCTATCGCGGGCGCGGCACCGCTGGTTCCCTCATTACAATTGCCGGCTTCCTCGGGTGGTCCGCCGTCTTCGTCTTGTCACCCCTGGCAAGCATGTTTTTGCCGAATGCACCGATTGAGAGCGAGGTCTGGAATCTGCCCAAATACGTTGTCGCCGTGGGCATGATCCTGCTCCTGCTCGAGGATCAGATCGATCACAACAAATATCTGGCTCTCCACGATGAATTGACGGGGTTGCCGAACCGTCGCCTCTTTCTCGACAGGTTGGCCCTTTCTCTCGAGCGAGCACGCAGGATGGAATCGAAGGCCGCGCTGCTGGTGATCGATCTCAACCACTTCAAGCAGGTCAACGACACTCTGGGTCACCACGCTGGCGACCTCCTGCTTAAGAGAGTTAGCGAGATCTTCCAGAGCCGGGTGCGCCGGAGCGATACTGTGGCGCGCACCGGCGGCGACGAGTTTTCACTCATCCTTGAGGAACCAACCAATCGCTCCAACGCCAAGTGGGTCGCGAAGTCGCTGATGGAGATGCTCGATCAGCCCCTGCAAGTAGGCGATCGCACGTTGAAGGTTGGCGCGAGCATCGGCGTTGCCGTGTTTCCCGACGACGCAACTGATATTGAAGCCCTCTGCATAGCCGCCGATCTGCGCATGTACGACGACAAGAACGTGTCGCGTGAATCCGGCACCGAACGAATCCCCGTCCGCTCGGAGCCCCTGCCCGAGTTTCGCAGCAAAGAGAACGAAGGCTTCAAGATGACCGCAGACGTACCCAAGCGCTGACTGCGCGCCCTCACTTACTGCGCCGCATAGCCTTTGCCCCATGAGTAAAAGTACTTCACGCCGAAGCCGCCATACGTCGGGCCGTTTTGGTGCACGATCAACTTGCCGAACTCGAAGACAATTATGTTTCGCGAGTTAAGTGAGAGGTTCACCTCGCTGCCCAGAGTGAAATTCTCTTGTGCATCCTTTTGATCGACGCCGTTCACGAAGGTATCGCCGCCGAAAGAGTAGCGGGTATCCAGAGAGGCCCAGGCGCTTGAACGAAATAGATAACTGATATGCCCTTCGACTCCTGGAAGCGGCTTCTGTTGAAAGATCTCTGCGCCGTGATACGAAGTGTTTTCTGTATAGAAATATGCGTTCGCGTACGTGTCGAGCTCCCATTTCTTCTGCGGTCCGAACGGAAATGCGACAGCAAATTCCGGCTTGAATGACCATCGATTGGAACCCAGATTTAGAATCTTGTCCGTGCTGTATTGCCCGGTTGGGGCTGTAATGGTCAGGCTTGTTCCGACCGTGGTGGACGGATGGTAGGTGGCAAACTGCGCCACGCTAAGCGCCCTTCCTCCCTTCAGCAAGATTCCCGCCTGGTAGCTGGAGTCGCCAGTGCCGGCACTGGAACCTCGGATTTGCGTGTCTGTTATTGAGCCTCGCAGCTCCCCAAACGGAACCGCAGGTTCCACCCATGCCGCATGGTGAAAGAGACTGAAATATCGCGTGTACTCGATGACTCCAAAGTTAAGGTCTACTTCCGCGTCGGCAACCACGATTGACGTGTCGAGGGAGGTGTCAGAGCGGGCATAGCCGTAGACAAGCTCAAGTTGATTCACATTCACTGGCGTGTTGTCGTAATATCGCGGATCAGTAAACTGCGGATGGAGCCGCGCCGGCGAGCAGAGCATCATCATCGCGGCACAGACCAATAACGATCGCGTGCGCCTGCAGGATGTTTGAGGATGAATCGAGCTGGCTTTCGAGTTCCTCGATTCGCTCATTCGCTCTCGCCCGACTTATCCGGCGGATCGCCCGGTCCAAGCTTCTCTTCGTTAGCTCGTTCCTTCCGGCGAAGGTCCAGGATCTCCGCATCCCTCGCTTCACGCAGCTGTTTTACCCTCTTCTTTAGCGCTTTCCAGGCCCGGATCCTCATGAGAACTGAGGCTCCAGCCTCCTCTGTTTTCGCCTCGGATTTCGCCGCGCTCTCGGCGCTTCGCTCGCTCAGCAGACTCTTCCATATTTCTTCGCGAAGGCTGGATCGCATTTCAAATTCTCGTTCGCGTTCTTTTTCCAATAAATCCATCAGCTCGCGATGTGAGGAAACTATATTCGCAAGCACGCTGGTGGTCCACGCAAAGGTGAACAGACCGGAAATGCCAATGATAGGGGCAATGATGCGCCAGTGATTGGTTAGATCAACGTTTCCGAAACCGAGCGTCGTGTAGGCGTTGGCAGCAAAATTGATCGCATCGTAAGCGTGCGGAACCAATCCCAGAAAAAGAAGTGCGTAGGCCCACAGGGCGAATCCCGCGATATGCAGCGCCAGCATCAGAAAGACCGCCCACCCGAACAGGAACACGGCCGCCACAAGACGCGGCCGCCCAGTCCGAAGACGTCTCAGTCTGCGTGTATGCAGCAGAAGCATCGCGTGGATACCGGCGCCGTGCAGCAGCACGATAATCACTAGCGTCACCGACCCAATGGCGAGCGCTGCCATCGGTTTGGATTCATCTGGAATCTTGGCCAGCAGTTCCGGCAAAGACATCATTTGCGTTTCCCCCGCTTTCCGCTCTAAAAGCCTTGCGCTTATTTCTTCGGCGGCATTGGGGACGGCTCATTCAACTCTTTCAGTTTTTGCTCCATCATCATCTTCTGCTGCTCTTTCGATAACTTCGGGAACAGCAATGCAAAGGATGCTCGTACACCCCAGGTCGAGGCTTGAGGAACATATACGGCGTTGCCGTAAGCCTGAACGCTGATATTCACCGGCTGAAATCCAAGTTTCATGATTCGTCCCACGCCGCCGCCGAACGGCACCGTCCACACGCTTCCGTTAGGGGCGGGCGCATTCCAGTTGGCTGTAATGATGGGTTGCGAGGTCAGGTACCAGCCCTTTTTCATGTTGTAGTTAATGAAATACTGCAGCAGCATCTGATTGACGTCTGTGCGACTGCCACTGCCGGCGATCGACCAGATGTTGTTGACCAGCACGCCGACTACGAAATTGCCTGGCATTGCCAGAGCGACGACGTTCGGTCCGACGGCAAGCTTCCCTTGCCCTGTGTACTGACTCGTCGCAGTCGGAACTTGGAAGATCGGACCTGCTCCCCAAATCACTTTGTGCGGTTTACTCGGGGAGAGCAAGAAAGTTGGCTGCATGTCGCCGAGGCCCGAGACGCCACCTTCAGGTGCTCCAGGCGACGCAGGAAGCGGCTGGTAAATGATCGGAGTAATCCACCGTATGATCAGGTTCCAGTTTTCGCTGGCTTTCAGTGGAATCACTGGCTGAATATTCAAGACGCTCTGTGTGCGGTAGCCGGGTTCAATCCCGGTATTGAAGTTGTCTTGAATCGGAACGCTGATGAGGCTGGCTACCGGATTCTGCGCTGCTTTTCTAAGCGCATCAGAATTTGCCGCGGCGGCCGGCGTTTCCTGCGTCGCAACCTGTGTTCCCTCCGGTGCTACCGGCGCATCTTGTGCGACCAGAGGCATCCCTGAAGCCAGCAATGCTGGCAGCAACACGAGACAATACGATTTTCTCTCTAACCACTGCATAGAGATTGAGCCCTCTTTCCCTTTTGGCGCAACTTGGCAATCTCGCCGAATCTATCGTCGATACGTTGCCAAAGCTACTGTCAGTAATTACAGGTCGGTCATGTGATGAGCGGTTTGCAGTTTGAATCGACACATAAAAATGCCCGAGCGGTGAGGCTCGGGCAATTGTCGTAACGATGCTTTTGAGGCGAAGCAGCCGAATTACCGGCCGCCGCCACCGCCGCCCGGTCCGCTGCGTCCACCACGACGACGGCGACGACGACGGTTGTTGTCTTTCGCTCCACCAGCGCCGCCTGCGGGCCTTGCCGCTCCGCCCGCAACCTGGCCGGCCGGCACTGGGGTGCCATCGGCGCGATTGAAGTTGGGTTCGTTCTCTTCGTCAATCTCCTCGCCTTCTTCGTCATCATCGTCGAAGTCTTCCCCGCCCTCAATCAGGATCGTGCTCTGATTGGTGCGCGGTTGACGTTCGTCGAATTCATGCCGAGGGCGTGCCGGTGCGGCTGGCGCTGCCGCTGCTTCCGCACCACCATCATCGACCGGCTCTGGAGCTTCGGCGACTGGAGCCGATTGCGCCAGCTTCGCCTTCTGCTCGCGGATGAGTGCCTTGCGGCTTAGCTTGATGCGATTGCCTTCGATGGCGAGAACCTTCACCATCACCTGGTCGCCTTCGCGAAGCTCGTCCTTCACTTCCTTCACGCGATGCTCCGCGATTTCCGAAATGTGAAGCAGACCGTCGGTGCCCGGGAAGAGCTCGACGAATGCGCCGAACTCCGCGAGACGAACAACCTTGCCGAGATAGACCTTGCCGATCTCAGGCACGGCAGTTATGTTGCCAATGATTTCTAGTGCCTTCTTCAGACCGTCGGCATCGCTTGAAGCAACGCTCACCTTGCCTGTATCGTCAACGTCGATCTTCGCGCCGGTCTGCTCGATGATGCCGCGAATCGTCGCGCCACCCTTGCCGATCAGATCGCGAATCTTGTCCGTCGGGATCATGACGGTCTCGATGCGCGGCGCATAGGCTGAGCGCTCCGTGCGAGGCCCGTCGAGAACCGCATCCATCTTGTCCAACAAGAAGAGACGACCACGTTTCGCCTGCTCCATTGCTTGTTGCAGGATTTCGCGAGTCAATCCACCGATCTTGATGTCCATCTGAAGGGCCGTAATTCCCTTCCGAGTTCCGGCAACCTTGAAGTCCATGTCGCCGTAGTGATCTTCGGCACCTGCAATGTCGGTAAGGATGGCGTAGTCGTCGCCTTCCTTCACCAGGCCCATTGCAACGCCGGCAACCGAGCCGGCCAGCTTGATGCCTGCGTCGTAAAGAGCAAGACTCGCTCCGCAAACCGACGCCATCGACGAAGAACCGTTCGACTCAAGAATGTCGGAAACGATACGAATGCTGTAAGGAGACTCCTCCGCACTCGGCAGAACCGCGGAAATGGCGCGCTCCGCCAATGCTCCGTGGCCGATCTCGCGACGCCCTGTTCCCGTCATACGTCCAGTCTCACCAACAGAAAACGGCGGGAAGTTGTAGTGAAGCATGAAGTTCTTTTTCTTCTCGCCTTCATAGCTCTCCAGGCGCTGGCCGTCATCGGCCGTACCCAGAGTTGCCGTCACCAGGGCTTGCGTTTCGCCGCGAGTGAAGAGCGCCGAACCATGCGTACGTGGCAGAACGCTGGTCTCGATCGTGATCTCGCGAATCTCATCGAATGCGCGACGATCGGGACGAATCCGTTCCTTGGTTACCTGCTCGCGGAAAAGCCGTTCGCGCAGCAACTCATAATAAGTGGCCAGCTTCTTCTTCGCGTTCGGATCATCGGCAGGAAGTTCGGCAGCCAGCTCATCCTTGATCTTCTTCACGAGCGCGTAGCTGTCAGTCTTGGCGTATTTTTTGGTGTCGAGCGCGTCCTTGAGGCGGTCGCCGATCTTTGTCTTCAGTTCATCGTAGTAGCCTTCGTCCGTGGTCGGCGCAACGAATGAGCGCTTCTGCTTGCCGGCCTTCGAAACCAGTTCGTCGATGGCAGCAACAATTTTCTTGATCTCCGCATGAGCGAATTCGATGGCGCCGAGGATGACTTCTTCAGTCTCCTCTTTCGCACCCGACTCGATCATCACGATGCCGTCCTTGTGACCGACAACCATGATGTTTACCGTCGTCGCCGCGCGCTCTGAGTAAGTTGGATTGATGACAAACTCGCCATCTACGCGACCAACACGAACCGCACCAACCGTGGCGCTGAACGGAATGTCACTGAGAGCCAACGCACAGGCAGCCGCATTGATACCGACAACGTCGGGATCGTTTTCCTTGTCGGCAGAAAACACGAGCGCGATGACCTGCGTTTCGTTTTTGAATCCGTCGGGGAACAACGGACGGATGGGGCGATCGATCTGCCGCGCCGTCAGAATTTCCTTTTCGCTTGGTCGGCCTTCACGCTTGATAAACCCGCCAGGGATGCGTCCACCGGCATAGGTGTACTCGCGATAATCCACCGTGAGTGGGAAAAAGTCGATGCCTTCCCGGGGGTCAGGAGACGCGACCGCGGTGGCCAGAACCACGGTTTCGCCCGTGGAGACCAGTGCAGCACCAGAAGCTTGCTTGGCCATGCGACCGGTCTCAAAAACCAGGCGCTTGCCGCCAGCAAGCTCGACTGTCACTTCTTGTTTAGACATAGAGTCCTCGTTTCATTTTTTCGCTTGGGAAACTTGTAAGGTGGGAAGAACCGGAATTGTGAAAGGTGTACGGATGCGCGAGAGCCGCAGGACGCGACTGCACAAATAAAGAATGCGCGGACCGCGCAGTGACGGCATCTCGTAAAGAGACGACAGCTCTGCGCAGGCCCTGGCGGCATTTGCGATTAGCCAGGTACACCATGGCCCCAGGTTCTGAATAATGCGGGGCCGTGACCAAAATCCGGTCTGGGCGCTTCCGGTTCAACGTTTGCTTTCTGATTACTTGCGGATACCGAGCTTGCCGATTACGTCGCGATAGCGATCGGAATCATGCGTCTTCAGGTAGTCCAGCAGGCGGCGGCGCTTGCTGACCAGCATCAAAAGTCCACGCCGCGAAGCGTGATCCTTCTTGTGAGTCTTGAAGTGCTCGGTCAGTTCACCAATCCGCTCACTCAGAATCGCGATCTGGACCTCGGGGGAACCCGTATCCTTCTCGTGGGTGCGGAAGCGTTCAATTAGGGTAGTTTTCTTAGCAGTCGCCAGCACGGCGGTATTACTCCTCTTGCGTTCTCAGTCCACTCTCAAGTGTCTAGATAGAGATTACCATGAATGACTTGCGCGAGTAACCCCTCGACCGTTGTCCCCATGGGAAACACCAACCGCCTTCGAGGAGTCTGAATATCGTCATCACCAGCCTTTCAGGCCCATTATGCGCAACGAAAGACAACCATCTACACCCACATATGCTGCCGAATGCAGCAAACTGGTAGAACTGCCAGTTTTAGGCCAATTTAGCTCCGCGTATCCTTATAGCACCAACAATCTCAGGTGAATTCAACCGGTGCGCGACTACAACTTAAAACCCCGTTGTTGCGCCACAATAGAAGCAATGAAGGGAAGTACATCATTGGAAAAGCACATGAGTTCAGAGGTCCCGGGTGTGGCCAAAAGTCCATGCAGCAGGGTGCTGAGCACCGGCTTGAGGCTTTCTTCTCTGGTGATGCTATTCACTCTTTCTTTGCTTATTTTGCAGGGATGCGGGCCTCGGGCGCGGCTAAAGGCGGTGCCTGATGATCTCGAATCGAAAGCGTATGTACCTGGCTTGGATTCTGGAATACGTTATTTTCCCCGAGATACTGAGCACATCCAGCTATTCATAGATGATTATCTGAAGTCTCTGGAACTCGAAAAAGCCTACCTTGCCACGCAAGGTCACACCGGCCCCCTTCCGCCAATGGCGATCCTCGGAATTTCTGGAGGAGGCGATAACGGCGCTTTTGCCGCCGGATTTTTGAACGGATGGACCAAGGCTGGAACGCGGCCGCAATTCAAACTCGTCACCGGCGTAAGCACCGGAGCTCTCATTGCGCCATTCGCTTTCCTGGGGCCAGCATATGACGAGAAACTGAAGGACCTTTACACAAACATTTCATTCAAGGACATCGCAAAAAAACGATCCGTTATGGCGATCATGTGGAACGATGCCATGGCCGACAATCAGCCTTTGAAGAATCTGGTCGACAAATACATCAACCAGGAAGTCCTTGATGCCATCGCCGCTGAGCATGCGAAGGGTCGCTTGCTTCTTATAGGCACCGTAGATCTGGATGCGCGTCGGCCAGTCATTTGGAACATTACGGAAATCGCAGCCAGCCACAAACCCAGCGCTCTGAAGTTAGTCCGCTCGCTTCTGATCGCTTCATCTGCTATTCCTGGCACGTTTCCTCCGGTGATGATCGACGTAGAAGTCAATGGCAAGAAGTATCAGGAGATGCACGTTGACGGAAATACCGCTAACCAGGTTTTCGTGTACCCGGCAGCCGTGCGCCTCAAGGAAGTCACCGAAACAGTAGGAGTAGAGAGGGAAAGAAAACTCTACATTATCCGCAATGCCCGGCTGGATCCGGAATGGGCGGAGGTAGAGCGCAGGACACTACCGATTGCCCTCCAAGCCGTCACCACATTGATCCAGTATCAAGGCATCGGCGATCTGTACCGGATCTACACGGTCACGCAAAGAGACGGTGTCGATTTCAATCTCGCTTACATCCCCCCGTCATTTAAGACTCCTCACAAGTCGGAGTTCGATAATGCATACATGCGGGCGCTCTACGATGTGGGTTACGGCCTGGCTGAGAAGAAGAGTTATACCTGGACGAAAAGGCCTCCTGTTTTAATTCCAGGCTCTGAATAACAACCCCTGCAGTTTGGAATTCAAACGGCCGCTCCGAATGATTCGACAGCAGCGCCTTTGATTCCGTTCTTGCGCGAATCGCCAACCGCCGCCGCATTGCAGGGGCCGATTTTGGATTCTCAAAAGACTACCGTCGGCCTAAACTGTGAACAGTTAAACCGGTGGCATGCGTGAATCTTGCGAACCTCGATCTCGACACTCTGCGCTCTTTCGCAGTGGCCCATGACCTGGGAGGATTTGCGCAGGCGGCGGACCGTCTCGGGCGTACGCCTGCAGCCATCAGCCTGCAGATGAAACGGCTCCAGGATGAATTGGGCATCCCGCTATTTCGAAAGAGTGGACGCGGACTGGCCCTGACAGAAGCTGGCGAGACAGCACTTCGATACGCACGCCAGATTCTCGCCTTGAATGACGAATTACTGGATACGATGCACGGTGCTTCGCTTGCAGGACTTGTGCGTATCGGCTGCCCACAGGACTTCGCCACAATTCTTCCAGGTGTCCTTTCGCAGTTCAGAGCGCTCTATCCTCACATGCAAATCGAACTACGCATCGAAGGCAATGCCGCGCTTGCCGATGCTGTGGAGAAGTCTCAGCTTGACGTGGCATTGGCTATCGGTCAGGCGGACCGTGCTACGTCAAAGAAGATCGGAGAAGTTGGTCTCGTCTGGATTGCCTCGGAGACTTTCACGCCTGCATCAAGTGAGCCGCTGCCAATTGCGGTTCTTGGACCACAATGCATCTTCCGTAAATGTGTCGTACAGAGTCTTGAGAAAACTGAGATCCCTTATCGCATTACCGCGACTAGTCCAAGTCTGGATGGTTTGTGGGTCGCAATTCTCGCGGGCCTCGGCATTACCGCGCGCACTTCCCTCGCTCTTCCAAAAGGCGTCATTCGCTCAGAAACCCTCTTCGATCTTCCCGCCCCTGGAGTTCTGCCGGTAACACTGCATCGCAATCCCGTGACGAATGCTGCGTCTGATCGGATGAGCGAACTTCTCGTCGATAGACTGACCCTTGAACTGAAAACTGCCGCCAGAGCACATCTCCTTCACATCGCCCGCAAGGCGTAAACGAAACTTAACGGTTCGATAAAAACAATCAAATTGTGCGCATCGTCTGGCCTTGATAGTGTCGAGGCCATGAAAGCAATTTTCCTTCTCGCAACTCTGATGACCACTGCACTTTCTGCAATCGCGCAATCGCCTTCACTTGTGGGTGCCTGGGTACTCACCGGTGCAGATAAGATTCTCCCGGACGGCCGCCAGGTATCCGATTACGGAACCGATCCACATGGCATCGTCATCTTCACTGCCGACGGTCGATATGTCGTTGAGATCTTTCGTGGAGATAGGAAAAGATTCGCATCCAACGACCGTGCGACTGGCACGCCCGAAGAATACAAAGACGCCATCATGAGTACCAGCGCACATTTCGGCCGTTACGCCGTTGATGCGGACAAAGGCACCATAACCTTCAAGGTAGACCGCGCTTCTTTTCCCAACTGGGATGACACCACACGCGTCAGCACGTTTACGCTCATCGGGGATACGCTAACCTGGCGCACACCACCGCGACCTGATGGATCGGTTCCGGTAACGATTCTGAAGCGAGCTGCGCCCTAAGTACTTGCCTTGACGATGAAGACTTGAGGTCTCAGTGAGGCTTGAGGAGTCCGCCGAGTGCATTCGATAGAGGATCGGTGCCTTGCGTTGGCCTGGTGGAGCCCTTCTTCGAAGCTCCGCTGGTGGCGCTGTTCAGCAACCCGCCCATGTTCGGCGTGAACTTGGGGTTCGAGGTTGTTCCTCCAATAGCAACGGGTACTCCATTGCGGAGTGCCGCGCCGGCGTAGTTTCCGATGACGTTGGTGGCTGTGCCTCCGACACCACCTCCCGGGATCAACCCCATCAATTGGCCTGCGATGCCAGTTGCGGCAGCCCCACCTTTCCCGCTCACGGCGCCTGCCACGGCCGTAAGTTTAAGCATGACGTTGTAGTTGAGTGCGCCAGCTTCACTGATAGTACCCGCACCAGTAGCCGATCCAATTGAAGGCACGACAACTGAAACATTGTCTGTGCGCACATTTCCGCCGTTGATTGCGACGTTCGCGCTGAGCGATTGAATCGCTGTCCCCGATCCTGACTTGATGCCGGCGATCGAGCTGAGGGGCCCAAGTTTCGACCCGAGATCAAATCCGGCAAGATTGGCGTTGTCGATGCGAATGGGGCCGCTGATGATCGGCGACGAGGTCGAGCCAGTAACGTTGAGATTTGTGGTGAGGGTTCCGCCTTGCAGCCGCGAACCTGATGGCAGATGGACACCAACGGATGGCAGAAACGCCTCAAGCTCGTCGACCGACGCCGCATTGCTGTTCACCTTCAGGTTGAGAACAGTGGTGGCGCCGCTGGTCTGGTAGGTCCCCGCGATGTTGACGACAGCCTTGCCAATGGTGATGACTGCGTTCTGAAGCTGGCCCGTGAGGGCTTGTACGTTCTGCACCGCTGTGAGCTGAATGAGAACGGGTGTCGGAGAGGGTGATCCATTCTTTGCGACGCGCAACCCCTGGATGTTTGCGGACGCGTTCGCGTTGAGATTCCTGCCGTCGGAGAGAGCTTTGAGATCGACATTGGCAATGCCGCTGATGCCGGCATCGGGTGCAACCACGCCGCTGGTCGCGAGGTCGAGGTGCGAGATCGCGATGTGGGCCTTCAACGGCGTCGCCACGGCACTGGCCTGATTGACGGGCCCTGCCGTGCCCTCCCCTGTGAGGGAGCCGCCGCCCGGGATCTGCGCGCTCAACTTGAATGGCGAAGTGGCAGTGGGCGAGACATTCGTGAGCTCGGCATTGAGCTGCTGGTAAACGGTGGGAGTTCCCTGCCCAGGCACCGTGATAGTGATTGCGCCGTTTTTGATCTGAAGGTGGTCGGCCGAGAGTGTACTCAGCATGTTGTTGCTATTGGGCGCTGAGGGAGGAGGCGCAACGGTGGGCGTGTTCTGCCGGACGAGCGTGAGTCTTGGCGTGTCGACTACAAGGTTGGCAACGTGGAGTTGCTGGCCATTCCAGTTTGCCTCCACGTCGATAGCATCAATGGTGCCGGTAAGACCGGCAGTGGAGTCGACAAACCCCGCGGCAAGCGGATCAATGTGTTTGGCCTCGAGGTGCGCGTTGAATGGAGTGAGGGATGCGTCTTTCGGATTGATGGGCCCCGCATTGCCCTCGAGCGAAACAGTGCCGTCGCCCGGAAGGTGGGCCGATGCGGAGAATGGAAACGATTTTTCGAAGGAGAAGTCTTTTGCATCGAGGGCGAGCTTGTCGTAGGTGCGGCGCGGAGTTGTAGCCATGCCCGGAGCAGGCTGGCTGCCGACAGTCAACTGACCATCGCTGATGGTCACGTGTCCGACCGTAAGGTTAGGAATTAGCGTGCTGGATTCTTTATTCGCAGCAGCGCTCTGCTGCGCACTGCCTATCGTTGAGTAGTTCCAGGTCCCATTGGCCGCACGCAGAAGAGTAATTTTGGGCGATTCGATTTCGAACCCAGTGATGTGGATCTCCCGGCCAAAGACGAGCGGCAAAACCTCAATGCCGATCTTCACCTTCGAAGCTTCGAGGAAGGGCTGGCTGCTAAACGCGGGATCATCCGCAATTGAGGCGTCTCTCGCAACCAGGCTACCCGTGAGAACGGAGAGGTCGAGCTTGCCGAGGGTGACCTTGCGGCCCAGGGAAGTAGTAAGCGCCGATTCAATGCGCGTGCGGAATGCATCAGCATTGAGGAAGAGCGGGATCGCAAGCGCGATCAGCAGGATCAGGGCAACAACACTGGCCAGTACGATCAGGAGCGGGCGGCGGGGGAATGCCATAGAACCTCTCTCGGACGTGCATTGTGTAGATTAGTTCAAATGACGATGCAATACGAGAGGTTGCCTTCACTGTTAGAAATAACAGCTTGGCAGATTCTTGGAAATTGAATAGCTGAAACGGGATGCGTTGTTACTGCGAGAGTGTCGTGCGGTTGGTCCGACCTCTATCGCTGGCGCCAGCGGAACCGTCATAATTCTCATAGTGCCTTTTACTCTCTCCCATGCCGCGGCTGCCTTCCCGTTTAGGCGCACCCGTCTCATTCTGTCGGCCGTAGTCATCGGCTGCTTTGCGCCAGATTTCGAATACTTCGTTCCCTTCGCCCATCATGGCAGCTTCGGCCATCAATTTCTCGGCGTCCTTGTCCTTGACCTGCCTCTCAGCCTGGCCGTCCTCTGGCTCTATCACCGCTATGCCAAGGAACCCCTCGCCGCCTGTCTGCCCGCGAGCGCGCGAGAGAGACTTCAACTCGGACCCCGCACCCTTTCCATCAATTCCCTTTCCCGCTTTGCATTGATCGTGTTTTCCATTCTTGTCGGCATCGCCACCCACCTCTTCTGGGACTCATTTACGCACACGGGATATTGGCTCAGCGATCACTTGCCGTTGCTCAGCCGAAACGTCCTGCTTCCGCTCTTTGGCTTGCGACCCTTGTACGCGATCTTGCAGTACATCAGCTCCGCCGTCGGCATTCTCGTTCTCTTGCTTTGGAGTCTTCACTGGTATCGCTACGCAACTCCAGTTCCGTCCCAACACAATTGGGACTTCCTGAAGAGCGATAGAATTGCGCTCGCCTGCTTATTTTTGATTGCGCTCTTCGCCGCGCTGTTCAGAGCCGTCCTGGTGGGCCTCCCAGACGGAGTGCATGGCGCGCAGCATTTCATGACAGTCGCAGCCGTTACCGGAATCGCCGTATTCTGTTTCGAGATCGTGGTCTACGGCATCGTTCGAAATCACACCCGCAGCACTGTCAATTCCTTTTGAATGGGATCCCACCAGACGGCCCCCGTGGCAGCCAACTCCAGCTCGCAAAATCTCGGGCCTTCGATCAATCATTGAGCAGCGCTCTCCTGATCAGTCCAGGCAACTGCTGCTCCGCTGCTTCCACGGTCCCCAGCGACTCCGCCAGCGCATCGAAAAATTCGAATGAGGTCAGCGCTACCAGGCACCCAATCGTCTCGGATTTCTGCCCGCGCACCCCATCGCCAATCCGTTCAACCACGCGGGTGGCAGCCATGTGCCGCCGCTGGTTTCTCGCATCGATCGCATCGCCGAATTCAGGATCGATAGCGGCAATACCATGAATGCGTTTCAGTAGAAGCCTGTTCCTCGCCCAGAAATTTGCGAAGACCGCGATGAACCCGTCGAGCATCGCCTCAGTATCACTGGACATCATTACGTCGCGCATCCGTTCCATCCCGCCATCTTGGGCGATCTGATCGAACAGCGTCTCCAGCACGCCGCTCCGCGTGCCGAACAAATTGTGAACGGTCTGCCGCGTCACCCCGCTGGCCTTCGCGAGCGACTCCATCGAAAACTCCCGCATCCCACCCTTCTCCAGCTGCGCGCGAGCCGCCTTCAGCACTGCTGCCCGCGTCTGATCCGTCTGACCCAGGCGCTTGCCTAGTTCGTAAGGCCTCTTGCATGAAGGAGTTTGGCGGCTTTTCATAAACCAATCTTAGGAGAGATCTGTTGATTTGACAACATGTAAAACGAATACTAAGCTGGATGCTGTCTGTGGAGGTCGCTGATGGCACAACAATCAAAATCTCCCCCAGCCAGCCACTCCGATCAGAAAGCGCCCCTATGGCTTCGCATCGGTTTCTGGATCTCCATTGTTATCGCGGTCGCCGTTGTTATTCGTCGCATCGTGGCCCTAGCCGTCCCCACGCGGAACGGTCCACCGCAGATGTCCGGGCTCGATGACGCATTCGCCTCGCACACCGCGCTCACCCTCGCACACATCCTACCTGCGCTGTTCTTTGTCCTGCTCGCGTGCATCATCGTCTTCAGGCCCGGCATCCGGCCCAGGTGGATCCATCGCGCCTTCTATTCACTCGGTGCAATCACCGGTCTTACCGCCTACGCCATGAGTCTCTACGCCATCGGCGGATGGACCGAGCGTGCCGCAGTCCTGTTCTTTGACACACTCTTCCTCATCTCGCTTGTCCGCGCGTTCATCTATCGAACACAATCCGACTCAACCCTCGAACGCCGCTGGCAACTCCGCGCCATCGCCATCCTGCTTGGCATCGCCACCACGCGCCCGGTGATGGGCGTCTTCTTTGCGACGGCCCGCCTCACTCACCTGCTGCCGCAACAGTTCTTCGGCATCGCCTTCTGGATCGGTTTTTCCATCAACGTGCTCGTCTTCGAGCTATGGATTCGTTCCGAAGATCGTCGCCGCGTGCGCGCACCCCACTCGCAAGTTCCCCACTCGCCCATGAGGAGCGCGACATGACTTCAACCATTGCACACACTGCTCCGAGCACGAACGTCAAACATCCCAGTCCACCGCTCTGGCTTCTCGCCATTCTCTATACCGTCCTGTTTATCGCGGGTCTCTTTCCAGTCACGATGTATGGAGGCATGCCCTATTGGCCCGGCCCGTGGGAGACGCCCGCTGTCATCACCACTTTTTTTCAGACCCAGACGTCGCGCGTACTCGCCTGCCTCCTTCTGCAGACGGGCGCCAATGTCTGCCTGGGCCTCTTCACTGCTGTCGTCGTCAGTCGCCTGCAATTCCTCGGCATCCGCGCCGCCGGCGTCACCATCGCCCTCTTCGGCGGATTCCTCTGTGTATTCGACAGCATCGCTGCCGCTTTCACCACGTGGACGCTGATCCGTCCGGCTGTCGCCGCGAAC
This sequence comes from uncultured Acidobacteriaceae bacterium, assembly GCA_963738035.1. Taxonomy (GTDB): domain Bacteria; phylum Acidobacteriota; class Terriglobia; order Terriglobales; family Acidobacteriaceae; genus Telmatobacter. The sequence continues at coordinate 480,445 of CAVTVB010000005.1, forward strand.
CCATCCATCCTCGTCGCCCTCAACTATCTCTCCTATGCCTTCGGCGGCCCAGGATTCTCGATCCCCATGGGTCTGCTGATGGCCGGCGTCTCCATCTCCGCCGGACTAACAAAACTTATTCCAAAATGGATCATGATTCTCGGCCTGTTTCTTGCAGTGTGCGGCGAAATAAGCGTCTTCCACCTCATCAGCCCGCGGCTTCTCTTCCTGATTCCATTGGTGCGCTTCCTCGGCTTTATCTGGATCATCGCCGTAGGCTTCGCCTTACCGAATCATCGCGAGGAGCACCCCCTCGCTGTCGCCGCGTAGAACGTACGCCGCATCCGCTCCGCAGAGAACGTGCCCGGTCTTGTATCAGGGCATGACCTCATTGATGCCGCAAACTGTTCAAAATGGATTGGGCGTTAGCCCTGTGGCAAGTCATCACTTTTAAGACGGAGAATCTACTGCGCCGCATCCCGCCAATAATTCGCCCGCGCAATAATCTTCGCCCCATAATCTTCAACCGTGCGCACACGAATCGTATGCAACCCCGGCGTGGGATCCGAGGGACTGAATGTAATCAAATAACGGTTGCGCACATCCTTCGCCGCTTCCATCACCCGCGCTTCAAAGCGCCGGTCGCCGGTAAACGTTGTGTACTCTCCACCGCTCATAATCGCAATCTGCTTCGACACATTCTTCTTGAACGCCTGTACCGCCATCACCAGCGTCGACACCATGTTCAGCGTCCGATCCTCACCTGAATCCTTGATGTCGTGCGCAATCTCCGCCTTCGATGGTGAAAAGGAAATACTCAGCACCAGCACATCCGAGCGCCCGATCTTGCTCACCAACTGTGCCGGTTTCGTGTGCTTGCTTCCGTGGTCGCGCTCCTCGCTAATCAGCAGCAGAACCCGGCGATACTCCTTCGGCTGATCTTCCAACAGATCCACTCCATAGCTGATGGTGTCCAGAATCGCCGCTCCGCCATCCCCCGGCTCAAGCTTCTGTAGAGCCGCTGCCAGTTCTTCTTCCGAGTGCGTATAGTCCAGCATCAGTCGCGGCTTCGATCCAAATCCCACAAGGGCCGCCTGGCTCCGCGGATCCGACAAGAACACTTCCAGCAGTGGCCCCAGCTTTTCCAGCTTCTGAAATTCCAGCGCACCGGCTCTCCCTTCCTCCATCGCCACAACAAGAGCCACGGGCGCCGTGTCCAGTTCTTCCTGCACATGAATCTTCTGCGGCACGCCGTTGTCTTCCACCACAAAGTCCGATTGCTTCAGCCCGTAGACAATGCCGCCTCCATGCGGCTTCTCCACCAGCGTTGGCACCAGTACTTCGTTGGTCGTCACGCGAATTGTCGGAGAATCCGAGTGAGCTCCCGGCATGGGCTTCGGCGGTTCAATCGGCGGCAACTGCTGCGCGTGCAAAACCCCCGCTACCAACAATGCACTTAAAAACACGAACGTCGCCCGTCCAAGCAAAACCAATTTCATCCCTGAACCAGATCCTCTGCCTGCTGCGTTATCGATGTCTCTAACGAGCACATGAAATCTGCCTGGGTGCTCGATTCAACTGGCGCTGTGCCTGAGTGGGAAATTTCAGGCCTCACCGACATCCCCTTCGACCCTACGGCCCATCAAGGCTTCCGCCGCGCCTCGCCCTCCAGCCGTCCCGCCCAGAACAGAAAGCTCAGCAACTCCCACTTAGATTCCCACATAAAACCAAACACATCGCGAGCCCTCAATGTCTCCGCAGGCTTTCCGGAATACGTCTCCACCCGCCAGCGCAAAAACTCGCTCCGCCAAGGCGTCAGCCGATGCCCACGCGTCGCATTCCAGACAAACCGTATCGCTCCAAACAAGAGTCGACTCCCCCTTCCGAGTGTAACCTCTTCGGAATACCTGGCTTTCGGGGAGCGCCGGCGCGGCATCTATCTACAATCTTCCCGCGTCATTACTGAAGCTTGTCGAACAAACTTCCCGACCCAAGCTGGGAGATCACGGCCTCGAGTGCCGTCTCCTGCGTCTTGGATAGCGACAGTTGCGTCGCAACGGTAGCGAGATCGGCCTGCATCAGGTTGGTTTGCGCTGCCAGAAGCTGCGTCTTCTCCGTCGTGATTGCACCCGAGGCCGCCGCGAGTTGTGTCATCGAGTTGTCGATGAGCACGCGCTGTTGCGAGACCGTGTTGAGCGCAGCCGTCAGTGCCTGTGTATCTTGCGCCGCCTGTGCCAGATTCACGGCGCCGCTCGAATAGTCGGCAACAAGACTGTTCAGCACGCCGAACACACTCGTCGCTCCCAGAAATATCTGGTCTCCGGGAACGTTGAGCTGAATCTTCTGTCCGTTTGGCGTCTCAAGATAGTTCACATGACTGTCGCCACTGTAAATCGTCGCCGCTGGCGAAGTTGCATTCGAAGTAGCGAACGGAACAGTTGTGGCTTGTCCGCCGGCAAAGATGTATTGTCCCTGGTAGTTGCTGTTCGCCAGCGATTCCACCTCGCTCAAGATGCCGGAGATCTGCGCGCCGATCGCTTTAACGTCACTCGCGTTCATCGTGCCGTTATTTGCGCTGGTTGCCAGCGAGATGGCCTGCGTGAGTTGCGACACAACGCTGCCAAGTGCCGAATCAGCCACCTGAAGTTGACCGGTAACAAGGCTCGAACTCTGGGTAAAAGAGTCATCCCGTTGAATCTGATTCAAAAGCAAAACATTGCGCCCCGCAGACACCGGATCATCGCCGAGCGATTGAAGCGTACCCCGCTCGAAAGCTCGTTCGCCAACTGCTGCTCTCTGCCCTGCGCCCGGTCAAGTGCACTGACGAGGTTGGTTACATAGAAAGGATCGACGCGCATTACAAACCTCGTTTCCGGGCTCAATCGTCGGATGACTTATAAGAACAACTCATGACTTCACCCATGCACCAAAACGCCAAAAGCATGATGGGCTTTAGCCTCTGCTATGAGGCCGCTGTCTGAACGCCCAGATTCAAAGCCGACGACATCACCGTGTTGAGAATCGCGAACACCCGGGAAGCTGCCTGGTAGCTGCGTTCGAACTGCTGCATGAACGCCGCTTGATCGTTCAGGTTCACACTCGAGAGCGAATCGCGTGCTGTTTGTAGTTGCGTTACCGAAGCTTTCCGAGCAGTGTCTCTCCGTCTGCACCTGCGAAACTATGGAACCTAGCGCAGTAACAAAGTCAGAGTAGAAATTGGTCGGTGTCAGTCCGTTAACAAATGTTTTCGTCGTCAGGGCCGCTAATGCGGCAGCGTTGGAATTGTCACCGCTTCCCTGCCCTACTGTTGCGGCGGCAATCTCCGATGGCAGTGTCATTACTACGTTCATGTTCGCTGCACTGCCTGCAATGACTGCGGGTTCGCTGAAAATGTAATGCCGATTGGCCGCAGTTCCTGTCGCGCCATTAAGATCAGAGCCGGAGCCGTTGAGTGCATTCACTTGCGTCGAAATCCCGAAGGCAAGCTCGTCCAGCGCTGAAAGCACCTGCGGGATATCCTGATCGCGCGCAGTCAAATTTCCGCCCAGCTCTCCGCCACCTGTCGTTAGCGACCCAGTCACGTCAATGGTCCCGATGAAAAAGTGCGTCACTCCATTCAGCGATCCCGTGGTGAGCGGATAGCTCGAGCCTTCCGAGACAAGCACATCGCCCGAAGTTGTCGTCAGAGAGATCCCGTTATTCTCTGTCGTGATCTGATTGATTCCAATGATTTGCGAAAGTTGGCTCAGGTCGCGCTGGCGCTCATCTTCGAGAGCGCCCGCGTCAGCATCGGGCGAAGAAGACTGGATTTGCAGATTGAGCTGCGCGATGGCCGAGGTAAGCGAGTTCACCTGCCTGATCACGCTCGCCGCGTCCTGGTCTAGCGAGGTGCGCTGTTCATTCAGGCTCGCCGCTGCATTCGACACATCGCCCGCGAGTGTCCGCGCCGTCGACAGCACCTGCTCCCGCAGCGAATTATCCGTCGGATTCGCCTCGAGCGAGGCAAAAGAGGAAAAGAAGTCTGTAATATCGGCGCCAATGTCGCCTGCCCGTGAGCTCTCCGATCCGGAGTTCGGCGGAAACAGCGCCTGGACAGAATCAAGAGCGGAAAGACGCGCCGAAGAGGCTGCTGCTGCCTGCTGCTGCTGTTGAAGCCGCTCCTCTAGCACGCGATCGCGCACCGACGTTGCGCCGGTCTCGCTCACTCCCGTTCCGTAGGTCACACCATTGATCTGCACCGGCGTGTTCTCTCGCCAGTTTGGAACCTGCTGTGTGTAACCAGGCGTGTTGGCATTTGCAACGTTGTTGGCAACGATGTTCAGGGCGGACTGGTCTGCCTGAAGCGCTCCCGAAATGAGATTGAACGCGGAGTTAATGGTCGCCATGTTCGCTCTCCTCTGCAGCGTTGACGCAGGACCGTGTTTCGGGACCGTATTCAAGTCGGGCCGCGGGCACCGGGCGAAGCCTGTGCATTACCTCCAGGTTGGCCCTCGTTGCCTCAAGAACGCGCGCGAAGATAGCGATCTCCTGCATCGCCTTGCCTAAACCGGATCCGCATTGATTCCTCGCATCGCCCCGCTTCCGGCCCGCATCGCGAACCAGTGCCGCGCAGGAAAGCGCCATCTCTTCGAGCCGCTCGGCATCAAGATGCGCCAATGCGAGCGACGCTTCAGCCAGCACGCGCTTCAATCCAGGTTGAGAGGCCTGTTGCATCATCATCAATCGCCCGAGCTGAAACCGACCCCGAGCATGGCATCGATTACTTTGCCCGCCACTGCGGATGCTTTGATATCGTAGGTCCCGGCCGCCAACGCCTGCTGAACTGCCATAACCTTGTCGCTGCGGACGCTCGCATCTGCGGACGACTGCAAGATTTCCGTTCCTGCGTGGCTCAGAGTGGCCTGGTCACCCGCAAATGCGGCCTGCGCCGCGCCGCTTTCATTTCCCCGAATCTGCGCGGCTTTCGCCGACGCCGACGAAGAAACTCCCAGAAAAGCGTTCAGCGCCTCTGAATTATTTCGAATCTCCATGCGTAATCCTCCTTAGCGAGGTTATCGGCAATTGTGAACTTCACTTGAGCCCGATGCACCAACGTTTTGCAGAACCATCTGATTCGTTCCCGCATTGGAAGAAGACCCAGCGATCTTCTCATTCTGGGAAAGGCTTCGAATGATCGTGTCAGCGATTCCTAACCCTCCCTGCCTGCTGAGTGCTTGCCCCAGCGCCTCGGTCGCAAAGTCTGCCATCGGTCCGCCGGATTCCGGGTCTTCCTCATTTCCGTTCAGGCCGGAGCCGCTCGTCATCGGTTTGAGCAGCTCTTTCATCATCTGCGCCTCAAACTCGTGTGCTGCCTGGACGAGGCGCGGTGGTGGAACCGATGCCAAGTCACTCGGCGCCCGCACTGCCCCAACGGTACTCATCTACAGCACCTCCAGGTCGGCCTCGAGCGCACCGGCCTCCTTCATCGCCTGCAGTATGGAGATGACATCGCGCGCACCTGCGCCGATTCGCTGAAGATCCCGCACCAGGTCTTCAACCGTTGCTCCCTCTTTCAGATCGATGCGATTGACGGGTCTGTCCTGTGCCTCGACCGAAGTTTGCTGCACCACCTGTGTTGTTCCGGCGGACATCGGCGCCGGCTGCGATATCTGCGACTGCGAGATCACATTGACTGAAAGGCCGCCGTGCAGAATCGAGACCGCTTGCAACCGCACCATTCCCCCGATCACCACGGTTCCAGTGCGTTCGTTCACCACAACCCGAGCGCGCGGATACACCTCGACCTCAACTCCTTCGACCCTGTCGAGAAGGGCCGGAATATCTTCATCCGCTTGCGACGCGAGTTCGACACGTCTGCTGTCGACGGCGTGGGCACGAGCCGATCCCAGGCTTTGATTGATGGCGGCAGCCATCCGCTCGGCCGTGTGAAAATCGGCATCGTTGAGTATCACACTCACCGTACGCATCTGCTTGAGCTCGAATGGCACGGGGCGTTCCACCAGCGCGCCGCCCGGAATTCTTGCCGTGGTGGGATGATTGAGCTGCCGCGTATTGCCCGCCGCAGTACTCATATATCCGCCCAGGACAAGCGCGCCCTGGGCCTGCGCGTAAATCTGACCGTCCGGTCCGTATAGCGGCGTCATCAGCAGGATGCCGCCCTCGAGTGAGCGCGCATCACCTGCAGAAGACGCGGTAATGTCGACGCGATAGCCGGGCCGGCTAAAAGGCGGCAATGTCGCTACGACAAATACGGCCGCCATATTCTTGACCTGCATGTTGCTGGCGCTGTTCGAGCCGGTCTGCGGAACAGTGACGCCCAAGCGTTCCAGCGCGGAGATGAGCGTCTGCGCCGGGAAGACAGTCTGCGAGCTGTCCCCTGTGCCGCGCAAACCAACGACGAGCCCATATCCGACAAGCTGGTTATCGCGAATTCCCTCGATGGTGGCAACGTCTTTCACACGTGCCAGGTGACCCTGTGTCTCGCTTCGGGCAAGCTCTGCGGAGATGGCAATCGCGGCCGCCAGGAGGGTCCAGCCTAAGAAGAGCGTCCGTTGCGTGACCTCCGATGCCTTCGGCCGGCTCTTCGGAGGAAAAGCAGGATCGGCAATGGTGTAAACCGGGATCTCGAAATGTTCGGCGGAGTTGATTCGGTCTTCCATATGGTTCTCTTCTCTCTGAAAAATCGATGGGACGTTAAAACACAAGCAGCCTCTCCAACCAGCGCACCAGCGGATTCTGGCGGTAGGTCGAGTCGCTCACAATTCCCTTCCCGGTGACTTCGAGTTCCAGATCCGTCATCGATGTGGAGAGGACCTGGTTCTGTGCGCTCACATCCTCAGGGCGCACCAGGCCGCGCAACTTGATGACTTGCGTTTGCTGCGAAAAGGTAAGCTGGCGCGTAGCCTGGACGACGAGCATTCCGTTCGGGAGGACATCCACAACTTCGCCTCCAAACGTCGTAGCTAGGCTCGAGTTGGTAGAACTTTGGCCTTGAGCGGTAAGGCCTGAAGCGGAGTTTTGTCCGAGAAGATGTTGCAGGTTGTTAGAAGCCTTGAGTGCGCCGAACAGTGCCGTGACGCTGGAACTGGCATTCGATGCTCTTACGTTTTTGACCTGTCCGTCGGTAGAGGCGGCAAGACTCTCGATGACCACAATCGATACAACGTCGTGGATGCGGGCAGCCTTGGCATCCGTGCCCAGACGTACCAAACGGCCTTCGGCGCTCCAGATCGATCCTGCTGTGGTGACCTCCGCCGCATGCTGTGTGCGTACTCGTTCGATGTACGCGCGTAACGCCAATTCGGGCGGAGTCTTGGCCGAAGGAATTGGCTTCTTATTGGTGGCGTCAAGTTGTGAAGGGTTGAGTCCTAAAATTGCCAGTGAAAAAAGAACGAAGATGATGTGCGTATTCTTCATCGCCGTACCTCGCTGCTCTCTTGGGAAAAGCTGGCACGGCCCGGCGCAGTCGCGATGGCGCTAAGAATATGACCACCAAATTTCAATCGCACAGTCAAACTCTCGCCGATTGCGGCTGGTTTCAGTGCTGTCGCTTCCAGTTCTGCGTCCGAGTTGCGCGTGTGTTCCGACACGATCAGGTAATCGCCCGCATGGACCACAGGAAGCGAAGTGCGTCCGAGGTTCGGAGCAGAGCGCAATCCAGATTTCTCGATACGAAGACTGGCGCACTTGGAATCCGACTGCCCTGGGATGAGCACGGCAGGTGCGGCGGGATGGCTGAGATCTCTCAGCAGCCTCCAATGTGTATGTGTGCCGAGATCTTCGATGGTGCGGATCTCACGATATTGCGACGCAACACTAGAACCCTCGACATTGAAACATGCATCCTGATCGTTGTGGACCCCAACCTTGCTCTCCTGAGACCAGCCAGAGAGAGACAGTACTGAGGCTAAAGAAAACATCGCCCGCTTTATAGCCCAGGTTGATTTCGGATGTTTCATCGACTTCTCCATCTCTAACGGGTCATATTATTGATCTGCGAATACATGTCGTCCGCGGCTTTGATGACCTTGGAATTTGATTCGTAAGCACGTTGCGCAAGAACCATCTGGACGAATTGCGTTACAACATCAACGTTCGAGTTTTCGAGGTATCCCTGCTGCAAGGTTCCAAGGCCTTCCGCTCCGCCCGGATTACCAAGCACCGGGTCGCCGGAGCTGAGAGTGGCCTGAAGAAGGTTGGAGCCGATGCTCTCAAGGCCGCCCGGATTGGGAAACGTCGCCAATTGAAGCTGACCAAGCTGCGAGGGATTCTGTTGGCCAGAGAGTGTTGCGTTCACAACGCCGTACTGAGTAATGGTGACCGCTGTCGCGTTCGACGGAATCGTAATGTTGGGCAGTACTGGATCACCATCGGTAGTCACGATGGTTCCCTGGTTGTTGAGGTGAAACTGGCCAGCGCGCGAGTAAGCGATGGTGCCGTCAGGGCGTTGCACCTGGAAGAACCCCGAACCTTCGATCGCCACGTCCAGCGGATTCGATGTCTGGTTCAAGGCGCCTTGCGTCATGATGACTTCAGTGGCCGCGGACTTCGTTCCAAGTCCGATCTGCAAGCCGGCCGAGACCGTGGATTGACTTTGCGCTGCTCCGGGGGTCACCAGGTTTTGATAGATCATGTCCTGAAACTGGAGCCGCAACTGCCGAAATCCAGTGGTAGAGGAGTTGGCAAGATTGTTTGCGATCGTATCCAGATTCATCTGCTGGGCGGTCATTCCGCTGGCGGCTGTATACAGTGCTCGAATCATCTTCTCTCCTCGTATTCGATGACCATCAATCCCTAAACTCTGGGCAAATCTTCGGTTGCTGTCTTGTTGAATTCAGTGTGGAAGATGGTCAAAGCCTTCTGCATCATCTCCGCCTGACGCTGCATCGTGATCAGGTCAAGCGTCCCCTGCACAACATCCTGGTTTGCGCTCTCAAGGGCTCCCTGGCGAATCGTTGCGTCTCTGGATTGAGCGGCTTTGACGCCATCATCAGCGACATAGCGATTCGCACCTTCCGCTTTAAGCTGCGTGCTGTCTGGAAAGTCGAAAACGGCAAACGTAGCGACCGCGCCTCCGCTGACTGAAATCACTCCACTTCCTCCAACGGCAATCTCGCCCTGCGGGAGCGAGATAGGCAGTCCCGTGGAGGAGAGGACAGGCTCGTTCGCAGCTGTCACCAATCCGCCCGTCTGCGATCGATGAAAACTTCCATCGCGTGTGTAGCGGATGCCGTTGGATGTGCGGATCGCGAAGAAGCCGCGGCCTTCGATCGCAAGATCGAATGGATTTCCTGTCTGCTGAATCGGGCCCTGCGTCATGCTGAGCCGATCCCCACCGAGGAGGCCGTAACGATTGATTGCCTGGCCTAATTGCGAGTTCTCGCTGTCAGGACCGACCAGGACAGATCGAAAATATTCGCGTTCGGCGCGATATCCGGCGGTCTGCGCATTGGCAAGATTGGTGGCGGCCGTATCCAGTGCCTGGGTCCGTGCGATCAGGCCCGTCATTGCCGCGTAGTAGCCGCTATCCATCGGTGTGCGTCCCTCTTCGCCTGGAAGAGAGCAAGAGAGGAACCAATGCACGAACAAATGCATTGGAATGTTCTAACGGTTGTTTTTATGTCCTTGCAGTTGGGGCAGAACACGTCGCCCACTCGCGACAAATTTGATTCCGTCGGCCGCAGCTACTGCAAACCGTCGCAAACAATTGTCAGTTCAAAGCGAGTGTCGTCGAAGCAGAATACCTGATGAATCGAATATCGGCAAAGACGGGCAATCCATCAGTTGTCGAGATGCGTTCAGAACGCGCCAATACTGCAAATCAGATCGCAAACCGACGCAGCGCGCGGAACAGAATTGTTCTCCCTGATTTTCCACATTCGCAGCCAAATCAAATCGTGCACGCGAACCATCCGCGAGTTCACCGGTTGATTGCGCTCGATCGAACGCGCGATCAGGTGGGCCGCCGCGGTCTCCGAAGCCGCTTCCGCCAATTGCGCCGCAGGAAAGGATTCCTGGAGCAGGCAGGCAAGAGCTGGGCGAAAGAGCGAAGAGCAAACGATCCCGCTCTCCACGCGCAGACCGTTCATCCTTCCGATCGCAAGCGCAAGGACCAGATCCAGGCGTTGCTCGAATCCGAGGTAGAGAAGCTTTCCCGCCGGAACCCGCAGGGGCAGCGCGCCAAAGGCGTCGAGAAAGAGCCGCGGCACCAACGGGGCGAGAGCCGCCGGATCGCAGGATTCAATCCCGAGAACGGGACAACTCCATTGCAGGCCCAGCGCGCGCGTTACCGTGCTCTCGTCCGTGGCTCGCTGCCGGATCAGCCACTCCCCGAGTTTGCCAGACTCGGCCTGTCTTTGCGCTTCGAGAGCCTCGCGCAACTGGCGGCTTGTGATCCATCCCTTCTCGAGCATCAGCAACCCAAGCGGAATGCGATGGCGATACATCTCTTGCGCAACAGCGCGGCCATCGAGTTCACGCCGAAGGGCCCACTGCACGCGAGCCTCCGTGCACTCAGGCGAGCAGGTCCAACCATCCTCGAATATGGGAGTTGCGCGATTGCGAAAGAGGTGAAGCCAGCCGGAGCGGCAGCCGGGATTCGCGCATTGGCCTATCAGGCTGGGGCGGAATGGTCGAGTCGAAATCAGACGGGGCTCGGATGCCCATATATCAGATTCGGATTGCGGCATACGAACGCGGTCGGTTAGAAAAGACATCGTATGCTCTCCAGGCGCATTTGCGGCGCAGCCACCTCCGTTACGCGCAGACCGAAGCTACCGTTGACAAGCACGACTTCGCCGCGTGCGACAATCTTGTCTCCCACTATGAGATCAACTGGATCGGTGACGTGGCGGTCTAGTTCCACCACATCGCCGGGGCCGAGTTCAAGAATCTCTCCCAGGGGCATCTCACAACAGCCGAAACGAAGTGCGGCTTCAAGTTCAACATCCAGCAGCAACTCGACGCCGGGGCTAAGCGGTCCCGCCGGCGATGCTCCACTTTCATTCCCGGACACCTGCATCGGCGCTTTGTCGTTCGCGAGGCCCGGCATCTCATCGCAGACCAGGATTGCCCAGGATCCTCCGTGCGAATTGAGTCGCAAGCCGCGTGTACACGTGCTTAGTTGCTGCACTGGATGAAACGCTTCGATTCGACAGTTCATTCCAGTCACAGCCAGGAACTCGCCTGCAGCCGCTTCGGCCACTTCGCGAAGGAATTCCTTCCACGCTGCTGCCTGATCCGCACCGTCGCCAAGTAGCGACGAGTTCACAATCTCCGCATCAAGAGCGACCGTAAATCGCCCTTTAACGTCGCCTGAGATCTCAGCCAGAAATGCGGGACCAGTGACCATTGGCGGCATAGAATCCGTCGTGGTCAACTGCGGTTCTCCCACCAAGGCCTGCGAAAACAGCATGGTCGCCGCGGAAATCCAGCATTCAAGATAGGTCTTCATCCGTTACCCCTTCGGCAGCACTTTCGAGACGGGCCGCTCGACGCGCGCCTTGCCGAATGGCCTGCGCGGCCGCAAGGCGCTGTCCGGCAACGCGCCATTCCGCCGACACAGCCGTAGAGAGTCCCAAACGCAGAATGGTTCCCGGTTCCAGAGTCTCAATTTCTCGCGCAGGGATCCTCACAGCCGGCAACTGCAGACACGCCCCAAAGCGAATTCGTCGTGCGGCGGCTTCGAGCCGAGCTCGCGTTTCTGGCGCGTGCCTGCGGTGGCGCCCCCAATCAGAGGTCAACCGGCGAAGGATAGTGTTGGCGACCACGGCTGGCAATGCAAGATTCAGAAGACCGGAGCCTTGCGGCATTCGGATCTCGAAGCTCAAGCAGAGCGTTTTTTCATTTACAGACATGATTCTCGCGACCTGCGTCTGCATCTGGCGGCGCTCAAAATTGAAACTAAGGCCGACTGACTGCCATGCGGCGGTTAACTCTCGGCAGATAATCTCCACCACGCTGCCCAGGATGGCCTCTTCGATGTCAGTGAGTTCCCGAAGCGGGCCCTCCTTTCCGCCACCGCCAAGCAGGAGATCGATGATTGGAGGCGCGAGGGCAAGATCCAGTTGCAATACCGAGAGGGCTCCAAGAGGTTCCAGCCGCACAGAACTGACGTAACTGATCTCCGGGATGCGCATCAGGAATTCGCTGAACGGAATCTGCTCCGCCGATACCAGACTCACCTGGAACCGGCAGCGAAGCCAGGCTGCAAGATTATGCGTGAGATTGCGCGCAAAAAGGTCGTTCAACATGCTGATGGCGCGCAATTGCTCGTTTGAGATCTGACCCGCACGTCCGAAGTTGTAGGGCACCACGCTGGATGTTGACAATGACGGTTTTTGGGACTCTGGCGAAGTGGCTCGGGCGGCCTGAAACAGTGCATCGATTTCGTCCTGCTTAAGTATCTTCTCCATGGATTAGCTTCTCCTGTTTCAAAGTGCGGTTAACTCCGCACCTGCACTTCTGTCTTGCATTCAGGAAGCACGCCCGGAAACACTGCTTCTGCCGATTCTTCCGCGAGCCGCCAGATCCTGCAGCGCGGCCCGCAAATGCACAACGGCCGAGGCATGAATCTGCGAAACGCGCGATTCCACCACCCCTAAGGCCAAACCGATCTCCCGCATGGTCAGCTCTTCGAAGTAGTAGAGCGTCATCACCAGGCGCTCGCGCTCCGGCAGGCACTCGATGGCCCCGGTGAGCTTCTCCTGCAGTTCGCCGCGAAGGCAGCAGAAGAGCGGATCTTCCTCGGGGCGTCCGGGTACATACGCCAGTTCCTCTTCGCCAGAATCCTCGTTATGCTCAACATGCAGTGTTCCAATCTCGAGACCCTTCAGATCGCCAAGCAGTGATTGATACTCCTCGAGGCTCACTCCCAACTCCGCGGCAATTTCAGATTCTCCCGGCGAGCGTCCCAGGCGCGCGGTCAATGCGCGGACAGCTTCTTCGGCCGCTCTTCCTTTCCGACGCAGATCGCGCGGACTCCAGTCGAGCGTACGCAGACTGTCAAGAATTGCGCCGCGAATCCGGAACTGCGCATAACTCCGGAACTGCACCTTCTTTTCGGGGTCAAATTTTGTGAACGCATCCATCAGACCCACGATGCCGGCCGAAACCAGGTCTTCAATGTCCACGTGCTGCGGAAGCCGCTCGTGAATGCGCCTGGCCAAGAAAGCGAACGATGGGCAAATGATCCAGCAGCAGACGTTCCTGTTCGTTGTTCAGCGACCTCTGGCGGCATCTCCGGCGGATATCCACCAGGAACACTTGGTCTTTGGCGTCTCGAGAGACCTGCTCCCGGATTCATTCCTGAATTAACTCCTGCGATTCATTCCCATGTAATGCCCTCCCTCACACGAACTGGCTCATCCAAACACTTTCATCTCAGCGAACCGTTCCGACCGGCTTCAGACGGGTCTCCGGCGGAATCTCTGCAGCAGCCACGACCGAGAGCCTTGCAAACACCGGCTCCAGCCACCGTTTGACGTGATAGCGGGCTGGACTTGGACAAAGGAGCACAGGAAGGGCCGAAGAGTGGAGGCGCCGATAAGATGTTTCAAAGAATCGGCCAGACGGCGGACGATCGGAACAGCCGGCGCGGAAGCGGCGGAAAGCAATCGTTGACTGCCTTCTGGCGACAGCGAAGTCGCAATCTCCTCCTCTATCGCCGGATCCAGTAGCAAAACCGGCAATTGCCCGTCGGAGTCAAGCAGTGGCGCGATCAGCCTGCGGCCCAGCGCCTGGCGCGCAGCCTCGACAAGAGTCACCAGGGATTTGTTCACCGGAGCAATCTCGAGGAGGGCTTCCAGAATCGCTCCAAGGTCGCGAATCGAAACGCGCTCGCGCAAAAGCTGCTCGAGAACGCGCTCCACTTCGCCGAGGGTCAGCAGCTTTCGGCACCAGTTCTTCCAGAAGCTTGGGATGGCTCTCATTGAGCGAATCCATCAGCCGCTTGGTTTCCGCGCGGCCCAGCAACTCGTGGGCATGACGCCGTATCAATTCGCCGAGGTGGGTCGTCAATCACGGTAACGGGATCGACAACCGAGTAGCCGGCGGCAATCGCCTGTTCTTCGACGACGCGGCAATCCAGACTGCCGGTACGCCGAAGGCCGGCTCCCGCGTCTCTTTCCCCGGAAGCGGCCGGCGTTCGGATCGCCGGAAACTGCGAGCATCTGCGTACCCTCGAGCTGCCAGCGTCCAATCTCAATCCCGCGCAGAGAAATGAGATATTCCCGTGGGACGCAGGCGGAGATTGTCGGAGATATGCACGGGAGGCACAAGAAAACCCATCTCCGCCGAAAGATGGCGCCGCAGCGCGCGCACCCGGTTCAGAAGGGTGCCTCCCTGCTTCTCATCGACCAGGGGAATGAGTTGGAATCCAATCTCGAGTGACAATTCTTCGAGCCGGAGCAGTCCGGCCAGTTCAGCTGAAGGAGCCTGCTCTTGTTTCTTCTTTTCGATTGCGCCGATCTCGACGTGTCGGTGCGGCCTCCGGCGCACGGCAATACGGCGGCCAATCCAGAAGAGGCCTGCAGCCACCAGCAGAAACGTGAAGCCCGGGCAGTCCCGGGATCAGGCACATTGCCGCGCATACGCGCTGGCCAGATAGAGAGTCGCAGGTCGCGCGAAGAGTTGCTGGCGAATTTCCGTTCCCAGCATTCCAGCCGAGTTGGCCCGCGTGAGAGTGATACCCCCGGCAACCGAGACCAGCAGCGATGGAATCAGCGTGACCAGACCGTCTCCGACCGTCAACACCGTGTAAGTGCGCGCGGCTTCGCCAAGTTCCATGCCCTGCTGCAGTGTGCCAATCAACAGTCCTGCCACGATATTGATGGCGGTAATGAGAATCGTCGCCATGGAGTCGCGCTGGTTGAAACGCGCCGCGCCATCCATCGCGCCATAAAACTCAGCCTCGCGGGCGATGGCCTGGCGCCGCCGCCGCGCCTCCGCTTCATCGATAAGCCCGGCATTCATGTCGGCGTCGATGGCCATCTGTTTGCCGGGCAGCGCATCGAGCGTGAAGCGCGCAGTGACTTCGGCCGTGCGCACGGCCCCGTGCGAGACGACGAGGAATTGGATCGCGACCAGGGCGAGGAAAAGCACAAATCCGACAATGTAGTTCCCGCCAACAACAAATTGGCCGAAAGCCTCGATCACTTTGCCGGCGGCGGCTGTTCCTTCAGAACCGTGAAGCAGGATGCGGCGGCTGGAAGCGATATTCAGGGCAAGACGAAACAGCGTCAGCAACAGCAGCAGCGTTGGAAAGACTGAGAGCTCGACGGCGCGGCGAATCTGTACCGAGGAGAGAAAGACAATGATCGAAGCCGCCATCGACAGCGCAAGTAGAAGATCCAACGCTGCGGCCGGAAGCGGAATCAGCATGACGAAGATCACGCTGATGGCTCCCACTGGCAGCACATAATCGCGCAGCCGGTCGAGAATGCCCAGCGGCGCAAGAGGTGCAGGGATTCAGAATCGCAGTGCTCATCGGACGTCTCCATCGGGCCGTTGGCTGCAAATCAGAAGCGATGCTGTCGGAGGCCACGCTTGCTCCGGGGATTCCCGGCGTGCGTTACTTGTGATGTCTGTGCTGATCTGGCCTCGGCTTGCGAAACCTTCTGCCGTGCGCGGCGTTCTCGCATCTCGGCCTCGACGCGCTGGCGATACAGATAAGCAAGGATTGCGGCCACGGCGGCATAGAGGTCCACAGGTATTGCATGGCCGACTTCGACGGAGCGATAGAGCGATCGGGCGAGCGGCGGATTCTCAATGATCGGTACACCGGCCCAGCGAGCTTCAGCCTTGATCTCTTCCGCAAGAAGATTGCGTCCCTTGGCAAGGACCTTGGGAGCGTCCATGGCGATAAAGTCGAAGCCCAAAGCGATGGCGTAGTGAGTCGGATTCGTCAGAACGACGGCAGCCCTAGAAACATCGGCCTTGACCTTATGTCTGCGCATCTGGCGCTGAAGACCGCGAATGCGCCCGCGCGTTTGCGGACTGCCTTCGGTCTCCTTGAACTCCTGTTTCATTTCCTCGCGGCTCATCATCAGGCGCGATTCGCGGCTGCGCCATTCGACGATGTAATCGATCAGCGCCCAGCCCAGAAGCAACCACGCCGCCGCCGCGAGAAGTCCGTAAACATCCGAAGCGAGACTCGTGAGACGCGCAGTTGAGAAAGGCGGAATGGTGAGTTCGCGCGCGATGCGCTGCACCGCGAAAACAGCAAGCAGACTGGCGGGCAACAGAGATTTGCCGAGACGCGAAACCGCACGCAGAGAAAACAGGTTCTTCAAATTGGAAGCCGGATTAATGCGGTCCAGACGAAAGCCAATGGAGCCGGTATGGATTTGCAGTCCACCGGTTTGAACAACCCCCGCCATCAAGGCTCCGGCAACAATGGCCGAGATCGCAATTCCAACCGGAATCAGTGCGTCCACCATCAGACGGCGCATGGCGAGCAAGGTCGGCTGAAGCGTTGCGGCTTCCCAGTGGGCGGGTGCGCCCAAATCAAGTGCTGTGGAAAAGGAAGAGCGGAAGGAGTCAAGTATTTTTCTGCCGAGAAACCCAAGGCTCAGGACACCAGCCAGCGTTCCGGCGGCCGCGGCCAGTTCCCGGCTATGCAGAATGTCTCCGTCTTTGCGCGCTTTCTCTCGCCGGTGCGGGCTTGCCTGTTCGGTGCGGTCTCCGGGCATTGGCTATCCTCCAAGGCCGAAGCCAGGCATGCGGGAGAGTGCCCCGCCTGACGCGTTAGCGGAAACCTGAAGCATCCGCTCGGCCAGATCAAGCAACCCGGAAAAGCGCGCTTCAATGAACCGGGGCCAAAGAGCCAGAGAACCTATAAGAACAGCGAACCCGACCAAGGTCTTAAGTGGAACCGTCAGAGACATCACGGGAAGTTGCGGGCTGAGCTTGCTCGAGCAATGCAACTGCGATCTCGATGAGCATGGTGGCGGCGAGAACTGGAGCCGCAAGTTCGACAGCGGCAAGAAAGATGCCACCGGCAGCCTGGACAATTGCGCGGGCTGTGACAGGCGCGAGGGTGTAGGCGCCAAGTGGCACAGCGCGAAAGCTGCGCACCAGCGAAGCGAGCACAATCCGATCGAGCCCGGCCGCGATCAGCACCAAGAGTCCCCATAAGCTGAAAGAGGTCTCCCATGAGCGGCGTCTGGATATTCGAAGTAGGATCGAGCAGGTTCACCATGGAAAAGCTGAACTGCACGCCGGCGATCTGGCCGGCGAAGAGAAGCATTTCGTTGAGAAGCGAGAGAACAATTCCGTAGACGAGCCCTACAGCGATCTCGCCAAGCAAAGCGGCAAGAGTGATTTCGGCGTGAGCATTGGGCAACGCGGAAACCAGCGGAGCCAGCAGAAATGCGACGGCTGCGACGAAAACAGCCTTGGTTCGCGCAGGAAGCGCCGAGGACGAGAAGAACGGTGCGAAGACGACGATTCCGCTCACACGAATCAGAGTCAGAACCATCGCACTCAAAAAGCTCGTCCACTCGGCCATCAATATCGTCTCCTGATCTACGAAACGTTGCGCAGCTTCAGCCGATGTACCGGTGTAGGTCGGACATCAGGAACAGCGTGTACGCGGCCAGTCGACCGAGGAACCACGGCATGCCGACTAGCAGAATGACCGCCACCGCGGCGAGCCTCGGAACCGAGGTCAGCGACTGCTCCTGAAGGCTGGTCAACGTCTGGAAAAGCGTGAGCAGAAAACCGAGAACCACGGCCGCGATCAGAATCGGCGCGCTTAGAATCATGGCTTCTTTCATCAACTGGCGAAGCAATTCGGCGACAAGATCGGGAGTCATGCACCTTCCTCAGAAACTTTTCAAAAGTGATTGGGCGAGCAGGTTCCAGCCGTCGACCATGACAAACAGCAGAATCTTCAGCGGGGTCGAAACAACGACGGGCGGCAACTGAAACATCCCGATGGAAGTGGTAATGGCAGCAGTGACCATATCCACCAGCAGAAACGGCAGGAAGAGAACGGCGCCGATGGCGAAGCCTGATTTCAGCTCGGACAAGATGTACGCGGGCACTACGACGCGCATCGGCAGCTCATCGGGTGAATTCGGACGTGGAAGCTGGCCCGCAGCGGTGAACAGCGCGAGATCCTTTTCACGCGCGTAGTGGAGCAGAAAATGCTTGATCGGCTGCGACCCGCGCTCAATGGCATCCCATCCCGCGATTTGTCCGGCACGATACGGCTCAACTGCCTGCTGATCGACCTGCGTCAGCACCGGAGTCATCAGAAACCACGTCATCATCAGTCCAAGACCGAGCAGCGTGGGATTGGAGGGAGCAGTCTGCGTGCCGAGCGCCTGGCGCAGAAAGTGGAAGACCACCATCAGGCGCACCAGGGGGGTCATGCACATCAAAATCGCGGGAAGCAGGGTGATCAGCGTCAGCGCAAAGAGAATTGTCCAGGGCGTTGAATCGGAGGGATGCAGCCGCGCATTCAGATCGGGCAGAAATGGTGTTGCCGGGGGAGCGGCCGCTCGCATTGCCAGCAGAAGCGCGGTCATACGGCTCTCCGCTTCCGAATCGGTCGAGCGGCGCCGAGTTGCACTGGATCGGCCGGCAGCCGGCTTCAGGGGATAAAAACTCGGCGCACCGTCAGGCGATGTGGCAACGAGCAAGCGTTGCCCGTCCGCTTCGATCAGGGCTACGGTCTGCCGCGGTGCGAGATTGATTTTTTCGACCAGGGCCAGTCGCGGTTGCTTCGTCGCACGGCGATTGAGCCGCTCGAACAACAACGCACCCAGGCCCGGTCGTTTCTGCAGGTCAGCGCCTGAAGCAATATCCCTTTTCCCCACCGCCAGGCTTAATGCATTGGCAAAGACACCCAAATCTCTTCTCCTCAAATCAGGCGAGTGATGCGAACCGCCAGTTTTTGATCAATGACTTCAAATTCAGCCCACGCCAATTGCGCGCCCCGGGCCGCCAAAGGCATGTCTTCTCCCTGCAACCATTGCGACGGGATGACTGCTCCCACAGCCAGTGAGAGAAGGTTGCGAACGCGGAACTTTCTGATCGGAACTGCAACGTCAACCTCGACGGGCAACCGGGAGACCAGCGGATTGATGCCAGCGGCGCCTTCCCCGCTAAAGACTGCGGGAGCCTGCACCATCGCCGCTTCGGCAACCGTCTGTGGAGCCGCTGGAGAAATCCCAGCTTTCTGCGCGGTGAGTTGTGGTTGTGCAGCCATCTGGCGTGGGTACCTGCAGCCGATGGGCCAGATCGGAGAAGGAATTCTTAGAAAGGACTCATGATTGCGGAAGGTTGGAGCCATCGGCCCGTATCCCGCACCCGCATGAAATGACATTCACTTCGCTGCTACACTAAAAGCAGAGAATGCCTGAGAGATTTACGAACGACGGCTGGATTTGAGGTCAATAAAATGTCCCAACAGAATGGAAATAACGGTATTGCCGGAACTAGTCTGCGGCTCAAGGTGGGTCTTGCCGAGATGTTGAAGGGCGGCGTCATCATGGACGTGATGAACGTTGAACAGGCCCGCATAGCGGAGGAGGCGGGTGCCGTATCCGTGATGGCGCTCGAGCGGGTTCCGGCCATGATTCGTGCCGAAGGCGGTGTGGCGCGAATGGCAAAACCCGGCCTCATCAAACAGATCATCAAGGCAGTCTCGATTCCAGTAATGGCCAAGGCCCGCATCGGACACTTCGCGGAAGCACAGATTCTGCAGGAGATCGGGGTCGATTTCATTGATGAAAGTGAAGTTCTGACACCGGCAGACGAGGCCCACCACATTGATAAGCACGCCTTCAAAACGCCGTTCGTTTGCGGTGCACGAAATCTTGGCGAGGCTTTACGCCGGATTGCGGAGGGTGCGGCAATGATCCGCACCAAGGGCGAGGCCGGCACTGGCGACGTGGTGCATGCCGTTCAGCATATGCGGCAGATTGTAAAAGAGATGAAAGCGCTGACTGTGCTGAGCGAGCAGGAGCTGTACGCCGCCGCCAAGGAACATCAGGCTCCTTATGAGCTGATCCGGATGGTGGCGCAGGCGGGCAAACTGCCGGTACCAAACTTCTCGGCAGGCGGGATCGCCACGCCCGCGGACGCGGCTTTGATGATGCAACTCGGCGCCGAAGCAATCTTCGTGGGTTCGGGAATCTTTATGAAGGAACGGGCGACACCGCTCGATGTAGAGAACAATCCGAAAGAGCGGGAAGAGGCGGTTTCGCGCGCCAAGGCCATCGTGATCGCGACCACGCACTTCAACGACCCAAAGATTCTGGCCGAAGCCAGCGAACAGGTCACCGGCACCATGAAGGGGCTTGCGGCAGCTGCGATTGAGGAGTCACAGTTGCTGCAGACGCGCGGCTGGTAACGCGCGCAGCGAGATCGGTCGTCAGCAAATCACATCCTCCTCTGGACTCGCCGCGACGGAAATCAGGGGGTCATACGAAGCTTGGTGAAAGACAACTGCAGGTTCCTCCACTCCCGTTGGTCGGTCGGAATGACACGCGGTTGTGGTTTACTGCGGCTCGCAATAATGTAGGTTGAGTAACGGCGTTCGCTCATTGCGAAAGAGTAGTCGAGCCGGAAGTGCCAAGCACTTCCGGCTTTTATCATTGCATCAGAGGCATTTGCGGACGCGAGCTGAGGATATGAAGAGCGGTTCCTTGCCTGTTGATCAGACATTGCAAGCAGAGGAGATTGAAAGAATTGAACGCGGAAGCCAAACGGCCGCGAATCGGTGTCCTGGCGATTCAGGGGGACTACGCAGCTCATGCGGAGGCACTGGCGGAGGCTGGCGCCACTGCGGTTGAGGTGCGCAAGCGCGAGGAGCTGGTTGACCTCGATGGGCTAATTCTTCCGGGCGGCGAATCGACCACGATCTTGAAGTTCCTCGAACGTGGAAATCTCTTCGATGACTTGAAGCAGTTCTGCTCTAGCCGTCCTGTGTTTGGAACGTGTGCGGGGGCAATTCTGCTGGCGCGTGAAGTGCGCAACCCGGCGCAGCGAAGCCTGGGCTTGCTTGACGCGGTGGTTGAACGCAATGCCTACGGCCGGCAGATTGACTCTTCCATCCTCTTTTCGGATACGAAACTGCCCGGAGACAAGCTGGAGATGGTGTTCATCCGTGCACCGCGCATCGTGGAAACGGGGCCTGACGTCGAAGTGCTGGCAGAACGAGACGGCACGGCGACGCTGGTGCGACAGGGCAATCTTATGGCGGCGACGTTCCATCCAGAGCTATCGCCAGACCGGCGTGTTCACCAGGCATTCGTCGATCTGGTGAAGGCTCATCTCGCATCGTAGTGCCGTTTGCACCACAGTGAAATGGAATTGAATAAAAAGGCCATCCTGATTGGGAGTGGCTGCGTCCAACGGAAAGTGGTGTAGTCTGATTTGCACAGAGGCTTCTAAATGCCCGCGACCTTTACGCATTCCCCTGCGGAAACGGAACGGAAAGAGCCAGGGATTGGCGGCAAACCTCCTGTTGACCGACGGCCCACCGGTGGTGGTGGCGGCGGCGGCGATGACGACCGGCAACATGAACGCCGGGGTCCGCGTGAGTTGCTGCACAAAATCCGCTTTTCTGTCTTCTCCATTCTTGCGGCGGACATGATGTTTTTCGCCATTCTGGTCGCGCTGTTTTTCGCGCGCCAGGCCGGCACACACATGGATCCGCGCACCCACGAGCAGATTGGCGACTGGCATCCGGTGCTGCTTCCCCCGATCCTCTTTCTGAATACTGCCCTGCTGCTGTTGAGCAGCCTGACCATCGAGGTCGCGCGGCGGAATATCTTCCGCGAAATCGACGTGCTGGAGGAATGGCTGGGCCTCGGCCATCCCGCGCTGCAGCGTACCCTTCCCTGGACGGCGGCGACGCTCGGCCTCGGAAGCCTCTTTCTGGCGGGGCAATGGATGGCCTGGCGCCAACTGACGGCCCAGGGCTTTGCGTTTGACCATTGGTCGACGCCGGCCAGCTATTTCTTCTACATCATTACGGGATTGCATGCGGCGCACCTGATGGT
Organism: uncultured Acidobacteriaceae bacterium; assembly: GCA_963738035.1. Lineage (GTDB taxonomy): Bacteria > Acidobacteriota > Terriglobia > Terriglobales > Acidobacteriaceae > Telmatobacter. The sequence goes on from CAVTVB010000005.1 coordinate 502,437, forward strand.
CGGGGTCATCGGTCTGGCAGTCTGCCTGGCCCTCATCCGCGGGTTCAAGCGCGTGGAACTTCGCCAGATTGCGGTAGATGCGACTGCCTGGTATTGGCACGCAATGGGCGTGGCCTGGCTGATTCTGTTTGCTGTTCTCGTGGTGGGCCAGTAGGTTTCGGAGACGGTTTGTGACGCTTTGAACGATATGCAACTCTACGGTTGCATATTCCCTAAGAAGAAAAAATCGCTTTTAAAGGCTAAGTTCGTCAATCAACACGACTTAGCATTTTATGGGGGTCCCGTAAACCATTCTAATCATTAGACTTAATGCGCAAAGTCGTCAAAACTAAGAACTTAGCGGGTGATTGCAGCGGTTTGCACCGTTTTTATGGCAGGATTTTCCCACATTGCGGTGATATGCACTCGCTGAACGGGCGGTTTTGAATTGGTTGTTGGCACGGACCGATTCATGATGATCTTTCGCTTTTCGCTTTTAAGACGAGTATAGGCAATGCCAGGAATTAAGCTGCAAGATTCCTGAAAAGTTTTGCGTAATGCAATGAGGAAGATGGTTAGGATACTGACGGGAATCTGTCTTGACATCTCCTGTTGCTGACCGACCCCGGTGAAACCGTCGAACCTGTCCGCTCCCGCTCATCGCGCCGAACTTGCTGGGTGTCGCGATTCCCAGGTCTCAAAATCGAGACCTGGGGCACCCAATTTCGGGCAATTGTTCACTTGAGACTTGGGCCGCCCGCCCGGGATTACTAACCAAGAGCTTGTATCGTCTCCTCCACGTCGATGTTGGCATCCACGCGGCGGATCGCCTCGCCCTAATCCACGTTGGACAACAAGGCAATTGGAAATGGAAAGACCCAGTCAACATTCAACTCGAGCGGCGGGTGATAGCGAAGGTGTCAACCCTGCCTGGTGTAATTGCTGTGGGCGTATCGGGCGAACCGGTACTAGCCAGCGGTGAAGATTTCAAGCTAATCATGGCGCATTATCGCGCCGTCGGCAGACCAACCGTCGGACTCGGGCCAGAGCCGATGGACGAGACCGTAAGCGTCAGCTATTTTGAGACGCTTGGCGCACGCATGATCGCCGGGCGCGCATTCACCGAAGCTGACGATTCCACAAACCCCCCGCGCGCAATCATCAATCGAACGCTGGCAAAGGAACTGTTTCCCGGCGAAGACGCGGTGGGGAAACAGATTCAGCGCGAGAAGGATGCGGAGCACCCGATTGAGGTGATTGGCGTCATCGATGACATCAAGGACGGAGCCTTGGATTTGCAGCCAATCCCAGCCGTCTATAGCCCTTTCAACCAAATATCGATAGCAGACTTCTATGTAACGGTTCGAACGTCTCAATCGGCGGAGTCTGTTCTGACGTCGATGGTGCAGGCTGTTCATCAAATCGACCCCACGCTGATTGCAAACGAAGAGCAGACCATGTCTGCGCGAATCGACAACTCGGAGGCGGCGTATTTGCATCGCTCAGCTGCGTGGGTTGTTGCCGGGTTTGCGACGCTGGCACTTTTGTTGGGAACGGTCGGACTTTATAGTGTTATGTCTTATTCTGTCGGCCAGCGCACGCGCGAGATCGGGATTCGCATTGCCTTGGGTGCGCAAAAACCCGCTGTCTACAGGCTCATCTTCGGGGAGTCAGCGAAGCCGGTCATCGCCGGTCTCGCGGGAGGATTGCTTTGTTCTTTCTGGCTCACGGCGTTTCTTCGCGGCATACTGTTCGGAGTTGGCAGATGGGACAAGGAGACCATGTGCGCCGTTGTCTGCGTGCTGGCGACTGCCTCTCTAGTTGCGAGCTACATTTCTGCCCGCCGTGCGGCTTCAATCCAACCAACAGAAGCGTTGCGCTCTGAATGATTGATTCTGGATCGATCAGTCGGGCTCAAGAATGAGAGGCCCTATGCAGACGGACGGTCTGGAATGTGGTTTCACCGGCCGAGCCTACGAGCCTAGAGTCACCCCACCGGTGCTGCTCGGAACGTAACCCAGTAGTAGCGGCGCCAGCAGAACATGCACCGCACAGGATGCAGGGGCAAAAGACAAAGCAACTTGTCGAATGAACGCAACTCAGCTTGTTTGAATTGGACAGAGTCGCAGCGTGGGCATTTGCATCGTATCCAAAGTACCTGAAGCATCCAACTGGGCCAGTGCCAACTCTTCACGTCCATTTTTTCAATCCTTTTCGAGGAAGCCTTCGCACAAGCTAGCGACCGGCCGTTTGGTCCGCGCTGGAGTTTCTCTCCAACCAGGCGAGTGATGCACGAATGCTCCCTGTGGCCATGGCCATGCAGGAATCCGCCGCACCGTAATAAAGATTGATGGTGTCTCCATCCGCGCCGATCGTCTGGCCGCATGGAAAGACTACGTCGTTAACGTCGCCAGTGCGCTCGTAGGGGGCTTCGGGGCCGAACATCCATGAGTCTCCTCGCTGCAAGCAGACATCGGGTCTTTCCAAATCGAAGAGCGCGAGGCCAAGGCGATAGATGCTCCCCGAAGCTGTATTCCTAACGCCGTGATAAATCGTGAGCCAGCCTTTTGCGGTTTCGATTGGCGGAGAACATAGCCCGATCTTGTTGGCATCCCACCATCCACCACGGCGAGCTTCAAGGATGATTTTGTGGCTGCCCCAATGGTGTAAATCCGGCGAGTAGGAAATCCACATGTGGGCTCCGAGGGTAGTGACGGGCCGATGAATCATGGCCCAGTATCCGTTGATTCTCCGCGGCAACAGAGCGGCATCCTTGTCTTCAGGCGGCATGATCACGCCGAAACGTTCAAAGCTTCGGAAATCCTTCGTCAGAGCCAGTGAAACGCCGGGACCTCCGCGCGCAAACGACGTGTATGCCACGGCGTACTGTTCGAGCTCGGGGACGTAGGTGATGCGGGGATCTTCGATTCCCCAGATTTCTTCTGGATATTCGCGGGGATTCGCAGCCAGAGTAGGTTCCTGGTCGATACGCCATCCGTCGATGCCATTTGCGGAACGTGCGGCGCAAAGATGTGAAAGGCCACGGCGATCCTCAACGCGACAGAGAAGCAACGTGTCCCCGTCGGCAAGGCGAACAGCTCCTGCATTAAAAACGCTATTGATCGGATAGGGCCAATGCTCCCTGCTGAGAATAGGGTTCTGAGCGTAGCGTGTGAAAAGGGGTGCTTCACTGCAAGCTTTCTGACCTGCAGCTTCGAGGGTCGTAGAACCATTGAGGGGAGCCCGGGCGATAATCGGATTCAACAGGAGACACTCATTTCCTGATACGTTTCTTCTGCGTTTGTTCCGGTCGATGCCCGCATATCGAGCAGGGCCATCAGGAATGAGAGCGTTGATTCAGCTCCCTGGTTTTCATTTACGCGATCTGGATGAAGTCCGTCCCTGCATCCGCCTGTCGTGGCGTCGTAAAGCGGAACTTGCAGATCGTTCTTACCGAGGAACCAGCCGAAGACGCGTCGGGCTTCCGTACGCCATTGCTCGTCATGCGTAATCCTGTATGCCTCAAGACAAGCTGAAATAGTGGCGCAGGCTTCCACAGGTTGCTGATCAAAGCGAGCCTTCTCCTCACCCTCACGGTAAAATCCGCTGGAGCCGACGGGCACAAATATCTCAGGATCGCCACGATGCTGCGCGGCGACAAGCCATTGAAGCGCTTCTATCCCCGCTTCAACCATTCTTCTGTTTTTGCTGCGCTGTCCGGCAAGGATAAGTGCCTGAGGCAACCTTGCGTTCGAATAAGACAGGCTCTTCTCAAACCAATGCCATATGCTGGTGCTGCTACGTTCGTAGATATCCAGCAGACGATTGGCCAGTGTATTGCGGACGCCTTGAATGGCCCTGTCGCCGGGAAACCTTTCCAGATACGCCTGCATTCCGAGCACGCTGAATGCCCATGCGCGCGGGCTTGTGAACGCCAGAGCCGAGGGTACGGCTGCCTCAAACAATCTTCCTGCCGCCCCGCGCAATCCAGCATCCTGCGATTGGCCCAACACAGTTCCCAGAGCCCAGAGCGCGCGTCCATGGCTGTCTTCCGAACCAACGTTTTCAAGCCATTTGCGATCGTAGCCCAGGAAGTTTCTGAAGCGCCCCGTATCGGAATTGAATGCGAGCCAGAGAAACGCGAGGTACCTCTTAGAGAGTTTCGTGTGTTGCGATTTGTCGTCAGAGGCCAGACCGTGATCCAGCCCGGTGGACACAATGAGCGCTCGCGCGTTGTCGTCTGTCGTGTAGCCTTCGCGTGCATTCGGCACGGAGAAGATTGAATGCTGCAATATTCCCGTATCGTCGGTCATTGCTTCGAGGTGCTTGGTGCGCAGCTCGGGCAGCCGGTCGGTTGATTCCGTCGGCATCACAGCCAGATCGTCAGGATGAGAGGCTTTTGGCTGCAATGAGCGCTCGAATCGCGCGCGCTGAAAACTGGCCATGTAGGCCTTTGCCGTCTTTGGCCATGTTGTTCCACGTGAGTGCAGATATGCCCTTTTGCGCATCGCGTGGCGTTCCGCATCGTTCTCCAGTAGAGCGATAACTGCCTCTGCGATGGCGTCGGGATTCTCGAATGGAACGATGACGCCTCTTTTATCCGCAAGCAGTTCCTTTGCATGCCAATAAGGCGTGGAGACGATCGCCTTGCCTGCTCCAAGCGCGATGGCCAGCGTGCCCGAGACAATCTGCGCCTCCTGCCGATAAGGAGTGATGTAGATGTCGGCGGCGCCCACATGCTCCACAAGCTCTTCGGCACTCACAAAGCGATTGTTGAGGATCAGATGATCGCTTACTCCAAGCTGTTCCGCCAACGCCTGCAGACTTTCGCGATAGCGCTCGCCCTCGCGACGCCGAATATGCGGATGCGTCACGCCGGACACGATGTAGACCACATTCGGATGACGCGCCAGAATCGCCGGCAAGGCCCGAATGACGTTTTCAATGCCCTTGTTCGGAGATAGAAGCCCGAAGGTCAGCAGAACGGACTTGCCTTCGGTGCCAAACTTGTCTTTGAAATAGTTGGGGTCCATGAAGGGCAGGTCGGGAACGCCGTGCGGAATCACGTCGATCTTTCCGGCCGGAACAGCATAAACATCGCGAAGAAGTTGGGCCGCCAGTTCGCTCATCACAACCAGGCGGTCAGACAGCTGTGCGATCTCTTCGAGCACGATGCGTTGATTTGCATCGGGCTCGCGGAGAACCGTGTGGAGTGTCGTCACCAGCGGCATCTTCAACTTGCGAAGCAGCGCCAGGATATAGCGGCCCGCAGCGCCTCCAAAGATGCCATATTCATGTTGCAGGCAAACAAGGTCATTGCCATTGAAGTTGAGAAACTCCGCGGCTTGCTCATAGGATGCAAGATCCTCTTGTTTCAGCTCCAGTCGAACCTGCTCAGGATATTCGTAGCTCGAATCAGGATCGTTGACCGGAATTGCAAACAGGCGGCCTTCTCCAAATTCGTGGCTAGAGCAGTGCATAAGTCGGTTGTGAACGTCGCGATGCCGCACTCGCGCGGCAGATAATTCCCCACAAAGGCAATGCGGGTAGGCAGAGGCAGGGCGCACGCTTTCATTGCTACGGAATTGGAATTTGGTGGAACGGATTCTTCGATTGGTTTGAGAGTACTCATTGTTTCTGGAAATGACATCATCGCCTGCTTTCAATCGTGATTCGAAGATGCGTGACGCATTGCGCCGCGCCCGGCAACTTGGGTCTCGCTTAGCCTGTCAATCGGGTTATCTTGCGAGGATTGCTCGCGGAAGACCTTGATCGGAAACATCCAGCGAAGTGTTTCGCTGAATCCGTCGGGCCTGCATTGTTACGTTCGCGACGCAGAAGCCGGGATATTTCGTGATCCGAAGAGAATCAAATTCTGCAGCATTGAATCGCGGGGCGATTCCTTTAAGCGCACGAGTTACGGCTTGGTGAGTTGCACTCTCCTCCGTCGCTCCGATGCCGCTCCGGGAACACGATCCTTGCACCCAAACGAAATGCCAACCGGCCCGCCGGATCATCACATCGAAAGCGGGCGCTTCAATCTTTTCAATTTGAGTCCAGTTATGACCGAAAAGTACTCTCGACGGATCTACGTGATCCGGCAGGGCGCAACTGTCGCGAAGAAAGACGGAATGCCAGGTCACGCCTTTGCGCTTTTTGATTGCCCTAGTACGACGAATTGGTGAGTCTTCGATGCGATCACAGGTGGAGCCGGCCCGCCTGGGTTGGGCGAACCGTCAACCGGTTCGGTCGCATTATGATCGCCAGTATTGTCTTCGTGGGGGAAACCGGTTGCATCCGCCTGGCTTTCCGGTTGTAGATGTATCTCTGTACGGTGGCGAGTAGATAGATGATTCTTCACATCGGCCTTCTTGATGAGACTCATGACATCTCCGGTCGTTCAGTTGCTTGCTTGGAAGACACTCGTCTGGAGCGAAGCCCGGAATGCCAAAGGCGAGAAGGGGAATAATGACTACCTCCTTCAACCATACGCTCAACTGGGTCCGCGTGCCGAAAGCTGAATCACTGGTTGTGCGTATCTGTCGCCAGGTCTGCGATTCCAGACAATACAACCAATAGGATCAGGGGCATGCGCCCGCTCACTCGATAGCTAAGCTAAACGAGCCAACAGAGACTAGAATCGTACGATGCACTGCGAAGGATATATATCTGCCGACTACAGGCAAAACACTGCCAAGGATCAATACACCCAATACGCATTTGAGCGGAACAAGCATCTCTGGTGTGGAGCGACGGAAGGACAACGGCGCCTGATCATGCACGAAGCGCGAGCCACAATGGACGAGTGCAACGAAATCATGAGTAAACACCGTCTGGGCTGTCCAGTTTGCAAAGCTGACAAATAGAACTAAACCCCATTCATTAAGCTGGCCTTGAATTGAAGACGAGTCCTGCCAACGTGGCGCCGGCGGGATCGGAGCATCATTTCCCTGCCTGGATTTTCTTCTGCCCGTCCGGTCTGGGTACAAAAATGTCCTGCCAGACCAGGCCGCATTCCTGCACCATCTGGATGGGGTATTCGAGACGGCCGAGGTTTGCGTCGGCATTATTGGTGCCGAAGGAGAACTTTGCCCCGGCCGCCTTGGCCTGCTTGATGAAAGAAGCGCTTGGAATCTTGTAGCGATTGTTGATCTCGATGGCAACGTTGTTGTCGATGGCGGCGGTGATCACCTTATGCCGACGCTCGGACGTCCAGAGGGTTTCGTATCCTGACGCGATCTGGCGCGGGAGAAACGTGGGATTGGCGTAGATGTCGATGGGCTCGCGCATCACGCCGAGAATGCGATCGACGTACATGTCCATGAAGGCCTGCGCATCGGCAATGGTGCCGACCTCCTCATCGATCCAGAGACGCATGCGCTTGCCATTGTTATCGGTAAAGGTCATCGCATCTGTGAACACATAGTCGAAGCGGGCCACGGAGGCGGGAGAAACAAGCGACCTCCACTCGCGCCCTTCTGCCTGCAGGGCGATGAAGCAGGGCTGGCCTTTCATGCTGTCGAGATACTGCTGCACGCTGTCATCGCTGTGAACGGGAAAGCCCAGGCCGCAGTTGATGGCGATGCCGTAATTGATGCCGAGGCGGCGGGAGTTCTCAAGCGCCTGCTCGACGGTGAGGCCACCTTTGAGATGCACGTGGTAGTCGACTACGGGATAGTTCTCAGTGCCGAGGCGAATCACCTCGCGATAGAGGTCGTCGACAGTGGGGCGGGCGACAGGGAGCGTCGGCGCGAGCGGCTCAGCAGTATCAGGCAGGGGGCGCACGCGAATGTTTCTGAAGCGGGTTGTGCTGCCTGGATCGTGCCCCTGGAGCGCAAAAGTTCCGTGGTTGAGAATGCGTTGAAACTTGGGATCGGGCTGAAAAGGTGGGTCGGGCTCCAGGTAGTCGACAACCAGCATGCCATTGATGCGAGTCTGCGCGCGTTTGCCGCGGACCGCGATTGACATCGTGAACCATTCATTGTTTTTCGCGAAGACCTTGTAGACGTTGCGGACGCCATAGAGCGAACCGGTCTTTTTGCGCTCGACGTATCCGGTGGTGGGGGCGGGATCGTTGTTTTCAACCTGCACTTCGAATCCTGCGGAAGGAAACCCGGACGGTTGAAAAGCTGTATGAAAATAGACGCCGGAGTTCGCACTGGGCATGGTCTTGATTTCGACAGCAAACTCGAAATTCCGAAAATCTGCGCCATGGACGGGCCCGGTGTAGAAGAGATGCGAACGTTCGCCGTGGGCGACGATCTGGCCATCAACGACCTTGAATGTGCCCTCATGCTCGCTGGACTTCCAGCCGTTGAGAGTTTTGCCATCGAAAAGTGGAATCCAGTCGTTGGGGTCCTGCGCCCAGCAAGAAGCGGCTGCGGGTGCGGTGAGCAACATGGCGAGTATTTCGCGGCGCGTCAGTTCGGGCATGGGTCTCCGTGTGAGCTATATGGTGTAAGCAGATCATTCTAGACCTTCGCGATGGGTCGTTTATTTGACGGGGATTTTGAATTTCGTCTGGCAGGCACCTAGTGGTAGCTTCCAAGCATCAAAACCATTAGTTCGCAGACGCGAGCAGTCTCGAGAAAGAAAATGCAAAAACAATACTTGCTATTGGCGACGTTGATCGTGGGTGTCTGTAACACCCTCCCGCTCACCGCAATTGCTCAGGAGTCAAACTGCGGCAAAGCACCGAGCACTGCGGAACAATACCAGTGCGCAAACAATGAGCTTGCAACAGCAGAACAAGATTTGCAGAGCGCTTTTGCCGATGCCCTGCAAGCGCTATACGCCCAAGGCTGATGATCTGAAAGAGAACGCCCTTCCTCCACCCGAGAAGGCCCAACAGACCGAATACGAAAGAAAGATGCGGCAGAGATTGGAGCTTTCGCAGAAAATGTGGCTCCAATACCAAACAGCAGCCTGCGCCGCTGTGTCGGACTTCTATGAGGGCGGCACAATGGGACCGACAGCTGCTGCTCTTTGCAAGGCTGAGATAGCGAAACAACGGGCCAAATTCCTGCGTGCCAACTTCGGGGCAGATCGGTGAATTGCGCATAGAGAGAACCCGCAGCCGTTTTGCGCGGTTGTGAGCAATTCGGAAGTTAGCCACTAGATCCAGAGCTGCACGTCAAAGCAAGTGGTGTTCTCTCATGGCTAAGGAACTGTTCTGACGATACTCATTCTTGGATCAGACGTAATGAGAGCATACGTAAAAACCAGCTCAACTTCGTACTGTACAGTGCGCGTACCGATCGTCATCGGCGTGAACTTCCAGTTCTTAGCAGCATCGATCGACGCTTGCTGTAGCATCGGTGGACCGCTTACAACGCGGACTTGCTGAAGATCCCCCGATTTGCTAACGAGCACCCTTGTGGTGACATCGCCACTAACGCGGGCAACTATCGCAATCGGTGGAAACACCGGCTTGCTGCGAGATTTAATGAAGGGCAATGCTTCTGTGCCGGAGATGGTCCGGACCATGTAGTTGTCTGTATCTTCGCTCTCATCAAGAACGATGCCGTCTGTGCCACCTTCATTTAGCGATATGACCCACGAACATTTAGCCGACTGTTCAGGAACAGTGTAGAACACTTCAACACACATCTCGGCCGCCTGTGGGCAAGACGCGGAGCGGCTCTTGCTGATTGACCAGCTTCCATCCGTGCGCAGGGGCTTATGAGTGTTCGGATCCATTGCAAGCGAGTTTATTGTGAAATGTTTCAACACAACCTTGACGGCCTTTGGGCCAACCGAAGCAGCCAGCAACCCTCTTGGCGGTTGCGCCCATAAGTGGCCCGTCCCGCAGACGATAACAAAGGCAGAACAGGCCCTCAAAAACCCTGTGAATTCGAGCTTCATCTCAGAATTCTCTCGTATCCGTAACGGGCAGATTATACAGATCAGCGCAACTGATGGATGTGTTCAGGGATAGTGGGGGCCGATGCGGAAGTATCTCGCAATTCTGAAATTCCCAAAAGCAACCGCGGATCCTTCCGTGGGCTCAGGATGACATCTCAGTTGGCAAGCGAAGGTGGGGGCTCGAGAGCCGAAGTCCTGTATCGTGGGCGATTTTGAAGTGTCGCCCACGCCAGGTCACTTGGAATTTGCCACCCGCCGAAACGTACTCTTCGGGGTGACTTGACCGCGAGACTTAACGGTCCTGATCTCGCCATTGGTTTGGTGAGTCGGGAGCACGTTTGACGGTGGACCATTTCTACTTGCTGGACTTCGAGCGCATTCTTACGATGAACACAATTACAACCAGAAGCACGGCCAAACCGACCCAAAGAAGGTAGTTTGACTTTTGCGGAGTTGGTTCGGCAGGAGCAGCAGGTGGTTCGGCCGGGGCAGGAGTAGGCGCTCCTTCAGCAACGAGCAAAGGAGCATCGGGTGCCGGAGAGGGAGGGACCGTGCCAGTCACATGCTGTGGCTGTGTCGCGACCTCCTTCGCCCCACCTTCTTGCGGCGCCGGGGCCACATGAGGCGTCGTGCCAGTCACACTCTGTTGCTGCGATGCAACTACCGTTGGAACCTCCACGACCTTCGTCGCGGAGACCTTCATTCCCTTCTTCAAGGCAAAAGCGTCGACCATCTGGCCGTCGACGTTGAATTTCTGATCCTTGGGGATCTTGAACTGCTGGTTTGTGTTGTCTTCGAGCGTGAGGATCACCGAGTTTGGTGGATTGACATACCAGACCTTGCCTGTCACGGTCTGGATTGTGGTGACGATCATAGGAGTGGTTGTGGTCGTGATCGTGCGCTGGAGCTTCATGCCGGGCTTCAAGTCATGGATGCCAAGCTGTTTGCCATCGACGGTGGCTCTGGCAGACTCGGGAATATTCGGAAAATGCCGGTAGCTGCCATCTTCCATTATCACGATCAAATCATTACCGTCCACAGCGTAAACTTCGCCGCGGTTGACCGTAACTTTATGGCTGCTCTGGCCCGCCGTTGTCGTTTCTGTCGTCTGGACCTGCGCGCCGGTTTGAACGGCAAATGCAAGACCGAATACTCCGGTAGCGAGCGAGAGTCCCGTCGCAATCCATCTGGCACCAAGCTTCATGGTTTATCCTCCGTGAACTCAATTTCCCGGGTCACCCTCGAATATGTGCGTCCAGTAGATGTGTGTCGACTGCGAAAATACCTAGTCAGTCGTAAGGAAACATTAGTAATTGGGGTCGAGGGATCTGGGCCTGGGACGTCGGAGTCTCCGCGCAAAGACACAAAAATGGCCCGACACTTGAAAAATGAGGTTGTCATTCAGTCAGCAAGCCATCCGAGTTGCGCGAACACTCTCAGGTGAACTGATCGGCCGCGTGCGGCTGAATCAGGCAACTTCAAGATGTCTTGGACAGAAGGATTCTCTGCAGGCGTCAACAGCCAAAGCGAATAGTGGGCAACTTGTCAGTTGCTGAGTGGTAACTGACGGTTAGGCGGTGATCCAGCCGCTACGTGCCGGAGGGCGAACGGATCAACGCTGGCTAACTCTTTCCCTGGAACAAATCGCTCTGTGCAAAAGTGAGCATCGCGGCAGGACTTGCTACTGGCATACTTGCCTCTGGTTCCCCCAGGTTTGGAGGATGACATTCCAACATGGAAGGCGACTCCGGCTGACGTATGTTCAGGGCATTGCAGTGAGGGGAGAAGTATGCGGAAATCAGGACCCTTCAAAAGAGATAGGACATTCACCCAGCCGATCGTGTGGCTGACAACATCTTTCATGGTGGCTTTCCACATTGGCGCAATCGCGGCAGTGTTCTTCTTCAGCTGGAAGGCTCTCCTGCTCGCCTTGGTGTTGTGGTGGGTTGCCGGCAGCCCGGGCATCGGAATGGGATACCACCGCTTGCTAACGCATCGGGGGTACAAGACGCCCAAATGGATCGAGTATTCTCTAACGGTGTGCGGCACCTTGGCGTTGGAAGGCGGCCCGATATTCTGGGTCGCCACACATCGCTTGCACCACCAGAACACTGACAGGGAGGGCGACCCGCATTCTCCGCATGACGGCGGTTTCTGGTCTCACATGGGCTGGATCCTCACCGGCCAGACCATGCGCAACAATGCGAAAGATCTGTTGCCCTATGTTCCGGAACTTCGCAAAGACAGATTCCATACATGGATTAGCCGCTGGCATTGGGTGCCGATCACGGTTCTGGGTGCCGGCTCTCTTCGCCGTTGGTGGATGGCGGTTCGTACTATGGGGAATCTTTTTTCGAACGGTGCTCGGCCTCCACTCCACCTGGCTGGTCAACTCAGCCACGCATATGTGGGGCCGACAGCGATTTCTGACGCACGATGATTCCCGTAACAGTCTGTGGGTGGCTTTGCTGACTTTTGGGGAGGGATGGCACAACAACCATCACGCCTACCCTCAATCAGCACGCCACGGCGCCAAATGGTATGAGGTCGATCTGAACTGGTATGGAATCTTCCTCCTGCGCCTGGTCGGCTTGGCACGGGATGTCAAGCTCATCCCCGCTGCAGAAAAAGAGCGGGGCGTCGGGAATATTGATCGCCTGACGGTGGCGGTCTCCAAGTAAGCGTCTTGCTGCCAACGACTGCTTGGTCGAATTGTGGGCAATCCGGACATTACTCCATTTTCGAGTAATGTTGCTGTATTACTACTGCTTGTCGTACACCAGTGCCAGCGTCAACTCTTTTCCATCCGCATCCGTACCCTTGGCCGTCAGCGTCATTGTCTTGCCTTCATTCGAAATAACGATGCGTCCGATGACGGAATATTTTCCATTCGTATTCTTCGCTTCGTAGTTGAACGTATTAGCATCCACCCGCTTGAGCGAGACGGTGTCATACGGCGCTCCTTTGCCAGTGACCCCGGCAGGCGTGCCGTCGTAATTTGCGCTATAGGTGGTGTTGATCGCGGTGCCATCTGCCCGCTCGCCGGTGTTTGTCACCTTCACGCCGCCGGGAGCCACTTCCCGCACTATAAGCAAGCTTTTTACCGGCCAAGGCGCCGGGGTGTACTTGGAAGCTGCGATGTTGGCCTTCCAGGTGCCAAGAGAATTGTCGGCTTCCAAGGCAGCCAATGTAGTGGTGAGTGCTAATGCAGCCAATGCCAGGCTGAACATTCTTCGCATGATGATTCTCCTTTTCGGAATTGAGTAGAAGGTGATTGTGAGGCCGCCGACTGATTTACTTATGCAACTCCACTCGCAGTTCGACGAACCGGCCTTCTGTTCTTAACCTTCAATTCGTTCACGACCTGCTCAACGTTGCGATTCGAGACCCAAGCACCCATTACACAACGTTTTGACTAACGTACTCTTCAATCTGTTTGTCCGTGATGGGGGACTCCACCCTCGACTTGACTCCTGGGCTCGCGGCTGCGCGTGTTGAGCTAGCCTTTCGAGCAGGAAGAGGAGGTTAGTGGTGGAAACAGCTCTGCTGCTGATTCTTGGGTGCACCATTTCGGTCAGTCGTCATGTTTTGACACCCGTTCTGAAATACCTCCGGGGACGATGCCTAGACGGTAGACCTTCTGCTTTTGCCCACGCTGGTCACAATTGCACACAAAAGCACAGAAATCGACGAGCCCCCAGAGAGGAGTGGAGCCGCCCGAATAGCAACTCCGGTCGGATAGTGAATCTATGATCTTTTAAATCGCAGGGCCTTCGAAGCACGACTCGTCACTGAGAAACGGCGCTGAGCGTTTTGTCGTCGGTTCGCGCTTGGACTGCGAGTCGTTCCGTGGCGCGTCGGAGGGAAAGCTGTAATTCGCTCAGTGAAGGGTCGTGCTTGCTGTAGCCGTAATGTTCCAGGAGAAAAGAGGTGCTGCGAAGCACGCTAATCAGGATCTCCGACGAGTTGTAACTACCCATTTGAGGACCTGCTTCTTTTCGATTCGAATCAATTGTCCCGTCCTGGTTTAGCCTGTGGGCTGGATTCGCGAGACATGATTTGCTCTTTCATACAAAGCGAGATTGATGCGTCAAACGTACTCATATCGAGAGCGGTCGGCTGTTCAATTTCGCTCAACTTTTCCACCTTATTGTGCGGCTGTCATTAATGAGCAAGAAGATACAGATCACTGATCACGGTTGCAGTAAAGTGTTTCTCATGCGCGAAGAAATTCAGATACTAACGGTTGAAAAGGACGACGGAGATGGATTGATCGCGACGTTTTCGGATGGAACAACGGCAGGATATGTTGCGGAAGAACTGCTGGAACTAAGGCCAAATCGTGAACTGACCGAGGTCGGCGATGAGAAGGTCAGCAAAAGGCAAAAAGTCAAAATAGAAAATATCGCAGGAGAAAACAATGTGGGTCGAACAATAAAGACGAGGGGTTAGAGAGATCAGGCTGCGAGAGCCGCGTGTACGGCACGGTCACGAACCTTCTTAACCCCTAACCACTTGGCCGCTCACCGGACATACAAGGAACGTGAAGTCTCCAACGCCAACTGAAATCGACTCGCGAGAAGTCTGATGTTCCACTAGCTGCACATTGTGAACGCTGCAAACGGGCGGGTTAGAACCCTTCTTTGCGGAGCACTGGGTTGGCATTTCAGAACATACTAACCTACAAGGGCCACGGTTGGGAGACGGTCAAGACAGGGCCGGGTTCCAAATATCGTCGAGAAAGGCGGCCTGAGCCGCCCTCCGGGACGATATCTTTGTAGCTCTTACACGGCTGCGGGGACGTGATGGAAGGTCGAGACGACCGTCTCAAACGTCTGAACTCGCGGCGTCCCGTCGATCACTTTTCCCAGTGTCTTCAACACTTCGGGGTAGACGCGGGTGTTGTAGTCATCGGCATCTTTCCTGTGATCCCACAGACTGATTGAAACCGCATCCTGCGAGCCGGCGTTGCACATGGAGATCTCATCCTTGAAGCCTTTTTGCTTCCGCAGCAAGGGAAGAACCTGGTTTTCGAAGGTGTTGGTGTAATCAGACTGCATGTTGGTTTTAACGCGGAAAGTTACATTGCGTGCGTACATATATTCAACCTCCTAAAGGTTGGTTGTTCTGCTTATAAGTGGGGGAAACTTCAGATGGCCTTACTTATATTCAGGGGACCTGAATGAGGTGACTGTTTCTATATGCCTCACCAGCGAACGTAGTCCCTTGGTTGGGAGATGTCAAATCGAGTATTTACGGCGTCGATGCTATCGACTTTCGTCCCACTGGCGCGTCTTAGCTGGAGTGAGATGCAAGCTCACAAACTGGACTACAGCCGCACGGTCAGAAAGGCTTCTGACCTTTCCGCTGCGGAGAAGACGGCGCTAACGAACGCCGTGGTCCTGCAAATGAAAAGAGACGACGATCTAGTGGAGGACCTGACGGATAGACAAGTGCGAGTCCTGGCTGAAGAGACGCGGGTGGAGTTGGTTGATCTAAACGGTGATGGGAAGCCTGAGATTATCGCTCAAGCAAATGGCCTCGGTCCGTGCGGCGGAACTGGCAACTGCATCTTTTTGGATCTTTGAACAAACCGCTTATTGGCTGAAACTTCTTCTCGACACGAACGACCCGAGTGAGGTCACGTTCGAGAAGATACTGATTCAGCCATAGTCATCGGATGGTTATAGGGACATCGTGCTGGGTTCCCACTCGAATGCTACGAGTCGAAACCTCGTTTGGTTTCAGTTCGCAAATGGGTCGTACCGCATTCATGCTTGCTACTACTTGACGTGGATCGGAGAGAATGGCCACGCGCTGAACACGCCCGAGATTTGGCCGGAAAAGTGCGCGAACTCTCTTGGCCCGATACGGTAAAGAAGTTCCGAGATTCTGTTATGGGCGTATTGTGGACAATCCGGAAATAACCCGGATTAAGAGTTCCTTCCGCGGTGGTGGGGATTCCAACCTTGACACCGCTCTATAGGCTCCTGTAGAAGTGGACCTCCTTCAAAGGAGAGGGAACGGTATGCGTATGTTGCTTCGAGCTTCGATTCCCGTGGAATCCGGCAATGCCGCCGCCAAGGCTGGGACCCTCGGCACTACCATCGAGAAAATTCTTGCTGACCTCAAGCCGGAAGCGGCTTATTTCATTGCCGACGACGACGGCAATCGGTCAGGATCCATCGTTTTCGACATGCAGGACCAGTCACAGATCCCCTCTGTTGCGGAGCCCTGGTTTCTGGCGTTCAACGCTAAGGTCTCCATCCGGCCTGTCATGACACCTCAGGATCTTGCCAAGGCTGGCCCCTCAATCGCCAACGCCGCCAAGCTATACAGCAAGTAAACACTTGCCTACTCAAACTTCAAATGAGCCTGTCACCCCGACGAGACTGGCATGATTGCTGGTCTCGGTCGGGATGGTCGGCAATTTGGACGTTAACCCACCCACATCTTCAGCTCTTGAAGAATGCCAGCAGGTCGGCATTGATCTTCTCCGCCTGCGTAGTAGGCATGCCATGCGGAAAATCCTTATAGGTGATCAGTGTCCCATTCTGCAATAGCTTCGCTGACTTTGGCCCCGCCGCCACATACGGAACGATCTGGTCATCTTCGCTATGCATCACCAGCACCGGAATCGTAATCTTCTTCAGGTCCTCAGTGAAGTCGGTCTGCGAGAAGGCCACAATTCCGTCGTAGTGCGCCTTGGCCCCGCCCATCATCCCTTGCCGCCACCAATTCGCGATAGTGGCCTCAACGGGCTTCACCCCCGGCCGATTAAATCCATAGAAAGGTGCCTCCGGCAGGTCGCGATAGAACTTCGACCGGTTCGCCGCAAGTTGCGCCTGCAGATCGTCAAACACTGACTTCGGCAAACCCTCTGGATTGGCAGCGGTCTTCAACATCAGCGGAGGCACCGCACTGATAATTGCCGCCTTGTACACGTCCTGTTGCCCACGCCGAGCGAGATAGTGCACCACCTCTCCACCTCCGGTTGAATGCCCCACGTGGATCGCGTCCTTCAATCCGAGGTGCGCCGTAAGCGCGGCAAGATCATCCGCGTAATGATCCATATCATGGCCATCGGCAACCTGCGTCGAGCGTCCATGCCCACGGCGGTCGTGCGCAATCACTCGATACCCTTTGCTCAGAAAGAACAGCATCTGGTTATCCCAGTCATCAGCCGAAAGCGGCCAACCATGGCTGAACACAATTGGCTGCCCGGAACCCCAGTCCTTGTAAAAAATCTCAACGCCGTCTTTGGTTGTGATGGTAGGCATACAGACTCCTTCGACAATTGGATTAACGCTCGCCAATTAGATCATAGTCGCTGTTTCGAGAGAAAAAACCCTGCCGATTTCAGTTGGGACCGGCTGCCTTCTTTATGGGATGAATACTCCGGTCTTGTTGGGTTCGGCTACTAACGTGAATTCATCTTTCTGTTCGACGCTGAGTGTGGCAGCATCCGGATCTTTCACTTTCCACATCACGCCGTGGAGCTTTCCATCGCGATAGTCGAGAGTGACGTAGTGGTAGACCGGGAAGGCCCGATCGCGGTAGAGATCTTCGGAGCCACGGAACAGCAAAGGATAGGGCTCGGCGCCGCCGCCGCCAGACGTGACATACTCCACACCGTTACGTTCGAAGCGCTCATAGTTGTGGATGTGGCCATTGAAGACGATCACTTTGGCATGCATTTTATGAAGATGGATTTCGAGCAGGTGCCGGAGTGTGAGCCCTTCTTTTGAGGGAAGATTCGTAAAGAGCTTTGACTGCTCATCGACGACCCAGGGCGTGTGGTAAAGGATGAAGAGAAAATCCACCTGCTTAGGCAGGTGGTCGAGCTGCGCGGCAAACCACGTGGCCTGCGTGCTCGTGCCTCCCGAGGGCGAGGTCATATCGAGCGAGATGACTTCGACGCTGCCCATCAATACCGAGTAGTAGCGATGGCCCTTGATGCCGGGAAAGTTCTGCAGATAATTCGCGATTCCCTTCTGATGATCGCCGCGGACTTCGTGATTTCCCGTCGTGGGGAGTTGCAGGATCTGGTTCTTGCGCCACAGGGCAGTTTCATCGCGAAACACCTGCCAGTCGGCATCACTTGATCCGACGTAGGGCATGTCGCCGGTAAGCAGCAGGACTTCGGGATTCTCCTGCGCCACGCGCTCGGCCAGGAATTTGCGTACACGCGGGTTTGTCCCCATTTTCACGGAGGGATCGGTAAAGCGCATGTCGCCGTAGCCCACGATGCGCATGGGGGAACCGGGCTGATATTTGGAGATGGTGAAGGTGGGATTTACATCGATCTTTTCTGCATGCTGGGCAGACGCGGATAAAAAGAACGTGCACGCGAAAACGGAAAGAACAATTAACCGCACACGCCGCCTGAGGGTTGCTCGAAGTGGTAGATGCACGGGTTCAGGCTACCATCGGCCGGTGATGGCGCCCAAGTGCTGCGAAGTTATGCTGAGTCCAGGGCATCTGGCTTGCGAGCATAGCCATGAATCTCCATCGTAGGTGAATCCCAGATTCTCAACGATCTCGTTCCTCGCGGCTTTATCGGGATCAGCGGTTCTTCAGATGGCGTAGCAACGCGATTACGATAGGACCATGCCGTATGGTTTGAAGCGGTTTCAGAAGGCGGAGGCCCTTCACTTCATCACATTCAGTTGCTTTCAACGTTTGCCGCTCCTCGAATCACCAGGCGCCAAAGACACCGTTGAGGCCGTGCTGGAACAGATTCGGGAACGTCATCATGCCAGGGTCTACGCTTACGTCCTGATGCCCGAGCATGTCCATTTGCTCATCAACGAGCCGCCATCGATCCTTGTGGCGCAGTTTCTGAAGGCCCTTAAGCAGACCACCTCCCGCAAACTGAAGGGAGATCGGGAGCGGTTCTGGCAGGATCGATATTTTGACCGCAACATCCGGGGCGAAGCTGCCCGTTCCGAAGTGATCCGGTATATCCATCGGAACCCGGTGAAGCGCGGGCTGGTGGCATCTCCCGAGCATTACCGATGGAGCAGTTTCTCCCATTACGCTACAGGCAATCGAGGAGTCATTGAAATCGAATCGGAGTGGACGGCAAGGTTACGAAACCCACTCATCGCGATAAAGCCGCGATGAATGGGGCACAGGCGGCTTTCACGTTGAAGAATTGAGACAGAACCCTCGATGAGTGGGCTACCTGAGACTGAGTGTGGGATTAGTTTTTCCACTCCATGTGACACACCTCACAGATGGACAAAATACACGGCAGGTATACAAACTGAGACAGCAAAAGTGATTTCGCTCACGAGGACGATTTTGTACTCTCCGGCTCGAGACGTAAACGGGACCATCCCGGCGCTTGCTGTTTCAATTTAGACTGCAGTTTGCCTGGCTCCTGATCGCCTTGACGGGATGAGGTTTGGAACCTAAGCTCAAACCAGCGGCCTGTCGCAGTGGGCTTATTTTGCCCGAGCGGGAATGCCGCACAATTTGCGGACCATTCGAGACAGGGTGCACATGATTCCCTATCACTGGCAATATCTTCCACTGTTGCTGCAAATCCTTTTTGCCATTGGACTTGCGGCGATAATGGTGTTGGCATCCTGGTTCATCGGCCGCCATCGCAATCTCCCGGTGAAGCTGGCCGCGTATGAGTGCGGAATCGAGTCAGTGGGGGACGCGCGGGCACGATTCAGCGTGCGGTTTTACATGGTGGCAATGCTCTTCATCCTTTTCGATGTGGAAGCGGTCTTCATGATGCCGTGGGCGGTGATTTACCGTCAGCTGCCGCATATCACGGGGCAAAGGCTTTTCGGATTCTGGGAAATGCTGGTCTATCTGGGATTCATTGCGGTGGGTCTGTACTACATCGTGCGCAAGGGCATTCTGAACTGGAGCATGGACAAGGCGGACCTCTAAGAATGGCAGACGCTCCAAAGGAAACTCTCGCGGGAAAGCAAGCTGTGCTGGAAGGACTGCCGGATCATCCGGCGGTGAAAGCGATTCTTGCCTGGAACGCCGATGCGCTCACCGATGCCCTCTTCGATCGCGGCGAACTGACTTTGACGGTGACGCCGGAAACGATCTGCCAGGCCGTAGCCGCCGTTAAGGATGCCGGGTACAACGCGTTTGAAGATATGACCGCCGTGGACTGGCTGCCCTCGGAGCCGCGCTTTCAACTCAGCTACCACATTCTGTCGCATCAATATAAGGAGAGGATCCGCCTGAAAACCTGGGTAGACAGTTCCGATCCGGCAATTGAGTCGATCACGTCTGTCTGGTCGGGAGCGAACTATTACGAGCGCGAAGTTTTTGATCTCTTCGGGATCCGGTTTGAAGGACACCCGAATCTACGCCGCATCCTGATGCCTGAAGATTGGGTGGGACATCCGCTGCGCAAGGATTATCCCGTGGAGGGCTATCGCTGATGGTGGATGTAGGGACACCGATTCTGCAGGCTCCTCCCGCGGAGGGCGCGCGCGACCAGCACATGGTGCTGAATATGGGACCGCAGCACCCGTCGACGCACGGTGTGTTGCGCCTGGTGCTGGAGATTGACGGCGAAATTGTAGTCCGCCTCTACCCGGAAATTGGTTATCTGCACACGGGCATCGAGAAGACCTGCGAGGCAAAGTTCTATCAGCAGGTCGTCCCGCTCACCGATCGCGTCGACTATCTCGGCCCCATGGCCAACAATCTCTGCTACTGCCTGGCGGTTGAGAAGCTGCTGCAGTTGGAGATCCCCGAGCGCGCGGTGTGGATTCGCGTGCTCCTGACCGAACTCACGCGCCTGAATTCGCACCTGATCTGGCTGGGCACGCACGCCATGGACATCGGCGCGCTGACGGTCTTCCTCTACACCTTCAGAGAGCGCGAAGAGATTCTGCGCATCTTTGAAGCGGTAGCCGGGCAGCGCATGATGACCAGCTACTTCCGTATCGGCGGCTTGGCAATGGAGCCGCCGCTGGATCTGTTCGATCGCATTCAGTCGTTCATCAAGACGTTCCCGGAAAAGATCGATGAGTATTCGAACCTGCTGACCGGAAATCCAATCTTTCGCAACCGCCTGATGGGCGTTGGGCACCTCTCCGCTGAGGATGCGATTGCGCTGGCCGTGACGGGACCGACGATGCGTGCGTCAGGCATCGATTTCGATCTGCGGCGCGACATGCCCTACTCGAGCTACGAGAAGTTCCAGTTCAAGGTGCCGGTTTCAAATCGCTGCGATTGCTGGGGACGGTACGAAGTGCGTTTGCTCGAGATGCGCGAGACGATCGGCATCATTCAGCAGGCGCTGGACGGGATGCCGGGCGGTCCGATCAAGGC
The DNA here is from genome assembly GCA_963738035.1 of uncultured Acidobacteriaceae bacterium. Classification (GTDB taxonomy): domain Bacteria; phylum Acidobacteriota; class Terriglobia; order Terriglobales; family Acidobacteriaceae; genus Telmatobacter. Next base: position 523,596 of record CAVTVB010000005.1, read on the forward strand.
GGATGCGCCGAAGATCGTTCTGCCGGATCGCGAGAAGATGAAGACGCAGATGGAAGCGCTTATCCATCACTTCAAGATCGTGACGGAAGGGTTCAACGTTCCGGCCGGCGAAGTTTATCAGGGTATTGAATCGGGCCACGGACAGATGGGCTACTACGTGGTTTCAGACGGCACCGCAAAACCGTATCGCGTGCACATGCGCTATCCGGGATTCGCCAGCCTGCAGGCGCTCGAAACGATGTGCAAGGGCCGCATGCTGGCGGACGTTGTCGCAGTGATTGGGTCAATCGACATCGTGCTGGGGGAGATTGATCGCTGATGCCGGAGACGGCGCAGCTATACGTGGAACTTTGGGTATCGCTTGCTTCCCTGCTTCGCAGCTATACCGCGGCGCACGGGTTGAACGGGGATCGACAGGCAACGGTCGAGCTAGGGGAAGAACAGATTACAGTGCGGCACGCGGATGCGTGGCTCGATTTGAAACGGAACGGCGCGCAGGTGATGTGGAAGCGCGACGACGGACGGAACGGAATGCTGGAACTGACGGAGGCTGGGCGGTTGCGCAGTTCGACCGGTGAGGAAGAGATGGATATGGCGGCGGAAGCCTGGGCGCGGGAGTTGATGCGATGAGTCCGGAAACGATGAGCATCTTCTCGCCCAAGGTGGCGGCCCGGTTTGATGCGCTGGTGGAGAAGTATCCACTGCGGCGCTCGGCACTGGTTCCGATGCTGCTCTATGCGCAGGATGAGATTGGGTATCTGTCAGACGCGGTGATCGCCGAAGTCGCGCACCGGATTGGTATCACGGAACTCGAAGTCCGCAACGTGGCGACTTACTATTCGATGCTCCGCTTCAAGCCGGCGGGCAAATTCAACGTTCAGGTCTGCACCAATATCAGTTGCATGCTTCGCGGCGCTTACGAAGTCTATGAGAAATTTCAGGAGGAGCTGGGCATCGGGCACAAGGGCGTAACAGCCGACGGCGTGTTCTCCCTCGAAGAGGTGGAGTGCATCGGCGCCTGCTGCTGGGCTCCGGCGATTCAGGTGAATTACGACTTTCACGACGATCTGACACCGGAGAGCGTGCCGGGCATTTTGGCTGATTACCGCCGGAAGAGCGGAGGCCAATAGAATGCCTAGGCTGGTTTCGCATCCCGATGAAGTGAAGATCGTTTCAAAGCGCTTTGGACAGGGCGCCGCGAATATCGACAAGTACATAGAGCTCGGCGGCTATGAGGCTGCGAGGAAGTGCGTGGCGCAGGGCCCCGATTGGATCATCGAGGAGATGAAGGCCTCGAACCTGCGCGGACGCGGTGGCGCGGGCTTCCCGACGGGTATGAAATGGTCGTTTGTGCCGAAGCAATCTGCGAAGCCCAAGTATGTGCTGATCAACGGCGACGAAAGCGAACCCGGCACCTGCAAGGACCACCTGATCTTCCTGCACGATCCTCACGCGGTTATTGAAGGGACCATCATCGCCGGGCTTGCCATCGGATCGAAGATGGGCTTCATCTATCTGCGCGGCGAGTATCGCTATCTGCTCGAGATCATGGAGAAGGCTGTTGCCGACGCCTATGCCAAGGGCTTTCTGGGCAAGAACATCTTCGGATCCGATATCGAATTTCAGATCATCACGCAGAGTGGCGCGGGCGCTTACGAAGTGGGCGAAGAGTCGGCGCTGATGGAGTCGCTCGAAGGCAAGCGCGGAGTTCCGCGCATCAAGCCTCCCTTCCCTGCCGTCGTCGGGCTCTACGGCGGCCCGACCGTTATCAACAATGCAGAGACTATCGCGACTGTCCCGCATGTCATCACCATGGGCGGCGCAGCCTTTGCCGGCATCGGCTCGGCGCGCAACGGCGGCACGCGGCTGTTTAGTATCAGCGGTCACGTGGAACGGCCCGGCGTGTATGAATTGCCGATGGGCTACAACCTGAAGAAGATGATCTACGATGTTGCCGGCGGCGTTCGTGGCGGGCGCAAATTGAAAGCCGTGGTACCGGGCGGATCGTCAACGCCGGTTCTGCTGCCTGAAGAGATCGAAACCCTCGGCATGGATTTCGACCAGGTGGGCAAGGCGGGATCGATGCTGGGTTCCGGCGGCGTCGTGGTGATCGACGACCAGACCTGCATCGTCGAGTTCGCACTGCGCACCATCAGCTTTTATCAGCATGAAAGCTGCGGCTGGTGCATCCCCTGCCGCGAAGGAACGGACTGGCTGAAGAAGTCGCTGACGCGCTTCCATGCCGGATTTGGAACGGCGAAGGATATCGACAATATCCGCTATCTTGCCGAGAACATGATGGGCCGCACTTTCTGCCCGCTCGGCGACGCAGCCGCAATGCCAACTCTTGGATTCGTAAAGAAGTTTCGCAAGGAATTTGAAGATCACCTGGACGGGAAGCCCTGCCCGTTCGCCAAACACACCGAAATGGCTGTGGTGTAGAAGGGCGCTGGAGAAGAATGGCAGACGTAACATTCACGGTCGATGGAAAGAAGCTGACGGCTCCCGCGGGGACGCTGCTGATTGAGGCGTGCCGCAAGGCGGGCATCGAAATTCCTGCGTTCTGCTATTACCCCGGGCTGAGTCTTCAGGCCGCTTGCCGCATGTGCGTCGTGCGCCAGGAGAAGGTGCCAAAGCTGCAGACTGCCTGCACAACGACGGTTGCCGAGGGCCAGGTATTCACAACAGAGTCGCCGGAGATTGCACAGGCACGCAAAGCCACGATCGAACTCCTGCTGGGAAACCATCCACTCGACTGCCCGGTGTGCGATGCCGGCGGCGAGTGCGAATTGCAGGACATGACCTTCAAATACGGCGCCGGCGAGAGCCTGATGGTCGACGCCAAGCACCACCGTGACGAGCAGCAATGGTCGCCCGCTGTCTTCTACGATCGGCCGCGCTGCATTCTCTGCTATCGCTGTACCCGCATGTGCGGCGAAGGCATGGATGTGTGGGCGCTCGGGATTCAGAACCGTGGAGTGAGCTCGGTAATTGCGCCCAACCAGGAAGAACGCCTCGACTGTGAGCAATGCGGCATGTGCATTGATGTATGCCCGGTCGGCGCGCTCACCAGCGGCAGCTATCGCTACAAGACGCGGCCATGGGAGATGAACCACGTATCCACCGTCTGTACCCACTGCGGCGATGGGTGCAAAGTGACGCTCGGCGTGCGGCAGGCGAATGACGGATCGCAGATCGTGCGGGCCGACAACCGCGACAAGAGTGGCATCAACGGCGATTTTCTCTGCGCAAAAGGCCGGTTTGGATTTGACTTTGTCGAGAGTGCCGAGAGATTGACTACGCCACTGTTGCGCAATCCGCAGGGAAAGCTTGAGCCCGTTAGCTGGGAGCAGGCGTTTCGAGTAGCCGCCGCGAAACTCAAGGAGATTCGAGACGGCAAGGGTGGCAATGCCATCGGCGTGATCGGGTCGAACCACACCACCAACGAAGAGAATTATCTGCTGCAGAAGTTTGCGCGCACAGTTCTCAAGACCAACAATATCGATCACGAACGTACGACCGACTACGTGGCGTTTGCGCGAGCCTTGGCCGGGCATGAAGGCAAGGCAGCCAGCCTGCGCGAGATCGCAAGTGCTCCGGCGATCCTTCTGATCGGTGGTGATCCGACGAATGAACATCCGCTGCTGGCGTGGAATCTGCGGACCAACGTACGCTTGAACCGCGCACGCCTCTACGTCGCAAATGAAAAGCAGATCAAGCTGGAACGGCAGGCAAAAGCCACATTGCATCTGCCTGCAGCGGGCTATGGCGCATTGGCCGCCTATTTCGGTGGAAGCGATGCCGCCATCAATAACGCGACATTCCGCGATGCGGTGCTCACCGAAGAGAAGTTGCTGGTCATATTCGGCTCAGAATATCGCGGAACTGCCGTCTCGGAGCTTGTGCAATGGGGCCTTGTGCGCGGAAACGTTCGCTTCGCCTACTTAGGCGACTACGCCAATTCACGTGGCGCCGCTGATATGGGTGTGTTGCCTGATCTCCTTCCCGGTTACACGCCTGTTGGCGCTGCCGGAGCATTCGCACAGGAATACGCGGGAATGCCGGGTACTCCGGGCAAGGCACAACCCGAGATGTTTGCGGCAGTGGCGAAGGGCGAGTTGAATGCGCTATTTGTTGTTGGCGCAAATCCGCTGGGTGACCGCAGTGTTGATGCAACCGCTCTGAAGAATGCGTTTGTGATTGTGCAGGATATCTTTCTGACCGAAACTGCCGCGATTGCCGACGTTGTCTTCCCCGCTGCCAGCCTCTACGAGAAGACGGGCACGGTCACCAACACTTTTGGCGATCTGCAACTGGCACGGAAGGCTGCAGACCACGCCGGCGTGAAGCCGGATTTCGAAATTCTGGTGCGTCTCGCCGGCAGCATGGGCGCGGACGTGAAGAAGCTAGTCCCGTTCGGCACTGGCGGTGTAACCGCAGATCTTGGGCAGTCGCGAGGAGCGCAGGCGGGCGAGGCGGACCGGCATGCCGTGTGGCTTTCGGCCAATGGCCTCGAACCAAAGTTGAGCCCCTTTGATCCACTCGCTCTTCTCGACGAGATTGAGCGTCTGGTGCCGGGCTACAAACTCGATCGCTTGAATCTTTTCGGTGGCAATGATGTGCAGACTGAGCCGGGATTCGTTCCGGTTTCCACACTCACATCGACGCTCACCGAGCTGGTAAAGCCCGCGCATAATGGATTGTTCACCTCGGGCACACTTGGACGATATAGCAACGGACTGAAAGATCTGGAGCAGCATCAGGCCGCCGAAGTGGCAGCCACAGCAGCAGACTGAAGTATTTTCGAGAAAGGCTCAAGGCACGTGACGATTTGGCAGTTTTTGTTTTGGAGCTTGCTCAAGGTCGTGGTGGTAACGGTGGTGTTGTTGCTGGCCGTTGCCTACACGGTACTGCTTGAACGCAAGCTCGTTGGCCGCATTCAGAATCGCTGGGGGCCCAACCGCGTGGGGCCGTTCGGATTGCTGCAGCCTCTTGTCGACGGTGCGAAATCGTTTCTCAAGGAAGACATTATCCCTTCGGGCGTGTATCGGCCGCTTTATCTCATGGCCCCGATCATCGCACTGAGCTGCGCTCTCATTTCCATTGGAGTCGTACCTTTCGGCGATCCGGGCCTGGTTGGACCCGGCAATTTTCATTTCTTTCAAATCGCCGACGTGAATATCGGCTTGCTTGTGATCCTCGGCATCACCTCCATCGGCGTATACGGGATCGCACTCGCCGGGTGGTCCTCCAATAACAAATATTCCCTGCTCGGTTCTCTGCGCTCCTCGGCGCAACTCGTCAGTTACGAACTTGCTCTCGGGCTCTCGCTGGTTGGCGTTGTGCTGCGCGCAGGCTCGCTGAATCTGGACGTGATTGTAAAAAGCCAGTCGAACCACGGCATGCTGAGCTGGAATCTGTTCGGCGGATTTCAATTCGTCGCATTCTTCATCTACCTGATGTCGGCCTACGCTGAAACCAATCGCTCGCCCTTCGATCTACCCGAGGCGGAAAGCGAGCTGACCGCTGGATATCACACTGAATATAGTTCCATGAAGTTCGCCATGTTTTTCATGGCCGAATACGCCAACATGATCATGGTCGGCTGCGTGGCCACGCTGCTGTTTCTGGGCGGGTGGACGAGCCCATTCGGCAATCTGCTGCCAACGCCTGACATTTTCGTTCTTCGCGCGTTGCTGCCGATCTTCTGGTTTGTTTTGAAGGTTTTCAGTTTCCTGTTTCTCTACGTATGGGTGCGCGGCACGCTGCCTCGCTTCCGCTACGACCAGCTTATGAATTATGGATGGCGGTGGCTGATGCCTCTGGCCATCCTCAACATTGTGGGCACGAGCCTCTGGCTCGCGTATCGCTGAGTACGCGCCGATTGCCGGCTTGATCGAAAGATTTGCGCTGTTCATCGATCACCGTTTTCGAGGGTGCGCTCAGTTAGAATCGGAAGGGATTTGAAGCAGCAGGAATGGCCTGCTCGCACAGTTCCTCCCCTCAACCCGCCGGAGCAACCGACCGGCGCTCGCCCGTAAGTGATGGAACGATGCACCTGATTCTGTTTATCGTGTTTGCCGCACTCTGCCTGACTGGAGCCGTCAATCTCCTGCTGCAGAAACATCCCATCAACAGCGCACTTTCGCTGATCGTGGTGATGACGTCGCTGGCAGTCCTCTACTTGCTTTTGGGTGCGGAGTTTCTTGCCGCGGCGCAGGTCATCGTCTATGCCGGCGCGATCATGGTGCTGTTCACGTTTGTCGTCATGCTGCTGAATGCCGGACGCGAAGAGCGCACCCTGGGCAGCCGCGCTTCGCGCACTGTGGGTTTTCCAGCGGTGGTGGCGATTCTGGCCGTCATTGCAACGACAATCCTGAAGACCCAGGGACTCGGTAATGCCGCGATTGAAGATCACATCACCAGCACCGCTGATCTGAGTACCGTTCTCTTCACCAAGCTGTTGCTTCCCTTCGAGGTCACATCGGTCTTGATTCTCGTAGCCATCCTGGGTTCCGTCGCTCTGGCGCGGCAAGGCGATGGAGAAAAGGTGGACACCAAGTGAACTCAGTGCACCTGGTTCAACAGGAAGTTCCCCTCGCGTGGTACCTGCTGTTGAGTGCCGTGCTGTTTTGCCTCGGCGTTGTTGGATTCCTGATCAAGCGCAACCTGATTACCGTATTCATGTCGATCGAGCTGATGCTCAACGGCGTGAATCTTTCGTTTGTGACCTTCGCTCACCAGTGGCACCAGGTAAAGGGCCAGATCTTTGTCTTCTTTGTGATGGTGGTGGCCGCCGCTGAGGCTGCCGTGGGCCTCGCCATCATTATCGCCGTATTCCGCGCACGCGCGACGCTGGCGGTCGACCGCATCGACCTGATGAAACTATGAACGAGAATCTCCATCTATGGTTGATCCCGCTGCTGCCCTTCGCTGGTTTTCTGCTGAATGGGCTGCTGGGAAGTCGGTTGCCGAAGCCGGTTGTCACCGCTATTGCGCTTCTGGCGTCTTTAGGATCGTTGCTGGTCGTGCTGGGTGCCATCGGATTCTCATTGCAGCCGAACGTCCTGCCACATGTTGAAACCTATGGTCGCTGGATAACTGCCGGTACGCTTCACATCGATTTCAGTTTCGTTCTCGACCAGCTTACGCTGATCATGCTCCTGGTCATCACAGGCGTTGGTTTCCTGATTCACGTCTACTCCGTCGGCTACATGCACGACGACGCAGGGTACGCACGATACTTCTCGTACATGAACCTGTTCATGTTTTTCATGACGGTTCTCGTGCTTGCCGGAAATGCACTTGTGCTTTTTGTCGGATGGGAAGGCGTCGGTCTCGCCTCCTATCTGCTCATCGGCTTCTGGTTCCAGAAGACCTCGGCCGCCGACGCGGGCAAGAAAGCATTCATCGTTAACCGCATCGGCGACTTTGGCTTCCTCATCGGGCTGTTTCTGCTGCTGGCCAACTTCGGCACGCTTACATTCAGCGAAATCGCCGCCAAATTGGCCGCAAATCCATCATGGAACGGCGGAATCCTGACGGTCATTGCCCTCTGCCTGTTCTTTGGCGCAACGGGCAAAAGTGCGCAGCTTCCGCTCTACGTCTGGCTTCCCGACGCCATGGAAGGCCCAACGCCGGTATCTGCTCTCATTCATGCGGCAACCATGGTTACCGCGGGCGTGTACATGGTCGTGCGCATGCACTTCCTCTTCGACCGCTCGATCCGCACGCTCGCCATTATTGCAATCGTCGCCAGTGCCACTGCCTTCCTTGCAGCGTTGATCGCATTGGTGCAAAACGACATCAAACGCGTCCTTGCCTACTCCACTATTTCGCAGCTTGGCTACATGTTCCTCGGATGCGCAGCTTCGGCCTACTCCACCGCAATCTTCCACCTGATGACGCACGCATTCTTCAAGGCGCTCTTCTTCCTCTGCGCCGGTTCAGTGATTCACGCGCTGGACGGCGAACAGGACCTCCGCAAAATGGGCGGTCTGCGCAAGAAGATTCCGTTCACCTTCTGGACCATGACCGCTCCCGTATTCGCGATTACGGGATTACCCCCGTTCTCGGGTTTCTTCTCAAAGGACGCGATCCTCTACGAAGACTTCCTCAGGGGCACCCCAGGGCAGGTGGTTTGGTTCGTAGGACTTGTCACGGCATTGCTCACGTCTTTCTATATGTTCCGGCTGTGGTATATGGCCTTCTGGGGAGAATCGCGCAATCCGGAATCTCATCCTCATGAAAGCCCTTGGACGATGCGCGCCCCGCTCCTCATTCTGGCCATCCTTTCGCTCATCGGCGGATGGACGGGCATCGACCGTTTCGCAGCGTATCTCAGTGCTTCCGACGGCCCGATTCCCGAGGGAGGAAGCACGGGCCTTGAGATCTTTCTCAGCGTGCTTGCAGTGGCAGTGGCTCTGCTTGGCTGGTATATCGCCGACTATTTGTATCGCCGCCGACCCGAACTGCCAAAACGGCTGGCGGCCTCATTCCCGAGGGGCTACAAGCTTCTCGCGAGCAAGTTCCACGTGGATGAGATTTACAGCCACTTCATTGTCAGGCCGTTACTGAGGCTCTCGAAGTATTTCCTTGAATGGGTGGTCGATGTCGCGATCCTCGGCGGGCTGGCATGGCTGCTGGCCGGGACGGCCACGCTGGGCGGCGCAATTCTGCAGCGCTGGCAATCCGGCAACCTGCGGTCGTATGCCGCGTGGCTCGCACTTGGCGCGGCGGTACTGCTCGTTTTTGCGCTTGCGCCTTTCGTGTTTGGCGCGTCTGGAACCGGCATGTCTGGCGTGGGGCATTAGAAGATGACAGCGATGAACAGTTCGATACTCACGTTGATTCTCCTCACACCACTGGCCGGTGCGGTGCTCGTCGCGTTAATGCCCGACCGCGGAAAGCTATCCGCATGGCTGACTCTGGCTATATCGCTGGTCTCCTTTGGCCTGACTCTACATCTGCCCGCGCATTTTGATGCGCATCAGTCGGGATTTCAGTTTGCTGTGAATCAGCCGTGGATCGAGAATCCAGCGATCTACTATCACGTCGGCGTTGACGGACTCAGCCTGTGGCTAACCGTCCTTGTCGGACTGCTTGGGCCGGTGGGTGTGCTGGCCAGTTGGAACGCGATCAATCGGCGGCCAAAAGTCTTCTACTCGCTGTTCCTGCTGCAGCAGACCGCGATGTATGGCGTGTTCGTCTCGCTCGACCTGATGCTCTACTACGGGTTCTGGGAACTGTCGCTGGTTCCCATGGCGATTCTGATTGCCATGTACGGGCGCAAGGAAGGCTCGAAGGCGGCAATCAAGTTTTTCCTATTTACGTTTATTCCATCAGCCCCGCTCCTCGTCGCGATTCTCTACTTGTACGCCAGAACGGGCACATTTGACTTCAGCGAACTGCAAGTCAATATCGCTGCCGGCGTGGTGCCCGCAGGCGCACTTTTCTGGGTCGCGCTGGCGTTTCTGTTCGCCTTCGCTGTCAAAGTGCCAGTGTTCCCGTTGCACGGCTGGCTCGCTGACACCTTTGGTGAAGCGCCTGTCGCCATGGCCATGGTTGTCGCGGGGAAACTCGGCATCTATTCGATGCTTCGCTTTCATGTGAGCCTCTTCCCTGCCCAGGCTCAAGCTATCGCGCCTTTGATGATTACGCTGGCAGTCATCGGGATCCTCTACGGTGCTTGCCTTGCGCTGGTTCAGCGCGATTTCTGGCGGTTCCTCGCTTTTGCTGCGCTCAGCCACCTCAGCCTGATCACGCTTGGCGTATATGGATTCACGTTCAACGGCTGGACCGGTGCAACGTATCAGATCCTCAACAATGAACTGATCGACGCGGCCCTGTTCGTCCTGTTGGGGGCTCTTGAGCTTCGCTACGCAACGTCGCAGATCGCGGACTATGGTGGTTTGGCAAAGCGGACGCCCCGGCTGGCAACCCTTTTCGTAATCGTGTCGCTGGCTATGATTGGCCTGCCTCTCCTGAACGGATTTGTCGGCGAATTCCTGATCCTGTCGAGTACCTTTCTTGGCGTCAGCCAACGCTGGGCGGTTGTGGCGACGCTTGGTGTGATCCTCAGCGCCGCCTATATGCTCTGGATGGTGCAACGAATCTTCTACGGCCCGGAAAGCAAGTTGGCAGAAGCGGGCGGAGCAGATCTCCGCCTCGGCGAACAACTGGTGCTGTGGCCTCTGGCCGTATTGATGCTTGTAATGGGTGTTTCTCCAAATTTCTGGCTGCGCACCATCGAGATGGCTCCCAAACCGATCATGCTTCAACAATCTCGATCAATGGAAATGCTGGGGCAGCCTGCAGTCATTCCGGGTGCGGCTAGTGGGGAGGTTCAGCGGTGAATCAAGTGCCCGACATCTACCGCATACTCCCCGAATTAGTTCTCACCCTCACCGGTGTGCTGGTCATGCTGACTGACGCATCTCTGGCGCCTGGGCGATCCCGTCGCGGCCTGGGCTGGGTAGCTGCAATTGGCACAACTGTCGCGTTATGGTCGAGCCTGTGGCAGCTTTCACTTCCCGCTGGAACCGGTTTCTCCGAGACGGTCGAGACCAGCCCGTTCACCGTGTTCTTCCACGTGCTGATCTGCGGCATCGTGCTGGTCACACTTCTGCTCTCGCTCGACACTCTGCCCGAAGGAAGCCACCACCAGGGCGAGTATTACGCCCTCATCACATTTGGCGCCGTGGGCATGTGCCTGATGACCAGTGCGGTCGAGTTGCTGGTGGTCTTCATTGCGTTGGAGATCTCTTCCATCGCCACTTACATTCTTGCCGGATATCGGAAGCAGACCGGGCGCGGGCCCGAAGCCGCAATCAAGTATTTCCTGCTTGGATCGTTTGCCACGGCGTTTCTGCTCTATGGAATTGCGATGGTGTTCGGCGCTACCGGAACCACCTCCGTTTACGAGATTGCCCGCAACGCGCCGACAGCCCAGAACCAGGGCTTTATCCATGCGGCCCTGGCATTGATGCTAGTTGGAATTCTGTTCAAGGTGTCCGCTGCTCCCTTCCACGTCTGGACGCCTGACGTCTACGAGGGCGCGCCGTCGCCGGTGGTTGCGCTTATGTCTACCGCGCCCAAGGCTGCAGCCTTCGCGGTTTTGCTGCGCATCGTCTACGAGATGTTTCCGACGTTCCGAGAGATCTGGTCTCCGGTTCTCTGGCTCGTGGCTGTACTCTCCATGACGGTGGGCAACCTCGCTGCGCTGCGTCAACAAAACGTCAAGCGCATGCTGGCTTACTCTTCGATCGCGCATGCCGGCTATCTGCTCGCGGCTTTCGCGGCATTCGGCACCACCGGGATTGCCGCAGCCAGTTTCTACACTGCGGCCTATGCCGCCATGAATGTGGGAATCTTTGCCGTGGTTACGATTGCGGGTGGCTACAACGACGAGAGACCGCTGATTCAGGATTACAAAGGACTGATCTACCGTTCCCCGCTGCTTGGGAGCCTGTTGATCTTTTTCCTCGTGTCACTCGTCGGAATCCCTTTCACGGGTGGGTTTTTTGGCAAGTTTTATTCCTTCTCTGCCGCGGTGGGCGGAGGAGCCGTGATACTCGCCATCATCGGACTGCTGAACTCGGGTTTGGCGGCGGCCTATTATTTACGGCTGGCCTTTGCCGCTACGCAGCGCCCCGACGAAGATGGCGGCGAGAATCGGCTGCCGATGATGCCGATAGGGATCGCAGTAGGCGCCGCACTCTTGTTTACGGTTGGCGCGACACTGGTTCTTGGAATCGCCCCTGGAAATATCCTGCACGCGACCGAAGCTGGAGCGCACACCTTGCAAGCGCCGCCCGAAGATCCAGTCCCCGCACAGGTCACAGCGACGCAGGCAAACCAGTAACAGTATCCGGACGGGTATCTTTCGCTTCAACACCCGCTGGCCCTGAAGGTCTGATCATGTTCAGATAGAAGGCGACAGCCATTCCAAGAACTCGTCTGCCCTCGTAGTTTTCAACCACCCATCGGCGCGCTGCCGCCGACATCCGCAGGCAACGATCAGGGTCGCGCAATAATCCAAGCACGGCCTCGCAAATCGCATCGGGATACCCTGGCGGAACCAGCAGGCCCGTGACTTCAGACACAACCGCGTCCTGTGAGCCTGTACAGTGAGTCGCAATGACGGGTAGGCCGCAGGCTGCAGCCTCGAGTACCACGTTCGGAAATCCCTCGCGCCACGACGGCAAAACCATCAGGTCCATCGCACGGTAGTAAGGCGTCGCATCCGATACATAACCAGTGCAGACAATCCGAGGATGCCCCTCGATCCGCACTCTCATCCCAACATCCAGCGCATCCTCAGCAGCGTCGAACCAACCAACAAGAAGCAGATATGCGCGAGGCTCATGCGCGAGAATCGCGGCAAAAGCTTCGAGCAATTCCGGCAGACCCTTGTCCGCAGTCAGCCGGCCAACAAATCCAATGACCGGCGCTTCGGGCGGGATCCCAAGTTGCTCTCGCACGCGCGATGGCCCCGGTGCGAATCGCACCAGGTCAACTCCATTACTGCTTCCTTCGCCCAGAACCACAAGCCTGGAGGCCGGGGCGATGCGAAGCGCCAATGCTTGCGCGCGCAGACTCCGGCTGTTGCACACCACCCGGTGGGCACAGTGCGAGGCGATGCGCTCCGCCCACAGCAAGAGATGCCTTTTCGGTCCCTGAGCGGTCTCAAGTCGCAAGCCTCTCAGCAGGTAAATCCTCGCGGGAATCCGGCAAAAGAACGCTGCGAGAGTTCCCAGAAGACCCGCCTTGGGCGTGCTGAACTCGACAATATCGGGCTTGAGATGCTGCAACAGGCGCAAGATGCGGAAGAAGGCAACCGTGTCAGCAAAAAGCGAAATTCCGCGCTTCATCGGGATGGCGTATGCGCTCACCTTTTCGCTTCGCGCCGTATGCTCCAGTAAAACTCCAGGAGCTGAAAGCAGCGACACGCGAAAACCCGCCTCCCGCAGAGCACGGATCCTGCCCGGCAGTACGAGGCAAGTCTGGGGGCTCGTCACGCCGACGATAATATGTGGCTGCCTTCGAGGACTTTCAGTTTCTTCGGTGGGTCCTGAGGTTTTGGTGTCGAGCATCTTCGAGCAGGCCTGCACTGATGCCCCGGCAATCGCGACAGGCCGAGACGCTTCCCGAGAATTAACAAAAATGTACTATTCCGTTGCACTTTTCAATGTGAGACGGGTCACATCTCACCAGTCCGCCGTTCGCTAGTCTGCAAACTGGCCAGGTATGTCTTCAACACAACGCGTAAAGGTCCTTCTGCTGATTCCGCACCTAGGCGGCGGGGGAGCCGAACGCGTTACCGAAACCCTTGCTCGATGTCTGAGTCCTGAAAAGTACGAAGTGAACCTGGGACTCGTGACGCAAGCGCCTCAGGAAATGCGGAACGTCCCGCTGTTGAATGCATTTCACGCTCTCGGGGCACGCCGAGTGCGTTATGGTGCGTGGAAGATTCTGCGGCTGGTGTGGCTCGTGCGCCCGGCGGTCATCATGTCGGGAATGGCTCACCTTAATCTGCTCGTTCTCGCGCTGCGCCCCCTGTTCCCGTCTCGTACACGAGTCCTGGTGCGACAAAACGGAGGACTCACGGCAACCTTCGCTGCCCGGGGAAATTCGTGGCTTTCGCAACGAATCTATTCCGCAATGTACAAACGTGCAGACCTAGTGATCTGCCAGACGCGCCAAATGGTGGAGGAACTTCATTCCACCCTGAGGATTGATCGTGCGAAGCTCGTCGTGCTTCCTAACCCTGTCGACATTGCTGCGATAAACGCATCTGCGGCCGTTCAATCAACTGAAATGCCTACTTCGCCAAGTCTGCATTTGTTGGCTGTTGCGAGACTGGCGCCGGAAAAAGGAATCGACCTTCTCCTCGAAGCGTTTGCCGGCGTCCTTCGTAGATGTCCATCCGCCGATCTTGTAATCGCCGGCGATGGCTCATGCCGGCCCGCCCTCGAGAGGCAATGCAAACTCCTCGGAATCGAAAAACGCGTGAAGTTCCTCGGCAGTGTCGCGGAGCCTGCATCACTATTTCACTGCGCGTCGCTCTTCGTGCTCTCGTCGCGCGAGGAGGCCATGCCCAATGCCCTGCTCGAAGCTGCCGCCGCAGGCCTCCCTATCGTCGCGACGCCCGCATCGCAGGGATTGGTCGAGCTTCTGAGTGGTCAGCCTGGAATATGCTTGGCACGAGATATCTCCGCGAAGGCCCTCGAGGATTCTCTATGCGACGCCCTCTCCTCAATCCGCGCGGGGCAGCGGTTCCCACACGCATGGATCGAGCCTTTCGATTTGAAGAACTCTATCCCCGCTTATGAACGTGTGATTGATCAGGCCTTGCAGGAACGGGCCTTACAGGAACGCAGAAGGTGAAGCACGTCGCCTATGTCATTCCGACTCTCGATCGCATCGGCGGCGCAGAGCAGCAAGTCATTCTGCTTGCGACCGGATTCGCCAAAAGAGGCTGGAGGGTGAGTGTGATCGCGCTCTCCGGCACCGGCGGCGATCGAAAGCAACAGCTCGAATCGGCGAATATTACTTTCCGCAGCCTTGAGATGCGTAAAGGCCTCGTGGACCCGCGCGGGTGGGTTCGGCTTCATAGTTGGATCGAACAAAATCATCCCGACATCGTTCACGCGCACTTGCCGCACGCATCGTTGCTGGCGCGCTGGTCGCGACCTGCAGCACCGATGCGAGTACTGGTTGACACGATTCATTCGCCGGCAACCGGCGGAGTTCTCCGCAAGCTCGGATATCGCATGAGCGCCGTATTGCCTGACGTTGTAACCGCCGTGAGTCGCACGGCCGCCGATGCGTGGCTGAGTTCGGGAATGGTGAAGAACGAAAAGCTGGCGATCATTCCGAATGGCATCGAAATCGATCGCTGGAGGCGTGATGACGATGTTCGCAGTGCCATGCGCGCCAGGCTTCGGTTGAGGAACGAGTTTCTCTGGCTCTCCGTCGGAAGGCTCGATCCCGTCAAGGATCATTCCGGTGTGTTACGGGCTTTCGCCCTGCTCCCGTCAGGCGCCCGATTGGTGATCGCTGGCGATGGTCAGCTTAAAGGTAAATTGCGCGCTCTGGCCCAGGACTTGGGGTTGACTGATCGAGTGCATCTACCTGGATTTCAAACAGACGTGCTGGCCTGGATGTGTGCGGCAGATGGGTTTGTTCTTTCTTCCAGATGGGAGGGCTTACCGATCGCAATGCTTGAAGCTGCTGCCTGCTGTCTTCCCGCTGTCGTCACCGACATCGCGGGCGCGCGAGAAGTGCTTCCGGATTTGCGCAGTGATCAAACCGCTCCGGTGGGTGACGAGAAGGCGCTCGCAGCAGCGATGCAGACACTGATGTGCCTGCCTGAGACAGAACGTCGCGATTTAGGCTTGCGCAACCACGCCTCAGTTTGCGGGAGGTTCAACATGGATGAAGCGCTGAACCAATGGGAGAATTTCTACAATCTCCAGCTCGAGCGTAATCCTCAACCCTCGCGGTTCGGTATGTCTGCGCGATCTACTGGCAGAACTCTCCAACTCCAATAACCGAGAAAGATCAGCGTACTTACGGACCAGAGAGATGTCGACATCGCGATGCCGGCTACGCCGAACCGCGGCATCAGCAAGAGGTTCAGAACGATGTCCAATACGAGATTCAAGAGTCCGCAATAGAAGACCAGGTCGGTGCGGCGCATTGCCACCAGGAACCGGTAGTAGACGCGACTGGAGACGAAGAATGGAATCTGCAGTGCGTAGATGACCAGCACCGATGAAACCGCCGAAGTGTCCTGCGGCCGGAACACGCCATGCTGAAACGTTACCCGAACAAGTGGGCGCGCTCCGATAATAAGCGCGCCGGCAACGACCGTTGCCACAGCCGCCGACCACCATGCCCAGGTGCGCAGCGTTTGCCGGCATCCATTCCAATCTCTGCGTGCCACCGATTCAGAGAAGAACGGAGTCGCGGCAGACGAGAATGCGCCGCCGAGTAACGCCAGAGCGACACTGACGAATCTGCCCGCATACGCCAGCGCGGAGACGCTTCCCGCGGGAAGCATCGCCGCCATCGATTGATCGACAAGGAGTCCGCCCGATGCGACCAGCCCACTCATAAACACAGGCCCATACTGTCGTGCGACTTCGCGCGTGGCTTCGCACATTCCGTGCCATCGCAGGGTCGAGCCGATACTCGCCGGCGTTCATCAGCCAGCCCATCCAGAGGGCGTGCAGCAGAGCGCCAATCACTGTGCCGTAGACCATCGCCCAGATCCCGAACCTGTCGGCAAAGAGAGGAGCGGCGACAATGATTGCCAGCGGCGTGACGATGGGTGCGAGCGCCGGCAATGCGAAACTCCCCGCGGTATTAAGAACTGCGGTGCATAGCGAAGCGATGCCGGTAAGAACAATCACTGGCAGAAGTCCATAGAACAGGTCGACGGCAAGATGCAGTTTAGCGGCGGGCGAAATGAGATCCGATCAAGGGAAAGAAGAGGCGAGCCGTCAACGCCATCCCAGGCAAACGAGCACAAGCAACACACAGCTACAAACCAGCGCGTTCGACAGCAGACTGTTGAGCGCGCTCGCGGCCTTCCAGAGTCCTCACCCGCACTAATGTTGGGATGAGCGCCTGGTTCATCGATTCCGAAATCAGGTTGATGAGCAATCCGGGGATCAGGGCCGCAACGAGAAACGCTTCGAGCGCGTCGCTGCGCCCGAAGATACCGGCCACTGCAAACTCTTTCACCGTGGCCACGAGTTTGACCACGAGCGCAGCCAGCGTGACCGCGGAAACAGCGCTAAAAATGTGGCGGTTGACGCTAATAGGCTGGACGAATGCAGAGCCGGAGCTCATTGGAGTCGCCCAGCCATTTCCAGATCCGCGACCGGAACTGGATTTGGAAACTCACGCTCCAATTCTTCTGGTCGCTCTTCTCGAAGCCGATGACTGAGCGCGATCATCCCCAGCAAGAGCCAGGTAGTCCGACTTTCGCCCACTGTGCCGACGATGCCTGACATCAGCCACACCGCCATCAACGTCATCAATGCGATGCGAAGCGGTCCCGCGCATTGCCAAAATTTGCCGCACGGATAAGACGACGATCGCAGTTGCGAGAACGAGACCGATGAGACCGCCCTCGACAAGAATCGCAAGAGCTGTGTTGTGCGCTGTGTCGATCGGAGCCAACCGCGCCGCGGTAACAAATGAACCAGCACCATGACCGCAAAGAGGAGCCTCGAGAAACGCCTGCCATCCGGCCGACCATATGTTGACGCGCTGGTTTAGATCGCCGTTGCGCAACTGTTCGGTGAGCGAGGCGATGCGTTCTAACGTCTCGCGCGGCAAAGCTATCCAGATCGCTCCGGCAACAGCCGGTATAGCCAGCATACCCATCAAAATACCCCTGGGATACCGTCGAAGCAGAAGCGCGCCGCATCCGGCCAGTGCAACGATCGCCGCCAGGAATCCTCCACGCGACGCCGTCAGCAGGACACATGCGAAACCAAGCGGAAGATACCCGGCTGCGAGCAGTTTGCCAGGCCACCTTTCCTTGCCATCGAGAAGGAGTGCGGCAATCGGAAACCCCAGATCGAGATAGCGCGCGACATCATTCGGATCCTGGCCGAACGCCGCAAATCGAACCTGATCCTCAGAGCCTGGGTAATAGGACGCATAGTTTGCGATGGTAAGAATGGCAAGCACCCACGAACCGGCAAGCCACACGCGCATCAGATTGCGGAGATCATTCGAACTCTCTGCAAACTCCCAGACCAGCCAGACGATCATCATCTCCTGCAGATAGCCGCGAAGCTTCATGAGCGTCGTATCCGGCACCGCTGTCCAGAAGAATGAACAGCAGAACCAGAGATAGAGAGCCAGCGTCAGCCATTGCAGTATTCCGGGCCGGCGTATTCTTCCCGACTGCAGAACTGCGGGAACCGCAATAACCAGCACCACTAATCCGGCGATGCGAGCGATATTGCCAAACGGCGCGCCCAGGTCCAGCGAATACTCCCACGGGATCGCAAAGACGAAGAAGAGAAGCAGGAGCCACGCAATCTTGCGCACGACGCTAAAACCGCTGCGAGTAGACCATGCCCGCATAAATGCTGACGCCCACGGCAGACTGAACTACCGACTCCATTGTCCGGTTCCAGAGGTTTTTCGCCATCGAGTCCGGAACGAAGACAATGTCGCGGTCGCGGATGGGGATATCGGGATCGAGGCCGCGCAGCATGCGCTTCAGATCAAGTTTCGTAACAGTACGGCCTCCCGGTTCCTCGCGAATGAGAATGGCCTTCGAAAGAGCTGCGTTTTGTCCCGGCCCCCACGCCAGCGACAACACCTGCACCAGAGTGGCCGTCTGTGCTGGATCAACCGGAAATCCACCGGGCCTGATCACGTCACCCACGACATACACAAGACCCGCGCGACTTACCTGCACGGTGTCGCCCGGTAACAACTCCGGGTTGTGATCCGTAGTGGTGTCAGTGCCGGTTGGGTCGAGCACTACCGGATGAATTGTATTCGGGTCATCGCGGTGCGCAATGGTGACGAGACGACCTGCATTCGGCCCCAAACCGGAGGCCGACGAGATCAGGTCGAGCAAGCGATGATGCACCGAGTAGCTGTAGATTCCCGGGCGTGCCACTTCGCCCAGAATCGTCACATCCTGCCCCGCGTATGCCCTGACCAAAACAGTGGACTGCGGATGCAGCAACATTCCGCGTTCGATCAGTGCGGCATCAATTGCGTGCGCGGCGGCTGTCTCATCCATGCCGGCAATATGCACCTCGCCAGCGAGTGTAAGCATCACCGTGCCAGACTCCGAAACACGAACTGAGGCGCGCATCTCCGGCGTGCGTGCTTCGGAAACCTCGAGCAGATCTCCGGGACCGATTGGGGCGGCCATTGGCGCTCCCGCTGCAGTCGCCGCGTCCAGAGGTACGCCGGCCAGGTTTGCACCTTGCGGAAGCTCCCATACCGCCGGCGCATCCTTCGCGTTCGGCTTGCTCTTGGTTTCTACGGATTGCGGAAAGCGTGCGACTCCGGTTGGGAGGCCTGATGTGCTCGGTGTCGGCGGCTGTGCACGGCCGACTCCGGCGGTCAACGCAACCATCACGAGCAAGATCGTAGTCCGTGCAGCCTTTTCATAGATCGACTCGCGCATAAGAACTCCTGCCATTGCCAGCCATAGTGAGACGAAAAGCGTGATAGCCATATAGACCGGCAGGTCTGGTGAAACCGGCTTGATCGGCTGACGCGCATAATCGACGACAGAGAGCTCAGAACTGCGGCTGCCCGCAGCAAGGCTGGCTTCTTCCACCTGCTGCGACACTCTCAGATAGACATCGTGATTCGCATTCGCTTCCCGCCGCATCACTGCATATTTCAAGGCCGCTTCATTCGCCTTCAGGCCGGCGCCAGTGGCCGCGTTCAGGCTCTTGCGAACCAGTTCCTCGCGATCGGCGGCTGCCTTCCAGGCGCTTCGAAAATGCTCAACCAGCTTTACGTCTTCCGCCTTAACCTGCGCATCGAGATCCTGCAACTGGCTGCGAATCTCGATTACGCGCGGAAAGTTTGGGCCATGCTCCACGCGCAGTTGCGCCTGCTCCTGCTCCAGATCGCTTCGCCGCGCATGCAGTTGCTGCAGGAGCGCCGAGGCGAAGCTTCCCGTTGCCTGCAACTTTGGGTCGGATGCAAGCACAAGTTCTGGATCGCCGGAAGCAGCAGCGCGATATTCGGCTTCACGCACGATGCGGTCTGTCGTGGCACTGACCAGTTCCCTGCTGAATGCGTCCACTTCCCCCATTTGCGCGGTGTGCTCCGCGTCCGTCGGCCGGCCGTTCTCCAATGCCTCCGGCGTATCTACAATTTCGTGCTGCTTCTGGAACTCCGCCAGCTTTCGCTCATCGGCATCTGTACGCAGCTTCAACGCGACCAACTGTGCATTCAGCCACGTTGTTGCGTCCTTCGTCGCCACAATGCGCGCGTCCGCATCCTGATGCCGATAGGCGGCAATAAGCGCGTTGACAATCGCCGCTGAGAGAGCTGCATCTTGCGAGCGAAACCGGATTTGCAAAACGAGTGTGCGCGGAATCGTCTGCACGGTAAGATCGCGCTGAAACTTGTCGAGCAACCAAGCCTTGGCATCCGGGCCGGGCTGCGCCGTGATCGAAGCTCGGAAACTTTCGCGGGAATGAGCCCCGGAATCCCGGCGCCTTGTCCAGCGCGAGGCGCGAGATCACATCCCACGCGAGCTGGTCGCTGCGGAACACGCTGGCCAGAGTTTCCAGCTGGACCTGTCCCGATGCAAAGGAGCCCGAAACGCCCTCGCTTCGATCGAGATTGAGAACGGAAACAGGCGTGCCGCGCAACGCCACGCGCGCCGTGGCTTCATACTCATTAGGAGCTAGCAGGCAATAGAGCAAGCATGTGGCGAGTAACCCTCCCACTATCGACAGAAAGAGCCGGAGATTGCGGCGGACTGCCAACCAGAGTTCCCGCAAAGAGAGATTCGAATCCTGCCTCAAGGCTCGGCCCGGCGATGGAGAGCGATCTGTAGCTTGGTCTTCTTTGACTGCGCTGGTCTCCGGCAAGGGTCGGCTTCCTCAGTTCCCGTTGCTGTTCCGAAGGGCAATCGCGCAGTACACGTCGAGCGGCCGCAGCGGATCGAACACACATCAGTGTCCTCAATCCGCGGCTTCTTGTTAGTGAGGCGCTGTCACATATGAAAAGGCAACCAAAGTGCCAGGAATCATTGACCTGGAGGAAGCGGTTTACGCTTCTATTCGATACCACTCCACGGTCCGACGCAGCCCTTCCCGAAAGTCCACAATCGGGCTGTAGCCCAGCAGCTCGCCTGCGCGCCGTATATCCGCGAAGGAATCGTGAATATCGCCCGAGCGCGACGGGGCGTAGGATGGTTCTCCTTTATATCCAATAAGTTCACCGAGGATGCTAAAGGTTTCATTGAGGGTAAACCTAGAGCCCGTCGCCACATTCATCATCTGGCCTGCAACCTTCTCAGGAGACGCGTCGGCAGCCAACAAGTTGGCATGAACCACGTTGTCGATATAGGTGAAGTCGCGGCTCTGTTCTCCGTCCCCGTAGATTGTTGGTTGTTCACCAGCCAGCATGCGCCGGCAGAAGATAGCAAGGACGCCCGAATAGTGCGACGTCGGATCCTGGAAAGGGCCAAACACGTTGAAGTATCGGAGGACGACAGTTTCGAGTCCGTACACTTGCCAGAAGGCCCGCATGTACTGTTCACCGGCAAGCTTTGCGACCGCGTAAGGAGAGATCGGATTGGGAAGCATGTCTTCGCGCTTGGGCAACGTAGGGGTGTTGCCATAGGCCGACGACGATCCGGCATATATCACGCGCCGAACTCCAGCCGCGCGCGCCGCCACGAGAATATTCAAGGTTGCAGTTACGCAGTGGAGATTGGTGCTTACCGGATCGGCGACTGAGCGAGGCACTGACGCCAGCGCCGCCTCATGAAACACGATTTCGACGCCGTCGCATGCACGCGCACATTGTTGCGGATCGGTCAGATCCCCCTCAACGAACTCCATCCCCTCGAGACCAGCGAGGTTGCTGCGTTTGCCCGTGATGAAGTTATCGATGCCGCGAACGCTCTCTCCCCGCTTCAGCAGTGCCGCAGCAATTGAACGACCGATGAATCCCGCAGCTCCGGTTACAAGATATTTCGCCAACCATACCCTCCCGATCTCAGTTAAAGTTGCGCCGAAGCTAAGAATATATCGGCCGCTGGCTCATCCAGAGCGGCTTGCGATACGGTTGCTCCGAATTCCCTGTCCTTCCGCATCGCTTATCCGCTAAACTCTGCACTCAACAATCACTTTCTCTTGAGGTCAAGCCGCGTGAACGAATGGAAGCTTGTACAAAAGGATCCCTCCGAAGCACTCGCTCGCCTGCATTTCTTCTCGGTCAAAAAGAAGCACGCCCAAGGCGAGATTGAAGCCCGCATCACGGTGAAGGAATTTGCCACAGCCAAAACCAGCGACATGCAATTCTATGCCACTGCCGATCTTGAGCTGAACCAGAAGACGCTGCGCTTCCAGCCCTGCGGATGGAGCGAAACCCTCTACGGGGCACTGGGCGAATGCATGCGCAACCTGCGGAAATTCGACTATGAAACGGCAGAAGATCCTTCTGCGCTACCATCAGATTGCGCCCGGTAAGCAATCTGCCGGGCTTCTGAAGTGGAGCATCATGGCCCTGTTTGCACCGCAGCCTATCGGATTTGTCCGCGGCCCCTATACCGACTCCAAAGCCATTCCCAAGGGACTCGGCGCCAGACACGACGCAGAAGGCGTGCTTGAGATTCTTCCGGAGTTTGAATCGGGGCTGACTGACGTTGAGGGCTTTTCTCACCTTTTCGTGGTTTGGGCTTTCGACCGCTCTGAAGGATTTGAATTGGTTGGCCGCACGCCGATTGACGAGCTGCCACACGGTGTATTTGCAACCCGTTCGCCGCGACGCCCCAATCCCATCGCACTCACGGTTGTAGAGTTGCTGAGACGCGATGGTAGACAACTGCATGTGCGCGGCGTAGATATGCTCGATGGCACGCCTATCCTGGACATCAAGCCTTATTTATCGAGTATTCCGTCGGAGAAGCTTCGCCGCGGCTGGATCGCAGAGGCCGAGGAACGGCGTCGTAGCTGATATTCTGCGATTCCCACATTGTGGCAGCCGAATTTATCCACAGCACATCTACCGACAACTCTCTCGAAGCACGCGGCCTCTAATTCAGTAACGGAAGAGAATTCTTCCAGAAGGAGAGAGTAGTCTATGGCCTTCAAGAGAATCGGCAACGAAACTCACGAATGGCAGCATGAACACTCGTGCATCAAGGGTTGTACGGGTCAGGGGAGGGAAACTCGGGCTGAGCTCGAATGAACTACCCTATCCGTGACACCCGAGTTGTGATCCGGTTACCGAAACCGGATCTTCAAAATTCGGAAGGCACTGGGGCGAGGTCTCGCAAGAGATCCCGCCCTTTTGCTGTGAAGGACTTCATGGCGATTTTGCCCTCCCCAACGGCTTATTCCACAAATGCAACTTCAACTGAGCCGGGACTCTGCAAATCTGCCGACCCTGGGGCTAATCGTGTATTGTGAGTGAGTTCCGTTATGAACCTCCTCTCTGCCACGCTTGCTGAACCGCAAAGTTTCTCGCTGACGGAGAAGCTGTTGCTCGTGGCATTGATTCTGGGTTCGGGTCTCCTGTTCTGGAGGCGTTTTGGACCGATCCTGCAGCGCATCCTTAAATCTCGGAAAGACCCTAATTTCAGCCTGTCGCCGATCGGCAAGCGCGTATGGGACTTCTTCTGGGAAGTAATCTGCCAGGCCAAAGTTATTCGCGAGCGGCCCCTCCCAGGTCTTGCGCACGCCTTTGTCTTCTGGGGCTTCTGCGCATTTGCCCTCGTCACGCTGAACCATGTTGCGGTGGGGCTGGGCATCGGGTTTCTCGATCCACAGGGGTTGATCGGGCGTTTCTATTTCTACCTGGCGGCCGCCTTCGCCCTTGCCTGTGCCGTCGGGATTTTCGGTCTGTTCGTGCGCAGGTTTTTTGTGCGGCCGCGATGGCTCGGAAATAAAGTGTCTTATGAATCGGGAGTGATCGCCCTGCTGATCTTTCTCCTGATGGTGACGTACCTCGCGAGCTTTGCAGTCAGCGATACGAGTATGGCTGCCCGCATTCTCTGGTGGACACACACTCTCTCCCTCCTGATATTTCTGCCCATCATCCCGCACACCAAGCACCTGCATCTGGTTCTCAGCCCCGCCACGATCTTTCTTTCGCGTGGCGGCTTCAGCAAAATTCCGCCGCTGGTGGGCGATGAAGATTTTGGCCTGGTTGCCGGAACAGATCTTACGCAACTGGTGAGTCTGCAGGCCTACTCCTGCGTGGAATGCGGGCGATGCAGCGAGCACTGCCCCGCCACAAACACCGGCAAGGAACTGAACCCCAAGGAAATCATTCTTGGGGTGCGCGGCTATCTGAATGAGTTTGGCCCAGCCTCAACCGAAAACCTGATCGGCAAGTTCAACTCCATGACTGCCGATTTCCAATGCACTACATGCGGCTCGTGCGAGTACCAATGCCCGGTGGGCATCGAGCATCTTCCCATCATCATCGGCCTGCGCCGCGGAGCGGTGAACACGGGAGCGTGGGAGGACGACCATGGTGCAAAGCTCTTCCTCGCCCTCGAGCGCGGGTCAAATGCATTGGGAATGAGCGCCACGGAACGGGACAAGTTCATCCAGAAGCAGGAGCTGCCACTCTTTGATGGATCGCAGGAGTATTGCCTGTGGTTGGGCTGCATGGGCGGATACGATCCCAAAGGCCGCGAGATCGTTGCCGACTTCGCTCGCGTGATGAATTACCTCGGCACAAGCTACGGCGTCCTGCGCAAGGAAAAATGTACCGGGGATCCTGTTCGACGTCTCGGCAATGATCTTCTTTTCCAGCAACTCGCCGAAGCAAACCTCGAAGCTCTTGCACAAAACAAAGTCAAGAAAATCGTCTCAATCTGCCCGCACTGCGTCCGCACGATTCAGGAGGATTGGAAAGAGTTCGGTACGCCGCCGGAGATCGAACACCACAGCGAGTTTCTGGCGCGCTTCGCCGATAAACTGCCGAAGCAAAATGCCGCTGGCGGAGAAGCTGCTGAGAAAATCGCGTACCACGATCCCTGCTACCTCGGTCGCTATCGCAACGTCTACGACGAACCACGCGCTGTCGTCTCGCTCGCCGGCGAAGTGGTCGAGGCGCCGCGCTCGCATGAACGCAGTTTCTGCTGTGGCGCTGGCGGCGGCCTCGTCTTTCTTGGCGAGGAAACCGGCGATCGTGTTAGCCATGCGCGGGCCAAGGAACTTGTCGCCACCGGCGCGTCTACCATCGGCACCGCATGTCCCTTCTGCAATACCATGTTTCGCGACGCTCTGTCGGCAACGGGCGAAGCTGCTCCGCAACTCTTGGATATTGCCCAACTAACCGCCCGCGGTCTGCCCAGTAAAAACGAAGTTCCCAGGTCCGACTCGTGACCCTGTTTCTCTTAATCGCTCGAAAACTCTGCGAGGAATCTGCACAAGGCTTACTTGCAGGCACGAGGTGTCATGGCCACGACTTCACAGCTTGGTGAAAAAGCGCGCATGGGCGGAGCCAGTATCCTTCAGGGGCTAAAGCTCGACAGTCATTTTGTCGGATTTGCGGCCTGGCTAAAGCCATGCCCTTGTTACAAAACAGCGGGTTCGTTGAGTTTTTCACCAAGCTGTTCAGTCGTGCCTAAAATGATCACAATCTTAGTCGCGGGGCTTTGAAGCCCCTGAGGCCAATCATGAAGATTATCGTCTGTATCAAACAAGTCCCAGAGCGCGATGCGCAGGTTCGCATCGACGGCGCCGGTAAATGGATCGAAGAAGCCGACCTACAGTTTGCGATGAACGAGTCCGACGCCTACGCGCTTGAAGAAGCTCTGCAACTGAAGGAAAAACACGGCGGCGAAGTCATCGTGCTCAGCGCTGGCCCAGAGCGCGCCGGAACCACAATTCGCGAAGCACTTGCCAAAGGCGCCGACCGCGCCATTCACATTGAAGCCAACGATCTCGCGCAACGTGACGCGCTCGGCGTCGCCCAGCTACTCGCCTCAGCGGCCAGACAGGAGAGCCCCGACCTCGTCCTCACCGGCCTTCAATCCGACGACCTTGGCTACGGCCAGACCGGCGTCATCATGGCCGAGGTACTCGGCCTTCCTCATGCATCGCTCATCCTGCATGTCGAAAAGACCGACAGCGGCCTCACTGTAAAGCGCGAACTTGAAGAAGGCTGGTTCCAGGATATTCAGCTTCCGCTTCCAGCAGTTCTCATGATTCAATCGGGCGGCACGAAGCTTCGCTACGCAACGCTCATGGGAATCAAAAAGGCCAAGACCAAGGAGCTGCGCAAGGTGACGGCCGCGGAATTCGGGGAGCCGAGCGCACCTTCAGCCACACTCGAGAAGATCACGCTCCCGCAGAAGCAGAAATCCACACAGATCATCTCCGGTTCCGCTAAAGAGGCAGCGGCAACTCTGGTCGAGAAACTGAAGTTCGAGGTGCGAGTGATATGAGCGGCGTCTACGTAGTTCTTGAAGATCGCGGCGGCCGCTTTGGCCGCATCAGCTGGGAAGCTGTAGCGGCGGCAAACTTGCTGGCTGCCCAGTCGGCTGCGAAAGCAACGGCCATTGTTATAGGCGCACAAACGGAGGCCCTCGCCAACGAAGCTGCTACCAAAGGCGTCGCCAAAGTCGTTCGCATCGAGCATCCGCTGCTCGCGCAATACACAGCGGACGGATTTACGACTGCGCTGGAGCAGTTGATTCGCGCGGAGTCTCCCGACTACGTTGTCTTTCCTCACTCTTACCAGGTTCGTGACTATGTGCCGGCGCTGGCAGCGCGACTCGGCCGCGTGCTGATTGGTGACGTAACTTCGATTGCCGATGGTCCCACGTTTATCCGTTCCCTCATGCAAGGCCGCCTCAGCGGAAACTACAAATCGACTGGCGCAGGGCCGCGCTTCCTATCGGTGCAGTCTGGCGCCTTTCGCGCTGACGCTGCCGGGGCCGCTGCCGCTGAGATCACCACATTCAATCCAACCATCGAAGCTGCACAGATCCGCACCAAGCCCGGCGAGCCATTCCGTGGGACCGCGCAGACAGTCGACCTCGGCTCGGCACAGATGATCGTTGCCGTTGGCCGCGGCATCAAGGAAGCAGACAATCTTCCTCTCGTACAGGATCTCGCGGCTGCACTTGGTGCGGAGATCGCCGCATCGCGCCCCATCTGCGACAACGGGTGGCTGCCCATCGAGCGGCAGGTCGGCAGTTCCGGGCAGACTGTCGCGCCGAAGCTCTATCTCGCCGTCGGCATCTCGGGAGCGATTCAGCACCTCGTCGGCATGAAAGGCTCGCAGTGCATCATCGCGATCAACAAAGACGCCGAAGCTCCTATCTTCGAAGTGGCCGACTACGGCATTGTCGGCGATTTGTTCGAAGTGGTACCGGCATTAACCGAGGCCATCAAAGCCGCTCAGAAGTAATGGCCCCTCACCCAATCCCAGGTCTCAGAATCGAGACCTGGGGCACCCAGACTTGTTAAGAAAACGTGGAATGCATGTGATTTGCATCCCCACACCCCGTCCGCGTATCGTTCCGAGTTGCACCAAAGACATAGATAGAGGCAGCCGGAATGTTTCTTCCTGAAACATATCAAGTCACGCTCGCGCTCATGATCCTCAGCATGCTGTGCTGGGGATCATGGGCCAATACTCTTAAACTTTGCCCGAAGTTCCGATTTCAGCTCTTCTACTGGGACTACGCCATCGGCCTTTTCGCCGGTGCCGTCCTTCTCGGGCTCACGGCTGGTTCATTCGGTCACTCCGGCTCGCACTTCCCTGCCGCGATTGCGCGGACAGATTCCTCGCGAATGCTCTGGGCGATCTGCGGTGGAGCCATTTTTAACGTCGCCAATCTGCTCCTCGTCGCGGCCATTGACGTAGCCGGTCTTGCTGTTGCATTCCCCGTTGGAATCGGCCTGGCCCTTGTAGTTGGTGCCGTTTCGAGCTATCTCGTGAGCCCCGCCGCCAATCCCCTTCTGCTCTTTGGCGGAGTGGCGCTCGTAGCCCTCGCCATCATCGTTGACGCCATGGCCTATCGCAAACGCGAAGCTAGGGCTAAGGCCACGACCACTCGCGGAATTGTGCTGAGCCTCGTTGCCGGCGTGCTGATGGGCAGCTTCTATCCGCTGGTTGCACATGCGATGCGCGGTTCCGATTCTCCGGGCCCTTACGCGATCGCGTTCTACTTCGCCATCGGCGTGCTGCTTTCAACGGTTCCAGCAAATCTCCTGCTGATGCGAAAACCTCTTGACGGCAAGCTGCCGGTCGATGGAGCGGATTACTGGCGCGCCCCCTTTGGCTGGCATGTCGCGGGCTTTCTTGGAGGCGCCATCTGGTGCGTCGGCGCCGTCGCCAATTTTGTTGCTTCCGGTGCGCATCTCGTTGGCCCTGCGGTTTCCTACTCCATTGGCCAGGGAGCCACGATGGTTTCAGCCTGCTGGGGTGTATTCGTCTGGCGCGAATTCGCCGGCGCCCCGCGCGCTGCGCACATGCTGCTTGTACTCATGTTTGTCTTCTTTATTCTTGGACTGGGCGCGATAGCGCTGGCTCCGCTCTACTGAGGCAATTGCATGGCAGAGACTCGCAAACCAATCGTCGTTGTCGGCAGCGTCACCATGGACATGGTGACCCGCACCCCACACATTCCTCGTATCGGACAGACCGTTATCGGCACCAACTTCTCCACCACGCCCGGTGGCAAAGGTGCAAATCAGGCTGTGGCCGCAGCGCGACTGGGCTATCCGGTCCAGTTCATCGGCATGGTCGGCGACGACGTGTACGGGCCGCAACTGATCGAGAATCTCGCGCAGGCTGGAGTCGACACGTCCTCTATCGCCGCGGCGAATGGTTCCTCCGGTCTCGCGCCGATCTTCGTTGACGAGAGCGGCCAGAACGCAATCGTGGTGGTTCCGGGTGCCAATGGCAAGGTGGACTCCGCGTATGTCGACAAGCATGTTGATGCAATTCGCAACGCCGGTATAGTTCTATGTCAGCTTGAACTGCCCATGGCTAGCATCGACCACACGCTCGAGCTCTGTGCGCAATTTAACATCCCGGTCATGCTCGATCCCGCTCCCGCTGCTGCGCTCAGCGATCAAGTGTGGAAGCAGGTCGCATGGTTCACACCGAACGAGACGGAAGCCGCCTTCTACCTCGACGATGGATCCGATCCCGAGCCCATTACCCGCGAGTTGCTCGCGCGCGGTCTCAAGGGCGTCGTTCTCAAGCGCGGTGCCGAAGGCGCCTATGTTGCCGTCGCTGATGGGAAGGCTGGCTGGGTTCAACCCTTCGCCGTCAATGCCATCGACACGGTTGCAGCCGGCGACTGCTTCAACGGCGCATTTGCCGTGGCCCTGCTTGAAGGCAAGGACCCGTGGGCTGCCGCGCGTTTCGCCTGCGCTGCGTCAGCCATATCCGTCACGCGCCGCGGCGCACAGGCCTCCATGCCCACGCGCGATGATCTCAATGCATTCATGACCGATTGTGGCGAGAATCTCTAAAACCAGGAAACGCTTGCAGCGGTCGCAGTTAGAGAAGATCTGAATGTTCCGAAACACATCTTTAGGCATCATGCTCGGGGCACTTGTTCTCGGAGCCGCTGCGCAGGACACACTCTACGCCCCGCGCAACCAGCAGATTCCCACCCCGCACTGCCTTGAGTTGCAGAACGCATGGGAAGGTCCGCAGACGAACTGTCCGCCATTCGCGCATGAGCGTTGGCTTGCCGACCTGAAGCATTGGCGCGCTGAGCGCCGCATTCGCATCGCCTACGATGCTCCCGCTACGACCTGCCAGCATTCAAGTGGACGCAATCGAGTTTTATGCAGCCACAGATGATGGTTCACGATCGCTACTTTTTCGACCCAGTGGCTGGCCAGTATACGGTCGATCGCTATCTCGACGATCTTGAAAAGCGATACGGCGGAATCGATGCTGTCCTCATCTGGGCCACCTATCCCAACATGGGCATCGATGACCGCAACCAACTCGAAATGGTCGAGTCGATGCCTGGCGGTGTCGAGGGCGTCCGGCGGATGGTAGCCGACTTCCATCGACGTGGCGTGCGCGTTCTTTTTCCCATGATGATGTGGGACGAAGGCACCCACCAGCCATCGCAACCTGGCCGCAGGCCCTGGCAGAGTTGATGAAGCAGATTAACGCTGATGGCATGGCGTTCCGCTGGGCTTCTCGCTCGCAGCGGATGCAGCGGGCCACCCGCTTGCGTTCGAGCCTGAAGGCAGCCCCAGCGATGAGGCGCCCGCGTGGAACGTGATGACGTGGGGCCAGTACGCATTTTCATTCATTCCCACGTATGGCAATGGACCGACGAGTTCGAGGATGATCACACTCGAACTGCCATTGTGCGCGGCGGCAGCTACTATCAGCCGCAGGGTTCCATCTGGTATTTTCCGCAGGCCTATCGCAACGATGAGCACAGCAAGGTTCTGCTGATGGCGCCGTCCTATGATCGCTCCGGGGGCGTTGGCTTTCGATGCGTCCGCGACGCGCAATGACGCATCGAATAATCGGTACGCAATCTCACGGAACACTGGAAGCAGCCCCATGAGCGAAACCGTAAAACTGAAATCAGCAGACGGCCATGAATTGGATGCCTACGTAGCGCGTCCCGCAGGCGAACCCATCGCCGGCCTTGTCGTCATCCAGGAAATCTTTGGCGTCAACAAACACATCCGTTCCATCGCCGACGGTTACGCGCATGACGGCTTTCTCGCCGTAGCTCCCGCTCTCTTTGACCGCGTCGAGCGTGGCGTTGAACTCGCCTACGACGGTCCCGACTCAAAAAAGGGCGTGGCCCTCCTTGAGAAGCTCGACAACGCAAAGGCCCTCGAGGATGTGGCCGCCGCTCTGGAGTACGCACGCAAGCAGACCCGCAAGAAATCAGGAGTGATCGGCTACTGCCTCGGTGGCCTCCTCGCATGGCTTAGCGCATCACGGCTTCATCCCGATGCGGCGGTTGGCTACTACGCCGGGCGCATCGGCAACTTCGCCAGCGAGAATCCCACCGCGCCGGTTCAGCTTCATTTTGGCAAGCTCGACACCCACATCCCCGCCGAGCAAGTCGACAAGGTACACGCGGCCCACCCTGAGGTTGAAATTAACTGGTACGAAAACGCAGGCCACGGATTCAATTGCGATATGCGCGCCAGCTACAACGCTGCGGCCTCAGCACTGGCTCGAGGCCGCGCACTGGCATTCCTCAAGAAGCACCTGGCATAGACAGGCCTCGCATGAAATCACGCGACCACATTCTCCAGCGTTCCGATCGGTTCGATGGTGATGCGAATACGATCGCCGCTCGCCAGCGTGAATGTACTCGGCGGCACAATCCCGGTCCCGGTCATCAGAAACGCTCCCGCCGGAAAGCCGTTGTCTCGCAGCAAATATTCCACCAGCGTTTTGGGATCGCGTTTCAGCTCAGTCAACTCCACCCGCCCCGCAAACTCCACGCGATCATGCCGCAGAATTTCAATCGCGATCTCTGTGGATTGCGCCAGCGGATCCGCGCTGACCAGAATTCCTGGCCCGAGTGCACAGCTTCCCTTGTAAACCTTGGCCTGCGGCAGATAGAGGGGGTTTTCGCCTTCGATATCGCGCGAACTCATGTCGTTGCCAATCGTGTAGCCGACGATGCGGCCCGACGGGCTCACCACCAGCGTTAGCTCCGGCTCAGGAACCGACCAGTGTGCATCCCCGCGAATCCGCACCTTGCCGCCTGTCCCCACCGTGCGACTGGCAGTGGATTTAAAGAAAAGCTCGGGCCGTTCGGCTGTATAAACGCGATCATAGAAGTCGCCACCACCCGCGTCTTTCGACTCCTCCATCCGCGCACCGCGACTGCGGTAATAGGTCACACCAGCCGCCCACACTTCCTGCCCAACGATTGGCGCGAGCACTTCTCCCTCGCGAAATCCCGACAGCGGTCTCGCCCGTCCCACAAAGCCTGCCAGAAATTCCGGCAGATCATCACGCGAAAGCAGTTCATCCCAGCCGTGGTCGGCGACCAGGTAATGCTGCTCATCCTGTTCTACGAATATCCCGCCCGTGGTGCGAAAAAGCTTCACAAAACCTCCAGCGATTCGCTTTCATCCTACACGGTATCCCGTCGAAACCTGGATTCGGTTGTGTGCACGTGCTTTGAAAGGGCACGGGGGCATACGTGCCTTGAAAGTCGCGTAAATATCGGGCCTTTACAGCTGCGGAAAGACAGTGAAGAAGTGGCGAATCGCCGAAGGAACGTCTCTCAGCGGCTAAAGCCGACGATGGTTGTTGCGCTACTTACGGCCTGGCTGAAGCCATGCCCTTATTACAAAACTTGAGTTCAGCGAGTCCTTCCGCAGCCTGTTTAGCCCCTGAAGTAGCTTTTTCGAATATCACGAACCTAACGGACTATTCCCGCCAGGCGTCGAGCTTACCCGCCCTGATCGCGGCCGCCAGTGCCTCGATGTCCGGCGCGAGCACGCGATCCCGCTCCAGCCGCGGAACCACCCACCGCACCACTTCATGCGCCGCCTCGATCTGTGCACTCGATTTCAACGGCCGACGAAACTCCAGCGCTTGCGCCGCGCACATCAGTTCGATGGCAAGAATGCGTTCAAGGTGCTCGACGATGTGCCGGAGCTTGATCGCACCGGTCATTCCCATCGAGACGTGATCTTCTTTGCCCCCATCTGTCGGAATGCTGCCTGTTGACGAAGGATGCGAAAGCACCTGGCACTCGTTGATCAATGCCGCGGCAACAATTTGCGCGATCATGAATCCCGATGAAAGTCCGGGGTCTGTTGAGAGAAACGCCGGCAACCCTTCGTTGATATCGGGATTGAGCAGCCGGTCGACGCGCCGCTCGGTGATGCCAGCCAAATCGGTGATCGCCAAGGCAGCATAGTCAAATGCATACGAGAGCGGCGCTCCATGAAAATTGCCGCCGGAAATCACCGCACCGCCGCCGAATTTGTCCGGGAAGACCAACGGATTGTCTGTTGCGGAACCGGCCTCGGTTTCCAGCACGCCGGCAACATGCTCCAGCACGCCGCGCACCGCACCGTGCACCTGCGGCATGCAGCGCAGGCAGTATGCATCCTGCACACGTGTATCGTGCTCACGATGCGATTCGCGAATCTCCGATGCCTCCAGCAGCCGCATCAAATGCTCGGCAGATGCAATCTGCCCAGGATGCGGCCTCGCCTGATGGATGCGCTCATCGAAGGCAGCCGGCGTTCCCTTCAGCGCCTCGAGCGACATGGCTCCGGAAAGATCGCATAGCTCCACCACCCTCAATGCGCGCGATGTTGCCAGCGCTCCTACGGCGGTCATGGCCTGCGTTCCGTTCAGCAGTGCCAGACCTTCTTTCGCAGTAAGCTGCAGAGCGTTGAGTCCGGCACGACGCAGGGCCTCAGCTCCGGCAATCCTCTCTCCGCGATAGAAGGCTTCCCCTTCGCCCACGACGACCAGCGCTAGATGCGCCAGCGGAGCCAGGTCGCCGCTCGCGCCTACCGATCCCTTCTCTGGAATCACGGGGTGCACGCCGGCATTCAGCAAGCCGACCAGCAATTCCAGCAGCTCCGTGCGCACGCCGCTGAACCCCTTGGCCAGCACGTTTGCGCGCAAAAGCAACATGGCGCGCGCCTCCGGCTCCGCCAGCGGATCGCCAACTCCCCCGGCATGGCTGCGCACCAGGTTGATCTGCAACTCGGCCAGTTTGTCGCCTGGAATGCGCACATCTGCCAACTTGCCGAAGCCGGTGTTCACGCCATACACGGTCTCTCCGGCAGCGAGAATGCTTTCAATCAGGCCGCGACTCTCTGTAACGCGCTTCAGGGCCTCTCCCGCCACTTCCACGCGGCATCCGGCCAGCGAAACGGCTTCAATCTCACGCAGCGTCAGGGCCTGTCCATTCAAAATCAGCTTGTCCATGCCTGCGATGTTAGGCGGCTCGGTGGCCAAACGAAAGAGAGATTAGCCGCCGCCTCATGCGAATGTCAGGTGAATCCCCTATGATGAGGAATTATGACGATGGATTCCACGGCATTACTCGACACGCACGGGCGAAAGCTGTTGCATGAACTTCAGGCCAACGCGCGCCTCAGCCTCGCGGAGCTTGGCCGGCGCGTCGGCCTCTCGCCCACTGCCACCGGTGAGCGCCTAAAACAGATGGAAGAGATGGGTATTCTGCGCGGCTACACCCTCGAAATTGACCGCGAAGCCCTTGGCCTCGAGGTGCTCGCATTCATCCGCATGAGTTGTGGAGGCCAGAATTATTACCGCCTGCTCGAATTTATCCAGACACTCGAAGAGGTTCGTGAGTGCCACCATTTAACCGGCGGCGACGACTTCCTGCTGAAGGTCACGACCACCAGCCTCGCAGATCTAGAAGCCCTCATCGAGGCGCTGCTTCCCTACGGCAACCCCGTGACCAGCCTCGTCCTCTCCTCGCCCGTGGAACATCGCCGATACGCCGTGCTCGGCAAGCTCACCACCGTCAGCAAAAAGCGCACCCAGCGGCGCTGAATGCGCTTGCGTTGAAAACTGCTCCTCTCAAGCCCGCTCCCAGAACGGCGGCGGTTCGATTCCGAGTGCCCGCAGATACACATATCCCTGTCCGCGATGGTGAATTTCGTTGTCAATGGCGTACTGGATTGTGTTCATGCCGGAGCCTTCCCATTGGCCGAACGCCTTGTCTACTTCGCTGAACCTGTGAGGGGGAATCAGCGCAAACTTCTCATTCAGTTCCGCAGTCTGGGTGTCCCACAACTTCAGAAGTTCGCTTTTGCCGCTCGGCTTGGTCCCTTTGAACTCCGCCCAATTTCCTGTCGCAACGCCGTCCACGATAGGGACAGCCATGCGGATGAATTCCCACGCCATCTCCGCAAACGGCCGCATGCCTCCCACCGAAAAGTTAAACAGCTTCTCTTCGGGAAACGCATCGATCACTCTCCTCGTCAGGGCCCTGTGCCCTTGCCAGTGTTTCAAGATTTCGTTTGCCGTCTGCACATTCACGTCTGCTGTCGCTGTAGCCATATCCGTTTCCTCCTGGATTCAAGAGTACGAACCATACATGACAGGACATGTCATATATGCGGGGATTTTTATATTGACTTCGCGCCGACCTTACTGCCGCTGCAAGAGCCACTAGAATCGTATTCAGGTCCATTCCCTCTCTTCTTCACCTTCGAGGCTCATCTATGCATTTGACACGCAGAGATTTCTCACGCATCGCGGCTCTTGGCGTTGCATCGCAACTCACTCCAGCATTTCTTCGCGCTGAGTCAAATCAGAACGCGCAAGCAGGACAGAAAAAGATCGGTTACGCAGTCATCGGGCTAGGCCGGATCGCTGGACACTTCATGCCTGGCGTCCGCAACACCACCAACTCGCAGATCACGGCACTTGTGAGTGGGCACCGCGACAAGGCTGAGCGGATTGCTGCTGAATACAACGTTCCCGCCGCTTCGATCTATAGCTATGAAAGCTTCGATGAAATCGCGCACAATCCGGCCGTCGATGCGGTGTATGTTGCACTGCCGAATTCCATGCACGCGGAGTACACCATCCGCGCCGCCAAGGCAGGCAAACACGTGCTCTGCGAAAAGCCGATGGCTACCAGTGTTGCCGACTGCGAGAAGATGATTGCCGCCTGCAAGGCTGCAAATGTGAAGCTGATGATCGCTTACCGCTGCCACTATGAGCCGACAAATCTCCGCGCCGTAAAACTCATTCGCGACGGCGCGCTTGGCCAGGTGCAGGCCATCCAGAGCGCATTCGGCTTCAACATCGGCAAAGGCGAGTGGCGCCTCAGTAAGGCGCTGGCCGGCGGAGGGCCGCTCTATGACGTTGGCATCTACTCGCTCAATGCCTGCCGCTATCTCACGGGCGAAGAGCCGGGTCAAATCTCTGCCTATGCATCGGTTATCGATCAGGATGGGCGCTTTAAGGAAGTCGAAGAAAATGTTGCATGGACGATGCGCTTCCCTTCCGGCATCGTCGCCAGTTGCACCACAACCTACGGTGCGAACATGGATGGATATTTCCGCGTTTACGGATCAAAGGGATGGCTGCAGGTAGACAATGCTTTCGTTTACCAGGGGCTGCATCTGCGCGCAGAATACTCCGGAACAAAACTGGATGAGCCCAACCCGGCGCGCGACCCCTCGCATTTCCAGGCAGAGGCTGAACATTTCTCTCATTGCATTCAAAGCGGACAACAGCCGCAATCGCCCGGCGAAGAGGGATTGCGCGATATGCGTTACATCGCCGAGATCTATCGGGCTGCGGGAATCAACACCTAGGCGCCGTCACCTGCTGAATCTTTGCCCAGTCCAAGAATCTTCCGATTCTTCTCCTGGTCTGCTCCCGATCCGGCGAAATCGTCAAATGCCTTGTCGGTTACGCGAATGATCCACTCCTTGATCAGCGCGGCGCCTTCAACGGCTCCAGCTCTCGGATGCTTGATACAGCACTCCCACTCAAGCACCGCCCAGCCGGGAAAGTCGTACTGCGCCATCTTGCTGAAGATCGCTTTGAAATCGATCTGCCCATCTCCCAGCGAGCGGAATCGCCCCGCGCGATCGATCCAATCCTGGTAGCCGCCATACACGCCCGACCGGCCGTTGGGCCTGAACTCTGCGTCTTTCACATGAAACGCGCGCACGCGATCGTGATAGAAGTCCAGGAACTCGAGATAATCCAGTTGCTGCAGAATCATGTGGCTGGGGTCGTAGAGAATATTCGCGCGCTTATGGTCATTCACGGCTTTCAGGAAGCGCTCGAACGTTACGCCGTCGTGCAGGTCTTCACCCGGATGCAACTCGTAGCAAACATCCACGCCAGCTTCATCGAAGACATTCAGGATCGGAGTCCAGCGACGACCGAGTTCCTCGAACGCCGCTTCAATCAATCCAGCGGGCCTCTGCGGCCACGGATAGAAATACGGCCACGCCAGTGCGCCAGAGAACGTTGCATGCGCAGTGAGTCCGAGCCTGCTGCTGGCCATCGCTGCCCACTCCAACTGCTGCACGGCCCATGCCTGTTGCTCCTTTGGCCTGCCTTGCAAATCAGCGGGGGCGAATCCGTCGAGCATCGGATCATACGCAGGATTACTGGCGACGAGTTGTCCCTGTAGATGCGTCGATAGCTCGGTGAGCTTCAGACCGGCGACATCCAGAATCCCCAGAATCTCTTCGCAATAGTCGCGACTTTCCGCAGCAAGCCTCAGATCGAAAAGGCGCCTGTCCCACGAAGGAATCTGCACACCGACAAAGCCCAGTTGCGCTGCCCAGTGCGCCATTCCATCCAGAGAATTGAACGGTGCTTGATTATCGGCAAATTGCGCCAGAAAAATGCCCGGCCCTTTGATTGTCTTCATGGCTCGCTCCCCAAATCAAAAATTCCTCAAAACTCGACCCAGCTTTCGCGCTTGCTGCTCTCGATAGCCCGATCGATAAATCGCATCCCCCGCACGCCGGCTTCAATCCCCGGCAGCGTCGACGGAATTTCACTCTTTCGACTCTGCTGCCACGCAATCAGCACATCGGCGAACTCCCGATAGAGTACGGCAAAGGCCTCGAGATAACCCTCAGGGTGCCCGCCCGGCAGCCTTGTCACCGCGCGGGCATCGGCGCTCAAATAGCCGGCCGCGGCATGCCGAATCTCCTCAGGTCCATCGGCCCATTTGACACGCAGCCTGTTCGGATCCTCCTGCCGCCAATCGAGCGATCCGCTTTCGCCATACACGCGCAGACGCAAGCCGTTGCCCTCGCCCGCCGCAATCTGCGAAGTCATCAGCACGCCTTGCGCGTCATTATTCATGCGCAGCAATGCCGTGCAATCGTCATCGAGCTTGCGCCCCGGCACCACGGAAAGTAGTGACGCATTGAGGCCCACAACCTTCAATCCCGTGACATATTCGGCCAAGTGAAATGCATGTACGCCGATATCGCCAATGCATCCGCCCAATCCGCTTTGGGCGGGATCGGATCGCCAGGCAGCCTGCTTTTGTCCCGACGTTTCAATGGGCTTCGTCAGCCATCCCTGTAAATATTCAACGGCGATCTTGCGAATCTTGCCAAGCTTGCCGTCGGCGCACATCGCACGGGCATCACGAACGAGCGCGTAGCCGGCATATGTGTGGGTCAGCCCGTACGGTAATCCGCTCTTTGCGACCGCCTTCTCGAGTTCCACCGCTTCTTCGTAAGTAGCCGTGGCCGGCTTGTCGCTCATGACCGGGAACCCTGCTGCCAGCGACGCCAGCGCGACGGGCAAGTGAAGGTGATTCGGCGTAACGATCGCGACAAAGTCGATGGGATCCGGCCGCTTCCGCTCCGCTCTCCAGCATCGATTTGAAATCCGGATAGGCCCGATCAGGATCGATCTTGTATGCCTCGCCCGCCGCGCGCGACCTCTCCGCAGACTGCGAGAATGCGCCCGCGACTAGTTCAATCTTGCCGTCGAGTTCCGCGGCAATGCGGTGCACCGGCCCGATAAATGCACCCGGACCACCGCCAACCATTCCCATGCGCAGTTTTCTCTGCACGGTCATTCCATCCCCTCTAGCTGTGGATCATGTTGTTTCCAAAGTGTCCGCCCGACGGCAGCGTGCGTCAATATGCTCTCTTATCTATCTTCTATCCGACAATTGGCCCTCCGGAGATGATTCCCGATGAATTCACCTCCACAGCATAACCTTGGTCACGACGATCCTTCGAAAGTGCCAAAATACCGGGCGAGTTTCGCGTTTCAGTTGCCAGCCAGTTGCGCCCGCTTCAATCCCGGCGCGAGCGAGCGCAGTAAGACCAGCGCAATCAGATATGCGCAGCCAGAGTAGATAAAAAGGGGAATAAAGCCGCCCTGTGTGTGCATTTCGCGCGCACGTTGCAAAATGTCGCCGGCTATGGGCTGAAAAATTGCACCTCCAAGCGCACCAGCCACCTGGCCGAAACTTACAACCGTGCCCACGTGCTCCGAGGGAAACATGTCCGACGCCGTTGTGAAAATATTGGCGGACCATCCCTGATGTGCCGCCGCTGCAAGCGAAAGCAGCCCTACTGCGATCCACTCAGAGTTGAGCCCTCCCACCATCACAACCGGCAAAACGCAGCATGCACAGGTGAGCATCGCAGCAAGCCGCGCCGCTTTCAGGTTCATGCCCAGACGGATATAGCCCTTCGGCAGCCATCCGCCGCAGACGCTGCCAATTGTGGAGACCACGTACACGGTCGCGAGCGGCGGCCCCATATGAGTCAGATCGAGCCCAAACCGCGAGTGAAAATACTGCGGCAACCAGAACAAGAAGAACCACCACACCGGATCTGTGAGGAACTTCCCGATCATGAATCCCCACGCCTGCCGATAGCCGAGCAGTCGCCACCATGGCAAAACTTCCGCCGACGGCGCCACCACCACCTGACCGCGCGTCCAGTCCATCGTCTCCTGTGGTTTCCGGTAGCGAATCGACCACCATACGATCCACATGACAGAAAATATTCCGGTGACCAGAAATGCGGCGCGCCAGCCAAAGTGAATTGCCACCCATGGCACCACGAGAGGCGCGACAATGGCGCCGACACCCGCACCGGAGTTGAAGATGCCGGTGGCGAGCGACCGCTCCTTCGGAGGAAACCATTCAGCCGTCGCTTTGATGGCCGCAGGAAAATTTCCACTTTCCCCCAGTCCCAGAAAGAACCGGGCAATGCCAAAGCCCATCACCGAGTTCACCAGCGCGTGTGCCATTGCCGCCAGGCTCCACAACCCAGTCACGAGCGGATATCCCCTGCGACAGCCGAGCCTGTCCACCAGTCGCCCGGCGAAAACGACTCCCAGCGCGTATGCCACCTGGAATCCAGCCAGGATGTATCCATACTCCCGGTCGGTAACATTGATCGTCGTTTCTACGGAAGGCCAGCCGGAAAACAGTGGCTGCAACTGAATCGTCTGGCCATGGAGAATCGGCTTCAGGATCGACAGCACCTGACGATCGACATAGTTGATGGTCGTCGCCACAAACAGCATGGCGCAAATCGTCCATCGCCCTCGCAGCGCTGGTGGTTCGTCCATGCCGTCCGTTGCTTCCGCTCGCATATCCACCGGCTTTATCGGGTTCGCCATTGTCCTACCAATCTGTCAACGTGCCATCGAGTTTGCGGTTCACCGGCAGATACGCGCGCTGGTATGGATACTTCGCCGCCAGCTTCTCGTCCAGATCCACGCCTAATCCCGGAGCGTCTCCGGGGGACATCATGCCGTCTTTGAACGCGTAGTTATGTGGAAATACCGCGTCTGTCTCGTCCGTGTGCGGCATGTGTTCCTGGATTCCAAAGTTGTGAATCGCAGTATCGAAATGCAACGCGGCCGCCATCGTTACCGGAGACAAATCCGTGGCTCCGTGAAATCCCGTACGCACGTGATACAGCGCCGCGAAGTCGGCTGTCTTCTTCAGGTGCGTGATGCCGCCGCCATGCACGAGGGTCATGCGGAGATAGTCGATCCACTGGTTGCGAATCAGGTCGTGCGCATCCCACACGGAATTGAACACCTCGCCGACAGCAATTGGCGTGGTTGTGTGCTCCCGGATGACCTTAAAGCCTTCCTGTAACTCAGCTGGCGTAGGATCTTCTA
This sequence comes from uncultured Acidobacteriaceae bacterium, assembly GCA_963738035.1. GTDB lineage: Bacteria > Acidobacteriota > Terriglobia > Terriglobales > Acidobacteriaceae > Telmatobacter. The sequence continues at coordinate 563,919 of CAVTVB010000005.1, forward strand.
TCCAAAAGAGATGAAATGGTTCCAATTCTTTGCCAAGGCGTCCGGCCTCGATGGGAGTCAGGCGGTGATGGCAGTCGTGCAGCAGGTGCAGCTCCTCGCCAAACTCTTCGCGCGCGCGAGCAAACAAATTGGGCACATGGCGCAGGTAAAGCTCGCTCGACCACTCGTACTCATGCGGCAGACCGCGCTCGGCCGGCTCGTAGCGTCCGGGTCCTTTTGCCACTCCATAGGTGCTCTTGAGTCCCGGGATCCCGCTCTGCACGCGGATTGCTTTGTAGCCCAGCTCCTTGTGCCTTGCTACGTCTTCGAGTGCCGCATCCACATCTGCGCCGTTTGCGTGCGCATAGACGAGCACGCCCTCACGGCTCTTGCCTCCCAGCAGGTTGTACACGGGAGTATTCAGCGCCTTGCCCTTGATGTCCCAGAGAGCCACATCCACGGCTGCAATCGCCGTCATGGTCACGGGCCCACGCCGCCAGTATGGTCCACGATAGAGATACTGCCAGATGTCCTCTGTCTGAAATGGATCGCGCCCGATGATGCACGGAATCACATGGTCGGTCAGGTAGCTGGCGACCGCCAGTTCACGGCCATTTAGAGTACCGTCCCCAAGGCCATAGATTCCCTCGTCCGTCTCAATCTTCAGCGTGACAAAGTTCCGCCCTGGCGAAGTGATGTTGACGGTTGCATTCGTAATCTTCATGAATGTCAGCTTTCAGCTCTCAGCCATCAGTTTTCAGTTTTCGACTCCGGATGCCGAAGCTTTCCCCTGTTCTCTATTCCTGTTCTATTGGTTTACTCCGCTCGCCAGGAACCCGCCATCGACCGCGACAATTTCGCCGGTCACATAGGAAGCGGCCTCGGATGCCAGGAAGATTGCGGCGCCCGCCAGTTCGCTCGCCTTCCCAAACCGCCCCATCGGCACCCGCATGTGCAACTCTTCGCCACGCGGAGTGCCGGTAATCAGCTTGGCATTCAAGTCAGTCGGAAACATTCCCGGAGCAATCGCATTCACATTCACGCCCGTCTTGGCCAACTCCACCGCCAGCACCTTCGTCAGCGATCCGACGGCGGCCTTCGATGCCGAATATGCAGCCACCTGGTAGAACCCGACGAACGTCGTCAGCGAAGCGATGTTCACGATGCGCCCGTAGCCCGCTTTCACCATCGTCGTGCCGAATATCTGGCAAGCACGCAGCGTCCCTGTCAGGTTCGTCTCGATGACGCGCGACCAGTCTGCCTCGGCCGTCTCAAGCGTGGGAGCTTTGTAGGTGACGCCCGCCGCATTGACAAGGATGTCGACCTTACCGAATTCCTTCATCACCGTATCGTGCAGCGATTGAAGTGAAGCGCGGTCCAGCACGTCGCTGGTAACCCGCAGCGAACGCCGACCCAGTGCTTCGATCTCTTTTGCGGCTTTCTCCACCTGATCTGCGCGGCGCGAACTCGGCACAACCGCGGCGCCGGCCTCCGCGAGTCCGAGCGCAATCGCATGGCCGATGCCGGTAGTTCCGCCCGTCACTACTGCAACTCGTCCTGTTAAATCAAATAGGCTCTTACTCACTTAATTTCCTCGCGTAGCTCTAAGATTTGCAGGCACCCGCATTTACCCGCATTCATTCCTGCCAATTTCCTGACCCACAAAATCTATCACGCGCGATCAATTCTCTCCCAAGCCGCGAGGGGCCCGCGTCTCCATGAGCGGTACAAAGCACCTTCTGTCGGTCCAGGATGCGTTACAGTTTCATTGGACCAAATATGGAACCTATTCTGCTTCCCGATACGAATCGGCGCTGGGATTGCCTCAGCCTCGGCGAAGTCATGCTCCGCCTTGACCCCGGCGAGGGGCGGGTGCACACGACGCGACAATTCGCTGTCTGGGAGGGGGGCGGTGAGTACAACGTCGCCCGCGGCCTCCGACGCTGTTTCGGGCTGCGCACCGCCATTGCCACCGCACTCGCCGACAACGCTGTGGGCAGGCTCGTCGAAGATTGCATCCTGCAAGGCGGCGTCGACACCTCGCTGCTTCGCTGGGTCCCGTTCGACGGGGTGGGCCGCACCGTTCGCAATGGACTCAACTTCACAGAGCGCGGATTTGGCTCACGCGCCGCCGCCGGCTGCAACGACCGCGGACACACGGCCATCAGCCAGGTCAAGACGGGCGACTTCGATTGGGAGTCGGTCTTGGGCCCGAAAAACGGCTCAAGGTGGTTACACACGGGTGGTATCTTCGCTGCGCTTTCGGCCTCGACCGCCGACGTGGCCGCTGAAGCCATGGACGCGGCTCGACATCACGGATCGCCTGTCTCCTACGATCTGAACTACCGCGACTCCCTCTGGCGTTCCATTGGCGGTAAGACGAAGGCGCAGGAAGTAAATCGCGCACTTGTGCGCAAAGTCGACCTGTTGCTGGGGAACGAAGAAGACTTCTCCGCAATGCTCGGCGTGGAGGTCAAGGGAGTGACCGAAGACTTCGACGAGCTGCCCATCGACGCTTACGCGGAGATGCTTCGCGAAGTTGCCACGGCGTATCCCAACCTGAAGCTCATCGCCAGCACCCTGCGCACTGCACGCACCGCCAGCCGCAACGCCTGGGGCGCCATCGCACTCTATCAGGACCAGATTGTCCATGTGCCGCAGCAGGAGATCGACATACTCGACCGTGTTGGCGGCGGCGACAGTTTCGCCTCCGGTCTCATTTACGGAATTCTTGCAGGCAGGCCGTTCGAATGGGCTGTTCGCTGTGGCGTGGCTCACGGCGCGCTCGCTATGAGTACCGCCGGCGATACCAGCATGGCAACGCTCGCCGAAGTTGAGCGCGCTATGAAAGGCGGCAGCGCGCGCATCGCGAGGTAACAATTGCGATCTGAAGGTCTGATCCGGGGTACGCATCAACGCTGAACGACTAATCCGCTAAGGAAAAAAGATGTCCAATCCCACTACGAAGACAGCCGAAATCATCGAACGTGTTGGCCTTATTCCGGTCCTGCGGGCACGCAACGCGGCCCAGGCCCACTCCGTTGTACAGGCCATGATTGCCGGCGGAGTCACCGTTGTCGAAGTCACCATGACCGTGCCCGGCGCCATCGACGTGCTCAAGGAACTCAAGCAGAAATATGGTTCGCAACTGCTGCTTGGGTCTGGCACGGTCACGACAGCGTCTGAGGCGCAGGCCACCATCAACGCCGGTGCCGAATTCGTCGTCAGCCCCAGTCTTCATCCCGAAGTCATTCAGGCGACAAAGACCAACGGCAAGCTCTCCATCCCCGGCGCCCTCACTCCAACTGAGGTGATCACTGCCTGGCGCGCAGGCGCAGACTACGTCAAAATTTTTCCGTGCTCGGCAATGGGCGGAGCCAGCTATTTGAAGTCTCTGCTCGCACCATTCCCGTTTCTCAAGCTGATCCCCACGGGCGGCGTGACACTCGAAACTGCGGCCAGCTTCATCCAGGCCGGTGCGCGCGCACTGGGAGTCGGCAGTGATCTCGTGAACCTTGCAGCAGTGGATGCAGGCCATCCTGAGACGATCACTGAAACTGCAAAGGCTTACCTGCAATTGCTCGCAAGAGCGCCGGGGGGAGTAGCACGGTTACTTTGAAGGGAGCAGCGGTGCGTTCTTTTCCAGTCAGTTTCGAAGAAGTCGATTGGGACGAGGGTTTCAAGCGACTTAACGAATGCGATTACCTTTTCGTCCGCGAAATCCGCCAGATTGAAGAACTGACTTTGGGTCTCTTGCTAACTGAAGCAAAACCCCAGGCAGCAATTTTAAAGCCGAAAGACAGCTCCGAATGGGAGAAGCTATGGGCAGGCGCGAGACCGATTGAGGAAGATACAACGTGCCGGGTATTTCAATTGATCTTTGAGCAAAATCATATGGTTTCGTACTCGGTTCTCAACGAGTCTTATGGAAAATATCCAGAGCCTTTTGAAGAGTTCACGGGCAGGCTCTTCCGCGTCTTTTCCCGTTCGCACCTATTGGACTTTACTAAGAAAAACACAATAGCCTGCGATGAGTATCCCGGGATCTTGCAGCACTATGAAATCGCGGCTCAGAACCACGTGATAGATGTGATCGCGACAATGCCTCCGCGAATCGCCGTGAGCATGTGGAGGGACCATATCCGCTAGTATCAGAGTCGATATGCCTTCCGCACCAACCTAACTGTCAGATCCTGCGCGAGCTCGACCGCCTCATCCTCATCCAGCAGATGCTCCGCCACCATTCGCGCCAAGAACGCTACATCCGCTCGCCGGGCGACATCATGGCGCGCCGGAATGGAAAGGAACGCGCGAGTATCGTCGTTGAAGCCCACTGTGTTGTAGAACCCCGCCGTCTCTGTAACCAGCTCGCGGAACCGCCGCATCCCTTCCGGGCTGTCGAGGAACCACCATGGCGGCCCCAGACGCAGGCACGGATAATGCCCCGCCAGCGGCGCCAGTTCCCTGCTGAAGACGGTTTCATCCAGTGTGAACAAAATGATCGTCAGGCCTGGCTCGTTCCCAAACCGATCCAGCAATGGCTTCAAGGCATGCACATAGTCGGTCCGGCCCGGAATGTCCGCGCCCATATCGCGCCCATATTTCGAGTGCAACTGCGCATTGTGATTCCGAACCGAGCCCGGATGAATCTGCATCACAAGGCCGTCTTCCACGCTCATCCGCGCCATCTCGGTCAGCATCTGCGCCCGGAAAAGTTCCTGGTGCTCCGCATCGGCCTCGCCCTCCAGCACTTTCCCGAATAGCCACTCTGCTTTCGACTCGCCGAGGTCTGCCGTCTTTGCGGTGATGTGCCCGTGATCTGTAGCCGTGGCGCCGAGAGTCTTGAAGAACTGCCTGCGCGCCTCCAGCGCCCGCAGATAACCGCGCCATGTAGCTGAATCCTCGCCAGTCAGCTTTCCGAGAGCCGCCACATTTTCGATAAATCCCGGGAACCCTGGATCCACCACCGGATCAGGGCGGAACGTGGGCACGATCCGTCCCTTCCATCCAGATTCGCGAATCGCCTTGTGATCGGCCAGCGTATCGAGCGGCGAATCCGTTGTCGCCAGCACTTCGATCCGGAATCGCTCAAAGAGCGCACGCGGCAGAAATTCCTTCTCGCGCAGCTTCGCTTCGATCGTGTCGTAATAGAGGTCTGCCGTCTTCGCTGACAATCGCTCCTGCATTCCGAAGAGTTTCTCGAAAGCGTAATCGAGCCAGAGCCGCGAAGGGGTTCCGCGGAACAGGTGGTAATTGCTCGCGAATATCCGCCACACCTTGCGCGGATCCTTGACGGGCTTGCTGCCAATCTCCAGTTCTTCGAGCGAAATACCCTGGCTGTACAGCATGCGAAAGACATAATGATCCGGCTGAACAAATAACGTCACCGGATCGGGAAACGGCTCGTTGCGGGCAAACCAGCCAGCCTGCGTGTGCCCGTGCGGACTCACAATCGGCAAATCCTTGATGCTGTCATACAGCCGCCGTGCAATGGCCCTCGTCTTTTCCTCTGCGGGAAACATCCTGTCCTCGTGAAGCAGCGCCACCCCATTTCTCCTTTCGCTTCGCCCCTCCAGTATCGTTCATCGCCCCGGCGAGCGGTATACTGCGGCTGCCGCTGGACGGTACACGACTCTCACCATGGAAGTATTGCGTACGAACCTCACTGAATATTTACACGTCGCGCCGGAGGCTGCATGAGCAGCCTGCGCATCCTTCTACGCAATTATGCGGATTTTGAAAACGCTCTGACTGAAGAAGCCCGCCTCTTCGAAGCAGATCACCCTGGAACGAAGATCGAGCTCGTCTCGGTCGGGATTCACGAGCTCTACAACTCCGCCATCACGGAAGGGGGACTGCGCGATGGCCGATTCGATCTCGCTCTCCTTGTGACCGACTGGCTCGCCGAAGCCCACGCCGCCGGTGCGCTTGAGAACCTGCACGCCTGGCACCAGCACATTCCTATTCGCGACTGGCCCGGCGGTTGGCCGCGCTCCCTCGTGCAACCGCTCCTGCTCGGCGATCATCTTACTTCGCTCCCCTGGCACGATGGCCCCGAGTGCCTTGTTTATCGAACTGATCTGTTCTCTGATCCCAAGCTTCTAGCCGCTTTCCGTTCGCAGTTTCAGCGCGAGCTTGCACCGCCCACCACTTGGGAGGAATTCGAGCAGATCGCCCGCTTCTTTACCGATCCAGATTCCGGCCGCTACGGCACCGTCTTCGCCGCGTTCCCCGATGGCCACAACACTCTGTATGACTTCGCTCTTCAAGTCTGGAGTCGCGGTGGCGAACTCACCGACTCTGCCGGTCGTCCAACGATAGCGACGCCGACAGCGATCGCCGCACTCGATTTTTACCGGCGTGTGGTTTGCGACGCAGCGCTTTGTCATCCAAAATCTCCGCAGCTTGATTCGACGCAATCCGGAGACCTGTTCCTCGCCGGCGAAGTTGCCATGATGGCGAACTGGTTTGGGTTCGCAGCGCGCGCTAGCCGAGAAGAATCGCCCCTCGCCGGCAAGGTTGCTATCGCACCGATTCCCGTTGCAGATGGTGCGTCCCCTATTTCTCTTTCTGTGTTCTGGGCGCTCGCGATGGGTCGAGGCTCGCGCCACAAGGAGCTCGCGTGGCAATTCCTTCGCTACGTCGCCTCGCCCGAGCGCGATCTCGGCATCACCCGTCATGGCACCGTGGGCGTGCGCCTCTCTACATGGCGCGATCCCGGACTGCAGGCGCGAATTCCTGTCTATCGTGAGGTCGAGGCCATCTCTCTCGGCGCTCGGCAGCTGCCATCCGGCCCCGCGATGGCATCTTTCGCCGCTATCGTCGATGACGTCATCACCCGCGCTCTCACCACCAGCGAACCCTCCACCGCTATTCTTGAGTCAGCACAACTCAAGATCGACAGCAAAGGAATCCGCTTCTCATGAGCAGTTCGCAAGATACGCCATCATCTCAAGCCTTCAGCCTTCAGGGGCGCCACGCCCTCGTCACCGGCGGCGCCAGCGGCATCGGCGAAGCGACCGTAAAGGAACTCGTTCGGGCCGGCGCCTTTGTCTGGATCGCCGACATCAATCACGCGGCAGCCGGAGCACTCGCGAAATCCGTCGGCTCTTCGAGAGCGCTCCATCTCGACGTCACCAACCCCGAGTCTATTGCCGCTGGCGTCGCAAATCTCCAGCGGCTCGACATTCTCGTCAACAACGCGGGTATCGGCCATGTCGGTTCCATCCAGCAGACCGAACCCGAAGATTTCGACCGCCTTCTCAATGTCAACGTCCGTGCCGTTTATCTCGTCACCCGCGCATTCTTGCCGCTGCTGCTTGCCGCGGGCGAGACCGGCGGGCGGGTAGGCACCATCGTCAACATCGCATCCGTCGCAGGCCTTGTCGGCATCAAGCAGCGCTTCGCCTACTGCACCACGAAAGGCGCCGTCGTTGCCATGACGCGACAGATCGCCGTCGAGTACCCGAAGACGCTCCGCATCAACGCTATCTGTCCGGGTACAGTGGAGACGCCCTTCGTTGAGGGCTATCTCGAGAAGTTTCACAAGGAGAACAAGGAAGAAGTTCGCGCCGAACTCCGCGCCCGCCAGCCCATCGGCCGCCTCGGACGTCCAGAAGAAGTCGCCTCCATGGTCCGGTACCTTGCGTCTGACGAAGCCGCCTTTATCACGGGCTCACTCTTTAACATCGACGGCGGATGGACTGCCGCATGATGCTCAGCGGTAGCGCTGCGACAATCGATATTGTGAAGAGTGCAAAGGCCCGCTGACTCACCTGCCGCGAAGCGACGCCGATTTGCTGAATTTTTCAAAACGATTTCTCGGAGTATTGCCCCATGAAGCTCATCTCGTTCTCCACTTCAACCGCTCCGGTCCGTCCCGGCATCCTCTTCGACGACACCAAGACTGTCCTCGATCTCAGCCCCAGCGGCTACTCCTCAACGCTCGAAGTCATCGCGCGGGGACCCACAAACACGCTGGCCGCCTCGCGACTTGGCCTCGACGGCGTAAAGATTCATGCGCCTCTCTCCAATCCACCGCGTATCTTCGCCATCGGTCTCAACTACCGCGACCACGCTAAAGAGTCCGGGATGGAGCTCCCGACCACGCCCGTCGTTTTCATCAAGCTGACGACCTCGATCATCGGGCCCGGCGAGGCCATCGTGCTGCCAAAGAACTCAACCCAGCCCGACTACGAAGCCGAATTCGCCTTCATCATCGGCAAAGGCGGCTATCGCATCGCAGCCGCGGACTGGCGCGAGCATGTCTACGGCTACACCATCGTCAACGACGTGAGCGCCCGCGACGTGCAGTTTTCAAGCACCCAGTGGTCCATGAGCAAGTCTTTCCCCACCTTCTGTCCGCTCGGCCCCGCCATCGTCACAGCGGACGAAATCGCCGACCCGCACGCGCTCGATATCAGCCTCTCCATTGACGGTGAAGTTCTCCAGCACTCCAATACTCGCGAACTGGTTTTCAGAATTCCCGAACTGATCGAATATCTTTCTTCCATCACGCCGCTGCTCCCTGGCGACATCGTCTCCACTGGTACTCCTCCGGGCGTAGGCCTCGGCCGCAATCCCAAACGCTGGCTCAAGCCCGGCGAAACCGTCACCGTAACGATTGAGGGGCTTGGCTCACTCACGAATCCGGTGGTGGCTGAACAGTGAGCGTCCGCAATTCAGCCGCAATGTCCTCAGACAGAAATGCGGATATTCTTGAGGTGCTATGGAACTCACCGGACTTTCGTTTATAGGATCACACCGCGGCTCGCGCGATGGCTTAAGCTTTCAAGCCTTCGCTCCCCAAACCGGCGAACCTCTGCAACCCGTCTTTCGCTCAGCCACACCGCAGGAACTCGAGCAAGCAGCCACTCTGGCATCTGAAGCCTTTGCGAGCTATTCGCGAACCAGCGGGAAAACCCGCGCCGCATTTCTTCGCAGCATCGCTGCCGGTTTCGAATCCCATCGTGAATTGTTAGCCCAGCGCGCTCACCTTGAAACCGCACTCCCCTTGCCCCGCCTCACTGGAGAAGTCACACGCACCGCCAACCAGCTGCGCATGTTCGCCGGCGTAGTCGAAGAAGGTTCGTGGGTGCAGGCTCGCATCGATCCCGCGCTCCCCGATCGCCAGCCACTTCCGCGCCCCGACATTCGTTCGATGCTCCGCGCGCTCGGCCCTGTCGCCGTCTTTGGCGCCAGCAACTTCCCGCTCGCTTTCTCAGTCGGCGGCGGGGACACCGCTTCGGCCCTCGCCGCCGGATGCCCCGTCATCGTCAAGGCGCATCCCGCGCATCCCGGCACCTCAGAACTTGCCGCAGCCATCATCAGCGAGGCCGTCACCGCGCATAACCTCCATCCCGGCGTCCTTTCCCTGCTCTTCGATTCTGGCGTCGCGATTGGCACAGCACTCGTCAAACACCCGCTTATTCGCGCCGTCGCCTTCACCGGCTCACTCCGCGCTGGCCGCGCACTCATGGACCTCGCCGCAGCACGGCCCGATCCCATCCCCTGCTTTACCGAAATGTCGAGCGGCAACCCCGTCTTCATCCTTCCCGGTGCGCTGCGCAAAGGTCCCGCGGCACTCGCGCAAAGTCTTTTCGGATCTTTCACGCTAGGAGCCGGGCAGTTTTGCACCAAGCCGGGGATCGTCCTGGTACCTGAAGCGCCTGAAAACTCCGCATTCCTTGAAGAACTCAAGTCACTTGTCACACAGTCGCAGCCCTTCACGCTCCTGACCGGAGGCATCGCGCGCGAATACGACCGGGCCACCGAGATCCGCGAGAGTCAGGTTGTGCTGGCCGCCGAGGCACACATGTTGTCAGAGAGACAGAAGGGCAACGCACCATTCCATGCACAGGCCAAGCTCTTCACAGCTTCAAGTCAGGAGTTTCTAGACGAGCCGATGCGCAAAAAGGGCGAGCTCGGTTTAGCCGACGAGATTTTTGGTCCAAACACTCTCGTCGTCACCGGCAATGAAGCGGAGATCAAACTCATCGCCAAGGGACTCACCGGCCACCTCACCGCCACCATCCTCGGCGATGAAGAGGACCTCGCCGCCAATCGCGAACTCATAGCCATCCTCGAGCAGAAGGCCGGCCGCGTCATCTTTAACGGATTCCCCACCGGCGTTGAAGTTACGCACGCCATGGTTCACGGCGGCCCCTATCCCTCCACGTCCGATCCGCGTTTCACCTCGGTCGGAAGCCTGGCGATCTACCGCTTCGCCCGTCCCGTTTGCTTTCAGAATTTTCCGCAAGCGATGCTTCCGCCCGAACTGCAGGACGCCAACTCATTAGGGATAGCTCGACTCCGCGACGGCAAACCTGAATAGCATCGACCATCCGGCCGAGTATCAAAGCGCGAGTTCATCGTTCACGAAGACCTGGGGTCACGGGTTTCCAAAGACGAGCAATTTCAAAAAAGCAGGTTCATCTCTGCCGTAAGCAGCACAAATCACACGGCATGAGCCCCTAACGAATATTCAGTTTGGCAGGTTTTTCGCACTTTTCCGCTATGCGGCTCACTTGCCCAGCTAGCCCGGCGAATTCAACTACCCGGCCGGGCGACGCCGGCTAGAGGTCGTGCATCGTATCAATTTTGAACTCAGATGGTGTGCGCTCGCAGATGCTTTCGGGGTATGATAGACATTCTGCGCGGTTTAAGTTGCTCCTAACCCTCCGCAGAACGTTGAGCTGCTCAGTATAAGCGTTACCGAAGCCAGAACGAGTATCGCGCCGCAGCCCTATCCCCGCAGTCGTCCTTTTTCGGTATACCTGATTGTTTGCCTGACGACCTTGGTTTCACGCAGATTCAAGCCCAATCAACTCAGCTCAGTCCCGGCCGGGACTGACAGCGAATCCGGGAGATGAAAAACATGGGTGCAAAGCTGGCGTTGGCTATCGCTGTCCTTCTCGTCTCTGTTCCGAGCCTTGCTCAAGTGTCGCCCTCGGCCGGACCTTCAAAGCATGCCCTCGTGAATTGGAGCGCCGGCGGGGGTATGAACTATTGGTCAGGCGATTGGGGAAAAGGGGACATCAACCGGTGGGGACCCTCCGCCTGGGTGACCGCAACGATGTGGCATTGCCTCGGCCTCAACATCGAGGGGCACTCCATGGTCTGGGGCGGAAACGACGCAGCCTCTGAATACAAGCTCTTCCAGGGCTCGGGTGGCGTCATGTGCACCATGGGTTACTGGGGCAGGCTTCAGCCTATCTTCAAGGGCGAATTAGGCTATGCCAGCCTGTCGACACCTGGAAACGGCACAGGCCACCTTCATTCCAACTACGCCACCTGGGATGTCGGCGGCGGTTTGGAATACCACATCAAGGGGCATTGGTGGGCTCGAGCGGATTACACGTACGACGCCATCATGGACTTCCACAGCAGCGTCACCGGCGAGAACCACTCCCTCAATCCGCAAGGCATCGCATTCGGCGCGACTTACCGCTTTGGCTCGCACGGAACACGTTTCTGACCTGGCTGGGGCGCGAGCAGGCTTGGATTCCGGGTGGCCCTGCACAGGTTACTTTTTCGTCAATAGGCTGCTCCAAAGCATAGACACGCCTCTACTGTTATTGCGAATATTGATCCACTGAAATGCCAAACAGTAGAGGTTCTTTGAAACGCCTTTGGGGCTGGATCAAAGATCAGATTGTTCAGGACGTGCCGGAACACCTTGCGGTTTGCGAGTTTGAGTGTCGTTGCGTGCAGCGGTGCTACAGAAATCAATGCACTCCGGATCCATGGACGCCGCGCGAAACGCGGCTGTATAGCGTTGCGCAGTACATCGGCAGTACTGTCCCCACGCGCGAGGTCCAAGGCTCCAATCGGCGATTCGACGCGGAGAAGGCCCACGGCGTCTAGTGAGTCACGCCTAAGAGCGGCAATTCTCTCATGGGAAGATTGCGCGTAACGCAAGCGGCTTACAGCACCTTCGCCAGCCACTCGCCCGTATGTGAGTGCAGATTTCCAGCAATGTCTTCCGGCGTGCCTTCAGCGACTATGTGTCCGCCGCCCTCGCCGCCTTCGGGGCCCAGATCGATCACCCAATCCGCGCTCTTGATCACGTCCAGGTTGTGCTCGATCACAATCAGCGACCCGCCGCCATCAATCAGCTTGCGAAAGGCCGTCAGCAGCTTCGACACATCGTCAAAATGCAGTCCCGTTGTCGGCTCATCGAGGATATAAAGCACGCGGCTCGCCTGCGATGGTTTCGCGTTTGCATTCGCCGCCCTGACTTGTGATAAATGCGCCGCCAGCTTCACGCGCTGCGCCTCGCCGCCAGAAAGCGTCGTCGCGGACTGCCCCAGCCGCAGATACCCCAACCCGATCTCGTCCAGCACTGCAAGCTTTTCCAATAGACGCGTCTGTCCGGCGAAGAACCGCAGCGCCTCTTTCACCGTCATCTGCAGCACTTCGTGAATATTCTTGCCCTTGTACTGCACATCGAGGACCTTGGCCTGGTAGCGGGTTCCATTACAGTCCTCGCAGGGCAGTTCCACATCTGCCAGGAACTGCATCTCCACCGTTACCGTGCCATCGCCCTCGCACGTATTGCAGCGCCCGCCCGGCACGTTGAACGAGAAATGCCCCGGCGTCAATGAAAGCTTCTTCGCATCCGGCTGCGCGGCAAACAGCTCGCGCACCAAATCGAATCCCTTGATATACGTAATCGGATTTGAGCGCGGCGTCCGCCCAATCGGCGTCTGATCCACCAGGATCACATCGTTCAATCTCTCCACGCCGGTCAACGAACGATAAACGCCCGAGGGATCGCCGCCCTCTGTTTGCCCCAGCGCGTGCGCCACCGCGCGATACAGCACCTGGTGCACCAGCGTCGATTTGCCTGACCCCGAGACGCCTGTGATCGCCACCAGCATGCCCAGCGGAATCTCCACGTCGAGGCTGTGCAGGTTGTTCGCCACAGCGCCCTTCAGTACCAGCTTTTCGCGCCCAGGCGCGCGTCGCCGCGTTGGCACCGGAATCGAAATCTTTCCGGAAAGATACTTCCCTGTCAGCGAATTTGGATTCGCTTCGATCTCAGCGAGCACGCCTTCCGCCAGAAGCTTCCCGCCAAACTCGCCTGCCCCGGGTCCAAGATCGAGCAAGTGATCAGCAGAGCGCAGCACGTCCGCATCATGTTCAACAACCACGATCGTGTTCCCCAGATCGCGCAGCTTTTTCAAGATGCGAATCAGTCGCGCTGTGTCGCGCGTATGCAGTCCGATCGAAGGTTCATCCAGCACATACAACGTTCCCACAAGCTGCGAACCCAGCGACGTCGCAAGCTGAATCCGCTGCGCCTCGCCGCCAGACAGAGTCGAAGCCAGCCGATCCAGCGTCAGGTATTCCAATCCAACCGCATCCAGAAAACTCAGCCGTTGTTGAACCTCTTCCAGAATTGGCCCGGCAATCTCCTCCTGCATTGGCGACAACTTCAGTTCCGCAAAGAACTCCTTCGCTTTTGCAATGGTCAGCGCCGCGGCCTGGCAGATATTCAGCCCATTGATTCTGACTGCGCGCGCTTCCGCTCGCAGCCTCTGCCCGCGGCACTCCGGACACTCCGCGTAGCCGCGATACTTGCTCAGCATCACGCGCACGTGCAGCTTGTATTTCTTCCGCTCCATCTGCGCAAAGAATCCGTGCACGCCTTCGAAGGCGCCCTTTCCGCGCAGAACAATCTCGCGCGCCGCTTCGCTCATCTCGCGCCACGGTGTATCCATCGGAATTCCCAGTGCGCTTGCCTGCTTTTTCATGTCCGTAAACCACGACCGGTACTTCGGCCGGTTCCACGGATCGATTGCACCGTCGTTGAGGCTCAACCCTTTGTCTGGAATTACGAGGTTCAGATCGTAGTCCACCGTATTCCCGAATCCCTGGCAGCGCGGGCATGCGCCAAACGGATTGTTGAAGCTGAACAGCCGCGGCTCCGGCTCCTTGCCCGGCTTGTGGCAACTGGTGCACTCGTACTCGCCTGAAAAGCGCAGCCGGGTTCGCTCCACACCTTCGTCCCGTGGCACCGTCTCGAAGATCACCTCTCCAGCTTCGCGATATGCAATCTCCGCAGCGTCCACGATCCGCGCGCGGTTGTCGGGGCTAACGACGATTCGATCAAGAAGGACAAACAGCGGAGCTGAAAAATCGACGTCGATCAGCGACTCCGGCGTAGAGAACTCGAAGATCTGCCCATTCTGGTAGAGCCTATTGAATCCTGATCCGCGCAACTCCATCAGGCGCGCCTTCAGCCCCTCGCTCATCGGCTCCAGCACGGCAGTTGCCGCTGCTGCTCTCGCGCCAGCCTTGCCAGTTGCTGTCTTGCCGCGCTTCGTTGTCTTGGCCGGTTCAGCGGCGGGCATCTCGTGCCGCACCGGAAACAGCGCATTCAGCCGTGTTCCCTCACCCAGCGCCAGCACTTTCTCCGCAACCTCGTCCATCGAGTCGCGCTTCACCAGTCCGTCGCAATAGATGCAATGCACCTCGCCGGCGCGCGCATACAGGAGCCGCAGATAGTCGTAGATCTCCGTCGCCGTGGCCACCGTAGATCGCGGATTGCGTGTCGTGTTCTTCTGCTTGATGGCGATCGCCGGAGCCAGCCCATCGATCTCGTCCACATCCGGTTTTTCGATTCGCTCCAGAAACTGCCGCGCATACGCCGAAAGCGACTCGACATACCGCCGCTGTCCCTCGGCATAGATCGTGTCGAAGGCAAGCGAACTCTTACCCGAGCCTGACACTCCGCTGACCACCGTCAGCTTCCCATGAGGAATCTCGCAGGAGATGTTCTTTAGATTGTGGGTCCGCGCACCGCGGATGACGATCGCGTCGTTTGGAGAAGTCAATGGGAAGACACCGGGATGATGAAAGTTCCGGCAGCGTCACAGACGCCTCAGAGAGGCTCAGAACGCAACCAGCCATTCTTTATTATAAAGCGCAGGCGAGCGCCGAATCCGCGCGCAAGATCTGAGCTCGCATACGCGTCCGCTGGGCTGCGTGCATGCTCTTCGCGAGGCACGCCGCCGACCAGGGCCCATCGGTGTCCCATTCATTCTTGACTCTAAAAAAGTGGAAGTTGTCGCGCGCCTCACGCTGATCTAACGAGCATCCCGGCTTTCACTCAATCCCGGGTCGGGCGCGCATACACAAGAGAAACATGGAGAATCCTAGGCAGCTAAAGCCGATCCTGCGCGGACCGATACCGCCGCAAGGGCCGGTAAAGAGGGGTACTGCGATTCCATCATGGTGTCGTTCGAGCGGTTCAGCACAGCGGAGAGGCTCATTAGAACCTCCGACGCACACGCAGGACACTGATTCGCATTGTTGCCAATTGAATTGCAGTCCTGACAGAGATACGCGCTGGTTAAAGGAAAATGCTGGAGCATCAGGTACGACGCAACATCGCCCGGTCTTTTTGAAGCGGTGGAAAGCATATGTCACCTGGTGTTCTGGGGATTTGCAAGGTTAACTTCACCCCTGCATGTACTGATAGAAGGATGCCCCAGTTTCGGGCAAAGATGTATTTCACTTCAGTGATTCCGGAATCACGAAAGTGGAAGTTTCCGGGTTACCAGCCCAGCGGCCAGAGTTACTTAGGGCCATGAGACTTTGGTGCCTAAAGGATCCCCCGAAGGTGTTACGGGGCTCTGCAAACCGAACCAGCCAGCGAGTTTACAAATCAATAAATTGTCGAGGAAATCGCGGTCGGCCTGGCGCCGGCATGCGGGTAGGTAACCTACCCACCCGCATCGAAGCAGCGCACGGTCATCTACTTGGTAAACGGCGGTTGCTGATTATCGTACTCGTGCTCGCGATCAATGCTCTTGTGCGCCAGCTTGTCGGCTTCGCGTTCCATTCTCTCTTTTTCATCGGGAACAGCGTGGATGCGCTCATCCGCTCCTGTGGGCTGCGGACGCTCAGGAATATTGGTATTCGATTCATTCGCCATGGTTTTACGCTCCAGGCAAATTCGATGCACCCCTCACCCATTGCGGATGCACGACAACATCTGCGCACTAAACAAGCCGATTTGTAGCCGCCACGCGCCCGTACCACAACCCTGAATCCTTCACAGTGCGCTTCTGGTCGCGATAGTCGACATAAATGAGGCCGTAGCGCTCGGTGTGGCCATTCGACCATTCAAAGTTATCGATCAGACTCCATGCATGAAATGAGCGAACGCGCGCACCGTCTTTAATCGCTCGCGCGAGTTCGGCCAGTTCTTGCCGGAACCAGTCGATGCGCCGCGTGTCAGGCACACGGCCATTCTCTTTGGGATAGGGCGCATCGAGATACCCGCAGCCGCTCTCGGTGATTTCGATAATGGGGTGGTCGTACTCGCGCGAGATCTGCATGACAAGGTCGTAGATGCCGCGCGGCCAGATCTCGAGTCCGGACTCAGTGAGTGGGCCCTCGCTGGGCATCTCCGCCCGGAAGCGTGTGTACGGATCGCGCCCGCTTGCGGGATCGACCTCAATCTCGGCTCCGCTGAAACCTCCACCGCTAAACGTCTGCACGTGGCTCGCATCCGAGACGATGCGCCGGGTGTAGTAGTGGAAACCAACCCAGTCGAGCGGTGCGTGCATGATCTGGTCGTCACCGGGCTTGACCCCCATTTGCTCATACGGTGGCTCACCGACAAACGCCTTTGGATAGCGGCCCTTCATCGCCGCTTCAAGAAAGAACACGTTATTCATCGCGTGATAGCGAGCAGCGGCTGCGCGGTCGGCCTCCGAATCGGTTTTGGGATAGGCCGGGCACATACCGTACGCGCTGCCCACCATGGCTTTCGAGGACGCCGCCTTGACGGCTCGAAGCGCCTGCGCCTGCGCAAGGGCCAGGGTGTGCGCCGCTTTGAGAAAGTCGTCGAAGTTGGCGCGGCAGGGTGCAAGAGTGCCTGCGCCATACCCCATGTACGCGATGGACCAGGGCATGTTGAAAGGCGCCCAGATGATAATGCGATCCCCAAGATGCTTAGCCAGGATGCCAGCGTAATCGGCGTAATAGCTGGCCAGGTCGCGGTTAGGCCAGCCGCCCTTGTCTTCGAGTGCCTGCGGCAGGTCCCAGTGATACATGGTGCAAAAGGGGCGCAGCCCTTGCTCGAGCATGGTATCGACGAACCGGCTGTAATGATCGATGCCTTTCATGTTCGGCGCACCGGTTCCCGTCGGCTGAATGCGCGGCCACGAGATGGAGAAGCGATAGCTCTTCTGATTCAAGCGCTTCGCCAGCGCCATGTCCTGCGCGTAGAGATGGTATTGATCGCAGGCGACATCGGCGGTTGTTCCGCCCCTTACCTTGCCTGGTGTATGGGTAAATCTGTCCCAGATCGACTCTCCCTTGCCATCCTCGTTCCATGCGCCTTCAACCTGGAAAGCAGCGGTGGCCGTGCCCCAGAGGAAGCTGTCTGGAAAGCGCGCGCTTTCGATCTGGGCTTGCGGGACCGCTCCCGGGACATGCGTCCCCTGCTGAATTTCCACGTCTGCCGGCCCAGCGGCTGCTTTTGCAAGTCCTCGTCCTGCCAGTACAACCCCACCAGCGGCAGCCAGCGAGCTACCCAAAAATCGACGACGATCCATAGAGACGTCCTCCAGCTCGCCCACCGTAGCACCCGCCAATATGTCTAGTCAAACGTTTGACTAAGGCTTTCCTGCCCCACGCACTTTCTTCCTGCCTGCTCGCCCGTCCAATCCTTCAGACACCCCGGTAAACTTGTATATGAGGTACTTCGTGCGTCGTTTCGTCATCCTTTCAGCTCTTCTCTGCTCGTTTGCTGCCGTCTCGCTATCCCGCGCGCAAGCGCCACCGCCTGCACCCGCAGCTAAAGCAGAGGCTCAGACTCCGCAAGTTGCGCCTGAGGTCGCTGACGCCGAAGCCGACATTGTCAAATCCGACTGGAAGAGCGCCGGAGCCAAACTAGACGCCTATCTCGCCACGCACTCCACTGACGCCCGCGCCCTCTTCGATGCGGGTTACGTCGCCGACCACGAGGATCATCTCGACCAGGCCGCAGCCTTCTATCGCCGCGCCGTCGAAGCAAATCCCAACTCCTTCGAAGCGCACCTTGCTCTTGGCCTGTTGCTGGCGCGTCAGGGGAAGAAAGACGAAGCCCACACCGAACTCATCACCGCTACCACGCTTGATCCCGGTGACGCGGGGCCCGCTATGAAAGCTCGCGCCTGGCGCGGCCTCGCCCGCCTCGATGCTCCGGGCCCCGACGGCGAGGGGAACGCTGCCGCAGCCTCAAAGGCACTGCTCGAAGCTCTCAAGCTCACTCCGGAAACAATTGACGACACCCTCCTGGCCGCCGATCTTGCCGAAGCTTCCGGCCAGCACGAAGCTGCGGAAGCCGCCTACCGCCGTGTGCTCGCCCAAGATCCGAAATCCGTTGCCGCTAACTCCGGCCTCGCCCACGTACTCATCCAGCACAAACAGTACCCTGAAGCGGAGAAGTTTGTCCGCGCCGCGCTCGAGCAGCAGCCCGACGACCTCACTCTCAATGCGCAACTCGCCACTGTGCTTGCCGCGCAAGACGATGCCGACGCTGTGCCGCTTCTTCAAAAACTCCACGCCGCACATCCCGCCGATTCCGCCATCACCGGGATGCTGGCGCAGGTACTTGCCGAGGCCGGCGATTTCGAAGGCTCCGACAAGCTCTATGTCGCGCTGCTGGCCAAATCCCCGGATGATGTAGATCTGCTTAACGCACATGGCCAGAATCTGATTCGCCAACAACGGTTCTCTGAGGCGATGGCCGTTTTCGACAAGGCCACGAAGCTCGACTCCGCCGACGCCGACGCCTGGAGCGGGATCGCTTTTGCCGCATCGAAACTTCATCAGCCCGCGGTCGCCGTCCACGCCCTCACCGTACGCGCGAAATATCTTCCTGAAGTGCCTGCAACCTACTTTCTTTGGGCCACATCCTACGACTCATTGAACGACAAGCCGGCGGCTATCACGTACTACCACCACTTCTTGGATTCGTCAGGCGGCAAATTTCCCAATCAGGAATGGCAGGCACGCCAAAGGCTCCAGTTGCTCGAGAGAAAATAGGACCCCACAGATTAAAAGACAATTCTGTGACATTAGTTTGATGGCTTCGAAGTAAAGTTACTTTGAAAGTGGTATTTTCACTTGCACGTTCTCTTGGAATGCTCCTATAGTCGCTTTACTGAGTTGGGAAGTGCTGGCATCAATTTGATTTAGGAGTGACGAAAGCTTTCGAGCTGTCCATTTCTCAAAAAATACCGGCGAGTGTGCAATTCAGCACAGCACGGGACCTTTGGTTATGTTTCAATTCCGCACCAGCGGAGGTTCCTCATGCGGTCTCAAGCGTGGTCGACCATCCTTCTCGCTATCGCAACGCTCTCCATCCCTGCGTTTGCGTCTTCCCCCGACGATAAACTGATCGACCAGGACAGCATAGCCGCCCTCCAGGCCCGGATTCCCCAAGCTCAACCCCGCGAGCAATGCTTTCTCTACGCCGAGCTTATCCATCAGATGACCGAGTTCAGCCTCAAGCAGTATGCCGCGGGCGACATTGAAAATGCGACGGACCTCCTGAAGCAGATCCAGGCCATCACCCGCAAAATGCACCTCAGCGTCGCGGAAAACGACAAGCGCCTCAAAAACGCCGAGATCCTCATGCGCCACACTGCCTTCCGTCTCAACCAGATGCTGCATAACAGCAGTTCCGAGGATCGTCCTCTGGTGCAGGAGACCCTGGCGCAAGTGAATCAAGCTGAGAGCGAAACCATGCTCCAGGTCTTCCGCAAGTAAGCCGTCGGAATCGCACGCAACTTCATCTCAACTCCTAAGGCAAGCCGCCGCGTTGTGGCTTCCTTTTCGCATTCTCGGCTATTGTGATTCAATGAGGTGCAGGTGCGTTTCAACCATGCGTCCTCGTTTCTTTCTCACAATCACTGTTGCGGCACTCGCCGGACTTGCAGGGTTCAACGCCCCGGTTGCTCCAGCGCAGAAAGACCATCACGATCCGCTCACCGAGGCCCAGGTCGACAAGATTCGCGAAGCCGGCATCGATCCCAACGAACGCATCAAGCTCTACACCGAATACATCAACGACCACGTCAACACCGTCAAGAGCCTGACCCCCCGAGGCAAGACTGAAGCCCGCGCCATACATCTGAATCGGGAACTGCAGGATGTTTCAACATTGATGGATGAGGCTGGCTCAAACCTCGACGTGTACTCCGACCGCCACGCCGACATGCGCACGGCCCTCAGAGCACTTGCAGACCAGTCGCAGCGCTGGCTCAGCACTCTCAAAGCGCTTGCGGGAGAAAACGGTTTCGATCTTTCCCGTAAGGAAGCCATCGAGGCTAACCAGGATCTCGCCGACCAGGCCCAGCGTCTACTGCGCGAGCAGACCGAATATTTCGCACTTCACAAAGATGAAAAAGGCCAGGAACGCGCCGAGCCCAAACCAGATCCTCAATAGATCCCGTTCCACGCACTCGACTCTCTGTGTTCCCGGTCTCTCATATGCTAATTTCAAACTTGGTGGCTGCCGATCTTACGCCCATTTTTCAGGAGGAATATCGCGCCCTGCGCCCGCGTGCGCCGATGCCTCCCTTCTCGATTCGCTTCCGCCGCTTCACATCCCTGAACACGACGATTCGCCTGCGCGAAGGCAAGATCTTCGTCAGCCTCTCCGATCTGATGGAAGGCGCACCCGAGAGCGTCCTCCGCGCAATCGCGCATATTCTACTGGCCAAGCTTTACAAAAAGCCGATCAACCCTGCGCACAACACGCGTTTCAAGCGCTTCACCACGAGCGCCGCCGTTACCCGCCAGACCGAACTGATTCGCCACGCGCGCGGCAGCAAACGCTACTCCGGCCCGCAAGGGCACTTCTACGACCTCGAAGAAGTCTTCGACTCTCTCAACTCGCGTTTCTTCGGCGGACTCCTGGGCCGCCCCGAGCTCACGTGGAGCGAAGGCATCGCCAAGCGGTCACTTGGCCATTACGACGCGGCCCACAATACCATCGTCGTCAGCCGCGTCTTCGATCGTCCTTCAAGCCCGCGCTACGCTATTGAGTACCTGCTCTACCACGAGATGCTCCATCTCAAGCATCCGGTGCGGATGCGCGGCCTTCGGCGCTGTGTCCACTCCCGCGAATTCAAGGCCGACGAAGCGCTCTTCCCCCAACTCCGCGAAGCATTAGCTTTCCTCAAACGCATCTGACCTTGAGCCTCGTGGACGAAGGCGAACGCCACGGCAGCCCGACCTCACTCGGACCGCTCTTACCTTGCGCCGATGCGCGCCGCAACTCCAGACAGTGCATAAAGCCAGACCACCAGCGAGAAGACGGACACCAGAGTTGTCAACGAGACCGTCGATGCCACCATCATTTCCTCGCAGTGATACTCTCCCGCAAGAATGTAGACAGTCTTGGCCGTCGGCACTGCCGCACAAATCACAGCCGCAATGGTGTACAGCGGATCGAGCCCCAGCAGTATGCTCAATCCATATACGATTAGCGGCATGATCACGAGCTTCACCGCCGACAGCAGCGAAGCTCGCCCGATGTTTGCGCGCAGCCCGTCGATCGACAGTCCTAGTCCGATTGCGAATAGCGCACAGGGAGTGAGCGCATCGGCAAAGATGCCCAGATATGCGGTCACCGGTCCGGGCATACGTATACCGAGGATCGACAAGAACATGCCGACCAGAGTCGATATCACCATCGGGTTAAGCACGATATGCTTCATCGTGACCATTGCCGGCGTACCCGACCCGGGCACATCCCGCTGGCCAACCTCAAGCAGGACCACGGCTAGCGGAAACATCACGACCGCGACAAATACCGTGGCAATTGCTGCGGGCAACACCGCGTGCTGACCGTAGATCGCCTGCAAAACCGGTAAGGCCACAAAACCGGTATTCGTCATCGATGCTGCCATGCCATGCATCGTTCGACCCGCCAGGCTCCCTGAACCTCGAATGCTCATGATGCCGAACACGACGATGAAGCAGAGCAACGAGCCACCGCCAAAGGCAACAAGAAAGCGCCAGTTGATGAGCGAATGACCCGGCTCTTGCGCAATCGTAACGATCAGCAGGGCCGGCATTGCGATGTTGTAGGCGAAGTGAATCAGTGCGTCAGATAACGCACGCGAGAGATAGCCCGTATAGCCGACGATCCAGCCAGTCAGGATCACTGCAAATACAGGGAGGATAAGGTCAGCGATTTGCACGAGAATGTCTCAAATTCCTTACACAATTGCATGGAACGAAGGCGCAGTCAATAAAAGCCTCTGAGAAGCTGCAGCGCTCTCACCCTCAACAATGTCCAGTGCCCTGCACTTTTCGTAGAAAACTCATGCCGTCCGCCTGAAGGCAATTTCCGCTAAACCTGGAGACTCACAGACCCTCCTGCAACCGCAGGGAGCGCGGCGACCGCCAGCAATTCATCAGACGAGTTATCATTCTCCCGGCATCACCCACACCATTTTTCGGAGTTCCAATGTCCTCTCCGGTTACCCGCCGCGAATTCATCCAGTCTGTTACAGCCGCCGCCGCTTTCACGGCAGCGCCTTTCGCTCGTGCCCGTCGAGTTCCTGCACACGAGCGCATCACAATCGGTGTCATCGGCTGGGGCATGATGGGACCGGCCAACACAAAATCGTTCCTCGGATTCGATGACTGCCAGGTTGTCGCCGCCTGCGATATCGAAAAGAACCATCTGCAGCAAGCCGTCGACACCGTCAATGCCCACTACGGCAATAAAGACTGCGCGGCCCTCCACGATTACCGGGAGATGATCGCGCGCGACGATATCGACGCAATCATGATCGCCATTCCCGATCACTGGCACGCCATCGTCGCGACTGAAGCCGCCGCGCGCAAAAAAGATATTTACGGCGAAAAACCACTCGCCCGCACAATTGCGGAACAGCAAGCCATCGTGCACGCCGTGCATCAGAACAACATCATTTGGCAGACTGGCTCATGGCAGCGCTCCCTTCCTCAGTTTCGCAAGGCTGCGGAGATCGTTCGTAACGGTCTCATCGGCAACGTTACTCACGTTGAGGTCGGCCTGCCCGGCGCACCGCACGACTTTCCCAACACCGTTCCAGGACTGCTCAACAAGCTCTCAACCCTGCCCGACAAAATCAAGGACCCGTGGCAGATTCTTCCCGGCACGCCCGCGTGGGATCTCTCTGTCACTCAGCCGCCACCTGATCTTGATTACGACACATGGATCGGCCCCTCGAAGATGGAGCCTTACATCGGTGTCCGTGTCTACCAGAATTGGCGCTGGAACTACAACACAGGCGGCGGCCAGCTTCTCGACTGGATCGGTCACCATGGAGACATCGCACACTGGGGGATGGGGTTCGACCTCAGCGGCCCGTCTGAGGTTCAGGCGTTCGGCGAATTTCCGCCGGCCAACGCCGTCTGGAACGTCGCTTTGAAGTACACGGTCGAGTGCACGTATCGCAAGGAAGTCACCGGCTACTCGAACGACGTGAGTGTAACCATCGCCGGAGGGTCTCCAGCCATCAGCATGGGAACGAAATGGATCGGCACCGACGGTTGGGTGTGGGTCGATCGCAGTGGCTTCGATGCCTCAAATCCCGAGTGGGTGAAGATGGAGTCGCTCCCGGACGCTCAACGAAAAACTCCGCTCTACGTGTCTTCAGAGCATCGCCGCAACTTCCTTGACTGCGTCAAATCGCGCAAACCCACCATCGCGCCCGTCGACGTGGCGCACCACTCGCTCATTCCCGGTCACCTCGGTCTCATCTCCATGCTCGTGGGCCGCAAGCTCCACTGGGATGTGAAGCAGGAGAAAATCCTCAACGATCCTGAAGCCACGGCGCTCCTGTCCCGGCCCTACCGCACGCCCTATAAGCTTGGCTGACCAGACGCTCACGATCTCAGCGGCGCAGGATGATCCGCTTCTGCGCCAGCGGGTTCACTTCTTCCTCGGCATACGCCTGCCGCCATAAATTACTAAGATTCTGCGGCTTATCTGATTCGACATTCCCCAAACCCTTCTCAAACTTGATCAGGGGAAACTCTTTACCCTGCCCCGGGTCTATTGGAATCGAAGCCCGGAAGCCGCTTCACCCCTTTACGTTGCCACAAATCGCCTCGATGCCATCAACAATCCCAATTTTCAATTGAGCCGGGGAACTGTGACAATAGAGGAAGCCCTCACGAAATCTGTCCAGGAATCGAGGCGCGTGCTGTCCTGATTTTGTGCGAAGAAAAACTGCGGCTCGGAACTGCGATCCGCCAGCGTCAGGTTGTGGCTTTGAATGAAATGCACTGCTTGCCTGAATCCTTCAAGTCTTCTCTTTGCTGCAGAAACCGAAAGAAGGATCTGAACGATGACGAATAATCAGGCAACACCGCGAGTACTTGTTCTGGACGACGAGCAAGTTATTGCTAATACTCTCGTCCTCATCCTCAATCGCAGCGGCTTTGAAGCTCAGGCTGTGTACACAGCGGACGCGGCGATAGCAAGTGCCCGCAAGTTCTCCCCGGACGTTCTCATCAGCGACGTCATCATGGACGGCTCGACCGGCATCGATGCGGCGATTCAGATCTCCGAAATGGCCCCCAATTGCCGCGTCATCCTGTTTTCAGGTCAGGCAGCCACGGCCGATCTGCTAGAACGCGCAAAGGCCAGCGGACATCAGTTCGAACTACTCATAAAGCCGGTGCACCCGCGCGCTCTCCTCGAAAAGCTTAAGCAGGTCCACTAATTACGAGAATGGATTGTGAAGGCAGAGATCAGTTGGTCGTTGCCGGCATCTCCGACTCGATAGGAAAGAACACCGAAAACACCGTCCAGCTTTTTCCTGGCTCCACGCTGCTGCGCAGCCGAATGGTTCCGTCGTGCTTACGCAAAATATTCGAACTAACCCAGAGCCCCAATCCTGTACCCACATCGCGCTTGGTGGTAAAGAATGGCTCGAAGAGCTTTCTCCTCACTTCAGGAGCGATACCCGGCCCGTTATCGCAAACCGTCAGGCGCACGCCGGCTCTTCTGCGCCCCTTGTTGTATTGAGACGCTGCAGACAGGCGAATCAGAATCCGCCCGCGATCGTTCACTGCGTCGATGCTGTTGTTCAGCAGGTTGGCAAACAGCTGCCGAATCTCCCCCGGAATTCCCATCAGCGTCGGGTTATCACGAATATCTGTCTCAATCAGAATCTGCTTGTTTCGGGCTCTTGCTGAGAATACCGACACCAATGGCGTAATCAATTCCCCCAGCGTCAGCAGGCGCGCGCCCTTGTTTTCGCGGTAGAAACCCAGTGTCTGCTTCGTCAGCAGCGCCATCCGGGCAAGTTCCTGCTGCGCTTGTTCCAGGAACGTCTTTCCTTCCGCATTCACCATGCATCCCTGCGCCAGGTATACCAGGTTCGTTACAGCCTCCAGGGGATTGTTGATCTCATGCGCGATGGTTGCCGCCAGCTTCCCGACAGTGGCCAGTCTCTCCGAAGTGTGCAGCGCCTTTTCAACCTTTTTCTGATGGGAGATGTCCCGTGAGATGCTCGCCACGCCTACGATCGCGCCTTGCTCGTCAAACACTGGCGACAAAGTGAGTGACACTTCGGCGCGATCCCCATTTTTTGTCATTCGCACTGTTTCGAAGTGCTCTGTCCGTTCTCCGCGCGCAACCGCGGACATGATCCGATCTTCGTCCGGCAGCAGTTCCGGCGGAATCACTTTCCTGATGGATTGCCCGATCATCTCCTCGGCCGTGTAGCCAAAGACCCGTTCTGCGCAGGGATTCCAGCTCGTCACCACTCCATCTAAATCCTTGCCGATAATTGCATCGTCCGAGGATTCCACGATCGCCGCAAGTCTCTGCGACGCGTCCAGAGCCGTCTGCAGCTTTAGCTGGCTCTCTTCAATTTGCTGCCTGATCTCGAGCTCTCGCTGCTTCCGATTCGAGATGTCGTTAACGACACCGAAGAATTTTGACCTCCCCATGCGCCGTCCCTTCGAGTGGTAGTACCTCAGGCCCATCTGGGGATGCTCAAAGCGGTATTCAATGTCCAGAACTCCCGTACGCTGGCATTCAGCCATCGCCCGGTTTACCTGCGGCCAATCAACCGGAAACACGCGCGATGACCAGAGTCGATAGACCTGTTCACCTGTGGAATCGGGATCGGTGCCGAACAACCGGTGCATCTCCGCAGAAAGCGTCCGAGTATTCTCGACCGGGTCCCACTCCCACGTTCCGATCTGCGCAGCTTCCTGCGCGATCCGAAGCCGTTCTTCGCTCAATTCGACCGCGCGCCGGCTCAATACTCGATCCGTCAAGTCAACGGCGAGCACGAAGATTCCGTCAACCCGGCCGGTTGACGTGCACACCGGATGGAAAGTGAAATCAAAGTATCTATTCTCACCTGTCTCCGCATTCTGCATTTGAAGAGCGACTTTGTAGTCGCCGCCTCGATAGGATTCGCCTTTTCCATAGACCTCGTCGAGGAGATCGAAGAGCCCGGAGTTCTTCAATTCCGGAAGGGCCTCGGAAAACGGCAGCCCAAGTAGATCAACCGTTGTGGAACGACAGGCCGCACGCACAAAGAGATCGTTTACATAAGAAAATTGATGTTTTGGACCACTGAGAAAGGCCACGCCTGCAGGTGCCTGCGCCGGAAGTTCCTCCAGGTTCACATCATTCGGATCATCTTCAGGGTCTTGAGCGCCATTCCGTCTCTCGTCGTGTGAAAAAATCATAGGGCCCGCGCTCCAGACTCGGTATCCTTGCGCGGCATGCTTTCCCACGCTACGTCGAATCGAATGTTCAAGATTAATCAATGTCCGCAACTCGCGATCAGTCTGACCCCGACCGCCTAAAAGAGGCAGCAATCCAGACTTGCGAGCGATTCAGGAGGACAAGCTATCTCGCTGGACGATAGGGGTACAACACGCCCTTTATCGCTTGGAGGAGAGATTCACTGATTCGGTTGTCCATGGGAGGCCGTCGCGGAGCGGCCAATTTCAGATTATGCAGCCTTTGACAACCGCTCGCTAGCCGCATCCGGATCGCTCGCTGGCTGGCGCGAGGCCCACCATACGAGGCCGGCGCCCACCAGAACAGAACCCAGGCTCGCCAGCTGCGCGTTCGACAGCCCCAGCAGGATCTTCGGATTGCGGCGAATAAACTCCACCAGGAACCGGGCGATGCCGCTCAGGACCAGATACTCGCCGACAATGGCGCCTGTCCCGTGCTTCTTTCCGCCACGCCACCACAGGTACCAGCCAATTACCAGACCCATTCCCAGCTCATACAGGGGAGTTGGATGGACGCGAACGCCCGGCGGCGTCGGCTCGATGCCATCCGGAAAGCCCATCGCCCACGGCAGCCTCGTCTCAATTCCGTAGCAACCATCGCCGGAAAGGAAGCACCCGATCCGCCCTATGCCGTACCCAATTGCCGCTGCGGGCGCCGCCAGGTCCAAGGTTCGCAGTCCGCCAATTTTGGCCCACCAACCTTGAAAGATCAGCGCCGAAATCCCGAATACCATCCCGCCAAACCACGCAAAACCCGCTGTATCCCATAGCACCCGCCATCCAAGATCGCGGAATTCGCTCGGCGTATCAATGACATGCCACAATTTGGCGCCGACTATCCCCGCCAGCACGGCGATAGCCACCATTCCCACGGCATCGGCATCAATGCTGGACCGCTTAAATCCTCGGTCCATCACATAAGCCGCGACCACCGCGGCCAGCCACAACATCAGGCCAAAAGTGGGAATATCGGGATGCCAGAAATGCAGATTCAGGTGGATATAGGGAAACATCTCTTTCAGTATAGACGGCGTGGCGATCGGGATAGCGCTCGCTACACTGCCTGAATCCGCTGCGAACTTGCCCTAATTTTTCACAGATCGCGATCCGGACTCCCATCCTCTCGCGCGATACTATCTTCATGGCCACCATCACTTACCAGGGACTGGACGTTCTCTACACGCGCCAACAGATAGCAGACCGTGTCGCGGAGATGGGAGCGCAAATTACGCGCGACCTGCACGATGAGAAGCTCGTGATGGTTGGCGTTCTCAAAGGCGCCGCAATTTTTCTCGCTGACCTCGCCCGTTCGGTCCAGGTCGACACCACTTTCGACTTCGTCGCCGTGTCCAGCTATGGCAAAGGACAACGCTCTTCAGGCGCCGTCAAGCTTATCAAGGACCTGGACGAACCGATTGAGGGCAAGAACGTCCTCATCGTCGAAGACATTCTCGACACCGGCCTGACCCTCGCTTACTTGCGCAAAATATTTCTCCAGCACAAGCCCAAGACCCTGCGGATCGCCACACTTCTCGATAAGCCCTCGCGCCGCCTCGAGAAAATAGACGCGGATTACACGGGATTCGCCATTCCAAACTTATTCGTCATTGGATATGGAATGGATTATGCCGAGCGCTATCGCAATTTGCCCGACATCTGCCTCATGGCGCCCGACCACCCCGAATAACCTTGCGCAGCCAGACCAGCCAATGAATCTCGGTGCCTCAGGTCTCGCATTGAGACCCTGGCGTCCCTTCACGACCGCATCGCGTCACCTAAGGAACTCGCCCCAATGACAAACGAGCGCGAAATTCTCCAGAACGCCTACCGTGATTTCAACGCCCGTAACATCGATGGGGTACTCTCACGGATGCATCCCCAAGTGGAGTGGGCGAACGGTATGGAGGGTGGCCACGTCCATGGAAAAGATGAAGTTCGCGCCTATTGGACACGCCAATTCACTACCCTCAATCCCCAAGTCGAGCCGGTCCATATCGACCCAGCCAAAGACGGAAGCTGGGTGGTCCGGGTTCACCAGGTTGTTCGCGATCACAGCGGCAACCTGCTGCTCGACGCTACCGTCTACCATACGTACCAATTTCGCGATGGTCTTATCGTCCGGATGGACATAGCGCACGAGAACGCGCAGACCGGTCAAAATCAATGAGAGAGACTAAGGTTTCTTTCGTCATCCCGCTGTATTTGTTGATAGTGGCTCAATAGAAAGCAAGGGGCTATACTCAACAGCCGGAATGGAAGAACAAGCCGACAAACACCAGAGCGGCGCAGAAAGAAGGAGCAAGAAAATGCCAGCCATTACCCCGATCCGTGATGAAGATCTTGAGTTCGACCACGGGACATTCGACTCAGCCGGATTCACCAAACAAACCCTTTCTTCATGGCAATCTCTTGCACAAGTCATTGACCACACGCTCCTGAAACCCGAAGCCACCCGCCACCAGGTTGAGAGCCTCTGCGACGAAGCTATCCGGTACCGTTTCGCCTGTGCCATGGTGAACCCCGTCTGGGTTCCCACCGCGGTTGAGATTCTCTCCGGCACCGGCATTCCCGTTGGTGTTGTCATTGGATTCCCTTTCGGGGCATCGCTCACTTCGACGCTTCGGCAGGAAGCTGCGGCCCTCGCACGGCTCGGCGCAAAAGAGCTCGACATGGTCATTCCGATCGGCCAGCTCAAGAGCGGCAACCACCACGCCGTACATCACACGATTCACGCCGCCGCCACCGTCGCGCATCATAACGGAGCGATCCTCAAAGTCATCCTCGAAACCGCCCTGCTTACCGTAGAGGAAAAACTGCGCGGCGCAGAGCTGGCGATCCAGGCCGGCGCTGATTTCATCAAGACTTCAACCGGATTTGCAGGCGGCGGAGCTACCGCCGCAGACGTGGCTCTCATGCGCGGCGTCGCCGGCGGCCGCTGCGGAGTCAAAGCCTCTGGCGGCATTCGCACCTTAGCCGACGTCAAGACCATGCTCGAAGCCGGCGCCAACCGCATCGGTGCATCAGCTTCCGTAACCATAGTCCGCGAACTCGGTGCCGAGTAACTTCGGCGCGTCATCCTGAGCACAGCGAAGGACCTGGTTACTCTCTGCTGCGAGCAGCAATCTCTATCCGTTCGTGCCGATACTTCTGGTCACTGTTCCCCATTCTCTAGTCCCTGCTCTTGTATCATCAACCTCAGCCTCCCCATGCCCTCCAACCCGCCAGTCACGCGCCCGGAACCCGAGTACGAAGGCGACTACCGCCCCGCTGACTCCGACAATCCGTACGCCCATATCGACGCAACAAACGTCCGCGTCGAATTCACTGATCTCCGCTACCTCGCCCAGATCGCCGACACGCTCAACACTACGCTCGACCTGCAAACCCTTCTCAATCGAATCTCCGAACTCGTTCGCTCCATCATCCCGTACCGCATCTTCGCCATCTTCCTTCTCAACGACCGCACCAACGACCTCCGCATGCGCTTTCAGATCGGCCACACGCCCGAGGCCGCCCGCATGCGGTTTCCACTTGGCAAAGGCGTTATCGGACAGGTAGCGCTCACGCGGCAGCCGGTGCTCATCAACGACGTCACCAAAGCCGAGGGCTATATTTCCGCGAATCCAAATGTCTGCTCCGAGCTCGCGGTACCGCTCATCGCCAAAAACCGCCTCATCGGCGTCCTGGATCTCGAGAGCGAGCAGGCCGACTTCTTCAAGCCCGAGCATCTCCACCTGCTCACGCTTACCGCCTCGCGCATCGCGCAGGCCATCGAAAACGCGCGACTTTACACCCGCGTCTCCCGCCAGGCTGAAACTCTGGCCGTCCTCAACGAAATCTCCACTGAGCTCACATCCATCCTCGATCTCGATCCGCTTCTTGCGAAGGTCGGCCAGCTTCTCCGCCGCCTCATCGATTACCAGATGTTCTCCATCATGTTGCTCGACGAAAAAGGCGAGACGCTGATCACGCGCTATGCGTGGCGCTTCGGCTATGCCCAGGCACCGATGCGCCGCATCTCCCTAACCAGCGGACTTGTCGGAGCAGCTGTGCGCGAGTGGCGTCCCATCAATGTTCCCGATGTGCGCAAGGACCAGCGGTATCTCCCCATGAACGCGGAAACGCGCTCTGAACTCATTGTTCCTCTCTTCTATAAGGAACGTGTTATCGGCGTGCTCGATCTCGAACACACGCGCACTGCTTTCTTCAACGAGGACCACGTTCGCACCCTCACCACGATGGCCGCGCAGGTCGCCATTGCTATTGAGAACGCGCGTCTATACCAGGCCGTGAAACGCCAGGAGCAGCAGCTCGAGCGCGACATCGCCATGGCGCGCGAAGTACAGCTCCGCCTGCTGCCCACCACGCCGCCCGTGCACAAGCACGCTGAATTCGCGGTCAGCTTTCTTCCGGCCCGCGCTATCGGCGGAGACCTCTACGACTTTCTCGAATACACGCCCGACCAGACCGCCGTCGTCCTCGGCGACGTAAGCGGAAAGGCCGCACCCGCCGCACTCTTCGCCGCTCTCGTCAGCGGCATCATGCGTTCTGCCGCGCAGCAGAAGCTCGCGCCTGCCGCCATGCTCGCCGCGCTCAATGACGCGCTGCAGGAACGCAAGCTCGATTCGCAATATGTGGTTATGCTCTACGCGCTTTGGAACGATGAAAACCGGACACTGCAAGTCGCCAACTCAGGCGCCGTACAGCCAATCTTCTGCCGCGCGGGCGAATCCATTACCGTCAAGGCCGAAGGTTTCCCGCTCGGCATGTTCCCCAACGCCACCTACGAGGAGTTCAACGTCGCCACGCAACCCGGAGACGCCGTCGTTTTTGTATCTGATGGAATCCTCGACGCCGAAAACGAGAAGGGCGAGATGTACGGAGAAGAACGCCTCGCCAGCCTCCTGTGCAGCAGCCGCGAACTGCCCGCCCAGCACATCGCATCCGCGATCCTATCTGACGTCACGCAGTTTCAAGGCGCCCAGGACCGCTTCGACGACGAAACCATCATTGTGCTCCGCGTCAGGTAGCCTCGATCCGAACACCCCTCCGTTAAACTGAAACAGACCCCAATTTTCGGAGCCCCTTTGTCCACCGCCACGCAAGAACGCATCATCCGCCCAGCGCGCAACATACTCGGCACCCTGCGCCTGCCCGGCGACAAGTCCATCAGCCACCGCTATGCTCTGCTCGGCGCATTTGCTGAAGGCACTTCGCGGTTCTCCAACTTCTCTACCGGAGCCGACTGCGCATCCACGCTTGCCTGCATGCAGGCCCTTGGCGCAAGAGTCCGCAAGCTCGATGACGGCCGCATTGAAATTGACGGCGTAGGCGGCCGCGTCACTCCGGCCGATCATCCCCTCGACTGCGGCAACTCCGGCTCGACGATGCGTATGATCTCCGGACTCCTCGCTCCGCAGCAAGGCACCTTCACTCTCATCGGCGACGCATCGCTCTCGCGGCGACCCATGGAGCGCATTCGCAAGCCTCTCGCCGAAATGGGCGCGCATATCAACCTTACTGACGGCCACGCTCCCGTCACTATTCAAGGTGCTCCTCTTCGGGCCATCGACTTCACCACGCCGGTCCCCAGTGCCCAGGTCAAAACGTGCGTTCTTTTGGCGGGCCTGCAAACCACGGGCGACACGATCGTGCGAGAAGCCGTACGGACTCGCGACCACAGCGAACTTGCTCTCCGTGCCTTCGGAGCGAAACTCACGCGCTCGATCGACTCCATCACCATCGCAGGCCCGCAGAAGCTTCACGCCATTGAAGCGACTGTCCCAGGCGACATTTCTTCGGCCGCATTTTTTCTCTGTGCCGCCGCGCTCTTCCCCAACTCCGGGCTTATTCTCGATTCCGTAGGCCTCAATCCCACGCGCGCCGCGCTTCTCGATGTCCTCACTACGCTCGGGGCCCGCATCGCAGTTCTGCAACTTCAGGAAGTGAATTCTGAACTCGTAGGCACCGTGCAGATCACCGCCGACGAGTCCGGGCTGCGTTCTACCGAAGTCAGCGGAGCCCTGGCCGCACAACTCATCGACGAACTTCCCGTGCTCGCCGCCATCGGTCCTTACACCAGCGGCGGCATTCGCATCCGCGATGCCAAGGAGCTTCGCGTCAAAGAGTCAGACCGCATCGCGCTCGTCGCGCGCAATCTCCGCGCCATGGGCGCCGAAGTGGAAGAGTTTGAAGATGGGCTCGATGTCCCAGGCGGACAGAAGCTTCACGGCGCCATAATCGATTCAGGCGGAGACCACCGCATTGCCATGGCCTTCAGCGTTGCCGCTCTCCGCGCCGAAGGTGAAACTGTAATTCAAGGCGCAGAATCCGCGGCCATCAGCTTTCCGGAATTCTTTGACCTGCTGGATTTGGTCGCCGAACGCTGACGTCGGCAACCGAACTGATCCGCTGACCTGGTAAGCCCGTGAACGAGAGCAAAATCTCGAAGACCGCCTTCGAGATTTCTCGGGCCAGCGCTAGCAAGAGGGTAACTTCCGAATTGCAACAACCCGCTCGAAACGCGGCTCATCGTCTAGAGCGTTTGATTAGTAAACTTGGCCGTCCCGCATTTGAATGGAGCGGCCAGCGTAGGAAGCTGCCTCTTGATCGTGGGTAATCATGAGGATGGTCTGACCGAGTCGCTGATTCAGATCGGCCAGGAGTTTCAGTACCGCCGTCGAGTTCTGGCTGTCCAGATTCCCGGTGGGTTCGTCCGCGAGAAGAATCGCGGGGCGGTTAACGAGTGCTCGTGCAATTGCAACGCGCTGCTGCTGACCACCGGATAGCGCACGCGGCTTGTGCTTCATTCGATCAGCAATGCCAAGGATATTCAATATTTCCTGGAACTCCGATGAGAACTGCATTTTCCCGTTTGCTATGAATTGCACGATGCGGATGTTGTCTTCCGCAGTCAGGGTTGGTAGGAGATTGTATTTCTGAAATACGAAGCCTACCGTGTCTTTTCGGAGTTTAGTGCGGTCGGCGTTTGAAAGGTCGTTGAGATTATTCCCGTTGATGCGGACGATGCCAGATGTGGGTGCGGTCAGTGCTCCAAGAATGTTAAATAGCGTCGATTTTCCAGACCCAGATGCCCCAACGACGGAGACGAACTCACCTTTAGACACTTCGAGATTTGCACCTTGCAAGGCGTGCACATCAACATCACCTGCGCGATATGTCTTATATAGATTTAAGACTTGAATCATTGGCGTCTCATTCATACGAGAGCGCCTCTGTAGCATCTTGCCGCACTGCTTTAATGGCTGGAACCACCACACCAAGCAAAGCACCAAGAATTGCAATGCCGCCAGCGATCGGCCACCACGTGTACACCGTCTCCTGTGTCAAGCTGGCCGGAACGGCATGCTGCATCAGCCATTGGGTCACGTAGGTCAGCAAGATGCCAGCAAACGTTCCCAGAATCGAGAGCAGTAGTGTCTCCCTGAAGAGCAGATTGAGGATGAAGCCGGACGAAGCTCCAACGGCTTTCAAAATGCCGATCTCCCGTGTCCGCTCCAGCACTGCGGTATACATCGCCATGAACACAACGATGAAGCCGACGATTACTGCTACACCTATTACGACGCCGATAAAGTTCCTTAGCAGCCCGACGCTATTGATCGACAAGAGAGATGTGAACTCTTCGATTGTATAGATGGGGTAGGCTGGCATTTTTGCCCGCAATCCGCTTAGTACTTCCGGAATGTGATCGGGGCTGTCGACCTTGACGTAAATCTGACTCAGATGATGTTCATTTCCCATCAAGCGTTGGAGGACGGCAATACGCACACAAATGCGGGCCAGTTTGCCCGATTCAAAGATGCCTGCCACTCGCCATTCTTGATTAATCAACTGGATTTTGTCGCCTACGTGTAGCCGTTTCTCCTTGGCGTAGTATTCGTCGATAAGCATTTCCTTGTCGCCCGCGAAAGGGCCTCCTTCTATAAAGTGGAATCCGCCGCTCATCTTCGAGAATTGATCGAGATCAAGTCCGGTAATCGAGTCAAATCCTGACAAGGGCTGAATCGCGGTTCCAGTAGCCAGTGCCACGTTTGGCTGCTTGGCGACAAAATCCACGAGCTTATCCGACATCGGCGCGGTGCTCAACCCAAGAATCGACGAACCGGGAGGACGAATCATGATGTCGGCTCCGACACCGCGGGCTCGTCGAGCTGTTCCGTCCAGCGTGCCGTAACTGACACCGACGAGAGTCAGGATCATCGAGACTTCGACTGCGATTGCAAGTACGCTTAGGACCGTGCGCACCGGTCGATGAGCGAGATTTGAGAGGACAAGTTTATTTATCAAGGCGCTTTTTTGAAGAGGTCTAAATTTGTGCGGCTGAGGCCCATAGAAGTTTATCTCAACCCAGTCGACGTTATAGGCGATTTCGCGGAATGAACAGTTCCATTTCTAGGCATTGGGGGAGAGGCTCCGCCTGCTCGGCAGTTACTGTTCAAGCAAGATATTTGGGCCGCTGATTCTTCTCGAAATTTGCGACTTCTCGAAACTGTAATTCTGACCAAAGCAAAAGGCCCGGCATTTAGCCGGGCCTCTTCCGTTGCAAACTTCCTACCTGCTCGAGGGTTGCGTCGTCGCCGGCGGATTGCTCACCGGCTGCACTCCCGGAACTGTCGGCGACGTGTTCACGGTACCCTTGGCTGCATCCGACAGGTTGATGCCGTATTGCTCCAGTGTCGTCGCGAGTATCTGGAACAGGCCTGCGCGATCTTTCGCGAATGCTGCATTCGCCGCAATCAGGTTGTTCTCGGCAGTTGCCAGGTTTCTTTCCTGCAGCAGCACATTGGCCGTGGTAGAGGCGCCAAGATGCAGTTTCTTCTGCTCCGCATCCAGGCTTTGTTGCGCATAGTCGCGCGCCGCAATCGACGACTGCACCTGGGCGCGATCGTTGGTCAATGCAAACTGCGCATTCACTACCTGCATGCGAATCTGCGTGTAAAGCTGCGCAAGCCGCAACTCAGACTGGCGATACTCGATCAATGACCGTGCCTGCACCGATTGCGCCTGCCGATTCCTAATCGGGATCGACATATTGAATCCAGCGCCCTTGTCAGGAGCCGAGCTGTTGAACAGATTCGTCAGCACTGTTCCGTATCCGGTCGACGGAATCGTATCCGGAGGGTAAGGCTGCCCCGTCTGGAAGTTTGTCCAGTTCGAGCTTTGTGATCCACCCAGCGCGCTCGATCCATAGAAGCCGTACACGTCCAGCACGGGCAACAGGGCATGACGCGCGCCCTTCAGCGTGATTTCGTCATTGCGCAGTGTCAGTGCCGCTTGCTCAAGTTCCGGTCGATTTTTGAACGCGGTCTGTACGAGATTCTCTACAGGCTGGCTCTCTTCCGGGAGCTGATCGAGACGGATACGATCCGTTGGAATCACAGGCGCGGTTGCCAGTGCTGGATCATTCAGATTCCTGGCAATTGCCTGCTTGATGATCTGCTGCTGGTAATTCAGCGTGTTCTGTGAACTGATGAGCGCCTGCTTATCAGTCGCCACCGTCGAATCGGCCTGCACGACGTCCAGCGGAGCCATGGTTCCGATTTCGAGTTGCTTATGAGTATCCGCTGAGAGTTTTGTGCTCTGGTCAAGCGCCCTCTGTTTTGCCTGCACGTCTTCGTAGGCGCCCACAAGACCCCAGTAGATGCTCTCCACCTGGTTGACGGTGTATAGGATCTGCTGCCGGAACGAAGAATCCGTGATGCGCCGATCGTTCTCTGCCTGGTAGATATAGCGCTTGTTAACCCAGATCCCAGCTCCCTCCAGCAGGTGCTGAGTCACGGTCGCTCTGAATACCGAATTGAGCTCGGGACTGTACGACGTGAACGGGTTGTCCGTGGTGATTCGTGCATTCGTGATAGTCGCCGACAATGCCGTTCCCGTTACCCATCCCTGGTCGTAGCCGAAGTTGTATTCGTTCGTGTTCGTTGTCAGCGCGGACTTGCCGCCGGAGAACAGCGTATTCCCTTGCGGCTGACGCGCACGCTCGAACTGAATAGTGCCAGTGATGTTCGGATCGAGACGTTCCGGCGTGGGACCTGCTCCAGAAGTTGTAAAGCTCTGTCCGCCAAGACCGGTGCCCGCACCGGCAGAGCCGCCGGTTGTGCCGCCGGGACCGCCGCCCGTGGTGAGCACTGAAACCGACCCACCCTCAGTGCCCGTAACCAGGCCGGATGGCGCACCCAACGGTGCCGCCCCCGATTTGGTTCTGAGAATATCTGTATCGGCAATGTCGAGGTTGTAACGCGCAATCGCGATGTCGTAATTGTTTTCAATAGTCAGCGCAATCGCGTCAGAGAGACTCAGATATATCTTCCCGCCCTTGACGAGATCTTCCAGACGAACCGAATTCACAAAGGTCGCCTTGGGAATGGAGGTGGCGCGATACATGTTTATCGGATTTCCCCAAAGCGGGCCGGCAGGCTTTGAAAAATCGCGGGCGGTTGGCCGGAGGTCCGGTGGCTTTGTCAGCTCCGGTGCTGGAGCTGCCGGCAACTGGGAGGCCTCCTTCTCGGGATGTTTCTGACCCGCTCCCGCTACTCCGCCAGTTTGTTCCTGCTGTGCAAATCCCGATGGCACTCCCGCTGCCAATGTCAGCACCACTGCTGCCAACGCCTTCAGACGCTGCGTTGAATTGCTTTTTGCCGGACTGGCGGTCATCTTCTTGTCCTCAAACACACGAATACCGAACAATTGCATGTTTCCTCTCCACGAGTCGCTGAGGCATGTGGGGTGCCGTTCTACATGACGTCCAGAGAAGTCTTCCGGACGCAAATTTGTGATCCTGCGCGGCGATTTACGTTCCCTGGCTCCACTTGACCATTGGGTCAATAAGCTTTACGCGCGCAACGAGCATTTCGTTCCCGCATTCCGCAACGCCAGGTATGCGTATTGGCACGAAAAGCTGAGTATATCCCACTGGATGCAACTGACCGGATCGCCCCTTTTGGTCAATTACTCTGTTATTTACCCTGTTTTCCAGACTGGTTCCCGTGACAGACCTTCCACAGACCGAGTTGCAACAAAATCAGACGTGGAAACTCACTCTCGCCTACGACGGAACAGACTTCCACGGATGGCAAATTCAGCCCGGTGAATCCACCGATCCAGGGCGAGTTGCAGTCTGCGCTCGGGCGCATCGTTGGCGAGTCGCCTCTACCCCAGGGCTCCGGCCGCACAGATGCCGGTGTGCATGCCCTCGCGCAGGTAGCCAGCTTCCCTCTCCAGGCGCGCATACCACCCGCCAACCTGGTTCGTGCCCTCAACCGCGCGCTGCCCGGATCCATCCGCATTCTCACCGCAGAAATCGTCCCCGAGGCGTTCCACGCTCGCCACTCCGCCATTGCCAAGACCTACGAGTATCGCGTTCTCCCCATCGAGCCCGCCTTCCATCAGATCTGTCCGCCGTTCCTCGCTCGCTACGTCTATCCGTACTCGTGGTCAGTTGATCTCGCTGGTCTGAATGCCGCCGCAGAAGCCTTCCTGGGTGAACACGACTTCCGCAGTTTCGCCGCTTCCGATCCCGATCTCGCTGCCCGCACCCACGAAGCCACGGAGGACACCGCAATTCAGATCCAGCCGCCGCGCACCGCCATCCGCACCATCTACTCCTCCGAGTGGCACCAGCAGACCGCTGATGGTTTCCGTCTCTTCATCTATCGCGTGCGCGGCAATGGATTTCTCCACCACATGGTGCGCAACCTCGTTGGCACCATGCTCGATGTCGCCCGAGGCTACATGCGCCTTGAAGACGTTCCATCTATCCTCGAGGCGCGCGATCGTACGCTCGCCGGTCCAACCGCCCCCGCCCGCGGGCTCTTCCTCCACTCCGTCGAATACGACATCAAATCCTGTACAAGTCGCTGAGCGAAGTCACACTTCAAGACGCGAAAAACGACCCCTTCTACGCCGGCGCAATCGATCCCTCGCTCCCCGATCAACGCGACAATCTCGAAGGCGCAATGTACGCGCGCCACCTTCCACTTCCACCCGGTCCCAAACTATCCATCGCCCCGAATAGCCTCGGTCGCTGAATTTCTGAAATCGCCCATCCGCAAAGTGCATCTGCAGAAATCGACCTGCGCAGTCAAACTATCGAGAATAAGTCAGTGCGCTGGCGCGAAATACCCCGAGCGAACTTCGATCCCGCTCACGCGATCCGGTGGCTGTAGCATGATCTCGTGAAACGCCCCATCGTGCGTAAAGCTCGCGGGGTTGTACACCAGCCGATACTGGTTCCTCATCTCCAACTCAATCGTCCTCAAATCCATCCAGATCGCCGCGTCCGTCTCATCTGGCAGAAACACCCGCCCGCCCGTCTTCGCGGCAAGCTCCCGCAGAGCCTTCGGTCCCGTCGAAACACGATCATGCGCCGACAGAGGAAGGAATGCAAAGACCCGCGTGTCGCTGCGTTGGCAGGCACGCGCCGCCTCATCCATTGAAGTCTGACCCGAATTATCCTCTCCATCGGAGAATAGAAGAATGAAGTTCCCCGTCGCGGTCGGATCGACTTTGTCGAATGAATAGAAGCATGCCCGAAACACTGCGTTGTACAAAGCGGTGCCGCCCGGTAGATTCATCTTCCCTCGTGCGACTTCAATGCCCTGCAGAAGCAACGTTGTGTTCCCCGTCCATGGCTGGATAAGTTCCGAGTCATATCCAAAGTCCGAAACAAAAGCCAAATCTGAGTCATGCCGGAATAGACGTTGTACAAACTTTTCCGCGATGGACTTATTCACCGCCAAAACCTCGCGCATCGATGCACTCGTATCGAGAAGAATCCCCGCTCGGATCGGCCGGTTCACCAACTGATCGAACGCGACAATTCTGCGTGGTGCGGCCCCGTTATCCCACAATCGGATTTCATTCGCTTTCAGATCATTGATGGGAAGCCCTTTTACATCTTCGGCGCTGAAGGTCAGCACGACTTCATCGACCGCCAAACGCAGAGTATAAGGGTCGGATGGGTCTTGGGGCTTCGAACTAATCTGCGCGCTCACAATGCAGGCGAACCAGAACACCGCCATCGAAACTGACCCCCACAATCGCGACATTCCTACCAAATTACCATCTACGAAGATTTTCGTTGACACTTACGAAACTCTTCGTATAAGGTCTATCCATCATGGAACACGGCACGATTATCCCCCGCCCCACCGAATCCGAACTCGAGCTGCTCCAGATCCTGTGGGAGAAGCAGCCGGCCACGGTTCGCGAGATTCACGACGCGCTCAATGAAGAACGTCCGTCCGGCTACACCACTGTTCTCAAGATGCTTCAGATCATGACTGCCAAAGGCCTCGTGGTGCGTGACGAAGCCAATCGCGCCCATGTTTATCGCGCCGCGCTCAGCCAGGATTCCATGCAGAGCAAAATTCTTAGAGATCTCAGCAAGCGGCTATTCGCCGGCTCGGCAGCGCAGCTTGCCCTCCATGCGCTCTCGATGGAGCCAGCCAGCGATAACGAGCTTGCCGAAATCCGCGCCATCATCGAACGCAAACATCCCAGAAAGGACCGGCCATGACCCAGATTCCCCAAGCCATCGCCTGGACCCTCATCCACTTCTGCTGGCAGGCCATTGTTATCGCCGCAGGTTACCGCGTGCTCAGCATCGCCATTGCCCGCCGTTCCAGCCAGACGCGCTATCTTGTCGCCCTCTCTGCGCTTCTTCTCATGCTTGGCTCCGCAGTCCTCACCTTCGCGTGGGAACTGCGCTCTGACGCCGCCATCGTATCGATCGCTGACTCAGCTTCAAACCTTCGCGCCACTTTTGTCGGTGATTTCCCGCGCTCCGCCGCGCCAGGCTTTGCGGCCACCGTTCAGCCAGCTCGTGAGCGCATCACGCTTGCGTCTCTGCTTCCCTGGATCGATAGCCTCTGGCTCGTTGGAGTCTTTGCGCTTTCCGTGCGCAGCCTCGGCGGCTGGTGGTATCTGCGTCGCCTGCGTCTCGCCTCTACCATCGAGGCTCCCGCCGCAGTTTGCGCCGCGTTTCAGCGCATCTCCGCCACGCTCGGCCTCAGCCGCGAGATCACGCTTCGTCTCTCCACCGCCATCGACAGTCCGATGACCATGGGAACACTTCGCGCTATCGTGCTGCTCCCGCTCAGCGCCATCACCCTGCTCGGCGCTGACGAACTCGAAGTCGTTCTAGCCCATGAGCTCGCTCACGTGCGCCGCGCCGATTTTTTCTGGAACATCCTGCAAACCATCGCCGAAACGCTCTTCTTCTTCCACCCCGCGGTCTGGTGGATAAGCGCCCGCATTCGCGACGAGCGCGAACTATGCTGTGACGATCTCGCGCTGCAGATCTGCCCCAATCCCATTGTTTACGCGCACGCTCTCGTACATCTTGAAGAGCACCGCTCCCGTCACCTGCGCTTCGCCATGGCGCTCGACGGCCATCAGTCCCACGCAACTCTTCTCACGCGTATTGCACGCATTCTCGGTGAACCCATGACCCGCATTCCCAGCCGTCGTCTCCGCCCCTTCTCTCTCGCAGCAGCCTGCGCCGGACTCGTCGTTATCCTTCTTCCCGTGCCGCACCTGCTTGCCAGCCTTAACCCCAAGCCGCAACCCGCTCCAGTCGTCGTAGCTGCTCCGGTTGTTGCCCCCGCCGTGGCACCTGCCATCGCCGCTGAAGTCGCCCTCCACATTGCCAGGGTAGTTCCGAATCAGGTCCCAGAGCCGGCAACACCAGAGCCGTCACCCGCGCCCGAACCTCAATCTGCCGCCAAACCCTCTCCATCTGGGCAGGCGCACAGCGACTATATCGACCAGATGAAGGCCGCCGGCTATGACGTTGATCTCGACAAGCTCATCGCCATGAAGATTCAGGATGTGACCCCTCAATACGCCCAGGCCATGTCCCAGGCGGGCTTCGGAAAACTTTCCGCCGACGATCTCATCGCCTGCAAGATTCAGGGAGTGTCTCCCGAAACCATCGCCGAGATGAAGAAGCAGGGACTGGAGATCAATAACATCCACGATGCCATCTCTTTCCGCATCTTCGAGGTCACGCCCGAGTTCGTCTCCGGTATGAAAGCCGCTGGCTTCACAAACATCGAATCAAAACAATTGCTCGCCATGCGCGTCCAGGGAGTCACACCGGAATACGCCCGGCAACTCAAACAGAAATTTCCGAACGTCACGGCCGAAGATCTCATCAAAGCCCGCATCTTCAACATCGATGACGAGTTCATTGCGCAGGCGGCCAGGCATGGCTTCACCAATCTGCCATTCGACAAGCTAGTGCAGTTGCGCATCTCCGGCCTGCTCGACGACGAATCCGCGAAGAAGTAAATCAATCCCGTCGCAGTATTTCCAAACTCCTCTCAGGCGAGGCACAGGAAAGCTTCGTCTGAAAGGAGCATCCGAGGAGCTAGAAATGAAACTGCTCAGCCAACTCGCTCTTGCCATCACGTTTGCGACCACATTTCTCGCGACACAAGCCGAATCGCTTGCTCCGATTCATGCGCGGTGCGCCATCGGCATCAGCGACAAAGCCAATGAGTTTTCTCTCCACATCGGTGACACCGACTGCGCAGGTGATCACCACTGCGGTATGAATTTCAGCAATGAATCCATGAGCCGCTTCACCGGCATCACCATCGCCGATCTCGCGAACGATGGAGCGCACCTCACAGCCACTCTCAGCGGCGAAGCCGGCACGTTCACCTGCACTGGCGCTGTCCACGATCATGATCTTCGCGGCGACTCTGTCTTCACCCCCGACTCCGCCTTTGTCGATCGCATGGCCAAGCTCGGCTTCACCGGCTTCGATTCCGAAAAACTTCAGGCCTACACATTCCTCAATGTCACATCCGAGTACGCCCGCTCGCTGCAGCAAGCACAAATCCACGGCATTACCATTGACAATCTCATCGCCCTGCGCATATTCAACGTCGATCCCGGCTACGCCAAGAGCTTTGTTGCGATGGGTTATGAACAGCCGGACGCCGACAAGCTCATCGCCCTCAAAGTCCAGGGAGTCAACACCGACGAAGTGAAGCAGATTCGCGCAATGGGCTATCAACCGAATCTCGATGAACTGATCCAGATACGCATCTTCAAAATCACACCCGACTTCATTCACCGCATGCAGGATCGCGGCTTCAAAACTCTCACCATCGCGAAGCTCGTTCAGATCCGCATCTTCAAGCTCGCCGAATAGACTGCCTCGTCGATTGTTTGTAGTGCACGAGTAGCTCGCCCGGTACAATTTCTTCGTTAACCGAAGGAGAGATTGTGCGTCGAACGAACATCGGTGTTCTCACCCTTCTACTACTCTCAGGATGGTTCCCAATGCCGACTCTCATTTCCGGACAGGTTCCACGCTCCCAAATCGCCACGAAGGATGGTCCCGTTTCCATGCATGCTGAAGGAACATTCGATGTGAAGAACACGCCCCTCCCCGCGGACGAAGCGCTCTCCGGCACCGCCGTCGGCCGCTACGGACTCGACAAGCAGTTCCATGGCGATCTTGAAGGCGCAAGCAAAGGCGAAATGCTTGGCGCGGGCAATCCCGCCACCGGCACTGCCGGCTATGTCGCCATCGAGCAAGTCACCGGCGCCTTGCAAGGACGCACCGGCTCTTTTGCCCTTCAGCACTGCGGAACCATGGTGGACAACAAGTTCGAACTCATCGTCAAAGTTGTGCCCGGCTCAGGCACAGGTGATCTCACGGGCATATCCGGAGCCATGACGATCAAAATCGTTGGCGGCAAGCACTCCTACCAGTTTGAATACACGCTCCCTGTTGCAGCGAAATAGTTGCCGCGCCGATTTCGTAAGATAGTTCCATGCCTCAGTTCCCTCCCGGCCAGACGCTTCTCATCGATGCGGATGACACTCTATGGGAGAACAACGTCTACTTTGAACGCGCCATTGCCGCGTTTATCAGCTACCTCAATCATCACGAGTACTCGCCGGCTGAGGTTCGCCAAGCCTTGAACGCAGTGGAACGCGAGACGATTTTCGCGCATGGCTACGGCCTGCCCAGCTTTACCCGCTCCCTTGTCACCTGTTTCGAGCGTCTCAGCAATGAGCCAATGAACGAAGAAAGACGGCAGCGCGTCGTCGGCTTCGCCCGCTCCATCGCCGAGCAGGAGATCGAGCTACTGCCACAGGTCGAAGAGACCCTTCGCGACCTCGCATCCCGCCACCGGCTCATCCTGATGACGAAAGGCAATCACGCCGAACAGGCTGATAAGGTCCGCCGCTCCGGACTCAGCGCCTATTTCTCTGCCGTCGAAATCGTTGCTGAAAAAGATCCTGCTGCCTACCAGGCCGTTATCGCGCGCCACGAACTCGCTCCTCACACCAGCTGGATGATTGGAAACAGCCCTAAAAGCGACATTAATCCTGCGCTCGCCGCAGGCCTCCACGCTGTGTTCCTGTTCCATAAGCACACATGGATTCTTGAACATGCGTCACTTTCATCCGCCCCAGAGGGACAGTACCTTTTTGAGGTCGACGCCTTCGCAAAGCTCACTGACATCTTTTAGTGATTGTCGCTTCGCGGTAAGATACGGTATGCCTTCATCCCCCGATCAGGCTGTGAACCACGGCACCGTCTATCCCTCGCCACCGAGGGTTCATTGGTCACTGCTACTGCTGGCGCTGGTTGCTTCTGAGGCGCTCGCGTTCCGGGTCGTTCCGGAAGCGTATCGGAACTTCGCTATCTATGCTGTTGCGATTGCGTGGCCACTCTACCTTTGCATCTGGGTTCGCAAGATTGACTCGAGGTCAAGCTCGCTCTATTGGGCCATCGCTTCCCTTGTTATGGGTTATGGCTTTCTCTTTTCCTGGCTTCTCTGGATCGTCGTTATCTACGAGCTTCGAGAGGAGCTGCTCGAGCACTACAATCGACGCGAGCCAATGAATCTCCGGTTGAATTGGTACTTCACTTTTCTGTTCTCC
Organism: uncultured Acidobacteriaceae bacterium; assembly: GCA_963738035.1. Classification (GTDB taxonomy): domain Bacteria; phylum Acidobacteriota; class Terriglobia; order Terriglobales; family Acidobacteriaceae; genus Telmatobacter. The sequence goes on from CAVTVB010000005.1 coordinate 608,613, forward strand.
TTCCTCTACTTTCAATTCGCACTCAACAAAATCTCAAAACTGAAAGAAACGTCACAGGAAGCCGTCGTAGCCCAACCACAAGGTTCCGTGACGGCTTGACGCCTCCGGCTCGCCTCTGCTCTACTTCACTCAACGTCATGCACAACTGCAGCCACAACGCGATAGCTGGTCATGCAATCACATGCCCCGCGTTGGCTGCTGTCGTCCTGATTCCCGCTATTCGAATTAGCAGCCACAACATGTGCGCGGGAAAAGCCTGACGAACCGGATTCAGTAGTTCAGCAACACACAGGCCACCACCCGCAAGCGCGGCTGGTGGTTTTCGCATTTTCAGTCACTTTTCTGAACGAGGAGATTGCCTTGGAACCCGTATCCCTTGTCGGCATTCAGTCTGCACGCGCGCGTATCGAGAGCTCCATCCACGTCTCGCCCTGCCAGTTCTCGCATCACCTTTCCGAACTCACCGGACTGCCTTTGCACCTCAAGCTCGAGAATCTCCAGCGCACCGGCTCGTTCAAAGAACGCGGCGCCCTTAACAAGCTCCTAACGCTGAGCGAAACCGAGCGCAAGCGCGGCGTCATCGCCGCCAGCGCCGGCAATCATGCCCAGGGCGTTGCTTTCCACGCGGCGCAACGCAATATCCGCGCGCAGATCGTCATGCCTCTCGCCACTCCGCAAATCAAGGTAGCGGCCACTCGCGCCTACGGAGCTGAAGTGATCCTCCACGGCGCCAGCTACGACGAAGCCTGCGACGAGGCCCTGCGCCGGCGTGTCGAAGAAGGCCGCACCTTCATTCATCCCTTCGACGATCCCGAAGTGATCTGCGGCCAGGGCACTATCGGCCTTGAACTGCTCGAACAGGTCCCCGACATTGAAGCCGTCGTCGTCCCCATCGGCGGTGGAGGACTCATCAGCGGCATCGCATGTGCACTGAAAGAAACCAATCCCAAAATCCGTGTTGTCGGCGTCGAGCCCGAACGCCTGCCTTCCATGCTTCGCGCGCGCGAAGCCGGAGCGCCCGTGACCATCGCCGCAGAAGCCACCATCGCCGACGGCATCGCTGTCCGCCGCGCCGGAGATGTGACGCTACCTCTCGTATCCCGCTACGTCGACGAAATCGTCACTGTCGACGACGAAGAAATCGCCAGCGCAATCCTCATGCTCCTCGAACAGGAAAAAACATTAGCCGAGGGTGCCGGTGCCGCCGCGCTCGCCGCTGTTGTGCAATCGAAAACGAATCTCCGCCACCGCCGTACCGTCGTCCTGGTATGCGGAGGCAATATCGACGTCTCGCTGCTCGCCAAAATTATCGAGCGCGGACTCGTTAAAGACGGCCGCCTGCTGCGCGTACGCGTCTATCTGCAAGACCGCCCCGGCGCCCTGCTGCATCTCACCCAGATCCTCGCCCGCGAACGCGCCAACATCGTTGAGACTATCCACAACCGCGCCTACTACGGCGTAAGCCTCGGCGAAACCGTAATCGATGTCACATTGGAAACCCGCGGCGCCACCCATATCACCTCAATCAGCCACGCCCTGCGCGAAGCCGGATTCCGCTTCGAACGCATTCAATAACGCAGCCGCTTTTTAGGAGATCGGTGATTCTGAGCGACCACAGGGAGTAGACGGACCTGTTTTGTCTCTTATTTTGGGTCAATTCCCGCGGTCGTTACTTGTCTCGCCGCAAACCAAATCAACCCCACCGCCCCCGCCAGAAAAATCGCATTCCCCACCCGCACGCTCGCATCCAGCTTCCCCACTGCCGGGTGTTGCAAAAATGCATGCCAGCCATACGCCAGCGCCGCGCCCGCTCCAAGGGCAAGCTGATATCGAAGTCCCCAGCCGGGCAGTCGCGACCATGCAACCACCAGCGCCAGCATCACCGCGTCCAGCGCAAGCAATGCCGCCACAGCTCCCCATCCCCAACCCTTGGGAACAAACAACGCCGTCGACCCAAACACCAGCGCGGCTGCACCGACAATCCACGCCGAGGGCGCCGTTGAGGCGTTCGGATTTACTCGCTTCTTTACAGGCAGCAGAAACGCCGCAATAACCAACAGCACAATCACCAACGCTGCCCCAACAAACTGCGCCATCGAAGCCACGAAAGGATCCTGCTTGTACTGCATTACCCCCGCGGCTGTTGCCCCAAGCAAAAACACCAGCGTCACAACCGCCAGGCCCACTCGTCCCAGCCACGGCGTCCGCGCGCGATCAGGCACACATGCCTCAACCAGTGCAATCGGCGTAGAGATGCTCCAGATCCCGTGCACCATGAACATCCAGAGCGTCCACCACGCGCTGATTCCCAGCGAAGGAATATAAGCCGGCGTCAGCAGTCCAAGATTCAGCTTCAGATAATTCGGATTGAACAGCGATTGGGTCGTGTACGCCTCTTCAAAGATCGCGTATGCCATTCCCAGCAGTAGAATGCTCGGCCATCCGCGCCCCGTTCTCCGCACCACCTCGCGAATCAGCAGCGCCCCACCGCCATACATCGGCCCCAGCACAATCAGCGCAGGCAGTAGCTTCATCGGCAAGTTTCCGAGCAGATACTCCGCCACCAACGGCGCAACAAACGCAAGGCCCAGCGCTGGCCAGATTCCACGCCTCTTCTTTCGCAAAACCTGCGCGTTGTGCACGCTCAACGTCTCCGATCCCATCCTCATCCTCCGCCCTGAGATCATGAACGATCCAAAGACTACCACTCGCTCTCACTGAACCGTCACAAATCGTTTCCGGCACAATTTTGCACTCTACGCGCCGGACCGTTAACGTTGAGGTACGTCTTTCCCCACTCTCCGGTTCACCAGGAGTTCGATGTACACACCGAAATTCAACCAAGTCTCCGATCGCTCCATTCTCATCGAGGCCATGCAGGCCTATTCCTTCGCCATTCTCATCGGACCGCTTTCCCCGGCAGAGAACTCCGGCCCTCATCACGCCACGCATCTCCCTCTTGTGGTCAAAGATGAAGGCCCGCATGGCGTCCTCGAAGGCCACTTTGCGAAAGCCAACCCTCATTGGCAATCTCTCGCCAATCGCGAAACTCTCGTCGTCTTCCCCGGCCCGCACAGTTACGTCAGCCCGTCGCTTTACGCCGAAGAGCTTTCCGTCCCTACCTGGAACTACATCGCGATCCACGCCCACGGCACACTCTCGCTCGTTGAAGACGACCCCGGGAAAGACGCGCTTCTCACTGGCCTGATCCAGGCCAACGATCCCGCCTACCTGAAACAGTGGCGCAATCTACCCGACGGATTCCGCCGCACCATGCTTGCCGGCATCATGGGATTCCGCATTCCCATCTCTCGCATCGAAGGCAAATTCAAAATCAGTCAGAACCGCCCGGAAGCCGACCGTCGCGCCGTCCATGCAGCGCAGGCCGCCGGCACTCCCGATCAACAGGCACTGGCCTCCTGGATGAAGCGCCTCATTGCCGAATGACTCTGTTCCTCGAGAGAATTGAGCACCAGGCATCAGAACCTCAGAATCTCAGCTGCCATTCGACTCCATGCCTCAGTCATCGAAAGGTGAGTGGAGCCGATGTAAGCGACAACCCAGGCGGCATACCCTCCCGCAAGCCATGGGTCGAACTTACGCGTCATTGCCATGCGGATCAGCAACAACAATCCGCCCAGGCAGAAGGCCGGCCCAAATAGACCCATCCATCCGCTATGCCCAAAAATCGGAACCAGCATCGGCATGCGAGCGGTAGCTCCCGGAAGGATCGTCAGTCCGGTCAGCAGCATCATTGACCGATGAATCTTCGGCTTCTTGCGCGTCACGATTCCCGCGGTAATGAAAACCGTGAACATCGTCATTTCAGCGAACATCACCAGCAAAAACCGCGGGTACTCCATGTTGAAGAAGACAAATGATGGTGTCAGTTGGACGGATCGAATCGCCACCATCGTCCCTGTGCTCGCGATCGCAAGACCGATTGCAATCGATGCCCACCCAAGCGTCATGTGCAGCTTGCGATTCCGAACCGCGATCAGCAGCGACTGCGCAAGGAAAAGCACGAACCACGCCGCGATCGACACCCCGTGCACCAGAACCAGCAGAAAGATTCCCCGATCAATCGGGCTTCCGTCGAAATGCGTACCGTACGTGTAGAAGGGATGAAATCCGATCAGCATCACCAACAGAAAAACGACTGCGGCTGCGCTGTAAAACAATCTGTCAGCTTTCATTTGCGCCTTTCACTTTCTAGAGGAACGCAGAAACAGAACGAGCATTGGATTGCGCCGCGTATGCAGAGGAAGTGCTCATCATCTTACCACTGCGGCAGATTCACTGATGCAGGCCTGTGCAGTAGAGTGATCGTGTCACTCAAGTTTCATCTTCGGGAGATTTCAATGCGCAGATTCCCTCTTGCACAGGCCGCGATCCTTCTTGCGTCACTTGCGTTTGCAATCCCGGCGCAAGCTCAATCCAACTGGAAATCGCGCGTCAACGAATCTATGCCCCTCCTGGGCCATCGCAACTGGATCCTCATCGTCGACTCCGCCTACCCGCTCCAGTCATCTCCTGGCGTCGAAACCATCGAGACCAACGCCTCCCACCTCGACGTCCTTCGCTTCGTCCTCGGCGCCGTCAACAACTCGATCCACGTCCGCCCGCTCATCTACATGGACAAAGAGCTGCCCTTCGTCCCCGATGACGATGCCCCCGGTGCCTCCGCCTATCGCAACGCAGATCGCCCAGACCCTAAGTGACTACACCATCGAATCCATCCCCCACGAGCGCGTCATCTCCCAGATCGACGAAACCAGCAAGGAATTCCACGTCCTCGTCCTCAAAACGACGATGACCATCCCCTACTCCTCCGTCTTCATCCGCCTCGACTGCAAATACTGGTCCGCCGACGCCGAAAAACGCATGCGCGCCCGCATGCGATAATCCGTCTGGTTCCTTCGTTCAGCATCATGTACGATGACCGGCCATCGTAACGGCTCAGGGTTATGCGATGGAAAACACCCCGCAATCCTGCTTCAAACGATTTCGCAAACTGAAAGGAGATTTGCAACCATGGAAAAAAATGGCCGCCGCTTAATGTTTCATGGCATCTGCCTGTTCCTGCTGGGCCTATTGACAGGATTTGCCGAGCAGCATTTCGCCAACGTGCGAATGGGACTAGCCGCACACCTCGAAGGCGTGATGAATGGCACCTTCCTGCTTGCGTTGGGTGCCACCTGGCCTAATGTGAGGCTTGGGCCTTCGCCATCCACGATTGCCTTCTGGCTGGTTTTGTATGGCACATATGTCAACTGGTTCGTGACCCTGCTTGCGGCGATCTTCGGGACTGCAGCCCTTTCTCCAATTACTGGAGTGGGTCACACCGGACTGCCCTGGCAAGAAAGTCTTGTCACCGCCGGCTTCATGTCGGTAGGTGTCGCCATTGTCCTGGCATCCGCCATGATTCTCTGGGGACTTCGCAAAGAATTGTCTAGATAGTGTCGAATCCGGGCATCCCACATACCCGATCGAGATTGAGCGTCTTGCTATCGTCGGACCGTCAATTACCCGACGCCTCCCACTGCTCCGGGAACCCTCCTTTTTGATATACTTAACAGGTTCACCTCGCGGAGGTGGCGAAATTGGCAGACGCACTAGCTTGAGGTGCTAGCGCCCACAAGGCATAGGGGTTCAAGTCCCCTCCTCCGCACCATAGACTCTCCTGCCCGGACCAACCGGACAAGATTCGGAAAGCAGCTTTCGCAATGCAGATTCTCTTCTACTTCGTCGTTGTGCTCCACGTTATCGTCAGCCTTTTCCTTATCGGAGTCGTCCTGCTGCAACAGGGCCGCTCAGCCGACCTCGCCGGCGCCTTTGGCGGACAGGGATCGCAGACCGCGTTCGGACCTCGCGCCGCAGCCAACGTACTTACCCGGCTCACCACCTGGTCCGCGATCATCTTCATGATCACGTCGCTCTCGCTGACGGTCCTCTTCGTTCGCTCAGGCAAATCGCACTCTGTGCTCGACGACGTCAAGCCCGCATCGCAATCAGCTCCCGCAAAGCCAGCGAAATAGGTTCGGTGGTTCGACAAGCTTCGAGGCAGGCCTTCCCGGTCTGCCTCTTCTGCTTTCCGGCGCTCTTTCACAGCTCCGCTCTACAATGAACCCATGATTCTCGAGACTTTTCCCGTCGGCCCACTGCAATGCAATTGCACCATCCTTGCCGACGAGGACACGCGCAAAGCAATCGTTATCGATCCTGGCGACGAAATCTCCCGGATCCACCGCCGCCTGCAAGCGCAGGGACTTACCTTGAAGCAGATCCTGATAACCCACGCCCACATCGACCACGTCGGCGGCGCACTCAAGCTCAAGTCGCTCACCGGCGCTCCGATCTTTCTCAACGAAGATGATCTTCCGCTGCTCCAAATCATGGCTGAGCAGGCCGCATGGGTCGGCGTCCCCACTCCCGAAACCGCGCCACCGGACGAAGCTCTCACCGACGGCCGTCTTGTTGGTCTCGCCAACTACCCGGCCCGTGTCATTCACACGCCGGGTCACACCCAGGGCTCCATCTGCCTTCATTTCGAGCCACTGAAGATGGTCCTCGCCGGCGATACGCTCTTTGCCGGCAGCATCGGCCGGACCGACCTGCCGGGCGGCAACTACGAGCAGATTCTCGACTCGATCCAGACGCGCCTGCTCACGCTGCCCGGAGATACTCGAGTCGTCCCAGGGCACGGTCCCGCCACTTCAATTGGCTACGAGCGCAAAGCTAATCCGTTTCTTCAATAATTAATTCACCCGAAAACTATAAGCACATTATTTACAATATTATAGACACACAATAGGAAAGTTATACTTTGTCTTCGACTAGACAATTGTTATTTAGTTGATGCGTTCTGAAATAGTCAACAAGCAACCCCGCACCCGTTTTGAATTCCTCAACAGGGCCAAGCAGGCTCACCACCAGCCACCCGGATTCCTCCATGCCGAAGAAGTATCCCGGATGCAGCCAGACGCCGCGCTCAAGCAAGTCCAGCACCGTCCGCTCATCCGGTTGCAGCGCCGGAATCCGCAGCACCGCATACCATCCACCCTCGACAACTAATCGTCGTACCTCATCCACGGCCTCGAGCAGCTGATCCAGTTCTGCCAGGTTCGCAGCCACCCGTTCTTTGATCTGCTGCTGAATCATCTTCCGCCCAGCGATCCAGGCAGGCATCGCTCCCTGCACCGGCGCATTCATCGAGAGAAAGGTATCCGCAATCACCTCCAGGCGCTCCATCGCTTCCGACGCGTGCGGGCCCGTCGCCACCACCCACGCGGCCTTCATCTGGGGCAGTCCGGCAATCTTGCTCAATCCGCTCACCACAAAAACGTCCACGCCGTTCAGGCCGGCTGCAAAACTCGACGCCTTCGCGTCGCCAAATCCGTAATCGAGAAAGACCTCGTCCACGATCAGCGCGATTCCCCGCTCGCGGCATAGCGACGCCAGTTCCTCTGCCTCCCACTCCTTCGTAAAATGGCCCGTCGGATTGTTCGGATGCACCAGCACAATCGCCCGCGTCTCCGGCGTCAGCGCACGGCGAAAACCCTCCGGCTCGATCTGCCATCCGTAGTCGTACACCAGTGGAGCGCCCTTGATCTTCACATCGTCCAGCACCGCCAAAAAATCAAACAGCGGATATCCTGGCTGCGGCACGACAACTTCGCTCCCCGGATCGCACAGCAGCTTAAAGAGGAAGCTGTATGCCTCGCTGGTACTCGTCGTCAGCAATACGCGCTCGGGCTGAATCTCAACGCCATGATCCGCGTAATACGCGCACACCGCCTCCCGCGTGCGCAATAAGCCCAGCGGCTGCGGATCGTAATCCAGAGCCTGCACATTCATCAGTGGGGCCAGCAACTCCGCGTCGTATTCAAAACCACACCGCGTAGGATTCGAAGCCGTAAGGTCCGCAACCGGCAGCCCCGCCTGCACGCGTTCGCGATGCCCTCGCGCCAGCGCGCTCTCCTCCGTATTCCAATCTGTCCGTTTCGAGAACTGCATCATCGCCGAGTAAGTCTCTCTTAGCCCCTAAATCCCTTTTCGCTGTTTCCGTCTCATTGCATCAACGTGCGCCCCAAATGCATCCCTCACAATAGAAGAGGCGCCACAATCACGATACACGGCGCATTTTAGAGGAGGAACATTGGCTCTGCGCGCAGTCATCTTCGACTATGGAATGGTTCTCACCGGTCAACCGAGCGCCGAAGCGCATGACGCCATGCTCCGCCTCACCGGCCTTCCTCACGATGAGTTCGAAGCGATTTATTGGGCGGACCGCCATGCCTATGACGAAGGCAAACTCACCGGTCTCCAGTTCTGGCAAAATCTGATCCGCGACGCCAAACTCAACCTCGATGCGGCCGCAATCGACGAGCTTAACCATTGGGACGCGCGCATGTGGACTACTCAGAACCCCGCCATGCTCGCCTGGCAGCAACAGCTCAAGCAGCACGGCATCCGCACTGCGATTCTTTCCAACATGGGTGATACCGTACTCGCAAACATCGAGCGCGAATTCGACTGGCTCCCGCGCTTCGACGTTCTCGTCTGGAGCTACCAGCACAACATGGCCAAGCCCGACCCCGCCATCTACCGTCTCACGCTCGATCAACTTCAGACTCGCCCCGAAGATTCCCTCTTCATCGACGACAAGGCCGCCAACATTGATGCCGCGCGTGCTCTTGGAATGGTCGCCATCCAGTTCTCCACCGTCGAAAACCTGCGCCACGATCTGATCGCATCCGGCCTGGACAAAGAGCTGCCTCTTCCGGGATGAGATCAACGCTACGCTGGTAGCCCTCGATCACTCAACGCACTCGCCAAATCCTCGCCAGCTTGTTCGCGTGCCATCAGACGCCCTGCGCAGATGCTGCGGCTGGATAACCGGACTCGCTCTCAGTCACGCCATACATCCTTTTGCGAATCATTGAAGCTACTACAAGAAATAGACCCACGAATACCGGCACCGACAACTGCACATGGATTCCCCTCAACAAGGGGCCAAACAATGGCAGGCAATATGCCGCGTAGATCAAAAGCCGAGCGGCGTCGCGTTCAGGCGACTCTGCCGATTGCAGAATGAAATCTCCAATCAGCAGAAAAGCCGGCATCAGTATCACCAAGTCATAGTCCGTCAGGTGCGGATCAATCAAGACAGTCCCCAACAGAAAAATCGCGTAACGCAGATGCAATGAAGCTCTGCTCTTCCAGCACCACACCGTCACAACGCACACAGCGAGCGCTGTCGCTGCATACAGCAGAAAGGCAACCCGCGGCCATGGCACCAGCAGATGCCAGAACGCCTGAAGGCTGTGCATCCTGTCCACGTGCGGCTCGAGCGCAAGGGCATTCTGGTTGATCTGGGTTATCGACTGGAAGTAGTTCTCAACCGCCGCCTTCCCGTAGTACAAAGCTCCGAGCGCCAACTGTCCTGCGCCTGTAATCAGAGCCCCAATTATTACCCTCCAGTTCAACGTCAAGACAAAAACCACCGCCGCCATCAGCCCAAATTGCGGCTTGTACATCAGCAGGCCCAGAGCCATTCCGGCGAGCAACGGCCGCTTTGCTCGGAAGCAGAAAAAAGCTGTTGTAAAAGCAATCAGCGCCAGTGCCGAGTTCTGTCCGCTCGCCACGAGATAAAAGAAACCTGGAAAGGCTGCTGCGAGAATGAGAACCGTTGCTCGATCGTCCTGCAGATGCCGGCAGACCCGCAGCACGAGCCAGCAGCAGATGCCGTACACCAGCGCGCTCGCCAGCATCCATGCCGCCGCAGCCCACACATAAGGAAGGCCTGCGAAAGGGATAAACAGCAGAGAATACTGTGGCCCATACACCGGAAGATACGTTTCGCCTGGCTCCTGGCCAATCAACTGCTGTGCCAGCGCCGCTTGCTGTGGAGCGTCATAGAGCATGCTTCCGTGATGCATGCGCGCAATGTTGCCCAACACATAGAAGTGCAGGAAATCAGCACCTTTCAATTGCCCTACACGGTCGCGTAACCCGGGAGTGGCGATATTGATTGCATACAGTCCCCACACAACCAGCCCAAGCACTGCGGCATGTCCGCGTATCCGCTTGCGCGTCAAGTCCGCGGCAAAGCTATGCAAGTTGCGAATCAGTGTTGTGCCCATAGGGAATAAGTAGTCTAAATGACTTTGAAATCGCTACACCACCTTTTCCCCCTGTGCGCCTGACCGAAGTGTGCCCATTTGATGACGAGCGTTGTTCGTGGAACTTCAGGCGATTTGGCTCTCGGCTTGGTTCGCACCAATACTGATTGTCACCGTCACCTTTCCGCTGATATTTGTGAAGCCATTCTCAGCTGGCTACATCGAACCTCCTGGAGACACTGGCTGCTGCGTCTTCCACCAGGAGACTCAAAATGAAGGTAGTGCTATACGGCGCAACCGGTAAATCCGGGATCCGCATCCTTACGGAACTGCTCTCACGTGGACACAACGTTACCGCCGTTGCCCGCAAGCCCATTGGAATTCCGGCGAATGTGAAAACCGTAAAAGACGACTTAAGCGATGTAAACAAGATCGCAGCCATCATTTCCGGGGCGGATGCAGTGGTGAGCGCTTATGCACCTCCGCAGGACGATACTGATCAGCTTCTCGGCGTCACCGAGCGCGAGATCGATGCCGTTCGGAAAGCCGGCAAAGACATCCGTCTGATCGTCGTAGGGGGTGCCGGATCGCTCGAAGTCGCTCCCGGCGTGACTATTCTCCAATCCGGTCACCTTCCCGCAGAATGGATTCCAATCGCCACCTCGCACGAGAAAGCTCTTGCGCTTCTAGAAGCATCCGACATCAACTGGACCTACTTCAGCCCCGCCGCCTTCTTTGAGCCCGGTACGCGCACCGGCAAATTCCGCCTCGGCACGGATCAACTTATCTCGGATGCGGAAGGCAACAGCCGGATCTCGATGGAGGACTATGCCATCGCCCTGGTCGACGAGTTGGAGAAACCTGCCCATCAGCACGCCCGCTTCACAATCGGCTACTAGCGTCGCAGCGGACCTACAGCATAGATCTCGCACACTGCACGTGGCACCCCCCTTGCTATACACTTGCTTGCCGTAAAGCGTTCACAGCCAAGTCAATCGTTTACGCTGGCCGCGAAACGCCTCTCGAGGGGGACAAAAAGTGCATCCGACACCATCGCTCCGTCTATTCCAATTTGCGCGCGCAGCGCACATTCTTTATGCGTGCACATTCTTCGTGCTCGCAGCAACCTTCGCACTCGCTCAAACGGTCCCCGTCGTCACCGGCGATGCGCGCGTCGACAAGCTCCTCAGCCAGATGACGCTCGAAGAAAAGCTGACGCTGATCCACGGCACAAAAGAAGACCCCGCCGTCTACCAGGGACAAGCCGGATACCTCGCCGGCATTCCGCGTCTTCACATTCCCGGTCTTCGCTTTGCCGACGGGCCTCCTGGCGCTCTTACGCGTCATCCCTCCTCTGGCGAAACTGCAACCATGGGAGTCGCCGCCACCTTCAGCCTCAAAGACGCTGAAGACAACGGCATCGTCATCGGCCGCGAAGATCGCGCCCTTGGCATCGACGTCTCTCTTCAACCCTTCGTCAACATCGATCGCGACCTCGAGTTTGGCCGCGGCTACAACACCTTTGGCGAAGATCCCTTCCTGACCAGCGAAATGGGTGTCGCGGAAGTCAAGGGCATCCAGTCGCAACACGTGATGGCGCAGATCAAGCACTATGTCGGATACGATTCGCCCAACGAGAACACCTACATCGACGACCAGACGCTTCACGAAGTATACGTAGCGCCATTTGACGCCGCGATCCGCCGCGCCGATGTCTCTTCCATCATGTGTTCTTACAATCGCCTCAACGGCACCTTCGCCTGCGGCAACAAGGATGCGCTGACCACCATCCTGCGTGACCAGCTCGGCTTCAAGGGCTTCGTCACGTCCGACTGGGGTGCTGTTCATTCGGTCGATTTCATCAATGCCGGCCTCGACATGGAAATGCCAGGCGAGCCGACGCCCGGCGCAGCATTCTCGCTTCCATCATTCTTTGATTCCAAGCCTGTCCCGCCGCCACCTGCGCCCAACGCGCTTGGGGGAGTCATGGATATGTTCGGCGGGCATATTCCTGAAGAACCTGCGCCCCATCGCGGAGGCATGGGCAATTTCGGTGTCAAGCTCGATCCTAAGAAGATGCCCGAGGCACTCAAAGACGGCACCGTGACTGAAGCCGCCATCACCCGAGCTGCCGGCCGCGTGCTCTACGAGATTGTCCACTTCGGCTACCTCGATGGCCAATCCAAACACGAAGTCACGAAGCAAGCCATCGAAGAAAACGCCAAGGTCATTCAGAAGACCGGAGAAGACGCAGCCGTCCTGCTCAAGAACGAAGGCAGTATCCTGCCGCTGAAACACGATGAACTGAATTCCGTCGTCCTCATTGGTCCCACCGCTGCGCAGGTCGACTCCATCGGCATCAACGGCGAACGGTCCGTTGGATTGCCGGAGCGCCAGGTTGGCCCGCTCGACGCGATGAAGAAGATATCCGGCAACTCCAACATCGCCTTCTCAGTTGCCGACGACATGACCGGCACTCCCATCCCCGCTGAAGTGCTCAGCCACGACGGCCAACCCGGTCTCCAGCGCTCTATCGTGTCGACATCAGGCGCGTCCGCCAGCGCCGCTGTGCAAACTGACGCGCAGCTCGACTTCACCGCTAAAGGCGGCAATGCCCTTCCGCCCAACTCGGTCATCACATGGAAAGGCACCCTCACTCCGCCGCATGCCGGCAATTATTGGATCTACCTGCAAGCCATGGGTACCAACGCGCGCATCTCGCTGGACGGCAAGCGGCTCGCCTCAACCGGAGCATTCCAGGGCGGCGTGCACGGCGACATTCTGCAAGCCAATCAGGACAACGCCATTCCTACCACTGACCGTCTCGACAACGTTCGCCGCGCGGTTGAACTCACCGCGGGACCGCATGCCATCGAAGTGAGTACGAGCCCAGATACGTCCAACTCGCCCGTGCAGGTCCGCCTTAGCTGGTACACCCCCGAGCAGCGTCAGGCCGACCACGACAAAGCCGTCGATGCTGCAAAGAAGGCCAAGGTCGCCGTCGTATTTGTCTGGACGCGCCTTCAACCCGTATTCGGTCTCCCCGGCGATCAGGACAAACTCGTCGAAGAGATTGCAGCCGTAAATCCCAACACCATCGTCGTCCTCAACACCAGCCAACCCGTCGCGCTGCCCTGGGTCGACAAGGTCAAGGCCGTCCTTCAAATGTGGTGGCCGGGCGACGAAGGCGGCTGGGCAACCGCCAACATCCTCCTTGGCAAAACCAGCCCCGCAGGCCGTCTCCCCGTCACCTGGGGCAAGAGCCTCACGGACTATCCTGCCACCGATCCCAAGTACCCTGAGCGTTCCGGGAAAGGCGTAGACAAGAAGACCACCTACAGCGAAGGCGTCAATGTCGGCTACCGCTGGTTCGACCAGCAGAACATCGAACCTCTCTTCGCCTTCGGCCATGGCCTCAGCTACACCACCTTCGATTACTCGGACCTCAATGTCGCTAAATCGAGTGACGGTGGGCTCGACGTGAAGGTGAAAATCAAGAACACCGGCTCCGCGGCCTCCGACGAAGTTCCGCAAGTTTACCTCGGTGCGCCAAGCGAGATTCCCGACGGCGTCCAGTTCCCGGTGCGTGCGCTTGTTGCCTTCGATCGTATCCACCTCAAGCCAGGAGAATCCAAGGAAGTCACGCTGCACGTAGCCCCGCGCCAACTCCAGTACTGGTCCACCAAAGAACAGAAGTGGGAAACGGCCTCGGGCAAACGCACCGTAAGCGTAGGCGGCTCCTCCCGTAACCTCCGCCTCAACCAGCCAATCGACTGACGCATCATCACTCGTGCAGAACAATGCCGGAGTTCCAAGCTCCGGCATTGTTCTGACGACTGATCACTGACAACTGCTCTACGACGCCATGCCCACCAGATTCGCCGCCAGAATAATTACCACGATCCCCACCCACAGCAACCGAATCGAACGGCTCGATACCCCGGCCCACTCGCCCAGCGCCAGTCCCACAATCCCGCCAAACAGCACGTACCCGCTCATGTGCAGCATCCAGTTCACATAACTCAGCCGCTCCGGAATATTTGCGGCCCCCCACGCATAAAAGAAGAACTGCAGATACCACATGATTCCACCCGTTGCCGCCAGCGCCGCGTTCTTCGCAATCGTCCCGCCGGGTTGCCGCAGGTCGTCACCGAGCGAAATCTTCTTCACCATCGCCAGCCGCCCAAAGCAGTATGCGAAATTCACCAGCGCGCCGCCTCCCATGATGAATACGTAACTGGGAAGAGCCGCATACAGCGGATTGACTCCAGCCTGCAGGGCCGCCTCCTGCATCGGCTTCGCCGCGTTCATCGCGAAGGACATTCCCGAGGAGAATATCCCGCACATCACCGCCAGTCCCAGCCCCAGCAGCACGTTGAACTCCGTCGGCCCCCCGCTCTTCAGCTGCATCTCTTTCATGTGTCCCGCATACGAGACAATGGCGACGCCGATCAGGGCCACCACAACACCCGCCATCGTCAGCAGCCCGCTTCTGGTTTCAAACAACACACCAGCCTGCCCGCTCAACAACGGTGGAATCAGCGTGCCCACGACGAGCGTCACCCCAATCGCCACGCCGATTCCCAGCGACATTCCCAAGTAGCGCATCGTGAGGCCATAGCTCACATTCCCCACGCCCCACATTGCGCCAAACAGCGCCATCCGCAACAACACGCCCGACGGAATCGACCCATAGAACGCGCCGAAATGCGGCAGCAGCAGATAGCTCACGCCAATTGGCAGTAGCACCCACGAGAAGATCCCCGCGACAGCCCAGGTCGTTTCCCACGACCATCGTTTCACCTTCTCAATGGGCGCATAAAACGATGCGGCCGAGGCCGCACCCACCATGTGCCACCCAATCCCCGCTAAAATCGCCGGCATACTCCGCCTTTTGTTTGTCAGATAAACTCACCAGCCATCCTACTTCGCCCAAGGACCTTCGCGAACCCCATTATCAAAGAACACAACGCGCGCCACAGAGGATCCGCCATGCCGAGCGATCGAAGGGAGCCGACGGACCTGCTTTCGTCTTTCTACCGCACCACCACAACGCCGGGTACATTCAAGCCATCGGCGTGGCTTAAACTTTGATGGATGCCCATTCGCCTCTACGTAGCCACGACCAGCCAGGGCAAACTCCGCGACTTCCGCACCGCCGCCGAAACGCACGCCGTCTCCATCGATGCTCTCCCCGATCTCGACAAGATCGAACCCCCTGAAGAAGACGGCACGACCTTCGCCGAAAACGCCACGCTCAAGGCCGTTTTTTACTCCCAGTTCGTTCCGGGCCAGGTCGTCATCGCCGACGACTCCGGCCTCGAAGTGGACGCACTCGCCGGAGCCCCCGGCGTACGCTCTGCCCGCTTCGCAGCCGATGCCGGCATGGTCGACTCCCCCGATGCCAACGACAACACAGACGTCTGGAACAACATCGTCCTGCTCCAGCAGCTCGACTCCGTTCCGCCACCGCAACGAACCGCCCGCTACCACTGCGTTCTGGTCGCCGCGCGCGATGGCAGACCCACCAACAAAGCCGACGGCACCGTGGATGGAATGATCCTGAACGCACCGCGGGGCACCGGCGGATTCGGCTACGATCCCCTCTTCTACCTGCCCCAGCTCGACAAGACCATGGCCGAGATCGACCTCCAGACCAAGCTCTCCCTCAGCCATCGCGGCCGTGCCCTCGCCGCACTCCTCGCCCAGCTCCATGTTTAGGTCGTTTCGTTCACGATCCAGCAGCCACGCAGCCGCACGCTTTCACATCGCGAATACTTCGCAGTCGCCCGCGCTTGACGATCGTTATCTGCGTTACGAATAATGCATTTGTAATAGCGCTCAACACGCCGTCCCTCAATCTGATACCTCATCGGTCCGGATTCAGGACCCGAAGCACTTAGGAGCCACATTTCCATGGCAACAGCCCAAAATCCTGCTACGCCCAAGCTCCGCGCCGGCGTGCAGCCGCTTCGCGCCGGTCAGGGGACATCCTTTCTGTGGCGCAAGCTTCACTCGCTCCTCGGCATCATCCCCATCGGCGCCTTTTTCCTCGAGCACCTGCTGTCGAACTTCGAAGCGCTCAAAGGCCCTGCCGCTTACGGGGCGCAAGTCAAGTTCCTCAATGCCCTGCCACTGGTCCGTGTTCTCGAGTGGGTCTTCATCTTCCTGCCCATCCTCTATCACGCGCTCTACGGCCTCTATATCTGGTTCCGCGGGAAGTCCAACGTCGTCTACTACCCCTGGGCCGGAAACTGGATGTACGTCGCCCAGCGCTGGACCGGCCTCATCGCAGCGGCCTACATCCTCCAGCACGTTCTGCGTCAGCGCTTCATGGGCATCAGCCTTCCTGAGAATCCGGGCGCCGCATTCCACAAGGTTCAGATCGAGCTCGCCAACCCCGTCATGCTCGCCGTCTACGTCATCGCCATGATCGCCATCTGCTGGCACTTCGCCTATGGCATCTGGCTCTTCGCAGCCAAGTGGGGCATCACTCCGGGCGAAGTCGCCCGCAAGCGCTTCGGCTACGCATGCGCAGCCTTCGGCGTCATCCTGCTCTTCATGGGACTCGCCAGCATCTGGGCCTTCATCAGTCCCAAATACGCAAACGCACCCGAAATCGCACCCGTAGCAATGCTCCAAACGTTCACCCAGACTGTGTCGTCCTGAGCGTAATCGCGTTTGCTTTTACGCTTGTATCAGGGCACGGCCTCAGTGGTGCCGGAACAGAATGGTAGAAAAGGGGCTTAAGTCCCTGGGGAAGAATGGCGGAAACCGCAACCACCAACGAGCGCATCGATTACAAGACATTCCAGGACATCGTTCCTGAAATGGGCACCGGCATGGCCGCCGTCAGCCACGCCCTGCGCAAGTCTGGAATCGAGCCAGATCTAATTGAGATGATCAAGATCCGCGTGTCGCAACTGAACGGTTGCGCTTTCTGCGTGCAGTATCATCTCAACGACGCCCGCAAGCTCAACGTCCCCGCAGCCAAGCTTGACCTGCTCGCCGCCTGGCGCGAAGCCGGCATCTACTCTGCGCGCGAAGTCGCCGCCCTCGACTGGGCTGAACGCGTCACGCTCCTTGCCAGTCACCACATCAACGACGAAACTTACGCACGCGTCTCAGCGCATTTCTCCGAGCGCGAAATTGCATTCCTGACCACGGCCATTGGCCAAATCAATTTTTGGAACCGGGTAGCGGCGCCTTTGCGTTTCACTCCGCCAATCCCCACTGGTTCCTAGTTTTCGTTTTAGGCCTTTGCTGAAAGCTTGATAGCTGACAGCTGATAACTGGCCCATTGAAAGGATTCGACAAACAATGGCAGCACCCAGAATCATCGTGGTTGGCGGAGGATTAGCCGGGCTCGCAGCAGTTATCAAAATCGCAGAAGCAGGCGGAAGCGTCGACCTCTTCTCCATCGTTCCCGTCAAGCGCTCCCACTCGGTCTGCGCGCAAGGCGGCATCAACGCTGCCAAGAACCTGAAAGGCGAAGGCGACACCACCGACAAGCACTTCGACGACACCATCTACGGCGGCGACTTCCTCGCCAATCAAACCCCCGTCAAGGCCATGTGCGAAGCCGCGCCCGCCATCATCGACCTGCTCGATCGAATGGGCGTGCCCTTCAATCGCACACCCGAAGGCCTTCTCGATTTCCGCCGCTTCGGTGGAACCCTCTATCACCGCACCGCCTTCGCGGGAGCCACCACCGGCCAGCAGCTTCTCTACGCGCTCGACGAACAGGTTCGCCGCTACGAGGCCGACGGCAAAGTCAAAAAATACGAAGGTTGGGAGTTCCTCTCCTCGATCATCGATTCAAAAGGCGTCTGCCGCGGTATCACCGCGATGGATCTCCGCACCATGGAGCTCCGCGCCTTCCCCGCCGACGCCGTCATCCTCGCCACCGGTGGCGTAGGCGCCCTCTTCGGCAAGAGCACCAACTCCGTCGTCTGCACCGGCTCCGCGCAATCCGCCGTCTTCCAGCAGGGCGCCTTCTACGCCAACGGCGAATTCATTCAGGTCCACCCCACTTCCATCCCCGGCGAAGACAAGCTCCGTCTCATGTCCGAGTCGGCCCGTGGCGAAGGCGGCCGCGTCTGGGTTCCGCGCACGCCCGGCGACAAGCGCCCCATCAAGCAGATTCCCGAATCCGAGCGTTTCTACTTCCTCGAAGAGTGGTATCCGAAATACGGCAATCTCGTTCCGCGCGACGTCGCCACCCGCGCCATCCACAAGATCGTCTACGAGCACGGCCTCGGCATCGATGGCCAGCCCATGGTCTACCTCGACCTCACCCACATCGATCGCGAGACTCTGAACCGCAAGCTCGAAGGCATCCTCGAAATCTACGAGAAGTTCGTCGGCGACGATCCGCGCGAAGTCCCCATGAAGATCTTCCCCGGCATGCACTACACCATGGGCGGTCTCTGGGTCGACTTCAACCAGATGACCAACATCCCCGGCCTCTTCGCCGCCGGAGAGTGCGAGTACCAGTACCACGGCGCCAATCGCCTCGGCGCAAACTCGCTCGTCAGTTGCATCTTCGGCGGATTCATCTCCGGCCCCAACGCCATGAACTACGCCAAGAACCTGCCAGCCATCGAAGGCGATGGCGGAGCGGCAGCAGAACTCGCGCGCCAGGCAGAGATGAACAAGCAGCTTCTCTCCAACGCCGGCACCGAGAATCCCTTCAAGCTCTGGCGCGAACTCGGCGTCACCATGACCGAGCACGCCACCGTGATCCGCTACAACAAGGGCCTCAAGCAAGCCGACGAAAAAATCGTCGAACTGCTCGACCGGTTCCAGAACGTAAATCTCAGCGACAAGAGCCAGTGGGCCAATACCAGCTTCGCCTTCGCCCGCCAGCTCTACAACATGCTCGAGCTCTCACGCTGCGTAGTGCAGGGCGCGCTCATCCGCGACGAATCGCGCGGGGCGCACTACAAGCCCGACTTTCCCGATCGCAACGACGAAAAGTTTTTGAAGACCACCAAGGCCAGCTTCACCGGCTCGCCCGAAGGCCCGCGCCTTGAATTCGAAGACGTGGACATTCAATACATCAAACCGCGTCCGCGCCGCTACGACGCAGCAAAATGACGACGGCATGTTTTTTCGCCGCTGTCATCCTGAGCGAAGTCGAAGGATCCGCAGTTGCTTTTAGTTTGTATCAGCACGAAATCGGGTGCTCCGCGTCTGGATTGTGAGACGCGAGAAATCACAGTAAAAGAAAGAATCAGCTAAAAGCTAACAGCTGTCTTTGAGGAACCATGGCAACCAAAACCGTTAAATTCGAAATCAAGCGCCAGGCCAATCCAGACGCGCCTGCCACGTGGGAAAACTTCGAGCTCGAGTGGCGCACCGGCATGAACGTCATCTCCGCCATGATGGAGATCGCCGCCAATCCCGTCACTGCCGACGGCAAGGGCACCACTCCTATCACCTACGACTCGAATTGCCTCGAAGAAATCTGCGGCTCCTGCGCCATGCTCATCAACGGTAAGGCCCGCATGGCATGCTCCGCGCTGGTTGAGAATCTCGAACAGCCCATCAAGATTGAGCCGCTCTCCAAGTTCCCGCTCGTTCGCGATCTTCAGGTCGACCGCTCCGTGCTCTTCGAAAACCTGATGCGCGTCAAAGCGTGGGTTCCCGTCGACGGTACATACGACCTCGGCTCAGGCCCACGCGTCTTCCCGCAGCAGCAGGAAGCGAATTACCCGCTCTCCAACTGCATCTCCTGCACCTGCTGCATGGAAGTCTGCCCGCAATTCAACGAGGAGACAGGCTTCGTGGGCGCCGCCACCATTGCCCAAGTTAAGCTTTTCAACAATCACCCTACCGGAAAAGTCTTCGCGGAAGAACGTCTCCGCGCACTTTCAGGCGACGGCGGAATTCAGGAGTGTGGATTCGCGCAAAACTGCGTCGAAGCCTGCCCCAAGCAGATCCCTCTCACTAACGCCATCTCCGACATCAGCCGCGACGTCCTCGTGCAAAAAGCCAAAGACTTCCTCCGCGGCTGAGCTATATCTGTCACAAATCTGGGTGCCCCATCCTTGCGAAGCAAGGGTGGGAAAGCACGAACCAAACAGCCCGCGTCTTCCTGAGCGAAGGCGAAGGACCCGCTTCTCTCAACTACCCGCGTTACCGTAGAGCTTCAAAGAGGTCGGTCTCCAATCCCCGTCCGCCATTCACCGTGCTGAAGACCCGATAGAACTCCTGCGATCCCCATATCGCCTTTCGCTGTTCGGTTGTCAGGTCTCCCAGCCGCTCGTAGATGGAGATCTGCGTTTGATGGCAGCAGACCGCTTCCCAGACAGTGGCGCACACGGCTGAGGTATCGATTTCGGTAGTCACGGCCCAGTCTGGCCAGGGTGTAGCCTGCCGTTCAACGCCATCCACTGTAATTGTCAATTTGCGAAAAGCAGTTTGATAGGCCTCCCATTTGTTGCTCCGCAAAGCCAGGTAATAGAACTTGGCGACGCGGTGAGGAAGAGCCGAATCCAACTCCGATCCCTCATTAAGGTGGAACCCGGCATCTGCGGCACACACGACCGCGGATGCCGCAAATTGGGAGACAGCGATGTGGTCGGGATGACCGTACGCTCCTTCTGGACCGAACGTGATAATCACATCGGGCCGAATGCGCCGGATGTGCGAGACGATTGAGCGAATCGCAATCGCCGATGGAACTCGATCGAGAGCGCCGTCGGGGAACCCCAGAATTGAAACTTCGCGGACGCCAAGTACGGCGGCGGCGGCGTGCATTTCCGCCTCCCGAACGCGGCCGACCTCAAGTGGATCGGCGAATCTTCCGAGTGAGCCGAACCGGCCTGCCTCACCGCGTGTGGCGGTTACGAGATAGACATCGATCCCTTCGGCCGCATACTTCGCAAGTGCGCCGCCGAAGCCGAGTGACTCATCGTCGGGATGCGCGAGAACTGCCAGGAGTTTGAGTTTCTTGTCCACCAAAGATTTTCAACGATCCCTGACCGAATACTTTTCGTCTGCCTAACTTCACTCTTGGACTGTGAAGCAAGTGACCAGCGCCCGGCCCGTTTCATAATGGATGAAGAGATCTTTGGTTCCGATTCAACAAGTTAATGCCGGAGAACTTGCTTACAAAGTAATTGGTGGTGCCCCGCCAATTCAGCTCACATCCCCGCGTAGAAGCTCGCCATCCACGTCTGCAGCAATTCGGGCAGGCATCCCAGCACCACCACGGCCAGCGCAATCAGCACCAGCACGCTGATCGTGATGTGATTCGCCTTGATCGGCGTTGCATCCGCAGCCGGCATCACAAACACTCGCTTCAGCACCTGCAGATAGTAGTAGAGCGACACCGCACTCATCGCCACAGCCAGAGCCACCAATCCAATGCCGAGTCCAGTTGGATAAACCTTCAGCACCGCTGCGAACAAGTTGAACTTCGCCCAGAACCCCACCAGAGGAGGAATGCCAGCCAGCGACAAAAACAGCACCATCATCACCGCCGCCAGCAATCCGTTGCGCTTCGCGAGGCCCAGAAACGCATCCATCCGATCGCTGCCACCCGCGCGCTCCACCACCGCAACCGCACCAAAGGCCCCAATCGTCGTCAGCCCATACGTGAGGATGTAGTACAGAATCGCCTGTGCACTCTGCGACGAATACGAGAAGAATGCGAGCCCCAGCAGAATGTACCCTGCGTGTGCGATCGCCGAGTACGCCAGCAACCGTCGAACGCTCGTCTGCGCCAGCGCCGCAAAATTTCCCAGCACCATCGACGCCACTGCCAGCACAATCAAAACCTGCGACCATGCCGCACGAAAGTCGCGATAGACCGAAAGCTGATCCGTATGGAATCCAACCGATACTGAAACGTCGGCCAGGCAGCCCATCAAACACGTGCCAGGCAGCCGTGCTGATCCCGATCAGCAGTGCGAAGCTCGCCACCTTCGATACCGAAGCAATAAACGCGGCAGCTGGCCCCGGAGCGCCTTCGTAAGTATCTGGAGCCCACAGGTGGAACGGCACCGCCGCCACTTTGAATCCGAGCCCCGCCGCAATCATCACCAGCGCTACATAAAGCAGGGGAGCAACCTGGCCCGCATGTGGCCCGTAAAGTCCCAGAAGCAAACGATGCAGATTCGTCGATCCCGAAAGGCCATACAAATAGCTGAACCCGAAAAGCAAAAACGCCGCAGACATTCCGCCGAAGAGGTAGTACTTCATCGCGGCCTCTGCGCTCTTGCCTGACCGTTTTGCAAACGCCGTCAGAATGTAAAGTCCAAGGCTCAGCAGCTCCAGCCCTACAAAGATCACCAGCAGATCCTGCGCTGCCGAAATCAGCAATCCGCCGGTCGCCGCCATCAGCACAACGGCAACAAATTCGCCAACATGCTGCGTGAAATTCGACCCGATCAGCAGAAACAGCGTCAGCACAGTCAGAGCCAGGATGCCAACCTGCGCAATCGCCGTATAGCCACCGACGCTCAATAACAAATCCGCGCTGCCCGGATACGTCAACCCACCAGATGCCTGGAACGGCATCGCGACCAAAGCTGCGCCGCATCCAATTACGCCCAGCAGCACCGCCGCCATCACGCGCGTCTGCACTGCAGCCTTGCGCAGAAACCCGAGGTCAACCACCAGCACCAGCAGCGCCGCAATATCCAGCGCCGTCTCTGGTAGCGTCACGCGAAAGAGGTCTGCGTAGTTCATTGCATCCCTCCCGCAAGCAGCGCCTTCACGGCCGGCTCAATCGAGTCCAGCAGTACTCTTGGCCACACACCCACGATCAATGTCGCCGCCATCAGCAAAGACGTTCCCGCAATCTCCGGCCATGTAATCGCGTCAAACTTCTCCCAGCCCGACGCAGGATGCTCTTCAGCCGTCGGCAATCGATCGGAGAAGAACGCCTTCTGCAGCGCGCGCCACGTGTACGCAACTCCGACGACAATGCCGACACCTGCCGCCGCTGTCCACCACGGCTTCGCAATCCACGAGCCCACCAGCACCTGCAGTTCCGCCACAAATCCGGAGAAGCCCGGCAACCCCATCGACGCCATGCCCGCAATCACAAACGCCCACGCCGCAAAAGGCATGCGCCTGCCCAGGTGCATCGTCTCCAGTTCCGCAAGTTGCCGCGTGTGCGTGCGCTCATATACAATCCGCCCCACAATCGCGAACAGCAGTCCCGCAATCACGCCATGCGAAAACATCTGCAGCACCGCGCCCGTCATGCCAATCTGGTTCAGCGTCACAAGCCCCAGCAGCACAAATCCCATGTGGCTCACGCTGGAGTAGCCGATGACAAACTTGAAGTCCGTCTGCGCCAGCGCCACCAGCGCACCGTACACAATCCCGATCACTGCCAGGATCGCAAACACATCGCGCCACGATCCAATCCCCGCAAACGACCAGCCCCATGGATCCATACCGTGCGGAAACAACCCGATCGCCACGCGCAGGCATCCGTATGCGCCAAGCTTCATCACCACGCCTGCCAGCAGCATCGACGCGGCCGTAGGCGCGGCTACGTGTCCTGTTGGAGCCCATGTATGGAAGGGCCACAAACCCGCCAGAATTCCAAACCCGACAAACACCAGCGGAAACGCCCACATTTGAAAGCTCACCGGGAGATTCGCATTCGCCAGGGCGACAAGGCCAGTTGAATGGCTGCCCGAGGTCGCATACGCCGCCAGCAATCCAATCAGTACCATCGCCGACCCGACAAACGAATACAGCGCCAGCTTCATCGCTGCATACTCGCGCCGCGTCGATCCCCAGATCGCGATCAGAAAGTATTTCGGCACGATGGCAATTTCGTAAAACACAAACAGCAGGAAGAGGTCGAAGCTGAGAAACACGCCATAGACGCCGCCGATTAGGGCGAGAAAGAAAGCGAAGAACTCGTTCGTCCGCAGCTCGATATTCCAGCTAAACAGCACGCCCGCGACAGCGGCCAGCCCGGTGAGCAGCACCAGCACTCGGCTGATTCCATCCGCCGCAAGCGTATAGCGGATGCCCATCGATGCCACCCAGGGCACATCCACCAGCGTCACACGTCCCTGTCCTGCCCCCTGCGCGAAACCGACAACTGCAATCGCAAATCCCGTCACCGCCACCGTGAGCGCAAACCATCGGGCCACCGCTGCGTTACCTTTCGGCAACAGCGCCAGCACCAGCGCACCGGCAAACGAGATGTAAATCGTCCAAGCCAACATCAGTTTCAAAATCTCCAATGCGCCAGCAGATATTCAACCGTGGGATTCACTCGTCCCACAATCAACTGCGGCACCACGCCTAGCAAGAACATCAATCCGATAACGGGCGCAATCCCCGTCCGCTCCCCGCCATGGAGATCGGGAAACTCCGCCCAACGCTCCGGGACCGGACCAGTGAACACCTTCTGAATGACCGTCAGGATTACCGCCGCTGTCACCAGCAGGCCAAGCACTGAAATGCTCGCCGCCACCCACGACAAGGGAAACACTCCTCGGAAGATCAGAAACTCGCCGACAAATCCATTCAGGCCCGGCAGTCCCAGCGACGAAAACAGCGCAATCCCCATTAACCCTGCAAACACTGGCGCAGGCTTACGCAGCCCGCCAAAGTCGTCGATCCTGCGGATGCCGCCGCTCCTGAACTGAAGCATCGCCATAAACCAGAACAGCGCTGCCGCTGTCAGCCCGTGATTGAACATCTGCAAAATCACGCCATTCAGCGCAGCCGCCTGGCTTGTTCCCACGGCAACATTGGCGCCGCCAGGAACCGCGATCGCAAAAATTCCCAACAAACAATATCCCAGGTGATTCACCGAAGAGTACGCAAGCACACGTTTCAGATCCTTCTGCGCTGCCGCCGCCCACGCCCCCATCACCACCGTAATCACGGCCAGCACCAGCAGCGGAGTCCTGATCTGTGCGATCTGCACACCAAACAGTGGTAGCGCAATCCGCAGCAAACCGTACACGCCCATCTTCGACATTGCGCCCGTCAGCAACATCGTCACAGGCGAGGGCGCTTCAGCGTATGCGGCGGGCAGCCATGTATGGAACGGCGCCATCGGCACCTTCACCGCAAAGCCCGCGAGCACACCGATAGCAAGCCACATCATTACGTGGTTCCCTGCGACCGATCCAAGATGCGCAGTTACCTGCTGCGCCAGCGTTCCATCTGCGGCCATGGCAGCCAACTGGCCGAACTCCATCGATCCTGTGGAATGAAACACCGCGAGGAAACTCAGCAGCAGCGCCACGCTTCCCGCCATGGTGTACACAAAGAACTGCGTCGCCGCCGGCCCACGCTTCGGTCCGCCCCACAGCTTGATCAGGAAAAATGCAGGGATCAGGCTCAGTTCCCAGAACAAGAACCAATGGAAGAAATTCAGCGCCGTGAACGATCCAAACAATCCCGCCTCGAGCAAAAGCACCAGCGCAAAAAACAATCCCGGCTCGTGGTGCACACGGTGCGCCGCATCCACACTCATCAGCGTCACGAGGGCAGAGAGCACCAGCATCAGCGCTCCGAGACCGTCCGCGCCAAGATGATATTGAACTCCGAGCGAAGGCACCCAATTTTTGTGCAGCTCTTCCAAGCCGATAGAACCATCACCCGGCAAATGCAACCAGATCGCAAGTGAGAGCACGAAAGCAATCACGCCCGTCACCTGCGCTACGGCACGCGCGTTCTTGCCTGAGAACAAGGCGATCGCCGCACCCACTACGGGCAGCACCGTAATAATCGTGAGCCAGGGAACTCCGTTCATCATTGCGTTCATGAGCGGCCGCTCCAGATCAGGATTGCGGCCAGCACCGCCACTGCCAGCGCCAGCAATCGCAGATACATCTGCCCGCGCCCACTCTGTACGCGCGCCAGCAATCCACCGCTTGTCGCAATCTCTTCGCAGCCCTTGTCAAAGCCGCCGTCCACCACATTCGTATCCAGGAACCGATTCAACTGGGCCC
Source organism: uncultured Acidobacteriaceae bacterium (assembly GCA_963738035.1). Lineage (GTDB taxonomy): Bacteria > Acidobacteriota > Terriglobia > Terriglobales > Acidobacteriaceae > Telmatobacter. The sequence continues at coordinate 634,684 of CAVTVB010000005.1, forward strand.
ATCCGCGGAATACCAGCGCCACTCCGGCCACAATCCCGCCCCACACGCGCCGATCGAGCCAGTCGGCAACCTTCGCCCACCAACCATAGAACGCAATCACCGTCGCGCCGTAAAGTTCGTCAATGTAGAACTTGTCGCGCAGGACCGCCCACACCGGAGGCATTGCCTTCTCCAGCGCATCCGGCTCTTCTGCCGCAGGCGACTTAGCACCGTAAATCCACCAGCCCAACCCCAGCCCTGCAAGCACCACCACCGACGAAGTCAGCATCAGTACCATCAAGCCCGGCTCGCTGAACCCTGCAAAATCAAACTTCGCATCGTGGCCATCAAGGAACGCCCTAAACCACGGCCACGCCGGCGTACCAATCGCAGCCAGTGTCACCGCAAAGAATGCCAGAATCGCCAGGGGCATCGTCATCACCCGCGGACTCTCATGCGCATGCCCATGTCCGCGCCAGACGCCAAAGAACACGTAACTCACCTGCCGCGTCATGTAGAAGGCTGTCAGCAGCGCGCCAAACACCAGCATGTAAAACGGAGTCTTCGCCACGCTCCAGTGTTGCGCCGCCTCGAGGATCCCGTCCTTGCTCCAGAACCCCGAGAAGAACAGCGGAAATCCACAAAGAGCCAGCATGCCGATCCCGTACGTCGCGAACGTTACCGGCATCGCGCCTTTCAGGCCGCCCATCTTTCGAATGTCCTGCTCCTCATGCGCTCCATGAATCACTGAGCCTGCGCCCATAAACAGCAGTGCCTTGAAGAACGCGTGCGTGATCAGGTGGAACATCCCGACCGCCACGCCGCCCACGCCAAGTCCCGCCATCATGTATCCAAGCTGCGACACCGTCGAGTAAGCCAGAATCCGCTTGATGTCGTTCTGCGCCACCGCAATCAGCGCCGCAAACACCGCCGTCGACGCCCCGACCCACGTCACCACGGTCAGAGCCGTAGTGCTTCCGCTTGCATGAACAACGGCCGGATCAACGGCCCGCAGCTCATCAGCGGATAAACGCGCGCCACCAGATAAACACCCGCCGCCACCATCGTCGCCGCATGAATCAGCGCTGACACCGGTGTCGGGCCTTCCATCGCGTCCGGCAGCCACACATGCAACGGAAGTTGTCCGCTCTTTCCGGCCGCCCCGGCGAAAATCAGCAATCCAATGGCACCTGCGGCCGTGAGGCCCCACGGCGAATGGTGCACCAGCAATCCACCCAGCGCCAGCGCCTCCATCGATCCCGCGCCTTGGTCATAAAACAGCAGCGTTCCGGTCTGTGCAAAGAGCCATACAATCCCCAGCAGGAAAGAACACATCGCCAACGCGTGTTGTCAGAAACGCCTTTTTCGCCGCAGCAGCAGCCGAAGGCTTCTGATACCAGAAGCCGATCAGCAGATACGATGTGAGGCCCACGAGTTCCCAGCACATGAAGAGCAGCAGAATGCTGTTCGCAATCACCACGCCCAGCATCGCGCCTGCAAACAAACTCAGGAAGCAGAAGAAGCGCGTGTAATTCTCGTCGTGCTCCATGTAGCCGGTTGAATAGATAAAAATCAGCAGCCCGACAAACGTGACCATCACCAGCATTACAGCCGCTAACGGATCAAGCACCCACCCCAGCTCCACAGGAGCTGCGCCCACCTGTATCCAGCTGAAGTTCACCACCTCGCGAACGGCATACCCGTGCGACCACCCACTCAGCACGTGGCCAAAAGCTGCGAGCGCCACCAGCAGCGAGAATCCGAGCGACCCGATCGCCAGCCCCGATGAAATCTTTTTCATCGGCTGCTTCAACAACGCGATTACACCTGCGGCCAGCATCGGCACCGCAGGCACCAGCCACAGCCACTGCGCGACCCCACTCGCCGCGACTTGCGGAGTGAACGCCAAACCTTCCTGCATCACTCCGTCACCCCTTCATCCTGTTCATCTGGTCCAGGTCCGTCGTCTTCGCGTGGCGATAAATCGAGATCACCAGGCCCAACCCGACCGCGGCCTCGGCAGCCGCCACGGCAATCGAGAAAATCGCAAACATCATTCCAGTCAGCGCCTCGGGATGCGGCCCATAGCGCCAGAACGCAATCAAATTCAAGTTCGCCGCGTTCAGCATCAATTCAATCCCGATCAGCACAAGGATCGCGTTCCGCCGCGTCAGCGCTCCTGCCAACCCGATCGCGAAAATCAGCGCGGCAACCAGCAAGTATCCCGTCAGCGGCGTCGCCATCACTTGGTCCCTTCTTTCTCGTGCATGGCCACAATCACCGCGCCCAGCAGTGCCGCTGTCAGCAGAACTGCGACGATCTCCAACGGCAACACATAGGGCCCCATCAGTGCCTGACCAATCTGGTTCACCGTGACCTGCGGCGCTGCAGTCTCATTTGGAAGCCACGGCCCAGCCTGCAACACCGCCCAGCCAAGCACTGCAAACACTGCCGCCGCGATCGCCAGACCTGCCAGCCACGTCTTTGAGAACACGCCTCCCACCGGAACCTCTGACCCGCGCGTCAGCAAGATCGCAAACACGACAAGAATTGCCACTGCGCCCACGTAGACGAGAATCTGCGCGAACCCCGCAAACTGCGCATCCAGCCTAAGGAACATGAACGCCAGTCCGAGAAACGCCACTGTCAGCGCCAATGCGCAATGCACAAGGTTCTTCAGCAGCACCGCTGCCAGAGCGCCCCCCACAGCCAGCGCCGATATCAGATAGAAAACAAATCCCACCGCCAGCCGCTCCTTCCCCGCAGACTCGCGCAATGCATCGCACCTGAGATGCTTTCGGTGCCCCATTCATGCACGTCCTTTGCACATGAATGGGAAAGCACAAACCTCACCCCACCGTCACTCCGCATAACGGTAAGTCCTCGGTCCGAAATGCTTCCGCCGCATTTCCGCGCTTCCCATCACCACATACGCCGCCACCAGCAGCGCCGAACAGATGATCCACCGCAGCCAGCCCTCGCCCAGAAACCGCCAAAGCCCCGCTACAAACAGATTCAGAAGGCACATCGGCAGCACGAACTTCCAGGCGAAATTCATCAACTGATCTTGTCTTAGCCTTGGCAGCGTTCCGCGCAGCCAGATAAACACGCACATCGAGACGAACAACTTCCCAAAAAACCAGATCCACGATGGAACCCACTGCAACGCAGCCAGCGGCGCCGTCCATCCGCCGAGGAACAACGTCGAACCCAATCCCGAGATCGAGAACATCGCCACATACTCGCCCAAGAAGAACAGCGCAAATTTAAATCCCGAATACTCCGTGTGATACCCCGCCACCAATTCCGACTCGCCCTCGGGCAAATCAAACGGCGAGCGGTTCGTCTCTGCTGTTCCCGCAATCGCATACATCAGGAACCCCGCAAATCCCCACGGAGTGAAGATGAACCAGTGCGGCAGCCCATAGCTGTAGTGGTTCTGCGCTTCAACAATCTTCACCAGCGAGAGCGACCCGGTCATCATCACGATCACCACGCTCGACAGCAGCAGGGCCACTTCGTAGCTGATCATCTGCGCCACTGCGCGCATTGCGCCCAGCAGCGAATATTTGTTGCGGCTTCCCCAGCCAGCCATGAACACCGAGAGTTCCGACGACGCCCCCATGGCGAAATAGAACAACAGGCCGGCATCCATATCCACCAGCACCATGTTGCGCCCCATGGGCATCACCGCGAATCCCATGAACACTGTCACGACCAGGATCACCGGCGCCAGAAAATGCACAACAGCGTCGGCGCTCGTGGGAACAATATCTTCCTTTGTCAGTGACTTGATGCCGTCCGCCATCGGCTGCAGAATCCCATACGGTCCCACGCGGTTGGGACCCAGCCGGTTCTGGATGCGCCCCACACCCTTGCGCTCCAGCACTGTCGTCAGCGCAAACAACGCCGGATACAAACCAATGATGCATACCACGCTGAGAACCACACCGACCGGCGTTTGCAGACCTGCCGGGAGGTAGCCAAGAATCCAATGCTTCAACAAAACAAAGATCTGGTCGAGCCTATCGATCATGCTTTCGGCTCTCCTTCAGTCGGCTTCGCAACCGGTTCCGCAGGTTTCACAGTGGCAGTCGAGGGAGCAGCACCGGCAGCAGGTACAGCGGCAGCCTTCGCAGCAGCCGCTTCTGCAGCTGCCTTGGCCTTCGCCTCAACTTTAGCCTTCTCCTCGGCCAGGCGCGCATCCACCTCTGCGGCCTCCGTCGGATGAATCTCGTGATAGTACTCGTTCGATCGCGCAAGTTGATGCCGATCCAGCAGCAGGCCGCCAAACCGGTCGTCCGTCGATAGCTCAAACTCCGTATTCATCTTGATCGCTTCGAATGGGCAGACTTCAACGCAGATCTGGCAGCTCATGCAAACCGAAATATCAATATCGAACTTCGCCGGATAAATTTGCGGCTTGCCCACATAGTCGGGCTTCTTATCCTTGCTCTTTTCGATATAGATACACTTCGGCGGGCACTCCTTCTCGCAGATCTGACAAGCTACGCACCTGAGGCCCTTCTCCCAGTCGTTGCCGTCATACACCAGGAAAGGAAAATTCCGCGCAGCCTCCGGCAGCGGCAGTCGCACCTCCGGATACTCCACCGTGGTCATCCGTTCTTTTGAGACAAAGCTTCCGGCAAAATTCCGCGCCGTCTCCGCCAGTCCCCTCAGAATTCCTTCACCCAGCAAAATAAACTCCTTCGGAGTTTTTCAGTTATCAGATTCCAGTCCTCAGTTTTCAGCAAACCGGAATTGATGACTGACAACTAAGAACTGACAACTTCTATCTGTCCACTTCCCCCAACACAATATCCACGCTTCCAAAAATCAAGACCACATCTGCCACGTTCGAACCCAGGCACATATCTTCGAGCACCGTCAAATTGATCAGGCTTGGTGGCCGCACGCGATATCGATACGGATTCGGGCTTCCATCGCTGATCAGATAGAACCCAAGCTCGCCTTTCGGCGCTTCAATGCGACCATAGGCCTCGCCCGCCTTCGGCCTGAAGTTCCTGATCTTCGCCTTCGGATCCATCACCGGTCCGCCGGGCACTTCCTTCAGCGCCTGCTCAAGAATCGAGACAGATTCGCGCATCTCCAGCATGCGAATCATGTAGCGGTCGAAAATGTCGCCGTGATCGCCCAGCGGCACACGAAACTTGAAGCGATCGTAAATTCCGTAGTGATCCACCTTGCGAATGTCGTAATTCACACCGGACGCCCGCAGCATCGGACCACTGATCCCCGCATTCACCGCCAGTTCCGGTTTCAACACGCCGATTCCCTGGCAACGAGCCATCAGAATCTCGTTCGACATCAGGAAGTTTTCGAACTCGTCGATGAACTTCGGCAAAGCGGCCACAACCTTGCGTGCCCCGCTCAGCCACGCCTCCGAGGCATCCACCCGGCATCCACCAAAGCGCATGTAGTTGCACATCATGCGCGAGCCCGTCAGGCTCTCAAACAGATCCAGAATCAGTTCGCGCTCGCGAAACGCATACATCAGCGGAGTGCCGCTCGCACCCATCTCCTGCAATAAAAATCCAATCGTCGAGGCATGATTCTGAATCCGCGTAAGCTCAGCCAGGATCACGCGCAAATATTGCGCCCGCTCCGGAACCTCCTGCCCCACCAGCTTCTCCACTGCCAGCGCATATGCCCAGTTATTTGAGAGCGAGCAGAAATAATCCAGCCGATCGGTATAGGGCATCGAAGCCAGGTATGACTGCGTCTGCGCAAGCTGTTCATGATTGCGGTGCAGGTATCCAAATACCGGCTTCAGCCGGATCACCCGCTCGCCATCCAGCACCACATCCATCCGGAAGACGCCGTGCGTCGAAGGATGATGCGGGCCCATGGCGAGTTCCAGCAACTCACTGTCGCCTTCCGTCTCAATAACCGGCGGCCGATTCCAGCCCTCCAGCTTCTCCGATCGTGCCAGGCGCGCCGTCACGTTCTTCAGTTCAGTCGAAGTGCTGCTCATGGTTCCACCTCGCCTGCCGCAACTTTGGCCTTGTGCTCCTGCGCGCGTTTCAAAACCTCATCGTGTGCCGTCGGCTCGTACTCAAAATCATCGGGCTCCACATAATCGCGCCGCATCGGATGGTCTTTGAACTCGTCCCACATCAAAATCCGCCGCAGATCCGGGTGCCCCGTAAACACAATTCCGAAAAGATCGAAAACTTCGCGCTCCTGAAACTCCGCCGACCGCCACACCGGCGTGAACGATGGCAGTTCCACCCTGTCTGTCCGGTTCGCCGTCCGCATGCGGAGCACTACCGGCCCGTGCTTCTTCGCTACTGAAAACAGGTGATACACCGCTTCCAGATATCCCGGTTCCACATGCTTGCGGGTTTCTTCAACCGTCTCATCCACCAGCTGGACCTGGCCCGGTTCCCCGCCTTCGAGCGGCAGCTCAACCTGCCGCGTTACTTTAACTTTTTCGGCGATCTCTTTGTCCAGCCAGTCGACTCCCGTCACGTTCGAAAGAAAATCCAGGGCCAGATCTTCGTCATCGCGCAGGAACTCGCCAATCGCAAACGCATGCGCGGGGTCAATCAGCAGGGACGACTGCGCGCTCGGGCTGGGATTGGGGATAATCGTCACCTCCGCCCCCGGTACCGCCGCCACAATCGCCGCTTTGATCTCTTCAACCGTCTTCAATCCCGACCTCTGTCATCCTGAGCGGAGCGAATGACCCGCTTTTCAAACTGAACCCCGACCACTGCTACTGAATAATTTTCGGCACCGTCCACACGCCCTTGTTCGACGGCGGCTCCAGGTCATGCTCACCAAACACCGGCACTGGAAACTCGCCCTGCGCCTCGGCATCCAGGTGTCGCGGCCTCTCCTCGCCGGTCAATGGCTGCACGTCAATCTTCTCCTGCAGCGTAATCAATGCCTGGATCAGCGCCTCGGGTCGCGGCGGGCATCCCGGAATATGCACGTCCACCGGAATATAGCGGTCAATCCCTTTCAGCACGTTGTATCCCTGCTTGAACGGTCCACCCGAAATCGCACAAGCGCCCATCGCAATCACATACCTGGGCTCAGCCATCTGGTTGTAAAGCCGAACCACCTGTGGCGCCATCTTCTTTGTAACCGTTCCGGAAATGATCATCAGATCCGCCTGCCGCGGCGAAGGCCGGAAAACCTCCGACCCGAATCGCGCCATGTCGTAGCGCGCCATCGTGGTCGCAATCATTTCAATCGCACAGCAAGCCAGCCCAAACTGCATCGGCCACACCGAACTCCGCCGCCCCCAGTTATAGAGTTCCTGGATCGTTGTGACGACGATGCCCTGCTTGCCCAGTTCGATTTTCAGCTTCTCATCCACAGCCATTGTCGTTTCGCTCCGCAAAACTCCAGTTCAAAGTTCTCCGTTCACAGTTCTTAGTTCTCTTGCGATTCGGACTGCGCATCCGGAACTGTGAACTATGAACTTGGAACTACGAACTGTGGCATGAGACCGTTTCAGCGGCCTCATGCCCACGTCAACACACCCTTAGCCCAAGCCCAGGCCAATCCCTCAATCAGGAGCAGCACAAACACCACCATGGATAAACATGCCGCCACGCCCAACCCGGTAAACGCCACCGCAAACGGCAGCAAAAACACAGCTTCCACATCGAAAATCAGAAAAATGATCGCGTAAAGGTAGTAGGCCGAACGAAACTGCACCCATGCATCGCCCTTCGACTCAAGCCCGCATTCATATATGGCGTTCTTGATCGCGTTCGGTTTTGCCGGCGAAAATACCCTCTGCCATAGCCACGCGAGCCCCAGCGGAGCCAGCCCGAAGCCGAGCGCGGCTACAAATAAAACTGCGAGAGAGAAATAAGGATTGGAGGCCATCTAGGGCTATGTGATCTTACTCAACAACCGTACCAGTTTCAGCCCCAATTTGGCTAAGTGGATGTGCGCTCCATCACCCCGTCCAAGCGCGATTTGCGCCCATTCATCCCACTCTGTGAACCGCTCACTGCAAATGTGATGGTCCGACTTCCATCACAGCAAAACTGGCCCACCGCGTCTCCACCTTTCGGTGGTGGACATCCCAGCCCCCGCCCCTGTTACCGTTCAGTTATCCACCCGCAGTTTCCTCTAAAGCCAGCGGGGTATCTCATTCTCTGAACCGGAGCCCATCTCGAGATGTTGAAGTTCTCGCCGCGTCGCTGGGCACTGACCGCATTGCTCCTCGCACTGTCCTCGTCGGTCACCATCATCGTCCGCGCTGCCAGCGATCCACCGTCAACCTCGTCCCCGTCTTCCAATCCAGCTCCCCCTCCCACGCCTGCAGCTGCGGACCTGCCCCCCGCCGCCTACACCGCCAACATCCACGTCACAGGCCCCACCACCCAGTTCCACGACTCCGTTTCTCTCCGCTATAACTACGCCTTCGGCAAGGAATCCCCCTTCCTGCCGTCGAACGCCATGACCGCGAACGGGCAGTTCATCAATCCGCGCAATGTTCTCACCGCCGAGTATTGCGGCCATTGCCATCAGGAGGCATACCACCAGTGGCGCCAGTCCGTTCACTCCAACAGCTTTCGCCAGCCCTGGTATCTGAAGAACGTCAATATGCTCATCGCCGAGAAGGGCGTGCAGTTCTCGCGCCACTGCGAAGGCTGCCACAATCCGATCGCGCTCTTCTCCGGCGACCTATCGCAGGGCATGCCCAAGAAGCGACCCTTCGAGGATGAAGGCATTACCTGCTCTGTTTGCCACGCCATCCAGTCGACAGACACAACCGGAACCGGCAGCTACGTGATGGGTGTCCCCACCGTCCTCGTCGATGAAAAAGGTGCGCCCGTCACGCGTGCCGTAACCGATTCTGAAATCCTTGGCCACCTCGATCGCCACAAGCAGGCCGTGATGCGGCCGCTCCTCAAAACCGCAGAGTTCTGCGCGGCCTGCCACAAGGCCACCATCACCCGCTCGCTCAATGACTACAAGTTCCTCCGCGCCTTCACTGTCTACGACGAGTGGCAGGGCGCGAGCTTCACAAAACAGTCGCCTCTCCCCTTCTACCGCAAAGACTCCGTCTCCACCTGCCAGACATGCCACATGCCGCGCCAGCCTCTCCCCGCGAACGCGCAGGACGCCGGCGCCAAGGACGGAACGCTCGTCTCGCATCGCTGGCTGGGCGGCAACAGCCTCAACGCGGCCTTTTACAAATTCGATGAGCAGTCCCAGAAACTCGTCGAGTTTCTCAAAGGCGGCATTGACGGCAAAGGCGTCCTCAACGTCGACATCTTCGCGCTGGAAAAGGAACCGCTCGAAACAGCCTCAGCCTCAGCAGACAACTCTGTATTAGCAGACAGTTCTGCATCAGCGAACTCGACCCTCATTGCCCCACTGGGCAACGTCCCCTTCTCCGTCTCCCCCAATGAGACCCTCATCGCCGACGTGGTCATTCAGAACAAGGGCATTGCTCACTCCTACGTCCCCGAACAGCGCGACTTTTACGAGTCGTGGGTCAACTTCACCGTCAAAGACGGTTCCGGCAAAATCCTGACCGAATCCGGATTCATTCAGCCCAATGGTGACCTTGATCCCTCTGCCCACTCCTTTACCAACCGCCTCGTTAACATCAAAAGCGAATTGAATGGGCTCCACGAGATCTGGCACAACCGCGTGCTGGCGTACAACAACACCATCCAGTCCGGCCGCTCGCAACTCGTCCGCTACCGTTTCCGCCTGCCCAAGGCCGTCTCCGGCGCAGTCACCCTCACTGCCACCATCAAGTACCGCCGCTTCGATCAGCGCTTCATCGACTTCGCAATCACGCAGACGGGCCTGAAGGAGCCGAAGCCCTATCCGCAGCCAATTATTGAAGTCGCGTCAACCTCGCGCACGATCAACGTGGGCGAAAACCACCCTGATCCACAAAGCACTCCGACCGCGCAGCCCAATCCAGCGGCGCAGGCAAATCCGGAATGGATGCGCTGGAACAATTACGGCATCGCTCTACTCGACGCTCTTCAGTACGAAGCCGCGGTCCACGCCTTTGAACGAGTTGCCGCTCTGCGCCCCGACTACGCAGACGCTTACACCAACATGGCTATCGTCGAGATCGCCTGGCAACGCTACAACGACGCCAAGCCGCATCTCGCTAAGGCTCTCTCGCTTCTTCCCGGCGATCCGCGCGCCCTTTACTATCGCGCACTCGTCGAGCGCAACGCCGGCCAGGTTCAGGAAGCGATCACCGACCTGCAGGCCATGCTCGACAAATACCCGTTAGCCAAAGACGGCCTCCGCGAGCTCGGCTTCTCCTACTACCAGGCGCACGACTATCCCGCCGCCCGCGCTCAGTACGAGAGGCTCCAGGCCATTGATCCTGACGACCTCGCCGCGCACTACCAGCTCGCCATTCTCTACAGACGCCTCGGCGAAAAGCAAAAGGCCGCTGTGGAGTCAGCAAAATTCACCGACCAGAAGGACGACCCCTCCGCCAGCACTTATGCCCTCGAATTCCTGCGTAAACATCCTGAAGTCGCCAGCGAGTCAGTGGTCTGGCATACGCACGATTTAACCGGCGACCCTATCAAACAGCCCACCAAGATCGAATACAAATACATCCCCGGCGCTGGCTTCTAATCAAGTTTTCGCAGTCCTGCGCGAAGCGCAGCCGAAGAATCCTCTTTTCGCGCCTTACTACCAATTTCCCTGCGACCCCAGGCGGACAGAGCGAAGCGAACGAGTTGAAGGACCCCGCTTCTTTCTCTTTGCTTCCGCCAGAATCCCTGACTCAATCTCCTCTTACACAACACATCACATTTCAGTAAACCCATCTCCTGCTACCCTGAAAACAGATGGCGATCTTCTCGCGCAGCACTGCCTTTACCCGCGTCACGGCAATTGCCGCGCAGCGAGCAATTCATGCTGCGTTCACATGGATTCACAACAATCCCAAAACTCTCATCGATCGCCAGACCGAACTCGTCGCTATTCCCGCGCCGCCCTTCGGAGAAGAAGCGCGCTCGAAATGGATCGCCGAACGATTCGCTGAAATCGGCCTCATCAACATTCAGACCGACGTGCTTTGCAACGTATACGGATACATCCCTGCGACTCATCTCCCCGCTGACAGCACAGGGCCTGTTGTCGTCCTTTCCGCGCATCTCGACACCGTTTTTCCAGCCGCAACGCCGCTCAATCCCATTTTGAGTCGCGCCAACGGAGCCAATCGCCTGGCCGCGCCCGGCGCATGCGACAACGGTGCCGGAGTGATTGGCATGCTTGCTCTTGCACAGGCCATCATCCACGCAAAGGTTCCGCTAGCCGCTCCCATCGTCGTACTGGCAAACGTGGGAGAAGAAGGCGAAGGCGACCTCCGTGGTGTCCGCTTCTTCTACGATCAGCTCTCTCTTGCCGGACGCATCGCCGCCCACATCGTGCTTGACGGCGCCGGGGCAGACTCCGCCGTCACCCAGGCCCTTGGCAGTCTTCGTTTTCAGGTAAGCCTCAACGGACCCGGCGGCCACAGCTTCACTGACTCAGGCACTCCCAACCCCATTGCCGCGCTTGCCCTTGCTCTGGCAACGGTGGCGCGCACGCCATTGCCTGATAAACCCAGCACCACCCTCAACCTCGGCACCATCCACGGCGGCACCAGCGTCAACTCCATTCCCGAAAGCGCCACCGCCTCCATCGACTTCCGCTCCACCGATCCGGATGAGCTTCTTCGCCTCGAGGTAGCTCTGCATCGCGCCGTCGAAGATGCCGTTGATCAGACCAACGCCGCAAAACACCTTAGCGCCCGGAACCGTGGGCCGCTCAGCTTCACCATCAAAAAGATCGGTGATCGCCCCGCCGCGCAACTCCCCGGCGACTCTCCGATCCTCGAAGTCCTTCGTGCTGTCGATCGCCATCTCGGCATCCAGACCGATCTTCGTCTCGGCTCGACCGACGCCAATATTCCGATCGCCCGCGGCATCCCGTCCCTCTCCATGGGCGCAGGCGGTGACGGAGGTGGTGCACATACCATCGCCGAGTGGTACAGCGACAAAGACCGCGAAACCGGGCTGCGGCGCATTCTCCTCCTGACCATCGCCATGACAGAATGGGCCGCCGAGCAGTAGAGGCCGAGCATCATCGCGGATCAGCGCACACTGGTTGATCGCACAAACATCTTCACCCAACAAGCGTCAATTGCCGCACGTGCGGTCCAGCCCTCCTGAATCACGAATGATTCGCGGTGAGATTAGTAAGTGACTTAAAAGGTTTATCTTGTCGCGATTAACACCGTAATAGTCCATGATCCGCTCGAAATACCGCAATAAAACAACTGCAACCACAGGGATCTTCACAGCGTCTAAAAGGTTCCATGGGGTGCTCGCTTGCTCGGCCCACCAGCGAACGACGAGTCAGGAGGACATAGAAGGAATGGTACCGGGATTACAGGATTTACTGCACAACATAAAGACACTGGAAGAGTACGTCAAAGCGGGACGGTCAGGGGAAGAAGAACAATTCTTTCCCATCACGCGAGAAGAAATGGAAGTTGTAAAATCCTTTCGCCGCTTCATGGCTCCGCAAGACGATAGCAGCCGCCAGGCGCAATAGCTCAAGTCGCGTCAGCACCTCTGCTAAACTGCGCCCATGCGCACCGTACTTTCCCTTATAGTCGCGATGTTTGCCGCTTCCGTGTGCTCGTCCCAAACCGTTCCGCGGAAATCGCCGCCCTCAACCGACGCCAGGCCCGCTCAAGTCACTCCCGACGATCTCTTCTTCAACGGCGTCATCTACACAGGCGTTGGATTCGCTGAAGACAAGCCCCAGATCGTAGAAGCCATGGCCATCGGTGGCGGAAAAGTGCTCGCGGTCGGAACGACTGCGGAAGTCTCCCGGCTCGCGGGTCCCAAGACGCGTTTGCACGATCTCGCCACCGCCAGAACTCACACCTACATTTTCCCCGGCTTCAACGACGCGCACACCCACCTTGGCGGCGCAGGACGCACGAAGCTCAATGTCGATCTCACCGGAGTGAAATCGCTCGCCGACATGCTTGCTCAAATCAAGTCCGCTGCTGACGCGGCACCCGCTGGCCACTGGCTAACCGGCGGCAACTGGGATCACACCCTGTGGGCAAATCAAGCACTGCCCACGCGACAGGATCTCGACAAAGTCACCGCGGGCCACCCCACCTTCCTGGATCGCATTGACGGCCACATCTCCATCGCGAACTCTGCCGCGCTCGCGGCGGCGGGCATCACCGGCAAAACCCAACCTCCGCAAGGAGGAGCTATCGACCACGACGCGAGCGGCGAACCCACCGGTATCCTTCGCGAATCCGCGCAGGACCTCGTCTATAATGTCATCCCGCCGCCAACGCCCGAAGAACGCCGCAAAGGTGATGAACTCGCCATCAACGACGCACTCGCGCACGGCGTCAGCAGCGTGCAGGATTACAGCGACTGGGAAGACTTCCTTGTCTTCGAGCAGATGGAGAAAGAAGGCAAACTTCACCTCCGCATCAGCGAGTGGCTTACCTTCAAAGACTCTCTCGCGGAACTCAAAGCGCACCGCGCTCATCACAGCGTCAACGATCCATTGCTTCACACCGGCATGCTCAAAGGCTTCATGGACGGCTCACTCGGCTCCCGCACCGCCGCGATGAAAGCACCCTTCTCCGACGACTCAAACAACAGCGGCCTGCCTCAGTACACGCAGGACGAGCTCAATAAAATGTCCGTAGAACGCGCCACCGCCGGATTCCAGCTCGGCTTCCACGCCATCGGCGACAAGGCAACTTCCATGGCCCTCGACGCCTTCTCTCAACCGGGCGTGTTGAAAACGGCCCGCAATCGCATCGAGCATGCGCAGGTCGTTGATCCCGCCGACATCCCGCGTTTCAAGCAACTCGGCGTTATCGCCAGCATGCAACCCAACCACCTCCTGACCGACATGAACTGGGCAGTCGATCGCCTCGGCCCGAAGCGCGCCGCATATTCGTACGCATGGAAAGCCTTTCTCGACGCGGGTGTTCCGCTTGCCTTCGGCACCGACTACCCCGTCGAGCCCGTCACTCCTTTCCGGGGACTCTACGCCGCTGTTACCCGCATGAACGAGGCCGGCACCAAAACCTACTACCCCGAAAACAAACTCACTCGCGGCCAGGCCCTCTACGCATACACGCAAGGCTCCGCCTACGCCGAATTCGCAGAGAAGCACAAAGGAAAACTCGTTCCCGGCTATGACGCTGACTTCATCCTCGTCGATCGCGACCTCTACAAAGTCGCCGCACCCGACATCCTTTCCACCAAGGTCCAACGAACCTACGTAGCGGGACGGGACGCCCTCGCTACAACCGATCCGTAATCTGTGGCGGAGCAACCGACTAATTTCACACTCTCAGCCTGCTCACAACATGAAAGCCTGCAATGTCCAATTCGAAAATGAGGAATCTCCGCAGCGCTCGTCTACTCGCCTGTTGGACGTCCACTCTTCTCTTGCTCACCGCATCCTCACCCCTCGCGGCGCAAAAAGCGGGCCTCATAGGTGTGTGGAGCGGAGAATCCATCTGCGTGCAGCAGGGCACCGCGTGTAACAACGAACAAGTTGTGTATCACGTCGATGCGATGCCGGATCACCCGGATCAGGTTCAGATTCGCGCCGACAAAATCGTCAACGGCGAAGTACTCACCATGGGGACTAGTGCATGGCACGTCGACGCCGATCATCGTACCGTGGAGTGGAAAACCCCTCGCCAGGTCTGGCTTCTTTCGTTCTCGGGAATTCACATGGAAGGCACGCTGACGCTCTCTAATGGCACCGTTGTCCGCAAAGTGTCTCTTCGAAAGCAATAGTGCCCCGGACAGATCAGCTTCGGACCTCTCGTCTCGCCTGCCATAATCCGGAGAGATGAAACTCCGCGCCTATATCCTAATGACCTTCGTGGTCGCCGTCTGGGGATCTACCTTCGTACTCATCAAGGGCGCGCTCGCCGACGCAACTCCCGCGGCGTTCAACCTGATCCGCATGACCCTGGCGTTCGGGCTCCTCGCTCTCGCCTACCATCGCTATTGGCACACGCTCCGCCGCACGCACATCCTTTCCGGAGCAGTCGTCGGCCTCTGCCTCGCTGCCGGCTACCAATTCCAGACGATCGGTCTCGCGCGCACCACACCCTCCAAATCTGCCTTCATCACCGGACTCGTCGTCGTCCTCGTTCCGCTCTTCTCCATCGCACCATCGCTTCGCCCGCCTGGTGCACGCGCACCACGCTGGAACGCATTTCTGGGCGCCGCACTCGCCTTCATCGGGATTCTTTTTCTTACGTCTCCGCCAAGTCACGCCGCTTTCTCGTCGCTGTCTTCGTTTCTGCCCGACCTCTCCTCCATCAACATCGGGGACATCCTCACTTTCGGCTGCTCCATCGGATTTGCCTTCCACTGCATCGCTCTCGGCCATGTCTCGCCGCGCATTCCATTCCAGCCACTCGCGATCCTCCAGGTGGGATTCTGCGCGCTCTTCATGGCCATCAGCCTTCCATTCATTGAGCACCCCCACGTCCACATCACCTCGCGCCTCATCACGGCTCTCATCATCGCTGCAGCACTCGCCACGGCCGCCGCATTCTCCATTCAGAGCTGGGCGCAGTCGATCCTTCCTTCCACACACACCGCTCTCCTGCTTACTCTCGAACCGGTATTTGCGTGGATTACGTCCTACGTCGTCACCGGCGAACGTCTCGGCCTCGTTCCCGCCGCCGGCGCCCTCCTCATCCTCTCCGGCATTGCTCTCACCGAACTCGTCCCTCAACCGCACGTCCCCACGGCCCACGAGGCCTGATCCGCTCGTCAGTTCGAGAATCCCCAGGGACAGAGATGCCTCCCGACCGTGTTTCCTACCCTGTCGCGGTACTTCGATAACCCACACTCAGGCGGTTTGCCCACAAATTGCATAGTTTTGAGCCAACCGCCTGTTGCACAATGGCTGCACAGCCCCCCTGAGCAAGCTGGAGAAAGGCAAACGCAGTGGAAGCACCGTGGAGAAATCTGCGCGGACCCGCCCGGACGCTGGCCATCTCTGCCACCGTCCTCCTCGTCGCGTCCGGCCTCCTCGGCATCGAGGCCGGGATCATGATCATCCTGGGAGAGGCACGCAGCATCGTCGTAAAGCCGTTTATTCTTCTCGGCTATCTTGAAGCCTGCGCTATCTTCTTTTCCGTCGCCTTCATTGCGGCCGGCATCGTGGGCCTCATCTTCTATCGCCCCTATCTCATGATCGCCGAAAAGATTTTGGTTTATCGCGCCCGACGCACGGCCCAAACCAGCGACAGATACACGTACTTCGAAGATGCGGGCCCCCGCGCATACGTCTACAACCCGGAAGAAGACGGCGCCCCCGACTAGAGCCAAAGCCCTGCAATCAAATTCCGATTTCCACGTGGTGGCGTCTTGATTCGTTGGCTTCGCGCGTGCCCTAGAATGAGTTCTGAGTAATCCTTCCCCCGCGACGTCCGAATCATGAAGAAACTCCTCGACGAAACCGCCGGTCGCGCCGCCCAGTATCTCTCCTCTCTTCCCGACCGCTCCGTCGTTCCAACTTCTGCCGCTGTCGCCGCTCTCGATCAGCTTGGCGGTCCACTGCCCGACACGCCAACCGACCCCGCGCAGATTCTCGCGATGCTCGACGACATCGGTTCGCCTGCAACCGTCGCGACGGCCGGTCCGCGTTACTTCGGATTTGTCATCGGCGGTACTCTCCCCGCCGCGCTCGCAGCCAACTGGCTTGCTGGCGCATGGGATCAGAACGGCGCCATGCAAACCATGTCTCCCGCCGCCGCAAAGCTTGAAGAAATCGTGCTTCAGTGGACAATCGACCTCCTCAACCTGCCCGCGGGCGCAGGCGCAGGCTTCGTCACCGGAACCACCATGGCCAGTTTCACCGCTCTCGCCGCCGCGCGCACAACCCTCCTCGCGCGCACGGGGTGGAACGTGGAAGAGGACGGCCTCTTCGGTGCGCCCCCAATCAACGTCGTAGTCGGCGACGAAGTCCACGTCTCTCTGCTCAAAGCGCTATCGCTTCTCGGCCTCGGACGTTCCCGCGTCACGCGCGTCCCTGTCGACCATCAAGGCCGTATGCGCTCCGATGCGCTTCCTCGCCTCGATGAGCGCACTCTGCTCTGTATCCAGGCAGGCAACGTCAACACAGGCGCATTCGATCCTGCCGAAGAAATCTGTGCCCGCGCTCGTGCTGCCAACTCCTGGGTCCACGTCGACGGCGCATTCGGCCTGTGGGCGGCATTGTCTCCGCAATACGCACCCCTGCTCGCTGGATTTAACACAGCCGACTCATGGGCGATCGACTGCCACAAGTGGCTCAACGTTCCCTACGACTCCGGCCTCGCCGTGGTGCGCGACCCCAGGCATCTTCAAGCCGCAATGGCGATCAGCGCCGCATACCTTGCCCCGAGCAACAATCGCGAACCCTCGCACTATGTGCCCGAATCATCTCGCCGCGCGCGCGCAGTCGAACTGTGGGCAGCCATGCGCTCCCTCGGGCGCACCGGACTGCGCGAACTCATCGAACGCAATTGCCGACAGGCACGCATCTTTGCGCAGATTCTTGGCGAAGAAGGGTTCACCATCCTCAACGAAGTCGTTCTCAATCAGGTTCTCGTCTCTTTCGGAGCAGCAGAGACCACACGTCAAATCATCTCCGCAATCCAGAACGACGGAACCTGCTGGTGCGGTGGAACCGAGTGGCAAGGGAAGGCCGCCATGCGCGTCAGCGTCTCCAGCTGGGCCACAACCGATGAGGACGTGAAACGCAGCGCCGACGCGATGATCCGGATTGCAAAACAGATCATGTCGATTTAGCTTCAGCCTCTGAGTTGCCGGTTGTCTTTCCCATCGGAACTATGGCATGCTCCTGTTGGCAAGCAACGCCAGGCCGATCAACGCTTGCCCTTCGCAGAAAACCTGATGCCCGATATTCGCTATGCGCTTCGCGTGCTGCGCAAATCGCCCGCATTCACCATCGTCGCCATTGTCACTCTCATGCTCGGCATCGGCGCAAATGTTGTCGTCTTCGGGGTGCTCAACGCGGTATTGTTGCGCCCGCTCGCTGTCAGCGATCCCGAGAACCTCTATCAGCTCCGCCACAAGCAGTGGATGAGCGGACGCCTGCTCACAACGTCCTATCCCGCATTCGATGATCTCCGCCGGCTGAACACAACTTTCAGCGGAATGGCCGGGTTCTACGCCTATTCCCACGCCTCGTTGAAATGGCACACCACCGCGCTGAGCGTCTTCGGGGATGAAGTTACCGGGAATTACTTCGATCTTCTCGGCGTGCAACCGCAGGCCGGACGCTTCTTCCACGCCACCGACGAACATGGCCCCGGCTCCGCGCCTTACATCGTCCTGAGTAACGACCTGTGGCGCACTGCATTCCATGCGGACGCTGGCGTCGTTGGAACGATTGTCGACCTCAACAAGCATCCCTTCACCGTCATTGGCGTTACGCCCACCAGTTTCCACGGCACTGAACGATTCGGGCGGCCTGACTACTGGATCCCCATGATGAACGAGGAGCAGGTGGAAGGGTTCGATTACCTCAATTCCCGCACATCGGTCATCACCATCATCGGCCGACTCAAGCCGGGCGTAACTCCACAGCAGGCCACAGAAAATCTCAATGCAATTGACGTTGAGCTTGCCCGAGAATATCCGCAAACCGACGTAGGCCTCTCCTACAGGCTCATCCACCCGGGACTCATCGGAGACGACGGCGATGTCATTCGCGGATTTCTTTGGAGCGTAGCGCTGCTCGCGCTCCTTGTGCTTGCCGCCGCATGCACCAACCTCGCAAGTCTGTTTGCTGCGCGTACAGCCGATCGCACCCGTGAACTGGCGCTCCGTATGGCCCTTGGCTCGAGCAGGCGCCACCTGGCAAGACAACTGCTCACCGAGGCCCTGCTCGTCTCCATCATGGGCGGCGCGGCAGGGCTCGCAGGCGCCCACTTGCTGCTCGTCCTGTTGAACCGCTGGCATTCACCCTATGGCCATCTTGAGGTAAGCGTCGACGCACGCGTTTACCTTGTGGGTCTCCTATTCACTCTGGCAAGTGCCTTCCTCTTCGGATTGCTGCCAGCGCGTCAGGCATGGCACAGCAGCCCGCTGCAGGCAATGAAGAGCGGCGCGCTCGACCTCGTCCACTTCCGCCGTTTTGCCCTCCGCGACATCTTGCTTGGTGTGCAGATCGCCATCTGCACACTGCTCGTAACTGCTTCGCTCGTAGCTGTGCGCGGCATGGAACGCACGCTCCACGCTCCACTCGGATTCTTGCCTCAAGGCGCGATGCTGGTCGATATGGACTTCAGCGAGGTGCAGGTAGGCGACGCTGCAGTTGAAAAACAAGAAGAAATGCTCGCCGCAGTGCGTAGCATCCCTGGCGTCACCGCCGTCGGCACAGTGAGCCGGACACCAATGACCGGAGGTTTGCACGGAACGCCGATTTTCCTGCCCGGCACTACGGATTTCAAGTTGAACAATTCCGTGCTCTCGCCATACGTTTTTCAAATGTCGGTGGGATACCTTGAAGCCGCTGGCACTCGCCTGCTCGCCGGGCGCGATGTCTCCTGGAATGACACCCCAAAGACTCCGCACGTTGCAATCGTCAACGAAACCTTCGCGCAAAAAATGTGGGGACATGCCCCGGCCATGGGACAGCACTTTATTGTGTTCGGCAACCTCACCGAAGTGGTCGGCGTTGTGGAAACGGGAAAATATCACGACATGCAGGAGTCGCCGCAGCCTGTGGTGTATCTACCGATGACGCAGAATGACCAGAGCGAATCAATCTTCGTTGTTCGATCGCAGCGCACGCCAAGCGAGATGACGGCGGCGCTGCAACACACCGTCGGCAGCGCTGAGCCCAACGTTCCTATCACGGTCCAGAACTGGTCCGACACCCTGCAAGGTGAACTATTCCCGGCCCGAGCGGCAACAGTGGCTCTCGGCGTCATGGGCTTGCTCGCCGCAATGTTGGCCGTTACCGGCATCTTCGGCATGGCGGCCTACAGCGTCAGCCGACGCCTGAAGGAATTGGGAATCCGCGTGGCCCTGGGGGCGCACAAAGCGCACGTCCTCAGCGCAGCCATCGGCCGCCCAATCGTCCTGCTCGGAGTGGGGTCAGGCGCTGGCTTGCTTGCAGGAATTCTAGCTAGCCGACTGCTCGCGCACATCGTGTATCAAGCGAATCCCCGCGACCCTCTGGTTATAGCGGGCGCGATCTTCACCATGGCACTGCTTGGCATTGCAGCCTCAGTCATCCCCGCCGCCCGCGCCCTGGCTATCGAGCCCTCGACCCTCATGCGCGAAGAATAGCCACTCCGCTCCGTGCTTTCCCGTTCCCTTGTTCTCTGCTTTTATCTCGCTGCTGGCTCCGGAGAATCTGCCAGCGCATAGGCCAGCACCGCCATGATTGCCGCATTCTCATTCAAGTGCTTTTTGTCGATCTTGTCGAAGGTATCCGCCGCCGTGTGATGGTAGTTGAAATAGAATCGGCTGTCCTGGACCGGCGCAAAACTCGGCACACCCTTCGCGGTCATTCCCGCAATGTCCTCGCCCGTCTCTGGCGCATTCTCCAGTGAGCCTGCCCCGTTCGCATCAAGCACCGCCGCCACCGGCCGCAGCCATCTCCCCAACTCGGCTCTTCCGGCGTAGAAAATTCCGGTCGGATGATCGGCGCCCAAATCGCTCTCAATCGCGCCTACATGATTTCCCATGTCCGCCGCGTGTTCCTTCATGTACGCGGCCGCCCCTTCAGAACCCTCTTCCTCGCTCATCCATGCAATCACGCGCACGGTCCTTCGCGGATGAATCCCCAATTGCTTCATCAATTGAATCGCCTGCATCGACACGGCAACTCCCGCGCCGTCATCAATCGCGCCTGTCCCCAGGTCCCACGAATCCAGATGCCCCGACACCACCACAACCTGCTCCGGATGTTCGGTCCCCTTCCAGTCCGCGATCACGTTATAGCTGTCAGCATCCGGCAGCGTCTGCGGAGTCAGCGTCAAATGCATCGTCACTGCTCCCTGGCTCGTCAACCCTTTCAACAACTCCGCATCCTCCGCCGTCACCGCGGCTGCAGGAATCTTTGCCGTCCCGGGCGCATACTCGGTGGCGCCCGTGTGCGGAAGCCTGTAATCCGCTCCACCTACGCTGCGCACCAGCACGGCAACAGCTCCGGCAGCCGCGCCCGCAATCGGACCCGCTCCGCGATAGATCACGCTGTTTCCGTACGCCTCAAGCCCATGCCCCGTGGCGGCAAGCTCCTTGTCAAACGGATGATTGAACAGCAGAATCTTCCCTTTCACCGCTCCCGCCGGCAGCGCGTGTAACTCGTCCCAATTGTTCACAACCACCACTTCCGCCGTAAGTCCGTCTGGCGGAGTCGCCACACTTCCGCCCAGCGCCGTCAGCACAATCTTCTGCGTGGTTCCCTGCGCCTGGCCCGGCCAGCTAGTCAGCTCGCCCGTCTCCGCACCGCGAACCCAATGCGGCACCGTCGCCTTCTCCAGCGTCACTTCAGCACCCAGGGCGCGCATCTCGCCAGCGACATAATCTACTGCTTTTTGCGCCTGCGGAGACCCGCTCAGCCGCGGCCCGATGTTATCCGTCAAATGCCGCAGCTCGTTATAGGCGTAATCACTCTTCATCGCCGCATCGCGCAGCCGTTCCATGGTTCTCAACTGCTCAGCGCTCCACGCGCTCTTGCCGCCCGCCATCATCTGGTTGAGCCTGTCCAGAATCGAGGGTTGTGCCGCGGCCGAATTCTGTTCCTGCGCGTTCGTCGCCGGTTTTGCCTGGCCCGCGCACACCTGCACTCCGGCTGACACCATCACAGCCGCAATCGTAATGAATCTGCACCACTTTAATGGGGAATCCATGCCGGATGTTAGCACGGCCCGTGCAACACCTTTGCACCCGAAGCCGTCTATATACCAGCGATCAATTCAGGATCGTTTTTATGGAGTTGCTGTAACCATCAATTCCTGCATCCGATGCTTCAGAAGCCGAATCTTCCGGTCCGTCAGACACATTGGTCCGTCACACTGTCGGTCAGAGGAACCCTTCCAACAGCTATACTTAGGATTGGTGCTTTGAATTTTCCCAGCCCCGTTGGCTGAACACATTAAGAGGTCCTCGAACCGATGAAATCGCTTTTGGCACGTCTGCGCTCGCACCGCCTTGCATCGACATTCGTACTGCTCGCCACTGTCTCCGCCGCCATCGTCGGCGGCTCCTTCGCAGCTCACGGAGTTCGCGGCCAGGAAAGAACCAGCGAAAGCACCGATGCCACGCCTCTGAAAGTAGCCAACTCCCCCACCGAGCCCAACGCATTCGTCAAAATTGCCAAGGCTGTGGGCCCTGCTGTGGTTAACATCAATACCCAGACCCTTCCCAAAGCCGCCGACAACAAAAACCGCCGGATGCCGAATCCACACAGCCGCGTCCAGCCCAATCCCCAAAACCCCGGCGATGATGATGACGATCAGGCTCCGGGTCAAGGACCAGGCCAGGGTCCCGGAGACAACAACTTTCAGGACTTTTTCAATCGCTTCTTCGGCGGACAGGTACCCGATGGCGACGGCGGCGACGATGGCCAGGTCCGCGAATCCCTCGGCTCCGGCTTCATCGTTGATCCAAAGGGCTACATCATCACCAACAATCACGTCATCGAAAAAGCCGACAAGATCTACGTCAAGCTCTCCACCGATCCTGATTCACAGGACCTCGGACGGCCCGCGCGCGTGATCGGCACCGATAAGGCCACCGACCTCGCCGTCATCAAGATCGAGACAAACTCCCCGCTCCCCATCGTGAAGATGGGCAACTCCGACCAGGCCCAGGTCGGAGACTGGGTTGAAGCCATCGGCAGCCCCTTCGCCCTCGCGCAAACCGTTACCGCCGGCATTGTCTCCGCCAAAAATCGCACCATCGAGCCCGGAGTCGCAGGCCAGTTTCAACACTTCATCCAGACTGACGCCGCCATCAATCCCGGCAACTCCGGCGGCCCGCTGCTCAACATGAACGGCGAAGTCATCGGCGTCAACACGGCCATCTACACGCAATCTGCGGGCTACCAGGGCATCGGATTCGCCATGCCCGCCAACACGGTCGTCGCCGTCTATAACGACCTGATCAGCCCCAGCCACAAGGTCACGCGCGGGTCGATTGGAATTTCGTTCCGCTCCGGCCTCTCGGGCGCTGTTAACCGGGTTTATGGATTCAAGAACGGCGTGCTCGTACAGCAAGTGCAGCCCGGTGGACCCGCCGACAAGGGTGGCATCAAACCTGGAGACATCATCACCAGTATCGATGGCCGGGCCATTAAGGACGGTGACGATCTGGTCAGCGACATCGCCAGCCGACGCCCCGGTTCCAGCATTCGTCTCGGATTTATCCGCGATGGCAAACCCAGCGACGCCACTGTCACTGTCGGCGATCGCGACAAGGTCTTCGCCGAAATGGCGGGGCAAAAACCGACGAATGCCCCGGACAACCCCTCGGAAGCCGGCGAAAAACTTGGCCTGGTCGTTCGCCAGATCACAGACCAGACGGCGGCGCGGATTCATATTTCCGGTGTTGTCATCCAATCCGTACGCACAGGCTCATTCGCCGACTTAACAGGACTGGAGCCCGGCCTCGTCATCATCCGCATCAACAAGCATCCGACGGCCACAAAGGACCAGTTCGATGCCATCGTCAAGACTCTGAAAACAGGGGACGACGTGGTCTTCGAAGTCATGGATCCGCGGCATCCCGAAAACGGGATCAACTACCCGGCCGGGACATTGTAATCAACTGCGCCGGGGAGGAGCACACTCGTTCCTCCCCGGCATCTAAACTGAAGCGGACGCCCGTCACAGACGGGGCAACCCGACTGAAGGTACATCTGGACGTATTGAACTTTCGTTTGTTTGCCGAACTTTCGTTATGGGCTAAGTCCCGCATTTTTCCGGTGCCGGCTTCTTTTTCTGGCACACTCGATGGACGCTCCGGTAGAATTCGCTCGAACGTCCAGGATCTTAACTTTTTGAGGTAACCAGCATGCTTTTATCCCGAGCAAGCCTGGCGTTTCTGCTATCCGCTGCCGTCATTGCGGTCCCGGTCTTTGCGGATACGACCACGACCCCGCATAAGAAGACTTCGAGCACGCACTCATCCCACACCGCCAAGTCTTCCTCAAAGAGTCACAAGACTTCAAAGTCATCACACAAAAAGAAGTCGCACGGCCAGCAAGGCATTGACTCCGCCCGCGCCACTGAAATCCAAAAGGCCCTTATCCGCGAGCACTACATGACCGGCGACGCCAATGGCCAGTGGGACTCGACCACCACGGCCGCAATGAAGAAATTTCAAGCCGACCAGGGCTGGCAAACCAAGCTCATGCCCGACTCTCGCGCTCTCAAAAAGCTGGGCCTCGGCCCCGACTACTCGAACGCCATAAACGCCAGCGGCTCCTCCTTTGCCGATCCGAAGCCCGCCGCCGAAATCCCTGCGGCACAATCCTCCGGGTTCGCCTCCGCCTCCGGCGTAAACCGCTAAGGAATACATTCCGAGTGAGTAGCAGAGGCCATCCTGCTGACGGCCTTTTGCAGTTTTGCGTCCATTGCTCGAAGGGCGCCGCACGGCGACAAGCAACCATTCTGCACATGAAGGTCATCCGTCCAGTTTGTTGCTCCAGAAAAGACCGAAACATCCGGAGGCATTCCCCGCGTGAGTCATGTAAGGCTGGAGGTCAGAGCGGCAGAAAGAGGATCGTCCCGCCGGACCGCCATAGGATCAAGCTGGGCGCGATCCTCCTTGGTAGTTTCAGTCTGCCTAATTCTGTCTCTGCATTCGATGTCTGCGCAGGAAGTTGCCATGCATCGGTGGCCAGTCAAGATTCTGAACCGCCTGCTTGTTCCCTTGCGGGCCGAGCCCTTTTCGCAAAGTAGCGTGAGCCCCTGCAAGCTTGGTATCGCTGCTTGCTTCTCATCCGCTTCGGCAGCGTCAGGGCATGTGGAAATTGAACCCAGGTTCGAAACCGACGCTTCTTACGGCCCTGTGATGCTCGAACTACGCACGGATCATCGCGGGCCACTCGGCCACCACTGGCTTGAATTAGAGAGTCGGGAAGATAGTATGACGATCGGTTTTGGACCGGCGACCCTGCCGTTTATCGACTCGGGGCAGGTCTCGTTGCAAGATCGCTACGGAAACATCAAGAGGATTTCGGGCATGCATCCACTGCCGTGGCTGGCGTTGCCTCCCATCAATTACCACTACGCACGAAGTCCGGGAGAGGGCCAATTAATCGGGAAGCCGATTATGCTGACGATGGCTCAGTCAGAGGCTTTGACTAGCAAGCTGCATCACATGAAGTTTGTCGGCCCTTACATACCGTTTTTTCACGATTGTCGGACTTTTACCTGTGCCCAGATGGCCTCGGCCCAGGGTCACTCAACGTTACCTTGCTACCTGTTGTTCAAAGGATATTGGTAAATTGCTCGCGATCAGCCGTCAGGCCAGATCAGCAGAGATGTGATCGTCTATCTCCCATCCTTGCGGAATCTTCCAGTCGCAAGGATGGGAGACAACAACCCTAGAAGTGCAACGGCGGAATGCCCTGCAACAGGAACAAGTACCGGTCCCGTGTCGCGTCAGGCCCCGACGAAATCGGGCTGTTCAGGTGAATCAGCGAATTATCCGTCGTGTCGTACTTCGGCCAGCTAGGCGCACCCGCTCCATTGGGATCGCCGTTCTTCGCGAAGTTCGTCCAGTACGTCATCATCGCCTCGCTCAACTGTGTATCCTCCGGCCGCACAGTCTCACCCGGCCGTGTAGCCAGCGTCCCAAACACATACTCGATGTCGTCGGAGTGGAAAGCGAATGTTCCCGGATGATACTTGCTCGGCAGTGCCGCCAGTTCGAAGTGATACCGGTACACCGGAGCATCTCCCGTCTTGCGATGCGCCTCCAGCCACTTCCATGTTCCAAACGCGATGAACTGGTCGCTGCCAAAATCGATCGCAGACCGCAGTGCCTGCGCATCTGTGTCGCCGGGATAGAGCTTCAAGAACTCCGGCGCGCGCTCTTTGAAGAGCCCTGTCGCCATCGCCTGCCACTGCGCCGCTGTCATCCCGCGCATCGCGAAAAAGTTGCCCTCATCCGCATTCCATCCCGCCAGCAGCGGAACGTGCGCCTGCTTGCCCGCTGCATACGTATCGGGAACGGGCTCCGTCAGGAACTTGCCATCGATATCCGGCGCGAAACCGGTTGTACCCTTTGTCTTCGCCGCTTCCAGGATCTTGTCCGTTGGCATCGCACGCAACTCGGCTAGGTTCTTCACGCCCAGCGTCGCCACCCACTTGCCGTCAATCGCAGCCCGCTCGGTCACAGTCTGTCCGCCGAGATTCAGCGCACTCGGAAACGCCGCGCCGCTCTCGCCGATCGCCTTTGCGAACAGTCCCTGCGCCATCGGCGAAGCCATCAGCGAGCTCACCGCAAACGATCCCGCGCTCTCGCCAAAGATCGTCACGTTATTCGGATCGCCGCCAAACTTCCCGATGTTTTTCTTCACCCACTCGAGCGCGGCCACCATGTCCATCAGTCCGTAGTTGCCGGCGACGCCATTGTTCTCCTTGGCCAGCTCATCGGTAACCAGAAAGCCGAAAACGCCCAAGCGATAGTTGATCGTGACCAGCACAACGCCCTTCAGGGGCAGAAAGTCCCCGTTATGCCGGGGCTCAGAACTGCCGCCGCCCGAATAGCCGCCGCCATGAATCCAGAACATCACGGGCAGCTTGCTCTTATCTTTCGCACCCGCCGGTGTGTAGACATTCAGGAAGAGACAGTCTTCACTCGGCCCCGCATCCTGAAACACCATGTCATCAAACACGCGTCCCTGCGCACAGTGCGCGCCATACTTCGTGGCATCGCGCTCGCCCTTCCACTTCGCCGGCGCCTGCGGAGCCTTCCAGCGCAGATCGCCCACTGGCGCCGCTGCATACGGCAGCCCCATGAATGCCCGCACTTTCCCACCATTGATCGCCTTGCCAACGGCCTTGCCCTGCTCCGTCTTCACCTTCAATGAATCAGCATTCAAATTGGCCGATACTCCCGCAAACAGCCCCACTGCCGCCAAGGCACACAACGCCTGCGTACGAAAAAACATTGCAAATTCCTCCGCGAGATACCTTATCAGGACGAGCCAAAGTCCGCAGTAGTTTCAATCGCAGGCCCCCCACGCGCCATTTCGACATCAAGATCGACGCGCTATCATCCATCAATGCTCCGATGGCAACAAATGGCGACTGCATGCGCCGTTTTTCTTGTGCTTCTTTTGCTTGTTCCCGTTCCCTATCTGGCGTCACCAAGATGGAGCGTGACTGTAGTCGATGAAAATGGAAATCCCCTCCAAGGAATGCTGGTCCGCCTCGATTACGAGAACTATTCCGTTGAGAACATTTCTCACGAGCAGGATCTTTATACCGATACAAATGGACGTGCTACCTTTCCAGCGCATCGAGAGGCCGCTTCAGTCCTCAGCCGCTGTTACTACACGGTACGATCTGCGACGGCCCTTGCTCACGCCAGCTTCGGGCCGAGCGCTTATGTCAACGTCTTTGGTCATGGGCGCGAGGGTTCTGCAACTTCGAATGGAGTTATTTACTTTTGGAACGGCCACCCAGAAAGCGTGACTTCAACCATCGTGGCAACGCTTGTCAATCACTGACTTCAATTTCACTATTCAAGCACTTCCGTCGCCAGCAGATCCTTCATCTCCTCACGGCGACGGATCAGCCGATGCGTCTTCCCCTCCACCAGCACCTCGGCGGGACGAAATCGCGAATTGTAGTTCGAACTCTGCGCCATGCCATAAGCGCCCGCATCCAGCAGCGCAACCAGATCGCCCGCTTCAACCGGCTTCAACATCCGATCGCGCGCAAAGAAATCTCCCGTCTCGCACACCGGCCCTACGACATCGACCGCCCGCGCCCGGCCCGCACGGGGCTTGACGGGAACAATCTCGTGATAAGCCTGGTAGAGCGCTGGCCGAATCAGATCGTTCATCGCCGCATCGACAATCACAAATGTCTTCTTCCCGTTCTTCTTCACATTCAGCACGCGCGTCACCAGCGCGCCGGCCTGCGCCACGATAAAACGCCCCGGCTCAATCAGCAGTTTGCCGTCGAAATTCGTCAGCGCCTTCTCAATCGCCGCCGCATACTCCTGGACCTTCGTCGCGGGAGATCCGGTTGCAGCATCCGCGCCACCGTGGTAATCAATCCCAAGGCCGCCGCCGGCATCCACGACTTTCAGCACAATCTCTTCGCGTTTCAACTGCAGCGCCAATTTGCATACGCGTTCCATCGCCGCGCCAAACGGCTCCGCCGAGCGAATCTGGGATCCGATATGCACGCTGATACCGTAGGGCTCGAGCCATTTGTTCCGCGCCGCCGCGCGATAAATCTCAGCCGCCTTGCGAATATCGATTCCAAACTTGTGCTCCCGCAATCCAGTCGAAATATACGGATGCGTCTCCGCAAACACATCGGGATTTACGCGCAGCGCGAACCGCGCTCTCTTCTTCAGTCGCCGAGCGCGCACTGCCAATAATTCAAGCTCCGTCTCGCTCTCAACGTTGAATTCGAGGATGTCTACTTCGAGGGCGCGATCGATCTCCGCGGCAGCTTTTCCCACGCCGGAAAACACAACACGTCCGAGAGCCTGCGGTGCTGCTGCAATTATTCGCTCAAGTTCCCCGCCGGAAACAATATCGAATCCCGCACCACGCTCCGCCAGCAGCTTCAAAATCGCCAGCGAAGAATTCGCCTTTACCGCATAGCAAACAAGATGATCGCGGTGCGCGAACGCCCCCTGAAACAGCTCCAGCCTCTCCGCGATCTGAGTGGCCGAATACACGTAAAGTGGAGTGCCATATTTTCTGGCCAGCGCCTCAAGCGAAACCTTGTCGCAATACAATGCTCCGCTCACGCCGTTCCGTTGAAAAGGGCGAAATGACTTCTTCAAATCAGGATTCAAGATAGGCTTCCGATGACCCAATAGATGCTTTGAGCGTATCGCATCCCTCCCGGCGCACTCTCGCAATTCGAACCCGACCTGATCCAGTGGGAGATTTCTGATTCTCGTGGCGTAATTAAAACTCAAATTGCCGCAGCCACGGCGCAAGTAGCGCCGCCACTTTTGAAGGCTGCTCATATGCGGCAAAATGCCCCGCATCGGCCAGCAGGTGGAACTCGCATCCACCCTGAGCAGCTTCAAATGCCCGCATCTCAGATTCTGAAATTCCTGGATCTTCTCCGCCGCAAATCGCGAAGACAGGCGCATCGATCTCCTTGATATCCGGCACGGAATCGGCCCGCGTTGCAAGCCCTGCCTGCGTTGCAACAACGGCATCAGGCGTCAGGGTCATGTGCGCGCGCAATTCTGGGACGATCGCCGGATGGCGCGTTCGCGCGCTCGCTCCTATCAGCGTCTGCGCGTTCCCATCGAATACGGCAGCGGTTCCTTCACGACGTACCCTTGCAATCGTCTCCACTCGTTTGTCGAGGTTGGCCGGTGCATCTGGCTGCGGCTTCGAGCAGACAATCGCCAGTCCCCTCATTCGCAGCGGTGCCCTTCGCCAGAGTTCGAGCATCACATAGCCGCCGATCGAGCAGCCAACGAATACCGCCTCAGGCAATGCGAGGTGATCCATCAGCGCCAGCACATCCGCCGCCAGCTGTCCCATGCTCAGCACGGGCGCATCCGGAACAAGCGAGAAACCGCCCACGGTCAGATCCGGCCCCAATTCCGAAGCTCCGTGTCCGCGCAGATCCGGCACAATGGCCCGCACCTCACCCAGCTCTGCAATCATCGGAAGCCAGTAAAAGTGATCGAGGGGTGTGGGATGCAGGAAGATGATCGGCAAACCTGAGCCGATCTCACGATAGCTCAGGTTCGCACCGTTCGAAACGAATGTCTTGCTCATACGCTGGGAGGATAACCGCCCGGCGTCCCCGGCGGATAGCTGCCACCTGCGGGGGGATACATCCCGGGCATTCCAGGCGCTCCCGGCATCGCGACGGGCTCTTCAGGAATCCCGATCCAACCGGCCAGGTACGCAACGCCTACAAGCCCGCTGGTAAACAGACATCCCACGACCGTCAGAACGCGAACCAGTGTTACATCCCAGCCATTGGCCTGGGCCACCCCGAGGCATACGCCTGCGATCTGCCGACCCACGATCGGCCTGACCAGCGGCCGGCCTGGCGGCGGGGGCGCCGCAGTCACCACGGTTCCGCAATTCGAGCAAAATCGCGCGCTCGGCGGCAATCCGGATCCACAGCGTTGACAGTAAAAGGGCATGACCAACCTCCGGGGAATCGCGCTTCGATTCCACAATATCATTACGCAAAGGCCGTGGTTCTGGTTCCGATCAGCCCTCGCCAGACCAGCTAACACTCGATTAGGTACCCTGATACGGCGAGTTCAGCCTCTTTCGCGCCGTATCCGCCCGCGAAGTGTTGGGCCCCGCAGCAATGGCCGCCTGGTAGTCCTTTACCGCAGCCTGTCGCTGTCCTAGCAGGTCGTGGCATTCGCCAGCGGCCAGCAGGGTGCGGACCTTCAACTCCGTCCCTGTGCCTTTTAACGCTGCAGCCTGCTCATAGGCGTGGGCCGCCTCGCCATAGTGCCGCTGGCCCCGCAGGGCGTCTCCAAGCCCGAAGTAAGCCAATTCCAGTCGCGCCTCGGCAAAATATCCCGGCCGATTGCCGTCTGCAACTATCTGTTCGTAGGCATGCACTGCCCCCATTCCTTCTCCGGCATCCTTCAGAAGGTTCGCCTCTTCCAGGCAGAAGAGATAGTCCCGCGGATACTGCTGCTTCAGGCTACGCACCACCTCAATTGCTTCCTTGTACTTCCCTTCCCGGCGCAGGAAAAGCGCAATCACCGTTCGAGCCTCAACGTTTGTTGCCGGCGCACGCCGCGCAGCGTCTTGTAGCATTTCCATGCCTTTTGACTTCGAACCCGTAATTCCGACAAAGCCGATCAGAAATTTGAAAGGCAGCGGTAACGCTCCCACCACGTACTGATACACGCCCACCACCAGCTTCGCGTCCACGTAATCGGGGTCGATTTGCAGTACATGCGCGCAGTCGTCCTTGGCTTTCGACGCCAACCGAAAGGCGGCGCCAAATCCGCGTTGCACCATGGCAACATAGGTGCACCTCAAGCTGCGCACCCATCCCCGTGCGAACAAGGCATCCACATCGTTGGGATTCTTGTTGATCCGTTCGTCCGCTTCATGCACCGCCTCGTCAGACAATGCAAAAATCTGGTCTCGCTTCTTTGGATCTTCATCCGTCGCGTGCTTGCCGGTGAGGAATCCGTCATTTGCGTAGAACGTTGTATCGAGCAGGTCCTGCCGGTAAAGTTCCTGGAACACCACCGCGTTCAGCAGCATGGCCGTCGCATACGGATCGCCTGGATGCTCCTGGTGAACGTGCTCAAATCGCGTGACCGCGACTGGATAGTCCATCAGGTAGAAAGAGTGGTAAGCCGCGCGCACCTGGGTATCGAGATTCAGTGGGTTGGTGTGAACCTTGTCATCGGCCCGTCCGACAGCAGCCAAGCACAGCAGGAGCGCGAATCCCGCGAGTTCCTGCAGCCATTTCCCTGTCCTCAACCTGGCCTCTTTCTGCATCGGCTGTGTATTGCGCGACTCGGAACGCACATATCGAGTTTATCGGACTAACTCGCTGCGTTATCTTTAGAAAGCAGCCGCGATTCTGGCGGATTCACAAGCATGGACGTTCTCAAGCAACTATACGAGCAGCATTTCCAATCGCCCGCCGATCGCGTTACGCCCCTTCAAGGTCAACTTGGAGGATCGGGCCGAGCTATTCTTCGCGTCGCGGGTCCAGCCGGTACGGCAATCGGGATCGTCTATCCAGTGCGCGAGGAGAATATTGCTTTCCTCGAGTTCTCACGCCACTTCCGTCGCCATGGGCTACCTGTTCCCGCAATCTACGCCGAAGACCTCGCAAACAACGCTTACCTTGAGGAGGATTTCGGCGATACGACGCTTTTCGAATTTCTCACGGCGCATCGCGACGGCGATGCGATCGCAGCACCTGCAATCGAGGCGTATAGAAAGGTAGTCTCGATTCTTCCGCGATTTCAGGTCGAGGCCGGCCGCGATTTGAATTACAAGGTGTGCTATCCGCGCTCCAGCTTCGATCGCCAGTCGATCGCCTGGGACTTGAATTACTTCAAGTACTACTTCCTTCGTCTCGCCGGAGTTTCTTTCAACGAACAAGCGCTCGAAAACGACTTCACTCGTCTTACCAAGCTCCTGCTCGCCGCGCCGCACGACTATTTCCTCTATCGCGACTTTCAATCGCGCAACGTGATGCTCCGCGATGGCCAGCCCTTCTTCCTCGACTACCAGGGAGGACGCAAGGGTGCTCTGCAATATGACATTGCTTCCCTTCTTTACGACGGAAAGGCGGATCTGCCACCAACGCTGCGACAGGAACTGCTCGATCATTACCTTGACGGCCTCTCAACGTTCATTCCTGTCGATCGCGGCGCTTTCATGGAGCACTACTACGCCTACGTTTACGTCCGCATTATGCAGGCTCTTGGCGCCTACGGATTCCGCGGCTTCTATGAGCGCAAAGCGCATTTTCTGCAGAGCGTTCCCTACGCGCTTAAGAACCTCCGCTGGCTCTCCCACAACGTCAAGCTTCCCGTGGCGCTCCCCGCACTCATGGAAGCATTCCAGGGAATGCTCGCTTCGGAAAAACTTCAGCAACTTGCGCCCGACGCAAACGGGCTTAGAGTGCGGATTTTCAGTTTTTCTTTCCATCACCAGATGCCTACCGATGAATCGGGCAACGGTGGCGGCTTTATCTTTGATGCCCGCAGCCTGCCCAACCCCGGGCGCGAAGAGCGCTTCAAGCAACTGACCGGCGTAGATACTGCAGTGATTGACTATCTCAATCAAGAGGAAAGCGTGCATCAGTACATTGCCAACACGCAGTCGCTCGTCGATTCGGCCGTGGCGGAGTACCAGCGGCGCGGTTTTCGAAATCTGATGGTCTCTTTCGGCTGCACCGGAGGCCAGCACCGTTCCGTCTTCCTCGCCGAGCAGCTTGCCCGTCACCTTCGGTCAATCAGGGGAGTCGAGGTCGTGGTGCGCCACATCGAACTCGAAAAGAACTTTCCGGAGAAGATAGCCAAGTGAAGGCGATGATACTGGCCGCCGGTCTAGGCACGCGACTCCGTCCGCTCACCGACGATCGGCCCAAGGCTCTGGTTGAAGTCGCCGGCCGCACAATGCTTGAACTCACGCTCATGCGCCTTCGCGAATTCGGAATTTACGACGTCATCATCAATACACATCATTTCGCCGATATGGTTGCAGACTATCTACGTGCACATCAGAATTTCGGCATGCAGATCGAAATCTCCTACGAAGAGGTACTGCTCGATACAGGCGGCGGGATCAAGCGTGCTGCGCATTTCTTTCGCGGGTCAGACGAACCGTTTCTCGTGCACAACGTAGACGTTCTAAGCACGATCGACTTCAGTCACATGGTTCAATTCCACATGGATCGCAACGCGCTCGCTACTCTCGCCGTTCAGGACCGTCCGACATCGCGCTATCTCCTCTTCGACCAAAACGAAGAACTCTGTGGGCGTCGAGCCGGCCTCACTGGTGAATCCGAACTGGTTCGTCGCGCAAGTGAACCGTTGCTCTTGCCTTCTCTGGGATTCACGTTCTGTCGCCCCGCATTTTTTCTGTCTTGAATGAGGAGGGAACCTTCTCCATTATTCCCGCGTACCTGCGACTGGCCGCACTGAAGGGGTCTCTGTTGGCCTTCCGTGCGGACCGGTACTACTGGCGCGATCTGGGACGTCCGGAGCACATCACCGAAGCAGCAAGAGATCTGGCTCTAGGGCGCTACGATGGTCGCTTTCATACGAATTAGAAGAGGAATCGACAGTTTCCCGTAGAAAATCCGCTCGGCTTCTAACAGTCTGCGATCATTCTGCTAAAGCCCGCTGTGCACGAAAGTCTCAGCCGACTCGATCCGAAAAGCAACGATGACTGCTGTACCTTTGAGTGATCCACGTTACCTACGTGTGACACACTTTTGTCGTATTTTGTTGCGCGATCGCGATCGAATAGGCACAATGACTTCACATCCATTACCCTCTGGAGGAAAAATGGTAACACTGAGCAATAAATTGTTTCTGTATGTCCGTAGCCTGGTTGAACGCGAAGAAGGCCAGGACCTCGTGGAATATGCCCTCGTCGTGGCTTTGATTGCATTCGGCGCGATTGCCGGCATGCAGTTCCTTGCCACCGGCCTCAACAATGCGTTCGATACCATCTCTGACGTTCTCAGCTCGAACATCACTTAGTGCGGTCACCTGGGCAGTTTCAAGTACTCCTGTACTTGTCGTGAGCAGGTGCAGCGCACTTTAAGAGAGTGAGGTGCAGGCGCGAAGTTCGGGATATCATCCCGAACTTCGCGCTTAAACTTTTGAGGCTTCAGTGCGATTCATTGTTTCACTGTGAAAGTCCTTTCGACCTCATCGGACTTCACCCTTCAATCATCGCCAACTCAATATAACGATGCGCCCTTTTCTTGCCGGCCCAGCCGCTCCGGCGTGCCGGATTGCGTTCATCTTCCGCTGATTTTGCTGTGTTAGCGTAGGGAACGGGAGTAAGAAAAGGCAAAATGTCTGCAATCTACATCGTTTATCAAACACCACTATCGTCACTTCAATGCTGCTGCCCTTGTGGATGCTGCAGAGGCTTATAACGCGCATTTGGCGTCGGGCGGCAAGATGTTTATGACCGTCGCGGGCGCAATGAGCACCGCTGAACTCGGGCTGTCGCTGGCGGAGATGATCCGGCAAGACAAGGTGCATGGAATCTGCTGCACGGGCGCGAACCTCGAAGAGGATGTTTTTAATCTGGTCGCGCATGATTTCTACGAGCGTGTTCCGCACTACCGCGATCTGACACCTGCAGACGAGGCGGGGCTTCTCAACCGCCATATGAATCGCGTCACCGATACGTGCATTCCAGAGATGGAAGCGATGCGGCGGATCGAGAACGAAGTGCTGAAGGAATGGGTACGCGCCGACAAGGCGGGCGAGCGCTACTTTCCGCATGAGTTCATGTACAAGATTTTGCTGTCGGGTGATTTGAAGGCTTCGTACCAGATCGATCCGAGGAATAGCTGGCTGCTGGCCGCGGCGGAGAAAAATCTGCCCATGTTTGTGCCGGGGTGGGAGGATGCGACGCTCGGGAATATGTATGCGGGCCACTGCATCACCGGCGATGTGAAGAAAGTGCACACGGTGCGCACCGGCATCGAGTACATGATGGAACTCGCGGAGTGGTACACGAAGACGACCGCGACAACGCCTCTGGGATTCTTCCAGATTGGCGGTGGCATTGCGGGTGATTTTCCGATCTGCGTGGTGCCGATGCTGCACCAGGATCTGCAGCGTGAACACGTGCCTCTCTGGGCCTATTTCTGCCAGATCTCCGACTCGACGACGAGCTACGGGTCCTATTCGGGTGCCGTGCCGAATGAGAAAATCACTTGGGGCAAACTAGGCGAAAAGACGCCAAAGTTCATTATCGAAAGCGATGCCTCGATCGTGGCGCCTCTGGTGTTCGCCTACGTGCTCGGTTGGTGAATCAGCACTTCCCCTGAAGGCCGCCCGAGTGGCGGCCTTTGTTTTTCGTCAAGATTTCTCGCGAGCTCGCGCTAAATCTCTGCTGGGATGCGACCCCATACTCTGTAACGAAATTCCCAGCCGGCACTGCGAATCAGTTGGATTTTGCCGGTTCCGGAAGCGCGAGTTCCTGTTCTGCGAGGGCGGCGAGATCCTTGAGCAACTGGCGGTCTTCGGCCGTGAAGGCCCTGGGCTTCCTGTCAAAGACGCAAAAAGTGCCCATCTTGAAACCGTTCACGTTCAAAGAGCAGCCTGCGTAAAAACGGATCTTCGGATCGCCGATGACCACGGGGTTGTCGTGGAATCGCTCGTCCTTGAGCGCATTTTCGACGTAGAGAATTTCGTCGAAAAGGATGGCGTGAGCGCAAAACGAGATGTCCCGCGAGGTTTGACAAAGGCTGAGGCCCTGGATTGATTTGAACCACTGCCTCTGGTCATCGATCATGCTGATAGTGGAATACGGAACATCGAAGACACGTTTGGCGAGTCGCGTAAGCCTGTCGAAGCGTTCCTCGGGCGCAGTGTCGAGGATGTTGAGTGCGTGGAGTGCTGCGATTCTGCTGGACTCGTTGGTGGGGATGGCTGGTGTCTGCATGTCGGTGCTCCGGGAGTTGCCTTTGCGAGGAGTTCGGCGAGTCTGTGCAGGCAGCATAACGCAGCCGGACGGCGAAAGTCGCGGTGAAAATGAAGTTCGAACCCGAGCGTAGCGACCGCGATGAGCACGGACCTAGAAGTCAGCATGTTAGCCAGAGGCTGCGCAGCGGCGCGAAGAATTACACTGAATACTCCGCGTCAGCTTGAGTGGTTCTGCACTTTTCATAGAAAACAACCATGCGTTCAGTCATCGAAGTCTCCGGTGTCCGCAAGAGCTACGGCAAGACCGTGGCGGTCGCGGACGCTTCGTTCGAGGTGTCCGAGGGGGAGATCTTCGGGCTGATCGGGCCAAACGGAGCGGGAAAGACCACTACGATGGAGTGCGTGGAAGGGATTCGCAAGCCTGACGGCGGCACGATTGCGGTGCTTGGTCTTGATCCTCTTCGCCAGGCTTACAAACTGCAGGAGCGCATCGGAGTTCAACTTCAGCAGGCGCAGTTGCAGAAGCGAATCAAGGTGTGGGAGGCGGTTGATCTGTGGGCGTCTCTTTATGGAAAGAAAGCGGTCGACGGAGAGCGGCTGCTGGAACAGCTTGGACTCACGGACAAGCAGGGCTCCTGGTTCATGAATCTCTCCGGGGGCCAGAAGCAGCGGCTGTTTATTGCGCTTGCGTTGATTAATGATCCGGAGCTCGTGTTTCTCGACGAGCTGACTACGGGGCTTGACCCACAGGCGCGGCACGCGATATGGGACCTGGTGCGCGGCATTCGCGAGCGAGGCAAGACTGTTTTCCTGACGACCCATCTGATGGAAGAGGCCGAGCGGCTGTGCGATCGGGTAGCGATCATGGAGCACGGACGGATTATCGATATCGACACGCCGGATGGGCTGGTCCGCAGGCATTGCCCGGAACGCACCGTGGTTCTGAATACGGAGGATCCGGCTGCCGAAGATTATTTCAAGAAGATTTCAAAAATAGAGTCAGTGACCTGCTCCGAGATGCGATTCACAATTCGCGGACGAGGCGATGACCTGGTGACCGAGGTGATTCAATGCCTGTCGGAAAATCGGATTCGAGTTACGGATTTTCGCACTGTTCTCCCCAACCTTGAGGATGTGTTTCTCAAGCTGACTGGCCGCTCGATTCGCGAATAGGACCGACGATGATGCTGCGTGGATTATGGAAACTGACGTGGATCGAGATGAAGATCTTCCTGCGCGAACCGCTCGGCGCAATTGGCAGCATCGCTGTACCTGTGCTGATATACGTTGTTCTGGGTCGGGCGGCAAAGTTCAGACACGGAGATCTCCCTGTTCTCGTCGCATTATTGATTTCAGTGAGCGCTGTACTTTCGCTGGTTACGATCATCTCGATCTACCGCGAAGGGGGCATCCTAAAGCGGCTTCGGGCGACACCGCTGCGGCCTCAAACCATTCTCGGCGCTCATGTGATCGTCAAGCTTGTGTTAACGGCAACGACCCTCGCTTTGATGTTCCTTGCGGGCAAACGATACTCTCCCGAAGGAACTCATGTTCCATGGTTCTCGTTTACCATCGCGCTGCTGATCAGCACCTGGAGTGTTCTCTCGATCGGCTTTGTCATCGCCAGCATTGTTCCTACAGCGCGATTCGCGCAGCCGATCGGCGCCATTGTTCTCTACCCGATGATCGCGTTCTCTGGACTCTTCGTGCACATTTCAGATCTGCCGCCGGTGCTGCGCGTAGTGGCGCAGGCCCTGCCGCTGACTTACGCCGTACACCTGCTCGAGGGCATATGGAAGGGCGACGCGTGGCTGGTCCACTTTGGTGACGTTGCTGCGCTCACCGGATTCTTTCTTCTTTTTACGGCGATCTCAGCGAAGGTATTTCGCTGGGAGTAGTGCTGTTGGGCGCTACTCCCGCGAGGCGATCATTGCTTCCCGCTTCACTTGCAGTTCTTGTTTTTTGCCGATGAGATGGTGAGGAACGTGATGCTCTGCGGATCGAGGGTGACCGTTCCGGCGTTGACCGGTTGACCACTGATCGGTGGGAGAGAGCCATTGGCCGCCGCCTGCAAAGGCGTGCCGTTGAGAGAGACTGTTGTGCTATCGAGTGCGTCACCGGTGAGGGTGTAGCGTTGAGCGGCCGCGGGAAGCGCGATTGAGTGCTTCTCGCTTTTATCTGTGTTAAGCACGAGCAATGTAATGCCGTCTTTCGTGTCCTTCGCACACTGGGCATAGATTCTGAGCGCCGGGTCAGAAGAAGGGCCTGGATTGAGGACCGTTGTGCCCATCGTCTTCTTCCAGAGCACCGCAGCCCAGAAGTTGGGCTTGGGCTGGAAGGTGTCGTTGGTGAGAAGGCTGTAATCACTGGCAGCGAGCGTGTTGTGCATGACGACCTGAACGCCCTTCTGCGCGAGAGTGCCAAGCTGATTGAGGAAGCGGAATGTGTCGGCGAACTGGCCGGCAAACGGATCACCGCCGCAAGCAGCCTCAGCCGTTTCATTCAACCACATTGCTTTTCCGGGGACGTAACGATCCCGGAGAGCCGCGTAGTACGCCTCGACTGTGTCGGTTCGATCGAGCCAGTCGGCCGAGAGCGCCTCATCGATGCTGAGCTTCCCGCCACAGCGTCGTGAAACGCCACCATAGAAGTGATAGGAAAAGGCATCGAAGATGGGACCTGTGGCTTTGAGCAGGTCTTCCGTTGGGAGCAATGTCATCTTCATTCCCGGCGGCGCGAGCGAGATCCCTTCCCCGACGCCACCGGGGCCGAGAAACTGAGTTTTTGGCGACGCTTTTCGCAGGAATGGCTCAAAGACTTTCGCATCGCGAGCGAATGCGGCCGCGTCGTAGTCCTTGGGAGCGCCGCCTGGATTTGGAAAGGTCGGTTCGTTCATGAACTCGGTTGCAGCGATGCTTCCACCAGCGCGCTTTGTGTAGGCGAAGAACGCCTTTGCCTGCTCGGGAGTCCACGCGCCTTTGTCATCCCGGGTTCCTGCGCTGACGGCCACGGAGGTGACGATCTGCGCGTCGGCGGCACGGGCAAAATCGATCACGCCCTTCCACTCCGCACGCGTAAGAATCGTTTTGAAACCTGTGGGTGCCTCGGCTGCTGCCGGATTGTCGTCGTCCTGGAAATATGTGCTGTTCGCCCATGTCCCGCTGACCCTGACGTAGGAAGGGCCCAGCGCTTCCGCCAGCTTGCGCAGCCGAGGATTGGCGAGATCGATGGGAGGGCGATATTGAAACATGGTTGGGCTGATGCCGACCTGCTGATTTGGATCGCTCTGCGCTTTTTGCTTTTCGGCCTCAGTGGGAGGAGGAGAATTATAGGGCTTCCAGAACCTGCCGCCGGTCACTTCAACCATTTCGATGTTGTAGGAGAGGTAGCGAGCGTCCACGGTGCCCAGCTTCGGCATCGTAGAGGGGTCGAGTTTGACGGTGGGTTTCTCCTGCGCGGAAACGGCCACCGCCAGCAACGCTGCGGCGGAAAACATTAGAAGGCGGCAACACAGATTTTGTTTCTGATTCAGACCCATGTTCGATACTCCTCTTCCAGTGGCGCGGATCGAGTAGATGCACCGTCCCGGTCGGATATTCGTGGCGTGAGAATCCTACATCGTCAGGCTGCTTGTGGGCTGGAGAGGCTTTTGAATGGTGGCGCGTTGTGGCCTTGCGGCACGAAGAGCGGGTGCTGATCGAAGAGTTTTATCGTTCATTTTCGGGCAAGGAATTCGAAATCGAACGAATCAGAGGGAACCTGGAGGGCGGCGCACTCGTAATCTCAATGGGTTAGGATTCGATTCTCTGGCAGGGCAATTGCTTTCCCTTTTGTTGAATTCGCCAGCGTATTTCAAATCACAATCTATTCCGCAGGTCCCCTGCACCGAAGTTCTCCGGAGGCACTGACAATGGGCATTCTCATTCAGGATTTGCGTTTCGCTTTTCGGCAAATGGTCAAGAAGCCCGGTTTTACGGCTGTCGTGGTTCTGACCATGGCCCTCGGAATCGGCGCGAACGCCGCGATTTTCAGCGTGCTTGATGCGGTGCTGCTGAGGCCACTGCCCTACAACAATCCGGATCGCCTGATCAAGGTGTGGACGCGGTTTACCGGGATAGGCGCACCTAATGACCAGAACTGGGTTTCGGCTCCGGAGTTTCGCGACTTTCAGCAACTGAACAACAGCTTCAGCGACCTTGCGGCCATCGGCTCGGGTTCGATCAATCTCGGCGTCAAGGGCAGTCCGCAGCGCGTGGTGGGTGCTTCGGTTTCGCCAAGCCTGTTCCCGATGCTGGGGGCGCAGCCGTTGCTGGGTCGAACTTTCCTACCAGAAGAAGCACAGCCGGGACGCGATCACGAAGTTTTGCTGAGTTACGGATTATGGCGACGTGTCTTTGGCGGGAAGCCTAACGTGATTGGAAGCACGATCGACATTGATGGAGTTCCAATGTCGGTGGTAGGAGTGATGCCCGAGGGATTCGCTTATCCCGATGAAGCGGAGATCTGGGGGCCGCTCGCATTCTCACCCGACGACCTGAGCGAAAACAGCCGCGGCGGCCATGGACTTGAGGTGCTGGGGCGCATGAAGCCGGGGCTATCGCTGGCGCAGGTGCAGTCAGATATGGACCGCGTCGGCAAGACAATGATCGAACAGCACGGGGCTTATCCGTATAAGAAATTCAACTTTGGAATCATCCTTCACCCGCTGCTGGAAGAGACGGTGGGTGACGTGAAGCCGTCGTTGATGGTGTTGATGGCGGCGGTGGGCCTGGTGCTGCTGATCGCGTGCGCGAATATTGCCAATCTTCTGCTGGTGCGCTCGACCGAGCGCCAACAGGAGATGGAGACGCGGATGGCATTGGGCGCGAGTGGGGCGCGGCTGGTGCGACAACTTCTTACGGAAAGTGTTGTGCTGGCATTTGTCGGCGGCCTCGTGGGCGTGGCAATCACTCCATGGATTCTGCGCGGGCTGGTTGGGATTGCTGCCAAGTCATTGCCGCGCGCGGTCCACACAGCCATCGATGGCAGGGCTCTGCTTCTGACTGCGGCGATCTCCCTTGCAACGGGAATTCTGTTTGGCCTGGCGCCTGCGCTTCAGGCGGGACGTAAACGACAATTCGAAGGGCTGAAGGGCGGCAGAAGCACCGAGGGCAAGCGGCCGAAGCGGTTGCGGAGTGCGTTGGTTATTTGCGAGACAGCGTTTTCGCTGCTGCTGATCGCTGCGGCCGGACTGCTACTGCGGAGCTTTGCCGAGATACTGAAGGTCGATCCGGGATTTCGGCCTGACGGAGTGCTGACGATGCGGGTGGCACTGCCGGATGCGGTCTACAGCAAGCCGGAACAGGTGCGCGGTTTCTATTCGGATCTGCTGGATCGCGTGCAGAAGTTGCCGGGCGTCGAGGCGGCAGGTGCGGTTTCTGCTTTGCCGTTGAGCGGCCAGGGAAGTTCCGGCACCACCACGATCGACACCCAGTCTGTTCCACTGGAGGAAACGACTCCTGAAGCCGATCAAAGAGTAGCGACGCCGAACTATTTCAAGGCGATGGGAATTTCGCTGGTGCGCGGGCGCTTCTTTGACACGCGCGATTCAGACACGGCGGCTCCTGTTGCCATCGTGGACGAAAGCCTTGCGCAGACGTATTGGCCCAATCAGGATCCCATCGGCAAACGACTGCATGCGGGCGGCCGCGGGTCCAAGGCTCCGTGGGCGACAGTTGTCGGAGTTGTGAGGCACGTGCGAAACAGGACTCTGGAATCCCGCTCGCGCGTAGAGGTTTACTGGGCTGCGAATCAACGTCCCTCCGGCGCGATGGCACTGGCAGTTCGGGTCGGCGGCAATCCGATGAACCTGGTGCCGACCATAGAGCGAGAAGTGAGCGCGATAGATCCCGACCTGCCGGTTTACAAAGTGAGTTCGATGACCGAGGTGATGGGTGATTCCCTGGAGCGGCGCCGGCTGGCATTAATTCTCCTCGCGGTCTTTGCGGGGCTCGCGTTGCTACTGGCTTCGATTGGAATCTACGGTGTCACTTCCTACGGCGTCGCGCAGCGACACAGGGAGATTGGCTTGCGGATGGCATTGGGTGCCGACCGCGGGCGTGTGCTCCGCATGCTACTTCGCAGCGGCCTGGCAACCATCGCCATTGGGCTGGGTGTTGGCCTGGTGCTGGCGCTGGCCCTGACTCGCTTGATGAGTGGCTTGTTGTTCTCAGTGAGAACGTGGGATCCCGTGGCGCTGGGCGGTGCGGCGGTGCTGCTGATGGCGGCAGCGCTGCTGGCTATCTTCGTTCCGGCTCGGAGAGCTACGAAGGTCAATCCAATGGTGGCACTGCGATACGAGTGAAGCGCGATTGCCGAAATGGCAGGGAGAACATCCCTCAGCGGCTAAAGTCGAGAACAAAAGTGGATTGCTTAGGGCATGGCTGAAGCCATGCCCTTTCAGAGCAATTAGCGAGTGCGATGTAAACCAGCGAATATCTCAGCGGTGTGAAAATTCCGAGCGCGAGATTCCTGCTAAACGCGGGTGCAGTCTTCGACGGGGATGGGGACCTGCTCGACGATTTCGAGGCCAAAGCCTTCCAGGGCCGGAATGTGCATGGGCGTGTTCGACAGGAGTCGGATGCGCTGGATCCCGAGGTCGGAGAGAATCTGGCCGCCGAGGCCGATGGCGCGGAGGATGCGGCCGGTACGGGCCTGCGAGCCCTCACGGGTGCGAAGCTGCTGGTGCAGGATGAGGCTGTTGGCTGTGGCCGCTGAAACTCCATCCGAAAGGGCTGTGCCGCTCAGATTGAAGGGAGAGGCAACGGCAGCAGTCTTGTCGATGTCGAAGCCGCGCGAGGTGTTGTGGAGGTAAAGGATAGCGCCGCAGCCTTCTTCCGCAATCATGCGCATGGAGTTGTCGAGGACTTCGCGGCAATGGCAGTCGGCGGCGAAGATGTCGCCGGCGGTGCAGCGCGTGTGCACGCGAACCAGAACGGCGTGTGAGCACGGCGGGCGCGTTGTGCGGGCGTCTCCGGGGACGTTTGCCGGACCTTCATGGCACGCGGGGCAACTGGGGCACAGGTCGCCTCGGACGAGGGCGATGTGGCTTTCGCCGCCATTGACCTCACTCTCGTAGGCGATCATGCGGAACTCGCCGTATTTCGTCTGAAGGC
This sequence comes from uncultured Acidobacteriaceae bacterium, assembly GCA_963738035.1. GTDB lineage: Bacteria > Acidobacteriota > Terriglobia > Terriglobales > Acidobacteriaceae > Telmatobacter. Next base: position 678,179 of record CAVTVB010000005.1, read on the forward strand.
GGGTTTCACCGGCACGGACGATGTAGCGCTCGTTGCGCAGGCGGTAGCGGATGAGTTCGGCGACAGTGAGAATGCGCAGATTGTGCTCGGCGCAGAACGGAATCAGGTCGGGAATGCGGGCCATTTCGCCGTCGTCGCGCATGATTTCGCAGATGACGCCAGCGGGTTGCAGGCCGGCGAGGCGCGCAAGATCGACGGAGGCCTCAGTCTGGCCAGCGCGCACCAGAACGCCTCCCTGGCGCGCACGCAGAGGGAAGATGTGGCCGGGGCGCACGAGATCCGCGGCGGTGGATTTGGGGTCGATTGCGGTGCGGATGGTGTGAGCGCGGTCGGCTGCGGAGATGCCTGTGGTGACGCCTTCACGGGCTTCAATGGTCTCAGTGAATGCGGTTCCAAAACGCGAGGAGTTCTGCTGCGTCATGGGGAAAAGACGCAAATGGTCGGCACGCTCATCCGTGAGCGTGAGGCAAATGAGGCCCCGGCCGTAGCGGGCCATGAAGTTGATGGCCTCGGGCGTAACGTGCTCCGCTGCGAGGGTGAGGTCGCCCTCGTTCTCGCGGTCTTCGTCATCCACGACAACAACCATGCGGCCGGCGCGGATCTCTGCGATGGCGCCTGGGACGTCGGTGAAAGGTAGCTCGAAGGTGCGTTTGCTGTCAGGCATCGGAAACAGCTTTCATTCTCGCCTATCAGGAGCCTCGGGGCAAAGAAGGTTACTTAAGGGCAGCAAAAACGCCGCCCGAGGGCGGCGTTTTTGTTGACAGCCGATGAAGCGGACTTCTACAAAGTAGACTCGATCTCAAAGCCCCAGGCTTCAAGCAGTGCCTCAGGAATGTACTTGGAATTTTTGTTCCGACGGGCCCACTCGCGCAAACGGGTAGACCGGATGTACTGATCCGGGGTGAGCTTGAACTCCTTGACGATCTGTTCGAAGGAGGTCACGGTGGGGACAACGGGGCCGATGGGCTCCGGCTTGCCCCAATTCGGATTTCCTCTACGTTTTGCCATTTGGTTTTGTTTTCCTTAGAAAGGAGTGGAGTTTGGTTCCAAACGCCTCGGGCGACAGGCTGGGGATCCTCGCGGCCTTAGGCGGATTATGTAAGTCCTATTTTAGGGATTTTTTATTCAAAAATCAATAGCAAACGGGCACTCTCTGTGCATTTCCCGGTCAAAATCCACAACCATTTGGTCACCATCCAGGTAACACTAATAAAATGACTTACCAGTTATCAGGACCAGACTTACGCCTCTCTTTACGTCAACCAATTGACATAGCGAAGTGACGGCACGAATCTGAGGATGGCACCATAACCATATGAAGAGAATTCGGGGGCGCTGGTTCGCGCCGTTAAGCTGCAGATTTGGGGCGGTTTGCCGTCATAGGGCGTCTACCTCAAAGTGAGCCCAGGAAGGCTCGGGAAACAGCGGACTTTCAGCGGCCCCAATGGACGTTTCTAGCTCATGGAACGGAAGAGTTGGCGCGAAAAGCCCGACGCGGCGGCATCGGGCTTTGTTTTTGGGAGGGCTGCTATAACGCCCCAGCGACCCCTGGGCCTACCACCATTCCATCAGGCGGCTCGAGGTGACCTTGGCGCTGCTCTTCGGCTTGGGCGTGCGGAGCAGGAGAACCGGGCATGCAGCGAGCTTGATGACTTTCTCGGCGATGGAGCCAAAAACGGTGGGATACCAGCCGGACAAGCCATGGGTGGAAATGACGACCTGGTCGATCTTTTCGGTCTCGATGGCTTCGAGGATGGTTCCGGCGACGTCATAGCCGACCTGGACACTCGTCTTAACCGTGATTCCCTTCCCTTCGAGGGACGCCTTCGACTTGGCGAGGTGGCCTTCGGCCTGATTTTTGGCGGCTTCGACGATGGAGGCCTCTGAGACTCCTTCGGGCAGGGCGACGACGGGAGACTCCGGAACAACGTTCAAGAGGACGAGTTCGGCATGAAATTTGTCGGCGAGTTCAGTCGCCACTTCAAGCGCAGTATGCGATGAGGAACTGAAGTCGATGGGAACCAGGATCCTGGTCGGCACTGCGCTGACTGTACCTTCGGGCATTCAAAATCTCCTTGATGAGACACGAATAGCGAGCCTCAATTTTCGTCCCCAATGATAACAAGGGGGGCTTTGGTTCTCTTCGTGACATTCAGCACACCAGTGCGGGGGTCAGGTGGAGTCGCATTGACCGGTTTTGAACGCATGATTTCATCGCGAGATGTTACCGTAATTTGCTATGAGCTCAGCTACAGCGGCTGTAATGGGCGAGATCGGTTTGCCGGTCCCGATTCGCGAACTTGCGGCAAAGACATGGGACGTAATCGTTGTGGGAGCTGGGCACAACGGCCTGGCCTGCGCCGCCTATCTGGCAAAGGCTGGACAGCGGGTACTGGTGATCGAGAGCCGGGCTCGCGTGGGCGGGGCGTGCACCATCGAGGAGCCGTTTCCTGGGGTGCGCATGTCGCCGTGTGCCTATCTCGCCGGGCTGCTGCACCCGCTGGTGGTGGAGGAGCTGGAATTGCCCCGGCGAGGCTTTGAGTGGACTCCGGCGGTGAACGGGCTGTTTGTTCCCTTCCTCGATGGATCGAGCGTGCAGCTGTGGGATGATGATGCGCGTTGCGAGGCGGAGGTACAGAGGCTCGCGCCGGATGATGTGAACGGCTTCAACGCCATGTGCGACGTGATTCGCCGACTGCGCGATGCGCTGAGGCCGCCAGGCGAAGATGACTTGTGGATCGGCGAGGCGCCGACGAAGGAGCAGATCGAACTGCTGCTCGGCGACGATGTTGAGGCGCGGGCGGTGCTGTTTGAGTGGTCGATGGCGGAGATGGTCGAGCACTATCTCCGCGATGAGAGGCTCCAGGTGGCTTATCTCGGGCAGGGCGTGATCGGGACGAACGCGAGCCCGTTTGATCCCGGGACTGCGTCGATCCGGTTCCATCACTCTTCTGGGCGGCTTGGCGGCATGCCGGGGATGTGGGGCTACGTGAAGGGCGGCATGGGAATGGTGTCGTTCTATTTTTGCGACGCGGCGCGTGAAGCTGGAGCGATGGTGGTGTCGGGTGTGCCGGTGGCGCAGATTTTGCCGGGCGAGGGCGTGGTGCTGGAAGGCGGGGAGCGGATTACAGCGCGAGTGGTGGTGTCGAATGCGGACCCGAGGCGGACGCTAGGCATGCTTGGCGCGGCGGCGGATTCGGGTTGGAAGAAACGCGTGGAGGACGTGCCGATCGAGGGATGCACGGTGAAGTTGAATGTGCATTTGAAGGAACTGCCGAACTTCATGGCGCGGCCGGGGACGAACCAGGCGCACCACTATGGGCAGATCAATGCTCCGCTGACCAAAGACGAGTGGAAGGCTGGGTTCGCGGCGGCGAAGCGCGGGGAGTTGCCGGAATATTTGTGGTGCGAGCTGTATTTCCAGAGCGTGCATGATGCGTCGGTGGTGCCGCACGGCACGCACACGATGAGCGTGTTTGCGCAGTATGTTCCTTACAAATTTGCGCAGGGCAACTGGGATGAGCGGCGTGAGGACGTGCGCGCCCTGGCGTTGAAGTCACTGGCACGATTCTGCAGCAACATCGGAGATGGAGGCCTCGATTCAGCGGTGATTGAGGCGCAAGTGCTGGGTCCGCCGGATATCGAGCAGAAGGTGGGTCTGACGGGCGGACATATCTTCCAGGGTGAGTGTCTGCCGCAGTACATGTGGGCCAACCGGTTGAGCGCGCGGACACCCATGGCTGGGATGTATCTGTGCGGAGCGTGCACGCATCCAGGCGGCAGCGTAATTGGGATCAATGGACGGAATGCGGCGATGGCGGTTTTGAAGGATTTGGGTGGGAAATAAAATGCGCGTTTGCTAAATCGTCTTTGTCGCGAGCGAGGCCTTGTTTACTCTTGACTCGCTGTCCAGTTCCCCCAAAAACTTCATTCCTATCGAGGTCTAGAAAAATTGCGGGAGGGTTCAAATGACCAAAATAGCCTTGATGATCGCTGCGCTCGCAGCCCTGATCTGCGTTCCGGCTCAGACCGAGAAGCCGGGCGCGGGCAACATCGAGGTAGCCCTCACGAAGCTGGATACTTATGTCGGTGACGCTATGCGGAAGACTGGGGTTCCCGGTCTGGCGGTAGCGGTGGTGTACCAGGGCCGCGTCGTATTTCTAAAGGGATATGGGCTGCGCAGGCTCGGCGAGACGACCAAGGTTGACCCCGATACCGTGTTTGAAATCGCATCGGTATCAAAACCGATTGCATCCACTGTCGTGGCTTCGCTGGTGGGCGCAGGCAAGGTGAGTTGGGAGGATCGCATCCGCGCGCTCGATCCGAGGTTTGCACTCGCCAACGAGGCCGCCAGCGAGCAGGTCACAGTTCGCGACATGTTCTCGCATCGCAGCGGTCTACCTACCGGTGCCGGTGACGTTTTGGAAGATCTGGGCTACAGTCGATCGGAGATTCTGCAACGCATCCGTTTGGTTCCCCCGGCCGGCGAATTTAGAAAAACTTACCACTACAGCAATTTCGGTCTGACAGAAGGAGCCATCGCCGTTGCGCTCAAAGCCGGAAGGACCTGGGAAGACCTCGCACAGCAGCAACTTTACGGAAAGATCGGAATGCACTCCACAAGTTCCCGCTACTCCGACTACGAGAACAATCCAAATAGAGCGGCTTTGCATTACCGCGACGAAGATGTTTACAGAAACTGGTTTGTGCGCGAAGCCGATTCCGAAGCGCCGGCAGGCGGCGTTAGCTCCAACGTGCGCGACCTTGCCAACTTTATGAAGTTGCAACTCGGCGACGGTGTGTTCGATGGCCAGCGAATCGTGGATGCGGCAGCACTCAAGGAGACCCACAAGCCGGAGATTTGTGCGGCTGTGCCCGGCCCGGTTCCTCCAGGGGAGTGCCGCGGCAGCTTCTTCTATGGTCTCGGCTGGAATGTCGGCAAAGATGCAACTGGCGCTCTGCGGTTAAGCCATAGCGGAGGCTTCGATCTGGGCAGCGCTACCGCCGTCTACCTGGTGCCGAGCGAACAACTTGGGATTGTGGTCCTCACCAACGGCACGCCGATCGGTTTACCGGAATCCGTTAGCATGGCGTTTCTCGATTTCTATCGCTACGGATCTGCCAAGGCCGACTACTTGGAAGCGCTCAAACCGATCTTTGACAAACTCATGAAGGAGACGCAAGATTGCTCTCCCGACTACTCAAAGCTCAAGCGGCCTACAAATCCTTCGTCACCCGGTCAGCTCTCCGCTTATAAGGGAACCTATGCCAGCCCCTATTACGGCAAGCTCCAGATCGACAGCGTAAACAATCAGCTAATCATGCGGCTACCCCCGCGGGACGCCTACTACGAGCTCACCCACTGGGACGGCGATACTTTCACTTATTATTTCGCAAGCGAGAATACAGGCGTAGCGCGGCGTGGCGTTAAATTCCTAGACGGCGGGAAACGTCTCCTGGTTGAGAACCTGGCTATCGTGAACGATGGCGTGTTTACCAAGGTTAACTGAGTAAACGCAATCGCTCCACCTTTGGCTCGGATCGCATGACCTTACAGATTCTGTGAAGCTGTGGCTCGGTGGCGACGTAGACGGAATCCCTGTTATTCATTTGCAGCAGCTTGCGGAACACCCGAATTCTTGCCCATTCAAAACGGCGGCTCTCCCGAGAGCCTTTGAGCACGCAAGAATTAGTTTCTTCGGCACGCGCGGCTCTGCTATGCTGCGACGCACATGGCATCGGCTCCAGCTCTGAAGAGAGGGATTCGCTTTCGCGACCTTGCGCTGTTCTATGTCGTTGTGGCGCTGAATGTGCGCTGGACTTCGGCGGCTGCGGCAGCAGGGCCGAGCATTCTCGTTATTTGGATTGCGGCGCTGACGTGCTTTTTTATTCCGCTGGCGGCAAGCGTGATGGAGTTGTCGTCGCGGCATCCCGAAGAGGGCGGCATCTACGTTTGGACGCGTACCGCGTTCGGCGATTTCACGGGATTTGTTGCGGCGTGGATGTACTGGATGAGCAATCTGCCATTCTTTGCGGGCGTGCTTTATTTTGGCGCGGCTTCAGTGCTGATTGCGTTCGGTCCGCGAGCCCAGCATTTGAGCAGCAGTCCGCTGTACTTTATGGGATTCGCGGCGTTCTGGCTGACCGTGATCATCGTGCTGAATATTCGCGGTGTGGACGCGGGAAAGTGGCTGAACAATGTCTGTTCAATCGGGAGCCTGGTGCCGCTGGGTCTGCTGATGATGATGGCGGCGGTATCGTGGATGCGGTTTGGGCCTGCGACGCCGTTCACGGTTGCAAGCATGACCCCGCATTGGAGCCTCGATAACGCTGTCTTCTGGTCGGGGGTGTTCTTCGCGTTCGGCGGCGTTGAGGCAGCCAGCGCGATGGGCGATGAGATCCAGAATCCGCGCAAGACGATGCCGTGGGCGATTCTGGTGGGCGGCACGATCGTGACTCTGGGGTATATTGGCGGGACGATGGCGCTGCTGGTGGCGCTGCCCAGTGATTCGGTAAGCGGGTTGCAGGGATTTGTGAACGGCGTGCAAACGCTGAGCGCCAAGCTGGGACTGGGCTGGATGCTGGTGCCGATTGCACTGCTGGTTGGGGTGAACAGCGTGGGCTCGACGGCGGCGAATCTGTCGTCGACGTCGCGGCTGCCGTTTGTGGCGGGGATCGATCATTATCTTCCCCCCGTGTTTGGTTCCATTCATCGGCGGTATCGGACGCCATGGGTGGCGATCGCGGTGTATGGGCTGGCGAGTGTGCTGGTGGCGATCCTGGGGCAGATGGGAACGACGGTGCGCGGTGCGTACGACGTTCTGGTGAGTATGGCAGTGATTTCGTACTTCATTCCGTACCTGCTGCTGTTTGCGACGATGATCCGGCTGCAGTGGGAGCCGGCGGGGCCGAATGTGCGGCGCGTGCCGGGGAAGAAGCCGGTGGCGATTGCGTTGGGGGTCGTGGGGTTTGCGGCAACGGCGACGACGATTGTGCTTTCACTATTCCCGGGGGCGGATCAGCCGGATAAGGTGCTGGCGGTTGTGAAAGTGGTGGGGGCGACGGCGGTGCAGTTGGGGCTGGGAGTGGCGATCTTTGTGGCGGAGAGACGAAGGGCGCGGAAGACTGTGACGGTGTGAACCGAATTGGGGCAATGGGAACTGTAGGCTGGGCTAGATTTTTGCTTCCCCACCCTTGCTACGCAAGGATGGGGCACCCGGGGTTCGTGATTGACGAAGCTTCGTGAAAAGCGGATCCTTCGCGCCGCTTACCCCATCTCGCTGCGCGAAATGGGGCCCCAGACGTGCGGCGCTCAGGATGACACTTCACTTCTTTTGGACGGAATGAAGAGCGAGAACGACCGAGCTACGTTATGATTTCGCGGCCGGCGATAAAGACTCTGGGGCGCATGGGCGCGGCGATGAAGTAGGCGAGTTCGCGGTAGTCGGCGAACTCGTGGATGACGAAGTCGGCTTGCTTGCCTGCTCAAGTGAGCCAATTTCCGCGCCAAGGCCGAGCGAGTGCGCGGCGTTGATGGTGGCGGCGGTTAGCGCTTCGGCGGGCGACAAGCCCATCTGCAGACAACCCAGCGACAACATGAAGGGCATGGATGGGACTGGCGAGGAGCCGGGGTTGAAATCTGTCGCGAGGACGATGGCGAGGCCGGCTTCGATCATCTTGCGCGCAGGAGGGTACTGCGTGCGGCTGAGGGCGAAGACAGAGCCGGGAAGCAGGACGGGTTGCATGCCGGCGGCGCGGAGATGTGAAGGGTATCTTCCGTCACGGTTTCTAAGTGGTCGGCGGTGGCAGCGCCAAGTTCGGCGGCGAGGTCGGCGCCGGTGCCTGAACGGAATTGCTCGGCATGGATGCGGAGTTTGAGGCCGTGTTTCTTCGCGCTTGTGAGGACGGTCCGGCATTCGTCCACGGTGAAGGCGTGGTCGTCGCAGAAGGCGTCGCAGTATTGGGCCAGACCCAGGCTCGCGACTTCGGGGATGAGTTCTTCGGCGACGAAGCGGACGTAGTCGGCGCGGCGGTCTTTGTATTCGGGCGGGACGGTGTGGGCGGCCAGCAGCGTGGGGATGATGCGAGCGGGGCCTTCTGTATTGAGACCGCGGATCACGCGGAGCATTTTGAGTTCGGTGTCATGGTCGAGACCGTAGCCGGATTTGGCTTCGAGCGTTGTGGTGCCGGAGCGAAGCATCCAGTCGCGATGGCGGCGGGCGGCGGTGAGGAATTCATCTTCGCTGGCGGCGCGGGTGAGGGCTACGGTGCGGAGGATGCCTCCGCCGGATGCGGCGATCTGCTGGTAGGTGGCGCCGGCGATGCGTTGTTCGAATTCGGCGGCGCGGTTGCCGGCAAAGACGAGATGGGTGTGGGCGTCGACGAAGCCGGGGGTTACGGCACTGCGTGCGGCGTCGATTTCGGTTGAGTGTGGTGGAATCTGAGATTTGAGTTCGGAGTATTTGCCGGTTGCGATGATACGGCCGTCTTCGATGAGCATCGCCGCGTCATTGATGATCGCGAGGTCGCTGAGTTCTGCGCCGATGCGCGGGCGTGCAAGGCCGGAGAGGGTGACGAGTTGGCCGATGTTGACGATGGCGATCATACGGAGGTTCGCGGTGTTAGCGGCGCTTCGCGAATGTTGATGGAGTTCGTGATCTCCGGCTGGATGAGTGTAGTGCTTTCCCACCCATTCGACAAACGGCTGTCGAATGGATGTGGAACCCGGTCATTGTGCTGATGGATGTGTTGATCCCAGGTCTCAGATTCGAGACCTGGGGCACCCAGTTTTGTGGGCGTTTCGTTACCGTCCATCACTTCCCTTCCATCGGGATGTGGATGCCTTTTTCTTTGGCGGTTTGCTGGGCTAATTCGTAGCCGGCGTCGGCGTGGCGGGCTACGCCTATTCCTGGGTCGTTGTTGAGGACTCTTGCGATTTTGCGGGAGGCGATCTCCGTTCCGTCAGCTACGGTGACCTGGCCTGCGTGGAGCGAGTAGCCCATGCCTACGCCGCCGCCGTGGTGGAAGCTGACCCAGGTGGCGCCGGAGGCGGTGTTGAGGAGCGCGTTCAGGATGGGCCAGTCGGCTACGGCGTCGCTGCCGTCGAGCATCTTTTCGGTTTCGCGATAGGGGCTGGCGACGGAGCCGGTGTCGAGGTGGTCGCGGCCGATGGCGATGGGCGCGGAGATTTTTCCTTTCTTCACGAGGTCGTTCATTGCCTCGCCCATCTTCGCGCGATCGCCGTAGCCAAGCCAGCAGATGCGCGCGGGAAGGCCTTGAAATGCAAAGCGGCCTCGGGCTAGTTTCATCCAGCGGGTGAGGATTTCGTTGTCGGGGAAAAGCTCGAGGGCGAGTTCGTCGGTCACGTCGATGTCTTTGGGATCGCCGGAGAGCGCAACCCAGCGGAATGGGCCGGCTCCAGTACAGAAGAGCGGGCGGATGTACTCAGGGACAAAGCCGGGGATGAGGAAGGCGTCGGCGCAGCCGGCGTCAAAGGCGAAACGGCGGATGTTGTTGCCGTAGTCGAAGGTAACAGCGCCAGAACGCTGGAGAGCAAGCATGGCGTCAACGTGGACGACCATGGAAGCGGTGGAGCGGCGGACGTATTCTTCGGGATTGCGTTTACGGAGGTCTGCGGCTTCATCGAGCGTAAGACCTTGCGGCACGTAGCCGTTTAGCGGATCGTGTGCGCTGGTCTGGTCGGTGACTACATCAATCTGGACACCGCGACGAGCGATTTCAGGAAGGACGTCGGCGCAGTTACCTACTAATCCCACCGAGAACCCGCGGCCTTCGCGACGGGCGGACTCACAAAGCTTAAGTGCTTCGTCGAGGTCTTCGGCGATGGTGTCACAGTAGCGGTTTTCAATGCGACGCTCAATGCGTGATCGGTCGACTTCGATGACGAGCACCACGCCGTCGTTCATGGTGACGGAGAGCGGCTGGGCGCCACCCATTCCGCCCATGCCGCCGGTGACTACGAGCTTATGTTTCAGGGTTCCGCCAAAGTGGCGCTCGGCAAGCGCGGCGAAGGTTTGGAACGTGCCCTGTAATATCCCTTGAGTCCCGATGTAGATCCACGAGCCGGCGGTCATCTGGCCGTACATCATGAGGCCTTTGCGGTCGAGTTCGTTGAAGTGATCCCAAGTGGCCCATTTGCCTACGAGGTTGGAGTTGGCGATGATGACGCGCGGAGCCATATCGTGGGTCGGAAAGACGGCGACGGGTTTGCCGGATTGGACGAGGAGTGTGTCTTCAGGGCCGAGGCGCTCGAGTTCGCGGACGATGGCGTGGAAGCACTCCCAGTTGCGCGCGGCGCGGCCAATGCCGCCGTAGACGACGAGGTCCTGGGGGCGCTCGGCTACCTCGGGATCGAGGTTATTCATGAGACAGCGGAGAGCGGCTTCCTGCTGCCAGCCTTTGCAGCGGAGCTGGGTTCCGCGGGGAGCGCGAATGATAGGGGATACGCTGGTCGTGGTCATGAGGGAAACTCCTGCGAGATAGACACCTTGAGGATACTACCCGCGAAGATGCGTGAGGCAGTTCTGCAATTCAGGAAGAATGGGGTTTGCCGCCGAGTTGGCGGATGTAATCGGCGGTGTCGAAGTGACCTTGTGAGTCTGCTATGAGGCCGTCGGCGCCGAATTGCCAAGATTCGAAGCCGCTGATGCGAACGGGATTTCCGGTGCCGCCCGGGCCGGTGTTGGTGCCGATGAGGGTCCAGTGATATTCGGTGCGGTCGCCGCGCTCGATGATGTGGTCCATGAGGATGCGGAGATCCGGGAATGCGGTCATGAAGGATTGCGCGGCCGCGGTGATGGAGGCGCGGTTGACGGCGGGCGTTCCGCTGTTGATAGTGAGGGAGCCTTGAGGCGAAAAGAAAGAGGCGACGCTGGCTGCATTCTGGCTGCACCAGGCCGCAGTGTAACGGGCGGCGAAATCGTGAACCTCTGCGGGATCGATGGGCATTGCCACTATCGTAACAATGCGCCTCGCTGATTTATCCTTCTCCTCGTGCCGAACACATTGGTGGAGTGCGTACCTAATTTCTCTGAGGGGCGCGACAAGGCGAAGGTGGATGCCATTGTCGAGGCCATGAAGGTGCCTGGGGTTTACCTGCTCGATCGCGAGATGGATGCGGATCACAACCGGTGCGTCATCACGCTGGTGGGTGAGCGGGAGGCGATCCAGGAGGCGGCGATTCGCGGAGTGGGCAAAGCCGCCGAGCTGATCGATCTGACGCAGCACCAGGGGGCGCATCCGCGGATGGGCGCGGCGGACGTGGTGCCGTTTATCCCCATCGACGGCGTGACGCTGGAAGATTGCGTGGCGATGGCGAAGCATGTGGGCGCGGAGATCGCGAAGCGGTTTGCGATACCGGTGTACCTGTATGAAGCGGCCGCAACTACGCCGGAGCGGCAGAATCTCGAGAACATCAGACGTGGTCAGTTCGAGGGGATTCGCGCAGAAATTGAAACGAATCCTGCGCGCAAGCCGGACTTCGGCGAGGCGAAGGTGCATCCTACGGCGGGCGCGACGGTGGTAGGTGCGCGCAAGGCATTGATCGCCTACAACGTGTTCTTGAATACGGCCGATGTGGATGTGGCGAAGAAGATTGCGAAGGCGGTGCGGGCTTCGTCGGGCGGGTTCCGGTTTGTGAAGGGCGCTGGGTTCCTGGTGCGCGGGATGGCGCAGGTTTCGATGAACCTAACGGATTTCGAGCAGACGCCGATTGCGCGGGTGTTCGAGACGGTGAAGCGCGAGGCCGCGCGGTACGGCGTGATGCCGGTGTCGAGCGAGATTGTGGGTCTCATTCCGAAGGCCGCACTGGAGCAGGCAGCGGAGTGGTTTCTGCAGGTGGAGAACTTTGATTCGTCACTGATCTTGGAGAACCGACTGGCGGCGGTGATGGGCGGCAAGATGGCCGTGGGCGGGCTGCGCGCAGGCATTGAGCCGTTTATCGAGCAACTGGCTGCGCCTACGGCGACTCCGGGAGGCGGCAGCGCGGCAGCGGCAAGTGGGGCAATGGCGGCGGGGCTGGCACACATGGTGGCGGCAATGTCGCGCGGGAAGAAAGCGTATGTGCAATATGAGGCGCAATTAAGCGAAGCAATTGCGCGGCTCGCCGCGTTGCGCGAGGAACTGAAAGCAGCGATTGATGCCGATGCCGAGTCGTACAACGTGGTGATGAAGGCTTACCGAGCTGCGCGGGAGACGGATGATGGTGGAGTGGGCGTGAATGCGGCGCTCAAGCAGGCGACGAGTGTTCCCCTGGGCGTGGCAGAGCGCGCGACGGAAGTGGCGCAGATTGCGCATACGCTAAGGCCGATTACGAATCCGAATATGGCATCGGATCTGACGACGGGGATTGCACTGGCGGGGGCGGCGGTGACAGGGGCGTTATCGAATGTGGAGATTAATCTGGGATCAATGAAGGCTGGGATTTCGGAAGATGATGCGTTTGTGAGTGAGACGCGGGCGCGGGTGGCAAAGCTGCAACAGCAACGGGGTTAGCTACGCGTTGCACGAATAGCAAGTTAGTTGGTTTTCTAGGTTCGTGCTTTCCCACTCATGCGCACAGAAGATTGCGCATGAATGGGGCACTTGCCTGGCTCGCCGTTCTTCGCATTTTCCATTTCCAACTTCGACAAAGTATTCTTTCTAACGACAACCAAACTGGCTCCCATGAGGTGCTGAGTGACCAGAGCGAGATGCTCTCTATCTGCTGTTTTTGCAGTTTTGCTTTTAGCCGCAACATCACAACTGACCATCAACCTCAATGCGCAGCAGAAGACCGCGTTTGTGCGGCTTGATCGCGTCACGGCTTCGCATGCACTTCCGAATGGGATTGAGATCCGCTCAGGTACCGCAGTAATGCAGATCACCGCGCTGCGGGATGACGTGTTGCGGGTGCGCGTGGGGCCTGCAGGACAGCTGCCCGAGGACGCTTCGTGGGCGGTGCTTCCCACTTCGCGGACGGCAAACATCAGCGTCACGCCGGAGTCGAATGGGACTGCGGTCGGATTCAAGACGGAAAAGCTGCATGTGACGGTGCACAAGGATCCGTTCGGGCTGACTGTGACGGACAATGCGAAGCATGTGATCGCACAGGATCTGCCGGGAAGGCCGATTGAGTATCACGGCACGTCGTTTCGTGTGTACATGAAGTCGCCGGCGGACGAGCACTACTTCGGCCTGGGCGACAAGCCAGGTCCGCTGGATCGCCGCAACGAGGCGTTCACCGATTGGAATACGGATGCGTTTGGATGGCAGCAATCGACGGATCCGATTTACAAGTCGATCCCGTGGTTTATCACTTTCAACAAAGGTGTATGCGCGGGGATTTATTTCGACAACACCTGGCGTGCGAGCTTTGACTTCAACAAGGAGTATCGCGACGGATATTCGTTCGGTTCGGAGGGTGGGCCTCTGGATTTTTACGTTCTCTATGGTCCGGAGCCGAAGAATGTTGTCGAGACATGGGCGTGGCTGGTCGGCACAACGCCGATGCCGCCGATGTGGTCACTCGGCTATCAGCAATCTCGCTATAGCTACTTTCCCGAAGCAGAGGTGAAGCGCATCGGCGACAAGCTGCGAAGCGAACGCATTCCCGCGGACGTGATCTGGCTCGACATCGACTACCAGTACAAGAACTGGCCGTTCACGGTGGATCCGGAGCGGTTCCCTACTTTCGGGCAAATGGTGAAGGATCTGCGGGCTGAGCATCTGCGCACGGTTGTGATCACCGACCTGCATATTGCCGATCAACCTCTGGCGAAGTACAAGCCGTTTGAAGAAGGGATTGCGGGGGATCACTTTTTGAAAAACCCCGACGGCACGATTTACGAGGGCGTGGTCTGGCCGGGCAAGGCGGTATTTCCAGATTTCACGCGGAAGGCTTCGCGCGAGTGGTGGGGTACGCTTTATTCGGATTTTGTGAAGCAGGGGGTGGCCGGGTTCTGGAACGACATGAATGAGCCGGCAGTTTTTCTGGTGCCATCAAAAACGATGCCGGATGAAACGCAACATCGCATCGACGAACCGGGATTCGCGACGCGGGTTGCGAATCATCTCGAAGTGCACAACATCTACGGAATGCAGAACACGCGTGGCACGTTTGAAGGCCTGCTGAAGCTGGAGCCGAATGTGCGGCCGTTTGTGATGACGCGGGCAAGCTTCGCAGGCGGGCAACGGTATGCGGTGACGTGGACGGGAGATAATTCGGCCACCTGGGATCACTTGCGGCAGACAACTCCTCAACTACTGAACCTGGGGCTGAGCGGGTTTGCGATGGCGGGCGCGGACGTGGGCGGGTTTGCGGGCTCTCCGCAGCCGGAACTGCTGACGCGGTGGCTCGAGGTGGCGGCGTTCCATCCCATCGATCGCGACCATTCTGCGGTGGGCACCTTCCCGCAAGAACCGTGGGAGAACGGGACGTCTGAAGATGTGAGCCTGCGGCGCCGGTACATCGAAGAGCGCTATCGGCTGATGCCGTATCTCTACACAACAACGGAGGAGATGAGCAGGACCGGGGTGCCGATCATGCGGCCGCTATTTCTGGAGTTTCCGCATGGCCAGGCTGACGGTGGGCCGCTGGATTTGAGCACCGGGAATGCCTTTATGGTGGGACCGAACCTGCTGGTTGCGCAAAGCCCCTATCCCGATCAGCTGGATGATTACCAGGTGGCCCTGCCGCCGTCGAGCTGGTATGACTACTGGACAGGTTCAAGAATCGATCCAAGTTCTGGGCGCAAAGGCATTGATAACGCAGCAATTGCACAGCCGGAGGTTCATATTCACCGCACACTGGAGACACTGCCTGTTTTCGTGCGTGCCGGGTCGATCGTACCTCAACAGCCGCTGGTTCAGAGTACAGATGAGAAGCCGGTTGGGCCGCTGACGCTGCGGGTCTATCCGCCGACGACGATTGGCGCCGATTGCGCGGGTTCGCTGTACCTGGACGATGGAGTGAGCTACGACTTCACGAAAGGCGACTATTTGCGAGTCCAGTTTGCATGCCGGGTGAGCCCCCAGGGGCTGATTGTGACGGTGGCGCCACGCAAGGGCACTTTCCAGCCGTGGTGGAAACTGCTTTCGATCGAGGTGTACGGGGCGACGAAGCCATACGCGGGGGCGGCAGTGACGTCACTCGACCGCCCTGGCACATCACCTATCTCGACGAACTTCGATGCGGAGCATCATCGGGTGACAGCGTTGGTAAATGATGATGCGAAGGGGTTGCAGCTGCAACTAACGTACTGATTCTATGTTCAGGCTCTCAAGGCCGACCGACCGAGAGATCGAGCGCGAAATCGCGGCTTCCCTACCTGGTTTGATGAGAGCGGAGTATTTGGACGGATCCGGCGGAATTCGTCGAATCGGTCTGCCCACTGGGTTTGTGCTGGACCGGCGACGGACCCAGATCGGCGAAGGCAAAGAGGCGTATGAGCGCTCAATCCGAGAAATCAGAAACTGGACACAATTCGATCTAGGTTGGGCTCGCGTGGCCAATTCGCCGGCGCCTATCGAAGTTGGTCCGATCGTAGCGGTGGAGGTTCATAGTCTCGGACTCTGGTCATTGAACCTGAGCCGGATTGTCGAAGTGATTCAGACGGGAAGCCGGTTTGGGTTCATCTACAAAACGACGCCGACGCACGTCGAAGAGGGCGAGGAGAGATTCGAAGTGTTACTCGACGAAAAGTCGGATGCAGTCTGGTACGAGACGGAAGCCGTTTCGCGACCACGCGATCTGATGGCCCTGCTGGGGTACCCGGTTACCCGGGCATTTCAGCACCGGTTCGCTCGAGATTCGCACAGGCGGATGAAGTTGGCGGTAGATTGCCGCTGAAATAGGGTTAGTTTCCTGGGTGGATTCTTTTTTGAACAAAGCGGTTATATCTGGACTTTCGCGCGCTGTTAACCTAGAAGTATGAAATTCGGCGTATTGGTCTTTCCGGGGTCCAATTGCGATCACGACACTTTCAACGTGATCGCGGAGATTGCTCAGCAGCCGGTTACGTTCCTGTGGCATGACTCCGAGGACCTGCAGGGTGTGGATGCGGTACTGGTGCCGGGCGGCTTCGCGTATGGGGACTACCTGCGTACCGGGGCGATTGCACGTTTTTCGCCGGTGATGCAGGCGGTGCAGAAGTTTGCCGCCGGGGGCGGGCTGGTGCTGGGCATTTGCAACGGGTTCCAGATACTGGCCGAGGCGGGCTTACTACCCGGTGCGCTGATGCGCAATGCGGGGCTGAAGTACATTTGCAAGCAGGTTCATCTGCGGGTTGAGACGACGAACAGCCCCTTCACCAATCAGCTGACCAAGGGCGAAGTACTGCAGATCCCTATTGGGCATATGGAAGGCAACTACTTTTGCACTCCGGAGGATCTGGCACGACTGGAAACAGAGGATCGGATTGCCTTTCGCTACGCAACGACGACGGGTGAGATTACGAAAGATGCAAATCCGAACGGGTCTCTAAGCAATATTGCTGGAATTCTGAATGAGGGACGGAATGTACTAGGAATGATGCCGCATCCCGACCGCTCAAGCGAGAAGCTGCTGGGGTCTTCGGACGGCTGGAAGATTTTCGCATCCATGATTGAGGCACTGGCAACGCGCTGAGCCGTGCTTTCGGATTGGAAGACCAGGACGCAATGATCGACATCCACAGTCACTTGATCTACGGCGTAGACGATGGGTCGCCGGATCTGAGAACTTCAGTCGAGCTGGCCGAGATGGCGATCAGCGAAGGCGTCACTCACATTGTGTGCACTCCCCACGCTAGTGAGAACTATCCTTACCAGCCAGAGGTGAACGCAAAACGCCTGAAGGAACTTCGGGACCGGGTTGGCGATCGGATCAATCTGAGCCTCGGCTGCGACTTTCACATGAATGCGGAAAATATTGCCGATGCCATTGAGAATCCGTTCCGATACTCGATTGATGGCAAGGGATATCTTCTAGTGGAATTTCCCGACTTGCTGATTCCCCAGCCGTTGACGGTGGCGTTGAGCCGCCTGCGGAATGCGGGTTACACGCTCATCATCACGCATCCGGAGCGGAATCCGGTTCTGCAGGCTGATCCTGAATTGCTTGCGGAGTGGATGCGCGAGGGATGTCTTGTGCAGGTAACTTCGGCGTCGCTGTACGGGCGATTCGGCAATAAGGCGAAGGCTTTCGCGGATGCCCTGCTGGAGCGCAACTGGATTCATTTTCTGGCCAGCGATGCGCATCATCCCGAATGGCGTCCGCTGCATTTGAAGAAGGGCTATGACTACGTGGTTGCAAAGGCAGATGTGGAGACGGCACACCGGCTCTATGTCAGCAATCCGAAGGCGGCGGTAGAGGGCGCGAAGTGGCCAGTGCAGCCGGAGCCGGTCGGGCTTTGGGAGGGCGTGCCGCTGGAGTTCGTCGTCAAGAACGACAGCAAAGGCCGACGGGCAAGCGGTTCAGCACAGAAGGAAAGCAAAGGATTCTGGAGCCGGTTGTTTTCGATGTGATCGAAGACGTCTTCCGCATTCAATTTTGCGTGTGAAGATTCTCTAAAGGCCCAGTCCACCGTCGACTGTGAGTACCTGCCCGGTGATGAAATTGGAAGTACCGGCGAAGAAAGCCACAGCTTGCGCAACATCTTTTGCGGTGCCGTTGCGCTGCATGGGCGTTTTAGCAGCGAACCGCTGGGCAGCAGCGTGAGCCTCCGCCTCGTCCATATCGATCCAGCCGGGAGCAACACAGTTCACAGCAACATCAGGCGCGAAGGCTTTGGCCATTGCCTTTGTCAGCATGTGCAGGGCGGCCTTCGAGGCACAGTAGTGGGCGTGATCGGCCCAGGGGCGCAGACCCCCGAGCGATCCGATGTTGATGATGCGTCCACGAGAAGTGCGGAGATGTTGCAGAGCTTCGCGAGCGACAAGGAACGGTCCGCGTGTGTTGGTTTCAAAGACTGCATCCCACTGCTCGAGGCTGAGCTGTTCAAGCGCGGCAGACTCAAAGATCGCGGCGTTATTCACAAGCACATCGAGATGGCCGTGGAAGTTGATGGATGCGGCGATGGCGGAGCGCACGGATTGCTCGGAGCGCACGTCGCATTCGACGGCGATCGCGAGCCTGCCGAGTTGGTGGATGAGCTGTAGCGTTTCTTCGGCTTCAGCTTTTGAGTTGCGATAAGTAATGGTGACGTCGGAGCCGGCAGCGGCAAGGTCCAATGCTATTTCGCGGCCAATACGCCGAGCACCGCCGGTGACCAGCGCCGCTTTTCCGATCAGTGCTTGGCTGGTCATGGCAGGACTCGTACGCTGGTTTTGACGCAGTTCAGGAAAGCCTGATTACTGCGGTTTGGATGGAGGAGGGTTGGTTGGCTGGCCGCTCGGGTCGGCAGGCTTCTCTTTCGTGGTATCAGCGGATGGAGGATCTTTTCGTGAATCCGAGGCTCCGTCTTTGTCGTCCTTCTGAGCGTCCGCATCCTCGTCGTGAGGCTTGTAAATGGAGTACTGCTCGCCGGGCCGCTTCATGCGGATGCCAAAGGTCATATCCGATTTATCGATCTTGTAATCCTGGCCATAAGTCTGGAAGCCCTTGGCAATGATTTGAAGGCGCATGGTTGAGCCCAGGGGAAGAACGTCAATGATCGACTTGCCGTCTTCATTGGTCTTCAGCTCCATATTGCCCTTATCTCCATCAAGATGAAAGATGACGGAGGCATTCTCAATAGGCTTGGAGTCTGCGTCACGGATCACGGTGACCTCGATGCGGGAGGTGGGTGGCGGGGGTTTGTACTTGCGCCCGCGACGAGGAGGGTCCTGCGCTCCGAGGCTCATACCGGAGATCGCCAGGAGGGCTACCGCGATAGTCAGAAAACGGAAGGAATTGCGAGACAGCATATATCAGCATTGTAGCCGGTAGTGTGCCTCTAAGCGAGGGTCGAAGTGTGATTCCGCCAGCCGGTTGAGCGAGCGATTTTGAGAGCACGGGCAATCCGGGACTTCGTTCTGGGTTCGTCTCGCCCTCTCCGTGGAGAAGGATGCAAGTTCTGAGGTCAGTCTCCGAGGGCACTTTATTTTGAGATGGTTACAGCTGGGGCGAGGTCATGCTCGGTTACAAACCTGTTTCTCCCTGGATTTGGTGTAGGAGGCGAAGTTATCAGTACGGGTAAACTGAATAGGAAGAGGTCGCTATGCCAGAGATTCAGCGCAGGAAGACTCCCACGGTCAAGATCGGCAACGTTCGCGTGGGGTGGGAGGTTCCGGTTGTCGTGCAATCGATGACCAACACCGACACGGCCGATGCCGCCGGGACAATTGAGCAGGTAACTGCCCTGGCGATGGCCGGGTCGGAGATTGTGCGCGTTACGGTGAATAACGAGGAGGCTGCGGCCGCCGTTCCGGCGATTGTGGAGGGCTTGGACAAGCGCGGAATCCGGGTGCCGATTGTGGGCGACTTTCACTACAACGGGCATCTGCTGCTGAAGAAATATCCGGAGACGGCGAAGGCGCTGGCAAAGTACAGAATCAACCCCGGCAATGCATCGATTGGGAAGAAGGACAACGACAACTTCCAGGTGATGGTGGAGTGCGCGGTCGAGAACCAGAAGCCGGTGAGGATCGGCGTGAACTGGGGTTCGCTTGACCAGGCGCTGCTGACGCGGATGATGGATGAAAACAGCAAAAAGGCCGAGCCGCTGCCTGCGCGTGACGTGATGATGGAAGCAATGGTGGTGAGCGCGTTGGAGTCGGCCAAGGCGGCGGAACACTTTGGACTGCGGCCGGATCAAATTATTTTGTCGGCGAAAGTAAGTGGCGTTCGCGATCTGATCGATGTGTATAAGAACCTTGCGGCGCGATGCAATTATGCCCTTCACCTGGGATTGACGGAAGCGGGCATGGGTGCGAAGGGGCTGATCGCTTCGACGGCGGGGCTGGCCCCACTGCTGCTTGCGGGGATTGGCGATACGATTCGCGTGAGCCTGACACCGAAGCCGGGTGGCGATCGCACGGAAGAGGTGCAGGCGGCGCAGCAGATTTTGCAGTCGCTTTCGATCCGCAGCTTTATGCCACAGGTGACGAGTTGCCCGGGATGCGGACGAACGACTAGCACCTACTTTCAGGAACTGGCGGAGCAGATTCAAAGCTATCTGCGGACGTCGATGCCGGAGTGGCGGAAGAAGTATCCGGGTGTCGAAGAGCTGAAGCTGGCGGTGATGGGCTGCGTGGTGAATGGCCCTGGCGAGTCGAAACATGCCAATCTTGGCATCAGCCTGCCGGGTACGTTTGAAGAACCGAAGGCGCCGGTGTATGTAGACGGGAAGCTGTATACGACGCTGCGCGGTGACACGATTGTGGCGGAATTCAAGCAGATTCTCGACAACTACGTGCAGAGCCATTATGGGCAACGGGCGAAGAGCGAGGAGCTGGTGGGAGCGAAGTAGGACAGCTGCTAGCTCCTAGCCTCTAGCTTCTAGTTTCCGCATGATTTTTCGCCTGAACCGAATCGGGCCTGTGACACGTCGCACTGCATCTACTGGCCGCTTCTATTCGTATTGGTGCATGGCTTTGACGAGGATCGCGCGGGTATATGTGCCAATGGCTCTGATTCTGGCTGTAAGTTCCAACGCGATTGCTGCACATCCCAAACCCTGCATGAATTCTGAAGATGCTGCGAAGCTGGTCAACAAAGACGTGTGCGTCGATGTACACGTTTACGACGTGGTCGAGCTTTCGGATGGGACGCGGTTCCTGGACGTGTGTGCGCCGGATTCACCAGATCAGAAATGCGGCTTCACGATCGTCAGCTTGCGGGAGGATCGCGAGGACGTGGGCGAGTTGAAGAAATATCGCGGAGCGGATGTGCACATACGCGGGGTCGTGCAGCCGATGCATGGGCGTAGTGGAATGAAGGTAAGCCATGCGCGCCAGTTTCAAGGCGGAGCGCCGAAGTTCAGGCCGAATCCGATGCTGCTGCATGGGTTCTCGGGTGAGCAGGCGAAGCCGCCAATCGCCGATCCGAATCTCCGGCCGCATGGTGGCCACCGGGCGTTCATGAATCTGCGGGACCAGGAAACATTGCCCGGCAAGTAGGCGTGCGCCGTGGTTAGATACGCCAGGGGAGCTTGCAGCGCTTGAGTTCTGCCAGCGGATACAGAGTGCCACGCCAGACTACGCCGCCGCGTTTGACCGTGAGAATCATTGAGCGCAAAAACGCCCAGGCCAGGATTATGACGCTCGGTGCATACATGATTGCGAGCAGCGGCGAGATACCGTTCAGTTTTCGGTTCGCATGGAAACTTAATGCGACGCTTCCGTAAAGCGTGAAGCACGCGGCAATCCCCCAAGGGCCTGCAGCAAGCGCCATGAGCGGCACCACAGCCTGCAAGACCAGCAGGACGGTGGCAACTACTGCAGTGCCGATGCTATATCGAAATCCAGCGAAGGCGTTCTTTTCAAGCAGGCGTACGATTCCCAGCGGCCCTTGTATCCAGGGGATTTTGGCGAGCCCGGGGCCGAGAGCCATCATCGACTTTCGGCGCAATTCCCTCTTCACGAGCCATCCGAGCGAAATGTCCTCGACAATCTCCATTCTCAAACGCTCGATCCCGCCGAAAGCTTCGACAGCTTCGGCACGCAGGAGGTTGAAACCGCCCACGCCGAAGAAGTCTTTCGCGTCGGGATCCTGGATCTTCCACATGCGTGCGGCCCATTGACCAAGGGCCTGGATTGAACCTTGCACGCCTGCGGCGAGCGTGCCTTCATGCGTCAAGGTCGGCACAAGAACGAAATGATCGGCATTTGCGTTCATTGCCGCGCGTAACGAGAGTTCCAGTGTTTCGGGAGCGAAAGCGACATCTCCATCGGTAAAGAGCAGCCAAGGCGCTCGAGCCCGCGCCACACCCAAGGCGAGAGCATGTGGCTTTCCAAGCCAGCCATGGGGCAGTTCACGATTGTGTATCACTTCGAGGGTGTTTGAACCGCTGCAAGAGGTGGACACAACGGCATCCATGAGCTCGCCGGTACGATCTTCCGAGCGGTCGTCAATGGCAACGATCTGGGCTCGAACCCCTTCTGAGCGAAGGAGCGATTCGAGGCATGCCTCAATTGAATCCTGCTCGCCGCGTGCGGGGACAATGACGGTCACATTTGGGCTATCGTCTTCGGGCAATGCCGGCAGGCAGGTTTTCTCAATCGTGGTGAGGTCGAGAACCGATGCCATGCCGCGTAGCGCGAGAACGGAGCGACGCAACCAACTCAAGGCCATTAGCCAAGTCAGCACTGTAAGCGTGAGT
Organism: uncultured Acidobacteriaceae bacterium; assembly: GCA_963738035.1. Lineage (GTDB taxonomy): Bacteria > Acidobacteriota > Terriglobia > Terriglobales > Acidobacteriaceae > Telmatobacter. Next base: position 700,456 of record CAVTVB010000005.1, read on the forward strand.
CGCAGCGTGTCGTTGTGAATCATCTCTCGCCAGTATTACGCACCACGTCAGGCAGGTTGGTGGGGGCGCTCTTCCAGTTGAGGCGCGAAACGTGATCCTACGAGCAGGAAGATGCATGAGAGGACGAGGAAGACGAGTGTGCAGCCGAGCCCGATGCGGAGATTGGAATGATCAGCAATTCTGCCGATAATCTGCGGCGAGAAAGTATCGCCGAAGAAATGAATGCAGAAAAGGTTCACCGACACCGCTGTGGCGCGCACTGGCGCGGAGACGGAGTTCACGATGGCGGTATTGAGTGGTCCGGTGTTGAGGAAGAGAAAGAACTCTGCTGCGAAGAGCGCGGGAACGGCCCAGCGGCTGGGGCCAAAGAAGAGGAGGATGCCGAAGGGCAGCGTCAAAGCGACGCTCCAGAAGCTGAGCAGGTAGAGAGCGCGGTGGTTGGTGCGGAGCCAGCGTTGGGCGATCCAGCCTCCAATAGCCGTGCCGAGGATGCCATCGAGCACCGTGCTGGCGCCGGCAAGCTGGCTGGCTTTGGCGACGGAGAGCCCGATCGGGTCGTGGAGGAATTCGGGGATCCAGTTGGAGATGCCACCCATGGCGAAGGTCAACATGGCGAGGCCAAAGGTCGCGGTGAGAAATGCGGGATTGCGGAAGAGTCCGGCGACGGTCGCACGATCGGCGGTGGGCTGGATGTGGTCTTGCGCGCCGCGTACGGGCTCGCGGCCGATGAATCCATAGAGTGCGGCGACGACCAGGCCGGGGATAGCGCAGATGAAGAAGGGTGTCCGCCAGCCCCACATTGAGCCCATTTGTCCGCCGGCCAAATAGCCGAGCGCGGCGCCGACGGGAATCGCGGTGTAGAAGATGGAGAGAATGCGGTTGCGATCTTTTTCCGGATAGAAATCGGCGATGACAGCGGGCGCGAAGATTCCGAAGGAGGCTTCACCGATGCCAACGATGGCGTGGCGGACGTAGAGGGTCCAATAGCTGTGCACCCAGGCTGTGCCGAGGGTGGCCAGGCTCCACAACACCGCGCCGGCGATGATGAGCGGCTTGCGGCGGTAGCGATCGCCGAGCCAGCCGGTGAGCGGGGCGGCCAGCATGTAGACGAAGAACATGGCCGTGGTGAGCGCGCCCATTTGCTCGCGGGAGGCATTGAATTCGTTTTGAATGAGCGAAAGCTCGCCCGGAAGGATGTATCGATCGATGTAGTTGAGCAGGTTGAGGGCGATGAGCAGAATGAGCGTGGCGAGCGCCGGACTGACGGGAGTTCGAACAGTTGATGTGGTTGTCGACAAACTGGGTGCCCTTCCGGTCCTCCAGTATTTCACGGCATGGCGTACAGAATTGAATAGTGCGAATGGATCATCGGACTTGCGGGGCCCAATCTGCAGTTGACAGCGAACGTTCTGAAGATGAATATGGCTGGGTTCCAATGTGAGCTTTCGAATCCATCCCCCAGAGTCAAAGGCTCAGTGAGAAAGTGAATGACTCTGATAGGACGCGATGGAGCGCCCCTCGAGGTGCAGCTCCCGAAGTCATCTGCCCGACAGTATTACCGCCCGGAGTTAGACGTCGTTCGCTTCCTTGCTTTTCTCTTCGTGTTTCTCTCTCATACTCTGCCCCGCACTCCGACTCCCCGGATTTCTGCGTTTTTGGGGAGAGTCGCTCCGCTGTTCTACACCATTGCCAATGCGGGACGTTTTGGAGTGTGCCTGTTTTTCACGTTGAGCGCTTTCCTGATTTGCGAGCTTTTGCTTCGCGAACGTGAGGTATCCGGAACTGTCGCGGTCAAGCAGTTCTACATTCGACGCATTCTTCGGATCTGGCCCCTCTATTATTTCGGTTTGGCTTTAGGCGCGGTACTCGCATGCCTGCCTGGCGGGAGCCGCGACGAACTCGTCGGGCTGTGCTGGTTCGCCATCTTTATGGGAGCCTGGCGTTCTGCAATTCATGGATGGCTAAACAATCCGATGTTCGTGCTATGGAGCGTTTCAATTGAGGAGCAGTTCTACTTGTTCGCCCCTTGGGCTGTGAAATGCTTCAGGCGCAGAGTCCTCTACATATTCGGGGCAGCGATTGTGCTTGCCGCCAATGTATGGCTGTACAGGCTATGCATGGAGAGCGCAAGCGACGATCGCATATGGGCCGACTCAGTTGTACAGTTTCAGTGCTTTGCAGCGGGGATTTTTCTATGCCTCATTCTGCGTGGAAGGGCGCCCAAGGTCGGCCTCTGGATGAGGTGTTTGCTTCTCGCCGGAAGTGGGCTGTGCTGGCTTATCGCATGTGGCGGACCGGATTCTGCATTCGCAATTGCCCACGACACAAGCGCCAGGTGGACTATTTTGAGCAGAGTTTTGCTGATATCGGTAGGATCCATCTTGATGCTTCTTGCGTTCCTCGGACTGAGCTGGCGACAACTTCCAAGATGGGCAGTGTACCTCGGACGCGTCTCATTCGGTCTTTATGTTTTTCATGGTGTTGCGCACGATTTGTCCTTCTATATCTTCCCAAAAACCGGCGACTTCCACGGCTCCATGTTCATTCTGAGATTCTTCACGGCATTCGGATTGACTGTGGCGATGGCAACCGTTTCCTACCGGTATATAGAGTCACCATTCCTGAAGCTGAAGAAACGCCACACCATCATCGAAAGTCAGCCCATGTTGGAACATCTGGCAGGAATTGGGGTTCCTGAAGCTGTTTCGCGAGCTTGACTCCAAGTGCCGATAGAGAGGTTTTTCCCGTTACGCTATTGGCATTTGGGTAGTGACGCCGAAATCTCTGAAAATATGGTCGGAGCGACCCAGTCAAAGAACCGTGGGGTGAGCAGACATCAAATAGAGGGTGTCGAACTGGCGCACGCAGCGCTAGTCCGGAGCATTTCAAACTTGGCGAAGAAATGTCTGCGGCATCAGTTAGTTGCGAGCGCAGAGGAGATCCCAGTGGCGCAGAGCTATCATTTCTCTCTCCTTCTTTTGTTCCTCGCGTGTTTAGTACTGGTGACGGTTTGGTCCGGGCGGCGCCCGCCAAGCCGGACCGATCGAGCACATTATCATTGGCGATTCCACGGCGCCACTCTATGGACCGTGGAAGTTTCACATTGGCGACTCGCCGATCGATCCAACAAACCATTCCCACTATGGTCAGAGCCAGCCTTTGATGATTCGACGTGGGAGACGGTTGACCTTACGGCAGGCGACACGGCCCTGGACGCGGTATATGGAGTCTCGGGAATCGTGCCTGGGTGGACGAATCGTGGGCATGCGGGTTACTGGGGCTATGCCTGGTATCGCATCGTAGTGCAGGTGGAAGCGCCGGCTGGAAAGGGCCTCGCCCTCGAAGGACCGCCGGGCGTGGACGACGGCTACCAGGTTTTTCAGAATGGGATTCTACTTGGTAGCTTCGGCAACTTCTCCTTCAGCAGGCCGGTCGTCTATAACACGCAGCCGATGAGTTTTTCTCTGCCGCAACCCGGCAATGGTTCAACCTCCCGAGTGCTGGCCTTTCGCGTCTGGATGGAGCCGTCAACGCCGGCAAATTATCCCGATGTCGGCGGCTTGCGCACCGCTCCCGATTGGGTGAGGCAGGCGCGGTGAACGCCAACCATCAACTCCGCTGGCTTGACGCCCTGCGTGCAGTAGCTGACCTTTTAGTCTCAGCAGTAGTGTTTGCTTTGATCGCTCTTGTCGCGTTCAGTCTTACTTTCTTTGATCGTTCAGACAGAGTCTACATCTGGCTCGGAACAGCCTTCCTGCTTACGGCGATGTTCGATGCATTTGTAGTCCTGCTCGACACTACAGCAACAGGGAGTTGCGACGGCGATCCACTCGGTTCATCGTTTTGCGCCCGCTGATTTACGCCGCATGGGTAATGGTTTGGTGGAGCTGGTTTGGGCTTCAGCGGCCAGCGTGGCTGCCACGCGCGGCGGCGGTGCTGGCTCTGTTGTATGCGATATCGACTGCCCTGAACCGGAACCTGCTGGTCTTTACGGTCGTTCCGCATTCGGTGAGTGCTGCCTTCGCCGGCGTCTATCTCATTACCAAGTTGCTCTTCCTGCCGCTGATGCTCGTGTGCATCGTTCAAGGTATTCGCCAAAAAGGAGTGGAGGGATGGTCGGTGTTGCCGGCCGTAGTTCTATGGGGAGTTGCGCAGTTTTGGGATGACCTTAATTTTCTGCATATCAATCTGACCTGGTATCCCCTTGGCGTGCAAGTCACACTCGGGGACCTCGCCAATCTGCTGCTGGCTTTCGTGATCGCCGGGTTGCTGCTGCGGCGGCTTCTGATGACGGTGCTGCGGCAAAGGCTGATGGAACTCGACGTGAAACAGGCACAAGAGGTACAGCGTGTGATTTTGCCAGAGCCCATCGCCACGCTTCCGGGTCTGGCCATTGAGAGCGAGTATCGCCGAGCGCGCGAGGTGGGTGGTGACTTCTTCCAGATCCTTCCGCACGCCTCCAATGGCAGCATGTTGATCGTTGCCGGCGATGTTGCGGGCAAGGGTTTGCAGGCGGGAATGCTGGTTGCGCTGCTAGATTGGCGCAATTCGCACATCGGCGCAGTTCGATCTCGATCCGCTGGTAGTGTTGAAGGTGCTGAATCAGCGACTGTGCGGACGCAGTCACGCGGCCGCCACCTGCCTCGCGCTGCGCATCGGCGCGGACGGCGGCGCCACGCTGGCCAATGCCGGACATCTGCCTCCGTATCTCAATGGCCGGCCCGTTCAGATGGAAGGCTCGTTACCGCTGGGCATGATCGAAGATCCTGAGTTCTCGATAATGCGCTTCAGCCTTGCGGAGGGCGATCAACTCTTGCTGATGTCAGACGGTATTGCTGAAGCCACAGACGTGAATGGGACGCTCTTCGGCTTCGAGCGTATCGACGATCTGCTGCGCGAGTCCGCAAGTGTCGGCGCGCTCGCGGCCGCGGCGCAGAAGTTCGGTCAAGAAGATGACATCAGCGTTATCGCGATTACCCGGACCGCATCCTAGCTCACCCGCTCACGTTTCGGCGTTGGATGGATGCTCTCGGCGGGAGTTTCACATCTTCGAGAATGCTCCCGGAGTTCAATCATTCTAAGTGTGGGTCTTGGCCAGCGGGCTTCTACGGTTGTCGCTATGCCGCCGCGGGGGCGGAACTCGCCTCTCACTATTGCCCAAACAGGGTCGCAGGCTTTCGCTACGTCTTCGAGCACCTGGTTCACGATGTTTTCCTGGAAGATGCCGAGGTTGCGGTAGCTGAAGAGATATTCCTTGAGCGATTTGAGCTCGAGGCACCGGTTGCGGGGCATGTAGCGGATGGAGAGCGAGCCGAAGTCGGGCAAGCCGGTCTTGGGGCAGACTGAGGTCAGTTCAGGGTCGTCAATGACGATTTCGTAGCCGGGAAACTGGTTTTGCCAGGTCTCGATCTCCGGAAACTTGAAATCGAGTCCGGCCTTGGCGTGATCGTCGGTATAGCGGGGCTGCTGAGACATATCTCTATTGTAAGGGGGATCAATGTGAACACTCCGTCATGCAGGTTTCCTGATCGTATTCCTGCAAATTTCTGCTTCTTAAGGGCTTGCGAAGCGTCTTATATACTGGCTTAGAGTCGCCCGCATGGTTACAGAAAGAAAGCGATTGGACCGCAAATGGCTTTGGTTTGGTGCGGTCGTGGTCCTAATAGTGGTCTATTTTGTTTCTCGTTCTCTTACCCGGGACCGCTTGCCTGTGCGCGCCGCGGAGGTCTCGCAGGAGCCGCTGGCAGCGACGGCCAGCACCAACGGCAGGGTTGAACCCATACACAATATCGAGATTCATGCTCCTCTTCCTGCGCTTGTAAAAGCGGTGTACGTCCAGGCGGGCGACACGGTTCCGGCGGGCAAACTGCTGATGCAGTTGGATGACATTGACGCACGGGCCAAGCTGGCCAGCGCTGACAGCGCGGTGAAGTCGGCCCAGGCAAATCTTGAAGTCGATCACGCAAAACGGGACTCTCGAGCAGCGTCAGGCGTCGCGGCGGAGATGGACGCGCGACAAGCTTGAACGGGACCAGGCGCAGCATGATCTGGATGCTCTGGTGAAGCTGAGCGCTACCGGGGCGGCGGCGCCCAGCGAGGTGGTTGCGGCACGCCAGAGGCTGGCGACGGCTGAGGCAAATCTGCATGCTGCGGAACAGAGCGCGCAAAGCCGCTACTCTCCTGCCGAAGTTGCCCGGGCCCAGGCGGCACTCGCGGACGCGGAGGCCAACCGGCGGGCTGCGCAGCAGGTGCTTTCGCAAACATCAGTACATGCGCCGGTCGCGGGCACCATCTACAGCTTGAACGTGAATGCGACGGAATTTGTGGAGCAGGGCAAATTGCTGTTGCAGATGGCGGACCTTCACCAAGAGCGCGTACGGGCGTATTTCGACGAACCGGAGATCGGGATGCTGGCTGTGGGCCAGCCGATCCTGATCAAGTGGGATGCGAAGCCGGGTAAGGTCTGGCACGGGCATATCGAACGCACACCGATAACCGTGATCACGTACGGAACGCGCAACGTGGGCGAGGTTCTGATTCACATCGACGACGCTGATGGCCATCTTCTGCCCGATACCAACGTCACGGTGACGGTGACGACGGCGAGCCAGGCAAATGCACTATCCATTCCCAGAGAGGCGCTCCGTTCAGAGAACGGCAAGACGTATGTCTACAAGATCGATGGCGAGGAGTTGAAGAAGACTTTTGTCGTCACCGGGGCACTGAATCTTACGCAGGTCGCCATACTTTCCGGGCTAAGGATCGGTGACTGGGTGGCCACAGGAACCACGACAGGACTGCCCCTGCAAGAGGGCGTTCCGATCAAGAGAGTCCGGTGAAGAAGGTACTTGCAGATCGCACTTGCTGGCGCTTTTGTCACCTCCGCGTCGGCCGAGGTGCCCAAAGGACGGGATTGCGCTGGCCGAATACAGCACTGCAATCGGGCGAAGCAGACCGGGCGCTCAGTTTGTTGAGTTCAATGCCTTCGTCTGCGGAGACACATAATTTGCGCTGCCGGGTTTACTTCACGCTGGAGCGCTGGGACGAGGCGGTGAACGAATGCGAACAGGCGGTAAACCTCGACGGGCAGAGCTCGGTGAATCACTTGTGGCTGGGCCGGGCGCTTGGGGAGAAGGCCGACCATGCCTCGTTTATCGCTGCCTACAGCCTGGCGAAGCGCGCGCGTGCGGAATTTGAGCAGGCGGTGAATCTCGATCCGCGCAACGGAGAAGCGCATGTCCGATCTCGGAGAGTTTTACTCTTCGGCTCCGGGGGTGGTGGGCGGAGGTATGGACAAGGCGCAGGCGCTGGTGCCCGCTCTCGAAAGATTGATCCGGCGCGCGCGCACATTCTGCTGGGACGCATCGCCGAGAGCCGAAAGGACTACGGAACGGCCGAGCGCGAATACAAACAGGCGACGGCGACCAGCGAGCATCCTGCGTTTAGCTGGATGTCGCTGGCGAGTTTTTATCGCAAGCGCGAACGCTGGGACGAGATGGAAGCCGCGGTCGGAAGCGGATACAGAGCGGCACAGCACGATCGGCGAGCGGGTGTTGCGCTTTATAACGGCGCCTCGGTTCTGTCGAAGGGCAAGCGAAACCTGGCTCTTGCCGCGAAGATGCTGGAGGAGTATCTCGCAGATTATCCGCGAACGGAAGAGGGGCCTGCGTTTGAAGCGCTACACACGGCTTGCACGGCTCAAAGGCCAGCTAGGCGACAAGAATGGTGCATGGCAGGCACGGGCGGCTGCACTTGAACTCGCACATGATTACAAGCCGGCACTGGGGCTGACATTTTGATGATTTGCGATGGCCATTGACGGATTACGCTGCTGGACCGCGGACGGCGATGTCAGTGCCGGAGCTGGCTGGTTGCGCTTGTCGCGGCAATGCTGATCGGGATCCCCGTTGGCGCAGTGCGCAGGTGTCTCTGCAAGACGGTGGTGGAGCTGGCACAGCGGAACAGCACCGGAGTGCGCGCTGCGCAGGCCGATGTGAGCAAGGCGAATGCAGTGCTCTCGGAGACGAAGGACGCTGTCATTCCTTCAGCAACGGTGGGAACTGGGCTGCCGGTTTTCCCTGAAGTGGGTTTTACTGGCTCTCCACCGTCGATTTGGAGCGCCACCGTTCAGGCGCTGGTTTACAGCATTCCGCAGAAGCGTTATATCGATGCGGCAGGACTTGGAGTGCAGGCCGCAGCGACGCGGCTGAAAGATGCGCGCGAGCAGGTTGCGCTGGATGCCTCGACGGCATATATCGAACTCGATACGGTACACCAGGAACTGCAAGGCGCGCTCCAGCAGGAGCTGTTTGCAGGTCGACTTGTTGAAATCGAACAGCAGCGCACCGAAGCGGGTGTCGATCCGCTGAGTGAATTATTGCAGGCGAGGCTTACGGCAGCCCAGATCAAGCTGAGTGCGTCTGCACCTGGAGGCGCGTGAGGCGAGTCTCGAGAAGCAACTGTCCGCGTTCTGACCGGGCTTCCCGAGGGTTCGATCAAGGTTGACCACGGAAGCATTCCAGAAATTCCGCAGGTGCGCGGAGTAGCGCCTTCGCACAATCAGGCAAGCGTGCATGGCAGCGCAATTGATCGCATATTCCAAACAGGCCCAGGCGAGAGGGCGACAGCGAAAGCCGATATATCCCTGAATTGCGCTTCGCGATGCAGTACAACCGCAACACCAATTTGCTGAACGAGGTCAGCAGCTTCTTTGCCAAGCCGCTGCCGCCGAACAACTTTGCTTCTGGAATTTCGGTTGCAGATTCCGCTCTTCGATATGGGACGATCATGCCCGAGCCCGAGGAGTCAGCCGCGGATGCGCTGCGGGCAAAGATCGAAGCAGAGCAGGCTGAGAAGCAGAACGACCTTGCAATTGCGGACCTTAGCGGAAGCATTCGCGAACTTGATACCCAGGCGGAGATTGCGGGCCTGAAACAGCAGATTGCCGATGAGCAGCTGAAGGCCGTGTTGGCACAATTGGAGTTAGGCAATGGTTCTGGAGCTGGCCCGGGTCGTCAGCCGCAGATAAGCCCTAAAGCCGAGCAACTGGCGCGGATCGAGGCGCGGCAAAAGGATGAGGATGCGCTGGATGCGGGATTTGAGCTTGCAAAGGCACGACTTAGCACTGCTGCGCGCTCTGGGCCATATGGACGACTGGCTGCGTGAAGTTAACGGGAAGTAATCATCGGAATACACACCGAGAAACCGCGTAAAAACTCGCTAAATGGTAGAATTGAAGGGATGCCTATGCCTTTGAAAACACTCTTCCTCAACCCGCCTTCGTTTGAGAATTTCGACGGTGGCGCAAGCTCGCGCTGGCCCGCTACGCGCGAAATTGAGTCGTACTGGTACCCCGTGTGGCTCACCTACCCGGCCGGACTGCTGGAAGGATCGCGCCTGCTGGATGCGCCGCCGCACCACGTCTCGGCCGACGAGACGATCAAGATTTGCAAGGACTATGAGTTTCTGGTCCTGTTCACCTCCACGGTGGGCTGGGAGGGCGACCAGCGACTGGCCGAAGCGATCAAGGCGGCGAATCCCTTCGATTCGCATTGCCTTTGTCGGACCGCCGGTGACGACTGACCCGGATCGCGCTTTGAACGAGTGCGCGGTGCTGGATTTTATTTGCCGCCGCGAATTCGATTTCTCCGTCGTGGAGTTTGCGCAGGGCAAGCCGCTGAACGAGATTCTTGGCATCAGCTACAAGAAGGATGGCAAGATCGTTCACAATCCCGATCGTCCGCAGGTGGAAGACCTGGATGCGATGCCATGGGCGACGAAGATCTATAAGCGCGACATGGACGTGACGAAGTACAACGTGCCGTTCCTGCTGCATCCGTACATCGCGCTCTACTCAACGCGCGGATGCCCGGCGCAGTGCACCTTCTGCCTGTGGCCGCAGACGCTGAGCGGACACGCATGGCGCAAGCGGTCGACGGACGACGTTGCCGCTGAGATGAAGTGGGCGAAGGAGAACTTCCCGCATGTGAAGGAGTTCTTCTTCGACGACGACACTTTCAACATCCAGAAGGGGCGGACGATTGAGCTTTGCGAGAAGCTGAAGCCGCTGGATCTGACGTGGAGCTGCACTTCGCGCGTGACGACAGATCGCGACACGCTGAAAGCGATGAAGGAAGCCGGATGCCGGTTGCTGATCGTCGGCTTTGAGTCGGGCGATCCGCAGATTCTGAAGAACATCAAGAAGGGCGCGACGGTTGAACGTGCGCGGGCCTTTGCGAAGGATTGCAACGATCTTGGGCTCGTGATTCACGGCGACTTTATTCTCGGGCTGCCGGGCGAGACGAAGGAATCGATCCGCAACACGATCAACTTTGCGAAGACGCTGGACTGCGAGACGATTCAGGTTTCGATTGCGCACGCGTATCCGGGCACGGAGTTTTACGACTACGCGAAGGCCAACGGCTTCATCACCAACGAGAAGATGGAAGACGGCGGCGGCCACCAGATGGCGCACATCGAGTATCCGGGCCTGCCGGTCGATTACGTGATGGAGATGGTGCACCGCTTCTACGACGAGTACTACTTCCGTCCGAAGGCGGCGTTCCGCGTGGTGTGGAAGGCGATTGTGAACCGCGACGTGCCGCGACTTTACGTTGAGGCGAAGGCGTTCTTGAAGCTTCGCGCAGAGCGCAACAAGGCGGTGAAGCAGAAACGCAGTCAGCCTGCTAAACCGGCTGCACCTGTGAACGCTGGCGCGTAACGGGCGCTTAGCATTCAGGGGCACGAACCATCGGAGGGCGGCGCGCTGCGTCTGCCCTCCTTCTCTTTTGCGGGAAAGGATGCCGCTGCGAGGCACATGACTCATCACCGGCTTTCATTTAATCAGTTCCTGATTCTGGCGTTTGTATCGGTGAGCGTGCCGCTGGGCGACGCTGCCCTTTCGCGCGGCATGACGAGCCTTCCGCCGATTTCAATGGCGCATCCGCTCTCGCTGATCGGTGCGGTGTTTACTCCGTGGATTGCGCTGGGGATTGCGTTGCTGATTGGATATTTTGCCAGCTACCTGACGGCGCTGTCGTGGGCCGACCTGACCTTCGTGATGCCGGCGACGGCGCTGGGCAATGTGTTTGTCGCGCTGCTGGCGCACTACTGGCTGCATGAAGACATTTCATGGATGCGGTGGATGGGAATCGTGATGATAACCGTGGGCGTGGCGTTTGTTGCGCACGGGCCGGTGAATACGACTCCGCCGGTAAATGCTGCGACGGCCGTGGCGCTCGAGGAACTGGACGCGAAAGAGGCCGGGCGATGACATGGCTGTACTGATGCAGGCATCGTTCTGGAAGGCTGCGGCGATAATCGCGATCAGTCGTGATCACGTCGTCTACTGGGGAAGTTCTGACGGCGGCGGCGATGAAGTCGATGGGGGACCTGGATGACATTCGCGCGAAGAGCGGGCTGAGCGGCGCGATCAAGGCGGTGGTGACGTCTCCGCTGTTCGTGGGCGGAATCTTTTTCATGGCGGTGGCGTTCTTCTCACTGCTGTTTGCGCTGAACCACATGAACCTGAGCCTGGTGGGTCCGGCGGCGGCTTCGCTCACGCTGGTGTTGAACACCGTTGCGGCGCAGTTGTTTTTGCATGAGAAGGTGGACCGGCGGCGATGGACGGCGGCGGTGCTGGTGTGCGTGGGAGTTTATTTTCTGGCGCATTGAAAAGCAGTTGTCAGTCGTTGGAGCGACGGTCGCTGCATCAAGTGGAAGTCGGGCACTCAACTTGATAGCGAGCATCTCATCAGTCCCTTGCGGCTTCAGGTCGGGTTCGAGGAAGCGGCAGTCTTCGATTTTGCTGGCGCAGAGAGCATCGGCAGCGAGGTGGCCGGAGCGGGCGGCGCTTTCCATGGTGGAGGGCCAGCCGGTGGCGATCCAGTCGCCGGCCAGGAAGCAATTGGGCCAAGGAGACTGCTGAGGGCGGTCTTAGGCTGTCGATACCGGGAGGGACGCCGAAGGTGGCGCGGACTTCTTTGATGAGCGCGGCTTTTTCGAGCTTGGCTTCCTTAATTGTTGGGAAGAACTCGGCAAGTTCGCTCAGCGCCTGGTCGATGGCTTGCTGACGCTCAAGCGCCGCGAATTTCCGCGATGCGGACTGAACGAGTTCGAGGTAGCTGCCATTGAATTTGCGCCAGGGCTGCAGGACGCTCTTGTTGTACATCCAGTGGATCTCGCGATCGAGCAGGACGGCGTGGGGCAGGTCGGTGATCTGCGCGATCGAACCAGAGGTGAACGCTGCAGATGGGCCAGTGTTCGAATTGGTCTAGCTTGCGCGCTAGTTCTTCGCCGTGAGGTGCAGGGGGAAGATGCGGCAAGAGCTTTTGCATCGCTTCAAACGGGAGTGCGATGACGAGGAATTCAGAAATGAGCGTGCCAGTGCGGGTGTTGATGGTCCACTCGGAGATGGCTTCGTCCCACACGGCGGATTCGACGTTGGTGTTGAAATGGACCGTGGAGCCGCGCTCTTCGAGGAAGGCCTGGGCAGCTCCGTAGAGTTCGCTGAGGGGAACGGAGCTCATGCCCATGGCCCCGGCCTGCGCGGAGTTCATGAAGAGTTCGCGGATAACCTTGGCCGCGTAGGGTACGGCGATGGCGTCGAGGTCGGCGTTGAGGGCGCTGGCGATGACGAGGCGCCAGAAGCGCTCGATAGCGCCTGGGGTTTGCTTGTGACGGACGAGCCAGGCGGATAGCGACTCCTGATCGTCGTGAATGGGTTTCATCATGGCGCGAAAGGCGCGTGCAAGGGCGAACTTGTCGGCCGTGGTGAATGCGTGCGCGGAGAGCAGCTTGGGCAGGCCGTGCAGCGGAGCTGGCAATGGTGAAGGGCCAAGTTTCGTGCGCCGACCGCCGGGCTCGATCATGGTCATTTCGCTGGTCCAGTGGATTTTGTTTTCGACGCCGATGCGGCTGGTAGAAGCCGATGAGATTGGTGCAGCAGCCGAAGAGGACGTGCTGGCAGTTGTCGATGACTTCGTTGACGCCGGGATGTAGGTAGGAGGAGGCGCGGCCGCCGAGGTAGCCGCGGCGTTCGACGAGTTGGACGCGGTAGCCGGCTTCAGCGAGGGCGCAGGCGGCGCTCATACCGGAGACGCCGCCGCCGATGACGGTGACGGTGCGGGGTTCGAGTTGTGCTGGCGTCGCGTTCAAGTGTTCCTCAGGGGTGAGTTTCGATCGGCAAAACTGAAAAGCAAATCCTTCGCTCCGCTTACCCCACAGACTACGTCTGCGGGGCCCCAAGCTGCTCCGCTCAGGATGACACTGTTTTATTTGGGTACGCCAAGCTCAGACGACACCGTTGTCTTGATTCATGGGGAAAGAAGCGCTAGGGCCAGGCGAGCCAATCCTACTGCCAGGATTTCGAGTTTCTGGAAGGTTGGGACGCTGATGCGGTGCGAAAAAACATCATAGTCTGCGCGTCGAATTCGTCTCAGCAAACCTCGGTAAATTCTGACCAATACCCATAGCGCGGGACGGCTTTCACGATCGATCAGAGGCAGCAGCTTTTTCGCAGAGGCATAGTAGGCTTCTGCGCGCGCTCCTATTTCAGCCAGCAGGGCGCGCTCGTTCGCGGCTGGAGGTGAGCCTTGCTTGCGATGGAGTATTGCATCGAGGGTCACGTTGTGGGCGGCGAGATCTTCGAGCGGGAGATAGACGCGGCCACGCTCTGCATCTTCGGCTACGTCGCGCAGGATGTTGGTGAGCTGGAAGGCGACGCCGGTTTCTTCGGCCAGTTTTTCAGCGGCGGGTCGGTGTAGCCGAAGATGCGAATGCAGACGAGGCCGACGACGGATGCGACGAGATAGCAATACTGATAGAGGTCGGCGAAGGTTGCGTAGGTGTCGGGGGCGTCACCCGGATTGGCTTTCAAGTCCGAAGTGGTGCCAGCGATCAGCTCGTCGAGAAGGCTGAGAGGAATGCTGAAGCGCTGCGTGGCATCGCGGACTGCAATGAAGACGGGATCGTGGTTGCGCCAGTTTGCGATGCGCTGCGCCAGGCGGCCTGCCACTGGTCGAGATTCAAGCGGCGCTGTTCGCGGGAGATGCTTTCGTCGTCGGAGAGGTCGTCGGCCTTGCGCATGAAGGCGTAGATGGCGCAGATGGCGTTGCGGCGCGGCTCAGGAAGGGCGACGAACGCGTAGTAGAAATTCTTGGCTTCGCGTTTGGCGATTGCCCTGCAAGTTGCGTACGCGGCGTCCAGTGTGATGGCTTTCGGCATCTCTTGCGTCAAGCGGCTTTACCCCGTGATACCCCAAGGCGCAGGAAGGGTAGAAACTTTCCGCTCACGGCGCGCAGTGCAAGCTGCAGCTTAGTCCGTTTTGAAATGGCCGGCCGTGCGCTTAGCACATCATAGTCCCGGTGCTCGATTGCGTTGAGGATCTCGAGGCCGCCGCGGCTGAAGAGATCGAGATCGATGGCAAGGTCGCGGTCGACCATGTTGATGAGCGGAAGACCCTGATGGAAGAGATCGCGCGCGAAATCTGACTTCGTGCTTGAGGAGGGCGCGAAACTCGGGGGTCGCAATTCCCTGCTGAATGGTTGCGTCGGTCACGCCAAAGCGCTGCATGTCGTCTTGCGGGATGTAGACGCGGTCTTTGGCGAAGTCAACTTTGACGTCTTGCCAGAAGTTGGCGAGTTGCAGTGCTGAGCATGTGGCATCCGACAGGCGGAAGCGCTCTTCGTCGGTGTAACCGCAGGTGTAAAGAACGAGGCGGCCGACGGGGTTGGCGGAGTAGCGGCAGTACTGCAGAACCTCTTCCATGTTGGCGTAACGCGTGACAGTCTGGTCCTGGCGGAAGGCAGTGAGGAGATCGGCGAAGGGCTCTTTCGGAATATTGCAGGTTCGGATGGTTTCAGCGAGTGCGACAAAGACGGGATGACGCGCACGGCCTTCGTAGCAGGCGTCGAGTTCGCGGCCCCAGAGATCGAGGAGTGCCAGCGACTGCTGGGTGTTGCCGACTTCGTCGCCGAGATCGTCGGAGACGCGGCAGTAGGCGTAGATCGCATGGAAGTGCGGGCGAAGAGCTTCCGGCAGAAACCATGAGGCAACGTGGAAATTTTCGTAGTGGGTTTCGGCGAGGTGTTTGCACCAGGCGCGGGCTTCTTGAAGCGTGGGGGCCTTGTCGGGAATGCGATAGGAAGGCGGAAGCGCAGCCCAGCCACGTGCGATCAAATCCTCGCGCGCAAGTTCGTCGTCATGATGGAGGGCAGCGATGCTCATTGGTTGGCCTCAGGGCACAATCGCGGTTTTGATTTCGCTGCTGCGGTTCATCAGCTTTTCAAAGACGCGATTGAGTTCGTAGAGGTGAGCGTGGCCGGTGATGAAGGCGCCCGCCTGGAACCGGCCGCTGGCAATGAGGTCGAGAGCTTTGCGGCAGATGGCCGGTGTGTGATGGAAAGTTGCGCGCAGCGTGATGTCACTGTAGTGAATGCGGTTGGTGTCGAGCTTGACGTGAGTTCCGACCGCGCATCCGCCGAAGAAGTTGACGGTGCCGCCTTTGCGCACCATCTCCACGGCTTCTTCCCAGGCCTCGGGAACGCCGACGGCTTCGATGGCGATGTCGACTCCGCGATTATTGGGTGTGAGAGCGCGAGTTTCGCGGATGGCTTTCTGAATCGACGAAGACTTGATGATGTGCGCTGCTCCCAACTGTCTCGCCGCTTCCACCTGGCCGTCGTGTTTCACGATGGCAATGACGTTACAGCCGGAAAGAGCTGCGACATGGACCATCATGAGGCCCAAGGGGCCGCCGCCTATTACCGCGACTGTGTCTTCAGGATGCGGGTTGGAATCGAGAAATCCATGGACGGCGCAAGCGAGCGGTTCAGTGAGTGCGGCGTGCTCGAGCGGAACGTGGTCAGGGACAATGAGCGTGTTCTTGGAGACGATGCGGGCGGGGATGCGGATGAATTCGGCATAAGCGCCGTTGTTGAAGAGCAGGTCGTCGCAGAGATTCTCCTGCCCGCGCTTGCAGAAATAGCACTGGCCGCAGGGCGCCGAATTGAGAGCGACAACGCGACTGCCGTTGAGAAAGCCCTCGACTCCCTCCCCCGCCTCGACGACGGTTCCGGCCAGCTCGTGGCCGAAGAGGGCGGGCGGGACGATCATGCGGGCATGGTATCCGCGGCGAAAAACTTTGAGATCCGTTCCACAGGTGAGGGCAGCGCCGACGCGCACGATAAGCTCGCCGTGGCCTGCCCGGGGAACCGGCACATCTTCGATGCGAATGTCCTGGCGTCCGTGGAGGACTGCGGCCTGCATGGTTCCCTGGCGAAGCTGGCGCGCGGACTCGACCGTATTGCGGCCGACCTGAATGACCTCTTCAACGGTGCTCCGACCAACGTGTAGGACTTCTTCGACGGTATTGCGGCCGATCTGGAGTACATCTCCGACGGTACTGCGACCGACCTGGAGTACATCTTCGACCGTCGGGCGACCGCGTTTTACCGGGTTTGGCATTACTTTGCTCCTGAACCGGAGACGGGCTCAATCATAATCTTCATCGAGTCAGCTTTGGGGTGCGATGCAACATCGATCGCCGGTACGGCCTCTTCGAGCGGGAAACGATGCGAGATGAGTTGGGTGAGGTCAAACCCGTTGCGGTATCCGTTGAAGACCAGGTCAGTGACTTCGTCGAGAAGGTCGAATGAAGACGAATAAGAACCCATCAGGGTCTTCTCGTCCATACAGACAACGCCGGGATCAAAAGTTGCCTCGCCGCGCTGGGTCTGAGCAAACAGCATCACCTTGCCTCCACAGCGCGTAGCATCCATGGCGGTCTCTGATAAGGGCGTTGCCGCCCACGGCGAGGATGACGGCATCGGCTCCGCGACCATCAGTCTCCGCCAGAACGCGGTCTACAACATTTTCGCTGCCTGCATGAATAGGATTTTTGAGACCATATTTGGCCGCGATGGCGTGGCGTTCGGGATAAAGATCGGAAGTAAGAACGCGGGCGCCCGTGCGGCTGGCAAGCACTGCATGCATTAAGCCAATGGGACCCTGGCCGATGACCAGCACCGTGTCGTCTGCGTGCAGGTTAAGCATCTTTACGCCTTTGAGCACGGTGTTGACTGGTTCGACGAAAGCGGCCTGCTCGAAAGGAACACCATCGGGTATGGGCACGACGCCGCAACTGGAGGCCACCCAGTCCATCACGCGAATATACTCCGCGAAGCCACCGCCGGACGGTTCGAATCCGGCGGTAACGCCCACCTTTTTATAGAGAGGGCATTGGGCCGGGGTGCCTTTGCGGCAGTAGAAGCATTCGCCGCAGGGAACGTGATGGTGAACCACGACGCGTTCGCCTCCCTGGAATCGCGTGACGCCCTCACCGACGGCAACGATGGTGCCGGACATCTCATGACCAAAGATGCGGGGAGCGGAGTGAGAGCCGGTGTGGATCTTTTTCAGGTCCGTTCCGCAGATGCCACAGGTGGCAACTTTGACCAGCAATTCACCCGGACCGATGGTGGGTGTCGGAACGGTTTCGACGCGCATGTCGTTGATGCCGCGATAGACTACGGCGCGCATGGTTGTGGGGATTCGGGTGGCGAACTGGCTTTGGGCGTTGGTGGTTTGGGTAGCCATCCGTGTTGGTGTGACCTCACTCATCATTATTTCGTCATTCGCTCAGGAGTTCGTGGAGCCGCTCCGCAATGCTTTGGGAAGCCTTTCTACTATTTTCGCCCATTTGGATGAGCGCGGGCCATATCCATGGCCTAAGGAGAGCAAAAAGAACAAACTTTGGGGTCTGGAACTGGCCGTTTGCGTCGATGAAGCGGTTGAAATCGGGCAACTTAGCATCGAGAGGGTCGCTGACGCCTTTGATTGCATAGAAGGGTATGCCGCGCATACTGGCGAGACGGGCAACTGCGGCGGCCTCCATGTCGACCAAGGCGGTTTTGTAGGTGGTGGCGAGGCGACGTTTTTCCGGCTCGTCGGCGACTCGTGGGCTGGTGGCCAGCCAGAGTTTGCCGGCTCCGGCGTCACAGTTGAAGCGCTCACCGGTGCGGGCGTCGATGACACCCGCACAATTGTGGGCGCTGCCGCCGGGAATTTCGGGCGTGAGGGCGCCGGCCCAGCCGATGGAGATGACAAGATCGATGGGGCCGCCGTCTTCGATTCCGGCGAAGGCCCGGGTTGCGGCGTCGAGGCCGGCGCCGGCACACGCGGCGATCCATTCTTCTTCTTCGGTGCGCTGCGCCCAGAAGTGGACGGTGCCGCGGGTGGAGTGGGGCCAGTTGCGGACGAGAGGTTTGAGTTCGCCGGGCATGGCGGCGATGATGGCGACACGGGTCATGGGGCGTAGCCGTTGGCGCGGAACCAATCTATGGCGGCGCGCATGGCGGGGTAGACGGGGACGATGCGGAAGCCCAATTCCTGCTGGGCGCGGGCGCTGGAGGCGAACATTTTCTTGCGGCCCATGCGGACTTCTTCAAGGGTTGCGCGGGGCTCTTTACCGCGGATGCGGCCGGTGATCCACTCCTCAAAGAAGGCGTAGGTAGCAGCGATGGCGAAGGGAATCTCTGTTTTGGGCGAGGGGATGCCGGTGATGGCGGACATCTTGTCGAGGATCTGTTTGAGCGTGAGGTTTTCGCCACCCAAAATGTAGCGGCGACCCAGCTTTCCAACATTGAGCGCGGCGACGTGGGTTCGCGCGACTTCTGCGACGTCTACGAGATTGAGGCCGGTGTCGACGTAGGCCGGAAACTTGTGATTCAGGAAGTCGACGAAGATGCGGCCGGTTGGCGTGGGCTTGGCATCATTGGGCCCGATGGGTGTTGTGGGGTTGAGAATGATGACCTGCTGGCCGTCCTGCGCAGCGGCGATGGCCTGTTGCTCGGCTAAAAACTTGGAGCGCTTGTAGTGGCCAACCATGTCGTCGATCGTCACGGGCGTGTCTTCGTTCACTACGATTCCGTCCGTCCGGAAGGCCATGGTAGCGACCGACGATGTGTAGACCACACGGCGAACGCGGGCTTCGCGGGCAAGCTTTAACAAATCTCGCGTTCCGTCGACGTTGGCCCGATACATTGCGTCGGGGTCGCGAATCCAGAGGCGGTAGTCGGCAGCGACGTGCATAACGGCGTCGCAACCCTCAATTGCAGGTGCGTAGGAGTCAGGCTTGGCCAGGTCACCGACAACAGTGTCGCCCGCGATGCCCTCGAGGTTGGAGAGCTTGCTGGATTTGCGGACGAGCAGACGCAGATCCGCGCCCTGGTCGACCAGGGCCTTCGCTACATGATGTCCGACGAATCCGGTGGCGCCTGTAAGAAAAATCTTCATGACGAGGTGCGAAGAATAATTCTAAGGCGTCAGGGGCAGAGGTCCGCGATTCCCTTCTCTATGGCGACTCGCGTTAGCGGGCAGAGGCAATTGTCTCAGTTTGAGTAATCGCCTGCAGTTGCTTGCGTACTGAGGCTTCTCCCTGCGCATTACCTGTTCGGCCAAAGAGGAAGAGGGCTCGCTGGAAGCTTTGAATGGCCATGTCCTGATTTTGCAATTTGAGCCAGACGAGGCCCATGACTTGAAACGCGTTTGCCTCGGAGGAACGATCGTTGAGCAACTCCAGCTTAGTAACCGCCTCTTGAAAGTAATCGAGTGACTTGTGCGGGTCGTTGCCCAGGAAGGCGTACGCCGAACCGAGGTTGGTGAGAACGGACGCTTCGCCTTGACGATCTTGTTTGGCGCGATATTCCGCGAGAGCGTGGTCAAGGTTCTCAAAACATTTCTTCTTGTCGTGGAGCCCGAAGTAAGCCAGGCCAAGGTTGTTGAACACGGCCGCTAGTTCTGATTTGTCCGTTGAGGTTGGATACACCTTGAGGGCATCGCGGTAAAAGTGAATTGCCTGCTCATGGAATCCCCATTCACGGTAAACATCGCCAATGTGCGCAAGCGTGGTTGCCTCGTCGTCTTTATCACCGATCTCGCGCCAGATGGTGAGCGCCAATTGATAAAGTTCGAGGGCTCTCTGCTGCTGATGGAGCGACCTGTAGGAGCCCGCAATGGCACCGAGGGTATGCCCTTCGGCCTCGCGATTGCCTGACTTCCGGTACTTTTCGAGCACTCGGTTAAGCTCATCGAGTGGAAGCCCGGTCTGCCTGACCATAGTCGGTTTGGCATCGACGGGAATATCCGGCTTGGCGTCGGTCTTCAGCGACAATGCGGCACGCGAGGCCGCAGGCGGATCAGTCGGCTCGTTCGGTGCACCTCCGGATGGCTGTGCCTGGAGCAAGGTGGATGTGACGAAGAGTGACACAGACGCAAAAAGCAGGGACAGAGCAGGGAGACTCTGCAGGCGCATGGGGAGACCTCCGGATTACTGGGCCCAGGTTCCTTCGATGCTGAAAAAGATATCTGCGTGCCTGAAACGACGACAGAAATGAGAGTGAGAAAGCACGGAGCGGCTCTCAAAGGGGACTGCCGGTTAGTTATTCTGAAACAGAGGCGGCCGTGAGTTCAATCGAAATCTCTACTTCTGTACCGAAAAAACCAGCGGTGGTCCTGCTGAGCGGCGGACTTGACTCGGCAACGGTTGCGGCTATTGCGGCGGCCGAGGGCTTCCGGGTTAATGCTCTTTCGTTTGCGTACGGCCAACGGCACAGCTTTGAGCTGGAGGCAGCGCGGCGGGTTGCGGCGTCGCTCGGGGTGGCGCAGCATCGAATTGCGACAATTGATTTGCGTGTGTTTGGCGGATCGGCCCTAACCGACAATATCGATGTGCCAAAGGGGCGGGACAGCGCGGAGATGGAACATGGGATTCCGGTGACCTATGTGCCAGCAAGGAATACGATCTTTCTTTCATTCGCGCTTGCGTGGGCTGAGGTGCTGAGCGCGAGCGATGTGTTTATCGGCGTAAATGCGCTGGATTACAGCGGGTATCCCGATTGCCGGCCGGAGTTCATTCATGCCTTTGAGACGATGGCCAACCTGGCGACGAAGGCTGGTGTCGAGGGGCGGCAGAGACTCGTGATTCATACCCCGCTGATGCAACTTACGAAGGCACAGATCATCCGAAGAGGGATGGATCTCGGCGTGGATTACAACCTGACGAGCAGTTGCTACGATCCGGCGCCGGATGGAAAGCCGTGCGGGCAGTGCGACTCTTGTTTCCTGCGGAGAAAAGGATTCAGGGAAAACGGGATTGACGATCCGCTGCCCTACCCGGAGGTTAAGGCTACGCTATGAGCTACGCGGTCAAAGAGATTTTTTATACGCTGCAAGGCGAAGGGGCGCAGGTCGGACGCGCGGCGGTGTTCTGCAGGTTTGCGGGATGCAATTTGTGGTCGGGGCGCGAGAGCGATCGAGCATCAGCGATATGCCGGTTTTGCGATACCCAGTTTGTGGGCGTGGATGGCGAGGGCGGAGGCAGATTTGAGACAGCGGACGATCTGGCCGAGGCGATCGCCGGGAAATGGCCTGGGCGCGGTACGGATGGCACACGGTTTGTGGTCTGTACCGGGGGGTGAACCGCTGCTGCAGCTGGATCGGACGCTGATCGACGTGCTGCACGAGCGCGACTTTGAGATTGCAGTTGAGACGAACGGGACCGTGGAGGCTCCTGCTGGGATCGACTGGGTTTGCGTGAGTCCCAAGGCAGGAGCGCAACTGGTGCAGAAGACGGGCGATGAGTTGAAGCTGGTGTTCCCGCAGACTGATGCGCAGCCGGCGGAGTTTGAGGGGCTGGATTTCCGGCATTTCTTTTTGCAGCCGATGGATGGGCCGGATCGGGTTTTGAATACGGAACTGGCCGTGCGGTATTGCATGGAACATCCAAAGTGGAGGCTGAGTTTGCAGACGCACAAGATTGTCGGGATTCCGTGAAGTGCCATTTTTATTGGGCTATGAGAAACTGGAAGAGCAGCAGTTCTTGCGGAGCCTGGCGCGTATAGGCGTGCTCCGAAACTCTGAGCAAAATTTGAGACAGAAACCGGGCCGGCGGCGCCGAGCGTGCGCTGCGGTTCGCTTACAGGAAAACAAAACGAAATGCTGAGTGTGAGTAATGTGTCGATGCGCTACGGCGCGAAAGTGCTGTTTGAAGACGTTTCTGTGAACTTTACACAGGGACGGCGCTACGGACTGACGGGGCCGAACGGGTCGGGCAAATCCACGTTCATGAAAGTACTGACGGGCGAACTGGACGCGCAAAAAGGAACCGTGGTGCGCCCGCGGAAATTCGGCGTGCTACGGCAGGACCAATTCGCCTTCGATGCCTATCGCGTGATCGACACTGTGATCATGGGCAACAAACCGCTCTGGAGCGCGCTTGAGGAGCGGGACCGGATTTACGAAAAAGCCGAGTTGAGCGATGCCGATGGCATGCGGCTTGGCGAACTGGAAGGCGTAATCGGCGATGAAGACGGCTACACGGCTGAGGCCGACGCAGCGGTACTGCTGGATGGTCTGGACATAACCGAAGAACTGCACGAACGCAAGATGGGCGAGTTGCAGGGCGGCCAGAAGGTTCGCGTGCTGTTGGCACAGGCACTCTTCGGCAAGCCTGAAGCGCTGCTCCTGGACGAGCCAACGAACTACCTCGATCTGGATTCGGTGCACTGGCTGCAGGATTTTCTGAATCAGTACGACGGAACACTGATTGCGATTTCACACGATCGGCACTTTCTGAACAGTGTAACCACGCATACGGCGGACATCGATTACCAGACCATCATTATTTACAGTGGCGGCTACGACGAGATGGTGATGGCGAAGACGCAGATTCGTTCGACGCTTGAATCGCAGAACGCTCAACGTGAAAAGAAGATCGCACAGTTGAATGAATTCATTGCGCGGTTTGCGGCGGGCACGCGTTCTTCGCAGGTTACGAGCAGGCGCAAGGAAGTGGAGCGGCTGCAGACAAATGAACTGGCGCGGTCGAATATTCAACGGCCCTATATTCGCTTTGACCAGGTGCGGCCGAGCGGCAAGCATGTGCTGGAGTTCAAACACCTGACGAAGTTGTATGACGACCTCAAGGTTATCGATGGATTCACCGCAAATGTCCTGCGCGGCGAGAAGATCTGCCTGATGGGACGCAATGGCGCAGGCAAGACCACGCTGTTGAAGAGCCTGCTGGCTAACTATCCCGGGCTGGCGGACAAGGATTTCACGCTGGATTCGGGAGCCGTTTTCTGGGGGCACGAGGCGCAGATCGGCTACTTTCCGCAAGATGTGGGCTCGACGATCGAGCACGGACTAACCGTAGCGGAGTGGCTGCACCGCTGGAATCCGGCAGCGCATGTGGAAGAGATACGCGGCATTCTCGGTCAGATGCTTTTCTCAGGTGAAGAGGGCGAGAAGCAGACCAAGGCCTTGTCCGGCGGAGAGCAGGCGCGCCTGGTGTTCTGCAAGCTGATTCTGACCAAGCCGAACATACTAATCTTTGACGAACCGACGAACCACCTCGATCTTGAAGCGATCAACGCGTTGAATATCGCGTTGCAGCGGTACGAGGGAACGGTGCTGCTGGTGACGCACGACCACGATCTGATCGACGAAGTGGCGACGCGGCTTTGGAACTTCAAGGCAGACGGGATTGAGGACTTCCAGGGGCCGTATTCGGAGTGGAAGGGAAAACACAACTAGCGGCACCGTTCGCGCAAGCTAGAATTGCCCTACATGAATCCAGTCTTATCGCACCTGGCGTGGTTTGACGTCGCCGACCCGGCATCGCCGGAGCTCGACGAACTCGCGAGCCGATTCGGACTGCATGAGTTGCAGATCGAGGACTGCCGGCATCGGCCGCAACGGCCGAAGACGGAAGAGCACGATCACTACATCTTCACGGTGTTGAAGCACATTCATGACCTGAGCGATCTTGAGTTCGATGATATCGATCTCTTTCTCGGACCCGACTTCCTGATCTCGGTTCGCAGCGCTGACGCTGCAGTGATCGAGACTGTGCGCGCCCGTGCCGGAGAGGAAAATGTCGATCGTCTTGATCGGCTCTTCTACATGATTGTCGACCAGATCGTCGACGGCTATCAGCCCGTGCTCGACAAACTCGCAGATGAAATCTCAGAGATCGAAGACGTGGTGCTTGACCGGCCTGATCCCGAGACGCTAGCCCGGATCTTCACGCTGAAGCGAAAGCTGGTGGAATTTCGCCGGGTAGCCGGGGGCATGAGAGAGGTTGTGAACAGCTTGGTTCGTCGCGAAAAAGGACTGGTCGGGGATGATCTTGACCCTTATTTTCGGGACGTCTACGACCACATCATCCGTACAGTCGACCTGATCGAGACGTATCGGGACCTCCTGTCTGGCGCGCTCGATATTTACCTCTCAGCCGTTGCCAATCGCACCAATGAAGTGATGAAGGTGCTTACGATCTGGGGCACGGTGGCTCTTCCCCTGGTGATCATCACGGGATTCTTCGGGATGAATCTTCATCTGCCGTGGGCCAACAGCCCTTATGGCACCGATTACGCGGTTGGCCTGATGGCGATATCCACGATTTCCGTTCTGGTCTACTTCAAGAGGAAGGGCTGGTTTTAAAGCGAGCCGGCCGGATTGGCCCCGACTGTGTACGCGTTCTGAATGGACAGCGATCAACGCGTCGAACTGGCGCTTCTGCGCACCTCGATATGCCTTCGACCCCAGGCGCAGATGTGTTCAAGCACGGGCAGCATCGTCATTCCGTAGTCAGAGATTGAGTAGACGACGTGCGGGTGAGTTCCCTTCTCGTGCTGGCGGACGAGGATGCCGTCGCTGACCAGATCTTTGAGGTGGCGGATCAACATGCGTTCTGTAATGCCAGGAATGCTCCGCAGCAAATCGCTGGTGCGCATTGGCCTCTCAGAAAGACGCCACAGGATCGTTCCCTTCCATCGACCGTCGATGACGGACAGCATGGCATCGATCGGACATTCGGAGATTTCCTTTTTTGAAACCGGCATGTTTTGGCCCAATCGGGAAACGCGGGCTGACATATTTGTCAGCGCCATTTACTGCATCATTCTATCGCCGTGCGGAGTCTGAGGCTCAGGAGTTGAATATGAGACCTCTATTGGATGTTGTCACCACTGTTTGCATCGGGCTTTTGATCGGCACTGAATTTGCGGTCGCGGTCTTCATCAATCCAATTCTACGCAGGCTCGGGGTGCGCGAAGAGTTGCGGGCGATTCGGCTTTTTGCGGCGAAGCTGGGGGCAGCGATGCCCTTCTGGTACATCATTTGCTTTCTGCTGCTGATAGCGGAGTTGGTGTCGAGGCACAGCGAATCGGGCTACCTGTTGCTGATTGCCGCCAGTTCGATCTGGGCCGCAGTTATCGTGCTGACCATCCTCTTTCTGGTGCCAATCAATAATCGGCTGGCGCGCGTCGATCCTGATGCAGCGGTCGAGCCGGCGCTGAAAGAGCACAGGCGGTGGGACGCGATGCATCGCTGGCGTGTGGCTACTCTGACCGTTGCGATGGTCTGCTTCTTGATCGCGGTCCTTCGAGTCGGGTGACAGAACCGCTTCAGATTTGGAGACCGGAGCAGTCGATCGGCCGAATACGAAAACCCAAGTTACTTGACAGCAAAATGCCGTCGCCGGTGTAATACAAGTAGTGGTAGCGGCGATGGAGTTCGCCGCGCGGCCTGGCAGATGATGCTTTGCTGTTAACCGCTGTCCCCCGCAGGGCCCGGACAGATGATGACTCCTGACAGGCGGTCCTGTCGGAGAGTCACGCCCGGCGCGATCCCTGCAAATTGAAAGCGAGAGAGACGCACTCAGCGGTGCATTGCCGTGGAATCTTGCTTTCCCACCCATGGCAGCGAAAGGCGCTGCCATGGATGGGGCACACAAGTTCCTTGGCGGCACTCCTTTTTCCTCATGTATGAGGTCGCTGCGTCTTTCGGAGGGGGACGGATTGCAGAAGTATCTGCTGATTGCTCTTGGCGGCGCGCTCGGGTCGATTGCGCGCTATTGGGTGGGCTCGTCGATCACGGGACGGATGGGGCTTCGATTTCCTTACGGGACGCTCATTGTGAACCTGACTGCCTGCGTCATCATCGGCTTCTCTATGGCTTACCTGGGCCGACGCGCGGAGTTGAATCCAGCGTGGAGGTTTCTCCTGCCGGTGGGATTTGTCGGCGCGTACAGCACGTTTTCGACCTATGAATGGGAGACACTGTCGAATTTGCGCGCAGGGGCCTTCGGGATTGCGGCTCTCTATGCTGCAGGGAGTGTCGTGCTGGGCCTAGCAGCGGTCTGGGGAGGATCGGCGTTGGGAGAGCTGCTTTCGTAGTTCCCTGCTCGCTCGTTTGGAACGGTAAGCAAGGTACCGCGTGATCGTTGTTACCAGAGTTGCCCTATCGCGTGACTCTGCCTGTGATGTAAATCACTGTAACCACAGAAGTACGACCCTACACTTGCACCATAGTTCAGTTAAGAAAGAGGAACTATGGTCGCCACCGAAAACGAAAGCGCTGTTACGAACCTACTTGCCGCATATGAAGGCGAGTTGAACGCCCATGCCCGTTACAAGGCCTATGCCGTCAGGGCTGAAGCTGAGGGCCTGAATGGCGCCGCGAGCCTGTTTCGAGCGGCCGCCCGGGCAGAGCAGATCCATGCCGGCAACCATGCGCGCGTTATTCGCCAAATGGGAGGAGAAGCAACAGCCGATATTCGCCCTTTTCGCGTGAAGTCGACGCTGGAGAACCTGAAGGCGGCGCTCGGTGGCGAACAGTCGGAGATCGATTCGCTGTATCCGAAATTCCTGGTTCATGCCACCTCGCAACTCGACACCTCTGCGGTGCGGTCGTATGTGTGGGCGATGGAGTCGGAGAAGACGCATGCACGGCTCTACGAGGAGGCGGTGGCGTCGATGGAAGCAGGGCCTGGCTGGACCAGGGATCAGCTCGACTTCTTTGTGTGTACGCTTTGCGGTTATACCGCGAAGACGCAGGAGGCCGACAACTGCCCGGCGTGCAATTTCATCTGGGAAAGGTTTGAACGGATCCGCTAGATTGCACCGGTGCAACAACCTTCCGCAACATGCGATTTCTCCATTCTGGTCTTGAGGCTTTCGAGAATGGCATGTGATTTACATCACCCAAGCACACTCTTCTGCATCCAACGTAGTGAGGGGATTTGGGCCATGGCAACGGATCGCATGATCGCTCACGTGGTGGGAGTCGAGGATCTTACGGTGATCCGAAACCTTGAGACCGCGTTCGAGGAAGAGACCAAAACAATTGCAACCAACAAAGCATACGCTGCGAAAGCAGACGAAGAGGGCTACCACGGAATTGCGAGTCTGTTTCGTGCGACAGCCCGGGCGGAGCAGATCCATGCCAGCAACCATGCACGTGTTCTGAGGCATAT
The DNA here is from genome assembly GCA_963738035.1 of uncultured Acidobacteriaceae bacterium. Lineage (GTDB taxonomy): Bacteria > Acidobacteriota > Terriglobia > Terriglobales > Acidobacteriaceae > Telmatobacter. The sequence goes on from CAVTVB010000005.1 coordinate 727,772, forward strand.
GGGCGGATCGACGACGATTGATGTGCCGCTGCCGGGTGTGGAGAGCACGCTGGAGAATTTGAACGCGGCTCTCGTCGAACAGAAGTTCGAAGTGGACCATCTTTATCCCACTTTTCTTACCGCTGCAGTTCCGCTGTTCGATTCGACGGCGGCTCGGAGTTTTCAATCGGCCCTTGAAGCCGATAAGTCGCATGTGCGCTTGTACGCCGATGTGATGCCGCTTGTGGTTAAGTCCGGCTGGGCGTATGAAGCGCACGATTTCTTTGTGTGCACGTTTTGCGGATATGCAGCGCAGAGTGCCGAAGGCGAGAACTGCCCGGCGTGTAACTATCCGTGGGAGAAGTTTGAAACGGTGCGGTAAATTGCATTGGCCGGCAGGGTTCCATCTCAGTTACACCAACTACACAATTCCTTACATTAATGGAAAGCAGCCGCGGTTTTGGGAACCGTAGCGCAGAGATCAGGAATCGGTTCGTTCCGGCTTCCATTGATCTCGAAGTTCGCGATTGATGCGATCTTCCCGGTCTTGCCGCTCTTCCTCCTCGCGGCGTCTTTCCCGTTCTTCACGCTCTTCGCGGCCGTCGCTCATGACCGTTCTCCTTTACACAGTTTAGACCCAGCTCGGCTAGACGGCCACGGTTGTGTCGTCGTTGCATAGTTCCCTGGCGCGGTCAAGGGCCGTCTGGATGTTGGGCATGATATTTTCGCGGCCAACGTGATCGAGAAAGCGCGGCTGCTGAAGGAGTTTCGATGGCTGTTCCATCGCTCCGCAGAGCAGGAGCGTTCGTCCCGATTCAGTAAGTCGTTTTGCAAATGATTCGATGGCGTGAATGCCGGTGGCGTCGATGGCCGTCATGTTACGCAGGCGCAGAATTACCACTGGCTGAAAGGCCTCGACGTTGGTTGTCGCCTCGACCAATTTCTCGGTCGTCCCGAACAGGAACGGACCGTGGATGCGGAGGAGCGTGACGTAGGGCGGAATGATGCGTCCCTGGAGCGAATGGGACAGACCGTCGCGGATGTATTCGTCGGTCACCGGCGTTACCGTGGTTGTCTCGGCAATACGGTAAATGTAGACAAGCGCGGCCAACGCCATTCCAACGCTGACGGCGACGGTGAGGTCGGCGAAGACGGTCAGCGCGAACGTGACAAGCCAAACGGATATGGCTGTGAAGCCGAGTTGGAGGATCCCGCCGATCTCGCGCCACTCGCCCATGTTCCAGGCGACGACGAAGAGCACGGCGGCGAGCGTGGCCAGGGGAATGTAACTGGCCAGCGGTGCAGCCACGAGCAAGACGAGCAGGAGGGTAAGCGCGTGCACGATACCCGAGACAGGAGAGCGTGCTCCGGAGCGGATGTTGGTGGCGGTGCGGGCGATGGCCCCGGTGGCAGGGATGCCGCCGAATAGCGGCGATGTGATGTTGGCGATTCCCTGCGCTACCAATTCGACGTTTGGGTTGTGGCGATCGCCGGTCATGCTATCGGCGACGACAGCGGAAAGCATGCTCTCGAGGGCAGCCAACAATGCGACGGTAAATGCCGACGGAATGAGCGGGAGAATGTGCTCGGCGTGGAAGCTGGGAACGGCGAAGGGCGGAAGTCCGCGGGGGATTCCACCGAAGCGTGTGCCGATGGTTTCGACGGGCAGATGGAATATTGCGCATGCGGCGGTGCACGCAAGCAACGCAACAATGGATGCGGGAACGCGTTTGGTGATGCGCGGCAATATCAGCATGATGGCCAGCGTCACGGCTCCAATAGCGAGCGCCTGCAGGTTGAGGCTGGGCATGTGGCCGATGAGCAGCTTCATGCGGGGCAGGAACTCGCTGGGCACGGCGCCGACGCGAAGGCCGAAGAAGTCTTTGATCTGCGTTGAGGCGATGAGGATGGCGATGCCGTTGGTAAATCCGATGACGACTGGCCTGGGAATAAACTTCACCGCGGAACCGAGGCCGGTGAGTCCCATGGCGAGCAGGATGATGCCCGCCATCAGAGTGACCATGGCGAGGCCGGGTAGACCAAAACGGACAACGATGCCGGCGACGATGACGACGAACGCGCCGGTAGGTCCGCCGATCTGCGTGCGCGAGCCCCCGAGTGCGGAGATGAGGAAACCGGCGACGACAGCGGTGTAGAGCCCGGCCTGCGGAGTCACGCCGGAGGCGATGCCGAAGGCCATGGCAAGCGGCAACGCTACGAGGCCAACCGTGATGCCGGCGAGAAGGTCGTGCAAAAACATCTGCCTGCTGTACTGGCGTAAAGACACAACCAGTTTGGGCAAATTGGGATTGCTGATGGACATGATTCCTGCTTCTATTCTAGTGGAATTCGCGATCGCACTCGGCGAATTACGGGACAACGAAGCGCAGGGGGTAACGCTCGGATAGGTGTTAAACGAGATTCTTCATGTAGATGGCGGCGGCACGGTTGCGGGCGTAATAGTGATCGGCACGGCCGCTATTGCAGTAGCCCGCGCGTTCGTATAAGTGAATGGCGGCGGCGTTTTCGATGTCAACGTGAAGCCATACCTGAATGGCGCGTTCGGCGTTGGCAGAGCCTTCGATGCGACGGAGGAGTTCGGCCCCGATGTGACGGCCGCGGTGCTGAGGCAGCACTTCGATGGTGGCGATGTAGGCGACAATGCCGGCGATCTGCTGGTTCCATTCGACAATGGCGAAGCCGGCCATGCGAGCGTCCTGTTCAGCAATCCACGTCGCGGCATCGGGTGAAGCGATGAGATGGCGCATGTACCGCCGGCTGAATCGCTGCGGAGGCTGGAAACAGACTTCTTCGATAGCGTAAAGGTCGTCGAAATCGTCGCGCTGAAATAGGCGGTAAGTCATCGGGGAATTGGAGGTAGAGCTAACAGAGCCGGGAATACGAGGCAATCCGGGGGTGCATCCCAGGTCTCAAAGCGAGGCCTGGGGCACCCAATTTGATGCAGAATTTATACAGCGGCTTACGATAGGTTGTTAAACTTTTGCTTCAAGGTCGCGTATTACATCGAAGAAGCGTTCATCAAGGCGTCGATTGGTGGCGATGGCTTCCTTGATCGTGATATCGGTGACGTCGAGGCCTTTAAGTACGGCGATGCGCCCCCACTTTTTGTCATGCACCATGTCGATGGCGTGCAGGCCATAGCGCTGGCCGAGGAGCCGATCGTAGGCGGTGGGTACTCCGCCACGCTGGGTGTGACCAAGATTCACAGAGCGAGTTTCGAAACCTGTCTTCTTCTCGATGAGGTTGGCGAGGGCTTCGCCGATGCCGGAGAGACGCGCGTGGCCAAACGAGTCAACTTCCTTGGAGCCGGTGACCTGACCAACTTCAGGCAGATGGCATCCTTCCGCTACGACAACGACGCCGTAGTGCTTGCCGTGATCGTAGTTGTACTTGAGCAGGGCGCAGACGTGGTCGATGTCAATCTCCTGCTCGGGAACGAGAACTACGTGGGCGCCACCAGCAATACCGGAGGCATAAGCGATCCAGCCGGCGTCGCGGCCCATCACTTCGACCACGACCACGCGGTTGTGCGAGTCGGCGGTGGTGTGAATGCGATCAATGGCTTCGGTCGCGATCATCACGGCCGTGTCGAATCCAAAGGTCTGGTCGGTACCGTTAATGTCGTTGTCGATGGTCTTGGGAACGCCGACGGCATTGATGCCGTTTTCTGCGAGAAAGAGCGTGACAGATTGGGTGTCGTCGCCGCCGAGAGCGATGAGCGCATCGATTTTGTTGGTCTTCAGGACTTCCTGCACCTTCTCAATGCCACCGGGGATCTTCTTCACATTGGTGCGCGAGGAATGGAGGATGGTGCCACCCTTGAGCTGAATGCCATCGGTGCTTTCAAGTGTGAGCGGGATGAAGTTGTTGTCGAGCACACCGCGCCAGCCGTTGAGGAAGCCGATGAATTCATCGCCGTAGGTCTGGATTCCCTTTCGGACGGCCGCGTAGATTACCGCATTCAAGCCGGGGCAGTCGCCGCCGCCGGTCAATAGTGCAACTCGCATCGTAAAATCTCTCCTAATCGAACTCGGGCAGTTGCGCCATTTGCGCACCCACGCCGGAAGTAGCTGGACACTGCTTTGGTTGGGCGTTAAGTGCAAATCGACGCTCTCGACGCCTTAGACAGTATAAGCCTCAGTTGTAAAGAGGAATCGTGACCGTGCTCACGCGGGTGATCGCTTATGGTCGGTGTTGTTCGGGGTCGGATTCGATGAGTGGAAGTGCCGCCGAGGTGATTCAATAGGAAGGTATGTCAATTCCCGGTAGCGGAGCGCTGATCTTGCTTGCGTTTGCGAGCCTGGTCGTCGTCTTGCTCCTGGTACTGCTGCAACTCACACGCCTTGGATTTGTGGTGCGGTCGACAATACCCGACAGGCCCCGGCGCCGGATGTTCATTGCCTCGGTTTCGTTCCTGATTACTTTTGCGGGTGTGCGGTTGCTTGTGGGCCTGATCGTTCACAACCGTGGACCATTTGACTGGGTGGTCGTGCGCGGAGTTCACATCCATCACCTGGTGTGGGGGATCCTGATCCTTCTGCTGGTGGGCTATGGGTGGCTGCTGGACCTTGGGCGGAGCCACTCTCCCCTGTCGATCTTTTTCAGCAGGCTGATGAGCGTGAGTTACGGCGTGGGCGCGGCGCTGACGCTGGATGAATTCTCACTTTGGCTGAACCTCGATCCGAACGATTACTGGTCTCGAGAGGGTCGTATGAACATTGACGCGGTGATCCTGTTCGGTGGAATCCTGGCGGTGGGTGCGTGGGGCGCACCGTTCTTTCGCGGCCTTCAATTGATGTGGAGCAAGGGGAAGGGTTTCCGCAAGGAACTCGGCCGGCTGGAGTCGCCTATTCGGCGCGTGAGGTTGCTTCGTCCGCGTAAAGTTCGTCGATTACCGACCCATACTTTGCCGAAATGACGCGGCGTTTGAGCTTCATGGAAGGAGTAAGCTCCCCGGAGTCCTGCGACCACTCGTCCGCGACCAATTTGAAGCGCTTGATGGTTTCGAAATTGGCGAGACCGCCGTTGGTTTCGCGCACGATTTCGCTATAAAGGGCGACTACTCGGCTGTCGGAGACCAGGGCTTCACGACCAACTGCAACAAGTCCAGCGTGCGTGGCCCACGATTCCAGTGCTGCAAAATTGGGCGAGATGAGCGCAGAGATGAACTTGTGCTTGTCTCCCACGACAGCGCATTGCGCAACCAGCACGGAGTTCTTAAGTTTGCTTTCGATCGGCTGCGGGGCGACGAGTTTGCCGCCGGAGGTCTTTAACAATTCCTTCTTGCGGTCGGTGATATAGAGGAATCCATCGTCGTCAAAACGAGCGATATCGCCGGTGCGGAAGTAGCCATCCGCGTCGAAGCACTCCGCATTCGCAGAAGGCTTGTGCCAGTAGCCGACGAAGACCGACGGGCCGCGGACGAGGAGTTCGCCATCTTCTGCAAATTTGAGATCGATGTTGGGTAGCGGCTTGCCCACGGCGCCCATGCGGTGGACCACGGGATTATTGAGGGCGATCACAGGCGAGGTTTCAGTCAAGCCGTAGCCTTCCCAGACCGCAATGCCCGCGGAAGCGAACCACTTTGCGGTGTCGATGCCAAGGGGTGCACCGCCGGAAACCCAGATGCGGACGCGTCCGCCAAATGCATCGCGCACCTTGCTGTAGACAAGCTTGCTGGCAACTTTCCAGAACATCGAAGCCGGGTGGCGTCCGTCGTAGACCGTGTCGCGGTGGTGCGAACCAACGTTGAGAGCCCAGGCCAGCATGCGCTTCTTGACGGGCGAGACGGCGGATTTCTGCTCAACTGCCTGGCGAATCTTCTCGTAGACGCGCGGGACGCCGACGAAGACCGTCGGCCGAATTTCTTTCATAGCCTGCGGGAGCTTGTCGAAGTGGGAGCAGTAGGCGACCTGCGCTCCATGACCGTACATGACATAATCGAGCGCTCGCGCAGTGATATGGGAGAGCGGAAGGAACGAGATGCATGCGTCGGTTTCGTTGAACGAGAACTCAGCGGCCGCAAGGTTCTGGTTGGCGGCTATGTTGCCGTGCGTAAGCATGACGCCTTTGGGCTCGCCGGTGGTGCCGGAGGTGTAAATCAGCGTTGCGAGGTCGTCCGGCTCGACGGATCGCACCAGGGCATCGAAGACGGGATCGCGATAGGGCCCAGCATCGTCTGCGCCGGCAAGAATCTTGGAGAGAGGAATAGCGCCTTCAGGAGCGTGGCCATCCATGATGAGGATTCGCTCGAGCCGGGTTTTTGAACGAACGGCGTTGAGCTTGTCGAATTGCTGCCGAGTTGAGACGACGGCAATGCGGCATCCAGCGTCGGCGAGAAGGACGGCAATCTGTTCGCCGGTGAGCGTGGGATAGATGGGAACATTTACGGCGTTGATAGCGAGAATGGCAAAGTCGGAGACGGCCCACTCCCAGCGATTTTCAGCGATCAGAGCGATGCAGTCGCCCTTTTTTGCTCCCCAACTCAAGAAGGCCTCAGAGAGGGAGTGAACGCGATGGTAGATCTGGTCGGAGGAAAGCGGTTGCCAGTTGCCGAATTCGTCCTGCCAGAGAATGGCGCGAGGATTGGCAGCCGAGGCCATCCGAAGGAACAGGTCGTTAATCGTGAAGAGCGGAGCAGGGGTCATGTAGCCGCTTTTTTGGGATTTTTCGATTGAATTAAGGCCAAGGGAGAGTGTAACAGCGTGGGCATCGACACGGCTGATTTCGCGATAGGGGCGCAAACCGCTCGAGGGATCATAAGTCCCAGTGCTGCGCAAGTTTGCGGACCAAACTTCCGTTTCAAAGGTACCCGGCTGGTCACGCCGAGAAGCTGTGTTTCTGCGGTAAGATCACTCCAGCTAAACGCACCAACGCCGCCTAAGCTATGCCTGAACGTACCGCATCCCTGCCTCCCGGAGAGCCAGATCCAGCTCTTCTTGAGAAGCTTTCGGTCTTGCAACAAGCATGCCTGCTGGTGACAGCGCTGATGGCGTTGATTGTTTTTGCAGCGTGGCTCTTCCCTCCTTTCGCGGCCTATTTACCCGTCTCCTTCACTCGCATGAGCATTCCCATGTCGCTTGTGGTGCTGCTGTGCGCGCTGAGCCTGGCGATCTCTGAGCCTGGTAACCACCTCTCGTTGCCGCGGGCAAGCCGCTACATTGCGGCACAAGCAGGATTGCTATCAATCCTGATCCTGCTAGAGTCGACATTTCGACTTTTTCCGGCGGTGGACGCGCTGCTGGAAGTGGATCGCGCGCCCGGGAATACCGCCGGATTGCCGGTGCACTCTCCGGCGGCCTTCGCGCTGCTAAGCCTGTCGATGGTCCTGGTAAGCATGATGGGGCCGTTGATACGGCGAATCGCCGACGCGCTCGTCCCGCTGATGTGCCTGGGTACCCTGGTTCTTTTGAGCGAAAACCTTTTTGGAGCAATCGGGCTACTGCGGCAGTCGGCGAACAACATGATTTCGCCACTCCTGCTGATGTGCCTTGTGCTGCTGACGTTTGTTGTGGCTATGCGTCAGGCAGAGCGCGGCGTTTGGTCCATCTTCGTGGGCGCGGGAATCGGAAGCCGGATCGCGCGTGGTTTCGCGCCGGTGCTGCTAGTCCTTCCCTTCCTCATTGAAGTCGCACGAACGCGGATCATTCCAAGTAATCTTGTCCCGGAACAATACGGAGCAGCGATTCTGACGTCGCTTGCCGCAGGGCTCTCCATGCTGCTGTTACTGGTGCTGGTGTGGCGCATCAACTCGATGGAGAAGGAGATCCACGACCTGACGCTGCGCGATGAACTGACGGGACTCTACAACATGCGTGGCTTTTATCTATTGGGCGAACAGACTCTGCGCCTTGCTCAACGCGCGGAACTGCCGTTTTCGGTGCTCTTCATCGACCTGGATGGGTTGAAGAAAATCAACGACGACCTGGGCCATAACACCGGCTCGTCCTATCTGGCGGAGACGGGCGAACTGGTGATGGCGTGCTTTCGCGAGACCGATGTGAAGGGCAGATTCGGTGGCGACGAGTTTGTAGTGGCAGGTCAGTTCAGCATGGTGGGAATTGAACTTGCGGCTTCGCGCCTGAAGTCGATGGCGGAGCAGCGCAATGTAATAGTGCCGAGGAAACACCCATTGAGCCTGAGTGTCGGCTTTGTGACGCTTGATCATCCCTCGAATGAGAGCCTGAAAGAGCTTGTGCGGCGCGCAGATGAAGCCATGTACCGGGACAAGCGGAGCAAAAAAGTGGCGCGAGCCTAAACCCATGAACGAGACGATCCCAGACAACCTCATGGTGTTGCCAGATCCGAGACTTTTTCGCGCTGCACGATGGACGCAGCGAATCTGCCTGGGGGTGGCTGCGATCGGCGTTCTGCTGGGCTTGATGACGCCGGCTCGCACGAGCCCACCGTTTCTTATCACTGTGCTTCTGTGCGGCACGAGCCTCCTCTTATCGGAGCCGGAACGGACTGGCGTAGCGATTGGCTATGCGCGGCGTATTGTGAACCTCTTCGCCATTTGCGGCTTCATCGCCCTTTGGATATTCAGCGGAAGAGTTGGAGCCGATTCGCACGGCATTTTTCCGCCAACAAAGCTTGCCATTGGGCTCTGCGGGTTGACAGTCGCGGTGATCCTGGTGGAGCAGAAGAACTGGCTGATCAATCGCCTGGTTGATGTGCTGGTGTGCAGCCTTTGCCTGCTGAGTCTGCTATTGGTTTCGGACGCGGTGTTCGCCCGGTTTGCGCTGTTTGGAGGGACATCGGGGAGCCCGGGAACGATTGCGCTGACGGTCTGCCTGGTTGCATTGACGATTGCGATCGCGCTCAGGCAAGCGGAGCATGGCGTTCTCTCGATTTTCCTGGGGGTAGGTATCGGAAGCGGACTAGCCCGCCTCTTTGCGCCGATTCTGTTGTTGCTGCCCTTCCTTTGGCAGGCGGCCCATGCATGGATGAATCGCGCAGGAACCGCCGGGCACATGGCAACGGCGTCGCTGGCTTCAGCGGCAGTCGTGGTAGCGGTTGGCATCTTGTTGTTCTTTACCTGGCGGATGAGCAGAATGGAAAACGAAATTCACGATCTCATTCTGCGCGATGAAGCCACGCGGCTCTATAACGTCAGGGGCTTTCACATGCTCGCCGAACATGCTCTGCGGCTGGCGCAACGGTCGGGCGTCCCCTTTTCCGTGCTTTATATCGATCTCGAGAATCTTGCCGAGATTCATACGCAACTTGGACCGGATGCGTCGGCGGCGGCCCTGGCGGAGGCGGGGGAGATTTTGCGCGCATCCTTTCGTGAGTCGGATATTAAGGGCAGGATCGGCGCGGATCAGTTTGCCGTGGCGGGGCAATTTGATCGTACCGGCATTTCAATTGCGGCATTGCGTCTTGAAGCGGCGACGGCGGCACGTGGTGCGAAGGGCCGGAGGCAGATTTCTTTGCGATTCAGCATGGGACACGTAACAACCACCGGACACGATCCGCAGGAGAATCTGCGAGAGATGTTGGAGCGGGCGGGCCAGGCCAGAAACAGGCAGGAAAGTCTGCTGAAAGAGGCACTCGTAAACTGAGGCGCGGCATTCCGCACGCAGTTTGCACAGACGCTTCAGGCCTGGGGCTTCGGGGTAAGGCGGACAAATTTCTGAGCCTCAGTATCCCAATTAGCCAACAGCCACTTGGCGCGAGTGCTCGCAGTCTTGCTCGCGTGCAAAGCGGCAAGTTGGTGAATGGAGGCGCGTGCGGCATCATCAAGCCGGTCCCACGTGTCTGGTTGAAGGAATGCACTGTGGTAGCGGCCATTCACGACAAACTCTCCGTCTTCGTCGTAGACCCAGGCGAGCCCTCCGGTCATACCGGCGCCAAAGTTTATTCCGGTACGGCCGAGAACCACGGCGAGGCCTCCAGTCATGTATTCGCAGGCGTGATCCCCCACGCCTTCCACGATGGCGAGTGCTCCGGAGTTGCGCACTGCAAAACGCTCGCCCGCGCGGCCTGCGGCAAATAACCAACCGCTCGTAGCTCCGTAGAGGGCGACATTTCCGAGAAGAGAGTGGGCCTCGCTTTGTTGTGCGATGCGACCGCGCCCGCGAATTACGAGTTCGCCGCCGCAAAGACCCTTTCCGACGAAGTCGTTGGCGAGACCTTCGAGCTTCAGGATCATGCCCTCGGTATTGAATGCTCCGAAAGACTGGCCCGCCACGCCTTTCAAATTAAACGTGAGACTAGAACCGGTCGTCCCCGGATTGTCGGTGCGATATTGCGCGATCACTCCGGCCAGACGCGCGCCGAGAGTGCGATCTTCGTTGGTGATTTGCGTTTCCAGGGAATACGGGAGACCGGCTTTCCAGGCGGCGAATGCGGGCGCAACCCATGCGTCATCTATTGGCGCGTGAGGGTCGGGACGATTATTACGCTTCCCTTCCCAACAAATCGCGTTGCCGGTTCTAGCGGCTACGCTGGTCGCAGCGAGAACCGGTTTGAGATCGAGGCCGGCGTTAAACCGGACCTGTTCCAGAAGATCGGTGCGGCCCGTAGCCGCGGCGAGCGAAGGCAGGCCGAGTTTGGCAAGAAGCTGCCGTACTTCTTCAGCAAGCTCGCTGAAAAAGCGTACGACGTGCTCGGGCTTGCCGCGGAACTTGGCGCGCAAGTCAGGCCGTTGCGTGGCAATCCCCGTAGGACAGGTGTTGAGATGACACTGGCGTGCCATATCGCAACCGAGGGCGACGAGGACCGCGGTGCCAAAAGCAAATTCGTCGGCGCCAAGCAGTGCCGCGATCACGATATCGCGCGCCGTGCGCAGACCGCCGTCGGTGCGAAGACGGACGCGGCCACGCAGGCCATTGTGAATGAGAACCTGTTGCGCTTCGGCGAGGCCGAGTTCCCAGGGGTTGCCGGCATATTTGATGCTCGAAAGCGGACTGGCGCCAGTGCCACCAGCGTGGCCGGCAATGACGATGTAGTCCGCGTATGCCTTGGCGACGCCCGCGGCGATAGTGCCGATTCCGCAACTGGAGACAAGCTTGACGCCGACTGCGGCGCGTGGGTTGGCGCGCTTGAGATCCCATATCAGCTGCGCCAGATCTTCGATTGAATAGATATCGTGGTGCGGCGGCGGGGAGATGAGTTGCATGCCAGGCTGCGCGTGCCGCAGGCGGGCGATGAGTTCCGTGACCTTGTGCCCGGGAAGCTGACCGCCTTCTCCGGGTTTGGCGCCCTGCGCGATTTTGATTTCGAGTTCTTCAGCGTGAGCGAGGTACTCGGCGGTAACGCCGAAGCGTGCGCTGGCTACTTGCTTGATCTTGTTGTTGAGCAGCGAGGGCGCACCGTTGACGGGGGTGTAGACAGCAGGATCTTCGCCGCCTTCACCAGTGTTCGAACGCGCACCCAGCATATTCATGGCTTCGGTGATGGTCTGGTGCGCCTCTGGCGAAAGCGAGCCGAAAGACATCGCGCTGGCCACGAAGGTGCGCGTGATTGTCTCGGCGGAAGCAATCTGATCGACAGCCAACTCTGCGCCTGCTGGATGTAATTCAAGCAGATCGCGCAGATGCGAAGGCTCGTTTTCAACCGCCTGATCGGCAAATGTTGCGAAGGGCGTGAGCGCCAGCGTAGCGCCCTGCTTGGTGGATCCAACGACCGTTTGCAGCGCCCGAACGGTGGCAGGCTGCCAGGAGTGCGACTCAGCCTCATCGGCTTTGCGGAAGCGCACGAACCCATAGTCGGGAAGTTCGCGAATGGGAGCCGTCGAGAACTCCGCGGGACCCTTGTCCGGAACGTGCTCAGGGAGAGGCTCCGCGCTCCAGAGCTGGCGAACATAGTTTTCAATTTCAGTGAAACCAATTCCTCCGATGGGCGCAGGGACTCCGGCGAAACACTTGTCGACAACGTGCTGCGAAATGCCGATAGCGTCGAAGAGATGAGCGCCGCGATAGCTGTCGACTACGCTGATACCCATTTTCGACATCACCTTGGCGAGGCCAAGCTCGAGCGCGTGGAGGAGATTTTCTTCGCCAACTTTCGGATTGAGGTTGCGCGCGGTTTCAAGTGCGAGCCAGGGGCAGATGGCACCCATGCCGAGACCGAGCAACACCGCGACATGGTGAATCTCGCGGCAGTCGGCCGCATCAACGGCGAGGCCAACTTCTGCGCGGACGCCGGCCCTCGTTAGTGCGAGATGCACCGCGCCTGCCGCCATGGCCATAGGAACCGGAAGGGCCTCAGGCGTAGCACCGCGATCGGTGAGAATGAGCAGCGATGCTCCGCTGGCGACGAGTTGGATAGCGCGCTGCACGAGGATGTCGACGGCGATCTCCAGCGTTGTGTCAGGCGTATATAGGCAGTGAAGAACGGCATGCGGCATCTTCTCTGCCTGCGGATGCTGTCCCTGTACTAGCGCGTGCATCTGGCCGAGCGAGAGGATGGGTGAACGCAGGGAGAGGCCGGGGAGCGGCTCGCGTAGTTCGAAGATATGCGGCCACGGGCCGAGGCGCGTGTGCATCTGCAGCACAACAGTTTCACGCAACGGATCGATGGGCGGATTGGTGACCTGCGCAAATCGCTGGCGGAAGAAAGCGTATAGCGGACGCGGGGCATGGGCGAGCGGCGCAATCGACGTATCGTCGCCCATGGACCAGACAGCATCCTTGCCGTCCGTGGCCATCGGCTGAAGAACCATGCGGACGTCTTCGCGCGTATAGCCAAAGCGATGCTGGAGGCGATTGAGCTCGGAAGCGACCAGAGCCGGCGGCGCTTCAATCGAATCTTCCAGTGGGACATCTTCGCGAATGAGGTCCTGATAATGGCGCTTGGTATCGTAGATGCGCAGAATCTGGTCGTTTTCAAAGAAGCGGTGAAAGTCGAGATCGGCGATGATCATCTGACCGGGACCGAGGCGGCCGCTGTGAATAATGTGGTCGGGATCCATGTCGACGAGACCGGCTTCGGAACCCGCGACAACGAGACCCGTATCGTCGAGTGCGAAACGGCAGGGGCGCAGGCCATTGCGGTCGAGGATGGCTCCGACCTGGTGACCATCAGTGAATGCCAGGGCAGCAGGGCCATCCCACGGTTCGATGCAATCGCCACTGTATTGCAGGAACGATGACGAGTTGCCAGGATTAGCCGGAGGAACGATCATGCGCACGGCTTCGCCAACCGTGCGGCCGTTGTGCGCGAGCAGTTCCACGATCTCATCGAGTGAGGTCGAATCGGATCCGCCTTGCGTGAGCACCGGATAGACATCAAGCGGCAGCGTCGCTGCACGGGCTTCCATGCGCGCGCGATTGCCCCAGATGGTATTGATTTCGCCGTTGTGCGCGAGCGTGCGAAAGGGCTGGGCACGTTCCCATGAGGGCAGGACATTGGTGGCGTAGCGCTGGTGAAAAAGCGCGAATGGCGTCTTGAATTCGGGATCGGCTAGGTCGGGGTAGAACTCGGAAAGGAGGCGTCCCGCGCAAAGCGCCTTGTAGATCATCACTGAGGACGAAATACTGACAAAGTAGCCGGGTAGCTCAGAGCGCTCGAACTGCTTGCGCGCGAGGAATAGGCGGCGATCGAAGAATTCTGTGTCGTCTGATGTGACGAGCAAGTGCCAGATCTCAGGACGGGATGAAGCCGCAAGCTCGCCCAGGACTTCAGGTCGGATTGGAACGGGGCGCCAGGTCAGTACCTCCATGTCCTGCTCAAAGAGTGCTGCTTCAATCTCAGCGCGCTGGGCACTGTCATCCCGGGGAAGAAACAAAACAGCCACGCCGAGCGGACTGCTTTCGTCGAGTGAAAGTCCGCCGTGCGCCAGGAGCCACTCGCGTGGAATGGCGGTCGTGACGCCTACCCCATCGCTGGATTTGCCGTCGGCTGCGACCGCGCCACGATGCTCGAGCCGTGCGAGCGCGCCAAGTGCATGCTTAAGAATCTGGTGCGAAGGCTCGGCGGAGAGTTGGGCAACGAAACCAACACCGCAGGAATCGAAATCGAATCGCGAATCAATCAGACTGCTGTCAATATAGGAGGGCGCAAGTGCGGGATAGCCCGGAGGGGACGAGTACGTACGGCGCGATGTATGCCGGTGGGGGAAGCCCATATTCAACTATACGACCTTTGTAGATTTTGATGTTGTTGCGAAGGCAGCCTATACAGCCGCAATAAGGGGGCAAACGGAGGATCATGGGCGGCCAGGACTTGGCGCCGGGCGTCGACGATCTCCAGTTCGAATTCGCAACTTGAAAGAACGCATGTTACTCAGATGATTCTGCCGGTCGGCGGTGGAAAACCGGCTTGCATACTTATACACTTCTTTTGTATATTTATGCAAGCGCGGCCGCAACTGCGAGCCGCGTTTTTGCTTTGTCCGGAAGAAGGATATGAAGTTTCAAAGGCACAACGCGATTCGCGAACTTGTGGCGCATGCCCTGGTGGCTAACCAGGATGAGTTGCGCCGCAAGCTGCGCCGCCGTGGTTTTGAAGTCACGCAGGCAACGCTTTCACGCGATATTCACGAGTTGAGGCTTACAAAGGGTCCGGGCGGGTATTCCCTTCCGAATGGAAACGGGAATGGGAATGGAACTGGCACACATGCGGCCGATGATGGACCCCCTTTGGTGGCAGAAATGATGGAGAGCTTCGGCCTGAGCGTAACGCATGCAATGAACCAGGTGGTTTTGCGCACTACGATGGGAGGCGCGCAGCCAATGGCCGCGGCGCTCGATCGTGAAGGCTGGAGCGAAATAGTGGGAACCATTGCTGGCGACGACACCGTTCTGGTGATTTGCCCAGATCTGAAGCGCGCACATGATATTGAAGCGCGGCTGAGAAAGATGCTGGAGTCATGACGAAGGCGGTGCAGACAGCGGTTGTAGGTGTGACGGGGTACGCCGGTGCGGAACTGGCGCGGCTGCTGCTGCATCATCCGCGGCTCAAAGGCAAGCCTCCCCTGTTTGCCGGCCGCATGGATGACAAGGATGCGGCGCGGGGCGGTGTTCCGCTTGAGGAGATTCATCCGCAGCTTGCGGATAACAACGGCAGCCGATCGCTGAAGGTCGAGCCGTTCTCGTGGGAGAGACTGGTGGATCGCGGAGTGGAGTTGTTGTTTCTTGCAACGCCGCACGAGCAGTCTCGCGAGTGGGTGCCGCAGGCCCTTAAGCATGGATTGCGCGTGGTGGATTTGAGCGGTGCGTGGCGGCTGACAGATGCGCGTAACAGGGCTGTATACGGGTTCGAGGACGAGGGCTCGTCGATTGCAGCAACCACGCAAGCCGAGGCTGTGTATGGAATGCCAGAGCTCCATCGGAAGGAGATTACGAAGGCAAAGCTGGTGGCGAATCCAGGATGTTATGCGACCTCTGTAATTCTCGCGGTGCGGCCGCTGGTTGCTGCCGGAATCGTCGATCTATCGCACGGAATTGTTGCCGATGCCAAGAGCGGCGTGAGCGGAGCGGGCAAAGCACCGACGGCGAAAACCCACTATATGTACGCGGCTGACAACCTGTCGGCGTACGGCGTGTTCAGCCATCGGCACACGGGCGAACTGCTGGAGCAAATCGGAATTGGTGCTAGCGACATAGTGTTCACGCCGCACCTGCTACCGATTCCGCGCGGGATTATGTCGACGATTTATGTGCGGTTCAAGCATGCGGAGGCGCACGACAGTGTGGCACGGATTTATCGTGATTTTTTTGCACCCAGCCCCATGGTGCGCATCTATGAGAAAGCACTTCCGCAGATTCAGTATTCGGTGCGCACCAATTTTGCGGATATCGGATTTCAAATCTCAAGCGATGGGCGGCGGGGAGTGATTGTGAGCTGCCTCGACAATTTGCTGAAGGGCGCATCGGGACAGGCGGTGCAGAACATGAACGTAATGCTCGGCTGGGACGAAGCAGAAGGGCTGGCATGAAATATGTCGTAAAACTCGGCGGCGCCGGCCTGGAGGTTCCAGAGCTTCTGCAGGGCTGCGTTCGTGCCATTACCGATCTGGTTCGTGATGGGCATCAGGTCGCCGTGGTGCATGGCGGCGGCGTGCAATTGACGCGCATGATGGAAAGACTCGGCGCTAAAAGCGAGTTTGTGAATGGATTACGCGTAACTGATGCGGAGACGCGGAACATTGCGCTGATGGTATTTGCGGGAAAAGTGAACAAGGGCCTTGTGGCATCGCTCGGCGCGCTCGGACAGCCGGCGGTCGGCATGACGGGCGGAGATGGGCTGTTGTTTCGCGCGCGCAAGAAGCGGACCGCTCCTGATCTGGGCTTCGTCGGCGAAATTGTCGCGAGCGATCCGCGGTGGATCGAGGCGATCTGGAAGTTGAACGGCGTGCCTGTAATCGCGCCGATCGCTTTGGGATTTGACGGCGAGTACTACAACATCAACGGCGACGAAATGGCGTCTGCATGTGCAGTTGCGTGTCACGCGGATGCGCTGGTTTTTCTGACTGATGTTCCTGGAGTAAAAGGTGCGGATGGAAGCGTGTTGCGCTGGCTCAGTATCGACCAGATTGCAGAGATGGCGAAGAGCGCAATCATCTCAGGCGGCATGTTGCCGAAACTGGGCGCTTGTCGCGAAGCACTGCTGAATGGCGTAAAACGTGTACGAATTCTACCCGCGGAGGCCGCCGGTTCACTTCCCGACCTGTGCAGCAGCCGCGTAGCCCACGGCACTGAAGTGATGGTGGCCTGAGGAGAGATTAAATTGACGAAATTCGAACAAATTCGCGCAGCAGAATCCAAACTGCTGCTACAGACCTACGAGCGGAACCCTATCCTCTTCGTTCGCGGAGAGGATGTGCATCTGATCGACGAGAGCGGCGTGAAGTACCTCGACCTGCTGAGTGGCATCGGCGTGAATGCGCTCGGATACGGGCATCCTGCGATCGAGCGAGCCATCGTGAATCAGAGTCGTGCGCTTATTCACACGTCGAACCTCTTCTATCACGAAGGGCAGGCAGAGCTTGCGCTGCGGCTGACGGAGCGCACAGGTATGGATCGCGTGTTCTTTTCGAACACCGGTACCGAGGCGTGGGAAGGGGCGTTGAAGCTAGCGCGCGCACATGCCGGACTGCTGCGCAGCGAAGGCAAACAGATCGGGACGAAGTTCCTGGCGCTGGAGCAGAGCTTTCACGGTCGGACATATGGGTCTATGTCGACAACGTACAAGGCGAAGTATCGGGAGCCGTTTGCGCCAGGCGTACCAGGCGTGGAGTTTGTGAAGTTCAACGATGTTGCGGATCTGCGCGCAAAGTTTTCCAATGATGTTTGCGCCATTCTCGTCGAAGCTATTCAGGGTGAAGGCGGCATTCGGCCGCTGACGCAGGAGTTCTTTGCCGAAGCGCGCAAGCTGGCGGATTCTACGGGCGCATTCTCTGATCGTGGACGAGATCCAGGCAGGAATGGGGCGCACGGGCAAATGGTGCGCGTATCAGCATTACGGCATCAAGCCAGATGTGGTCACGCTGGCGAAGCCCATTGCTGGCGGTATTCCGCTGGGCGCGATTCTCTGCACCGAAGAAGCAGCGCGCGCGATTCATGCCGGCATGCATGGGACGACGTTCGGTGGCGGTCCGCTGGCCTGCGCCGTGGCGATTGCAGTAATCGACGCAATCGAAAATGAAGACCTGCTCAAGCATGCGACGGAGGTGGGCGATTATTTCCAGCAGCAGTTACGCGGGTTGGCGAAGAAGCATGAATGCATCAAGGATGTGCGTGGCAAAGGATTGATGCTCGCCGCCGAACTGGATTCGGCAGATCTTGCAAAGCTGACCGTCGACGAGATGCTGAAGCACCGAATCATAATCAATCGCACCAGCGATACCGTGTTACGGTTCCTGCCGCCCTACATCATCGAGCGCAAGCACGTAGATGAAGCGATCAAGGCTTTGGACGAGATTCTGACCGAAAAAGCCGCGGCTGTAAGCGCCGCGACTCAAACCGAAGGAGGAAACACCCGTGGCTAGCAGAGCAACCATGGAGCGCCGGGCGCCAGCAGTTCCCGTGCAGAAAGATCCGGATATTCTGGCCGCGGCTGCGCGACTAGCAGGTGAGGACCTGTGCTCGATCGCGGATCTCTCGAGCGGCGAAGTACGCGCCATTGTGAAACTCGGACACGATGTGAAGATGAACCCGCACGAGTATCGGCATGCGCTTGACGCGAAACAGATGGTGCTGATGTTTGAGAAAGCGAGTCTGCGTACGCGCCTGGCTTTTGAGACGGGCATCAATACGATGGGCGGCAATGCCATCTTCGTGGACCAGACCAACTCTCCGCTCGGCGAGCGCGAATCCATTGCCGATGTGGCGCGCAACGTGGAGCGCTGGGTCGATGTGATTGTGCTGCGCACCTATGCGCACGACACCATTACAGAAATGGCTGCCAATTCGCGGGTGCCGGTGATCAATGCGTTATCGGACTTTGAACATCCGTGCCAGGCACTGGCGGACTTCATGTCATTGGAAGAGCACTTTGGTTCATCGGCCGGCTTGAATTTCACGTACGTTGGCGATGGAAACAATGTGTGCCACTCGCTGATGCTTACGGGAGCACAACTCGGCGCGAATGTGACGGTGGCGACGCCGCGCGGCTATTCACCCGATATTGAGATTGTGACCAAGGCGCGTGAGATTGCCGAAGCGAACGGGTGCGAGATAAAGCTCACACAGGATCCGCAGGCGGCCGTAGAGAACGCGGATGCGGTGTACACCGATGTTTGCGTAAGCATGGGCATGGAACACGAGTCGAGCAAGCGCGCGCCGATCTTTCGGCCATTCCAGGTGAACGAGGCGCTGATGTCGAAGGCGGCACCGAATGCGAGTATTCATGCACTGCCTGCCTGCGCGACGCAATGCCGAGGTGACAGACGCGGTGCTCGACGGGCCGCAATCGATCGTGTTTGACCAGGCAGAGAACCGCATGCACGCGCAAAAGGCATTACTGCTGCTGTTGCTGGGCGGGTTGGCAAACGTGGCGCACAGTTTTCAGTGCTCAGTAGTCAGTGATCAGAACGATTTGGATCCAGTCTACTCAACAGCCAATTATGGCAACGACAAAGTGATCACTGAACACTGACCACAGCTTTTTGAGGTTTCGCCAGCATGTCTGTAATTCTTGAATCATTGCCCATCGGCCAGAAGGTCGGTATCGCCTTCTCCGGCGGGCTCGACACCTCTGCTGCTTTGCACTGGATGAAGCAGAAGGGTGCGCTCCCCTATGCGTATACGGCGAACCTCGGCCAGCCAGACGAAACCGACTATGATGCCATTCCGCGCGCTGCCTTGGAATATGGCGCCGAGAAAGCCCGCCTGATCGACTGCCGCGGCCCGCTTGTCCGCGAAGGAATCGCAGCGCTGCAGGCAGGCGCTTTTCACATCAGCACCGCGGGCGTCACCTACTTCAACACCACACCGATCGGTCGCGCCGTCACTGGCACCATGCTGGTCACGGCCATGAAGGAAGACGACGTTAACATCTGGGGCGACGGGTCCACCTTCAAAGGCAACGACATCGAGCGCTTCTATCGCTACGGTCTGCTGGTCAATCCCGAACTCAAGGTCTACAAGCCCTGGCTCGACGCCGCTTTCATTGACGAATTGGGCGGACGCGCCGAGATGTCCGACTTCATGCAGCGCTCGGGCTTCGCCTACAAAATGTCTGCGGAGAAGGCCTACTCTACCGACTCCAATATTCTGGGCGCAACCCACGAAGCCAAAGACCTGGAGCATCTTTCTTCGTCGATCAGGATCGTCGTTCCCATCATGGGGATGGCTTCGTGGCGCGATGACGTCGAGGTGCCTCGCGAAGAGGTAACGGTCCGGTTTGAAGAGGGCTTCCCGGTGGCTCTCAACGGCAAGCGCTTCGATGATCCTGTTGCCGTGCTGCTCGAAGCCAACCGCATCGGTGGCCGCCACGGCCTCGGCATGTCCGACCAGATCGAGAACCGCATTATTGAAGCGAAATCCCGCGGCATCTACGAGGCTCCCGGGCTTGCTTTGCTGTACATCGCCTACGAGCGTCTCATTACCGGAATCCACAACGAGGACACCATCGAGCAGTACCGCGAAAATGGCCGCAAACTTGGCCGCCTGCTCTACCAGGGCCGGTGGTTCGATCCGCAGGCCATCATGCTGCGCGAGTCGGCCCAGCGCTGGGTCGCCAGACCAGTCACCGGCGAGGTCACGCTTGAACTGCGTCGCGGCAATGACTACTCGATTCTCAACACCGAGTCGCCAAACCTCACCTTTCACCCCGAGCGCCTCAGCATGGAGAAGACTGATTCCGCCTTCTCTCCGCGCGACCGCATCGGCCAACTCACCATGCGCAATCTGGACATTACCGACACCCGCGCAAAGCTCCTCACCTATGCAGAATCCGGTCTCCTCACACTGAGCAAAGGCGCGGAAATGCCCCAGCTGAACAGCAGTAAGGGAAAGAACAGCTTAGAGCAATGTCGAACGAACAACAATCCGGGAAGATGTGGTCAGGCCGCTTTCGCGAACCTCTGGATAAGGAGTTCGAGCAGTGGCAGCGCTCGATTGTGTTTGACTGGCGGCTTCTCGCTCAAGAGGTAGCTGCCAGCAAGGCGCATGCGTCTGCCCTCGCAGCGGCTGGAGTGTTAACCGCGACGGAACTGCAGGAGCTTCGAAACGCGTTGGACGCGGTTGCGGCGGAATTCGGCAGTGCAGAAGGTACGGAGAGCATGCGCAACCATCCGGTTGCGGAAGATATTCATCATTTCGTCGAACTGTCTCTCGTTGAGCGGATCGGCGCTCTGGGGCGCAAGCTGCACACCGGGCGCTCGCGCAACGAGCAGATCGCGACAGACCTGCGCCTGTATGTGCGCGGGCAGATCGAACTAGTGGTTGACGCGTTGGCGAAGTGGGCCGAAGCGCTGCTGGAGCAGGCGGGCAAGGCCGGCGATGCTGTGATGCCGAGCTATACACATTTGCAGCGCGCCGAGCCGGTGCTGGTGGCTCACTGGATGCTGGCGTACGTGGAGATGATTCTGCGTGATGCCGAACGGCTGAAGGACTGTGCGGCGCGACTGAATTATTGCCCGCTGGGTTCTGGTGCGGTGGCCGGGGCGACGCTCAAGCTGGACCGGACGATTGCGGCGCGCGAGTTGGGATTCACTGCACCGACCGCCAATTCCATGGATGCGACGAGCGACCGCGACTTCATCCTCGAATATCTGCAGGCGCTGACATTTGTCGGCTTGCACCTGAGCCGGTTTGCCGAGGAGATCACGCTGTTTGCGACGGCCGAATTTGGATTTGTTGATGCTGCCGGAGGCGTTCTCAACGGGATCGAGCGCAATGCCGCAGAAGAAGAATCCCGACTTGACCGAGTTGATTCGCGCGAAGGTCGGCCGCATTCATGGCGCGGCAGAAGCGGTTACTCTGCAATTGAAGGGATTGCCGCTGGCCTACAACAAGGACATGCAGGAGACACAGGAACCGGCGTTTCAGGTTGAGTTTGTCGCGCCTATGCTGGCGCTGGTGGCGCGCTTCACAGCTGCGCTCGAATTCAATTTCGCCCGCATGCGCGAGGCGGCGCAGACGGGCTATCTGAATGCGATGGCCGGGGCGACCTATCTCGTGCACAAGGGAGTTCCCTTCCGCACGGCGCACGAAAAGATCGGCAACGCGGTTCGCTTATGCGCTGGAGAAAGGCGTGGAACTGGGCGAACTTGAGCCTGGACGAACTGCGCCAATTTGGCAGCGAGTTTGGCGAGGACTTCTATCCCGCCGTCACTCTTGAGGCCACGCTCGATTGCCACGACGTGATGGGCGGAACGGCGACGAATCGCGTGAAGGCGGCATTGCGCGAAGCGGCGCTGTGCGAGTGGCAGCACTGAAGAACGCAGGCGCACCGGAGGTGGTTCATGCTGGTGCGTAAGGCGCTGCTGCGAGGATGCGACAAATATTTACGACCTGGTGAATTCGCTTTCCGGCGATGGCACGCTGCTGAAGCGCTCGTTCGCGGAGATCTGCGAAAACGTGCGCGACTTTACGGTGGCGGAGTCTGACGGAGGCGTATTTCGGGCTGCGGCGCGCTGCATTTTTATGGGCCGCATCTGTGCGAAGTGCGCTCGATCGTGGTGAAGCCTGAAGCAAAGGGCCAGGGCGCGGGCGGACGCATTCTGGGCGCGTTGATTGAAGAGGCGGAGGAGCACGGCATCCAGTCGGTATGCCTGTTCACGCGCATTCCTGACTTCTTCTTCAAGTACGGCTTTCGCGCCGTGGAAGACAAGACCGAACTCCCCGACAAGATCTTCAAGGACTGCCAGATCTGCCCGCGGCTGCATCGCTGCGACGAAGTGGCGATGGTGCGCGGGCGCATTCCGCGCATCTCCATTCTCGGGCCGAAGATCGAAGCTGAGCAACTGGTAAAGCTTTCGGGATAATTATCTGCTGCTGCCAGAGCGACGATTGGTCGTCGGCCAATTGCGCAAGCAGACTGAAAATGACGACGGCGAAAAATGCCAGAACGATGTTGGTGCTCAACGTCTGCATCATGGTCGCGATCAGGCTCTGGCAATAGCCCAGTTCCGAACACGTTCGCCAGTTAAGCGCGGAGTAGGCGCCAAGATACGTGAGCGCCATCAGCGAAAGCAGCAAGGCAGCGCGGCGCGGCGGGCTGCACCAACAGGAAGACCGGAAAACAGAGAACTGGCAGGCCGCAATAAAGAAGGCTTAGCAGCGTGTCCTGGCGCAAATCAACGCCGAAAGGACGGCGATGATTCCAAAAAGTGCTGACACCGGCGCTGAGGATCCCGGCCAGAGCCAAAAGTATCGTCCAGATAATTCCGCGAATCGTCATGCGTTCAAAATCCTCGGTTGTATGATTTAACGGGTAGATTCACTGTACAGGATGGACGGCGGCCACGGCCGCCTGACCGTAGCTGAGACCTCCGTCGCCGGGGCTGACATCTGGTGTGCTGGAATACCTTGAATCCCTTTTCTTCAAGCCCGGAGCGGAGGAGGCGGGCAAGGCGGCGATTGTGCATACAGCCGCCGCTGATAGCCACTTCATTAATTCCGGTGTTCTCGCGGGCGGTTGCAGCGGCCGCTATGAAGCCTTGGGCAAGGCCCGCGTGGAACTGCGCAGCGATCTTCGGCTTGGGCACGCCCCGCATTAAGATCCTCCACAATCGCGCGCCAGAGATCGCCAGTCTTCAGCACGCTTGGTCCATCGGTGCCCGTTTCGGAATCACACAACTCCGGTACGTATTCCACTCGCCCCGGCTGGTCGGATTCATCGATGGCGATGCCTTCCAGTTCAATGGCAGCCTGCGCCTCGTAATCGACCTTGCGACGATGCAGGATCACGGCGGCAACGGCATCGAACAGGCGACCCAGGCTTGATGTGAAAGGCGCGTTTATCTCGCGCTCGATCATGCGCGCCATAACGCGCGACTCCTGTTCGGTCGCTCCCACGAGTTGCCTGCGTTTCAACTTCAGAAAATCCGGCCGCGATGAGATGGCCGAATGCCATGCGCCAGGGTTCACGAACGGCTGCATCGCCGCCGGGCATCGGGACGTAATCAAGATGCGCGAAGCGCTCGAAGCTTGCAGGATCAGGGCCGGAGAGGCTGCAGATCAGCACTTCTCCGCCCCAGATGCGGCCATCGGTGCCATAGCCGGTGCCATCGAGCGAGAGGCCGATGACCGGTCCGCGGCAGCGCGTGTTCGGCCATGCAGGCAGCTATATGCGCATGATGATGCTGCACTGCGATCAGCCGCAGATTGCGATCGCCGGCCCACTGTTTCGCCCAGCCAGTAGACATGTATCCGGGATGCAGATCATGCACGACGGTTTGCGGCTCGATCTCGAAGGTGTTCATCAGGTGGCGCAGGCACTCTTCGAAGAACTGAAGACTCGTGGCGTTCTCAAGATCGCCGATGTGCTGACTCTGGTAGGCGAATTTGCCGCGGGCGAGGGCGAGGACGTTTTTCAGGTGGCCGCCGACAGCCAGCAGCGGCGGCGAGTCGAGCGGGAGCGGAATGGCGAGTGGGACAAATCCCCGAGCGCGGCGGATGATTTGCGGCTTGCCGTCGACGAGCGCGGCAACGGAATCATCGCAGCGCTGGAGAATCTCGCGATCGTGCATCAGGAAGGCGTCGGCGATGGCCGCCAGGCGAGTGCGGGCTTCATCATTGTCGATGGCGATGGGCTCTTCACTCAGGTTCGCCGACGTCATCACAAGTGCCTTCACGCGCGGATCGGCGAAGAGCAGGTGCTGAAGCGGCGCGTAGGGCAGGAAGATGCCAAGCCATGGAATGCCGGGGGCGACCGAGGGAGCAATTCCGTTGTCCTTGCGAGCATGCGCCGAGAACGATGGGACGCGCAGGCGTCTGCAGCAGAGTTTCTTCGTCCGCCGTCAGGTCACAGAGTGATCGCGCCGCATCGATATCGCTCACCATGATTGCAAGTGGCTTGCCGTAGCGGTGCTTGCGCTGTCGCAGGCGCGTGACGGCTTTTTCGCTGGTTGCATCCACACTGAGGTGAAAACCACCGACGCCTTTGATAGCCATAATCTCGCCGCGCAGAAGCCGTTCGATGGTCTCTGACACCGGATCATCGCTTTCGATGGCTGCGCCGTCGGGTGATTCCAGCCACACGCGTGGACCGCAGCGCCAGCATGCATTCGGTTGTGCATGAAATCGACGATTGAGTGGATCGTCGTATTCTGCCTGGCACTCGGGGCACATGGGAAACTTTGCCATCGAGGTTTGCGGGCGGTCATAAGGGATGCGGCGCGTGATGGTATAGCGGGGTCCGCAGTTGGTGCAATTCAGAAAGGGATAGCGGTAGCGACGGTCTGCGGGATCGAGCAGTTCACGCAGACAGTCGGCGCAGGTGGCCGCGTCGGCAGGGATACCGGTGCTGACGCGGCCCAGCACCTCGCTGGCCACGATGCTGAATCCGGTTTGACCGGTGGGATCAAGGTCGCTGGTGGCGACGGAATCGATGCGTGCCAGCGGGGGGGTCTCCGACGTGAGGCGGACGAGAAAGGCCCGAATGCGGGCTGCCGGCCCCTCGAGCTCGATAATCACGCCATCGGTATCGTTCCCGATGAAGCCGGATAAGTTCTCTTCGCTCGCGAGGCGATAAACGAAGGGGCGAAAGCCTACCCCCTGAACGACTCCGCATACCCGGATACTCTTCCGCTGGACAATGGCATCCGATTCCTGCTGTGATGATGCGGCGAAGGTCAAAAGGTTGTGCCTCAGATTCAAGGATAGACGAACCGCAAATCAAAGCCCTATCGAAACTTGGCCTATTCAAAGCCGAGAATTGCCACATAGGGCAACCAAAACATTTGCAGTTCGCTCAAATCTCGATAGCGGATAGGTGGATAAACACCGATCCGCTTCTTTGCGCAGCGCAAGGAATCAAGGAATATTGAAGATAGTTTCCTACCCACTCCCGAAGGGCCGTTCAATGGTGCCCCGCAGGTAAATGCGAAAGGTGAATCCTATGAAAAAAATAATGTTGGCACTTGCCGTTGCAAGCCTCGCGACCATCAGCTGGGCAGATCAAGATAAACAAGATACGACCGAGCGGTTGGACAAGGCCGCCACGGTATTGCATGAAGTGATGTCAGCCCCTGACAAAGGCATCCCCGAAGAAGTGATGGATCACGCAAAGTGCGTAGCTGTTGTGCCCCATATGATCAAGGGCGGATTCGTGTTTGGCGCTCAGGGCGGCCGCGGCGTTGCAACCTGCCGTACCGGCAGTGGCTGGAGCGCGCCGGCGTTCTTTGCTATCACCGGCGGCAGCTGGGGACTGCAGATCGGCGTCGAAGGTGTGGACCTCGTGATGATCGTCCAGAACGAGCAAGGCATGAAGCACCTGCTCTCCGAGCAAGTTCCAGTTGGGCGCGGATGCCTCTGCGGCAGCAGGGCCGGTTGGACGTCATGCTTCTGCTGCGACTGATTGGAAGATGAACGAGGAGATCCTGACCTACTCGCGCGCCAAGGGCGTTTTCGCGGGCCTGACGTTGAACGGCGCGGATGTTCGATCTGACCACGATTCCATGAGGACCGTTTATGGACCGGATGTCACGTTCCGCACAGTTCTGACTGGCTCTGTTCCTCCTCCGCCGCAGGCGCATGCATTTCTTGCCGCGGTGCGTAGCGCGCGTGTTCAGGCGGCAGCCTCGCGCTAAATTGAGTGTGTTGCGAAAGACAGCGGGCATCCGGAGCGTCGTCCGGGTGCTCGCTTTGTTCTGGGAACCAAGTCGGAGCCTTCTGGCAAGCAAGAAGCGATTTGGGCAGCCATACTACCTGCCGCCGATGAATCGGAATCTCGCATGAAAGAATCGGATCATGATTGAACAGGGGCGGATTCTACTCGCTTGGCACTTGAGGGTCATCTTGATTGCTCCAATGCTGGCTGTGGGACTGAAGGCGCAACAGCCACTGGACATCTCGGCCATTGTTCACGGTGTGGATGCATCGGTGAAGAACCGGATAGATCATTTGGCGGCATACACCGTCACCGAGCACTATGCGGTATTTCGCGGCAAAGATGAGAGGCACCCAACTTCAGAAATGTTGGTGAGGACCACTTACCGCAAGCAGCAAGGCAAAAGCTTCGAGATCCTCTCGCAGAGTGGCTCGGCCTTTTGGCGGAATGAGGTGCTCTCTACGCTGTTGAGCAACGAAAAGCACATGAGCCTGCCCGGCAACGTCGAGACGGCGCTGATCACCAGCGCCAACTATGAGATGACTCTCGATGCCAAGGGGCGTGAACAAATCAATGGGCGGGATTGCCTGGTTCTGGATATCACGCCAAGGCGCGCGAGCCAGTTTCTCATCAAGGGAAAGGTCTGGGTGGATGCGCGAGACTTCGCGATTGTGCTGCTTAAGGGACGAGCGTCCAAGAGCGCCTTCTTCCTTGCAAGCGCAGCGGAAGTTGCGCGACAGTACGACGAAGTTAAGGGACTGCCGATGGCTACCCACGTCCAGGCAATCTCCAACAGTTCCTTGCTCGGCCAAACCGTAGTGAAGATTGACTACACCGACTACCAGGTTGACGTGATGACCGGCAGTTAAATGCAACTCAGACCATGGGCTATGACCCTGCCTGCTCTGCCCAAGGCTGAAATCCAGTGACGGATGAACCTGCCAGCTCTACGAAAGCTGCACTATACTAAGCACCTGTGACATCGATCTGGAGCGACTGGAAATTGATGGCCGCCCTTGGCTCTTGCCTTGTGCTGGGGCTCAAGCACGGCTTCGACTACGACCATCTGGCCGCAATTTCAGATATCACTGCTGTCCAAAAAAACTGGCGCAGCGGACTTCGGCTGGGAATGACGTACGCGCTCGGTCACGCATTCACTGTGGTGGTGCTCGGTATCGCAGTGTTGCAGCTTCACCTGGGACTGCCCGAAAGTCTGGATCATTGGACAGAGCGGCTGATCGGATTGACGCTGATTGTGCTGGGCATCGGAGTCGTAGCTGGCATCCTGCGCAAGGACGCGCATGGTCACCGGCACAGTCGCATTGAGAGCCGGTTGGCCATCGCTATTAATGGCATGTTGTGGATCGCCTGGCGCGTGCGTCGCATCTGGGTTCCGACAGCTCCGAAGCCTGAGCGATTTCAGTGGATGTACAACGGCAAGTCGGTATTTCTGATCGGGATCCTGCACGGCGTGGGCGCCGAGACGCCGAGCCAGCTTGCGTTGTTCTTCCTGACGGCAAATCTTGGCGGAACGTCGCGCGGCATGCTCGGCCTCGGTGCTTTCGCCGTTGGACTAGTGGCGATGAATGCACTGATGACGGCATCCCTTGGTGGCGCCTTCACAGCCGGCGGACACCACCCGCGCTTCTATCACGTGATTGCGTGGACCGGCGCGGTGTATAGCTGCGCCATCGGATTGATCTTCCTCTTCGGAGTTTCCGACCGGCTTCCGTCGCTAGGCTGACCACCGTATTCCCTTTCAAATTCCTGATTCGGGACTGCTTCTCACCACCGCGTTTCGGTCTGTGGAACGCTCTCAGACCGGCGTGACCGTGGTCACGGTCAGTCGTATGCTTGCCGAGGTAAAACAGCACCAGACAGAGAGCGGAGCGTAAATGAGATAAGTACTTCGCAATCAATGTCTGGAGGGATTGTGCCCGCATTCACACCACCGCCGCTGCCGAGCGACGACAAACGCTGGAAGATCGTGAACGGCACCATGCGCAAGAATGGTTTTGCCCGCCACGCGCTGATCGAAACACTGCACACGGTGCAATCCGCATTCGGATACCTTGACGACGATGCCATCACCTTCGTCGCAAAGTCGTTGCGCGTGCCGTTGAGCCAGGCCTATGGAGTGGTCACGTTCTATCACTACTTCAGCCTGAAGCCACCCGGCAAACACACGATGACCATCTGCACTGGTACGGCCTGCTACATCAAGGGCACAGACAAGCTGGTGGCCGCGGCCGAAAAGCGCCTGGGCATTCCCCAAGGCCAGACAACAACGGACGGCAAAATCAGCCTGATGACCGCTCGTTGCGTGGGTGCCTGCGGACGCGCACCCGTGGTTCTTACCGACGGCGAACTGCAAGGCCAGATGAGCGGCGACCACATGCTCGAGCAACTGGAAAGGTGGGCGGTCGAATGACACTCGAAGAGCTTGATCAGATCGCTGAATCCGTTCGTACGGAAAATGCAAAGTTCGACAACGAAATCAATGTCTGCATGGGCACAGGCTGCCTGAGCCAGCACTCTGACAAGCTGAAGGATGCTTTGACCAGTGCGGTTGAAGCGTCTGGCAAGAGAGCCCTGGTACGGCGCACCGGTTGCATGGGCCTCTGCGCCGCTGGTCCGCTGGTTCTGGTTGATCCCGAAGAGACGCTCTACCAACACGTCAAGGCCGAGCATGCTGAAGCCGTTGTGAACAGTCTTGGTGGCGAGCCGGTGGCGGAACTTCAATGCGATCTTCGCGATCATTTCGACCAGCAGGTCCACGTGGTGCTGGAAAACTCCGGCCACATCGATCCCGAAAAGATCGACGACTACATCGCACGCGATGGTTACCAGGCGCTCGTGAAAGCACTCACCGAAATGACACCGAATGACGTGGTCCAGCAGCTCACTGAGAGCGGATTGCGCGGGCGTGGCGGCGGCGGATATCCGACGGGCCTGAAGTGGGGCACTGTTGCCAAGGCAGTTGGCGACATGAAGTACGTGATCTGCAACGGCGACGAGGGAGATCCCGGAGCCTTCATGGATCGCAGCGTTCTCGAGAGCGATCCGCAGCGAGTGCTTGAAGGCATGGCGATAGCAGCATACGCCGTGGGGGCCAGCAAGGGTTATGTTTACGTGCGCGCGGAGTATCCGCTCGCTGTAGCGCGCCTGCAGAATTGCTTGCGCGATGCACGGCGGCGCGGACTGCTCGGCAACAACATCTGCAACACTTCCTTCAATTTCGACGTAGAGATTCGTCTCGGCGCCGGCGCTTTTGTCTGCGGCGAAGAGACCGCGTTGATTGCCTCAATCGAAGGCAAGCGCGGCACGCCGAAGCCACGGCCTCCCTATCCAGCCGTAAGCGGACTGTGGGGCAAGCCGACACTCATCAATAATGTTGAGACGTTTGCCAACATCGCTCCGATCATTCGCAAGGGCGGCAAGTGGTTTGCCCAGGTAGGTACGGAAAAGAGCAAGGGCACCAAGGTCTTCGCGCTGACCGGCAAGATCACTAACACTGGACTCGTCGAAGTTCCCATGGGCATCGAGCCTGCGCCAGATCATCGAAGGCATCGGCGGAGGCGTTCCAGACGGACACAAGTTCAAGGCAGTGCAAACCGGCGGACCCTCCGGCGGATGCATTCCTGACGAACATGCTCGATCTGCAGGTCAGCTACGAATCGCTGATCCAGGTCGGATCCATGATGGGTTCCGGCGGCATGATCGTAATGGACGATACCTCGTGCATGGTCAACGTCGCGCGCTTCTTCATGGAGTTCTGCATGACCGAATCGTGCGGCAAGTGCATTCCCTGCCGCGCAGGCACGGCCCAGATGCTCACCCTGCTGTCGCGCATCTGCGACGGCTCGGGCACGATGGAAGACCTCGATCTTCTGGTTGAACTATGCGGCACGGTCAAAGAGACCAGTCTTTGCGGGCTCGGCAGACTGCGCCGAATCCCGTTCTCAGCACCCTGCGCTATTTCAGAAACGAGTACATCGAACACATCATGCACAAGCGCTGCCCCGCCGGCGTCTGCAACATTGCCCGAGCAACCGTAGCCGAAGAAGCTCCCGTGGAGGTGTTGGCATGAGCGCAGCCGTTGACGTAAAAACACTCATCATCGACGGCAAGGAAGTAAGCGCACGCGCGGGTCAGACGATCCTTGAAGTAGCGAGGGAAAACACATCGATATTCCCACCCTGTGCCATCTCGACGGCCTCGGCGATGTAGGCGCATGCCGTCTTTGCCTGGTCGAGATCAAGGGAAGCAATAAGCTGCTTCCTGCATGCGTCGCAACTGTCGAGGAGGGCATGGAAGTAAGCACCGAGACCGAGCGACTGCAAGAAGCATCGCCGCACGATCCTCGAATTGCTCTTTGCCGAGCGCAATCACATCTGCTCAGTTTGCGTAGCGAACGGACATTGCGAATTGCAGGCGATGGCGCAGAAACAAGGCCTGACCCACGTACGGCTGCCCTATCGCAACCCCGAACTGACGGTTGACGCATCGCACGAACGCTTCACCGTCGATCACAATCGCTGCATTCTGTGCACGCGCTGCGTACGGGTTTGCGCCGAAATTGAAGGTGCGCACGTATGGGACGTAATGGGTCGCGGCATCAACTCCATGGTTATTACGGACCTGCATGAGGAATGGGGAAAATCGAGTTGCACGCGCTGCGGCAAGTGCGTGCAGGTGTGCCCCACCGGAGCGCTGTTCGACAAGAGCAAGGTCGGCTCCGACCACCCGAAGTATCCCGATTTTCTGCCTTACCTGAACCAGATGAGGGAAGCGCAATGAGCAAACTAAGATTGGCAACGGTATGGCTGGACGGATGTTCTGGCTGCCACATGTCGTTCCTCGACATGGACGAACGGCTTCTCGAACTCGCGAGCCTTGTGGATGTGGTCTACAGCCCCATCGTGGACACCAAGGAGTTCCCTGACAGCGTCGATATCGCACTGGTTGAAGGTGCGGTAGCCTCGGTCGACGACGAAAAGAAGATCATGAAGATACGCGCCCACTCGAAGATGCTGGTTGCGATGGGAGACTGCGCCATCACGGGCAATGTTCCTTCCATGCGCAACCCTATCGGGCCACAGGCAATTCTTGAACGCGCCTACTTCGAGAATGCCACGATCCAGCAGCAGATTCCTTGCGTCGTCGTTCCGAAGCTTCTCAAAGTCGTTCGGCCTATCCATGAATTTGTGAAGGTGGATGTATTTCTTCCCGGCTGCCCGCCTTCCGCAGACACATTTCACACAGCGCTGACGGCGCTCATCACCGGCGAGCCGCTGGATATTCCGGCCCTCACCCGCTTTGGAGCCTGATCCCCGAAGGAGTTCGAGTTATGACGCAGACCATCACAATCGACCCGGTAACCCGCCTCGAAGGACACGGCAAGATCACCATCCAGCTGAACGCCCAGGGCGAGGTGGAAGACGCGCACTTTCATGTAACACAGGTGCGCGGCTTCGAGAAGTTTTCCCAGGGCCGCCCCTTCTACGAGATGCCTGCCCTAACGGCGCGCATCTGCGGCATCTGCCCCGTCTCTCATTTGCTCGCGTCAGCTAAAGCCTGCGAGGCCATCATGTCCGTGCGTATTCCGCATACGGCCGCGCAACTTCGCCGCATGCTGAACCTCGCGCAGATGATACAGTCGCATGCGCTGAGCTTCTTCCATCTATCGTCTCCGGACCTTTTGCTGGGGATGGAGTCGGACCCTGCGCAACGGCATATCTTCGGTGTCGCCGCCGCAAAACCAGAACTGGGCCGCGCCGGAATCGGGCTGCGCCGATTTGGACAGCGAGTCATCGAACTGCTCGGCACGAAGCGCATTCATACCGGCTGGGTTGTGCCCGGTGGCGTAACAGAGCCTCTGAGCGCAGCCAAGCGCGACGAGATGCTCGCCATGCTTCCTGAGGCTTACGCGAATGTCAGCCTCGCGCTCGCGGCTTACAAGCAGATAGCCGACAGATTCCAGCAGGAGATTTCGGTCTTCGCCAACTTCCCGTCGAGCTACCTCGGACTCATCAATGACGACGAGACCATCGAGTTCAGCGATGGCGCACTTCGGCTGATCGGACCGAAGGGCGACATTATCGAGGACGGCATCACGGCGCAGCACTTCACCGAGGTAATTGGCGAAGCTGTGGAGAATTACAGCTATACGAAGTTCGTCTACTACAAGCCACTCGGCTATCCAGAGGGCAGCTACCGTGTCGGACCGCTGGCGCGGCTCAATATCGTCAAGTCAGATGGGAACGCCAAAGGCCGATGTCGAACTGGCCGAGTTCAAGCAACTGGCTGCGGGACCGGTGGAGAGCTCGTTCTTCTATCATCATGCGCGGCTGGTTGAGGCGCTTTACGGCATCGAGAAGATCGAGCAGATTCTTGCCGATCCGCAGATTCTCGACAAGCACGTTCGCGCAACGGCCGGCGTAAATCGTCTGGAAGGCGCAGGTCAGATTGAAGCGCCGCGCGGCACACTCAACCACCACTATAAGGTCGACGAGAACGGACTCATCACCTGGGCCAACCTCGTCGTCGCCACCGGACACAACAACAATGCAATGAACAAGGGCGTCCTTCAGGCCGCGAAGTGCTACGTAAAAGACGGCAAGTTCAGCGAAGGCGCATTGAACCGCGTCGAAGCTGTTATCCGTACGTTCGACCCTTGCTTGAGCTGTTCTACACATGCTTTTGGACAAATGCCGTTGGCAATGACGCTTGTGTCGGCGGACGGTGAAGTTGTCGATCGAGTCATTCGCTGAGTACGATGACAGCATGACTTTGACGGCCCGATGTCTCATCCTCGCTTGTGGGAATACGATGCGCGAAGATGATGGCGTCGGGCCTTTTCTTGCCCAATGGGCCGAAGAGCACTGGCAAGGCGATTCGCGTGTACGCGTGCTCTGCGATCATCAGTGGACTCCGGATATGGCAGAGGAAATCGCCGCAGCCGAAACGGTAATCTTTGTGGATTGTTCGGTGGACCAGGCACCCGGCCAGATTATATTGCGTGAGCTGAGCCCTGCCTCTTTGAAGCCGGGCCTCGTTACCCATCACCTCGGCGCCGCGGAACTGCTCAGCGTCGCGGAGGACCTGTATGGAACGCAGCCCCGCAGAGCCTGTCTGCTCACTGTCGGCGCGGGAAGCATCGAACTGGGGGAAGGCCTCAGCCTAGCTGTCCGCGATGCACTTCCCGACGCCGAGGAACTGCTCCGGCTTACCGTGGGTCAACTCCTCGGCTGATTCGAATTAGCGCAGGTACCCGGCCAGCTTGAATGAGTATGCGTAATCGCCTTTGAGCGGTGCATGGAGCACGATCTGCGTCCCATCAGTTTGACCTTTGGCGCCGAGATCGTTATTGCTTCCGAGCTGATTGATCGCTATTCCATTTTTCACCGGAAGGTCGGTGATCGTGATCGTTTGCGCTTTCGGTTTGCCAAGAACGGTCATATAGAGGTCGTCGCCTTTCTTCGTAAAGCGCAGGTCGTCGCCCTCAGATGACTTCCCTGCTGCCTTACTCCACGGCGTTGTGTCGTAGATGGCTTCGCCGTTCTGATTGAGCCATGCTCCGAGCGCCTTCAGTCTGTCCATCTGGACTGGCGGGATGGTGCCGTCGGCTTCGGGGCCTACGTCGAGCAGGAGGTTGCCATTCTTGCTGACGATGTCTACGAGCAGGGCGATCAGCTCGCCGGGCGCGATGGTTTCCTTCTCGCCTTCGGCGCGGTTATATCCAAAGGACCGGCCGAGTCCGCGGCATTCTTCCCACTTCTTCTCGCTGATCTGGTCTTTCTTCTCGTATTCCGGCGAGGTGAAGTCGGAGTGCTTGATGCCAAAGCGGTCGTCGATGACGCCGTCAGGCATGGCGTTGTAGTAGTCGGCTTCGACCTGGAGGGCGTTGCCGGTTTTCGGCCAGTCGATGTCATTCCAGAGAATCGCGGGATGGTATCGATCGATAAGCTCATGAATCTGGGCGAAGGCGTACTTGCCGTAGGCGTCGCTTTGGGGCTTTACGGCGTCATAGTCGGCGTTGATCTGGATTGGTCCGGTGTTGAAGGTCCAGTCGTATCCGCCGGAGTAGTAGAGGCCCATCTTCATGCCTTGCTTCTGAACTGCGGTCGTCAAGTCGCCGACAATGTCGCGTTCAGCATGCAACTGGCCCGGCTTAAGACTTGGCGTTGGATTCGGCGTGGTACTGGGCCATAGCGTGAAGCCTTCGTGATGCTTGCTGGTGAGGACAACGTAGCGAGCGCCGGCCATTTTGAATACTGCTGCCATCTTGTCGGGATCCCATTTTTTCGATTGGCTGTTGAAGGTTGGCGCGAAATCGTAATAGCCCTGGTCGCCGAAATGCTGCTTGTGGTACTCCTGCGTGGGCGAGCCGGGAATACGCATCGTGTTGAGGTACCACTCGGCGTATGGGTCGTACTTGATGTAGTCGTTCGACGAAAAGTCGTGGTCCGGGTGCGTCAGCGGAGCCCATCCGGGGACCGAATAGAGACCCCAGTGGATGAAGATGCCGAGCTTTGCACCTGCATACCACTGCGGCAGCGGATGGCGGTCGAGAGATTCGATTGTGGGCTCGTACTTTGTGGGGGCCTGAGCAGAACAGACAGCACTCAAAGCGATGATTGCGGAGCAGATTGCACCGGACAAACGTTTCAAGATCATTCGCGCCTCACGGGAGTTCCACACGAATGATAAGCTGCCCAATCCCGCCAGTCCGCCCGTGGTGTGCAAAAACCAACGGCGACTGCACGCAATGTGCGGTCGCCGCTGGCCCCCAGGAAAAACCCTTTCGGGCTTTCACTCTTATTTCAAAACGCTGCCACCGTTTGTCTCAGGCTGTACGAGCTGAGCGTCTTGATGTAGTTGCCGCGATCAAACGGCGATACATCGGGTACCGAGCGGCGGCTGAGACAGCCGCGCGTTTCGGAGAGCGATGAGTATTCGCGCTTCTCCAGCCAATATTGCAGATCGGAGAGGACGCGACCGATGTGATCGATGCCGTGAATATGCAGCGCGGAACACATCATGGCTACGTTGCCGCCGGCCATGATGCTCTTGATGACGTCTTCAGCCGAGTGAACGCCGCCGGTGATGGCGATGTCGATATTGAGGTGGCCGTAGAGAATCGCAGCCCAATGGAGGCGGGGCAGCAACTCGGACGGTGTGGAGAAGTGCAGCGTAGGCCGCACCTCCAGAGCCTCGATATCAAAATCGGGTTGATAGAAGCGGTTGAAAAGAACCACACCGGCTGCGCCAGAGTCTTCGAGTTTCGCGGCAAGATGCGGCAGACTCGTGAACGACTGCGACAATTTCACGGCTACGGGAACCTTCACCGCATTGCAGACGCTTTCGACCAGTTCAAGCAACTGCGCTTCAAGCTCGTACGAAGTTTGGCTGCGATCGGTAGCCAGAGCGTAGGTGTTGAGTTCCACCGCATCCGCGCCGGCTTGTTCCGACTCCTGGGCGAAACGCACCCAGCCGCCGGTGGTTGCGCCGTTGAGGCTGGCAAGAATCGGGATCTTCACCGCTTCCTTGCAACGCCGGATGTGCTCGAGATAGACCTCGTGGGTCATCCGGTAGTCGTTGAGATCGGGCAGATAGCCGAGCGACTCGGCAAAGGATTCCGTGCCGCGCGAAAGATCCTCGTCGAGCGCACGCGACTCCAGAGCAAGCTGCTCTTCGAAGAGCGATGTCAGCACGATTGCCGATGCGCCGGCGTCTTCCATGCGACGCACGTTCTCAATGGATTCCGAGAGCGGCGTGGAAGACACAACGATGGGTCCATTCAGTTTCAGGCCCAGGTATTTGGTGGATACATCTATCATTTGGATCCTCCGGCAGGCGGGGCTGCCAGTTTCTCTTCGGGCTTTTCTGCGGGCGCGATGTTCGGCGTCTCGCCACGACCCGGCATGGAGGCGCGGGATGAGTAGACGCGCCACTGGCGCTCGACATCGTCCTGTGCTTCTTTAAGCAGCGTGGCAGCCATCTCAGGATTGCTGCGCGCCAACATGGTGTAGCGTGCTTCACGATAGGCATATTCCTTGAGCCGGATTGACGGTGCTCTCGAATCCAGTTGGAAGGGATTCTTGCCTTCTTCGCGGAGCGCGGGGTTATAGCGCATCAATGGCCAGTAACCGGACTGGACTGCGAGTTTTTGTTGCTCGAGTCCGTGCACCAGGTCGTAGCCGTGGGCAATGCAGCTTGAGTAGGCGATGATGATCGACGGCCCATCGTGCGCTTCAGCCTCCTGGAAGGCCTTGACCACGTGGCTGTCGTTACCGCCAAGCGCGACCTGTGCGACATATACAGAGCCGTAGCTGACGGCTTCCATTGCCAAGTCTTTTCTGCTGTTTTGCTTTCCAGCCGCGGCAAACTTGGCAACGGCGCCGCGCGGCGTTGCCTTGGATGACTGGCCGCCGGTGTTCGAGTAAACCTCGGTGTCGAGAACGAGCACGTTGACGTTCTTGCCCGAGCCGAGCACGTGATCGAGACCGCCGAAGCCGATGTCAAAGGCCCAGCCGTCGCCGCCCAGGATCCACACGCTCTTGCGAACCAGCGTTTCAGCAATCGCCATCAGGTTGCGCGCGTCTGACGAATCGATGCCGACGAGCTTCGCGGAGAGGATCTTCACTCGCTCCCGCTGCGCGTCGATTTCGCTTTCGGTTTTCTGCTGCGCATTGACGATATCAGCAGCAAGTTCAGGCCCGATGGCGGATGCAAGGCGCGTGACCAGCGTTTCGGCAAATGCCTTCTGCTGATCGAGCGCGGTGCGCATGCCGAATCCGAATTCCGCGTTGTCTTCGAAGAGTGAGTTGGCCCAGGTCGGTCCACGGCCGGAGGCGTTCTTGCTGTAAGGCGTGGTCGGCAGGTTGCCGCCGTAGATCGAGGAGCAGCCCGTGGCATTGGCGACGTACAGACGATCGCCGAAAAGCTGGGTGAGCAGCTTGATGTAGGCAGTTTCGCCGCAACCTGCGCAGGCACCTGAGAACTCAAAGAGCGGCTGCAGCAGTTGCAGATCCTTTACCTGCGAGTGCGAAAGCTTGTTGCGATCGATTTCGGGCAGGTCGAGGAAATATTCCCAGTTGTCGCGCTCGGCTTCGCGCAGCGGAGCTTGCGGCACCATGTTGATGGCCTTCTTGCTGGCGTCGCTCTTGCTCTTCACCGGGCAAACATCCACGCAGACGGCGCAACCGGTGCAATCTTCCGGAGCAACCTGCAGCGTATAGTGATCGGTTTCCATGCCCTTCCACTTCGGCTTGGCCCACTTGAATGTTGCGGGGGCCTTGTCGCCGAGTTCTGGGCTGTAGATCTTGGCGCGAATTACTGCGTGCGGACAAACCATGACGCACTTGCCGCACTGGATGCAGAGATCCTTGTCCCACACCGGGATGAACTGCGCGATGTTGCGCTTTTCCCACTGCGCTGTGGCCGTGGGGAATGCGCCGCCCGCGGGAATCGCGCTGACGGGAAGCAGATCGCCGCGTCCGGCTGCAATTTCGCCGAGGACGTTACGGACGAATTCAGGAGCCTTGCCGGAGATGGAAGGAATGAGGTCGAAGTCAGAGGAGGCAGCAGTCGGCAACTCGACTTTGTGCAGATGCGCGAGTGCTGCGTCGACGGCGTCGAAGTTCTTTTGGACAACCGCTTCGCCGCGCTTACCGTAAGTCTTCTTGATGGCCTTCTTGATCTGCGCGATGGCCTCTTCGCGCGGCAGCACTCCGCTGATGGCAAAGAAGCAGGTCTGCATGATGGTGTTGATACGCGTGCCCATACCGGCTTCTCGCGCCACCGTGTAACCGTCGATGACATAAAACTCGATCTTCTTGCGCAGCATCTCTTCTTGCGTCGACTTGGGCAGCTTGTCCCAGACTTCATCGGCGGAGTAGGGCGAGTTGAGCAGGAAGACTGCGCCGGGCATGGCTGCTTCAAGCACATTCATCTTCTCGAGGAAGCTGAAGTTATGGCAGGCCACAAAGCTGGCGCGAGTGATCAGATAGGTTGATCGGATCGGATTGGGCCCGAAGCGCAGGTGCGAAGTCGTCATCGAGCCGGACTTCTTGGAGTCGTAGACGAAATAGCCCTGCGCGAAATTGGGGGTCTCGCTGCCGATGATCTTGATGGAGTTCTTGTTGGCGCCCACGGTGCCGTCGGAGCCGAGACCGTAGAAGAGTGCACGAACGGTCTTTGGATCTTCGGTAGAGAACGCCGGATCGTAGGTGAGGCTCGTGTGCGAAACGTCGTCGTCGATCCCAATGGTGAAGTGATTCTTCGGAGTAGTCTTGTTGAGTTCGTCGAAGATACCCTTGACCATAGCGGGCGTGAATTCCTTTGACGATAGGCCGTAGCGGCCACCAACGATAGTCGGCATCGCAGCAAACGGCAGCGTGTCGGCA
This sequence comes from uncultured Acidobacteriaceae bacterium, assembly GCA_963738035.1. Classification (GTDB taxonomy): domain Bacteria; phylum Acidobacteriota; class Terriglobia; order Terriglobales; family Acidobacteriaceae; genus Telmatobacter. The sequence goes on from CAVTVB010000005.1 coordinate 766,348, forward strand.
TTCTCTGCGAGGACCGTGACGACATCCTGATAGAGCGGCTCGCCCGTCGCACCCGGCTCCTTGCAGCGGTCGAGAACTGCGATGGACTTGACGGTCGCAGGCAACGCATTGATGAAGGCTGAGGCATCGAATGGCCGATAGAGGCGAACCTTGAGCAGTCCGATCTTCTCGCCCTGCTTCACCATCAGGTCAACAGCTTCTTCTGCAGCTTCAGCACCGGAGCCCATGAGGATGATGACGCGCTCGGCATCCGCGGCGCCGTAGTAGTCGAACAGGTGATAAGCACGGCCAGTCTGCGCTGCGAAGCGGTTCATGACCGATTGCACGATGCCCGGGACAGCGGCGTGATAGGGGCTGCATGCTTCACGCGCCTGGAAGAAGACGTCAGGGTTCTGCGCGGATCCGCGAAGAAGCGGCCGGTCGGGGCTGAGCGCATTCTGGCGGAACTGGATGATGTATTTGTCGTCGACCAGCGCGCGGATCGTCTCGTCGCTGATGGGGAGAATTTTGCCGACTTCGTGCGATGTGCGGAAGCCATCGAAGAAATGAATGAATGGAATGCGCGACTCGAGGGTGGCGATCTGCGCGACGAGCGCCATGTCGGCCACTTCCTGCACGGAGTTCGATGCGAGCATCGCCCAACCCGTGGAGCGGCAGGCCATCACGTCGGAGTGGTCGCCAAAAATCGAAAGTGCGTGGGTGGCCAGGGTGCGAGCCGTCACGTGCATGGTGGCCGGCGTCAGTTCACCGGCAATCTTGTACATGTTGGGAATCATGAGCAGCAGGCCCTGCGAGGCCGTAAAGGTGGTGCCGAATGCACCGGCCTGCAACGCACCATGCAATGCGCCCGCCGCGCCGCCTTCACTCTGCAGCTCTTCCACGATGGGCAATGCGCCCCAGATATTCTTTTTCCCTTCCGAGAGCCACTGATCGGCCCACTCGGCCATGGGCGACGAGGGGGTAATCGGATAGATTGCAACGACTTCGGAGAGACGATAGGCTACCGAGGCAGCCGCCTCGTTCCCATCTAAAATGACCATTTCCTGTTCACTCATTCGCTTTGCCTCATGACAGATCCTGCGGCGAAAAACCGCTACGAGGAGTCTCTGCTTTGAGGGAGTTAGCGGCTGTGATGAGAGACACAGGGTGACCTGTGTTTACCATATCGTGAAATGTTTTTCACATTGCACGAGATCATTTTGATGGAGAGCGGAATCGGCGGCATCGAGCATTCATTCGAACAAACCCGGCCTGAATCGGCGATTCCGCGCAATCGGAGAGGGCTCAGATCGCTCATTGAAGCGTATCCGCTCAATAACCCCTTTAAAACGCTATAAACCCTTCCCACTTCCTTTTCATCAAAGCCCTAGTTGTCTGATATGGCGGGCGCTCGCGTGGTCATGACGGAATTGAAAAATCGCGTCGTCTTGATGCTTTGAGTGCGATCGGAGCCGAAGACCCGCCAACCACAAGGAGGAATAAATGAATAAATTCAAATATCTATTGTTAGTGGCAGTGGCTGCCTTCTGTTTTGCCACTTCGCCGCAAAAGGCAAAGGCAAGTGGACAGATTTCAGTGCAGATTGGAGCGGCGCCCCTATGCCCCTATGGCTATTTCGACTATCCACCCTACGATTGCGCGCCGTATGGCTACTACGGACCTGAGTGGTTTTCCAGCGGAGTCTTTATCGGCGCTGGACCCTGGTACCGCGGCCCGGCCCATTTCTGGGGACACGTCGATAATCACTACGATCGTCACGATGGCTGGCATGGCGAGTATCCGCCGCGCGGCGAACACTTCGACGCTCATCATCACCCTGAGCATGTCGAACACTTCAACGGCAACGAGAAGCGCGATGGCCGTGGACACTCGGATCACGGTGCAAACCACGAGCACGGCGACCACGGGCACGATCACGACCATGGGCACTAAGGCTTGGAAGTTTACGGAAGCAGTTTCGCCCGGGTGTCTGGGGATCCCCGGGCGAAACTGTATTTACTCGGCAGGTTTCCAGTTGGCGTGTGGACGCGCCACCGCATACATCTCGGCCCCGATCTGAGTAAATAACCCGAGTCGGTCACCCTTGGGATCTCCCCCAGTCGGATAGGTAGTGTAGAGATCGAAGTGCGTTCGATCGGGAATATAGCTGAAGTGAGCGTCGGCATTGAGCGCCTTGAGCACCGCTTCCATCTTCTGTGCGGCTTGGTCAAGGTAGAACGTGTCTGCTGTGCCGACAAAGACGTGAATCCTGCCCCGCAACTGAGGGCCGCGCTGGGGCCACGTTTTCTGAACAATGTTCGCCAGGTCGTAATGATCGTGCCAGTAGGCGATGACGGCAGGGTTAACGTCGCCGGTATTGCGATCGAACATCGGAACCGGACGGCCATCCTGTCCGCGCGGCGAGAATACCCACTCGAATGACGCGATCTGCCCGCCATAAGGACCAAGAACGCGCTCATTCTTTGCGAATTCCTCAAACGTGCCAACCACTTTTCCATGATCGCGAATCAGCGGGTACGGTGCCCCATCAGTCCGCTTGTAGATATTGGCGTGAGGGGCATATAGATCAATGCCTGTGAAATTGTGAAAATCACTGGGATCGGGCGACGTGGACCACGTGCCGCCGAAAACCTTCGGGTAGTCGATCTGCAACTGCAGAGTTGCCCATCCGCCGGAGGAATGACCCTGCAGAAAGCGGCCGCTGGGCCGCGCATCCATGCGGTATTTCTTCTCAAGATGGGGAATGTACTCCGTGGTAAGCGCCGTTCCCCAGGGACCGTTATTCACCGAGTCGGCAAATTCATGCGTTCCGGTTGGGCACGACTCATCGAGCATGACCCAGATCATTGGTGGCAGCTTGTTCTTCGCCATCAGGCTCAGCAGCATACCTCCGAAGTACTTTGCTCCGGCCAAGTCCCCGCCGAATCCGTGTGTCCAGTAGACGGTGGGGTAGCGGCTCTTGGGATGCTGATCGTAATCGGGCGGCGTAATCACCCAAGCCTGAATATGGATGGGCCTGCCTGCGAACGCAGTCAATGCGGGACTCTCAAAGTCCTCGAGGTCCGCGCTCTTCTCAAATCCCGGTGGATCGGGACGGCTGGAGCGCTCGGGAACGACTTCGTTGAGCGTAAGCACCGGCTCGGCGCCCTGCCCCGGCGTGAAGGCTGCAAGGGTAACAACATTGCTGATCAGATCGCCTGGGCCGCGACCGTTGTAATTGTAGGTGTGGTTTATATCGAGCACCGCCTGCGCTTGGTAGTCGCCGGGCTTCAGCGATGAGAAGCCTGCGGGGAAAGCGACATCGTCTGTATCGACGTCAACCGACTTGCCGGCAGTCGAGATCGGAGACTTCCTTCGCGGCCACGTACACTGCGGTCGGGGCAAATGGATTCTCGTCGACCTGCTTGGCCCCCGCTCCGGCGGTGAGAAAGATGAGCATCCGGCCTGATACCGGCGTGGTGAAAGTTGGCCCTACAGTAACGCGAAAGAACAGGTGTTGCGGCTGCTGCGCCGCAGTCGCAAGCGAGCACAAGAGAAGTGTCAGAGGTAAGAAGAGCTTTCGGGGAATGAGCATGGTGAAGGAATTGTATGGGGCCGCGCGCTATATCAGCAATGCCGCTGCGCTTGTGCGGTAATTACGCGCTTAAAAAGAGCGAGAATACGGTTCCTCGATGCTGCCCTTCTGTCCTGCTTCGGAACCGCAGCGTCCCCTTATGCTTTGCAACCGTCTCGGAGCTGAGCCAGAGTCCGAGTCCCGTTCCCGTCGCCGACTTTGTCGTGAAGAAGGGCTCGAAGACATGTATCCGCACAGACTCCTTGATGCCCACTCCCGAATCCGCAATCATTACCCTGACGCCTTCTTCGCCGGTCACCGGATCCGCAGCCTTGCGTAATCGGACCACCAGGCGCCGCACGCTAGTGTCCTTGAGCATCGCATCGATCGCATTGCTCACGAGATTTGCAATGACCTGGCGAACTTCAACGGCCTGGCAACAGATGGAAGGATGCAGGCTATATCTTCGCTCGACAACAACCTGATTTGCCTTCAACCGTCCCTCGTACAGCACGAGCACGGATTCGAGAATCTCCTCGATATCCACGATGTGCGGCTCCGCAGTCTGTCGATGAAAGCGAAGCGTCGCGGCCGTAATGTGACTTACGCGGGCCAGTTCGCGCTCAGCCTGTTCCAGAATTTCGCCGACCTCCGGCGAAACAACACCTCTGCGCGCCAGGTACACAAGGTTCGTTACCGCTTCGAGTGGATTATTGATCTCATGTGCAATCGAACTTGCCATGCGACCCACCACAGCAAGCTTTTCGCTCTGCCGCAGACTTATTTCCGTCTTCAGCCGGTCAGTCTCATCGCGCAGCACTTTCGCCAATCCTGTAATCTGTCCCTCTTTATTGCGAATCGGCTCTGTTACCCACCGCGCCCAAATCCGGGTCCCATTTTTGTGAACGAGCCAACGTGCGTCTTCGTGGCGGCCATTGCTCTCCAGGCTTAGGATCTCCATTAACGGAACCCGGGCCTCACGATCTTCCGGCGAAAGCAGCAACGAGAAAGGCTCTCCAATTGCATCCTCCGAGGAATACCCGAAGATCCGTTCCGCTCCTGCATTCCAGCTGGTAAACCGCAGCTGCGGGTCCAATTGCACAAGCGCATACTCGCGGACGTTCTCAAGGAAGAGCCGGAAGCGCTCCTCGCCTTCGCGCAGCGCAGCCTCTGCGCGCGCACGCTCTACCGCGGCCCATGTACGTTCTCCGGTATGCCAGACAAGTTCAACCTCATCTTGCGTCCAGTCACGTGGTGATGCGTTCGTTGCGCAAAGGCAGGCCACCAGCCGCCCACCCTTGATCAGCGGTACTGCTATGAAAGCAACGGCATGGACCGCAGCAAGTGTCTCGCGATCGGTCTCCGAAAGCAGTTCAGATGCCTGTGCATCCGTGACCACGGTTGGCTCAAATTTCAGTGCTGACGATCGAAGCCACGCGAAGATTTCCAGTGGGTATCTCCCGGTCCCACTCGGCGTGCCCTGGCCTACAAACTCCCGTTCAATCAACATCTGACTGGAATCTTCGTCGATCTCGCCGTAAAAAACCCGGTTTGCCTTCAGGTGCTCACCCAGCAAAAGACTTGCACGGCCCTGGATCACGATCGGGTCAGATAGCGGACGAATGGCATCGCTCAGCTTAAGCTTGAACGCCTGCTTCTCTTCGCTGCGGCGCAACATCTGTTCGCTGTGCTTCCGCTCGGTGATGTCATCAAAGACCACATTCAGAAAATGACTGCCATCTGGGCCGACGCGCGAGGCAAACACAGTGAACCAGCGACCAATCTCCTTTACGAAATTCTCAAAGCGAACCGGCTCGCCGGTCTCGACCACGCGCGCATACGTTTCAACCCAGGAGTCTTCCAACGCTGGATTCAACTGTCGCGCTGTATTTCCGAGATAGTCAGAAAAGCCGGTCTGCTTTTCAAAAACACGGTTCGTTGCATGAAATAGGAGATCGTTGGCCTGTCCGTTCGCGTCGTAAATGACTTCGAGCAGAGCATATCCTTGATCGATCGAATCGAACAGCGAGCGATATTTTCCCTCGCTTGCGCGCAATGCAGCTTCTACCTTGGACCGTTCAACAGCTGCCCACGTCCGATCCGCTGTCTCCTTCACAAGATCAATCTCTGCGGGCTTCCAAACTCGTGGCTCCATTTGCGCTACGCACAAGGCGCCCACCCGCCGATCGTTTCTCAACATCGGAACACACGTGAATGCGCTAACCTTCGTGCCCAGAATTACTGCACGGCCTGACTCCGAAACCAATGGCGATGTCCGTACATCGTCGATCACCGCCGGTTGACCCTTCGGTGTCGACTGTTCGATCCACGCGAAGGCTTCCAGCGGATATGAGCCTGCAAGGCTCGGCACGCCCTCTCGCACAAAATCCCGTTCGACAATAAGTTGTCCTCGCGCTTCGTCCATTGCGGAATAGAAGACCCGGTCTGTATGCAATTGTTCGCCAAGCAAACGGCTGGCAACTTCCTGAATCTCGATAGGATCGGACAGCGGCCGCAATGCATCGCTAAGCTTCAGTAGATAGGCTTGCCGTTCTTCCCTCTCGCGCAGATCTGCCTCGGCCTGCTTCCGCTCGGTGATGTCGTAGAAGACCGCATTAACCAGCCGGCTGCCTTCGCCGCCCACGCGCGATGCAAAGATAGTGATCCAACGCCCGAAATCGTGCGAGTAGCTTTCAAATCGAATTGATTCGCCGGTCTCAACGACGCTGGCATAGGCCTGAATGCACGCGTAGTCCAGATTCGGAAGCAATTCGCTGGTAGTCTTCCCGAGGTGATTTCTAAGTCCGGTCTGCTTCTCGAAGAATTCGTTTGACTCTACGAAGCGAAGATCCGACGCCACTCCGCGATGGTCATAGAGAACCTCAAGAACCGTGATCGCGTTGTCGATTGAGTCGAACAACGTGCGGTACTTTTTTTCGCTGTCGCGCAGAGCGGCTTCCACCTGGGCACGCAAAGCCTCCTCTGAATTTGAGTGGTCAGGCGCCTCGACCAATTCAGATTGCCGGAACTTCTCTCGAACGCTTCCAATTTCCATGCTGGGGAGATCCGCGAACGCTCGTTTGGCGAACTGTTCAATGCGAGCAACAGGACAACGTGCTTACCAGCTTCTGACCCGAAACAGAGATTCCCATGATACCCCGGTGTTGCCGCATAAGAAAGTCAAGAATTTGTAGTTGCTTCCTTTCGAGCGGTCCTCTCTTACGCTCTTCGTGTCGACGTACGTAACTCGAGATCGCCAATGTCAGCCAACGTCACATAACTTCACAGCAATCTGCTGTTCGTTCACATTTTTGGCAAGCAAGGGATTGCTTGCATTCTTCAAAGCATAGAAACGAAAGAGGAATGTGGATCGCTCTGCAGCTTTCCGCTTAAACAGGAATGCGCGGCGGGGGGCTGGCCGGCGCTCTGGGTGCGGTGTTCATGGTGAGATCGGTGATTTACGCAGCGGCCAAATCATCTTTAGCTTTCGGAACAATTTCGCGCTACACTCCGCGAAGACGGAGGCATAAGATCAGCCCGTGTGACGGCATGAACGCGCTTCGACTAGCGGCGATCGTTGGCTGCATGTACGTTGGTGCGGCGTCTGCCCAGCCGCCCGTCTCCTATCACGGTCCCATTCGGGCCGAACTCATTAAAAGTCTCGATGTCCGCCGCATTCAGGCAGGATCGCCGGTTTTCGCACGTGTCACGGCGGATTGGACCGGGCTTGGTTGCACACTCCGCGGTGGCGCAATCATCGAGGCAAAGGTCGAAATTGCGCAACCACGCGACAAAGCGAAAAACGGCTCTCAGCTGGCCCTCTCATTTTCGAACGCACAGTGTGGTACCGAGATGGCTCCGCTCGATCTGGTGCTCGCGGCCGTTTGGTGGAGTCCCGATGATGGCGTCACTCTTAGCGGGCGATATCCGATGATCAGAAGTGCGATCACGCCTGGCGGTGTACCAGCGGGGATGGACGATGTGAAGGCAGCGAGCAGCCACAACTTCCAGTTAATGAATAGCATCGAATTCCAGGCTTCCGCTCTTTCTGCCCCCATTCCTCCTCTGCATGCCGGCGACATCTACGGAATTCGTGGAGTCAAGCTGCGGGTGGGAGGCGGGCCCGAGGGCAGTTCACTTCTGTCCTCCAATCACGATGTGGTGCTCGATCAGCATACGCAGTTCCTGCTGCTTCCCAGATCCGTCGCTTTCGTCCGGACCCCGAGTTCCAGTGCGACTTCGGTATCGGCAGTTGCAGCCACTCCATCGAAACCGGCGTCTTCGGTGCCGACGGCTGCTTTGCCTCCTCCCCCCAAGGAATTTGAAGCTTGCTCGCCGCCGCTCTGCAATCTGGACACGTCTGTCGCTGCAAATGAGAACCCAAATCATGCTTCTGCGTCGATCGCAATCGGTTCACTGGGGTACGCGCCGCGAATGAACAGGGAGGTCGATCAACTCGACAACGAAGAATCTCTGATTTGGATTGGTCAAGAGCAGATGCTCGTCGCTTTCAATCCGCATACGCTTGTGCACCGCAATGGAATGACGACGATCGATGCACCCGTTCGCAAGATTCATGCTGTTCTACTCGACCTGCCTTCGAGAAAGGTGATCAGCACGGCAGATTGGGAGTTGTCGGACTCCGGTAGATTTCTCTGGCAGCTCCCTGAAAATCGGATCCTCGTCCATGCTGAAAATGAACTACGGGTGTATGACCAGCACCTGGAACTCACGTCGCGGTTCGCGCTGGCGGGTCCGCTTGGATTTGTACGTATCTCTCCAAATGGCGAACTAATGGCGATTGGGATCATCAAGGAGAGACACTCGCACGACCTGCACAGGAAACTCTTGGAGGCTTTGGATCACAACCCTGAAGAGGACGTCGACATTTTGATTCTCGACAAAGAACTCAAATCCATCACGCAGGCCACAACAACGTCTGACCTGATGCCTCCTACGCTCTTGAACGAGGGCCAGGTCAATTTGCTTGCACAGCCAAAGATGCGCTACCGGCTGACGATGAATACTTGGGAAAATCAGACTCTGACGCTGGCGCGATTCAGCTCCGCGTGTACACCCGAACTCTCGAGTTTTGCACCGGACTTGCTGCTGGTGCGGACTTGCAGCGTGCCGGCGGGATCTTCCGAGTTTCGCGTGCTGCGGCCGGACGGACGAGTCGTCATGCATGGAAGGCCAAACCCAGACGAAATGGGCCACGAAGCGAAAGGGAATATTGTGAGCCACACTTTCGCGTTGAAGGCGATGCGCACGGCCTCAGATCGGCGACAGAGCATAGCCTTGCACGTTTCCTATCTTTTGGACGAGGAAGTGCGTGTCTACCGCGCCACCGACGGGAAACGACTGGCTTCCATTCGGGCTGGAGCGCCGGCTCCCAGCCACGATGGTTATTCCCTTTCTCCGGACGGCACGCAGCTTGCGATCCTTTCCGGCGCACACATCAACATCTATTCGGTTCCGACCAACTGATTCAAACGAATCCGATCAGCCGCGGCGCGTACGCACCGTTTCCCGGTCGTAGTCTGCGCGATCGGCTGCGACCACGGGTTTCCGGTCAATCACTGTCGCTTCTTTAGCGGGATTCACGAGGTCCTCAAAGAGGGCGCGATAGTGAATCATCGCGCGACGCAGATCTTCGGTGCTGGCCTGCCCCTTAGCCTGACGAACTGCGATCGCGTGTCCCGCTCGATAATTCTGGGTAACAATAGGGTGTTCAACGGAGATGTCAGCGGCACGCTGTTCGAAATCGCCCATCGGGTAGCCGGAGGATGCCATAAGATCACCCAGGAGCTGATCCGCTTCGGCCACCGCGCCAGCTGGGGCATCCACAAAGTGAGCCTGCACGCGATCCCATTGCTCGGAGTAGCGTGCGCGATCCTCAGCCGAGAGCCGGCGAAGGTGAAATTTCTTTACGCGCTCGGTGCGTTCCTCCAGCCGTGCCTCGGCGCGGTGGCGGTCGCCGCCCTCGGCAACGGCGCGGTCATACTCGGGTCCGAAGTGTTGACGAAGCTTTTCAGTACGTCGCCGCTGCAAATAGAACACCACGATGGCGCCGACAATCACCAGGATAACGGCAACTATAACGGCGATCTGGGTAGGGGTAAGATCCTGCATGTTCATGACCCGGTCCTCCTGTTTCTATGTCTAGATACGGTTTAAGCGTCATTCGTATTTGTGGGGGTTCTTGCAACGCTCGCAAGCGGCGAGCACGGCACAGCATCTGCTTGCTGCTGTCGAGGTTGGAGAGGCTGTACGGAGCCGGGGTTGCCTCTGAACTATCGATAGTGCGGCGAGTTACTCGCCGCCGCAACCGATGGCTGAATCTCAATACTGCAATCGAGAAAGTGCTCTTTTTGCAACATGACTTTAGAGAGCCCCCGGCAGGCAAGAGCTGGTTAGAAATACCTTCCGCGCCGGTAAACTGAGCCAAGCATTCATCCGCAAGGAGGAAGGTAATGAAATTGTCCCGTCTTATCGCCGTGCCAGTTCTTGCTGTTATTTGCCTGGCTGGCGCCAATACCCAAGCAGCCGCCCAGATCAGCATCAACATTGGAGTGGCGCCGGTCTGTCCTTACGGCTATTTCAATTACGCGCCCTACCAGTGTGCGCCGTTTGGCTATTACGGGCCGCAATGGTTCACAGGAGGCGTTTTCATCGGCGCCGGGCCCTGGTTCCGTGGTCCTGCTGGCTTTCACGGATACATTAATACTTATTACGATCCGCGCCATGGATATCACGGCCCTTATCCCGTGCACGGCGAACGTGCCGACTGGGGACACCACGCCGGCTGGGACAAGCACTGGCATGGCAACGAGGAGTACCACCACCACGATAACGGCAATCACTACGGCGAATACAAAGAACACCACGACAATGGCAACCATTACGGTGAATACAAAGACCACCACGATCACGGTAACCCGCACGACGACAAACACGGCCACGACGACCACGGCCACGGCGGCAAGGGACACAATAAATAGCGGTCTCTAAAGAGAACGGCAATCCAAAGCCCCATGAGTCCATACCGCTCATGGGGCTTTCGTAACTTTGGTTGAAGCGTGATTCGCTGGTTCAGCGGCTGGTAGCGATCATCTGCGCGGCGTGCTGCAGGCTGGTCTCGGTCACCTTCGCTCCGGAGAGCATACGCGCCACTTCATGAGTACGGGCGCGATCATCGAGCAGGCGGATGTGCATCTTGGTGCGGCCGTGATCTTCCTTCTTCTCCACCACAAAATGCTGATCGGCGAAAGCGGCGATCTGGGGCAGATGCGTTACGCAAAGCACCTGCTGTGCGCGGCCAAGCGCCTTCAGTTTCTGACCGACGGCGTCGGCGGCACGGCCTCCGATTCCGATATCGATTTCATCGAAGACAAGCGTGCGCGGCGTGGGCAATTTTTTACGCGTTTTTGCCGCGGCCTCTTCAACCGCGACTTTCAGCGCGAGCATCACGCGCGACATTTCACCGCCCGAAGCGATCTCGTGCAACGGCTTCAGCGGCTCCCCGGGATTCGTCGCGATGCGATACTCCACCTCATCCCAGCCATGCGCTGTCCATGCAGATTCCTCTTTATTGGCGGACACCGAAATCTCAAAGCGCACTTTCATCGCCAGCGAATTGATTTGGGTTTCGGCCAGTTTGGCGAGCTTAGCGCCGGCCGCCTTGCGCTGATCGGACAATGTCGTAGCGGCCTGTTTGTAAGCCTCTGCTGATTTCGCGAGCGTCGCGCGCAGCACCTTCAGCGTCTCGTCGCGATCTTCGACCTCAGCCAGCTTGCGCGCCACTTCCTCGCCCAATGCGATCACGTCAGCCACGGTCTTTCCGTATTTCCGCTTCAGCCGATCGAGCAGCGCCAGCCGGTCTTCGATCTCCGCCAGCCGCTCGGGCGAGGCATTGATGCGCTCGGCGTAATCGCGCAGCGTGGCACTAACATCGCCGACTGTAGCGCGAGCGGACTCGATCTGTTGCGCGGCCTCTTTGAATTTCTCGTCGTAGCGAGCCAATTCCTCGAGATTCTTGCTCGCCGCACGCAACGCTGCCTCGGCGGATGCTGCGCCTTCGTAAAGCTGATCAAAGGCACTCATCGCTGCGGCGTAAAGCTTCTCGGCATTCGCCAGAACGCGTTTCTCTGTCTCCAAGACTTCGTCTTCGCCTGCGACGAGGCTGGCCGAGCCAATCTCCTTGGCCTGGTAGCTCCACAGGTCGACCATCCGCAGCCGGTCCTGCTCGTTAGTCAGCAATTCCTCGAGCTTTGTCTGGGCACTGCGCCACGCTTCGTATGCGGCCTCCACGTCGTCTGTTGAGATCGACGCGAACCGATCCAGCAAAATCCGTTGCTGTGTCTGGTCGAAGCTCGACAGCGTTTCCGACTGCGCGTGCACGAGCGCCAGCTCAGGCGCGAGCAGCCGCAGCACGGCAACGGTGGCCGGCTGGTTGTTGACGAACACTCTTCCCTTGCCTGATGACAAGATTTCGCGGCGCAGGATAATCTCGTTGCCCTCAGCGTCGATCCCATTCTCTTCGAGAACCGCTTCAGCCGCAGGAGTGGACTCGAAAACGCACGCAACTACAGCCTTGTCGGCCCCGTGGCGCACGATTTCCGTTGAGGCCTTGCCTCCCATGAGAAGTGCCAGCGCATCTACAAGAATGGACTTGCCCGCGCCCGTTTCGCCGGTGAGCAGGTTCAACCCCGGACCAAAGACGGCGATGGCGTGATCGATAACAGCGTAATTTTCGGCGCGTAATTCGACGAGCATGAAAGGTGAATCCGAGCGCAGCATAGCACGAACCGCCCTGGGTTACGGCTAAACGGCCTGAAATGCTCGGCTTCGAATGCACCAGAACGATAACTTGGAGCGCTCGAATGCGTCTGATACCGTGGATATTGAGGTGAATACCGATTTTTACAGCTACTTTGCTCCTCGCATTTCAGGTTGATGGTGGTGCTGCTCCGGCCGCCAGCCCTGTATCCCAGGGCACCGGCGCGCTGATGGAGATGATGAGCAACATTGGAGGGATCGCCCTGGGTGTGCTGGTCCTTCTGTTGATTGCCAGCCTCTATTCCTGGACCATCATTCTGGGCAAGATAGGCACCTTCGGCAGGGCGACCCGCGAAAGCCGCAACTTCATCAATGCCTTTCGTCGAGCAACGCGCTTGCAGGAAGTTGCCGCTTTTGCCGACAACTACAAGTCCAGCCCGCTCGCTCAGGTCTACGTTGACGTCTATGAGACCTACAAGCGGCAGACCGGCGGATCGGGGCCGCCGCGAAACCTCACTCCGCTGGAGCGCTCGGCCCAGACCGCTGCCAGCGAGGCCATCACCGCGCTCGAACGCCGTCTCACGTGGCTGGCTACAATAGCCGCGACCAGCCCATTTGTCGGACTCTTCGGCACGGTCATGGGCGTGGTTGACGCGTTCCACGGACTGGGAACTGCCGGCGCTGCAACGCTGCGCGCCGTGGCCCCCGGCATCTCTGAAGCGCTGATCACCACTGCTGCCGGCTTGTTTGTCGCCGTGCCGGCCGTGGTTGCCTACAACCAGTTCGCAGCGCGCATTCGCGTCTTTGCTTCAGCTACCGATGACTTTTGCCGCGAACTGCTGAACTCGCTTGAAGAGATACCCGCCCGCAGTTCAACCGCACAGCGCGAAGAGCAAGAGGTTGCACGTGGCTTTCACGACTAGCAACGGCCGCACCCAATCCTCGCTCGCGGATATCAACATCACGCCGCTGGTCGACGTGGTGCTGGTGCTGCTGGTGATCTTCATGATCACCGCGCCGGTGCTGCAGTCGGGCATCGAAGTCAACGTTCCCAAGACGCGCACCGTCAAGGAAATCACCGAGCAGCGACTGGTGGTCACCATCGATCGCGACCAGCAGGTCTTCCTCGGCGATAAAGCCGTAAATGTGCACGATCTTGGCCAGCGCCTGCGCGCTGCCGGCGGCGCTTCAACCAAGCAGGTGATTTACCTCCGCGCCGATGAGCGCGTTCCGTTTGGCGCATTCGCCAGTGTGATGGATGCAGTGAAGCAGGCAGGCATCACAAATATTTCTATCGTGACGCGGCCCGTTGACGACAAGGGGAAATGAGTTGGCTGAGACCGAGAGCAGGCCTTTCGCTTCGCTCAGCATGACGACAGATTAGCGATGAGCAGTTTCTACCAAGTCGGCGGACATTTTCAGGAAGGGCTGGCGCCTGAACCGATGGCGAAGCCCGCTGTTGGTGCAGTGTTGCTGCACTGCGGCCTTGTGATTGCCGCGGTGCTCTACGGGATTGTTGGCGGGTACTTCCATCACAATCTGTGGGGCGGAGCAGGGCCCGGCGGAGCGATCCAGGTCAACATCACGAGCGCCCTCCCGCTCCCCTCCGATCACCCGCCAAACCAGAACGTGCTGGCCACCGAGAAGCCCAGCGAAGCGCCCGCTCCGTCGCAGCCCAAGGCCAAGCAGGCTGTGGACGAGACCGCCATTCCCATCCAGGGCAAAACGAAAAAGCCCGAGCATCAGGAAGTGAAAAGAACTCCGCCGCAACAACAGCCGGTGCCCACCAATCGCGCACAATACGGTGAGCAGGCTGGATCGGTGATGCCGCGTGCTTCCACTTCCGGAGTCGCCAACGGTCCGACCACATTGACTGACGCAAATTTCGGCAGCCTCTTCGGGTGGTACGTCGACAATATCAATCGCAAAATGGATGCCAACGGATATCGCTCCCTGGCCGATCCAAACACGCCCAAAGGCGCGAAGGCGTCGATCGAGTTCCGCATCCATCGTGACGGATCGCAGAGCGATGTCCGCCTCGACCGCACCAGCGGCAGTTCGACGTGGGACTCGGTTTGCGTTCGCGCCGCACAACGCGTTGACACCTTTGGGGCGCTGCCACCCGGATATCGCGACAATTACCTCCAGGTTTACTTCGATTGCACGTACTAGTGGTGAACCCACGCATCCAAATTAGAATGAATGACGGACAACCGGTGGATCACCAGAGCTCGAGACACGCAGAGTTTCCCCGCTCGCTCGAAAAAATCACCCAGGAAGGGTTTAGCGTTCTCATGAAACTTACGTTGCGTTTTGGTTTTCCGATTCTCATCGTTCTGGCATCTCTCACTTCCCTTCCCGCCCTGTCGCAGGATTGGGTGCACACTGGCTCAGGTCTTGGCAACGCGCGCATTCGGCTCGCGGCATCGGACTTCAAAGCCGTGGGCGCCGACGCGCAGACGCCCGCGCTGAAAGCCACTTTCGACTCGACGCTATTCAACGACCTGCAGAACGCCGGCATCTTTGACATGGTTTCGAAGAGCTTCAGTCCGCAAGGCACGCCTGGCTCGCCGCAGGAGATCAATCTCGCGCAGTGGTCCGCAGATCCGGCGAACGCCTCCATGGTCGCGTTCGGCGCGCTCTCTGCCGCCAACGGCCGCCTGACGGTCTACGGCTGGCTTGATGACACACGCAACACGGCGAATCCCCAGGTGCTCGGCAAGCAATACAACGAAGCCGCCAGCGAAGAGATGGCGCGCACCGTCGCGCACCGCTTTGCCGACGAGATCATCCTTCGCCTGGGCGGCGGCGTCAATGGCATTGCCGAAACCAAGATCTACTTCATCAGTTCGCGCACCGGCTCAAAAGAAGTGTGGGTGATGGACTACGACGGCCAGAATCAGCACGCCGTGACGCACCTCGGTACCGTCTCGCTCTCGCCTCGTATCTCTCCCGATAATTCTCGACTCGCCTTCTCGTCTCTGGGCCGCGAGGGCTGGTCGATTCGCATGTACTCGCTCGATCTTGGACGCATGGTGAGCTTTCCCGCTGGCACGGTCGGCGGCAGCAACAACACCCCGGCCTGGTCTTCTGACGGAGCGAAAGTTGCCTTCTCCTCATCGCGCTCAGGCGATCCGGAGATTTGGATTTCGGATGCTGCGGGCGGAAACGCGCACAAGATCACATCGTTCCGCGGACCCGATGTCGCACCCGCATGGAATCCGCGCACCAACGCGCAGATTGCATGGGTAAGCGGACGCACAGGACTGCCGCAGATCTACACCATGGATCAGGACGGCGCGAGTGTTGAACGCATCACAGACGGCGGATACGCGGTTTCTCCATCCTGGTCTCCGAGCGGGCAATGGCTCACCTTCGCATGGAATCGCAAGTACGGGCCCGGCGCCCCCGGTGGGCAGGATATCTACGTGATGGACATCTCGAGCCGTCCGCTCAAGTGGCTCCAGCTCACACACGACTCGGGCAGCAACGACTTCCCTTCATGGTCGCCCGATAATCGGCACATCGTCTTCGAGCGCACCATTGGCGGACGCAGCCAGATCTGGACCATGCTTGTCGACGGCACCCAGCAGCACCAACTCACCACGGGGGGCCAGAACTTCATGCCCAACTGGAGTTGGAAGTAACGCCTCGCGCGAAGTCCTGCGCGTCGAAGATGCGCGACTCGCCTATTCCTTGTCGTTCTCGGAATCGATGACGCAGCTTTCGATTGCGTGTCAGTCGCGGGGGTGACGCGCATACGCTGCGCGAATTAGAATCGCGTGTTCCGAAAATCAGAGGTGAACAATGAAGTCTGGTCGCAGTTTTTTCGTGCTGGCTCTCTTTGTGCTGTCGTTCGCGGGCCGTTCAGTTTCGCAGCCGAGCCTCTCTGCCAAATGGGAAGAGCTGACCGCTCCCGATTTCGTGCAGGCCATCCACCAGTCGCAGGGTGTTTGCGTGCTTCCCTTCGGCATCATCGAGAAGCACGGGCCACATCTGCCCCTTGGCACCGACTTACTCGACGTGCGTTTCGCCGTAGCCAACGCCGTGAAGCAGGAGTATGCCGTCGTCTTCCCGGAGTACTATTTCGGACAGATCTTCGAAGCCCGCCAGCAGCCCGGCACTCTCGCCTACTCGCTCTCCACACAGCTCTCCCTGCTGCAGGAGACCGTTAATGAGATGGACCGCAACGGCTGCAAGAAGATCGTCATCGTTAACGGGCATGGCGGAAACGGTTCACTCCTGCCGCTCTTCGGCCAGGCGCAACTCGCCAGCCAGCGCGATTACGTCGTCTACGTCTTCGGCCTTCCCGACAAGAACGCCCCCGGCCGTCCAGCCCTCAAGACGCCCTTCGACATGCATGGCGGCGAAGTCGAAACGTCGGACATGCTCATCGCGCGGCCCGACCTCGTTCACCAGGATCGCGCTGGCCAGCAATCGGGTGCCGATCAGCATCGGCAGGACCTGCCTGGGTCCGTATACACCGGTATCTGGTGGTACGCGCGTTTCCCTAATCACTATGCAGGTGACGCCTCTGCCGCCAACAAGGAACTGGGCGAGTTCGAACAGAAAGAGTGGTCGCGTCAGATCGCCGAGGCCATCAAAGCGATCAAGGCCGACGATGAGAGCCTCAAGCTGCAAAACCAGTTCTTCGAGGACGCGAAGCATCCGCTGGATACGAAGCAGTAGCAGAGGAATGCTAGGAGATTTTGGACGCGAATTCATCCAAGCCGTACTTTGCGGTCGACCTTCGTTGCGCCATCAAGGAACTTTGGGCAAGCATTGAGGCGGCTGACGACCAGGACCGTAGCCGCCAGGACGAATGCGCGGAGCAGCCCTGTTGTCACATCGTGACACCGAAGCCTAACGCTGTAATGGCCGCGAAGAGTGATCTGAAGTCGTTGAGTGCACGCGGAGGCACCGTGCGGTCCCCGCTGGCAAAACGGGGATCTCCTCCCTGGTCTGATGGATCAGCGTAGACAGCGATCGACTTTGTATCTGCCGGCATCTTCACGCTTGTAGCGATCGTGGATCCATTCTGGGCATCCAGTGTCCGGTAGGACCAGTAGTTATGGCTGCTGAGCGTGCTCAGGTCCGCCTTGGGCCGGATGTGGACAGCAGGGGATTTGCTTTCGGTGATGGCAAAAGGGCTCGATATCAAGATTTTCATCAACTCGGCCATCTGCACCTCGTCGTCGCAGAGCAGAAAATTATCGCCAACGTACATGGCGAAGAACTGCTTGATCGCGCCTGGGTGACCTTCACCGATCGGAACCCTCCAACTCCACTGGGTCAGGTCCGTTCCTGCCATGATTTCCTTCTGCGGAGCATTGACGTGAATCGGCTTGCCCGCGCCGACAGAAGGAAGCACGCGGTCATCGGTGCTGACCGTAGCGGCCATGTCCCGGCCGCCTCCGGGCTTGCCGATGCCGACATAGCAGGCGGTGTAGTCAACCACGCCCACGCCCTGCGGCGACGTGAAGGCCGCGGCGCCTCCCACTACCTCGTCGAAGCCGTTCTCGAAGTGCATTGCCGAGTCGGGGCCAAGCGACTGCAGGCTCGCCAGCAACTGGAGGAAGGGCATTATCAGGAAGCTCTCCGACTCGGCGTAAGTTCGGTGGTCGGTTTCTGACGCGAGGACGGTTCGTGTCTTGTGCGCCCTCTCGTAATCCACCAGGAAGTCGGTCCTGGTGTAGCTTACGGTTTCGAAGAGCAAGTGAAGGGCCTGGGCGACGCGCTTCGCTTCCGGACTGGCCTGCTCGGAGCAGGCCGGTAACGCCAGGGACAGGACGGTGCTCAGAACCACAGCGCATTTCCATATCATGACGACCTCCTTTTACTGGCTGAGTTCTCTGAAGGTGAAGCTCTAAACTCAAACCAAACGGCATGCCCTGCGGAATGCCTGGGAAATTATGTGAGGGACTGCAGGAGCAGCAGCATTGCGTCGTGCTGCCGCTCTATCGATTCCAGAAGCTTGAACTGCGTCCTGCAGCGGTCGAGATTCTGATCGGGTCTGGTGACCCTGTAATAGACGTCCCCGGCAAGATGGTCCGATAAGAACCGAATCCCCTGCTCAAAGACGATGACCTTCGCGCCTGCGATGAGGGATTCGCGCTCCCGATCTGTCAGAAACCTTCCTGCGCCCTCAAGGTACCCTCGCAGCATAGCCTCAAAGAGCTCGAAATCCATCGCCACCCGTGACAGATCCTGCTCGTCTTCCAAAGCCGGACACGTCATTGTACGCACCATGTCGCCGAAATCATACGGAACAAGCCCCGGCATTACTGTGTCGAGATCGATAACGCAGATCCCCTCGCCAGTCTCATCATCGAGCAGCACGTTATTTAATTTCGTATCGTAGTGGGTCACACGCTCGGGCAGCTCCGCGCCCACAAGGACCGTTGCAATCGCCCTTCGCGCCATGGCAAACGCGATCTCGTCCCGCGCCTCTGCTTCGCGCCCTGCTGCATCTTCAACAACCGCCAGTTCAAATGCCTCAAACCGCTTCAGAGTGTTATGAAAATCGGGAATGCTCTCATGCAGTCGCGGCTCGGGCAAATCCGCGAGCAGCCGCTGAAACTCCCCGAAGGCTCTGGCCGCTTCGAATGCCTGCCTCGGCGAGTCCACGGAATCGAACGTGCGGGCTCGCTCAATAAACCAATACGCACGCCAATACCGGCCCTCCGCATCCAAATGCCAATCGGCGCCGTCCCGCGTTGAAACCAGTTGCAGCACGCGCCGGCCCACATCCGCTTCCGCCGTGACACGAGACCGTAGATGATCCGTTACGCGCGCAATGTTCTCCATCACTGCGACAGGATTCTTGAAGATCGCAGTATTGATGTGCTGCAGGATGATCCGCTCTTCGCGCCCGCCGTCACCGAATGTCGCGCAATAGGTATCGTGAATATGGCCGCTACCGTACGGCTTCGCGATTCGAAATTCTCCATCCAATTTGAACGCGCGCGCGGCAGCGGCCACGCTTTGCTCGTCAATCATCGCCACAGCCGGTGGGGATAGGTTCCCTCCTCGATCAGATGCCCTATGCTCTGGATCACCCGCGGATGATCCTCGCGATAGGTAACGCCAAACCACGCATCAGCCGACCGCAACACCTTGACCCGCGCCTGTCCCGCCTGGACCAGCGAATTCACTGAACTCGGAATGTAGCACTCGGCCTTCAAGTCATCTCCATATCGCTTCAAAAAACGCTGAAAATGCTCGTAAAGCTGCGGGAAGATCTGCGGCGTAAATCCCCACATGTTCATACTGACCAGTTCGCCGCCGGCCAAAACTGTCTCTTGTCCTTCATCGTCGATGTTGGTAATCCGCGGCCCCTCGCGTTCAATCGATTTCAGTTCAGTAATGTCCTTCAGATATCCGTCGTCGGATACGTGACACACTCCCCGCGCCACCGTGCCAAACTCCGAAAGAGTGTTGCGCAGAATGAAGCCTATCATCGCATAGTCTGACGTCTCCGACTGCAAATGTTGTGCCAACAGGCGATAGCTGCTCGCACCGTAGAAATCATCTGCATTGATCACGCCAAATGGCTCGTGAATCCCGTTCGCCGCCATCAGGATTGCGTGTGTCGTGCCCCACGGTTTGGTGCGACCTTCCGGCACCGAAAAGCCCGGAATCAGCTTGCCGGTCTCTTGGAACACGTACTCCACTGGAACACGTTTGTCGTAGCGCGACCCAATCTTTTCCTTGAAGGCCTGCTCCATTTCTTTGCGAATTACGAACACAACTTTCCCGAACCCCGCGCGCCGGGCGTCGAAGATCGAGTAATCCATAATGGTTTCGTCGTCTGGTCCGACAGGGTCAAGCTGCTTCAATCCACCGTAGCGGCTACCCATTCCGGCGGCCAGTACCAGGAGTGTAGGAGTGATCATGGCATCCATCCTTCTCTCAGCGGTGCGCACTCTGAGCCGGCAGGATGTCGAGCGTGAGTACCTGGAACGCAGCGAGGTGGAACTCATGTGCTTCATCGGCCTGAAGCACAATCGCCGGGCGCCCTGCATCTTCTTTCCAAGGGCTCCGAGCACTATACACCTTTGCGGCATCCGTAGGCAGTGCGAACGCTTCCTGCAATCTCAGCCGGAGTGTCTGCGCGTGATCGCTGGGATTGCGCAATACCAGGATGCCCTTCCGTGGCGTCCACGAAGCCCATCCGTAGGCCTCCAGCCACGCCGGATCGCCACCCACCCAGTGAGTATCCCTAAGCACGTCAGCGTTCTCACGCGACCACTTCGCCGCTTCCGCAAGGTCATCCCAATTCTGCTGTGTCAGCAGCGAGGGCGTGAGGTACATCTCCTGCAACTGTGTTCCGGTGCCGAAGTACGAACGAATCTCATTGCGGAAATCGTTCCCCGGATCCTTATTCAGATCCTTGTGGTCCTTCGCGAAGATCAGCCCATGCAGCATGAGCGAGTTCAGCGGATAGAGCGGCCCCATTTGCACCACGCGCTCGTAAGTATCGGCGTCTCGGTAGGTAATCCACCGCTCGCGATATGTTCCCACACCCTCGGTCGAATCATCCTCGCCACCGCGCCAGATCGAGTCCGCGTGCATCACCCAGAACGGCGAAGGCCAGGTACCCGTAGTCAGATTCACAAACAGGTCCGGTTTCGCCGCACGCAATTCTCCAATCAGGTGGATCATTGCAGAGAAATCGCTGTCGAATCGGCTGCCGGGAAATACAGAATCTACATTTCCCGTTCCATCAAACTTGAACTGGTTTACGCCGAATTTCTGCACCATTTCCAGAGCCACATCGCGAAACGCCGCGTAATATTTGGGCCCCGAAAGCGCATAACCGCCGCCGACAATCTCGTAACCCGCCTCATGTGCAAAAGCGATCCGCTCCTGCTTCGGTTTGGAGTAGCCGCCCCACGGCGACATCCACACTCCCGGCTCTGCATTGTATTTTTGCGCCGCATCCTTCAGCGGCGTGAATCCATCCGGAAACCCGCCATTGAATTTCCAGAGCGAATCGTGCTTGTCCCAGCCATCGTCGAACAAAAATGAATCGAGTTTTACGCCGCGCTTCTCGGTCAACTCGCGTCCGAACGCATTGATCCGATCCACAGCGTCTGATGCGGTGTACGGCGTGAAGTATCCCAGGTCGTACCACGAGTTGTAATGCAGAAATGTCCGGTAAGGATGCGCGCGTTCACGTTCAAGGTAAGCAAGGAAATCGCGCCGCATCTGGCCCTCGCGCGCCACTCCGATCACCGACGAGTACGTGACCGATTGCCCGGCACGCAGCGCGAGGTCGCGATCCATCCACGCTGTCGCCCGGCCTTCCCTCACCTTGCTTTGCGCTAGCGGATGTTCAAATGCCACGAATAAATTGTTCGCTACGATCGGCGAGCCGGCCACTGATCCCACCACACGGGCCCCGGGCAGAGCAAGGTCGATCAACTGCACCCGGCTGATCGGCAAATCTTTTTCTCCTGCTGCCGCAATCGTCACAATCTGCCGAATGTAGTGCGAGCCCTCGAGCAGAACAATCGACCACTGCACGTGCACGGCGCGATCGCTCGTCTCCATTCCAATGTCGAAAACTTCGCCGGGAATCGTCGCCGCCAGCCGTGGAGCATGTGGTTCTGGCGTGACATGCGTTAGGGTTGGCTCGCCAGTGAGTTTCAGGCTTGCAGAATCCAGAATCGTCCCATCCTTGAGCAGGATCCGGAACGGCTCGCCCAGGCGGACATCTGTACCGTGCAACCGGTCGCGGATGACCAGTCCGCTTAAGTGTCCCTCGATCGACCAGATCGCACTCATCGCCTGGTTTTGGAGTAAAAAGCTGCCACCCTGCCGGCTCAACACAACATGATCGCTCGCACTCGTTTCATTTGCCGCCGCCGACGCCGATGTGATCGCGAGCGCAAGAAAGGAGCCGCAAACGATAGCGGCAAACGATCGCCGATTACGGAGGTGCATAAAGTTTCTCCTGCCAGATCATTGATTAAGGTCGTGCCGCAATACCGCGCCCGAAAACCGGCGGCGAATCCCTAAATCTCCTGATGGCTGATTTTAAATCGTTTAGTCTGCGCCACCGGTACCCCTTTTGCATCCAAGCAAACGCTGGACGCAAGATATCGTCCCCCGTTGTTCACAGCGAACATCCAGAGATAACAGGGCTTAATGCGTTTGAGTCCATTCCCGGCGCTAAAATGGAAATTGTTAATTCAAGCACGCAAATGAGCTTGCGGAAGGAGTTCCGAATTGAAAAGTTGCGCTCGCGTTCTGGTGCCTGTTCTTCTTGTAACCCTGGTTGTCGTATCTGGTTGTAAGAAAAAGACCCCGCCTCCCGTTCCCCAAACGGCGCCACCCATCGCCGCCCCTGCTCCCACGGCCAGCATTGCTGCACAGCCCACCGCCATTTCGGCCGGCGATCAGGTTACGCTCGTCTGGAAGACGACGGACGCGACCAGCGTCTCGATTGATGGCATTGGCGATGTGCCGACCTCGGGCACCAAGACCGTCACTCCGACCACATCCACCAACTACCATCTGGTCGCTAAGGGTGAAGGCGGAACAGCAGACGCCACTGCGCGCGTAACAGTATCGGCTCCTCCGCCCGTAACGCAGCCCACCAACACAATGTCAGCCGAAGAAGAGTTCAAGGCCAACATGCAGGACATCTTCTACGACTACGACGCCTACGACGTCCGCCCCGATGCACAGACCACGCTGTCCAAAGACGCAGCGTTTCTGAACAGCCATCCGAATATGCGGATTGTCATTGGCGGGTATTGCGACGAACGTGGCTCAAATGAATACAACATCGGTCTCGGGCAGAATCGTGCCGATGCTGCGAAAAACGCACTGGTCACGGCCGGCGTCGCTGCCAGCCGCATTCGTGTGGTCAGCTACGGCAAAGAGAAGCCCTTCTGCACGGAATCAACCGAAGCCTGCTGGCAGCAAAACCGCCGCGCCGGCTTCTCGCTTGACCAGTAACCCCGGGCTCTGTTCGCTTACGGCGGCATCGTTTCCACTCGATGCCGCCCAGCGCTCTCAACATTGGTTACTTTTACAGGCTCGGAAGAACCAGGTTGAGCCCCAGGCAGCACAACGGACCGTGGTTCTCGTCTAATCAGTATTGTGCCCTTCCGATCAGATCGGGGCGCGAACTCAATCGTAGGTGATCGATGCAGACATCATTCACACTTCGTCATCGTTCTGTTGCGGCGGTGGTTCTTACCGCGGTTCTAGCCTTGTCTCCTGTGCGGGCACATGCAGCTTCAAAGGAGATCATCGCGCTGCAAACTCAGGTGCAGCAGTTGCTCGACATGATGCAGCGTCTGCAGTCCACCCTCGACACCCGATTCGGAGTAATGCAGCACCTGGTTGAACAGACCGCCGACAATGCCAACCAGATGAGCCAGACGGTGAACGCACTGCAACAGAAGATCAACCAGCAGAGCGAGGGTCTGAGCGGTAAGATCGATACCGCCTCCGGACAGGTTCAGTCGCTCAATGATTCCGTCGACGAATTGAAAACCCGCATCGCAAAGCTCGACAAGT
The DNA here is from genome assembly GCA_963738035.1 of uncultured Acidobacteriaceae bacterium. Classification (GTDB taxonomy): domain Bacteria; phylum Acidobacteriota; class Terriglobia; order Terriglobales; family Acidobacteriaceae; genus Telmatobacter. Next base: position 790,214 of record CAVTVB010000005.1, read on the forward strand.
CGATCCAGGATCTGCAGAGCCAGTTGCAGAACATTCAGGGAGCGCCTCCTTCCGGTGCACAGCCAGGAACCTCACCTGCCTCTGACGCCGGACCAGGGCCAGGTGGTGCACCAGGTGGCCCCGCGCAACCTGTGGCCGGCAACATGACTCCGCCTCTGAAAGAGACCTTTCAGGCTGGACTGCGCGACTATAACACTGCCAAATACTCCGTCGCGGCGGGCGAATTCCAAGACGTGGTTCACTACTACCCAATGGATGATCTCGCCGGCAGCGCCCAGTTTTATCTCGGCGAAATTGCTTACCGTCAGGGCGAGTATGCCGAAGCGATCAAGAGCTACAACGCCGTGCTGGAAGGTTTCAGCGGAAACGCCAAGGCTCCTGCGGCCCAGCTTCACAAGGGATTTGCGTTGATCCAGCAAGGCAAGAAGGATGCGGGAGTCCGCGAGCTCCGCCTGCTGATTCAGCGTCACCCGCAGACGCCTGAAGCCTCGCAGGCACGCGCCAAGCTCACGGCGATGGGGATCCACAGCACCAGCGCGTCCTAGCGCAGAACTAATCAAGACGCGAATTGCTCTAATTCAAGTCCCCGTTTTGATCTCGCGCAATCGAGCCTTCGCAGTTTCGAAGTTGCATCTCTTCAAATCCCAAGCTGCGCGCACCAGCTCCTCAGCATCCTTCCTTCCCATCTGCTGCAGACTTAGACTGAATCTTTGCTTCGTTGCCATCTGACTTGACCTTCATAAAAACAGCACCCGCATATACCTCCGGCATCGAAACGCCGAGAGTATTCGACGCGCACCCTGATAGAATCCCCTCCGGAGGGAAAACATATGGCATCGGAAACGACAGGCAAGGTACTGGGCGTTTCGCTCGACGCTGCGCGAAAGGTCATTCGCTCAGGGCAGGATAAGGCTAAGGAAATCGGTGTTCCGATGAACATCGCTGTCGTGGATGCTGGTGCAAACCTGGTGGCCTTCGAACGCATGGAGGGCGCCTGGATTGGCAGCATCGATATCGCCATCAACAAGGCATTTACTTCCCGGGCGTTCGACATTGAGACGAAGGCGCTCGGCGAAAACTCGCAGAGCGGCGATCAATTCTTCGGTATCCATGCGTCCAATCATGGCCGCATCATGATCTTTGCTGGTGGCGTTCCGCTCAAGCTCAAAGGCCAGGTCGTGGGTGCAGTCGGCGTAAGCGGCGGCCTGGGCAAGCAGGATCAGGCCGTAGCAGAAGCAGCCGCAGAAGCATTCGGCGGGTAGTTCGAGCTAGCTCGCTCTCTCCCGACGCTTAGCCTACGGTTCAAAGAAAAGCCCCGCATTGCGCGGGGCCTTTCTATTTTCCTCCATACTCCCTGTTTCCTATTCCCTGGCCTACTGGAGATTCGTCATCAACGCATCAAGCGCTGACTTCGGAGGACGCGTCATTGATTCCGGCAGCGTCGCCAGCGGCTCATCCACGATGCCCAGCAGATCGGTAAACGTCGGCTTTTCGGTGTTGATATAGAACACGCCGGTGAGGACCTCGTTCTTCTCTTCGGCCTCCATCAGCGTCTTCACCGCGTTGGCCTTGTCTGTGGGATCGTAGTCCTCGTGCAGCTTGCGCAGGCGCAGAGTCGATCCGTCGTGCATCTCGACTTCGTACACCTGGCCGGAATCGTAGTCCACAGCGATGTCATCGAAGCTGGCAACAAAGCCAACATCGTTGATGGGCTCGTCGTTTTCCTGCATGAACTTGTAGCTCTTCGTTGACCCCTCGTGATCGTTGAACGTCACGCAGGGGCTGATCACGTCGAGCATCACCGTTCCCTTGTGGCAATCGCTGCCTTCAACATGGAGAGCAAGCTGCTTCTTATCGCCCGAGAAGGAACGGCCGACAAACGTCGCGCCTAACTGAATGGCCAGCGCGCAGGTATCGATCGCCGGAAGATCATTGATCACGCCGGTCTTCAGCTTCGATCCGATATCCGCCGTCGCCGAGAATTGGCCCTTAGTCAGTCCATACACGCCGTTGTCTTCGATGATGTAGATCATCGGCAGATTGCGGCGCATCAGGTGGACAAACTGCCCCATGCCGATTGAAGCCGTGTCGCCGTCGCCGGAAACGCCCAGCAGCATGTTGGTGTGATTGGCCAGATGCGCGCCCGTTGATACCGAGGGCATGCGACCGTGCACCGAGTTGAAGCTATGTGACCGGCTCATAAAGTATGCCGGGCTCTTCGACGAGCAGCCGATGCCGCTCATCTTCATCACGCGCTCGGGTTCCACGCCCATCTCGAACATCGCATCGATAATGCGCTCAGAGATTGCGTTGTGGCCGCAGCCGGCACAAAGCGTCGACTTGCCGCCGCGATATTCAAGTACCGGAAGCCCGATGTGATTGACTTTGGGGCCTGAAGTTTGAGTAGCCATGTTTACAGGCCCTCCTTCGTTACAAATTCTTCTGTGATTGTGCGGGCGTCGATGGGCAGCCCGTTGTAGTGCAGAATGCTGCGCAGCTTCACAATCTGCTCCGCAGGAAGATCCAGTTTCAACAAGCTCGCAAGCTGTGCATCGCGATTCTGCTCCACCACGTATACGCGGTCGTGCGCCGCGACAAAGTCGTGAATCTCGTGCGCGAAGGGATACGCGCGAATGCGCATGTAATCCACATCCTTGCCGAGTTCCTTCTTGATCTGGTCAAGACTTTCGCGAAGCGCGAAGTCCGTTGTGCCAAACGCGAGGATTCCAACCCGCGAAGTTCCATCCTTTACAACTACCGGGGCCGGAACCAGCTTGCGCGCATTCTCAAATTTGCGCAGAAGCCGCTCCATCACCGCCTGGTATTCGTCGGGCTTCTCGGTGTAGCCGGCGGCATCGTTGTGTCCGGAACCGCGCGTGAAGTAGGCCGCCTTGGGATGCATCGTGCCCGGCAGCGTACGCCAGCCGATTCCATCGCCGTCGACATCTCTGTAGCGAGCGAAACTGCCCAGCCTGTCCAGATCTTCCTTGGTCAGCACCTTGCCGCGATCCAGCGGTTTGTCAGGATACTCAAACTGCTCCGACATCCAGTTGTTCATGCCGAGATCAAGATCGGTCAACACGAACACAGGTGTCTGCAGACGCTCAGCCAGGTTGAATGCCTCCATGCTTAGTTCGAAGCATTCCTTCACCGAACCGGGCAACAACACCACATGCTTCGTATCACCGTGTGACAGGAATGCCGTGGACAGCAGATCTGACTGTTGCGTGCGCGTCGGCATGCCCGTCGAAGGTCCGGTGCGCTGCACGTCGAAGATCACGCCAGGAATCTCGGCGTAATACCCCAGACCAGCAAATTCGCCCATCAGCGAGATTCCCGGTCCCGAGGTGGAAGTCATCGACCGCGCTCCGGCCCAGCCTGCGCCCAGCACCATGCCGATCGCAGCCAACTCGTCTTCAGCCTGCACAACCGCAAATGTCGCCTTGCCTTCGGGCGTTACGCGGAACTTCTTCAGCAGATCGGTCGTTGCCTCAACCAGCGAAGTGGACGGCGTAATGGGATACCAGGCCACGACCGTGACGCCCGCGAACACCGCGCCCATGCCGCACGCCGCGTTGCCATCGATGATGATCTTGCCGGCTGTCTGGTTCATCCGCTCGAGGAAGAATGGGTCCTGCTTGACCAGCTTCTCCTGCGCGTAGTCGTAGCCAGCCTTCACTGCGCCGAAGTTCAGATCGAAAACTTTCTGCTTTTTCGCGAATTGTTTTCTTACGCTTTGCTCGACGACAGCCAGATCCATTGAAAGCAACTGAGCAACTACGCCCACGTACACCATGTTCTTGACGAGCTTGCGAAGCTTGGCCTCAGTGCAAACTGCGGCCGTGATCTTGTCGAAAGGAACGGGGTAGCAGACAACATCGCTGCGATACTGCTTCAGGTTCGCATTTTCTTCGTAGATCGCCACGCCGCCCGCTGGCAACGCTTCGATGTCGCTCTTTGCGGTCTCGGGATTCATAGCCACCAGGAATTCCGCATCGCGCGTGCGGGCAACATACCCGTCCTTGCTCGCGCGAATTGTGTACCAGGTGGGAAGTCCGGCGATGTTCGAGGGAAACAGGTTTTTCCCGCTTACGGGAATTCCCATTCCAAAGATGCTCTTCAGCAGTACGCTATTGGCGGATTGCGAGCCGGACCCGTTCACCGTTGCTACGTTGATGCTGAAATCGTTGACTACGCGCTTTTGCGCGCTGATCGCGCCCTGTTCTTGACCCAGAGCCAGGTCTCCAGTCGCCATTTGGCGGGATTCCCTTCAGGTGAATTTCCGCGCGTCCAGGACCGGATTTCCCTGTTCATTGGCCGTCCGAGATCGTTGCAACCTTGCGGTCGCGATAACCGCCGGACCTTGGCATTGGAGTACGGGTTCCTGAAAAGACGCGATGGAAAGCGACAAACTTCGCTCACTTGTGATTATAGTCACCATCGAGGTTGCCCGTACCGCTTGCAGACACACCACTTTGTGCCGTAAGTACCTTTCGCAGCAATGGGTGTTGATGTCTCGAACAAAGGCTATCGTATCGAGTGATCCGCGCCCCGTTCGAAGGCCACGGTCTCAACAATGAATCCGTGGCTAAACCTATATTTTTGAAGGCGCCAGCGCCATCCGCGCGGAATCTCGATGCCACCGTAGCAGCACCGCGGTTGCAATCACAATCAGCGAAAGCGTCAGCCCAATCCACATCCCGTAGATTCCCCACTTCAGTACGAAACACAGGATGAAACCGAGCGGCAACCCCATGGCCCAGTAGCCGACGAGGTTGGCGAACATCGGAAGGCGTGTCTCTCCCAGCCCGCGCAACGCTCCGGTCGATACGGTCTGGATTCCATCGAAAATCTGGAACGCCGCCGCAATCCAAAGCAGGCTTGGCCCCACCGCGAGCACGCGCGCGTCGTGCGTATACAGCGTGATCAGCGGCCCCGGCGCCACAAAAAACACCACGCCCGCGCACACCATGAAGCCCGTGCCGAGCGCCAGCGCCATCCATCCCGCTCTTCGTGCGCGCGCCGGATCGCCCGCGCCAATCGCATGCCCCACACTCACCGCCGCGGCCGCGCCCATTCCCAGCGGCACCATGTACGAGATGCTCGCGTAGTTGAGTGCAATGGAATGCGCAGCCAGCGCCACTGGCGTCAGATAGCCCGCCGCAAATGTGCTCAGGTTCCACGCTCCGACTTCTAGCAGAATCTGCCCCGCCGCTGGGGCACCAATGCGCACCAATTGCCGCAGACGATCCAGTTGCGGACCCGCCCAATGCGCAAACAACGGATGCCCTCGAGTGCGTTCGTAATTCCATGCGAATCCCAGCAACGCCGCCGCCATTCCCACGCGGGCAATGCATGTCGAGATGGCCGATCCATTCACCCCCAGCGCCGGAAACCCGAACTTGCCGTAGATCAGAACCCAGTTGCCAAACCAGTTCAGCAGGTTGGCGGCCACGTAGGTCAGCGTGATCACGCGCACCTGTCCCACGCCTTGCAGATAGCGACGCGTTCCACCGTACAGCAGCAGGGGTAGTGTTCCCCACGTCAGAATGCGCAGATAGCCGCCCGATAGGATTGCAACCTCGGGAATGACTCCAAAATGCGTAAACCTGTAGCTCAACCCAATGAGCAGGATCATGATCGGCGGCGTTATGATGCATGCCAGATAAACGCCCTGCGCCAGCCACCGGTGGCACTCATCATGATCGCGTCGTCCGTAAGCCTGCGACACCAGCGTATCGAGGCCCAGCAGCAGGCCGATCCCGAACAGCGATGGTGTGTAGCAGACTGCGTTTCCCAGCGCGACTGCTCCAATAGCTACCGGGCCCAGTCTCCCCACCATGATGTTGTCGACGACACCCTGCGCCATCCAGCCAAGCTCGCTGAGCACAACCGGAACGGCGAGCGCAATCATCGCCGCAAGCTCGGCCCTCCATTTGGCGCGCGTCTGGACCATCTCTCTAATTTATCCGGTACCCGGGAACGAACGGTTGGAAGCGCCAAATCAGTTGGTGCACCATCGATGACACAGTCTCATCTGGCATGGGTGGAAAGCGGCGAATCTCGAGTGTCGAATCTATTTCGATTTGAACAACCGTTCCAGAAATCCGCGCTTTGTAGGCTTCAGATAAACGGGCAAGTAAACTCGATTGCCTGCGGATCAAAGAGGACAAGTTCGTGTTTTCGAGCCAGAGATGTTACGTACGCAGCTACTTCAGCCGCCTTGGACCAGACACACGACATGACGACGGCCTCCCCGGAATGGTCGAGAGCGCATGACCACGGACAAAACTCGAAGTCCCCCACCTTGTCTTCTCTAACAGTCTCGATCTCCGGCCAATGACCGATCAGCTCCTCGTAGAATGCCGCTATCGAAGGGTTGTCACCTTCCAGGTATGGCCAATCTTCGCAAAGCCGAAGGTAAATCGCGGCCGCCTGATCTCGCGTCAACGATTTGTCTGAGTGCCACACGCCCAAGTCGAAGCTCATTCAAACGATCCTGCCCTCAGATCTCTGGATTTGACCACTGACGCTATTCCCTGCCAACTTCAAACCGATAACTCCCCGCTTCCAATTCGAATCCTCCATCGACTTTCTTCGCAAGCGGGCTCTCGCTCAACCGCACGCCATCCACCTTGTATCTCACGGCCTCAGTGTCCTTCAGTTCCAGCAGCCCCGTCGTGTTCGCCGGCAGCGTAATGTTCCACTCTGCCGTCTTCCCCTTCACGGTCCAACTCGACTTGATCTCTCCGTACGATGATTTGTAGATGAACTCCAGCGGCGACAGTCGCGCATCGAACACTGGGTGCAGCACCACCGTGTGGAAGCCCGCATTCAGAGGCGATGCATCCACGCCGGCAGCAAACCGGTAGATCCAATCAGCGACGGCGCCGTACGCATAGTGGTTATACGAGTTCATCTGCGGATCGCCCATCATCTCATCGCCGTTCCACCGCTCCCACGTGGTCGTGCCGCCATGGTCGATCACGTATCCCCACGATGGCATCCCTTTGCTCAGCAGCAGATCGTAGGCCAGCTTCGTATGGCCGGTCTTCGTCAGCTCTTCCAATATGTACGGGGTACCCACAAAACCGGTGCCCAGCAGGCCATGGTTGTCTTCAATCTTTTTCACCAGGCGTCCTGCAGCTTGCGAGCGCATCTCGTCTGGAAGTAGATTCATGTGCAATGCGAGCACGTAGCTTGTCTGCGTATCTCCGCCCCTAGCCTTCGCATTGGGATTGTTGATGTCGCCGAAGGGTGAAGGACTGTTATCGGCTCCCGGAATATAAGCCTTCGCCTTCACAAATTTCGTCTGAAATGCATTGCGAATCTTTTCCTCGAGCTTCGCATATCTCTGCTCTTCCTCGTTGCGACCAGTCGCATGTGCCATCTGTCGCAGCATGTTCACGTCGTACGCCCAATACGCCGTTGCAACCAGATCTTCCTGGGTGCGGCCTTCCAGCGACAGCCAATCCCCAAACGGAATACCCGAATCGTTGTGCCAGATGCCATCTGGATTCCGTGAGTCGATCGCGTCGACATACTTCCTCATCGCCGCCCAGTTCTCGTCGATCACGCTCGTGTCGCCGGTCTGCAGCCACGACGTCCACGGAATGATCACGCCCGCATCGCTCCAAGCCGCTGCGGTGCCCGGCGAAATTCTCGCCGTTCCCGGCGCATAGATGCCGTAATAGGGTGTGCCAACCTGCGTTCCGCGCAGATCTGCCGCAAACTTTCGCGTGAACGCCGCCAGGGCCGCGTTGTACGATGCAGCCCGCCAGAACACCTGTGCATCCGCAGACCACCCAAGCCGCTCATCCCGCTGCGGACAATCCGTGGGCAGCCCCACAAAATTCGACCGCTGTCCCCACAGAATATTGCTCCACAGCTTGTTGATCATTTCGTTGCCGGTCTTCAGCTTCGCCGTAAAGTTGAAGTCCGTGTGTAACACCTGCGCAAAAACACCATGCACGTCTGAGGCATTCTTTACTCCCGTAATCTCGATATAGCGGAACCCGTGAAAAGTGAAATGCGGAACCAGTACATCGGTTGCGAGTCCCGAAAGAATAAAGTGATCCGTTGCCTTCGCCGTTCTCAGGTTCTCCGTGTACAACGTCCCATCAGGATTCAGCGCTTCGCCCACACGCACCTGCACGTCTGTTCCCGCTGCTCCCGATACAACAAGCTTCTCCACGCCCGCCATGTTCTGCCCGAAGTCGTAGATAAACACGCCCGGCTTCGGCTCAGTCATCTTCACAACGGAAAGCGCTTGATCGATACCAATCGGCGGAAACGCCTGCGCCTCGATCTTGATCTCCTTCGGATGGATGATCTCGACTTGCTTTCCCGGCTCAGCGTCAACGCCTGTCCTGTTAAACGTCCGATACAGCTCGCGCAGATCCTGCGTCTCCCCGTCGTACAGTTCTGAGTGAACAATGAAGGATGTATCTGCCTTCCAACTCGGATCCGTCCCAACCCACTCCACTTTTCCGTCCGCATACTCGATGCGCAACTGCGCCCGGAGCGCCGGAGGAGTGTCGCCATAATTGTTCGGCTGCTGCAGCCATTCCAGCGACGTCGAATACCAGCCTGGTGCAAGCAACGCCTCAATGACATTGGCCCCGCTCCTCACCAACTCCGTCACATCGTACGTTTGATAGAGAACGCGCTCCCGATAGTCTGTCCACCCCGGAGCCATCACACTGTCGCCAACACGCTCATGATTCAGATGAAGCTCATACGTCCCCAGCGCCGTTGCATACAGTCGCGCCGACTTGATTGGCTTCGCAGCGTCGAACGACTTCCACAAAACCTTTACGCCGTCCGGAATCCACGGCTGCAGCACTGGCTGAACTTCAGGCCCACCTTTCTGCATCCACACCACCGCGCTCTTCCACGGGGCATCATCGAAATCCTTCTTCTCCCAACCCTCTGCGGGAGAAGCCGCGCTCTTCCAGGTGCCGTCACTTCCAAATTCCGCAGTGGTCCCATCCTTATAGAGCACCACCACCGTCGCGATCATCGGCGGCGCATCCTTTCGCCGTTTCTCGCCGTACTTATCGATATAGTGCACGCTCTCGATCGCGATCGTGTTCTGCCCAGCCGCCACCTGCGCCGTCACATCGGCACGCACAAACTTCTTCCAAGGCAAATGGTGATACGGCGGATATGCCGCCACCGTCATCACCTTCGCGCCATTCACCCACGCGGCAACGGTATCTTCCCCGGTGGCAAAAAGAATTGCGCGCTCAACCGGCTTCTCGACTCGCAAGCTTGCTCGATACCCGAACCGCTGCTCACTACTGGGCTGTGCGCTCCCCGGCACAACATCGGGATTCGCGATCCACACCGACGGCGCATTCCGCACCGCGGCTTCCTCCGCCGTCTCCCAGCCGATCCAATCTCCGCGCCAGCCCTGACTCAGAAGTCCCGTCTCCCACCACTCCGCCGCGCTGGCCGGATACGCCTTCGCATCACTTCCCCAAATCTCAACCCGCCACCAGTAGCGCGTACTCGGCTTCACCGCCGGCCCCGCGTACTTCACATTCAGCGACTGGCCCGAATTCACCTTGCCGCTGTCCCACACATCTGTCTTGCCGTCGGTGAGTAGTTCTTCCTGCGTTGCCACAAGCACGCGATACGCCGTCTGCCGCGCGCCGCGAGTTGGATCGATTAGCTTCCAGGAAAACCGTGGCGTCGTATCGTCAATCCCCAGCGGCCGCGTCAGGTTGTCCACCTGCAGATGGATCGGTCCCGATGCTCCGTCTTGTGCCCGCGCCACCAAACACCCTGCCACGCAAACCCCAACCCACACCCATCCCATCGTGCGCATGCGCTCTCGCCCCCTGAATCTCATGAACCGACAAGTATATGGGTTTGACGGCAGTGTTCACACGCCTCAATTCCGCCGTCAGCTCAGGACAGGTCTCGCTCAGGACGCCCCGGGGCCATAGCCGAACATGCGAAGCACCCGGGATACGATCGCCGAGGCTCACCATGCAAAGAACTGTGAACCTGGAGTTGGCAGAATTTCGCGCACTTGCACACGAACTCTCTGATTTTGCCGCGAATTATCTGGAAGAACTTCCCCACCTGCGCGCCTACCCAGAATCCATCAGCGGAGCCGAAGTCGAGCTGTTGTTTGCTGGCGATCCGCCCCTCGAAGGCATGGGAAAAGCTGCATTCGATCTACTGCCGCAGGTCTTTCAAGTCCCGCCCCGCATCACCGCGTTTTTTTCGGGTACGTCTTCTGATCGGGTGAGCTGATCGTTGCCCTCGGCCAATTTGTCTTTGAGCAGCTTCATCTCCAGGCATTAGCGCACTATCCCACCGAAGACCGCGGTTCCGCCTGCTTCGTTTTAATGGTGATCGTTGCGGGAGTCAGGTTCGCGCCGTCCCAACCGTCTTTGTACGCTTCAATCTGGATGTCGCCGGGCTCTTTCGTTGCCTGCACGATTACCTGCGCGAGTCCATTGAAGAGTGAGCGCTTCGGCGCCTTGTCGCTTTCCTGGCAATTCGGATCGCCATTGCCAACGCCAAGGAGAACACCGTTTCCGGTGATCTTGAATGCGACGTGATCACCGGCAATCGGCACGAGGCGACCATCCTTGTCGAGCCCTTCAACCTTGATCACGGCCAGATCTTCACCGTCAGCGTTGATCTCGGTACGATCCGCACTCAGCCTGATCGAAGCCGCCGGCCCGGTCGTCTCGCGCTTGTCCGTGAGTACGACCTTGCCGTCTTTGCTGCCTCGCGCTTCAATCATGCCCGGCTCGTAGCGCACCTTCCACTCGACGTGGCCAAGGTGAGGAACCTTCTGGCTGCCGAGGCTTTTGCCATTCACAAACAGCTCAACCTCGTCGAGGTTCGAGTACACCCAAACGGGAATCTCGTCACCTTCTCGTCCCGTCCAGTTCCAATGAGGAAAGACATGCACGACGGGTTCCTTGCCCCACCAAGCTTTGTAGTAATAGAAATTGTCCTTCGGGAACCCGCACATATCCACGATGCCGAACTGGGAATTGATCGACGGCCATCCGTATGGCGTGGGCTCGCCGCGATAATCAAACCCTGTCCACGCAAAGCCGCCCGCGATCCACTCGCGAGTTCCGTAGAATTTCCACCACTCCTCGGCGGTCTCGCCCCACGGCACGACGCCGTCGTAGGAGTTCACCGTGTTCCGCAACTTGTCCGAGCTGTACATACCCCGCGTGCCGATTGCGCTCGAGGTCTCCGACCCATAGATCGGCTTCTCTGGATGTTCCTTGTGATACTTGTCCGGCAGCTTCAAGTCGTAGTTGAAACCGATGATGTCGAATGCATCCGAAACACCCTGCTCGTTGTTGCCATTTACCGCGGCCGAAACCACGCGCGTGGGATCAAGTTCGTGACACAACTTGACCATCGCGCCCGCAATTCTAGCGCCCTGTTCCGCCATCGGCCCTTGCAGTTGATTCTCTTCATTGCCGACAGACCACAGGATGATCGACGGCGAATTGCGATAGCGCTTCACCATCGCTTCGAGCTGTGCCATTCCCTCAGGGTTGGAGCTCATCTGCCGTGTCTCGCACATCATCATCATGCCCATGCGATCGCACGCTTCAACCCACTCGGGCGTCGGCATGTTGTGCGAAGTACGAACGGCGTTACCACCCATCTCACGCAACACCGCAAGCCGGAACCACTGCAGCGCATCCGGCACCGCCGCACCAACACCTGCATGGTCCTGGTGATTGCAGGTGCCCTGAATCTTCACTGGCCTTCCGTTCAAAAAGAAGCCCTTGTCAGCGGTGAACTTTGCCGTGCGCACGCCGAACGTCACACGCTCCGCATCGCGCGTTTTGCCTCCGGACTCGACCGTCACGATCGCGGAATAGAGATTCGGCGCTTCAACCGACCAGAGCGCGGGATTCGCGAGCTTCGCTGGCGCGCTGAACGAAGCCATGCCATCCGCAGCCACAGATTGAGCGGGCGTCTCAGCGCTGGCAATAGTCTTCCCTGCAGAATCGACGATCTGCCATTTCACTTTGGCCGATTCCGCCTGCCTGCCGTCGTTCTTGACCATGGTTCCGAGCATCAGCGTCGCGGAATTTCCTGCAATTTCAGACCGTACGTAGCTCTCCCACTTGCCCAGATGTAACGCGTCCGTCTTGGTCAGCCAAACATGCCGGTAAATACCGGCGCCTTCATAGAACCAGCCGTCTCCAAAACTGGCATCAACACGCGCAACGATATAGTTCTTCTTGCCATAAGCCAGAAAGTCTGTGATATCGAATTGGAATGGAGCGTACCCATTGTCGTTACGGCCGATAAAGCAACCATTCACAAATACCAATACGTCGCGGAAGGCACCGTCGAACTCGACACAGATACGGCGCCCTTTATCGCTTTCTGGGATATCGAAGGAATGCCGATACCAACCAACACTCGTCTCCGGATAGCGACGCCCAAGAGGCTTGAACCCGTGCGAATTCTGTTCTTCATCGCGGACAAATGGCAGTTCAACCGCCCAGTCATGCGGCAGATTCAGCGTGCGCCACTTCGAGTCGTCGAATTTGGCCTTCGCAAACTCGAAGTCTCCCGTCTTCGCAAAGTCGCCTTGTCCTTTGCCGAAGCCGAGATCCTTGGCAGGATCTGTGCCATCGCCGAATGTAAACTTCCAGCCAAAATCGAAGAGTAGTTTCTCTCTCGGAAGAATTGCCGCAGGTGTGGCGTCTGCAGATGCGGCGAGGAGCGCAGCGCGTGCCCACGCGGCGCGAGTCAGGAATGGAGCAGAAGAAATGGCCAAGCTGGAGTAAGCAGCAGAGCGAAGAAGATCACGACGAGTAAGAGCCATGCATGTACCTCAGACACAACAAAAAGCAAGCAGCAACGTTGACAATCGCAGTGCGCAATGCAGTGCAGCAGATTTGTTTGAGAAACCAGCAAAGAGACTATACAGGACCCCGTGGGTTCAGGTAAACGCTTTCATTTTCTTCACGCCCGCACGCATCCGGGCGCTGACTTTGGTAAACTCGATGAGGCGATCGTACAACTGGAGAGATGGCCGAGTGGTTGAAGGCGCACGCTTGGAAAGCGTGTTTAGGGGAAACTCTAACGTGGGTTCGAATCCCACTCTCTCCGCCAGCTATTTATCCCTTATAGGCAATAACTTACATACTCATCAGGGACAAAACTGCGAAAAGTGCCAACACGTTTGACCAAGGCGGAACGTTTCGCAAATGTCCGAGTGCGGGCGAGTGATTCAGGTTTTCGATGGGCGTTCGGAAAATGTGAGCCATTTAGGACATCTCCTGGATATTTGCACTCCGCACCCACCCGACACAGTACACAGAACTTACCCGCGCATCTGGAAAACTCATCACATATTAACAAGGGCGATTCGACTAAGATCTTTATATGATCTCTGATAATAACCCCGGTTACGCTGATGATCTTCGCTTTGCGCTTGATGTTATGGATGAGTACTCACACTTGGGCCTGGATTCCGAGTACGCCTCGAGGCTCCGCTCTCTGATGCTCGGGCAAATTGCAAAAGCGGAGAAGGCTCACATGCCAATTGCCGTCCGGCACGAAGAAGAAAAGGTCACAGTCTAATCCGATTGACCGTTCCCATCTTGTACCTTTCCCCCTCGCCAACAATGGCGCAGTCTTATGTTGCGATCGGTCGCCCTCCGGAAATTGAAAATGACTGGTTACATCAACAACAGCAAGACGGTCGACGATGATCTTAATTCTTCGCGCATTATCGAATTGGACGCTCACCCGAGATGGCAATCACATCGTTTTAATGCATTCCTAGCGAGCGTAATCTCCTCGAAGTAGCATTCGAGTTCCATCAGACGTCTCTACTGCAGGTTGGGTTCCCTTGCGCCTGAAGGAGGACTCTGGGCGCAGCGCAGAAATTTATCGAAAGCCTCGCGATCGAATTTTTGATTCTCAAGAATCTCCCCGCTGTTCAAGTCGACAAATCCGGACTCGACAAACGAGCATCCGACACCATCTACACCCCAGCGAATCACTTCCGACTCGACTCGGTGGATTTCTTCAGACTTCGCCTCGCCGGAGCCGTCCCTCTGTAGGGTCATTACAATTCGTGTCCCCGGCTGCCAACGTTCCTCAGTGAGGAGAAAGAATCCGCTTTGGCTAACGTTGCCGAGCCGATATGCCTGCGGTGCTCCTCCAGTCCAGTAGTAGGCAGAGAGCCCGGTCGCAAGCATTCGCTCGCCACGACGGCGCTCGCCTGAAGCGGTCTGAGGAAACAGCCAGCGTAAAATCCGCACCGTCAGCGAAGGCTTTTCACTTTCACCGTTCTGATCCGTTTCCGCATACAGGTCTTGCCGTTCATGCGCACTCTTCTGCGCCTCCGATTCGAGAAGATCTATCTTTCGCACGCATCGAAGCCAACCCTCTTCGTCAGCCGACAGCGACGTTTCATCGACACCAGCGAGCGTTTTGCTTCCACTGCAAATCCTAAGCTGATCCCCTTTTTGAATGTGGGATGAGCCGAGGGAATGCGCGGGAAGAATCAACGCACTGGCGACTTCTGAACCAATCGGCGCAAACTCAACTTCAGCAAAATTCTCTCGATACTCCAGAACCCTGCAGTTGTCGTCGAGATAGACCACATCAAATCGGGAAAGACGCGGACCTCGCGGAATCCCTCGAAATGGATTCAGCCAGAGTCCGTCATGGGTGACTTCTGAGAGGTCTTTCACAATTGTTGTGAAGGGTTGTTTAACGGTATCTACGAAATCAATATCTACGCTAATTAAAGTCTGACGTGCGCGGTCGCAGGCGCATAGCCTCTGCGTGCTCATATTCCTCATTTCCAGGGAAGCTGCCGACCGCAGTGCAATGCCGTTTATGTGTCTAGATTAGCAGAAATCTGGATTCCTAAATAGGCGCACAAAGGTTCTCCCCAATGCGCTCATTGGTAATAGACAAGTTGCAAACGGAAGTTCCCGTTACTGCCGCTTCGGAACGGAATGCGATCTAAAAAATGAAGCTTGATCCATCACAAGGTCTGCAGTTTCCTTGTGGCGGCATTCGCCCGAGGAGCGACTCCGTCCAATGAAACGTCCGCCTCGCTGCTGACAGTCTTTCGACTCTCGACATTGATTCAGTATCAGCGAGAAACAACGCGCGGATCGGCATACAAAGCCGCAAGTGCCTGCGCGCTTTGATCAATCGAACCTGTGCCGGCACTTCCCTGCCCAGCGACTTGTGGACCGAGCACAAACCAAGCCCATCCCGTTTCGTTCGCAAAGAAGGCAGGTTCAGGGGATGTACCGTCGATAAATAATCCGATCGGTTTTCCCAGGCCTAGCAAGCGCAGGTAGACGTCGCTACGGAATCGCGATTCCGCGCGTGCGACACTAAGTTCCAGCGCATCCACATAAAGCAATCCGGGAAAGAACTGACTGTACCCACCAGTCGCTGCATTCGGTCCAAACCCCGGCGGAGCGGCTTCCCACACCCACACGAGATTCGTCAGATGGTGATGATTCACGAATCGGTCGTAGAGCATGCGATAGAGCTCAGCGCTGCCATGAATGCCTGGCCGATTGCTCCACCAGTATTTCTTTCCGTTCGGCTCAGGATACGGGGCCCATAAAACGGCAACACGTTTCTCGGCGAGAGGCTTCAGCGCTTCCGCAACCGCATCAACCTGCTCGCACCAGCGCCGGTTAAGGTGCGAACCTGTCGTCAGTAGTTGCTTCCACTCGTAATCGGTTAGCAGACGAGTGCGCGTGTCCCGTCCCGCGCTCTCGACGTCCGCCGGGTTCGGCGCAAACCAGCGCAGGCTCACGATCGCATTCTGAGTGCCCCGCTTCATCGCATCTTCAACAACCGCATTCGCAGACGGAGCAGCACCACTTCGCGTGTCTAAATCCTGATTCACGATTGCTGGATGCTTTCCGGTTGCGCGAAATATGGCGTCAATCGCTGAGGCAGAACTCACTGCATCAACATGCTGTCCACTCAGCACGTGTGCAGGTGCAGTCATGCTCAAAGTCTTCAATAGCGCCTTTACCTCCACAGACGCGTCTGGTGTGGCTGCCTCTGAAGCGGTTGCCACAGTGACAGCCTTCGCCAGGAATGGTGCATCACCACGATTGAGAACGTTCCGGGCATGGAACATCGCTTGCAGCAGTTCTGGCGAATTTGTTGCCTCTCCCATGCCGCTCCACATCATGAAGTACGCCCAGCGCGGTTGCTGCGCAAGCACTTCGAGCGATGGCATTGCGCCCACTTCAGCTAGCGCAATTGGCTTATCTTCGGCCAGCGCAAGCATGCTGGTGTAGTAGCTCTGATCAAATTTGCCGTAAATATCCATGGTGACGATGTCGGCGTATTTTGTACCCGGATAATATCCGTCGATTGGCCCTGCGTTACCACCCGGGCTGTTAACATTCCATACCCAGACAAGATTGTCCAAGTGGTGTACATTCACAAACCGGTCGTAGAGCTGGCGGTATAACGCGGCTGACCCATGTTCGCCGGGTCTACCGCCCCACCAGAACCAGTTACCGTTCATCTCGTGATACGGCCGGAAGAGAACCGGGACCCCAGCCGCCTGCAACTGCCGAAGGTAGCCTGCAATTACATCCACCTGTTCAACCCACCGGTTGTAGATGTCAGTGCCTGGTGTAAGAAGTTCGTTCCATTCGAAATCAGTTAGATGGCCTTGCACACTGTCTCGAAAAGTCACAGGCTCGTCATCCGTCGGCCGCACCGCGTGCCACGTTAGTGCGATGACCGCGCCGTTGCGATATTGCCGGATTGCCTCCTCCACCATCGAAGGTCGCCCGTCTGCGGAATCCTTGTCTTCTCCCCCTGAAAAACCAAAGTCCTGTCCGAAGATCGCCGGAAATTTGCCGGTCAGATCGTAGACACGATCGGACCACCGCGAAAGATGATTGGGGAAGTTATGCTGACCGGTCAACGTGGCATGTCCTGAAATCAGATCGATCTCTCGCAACAGTTCCCGAGCTTCCGGTGTTGCATTGGAATTAACCGGCAGCGCTGTGGGTTGCGCTTTGCCATCTGGTGCAGTCTGAGCACTTCCATTCCCACATGCAATGACAACGATTAAGGACAGCAGAACCACGATTCGATGCAGCTTCATTAGGCGCTTTCTTCTCCGGCGAATAGACTAGTCATTTGTGAGGCGCGGACACGTTTTGGTGCTCCACGCGTGCAACCACCTATACTACCGAACGATTGGGGCGTGACATGTCGGTAAGAACCATCATCGAGCCGTTTCGAATCAAAAGCGTCGAGCCGATCCGCTGGACGACGCGTGCACAACGCGAAGAGTTGCTGAAAGCCGCACACTACAACCTCTTCCTGTTGCCTGCAGACGACGTGCTTATTGATCTGCTTACTGACTCAGGAACCGGAGCCATGTCCACGCATCAGTGGGCTGCCATTATGGAGGGCGATGAGAGCTACGCCGGAAGCCGAAGCTTCGATCGTTTCCGCAACTCGATCCATGACATTGTTGGCTACAAACACGTCATCCCCACGCATCAGGGTCGTGCGGCCGAACGCATTCTGTTTGGGGTCATGTGCAAAAAAGGAGACGTTGTCCCGAATAACACGCACTTCGATACGACCCGTGCCAACGTTGAGTTCGTGGGCGCTGAAGCGGTAGACCTGCTCATTCCCGAAGGACGCCAGCCGTCGTTGTCATATCCCTTCAAAGGCAACATGGATGTTGCCGCTCTTGAATCCTTGATCGCCCGCGTCGGTCGCGAGCGCATTCCGCTAGTGATGCTGACCGTGACCAACAACTCAGGTGGCGGCCAGCCCGTTTCAATGGAGAACGTGAGCCAGGTGAGTGCCATCTGCAAGCGTCACGGGATTCCACTTTATTTCGACGCATGTCGATTCGCGGAGAACGCCTGGTTTATCAAGCTGCGTGAACCGGGCTATACCGATAAGACTCCCAAAGAGATCGCGCAAGAGATGTTCCGCTATGGCGATGGCTGCACCATGTCGGCCAAGAAGGACGGTATGGCCAACATCGGCGGCTTCCTGTGCACCAGCAATGATCTGCTCGCTCAGCAGGAAAAAGACCTCTTGATTTTGAGTGAGGGATATCCGACTTACGGCGGTCTCGCCGGCCGCGATCTCGAGGCAATCGCAGTTGGAATCCAGGAAGCGTTGCAGGAGGATTATCTGCGCTATAGGATCGCGTCGACAGCATACCTGGGAAACCATATTGCCGAAGCCGGGGTTCCCATCGTCCAGCCGCCTGGTGGCCATGCGATTTATATCGATGCTCGTGCGTTCCTGCCACACATCCCAACTGACGAGTTTCCAGGCGTCGCACTTGCTGCTGAGTTGTATCTCGAAGGCGGCGTTCGTTCGGTGGAGATTGGCACTTTAATGTTTGCCGGCGCTGCACAGATGGATCTGGTTCGTCTGGCGATGCCGCGTCGCGTTTATACACAAAGTCATGTCGATTATCTAGTCGAGGTGATTATTGAGGTCTACAAGAATCGCGACCGGATTAAGGGGATGCGCCTGACTTATGAGGCCCCTTTCCTTCGCCACTTTACTGCTCATTTGACACCGGTTGGCAGTTGAGATATTTGTTCATAAATGTTGCGCAAAATAATGTAAAAGCTATAGTTACGAGATCGCGACTCGATCTAAATTAAATATAAGATTTGAAGATTTTCCCACAGATAGATCATTGACAATCCTATCGTGTTTGGACGATTCTATAGGAGAACAAAAGGCGAATATCGCCTTTCCGCCATGCCTTCCTCTGCCGCACTACGCCAACAGATCGAGAGCGATTTCCAACATCGCTACCCTTCTGTGCTTACACCAACTGCGCGAGCAATTCGCGATGTAACTGCTACAGGAATCTCTGCCATTGATGCGTTACTCGATGGCGGATTTCCCGTAGGAGCAATAAGTGAAATCACCGGACCTGCATCATCAGGGCGAACCACCATCACTCTTGCATTTCTCGCCCGTCGCATACAGGAGGGCAGTGTCTGTGCATTGATCGATGCGAACGATACATTCGATCCGGAATCCGCTGCAGCAAATGGAATAAACCTCAATCATCTGCTCTGGGTCCGATGCAGAAATGCGCCCTTCGATAAGACTTCCTCTGTAACGCGCATTATTTCATCCGCCCGAAAGCAGGAAAAAGAGAAACCATGGTCACGGTTAGACCAGGCGATCCGTTCCACAGATCTGCTATTGCAGGCCGGTGGTTTCGCAGCCATCGTCCTCGACCTAGCCGATGAAGCCATGGAATACGGCCGTCGAATTCCATTGCAACATGGTTCCGTTTCCGGCAGGCGGCTGATCGCACACGTTGCAGTCTGATCGTGCTTGGCAAAGCGGCGTACGCACAGTCCAGCGCTGCGGTAGTTCTTGAGTGCCAGCCCGATAACATCGATGACGCTGCCGGAACTGTGATGCGCAACTTTAGCAACAGTGCCCGTCGTGGTCGCGTGCGTTTTTCGCCGCTTACAAATACAGACCGTAAACCTCCCGCATCCACCTGGACGACTCAAGCAACTTGGAATTCTGAGAAGCGTACATGACTCAGCAATCCAATTCGCTCTATGCCGCAATTCATGCAGCTGAGTTTCCTGCTCAGGCAATCCTGCGCCTGAGACCGGATCTGCATTCAAAGCCAGTTGCAATTCTCGATGGTAGTGCGCCACAGGAGCGAGTCTGCTCTCTCAATCAGCAAGCCCGAACGCGTGGAATCGTGCCCGGCATGTCACGCCTTGAAGTGGAAGAACTCGGCGACATAGGTGTGCACTCGCGCTCAATCGACACCGAGTGCGCTGCAAGGGCCGTACTTTTTGAGTGTGTATCCCACTTTTCCCCGCACATCGAAGAGACGTTTGCCGAAAACTCCTGTGGATTCGTACTCGACATAGCAGGTACGGAACGCCTGTTCGGCCCACCTGAAACACTGGCTCAACGGTTGCGTGCAGCAATCGTCTCAATGGGATTTCGTGCATCCATTGCAGTCAGCCATAACTTTGACACCGCTCGCATCAAAGCCGAATACGCGCGAGGTATATCGGTTATTCCCGAAAACAAGGAGGCGGTATCTCTTTCCGTTGTTCCAATTCATTCACTGCAGCTTAACTACGCGCATTACGAAACATTTGTGCTGTGGGGAATCAATACGCTCGGCGAACTGGCAGAAATGCCCGAAGAAGAGCTCATAACACGTCTCGGGCAGGCGGCGAAGATCTGGCTTCAACTCGCGCGCGGCATGGCAGAACATACATTCCAGCCCATCGAAGCAAGATTTGAGCTAAAAGAGCACATCGAATTCGAAACACATGTAGAACAGCTCGATTCCCTGCTCTTCATCGGCGCAAATATGATCAACAATCTTGTATCGCGCGCGGCTACAAGAGCATTGTCATTGGCAACGATCACCGTACAGATGCGCCTTGAGAAGCAGCTCGCTTACAAGCGCGTGATTCGACCTGCCATCCCCTCAAGCGATCGCAAGTTTCTGCTGAAACTTCTCCAGCTTGAGATAGCTGCACACCCGCCGCAGGCTGCCATTACTTCTCTTACCCTGAGCGCAGAGGCTGGACAACGAAGCAAGGTGCAAATGGGGCTCTTCGCACCACAGACACCAGAGCCTTCACGCCTCGATGTCACTCTCGCGCGACTCAAAGCATTAGTCGGAGATGATCGCGTTGGATCTGCTGTCTTAAGCGACACACATCGCAGTGGAAGCTTCACAATGGAGAGCTTCTCCATAGCAGATCCGGCATCTCCTTGCACGGACGCGTCTGTTCGTGTTTCGCTGCGGAGGATGCGCCCGCCTCGTCCACTTCGAGTTGAGGTCGATTCTCAAAAGCCTGCTTCATTTCGTGATGGATCAGATCGCTATGATGTGCAGGTTGCCTATGGCCCATGGCATACCAGTGGTTGCTGGTGGTCGATCAACAAATGGGATATCGATGAGTGGGATGTAATCGCCACAAACAATCTTGGGGAAACTATGGGCTGCCTTATCGCTCATGACAATCTGAACCATAAGTGGTTATTGGATGCGATGTATGACTGACAGTCAAGGCATTACAATCTGCACTCCGACTGCATTTCCTGCACGAGAAGAATATATAGAACTTCATGCTTCGAGTGCATTCAGCTTTCTCGCGAGCTCATCCGAACCTGAATCCTACATCGAGCGCGCAGTTGAACTCGGCATGCCTGCAATGGCATTGGCTGACAGAAATGGACTCTACGGCGTTGCTCGCTTCCATACCTCTGCAAAGCACAATGATGTTAAAGCGCATATTGGCGCTGAGATTGCCGTCTCATCGTTCGGCAACAAGCTTGTTCCTCATCCTTGGCTTCCGCACCAGCATCCCGACGAGCCACCTCGAATCGTACTGCTCTGCGAATCGCAAGTTGGATATCAGAACCTCTGCCAGTTGATTACGCGCTTTAAGATGCGGGAGTCAACTAAAGCTGAAGGCGCCGCAACCTTCGATGATCTCGAAGAATTTTCGTCTGGTTTGATCTGTCTGACAGGTGGTGAAGAAGGCCCTCTCGCCGCTGAATTCAATCGTGACGGAGAGGCCGGCGCACACAAGGCTATCGATCGACTTACATCCATATACGGCCGCAGCAACGTATATGTTGAACTCCAACGCCACGGCGAACGCGAAGAAGAGTTCCGTAACATCGCGCTGCTCGATATCGCATCACGTCTTGGTCTACCGACAATTGCCACCAATGGAGTTCGCTGCGCCAAGCAAGATGATCGCGAACTCCTCGATATATTTACTGCCATTCGCCACCACACCACGGTCCACAATGCTGGACGGCTGCTGAACAGAAATTCCTTGCGTTATTTACGCTCAGCACGCGAAATGGCCGATCTTTTTGGGGATATCCCAGAGGCAATCGCCAATACACGAATTGTGAGTGAACGGCTCGAATTCAAGCTGAACAATCTTGGCTATGAATTCCCCCATTACCCGGTGCCTGATGGCGACACAATGGATAGCTTTCTAGCCAAACGCGTGGACGAAGGCATTCGCAAGCGTTATGCAACGCAGCTAAAACGTAACCTGATGTTGAGAGCTCTCAAGCAGGCACAACATGAACTTGAGCTTATCGCCAAGCTTGGGTTCGCCGGCTACTTTCTCATCGTCTGGGACATCATTTATTTTTGCCAGCGAAATGGATTCCTGGTGCAAGGGCGCGGCTCGGCGGCGAATTCGGTCGTATGCTATGCGCTGGAAATCACTGCCGTAGATCCCATTGGAATGGAGTTATTGTTTGAGCGTTTCCTCAGCGAGAGCCGAGGCGAATGGCCCGACATTGATCTTGACCTTCCATCAGGCGATCATCGTGAACGCGTCATCCAGTACATCTACGAGCATTACGGTTCGTTAGGTGCGGCGATGACTGCGAACGTGATCACATACCGCGGTAGGTCCTCTGCCAGGGAAGTAGGGAAAGCGATGGGATTCGATGAGCTACAGCTTTCCAAACTCTCCAGCCTCGTTGGCCATTGGGAGTGGCGTGGCGAAAACGACACGATGGCCAAGCATTTCGATCAGGCAGGCTTTGATGTGCGCCATCACAGCATCGCCAAATATCTCGAACTCTGCACCCGCATGTATAACCTGCCACGCCATCTCGGACAACATTCTGGCGGGATGGTCATTTGCGCAGGCATGCTGAATCGCATCGTCCCCATCGAACGCGCATCGATGTCAGGTCGCACCGTTGTGCAATGGGATAAAGAAGACTGCGCTGACCTCGGACTTATCAAGGTCGATTTGCTCGGCCTGGGAATGATGGCTACGCTCAAAGACTCTCTCGAATTGATTCCGCGTCACTATGGCACTGACGTTGACCTGGCTTCCCTACCCGAAGATCAGCTTGTCTACGAGACGCTCTGCAAGGCAGATACAGTTGGCATGTTCCAGGTTGAGAGCCGTGCGCAGATGGCTTCCCTTCCTCATAATGCGCCGAGATGTTTCTACGATGTCGTCGTACAGGTTGCAATTATTCGCCCCGGTCCTATTGTCGGAAAAATGATGCACCCTTATATGCGTCGGCGACAGGGTCAGGAAGAAGTCTCCTATCCACATCCTTTGCTCGAACCGGTTCTAAAGCGAACGCTTGGTGTTCCGCTATTTCAGGAGCAGTTACTGCGCATGGCGATGGTTGTCGCAAGTTTTACGGGCTCTGAAGCCGAGGAACTTCGTCGTGCCGTGGGCATGCGCCGCTCGATGCAGCGGATGCGCGATCTTGAAGGTCGTCTGCGTTCTGGTATGACAAGCAACGGAATCGGCCAGCAAGAACAGGACCGCATCGTTCAAGGCATTTCATCGTTCGCCATGTATGGATTTCCGGAATCTCATGCCGCAAGCTTTGCGCTTATCGCCTATGCTTCGGCGTATCTCAAGGTCCATTACCTCGCAGCATTCACCTGCGGGTTGCTCAACAACCAGCCCATGGGGTTCTACTCGCCTGCCGTTCTTGTCAAAGATGCGCAGCGGCATGGATTGCGAGTTCATCCCGTCTGCGTGCAGAGATCCGATTTGCAATGTTCCATCGAGCACGAGGCTGACGGGAGCCTGTCAATTCGCATCGGGCTTAACTACGCTAAAGGACTCAAGCAATCATCCGCCGAGGCATTGCTGGCTGCACGCAATACCGACGGACCATTTTGCACAGTAGATGATCTGACGCGTCGGTTACCAGAATTGAACAGAAAAGAACTGGTTTTATTGGCGCAGATCGGTGCACTGAATTCCGTTGGCCAGGTCAGTCATCGGCGTGACGCCCTCTGGCAGGTAGAGCAGGCGGGTCGACCAGTTGGTCCTCTCTTGCGAGTTTCAACTACAAATCAAACAAAGGGCGCGCCTATGCCGTTGAAAAAGATGACAACTGACGAGCGGCTTGCAGCAGATTATTCCGGCAGCGGACTCACCTGCGGTCCGCATCCGATGAGCTATCACCGCTACGAGTTGAAGCGAGCAGGCTTTCTTTCAGCGGATGAACTTGCGCGATGCACTAACAACCGATTCGTTCAGATCGCAGGCTGTGTCATTGCGCGGCAGCGTCCCGGTACAGCAAAAGGATTCGTCTTCCTCTCTCTGGAAGATGAAACTGGAATTGCAAACGTCATCATTACGCCTGATCTATTCGAGCGAGAGCGCGTCGTCATTACGCGCAACCGCTTTCTCTCAATAGAAGGCAGCTTGCAGATCCAGAACGGCGTGATCCACGTCAAAGCAAGCCGGATAATGCCCGTCGACATTACAACTGCCGACGTGCGATCACATGATTTCCACTGACAGCCTCTGCGTGGCCTTACGGCGCCGAGCCGATCTGATAATTTAGCGTCGCCAGCGCCATGCGATATTGATACTGTGCATTCGCATTGCCGATCGCAGCATCCGTCTGCTGATACTCTGCCTGGCTCAGTTCGACTATGGAACTCAGTCCCATCTGGTAGCGCGCCTGCGCCAACTTGAGCCCGAGATTTGCCTCTTGCAACAATTCCGCAGTTACGCTGACTCTTTGGTAAGAAGTATTCGCCGTCAGCCATGCCGTGCGGACGTCGCGCACGATGCGATCCCGCAAATCTCTCGTCTGCTCGGCAGCAGCCTGGGCCCGAAAGGATGCCTCTTTTGCCTGCGCGGAGTAAAGAAATCCATTGAAGACGGGAATGCTTACATTCACTCCGATACCGCCCCACCAGTTTGTGGTGTAGTACTGCGCCGGACGAATCGGGACGGTGCCCAGCGTTCCAGCAGCTGTGATGCTCGGAAGCATCTGATCGCGCTGTGCATGACTGAACTTGACAGCAGCCTGCTGGCTGAATTGCGATGCTTGCAAATCAGGCCTCTGCTTCAGACTTGCCTGTATTAATTGGTCAATATCAGGAGGTGGCTGTTGAGCCTTCGGCCCGTCATCCACAAGCTCGAAGGTAACCTGGTGATCGAGTCCCAGCACCGCATCCAATGCCGCCATCGTTGAATCCGCATTGTTCTGTGCATCGAGAGCCAGCAACTTCGCCTGCGAAAGATTCACATCGGCAAAACTCAGATCCAATGTCGACTTGAGTTTGTTCGCAGTCATCTGACTCACCTGCGATTGCAGAGTCTGGCGAGTCGTGACATTTTGCCGAGCAACCTTGAGCGTTTCCTCGGCTTGTAACGCGTTAAAGAATGCCTGGTCAGTCGCAAGCACAATGTCGTATTGAGTCGCCACGGCATTTGCCTGTTGCGCCTTCTCTTGAAGCGCTGCTGATGCCACAAGATTTCTTGTTTTTCCAAAGTCAGTCAGCAGTTGCGAGAATCCCCCGCCCGCACCTGCATGCTCAATCAATCGCGAAGCTGTTAGCGATCCGGCCGAGACTCGACTGCCGTCTTCCGCCTCCACGGCCGTTACCGCAGCAACACCGGTGGGCAACTCGGCGGCCCTGAATTCTCGATATACCTGGTGCTGCGCCAACGCAAGCAACCGTGCCACCGTGATCTGGGGATTGCTTTTGATCGCCATCTGCTCGGCCTGAGTTCGCGTAAGTCGCGGCCTGGCTTCCGAAGAGGGAGTACCTGGAGTTTGAGTGTCTGCCGCGCCAGGCACGGTGGCGGATAGACCGTCGGCCTGAGCAAACAAATGCGACGAGGGAGCGTTCGGAATCTTTCTGTCGCCGGCAGTCATCTGGGAAATCGCATTCGCAGAGAAAGGGATTGCGAGAAACGCAAGGGCTGTCCAACGCACGGGCGTCTTCAATCGAATCATCATGTCTGTTTAGGCCTCTCCCTCTACGGTTATTCGCCTCTCCTTGCGTCTGTGAACAATCAAGTACACTGCCGGCACAAGGAAGACTGTGAGGACAACGGACACCCCAAGTCCACCGATAATTGCTCGAGCCAATGGCGCATACTGTTCACTTCCGGCCTCCATGCCAAGAGCCATCGGAATCATTCCCAAAAGTGTCGCGAGAGACGTCATCAGGATGGGGCGCAATCGGATTCTGCACGACTGGACAACCGCCTCCGCAATTGGCAGACCTGTCTCGTGAAGATGACCTGCGAACTCCACAATGAGAATGCTGTTTGAGACTACGATTCCGGCCATCATAATTACGCCCATCAGGGACATGATGTTTATCGTGCTGCCGGTCAGGAGCAGAATGAGCAACACGCCTGCCAACCCTGGCGGAATCGCCATGAGAATGATGAATGGGTCAAGGAAGGAAGCAAACTGCGCCATCAGGATCAGATAGACCAGGAGGATTGACAGAATCAGGCCGATTGCGAATCGCCTGAACGACTCGTTCATGCTGACCACGGAGCCTCGCACCGTTATGCGAATATTCCCTGGCGTCTTCGTGCCATCGACTACTTTCTGAACCTCCTCGTTGACTCTTTGCAGAGCTTCAGTCGAGGGCATGACATACACGTCAATCACACGACGTATCTTGTAATGATCGACCTCTGTTGGGGTATTGATCTCCGTGATGTCAGCGACCGATCTCAATGGGGTGTAGTTCACCTGGTTTGCGGCATGCAAAGGAATTTGCTTGAAGTCGTCCATGCTCATGTTGCCGATTTTGTTATCGGAATACTGAACCGTAAGCATGTAGTTGTTCCCAGTCTTCGGATCAATCCAATAGCTGGGAGCAATCATGCCATTTGACGTAAGCGCGGTGATCACGTTGTCCACAACCTCTTTGGGCGATAGGCCGATAAGGCTTGCGCGCTGGCGATCAATGTTTAGCTCGAGTCCGGGATAGCGAAGATTCTGAGGAATAAGAACGTCGCTGACATTCTTCAAGCCTTTGACCTTGGCAGCTATTTGTGTCGCGATCTGAAACGACTGATTCATGTCATTGCCGCTCACTTGTACATCAATCGGCGCGGGCAGCCCCTGATTGATTACTGAGTCGACCAACCCGCCGGCCTGGAAGTAGGTTGATAACGTCGGCATATCTCTCGCGAGCTTTATACGGACACGCCTCATGTATTCATAACTACCCAGTTGGTGGCCTTCATTTAGGCTCACCTGGACAAATGCGGTATCCATGGAGGAGTTACTGGTGTATATGGCCGAGAGATCGGGAGTGATCCCTATGTTCGATACGATCATGCCGAGATCGTGATCGGGAATTACCTGGCGGATTTCGTCCTCCACCTGCGCGATGTATTTGTTGCTCAGCTCAAGTCGCGTTCCGCTGGGGCATTTGATGTTGATCACGAACTGACCAGGATCTGTTCGCGGGAAATAGGCTCGACCCAAAAGCGGAAAGAGAACAAACGTCAAAACCACTGCACCGAGGATTCCAACCGTGCTGGCAACGGGACGCAATATCGTTCGATTCACCGCGACCACGTAGAGTTCCAGTATGCGCTGGAAGCGATGGTTGAACCCACGAGCGATTCTCGAAAAGAGCGAAAGCTTCACCTCTCTTCGAAATTCGACCTGGCCTTCTGCATTTATCTCCTCTTCTTCAGACGCATGAGCCTCTGAGGGTTTGATGAATCGCGCACAATAGAGCGGCACGACTGTCATGGCTACGATGTAGGAAGCGAATAACGAAAAGACAACTGCGAGAGCCAGAGCCGTGAATAAATACCGGCTCACTCCATAGAGCAAGGCAACCGGAAAGAAGACAATCGCAGTGGTGAACGTGGCCGCAAGGACGGGTAACTGCACTTCCCTTCCGCCGGCTTCTGCCGCCACCTGGGGTGACTCACCCATCTCCAGATGCCGGAAGATGTTTTCGAGAACCACAACAGAGTTATCGATCAAGCGCGAAAAGGCGAGGGCAAGGCCGGCGAGAACCATCGTGTTGATCGATCCGCCGCCCATGCGAATGCAAATGAAGGCTGCCAGCGCAGACAATGGAATCGACAAGAGGACCGCGAATGTAGCACGGATGCTCCCCAGGAAAAGGAGAATCATCAATGCGGTCAGCACCAGACCAATTCCACCCTCGTTGCCCAGATTTTTAAGAGCCGATTTGACAAACTCTGATTGATCAAAAACAACCGCGGTCTTCAGAGTCGATGGAATGTCCACCAGGTTCTTGATTGCCGCCTTCATGCCGTCCACGATCGTGATCGTGTTACTGTCGCCCCCCTGCTTCAGCACAGGAACGTATACCGATCGCTGGCCATCGATGCGGACAATATTGGTCTGAAGCGTTCCGGAGTCCTGGGCCTTCCCTACATCGCCAACGAGCACTGAGGCGTTTCCAACGGACTTCAGAGGGAGGTCGTTGATCTGTTCAGGAGTCGGCACCTGACTGTTGGCGTAAATGTTGTAGTCCTTTGGCCCGATCCGCACATCGCCAGCCGGCAGAATCAGGTTTGAATCATTCACCGAGCGCACCACGTCCATGAGACTCAGGTTGTGGGCTTCCAGCTTCAGTGGATCTACATACACCATGATTTGCCGATAGCGTCCACCAAAGGGTTGGGGAACAGATGCACCGGGAACGCTGGCGATCTGGCTGCGCACCTGGAATTGCGCGAGATCCTTCAGGTCTGTCTCATTCAGGCCTCTTCCTTTCAAAGTCACGAGACAGACAGGCTGACTTGAGGCATCCATTCCCAACACAACCGGAGGCAAAGTTCCGGGCGGCAATCTTCGCAAATCCGCCATGGCGAGATTGGAAATGTTGCTGAGGGCCGCGTTTGCGTCTGTACCCGGCTGAAAGTAAATCTTGATCAAGCTCACGCCGGTCAAAGAGCGAGACTCGATGTGATCAATGTTGTTGCCGAGTGTGAAGAATCTCTCAAATGTATCAGTGATATCCGCTTCGATCTGCTCCGGAGGCATGCCTGAGTAGAACGTCGCAACAACGACTACCGGCATGTCAATCTTCGGAAACAAATCCACTGGCATCGAGACGATACTCACGACGCCCAGAACCACAATTACGAGACACACCATGATGATAAAGAAGGGGTATTTCAACGCAAACTTTGGCATTTACTTTGTCCCCCCCGACTGTTCTTCACTGATATCCAGGGCTGTACTTGGCTGGAGGTTGGTCACCACGGTTTCGCCCGGCTGATAGCTTGATTGATTCCCGGTGATGACGAGGTCGCCCTCGGCAAGGCCTGACTTCACTTCGACAAGGTTCGAGCCTTGTAGACCTGTCGTGATATTTCGTGTCTGAACGTGATGCGACGCATCCACGACAAGAACCGACGCCTGGCCACCGTTGCGAATTACTGCTTGCACCGGAATCGTCAGGACATTGTCGTGGCGTTCGAGTTCGATGGTTGTGTTGGCATATTCACCCGGTGTTAGAGAGAGATCCTTGTTGGCGACATCGATCTCCGTTTCCATTGTTCTTGTGGCGAGGCTCAGGTTGCGCGTAAAGCGCACCACTTTGCCTTCGAACGAACGGTGCACCGCATCAACGTTGACAGTAACCGTGGCTCCCTCATGAATGAATTCCACCGCGTCTTCTGGCACGGGTAAACGCAGACGAAGCAAACTGCTCTGGGAGAGCTTCACGATTGGCAGCGACTGTGTATCGGACGCCGTACCGGCCTGAATCAACGCGCCCGTATCCGCATAACGCCAGATGATGACGCCATCAAGCGGCGCCGTAACTCGCGTGTAATTGGCAAGGTCGCCGACCCGCTCATTGTCTGCCTTTGCGCCTTCCGATTGCTGCTTTGCGGCGGCCAGGGCAGATTTTGCAGCGTCTACGCGCGCTTCCGAAGCCAGGTCTTTCGACTGCGCGTCGTCCAGTTCTTGCTCTGCAATCAATCCTGGCTGGGAGGCTGAGGCCTGCTTCAGCCGTTTGTAATCGTTGTGGAGTGCGGAATGTTCCGATTGAGCTCGCGAGATTTCATGTTCAGCGCGCGTAATCTCGTCTTTGCTTCGAGCAAATTCCGCACCCGTTCCCCGGAGCTGAGCATCCAGTTCCGGTACTTCAAGAACCGCAAGCACCTGGTCCTGGTGGACCTTGTCGCCTATATCGACGTAGATATGGCGGATGTAACCGGAGACTTTCGCGTGAACGTCGATGACTTGATAGGGCTGAAACTGACCCGCCAGATTCAGCTTGCGTACAATCGAGCCTCTCGCGACCGACACCACCGTGGCTGATGGCGTTTCCGCGGCGTTCGCATCGGAAGCTCTGGCATCGGAGTGGCAACCGGAAAAAGTCAGAGTGGATGCCAGGATGATCGAGAACGGAAAAATAGAACATGGCAGCTTTCGCATGTGGATCTACACCTTTTCTTGAGGTTCCGCTTGGCGTCGGTGATGGCAAGATCACGCAATCGCTCTAGAAAGCCCGCAACTCCAGGCACACAGGCCTGAAGCTATTCACTCAATTTTGCGAACGGGTTTATACCGCGGAGAGAACCGGAGGCGGCCTTAGGAAAAGGGCGCTGAGACTGGCTGCGAATCGAAGGCACCAGGGCTTCGACAATGCCAAATACTGTCTGTCAGAAGACGATTTCCGCTTTGCCGCGATAGCCGTTGAAACGATCAGGATCAAGAATATGGAAGCAAAACCCTGTTCCGTCGTCGACGAATTGACGAGGCAGAGTCGAGTACTGTCCGTGGCGTTCGGATCTTCATTACGAGACAACAGCTTTGCGTCAGGGATTCGATGGATGCTCGCCCGGTGAAAATCGTATAGCGATAATTTATAGCCCAGTCCCCAGAAAAAAACACACACTCCCAGCGTCACCAAAAGAATGGAGAGTCGAATTGAGGAATGGTGCGATTTAGAGAGTTTGCTCACTTGTATTGGATCTGCTTGCGTTGCCGGTCAGGACTAGGGGAAGCAACCGACGGTTTCGTTCACCGGTTTGGACAGTTCAACCCTACGAGAGGTTTCACCACCATCAGTATCCTTTCACGAATTGCTGCAAAAACAAAAGCCAAGATGCCGTGAGGGCGGTACGTTCGTTCTGAACCTTGGCAGCTCCGATCCCGGACCAGTATTCAATCCGAAGTGAGCAAATTTCTCCGAGCCTGCGCCTGAGCTTGAATGCCGCTATTGGACCTCTGTGACTTCCTCGTCACTTTGGTAACCAACTGATTTATCAATGTCTCCGGAGCAATCGCGAGGCAACCCACGTTCTCTGCGGCGCATCTATTATTCCGCCACATTCCAATATTCGTGCGCCTGAGAGGGTCATAATCGGGGGTGGCGCACGTAGGTCTATCGGAATGCTGCCATATATCCAACCCAGGAGTTCCGGGCATGTCTACCACCATTAAACCGCCCCGCAGCGGGCATGATGGAGATAACCGCTATCCAGTCAGCGCGTTGGAACCACCGATGTCGGAGTGTCTGACGGCCATCCTTCAGAGCCTCAAAACCATGAAGGAGGGCGATTTTAGCGTCCGCCTCCCGGTATCGTGGACTGGTCTTCCCGGAAAAATTGCCGACAACTTCAACGAAATCGTGATCGCGAACGAACAGATGGCCTTCGAACTCAAAAGGGTCGGCCAGGCCGTCGGCAAAGAAGGCAAGACCCGCGAGCGGATCAGGGTCGAACATCGCCGTGGCGCTTGGGACGACATGGAGGTCTCGGTCAATACGCTCGTCGAGGATCTTCTTAGGCCAACGACTGAAGTAACCCGCGCCATCGCCGCCGTGGCCCAGGGCAATCTCACCCAGACAGTCCGACTCGACGTCGATGGCCGCCCTCTTGAAGGCGAGTTCCTCCGCTCCGCCAACATCGTGAATACCATGATTCAGCAGCTGGGCGTGTTCACGGCCGAGGTAACCCGCGTGGCCCGCGAAGTGGGTACCGACGGCAAACTCGGAGGCCAGGCCGTCGTGCCTGGCGTGGCGGGAACCTGGAAAGACCTCACGGACTCGGTAAACTCGATGGCCTCGAACCTCACCGGCCAGGTCCGCAATATTGCCGAAGTGGCAACTGCCGTCGCCAGCGGCGACCTTTCCCGCAAAATCACCGTCGACGTGCGCGGCGAAATCCTCCAGCTCAAAGAAGCCATCAACACGATGGTCGACCAGCTTCGCTCCTTCGCGTCGGAAGTTACGCGCGTGGCCCGTGAGGTCGGCACTGACGGCAAGCTCGGCGGACAGGCCGTTGTGCCAGGAGTCGCAGGTACGTGGAAGGATCTCACCGACTCAGTCAACGCCATGGCCGGCAACCTGACGGCGCAGGTCAGAAACATCGCCGAAGTAACAACTGCCGTGGCTCGCGGTGATCTCTCGCGCAAAATCACTGTCGATGTGAAAGGTGAGATTCTCGAATTAAAAGACACCATCAACACGATGGTGGACCAGCTTAACGCCTTTGCCGGCGAAGTAACGCGCGTAGCCCGCGAAGTGGGAACCGAAGGCAAGCTTGGCGGACAGGCCAGCGTCCCCGGCGTAGCTGGAACGTGGAAGGATCTGACTGACAACGTGAACTTCATGGCCGGCAACCTCACCGGCCAAGTTCGAAACATCGCAGAAGTGGCAACGGCCATCGCCAATGGCGACTTGTCGCGCAAGATCACCGTCGATGTGCGCGGCGAAATTCTTCAGCTGAAAGAAACGCTGAACACCATGGTTGACCAGCTCAACCGGTTCGCCGGCGAAGTGACGCGCGTGGCTCGCGAGGTCGGCACCGAAGGGCGCCTCGGCGGTCAGGCTAACGTGCCCGGTGTCGCCGGTACCTGGAAAGATTTGACCGACTCGGTCAACTCGATGGCCGGCAACCTCACCGCCCAGGTGAGAAACATCGCCGAAGTAACGACCGCCGTGGCGCGCGGCGATCTCTCCCGCAAAATTACCGTCGACGTGAAGGGTGAAATTCTAGAGCTTAAGAACACCATCAACACAATGGTTGACCAGCTCAACGCATTCGCTGGCGAAGTTACGCGCGTCGCGCGCGAAGTGGGAACCGACGGAAAGCTTGGCGGACAAGCACAAGTTTCCGGCGTGGCGGGCACCTGGAAGGACCTTACCGACAACGTCAACTTCATGGCATCGAACCTCACCGGCCAGGTCCGCAACATTGCTGAAGTGGCTACCGCCGTGGCTCGCGGCGATCTCTCGCGCAAGATTACCGTCGACGTGAAAGGCGAAATTCTCGAGCTCAAAGACACGCTGAACACGATGGTGGATCAGCTCAACGCATTCGCTGGCGAGGTGACGCGCGTCGCGCGCGAAGTCGGAACAGACGGCAAACTCGGCGGCCAGGCGCAGGTGCCAGGTGTTGCCGGTACGTGGAAAGATTTGACCGACTCAGTGAACTCCATGGCGTCGAATCTTACCGGACAGGTGAGAAACATCGCCGAAGTTTCAACAGCCATCGCGACGGGCGACCTTTCAAAGAAGATCACCGTGAACGTGAGCGGCGAAATTCTGCTGCTGAAAGAAACCATCAACACCATGGTGGACCAGCTGAACCGGTTCGCGGGCGAGGTGACGCGCGTGGCCCGCGAAGTGGGCGCCGAAGGAAGACTCGGCGGTCAGGCCAATGTACCCGGTGCATCCGGAACCTGGAAGGACCTTACTGACTCAGTCAATTCCATGGCTGGCAACCTGACAGCGCAGGTGAGAAATATCGCCGAAGTCACCACGGCCGTAGCACGCGGTGACTTGAGCCGCAAAATTACCGTCGACGTAAAGGGCGAAATTCTAGAACTCAAGAACACCATCAACACCATGGTGGATCAGCTCAATGCATTCGCTGGCGAAGTAACGCGTGTCGCCCGTGAAGTGGGTACCGACGGAAAGCTCGGCGGACAGGCGGTTGTGCCGGGAGTTGCCGGAACCTGGAAGGATCTCACTGACTCTGTAAATTTCATGGCCGGCAACCTGACGGCGCAGGTGAGAAACATTGCCGAGGTTGCAACGGCAATTGCCAACGGTGACTTAAGCCGCAAGATCACTGTCGATGTCCGCGGCGAAATCCTGCAACTCAAAGAAACTTTGAACACGATGGTCGAGCAACTGCGATCGTTCGCGGCCGAAGTAACGCGCGTAGCCCGCGAAGTGGGCTCAGAAGGTCGCCTTGGTGGCCAGGCCAACGTGCCCGGCGTCGCTGGCACGTGGAAGGATTTGACCGACTCAGTAAACGCCATGGCTGGCAACCTGACCGCGCAGGTAAGAAACATCGCCGAAGTGACTACTGCCGTGGCCCGCGGTGACTTGAGCCGCAAAATCACCGTCGACGTGAAGGGCGAAATCCTCGAATTGAAAGACACCATCAACACGATGGTGGATCAGCTCAACGCCTTCGCTGCCGAAGTAACGCGCGTGGCCCGCGAAGTGGGAACAGACGGAAAACTTGGCGGTCAGGCGATGGTGCCCGGCGTTGCCGGCACCTGGAAGGATTTGACCGATAACGTAAACGTGATGGCAGCGAACCTCACTGAGCAGGTGCGCGGTATCGTCAAGGTCGTAACCGCGGTGGCCAATGGTGCTCTCAACCAGAAGCTCACTGTGAACGCGAAGGGTGAAGTGGCAGCGCTCGCCGAGACCATCAACAACATGACCGACACGCT
The DNA here is from genome assembly GCA_963738035.1 of uncultured Acidobacteriaceae bacterium. GTDB lineage: Bacteria > Acidobacteriota > Terriglobia > Terriglobales > Acidobacteriaceae > Telmatobacter. The sequence continues at coordinate 824,711 of CAVTVB010000005.1, forward strand.
GGCGACGTTTGCCGACCAGGTGACGACGGTGGCCCGAGAAGTCGGCGTGGAAGGGCGACTTGGCGGACAGGCGAACGTTCCCGGCGCTTCCGGCACATGGAAGGATTTGACCGGCAACGTGAACCTGCTGGCCGATAACCTCACCAACCAGGTGCGCGCCATTGCGGAAGTGGCAACAGCTGTGACAAAAGGCGATCTGACCCGTTCCATCCAGGTGGAGGCCCGCGGCGAAGTGGCCGAGTTGAAGGACAACATCAACACGATGATTGACAACCTTCGACTCACAACGGATCGCAACACAGAGCAGGACTGGCTGAAAACAAACCTCGCGCGGTTTACCGGGATGCTCCAGGGACAACGCGACCTGGCCACGGTGGGCAGGATGCTTCTGTCGGAACTTGCACCACTGGTGAATGCACAGCAAGGCGTTATATACCAAATGGACGGTGACTCAGCGGGTCCTGAGGCCAACCTTGTTCTTCTTTCCACGTTTGCCGATACGCCAGAGGGCTATCTGAAAGAAGTGCGCGTTGGTGAGGGCCTCGTCGGTCAATGCGCTGCTGAAAAACGTCGCATGCTTATTACGGAACTCCCTAGAACGAACGGCACCAATCCGCTCAGGACTATTTCAGGCTGTCCCAAAAAACGTCATCGTTTTGCCGGTTCTGTTCGAGGATCGCGTCAAGGCGGTTATCGAGCTTGCCAGCCTGAGCGGGTTTACCGCGTCGCATCTTTCATTCCTGGAACAGCTGACCGCCTCCATCGGAATCGTGCTCAACTCGATTGAAGCCACGATGCAGACGGAAGGATTGTTGAAACAGTCGCAGCAACTTGCGACTGAGTTGCAGACGCAACAGAAAGAATTGCAGCAAACCAACGAACAACTTGCGCAGAAAGCGCAGCAGTTGGCTGAACAGAACTACGAAGTGGAGCGCAAGAACCAGGAAATCGAGCAGGCTCGTCGCGCGTTGGAGGAAAAAGCTCGAGAGCTGGCACTCACTTCTAAATACAAATCCGAATTCCTCGCCAACATGTCCCACGAGTTGCGCACGCCACTCAACTCGATTCTTGTACTCGGACAACAGCTTGCGGAGAATCCGGATGGCAGCTTGAATGCCAAACAGGTTGAGTTCGCGCGGACCATTCACGGCGCCGGAACTGATCTGCTCAATCTGATCAGCGACATCCTCGATTTGTCGAAGATTGAATCGGGCACCGTTTCCGTCGAGGCGGAGGAAGTCTTCTTCGGCATGCTGCTTGATACGGTTGCGCGGCCATTCCGGCACGAGGCGGAGAACCGCAGGCTCACGTTCGATATTACGAATGATCCGCGAATGGGCCGAAGCCTGGTTACTGACTCGAAACGTCTTCAGCAGGTTTTGAAGAATCTTCTGTCGAATGCTTTCAAATTCACGGAACAAGGCACGGTAAAGCTGTCGGTCTCCTCGGCTGCGTCTGGCTGGACGCACGACCATCCGATTCTCAGTGGCGCCGGATCTGTTATCGCGTTTGAAGTTTCGGATACTGGTATCGGAATTCCGCCAGAAAAACAGCGCATCATCTTCGAGGCATTCCAACAGGCAGACGCGGGCACAAGTCGCAAATACGGAGGAACCGGTCTGGGTCTCGCAATCAGCCGCGAACTTGCAAACTTGCTTGGCGGCGAAATTCAGTTGAAGAGCCAACCCGGAAAGGGCAGCATGTTCACGCTCTATCTGCCGCAGACCTATGTTGGCCCCGCTGCCCCCACTGTCATGAAGACCGAAAGGGGTGGCACCACAGTGGCAGTGCCGACATTCCTTTCGAATGTTTCCGTGACAGAGCAAGAGGCACGCATTGAGGACGACCGCAACTCTCTGGAAGAGGGAGATGCGGTACTGCTGATCGTGGAAGACGATCCGCATTATGCTCGTGTGCTCTGCGATCTTTCGCGCGACAAGGGCTTCAAAGTGCTTGTCGCAATGACGGGCACCGAGGCGCTCGCGTTAGCACGCGAGTATCGTCCGACAGCAATCTCCCTCGATGTTATGCTGCCCGACATGCTTGGGTGGACGGTATTGAATCACCTGAAGCAGGACCCGAAAACGCGGCATATTCCCGTGCAGATGCTAACGCTCGATGAAGACCGCCACCACGGATTGTCGCGTGGAGCATTTGCATTCGTAACCAAACCCACCTCGACCGACGAACTCAACGCGGCCTTGGCGCGGATTCGCGAGTACTCGCAGCCACGGCGTAAGAGGTTGCTCGTCGTCGAAGATAATCCCGCCGAGCAGTTGAGTACGCGCGAACTGCTCTGGCATGAGGATATCGATATTGAAGTAATCGACTCCGGCTCAGCTGCGCTCGAAGCTCTCGCGCGCGATACCTACGATTGCATCGTGCTTGATCTGCGCCTCCCCGATATGTCCGGCTTCGATGTCCTCGAACAGATCAAGAGCAACGCGAGGCTGCGGGATCTTCCAGTCGTAGTGTTTACAGGAAGAGAGCTTTCGGCTGAGGAAGATGCACAATTGCATACCTTGGCACGCAGTGTTGTAGTCAAGGACGTTGAATCGCCGGAACGCTTGCTCGACGAAACCGCCCTGTTCCTGCATCGCGTGGTCTCCGAGTTGCCGGCAGCCAAACAGCAGATGATTGATCGCCTGCATCAGTCCGATGAGGCTCTCGCGGGACGCAAAGTTCTGGTCGTCGATGATGACGTCCGCAACATCTTTGCCTTAAGCAGCGTGCTCGAGCGACGCGGCATGACGGTACTTTCGGCAGGCACCGGTCGAGAAGCAATCGAAACAATCGAGACAACACCTGACTTGGCGATTGTTCTCATGGACATCATGATGCCGGAGATGGATGGTTACGAGACCATGCAAGTGATTCGGCAAAATCCTGCTCTGCGTCGTCTGCCCATTATTGCCCTCACAGCGAAGGCCATGAAGGGGGATCGCGAGAGATGCCTTGAGGCCGGTGCATCGGAATATCTCGCCAAACCGGTTAATACTGAACAACTGCTTTCCGCTCTGCGCATGTGGCTACATCGTTAGCTGCGCGTAGCAGAGGGCATGGAGAGAACTAGATGAACGCAGAATCGAAAGTCAATATCCTGATGGTCGATGACCAGCCGGCCAAACTCCTCAGTTACGAGGTCATTCTCTCGGATCTTGGGGAGAACCTCATTAAAGCAACATCCGCCAGCGAAGCACTCAATATCCTATTGAAGAATGATATTGCTGTTGTCCTGATGGATGTGAGCATGCCCGAACTTGATGGGTTCGAACTGGCTGACGTGATTCGTCAGCACCCGCGTTTCCAGAAAACTGCGATCATCTTTATCTCCGGCGTTCATCTCACCGACTCCGATAAGATTCAGGGCTACCGCAGCGGAGCAGTCGATTACATATCAGTTCCAGTCGTGCCGGAGGTGTTGCGTGCAAAGATTGGTATCTTCGTCGAACTGCACCGCAAGACTCGCATGCTCGAAACACTGAACAATCAATTGGAACAGCGCGTTGCGGAGCGCACAGATGAACTTCGTCGCCGTGAAGAGCAATTCCGCACACGCGCGGAGTTACTGGACCTTGCCACGGAAGCCATCATGGAGCGCGGGATCGCTGGTGAAGTTCTGTTCTGGAATGCCGGAGCTGAAAATCTCTACGGCTGGCGGCGCGATGAGGTCCTCGGAAAAGATGTCCACTCGATTTTGCGGACCATTTTTCCGGTACCTCGCGAAGAAATTGAGACCGTATTGCGCGATAAAAGGGTCTGGCATGGAAACCTTCTTCAAAAGAAGAAAGACGGTTCTGAAGTCATCGTTGCTTGCCGAAAAATCATGAATCACGAAGGCGATGCAATCCTCGAAGTAAATCGAGACATCACCGCACAACTTCAAGCTGAGGAAGCACTGCGCGAAACGGAGAAGTTGGCAGCGATGGGGCGCGTCGCGGGAATCATTGCGCACGAAATCAACAATCCGCTTGCGGCCATCACCAACATCTTTTTCCTGATCCGCAATCATCCTTCGCTCGATGACGAGGCCAGGCACTGTGCTGCTATGGCCGAGCAGGAATTGCAGCGCGTTGCTCACATTACCCGGCAAACTCTGAGTTTCTATCGGGAATCGAAGACACCCATTGCGGTGATGCTCAGCGAATTGCTCGACGACGTCGTGGGATTGCAGGAGCGCCAACTGCAAACGAGCCATATTCGCTTGCGAAAGAGATACTTCACGCCGGGGCTGGTGCATGGATTTCCTGTCGAACTGCGCCAGGTTTTCCTGAACCTGATTGGCAATGCGATCCAGGCAATGCCAAACGGCGGAGATTTGCGGCTTTCTGTGCGAGAGGCTTACGATTGGCAGTTGATGCGCCGTGGCATCAGCGTCTCAGTCGTAGATACGGGTGCTGGAATCAACCCCCAGGATTCGGGAAAACTCTTTGAACCCTTCTTCAGTACCAAATCGACAAAAGGAACCGGCCTTGGACTCTGGATCAGCAAGGGAATTGTGCAGAAATACGAGGGACGTATTTCATTTCGAAGTTTCCGCACTGACAGAGGCTGTAGCACTTGCTTCCGTGTATTCCTGCCGGGCACCGCTGGCTTCAACTTAATCGGAAGTTCCGCGAGTGAGTTAACTTCGCACGGCGTCGATGTTGGCGCCAATGGATATGGCGCGGCAATGCAGCACGCATAAGCGCTGTTCATCACTACCGGCTGAGAGCTAAACGACCCTCGCCTTCAATGGGCTGCCCACACTGGCGACACGTGCACTCTGTGTGATCCAGTAAGGCGTTCGCGACGCGCGCGGCCACCCCTACGCCGTAACCGTCCGTCAAAGCTCCGACTGCCTACGCCGCGGATAGAGCACCGTGGGTGCGCGGCTTCCGGACGCAACACAGCCTACCCTGCCATCGCCCATCAAGCGAGATGCGCAATCGCTTGTTTTTTGCGAATCTAGCGGAAT
>CAVTVB010000006.1:0-448146 GCA_963738035.1 uncultured Acidobacteriaceae bacterium
GGTTGTGTCGATGCAGCGCGGGGGACACAGCAAGGATGCGTGGGTGCTGTCGGACGGCCCGGTGGACACCTTCAGCTTGCTTCACCCGCGGAACCAGCCGGTTGCATTGCGTCGCGGATCCCCCGATGTGCCAAGTAGCGTAGCCGACAGGGTTTTCTGGCTGGAAGAGATGTCGAGCGGGCCGAAAACACCGCTGGGTCGCGCGGTCAATGATCTCTCGCGTGCGTCGAGCCGAACCCACAGAACTCGCATGCCTGGTCCGCTTGCACGGTTGCTTGAGATCGAGGCACAGCAAGCTGCTCAAGGCAAAAAAGAAACGTGCAACGCCGCTTGAATTCGAGCGGGAGCTCATCTCTGTAATCTCCGACTCAAAGCGCACTGATAGTCTCGCTTCCATCCTTTCCGAGATATCTCGCGTGGGCAACAGCGTTCGCGAGCGGCTATCGGCCGACATGATGATCCTCATCGGCCAACTGCGCACATCTCTTGAGGCGGAGCGTGACACGCAGATCTCGGAATATCCGGCGACACTAACGCTGTGCCTGGAGTTGCTCTCCGCGTTCTCCGGAATGGAGCGCGAAAATATCAATCGCGGTTTGGGATGGCTGTTCATGAGCATCGGGCGGCGTCTTGAGCGCGCCATCTATCTCACACGAATGCTTCGGCTGATCACTCTTCCCCTTAGTGAGCAGGACTGGCCCCTGCTGGAATGCCTGCTCGAGGTGGGAGACAGTACGATGACCTATCGAACTCGGTACTACACCACACTTCAGCCGATGGCAGTGTTGGATGTTCTGATGGCCGACGAAAGCAATCCACGGGCCCTGGATTTTCAACTTTCGCATCTTGTGGATCTCTATCAAAAGCTTCCCAGGCATATGGCTGACGATCTTGAAGCCATGCGAGACGCCCTTGCGATGCTCCGCAGTTTCGATTTGCGAACACTCAGCTACAGCCTGCCTAGCGTCCCCTCCAAAGCCAGGAACTCTGAGGGCCTAGTTCAGCTCGAAAATTTCCTTGCCGGCCTGGAGCGATTGCTGCCTTCATGGTCAGATAACTTATCGAGCAGATATTTCAGCCACGCTCGCACGCTGCCGATCAGCATTGGGCTATGATCTACAAAATCATTCACCGTACGACGTACAAGTACAAATACCCCGTCTCGGTCGGCAGCCACGTTGCGTGCCTCAGGCCCCGCTCGCTGCCCCGTCACCGCCTTGCGCAAAGCGAACTGCAGATTGTGCCAAAACCCACCGTCATGGTGGAACGAGTCGATTATTTTGGCAATCACCAATACCTTTTCACCATTGAAGAGCCGCACGATGAACTGATCGTTGAGTCTCGAAGCCGGGTGATTATGGAAGAGACTGCGCGAGATCCGCATCTTTCCTCGCCTCCCTGGGAAGAGGTGGTTCAAAGCATGGCTGAAAACCTCAGTCCCGAAGCGCTCGAGGCTTATCAGTTCCGGTTTGAATCGCCACGCATCAGGGTTCGGCCAGAGTTTGCCCGCTATGCACAACAGTCCTTCACTTCCCAGCGGCCTATGGTTGAGGGGTTGTTAGATTTGACGACGCGCATTCATCGCGACTTTCGCTTCGATTCAAAAGTGACTACGGTCAGGACTCCGATAGAAGAGGTGTTTCGGAAAAAGCGAGGCGTCTGCCAGGACTTCGCGCACATTCAGATCGCATGCCTTCGCTCCATCAACCTGTCCGCAAGATACGTAAGCGGATATCTGCGCACCTATCCGCCTCCAGGTCAGGCCCGCATGGTGGGAGCCGACGCATCCCATGCCTGGGTGTCAGCCTACTGTCCTGGAATCGGCTGGATTGACGTTGATCCCACCAACGATGTGGTTCCCTCCACTGGTCATGTCACGATTGCCTGGGGCCGCGACTTCGGCGATGTGAGCCCTCTGCATGGCCTTATTCTTGGAGGCGGAGCTCACACCTTGAAAGTCGCCGTCGATCTTGAAGCAGTCGAGTCCTGATACGGCATCAGCGGGGAACCGGAGCTTCCTCCACTTCAGACACGACGAAGAAACTGTACAAGTCCGCTTGCCCAAAGGAAGTCGTCATCGCGACATCCGATGCATCGCGGCCGGTCGCCATCAGAATGCGCCCCAGCCTCGGTTGATTGTTGCGAGCATCAAAGGTCCACCAGCGGCCATCCAGATACGCCTCGAACCATGCGCTGAAATCCATTGGCAATCGCAAAGGTACGCCAATGTCTCCCAGATAGCCGGTCGCGTAGCGCGCGGGAATATTCAGCGCTCTGCAGAAGGCGATGGCGAGATGCTGAAAGTCCCGGCACACGCCGACCTGTTCGGTGTAGACATCGAGGGCGGTCTTCGTCGGCCGGGCTTGCTGGTAGTCGAAGGTGATCCGGCTGTGCACCCAATCGCAGATGGCCTGCACGCGGCCCCATCCGGGCGGCACATTACCGAAGAGATCACAGGCAATGCCCGAGAGCCGATCCACCTCGCAGTAGCGGCTATTGAGTAAATACATGAGCACTTCATCCGGTAGCTCGCCAACGGAAACTTCACGGGCAGACAGGTCCGTCTCATCCGGCTCGTCTGTGTGTTGAATCAGAGTTGAGCACCATAGCCGCAGCCGTCCCGGGGGCGCCACGAACCTCGAACACCGATTTCCAAAGCTGTCGATGTAGTAGCTGACCTTGAGCTCCGGCTCTGTCCTCAATTCATCCGGCTCCCGAAGATCCTGCACGCGAGAAGGGTGAACACTAAGAAGCGCAACCATTGCGACACTGGTCGGAATTTCAAACTGGATATCGTATCCAAGCCGGATCAACATTTGGACCTCATGATCTATCGGAATAGTGTTTCTTATATGAAAATGGGAAATGCAACTCTGCTATCTCACTGGCTTGGATGCTTTAAGTCGGGGAGAGAGCGCCCGCTGCTCTGATATTGCTGATTGTGCCAACGCTTCGCGCCAAGATCAGGGGACTCGTCCTATTAAACGCCTGTTTGGTCGGGGACTGAGCACCCTCGATTTCGCGCGCGGAAAGATGCGTTGCGAATATCATCGATGCCTTTCAGGCCCCCGCGTTTTTCGTTCCTTGGAAACACGCCTGCTTGCCCGGCGCGTCTTATGTGCTGTGTGACCCTCCAGGAACTGTCGATATAGGTTCTCGATGAATTGCTCATCAAGCGGACCGGAACCTAGCAGAAGCCGGTAGTAAAGCGGCCCATAAAGAATATCGATGGTCGCGTCTATGTCGACATCCTCACGAATGGAACCCTCGGCAATCGCCAGCAGGATCGTTTGGCGAACTTCTTTACGCCGCGGATTAAGCCAGCGTTCGCGATAGGCGACGGCAAGCTCTGCATCGGATTGCGCCTCCGCAACCAGAGATCGGACCAGATTTCCCCTTTGACTTCGAAAGAAGGCGACTTGCAGATTCAATTGGAGCCGGAGGCTTTCCAACGCGTTTCCAGCTTTCGGAAATGCCGTCTCACTTCCGATGAGCGCAAACAGGGAATCCATGACGACCGCTGCTTTATTTGGCCAGTGGCGATAAAGGGTCATCTTTCCCACACCGGCATCTGCGGCAATCTCATTGACGGTCACAGCCCGGAAGCCACGTTTGGTAACAAGACGCAGAGTCGACCTAAGGATGGCCTCGTGAGCTGCGTCGCTCCGGGGGCGGCCGATCGGATTTTTCATGCGTACCTCGAGAAAAAACCTGCATCTTCTACGATACCGCAAGTATCGAATCTCTAGGTAACGATACCGTGGGTATCGTTAGGAGGTAGAGATGAAGAGGGTTGTAATTGTCACCGGAACAAGCAGTGGATTGGGAAGAGCGTTCGCGACGGCTTTGACGCGTGCAGACTTTGTTGTTGTGGGAACGGTGCGAAGAAAGGAGGAGGTGGCTGAAGTCGAGTCAATTCAGCCGGGATCCTCCTTTGCGAGAATCCTCGATGTGACGGATGCGCCTGCCCGCCTCTCCGATGCGGTCGAGGAGATCGAGCGCAATATCGGTCCAGTTTACGCGCTGATCAACAATGCCGGGTACGGACATGAAGGGACTCTCGAAGAGAGTTCGATGGACGAATTGCGGCAACAGTTCGAAGTGAATGTATTCGGAGCTGTTGCGATGATGAAAGCTATCTTGCCTCACATGCGCAAGCGGCGCGAGGGCCGCATCCTGAATGTCACCTCCATGGGGGGACTCATGACGGTGCCGGGGCTTTCGTATTATCACGGCAGTAAGTTTGCACTCGAGGGAATCTCCTCCTCGCTCGCAAAGGAAGTACGGCCGCTGGGAATCTTCGTCACCGCCGTCGAGCCCGGAATGTTCCGCACGGACTGGGCTGGCCGATCCATGGTTCGTACGAAACGACAGATCGCCGACTACGATGCGATCTTTGATCCGATCCGTGAGGCTCGCAAGGCAAGAAGCGGGCAACAGCCGGGAGATCCAGCAAAGGCTGCAAAGGTGATTGCGGAGTTCCTGAACACGCCCAATCCTCCAATTCACTTGCTTCTTGGTCCGGATGCTTCGGACCACGTAAGGAAAGAGATGGAATTGCTCCGATCCGAATTCGCTAGTTGGGAGGACGTGACGAGGTCGACCAACTTTAGTGAGATTGGAAGCGCCTGAGCCATCCAGTGTGCCTGGAGAGTTCCCCGCAACCACGGGTTGAGACACACCGCCAGCTTATGGAACAACTCGCATAAGAGCCTCCATAGGCGTAACCGCCACACCTAAACCTGAAACATAGGAGTTAACATGCGCGTTTCTTTCCGTTCTATCGCCCTTTTCGCAGTCGCCATCCCGGGTTCCGCAGCGTTGAGCCAGTCATTTCCTCCCGGAGTCACGCCTGTTGCTGGCGCTGTCGTAAATGTCAGTCCTACGGCGATCAGCCTTCAGACGCAGCAGGGACCTGTAACTGTGCACCTGGTGCAGCCGGCGACTGTGTATGCGGGGATACCTTCCGATATCAAGCACATATCGGCCAACACTTATATCGGCGTCGGATCAGTGAAAGGCGCGGATGGCAAAGAACACGCAACCGACATCAAGATCTTCCCTGAGGCGTTTCGTGGCCTTGCTGAAGGGAGTTACATGCAGCCTGCACAAGCGGGCGCTCCTTCGAACAGCCGCATGACGAATGGCGCGGTCGCGGCGTCGTCCAAGACGAAGGCAGCTTCAGGTTCACGCATGACAAATGGCGCTGTTACGAACGCAGGTTCCGGTTCAGAACTGACGATCGGTAACCAGCAGATTGAGGTTCCTGCGGGTACACCTGTCATTTTGATTGCCCCGACAACGAAGCCGCTTCAGCCGGGCGATCATGTTCTGATTCCTGCGAAAAAACGAGAAGACGGCAGCTTCAATGGGCAGGGTATTTTTCTCCTGCCAGCGAAGTAACTCAATCCGTGAGTTTGGTCCCAGCTGCGGCTGGGACCGATAGCGGAACTACGAGGGATGGTGATGAAACGTAACATGCGGGACTATCGAGGCAAGCGACGTGCCCGTCGACGACTGCATCCGCACGACCGGCGACCTCAATTCATCGTTCCGGAGCGTCCACGTGTTCTGCCTGTGATTGTTCAACCTGTCGTCGCGGCAATTCCACCCAATGCGGTGACAGTTGTTCGCATTCAGCCCAAGCACCATCTGCTTGTACGTTGGGCGCACTGGACCACAATTCCTTTATTGCTGGGATTGATTCTGAGTGGGATCTCCATCTACTGGTCAGCTCCCATCTTCCAGCATCCTACGGACGCGACGGGGAACTTCGATAGAGCCGCGGACATTGGTATCTGGCTGTGCGCCCACGTGCCCGGCCTGCATCACTACAACACTCCGCCAGACTGGCTTTACAACCATCTGAGCCTCGGTCCAGGAATGTTGGGTGTTGCGCTCCGCCTCCACTGGTTCTGCGCCTACTTGTTTATGGCCAATGGGGTGCTTTACCTGCTTGGTCTCGCTCTCGGAGGAGGCTGGCGCGCATTGATTCCACAAAGGGACGACGTCGTTGGGGGCTTGCAGATGATCCGTTACTACTCGCTGGCCACTTTCGCGTTCGTTCTTCGCAGGCCATTGGTCCATCCGATGCATAGCGGCAAATATAACGCGCTCCAGAAGGCTGCTTATGCTTCGGTTGTGATCGCTGGCGTTCTGGTCGTTCTCTCCGGATGGGCGATTCACAAACCCATGCAACTCCATTGGCTGGCCGCGGCATTTGGTGGCTACAACGCGGCGCGCGTTTGGCATTTTTGCCTGATGTGCTTCTTCATCCTCTTCGTCGTCCCACATGTCGTTCTGGTGCTGGCGGATGGATGGGACACCCTACGGAGCATGATTACTGGCTGGTCCTTAAGAACAGAAACAGCAGGAGACAGATCCCGTGACGACGAATAACAAGCAGCCCATTCCACATGCAGAGCGGCCCACTGCTGTGTCGAAGCGTATTTCTATGCCGGGGGACAGCTTCGAAGTGTCATCCAAGACGTTTAGAAGTCGAACCCGTCGTGATGTCCTGATCTTCGGAGCAAGTGCGCTTGCGGCCCTTACAGCCGGAACCGTGTTGCTTCCCGACGAGACGTTGCAGCGGCTCGGCGTACATCGCAACCTCCACCCGCCAGGCAAAGATTGGCTGCTCGATAAGGCAATTGACATCGATGATGATGTTGCCGAAGCTCTATATTCTTCGAACCGCCGTGTTCCTACCTACTCCAAGTCTCAGGTGACCGGCTTGAAGAACAATTACAACGGCGCGACTCCTGGACCAGATTACATCCCGACTTGGACTCTGACCCTGAGTGGACTCCAGTCTGGCCTGACGTTAGCGCTTGACCTGCGAACCCTGCTCAAGCGCTTTGCACTGCACGAAGAGATCACTAGATTCGTTTGTGTAGAAGGCTGGAGCGAAATTGCATGGTGGGGCGGAATTCGTTTTGCCGACCTGATTCAAGCCTTTCCTCCCGTGTCTCAGGCGAAATGGGCACGTATCGAATCCTCAGTGAATTTGGACGCGAACGGCAACTCGGATCCGTACTACGTCTCGCTTGATATTGAGTCGGCCGCACATCCCCAGTCGCTCTTGGCAACGCACTTCCACGGCGATCCCTTGACTTTGGAGCATGGAGCGCCCTTGCGCCTCATCATTCCTGTAAAGCTGGGTCTGAAAAATGTGAAAGCGGTAACGGGAATCACGTTCCTTGCCGACCAGCCGGAAGATTATTGGCGTGTGCGGGGATACTCACGATTCGACGGGATCTGAGTGATCGACACCTAATCTTTAGCTATTTCTCTCAGGTTGCTGATTCTACGGACTCAATGGCGGAGGGAGAGGGATTCGAACCCCCGGTACCCTTTCAGGCACAACGGTTTTCAAGACCGCCGGTATCAACCGCTCACCCATCCCTCCGCGGGTGGGAACGATATACAGTTTCACTAGTTTACCGCAACTTCGGCTGAAGACGATTTTTCCGGGCAGATCGAAGATCTGGGTTGCGGAGGCAGTTGCCGTGTTTGTCAGACAAAGATTCGGTGCCCGCTCAGGGGAGGGCGGCGCGCACCGTTTTGTAGCCTTCCAGCAGAACGGTGCAGTCCATTCCGACTGCGATTAGATTGAAGCCTTCTTTTGCGTACGTCCTGGCCTTCTCGGCGGTGGCCGCAAAAATGCCGCAGGGTTTATTGGCCTGTTTGCATATTGCCAACACCGAGGCAATGCTCTCGACCACCTGTGGCGATTCGATCTTGCCAGGAATTCCGAGTGAACCGCTGAGGTCGTACGGTCCGATTACAACTGCATCGACGGCGGAGTGGTTTGCGATTGCCTCGGCATTTCTGACTCCGGCCACGTTTTCGATTTGCACGACCACTGCGTATTCCTCACGTTCGAGGCATTGCGCGAACCTGGTTCCATATCCCTGCGCCCGCGCGATCCCCACGCTGCGTTCACCACGAGGCGGATAAAGCGCTGCACGCGCAATTTCGTCAACCTCGGCTGTCGATGAAACCTGGGGCAGAATGATTCCATCGCAGCCAATATCGAGAAAGCGCTTGATTGCCGTCGCCGAACGATCGGGCAATCGCACGAATGTCGGGGGTCCGCCCGCTGCGACCGCGCACGCGGTGGCGGCGCTGACTTCGTTGAAGCGACCATGTTCCCCATCGATCCAGAGCCAGTCAAAGCCCGCAAGGCGCGCGATCTCGACAATGGCTGGATGGTCAATGGTGACGATTGTTCCCAGCTTGAGGCCGTCTGACTGGAGCCATGCCTTTGCGTCCATCCTGCACACACCTCGTTGATCTCGAATTCCGACCGCTTAGTCCCTGGCGCCCGGCGTCAAATACTGATAACTCACAAACGCAACTTTTGTGCTATCGGGGGACCACGACGGGACATTGTTTGTTCCCTGGCCGCCGAAGAGTTTTGCGAGCACCTTTACCTTTTTATCTGGGAGCGACATCACGTTCAGCGTCACGTCTTTGTCGGGCGGATGTCCAGTCACTCCTTTTTCGAATGCGACGAACGTCATCCACTTGCCATCTGGAGAGATATGCGGGAACCAGTCGTTTGTCTCGTCGGTGATGACCTGCTCCTGGTCGCTTCCGTCTGGATGCATTCGCCAGATTTGCATGTGTCCTGTCCGCTCCGAGTTGAAATAGATCCACTGGCCGTCGGGCGAGTACTCCGGGCCATCGTCGAGACCCGGCGAGGTCGTGAGGCGCTTCTCTTCGCCGCCGTTGACTGAGATCGAGTAGATATCGAAGTTGTCTCCGCGTTGTCCTACAAATGCCAGCGTCTCTCCATCGGGCGACCATCCATGCCAATACGATGGGCCGGTATGCGTTATTTTCTTTGGTTTTCCGCCTGCGATTGGCAGCGTGTAGACCATCGATTTCCCAGTTTCAGTCGAATCGCTGATCGCCAGCATTGTGCCGTCTGGTGAAATTCCATGATCGTTGTTGCACTTCACCTGGGGATCGGTTGGAATCCGTTGCGGCTGACCGCCAGTGATCGCGAGACGATAAATTCCTCCGTCCTGGTTGAACAAGAAGTACGATCCGTCACGCGCCCAGTTGGGTGCCTCAAAATGCGCTTGCGCTACGTAAGCCACTCGACGGTCAGCCGACGCGATGGGAACCGTCTCGAGCGTGCTGTACAGAACCGGTTTCTCGGTGGTCTGCGCGAGGGGCTCGATCTTCACGTTTGAGAAGACGGCGGTTTCAGTTGCGTCCTTGTCATGTGCTGAAACTCCGATTCCTACGTAAAAAGGCCCGTTCAGCGCGAGTTTTGTCGAGGCGCCTGAGGGTTCGAGCTTTCCATCGGGCCCTGAGACGAACGCATAGAAGTAATCTCCGCGTTTCTCAAGCCGTACGCGTTTTGGCCCTGCTATGTTGGATTGCACTTCGTGATCGTCAGCGCCGGATGCATCGCGAAACTGCATCGAAGTCAACCCATCTCCGTGTCGCGCAATATCTACCGCAGGCGAATTTCCGTCCAGGCTTTGCCTGATCATCAGCACTGCTTTGCGATGGTTGTTCCCCTTCTCGCCTTCAAAAGCAATGTCGGCCGAGATCGCGACGTCGCCGCTCATTTTTTTCCAGGCAAACTGGAAATCATCGATGCCGAACCACATGTTCTCGCCGCTTCCCGAGACCGTGTAGCTCTGCTTAGCGGCGTCGTAGCTTGTTGAACCCGGATGCAGCACGGTGCCCACGTCCTGGTGCCCTTCGAAAATCCCAACAGGCCCGGCTCCCGCCTGACCCTGCACATGCCTCGCGCTCAACACAAAGACAAATAAAATGACGCAAAAGATAAACCGCCGATTCATACCATCCTCCAACCCAAATCACAGGCGGGATCATTTTCGCGCATGCACCTTCTTCGCGTCTCTTTTGTCCTATCGGATCGGCGCGGTTCGTCTCATCATTCGCACCAGAGGCCGCGAAATTACAGCGCACCTCGCCTCTGCGGTGTTAAAACAGGAGTGCATGCCCAAGAGATCTAAAACAGGAGCAGCGCCGCAGCCCGGTCAGCCCATCAGTCTGCGCACGCTCGGCGAGTACCTCAACCTTTCGCCGGCAACGATTTCTCTGGTTTTGAACAATGCTCCGGGAGTTCGCTCCATCCCGCAGGACACCCGTGATCGGGTTACCGAAGCTGCCGCGAAGTTTGACTACCGCCCCAGCTTTTTCGCGCGCTCTCTGCGCAAGCGTCAGACATTCACTGTCGGCGTCCTTGTTCCAGAACTCAGTGACAGCTATGCCATGCAGGTTCTCAGCGGCGTGGAAGAGCACCTGATCGAAGAGGGATACTTTTATCTGACGGCGAGTCACCGTCGCAAGCCCGATCTGATCGAGGAGTACCCACGTCTCTTCATGGATCGCTCCGTCGAAGGTTTTATCTTTATAGATACAACACTCGAAAAGAATGTCGGTGTTCTTCCCACGGTTGTCGTCGCAGGTCATCGCAAGATTGAAGGCGTGACGAATGTGGTCCTCGACCAGAAGCGTGCCGCTGAGCTTGCACTGCGCCATCTCTACCAGCTTGGGCATCGCAAAATCGCTTTCATGCGGGGTGGCAGTCACAGTTCCGATGCCGACGATCGGTGGAATTGCCTCATGGCCGTCGCACGCGATCTGAAGCTGGTTGTAGCTCCAGAGCTCGTTGTGCAACTCCAGCTCCGCGTTTCGACGCCCCAACTCGGATTCGATCCCGCCAACGAACTGATCCAGCGTGGCGCGGATTTTACAGCGCTGCTTTGCTATAACGACGTCGCCGCCATTGGCGCTATTCGCGCGTTGATGAACCATGGCCTTCAGGTCCCGGGCGACGTGTCAGTTGTTGGCTTCGACGACATTCAGGGCGCCGCGTTCCACAACCCGAGCCTTACCACGATCCGGCAGCCGCTCTATCAAATGGGTACCACCGCGGCGCGTATCCTGCTGCAGCGCATTCGCTCGCAGGCCGCATTTCCTGACTTCGTTCCTATTCACCCCGAACTCGTCATTCGCGAATCCACCAGTCCGCCCAAGTCCAAAACGCAACCGCATCAAGCGCGTCTGAACCTTCGATGCCATTCGCACTTAAGACCTCTCCGGCTCGAACCCTCGCTGTCCTTCATCCGGTCTTCGCACTGACCGGTGTTCTCCACGCAGTTGGCGGTGCCTTGCTGCCATCTCTTGCGGCGCGCTTTCAGCTCAGCGACTCAGATTCCGGCCTGCTTTTTCTTCTTTACTTTGCCGGTACTTCGCTTGGCGCGCTCTTGTGCCGGAGCAGCTATGCACGCATGATGACCATCGGCTTCGCGGCCATGGTGTGTACCTGTCTCGCTGTCGCCGCCTGCCCGCGCCCGTTGCTCGCTCCCGTGTTTCTGCTGCTAGGCATCAGCGTCGGTGTGCCCATGTCTGCCGTCACGCTATTTGTGGGCCGCGCATATCCGGATCGATGCGCGCCGTTGCTTACGTTCCTTAACTTCAGTTGGAGCATCGGAGCCCTTGCAGCTCCGCTCATTGCCGCGCGCATTCTCGTTCACCACGATTATCGAGCGGCGTATATCCTCTTCGCTGTTGCCTCTGCAGTGGCTGCGATCGCCTGCGGCTTGATCCTTCTTGACGGTCCCGAGCCAACGCGACCATTCGGCGATTCGCCGATTTCCACGACCGCCTTTGGTCTGGTCGCCGTTTTCGCTTTCGCGGCATTTCTCCAGGTTGGCATTGAAAACACGGTCGCTGCATGGTTGCCTACTTACGCGCTCCGCATGGCTGGAAGGGGAGTGGTTCTTGCTGCCGCTTCGACCTCGTTTTACTGGGCGGGATTTCTTTCCTCGCGCGGCTTGTCGTCTCTGCTTCTCATGCGCGCCGCGCCTATGCGGGTCTTCCGCGTTGCCATCGCCGTTGCGTTCGCTTCCGCGTTGCTGCTGGAGATTGCGCCGTCTGTCGCCTCCCGCAACGTCGCGATGTTCCTGCTTGGAGCAGCACTGGCGCCTACCTATCCGCTCGTCCTCGCCGGTTTCTTCGCCCGCGCGCGTCACACCAGCGATTCCCGGTGGATTCTATTCACTGCCGGATTCGGCGGCTCGGTGCTTCCGTGGATCGCTGGTTTTACTTCCACGCACACAGGCAGCCTGCGTGCGGGCATGCTCGTAATTCCCGCGGCGCTCTTGATCATGGCCTTTCTGCTGCCAACTCTGCGCGAGCCTCAGCCAAGCCCCGCCGCGTAATAGCGCTCAATCTTTTCGAGCAAAAAAGGGAAGGGAAGCCACCGAGGCTTCCCAGACTGCTGAAAACTTCTAAGCCATTCCTCAGAGGCTAAAGCCTATCCAATTTTTGCTGGCCTTGCGGCACGGATAAATCCGTGCCCTTTCAAAGTTGAGGTTTGTTGTCAACCAAGGGAAGCCGTGATGGCTCCCCCTTCGCTAAAACTTTGAACTAAGAACTCTGGACTATCGTTTACCCTCCAGCTCATCCGCCAATGCATTAGCGCCATACAGCTTGCGCAGACCCTCGATCATTCCCGACGAGTGGACCGCGACTGTGCGATTCTTTGTTCCGTCGTAGACGTAGTTTCCAGCCAGCGATTCGATGTTGCCGTCAAAGACCAGGCCCACCAGTTCGCCCTCGCGATTCACCACTGGCGAACCGGAGTTTCCACCGATGATATCGCCGGTGGAAACAAAGTCGAGTGGCGTCGTCAAATCCAGCTTTCCAATCGCCGCCTGTTCTTTCGGTGTCAGATTGAAAGGGGACTTGTTGCCGAAGCTGTATGCTCGGTCGTAGAGCCCGTAATACGTGGTGAAAGGCGGCGCGATGGTTCCATTGTAGGGATAGCCGTCTACCGTGCCGTAACTCAGCCGCAGCGTGAATGTCGCATCGGGATAAGCGTTCTTGCCATACACGAGGAAGCGCGCTTTCCCCAGCTTTTCGCCCGCGGGCGTCAGCACACTTGCAATCGTGTCACGCATCTTGCGTTGGGTGGCCCGCACAACCGGGTCAACGCGTCGCGCGGCTACGATCATCGGATCTGTCGAGGCCGCAATTGCCGGCTCGCCGCCATCCATGAGCGCTTTGCGTACAGCGACATCGCTCAACTTGGTGCCGTCAACCAGCGAATCCACGGTCGCGTCGACCTGTCCGCCATTCAGTACGGCCTGTATGTACTGGTCGTCTTTGCCTAGCTTTTCTTCGCCAAGATTCAAAGCTGTCTTCATGAACAGCTTTTCCGTGCCCGGAGTAATTGTGGCGGGTGAGAGCATTTGAAATTTCAGCGATTGCAAATTCGCGTCATGGAACTGCGGCAGGCGTTCGCCATCAGGCTTCTTGATTTCAGCGGAATACTGCACAAGGAGCATCGCAATCGCGAATAGACGGCTGTCTGTCCGGCGATAGATCTGATATCGAAACTCCGGCTTCACCTGCTCTTCCGCCTTGGCAATCGTGTCCCACGCGCTGCCATATTCTTTTTCCCACTCTGGATTGGCTGCGACCTTTTTGCGGAAGTCATCTTCTTCAGCCTGCTTTTTTGCAATCAGGTTTTTGTCGGCGAGCGCCTCGGTGCGGCCGATGTACACTTTCAAGCTGTTCTGGAGACCGAAGATCGTTGAGCCAACCTGGCGCGCTTGCTCGGGCCCCTGCGCGGCATACGCCTGTGCGGCCGCAAGGCGCCGATTCAGGTAGTCCGTCAGTGCCGGTTCTATCACGTCGCGCTCTACCAGCAACTCCGCCATCGTGTCCTGCCGGGAGGTCGATCCGGGATGACCGGAGATAAAGATCAGCTCGCCGGGAGCGGCGCCCTTCGCACTCCACTTGAGAAAGTTGTCAGTGTGGAGTGGCTTTCCGTTGTCGTACACGCGAAACAGCGCCATATCGAGGTCATAGCGAGGATAGGTAAAGTTATCCGGATCGCCGCCGTAGAAAGCGGCTTGCTGTTCCGGGGCAAAGACCAGCCGAACGTCGGTGTACGCCTTGTATTGATAGAGCCAGTATTCGCCGCCGTTGTAGAACGACACCACGTCAGAGCGGAACCCGGTCTTATCTTTGCTCTCTTTGGTGATCGCCGCGACCTCTGCCTCGCGTGCCTTGAGTGCCTTCGCATCATCGGCAATGCCTTTGGCTGCGCCTTGGACTCGCGCCGTCACGTCCTGCATTCCAACCAGAATGTTGATCTCAAGATCTGGAGACTTCATCTCCTGGTCCGGTGTCGCTGCATAGAACCCGTTGAGCAGATAGTCGTGCTCGGCTGTCGAGTTTTTCTGCAACTGCCCGCGCGCTACGTGATGGTTTGTCAGCAGCAACCCATCCGGGCTCACGAATGAACCCGATCCGCCGTCATTTAGCCGCACGCTTGAGAGGCGCAGATGATCCAGCCACTCCTGGGTTGGATGGAAGTTATACTTCGCCGCCAGTTGCTTCAATGGCGGATTATCAAAGGTCCACATCCCCTCTTCGGCGCGGATCACAGGCGCAGCGGTCACCAGGACCGCCGCGAGAAAAGCAATGGAACGATACGAACGACCAAACATAGAACACCTCAAGACAACGTGAAAACGAAGACTCGATCAACAGATACTGGGGCTTTCTGGTCCCAAGTTTCTAATCCTAATCCCTAATCTTTGGACGCCGCTCCCTGCATCTTTGGCATCACCAGCACCTCGACGCCTGAAGCAGCGTCTTTCTGATGAAATACCTGCTCCGTTGCCTTCGTAAACTGCTCGGGCGGCGTGTTGGGAATGTCAGCGAAAATCTGCGGATTGCGATCCGTCAGGGGGAACCAACTGCTCTGCACCTGCACCATGATGCGATGTCCGCGGCGGAATGTATGGAACAGATCGGGCATGGTGAAGTTGATGTCCGTCATCTTCTCCGGCACCAGGGGTTCTGGCTTCTCCCAGCTATTGCGAAACTTTGCGCGGAACGGCTCGCCTCGCAGTAACTGCTGATATCCGCCCATGAGCAGCGGTGGCGCATCCAGGATGCGTTTGTTGGGCCGGCCCTCTTCGCCTGCAAGGGAATAGTTGTCTGGATACACGTCAATCAGCTTCACATCGAAATCCGAATCGGTGCTCGAACTCGCCACCTTCAGCTTCGGGGAAATCGGACCGGCAATCGTCACGTCTTCTTCCAGCGGATCACTCACATAGGTCAGTACGTCGGGCCGCTCGCTTGCGAATCGCTGATCGTCCACCATGTAGCGTTGCGGAACCGTGTCCGTCGTATAGCCGACGAACGGCACGGGGTGGTTCGGATCGCTTTCGTAGTCATCGCGGCTCTGCACTTCGCTTGGCGGAGCGAAGCTCAGTTTTCCGCCGGCATGGAAGTAGAGCATCTTCGCTGTGGCAGCCTTTGGGGGCCACTCATCAAAGTGCCGCCACACGTTTGTTCCCGTTTCAAATACCACGGCCTTCGGTTGCGCCGCGCCCTTGCCCTTCAAGTAGTGCTCGAAGAAGGGGAACTGAATGTTCTGCCGGAAATACTCACTTGTCTTTGCGTTGAACTGCACATCGCCAAGGTGCGAACCGTCACCGCGGGCCCATCCGCCGTGCACCCATGGACCTTCGACGAGTGTCGTCGGTGTCTCTGGATTGAACTTTGAAGTCGCATAGAAGGTGCGGTAAGGTCCGCTCAAATCTTCCGCGTCATACCATCCGCCCACCACCAGCACCGCGCACTTCACGTTCTTCATGTGCTGCGACAGATCGCGCTCCTTCCAGTAAGCGTCATAGGTATTGTGGTTGGCCTGATCCAGGAACAGCCAATTTGAACCCTTCAGATAGAGCTTGTCCAGATTGGCGATGTTCCCGGCCTTCAAATAAAACTGGTAGCTGTCTGGTGTTCCGAAATCAAACGGTACGGTCGGCTTCGGTGATTGCGGCTCTTTCTGCGGCCGAAAGGATGAGTAGAATCCGAAGTTCGCGGACAGCATGAACGCCCCGCCGTGATAGCCGTCGTCGCCGAGGAAGAGATCGGTCATCGGCGCCTGTGGACTGGCGGCCACCAGTGCCGGATGCGAATCGATCATCGACGCGGACGTATAAAAGCCGGGGTATGAAATTCCCCAGATTCCGAACTTGCCGTTGTTGTTCTCGACATGTTTCAGCAGGAATTCGATTGTGTCGTGCGTGTCCGATGCGTCGTCGACGTCCTGCGGACCTTTCTTGTTATCGATGTGCGGCCGCATCTCAAGAAAGTCGCCCTCGCTCATCCAGCGGCCACGCACGTCCTGGTAAACGAAGATGTATCCGCTCTTCTGAAACTCCTCAGAGGGTCCCAGGGTCTTCGGGTATTGATCCTCGCCATAAGGCGCCACACTGTAAGGGGTACGATCCATCAAAAAGGGATATGGGCCGCCTGTCGGGTCCTTCGGCACATACACTGCGGTGAACAAACGCTTGCCGTCACGCATAGGAATACGAAACTCGTACTTCGTGTAGTGGGCGCGAACATAATCTTCGGTCGGGGGCGTTGCAGGTTGTTGCGCTGTAAGGGATGTTGAACCGAAAGCAATTAGGGCCAGAACGGTGAAGGGAAGTCTCCGCAGTTTGAGCATTGTTTGGCTGGGTTCTCCTGAAGAATTTAGAGTAACGCATTCGAAAGGGCTCTTAAAAGGACCGCGATCTGCTGTCGTGCCGAAGCCAGAGCGGTAAAGCGTGCTCTAAGTCTGTGCCATGACGGCCGCGCGCTGCGTCGATGCAGTACAGGTCCGACTGGGTCCAAATAAAATCGAAAATTTCTGAATCGATCCAAGGGCGGGCATTTTGCATGCCGGCGCCAATGCAGTTCTGTCACTTTGTGAATCCGCTGTTGTTACAGGCTCATCAAAGCTGGACACGCATACGTGCTCTTGCGGCGCGAACGACCCCTCGCAGAGAACGACTCACGCTGAAATGGAGACTGGGTATGGCCGTGCGGCAACGATTCAAAGCCGGTGCATTTTTTCTAAATACTGCAATCACAATTACTTTTCTCGGCATGCTGCTGGTCGGGACGGGCTTAATCGCGGGATGCGACAAGGGTGCAAGTGCCGCATCAACCGGTGCGGTGCCAGCCCTGAAAGTAGGGGTTGTCAAGGCTCAACAGACAGATGTGCCGGTGACCGGCGAATGGGTTGGTACACTCGATGGCTACGTCAATGCGCAGATCCAGCCTCAGGCGAACGGATATCTGATCCGGCAGAATTACATCGAGGGCTCGCGGGTCCAAGAGGGCCAGGTCCTCTTTGAGATCGATCCGCGTCCGTTTGATGCAGCACTGCAGCAGGCGCAGGGCCAGCTCGGCCAGGCGCGGGCACAACTCGCTCTCGCCCAGATCAACGTGAATCGCGACACGCCACTCGCAGAAGCTCGTGCAATCGCCAGAAGTCAACTCGACAATGAAATCCAGCAGAAGGCACAGGCCGACGCTGCCGTCGCTACGGCGGAGGCTGCCGTGGCCACGGCCAAACTCAATCTTGGCTTTACGCAAGTTCGGTCGCTGATCACCGGAATCGCGGGCCAGGCGACAACGCAGGTTGGAAATCTGGTGAGCACGCAATCTGTATTGACTTCGGTTTCGCAACTCGATCCGATCAAGGTTTACTTCTCCATCAGCGACAGCGAGTATCTTGCGCTGACGAAGCGCGCCGGCGTCAGCGGCAGCGGCTTGCTCCATGGCGCTTCAAAGATTCCCCTGACCCTGACGCTATCGAATGGTGAAGTGTATCCGCAGAAGGGTCGAGTGGTCTTTGTCGATCGTCAGCTTAATTCGCAGACCGGAGCGATTCGCATTGCAGCTTCTTTTCCGAATCCCGGAAACGTTCTCAGGCCGGGCCAGTTTGGGCGGGTAAGAGCCGAGACTGAAACGCTTCATGATGCTGTTCTAGTGCCGCAGGTAGCAGTGACCGAATTCCAAGGCCAGCAGCAGGTCTACACCGTTGGCGCCAACAACACGGTTCATGTGAACACGGTGAAGCTTGGGCCGCAATATGGCGATGACTGGGTTGTGGAAGGCGGTCTTCCTGGAGGGTCGCTTGTGATTGTCGACAACCTCCAGAAGCTGCGCGAAGGCGCGCCGATCAGCCCGCAACCAGCGGCCACAAATGCAGGCGCTGTAGCGTCGGCACAGACGCCGGGCAGGTAACTCATGTCAAAATTCTTTATCCGCCGTCCGATCGTCGCGATTGTTATCGCCATTCTCACCGTGGTTATTGGTGCGGTGTCGATGCTTACGCTTCCGATATCGCAGTATCCGAATATCGTTCCGCCCGAAATCCTGGTTACGGCAACTTATCCGGGTGCCGATGCCAAGACGGTTAGCCAGGCCGTGTCAACGCCGATCGAGCAACAGATGAATGGCGTTGACAACATGATCTACATGAACTCCGTTAGCGCGAACAACGGTGTGGTGCAGTTGTTTGTGGACTTCGATGTCAAGACGGATCCAAACATTGACCAGGTGCTTGCCCAGCTTCGCGTTGACCAGGCTCAGTCGCAGCTTCCCTCCCAGGTAACGAGCGCCGGACTCACGGTGCAGAAGGCGCTCACTTCGCCCTTGATGCTTATCGCCATTAGCTCTCCCGGCGGTAAATTAACCCAGGACTTTCTTACCAACTACGCCATCATCAATCTCCAGGATCAGATCGCGCGCGTAAAGGGCGTCTCTCGTGTGCAGACATTCGGCGGGCAATATGCGATGCGCGTGTGGGTGCAACCTGACAAGTTAGCCAAGCTTGGCGTTACGGCGACGGACGTGATCGCCGCAATCCAGACCCAGAACAACGTAAACCCAGCGGGCCAGATTGGTGGAGAGCCGATTCCGCAGGGGCAGGAGTTCACTTTTACGGTTCGCACGCAGGGGCGACTGGTTAAGCCTGAGGAATTCGGCAACATCATTCTTCGTGCCAATGCCGATGGGTCGGTGCTTCACCTGAGAGATGTTGCGCGCATCGAACTGGGCGATCAGGCCTACGGAATCTCAGGCCGCTACAATCAGGCTCCATCGGGCGTCATGGCGATCTATCAACTGCCCGGCTCAAATGCGGTGGAAACTGCGGCAGCTGTAAACAAGCGCATCAAGGAGCTCTCGGCCACTTTCCCACCAAGCATCACTTACAGCGTCCCGCTCGACACCACGAAGGCGGTTACGGCCGGAATTCGCGAGATCGTGTATACGCTTCTTGAAGCGCTCGGCCTGGTTGTGATCGTCGTGTTCGTGTTTCTTCAGGGCTGGCGAGCCACACTGATCCCTTTGCTGGCGGTTCCGGTATCGCTCATCGGCACGTTCATCATTTTTCCCGCACTCGGTTTTTCGATCAACACGCTATCGCTTTTCGGGCTTGTGCTCGCCATTGGCCTAGTAGTTGACGACGCCATCATTGTGGTCGAGGCGGTTGAGCACCACATTGACGAAGGCATGGACCCGAAGTCCGCGACCGAGAAAGCGATGGAGGAAGTGGGCGGTCCGGTGGTTGCCATTGCCCTGATCCTCGCGGCCGTTTTCATTCCTACTGCGGCGATACCGGGAATTACGGGTCGCATGTACCAGCAATTCGCGGTGACGATTGCGATTTCTGTTTTGATTTCGGCATTCAACGCTCTTACGTTATCCCCGGCGCTGGCTTCGATTCTTCTCAAGCCTCGCGAAGAAGGCCGTAAGCCTGGTCTGCTGGGCAGAGGGTTCGCAGTCTTCAATAAGTTCTTCCGTCGCAACACGGATGCTTTCGTTGGCACTTCCCGTGTTCTCATTCACAAATCATTCTTCGCGATGCTCGGACTCGTGGTGGTGGCGATTATCGCCGTGTACCTGGGAAGCAGCCTGCCCGGTGGATTCATTCCCACGGAAGACCAGGGATATATGTTTCTTGCGTTGCAGCTTCCTGACGGTGCCTCGGCGCAGCGCACTGACGCTGCACAGCAGAAGATCACGAGTGCACTACTCAAGACGCCCGGCATCGAGGGCGTTATTGCTGTTACCAACTTCTCGCTCCTCACTCAGGTGCAAAGCACGAACGCAGGATTCTTCTTTGTGAACCTTAAACCCTGGGATGTTCGCAAGAGCAAAGAGGAGCAGCTGGAATACATCCAGAGCAATCTGCAAAAGCAACTCGCTGGCAATCCCGATGGCATCGCATTCGCGTTTCCGCCGCCTTCGATCCCAGGCATTGGGACCTCCGGCGGCGTCACCATGATCATTGAAGATCGCTCGGGAACAGACGATCCTGCAACTTTAACGAAGAATGTGTTCGCGTTTCTCGGCGCGATTTCAAAACGACCCGAGATCGCGGCTGCCATTCCGTCGTATCAGCCGGCCGTGCCGCAGCTTTACGCCGACGTGGACAGAGAAAAGGCACTCCAACAGCAAGTCGACCTCACCAACATCTACACCACCATGCAGACGTTCATGGGTGGATACCTGGTCAACTATTTCAACCGGTTCGGCCGCCAGTGGCAGACTTACGTCGAAGCTGAAGGCACATCGAGAACGAACATCGCGAACATTAGCCAGTTCTATGTTCGCAGCGCCAACGGGAGCCAGGTTCCACTCAACTCGCTTGTCAAAGTCAGTCAGATTACCGGCCCTGAATTCATCTATCGATTCAACGAATTCAATGCGGCGCAGCTCAACATCGCCGGTGCGCCTGGATACAGCTCAGGCCAGGTGCGAAAGGCGCTTGAGGAAGTCTTCAAGGAGACGATGCCGCCTGGCGCGGGTTTCGATTATTCCGGCATGTCGTTCCAGGAGCAGCAGGCCGAGCAGGGAGTTCCGTCGTGGGCAGTATTCGGTCTCTCGCTCATCTTTGTATTTCTGATTCTCGCTGCGCTCTATGAAAGCTGGACGCTGCCCTTCAGTGTGCTGCTGAGCACGCCTGTGGCAATCCTGGGAGCATATCTTGCGCTGCATGCCCGGCATTTTGAGAACGACATTTTCGCCACTATCGGTCTCGTCATGCTGATCGGGTTGTCGGCGAAGAACGCGATTCTGATTGTCGAGTTCGCAAAGATGAACTACGAGCGCGGCGAGAGCATTTGTAACGCGGCGTTGGATGCAGCGCGCCTCCGCTTCCGCCCGATCGTCATGACGGCGCTCGCGTTCATCGTTGGCTGTTTGCCGCTTTGGACTGCGAGCGGTTCAGGTGCTGCATCCCGGCGGATTCTCGGTACGGTCGTCGTTGGTGGCATGACGCTCTCGACCATGCTTGGACTTATCTTCATTCCGGTAACGTTCGCGGTGGTCGAATTTCTCTCGCATCGTTTTGTAAGGGGCGGGCAGGGGACCACGATGGACTCGATGTGTGGTCCCGGAACTTCTTCCGGAGTGCCAATCGGCGCGGAGCCCGGCACGGAAGGAGGCCACGCATGATGACCTTCTCGAAGTTTGCACGATTAAGCATCTTGGCGACTGTGTTAGGGCTTCTTGCAGGTTGCAATGTCGGTCCCAAGTATGTGCGGCCAAACGTCACAGCTCCACCGGCCTATCGTGGCGCGGACGGCACTGCGGTTTCAAGCGACGCGAAGAACTCGCTTGGCGACGAGCAGTGGGCGGCTGTCTATCGCGAACCAGAGCTTCAGGAATTGATCCGCAAAGCGCTCGCAAATAACTATGACGTGCGCATTGCGGCGAAGCGAATCCTCGAGCAGCAGGCACAGGTTCAGATCACTCGTTCGCAGGAATTTCCGACTATCACGGTCGGGGGAACAGGTGTGGGCGCAACTCTTCCGGGTTCTCTCGGTACGCAAATTGCGAGTCCGCTTGTCAGCGGGTCGCTCAATGTTTCGGCTGCATGGACTCCGGACTTCTGGGGCTTCTATCGGAAACAAACGGAGGCGGCAAGGGCGCAGTTGCTGGCGCAGGAATGGGCACAGCGGGCAGTTCAGTTGACGCTGGTGCAACAGGTGGCCACTGCCTATCTGCAGATTCGTGCGCTCGATGCTCAACTTGAAATCACGAGAGAGACGCTCAAAGCCCGGCAGGATTCCGTCACGCTGACCAAGACCTTGGAGAGCGGAGGGTCGGTTCCATTGTCGGATGTGCGGCAGGCGGAGCAATTGCTGTACGCGGCGACTTCGGAGATTCCTCAACTCGAAGAGCAAATTCAGCAGCAAGAGAATGCGATTGCTTTTCTGCTTGGTGAGAATCCAGGGCCCATCGCCCACCGCGACCCCAATGCGCTTGCTCCACCGCCTCAGGATCTTCCTACTGGATTGCCTTCGCAGTTGCTCGAGCGCCGCCCAGATGTCCAGCAGGCGGAGGCCACGCTTGTCTCTGCCAACGCGCAGATTGGCGTGGCGCGCGCGCAGTTCTTTCCGAACTTGACGATCAGCGCCTCGGGAGGCGTCAGCGGCGACAGTCTTGCAAGCATCTTCACGCCTGGAGGAAAAACGATCTACGGCCTGGGCACTTTGACACAGCCGCTTTTCGAGGGCGGAAAGCTGCGAGGGCAGCTTCATCTTTCGGAGCAAACCAAGGACGAGATGGTCCTCAATTACCAGAGGACAATTTCGGGTGCGTTCCGCGATGTCTCCAATGCCCTGATTGCCTTGAACAAGCAGCGAGCCTACCGGGAGCAGCAGGAAAAGCTGGTGGAGGCCGCAAAGGATTCGACGCGTCTGGCTCGTGTTCGATACGAGGGCGGGTCCGCGGGTTACCTTGAAGTGCTGACCAACGATTCAAACCTGTTCGCGGCACAACTCAACCTGGTGACGGCGCAACAGGGCGAAGCGCTCGCCCTCGTGCAGCTCTACAGCGCGCTCGGCGGCGGCTGGCAATCCTGATCTGGACCCTGGCCTGTCGGTCCTTTTGGTAGCGGTGAATTGGATTCTCTGCTGGATTTACCCTGCTAGAATCTCCGCGTAGCTGCTACAGCGGGGAGATCGCGCGATGTCAAGAATCTATCTTGGCGTAATTTGCGGTTTAGTCTTCGGCGGTCTGGATGCCGCGATGATGATTCCTCTCAGTTTCCCAGACAAGCGAGCCGCACTGCTCGGCGCGTTCATCGCGCGCTTCGGCCTCGGATTTGTAATCTGCAATATAAAGCTCCCCTGGCCGGGGTGGGCTGTCGGATTGATCCTGGGAATCCTACTGAGTCTGCCCGATGCGATTATCACGAAAGCCATGGTCCCGATCTTGGCGACGGGGGCGATTGGCGGACTGATTATTGGAATAATTGCCGCAAAGTTCGGCTCTTAACGTTCAAATTTGAGCACTACCGTCCTTTTGTATCCAAGCGGCCTCAGGTTGGCACCTGTGCGACAATCGATTCACCGATCGTCCCTTGCTCAGGTGAGGTCAAAAATGCCAGCCCCAGCCGATCGCTCGAAGCACCTCGTCCGCGCACTGCTGATTTCTGCGGCTTTGCATGGTTCCTTTTTTGCCTGCGCGTTTCTGTTTGGCACGCGTATCGGCGTCAAAGTGATTGAGCCCGTGAAGACTCAGGCTGTCGCCAAACTTGCCATCTCTGGCGGTTCCCATGCCATCAGGATTGTGCTGCCTGTATCCCAATTTGCAGCACATACCCGCGAGCCTGTACCAAAGGCCGATGCCGCTAAGAAGACGGACATTCCCATGCAGGCGCCTGCTCTCAAGAAGTCAGGCGGCGGATCAACGCGGGCGCCTCATCATGGGGATGGGTCTTCGACTGCCATGACCGGGAACGGAAGTGATGCCGAGGACATTCATCCTGCATTTCCCGTGTATTCACCCCATCCGCCTGTCAGCGACCGATCGCTTCTTCCATCGTCAGAACAGAAGATCGTGGTCGACGTCAGCGTGGACGCATTCGGCCAGGTGGTGAGCGAGACCCTGGTCAAAGGGCTGGGAAACCGGTTGGACAAAATCGTGTTGGAAACCGTAAGGACATGGCGCTTTCAACCGGCGACTTTGAACGGAAAGGCTGTTGCCACCGAAGCGGAGTTGATTTTCCCGTTCAACCTGGACTACCCGATCAGCGAGTCGTAAGCCAACCCAAATTGCTTTAACATCTCCATTGATTCAGCCTGATTCAGGGTGGTCGTATGCCCGTACGCACTGGAGATGGATTGAATATATCGACAGTTGAGGCGGTTACGGCTAAGATAGCCGCAACCAGAAATCTGCAGATTCTGTTCCCCTAAGACGGTTTGTGGTTTCGATCCAGAGGAGCGTATGGAGAAGGCCAAGAAAGAGAAACATACAACCGATCACCTGCGCGGCACCCTGCGGGGGAACGATTTCGAGAGCGACTGTACGGTGGCGCTCGTAACCAAGCTGGATCATGAGAAACCTACCGTCGCGGTGTGGACCAGCCTGCGAATTCTGGCGGCGTCCCAGACTCCTCCAGATGGCACCTACCGGCTTGAGGTCCACGGGCGGACCTTTGACGTGAAGCGGGTTGGGGGCAAGTGGCCGACGCTGCATCTGTGAGCCTGGGTGCGGCCCGTTAGAATCTGTTTACATGGATATTGTTGAGAACACTTCAGCCGGCGAGGAGACGATTCTCGAAGGCACACGATTTGTGCGAGCCTGCCTGCGCAAGCCGGTCGATCGAACTCCGGTGTGGTTTCTGCGCCAGGCCGGGCGCTATATGCAGGAATACCGCGACGTACGCAAACACCACACGCTGGTGGAGATCTGCAAGCAACCCCAACTGGCCGCCGAGGTGACGATTACCGCGGCCGAAAAGCTGGGCGTGGATGCAGCGATCATTTTTGCCGACCTGCTGTTGCCGCTTGAGCCGATGGGGCTGCCGTTTGAATTTCAGGCGGGTGAAGGGCCGGTGGTGCACCATCCGGTGCGGACAGCCGAGGATGTGAAGGCTCTTCGGATCGATCGTGCAGACGACCTGGCCTATGTGGCGCGCGCAATTGAGAAGGTTGCGGCGCATTTTGGCGACAGGCTTGGCGTGATTGGTTTCTGCGGAGCCCCGTATACACTTGCCAGCTACATGATCGAGGGCGGCGGGTCGCGAAACTACATCTACACCAAGCAGATGATGTACAGCGACACCATTGCATGGAGCAGCCTTTTGGACAAGCTGGTCGTTGTACTCACAGAGTACTGCCGTATGCAGGTGCAGGCCGGTGCCGACGTGATCCAGATCTTCGACAGCTGGGTTGGTTCGCTGGGCCTGCAGGATTATCGCGACTACGCTTTCGAGGCTTCGAAGCGGCTGGTGCGCGCGGTACAGCAGATGGGCGTGCCGGTGATTTATTTCGGTGTGGAAACTGCGGGCTTGCTGTCGCAGATGGCAGCTACGGGCGCGGATGTGATTGGCTTGGACTGGCGGCAGCCTCTCGATGTCGGCTGGAAGGAAGTGGGGCATGCGCATGCGGTGCAGGGCAATCTCGATCCCATCACTCTGTTCGCGCCGATTGAGGTGCTGGAACTGCGAGTGAAGGAGATTCTGCGCGCCGCGGCGGGGCGGCCGGGCCACATCTTCAATCTCGGTCATGGCATTGTTCCGCAGACACCGGTTGAGAACGTGCAGGCCGTTGTGCGCATGGTGCGGGAGTTCCGGCTGGAGAACCAAGATGTCTAAGCAGGCCGTATTGCTGTTGGCACACGGGACGCCCGAGACGGTTGAGCAGATTCCGGAGTACCTGCGCAACGTGGTCAGCGGGCGGCCGCTGCCGGAGCACGTCATCGAGGAGATCAAACACCGGTATTCGCTCATCGGGCGCAGTCCGTTGACCGAGATCACGCTGGAGCAGGGCCGGCTTGTGGAAGCTGATCTCGTGATGGACGGCGTCGAGGCGCAGGTCTACGTTGGAATGCGGAACTGGAAGCCGTATATTCCGGATGTTGTCCGTAAAATGCGCGCCGATGGCGTGGAGGAGGCAGCCGTAATTTGCCTTGCTCCACAGAACTCACGCACCAGTGTCGGGCTCTACAAGCGAGCGGTGCAGGCTGAGGCCGGCGCGTTGAAGATCGATTTCACCGAGGGCTGGGCACTGGATCCTCTTCTCGCGGAGGCATTCGCAGAACGGCTGCGAGCCGCCGAGGAACGGATGAAGGATGAAACGGGTGCGTTCGTTCCTGTGCTGTTTACGGCGCACAGCGTTCCAACGCGCACGGTGCAGCCGCCTGACGTCTCCGCGGGCGAGAATGCCGGTCCGCGGCTTTGGCCGGGCGAGGGTGCCGACCCTTATGCGGAGGAGGCCCGGAGAACGGCGGAGCTTGTGGCAGAGCGCGTTCCGGGGATTCCGAAGTGGTGGTTTGCCTTTCAGAGCCAGGGTGCGAGCGGTGGTCCGTGGATTGGGCCAACTGTCGAAGAGACCCTAACTGCCATTGCCGAGGAAGGGGTGAAGAGCCTGCTTCTTCAACCCATCGGATTTCTGTGCGACCACGTGGAGATTTTGTATGACGTGGATATTGCGTTCAAGGAATATGCGGCGAAAGTTGGAATTCGCCTGGAGCGGCCGGAATCGCTGAATGCTTCGCCCACACTGGCGCGCGCGATCGCGGGGCTTGCGAAACGTGGGCTCGCTCGGTTACAAGGATAAATGTTCTCGATCACCGGAACTGAACACCGATCTGAAGTTTTGCCGGGCTTCACCGTCCCCGAACACCTTCACTGGCCAACAATGTGCTGAGCCATGCGATGAAAGGCTGTTGATATTGCCTGGTAAGTTCTTCCTGAGCGGTTCGCGCTCCGCCTCGATATCCTGTCCGGACTGTGGACGTCCGCGCATGCGACGCCTTCCCCGCGCAGGCTTTCTGCAGCGACACATCTGGCCGTATTTCGGATACTTCCCGTGGGAGTGCCCAATTTGCAGAAAGACGAGATTCCTTCGTTGCCGGAGCGCGCGGCTGCCAGAGGGCGCTCGCGTTCCGCGATCATCCAGCGCCGATTGAATATCCTGCATTTCCAATCTCTATAATGTCCAGAACATCTTTCCGTTTCATGGAGGCAGCTTGATCTCTGTTCCTGTTGCAATTCAACGCGCCGGTTTGCTGGTGCTTGCCCTTGGATGCAGTGCGCTTGCTGTTTATGGGCAGGCGGCAAAGAGCACCGCAGCCAGTGCAGCAGACCGTGTACGTCAAAGCCGGTCATCTGTTTGACGCTACCAGCGACAACCTGCGCGACAACGTGGTGCTGGTGGTTGAGGGCGAACGGATAAGCAAGGTTGCGCCGGCAGGAGATGTGTCGATTCCAGCGGGGGCGACGGTGGTGGATCTTTCGAAGGCCTGGGTGCTGCCGGGCCTGATTGATTGCCACACGCATCTTGAGTCGCGTTCGGATCGCTACGATCCAATCTGGGATGTGAAGACAACACCGTTTGACGGCGGCTTCAACGGAGTGCTGAATGCGAACAAGACGCTGATGGCCGGGTTTACCGGTGTGCGCGACGTGGGCTCGCAGCCCTTTTTTGCGGTGGATCTGCGCAAGGCAATCGACGCCGGCTACTTTCCGGGGCCGCGCGTGGTGGCGAGCGGACCTCCGATTTCGATTACCGGCGGGCATGGCGACATGAACGGATTTGCTCCGGGCGTGGAGAACCTGATGTATCCGGCGGAGCGAGATTACGCTCTTGCCGATGGGCCGGAGGCGGTGCGGCATGCGGTTCGCGAGCAGGTGAAGTACGGCGTGGACGTGATCAAGATTCTGGCTACAGGCGGCGTGCTTTCGCAGGGCGACAAGCCGGGCGCGGAACAGATGACCTATGAAGAGATGAAGATGGCGGTCGATACCGCGCATGCGGCCGGGCGCAAAGTAGCAGCGCATGCGCATGGCACGCAAGGCATCAAGGATGCGGTGCGCGCGGGCGTGGACTCGATTGAGCACGGGAGCCTTGATTGATGCTGAAGGAATCGAGTTGATGAAGCAGCACGGAACGTATCTCGTGGCGGATATCTACAACGACGATTACATCCTTGGCAAAGCGGTCGAGTTCGGGCTGCCGAAGGAAAACGTCGATAAGGAGAAGATGGTGGGCCGACTGCAGCGCGAGAACTTTGCCAAGGCAGTTGCGGCGGGTGTGAAGATCGCATTCGGCACCGATGCGGGCGTGTATCCGCATGGCGACAACGCGAAGCAGTTCCATTACATGGTGAAGTTCGGCATGACGCCGGCGGGTGCCATTCGCTCGGCTACTTCGTCCGCGGCTGACCTGATCGATCGCGCGAAGGATGTCGGCACGCTTGAAGCAGGGAAGTACGCGGACTTGATTGCTGTGACGGAGAATCCTCTCGATCGCGTTGAGGTGCTGGAGCATGTGTCGTTTGTGATGAAGGGCGGCAAGGTGTACAAGGACGAGGTTGCCGCTGTAGCGAAGCAATAGATTTCGCCAACGAGGTTCAGGAATGAAGAGATTGTTTCTGGCGGTTGCAGGCGCGTTGGCACTGGCGATCGGTGCGCGGGCGCAGTCGCCGGAGTATTCGATTGAAGCGATTCGTTATGCGATTTCGCCTGACGTTCCGGTGGCCGAGCTGGTGGTGAACGGGCCGAAGGATCAGAAGGTGGATATCGCGATGGTGGTGTGGCTGATTCGCGGCGGCGGGCACACGATTCTCTTTGACAGCGGATTTCATCGCGACACGCACCTGAAGGAATTTCCGATGAAGGACTTTCTGCGGCCGGATGAGGCGGTGAAGACTGCCGGCGTGAATCCAGAAGACGTGACGGACATCGTGATCAGCCATTCGCACTGGGACCACATGGGCGGCATCGATCTCTTTCCGAAGGCGACGGTGTGGATCCAGCGCGAGGAGTATCGCTACTACACCGGCGACGCGTGGCAGAAGGGCGGCAATCATGGCGGCATCGATGCAGAGGACGTCGAGGAACTGGTGAAGCTGAATACGGAACACCGGTTGCGATTCGTGGAAGGCGATGACGTGGAGATCTTTCCGGGCATTACGCGCTTACACCGGTTCGAGGCACACGTATGCATCCCAATATCTGCGCGTGGCTGGAACGCCGACGTATGTGCTGGCTTCGGACAATGTGTATTTCTACCTGAATTTATCGGCGCACCTGGCGAGCGCGACTTTTAGCGATGCGGATCATGCGGCTAACATTGCGCAGCAGAAACGGATGATGGAGTTGGCTGGGTCTGCTGATCGCGTGGTGCCGGGGCACGACATTCTGCAGTTTCAGAAATTCCCGGCTGCGGGGCGGGTGGCGAAGATCAAGTAGCAGGACCTAACCCGATCCAAAAGCAACCGCAGATTCCTCCGCTCCCGTTGGTCGGTCGGAATGACAGTGCGTGGGGAAGGGATCGCGGAAGCTAAAGCACGTCGAAACCGATTGATTTCGTGCTTTCCCACCCATGCCTTGTGGCATGGATGGGTCACCCGGCATATTCGATTGGAGGGGTTAAAGACTTGTCGCATCGTAAATCCCAGGTCTCAAAATCGAGACCTGGGGCACCCGGCATCGAGGCGGCGATAGATGGGCGCTAACAGATTTTCGCTTACTTGCCGACGAGATCTGGTGCTGCGCTAGAGTCGTTATCTGGAGGAGGCTCGAATGTTGAACAGTGTTGCTCCTTTTTTCATCGTGGATGACTTGAACGCAACGCTGGAGTTTTACCTGTCCAGACTGGGATTCAGCGTTCTGTACAAGGGCGGGGGTGAGAGGCCGGAAGAGGATTTCTGGGCCTTTGTGGGGCGCGACCAGGTGATGCTGAATTTCAAGGCGATCGCGCCGGAGGTGCATCCGCAGCCGAATCACACGCGGCATGAGTGGGCGCGATGGGACGCCTATATCAGCGCGAGCGATCCCGACGCGCTTTACGCCGAGTTCGTTGGCAAGAATGTTCCCATGCATCGGGAACTGGCGGATACGGCAGATGGATTGAGGGCGTTCGAGATCGTTGATAACAACGGGTACGTGCTGTGCTTCGGGCGGCCGATTGAGAAGTAGTGGGCTTCAGGCGGGGAAGCCCATTCGCTGCACAAACGCATGGAAATCGCGGGTCGGAGCGGAGATTGTCGATGCGGGGGTCGGCTTTGACATGCCAGGAGAGTTCGAGGGATTTCTCGCCGTACGCTTTTTCAAGTAACTGCATTGCTTTTTCTTTTTCGCCGAGTCCCGCGTAGACGGTTGCGAGAATGTAAGACGAGACTTCGTTATTTTTCGGTCGACGCTCGAGGTCGTGAAGGATTTTTTCCGCTTCGGCTTTCTTTCCTGTCATAGCGTATGCGTGTGCGAGGGATGCGTAGGCATCCTGATCGCCGTTGGATAGCTGACAGATTTCTGAAATTCGGCGATCGCTTCGGTGAGCTTTCCGGTGGCTGCATAGCCGGTGCCGAGATTCTGGTGTTCGACCCACTCGTTGGGGTTCGACGCAATCCCCCGCTGTCCAGTTTCGACCAGGTTGGGAAAATCGCGAAGCTGATAGTAGACACGTCGCTTCGGTCATTCCAGCGCTGGGGCCGATTTCGAGCTGGTTAACCCTCGTCATTTCTGCCAGAGCTTCAGTGCGCCGCCCGAGAAATGCAAGGAACGTTGCGCGATCTTCGTGGGCGCAAGCATAACTTGGGGCAGTGGCGATTGCACGATTGAATTCGCGCTCGGCTTCAGCCAAGTTCCAGTCGTGCCGCCAAATGGATTGTGCCGAGCGTATCGTGTACTTCGCCGATACTGTCGTCGAGTTGCTGCGCCTTGTGAAGCGCTTCGTGCGCAGACTGAAAGGCTGCTTCCTGGGGTGTGTGACGGAAGAGGGCCAGGTAGAGATAGGCATCCGCTAAACCGGAGTAGGCTTCGGCGAAGTCGGGAGCTTTGTGGATGGCTTCTTCGAAGTAGCTTTTCGCCTGGAACAGTGGTTGCCCCATCGTGAACTGGTTGGTGAGGATATAACGGCCTCGCAGGTACGCGTCATATGCCTCGGGGTTCACAGAGCGGGCGGAGCCGACCCTGGCCTGCTGTTCCGGGGTTAACTGGATGCGGATCTGGCGGGTGACCGCTTCGGCCACTTCGCGCTGGAGGCTGAGAACTCCGTGGAGGGGACGCTCGTAGGACTCGCTCCAGATGTGGCGGTCGTGGGGGCCATCGAGCAATTGCACGGTGACGCGGACCTGGTCGTTTTCGCGGATGATGAGCCCTCGAGGACGCCGTCGACACCCAGTTCATGGGCGATCTGGGGCAGGTGTTTCTTTGTGCCCTTGTACTCCATGACGGAGGTATGGGAGATGACGCGGAGGGACTGGATGCGGGAGAGCTCGGTGATGAGTTCTTCGGTCATGCCGTCGGCGAAGAATTCCTGGGCGGGGTCTGCAGAGAGGTTTTGCAGGGGGAGAACGGCGATGGAGCGTATGGGTTGAGTTGCGCCGGAGCCGTAGAAATGGCGCCATCCAAACCAGGCGGCGAGGGCGATCGCGCAACAGGTGAATAAAGCGATGAGGAGTTTTGAGTTCCGAGTGCGTGGCGGCGCGATGGTTACGGGCGGCGGGCCTGCATTCGTGACTGGTCTGGACTGGATCCGGTTGCGACGGCGTGGGGATTTCTTCTGCTTCGGGGACTTGCGCGGGTTGGTGGGCCGCCGGTTCTTCTTCGGAGACTGGGGCTATAAAACGGTATCCCCTGCCGGTGAGGGTTTCGACAAAGCGCGGCTGTTGAGGATCGTCTTTCAGGACTTGACGGATTTTGCGGACGGCGCCGTTGATGCTGTTGTCAGTATCGAGAAAGACGTCTTTGCCCCAGATTCTCTCGGCGATTTCTTCGCGGGTGACGAGCTGACCTTTCTGCTCAATGAGGATGACGAGAACCTGCAGGGGAAGGCGCTCGAGCTTGAGGACACGTCCGGCATGGCGGAGTTCGAAGGCTCGCAGATCGACCTCGAAGTCCTTCCCGAATCTGACGGATTCCTGCGTTCCGGCCGGGCTTGATCCCACAACTACACCCCCTCAAGGTGGACAGATTTTACACTTTTCACGGTTTTGTGCGACATCCCTTTCAGATCTCCTGGGGTTGAAAAAACAGGAAAAATTAAGACGTTCGACAGGTGTCCGCTATTGAGAGCTGAAGCTGCCGGACGCAAGATTCTACTTTGTAAATCGCGATTGGATGGCGATATCCGCCATCAGACCATTCCCCCACTCGAAAAGGAGATCCCCAATGAGAATCAGCTTTGTATGCCGCATCGCAGCCCCTTTCTTCGCCGCCCTTACGGTCGGTTTTGCACCCGGCGCGGTGCTGCCGGTGGCAGCTCAGAACCCGGAATCGCACGCCGATCATGGTCATAACTCTCCTGCCGGGCTTGTCCAACTGGTTCGGGATGCGACGAGAGAGTTTGTCGACGTGAATAACGCCACTTCGGCAGGGTATGGGCCATTCCTTGGCTGCGTGAGCGGGCCGGATCACGGAGCGATGGGAGTGCACTATGTGAACCCGACGCTGGTGGGCGATGGGCAGATTGACGCCGCGCATCCGGAGGCCCTGATCTATGAGCCGGGGAATGGCAAGATGCGCTTTGTCGGTGTGGAGTTCATTGTGGATGCGGCGACTTGGCTAAAGAATCACGATGGGCCGCCGGTTCTCGAGGGACAAAGCTTTCAGCTTGTCAACAGCCCGAATCGCTACAACTTGCCGGCGTTCTTCGAACTCCACGTTTGGGCCTGGCGGGAGAATCCGCAGGGAGCCTTTGTGGACTGGAATAACCGCGTGACTTGCGAAGGCCAGCAATGAGGGAAGAATGAATCGTCGCGCCCTGGGTTCCCATGCTTGCTTTGCCGAGCCTGTGAACGCCGGCTCTATCGGCGTATTGGTTGAACGTAAATCGCAAGACGGAGGTTCCGATGCCGAAGTATGTCATTGAGCGCGAAATCCCCGGCGCGGGAAAACTGACGCCGGGAGAACTGAAGAGCATTTCGCAAACGTCGTGCAGCGTGCTGAGCAAACTGGGATGCGAGATTCAATGGATTCAAAGTTTCGTCACGGGGGACAAGATTTACTGCATCTATCGCTCTTCCAACGAGGGATTGATCAGGGAGCATGCCCAACTGGGAGGCTTCCCGGCGAACATCATTGCCGAAGTTTCAACGACGATCGATCCCGGGACCGCCGAGGGTTGAGTGCATCGCCGCGCCGGGCCGACAGGTTCGCACCCGGCGCGGATGAAGCGGACGCCCCGTTCGATTATTGCCGGAACATCTGCTTGGCGATGAAGAAGACGTTGGCGGGGCGTTCTGCCAACCGGCGCATGAAGTAGGGATACCATTCGCGGCCGAAAGGGACGTAGACGCGAACTTTGTAGCCCTCGGCGACGAGCTTGCGCTGCAGATCGCGGCGGACGCCAAACAGCATCTGAAACTCGAAATGGTCGCGGTCGATGTTGCGCTCCGCGGCAAAGGATTTGGCGGCGGCGATCATCTTTTCGTCGTGCGTGGCGAGGCCGTGGTAGATGGGGCTTTGCAGGAGCATGTTGCCGAGCTTTACGTAGTTGGCGTCGACGTCGGATTTTTTGGGGAATGCGACTTCGGCCGGTTCCTTGTATGCGCCTTTGCAGAGGCGGACGCGAATGCCCTCGGCGATGAGCTGCTCGACGTCGGCCTGGGAGCGGAACAGATACGACTGGATGACGATGCCGATGGAGCCGCGCAATTCGGGCTGGGCGTGAATGCGGCGGACGATGTCGAGCGTGACCTGGGTGAGCGCGGAGTCTTCCATGTCGATGCGGACAAAGTTGCCGGTAGACTTCGCGTGCTGGGCGAGGCTCAGGGCGATGCCTTCGGCGAGCGCGGGGTCCTGCGTGAGGCCCATCTGGGTGAGCT
Source organism: uncultured Acidobacteriaceae bacterium (assembly GCA_963738035.1). GTDB lineage: Bacteria > Acidobacteriota > Terriglobia > Terriglobales > Acidobacteriaceae > Telmatobacter. The sequence goes on from CAVTVB010000006.1 coordinate 33,655, forward strand.
TGACGCTGATGTTGGAGTCGAGTTTGCGGGCGGCGATCAGATCGAGAAGCTGATGGTAGACGTCTGCGGCGCGTTCGGCCTCGTCGGCGGTGGAGACGCTTTCGCCGAGCGAGTCGAGCGTGACGTGCATTCCCTGCTTATTGACCTGAGCGCAGACGCGGAGCGCGTCTTCAATTTCGAGTCCGGCAACGAAACGCGAGCTGAGCTTGCCACCGATGCTTGAGTGCTCAGCGAATTTGCGAAGAGGCCGATTGTGGGAGAGTGCGATAAAGGCGGAACGAAGAACGGGCATCAGTTGACCTTGCCGGCGAAGGTCCTGGGAAGGAGGTATCGCGCGGGACTATTTAGTTTCGCATATGGGGCGGGGGAGGGGCTGAGAGGTGCGGCACGCAGTTCGATGCGAAGGCGTTGTGGTTTGGCGCAGCGGGTGGGTCTATCGGGATTAAAGAAACGCTGTGGGTTCGCATTGAGCCCTTGGTGCGACGAAGTTCATTGCTTTCCCACTCATGCCGCGATGAAACTGCGGCATGGATGGGCACCCGGGCTCTAGCTCGTTGCGCCGCCAAGGATCGGGCGAGGGTCACAGTAACCGCGGATCGACACGATCTCTCCGTCAGCCACGTGAATATGCTCAGCAAAAGGGATTGGGCCAAAAACCGTGTCAATAATGAGAATGGCGACGCAGTGCTCGCCATCAACAACAAGGCGGATGACGTCGATGCTCTTCATGATGCGAGAAAACTTGTCGCGTCGATCCTCGGCAAGTTCGACCCCAAAAACCTTACTCGATGCGGAAGAGGGCGCAGGCGTGGGCGGGGAGGACTACGCGCAGGGTTTTGGCGCGGGGGATGTGCTTCTGGTTCCAGACGTCGTAAAGCGCGTAGGGCTTGTTTTCCAGGTGGAAGAGCATCCAGGGGAGATTTGAGGATGTGGTTGCGTCGGCGAGGTTGAATACGGCGATGTAGCGCTTTGGATTTGCGTCCGCCGGTGCTGCGCGTACCAATAGCGCTGCAGGAAGGGCTGCTTGCCGGGTTGTGGTTTGGGCAGCAGGCCGGGCTTGGATTCTACGGCTTGCTGATTGAGGTCGGTGACTTCCTTGTTGGTGATGAGGGAGCGGGTGAAGTCGTCGAGCTTGGTGAGGTTGGCGCCGAGGATCAGCGGCGAGCGGGAGATGGCCCAGAGAGTGAATTCGGTGCGCTGCTCGTCGTGGGTGTAGGCGGACTGACGAGGCTGATCTTTGCCGGGATGCGGGCCGAGGTAGCCCTCGGGGAGCATGTCAGGATCGGGCCAGTTGCCGGGTTTGACGTAAGGAGCCCACTGGGCGATGCGGTCGAATTCGTCGCGGAGTCCGAAGGGATATTCGGATGGCGGCTTTTGCGGGAAGGACCAGCCGTCCCAGTGATCGTCGGTGATGCGCCACATCTGCGCGTATTTGCGACTTCGGCGGCGTTGGCGAGCTGGGTCGGTCCGGGAGAGAGGCTGAGCACGATGGGGCGGCCGGTTTTGCGGATGGCTTCGGCGATCTGGCGAATTTCAGTGGGGCGGTAGGGGTGGTCGCTGATGCAGTCGACCTTGATGTAGTCGAGGCCCCAGTCGGCGTAGAGCTTGAGCATGGAGTCGTAGTAGGCCTGTCCGGCGGGGTTGTCGGCGATGCCCCAGTTGCCCTGGTCCCACGGGCATGGGGATTGCTGATCGGCTGCATCGGCGGCGTGGAAGCTGGTGCCGGCTATGGGGAGATTTTGCGCGACTACCTGGCGTGGAATTCCGCGCACGATGTGGATGCCGAACTTGAGGCCCTGGGCGTGGACCCAGTCGGCGAGCGGCTTGAATCCCGCATTGTTGGCGGCGGAAGGGAAGCGGGCGGGGTCGGGGATGAGGATTCCGTTTTCGTCCCAGATATATTTGCGGGCTTCGAGTGTGGCGCCGAAGGGATCTTTCATGTACCAGCCTTCGTCGATGACGGAGTATTGCCAGCCGTATTGGCGGATGGAGGCGAGGACTTGAGTGTTGGTGCGGTAGTCGGCTTCGCCGATGGTGAGGCCGTAGGCGTCCCAGCTATTCCAGCCCATGGGCGGGGTGGGGGCCGGGTTTTGAGCGGATGCGGAGCGAAGTGCGCCGGAAACGAAAGCGAGACAGAGAAAGAGGATCAAGCCGGGTCGAAACATGTGGAAACGTATACCACAACGAGGAGACGAAAGCGCGTTGAGCCGAGTTGACCAGCAATGGTCGTAATCGGCTCGACAAAGCAACGTGATGCAACTCACTTTCAAATGCGCCTATAATGCTGTCGAATAAACATTGAACAGCTGCACGTTGCCAATCCCCTAGACATCTGCAACTGAGGAGACAATTATGCTTAAGTCGTTCTTGCTCTTCGCGGCGGTTGTCTTGCTTGTGCTTGCCTCCGCCTCCGCTCCCGCACGTCCACCGCAAGAATCCCAGAGTCCGGCTGCCAAGAAGGCAACCCCAGACGTCATGGCAAAGGCCAAGAAGGTTTATCAGCTGGATTGTGCATTGTGCCATGGGCCCAACGGAGACGGCAAGACTGACCTGGCCAAGGATATGCAGCTGACGCTTCTGGATTGGACCGACCCGAAATCCCTCTCCGGTAAAACGGACCAGCAGTTGTTTGACGCTATCCGCAAGGGATCAGGCAAAATGCCCCCGGAAGATGACTCGCGAGCCAAAAACGACGAAGTGCACGACCTGGTGATCTATATCCGGAAGTTTGCGAAGGATCAACCTGCAGGAGCCGCTCCGGCCGCAGTAACGCCGGCTCCTGAAGCTGCACCGGCAACACCTCCAGCAACGGCGCCTAGCCGCTAAGTTGGATTCACTGGTTTGAACGCCCCTTGCCGCGGTTGAGATTCTGCCGCGGGGAGGGGCGTTTATAGTTGGGGCGTTTCTTACTGGAGCGGGTTGATGATGGTGGTTGCCCTGCTTGTCAGGGAGCCGGAGGCGGAGCGGGAATTGCATTCAGGCTGGCAACGACTGCATTCACCCAATTCTCGATAACCTGGGCCCGCTGTGTGGAAGGAATGCCTGTCTGCGTTGCGTACTCGGTGAATGCTGGTTCGATCGCGGCCACGACCATTGCCAGCTTCTGTTCGCCGGATCCAGACTGAGTTCCAGCGGCAATTGCAGCCGCCTCTGCTTTGGCTACTTCATTGACTGTCGTGTTATAGAGCATAGCGATGCCGGGGAATGCTATGTCAACGAACGGCTCTGCTGCCTGTGCAACCTTCACAGCGCCTCCAAAGAACTTCTTGAATCCATGTGCAACTCCAGTCAGGATGCTGGTGAAACTGGCCATTTTCTCTCCTATTCCTTCGGTTCGGCAGATACGCGGCGGTACTTGCTGTGCGCTCAAATCTCGTGCCCGCACGATTTCCGTAACACAGGTCGTGCAGGCGTACTGAACTAGGTTTTGTGACAGACGAAAGCCCAATCCGCCGAAGGGCTCAATCTATTTATCGAAATCGAAGCGGAAGAGCCGACAGGAGTCAGGACACATTTCTACCGGCTGGCTTCGCCGGGTTGTTGCAAAGCCAACCCTCCGCCAGCGTCTGCGCGCATGATCACCTCTGCAATGGTGTCGGGGTTCGTGTGGGCGCATGCAATGCGATAAGCTGATGCGGGAGATTAAACAATGCTTTTGAGGGCTCTGGGGCGAACCGCGAGGGTTTGTCTAGCGCTGTTTTTGGCCGTGCCGATGGCGGCGCAGCAGGCGCAGCCGATTGCGGGCGGCAACACGGTGCTGCCGCTGGTGCATGTCGAGAATGGCGAGAACTCGGCCGCGGCGCGAAAGGCGCACTATGTTGTGCTGGTCTCGCTGGATGGATTTCGCTGGGATTATGCGAAGAACGATCGCGCTGTGAATCTGCTGGCGCTGGGGAAGAAGGGTGTGTGGGCTCCGGAAGGGATGATGCCGAGCTATCCCTCGCTGACTTTTCCCAACCATTTCACGATCGTGACGGGTCTATATCCCGAACATCACGGGCTGGTGGCTAACGGTTTTTACGACGAGAAAAAGCAGGCGCGCTACTCGATCTCAGATACGAAGGTTGTGCAGGATGGAAGCTGGTACAGCGGGGTGCCGTTGTGGAGCCTGGCGGAGAGCCAGGGGATGCACGCAGCGTGCCTATATCTGGCCGGGTTCGGAAGCGGAGATTGCGGGGCATCGGCCAAGCTGGTATGCGGTATTCGATAACAAGACGCAGGCGAGCGACGACGTGGAGAAGGCGCGCATTGATGATGCCGTGGCATTGCTGAAGATGCCTGAGGCGGAGCGGCCGCACTTTATTACGATCTATTTCTCGGAGCCGGATCACGAGGGGCATCAATTCGGGCCGGACGCGCCGGAGACGAAAGCTGCGGCGCTGAAGATGGACGCGATGATTGGCAAACTCAGGAAGGCGCTGGATGCGACGAAGCTGCCGATTGATCTTGTTGTTGTGAGCGATCACGGCATGGTGAAGGAGGAAGGCGGCTGGATCAACCTGGATGAGTTTGCAGACCTGAGCGACTTCCAAACTGTGGGGCCGCTGCTTTACGGCAAGACGGAAGAAGACCGGGCCCGAGTGTATGACAAGCTGAAACATGCGTCGTCGGAGTTCATGGTATATCGGCGTAAGGATGTGCCGGCGGGGCTTGAGTATAACGAGAATCCGCGTGAGGGCGATCCGGTGATTATTGCGACCGGGCCCTATGCGATTCGTGCGCACAAGCCGCCGGCCGACAGGCCCGACCATGCGCCGGAGCCGGGGATGCACGGTTTCGATCCGCGCAAGATACCGCAGATGAAGGCGAGCTTTTTCGCGGCTGGTCCTGACATTGTGCGTGGCAAGACGGTGGCGCCATTCAACAATGTGAACCTGTATCCGTGGATCGCGCACATGCTTGGGCTGCAGACAGGGAAGATCGACGGCAGCCTCAATGTTCTTGCGGGGACGTTGCGCGATAACGGCGGCGATGCGGCTGGGGTGGGGGAGTCAAAGCAGGAGTAAGCGGGCGATGAGCGCAGTATTGGGGAACGCAGTATTAGGAATTGACGGCGGAGGCACGAGGACGCGCGCCTCCATCGTTGATGATGGCGAGAGAGTGCTGGCGTTTGCAGAGAACGGATCGATCAAGCGGTTGCGGGTTGGAGCGGAGGCGGCGGAAACGAATCTGCGCGCGCTGCTGAAAGATGTGTTCGCGCAGGCGGCGGTGCGCGGTGTGAGGGCGGCCTCGGCGGGGGTTGCGAGCTCTTCGATGCCGGGCGTGAAGGAATGGATCACGGCGGTCTTTAATGACTTCGGTGTGGAGCGCTCGGAGATTGTGGGCGATGAAGTAATCGCGCTGGATGGAGCTTTCAAAGGTGGTCCGGGGATTCTGCAGATTGCGGGGACGGGCTCGAACTGCATTGGGCGCGCGCCGGATGGCGGGCGCGAGAGCGCGGGCGGATGGAGTTCGCGACTAGGCGATGAGGGTTCGGGTTACTGGATTGGATTGCACGCGGTGCGGCGAGGGCTGCATGCACTGGATCGCGAAGAGCCGACGCGGATTCTCGAAGTGGTCGGCGGGATCTGGGGAACGAAGACAATCGATGAACTGGTGAACCTGGGGGACAGCACACCGGGGCCGGATTTTGCAGCGATTGCGCCAGCCATCAGCCAGCTTGCCGAAGAGAGTGATGTGGTGGCGCTCGGCGTATTGAAGCAGGCTGCGCTGGACCTGGTTGAAAGCGTCCTGCTGGTGCGTTCGAAATTACGGCGCAAGCATGATGTTGCGAAGGAAGTTCCGGTGGCGTGGATCGGCAGTGTGATCGGCAAGTCGCGGCTGGTGCGGGAGCAGTTCTTTGCAGGTTTGCATGCGAGTGCGCCGGAGATGCCGATTCGCGAAACGGAAGTCGCGGGAATTGAAGGCGCGGTTTGGCGCGCGCAGCAGTTGGCTCAGTCGGCGAAATGATCTCACATACCGAGGGCATCCGCGCGGATTAGAATGTTCGTCCTGATGGAGGGGCTCAGGATGCAAGGCTTTCGAGTTTTTAAGACGGTTCCATTCGCTCGTTCAATCGGCATTCTTGTTGTCATTTTTTGTAGCTTGTTTCTGCGCGCCACGGCAGGAGCGCAGGATGCAGGTGCCGCTGCGCCGGATCAGTCGCAGCAGGCGCCGCCGGTTCTCACTGTTACTACGCATGAGGTCTTGCTTGATGTTGTGGTGACGGATGCGGGGCGTCCCGTAACCGGGTTGAAGCTTTCCGACTTTACGGTGCTGGAGGATGGGAAGCCGCAGGTGGTCGCCAGCCTTGAGGAGCACAGGCCGATGGCGGCGGCGATGACTGCGCGGGCGGCGCGACCCCTTCGTTACCACCGAACACGTTCACCAATTACGCGCCAGTGGAGAACACCAATGCGTATACGGTGATTCTGCTGGATGCCTTGAATACGCGGCTGGACGACCAGATGTCGGTGCGGCTTGCGCTGATCAAATATCTGAAACACATGCAGCCGGGAGGGCCGGTCGCCATCTTCGAACGCGATACGAAGATGCACCTGGTGCAGGGATTTACATCGGATCCGCAGGTGCTGGCAGCGGCGGCGGAGAGCGAACGCAATAACCCTGAGCTGTTGAAGCTGGTGCGGGGAACGCGGGAAGAGTACCTGGTGTACCGGATGGACAACGTCGCGCTCGGATTTCAGATGATGGGCCGCTATCTTGCGGCGTTTCCAGGGCGCAAGAACCTGATCTGGTTTACGGGCGCACTGCCGCAATCGAATACGCACGAGCCGATGAGCGATCCGTTCAACGACGAATTGAGACTTCTAGAAAACGATCCGCAGAATCTGACGGCGGCGCTGACGCTGAGCCGCGTTGCTGTTTATCCGATTGATGCACGAGGAATACAGATTGCGGCGCAGTATGAAGCGGCATCGAATCGGGTGCCGCAGCCGAACGCGACAATCAACTTTGAAGATGCGCAGGGCTTTCAGCACACTGAACTTGACTTGATCGCCGAATCGACTGGCGGAAGGGCTTTCTACAGCTCGAATGGATTGAGCGCCAAGATTGCGGAGATTGAGAATAACGGATCAAGCTACTACACGCTGACTTATACAACTAACAACAAGAACTGGAATGGCGAGTTGCGGCATATCCGGATTGAGGTGAACCGGCCGCATGAGAAGCTGCAATATCGGCAGGGCTACTATGCGGTGGATCGAACGAAGCAGGAGCAGAAACAACTGGATGAGATGGAGAAGGCGCATCAGGCTGAGACTCAGAAGGCCGAGGGCGCGGAGCGGCGGTGGGGAGACCGCGGCAAGCGGAACCGAGGCGCAGGCTGGTGGGGATGTGAAGTCGAAGAGCGCGGATAAGGCGGCTGCGCCTGCTGCGGCCGGCGGCAAAGCCGGTGCTCCCAAGGAGGGGTTTGAGGAGGCGATGATGCTGGGGGCGGTTCCGCCCACGCAGATCATCTTCACGGCTCACGTGTCAGAAGGCGGCAAGGTTGAGCAGTTGAAGAAGGAAGACGCGTGGCCGCAGGACAACTACCTGGCGGCGGATTGGAAGTACAAGCCGTTTCATACGTACACCGTGGAATTCACGGCGGACGCGAAGACGCTGCATTTGACGAAGGGCGCGGACGGGTTGCGGCACGGAAGCATTGTGTTTGTCAGCGTTGTTTACGATCAGATGGCGCAGAACGTGAATTCGAAACTGACCACAAAGAATGTGGATATTGACGAAGAGCAGTACCAGGATCTGCTGGAACACGGGTTGACAGAGCATCATGAGATTGCTGTTCCAGCGAAGGGGAGCTACTTTCTGCGTCTTGGTTTGCACGATACAGCGAACGATCATATCGGGTCGTTTGAGGTGGCCGTGGACCAGGTGAAGCCGGAAACGGTGGCTCAGAACAAGTGACGGGCCGGGCTGAGCGATCAGAATTCAGTTTGCCTGGCGGCCACCGATGATGGTGCTGACCAGTTTTCCGGTGGCATCGACCGCGACGAGGTTGGCGGATTTTCCCGGTGCGAGGGATCCTGCGCGATGAGCGAGGCCGGTCATGGCGGCCGGATTTGAGGACAGCAGAGGCAAAGCCTGCTCGATATTAGCTCCCGTGAATTGGATGAAGTTGGCGAGAGCGCGATCGAGGGTGAGGACGCTGCCGGCGAGAACGCCACGGGCTGTTGCGCGGCCACTCTCGACGTGGACGGGGAATCCGCCGAGCTGATATTCCCCTTCGGGCATTCCGGCGGCGGCCATGGCATCGGTGACGAGGATGGAACGCTCGGGGCCTTTCGCTTTCCACCACAGGCGGACGATTTCGGGATCGGTGTGGACGCCGTCGCAGATGAGCTCGGCGTAGAGGTCGTCGTTTGTGAGTACGGTGCCGAGGATGCCGGGCTCGCGATGATCGAGGGGGCGCATGGCGTTGAAGGTGTGTGTGGCGCTGACCGCTCCGGCGGCGATGGCGGCCCGGGTTTCAGAGGCGGTGGCGTTGGAATGGCCCACGGATACTCGGATTCCGCGTGACGTGGCGTGGGCTGTGAGTTCGATTGCTCCGGGTAATTCGGGCGCGATGGTCATGAGGCGCACATGGCCGTGGGCAGCGTCGATGAGGCGATCGAATGTGGCGATGCTGGGGGCAAGAAGATGTTCTGGAGGTTGCACGCCGCGCTTCTGGTGCGAGAGGAACGGGCCTTCAAGGTGGATGCCGAGGGGACGTGCGCGGCCCGGCTCGGGGAGCTTTGCGATCTGGTTGGCAAGGCCGTCTAGCGCGCGCAGTGTGGCGTCGAGTGGTGCGGTGACGGTGGTGGCGAGGTAGGCGCTGGTTCCGCGCGATGCGAGAAACGTGCCCATGGTGTCGAGCGCCTCGGAGGTCGCTTCCATCACGTCGTGGCCGGCGGCGCCGTGGATGTGAACGTCGAAGAATGAGGGGCCGAGCGTGGCGCCGGGAAAATCGAGGACGCGCGCGCCGGCGGGTAACTGAGACGTTTCACGAGTGGCGATCGAATCAATTTTGCCGTCTTCAATAAGGATGAGCGGATGCTGGTGGAGGCTGGTTCCGTCCCAGAGCCTCTCTGCGGTCACGACCGTTTGCATGGCTATCCATTATTGCAGGTGAATGGGAGGGCGTGCGCTGGTTGCCGAGGACAGGTAGTGGTTGTCATCGCGGTGTAACGTGACGGCCTGCCGGTTTGTTATTGTTTTGCCATGCGGAATTCGGCGTTGATCCTGTTGACTGGCGGTTTGTTGGTAGTTGGAGCGCAGACGAACATTGCGCAGAGCATTGATTTGCCTACGAGTAAGCAGCTGATGGAGCCGGTTCCCGGGAATCCGCAGCGTTTGAACAGCCTGCCGATGTCGATGGCGATTTCGCCGGATGGGCGCTACGTGGTGACGGTGAATGCCGGCTTTGGGACATACGAGTCGAAGTACCAGCAATCGCTTGCGGTGTTCGATACGAAGACGGGAGCTTTGACGGACTTTCCCGATGAGCGCACGGCGGATGCGTGCCAAGCAGACGCTTTATTCCGGTCTGGCTTTCAGCCGCGATGGGAGCCATCTGTACGCGAGCATCGGTTCGGAGACGGATCCGCTGGGCAAGGTGCCGCCCTTCGCATGGGATCGCCGATACTGGCAGCGGCATGGTGGTGTATCGATTCGCCGACGGAAAGATCGAGCCGGAGCGGTTGATTCGTTTGCCCATGGCAGCAGCTGGCGGCGGGCCACAAGACGAAGCTGATTGGACGAAGTGGACGGGGACAAGGGTGTGCCGTTTCCGGCGGCCATTGCGGTGGTGGAGATTGCAGGAGCTGAGAAGCTGCTGGTGGCGGAGAATCTGACCGACGATGTGCTGCTTGCTCGATCCGGCGAACAGGGAAGATCGAGCATCGCTTTGATCTGGCGGAGAGCAACGCGGTGCCTTCGACATATCCGATTGCACTGCAGATTTCGAAGGACGGGCGACGTGCGTTTGTTGCGCTGTGGAATGCGTCGGAGATTGTTGAACTGGATCTCCAGAAGAATGTGGTCGGGCGCAAGCTGGCGTTGCTGAAGCCAGCGAGTCCAATCAAGCCGGGAACGCATCCGTGCGCATTCGCGCTGACGGCTGATGGCAAGACGCTTTATGTTGCGCTGGCGAATCGCGATGCGGTTGCGGCGGTGAATGTGGGTGCGGGGCAATTCAGCGTGAAGGGATATTTCGATACGCGGCTGCCGGGGCAGAGCTATTTTGGCGCGGAGCCGGTGGCGCTGGCTTTGAATGCGTCGGGGAGCCGGCTGTATGTCGCGAACATGGCGTCAGCGATGCGGTTGCGGTGATCGACACGCGGAAGCTGAACGGCGAAGAGTTCGAAGCAAGGGAATGGTCGAGCCCAAAGGGTTTGTGCCGACGGAGTGGATGCCGATGTCGATGGCGTTTCTGCCGGCGGCCATCGCGGCGGGCAGCTGTTCGTTGGCGACTGCCAAAGGGAAGGGAACCGGACCGAATCCGTATCCACCGTGCGAACGCTGCGCAGAGAGCCCGGCATGCCGAAGAAGTCAAACTACATTGCGTCGCTGCTGTATGGATCGTTTGCTGTGCTGAACGAGGCGGAGATCGAGAAGAATCTTCCGCGAGTCAACAAAGACGGTGCTGGAGTCGAACCGCATGAAGGCGGCGGCGGAGAAGATCCAGTTTGCGGATGGATCGCACAATCGGATCAAGCACGTGATCTACATCATCAAGGAGAACCGCACCTACGATCAGATTCTTGGCGATCTTGAGCAGAATGGAAAGCCGGTGGGGAACGGCGACAAGAGCCTGACGATGTTTGGCGCGGACATGACGCCGAACAAGCACAAGCTGGCGCTGCAGTTTGGCGTGCTCGACAACTTCTACGATTCCGGCGAGGTATCGGGCGACGGGCACGTGTGGTCGAATGCTGCGATCGGGACGGATTATCTGGAGAAGACGTGGCAGCAGGCGTATCGCGGCGGAGAGCGCACGTATGATTTTGAAGGCGTGGTCGCGGAAGGGTTGCCGCTGGTGCAGAAGATTCCTGATGTGAACGAGCCGGCGAGCGGATATCTGTGGGGCAACCTGGCCGCACACGGAAAGACCTACTACCATTTCGGCGAATTCATCTCGAGCATCTTTTGCGACGAGAGGAAGACGGAGAATCCGCAGCAGGGGCCGGTGTCTGCCGGGGCAGGCGTGCGCGCCGAAAGGCGATTGCGCCGGGCGAGCAGCTGCCGGCGGAGTGGGGCGGCGGCGTGAACAAGTGGCCGTGGCCGATTCCGCTGATTGCGTCGAATACGGCGACGAAGCCGGAGCTGGTGGGGCACTTTGCGGCGGAGGCGCCTGACTTCAATCTTGCCATTCCTGACCAGATTCGCGTGGAGATTTTTCTGCGCCATCTGAAGCAATGGGAGGCCGACAAGGAGCAGGGCAAGGACACGATGCCGAACTTCATTCAGCTGCGGCTGCCAGACGATCATACCGAACGGGACGGCGCCGTTGAAGCCGACACCGAAGGCGAGTGTTTCAGATAACGATCTGGCGGTGGGCCGCGCCGTCGATGCGATTTCGCATTCGCCGTTCTGGGACGATACGGCGTTCTTCATTCTCGAAGACGATGCGCAGGCGGGCGCGGACCACGTGGATGCGCATCGCAGCGTCGCGCTGGTGATCAGCAAGTATGCGCCGCACGGGAAGGATGGGGCGGCTGGTGGTGGACAGCCGGTTCTATTCGACGGTGAGCGTGATTCGCACGATGGAGACGCTGCTGGGGCTGCCGCCGATGAACAATAACGATGCATTCAGTTCGATGATTTCGACGCTGTTTACGGGGCCGGGCGATCAGCCGGCGTATTCGGCGGACTATGCGAATCGCGACAATGGGCTGATCTATGCGGCGAATCCGAAGAAGGGACAGGGAGCGGAAGAGAGCATGAAGATGGACTTCCGACACGCGGATCGCGCGGACACGCAGAAGCTGAACGTGATTCTGTGGAAGGATGCGATGGGTTCGGAGCCGGTGCCGGCGATGCTGACGCAGAAGCGGAAGCTGAAGAAGGATGATGACGATTAGTCGGGTGTAGATCGACGCCCTTTCACCGCGATTAGATTCGGTCGGAGTGACACTGAAGACTCTGAAGTTGGTTGCTCTCCCACCCAAGCCGCAAAGTGCGCGGCTTGGATGGGGCACCCAGCGGTTGCGGTGTCCAGGCAGAAAAGCAACTGCAGGTTCCTCCACTCCCCGTCGCTTCGCTCAGGGTCGGTCAGAATGACAGATCTTGTTGGTAGGAAACCCGGGTTCCCGCGCCGTTTAGCCCGTGTATGGTTATATGCGGCGGAAATGATCGCTTATTGGGGGAGCTGTGCAGATTTGGAATCGTAGAAATTTTCTTAAGGTAGCGGGAGCGGCTTCAGCGGCTTCGCTGGCGGGCGCCGTTCATGCCAGAGGCAGTATCGGGGAAGGGAGTCTATACGCTGGTGCGCGCAGGAAGAGCCGGCCAAGCCGGTGGCGGCGAACGATCATATTCAAATCGCCTTGATTGGCGCGGGCGGGCAGGGCATGGGCGATACGCGCGCTGCCGTGCAGGTGCCGGGCGTGAAGCTGGTGGCCGTGGCGGACTGCTACGACGGGCGGCTGGCGCGCAGCAAGGAGGTTTGGGGCGACGACGTCTTCACCACGCGCGACTACAACGAAATTCTGGCGCGCAAGGATATTGATGCTGTCATTATCGGCACGCCGGATCACTGGCACAAGCAGGCCTCGGTGGATGCGATGAAGGCCGGCAAGGACGTCTATTGCGAGAAGCCGATGATCCATCTCTACACCGACGGGCCGGAGATGATCGAAACGGCGAAGGCGACGAATCGGATCATTCAGATCGGCAGCCAGCGCGTCAGCTCGGTGCTGTATGCGAAGGCGAAGGAACTGCTGGCATCCGGCGCGATCGGCAAGCTGAACATGGTGACGGCGAGCTGGGATCGCAATTCGTCGATGGGCGCGTGGAACTACACGATTCCGCCGGATGCCTCGACGGAGACCTGCGACTGGCCGCGTTTTCTGGGCACGGCGCCGAAGATTCCGTTCAGCGCGGAACAGTTTTTCCAATGGCGCAAGTGGAAGGCGTATGGCAGCGGCGTTGCTGGCGACCTGTTTGTGCATCTCTTCAGCGGAACGCATTTTATAACCGGAGCGCATGGGCCGACGCAGGGCATGGCGACGGGAGCGATCCGCTTCTGGAATGATGGGCGCGATGCGCAGGACGTGATGCTGGGGCTGTTCGACTATCGGGAGGGATTCAACCTGAGCCTGCGCGTGAATTTCGTGGACGGCGGCGAGGAGAGCGAGAGCCTGATCTTCACCGGCTCGGAAGGCACGATGCAGATTGGGTGGACGCGGTTTGACGTTGAGCCGCGTTCCGCGCGAGACGGAGCCGGGACTTACGATCGATACGTTTCCCAAGGCGATGCAGGCGCAGATTGAGGCGGAGTACCGGAAGAAGTATCCAGCCGCACACTGGAAGCGGCGCTCGTGCGGAGAAGAGAAATATCATGCTGCCGAAGGGATACAGCGACCAGTACGACCACTTCAAGAATTTCTTCGCATCGGTGCGGTCGCGCAAGCCGGTGGTGGAGGATGCGGTGTTCGGATATCGCGCGGCGGGAGCGGCGCTGCTGAGCAATCTGAGCATTGAGAAGGGCGCAGATCGTGCAGTGGGATCCGGATGCGATGAAGCTGGTGTAATCGGTAGTTGTGCGCTGAGCGCTCCCCGGCAGCGCGCTTGATGGCATCCAAATGTGGAGGAGCATTCGATCGGTCTCAACGCAGGGGCACCCGTCTTGGGCATCGCCGGTTAGAATCGGGGAATGAAAAAGCGAATCGGAGTTCACCTGGGGACGGCGGGTGGCGCCTCCAATGCGGTGGAGCGCGCGAAAGAGATTGGCGCGAACACATTTCAGATTTTTTCGTCGAGTCCGCGGATGTGGCGGGCGCCGAAGGTCGATCCTGCGCAGGCCGAGCGGATGCGGGCGCTGCGGGCGAAGTACGACGTGGGGCCGCTGGTGATCCACACCAGCTACCTGGTGAATGTCTGCAGCCAGACGACGGATATCCGGCGAGAAGAGCGTTGCGGCGTTTCGCGGGGAGATTGAGCGGGCGCTGACGCTGGGCGCGGAGTTCCTGGTGCTGCATCCGGGGTCGTGGAAGGGCATGACGCGGAATGAAGGGCTGAAGCTGGCGGCGGAGTCGATTGCGAAGGCGATGGACGGGCTGCCCTGGCAGGGCACCGATTTCAGCATCCTGATTGAAAACACGGCCGGGTGCGGAGTGCTCGCTGGGCGGCAACTTCGAGCAGGTGGCGGAACTGGTGCAGCGGCTGAAGACGCATGCGCCGGTGGGGGTGTGCCTCGACACTTGCCATACGCATGTTTCGGGATACGACATGGTTACGGCGGAAGGCTATGCCGATACGATTACGCAGGCCGACATCACGTTTGGCGTGGACGCGGTGCGGGTGTGGCATTGCAACGATGCCAAGGCGGCGCGCGGATCAAAGCTGGACCGGCATGAGCATATCGGGCAGGGAAATATCGGCGTGGAGCCGTTCCGCTGGCTGCTGAACGATCCGCGGTTTGCGGATTGCGCGTTCATCGCGGAGACGCCGGTGGATGAAGATGGCGACGAAGAGCGGAACGTGCGGGTGCTGAAGAGCCTGGTCGGCTAGACCGGCAAAGTCCGAACGCCTGTGCCCCGCCATTTACACTGAAGAGTGATGGCGGAAGAAAAAGAGCTACGTTACGACCCGGCGACAATTGAGCCGAAATGGCAGGCGCGGTGGGCCGCGGACCCCGGAATGTACGCGGCTGAGCCCGCACTCCTGCGGCAAACCCAAGTACTACGTGCTGGAGATGTTGCCGTATCCGAGCGGCGCAGCTGCACATGGGCCACGTGCGCAACTACTCCATCGGCGATGCGCTGGCGCGCCACATGTGGATGCGCGGCTACAACGTGATGCACCCGATGGGGTGGGACGCGTTCGGCCTGCCGGCGGAAAATGCCGCGCTCAAGAACAATACGCCGCCGCGCGAGTGGACCCTGGCCAATATCGCCGCCATGAAGCGCCAGTTCGAGCGCCTCGGCATGGGCTTCGACTGGGCAACCGAAGTTACGACCTGCTTGCCGGACTACTACAAGTGGAACCAGTGGTTCTTTCTGCGCATGTACGAGAAGGGGCTGGCCTATCGCAAGAAGAGCAAGGTGAACTGGTGCCCCGAGTGCGCGACGGTGCTGGCCAACGAGCAGGTGATCGACGGCCGCTGCTGGCGGCACGAAGACACGATTGTCGAGCAGCGCGACCTGGTGCAGTGGTTTCTCCGCATCACGGCGTACGCGCAGGAACTGCTGGATGGCCTCGACAAGCTCGATGGCTGGCCGGAGAAAGTGCGCACCATGCAGCGCAACTGGATCGGGCGCAGCGAAGGAACGGAGGTTGACTTTTCGGCGGTCGACGAAAACCGGCGACGGAGAAGAAGATTCGCGTGTTTACGACGCGGGTGGATACGATTTTCGGCGCGACCAGCGTGCAGCTTGCGCCGGAGCATCCGCTGGTGAAGTCGCTGGCCGCGGACGATGCCGGGTTGCGCGAGCAGGTTGCGAAGCTGCTTGACGAGCAGAAGAAGGCGCGCGAAGCGGGCGATATCGGCGAGATTGAGAAGCACGGGATTCCGACGGGCAAATTCGCGATCAATCCCTATAGCGGCGAAATGGTGCCGATCTGGGTGGCGAATTATGTGCTGAGCGATTACGGCACGGGCGCCATCATGAGCGTGCCGGGCCACGATGAGCGCGACTTTGAATTTGCGAAGAAGTATGCGATTCCGGTTCGCCGCGTGATTGCGCCGGCTGATCCAGAGCGCCGAAGAGCCGGAGTTGCCGTATCTGTCGGAAGATGGCGTGCTGGTGAATTCGGGCGAGTTCAATGGGCTGAGCTGTCGCGCAAGCGCAGAAGAAACTCCAGGAGGTTGCCGCGCGCAAGGGCTTCGGCGAAGCGACGGTTACGTTCCGTTTGAAGGACTGGGGCGTGAGCCGCCAGCGCTACTGGGGCACGCCGATTCCGATGATTCACTGCGAGCGCGATGGCATTGTGCCGGTGCCCGACGAGCAGTTGCCGGTGCTGCTGCCGGAGAAGATCGAAATCACGCAGCAGGGCGGATCGCCGCTGTCGCGCGTGCCGGACTTTGTGAACGTCACGTGCCCCAAGTGCAAGGGGCCGGCAAAGCGCGAGACGGACACGATGGATACGTTCGTCGATTCGAGCTGGTATTTCTATCGCTACACGGATGCGAAGAATGCGGTTGCGCCGTTTGATTCGGCGACGGCGCAGTACTGGTTTCCCATCGATCAGTACATCGGCGGCGTGGAGCATGCGATTCTGCACCTGATCTATTCGCGCTTCTGGACGAAGGTGATGCGCGACCTGGGAATGATCACGAATGATGAGCCTGTGCGAGCGCTGTTCACGCAGGGAATGGTGATCAAGGACGGCGCCAAGATGTCGAAGTCGAAGGGCAACGTGGTCTCGCCTGACGACATGGTGGCTCGCTACGGCGCCGATGCTGCGCGCATGTATGCCTTGTTTGCCGCGCCGCCGGATCGCGATCTTGACTGGCAGGAAGATGGCGTTGCCGGGGTGAGCCGGTTTCTGGGCCGCGTGTGGCGGCTTGTGACGAAGTATGCGCCGGTCTGTCGATCAGCCGCTCGAGGTCAGTCCAAAACACAGGACAGCGGAGCCGTTGCGCTGAAGCTGCTGCGCAAGCTGCATCAGACGACGGCGAAGATCACGCAGGATTTTGAGGGGCGCTGGCATTTCAATACATGCGTTGCGGCCATCATGGAATTGGTGAACGAGATTCAGGCGGCGGATGCGCAGCTTGCGGCAGGCGAGGTTCCTGCGCCGGTGATGCATGAACTGCTGCGAGACGCTGGTGCTGCTGCTGGCGCCGTTTGCGCCGTATCTTGCGGCGGAGTTGTGGGAGGAACTTGGCGGAGAAGGCGCGGTTCTGCGCGCAGCCGTGGCCGAAGAGCGATCCCGCACTGGCGAAGGAAGATGAGATCGAGATTCCGGTGCAGATCAACGGAAAGCTGGTGAGCTTGATGCGCGTGCCGGCGGGTTCTGACGCCAAAGTGATGGAAGCTGCCGCGCTTGAAGAGGAGAAGGTAAAGGCGCGGATTGCCGGAAAGACGGTCGCCAAGATCATCGTTGTGCCGGGACGTGCAGTCAATTTGGTCGTCAAGTGAATCGTGACGTATTGGTGATCGAGTGATCACAGACAGCAGAGCGGAGCAGATCCGGGGCACGCAAACGCTGGTGGATCAGATGGGCTGGATGCTTCGACGGCCCGCTGGTCGTTGCCGTTGAAGTCGGCTGGCGATGGCTTTTCGGCGTGCCGTTTCTGCTGGTTTGCTGGTCGCGTTGCAGCATGTGTTCGCGGTGCTTACGCCTGAGGAGGCGGGACTCAGGAACATCGATCCGTCAGAATCCGTGGCTTGCGGCCGGGGCATTTCAGCCGCGCGGTTGCGAAATACGACCCGCTGATCGCGCACGAATTGCGCTGGCTGGTACCGATCGCAGCAGTGGCATGGATCGTGATCTCGGGTCTTGGACGCAGCCTCGCCTTCAGACTCATGCAGCCCGGGTGCGCTTTCGACCGCTGGCGATGATGGTGCTGCAGACTGTCTGGCTGATTCTGTTTGGAGGCATCTGCTGGGGCTGGTTCCGGTCAGTGCCTGGGCGGCGGCAACGCATTTTCCCACCGAGCAGCGAGCCGGACCTGATCGGTCTTTCCATCTGGCTGATCTTTCTTTCGCTCGGGTTCTTCACGCTGTGGGCGCTGGTGGGGTGGATCGTTTCTGTTGCGCCGGTGCTGATGCTGATGGAAAACTGCTCCGCGGTTTCGGCTCTTGGAATGACCACGAGGCTGGGAAAGACCGTTCACGTCAGAGCTGTTCGAGATCGGCATGGTGATGGGGATCGTGAACCTGGCGCTGATGGTGGTGGCGATGGTGCTGTCGGCCGCGCCGCTGCCCTTCAGCGATCAGCTTGGTGGCGATGCGTTGCACGTGGTGTGGGCCGGGGCGGCGGTGTTTTACCTCGTCGCGCACGACTATTTTCAACTGGTGCGGCTGAAGTGTTTCGTCCAGTTCTGGAAGATCTTTCGCGGCGCCGAGTAGAGATGATGTCAGCGCCCTGACTGGCCTCGGGCCAGTTCAAAAATCAGTGGCGTGAGCCGGTTTGAGATGATGTCGATCTCTCCGGGTGGCATAGAGATAACAGGCAAGCCATGCGGGTGTAGTCCACAAATAATAGCGGCTCGTGATCTGCACGTCTGTCATGACCTGGAAGAGCGCGACTCCAGCAGTCAGAATAATGGGTAGCAGAGAGCGGCGAGATTTCAATTGCTCGAAAGAGTCCGGATAGAACCGCTGGGAGCAGAACGGATTCATCGGTGAACCATGCATAGGGCGTACACAGAGCCGAGACGAGAAGTAACAAAGAGGCATGGTCCACCCAATCCCAGCGGTCACGCCGCGTCCAGAAATACCAGAGAGCCCAGACGCATGCGGCGGCGGAAGGCAGGAATTGCAGCCACCCGGCATTGCGGTCAAGGAGAAATCGGAAGAGCGCGCTCAGCGTGGGTACAAACTGGCTCATGATTTCCGATGTTCGCATCGCTTGCGAATACTCGGACCACACGTGATTGTCGAGCAAAAGTGTCAGTGCGCAGCTGAGTGCAAGAGCCGCGGAGAACCCCGCAAGAACACGGTAAGCCTTACGACTGATCACCCACAAAACCAGGACAATAGCAACGGGCAAAAAGAGGTGCGGCTTTAGAGCGCAAGGCAGAAGTGAAGCCCCGGCCAGGAAAGGGCGCGTTTTGTGGAAATAAAGAAAGAGCACAACGCCGAGAAGAAGAAAAATGCCCAGTTGCCCAGCCTTCAGGCAGGCGACTGCGGGCGGAAAAAGGAATCCGAATAGATACAAGAGCGTTTCCGGGCGGCCGTTCAATAGCCAAAGCAACCACAAGGAAGCTGAGAGGGCGGCAATGAGTGCGAGCAACCAAAGAACGAGGCCAGTCTTAGCGCTGAAGAATCCCAATGGCAAAGCAAGGGCAAAGGCCACAGGCGGACTGAATGTGATTTCGGCCTGGTTGCGCTCCATTCCCGCTGACCGTTCGAGTCGCAGGATTGCAACGTCATCATAGGGATTTGCGCCATGAATAAGTTGCTGTTCAGCCGCCCAATATTCGATAAAATCCCGGTCAGCGGCGTCCTTGTCGGTCAAGCTAGCGGAGAATACTGCGCCCAGAAAACAGAAACCAGCAGCTACGATGCCAATCGCTGCAATGGTGCGCCAGGTGACGGTTTTCATTGGCTCGCTCCGGTTTTACGACCCCAAAGACTTGCTTTCTGCGGGCGAGGTAAACGCTGAATTCTCGCGTTCATCGGAGCTTTTTCATTTGTCATTGCTTTGAATGTATACGTAGAGAGGTCGGTTAGGCCATTCCAGGAAATGGAATGCGGTGGGCAGGATTATCCGCTGATTTCGCGGCGCTCGGCCTTGACGCCCGACACCGCTGCTGGTGCGATTCCGGTGATATAGTTTGTCTTCGCAATCGGGGAAGTCATCGAAATGCGAAGTCCCTCGCTTCTAGTTGCAGCATTGATGTGCGCGTTGCCGGCGCTCGTGTTGGGGCAGGAGCGGCTCCCCAGATTGAGCTGGTGACGCCCTGGTCGGATGAACAGCTTACTGTAGAGCAGCTTGAGCATGTGGTGGCTGTGTTGCACGCGAAATCAGATAGAGATCTGGCGCGAGAGCTTAACGGGCGTCATCTGACGCAGCGACTGACAGCGGCGGGATTCGAACGACTCAATCTGGAACTGCCGGGTAAGGAAACACGGGAGGCATTACTGGCGATCGCTGACGAAGCCGCCTTTCTCGACCTGCCTGCGGCTGACCTGCTTGATCTTCCGGCACCCGGTCGCGCTGCGCAAGGGCGAATGGTCTCGCGGGCTGCAGCTTTTGTGGCTACGACAGTCTCGAGGATGCCGGACTTTTTGGCGACGCGCACCACAACGCGCTTTCAGGATGCCTACGTGATGCGTTCCATCGAGAAGCATCTCATTGCCGTCGACGGCTTCCGGTTCATCGATCGCCACGAAGTCACAGCGGTGTATCGAGACGGGCAGGAAGTTGACCAGGGTCTGACGGCGACTAAGCCGGAAGAGAATATCAACAAGAAACCCGGACTCCATTCGTGGGGTGAGTTCGGGCCACTGCTGGGTGTGGTCGTCGCAGACATACTGAAAGGCAAGATCGGCTGGAGCCATTGGGAACAAACCGGACGATGGTCCTGCAGCCGTATTTCAATTCGCGGTCGGGGCGGACAAATCGAGCTACATCGTCCGCTATTGCTGCGTTTTGAAGGGCGGCAGGTCCAGCGAGTTCACGTCGACTCCTGCTTACCACGGCGAGATTGCGTTGGAGCCGGCCACGGGCGCTGTATTGAGAATCGTGCTGAAGACGGATCTCTCGCCCGATGCTGTTGATCTGAGGCGCGCAGATCTGGCAATCGATTACAAACGGATCGATATCGGAGGCCGCAGCTACATCTTGCCGACGCGGAGCGTCTCTCTTTGGAAGACACCCACAGTGGTCGCGATCAATGATGTGGTCTTTGACCACTATCACCAGTTCCGCGGAGAGATGAGGATCGTGCCGTCGGATGGGACAGCGATCAGTCGCCGTAGTTGGATTGGTCTGGTCCGTAGATGCGAGCGCTGCACGGCGACTACTTCGAACCTGTTGCTGACTCTTCTTTCAAGTACGCGGCGGCGAGGGTGCCTTTGGCTTTGGCGATGGGCAGCAGCGTGGGGTAGAACTGGACGAACGTTGTGTCGACGGCTGCGTGTGCGGCGTGGCAGGTGTAGCAGGGAGCGGCCTGGGGAACGAGGGTTCCGTTCTTGCTGGGTGTATCAAATTCGAAGAAGGCCCATTTGCCGGGGAAGCGCGCCTCGTCTTTTACGTGGACTTCGAAGCCCATGACGTCTGCGTCCTGGAAATGGCCGCGCTGGTTGATGGACCCTTTCGACTTTGCTCCGCGAACTTCGAGGACCATGACGGTCTTGTCGGGCCAGGTTCCTGTGGCTAAGAAGCTGCGGTAGGCGGCGGGATTCACGAAGACGTTGTCGAACATGGAGTGGTCCATTTCCATGGCTTTCGGGGAGTAGCTCATATCGATGCCGGAAGTCAGGTAGATCCACTCGCGATAATCCTTTAGCGGCAGAAGATCGCCGTTGGCGGCGTAGGCGGGGGCGGCTTCATTGTCCGCGTGGACAATGTGCGTGGGGCGCGAGACGAGAGTGAGAGCACATGCGGCGGATAGCAGGCAGAGGGCACCTGCCGAGAGTCGTGCGGTGGGGAACATTCTGACCTCCGATGCAAGTAGAACGCAGCAGGGCTGGTAGGAGTTCCTGAAAAATCGAGGGGATCGGCGCCTGAGCAATCGATCTAGAAAAGCTTCAGGCGAATCACGAAGTATTTCTTCGGGTCCTGACGAATGGCCTGAATGAGTTGTTGCGCCTGATCCATGGTCTGGTCGGTGTGCTCGTAGAGCGACCGATTTTGCATGAGCTGGCCGATGGTGCCTTTGCCTTCATCGATGCCGGTGAGGATGGAATCGAGGCGGGTGATGGTGTTATCCAGCTTTTTGGCGAGCTCGGGGTCCTTGGCCAGCTTGCCGATCGAACCCTTCCCGCTGTTGACGTCGGCAAGAAGCTGATTGGCGTTGGAGACGGTGGAATTCAGGTTCTTGTACAGGGTGTCATCCTTGATCAGCTTGCCGGCTGTGCCCTGACCATCCTGGATTCCGGTTGCGATCTTGTCGAGCTTGTCGATTACGGAGTCGGCGTGCGTGTAGAGAGTATCGTCCGTGACCAACTTACCAAGGGTTCCGTGCCCGTTGCCAATGGCGGCCGTGATCTTGTCGAGGTTTTCGGCGATTCGATTCAGCTTGGAGTAGAAGGAGGGATCGTTGATCAGTCCGCCAAGAGTGCCGCGGGTGGAGTTTAGCGTATCGACCAGTCTGTTGGCGTTACGCATGAGCCGGGTAATTTCGTCGATGGAGACCTGGCTGGCGGTGATGACGCCCTGCAGGCTTGATGCTTCGACCGAAGCGAGCTCGGCATTATTTTTCGGCTGCGGTCCCTTCGCTTTCTGAGAGCTAATGTCGACGTAACTGTCGCCCAAAACTCCGGCCTGGGCGATGGAGGTGGTGGAGTCAACATGCAGAAGCGGAATATACTTGCCACCCACACGCATGGTGACTTCGACGGGCCTCGGGCTGCGCTCGGAGACGACGCGGATCCTGGTGATGTTGCCGATGGTGACGCCCTCGAGCGTGACCGGAGCTCCGCTTTTGAGTCCGCCGGCGTTCTCGAAATAGGTGCGAAGGATGAGCTTGGGTGTGAACAAGCCTCCCGCAGACGAGGACATGAGGAGGATGACGAGGATCAATACGGCCATGGCCGCAACGACCAATGCGCCAACTCTCAGCTGGGACCACTGAATCTCTTTGCGGCTCGGCACGCTTTCCCTTCGATGAAGCTGACCCGACCATCCCTTACTTGGTCGCCTTGAGAATAGCAGAAAGAGCAGGGGTTACCGAGCAATTTAGCCCGGAAAGCGAGGTCAAGACTCGTACACCAAGGTCGAGCAACCAGGGCAAGAAGTCGCTTTGGAGCAGGTATTTACAGGGGCGGCGGCCTAGCCTTGATTCTCCAGAATCACGTTAGCCATCGAGAGGGTGGCGGTGTGGGTAATGGACAGGGCGGCATGGGCGACGCCAAGATGCGCGGCCATCTCCGCGGCCCGGCCAGAGAAGCGGATGTTGGGGCGCCCACCGGGCTCGCGGATGACTTCGATCTCTAGCCAGTTCACGCCGCGGCTGATTCCGGTGCCGAGGGCCTTGGCGGCGGCCTCTTTGGCGGCAAATCGTGCAGCGAGGCTCTCGGCGGCATTGCGTTTGCGCAGGCAGTAGGCTTGCTCTGCGGGTGTGAAGACACGATTGAGGAAGCGTGGGCCAAAGCGCTCAAGCGACTGCTGGATACGCGCGATTTCAACAAGGTCAATGCCGCTGCCGACAATCATGCTGTGTACCAACCTAACATCCGGCGGAGGAGCGCCCAGCCAGAAAGCAGGAACCGAGATTGGGGGAAACGGACCGGTTTTGCGCTTAAGAAGCAGGAGAATGCCCTACTCCCGCACAGCTTGAACGTTTTTGCGCCGCCGCCGATAAGAAGAGCATGAGACAGGCGTCCACCTTTCGCGATCCACTCGAGCCGGGAGTGATTCCATGGGCCTTGCAGATGAGAGCGATCTCAAGAGGCGAACCGAGCCGGACAGTGAAGTCCCTTACTGGGGCGATTCTCGGTTGCGGAGGCTGGGTACTGAGCAGGAGCGCGAGTGACGCGGGCCTGATCGACATTCTCTTTGAGTTTGAACGGCGGTCGTGCCTGGAGATTTACAGCATCCTGATTGCGGCGGGGCTTGAACTCAGCCAGGGTGCGCATATCCGCTTTACGGAACTGTGCCAATGCACGCGCATGGTTCGGAAGGAATGCCAGGAGGAGATCGTGAGCATCGATCTCGAGGTTCAAACGTCTCCGATCGAGGATCACGGGAATGCGCACTCGCTGCCGCATTAAGGGCTATCCAGCTTCGACAAGGCCGTAGCGGCGTTGCCACGCTTCTCGCAGTCTTGCCCAGACGCGGGCACGCTCGGCTTCGGTGCCTTCGCCGGGTTTGACGGTGGCAAAGCGCTCGGCCTCGTGCTTGGCCAGTTCGAGCAGGGCGCGGTCGCGAACGAGGTTGGCGACCCGGAAATCGGGCAGGCCGGCCTGGCGCGTGCCGAAGAATTCGCCGGGGCCGCGCATGGAGAGATCAAGCTCTGCGAGCTCGAAGCCATCCTGGGTGCGGACCATGGCATTCAGGCGTTCCTCAGCCTGTTCAGACACGCGTTGTCCAGTGATGAGGATGCAGTAGCTCTTGGCCGCTCCACGGCCGACGCGGCCGCGCAGCTGATGCAATTGTGCGAGGCCGAAGCGCTCGGCATGTTCGACGACCATTACGGTAGCGTTGGGAACGTCGACGCCGACTTCAACTACGGTTGTCGCCACGAGCACGTCGATTTCGCCGCGCTGGAATCGGCGCATGATGATTCCTTGTCGTCCGGCGTCGAGGCGGCCATGCAGCAGGCCGACGCGCAGTCCGGCGAGCGGGCCGGTGCGCAGTTTTTCGTGCATGGCCACGGCGGACTTGAGCTCCGCAGTTTTGCTTTTGGGAGCGGGTTTCTGGCCTGAGATGCCGGGGAAGAGATCGGCGGTTTTGCCTTTACGCTTGCCTATTTCGCGTGGATTTGAGATGGACGGGGCACTCAAGTTGCGGTATGCGGAGACTGGCTCGTCGTGCGAGAAGTCCAATTCCGGCTGGTCGTCGCTGCTGCCTTCGATTACGGGATAGACGATGTACGCCTGGCGCTTCTGCGCTACCTGCTTGCGCACGAAATCCCATACCTCGGCGCAGCGCTCCTCGGGGACGCGGCGGGTGGCGATGGGAGTGCGGCCGGGCGGCAGTTCGTCGAGAATGCTGACGTCGAGATCGCCGTAGAGGGAAAGCGCGAGAGTGCGCGGAATTGGAGTCGCGGTCATGACCAGGACGTCGGGCTCGGGCTGGTTCGGCTTCTTCATCAGCTTGAAACGCTGGAGCACGCCGAAGCGGTGCTGTTCGTCGACTACAACCAGGCCGAGGCGATCGAACTCGACTTTTTCTTCGATTAACGCGTGAGTGCCGATGACGAGTTGCGCTTCTCCGCGATTGATCAAGCCGCGGTTGGTGCGCTTGCGGTCGTCATCGAGTGAACCGGTGAGCAGGACGATGCGATATTTGCGCGATGACCGTTCGAGCAGTTTGCGAGCGGCTAGAAAGTGTTGCGTGGCGAGGATTTCGGTTGGAGCCATGAGCGCGGCCTGGTAGCCGTTTTCGATTGCGACGAGCATGGCCTGCAGGGCGACGATGGTTTTGCCCGATCCGACATCGCCTTGCAGGAGTCGCCGCATGGGGCTGGTGGCACGCATGTCGGTGACGATCTCGCCCAGGGTGCGCTTTTGCGCGGCGGTGGGATGGAACGGCAGCACTTCGCGGATGGCCTCGCGGACCTTTGTGTTGGTTTCGAAGGCGATGCCGGCGCGTTCGCGCATTTTGCGGCGCTTCAGTTCGAGGCCCAACTCGAGAAAGAACAGCTCTTCGAAGATCAGACGGCGGTGTGGTGGCGTGGCCCATGACTGCAATTGGGTGAGCGATGTGCCTTCAGGCGGGAAATGTACTTCACGGAGCGAGGCTTCGCGATCGGGCATGTCGAGCCGGGCTACCATCGATGCCGGAAGGCATTCGGGCACGTTGCCGCGGACGCTCTCAAGCAAGTTGAAGATGACCTTGCGCTGCCAGCGGGAGGCCAGCCGCGATCCACCGAGGGATTCGTAGACCGGCGTGATGCGGCCCACTTCGAGCAGGCGTGTTTCGGCATCGTCACTGGAGTCGGGAAGGATTTCGAACTGCGGCTGGATCATTTTGAAGTTGCTGGAGGAACGGGAAGGTTCGATTTTGCCGTAGAGCGCAACGGTTTGGCCGGCGTGGAACTTGCCTTCGAGGTATGTGGCGTGAAACCAGATGCATTTGAGGGCGTGGCGGCCCTGTCCGACGGTGAGCTCAAAGATCGGCATGCGGCGGGTGCGCAACAGGGCGGCGCCTCGCACCTCCGCGATGACACTGGCCGTCTCGCCGGGTTTCAGTTCGTCGAGACTGCGCGGATTCTGGCGGTCTTCGTAGCGGAAGGGGAGATGGTAAAGCAGATCCTCGGCAGTCTGGATGCCTTTGGTGGCGAGCATCTCTGAAACCTGCGGACCAACGCCGCGCACAAATTTGACTGGATCATCGAGGCCGGGCACATTCAGGATGCTAACGCATTCCGGGCGGTGGCATACCACGCCGCACTTCAGGCGGGAGAAGTGCGGAAGAGCGCAAGGCGTTGTATTGCTGAAGCTTCCAGGGGCTCTAGAACTCGGAGATCGCGTGGCGCGCTGTGCGGACTTCGGCTGCGAGGACGCGCAGCACCCTAACCGCCAGCGAAGGATCCGTGAGCATAAGGCTGTTAAAGTCCTCGCGGGTGACGAAACCGAGTTCGGCATCTTTCTCGGCGTTGGCTGTCATGGTGTAGGGTTCATTGCCGATCAGGGCCGGCAGGCCGAGCAGCGACCCGGGATGGAGTGTGATCGACATCAGGTTTCCGCCGGTTGGCGATTCCATGGTGAGGCTGGCGCTACCACTGCGGAGGATATACAGACCAGCGGGTTTGCCCCCCTGCGCGAACAGGGAGCGCGGTTCGTTGCATACCACCGTCGATGAGCGCTTCTCCAGAGCTGCAATGAGCTCCTTTTCTGCAATGAATGAGGAAGAATCAAAATTCACTGAAGCACTCCAAAATGTACGTGTAGCCATCGCGATCACAGAAGAACCTTTGGAGACGATGATTCCACGGGAACAGCCGTGATCCCTGTGACGCTAGTCACATCTGGATGGTCGAGTCACAGGACATGATTTCAAACTTTCTGGCTTAGCCGTTTCGCGAGAGCTTCATCCCGCGTTTGTGGATTTGTTACAGGCCCGCCGCTTATCAGTCCTGCTCGACACTCAACGCAGAGGCTATTTCTTCACGGGCAGAAGTGCGTCTTTTGTGGACGACCCTGCCGGCGCTCCCGGGGTTCGGGCAAACATCACGTAAAGATCTTTCCCCGTTTTTTCCTCCTGGATGATGGTCCAGCCCGGTGTGCGCTTGAGAAGGTAAGCCACAGGCATCTCGTCGGTGACCAGAACATGATCGACGCGGTACTGATCGAACACTTCGAGCGTTCGTATTACGTACATCGCCTGAAGATAGGCTGCCAGTACGCCATGGTGCTCGAATGTGTCGAGTCGCGTGTCGAGAAAGTTTGGCTTCGATTTGAAGGTCATCATGCCGCCCATTGGATCGTTGGTGAACGTTCGCCATGAGGGTTGAATGGAATCGAGTATCTGCATCGGGAAAAAAGTGGGCATCTTCGCTTCCAGCTTCTTTTCCTTGGGAAAGATAAGCAGGATAACCACGGCAACTGTTGCCACCATGAAGGCGTTTGCGATTGGGATTGTTTTCTGGTCGGACCCGAGATTAGCGCCGCGGCGAATATCGTCGGCGATGAGGGGAATGACGAGCACGGCGGCCATAAAGAGGAATCGCATGTGGTCGAGAGCCGCGTACCAGGCAAAGAATACGAGGGCCAGCTCGTAGACGCGCCATTTGCGGCCTCTGATTGCATTGCAGAAGACCATCAGGCACATTGCCGCGAATCCTGCTGCTCCGACGACGGTGCTGAGGTTCAGGGGCTTCCACTCGGCGACGTTGGAGATGTTCAGCTTCTGGTTGAACATCATGTCAATGGGATTCCAAACAAGGCGCCAGCCGTAGGGATTGATGAGAAGCACGACGATGCAGAGGCCGAGAATCGCAAGGAGGCGATTTCGGTGCGCGGGCGTGAAAGGCTCCTGCTCGATCATGCCCTTTTTGAAACCAAATACTCCGCAGAGGATATAGAGCACGAATAAGGCCAGGCCGATGAGCCAGCTTCCGTGAAGATTGATCCAGACGCAGAAGAGCGGCGGCAGCAGCCAGAGTGCGCGGGTGTTTCCGCGATCTGCGGATTCAAGCAGGGCCATTTCCGCAGACAGTGCAAGATAAGCGATGGCGATGGTTCGGGGTCCGGAGTTTATGGAGATGAGTACGAATCCGAGTCCGGCAGCCCACCATGCGGCGCCGGCGTGGCCCGATCGCCGATAGGCGCGCCAGTACATGAAAATGAGATTCGCGCAGAGGCCGAGCCAATTGACGAGGTAAATTCCTCGCAGGTGAAGGGCCTGGTAGCTGAACCAGTAAGGCAGCTCAGAGAGCCACTCGGGATTGATCCAGCGCTCGCCGGCAACCGTGAAAGAGTACGGCTCGGTCCAGATGAAATGGTGGGTTGAAGTAAGCAGGCGGGCATTTGCCAGGTGCCACCAGATGTCGGGATCATGCACGCATTCGAGGGTCGGGTTGAGCGTCATCAAAAAGATGACCGGGAGCACCATCAGGACTGCGATGTTCATCAGGTGTCGCGTGAAGATGCGATTGAAGGCACGCTGCCAGGGGCTGACAGGTTCGACGGGGACGACCTCGGTGGGCGCGGGGCTCTCGGTGGCGGCGGTGGAGTCCATTGTTCTACGTTACCTGTCCGACGATGATGCGGGGAAGCGGAAGGCACCCCGGATGAATACACCGTGGTACTGTGAGCCGGCTCCGCAAAGCGATCATCGCTTTTGGGATGTCGAATTCGAGACCGTTTGGAATGGCTCGCCAGCAGGGATAAAGGCCACGGGCATGCCGGGAAGAATTGTCTGCAGCCAGCGGGCGCACTCTTCCATTCCGGCTTCTTCTGAGACGGCGTGGCCCAGCAGGATGAGCGCCTTGTGACGGCCTTCGGCGATGGCGTCTTGCACGTAGGGGACGGTCTCCCATTCGCGCGATTCTCCGGCGACGAGAAGCTGCACGTCGTCTTCTTCGAGCATCTTGATCTGTTTTTCGGAGCCTGAGGCTCCCGGCAAGAGCCCGACGTTGGTGACGGGCATGGCCAGGTCGCCAACAATGCGGATGGAACGCGCGCCAGTGCGAGCCTGCAGGGATGCGGCGATTTTGCCGACGGTGGTAGACGGCATCGTGAAACGGTGAGGATTCTCGCTGCTTTGATAGGCCTTCCATCCGAACTTATCGACCATGCCGGCGAGGATGCCGTCGGGCTGGCGCATGTGCCATGTGTCGTGGAAACGCCAGACGACCAGATGGTGGTCGCGGATGTAGGCGAGTTTCTGCTGCTGGACCGGATCGGCGGCGAGCGGAGCCTGATCATCAAGATGGTTATAGAAGGTGGGTTCGTGGGTGATGATGAGGTTTTTGTGGCTGGCGACTGCTTGTTCAAGGACAGAATAGGTGTCCATAAACGTGGTGACGATGCCGGTCACCACGGTGTTGGGATCGCCGGCCTTAAGCGTATCAACGGTGTCGGCGGGCGGCGCGGCTCCGGTCGCGGTGATTACGCGCTGCATCACTTCTGCGGCGGTGAGGTCTTTGGCGGTCTGCGCCATGGCGTCCGCAGAAAACAAAAACACCGTGACTGCCAGGATCGCGGCGGGAATGGCTTTCCTTTGCAACGAAGTACCTCCCAGGAAAATGTGACGCAGACGAGTCTACATGGCGAGATGAAGAGGGACGCGATCAGGGCTTTGGCTGTGCCGGGATAGCTTTCAAGACTTCGTCGAGCGCTGTCTCCCAGGGAGCCAAGCGCACGCCAAAAATGCGGGTTAGCTTTTCGTTTGAGAGAACGGAATTGTGCGGACGTTTCGCGGGTGTTGGATAAGCGCTTGTTGCGATTGGATTCACCACGGGAGTCTTGTCGCCGAAAAGTTCGGGTGCACGCTGAAAGATTGCGCGCGCGAATCCGCACCACGAGACGCTACCGGCGCAGGTCATGTGGTAGATGCCGGCCCACTGATCTGGCGCGCCGAATTTTCCTGCAACGATGCCTGTGGTAATTGCATGCGTGGCGCGCGCCAGTTCGGCAGCCGTGGTGGGCGCGCCAATCTGGTCATCGACTACATTCAGCGATTCGCGTTCGCGGCCCAGGCGCAGCATCGTGAGCACGAAGTTTTTGCCTTCGGGGGCATAGACCCAACTGGTGCGGAAGATCAGGTACTTGCCCCCGATGCGTCGAATCGCATCTTCTCCGGCGAGTTTGCTGGCGCCGTAGACACTGAGGGGATCGGTTGCGTCGTCTTCAACCCATGGCGCTTTCTTGGAGCCATTGAAAACGTAGTCGGTGGAATAGTGAACCAGCAGGGCACTGGCGCGTTGAGCCTCTTCTGCAAGAATGCCGGGAGCGCGAGCGTTGACGGCGAAGGCCAGTTCGCGTTCGGTTTCGGCCCGGTCGACTGCTGTGTAAGCGCCGGCGTTGACGATGATGTCCGGTGCGACTTCTCGCACTTTTTCGCGAATCTGATCGGCGTTCGCAAGATCAAGCGAATTGCGGTTGCAGGCAATCACTTCCGCGGATCCGACAAAGGTATTGAGCAGTGCTCGCCCCACCTGGCCATCGGCTCCGGTGATGAGGATGCGCGGCCACACGCTCACGCAAAAACCTCCGCGGTCGCGAGCGATTCCCCTTTCGCATCCTTATCGGAAACGATTGCTTCCTCAGGCACGACTGGCCAGGCAATTGCGAGGTCCGGATCATTCCACACGATGGTGCGTTCGCCTTTGGGGTTGTAGCAGTCGGTGACCTTGTAGGCGAAGCCGGCGACGTCGGTCAGCACGAGAAATGCGTGGCCAAATCCTTCTGGGATCCAGAGCATGCGGCCATTCTCTCCGCTGAGTTCCACGGCAACGTGATCGCCGAAGCAAGGCGAACTGCGGCGGAGATCGACGGCTACGTCGAGAACTGCTCCGTGGGTTGCGCGCACCAGCTTGCCCTGTGCATTGACGGTTTGATAGTGGATGCCGCGGACAACGTTTTTCTTTGACAGAGAGAAATTGTCCTGTACCCAGGTGCAAGGCAAGCCGGCTGCCTCGAATGCATCGTGGTTCCAGGTTTCCCAGAAGGCACCACGATTGTCGCTGTAAATTTTCGGCGTGATCAACAGGACGCCGGGCAACGAAGTCTCTTCAATATTCATAACTCGCTGGTTCCTGCGGGAATCTGTCGCTCATTGCGCAAGGCCAATAGATATTGTCCGTATCCGCTCTTGGCCACGGGTTTTGCAAGCTCTTCAAGCTGGTCGGCCGTGATGTATCCGAAGTGATACGCGATTTCTTCGGGGCAGGCAATCATCAAGCCCTGGCGTCGTTCGATGGTCTGGATATAGAGTCCCGCCTCGAAGAGCGAATCGTGTGTGCCTGTATCGAGCCAAGCCATGCCGCGGCTCATGACCTGGACTTTCAGCTTGCCCGCTTCGAGATAGAGACGGTTGAGATCGGTGATCTCCAATTCGCCTCGCGCCGAAGGCTTGAGATCGGCTGCCAGCTTCACGACATCGTTGTCGTAGAAATAGAGGCCGGTGACGGCATAGCGCGACTTTGGCTGTTTCGGTTTTTCTTCTATGCTGATTGCCTTGCCCGCGTCGTCGAACTCCACAACGCCGTACCGTTCGGGATCGTGCACGGGGTATGCGAAGACCAGCGCACCGCTCTTCAGCTTCGCCGCTTGCTGAAGATCGCGTGAGAATGACTGGCCGTAGAAGATGTTGTCGCCGAGAATGAGGGAGCACGTATCGCTGCCGATGAAATCGCGGCCGATGGTGAAGGCCTGCGCGAGTCCGTCGGGGCTGGGCTGCACGGCATAACTGAGGTTGATGCCCCAGCGTTTTCCGTCGCCAAGCAGATCGGCAAACCTGTGCGTGTCCTCGGGCGTGGAGATGATGAGAATGTCGCGTAGACCGGCAAGCATGAGGGTGCTCAGCGGGTAGTAGATCATCGGCTTGTCGTAAACGGGCAGAAGCTGCTTTGAAACGACGTGCGTGACCGGATAGAGGCGCGTTCCGGAGCCTCCGGCGAGAATGATGCCTTTCATTGCGCGATTCTCTCCTCGTAGTTCTGTTTGATCCACGTGAGATAGGCGCCACTGCGCACATTCTCGATCCAGGACGCGTGATTGAGATACCACTCAACGGTGTTGCGCAGGCCGTGTTCGAAGTCGACCGATGGAGTCCAGCCAAGTTCGCCGGCGATTTTGCGCGCATCAATCGCATAACGGCGATCATGGCCGGGACGGTCGGCAACAAATTTGATCAGCTTACGCCGTGGCCCGATGGCTGAGTTGGGGCGCAGTTCGTCGACGAGGTCGCAGATTGTATTTACGACGTGGAGATTGTTGCGCTCGCTGTTGCCACCTACGTTGTAGGTCTCGCCCGGCCTGCCGCGATCGAGGACTGTGCGGATTGCAGAGCAGTGATCGTCAACGAAGAGCCAGTCGCGGACATTCTGGCCATCACCGTAGACCGGCAACTCTTTGCCTTCGAGAGCATGCAGGATCATGAGCGGGATCAGCTTTTCGGGGAATTGGAAGGGGCCATAGTTATTGGAGCAGTTTGTAGTGAGCACTGGGAGCTTGAAGGTGTGGAAGTAGGCGCGCGCCAGGTGATCCGAGCCAGCCTTCGATGCTGCGTAGGGACTGTTCGGCGCGTAGGGAGTGGTCTCAGAGAACGCAGGATCGTCGGGCGCCAGCGTGCCATAGACTTCGTCAGTGGAAACGTGCAGAAAGCGGAAAGCCGACTTTGCTGCGTCATCCAGGGTGGACCAATAGCGGCGCGTTTGCTCGAGCAGCGTGTAGGTGCCTTGCACGTTGGTGTGGATGAATGCGCCTGGGTCGACGATGGAACGATCGACGTGGCTCTCAGCGGCAAAGTGCACGATGGCTCGCGGACGATGCGCCTGCAGCGCGGCGGCCACACTTTCGGCATCGCAGATATCGGCGCGCACAAGCTGGTAGCGTTTGTCTTCGTCGAGCGAAGCAAGGTTTTCCGGGTTACCGGCGTAGGTGAGCAGATCTAGATTCACAACCGGCGTGCCGACGGTCTCGATCCAGCGCAGCACGAAATTCGAACCGATAAATCCGGCGCCGCCTGTAACGAGGATCGTGTTTTTGGTGTCTGTCATCTAAGAGCTTTTTCCTTCAAAGTGGGGGAATGAGTATTGCCGGCGCGTTATCTGTTGTTGACCCGCCCGTGAGTGGCTGGCCCAGCTGCAAGTTCACACCGCGTAAGTCTATCGTATTTCAGGCGATGAGCTTTGGATTCGGGCACGCATAAGCTTTGATGCGTCCTAGGCCAGAAACATGCAATCGCCGTAGCTGAAAAAGCGATAGCGGCTTTGGACGGCATGCCGATAGGCTGCAAGCGTATGTTCCTGCCCTGCAAAGGCGCTTACCAGCATCAACAGGCTCGACTGCGGCAGATGGAAATTGGTCAGGAGTGCGCCTACGACGCGGAAATCGAATCCGGGTGAGATGAAGATGTCTGTTTCTGCGGAGTGAGCCGCCATGGGTGCCGATCCAGCTCGCTGCGCCGCAGCCTCGAGTGTGCGTACTACGGTTGTGCCGACGGCTACGATTCGACGTTTCTCGCTGCGGGCGCGATTCACGGCGTCGGCGGTTTCAGCGGGGATGGTGTAGTGCTCTCGATGGAGCCGCACGTCGGCGACGCGCTCTACGCGCAATGGCGCAAAGGTGCCGAGACCCACGTGCAGGGTCACGCGCGCAATTTCGATTCCTTGGGCGGCGATGCGATCGAGAGTCTGCGGTGTAAAGTGGAGGCCGGCTGTGGGGGCCGCGACGGATCCACGTTCTCGCGAAAATACGGTCTGGTATCGTTCTCGATCGGCGGCCGCATCATCGCGATGGATGTAAGGCGGCAGGGGCATGTGGCCAATGCTGTCCAGAACTGCGGAGAAGTCCTCGACGGGCGCAAAGTCCAATAGCCGATCGCCAAACTGGCCGCGCTCGACCACCTCGGCTTCGAGAATGATCTGGCCATCTGGTGCGGGAAACACGAGGCGCTCGCCGATGGCCACTTTGCGGCCAGGTCGCACCAGTGCGCGCCAGCGGTTCTCGCCCGCTGGTTCGGTCAGCATGACTTCGATGCGTCCGGTGGGCTTTTCTTTTTCTCGGCGCAGCGTTCGACGCGCGTAGAGCCGGGCTGGAATCACGCGGCTGTCATTCAGCACCAGGAGGTCTCCGGTCCGCAGGAGGGAAGGGAATTCGTTGAACTGACTGTCGTGCAATTGGCCGGTAGCGCGATCCATCACCAGCATCCGGCTTTGGCCGCGCTCGGCGGGCGGCTGCTGCGCGATCAGTTCTTCAGGAAGCTCAAAGTCGAAATCGGCGACGCGCAGATCGCTCATGATGCTTGTTGTCCCAGGTGCGCGAGGGCTCGCAGGCGCGCGCGTTCGATGGCGTCGTTGAGCTCCTGTCTTTTGGTTTCGAACTGGTCGGGCGGTAGATCAGGCGGCACGTGCGTCCACTGCGCCCAACTCACGACGATTCGCGTAAAGGGTCGGGGAATCAGAAAGCGGTCCCAGGAGTTCAACGTCCAGGCGTGTTCCGGCTGGAGGTGGAAGACGCCGATCGGCGCTCCGGTGGTCTGCGCGAGTTTGATTGGCCCCATCTTGGTTTCATAAATGGGGCCGCGTGGCCCATCAGCGGTGAAGATTGCCGTGCGCCCGGTTTCGATCACGTGTTTCAGTCCCAGCAGGCCTCCGCGGGCGCCTCGTGAACTGGAGCCGCGCACCGCGTCGAAGCCAAACATGCGCAGGATGCGGGTGATGAGTTCGCCGTCAAAGCTCTGGCTGATCAGGATGACTGCGCGGGCGTGTTGGAAATAGATGGTGCAGGGCAGCACGCACTGGTGCCAGAAGCAGTAGATCTCCGGTCCTGGACGTTGCCCGAAGAGGACCGGGTCAACGCCTTCCTCCGCGATTACCTCAAAGCGCCACGTTCGCTCCACAATTCTCAGCAGCGCCCACACAAACCGCGGCACAATCGCCAGCATGATTCGCTGGCCCACTGTGAATCTGGTCCTATCCCGGTCGGTCACTTTCCTGATTCTACGCGTGGTCTGCGGTACAGCAATGAGCCTGAAGGCTGGAGTATGCTCAACAACGCGGCTATCAAGATGCTGTTGGGGGAAATGAGGCTACAGGTTGCGAGCCCTCTGGAGGTTTCACGCAACCTGTAGGATAGCCGCCCCCTACATCTGGCATGGCAGCTAACGTCGATGCCCTATGACGAAGGTCCAGTATCGGGTCGAAAACCCGGGAAGGAAGCTATTACTTAGGTCATTGCCAATCATAGAGATTTGAGTCGCAGATTCAATCACACGAACGGGTTAGTCACAAAAACGAATGGGTGGAATCGCTCCCAGGGCGAGAGCTCTGCGGTCGGGAAGTTGCCCGCTTTGGGTAGGAGGGGATAGCCGGGAAGCGGACGAGGATCGTCCGCCTGGGCGCGCTCTGATGCAGCGCAGATTCTCAGCTATAGCGGAGCCAGCGGATCAGTTCGGGGAGCGTTGCGCGCTTGCCGTACATCAGGATGCCGACGCGGTAGAGCTTTGCGGAGATCCATAGAACCAGCCAGATGCTGAGCACGAGCAGGCCAATGGAAACGGCGAACTGCCAAACTGGAGGAATCTGCGAGGCCATGCGCAGGAACATGATGATGGGTGCGGTGGGGGGGAACAGGGACCCTGCAACGGCCCAGAGTGAATTCGAGTCGTTCATGACGACCACGATTAAGGAGAAGCTGAGCCAGGTTGGCGCCGCGGCGAGGGGCATGTACATCTGGAGTTCCTGTTCGGTTTCGCAGGATGCTGCAAGTCCGGCGAAGAGGGAGCTGTAGAGCAGGTATCCGAGCACAAAATAGACCGGAAACAATACCGCCTCAGTGACTGAGATGTGCACGGCATATTCGCCTGAAAGTATGGAGGCGGCATAGGGCGTTCCAATGATGATCGCGCCAGCGATCAGCCAGATACCGATCTGGGTAAGCCCCACGGCGCCGACACCGATGAGCTTGCCTGCCAGCATGTCTGCCGGACGCGTAATTGCGAGCATGACCTCAAAGATGCGCGATGTCTTTTCCTGGATGATGGAGCGGGCGACGTTCATGCCATAGATCATTGTCGTCATCGATAGCAGAATCGCCATGACGTAGCCCTTCCAGAACGAGGCGGCCGCATTGCTCTTGACGACGCTACCGTCTTTCTTCACCTGGTAGGTCTGCAGGTGCACGCCATCGACAAGCTTGTCGGCGTCACTGTGAGGCATTCCGCCTACAGTCAGCCTTGCATCGAGAATGGCGTGGTTGACGGCGTCGTGAAGGCGGTTGCCGGTGATGAAGTCGCCGGCGGATTGCGATGTATAGCTTGCGGTGGGAGCCTGTCCCGAAGGTGTTTCGACCCAGAGGAAGCCGTCGATCTTCTTGTTTCGAACTTCGCTTACGAGTGTGTCATGGTCGGCGCTGGTTACTGGTGACACAATGTCGACCTTGGCCTTGGCGTCCTTGTCTCCGAGCAATTGAGACTTGATTTCGTTTGCGAGGATCGGATCGTTCGAAGCGACCGCAAGGCGCCTTCCCGATCCGAGGCCGAGATTGGAAAGATAACCAATCCCGATGAGCACCGCGAAGATGGCAGGCACGCCGAAGGTAGTCATTTTGAATGCGCGTCCGCGCACCTGTTCGAGATATTCGCGTTTTGCAACAAGCCAGATGTTACGCATCGACTTTGCCTCCGACTGTCTGGATAAAGATTTCCTCGAGCGAAGGCTCGACCATCTCGAAGCGGAAAATTCTTGCCGCAGCGGAGGCTTCGCGCAACAGCTTCTGTGCGTCGCCGTGCGGTTTAAGCCGAATCTCCGCGTGCCCGGAGAAGTTCTTTGCCTCGGCAATCTCGGGGCTTTTCAGAAATTCGGCGCTGCCTTCGAACTCGACAATGATGCGATTGCGCTCGTATCGCGACTTGATCTCGCGTACGCGACCGGCGAGCACCGCCTCACCTTTATTGATAAGGCAGATTGAATCGCAGAGTTTTTCCACCTGGTCCATGCGATGGGTGGAGAAGACGATGGCCTTGCCTTCGTCTTTGAGTTCGAGCAGGGTCTTCTCGAGCAATTGAGCGTTCACGGGATCGAGGCCGCTGAAGGGCTCGTCCATGACGATGAGGCCGGGATCGTGCAGCAACGAACCGATGAACTGGATTTTCTGCTGCATGCCTTTTGAGAGTTCTTCGGTCTTTTTGGGAAGCGCTTCATCGATGTCGAGCCGCTTCGCCCAGTCGGTCGCGCGCTTGCGAGCTTCGGCGGAGGCGAGACCGTGCAATTCGCCGAAGAAGACGAGCTGTTCCAGCACCTTCATTTTTTTGTAGAGGCCGCGCTCTTCGGGAAGGTACCCGACGCGCTCCAGGCTGGTTCGCTCGAACGGCTTGCCAAAGAGGCTGATGGAACCGGAGTCGGGCAGGGTGATGCCCATCATCATGCGGATGGAGCTGGTCTTGCCGGCGCCGTTCGGGCCGAGCAGCCCAAACATCTGTCCAGCATCAATAGAGAGGCTCAGATCGCGTACGGCAACCTTGGTCTCGTAGGCTTTGGTTACCCCTGCGAGTTCAACGACAGGCATTCATACTCCCGGAGTACCTATATTTTTGAAAACCCACCAAGGAGATGGGCCAACAGAAGTGTAGCAAGCGAGTTCTATCCGCTTCGCAAATCTTCGGGATAGGGGACACGGAGCAGCGAGACTCCGGGTTGCGTCGGTGCAGAATGTTCGGCATGCACGAGTTTTAAACGTGCAACGCCGGATTGCCCACGATCAGCCCGGGCCTCTGCCTTGGGTAACCTGTTTTGTGCCCCAACGTGGTATTGCCCAATCTCCAATCTCCGTTATGATCAAGCACAAATTTCCCCCCAAGGAGGATCAAATGGGAACACTGAGCACATATCTAATTCTGCATGTCCGTAGCCTTGTAGAACGCGAAGAAGGCCAGGACCTAGTCGAGTATGCCTTGGTTGTGGCTTTAATCGCGTTCGGTGCGATTGCGGGCATGCAGTTCCTTGCAACCGGCCTCAACAATGCGTTCGATTCGATCGCGGACGTCCTCAGCTCTAGCATCACGTAGACCATTCCGCTTTTGCTGTTCATTCCCGGCCCAAATCCCTACCCTCGTACCGGCGAAGCCACCCAAGGCAGAGCCTGGTCGAGGGGATGGGAGAAGAGCGATTCTGTTACGCTAACTTTCGTCGCCGTCGGTCTGACGGCTGCTGTCGCTGTTCTGGCGGTTGGCCGCCAATCCGGACACTTCTCGAAATTTGAAGGGATGCGGACGGGCTTGAGCCGCACCAAAACTTGAAAATCTACTCAGTGGTAGAGAGGGTGCACTTTTCCCAGCCCCTATCTTCTATCCCCATCGCAAATCTTCGAAGTCGAACCACGCTGAACCGGCGCTAATTGTGCTTGTTGTACTCCGGGGGACCAGCGATGACCAGCGCGTCTTTGTCTCCGTACACGTACCAGCAGCACCAATCTGTCTCATGATTGGGCTGATCGAGCGGCGAAATCAGGTCGCGATAGATGACTTTTCCGTACATGAAGAGCTTCTCTTCCCATTTTTCGACGCGCTTGAATTGCTCATCGGATGCGCAATAGGAGCGAACGTCGGCGCGGCGGAATGGGCGGATTCCGGCGGATTCGCCGGGAAGCAGGATGATTGGCTCAAAGGGCGTGGCGGATTTTCCGCTTTCAAAATCGGGTGCCGCCGGTAGTTGCGTTTCGTCGGGCGCGATTTTGACACAGTCGGCCTTGGCCAGGATGCGGGCCGGGGTACGGCCGCGGTTTGTAGCCATTACCTTGAAACCATGTTCGACGGTGAGAAAGGGCTCGACCGTGATGACGATCCAGGGACGGCCGGAGTCGACGATCGCCTGAGAGCTTTCAAGTGCGGCATTGGCGCATTGCAGGGCTGCTTGCGCGGCGGAGACGCCGAATTCGGTCTGCCGCTGGATGTTCTTCAAGACCCGCAATGACAAAATGACGCCGATATAGCCCAGAATGACAAGAACCAGGAGAGCTCCCCAGAGGACCCGATCATGCCATGTCCACGGAGCGGGTTGAGGCGGGGAAGGAGTGACGACAATCTGGGGCACAGGCGCCGCGGGTGGATCTGCGGCCCTGGTGGAAAGAGCACCCGGCCTGGCCGGCGTCGTTCTTGGAGTGCCGGATGCGGGCTGCGTCGTGGATTCGGGATCGGTCTGGCCGCGGCTGAGAGCAGGCGACAGCCCGAACGCGAGGATCAGGATCAAGGGAAAAACAGCAAGTCGCCTGAACATTAGAAGAAGGATACAACGCGCGAGGCCAAATCGGCAGACGCCGGACAAGCTCGAATGCAGAAAGCAAACAGAGATACGGGTGTAACTTGCTTGGCCGGGGAGTTAGCTTGAGTTACTCGAAAGCATTCCAGCGGGGATATTTACCTGAAAGTGAAATCGGTAACCCGTAATGGCGTCAATCGATGGTGGAAGATAGCGTTAGACGAAAGAAAGGCTGCCCCTGGTTTTATTCCTGTGGAAAGCTCCTGACAGGCATTACTCCGGTGTATACCCTTTATTGCACAGGGGTACTACCTACGTGCACTTCCGTGTACACTTCTCTCGATACCCCCAAGGTAATGCATTGAATCCAGCGAGAGTTGACATGCGCAGAAATGGGGGCAGAATGGCTCTTAACAGTCATCCACCTGCAAGGGGAGCGGAGGAGGAAGAGTTTGCAACATTTGCAACACCCCTATGC
Organism: uncultured Acidobacteriaceae bacterium; assembly: GCA_963738035.1. GTDB lineage: Bacteria > Acidobacteriota > Terriglobia > Terriglobales > Acidobacteriaceae > Telmatobacter. The sequence goes on from CAVTVB010000006.1 coordinate 73,194, forward strand.
ATGGTGGCCGACGTTGGCCGTGCTTGTAGTGGCGACCATAACTGACATTCGCAGCCGGAGGATTCCGAACTGGCTGGTCTTTCCGTTTTTGTTGGCCGGGCTGGTGGTTTCAACATGGGTTGCGGGCTGGCATGGTCTTGGTCAGAGTCTAGGTGGGATGTTTCTTGGTGGCTTGATTTACGGATTACTGGCGATGATGGGCGGCATGGGGATGGGGGACGTAAAGTTGTGTGCCGCAATCGGAGCCTGGATATGGTGGAAGCAGCTTGTATTGGCATTGGTTTTGATCGGAATTGCCGGCGGAATCATGGCGCTTGCCTGGGCCATTTTCGGAGGCTTTCTGGGAGAGATGTTTACGGGGGCGGGGGATTTACTTTTTGGCTGGAGGGAACGCGGCCTGCATGCGCCGAAAGACCTCAAGCTTTCCAACCCAAAGGCACGTAAGATGCCTTACGCTCCGGCAATTGCAATTGGTACTCTGATTTCCTTCTTTTCTCATTGAGAACGAGCTTAAAAAACGACTAGAGTATGCTGACAATGCCCCAAACTCGGCGACACCGCAACTCTGGCGAAAGAACCTGGGAGCCTTGATTCTGTGACTGACAACACGCACGACTCTGATCCCCTGGGCGGCAATGTACTGTCCATCGCGCTGATCTGCCCCAGTGAGCAGCGCAAGAGGACAATTGCGAGCGCATTGAATAACTCGCATGCCGCGATTGTCCGGGAGTACTCTTCTTATCCCCCGACTCTGAAAGAAATGCCCAGGATGCTGGGCGAGAAGGCGTTTGATGCGGTCATCATCGATCTTGAGTCCGACCCCGAATACGCCTTGGAACTGGTGGAGTATGTAGCCGCAAACACGGCGACGACGGTGATGGTGTACACCTCGCGAGTCGATCCGAACCTGATGGTCAGATCGATGCGTGCAGGGGCCCGCGAGTTTCTGTCGGATCCGATTGACTCCGGAGCGCTTTCGGACGCATTGGTTAGGGCTTCCCAGCGCCGCACAGGGGGCAAATCCACAAAGAAGACGGGCGGAAAGATACTTGTCTTTCTGGGTGGAAAGGGTGGCTCTGGCGTTACCACGGTGGCCTGTAACTTTGCGGTCGCCATGGTGCAGGAGTGCCAGCAAAGCGCGGTTCTGATCGATCTCGATCTGCCTCTTGGCGACGCGGCGCTGAGCCTTGGGCTCACCACGGCATTCTCGACGGCGGATGCCTTGCAAAACGCGGACCGCATGGATACGAATTTCTTTTCGAAGCTGCTGACGACGCACAGTTCGGGTCTTCCCGTGCTTGCGGCTCCGGGCAGGTTTCCTCAGATTCAGGCTAGCAACGATTCGATCGACAAGATGTTGAACGTGGCGCGGCAGGACTTTGCCTTCGTGGTGATCGATGCCGGCTCGCGATTCGATTTGACCGATGCGGCCTGGTTTGAACAGGCAGACACGGCGTATCTGGTGATGCAGGCGGGCATTCCCGAACTGCGCAATTCGCACCGGCTTATCTCGGAATTTTTCAAATCGGGAACTCCCAAACTCGAAATCGTTCTTAATCGATATGTGAAGAGCTCCATGGGAGTGGATGAAGAGCATATCGAGAAGGCGCTCACCAAACCAATCGCGTGGAAGATTCCAAGCGATTACTACAACGTCCGCAGGATGCAGAATGAGGCAGTTCCGCTGGCGTTGGATGATTCAAGCATCGCAAGGGTAATCCAGGACATGGCACGATCGGCTTGCGGGATGCCCCCCAAGCCGGAAAAACGAAAGGGCTTCAGCCTTTTCAAATAATCCCCCGTTATTTGACGGATTTCGTAATTGAGGACGGCGCATCGTGGAATCAATGAATCTGGAAAACTTCAAGGCAGAAGTACACCGTACGCTGCTGTCGAAGCTCGATCTGGAGAAGCTTTCCCGCATCAACTCCAGTCAGGCCCGGCAAGCTGTCTCGAGCATCATCAGCGAGATCATCAGTGATCGTCGGGTGCCGCTCAGCTTCGATGAGCAGGAGAAGATCCAGACCGATCTGCTGGACGAAGTCTTCGGCCTCGGACCTCTGGAACCGCTGCTCAAGGACCAGAAGATCTCGGACATCATGGTCAACGACAAGGACCATGTGTTCATTGAAAAAGGCGGCTTGCTGACGCGGGCTGACGCCTCGTTCCGCGACGATCGCCACCTGCTTCAGATCATTGACCGCATCGTCTCGCGCGTGGGACGCCGCGTGGATGAGTCGTCGCCGATGGTGGATGCGCGCTTGCCTGACGGTTCGCGTGTGAATGCGATCATTCCGCCGCTCGCGCTGGACGGGCCTTCCATGTCCATCCGCCGTTTCGGCACCGGCCCACTGGCTGCCAACCAGCTGGTGCAGCTGAAAAGTATCTCCGCGGAGATGATGGAATTGCTTTCGGCGGCCGTGCGTGCGCGCCTCAGCATTCTGATCTCGGGCGGTACCGGCGCCGGTAAAACGACCTTCCTCAATATTCTGTCGCAATACATTCCGCAAAACGAGCGCGTGATCACGATTGAGGACGCCGCCGAATTGCAACTTGCGCAGGAGAACATTGTTCGCCTGGAAACGCGGCCTCCAAACGTGGAAGGCCAGGGCGCGATTCGACAGAGGCAGCTATTGATCAACTGCCTTCGTATGCGTCCAGACCGCATCATCATCGGTGAGTGCCGTGGCGAAGAGGCGTTTGACATGCTTCAGGCCATGAATACCGGTCACGAAGGTTCGATGACGACTGTCCACGCCAACACGGCGCGCGATGCATTGACTCGTCTGGAATCGATGGTGGCGATGACGAACCTGAATCTTCCTGAGAAGACGGTTCGTGCGCAGATTGCGTCGGCGCTCACGATCGTGGTGCAGGCCTCCCGTTTGAGTGACGGCTCCCGTAAATGCGTGAGTATTCACGAAATCACGGGTATGGAAGAGAACGTCATCAGTATGCAAGAGATCTTCGCGTTCCAGAAGAAGGGCATCGGGCCGAATGGCAGGGTACAGGGCGCTTTCGTGCCTAGTCGCATCCGTCCAAAGTTCCTCGAACAGCTACGTACTGCTGGCATCTTCCTGCCGCCGAGTTTGTTTGAGAAAGTAACGGAAGTGAGCTAAGCAGGGGCGTTTGCGGAGGGCAATATGGGATTAATTGTCATACTCGTGTTCCTGGGAGTTTTCGGGGTCGTTGTTCTGATCGCAGCCGCGAGCGGGTCGGGAGCGACGGAGCAGACCCGTGCGATCATGACCAGGCTTGAGTCCGCGATCGCAGTGGGTAAGCCCGAGATGGCGGAACTCGTGGTGGACGTTCGCAAGACCGAGCTCATGAGTTCGATTCCATGGCTGGATCGCTTGCTGTCAAAGCTTGAGCTTGCACCGCGTCTTCGCCGGTTTCTCTATCAGGCAAACGTAAAGTGGACGGTTGGCGGCCTGAGTCTTTTCTGCGGTGTGTGTTTCATCGTGCCCGCATACCTGGTTTATCTCCGCACCGATTCGATTGTCCTGGGCATGATTATTGGACTTGTAACCGGGGCGGGGCCGCTTGGATGGGTATATCAGAAGCGGAAAATGCGCATGAACAAGTTCGAGGAAGGAATTCCGGAAGCTCTCGAACTGATTGTGAGCGCGCTTCGCGTGGGTCACAGTTTGAATGCTGCGATGGGGCTTGTATCGCGCGAGTGCCCGGACCCTGTGGGCGGAGAGTTTCGCGTCACGTTTGACGAGATGAACTACGGTCTCGAACTGAAGTCTGCGCTCGACAACCTTGTGACGCGTGTTCCCTTGCAGGACGTCAAGATTGTCTGCACGGCTATTTTGATTCAGCGCGAAAGCGGCGGCAATCTGGCCGAAGTGCTGGAGAAGACAGCGCAGGTTATCCGCGAGCGCTTCCGGCTGAAGCGGCAAGTTGCAACACACACGGCACAAGGGCGTTTGACAGGATGGATTCTTACATTGCTCCCGGTGGTTCTGGGTTTTCTGCTCTACCTGGTAAACCCTGAACTGATGAGCTTGCTCTGGAAGAAGGAGCTCGGACTGAAGCTTCTTTACGCCGCGAGTGCAATGATTGTCATCGGTGGACTGATTATCCGCAAGATCGTAAACATGGACGTTTAGCGAGGGGAATATGGCATTTGCAGTCATTGCATTCTTGGTTGCTTTTCTGCTTATCGGAAGCGGCGGCCTGCTGATTTTCTATCGCGACAGGATCCAGGAGCGCATTTCATCCGCCCTTTACCCGCGCGCCAACAAGAAAACCATCTCGACGACCATCGAAGAGACACGGCATGTGATCGGCGGCGTGGTTGAGCAATTTGAGAAGATCCTGCCAAGGAGCCAGGCTGAGATTTCGGTCGTACAGCAGCGCTTGGTCCGCGCGGGGTTCCGCTCCGATACCGCCGTCAAGACGTATTACGGCGCCAAGGTGATGACTCCTGCGTTTCTGATATTGCTGTCGTGGGTTACAGGAGCGATTCACCTCAGCCCGTTCTTCATTCTGACCCTGGCGGGCGGACTTGGATTTCTGGCTCCGGATCTCTGGCTGGGGAGAAAGATCGCAAACCGGCAAAAACAGATGAGAAAAGGATTGCCGGACGTTCTCGATCTGCTGGTAATCTGCGTCGAGGCCGGACTCAGCCTTGATCAGGCGACAGCACGTACGGCACAGGAGTTGAGTAAATCGGAACCGGCTTTGAGCGATGAACTTGGAATTGTCGCTCTCGAACAGCGCGCCGGCCGCGCCCGCTCGGATGCATGGAAACACCTTGCGGAACGCACCGATGTTGATGTGATCCGCAACCTCGTCTCGATGCTGGTGCAAGCGGAGCAGTTTGGAACGAGCATCGGCAAGACGCTTCGCGTTCACTCAGACACATTGCGTACGAAGCGTGTTCAGGAGATCGAGGAAAAGGCGGCAAAGCTCTCGGTCAAGCTTCTGTTTCCGCTGGTTCTGTTCATCTTCCCATCGTTGTTTGTGGTCGTGCTGGGGCCCGCCGTGCTTGTCATGGTGGACTCGTTCAAAGAGTTTTTTGGCGGTAAGTGAGTTCTTTAACCATTTCATGAAGGGAGAGAATCGATATGGACAGTACCACGATTATCCGGATTGTTTCCGGTGTGCTTTTTGTTATCGTGCTGGTCATCCTGATTCAGCGTCGTCGCACACGGGTGAAGTAACCCGGTCTGCATCAAGGGTGCCGGCGGAGGATGCATATTCTTCGCGTTTCCGTCCGGCGCTTTTGCCTCGCAGGGCACCGTTCAGGGCGGTGACACCAGTGTTGTCCCGTTTACGCAGCAGAAGTTTTGATAGCAAACTTCAACCGCTTCTCTGTTCGTTCAATTAAGATGCTGTTATCAATTGGGCGAATATCACTCGGGGTGGCACTGGCGCAGGAGAGTTGACTGCGTCACCTGATTGTTTGTGGAGTCTGGCCGAAAACTGTTCTAATTCGTTCTAACCTCCATTCGGGCAGCTTTCTGAAGAGGCGCAGATCATGGAAACCCGCAAGTACTGTGTGTACAACCAGACCCGCGAGAGCTTTCTCAGCTTGGGCGTTACCGTTGCAGATACCGCCGCCAAGCAGCTGAAGGTTCTCATGGATAACCTGTCCATCAAAGCTGATGCGGGCTTGTGGCTGACACCTTTTCGGGGAGTTCCTGCCACCAAAGGGCTCACGCCCGTCGACTTGATTTACCTGGATGAGGACAATCGGGTTCTCCAGGCAATCGAGTCTTTCCCCAACCATGCTATTGAGCCGACACGGGAGCAGCCTGCCAGCGCCCTGGTGCTTGCTGGTCATACGATCTTTTCTACCCAGACACAGCCTGGCGACATGCTTCTAATCTGCATTGCAGATGAAATGGAAGAGCGCCTTGCACGTTCATCGAATGGAGCCGGTTTTAATACCGCGACGCGGGGATCGGCAGAAGCGAAATCCTCTTTTGCGGCTGTGGCAGAGCCATCTTCAGAGATAAATCAGGCTACGGAGCTCCAAGTTGCGCAGCAGCGCCTCGCTGAGAAGGACGGAGCCGAAATCGACGCTGTCCAGAATGCTTCATGGTTCATCCGCTTTCTGCGCTGGCTTTCAACGGACCGGCGTGGATCCAAACGTCATCCGTTGCCGGGCCTGGTCGCCTACTACTGGACGGGCGGTGCGCCGCAGGCTTTCCATATTGCCGATATCAGCACCAACGGATTGTATCTACTGACAGACGAACGCTGGTTCCCCGGGACAATGATCCTGATGACGCTGCAGCGGACGAATACGGATGGAGACGATCCGGATGATTTCATCTCCGTGCTGACGAAGGTAATTCGCTGGGGGACGGACGGAGTGGGACTTTCCTTTGTGCCGTCGAATACTGTTGATCTGAACAGCGGAGAGGCTTTGCCCGAAACCGGCGTGGGCAAGAAAGCGCTGCATCGCTTTATTCAGCGCGTGCAGCAACCTTCCTGAACTGATTCGCTGGCAATGCGGGCTGAGAGTGCGCGGATTCTCGCCGACGAGAGCCCGCATAACAAAATCTGGCCTTTTTCAATCGACGCCTTGCGCAGTTATTGGCTGATTTCAGGAATAATCAGGAGCACTTCGAGTTTGGCAACTTGACCGTCACGAGTGCCGGATCTGAATTGCCACTGCTGCAGAGCGCCCAGGACCAGTTGCTCGCGTGCGTATCCCATATCTGTCGGGAAGACGACAGAGAGCTTCTCGAAGTGGCCGGCCTCATCGACAAAGCCGTGAACCATCACGGAATCGGAGGATGCCTCGTCAGGGTTTAGATTCGGACGAACAATATAGTACGGCCACGGCGCCTCGAGACGAGCGCTTCCCGCATTTGCCGAGTCAGCGGCACGCGGAAGCGAATATTGCAGGATCCAGCTCTTTTCAAGCCCGACATGCAGATATACCGAGTACGCGAGGCGGCCCTTCCATACGGATGAGGTTTCGGGATACTGCTCATCAAGGGACGATCCCACGACAACTACACCGAAGGTTCCATTTTTCGGCACGTTGATGCGCGTCACGGCGCCACCGTCACCTTCTCCTGAGCCGTGCCCGTCCGATGATCCTGAGCCCGAGCCGGTGTTGTGACCCGTGCCTTTTCCGCCGCCAATGCCTGCTTGCGTGCCATTTCCCGCCGAGCCGTTTCCGGGGCCCTTTTGAGTTCCGCCAGTTCCTGGTCCAGCGGACTGGCCGCCGCTGGCATTTTGTCCTTTGCCTGCACCCTTGTCTGAACCGGTGCTGCCTGAGTCGCCAGCGCCATGCTGCAACGAATTTGCGGCCTTGCCGGTTCCGAGTCCGCCCTGCTCTGTGCCTTCTGCGGATTGGTTTGCGCCGGGCATGGTGACGCGACCCTGGTTCATTTGAAGATCTGACGCAGACAGGATTGCGGCGGGAGTGGCATCAATGCTGGAAATTGAACCTGTCTCCGGAATTCGCTGGACATCGAGATCGCGCTTCAACACAACCGGGGACGTGTTGCTGGGCATGGGCATGGGACGGTTCGATTGGAAACGCGTGGACGATATGTTGAGGTCGGCGATTTGTGTTTCTTTGGTCGGGAAATTCAGCTTTGGTTTATCAAGCGTGATCGATGGGGGCGTCGGCCGCGGCGGAGTAAGGACTTCGATTTTGGGTCGATGACCTGACCAAAGCAACATCGCCGGAAGGGGTGTCTCTTTCGGCAGCATTTTGTTTGGGTCGACGTCAGGATCGATCAGTGTTTGCGGAGCCAATTTCCGGTGCATGAAATGGACCCGGCTCGATGCGGGAGCTGCAAGCTTTTCATGAGCCGAAGATTCGGCGCCCGATGAGGACGACTTTGGATACATGCTTCCGCTTCCGCCGTTCTTAGGAATCGGCGGATAGGGCATATTGAGATCTACGTGCTGCATCATGTAGGCATTAGGCGTATTGAGCCGGAATTGCGGAGAATACATGAATGCCGAAAGCACGAGTGCGATGGCCGAGCCGTGCACAACGGCGGACGCCACCAGCGCCGAAGGCCCACGACGGGGTTCCGGCTGCACTGTAAATAGGCTGATGGTGCGCGATGACCTCATTCGCCGGGTGATCCCTTCTCCTGTTAGGAAGCCTGCTCCTACCTTGCAATGGGGAACAGGAAGTGTTTCTGGTTGAGTGTCGCTCTTATGACGCCCCTAACTCAAGGGCGATGGAGTTACACCCGGGAAGGTCACATCTGTAAAGTCGCGTGATCCTGTCTGGGAGGCAAACGTATCTCCAAGTATGCGCGAGGTTCCTTTGGTCTTCAAGGTCATTTAAGTAATGCGAATCACTTTGGTCAGGAAGGTTATGGTTGTGTGAGCCAGCCGAAGACTGTGGTTTTTCAATGTAGCACTTTAAACGCTTTGGTACTGTTGACACGGCAGGCCAGACATGAGGAGATACGATGACAAAACCGAAGAAACTAGGCGCGACTAGACCAAGTCTCAGGCTTTCATTTTGTTAAGTGGCTTTCTAGGTACTTCGGTTTGGGCGGGGTAAATTCGATGCACTCGAAATGTCACATAATGCTATACTCTAGCGGCATTCACCCGTGCAGACTTTACACCATTTCGACCAATAACTCTGTGTGAAGAGGCCGCTTGTTTCTATGCCTGCAAAACTGAGGCAAAGGAACAAGAAACCAGGGCGCTTCACCTCGCGAAGACAGGATTCTGATGAACCGAAGACTGGTAACCATCCTTCTTGCTGCATTCGTAGTCGCAGCACTGTGCTCCGTGCTCGTCTACCGGCTGGTCGGCATGCGCATTGCTGCGGCTAAACCGCAACCATCGACACGGGTGGTTGCCGCTGCTACCGACATAAAAATCGGCACGGTTCTGAGCGCCCCGGATTTGACCACTGTTCAAATCATGGGGACACCGCCAAAGAACGCGATTCTGGATGCCAAAAACGCGATTGGCCGCGGAGTCACTTCGTCGCTATATGCGGGCGAACCAATCCTGGAAAATCGTCTCGCTCCCGTGGGATCCGGTGGCGGCCTCGCGGCGACGATCAAGGATGGTATGCGAGCCATAGCCGTCCGAGTCGACCAGGTTGTTGGCGTCGCGGGCTTCGTGCTTCCAGGAATGCGCGTCGATGTTCTGATCTCCGGAACACCTCCGACCACCAATGGCGGTGGAGGAGGGGCCAACAACAACACCCAGGTGAGAACGGTTCTGCAGAATATCGAAGTTCTATCGGCTGGTACCGATATTCAGAAGGACGCCGAGGGCAAGCCTCAACAAGTGCAGGTAGTCAATCTTCTGGTAACGCCTGAGCAAGCCCAGGTAATGGCACTCGCCAGCAATGAGACCCGCATCCAGCTCGTGCTCCGGAATCCGCTCGATACGAAGGTGGCTCCGGTGCAGGGAACTGCAATGACCAACTTGTTCCTTGATCAGAATGCCCCGGCAAGCAAACCCAAACTGACCGGTCGTGTTGTCACTCCTAAGAAAGCACCAGAGATGTTCACGGTTACCGTGATCAACGGGAACACCAAAACCGAAGATAAATTTGCAGCGCCCGGGGGGAAACAGTGAAAGCGAAATCTGGGATCACCATTGCCAGTGTCAGTGCTTTGACACTTGTATTCTGTGCCGGAGCGGCCGTGTTGGCCCAGGCACCCCCGCCGGGGACCCAGCCAGCGGCAGCTACTAGTCAGGACTCAACGAACGACCTGTCGCTCGCTGTAGGCAAATCTGTTGTGCTTGATCTCGCTCGTCCCGTAACTCGCATTGTCGTGGGACTCGGCGATTATGCCATGGCGCAAGCGGTTAGTCCGACGCAGATTCTTCTCAGTGGCAAGGCGGCTGGAGAGACCAGCCTAATCATTTGGGATCAAAGCGGCGGGCGGCAGTTTTTCAATGTCACGGTCCGGCCGAGTACTTTTGCCTCGAATGACTCGCTTGAGGGTGTTCGCCGGGAGTTAAGGGCGGAGTTGCCGGGGCAGAACGTCAGAGTCTCCCAGGACAACGGGATGATCTTTCTACGCGGCACTGTAAGCAATCTGAATAATTCAGAGCGTGCCGTGATGATTGCTTCCACGGCAGGCAAGGTTGTGAACCTGCTCAACGTGAATGTACCTGCTTCCGAGCCGCAGATCCTTCTCAAGGTCCGTTTTGCCAGTATCGACCGAACCAAAGAGAAGCAGCTCGGGATCAACATCTTCAGCACTGGGTTTGGAAACACAATCGGTTCGGTCTCGACGAACCAGTTCACGCCCACGATCCCCACGATCTGCTGGGGGCGGCGCGAACTCTTAGTAATGTTTCGCCGTTGAATCTGTTTGCGTACTATCCCGGCATCAATCTTGGCGTGACGATTCAAGCGCTTGAGTCAAAGGGGCTGGCCGAAGTTCTGGCAGAACCAAATGTCATGGCAAAGAATGGACACCAGGCCAGTTTCCTGGCCGGTGGCGAATATCCCTATCCGGTGGCGCAAACGGGGGCCACGGGGGGCTCGTCGGCTCCAATTACGATTCAATATAAGCAATACGGCATCCTGCTCGCCTTTCTGCCTACGATCACGAATCGCGGCTCGATCCGGCTTCAGGTTGCGCCCGAAGTCAGTTCTCTTGACTACGCAAACGCAGTAAACATTGGTGGCGCGAGTGTTCCTGCGCTGACAATCCGACGTGTCAAGACGGAAGTAGAACTCGCAGATGGACAGAGCTTCGTTATTGGCGGTCTGCTTGATAACCGCGAAACCGAAAATTTCCAGAAGATTCCTTTTCTCGGCGACATTCCGATTCTGGGCAAGTTCTTCCAATCGATTGATAGGAAGAAATCCAATACGGAGTTGATCGTTATTGTGACTCCCGAGATCGTGAACCCGATCGACGCGGGTACGCCGGTTCCGGAATTGAAATATCCGGAAGGATTCCTGCCACCGAATTCGCCGATTCCGATGCACACGCCTGATACGAAGGTTGCAGGAGCTGCACCCGCACCTCCTCCGGCAACGATTCCCGTGGAGAAGTTGATCGAGAGTCAGAAACCGGAAACACCGTTGGTGACTGAGAGTGGAATGGGCGTAGGCGGCGGAGGTGGTGGAAGCGCAGCATCAACTCAGCCGGCACCCCAGTAGGGCGTGATCGGCGTTTTGATCGCTATACAAAAACCTGTGGTTTAACATGGTGTCCCCGTGCGGAGTTCGCGCTGGGACACCTTCCATTCTCGGTTCAGAAAAGAGCAGAGATTTTCAAGGTTGCGATCAAAATTCGATACTCTCCTCAATGAATTCACTTTGTTCGCGTCAGGCTCATGGAGTCACGGGAGCGATGGATGAAGCTGCGCGACAAGTCATTCTTTCGATCAGAACAACAAACGAAACAGAATCCGTGGTTGAACTTGACCGCCTGCGGGTGCTGAACGTAACGCGCGGGACCGAGTTAGCAAGCACAGCAGAGGTGGCCAAGAGCGGAGCGAGGAGATCAAAAGGTCTATTGGGGCGCCAAGGCCTGGCGCCTGGAGAAGGATTGTGGATTGTACCGTGTGAAGCGGTTCACACATTCTTCATGCAATTTGCCATTGATCTGATCTACCTTGATCGAAAACTTCGCATCAAGAAAGTCGCGAGTGGTGTACCTCCCTGGCGAATGTCAGCCTGTCTTTCTGCGTACTCCGTACTTGAATTGCCATCTGGCGTTGTTCAAGAATCGCAATCTCGTCCTGGGGATATTCTTGAATTCTTGCCGAACCCAGAACGGGCAAAAGCATTCTGACGAAATCCAAATTCATGTGAAGTCCCTGCATTCATCAGATCAAGAGGTTTTCTCGATCCATAAGCTCGGGCCGGCGTGGAGTATTCAGTGGAACAATCTGACAGAAATCTATTGCGGTGGCCCCAATCGATTCTCGGTCCGCGCCCTGGCCTCAAGGAGCTGAATGTTTTCTGCTGGGGTCTTTTTGTAATTGGGTTGATCTTTCCGCTATCTGTCGTTCTCTTCGTCCGATGGAAGATGGGGGCGCGGTTTTCCAGCCTGCTTCCAGTCGACTTTATCTATTTCTATGGCATCGGCCAGATCTTGAATCAGCATCCAGCTGTGCAGCTTTATGATTATGGGCTGCAGTTGAAGACATTCAATGACATCTACCCACTGACCGAGAATCACCAGGTGTGGGGACGGAGTCCGTATCCGCCGTTCGTGGCCAAGTTCTTCAGCATGTATGCGCGCTTCTCGTTTGAACAAGCGTACTTTCTCTGGATGGGCACATCTTTCGCACTTTTTATTGCTGGGATTACTGCGGCCATAAAGGCTGCAATGCCCAGGGATCCGCTCAGAGGTTCTCTCATTTTCTGCTTTGCGTTAGCTTCTCCTTTGTTTCTCTATTACAACCTGGTGGTTGGACAACTCGCCACGATAGCCGTCTTCTCAACCGGTTTCGCAATTTATCTGGAGAGGCGCTCCATGCCCCTCCTCAGCGGACTCGCTCTATCCATACTTGACCTACAAACCGACGCTTTTGCTGCTTATCGTTCCAATGCTGCTTCTTACTCGCCGATTCAGGACGTTCATTGGTTTTGCAGCGGGGACCGCTGCGTTAATCGCGGCATCAACAGCATTCGCAGGCTTGCACATCTGGGCTGCTTATGCGCAGTTCGTTCATTCCTTTGCGGGCACAGCGGGCCTTTTTGGAGAATCGGCCATAAAACGATGGGAATATGTCGACTTCAACTCGTTCTTGTATGGCATTCCCGGCGGACGATCGTGGATCGGACTCACAATTCTCGGTTTCGTATTGCTCGGCCTCGGCATCGTGGCTTGCGAGACTCTTGCATAAATCTGGAAGCGCCGGCAGTGCAGCGCAAAATATGGCCTGGGCCACGACGCTGACCTGGACCATGGTGATCAACGTGTATGTACCTGTCTACGACACTCTTCTGATCGCGGTTGCTGTGATTCTCACGATTGGCGCGTTGCTTGAAGTTGAAGAAACGGCTGGCACAGGGTGGGTCGTTCTTCTTGCGATCGGGATTTCGGCGGTCTCTCTGAAGGCGGAAAGCATAGCCCAGAATCATGGGATTCAACCGCTAACAATCCTGATCTTGCTACTCGGACTTACGCAGATCAATATCTTGAAACGCGTGGTTCACAAGGAATTGATGAGAACGGAGATCGCTTTTCCTGTCGATTTGAATGTAACTCGCTGATCTGGGAATGCTTGAGAGTGGACTTACTTTCGTGCCTGCTTTCGCGCTTATTGTCTGGTGTTTAGCGAAGCGCTGCGATCAAATCATAAGAAGTTGTTTGGGGGGCAATAACCGTGAAGATAGTGGAATCGACACTATGTGATTCAGCTGTAAATACAACTTTGGTGTTAATTACCAGAGGGCATCTGTCAGTTACCGCTCTTGTACGCCGGTATACACCTTTCGTGGTATCCCCTTCTGTAGGTTATTGACTTCTAATGAAATGAAGTGCTAAAAACAATGGCACAACACCTGCTCACAATGCACTACCACCAGTCAACGACTGGAACCCCAACCCAGGAAATGGAGAATTCACAACAATGAATGATCTGATGATCAAGATGTATCTCACTCTCAAGTCTCTGATGGCTCGGGAAGAAGGTCAGGATCTGGTCGAGTACGCGCTCGTCGTGGCCCTGATCGCATTTGGCGCAATCACTGGCATGAAGTTCCTTGCCACCGGCCTGAACAACGCGTTCGATACCATCGCGGACGTCCTTTCCAGCAACATCACATAGTCCCGGTCCGGCTTTTGCCGGAAGCAAGACACAACTGCAGCCTGGTCCGTAGTCTACGACCAGGCTGCAGCGTTTTTGGAAGGACTTTTGGCGAGGCCAAGAAAAGTCGCCATTCGCTAGACCGTGCATCTTCACAGATCGGATCGTGCAGCTTCCAAAACTTAACCAATTCTGTTAGCCGGTCACGTCTTTTCGAGTGCCTCCACATCACCTGTTTTCAGGCTATGGCAAAGTATCAGTATGTCCATGTCAAGTCCGGGGTCCCACGAGCAAGCTGTCACCCTGACACTGCTTGAGGGCGGGCTCACCGCGATCATCTTGGGACTGTCGTTCGCCTGGCCGCGTCTGGGCGCCTCCTGGTTTTCCCGTGTTGAGGTCTTTTTGGGCAAGCTGGCCCAGAAGAAGGCTCTCGCCGTACTGGTGGTTGGCCTTTCCGGGCTTGTGTTACGTATTGCGATCCTCCCCTGGTGTTCCGTTCCGCTTCCATTTGTTCCGGACGACTTCAGCTTTCTGCTTGCTTCAGACACCTTTTCGCTTGGCCGCCTGACCAACCCGACGCCTGCCATGTGGATCCATTTTGAATCGATCCACATCGACATGCTGCCAACGTACATGTCGATGTACTTTCCCACCCAGGGCATGGTGATGGCGGCGGGGAAGGTGCTTTTCGGTAACCCCTGGTTCGGCCTTCTGATCGTGAGCGCCCTGATGTGCGCTGCCATTTGCTGGATGCTGCAAGCCTGGCTGCCGGCGTCGTGGGCGTTTCTGGGCGGCATGCTGGCGGTCATTCACCTAGGGCTGTTCAGCTACTGGATCAATACGTTTCACGCGGCCGGGTCAATCGCCGCACTTGGCGGGGCGCTGGTGCTTGGCGGATTGCCTCGATTCAAACGGCGGCCCACTTTTCGAAATGCATTGCTCATGGCAGCGGGCATTGCGATCATGTTCACGACTCGGCCCTTCGAGAGCATGTTGCTGTTTATCCCTGTCGCGGCGTCGCTGGTCCGCTGGTATCTGACGGCTACCAATCGCCCTGGACCCAGTGTCCTCTTCCGCCGCATGGCGATTCCGCTGCTGGTTGTGGTTGGTGCGGCCGCGTGGATGGGCTATTACGATTACCGCGTCTTTGGTAATCCGCTGACTTTGCCCTACTCGGTTAATCGTGCCACGTATGCGATCGCGCCCTATTTTGCCTGGCAGAATCCGCGTCCTGAACCTGCTTATCATCACGATGAGATGCGCCGCTTCTATCACGAGGATGAGCTTGATGACTACTTGCGGTCACACTCCCTGGGCGGATTCGTAAAAATGACTCTGATCAAAGGTGTGAGTGGAACGCTCTTTTTTACTGGATTGGCATTGCTTCCATTTTTCTTCATGGCCCGCCGCGTCATGCACGATCGACGCGTCCGATTCTTGGTGATCTGCCTCGCAGCATTAACTCTGGGAATGTTGGTGGAGATATTTCTGATTCCCCACTACATGGCGCCATTTACGGCTGCCATCTACGCGCTTGGGCTGCAAGGAATGCGCCACATGCGGCTTTTCCGGCCTGGCGATCAGCCTGTCGGCTTGGCCTTGACCAGGCTCACCGTCGTTGTGCTCGTGGTGATGAGCGTCTTTCGCCTCTACGCACAGCCCCTTCATCTCTCGTTTCCTGAATGGCCTTCGTCAACTTGGAATTTCAGCTGGTACGGCCCTGACGTGTTCGGTAAGGACCGCGTTAACGTGCAACGGCAACTGGAGCAAATGCCGGGCGGCCAGATCGCAATTGTTCGATATTCACGTGCTCATAACCCTCAAGACGAGTGGGTCTACAACGCCGCGAATATAGACCAATCCAAGGTAATCTGGGCCCGCGAAATGGACCCCACCAGCAACCGAGAACTGTTTCAATATTACGGAGAACGTAAAGTTTGGCTCGTAGAACCGGATAAGCAGCCGGTTGCGGTCTCTCCATACTCATTATCGGGGCAGGTTACCGCGGGTGGACGATAGTGCGCTTTGTCTTACAAATGCATGAGAATGGTGACATGCTGGTGGTGAATCGATGATTAACGGAAAGCGCATTGCCGTGGTTATGCCGGCATACAACGCCGAAAAGACGTTGGAAATGACCGTGCGTGAATTGTCAGACCTGGTGGACATCAAGATCCTTGTCGATGACTCCAGCAAAGACCAGACGGTCGTTCTCTCCAAGCAGTTGGGCGTGCACACTTTTGTTCATGACTCCAATTACGGATACGGCCGCAACCAGCAAACCTGCTATCGCGAAGCGCTTGCTGCAGGTGCCGATATCGTGGTGATGGTTCACCCCGACTACCAGTACACGCCATCGCTGGTTCCTGCAATGGCAGGGATGATCGCCAGCGGCGTCTACGACATGGTGCTTGCCTCGCGCATTCTGGGTGGCGGAGCGTTGAGAGGCGGGATGCCGTTGTACAAGTACATTTCGAACCGCTTTCTCACAGCGTTCCAGAATCTTTTTCTGGGAGTCAAACTGTCGGAGTATCACACGGGCTTTCGTGCATTCTCGAGGCAACTGCTTGAGACGCTTCCCATCCTCGAGAACTCAGATGATTTTGTTTTCGATAACCAGATGATCGCCCAAGCCGTGATGTTCAACTTCCGCATCGGCGAAATCTCCTGCCCGACGAAGTATTTCGAGGAGGCTTCCTCGATCAATTTCAAGCGCAGCGTCGAGTACGGCATTGGCGTGCTTGCCACGACCCTCAGCTATATTGCGCATAAGATGGGACTGATCCACCTGGCCCGCTTCGATGCCAGCGGAAGAAAAGTCAATCAGCAGTATTACTCCCAATATGCTGATCGCGTCTGAGCGATGAGATGGTGGTCGCGAAGATTGCAGCAAGCATCGGTTTTCCTGAAAGAGATTTAGCAGCGACATTTCAGCTTTGCAAAGACGGTGCGGGCATTAACGCAAAGCTGGCGCCATCTTTCATGAAACACTGTCCGGAGACACTGTCGGGGGACCGGTCGTGAAGATTCGATCCGCAAGTTCGTAAGGTTGGTTCATCGGGTACAGTTGGCTTCTCAGGCGCGGATTCGGCGCTCAAAGTGAATGTAGAATTTGCGCATGCCAACTACTGTCGCGAGCTGGTTCGAAAATAAGTTTCTACGCTCGGCGTTCATGAAGCTCCCTGACAAACTTCACTGGGTCTTTTTACTCTACTCGTTGCCACTTGTAGCCATTCTCGCGATTTGGACTCCGCCATATCAGAGCGCCGATGAACTCGCTCATTTTTTTCGGGCGTATCAAGTTGCGCACGGAAGATTCTTCGGCGGGAGCGGCGGTTTCGTCCCTGTTGCAGTGGGACAGTTGTATGAATACGCGTCAAGGCTCCCATTTCATCCGAACGAGCGCTACACGCCTTCCGAGCAGGCGGAGGCAGCGAAGGTTCAATGGACCAATACGGTGAAGTACGAGGACTTCCCAAACACACAGGAGTATGCTCCGACGGGCTATATTCCTCAGGCCTTGGCTATTCTTGTTGGCCAGGCAGTAGGAGCATCAGTACTTCACACGCTCATCTTGGCTCGCATGCTCAATGGCGGCGTAGCAATCGCGCTTTGTGCGATCTCCCTTTTTTGGTGCCGGGGTGGCAGGGTCGTCATGTTCGCAGTCCTGCTTCTGCCTATGACGCTTTCCCTTTTCGCCTCTGCCAGCCAGGATGCAACACTCATTTGTTGCGCCTGTCTTGCATTTGGGATGATCTCTCGTCAAGCTGATGCTGGCGTATCGCTTTCAGTTGGCGAAACGCTTGTCGTGTCGACCTCTCTTCTGGTTATGGCACTGGGACGGCCACCCTACGCCCTACTGGCATCGGCACTTTTCATTCCGGGGTTGTTGTTCCGAGGGCAGAAGATACGCTCCTGGGTCACGGGTCTTGTACTCAGCGGATCAGTTGTAATGGTTACAGTTCTCTGGTGGGTGGCTTACCTGTCTTCCATTAAGTCACTTGCCAAGCCGAGTCCCATCCACGGCGTCTTCGATGCAAAATTACAGCTCATCAACTTGCTTCATCACCCGGCAATTTTGATTATGGTGTGTGAATCCGTCATCAAACAATCTGTCTTTGTCCTCTTCAGTACGATTGGCATCCTTGGCTGGCTCGATACGGTAATGCCATTTTCATATTATCTCGCTCTAACTTTGGTCTTAATGGTGTGTTGTTTTGCGGAGTTGAATCGTGGATTGAAAATAAAGAAAAGTTTAAGTGCTCTCATTCTCACTGCGGCCCTTTTCTCGGCTGGTGGAGTTTTCTTTATTCAATATCTCATTTGGAGTCCGGTAGGATCTCCAGTGATCTACAACCTTCAAGGGCGGTATCTGATTCCTGTATTGATTGCGGGGGGCGTTGGTTTGCCGAGTTCTGACGATTCACCAAAGGTTTATCGATACTTGATCTTAATTGTCGTTTTGGCTCAACTGCTCACGATGGTTCAACTACCCCGCGCAGTTTTCGCACGATACTATTCCTAATGAAGAAGATGCTTTATCAGTTGATTTGGCGGTGGCTGTAGACTGATCCGAACTGACCCCAGTAAGCCTCAGCTGATCCGATTGCTGCTTACTTCGACTTCAATACCGAGTCCGTTCCGTGTCGAACTAGACAATCCCTGCGACCTGCGGCTAGCGGCAAGCTAGTGGGCTTCAGCCACAACCATCAGGCTCTGTCCAATCGGTGGTGGGCAAATACCCGACTCCACGGCATGGACAGTGGGGAATATGGCTCGGTCGAAGAATCGTACGGCAGCCACATCGAAAGAGCGCTTCTTCATCAGGCAAAAATTCGCCCACCAGGCGAAATAGCCGACGAAGTTGTAATACCGGAGTTGATCAACCCTGAAACCGGCGTGCTCAAGTTTCTTCCGCAGATCTGCACGTGTGTAGCGGCGGAAGTGGCCGAAGTCTTTGTCAATTGGTGCGTAGATTTCTGGGCGCGCCGGGACGAATAGGCAAAGGGCTCCTCGCGCCGGCTTCAGAAGCCGGTAATAGGTGGCCAGTTCGTCCGCGTCTGATTCGATATGCTCAAGGACGTTGATGCTCAGGATGGCATCCCAGCTAATGTCGGTATTCAAATCGTCCACGGTCCCCTGGAGCAAGTTTGCGCGGGGAAGCTGTTCGCGAATCCTGGCGCAATATCCGGCGTCCGGTTCAATTGAGCACAATCGCTTGATTGCCGGCAACTTGAGCAGTTCGCATGTCATCTGCCCGACGCCGGCGCCAATCTCAAGCACATCGCCATGTAGATGCGCTTGAAAATCCCGCAACAATGCGTGCCGGTAATTCTTGGCTTCATTGAGTGCAGCGAATTCAAAATCGGCCGTTTGGGCAAATGCATTGGGTTGACTTGTCATCTGTTCAGGAAATTATATTTCCAGATGCACCAAAGCGCTCTGAAGCCATCGCGCCAGCCGATTTTCTTTCCTTCAGCATAGGTGCGACCGCTGTAGGAAATGCCAACCTCGTAGATGCGCACGCCTGCCTTTGAAACTTTTGCCGTGATTTCTGGCTCGAAACCGAAGCGGTTTTCTTCGATTCGAATCCGCTGGATGATATCGAGACGAAATGCCTTGTAGCAGACCTCCATGTCGGTGAGGTTCAGATCTGTGGCCATGTTCGAACACAGGGTGAGAAACTTGTTTCCAACGGAATGCCAATAGTACAAAACCCGATGCGCGTCACGGCCGCCTTGGAATCGAGACCCATACACCACATCCGCTTTTCCCGACAAAATGGGACCAAGGAGCCGGTAATATTCGCTGGGGTCGTACTCGAGATCCGCATCCTGAATGATGACGATATCGGAAGTTGCAAGCTCGATTCCGGTGCGTAGTGCTGCACCTTTGCCTTGATTAATCTCGTGCCTGACGAGTTTCAGGCGCGGCTCGCTTTGAGCAACGCCAGGAGCTTGTCCCACGTGCCGTCCTGCGAGCAATCATCGACAATCACAAGCTCGCGCACTGGACGCTGCACGAGCACGGCATTGACGATTTCAATGATCGTGGCGCACTCATTGTAGACAGGCATCACCGCGGTCAGGCAGGGCTCGATCGCGTCGTTCGAATTGAATTGGGACATCCAAACTGTCCTGAACAGATGGGAATCTGCCCAGACTATACCAGAATTGAAGCTTCAACCCGCCCGCAGTGCGCGAAGTTAAGACCCGATCGTACTAAGCATCAAGAAGCAGAAGAATCTCGCTAGCCGACGCCGAGCGGTTTCTTTGAGGTTATAAACCCGTGACAAGGCGAGGCTGCCGTTCAGATTTCAACAAGCCCACGCCGAGTGCTAGACCGGGCCGTTCTATCAAATAGTGGCTCGCCACGGCAAAACAGCACAAAAGGACCATCATGATGGTCGTCCGCATTGGGGGGCCACTTAGCAGAGCGAAGAACATACTCCAAATGTAGAAGCTGTAGGAGGTTCGCCCCATCCACCTCAATGCAGGGTGCCGAAGTGGGGCAGCGAATAAGGATCGGGAATCGAGCGTCGCAATCATTAGGATCGCGATTGCCGCACATTCCACAGTAGGAGGGAGGTCATATCGCCACATGCAGTAAAGAAAGATTGCAAAGGCAGGAAAGGTTGCGAATTTGGCGAACCGCTCTAATCGAGGTCGAATCGCCGGGTCCAGGAGAAGGAGCGCTGCCAGGCATCCGATGAAAAGGGCATCAGCCCTGGCTTCTGTCCGGAATTCGAAATACTTCCGATGATAGAAATTCCAATGGACGAATCGATTCAGCGAAATGGCCAGGGCCGCGAATGCAGCGATCAAGCATGCACGTTTATTCCCGACCGCCAGCAGAATTGGCGGCCAGACGAAATAGAACTGTTCCTCGATCGATAGCGACCAGAAATGTGCGGTCATACCCTGGCCCATCTGGCCTTGGAAATTTCGAAAGAAGAACAGACACGACAGGGCTTCGCGGAAACCGATGAGCGAGATTCCAAAGGCAGCACCGGCAACCGGAAGGAAGAGTAAATAAGCCCACGCGGTAGGCATCAGGCGGAAGAAGCGCTTGGTATAGAAAGCCTTAAGAGTGGGGCGACCGGTCGCGAGGGTCGTCGTTATCAGGAATCCGCTTAGAACGAAGAAGACGGTAACGCCATGCGGACCGGTAGCTGGTATCCATTGGAATGCGGCTCCCAACTTCATGGTCCCAACAAAATGTGAGATCAGCACTATCAGAATTGCGATTCCACGCCAGCCGTCGAGCGACAGGATGCGATTCCTGGATGCATCCGAAAATTCCTCCATCGCCCGAGGCCTCCTTGGCAGTTACAGTAACATTTTTAGCGGCGCCGGCGCGTTGTCCCTACCTATTGCGCTTCCGTTCGTACTCCTGGGTCCGCCTTGGACGCCGGTCGTCGCCTTCCAGTCCAAAGTATTGATCCTGGAAAGATCGAACTGGAATCCCTCCACACGGCGCTTCTGTTTCCCTATTCGGCGGTAGTCTCGCACCGATCATAGCTGGCAAGCCCCTGCCGTGCTCGCGAATATGTATGATGATGAGAAAGGGTTACGCATGGTCTCTGCTTCCGACTCCCGCCGGCCGGCATTCCTCTGCGCCTTGCTGTTTCTTCTCTGCGCGTTCGCCACCTTCCCAGTCGCTGAGATCGGAATGAACGACGACTGGTCCTACGTCCAATCCGCTCGCGTTCTGGCCCAAACAGGCCACATCGTCTATAACGGCTGGGCCGCACCGATGCTGGGCTGGCAACTGTTTCTGGGCGCTCTCTTCGTCAAGCTTTTTGGCCCCTCGTTCACCTCCATTCGCGCCTCCACGCTGCTTGTCGCTCTCCTCACGGCATTTCTCACCCACCGCACGCTCGTACGTGCGGGAGTCAACTCCCGCAACGCCACCGTCGGCACCCTCGCTCTGGTTCTCAGCCCGTTATTCCTGCCACTTGCGGTCAGTTTCATGACGGATATCGGCGGGCTCTTTTGCGTGGTCGTGTGTCTCTATGCGTGCCTGCGCGCTCTCCAGGCCCAATCCGACCGGGCCGTCCTCGCCTGGCTTGCCTTCGCCGCGCTTTCCAACGCGCTCGGAGGAACCGTTCGTCAGATCGCCTGGCTCGGTGTCCTCGTCATGTTTCCATGCGCCGTCTGGCTCTTACGCCGCCGTCGCACGTCCTGCTGCTCGGCGTCCTGCTTTACGTCGTCTCCCTCGCTTCGTTTTCGGCTCACTCCACTGGTACCAGCGGCAGCCATATTCGTCGCCGGAGCATCTCCTTGAGGGATATCCACCTACCACCAACTGGATCACCTCGCCGTGCAATTGTTGAGCCTGTTCCTCAGCGGCGCTTTGTTCCTCCTGCCTGTCCTGATCGCCTTCGCGTCGAAGGTGTCGCTGCGCAATCGGCGCGCCGCGGTGTTCCTGGCCTGGGGTGTATTGCTGTGGTCGCTGCTTCTGCCTTCCTCGCCTTTCATCACCCGAATGACTGTCTTGACGTCCTCCTCGCGCCATTCAGGGGCGATTACGTGAATCCATTCGGCATAGTGCCAATGTTTGTGATCAAGGGAACGCCGCCCCTCGTTCTCTCGATCGGTCTCCGAGTCTGCATCACGGTCGTTGTCCTTCTCACACTCATTTTCTTCTTTGCTTTCCTGCTTACCGGCCCCCGCACTTCGGAGCCCGCGCAGAAGTTGACTGCGCCCCAGCTTGTTTCCTGGCCCCCCTGCTTATCCTCTTGTTCCTTTCGTGCTCGCCTACTTCGCATTGCTTCTACCCCGCGGCCTCCGCTGGGTGCTATTGGATCGCTATCTCCTGCTCCTGCTTCCCATCGGGCTGATCCTCCTTCTGCGGCTCTATCAGGATCGGGTCCGGCAGGATTTGCCTCTGCCCAGCAGCGCACTCGTCCTGCTCTTTGCGATCTACACCGTCGCAGGAACCCACGACGCTTTCAGCAGGTCTCGTGCCGAGCATGCCGCCATCGAAGAGCTTCGTAGCGCCGGTATCCCCGCCACCTCCATCGACGGCGGATTCGAGCACAACGCCATGACCCAGATCGAGACTGCCGGCCACATCCTTGACTTCAATGTCTTCCTCGACGCTGCAGACAAGATTCAGACAGCGGCCAGAAGACTGTAAGCCAGTACTGGCGCTCGCTCACCCCTGCAATCGTTCCCGGCTATGCCCTGTCCTTCGATCCGGCAGCCTGCGGCGGGCTTTCCCGTTTCGCTCCTGTTCCTTATAGCGATTGGCTGGCGCACCGAACAGTCTCTATTTATGTCGTAACACTCAAGCCCGAGCCCGGTCGACGCTGATGGATATGCATCAACGCAATCTGTGTCGCACGCGGTATACGCGAACTTCCCCGAGGACCGTGGACCAAATACAAATCGGCAGACCGAGCACGGAAATGATCGACCTTTAGACAGCGATACAATGTGACCAAGAACTCTTCAGTCGATCCGCTGGAAAGGATCTTCTTACCCAAAGTGGTTGTTAGCGGGGGAAATGGCTACATTGGTTCGTCTCTCATCAGTCGCCTGATCTCTCGGGGAACAGAGGTTCACGCGATTGTCAATGAGAACCACCAGCGCCTCGATACTCTGCTTTCGCCAGAGTATATCCACGTTCTTCGCGATGGCATTGGATCGGCTGTAGAAATTGTAACTCGCGTGCAGCCTGAAACCATCTTCCATTTGGCCGCCGTCTATGCCGAACCAGTCAGCGCAGAAAATGTCCTTTCGATGATTGACGGCAATCTCACCCTTGGGACGTGTTTACTTTTCGCGGCCGCTCAGTGCGACCGACAGCCGACATTCGTGAACACGGGAACCTATTGGCAATTCGACTCAAGCTCAAGATACTCTCCGAATACTCTCTACGCTGCAACCAAGCATGCCTTTCAGGACCTGCTTGCCTTCTATCGCCAACGCTTTCGTATCCGTTCCACCTCTCTGATTCTTTATGACACTTTTGGCGAGACCGATACGCGCCCTAAGTTGTGGCGTAGCCTGACCACAGCCCCTCCGGCACCAGCGTGCGTCTGTCCCCCGGTAACCAGACGATTCACCTCGTGCACATTGACGATACAGTTGACGTATTGGTTCAAGCAGCAAAGCTTCTTAACGACCCTGATCCCATCGGATCGCTGTATTCGGCCTCATCGTTGATGCCAGTCAAGCTTAAGTCTCTTGTGGAAGAACTAAATCTGAGAGGAAACCTCGGGCTTGACCTCCAATGGGGAGCAATACCGTACTGGGAGGGTCAGGTTCTGAGCCTTGGGTCGGTATTATGCTGCCCGGCTGGGCGCCGAAAGTTGAAGTGCTCCGCAGCGTTACTACGGATGGCTGCCAATCGGAGACCCGCTCTAGATATTTAAGCTTCTCCGCAACCCGAAATGACAGACCACAAAAACATGACCGAGGTCTCCGGATCGAAGCCACTAATATCGATCATTGTCCCTGTCTTCAACGAGGAGATGAACATCGAACCTTTCTACGATGCTGTCAACCGAGAACAGGCGCGCTCGCAAGCATCTACGACTTTGAGTTCATCTTCACTGACAACCACAGTACGGATGCGACATTTCCGCAGCTTCGTGAACTTGCGTGTCGTGACCGGCGGGTCCGCGCGTATAGATTCTCGCGCAACTTCGGATATCAACGCTCCATCATGACGGGGTATAGTCGCGCCCGCGGAAACGCAGCTGATGCAACTGGACGTGGATCTACAGGACCCTCCTGAACTCTCGGACGCTTTATCGAGGAGTGGAGAAGGCGGAGCGGACGTTGTATACGGTGTTCGGATCAAGCGTCAGGAATCTTGGGTTATCAATATCCAACGAGTAATCTTTTATCGTCTCATCGATCGCCTGAGTGAGGAGAAATACCTCTGGACGCTGGCGATTTTCGCCTGATTAGCCGAAGGGTGATCGACTTGCTCAAGAGCTTCGAGGATGCCCAACCCTATCTGCGCGGGACGATTGCCACGCTTGGATTCAAGCAGGTAGGAATCCCATATAGTCGCAATGCTCGCGCTCGCGGAGAGAGCAAATTTCCATTTTCGAAGCTGGTTTCCCTGGCTGTGGATGGAATTCTCAACCACTCAATTGTGCCGTTGCGGTTTTCGACTTATTTCGGCCTCTAGTTTCGGTGATTACGCTGCTTTTGGTCATCGGATATACCGCTGCGAAGCTGCTCCTTCGATCTCGATGGCCCGCTGGCTTCGCTACGCTCGCTGCTCTCGGCCTAGCCTCGATAAGCATCAACGCCATGCTCCTCGGAATTATTGGAGAGTACCTCGGTCGAATGTACCATCAGCTAAAGAAACAGCCTCTGACGATCATCGAGGATGTCGCAGGCGAGGACGCCTGACGCTCCCAAGCCTATAATATGCGGATGCCAAATTCTGTTTCCGGGAGGTCCATGCCAGACACCGAGCCCCCCATTACAGAAGTGAGTAGCGAATACAAACGAACCATTGCTGATTATTTCCGCAGTATCATTTTGCGGTACGAAGTCGCTTTCCTCTTTACTCTCTTGGTCGTCTTCGCATCCGTCACCGTACGTCGAAGGCGTTCACAAGCCTCTTTGGTATGACGAGATTTTTTCGGTCATTGTCGCAATGCAGCCTAGTTGGCATGCGATGGCACAGGCCATGCCAGGAGACGGGAATCCGCCGCTTTATGCGCTCTTAATCCGCGGTTTGATCCGGATTTGCGACGGCAATCAGAATTTGTAATCCGCCTGCCCTCCGCTGTTGGCTTGCTTGCAGCACTTGTCGGACTCTATGTTTTCGTTCGGCGCGAATGCGGTGTCATTTTTGGTCTGCTTGCGGTCGTAATCGTTTGCTTGGAACCTGCGTCGAAGTATGCCTACGAGGCGCGTCCTTACGGCCTACTTCTCGGATTCATGATGCTGGGGCTCGTAAGCTGGCAATGAGCTGCGCGGGCGGTTGATTCCGCTCGCCCCCTGGCACTCATGGGTATGGTACTCGCGATTGTGGGAAGTATCCTGTCCCACAACATTGGCATTGTCGAAATTGGTATTCCTTTGCTCTTTGGGGAGGCTACACGCATCTGGCGAACGCGACGGATCGATTGGCCAGTCCTTGCAACAGCGGCGTCAGTAATACCGGCGTTAGCCGTTACGGCTCCGATGATGCACCGCACAAGCGAACTCCTTCTAAATTATTCGCGGGTGTCCCTCCACCCTCTCACTTTGCCACAGCATATAATGCACTGGATCTATCCCCTCCAGACACTGCCCTCTGTCGTTGGAGTGGGCATTGGTGTGAATCTGACGGGGTTTCTAGTGAGCTTGATCGCCCTCGGATGGGCGCCTCGATTCTTGAATCAGCAGATCAATGCCACATTGTCGGCGACTATCCATGGACCTATTCGAAGTGAAATTTCGCCCCACATAGTCGCAGCCTCGTTAGGCTCTGCACTGCTCATCCCCATTACATGGGTTCTTATGATGTCGGAGAACGGTTGGTATTTTGCTCGCTATGGGATCGGTTCGGTCGCCGGAATAGCGATCTTAGCCTGCCTACTACTCCGCAGGACGACCCTTGGCGGTCCAGCCTTGCCTCTGGCTTTGCTTGCAGTGCTGGCGGCTCAATATTCATACCAGGCCCTCCACGATCTACGTGACCCGCCCGTGCGTGGTGCGATTGATTTCTCTGTCTATGCAGACTCCAGAGGTCTGCCCATCGTGGTCTCGGATCCTATTTTTTTTTGCCTGCGTGGTGGTATGCCCCCGAACCCATCAAAGACCGACTTGTCTACTTGAAGAATATCCCTTTTGCAAAGGAGCATCATTTTGCAATTGCAGAGGCTGCCCTTGCATCGGAAGAGCCCGTGCTTTCTGCTCACTTTGCAGACTATGATTCGTTTATTGCTACTCACAACCACTTTATTCTCAATCTCGCAGGACTCTACATTCCGGCCGCTAGTGAAACTGACAGGTTGAAAGCCGCAGGTTTTCGGTTGACTGTATTAAGGACGTCCCCGGCGACCAGATTTATGACGTGCAGAGGGTTCAATGATCCGCGCGCTTCAACATCTTTCGAACTGTGTCACACGACTCTCGCCAGTCGTACCGCTCAAGTTCTCTTGTAGTCTCCCCGGCTCAGGTATTTCTCGAGCCAAAGGTAAAGACATATGAACAGGTATCGGCTGCCCATCTCCTGGATCTTCAGTTTGGCTACGCCTGTCCGTCGATTGCGCCATGTGATCGGCATTGTCGTCCAGGAGTAGCCGCGAACGATCGCCTTTAGCGGGATCTCCACCGTCATGTTGAAATGCGCCGACAGCAAGGGCTGGCAACCCTCGATGACCCTGCGGCGATAGGCTTTGAAGGCATTGGTGGTGTCGTTTAACGAGATGCCGAAGAGCAATCGGATGAAGAGATTGGCCATGCGATTGATGCGGAGCTTGAGCCACGGATAGTCAATGACGCCGCCACCCTTCATGAATCGCGAGCCGAACACGGCATCCCAACCCTCGTTGAGCGCCTTCCAGTAACGCACCACGTCGCGGCAATCGTCGGACTCATCCGCCATCATAATGACCACCGCATCGCCGCGCATGTTTTGCAGTCCGCAATTGATCGCTCGTCCGAATCCATGAGAAGGCCCATTTTGAACCAGGCGGGCTTCGGGGATGCGCGCGCCTATGTCGGTGACAATCTGGGCGGTCTGATCCGTACTTCCATCGTCAACGACGATGATTTCGTGCGGGATGCGCTGAAGTCGCAATTCGACATGCAGATGTTCGATCGTCGATGCGATGCAGCCTTCTTCATCGCGGGCGGGTATCACGACCGACAGCAGAGTCAATGGTGCTTCCTGCGAGTCAGGGACAGTCACAGGCCGCACCATGTAAGCCACTCCGGATGTGCGATGGCGTGATCGGCGATCTCATTGAGTATCTGCTCCAGGTTCATCGCCGGTTCCCACCCAATCTGATTTCGCACCTGTTGTTGAATCCAGAATCAACCATGGAACATCGTACGGGCGTTCACTGCCATCTGAAATTGGTTTGTGGGAGCCGAACCGTTGATCGCACCACGCAGTCAACTGGGCCAAGGACATGGAATTGGCAAGTCCTCCAGAGACGTTTAAGAGCTGGCCTGAGCCTGAACTCCGCAACTGAAGATCGACCAAACTGGCGAGGTCGCGGGGATGCAAAGCGTCTCGAACCTGGAATCCGCTACCACCGAAGCCCAGGTATTTCAGCGCCCTTCTGGATGCGTGTGCGTGGAGCCAATAGGAAAAGATGCCTTGTTCGGCCGTTCCGAACTGCCCCGCGCCTGCGAGCACTCCACATCGGTTAATCCAGACCGGGAACTGGAAGGCGAACGCGAATTCCTGCGCTAAACGTTCCGAGGCAAGTTTGGTCGCTCCATAGATAGAGATAGGCGCCTGGTCAGTGAAATGCTCGTTTACTCCGCCGGCGGATACTCCCTGAGGCAGGTCGCTTGACTCTTCGAGAGTGAACGCAGCGGACTCGACACGCAGTGGGAGCTGTGTCAAGGCGCGGATGGAGTAAACCCGGCTGGTGCTGAGCAGAATGAAACCGGCGCTGGAGCTTCGGCAATATTCGAGCAGATTGATGGTCCCAAGCAGGTTGTGCTCCAGCAATTGCCGGGAACTCGTCTTCCCATCGCGGCCCGCCAGCACGCTTGGCTGTGCCGCGGCATCGATTACCCAGTCGGCGCGCGGCAGCGCCTCCAGGTCGCTCGCCACGCGAACATCTCCATGAAAAAGTTGTACGCCCGCTTGTTTCAGAGTCAGCCGGTTTGTCTCACTCCCGAAGCGCGCCAAATTGTCAATTCCGATGACGGAGATGCCTTCGTGTGACTCCAGAAGAAAACGCGCCAAGTGGCTGCCTGCGAAGCCGCACACTCCAGAGATCAATACTTTCATGCCTTCACATATGTACCAGTCGCGATGACCATGCCTCTGCGATCTCCGCGAAGGTTTCCTTCAGGGTCTTTGTTATTCCCCAACCCGGATAATGTGCTTTCATTTTTCTGAGGTCGCTGTAGTAACAGATGTGGTCACCGATACGATTCGCTTCAACGTACGTCCAAGCCTGCTTGCGACCGGTGAACTGTTCGGCCAGGTTGAAAGCTTCCAGAACCGAGCATGAGTTCTCGAATCCGCCGCCAAGATTGTATACCTCCCCGCGACGGGGATTCTGCGCGAAAGCCAGCATGAATCTTGCAACGTCCTCGGAGTGCAGATTATCTCGAACCTGTTTGCCTTTGTAGCCGAAGACTTTGTAGTCCTTGCCCATCAGGTTGCAGCGGATCAGGTAACTCAGGAATCCATGCAACTCGACGCCGGAATGATTCGGACCGGTAAGGCAACCGCCTCTCAGAACGCAGGTTGGCATTCCAAAGTAGCGCCCGTACTCCTGGACCATAACGTCGGCAGCTACCTTTGAAGCTCCGAATACCGAATGCAGCGACTGATCGATAGAAAATGTCTCCGGAATTCCATGGCGGAACTCCGGATCCGCGTAGTCCCAGCGTGTTTCTTTCTCGACCAGATTGAGCTTGTTGGGCCCGTCGCCATACACCTTGTTGGTGGACATGTGGATGAAAACGGACTCGGGCGCATGCTGCCGAGCCGCTTCGAGGAGATTCAGCGTGCCGCCAGCATTCGTGTCGAAGTCATCGAAGACGATCTGGGCTGCGCGGTCGTGCGAAGGTTGCGCCGCGGTGTGAACGATCACGTCTGGTTTGGTATCTTGCAGGATGCGAAGAATGCCGTCACGGTCGCGTATATCGCGCTCGAAGTGTTCGTAGGCCGGAATCTCGGTCTGGAGCCGTTTCAGCGACCATGACGTGTCTCCTTCGGGTCCGAAGAACACGGCGCGCTGATTGTTGTCGACACCAATTATCTGGTATCCGGCGCGCGAGAAATGGATGCATACCTCAGAACCGATGAGTCCGCAGGAGCCGGTGACCAAAGCCTTCTTTTTCTGCATTGGAATAAAGGTGACATATTTCGATCATGCCGTAAATAACTCATTTGACTGAGTGCACCCGTTCGTTACGTTGCGAGTTCGATCTGGCTGTCACAAAATGCTGTGATTTCTGCGAGCCGCGAATGCGGTCTCCTTTCGGTGGTCTGAGTCTTCGGTGAAGAAGCTCGCAAGCGTGCAGGGAGCGGCAAGGCACCTCTTTTCTCAGCTGGCGGCCGGGACACAAAATTGAAACTGCCGTCGGATGGACTCCTGAAGGGGTATCAAGCATAGAGCGAAGTTTCCGACACGCCCGATCTGACGGTGCGGCAGTTAGCTACTTATTAGCGCCTTGTAATCCAGATGGAATCCGGAACGGCTGAAGAGCTCTTACATCAACATATCATCAATAAAGACTGAGCGGGAGATTGAATTTGGCAGGACTGGAACATCAGGTGAAGTTCCAAGCGCATGATTCTGGCGCTGGCGATCCGGGCGGTTCTCGGTTCCGTTCCTTGGCCACCGCATTGAAAGTGCTCGCTCCGACGTCCTGGATTCAATATGCAGATGATCTATGCTGCGGTCGGATTTCTGGGAGTCTCTATCGCTGGATTCAATTTGACGCAGGTGCACTTTCAAGATACGGGCAACATGGTGCTGGCGCTTCTTTTAACGATCGCGGTGATGACGCCGCTTCTTATCTACCTCAGTGAAACGAGAAAGAAATACATTTTCGATCTGTTACTCGTGGTCTTTTGGGCATTATTTTACGCATACCTGTTGAATCTTCCGGTCGTAGTTGCTGCTCGGCTCGGGTCGCATATTCCTCTCAAGGACGCTCACCTCGCACAGTTCGACCGCGCGGTGGGATTGCCTATCCCTGCGATCGTTGCATGGGCCGCGCATAATTGGCTTGGACGGTTCGCGAGCGGCTGTTATTTCTGGTTGTTTCCTCTGATGCGCGTTGCGGTTCTGCTTCCCCCGCTTGCTGGAAGAGCGAGGCATGCGCAAAAATTCCTCACGGCAAACGTCGTATCCTTCTTCGTGGGACTGCCGCTGTTCGCATTATTCCCGGCGGTTGGACCCTGGTACGGCTACCCCATCCCTGCCCGGCCTGATCAACTGGGCTCGCAAGCCACTTTGCTTCTCTTCCGCCATGCGGGTCCTTGCCAGTACCACGTGCCGGCCGGTATTGTCTGCTTCCCGTCTTTTCATGTTGTTTGGGCCATCCTCTGCATATGGGCGCTCTGGACATTCCGTTTCCTGAGGATTCCGGTCGTGACCCTCGCAGCTCTCATCATCTTATCGACGGTCACAACAGGAGAACACTACATTCTGGATCTCATTGCCGGCGCGGTTATCGCGGTGATCGCAATCTACGCAGCAGAATGGCTCAGTAAGATTCGGCTGTCTCCACAGGTGGAGTTTGCTTCCGAGTAGCGGTTCCTAACGTCGGGAGCGAGATGCGTCTGCGTCGCGCAC
This sequence comes from uncultured Acidobacteriaceae bacterium, assembly GCA_963738035.1. Taxonomy (GTDB): domain Bacteria; phylum Acidobacteriota; class Terriglobia; order Terriglobales; family Acidobacteriaceae; genus Telmatobacter. Next base: position 104,341 of record CAVTVB010000006.1, read on the forward strand.
TGCACTGTCGCTGTTAAACTCGTTACCGTGCCTGACACTGAAAAGCCGCCCGTATTTCTTCTTGACGCGATGTCGTTTATTTTTCGCGCTTACCATGCAATGCAGCGCAGCCGGCCGATGTCAACGCGCTCGGGGCTGCCTACGGCGGCGACCTATGTCTTCGTCAACATGATCAAGAAGTTGCGCCAGGACTTCTCTCCGCGCTACTTCGCCGCGGTTTTCGATCCCAGTGGAGCGGTTTTTCGGGACGAGCGTGCACAGGCCATCGGTACCTTGCGCAAGTGGAACTCCAAGTTGCAGAGCTTTGAAGACGTGAGTTACGACGGCTACAAGGCCAAGCGCGAATCGATGCCAGATGACCTTCGCCGCCAGGTGCCTTACATTCGCCGCTCGCTTGAGGCCCTGCGCATACCCATTCTTGAAGTCCAGGGATTTGAGGCCGATGACGTGATCGGTACACTGGCGCGCGAAGCTGCAGAACTTGGACACGAGGTCTTTATTGTCTCCGGCGACAAGGACATGATGCAGCTCGTCAGTGGGCACGTTAAGGTTCTAAACCCGCAGAAGGACAACCTTGTTCTTGACGCTGCCAAGGTCGTCGAAGTTCTGGGTGTACCACCCGACAAGGTGGTCGACGTTATGGCTCTGCGCGGCGATAACATCGACAACATTCCGGGCGCACCGGGTATCGGCGACAAGGGCAGCGTCGATCTCATCGTTGAATTCGGCAGTGTGGAGGCCGTCCTCGAACGGGCCTCTGAAGTTAAACGCAAGAGCTACCGCGAATCGCTGGAACAGAATCGCGATGCAGTTCTACTTTCGAAGGAGTTGGTGACCATCGACTGCCGCGTTCCTCTTCCGCTCGATTTGAAGGCGATGGAGACGCAGGAACCGGATCTCGAAGCCTGCCGCACCCTTTTCAGCGAACTTGAGTTTACGTCGATGCTTCGCGAACTTGCACCATCCGCATCGGCACCGGTATTCGAACTCATCGATCAGGCCACCGACGAACAGGCAGCGACGTTTTATGCTGCCGCTCGGAAGAATGGTTTCGCCTTTGCGCTCGCAGCCGTGGAACCAACGGAGCCGGAGGCTGAGTCTGATGAACCTGCGGTTCCGCAGACGATGTCGCTGCTGGACATTGTGGAAGAGGCGGAGAAGAAGACTGAATCGAGCATTGGTGTCAGCGCCGAAGCCGGCAAAGGGCTTTGTCTTCCGCTTACTCCCGACCTGAAGGCGTTGCTTGAAGATCCAGATGTGCCGAAGCGGATTCACGACCTGAAGCTTGTGCTGCATGTTCTCGGCGGACTCGGTGTCGACCTGCAGGGCAGAGTCGATGATTCGATGTTGCTCTCCTATGCGCTGAATCCGACGAATACTACGCAGACTCTCGCCGATGTCGCTGTGCGTCACAATCAGCCGGCGCCACAGTCTCTGCCGGCCGCAGCCGTTGTGACACAAGCGCTGATCAGCGATCTCCGTATTGAGGCAGAGCGGAGCAAGGTCACGAGCGTTTACGAGAAGATCGATCTGCCTCTTGCTCCGGTTCTTTATCGGATGGAGAAGAGCGGTATTCGGATTGACGCTGGCGTTCTGGACGGGCTGTCGAAGCGGTTCGGCGCCGAACTCGAACGCGTTGGCGAAAGCATCTTCTCGCTCGCCGGTCGCCGGTTCAATATCAATTCGCCCAAAGCAGCTTGGCGAAGTCCTCTTTAAAGACATGGGCCTGCCGCTCCCGGTGAAATACGGCAAAGGCAAAACGATTTCTACCGCGCAGGATGTGCTGGAAGGCCTTGCCGAATCGAACGAGGTTCCACGCCTCGTGCTTGAATATCGCCATCTCTCCAAGCTGAAATCGACTTACGTGGATTCACTGCCGCTGCTGGCCGACGGTGAGTCGCGCGTACACACTACGTTCCAGGCAGCAGCAACCTCGACAGGCCGCCTCTCGTCCATCAATCCGAACCTGCAGAATATTCCTATTCGCACGGAGTTGGGTCGCGAAATTCGCGCGGCGTTTGTCGCCGCTCCCGGCATGCAACTGCTCTCAGCAGATTACTCGCAGATCGAGCTGCGGCTACTTGCTCACTTCAGCCGCGACCCGCTTCTTGTCCGCGCCTACCAGAACAACGAAGACATTCACACCATTACGGCGAGCGAGGTTTTCGGCGTCCCCGAGGGCACCATGGATAAGGAGACGCGCAATCGGGCCAAGGCTGTTAACTTTGGCATCGTCTACGGTATTTCACCCTTTGGTCTGGCCGCGCAACTGGGGATTCCGCAAGCAGAAGCCAGAGCGTACATCGATCGCTACTTTGCGCGCTATCAAGGCGTGAAGGCTTTCATCGAGAAGACACTCGAAGACACGCGGCGCGATGGCGCCGTACGGACGCTCTTCGGCCGTGTCCGACCGATTCCGGATATTACGAGCCGTAATCCTAACTCCCGGGGATTCGCGGAACGTACTGCCGTCAACACGCCTCTGCAAGGCACAGCCGCCGACCTCATCAAGATTGGCAATGATCTCGCTCGATCGCAAGCTGGCCGATCGCAGAATGAAGACGCGCATGGTGCTGCAGGTTCATGACGAACTTGTTTTCGAGGTCGCTGAATCCGAAACGAAAGAAGTGGAAGAGCTGGTGCGTGGCGAGATGGAGAGCGTGATCGAACTTAGTGTGCCCCTCGTTGCGGATCTTGGTTTCGGCCCCAATTGGCGCGACCTGTAATTGATCGAGGCTAGGTTCCCAGTGCCGACCGAATTGCGCCAGCAATCGCGTCGGCGTGGCGGCGCATTGCCTCTTCGCTTTCGGCCTCGATCATGACGCGGGCGAGCGCCTCGGTTCCGGAGTAGCGAATCACTACACGTCCCGAGTCCTTCAATTCGTCCTCTGCTGCGTGGATCCGCTCAGCCACAGCAGGAATGGATTCAAGCGGCCTCTTCTCGCGGACTCTCACGTTTACGATCACCTGCGGATATACCTTCAGGTCGGCTGTGAGTTCATCAACGCTTTTGCCGGTGCGCGCAATCAGATCGAGAATGACTAGTGCGGTAAGCAGACCGTCTCCAGTGGTCGCAAGGTGAGGGAGGAGAATGTGGCCGGACTGCTCTCCTCCGAGAGCCGCACCGTGCTGCTGCATCTGCTCGAGTACGTATCGATCTCCCACAGGTGCGCGCAGCATGCGAATGCCGGATCGCTTGAGAGCCGCCTCCAGGCCCATGTTTGACATGGTTGTCGCCACGACCAGGTCACCGGTGAGCATGCCACGGGCCTTCAGGTCGCGCGCCGCCATCAGCAGAATGGCATCACCGTTTATTACGTTGCCGTGTGCACCAGCCAGCATGCACCGGTCTGCATCGCCATCAAAAGTAAGCCCTAATGCGGCTCCGCGCTTTTGAACCTCATCGGCGACCCATTGCGGGTGCAGTGCTCCGCATCCATCGTTGATGTTGCGACCGTCTGGCGATATGTTCAGCAGCGTAAACCCATTCTGGGTGCGCGCACCGAGTCGAGCGAACAATTCAGGTGCCACGGCAGCAGCGGCGCCGTTAGCGCAATCGGCAACGATCGGCAGGCCATCCAACTCGAGACCGGGAACAGATTCGATGAGGAACTGAATGTAGTGCTCGGAGAGGGCTGCATTATCTTCAACGCGCGCGAGTTCTGACACATCCGGTACGACAGCTTCTTCGGCGTGCCGCTGAATCTCGTCTTCGATCGAAGTCTCCAGCGCGTCTGGCAGCTTGAAGCCGTCCCCACCAAAGAGCTTGATTCCGTTGTCGCGCCAGGGATTGTGAGAAGCGGAAATGACAACGCCGGCATCGAAGCCGCGGTTGCGCGCGAGAAATGCAACGGCGGGAGTTGGGACGACGCCTGCGCTTTCAACGCGCACGCCAGCTTCGCGCAACCCAGCGGAAATCGTCGCTGCAATCCACGTGCTGGACTCGCGCGTGTCGCGGCCCAGTATCACTTTGGGCTCCGCATTATTGCGGAGCGAATGGCCAATCGCCAAGCCGGTTGCGTAGATCGTTCTTGCGTCAAGAGGCGGTTCGCCTGCGACGCCTCGAATTCCGTCGGTACCAAAGAGTCTGCGTGCAGTTTTTGTACTCATAGCCTCACTTCTTACGCTTCTTGTTCTGGGCGACTTCGTCAACCGTGCTGCGGAACTCTCCGTCGCTTAATCGCGTTCGGATCTGCTCGCCGGGTGCAAGCTGGTCGATCGACCGAATCACGGCGCCATCTCCGCTTAACACAAGGGCATAGCCTCGCTCTATCACGGCGAGAGGAGATAGCGACCGAAGGCGGCCATCCAGGGCATCGAGCCGCGCCGACCATCTGCGCAGAGTGCGCTCCAGCGAGCGCTCCAGCCTTGTCTGGCCAACGCCGAGCCTCTCCCGCATTCGCGCCAGCATTTGTCGCGGTTCATGGTGAAGCACGTCGGCCGTCAGTTCTGCCACCTCTCGTTGCCGCGCACGCACCAGCCCATTGACGCTTGACTCCATGCGAAACCCAAGGTCATCGAGCCGTTGGCTGAGCCTGTGCAGCATTGCCGTTGTACGTCGCTCAGCGCGATCCATGGCGACTCTGTCGAACTGTTGCCGTGCATGCAGGAGTTGGAATCGTGCTGCGCGCTCCAGACGGTTCGCCTGTGTTTCAACCCGTTCGGCAATGCGATGTTGCGCTTCAGTGATTAATTCAGCGGCTGCTGATGGAGTCGGCGCTCTCATGTCTGCCACGAAATCCGCGATCGAGAAGTCGGTCTCGTGTCCGATTGCTGAAACTACAGGCAACACGGATGCAACGATCGCCCGTGCGACGCGCTCGCTATTGAAAGCGCTCAAGTCTTCGAGGGATCCTCCGCCTCGGGCTACGACGATCACGTCCACCAGCCCGCTTGAATTCAACTGGGCCAGTGCCGCTTCGACCTCTCCCGGAGCTTGCTCACCCTGCACCGCGGCTGGGCAGACCAGCACATTCAAACCCGCGTGCCGTCGTGCGACGATGTTGAGGAAGTCGCGGATAACAGCGCCGGTGGGGGACGTAACGATGCCCACCGAGCGCGGATATGCCGGAAGAGGCCGTTTGCGGGCAGCATCGAATAAGCCTTCGGCTTTCAGGCGCTCTTTGAGCTGTTCGAAGGCCAATTGCAACGATCCCGCGCCGACGGGCTCGATGGTCTCGCCAACCAGTTGCAGTTGCCCACGCTGGGCGTACACGCTGACGCGCCCGCGTACGAGCACGTGCAATCCATCTTCGGGCTTGAAGCGCAGCAGGAGGGCCTGTCGCCGAAACAACACCACAGGCAACTGAGCATCCGCATCCTTTAGCGTGAAGTAGAGGTGTCCGGACGGGGCAGGGCGGTAATTGGAAATCTCGCCTTCCACCCATATGTCGGCGTACTGCTGTTCGACTTGTTCACAGACATGCTGCACCAACTCGCGCACCGGCCAGATGCGGCGCGCAGTCTGCGGCTGCTCAAAGCTCAGATCGAGCTGCCGGGTCGATGTGTCCTGTCGAAGCACCATGTACGAGTGTAATTGCTGAGGTGCGTTGCAAGGGCTGGGCGAAAGGCGGCTAACTGCGGTTTGCAATCATAGCCTGCAGTTGCTCTGCAATCGCTCGTCAGGCGCGAGATGGCTATTGGATTTCCATCCAGTGAGCCGCCGTACAGACTCTCCGCTTCGCGCGCCAGTTCTGTGCCTTCATTCAGGCCAAAGGTTCCCAGAACACCCGCCAACTTGTGCGCGTCTGCAGCCTGCCAGTTCCTGCTGCTGCGCGGTCAATGTTCCGTTGGCCAGGCTCTCGGCTGCGTTTTGCAGAGTCGCCACTCGCTGTTCCATCTGAGGCAGGAACTTGGCCCACAAACGATTCATGGCTTCGGCCAGCGGAGATCCTTGAGCATCGCTCACGGATTTGCCTCAACTCCAGCCCAGAATGCCGGCGACCTGCTGGGAGAGCGTCAGCGGGTCGAATGGCTTCACCAACACGGCTTTCACGCCGAGGTCGGCGAAACGCGAGCGGTCAGTGGCCTGAACCTTGGCGGTCAGAAGCATAACGGGAATGTGCGCGGTTGCCGGGTTCTTCTGCAACTCCCGAAACGTTGCCGGGCCGTCCATCCCAGGCATCATTACGTCCAGGAGAATGGCGTCTGGCTGATAGGTTGCCGCGCGGGCAAGGCCCTGGGCGCCGGAACTGGCCACCATTACTTCCCAGCCCGCTACAGTCTCCAAGCTCAATGCAGCTACTTCGCGAATATCGTCTTCGTCATCAATGATAAGAATGCGATGCATGAATTACTTCTCTCCGGAACCGGCCTCAGGAACTTTGGCCGGCGGAAACCTCAGGTACGGAATCTTCGACCTCTTGCGAGCTACGCAGCATTGTGAGCACCAAGGCTTCCAATTGTTCTGGTTCAACGCTGGCTTTTGCCAGGAAGTGACTCAATCCAAGCACCAGTTGCATCCGCTCGGCTTGCGTCAGGCCATGTGCAGAATAGGCCACCAGCGGCGCTCTATTCAAATCTTCGTGCTGGCGCAGCCAATCCACCACGTTGAATCCATCTCCATTCGGCATGCCGATATCCAGGACAATCATGTGCGGCTGGAAGGTCAGGCAGTCATCCATCGCGCCCTGACGCGTATGAGCCACTTGCACGACGATTCCTTCGCGCCTGAATATCTCGGCCACAACCTGGCCAAGATCGAGGTCGTCTTCCACGACCAGAATTCGCGCCTGCTCGCCGGGAATGCAGAGCACCTTGACTAATTCGCCCAGCAGAGCATCGTCGCTCTGTCTTGGGAATAAACGATCAACTTTGTGGCCCGGTTCTCCGGCCTGCTGTGGACTCGCCACGCCCAACAGCACCACGGGGGTGTGCGCCTCGGGATCTTCGCGGCGCAGCAGAGGCAGTATCTCCCAGCCGTTGATGCCATCGATCGTCGTGTCCAACACAATTGCTGAAACTCCATCGTGGGCCACGGCGACCGCCTGGTCCACGGTTGTTGCTTCTACGACTCGATACCCGTAGCGGGCGAGTTGATCGGCGATTAACGGCCGCGTAGCACCATTGGTGTCGGCCACAAGCACCGCTCCCTGAGTAGCAGGGCTCGATTCGCCTTCCTCAGTCTTGACGGCGACGGGCTGATAGGGCAGGAACACTCTAAAGGTCGATCCCCGGACCGGATTGCGTTCCGCCCAGATGCGCCCGCTATGCTGCAAGACAATCGCGCGGCAGATGGCCAATCCGAGGCCGCTGCCGCCCTTCTGGCGCGAGTCTGAGGCGTCGACCTGCTGGAACCGCCCGAAGATTGCTTCCAGCTTGTCTGCGGGGATTCCGCGGCCCTGGTCGATGACCGACAACGTTACGCCGCTGGCGCCGGAACGCAGCATTACAGAGATTGCGGAGTTGGGAGGCGAGAACTTGATTGCATTCGACAACAGGTTCGTAACAACCTGCAGCAGGCGGTCCGGGTCAGCCGTGATTTCTACCTGCGTCTTGTCGTGGATGAGCAGCACCCCGGCTTCATCCGCCATTGGCTGCACACCATCGATTGCCTGGCGCACGATTTCGCCCAGTTGAATGGGGCGGAATGTAAGGGGCTCGCGGCCGCTCTGTGTGCGCTCCAGATCGAGAATGTCGTTGATCAACCGCACCAGGCGCTCCGAGTTGCTGAGCGCGATGCGCAGCAGGTTGGCCGCCTTCTCATTGATCACGCCCAGCATGCCCGACGAGAGCAGTCCCAATGCGCCGCGAATCGAGGTCAGCGGGGTACGCAACTCGTGACTTACTGTCGAAACGAACTCATCCTTCATGCGGTCGAGCGCGTAACGCTGGCTGATGTCTCTGAAGCTCAGAACCGAACCAGAAAATCTGCCCTGGTCCAGAATTGGATTAAGGAAGAACTCAGCAGGGAAGCCCGTGCCATTGCTGCGGAAGATCGTTCCTTCTCCGGTGACCGATTTGCGCTGACCCGAGGCGCGGCGCAGAGGACAATCTTCAGCGCACTTTTTGTCGTGTCGGCGCCGAGCCGTGCACGAGCTGGTGAACCGGCTTGCCAATTAGATTTTGCGGACGCGCTCCGAGCAGGCGGGCTGCGGCGGGATTGGCAAATCGCACCAGGCCGTTTCGATCGACTCCGCAGATGCCGTCGGCCACCGACCCCAGCAGGATTTCCTGTTGCCGGCTCAACTCCTCGGCGCGTTCACGTTCGCGGGTCCGCGCCAGCATCTGTGCCAGCGATCCAGCTACCGTTTCCATGGCAGCGGTGGTCTCGCGATCTTCGCGTATCCGGGCATGGCAATAGAATTCCAGCACCGCCAAGACATGGTTGCCAACCTGCACCGGTGCAGCCCATCCAGAGACCATCTTGGTCCGAATGGCTGCCTGGACACGCGGGCTCGTTGTCAGCATTGACAAGTCAGATGCCCACACCAGGCGGCCTTCTTTCCAGGCGCGTCCGGGAAGACTGCCGCCGGGAGCCAGTGTAATGCCCATGCTCTCCTGGATCAGGGATTCGGCACTCTTGCCTGGAATTCCCCAGGCCGTATTGAATTCGAGGCGGTTCTCTTCAGCATTGACGTCCCATTTCACCGCGACGTCCCAGCCCTGCGAGATGCAGAGGGCCTCAAGCACGCGCTTGGTCGCGATTTCGGCGGAGATGTTTTCGCCCACAATCTGGCTCACCACCAGTTGCAATGCCAGGCGATGTTCGCGCTGCTTCTGCTGGGTTACGTCGTGCAGAAGGCACTGTACGGCTAACGGCTTTCCGGCGCGGCGCCGCTGGTGCAGGCTCATCTCCAGCTCCAGGATGCGGCCATCCGCGGTCTCTGTGCGTAGCGGAGCACGATCGACTGTCACGCCCTCAAGCGCCTTCTTCAGCAAGGTCGCAGACGTCGTCGCGGCAGGCCGACCCGAATATGTCCGCAAACGAATCGCGTTCAAGGGATGCGTTCCTGTCCAGCCGGAACGTTTGTCTCCAAGCCGGATTGGCATAAAGGAACTTGCCTGTCATATCGAGCGTCGCGATCATTTCGCTCGAGTTCTCAAACAGATCGCGATACCGGTCGCGGGGGATGCGCAGCCCCTCGCCAGGCGTGGAATTGACCGACTGATCGAGGGCTACTGCGACGAGTCCGGTCGGCAATCCATCACGATTGCGCAACGTTGAGATGTGCAGCCGGACGGGGAAGAGTGACCCGTCTTTGCGCCGCAGGTGTGTCTCAAAGCTGGGGACCTGGCTCGGGGCAAGCGAAGTGACAACCTCCGCGTAGGTCACCAGGCTGCCTTCCTGTCCACCGTCTACTGGTTTGCTGATTCCGTAGAGTCTGCGGACTTCAGAGACCAGACGATTCTCCTCGCCGGGTGCAAGCAGCTTTTCCGTGCTCTCCTGGTTGACCAGTTCCGGGGCGTGGTAGCCAAGCAGCCGCTCCGCGGTTGGATTCATGTAGGTGAGTTTGCCGTCGAGGCCAATGGAGAGGACCATGGTGCCGGCGGAATCAAGGATGTCTTTCAAAGGATCGCCGGCATAACGTTCGGCTGCTTCACGTTCGGCGGAGATGTCGGCGAGCACACGCATGAGAACAGCAGCCGTCAGCCCCATGGCGGTCATCAGCAAAAGCCAGTCGAATTTCGGACCCTGCTCAAGCCGAGCGAGAATGAAAGCGGCAGCCATTGCAACGGCGAGGACCGACAAGGAAGACCAAAGCGATGGAGTGGGGTTCTCTCCTTTTTGGTCAGACTTTCTCGGTTCGCGTGAGTCCATTGAGTTGCCGAGCTCCTGCATCCTTGCCATTGCCGCTGTTTCCGGCTTACTGAGTACGCACCGGGAATCCGTCTTTACGCACGACAGGATCGATCGCGCGCTCGGTCATTTTGTGCTGATCGAACAAACTACAGCACACTTTGCACTCGCACTGTTTATGCGAGAATACATTCCCGCTGCTTCGGCTGTCCCAACGTGAGACCGCCCAATCTGCGGAATTCAGCACGAACACAATATGGCTTATCTTGCACCCTCCCATAAAGCCGGGCTGGTTTTCAAGCGTATGTTACTGAACTGAAGTACTGTTGTACCCGAAACGGCACCGGGGTCGGATGGCGTTCCGGGTGGTGCCTTCCATCTATTTTGAAAGTAGCTAGTCGCTTCGAGGCTCGCCGTATACTTGCTCCATGTCTCGGACAACCGGTCGTAACCCACTTATTCTGCCTATATTCATTCTCCTTGCAAGCGTCTTGCTGCCCGCACCTTTCGCCCATGCCTGGGGTAACGAAGGTCATCGTATTATCAATCGTTTGGCCGCCGCGAACCTACCTGCAGATGTGCCCGCTTTCCTGCATTCTGGAGCGGCCATCAACGAAATTGAATATCTCGGCCCTGAACCGGACCGATGGCGCTCACCGGCTGAACCGGAGCTCAACGCGGTGCAGTCGCCCGAGCACTTTCTCAATCTTGAACCTGCGGATGCCCTTGGGCCCTTGCCCCATCGCCGGCTTGATTTTGAAGCGATGGCTTTTGCCGCCGGGCAGCGGCCTGAGAAGATCGGCCTTCAACCCTGGGAGGCGACCGAGGTGTGGGAGCGGCTGAAGGCTGCGCTCCGTGAGTATCGAGCGCTCTCAGCCGCTCACCAGGATACCCACGCCGTGGAGCAGGCTGCCATTTTCTATGCGGGGTGGCTGGGTCACTATGTGGGCGACGCCTCGCAGCCGCTTCACACCACGGTCCAGTACAACGGCTGGACCGGGCCTAACCCCAATGGCTATACGACCGCACACACTATCCACTGGCAGTTTGAAGGGCCCTTTGTGGGCGCCAATCTGCATGCAAGCGACATTCAACCGCGCATGACTCCGGCTCACGCCCTCGAGGGGGACGTTTTTACCGACTATATGGCCTATCTTCGCCAAACCTCGAAGTACATCGAAAAGGTGTATCAGCTAGAGAAGGCTGGCGGATTTGAGGGGCAGGGAACGCAGGAATCGCGCGATTTCACAGCCGATCGGCTCGCAGCCGGCGCCAGCATGCTTCGCGACATGATCTATTCGGCGTGGCTGCAGAGCGGCAATCCGGTTCCGGACCCGCATGCTTCGGGTAACTGATAAACCGGAAATGGCTTCGACAGGTTTAGGTACTCTGTCAGTCGCCAGCTTCGGCAGCGGCGAGGACTGGAACCCGGCGCAACAATGCGGTGAGGACGAGCGTCAGCAGAAGGACCATGGGAACTGCCGTGAGCAGCCATGCTGCCAGTGCTTCGCCTGCCAGGCTTCCGGATGCCCAGATGATCTTCATCGACGACCCGTGGGCGAGCATTCCGGAATTCATTCCGGGGTGCGCAGTGGAAGAAAACAGCCATCCGCCGAGACGCACAAACGGGAAGACCAGGGCGATCTGGAAGGGCATTGCGGCGTAGTTGGCTGCCTGAATCGCGGGCATGTTCAGGCGCAGGCTGAGAGCGACTACCAGGCACACGGCGGTCGGCAAACCGATGACCGGAATGCAGCCGATGGCGAATCCCAGGGCGAGCGTGAGCGCGAGGCGCTGCGGCGAGATTCCCTGCCGCAACCACATCTCTGCTTTCTGTCGCATCGCTCTGAGTGATCGGCTCATTTCAATTCCTACGTTATCGGTACGAAAACTGTTCCCATTTAGATGTCGCGTGAATGTTCGGTGAACCGTACCAGATCGTGCATTAAATCCGATTCTCCGACACATTCAGCGAATTTTCTGTGATTTGTATCAACCAGAATAGGCGCGTTTCCGGCCCAAAGGACCACCACTTTAGGCGCATTACCCTGTCCAATAGTGGGAATTCAGGTGAAAGCGCATCATTTTTAGGCAGAAAGTTTCGATTTTATCGACTGAAATTCAGCGCCGAGCCGTCCCAGGTCGCTTACCGAGGAAGCTGGAGAAGACCACGATGGCGCATTGCTCCCAGCACCTGCTCCACTTTCCAGTCCAGCGCCGCGGTTCCGTCGATAACGAGGTCGGCATTGGTCGCGGACGGCCTCACGAAGGCAATGCTGGAAGGCCGAACCGTCGCTTCGTACTGGAGGCGCACCGACTCCGGCGACCGCCCGCGCTCGATGGTATCCCGCCTCATGCGGCGATCGAAGCAGACGTCATCCGGCGTATCCAGAAACACGCGCAACTGGTAGAGCGATAGCAATTCAGGGTAATACAGCGCGAACAATCCCTCGACCAGGACGAACGCACCTGCGTGCATGGTCTCGGTGCGGTCGGGAATTCGAATGTGATGAGAAAAATCGTAGAGTGGCCGCTCGATGGTTTCTCCGCGTGCCAGCGCCGCAACGTGCGCAGCAAGAAGGGAACTCTCAATCAGAGCCGGATCGTCGAAGTTTTCTTTCGCGCGGTCGGCGGGAGGCAGGTGAGACAGATCGAAATAGTAGTTGTCGAGAGGGAAGTGAATTCCATCGAGTTCGCGGGCCAATTCGGATGCGAGAGTAGTCTTGCCGGAACCGGAGGCGCCGGCGATCCCGATGACCTGCGGAGGGAATGGCAACCGCTGCGTGACTGTGTCTATTGTGTGTGCTTCGCCGCTCACGATTCTGCGTCCACCAGTGCTGCAATCCACATGACGAGCCGTTCCAGCAGGTCTGCTAGCTTTCGTTCTACCTGCCTGCCCGCTTCGAAGACTTCGGCATGGCTGAGAGGGGTAGGGCTGAGGCCAGCGGCGAGATTGGTTACACACGAGATGCCGAGCACTTCGAGACCCATGTGCCGGGCAACGATGGTCTCCGGTACCGTCGACATGCCGACCAGAGTGGCTCCCATGGTGCGAAAGGCGCGAATCTCCGCGGGGGTTTCGAAGCTGGGCCCGCTGACGGCAAGGTAGACGCCCTCTTCCAGGGCCTCGCCCTCGAGTTCTGTGATCTGCCTGGCGACCTCGCGCAGCCGTTTCGAATAGGCGTCTGACATGTCGCAGAAACGAAGACCGCTGTTCGGAACATCAAAGGCGAAACGAGGTTCGTTGGGACCGACGAGGGGATTCCAACCCATCATGTTGATGTGGTCGGCAATGAGAACAAGTTGTCCGATTTTGTATTGCTCAGCGATGCCGCCGGCGGCATTGGTAAGAATCACCGCACGTACGCCCAGTGCTCCCATAACGCGCATGGGGAAAGTAATGTCTTTGAGCGAGTAGCCCTCGTAAAAGTGAACACGGCCCTGCATTACAACCACGGGCGCTCCGCCGAGCATGCCGGCAACCAGGCGGCCCGAGTGACCCTCCACCGTAGACTTTGGAAAGTGGGGGATGGCTTCGTAGGGCACGATTACCGGTTCGTGCACGGCATCGGCCGCTGCACCCAATCCGGAACCGAGCACGATGCCAAGATGCGGTCGCAGCCTGCCCAATTTGGCGCGCAGAAATTGCGCTGCCTCTGAAACGTCGTCGAAGTAGCTCATAACTTGTATCGATAAGTCCGTTCCTGCGATTCTACAACTGTGTTCCATCCCGGTCAGCTTGCGCGCGGGGTTGAAGCGTGGTCTTGAGTTCAAGCGGGGAGGCTTCTGTCATGTGCCGTAACATCAAAACGCTTTTCAACTTCGATCCTCCTGTCACGACGGAGGAGGTTCGCGCTGCGTCCTTGCAGTTTGTGCGCAAGATCAGTGGGTTCGCGAAACCTTCCAAAGCCAATGAAGGGGCATTTCTCGCAGCGGTCGACGAGGTGGCGGCTGCTTCTGGCCGCCTGCTGGCCGCGCTGGAAACAAATGCGCCTGCTCGGACGCGTGAGGAAGAAGCAGCAAAGGCGCGACTCCGCAATGCTCAAAGATTTCCGGGGAACGTGACTTCATGAAAGAGATTGTCGCTGTCGTTTTTGGATTTGGGCTGTTGTGCAACGCGTTGTTATTTGTGCCGCAGGTTCTCGCGGTGTGGCGCAAGAAGACAGATGAGGGCATTTCGCTGATCACCTTCGGTGGATTCAGCGTGCTGCAGGTTATCGGTGTTGTTCATGGGGTGTATCAGAGAGATCTTTCCCTCATCGTAGGGATGGCAGCGAGCTTTCTGAGCTGCGGATCGGTCACGGCGCTCACCATTTTCTATCGGCTGCGGCGACTTAGAAGCGCCAACTGAGGAGAGTCATAGCGGGAAACCGCCTTCGGTAAGGAATCTGCATCTAAATTATTGTTTGTGGGCTCGACCGGAGGTCCTACGTGCTCAGGACTCGGTTTTTCACGTTCGCAACTCTTCTTCTCGCGGCTTTCACCGGTGGCGCGCAAACTCCGCGCGACGTGGTGAGGCAGGCAGTTCAGACTGAACTCGATGCGAGTCGCAACGATCACTCCCACTGGCTTTATTTCGAGATTGACCGGCAGCCCAGCAAGACCGTCAAGCGATGGGTTGCCGAGGCGAATTCGGCGAGTATTGATCGCGTCGTCGAACTCAATGGGCAGGCGGTCTCGGAATCGCAACAACGCCAGGAGATGGGCACCTTTATCAATGACTCTCGTGCGCAGGCCAAACAGCGGAAGAACGGTCAACACGATGACGAGCAAGCGGCTGAACTTCTTAGGATTCTCCCCGATGCTTTTCTCTGGACGAGCGCTGGCGAGAAGGGGAGTAATTTCCTGTTTCACTTCAAGCCCGATCCGCAGTTTCGACCGCGAAGTTTTGAAGCTCGTGTCTTCGCCGCAATGGAAGGTGATATGGCGATCGATCGCGAGCAGCATCGCATTGCCAGCCTGAAGGGGCGACTGATCAGCGACGTGAAGATTGGATATGGAGTGCTTGGCTTGCTCAAGGCTGGTGGGACTTTCGATGTGGAACGGCGCGAGCTCTCTCCTCGTATCTGGCAGATTACGGAGACGCACGTTCACATTGAGGGCCACGCGTTGATCTTCAAAACGATTTCAGAAGAAGAGGACGACGTGAAGATGCATTTTGAACAGCTTGCTGCAGGCATCACTCTGCAGCAGGCTCAGGACAAACTATTGCATCGAAGTCCTAATCCAGCTCAGGATCAGGCTCTTGGTCGGGCACCATAGTGGCGAATTGTGCTGCGCTACTGAGAGGCTGTCGGAGTTGATGACCCTGAGTCCACATGGGCAGTCTTTGAGGGGCGCCCGCAGGTGGGGGGGACATTGGCCATCTGCTGAACAAATACGCGGTAGCCGGGCCAGCCGGGGCGCAGGGTGGACCAATAGCTGGATTTTGTCAGAAGTGGCCGTTTCTGAACGACCAGCTGATTCACAAGAATGTTTACGCCGCAGAGCAAATTGTTTTCTGGTTGCAAAATTGTTTTGTCCGGATCGTGTTCCGAAAGGTGCTTGTCAGTATTCCAGTCGAAGTCGCACGCGTAGCGCCGGGCATCCTCGTAAGTCAATTGAAGCAGGCCCTGGCTTCGCACCATGCGATGACTGACGCTGTCAACGACTGCAACCTCTGGTTCAGTGTGTTGCACGTTCGAGGTTGCTTTTAGTCCTGCTTCCGCGCCGGCAAGTGCCTGAAAGAAGTAAGCCCAGAACTGACGCTTGTCCACATCCTTCATGGAACTGAAACGCGGACAAAATGGCTTAACATTGTGCGCCATTTTCGACTCAAGCAAAGCGGGGGGAAGAGCCATTTCGATAGTGGCATCCCATTGCGGCTGCCAGGTTTCGTCATCACCGAGCGCCGCTTTCTGTTCGGCAATTGGTGTGGAGGGTGCTGGCTTTAGCAGGGGCTGCGAGGAACTGAACGATGAGGTTGCGGCCGCAGCTTTCGAAGGCGCGGGTTCACTGCGAAACGCGACGAGCCCAACAGCCAAAGCGGCTGCGAGGAGACAGATCGCGATGCGCAATGTTCTCGGCAACTGCACGCAGGGGAAGCCTCCATCTGAGTGAGATGCGCATTTTTCGGTCGGCGGCGGGAGCGCGCGGTGCTGGACGCGCTAAACGCTTTGGATTCAGTCGGCGCGTAATTATTTATTGTGGGAAATATCCTGCGTTACCCGGTATTGTCCCGGGCGTACCGGTAACGGCAATCGGCACTACTGCCCCTGCGTTCTTCTTCTTGAAGAACGGTGCGAGCGGTTTGAGCAAGAACGATTTGAAGCCAGTGGTGGCATGAGAAATGTCAGTATCCATTTTCAGATTGCCCGTCAGGTGCGCGACCTCGCCGTCGAAGCGGAAAGTGCCCGCAATCGTGGCTTGCGCTCCCGGAACATTGAAGGTGAGACGCGACGTGGATACAACTCCGCTCTCGATCCGCACCATTCCCGCGAAAGAGGACACTGCGTCTTCTTTCGGATCGGCGGGCTTGTTGTCACTATCGACTCCAGTGTTTGGGGTGTGTTTCCCCGCGGCACGATCACTGAATTCGGAAAGGTTCTTTTCTGTCTGCCGATCCGTCAACTTCTCTGCCGGCGCATTTAGTTTGCCGGTCACGCGGAGACGTTCCATGAACCCATCGCCCGGCGGTCCGACATAAGCGTGGGCCTTGAGCCATACGGGGCCGGTGATTGGCACATCATCATGAATGAAGGGCTGCATCACGTCTTCGGCGCGGCCGCGCTCAACTGTGATGTCGAGGTTGGTAAGCCTGGGATTGCCCTTGATGCTGCCTACGGCGTGAATGTGCGTTTCACGGATTTTCACGTCGATGGCTTGGATATCCAGATCACCGTTGGAGCCCGAGAGCGTGCCGCGCATCGTGCCTTCAACTGGAGTCGGTTTGCCGTCGGTCACGGCGAAGTTCCGAGTCTCTGTATTCGTTTCCACTTCCATGGATGACAGCGTGCCTTTGAAGACGCCGTGCGCATTGAGCGTGCCGCTGATTTCTCCGACGTCATGCAGATTGGCCTCAGTGAACGCGAAGTTGCCGCTCACCGGAGTTGAGGCGAAGTCTTTTCCGTTCAGGGGTCCCATGCTGCCGTGCGCGAGGATGTGGCCCGTGGGTATTGCGTTCTGCATGTCGACTGCATAGGTCAGGGCTTCGCCCTGATGCAGATTGCGGATTTCCAATTGCTTGATCGGAAACGATAGACGCCTGCCGTCGATGCGCATGATATCGAGCAGACTTTTGTGCACCACGAACCGTTCGATCACCTTATCGGGACCGGCGAAGTCCTTGCCGCTGCCGGGCGGGAAATTGGCGTGATTTTCCTTGCTCCCGATTGCCGGCACAATGATGTGCAGGCCGGTAATGTCGACCAGTTCCACGCGTTGGCGCAGCATGATGAGGTCAGACCATGTGCCCTGGACTACCAATGTATCCACGTGGCCAAGCGGTGGAAGATTTGGCGCGGACTTGCGCCGCATCGTAATTCCCGTGGCTACGAAACCGGGTTTGGGGAAGTAGGTGCGGTGATAACCGGTGAAAGTAACCTGGCTTGCCAGCATGTCTTCAAGAATGGGCGTCATTTTGCGATGACGGTAGGGCCAGTTGGCGCTGATAAAGACAACGGACACCGCCAACAGTGCGCCAACCGCGACGATAACTACATGGACCCAGAGCGGCGCTTCCTGCCAGATATTGTGGACTTCGCGCCTGATGTGGCCTGTGCCAAGCCGTGAAGCGTCGCGAGTCGCGGAAGGCGCGGTCGAGGGATGAGCCATAGTTTGTGCCTTTGCAAATAGCGCAGAAGTCTTGCGAATTTACTTCATTGAGTAGATAAAATGCCTAAATCTATAACAGGACCGTGGAATAACACTCCGCAAAGCTTGTTCTCGGAGACAACAATTTGAGCCCGCAAACGCCTGCGGATTGGAGTGCGGCAAGCCTGTGGAGCGTTGCCCGATAACGCGTGGGAGATTCTGATCAGCCCAAGAAAATACCGGCAATGGACGCGGAGATCAGGTTCGCCATGGTTCCGGCGAGCATTGCGCGCACGCCAAGGCGGGCAAGGTCGTTGCGCCGCTCAGGCACCAACGCGCCTATGCCGCCGATCTGCATTCCGATGGAGCCAAGGTTCGCAAAGCCGCACAACGCGAAGGTCGCGATGGTAAATGCTCTTGGCGTGATCATGGCTTTGTGCGCGCCCAGAGCGATATAGGCGATCACCTCGTTGAGCGCCATGCGGGTGCCGAGCAGGTTGCCAATCAGGCTGCAATCTTGCGCGGGAACTCCGATGAGCCAAGCTACGGGCCAGAAGATGTAGCCGAGAATCTCGCCAAGGCTTCCTGGAACCCAATGGAATCCAGCATGAATATGGACCCAGCCGAGCAGCATATCAAGCAAGGCAACGAGCGCGAGAAAGCTGATGAGCATGATGGCGACGTTCAGAGCTAATTTGCCGCCATCGATAGTGCCGCGGGCGATGGCGCCGATCAGGTTCTCCTCTTTGTGCTGCTCATCTTTCGGAATGATGACTTTGCCCTCGGTGGCGGGAACTTCCGTTTCCGGAACGAGCATCTTTGCCATCACGATGGTCCCCGGCGAGGTCATAATGACCGCGGACAAAAGATGCCGCGCCTCGATGCCCTGCGATATATACATGGCCATGATGCCGCCGGACACATGAGCCATTCCGCTGGTCATGATGGTCATCAGCTCGCTGCGCGTGGCCTTGGAAAGAAAGGGACGGATCGTCAGTGGGGCTTCTGTCTGGCCCATGAAAATGGATGCGGCAACGTTCATGCTTTCGGCGCCGGAGATGCGCATCGTCTTGAGCATTATCCACGCTAATGCGCGGATGATGATTTGCATGACGCCGATGTGATACAGGACAGCGAAGAATGCCGAGATGAAGATAATTGTCGGCAAAACCTGGAAGGCAAAAATTGATCCGAGGGAAGTGTCGGGTGTGCCGAGTTTGCCGAACAGGACAGATGTTCCGGCTGTGGTCGCGCTCAACATTTTGGTGACAACGCCGCCCGCCCAGAACATTGCACGCTGGCCGAAGTCGAAACGGAGCACCAGGAACGCGAACACGATCTGAAGGCTAAGTCCCCACATCACGGTGCGCCAACGGATATGCTTTCTTCCTGTCGAACCAAGCCAGGCCGCCAGCAGCACGGCCAATATCCCCAGCACCCCTGTAAATCGCGCCAACTCGAACGCTCCTCGAACAGCACCTTAGCTTTTAGCTCTTAGCCTTAGCTTGATCGTGCAGATTATGCACGGTGTCGGATGGAGATTATCGCTAAAAGACTGTTTCCTTTACCTTACCGTATCCCGCAGAAATGCTTCGGCATTTTCGCGGGCGAAGATGTGGCTGACGAGTGGAACCTGGTCGGGCGGATTGTCGGAAAACGAGATCGCGCGCTGGATGAATTCAATCGGTTCGGCCAGCAACGACTCATTGGTCGCGTATAACGTGGCGAACGGCTGACCAACTTCCACGCGTGCACCACGACGAGCGTGAAATTCGATTCCAGCGTGCGGGTCGACGGGCTCTCCGGCGTTTTCGCGACCTGCACCAAGGCGTTGAACAGCCCATCCAAGTTCCATCGTGTCCAGCGTGGCGACGTAGCCGCTCTTCCACGCTTTCAGAGCCAGCGTCGCACCGGGCTTATGCGAGGCTTTCAAGTCGTCAAAGACAGCCAGATCGCCGCCCTGCGCTTCCACCATTTTGAAGAAGAGCTTCAGCGCTGTTCCGTCGGCCAGTGCACCCGCGGCGGCCCAGTAGCCCTGCTCGGCGTTTTCCGTTTTGCCGCCGAGGTGGATCATCCAACCCGCAAGGCGCAACGAGAGTTCACGCAAATCTGCACTCTCCGTCGGCATCTCTCCGCGTAGCAATTCGACGCACTCGGCGATTTCAATCCAGTTGCCGGCAGTCCGGCCCAATGGCTGGCCCATGTCGGTCATCAGGGCAACCGTGCGCGTTCCGGCAGCTTCGGCGGTTGCCACCATCAACGCTGCCAGATACTCGGCATCCGCGCGCTTGCGCAGGAACGCGCCCGAGCCGGTTTTCACATCGAGCACGAGGGCGTTCAATCCAGCGGCCAGTTTCTTACTCAGGATTGAAGCGCAAATCAAACCGGGACTCTCGACGGTCCCGGTGCGGTCGCGAAGCGCATATAGAACGCGATCGGCAGGGTCCAGCGTAGGCGTCTGGCTCACGATGGCTGCGCCGCAATGCTGCAGCACCGTTTCGAATTCGGCCAGCGTCAATGCGGACCGGAAGCCGGGAATGGAATCTAGCTTGTCGAGAGTGCCGCCGGTATGGCCCAAAGCCCGCCCGCTGATCATGGGTACGGCGACTCCGCAGGCCGCGGCCAGGGGTGCGACCAGGAAGCTTGTCTTGTCGCCCACGCCGCCGGTGGAGTGTTTATCGACGGCTTGCTTACCCAATCGCGAAGGGGCGAATTGTTCGCCAGAGTCGCGCATAGCCACGGCCAGAGCCCGCGTTTCGTCGATGGTGAGGCCATTGAGCAACGCAGCCATGAGCCACGCCGAAAGCTGTTCGAGCGGGATTGATTCGGTGGCCGCGCCCGCCACGATGAACCCAATCTCGCGTGCATCGAGCGCGTCGCCATCTCGCTTCTTCCGAATCAGATCAATCATGTGCAGCGGCGAACTCGATTTTTCCGGCATGCGAATTTAACCTCAATTCCCTGGACAGCTGAAATTATCGCAAGGAAGGGTGGGGCGGTTAGGAGCGCGACGAGAGTCACTGAGAAGCTTTACGAACAGACAGAGCATCGTATCCAGCGAATCGCCTTCTATTGTTAATTCTCCGTCTTTTTCAACTGCATGTCGAAGCCGAGCGGCAGAATCTGCTCGAACGACATCGTTCTCATACCATCTCGCTGCAGGAAAAACCACGGGTGCGTCAGGATCGGCAAACTCGGCCAGCATCTGGCGGCATGCTCCGCAGGGGGGACTGGCAGCGCCGTTTAAATTTGCCACCGCCACGGCTTGGATGCGAATGCCTGGCCCATATTCGCTTACAGCTCGTACGAGCGCCGCACGTTCGGCGCAGATGGTCAGACCGTAGCTCACATTTTCAACGTTGGTGCCGGTTACGATCTTTCCGTTTGTCAGGCTCAATGCAGCGCCGACCTTGAATCCCGAGTATGGCGAATAGGATTTTTCCGCCGCCTTTTTGGCCTCTTCCAGAAGGTTGTCGAGCGCTTGCAACTCTAAGCTCGTCATCGTCAATGCGGTCCTCATCTGTGAAACGAGTGAACCTTGAGGCTAATGCATGAGCGTTCGCCGTGTACATCGGTTGTGTCGTTTGGTCTTGCCCGAATCTCAACTCCAGCGTAGAGCCAGTTCCTGCGGCATCTGCCTCTCAATCCGCGACACAGCGGCGATCAGCCGCAAAGCCAATAGCTCCGTCTGCAAATTCCGTTTTGGAGGTGGCCTCGATCCACCCCAACAGCGCTGATCACACGGCACGCACGCATGTCTGCTCGTATGCCGACCGTGGTCAGTTCATCGCGGGCAAACGTTCGGGCGCTGATTGGCGGGGGGCATTATCTGTCTTGATGGACATTGGTGCGTCACGCGTTCTGGATTGCTACGATTGGCCTCTCGACGCCGCTGTGTAGGCATGCAGGTTGAGATGGTCCGCGATTTTTGCGATCCAACTTGCGCTTGCTGGGCGGTAAGGCAACTGTTTTCCCTGTCGACGGGTCCTCAGGTTTCGTCGGGTTTGGCGACGCAACACCTTGGTTCGTGCGACCGTTTATGCCGTTTTGGCAGTTGGCCGCGATATTGGTGTTCATCCGATCGCGATCACATGCCGTGGGTCACGCGATGAATCACGACCAGAGCTGCGATGCAACTTCCAAGGAGAAATGAAGAAGCGACAAATGCCGCCCGCAGCCGGCTGCCTGGGTAAAACCTGCGATGGCGACGGAAGGTGACGACGATATCCCGTTGAAAAGACTCAGCTTTCCATCCAGCCAAACCGCGCCGGATTTCCGCCACCATGGCGACTTCGAGAAAACAGCAGCAGCCCGCACCCACCAAGCTTCCGGTGGCAAAGATCTCCGTAAGCAGGAATAAAGACACAGCAACCTCACAGCAATACCCGTATCGTCCGACGAACGGGTTTCAATAGTCAGGAATGGTGCTTACAGTTTAGCGTACCCCTATTCGTCCACAACCAAAAGCCGCCAATGGTGCCTAAAGTAATGCGTGCCAATCCCACAAAAGTGGGATATTGGGGAGTAAGATTGTCAATTGAACGGCGCTGCTGGTGCCATCGGGAATAAAGGCCTCATACCCGATCTGTATCCATCTTCCCGAACTTGCGCCGTAAGCCGATTGTGTTTTCGAGGGTCGCATGAATTCCACAGCTTCCAACACCGATGGATCCTTCGCGGCCGAACGCCGCCGGGCTGAACGGCGGACTTCGCCATCGCTTGCCGCATACCACTGGAAGGGCTCGATTCCGCGCCAAAACACCGTCCGCGATATCAGCGCGACCGGAGCATTCCTCGTTACGCAGGAACGCTGGGAACCGGGAGAGATCATTTCGATCTCCCTGCAGCGCAGCGGACCACTGGAGAGGGAGAACAGTTTCCCTGTTCATGCGAAGGCAGTTCGCTGGGACGACAGCGGCGTTGCCGTCTCATTTGTCCTTCCGGCGGGCGCTGATTTAAGGCTCTGGCAGAGCCCGCTGAAGAGTGCGGCGGAGCAGAATGAACCTGAAGACATTCTGCGTGAGTTTCGCGTGGCCCAGGCCATATCGTTCCTTTCCCGTGTATCTCCTGAAACGACCCAATCGGTCAGCAGGCTGCTTCATGAGGAGTTGAGCAACTACCGCCTTGAAAATGCGGTGGAGATCGCTCGGAAGGCAGAGAAGATGCTGGGCGGTTCGGTGGAGGGCGACAATCTGCGGGCGCTGCCTCATGTTGCAATGCGAATCGTTGAGAGTGGATCCTGGTCTTCGGACGACAAGTGGATGCTTCAGTTCTGGGCAGGCCTTCTGGCGGCGTCCTGTACCAGCAGCGGTGGCGACGACTCCAACCTGGCGTTTGTCGATTTGCTGAGCCAACTCAAGGCCCTTCACCTGCGGATTCTTTCCGCTGCGTGCACGAAGGCTACCAAGCTCTTCAGTGGTGTCGGGGGAATGTCTTCTCGGCCGTTGAACTGGAAAGCGGCGGACCTGATGAAGTTTTCCGGTTCGCACGATTTGATCAAGCTGGACCGCGAGCTGAATTACATGGCTGAAGTCGGAGTGATCGCACATCGTGAGCAGTCCGCATTTTTCCAACAAATGACCGATACCACGGTCGCGCCTACCGGTTTAGGCCTGGAACTCTATGCACGATGCAATGGCCATCGCGGCACAGCACAGGGATTCTACGGTGTTCCGGTGACCATTAACGGTGCTATTGCGCTTGAAGGTAGGTCCCTCCAGTCCTGATTGCATCGCATTGTGATCAGGATGTGTACAAAGAACGAAGACGCGACGGCGCGTATTTCCATTTGACGCCCCGTTTCTCGCGGAGTATTTCGCGCGCTGTCGTGACGTAGGACACAAAGAGCTACTCTCGGTCCACCATAAAATCCCCTCCATAAAGGTGCTAAAACGCGATCCGGGCGTTCCGCTTTGGTCAGGAGCCGGCTGCGCGTTGCCTTGGCCGGAGGGGTCCGTTGGGTTCAACGAAAAGCTGGTTTCGTCTGCCTTTTGTCTATCGTCCGCGTGCGGAGCGCCGCGAGTCGCCCGCGCTCGCTGCCATTCATTGGGACGGCTCAACTCCGCGCCAAAGCCGTGTTGCCAACATAAGTTCGAGCGGCGCCTATCTTTTGACCGAAGAATCCTGGCCAGCCGGAGAGATCGTTTCGTTGTCTTTGCAGCGCTCTGGTGCACTTGAGAGAGGCAATCGGCGCCATTTCACCGTTCAGGCGAAAGCCATTCGTCGCGATCGTGAGGGAGTTGGCGTCGAGTTTTTGATGCCGCGAGGCGCAGAACTGCGCCTCTGGCAGAGCGCCATCAAGGCTCAGGCACCACAGACCGAACCGGAAGACGTGGTGCGCGAATTTCGTCTAGCGGCCGCGCTTGCGTTTATCCAACGAATTTCACCTGCTGCGAGCGATCAAGTCAGGCTTCTGATGCGCAGGGGGCTCAGCAATTTTCGTTTGGAAAGCGCCATTGAGATTACGCTGCACGCAGAGGAACTGCTCGCTCTTGAGGGCGAGGGAGTGCAGTCGGAGGCCGATGCCGCAGTCGTTCTGCGCATCCTCGAAGACGGCTCCTGGGCTGAGACTGACTGGATTCAGCATTACTGGGCAGGCATTCTGGCCACCTCGTGCGCGGCGGCCGAATCGGTTCAGTCGCATTTGAAGCTGGTGTCTCTGCTGAGTCAGATGACAACGATTCAAGCGCGCATTTTCGCGGGTTCCTGTCAGCTCGCTGAGAAAACCATTGGTCGAAATGGTGACGTGTCGGTTCGTCCGCTCACGTGCTCTTCCGCGAAACTCGTTCAGATTGCCGACACTCATGATCGCGTTCACATTGAACGTGATATTCAGCATCTGATCGGGCTCGGCCTTATTGAAAAGAGTGTGAAATGGAAATTTTTCTCACTTCTTGACCAGGCCGTTATTACCCCGACGGCGGTGTCTCTCGAACTCTACGCGCGCTGCCACGGTCATCGTCAGGGTGTCGGAGAGTTCTTTGCAGATGTGCCAGCCGCAGAAATGATTGCCGCTGACTGAAATGGGGACGCCCTCAAGCGCCAGGTGACGGTATCGTATGCAGGGCACCATTGGTGCAATGTGTGCAGCTGCTGCCTAAGTAATTACCTCCCCATTACGAACCGGTAATTGCGGTAGTAGGATGCACTCAGGGACAATCCTAGATTGGGCCGAGTTCATGGGCCTAAATAACCTGGTAGCTTGATTTCGCTGCAGACGCCGCTAGGAAATCAGGAGGGCAGCATGAGGTCTCTGAGGAGCTGGTTCGAAAAGACGTTCCCGCAAGAAGTGCCCGAGCTGCCACGTGCTGAGCGCCGTGCAGTGCCTGGCCTGGAGGCCATTCACTGGACCGGATCCTCCCCAGGACTGGATATCGTGAAGAACATCAGCGCCACGGGCATGTATCTTGTTACCCGCGAACGCTGGCCACAGGGTGAGGTCAATCCCATTCGTCTTGTTTATCCCGAACTGGCCGACGATAACCCCGATCGTCAAGTGACCCTGCAGACCAAAGCTGTGCGCTGGGGAGAGGACGGCATGGGTCTGAACTTCGTTCTTCCCGAAAGCATGGATCTATGGCTTTGGAAGACCGATGGCCTGATCGAGCCCGAAGACATCCTCAGCGAATTTCGCCTCGCCCGCGCCCTGTCGTTTCTCCGCCGTATTTGTCCTGCAGCTACCCAAGAACTGAAGCTATTGTTTCGCGAAGGTCTGAGCAATCTGCGGATCGCCAGCGCTATTGTCATTGCGCATCGCGCCGAGGCCATGCTTGCAGCGGAGAGAGATTTCGACCGTCTGCGTGCTCCGCAAAACGTGGTGATGCGCGTTGTTCAGGAAGGTTCGTGGGCTGAGGACACCGCCACGCAGCAGCTCTGGGCGGGAGTTCTTGCCACAGCCTGCACCCTAATGGGCGATGACGAATCCAATCTCCCTTATATCGACCTGCTGGCGGAGCTTGCCTCGATCGACGGCCGCCTCTTCACCACTGCCTGCACAAAGTCTCAAAAAGTATTCGCAAGTTCTGGCGCAGTTTCAGCTCAACCGCTCATCTGCTCTGCACAGGAGCTGATTGACATCGCCGGAGCGCACGATCTGATGAAGATCGATCGCAACATCTTCCAACTTTCTCTGCTCGGTCTGCTCGAGCCGAGGGTCAAGTCGAAATACTTCAATTTCGAACAGGAAGCGAATCTTACTCCGACGGCTCTTGGACTTGAATTGTTTGCCCGCTGCCAGGGGCATCGAGGTGCTCCGCACGACTACTACTCTGCGCAGCCCGAAGGCAAGGCGTCCGGACCGAAGGAAGAGTCAGCTCCGCAGACCTGAGTTCTGCATTAACGCCGCTACTTTTGCGTGCAGAGCCTCAGTGATGGCTGCTTCGGTTTCGAGCGGGCCGAAGCGCACCGGATCTCCCACGCGAATTTCGAGACTCCCCGATCGGAACCATCCGCGGCCCTTTTCCTTCAACTCACCCAATCCTAGAATGGCAATCGGCAAGACAGGCGCATGCGCCTGCTTCACGAGAAGGCCAATTCCCGGCCTGAACGGCGCAAGCTGACCTGCAGCCGATCGCGTGCCTTCGGGAAATACGAGCACGTTGTACCCGCGGTCCATGGCCTCGCCGGCGTGCGCGAAACTTCGCTGGAAATCTCTTCGGCGCGGCAGCGGGAAGACGTTGTACAGGGCGGTAACGAGCCAATACGCCGCGGGACCAAAGAGCATGAATCGCCCCGTGTCGGGATTGCGGAAATGCCGGAAGTCCTCCAACATTTCGCCCAGCATGGCTGACGCGGTCCAGCGGCGGATGCGTCCCGGCAAAGCGTACTCGACCAGTGCACCGTCGTATGCCGTCACATGGTTGCAGATGATCAGCATCGGCTCATCGGTTCGCAGTTCTCGCGGCGCAGACACTCGCGGGTTGCCCAGGAACCAGACGAGAGGCTGCGCTATGAGTTCCAGAAATGTGGAGCGCAACCATTGCACCGGCAAGGACCAAGGCCATCGAGGATAGACAAATTCAGACTTCTCGAAAGTCGCGGAATTCGATGTAGCCGCTGGTGGAGCGGCAGCGTGCTTCGTGTCTTGCTGCTGCGCAAGAATCCGATCTTCTATAGCGAGAGCCGGGCAAGGAAGCGCTCGGGTTGTCAGACTCAGATTTGATGATGCCGTCAGGCGAACTCCGCACTTCCAACGCAGAATTGCGAACGGCTCCGACCAGTCGCCTCAAATCTCCCAGCGTTTTTGCCGCATCGACGGTGCCTTCGTCAGGAGAATCAGCCAATCGCTCTTCCAGTGCTGCCGCAAGCTGCACAAAGCCGAGGCTGTCGAGATGGAAGTCCTCGCTCAAGCGCAAATCATCGCCGCCCGATGGATGCTCGCCGGCAATCTCCGCTACCAGGGCGTACAGCCAATCGCCGGCGGGAAGCCCGGCGCCGTTCGAGGTAGTTGCAGCATCACCCGAATGTCCCGCAGCCCAATCGGCAACCGCTTTCCGCCGCACCTTGCCTGTCGATGTTCGCGGGAGATCAGGCTCCGGCCACACTATCCAGCGACGCAGCCGCTGGAACTCCGCGAGGCGTGCATTCGCTCTGTCGACTGCTGCAGCTACCTGCTCGTTGCCGCCGCGCACTGCGAGCACTGCGCATGGTTCGGGGCCTGTTGCCGTCTGCACGGCCACCACTGCACTGGCTGCGATCTCAGGCTGTTGTTCAAGGGCGGCTTCCAGATCTTCCGGATGCACGTTGACGCCGGCAGCGGTGACGATCGTCTCGCTTTTGCGGCCCATAAAACGCAGTTCGCCGGTTGCCTGTGCCTCGGCCAGGTCGCCGGTCGCCAGCCATTCGTTTTCGCGCTGGCGTAGTTCTCCTCCGCTCCATGTCGCGGTCGAAATCATCGGACCTTTTACCAGCACTTCGCCGTCCGGTCCGATTTTTACTTCGCGTCCCGGCAGCGGCTTGCCAATTGTGCCGCTGGCCACGTGAAAGGGATGATTCAGAGTGATCAGCGCGGTTGTCTCTGTCATGCCGTAGCCCTGCACGACTACGAACCCAAGCGAGTTCCAGAATTGCTCAAGCGGACCGGCGAGGGCGCCGCCGCCCGAAATCAATGCCCAGAACTTGAAGCCCAGGATGCGATGCACATCGCGGAAGACCCACCAGCGCTTCCACGCTCTCATCCCTTTCGATGACGCAATGCGCGGCGTGAGCCCTGGTACCGTGCGCTCAAGATGAGCCATGAGTAGAGCCATGACGCGGGGCACCGCAGCCAGCACTGAGATTCTTTCCCGCTTGATTGTCTCCACCAGGCGCGGAGCTACGAGTCGCGATTCAAAGTGCACCTCTGCCGCAAAAATCAGCGGAATCCAGAGGCCCATCGTTTGTCCGAATACGTGACTAAGCGGAAGAGTGTGCAAGAAACGCAACGGATGAACATACTTTTCATAGCGGAGATATTTCTGCGCGGCTTGTTCGATCGGCCCCACGCTGGCTAGCACGTTGCCATGGGTGTGCACGATGCCCTTGGGATCGCCCGTTGTTCCCGACGTGAACAAGATCTGCAGCGGCGTTTCACGCGAAAGCCCCGCTATCGGTTCTGCCTCCCGCGCGGGGAGGCAGGCCGGCCAATCCTCAAAGGCGATCGTTGGGAAATCGAGTGCGCTCGACTGTTGAGCTGCTGAGCCTTCTATCTGCTCGCGCACGTTCTATTCTCTTTAGTGCGGCAAGCAAACGGGCATCTCCGACCGCCAGTTTCGGCCTTACGTCGGCGGCAATCCTCGCTGCAAATTCCGTGCTCCCGGATTCGTCCAACGGGACCGCCATCACCCCGCGCAGCATGCATCCGTAGAAGGCCGCCACCCACTCCGCGCCATTCTCGCCCCATAGCAAGACGCGATCGCCCAAGCCAATTCCGCGATCCTCAAGGAGCGCCGCAAAGCGACCGGCCATCCTCGCCAGTTCGCCATAGGTGGCAACCTGCCTGCGTACACCCCGATAGCGGACGATGGCAATTTCCCGCTCATGCTTTCTCAGATCGTCCAGCAGCGTAGCCAGATGCGCGCGCACGTTACTTTCCCTCCTCCGAATCGTAGCAGCGGCTCTCGGCATAGCGTTCACGCTTGCGGTACTTCGGCGACTTCAGAAGCCGCGCGCTCGACATTGACACTGGGGTCGATCTGCTGATGATCGGCGCAAATCCCGCGAACTTCCTGGCAGGTCAAAATGCAATATGCGCGTGAAATGTACTTCGCCTTTTCTTTCCCTTCCTCTCGCGCTATGCTCAAAGAGCGTCAAAGGAAAAGATGTCCCCTCTTTCACCCAATCCGGTTACCGAGACAGATGTGTTTGCGTGCTTCCACCCGGTCACGGCGGAGTGGTTTCGGGCTGTGTTCGATGCGCCGACTGCTCCGCAACGTTTGGGCTGGCCGGTAATCGCTCGTGGCGAGAGCTCGCTGATCCTTGCGCCCACTGGGACGGGCAAGACGCTGACCGCTTTTCTGTGGTGCCTTGACCGCCTGATGCTCCACGATGTGGACGATCGAAAGAAGGGCTGCAGGATCGTTTATGTATCGCCCCTGAAAGCCCTGGCAGTCGACGTCGAACGCAACCTCAGGTCTCCGCTGGCGGGCATCGCCAACATGGCCCGCCGCAAGGGTGTGCCCTTTCATGATCCGGTTATCAGTATTCGGACCGGCGACACGCCACAGCAGGAGCGTGCTCGCTTCCGTCGCGATCCAGCCGAGATCCTGATCACCACGCCTGAGTCGCTCTATTTGCTGCTGACTTCTCAATCGGCCGAGGCTCTGCGCACCGTCGATACCGTCATCATCGACGAGATCCATGCACTTGTGCCCACCAAGCGTGGAGCGCATATGGCGCTGACGCTCGAGCGGCTTGAGGCTCTGGCGGGCAGACGCTTGCAGCGGATTGGCCTCTCTGCTACGCAGCGGCCATTGGAAGAGGTGGCTCGGTTTCTTGGCGGAATTGAAGTTGCGTCCGCGACGCCGATTCTCGTCAGACAGCATGCCGATGACCCGCAAAGTTTCACATCAACTTCCAGTGCGCAAATCATTGTTTCGAAAGACCGGGTCGATTCGATTGCCGCGGGCAGAGGTGATGATGATGCCGGATCGTCCTTTGCTGTGAGTGGTGACCCTGGCCCGGCCCAGGTCCTCGACTCGATCAGCACGCCGGAGCAGATGGCTGACGATTCTTTAACGGGCGGGAATGAAGCTCCACTTCGCTATCGCCCTGTCACTATTGTTAACGCCTCTGTTCCTAAGCAGTTAAAGTTGCGCATTGAAGTTCCGGTTGAGGATATGGCGCGGCTGCAAACCATGGAGGAAATCCCCACTGGATCCGCTTCACAGACACCTCGCCGCGTGTCGATCTGGAATGCAATTCACCCACGCCTGCTGGAACTGATTCGCGAGCGACACTCGACCATCCTCTTTGTGAACAGCCGGCAGGTAGCCGAGCGGCTTGCGGGTGCACTCAACGACCTTGCCGGTGAGGCGATCGCCAGAGCGCACCACGGCTCGCTTGCTGCGTATCAGAGGTCGGTGATTGAGGAGCAATTGAAGGCCGGGCAGATCAAAGCTCTCTGCGCTACTTCGACGCTCGAACTTGGCATCGATATGGGAGCGGTGGATCTGGTCATTCAGATCGAGGCTCCGCCGTCGGTTGCGAGCGGGATGCAGCGCATCGGCCGCGCCGGCCACTCTGTGGATGCGGTGAGCGAAGGCGTGCTGTTTCCGAAGTATCGCGCTGACCTGGTTGCCTGTGCCGCCGTGACTCGAGCGATGCACGAAGGGCACATCGAATCGACGCGCTTTCCACGCAATCCGCTGGACGTGCTCTGCCAGCAGCTGGTCGCGATTGTTGCTCACCCACCGGGATACAAGCCTTCTACCCGGCCCAAACCGCTTAAGCGGCGAGTTGGCGCATCTCGTTCTGTCTACAAAAAGGGTGCCGCGGGACTGGATTTTCAGACCTGGGAACACACGAACGCTTCGGAACAGGAGCCGAAGCCTGAGGTCCACGTTGATGCCCTCTATGATCTCGTGCGTCGTGCTGCGCCGTTTGGCGCGATCACCCGATCGGCTTTCGACGGCGTTCTGGATCTTTTGAGCGGCCGTTATCCCTCCGATGAATTTGCCGAACTTCGACCTCGCCTTACGTGGGATCGCATTCGCAATGTGGTGACGGCCCGGGAAGGCGCAGGCCGCCTCGCAATCCTCAATGCTGGAACGATTCCCGACCGAGGGCTTTATGGGGTCTTTCTCGCCCACAGCGAGGGCAAGTCCATTCGTGTCGGGGAACTCGATGAAGAGATGGTCTTCGAGTCTCATCCGAACGAGACTTTTATTCTGGGCGCCTCGACATGGCGTATTGAAGACATTACCCACGACCGGGTGCTCGTCTCTCCCGCTCCAGGCGAGCCGGGCAAGATGCCGTTCTGGAAGGGCGATGGACCGGGGCGTCCGCTGGAGTTTGGCCGTCGCATCGGTGCGCTGGTCCGCGAACTGCGTGCGCTGCCCAAGCCCGCAGCGCTAACCCGCCTCGTGGCTGAGCATGACCTCGATCCGGGGGCCGCTGAGAACCTACTGCAGTTTCTGGCGGATCAGGAAGCCGCTACGGGGCAGGTTCCAGATGATCGGACGATTGTGATTGAACGAACGAGGGACGAACTGGGCGACTGGCGAGTGTGCGTGTTGACGCCGTTTGGCAGCCGAATACATATTCCCTGGGCAATGGCCATCAGCGCGCGCATTCGGGCCTCAGGGGGACCGGAAGTGGAGACGCTCTGGGGCGATGATGGGTTCGTTCTTCGCTTTCCCGATACGGACGAGCCACCCGATCCGGACTGGATCCTGATTGAATCGGCGGAAGCCATGCAGATGGTTCTTCGCCAGCTAGGGTCGACTGCGCTCTTCGCAGGACGGTTTCGCGAAGCCGCCGGGCGCGCACTGCTTTTGCCGCGGCGGCGAGCTGATCAGCGTTCCCCACTTTGGCAACTGCGCAAACGATCCTATGACTTGTTGAGTGTCGCTTCGCGCTACCCGTCGTTTCCGCTGTTGCTTGAGGCATACCGCGAGTGTTTGCGCGATGTTTTTGATATGCCGGCGCTCATCGAGACTCTGCGTGCCATCGAGCAACGCCAGCTTCGCGTGCATGTGGTCGAGACACACAAGCCTTCGCCGTTTGCCTCTTCGCTGCTATTCAGCTATGTGGCCAACTTCGTCTATGACGGCGATGCGCCGCTGGCCGAACGCCGTGCACAAGCACTGACCATCGATCAGGATCAGTTGCGCGAACTACTCGGTGAAGCTGATCTGCGCGAGCTGCTCGATGCGGACGCGATCGCTGAAGTGGAAGAGACGGCACAGTGCCTGGTTGAATCGCATCGCGCCCGTTCAGCCGACGGAATTCACGACTTGCTGCTGCGCCTGGGCGACTTGTCGCGCGATGAACTGGCTCGGCGCGTTGTGGCACCGACCGTGCTGGAATCGCTTGATCGGCTGCTGCGTGCGCGCCGCTTGCTGGAACTGCGGGTTGCCGGCGAGCGCCGTTTGATTGCAGTGGAAGATGCCGCCCGCTATCGCGATTCCCTCGGAGTTCCGCTTCCGCCGGGCCTGCCTGCTTCGCTCATTGATCCAGTGGCGCAGCCCGTACTTGAGCTCGTTCGCCGGTACGCGCGCACGCATGGTCCGTTCACGCTCCGCGAAGTTTCTGATCGGTTTGCCCTCGATTCTGCCGTAATGGAATGCACGCTTCACCAGCTCACGGTGGAGGGTCGCGTTCTCGAAGGCGGTTTTCGTCCCGGCGGACTTCAACGCGAGTGGTGCGACACGGAGATTCTGCGGCAGATCCGGCGTAAATCACTGGCAAAGCTGCGCCGAGAGGTCGAGCCGGTAGAGCAGCACACGCTGGCGCGTTTCCTTACGCACTGGCAGGGACTGCTCTCGCCGAGGCGGAGTTCGCATGCGCACCTCGATGCGCTGCTTGATGCCATCGAAAGCCTGCAGGGTGCGCCGATTCCTGCCTCGCTTCTTGAGACGTCGATTCTTCCTGCGCGCGTCGCCGGATATGAATCAGCCGGACTCGATACGTTGGTCGCGGCAGGCGAAGTTACGTGGGCCGGCATCGATCCGATTGGCGAACGCGACGGGCGCATCGCTCTCTTTCTCGCGGATAAGCTGCCGCTTCTGGCTCAGCAACGTCCGATTACGGAGCCGCTTACCGAGCGTGAAGAAAAACTGCTGGCGATTCTCGAATCGACCGGCGCCAGCTTCTTTGACCCGCTGCATCAGGCAATGGGCGGCGGCTATCCAGGCGAAACAATCGACGCATTGTGGAGCCTGGTCTGGCGCGGCCTTGTTACCAATGACTCGCTGCACGCTTTGCGGGCCTACACCACACGACCCGATTCCGCACGGCCGCAACGCCGACCGCATACTGGAATGGTGTTTCGCTCGCGGCGGACTACGCCGCCGAATGCGCAAGGGCGCTGGTCACTGCTTCCTCTGCGTTCGCGAAAGGGAACTGACGGCGCGCCGAGC
Organism: uncultured Acidobacteriaceae bacterium; assembly: GCA_963738035.1. Taxonomy (GTDB): domain Bacteria; phylum Acidobacteriota; class Terriglobia; order Terriglobales; family Acidobacteriaceae; genus Telmatobacter. The sequence continues at coordinate 137,428 of CAVTVB010000006.1, forward strand.
GGCACCGAGGCCAGCCACGCGCTCGCACTGCAACTGCTCAATCGCTATGGCGTCCTTACGCGCGAAGCCGTTGCTGCGGAAAATGTTCCTGGGGGATTCAGCGCTGTCTACGATGTGTTGAAGGCGCTCGAGGAGAGCGGTCGAATCCGACGGGGTTATTTCGTCGCGGGGCTCGGAGCTACGCAGTTTGCACTGCCGGCTGCAGTCGATCTGTTGCGACAATTGCGGACGGAACCTCCCACGGAGAAGCCGGAGTTCATTCAGTTGGCCGCAACCGATCCGTCCAATCCGTATGGTTCGGTCCTGCGTTGGCCGGATTTGCCGGTGATGGATGAAGATGCAGAATCGGCTCCGCGCATCCTAACGCGCGCCGTTTATGCGGAGGTAATCCTTCGCAACGGTCAGCTCATCGCGTGGCTTCGCCGCAATAATCCCAACCTGCTGGTCTTTCTTCCGGCGGACGAACCGGAACGCTCGCAGGTGGCCTCAGGACTTGCTCACTTCCTTTCCGCGCGAGGCCAGGATCGCATGCGTACCAGCAGTCACCAGGGGGTGCTCGTCACGACCATCAATGGGCAGCCAACCGCCGCTCATCCCATGGCTCGCTTCCTCATGGATGCCGGTTTTCATCCGGGACCGCTGGGACTTCATCTTCGCCGAATTCCTATCCCAATTCATCACGACACTCATGTTGCTGACACGCCAAGCGAGGAAATTCAATAGACGATGCCCGAGGGCGATACCATTTTTCGGACGGCGCGCTCGATGGGCCGCGCACTGATTGGAAAGCCGATCACCGGTTTCCGTTCCAACTATCCGCTGCTGACGCGGTTTCACGATGACACGCCGATTACCGGGCAGACTGTTGAACGCGTTGAATCTCGCGGCAAGTGGCTGCTGATTCATCTTTCCGGAGGCGCCACGCTCGTCACCCACATGCTGATGAACGGCTCATGGCATCTTTACCGCACCGGAGACCGCTGGCAAAAGCCGGCACGGGATATGCGCATCGTGCTCGAGAATCGCGACTACCAGGCGGTGGCATTTACGGTGCCGGTTGCCCGAATTTATACGGCGCAAGCGCTGGCACGCGAAAAGCGCATTCCACCGCCGGGTTCCGATGTGCTCAGCGAAGACTTTGACGCCATTGCTGCTGCCGCGCGGCTTCGCTCTTACTCCAGCGAAGAGATCGGCGACGTGCTTCTGCATCAACAGGTGCTGGCCGGGGTGGGGAACGTCTTCAAGTCGGAGATTTGCTTTGTTGAAAGTGTCAATCCGTTCTGCTTTGTTTCTGCACTGAACGATGAGCAGGTCGCCGCGCTTATCGCCACTGCTCAGCGCCTTGTCGCAGCGAATGTGCTTGAAGATGCCGGCAACACGATCGTTACGTATCGCGGCCAGCAGCGGCGCACCACACGCAGCAGCAGCCCGCAAGAGAGCTTGTGGGTCTACGGGCGCTCCGGTGATCCCTGTCGCCGCTGTGGCGAAGCTATTCGTCATCGCTTGCAGGGGCCAGATGCGCGGGTTACATTCTGGTGCCAGGCCTGCCAGCCAATGCCAGACGGACGGGTAATCGACGGCGTTTGATCAACCGGCATTCACGGCGGCAGGCTCAGGTTGTTGGACCTGGAATCTCGCGTTGATTGATGTACTCGCCTTCAGCATGTTCCAGACCGGGCAAAGGCGCTCTTCAGAGAGTTGCAGCGCACGTGCCATGGCGGCCGGATCTATGTCACCTTTTACGGTGAATTCAAGCGAAATGTCTGTGAGCACAGTTGGATGTTCAGTTTGGCGTGTGCCTCGAGCTTCTACGCCGAGTCCTGCAAGGGGCTGTTGCATCTTTTTAAGAACGAGTGCAACAGAATTGAGACTGCACGCTGCGAGGCTTGCAAGCAGCATTGTTAATGGAGTCGGTCCTGTCGGGCATTCTCCGTCCACGATCGGATAATCCATGGCAAAACGGAAATCCCCATCGCTTGCGAGGACGCGCATTGCGCCTTGGTGGACGGCATGGACGATCAGCTCGGTCTTCATCAAAAGCACTCCTCATTCTGTTTTGTGGGTCGGGACCCAAGAGGAGTGTAGTTATCCAGATATGAAGAGAATGTGCCGGTGCTCACAAGAGGATGCAACAACGGGGCGTGAGATTAATTAGCTGGTTTGCTGAGTCCGAAAATCTTTTGCAGTATGTTGCGATGATCTGTGGGATGGTCGCAGGTATCGGTGGGCGCTGTACCCATTAGGAATGCAGCTTCGTAGCTTTGTGGGCAGGCTTCGTCGCTGAGCAGGTTGCTGACTTTGTCGAGTTTCAGCACTTCAATGCCGTCGGGTGGCGTGAATTGGTTCGTGTCAGAGTACTGAGGAAGCTTGACGGCGCGCTTCATGAATTCGGCCCAGATGGGTGACGCGGCAGTGGCTCCGGACAGCTTGACGTCGGTGTAGTCGTCGTTGCCCACCCATACGATACAGATCAGGTTCGTCGTGTATCCGGCAAACCACGCATCGTGCGATGTGCCCGTTTTGCCAGCGGCAGGTTCTGTGAAACCGCGTTTGCGCACCTCATAGCCGTAGCCGAAGTTCATCACGCCTTCCATGAGGTTGGTGGTGAGATACGCTACGCGAGGATCGAGCACCTGTTTTGAGGTTGGTGTGAAGTCAGTGATGACGTCGCCTTTGGGAGTGCGAACGCTGGCCAGCATCCAGGGATCGATGTGGACACCGCCATTGGCGAACACGGTGTACGCGCCAGCCATGTCAAGCGGGGTCGCGCCATAGGAACCAATTGCCACCGAGGGTGTCGCCTGCACACTCTTGATGCCGGATTCGCGGGCCAGCGCAGCGACGTTATCAAAGCCGACCTCCGATGCGAGGCTAATGGTTGCATTGTTCAGCGAGTGTGCCAGCGCGTAGATTGCTGTAACTTCTCCGTGATACTCGTTCTTGTAGTTGCGGGGCGTGTAATCGTCGCTGCCGGGAACTTCGTAAGTGGTCTGTTCATCATTGAGGACGGTTACAGCGGTGAAGGGCTTGTCCTGGCCCGGCAAAGGGGTGCCGGTTATTGCCGTGTTGTACGCCGCCGCGAAGACAAAGGGCTTGAAGATCGAACCTGTAGGCCGTTTCGCCACAGCGTGATTCAACTGGCTTGCGCCGTAATTTCGCCCGCCCACCAATGCCAGTACCTGACCGGTGTGTGGATTGAGAGCGACGAGCGCCACCTGCGGGTATTGGTACGATTGGCCGAGCTTCTTTTGCCGTGCGTGAAGTTTATCCACCTGCTCATCCACAATCACCATGCCGGCATCGACGGCCTCTGATGCCGCCCGCTGCAGGTCCGGGTCGAGTGACGTATAGATGTGAAGTCCCTCGCGATTGAAGTCAGTCTCACCGAGCTTCTGGATCAACTGATCGCGCACCAGGTCGACAAAATAGGGCGCCTCGCTTGCGTCGACGCTGCCAGCCACGAGATGGAGCGGCTCATCCTTGGCGCGCTCTGCCTGCTCCTTGTTGATGGCGCCGGTCTCGACCATGGAATCCAGGACTATATTGCGCCGATCAATGGTGCGGTCAGGATGGCGGAATGGATTGAAGTAGTTTGGCCGCTGGATGATTCCGGCCAGCATTGCGCATTCGGCCAGATCGAGTTGCTGAACATCCTTGCCGAAATAGGCCTGAGCCGCTTCGCCGAATCCGTCAACTGAGAAGCTGCCGCGCTGACCGAGGTTGATCTGGTTTGCGTAGGCTTCAAAGATCTGTTTCTTTGTGAAACGATGTTCGAGGTGAAAGGTAATGAGAATCTGAGTGATCTTGTACTTGATGGTGCCGGTGTCTGCCAGGAACAGGAGTTTCGCGAGTTGCATGGTCAGCGTTGAGGCGCCGCCGCGATGCTTGCGATCGCCGACAATGTCGTGCCATCCCCAGCTAAGAATGCTGAAGTAATTGACTCCGCCGTGCTCGAAGAATTTGCGGTCTTCGATGGCCAGGACGGCTTGCACCAGGTTGGGCGGAATTGCATCGAAGGTCAGTAAGCGGCGCTTTGAGCGGTTTGCATCTTCGCTTAATCCGGTAATGAGCAGCGGTTCCAACTCGTAGCTTGAAAGTGACTGACCGCGTTCGTCGGTGATCGATTGGACCTGGCCCGCGCGTGTGCGGATAGTGGCAACATCGGGCGCGTGGTAAGACTCCGGTCCAGGGTGAACTGTGATCGACTCAGGGCTCTCGGTAAACGTACCCATCTGCGAAGGGCGCGAGAGCCCATCGACGGTATAGCCGGTTGCGCGCAACTCGTTGGCGATCAGACGTGCACTGATTTTTTGTCCGGGACGAACTTCGCGCGGGGCGGCGTAGATTTTCGCAGTATTTGCGAAGAGGGGCTGTTTGAGGCGCTCATCGACGATACGCGCATATTTGTTGTAGTAATGAGTGAAAACTGAGAAACCAATGATTCCGAAAAGCAGGACGGCACCGATAACTCCTCGGACCAGCCAGGAAGACCATGACAGACGAGGCCAGGAAAGCTTGAATTTTGGTTTCTGCAGCCTGACCTTCAATGCCATTCCTGTTCCCTCAATTCAGTAGATATTCGTATTTCTGCTTTGTTCTGACGCAAACTTGCGTAGTTGGCAAGCACCATGCCGAGCTAAGAGCTAGCCGATAAAAGCTGTTCTTCCAAGACTCGCTGCTTTACTTGCGCCACTACCTCGCCGAGAGCGACATCTACACTGGTTGATGCCGCGCGTGAGACCAACTCTACCTGGCCGCTGGCTGCCTTCTTGCCGACGTTGATGCGGTACGGAATGCCCACGAGGTCGGCGTCCTTAAATTTGACGCCCGCCCGTTCGTCTCTGTCATCAAGCAGAACGTCGAGGCCAGCTGCATCAAGTTGGGCGGCGAGGGTTTCGCCCGTTTCGCGCAGCGCCGCATCTGCAACATTTGTCACGGTGACCACCACCGTGAAGGGAGCAATGGATGACGGCAGCCAGAAACCGTTCGCATCGTTTGACTGTTCGATAGCAGCGGTGAGAATGCGCTCAATGCCGATGCCATAACTGCCCATAATTGGCGTGACTTCTTTGCCGTTGGGATCAAGAACGCGCGCGCCCATGGATTCAGAGTACTTGTAGCCAAGCTTGAAGATGTGGCCGACTTCGACCGCTTTGCCCACGACGAGCTCGCCGCCGCAATTGTCTTGCGGGCATGCCTCGCCTTCATTCACGCTGCGAATATCGGCGAGCACGGTCCACTTGAAGTCGCGGCCGGGCACGACATTGCGTAGGTGATAGTCGAGCTTGTTCGCGCCGGCTACGAGGTTCTTGCGGCCTTCAAGCGATTTGTCAACGACAACGGTCAGCCCATCGCCCAGTAGCTTCTCGTCGACCGTGAGGCCAACCGGCCCGAGGAATCCGGCCGGCCCTTTGAAGTATTGTTCAAGTTCTTCGGCGCCCATGGTGCGAAGCTCTGCTGCTTTGATCGCGCCAAGGAGCTTTGTTTCGTTTACCTGGTGATCGCCGCGCAGGAATGCCGCGACGCCGTGCCAGGTGTCTTTTGCGGTGCCGGCTTTTCCTGGTGCTCCACGTTTCAACGCCATGTAGGCAACGCACTTGATGTCGGATGCCGGCGAAATCTTGAAGAACTCTGCGACATCGGAGATAGCTGCGCATCCGGGCGTGGAAACCAGTTCCGGCGCGCCATCGCCTGTCGGCTCCATTTCCACCACTGGTTCAAGGCGAGATACGGCCTTTTCCAGATTCGCGGCGTATCCGCAGACGGGGCAACTCGCGATCAGGTCCTCGCCGGCTTCGGTGTAGACCATAAACTCCTGCGACTGGGTTCCGCCCATGGCGCCCGAATCGGCCTCGACTGCGACGAACTTTAACCCGCAGCGCTTGAAGATAGTGCGGTAGACGGCATCGTGGAGATCGAAGCTCTGGTCCAGTCCTTCCTTGTTCAGGTCGAAGCTGTAGCTGTCTTTCATGGTGAACTGGCGCACGCGCAGCAGACCCGACTTTGGCCGCGGCTCATCGCGAAACTTGGTCTGAATCTGATACCAAATCTGCGGCAACTGCTTGTAGCTGCGCAGTTCGCTGCGGGCGATCGTGGTCATGATCTCTTCGTGCGTCATGCCGAGGCAGAGATCGGCGCCCTTGCGGTCCTTGAGGCGGAACATGTTGTCGCCCATGGCCGTCCATCGACCGCTTTCTTCCCATGGCTCCTTAGGCAGGATCGCCGGCAGGAAAAACTCCTGCCCGATCTTGTCCATCTCCTCGCGCACGATTCCGATGACCTTGTTCAGCGAGCGTTGCCCGAGAGGGAGGTAGTTGTAGATGCCCGCGCCGAGCTGGCGGATGTATCCGGCGCGCAGCAGGAACTTGTGGCTGGCGACTTCGGCGTCTGTCGGGGCCTCGCGAAGAGTAGGGACAAAGAGCTTTGACCAACGATGCATAGAAATGGGGTTACGAGCTTTCCCGTCCGCTAAATCCTGGCGAGACACGCATTTCCGACCAAGGCCTGCTGCGGACGCATGACGATTAAGAAGCAGAAACCATTCTAAATGTTCGGGGAGGCGACGCCGCTCCGGACGCTGCGCTTCCGCCTCGAACTCTGTGAACGACAAAGCACTGAACTTCGCCTGCATGTTGGCCTCCTGTGGCTGATGAAATGCAAGCTGTGGGCCAACGCGTGGGCCGCTGAAAACATTGGAGCTACTATGCGAGTGCTTTGAGCCGTGTGTCAGAAGAGATACGAGGTGTGGACCTGATGACACGTGGAGTGCGGGCGCGAAGAACCGGTTTCTGTGTTTAGTCCATGCCGGACATCTTGACGAGCATTCGTTCGAATAGGCCGGCGGGCAACAGAGCTCGCATAAGAAGTGCCATCTTTGCATCTTTGCCGACGATATAGCGCAGTTTCGGATTCGGTGTCTCGAGGATGCGAGCGATCAGGTCTGCAACTAACTGCGGGTTTGCGCGGTCTTTCGCGCCTTGTTCGATGCGGCTGCGCCATGCCGGGACGCGCGAGGCATTGGCCGAGGTTGGATCCTGAAGGCCGGCTGTCAGTTTTGCATTGCGCGTCCAGATGTCAGTGGCGAATGAGCCCGGTTCCACGAGAACTATCTGGACGCCGAGGGGCTTCATTTCGTAGCGCAACGTTTCTGTCCAGCCCTCAAGGGCGAATTTCGAAGACGCGTAACTGCTGACGCCGGGAAAGCCTAGCCTGCCTGAGATCGAAGAGATCATTAACACGTGGCCGAATCCCTGTTTTCGCATCTGCGGCAGCAGGGCTCGCGTCACGGCTACGGATCCGAAGAAGTTGGTGTCGAATTGTTCGCGGAGTTCCGCGTCGGTAACGTCTTCTGCGAATCCCGGTACGGCGAAGCCGGCGTTGTTTACGAGGGCGTGAAGGGGCTCGGTGCGTTTGGAGATCAGTTCGGCGGTGGCTGCAATCTGGTCTGAATTCTTGATGTCCAGTGCGTGAAACTCGATCTGCTCGAGCACTCCGGAATTGCGCGCCGCAGCTTCCAGTTTGTCGCGGCGGCTCAGATCGCGCATTGTGGCGAGTACGCGCCATCCGCGCTTCGCCAGGGTGACGGATGTGAGCAGGCCGAAGCCGCTGGAGGCGCCGGTGATGAGGGCGGTTTTCATCTGTGAATCTTTTTCTCGCAAGAGAGTTCAGTCTCTGCGTCCGTTTGCCGATAATCTGAGCTGCTTATCTTCAGATTTCGTGGCATCGATAGAGCGCCCGAACTGCAGATCCTTCGACTCCGTCTGGCGCAAGAACGCGCCAAACTGCACTCAGGATGACATCGCATTTTGATTTAAATTGCTGGGATTGTTCATCGCAGCTCCTGTAGTTCAGCTAGATCAGTTCTACGCCCCAGAGATCGTGGAGATGCACTACGCCTTCGACTCTGTGGGCTGCGTCAACGACGACGAGGGAAGTGATCTTGCGTTCTTCCAGAATTGCCAGAGCCTTCGCGGCTAGTTCTTCGGCGGCAATGGTGCGCGGGTTCGCGTTCATGGCTTCGCCTGCCGTTTTGCTCAGTGCAGCGCCGCCTTCGCGCTCCAGCAGGCGTCGCAGATCGCCGTCGCTGATAACGCCGAGCAGCTTGCATGACTCCTGAACCGTCGTCATGCCCAGCTTTTTTGAGGACATCTCATAGATCACGTCGGTCATCGGAGTTGAGGACGCCACTGCCGGTACATTCTCGCCGGCGTGCATCAGGTCGCGGACTTTGGCGAGTTGTTTGCCGAGTTTTCCACCGGGGTGCAGTTCTGCAAAATCCTCCGCCCTGAAGCCTTTGCGCAGGCTCACTGCAACGGCGAGAGCGTCACCCAGTGCGAGCATGGCCGTGGTGCTAGCCGTTGGCGCGAGGTTGAGGCCGCATGCTTCGCGATCGACGCTGCAATCGAGCACTACGTCACTTGCTTCGGCCAATGTTGACTTCAGATTGCAGCAGAAACTAACCAGAGCATCGCCCTTGCGCTTGAGCGTTGCGAGAAGGCGTAGAATCTCCTCCGTTTCGCCGCTTGCCGAGAGTGCGATGACCACGTCTCCGGGCATCAAGACGCCGAGGTCGCCGTGCACCGCCTCGGCGGGATGCAGGAACAGGGCAGCGCTTCCGGTCGAGCTCAGGGTCGCAGCAATCTTCTGCGCGATGATGCCACTCTTGCCCATGCCCGTGACGACGACGCGTCCGTTGCTTTCGCCGCAGCGAACAATGAGTTCTACGGCGCGATCGAAGTCCGCTGCCATTGAGCCATCGAGCCGCGCTGCCAATGACTCCAGCGCCGCCGCCTCGGTGCGCACCAGTTCTGATGGCTTCAGGCACTCATTCTCGTTGTCGCGGTTCATTGGTTTCTGATGGTAACACCACCGTGGTCAGTAAACAGTGGTCAGTGGTCAGTTGCTGCGGCCTTAAGTGACCGTGACTATCCACTGTTCACTGTGCACTGTTTAGCTCGTACAATAGAAGGAAAGAGGTCTTGTTCCCTGTGAAACGCAACACGATTGTCATTGGCGTTACATTGCTCATTCTGGCCACGTTTGCGTGGGCGGGGTGGGCCAACTGGGAGTATCGCAAACAGGCGGCTGAGCGCGCGCTGGCATCTGCGGCGCATGCCGAACTGGTTCCGGTCGCTGCGGGCGATGTTCCGCAGAGTCAAACGTCTCTGGTAGGCAAGCCGGCGCCGGATTTCGTTCTCCAGGATTTGAGCGGCAAGACCGTTGCGCTCTCCAGCTTCAAAGGGAAGCCTCTGCTTATCAATTTCTGGGCTACGTGGTGCGGGCCGTGCAAGGTGGAAACACCTTGGCTGGTTGAACTGCAAAACGAATACGCATCGAAGGGTTTTGAAGTTGTCGGCATCTCCACGGAGGGCGAGGATCTTCAACCTGGCGACAAAGAAGGCCTGGCGCGTCAGAAGGTCGCCATCGCCCGATTTGTAAAAGAAGAGCATATGCAGTATCCCGTGCTGGTTAACGGCGACAGCCTCGCGAGCACGTATGGCGGGCTCGATGCGATGCCGACTTCGGTCTATGTCGATCGCAGCGGAAAAGTTGTAGCAATGCAACTCGGCATTAGTTCGAAGGAAGACATGGTAGCTAACGTGGAAAAAGCGCTAGGCTCGGGCAATTGAGGAGCAGAAGTTGAACTTCGCAAAGAGCTGGCTCATTGGTGCTGCGATCTGTTTGACGGCCTGTTCTGCGCTGCGGGCGCAGGATTCACTCTCTGCGCACAGGTCGAAGCCCAAGGTTGAAGCTGTTGAATATCTTTTCCCTGAACAAGTCACTGTACCTGCGGGCAAGCCGAGTGCGGTTGCGCTGCATTTCAGGATTCAGAAGGATTTGCACATCAACTCGCATACACCGCGCGCGGATTACCTGATTCCCACGGTGTTTTCGATTCCAGAAGCTTCCGGTGTGCGGCTGGCGAGCGCGAGCTATCCGCCGGGCACCGACTTTACGCTTCCGGTCGATCCCAAGGAGAAGTTGCTGGTTTACAGCGGGGAGTTCACTATCCAGGCGCAGATTGTTGCAGCGCCGGGCGATCATCTCGTGGAGGCGAAGCTCCACTACCAGGCTTGCGACCAGAACGCCTGCATGCCGCCGAAGACGATCACTGTGCCGATCGACGTGGTTGGAAAGTAGACTTGGCCTAACTCAAGACTCGAGTGAGCAAGTCAGCGAAAAGGCTCCCGCACAGATACTGAAACCCTTGCTCTCTGTCGATTAGCCTCTTCGGACCGTTTGAACCCAGGTCTGAAAATCCAGACCTGGGGTACCCAGTCAGTCAGAGGCCTGAAAGTAGACTTTTCCGATGTTTCCCATGACTACAACTGTTTTACGATCCGGATTTCTTCTCGATTTTGGCCCAGGAGTCTTTCAGGGGGAGGGTGCGATTGAAGACTAGATTGCCCTCTGTGGAATCGGGGTCGAGACAGAAGTAGCCGACGCGTTCGAACTGGAAGTGGTCCTCCAGTTTGGCGGTGGCGAGCGATGGTTCGAGCTTCGCCGTTGTCAGGATCTCGAGAGAGTTGGGGTTGAGACCGCTGAGGATATCCTCGCCTTCCGCGACATCGCTGGGATCGGCCTTGGTGAAGAGCTTGTCGTAGAGGCGGATTTCGGCGGGGATGGCGTGCGCCGCGGAAACCCAGTGCATGGTGGACTTGACCTTGCGTCCGTCTGGAGAGTTGCCGCCACGGCTGGCTGGATCGTAAGTGCAGTGGACTTCAACGATGCTGCCGTCAGCGGACTTCTCGACGGACTGTGCGGTCACGAAATACGCATTGCGCAGGCGCACCTCTTTACCGGGAGAGAGGCGGTAGTACTTGGGCGGAGGAACCTCGCGGAAGTCGTCCTGCTCAATATAGATTTCGCGAGAGAATGGGACCTTGCGGGTGCCCGCTGAGGGATCCTCTGGGTTGTTGGCGACTTCGACGAACTCCTCTTGACCAGCGGGGTAGTTATCGATGACGAGCTTGAGCGGATTGAGCACTGCCATGGCGCGGCTGGCGCGGCGGTTCAAGTCGTCGCGCTGAAAGTGTTCGAGCATTTCGATATCGACAACGCCGTTGGTGCGTGAGACGCCTGCCTGGGCGATGAAGACGCGGATGGCCTCCGGGGTGAAGCCGCGGCGACGCATGCCCGCGAGCGTGGGCATACGCGGATCGTCCCATCCGGAGACGCGGTTTTCCCGGACCAACTGGATCAACAAACGTTTGCTGAGCAGGGTGTGGGTGATGTTGAGGCGGTCGAATTCGATTTGCCGGGACGGGAAGATCCCGAGCTGCTCGATGAACCAGCGATAGAGCGGCTGGTGGTCGGCGTACTCGAGTGAGCACATGGAGTGGGTGACGCGCTCGATGGAGTCCGACTGGCCATGGGCGTAGTCGTACATGGGATAGATGCACCAGTCGTCGCCGGTGCGGTGGTGGGTGACGTGGAGAATGCGGTACATGACCGGGTCGCGCATGTTGAGGTTGGGCGATGCCATATCGATTTTGGCGCGGAGGACACGTGAGCCGTCGGGGAATTCGCCCTGCTTCATGCGAGCGAAGAGGTCAATATTCTCTTCAACGGAGCGGTCGCGATAGGGCGAGTTTTTGCCGGGCTCGGTGAGGGTGCCGCGATGCTCGCGGATTTCGTCGGCGGAGAGGTCGTCGACGTAGGCTTTGCCGGCCTTGATGAGTTCAACGGCCCAGGCGTAGAGCTGGGGAAAGTAGTCGGAGGCGAAACAGAGGCGCTCCCAGTCGAAGCCAAGCCAGTGGATGTCGTGCGCCTGGGAATCGACATACTCCTGCTCTTCTTTTACGGGATTGGTGTCGTCGAAGCGCAGGTTGGTTTTTCCGCCGAACTCGTCGGCGAGACCGAAGTCGAGGCAGATGGCCTTGGCGTGGCCGATATGAAGGTAGCCGTTGGGCTCGGGCGGAAAGCGGGTCTGGATGATGGCGTCGCCGAACTTTTTGGTGCGGACGTCTTCGGCGATGATGTCGTGGAGAAAATTGGAGGCGGTGCGAACTTCCTGAGTTTCCGGATTTGAGGTGGTCATGATTGCGATTCCTAACTTTGAAACATCCCGCAGGGGCTAAAGCCCCGCAATCTTTTTTTGCCGTTGCGGCCCGACTAAAGTCGTGCCCTTGTTACAAAGCACCTGCCGTTGCGGCTCGACTGAAGCCACCCCAGCGAAGAAGACCTGTCGCCGGGGACCCCGGCAAGTCGTGCCCTGTTACAAGGTTCTCACGGCGCGAGCGATGCGAGCTTAGCTTCGGCCTGATGGATGCGGGCGAGGCAGACTTCGCGGCCGAGGACGATCATGGTTTCGAAGAGTGGCGGCGCGTTTTTGCGTCCGCAGACGGCTACACGGATGGGCTGGAACATGGGACCGGCTTTCAAACCCAGAGACGCTGCTGCGGTGCGTAAAGCCTGGTCGAGCGAATCGTGGTCGAAGGGAGTTGCGGGCAGGATCTCGAGCGCGGTTTGAAGAACGCGGCGGGCCATCGCAGCGTCGCCGCCTTTTGGCGGGATTAGCTCGGCGGGGTCATAGGGCGCGAGTTGTCGGCACGAAGAAGAAGTCGGCGGCGGCGGGAGCTTCGCCGAGAAGCTTGATGCGTTCGCGAATGAGCGGGGTGACGGCGAGGAGTTTTTCAGGCGAAGGCATGGAGGCCGGCCTGGTCGAAGAAGGGCTGCAGGCGCTGGCTAAGTTGCTCAACGGGCAGGGCGCGGATATGTTCGCCGTTGAGGTGGACTGCTTTAGCGTCAAAAGGATCGTCTTCGGTGAAGTTGACGACGGCGTTGGAGCGGTTGACGTTCTCGAGCGTGAAAGCGGTGGTGAGTTCTTCGAGCGTGAGGAACTCGCGATCGTCTTTGGGCGACCAGCCGAGGAGGCAGAGGAAGTTGATGAAGGCGTCGGGAAGGAATCCGGCATCGCGATAGGTAGTGACGCTAACGACGGGGCCGTGTTTGCGCTTGGAGAGCTTGGCGCCGTCGGGGGCGACCAGTAGCGGCAGATGGGCGAACTGCGGAGGGGCGGCACCGATGCCTTCAAAGATGAGGACATGCTTGAAGGTGTTAGTCAGATGGTCCTGGCCGCGAATGATCTGGGTGATGCGCAGGTCGGCGTCGTCGACGCAGGACGAGAGGTGATAGGTCGGGTTGCCGTCGCTGCGCAGGAGGGCGAAGTCTTCGATCTCGTCGGCTGGCTTGGACATGGGACCGTAGACGGCGTCGTGGAACTGGACGATGCGGTCTATCGCCGCGCGGGACGCGGTAGCGAAGTGCGAAGGGTTCTCCGGTGGCGGCGCGGCGGTCGGATTCTTCGCGGGAGAGTTCGCGCATGCCGGGGTTGAAGAGCCAGGCGCCTTGAGCTGAGGACGCGTCGCCTTCGGCGGCGTGCGCGGGGGTGAAGTCGCGATAGGCAAGACCCTTGGCGAAGATGCTGTAGGCTGCGGAGCGGTGCAGTGCCAGGCGCTCAGACTGCTTGTACTCTTCGTCCCAGTTCAGGCCCAGCCAGCGGAGTCCTTCGAAGATGGACTGGACGCTGGCATCGGTGTTGCGCTCGACATCGGTGTCATCGAGGCGCAACACCATGGTTCCGTGGTTGTGGCGCGCGTAGAGCCAGTTGAAGATGAAGGTACGCGCGCTGCCGACGTGAAGAAAACCGGTGGGCGAAGGCGCGAAACGAACGCGAATACTTCCAGATTTTGAGGGAGTCGGATCAGGCATCGTGGCAATTACTTTCCATTCACGATGCTAGCATTCAATTCCCGCTGAATCAGGTGAGCCGTCTCACGCCTGGGGCGGATAGGGCGGTGGCGGAGGATACGGCGGCGGATAAGCAGCCGTCGGCGCCGGGACCACCTTCCAGTCAGCAAACGCCAGTACATACAGCAGCACCAGCGTACCCAGTGACGGAATGAGGCACAGCATACTCAGCCACGGCGAGAATCCCGCCTTCTTCAGGATGAACCAGCAGGGAATCATGACGACGGCGATGGCGACGATGATGATGATGGGAATGATCGCCATCATTGCCACTACCATCTTCTGAATCATTTCGGGACTCGGCTGATTGTCCTGCAAAAACATCGCAAGCAGATGCATACAAGCACTCCAGAGATGAAATCGGACTCTGAGCCAAGCTACGTCGAATCACGGATTTTCGCAATGAGATTCTTTGGGAGGGCTGGGATTTCGCAATCTTGAAAAGAGGATGGGGACGCAGATCGCACGACAGCGATAGGCTTGTTCGGAACGTGGAAAGGATTCAGAGGGCTGAGGTCGCCAAGAGCAACCGCAGATCCCTCCGCTCCCTTTGGTCGGTCGGGATGACATAGTCGTTTGGCGGCGCTGTTGGTGATGTGTTTTCAGCGTGAGGGAAGTCGCGGGCGGCGTTTTTAGGCGACTTCGGACTTCATCGGTGGGGCCGCGGAAACTTCGCCTTCTTTTTCCTGCGAAATACGCGAAATGGAGACCACGGTGATGTCGTCTTCCTGCCCAAAGATCTCAGCGGCTTTCACGATGAATGCGGCAGGCAGGTGGCTGATGGAACGGGCGCGGTTGAAGCCGAAGAGTTCGTTCTTGGCATTCTTCGCTTCAATGACTCCGTCGGTAATGACCAACAGCCTGTCTTTCTGCTTCAACTGAATGGTTTCCTGGTCGAAGGTAACGGATGGGTTCAGGCCGAGGGGCAGGTTGCCCGCCATCGCTAGTTCTTTGCCGTTCAGATATGGCGCGATGTGCCCTGCGTTGGAGATGGTTGTTTTGCCATCGGCGGAGACGTGCATGGCTACGCATGTCGCATACGATTGGCCGCGGCCGCACAGCCTGCGGTTGAGCGATTCGAGCACCACATGAGGTTCGTAGCTTGTTTCCACGGTGGTGCGAATGGCACCGACGATCAGAGCTACCTGCATACCGGCCTGCAGGCCTTTGCCGGTAACATCGCCGAGAAGAATGAGTACGCCTCCAACACCATCAGGCAGGATCTGGAAGAAGTCTCCACCCACCTCCTGCGCGGGTTTGTATTCGGTCTCGAGAACGTAGCCTGGAATTGTGGGAATCGCTTCCGGAATCAGCAACTGCTGGATTTGGCGAGCCTGGTCGATTTCTGCTTCCCACTGCTGTCGCAGCCTCAAGGATTGCAGGAAGCGCCGCATGAGCAGAATCGTGATGATGATGAGCGAAACCGCGACCGCGATCTGGCTGATACCTACGGCCATGCCGAATGGGAAGAAACTCAGCGTCACATGTAGGACTGTCAGTTCCTGCTGGTAGAACGAGAGGATCAGCAGACCGACAGCGGGCATCGCCAACCATGCCCCGGCGTGGTCCTTGCGCATGCCTTCCCACGCCACCCAGAGCAACAATCCGCCAAGCAACAACTTCATGAAGAGCGCGAGCGGCAAAAGAAAAACCGCTGCGCGAATCGGGACAAGGTGTCCAAAAAGCGGTTCGCGCATCATGGCGATCATCAAAGCCAGCGCAATCGTAAACCCCCACACCATTTTGTGCTGGCGGGGCATGCGCCCCATGCGGAACCAATAGGCCCAGAAGATGATCCAAAGCGCAATGACTCCAGGCTTCAGGATGGCATCGGATAACACGAAGAAGAAAGAAGCCGGAATGAGCGCAGAGTAGTTTCCGATCAAGTGCACGACGGTTTGCAGTGCAATCCCAGCGCATGCGAGACCCAGCCACAGGTAAGCCTTCTCCTTGCGATCGAGCCAGAAGAGAACAGCCGCCACAATCATTGCCAGCAGAAGCAGCGCAAGCTCGAGGAAGTTGTTCAGTTGGGAACGATTGACGGCATCCCAATCGAGGCGAAGCATGCGCTCAATCGGTCCTGCCTGTCCCAGGATCGGCGGCCCGTGCAATCCGCCCGCATCTGGATTAGTGAGGGGGGTCGCAGGGTCCATCCAGATGCGGATGGCAAACGTGATCTGCCCGTTTTTGATTCCTTTGGGAAGTGCAAACGTTCGTGGAAGGCTGAGATAGGTCCGGACGCCGCTCGGCGTGAAGTGTCCGAACTCTCCGATTAGCTGGCCGTTTACGAATACCTGATAGGCGTCATCGACGTCGTCAGGCATCTTGATTTCCAGCCCGCCTTCCGACAGTCCGGGATCATATTGAACGTTAACCTTCAGCCGGTACCATGCGTATCCCGCGTAGCCTGCGTCGCCCAGAGCTGTCCATCCGGGCATGAAGCCGGTGGTTCCCAGAAAGGGGTCGAAGGATCCCGCGGGCGGGGTCAGATCCATCGAGGACCACCCGGAGTCGTTAAACTCCGGCTGCGCCCATTGCAGATCATCGCCCTTGTGGAACTTCCAGGGACCGGTCAACTCGACGCTCGATGATCCAAGGACGACCTGCTCTGCCCAATTAGAAATGGGTGCCGACGAGGCGCTGGCCGTTGGCGCACCGGCGCTTTGATTAGCCGGCGTATCGGCGCGCAACAATGCGATCGCTGCGCCAAAACAAAGGGCCACGGCGAGCATAGCTATCTTCTTGCTTGTTACCGACTGCAATACGCGCATCTGGGAAGTGGCCCCGCCCCACCGAGGTCTGTCGTTCTTGGCCCAATGGTATGCCGCGAGAATACGCGTTCAAGCCGCGTCACGGCAATGAAAATTGACTGATTCAAAAGTGCGTTGACAATATTTTGCCACGATTACAGCGCTGTGCGAGGCCTTACGTGATGTCTTCAGTGTCGTAGACCGGGGTGATGGCTCTTTTCTTTGGGAGTCCATGAACCGAAGCCAGCAAGTCATCGACCACATCTTCCAGTTGCTTTTGGCTTTCAATTACGGCACTCATGCTCTTCAATTCGTCTGGTTCAATTGACCGCTCGACCAGCACCACGGCATGGCATTGCGCAACATGGTCCAGGCCGAGGCCCTCCGGTGTCTTGGCCTTGATGCTCACTTGCTCCATCTCAATTCCCAGGAGATCGGCGACAGACGAGCGCATGTCGCCTGCGATGGGAGCAATTTTCGGCGCGTTCATGATGAGGGTGGTGTCAACATTGACGATGCGAAAGCCGGCGTTTTGCAACTCTTCCATGGCAAGTTTGAGAAAGATTGCCGAGTTCGCATCTTTCCAACGCGGATCTCCGGGCGGGAAGAAGCTACCGATATCGCCGGCAGCCACAGATCCAAGGAGAGCGTCAGTGATGGCATGCAACAGCACGTCGCCATCGGAGTGCCCGGCCAGACCTTCGGGGTGTTCCAGTGTCATTCCTCCGACACGCAACGGTATACCCGCCTTGAACGCGTGCGAATCCCAGCCAAATCCGACTCGTGTCTCCATGGTCTCCGTGCCTGTTGAATGGTCTTGCCGAAACTAGCGACTGCGCTGGTGCAGGTAAAACTCCGCCAACTCCAGATCGCCCGGCTGTGTAATCTTCAGATTAACCTGAGAACCGTGAACCACCGCCACCGGAAATCCGGCGCGTTCGATTACTGAGGCCTCATCCGTACCGACAAACCCGTCGGCCATTGCACCGGTCATTGCCTTTTGCAACATTCCGAATCGGAATCCCTGGGGCGTCTGCGCCTGCACAATGAACTCCCGTGGAATGGTGGAAGTGATGATTGCACCATGGGCGGTGCGTTCCACTTGCTTGATAGTGTCGATCGCGGGCATGCCGACAATGGCAGCGCCATGCTCTACCACTGCATCAATGGTTCGATCGATTGTTGCTGTGTCAATGAGGGGCCGCACCGCGTCGTGCACCAGCACAACGTCATCGGGATTGGCCGGGAGGGCGTTCAGCGCATTCAACACTGACTCCTGCCGTGTATCTCCGCCCTCGACGACGTGCACGCGGTCGGTGAATCCATATTCAGCTACCTGAGCCTGCACCCGCTCAATCTCGGTTTTGCGAACGGCAACGTAGATTGCAGTCACGCGCTGGACTGCGGCAAACGCGCGCAGAGAGTGAATGAGAATGGGAACGCCATCGAGCGAGAGAAATTGCTTCGGCGGGGGCCCCGCCGGCACGTTGCCGGTGGCGTTGAAGTCGTTGGGGAATTTTGGCTGCGGGCCGGCCATTCGTGTCCCCAGCCCCGCAGCAGGAAGAATTGCGAAAACCTGCATGACTCGCCGAGTATACAACGGCGACATCCGGCATGGCCTCGAGCCGTCCCATCTCTGCTGCTTTACCTGAGATCTGTGTGACTCTTCTGTTTCACCCGTCGTAAAGTGGAGTGCATCTCTCGCCGCGGAGGTTCTTATGACATTCAGACCCAATTGCCTGGCGTTGCTTTTTGTCTGGTTCTCCTGCCTCAGCGCATTGGATGCGCAGACGCCAGATGCGAAACCTGCTCCTGCTTCGGCATCGCTCAAAAGTCTCATCCAGGCGCTGTCAGGGAATTGGCGGCTCAAGGTCCATATCGCACCGATGGGCCCGACGGACAAAGCGATTGACGGTGAGGGCGAAGAAGCCTGGAGCGCAGGGCCGGGAAACATCACACTTATCGAGCAGGAGCATGTCCCGATGCCAGGCGGCTATGCCGACCTTCTCGGCCTGATCTGGTGGGACAGCCGGGCAAACCACTTCAGCGGCATGGAATGCAACAGCCAATTGCCTTACACCTGCGATGTGAAAGGTTCCCTCAACGATATAACTGTCAATTGGGATGGCAAGAAGTTCCAGATCGATGAGATTGAAACCCACGGCGACAAGCACTACGTTTGGCATGAGTCGTGGTCCAACATCACTCCAAATTCGTTTGAGCAAAACGGTGATGTGACATTGCCGGACGGATCGAGTCAGCGCTTCATGACGGTGAAGGCTACGCGCGTGCAAAAGTTGCAGTTGCTGGGTGGTAACTAGCGGCTTGCTTGCCACCGAGTTCAACAGACCGGCATAGAATGATCCCGTTGCCAAATCAGCTTCATGCTTCCGCTGTTAGCTATTAGCTGAAGGCGGGCGGGTGTGGGTTTTTGCTTTCCCACTCATGCGCAAGGGGCGCGCATGAATGGGGCACCCGGCGGTTTTTAAAGACTAGCGAAAGGGACTAGCACGATGCGGATTCTTCCGTTCTTTCATGTGTCAGGAGCGTTGCTCTTAAGCGGCGCCCTTGCTATTGCTGCGCACGCTCAGAATGAGACGCAGCCTTCCAACGATAGATGCGAACGGCTCGCGAAATCTGAATTTCCCAACGCGAGCATCACCTCGGCGAAGGCTATCGCCGCTGGCGCATTTGTTGGACCACCCCAGGCCTTCAGCGGCGGCGATCTGTCGGCCTTTTACAAGAAGCTGCCTGCATTCTGCCGCATCGTGGCGAAGGCGACGCCTACCGCGGACTCCGACATTACCGTAGAGGTGTGGATGCCCCTCGCCGGATGGAATGGAAAGCTCCAGGGGCTCGGCAATGGAGGATTCGCAGGACTCATCGACTACTTTGAACTCGGCGCTGGAATCGCCAAGGGTTATGCGGCTGTTGCCACCGATGCAGGACATACTGGGTCGCCGATTGACGCGGCCTGGGCGATTGGACATCCCGAGAAGGTTATTGACTTCGGGCATCGCGGCATTCACGAAATGACGCGCGTCGCGAAGCTCGCAGTGCAGCAGTTCTACGGCTCTGGTGCGAAGCACTCTTATTTTGCCGGATGCTCCGACGGCGGGCGCGAGGCGTTGATGGAAGCGCAGCGCTACCCTGACGACTACGATGGAATTTTGGCCGGAGCGCCTGCGAACTATTGGACTGGCCTGCTATCGACGTCAGTGGTTGACACCCAGGCGCTGACAGAGACACCGGCCAGCTTCATTCCGCAGGCAAAGATTCCCAACATCGCCAGTGCGGTGATTGCTGCTTGCGACAAGCTCGATGGTGTCGCCGACGGCATTCTCAACGATCCGCGGCAATGCCACTTCGATCCTGCTTCGATTGAGTGCAAGGCCGGAGAGGAGAGTGACAAGTGCCTGACGGCGCCGCAGGTGGCTGCACTGAAGGAGATATACACGGGCCTGAAGGACGCCGAGGGACATTTGATTTTCCCCGGGTATCTGCCGGGCGCTGAGGTTGGAGGCGGAGGCTGGGGACTCTGGATTACAGGGCCTGCTCCGGCGAAGAGCCTGATGGCATTCTTCGGGATCGGCTACTACTCGAACATGGTCTACGAAAAAACTGATTGGAGCTACAAATCGTTCGCGATGGATGGCGGCATGAAAGCGGCAAAGGAGAAGACGGGTTCGGCGCTCGATGCTGTTGATGCCGATCTGACGCCGTTTCGCTCGCGTGGCGGCAAGCTGATTCTGTATCACGGCTGGAACGATCCAGCGATTCCGGCGATGAACACGGTCAACTATTACGGAGAAGTCGTCGTAAAGGCGGGGCACGCCAATGCGGATTCTTTTGTGCGGCTCTACATGGTTCCCGGTATGCAGCATTGCGGAGGAGGCCCCGGAACGGACAGCTTCGGAACGTCGGGAAGCTGGCCGGCAGAGGATCCGCAGCACAACATTCGGGTTGCGCTGGAAACATGGGTGGAGAAGGGAACCGCGCCCGGCACAATTATTGCGAGCAAAATGGCGGAGGGAAATCCGCAGGGCAATGCAACGATGACGAGGCCGCTGTGTGCCTATCCTCAGGCTGCGAAGTATAAGGGGAGCGGGGATACGAACAGCGCTGACAACTTCGTTTGCGCGACTCCGGCCAAGTAGGGTGAACCTGGGGAGCGCGCGGCCACTTGAGATCGTGCGTCAACCCGGAGCGCCACGGTAGAGCATCTCGTTGCTCTCAGTAAATCCGAGTTTCTCGTAAACGGGCTGACCTTTTTTCGATGCGTGCAGAGCTACTATGCGAATGCCGCGTCGGTGCGCTTCATCCATGCACTCGGTCATGAGCGCCTGGGCGAGGCCGCGCCTTCGATACTCGGGCTCGACGAAGACGTTGAGCACGTAGCCACGCTGGTCGCCGGTGGGATCGAGGAAGTGGGGTGCCCAGTCGAGTATCAGCAGGCCGGCGGAAGCGATATCGCGATCAGCGTCGCTGATGATCCAGCCTGCATATTTGTTATCCGCGAGCATGCGGCGGACCCACGGTTCGAAGTGGCGAGCCATCTCCTCGAGAATAGATTCCGGGGCGTCGCGCATATCCGCGAACATCGCTTTGCGATGGCGGGTGATCAAGGCTGCGTCGTCTACCATGGCGCGGCGCGTCGTCAACATGACACGAGTATAGAGAATTCACGCTACGGCACGCAGTTTTCGGCTTCGCTTTGGGCACTTCTTGAACCTCGGTTCCGGGCCGTATTATCCAATCGTGCGCGGATTGCAGCCACTCCCGATGGACACATCTCTGCTGAAGCCGGGATTGCGGCTTGCTATTGGACTTTCGGGCGGGGCGGATTCTGTTGCATTGCTGTGCGCTCTTGTTGAGCGGAGCAGGGAACGGGGGCTCGTGCTCCACGCTGCGCATTTGCATCATGGATTGCGTGGTGCGGAAGCCGATGGCGACCTGGAATTCTGCCGCGATCTTGCAGCGAAGTTTGGTTTGCCGTTCCATGAAGAGCGGGTCGACACTGCTGCCGAAGCGCGGCGTGTCCCGACGTTGATTGAGGGTGAGGGCGAAGAGAACTCGGCGTCTGATTCGATCGAAGGGACGGCGCGACGGCTGCGCTACCAGTGGTTTCGAAAGCTGATTTCTGAAGTTCCGCTCGACGCGGTGGCTACGGCGCACACGCTGGACGACCAGGCAGAAACCGTGCTCGCCAAATTTCTGCGCGGGGCGTGGACCGAGGGTCTATCGGGAATCTATCCGAAGCTCGATGCGCAGGACGGCGGAGGGCCGATCATTCGTCCGCTGCTTCACACTACACGGGCTGAGATTGAGGCTTTTCTCAAGGCGCGGGACCAGGCGTGGCGCGAAGACTCCACCAATCGACATTTGACGTTTACGCGGAATCGCATTCGGCACGAGCTGCTGCCGGAGCTTTCGACCTGGAATCCTCAGCTTCGGGAACATCTCGCGCAGATGGCGGAGCTGGCTCGTGACGAGGAAAGCTGGTGGAAGGGCGAAGTTGCTCGTGTGGCCGAGGGAGTGATTCTTCGCGGGCGGCCAGTTCGCGGAGGAGGGCGGGCTACGACTGGTGCCGAAGGCGTCGCTCTGGATCTTGCCCGACTGACGGCTGAGCCGATCGCTTTGCAGCGACGGCTGCTGCGTTATGCAGCCGGGCAACTTGAAGCTGCTCCTGACTTCGCGGCGACGGAGGCGCTGCGCTCTCTGGCGCAGAACGGCAAGGCCGGCCAGAAACTGGAGCTTGCTGGGGGGCTGCGAGCCGACCGAACCCACCGCGAAATTCGGCTTTCACGGGGTCCAAATCGGGCTTCCGCCGAAAAGGCAACGAAACACGAACAGTACGAATGTGTTATCCCCGGCGAGGTGGCGGCTCCTGCGTTCGCGTGCCGCATCCGGATCGATCTCGCGGGCTCCCCGGTAGGGGATGGTTTGCCGAACGGACCCGGGCGGAGGGCTGTTCTGCGCTCGTGGAAGCCCGGTGACCGGGTTCATTTGCGCTATTCTTCGGGGCTGC
The DNA here is from genome assembly GCA_963738035.1 of uncultured Acidobacteriaceae bacterium. Classification (GTDB taxonomy): domain Bacteria; phylum Acidobacteriota; class Terriglobia; order Terriglobales; family Acidobacteriaceae; genus Telmatobacter. The sequence goes on from CAVTVB010000006.1 coordinate 159,958, forward strand.
GAAAGGTGAAGGAAGTTCTTGAGCGGATGAAGGTTACGGGTGAAGATCGGAGCCATTGGCCGGTTCTCGAAGTCGACGGCCGGATCGTGTGGATGCGGAGCGTTGAAGTCGAGCCTGACTCCAGTCTTCGTGTGACTGTGGAACGACTCGGGCCCGAGGTTGGCCAGCTTTCGGACCCGCATCGCCAACGGTGAGCTTCGATTTTCCGTTGACCGACAGGATTCCCACCGTTCCGTGCGGTGTACTTCTTCGAACTTTATTCGTCTTCGGAGTACAATCGAGGTTACTGCACATCCGCGCGGTGAGTGGTTCGTGTCTCCTGACAAAAGAACGAGCACTTTCTGTGACTTCAAGGACTGCAAGGGCGTCTAAAGGGATGTTGTAGGCGGTGCTGGAAGTTCCTAAGCGGCTTCTCCCCGCCGGGAAAGAGGATCCTGGTGAATTCGACCGTCAAAACGATCATGTTCTGGGTCTTTATACTTATCTGCCTGGTACTGCTGTGGGGCGTTGTCTCACACGGCACTATCGGCCAGGGTAAAGACACGGAAATACCTTATTCGGAGCTGTACGACAAGGTGCAGCAGGGGATGGTGCAGGATGCTGCCATCCAGGGCACCGACCTTCGCGGCCATATGAAGGCCACGCCGAAGGAACAGTTCCACACCACGGTCGGAGATCACTACGATGATCTCGAGAAGGCGATGCTGACTGCTCACGTCAGCTTCTCGAAGAAGGACGCGCAGAACAACCTGCTGCTGCCGATTCTGTTCAATGTTGGTCCGTTTGTGCTACTTGGCGCGATCTGGTTCTTCATGCTGCGCCAGATGCAATCGGGTGGCAACAAGGCTCTGAGCTTCGGCAAAAGCCGCGCGCGACTGCTGTCGATGCAGCAGAAGAAGGTCACGTTCAAAGATGTGGCCGGCGTGGACGAAGCCAAGGAAGAGCTGAAGGAGATCATCGAATATCTGCGCGAGCCGCAGAAGTTCCAGAAGCTCGGCGGACGCATTCCCAAGGGCGTGCTGCTTGTCGGACCTCCGGGCACCGGCAAGACGCTGCTTGCGCGGGCTGTTGCCGGCGAAGCGAATGTGCCGTTCTTCTCGATCTCGGGTTCCGACTTTGTTGAGATGTTTGTAGGCGTCGGCGCAAGCCGCGTCCGCGATCTATTTGAACAGGGCAAGAAGAATGCGCCCTGCATCATCTTCATCGACGAAATCGATGCGGTCGGCCGTCACCGCGGCGCAGGCCTCGGCGGCGGACACGATGAGCGCGAGCAGACGCTGAACCAGCTGCTCGTCGAGATGGACGGATTCGAATCGAACGACGGCGTGATCCTGGTCGCCGCGACGAATCGTCCCGATGTGCTTGATCCCGCATTGCTGCGCCCCGGCCGTTTTGACCGGCGCGTTGTAGTGGGACTGCCCGACGTTCGCGGCCGCGAAGAAGTTCTCCGCGTTCACGTCAAAAAGGTTCCCGTTGCAGACGATGTGAACCTCAATATTCTGGCTCGTGGAACACCCGGCTTCAGCGGCGCCGACCTGGCCAACATGGTCAACGAGGCTGCACTGAATGCTGCCCGTGTCAATCGCAAGCAGGTCGTGATGTACGACTTTGAGCTTGCGAAGGACAAGGTGCTGATGGGCGCCGAGCGCAAGTCGATGCTGCTGACGGACGAAGAGAAGCGGGTGACGGCGTATCACGAGGCCGGTCACGCGCTGGTTTCGTTTGTGCATCCTCACTCCGACCCCATCCACAAGGTCACCATCATTCCGCGTGGCATGGCTCTGGGTGTGACGATCTTCCTGCCGGGCGATCGCCACAACTACACGCGCGAGTATCTCGAAGCCAATCTCGCGATTGCTTACGGCGGACGCGTGGCTGAGGAGATCTTCCTCAACCAGATGTCGACCGGCGCCGGCAGCGATATTGAGAACGCCACCGACCTCGCCCGCCGCATGGTGTGCGAGTACGGTATGAGCCGCCTCGGTCCGCTGACGTTCGGCAAGAAGGAAGAGCAGATCTTCCTGGGCCGCGAGATCGCACAGCACAGGGACTTCAGCGAGGAGACGGCACGGCAGATTGACTTGGAAGTTCGCCGCCTGATCGACGAGGCATACCAATCGGCACATGGCATTCTCGATGTCCACAAGGACGCGATGCATCGCATCGCCGCAGCTTTGCTGGAGCGCGAGACTATCGACGCGGAAGAAGTGAAGATGCTGATCGAAGGCAAGGAACTGCCTCCGATGCGCTCGATTCTCGCTTCACCCAGCGACGGCAGCGGCGGCGGACAACAAGTCCTCAAGCCCGATACGCGCGGAGGCTCTGGCTTCCCGGAAGGCTCACCTTCGCCGGCATAACCCACACACAAAGTCGAATCAATCAAGGCCATCCGCTGCGGCGGGTGGCCTTTTTGCTGCTGTGAACAGATTTGTCCGCGACAATTGAACCGAACCGTCCTTTGATTCGACATAGAGATAAATGCACCCTGAAAGCGCAAACCGAACCCAATACGAATGGCTTGCGCTTCGCTGCCAATCCGGCGATCCCGGAGCCTTTGAAGATTTGATCGCGGTTATGGAACGGCCATTGCTTTATTACGCGATGAGCCTCACAGGCGGGGAAGACAGCGCACTCGATGTCCTCCAGGAAGTCTGGATTAGAACATTTCGCGGCATTCGGAAACTCAAAGATCCTGGTTCTCTGCGTTCATGGTTGTACTCGATTACTCACGGGATAGCTGTTGATCGCATTCGCAAGAACTATTCCCGGGAGCAGGCGGAAAAAATCCAAATGGAAGATTTTGACGAAACAGACGAGCCATCGTTTGCGGAAGAGGATGCCGCTGCGATTCATGAAGCACTGAGTCAGATCGGCATCAAGCATCGCGAGGTCCTGGTCCTGCATTTTCTCGAGGACCTTTCAATAGGGGAGATCGCCAAGGTGGTCGAGTGCTCTGAAGGCACGGTGAAGTCGCGCATCCACTACGCCAAACAAGCAATGAAAGAGTTTCTGAGAGAGGTGAATTATGGAACAAAAAAGTGACGGTCTCCGAGAGCGTCTTTTGTCGCGCCTTCCGCAGGCGGAGAATCTTGCGAAGTATCGCGAAGAGACTGCGTCTCTGCTGGCGAAGCATGAGAGAGCTCTTCGCTGGGACAAAATCACGGCAAATGCGCTCGTCTTCCTCGCTGCCTCGCTGTTCTGGTGGAGCTTTTACCCCGGACGCCTAGGCGAAATTGGGGTTCATTCGTTTCGATTCGGCAGTGCCATTTTGTACTTCGTGGGCGCCCTTTACTGGGTGCACTACGGAATCTACGGCAGCCAGGTCGCGACTCTCAAGGAAATCAAGCAGGTGCAACTGCAGGTGCTTGAACTTCAGGCTTCGCTGCGAAGGGATAGCTCCCCTCAGTCTTAACTAGGACCGCTCCCCACCCTCCGGCCCTTTCTTTGTATCGAGCCTGAGTGGATTGCAAGGCGCTTCGAATCCCACTCATCGCGATGCGATGAATGGGGCACATTGCCAGATTCTCGAAACCCTTTGGAGCGCGGCAAAATCGATGAGTGGGGTCATCCACGGATTGGTCGGGTCGTGTGCACTGGCAGTATTAACAGTGTCCCGAAAGGGGCGATCTGCATAGGATCGGATGATGGCGTCGAAAGAGATTTTACGCGCTGATCATTTCGAGCGTCGCTGGCCGGTCGTTCTTCAATTGCTTGTTGTGGTGGGTATTGCCACCCACCCCGCTCGCATTCATATCATGCCTCTCTGGTTCGGCTACTCATTGGCGGTCGCATGCATCTTGCCGATGGTCGCCGTCGGAATAAGTCGCGGAGGCCTCCAGTGGACGCACCTCGAGCACTGGTCCAATCTGGCGATCTGCGCACTCGGGGAAACTGTCGTCTTGCTGACGCTGTATCACATCATCACTGAAATGTTGAAAACCCCGACGGCGTTCACAGGTGAACAGCTACTCACGACCAGCATCGCGGCGTGGGCCACAAACGTAGTAACGTTCTCCGTTGTGTATCTGGCAATTGGATCGAGGGGGGCCGGAAGCCCGGGCAAACCGGCTAGGGAAAAGGCCAGAGTGGCTTTTCCCACAAGCGAGTGGGTCGGACGCAGAAGCAGCAGAATGGGTGCCAACCTCTGCGGACTACTTGTTTCTCTCGTTCTGCACTGCGACTGCTTTCAGTCCGACGGATGTTGCGCCGGTTTCAACCCGTGCCAAGATGCTGATGATGGTCGAAAGCGCCATTTCCTTGATTACGCTTGTGATTGTGGCTTCCCGCGCGATCAACATACTTGGCAGTTGACTTCACCTTTGTGGTTGATCCGCCAACTCCGGATTACAGACAACTCTTGTGCGATCCCAGGTCTGAAAATCCAGACCTGGGGCACCCGTTGTCGAGGAGTTTGATGCGGTGTGAAAAGCGGTTTTTCACCGCGCTTTTCGCCTTGCAACAATCATGTTGCAAGTAGCGGGGCAGCCGAGTTTGTGGTGATTCGAGACTGGGCCGCCCATTGCCGAGGAGGTTGATGCGAGAGCGAGCGGTTTAGAAGATTTTGTATGCGATGCCGGCGCTTGCGCCGTATGGCTTCAGCGTGCCGTTGATCCAGTTTGGCCATAGCTGGTATTCGAAATCGAAGGGGCGGACGACGAAGTGCTTGCCTGCCTTCCAATCGACGCCACCGCCGAGCGCTATATCGGCGAAGCGGCCGTAGGCATCATTGAATTCGAAATTCATTCTGCCCAAGCCGAAGAGCGCCTTACCGTACGGCGTCAATGCTGGATGCTTGAATTCATGAATCGGGACACGCGGCCCGATGAGGTAGTTGTCTTCGGTGATGTCGAGATACGCATTCTGGCGGAGCCATCGGGCTTCGCCTTCAATCTGGATCCATCGGGTCATCTTGAAGTCGACATAAACGCCGGCGCCGTAGAGTCGCTGTGGACTGGTTTCGGGAATACCGCCCCCGGCATAGTCCGGCTGAAAGGCTGAGTACATTCCGCCCGCAGTGAGTGAGAGCTGGCCGCGATATGCGGAGGGGGCCACCTGCGCATGCAAAGAAGCAGCAGCACAAATCAAGCAGCTGAAAACAAAAACCGCAATTCGTCTCATGAGATGGGTCTCATCCACTCCTGGTGTTGAATCGTCGAACAGTGCAACTCAAAAAAGGCACTCGTAGCGATTTCAAAGTGAATTACTTTGAAATCCGATGTGTTCATATCGACGCGACCAACAGGAAGCGGCGACCCGTGAGGAATGCCAGAGAATGAATCAACTCTGGAATTCTTCAGGATAAAAGCTCAGGACTGAATAACGAAGTTGCCGTTATCCGATCCTGAGCCAGGTGAGACTGATCTACTGCTGCGGGTTGGGTGATCCGCCGGTCTGTTGCGGCTGAGGACCCTCCGCGGGCTGGGGAGTGGGCTGGCTGGTTCCAGCCGGTGGCTGTGTTCCACCCGTCGTTTGTGGTGTTGCCGGGGTAGCGGGAGGCGGATCGCCGGGCGTCGGCTGTGTTGCTGCGCCGGCTGCGTTCGGCTTTGCCGCCGCGTTTGTGGCCTGGGACTGTGCTTCGTCGTAGCGCTGCAACCGGTAGTAGACCGGCGTCACTTCCAGTGGCATTTTGTCGCGCGGATTGAGCGGAGCGTAGAGCTTGGCATTCAACTGATGCACGTGGTCATCCCACGGGTCGGTCTTCAGCCAGCTTCCCAGGGGAAGCGCCGGAATCTGCGCGAGGTCGTCCCAGTTGAGCTTCGGTGCGCTGTGGGCCAGTGTCGTCATCCACGGCGTGCCGTCGGGTTTCAGCAGGGAATCGCCAAGCTTCGGGGTGTTCAGAGCCTTCAGCACCGCGCCGCGATCGGCAAGCTGGCTCCAGTACAGTCCGGCTGTTGTCAGCTGGTCTTTGTACATGGAGGCGTCAAGATAGATCTGAGCCCTGGCGGCAGCTTCCTGGTTATCGTGATCGGTGTGGTTCATGTTGATGCGCCGGAACGAAGACTCGTCAGGGAACATCAACCGGTCGTTGAAGGCGTAGCGTGTATCGATGTGGTGGCCGAGGGCAATGTGCGCAAGTTCCATCGAGATCACAGACGCGATGGTCGCTTCGTTGCGCGGCATGGTATCAATCACGCCCTTGCTGAGCAGGATGGTGTTGCCCACGGTGGTGGTTTCGATGGTGTTTGTCAGCATGATCCGGCAATGCACGGGCATGGACAAGGGGATGTTATTCGGCACCACGAGATTGGTCACGATCTGATCGAGCACGGTGACCTCAAAACCATTCGGTGTGAGCGGAGCCACAAGGCCAGCCTGTTCGAGGCGGTCAATCACGTTGTTCTCAGCCTGCAGCACCCACTGGCGCGAGGCCTGAAGTGGACTCACATCCTGCGAGTCGTCGCTTTTGTCTTCGGCGTCTTCAACCTTCACGCTGACGCTCTCGCTTTCGCGCGTGGGCAGTTTGAGGCTGTAACCCCAGAAGTGCGTCTGGGCCTTGAGGCCTTCCTGCTTGTCGCCGTTGCGAGTGGTTTCTTCGACGTAGATGGCAACCGGCAGCCAGATGTTCGGCTGCACATTCATGCGCCAGCTATCGAAGTGGAAGTAGTAGCGCGAATCCTCGTCTGAGCGGGGTCCGGTGTAGGTTCCGTTGAAGCGGACAACGTTGCCTTGTTCGTCTTCAATCCAAATGCGGCCGTAGAAGCGGCCCATGCCGGAGACTTTCGGATGCACGTCGAAGACCCACGTCCGCACCGAGCCCAGGAATTCGCGCCGCACATAATTGAACTCGTAGTGCTGCTGATCGAAGCCCGTGGGATCGAGGAACATCATCTGCATGAAGCCGGTCGGGTTGTAGGTGAAGTGCTTGTCGAGTCCAAGCGCCTTGGTCAGACCGGTGATCGCCCCCATCGAGCCCTTGAACCAGCCCTTTTTGCTTGGGTCGTCTTTCGGTTCATAGGTCTTATCGAAAAAGCCTTTGCCGAAATCGACGCGGCTGAGCGTGTACTGATCGCCCACGGGAACCTGGTAGAGCTTAACGTCCGGCCTGGTGTCCTGGATATAAGTCTCCACGAGCGGAGTCCGCTGCTGGATCGCCTTGATCAGAACCTTCTCCTGCCCGATGGACTTCTCCACAATCGCAGCCTGATCCGCAGTCAACTGATGTGTCGGCTGGTATTTTGGAGCTTTCTTTGCGTACGCCCACGAAGTCCCGAGAACCAGGGTCAGGAGGGTTAGGGCGATCTTTCGAGACATCATGTCATCTCCTAGGATGATTCGTTCTATTCGGTCTAACTAAGACAGCGATTGATTTGGTTTCAGGTTATCGTGCACTGTCTTGATTTTTGGTGCAAATTGGACGCTATGCCAATTGAAACGTGATGGTGATATTGGTTGTTAAATCCACAGCCTGTCCGTTGCGCGTGGCAGGGCGAAAACGAATTTGCTCAGCAACGCGGCGTGCTTCTTCATCCAGCCCATGACCGAGGCTGTGAACGACGCCCTTGATGACGACCTGTCCCGAGGCGGTGAAGGTGACGCGCAGGATCACATCTCCCTGAACACGGAGCTGACGCGCTTCCGGAGTATATTGCACCGGGGGTTTTGAAATGACTTCGAGGTTGGTAGGGGCTACTTCGCGTGGTGTCTGCGGCATGGCAGGCACAGCGGCCACCTGCGTCTGAATTGCTGCCGAGGCCACTTTGCCCCCGGTGGTATAGCCGGTGGTCGCGGTTCCGGTTCCACCGGGAATCCCTGCTTGCGCAACTTTGCCGACGGTTCCGGCGTTCGAACCAGACTTCAGTCCATTGCCGATTCCGGCGGACCCCACGACTCCATGAGGAGCGACGGCTGGTCCCTGCATGCCGCCGTAGGGATTGCCAATTGCGGCTACAGTTGCCGGCTTGCTCGCGTTGGGATTTGGCGTGACCCCAAAAGTTTCACCGAGGTGGACGGGAGCCGTAGAAGGTTTCACTGTGTTCGTCTGCGCGGGCATGGCGGCAGTCAGCGCAGCCTTGGGCTGCGGAGCCAGAATGATTGAGGGTTTCGCGGCTTTCACCTGCGGCGTGTTGAGCTTGGCTTCCATCTCCAGCGGCTTCAAGGCCGGCTTAGGCTCAGGCTTGGGCATGTTGATCTTGGGCTGCTCCATCTGCATTTCGAGCTTTGGCTTGGGCGGCTCAGGAAGCTTGGGAGGAGGCGGCGTCTTGAACTTCGGCGGCGGTGGCGGTGTAGTGGGGAAGATTAACTCGGTCTGCTCGAACTTATGCTCTTGAATGACACGCTTGGCCGTCATTCCGACATAAATCATCAAGCCGAGAATAATCACGTTGACGGTTGCACTTGTGATAAACGGCGCAGACCGTCCCTCAGGCTCCGGAAGCAAGCCAAAGTTACCACGACCAGGATAGCCACTCATCTGCATCTTCATACCTCGGGGTTAGCCATGGAGACGGCGTCTTGGCTCTTGGATGAGTCAAAAAAACGAGCGAAGAGGAAGGAACAGCGAAAATGACTCAACGTTGTCATTTTGGTCCCAGCCCTCCAGGTATGCGTAAGTGTGATGCCGCAAGCGATCCTCGCTTTGTTCGGCAACCGGAAAGAACAATGTTGCGAGTTATACGGAGTCTGAAGGCAGGGGATTTTGGTGCCTCTCAGGCCCGCGTGCTTTGTTTGACGACGGCCCTCGGCATTCGGGATGGGGGATGGGCCAAAGTCCTTCTTAATGCTATCGAACTGGGACGCGCAAGCGCCACCCTTGGCGCTTGCCGCTATTATAGTGCGATACCCTGCGGTGGACCTGGATTTCTGAGATGGACCCGACTGCATTCAGCCTCTCCCCGTCAATACCAAAAGCCTCGAAACTCAAGTAGCAGATCCTCGCTTGGGAGGGAGGGCAAAAGGAACGCCATCCAGCAGACTTTATCCTTCCTCAAACCTGAGATTGAAATATGGTCGCTTTCCCCGTTCACATTCCCTTTAGTCTGGGCAAGTCCGCCCAATTAGACGGTCTCTAAATTGAACGGCCCAAAGCCGCTTCTGCTTGCCTGCTGTAATAGACTCACGGTAACCCAATCTGCTCTGGAAGGACAGTATTTTTGTGAGAACTTTGGTTACCGGCGGTGCCGGTTATGTCGGTGGAACAGTTGCCACTTTGCTGGCTTCACAGGGTCACAAACCCACAGTCTTCGATAACCTCTGCCACGCACGCCGCGGGATGGTTCCGGAGGGGGTTGAATTCGTCGAAGGCGACCTGGCGGATCGTGGTCTGATTGAAAAGATTTTCAAGGCTGCCAAAAGTGAAGGAAGGCCTTTCGAGAACGTGCTTCACTTTGCCGCGCTGATCGAGGCGGGCGAATCGATGGTGCGGCCCGAGACGTTTTTCCGGAATAACTCGGCGTCTACGCTGGCTTTGCTAGAGGCCATGATTGCCGAAGGCCCCCGCCGACTGGTGTTTTCGTCGACGGCGGCTGTGTACGGCGAGCCGGAAACCGTTCCCATCCAAGAAGATGCGCGCCTGAAACCGACCAACGTTTATGGTGAGTCAAAGCTGATGGTCGAAACCATGCTCAACTGGTTCCACGAGATCCATGGGCTGCGCTCGGTCGCGCTGCGTTATTTCAACGTGGCGGGAGCGCCTGAAGGTCCGAAGGGAATTACCCGGGGCGAGGACCATGAACCTGAATCTCACTTGATCCCGCTAATTCTCGATGTGGCGCTGGGGCGGCGGCAGTCAATCAAGATCTACGGTGACGACTATCCCACGCCAGATGGCACTTGTATTCGCGATTACATCCACGTCTCTGATCTTGCTGATGCGCATGTGCTTGCCGTTAAAGCACTCGAAACGGATGTCGCTGCCAAGAATCGGCTGATTTTCAACCTCGGGAATGGGCAGGGATTCAGCGTGCGCGAGGTTATCGAATCGGCTCGTCGCGTCACGAGGCACGCGATTCCGGCGGAGTTGCATCCGCGCCGCGCCGGCGATCCCGCAGTGCTGGTTGCAAGTTCTGACAAGGCGATTCGGGAACTTGGGTGGAAGCCGCGTTATACGCAGTTGGACGATATCGTTCGCACGGCATGGGTTTGGCACCAGAAGCGGTACGCGGTCTGAAGGATCGTTAGTAGCTTCATGACCAATCGGCGTCATGAAGGATGGCCGATTCATTTCTCAAATTTCTTATGCTTGCCGAAGTTGAATGGACGCAACTCCTCAGGGTGGTTCCTGACGTAGGTGAGTACGCGCTGCCTTTTTTGGATTCCCCTGGTTCCGTTCCCGGGAGGGCAGAGATCTGGCCTGATGGAGGCTACGCGGTCGAAAATACTTTCCCACCGACGCTTGATTGCGGGAAGGCTCACGAACAAGGAACTCGCTGCTGACGCATCGTCAATGCCTTCCAGCGCCGTCTCGAGTAACTGCTGTTCGCCAATGGTGAACGCAAACCGGGGTTCGAGATGATGCTGAAACAGCCCTGCCGCGATTGAATGAGAATCTGAGCGCATGCTGTCGAGTGTTGCCACGAGGAGTGCACGGTCAGCATTCCATGTGGTATCGGGGTTGGCGAGTCTATACGCTTCGAATCGATCGGCAACCTGGAATGACCGGTGGTCTCGCAGGTGCCACAAGTCGAGCTCATCCACCATTTCCGACAGGATTCTGGAGAAGTGATAGCCCACGTGCAACTCCATGTAAGCGAGCCCTAACAAGACGCGCACTTCATCTCGCTGAGTGGGGCTGAGAAGGGTATTGTGCCAACTCGTGTCGAGAATCACCTGCTGCAAATCGCCTTGAGTATTGGCGTCGCGCACCTCATCAAAAGTGGCTATCACGGGTTTCCCGTGGGCAATGCTTTCGATGATTCTGGAGTTTAAGCCGGGTCGCGGATTCCTCACTTCTGCTTCGGCAAAGCTCTTTCTTACAAATGCGGCGAGTCCGAAACCAACGATGGTGGCTTCGCCCTTCCCATTCATTTCAATTACGGCGGTTCGCGTGGCGTGGGTCATCTGGAATAGTTGGCGCCACGCGTTCAATGCAAGGACGCTGCCGACGGATTCGGCTCCGTTCTTGGCGGGATGCAAGGCCAGGCCAGCGGGGAGATCTCCGGCTCGAGTTTTCCTCCATGAGAAAACGGCATCCATTACGGCCCCCAAAAAATCACGGCCCACCAAAAAGTATCCTAAAAGGCCATTGCGGCTCGAACGATTGCTTCTTAGAGTACCCGCAAAGTTGCAGAAGTGTAAGAACGCGTTGCCAACCGGCCTGTGCAATCGATAGGTCCCCAGGGGTTGGAGCCGTCAAAAAAATCAGATCTCGAGCGCTAGGCTTAATCCGTTTGGAACGCGTGGCCATCTCGCGATCACCCCATGGGCGCCGGTCAAAAAGCACATATCCGAGAGGAAACGTCCATTCCCCACGACCAAGGAGATCGATATGAAACTGCACCCCTCCCCGAAGGTCTGCGCTGGCGTCGCACTTGTTGCCGCGGCGAGCTGTCTCACAGTTCATGCGCAAGGTCCCTCCCCCAACGTCTCTGTGTATGCAACCGGACTAAACAATCCACGAGGTCTGACCTTCGGGCCGGATGGCTACCTATACGTGGCCGAAGGCGGAGCTGGCGGCTCGACGTCCACTATTGGGATATGTGACCAGGTCCCAGACGCCGGACCATATACCGGCGGATTCACGTCACGTATCTCAAAGATCGACTCCCATAACAATCGCACTACCGTTATTGACGGCTTGCCCTCCAGCCAGACTACCCCGGACATCGGGAGCCTGGTGAGTGGTGTCGCAGACGTGAAATTCATCGGGAACACCCTGTACGCGCTCACGGCAGGATCGGGATGTTCGCATGGTCTGGAAGGCACGACGAACGGCATTTTCAAGGTGAACTCGAACAACACCTGGACGATGATCGCGGATCTGAGTGCATTTCAGAAGGCACACCCGGTTGCGAATCCCAATCCAGGGGACTTCGAACCCGACGGAACCTGGTACGGCATGGTTGTGGTGCGCAACGAGTTCTACGCGGTTGAACCAAACCACGGAGAACTGGACGCAGTTTCACTCGATGGAACGATTCGCAGGGTAGCAGATATTTCGGCGACGCAAGGCCATATCGTGCCCTCTGCGATTGCTTATCACGGGAATTTCTATGTGGGCAATCTGAACACGTTCCCGATTGAAGAAGGCGGCGCGAAGATCCTGAAGATCACGCCGAGTGGCCAGGTCAAAACTGTTGTGACAGGCGTGACGACTGTTCTTGGTGTGGCGTTTGACCACGAAGCCAATATGTACATCCTGGAAAACACGACGGGCAACGAGAATCCAACGCCGGGAACCGGGAAGGTGCTGCGCGTGACGGATAGCGGCCTGGAGGAGATTGCGACGGGGTTATCGCTGCCCACCGCCATGACATTCGGGCCTGATGGCGCGCTGTACGTTTCCAATTGGGGCTTCGGGCCGCCGCCGATCGGCATGGGGCAAGTAGTCAGGATTACTGTGCCAGGCGTTACGCACTAGGGAATCTCAACTGGGTTTGCGCGGTGACATACGCAGCGATTGCGCGGCATTGTTCGGGAATGTCGCGCTTTTGCTGTTGCCGTAAATAGTCGGCGTTCTGGATCGCCCTGATTGGCGGCACAAACCAGATTCTGGTGTCGAGTTTCGAGTCCGATGGGTTGTCGTTGCTTTTCCGGCGCGCTAAAATCCCATGTCATGATGATTCGCTTTTTCGCTGTCTTTCTGTGAGCTTCTTTGGCTCGCGCCTGTCTGGACGGGCGCTCAGTCGAAGCCGCGTATGCGGCTCCGCGACAGATTCTGCGCATGTGCGCAACGAGAGACAGGAGATTCGATCTGTGGGTACCGATTCAAAAACGGAGCGTGTTGCCTTGGGCGATGCGGAGGTCGAGCAGTTTGTCCGCGAGGGATTCATTCGCATTGACAACGCATTCTCAACGGAGACAGCCAAGGCGGCTCGCGAGATTCTTTGGCACGACACGGGCTGCAATCCCAACGACCGCACGACGTGGACCAAGCCGGTGATCCGGCTTTGGGACTACTCGCAGGAGCCATTCCGGCTGGCGACAAATACTCCCGTACTCCATCAGGCTTTTGACACGCTGGTTGGCAAGGGCAGGTGGGTTCCGCGAGAAAGCCTCGGGAGCTTTCCGATCCGCTTTCCGCATGCTGATGACGCAGGCGACGCAGGTTGGCATGTCGATGCAAGTTTTCCGCCGGAGCGGGAGGTTGATTCTTATTTTGAGTGGCGCATCAACCTGCACTCAAGAGGACGCGCGCTGCTCATGCTGTTTCTCTTCTCTGATGTTGACGAGGCCGATGCGCCGACGCGCATTCGGATCGGTTCGCATTTGCCCGTTGCGCGACAACTGCTTCCGGCGGGGGCCGAGGGAATGACAACTCTTGAACTCGCAAAGGCAGCAGCGCCGGCGACCGAGGGACTTCCGGAAACGATCGCAATCGGAGGCGCAGGCACGGTGTATTTGTGCCATCCGTTCCTGGTGCACGCGGCACAAGGCCACCGGGGTCGTGCGCCGCGCTTCATGGCGCAGCCACCGCTCCATCCTCGTGTGCCGATTGAGCTGACGCGTGCGGACGGCGATTATTCGCCGGTCGAGCGGGCAATCCGCCTGGCTATCAATCTGAACTGACTGAATTGCAAAGCGCCGGATCCGAGCGACCGGAGTCACTCGCATCCGGCGGATCAACTTTGAAACGAGGCCCGAAAGCGGCACCCTCAAGAACTTGATTGGACTGGCTGCATCTGCGGCTTGTTCCAACTGCCGTTGAGGACTGCTTCGCCGGGAAGGTACACACGCAGGATGCAGTAGAAGGGTAACTTGTGACAGGCGTTTTTATCGCACGAACGTCTGTGGCTGTTTGGCTCGAATTCACTTGACTTAAGTGCAATGCGGCCAGCAGAGTGACGTTACGGTCCCGGGTATTGACCCCATCTGAGTGCGGGACTGTTCGCGAGGTCGACAGCGAATGGCAACCGATGTAACAGGCACCGTCATTGCCCGTCCCAAGTCACTGGTGCGCGTTGTTCTGGGTTCTGCTACTGGAACGATGATTGAGTGGTACGACTTCTACATCTTCGGTTCGCTTACGTCGGTTCTTGCGGTCAAGTTTTATCCGCCAGGTAACGACACCTTCGCGCTGATTGCCTACCTCGCTACGTTTGCCATCGGTTTTTTGGTGCGCCCATTTGGTGCACTGTTTTTCGGCTGTGTGGGCGATCTTGTCGGCCGCCGCATCGCATTCATTTTTACCCTCAGCATCATGGGCGGAGCTACCGCAGCCATTGGCCTGCTGCCTACCTTCAAAACTGCGGGCTGGTTCGCGCCTATCGCGCTTATCACCATCCGGCTGTTGCAAGGGCTGGCCATTGGTGGAGAGTACGGAGGAGCGGCGGTCTACCTGGCAGAGCATGTTCCCGATCGCAAGCGCGGCTTCTACACAAGCTTTCTGCAACTCACAGCGGGACTGGGAATGGTGCTTTCGCTGGGCGTGATTCTGGTTACCGAAAATTTCATGACTGGCTCGAGCTTCCAGCAGTGGGGATGGAGGTTGCCGTTTTTGCTGTCGCTGGTGTTTGTCGAGTATCTCGCTCTACATCCGCATCCAGATGAAGGAGTCACCGATCTTCACGCACATCAAGGCTACGGGAACGCAGTCGCGCACGCCTTTGAAGGATGCCTTCGGCAAATGGGAGAACCTGAAGCAGGTGCTGATTTCGCTGTTCGGCGCAGCAGCGGGCCAGTCCGTCGTTTCCTATACGGGAATGTTTTTTGCGCTCTTCTATCTCCAGAATATTTTGCGGGTGAATTCTCACACGTCCAATGTCATCCTTGCGGTTGCCATGGTGAGCGCGGTACCTCTATATCCACTGTGTGGCGCGCTTTCCGATCGTATTGGGCGCAAGAAGATCATGATGAGCGGATTGCTGCTGGCCGTGGTTTGTTTCCTCCCCATCTACAAGGCCATGCAGCAGGCGGCGGGAAACAATGTGGTGGCGGTCAGCTCGGCCAAGGACGCGGTCACAGGCGATATCCGGCTAACCTCGCTGACGCGCAGTGCTGATAACGAGTCTCTGGTTCCCGCTCCTGAAGCTATACATCCGAAACTGGCAGCGCTCATTCTGCTTGTGTTTATTCAGAACGTCTTCTCGATCATGCTCTACGGGCCGCTGGCTGCTTATCTTGTCGAGGCGTTCCCGGCGCGGATTCGTTACACCTCGGTTTCATTGCCGTACCACATCGGCAATGGAGTTTTCGGCGGATTGCTGCCGGTGATTGGCGTGAGCTTGTGTGCTTCAACGGGGAATATCTATGCAGGGCTCATCTTTCCGATTGCGGTTGCCGCTGTCACGCTTGTTGTGGGTTCGGTCTTCCTAAAGGAGAGCCACGGCACGCTGATCTGGGAGGAAGTGTCGACCGGGAAGAAGGAGAGCTGGCCGGTCCCTGTGCCGGAGCCAGCTTCGGTATCTGCGGAATAGCTTGCGCAGAACTGGAACTGCGGGATCCGTTTCTCGAACTGCTCTTGAGGATTGGATCTATTTCTAAGACGATTGCTTTAGGCATTATCGATAGAAATTAACTTGACATTCAAATTGCCCAGCCAGCAGAGTAAGCAGCGAACTCCCCACATCGAGGTCGCTGAATCGCGTGGAAGTTTTGTTGCCGCGAAGCGATGAGACTCTATCCGAGGTCGAGAATTGAATGGCAACTGATCGTCAACCAAGCGCCGGGACGGCGGGCGCGAACAGTATCACCCGCGTGATCCTTGGCTCCTCTACCGGAACTTTGATCGAGTGGTACGATTTCTACATTTTCGGCTCGCTCGCGGCGGTTCTCTCCGTAAAGTTTTACCCGCCCGGCAACGACACATTCGCGCTTATCGCGTATCTTGCGACTTTTGCAGTCGGCTTTCTGGTGCGACCCTTTGGCGCAATTTTCTTTGGGCGGATCGGCGACCTCTTCGGGCGTAGAATCGCCTTCATCTTCACGCTGAGCATCATGGGGGCCTCAACGGCCGCGATTGGCCTGATGCCGACGTTCAAGACGGCGGGATGGTTTTCGGCAATTATTCTCATTGTCATTCGAATGCTGCAGGGCCTGGCACTGGGTGGCGAGTATGGTGGTGCTGCCGTATATGTCGCCGAGCATGTGCCGGACCGGAGCCGCGGATACTACACAAGCTTCATCCAGATCACTGCGACGCTTGGCCTGTTCGTTTCACTCATGGTGATCATTCTCACGCAGCAAAGCATGAGCCCGGCGAAATTTCAGGATTGGGGCTGGCGCTTGCCGTTTCTGCTTTCGCTGGTGTTGGTGAGCATCTCGCTCTACATCCGGATTCGAATGAAGGAGTCGCCGATCTTCACGCAAATGAAGTCGGCCGGGACGCACTCGACGAAACCTTTGACGGACGCTTTTACAAAGTGGTCGAACCTGAAGCAGGTTTTGATCTCGTTGCTCGGGGCGACGGCGGGGCAGGGGGTGGTTTGGTACACGGGACAGTTTTATGCGCTGTTCTACCTGCAGACGATTCTCAAATTGAACGCCCGCACGGCAAATGTCATTGTCGCTGTTGCGTTGCTGGCTTCGATACCGTTCTTCACGGTCTTTGGCTCTCTCTCGGATCGCATTGGCCGCAAGAAGCTCATGATGGCCGCCCTTGTTATCGCAGTCGTCTCTTATATTCCCATCTACAAAGCGATGCAGCAGGCGGCGGGCAACAACGTTGTGTCTGTCAGTTCGGTGAAGGACAAGGTCACAGGAGCCATCAAGCTCACCCCGATGACGCAGGAGCCTGAAACGGGAAAGATGGTTCCCGCTAAGGAGGCGACGAATGCCAACCAGCCCATGCTCATGTTTCTTGTCTGGATTCAGGTCCTGTTCGCCTGCATGATCTACGGACCGATTGCTGCATATCTTGTCGAAGCATTTCCGGCCAAGGTACGCTACACCTCCGTTTCGCTGCCTTATCACATTGGCAACGGGGTCTTCGGAGGGTTGCTGCCCCTCATCGGCCTTTCGCTTTGCGCGTCTTCAGGCAACATTTACGCCGGGCTTTACTATCCGATGGCTGTCGCGGCGCTTTCGTTCGTGTTTGGGATGATCTTCCTGAAAGAGACGCATGGCACGCTGATCTGGGAGGAAGCGGATCTCGGCGCGAAGGGGCCGGGAGCTGCCGTGAATTCCTGAATCTTTCGCCAAAGAGTTCTTTGTGATGGGCCCTCGTCGGCGGGTGGCTTGCCGTCTGTGCCCCTGTCTCGATAAAGTGACACCCACATGCAATTTCCACGGGCGCGGCAATGGTCTGAACATGCCGAGCCTGTATTGCAACTTTGTGCTCTTCCCTGAAGGGACTTAATTCATGTCTTCTACGCACGTTCCCGCTGATCCCAAATCGGTTTCATCTCTTTCCAATCAGGATCTCGAATCGACTCTCCGCGAAAACCGTGTATTCCCACCGCCCGAAGAGTTCTCAAAACAAGCGCACATTAAGAGCCTCGGTGAGTACGAGGCTATGTACAAGCAGTCCATCGAGGACCCTGAAGCTTTCTGGGCTGGAATTGCGAAAGAGCTGCACTGGTTCAAACCGTGGGACAAGGTGCTGGAGTGGAATTTGCCGTCGGCGAAGTGGTTTGTGGGCGGCAAGATGAACCTGAGCTATAACTGCCTGGACCGCCACGTGAAGAGCGAGCGCGCCAACAAGACGGCGATCATCTGGGAAGGGGAGCCGGGCGAAGTTCGGCGCTACACGTACGCCGAGTTGCTTGTGGAAGTGCAGCGTTTCGCCAACGGTATGAAAGCGCTTGGCATCAAGAAAGGCGATCGGGTTGCGGTGTACATGGGCATGACGCCTGAGCTGGCGATTGCGGTACTGGCCTGCGCGCGAATTGGCGCCATCCACTCTGTGATCTTTGGCGGGTTTGCCGCGAATGCGATTGCCGATCGCGTAAATGACTGCGGCTGCGTCGCCATCATTACGCAGGACACGAGCTACCGCCGTGGCAATGAAGTGCAGCTCAAGCGCGCTGTTGATGAAGCCATGCCGGCTTGCCATACGGTGGACCACGTAATTGTGTACAAGCGCAGCGGCTCGCCGGTACACATGGTTACCGGGCGGGACTGGTGGTGGCACGACATCGTTGCCAATGCGCCGACGGAGTGTCCGGCCGAGGCGCTGGATTCTGAAGATCCGCTCTACATCCTTTACACCTCGGGGACGACAGGGAAGCCGAAAGGGCTTGTTCACACCACCGGCGGGTACGCGGTGCAGACCTATATCACGTCGAAGTATGTTTTCGATCTGCACGATGACGACATCTACTGGTGCTCGGCCGATATCGGCTGGGTGACCGGGCATTCTTATGTTGTGTATGGGCCGCTGCAAAATGGCGCCACCGTTCTGATGTACGAAGGCGCACCGAACTGGCCCGATTTTTCGCGCTTCTGGAAGATCATCGACGATCACAAGGTCACGATTTTTTACACGGCACCGACGGCGATTCGCGCTTTTATGAAGTGGGGCGATCAGCACGTCGAGAAATTTAAGCTCGATTCCCTGCGACTGCTGGGTACTGTTGGCGAACCTATCAATCCGGAAGCGTGGATGTGGTATCGCGAGAAGATCGGCCGCAACCGGTGCCCGATTGTCGACACCTGGTGGCAGACCGAGACGGGCGCGATCATGATTGCGCCGCTTCCGGGCGCTGTTCCGACGAAGCCCGGGTCGGCAACGCGGCCTTTTTTCGGCATTCAGCCTGAAGTGATTACAAAGCCAGATGCGGAAGGGAAGTTCCATGCAGTTCCGGCCGGCTCGGGCGGATTGCTTATCGTCCGCAAGCCGTGGCCTTCAATGGCGAGGACGGTCTACGGCGATCCTGAGCGTTTTCAGCGAACCTATTGGTCCGATGTTCCCGGCTGCTACTTTACGGGTGACGGCGCACGGCAGGACGCTGACGGATATTTCTGGTTGATGGGCCGCGTTGACGATGTGATCAACGTGAGCGGACATCGGCTGGGAACGATGGAAGTGGAGTCAGCGCTGGTCGCACATCCCAAGGTGGCAGAGGCTGCGGTGGTCGGGCGTCCCGATGAACTAAAGGGTCAGGCCATCTCAGCATTTGTTTCGCTCGAGAGCGGGAACGAGCCATCGAACGAATTGAAGGATGAACTACGCAAGTGGGTTGCGAAGGAGATCGGCGCGCTGGCGCGACCTGACGATATCCGCTTCACTGAGGCTCTGCCGAAGACACGCAGCGGCAAGATTATGCGGCGTCTGCTGCGCGAGCTTGCCACACACGGCGAGATCAAGGGCGACACTACGACGCTGGAAGACTTTACGGTGATTGCGAAGCTGCGCGAAGCGGAAGAGGGCTAGCGGAGGCGGGAATGGCCTGATGCGAGCCACTCGATGAGGCAGTCGACAGTTTAAAGACGGCCGAAATTGGCATCGCTTGCATTGGAGGACCAATGGCAAAGCTTTTATCAGTCAATGTTGGTCTTCCGCGCGATATCGAATGGAATGGCAAAGTCGTCCGCACTGCGATCTGGAAGCGCCCTGTCTCGGAGCGCGTTTTTGCCCGACGGCTCAATCTGGAGGGAGACGGCCAAGGGGACCTCGCAGGCCACGGCGGTGAGCAGCGTGCCGTGATGGTTTATCAAATTGAAGCCTACCGGTATTGGGAGCGCGAACTGGGCCGAAACGACTTCGAATACGGACAGTTTGGGGAGAACTTTACTGTTGAAGGGCTGGCCGACGATGAGGTTTGCATTGGGGACCGATACTCGATCGGCTCTGCCGTCTTTGAAGTGACTCAACCTCGCGTTACCTGTTATCGCCTCGGAATTCGAATGAACAATCCGCAGATGGCGGCCCTGGTTGTTTCGCATCGAAGGCCGGGGTTCTATTTCCGCGTTGTCACGGAAGGCGAAGTTGGTGCTGGAGACGAGATTCAGAAGATGGCCGATGGACCTGAGAGAATGTCGGTCGCCGAGATTGATTCTCTACTCTATTCGGCAAACCACGATCTCAAACGCATCGCGACTGCGACCCGGATCCCGGCGCTGAGTCGAGGATGGAGGGGCTCATTCGACGGCTTCCTCCAGGCGGATAGGGATGGAATCCACAATGGAAACCCGGGACTCATATCAACCGTTTCGGCTATGCCGGCGTGGAGCGGTTTCCGGTGGGTGAAAGTAACTGAAGTGCATCGGGAGACCGACGATGTCGCGTCAGTTGTTTTGGCCGACATTGAGGGATTGCCTCTTCCGCCTGCGCTTCCGGGTCAGTACTTGGTATTGCGGTGCCAACCCGATAAGAATTCATCTGCCCTCATGCGTAGTTATTCGATTTCAGGGGCGCCGGATTCGGGGACATATCGCATCGGTGTGAAACGTGGAATCGGTCCAGGCAGCCGACACATTGTGGACGCCACGCAGGTGGGAGACAAGTTTGAAATCAGTGCTCCTCGCGGCGAATTCATTTTGCGAGCGGGCGGCCGTCCGGTTGTTTTATTGAGCGCCGGAATTGGCGTGACGCCGGTCCTTTCGATGCTACATGCTCTTGCTTCTCAGGCCGCAGAGTCACCACGGGATGTGTGGTGGATACATGCCGCACGGAACGCAAAGGAGCATGTCTTTGCCGAGGAAGCTCGGCAACTGCTGGCTGCTATTTCCGGAAGTCACTCGGCAATTGCGTATAGCAAACCAGATCCAACGGATCGGCCCGGTAAGGACTTCAATATTCGAGGGCACTGGAGCTTCGAGAGTCTGAAGGAGATCGCCATTCCTGTTGGAGCCGACGTTTATATGTGTGGGCCTTCGGCATTTTTGAGGGATATGAAAGACGCTTTGATCTCTCTGGGGATGGCGCAAGGATGCGATACATCAGGAAATATTCGGATCGGAGGGGAGTATTGAGCCGGGTGTAATGAAGGCAGAAGTAAGGCCACCGCATACTCTGACTCCGCCGGGAACGGGACCGATCGTGTCATTTACGCGGAGCGGTCTAGCTGTGCCATGGGACACGCGGTTCAAGAGCATATTGGAATTCGCTGAGGCGTGCGATGTGCCCGTCAGGTGGTCTTGCAGGACGGGCGTGTGTCACATGTGCGAGTGCGGCATTGTGGACGGCCGGGTGCGGTACGCGCCAGAGCCACTTGATCGACCGGCACCGGGCAATGTGCTGATCTGTTGCTCGACGCCTGAATCACCGATCGAGATAGACCTGTAGTCACGCACTTTTGAATCGAAGGGTCCTGCCATCCGTTCTGACATCGTTCGGGGAAAACTTCGCGATTGAATCGTTGACCGGGGGAGCCGGTTCTATACTCACACCATTGTGGAAGACGTGGACACACCAACGAATCCGTCACCGAGCAAGCATTTACACCGATTCGATTTTCGCCTGGCCGTGGGCGTGATTTTGCTTTTGCCGGCCATTTGGTTCAGTTGGAAGACGATTGACGATCTGGCCGCGCGCCGCGTTATTCGGACCGATCTGGCGGAGATTACGCACGCGCGGTACGGAATTCTAAGTGCAGACCAATGGCGTGCGATTATCGGCCCGATGCTCAACGCGCAAGTGGACAAACTGGATCTGAAGGGACAGAGCAAGAGTCTGCGGCCAATGGTCGAGAGATCGCTGTATGCGTTGCTGGACAACATCAAGACGCAGATGACATCGCCCAATCCCAAGGCACCGGGCAAGCCCAGCGGCGCGCCCCCAATGGTCGTGAACATGATCGTCGCTGCGCTGCGTCCGCACGTGCCGGAGTATACCGATGTGGTGATGAAGGAACTCGGCAAGTCGCAAACGCAGGAGAGCTTCAAGGATTCTATCCGCGGCGTGCTGGACGATGCGGTGAAGAATACGTTCAGCTCGACAGATATGACCACGTACAACGCGATCTTGAATAGATATGGATGCGCGAGTGGAGCGGTTTGCGAGGCGACTCTCGGCAGACAGATCGAGGAAGCGGACAGGAAACTGACTCGCTACTATCTCACCGTACTGGGAACGGCGGCACTGGGATTCATCGTGCTGATGGCTGGCAGGCCTAAGCTCTCGCGGGGCGCTGTAGTGGTGCTGATGTTGTTCTCGATTGCGATGCTGGCAGGCGGCGTGCTCAGTCCGATGCTGGAGGTAGAAGTTCGGATCACTAAGCTGGACGCAACCCTGCTGGGCACGCCCATCGAGTTTCGCGACCAATCACTGTATTACCGCAGCAAGACAGTGCTGGAGGTGTGTCAGACGCTGATCCGGATGGGCCGACCAGAGATGATGCTCGTTGGTGTGCTGGTGGTCCTGTTCAGCGTTGTTTTTCCGGCGTTGAAAATGCTGGCACTGGGAGCGGGTCTCTTCCGACCCGCGCTGTTGCGCACCAATCGCCTGGTGAAGCTGCTGGCTTTCGAGCTATCGAAGTGGTCGATGGCCGACGTCATGGTACTTGCGATCTTCATGTCGTTCGTCGCGTTCAACGGCGTCATTGGAAGCGCGTGGGACGGGTTGCGCGAGATGCCGAATGTCGAACAGGTGATGATCCCGACAAATGCTTCGAGGATTCTGCCCGGTTTTTACTTGTTTGTTGGTTTCTGCGTGTCGAGCATTTTGCTGTCGAAGAGGCTGGAACGCGGGATCGCTTCGATTTCCGCATCTGAATCGAGTTAAACGCGCTCGCGACCGGACCAAGGCGCCGCGATGCGTCACTTTGCGAACCCGGCGGATGTGTCCGATCATCCTATTTGTATTCAGGAGAACGCATGGGACGACGCTTCGCGGAACTGGCCTTCACGCCTCTGGTGAAGGAAGAACAAAGAGTGCACGGCAGCCGCCATCTGTACGAGCGCGTGGAACACTCACCGGACCTGGGTGACCGGCTTGGACCGGACGAGCAGGAGTTTATCCGTGAGCGCGATGGCTTCTACATGGGTTCCGTCACGGAGACAGGCTGGCCGTATATTCAGTTTCGCGGGGGCGATATCGGGTTCATCCACGTGTTGGATGACCGGACCATCGGATTTGCCGACCTGCGCGGCAACAAGCAGTACATCAGCACCGCAAACCTGAAGCATGACGATCGGGTCGCGCTCTTCTTCATGGACTATCCGACGCAAAGCCGGCTGAAGATCCTGGGCAGAGCGAAGATTTACGAAGGCGATGCGGAGGCCGAGGAGTTGATCGAGTCTCTGCGGATTCTCCAGGAGAAGACGCCTGCCGAGCGTGCCATTTTGATTCATGTTGAAGCTTTCGACTGGAACTGCCAGCAGCACATTACGCCCCGCTATAGCGAAGCGGAACTGGCGAAGGTCCTGGAGCCGATGCGTCAGCGCCTCGAGGCGCTTGAGGCTGAAAACAAGCGTTTGAAAAGAGGAGGCTAGCATTTCTCAGCGTTCATAAAAAAGAGGCCCACCATGGAGCGGTAGGCCTCAGAAGTGAAGAGCAAGTGTTGTTAGTTCCCCGCGATGGTAGCGGTGCTCGCATTGGAAGCCGCGCTTTCTGCCCCGGCGTAATCTACGCTTTTCACGATGTAGACATAGGCGATCCCGCTTGTGACCGCTGAGTCGGTGTAGTTGGTAGATCCGACAGGCGAGGAATTGAGGCGCTGGTACGAGGTGGTGCCGCCTGCTGCCCGGTAGATGTTATAGCCCGCGACCGGATCAGACGTCGGGGTTGGCGCACTCCAACTCAGATCAACCTGATGCGCCGTGGATGCTGTTGTACCGGTTCCGCTCAGCGCGAAAGTTGCAGTCGGATTCGAGGAGGAGTTGCTGGTGATCGCAAGCAGGCCTGTAGAAGAACCAGCCGTGGTTGGGGCAAACTGCAAATTCAGACTGAGTGATTGACCAGGGCTCAGAGTGACCGGGAAACTCGATCCAGACATTGAGAATCCGGTGCCTGAGACAACAACCGAATTTACCGTGACAGGCGCCGTGCCGCTGGACGTGAGAGTCACTGTTTGCGTTGCCTTGCTATTCACGGTGACAGCACCAAACGGGATGCTTGATGCGTTTACCGTAAGGATTGGAGTCTGTTTGGTCGTCGAGGGGCTCAGCTGAATTCCGTAGGTAGCCTTGGTTGCCATTGCGGTGCTTGCCACGCCCGTGACCCACACCGTACGCGCAGATGATACGGACGCCAGATTTGCACTGAATGTGACCGATGATGCCCCTGCGTTTACATAGACAGCACCGGGGAGCGTGAGGGCCGGATCGCTGCTATAGAGGTAGACCGCGACCTGAGTTTGCGCGGTGCCGCTGAGATTTGCCGAGCATGAATCTGTTCCAGCGGAGCTGAAGGAACTGGTCTGGCAGGAGATCCTGCTTAATTGAAGTTGTGAGGGTGACGAAGCTGGAGGTGTTAGCTGGATTCCATAGGTCACCTTGCTGCCGCTTCCATTGCTTGCCTGGGCTGTGATCCACACCGTGCGGGCGGAGGATACAGATGCCAGGTTCGCGTTGAATGCGATGGACGATGAGCCTGCATTTACATAAACAACGCCCGGAAGCGTGAGGGCCGGATCACTGCTGAAAAGGCTCACCGGAAACTGGCTTTGAGCGGCACCACTGAGATAGATCGAGCATGTGTCGGTTCCAGCGGCGTTGAAAGCAGCGCTTTGGCAAGAGAGTCTGCTCAACTGTGCTGGTGTTGAAGGAGTCGAAGCTGGAGGAGCCAACTTGATTCCGTAGGATGCTTTGCTTCCCGTTCCGGTGCTTGCTTGCGCAGTGATCCACACCGTACGCGCTGATGACACAGACGCCAAGTTCGCGCTGAATGCGACGGACGATGCGCCCGCGTTCACATAGACGGTGCCGGGGAGCGAGAGGGCCGGATCGCTGCTATATAGCCAGACCGCGACCTGGCTTTGTGCGGTGCCGCTGAGATAGATCGAGCATGTATCCGTTCCAGCGGAGCTGAAAGAACTGCTTTGGCAGGAAATATTGCTTGCCGACTGAGCTTTTGCATCCGATGAGGCGAATGACAGAAAGCCGAAGATTGCTGCGATAAGAAGAATTGGATGAGGCCGCGAAAAGCAGTTTTGAACTTCATTAGCCCAATTAAATCTGCTAGTTAAGGATGAATAAGTCTTCACTACTCTACACTCCTAAGCGAGCGCACACGTTCCCCGATCCCCTGGAAAAGACCTTCAGGAGATTCGCGGAACAAAGCTCCGCGGACCCTTAGAGCTCGAGACTCAAAAGGAGCGGAACAACTGGCGTCCGATGTAATTGATTGTTGGCTTAAGAGTAAATGTCGATGTGGTTACATGTCTACTCTGTAACGCTAAAAATGTTCCAAAAGTAACGCTAAAAAAGCGTTTTAGTTGCATTGCGAATTCGATGTCGGAGTAACTGGTGCAAACAGGCGCATTACGCGATTTGGATGGGCATCGACATGGGTCGAAGAATCAAAAATTGCCGTAAACTGATGCGTGTTATTAGTCGCAGTACAAGGTGAATCATGCGCCAGCTTGTCTACAGCGCCGCTACCAGCCTTGACGGTTTCATTGCTGGACCGAAGGGTGAATTCGACTGGATCATCCAAGACCCGACGATCGACTTCGGAGAAATGTTCCGGCAATACGACACTGCCGTGATGGGACGACACACCTACGAAGCCATCCTGCGAGAAGGACGGTCGGCCAGAGAATTCGGTATGAAGGTCTTTGTGGCCTCAACGACGCTGGATCAGACCCAGCATCGCGATGTCACCATCGTCTCTTCGGATCTGGGTGCAACCGTGACCGAGTTGAAGCGAACTTCGGGCAAAGACATCTGGCTCTTCGGCGGCGGCGCGACCTTTCGCGGTTTGCTTGACGCGGGCCTCGTTGACCGGATCGAGGTCTCGATCATTCCCGTGCTTCTCGGCGGCGGAGTCCCTCTGGTTCCCGAAGGACGACGCAGGCTGCTGCGGTTCAAGGACTCGCGCACGTTTCCCAGCGGCATCGTATCGCTTACCTATCTGATCGCGTCAAAGCCACAACTCTGAGGCAAACGCA
This sequence comes from uncultured Acidobacteriaceae bacterium, assembly GCA_963738035.1. Lineage (GTDB taxonomy): Bacteria > Acidobacteriota > Terriglobia > Terriglobales > Acidobacteriaceae > Telmatobacter. The sequence goes on from CAVTVB010000006.1 coordinate 185,982, forward strand.
ACGGGCGGAAGCTGCGCCTCCGCCCGTTTGCATGCTTCACTCCATCTTTCAAATCAGAAGTGGTAGACCATCCCGATGCCCGCGCGCGCATTCCAGCGTGTGTGTGCAGAGAAACCGGGTTCGAAAGGGGTGAGCGTGAATGACGATCCGATGTAATCGCCATAGGCTCGAATTCCCCAACGTGCAGTCCTGTTGTAGTCCATGCCTACACCGACGCCGCCCGCGAAGGAAACATCGGGTTGGATGGAGACGCCGCCGGTGTGCACTCCGCCGATCAGACCCTCAGCGAAGGCGCTCCACTTTTCGAACAGGTTTCCATGAACTTCAGGGCCCGCCAGGAACATACTGACGGACGGATTTCCGGGGTTGGTGGCGGACACGTCCCACAGATAGTATCCGTAATCCCCTTTGACTCCGAAGTGCTCGCCAAATTTGCGTGTGACCGAACCGGTGATGCCGCCCAAGCCGCTACGTGACTGGTTGACTTGGTTCAAGCTCGTATAACCGAACCCGACATAGGCTTCATATTTGTAATCCGGTCCGGTGAGATCCTTGGGAGGGCGTTCAGGAGCGACTTGGCCTGAAGCAGAAAACGGGACAACAATGGCCGCAGCCACGACCAGGATAAAAAACAATAACTTACTCTTCAATGCAGATTCTCCTCAACACCATGGTGCGACGCAGCAGCCATCACTAGCCTCTGCCCGCGAGGTCTCCAAGGACATGTGTGTCCTCAGGGTGAAACAGGGCGAGTGCCCTCACTCAAATTCGGTACCCTCATAGACTACCTTCTCGCCCCTAGTTCCACACACCCCAGCGACCAAAAATCAGTCTCTGGGGATTCAGGCCCACGCGGCGCATCAGCGCATCTGAACCAGCACGGGCGAATTCAAGCGGAGAAGCGATCCTGATTGCTCTGTTACTGTGACGCTTGTTCCGGCGGGAAGATAGCGCGCGATTGCCGCGGGGCTGGTCCAATCCAGCGCCCATCCCTCTTCGATGGCAATCGCTGTGTATTCACCCGGTGCAACGTCAGGCAGCGTGAAACTTCCGTCGGAGTCCGATTGATCGCGACGGGTCAGCGCTTTCCACAATGCGCGATTTTTCGGCAGCAGCACGATCATTGCGCCAGCGAAGCCCTTTTCATTTTTACGTGCAACTCCTTCTACGCGCGTGGGCGCTTCGCTCAAGGTGACGATGAGCTCCGAGGTGCGCTCTTTCACGGTCAAGGCGTTTCCGGCGCGCTGAACGCCGCCGGCGTTTACTGCCAACACAGGCAGAGCCTTGTCGCGGGTGGTTGCCATGACGGCCCACTCGCCTGGCGGCACTGCGGAGAATCTGAATCGGCCCTGGACCGCCTGCGCAGCATCCACACGCTGACCAAGTCCGGAATCCACGCGTTGCAGCGACATGGTTATATCTTCGGGAACGCGTGCACCCGACGCCATGCGCACTCGTCCTGTCACCGCATCGGTAGCGCTGCCCGCATTCGTGTCAACCTGTTGGCTCGTGGTCAGATTGAGATCCAAGATGCGCGGCGGATCGCCCTGCGCAAGTTCGTAATGGCCGGGCGCTACGCCGCTGATCTCCGCCGTGCCGGTCCGGGGATCGATGGTCTCACTCGCAATTTCTGAGGGGATCGTGTTTCCGAAGAGGGTCTCGAGCAACTGCGGCATCGGCACTGACCCGTTTGGCTTTCGCGGAGTGGAAAACGACAGGTGCAGTGCCGGCAGAGCGTGCAGGCTGATGTTCGCTTCCTGGCGACTGCCGGCGGCGAGCACGATTGGGGTCGCCGATCCTTCTTCCGTGGTGGAATCGAAATAGGTGGCCGGGTAGGCTACGTCGAGAGCGACATTGCGCCTGGCTGGAGCACCTTCGTGTAGTGCGTACCAGGGCTCGGCAACCACCGCCAGCAGATACTCACCGGCCGCAAGATCGCCGAACTCGTAGGCACCGGTGTCGTCAGTGATCGTGCCATCGGTCTGGATTGTTCGTTCGCCGGCTGCTGGAAACTGCGGCCGCTTGAACAGCATCACACGTGCATTTGCTACGGGCTCGCCATCGTCGTCGGATACGACGCCGCGTACCAATGCGCCGGGCGTCAACTTGAACTCGAGTTGAGTCGTGTCCTGGTCGGGCCCCGTCACAATGGCGCTCGAGAACTGATCGTGCTCGTCGTAAAAAGCTGTGCGAAATCCGCGTTTCGATGCGGTGAGTTGAAATTTTGCTGCGGATAGTCTCTCGAGTGCGAATCGTCCCTCATTGTCGGTCACGCAGGAGGCTACAGCGCGGCTGTCATCGACTTTCAACGCCTCAACGATCGCTCTTAGGATCGGTTCGCCGGTTGCCGCGTTCACCAGTACACCCGCAATGCGATACGGTCCCGCAGTGGCGTTGGGTGCGGGAGATCGCGGTGTTGTTTGTGCGGTTGCAATGACAGCCGCGCACACCAGAGTTCCCGCGAGCCAACGGGCCGCTTTGCGAATTGCAACTCTGAGAGACTTCACCGCTGCGGCACCTCGACAGTGAGGTCCGTTTCTGCCGTGGGCGCGACCGCGACCGCCTGACCGTGCAACGCGGCCAGCACTGCGGGGTTGCGATACTCCAGAGCCATTGGCTTATTGAATGTGTAGACGTGATAGTTGCCGGGAGTCAGTCCGGTGAGCGTAATTCTGCCGCCGGTTGATGGTCGCAGCGTCTGCGGGACGACATCTTCAGTTGAATCAAAATCAGGGACTGCATACACCGTGAAAAAGGGCTCTTCGCCAGCGCCAAGTCCGACTGATCCAGGAAGGGATAGCGCAAGTCGTCCGCAATCGTCGCGCAAGGCGAGGACCAACGGGGCTGCTGTGCCTGTGAGGCCCAATACCAGCGGCTCATAGGCGAGATTCTCGCCGCCTGCTGTGAACGAGGCCTCGCATAGCGCCTTCGGCGAGATGCTGGTATGAGTCCAGTAGGAACCTGGCGGGACGCTTTGGGTTTCGAGTGGCGCGGCAATCGATCCCTCGGCATAACTGCCGACCATGCCATCTGCAAGACCTCCGCCTGTCTGGCTCAGAGTGACAAAAATGCGCATATCGGCCGACGGTGACGCGGCATTCGTACCTCGTTCTACAGTCACCTGGATGGGATTGCCGCGCATCTCCGACATCGCGATATGCAGATTGGGAACCGCACGGCCCGCGACAGTAAAGCTCGTCTCGCCCCTGCCGACCCGAGGATTCACTGGGGCGAGATTGACGGATCCTCCGCCACGAGCATCGAGAACATGAAGTTCGTTTGCCTGCGATAGCGCAAGAAGGCCGTAACTTCCATCTGGTAGCGCAGTCTGCACCGAACGCATTGAAGCATCATATTGCGCCGTGTAAGGCAGTGGATGGGACTGCGCATCCATCACCTGAATTGCTACATTGTCGCCCGATCCGAAACTGGCCTTCGGCATCGACACTGTTGCGGTCACCGATTGAAACGTCTCCAGTGTGAGAGCGAAATTTGCCTGCGCATGTTCTCCTCCTGCCACCCGAATCTTTTCTGCGCCCGCCAAGTCCCGGGCATCCGGGTAGAAGACACTGGCATAACCTTGGCGTACCACGTTGCTGGTGCTGCCTGTGGAGACAAGATTGGTCGCCGTGTCGCTGTCCATCGTGGGCACGGTGTAGACCGCATACTCGCCATCAGAAAGTTCACCGAATCGATAGACGCCTTGGCTGTTGGTCTTGGCGTTTGCCTCGGACTGCCACACCGCGCGTCCATCCTGAATTATGCGGCGCATCAGCATCACGGTAATTCCATGGGCCATGTCGCCTGTCGAAAGCTGAATCTGCCCCTGGATTGAATTGGTTGGTTCCATCGTGAACACGACGTCGCCCATGGATGCCGCGATGATGACGTTGTGTCCGTAGCCGTGCGGGTTTGGCCCGTCGCGGTTCGTGCCGGACTCCGCCTCATCCATGAATCCCGGCTTCACAACCGTGAACTCCTGTGGGCCTTCAGGCACATCCGGGATTTCAAAGCGGCCTTTCCCATCGGTCAACGCGCCGGTGGAGGCATCGCCGGTGATGCGTACGAACGCGTGCGGTATTGGTTCACCCGAGGTTCCATTGCGCACGCGGCCATGCACGGTGGTTTGCTGACTTGTGTTGGGGGAGGAGTTCGGTTGCTGGGAATCCTGCGCTGGTGCATTCAGACTGACGGCGAGGGCGATGGTGCTGCCGGCTAGGATGCGTGTGAGATGGCGCGTGGAAATCGTGGGGATGGATCGGTGTGTGATATCGGCAGGACGTCGAGGGATGTGCGCAATTACTCTACTGGAGTCCACTCACCATTCTGACGGTTCTGGCCTCGGAAGGGAATCGGCAGCGAAGCGTGTCAGATTTCTTCTAGCAATTTCACCAGTCTCTTCGGCGCTATCTGGGCGTAGCTGCCGCGGACGAGTTCCTTAACTTCAGACCAGTCCACGGTAGGGCGATCGAGGCGCAGGCCGACCCAGCCGCGGGGGCCAATGTAGGCAGGCATGATGAACTTCTGCGGACTGGCGGCGACGAGGCTTTCGTTGTCGCCGGGCAGAACCTTGCAACAAACGCTTACGATTCCGTCTCCATGATGATTGTTCAGGTAGTATGCGAAGACTTTCTTCGACACCCGGAAGCTAGCGTGCGAAAGCTGGTTCTCGCGGACGGCCTGGGGAAGCGCGAGACATATTGCGGACAGCTTTTCCAAACGAGCTTTCTCTTGTTGTTCTCGCTTCGGACCTGAGTTTTGCATGGTTTCCTCCGAGGAGGTTAGCAACCTGACCAGTTCGGCATTCGTTGAAGCCTACGAGTTGGGTAGCTTGCAGCAATCGCCGGCGCCTGCTGGTTCGTTCGCGCCTGCGTCGAGCACAACTTTCCAGCTTCCGTCCGGCTGCTTGCGCCAGATGGTGAGATAGCGCCCAGTTGTCGTCACGGGATTGCCTCCTGCATCCTTGCTATGTCCCTCAAAATGTCCCCACGTGTATCCCATGTCGCCTGAGGGGCCCATCTGTGCGTCGGTCGGAGTCCAGGTGAGTTGATAAGCCTTCGGATCCCAGTTGGCTGATTTCGCAATTGCCACCCGGCCGATTGCGGGCGGCTGCCCGTTGCCAAGAGCCACGCCGTCGTCGGCAAACCATGATGCGAATCCGGCGCCACCGCGAGCGAGTACGTCCCTCGCAAAGCGCGCTTCCAAATCGAACAGCAGCACCTTGCCCGGCTTTGCAGTGGGATCGGTCAAGGGGTTCGGAAGCGAATTCGGCGCAGGCTGTTCGCCTGGCATCGGCAGCTGCGCCCAGGCTGCTCTTGGTCCGGCGCAGGCCAGAATTCCTATCAGCGCAATGCAGCAAAGAACACCTCGACGCAATTCCTCGACAACTCGCAACCAATTCATCGGCAAACCTATCTTCCCAGAATCGTACACAATCAGGCTGAATCGTGCCCCGGTTGAAGCTTCCGGTTTGCCTCGCAAAAGCAGCACCTTAGTGTTGATTCCTGCGTCTAATGTTCCAGTGCCGGAAACTGCCACATTGGTATACTTTTGGTTGGCGAAGCTGGCTTTTATTGCAGCAGTCCGTTGAAGGGCTGATTGCCAACGATTTGCCCGGCTTTCACGGGGAAAGGGTGAATATGGGTGCATTGCTTGAGACGATCCACTCGCCGGCTGACCTCAAGCGCCTCAACCCTGCGGAAATGGCGGCCCTGGCGGAGGAAATTCGCGTATTTCTCATCCAGACGCTCTCCAAAACCGGCGGCCACCTCGGTCCCAATCTCGGCGTTGTTGAGCTGACCCTTGCTCTGCACACGGTATTTGACACTCCAACTGACCGCATCCTCTTCGACGTAAGCCACCAGGCTTATATTCACAAGATTCTTACCGGGCGCCTCGATCGCTTTGCTACGATTCGCCAGCCCGGCGGACTGAACGGTTTCATGCTGCGCACGGAAAGCGAGCACGACTGCTACGGAGCTGGCCATGCTGGAACCGCACTGTCTGCCGCACTGGGGATGGCTGTTGCTCGCGATCTGGCGGACGGCAAGGAGAACGTGATTGCCGTCGCCGGAGATGCCGCCTTCACGAACGGGATCTCCTTTGAAGCGCTCAACAACATTGCCGATCAGACAAAGCGCCTGATCGTGGTGCTCAACGATAACGAGTGGTCTATCGACCGCAATGTGGGCGCGATTGCGCGCTACTTCCACCGGATCGTGACCAACGAGCACTACAACCGGCTGCACGACTCCGCGCGTCGGATCGTTGAGAAAATTGGCGGCAAGACAGCGGTCGAAGTAGTTCGCCGCGCCGAAGAAGCTGCCAAGAGCATGCTGTGGCCTTCGATTATGTTTGAAGAGTTTGGCCTGCAGTACTTCGGACCCATCGACGGACATAATCTGCCGCTGCTGATTGAGACATTCAAGTTTCTCAAGGCCGAGAATCGTCCTGTTTTGCTGCACGTGCTCACGCAGAAGGGCCGCGGATTTCAGCCCGCGCTCGACGGCCAGAAGAAATTCCATGGTCTTGGGCCCTACGATCCTGAGACCGGCATGACCAAGCCAGCAGGCGTTCCTACCTACGCCGAGGTTTTCGCCAACACACTGGTGAAGCTTGCCGACAAGAATGACAAAGTTGTCGCCATCACCGCAGCGATGCCGAATGGAACTGGCCTCGATCTTTTTCGTCCTCATCATCCCAAGCGCTATTTTGATGTTGGTATCGCCGAAGAGCATGCGGTCGTGTTTGCGGCGGGTATGGCCACGCGTGGATATCGGCCGTTCTGCGCGATCTACTCGACGTTTTTACAGCGAGCCTTCGATCCGGTAGTGCACGATGTTGCGCTGCAAAAGCTTCCGGTAGTTTTCTGCATGGACCGTGCAGGACTCTCCGGCGATGATGGGCCAACGCATCATGGCCTATTCGACATCAGCTATCTTCGCGGAATTCCCGAGATGGTGTTGATGGCGCCTAAGGATGAAGACGAACTTGCCGATATGATGGCGACTTCGCTCGCGATCGATGGTCCCAGCGCTATCCGTTATCCGAGAGGGGCTGTCGCCGATGTAAAGTGCAAAGCTGAACCGCAGCCGATCGCAGTCGGCAAGGCTGAAGTTCTCAATGATGGCTCGGATGTAGCGATTCTTGGACTCGGCCCCATGACGACATACGCGTGCGAACTCTCAGAGCGCCTGGAACGTGACGGCTTCTCTGCTGCTGTGATTAACCCGCGCTTTGTGAAGCCGATTGATCGCGAGATGCTCGCCAACTACGCGCACCGCGTGGCGGCATTCGTCACGTTTGAGGATCACGTGAAGATGGGCGGCTTTGGTTCAGCTGTTGTCGAAGCGCTTCAGGATCTCGGTATTGCGGTGCCTGTTGTACGCATCGGCTGGCCCGACCAGTTCATCGAGCACGGCAAGATTGAATCACTCCGCGCGAAATACGGACTCACCGTTGAAGAAGCGTATAGGCAGGTATTGCCCCTGCTGCACTCGCGCAAACGCCGCACACTGGTTGCGAGCTGATTATCCAGATCAACTGCAGATCCCTCGACTCCCTAGGTCGCTCGGGATGACACTCGCCAAAAGGAAGCCATTGCCTTCAAATAGGCATCGGAGCCTCCACGTGGCCTTGTGCGACAATCCTTTAGATAAAGCTTTTCAATATGCGACCTTTCTATAGAGTTCTGGTGTGGGTGATCGTATCGCTGTTGGCGTGCATTCCTGCTTTATCGCAAGCTGCATCCCAGGTCGAGTCCAAGCCTGCGCCCGTTCCGCTTGTGCTTCTCGGTGGCACCATTATTGACGTCACCGACTGGGGCCGTTCCGCGCTCGATCAACAGAACTCCATCGTCATTATTCAGAACGGCAAGATCACCGATGTCGGCTCGCGTTTTCTTATCCCGGTGCCCAAGAGCGCGCAGGTAATTGACTGTACTGGAAGGTTCATTATCCCGGGTCTTGTCGACGGGTTCACGGGTATGAATAGCCAGGGGCAGGCCGATGCGCATCTCTACATGGGCGTGACCACAATCGTAGTCAGCGGCGACGAACAACGCGGTCACATCAACTTCTACGCGAATCCCAGTCCGCACCTTTACCTTCTCGACTCCGTTGGCACAACCGACAATTGGAGCCTGCTAATGGGCCACGGCGACTGGACCGCGAAACTCCGTGAAGGCCCGCGCCCCTCCGAACTCGGTCCTGAAGATACGGCCAGTCAGATCGTCGCAACGCAGCGTCTTGGCACGCGCGTGCTGTGGCTCGGATGGAACATCAGGGCCGCCAATAGTCAATGGATCATCACCCGCGCGCATCAACTCGGCCTCATCACTTACGGCGAATTCATTTCAACGCCCTACAGCGTTGGCATTGATGCCGGAGTCGATGCGTTATTGCATATGGGCCGCTATGAGCTTGGCGTAATTCCCGACGAACTCCAGCGCCCACTCGTCGATGATCCTTATGGGGCGGCTGCGAATACGGCCTACGACTATGCAGGGCATCTGCCGCCCGCTGATCCACACTACCGTAACTACGGACACTTCATCGCGACACATCATGCAGCTCTGATGCCCACCTTCAGCCTCTTCTATCTCAACCTTCCGGGCCATCGCAATCTGTGGAAGGAACCCGCAGCCTCTGTTCTTAATCCTCTCGACATGTATATGCCGTCGAATCACTCCACCGGCGAGATCGACTACCCACTCTCTTCGTGGACGCGTCATCTGCCGAACATCTCGGTGCGGTGGATGGAGGAGAGTCAGCGCAAGAAGGCTGACTTATCGGCCATGCAGCTTTGGCGCATCAATCAGACGATCTTCAACGGCTCTCCGCATTACCTGGCAGCGTCTGGCTCGGCCGTGAAGGGCACGATGCCCGGCATCTCACTGCACACGGAACTCGAAATGCTGGTGCGGATCGGTCTTTCGCCGCGCGAGGCTCTTGCGGCCGCTACCAATAATTACGCGATTCAATTTGGCTGGACCGAACTTGGACAGATCGCGCCGGGGCGCCGCGCAGACATTCTTGTCCTGGATGGCGATCCCACGCTCAGTGTGTGGAACGTGCGGCGGATATCGACGCTGGTGTTCGACGGCAATATTGTCGATCGCGAGGCCTTGCTCAAGCAGAAAAAGTAGAGGGTTTGGGGACGACAGTGGAACGTGAGCAGGGTGCCTTCATAAAGCGTGCCTCGGGGTGTGTCTGCCGTTCATTTCAACCGAGGGAAAAGGAAAGGCCCGCAGCTACACGGCGGCGATGAATGCTGGGCGTGGTTACCCCGGTCACAAGAATGTTGAGCGCCTGAAACACGGCGGGTTGCCTTTGGGGAAGGGAATTGACTACTCTCATTGAACGCTCCGGCGCATCCGGTTGGGGGCTCAGGTGGCACGATGACCCGGTCCACAAAACAACTCGGCTTTAGTGGTCGGAACAACTCTTCGGTCTTGCGCGCCGATCTGGCTTCGCCGATCCGTCCCGGCGAACTGGTGGACGATTGCTCACGTAAGATAAATCTGACGGTTCGTTCAGGGTCCGAACTGCCGGAGAGCATGACTGATTCGAATCCGCAGCTCGACCAGGAGCGCCAGAAACACAATCGATGGCTCGTGGTCATCGCGGGATACAAGTTTCTTTTGTCGTTAATGTTTGCGGCGGTTGGCATTGGCGCTCTGCGCCTGTTGCACCAAGACATTGACGACGTAATCGGGAGAATTGGCGATCTGCTTCGGTTCAACCCCGAATCCCGTTTCGTTAACTTTCTCTACGACAAGTCGACTCTCATCAACGATCCGCTGCTCAAGCGGATTGGCGCGTTGGCCTTCAGTTATGCGGGGGTAAGCCTTGCAGAGGGCATAGGCCTTTATCTCGAGAAAGCCTGGGGCGAGTATCTCACCATCGCTATCACCGCTTCATTCCTGCCTTGGGAGATCTTTGAGGTCTTCCACCGCGTCACCTGGGTACGTGTTGGGTTGCTGGTGGTGAATGCGTTTGTATTTATCTATCTGCTCAGGCTCGTAGTAAGTCGTCGTAAGCCTATTGAAAGCGAACCTGGCGAGTAGTTTCGCTTTTTATTCTCCTATAAAGCCACGCGACTCTTTTGAAAAGTGCCAATCCTTCCAAGGTACTCAAATCCGTAAACACTACATGTTGTAGTCGACGTTGTGGTCTACCCCATTAGGGGATTCCTAAAAACGGAATTTGCCCTCGTTCCGTCCCTAACCCACTAAAGTACTAGGGTTTCAACAGATTTAGTCGTTGGAGTGGAAAACTCCCTGCGCTATTATCGTGTCTGAAGTGGAGTGAAGTGGAGTAAACGGGAGCTAGGAGCTCATCTCCAAAGCAAGAATACTCCGATTCAACCTCCTCAAGAACCGATTCCGAAAACGCAGTGAAGAATCGGAACCAGCTTTTGCACCCAGTACGAGGCGAACGACAAAGCATGTTTCGTGGCAATCATCCAGCGAAAGTTGATGAAAAGGGGAGGCTTAAGATGCCGTCCGCCTTCAAGCAGCTGGTTGACGCCAACACGGTTACCCAGTTTTATGTCACCTCCACCGATGGAAAGAGCGCGGAGATATGGCCTCTGCCGGAGTGGGAGAAAAGGGAGCAGCAGCTTGCTGACTCCAGCACAATGGACGACGCAGTTCGGAAATACCTCAATGTGACCAGCTACTACGGCCAGCAGGTAGAGATGGACAACCAGGCAAGGCTCCTCCTCCCCCAGATCCTGCGCAATGCGGCGAGTCTTGACGGTGAAGTCACGGTGTTCGGCATGAGGACGTACCTGGAAGTTCATAACCGGGAGATTTTCGAACAAAATCTGGCGGCCAATCAGTTGACGGTCGATGATCGCAAGGCGATGGCGGAGATTCTTCGCCACAAAGGTTAAAAGCTCAGAGGTTTGGGGCTAAACCCCTCAGGGGGAGCACATGTCGAAGCAAAGCGAACGTCATGTGCCGGTTCTTTTACAAGATGCGATTCAGTTTCTGAATGTACGCGCAGGCAGCGTCATTGCAGATTGCACACTCGGACTCGCGGGCCACGCGGCTGAGATTGCCCGGCGGCTTGGACCGCAGGGTCGACTGATCGGCTTCGATCGCGATCCTGAGGCACTGGAACTCGCCAAAAGCCGTCTCGACCAGGTCGTAGAAGAACTCGGCAGCCAGGCTCCTCAAATAACACTCATCGGCGACGCCTTTAGTTCCATTAGCAGCCATGTTGAGCCGGGCTCGCTTGACGGCATTTTGGCCGACTTCGGCGTCAGCAGTCTTCAGATTGACGAAGCGCGCAGAGGATTCAGTTTTATGGCGGACGGACCGTTGGATATGCGGCAGGATACGCGATCCGGTCCTACCGCCGCACAAGTGGTGAATGAGGCGAACGAGCGCGAGCTTGCCGACCTTATTTACGAATACGGAGACGAAAGGAGGTCGCGGAGAATCGCCAGAGCCATTGTTCGCGGGCGGCCAATTTCAACTACCGGGCAGTTGTCCCGGATTGTTGCTTCAGCCGCCCCGGCAATGAAACAGGACAAGATTCACCCGGCAACGCGGACGTTCCAGGCGCTCCGGATTTATGTGAATCGCGAGTTGGATGAAATTCGGACGTTGATGGAGGCCGCACCAAGGTTGCTTAAGCCCTCTGGACGACTGGTTGTTATCAGCTTTCACTCGCTGGAAGATCGCATCGCGAAAGACATTTTGCGCGAATATGCGCACAAGGGGATTTTTGAGGTGTTGACCAAAAAACCGGTCACCGCCGGTGAAGAAGAAACAGATCGGAATCCGCGCTCGAGAAGCGCAAAGATGAGAGCGGCGGAGATGCAGCGAATAGGGAATAGGGAATAGGGAATACAACAACGGCTTACCAGGTCACTTGTTTACTTTGATGGGTCGAAGAGTTGAAATCAGCAAGATTCCGGCTAGCAGCTAGAAGCTAGCGGCTAGAAGCTAGGAGAAACGACATGGCTGCATGCACGGCAACATTATTTGATACGAAACCCGGCTGGACCGCTCGCGTGGCTGAGCGCAATGCCGCACTGTTGGCACAGCAGCCCATGCGTCGTCGCGGAGTGCGCACGCCGGAAGTGATCTTCACACACCACATCGACAATACGCGCCTGGTCAAGGCGCCGGATCCGGTGCGTGCGCGGCAGATGCGTACGTTCTCGGCCGCGCTTACGGTTCTGTTCTCGCTGATCATGTTCTATGGTCTGCAACATTTCAACGTGATCGAGAACTCCTATCGCATCGAGTCAGAGAAGCAGGTTCGCGAACAGCTGCGCGAAGAGAACCGCCAACTCCGTTTGACCGAGGCACAGCTCTCGCAGCCGGGACGCATTGACGGTATGGCCCGCCAGCTTGGTATGACGGAGCCGCAACCAGGTCAGGTAGTGCACGCTACCACGCATATTGACAACGGTGCGCCGGTTTTGGCCCAAGTCAACGCGCCACAGGCGAACCCGGCCAATTAGTTCGGCCGAATTCTTCACACGATTATTCAGGAGATACCTTGTCGAACACAGCGAGTGATTCGCCGCGGTTCGGCGCGCCTTGATGCACTAATCTGAAACTCGAATCGCTGATCAAAAATGCAGGCAGCTCTCCGTGCAACCCGTCCTCGTATCGTTACGCCGCGCGCCACGCCGATGAAGCTGGCGCGTTTTTGGCTTGTATGCGGCTTCTTTCTCTTCTGGGCTTTTGCAATTGCGACACGGCTTTTCTGGCTGCAGATCGTGCGCCACAACGACTACGTGGAGCGCGCTGAGAAGCAGCAACAGCGCACTTTTGAAGTCGCGCCCCGCCGCGGCGTTCTTTACGACCGCAACATGCACGAACTGGCGATGACCGTGCAGGTCGACTCTATTTACGCGGTCCCGTCTGAGATTGACGATCAGAAAGCTGCCGCACGCACGCTGGCGGCTATTGTGCACACTGACCCGGAAGACAAATTTACTCGCGAAGACCAGATCGCTCATCGTCTCGATGCGGGCAGGAACTTTGCCTGGGTTGCCCGTCGTGTCACTCCCGAGGTTGCGACAAAAGTTCGCGCCCTCAATATGAAGGGGCTTTACACGCAGAAGGAATTTCAGCGCTTTTATCCCAACAATCAGATTGCCGCACAAATGCTGGGCTATGTGGGCCTCGACGACAATGGCCTTGGCGGCCTTGAAGGCAAGTTTGACGGGAAGCTCCACGGCGTCCCCGGCCGAATGTTCACTGCAATGGATGCGCGCCGCCATGTGCTTGGTTCTGTGGCACACGAGCCGGAGCCAGGGCAGAATTTGCAGCTTACGATTGATGAAAATATCCAGTTCATGGCAGAGCGCGCGCTCGACCATAACATGGAGCGGACACATGCTGACAACGGAACGGTGGTCGTACAGGATGTGCATACGGGCCAGATTCTCGCACTCGCGATTCGTCCCACGTTCAATCCGAATCAGTTTCGCCACACGACTCCCGCGCTTTTGAAGAATCACGCCGTGAGCGACGTCTACGAACCCGGCTCGACCTTCAAGCTCGTCACCTACGCCGCGGCGCTCGACCAGGGGGTGACTCACCCGGATGACATGATCGACTGCCAGGGCGGCCAGATCAAGATGGCCGGCGGCCGCATCATTCACGACGACAAGGCGGATCACTTTGGAGTGGTCACCGTCCACTACGCGCTTGAGCACTCCAGCGATGTTGCGGCCGTCAAGCTCGCTCTAAAGATGGGCCCCGATAACTTTTACAAGTACATTCATGATTTCGGCTTTGGGGGCCGGACCGGTGTGGAGTTGCCTGGGGAGACGCGCGGGTTGTTGCGCACGCCCAATCGATGGGGATCGTCTTCCATCGGCTCCATCGCCATTGGGCAGGAAGTGGGCGTAACTCCGGTGCAACTTGTTTCGATGGTTTCGACGATCGCGAACGGCGGAGTTTACCTGCCGCCGCATGTGCTGATGACGCAGCCAGCAGGGGCGAACGGGCAGCCTTCACTTCAGATGAAGGCAGAACCATTCAAGGCGGGTGAAGACCTTGCGGATCCGCTGCCGGCTGGTGCACATCGAGTAATGTCGACCATGACGGCCGCGCAGATGCGCAAGATGATGGAGGGCGTGGTTCTCTACGGCACCGGAAAAGCTGCGCTGCTCAACGGATACTCCTCCGGTGGCAAAACCGGGACCGCGCAAAAGGTTGATCCGGTCACTCATCTTTACTCAAAGACGATGCACGTGGCGTCGTTTGCCGGGATCGCGCCGGTCAACAATCCCGTGATTGCTGTAGCGGTCATCATGGATAACCCCAAGGGTGCGTCCTACTATGGCGCGGCGGTCTCCGCACCGGTCTTCAAAGAAGTCGCGCAACAGGTGCTGGAATATCTTAGCGTTCCTCACGACATCGAGTTGAACGCGCCTAAAGCGCCGCTGAAAATCGCCAAAGATGAAAAGCCCACCGCCGAAGACGACGCCAATGTCGACCAGGTTGAAGTGAACGCTCTCTTTGCCGCGGCTAACGACCTGCCTGCTGACGATCCTTTGCGCCAGCCGCAGCAATCGGTGCCGCAACCGGCGTCTGCGCCTTCTGTTCAATCGACGATGATTGCAACTGGCGAACCGGCCGCCGGCACAGCCGGACCGGAGATTGCGCCAAATACACCAGAAGCTGCACCCTCGCCACCGCCTGAACGTTCCAAGTACGTCACGATCAGCGACGGGAAAAAGCTCAGCGTGCCCACTCTGATTGGGCTGCCTATTCGCGCGGTGATTGAGATGACCGCCGCGGCGGGGCTTCAGGTACAGATCAGCGGCAGCGGGACTGTGCGGGAACAGGCGCCGGCGCCGGGGACGAAAGTGCCTAGCGGCACGAAGATTATTGTGCGCTGCGGGCGATAGTCCATGTGGCGACCCTTCGATAATGGAAGAACTCTAGGCCTGAAAGGCTCGGAGAGCGGCGAGACGATCCGCGACGAGGAATATATTTCTAGCGCGCGTATCACTCTCGAGAAAAACGGCGCAATCGCTCCCTTCTCCATCACATGTGGGATTTACGGATGGATGGCACACACCCGTTTCTTCGCGACAAATGAGGAGGCCGTTGCAGAATACGACAAGATGAAGACCAGCCTCTCCAAAATTGTGGAGCAGGTCAATGACAAGGAGTACAAAGACTGCCGAACAACAGAGGTAATAGAAGCAATGGAAGCCTTCGTCGAAACCTATCCGTAATCCAACAAACTCTCTTGCGTATCGACCCGAGGTCACGTAACAAAAGCGCCTCCTCCGTCTACAATCATCCAGACATGAACTGGCAGGAACTCATCGCCGAAATTACTGTGGTCGGTTCGTCCGGCTCTGCAGGGCAGCCTGTTACCGGTATCGAGTATGACTCGCGGCGCGTTCGGCCGGGCTCGGTCTTTGTTGCGATGAAGGGTGGCTCGACGGACGGCAACCGCTATATCAATAAAGCTATTGAGGCAGGCGCCATCGGCATTATCACGGACTCCTCGCACTCCTACGATCATTTGGTGGTTTACAAGCCCGATGTCGCTGTCGCGGAGGTGGAGCATGGGAGACGAGCACTAGCTGAGGCCTCGGCCGCGTTTTTCGGGCATCCGGAGCGCGTGATTGCTGCGACTGGCATTACCGGGACCAACGGCAAGACGACCACGGCGTTTCTTACGGAAGCGCTGCTGAATTCGGCTGGACGCAAGACCGTTCTGATCGGCACCATTGAATACCATCTCGCAGGTGAAGTGCGTCCATCGCTGCATACTACGCCGGAGTCGCGCGATCTTTTTGAATTAATGGCGGACGGCGCAAGCCGGGACGCTACCGAACTGGTGACTGAGGTCTCGAGCCATGGGCTCGACCAGGGCCGGGCGTATGGGATTCCATTCGACGTGGCGATCTTCACCAATCTGACGCGCGATCATCTCGACTATCACCAGACGATGGAGAAGTACTTCGCTGCGAAGAAGCTCTTGTTTGACGGCACGATGTATCCGGCGCCACGAGTGGCGGTGCTGAATGCGCATGACGAGCGGACGCCAGAACTGATTGATGCGGCACGGAGCGCGGGAGCAGAAGTGCGCACCTACGGTATCGGGCTCGGCGATTTTCGGGCTGCCTCCCACACCCTCACTCCCGGTGGTGCCGTTATCCAACTGGAAACGCCCGCCGGCTCTGCGCAGGTGATTTCGCATCTCGCAGGGGACGTCAACGTGCTGAATCTGCTCGCTGCCTTCACCGCGGCACATGCGCGTGGCATTGGGTTTGATGACCTTGTAGCGTTTGTGCAGCAGCTTACGCCGGTTCCGGGGCGCTTTCAGCCGGTCGACGGGGGGCAGCCCTTCACAGTGATTGTTGACTATGCGCACACCGACGATGCGCTTCGCAATCTGATCGCACTGGCACGGCAACTGGTTGCGAAGACCGATGGCCGAATCATCACGCTCTTTGGCTGCGGCGGGGATCGCGACCGAACCAAGCGGCCGAAGATGGGCTACGCCGCGGGAGAAGGAAGCGACTTCGTGGTTGCCACGAGCGACAATCCGCGTTCTGAAGATCCGCGGGCCATTCTGAATGAAATAGAGCCGGCACTCAAAGCCAGCGGCGTTCGCTATACCGTCGAGCCGGACCGCGCCAGCGCTATTCATCTCGCGTTGGGATCAGCCAAGGCAGACGATGTGGTTTTGATTGCAGGCAAAGGGCACGAGAAGGAGCAGATTCTCGCCGACCGGACCATTCCATTCGACGACTCACAAATTGCACTCGCCGCTCTGCGCGATTTGGGATACGGTGGAGAACGATGAGGTTGACACTCGCAGAAGCGGCCATCGGCGCAGGTGCAGTTCTCGAAGCGCCTTCCAGCATTTCGGGTGCGGGCATGCTGGTCGCTACCGGCTATTCCATTGATTCGCGAACCGCAGCGCCGGGCGACCTGTTTTTCGCCGTGCGCGGAGAACGTCTTGACGGTCATGATTTTGTAGCGGCAGCCCTGGAGCGCGGAGCCGTTGCGGCGGTCGTTTCGCGCGTCAAAGTTTCCACGCTGCCGGATGCTGTGCTCGGGGTTCCGCTTCTCATCGCGGAAGATCCGCTGATTGCGCTCCAGGCTCTGGCATCGCACGTTCGCCGACAGTGGGGCAAGCGCGTGGTTGCGATTACGGGCTCTGCCGGGAAGACAACCACAAAGGAAGCAGTTGCGGCTGCACTTGCGGCCAAGTTCAACGTGCTGAGGTCGCAAGGGAATCTCAATAATGCGTTTGGCATGCCGCTGCAGTTGCTTCGACTTGAGCCGGAACATGAGTACGCCGTTGTCGAAATGGGCATGAACCACCTGGGTGAGATTGCGACGCTGGCCCGCATTGCATCGCCCGACTGGGGAGTTGTGACCAACGTCGGCACCGCTCACATTGAGAACTTTACCGAGGGCCAGGCAGGAATTGCGCGCGCCAAATATGAACTGATCGCCGCGCTGCCCGCGAACGGTGTTGCGTTTCTTAACTGTTCCGATGCTTACGTCTCGCAGTTCGGCCGCGACTTCAGCGGCAAGGCCGTCTACTTCGGCGTCGGGCCTTGCGCCGATCCGCAGGTATTGGATATCCGGGAGGACGTTTCGGGCCTTCATGTGCACTTCCGCGCCGGCGAGCGCGAGTCGACATTCACGCTGCATCTGCTTGGCTCGCACAACGCTTCGAATGCGATGGCCGGGCTCGCGGTTGCGCTGGAGGCGGGAGTCCCGCTGGACGGCGCAGCCGCTGCGCTCGAATCACTTAGAGCCGGCAGCAAACGCGGAGAAATTCTGGAAATCGCCGGCGCTACGATTCTGAATGACAGCTACAACTCAAACCCTGAAGCGCTGCAATCGATGATTCACACGCTGGCCACGCGGCCGGCACAACGACGCATCCTGGTGGCGGGCGAGATGCTTGAGTTGGGCGAGCACGCGTCGATGTTGCACGCAGCGTGCGGCAAAACGGCAGCTGATGCAGGAATTGATCTTGTGGTTGGCGTGCGGGGCAATGCACAACATCTTGCTGCTGCGGCTTGCCTGTGTGGAGTCGCTTCAGTTTTCCTGCCCGATGCAGCCGAGGCTGGTGCGTGGCTGGTCAAGAATCTGCAGCCGGGGGACGTAGTGCTGGTGAAAGGCTCGCGCGGTGTTCAGCTTGAACGCGCTATTGAAGTCCTCAAGAATCACATCGCCTCAACGGAGAAAAAGTGAATCGCCGCAACCTTCCCCTCCTCTTCAGTGTGGTTATCGGTCTGCTTTTCGCTTTGTCAGTCGTTGGCCAGACCAATTCGTTTCTGCAGACCAACCCGACGTGGGTCAAGCCTTTCCCAGCTTTTCGCATCGCCGGGAATCTCTACTACGTGGGTAGCGAAGATCTGGCAGCTTACCTCATCGTCACGCCGCAGGGCAACATTCTGATCAACAGCAATCTCGAATCTTCGCCGCCGCAGATCAAGAAAGCTATTGAGTCGCTGGGTTTCAAGTTCAGCGACACGAAGATTCTGCTGATCAGCCATGGGCATTTTGACCACTGCGCAGGAAGTGCGGAGATCAAGCGACTCACGGGCGCGAAATACGAGGTGATGGATCGCGATGTATCGGTTGTCGAGTCGGGCGGACACACCGACTTCAATTACGCAGCGGACAAATCGATGTGGTTTCCGACGGCGAAGGTCGATCGGGTCCTGCACGATGGCGATACGGTGTCATTGGGTGGCACAACGCTTACCGCGCATTTGACCGCCGGGCATACGAAGGGCACTACGACGTGGACGATGGACGAGAATGAAAGCGGTCGCGCGCTACATGTTGTTATTGTCGGTAGTCCCAACGTTAATCCGGGCTACAAACTGGTGGACAACAAGAGCTACCCGCAGATCGCTGACGACTATCGGCACGAATTCGAGGTGCTGAAGGGCCTGCCGTGCGATGTCTTCCTCGGTGCCCATGGCGGTTATTTCGGCCTCGCCGAAAAATATCCGCGCTGGAAGGCGGGCGACAAGAACGCCTTCATCGATTTGGCCGGCTACAAAGCCTACATTGCTGACCGCGAGCGGGCATTTGAAAGCGAACTGAAGAAGCAGTCATCATCGAAGCGCTGAAACCGCAAACCGCTGAACTGGCTGAGCCTCGCCTGCTCGGATTGGCTGATCGTTCGGACCGCTATTTAGCACCAGTCGACCCATACGCGTCATTAGCATCAATCGGCAAAATGCCGAGCTCTTTTTCCCAAGCTCCTGTTGCTTTCCAAAAGGAAGTGTGTCAATCTTCTGTTGGAAACCAAAAGGTCTGAATCATGAGCGAAAAAGCGGATGTGAAACAGGGAACACTGGCGCTGATGGTGCTGAAGACTTTGGACGTCCTGGGCCCGTTGCATGGCTATGGAATTGCGCGGCGCATTGAGCAGATCAGCGGCGACCTGCTCTCTGTGAACCAGGGAACCCTCTACCCGCTGCTGCTGAAGCTGGAGCAGGAGGGCTCGATCGAGTCGGACTGGGGCGCATCGGAAAACAATCGGCGGGCACGTTATTACAGCCTGACGAAGGCCGGCAGGCGGCAACTGCAAAGCGAAGTGCAGGAGTGGCAGCAGACGACGGAGATTGTGGCGCGGTTTCTTTCGGCCAACGCGGAGAAACTCGGATGAAACCTTTCAGACGGCTGTGGAACCGGGCGTGGAATTTTGTGAGTCGTCGGAGAGGCGAGCGGCGACTGCACGAAGAGATGGAACAGCATATCGCGCTCGACACGGAAGCGAACGTTCGCGCTGGAATGTCGCCCGAAGAGGCGCGCCGGGCGGCGAGGGTCAAAATAGGCGCTGTCGCGGCGATCCGGGAAAGCTATCACGCGGAGAAAGGGCTGCCTATTCTGGAGACCGTTCTGCAGGATTGCAGTTACGCATTGCGGATGCTGCGAAAGTCACCGGTGTTCACGGTGGTCGCAGTGCTGACGCTGGCGCTGGGGATCGGGGCGAATGCGGCGATCTTCACGCTGGTGAACGCGCTGATGCTGAAGAGCCTGCCGGTGACGGATCCGAAGGCGCTGATACGACTGGGAAACAACAACGATTGTTGCGTGGGCATCGGCTTCCGTGATAACGGCGAGTACTCGTACTTCACGACGGACAGCTACGAGTATCTGCGGAAGAACGTGCCGGAGTTTGAGGAACTGGCAGCCATGCAGGCGGGGTTTGCGTATCGACCAGTAGTGATGCGGCGGGATAACACCGAGGACGCGCCGCGTTCCGTGATGGGAGAGTTTGTTTCAGGGAACTACTTCAGAACGTTTGGGCTGAATTCGGGGGCAGGGCGGCTGCTAGAAGACCGTGACGATCGCGCGGGTGTGCCGTTGACGGCAGTCATGAGCTACGAAACGTGGAAGACGAGATTCAACGGCGACGCGAGCGTGGTTGGCAGCACATTCCGCGTAAACACCAAGCCAGTAACCGTTGTCGGAATCGCGCCAAAGGGATTCTATGGCGACCGGCTGCTGCCTTCGCCGCCGGAGTACTATCTACCGATTGAAAGCATGCCGGAGATTGCAAATGTGACGTATGTGCACAACTCGGACATGCAATGGCTGTACCTGATCGGGCGGGTAAAGCCGGGTATTTCGCTGGGTGCATTGCAGCAGAAGGTGAACACCTTGCTCCGGCAGCAACTTGGCGAGACCCAGCACTTCAGTGGGCGAGAAGGGCAGAAAAAGTTGAAGCCCCTGCACGTGGTGCTGACGCCGGGGGGCGCGGGGATCCAGGCGATGCAGGATAACTATGACAAGCGGCTGCAGTTGCTCATGGTGGTCTCGGGGCTGGTGCTGCTGATTGCGTGTGCGAACCTGGCGAACCTGCTGCTGGTGCGGGGCATGGCGCGCAAGGCAGAGATGAATGTGCGCACGGCCTTGGGAGCCTGGCGAGGCAGAATTTTGCAGCAACTGCTGACCGAGAGCGTGCTGCTCGCTTGCCTGGGAGGATTGGCAGGACTGGCAGTGGCGTATGTGGGCGCGCGGATGCTGCTGGCGCTGGCGTTTCCAGGAGCGGAGGGTGTACCCATTGCCGCAAGCCCCTCGGCGATGGTGCTGGCGTTTGCCTGCGGGTTATCGCTGCTGACCGGAGTGCTGTTCGGCGTGATGCCTGCGTGGATCGCTTCAAAGGCAGAGCCTGCAGACGCATTACGAGGTGGAGCGCGCTCGGTGGCGGGCGGGACGACACTGCTGCAGCGCACGCTCGTGGTAGTGCAGGCGGGGTTGTCGCTCGTGTTGCTTATAGGAGCCGGGCTGTTTGCGAAGAGCCTGAGCAAACTCGAGCATATCGATCTGAAACTGGATCCAGTGAACCGGTACATCGTGCACATTAATCCGCAGACGGCTGGCTATCCGCAAGCCAAGGTTGGTGAGCTCTACCGCACGATTGAAGAGCGCTTCCATGCCATTCCGGGCGTGGAGAAGGTGGGGATCAGCAGCTTCACTCCGATGGAAGACAACAACAACGGGTGGGGCGTGCGGATTCAGGGCAAGCCGGAACACAATGGAATAGCTACGTTTATCAAGGCCAATGCTGAGTATTTCGATTCTGTGGGAACGCGCGTGGTGATGGGACGCGGTATCCAGGCAGCGGATACGGCGGAGTCGCAGCACGTTGCAGTGGTGAACAAGGAGTTTGTGCGGCAGTTGTTCAAGCCGGGAGAAAACCCGATCGGGCAGCACTTCGGCTGGGATCAAAAGTCGGCGGGTGACTGGGAGATTGTGGGTGTGGTGGAGGACACCGCGTACCAGAGCGCGACCTGGAAGGACCACATGATGTACTTCGTGCCGCTGATGCAGCGACCGTCAAGTGCCGACTATCCGATCGACAAGGACGAGAGCATGTATGCCGGGGCCATCGTGCTGAAGACGAGCAGGCCTGTTCCGGAGATGGAAGAACTGTCGCGGAAGACTTTGGCGGGGATCAATCCGAACCTGAGCGTTGTTAGATTCCAGACGTTCACGGCGCAGATCGCGGAACAGTTTGGCCAGGACCGAATGCTTTCGCGGCTGACGATGCTTTTCGGCGCACTTGCGCTGCTGCTGGCGACGCTGGGACTTTATGGCGTGACCGCTTACGGAGTGGCGCGGCGAACATCGGAGATTGGGATCCGCATGGCGCTGGGCGCGGAGCGAGGCAGCGTGACGGCAATGGTGATGCGCGGAGCGATACTGCAGGCTATTGTGGGGCTGGCACTCGGTGTGCCAACAGCGATGCTGTGCGTGCGGTACATCGAGTCGCAACTGTTCGAAATCAAGGGCATCGATACGGAAGTGCTGGCCGGGGCCGTGGTCACGCTGATGGCAGCTGCAGTGCTCGCCGGGTTGATTCCTGCGCGACGTGCTGCGTCGATTGAACCTGCACAGGCTTTGAGAACTGAATAGTCCTGCCCGATCGGGTGGTGAGGCAGGCTGGGACTCAGGCGTTTTCTGGTTTGCCCGCGCGTTTGCCGTTCACTTTGCTGATTCGAGTCACCGTCATCCACACTCCGCCGTGCGACTATCCCTGTAAAATCAAGCTGAATCTTCGCACTGATCCGGAGTCCACTTGCTTTACTGGCTGCTTTACGAAAAGCTGTTTCCGTTCTTTCATCCTTTCCGGATTTTCCGCTATCTCACTTTCCGTACAGTCTTTGCATCACTAACCGCGCTGCTGATTGCGATGTTCATCGGCCCGTACGTTATCCAGAAGCTGCGCGAATTCCAGATCGGCCAGTACATCCGCGAAGACGGGCCTCAGTCGCACCAGAAAAAATCGGGGACGCCCACGATGGGCGGCGTCCTTATCGTCATCGCCATCCTGCTGCCGACGGTTCTCTGGTCTGACCCTGCCAATCCCTTCGTCTGGATCGCCGTCTGCTCCACGCTCGCATACGGCGCTATCGGTTTTGCCGACGATTACACCAAGGTTGTTAACCGGAGGAATCTGGGACTAACGGCCCGCGCGAAGCTCTTCTGGCAGGCGCTTGTCGGGGGAGGCGTCGCTATCACGCTGGTTACGCTTACGCAGTTCAAGCTCTTCGGCACGCAGCTTAGCGTTCCGTTCATCAAGGCTTTTCATCCCGATCTGCAGTGGCATGTCTGGCCCAGCACACTTCCGCATCTCGGTTTGCTGGCCTTTGTGCCTTTCGTGGCATTCGTCATCTTTGTGCTGATGGGTACCTCGAATGCCGTCAACCTCACGGACGGCCTGGACGGACTTGCCATCGGTTGCACCATCATCGCCGCGGGCGCGCTTACCGTGCTTACCTACGTCAGTGGCCACGTGGTCTTCGCCGACTATCTTGAATTGCAGCGTATGCCGCTCGTTGCTGAGTTGACCGTGTTCTGCGGATCGATGGTGGGTGCCTCCATTGGGTTTCTCTGGTACAACGCGCACCCTGCCGAAGTCTTCATGGGCGATGTGGGCTCGCTCGCGCTGGGTGGCGCGATTGGCACTGTGGCGGTCATCATCCGGCAGGAATTTCTGTTGCCGTTCATCGGCGGGATCTTCGTGCTCGAAGCTCTTTCGGTCATGCTGCAGGTGGGCAGCTACAAGCTCCGCAAAAAACGTATCTTCAAGATGGCTCCGTTGCACCATCATTTCGAGCAGTTGGGCTGGAGCGAGTCGAAGGTCATCGCCCGGTTCTGGATCATGGCCCTGGTCTTCGCGCTTTTCGCCCTCACGACGCTCAAATTGCGTTAGGGGCCCGTCCTTATTCCATATCGGCTTTCACAGCCAACCCAGGGCGCGGCGCGATAAAGTATCCTTGGACTGATCCTCATGATGGAGCTCAAAGGCAAAAAGGTTCTTGTCGTCGGGCTGGGCAAATCCGGCCTGGCCGCGGCCCTCTTTCTGCGTCGTCGCGGAGCCCAGGTCACGGTTTCGGACATCCGCTCGGCGGAGGCGCTTGCGAAGGACATTCCCGGCCTGCTCGAAGAGGGCATTAATGTGGAAGCAGGCGGGCACGGGTTGCTCACCTTCCGCCGCCAGGACCTTATCGTGGTCAGCCCCGGCGTACCGCTGGACACACCCGAGCTGGTGCAGGCGCGCAACTTCGGCCGTCCGATTATCGGCGAACTCGAACTGGCCGCACGCTTCCTGAAAGGCAAGATCCTCGCCGTCACGGGTTCCAACGGCAAGACGACGACGACGTCTCTCCTCGGCGAGATTCTTGAGAAAGCCGGTATGCCGACTCTCGTGGGCGGCAATATCGGTGTCCCGGTCGTTGCGCTGATCGACGACTCAACCGATGCAACGTGGTCTGTCCTCGAGGTCTCAAGCTTCCAGCTCGAATCAACCGAGCAGTTCCACCCTACGATCGCCGTCATCCTCAACATCACGCCCGACCACCTCGACCGCCACGGCAACTTCGAGAACTACGCTCTCGCCAAGGAGCGCATCTTCGCCGAGCAGGATGAGCAGGACTATGTTGTTTTGAACGCCGACAACGTGCGTGCAGCCGCTTCTGCCCAGCGCTCTCGCGCCAAGGTCTACTGGTTCTCGCTCGAGCACCCGGTGCAGCAGGGCGCATGGGTTGAAGGCGGAGCCATTCTCTTCCGCTCAGAGCCTGATACCACGCCTGAAACCGTCATGCCGCTCTCGAGTATTCCGCTCAAGGGCGAACACAACGTGGAAAACGTGCTTGCCGCGGTTTGCGCCGCACGGTTCGCCGGTGCGTCCGTCGAATCGGTTCGCACTGCAGTCGAGCAATTCAAGGCTGTCGAGCACCGGCTCGAATATGTCGCAACGCTGAATGGCGTGGAGATCTACAACGACTCGAAAGCCACCAATGTGGACGCGACTGCCAAGGCGATCGCCGCCTTCCCCGGCAACATTCACCTGATTCTCGGCGGAAAGGACAAGAATTCCGACTATACGGAACTCTCCGATCTGCTCCGCTCGCGCGTTAAGGCTGTTTACACGATCGGCTCTGCTGCGGCGAAAATTGAATCGCAACTGCGCGGCGTCGTCACCATTCACTCCTGCGAGACGCTCGACAAGGCTGTGAGCGCCATCGCTGCTGCGGCCCACCCCGGCGACGTTGTGCTGCTTGCGCCCGCTTGCTCAAGCTTTGACCAGTTTGAAAGCTATGAACACCGCGGCCGCATCTTCAAGGAACTGGTGAACGAGTGGCGCGGCTGGAAAGTCTGGCAGAACGCGTAGCTCCGAACGACCATCCCAGGTCACTCGACTTCGTTTGGTTGGATAAACCTGAAGACTCCTCTTTTTTTGCTTTTAAGGTCAAGTTCGTCATTCCAGGCGGGTTAGCTCCGCAAGGGGGTCTTGTAAGTGATTGAAAACAGGGAACTTAAGTCGTAAAGTCGTCAAGAATAAGGACTTAGAGGTGGATTTCGGCGGTTTGCACCGTATTTGCAGCAGAATTGTTTCCGAAAGCGGTCCGTGCTAAAGGCCGGGCGGCCCGAGTGCTTGTCTTGTCACTTTTGTCTTCCAGGACAAGTGTAGAGATTTCGGAGAAATAACCTGCAAGGTTCCAGGAAAAATTCTGGCGGTGGAGTGAGGCAGGTGGCCGGGATTTTGAAGTTTTGGCCGGTAGCTTAATCACTTTGGTCCCCAGCCGCGCCCACGTGTGAATGTCCACACCTATACGTGAAACCATGAGTGCAGGCAAACATGGCAAAGCGCGTTGGCGTCGACAAGTGGATATTTTTTACTACCTTGCTGCTGGTCGTCGCCGGACTGGTGATGGTGTTCTCCGCCTCTGCCGTCGTGGCGCAGGAGAAGTACAACTCCCCCTACGGCTTCGTCATTCGCCAGGCGCTCTGGGCCGCAGTCGGCATCTTCGCGATGATCGTGCTCTCGCGGGTGGACTACTCTCGCTACAACTCGCCGCGTTTCGTCTACCCAGCGGTTACTATCACCACGCTGCTGCTGGTCGTGGTGCTCTTCTTTCGCGACTCGCACCACACGCATCGCTGGATACGCTTCGGCGCATTCTCCTTTCAGCCGTCTGAGATTGCCAAGCCGGTCATCATTCTGTTTCTTGCGTGGTTCCTCTCTACGCGGCTCGACCAGATGCGGGACTGGCGCAACACGCTGCTGCGCGCTGCGATGATGCCGGTAGTGTTTATGCTGCTAATCGTGAAGCAGCCGGACCTTGGCACGGCGCTGGTGGTGGCCGGAGTGAGCGCCATGATGCTCATCCTCGCGGGGATGGAGTGGAAGTATCTGGTGCTCGCCCTCGCCACGGCGGCGCCTCCGCTGGCCGCGCTGCTCTTCTGGGTGCCATGGCGCCGCGCCCGCATGCTGGCCTTTGCGCATCCTGACCTCGATCCGCAGGGCGCGGGATTCCACATCAACCAGTCGCTTATTGCCGTCGGGACGGGTGGATTGTCGGGGCGCGGCTACATGGAAGGTATGCAGAAGCTTTTTTATCTTCCCGAAGCGCACACAGATTTTATCTACGCGAACATTGCGGAAGAACTGGGATTCGCGGGAGCCATTCTCATCCTTGCGCTTTTTGTTGTGCTCGGATACCGCGGGCTGCGCACCGCCTACCGGTCGACTGATCCGTTTGCGCGGCTGACTGCCTTTGGACTTACGACGGCAATTCTGCTGCAGGCCTTCTTCAACATCAGCGTGGTGCTTTCGCTGCTGCCGACGAAGGGGATTCCGCTGCCGTTTATTTCGTCGGGGGGAACGAGCTTGTTCTTCACGCTGGCGGGGATTGGGATATTGCTGAATATTTCTAAGAAGGTGGACTGACGAAGCGTCTATTCGACGAAGCAGCCTTGATTGGTTTTTAGTGCGAAGTTGTATTTATATTAGATATTATATATTATTGATTTCACATGAGAGCCGCGCATGAGCCCGAGCCAGCAAACATCGCGTGGGAAGGGAACTCCAAAGAAGTTCTAAGTGAATTCCCGGCGGATGTGAAGGCAACACTCGGTTTCTCCCTGAAGCAGATACAGAATGGAAGGCAGCCTCGGTGCGATCACCGATCTATGCCGTCAGTGGGCAAGGGCGTCTGGGAATTGAAAGAGGCGGACGCCCGCACCTGGTACAGAGTGATGTACCTGGCAAGAATCAACAACGTGATTCATGTGTTGCACTGTTTCGAGAAGGACAGCCGGAAGACGGACAAGCGGGACATCGAAACAGCCAAGGCGCGATTGGGTGCGGTGCAACAACGACTACGAGAACTTAAGAGCCGTTAGAAGAGGATTGCAACAATGAGCAAACCAACCCACATCACAAAAGGCGACGTGCTCGACGATATTGGCTTTTCCCGGGCAGAGGCTTCCGCGTTGAAGGTCAAGGCTGCAATCGTCGAAGCTATCCTCGCCGAGATCGACCGCCGTGGATTCACGCAGCGCCAACTTGTCGATGTCCTCGATGAATATCAGCCCAATGTCAGCAACCTGCTGAACGGCAGGCTAAGCAAAGTCAGCATCGAAAAGCTGCTGAACTATGCCGATCGCCTGCAGATGCAGAGCAGGATCGAAGTGCGCCGCTCTCCAAAATCCAAGACCCCGAAGCCGGCTCGTCTTTCAACGCGCGATCGCGCCTATGCCTGAAGTTGATTTGCCCCGCAATGAGCCGGATGTCCTCCAGAGCCTGCCTGAGCGAAGTCGAAAAGGCCTCGCTTTTGAGACCTGCGATGAATCAGATCTGACAAATCGGCGCGACTTCAGCACGAAGAAATCAGCCCTTGCCGCCGAAGAGCTGTGCAAGCACGGGGCCTGCTTCTGCATCTTCGATCACGATTGTGCTGTGAAACTCGAGCAGGTCGGCCCATTTTGCTGCTCCGGCGTAGAGGGCTGCGGGGTTGTCGGTTTCGTAGAGCGCGAAGCCGCCGCTCATATCGACCTTGTGCCAGCGGCCGAGAATCTTCACACCCGGTTCCGGTGCGGCCTGACCGGCGAGAAATCGGCTGGCCGCTTCCTTGATGGCTCCCGGACGCATACTCCAAGTCAAGATGGTTTTCATACAGATCGCCTCCCGGTTGAGATTTTCTTCGAGGGGAATGCTCAACATGTTCGAAGGCGAGAAGTATAGCGCAGTCTTCTGTGAATCGTGGCGCGACATCGGTCGAGGCGGTTTTGCTGTTGCCGGAATCAGCGATCTTGATGGGCGGCGGTCAATTCGTTGCCAGCGAGACCAGCCGTTCAGCGATTTCCTGGGCCGCCTGCGGATGAGACTGCGTTAGCGCGGCCGCCGACATTGCGTTCAGGCGCTCACGCGATGTGAGCAGTTGCACCAGGCACTCGAGCACTTTGCCGTGATCGGCGAGATCGGATTCTTTCAGCATCACGGCTGCTTCGATCTTGACCAGCTCCTCGGCGTTGCGCGTCTGGTGATCGTCGGCCGCGGCGGCAAAGGGGACGAGAAGAGCCGGTTTGCCTGCGGCAGCAAGTTCGGCGACGGTGGAGGCTCCGCTGCGCGCCATGACGAGATTGGCTTGCGCGAACCTTGCGGGCATGTCATCCAGAAATCCGCTGACTTGCCATTGGACGGGATCGGCGCCGCTGTCCTTGTAGGCGGCCTCTGTTGCGTCCAGATGCCGCGTGCCGGCCTGGTGAAGAATGGTGAGGCCTGGAACAGCCGCCAGCAGGGCAGGCGCGATGGCCGGGAGAGTGTTGTTAAACAGCCGTGCGCCCTGCGATCCGCCGAAGACGAGGAGATGCGGAGCCTCGCCGGTGGCGGGAGGAAGCTTGAAAAACTCTGGCCGCACCGGTATGCCTGTGACCTCAGCGTTGCGGAAGAAAATTGCAGCCGCCGGAAAATTCACGGCTGCGGCCTGCACGTGTTTCCCCACCAGTCGATTTGCAAGGCCCGGCATGGCGTTCGGTTCGAACGCCATGGTAGGTACGCGCAACATCAGCGCAGCCGCCATTCCGGGACCGGAAGCGTAACCGCCGACGCCGAATACAACGTGAGGATTGAATTCGCGAATCAAGCGCCAGCATGCAAAGAGGCTGCGTGGAATGTCGAGCATCGTGCGCACGCGCGTAGCAAGCGAAACATTTTTCAGCGGCCCTACTTCGATGAGCCGCAACTGAAAACCGGCAGCGGGAACCATGCGCGATTCCATTCCACGCGGAGTGCCGACAAACAGCACTTCAGCCTGGTAGTGCGTGACCAGCTCGTGAGCCACGGCCAGCGCCGGAATGATATGACCGCCTGTTCCTCCGCCGGCAATGAGGACGCGAAGGCTTGACGAGCTTTTGCCTTCCGAAGCCGGTGACGAGACGTCCATCTCCTCTATGGTATTGGGCGGCGCGGACCAACTCGCGAAGCATCGACGGGCGAGAACTCTGAAGGTTAATAGCCTGCGCTCGGTTGAAGATTGCGCTGCGTTTGCGCCAGGGTGCACTCGGTTGCGAAGGCGGCGATGCGCTCGAGGAGCATTTTTGGATGCACCGGCTTGGTGAGAATTTCGAATTCGTGGCTTTTGCGGCGGGCGGCATCAAGCTGATGGGCGGTGTTCGCATGGCCGGAGATGAGGATTACCCGGCATGCCGGAACGATCTTGAGAATACGGATGGCTGCTTCGATGCCGGTGATTCCGCCCATAAGGACATCGCTGATGAAGACATCGGGTCGGGTCTTTGCAGCCACTGTCACGGCCTCTTCTCCGCTGCAGACCATGTCGGTTTCGTAACCGCTCAGGCGCAGAATCTGTGACATTGTTTTCGCGATGACGCGATCATCATCTGCAACGAGTACGCGGAATCCCGGCAAGGCTTGCGACATGCAGCACTTCTCCTGACAAGAAACTTCGGCTATTCGTGAAGCGTATCCCGCAGCTCTCTTCAGGTTGTCATCGTGTTGTAAATCAAACGTCATTTTTGGCGGCGTGACATGAGAGATGCCCGGCATTGATTCTTCGCATTGGAATGACGATGCGATGACAGCTTTATGACATCTTCCGTGATGGCGCAGAGCATTATCTTTTCATTGACTTGACCGCGGGCCGGGACGGAAGAGGCTCGTGATTGCAAATAGCGTGCACTGGGGTGGTTGTTCGACTGGCAAACGGGAGGTGCCAGCGAGTACCCGCACGCGGCGAGAGGACAGGCGGCTCCGTGCACACCTGCAGGACCGTCTGCCACTCGTCCAAGAGAAAGACGAGGGCAACGATGATCTACCTGGTAGTTCGGCTGGCTGAAAAGTCGGCGAAGGCGGGGAGCAAAGTTTCCTGGCCGGAAGAAGCTGAGCAGATCTGGCTCGATCCCACGCCGCACAGCGATGAAGAGAGTCAAATTGAATTGCTCGAAGCCGACTTTGACGACAGGCGAGTGCAGTGGTTTCGGTCTCCCAGGATCGCTTACGTGCTGCGGACTCCTTAGGTCAGATTGAGCTGCCAGGAGCGCGTCGCAGATTTCATCGAGGAAGTCGCCGCCATGCGACGAATTTTCGGACCAGCTCGTTCTAGCACGAAAGTGGTCTGCCGGGCGCACAAAAGTGCTTGTCCTAAGCACGATTCGTGCAATGTCTCTCGCGTCGATCCGGAGCTAGACTTTTGCAATGGAGGTCGATATGAATCATCAAGCGTATGAAGGCAGCTATCGCGCGGCGCTGGAGACAGCGACCGAAGAGCTGGACAATTTGTTTGAGGAAGCCAAACGGCTCCGCAATCGGATGGAGAATATCGATTCGGTCATCACCGCGCTGAAACCGCTGGTGACGTCCGCTATGGGAGCTCCTGCTCAGGCACTGCCGATGGGGTCGCATTCTCAGGAGATGGGCAGCGAAGCATCCCCGATGAAGCAACAGATCGACGCGGCACTCGGACTGGTCTTCGCGTAGTCAGACCGTCTCGCGCCTGCGGCTCTCCTGGTTGCGTAGGGCATCGGGCATGGAAACTCGGGCCGCGCGTCGAATTCCTGCAAGCAGGGCTAGTTTACTGACCGGCCGCACATGCCGCCGCCACAGCAGGCTCCGGCTCCGCAAGGCGGTGCAGCCTCCTGGCTGGCGCCTTTCGTGATTGCACCGGCGCCTCCGCTGATGAGGCGATTTACATGTCCGCCGCATTCGGGGCATTGCTCGATCGCGGCATCGGACATTTTTTGTCGCTGCTCGAAGCGACAGGAACATTCATCGCAAAGGTATTCGTAAGCTGGCAAGAAATCTCCCTCAGTCTCATTTTAGTATTGTTCAGTCCTGACCCATCGATCGTGCATACTGTTTTGCATGAGCAAGCCGCCGATTCCTGTGTTGATCGTCGCAATCCTCTACCTGCTTGTGGGTGGAGTTGGATTCGTGCATCACTTTCCGGAGTTGACGGCTGGCCATGGCGATGCTGTAGGGATCGAGGTCACGGAACTGCTGGCGGTGGTTGCCGCTGTGGGACTGCTGCTGCGGAAGAACTGGGGTCGCTGGCTGGCGATGGCGTGGATTGTCTTTCACGTGGGACTCAGCCTTTTCCATCCGCTGCGAGAGCTTCTGATCCACGCGGCACTGTGTGTTCTGATCGCATGGCTGCTGTTCCGGCCTGCGACGGAGCGCTGGTTCAAAGAGGTTAAGAGCATGTAGCAAACGGATTTGCTGACATTCTGCATCCAACCATTCCGATGCTTAGAATTAGAAACCGTTATTTACTCCGCTCTAGTGTCTGTCTCTTGCTTGCTTGTGCGCTGAACCAGGGCCGCGCGCAGGATTCGACCAGCCTACCCGACGAACCCGGCCTGGCGGTTTTCCGTGCAAGTCCTGAACTTCTGCCTGATAACAGGGCGCGAGCGGCTGTGGCTAACGATGGCAAGCAGACGATGCAGCCCGGAGTGGACACAACCACCGGCCGGCCGCAGCGGGAGGCCACGTGGCGTAGTATGCCGGGCGATTTTCTGCACGATCAGAAGGACATCTGGTGGACGTTTCCCAAGCAACTGGCGCATGGAAAGCACTGGGCGCCAACGTTGGCGGTCGTGGGTGGAACGGCGGGGCTGATCTATGCCGATCCGCATGTGATGCCCTATTTCCGCACGAACGCGGAGAGTTGGGACTCCTTTAACGATGTATTCGATCCGATGATTACTACTTCGGAAGTGATCCTTCTGCCGACATCGCTCCTGACAGCGGGATACATCCGGCATGATGATCGGGAGGTCAACACGGCCATCCTGGCGGCGGAGGCTTACGCGGACAGCCTGGTGGTGAACCTCGTGGTCAAAGGCATTACACGCAGGGAACGGCCATCCGATGTTCCGGAGGGCGCGCCGTTCACGGGGACATTCTTCAATGGCGGCAAGTCGCCGCTGAAAGGCAGCAGTTTCCCGTCAGGGCACGCGACAGCGGTTTGGTCAGTAGCGACGGTTGTGGCGGAGCGGTATCGGCATCGGGGCAAGCCGTGGATTCCGGTGCTGTGCTATACGATGGCCAGCGTCATCAGCTTTTCGCGCATCAGCAGCAGCGCCCACTTCCCGTCGGATGTGTGGCTTGGTTCTACGCTTGGATTCGCGATCGCAAAGTATCAGACGTTGAGGCCGCGTGTGGCACAGTGACGGAATGACTCATGGCAGTCCTGTGCTCATGGATGTTGAGCTTCTTCAAAGGTCATTCGACTAGGCCACGCTTCTGGCAATAGAAAAGCCCGGCTGCCGAAGCAACCGGGCTTGCAAGGTATCCAGGTCTTTTTACCGGTGACCGCCGCCACCGTGGGATCCGCCACCGCCACCACCGTGGAAGCCACCGCCACCTCCGCCATGGAAGCCACCACCGCCGCCGCCGTGGAAGCCGCCAGCAGGACTGCCGCGGAAGCCACCGCCACCACCGCCATGGAAGCCACCCGCAGCACTGCCGCGGTATCCTCCGCCAGCATAACCACCGCGGGATCCGCCGCCGCCGGCTACATGGCCGCCGCTGTATCCGCCACCACCGTTAAAGGTACGTGGGGCAGGTGCGCCGTGGTATCCGCCGCCATATCCACCCCCATTTCCGCCGTGGTTTCCGCCGTTGTAACCGCCGCGATATCCGTTCCCACCGTGGTAGCCGTTTCCGCCGTGATATCCATAGCCTCCGTGGTATCCGTAGCCGCCGTGGTAATGTCCATACCATCCATGCCCCCAGCCCCATCCATACCAGGGACCTGTGCCAATGAAGATGCCACCTGTAAACCAGGTGGGACCGTAATAGCCATAAGGAGCGCAGGCGTAGGGATAATACGGGTAATAGCCCCAATCGCAAGCGGGAGGACCATAATCTACTGGAGCCGCAACTATCGCCGGCCCAATTCCCACTCCCACCGCGACTTGAGCATTCGCAGAGACTGCTGCAAAGGGCAGCGCCAAGAGCGTCGCGAACAGGACTAACTTTAAGTTCTTCATTTAAGTCCTCCATGTGCTGCCTGGCCTGCGATTCCGGCCAAGTGGTTCCAATCTCAGCACCCGCCGGTCTTTGTTTCAACTTTTACCGGCTGCTGTACGTTTGAACAACGAGTTGGGGAATAAGTTGCGGTAACTTTGCAAGATTCCACTCCCTGTTGAATTCAAAGGCTTAACCGGACTCTGAAACGGTGCGGGTTGCGCGAACTGCACTCAAATCCGGAGATATTCTGGGCGCATTGGAGCCATCCCGTCAATAGTGGGTTTCGGGGGTTCGAAAACAGGGTTTGCGGAAGGCTGCTCCAGGGCGCTTTTGGAAAGGTTAAAGCGCAATCGGGAGCACTTAGAATGAGGCGATGCTGAAAACGGCAATGCGTATTGGGCGATCTCATCCGATTTTGTCGGCGGCCGGTATCGGCGCGATCTTCGGCGCAGTGAATGCTATGTCCCTGGAAATCGGTGGGCTTCGGCATCGCGCGATGACTGGAGTTCTTCCATTTCTTTTTCCCTCATCGGCGAGCGGGATTCAGATTGGTCGAATGTCTGCAATGCAGGTGACGCTGTTACTGCTGATTGAAATCGCCGGAAACGTGTTGGGATTTGCCCTGGTGTTCGCGGCACCGGTTGCTCTCGTAGTTGGGATTCGTCGCGTGTTTGTGGGCCAGAAAAGAGCGGCCTCTCCAGAGGAGAGGCCGTGAGGCAAGTCGGACAATTTTTGTCAGTTCAATGGGCGAATTGAGGCGCGCAGTTAGCGGCGGAAATGGTCGTCGCGGTCATGGCGGCGGTCATCCCGGTCGTGGCGCCGATCGTCACGATAGGCGTAGCCGCGATCATGAACATAGAACCGGTCGCGAGCCTGGACGTATCCCCTACCAACGTGGTTCCAACGTCCGGGCACCCAATAGCCGTTGCTGTAATAGCCGGAAACCCATGCGTATCCCGGTCCTGGGCACGGAGGAACGTAGGCCACCGGCCCACCTATAACGACCCTGAATTCGGCTGCCTGAGCCGAGGTTGCGCCAAGGCCCAACCCGCCAGCCACAATTGCAGCACCCAGCACGAATTTGCCAAAGTTTTTCATAAAATCCTCCGTTTAATCTATTTCGGCTGCCGGCTCTGGAAGCTTGGCTCTTGCTGCTTTCCTGCCGCGCCGTTCATGTCGTGTACAAACACGCGTGCCGGAGAGAGTTGCGGAGTTACACACGAAATAAATATGCGCGACTTTTCGTATTTTCGTGTGTCGAATGGCGGCGAAAAGCCTAATGGTTGGGTAGGGGAAGGCAACAGAGAATCCCGTCCTCTGATTTCTGCGGCTGACCACTTACCCTCGCTGTTGTATCCTCCCGCTAATGTCCTTCGTCCGCGACTTCAGGCGTTTGACCGCAGCGCAGCGCCACACGTTTATCGCTTCCTTTCTCGGCTGGACGCTGGACAGCCTCGACTTTTTTCTCCTGATTTTCTGCGTCAAAGCGATCTCCTCGGATTTTCACGTCAGGCCATCTGACGTGCTGAGCGCTGTTTTTTTGACGCAGGCATTTCGTCCCGTCGGTGCGTTGCTGTTCGGCGTGCTGGCTGATCGCTATGGCCGGCGGCCGGTGCTGATGTTCAACATTCTCTGTTTCTCGGTGATCGAATTGGCCTGCGCGTTTGCGCCTTCGCTGGGAGTGCTGCTGGTGTTGCGGGCGCTCTTCGGAATCGCGATGGGCGGCGAGTGGGGTGTGGGCGCGGCGCTGGCCTTTGAGACGTTGCCGGCAGAAGGCCGCGGAGGTTTCTCAGGAATACTGCAGGAGGGATACGCATTCGGATCGATTCTTGCCTCGGGGGCATTCGCGCTGTTGTTTCATGCGCTGGGGTGGCGCGGATTATTCATGCTGGGTGCGTCGCCGGCATTGCTTGTCTTTTACGTGCAGGCGCGTGTGGAGGAATCGCCTGTCTGGCTTGCGGCGGACCGGAAGCGACGAGCAGATCCCAATCGCGAGTCGTATGCGAAGAAGCTTGCTTCGTTGAAATCATTCGTGCCGACATTTCTTTTTCTGATCGTGTTGATGACGGCCTTTATGTCGTTCTCGCACGGGACGCAGGATGTGTATCCAACGTTTCTCGAAGTGCAGATCGGGCTGACGCCGCAGGTGGTGGGGACGATCGGCGTGATCTATGGGTTCGCGCAGATCGCCGGCGGGATTGTGTTCGGCACGCTTTCTGAGAAGTGGGGGCGAAAGCGCGCCATTATTGCGGCGGCGCTCTTGTCGTTGCTTGCGATTCCGCCGTGGGCCTACGGGCATTCCGCAACAACGCTGGCGATTGGCGCGGTGGTGATGCAGTTTATGGTGCAGGGCGCGTGGGGCGTGGTGCCTGCTTATCTATCAGAGCTCACGCCGGCAGCGGTGCGCGCGACCGCGCCGGGACTGGCGTACCAGCTGGGCGGACTGGTTACGTCGTGGAATGCGAAAGCGCAGGCGCTGGCAGCGGAGAAGTGGGGAAGCTATTCGAACGTACTCGCGATTACGGTTGTGATCGTCGCGCTCTCGCTGGCGCTGCTGGCTTCGCTGGGGCATGAAGTGAAGGGCAAGGATATGGCGGCGGACTGAAGGTTGCGATTAACGTCCGTATCGTGCCATGAGCTTTCCGCGGGCGAGTACGTGGGTGTTCATTGCGTCTTGAACCTGTGCACGCGTGGCGCCGGCGGGCACATTTAAATTTGTGTCGAGCGCGAAGAGATCGAAGAAGTAACGATGATTCGAACCAGGAGGCGGGCAAGAGCCTCCGTAGCCGATCTTGCCGAAGTCGTTGCGTCCCTGCCGTGAGCCGTCTGCCAGTTGTTCCTGCTTCGATACATTGGCAGGGAGTCCGCTGGTGTTTGCCGGCAGGTTGTAGAGCACCCAATGGGTAAAGGTGCCGCCCCCCGCATCGGGATCTGTTTCGGTGAGAACGAGGGTTTTGGTGGCGGCCGGCGGTGCACTCCACGTGAGCGATGGTGATTGGTCGGCGCCATCGCAGGTGAAGTCTTTGGGAATTCTGCCGTCTGGCAGGCTGCTGCTGGAGAGCGTGATCGCGGCGTTGCCTGCTGCGCCTGCAGAGGGGGCGGGCTCGTGCGAATCGCTGCTGTGGCGACATCCAGCGAGAAACGGGGCAATGAGGAGGAGAGTGACGAGCAGGAGAATGCGCAAGAAGAGGCCTGCCTGGTTACCGAAATATGCGGCCGGGAATATTGGTTCGCTGAGATGCATCACTGTGCCTCAATTGCATTTCCAAAAATCGGCCCGACGATGTCGCGATCAGTATAGCCGCACTTGTCTCGCGCGAGCGACTCGTTACTTTGGGCGTATCAGGTCTATTCGATCGCGTGTGCGGACCCAGGTGTTGCCAGCCATGCGGCCCACGGCGTCGAGGCCGACGGGGTCGACGCGAAAGTCTTCGACCAGATCTTCCCGTACGTGGAAGCGGACAACTTCGCCGAGCACGATGACGCCGCTGCCTGGCTTATCGCCGGTGTAGATGACTTGCATCAGCTTGCACTCCATCTGCGCGGGAGACTCGGCTACGCGAGGCGCTTTCACCACCTCGCTGGCCTGCGGAGTGAGGCCGGACAAGTCGAATTCGTCTACTTCCGGGTCGACCTCCGCGGCGGTGAGATTGGTTTGCGCGGCGATTGCCTCGCTGACGACGTTGATCACGAATTCGCGCATCGCTTCGACGTTGCGCAGTGTGTCTTTGCGTCCGCCGGCTTTGTGAGTGCTGGTGGGGCGCAAGACGGGGCAGAAGAGTACCGTGGGCGGGGCTGAGCCGACGCCGGCGAAAAAGCTGAAGGGGGCGAGGTTCGCAATGCCCTCCGCGTCGACGGTGGAGACCAGGGCGATGGGGCGGGGCACGATGATGCCGGTCATCAACTTGTAAATCTGGCTGTGAGGATGAGCGGCGGGGTCGAAGCTGACCATGGACTTTTGAATCGGGCGGGAATCGCTCATGGAATCGCACATTCTGATAGCCTAGAACACCGGCGGAGAAGGCAGAGCCGGCCAGCGCGTTGACGACTGAAGGCAAGCCTTGTCAAATGTGATGCCTTGGAGGAAATTTGTCTCCCCGTAACATTGCCTGATGCACAATAAAGGTTAGGAGAAGACCGGGCCGTGCCGCGAATTCATTTTCAGCTTCAGCTCGCCGAACTCAAGGACAAGCTCCTTGCGATGGCTGCGCTTGCCCAGCAGGCGGTGGAGTCCGCGGTCGACGCCTACATTCTTCGGGACAAGGCGCTATGCCAATACGTGAAGCAGAACGAGACCGCGATCGATGCCGCCCAGCGCGATCTGGATGAGATGGCCTATGAGCTGCTGGCCAAAGAACAGCCGATGGCGATCGATCTGCGCTTCATTCTGGCGGTGATCAAGATCAACGGAGACCTCGAGCGCATTGGCGACCAGTCCATTGGCATTGCGCGCCGCACCCGCGACATTATGAAGGTTGATCAGGTTGAACTGCCGGTGGACTTCACGGCGATGGGCGAGGTTGCGGGCCGCATGATTCGTACAGCGATTCTGTCGTTGCTTGAGGGCGATGCGCAAATTGCCGACGCGGTTCGCGAGATGGACGACGAGATCGATCGGATGAATCGCCGCGCCCAGGCGGATCTGCTGAAGATGATTCAGGAGCAGCCGCAATTTACGCAGCAGGCGATGAACGGGATGATGGTTTCGCGAAGCCTTGAGCGCATTGCGGACCACGCGGCCAATATTGCCACGGATGTCATCTTCTGGATTCGCGGGGCTGACGTGCGGCATCAGCTTAGCTTGTCGATGGATTGAAAAGGCCAGCTATTAGCTTTTAGCTGCTCGCTTGGTGTCCACGAAGTTATTGGCATACGTCGCGAAGTGCATTCAAGAGATTCTTCGTCGGATCCAGTCTGAACAGGACGAATGCCATGACTGACACACCTGAGTATCTCTTGCGAATTAGGCAGCATGCAGTTGGCATAGATCCACTGGAGGCGCAGGCGCAGACGCCGGATGTTCTGGCGGAACTCGTTCGACATGTCTCTGACGAACGGCTGATCGAACGACCGAGTGCGGACAAGTGGTCGATCGGGGAGATTCTTGCTCACCTTGCCGAAGACGAGATTGCGACAGCATGGCGCTATCGCCAGATGGTGGAGCAGAGCGGCATTGAACTGGCTGGGTTCGACCAGGACCTGTGGGCGAAGATCGGAAACTATGGTGGGCGTGCTCCGCGAGAATCTCTGGCGTTGTTCAAACTACTGCGGGGCGCGAATCTTGAATTTCTAAACGGATTGAGCGCGGAGCAGTGGGACTGTTTCGGTATTCATGCCGAGCGGGGACGCATCACTGTCAAGGATCTGGCTGCTCATATGGCTGGGCATGATGCCAACCACGTCGAGCAGGTCCGGCGGATACTGGGCTGAGGATAGGAAGAAAAATCTTCAATCGGTGTTCATGATTCGCGTGGAAGGATTCTTTGAGGGGAAGGAACTGGCATGCAGATTGGGCAGCTATGATTGTGGCCTTTCTGCTGAACGCGGAAAAGGTTGAGTTGAGGAAGCAGCCCGTCAGGATGCCTTAGTTGACGTTTTTCGCAGTGTTCGGCTAAAGTGCCGCGATGACTAAGGAACTCGGAATCTGGTGTTCACTTCATCGAGATTTCGATGGGCGAATCGAGCTGCGAGTTTTTGGCTACTTCTCGCGCAAAGCTTCGCTTGACCACCGGTCTGCTGTGCATACTGGATCCTGCAAAGCTGACCTCGGTGAGATAGTGGCGATCGTCCCTTACCGAGGAAGCGAAGGCGACCGCGCGATCTCGATGTATGTGCGGATTCAGGCTGACCATGATGACGCCCTGGTGCTTTCCAGTTTGACTGTTGGTGAAGCAGAGAAAGCGGTCAGACAGCAGTTCGAGCTGTATTGTCCGGCAGGCATTGTCTGGTGATTTGCGGTGAACGCGAACGGAATGTAGACAGTTGCTATCGACTGGGCAGAAGCGGCCGTGCCTGCGAACAGCAAACCGGCCGTAGTGCGATCAGGAGCATGTGAGAGATCGAGAAAGAACGATGTGCCATAAAGCACCTCCGATTCGGATTTCGTGCCGGCCGTGTGCTATGCCGGCCAACAACGCGTCCCACTTTGCACCGCATCTGCTGGCGCTCAATGCACGGAGATCGTTTGGTCCAGTTGCGTGTAGACGCACAAGTATCTGAAGCCCGGTGCTTAGGATTGGCGATGCTCGGAGCGTCACCGCCGGTGGCGATCGAATCCGTGCTAAACTTCCGTTCGGGCCCAGCAAAAGAGGATGCAAGAATGGCCACGCCGGTGAGCACAAAGCCGGGCTGGCGATTCGGCGTGTTCGAAGTGGACACGCGTAGAGGGGAGCTTCGCCGCTCCGGGGCGCCTCTAAGTTGCGCGAGCAGTCTTTCCAGATCCTGATTGCCCTCCTCGAAAGTGCACGGCGAGATCGTGACGCCGTGAAGAGTTGCGCTCACCTGCTATGGCCGTCTGATACATTTGTTGATTTCGATCACAGCCTGAATACGGCGATGATGAAGCTGCGCGATGCGCTGGGCGACTCCACCGAAGCTCCGATCTACATCGAAACGGTTCCCAAGCGTGGATATCGGTTCATTGCGCCGGTTTCAGCAAGCGTAGTTCTGTCGGATCAGATTGCGAAGGCCGAAGCTGAAGTCGAACTGCCGCAGAACGAGGCGATCGTCGCGCCGCCGGCTGCAAATCCGGTCGTAGTCCCAGGTTCTCATCACCGATTCCGTGTCATGGTTGCGATGTTTGGGATTCTTCTGATCGTCGTTACGGCCACGCTCGTCTTCCTGCGCACTCGCCCTTGCTGTCCCGGCGCGTGGCGACAGCAGGGCCGTCTTCCGGCTATCGCATCGATTCCGTCACTACCGCGCGCGGCAGTTTCATAGACCCGGCGATTACGCCCGATGGACGTGACGTCGCCTACGCGTGGAACGGAGGCGGAGGTGATCACTTCGATATCTACGTGCAGCGGATCGGTTCTCGATAGCCGATGCGCCTCACGTATATAAAGAGCGGCTTCGTCGGTTATCCCGCATGGTCCCTGACCAAAGTGAGATTGCTTCACCGCTGCGATGGCACAAACGACGGCATCTACATTGTTCCGGCGCTGGGAGGTCGAACGAAAACTGACAGGCACCAGCTGCCAATACGACCGCCGTCACGGGTTGCCTGGCTCACTGACTCGCGAATGCTAATGATTGACCGATGCCCCGCGAGCGGTCTGCATGGTTTGGCTATCTTCTCGATGGACACCGGTGAGAAGCGTTGCATCGCGGATTTTGGCCCGAGCGAGTGGGACCGACGGTTCATGTACTCGTTATCACCGAATCAAACAACCATCGCATTCTTCCCGGCCTGGGATTCCCCCATCTGCAAGCTGTACACCGCGCCTATTTCCGGAGGCTCGCCGCATCTCATTGTTGAAGACAAGAGCGGCGGTTGTGGGGACATCATGTGGACTCGGACGGCGCCTGAATCGTGTTCCGCTCCGATCGAACAAGTTCTCTTCGTTGTGGCGCGTTCCGGCCAGTGGAGGTAGGCTTCAACCGGAGACGGTGTATCCGGCGATAGGGAAGCTACTGGAAAGATGGACGCCGCTTTGTCTTCACTGAGCAGTTGAACGGAGAACCTCATGCCGTGTGGCGCGCAGATCTCGCGAGCCCCGGGGAAAGCTGCTCGACAATCGGAAAGTGATTAGCCACGCAGTTTTCGGAGTTGAATGCGCAGCCCATCGCCCGACGGCGCCCACCTCGTGTGGGCGTCGAGGCGGGCGTTGGTTGAAGAGCTGTGGACGGGCAATGCGAATGGCGAGAATCTGCTTCAGTTGACGCACCTGGAATTCCTACTCGGGCACGCCGCGCTGGTCACCCGATGGCAAGTGGATTGCTTTTGACTCATCCACTCCGAGCGGCACCCAGATATATCGTCATCGACGATAGAGGGCAGGAATCTGCGTGTGATTACGCAGGGGCGTTACATGAATGTCGTGCCGAGCTGGTCACGCGATGCCAAATCCATCTATTTCAGCTCGACGCAGTGGGAGAAAGGAGGTTTGGAAGCACTCGCTCGATAGCGGCAACGAAATTCAGCTGACGACGCACGGCGGCTTCAATCCGTTTGATTCCTTCGATGGGCAGACCGTGTATTTCTCGAAGTTTGACGAGGCCGGGATTTGGAGCGTTCCGTCGAAAGGAGGCAAGGAGACCCTGGTTCTCGAAGGCAGACCGCAGGTTGTATTGGGGACACTGGGCCCTCACGAGGCCGGGCATCTACTTCCTCAACGCCGATGCGGAACTCGAGCGCACGCATCGAGTTCTACGATTTCGCCACACACCGAATATCGCCTGTTCTGTTCTCGAGAAGAAGCGCCCTATGGCCAGCCTAGCCTGAGCGCAACGCAGACGGCAAAACGATCTACTACACACAGTTGGATCGCCAGAGCGTGATCAAGATGATGGAATTCTCCGATGATCTTCGAAGATACAGAGCTATCGGGACTGACTGCAGCGTCCTGAGACTGTGTTTTCCTTCTCTAAAATGGATTTTCAGAGTCTGACGTTACGCCTTGCCGGTGACGGTTTCGGGGTCGGTCATCTCGGCGAGAGCGATGACTTGATAGGTGGCGTAGTTGTAGACGGGGGACATGGCGAGAAGCCGGTCGAGTTCTTCGTTGGAATCGACTTTATAGATCCACGCACCGCCATGGCTGCCGATGACGTGGTAGCGGCACTCGAGCTTGCTGCCGAGTTTCTTTGCGTAGTCGGGCATTTTGAGGATGGCGTGGGTGACGTCGGAGTTGAGGCGGGAGAGATCGAAGTGCCAGAGGATTAGGAATTTCATGGGGACCTCCTGAGGGGAAAGAGCTGAGGCTTCGAGAAATTCGCTGCGGCTCTCAGCCGGACAAGGATACTCCATGTGAAAGAAAAAGGGCGTCAATCATAAGGATTGACGCCCTTTCAATTTGAAGTGAAGCCATCCGCCTAAGCGATTTCGACTGGGTGCGTGGCGTAGTGGAGGAGGCAGGCTACGGCGCAGCTGGTGAGGCGTGTCTCTGCGGAGTCGGCGCGGCTGGTGAGGATGACTGGAACGCGGGCGCCGAGGACGATGCCGGCAAGCTGCGCGCCGCCGAGGTATTCGAGCTGCTTGGCGAGCATGTTGCCGCTTTCGAGATCGGGAACGATGAGAATGTCGGCCTGTCCGGTGACGGGCGACTGGAGATGCTTGATCTCCGCGGCGTGGGCGCTGACGGCGGTGTCGAATGCGAGAGGGCCGTCGAGGATGCCGCCGGTGATCTGGCCGCGGTCGGCCATCTTGCAGAGGGCAGCGGCTTCCATCGTGGAAGGAATCTTGGGGTTGACGGTTTCGACTGCGGAGAGCAGTGCGACCTTGGGCTCGGGAATGCCGAGGGCATGGGCGAGGTCGATGGCGTTCTGCACGATGTGAATCTTGTCTTCGAACTCGGGCTTGATGTTGATGGCGGCGTCGGTGATGAGCAGGGTGCGCGCGTAGGCCGGGGTGTCCATGACGAAGACGTGGGTGATGCGGCGCGAGGTGCGCAGGCCGGTGTCGCGCGCCATGGCGACTTTCATGAGCTCGTCGGTGTGGAGGCTGCCCTTCATCATGGCCTGGGCATTGCCGCTGCGGCACATGCTCACGCTGATCTCGGCGGCCTTGACTTCATTGTCGGCATCGAGGATGGGGTACTGCGAGATGTCGACGCCGATTTTTGCGGCGAGGGCGCGCATTTCGGCTTCGTCGCCGATCAGCGTGGGCTTGATGAGGCCTTCCTCTGCGGCTTCGGTGGCGCCTCTGAGCGCGACATCGGAAAGCGGCCAGCAGACGGCGGTGGTGATGGCCGGCAGGGATTTACAGCGATCCAGAAACTTGTGAAAGACGTGATAGTCGGCGGGATGGCCAACCAGCGGATCGACGACAACCGCTTCGGCAAGGGGGGCGAGATCGCTCATGGTGTTCATTCTCCACGGCCGGAGCGGGAATTCAACTCCTTCGGCCTGACGACTTCAATTCTTACCCGGCTGGGGAAAATGGCGTGTGCGGAAGGTCACAGTACGGGCGAATGTCCGCAATGCGGGATGGCGGTGCGCGAAGATCCGGCACGGTCTGGAGCCTGAAGGCCTTTCGCTCTAAGGGCACGAATTAGCAGCCTAAGGCTGCTGCTCGCTGCCAGGATTCTTGCGTGCCCACCCATGCGCGATGGGCACCCGGTGTCGTGCTGATTGAGGAAGCGCGAAAAGCAGGTCCTTCGCTCCGCTTACCCCATGATTTTCAGTGGGGCCCCAAGCTGCTCCGCTCAGGATGACACATCAATTTGTAGATGCGTTCTGATCGGCTACTCGGCGCGTAGGGCATTGACGGGGTTGACCTGGGCGGCGCGGCGTGAGGGCAGGTAGCAGGCTAGCCAGGCGATGGCGATCACGGCGACGGTGGCCAGCGAGTAGGTCCAGGGATCCATGGGGCTGACCTTGAACAGGATCGATGCCATGAAGCGCATGGTGGCGAAGGCTGCGGCAACACCGAAAACGGCGCCGATGGCCGCGAGCACCAGTCCTTGACGGACGAACATGCTGGTCAGTGCATCGCGCTGCGCGCCGAGCGCCATGCGAATGCCGATTTCGCGGGTGCGCTGCGAAACCGCGTAAGAGATCACTCCGTAGATGCCGACGATGCCGAGCAGGAGGGCCATGCCTCCGGCGACGCAGAGCATGATGAGCGTGAACGATGTGCGCGCCATCGACTTGGTGTAGAGTTCGCCGACGGTCGCCGGATCAGCCAAGCGGCAAGATCTCCATTGACCGACCAGACTGCCTGCTGCACCTGGCTCATGAATGCGGACGAGCCTGCGCGTGGCGAGCGAATGACGAACGATACGCTGCGACGCACGCTCTCCGGTTGCCCTTCAAATTTGTCCAGCAACACCGGCCAATACACCGTCGTCGGGCGGTTTCTGGCTCACGCCGTCAAAGTAGACATTTTTCGCGACGCCGATAATCTCGCGCCAGTCGTCGGTGTTACCCACGCGAATGTGTTTGCCCAGCGCGTTTGCAGGTGTCGCCCCAGTATTCGCGCGCCATGTTTTCCGACACCAGTGCGACTGGCCGTTTCTGGTAGGTCTCAGCCCAGGTCAAGTCTCGTCCTGCGACGAGCGGCGTGCCCATCGTGGAGAAGAACCCGGGAGATACGTTGACGAAGCGACGGATCGGCGGCAATTCGCCTTCGCGATAGGTGCGATCCTGCGCAAAGAGCAGATCGTTGGAATCGTTTCCGTCCATGGGAATATGAGTGGCATAGGCAACGGAGGAAACATTTGGAATCGCAGCAAGCTT
The DNA here is from genome assembly GCA_963738035.1 of uncultured Acidobacteriaceae bacterium. Taxonomy (GTDB): domain Bacteria; phylum Acidobacteriota; class Terriglobia; order Terriglobales; family Acidobacteriaceae; genus Telmatobacter. The sequence continues at coordinate 230,645 of CAVTVB010000006.1, forward strand.
GTCTGCGATCGCCTGCTCCATATGGACTACGTTTGCCTTTTGTTTCTCGGGCACCGTGGATTCAGGAACGTAGATGCGGAACTTGAGCAGCGAAGCTGGGTCAGCGAATCCCGGCGAAACGTTTGCCAGCGCTCGGAATGTGCGGATCATGAGGCCGGAGCAAATCAACAGGACAAGTGCGAGCGCTACTTGCACAACCACAAGCACTTTACGCGCGCGATGCCGTTCGCGGCTCTGGCTCAGCGCGCGTCCGCCTTCGCGCAAACCGGTATTGATCTGCACGCCGGAGTACTTGATCACGGGAAGCATGCCGATTACCACGCTGACGAAGAGCGCGGTCCCGGCAGCAAAAAGCAGAACGGGAAAATTGATGCCAATCTCGTGAAGCCGTGGCAGACCGGTAGGGGCAGACGCTACCAGAAGGCGAAGTGCGCCGAAGGCGAGTGCCAGTCCGATTACGCCGCCGGTAACTCCCAGAACCGCGCTCTCGAACAGCAAGTCCCATCGTGATGTTGGCGCGCCCCGCGCCGAGGGCGGAGCGAACTGCCAATTCCTGCCGTCGGCCTTCAACCCGCACCAGCAGCAGATTGGCGACGTTGGCGCATGCAACCAGCAGCACCACGACGATGGAACCCATCAGAGACCCAAAGAACGTTTCCTACATCACCAACTACATCCTGCTTGAGAGTGTGGAGGTTTGCGTTGATCTTGACCTTTTCAAAGATTGCGGCACTGAACCCCTCGGGCGCCGGGAAACTGCGAACTGCGATGGGCAGCAGGCGATCCAGATCTGTGTTGGCCTGTTTCAAGGTCACGCCGGGTTTGAGCGCGCCAATTCCGCGAAAACTGAAGTTGCCGAGCTTGACCTTGCTGCGATCCAGTTGCATCGGCAAAAAGATCGCGGCGTTGTAGTTGTCCAGGAACTGGAAATCTCTGGGCAGTACGCCGATGATTTCGCGGTTTGTGCCATCAATATTGAGTGTCCGTCCCACGACGGAATTGTTGCCGCCAAATTTCTTCTGCCAGTAGCTGTAGGAGAGAATGATGGTCTTGGGTGCGCTGGCCGTGTCGTCACGGCGCGTGAAAAGTCGACCCAGAACCGGCTTTACGCCGAGCAGCGGCAGGGTTCCATCGGTCACATCCATTCCCGATACATGCTCTGGAGCTCCCACGCCGGTGACGGACAGGGAGTCTCCGTTGTACATGCCGACGTCTTCAAGGGTCGTGCTTTGCTCCCGATCAATGAAGTAGAGAAACGGCGCCATGTTCAGGTCGCCTTGAAAGCCGATGCCGGGGGCCGAGTGCCATATGCCGACAAGCCGATCGGCCTGCGGATAAGCCAGCGGCTTTAAAAGCACGCCTTCAACCACGCTGAAGACAACGGTATTTGCCCCGATGCCAACCGCCAGCGTAATCAGCGTGATGGTGGTGAAGAGGGGAGCACGGACGAGCCTTCTGAAGACTTGCTTGAGCTGATCGGTGAAGAATGCCATGTGCGGCTACCTGACCTTGGAGGGATGGGCGGGATTCCGCGAGCAGCCGCGCGGGGATTGGCGGCCGTAATCAAGGGTACGCGATCGAGCATAGGAAAAGTTCGCCTAATACGGCCGACTGTGACGAAATGGGAGACTTGGCGGGACGAAGTGGGCCGTCCCGCCGGAAAGGAGCTACTTGATGCCGACGACCATGGAGTCGGGGCCGACGAGGTGCTCGACGCGGGTTTCGCGGAATCCTGCTTCTTTCATCCAGCCGATGCAGTCGGCGCCGGTGTAGTCAAAGCCGCCGGGGGTTTCGATCAGCATGTTGAGACTCATCATCAGACCAAATGCGTTGTTCGAGCGGTCGTCATCGATGATGGAGCTCGTAGGCAATGAACGCGCCGCCTTCGGGAATGGCCTCGTATGCCTTGCGGATGAGCATCTTCTTTTCTTCAAGGTTCCAGTCGTGCAGGATGTGGCCCATCATGATGACGTCGACCTTGGGCAATGGATCGGTGAAGAAGCTGCCGGGCTGAAAGTTGACGCGCGAGGAGAGGCCATTGTGCTCGACATACTCTTCGAAGATCGGGGCGACTTCAGGAAGGTCGAAGCCGATGCCGGCGAGGTGAGGGTTCTTGAGTGCGACCTGAACGATGAGATCGCCCTGTGCCGTGCCGCAGTCGGCAGCGGTCTTGTATTTGCCCACGGGAAATTTGGTGGCGATGGCGATATTGGCGCCGTGGCTGATGCCGGTCATGGCGCGCAGAAATCCCTTGAGCCGGGTGGGATCGGCGTAGAGGGCGGCGAACGGCTCGACTGCTCGCCGAGGCTTCATTCTGGTTTTCGCCAGTGCGGAGGGCGGTGGTGAGATGTCCGCCAGTGATGGTAGAGGCGCTTGTTGGCCATCTCGAGGATTCCACCGAGGTACGATGGCTTGTGCTTGTCGAGGAAGAGATCGCTCGAAGGCGTGTTGCGATAGTTGCCGTTCTGGCGCTCAAGGAAACCGAGGGCGACAAGGGCATCGAGAAAGTCGCGCGAGGAGCGGGGGTGCAGGCCGAGACGGCCGGTCAGCGATTCGAGGCTCTCTGGGCCTTTGGCGAGTTCGGTGAAGACCTCCATCTCGACGGCGCTGAGCAGAGTTTTCGAGGCCCAGAAGGCGAGGCCGGTTTGCAGAATGTGATCGGGTGAAGGCGGCGGAACTGATTCAGGTACTGCTGACGTTGGGGAGGCAGTTGTTGTTGCAGACATCGTTTCCTCTCTCGAAGTGTGGTTTGTGTTTCAGATTTGAACGGGTTCCTTGGCGGGGCGCGCAACCAGACCGAAGTCTCGTTCGAGATTGCGGTAGTAGGTTTCGTCGTCACATGCGCTGTTGTCAATCCACTCTTCATCCGTCATGCCTTTTCGCCACTGAAGGAACGGGAGCGCATCAGGACCTACGGGATGCCGCAGTTGCCAGCTGTCACTCTGCGCAACTTCAAGGATCTTCTGAGCGACCAGCGAAGGAGGAACGGGATTCTTGAGTGCTGCTGCGAACATTGCAGCAAAGCGCTCCAGGTGCGGATAAATGGAAATCTGTTTCTCGTCTCCGATGCGGTGCGCCATTGCGGTATCGATAATGCCGGGCTCGATGAGGGCCACGCGGACGTTAAACATCTTCATCTCGCCTGCAAGCCCTTCCGTCAGCGCCTCCAAGGCCCATTTGGAAGCCATATAGGACGTGAGAGGCGGGCTCGAGATGCGGCCTGCAACTGATGAGACGTTGATGATGCAGCCACTGCGCCGCTGCCGCATGCTGGGCAGTGCTGCCTGGATGCAGCGGATTACGCCGAAGTAGTTGGTTTCCATGGTGGCTCTAAATACCGCCAGCGGAAGTTCTTCAACGGAACCGGCACTCTCAATGCCGGCGTTGTTGACAAGGATGTCGATGGGTCCGTGGTCCCGTTGAATGGCTGAAATCGCGGAACTGACGGAGGCGTCGGAGTCGACGTCCATCACAGAGATGCGGATCGGCAGTTGCTCACGAGCGGCGATCTCGGCCAGTTCTGGCGAGTTCGATGGGTTGCGCATCGTTGCGAAGACGTTGTGTCCGGCGCGGGCAAAGGCTAGGGCGGTCTCGAGACCAATTCCTCGGCTGGTGCCTGTGATGAGAACTGAAGACATTTTGACCTCCTTGGAATTTGGATCGGTCTTGGCCCGTTGACGGCTGGAGCGGCAATTGTTTGCGGGTTTCTTTGGGGTCGCAAGCCGTTGGGGTACGCAAACCGTAAATGGCGCAGGCGACGGAGTCAAATCAATTTTTGCGGAGAAGATGGCTGCGGGGCGCCTGCTTTCGAGGGCGCGTGAAGGCGAGTTCACCTTTCCGTCGCAAACCGAAAGCTGGTATGCTGCGTGCGCAGAGAAAACCGATTTACACGAGGAGTGCAAGGCGATGTGGTTCCTGGGAATGGATGTTGGTACGGGCGGCACGCGCGCCGTTGTGGTGGACGCGAACGGAAAGCTGATCAGTGGAGCTTCGAGCGAGCATGCGCCCTTTCGCACGCCGCATCCCGGCTGGGCCGAGCAGGATCCCGAAGACTGGTGGCGCGCCGCACAGGAAGCCATTCAAGGTGCGCTGGCTGCTGCGCCGGAGCCGCACGAGCCAATCGCCGGAATCGGACTGACGGGGCAGATGCACGGCGCGGTGATGCTGGATGAAAATGGCGCGGTGCTGCGGCCGTCGCTGATCTGGTGCGACACGCGCACGCAGCCCGAGTGCGACTGGCTGACGGAGAAGATTGGCTACGAGAAGCTGATTGAGCTGACATGCAATCCGGCGCTGCCGAATTTCACGCTGACGAAACTGCTGTGGGTGAAGACGCACGAGCCGGAGATCTTCGCGAAGATCCGGCACATCATGTGTCCGAAGGATTATGTGCGCTATCGGCTGACGGGCGAGTTTGCGATCGACGTGCAGGAGGCGAGCGGAACGCTGCTGCTGGATGTGACGCATCGGCGCTGGTCAAAGGAAGTGGCGGAGGCGGCGGGGATTCCGGAAAGCTGGTTGCCGAAGGTGTATGAGTCGCCTGAAGTTTGCGCGCGCATCAGCGAGAGTGCGGCGGGATTGACGGGGTTGAAAGCCGGAACGCCGGTGGTTGCAGGTGCGGGCGACCAGGGTGCAGGCGCGGTGGGAATGGGCATTCTGCAGCCGGGTTCGGTGTCGGCGACGATTGGGACTTCGGGCGTGGTGTTTGCGGCGACGGCTCAGCCGACAAAGGATCCCAAGGGACGCATGCACACGTTCTGCCATGCTGTGCCGGGTCTGTGGCATGTGATGGGCGTGACGCAGTCGGCGGGGTTGAGCTTGCGCTGGCTGAAGGAGACATTCTTCGCCGGGCAGGATTATGACGGCTCATGTCTGCTGCGGCGGCGAAGGTTCCGGCGGGGAGCGAGGGGCTGAAGTGGGCGCCGTATCTGCTGGGCGAGCGCACACCGCATCTCGATCCGCAGGTGCGCGCGGCATTTGCAGGGATTGGACCGATCCATACGGCGGCGCATTTCACGCGCGCGGTGCTGGAAGGCGTGGCGTATTCGCTGAAGGATACGTTCACGCTGTTTGCTGAGTTGGGAATTCCGGTGAGCGCAGTGCGGCTGGGTGGCGGCGGCGCGCGCGGTCCGCTGTGGCGCAAGATTCAGGCAGGCGTTTACGGGCAGGCGGTTGAAGTGCTCACGGCAGAAGAAGGCGGCGCATTTGGTTGTGCGCTGATGGCGGGCGTGGGCACAGGGCATTGGGCGACTCTGGATCGGCTTGCGGGCAGGCGATCGAAGTGGCGCAGCGCATCGAGCCGGATGCCGGCGATCTTGCGGCTTACAAGGCTGGGATATGCGGAGTGGCGAAAGCTTTATCCGGCGTTGAAAGCCTGCGGTGTAACGAGCAGTTGGCTGACTCGTCATGCGGTATACATTCGAGCGTTAGAAGGGTCGATTTTCGACATTTCAGCCTGATATGTATTCTTTAACGAATACATCGCGGAGGGCTCATGCGTACTCGTCTTTTTCCTTGGTATTCACTTTCTATTTGGTGTGCGCCAGCTGTCTGGCGCGAGTTGCGCAGACTGGCGTTGCGCCGACTTGCGCGGATTTGCATCTGGTGCCCGCGCCTGCAGGAATGCACGGCGGTCGAATCGTTCCGATTGGTCGAGCCGGGTGTGCGATTGTCACCGAAAAGAACGCGGAAGATGAGTTTGCTGCGAAGGACCTGGAGGAGTCGCTCAAGGCGCGGGGCATCGCTGTCGAGAACAGCGACACTTAGCGGCAACGAATCGAGTATCGCAGCAGAGCTTCTCGCACATCACGATTTGAAATCGAATCGGCTATGCACGACGAGGGTATGTGATTGTGCCTGACGGCAACACGGGGTCTCGCGGTGATTGCGGAGACACTCGGCCGGTATCTTCTACGGCGCGCAGACGGTGAAGCAGCTTATTCGCGGCTCGGGCAAGGATGCGGTGCTGCTGGTTCCGACGATCGCGACTGGCCGGCGATGGCGCATCGCGGACTGTCGCGATGACTGGTCGCGCGGGCCGCTGCCGAACATGGAGTTTCTGAAGCGCGAGATCCGCACACTGGCGGCTTACAAGTACAACATCTTCTCGCCATATTTCGAGCACACATTTGCGTATGCGAGCACGCCGGTGGCGGCGTTTCCCGGCGGCGCGATGACGCCCGATGAAGCGCGCGAACTGGTGGAGTACGCAGCGAAGTATCACATCACGATCATTCCGGAGCAGGAGGCCTTCGGGCATCTGCATCACGTGCTGAAGTTTGAACAGTATTCGCACGCTTGGCGAGACGCCGCGTGGCGCGGTGCTGGCGCCGGGCGATCCGGGACGCTGCCGCAGATTGGCGAATGGTTTGGCGAACTGGCGAAAGTCTTTCCGGGACCGTATGCGCACATCGGCGCGGATGAAACTGATCGAACTGGGACTGGGACGGACGCGCGATGAAGTGGAGCAGCAGGGACTGGGCAAGGTGTATCTCGGATTTCCTGTCGAAGATTCACGACAGCAGCTCGAGCCGAATCACAAGCAGCTGCTGTTCTGGGGCGACATTGCGGAGAACTCGCCGGAGCTGGTCGGCACGCTGCCCAAGGACATGATTGCGGTGTCGTGGCATTACGACGCGAAGCCGGATTTCACCAAGAAGCTTGAGCCGTTCATCAAGGCCGGGCTGGAGACGTGGGTGGCGCCGGGCGTGAACAACTGGAACCGCGTCTATCCCAACAACAATGAAGCGCTGGGCAACATTCGCGCATTCGTGCGCGACGGGCAGAAGCTGGGCGCGACGGGCATGCTGAACACGGTGTGGAACGACGACGGCGAAGGCATCTTCGATCGAGAACTGGTTTGGCGTGCTGTTCGGCGCGGCCGCGGCATGGCAGCCGGGCGAAAGCTCAGAGGCTACCTTCACTGCTTCGTACGGGCAGGCATTTCACGGCGACCCGACCGGCAAGATCAGCCAGGCGCAGCAAGAACTGATGGCGGCGCATGCACTGCTCAAGAAGGCCGGCCTGGACGACGCGCAGGACGCGTATTTCTGGATCGATCCGTTTTCGCCGGAAGGCCAGAATGGTAGCGGCAAAGCTGATGCCAGTGGCACGGAACTGCGCCTGCATGCGGAGCGGGCAATCACGTTGCTGGCGCAGGCGCGCGCGGCCGCAAGCAGGAAGCTCGGACAATCAGGAAGCGCTCGGACGCGATGGAACTCGGCGCGCGGCGCATTGACTTTATCGGGTACAAGTTTCAAGCGGCGCAGGATTGCGCGGCTCTTTATGCGAAGGCGCAGTCGCTGGCGGGCGACAAGAGCCGATGGGACGAAGTTTCAGACAAGCTGTACACGATCGGCTCCAACAACGGCCGGCTCGAAGATATTCGCGACGGATATTCGCAGATTGGGCGAGCTGTTCCATGATGCATGGCTGCGCGACAATCGGCCATACTGGCTGGCCAACAACATGGCCCGCTACGATCGCGCGACGCAGATGTGGGTGGGACGCGGAAACGCGTGGCAAAACGTGATTCAGCATTGGTCGGACACGCACACGCTGCCGCCGGCGAGCGAGGTTGGTTTGCCTCTGCCGTTGGCTCCGACGGGAAAATGACGCAGCGATTTTGAAGACAAAAAGGGCCTGCCACGGTAAGCGGCAGGCCCTTTTATTTAAGAGATGTTTCCAGGGCAGGTTGGTGACCGGTTTGAAAGACATCCCTCAGGGGCTAAAGCCCCGGTTATTGGGTGAGGCTGATGTACGGGCTGAAGCCGAATCCTCCAAAGCCGCACCATCGATCGAGTGCTTCACCAAGTTGTGAAGTTGTGCCCTGACACGGAATTTCAGGCGCCTCTGTGCGCGAACGAAGTTGGTTTGCCTGCGCTGCCTTGCTCCGACAGGGCAGCGCAGCGTCTTCGGGAAAAGAAGAGACCTGCCGTGATGAACGGCAGGCCCTCTTGATGCGCAGGCAGATTCAGTTGATGGTCAGATCGGCGTGGAGCGGCGTGTTTTCGCTGGAGTCGCCAACGAGGATAACGAATTTGCCGGGATCGATGGTCCAGTTGTGCGCGGCCTCGCTCCCAGTAGCTGAAGGCGCGCGCATCGAGGTTGAGCGTCACATGTTTGTTTCGCCGGGAGCGAGGCTGAACTTTTTCGAAGCCCTTCAGTTCGCGTTCGGGCCGCTTGGCTTTTGCGGATGGATCGGAGACGTAAAGCTCGCGCTACTTCCGCTCCCGCCACCTGCCGGTGTTGGTCACGTCGAAGCTGACCGGAACCGTTGAACCCGAAGCGGCGGTCGCCGGCACCTTGAGATTCGAGAAGCTGAAGGTCGTGTAGCTGAGGCCGAAGCCGAACGGGAAGAGCGGATGCTTGCCCGTCGTCGTCCAGTAGCGATAGCCGACCATCAGCTTGTCGCCGTACTTGATGTGCGCGATGGTGTAGTCGACCGCGGGCGCCGATTCATCCTCGGTGAAATGCAGCTTTGTGTCTGCGCCCGGGACCGGATAGTAGTAATGCGTACGACGGATTCTCTTCCCAAGTGCGATCGAAACTCACGGGCAGCTTGCCTTCGGGATTCTGCTTCCCGAAGAGAACCTCGGCGATCGCCGTTCCGCCTTCCTGCCCGGGATACCAGGTGTGCAGCAAGCGCAGGAACCTTGTCGATCCAGCGACGCGTATCCAATGCGCCGCCACCGGTGAGCGTAACAATCGTGTGCGGATTCGCCGCAACAATCGGCTTCAATCAGCGCGTCCTGACCCCACGGCAGCGTGAAGGTGCGATCGTGGCCTTCTCCTTCAGTCGACGGATTGAAGCCGACAGCGAGGACAACGACATCGGCGACTGATGCGATACTGCTTTACGTCGGCTGAAATCAGGTCGGCTTCATTCACAATGCCGAGTCCGAAGCGGTTGCCGACAAAGCCAGGCAGATAATCGGCTACGACGTTGACGGTTTGCCCGGCCGTCAGATCGATCGATGCAGACTCGGGCACACTGTCCTTCGACCTGCATCCTGCTCGAGTCACCTGCTTGCCATCGACGCAGAACCTTGAAGCCATCACTGCCGATGCGGCGGCAAGCAGCAGGTATTGCCGGCCTTTGGCAGCCTTGAAGATGCGGTGTAGCGAATGCTGCGCGGAGTTTGGTCTAGCAGCGCCCCACCATTTGGCTGCTTGTAGTCGTTAATGTTGCGCTGAGTCGCCGTCTGGGCGGATCCGGTGAAGTCTTGCTCGGGTAAGTACGTCTGCTTTCACGCCGGCTATCCCACTGTGTATTCCGGAAGATATCACCCATTTCGGGCAATCCGCGTGCTGTAGAGGACATGCACTTCGGGCCCAGCAGATTGGCGATGCCGGTGACGATGCTGACACGGACTGAAATGGGGTCGGCTTCAGACGAGCCACCGCCGCCGGCAACTGCCGGCCACGCATCAGGGCCGATCATGGCGATGGTCTTGATCTTCGTCGGATCGAGCGGCAGAGTGTTGCCTTCGTTCTTCAGCAGCGTAATGCTTTCGAGCGCACCTTGAAGGGCAACTGCGCGATCCGCGACGGAGAAGGTTGAGTACTGCTGGATCGAACTGCGGGCGATCGAGTAAAGCCGTAGCGCAATCCGTGCGGAAGAGGCGCAGCAGCTTGTCGTCGATGGTGGATTCTTTAACCGCGCCACTTTTGACGGCGGGCAACAGCGTTCTTCGCGTTCATGAACCGCGGGCTCGGCATCTCGAGATCGAGGCCATTGTTGGCAGCGGCGACGCCGTCGTAGGTCGCATCCCAGTCGGACATGAGCACGCCCTCGAAGCCCCACTCGCCTTTCAGAATTTTGTGGTTCAGGAATTCGTTCTGCGTGGCGTGCGACGCCATTGATCAGGTTGTAGGAGTCCATCACCGAGTCGACCTGGCCCTTGACCACGGCCGCTTCAAAGGCGGGCAGGTAGATCTCGCGCATGGTGCGCTCGTCGATATCGAGCTCGGCGTTGTGCCGATTGAACTCCTGGTTGTTCGAGCGCAAAGTGCTTTACGGTGGCGATCACGCCCTGCGACTGCACGCCCTCGATGTACGGCACGACGAGCGCACCGTTCAGGAAAGGATCTTCGGAGAGGTATTCGAAGTTGCGGCCGCCTACGGGCGAACGCGCGATGTTGACGCCGGGGCCGAGCAGGAAGTTGACGCTGCGGGCGCGGGCATCCCTGCCGAGGCTCTCACCAAGTCTTGCGCGCAAATTCCGTGATCCCAGGTGGCAGCCAGCGCCAGCGCCGCCGGCATAGACAGTCGTCGGTCCCCAGGTGCGCACGCCCACCGAGGCGTCAGACATCTTGAAGCGAGGCAGATCGATCGAGGGAATGGCGTTGGTGAACATGCTGTCGACGCCGCCGATGAGCTCGATCTTCTGTTCGAGCGTGAGTTTTGCCACCATGGCCTTTGCTTTGGCCTCAATGGCAGGCGAGTCCGGCACAGGAGCCTGGGCAGATGTCGAGGCAGAAAGGCACAGCAAACATGCAAAAAGGGCAAAAATCAGGCTCGTCCAATGAACGCGAACAAACGTTTGAGTAGCGGATTTTTGGAGGGTTTTCATGACTGGGGAAGCCAACCGCATCCGCCTCATGCATGTATACCGGCTCTGCCACGCTGCGGTGTGCGGTTTTGGGCCGGTAAGTTCCGCATTTGCTGTCATTTGTGACCACAGTCACAGGACGAGGTGAAAGGGGTCACTGCTCTGGGCGTTTTGCAGGAGGAGACTGAGTAACCATCAGGCTCCGCATCGACCGGCGCACCCTGCGCCAACCGCAACCTTGGCGCAAAGAAGGAATGTCATGAGTTTCGCATCCGGATTGAAGACCATCGTTGTTGCAACCGATTTGGACGGACGGGCAGACGCCGCGCTGGAATACGCGCGTAAACTGGCTGTTTCTTATGGCGCCCGGATCGTGCTCGCCCACGGACTCGACCCGATGGACTATGCCTCGGTTGCGGCGGTTCCCGGGAAGGTCCTGAGCAGTCTTACGGAACAGGCTCGCGCGGCTCTGGACGAGATGGCTGCCGAACTGGTTCGCGAAGGGATTCATAGCCACTCGGAGGTTCGGCAGGGGGAAGTTGCCCTGATGCTCGTCGATGTGGCTCGGCAGTACGATGCAGGTCTCATCGTCATCGGAACGGAAGGGAAGCAAGGCGCAGGCCCGATTGTTGTGGGAGCGGTTGCCGAGCAGCTGGTGCGGCTGGCTCCGTGTCCTGTGCTGGCTGTCGCTGCCGACTACAACGCGGGGGCCTACCGGCCAGTGCCGGGGGGACCCGTCATGCTGGCCATGGAGCGCAACGATGCCACGGCTGAGGCTTCAGAGACGGCCTGCTCTCTGGCCGAGATCTTTCACAGAACTTTGATTGTGGTGCATGCGCGAAGGCCCGAAGAAGCGGTCGCATTTCTCAATCCTGTGGCTACAACGGCCGAACAGTTCGGGTTGGAGAGCTCGCATCGTTTTCCAGTGCGCTGCATTGTGAAGGACGGCAAGCCCGGCGATGCGATTGTCGAGGCGATCGGCCAATACCATCCAAGCATATTGGTGGTCGGAGTGAAACGAGCAAGCGAAACTCCAGGACCGCACGGCACAGCATTTACGCTGCTTGCCCGGTCGCGCGTACCGGTGCTTTGCGTACCACCAGCCGCGGTGGTGTCTGTCTCACAGGAGTCCGAAGCGTGTACCGGCGCGCCTCACTGATTTGGCGAGTGGGGCGAGGTGATTTTTCTCAAGTCGGCGAAGCGGCAGCAGGGATCAGGGCCACCGCTCCATGAATCCATTGGAACCGTGACATGTTTCGAGGTGCTTTGGCGCAGACCGGGTTGGATGAATCCCGAATGCGAAAGGCAGCCGGGCACCGCGAGGACGCGGAAATGAAAATCGCGAGCGATCAGATTCGACACAAGGTGGCATACCGGGAAATGGCAAGAGGGGACGGGACCATGCAATCAACAGCAATCTCAGAGCAGCGCGATGTTGCCGCAGCACGTCCGATTGCAGAATTGTTGGCCTGCCCGCCCGCAGTTGGCAATATGCTGAACGCGTCGGCGGAATGCATTGAATTCGATGCAGGGGACGTTATTTTTCACCAAAACGACATCAGCCAGGGTCTCTACGTCGTGATCTCCGGCTATATGGTGCGTAAGACGGCGCGATTGGATACGCGCCTTACGCTGGGAACCGTTCGCGCCGGCGAGGTTACCGAACTAGCAGCAATGTTGGGTGATGTACGTCACACCTTTACGCTCGTCGCGCAGTCCAAGGGCACGGCGATGCGCTTGTCCAAAGAAGCCCTGCAGCGCGCTTTCCAGCAATATCCGCCGCTGCGAATGCGGCTACTGGAAGAGCTAGCTCGTGAAGTATCAAGGGCATATGCAATCTGTGCCTCAACGCGGCTGGCGGGAATGCGGCGCAGACCCACGGGAGGCGCGCAGTCAGAAATCAGGGGGAATTGAGCAAATTGAACACTTGGAGTGCCAGCTCTCTACTCTAAAGAAACATTCATTCCTGGGAACGGAAACACTATACTGATAGCAGGTGAGTTATACTCTGAATAATTCTTCGGAATAAGTATGGCTGGACTCCACTCTCATCACCCCCCGGAAGATTGTCTCAACTGTGAGCACCGCCATCTGCGGATGTTCTGCAATCTCACACCTGAAGCTCTGCAGGATTTCGATAGCATCGGAATCATGATGAGCCATGCGCGGGGCGCAAAGTTGTTTACCGAGGGCGATGCGGCGCGGAATGTTTTCATCATCTGCTTTGGGCAGGTCAAGATTTCATCGACCTCGCGCGATGGCAAGACGATGATCCTCAAGATTGCGGGCCCCGGTGACGTGATGGGGTTGAGCGCAGTTCTAGCCAACGTTCCGCATGAAGTGACTGCCGAGGCCATCGAGCCCTGCCAGGTGAAGACGATTCGCAAGCAGGAGTTTATCGACTTCCTGGGTCGTCATGGCGTGGCCAGCATGAATGCGGCGCAATCGCTGTCGGGCGAGTACCTCACTGTATTTCACGATGCGAAGAGACTGGCTTTGTCGGGTTCGGCTGCGGGACGACTTGCGCGGCTGTTGCTTGACTGGGGTAAAGCCGCTTCGAACGGAAAGCCCGAGATTCGGTTCACGATGGCGCTTACGCACGAAGAGATCGCCAACATGGCCGGCACTTCACGTGAAACCGTGACGCGGTTGCTGAATCAATTCCGCCGCGACCAGTGGATCGTAATCAAGGGCGCAAGCCTGACTATTTCCAAGCCTGACCAGCTCGAACGCCTCACCGCTTAAACTTCCCCTGAGTACCTTCTCATTCACGAGAGGAGCCGTATCTGTGTCACGGGAAGAAGCAGTGCAGTCCATCGTTGATTTCATACGCGAACTCGACAAGTTGAAATCCGTGGAGCGGAGGACTCGTCCGCTTGGTCTCGCGCGCTTTGAGAACTCAGCAGAGCACAGTTGGCAACTCGCCGTGCAGGCGATGGCGTTGTCACGCTATGCGGAGGGTCCGATAAAGCTCGAGCGCGTTGTCAGCATGCTCTTGTTGCACGATATCGGCGAAATCGATACTGGCGACACTATCGTTTATGCGACCGAAGGCCTGGAGCAGAGGAAGGCCGCGGAGCAAGAAGGGATGAAACGAATTTGCGCGATGCTGCCTCGCGAAGTTGGCGATTCATTCCTGTCGCTCTGGCAGGAATTCGAAGCGGCGGAAACTCCTGAAGCGAAGTTTGCGCACGCGATGGATCGATCTGTTCCGATCATTCTCAATCTTGCCAACAACGGCCAGAGCTGGCGTGAGAACGGGATTCGCTACGAGCAGGTGGTCAAGCGGAACGGGCCTGCGGTTCAGAAGGGCTGCCCGGCGCTGTGGGACCACTTGAAGCAGCAGCTTGATGAGGCGCAGGACAAGGGCTGGTTCGGTTCCGACCGCTCAGACTGCTAGCCCAGTCTGTCAGACCGCTCTTAATAAATATTGACGAACGACCTTTCCCTTGACATCTAGGGTAGCGTGCACGTAGCCTTCTTTTACCCTTGATGTCTAGGGAAGAAGGTTATGGCTAAAAACGATCTTCAGGGTGCGCTGGATCTTCTGATCCTCAAGACGCTCGCGCAGCTCGACTCCATGCATGGGTACGGCATCGTGATGCATATCCGCCGTGTCTCCGATGAACGGATCATCGTTGAAGAAGGCTCGCTGTATCCGGCGCTGCATCGCATGGAGCAGAACGGATGGGTGCGTGCGAGCTGGGCGGTGACCGATTACGGGCGCAAGGCGAAATGGTATGCGCTCACCAAGGCTGGCAAGGAACAGCTGGCGAGCCGCGAAAAGAACTGGGAACAGGTTGTCAAAGGCGTCGACGCAATTCTGCGTTTTGCATGAGGTGAGGGATGGCTCTTCTCCGTCGGATAGTGACGCTCGGCAGGCGTTCGCGCATGGAGCGCGAGATCCAGGCTGAACTGCAGGAGCACATACAGATGTGCATCGACGACAACATGGCCGAGGGGATGAGCCGCGAACAGGCAGAGCGCGATGCGCGCGTGCGTTTCGGCAGTCCTGTTGCAACGCGCGAACGTGTGTGGGCCGAGGATGCTGCGCTGGGACTCGAGAGGCTGGGTCGCGATCTGCGAACGGCGCTGCGCGGATTTGTGAAGAGTCCCGGCTTCTCGCTTGTGGTTGTCGCCACGCTGGCTCTCGGCATTGGAGCGAATACGGCGATCTTTGAGCTACTGGATGCGGTGCGGTTGCGCAGCTTGCCTGTGGTGAAGCCTGGCGAACTGGCTGAGGTTCGCATCGCGGGAGGCACGGGAGGATTCGGAATCAACAACGGCATTACCGGGAACTTCACCATTCCCATGTGGCAGGAGTTGAAGGATCATCATGATCCATTCACGGGCGTGTTTGCGTGGCGTCCGGACACTATGCTGCTGGGAAAGCCGAGCGATTCGCATCGCGCATATGGACTCGAGGTCAGCGGAAATTTCTTTAACGTACTCGGCATCGCGCCGTGGCAGGGAAGGCTCATCGAGCCGCAGGATGAGGCTGGATGCGGCGTGTCGAAGGTGGTAGCGAGCTATGCCTTCTGGAAAACGCAGATGGGCGGAGCGCCGATCACGACCAACTCTACGCTTGTGGTCGACGGAAAAACTGTGCAGGTGCTTGGCGTAACGCCGCCGTCTTTCTTCGGGCTGGTGGTGGGAGATCGGTTTGATCTTGCCTATCCGACGTGTATGCCTCCCAATCCGCGGCGCGAGGTCTTTGCATTTTCCGTGATGGGGAGGTTGAAGCCGGGGTGGAGTTTGCAGCAGGCGACGGAATACTACAAAGCGATGAGCCCGGGCTTGTTTGAAAGAACCGCGCCCGAGGGATACAGCCCGGAGGCGATCAAGACATTCAAGGCATTCCGGCTGGCGGTGTACCCGGCGGGAGCGGGGGTGAGCTACCTGCGAGACGCGTACAACACATCGCTGGAATTTCTGCTCGCGATAACTGGACTGGTGTTGCTGATAGCCTGCGCGAATCTCGCGAACCTGATGCTGGCGCGAGCGAGCGTCAAACAACGCGAAGTGGCCATTCGGATGGCGCTTGGAGCTTCGCGCGGCCGGATGCTGCGGCAGATGCTGCTGGAGAGCGCGCTACTGGCGATGATCGGAGCTGCGATGGGTGTCGCGCTGGCGCAGCCGCTGAGCAGGGCGCTGGTGAATACGCTGAACACGAGCCAGGGCTCGATTCACTTGACCATTGCTCCCGACTGGCGCGTGTTGCTGTTTGCGACGTTGGTTTCGATTGCGACCTGCGTCGTGTTCGGAACGCTGCCTGCCGTGCGGAACGCAAATACTGAGCCGATCCAGTCGATGCGATCAGGCGAGCGTGGCGTAATGGGCAACCGTGAGCGATTCACGGTACAGCGCGCGATGGTGATTACGCAGGTGGCAGTTTCGATGGTGCTGCTGGTGGGAGCGCTGCTGTTTGTGCGCAGCTATCGGAATTTGATGAGCATCAATCCGGGGATCCGCGAGAGTGGAATCAGCGTTGGTTATTTTGGTTTCCCCGAGGCGAAGATCAAGCCGGAGAATCTCGCGGCGTACAAACGGCAACTGGTGGAGGACGTTCGGGCGCTTCCGGTCATTGAGAATGCGGCGGGCACAACCAACGTTCCGTTGAGCGGCAGCAGTTGGAGTCACCATGTGCAGGTAGACACACTGGAGGGAGCGAGCAAATTCACCTATGTGAGTCCGAGTTACTTCGCAACGCTGGGCATTCCTCTACTGACGGGGCGCAACTTCAATGACCGCGACACGAATGATGCGCCACTGGTGCTGATCGTGAACCAGACATTTCTCAGGAAATATGTTCGCGGACCTTCGCCTATCGGCCAGCACGTGCACGTGAGGCCGGAACCGCAATATCCCGAGCGGACTTACGAGATTATCGGGACGATTCCGGATACGAAGTACGGCGATCTTCGCGATGAATCGCCGCCAATGGCATTCGTGCCGATTGACCAGTTTCCCATCACCGCGCAGGGGCCGGGCATGGCCATGATGTTTGCTGCGCGCGATCGTGCGGCGGCTGTGGAGACGGTGCGGCATCTGTTTGAGGAGAAGCATCCGGGAACGATCATGCAGTTTTACGACTTTGAGCAGGGAATTCGCGACAACCTGGTCGGAGATCGCATGTTGGCCATGCTGTCGGGATTTTTCGGGGTGCTTGCTGCGTTGCTTGTTGTGGTGGGTCTTTACGGGGTTCTGTCGTACTTTCTTGCGCAACGGCGTAGCGAGATCGGTATTCGGATAGCGCTGGGGGCGAGCCGCGGTCGCGTCATTGGCGATCTACTTCGGGACGCTGCAATGATGCTGATGCTTGGGCTGATGGCGGGAACCGCTCTTGCGCTGCTGGCGGGGCGCGAGGCGAGCAGCATGCTTTTCGGATTGAAGCCCTGGGATCCGATGACGTTGGCTGCGTCGGCTCTGCTGCTGGGTATCGTCACGCTTTTAACCAGTCTTATTCCTGCGTTCAAGGCGGCACGCGTCAATCCGATCAACTCGCTGCGAGCCGAATGACGGCGTATCTTGTTTGCCGATTGAGTTAAAGGCGGATCTTGTCGAGCTCCGATGGAATCGGAACTGCGTCTTCTTCCTCATCGCGCAGAGTGAGCACGGGACAGCGCGCGTGTGCCAGTACGCGGTAGACGGTGCGATCGTGGGTCAGATTGTGAAGCACGGAGCGATGCGTCGATCCCAGGACGATGAGGTCGGCTCGGAGTTCTGCCGAAGCAGCAAGAATCTCGATGGCGGGATGTCCGTGTGCAACACGCGTCTCGACCTTGGCGCAACAAGATTCTGCCGCGCCAATCTCCGCAGCGAGAACGCGTAGTTCGTGCATCGCCGTTGAGTCCAGGCCGGTGGGCAGGTGTTCGCGCTGCATTTCGTCAATCGGGGGCAGAACGTGAAGCAGGACCAGCTTTGCTCGCTGGTGTTCTGCAATTTCGCAGGCAAGTGCTGCGCTCGGGCTTGAGGTCTCTCGTAATGTGGTGGCGTGCAAGACTACCCTTTGCCGGGCGTCGTCTGCCGCCTCGAGATGAGCCTCGGGTCCCACGGTGATGACCGGGAGGTTTACCGCGCGCAGCACTTGTTCTGCCACGGAACCGAGGAGCAGCTTACTTACCTTGCTCCGGCTCCGGGTGCCGAGAAAAAGACGGTGTGCATTGAACTGACGAGCTGCGGCGATGATCTGCTGGGCAGCCTGACCTTCGCGAATCACGATATCGCACGCTATGTCTTGCGCGCGAGCCCTCATTCTCCATGGTTCAACAGTTTTGGTAGCAAAGTCGATGGCGCCGGCAGGGTCGTAATATGGCATGCCCACCGGGTCGGCAGCAATGCCGGCGGCCGGGCCGAGAACATGAAGCAGAATGATGCGTCCGCCCGATTGCTGAGCGTGCTGAAGTGCAAAGGGAAAGAGCCGGTCCAAATCAGTGAGATCGGTCGCGACCAGAATCACAGTCGGCTGGGCCCAACGACTTTGTCCTTCGTCCTGCATGCGCACACCTTGTACGCCAAAAGCGTGGCACCGGCAGCGTGGACGGGATGTGCCTGAGCGCACTGCCTGCGGTGAGTCAAATCACATCGGCTGAGGTTTTTCGCGGGTTTCTTTATTGATTCTTTATTCGTTAACAATCTATTGTTGGGAATGGAACCCCAACCCCATACTTCCCATCCACCTAAAGTTCTCAAAGAAAGATAAGCCACACGTGGGCATTTGACGCCCCATAGCCTTCAAGGCATCGGCACTTTCCAAGGGGCGCAGTCACACAATTTCACTGAGTCTCCGGAGGTCAAGCGCCATGCTTAATCGACGTACCCGAAGTGTCTTCGCCACCATTCTGGTAGCGGTTGCCGCAGTAATCGCCTTTCCTTTGAACAACGTTGCACAAACTTTCCGGGGCGGCATCAACGGAACCGTGACGGATCAGTCCGGTGCAGTCGTGCCCGGCGCTACGGTAGAAGCTACGGATCCTGCGACGGGTGTTTCGCGCAAAGCGGTCACCTCAAGCGCCGGAGAGTACAGCTTTCAAGACATGCAGCTCGGTGCCTACACGATCAAGGTGTCTGTTACCGGCTTCAAAGCTTCGCTGGTGAAGGACGTGCCTGTAAGGGCGGGCGTGATTTACACATTGCCGGTAAAGCTCTCCATCCAGACGACCGGCGAAACGGTGGAAGTATCCGCTTCGAGCCTGGCGCTCGACACCACTTCAACAACGCAGACGACGGTTATTTCAGAGGCCACAGTGCAGAACATTCCGCTGAACGGCCGCGACTTTACCCAGATGATCGGCATGGCACCGGGCTTTGCAGGATACGCGCTGGGCGGCTTCGGGTCAGTAAATGGCACGCGCGGGAACCAGGTGAACTGGCAAATCGATGGCAGCGACAACAACGACTGGTGGCACAACATTCCCGCCGTCAACCAGGGCGGCGTCGAGAACATCGCCGGCGTTACGCTGCCGATCGACTCGATCGAAGAGTTCAGCATGCAGACCCAGTCTTCCGCGGAGGTGGGTAGAAATCCGGGCGGAAGCGTAAACCTGGTGACCAAAGCGGGTACGAATCGGCTTCACGGTTCCGCATACTACTACGAACGCAACCAGGCGCTGGCAGTGACCAACCCCTTCAATACGCTTGGCGATTTGCCGCTTGAGAATGTGCAGTGGGGTGCTTCGCTGGGTGGACCGTTCTGGAAGGATCACACGTTCTGGTTCACGAACTTTGAGAAGCAGAAATTTAACATTGCGACCGGCAACTCGGGTCTTGAGCCGAACAAGTACTACCAGACGGCGGCACTCCAGTTGTTGAGCGATGCAGGCGTACAGGTCAATCCAGCAACCCAGCAACTGCTGGGGATTCTCTGGCCCGCCGATCTTGTCGCCGGAACCACGCCCGGGCTTCTTCCAGTCGGCGGCGCCTGAATTCGGATACAGCTACAACGGCGTGGCGAAGATCGACCACACATTCAATTCCAAGCACAGCATCTACGTGCGGGCCTTCATGGGGCAGGGCAACCAGACGGCGCCAGTAGGAACGACCGACATTAATCCTTACTTCTTTGAGATCGGTCCGATCCACGTTTACAACTACTCAGCTGGTCACAACTGGGTGATCTCACCCTCGATCAGCAACAGCGTCACCGCTGGAGTGAACTACTTCCACCAGACGTTCTCTGACGCTAACACAGACTTTTCCAGCGTCACTGAAGCTGGATTTGTGACTGGTTCTCCTTTCCCGAACGCACCGAATATTTTGATCGGCAACGATTTTGAGCAAACAGGCAATACTCCGCCTGAGGGGCGGCAGGACATCACGGGAGTGATCGACGATGCGCTCAACATCGTCAAGGGCCGACATCAGTTTCGGCTGGGGGGCGAATTTCGTCGCGCGCAGGTTGACGAGTTTTACTGGCGCCATTCCAACGGCAACTACCAATTCCTTGGCGGCCAAGGACCGAACGGGGACGGTTCCGTGCCATGGAACACGGATGATCAGGACATCGCATCACTGGCTGACTTCCTCGCTGGTTACCTGACGAAGGCTTCCATCGCTGTCGGAAATCCGGAGCGGCTGGTTTTCTCTTACGGGTATACCGCCTTCGCACAGGACAGTTATCAGGCCACGACAAATCTGAACTTCAATTTCGGATTGCGTTATGACTTCATGCAGCCGATGCACAATGGCGATAAAAACCTTTCGGTGTTCCGACCGGGACTCACGACGACTGGCCTCGCGTTTCAGGGTGCGGAGATTGACAACATTTATGGACCTACCTACACCAGCTTCAGCCCGCGCGTAGGCTTCAGTTGGAGTCCCCCGTCGTCAAAGGCGACTGTGATCCGCGGAGGCGCCGGAATCTTCTTCGACACACCGAATGCGAATCCTTTCCTCGACAATCGTCCCGGAAACTCGGCTCCTAACGGACTCGAAGGCAATCCCGGCGGCACGCAATCCGGTCTTCACACTTACCACGGAGGCGAGCGAGGGAAATCCCGCTCTGATCGTGCCTGGCGAGGAGATCATTCCGACTGACGACACTGTCGTGCGCCGCCAATCCCTGCGGCGTCTTCAGCGTAGACAAGAATTTCCGGTCACCCTACAACATCAACTACAACCTCCAGATCGAGCGGCAGGTCGGAAAGGCTTTCTTCCAACTCGGGTATGTTGGAAGCCAGGGACGCAAGCTACTGAGCCTTCTGAATATTAACCAGCCTCATCTCGGTGGCGCCCCGGGTGCGTTCACGGGGGAACCGGCAATACCCGGCGCTCCTTGCACCTATGGTGGAAACTGCTACTCCGACATCAACCAGATCGAGAGCATCGGAACTTCGAATTACAACTCGCTGCAGGCGGTCTTCCGCACCTCAAGCTGGCACGGTGTGATTGCCCAGGCATCCTACACCTGGGGTCACAACCTCGACGAAGTGACTGCATATCGCGGCGCGCTCCCTCAAGACAGCTACAACTTCAAGGGTGATTACGGCAACTCGGACTTCGATACGCGGAATGGCTTCAAGGGCTATGTGAACTATTTGATTCCCTCGGCGCCGACAATGAAGCTGCTGACCGGAGGATGGGAACTCAACACGGCTTTCGCCTTTAACGGCGGCCAGCCCATCACTATCTACAATGGCGACGACACCAGCGGTACCGACGAATTTACGCAACGCGCCAACCGTGTCTCCAATCCGTTTCAGGGAGTGAACCACAGCATTCAAACGGTGAACGGCAATAAATTTGTGCAGTGGTTCAATCCGGATGCTTATGTTGAACCGCCAGCCAACACGTGGGGAACAGAGGCTCGCAACAGCATCTACGGACCGGGCTTTGCAGACGTGGATCTCTCGGTGATCAAGAATACGAAGATTCCGATCAACGATTTTCCGCTGAACGTGCAATTCCGCGCTGAAATGTTCAATCTCTTCAATCACGTTAACCTCGCCAGCCCTGGCTGCAACCAGCTCTGCAACGACTTCCTCGGTGGCGGAAGCTTCGGTAGAACAGGATCCACGATCGGTTCAGGAAACTTCGCACCTGGTATCGGTCCGGGAGAACCCTTCAACGTGCAGCTGGCGATGAAGATTTTGTTCTAGCAAGAGTCAGCCTCACAAATCGCTTCAACCAAAATGCCGACCGCTCACAAGAGCGGTCGGCATTTTATTTTCGGCGTGCGATGAGGCCTGGCGATCAGGAGCGCACCAACCGTCCGATGGCAGCGAGTAGCATCGCCGCTTTTTTACCAGGTTGTCAGTTTCACGTTATCGATCCATTGATGTGACCGGATCGCCGTTGGCGCCCTGGTCGAGTTGCCATTGAACACCGACAGCATCGGGCCATGAGATGGGATTTATCGCCCACACCTGGTTGAATCCGTAGCCGTGGCCATCGACCACGAGCGTGTCGTACCGATACTGCGTGGGGCTGATGCGCTCGACGTACCACTGGATGTGGTGCCAGGTGTTCGGCGCCCAGCGCGGACAAGGCACGCCGTTCTCGATCCAACGGTTGTTGGCGCTGTCCCATGTGTCCCAGTAGCCATCGCCAAAGGCGCACTGACTGCCGATCATGAATTCTCTTCCGCCAAGCGTCTGCCACAGATCGAACTCCGATGACCAGATGTTGGCAGCCGTCGTGGGATCGTGGTAGACCCAGAAGTCCCATAAGAAATGGGTAGCGCTGCTCGTTCCCGGCCAGGTCTTGATGAAGAGCACGTTCGTCCACGGCAAGCCGTCGGCGTAGAGTTCGCGGCTGCTTCCGCTCATGGAAGGGGTGTTCTCGTACGGCGCCATCCAGAAGTTCGTGGTGTCATTTGTGCCTTGCGCGCACAGGCTGCAGGCAGTCCAGCCGTCGGAGTCGTTTTGAATCTGGTAAAGAACTTTTGCATTGGAGGGGGGAGTCGGGAGCACAGAACTGCTCCGCGGCGCCGGCCCAACCTGAATCAACAATGTGGCGGATGTTCCGTAGCCGTCCGTGGTCCATGCCCGCGCGTAAAGAATGTGCGTGCCGTTGGAGAGCTTCAAGGTGTGAGAGAGGGTATCGGAGGAGTAGTCGCTTCGGTATGCAATGGCGTCATCGACATAGATGATCCATCCGGTAATGGCACTCGGGCTGTAGGCGATGGCATACACGTTGATCTTGTTCGGATTCGAGCCGGGTTTGGGGCTTTGCAACCAGACGCCAACCGCGCCGTGGGCCGACTGAGGCAATGCCACAACACACGCAAAGACAAAGCTGAGAAGAAGGGAGGATTTCGCCAGCGCGAGCAGACGATTCCGCATCTGCTGTGCGGCTGAACGACACACGCCTAAAACATTGTGCAGGTCTGGCCTGAATTCGGCAGTTTTCACGGCACCTGCATAGAACTTGACCAAATGCACCTCTAATGCGGTTTGAATCAAACAGTGATTTCTTCGTCCGCGGGGACAGCAGTGCTTCCCGCGAGCGCGTGGGCGCGAACCGAAGAGGGCTTCGGATTTTATGGGAGAGGCCCGGTCTTTCTCTGGGTATTCGGCTTAGTCGGAACGGATCGAACTGACTCCGGAAAGCCCTGCAAGGCACGGAAACATCAACTTGCAGGAACGAGGCGCGGCAACCTCAAATCGAACGACAGGAACAGCACACGCGAACCGCCCTGGTGTGCTTTGTCAGGCCCCTTGATTGCAACCGAGGATACACGCCACACGCATGGGTTGCAAGCACTTCAGGGTTTCGGCAATTCAGCTGCAAAAACACCGTGCGAAGACGGGCCACGCGCCATTATTTGCCTGCAGCGGCGGCCGCCGCCTTCTTTTTCTGCTGCTGCACTGTCCAAGGGGGCACAATGCCATTTTGGCGAGCATAGGCGACGAGCTGGCCGAGGTGTTCGTGCGCGTCAGCGACGAGGATGTAAACAACGTCGCCTTCGTTTGCCTGCGGGCCGAGCTTTGGAAGTAGCTTTGCGAAATCCGCGTTGCTCATGCCATTGATCGCCTTGTTCGCGAAATCCCAGGACTGATTCAGTTCCTCGACTATGCGATCTTTGTCGGTTGTAGATTTTTCGAATTCGCTTGCTTTAAATCCTGCAGGAGGGGTCGCGCCCATCATGCCGAGGATTCCGTAGCGCTCTCCCGCGACGTGCAGAAACACTTCAGCGAAGGACCGGGCGTCGGGGGAAGGGCGCCAGGTGAGCTTGTCGCTCGGAAGCGCCTCGGCGAGCGCGACACACTTTTTATTCACGGCCTGCAGGTCAAGCAGGGCCTGGGCTTTCATGTCATAGCTGGGTGCGGTGCTGTCAGTGGAGTTGCCGGGAGTTTGCGCGTGCATCACGAGGGCGCCGGCGTTCAGGATGCATGCAAGACAAATTGAAGAGAGAACAGGAGTTTTCATTGCGGTCTCCGGTCGAATCGAGTGCGTGTAATCGCCCCGAGGCTAGAGCAGCGACGGGACAGATGCAAGCAGTTCGTGACGGGCCGATCGTTGGAAGGGGTGAATCGCTGCTCAGTGGTCATGTCCGGGATGGCGGCAACAATTGGGCCTGTTCGTTCCCTCACGGCATCCGTTATGATCCGGACTCATGATCAATCGACGCAGATTTCTTGCCGCTTCTGCCGGATTGGCCGCGATGGCTGCCGTTCCGGGTTCGTCGCTCACGGCCGGCGACACCATTTCTCGCGAGGCCGGCGTGAAACTCAAGCTCGGCCTCAACGCCTTCTCGTTCAACGGGCCACTTCTTGCGGGCACGATGACGCTGGCGGATGCCGTGGACTTCTGTGCAACGAATGGCGTGGACGCGCTCGATGCTACCGGGTACTACTTTCCCGGTTACCCCAATGTCCCCACGGATGAGTACATCTACACGTTGAAGCGGAAGGCTTTTGTGAACGGCGTTGCCATCAGCGGCACCGGGGTGCGAAACAACTTTGCCGTGGCAGACGAGGCCGCGCGCAAGCGCGATGTGCAGATGGTGAAGGACTGGATTGTGGTGGCCAGCAAATTGGGTGCGCCGGTAATTCGCGTATTTGCCGGCCCGGAGCGGCCCGCAGGGTACACGTTCGACCAGGCGTTGGACTGGATGGTGTCGGACTTCAAGCAGTGTGCGGCATTTGGCAAGGAACACGGCGTTGTCGTCGGCTTGCAGCAGCACAACGACTTCCTGAAGACTGCCTCGGAGACTATCCGCGTGATTGAGGCGGTAGATTCAGAGTGGTTTGCCTCGATTCTCGACATTGGCAGTCTTCGCTCCGGTGACCCTTATGCCGAGATTGAGAAACTCGTACCCTACGCCGTTTCATGGCAGATCAAGGAAGAAGTGGGCCGCAACGGCAAGCTGGAGCCTACCGACCTCGCGAGAATCAAGGCCATCATCGATCAGCACGGCTATCGGGGATACGTGCCTTTCGAAGCGCTCGGTCCCGGAGACGCGAAGCCCAGGATCGTCCATTTCCTTGCAATGATTCGTGCAGCATTTGGCCTGCAGGGATCGCAGCTAAGCACCTGAATGGATTGGCCTGGCATGGGGTGCCTCACAGGTTCTTCCCGGGCGTCTCGCTTGGATCTGAAATTCGCTCAGGCCAGCTTCTTGTTTTCGAGATACTCAGTTTGAAATCTTCAATTGCCACTCACTGAACCACGAACAGTCCCTTCCTGGCCGCGGCAAGTGATGGTGCCGGCCGGAATGACGATGAAGCTATCGCCGGATTGGCTTTGAGCTTCGCTCCGTCGCATTTTGCTCTCTCGCCAAGTACCCATGCCTTCAATGACTGTCACCAGTGTCTTGCGGGTGCGTATGTCGAGGACACGCGCATCTACAAGGATTTTCACAACGAGTTCAATTCAGGCACCGCCTGGCTGGAGTCACCGAACATCTCTGCTGCTGTCTTTCGTCTTTGAAGAAGGCGGCGCAAACCACCGTATTCCGATCCCCGGTCAACCCGACAATCTTCTGGCTTGCGTCGGGCCGGCTTGTTGCCCATGTGATTGCCGTCGCGATTGTGACAACCGTAGCGGTCCTTCAGAAATAAACTGTCTTCATCACCTCTCCACTGCTGTGTTTGGTCGTCTTTCTCGTCGAGGTTCACATTCTCTGCTAGTTATCAATCGGTCATCCCCGGGTGCCGATACGCTGACGTGACACTGTCTGGTATTCCGCCCGCATTTGGCCTATCCAGTGGCGATGTCTCGCCAGAAATCGTTTCAACAAGTCTCTGGTAGTTTCGACAGTTGAACGGACTGGATGGGGTGACTAGTATCGGGGACGGTCTTTGCGAGGGTCGATCTTATGTACCGATCCAACCGAATAGTTTTTTGGGGTATTCTCTGCAGCACGATTTGCCTGTGCGGATGCAAGGACCTGACACCGGCTGATCCGCAGAGCATTCTATTCTCGGAATTCAAGCGGTCGGAGATCGTCGGGATTGTGGCGGGCTTTGGAACGACCTTTGCCGCAGTACCGGACCTGATCGCAATGTTCAGGCGCCGATCAAGCGCGGGCATGAATCCAAGGATGGCCGCGATCATGTGCGTTTTTCAGGTCCTCTGGGTTTATTACGGTCTGTTGATCGTTTCAAGACCGGTGATCATCTGGAACGTGATTGCCGTATTGGTCAATTTCCTGAGCGTTGGCGCGTACTTTTATTTTGTTCACAAAGAGAAAGCGATTTCGACAAGGAGCAAGAAGTAGCTGGCGCCCAGACCGCAACAAAGCTGGCCCGCTTGAAAATGGAGTCTTGTGAACCAGCGAAAAGCCCCGTCCGAAGACGGGGCTTTTCAACTGAAAACTGACAACTGAGAGCGTCTTACGACATGTGCGTGAACGGCGTCTGCTCCAGACGCCGCGGCATCTTCGGCAGAGCAAGACCCGCTGTGTTGCTGCTCATCACCGCGGTGAAGTCTTTGCGGAAGGCCATCATTTCGTCGGGGGTGCCGACGGTGATGCGCACGCTGTCGGGCCATGCGGGCCAGATTCGGCCTACGTACATGTCCTTTGCCGCCAGAGCCGCCTGTACTTGCTTGCCGGGTTTGCGCACGTCGAGCATGAAGCAGTTGCTTTCTGACGGCGTGCAGCTATAGCCCTGGCTCTTGAGCCACGCGATGGTCTCAACGCGCGTGTCGGCAATGATCTTCTTGCGCGTCGGAACCAGATCCGGATCGAGCAGGCTGGCCTTTGCGGCGGCCACCGCCGTGATGGGCAGCGCGTTCATTCCGCCGAAGGGAGTGATCTTCGCGAGCAGATCGGGACGGCCGATGGCGAATCCCATGCGGATGCCGGCCATGCCGTAGAGCTTCGAGAAGGTGCGAAGGACGATGACGTTCTTGCCTTCCTTCACGAAGTCGATGGAGCGCGGCGCATCGCAGAGGTGGATGTATGCCTCGTCGATCAGGATGACCGTGTCTTTGGGCGCGTTGGCGACGACGTATTCGATATCGCTGCGTGGCGTACAGGTGCCGGTGGGGTTGTTGGGGTTGCAGATGTAGATCACGCCGGGATTCGATGCGGCGGCCAGCATGGCCTTGACGTCGTGCTTGGCTTCACCCTTGGGATCGGCCAGCGGCACCTTGAAGATCTGCGCACCGCTTACCTTGGCCGCCCACATGGGCGCTTCGTAGCCGGGATCGGCCACTACCAGCGGCCGGTCTTTGCTGGTGAAGGCGAGCACAGTGAAGTGCAGCGGTTCGCTTGAGCCGGCGAAGGGAATAACTGACTCAGCGCTCAGGCCTTCCTGCTTGGCGAAGATCTCGACCAGCTCTTCTTCACCGTTGAACAGGTAGCGCCCGCCGCGCGGAACGATCTCGATCATCGCCTGGCGCGCGCCCTGCGACGGACCCATGGGGTTTTCGTTGGCATCGATGTGGATGCCCTTGTTGGGGTCGGCAAATTTGGGGCGGTCGGCGTATGCGAGATGGGCTTCGGTGAGGATGGGCAGGCTGGCCAGCGCGGAGGCTCCGGCGGCGAAACGGAAGAAGCTGCGGCGCGAAATTCCGGTAGGAGCTAGTGGATCGACGGTCGGGTACATCGGCAAGACTCCTTGGGTTGAGGATGGAATTGGACAGACCACCGCCTAAGGCGCGGAGAGACAAAAGGCCGGAAAACACGAGGATTGGGGAAGGGGAGAATCCCATATCCAAAGGTATCGTTCCGGCGCGGCAAAAACAAGCAGGAAATGCGGGTTCGCGCATGGCTGAATTGCTTATGCGAACCTTACGGATTTTCTGCTAATCTTTCGGTCAGCGTTGGGGACGCATCCGGTCCGCGGAAAGGGCTTTAAGCCCACCCGAAGTGCCCAAATCCACACACCTTCTTTCAGCCCGCAACGCGGACACCGGGCGTGACATTGAAAGGAGGCAGCATGCCAACCGGATCAAGCGAATCCCCTCGCTCACTTCCCGAGCACCCCAATCTTCGCCACCTCAAAGACCAGGCAAAAGCACTACTGAAGGCCGGTCAGGCCGCGTCGCTGACCGAGGCGCAACTGAAGATTGCGCGCATGTACGGCTTTCCAAGCTGGCGACGGCTGAAGGCGCACGTCGACGAGGTGAACCTCGGTAAAGAAGTCATCGAACTGAAGGAGGCGATCGATGGCAATGACCTCGATCGCGTGAAGCTCCTGATGACGCGGAACCCAGCGCTTCATCGCGCTCCAATGGGCTACGGCAAGAATGGCCCGCTCACCTGGGTGGCTGAGTGCCGCGTGCCGTGGG
The DNA here is from genome assembly GCA_963738035.1 of uncultured Acidobacteriaceae bacterium. Classification (GTDB taxonomy): domain Bacteria; phylum Acidobacteriota; class Terriglobia; order Terriglobales; family Acidobacteriaceae; genus Telmatobacter. Next base: position 258,877 of record CAVTVB010000006.1, read on the forward strand.
AACCGCCCACGCCAGTGCGGCTGGCGATGGCACAGTGGATGATCGACAACGGGTCGGACGTCCACCAGGGCGGCGATGGTCCGCTGATGCGCGCGGCTCTGAGGGATGATCGCATTCCGATGATGGAACTGCTGGTTCGCAACGGCGCGAATGTGAATGCGGAGTGGGGAGGTTACTTCCCAATTATTTTCGCGCCATGCGAATCGCTCGCGCCGGGATCGCTGCGATGGCTGATCGACCACGGCGCGAATCCGAACTGCCGCGATCATGGATACGAGATGAGCGGCCATCCCTATCCAGGCACTGCTCTCGACTACCTCATTGCGGGTTACGCGCGTTCTGTAGAACGACTGAGCGCCTGTATCGATATCCTGCTCAAGGCTGGTGGCGAGACCAAATACAGCGTGCCGGCAGTGCTGGAATTGCTGCGCGGGCGCATGGATGGTCTGCGCGAGCTGATCGTCGCCGATCCGCACTCGTGAACAGGCGATTCGCAGAACTCGATTGCGGAATGAGCGGCGGTCGTTGCCTCACGCTTCAGGGAGGAACGTTGCTGCACGTTGCCGCGGAATACGGAAATCTCGCTGCGGTGAGTTGCTCCTCGATCACGGGGCGGACGTCAATGCGCGCGCGACGGTCGATGAAGCCGGCGTCGGTGGGCAGACTGCGATCTTCCACGCGGCTACGCAGTTCAACGACTTCGGTTTGCCAATCGTCGAACTTCTCGTAAACAGGGGCGCCGATCTGTCGATTTCGGCCAGGATTCCAGGGCACTATGAGCGCCCCGCCGAACTGGTGGAATGTACGCCCATTGAGTATGCGCGACTGTTCCCGGGCGGCGAAAACAAGACGACGGCTTTCCTGCAAACTGCGGGTGCTTCGGGATAAGGGATTGGCCCTCCATTCGCATGTGTTGTGCCTACGGCTGACTGTGGTAGACTCCGTGCCGGAAAACGTATCCCCTTCAGATGATTCGAATTTCGTGCCGAGCTGCGGCGCACCGCCATCCTGGGCCCGGAATTTTTGTCTGAAGGCTTGACAACCCTTGGAGTAAACCCATTTACTTATGGGCGAACGTCCACGTCGACACCGGATGTATTCACCCGATCGTAGGTGACTGAATGCTCGCTTTGGTTCCAGGTTTAACCGCCGTTGGAATGCCACAAACACCCGCCGCGCTGCTGGCGCTCGCCGCGCCGTCGCTCGCACATCTGAGCTTCCTCGACATCGCCATTATCGCGATCTATTTCGTGATGGTGATCTGGATCGGCTTCTACCTCAAGGGCCAGGCCAACACCAGCGAAGAATTCTTCATGGCCGGCCGCGAGATGACGGCATGGATCGCAGGCTTGAGCTTTGTCTCGGCCAACCTCGGATCACTGGAACTGATGGGCTGGGCTGGATCGGCCTATCAGTACGGCATTCTCGCCGCGCACTGGTATTGGGTCGGCGCGATTCCCGCGATGCTCTTCCTCGGCATCGTGATGATGCCGTTCTACTACGTTTGCAAGACGCACTCGGTGCCGGGCTACCTCAAACTGCGCTACGGGCAGGGCGCCAGCATCGTCTCGGCGTTTTCATTCGCGTTCATGACCGTGCTGATGAGCGGCGTGAATATGTTCGCCATGGCCGAAGTGATGAAGGTCGTTCTCGGCTGGGATTTGAACTTCTCCATCATCGTCTCGTCGCTCGCAGTTGCGGCTTATGTTGCGCTGGGCGGCTTGCGGTCGGCGATCTTCAATGAAGTTCTCCAGTTCATGCTGATCTGGGGCGGCGCACTGCTGGTGCCGATCCTGGGCCTGATCGAGGCCGGCGGCTGGAACGGATTCAAAGCCAAGCTCGCGCACAACATCGCCACAGGCGCAACCGCACCCGGCGACTACACGCACATGTGGCGCAGCATGGGCCACTTTACCGATAACCCGATGGGCATCCACTGGACCGGCATCGTGTTCGGCCTCGGATTCGCCATCAGCTTCGGTTACTGGACAACGGACTTCCTCGTTGTGCAGCGCGTTCTCTCCGCGCATAACCTGCGTTCCGCGCGCATGGCTCCGATCATCGGATCCTTCTTCAAGATGGCCGTTCCGTTCATCGTCATTCTTCCCGGCCTGCTTGGACTCGTGGTTCTGCAGAATCCCGACGGCAGCCTGATGCACCTTGTGGGCGCAGAACCTGGCGACGCCGGAATCGGGTCTGCACAGTTACAACGAGGTGCTGCCGCTGATGATGGTGCGCTATTGGCGCCCGGGCTTGCTTGGACTGGGCATCACCGCACTGATTGCCGGATTCATGAGCGGCATGGCGGGCAACGTGAGCGCCTTCTCTGCCGTGTGGACCTACGACATCTATCAGCCGCTCATCAAGAAGAATGCTCCGGATGAGCACTATGTCTCAGTGGGACGATGGGCCACGATTCTCGGCGTCGTCGTCTCCATCGGCACCGCGTACCTGGTGATGAGCGCCGCCGGCATCATGGACTACGTGCAGGCGCTTTTCAGCTTCTTCATTTCGCCGCTGCTCGGCGTGGTGCTGGTGGGCATGTTCTGGAAGCGCGCCACAAAGGCAGGCGGATTCTGGGGACTGCTGATGGGCACGCTCACTTCGATCGGGCTGTGGGGATGGGTCAAAGCTGATCCATCGGCGCTGCGTTTTGTGGCGATTTCGCCTGATGCCAAGAGACATGGCGGAGAACATGTATCGCGCTCTGTGGTCGGTGATCATCGCCGATCCTGGTCAACGTGATCGTCAGCCTGGTCACCAAGCCGAAGACGCTTGCGGAACTGGATGGCCTGGTCTATGGCGCGACAACGCTGCCCGATGAAGAGCCGTGCCGTTCTACAAGAACGAATACTTCTGGCTGGTGATCGCGATCATTGTCGTTCCTCGCTCTCAACATCTACTTCTGGTAAGGAGGTCGTATGGAATCCGGCCATATTTCGATCTGGTTTTTCATCGGGGTTTTGCTCACCGTTTACGGCGCAATGATCTTCGGCTACGGACTGTATGAGTTGGCAACGCACCAGCTGGCAAACGTGGTGTCTGGCTAATTTGCACGCCCCGGTCTGGTGGGGCGGTTTGATGTTGTTTCTCGGTCTTTTTTACAGTCTGCGTTTTCGCCCGGGCCGCAACGGTTAACGCGGCAAATTGAAGGAGCATGAATCATGGCAGCAGAAAGAAAGATGACATTTGGAGTCATTGTTGGAAACCGGGGCTTTTTTCCGGATCACCTGGCCAAGACCGGGCGCGAAGAAATCATTTCAGTTCTTGAGGCTGCGGGAGCGCGCGCAATCGTTCTCGGCCCCGAGCAATCAAAATACGGCGCGGTGGAAACGTACACAGAGGCGCAGCATTGCGCCGAGCTTTTCAAGAAACATGCCGAAGAGATCGACGGCATCATCGTAACGCTGCCCAATTTCGGCGAAGAGCGCGGCATCGTGGATGCGATTCGCCTGTCGGGGCTGAAGGTGCCGGTGCTGGTGCAGGCCACGCCCGACCGCTCTGAAGCCATGACCATCGCCACGCGTCGCGACAGCTTCTGCGGAAAGATGTCGGCGTGCAACAACATGATGCAGTACGGCATCAACTATTCGCTGACGACGCTGCACACTGAAGCGTTGACGTCGGCGGAATTCAAGGCTGATCTGGAATGGTTCTCGGCTGTCTGCCGCATCGTGAAGGGGCTGAAGAATCTGCGCATCGGCGCTATCGGCGCGCGTCCCACGGCATTCAATACGGTTCGCTATTCCGAGCGCATCTTTGAAACCAGCGGCATCACGATCGAGACGATTGATCTGTCGGAGATCTTTGGCCGCATCAATCGCATGAAGGACAACGATGATGCCGCGCAGGGCAAACTCGCCGCGATCAAGAAGTATGTGACCACGTCGGGAATTCCGGACGAAGCATTGATGAAGATGGCGAAGCTCGGCGCGGTGATCGACGGCTGGATGAAGCAGTCGCACATCACCATCAGCGCCGTGCAGTGCTGGACATCGATGGAGGAGTTCTTCGGCGTCGTGCCCTGCACCATCATGAGCATGATGTCGAACGATCTGATTCCATCGGCCTGCGAAGTCGATGTGCCGGGCACGCTGAGCATGTACATGATGGCGCTGGCCTCGGGTACACCCTCGGCGCTGTTGGATTGGAACAACAATTACGGCAGCCATCCTGACAAGTGCGTGTGCTTCCACTGCTCGAACCTGCCCAAGCACTTCTTCAAAGAAGTGAAGATGGACTACCAGGAGATCATCGCCGGTACGGTGGGCAAGCTGAACACCTTCGGCACCTGCGTGGGCCGCGTGAAGGCAGGCGCGATGAGCTTCGCGCGCTACTCCACCGATGATCGCCGCGGCATCGTGCGCGGATACACCGGCGCGGGCAGATTTACCGACGATCCGCTGGAGACATTCGGCGGTGCGGGCGTGGCGGAGATTCCGCAGTTGCAGAAGTTGCTGAAATACATCTGCCGCGAAGGATTTGAACACCACGTGGCTGCCAACTTCAGCGACGTTTCGAAGTCGGTGCACGAGGCCGCGCGCTATCTCGGATGGGAAAGCCACTACCACCCGAACCTTGAGGACTGATTTAATTGCGATTAAATGCGGGCGTTGACTCCTGTGTCGGCGCCCGTTGTTGTTTGAGGAGATTGATATGGAGACGGCAATCATGACCAAGCGGATCAACAAGAGCCTGGTAGTGAACGGGACCACCATCGTGACCGAGGCAGCGTGGAACGAAGAACTGAATGCCAAGCACGAAAAGCTTGTGGCGTGGCTGCGCGAGAACAAGCTGTCTGGCGTTCTTATCCGCCGCAATGAAAACGTTGCCTGGCTGACGGGCGGGGCCGTGGAACTTCGCGTGCTGACTCCCTGCGAAACGGGTGTGGCGTCGTTGCTGGTTACCGCGGAAGGGAAGCGCTATTACTTCACGACGCGAGAACGAAGCTCCGCGCCTGCATGACGAGGAGTTTGGCGCGCTCGATTTTGAGCCGGTGATGTTTCCCTGGTATGCGGACGATACTGCGGCTGCAGCGGCAAAGTTGGCAGGCGGTCCGCTGGGATCGGACACTCCGATGCCGGGAACAACGCCAGTGAATCTGTTTCCGCTGCGCGCATCGTTGAGCGAGACGGAAATCGCGCGCTATCGTTGGCTTGGAACGCAGACGGCTGACGCGACTGTCGAGTCGTTGCACGAGGTTGAGCCGGGGCTGAGCGAATACGATCTCGAGGCCCTCACAGCCGCCAATCTTTTGCGACGCGGCATTCTTCCGTCGGTCTATCTTTTTGCCGTTGACGATCGCATCTACAAGTACAAGCATGCGGTGGCGCGCGGTGCGCGGCTGAAGAAGTACGGAATGCTGAATCTCTGCTCGCGCAAGTGGGGATTGGCGATTTCGATTACTCGCTTTGTGCATTTCGGCGCGTTGCCGGCCGAGCTCGATGCGCGATTCAAATCGTCCGCGCAGGTGAATGCCGCTTTGCTTGATGCTTCGCGCGTGGGGGCGACTTCTGCGGAATTGTTCCGGGTGGCGCAGGCAGCGTATGCAGCCGAGGGATTTCCCGGTGAAGAGCGCTTCCATCACCAGGGGGGACCTACAGGCTATGGCGAGCGTGAATGGGTAGCAACGCCCGAAGGCAAGGAGACCGTTGTCAACAACCAGGCGTTCGCGTGGAACCCGAGCATTCGCGGCGGCAAGGCCGAAGACACGGTCATTCTGCGCGATGGGAAGATCGAGTGGCTCACTGCAACACCCGACCTGCCCGTGATCAATGCGACGGTAAACGGAAAGGTTTATCCGGCGGCTGGGGTGCTGGTGAAGTGAAGCAGGGAATAGGGACTAGGGACTAAGGACTAGGGACTCGGAAGTAGGGAGTAGGGAGTAACGAGCAGTTGCTCTTAGCTACTCGGCCCTTCCTGGCTCAAAATTGGTTGCAGCGTCAATCGCGCTGTGAGGACCACGAGCGCGGCCCATAGTACGTCGGCGCCAAGCAGGTGGGCTATCTGCAGCCACAGCGGAGCCAGCATCACTACGTCGAGTACGCCCAACACGTACTGAGCAGCCAGAAGGACCAGTACGAGCGCTGACAATCCCCGATTGTCCCATTGAGTGGTGCGTTGCGCTGCGCGTACCAGGATCCAGATCAGGAAGATGCTTGCGAGAAACGCGATCGTCGGATGCGTCCAGCGCCATCGCACCAGCCATCCACTTGTGGGAGAAAAATCCTCTGCCAGCGCGGAGCCGAGCGATGTTGCAGGGAACAACGTGTCTCCCAACGCGGCCAGCGAGCCGGTGACGCCCACGATGAGCACGACGAGAATGCCGACGATCGCGCCAAAGGGCGCCACCAGCCGGATCGTGGAGCGAAGGTAGCCCTGTCGGCGGCTGAGCAGGTGAGCGGTGAGCGTGAGAGCCGCTAGCAACAGCAATGTGTTCGTCAGGTGAAGAGCAAGGTACCAAGGCCGCAGTGGCGATTGGCTCTGCGCGGTCAGCCCGAGTTTGACGAGCAGCGCGCCGAGGATTGCCTCAACCAGCGTGAACGCGACGGATGCCACAGCGGCCGGGCGAGCGAGGTGTCCGCGTACGGTTCCGGCAAATGTCCAGACGAGCAAGCCAACGGCGGAGAAGAACGATAGCCCACTCGTAATTCGGTGCGCAAACTCAATCATCGTGTTTGCGTTGGGGGAGTGCTGCAGTACTGTCCCGTTGCACAACGGCCAGTGATCTCCGCATCCCGCGCCTGCACCGGTAGCGCGCACCAGCGAACCCCATAGAATCACGGCGATAAAGTATGCGAGCACCGCCCAGGCAAAGCGGCGGAGAGCCGGTGAGGGAAGGGGCTTCAGGTCTACTTGAGTTACTACCGAATGCATGAATGAAAGCTCCGATGCGAACCCTTTAGTGTAGAACAGAGGCACCTGTCAGGTGTAGCCGGCGGCTTGCCAGGCCTTAACATCAGCCGTTCATTCTCCCTGGTTGTTCAGCAGACGTACAACGTGGTTCACGATCATCAGGTCTTCGGCGGGCGGAATTACGCGCACCTGGACGCGGGAATTTTCGGCCGAGATAACAGCGGCTCCGCGCACATTGTTCTTGGCCGGATCAACGATGATGCCGAGCGCGCCTAATCCTGCGCAGATTTCGGCGCGCGAAGCGATGTCGTTTTCGCCGATGCCGCCGGTGAAGACCAGCATGTCGAGGCCACCGAGTTCGGCGAAATAGCTGCCGATCCACTTCGCGATGGTCCACGTGAATTTGTCGACGGCCAGGCGGGCGTTCTGGTCGCCGCCCTTGATGGCCTCGCGGAGATCGCGCATGTCGTTTGAAGTTCCGCTCACTCCGAGGAGACCCGATTTCTTGCTGACGACAGTCTCGAGCTTGTCGGCTGCGGCGACTGCGTCGGGAGTGGTCTCGGCAATTTTTTTCAAAATGAAAATTACGACGCCGGGATCGATGTCGCCGGTGCGCGAGCCGCTGATGATACCGCCGGTCGGAGTAAGTCCCATCGAGGTATCGAGACTCTGTCCGTTGCGGATCGCCGTGATGGATGCGCCGTTGCCGAGGTGAGCGACGATCAGCTTTTCCGGAATGTTCGGCTGCAACTGATAGATGATCGACTCGTAGGAGATGCCGTGGTAGCCGTAGCGCCGGACGCCCATCTGCGCGTATTCGTCGGGAATGGGCATGCGCGTGACGACTTCAGGCATGGTGCGATGAAAGTAAGTATCGAGCACCGCGAAGTTGGGAATGCCTGGAAAGAGCCGGAGAGCCTCGCGCATGATGTAGACGGCGATGGGTGTATGCAGCGGCGCAAGAGCGGCGTAGCTTTCGATTTCGTCGATGAGCTTTGGAGTAATGATCTGGTTATCGCGGATCCTTGGGCCGCCGCACACCGTACGATGTCCAATCGCCTTGGGAGCGGGGAACTGGCCGGAGTGAAGGGCTTTTTCGACCAGCGAAAATGCAATAGAGCGGTTGGGCAGGGGTGGTGTCTGGTCCACGATTTTCTCGCCGGCCGCGTCCTTGATCCAGAACTTTCCGTTATCTGTGCCGATTCCGTCGACCGCGCCTTCGAAAATCTTTGTGCGCTGGCCGTCACCGGCTTCATACATTGCAAACTTGATGGAGGATGAACCGCTATTCAAAACCAAAACTGGCAAAGACGACATCAGAAGGACCCCTTACCGTAAGTTGAACTTCTTGATTTTCCGCAGGGGCTAAAGCCCCTGTTCTATTGCTTCTCTTGCGGCACGACTAAAGTCGTGCCCTGATACAGACCCGGCGTTCAATCTGGCCAACGCTTGCACGACCGAGTTCTTGCCCCGATAGAAACGTGCTCTGAGTTTGAGCACCTTCCAAAACTCTTCTAACTCTTTGTGGCCGGCTGCCACTGCCAGTCGCGAATCTCCGGCAGGTCTTCTCCGTTTTCCGATACGTATAAACGGTGACGTTGGATCTCCTCCGAGTACCACTGACGCGTTTCGTCGACCTTTGACGCAAGCCGCGCCACACGCGATATCGCATCGAGCGCGAGCTGGAATCGATCGATATTGTTGAGCACGCACATGTCGAAAGGCGTCGTGGTTGTGCCCTCTTCCTTGTATCCGCGCACGTGCAGGTTGTCGTGATTGTGGCGTCGATAGGTGAGGCGGTGTATGCCCCACGGATATCCGTGAAACGCGAAGATCGTGGGTATTTTGGGCGGAAAGATGGCGTCGTACTCTTCATCGGGCAAGCCGTGCGGATGTTCGGAAGGTGGCTGCAGAGCCATCAGGTCGACTACATTCACAAAGCGAATGCGCATGTCTGGCGCCTGTGTGCGAAGGAGCATAACAGCCGCGAGGGCTTCCATCGTCGGCACGTCGCCGCAACTCGCGATTACAACGTCGGGATTGCCGCCATCGTTCGAGGCCCATTTCCAGATGCCCAATCCAGTGGTGCAATGCGCCACGGCTTCGTCCATCGTGAGCCACTGCGGAGCAGGCTGCTTTCCGGCCACGATCAGGTTGATGTAGTTCTTGCTGCGCAAGCAGTGATCAGCTACGGAGAGCAGAGTATTGGCGTCCGGCGGGAGGTAGATGCGCACGACGTCCGCCTTCTTGTTTACCAGGTGATCGATGAAGCCGGGATCCTGGTGCGAGAAGCCGTTGTGATCCTGCCGCCACACCAGCGAACTCAGCAAGTAGTTGAGCGAGGCAATCGGTTTGCGCCAGGGAATCTGCCGCGTCACCTTCAGCCACTTCGCATGCTGGTTCACCATCGAATCGATGATGTGGATGAATGCTTCGTAACAGTTGAAGAATCCATGCCGGCCGGTTAGCAGGTAGCCTTCGAGCCAACCCTGGCACATGTGCTCGCTCAGGATCTCCATTACGCGACCGGTCTGCGAAAGATCCTCGTCGACCGGAAGCGTCTCGGCCTCCCAGGTTTTGCCGGTTCCGGTGATTACATCCTGCAGGCGGTTTGAGGCCGTTTCGTCCGGACCGAAGACGCGGAAATTTTTCGTGTCCTTGTTGGCCTCCATAACGGCATGCAGCATTTTGCCCAGCACGCGGGTAGACTCGGCTGTTGTTGCTCCGGGCGAGTCAACCTTGACCGCAAAGTTGCGGAAGTTTGGCACCGTCAGAGGTTGCCATAGCAGGCCGCCATTGGCATGCGGATTCATGCCCATGCGCAGGCGTCCCTTGGGAGCGATGTCGGCGAGTTCCTCCCGAAATGCGCCTTTTTCATCGAATAGCTCTTCGGGCTTGTAGCTGCGCATCCAGTCTTCCAATAGGCGCAGATGGTCCGGTTTCTCGCGGAGTTCTGCGAACGGAACCTGGTGGGCGCGCCAGGTGCCTTCCACCGGCTTGCCGTCGACTTCCTTCGGTCCGGTCCAGCCCTTCGGCGTGCGCATGATCAGCATGGGCCATGCCGGGCGATCTGTCGATCCGCCTTCGCGCGCTGCTTTCTGGATCGCGGCAATGCGGTCGAAAATCTTGTCGAAGACCTCGGCAGCTTTCTGGTGCATGGTCGCCGGATCGTGGCCCTCAAGCGTGAATGGCTCGTATCCATATCCGCGCATGAGGTTCTCCAACTCAGCGTGCGGAATACGCGCGAGCACGGTGGGGTTGGCGATTTTGTAGCCGTTCAAATGCAGGATAGGAAGCACGGCACCATCGGTTGCGGGGTTGATGAACTTGTTCGAGTGCCAGCTTGTCGCCAGCGGTCCGGTTTCCGCTTCGCCATCGCCTACGACGCACGCGACGATCAGATTGGGATTGTCGAATGCCGCGCCGTAAGCGTGCACCAGCGAATAGCCTAGTTCTCCGCCTTCGTGAATCGATCCGGGCGTCTCCGGCGCGACGTGACTGGGAATGCCGTAGGGCCAACTGAACTGGCGGAAGAGGCGCTTGATGCCGTCGCGATTCAGCTCGATATGGGGATAGATCTCGGAGTAGGAGCCTTCGAGATATGTGTTGGCAACAAGGCCCGGGCCACCGTGTCCCGGACCGATGATGTAGATCATGTCGAGATGGCGCTCGCGGATCAGGCGGTTCCAGTGGACGTAGAGAAAGTTGAGGCCGGGAGTGGTTCCCCAGTGGCCGAGCAGGCGCGGCTTCACATCGTCGAGCGTCAGCGGGCGCTCAAGCAGTGGATTGTCTTTGAGATAGATCTGGCCGACGGAAAGGTAATTAGCGGCGCGCCAGTAGGCGTCCATTTTGTTGAGGATTTCAGGACTGAGAGGGCCTTCGGTTCTTGCTTCGGCCCGGTTAATATCGGTCGTCGCGCTGGTCATGGGGCACCTCGGGTGGGGAAGATTTCCGTACCAGTTCAGGCTAGCAGCCGAATGTTAACGGCGGGGGTGATTGGAGTCACAAGGCGATGAGATGCCGATTCACTAGGTGGGATTGATGAAATCAGGACGGCGTGCGGAGGAGATTAGAGGGAGAAACTTTGGTCGGATGGCTGCTGCTTCTTCGGAAGGTTTTCAAAGTGGCGCTTGAGGCGCAGGATTCTGGACTCGAATCCGTACCACAGGATGGTTGCGGCGAGCGTGCAGGCTGCGAGACGGAACGCGACGACAGCGAGGTTGCCGGGTATTCCGTAGTGGTCCATGCGGGCGTCGAACCAGCCGAAGTAGATGAAGACCATGATGTGCGTCATGTAAAGGCCATAACTGATGCGTCCGTAAAAGGCCAGAGGGCCGCGGCTCAGGATTGCATTCACCGGGTTGTGCGATCCGGTGGAGGCGATGGAGGATAGCACTGCTCCCGCAAAGAGCGTGGTGAGCGCGGTGTCTAGAAAGGCTGTGCCTCCGGCGATGGTGGCGGCGGCGAGGAATCCGATGGGCATGGCGGCGAGGCCGATCCAGAGCCAGACGCGGCGGGTGAGAGGCAGCGTGTAGAGGCCGAGAGCCAGCAGGCTGCCCATCGCGATGCCGTCGATATGAGTGAGCGTGTGCGTTGGCGTGATCCAGGCGAAGTGCGTGCGGCGAAAGAGCGGGGAAGCGATCAATGCGGTAACAAGCAACGTGGCGAGCATCCACGGCGCGCGCAGAAAGCGAACGACGGGTGCCCAGAGAAAGTAGTACTGCTCCTCGATTGCGAGCGACCATGTGGGGCCGATGGCCGGCGGTAGTACGAGGTGAAAGAGGTTCTGGAGGAAGAGGATGTATGCCCACCAGGGCGCTGTCCTGATTGCGTCCCAAATCGTTGGCCCTATGAACCAGGGAGCATTCAGGTAGCAGACGACGAGCACGAGTACGTAGACGGGCCAGATGCGGAGGGCTCGACGCGCGTAGAAATTGCGAAAGTAGTGAGGCTTATTGCGGGACTCAAGCAAGATCGAAGTGATCAGAAATCCGGAGAGAACGAAGAAGAGATTGACGCCGGTCCAGCCCCACAACGATGCGGGATAGATCCATGTGCCGGTAAAGCGCGGGTGGCAGTGGTAGAGAACCACGGAGAGGACCGCGATGCCGCGCAATCCCTGCAGTTCTGGGATGTAGGAGGGGAGCCAGGATGGGCGTTGGATTTTCAAAGTAGTGAGCGAGCGGGACGGCGAGTTGGCATTGGTTAAATCCCAGGTCTCAAACGCGAGACCTGGGGCACCCAGTGTTTCGAGATCGAAGCCATTATCCCGCGGCCAGCTGCTTGGCTCTTTCGGTGGCGCGCATTACTGCTTTGATCAGCGTGACGCGGAGGCCGCCTTCTTCGAGTTCGAGAATTCCGTCGACGGTGCAGCCTGCGGGTGTGGTTACTTCATCCTTGAGCAATGCCGGATGGTAGCCCGTTTCGAGCACCATCTTTCCTGCGCCGTAGACGGTTTGCGCGGCTAGCTGCGTCGCGGTGTCGCGGGGCAAACCGACCTTCACTCCAGCTTCGGCCAGGGCCTCGATGATGATGTAGATGTACGCAGGGCCGGAGGCGGAGAGGCCGGTGACGGCGTCCATGTGTTTCTCATCGACAATGACGGAGCGGCCTACGGTTTCGAAGATGCGCTGCGCCAGGTCCATCTGCTGGTCCTTGACGAAGCGGCCGCGGCAGAGTCCGGCGATGCCTGCTCCGAGAGCTGACGGTGTATTGGGCATGGCGCGGATGACGGGGATCTCGATACCGGCGGCGTCCTCGATGGCGCGCGTTTTCACGGACGCTGCGAAGGAGACAAGGGTTTTCGCAGGAGTCAGCGCCGGCTTGATTTCGGCGATCAGATCGGGGACCTGGAACGGTTTGACGCCGATCAGGATGAAGTCTGCCTGGCGCGCGGCTGCAAGATTATCGGTGCCGACGTCGACACCCCATTGCGCAGCGCGGGCCACCGCCTTTTCAGCATGCGCGACGGTGGCGTGAATCTGGTCCGCGGCAAAAAGATTCTGCTTGAGGAAGGCCTGAAGCAGAATTCCGCCCATTTTGCCAGCGCCGAGAACGGCTACGTGCAGGTCGGGCAGTTGCGCGGGTGTTGCAGTGGACTCAACGGCTATCTCCGCCATGTTGTTCCTTCTGGATCAGAGTGGTGGTTCAGGTTAAGGATATATGCTGTCGGACGGCGCGGGGACAGAGTTTACGCAGTGATTTGCCTGGTCCGCCGCAGATCAGCGCGAGTAGGTATACGTACCGCAAACGTCGGTCGAGTTAGCGAGAGCGTCGGGCGTGATGACCGGCATGTCTGTTCCAGAGAAGAATGCCACGCGGAGGATACGGCCGTGGACATAGGTCGCCATCCACTGGGTATCGTCCGAACCGCAGAGCGTGTTTTTGTGAAGAAAGCGCTTGGCGGCCGGAACGTTCATGCGGTAGAGATGGCCGCTGCCTCCCTCATTGAGGTCAGCATCGAATGCCGCGCTGGCTTCAGCCGGCTTTAGCTCACGAATATGCGCGATGGTGAACGAGGTGAAATTGATCGAAAGCCTGGTCTCGGATATAGACAGATCGCCGGTGATAGCCGATGCGTTGTTACTGGCGGCGCGCCAGTAGCCTTTGTCTTGAGCGGCGGACGGGAGAGAACAGAGAAGCAGGGCAGAGAAAGTACACACGAGGGCATTTCTACGCATATGTTGAGAATGACATCCGTTGAGCCCCCGGAGCAAGCGTACGAGAATCCAGTTGACACAGGGCAAGGCGGGCAAATCCCAACCTAACCGCAAAAGCGCGGTTAAGATGGGGCACTCTCATCGTGCGGCTGGATGCACTACGGCTCAACTAGGCGAGGGCCTTTCGCTTCTTCGCGTGCTTCTCTTTGTACATTGCCTTGTCTGCACGGGCTACGACGCTTTTCAAGGTTTCGTCAGCAGCATGATCTGTTGCGGCATATCCCATGCTGAGGCTGAGAAAGAAGCGGTTTCCGGCAAGCTGGGTTTTCGCAGCCGCGCCTGCGCGCAAACGCTCGATAGCAGATGCGATCTCGTTTGAGTCGAACTGGCCGGCTACCACGAATTCATCTCCTCCGAGTCGGCCGATGACGTCGGTTTCGCGAAAGGTCGCGGTCAGCAGTTTCGCAGTTTCAACCAGCGATACGGATCCGACGCTATGCCCCAATTCGTCGTTGATGATTTTCAGATTATCCATGTCGACGAACAATACGCCGAAGGGCAATTGGGCGCGACGGGCAAGACGAAACGCCTGATCGCCGAACAAGTTGAATCCCCTGAAGTTGTAGAGGCCGGTCAACTCATCCCGCAACGTCAGGCCGTGGATCTCGTTTTGCATGCGGTTGATGAGGCGCACGAGGAGCAGGAGCAATGTGAACGAGATAATCGTCGCCGACGATGTGAGGGCAGCAGTGGCATAGGGCGTCGGGACCAAATGAGAATTCAACAATCGCGCCCGGCCAAGCTCGCGCAGAAACGGCAGGATAACGAGAACGGGTGCGATGATGCGCGCGATCCGTCCGCCAATGCCGTCTTCAAGAAATAACGAGAAGACGCCGTGTTCTGCGCGCCGAAGAATGGTAACCACGGTCAAGAGGATGAGACAGAAGATGGTTGGAAATGAAGGAAGACCATCGATGGATGAGCCTGGGATATGCGCGATTCCAAAGACAAATTCGGACAGAACTAGAAGGACCAGAAGCGCGAGAACGGTGGCGCCGGCATCCGCAATGCTGCCGAAAAGCGAATCTTTCGAATGGATCAGCAGGATCAGCAATCCCAAAAGCAGGAAAGCGATACCCGCAGCGTTGGAAGGAATCTGCTGGGATGAAAGCGGATCTCCGTTCAGGAGCTTGTCGAGTTGCGAGAATGCGTGCTGCGCGGGCGTCCAGAATCTTGCGGCCGCGATCAATGTCGTCAGGCCAGCGAGAATCTTGCCCATGCGATGCAGGTGCTGAGGCCGGCCGGTTTCGGTGAGGAACATGGCGACGGTTGCGCACAGCACTGCGAGCGCGGAAGAACTACGCATGTGGAGAAAGCTCGCCGGCAGTAAATTGCCAACGAACGTGAAGACGCGCGAGAGCAGGTTGATGAGCACAATCTGAATCGCCAGCACGAGACAGATCTGCTCGACGAAATACGCCTTATGCAAAATGTTTTGATTGTGCTCAGGTACGGGAAATGTCGTGGCTTCAATCTGCATGTGTCCCGCGACCATCTCCAGGTGCAGGCCTGGGGAGAATTCGATCAATGCTGTGTTTCTTCTTTAGTTATAGCAGTTTGAAGGAATAGTGCGGAATGCAACTTAGGTTTGAGGCGGGGTGACCCGAAGCTCCCGGAATGAAGTTCAAGGGCATGTTACTGGAGCTTGGAGTTTTGGCGAGTCGCGGCTTCATCGACCGTTGCGGTGATGGGGAAGAGATGGTCAGTCTTTGTGGTTTTTAGGAGTTGCAGTACACGGGGAGTGACCCCGGCGGCGACCAGGTGGACTCCCTTGTTCTGGCAGCGAACGAAGTGACCGATGAGCAGACCAAGGCCGCAGGAGTCCATATACGGAACTTCGGTGAGGTCGAAGATGTTGAGGTTTGGCGCATTGTGCGGCGGATCGGACTCGAAGATGTTGCGCAATGCCAGGGGCGTGAGGGAGGAATACATATCGCGCGCCGTGAAGGGGCCGGAGAAACGGAAGATGACCGCATCGGCAGCAGGATTCTGGCTGCGTTCGATGGTGAAAGTGGCGCCCCTCCAAATTTGAGCCGGTACGGTGGACATGGATTCTCCCTTGGTGAGGTGAGGCGATGATTCGCCGAAACGATGTTCGGATTGTGACGGTTAGACGAGGTAAAAGGCAAGGTTAATCTTGTTCCGGTCAATCGTGAAGGTTCGTTCTGAAGTGACTCCAGTCACCTGCAATTCCACAATCTCTTTGTGTAGAATTCAGGCAATCAATCAACTGCCAGAACGCTTCGGCTGCTACTGCGACTCAAGTCCAGGTCAGCCGTGGTGTGTCTATTCGCTTGATGCCAAACGCGATATCGCGTTTGGGGAGTTGCCTTGTTGCCTTTGCTGCCTTGGGGATTCGTGCGCCTGCCTGAGCTCTCTCGAAAGTTCAGAGAGAAGACCCTTCTAACATTTTCAAACGTTCGGCGGCTCGCAAGACCTGCGGAGCTTGGCGACCGCTTGGGACGTGCTTGGCCCTTCGCTGTTTTGTGCGCTGCTGTTGGCCTGATGGGCTTGCGCACTCCGTCGCATGCTGACGGGACGGCCTACTACATCGACAATCACGCCGGTTCGAATTGCAGCGATGACGGTCCGCATAGCATGGCGCATCCCTGGTGTACCTTCGCGCCCGCGAACCGGATAAGGACGTTTATGCCCGGTGATCAGATTCTGCTGGCGCGAGGCAGCGCATGGAATCAGGAATTGTCGCTGACGGGGCGGGGGACAGCGAGTGAGCCGATTACGCTGAAAGCGTATGGCACTGGCGCGAAGCCGAAGATCCTTCGCAACCAGGCGGTCAACGACATCTGTGTTTTGCTGACGAATGCGAATTTCTGGAAGGTCAGCGACCTCGAGGTAGGCAACGCGAGTGTTGGGATTCTGTTGCACTACACGCAGCTTTTCAATAACGGGGTCACCATCAGCAATATCGATGCGCACGACAACAAAGGGAATCTGGGGCGGATATTCAGTCGAGTATCCGGTGTCGCGTCACGTGCTGGATCCGTTCGCGTCGAGCCTGAATATCAATCTGTCATCGGGCATTTTGTTCAATGTCGCTTCGTATGTGAAGTACACCAGCTCGCAATATGTGTTGAAAGATGTGCTGGTGAGCGACGTGAGGGGATCGAACAATCTGGATAGCGTGGCTTTTGATGCCGAGTCCAACACCACGGACAACGGCGATGGACACAATGCTTTCCAGAATGTGGTTCTCAACGGGCTGATCCTCTCGGGAGATGGTGCTGATGCATCGAAGGCATACAGGACCGCCGGCCTTGGGTGCAGCGACTCCCTGCGGTTGTTGGGGATGACGAATGTGACGGTGATGAACTCGGTTCTGTTTGAAGAGGCCGCGTGCCACACGCCGAGCGGAACAGCAGCAGTGATCCTGGGGCGCATTAGCCAGGCGCGGTTTGTAAACAACATCATCTTCGGGGTGCCGGCAACCGACAGCCCGGACGAAACCGGCATCGACTTTGAGTGGTCAGAAGATCACGTGAGCCTTCAGTCGAACCTCTTCGCGTCAAACGCCGGTCCGGCAGTGGAGATATTGAACATTCACGGTGGCGACCATTCGAGCGACCTCGAATTCGAAGGCAACACATTTGCGCAGAACGCGCACTCCCGTCAGCCGGGTGCGGCGTCGGTTTGGGAAGACAACAAGGGACGCGGATTTGCCTCCCCTGTAGGGAAGATTCACGACAACCTGTTCTTTGAACCGCACGGCAAATTCTTAGGCGGCAAGAGCATCGGCTCACTTGCAAACGTGAACAACCTGCAGACAACAACTACGGCAAATTATGCGGCCGAACAGTTCTCGACGATGCAGGGGAAGAACCAGTGGCGGTACATGTACGAGTCCGCTGGGGCAACATGGGCGGAGATGCCGTACTACTCCGAAAGCGACAACTATGGCGCGTGGGAGACGGGCCCGGCGCAGTTTGTAAGTGCGTTCAACATGGCGCCGGGAACCTGCACAGGCAGTTGCGACGAGAGCGGAGTGGCACGGGTATGGGTTGCGACTACTCCCGGAAGCGTCAGCATTCGGGGGCACGCGCTGAACGCTGATGGGCAGGGCGGCGAGATGACGTTGGCAGTCAACCTGGTATCGGGCAGAAACGTCACGCAGATCTGGCCGAGACAGGGAGGAAGGCAGTCGATCGCCGGCACTGACCAGGTGGGATTCGCGACGAATGTTGACAACGTCCAGGTTGCAGCCGGCGACTCAATCCGCTTTGAGGTTCAGGCGAGCAGCACAACGTCAACTGGAGCTTTGAGCTGGACGCCATCGGTTGGCTATGTGGCGCGCAAGGGCGCTGAGAACAAACTGCTCCCCAACCCGATTACTCGGCGCTGACTACATGAGCAGCGCCTGATTTTTCAGGAACTCACTGAGGGCGTCGCTGCTGAGTTTGTTGATGTCGGTTGGTGGCCACGCGGAGTTCCAGATCATGTAGCCTCCGGGAATGGTCAGCGTCTTCTGGCGGGCGCCAACAGCGGCGAGCGCGGTTGTAACCCAGGCACGATTCTCCAGGGTGTACAGGGTTGCCGACGAATTTTGTGTATCGCGCAGGTTGGCGATATGTTCGCCTACGTGTGCATGGGCGAAGGCCATGGCATTGCCCTTGAGTTTGCCGGAATCGAAGGTGCAGTTGAAGAGAACACCATCGGGTGAGGCACGGTCACCCTTCTGCTCGGAGCGCGGTGAGGCTTCGTTCATTCCGCTGGAGCCTACGTTGACGCCGTTGTCCTCGCCTTCTTTTCCGAAGGCTGCGGCTGCCTTTTCAACCTGGTCGCCAAGAGCATTGCCGGCGCCGAATACTTTGGCGAACGCGTGCACAGCGGCTGTGGGGTCGCCGGGGGCATCGATGTTGGCTTCACTCTTCGTAATTGCCGTGATCTTGGAGTAGTCGATTTCATGCAGGGCAATATCGGCGACAGATTCGAGCACAAGCCGCGTAGGCCACGCGTTGAGGTTCCCGAAGCCGGAGATGGCGATAATTTTGCCGGTTGGATCGCGTTGCAGGGCGGGCACAGCAAAATCGAGGCGGCCAGTGAGAGTTGCGCTCACCTCATATTTGGCGCAGCCGAGGCATACGCCTCCACCTTTGTAGGCGGTGGCGAGCATCGAATCGAATTGCTTAAAGTCCTTGCTCTTATCGAGCGTCACGGGCGCGCGATCAACCGGCGTGACGGTTCCGTTGAAATTGCGGGCAGGCTGAAGTTGCAGCAGGGCGGCAGGTCCTGACTTGGCCTTTGTGCCTTCGGGATACGATAGCCAGATGCTGTCGATGTGATGCTTGCAGTCTTCGGCCTTGATGATGAATTCGTCGAAGCCGGAGGAAACGGTTCCCTTGATGCGGACGATTTTGCCGTTGAACGATTGCGGCTTTTCGAGGATGTCGCAAACGGTTGTGTCTACGGCCTGGGCGTGAACAGAGATTGCAAAGGTGCAAAAGAGGGCGATGGATAAGAGGCGCTTCATCGTGGCTCCGAAAGCAGCCGCATGCCTTGACTTCACTCGAAAAAGACAGCGTGTCTGCAGAGAATTCTGAGAACTGTCAAGGGTAGCATGCAACAGTTCCAAGTTCACAGTTTCGAGTTCACAGGGATGGCCCGAGGCGTGGTGGGCGCACGTCCTCATGGAGACGCTGTGAACCTGATTCTCTACTCGACTCGGAGGGCCTCTACGGGGTTGATGGAGGCGGCGCGTCTGGCGGGCAAATAGCTGGCGAGGGCGGCCGCCGCGACCAGCACGAGGGGAACTGTGACATAGGTGAGAGGATCGAGCGGCGTGATGCCGAAGAGGAGCGACTTCATCGATTGCGTCAGGGCTGCGGCCGCGGCAATTCCGATTCCGACGCCGATCACAGTAAGCGTGAGGGCTGAGCGCACGAACATCCATTTGAGTTCGTTTTTCTGCGCGCCGAGGGCGAGGCGGATGCCGATTTCGCGGGTTCGCTGTGCGACGGCGTAGGAGATGACGCCGTAGATGCCAATGATTCCGAGGGCCAGCGCCATGGATCCAGCGATAGCGAGCATTGTCAGTGTGAATGAGGTGCGCGCGAGAGACTTTGCATAAATATCTTCCATGGTGGCGACGGAAGCCACGGGAAGATTTCCGTTAACAGACCATACGGCTCGCTGGACATCGGCAATCAAGGACTCCTTGCCGGCGCGGTTGCTGCGGATGGCGAAAGTGACTGCGCGCGGCGCATCGAGCGTGGGTTTAGACGTGTAAGGGTCGTTGATCATTGCCGGCCAGTAGATGATGGCTGGGGCTTTTTCATCCACTCCGTTGTGGCGCACATCCTGAACGACACCGATTACCTCGATCCACGGCATGTTATTGAACTGGCGGACACGCTTGCCGATGGCGGCAGATGCGGACCCCCAGTTTTCGCGGGCAAAGTTCTCCGAGACGATGACATATTGGCGCAATCCGTAAGTGTCGGTCCAGGTGAAGTCGCGCCCAGCGATAAGCCGCGTGCCGGCAGTGTGGAAGTATCCGGGCGAAATGAAGTTGAAGAGTCGCAGCGGCGGCTCCTGGTTCTTATAGCTCTTGCCCTCGATGCGCATCTCATCCCAATTGGGTTCGAAGCCCTCCATGGGCATGGCTCCCGTGAATCCCACCGATGTGACGCCGGGGATTGCAGCGATGTTGTCGGCTATCTGATTCTGAAGATGCGTAGCCACCACGGGATCGGCAACGAGAACGTCGGGAATGAAAATGTGCATCGTCTGCAGATGCGCAGGATCAGTGAATCCGGGCTCGACGTTGCGCAGTGCTGCAAATGTGCGGATCATCAGCAACGCGCTGATCAGAAGAACGAGGGCCATGGCGACCTGCGCTACCACCAATATGTTGCGCGATCGTTGACGGGCACGGCCGGTGCTGGCGGTGCGATTGGCGCCGGAAAGCGCTGCAGCGGCGCGGGTGCGGGCGTACTTGATGGCAGGAATGGAGCCGAAGAGCAAGCCAGAGATCACGGAGAGTGCGAGCGTGAAGACGAGGGAGCGCGCGTCGAGCGCGACTTCGCTAAGGCGCGGCAGATTTGCGGGCCCGATGGCGACGAGAAGACGCAAGCCGCCATAGGCGACGCCGAGAGCGAAGACGCCGCCGATGATTCCTAGGGCGACACTCTCGAAGAGAAGTTCACGGGCAATTCGCGCACGGCCTGCACCGAGGGCGGCGCGGATGGAGAGTTCGTGCTGGCGCGAATCTGCGCGGACAAGGAGCAGGTTGGCGATATTGACGCAGGCGATCAGCATCACCAGCCCCACTGTGGCCATCACGACCCATAGGACGCTGGAGACGTTGCCGATGACTTGCTGCTTGAGCGAGCGGAAGCCGGGCGTGATCTTCCAGGTCTTGTAGAAGTGCGGGTCCGTGCCGGGACCATTGGAGAAGCTGTCCATCCAAATTGTGAGCAGACGGGGAACTTCGGCGTCGGCCTGCGCCAGCGAGACGCCGGGCTTGAGCCGGGCGATGCCGTTGTAGCCGAAACCTGCGAGTTTAAGATCGTTGCGATCGAACGCCAGGGGCACAAACATGTCGAAGTTCTGATCGACCAAACGAAAACCGCGCGGCATCACGCCAACGATTTCCCGGGTTTGCGCGTCGAGCTGGAGGGTGCGGCCGATGACACTGCGATCGCCGCCGAAGCGCCGCTGCCAATAGCCATAGCTGAGCATGATTCGCTTGGCGCCGTGGGGATCCTGGTCGGCGTGCGAGAGCCAGCGACCGAGAGCGGGTGGGACATCGAGAGTCTGAAGCACGCCGTCGGTGATGAGCGCGGTGCGAACTTCTTCAGGCTGGGCGAGGCCTGTGACATTCGCGGTGCTCGGCGCCCACACTCCCACCGACTGGAAGGACTGACTGTGCTCTGCGAAGGTGAAATACAGCGAAGGCGAGAGCCGAAGTCCGCTTTCGAAATTGGAAAGTCCCGAAGCACCCGGCGCGTTGAGCCAGAGGGCGACAAGTTCATTGGATTGGGGATAGGGAAGCGGCTTGAGAAGGACGCCGTCGACGACGCTGAAGACTGCGGTGTTGGCGCCGATGCCGATGGCGAGCGTCAGCAGGACCGTGACGGCGAACCCGGGCGACTTGCGCAGACGGCGGAGAGTGAACTTGAGATCGGCGAGAAGAGATTCGAGCGCGCGCCACTGCCACTGTTCGCGGCTGCGCTGCTCAACGAGAGCGACGTTGCCGAATTCGCGGCGGGCAGTCTGCTCGGCCTGCGCGCGGGGAATGCCTTCTGCCTCGAGTTCGTCGGCGCGCTCCTGGATGTGCTCCTGAATGGAGACGTCGATGTCGGCGTACCGGCGATTGCGACCGAAGAGCCGGGGAAGTGGCTGCATCGTGAGTCTCCTTATACCTGGTCGAACGCGAGAACGCGGGTGATTCCGGCGAACATCTTTTCGAAGCTGAGGACTTCCCGCTCGAGGTGGCGGAGGCCAGCGTCTGTGACGCTGTAGATGCGGGTGGGACGGCCCTTCGCGGAAGTTCCTTCTTCTGATTCGAGCAGGCCCTCACGGAGCATGCGCTGGAGGGCGGGATAGAGGGAGCCTTCCTCCACCTGCAGGAGGTCGCCGGAGACCTGTTTAATGTGCTTCACCAAGGCATAGCCATGCATGGGCTTAAGCCGGAGCGACTTGAGGATCATGATTTCGAGTGCGCCGGGGAAGAGGCCGCGGTCGTCGGGATGTTTCGCCATAGAAGGATAGTAGCGTGCAGATACCTATTTTGTAAATAGGTATCCTCTTCGAGGTTTAAAGAGCCTCATCCCTCTCTGACCAACAGGTGTTCGGGAATTCGCCATAGTTCTTCCGTAGAGGTCACTCGCCAGAGTATTTCGAATTTCGATCAACTCTGCTTTTCCGTGGCCTACTTATGAGGAGAAGCAGGGTATCAATCGGTCTCCTGATTCATAAAACGTCGGAACGACTCTAAGCACGTCCGCCTCTTCCCGGGTGACGAGCACCATTCGTTCTTCTTCCTTTGACAGGCAGGCCCGGGCATAGTCCTCAAGCGCTTTTATGTCCTTAAGCAAAAGTGTCATTATCGGTATCATCAAATGGTTTCGCCTTTCAGCAGATCTCCGTGAAGGCGGAGATATGCAACAAAAGCTCTGCGCCCCAAAGGGGATCAATTGTTATGTAATGGATGTTCTGATAGTTGCATAATCTACGAATGCAATCGTTGCTGTAGAGCAACCGCCCAATAAGCCATTTTGAGTTCTGTCCAGATTGGCGCGCCTCGCCCGCGAGGCAGCAGATTCATCGTCTTAGAAAGACTGAACTGCGTAAGTTACAACCTCGGCTACTTCTGCAACCTGACGTAGACTTGCCGCGCCTGGTCCAGCATCTGCAATACGGAGGCTTTTTCCGCAGTGGTATTCCAGTTGTTGTTGGCTTTTGTCGCTTGAGTCAGGCAGTCAATCCAGGCGATGAAAAATGCAGCGTCATCTGCAGGCTTCGGAACGGACCCCTTTACACTCACGTAAATCGGGCTCGTCGTGGCATAGACATAATCGTCGAGCACCGGATGCTCCGGCTGGTCGCTTGAGGCCCGCAGTACACACCACCCGGTCTGCGAAATCGTGATCGCACCTTTCACGTCGGCCGTTTGCCGGTCGCCGTCTGTCTTCAAGTTGCGCAGCACGCGCCCATTGCAGATCACTTCGAAGTGGTCGACGGGAACAAAGGAGCGAAGCGAGGAAGTGAACATTACTTTGTTCTCGCCTGCCGGGAGCTTCAGTTCTTCTCCGACGGCCTTGCCGCCGAGAGTGAACCCAAGCAACGGACCATTGGTTACAAACGTGCGTCCATGCTTGAGCGAGTCAAACCAAGGTGCCGTGCCAACAGCAGTGTCTGGAACGCTGGCGTAGACGCGAGTCAGGCCAACGGGTCCACGCAGCGAAGCGTAGTTAGCCATGGTGTCAGAACCTGCTCCGGCGGGCAGGCGAAATCCGCAATTGAGCAGGCGGTACCAGACAGACGCGGTCATGCGGTGATCACTGAAGCCCATGACTTCGACGTAATCTACTTTGCCCAATGCTGCATCGACGGGCAGTTCGAGAGCTTCGTCCAGCTTTTCTCCGTGAGTCAGTGTAGGGTCGTTTGCAGGGTCCTCCGCGATGTCGAAGGGATGGGCGTAGCCAACGAGTGCCTTTTGCTGATGCGCCAGATCGGCAACGACGGCGTTGGTCGGGAAAAGACTTGCCGCTGCGGTGTTTCCGTATGAGGCGTAGTCCGGCAAGAGAAAGTTCTGTGTCAGATTCAGCAGTGAGAGATGCCCCCAAAAGCTGGTGTGAAACTCCTGGCCGTGGAGCAGCCAGCGGCTTGGTGTTGAAGCTGGGTCGGGCTTAGTGCTGAAGGAGGTGATATCAGGAATCCGTTGCTCTTTATTGACCACCAGATTCTCGACAAGAAAGAGATTCTCCGCCGTTTCCTGAGCAATGAGACCCTTCGGAGTGTTGCGGTAGGCCCCTCCATAGTTCATATGAACGTGGAGATCTGCACTCGCCCAATGCGAATGCTCTTCCTTGGGGATCTGCAGCGGCTTCAGGCGGATGACCAAGCGCGCTTGCGGACCGCAGATCACATTTTCCCTTGCTACGTGGTACTCGAAGCCCTTCGTGACTTCCATCTGGATACGTCCCTCCGGAACCGTCAATTCCGCTTTTCCCGGGCTGTGGAAGTAGTGCGATTCAAATGCGCTTTCTGAGCGGACGAAATTGTCCTCAGCGTGCATCCATGCATCGTCGGGTGCATAAGCCTTACCGTCTTCACCGGTGACCGAGACGCGTGCGGACGTTCGCTTGCCCGAAGGATCGAGAATGATGAGGCTCAGATGCCCCATCGGTTTTAGATAATGCTTCTCATTCGCAAGCACCTGGCGTTGGGCTCCGCCCAGCATGTCTTGTATCCAAAGCGAAGTGTTGCCACTGCGATTTGAGACGAAAGCGATTCGCGTGCCGTCGGGCGACCAGCGGGGGTTGGTATTGTCGAATTCTCCGTACGAAATGGGGAATGGATCGCCACCCCTGGACGGCATTACCCAGAGCTGATGCCACTGGCGGCCAAGATAGGAAGCGTAGACAATGCGTTTGCCGTCGGGCGAGAAATCCGGGCGAGCCTTCCACGCGGTTTCTTCATAATGAATCTCGCTTGGTTCCGATCCGGGTGCAACCTTCATCCGCCAGAAGCCGCCGGTTCCGTAGGTGTGTCCGTGATTGGAAACAAAAATCAGTTCTTGTCCATCGGGCGACCAGGTTGGGCTGATCTCGTGATCGAATTCGCTGTAGTAGAAACGAGGCAGATTGCTGCGGGACTCACCTGTGAGCCGCCGCACGCTGGTCAACTCTCCGCCGTTGAAATCGCCGACAAAGATGTGAAAGCGCTTGTTATACGAAGTGGAGACGAAGGCGAGGTGTTTACCATCCGGCGAAAAGCGGGGCTCGACGTTCACGGCGCCACCGGAGGTGATCTGGTGAGACTCCTGCTTCTCAAGATCGAATACCCAGAGTTCCATCGCGTCCTGCTGATACTTCACATAGGCAACCCAGCGGCCATCGGGGGAACAGTCGGGTTGGTAGTCGTATCCCGGGCCAGCGGTGAGCTGCTCAGCAATGCCTGAATCTACTGCCTGCCGCCACAGGGTTCCTAACATCGAATAAACGAGTGAGCGTGAATCGGAAGACCATGCGGCCGAATTCGGACCCGTGGTCAGCTGCGGCAGATACATTTCGCGGTAGTAGTAACGATGCGGCAAATCGATCTGCTTGAGGACCGGTTCTCGCTGCGCGATCAGAGGCAGAGCGGTCAGGATGAGTATTGCCAGCAGTCGCCGTTGAATGGACGCAGCCTGAAGGTGGGGCTTCATAGGTATGCGAGCAGTCTACCGCGCATAAGAAGCCGCACGCTGTTCTTACTTATCAGTTGTCTCGCTTCATCATTTCAGGGTCGCGATCCCAATCAGATCCCCGGCTAATTATTGGCCGAAAACAACTTCATTTTCCGGCAGCTTTCTGAGTGGCGATCCAGGCGGTGATGCGTTCGTCGAGGACGTCGAGCGGGAGCGCGCCGGAGTCGATGACCTGGTCGTGGAAGGCGCGGATGTCGAACTTGGCGCCTAGCTCCTTTTTCGCGCGGTCGCGCAGAGCGAGGATCTCGAGTTGTCCGATCTTGTATGCAAGGGCCTGGCTGGGCCACGCGATGTAGCGATCGACCTCGGACTGCACCTCGGTTTCGTCGATGGCTGAATGCTCGTGGAAGTAGTCGACCATTTGCTGACGGGTCCAGTGTTGGGAGTGGACGCCGGTGTCGACGACGAGGCGGATGGCGCGTTCCATGTCGCCTTCGAGTCGGCCATAGTCGGAATAAGGGTCCTGGTAGAGGCCGACATCTTTGCCGAGACGTTCCGCGTAAAGCGCCCATCCTTCGATGAAGGCGGTGAAGAATGCGAACTTCCTGAATTCCGGTACATCCTGCATCTCTTGCGCGATGGAGATTTGCATATGGTGGCCGGGAAGGCCTTCGTGATAGGCGGTGGACTCCACTTCAACCGTGCTGCGCTCAGCGAAGTTGTAGGTGTTGATGAACAGGCGGCCGGGGCGACTGCCGTCGGGAGTGCCTTGCTGGTAGTAGGCGCTTGACTGGGTCTTCTCCAAATATGGCGGAACGGGAACGACCTCGAATGGACTCTTGGGGAGACGGCCGAAGAGCTCGGGTAGGCGCGCCTGCATGGGAGTAAGGTAGCCGCGATATGCATCGAGGAGTGCAGTTCCCGATGCGGGCTTCAACTTGGGATTGGCCTTGACGCCGGCATAGAAGCTCGGCAGATCTTTGAAACCGAGCTTGTTTGCGATGACCAGAATCTCGGCCTCATTCTTTTTTACTTCGTCGAGACCAATCTGATGAATCTGTGCGGAGGTCAGATTGGTTGTGGTGTTCTGGCGAATGAGGAACTGATAGTACTTCGCGCCGTCAGACAAAGCGGAGATGCCGGGTTGTTCACGGCCAGCGGGGATGTAGGAGACTTCGAGGAATCGCGCGAGCTGTTTGTAGGCGGGCAGATCCTGCTTTTCAATGGCGGCCAGCACCTCGGTCTTGATGCGCTGCTGTTCTTTGGCAGGAATGGATGCGGGGAATTGTTTGATTGGAAGCGCGAGGGGCGAGTCCTCGGGTTTTTGATCGGCAAGTTCTTTCACCAGCACGAATGTCTTCTGAAGCAGAAACTTTGGCGGCACTCGATGGTCTTCAATGCCGATGGACATATTGGTGATGACCTGGTCAAAGGCGCGTGGAATGGCATGCAGGCGCGCAATCCAGTCGTCATAGTCTTTGACATCATTGAAGCTCAATTCGGCGGCGAGTTGAGTGAATTCGGAATAGACGCCATCCATCTGGTTGATCGGCATCTCCCATTCCTTGAACTCGGCGGCTTCCTGCGCTTCGGTCAGATCCTGGATGAGGATTTCGCGGCTGATTTTGTCCTGATCGCTGAGGCCGGTTGGGTCGATCTCGGCGAGCTTGAGAAGGTACTCCTGCTGGACGGCAAGGAATTCGTTTTGTGCCTTGACGGAATAGTCATTCACCTGGTCGTTGTAACGCTTGTCGCCAATCAGTGGAAGCCATTTCCGGCGTCCTCTTTAGAACTTCTTCCCAGAAATCATGGAACAGGGCGTGAAGTCTCTTCGTGCGGTCTGCCGGTGTGCTGGGCGCCGAGGCGGAGGATGTGAGTTGCGCTGAGAGAGGTATGGGCGACAAGATCACAATGGCAAGAAGGAGCGAGGCGAGTCGTTTCAACGGGGCGATTCCTTGAGATGGAGTTGAGGAAAGAGGCATCGGCTTGAGTGTAGAGCAAGGGGGCGGCGTAGCGTCCAGCGGGGGGCCGTGTTGAGAGATCAGATTGACGAATGGGAATCGGCTTCGAGCAAGCGGTAGAGCGTGGAGCGGCTGATGCCGAGTTGGCGCGCGGTCTTGAGTTTGTTGCCGTGATTCAGATCGAGGACGAAGTGGATGTGGTTAAGAATAACCGCGTCGAGGTTGAGAGCCTGGAGCGAGGTAGGAGGGAGTTGCGGAGTGGGCGCCAACGGCGGGACGATTGTGAGGTTTTCACTGCGGATTGATCCATCGGACGAGCTGAGGACGGCGGATTCAAGGACGCTGGAGAGTTCGCGCGCGTTTGCAGGCCAGTCGTGTTGCAGCAACCGGGCGATGGCACCGGGCGAGAGGCGGAGCCGGGGGAGGTGATAGCGCACACTGATGCGTTCGAGGAAGAATGCGGCGAGAGGCGCGATGTCTTCCCGGCGTTCGCGCAGGGGTGGGATGGCAAAGCGGATCGCGGTGAGGCGGAAGGCGAGATCGGGCAGATAGTGGCCCTCGCTTGCCATTTGACGCAGCGATCTTTCAGATGAGGCTACAAGAGCGAATGTCCCGTCGGGACGGTCCTGCAGTGATTTAAGAATCCGCAGCAGCAGGGCTTGGCCGGGTGCAGCAAGGAGATCGACGCGATCGAGATAGGTGAAGCCAGTGAGAAATTGCGGATCAATTTCAGCGAGGAGCCACTCGCAGGCATCGCAACGATTAAAGCTGGACCGTGCAAAGGCGGATCGGCCGTGAAGCAGTTGGGCAAATGTGTGCTTGCCGACGCCAGGCTCTCCCTCGATGAGTGCGAATTGGAGGTGGGGCGCGACGATTTCAGCTTGCTGTATGAGCTTGCGCCCTGCGGTGCTGATCGCAGTAAAGGACGGTTGCAGTGGACCGTGGTTTGACGGAGCGAGAGATGAAGCAGATTGGATAGCGGTTGCGGCGGCTTCCAGATTCTGCATCGGCATCATATGCAACTCCGCCTTTGCGTCCCAGGGTAGTATACATGGGCCTCGCAATGGATTTATCGGCTGGTGGAAGCGGAACGTGAGAGTAGAGAGTAGGAAATAGGGAGTCATCAGGTATTTCGCTGGCGATAACGGTCGAATGCTGCCATCCGTTCCAGCATTGTGCTGCCACCATGAGTTCTTCCACTAATCTGATTACCGATGAGTAATTGACGGATTGCCCACAACACACTCGGAACTCGACTCGTTGGACAACTTGCTTGTGGATGATAGAGTGGCACCAACCCACACCACATATGACAGAGCAAGCTTCCAAACGAATCTCGCTGGCATCGGTCGTGTTGGCGGTCGTTGTGACCTCCCCACTCTTCTTCCTGTTTAACTTCCTTCGAGACCCGGAAGCGGACGGGCTGCGTGGTTCGGCGCTTTCACAATCGTGCTAGTTACGAGGGTGCGCTGGGAATTGAAGAAGCACAGATGGTTTTGGACCACAATAGCGATTATCGTAATCTGCCATGTGCCGCTCGTCCTGTACATGCCTTGGACTGCGCATTGGGTTCCCGCATTTCTGATCGCGCCTTTTTGCGTAGCAGACGGAATCGCAATCCTTGCCATAATTCAAGCCGTAGAGAAACGGATGACTGAGAGGCGCATTCCGGATGCATGACCAACCTGGACATTACCCGAAAATGGGGTTATGTCCGAGTAGCCACAATTCGTACGGAGACCAAGGCAGCCTGTATATTGGGATCATTCAGCCATGAAGACACTTCTCCGCGTTGCTCTGATCGCAATGCTCTCAATCTCCTCCTGCCTTGCCAAACAGGCACCGTCACCTTCTACACCCCGGGCAATTCAGTGAAGAGCGTGTCGGCAGGTCTTCTTCCAAGAAGCCAGCAGCCTTTCACTGGCTGGCTCTTTGACGGCACGCAGCGACTAGCCCACGTCAGCCCCGGACGATTCATGACCTTTCATCTCGATCCGGGAGCACACACCTTCACCGTCCCGTGGCACTCGACCAAGCCCGGCAAGGACCAGCTCTTGATCAACGTTAAAGGTGGCGGTCAAGTACTGCGTCCGGCTCTACGCAATCATGACCAACTTCGAATTGATTCGCTTGGAACGGCTCAACAGCCAGATCGAAGAAGTTCCATGTCAGCAAGCGCAGCGCGAAGCCGCCCACATGAAGCCCATCGAAATAAGCGCGTCGATCCTTCTGTCCGCATCGAACTTGACCCTGTGACGACCTTCCCCAGCGAAAGTCTGTCGCAGCATTAGCCACGCAAAAACGTCCACGGGCCTTTGGGATGCCGCACTCTGAGCGAGTGACCGCCAAACCGGAAATTACTACTCAGTACACAGTTGCAGAATGTGTTGCTCAACTAGTGATTTCCGAGTAGCCCACGACCCACTAGGAACGAGGGAATTATCAATGGACGCGTGAAATCAAGAGAACTGAAAGCTCAACGCACGAGCATAGGGCGATAAGAAATGCTGCGATAGCCACGAAAAGCGGAACTCTTGACCAGTTTTGGCTCGGCGCGATATCCCAATATCGCCTAAATTGCTGAGGTTGATAATGGAGCCATTTGCTGTAAGGCCGTCCATCTGCAACATGCAGCCGCCGAGCGATCACGACAACGTAGTACATCCAAACCAACGAACAAATTGAGAGCAAGATCGAGCAAACATCAAGCACTGTAATCACCGCCGTCACGCTCCCAATATACCGTGTATCCCGCTCAAGGGTTCCGGTAGGATTACCGTCAACCCGGAAATTACCAAGTAGTTAATAGATGCGCGTGGTGTTGACGAAAGAGTAATTTCCGGGTTGGCCACGACACACCCACAACGCCGCGATTTCTCGATGAGTTCGCAGGATCGAGATGTTCAACGAGGATGGATTGTCCATTCGATCTCGACCATTCGAGAGTGAGTGACTGGATAATTCTCTGGGGCAAACGCCGTATTCAGGGCAGCAAATCGCGGCTTCAAAATAGACGCTAACCGCGTTAACCCGGTGTAGCGCGTCTCGCTAGAGTTCGCGACGCACGATAGCGGAGCGTATAGGGTATCCACTGGTTCACCCGTCGCGGCAGCTAAAGCCACATGCAAACGTTCCCAGACTCCGTGTCCATTGTTCGGCCCTAATGAACCTCACACTCATCGTCAGGTCTGTTGGATCTGAAAAGAAAGTCCAAATTGCCGGCTGCGACGATCACCTCAGAAAGTCCAAAATGTTCCAACGTATTTGAACGGATGACTGCCCCATGGTCTTCAAAGAGGAATGCGAGATCCCGTCTAATCTGATCCTCCATGGTTTTGTCGCGCTTCTGTGCTTCTCTCTTCAGCATTTGGGAATATTTTAATGGCCTTCGAGCCGGAACCGCCCGAATCACCGTCAACTCGGAAGTAAACATTTTTGTGGCTGAAGAGCTCGCAAAGAACAACCGCAGATGTTTCGACTACCCCTTCGCTACTCTCAGGGTGCGCTCAACATGACAAGCTTTTGAGATTGTTGGCGAGTCTCCAGAGCGCCTTCCGCCCGGCGCTGGCTACTGGCGGAAGCGCTTGGAGGGTTCGTCGGAGTAGATCTGGCCGTCGCGAATGTGGACGACGCGATGCGCATACTCGGCGATGTCGGGCTCGTGCGTTACGAGCACGATGGTGTTGCCCTTGGCCTGGAGAGTGTCAAACAAGGCCATGATCTCTTCGCCGGTCTTGGAATCGAGGTTGCCCGTCGGCTCGTCGGCCAGGATGATGGAGGGACTGTTGACCAGGGCGCGGGCGATGGCGACACGCTGCCGCTGACCGCCAGAGAGCTCGTTGGGCTTGTGGTTCATGCGCGACTCGAGGCCGACATTGGTGAGCGACTGCTTGGCGCGTTCGATTCGCTCGGCGGCAGGCGTGCCGTTGTAGATCAGAGGCAGCTCGACGTTGTGCAGTGAAGTGGCGCGCGAGAGCAGATTGAAGGTCTGGAAGACGAATCCGATTTCCTTGTTGCGGATGCGCGCCAGTTCATCGTCATCGAGTTCGCTGACGAGTTGGCTGTTGAGCCAGTACTTTCCCTTGGACGGTGTATCGAGGCAGCCAATCAGGTTCATCAGGGTCGACTTGCCAGAGCCCGACGGCCCCATGATGGCGACGTACTCGTTGGACTTGATGCGGAGATTGACGCCGCGCAGAGCGTGAACCTGCTGTTCGGAACCCATGTCGTAGGTGCGCCACAGATCCTCAACAACGATCATGTCGCCGTTCGGTCCAGCGGACTGCTGATTTTCAATCTCAGAGATGACGCTGTTCAGAGCCATGTGAACCTTATCCTTTGCCTGCGTTTGCTCTCCGCACTCTGCGGGAAATCCTCATCGATCAGATCTTTTCCAGGCGTCAAGCGTTGGACGACGGCGTCTGTGCCTTCGTGTCACGTTTCAGGAGCGCCCCGTTCTTCAGAGTCCGCAACGTCTTGTACGGTCCGATGACGATCTCCTGGCCGTCTTGAAGACCGGTGAGCACTTCAATATCAGTTGCACCGGTGATGCCGGTGGTTACTGGGACGAATTTCGCACGCTGCTTGCCGTGTGCATCCTTTTCGATAACATAGACGCCCTGCACCGGAGCAACCTTCGGTCCTGTCGACGTCGATGCGGCTTCGACATTCCCGTTGGTCGAAGGAGGCGGAGGTGTGTACATGGTTAGAGCTTGGATGGGAAGCGAGAGCACGTTCGGTTTCGACGCAGTGGTGATTTTGGCGGTGGTGGATAGGCCTGGACGCAGTTCAGCGGTTGGCTCATCGAGAGTGACCACAACCTTGAAGTCCTTCGCCTCTTCGGTGCCGGTGGTGGATTGCGAAGTTGCGACACCCGTGGAGCGCAGCAAAGCCTGATCGCCCACGAGGGTGACGTGCCCCTTGTAGGTTTTGCCAGGAATCGCGTCGATTGACACCTCGGCAGGCTGGCCGATCTTGATGTTGACGATATCGGTTTCGTCGACCTTGACCTCGGCGGTAACAACGCTCATGTCGGCGATGGTCATCAACGTAGAACCCTCGGCATTTTGAATGCCGACAACGACGGTTTCGCCTTCTCGAACAGGGAGGTTCGTAACGATGCCGTCAAACGGGGCGATCGAAACGGTCTTGTCCAGCGCGTCTTCGTTGAAACGGAGCTGGGCGACCTGCTGGTCGAGGTGTCCGTGCGCCGACGCTGTTTGCGCCTTGGCCTGGTTCAGCTGGGCTTCGGCCTGCAATACAGAGGCAACGTCGGTGTCATAGGCGGCCTTCTTGGCGTCGAAATCCTGCTTGGCCATGATGCCTGCCTTGTAAAGGCTTTGTGCGCGCTCCCAATCAAGCTGTTTTTGCTCGAGGTCGGCCTTGGCATGTGCAACGTTGGCTTCTGCGGTCTTTTCAGCGGCGATGTACGAAGAGATATCGGTACGAGCGGCAGAGATGGTTGCTTTCTGTGCCTGAACATTCGCCTGAGGCTGCACATTCTCTACGGTCGCAATTACCTGACCCCTCTTTACGTGGTCACCTTCCTTCACGTAGAGGTGAGTAATGCGGCCAAACGACGTCGCGCCGACGTTGACGTAAGTCTTTGGCTTAACCTGGCCGGTACCGCTGACGACCGTGGCGAGGTCCTGGTGATGAATCTTCGCGGTCAAAACTTTGGTGTAGCCCGACTGCTGCTTGACGATGAAGACGGCAACAAGGACGATAGCCACAATAACGGCAGATACGATCAGAAGGATCTTTTTCATGGGCGCTGTTGTACTCCAGGAGGCTCCAGACTTATTCTACGCAAAACCTTCTCACCCGGTTCCCAAATGTCGCCGAATTCACAAGACTCATGAATCCTTGACGTTGGCATTGTGCCGGAACGTAACTACCTCGCTGCCCTGATGACTGATGCGTGCCGGGTCCACGCGGACGACCGGTAGATTGAAGGAAGATTGCGCTACTCCTAAATGACGTGGAAGGGGGTGCAATTGTCTCAGAATATGGGGTATTTTTGCTTCGAAACAGGTTCACCGGGGGTGACCGAATGGTTACCCAGCCGTCCAAAGGGCAGCCACAGTTGTATCGTTCCTTGCTCAGCACGATTTGGGCCCGTAGAATAAGGGATTGTAGGGAGTTCTTCGACGCAATGATTTTCAATGGCCGTTCGATCTTATTTGTCGCACTCGTCTGCGGCCTCACCTTTGTTCCCGCCTCCACTATCCGCGCACAACAGGCAGATCCGTCGCTGCAGAATCGGCCGGCCGCTGGTCAGGGCCAGGACCCCGATCCACTCAAGCGCGAGCGCTCCGATGAGGACAAGTTCAAGGCGCAAAAAGAAGTCAAGCAAGAGCTGAAAAGTGCCTATAAGAGCTGGCTCGATCAGGATGTGACCTACATCATCTCGGACGAGGAGCGGAAGGCATTCAAGAGCCTGAGTAAC
The DNA here is from genome assembly GCA_963738035.1 of uncultured Acidobacteriaceae bacterium. Lineage (GTDB taxonomy): Bacteria > Acidobacteriota > Terriglobia > Terriglobales > Acidobacteriaceae > Telmatobacter. The sequence goes on from CAVTVB010000006.1 coordinate 292,729, forward strand.
GACGAAGAGCGCGAATCATTTATCGAACAGTTCTGGCTGCGTCGCAACCCCAACCCCGACTCTCCCGACAACGAATACCGCGAAGAGCATTATCGGCGGATCCAGTATGCCAACGATCACTACGCGGCAGGTAAGCCCGGGTGGAAGACCGACCGCGGCCACATATATATTGCTTTCGGGCCGCCCGACTCAACCGAATCTCATCCCTCTGGCGGTTCTTATCAGCGCCCCGTCGATGAGGGCGGTGGCGAGACTTCGACATTTCCCTTTGAGACCTGGCATTACCGGTATATCCAAGGCGTCGGTGAAAATATCGACCTCGAGTTTGTGGATTCGTGCCAATGCGGTGACTACCACTTCACCATTGACCGTAGCGAGAAGGATGCCCTGTTGAGAGTGCCGGGAGCGGGTCTGACCCAGTGGGAATCGATGGGAATGGCGAAGAAGTCTGACCGGTTCAAAGGCGGCTTGGAGAACCTGGGTACGGGGCCCAATTCAAGCTCCAACCAGTCGAAGCAGTTCGACCGTATCGAACTGGCTGCAAAGATGTTTGCACCTCCGCCAATCAAGTTCGCAGACCTGGAAAGCGCGATGAGCGAGCACCGGCTGCTTACTGGGCCGATTTTCCCATTCGACGTGCGGACCGACTTCGTGAAGGTGACCTCGAGCACTGTACTGGTGCCGGTAACCATCCAGATCAAGAATCGCGACATCACATTTGTGACCAAGGAAGGCGTTGCGAAAGGCGTAGTCAACATCCTTGGTAAAGTGACGACGCTAACTCACAAGACGGTGCAGACCTTTGAAGATACTGTCGAGGTACAGCAGCCTGCTGAACTGCTGGAGAAGTCGCTCGACCGTAAGTCGATCTATTGGAAGGCTGTGCCACTGCTTCCGGGGCTGTACAGGCTCGATATCGCGATCAAGGATGTGAACAACCCTGATCACGTTGGTATTTACGGAAAGAGCTTGAACGTGCCTGCATATCATGACGAAAAGCTTGGCACTTCGTCCCTTATCCTGGCAGATCGGATTTATCCGGTCAGTTCACACGATATCGGCCAGGGCACATGCGTGATCGGGAATATCCATGTATGTCCGAGGGTGACGACAAACGCCGCCACGCCAGTAAGTTATAAGCGCAACCAGGACCTGAACTTCTGGATGCAGGTCTACAACCTGGGCATTAACGGCCAGACCAAGAGCAACGAAGCGAAGGTAACGTACCAGATCATCGATTCGGCAACGAACACGGTCGTCTTTGAGAAAGAGCAGGATTCCAAAGACTTTGGCGAGCACAGTGACCAGTTGACGGTAGAGAAATCGCTGCCGGTGGCTGGTCTGCAACCGGGCAAATATAAGGTGACGATCAAAATAAATGACGAAATCTCAAAACAAGAGATTGCGCAATCGGCACCTTTTGTCGTGGAATAGTAAGAGCGCTCCGCAAATTAGGTTAACCGGCATGAGATCGGGCAACCTGCGGGCATTTGATTCCCAGGACTTAAGCCAGGACGCCGCCAGGTCACCATTGCGAGTGATGATGCGCAGGCTCCAATTCGTCTCGATGATCGCGCTCTTGGTTGTGGCGTCAGCGCCGCTGTCGGGAGCAACTCCGGGATCTGTTTCCGGAGTAGTTCGCGATTCCAGCGGTGTTCCCCAGATCGGGGCCACCGTGCAGTTGTTGCGGCCTGATATGAGTGTCGTCGCTGCCGTCTATACCACCAGCAAGGGCACCTACTCGTTCAAGGACATTCTGCCAGGTAAATATGCCATCAAGGCGATGGGGACTACGTTCCTGCCTTCGCTTAGGGAGAACGTGCGGGTCCGCACCAATACCGTTGTCAACCTGACGCTGAACACCTTGTACGAGGTGATGCAGTGGTTACCGGCAGAGCCACGCCGCGTTAATGCTTCGAGCGACGATTGGGAGTGGACGTTGCGCTCAGCCGCAAATCGGCCTCTGCTGCGCTGGCTCGAAGATGGCCCGTTGGTGGTGGTCTCCGATCGTTCTGGCCGGCCCAAGCTGAAGGCTCGGTTGATGGCTACCGGACAGGAAGGCACATTCGGCGAGAGCGGCGAGCGATTCACGACCGTCGTCGAAGATACGCCGTCGAACAGTCGCGAGTTGCTGGCGCGCGTGGACTTTGCCCCGGATTCCGATGCCGGCATGGAGTCGATGCTGGGCTTCCGTCAGGACCTGGGTTTCGCGGGATCTGTTGAGTCCATGGCCGCAATTTCGATTCACCCTGTGATTGAAGGGGCGGGCGGCGAGGGACTGGAAGAAGCCGCAATGCGGAGTGCCGAGACTATAAATCTCGGTGACGAATTCGAAATTGACGCCGGTGCGCAACAGGTGATGGCCCGCTTCAGCCAGAATTCGCCCAACACCATTTGGGCCGCTTTGCCGTTTGCGACTCTAGCCTGGCACGGTGGAAACTCCACGGTGAGCTACCGCATGGCCAGCGCGCCCGCAGGCCTGAACGGAAATGAATCGCAGCCTGGGTTCTACCTCCCGCAAATTTCACTGCGCAATGGCCAACTGGCTCTCCAACACGGGTTGCACCAGGAGATTGGCTGGGAGCGGCGCACCGATGCTTCGGGTGTCTCTTTTCTCGTCTATTCGGAAAGCATTCAGAACCCGGTTATCGAGGCGAGCGGTCGTGGCGTGGCCAGTAGCGCAGTATTGAGCGATCCAGTGAGCGGGTTGATGCGCGGGGCCGGACAGAATTATGGAAGTACCGGCATCATGGCAGCAGTCGAGCATCGGATTGCCGGCGGTAACCGAATCCGCGTGAGCTACGCTAACGGAAATGCACTGGTGATGCCGGCAGTCGTCCGTCCGACAACGATCAGCCAGTTGTTCAGCGCTGCACGGCCGCGCCACGCGCAGATGTACGCCATCTCTCTTTCAGGAACGCTGGAGGGAACAGGAACCCGCTGGCGTGCGAGCTATCGATGGCAGCCTGCCGATACCGTCACTCCGATTGCACCTTATTCGGTCAGTGCAATCGAACCATATCTGAATATCCATCTGCGCCAGCCGGTCTCAACGCACCACGAAGGCTTGAATGTCGAGGCGCTACTTGATGTGAATAACCTGCTCGCAGAGGGATACCGGCCGTATCTGGTGAACGGCGGTACGGTGGTGTTCGCACAAGATCAGCGCAGCGTGGGCGCAGGCGTCGCATTTACCTTCTAACGCGAAATGCCTAGGCGTGATGTGCCTGCGTGCGTGCTTGCTTCTCCACAGGAACGATGCGCAGTTGTGTGCTGTGCGGCTTTGGAATAGAGCCGTGAGCTGTGTTATATTTTTCAAAGGTCAGTGATGATTTTTTGCTGATTCCGCGCCGCGCAACCTTCCCACTGCCAGGCGTTTTTCGTACCCTTTGGACGCGTAGCTCAACTGGCAGAGCATTCGGCTCTTAACCGACAGGTTGAAGGTTCGATTCCTTCCGCGTCCACCATCTTTTAAATCGAAAATCGAATTCTGACTTGACGGTCCCTCGCTTTGCTCAGGATTTCGCCTGCGGGGCTCGGACGCCCGCAAAGCGGCTCAAGTTCGATTCCTTCCGCGTCCACCATCTCCCAATCGAAAATCGAATTCTGGCTTGGCGGTCCTTCGCTTTGCTCAGGATTTCGCCTGCGGGCTCGGACGCCCGCAAAGCGGCTCAAGTTCGATTCCTTCCGCGTCCACCATCTTCCGATCGAAAATCGAATTCTGGCTTGATTGTCCTTCGCTGTGTGAAGGGCTTCGCCCGGCAGCCAATGCTTCCCAAAGGTCGAAATCCAAGATACGTTGTTGTAACAAGACGGGTGAATTCTCTGGAGTCTCTGCACTCGTATCGAGCGCGAGATAGGCAATCTTCAAGCGCAGTACTTACCGCGAGGTTCCGCGCGCTATCTCGCGCTTATCGTTGTAAACGCAGGCCGCTTCAAATCGCATTTCCCATAAACTTTCTCAGGGGAGCAAAGCAAGCATGGCAGTCTGGTCCGCTTTTTTTCTGGCATTTACTGCACTTCTTCCGCTCATCAACCCCGTGGGCTCTGCCCTGGTGTTTCTGGGCCTTGTCGGAAGCGCGCCGCCGGCTGTGTATCGCAATCTTGCGCGCCGCATCGCCATCAGCAACGTTATCTTTCTTGGAATTTTTGAACTTCTCGGTTCTGCAATTCTCCACTTCTTCGGCATCTCTCTGCCCATTGTGCAGTTCGCGGGAGGCATCGTTATCGCTGCGATGGGCTGGGGCGTTCTAAATCAAAAAGAGTCCGCCACAGGCGTGCAAGGAAAGGAAGAAGAGCTAGGCGACCAGGGTGCTGAAAAACTCAATCATCTCAGCGAGAAAATCTTTTATCCGTTCACATTCCCCATCACGTCAGGGCCGGGCACGCTGGTTGCGATGCTCACGTTGAGCGCCCATGTCTCGGGTCATACCGTCACCTCTCATGTTCTCAGTCATCTCGGAGTCTTCGTTGCGGTAGTGGTTCTGAGCATCGTGGTTTATTTCTGTTACGGCTACGCACCAAAGATCACCAGCAAGATATCGGCGTCAACTGCACATGGGGTTCTCCGCGTAATAGCCTTCATCCTCTTCTGCATCGGTGTTCAGATTGCATGGAACGGACTCTCTCTTCTCTTGAGAGATCTGCTGACAAGATGAATGCAGGTCATGGCAAGGGTGTTGCTGAAATCAGTTTTGTGCGGAAGGGCCACCTAGTGCCTGATGCTGGTAGCGCGCGAGGTTGGCGCGCAGGGCAGTGGCAAGTTCGCTGTTCTGTTGCTTCTCGGCCATGTCGAGGGCCTGCTGAGCAATGAGGACGGCCTGCGAGAAGTTGCCGGTCTCTGAGTACATGGCGGCGAGCATCTGGAGAATGGCGGGCTCGCGGCCGCCGGTGAGTTTTGCTGCGGCTTCGAATTGGGGGAGGGCTTCAGGAAAGCGCTCGGTTGCGGCATAGGCTCGGCCGAGATTGTAGTGGCATTCCGCGGAGCCCGGCGCAAGGGTGACGGCCTGTTGCAATTCGGGGATGGCCTCGTCCATTTTTCCTTCGCGGGCGAGGATAACGCCGTAGATGTTGTGGCCGTCGGCATTCTTGGGTGCGATCTGGATGCCGAGCTTAAGCTGTTCGACTGCTTCCTGGCGATGGCCCGTGACTTCGAGCAGATGTCCGAGGTTGATGTGGGCGGCGCCGTTGTCAGGGTCTAGCTCGATAGCTTTCTGAATCTGCGCCATTGCTTCATCGTTGCGGCCAGCTTCAGCAAGGGCGCTGCCCAGGTTGTTGTGCGTCTGCGAGCTGTCGTTGTTCATCACGAGCGATTTTTCATAGGCGGCGACGGCGTCGCTGGTCTTGCCGCTGGCTGCGAGCGCTACGCCCATGTTGTTCCAGGGGCGCGCGTCGGTGGGATCCTTGTCGGCAGCTACTTTCCACGCGGGCACAGCGTCGGAGTATTTGTGCGCGTCCTGGAGCTGCTGCGCGAGATCGAATTCACGATAAAAATCGATGGCGGGTGTATCGATGCGGTCGAGGCCTTCGGACCCAAGGTTGAGGAATTCGGGGATATTGACGGCGCGATTCGAGGCGGTTGCATTCTCCACAATAACCGGCGGACTGGCATGACCCTCATCGTCAATGTGCGTGAGATAGAGATGCGTGTAGAGCGACGGGCTTTTGGAAGAGAAGGCGAGCCAGTGGCCATTGGGATTGAACGTGTGCCACGAGTTCATCCGCGCCAGGTTGGACTCTAGCGGGCGCGCCTCTCCGCCTTCGAAGGGGACGATGTAGAGCTTGCTGTCGGGGCGCATGAGCAGGCCATTCTTGCACTGCACGAAGATGATCCATTTGCCATCGGGTGAGACCTTGGGGAAGTTGTTGCTCATTCCATTTTCGGAGGCGCCCACGATGCGTTCCGGCGTTCCGCCTTTGCCTTCGTTGAACGGAATCTTGTATAGGTCGTACTGAATCTGCGTCTCGTTGGGATCGTTGGCGTAGGTGGAACGTTTGTATCCGGCCGGGTAAGGATCGCGGGCTGCGGCACGGGAGTAGATGAGGTACTTGCCGTCGGGGGTCCAGAAGGCCGAGGTCTGTACGAAGTTGGGATCATCCGCGCCGGGCAGAGGCTGAAGCTTGCCCGTCTCCTTGCTGTACCAAGCGAGAACGCCGCGCGTGGGATAGAAGACCTGGCCGAAACCGTAACTCTCATAGAAGCCGTTGTAAAGGCGGTCGAGCACGCGAGTGCCGTGGGCGTGGGGCACGTCGATGGAGTTGACCACGTATTTTCCGTCGGGCGAGACCTGGCTCATGAAGCCGAATCGTTTTTGAGCGTGCTCCTCTGAGAACGAACTCCAGCGAAGCAGATAGTCGTTGGAGATGGTGCTGACCTTTTTGAGGGGAACGAGCGCATAGAGTCCCTTGTCGTTGGCGGGGCCGTCGACATCGATACCCATGGTCTTGCCGTCGCGCGAGAACGAGTGGCAGTTGCCACAGGTGGGCAGGTTGGTCATCATCACCTTGCTCTCGGTCTGATTGACGTAGCGCAGCTGCCACTTGATTTTGGGCAGGACGGAGTCGGGGAGAGGCTTGATGATCCCGCGCTGTTCAGTGTCGGGATCGGGCGGGATCAGCGGGACATCGCGATAGAAGATGGGTGCGCCCACTGCGTCTTTGGAAGTGGAGATGGTGGCTTCGGCGCGCGAAAGGGGCTCGCGGGCCTGCTTGCTCTCAAATCCGGTGATAACGACTTTGGCGGGCTGGCTGACGGAATGTTTCTTGATCTCTTCCCATGTCTTGGGGTCAGGGCGCCAGGTGTGATCGGCGGCTTGTTCTGGAGTGAGTGTGGGCGGAACGTAGCCAACCAAGGTCTCGTCTACCGGGCCGATCCGCAGCTTGTCTCCCGCAGACCAGACCAGGATGGGGCGCGCTTTCTCGCCGAAGATGACTTCAATACGCCAAATGGTGACGGCGGAGTTGCTGTCGCGCCAGGCAAACTGGGGTGGAATGAGATCCGGCGGGTAGATGGTTCCGTTGATAGGGACATCAATTGTGATGGGTTCCGCGTCGGGAGAGAAGGCTGCATCCATCGGGACCGGCTTGAGATAGGCAGGGATCGGATCGGCAGAAGGGGGATTGGGGTTGGCTGCGACTTCCACGACCAGGGTCGTACCGGCGGCCAGCAGAATTGCGGCGGTCCCTATCAATACGCGTTGCATGCAGTCTCCCATTCGATTCTTGAGGACGGGAGGGGGTGGGTGCTGTGAGATAGCTCACATCTGTGGTCCTGGAACGGGGAGTGTCAACGGAAGCAACTGAGACTACTTCGTGGCGTCGGGTGAGGCGGATTCGACGACTTTGAGGGTTTGGTCGGCGGTGACGTTCTGGAGCCGCTGAACGGTGCCGCTGGGCCAGGTGATTTCGACGGTCTGGGCGATGGGCTCTGAGCCAAGACCAAAGTGGACAGGGCCCAGGCTCGATGAGGCATAGCAGACGCTGGATGTCTGGTGGTTGTACTGCGCACCAGCCTTGGTGACCACCTTGATCCGTGCTCCGATGCCATCGCGATTGCTCTTGACGCCTTGCAGGGCAACGTTGAGCCAGTAGCTGTGGCCTGGGCTGCGATTCATCCAGAGCTCGGCTTTGTCGTCCATCGAAGTAACTACGGCGTCCACGCGACCGTCTCCGTCGAAGTCGCCAATGGCGCATCCGCGATGACGTGCAGCGGTGGAGTCGGCAAAACCAGCTTCCTCAGTCAGTGGCTGCCATTTCCCGCTGGCGCCGAGGTTGCGAAAGACGGTGTTGGGCTGCTTCGGTTTGGCTCCGGGAGGATGCGTCGCGGAGACGTGACCTCTGGAAACGAAGAGGTCTTTCCATCCGTCATTATCGAAATCGTAGAGAGCGGGGCCGAAACCCGACATGCCGAGGCTCTCTGCCCCGAGGCCGCTCGACGCTGTCACCTCAACGAAGTCTCCCTTGCCGGTGTTCTGAAGCAGCGGAAAGGTCTGCTTGTTGAGCGCAACATAGGCGATGCCGGGAAAGCCGCGGTTGTCGAAGTCACGGAAGTCGAGGCCCATGCCGGAGATGAATGCACCCTCCTCCGGCAGGGCGGCGTTGGCCTGAAAAGCAACTTCTTCAAACTTGTTGCCGAGGTTATGGAAGAGGAAGTTGTACTCCGAATCATTGGTGACAAACAGGTCGGGTTTGCCATCGAGGTCGTAATCCGCGATGCCCACACCCATGCCCTTGCCGACGTGATCGCGGATACTCCATTCCTTCGAAACGTCTTTGAATGTGCCATCGCCCTGGTTCAGAAAGAGCTGGTTAGGTGTGCCCTTGTAAAAGCGGGGGTGGCAATACTCCGAGATGCTTTCGATCACGCATAGCGGCTTGTCGCTGTAAGCCCATTGCATGTAATTGACGACGAAGAGATCAAGCAGGCCGTCATTGTTGACGTCGACCCATCCAGCGGCGACGGACCAAAGCGGGCCGTAATCGGGATCGGTGGACCTGTCGAGTCCTGCTTTCTTGGTGACGTCGGTAAAAGTGCCATCGCCATTGTTGCGGTAAAGGGTGTTGCCATGGACGCCGGCAATGAAAATGTCGGGCCGGCCGTCGTTGTCGAAGTCTCCGATGGCAACTCCGACGTCGAACCCGGTGCCTTTCAGGCCAGCCGTTTCGGTGACGTCGGTAAAAACACCATTGCCGTCATTCCGGTAGAGACGATCCGAGTATTTGGGGTCGGACTTTTTTGTGGTGGCGAGCGGAGCTCCATTGGCGAAGAAGATATCGGGCCGGCCGTCGCCGTTGTAGTCGAAGACTGCTACGCCTCCGGCCATGGTTTCGGGGGCGTTGCGGGCCGGACTTTCGTCACTCTCGAGGCGAAAGGGAAGTCGTTTGAGTTCGAAGGAAATTGGAGATGAGGGTGGCGGCTGGCCGGCCGCGGAAACGATGAGGAGGAGGCCGCCGAGAAGGACTGCGCAGGAGGGACGCAACGGATCGAGCAAACTGCGCATATGGTTAGAGTGGTGGCGAATCGAGGGGATTGTACTATTTCGGAAGAACGATGGGACAGCGTTTTCTTGAGCAGGATATGGATAATTTCAGGTACTGAAGTTAGCGCCTTTTGCGCATGGATCCGGTACGGGTGGATCCGTTTCTTTAAGACATCCAAACCGTCGGCACGAGTAGAATTGCACGAGGCAAAAAGAGGTTCTCACGCGTCTCTTAAATAACAACTAAAAGGCTTTTTCAGGGCGAAGAGCGACCGGTCTTTGTAAACCCGGTGCGTGAGATCAGACAACTCTATGACTGAGAATCATCAATTTCGTTGGGGCCATATGCGATCGAATAGCGTTTCCTATTGGTTTTTCGGCGTCGTTTCTCTGTTTCTGGTGGCGCCCGCAAGCTATGGTCAGGCCACGCCTGGCCAGCCGATTCCAGAGCAGCAGGCTTCCGGTGTAACTCAAACCGTGGACGAAGTGACGCTCGACCTTGCGGTGCAGGATAAGAAGCACCACAAAGTGGTAGATCTGAAGCCTGAAGACATCGTGATTACGGATAACGATGTTCCCGTTAAACTCAACACCTTTCAGCTCGTGCAAGGCGACAGCCAGTCTGACCAACTGGTCACGATGGTATTCGATCACTTCGAGGGAGCCGGAGCCAAGACCGCGCAAAACGTGGCCCAGAAGATTCTGAAGACGCTTTCGTCGAAGCGCTATTCGTTTGCGTTGCTTGCCTTTGGCAACAGAATGCAGCTGTTGCAGCGCTTTACCGGTGATCACCGGGCGATGGAGCAGGCGGTGAGTACGGCGACCGCAAACCAGGTGGTGCGGCTCTCATCCACTGCTACCACGGCGATCAACATCGCACAGGACAAAGCAGACGAGAGCAGGATAAAAGCGGCTGCACAGGCAGAGAAGGACCTGATCGCGATTGTGCGGACCGGTGCTGACTCAACTGGCACGCATGTGGACGCCAAAACGCGCGCACAATGCCAGGCGCTTCTGTCTGCATTGCAGGACACGCAAAAGGTGATGCAAGACCAGCACACGCGGCTTTCGATGGCAGGGCTGCTGGCGCTGGTGCGTTCGCAGCAAAAATTGAATGAGAGGAAGTCGCTGATTTATTTCACCAATGGCTTCCAGATGGATTCTGCCGCCAAAGCGATGGTGAAGACGATCACGGGAGCTGCAGCACGCGCCGGTGTGACGTTTTACGTCGTGGATATGGACGCTTTGAATGTGGGCACGCAGCACCAGCTGGACAACGCGATGATGAACGGCGGGGCCCCGTTCAATCCAGCGCCGCAGCCTGTTCCGGGAAGCGGCGGGTTGGCGATGACGACGCCGGTTCAGCAGCAACAAGGCGGGAGCTTTACCCAGAATGCTTTGGGTTCGAATGCGGATTTCATGATGCGTTCGGAGAATGGCAATCCGTTCTCGGGTGCAAAGAGTCCGATGGCGGACCTGGCTAAGGAAACTGGCGGAATCTATATCGATGCGCAGAACGGCGTAAACAAACAGCTGGAGCAAATGCGCGAGAACATGACGACGTACTACCAGGCGACCTACAAGCCGCCAATTCAGGAGTACGACGGATCGTTCCGCACGATTGTTGCGAAGCCGGTACACGCCGGATACACAGTGAAGACGAAGTCAGGATATTTCGCTCTTGAGCCGGGGGCGGAAGCAGGGATCAGGCCCTTTGAGGTTCCGCTACTGAAGCTCTTCAACCAGTCAAATCTGCCGCAGGACGTGAAGTTTCACGCGGAGGTGCTGCAATTTGGCGACTTGCCCGATGGGAATTCGAGCACGGTGGCTATCGAAGTGCCGATTTCATCGCTGCAGACCATCAAGGATACGCGTACCAATCTCTACTCGGCGCATGTTGCGATCGTAGCTGAGATCAAAGACAAGAACGGAACCGTAGTCGAACACTTCGGCGAGAACATCGCGAAGCGCGGTGCGGTTGAGACGCTGGAGTCAGATGCTTCGGGAAGCATCATTCTGCAGCGGCATTTTCTAGCAATTCCTGGACAGTACCTGCTCGAGGCCGCCGTCTATGACCAGGATGGACTGAAATATGGAGCGCGGCGGACGGTCTTTGAAATTCCGCAGTCGCAGGTCACACCATCATTGAGTTCGATTGTGCTGGTGAAACATGTGGACTCCATTAACGACGACAACGAAGATCCGCTGGAACCGATGCGGTATGAGAAGGGCAAGATTACCCCAAATCTCATGGGCGTGGTGCCGGGAAATGCGAAGGGCGTCTCACTGTTTTTCATCCTGCATCCGGATCCGGCATCGAAAGAGCCTCCGACGCTGGAGATAGAAGCAAGCAGGAACGGGCATCCCGGCCGCAGGACTCCGCTACCACTGAAGGTGAATGGCGCCCAAGAGGCAGTGCCATATCTCGCGAGCTTCAAGGGGGCTTCCATGGCTCCTGGCACCTATGAAGTGAAGGCCATGGTAAGCCAAAGCGGAAAGACGGCTGTCCAGCAGGTGGCGTTCACCGTTCCTGGCGATGGAAGCGTTGCCGCAGGATCTGGACACGGCGGCGAAAGCCTGACGGCGACCAGTGAGGCGGACGATAGTTACAGTGGCGGCTTGCTCGCCATCACGCCAGTGACCAACCCGGTACAGCCGCCCACCGAAGATGAGATTCAAAGCTTAATTGGAGATGCGCAGAAGCATGCCATGGGCTATTCGGAGTCTCTGCCGAATTTTATGTGCGTGGAAGTCACGAATCGATCAGTCGATGCGACCGGCACCGGAAACTGGAAGCATCGCGACACCATAGCCGAGCTCCTTCGTTATCGCGACAAGGCGGAGAGCCACACGATGCTTGAGATTAATGGCGAGCCCAGCACCACAGATCGAGAGGCGCTGCTGAGGCAGAAGGGCAGCACGCTCTCAGGTGGAGAATTGGGCGGAGTGCTCAAGGCTGTCTTTGCGCCTTCAGCCAAGGCGGACTTCAAATGGAAAGAGACAGCCGCGTTGGGTTCCGGGACGGTACAGGTATTTGACTACCACGTGGAGAAGGGCAACTCGATGTACTCGGTGGTCGGCTCAAACGATCAGCAGTTGATGGTCGCTTTCCATGGGCAGGTTTACATCGACAGCGCTACGCGCAATGTTCGGCGTGTAAGTCTCGAGGCGGAGGGCATGCCGAAGGACTTTCCGACTCAGGCGTCGGTCATGGGTGTCGATTACGATTACGTCGTGATCAACGGCCGCGACTATTTGATGCCGATCAGCGCCGAGGTGCGTGTGCGCCAGAGTCATCGTCAGGCGGTGTTGAACACCATCGAGTTCCGGGATTACAAGAAATACGGATCTGCGATGAAGATCCTGGACTATAAGCAGGTTGACGAGAAGAAGTAGATTGCCGCTTGCTAATGATGCTCAACGCGGGGGCGTATGTCCTCTCGCTGGCGACGTTGCTTTATCCTAATAGACATGCGATCCGTTTCGATTGTATTGATTGCGCTTGCTCTGCAAGGGGCCTGGGCGCAAACAGGCAAACCTGTCACCTTGGGTGAGGCGGACGAGTATCTGCGCAAGGGCGTCGCTGCGCAGCAGCAAAATGATCTCAACGCGGCCATTGAAAACTATCGCAAAGCCCTGGCTATTAATCCAAAACTGGGCGAAGCGCGAGCGAATCTTGGCGCGGCACTCTCTGCGGCAGGACAATTCGACGCCGCCATTGAAGAAGATAAGAAGGCATTGCAGTTATCGCCGAACAACACGGGCGTTCGGATGAACCTGGGCCTGGCGTACTACAAGAAAGGCGACATGGAAAACGCGCATGCTGCGTTTGCAGCGGTGCATGCTGCCCGGCCACAGGATGTGGCTGCCGCCGTTCTGCTGGGTTACACCGACATTAAGCTGAACAAATCCAGTGACGCGGCGGCGATGCTAACGCCGCTCGAAGCCGGGCATGAAAGCAATATGGACCTGGAATACGTGCTGGCCTATGCGCTGATCGATTCCGGGGAAGAAGCGGCAGGCTTGCCGCGCATGGAGAAAGTAGCGAAGGCAACGAAGTCGGCTGACGCTTACTTCGTAGCGGGGACAGCGCGGTTGCATCGCCGCGAGTTTCACGAGGCACGGGCTGATTTGGATGCTGCCATCGAATTGCACGGGAATTTTCCCGGTCTGTACACGATGGCAGGTCAGGCGCGCGATGCGCTGGGAGATACAGAGGCAGCACAGCCAGCGTTCGAGCAAGCATTGAAGGCGGATCCGCGGGACTTTACCGCAAATCTTTATCTCGGAACCATGCTACTGAAAAAGAGGGATCTAGAGACCGCGAGGCCGATGCTGGAGCTTGCGCTGCAGCTGCAACCCACCTCGCCCATGGCGCGGTTGCAGATGGCAAAGCTGAACAGCATGACGGGAAAATACGCCGAGGCCGCGACGGCGCTGGAGGAGCTTGAGAAGGCGGACCCCAAGTGGATCGATCCGCACATTGAACTTGCCGCGATCTACTACAAGCTTCATCGTCCGGATGATGGTCAACGAGAGCGCGACATTGTGAAGCAGATTGAAGCCAGCCAGCAGCAAGCTGGGCCGCCCAAGCAATGAGGGCTATTTTTTAGGGGCGATGGTTTCTGCGGGTTCGGTGACTTTGAGGATCTGGTCGACGGGGACGTTTTCGAGCGTCTGGACGATGCCGCTGGGCCATTGAATTTCAACGATGCTGGCCTTTGTCTCTGCACCAAGTCCGAAGTGTACAGGGCCAAGGGTTGACGAGGCATAGCAGACGCTGGATGTCTGATGGTTGTACTGCGTACCGGTCTTTGTCACGACCTTGATGCGGGCACCAATTCCGTCGCGATTGGATTTCACTCCGCGCAGAGCAATATCGAGCCAGTGGCCGAGGTTGGGGCTGCGGTTCATCCAAAGCTCTGCCGGCTTGTCGAGGCTGGTGGCGACGATATCGATGCGACCATTGCCGTCGAAATCGCCGAATGCGCAGCCTCTATGACGTGCAGCGGTGGCGTCGGTGAATCCTGCTTCTCCTGTGAGGGACTGCCACTTGCCGACGGTGCCGAGATTGCGGAAGACTACGTTGGGTTCGGCGAACTTGTAGCCGGGGGGCCACACGGAGGTGACCTGCCCGCGCGTAACGAAGAGGTCTTTCCAGCCGTCGTTGTCGAAATCGTAGAACGCAGGACCGAAACCGGACATGCCGATGCTTTGTGCACGCATGCCACTGGGCGCCGTGGCCTCAGAGAAGTCGCCCTTACCACTGTTGAGGTAAAGGGGAAACGTCTGGCTCTTGAGTGCGACGTAAACAATGTCGGGAAAACCATCGTTATTGACGTCGCGAAAGTCGGTCCCCATCCCGGAGATGAATGCGGCATCTTCGGCCAGTGCGACATTGGTCTGGAAGGCTACCTCTTCAAACTTATTGCCGAGGTTGTGAAAGAGAAAAGCGTACTCTGCGTCGTTGGTCACGAAGAGATCGGGCTTGCCATCGAGATCATAATCAGCCATTCCCGCGCCCATGCCCTTGCCGACGTGATCGCGTATTCCCCATTCCTTCGAAACATCTTTGAAAGTGCCATCACCCTGGTTGAGAAAGAGCTGGTTGGGCAGTCCTTTGTAGTAGCGGGGATGGCAGTACTCCGCGACGCCCTCAATCACGCACTTGGGAATATCGGAATAGGTCCACTGCAGATAGTTGACGACGAACAGATCGAGCAGTCCGTCGTTGTTCACGTCGACCCATACTGCGATAACTGACCAGAGCGGCCCGTACTCAGGATCGTTCCATTTGTCGAGGCCGGCCTTTTCGGTCACATTGGTAAACGTGCCGTCGCCGTTGTTGTGATAGAGGGTGTTGCCGTGGACGCCTGAAACGAAGATGTCCGGGTGGCCATCGTTGTCGTAGTCGCCGATAGCGACGCCGACGTCGAATCCTGTGCCTTTCAATCCGGCTTTCTCGGTGACGTCGGTGAAGGTGCCGTCGCCGTTGTTGCGGAAGAGCCGGTTGTAGTATTTCGGCGAAGATTTCTGGAGTGTTGCGATGTCGGCGCCATTGGTAAAGAAAATATCGGGGCGGCCGTCTCCGTTGTAGTCAAAGACGGCGACACCGCCGGCCATGGTTTCGGGCACGTTTTTTGCGGCGCTGAGGCTGCTGTCGAGTTGAAACGGCAGCTTCTTAAGTTCGAATCGGATGGGGGCGGGGGATTGTGGGGATGCAGTTGTTTGCTGGCTGTGGAGAACACAGCAGGGAGCCCAGGAGACAAGCGCCAGTGTCGCGAGATGGATAGGAAAGAATGCAGACCTGCGCATGTACGAGACAAGGGCGGCAACTCTGCCCACTTGGATTCTACTATCTGCGCAGTGGCGGAAGGGCGGCTCGACTGGCCGATGTTCTATCCTGAAAGCGATGCGCGTTGTTCCGATATTGTGTGCGGGGATGCTGGTGCAGGTTGCAGGGGGGCAGACTCCCGCCGTGGATGCCGCGTCGGCTCTGCACGAAGGCAAGCTTGCACAGGAACACGGTGACCTGAAGACGGCGATCGCCGATTTCAGGCGCGCGCTGACCCTGAAACCCGATTCGATTGAGGCGCGCGCCAATCTTGGAGCCGCGCTAGCCGCCGCAGGACAACTCGACGCTGCCATTCAAGAGGACACGCACGTGCTGGAGCTGTCGCCGCAGAATGATGCGGTGCGGATGAACCTCGCGATGGCCTACTACCGGACAGGCAATTGGAATCAGGCTCGTGTTGAATTCGAGCGACTTCATGCCGCGCATCCTTCCGATTTGAATACGGCAATTCTGCTTGGCTATACGTTGAATAAGCTGAATCGTTCAGGGGAAGCGGTGCTGATTCTGGCCCCCATGGAGCGCGAGCATGAAGACGACTATCAATTCGAATACGTCTATGCCTATGCGCTGATCCGCTCAGGTAAGCAGGACGAGGGCCTGCCGCGCATGGAAAAACTAGCCAAGGCGAAGAAGTCTGCCGAAGCCTGGCTCCTTGCCGGTTCTGCTCGATACTATCGCGACGAAATGGAAATAGCCTGCGCGGATCTTGACGCTGCAATCGAATTGAATCCGAAGCTGCCTGGGCTTTACACCATGTCTGGCCAGGCGCGGTATGCAATGAAGGACTTCGCGGGCGCGGAATCCTCGTTCCGGGAGGCTTTGCGAGCAGACCCGATGGACTTTGTAGCGAATCGCGATCTTGGGGCGATGCGCTTAAAGGCGAACGATGCCGAGACCGCGAGGCCTTTACTGGAACTCGCATTGCAGCTTCATTCGGATGACCCGCTCACCCGGTTCGAGATCGCAAAGCTCAATGACCATACAGGGAAGTACGCGGAAGCCGCTGTAATTCTCGAAGATCTGACCAGGACCGATCCCAATTGGCTTGATGCTCACTGGCTGCTCGCAGCGGTGTACACGGAGTTGCATCGCACAGCGGACGGCAAAAAAGAGCGCGAAATCGCCGAACAGATCAGGATCCGGCAGAAGGCTCAGAAACAGAAGAGCAACTAGACTGTTCAGGAACGTGGCGCAAGCCGAAGAGCTACGCAAATCATGCCGGTCAGGGATTGGTTGACGGGAAAAGAGAAGGGGTGGCTTTCGCCACCCCTTCTTGCTACACGCTTCTGAATTGAATCAGAAGTAGTATTTGGCCGCAAACTGCATCCAGCGATATCCCTGCTTGTTCTGCGGGATACCGGTTGTGGCAGTCTGCGAGTTGTAGACCAGCGATGAGGCGGAACTGACACCCTGGAAGGTAAGTTGGTTGTCAGCAT
Source organism: uncultured Acidobacteriaceae bacterium (assembly GCA_963738035.1). Taxonomy (GTDB): domain Bacteria; phylum Acidobacteriota; class Terriglobia; order Terriglobales; family Acidobacteriaceae; genus Telmatobacter. The sequence continues at coordinate 309,498 of CAVTVB010000006.1, forward strand.
TGCCCCCAAGGCCGAACTGCGGGTTCGGGTGGTTAAGGAAGTTGGTAGCCGAGACACGGATCTCGACCCGCTGTGAATCGTTCACACGGAATGCCTTGAATAGAGCCAGATCGCTGCCGAAGTAATGCGGCGTGCGGAAATAAGGCCAGATAGTCTGACCCACTTGTCCGATCGACGTTGCCGTTGGCGGCAGTGGCGCTGCAAAGCAGTTGGGATTGAAGTACTGACCCTTCAGCAAACCTTTGCGAGGATCGCAAATAACCAGGGGCTGAAGTCCGTTTTCTGGTTGGTTTGTGCCGAGCCACGTGTTGTTCGAGATTGACGTGGTGGTATTGCCGCCCTTTGCCGTGGCCGGGATCGGCTGTGTGAACACTTGGCCTGTGCTGACGTAATTGGCGTTCATGTTCGGCGAGTTAGCCTGGTAGGGAGCTCCATCCTGATATGTCGTGTAGTTGGAGATCTGCCAGCCATTGATCAGCTGCCCCAGTGCCCAGTTGTTATGAATGGGCTTGGGTAGCTTGTAGCTGAACGACAGGTTGAAGACCTTGGTGTGGTCATATCCGAGCGGTCCATAGTTGGCGTCGAGATCGAACGGATTGATGACCGTGCCGTTGCCGTTTCCGTTTGATGTGGAACCGTCGCGGGTACCGAGGACCTTGCCGAACGTGAAGTTGGTGAACACGTACAGGTTGCCGGATTGCTTTTGCGCGGAAACCTGCAGCGAGTTGTAGTTGGCGTATCCACCATGTGTCTGAATGTACACGTGGCCGTAGTTGTTCAGCGGACGCCAATCGTTGGTGTTTGCAGCTGTGCACGGATCTACGCAGTTCGCCGAGAGAGGAGATGTATTCCAGTAGGTTCCCGTCTTCGGATCTGGCGTAAAGAAGGAGCCCAAGGCAACCGAGTTTGCATCCTCAATATGTCCATTCGCGCCGTTGAGCAATTGATTGCGACTCGCGCTTCCCACGTACGAGAACTCGGCAACGGTATGGCCAGGCAATGCCTGGGCTACGCCGAAGCTGTAAGTATTCGCATAGGGAACCTTGTCGTCGCCTTGCTGATCGACGTGAACGTCTGAACCGTTCTGATTCAGGCCCTGCGGGTACATTCAATTGCTGGGTCTTGGCAGTTGCACCTGAGCAGCTTCCGGCGAGACCACCCGGATCGGGGTGAACGCAAAGAAGCCCGCCCTGGATGTTAAAGCCATAGAAGCCGTTGACACCAGCGTTGCCCTGGCTGTTATAGGCGAACGAACCCAGAGGGCCGTTCATTGCGCCGCTGGCATCGTTGGATGACACCTGGTACCGGTAGGTGCCGAAGCCGCCGCGAATTACCGTTTTGCCTGTGCCCGTGACGTCATATGCGAAGCCAAGGCGAGGGTTATAGAAGAACAACTTGCTTTCCCAGCCCGAGCTTGGAATCTTCGAATCCAGTTCGTGCCAGAGCAGGCCGGTGTTGGCTGGTGCGTTGCTTGCATTGCTGTAGGAGGCGGGATCCCAAACCTGGGTGCCAGCCAACTTGTCGTACCACTGACCCATATGGTCCGCGCGGAGGCCGATGTTAAGAGTCAGCTTTCGTGACGCTTTCCAGGAATCCTGCGCCCAGATCGACCACTGGTGCCAGATGATATCCGGAACCACGTCGGAGTTTTGCTCGGCGTAGCTCAGGTTGCGTCCCATCAGGCGGTCAAGGGTCATGTTCTGGGTCGTCGTGTAGCCCCAGTTCTCGAAGTCAAAGGTGCCATTGATAGCGCTGCCATTGGCCTGGAGGTTCTCCTGGGCATCCCAGTAGAAGCCGGCCTTCACCGAGTGGGTCTTGATGATCTTGGTAAAGGTATCGGCGATGGAGGGAGCCGTTGACGTCTTGCCAAAGGTACCCGGGCCGTAGATGCCGCTGTTGAAATCAAACTCGTTGATTTCGGTCAGGCCGGAATTCCAGCCACCTTGCGAGTTTGCAATCTGATCAGTTTTGGGAGTATCCAAACATGCTTTGCACCGGGAGTCCAAGCGCCTTGTTGCTCGATGCCGCAATGTTGGTCAGGCTGTTGTTGTTGATGAATTGAGAATACGCAAACACAACTTCGTTGGTCGTTGTGGCGCTGAACACGTGGGTGTAGTTTGCCAGGTAGACGTGAGCCGTTTCCTTGCCGACCGGCAGGGAGGGATATGGAATGGTCCAATCCGGCGCCCACCAGATCGAGAGCGGATGGGAATCGGTCTCCTGCTGCAGCGTGTACGAACCCCATAGCTTGTTGTTGTCGTTGAACGCGTAGGTTACCTTGCCGGTTACTTCCCAGCGGTTCTGGGGTGTGTTCGGCGCGAACTGATAGTTATTCCAGCCGTTGGTCGCGCTGGGAGACTGATTGGGCTGTGGATTCAGACCGCTGATGATTTTGCCGTTGGGATCGAAATACTGGGACAAGTTACTGAAATCCTGCCCCGGTGTGTTCCATGGCGAAATTGTCAGATCTGAACAACCCTCATCCCATGCGCCCTTGTTGCTGCAGGGAAGAATGTAAGTGGGCGAATAGGTGCTGAGGACGTGAGGATCTACGCCGATGTTGCGGTAGTCGCCAGCCTGCTGTGCCGTCGTAGGTACGTTCATTTCCTTCGGCGAGTTGTAGGGATGCTGGTCCATGTATTCATAACCAGCCCAGAAGAACAGCTTGTCGCGGTTGTGGTTGAAATGCGGGAAGAAGATCGGGCCGCCGATGTTGCCACCAATATAGTAGAAATTCTGGGCGGTCAACTCGTTCGGCTTGTTGGATGCAAGCTGGTTTGCTTTGTTGAACCAGTCATTGGCATATCCGACGGCGGTATTGCGGGCATAAAGATATCCCTCGCCGTGGAACTTCTGGCCACCGCTTTTTGAAAAGGCCTGCAGTACCGCAGGGCCCTTCGCGTATTCAGCGCCATAGGAGGCCGACAGAAACTTGACGCTGTCGGTCATGTCCTGGTTGATGTTGGCAACCTGCGTTCCGGCGTTGCCCGGATCGATGAGGTTGGCGCCGTCGAGGTAAACGTCGGTTGAACCGTAGGGCTGCGTGCCATTGGTCGAGAAACTGCCGGCAGGACCGTTGTTGGTGCCGGTGACCTGGCTGTTGTAGCTGGAAGTATTACCGCTGAAGGTGACGCCGGGCATCATTTTGATCATTTCGGATGCGTTGCGTCCCGTCAGTGTGGCGGAGTCAACCAGTTCATTGTTCAAGGTGGCGCTGATTTCAGCGTTGTCTACAGGAATCTCAGCGTCTGCGCCAGAGATAACCGTGACGGCCGTTGCTTCAGAGCCGATCTTCAGATGGATGTTGGGGATCGTGCGGCTGTCGCCCTGGCTGAGCCCGATGTTGTTCATTTCCCAGGAAGCGAAGCTTTTGGCAGAGATTGTGACTTTGTAGGTGCCCGGGATGAGCGCGGTTACCGAGAAAAATCCCTGAGCATCGGATTTGGTTTCGCGAACGTCGCCCGTGGACTCGTTCGTGACAACAACTTTCGCTCCTGGAACGCGAGCGTCCGTCTGATCGGCGGTGATGCCGCTCAGAGTTCCGGTAAGTTGTTGGGCATTTGCGATGGTAAAGGCAAAAAACATGACTGGAATGACCAGCCATGGGACCCGCCTAAACCATTTCGACATCGATGAAATCTTCGATGTCTTTGTGTGGTTTGTAAACATTTACCAAGCCTCCTGGAGCGTTTGTTGTTCTTGTTTTTAATCTCTGACGCACAACTGACCTCGACGCGCCGAAGTTAGCCACCGCCAGAAACTGATCTAAGTGAATCGAGTATCGATATCACAATCGAGATACCATGGGCAAGCGCTTTTTAGGCTGCGAACCCGCTAGTAAAACGGTTTCCCACTATCACTCAGATTTATCGAGATTTACCCAGTTTTGCCTATTCTGGCCAATTGTCATTGAATTGTCACCGGGCCCGATTTTTAACTTTGTCGACTCAAAATTGCACACGAAAAGGAACAAAACTACCCATTAAATTAAACGGGAGTGTCCTGTGTTCCGGATGTGACCCGAATCACTGGATTTCAAGCCTTCCGGAACGGTCTCCCGGGGACAATCCCATGGCCCTCGAGGATGGTTATCAGCCGGTCTGCGGCCTGGGCGGGAAATTTTTCGATCGCTCCCGTGGGCCACACGACCTCGATTTCGGCCGAAGTTTCCTTCCCGAGTCCAAAATGAAGGCGGGGATCGTTCGCTGACATGTAGCTGGCCTGGCTCATGACGGCCTGGGCCTGAGTTTTGCCTCCGTAGCGGACAATCACACGTGCGCCGAGGGCGCTTCGGTTGCTCTTGGTGCCCTCCAAGCGGACCTTGATCCAGTGGTTTTCCTTGGGAGCATCGTTGCGGAGCAGCGATGGCGCTTCATGCTGATTCATAATCACGATGTCGAGATCGCCGTCGTTGTCGAAATCCCCAAAAGCGCAGCCACGGCTCACATGGCGAGCGCTGATCGCGGGCCCGGCTTCGTCACCGAGCCTGACAAACGTGCCGTTACCGCGGTTGCGAAACACCACGCGAGGTCCTGCATAGGGAAATCTAGGGTTAATCTTCTCGACTTCGGCGTAAACGTTTCCTGTGACCCAGAAGATATCGGGAAAGCCATCGTTATCCAGGTCAAACAGGCAGGTACCCCAACTCACGTAGGTGCGCTCTCCGGCTAAACCAGAAGGATGAGCTACATCGTCGAAGTTTCCCTTGCCATCGTTCTTGTACAGACCGGCTGGCTGGAGTTGGAAATGGGTCTTGATGATGTCGAGGTGTCCGTCGAGGTCGTAGTCGCCCACGCCAATGCCCATTCCGGCCATCTCCTGGCCGTCCGGGCTGATCGCGACGCCGCGCATCAAGCCCTCTTCGCGAAAGGTTCCGTCGTGATTATTCAGCAGGAGCAGGCTCTGGGTCGTGTCGCAGGCCACAAAGAGATCGGGCCATCCATCTTCGTCGATATCGAAGGAAACAGCCGTGAGCCCGTAGGAACTCTTGATCGCGGCGATGCCGGATTCTTTCGAAACATCGGTGAAAGTACCGTCGCCGTTATTTTTGTAGAGGTAATGCTGAGGCGCCTTGAGTCCCTTTGGTCCGCAAGCCACGGGCACGCCCTCGTAGTTGCAGTTGGGAATATTGAGGGACGGCTTGAGAGCATTGGCCATGTCGATATCGACATAGTTGGACACGAACAGATCGAGAAGCCCGTCGCGGTTGTAGTCGATGAAAGTGCAGCCCGCGCCAAAGCGCACTCCATCGTGCGTCAGGTGCGCCTTATCTGTCACATCGGTGAAGGTACCGTCGCCGTTGTTGCGGTAGAGCTTGTTCTGGCCGTAGTAGGTCAGAAACAGGTCTTCAAAGCCATCGTTGTTGTAGTCGCCTACGCAAACACCAACAGCCCAGCCGGCATCCCAAAGTCCGGCTTCTTTGGTGACGTCTTTGAAAGTGCCATCGCGATTGTTTTTGTAAAGGCGATTCGAGGCATCGGGCGGGACAGATTCGAGGGTTCGTCCGCCGAGGATGAAAATGTCCATCCAGCCGTCGTTGTCGTAATCGAAGAAGGCGCATCCACCGCCCATCTCCTCGATGATGTACGTCACAGCTTCCGGAACGCCGTAGTACATTTTCGCGGTCAAGCCGGCGCTCGCGGCGACATCAGTGAACGTGGAAAACGGCTTGACTGGGGGAACTGCAGGCGGCGACTGGGGCGGGAGTGGCGGAGGGTGTGGCCTGGGCGGCCAGCAGCTCGCGCGGTAGAACTGCGGAAGCGCAAAGCGCAGGCGCCGTTTGCAACAGTCTTCGCCGGCTCCAGCCGGAAGTGGGGAAGTCCTTTTTCATTCTTTGAGCTTCTTCATTCTCACATTGCCGCGGCACGACCGGCAAACCGCGCACGAGGTTCCATCACGGATGGGCTTTGCCGCGCCGAGGCATCGTGCGACAGGTGATCGTTCAGCTTCTGAGCCCGCTCATTGTCAGGTTCCAGGCGCAGCGCCATGGCCACCGCATCGCGCGCCTCGGTGAATTGTGAAGCCATCGCGAGTTCTGCTGAGAGATTGATCCAGGCCTCAACGTAGCCGGGCGCGGCATGCACGGCGGCTCGAAAGTGCTGAATTGCACCGGCTGAATCTCCACTGCGCGACATCAGGTAGCCGAGTTCATTCTGAGCACCGGCCAGGTCAGGATTCAATTTGACTGCCTGTTCCAGTTGAGCCCGCTCTCCGTCGATATCGCCAGCCTGGTGAAGAGCCAGGGCTAGTTTGTATTTGATGTTGGCGTTATTGGGTTCGGCTGTAATTGCCTCCTTATAGTGGGCAATCGCGTCTTGCAGCTTGTCGTTTTTCAGTTCTTCGTCAGCCTGCGACGCTTTCATCATCGCTTCGAGCTTGGCCTCATCTCCGGCTTTCTGATCCTGGTAGGCGCGGATCTCCTTCTGGGCAAGCTCGGACTCCCCAAGTCCTCTCAAGGCCAGGGCCAGCTGATAGTGAGCCTGCGGTTCTGTGGCGCCCATCGCAATTGATTTCTCCAACTCCTGCCGCGCCGGAGCCCACTCCTTGAGGAAGACGAGCACCATGCCGAGTTCGTAATGCGAGTTGGGCAGACTTGAATCGATTGCGACGGACTGTTCGAGCAGCGCTTTGGCTCCGGGGTAATCACCCACTGCGCGAAGAACAATGCCATTGAGGTACAAAACCTCAGCGCTGTGCGGGTGCTTTGCGAGCAGCTTCGGGCCGATGGGACGCGCCGCATTGATGTGGTTGGTGAGAACGAGAATGCGGAAGAGCTGCAGTTCCGCTTCATGACTGCTGGGATTGACGTCAACGATGTGCTGGGCGAGATTGATCGCGTCCTGATAGCGAACTTGCTTTACCAGCACAACGATGAGCGCGCTCGAAAGAGGCAGGGAAGTTGGATGAGCGTTCATCGCCTCGGTCAGCACGCTGCGCGCTTCGTCGAGCATATTCATATTTCCCAACGCCCGGGCGAGATTGATCGTGAGCTTTTCTGTGCGGGGGGCGTCTCGAAGCAGGACCACGACGTCGACGAAGGCGCCGCGATCGAGCAGATCCTGGCTGAGGCCTTCAAGAGCGATCGTCGACTTAGGATCGATGGCAAGTGCCTGGCGCCATTGCTCCTCGGCTTCATGGCGTTTGCCGTTTTGGTCAAGAACGAAAGCCAGCATCAGGTGTGGCTTGATGACCTCTGGATCGAGTTGCACAGCCTTTTCAAGTTCAGGCAGAGCGTCAGGCGTCTTGTTGCTGTTTACCAGAGCAAGGCCCGCAAGATAGTGCAATTGCGCTGACTTGGGGTCGGCCTTCATTGCCGCCCGGAATGTTGTGACGGCGCAATCGAACTGCTTGTGGCTGGCATACCAGCTGCCAAGGAGGACTGCATTCTCGGTGGTGGGATGCGCTTTGAGCTTTGCGACGAGTTCAACAGGCCCATTGCACGCCGCGTGGGCGGTTGAGGCCAACACTGGAAATACGGCCAGCACAAAAACAGCAAACTTCGCGCCCAGCCGCTTGCCCACTGAAAAGATCTCCTGCAGGTCAGGATAACAATTTCCGAGTCAATCGTCTCTGGCCGTAGGAATGGCTTTATGCCAAACTGCATCTGAGGTACTGAGGGCAGCAGGTATGGAATGGCAGGATCAGGGAGTTAGCTCGGACATTGAAGATCGCCGGGGAAGTTCCGGCGGCGGTTTCGGTCTCGGTGGCGGCATGGGAATCGGCGGATTCATCCTGCTGCTGATCATCAGCGTGGTTACCGGGCGCAACTTCTTTGCGGGCAGCGGTGGGCAGGCAGATTTGCAACCGGGACCGTCGAACGCCCCGGTGGCCGATTCTCCGGCAGAAGAGCGCGATGTGCACTTGATCAGCTTTGTACTCGATGATGCTCAGAACACCTGGGCGAAGATCTTTGCCGACCATGGTCGCGAGTATCGCAAGGCCAAGCTGGTGCTCTATCGCGACATGACCTATTCCGGCTGCGGAACGGCGCAGGCCGCAACCGGGCCCTTCTATTGCCCTCAAGACGAAAAGGTGTATATCGACCTTTCGTTCTGGCAGGAACTCAAGCAATTCGGCGGTGACACTGGAGATTTTGCCCAGGCCTATGTGGTCGCGCATGAGCTTGGGCATCACGTGCAAAAACTGCTCGGTATCGAGCAGCGCATGCGGCGGCTATCCCAGCAGGATGAAGGCGAACAGAATCCGCTTTCAGTTGATCTGGAGTTGCAGGCTGACTGCTTCGCTGGCGTGTGGGGACACAGTACGCAGCAGCGAAACATCGTCCATGAAGATGACATCGATGGTGCCCTGAGAGCGGCAGCATCGGTAGGCGACGACAACCTGCAGAAAATGAGCGGGCGCGCGGTGAGTCCAGAAAGTTGGACGCATGGATCGAGCGCCCAGCGCACACAATGGTTCAAGCGCGGTCTCGACGGCGGCGAGGTAGGGAGTTGCCCAACGTTTAATGGGCAGTTGGCGCCGTAGGCCTCAGTGGATTGTCTTCGACTTGCGATTCATATAGTCCATCAGCAAGTATTCGCCCAGCGTGTCTGGCGTGGTGAAGTACGCTTTGCCGCGGCACATCTCCGAGACTTTGTGCACGAATTGCACCAGTCCCAAATCCGATGCGAGCATGAATGTGTTGATCATGATGTTGGAGCGCTTGCAGCGCGCAACTTCTTCCAGCGTCTCGCTCACAACAAGCGGGTCAAGGCCGTAGGCGTTCTTGTAGATGCGGCCGTCGGGGAGCGTAAGTGCCGACGGTTTCCCATCGGTGATCATCACGATCTGCTTCATGTCCTTGCGCTGGCGGGCGAGGATGCGCTGCGCGACGCGAAGACCTTCGCGGGTGTTGGTGTAATACGGGCCGACCTTGACGCGCGCGAGTTGCGAGACGGGCAGCTCTTCGGCCGAATCGTGGAAGAGAACCAGCGAAAGTGAATCACCCGGGTACTGCGTGCGGATCAGATGCGACAGCGCCATCGCAACTTTCTTGGCCGGTGTGAATCGGTCTTCGCCGTAGAGGATCATCGAGTGCGAGCAATCCAGCATGACGACCGTGGCACAGGAGCTCTGGTATTCGCACTGGTGGACGTGCAGGTCGTCGTATTCGAGATTTAGCGGTAATCCGATGCCTTCGCGGGAAATCGCAGACTTGAGCGTAGTGGTGGTATCGAGGTTGAGCGTGTCGCCGAATTCATATCTTTGTGAGGCCCCGTGCGCTTCGACGCCTGTTGCCCAGTGGCGTGTGTCGTGACGGCCGAAGCTTGATTTCCCGAGCGAACCGAGTAGATCGCGCAGCGTCTTGAAGCCGAGGAAGTCGAGGCTCTTGTCGGTGACTTCGAATTTGACTTCGCCCTGGATGTTGCCAGCCTGCCCCATCATCTGCGACATCTGCGTGGGGCTCATGTTTTGCGAGTAGGAGATATAGTTTTCCTGCTCCATGCGCTGGATGAGCTTGTCGATGAGGTCGTCGATCTTGCCTTGTTCACCCATTTGTTCAAGCTGCTGGCGGATGCGGTCGTCGAACATCTCTCCGGACTCAAGCAGCTGCCGAAGGGCCTCGCGCAGATCGTCGAGCGTGTGGTCCATCTCCTGAAAGCGCAGATAGGGATCGCGGAAGCCTGAATCGAGGAGGTAGTCGGAGAGAGCCTTGAGCAGGTCTTCGATGTCCATCTCGGAGGCCAGATCGCCGTTGAACTTGGTATAGCGAACGCGCTTCATGGTTTCCTCTGATGTTGCGAGTTCTATCTGCGTGGAGCGTAAAACAAAAAAGCAGATCCTTCGCTCCGCTTACCCCACAGACGACCAGTCGTCTGCAGGGCCCCAAGCCGCTCCGCTCAGGATGACCCCTTGTAGTTGGTGCGATTCCTTATTGCGCGTGAAGGGCTTCATGATTGAATCTTCCGTTGCTAGTTCAAGCCGCCTCCGCGGCCTGACCGGCGGGCGCGCTGCCAGTCGTCAAATTCGACCTCAATGTCGCGTTCTTCTTTGCGCTTCGTTCTTTCTGGCGCTGCGAATCCCCGCTCTTCGCTGCGGCTCAACTTGCGATGAGCAACCAGGCCTTCGAGCAAAAATTCCGCCGCAGCAACGGCTTTGGGTGGCTCGTCTGAGATCTTGACCTGCAGTGGAGATAGTTTTTCGAAGAGGCCTTGAATTTTCTTCAGGTCCTCCAAAGCCGCTGGACTGGATTGGTTGTCGTCGAGCTTGACGGTGCCGCCGAGGTTGAACCACTGCTCGATCTGCTGTGTGTTGATATCGGAGAAGTAACGATCGTAGATTTTGCCAACGGCTGTGCGGATAAGATCGCGGACGACGGTGTCGGCGCCGCGCATTTCGCCTTCATACTCGAGTTCCAATTTGCCTGTGATGCCGGGCAGCGCGGCGTAGATATCGCTGATGCGAGGGACGGCGAGCCTTTCCCCGTTGACCAGCGCTCGGCGCTCGGCGTTGGACACAACAAGCTCCATGGTCGAGATGGGAAGCCGCTGGCTTACACCGCTGCGCTTGTCGACTCGTTTGTCTTCGCGCGCGGTGAATGCGATCTGTTCTACTACGGCGCGGACATAGGCGGGAATGTCGATGGCTGCTGAATCGCGCTCGGCCCACGCTTCCTGCGCCGTGATGGCGATTCCTTCCTCAAGCGTTTCAGGATAATGAGTGCGAATCTCGGAACCGATACGGTCTTTGAGCGGAGTGACAATTTTGCCGCGGGCGGTGTAGTCCTCTGGATTGGCGCTGAACACGAGAGCGACATCAAGCGAGAGGCGAACGGGGTAGCCCTTAATCTGCACGTCGCCTTCCTGCATGATGTTGAAGAGCGCTACCTGGATTTTGCCGGCGAGATCAGGCAGTTCGTTGATGGCGAAGATACCGCGGTTGGCGCGTGGCAGCAGGCCGTAGTGCATGGTGAGTTCGCTCGAAAGGTCCTCGCCGCCGCGTGCAGCCTTGATGGGGTCGAGGTCGCCAATGAGATCGGCTACCGTTACATCCGGCGTGGCCAGCTTTTCAACGTAGCGGGCGTCGCGGCCGATCCAGGCGATCGGCGTGGAGTCGCCGCGCTCGGCGATGAGGTCGCGGCAGCGCCTGCAGAGTGGACGATAGGGATTGTCGCGAATCTCGCATCCGGCAATGCAGGGCATTTGTTCGTCGAGCAAGGTCGTGAGCGCGCGCAGGATGCGGCTCTTGGCCTGACCGCGCAAACCCAGCAGGATGAAGTTCTGCCGCGAGAGAACCGCGTTCACGATCTGCGGGACGACCGTGTCTTCAAAACCAACGATGCCGGGGAAAAGTGTGTCATGCGACTGCAGACGGGCCAGCAGGTTCGAGCGCAGTTCGTCCTTGACGCTGCGGGTCCTAAGGCGAGCTTCAGAAAACAGAGTGCTGCTGCGCAGTTCCCCCAGGGTTTGGGGAAGAGGTTGAGCTGGCATCGAATGGCTCCTGTCCCGGCCCGACCGAACCGGGTGTGTGTAATAGTAGACGCGCCCGGACCGGAATGCGGTTCGGTGAGATTTCACGTTGTTTTCATCGGCCCGAAGAATTGAGTGTTTCCGTCAAGCAGAACCGGTGATTTGCTGATCGTCAAGAGCTTCAGAATGAGGGCGAAGGCGGAAGAAAGAACGGTTCCGCATAACGAGAAAATATTCCAGCGAGGCGCAGGCTAATTTGATTTTTCGCTGGCGCTCACCTGTTCGTAGCGGTCGAGAGCGTCCTGCAAATTCTTGGCAGCCTGCTGATTGTTCTGCTTTGCCGCGATATCAAGGGCCCGGCGTGCCAGGGGGATGGCTTCGGCGGTGCGGCCTGTCTTGTCATACACCTTAGCCAACTCGGCGAGACAACGCCAGTCTTTACTTCTGCTGAGCGCGACAGCTTTTTCAAGCGGAGCGATTGCGCCGGCAAAGTCACCCCGCGATTCAAGCACGTAGGCAAGGTTAAATCGATACTCCACGGAGCCGGGGTCGACCGCGATTGCCTTCTGCAATTGCTCAATAGCGCCTTCCGCGTCGCCGTTCAGGGCCAGTGAGACTGCGAGGTGGTCAAGGAAGTTGGGATTGGTGGGCATCAGGGCGACGGCTTTGCGGTATTCGGCGAGCGCGTCCTTCTCCTGTTCGTTAGCGCTGAGGGCGGTTGCGAGAATGTAGTGGGAAAGCGGGTCTTCGGGATTTGTGGCGATGGCTTTGTGCAGCGTGTCGATTGCTTCAGGGAACTGGCTGCTTTCGATCTGCGCGTACGCCTGATCGAAGAGGCGATAGAAGTTGGTGGCCTCCGGGTCAATCTTGTCGATGGATGCGCCGGTGGGCAGGTTTACGAACTCGGGAATATTGATGGCGCGGTTGGCTGCGGTGGTGTCGTCCACGATGATGGCGGGCGTGTCGTTACCTTCGGCGTCAATGTGGGTGAGCATGAGCCGCGTATAGGGGCCGCGAGCCTTCGAGGAGAACGCGAGCCAGTGGCCATTGGGCGACCACGTATGCCATGAGTTCATAGGCGCAAGATTGCAGTGCATCAGGCGGGGCTTTCCACCTGCAAAAGGCACGATGTAGAGCTTGCTGTCGGGACGCATCAGCAGGCCATTCTTGTTCTGCACCCAGACGATCCATTTGCCGTCGGGTGAGACCTTGGGGAAGTTGTTGCTCATGCCGTTGCCGGATGCGCCTTCGACAGGGACGGCCTTGCCGCCCCGTCCTTCGTTGAAGGGAATTTTATAGAGGTCGTACTGGATCTGTGTTTCGTTGGGATCGCTGGCGTGCTCGGGCTTGGGTGCGCCGGCAGGGTAGGGATCGCGCGCGAGGGCACGGCTGAAAATGAGGTATTTGCCATCCGGCGACCAGAACGCGCTGGTCTGGACGTATTGCGGATCATCTGCCCCCGGCAGCGGGCGCATCTTGCCTTCCTTGCTGTCGTACCAGGCGAGAATGCCGCGCGTGGGATAGAAGACCTGGCTGAATTGGATGCTGCGGTAGTTGGTGCTGTAGATGCGGTCGAGAATTCCGGAGGCGAAACCGGGCTCCTCGTTCTGATGCTTGTTGGTATTGTTGGGCGGGCCAATGGAAGTGACAACGTAGCGGCCGGTGGGCGAGACCTGCGACATGAATCCAAAGCGCTTGACCGCTGGGTCGGCGGCGCGGGTTTCCTCATTCAGCCCGAAAGAACTCCAATGAATGACGTTGGAATTGCGGATGGTCATCGCTTTCGAGACTGGAACGAGTGCATAAAGCCCTTTGTCGTTGCGGGGGCCGTCAAGGTCGAGGCCGAACGTGGTGCCGTCGCGCGAGATGGAGTGGCAGTTGGCGCAGGTGGGCAGATTCGTCATCACCAGGTGGCTTTTGGGCTGGGAGATATCGCGAATCTGCCACTTGATGAGAGGTATCGCCGAGCGTGGAAGCGGGGCGATCGGGCCTTTCTCCTCCGGCGGAGGAAGGCGCAAGGGAACGTCGCGATAGAAGACAGGAGCACCGACCGGATCGGACGAGGTGGAGATGGCGACGTGGCCGATTGAGACCGGTTCGGACCCATCTGCCACCAGCCCCTTGATGGTGATGCGAGCCGGTGAGCTGACGGAGAGATGCTTGATTTTCTCCCACGTGGCGACGTCCGGCTTCCATGTGTGCGTTGAGGCTTGCTCCGGCGTCAGTTCGAGGTCATGCCCTGCATCAGGATCGATTTCACCGCGCTGAAGCAAGTCGCCAGGGGCATTGATGCGGAGAGTTGCCGCGGTTCCGGCGAATGAAATCTCAAACACCCAGTGCTTCGATGTTTCGTTCGCGTCATGCCATAGGAATGTTGGCGGTGTGATCTCGGGAGGGAAGACCGAGCCATCGAGCGGATAGTCGATCTTGATGGCCGATGCCTGCATCGATCCAGAGCTTTGGACGGGGGTGCCAGAAGACGGCAAAAATGCCGCGCCACACATCAACGCCACCGAACTGGCAGCAAGAACTGCCAGAGCCATAAACTGGGATGCACGGACCCGCATGGGCCTCCGAACGGCCGGATTTCATCTTTGCCGTACTTTGAGAATGAATTGGCGGAGCCAATGCTTCGGTGATCCAGCTCACATCAATGGATGGAGCTTTGAGAATCTCGAATGTCCAAGTAGAACGTGGCCAATCTTCAGCTGAGTCGATCACGAAGCTAAGCGGCACTAGCCGCAAACGACTGTAAGTTCCGAGAGCGGGAATTTCCCCGACGAATTCAGAAATTCACGGAGCAAAACAATGGCAGAAATGAAAGCAATGGAGTTCACAGACGAGCTCCGCCTGCAGGCGGTAAGGCGTCCCGTTCCCGAGCCGCAAGCGGGTGAAATCTTGATTCAGGTCTCCGCCGCCGGAGTGACTCCAACAGAGAAGACCTGGTATCCCACCAGCCACCATGCGGACGGTACAGCCCGACCCAAGGCGATTCCCGGACATGAATTTTCGGGTACTGTTGCGGGGTTAGGTGCGGGAGCAACTGGCTACAGCCTGGGAGATGCTGTATTCGGCTTTAACGATTGGTTCGAAGAGGGCGCTACAGCCGAGTTTTGCATAGCTAAACCATCGAATCTTGCTCTGAAGCCATCTTCTCTCTCCCATACCGAAGCGGCCGCAATCCCGATTGGATTGTTGACGGCATGGCAGGGACTGTGTCTCCGAGCAAAATTGCAGAAAGGCGAACGAGCCCTTGTACACGGAGGGGCGGGGGCCGTGGGACTCTTCGCCGTTCAACTTGCAAAAACGGAGGGAGCATATGTGATTGCCACGTCGTCCAAGGCGAACCTCGATTTTGTAAAGCAGCTTGGAGCTAATGAGGTGATCGATTATCGAGAGCGCCGTTTTGAAGAGGCAGGCGCATTCGATGTAATCTTCGATACCGTTGGTGGCGAAACCCTGGACAGATCCTGGGGGCTTCTCAAGCCTGGTGGCAGATTGGTCACGATTGCTGCGAACGCAGAATCGAGTTCCGATCCACGAGCAAAGAGTGCTTTTTTCATCGTTGAACAGGATGGAGAACAACTAGCCGCACTTGGAAAGTTGTTCGATTCCGGGACATTGAAAGCCTTTGTCAAAGCGGAGATTCCGATGGAAGAAGCAGACCATGCTTATAGCGGCTCGATTACTGGCAATCCTGGAAAGCTAGTCATTCGGACGAGAGAGTTCCGCACGTAACGCTTAGTCGTATGCTAGCGGGTGAGCCGTCGGATTTCACCCACTCACTCGCACCGGAGAGCCTCCGATGGATCCACGCGCATGGCCCTTCGCGCGGGCAGATAACATGCTGTGAGTGCAACTGCGGCCAAGCCTGCCGCCACCGCTGCCATGGTCGCCGGATCGTTTGCGCCAATGCCGTAAAGCAGAGGCGCCAGCAGCCGTGCCGCACCCAGGGCCACGCAAAGCCCGATCCCGAGCCCAATTCCGGTGAGTCGCATTCCCTGGCCCATCACCAGCTTCAGCACATCGGCCCTGCGCGCTCCCAGCGCCATGCGCACTCCGATCTCGTGTGTTCGCTGCGACACCACGTACGCAATCACTCCGAAGAGCCCGATGGTGGTCATTACTACCGCCATGATTCCCGACACGCCCAGCAGCCATCCAGTAGCCCGGGCCGGAAACAACGGAAAGGCCATAAACTCATTGATGGTCTGCACCAGGGTCGCCGTCATCAGGGGATCCACGGCCGGCACCGCACGTCGAACCTCATCGAGCACCGCCCGGTCGTCTCCAGCAGTGTGCACCACCAAGGTCCGCGCCGGCGGCAGTGTTCCGCGAAATACCGCTGCCATGGGTCCTTCGCCCAGCGTCCGGTACTTGCCGTTTTTCACTACGCCCACCACCTGGCTCGTCGTTCTTTCTCCGCTCACCACCAGGCGCTTGCCCAACGGATCTTCGCCCAGCCACAGCCGCCGCGCTAGATATTCGTTGATCACCACGCCGTCGGGTGCCGCGCCATCAGCCTCTTTTTCCGTCAGGTCCCTTCCGCGCAATAGGGGAATTCCCATGGTGCCCAGCAATCCTGGCTCCACGCGATACACAGAAATCGGAATCGCATTCGGGTCGTGCCCCACAATTTTTCCCGCTGTACCGGCCTGCCGCGATGTACCCAGCGGCAAAAACGCCGCATAGCTCGCCGACGTCACCTGCGGCAACTGCCGCACACGGGCGAGCAGCCGCGCATAGAAGTTCTGCACCTTCTCGGGCGTGTAATCCAGACTGCCCGGGTCGAGCGTCGCGAGGACAATATGGTGCGTGTCAAACCCCGGATCGATGGCATTGGCATTCATGAGGCTGCGCACGCAGAGGCTTGCGCCTGCCAGAAGCACCACGCAGATCGCTACCTGCGTCACAACCAGCACATTGCGCATGCTTGCCTTTTTACGCCCGGCTGTCTGCGATTCGTCTCGCAGTACTCGCGCCGGTTCAACCGCGCTTGCCCGCAGCGCTGGAGCCAACCCGAACACCAGTCCCGTCGCCACTGACACCGCCACAGCGAACAGCACCACACGCCAGTCCATGGGGATTTCCAGCGTGATCGGCAGATTTTTCGGCTTCAACTCCAACAGCAGCCGGGACGTCGCCCAGGCAATTGCCACGCCCGCTACGCCTGCTAGTCCTGCCAGCATCAGGCTCTCCACCAGCAGCTGCCGCAACAATCGCGCCCGTCCCGCGCCCAGTGCCGCCCGCGTTGCCATCTCACGCGCTCGTCCGGTTGCTCTCGCCAGCAGCAGGCTTGCCGCATTGGTACACGCAATCAGCAGCACCAGCACAAACACGATCATCAACAGCCCCGTAAACGCAAACACGTATCCGCGGAGTGGCCCCGGCGTAAGCGTCATCGCGTACACCTCTGCGTCTGGAACCTCGTCTTCTTCCGGGTGCTCGAGCCCCAACTGCTTCGCCAGAAGGTGCATCTCGGTCTGCACTCTCTTCCTGTCGCCTGCGCTACGCATCTTTCCCGCCACGATCAGCCAGTAGGAATCGCGGCTGGTCAGCCGCGTCTTGTCGCGCGTCACCTTTTCCTGAACGGTCAAGGGCGCCCAGAAGTCAGGTTCCGTCGCTACCATCAACCCGTTGAATCCCGCCGGCGCCACGCCTACCACCGTGAACGCTTCGCCATTCAACATCATCGTTCGCCCCAGCACGCCGGGGTCTGCACCCATCTTGTTTTTCCAGCACGCGTAGCTCAGCACAACCACCTGTCGTGGATCGTCGTTGCGGTCGTCATCGGCAGATAGCGTGCGACCCATGGCCGGATTCACTCCCAGCAGTGAAAAGAAATTCCCAGAGACTACCTGGGAAAGCAGAATCTGTCCGGAGCCGGAGTGGTTCCAGATAACCTCAGTTCCATCACCATCAAACGCGAACAACCCTTCCAGCGAGCGTGCATGGTCGCGATAGTAAGCGTAATCGGGATAGCTGAACGGCAAATAGGCCTGAGGCCCGGTCTGTTTCGGCCGCTTCAGCCACAGCTCGATCATCTTTCGCGTCTGGCCTACACCCTGCGGCGGCCGCAGCAGTATCCCATTCACAAACGTGAACACCGCGGTATTCATTCCGATTCCTAATGCCAGCGCCAGCACCACCGCAGCATTTGACGTTGGGCGCTTCGCCAGCATGCGCAATCCGAACCGCACATCGCGCCACCACTCCGTTGGCGAGAGAAACCCGCGATGTGATCTTTGGCGCTCTTTCAGCGCAGTCACGTTCCCGAACTGCCGCCGCGCTGCAACTGTCGCCGCCTGCGCACTCATTCCCTGCGCTCTGTACTTCTGCTCGAGCAGCGCAATGTGTTCGCGGACCTCCTCGTCGAAGGATTCGTCTTCGCGCTGTTGCCCTGCCTGTCCTTTCACTCTCGACCACGTCCTCCGGAAGTTCCACATGATCTCACCCCAGCCTCTCGAGCTTCAGAACGCGGTCCATTACGCCCGCCACCCGTTCCCAGTTCTCCGTCTCGCGCTCCAGTTGCTTCGTGCCCTGCTTCGTGATGGAGTAGAACTTCGCTCGCCTGTTGTTCTCGCTCGTCCCCCACTTCGAAACGATCCATTCCTGCTGTTGTAGTCTCAGCAGCGCCGTGTAGACAGTGCCCTCATTCAGATCCAGAACCCCATCGCTGACCTGCTCAATACGTCGGGCAATCCCAAATCCGTGCAGCGGACCCATCGCATAGAGCGTCTTCATTACCATCAGGTCCAGCGTCCCCTGCAACACTTCCGATTTCCCCTCGCCCATCGCTCGCTCCTTTGGACATTGCAAAGAAGCTACCACACACTCCTTTGGAATGTCCACAGAACAGACTCGTGCGCTGCGGCCCTTCTTTTACCCAACTTCTCAGATAAATCAGGCAACGCAGCGCATGTGCTTCTGACGTCACAGCCTTGCGCCTCGCTGAGGTGGATAATCAATTCGGGAGAAGACTTGAACCTTTTGGGGTGCAAATCCGTCCTAGAAATAGATAAATCCAGGAGAGATTTAATGCGTTTTCATGGGGCCTTGCCGTTTTTCTTTCTGCTGACTGTCGTTACAGTTCCACGGGTAGCGCATGCGCAGTTTCCGCCTGTTGCCAAGGAGGAGCTGACGATGACTGCGGACCCCAAGGCGCCGGGGGCCGCGGCTGTCTATCTTTATCGCGAAGAAACGGAGGACGATCCTCATGCGTTCCGAACGATCTACGCGCGCATCAAGGTCCTGACAGAAGCGGGAAAAAATGCCGCCGTCGTTCATATCAGCTATCCCAAGACATTTGTCTTTAACGCGGTAGGCACCAACTCAAGCAGGATGGCGACAGGAAACTCAAACAGCTGGGATGCGCCCAGTCTCAATCACCTGGGGGAAGACCAGCCGTGGGATACAGACAGCTACGTGGGCAAGGTGGAGATTGGGGCGCTCGAAGGCCGGGTGATCCATCCGGATGGAACGATCGTTCCATTAACGGGAAAGCCCTCGGAATTGCTAAAGGCGACCAAAGGTTCCCGTGGCAGCGACACTACATTTACGATGCCGGGGGTCGAAGTTGGCAGTGTCATCGAGTATCGCTACCAGGTGCGTTACGACCGCTATCTGACGGCGCCGGACTGGAAGCTGCAGAAGGAGTACTTCATCCACAAGGAGCACTTTGTCTTCCGGCCTTCGAAGCAGTTTCTTCCGCAGCAGTCGAAGGATGTGGGAGCGGGAGATAGCCAACTGAAAGATCCTCACGACAACATTCTCACCGACGTCCGGTTCAAGCCCGTTCTTCCAACTGGGAAGACACTCATGGCGGACGCGATGGGCAACTATGTTATCGATCTCACGGATGTCCCACCGATTCCCAACGAAAACTACGCGCCGCCATTGACCGACGAGGCTTATGGTGTGGATTTCTTCTACACCTATACGCCGGATGTGAAGACCTACTGGCAAGGGCAGATGGGTTACTGGACAAAGGCGCTGAACGCCTATACGGCACCTACCCAGGCTTTGCAGAATGCGGTGAAAGAGATTGTTTCTCCTTCAGACTCGCCGCTCGACAAGGCGAAGAAGCTGTACGACACGGTGCAGAAGCTTGAGAACAACGATTCAAGTCCGGATGGCGCGCCCCTGACTGGCAGCGAGTTTATTCCGCGGGGCAAAGTGGAAACGGTTCTACTAAGTAAAAAAGGATCAAGCAACCAGATCGCGTTTCTCTACCTGGCGCTTATGCGGACGGCTGGAATCAACGCCCGCCCGGTGAGGATCGCAAGCCGAAGTATTCGCATCTTCTCTGCGCAATTCATGGATAACATTCAGCTGGATACCGTGCTTGTGGGGCTGCAACTCGATGGGAAAGAGACTCTGGTCGATCCGGGAACGAAGATGGCTCCTTTTGCGACATTGCACTGGGCGCACGCCGGGGCCGGCGGAGTGGCGATGGGCGCCAACAATAAGGCCGAGACCATCGTGACGCCTTTCCAGAAGAATACCGAGAACAGCACGTTGCATGCAGGCACGCTCAATGTAACTCCGCAGGGCGGGGTCTCCGGATCACTGAAGATCGCGTTCATCGGGCAGAAGGCAATTGAGTTGCGACAGCTTGCAATCAAATCGGGTGGCGAAGCGGTGAACTCGGAGATCAACGCAATGCTCGTACAGCAGGTGCCGGCTGGCATCAAGGCATCCGTCG
Source organism: uncultured Acidobacteriaceae bacterium (assembly GCA_963738035.1). GTDB lineage: Bacteria > Acidobacteriota > Terriglobia > Terriglobales > Acidobacteriaceae > Telmatobacter. Next base: position 329,610 of record CAVTVB010000006.1, read on the forward strand.
ACCATATGGTCTATCTCGAAGACCTGAGCAAGCAACTCCTGGCCGTTATTCCCGTATCCGGTTCCTTGTCGAAGAATGCCAGCGGCCGAATTGAGCTGCCGCGCAATTTTTTTGAGGCTCAGGAACAGAATCCATTTCCGGTAGAGAGCCCTCGGGAACTTCCCGTTGATATGCGGTATCCGGCGCAGGAACAGGAGCAGATCACGTATGTCTTGCCGGCGGGGTATGTGCTCGAGGGAACTCCACAGGATACGAATCTGAAGTGGGAGGAGAACGCTGCTTACCAAAGTCGCACCAAGGTTGACGGCAGTTCGATTACCGGTGCGCGCATCCTGGCGCGGGGCTTCACTCTGCTGGACCCGAAGGACTACTTGCAGTTGCACGACTTCTACCAGAAGGTGATTGCGGCAGATCAGCAGCCGTTGGTGTTGACTGCGGCACAGGCAAGCAAAGTCCAATGACTTCAATCGCCGAGGATCACAGTGCATGCGGAGGGCCTTTTGACTGGTTCCAACTTCGATTCGGTGCCTTGACAGTTCATTTCGGCGCCTGCGAACATCGCTTAGATTGACGCACACATTCCTGTTCTCCTACGGTCAAGCATCCGGGAACGATGTTGGTCAGTTTATCGTCAGTCAAATTATCGAAAGTCAGACAAGAAATTTGGGGCTCCAGTAAGCATTGAGCGGACTGTAAGCGTAAGCAGCCAGTTTGCTTCATTGTTCCTCGATGCAGAGGCAAAAGCTCTTTGGAGGAACAGTGCATCGAGGTAGCAAAATAGCGCAGCTTCTTTTGAGGGCGCTTCGCCCGGGAGTTGCGATTCTGGCCATTTTTCTGGTGGCAATCTTCCTGCCTGATCGACAAACGAGGTCCGATCGACATATCCATTTCAGCGCGTGCGTTTGCCGCCACGGCCGCGGCGCCTGTCCTCACTCCGATCTCCATTGACTATCCCGAAGAGGGTTCCATCTTTCCGCCGGGAATTACGCCGCCGACGTTTTTATGGCGCGATGCGTCAGGCACATCGTGGAACATCGACATATCGTTCGCTGACAACTCCGCCCCGATTCATGCAACGTCAAAGGGCGAGCGCATGCAACTCGGACCGATTGATCCGAATTGCGTGTCCGATTCGAACTCGCCGCCTGCGCTGACCCCGCAACAGGCCGCGGCCTGGACGTGGAAGCCGGATGACGCGACGTGGGCTGCAATCCAGGCACACTCGGCGCACAAGCCTGCCACTATCACCATCACCGGATATCGCGACGGAAACGTAGGCTCCTCGCAATCGCACATCACGTTCACCACTTCAATGGACGAGGTGAGCGCGCCGATCTTCTATCGCGATGTTCCGCTCATGCCCTCCTCCAGCAATGGTGGAGCGGTGGCGCCACTTGCGCAGGACAATATTCACCTGATTCACTGGCGCATTCGCGACATCCGCAAGCCGGAAAGCCACACCGTTTTGAAAGACATGCCCACCTGCGCCAACTGCCACTCGTTCTCGGCCGACGGCAAGACCTTTGGCATGGATATAGACGGCCCCGTGAACGACAAGGGCCTGTACGCGGTGGTTCCTGTACAGAAGCACATGGTCATCCAGAGTAAAGACATGGTGCACTGGAACACCGACGGCAAAGTCGGCACAGTGCGAGTCGGGTTTATGTCGCAGGTTTCGCCCAGCGGGCAATACGTGTTGAGTACCTTTGCAGGACCTGCCCTGAACCGCCTGATCGACAGCTACTACGTCACCAATTTCATTGACTATCGCTTCCTGCAGGTGTTCTTCCCAACGCGTGGAATTCTTGAGTATTACAACCGCGCCACGAGTCTGCGTCAGCCGCTGCCGGGTGCTGACGACCCGAAGTACGTGCAGACTGACGGCGTCTGGAGCCCAGATGGAAAGTACATTGTCTTTGCTCGCGCCGAGGCACGCGATCCGCGTCCGCCGGGGCAGGGCCGCGCCACTCATGCCAACGATGCCCACGAAGCGCAGATCAAGTACGACCTGTACCGCATTCCGTTCAATGGCGGTAAGGGCGGAACAGCTGAGCGGATTGTCGGGGCCTCAGAAAACGGGATGAGCAACAATTTCCCCAAGATCTCGCCAGACGGCAAATGGATTGTGTTTGTGCAGTGCAAGAATGGGCAATTGATGAGGCCCGACAGCCAGCTCTACATCATTCCCGCAGGCGGTGGAACGCCACGGCGATTGCGCGCGAACACGCGACTGATGAATTCGTGGCATAGCTGGTCGCCCAATGGCAGATGGATGGTGTTCTCGTCGAAGGCGCGCTCGCCATATACGCAGATGTACCTCACGCATATTGACGAGCAGGGCAACTCGAGTCCGGCGATTTTGATCGATAATGCGACGGCCTCGAATCGGGCAGTCAACATTCCAGAGTTCGTCAATATCAATCCGGACGGTATCGACCAGATCGAAGTGCACGTGGCCGATGGAAGCGATGTTGTGAGCGGCGGCAAGTAAAATTCAAGAGCGAGGACAAAAACGGCCGCCCCACGAGATGCATATTTCACTTCAATTCAGATTGAGTTGCCTGCTTTTGTTTTGGGTCTTGCTCGCTGCCGGGGCGTCGGCGCAAACGCAAATGTCCTGTGCGCCGCCGGAATCCATGAAGGCGCGATTCACCGGCAAGCCGGATCCGGCCGCGCTGAACGACCTCGGCGCGTGGTTTGGCGAGCACAATAATTTCACCTGCGCAGCCGAAGCTTTCGCAACGTCGCTGCAGATGGACCCAAAACAAAAGGAAATGCCGCATGTCGCTTTCATGTTCGGGGCAAGCCTGTACTATGCGGGCGACGTCAAGGAGGCCATCTCTGCGCTGCGGGTGTCAGAACAAACCGGCTACAACGAGATCAAGCTTCATCTGTTACTTGCGCGTGCTCTTGACGATACGCATGCCTCGTCTGAAGCAGAAGCGGAGTGGCGTGCCGCGCTCGATATCGATCCTGAGTACACCTATGCGCTCGACAGCCTCTCAGACGATCTGCTTGCGGATAACAATAACCGAGGCGTAATCGAACTGCTCGACACGCCGCGGGTTATCCCGCAACGCACGGTGCATCAGGCGATGAATCTCGGGAAAGCTTACACGCTCGACGGAAAGCTACCGGATGCCGAACGCGTTCTCCGCGACGCTCTGAATACCTATCCTGATTCCGTTGAGCTTGCGAACCAGCTCGCAGAGGTCCTTACCCAGGCGGGAAAGACAGGAGAAGCTGAAGCGGTGCTGCGGATCGAGAGTCAGCGCCACGCGGGCAAAGCTGAATCCAACGCGCACTGACCGGAAATCATCAAGGCTATCAAATACGAAAGGCGCGACCATCGCTGGTCGCGCCTCTTTGTGAATTTCTGATGAGGGACTCGTTCTAGAAAAGATTCCAGAGCGACTGGTTGTAGATCTCGTGGTGGAACTGTACTTCAGGGGCCTTGACAAAGGTGCCGAGATCGCGTGCGCAGCGGTTGGCCGATGCTTGCTTCAGATCGGCAAAGCGGCCCTGCACATCCGAACCGAGGATATCAGCGATCCACTGCGAGGACTTGAAGTCATCGATGGCTGCCTGGATGTGGTCGGGTAGATACCGCTCAGCCTGGCGCAGATTGTCAATCTTCGCGGTGGTGCCATCAACGCCTGTCTTGAAGATGGAGTAGAGAGCCAGATACGGGTTCGCATCCGGCGCGACTGAACGCACTTCTACGCGCATCGAGCGAGAGTTGCCGATCGGCACACGCACCATCGAACCGCGGTCGGTGGCGGATGCCTTGATCTGGTTCGGCGCTTCGAAGTGCGGATCGAGGCGGCGGTACGCGTTCACGCTGGGGTTCAAGATCAGGCAGATGTCCAACGCGTGCGTCAGAATGCGATCAATGAACTCCCAACCGAAGGTCGAGAGCATCTCCTGTCCCTTGGGGTCCCACATCAGGTTGACCTTGTCCTTGGAAACGGAGACGTTGGTGTGCATGCCGCTGCCATTCACGCCCACAACCGGCTTCGGCAGGAAGCTGGCCGTATAGCCCATGTTGTTCGCGATCTGGCGACAGAGCAGCTTGTAGAGCTGAATCTGGTCCGCGGCCGCAACTACTTCGCCATAGCCATAGTTGATTTCGAACTGGCTGGGCGCAACCTCTGGGTGATCTTTCTCGTTCTGGAACCCCATCGCGCGCTGCACTTCGGCGGCTGTGTCGATGAACTGGCGCAATGGATCGAGCGGCAGCACGTGGTAATAGCCGCCCGTGTTGATGAAGTCGAATTTGGTGGTTTCGTGGTATCTCCGCTCCGCGTCCTTGCCGGCAAACAGGAAACCCTCAATCTCATTGGCCGCATTCAGCGTGTAGCCCTTGTCCTTGTACAGCTTGTCGGAATAGGCTTTGAGCACGCCTCGGAGGTCGCCGGAGTAGGGCGTTCCGTCCTTGTCGATCACGGTGCCGAAGACCAGTACCTTGCCGTTGCCGAACACATCCGCCGGCACCCAGTAGAAGGCGCTCCAGTCGATGCCCAGGCGAAGGTCGCTCTCCTTTTGTGCGGTAAAGCCGCGGATCGAGGAGCCGTCGAAAGTCAGATTTTCGTGCGAGCCCAACAGGAATTTCTTATCGTAATCCAACAGGTGCAGGCGGCCTTCAAGGTCTGAGAACAGGACGGTCACGGCCTTGATGTGCTTCTCATCGGTCAGATACTTGATCCGCTTTTCGCGAACCTCCTCAAGTGGCAGCCGGCTCATACGGTCTGCCTTGGCTTTCAGGTTCAGTTCTTCAAGCTCCTCATACGTGAGGGCAAGAAAATTCCTGTAATCAGATGACATCGCTCTCCTTCCTGCTGAGAAAAAAGTTGTTGGGCATTCAATGAACAGTCTACGGTTCCACGCATAAAGAATCCGTGAAGATTGATTCCCGGTTGGGCTATCGATGACGGGCTATAAGCACCATCAACAACAGGATAACAACAGGAATCAGGGCGAGTGCTCCATAGTAGACCATCTGGCGCGTCGCAGGCGATTTGCGCTTGCTCCAATTGCGTAATTCAGCCCGATCTTCAACGCCTACCTGGTCCAGATGCTGCAGATCGTGTGCAAATTCGCGTGCGTTGGCATAGCGGTTTTGCGAATCGCGTTCGAGCGCGCGGTAAAGTACCTCCTGCAACTGCGGTGAAATCGACCGCTCGGCAATTGTGGGAGGCATTGGATGATTCAACAGACGATCATTCATCACTTGCATTGCAGATGAGCCGGAGAAAGGAAGCCGGCCAGTAAGCATTTCGTAGAGAATCACGCCCATGGAGTAGATGTCGGTGCGTCCGTCTCCTCGCTTGCCTTTCACCTGCTCCGGCGAAATGTAGTCGGCGGTACCCAGCGTGGCAGTGAAATTGGCATAGGTGAGGCGTCGCGCAGCCGAGTCTCCTGCAATTCCAAAATCGATGAGCTTGATGTTGTCATTGGCGTCGACCATGATGTTTTCAGGCTTGAGGTCACGATGAATGACGCCCTGTTCATGAATGTAGTCCAGTGCATCGAGCACTTTGATGGCGATGCGGATGGCTCGATCCTGCGGTATGCGGCCTTCGGCAAGGATCTCGCGCAGGAGTTTGCCTTCGCACCACTCCATCACCATATAAATGCGCGAGCGCTTCTCTCCGCCATAGACGCGCATCACCATGGGATGATGGAGCCTTTCGCCGATGTCCGCTTCACGTTTGAAGCGATCGAAGAGGATGGGGTCTGCTTCCATGTCGGGATGGGGTATCTTCAACGCGACTACGCGATTGTCGCGCATATCCACAGCCCGAAAGATCGACGCCATGCCACTGCGCGAAATCGCCGCTTCAATGCGGTAGGAATCGATTTGCGAACCAGCTTCAATGGTGTCGTGGATGCCCATCGGGCGGCGTTCTCCAGTGCTAATGTTCCTTCTACTCTATCCAGATTCGGCGTCGTAACCCTAAAGAATTCGTGCGGTTCAAAAACCCATTTCAGGAGGGAAGCCGGTAAGGGCGACCGCGGTACATTCCAACTTGCTCTACTGAGCGGATGCGGATGACCTGCGCCGTGGTGTTGTCGTTGCCGTCGATCTCGACGGCGCGTGCAACAAGCTGCTGTGCAATCTCATCGATGGGTTTGTTTTGCGAGACGATCGAGGCAATGGTTGATTCGGGCATTTCGTCGTGCAAGCCGTCTGAGCAGAGCACCAGCACGTCGCCGGGCTGAATGGTAAGGGCAGTCGTGTCGGGCGAGACGAACATCTCGGGTCCGAGAGAGCGGATCAGCACATGACGCGAATCAGAAGCCGTTACATCGGCTGTTGAAATCACTCCCAACTTTCGTTGCTCGTTGACCCATGTGTGATCCTGCGTGATCTGCTTTGCGATGCCTTTGCGTACCAGATAGCAACGCGAATCGCCCACATGGGAGATGATGGCCTGATCGTGGCGTAAAGCGCAGGCAACCGCCGTTGTTGCCATTTTCTTTCCACGAAACTCCGGAGCCAGCGTGCGATCGTGCACCGCCGCATTGGCATATTGCACCAGGCGCGGCAGGAGGCTGATGAGCATTGCGCCGGCTTGCGCTTTTTCAAATTCCTCCACGAGAACCGAGACCGCCGTGGAGGAGGCGATCTCGCCCAGGTCGAGACCCCCCACGCCATCGGCTACGACGAACAAATAACCGTGGGAACGAGCCTGGTGGCGCGAATTAGGGATGAATGACCCTACGGCATCTTCGTTATTCTTGCGAGTCTTGCCGGGATCACTTGCCTGACCAAAAACGATGTCCAACATGGACCGATAGCCTCATTGGTATTCCATCTTGCGGCTGGCGCGAAATGAGACGCCGTTGATCTTCAGACGGAGTAAACCTCTACGCGGTTCTCCATCAACCGTCTTCTGATAAGCCGATGATGATCGCAACTCACGGTTTGCTGTCCAGCTAACAATCAGGCACTTGCCTATCCAGCGAGTTCCTTTGCTTCGAGCAATACGGCTTTGCCCTTTGCTCGAGACGACCGCAGGAAGTAGATGCCGCCGTAGAGGCCCCAAACTGCGGAAATCCCGAGAGCAGCGAGCGGCTCCATTTTCGTGCCGAGGTTGCAGAACGGGCCAAGTACGTAAACGGCCATGCAACCCAGATTGGCGACCAGACCGAAACCGGGGATAAGGGTGTGCCTCACAAAGCTGTGATCGGGACGCTTGTGAAACGCCACCATGCAAAGGAAGCAGCTGAGGGCATACAGAATGAAGGTGCCGAAGTTGGATGTGAGCGTAATGGTCAGCAGGGAATTGGGCAGCGCCGCCAGCTTGTTATGGGTGGAATAGCCGAAGCTCGAGAAGATTCCGTGCGGCAAGGCTGCGATGGTGGCGTCGGTTGGCGCACTGCCGTCGGCAAACACCAGCGAAACCGCGATCGTTCCCAGAACCGCGGAGATTGCAGCCAGTGTCCAGATCGCACGCCGCGGCGTCAGCGACTCAGCGTGGAGCAAGCCGAAGTGCCCTGGAGCCTCGTCGTCCTTACCCATAGCGTAGGATACGCGTGCCCCGGTATTCATGCAGCTCAGCGTGGTTCCAATAAGCGCAAGGAACACGGTAATCGCTTCGGCGATCATGAAGTATTTGCCATGGCCCTGACCAAGTAGCGCATCACCGACAATAATCATCATGTCGCCAATCGGAGCCGCGGATGCCGCCGCGTTTTGCATGGTGTAGCCCGAATTCAGGAAGTAGTTCGCTGCAAAATACTCAATCAGGTAACAGATCAACCCTTGAATCAGGAGCGAGGCGACGACCGCGATCGGAATATGTTTAGTGGGGTTTTTAGCCTCACCGCTCATCGCTGTTACCGATTCGAATCCCACCAGGATCAGAATCGCGACAGTCGCCTGTATGAAGATCCAGCTGAACTTGTGCGGCGTAACAATCGACTTCGCACTGGCATGCGTAAGCATGCTGCCGTTGGAGTCGGCTGCCGGATAGGAAATCGTAAACGGCACCACCTTGCCCGCAGCATCGAGCTGGGGCTGGGGAATGCCGGTAGCGTCTCGGGCGATCGAGCCGTCTTTAGTAGTGGCAAACCGGTACGTATAAGTTGCAAGGGAGTGGCCGTCGTAATTGAACGCGGGTGAGCCAGCTGGGTGGTTGACGCGATAACCCAACGCAAGAACACTGAACACCAGCAATGCGGAAATCTGGATTACGTTGATGGCCAGATTCACCGCGGTTGACGCGCCTGCACCCTTCTGGGCGATCCAGGCAACACAGAACGAGAACACGATAGCGACCATGGCCATGAACACAGGCCCTGGATTCGATCCACTGATGAAGCTTGGGTAGAAGAACCCAACGACGTATCCGACGAAGATCCCGGTTGTGGCTACCATCACTCCGGGATAGACCCAGTAGTAAAGGTGAGAGCCCCAGCCCACGATGAACTTCGCGATACGCGCATACTTGAATGTTTTGTCCCTTGAGAGCAGCGCCTGCTCGGCGTAGTAGTAGCTAGAGCCCGTTCCGGGGTAAAGCTTGGAGATCTCCGCGTAAGCCACAGCGGTGGCCAGGCACAGTCCCAGCGCAAGCAGAATTCCCCACCACATGGCCGGCGCTGTCGAAGGCTGGCCCGCAGTTCCCGCCGTGGCCTGGATGAAGAACGTCAGCCATAGGAAGGCGCCGGGAGCAATCAGCGCCATCGCATTGCTGGTCAACCCGGTCAGACCCAGAGTTGCCCGCATTTGTGGTGCTTTCTGATCTGCCATCAACATTCTCCTGGGAAATTGGGAATTCGTGCAGTTTTTCCGCTTGTGCTACGGCACCATGTAAGGCTCGCCGAATAGCGATCCTTCAGGTTTCTTGGATTAGGTGAATGCTACGTATCCGCGGATGAAGATGAAATGAAGAACCTTGCTGAAGAAGCCCTCCCTGAGGCTGGTAGCACTCTGAGAGGGCTCCGTTTGAAACGGGCGACTGGGTTAAGCGTGGCTTTCTTACCGCTTGGGTCCGAAGAAGGCTACAAAGCCGACGGTTGCCGTCGTTTGGCCCTGCACCAAGCCAGTGTTTCCCTTATGGAAGAAATCAACATCCGACCAGTCGTGGCGAACCTCAACACGTGACAGAAGTCCCGCGGCCCACTTGTATTCGTAGGTGCCGGTGAATTCCTGCACGTGCTGCACCGTGCCGGTCTCGTATCCGTTTGGGTCGTTGTAGTACTCATAGCGTCCCGCAAACGCCGAAGTACCTGTTGCCTGATAATGGGCCGCGAAGGCAACGCCTTGCCAGTGATTCAGGTTATTGTCGCCGAATTCCTCGCCGTCGACCACCGTGATCGCATCGCGATTCTGCCCATAGTCGTAGTTGATGTAGGCGTTAAACTTCGGACTCGGCGTCAGCAGCAGCGTGGTATCGATCAGGTTGCGGTACCCCTGCTGCGTATTCACGTTGGATGGCCCCGTGTAGTAGTTCACGTTCCACGTGTACTTGGGCTTCACCAGTGAGTTCGTGAGTCCGATCGTCACGCCTCCGTTGTTGGTGGTCACGTTATTCCAGCCGTTCACCACCTGCACGCCGAATGTATCCGACTTCCCGATGGGCATCGAAGTGCGAAGCCCGAAATGGAAATAGGGAATCGCCCAGGCGAAGAGAATCGAGCGTGAGTAATTCCAGTTGTCTTTCGTCTCGATGACTTCAGCGCCTGCCGATGTGACGAACTTGCCGAAGTCGAGATCGAGCCCTTTGGCCTTCGCCGGTTTAAAGCTGACGTAAGCCTGCTCGATGTAGTCGCCCTGGTTGTGCTGGTTGACGCTGTTATCTGAGGCGCCGCCGTTGATCAGTGTGTTGGTGCGGCCATAGAACACGTCGAGTCGCGCCCCAATCGGATCCGCATCGTGATTCAACGTCAACCTAGCCTCAGTCAGGTTGAACTGGTCCGTCTTGTCGTTGAAGTTGTAGAGATCGTTGATCTGGCCGTTTGCGAGATCGCTCGGGCGATTGTAGTTGTAGCTGTAATACCCGTCGATCAAGCCGCTGATATCCATTGGACCCACGCTCCAAGTCGGCGATGCGGGTGCTGCAGGCGCTTGATCTGCTGGAGCTGCGGGGGCAGGTGTCGCTGCTGCAGTGGCTGCTGGTGCCGGGGCTTGCGCTCCAGCCGCGATTGCTGTGGTGAGCGCAGTGGCGCTCAATGACCGGAGAATGATGCGATGCAACTTGTCGGATATCGACACGATTCCTCCTAAACAGGATTTGTATGAAACGGATGAGTCTCAGGTGAGAAGTGAGGTGGTTGACTCAATCTTTCAGTGCGGACTACCTTTCAGTCTGGTCAAGGCACACGGGGACGGCGTCCTTGCCAAGGCAAAGATGATGAAGTCATGCGCAGTTAGCGCTGCTCCCTCTGTTGGATGAATCACTGCGGCTTGAAACTAGTAATGCAAACAATCCATAAAGAAGAGATCAAGATTAGAGAAAGAAAGTCTATTTTCGAAGCGCCTTGCCCTCCGCCACAAAGTCCGAAATGACGCAGTTTGGGATCGATCTCTAAATCAGCGCAGGGCTCGCTAATACCCGTGGTCTCATAAAAATCAAATAAGGAACTGTTAATATCTAGAAACAATCTCCCTGCGCACGATGCCAGCCCACCTGGGATGAAAACGAAAGGTGCACGTGGGGAGTTATCTCTGAGATCCGGCGCATTTCGAAAACCTGAGAGCAGGATTCAGAGGATCAATTCGGGTTTCAGGAATTCAGATTTTTCCTGTCCGGCGCACATTTTTGCGCTTACCTCAATGCCGGCGTAACTCTACCTCATGGCACTCGACGGAAAGGCTGGTGACGGATTGTCAGGAAGCTACATCCCTCTCCGCGCCGCGTTTGCAGGCCGGCGTTCGCGTGGCTCCGGGCTTCAGGCGCTGCTGTTCTCCACCGAGTGCGCTCTCGGAATCGTTTCTGTATTGTTAGTGGGAGCTTTTGCGCATTGGCTCCAATGGCTGCTTCCAGTAGCTGTCCTTCTGTACTTGCTGATCATCGTGCCCACAGCTCTTTGGTGCGGATTCTGGCAGGCCGCGATCGTTTCTGTCACCGCGGTAGTTGAGCAGAGTTATTTCTCCATGCGGCAAGGCAGATTGAATCCTGCGACGGACGCAACCAACTCCATCACGCTCGTGGCATTCATCCTGACTGCGCTGGTCATCAGCCGCCTCTCGGCGCGTGTCACCGAGCATGCGCGCGCCACCGATTCATGGGGCGGCCAGATGGAGGATCTGTACGAGTTCACGCGGCGGACCCTGCAAATGAATCTGCACGTGGAACCGGGAGCCCAGCTCGCGGAACTGGTTCACGAGATCTTCGCGCTCGAAGCCGTCGTCATCTTCGATGCAGACCTCCACGAGATATATCAGGCCGGTTATTGGCACGACGATCCCCTGGAACTTGCGCAGAACGTCTACTACTTCGAATCTTCAGACGACGATCCAGAGACAGGCATAGCGCGGCGTGTTGTTCGGCTGGGAACTGTCCCAATTGGCTCTATTGTGCTTCGCGGCGAGACGAGCCCGCTAACAAACAACGCAATCGCTTCTTTGATTGCTGTTACATTCGACCGCTACCGCGCCTTTGCAAACGAGAGCCGCATCGAGACAGAGCGCCAGACTGAGCAGCTTCGGTCCACCGTTCTCGACTCGCTGGCGCATGAGTACAAGACTCCGCTTACAGCCATTCGCGCCGCCTCGACCGGCCTCAACGAGATGGGCAAGCTTTCGTCGGGACAGAGCGAGTTGGTCTCGCTGATCAATGAGCAGGCCGATCTGCTGAACGACCTTACAACGCGCCTGCTCACGACCGCGCGCCTCGACGCGGGCGAAGTTACAGTGCACGCCATCCCTGTGGGCGTTGCCTCGCTTCTCGATGAAGTTGTAGCGAGCCTGAGCGACCGGCTGGCGTCGATGAAGGTTGCGATCGATGTGCCCGACGACAGCCTGGTGCTGTGCTGCGACCGGCGCCTCATGACGATGTTGTTATCGCAATACATTGACAATGCCTGCAAATACGCGATCTACGGCACCACGATCACCATTCGCGCGGTGCAGTCGAAAGCCGAAGTCATTTTCTCAGTGCACAGCTTTGGTCCAGTCATTCCAATCGCAGATCGTGAGCGCATCTTTGATCGCTACTACCGCTCCTCCACCTCATCGAATCGTGCATCCGGAACGGGAATCGGACTGTCGGTTGCCAAGCGTGCCGCGATGATTCATGACGGTTATGTCTGGGTCACCAGCGACCAGGATGAAGGCAATACATTTTATGCGGCCATACCATCCCAAGCCCGAAAGAGGGAATCGTAATGAACCAGCCTGCTATTCGCATTTTGATCGTCGATGACGAACCCGCGATCCGCCGTGCGCTCCGCCCGCCGCTTGCCGAGCTTGGATTCCAGTTCAGCGAGGCATCGCGCGGAGAAGAGGCGCTGCAGTTGCTGCATTCCACTCAATTCGATGTGGTGCTGCTCGACATCAACATGCCGGGCATCGGCGGCATCGAGACCCTGCGCCGTATCCGCGCCTTTGCGCCGCGCTTGCCCGTGCTGATGCTCACCGTGCGCGATGGCGAAGAAGAAAAAGTTGAGGCCCTCGAACTCGGGGCCGATGACTACGTTACCAAGCCCTTCAGCACCCGCGAACTGATTGCGCGCATTCGCACCGCGGTGCGCAGGGTACACGCGCCGGCGCGCGCTGAAGATGCGCCGATCGAGATCGGAGAGCTTCATCTCAATCCGCGCAAGCGGAGCGTAACCAAGCGTGGCCAGCCAGTTCACCTTACGCGCAAGGAGTTCGACATTCTCTACTGCCTGATGAGCCGCGCCGGACGAGTCGTGTCGTATGCAAGGCTGCTGACGGCGGTCTGGGGCGCGGACTGTCGCGAAGAAGTCGAGTATCTGCGCACCTTCGTTCGCCAACTGCGCAAGAAGATCGAAGATGACCCCTCGAAGCCCATCTACCTGCTGACCGATGTCTACGTGGGCTACCGCTTCGCCGACGCGCAGATGCTGCAAGCCGACACAGGCGAGGCGGCCAAAGAGGAAGTTTCCGAAAACGCGACCTAAGCTACGGCTAACTTTATGCGGTTAACCACCAGGGGATGTTAGAACCAGTCCATCAACACCGCAGCCATGACGGTGAGCTCGAAATCGATTCCGATCCAAAGCCGGAGAACAAAATGGCGCACTAAGTCCCTTGCAGATAGATATCTGCAAGGAGATATGTGGAGCCGCCGATTTTCATAGACTCCTGAAAATAAGCGAATTACGTCAGCACGGGAATTACTCGTCGTAGTGCAGCAGGCTGAAGACGTCGTATTGCTTGAATCGGTCGCGTCCCTTCAGGAAGTCCAACTCCACTGCAAATGCCAGGCCGGCAATTTCTCCGCCGAGCTGATTCACGAGCTTTACGGTCGCTTCCATGGTGCCGCCGGTCGCGAGCAGGTCGTCTACTAGCACGACACGCTGCCCGGGCTCAATGGCGTCCATGTGAATCTCCAGTGTGTCGGATCCGTATTCGAGGTCGTAGGTGACGCGAGCGACCGGCGCGGGCAGCTTGCGCGGCTTGCGCACGGGGACGAACCCTGCGTTCAGCCGATAGGCAAGTGCCGGGCCGAAGATGAATCCGCGCGCCTCGATGCCGAGCACAAGGTCGATATTGTGTTCGATGTAGTGGGCGGCCAGCAAGTCGATCAGCTTGGCAAAGCCAGTCTTGTCCTTTAGCAGAGTTGTAATGTCATAAAACAGAATCCCAGGCTTGGGAAAATCGGGTACTGTGCGCACGAGCGCTTTCAGGTCTTTCACATCAATGGGCTTGATTGCTTCGGGCATCCGTTCACTTGCTCCTCAAGACCAGTTCAAGCCGCAGATTGAAGGAAATGCGGGAAAGGGAACCGGCAATTTGTATGGTTTGCTTCCCTACCGATTATAGAAGACGAGGGACGATCGGATCAGGGGCTCGGGACCAGGGACCAGGGAATACATCTCGGACCAAAGACGGGAGTTAGTTGCAAAGTGTAGCGGTGAGCCTTGCCTGGGGTTTGAACCTTATATGCCGTCGCCGCATCAAGAGGTTGTTGGGGTTGTGTATTGGGGGAGTGTCATGGCGGTAGTGAGAACGTGTGCGGCGTGCGGGAAGTCGAATCGAATTCCGGGGAAGCATTTGGCGGATGTAGGAAGATGTGGTGCATGCAAGGCGCCGCTTTCGGCGATTGCGGAACCGGTCGAGGTGACTCCGAGCGAATTTGACGAGATTGTTCGGGAGAGCAAGGTCCCGGTGCTAGTGGATTTCTGGGCTTCGTGGTGCGGACCGTGCAGGATGGCGGCGCCGCACGTGGCGCAAACGGCACGAGAGATGGCGGGGAGCGCGGTTGTGCTGAAGGTGGATACGGAGCGGTTTCCGGAACTGGCTGCGCGCTACAGGGTGCAGGGAATTCCGAATTTCGCGGTGTTTGCCGGCGGTGAACTTCGGTTTCAGCAGGCGGGGCTGGTGGACGCGAACGTGATGAAGAACTGGCTTGCTAGTGCGGCGTGATTGGAGCTTCGAGCTAACGGTTCACATGGGAATGTTGAGCTTCTGGTGACTTAGCCATCGGAGTTTTCCGCCTCCTCGGCGAAAGGGAATCGTCGGAGTAGGCGCGCTTTTTGGGATCGCTAAGCGATCTAGCGAGTTAACAAGCTAGCGACGGGAAGGGGAAGGTGCAGTTGTGCACCGGATTTTGGCTAGCTTGGGGGACCGAGGCGGCATCTGACTTCATATGGTGAGCGGAGCACCGCCGCAAACCGGAGCGGAACAAACTAAGTCTGGTCAGGCCGGGCCAATGACGACCGTCCCATTTGAAGTGGTGCGGCGGGCGGAGTTTGTGTTTGAGCCCTTCCTGGGCTCTCTGATTCAACTGCCTGAAGCGGGACCATCACAAGCGCAAAACTCAGAGTACTTTCTGCCGCACTCTCCTGTGGCGAGGACGAGAGTATTGCGGACTGAGGTATCACAGGCCGAGGCATTGCAGGTTGAGGTACCGCAGGTGGAGGTATTGCAGGAAGAGGTATTGCAGGCCGAGGCATGGCCAACCGAGGTGTGGGAGGCGGAAGTCTCGCAAGAGGCGGTATTGCAGGCCGAGCTATTGCAAGCTGAGGTATCGCAAGCCGAGGTTGGGCAGGATGCAGCGCCGGAGATTCCTTCGACCGTTGAGATGAAGGCGACTGAGCAGCCTGCAGTGAGCGCAGTCGCAGAGACCGTTGGGGAAGATCTCCGGGCAGAGCCGTCAGGGGACAGGGTCGCCAATGCCTCCAGGCTAACGCCACTGGTGCAGGAACAGTGGCAGATTGCTGAAGCGAAGCCCCGCGTTAGAAGAGAGAAGGTGTCACTGGCGAAGAGGGTAGGGCGATGGCTGTGGAATGAAGTGCCAACGCTCGGAGGGAGCCGTCGAAGGGCGGAGCGCAGAGTTTTGCCGGGACTACTTGCTTTTTATTGGAGCGGGGGAACACCAAAGCCGCACGAGGTTGTGAATATCAGCAAAACCGGCTTCTATATGAAGACGACCGAGCTATGGTCAGTGGAGACGCTGGTACGGATGACGCTGCAGCTTCCGCGAAAAGCCGGCAGACAAAAGCTGGATTCCGTCAGCGTACTGGCGCGCGTGGTACGGATCGATGAGGGCGGAGTGGGACACGAGTTTGTGACGACCGAAGCGCTGAGGGCTGCGAAAAGCCTGGACGTGATGCCGAGCCAGGGGACGAACTCGAAAGAACTCGACAGATTCCTGGAGGCCGGTTGAGGTTGCGCTGATGATCTCCAAACAGATTTCCGCAATACGCAGAGCAAACTGTTTTCGACGGCTTTGCGGGGGGAGTAACGTGTCGCGATTTGAGATGGTTGCAGGTTTGGGAACTTTGAGGCGGGGTGGAACGTACAATTGAGTGCGATGAAAGGCTTTCACCGCACGGGTTCGTTGCTTTGCCGGCTGATGCTGGCGGCTGTTGTTTTCCTTCCTTTTTCGGGTGTATTGGCTGAATCGGTCAGCAGCCTACCGAAGCCCAATGACTACGTTAATGATTACGCGCATGTGCTGTCGCCAGAGACGATAGCGAAGCTGGACCGCATTTGCGCGGAACTTGACCACTCGCAGGCGAATGCGCAGGTGGCAGTGGTGACGGTGCGCAATCTGGATGGCGAAGATGCGGCCGACTGGGCAAACCAACTTGAAGACAAGTGGAAGATGGGCAAGAAGGGGTCGGACCGCGGGGTGCTGGTGCTGCTGGCGGTGGACGATCGCAAGTACCGCATCGATGTGGGATATGGGCTTGAGGGGATTCTGAACGATGCGAAGGTGGGCGACATTGGTCGCGCGATGGTTCCTTCGCTACGGGAGAAGGATTACGATGCGGCAATTTTTGGAGCGGTAGGGCGGGTAGCGCAGGTGATTGCGACGGACGCGCATGTGACCCTGAGCGATCAGTTGCCCACTCCGCCGCCAGTGCGGCAGCATCGTAGTTCGGGATCGGCGAACCTTATTCCGTTCATATTTCTCATTTTGATTTTCCTGGGGTTTGGGGGATTGCGGCTTTTGTTTGCGATGGGACTGCTGAATAGCGCGCTGGGCGGACGCCGCGGTGGCGGTCCGTTTATCGGCGGTGGTGGATGGGGAGGCGGCGGAGGCGGATTTGGCGGAGGCGGCAGTTCTGGGGGCGGAGGTTTTGGTGGATTTGGGGGAGGGAGTTTTGGTGGTGGCGGAGCAGGCGGAAGCTGGTAGAAGGCAGGGAACAAGGGAATAGGGAATAAGGACTAGGGAACAACGAGGGACCTTTGCATAGCGGGGGTCGGAGGAGAAGGAACTGTATGAGCAAGGGAATGCTGGCTGGACTGGGCGTGTTGGGTGTGATCGTTCTGGCGCTGTTTTTGGTAGGCGGCAGTTATGTGAGCGCCAAGAACCAGATGGTTGCGAAGGACCAGACGGTGAAATCTGCGTGGTCCGAGGTGGATGTGCAAATGCAGCGCCGCGCAGATCTGATTCCGAACCTGGTGGAGACGGTGAAGGGATTCACCAAGGAAGAGAACTCCGTGTTTGCTGAAATCGCGAACGCGCGCGCCGGTATGTTGAATGCGCAGACTCCGCAGTCGAAGATTGCGGCTAACGGCCAGTTGGATGGCGCGCTGGGAAGATTGCTGCTGTTGACCGAGAATTATCCGCAATTGCGTTCGAGCGATCAGTTCATGCGGCTGCAGGATGAGCTGGCGGGGACGGAGAACCGAATCGGCGTGGCGCGCAAACGCTACAACGACGCGATCCAAGATTACAACACGTTCATCCAGCAATTTCCGAACAGCATATGGGCGGGGATGGCGGGGTATCACACGAACGATGCGTACTTCAAGGCTAGTGAGGCGGCGAAGCAGGTGCCGAACGTGAAGTTTTAGAAACGGGCTATTAGCTTTCAGCTTTCCTAGGTTTCAGAAGCGAGATCTCCACCCCACGACCATGGACCTGGTCGTGGGGCTCCGGACCTGGGGCACCCATGGGCGTCATGAAGAGTAGATTCTTCGCTTACCCCACATGCGAGTTGATTGCATGCGGGGGCCCAAGCACGCTTCGCTCAGGATGACACTTCAAAATTTGTGCATGCTACTTCGCTCAGCGACTGTCTGGATTGTCAAGGATGGGTTGATGGAAAAGCGGAAAACGATGTTGCCGTTTTCCTCTTTCCCACAACCTCGACTACGGCTGCTGATTAGCTGCCCAGCTCAGTTGCGAGTGCACGTTTTTCTGGCGAACCTCGCGGGCTTTGGCGTTGAGGCGGACGAGCAACTTATGTGCCACGGCGATGCGAACGACTTTGGGCGGTTTGCCGGCGGCGCGCAGGCGCTGCTGGAAGGCGAGGAAGTCCGGTTCATGACGAGCGACCACGCTGCCCACGATGAACAGGATGTCGCGGATGGCGGCGCGGCCGCCACGCACCGCGCGTTTGCCCTGATGTTTGCCCGAGTCGTTGGCCAGCGGCGCCAGTCCTGCGAGTTTGGAGATGGTCTTGTTGGAGAGCGTGCCGATCTCCGGCATCTCGGCCATGATGCGGGCCACGGTGCGATCGGCTACGCCCTTGATGGTGCGGAAGGCTTGATTAAGTTCGCGCCACAACGGATCGGCTTCGATCAGTGCAGCGATGGCCTGTTCGAGTTCTCTGATCTGTGTCGGCGAGGAAGGTGAGCATCTGGCGGAAGCTTTCTGCACGGCGTCGTTGGTGACTAAACGCTGCTGGTTCAACTGCGCGGTGCGAACCTCGGTGAGCTGGCGCAGACGCGTGACGCGGGCGCGCAACTGGAGCTGTGTCTGCGGAGCCAGGCATAGCGGCTGAGACTTCTTTGTCTGTGCGTACCAGGCGATCATGCCGGCATCGATGGCGTCAGTCTTCTCCAGCCAACCCATGCTCTGCGCGAACTGGCGCACGGCACGCGGGTTGACCACCGCCACCGGCAGGCCGTGTTCGGACAGCTGCGCAAAGGCCCGCTGTTCGTAGCCGCCGGTGGCCTCCATGGCGACCAGCGCTACTTGATGGGTCTGACAGAAGGCAGCCAACTCTCGGATGCCTTCCGGGGTGTTGGCGAAGGTGGCTGCGGCGCCGTCCTGTCCGATGCGCGCGGCTAAAGATGAGGAAGCAATATCCACTCCACAAATGATCCGTGTCACGGTAACCTGCCTTGTATGTTCGAATGAAAATCGTGCGACTGTTCGGTCGTACGTGACTTGGGCAGCGGTCGCCTGTGCTGAGCGCCGGTCGTCAAGACCGCAGGATGAACGGGAGCCGTCCGCCCGCGGGGGAGCCGATCTCTCGGTTCCCCCACTGCAACAGTCTCTACCAAACTGCCGCTCATTTAGAGATACAAGGATGACACGGGCTGGGGTGGGTTGCGCTTTCTCACTTTTGGTTCGCAAGGATGCACGCAGGTTTCAGGTGTGGCTCTTGGTCCGCGACTAGGCGGCACGCAGATTGCGGATCCGGCACCATCGCTTGACGCAGCTAATCCCAGGTTTTGGGCTTTGCTTTCCGACCCTTGGTTCGCCAGAATAGTGCCCAGGTTTTGGGCATCTACACTTGATCCGGAGTACTCATGGGATTGGAAAGCGAAAGGGCCATCCGGTGAGGATGGCCCTTGCAGTGTTGGGATAGAGTCGGCGCGGGTGGGTTTAGCCGAGGCACCGCGATGCATGGACTCAGAATTTTGTCGTGCGACTCATCGGAGGCCGACGCTCATCGACTACTTGAAGGAAGCGATGGCGCTAGCTTCGTCGTCGTAGATGTCGAATACGGTGTAGAGCTTGGTGAGCTGCAGAACGTCCTTGACCTTGCGGGTCAGGTTGAGCAGCTTGAGTGCGGCACCCTGATTCTTCGCTGTGGTATAGGCGCCAACGAGTTCGCCCAAGCCCGAGCTATCGATATAGTTCACGTCGCCCAGATTCAGCAGGATATTTTTGGATCCTTTGCTGATCAGGTCGCGAATGGCTTCGCGCAGTTGTACACTGCCCTCGCCCAGAGTGATCCGCCCGCTAAGGTCCAGGACGGTAACGCCGTCCAATTCACGGGAAGCGATAGTTAGTGCCACGGAAATTCCTCCTTTGTGAGTCTTACAAGTTATAGCATCTGACACCCTTCAAACGAAGACCAGTTTGAAGGGACCTATCTGACACCCCGATGTGGAGCGGTTCCTGCCAAATCCACAAAGGGAACGATGCGGTGATGCTTCAGGCTGTTTCCTGGGCCTGGGCCAGATGTTTGATCAATGTCAATTCTGTACCGGGCTCGAGCTGACGGAAGTGGACCTCATCCATGAAGGAGCGGATGAGGAATATGCCGCGGCCGGTGCCGCGAAGAAGGTTTTCAGGCGCGAGAGGATCGGGGAGGTGCTCCCAGTCGACTCCCTTGCCCTGGTCGGCGATGGTGAAGACGAGCGATTTGCCGTTGTTTTCGAAGCTGGCTGTGACTTGTTTGGCAGGGTCGTAGTCGTTGCCATGCAGGACGGCATTTACGGCGGCTTCGCGGACTGCCATGGCGATGCGAAAGCGTTCTTCCTCGTCTACCCCGGCCTCTTCTGCCAGCTTGTCTGCGGCAGCTTCAATCTCGCTGACGCTCTCCATCGTAGAGGGTAGCGAGAAGCTCCGCTTACCTGGTTTGGAATCGATCAAAGGCTTCGTCTCCGCCTCTACAGGGAATGGCAAAGCCCCGCCCTTACCGCGAGAGGAAGTGGTTAGTTTTCCAAGGAAGTCGGGAAAACGCTATAGACGGCAGTTTCATAGTTGTGGCTCGTTGTGTCAAGAACAGCTTTGAGTTAGACGCAGTTTGGGTGGTTACGATGTTCAGGGTTGATAACGAAGTGGGGATGAGGACAAGTTTTTGCCTGATGTGAAAAATCTGATGTCGAGAAGGGAAGCACCGATGTTCCAAAGTGATCCACATGATTTTCCGGAACGACGCACACACAGCTCAAACTTGGTGTTGCGGAAAAGCTGTAAATCATACGAAGGTTTCGAACTCACGAAGTCGAAGAACCACCCATCACCGTGAGGAAGTCCGAAACGGTTCTTCTCTTGGTTGCTACTCCAAGGATCACCCGTCAGGACAGGCACCCCTCACATGACGGCCAACATTGAAATAAAGCATCTCGCCAGCAAGCGACCAAAATGGTACTTTCGCGGGTGTCTGAGCGATCCTTCAGCGCCAAGGAACTGCGTCGTTTGCAATGCGAAGTAATCGCAATTTGGAAAGCTGGGTGAGAGCAACTGCAGGTCCCCCCACTCCGCTTTGCTTGGGTTGGGATGACATGCTGCAGTGGGTTCGTGCTTTCCAGACCTCGAAACGAGACGAAACGAGACCCTTCGACTTCGCTCAGGGCGGCCCGGGTCACCCGAAGCCACATCTTTGACAACATCTCTTCGGATAAACCCTCACAGGATAAAACCCTCACATTCGTACCAGCGCCCGTTCATTTACACTCATCCCGCGTAGCAATCCGTGTATTTTTTATTGTCTTTGGAGTTCAGGATGAAAAGGTATTCATGGCTCGTGCTGTCTTTTGCTGGAGTGCTTCTAGCTCCAGTCAGCGCATTCGGACAGGCGTCGAGTCAACCGGGTCAAACAATTGTTGGGAGCAGTCTCTACGTCGTAGACAAAGCTCCAACCATGGAGATCGACCTCAAAGGCCAGACCATCATCCTCGAGCCCTATGCCCCAAACATTCTCCGGGTTACGCTCAGCCTCCAGCGCAACAACGCCCTTGCCAAGCCCGGCTATGGCTTCATCGGCGCTGCCAATGCGGATGGCTGGTCCAGAAAGCAAACCGACCTCAACGACATCTACCAGTCTTCGCGCATCATTGTTTCCGTCGAGCGCGATCATCCTTCCTCTACGCCTCCGCTGCAGACACAGAAAGATATCGCGAAGTACTTTGGCGGCTCGACGCCCGGAGCGCACATCACGTTTACAACACCCGCGGGCCAGAAACTCCTCGAATTGACGGGATGGCAACAGGCTATTCCGAATCAAAAAGACGGCACCGCCGTCATCCTCAAAGACCGTCGCCCTTCCGATCCTGAGTTCTTCACCGTTGGCGCGACGTTTGCCGCGCCCGATGATGAACACTACTACGGCCTCGGTCAGAATCAGGAGGGATTTCTCGATCATCGCGGTCACACCGTTCGCTGCTGGAACGACTATCTCTCGCCCGCCGCGCCAAGCACCTGCGTTCCGTTCCTCATCACGAACAAGGGCTACGGCCTCATCTGGGACAACCCTTCCAAGACCACCTTCGAATCCGGCTTCAACGAGCGCACGCGCTGGACCTCGGAGGTTGGCGACCGCGTCTCGTTCTTCGTGATCGCGGGTGCGAATGTGGACGAGATCTACGCCGGTTATCGGCTTCTTACCGGGACCCACGCCGATGCTTCCCAAGGCGGCCTACGGCTACATCCAGTGCAAGCAGCGCTACCTCAATCAGCAGGAACTGATGGCTGCTGCGCAGGGCTATCGCGACCGGCATCTCCCAGCGGACGTCATGGTCGTGGACTGGTTCCACTACACCAAGATGGGTGAGATCGATCTCGATCCTAAAGCGTGGCCCGACCCGCGGGCATGAACAAGAAGCTCCACGAGATGGGATTCGAGACGATGATCAGTGTCTGGCCCCGCTTCGTACCGGAAGACCGCTACTACGCTGAGCTACGCCAGAAAGGCTGGCTCACTCACTATGCCGATGGAACGCCACTCGATGGGCTGCCCTATGACAAAGCGGGATCGGACATCGACACCACCAACCCCGAGGCCGCCGCATGGTGGTGGAAGACCATCCACGAAAACATCATGAGCCAGGGATTCGATTCACTCTGGGCCGATCAGACTGAGCCCGATCTGCCTCCGAATGGCGCCTACTTCCACATCGGTCCCGGCACGCAATTCTTCAATGTGTATCCGCTGTTTCACACCGCCGCACTCTACGACGGATATCGCAAGGACGAGCCGAATAAGCGCTCGCTGATTCTCTCGCGCGACGCTTATCTGGGCGCGCAACGCAACGGCGCATTCTTCTGGTCGTCTGACATCCAGCCCACATGGGATACCCTCAAGCGCCAGATCCCGACAGGCCTCGATTTTGCTGCTTCAGGATTCGCCTACTGGTCAAACGACACCGGCGGCTGGGAGTATCTGCCCAAAGAGCATCACCCCGCGCATCCGCCACTGCTCGATCCCAGCGATGCTCGCGACAATGTTGGCGGCTACGACGACTACCCCGAGCTCTATACGCGCTGGTTCCAGTACGCAACCTTTTTGCCCATCATGCGCGCCCACGGCAGCCGACTCAACAACGAGGTCTGGTCCTACGGCAAGCAGGCCGAGCCGATCCTTGAAAAATACCTCCGCCTCCGCTACGATCTGATGCCTTACATCTACTCGCTTGGATACCAGACGTGGCTCACCGGCGCACCGTTTATGCGGGCGTTGCCGCTCGATTTCCCGAATGATCCAAATGTCGCCGATCTGCGCGATGAATATATGTTCGGCCCGGCCTTCCTCGTCGCTCCGGTCACCGAACAGGGAGCCACCAGCCGCAAGGTCTACCTGCCCGCCGGGGCGGACTGGTACAACTACTGGACCAATGAGCGTGTGAAAGGCGGCCAGACCATTACCGTCGCCGCACCCATCGATACGATCCCGCTCTTCGTGCGCGCGGGTTCCATTATTCCGATTGGCTCGGTTGTCGAAAGCACCCACGAGAAGCAATCAATCGCGCAGGTTCGCGTCTATCCGGGAGCGGACGCCAGTTTCACGCTTTTCTCCGACGACGGCACTACCTACGCCTACGAAAAAGGCGCCGGCTCGGTGACGCATCTGCACTGGGCTGATGCCAGCCACCAGTTGACACACGAAGGCCCGGCGGCTTGGAGCGAGCCCGACAGCACTGTCCTCAAAGTCATTGGCCGTTGATCTCCGCGGGCCGTAGGGGCCGTATGGCTTACTACAACAATTGAGGCGAGCAAACGGGCCGCCTCAATTCACATCAATGCTTCAACTGCTATGTGCGTCTCAGCAAGGAGATTCCGCCGCAGACTGCAGCTATCAGGAGGAGAACCAAGAAAACTGGACCACTCCCACTCCAATAAAGTCCGCGACGCATGTGCTCGCTTTCTTGAACCGACCATTCAAACCTCGGTCCAATGAGGACAAGTGTTGCCAGAACAAGTGAGGCTAAAGATATCCATTTCATGATGCCTCCTATCTGCATGCTGACGGCTCAGGCGGTCCGTTCGTTCATGAGAATAACTGGTCAAAAGGGCAAGCACATGGTTTTGCTGTCTTTGACCTGCAGCAATTGAAACCTTCGGCCCGATGGTAGACCTCATTCCCGCGGTGGTTGCCACGCCACATGTAGCGCGCGAACTCCCCGTTGAGCTGAGTTTGCGCGGGCCATTTCTGGATACCGAATCAAGAGTCTGGCCCGTCTAACCTCAGAAACATCTGCCCAGGCTAAGCCCAGCTCCTTGCGCATGATGAGACGCCTCAATACCTTCCACGGAACCGGGCGACCGGGAAGCCCGGATTCAGCCGCTCGCTGATTTACAATCGGTAAGTAAGCAGGAAAGAACTGAATGAGTCTTTTTTCCAACGTTTTAAGCCAGGCGCGCGTGCGGTTGGTCCAGGCGAGCGCAGCGGTTGCGGTCACAGCCTTCATTGCCGGTTGCGGGAACTCTTACCGGCCCGTCATTACTCCGATTAACCCCACCGGACCCGCGTCGCAGCCGATTTCGTACGCGGTCGTCGTTTCGTCGCCCGCGGTGAACGCCCCCGGCGTGGCAACGGTAATTGACTACTCGGGTGACAGCGTTCTGACGCAGGCCAACATCGGGCCGAATCCCTTTGCGTTTACGCTGGATTCAAACGGGGCAAACGGGTATACGGCCAACAGCGACCATACCCTCACCAACTTCCAGGTCTCCGTTTCCCAGCCCCAGCAAAAGAACATCTACTACTCCACCCTGCCGACGACTGCCCAGACTGTGGGTCTGTTTTCGCCGACGGCCGGCCTGTGGGCGCCCGATTTGTTCCAGAACGAAATCAATGTGCTTGCCATCAATGGCTCGGCGGAAGCCTTCAAGCTCGCCATTCCGGTTGCGACTACTCCAGTCGCGGTGGTCGGGCTCGGCTCTCTCGGACAGAACATTTACTCGATCAGCCAGAACGTTCCCTTCGACGTGACCTGCAACAACGCGCCCGCATCCGTCTCGCAGGTTGGCGAGGCGGACTCGATTGAAGTCTCCAGCTATACCATTTCGGCGCGTATCCCACTGGGCAAATGCCCGGTCTACGGGGTTGCCAGTAACGACGGCAGGCGCGTTTATGTGCTGAATCGCGGCAGCGACACGATCACGGTGATCAACAGCCAGAACAACTCCCTCGACGACCAGTGTCCGCCGCCTACCGGGTGCGTGAATCAGAATGGCCAAACCTACTTCTCCCATCCGGCTCTTCCTCTTTCCACCGCTGCTGTTTCCGCTACCGGAATACAGCCGCCGAATGGAACCACGGGATTTCCAGCAGTTGCGGGACCTGTGTACGCGGAATACGTCGCGGCGACCCAGCAGCTCATCGTTGCCGACTACGACGGGGGCACGATCAGCCTGATCGACGTCAGCCTCGACGTCTTCGGTAACGACAGCTCGACATTCGGAACCACGTTTACCATTCCAGTAGGACGCAACCCCGCCAGTGTTACCGCTCTCGCAGACGGCAGCCGTGCCTACACGGCAGACCAGGCAGACGGAACCGTCCACGTCATAAACCTGTCGAGCCACACGGTGATCAAGACGCTCACCGTTACGGGGCACCCGCGCACTGTTGTCTCAACTTCAAACTCGCTCTTCGGCAAGGTCTACGTGTCATCGCCCGACAGCACCTTCCTGACCATCCTTCGTACCGATCAGGACATCGTGGATACCACCGTGCTGATTGAAGGCAACCTGATCGATGTGCGAGTTACAACGCAAAACGGTGCCAGGGGCAATCCCAACATCTCCAGCCGAATTCCGGGTGCCGGTCAACCCTGTTACCTGCCCGGGATAACACCGTCTCTCGCGGCCTGCCAGAATATCCATCCCTAAATGGATTGCGAATCACTGAGGGCCATTCCTTTTGGGAGTGGCCCTCTTAGTTTTGCGCGTCATGCCTTCAATGTCTTGCGCTCACTTGTGACTCGAAACACAGACCCCGGCACGCACATCCGCTGAGCATGGTCAGGTGATGGGGAACGTGTGTTGGTTTGCCCGACCCGCTCAACCTCTCCCATCTGTGTTCGAGGTCAGCCCATGCGCAGACCTGCATCTAAGGTCGTTTTAACTCGACGGCAGTTTGCACTAGCTGGTGCTCTCGGCGGCGCGGCTGCGGTCATTGGGTGTCACACTAGCGCCGGTTCCGCGTGGGATTTTCTCGGCGACAACCAGGTACGCACTCTCTCTGCTCTTTGCGATCAGATCGTGCCGGCTGACGAATTTCCCAGTGCCTCGCAGGCCGGCGTCGTTACTTACATCGATCGCCAACTCGCGCGCCACTATCGCCGTCATCAGGACGCGTATCGTGCCGGTCTTGCGCACGCCGATGAGATGAGCAGAGATCGTTTTGGCAACGCGTTTGCCGATGTGACACCGCTGCAGCAACTTCAGATTGTCACTGCGCTTGAGAAAGAGAATCGCAGCTTCTTTGAGCTGGTACGCGAGCACACGATGGAGGGCTACTACGGCTCCCCGCGACACGGCGGCAATCGCGATGCGGCAAGCTGGCACATGCTGGGCCTGCCTGAGCCGCCTCTGCGCGGCCGCGCGCAATACGACCTTCGCAGCACCCCGCCGCAGAGCAGCAAAGGTGGGCGCTCGTGAAGCGTGTCAACGCAGTCGTCATTGGCTCAGGCGCAGCAGGCGGCATCGTCGCCAAGGAACTCTCCACCGCCGGCCTTAGCGTTGTCCTGCTGGAACGCGGAAAATGGTACACCGCCGCCGATTGCCGTAAAGACGACCTTCGCAACCAGCGCACGACGCTTCTGGGCAACGCCTTTGGCCCGGAAGACAAGGGCAATCCGCGCGTCTGGGTCGACAAAAATGGCGTCGCCCACACCGTGCTGCCCAGCGAAGGCGCTTACCAGAACAACGCTGCCTGCGTTGGTGGCGGCACGCTAAGCTATGGCGCGCAGGCTTGGCGCTACATGCCCCAGGACTTCAAAATGCGGACGACCTACGGTGCGCCCGCGGGCAGTTCGCTTGAAGACTGGCCTATTACTTACGACGATCTTGAGCCCTTCTACGACAAAGCCGAATACGAAATTGGAGTCTCCGGCGATTACTCCGGTACACCCTTTCACGGACCTCGCCGTCGCGATCTCCCCATGGCGCCGCTGCCACCCAATCGCGAATTCGGCATCCTCGAGCCCGCGGCAAAGCGCCTCGGACTTCACCCATTTCATTTGCCGATGCTGCGCAACAGCGTGCCCTACAACGGGCGCGGTCCTTGCATGCGTTGCCGCTGGTGCTGCGGATTTGCCTGTGAGGTCGACGCCAAAAACGGCTCGCAGAACACCGTAATTCCAGTGGCCCTCAACACCGGTAACTGCGAATTGCGCACCGAGTGCATGGTGAAGGAAATCCTCACGGACGACCGGGGCCGCGCAACCGGTGTGGCTTATATCGACGAGCGCGGCCGTCTGCAGGAACAGCCCGCGGACATTGTTGTCGTGTCCTCAGCTGCGATTGAATCCGCCCGGCTGTTGCTCAACTCGCGCAGCCGACTCTTTCCGAACGGTCTTGGTAATCGCTACGACCAGGTTGGCCGCCATCTGCAAGGGCATCACTACACGGGGGCCATCGGCTACTTCGATTTCGAGACCTATGACGATATAGGGCCCGGCGCCAGTATCGCCATCATGGATTACAACCACGGAACGCCAGGGCTCTGCGGCGGTGGCATGCTGGCCAACGAATTCATCCGCCTGCCGATTCACATGGTCGATCGCATGCCGCCCGGCACGCCGCGTTGGGGAGAAGGCCACAAGCAGGCCATGCGCCACTGGCACGAGCGCTCCATCGTGATTATGGGGCCGACGCAGCAGATTCCGTCAGCAACGGGTCGCGTCACCATCGACCCCAATGTGCGCGACCAGTGGGGACTGCCCGTCGCCCGCTTCGAAGGCAACGTGCATCCGCACACCTATGAGATCGGCGACGTTCAAGCCAAACGGGCGGAGGCATGGCTCAAGGAATCCGGCGCCATCAACACCGCACTGATGAACTGGCACTCTGAAAGCGTGTCTGCCGGTCAGCACCAGGCGGGCACCTGCCGCATGGGTAACGATCCGCACGGTTCGGTTGTGAACCGTAACTGCCAGCTGCACGATGTCGACAATGTCTTCGTGATCGACGGCAGCGTCCACGTGAACAACGGCGGATTCAATCCCGTGCTCACCATCATGGCCATCGCCTATTACGCCTCAGCCTCGCTCGTTCGGAACTGGAAAGGTACGGCGTTCCGTTCATGATGCGCATCCTCAAACTCGCTGGCCTCGTTGCTGCATTGGGCGGTGCTCTCTCGATTGCATGCGTGTACGGAGCGTCGTACTACTACACATCGCAGCGCGGTCAGGGCTGCGCCAGTTGCCACGAGATGGCTGCCTACACAAATGCCGTGCATACTTCCGCGCATCGTACGGCTACATGCCTTGACTGCCACGAAGCGAGCCTTGCAACCAAGCTGCGCCACATTCGCGTCCATCTGTTCTCGCAACCGCCTGAGTCTATCCGCCTTCGCGATGTCGACTTGCTTGCTATGACGACGAGCTGTCAGAAATGCCATCAGCACGAGTACGCTGGTTGGCATGCAGGGCCTCACAGTGCTACCTACGGGCAGATCTTTGCCAATCCCACGCATAACACTGAGCGCAGGTTGATGGACGATTGCCTTCGCTGCCACGGCATGCATTTCAATGGAGCTGTGCGCGATCTTGTCCAGCCGCAAAACGCTACGGGACCGTGGCACATCACGCGCGCCAATTTCGCCGATGAGCCTACGATGCCGTGCATGGCCTGCCACCAGATGCATCGCGAAGGGCCGGTGCAAGCAAAGCCTGCCGAACGCATTTCTGCCACGGAGCCGCAATCGGCAGAGTCTCTGGCTATCTTCGATCGCCGCGAGCAGATGCACTTCGCCATCAGGCTACTTTCGCTTCCTCAGTTGTCAGATGGTGCGCGCTCGGTAAAAATCAGTCCCGACCAGCGCCAGGCTCTCTGCTATCAATGCCACGCGCCGCGCCAACCTGATACTGCCACCATCGCCGCTGCAAATCACTGGGGCGCGCAGATTGGATCCGGCGACGACCGCACGCCTGTGGGCGTCCACGAAGGCATCAGCTGCATTGCCTGCCACATCGGTCACAACGAGAACGCAACAGCGTCCTGCAAAACCTGCCATCCCCAGATGTCTCATTGCGGCATCGATGTCGAGAAGATGGATACGACTTTCGCCAACGGGAAAAGCGCCCACAATATTCACTGGGTTCGCTGCACCGACTGTCATCAGCATGGTGTGCCAAAACCAAAGAGCACGGTGACGCCGGCGCGAACCACATCTCCCCCTGGGAACACCGCGTCAGAGTGAGTCCGCTCCGCCAATTCGAATTGCTAATCTAAACGCATATCCCGCTGTTCCAGCGGGAACGATTCTCGATACGTATAACTCAATCTGTTATGGACCGATCGACTTGATCCCTCGGGCGCTCGTTGTTTCCAACCCCAGGCTGATGACACTATTGAGGAAGAGGGCTGCAATCATCCGATGGATCATGTGAACCAGATTCTGTTGTTGCTGATTGGCTTGCTGTTTTCCGTGGCGGCGGTGGCTGGCCTGGCGCGCCGAGCGGCAATCTCATACCCAGTCGTTCTCGTGGTTTTCGGGTTGCTGTGTTCGCTTCTACCCCACGTTCCACACATCCAGCTTCCGCCTTCGCTGGTGTTTCTGGTAATTCTGCCACCTCTTCTGTATGTGGCGGCGTGGCAGACGTCGTGGAGGGAATTCAAATACAACCTGGTGTCGATCTCGAGCCTGGCTGTATTGCTGGTCTTCTTCACAGCGTTCGGCGTGGCGTTTGCGGCACAGTGGTGGCTGCCGGGATTCAACTGGCAACTGGGATTTCTACTGGGGGCCGTGGTTTCGCCTACAGACGCCGTTGCTGCGACCTCGATCGCGCGTAAGGTCGGAATGCCACAGCGCATTGTGGATCTGCTCGAGGGAGAGAGCCTGCTGAACGATGCGACTGGATTGCTGGCCCTGCAGTTTGGGGTAGAGATGGTGGTGCAGGGAACAACTCCAACCCTGGGTCGCGGGATACTTGAATTTGCGTGGCTGACGCTCGGAGGCGTGCTTGTCGGCCTGGCCATTGGATGGTTTGTTATCTGGCTGGAACGCTGGGTGGACGACGGGCCGGTCGAGATCGCTTTCTCACTCATCATTCCCTATGCTGCATACCTGGCGGGCGAAGCGGTGAAGGGTTCTGGGTGTGATCGCGGTCGTGGTGTGCGGTCTTTTCGTGAGCCGGCGCAGTTCAGAGTTCTTTTCCCCCGGAGTGCGGTTGCAGGCCTGGGCGGTGTGGGACGCACTTGAGTTTCTGCTCAACGGGCTCGTCTTTGTGCTCATCGGTTTGCAGCTTCCCTATGTGCTGGAGGGGATTCACGGACAAAGCAGGCTGGGACTTCTCGGATATGGCTTTGCGTTCTCAGCCATGCTGGTGGTGCTGCGTATGGCCTGGATGTATCCCGCGTCGAACGTGGCGTGGCTGGTTCGAACGCATTTCGTAAAGCAGGTTTACGAAAGGCCCAAAGCCAACCAGATTTTCGTGATGGGATGGACCGGTATGCGGGGCGTTGTCGCGTTGGCCGCTGCGAACTCGCTCCCTTTCACGCTTAACGATGGAACTCCGTTTCCTCAACGAAGCTTCATCATCTTTCTCACTTTTTCTCTTATCCTGGCCACCCTCGTTCTGCAGGGCCTCTCCTTGCCCTGGCTCGTGCGGCTGCTCAGGTTGTCCGGACAAAATGCGCAGTTTTGTGAAGAAGGAGAAGCGAGACACATCCTGTTGCAGGCGGCAATCGAGTTCCTCGGGGAACGCAGGAAGTCGGCGGAAGGAGAACACGAGGTGCATCTTTATGACGATCTGCTGCACGACTACCGACATAAACTGGAAGAGGTCGAAGAATGTGAGCCGGATCGAAGCGTTCCGGAGAGTAACTCGCATGGCCTCACGATCAACCATTTGCTGCTTGAAACAATCCGGCGGGAGCGCGAGGAGCTGAATCTCCTGCGGGCAAACGGAAGAATCGGGGAT
The DNA here is from genome assembly GCA_963738035.1 of uncultured Acidobacteriaceae bacterium. Lineage (GTDB taxonomy): Bacteria > Acidobacteriota > Terriglobia > Terriglobales > Acidobacteriaceae > Telmatobacter. The sequence goes on from CAVTVB010000006.1 coordinate 360,532, forward strand.
GGCGTTCACCGTAATCTGGAGAGAGAACTCGATTTGAGCGAAAGCCGGCTGACGTAGAAGGTTGTCGGAAATCGCTCGTATTTGCAGGCTGTTTCATCCTTGATCTGGAACGAAATTTGAATCCTTGGCCGCCATTCTCAAAATCCGAATAGATCTTCTCCTCGTAGATCGCGGCCTCGTGCAGAGCCGCGAACGCGCCCGTGCGCTGATCCTTGCGGGTCGCGTGCTCGTCAATGAACAGAAGATCGACAAGCCGGGAGCTAACGTCTCATCCGACGCCGCCATCCGCCTTCTCGGCGACGACATGCCGTACGTCAGCCGCGGGGGACTCAAACTTCAGGCGGCGCTCGACCATTGGAAGATCGACGTCACCGGGCGAGCCTGCCTCGACATCGGCGCCTCCACCGGAGGGTTTACCGACTGCCTGCTGCAGCGCGGCGCGGCGCACGTAACCGCGGTCGACACCGGCTTCGGCCAGATCGCGATGAAGCTGCGCAACGACGCGCGGGTTCAACTCGTCGAGCGCACCAACGCGCGTTTTCTGGCGCCCGGAGCGCTCGCTGAGCCCGGTCAGCCTGTGCTCACGCTGCTTGTCATGGATGTTTCCTTTATCTCGGCAACGTTGCTGCTGGCTCCCGTCTTTGCCGCGGCTACTGCGATCACCGAGGCCGTCATTCTGATCAAGCCCCAGTTCGAAGCCGGCCGCGGGAACGTCGGCAAAGGCGGCATCGTTCGCGACCCCGAAGTGCACAAGCTCGCCATCGAAAAAGTCTCAGGCAGTATCACTGAGCTAGGCTGGCAAGTCGTCGAAGTCATCCCATCTCCGATCACCGGCGCCGAAGGCAACATAGAATTCCTTCTCTACGCTCGAAGGGGCTGAAAGCACCCATCGCGTGTCTGGTTCATCGTCCCTCTATCCCCTGGTCGTTGCCTTTTAACCGCATCCGTTACACTGAGACCGCATGACATGCGTAGCAATTGTCAGTAAGCCGCGAAAGCAGGAGCTCGTCCAGTTGCTTCCCGAACTGATCGATTGGCTCTGCAAGCACAACTTCAAGCCGCTTCTTGACTGCGAAGGCGCAACCTACTCCGATGCCGCCCCCGCCGTCGATCGCGCGGACTTGCCCGCGCACAAGCCGCAACTGGTGATCGTCCTTGGCGGCGATGGCACGTTACTCTCTGTTGCACGTATTTTTGCTGCAACGGGTACGCCTATTCTCAGCGTTAACCTTGGCTCGTTGGGATTCCTCACTGAAGTGCGGCTGGGCGCGCTCTATGAAACACTCGAAAGCTGGTGCGAAAACTGCCACACGCTTGACGCGCGCACCATGCTTCACTCGGAAGTGATACGCGATGGCGCGACGGTCAAGGTATTCGAAGCGTTGAACGAGGTTGTGGTTTCCAAGGGCGACATCGCGCGCATGGGTGAATTTGCTGTGGAACTCGACGGCAAGCAAGTAGCGCGCTTTCGTGCCGACGGAGTCATCGTCTCCACGCCTACCGGTTCAACGGCCTACAACCTGGCTGCTAACGGTCCCATTCTCACGCCTGATGTCGATGCGCTTGTGGTCACGCCTATCTGTCCCCACCTGCTCACGCTGCGTCCCATCGTCGTGAAGGGAGACGCGAGCCTCACAGTCCGCGTTGAGGGCGTCCCAACGCAATGTCTGCTCACCGTAGATGGTCAGGTTGGATTCGAGCTTCACGTCGGCGACGAGGTTCGCTGTCACCGATCGGAGTACACGGTGAATCTGATCCGTCTCAGCGAGAGTGGTTTCTTCGATGCACTGCGCAGCAAGTTGAGCTGGGGCGAGCGATAGCGCACAATCCCAATCGCAAACAGCACGATCCGACTTATTCTTTCATTCATTAAGAACAAGGGAAGGGAACTCGACTCCCTATGGATGGAGCTCGTCCAACAGCACCTTCGCCTTGAGCGCCAGCGTGTGTGCGCCATCGACATCGCCCGATGTCAACGCATCGCGAGCCTGCTTCAGATATTCGCGAACTTGGGCCGCTGTCTTTTGCTCCTGGTCGTTCAGCTTCCGCGTGATTCCGTTCAGGGTTCTTTCGGTCGATGCGATCGAGTCATCTGTCGTCTGCCGCATGTTCGGCGGATCGCCCGTCGAGAGTGTTCCTATCGCAGACACGGGAGCCGTACCGTTTGCGGCGATCTGCGTGTTGGTATTTGCCGGCTTCTTATGACGCGCGGGCTTCTTCACCGGCTCCGGCGGCTGCGTGATCTGCAGGGGCTGAGTCTGCTCGGGAAGCGTCACCTCCGGCGGAGGAAGATTCGATGGAGGAGGCTCGGGCTTGGGCGGCGTGTCTTCTATTGGCGGCGCGAACGGCACATTTTGCGCGACCTGGGTCTTGTGAAAACACCCGGCCAACAGCAACGCCAACAGCCCCGCAGCGCTCATGGCGCTCAGTTTCATGTCTCCAACCCCTTTGTTTCTTCCACAATTGCCGGTTGCAGATGCCGGCGTCCCCATTCCGTGGCTGCGAGTGGAATGCGCAGTGAGAATTCTGTGCCACGGCCTACCTTAGATTGTACGTCGATGCTCCCATGGTGCAACTGCAAAATACGGTACGTCATCGCCAGCCCGATGCCGCTGCCCCCGCTCTTTGTGGTGAAGTAAAGATCGAAGATTTTTTCACGGATCTCGAGCGGAATTCCCGTTCCTTCATCGGCGATCCGGACCACGGCCATCTTGCGATCTTCCTCGACCGAAACGCGGAGAGACCCGCCCTCGGGCATGGCCTGTGCGCCATTCAGAATGACGTTGATCGCAGCCTGCTTCAGGAGGTCAGTATCCACATTCACAATCAGAGGATGGTCAGGCAGGCGTCCCTCCAGCTTGACGTTGCGTGTTGAGAGCTCGTCATCAGCCAGCGCCAGCACGTCGCCGATCACTTTGCACAGGTCCTGTTCCTGAAGCCGCAGTTCAACCGGCCGCGAGAAGTCGACCAGTGTCTGCACCACGCGATCCAGGCGGTGGATTTCGGCGTCAATCACTTCGAGGTGCCGTGTGGCCGGTGCCTGATCGCCGCCCAGCTTGTTCTTCAGCAACTCAAGATGCACGACGATGGCGTTGATCGGATTCTTGACTTCGTGACCCACGCCAGCCGTGAGCCTGCCAATGGCTGCCATGCGCCGAGAAAGCTCCAGTTCCGACTCGATCTGCTCCACTGATTCGAGGTCGTGCAGGGTAACCAGTGCGCCGAGACCCATCCGCGTGTGGTCGTCGTAGATGAAATCCACTGAGGCCTGTATCCGTTTCCCGGTTTCGGTGTGGACCTCTTCCTGCACCAGTGCGACTCCGGCGTCAAAAGCCTCGCGAAGTGTTCTCCCCAGCACTGTGGAGTTGTCAAAGATCTCCCGCGCCTGCAAGCCGAGGATGTTGTCGCTTTCGATGTGAAGAAAACGCTGCGCCGCCTCTGACACCAGGACCGCACGCCCATCTCCGGTGAACAGCAGGATGCCGTCCTGCAGATTTCCAAGAACCTGGTCGAGGTTTTCTTTCAGGGCAGAGAAGACCTCCTCCACATTGCGCATGCGTTGCCCGATTCGCTCGATCTTCGTCGACACCCTTTCCGCCGTGTCGAGACTTGGCTGTTCGTCTCCCTCGTGGAGGTTCTCAACCGGCGTAGGATTCCAGTAATCCAACTGCATGCTGATCTCTTCCATGGGCCGCAACGCCAGGTTGCTTAACAGGAATGCCGCAATCAGCGCCGTCCCTGCCGCAATAGCCATCAGTGAAGCGGCATACTTCAACGAAGGCTCGTAAACGGCCTGCAACAGCGTCGTGCGCACACCTACATGAACGCTCAGGAACGGTTGGCCATTGCGAATGAGGGGAACCACGATGTCAAACACCTTTGCGGGGCCGTAGATCTCGCGCATCTTGGTGATTGGATCGGCGGCAATCAACTCATCGTAGTTAGGACGCCACGGTATCAGCTTGTTTTCATTGCCGGGAAAAGTGCTGAGGAGGACCCGCGATTGCGTATCCACGATGTTGACGTCATATTCCGTCGTGGAGTACATGTTTGCCGAGTCAAGGGTTGCGCTTAGAGATTCGCTGTCTTTGATTACGGCTTGAACAAGTTCCCGCAACTTTTCCTTATCGTTGGGGTCGACCGTCTGGTCTTTGAGCCCAGCCAGGAGCGCACTCTGCAAGGCAAAACGCACCTGGTTGGCAACCATGCGATTCGAATCGTACGACTGCTGAATCGCCGCATCCACCAGGTGACTGACGTACACCAATGACAACAGGCCTGCAATCAGAAACACCAGCCCAGTTATCGCGAGCACGAGTTTTGTCTTCAGTCGCATCGTTCACGTACACAACTTGTTGAAAGCCGGTCTGACTTCAATGCAAAGTCGGAGAGCCTGCCCCCGCAGGAATCTTTTGGCGCATAGAATCACTGCGCAAGATACCTCATCCGCCCCTATGCCAACTCACGCCGGCTGATCCTCCCGCGAGTGGCTATATTCCTTGAGCTTGTTATGCAGCGTCTTCAAGCTCACCCCCAGAATCTCCGCCGCACGAGTCTTGTTCTGCCCCGTCGACTCAAGCGTTCGCACAATCAGCATCCGTTCCGCCTCATCCACGGTCGTCCCCACGCGTACCGGTACCACATTGGCATCGCCTACCCGCGCCGTCGCCGGCAACTGCGGCGTGCCGAACGTACGCGGAAGATTCGAAACATCCAGTGGATGTCCATCCTGGCAAAGAATCACCGCGCGTTCAATCGTGTTCCGCAATTCGCGCCCATTTCCCGGCCAGTCATAGGCCAGCATCCGATCGAGGATCTGGTCAGACAATCCCGAAACATGGCGCGTGTGCTTTTGATTCATCTCGCGCACCATGGCTTCAGCCATCACCTGCAGGTCTTCCATGTGTTCACGCAGAGGGGGCATATGAATGTGAAACACGTTCAGCCGATAAAACAAATCCGCGCGCAGATGCCCCTGCGCCACAGCATCCTGTGGATCGCGATTGGTCGCCGCGAGCACACGCACATCCACATCCTGCTCCGTGCGGGCACCGAGTCTGCGCAGCTTCCGTTCTTCCAGCACGCGCAACAACTTGGCCTGCGTGCCGATCGGCATTTCGCCCAACTCGTCGAGCAGCAGCGTGCCGCCGGTCGCCAGTTCAAAGCAGCCAGCCCGCCGCTCCACGGCTCCGGTAAACGCGCCCTTCTCGTGTCCGAAGATCTCGCTCTCAATCAGCGTCTCGGGAATCGCCGCGCAGTTCACTGCCAGGAATGGACGTCCCTTGCGCGGACTCAGGTCGTGAAGCGTACGCGCCACCATCTCTTTTCCGGTGCCACTCTCGCCGGTAATGAGAACCGAGACATTCGACGGTGCTATCTGCTCGATCAGCGAGAATATCTCCCGCATCGCTTTCGAACTGCCCACCATCGTGCCCAGGATGCCCGTGTTTCGCAATTGCCTGCGCGTAACCTCGAGCTCAATCTCCGTAGCGCGCTGCCTCGTCGCATTCGTAAGGATGGAACGCAAACGCGCCGCATCCACTGGCTTCTGCAGAAAGTCGTAGGCACCGAGCTTCATGGCATCGACCGCCAACTGGATCGACCCCTGCGCCGTCAGCAGCACCACCGCGACGTTCGCATTCGCGTCCTCAGCAAGCTTGGTCAGCAGACCAATTCCATCCATCCTCGGCATCTTCAAGTCCGTCACAACAATTGCCGGACTCCAGGTGAGTGCCTTTTCCCAGCCCTCAATGCCGTCGCGTGCTGTTTCCGTCTGGTATCCCCAGCCGGAAATCAGCTCCGCAAGGCCCATCAGGGCATGCGGTTCGTCCTCGACTATTAAGACCTTGACAGGGTTATGCATATCATCTTTGGATGCAAATATTTGGCCGCGAGTCATCGAAGTTCAGATTTCGCTTCGACTTAGTTTCGGTGCCTGCACACAGTTTAGACCGCCTTGTCGGTCAATTGGGCCCAACGAGCGTATAGAACGTCGTTTTCCTCCTGGGCCAGATCCAGTTCCACCAAGGCTGACTGAAGAGCCGCCGCATCTGAAGCAATTGCCGGGTCTTCCACCCGGGCCCGGGCCGAGGCCAGGCGGGCGTCGCTCTCCTCCACCCGCTGCTCGATCACTGCAAACTCCCGCGCCTCCAGGTAGGAAAGCTTCTTTTTCGAGGGCTTTTGAGCCTCGGGCTCCTCGGCCAATGGACCTTTCCGTTCCCCGGATCCCTGGTCGCTGATCCCTTCTCTTTCCTCTTCGAGCCAGGTTTCCCACTGCCCGAAATCCGCGAAAAGCCCGATGTGTCCTTCGCCGTCGAGCCCAACGACGGTCGAGGCTACGCGGTTCAGAAGGTAGCGATCGTGCGTCACGAGGACCAGGGCTCCCGGAAACTCCAGCAAATTGTCCTCGAGAATCTCCAGGGTCGGAATATCCAGATCGTTCGTTGGCTCATCCAGCAGGAGCACGTCCGCCGGCTCAAGCATCAACTTGGCAATCAGGACGCGCGCCCGCTCGCCGCCGCTCAAGTTCCGAACCGGCTGATTCAGTTGCTCCCCGGTAAACAGAAACCGCGCCGCCCAGCTTGCCACGTGGACGTTACGGCCCTGGTAGACCAGTCCGTCGCCCTCGGGGGCGAGTGCACGCCGCAGCGTCAGGCTCTCGTCCAGTTCGCGCATCTGGCTGAAATACACCAGCCGCAAGGCATCGGCTCTCCGGATGGACCCCTCAGCCGGCTCCAGTTCGCCGCGCAGAAGCCGCAGGAACGTTGTCTTTCCGCTCCCGTTCGGACCCACGAGACCGACTTTCGAGCCTGCTTTGAGAACAAAATTCAGGCCGCTGAAGAGCCGGCGCTCGCCAATGTCGCACGCAACGTCGTTGAACTCTACGAGCCGCTTCGTCTTGCGCTGTGTCGCTTCAAAATCAATGCCGGCCGAGTTCACTGTGGTCCGAGCATCCATCGCGGCGAGTTGGCCGATCATTTCGTTGGCGGTATCGATCCGCGCCTTTGATTTTGTAGTCCGCGCCTTCGGTCCACGCCGAAGCCACTCGATCTCCGTGCGAACGCGATTGCGCAGGCTCTCCTGCTGCTTGCTTTGCGATTCCAGGTACGCCTCGCGCTCTTCGAGGAACCGGCTGAAGTTGCCTTTCACGCGGAAGAGGCCTTCGGCATACACCCGGTTCAGTTCGATGATTTCGCTCGACGTCGCCTCAAGGAAATAACGATCGTGGCTCACCGTGACCACGGCAAAATTCGCGGCGGACAACAGATCCTCCAGCCACTCGATACCGGCAAGATCCAGATGATTCGTCGGCTCATCCAGCAGCAGCACATCCGGATGACTCACCAGTGCTTCGACAATCGCCAGCCGCTTGCGCCACCCGCCCGAAAGCGAGGCCGCCTCCGCCGCGAGGTCCTCGAATCCGGCCCTTCCGCTCAGTTCCCGCAGCCGTCCCTCGCGCTCGCTTTCGTTTACGTGCGCCGCCGCCAGCGCGGTCTCCAGCACCTGCCGCACCGTCAAGCCTGCCGCGAATCGCGAATCCTGGGGAACATACGCAGCTCGCGCGCGCTTTCGCACTGCGAGTTCGCCCACATCCGGTTCAACCGCTCCGGCGAGAATGGCCAGCAGCGTCGACTTCCCGGCGCCGTTCGGACCGATCAGCCCAATCCGCGACCCATCCTCCACGGTGAACGAAATGTCCTTGAAAAGAGGCTTGGCCCCAAATTGCTTGGTGATCGTTTGTGCATTCAAAATCGGCGGCATCTCTTCAAGACTACTTTCCAATACCCACAACAAGCGAACCCGCCGTCCCGTATCCGAAGCCGGGTCTTACCCCGCTACACTGTTGTCATGCTCGAATACGAAATTTCCCCTGCCGACGTGACCACCCTCCTCCGCGAAAAGAAGACGCGCCTAATCGATGTCCGCGAGCCGTGGGAATACTCGACCGCCCATATCGAACCAAGCACTCTCATGCCTATGGGCGACGTTCCGGCGCGTGCCCACCAGGAGCTTGATCCCGAGGAACACCTCACCGTCCTGTGCCATCACGGGCAACGATCGCTGAACGTGACCGCGTGGCTGCGCAATCAGGGGTTTGAAAAGGTGCAGTCTCTTCGCGGCGGCATCGATGCCTGGTCTTCCGAAATCGACCCGACGGTTCCGCGCTACTGATCGTTTCCGCTTTGCCGACACTGCAGCACCACGCCCCAACCGCCTATACTCTCCTCTGTCGATTTCGTTGAAAGGGAACACATCCATGTCTTCGCATGCCGTAGAGTTCGCAACACAGAACCACCCTCGTTTTTTGAATGAACTGAAAGATCTGCTTCGCATTCCTTCTATCTCTACCTTGCCCGAGCACAAAGACGACTGCCGACGCGCCGCCGAGTTCCTTGCTTCCGAGCTCAAGCGCATCGGAATGGAAAACGTCCGCCTCATCGACACCGCTGGCCATCCGCTGGTATACGGCGACTGGCTTCGCGCCGCCGGGAAGCCGACGGTCCTCATTTACGGGCACTATGACGTTCAGCCCACCGATCCTATCGACGAATGGCTATCGCCGCCTTTCGAGCCCGCAGAGCGCAACGGCAACATCTACGCCCGCGGCGCTGTCGACGACAAGGGCCAGGTGTGGATGCAGGTGAAAGCGCTCGAAGCTCTGCTGGCCTCGAACAAATCTCTGCCGCTCAACGTTCGCGTCCTCTTCGAAGGGGAAGAAGAAGTGGGAGGGGAGGGAATTGCGGAATATGTCGCATCGAAGCCTGCCAACCTCAAGGCCGATTTCGCCCTCGTCTCCGACACAGAGCTCTTCGCCCCCGGCCTGCCTACTCTATGCGTTGGCCTGCGCGGCATGATCTACACCGAACTCGAAGTGCGCGGCGCGAAGACCGATCTCCACTCCGGAATGTACGGCGGCGCGGCTCCGAATCCATTCACGGCAATTGCACAGATCATCGCCCGTCTTAAAGACGACAACGGCCACATTCTTATCCCCGGCTTCTACGACGACATCATTCCTCCCAGCCCTGAAGAACTCGCTGCATGGAAGAGCCTGCCCTTCGATGAAGAGCACTACCGCATCGCCGAAGTCGGCTCGCGCCAGCTTGTCGGCGAAAACGGGTACAGCGTGCTTGAGCGCACCTGGGCACGTCCCACACTCGACGTCCACGGCATCCCCGGCGGCTTCACGGGCGCCGGTGCCAAGACTGTCATTCCCGCCAAGGCCGTCGCCAAGGTATCCATGCGGCTCGTTCCCGGCATGACGCCCACCAAGGCCTTTGCGCAATACAAGAGCTACGTTGAGAAGATCGCCCCGGCCGGCGTCGACGTTGACGTGCGCTTGATCCACTCCGGCGACCCCTGCCTCATTCCCGTCAACAACAAGTACATACAGGCCGCCACTCACGCTCTACATGAAGTTTGGGGGAAAGACACCGTCTTCATCCGTTCCGGCGGATCCATTCCCATCGTTGGCGACTTCGACCGCCACCTTGGCTTGCCCAGCGTCATGATGGGCTTCGGTCTCCCCGACGACAACATCCACGCGCCAAACGAGAAATTCAACCTGAAGAATTTCGAACTCGGCATTCGGTCCCTGATCCGATTCCTGGAGGAGGCGGGCCGTTGAGCCTGCCGCACTCCGGCGATGCGTCCGCCGATGGATTCATCCTCGCCGGCGGGCGCTCCAGCCGCATGGGCCGAGACAAGGCTCTTGTCAATGTCGCAGGGAAACCCCTGATCCAGCACGCGCTCGATATCCTGCGCTGCGCCTCTCTCAAACCTCGCATCGCGGGCTCAACGAGCGATCTCTCCGCCTTCGCTCCCACCCTGCCGGACGATCCGGCTCAATCCGGCGTGGCCCAGACCGGGTTGGGTCCCCTCGCCGGCATCTGCTCTGCGCTCAAATCCGGTTCGAGCCAGTATGCGGTGTTTCTTCCCGTCGACCTGCCGCTCATGCCGGAAAGCCTCATCCGCTACCTTCTCTATCGCACCGAGGTCACAGAATCGGCGATTGCCGTAGTTTCCGTCGCTGGATTCATTCAGACTTTCCCCGTCGCCATCCACCGCGGAGCTCTTCCCGCTCTCCAAACCAGCCTTTGTTCGATTGATCGCAATTGCCTCCGCGCATTTCGAGCCGCCGCTGACGCTCTCTGCCGGCCTTTCGCTATCCAACCCGTCGAGTTGCTCATTCAATCCGGCCAAGTCTGTGATCCCCGGGGCTTACCGCCGGCCGATTGGTTTCTCAACGTCAACTCCCCTCGAGACCTCACCCGCGCCGAATCTCTCCTCGGCCAAAAGCATCATCAAGTAAGCTGATTTCGTGGCTAAATCTGACCCCGCACCGAAACCCGATATCGATCCCCCCATGGATCAGGAGATCGCAGAGGCTCCGGAGATCTCTGAGGAGGTCCTTGCCGACATTGCTGGCGATAAGCCGGCCTCTGAGGAAGAGGAACAGACGACATGGCCTCTGATCTCCTTCAGCCATGTGTCTCTTTGGTTCGGCGAACGCAGAATCCTCAATAACGTCAGTTTCGTTGTCAATCGGGGCGAAACCCTGTGCATTCTCGGCCGAAGCGGTGTCGGCAAGTCCGTTGCACTCCGCATCCTTATGGGTTTTCTCAAGCCTGAGGTTGGCTCGATCCGCGTTGATGGCCAGGAGATCAATCAGTACACGGAAGAAGAAATGCAGGCCGTGCGCAGGCGCATCACCATGGTCTTCCAGAACGGCGCCCTCTTCGACTCGCTCACCGTCCGTGAAAACGTGGCATTCCCGTTGCGAGAACGCGGCGGCCAAGAAGAAGACCAGGTCCTGCAAGTCGTTGATCGTCTGCTCGCTCTCGTCGGCGCGGAGGATGTACCCAATGAGTTACCCGCCAGTTTATCCACGGGACGCCGTCGCGCGGTCGCCATGGCGCGCGCTCTCGCCTCGCAACCCGAAGTGGTTTTGTATGACGAACCTACGACGATGGTCGACCCCATTATTGCCCGAAGGCTCGGCGGCCTCATCCAGAGACTGAAGCAACAGCTTGGATTTACAAGCATTGTCGTTACGCATGATATGCGCTTCGCCGAACGTCTCGCCGACACTGTGCTGTTTCTCCATGAGGGACGCGCGGCATTCTTTGGACCGCTCAAAGACTTCATGGCATCGCCCGATCCCAATATTCAGCAGTTCCTTACGCTTGATGCCTATGTGTTACCTTCGGCATAAGAAATTGATGACTTTATAACGTGTCTTCGTTCATAATGCAGTTGTAAGTACTTCTCCTACCGCGAGCTCGACCTGAATTCAAAACCGCGTGAGATTCCCCGGGTCTAATCGAGGGAGTCCCCCAACAGCAGAATTCTTGCATCACCTTCTTGACTCGTTGCCTGAAGACAATTGGCGCCCATCTGGACACAACGGTTTCGGTCGTTGCCAGGATGGGTCAACCTCCAGTTTGTCCGAGCTAAATCTTCTGATTGCGAAAGAAGTTGAAAAACCAGCGTTGGTTTGTGGGCAACCTTCCGAGGCACATGCCCTTCTAATGGCTAGTTGACGTGTAGCTCCGCACCGCTCGCATTCTGCCCTTGCTCCTATTCAACCGGAAACCCCTTAACTCCCCAGATGTACTTGAACTCTGAGGTTTGCGGAAGGCACATGGCGACATCGGATTTCTGGCAACGAGTCTCCGCTTCAGTCGCACCCTCGTCTGATTGGGTCGCGGAGACTGCTTCCAGTTCATCGCGCAGTTCCCAGGGCAAAGTTAAGCTCTGGATGTTGCTCGATTTGCTCACGGTTGTTGCCTCGGCGGCAGTCGCCACAATCTATGTGCGTCACACCGGCCCGGTCGTCGGAGCACGGGCTTTCTATCACGGAACGCTCTTTAACGGCCGCTCCATGTGGATATTACTTGCCATGCTGTGCGGGTTCGCCGCGGTCCTGGTCGTGAGCAGCCGTCGAATGCATCTCTACTCACCGGAGCGTCTAAACTCATTCCTGAATGAGCAGCGGCTTACCGTGCAGGTCTGCTTCACTTCGGGACTCCTGCTTACCGGAACTCTCTATCTCGTTCGCGCCGAAGACATCCCCCGTGGCATCGTGATCCTGACGCTGATGCTGGTCACCGTTTCCCTGTGTCTGCGACGCCTCATCTACCGAACCCTGCTGTACCGCAGATTCGACCGGGGCCAGGATACCCGCAATGTTCTCATTGTCGGAACCGGACCCGAAGCATACGCGCTGCGGCATCACCTGGATAGCATTCGCCACCTTGGCTACACCTTCAAGGGCTTCATTGAATTCCCCGGCGCCTCGCCGCACTTGATGTCCTCCAGCGGAGACGTCGTCGGCACGCTCGATACTCTCTTCCAGCATGCGCGGAAGCAGTTCGTCGACGAGATATTCTTCACCACACCCTGCGAGCGAAGCATTGTCCAGGAAGTCCTCGAAAAATCGCGCATGCACGGCGTCGATCTGCGCGTGGTTCCGGATCTCTACGCCGGCCTAGCCTGGAACAGTCCGATCGAATACATTGGCCAGTTTCCAACGATTCCGCTGCATCGGGGCCAGGTCCCCGAACTCGGCTTCATGTTGAAGCGGGTGCTCGATGTGATTTTTTCCAGTCTCTTCTTCCTGTTTCTATCGCCCTTTCTGCTGGTCATCGCCATTGCCATCAAACTGGAATCACATGGGCCTGTCTTCTACGCCTCCGAACGGATCGGCAAAAAAGGACGCATCTTCCGCTGTTACAAGTTCCGCACCATGGTGCGCGATGCGGAAAAGCGCCGCACTGAATTCATGCATATGAACGAGCGGGACGGCGTGCTCTTCAAGATCACCAACGACCCTCGCATCACCCGCATCGGTCGCTTCCTGCGCAAATATTCTCTCGACGAGTTGCCACAGTTCATCAACGTGCTGAAAGGCGACATGAGCGTGGTTGGGCCTCGTCCTCCCATTGCGAGCGAAGTTATGGAATACAAGCCCAGCCACCTTCGCCGCCTCGATGTCACACCGGGCATCACCGGTCTCTGGCAGGTGCAGGGCCGCCGGGACCCCTCGTTCGACAGCTATGTTTCACTCGATGTGACCTACATCGAGAGCTGGAGCCTCTGGCTCGATATCAAGATCATTATTCGCACCATCGGCGTTGTTTTCTCAGGAACTGGTACTTAACTGCTGAACTGTCAGGCAAAACCCAACCCCTGGTTCGCGTTCCCTGATTCCTGTCCTTTCCTGCTTTAGACTGGATATGTGAACATCGCGCTGGCCCAGATCAACCCCACGGTCGGGGATTTCACCGGCAATCTCGAAAAAATCATTGGGGTTACCCGACGCGCCGCCGACCAGGGTGCTCGGCTCACCGTCTTTTCCGAACTGGCAATTTGCGGTTATCCCCCCGCCGACTTCCTCGAAAAGCCGAGCTTTCTCGACCGCTGCCGTCAGGCCATCGACGAACTCGCCGCAGCCACCCAGGACCTGCCCACCGCTCTGATCGCCGGCGTTGCGTTGCCTGCTCCGCCCGATGCCGGCAAGCCCGCCGTGAACGCTGCTGTGTTAATCGATGGTGGCAAGATCCAGCTCGAACAGCACAAGCGCTTGCTGCCTTTCTACGATGTCTTCGACGAGCAGCGTTACTTCCTGCCCTCCAGCCGCCAGCACGTCGTTGAGCTCGATGGCTTGCGACTCGCCATCTCCATCTGCGAGGACGCCTGGAACGATAAAAACTTCTGGCCGCGCCGACTTTACTCTTTCGATCCACTGGAAGACCTGATGCGCCAGAACCCCGCCATCCACATCAATCTTTCTTCGTCGCCTTTCTGGCACTCCAAGCGCGAAGTGCGCCAACAGATGCTGGCCGCCATTGCCAAGCGCGACAGGATCCCGGTGGTCATGTGCAACCAGGTCGGAGGCAACGACAGCCTCATCTTCGATGGCTCCTCCATCGCATTCAACGCCCACGGCGACCTCATCGCCGAGGCGAAATCTTTCGAAGAAGATCTCGTCGTGTTTGATCCATTCCATGCTCCGGCAATCTCCAGCCCGATCGAGGACGACACTGAAGCTGCCTATCGCGCTCTGGTCCTTGGCACGCGCGACTACGTCCGCAAGTGTGGATTCAGCAAAGTCCTGATCGCCCTGAGTGGCGGCATCGATTCCGCCCTGGTAGCCGCCATTGCCGCGGATGCACTCGGCAAGGAGAATGTGCTTTGCATTGGCATGCCCAGCCCTTACTCCTCGCAAGGCTCCATCGACGACAGCCGCGCCCTTGCCGCCAATCTCGGAATCCGCTTCGAACTTATCGGGATCTCCGACTTGTTCCATCAGTACACACGCGCGCTCGAGCCACTCTTTGCTGGCACGAAGCCCGACCTCACTGAGGAGAATCTTCAATCGCGCATTCGCGGCACCCTGCTGATGGCGCTCTCGAACAAGTTCGGTTCGCTTGTGCTCACTACCGGCAACAAATCCGAAATGGCCGTCGGCTACTGCACGCTGTATGGCGACATGGTTGGAGCGCTGGCGGTCATCGGCGATCTGAGCAAGACGCGCGTCTATGCCATCAGCCGCTGGCTCAATCGTGATCGCGAAATCATTCCTTTGCCAATTCTCGAAAAGCCTCCCTCAGCCGAACTGCGCCCCGACCAGAAGGATACCGATTCGCTTCCGGCCTACGAAGTTCTCGACCCCATTCTCGAGGCTTACGTCGAGCGTTATGAAACTCCGGAGTGCATCGCGCAGAAGCACGGTTTTCCTCTCGCGCTCGTCCAACAAGTGGTGCACCTCGTTGAGCGCGCGGAATACAAGCGCCAGCAGGCTGCTCCCGTTTTGAAGGTGACCTCCAAGTCCTTTGGCATGGGCCGCCGCTTTCCCATTGCCGTCAAAGTGCAGGTATAAGCTAAAGGTCGGGAGTCTTCCCGCCTCCGAAGGAGAATTTCGCTTGATTCGTAACTCAGCACGACTGGCCGCCGCTGTGGCCATGGCCCTTGTTTTTTCGCCGATCCAACATGTCTTTGCGCAGGACCAGCCTCCCGCTTCCCCTGGCTCCGATGCCGCTGCAGCGGCCGCTCCGCGCTCCTCCCAAGTTTCCTGTGCCAGATCCGGCCGACTTCGACGCCGATAGCCCTACGAAGGAAGTCGTCAATGCCTTCATGCAAGCCAATATCGGGTTCGACGCCAACGCCATGTGGCAGGTGCAGGCTATCCAGAAGACGCAGATTCCCGGTATGAACAAGGTCGTCGTCTTTATCGGCGACAAGACGGGAAAGCAGCAACCCTATCGCCTCGCTTTCCTCACTACTCCCGACCAAAAGCACATCATCGTCGGCGAAAAGATCATTCCATTCGGCGAGCATCCGTATGCGGACTATCGCGCCCTGATACAGCAACGCGCCGATGGGCCTTTCCGCGGCTCGCCTTCCAAGGACCTCGTACTCGTCGAATTCGCCGATTTCCAGTGCCCGCATTGCAAAGAGGCGCAGGCCAACATGGATAAGCTGGTCGCCGATTTCCCCAAGGCGCGCATTGTATTTCAGAACGATCCGCTCGCTTCCATTCATCCCCAATCGGTAATCGCCGCGGCCTATGGGCTCTGCGTTGCGAAGCAGGGGGGCAGCACCGCCTTCTTCCAGTTCGCCGCCGCCGTTTTTGAGGCACAGGACGGCCTGGCAACCGCCGATGGCGCCACCATGACCCTCAACAGCGCCACCACTAAGGCTGGTCTCGATCCCGCGAAGATCGCGGCTTGCGCGGCATCGCCAGAGACCAAGGCTGCCGTTCAAGCTTCGGTCAAGCTCAGCAAGGATCTCGACATCGCCTCGGTGCCGACCCTGGTGATCAATGGCCGTCAGGTTCCTGCAAACACGCCCTACGAGACCCTGAAACAGATCATCGAATTTCAGGCCAGGATGGATAACGTCACTCAATAATCGTTGAGTCTTCGCTTGCTGCGCGGTTGACTCGAATACACAAAGAAGCCCCCGGAGAGATCTTCATCAATCCGGGGGCTTTCAATTTGCGTTCCGTCGCTATGGCGTCGATTGCCCGCGTTCAATTCGCAACATCGGCGAGTGTCCAGCGGCCTGCGTCCCGCGAATCACATGGGGTGTAACGATGACCACCAGGCTCGCATAGTTCCTCTGCGCGTCTGTCTCGGTGATTGTGTTCAGTCCCGGAATCTCTGTCAGGCCGGGCCATCCGCTCAGCGCATGGCTTTCTTCCTTATCTACCGCGCTGATCAGCACCACCCCTGAGCCCTCTTTCAGCGTCGCTACGCCCGAGTAGCTTCGATTGTTCAGGACCGGTATGCCATTCAGCGCAGATCCACCGAGAGCCGTGATCTTCAAATCCATCGTCAGCGCCACGTTTCCCTCGTGCGTCACGCGCGGCGTGGCCTTGAACGTCAGCCCAAGATCCTGGTATTCAATCTGCGGAATCGTCTGTGCTCCCAAATTTGCTTGCGATAGCAGGGAACTCAGGCTTCCTGAAGTCCCCGCCGTCGTCAGTCCGGGAATTACGATGCCCGCGGTGCCCAGGTTCGAATACTGCGATGTTGTGATCGGATAGCGCGATCCGGCCTTGATCGTGCCCTCTTCTCCATCGCCTAAATGCAACTGCACCTGATCCAGCTCGCGCGATTCCGACGAATTCAAGGCGAGATTCAGCGTTGCGGGCGTCACCGATACTCCAGTGAGCGTTACGCCGCCGCCAAACAGTGCGATTCCGTTTTGGAAAATCGAATTCGTAACCTGCCCGGATGCCAACAGGATTCCCAGAATCGCCAACGTGTCTCCCGGCGCCGCCAGCCCCGAAGCAATAATCTGCTGCACCAGATCCGCGTTCTGTGTAAGGATCGCCTGCTCTTCCGAGTAAACATTGAAGGCAGTAATCTGCTGCGGAGGCTGAACCCCGACATTACGTCCGTGGTTGTGCGCCAGTTGAATCAACCGTACATCCAGCAGCACCTGGCTGTGTCCGCCCAGCAGCAGGCGCAATGTCTCGTTGAATGCGTTCAGCTTGTCAGTTGTCGCCCGAATCGTCAGCGTTCCCGCACTCTGCTGTACTGCCACCTGCTGCACCTGGAACACATTCTTGGCGAGGTTCGCGACATCGGTCATTTCGGTCGAGGTCAATCCGCCAAGGTAGATCGTTTCAAACTCCTGCCGCATGTACTGCTGCCGGTTCTCACGTGTGTCTTTCGCGATCAGCGCGCGATGTGCATCGAGCGGTACCGTAAACGAATCCGTGACCAGGTTCACGGCCTGCATGGCCTGGATGAAGGGCGCATCATCCATGTCAAAACGCACCGGTGGGCCTGAAACGGTCTGATCGACCGACGCTTCGATTCCATACGATCGGAACACGGTCTGAATCGCCGTGCGACGGTCCGTTTTCAAATGAAAACTATGCGTACCCGTCATCGGCGCGAGCGTCGGAGCCGGCGCGAGCGAATCCACTCCCTGGTCGTAAAGCGGTTTCCCGCGCCCTGCCGTCGCATCCACTGCCATCTCATCGAGATGTTGAGCGACCGCAAGGTTATGCGGATCGAGCTGCCGGGCCTTCTCCAATGCAGCTCGTTCTGCCGTTTTGTCTCCGCGCATGCGAGCCTTGGCTGCCGTTTGAATCAGTTCAGTGACCTCATGGCTGCGTGCAATCACCGTTGCGGCGGCATAATTGGGATTTCCCGGATCGAGTTCCGCAGCTTCGTGGTAAAGGCGCAATGCCTCGTCATATTGCTGCTGCTCAAAGAGCTTCGATGCCTGAAGGTAAAGCTTTGTCGCGCGCCTGCGGTCCTTGTTCGTAACTGTCTTGGGCGAAGCCTTGTCCTTCTCTTGTTCGGGGGCAGCATTAGTCGTTGCGCCTGGCGTAGCGACGGGTGGCGTTTGTGCAGACGGCTGTGCTTGCTGTGCCGCCGCCAATGCCGTCGACAACAGCATCGCAATCGTTATCGCAAACTCCATGCGCGCGTTCTTCATGCTTTGCCTCGTGTCGCATGAAGAAGATCGGCAAGCGTCGTTGTGCAAACCTCCGGCTTGTGTTCCATGAGCTCGTCGAAAGAGAAATGTCCGGTTGCCACTGCAATGACCGGCAGATTGTTTGCATGTGCCGCTTCGATGTCCCGCGGTGTGTCGCCTACCACGCAGACTGTCGCCTGCGCACTTGTCAGTTCTCGCGCCTTGATTGCGGCATTGCCAATCAGATCTGAACGAAGAGGGAAGTGGTCGCTGAATCCGCCAAAGCGAAACCACTCACGGAGACCGGCGCGTTCCACCTTGATCCAGCCGATCATCTCCAGGTTTCCGGTGGCCACACCCAGTGTTGCACCGCGTCCGGCCAGGTACTTCAGCGTGTCTTCAACGCCCGGCATCAGGATCGGCTGCAGCTCATGCCGCCGTCCAGCTACGTTGGCGCACATGCCCTCAAGAATCGCCGCCATCTGCGGTTCCAGCACTTCTGATGGAACTCCTGCCAGCGCGCATGCCTCGCGCAGGATCGAAGTGTCGGTATTCCCGGCCAGGGATACGCCTTCCAGCGAGACTTCGATTCCCAAGACTTTGCGCACCGACGCAGGAAGGCTGTCCATGTGTACGCGGTCTCGGCTGCGCAAAAGCGTGCCGTCGATATCGAACAAGTACGCGTCCTGCGCATCCCAGGCAAATCCGCTTTCAATAGCGGTACGCGCTTCGTTGTTCTGTTGAGTTGTCTGCATGCCGTTGCGGAGCTTGCTCAGCCCTGGCGTATGCCCTGGCGCGCTGCTCCAAATATAGGACGTTCGCTGCGTGGTGGACGCTTGAGCCCGGCGCGGATTTCCGCCAGGCTGATGCCGAGTTCAGCCATGGTGCGGCTGAGTGTGTTTCTGTGGATACCGAGCTCCTCCGCAGCCTTGCACTGGTTCCCCTTGTTGGCCGCCAGCACTTCGCGCAGATACTGCCTCTTGAACTCTCTTACCGCATCCTCGTAGCGAATGCCGGTGGAATGCATCTGTGTAACCAGGCTGTCCAGGTCTCGTCTCACGTCAACCTCTTGCTCTACTAGATTGCCACAACCGGCAGGCTTCAGCCCGCGAAAAAATTATTTGCTCTTTTCTTCGTGAATCAGTTTCTCTGTTTCCGATTCCAGCGTCTGCAATTCCTTGCTTACCCGCTCCGAAAGGCGCGACGGGGTAACGCGAATGCTCACATGAAGTGCACCGAAGAAATACCTTGGTAACCGCGCCTCAGTCAACCACACAGTTTGAGGAAAGAATGCCACGGTAACGAGAATGGCCACCATCACGAAGACCAGGCCTTCCACAAAACCGAAGAGCCCTCCCGCCAACCGATCCAGACACCCGAGCCCCACCTTCTCAAAGAATTTTGCCAGAAGTGATCCAAGGATAGCTGCAACCGCCATCACCAGCAACGCAATTACGATGAACGCAATGGCATCGGCAAGTTCAACCGAATGGATCATCATCTTCAGCAAGGATGCGAGTCGCCAGTAATTCCATGCCGCCAGCGTCAATCCCAGCACCAGCCCGGCCAGTGAGAAGGCCGACCGGAAAAAGCCGCGCGCGATGCCGGTGAGCACCGCCACTGCCAGTACCACCACAATGATCCAATCGACTAGCGTCATCCCTCACCAATCACGACAAGACATCAAGATCGCGCCCCGTTAACCGTCGAAACGCCTCAAGGTATTTCTCGAGTGTACGCTGCGCCACGTCATCGGGAAGGCTGGGCGCAGGAGCTTGCTTGTTCCATCGAATGCTCTCAAGGTAATCGCGCACAAACTGCTTGTCGAAACTTGGCTGCGCTCCACCCGGCTTCCACAGAGACGCCTCCCAGAAACGAGACGAATCCGGTGTCAGCACTTCGTCCGCCAGCACGATTCCGTCCGGTGTCTTGCCGAACTCAAATTTTGTGTCGGCCAGAATCAATCCGCGCGACTCCGCATGCTTGCCGGCCTTCTCGTAGATTGCCAGCGTCAACCGTCGCAGCTCCTTCGCTGCGTCTGATCCCACCGCTTGTTCGACGGCCGCGAACGAAATGTTCTCGTCGTGGGTTCCATCCTGACTCTTGGTCGAGGGTGTAAACAACGGCTCCGGCAATTTTGATCCATCCTGCAATCCCGGCGGCAGCTTGATGCCGCATACGGTCCCGCTCGCCTTGTATTCCTTCCACCCCGATCCCGCAATGTAGCCGCGCGCCACGCATTCGACCGGAAACATCTGCGCCCGCTTCACGAGCATCGACCTACCCTCAAGCTGGTCGGAATATTTGTGCAGTTCAGCGGGAAAATCCGCGACCTCTGTCGCAATCAGGTGATTTGGTACGATATCCCGCACGAGGTCGAACCAGAAGAGGGAGATCTGCGTCAGAATCTTGCCTTTGCCAGGAATCCCAGTGCCGAGCACATGATCGAATGCCGAAATGCGGTCTGTTGCTACCATCAGCAAGGCATCACCCACCGCATACAGGTCGCGCACCTTGCCTCGCGCGATCAGCGGAATGGTGCCCAGATCTGTCTTCAAAAGTGCTGTCATGGAGGGGCTTACCTCGGCGCCGTGAATCTCCGATTTTCTTGCCCGCGCCTCGCTTTGTCAAACCCGTCCAACGCAATAAGTTGACTCGCACGAAAACCAGATCGGTTCTTGTCCGCGTTTCCCACAATGCCCTGTGATGGCCGTCACGGAGCGCCGAAAGAAGTTAGGCGAAACTTCATTTGTCACCAAGGTTCGGTAGCCCGTTAGAAGGCGACTTTGAGCCGGGTGGTACGAGGCGGCAGTGGAAAGGGGAAGCCGCGGCTAGCTTCGTTTTATTGGGATCGCCAGTAGCTGCGTACTACCGACCTCCAGTGCCAGCTACTGGTCCCCGTCTTCATCTTGTATTTTTTGGTTCTTTCAAAAGCAAGCGCCTCCGAAGCGAAGATGTCCTTCGGGGGCGATTTTTTGCCTGATATCCCATTGATCATCTTCAAGGTTCATTCCCTCAAGACGCGACGCCCGATCTCTTCGACCGATCTGAATTCAACTCCTCCAGGACGCTCGCTATAATTCAACAATCAATCGAGAGAGGCCAAACCCATGGGCTTGAAGAGATTCCTCGCCGCAGTCTCCTGTGTCTTCGTCATCGCCGTTTCGTCCTTCGCACAGTCGTTGCCCCCGGGCGTGCAGAAGATTATTTCCATCGAGGGTGTCACGGAATATGCATTCCCCAACGGCCTCCACGTCCTTCTCTTTCCCGATGACTCCAAGCCCAAGATCACGGTCAACGTGGTTTATCGTGTCGGTTCACGCAACGAAGGATACGGCGAGACCGGCATGGCTCACCTGCTTGAGCACATGGTCTTCAAAAGCTCCACTACAGGCCGTGAGCTTTTCAAGGAACTCACCGACAGAGCTGGCGGGAACTTCAACGGCACCACCGATTACGACCAGACAATGTACTTCGAGACCTTCAATGCCGGGGATGAAAACCTTCGCTGGGCTCTCGATCTCGAATCCGATCGCATGGTTCGCATGACCATGCAGAAAAAGGACCTCGACACCGAGATGACGGTCGTGCGCAACGAAATGGAAGCCGGCGAAAATAGCCCACAGGAAGTTCTCGAGGAGCGCGTCCTCGCCGCGGCATACAACTTCCACAATTACGGCAAAACTGTCATCGGTAACCGCACCGACGTCGAGCGCGTTCCCATCGAGAATCTTGCCGTCTTCTACAAGAAGTACTATCAGCCCGACGACGCGTACCTCGTCATCGCCGGCCAGTTCGATGAGTCGAAAGCGCTCGCCCTCATTGCCCAAACCCTCGGCGCCATCCCAAGGCCCGATCGCGTGCTTCAGCAGCCCTACACATCCGAACCCACCCAGGAGGGCGAGCGCTCCGTCACCCTGCGCCGCGTCGGCAACATCCAGGCTGTTATGGCCGCCTATCACGTCCCGGCCGACCTGCACCCCGATGCTGCGCCGCTCCAGGTTGCCGCCCAGATTCTTGGTGCGAACCAGACCGGCCGCCTCTACAAAGAACTCGTCGACACCAAAAAAGCAGTTTCCACATCGATGAGAGCCAACGGCATGCACGATCCCGGGTTTGCCCTTGCATATGCGCAGCTCAAGCCCGATCAGTCCATCGACGAGGCCCAGCAAGCCCTGCTCAAAGTCGTGGAGAGCCTGGCCACCACTCCGCCCACGCAGGAAGAAGTCGATCGCGCCAAGGGCCGTATCCTAAAAAACATCGAACTTGCCCTCACCAACTCTCAGACCGTCTCGATCATTCTCGGCAGCGCGGTGGGAGAAGGCGACTGGCGCGACCTGTTCCTCACGCGAGATGAAGTGGCCAAGGTCACGCCCGATGACGTAACACGCGTTGCCAAGGCCTACCTCAAATCCTCCAACCGCACCGTCGGCGAATTCATTCCAACCACGACACCCGATCGCGCCGAAATTCCCGCCACCCCCGACCCCGCCGCAATCTTCAAGGATTACAAAGGCGGCGCAGCCATTCAGCAGGGCGAAGTCTTCGACCCCACGCCACAGAACATTGAGGCACGCGTTGTCCGCGCCAAGCTACCCAACGGCATGAAGCTTGTCATGTTCCCAAAAAAGACTCGCGGCGGCACCGTGGTGGCCCGCGTTAGCATCCACTTCGGCGATGAGAAATCCCTTTTTGGAAAGAGCACTGACGCCACGATCGCCGGTTCGCTCCTGATGCGCGGCACGAAAAACAAAAATCGTCAGCAGATTCAGGACGAAACCGACCGCCTCAAAGCACAGATCAGCGTCACAGGAGGCGTGACTGAGGCAAATGCCAGCGTCCGCACCCTCGAAGCTAACCTTGCCGACTCTCTGCGCCTCGTTCGCGAACTCCTTCGCGAGCCGGCATTCCCCGAAACTGAATTTGAGCAGATCAGCCAGCAGCGCATCGCCGGTGCCGAAGCCGGTAAAACCGAGCCCAATAACCTCGCCTCCCTCGATCTCAATCGCCATCTGAACGCTGAGTATCCGCGGGGCCACGTCCACTATGTCTCCACCCTTGATGAACAGATCGAGGACAACAAAAAAGCCACAATCGACGACGTTCGCGCGTTCTACCAGAAATTCTACGGACCCGGCGACGGGGAAATTGTGATCAGCGGCCAGTTCGATCCCGATCAGATGCGCAAACTCGTCACCGAACTCTTCGCTGATTGGAAGAGCCCCAGCCCCTACCACCGTGTCCCCGATCCCTACGCAAAGGTTGATGCCGTCAATCACAAGATCGAAACACCCGACAAGCAGAACGGACTCTTCCTGACCGGGATGCCGTTCAAGATGACAGACACCGATCATGACTACGCTGCACTCACCATCGCCGGAATGGTCTTCGGTGGCACACCCAATTCGCGCCTCTTCCGCCGCATTCGCGTCAAAGACGGCCTAAGCTACGGCGCCGGCGCACAGTTTCAGATTCCCACCGACGACGACGACGCCGTGCTGAGCGGATACGCCATCGCTGCACCGCAGAACATGCCCAAAGTGGAATCCGATTTCAACGAGGAGCTAGCTCTCGCCCTCAAAGAGGGATTTACGGCAGACGAAGTAGAGAAAGCAAAGAAAACCTGGCTTGATGACCGCGCCGTTCAGCGCTCTGAAGAAGGCTCCATCGCATCAATCCTTATCAGCCGGGAGTACTGGGGTCGCACCATGCAGTGGGATGCAAAACTCGACGCCGCTGTAGCCGCACTAACCCCGCAGCAAGTCAACGACGCCTTCAAACATCACGTTGATCCAGCAGGCATGACCATCGTCAAGGCAGGCGACTTCAAAAAAGTAGGCGCCTACCAATAAAGTCTTGTGAAAGGGCACGACTTTAGTCGTGCCGCAAACGCAACAACAGAGATGCGGGTTTTAGCCCCCGAGGGCATTCGGCAGATGCAAAAAACTGGGCGCCCGAGAGCCTGCCCTGAGCGGAGTCGAAGGGTCTCGCTTCTGAGACCTGGGGATTCATCGCTAAATCATCGAACCTTCTTCTTCCATTACCGCGCAAACCGGCTCGGCGAAAACAACTCAATCGGATGCGCCGTCGATCCATTCATCGCCAGATCCGCCAGAATCTCCCCAATCACACTCGCGAACTTGAATCCATGCCCTGAGAAGCCGCACGCAACGGTGCACGATGCAAACTGCGGATGCTTCCCAATCACAAAATGCTCGTCAGGCGACATGGTGTATAGGCACGTTTTTGCGCGCACTATCTCGCCATCCAGCGCCGGCATCCGTAGCTTGAGCTTCCTGATGATTCTCTGCACATCCGCATCGTGAATTTCGCGGTCGACACTTTCAGGCGTGCACACTACATCGCTGCCGTGGATCGCGGCCTTGATTCCACCCGACGGCCCATCCATTGCCGGAAAGCCATACCCCGGATAGCCGCCATCTGGGTCTTCGCATAGAAACACGGGGAAGCGCTCCGGCAAAAACGGCGTCACTCCGGTCGTTGGCTGAATCCACGCCATCACCTGCCGCGTTACTCGGAGCGGAAAAACTTCCAGCAATGCTGTATTTGCCCACGGCCCGGCTGTGATGACGAGATGCCCAGCAGTGTACGCACCCTTACTGGTCCTAACCTCAACCCCATCTCCCATCGCATCCCATGACAGCAC
This sequence comes from uncultured Acidobacteriaceae bacterium, assembly GCA_963738035.1. Lineage (GTDB taxonomy): Bacteria > Acidobacteriota > Terriglobia > Terriglobales > Acidobacteriaceae > Telmatobacter. Next base: position 385,139 of record CAVTVB010000006.1, read on the forward strand.
GCTCTCTTCGAAGTGGAGTTCCGCCCCCACCGACGCTGCGAGCGCGAGTTGCGCGCGAATGCACTCTTCAGGGAAAAGGTAACCGGCGTTGGTTTCATGCACCGCAACGTCGCCATGCAGCGGAACCACGACAGGGAAGCGGTCGCTGATGGCGCTCCCCTCCAGCACCTCGAAGGGAATCGAATGTTTCTGCGAGGCCGCGATTGTGCGCTTCACCAGATCGCCGTCTCGCGAGCCGATATTCAGGCCGCCGGTGATGTTCAGTAATCGCCTGTTGGTATCTCTCTCGATGCGTCGCCACAACTCGTAGGCCCGCAGTACGAGAGGAATGTAATCGGGGCTTTCAAAGTAGGCCTGGCGAATCATGCGCGATCCGCCGTGTGACGATCCCTGGTCGTGTGCCGGCGTGAATTGCTCAATCCCCAGGACGCGCTTGCCCCGCTCCGCAAGATGCTGCGCAGCAGCGCTCCCCATCGCCCCAAGCCCGAGAACGATTACGTCGTAAGTCATTCAGCTCGATTCTGAAGTCTTTATCGAAAGAAATGTCAGAGTGTGGACTCTAGCAGTTCTGGTATTTCCAGTTCCGCTGCTTGCCTTCGCTGATCCACTCGATTGCAGTCTCGATCCGCTTGTCGCGCGTCTCCGGCCGTTTCGCGTCCGCAATCCACTCTACGTATTCCTTCTTGCAACTGGGACTGAACGCATCGAAGACCGCGGCGGCCTTCTTGTTGGCCTTCAGCGCTTTCGCGAACTCCGACGTGGGCTTGGCCGGCGGCATCGGAGCCTTCACGACCTTTTGCCGAGCCGCAATCGGGCTGGTGTACTCGCCCTTGTCGATAAATGCAGTGGCCTGCTTCAGCAAGCCGAGCATTTCCTTTTTGGGAGGAAGGTCTTTGACGGAGGTCAGGCGGCCCAGCGAACCCATCGCACCGGGCTTCAGCAACTCCATATCTCGCAACACGGCGGAGATCTCTTCACCCCAGAAACCAAAGCTGCAATGTTCTTTGAACGCGGACATATTGCCGACGATGGCTCCCTTGTATTCGAAAAAAGGACGGCTCCACTTGATGGTTTCCACCACCCCTGGACATGCCTTGTGAACAAGCTCACGAATCTCGAAGAGAATCGGCTGCGCAAAGGGCTTGGACTTGGCAATGTAGGCGTCAACGCGCTTATCGAAAGAGGAAGTTGGGCTCACGGTTCACTCCTGCAAGGTTTGGAAAACAGTGTAACCTGCACTCGCCAGACCAGACCGCGCAAAGAATTGGGTGCTGCAGAGCCTGCCCTGAGCGAAGCTTAGGGGCCTCGCTTTTGAGACATGGGAAAGCATGGACGCAACTAACCCACTCAGGGAAGGGAAGCCCTACGCCGTGGCGCGCTGTTGCTCCTGCCCCGCCAACTTTACGCTGATCACCTTTGACACGCCCGGCTCCTGCATGGTCACGCCGTAGATCATGTCGGCCGCATGCATCATGCGCTTCGAGTGCGTCACCAGCAGGAACTGCGTCTCCTTGCTCAGTGAGTGCAGCAGGTCGGCCAGTCGGCCCACGTTCGTTTCGTCCAACGCCGCATCCACTTCGTCGAGCACGCAGAAGGGGCTCGGCTGGAACTGGAAGATGCCCACCAGCAGCGCCAAAGCGGTCAGCGCCTTCTCACCACCGGAAAGCAGCAGCACATTCTGCAGCTTTTTGCCCGGAGGCGAAGCCACAATCTCCAACCCGCTCTCGGCCTGGTTCTCCGCATCCGTCAGCCGCAGGAAAGCCTGCCCGCCGTGGAATAGACGCGTAAACACCTGCCCGAAGTTTTCGTTGATTCGCGCAAACGCTTCGTCAAACTTCTCCCGCGAAATCTGGTCGATCTCCTTGATCGTCGCTTGCGTGTTCTCAATCGATTCCATGAGATCCGTGCGCTGCGTCTCAAGGAAGCTGTGCCGTTCCGCCGTCTCCTTGTACTCTTCCAGCGCCATCATGTTTACGGGGCCCATCTGCTCAATCTTCTGGCGAAGAGTCCGGCAAGTCTCTTCTTCGACGGCCAGCATCTCATCGGCGATGCGCACAATCTCTGCATCCGCGCGCAGAGTGGCAGCTTCTGCATTCACTTCTGTCAGGCAGCTTCCTTCCAGATGCTCCAGGTCTGACCGTAGCTTCGCCACCTGGCTTGAACGGCCGCTGCGATCTTCGCGCAACTGGTCCAGTGCCGCGCGTGCGGACTTCAGCTCCGTCTCCATCGTCGCCAGCTGATGCCGCAGTTCCAGCGCCTGCGCCGCGATGGTCTCAGCCAGCGCCAGCGCCTCAGCCTTCAGCGTTGTCAACTCTTGCTCACGCTGCGCCAGTTCCGCGCTTTCCTTGATGCGCTGTTCGCGCTCTGCCTCTGCCGCAGCACGTTGCTGCTCAATGGCCAGCACGCGCCGCTCCAGATCGCTGTGCAACCGATCGATGCGCTGGAATGCCGCCTCTGCTCCGCGCCGCCGCTCTTCCAGTCCGGCAAGTTCCGCAGTGAGCTTTGCAGCTTCATGCTGCAGCGTCTCGCGCGTTTGCCGCATCGTCGCGAGCTTGCTCTGCTGCTCTTCGAGCGTCGCTTCGGCGGTTGTGCGCTCTCCTTCAAGCCGCACTGCCTCTTCGCGCTTCTGCTCGATAACTCCGTGCTTGGCGTCGCGCGCTTCCTTGTTGCGCTCCGCCTGCAGCGTCCACTCCTGCAGCCGCCGCTCGATGCGCTGCGCCTCATTCTCCATCTGCTTCAGCGCCGCGCCCTGATCAGCCGCATCGCGTTCGGCCTGCCGCCGCTCTTCGCTGCGCGTCTCAAGCTGCGCCGTCAATTGCTCGATTTGTTTTGTGAGCGTCGCGGCTTCCAACTCGGCTTGACCGAGGTCCCGCTCCAGAAGTCCAAGCCGCATCTCTGTCTCGCGCAGTTCGCGCTTCAGCACCAGAGGACCTGCACTTGCGGGCTTGCCGCCCGTCACCGTCGCATTGTGGAAGCACTCGCCTCCGGGTGTCAGGAAATACGCATGCGTATGTTCGCTTGCCATCGCCTGCGCCAGCGCCGCGGTCTCCACAAGATAGCCATCGCGCAGCTTCGGCAAAATTACTTCCAGGGAGCGCCCAAATCCATTCAGCACGCGCACCGCATCCTTCAGCGGAGTCACGCCGGGTCCGGAAATTGTGTTCTCCACGTCATTGAACAGACCGGCCTGCGCACTATCGTGGATCAGAAACGTCGCGCGTCCATCTACGCCTGACTTCAACACGCGCACGCCCTCTTCGGCCGCGTGCCAGCTTTTTACGACCACATAGTTCAGCTCTTCACGCAGAAACTCGTCGACCACGCCTTCGTGCTCGCCGCTTACTTCGATAAAGTCGGCCAGTGTTCCCACGGGCGTCGAACCATTCTGCAGAGCTCCGGGCTTAAGCAGACGGCGGACTGTTTCTGTGGAATAACTGTGATCGCGAATCAGCGACTCCAGCGATTCCTTCCGTCCCACAGCTGTTGCCTGTTCGCTGCGCAGTTGGTTCGCCCGCGCCCGCACCGTGCTTTCGTCCGCACGACGCGCCTGCAGTTGCTCACGCAACTCTGCAATCTCCACCTCAAGCCGCTTCAGCGTCTCCGCTGCCGACTCAAACCGCAGACGAGCCTGCCCGCTTTGCACGCCCAGGCTCTCCTGCTCATTGCGTGCCTGGCTCATCTCCGCATTCAGACGCTCGGCCTCGCGCTCCAGAGCCGCGAGGCTTTCTTCCGCCTGCGCCGTGCTGTTTCGCGCGTTGCCCGCCAGCGTCAACAGGTGCATCGCATGCCTGCGATCCGCCTCCAGCTTTCGCTCCGCGTTGAATACTTCATCCGCCGCCGAACGCGCTTCGTGCTGCCGCTCCTCCACCTTCTCGTGGAACGCCCGGGCCTCGCCCGCCGCCGTCTCCAGAAACGCCTTCTGCTGCTGGCGCTCTTCGGCAATCGTGCCCAACTGCGTCTTCGTCTGCTCCAGTTCGCCCGCCGCGGCCGCAATTCGCCCGACCAGTTCCGTCACGCGCTCTGCATTGCTGCGCTCCCGCGCCGCTGCACGCTCCAGTTCAACAGCGGCTGAGTTGGCACGATTCTGCGCGTCCTGTCCTTCGCGATCAAGCTCATATCCGCGCTCGGTCAGCGAATGCTGATTGGCTTCCATCGATCCAATCTCGGCAGCGCCACTCGCAATCTTCTCCGCGATTGCGGCAATCTCCTGATCCAGCCGCGACTGCTCCGCATCCATCAGTGTCATGCGGCTTGCCAACACCACGCGCAACCGTCCGCGAAGCTCATCGCGTACCTGCGCGAACCGCTCCGCTTTCGACGCCTGTCGCTTCAGGCTGTTCATCTGCCGCGTCACTTCTTCGAAGATGTCATCCACGCGCGCCAGGTTCTGCTTCGAACTTTCGAGGCGCAACTCCGCCAGCCGCTTCTTCGTCTTGAAGCGAGTAATTCCCGCGGCCTCTTCGATGATTGCGCGGCGGTCGTGGGGCTTCGAACTCAGCAACTGCCCAATCCGCTCCTGCCCGATAATCGCGTAGCTTTCCGGGCCCAGGCCCGTTCCCATAAAGATGTCCTGGATATCGCGCAGGCGGCACAGCTTGCCGTTCAGCAGGTATTCGCTCTCACCTGTGCGAAACAGACGCCGAGTAATTACTACTTCGCCTTTTTGCGGAGTGCGGTTGAACTTCCTGCGACGAATCTTCAACATCACAGGCTGTGGCCCGCCGGTGCTCGCCTGAATTCCACCCTCGGCTTCGGGTACTTTCGCCTGAGCCGCTTCCTCGTCCTCGTCGAGAACCTGCCCGGGCTGCTCCGAAGCGATAATCTCCTCGGCCTCGGCTGCCTTCTGTTGGCGCAAGGCGTTCTCATCCCAGTCGGCGGGTCCGTCGTGATCCACAACCACATCGGGCTCTACGGGAATCGGTCCCTCGTACGCCTCTGGATCGACCATGGTGATGGTCACCTCTGCCATACCCAGCGGCTTCCGCTCCCGCGTTCCGGCAAAAATCACGTCCGCCATGCTGCCGCCGCGCAGGCTCTTGGCGCTCTGCTCGCCGAGCACCCAGCTCACCCCGTCGAGGATGTTCGACTTTCCGCACCCGTTCGGCCCAACCACCACCGCAATGCCTGTTCCCGGCACGGTCAATTCCGTGCGGTCGCAAAAGCTCTTGAAGCCGAGAATGTGGATTTTTTTCAGTTTCAGCATGCTCACTCCGGGTCAACGGGATACGAACGGGTACAGCTTCAGCATCGGCGATCGCGGCACCAGCCGCACACGTGCCAGAGGGGAAATACCCTCTTCGATTACAGACTCTAAGGAGCCCAAAAGTCAGGGTCAATCGTGCGAGGAGGTTCTTTTGTGGATAAGGGGGTCCCGAACCATCCTTCTTCGATTATTTTAGGCTTTTTTCCGAGATTGTCCTACTTTTGTTGAGTTTCAGCCGAGTTTTCCACAGCCGGGATTTCACCACAAATTAGCGCGAATTTGCGGAAAAGCTTACCGCTTTTCGGATCACCTTCTCAATGGCCCGGAGCGCCTGCGCCCTCGGAAACCCCGGCCGGCTGGCCAGCCGGATCGTCCGACGGGACCTTCCCGCAAGCGGGAGCAGGACAATCCCCCTCTGTCCCAGCGATCCCGCAGCCAGTGCCGGAATCAGCGTGGCTCCATATCCAGCCGCCACCAGGTTCACCAGCGTTTCCAGCGTCGCCGCTTGCATCGACCCCTGCAGTCCGCTCCGAACGTGTCCGGGTCCCATTCCGTGCGCGCCATGTTTCGCTCCGCACGCCGCCAGCGCCTGCGTCGACAGGCAGTGTCCACCAGCCAGCACCAGCAACTCGTCTGTGAGCGCCTCTTCGTCGACTTTCTTTGCACCCGCCAGCCTGTGGTTCCGAGGCAGCGCGGCGAGCAGCGGCTCCTCGTACAGCTTGATCTCCGTGATCTCCGGAGCATCCGTTTCTGTCGCCAGTAGCGCCGCGTCCAGCCGGTGATTGCGCAGGCCCTCCACGAGCGCCCGCGTCTGGTCCTCCCACAATTCGATTGTCAGTCCCGGATACCCCTGCTTCAGGGGTTCCAGTATGAGCGGCATCAAATATGGAGCTACCGTCGGAATCACCCCCAGCTTTAACGGCCCCACCAGTGGATCGCGAGCCGCACGGGCCACCGCCTCCATCTGTCCAGCCTCAGCCAGCGCCCGCTTTGCATGGGCCAGAATCTGGCTTCCAACCGGCGTCATGTCCACGCGCTTGTTGGTCCGCTCCAGCAGCGTCACACCTAATTCGTCTTCAAGCTTTTTAATCTGGCTGCTCAGGGTGGGCTGGCTCACGTTGCAACTCTCTGCTGCACGTCCAAAATGCCGGTGTTCCGCAATCGCCACCAGGTACCGCAATTCCTGCAAATTCATTTAGAACTCCAGTTCGCAGTTCAAAGTTCGTAGTTCGCAGTCCCCATTGCCGCGAGCGTAACCAACTGTGAACTAAGAACTATGAACTCGAACTGTTCGCCATCATAGACTCGATCAATCATCATCGTAGAAACAATTGATTTGTCATATCGATGCCCGCAGCGATAACTTAGTCTTTGAATGCGATGTACATCCGCCGGAATTCTCCCGGAAAACTCCTACTCAACCAGCAATCTTTTTGCACACACTTACAGGAGACGTTATGTCTAGCGAAGCAAAGTGCCCTTTCTCAAACGGCGCAATCAAGCACACATCTGCAGGCGCAAAAGGCAACCGCGACTGGTGGCCTAATCAGTTAAATCTCGGCATCCTGCATCAGAACTCTTCGCTTTCCAATCCGATGGAGAAGGAGTTCGACTACGCTCAGGAGTTCAAGAAGCTTGACCTGGATGCGGTGATTAAAGATCTTCATGCCGTCATGACGGATTCGCAGGACTGGTGGCCGGCCGATTTCGGCCACTACGGCCCGCTCTTCATTCGCATGGCCTGGCACTCCGCAGGCACCTATCGCACTCACGACGGACGCGGCGGCGCAGGCAGAGGAGCGCAGCGATTCGCGCCTCTCAATAGCTGGCCTGACAACGTCAATCTCGACAAGGCGCGTCGCCTGCTCTGGCCCGTGAAGCAGAAGTATGGCCGCAAGATCTCCTGGGCCGACCTCATGATCCTGGCCGGCAACGTTGCGCTGGATTCGATGGGATTGAAGACCTTCGGATTCGGCGGCGGCCGCGCAGACATCTGGGAGCCGGACGTGGACACCGATTGGGGTCCTGAGACCACGTGGCTCGGCGACCAGCGCTACAGCGGCGATCGCGAACTCGCAAATCCTCTTGCAGCTGTACAGATGGGCCTGATCTACGTGAATCCCGAAGGACCCAATGGCAACCCTGACCCTGCAGGCTCGGCGCGCGACATCCGCGAAACCTTCGCACGCATGGCGATGAACGACGAGGAAACCGTGGCCCTGATTGTCGGCGGCCACACCTTCGGCAAGACGCATGGAGCAGCGCCCGCCAGCCACGTTGGTGCGGAGCCCGAAGGCACAAGCTTTGAAGAGATGGGACTCGGCTGGAAGAACAGCTACGGGACGGGTATCGGTGCCGACACCATCACCAGCGGCCTTGAAGTCATCTGGTCGCAAACCCCGACGAAGTGGAGCAACAACTTCCTCAAGAATCTCTACGGCTTCGAGTGGGAACTGACCAAGAGCCCTGCAGGCGCTCACCAGTGGAAGCCCAAGGGCGACGCAGGCAAAGACACTGTTCCAGACGCGCACGATCCGAAAAAGCATCACCAGCCCATGATGCTGACCTCGGATATCGCGCTGCGGGTTGATCCGGTGTATGAGAAAATCTCGCGCGACTTTCTCAACAACCCTGACAAGCTAGCCGACGCATTCTCGCGCGCATGGTTCAAGCTCACGCATCGCGACATGGGTCCGATCTCGCGATACCTTGGTCCGTTGGTGCCGAAGGAAGAGCTGATCTGGCAGGACCCGGTTCCCGCCGTTGATCACGAACTCGTCAACGACAAGGACATCGAAGCGCTGAAGGCCAAAGTCCTGGCTTCCGGCCTATCGATTTCTCAGCTCGTCAACACCGCGTGGGCTTCGGCTGCAACCTTCCGCGGCAGCGATAAGCGCGGAGGCGCCAACGGTGCGCGCATCCGCCTCGAACCCCAGAAAAACTGGGAAGTGAATCAACCAGCCGAACTGGCAACGGTTCTTTCGAAGCTTGAGGGCATTCAGAAGGAATTCAACGCTTCGCAAAAAGGCGGCAAGAAAATTTCACTCGCAGACCTCATTGTTCTCGCTGGTGATGCGGCCATTGAGTCTGCTGCAAAGAAGGCCGGGCACGACGTCAAGGTTCCTTTCGACCCGGGGCGCACTGACGCCTCGCAGCAGCAAACCGACGTAGCTTCCTTTGCGGTACTCGAACCAGTTGCTGACGGCTTCCGCAACTACGCTCGCAAGGGAACCGAAGAACATGCCGCAGCATTGCTGCTTGACAAGGCACAACTCCTCGGCCTCACCGGTCCCGAGATGACGGTCCTCATTGGCGGGATGCGCGCACTCAGCGCAAACGTCGCGCACTCACCGCACGGCGTGCTTCACCAAGCGCCCTGAAACTTTGACCAACGACTTCTTCGTCAACCTGCTCGACATGGGCACGAAATGGGCGAAGTCTGAAAAGGCTCCGGATGTCCTCGAAGGCCGCGATCGCCACACCGGCGAGCTCAAGTGGACAGCCACTGTCGTCGATCTCGTCTTCGGATCGAATGCGCAGCTGCGGGCCATCGCGGAGGTATACGCCAGCAGCGACGCAAAGCAGGCCTTCGTGGATGACTTCGTAGCTGTCTGGAGCAAGGTAATGAACGCGGACCGTTTCGATCTGCTCAGGGAAGGGAAGATCGAAGCCGTTCCTCCCTCAACCCACCCGGTAGCTGAAACCGTAGCCGGCGACTAACAAGCACTCTGAGTAAGTCGACGTCCCACAAACTTGAGTGCCCCCAGGTTTCGATTCTGAGACCTGGGGGCAGACTCAAAGAACGGAAAACCGTTTCAAATCCCGTCCGATCCGCTGACGTGCTATCTCCCGTGTAAGCGAGAAGCTGACCCGCTGCATTTGTTCTGAGAAATGCAGGGCCCAGCCGACTCTGAACTAAGAACTCCGAACTCTCTTAAACTCCAGCGTCGCGTAATTCATCTGTCCCTGCGCCACCGTGTGCACCGTGATTACGTTCCTGCCTTTAACCAGATGAATCTTCGCAAGGTTCTTCGCCACGTTCCAGTGATGCCACTGCCGCCAGGCGACCGCATCCGCCGCATCATACGTTGACACAATCGTCAATGGACCCGTTGCCGACACGCCATTCACGTCCAGCGAAATCGTCCCGCCGCGATTTGATGTATACAGGAGATCTGCCGTGTAATCGCCCGTCTCCACCGCATCCACCGTCAGGTTGAACCACTCCCCTGGCTCGGTCCAGCCTACGTAGAGCAGGCCTGCCGGCGGCGTAACTTTGTCGTAGGGGTTATCGTCGATTTTCGGATCGAGTCCGAACTTCGTGTACGAAGTATCCACGCCCTCATTCATCCGAAACTCATTCAGATAAGTCCCATTCGCCGGATTCAGTGCGCCGCTTCCATTGTTTTTTGCGTCGGCATCGTGATAGGCCACGCCCTCGCCGCCCATGTCGTAGTAAGCGCACATCACCGTGCCGGGAATCTTCTGCGCCCCGCCGTTGTACTTGCTGTCATGGAACGGAGTGCCTTTGTAGCTCTTCAGAAAATCCGTATTCTGTGCGCGCACCGCGCCAGCAGCCATCAGTGCAACCACTGAAAGCATCAACCAATACCGATAAACAAAAGGACGCATCACTAACTTCACCGCGCTTTCCTGGAATTATGCGAATCACACGAATACTAATCGCGCACCCCCGATTCCGAAAGTGGTCCAGGGTTTTCACGCTGATCGTAGCGTTCCGGAAGGAGCACCGTCAGGTGCTCAGACTTTCGCGCAGTCCGCCTCAATGGCCGGCTAACAGGAGGTATGTGTTTCACGTTCGTGGAATTTGTAAACAGAACCGCTGACTACCAGGGAAGAGGTGACGTCTGTTTCCGACCTCAGGCTATCTCGACATTCTTAGCGAGAGTCTTGAAACGTACCCCATTAGCCTGAACCACCGTAATCGAGACGTGGCCGGTCTTCCCGGTCTTAATGTCCCTGACTATGCCGGACTTGCCCTCATGCGTACCGCCAATGACCTTGCAGCTAGCGCCATCCTTCAATTTGCCTGAAATATTGGTCTTTATCTCGTTCACCTATAGAGCTGATGTGCCATGCCTTTCTTTTCGATTCAGAGGAAAGGAGTGCCGCGCTTGCCGGAGCCCCTGCTTCAGAGTGCTACCGCATTCGCCAAGGCGTCAATCACCGCCAGATTCTTCATCAACTCCGCCGGCAGGCCATGCCGCCGCTTCAGATACTCCGAGCTGTTGTACGAAATCCAAACCTTGCCCGCCTCATCCTCCGCAACCAGGATCTTCAGGGGCAGATCGATGGCAGTACTCGGCGCCGCCAACATCACCGGCGTCCCTGCCTTTGGGCTCCCAAAGATCAGCAGCTTAGTATTCGGCATTTTTAATCCCGCTTTTACTGCCTCGCCGCTGTGATCCACGACGGCAAACAGCGTGACGGCTTTTGCAGTCAGAATGCTCTTAAGTATTTCCACTGTCTCATCTACGGAGTGCGCTGCTGCAATCGATATGACTCCATTTGTTGGCTCCGCCATAGTGACCGACCTCCGCTGAAAATTGCTCCACCGCCTTGTTGTACCAGACTCGTCACTTCAACCGGTGACCCTTGGCGAGACGCGTTCCTCCGCGCTTCTGTAAAGTTGAAGCAGGGAATCTCTTCGCGTTTTGGCCACTCCTTCCAATCCGGAAAATCTCGCCCAGCTTCTGCATTCGGTCTTTGGCTTCGCGCGCTTTCGCGCCAACCAGGAACCCGTCTGCCGCGCTGCGATCGAGGGTCGCGATTTGCTGCTTGTCATGCCAACTGGAGCAGGGAAGTCGCTTTGCTACCAGCTTCCTGCGCATCGCTCTCGGCGGAACCGCGCTCGTCATATCGCCGCTCATCGCGCTCATGGAAGACCAGGTCGCGAAGCTCGTCGCCTTAAATCTTCGCGTTGCGCGCATACACTCCGGCCTCGACCGCTCCATCTCGCGCCAGGCCTGCGTCGACTATCTTGCCGGAGCGCTCGATTTTCTGTTCATCGCGCCCGAGCGCCTGCGCGTTCCCGGCTTTCCAGAGATGCTCGCAAAACGTCCGCCCGCGCTCATCGCCATCGACGAGGCTCACTGCATCTCGCAATGGGGCCATGATTTCCGACCCGACTACCGCATGCTCGGACAATATCTGCCGGCGTTGCGCAACGGTTCCGACCGCGTCCCGGTTCTCGCGCTCACCGCCACCGCCACGCCAACGGTTCAGGCCGACATCATCACGCAACTTGGCATGACGGCACCCGCTCGCTTCATTCACGGATTCCGCCGCGACAATCTCGCTATCGAAGTTGTCGAGCTTTCAGTTCCCGAACGGCCGCGCGCAATCTGCGGACTTCTTCGCTCAACGCGAGCGCCGTCCGGCCATCGTCTACGCCACCTCGCGCAAGCAATCTGAAAGCCTGGCCGAAGAGCTTTCGCAACTGATGCCCGCAGCCGCGTACCATGCCGGTCTCGATGCCGAAACACGCGAGCGCGTGCAGAGCGCTTTCCAGGCTGGCCAGCTTGAAGTAGTCGTCGCCACCATCGCCTTCGGCATGGGCATCGACAAGGCCGACATCCGCACCATCATCCACGCCGGGCTTCCCGGCACGCTCGAAGGCTACTACCAGGAAATTGGCCGCGCCGGCCGCGATGGTGCTCCGAGCCGCACCTTCTTGATGCACTCCTACGCGGACCAGCGCACGCATGACTTCTTCCACAATCGCGACTACCCACCGACAGACCATCTTCACCAGGTCTTCCGCATGCTCGACGAAGATCCCACGTCCGATCGACGAGCTCCGAGCATCTTCAAAACTCACTGAAGAAGAATTCGATAAGGCGCTTGAGAAACTCGAAATCCACGGCGGCGCGCGCGTCGACTTCGCCGGGAATGTTACCGTCGGCGCATCCGGATGGAAGAAGACCTACGCAGTCCAGGCCCAGCACCGGGCGGAACAATTCGAGAAGGTCCTGCGCTTCACCACATCGAGCGAGTGCCGCATGTCCGCTCTCGTTCGCCACTTCGGCGACGAAGAGGATGCGGCGCAATCCTGCGGTGTCTGCGACATTTGCGATCCCGCCGGAGCTGTCCTGCGCATGTTCCGTCGCGCCACCAATGCTGAGCGCGCGATGGCTCAAACAATGATCGATGATTTGCGGCCTGTTGATTACAAGGCAACCGGAACTTTGCAGCGCAGCGTCGATCCCTCGGGAAGGATTACACGCGATGATTTCGACGCGCTCCTCGAGGCAATGGTACGCGCCGGGTTAATCGCGATCGAAGATGCGGAATTCGAAAAAGATGGCGAAGTCCGCCGCTATCGCAAAGTCCGCCTGACAGAAACCGGCCTGCAGACCCGCAACGTCGCACAGGTTGAATTGCTCCTCGACGATGGCATTGCCGAGGAATTTGCTACGACGGAAACTCAAAAGCGTCTGCGCAAGGTTACAAAGCGCGATATAAGCCCGCACGTCACGGATACGAATCGCATGTCTACCCGAGCCGCGCGTTCCATCGATAAAGAAGCAGCGCCGCAAACTTTATCCGCGGATGGAGAAGCGCTGATGGCGCGTCTCAAAGAGTGGCGCACGGGCGAGGCCAAACGCCTCCGCATTCCGGCCTATTGCGTCATGCACGACCGCACACTGAATGCAGTCGCCTTCTCGCGGCCCACCAATCCGCGCCAGCTGCTCGAGATCGATGGCATCGGTCCGACGAAGGTGGAAAAATTTGGCTCCGCGATCATGGAGATCTGCGGAGCCAAAGTCTGATGACTGATCCGGACAACTGAATAATTCCGCTTACGCCGTGCGCTCAATCGTCACCGACTGCAGCACCACTGGCGTCTTGGGCTTGTCCTGGCCGCCGCGCGGAACCTTCGAGATCTTGTCCGCGATGTCCTGTCCTTCGACAACCTCGCCAAAGATGGTGTGATTCCCCGTGAGCCATGGCGTGGGGGCCACAGTGATAAAGAACTGGCAGCCATTCGTTCCAGGTCCGGAATTCGCCATCGCCAGCTTGCCCGGCTTGTCGAATTTGTGCGGTGAACCCTTGGTTTCATCCTCAAAGCGATATCCTGGGCCGCCCATGCCTGTGCCCGCCGGATCGCCACCTTGAATCATGAAGTCGGGAATGACGCGATGAAAAATCGTTCCATCGAAAAGCTTGTCGGTCGATTTGGCGCGAGTGGTGGGATGCGTCCACTCCTTCTTGCCCTCCGCCAGATCGAGGAAGTTCTTCACCGTAATCGGCGCATCCGATTCGAAGAGGCGGACAACGATCTTTCCTTCGCTTGTGTTGAACGTTGCGTAAGTTCCTGGTGCGAGTGCCATAAGTTACTCCTGATTTTCTGTGGGAACGTCAGTCTTCAAAAAAAGTCACCGGCATGCGAGCCGGCTAAGGTTGAGGGGCAGTTGAGGGCGTCGCAGCTGCGCCGGGATCGGGCGGCACAGGTTGGCCTTCAGGAATGATTATCACTTTCTTCAGCACTACCGGTGTCACGGGTTTGTCGTTTGGGTCGCGCTCTACGCGCGTAATCGTCTTCACCACGTTGACGCTCGGATCATCGCATTGTCCGAAAATCGTGTGGTGTTGATTCAAGTGCTCGGTGGGGACTTCGGTGATAAAAAATTGGCTGCCATTGGTTCCGGGTCCTGAGTTCGCCATCGCCAGCCGTCCCGGAACATCGAAATTCAAGTTGGGGTCGAGCTCATCTTCAAACCTGAACCCCGGATCGCCCGAGCCTGTACCGGTTGGATCGCCGCCCTGGATCATGAATTCCGGGATGACGCGATGAAACATCGTCCCGTCATACAGCGGCTTATTGTGCATCTTTTTCTGCGTATTGGGATCGGTCCAGTCCTTCGTTCCCTGCGCCAGCGCAACAAAATTGGCGACCGTCTTCGGTGCCTGCTTCTCAAAAAACTGGCAGGTGATCCGGCCCATCGAAGTTTCCAAGATCACCGTGGGCCCATTGGGATGGATCATCGCTGCAGCCGTGGCCTGCGGAGCATCGGGGAGCGCCGGTTCTGCTGGTTTTGGATTGTCCTGTGCGAATGCCGTCGCTGATGCGACTGCGATTGCGAGCGTAGATGTATACAGCCTGGTTCTAAATCTCATGCAGGTTCGAGGGTAAATCATCGCACGGGATGGTTGCCAGCGCCCGCGACTGGCCATGTATGTTTATGCAATGAGGCTTACAAATCTGAAAAACTTCTCTGGGCGCGTTGCCATCCTCGCGTGCGCTCTTTTGAGCTTTGGAACCGCACCTGTGCGCCTTGCGGCGCAGGCCGACAAGGCGCCAGCCACAACCGATAAAGACAAACCTGCCGCAAAGCCTGCCGACGACAAAACGAGCCTGCCCCCTTTGCCCGCTGAGGCGCACGCTCAGCAATCCATCCAGCTCGAGGGCAAGACGCTGCACTACACCGTTACGGTGGGCGCGCTTCCTGTTCGCGACAGCGATGGCAAGATCGCCGGCGAAGTGGTGGTGACTGCTTACACCATGGAAGGCGCGAACCGTCCAGTGACGTTTGCCTTCAACGGAGGTCCGGGCGCATCGTCGGTCTACCTAAACTTTGGCGCCATTGGCCCCAAGCATCTCGACGCCGGCAACGAGGGCGACAGTCCTTCCGATCCGACCACTCTCGTTGACAATCCGGGGACGTGGCTCGACTTTACCGATCTCGTCTTCATCGATCCCATCGGCACCGGATTCAGCCGCTCCAAAGTGCCAGAGGCCGACGCCAAGAAACTCTTCTACAGCACCGTGCCCGACATTGAATATCTGTCGCGCATCGTCTACGACTGGCTCGTGAAAAACGACCGTCTCAGTTCGCGCAAGTATCTTGTCGGCGAAAGCTATGGTGGATTCCGCGGGCCGCGAATTACTCACTACCTTCAATCGCAACTTGGAGTTGCGATGAACGGCATCGTTCTGGTGTCGCCATATCTGAACCCGACCATCGAGAATGATGGCGACATCTCCCCGCTTCCGTGGATGATGACTCTTCCCTCGATCACTGCGGCGCATCTCGAACGTGAGAAGAAGCTCACCCCCGAAGCGATGGCTGAAGTTATCGCCTACACGCAGGGTGACTACGCAACCACGCTGCTCAAGGGCCGTGCCGACCAGGCGGCCACGCAGAAGATGATTGCGCACGTAACAGAGCTCACCGGCCTCGATCCTGCGTTCGTAAAATTCTCAGGCGGCCGTATTGAAACGGGCGCATATCTACGCGAAGTGCATCGCGAAGAAGGAAAGCTCGGCTCGGTATACGACTCCAACGTGACCTCGTTCGATCCTTTCCCGTTCGCTCCAGAACAGCGTGCCAACGATCCCATTCTGGCCAGTATCGTCGCCCCTCTCACTACCGCCATGGTTGATTTTGTCACGCGTACGGTGGGTTGGAAGGTGGATGCACGCTATAACGCGCTCTCGTATGACGTGGGGCGCCAGTGGGACTTTGAAAGCAAGGCTCTGCGCAGCGGATCTGTGCCTGACCTGCGTGAAGCCATTGCCGCCGATCCCAAGTTGCGCGTCATGATCGTCCACGGATGGAACGACCTCTCCTGCCCCTTCATGGGCTCGGTGCTCACCGTCGATCAAATGCCTGTCATGGGAGATCCGTCCCGCGTCTCGGTACGCGAGTTCCCGGGCGGACACATGTTCTACACCCGCAACGACAGCCGTGCAGCCCTTCGCAAAGATGCAATGGAGATGTACGCCAAACACTAAAGGCAGTGACTAGAGACTAGGGAACAGGGAATAGGAATTGCCGAAGAGCGCGGTGCTATTCCCTCGTCCCTGCTTTGTCAGCGTTCGTCACTAATCCCTGCCCCGCCATTGACTTCCTATCCATAGATAACCTATACATAGACCCATGAAGAAACCGGATCTGCTTCCCGGCACTCTCGACATGCTTATTCTCAAGACTCTTACCCGTGCCCCCCTTCATGGCTACGGCATTGCCCAATCCATCAAGCGAATGTCAGACGACGTGTTGACGGTGGAAGAAGGCTCGCTCTATCCGGCTCTTCAGCGGCTCCTTCTCCAAGGCTGGGTCAAAGCCGAGTGGAAGATGACGGACACGAATCGCCGCGCGCGCTTCTACACGCTCACTGCAACCGGCCGCAAGCAACTAGGTCTGGAAGTTTCGCAGTTCGAACAGATGATCGCAGCGATTGGCAGGGTTTTGAACGAGCCGGCTTAACGCGTTTGCAATACGAAATGTTCTATTCGCGATTTGAATCGTTGTTTGCCAGAAACACTGGAGGTCAAGATGAACCTTTTCACCGTTTTCGCAGGAAAGCTCTCCATTCTTTTTCGCCGCGATCGCTTTCGCAGCGAGCTCGACGAAGAGATGGCATTTCATCGCGAACAAGCTGAGAAAGATTTCGTCGTCTCCGGTATGGCTCCGCGGGAGGCTCATTTCGCGGCGATGCGCCAATTTGGCAACGCGACTCAACTTCAGGAGCAAAGCCACATGTCTGTTGCTTTTCGATGGGAATCGATCGCACAGGATCTCCGCTTCGCGTTTCGTCAATTGCGCCAGAATTTAGGGTTTTCACTAACGGCCATTTTCATCCTTGCTCTTGGCATGGGAGTGAGCGTCGCGATATTTGGCTTTGTTGACGCAGCCCTGATTGAACCGCTGCCCTACGTTGCCCCGAATCGCCTAGTGGACGTAGCCGAGAGCTCCGCCACGGCTCCGCGCACCAATCTTTCGCGTGCCGACTACGAAGATTGGAATCGTCTCAATCGTTCCTTCAGCTCACTCGACGTCTATACCGGAAATGGTTACCTTCTACGGACGCCCTCTGGTCCGGAACCTGTCCCTGGCGAGCGCGTAACCGATGGCTTTTTTCGCACGCTCGGCGTCAGACCGATGCTCGGTCGTGATTTCCGGCCCGGCGAAGATCGTCCTGGCGGCGCGAAGATTGCCATCCTCACCTATGGCGCATGGCAGAGAAGATTCGGCAGCCGTGCGGATGTGGTTGGTCAGTCAATGACGCTCGATGGCGAGGCATATACGATCGTCGGGGTTCTGCCGCGCGAATTTTCCTTTGCTCCAAATGCTACAGCCGAGTTCTACGTCCCCTTGCTCGACAAAAATGGCTGCGAGCAACGCCGCAGTTGTCATAACCTCTTCGGCGTTGGCAGGCTCCGAGATGGGGTTACCGCCAAGGCCGCGCTTGACGAGTTGAGTGCCATCGCCGCTCAGTTGGCCATCCAATATCCGGGTTCCAACAAAGGGCAGGGCGCAGCAGTGCAGCCACTCTCCCAACTCATTTTTGGACAGGTTCGGCCGGTGTTGCTTACCTTGCTCGCCGCATCGGGGCTCCTTCTTCTCATCGCATCGGTCAATGTTGCCAGCCTGCTTCTCGTCAGGTCAGAATCGCGCCGTCGCGAGATCGCTGTGCGTGGAGCCCTTGGCGCCACGTCCGGCCGCCTCAGTCGGCAGTTCATCACCGAAGGGCTGCTGCTGGCCGCTGCCGGATGCCTGGCTGGAATGCTTGTATCTATTTGGACGATGACGATTCTGAAAAGCCTGATCCCCAAAACCGTCTCCGATAACGTCCCGTTTCTTGCTCACGTCGGCTTCAACTTGCATGTCGCGATCTTTGCAGGCGCAGTTGCTTTGCTGGCAGCCGGGCTCATGGCCTTGACTCCCATTCTGCGGTTGTCGTTTCAGGACATCCGCGAGGGACTTGGGGACGGTGGCCGCTCTGCAGCGGGGCGCTTCTGGCAACGGATGGGCGCGAATCTCGTTATCGTGGAACTCTCCATCGCTGTTGTGCTGCTGGTCGGCGCGGGCCTTCTCGGCAAGAGCTTTTATCATCTGCTTCACGTCGACCTCGGTTTCGACGCTTCGCATCTCGCAACACTACAGATTGCAGCGCCGGAAAGCTCCTATCCCAAGCCCGAGCAAAAACTTGCCCTGCTCCGCGAGATAAATCGTCGCCTCTCGGCTCTGCCCGGAGTAGAGTCCGTAGGCATCACCAGCTACCTGCCTGTGCAGTGCAACTGCAACACCGATTGGATTCGCATTGTTGGTAAGCCGTTCCATGGCGAACACAATGAAGTGGATGAGCGCGACGTAACTCCTACTTATCTTCCTACCCTCAAGGCACGGCTCATCCGTGGCCGCCTCTTCACTGAGGATGATGATGCTTCGAAATCTCAGAAGGTCGTCATCAACGAAGCGCTCGCGAAGAAGTATTTCCCCGGCGAGGACCCCATCGGACAAAAGATTGCTGACGGCGATCTCGATCCGAAGTCAGTCCGTGAGATCATTGGCATCGTTGGCAACATACGCGAGGTTGGCCTCGACGAAGATATGTGGCCGGCTGAGTATCAGGCACTGTACTACGGCCCTGACAACTTCAATGCCATCGTCGTGCGAACCTCGGGTGATGAAAAAGCCATTCTGCCTGTTCTCATCAAAACCCTGCACGAGATCGATCCAAACCTCGGCACATACGGCGAGATCACGATGAATGACCAGATTCACACCACGCAATCGGCGATTCTTCATCGTTTCTCCACATGGCTCGTCGGCGGCTTCGCAGTTATTGCGTTGGTGCTGGGAGTGGTGGGGCTTTACGGCGTCATTGCGTACTCCGTAAGCCAGAGAACTCGCGAGATCGGCGTTCGCATGGCGTTGGGCGCGCAGCGCGGCACAGTCTACAAGATGGTGATGCGTCAGGCGGGGTGGCTTACGTTGGGCGGGATCAGCATAGGACTCGTGTGCGCGGTAGGTGCGTCGATGTTGATGGGAAAGCTGCTGTTCGGCGTGCAGGCATGGGATGTCGCGACACTGGCTACCGTCGCCCTCGTACTTGGTTCGGCGTCGTTGGCGGCAAGCTTCCTGCCCGCGCATCGAGCTGCCTCTGTCAATCCAACGGATGCCTTGCGCGCCGAATGAAGTCGACCGAGGTTCATTCGGCGTTGTCACATGACTTTAGATGTACCTTGAATCGCTGATTACACCAGTTGCAGAAAACGATCCGGTCCGATTCGAGCGCCTGGAAATACGAGGTCGAGATCGTTAGCCCCGATTGTTTTGCTCACCACCTCGCCAAGCACCTGGCGGTAGTCGGTGGTTAGCGCCAGGTCGCGGCCCTCGTTCAGTTGATGGTTATCGAGCCCCGGCCACTTTCCGTAAACTTTGCCGCCCTTCACATTTCCGCCCAGCACAAACATCGCATTCGCGTGCCCATGATCCGTGCCGCCGGTTCCGTTCTCGCGCGCCGTGCGTCCAAACTCCGACATCGTCACCAGCGTCACATTCTCCGCGCCATTACCCATGTCGCGCCAGAAGGCCGCAATGCTTGCTGAGAAATCGCGAAGCCTTTGCGAAAGTTGCCCGTCCACGCTGCCCTGATTCTGATGCGTGTCCCATCCGCCGATGTCGGTGAATGCGGCCTCAACACCAAGGTTCGACTTCAACAACTGGGCAACCTGCTTCATGCGATTGCCGAATTCCGAGTTCGGATACTCCACTCCTGGAGCCGGCTGGTATTGCGCCGGATTTGCTGCGCGCAGCATTTTCACCGCCTCAAATGTCTCCTCGCCCGCAGCATGAAAGATGTGGTCACCGCTGCCGCCATACATCGCCTCAAAGGCGCTCGCCGCAGGTGACGGCGCAGGTCCGCGTCCAGCAACAGAAAAGTTGTTTACATTGTTCAGCGCAATCGCCGGCACCTTTCCGGCAAGAGTGCGTGGCACCTGCGGCCCAAGCGCCAAAGCGCGAAACGCCGTCTCCTGGCGTCTGCGATTCTCATCCTCGGCCTGCAGCGCGCGATTCAACCAGCCGTCTTCGGTGCTCTTGAGTCCCGGCGTGCCTGACTCCATGAAGTCCTGCGCATCAAAATGTGAACGCGACATATCTGGCGAACCAGTCGCATGCACAATTGCCAGATGTCCCGCATCGTAGAGTGGCTTGAAATTCGTCAGCGAAGGATGCAAGCCGAAGAACCCGTCAAGATCGATCACCTGGTTTTGCGGAATCGCGATGTTCGGCCGCATCGCGTAGTAGTTCTTCTCACGATAGGGAACTACGACGTTCAGCCCGTCTGCCGCGCCGCGCTGAAAGATCACGACCATGCGGCGATTCGGGGTCGCTGCCGTTTCCGCCAGTACTGAGCGCACCAGAAATCCCGGCAGCGCAGTCGTCCCGGCAACAGCCAGCGCCCCTCGATGAAGAAAGAACCGCCGGTTCATCTGCATCGTTTCTCTCCTTCAGCGTCTCTGAAATTCCGGTGATCCAAGCAGCAATCCAGCCAGCACCTGATCCTGCCTCTCGGCATCGGTCACTGCACGTGCACGGAAGTTCTGCCGATCGGCTATCGCCATCACCGGCATAGCGGCCGCGCTGCTCTGATTCTCATTCCGTTGCTGCTCAAATTGCTGCAGCACCGCCGTTCGTGTCGAATCGCTGACACCACCGGTCACCAATAGAGACTCAAGCCGCGTCTCTTCGACCTGCGGGTCGGGCGCAGTCGGATTCACTTCAAGCATCGCTGAGTCGTTGGTCATGCTTTCCGTGGGATCCCACGCGATCGAAATCCCTGGCAGGCGGTTCGCGGCAAGTGACAAGGCAAAATTCATGCGATTCACCAAAGCATTGGTGCTCACCCAGGCATCCGATTTCCAGCTATAGCCGTTCGGAGTTACGCATCCATAAAGCGGCATGCCCATTTCGCGCACTGCGTTGGCCAGCGGTTGCATATTCTCAATGTCAGCGTTGCTGGCCCGCGCCGCAGAGACGACGAATTCAATTGGAGTCTTCACCTTTGCGCGATAAACATTCGACTCCCAGAACTCCGGCGAATGAAACAACGTGCTCAGAACCGCGGCGATATCTCCGTTTGTGCTCAGAAAGACCTTGGCCATGCGATCAACCAGCGCCTGCGGCGGATCATCGCTCACAAATCGCACTGCAAGCTTGTGCGAGATAAACTGTGCCGTTGCCGGGCGCGTCGCCAGTATATGCAACAGTTCGCGCCCCTCCTGCTCGCCGTGTTCCTTGAACTTCTGGCCCATTACGACTTTCGTTCCGGGTTCGTGCCGGTTTGGTTCAAACTGGAACGCACTTCCGCGTTGCGGGCGCTCCACAGTCCAGCCCGTCAGGATGCGCGCCACCTGCGTCACGTCCGCCTGCGTGTAGCCGCCGTTCACGCCCAGCGTGTGCAGTTCCATCAGCTCGCGCGCGTAGTTTTCGTTCAGGCCTTCGCGTTTCTTCTTGTTGTTGTTCGGCCGCCGACCGGCCCGCTCCGCTGCGAGCGAATCCGGTCCGATGCTGCCGGCATTGTCGAGGTACAACATCATCGCCGGACTGTGGGCCGTTGCCTCAAGTAGATCCTCAAACTTGCCCAGAGCCCGCGGACGAATCACATCGCGCTCAAAGCTGACCATGTAATACGGTGTCGCTTCATTCTTGTGCAGAAACACATTGAAATGATTGAGCCAGAAATCCGTCATCACCTCCTGCAACTGCGCATTCGCGTATATGTCGTGTGTCAGCCGCTGCGCAATGATTTCTTCGTTTACCAGCCGCTGCGGGTTCTCAAGATCCAGAACCATTTCTTTCTGATCCGGCGAGAGGTCCTGCAATAGTGCGCGGCGTTGTTGCGGCCTCAGCGACTTGAAGAACTCATCAAAAGATGCCGGCTGCATCGCCACCAGGTGCAGCACGCGTTGCTGCGGCGCCAAATCCAGCATCCGGTGAAATTGTGGCTCATCAGCGGGCGCTGCTGGCGCTGCTCTCGCAAAATTCATCTGGTTTGAATCCGTTGCGCTCGGCGGCGGTGCAGTCGCCTGCATCTCCATGTCAGAGCCGTCGCTACTTCGAGCGGTAGGCGCAGCCGTCATTTGTTGCTTCGATTGCTCTTCCGCCTTTTTCTGTTCCTTCTCCTGTCTCTTCGCGCTCACGCGATACATCTGGTTTTCATACACGGCATGCAGCGCACCGTGCTCTGGAACGGCAATTTTGCCATCCAACGATTGCCGGATGATCGCATTGCTTGGTACGCGAAAGAGCAGATCTTCCGGATTCCATTGCATGGCAGGGAACTCGGCCAGCCGGCTTTGCAGATCGGACTCATTGATCGACGCCGGACGCAGTTGGTGATCGAACCATTTATCCAGTCCCATCGCGCGGACAGCATCGACATCGCCTGACCGGGGCCCGAAAGTAAAACGGTTCAGAGCATGCAGGATCCGCGCGTCGCCTTGAAGTTCTGTTGAGTGGTATACGGCGCGACCGGAATTACGCCTGGTGGGCTGGTCTGAATCTGAAGGCGTTGATTGGACCGGCGCAGCCGGACAGGCAAGGCAGAGGCACAGAACTGCAGTCAACGGTGCATGGAATACCTGCATGTACGGCTCCTCACCTAAGGATGGGTTGCGACGTTGCTGGGAATCAGACCTCTGTTTAAGAATGACGCCATTTTTCAATGGAAGTTGTGGTCCATATTCGTGTTTGTCCCCTTCGTAACCTTGGAGGTAGCCGGATAATCCGTGAGAAAGACCGGTTGCTAGCACAATCGAGTCATATGCTCAGCGCGGAACGCCACCCTAGAATTACTTCAGTCTCTAATCCATAGTCCGCACCTGCTGCTCTCCTCAGCCTGCGGCTGTACGAGGTAAGTGGAATGCACCCAGTCGAGTCTGGGCCTTACGGTGGGGAGCGTCCTCGCGTTCTCATCGCCGAAGACGATACGGTTACCCGGCTCATATTGAAGCACTGGATTCTGCGCTGGGGCTATGAGATCGTCGTCGTCGGCAATGGACAGGACGCCTGGCAGGTGCTGCAGCAGGAGCGACCTCCCGAGATTGTCATCGTGGATTGGGATATGCCGGGAATCGACGGCATCGAACTCTGTCGCCGCTTACGGGAAAAGTCCCGCTCCTACTACCACTACATCCTCATGGTCACGGGTCGCACCGCCGAGCAAGACCTGGTGAAGGCACTCGAGTCCGGCGCCGACGACTGCCTCGGAAAACCCTTCAGCGAGCCGGAACTGCGTGCCCGCCTGCTCGTCGCAAATCGCATCCTGGCCCTTCAGAACGAACTGATTCACGCCCGCGAAGAACTGCGCGCACAGGCCATGTGCGATGGGCTTACAGGTCTCTGGAACCGCACCGCGTTTCTCGATCTGTTCCAGCACGAACTTGAGCGCGCCAGCCGCGCCAATGCGCATACGGGCCTCTTGCTGCTCGATCTCGACAACTTCAAGCAGGTCAATGACACGCAAGGCCATCTGGCCGGCGACCTGGTTTTGAAAGAAACCGCCCGCCGCCTTCGCCAGAATGTCCGTTCCTACGACTTCGTCGGCCGCTACGGCGGGGAAGAGTTTTTTATTGGCCTTCCAGGATCGAGCAGGGAGCAGCTCTGTCAGCGCGCCGAGGCCATCCGCAAGTCGATCTGCAGTGAGCCAGTTCGCGTTCCGCAAGGCGAAATTTCCATCTCGCTGAGTATTGGAGCAGCGGTAGCCGGCTGCGGCGAAAAGCTGGCGTCAGACTTGCTCGCGATTGCCGACATCGGCCTGTACAAGGCCAAGGATTCCGGCCGCAATCGTTCCGTCTTCTGCCAGAAGCACGTCGCCGAGATCTTTCGCCCTTCCGGCACTCAGCGCGAAATCTGTTCCCAATGCGACCCGGACCGAATGGCAACCTGCGTTCTTGCAGCATCCTGAGCAGGATCAATCGACTCCCAGATCATTTGCTACCCTCAAACCCCTGAGAAGTTTATTGCGTCCAATGCTCAGCGAGGCGAGATAAATGATGAGCAAGTTCTTGACGCCTGGTGGGATCAGCATCTGGACTCTCATCGCCGGCTGCCTCGTGAGCGGCTGCGGCAGTGGCGGCAGTAGCAGCGGGTCTCAAACAAAGCCGGTTGCAGACTTCGCACTCTCCTCGAACCCCACCAGCATCAACCTCACCGCGGGGGGAACTGCTCAAGCGGTAACTCTCACGGCAGCCGCACTCAACGGATTCACCGGGGCGATTCAAGGTTCGGTTACGGGACTTCCCGCAGGAGTCACCGCCTCGCCCGCAACCCTCACTTTAACAACAGGCGCACCGCAGCAAATCAGCTTCTCGGCCGCGGCCAGCGCAGCGGCAAGCTCCGCCACAGCTGGCATCGCGGCAACGTCCGGCACTCTCAGTCACACGGTGCCCATTACCATCACCGTCGCTGCGGCCGCCCCCGCGCCAGACTTCTCACTCTCCTCCGATCCCACAAGCGTCAGCCTCACCGCGGGCGGAACTGCGCAAGCTGTAACTCTCACGGCGGCCGCACTCAACGGATTTACCGGGACGATTCAAGCTTCGGTTACGGGACTTCCCGCAGGAGTGACTGCCTCGCCGGCAACCCTTTCTTTAACAACGGGTGCGCCGCAACAAATCAGCTTCTCTGCAGCTGCCAGCGCAGCCGCAAGCTCGGCCACAGCGAGCATCGGGGCAACGTCCGGCACTCTGAGTCACACGGTGCCCATCACTATCGCCGTCACTGCAGCCGCCCCCGCCCCACCTCCCGCGGCCGGCATCGACATCACCACTTATCACGACGACGTTGCGCGCACCGGCCTCAACCCCAACGAGACCACACTCACCCCGGCCAACGTTACGTCAGCAAATTTCGGCTTGCTCAGAACTCTCCAGGTGGATGGCAAGGTGGACGGAGAGCCCTTGTATCTTTCTGCGCTCAATATTGCCGGCCAAACCCGTAACGTGGTCTTCGCGGTCTCCGAGCACGATAGCGTCTATGCCTTCGACGCCGATTCCGGCGAGCAGATCTGGAAGACTTCTATTCTCGGCGCCAATGAAACTCCAAGCGGCGATCACGGATGCGGCCAAATCAGCCCCGAGATCGGCATCACATCGACGCCCGTCATCGACAGGAGCGCCGGCGCACACGGCACGATTTTTGTGGTTGGAATGTCGCAGGATGCCCAGGGCGCATATCACCAGCGTCTGCACGCGCTCGACATCACTACCGGGGCGGAAGTTTCCGGAAGTCCAACGGAAATCAGCGCTTCTGTCTCAGGCACCGGATCGGGCAGTTCAGGCGGAAAACTTACCTTTGATCCAGGGCAATACGCTGAGCGCGTAGGCCTGCTCCTCTTGAATGGCGCCATTTACATGGGCTGGACTTCGCATTGCGACTTTGCGCCGTACACGGGCTGGTTGATGGGCTACAGCGAAACCTCCCTCGCGCAAACCAGCGTACTCAACCTGACGCCCAACGGCAGCGAGGGATCGATATGGATGTCGGGTGCGGGCCTCGCCGCGGACACGTCTGGAAACATCTATTTCCTCGATGCCAACGGAAAATTTGACACGACGCTGAACGCTAGCGGCTTTCCCGTGAACTCCGATTTCGGCAACGCCTTCCTGAAAGTGTCCACCACTGGCGGAACTCTGGCCGTGGCTGATTACTTCGAGCCATTCAACACCGTCACCGAATCCCAGGGAGACATAGACCTTGGCTCCGGCGGAGCCCTTCTGCTGCCCGATTTGAAGGACGCGTCAGGAACGGTAAAGCATCTCGCCGTCGGGGCAGGGAAGGATAAGAAAATCTATGTCGTCGATCGAGATAATATGGGCAAGTTCAACGCAAATGACAACAGCGCGCTCTACCAGGAAATTGACGGCGCCATCGGTGGAGTGTGGTCGATGCCCGCCTACTTCAACAACGTCGTCTACTACGGCGCAGTCAACGACACATTGAAGGCATTCCCGATCACCAACGCCAAACTCGCGACCACGGCTGCGTTCCATAGTGCGAACTCATGCCAGTACCCCGGCACCACGCCGGCAGTAAGCGCGAATGGAACCACCAATGGAATTGTCTGGGCCGTGGAAAACTCCTCGCCCGCCGCGCTGCACGCGTACGACGCTACAAATTTGAATGAGCTGTACAACAGCAACCAGGCCGCAGGAGGGCGCGATCACTTCGGCAACGGCAATAAGTTCATCACGCCGCTGATCGTCAACGGCAAGGTTTTCGTGGGAACTCCGAACGGAGTCGCCGTCTTTGGGTTGCTGAACTGATGTTGTGGTGATGAATGAGCAACGCAGAGCTCAACTCTGCGTGTGACGCGAGCGACCAAACCGCCGCACTTTGTGCGCGGGCCAATCGATGAGAGATTCAAGAGGCTCGAGAGGAATCGACACATCGAATATTGGACGCTCGGTCTGGATTGTCTTCTCCTCGTTGATCACAAAACCACTCCCCGGGGCGCTAATCAATAATTCAGCTGTTATGGACTGTGCTGCAGTCAAGTTAATCGTGCTTCTCCAAGTTCTGAAGCTTGGAGCATTAACTGAAACGATATAGGGACCCGAAGGAAGCGACAGAGCAGCTACGCCTCGTGCATCGGCCTGCACCTCGATCGGGGAGGTCGAATCATCAGGGCGAGCATGGACCAGTGCATGCGCTACGGGAGCGCCAGATTGATCTGTGACCGTCACATTGAGCGGGACCTGCCGCGCAGTCTGGGCACTAAGCTCATTCGATGTCACGATCACATCGCAGGTCGACCTTTCGCAATCGACATCCAGCACGGCAACTACCGATTGGTTTGTATTACCGTCAAGTTCAATCTCTCGAGACCACGGCTTGAAAACACGAGCTTTGATAGAGAGATTGTGCTTTCCAGGTACCATCGCCAAGGTGGCTTCGCCTTTGGTATCCGCTTTTGTGCTCGCTTTGAGTTGACCGTCCATCGCGATCTCGGCGCCTGCAATGGCTGCACCGGTACGGTCAATGACCGTCACAGACAAATGTGCAGATGGATCCTGTGGGAGTGCGAGCGTGGTGGAAATAAGGATTAGCGCAGCGGAGATTCGTAAGGCTGCCACGGCAAAATCGTGCCACAATCAGCCAGGTCTTACAAGCGGGGAGTGGCGAATAGATTTTCAGCAGCCCTTTTTGCACCGCTCCATGATGGCTTTGTGCAGCCGCTCTCGCAGCCCAACGGGCATTTCATACACCTCATGCGAGCGATATATCTGGATCGTCTTGCGCGTGGTGCTCAACGTGACTTCGCAGTGCTCGCAGCCGCGCAGGTGTTCCTGCAGATCGGCGCGCATCTCGGTGGTCACCGAATCGTCGATCAGGTCATCGAGCATGGCTAGAAACTCAGTGCACGTCACTTTTCACTCCCTTTTGCCTGGAAACCTTTTTCCGCTTGAAGTAACGGCTGAGGCGTTCGCGCAACTGAAGCCGGGCTCGTAGCAATCGCGATTTCACGGCCGGCACGCTCAAACCCAGCGTCTCCGCCGTTTCTTCCGTAGACAGGCCATCCACGTCGCGTAGAACGAAAACAATCCGAAATCCCGGAGGCAGGCCCTGAATGGTTTTGCGAAGAATCTCGGCCAGTTCCGACTGGGTATAGTTCTGCTCCGGATCGGGGGCCCAGTCGGCGAGGTCGCGCGGAACGCTGCCCTCTTCCGTATCGATGTCCTCGTCGATCGAAACCATCTTGCCTGTACGTCGCTTGCGCAGACGCATCAGGCTCTCGTTTACTGCGATCCGGACCAACCATGTGTAGAACTTCGAGTTTCCTTGAAATTGATCGAGCTTCTCGTACGCCTTCAGAAACGCGTCCTGCATTACGTCTTCGGCATCTTCGCGGTTTTGCGTAATGTGCTGCGCAATCCTGAAGATCTGCCGCTCGTATTTGTGAACGAGTTCGTCGTACGCCGAGATATCTCCGCTGCGGACCCTCTCAACCAGGGCCACATCGGGATGCTGCTCGTTTTCGCCTGCTATCGATTGGATGGTCGCCATGGGGGTTGGTTGCGGGAAATCTGCGGGCCGGCCCAAACCGGGCCAAATCCCTACGTCTAAGTGTAAAGGAGAGGCCCGCCAAGGCCAATGGGGAATTCCGGCAGGAGAGTTCCGTACCTGCAATTCCCGAAGGAACGTTACGGTACGGGTACTTCGCTGTTCTCCACAGCCTTTTCAGGCTTAAAGTGAATCTATGGCCCCTGTTTTTCCCCCTCTTCCGACCCATTTTCCAGCTCGTATGCTGGCCGCGATGCTCTGTGCACTTCTTGCGGTCTCTCCGGTTGAGGGGAAACGGTACGACACGCAGGCAGCTTCTGATACGTCAAGTTCTACGACGCACAAATCCAAGTCCGGCGGGGCATCCACGAAGAAACCCGCTGCCAGCACGAGTCACGCCACTTCGTCCCCAAAGAAGCCTGCTTCATCCGCTGCCAAAAAGACATCGAGCTCGACGCACCACTCAGCGACCGCGCCGCGCGGCAAGAAGAAGTACGTCAGTCCCGCCGAGCGCCGTCGCCGCGCAGCCCGTGCCCACAAAATCAAGCTGGCCTTTGTAGCCTCCAGCGAACTTCGGCCAATGGCGCAGCAACTCGCAACGTTGCGCACGCCGGCCGCCTACTCGGGCGTCACGTCTTATGCTCACGCGCATACCGGCGAAGCTGCAGCAGCCGCCTATCTAGCCCTCGGGAACGCTTACTATCTCGACAAGCGGTACACCGACGCCGTTGCAAGCCTGCACCAGGCAAGGGAAACGGGCGAAGCGCTGGACGATTACGCCGATTTCCTCGCGGCCGGGCGAATCATGAGGCCAACCAGGAAGCACAGGCCGAAGCTTTGCTCAAAGGCTTCAAAGAGAAATATCCCGACAGCATCTTTGTGGATGAGGTTCCCGAACTCGAGGCCAACGTGCTGCTAGACCTGCACGACGCCGACCGGAGCCAAACGCGTTCTCGACGCATCCGCCAGCGATCCCGCCGCAGGGCGTGCCGGCTATCAACTTGCCGCCGGTCTGGTTGCCCAGGCACAGAATGAAGATCAGGAAGCTATCCGCATCTTTAAGGCGCTCCTGCTTGCCTACCCGCTTTCGACTGAAGCTGGCATCGCACGCGCCAAACTCACCTCGCTAAATGCAGAAGAGTCCCTCACCAGCGACCAGCTACGCAGCCTCGGCGACGCCTACTACAAGGCAGGCCGCTACGAAGATGCGGCCGAGGAGTATCGCGCCCTCACCCTGAAGGCAAACCTTGATACGCAGTCCCGCAACGCTTTTGCGGTTGCCGCAGCCGCCTGCGATCTAAAGCTGAAGCGCCTCACCGAGAGCCAGGCCTCAGCCCTCGCCGACACCCCCGACGAAAACGGCGCGCGCCGCTCGTACCTGCTGATGGAACTTGCCCGCAACCGCAACGACCTCGACGAGCAGACGCGCATCGTCACGCGCATGGAAACCGACTTCCCCCAGAGCCAGTGGCTGGCTGAAGCCTTGTTTTCCAGCGGCAACATGTATCTGCTGCGCAAGGACTATCCGCGGGCAGCCGAATACTACAGCTACCTGGCCCAGCACTTTCCTTCCAGCAAGAATGCTTCCGCCGCGCACTGGCGCGCCGGCTGGCTCAACTACCGCCTCGGAAACTACGACGTTGCCGCGCGCATCTTCGACGAACAGATTCACAACTTCTCCGGCACACCCGAGACCGCTTCGGCTCTATATTGGCGTGGTCGTCTCTATGAGACGCAAGATCACAATCCGGCCCAGGCTGTGGCCAACTACCGCACAATTGTCCGCGTCTACCAGCACTTTTTCTACGCACAGATGGCGCGTCAGCGCCTTGCGGCGCTTGGCAGCACGATACCGGCTGCCGCTCCCGACCTTGACGAGATCAAGGCCGCTGATCTGCCGACACTTGCGGAGTCATTTCCTGAAGACAGTCCTCACCTGGCCAAAGCAAAGCTGCTCGCGAACGCCGGCTTGAATGGCTACATTCCCCGCGAGATCGCTGCCGATCCCGACTCAGGTTCGTGGAGCGCCCTGGCCGAAGCGCAAATCTACGCGTCCTATGGAGAAGCCTACCGTGCCATGCGGGCTCTCAAGCGAGCGTTGCCCGGCGCAGCAAGCGCATCCATCCAGTCCATTCCGCTCGCCTACTGGCACATCCTTTTTCCTGCGCCCTACTGGAACTCAATCAAGTCTGAGTCCGCAAAAAACAATCTCGATCCCTATCTCGTTGCGTCCCTCATTCGTCAGGAATCCGAATTCAATCCCTCGGTGATCTCCTACGCCAATGCCTGGGGTCTCATGCAGCTCCTGCCATCCACTGGCAAATCAATGGCACGCCAAGAAGGAATGACCCACTTCCAGACATTCCAGTTGCTTGATCCCGAAACGAACATCCGCCTTGGCACCCGCTACCTCCGGCAGACGCTAGATAGGTTTGGCGGAGTTCCGGAGTACGCGTTAGCCGCCTACAACGCCGGCGAGAGCCGCGTCGAAGACTGGCAATCTGCGGGCCCTTACAGTGGGATCGACGAGTTCGTTGAGTCCATTCCTTTCACGCAGACTCGGGATTACGTGCAAGCGATTCTGCGCAACATCGAAATCTATCGCGAGATCGACGCAAGCACCACCACGACGACAACGGCATCTAAAGCTCCGACTGGCAGATAGAAAATCAACGACGGGAATCCGATTTGCAAATAGCCCTCTCCGATTCTCATTGACTCGAAGCTGGCAGCACGTAAACACTACGAGGCAACCGGACACCTCATTCGCAGCACGCTGTTGAAAGACGGACCACCCAGCACTACCGAATCAACGCTTCTAACGTCAGATTCTCGGAGGGCAGGATGTCTACCGACTTGCAATTTCTCGAAGAGTGGATTCCCGAAAAAATGGACCCCGGAACGGTTTTCCTTCTCGAAAACCAATCCAAGCTTGGCCATGCGCAGAATCCCTACATAGCCGTCATGTCCTGCCCTCGTTGCGGCACCATGGGGTTAATTACGCGACGCCAGCTCTGCGAAAAAGAAACCATGATCTGCGGCGGGGATAGCTGTTCGGCAGAATACAGGCTCGAAGGCGAAGACATCCGCTTCCGACATCCGCAATAACGATCTCATCTCTTCCGGAGGCAGCCATCGGAGCTAAGGTCGCTAAGCGACCGAGCCGAAGGACGTTCCTTCTGTTTTTCTAGATTCTCTAATCCGTGGGAGCGCCTGACGCGCACCGTTTCGATTTAAGATTGAGCTGATACCCATCTCCCAGCCCGGATGGCGAAATCGGCAGACGCAGCGGACTTAAAATCCGCAGACCGCAAGGTCGTGGGGGTTCAAGTCCCCCTCCGGGCACCAATAAAATCAATAACTTATATAGGTCATTTCGGAAACTGGCATTCCTAAACATAGCGCTGGTGCCACTCTTGGTGCCACTTTGTTCCGACTTTGCTAGGATCGCATTCAGGGGGCAGATCCTATGCCGAGGAAGGTGGTTCGCAAAGAACGCGGAGTCTTCGAAAAGGTGCCAGGCTCAGACATCTGGTGGATACGTTTCAAAGACGCTGGTGTCGAGCATCGGGAAAAGGTGGGGCGCCGCGGCGACGCAATCAAGCTCTACAAGATTCGCAAGGCGGACATTCTTCGTGGCGTAAAGATGCCAGCGAACATGAAAGACAAGGGCATCAAGTTCTCCGTGCTTGCCCAGGAAGCCATCGACTGGTACGTCAACCACGACCGTAGAGATGTTCGAAATTTCAAAGGCAGGATGAAACTCATTCTGGAGGCCTTCGCCGACCGGGCCGCTGAAGAGATTAAACCTTCTGACATTGATTCCTGGATCAGTTCTCACAAATGGTCAGCCGCGACGAAGAACCGTTATAAAAATGTGTTTGGAAAGACGTTCAAAATTACGCTGGCAGACGGCAAGGTCACGAGCAATCCTGCGCGGCTGGTTGAGCAACGGGCGGAGAACAATGCCCGTATTCGGTTCCTGTCAGCAGACGAGGAAGCGAGATTACGCGCGGCAATCAAGAAGAGATTTGCGAAGCACATGCCGGAATTCGACGTAGCTCTGAACACTGGGATGCGAAAGAGTGAGCAGTTCAGTCTGGAATGGTCCCAAGTCTCGCTGAGTCGGAAACGTATCAGATTGGAGAAGACGAAGAATGGAAGTGATCGAGAGATTCCGCTGAACAAGACCTGCCTCAGCGTTCTCGAAGCGCTTCATGGTACGCGGCCACACAATGGTCGTGTATTTCTTTCAAAGTACGGACGTGATCTCAACAATCCTAGGGCTTGGTTTGAATTGGCCCTCGAAGAGGCCAAGGTGAAGTACTTTCGCTGGCATGACCTGCGCCATACCTTCATCGGCCGATTGGTCATGAAGGACGTAAACCTGCGAACAGTGCAGGAACTTGCCGGTCACAAGACAATTTCGATGACGACTCGCTACGCTCATCTGGCTCCGGAGCACAATCAGGCCGCCATTGAAAAGCTTGATCCAGCAGCTGCGTGAAGCCTGCTAATCAGTAGCGGCCGTTCGCCCTCCTAGGCCCAGTTTCATCAATACCCTGACTCTGTGGCTGGAAGCGGCTTATCGATTCTCCGGAAGAGTGTTGGCCAACCTTCATTTGATCTGACGAGAGCACAGGTATGCCTGAGCGCGCTGAATCCGGGTGGTCTTCCCTTGCGAAGCGCCGGACGGCACTTGCCGGAATAAGGATCTTTCCACCAACCCGCCGCGCGGTGAGTCGTCCGGTGGTAATGAGGTAATCAATCGATCGAATGCTTAAGCTCAGTGCTTCTGCGGTGTCACGCCGGGAATAGAGCAATTTTTCTACAGATCGATCCATGCATAATCTCCTTCTCAAGCCTCGACTCAGCGAGTAGCGCGCTCAAGCTTCGGTGACAGGGCCGGCCCGCTATTCAGAGAGTGAATCGAAATCGATTTGGCGTCCAAGACCTTTTTCGTCAAGACTATGCTCGATGGGCATCAACGGGGCACTTCCGGACACTCGCAGAGACTGAAGGGAGTAACGAGTTACTCGAGAGAAACACATTTCAAAGATGCATTACTTGTGACGCCGAATTCATTGCAGATTTTCGGGAAGGTTAACGACAACCCTTGCCGTCATTGAATGGTCGAATGCTGAATGGGACCAGTGACAAAAGTTGCAACCATTAACGCCCGCGCTAGTGCCAATTGAGGTAGTACTGCGGCGAGAGGCTGCGCATCTCGAATCTCTTCCTTCACAGGCTCGATTAGATCATTGACGATGTATTCATTTCCTAGTTGGTCATTTGACCGAATGAAGTCTAGGAATCTCGCCTTCTCTGCCGGAGAAGAAAATGAAAACAAAATCTCGTATGCCATCAACTCTGGATCGCCGATGAGCGCTAACGAACGAGTGTTCGTCAGCTGTGAATAGCCAAGCAGGTAACCGATCGTATCCGCAGCCAAATCCCTACTCTCTGGGTCAGCGTCGTTTAGAAATTCCACCGCGCAAAGCCAATCGGGCTCATTGATCCAAAGCGGCTCAGCTGTATGATCTGTCACGGCAGAGGTCGCGGGTTCGAGCCCCGTCGTCCCCGCCATACATTCCAAAAGACTTACGGGATGATTTGGCGCCAATAAATTGGCAAAATTGGGTGCAATTTGGGTGCATTCTGCACCCAGTTTGCACCCCAAAAACGGCCTAACGGCGCATCCTTATACATATCTTCAACATTCACTGGGTAGGGAAGACTAACGACATTACCGCGGCCTGCGCATTCTGCTTGGCCGGCGTGATTGCCTGGGTATAGACATCCAGAGTTGATCGGATAGTCGAGTGTCGGAGCAGCTCCTGCATCACCTTGAATTCGGTGCCAACGCTTCTCAAGAGCGTTGAGTAGGTGTGGCGGAATGTATGCCAGCCAAATCGTGTTTCAATTCCAAGTTCGCGAGCCGCTGGTCTCAGGTACTTGTGCAGAATTGCTTGTCCCCAGTACGGTTGCTTTCCATGGCTATGCCGGCTTGCGAAAACCCAGTCTTCTGGCTGTCGATACGAGGACTGTTCCTTCCACTTGACGAGCGCTTCGCAGACTAGGGGATGGATCGGTACAGGCTTCTGAGAAGATTCTGTTTTGCACGGTCCCACGAAACCGTGGACGATGGAGCGCGCCACGTTCATTGTTCCTGCCGAGAAGTTGATATCGCCCCACTGGAGAGCGAACAGTTCGCTTTGCCTAATTCCAGTTGAGGCCGCAATGAACACCAGGGTTCTCTCGCGAGTCTCTAGCCCTTCTAGAAGGATCCTGATTTCCCCAGCAGTCAGCACTACTGGCGGGGATCGCCGCTTTGCGCTTTGACGAACGAGTCTGATTGGATTGCCATCGAAGAACTCGTACCGACAAGCGTGATTGAACAACACGGACAGGACGTTGCGGA
The DNA here is from genome assembly GCA_963738035.1 of uncultured Acidobacteriaceae bacterium. GTDB lineage: Bacteria > Acidobacteriota > Terriglobia > Terriglobales > Acidobacteriaceae > Telmatobacter. Next base: position 419,583 of record CAVTVB010000006.1, read on the forward strand.
TCTTGGCGCACGTGCTCCTCGCGATGGGAAGGCTTCGGAGCCAGGATTCAACCTCAATGGTCCTGATATCGCTCAAAAGGTGCTCACTCCATTTCGGAATGATCCATCGTTTCAAGTAGACCTTATAGATTGTCTTCGTTGAATAGCTCCGCCAGGTGTTCGCGAGACTCAATTCGCATTGTTCGAAATGACTGCAAAGCTGGGCGATGGTCATCGAAACCGATTTTGATTTTGCCATTCGCGCATTCAAATCTGGCACAAGAAGGCTTGCTGCTTTACGCGCGGTTTCCAGGTCTGGAATCTGATCGACCGTTCCGATTTGTCTGCGCCGATAGATTTTCTTTCCATCGGCTGTCTTCTCCCGCCAGCGAAACTGCCAAATATCCGAATGCATCTTGCGAGTTCTTCTTATGACGCTTCCGTTTTGCATGATGACCTCCGCCCGCGGTTGCAGGAGGAGATATTCTCTCCAAAGTACGAGGGAGAAGGGAATTGAGCGCCAGCCCTTGATTAGGTTGCTGCTTTGCGGCGGCAGGGACGCAGGTACGAAGCTCGGTCGTTTAGCCGGAATTTCGGGCCATTCACTGACGCCGAGCGATAAGTGCGTAGGCGATATTGCGCTGATCGGTCGCCGTAGCTTCATTGGCAGTGATCACTTGTCCGAGGAGCCGGTTTTACGGCTAGGTGGACTGGATTTGTAGACACTGCCCAACACATGGAGCGCCGGCTTGGCGCTCAGGGGATTGATTCAGCTGTGAGCATGAATCATCATGTTTTAGCTCACTTCAACGCCCACCGGGTAATTCCCGCTGAGGCTCTCCGCTCACCTAGTTGCAGCGTGCCTCGATGTCAGTTAACTGGAAGTTTTGGGATTGATGATCACTCGCGCTGAACCAAGGATTCTCGGCCTATAGGATTTACCGAGAACAGGGGCGCTGCGCAGAAACGTCGATTTGGAACTTGGCGTTGATGCAGTCAATTAGAACTGAATGGGGCAGGTTCTAAGATTGTCTATGTGTCCGCCAGCCTCTCATTTTCCTCTTCATTGGACGAGATCCGATGCCAGTGGATCCAAAACCATGGCGCCATCATAAACCCGATTGGTGAGTATTCCTCGTTTGCTGCCCTCCATGGGTACGGTCTTCTTTTCTTCGGTCGTGTTTACATACAGAGTGCGGCCATCTACTGATCTGGCGTAAACACCTTCAGGAGTGGAAGGGCCAGCTTGAATGCCCGCAATGTGGAGGGCGCGTTCGAGTACCGGACCGATGGTGGAAGGGTTGGACTCGGTCGCCAGGTAGAGGGCATTGCCTTTACCGAATCTATTGATCGTGATTGCTGGGCTATGATCCGGGAGACTTGTGAAGCGTGCGAGCACCGTGGCCGTGGAGGGCTCGAGCACTTCGTATCGACGTGAGTTGGCAGAGATTGACTTGCCGTCCAGATCGAATCTCAACGCCGTCGAATCATAGAATGCATTTGTCTTCAGCCCGAAGACATCGCTCAGCCTGCCGGGCAGCGGAGTGTCAAACCATTGCCCATGCTCATCCACTTTGGCTGAGAATGCTGTCATCAGTATTGTGCCGCCATTGCTTATGTATTCCCGCAGTGCCGTTGCGCTCGCCGCGTCCATCACGTAATCAGCTGGTACCACGACCAGTTTGTAGGGAGAAAGGTTCTCATGCCCGATGTTGATGATGGCGGTATCGAGATTGGCACGGAAGAACGGCTCAAAGGCGCCTTGCACCTGCTCGGTGTAGGGAGGCTTGAAGTATTGCAGCGTTGTATTAGAAGGACCATTGGGATGCGAGTCGATGAAGGAGTCGAATGAATAGGCAATGGCGATTTCGGGATGCGTGTAGCGAGGGAATCCGTATTTGGCGAGCAGTTTGAACTCCGTAGCGATGTGAGCGAATTCATCCACTTTCCACGAGGGAGTTCCGTCGTGATCCACCAGGCCGAACAGAGCCTGTTCCTCTCCGCCCTGGTGACTGTTGAATGTCCAGGCGAGAATCCCTTGAGCTCCCATCATGAGTCCAAGGTATGCATACATGCGGCTCTGGCCCGGTGTTCCGTAAAAACCGCCACCGCCGGCGGTGAACTCGTTGAACCATATCGGAGTCGGCAATGCCCCTTTGATCATCAGCGCGCCAAATGAACCGCTGATGGGGTCCCCGGGATAAAAGCCCTCAGCCCCGTATGAGACGTAAGCCTTGTACGTCGAAAGGTAGTCAAAACCGCGCCGCGAAGCCGTATCCCAGAGGTTTGAGATCGACGGAACGTTCGGCATGTTCCGCTGACGAATCGCGTCCAGTTCCTTCAGACGAGCCACGGTCACAGCCGACCAGTAGCGATGTAGTTCCAGATAGCGCTCCGACGGTCCGGGGCCATCCGCGAGCGGCAGATCGACATCTTCAAAGTTGTTCAGCCGGCGCGACCATCTCTGCGTTGCCCACGCCTTGTTCAGTGCGTCAATGGTTCCGTACTTCTGCTTGAGCCACGCAATGAACCGCTGCCGGTCGGCTTCGGAATACGACATGAAGCCGTTTCCTATCTCGTTGTCATAGCCGACTGCAATTACCGCGGGATGATTCGAATAGCGCTTCATCAACGTGTCGGCCATGATCCCCACCTCGCGGACGTAGTCGGGGTCGCTGATGTTATCCATGTATCGCTCGGCGGGAGGACGACGTGTGCCGTCTTGCGCAACGATATCAACGCCCGGGTACGCGCGATGCAGCCAGATGGGCGCGGGCAAACCGGGAATGTCCAGAATCACCCGAATTCCGGCTGCATGCATCTTGTCCATGATGCTGTCGAACCATTCGAAGGTGAACTTGCCCTGCGATGGCTCGAAGGAATCCCACGACAGATCGCCCATGCGCACCACGTTGAAACCGGCCCGCTTCATAATGGCGATGTCCTGGTCGACCTGATCGGGGGAGCGGTCGATGGGCTGATAACATGTGCCCACAAAGAGCTGTCCCGGACCGGGCCAATTCGGATGCGCTGAAGTGTCCTGTGCGTTTGCTGCGAGGCTTGAGAGCCCCAGGCTAACGACAGCAAGAAACAGAAGAGCGAGAAACTGGACTCGCCTTTCGAAGCAGCTTACCTTGTGGGTCCCTTTGTCTCGAGCAAGTGACGTGCAGAACATCAATCATTTGCCTTTCTCGCTGCGCACCAGCTTCACAAGAACGATGTCGCTACTGTTCATCGGAAATGTGAATTCAACATTGCCGCCAGTATCGCTCCGCACGACTTTATCTGTCTCCGGAAGGTCCTGCGTGAGATCGTTCAGATGCGCGATCTGCGCTTCAGTTAGCTCTTTGGGAGAACCCAGTTCGATGTAGGCGGTGTAGGCATCATTGGCATGAAACCCCGTGCGATGCAGTTCAAGGTGATATGAGGCATTAGCGGCAAGGTGCGTCAGATGCAGCTTCACAGGCGCGACCGGATGCGATGGAATCACTTTTGTATAGAACGAACGATTGCTGACTTTCTGGTCCGGCTGATCGAAGTTCCAGATCACAGCGGCCACGTTTCCATCCTTTGCGGACAACATTGCCTTCGGGTCGTCGGTTGCAAGGCTGACTCCCTGGAGCGCGTGCAGGTATTTGTAGGCGAAGTACGCCGGCTTACGAATTCCCTGAGGGTTCAGCAGTCCAAATCCACCTTGAAAGGGAGCGGTAGGCGGTCCAGGTTCCTCGAACAGGTCGGTGTAAGTCCAATAGCTCATGCCCTGCACCAATCCCTGGCTGCCTTTGAGCTTGTTCAGGATGTAGGGCGCGCTGATGTAGGAATCGTGCACAGAATCGCGCGGCGTGTAGCTGGTGCTCCACTCGGTGAAATAAAGGGGAAGGGCAGGGAAGGCTGAAGCCGATATCTGCTCGCGGACATGCCGCACGTCTCCGATAATTGCGTCGGGCGAAGGATCGAGCTTGGTATCGCTCTTTCCGTTCTCATCCAGGAATCCTCCCTGAACGCCATAGGTATGCGTGGTCACAAAATCGACTGGGGCGCCGCTCTGCTTCACGTGCGCGAGGAATTCCGGCACCCATGCCGCCCCGGCCGTGCTAGGTCCGCCGACGCGCAACTTGGGATCCACGGTTTTGATTGTCCTGGCGGTCAGGTCATACAGCTCGAAGTAAGCCTTCTGGTCGCCACCCTCCCAGAATCCAGACAGGTTCGGCTCATTCCACACCTCGAAGTACCATGTGCGCACTTCATCTTTGCCATACTTGGTTTCAACGTGCCGGACGAAAGTGTCCACAAGCTCGCGCCAGCTATCCGGCTTCGGGTGCGAGGTATTCCCGTGCCAATAGAAGATGCTGTTCTCGGACGTCGCCAGCGCTTTCGGAGTAAAGCCGAGTTCGACAAACGGCTTGATGTGGCGCGCCAGCAGGTCGTCGTAGAGTTGATCGATCTTGGCCCAGTCGTACACGGTCTTTCCATTTTCAACGCGGACCGTTCCTAGAACATCATGAAAGATGGCGTGGAAGCGGATGTAGCGAAAGCCGAGTTCACTTGTGACAGTTTTGAGCTGGGCCTGGCTGTCATCCCGAATCAACGTTCCGGGATAATCTGAGCCGACGGAAAGATCGAAGAAGCGATCAACCGGGCCGTGTGTGTCGATGACGTTGACGGCGATTTCCCGCGACGAGTCATGACTCCCTTGAGCGGAGACGCGCGGGGCGAACGAGAGCGCGGAAAAGCCAAGCACGACAATACATATGCGCCGCATGAAGGAATGAAGCATGTACATCTCCGGAGCTTGAAATTGTGATTCCGACAATCGACGTGATGTTAGCATCTGTTTCCGCAGCGTTCCGGTAATGCTCCGAGACATCGGCTAAGCGATCAGCGAGCGCCGTTGTTTCGCTTAGGCCAATGTCAGTTTAAGCACAGCTGCATAATCAACCGCTGGTTTATAGAGTTTTGGAAGCTCCACCCACAGATCATCGGTTTGCTGCTTCCAGCTGACTTTCTGATCGCTTCCCAGGAGTTCCAGATGGCCAATTCTCCCAGGTTTTGTTGCCGCTGAAAGTCCAAGAGACTGAATAGTGAACGATTCTGTCGGCCAGCCTAGCACCAGCGCATAAATCACAGTCCTGGATTTGTTGCCCGTGAATCGAATATCTTTCTCTCCCAGTTTGCTCACGCTCCCGCCCTGGAAGGACCCCGCCTTTATGCTGTTGGGACCTTCACCGTAAACCTTCCATGGCCGGGTCTCATAGATTGCCTCGCCATTGGTCTGCATCCATGCAGTTATGCCGTCGAGCACTGCGATTTCCTTGTCGTCAATGGTTCCGTCGGGCCTGCCGGGAACATTCAGGATGAATGTTCCGTTCTTGCTCACGGTGTCGATCAGCCAATGAATTACATCGCGCGGGGGCAGATAGCCGCCGAATGTGCCCGGCTTCTCATGGAGCGCGCGGAGATAATGCCAAGCGCCAATGCAGGTTTCGGACTGCCAGGGATGTTTCATGATCTCGGCAGTGAGTCCTCGTTCATAATCAGCAACGACAGCCTTGGCCAGCCGTTCAGGAACATCCTTGACGTTGAGAACGGCTTCGTTCTTGCCGCCGTGTTGTCGAAGGCTGTGGTTGTAGAAGTACGCGCCGACATTCATCCCGGCCCAGCCGAGCGGCAGTAGCGAATCGTCGAAGTAAAGCAGGTCGGGATTGTGCTGGTCGATGAGATCGCGCGTCCTGTCGTAAAAGTTCTTGACATAAGATATGTCGGGCAATGCACTAGCCGGGTGTTTCACGCCATAGAGTCGCTGAGGATCGAGCCCCTGCCACCACTGATCTTTGCCCTCCGCCTGGGTAAGATGGCCGTCATATGGAACGCCAGCGTTGGGGCCGGATTTGTCAGCGCCGTGCGACGGCTGGAACCACCACCAGTTGCGCGCCTGATGGACGGTCACCCCAAATCGCAGACCCTGCTTTCGCGCGGCCGCAGCCCAGGTGCCAATGACATCGCGATGGGGGCCGATCGCAGCAGCATTCCAAGGCTGATGCTTCGAGTTCCAGGCGTCAAAGCTGTCATGGTGATTGGCCAGAGCCACGAATATCTTTGCGCCTGCATTTTTGTAGCGCGCAATCAACTCGTCCGGGGCCCAGTTCAGCAGAGTCCACTGTGCGCAAAGATCCTTGTATCCGAATCGCGAGGGCGGACCGAAATGTTCAAGTTGATATTTGTACTGGCGCTGGTTCTCGATATACATGTTGCGGGCGTACCAGTCCCCGGCTTCGGCGACGCACTGCGGACTCCAGTGAGCCCAAATGCCGAACTTGGCATCCTGGTACCAATCTGGCGCTTCGTATTCAAGCAACGAATCCCAGGTGGGTTTGAACGGACCATCGCCGGCGAGATCGGGGATTGGCGACGTTAAAGGCACATCATCCCAAAGCCCGCCAGAGACGGATTGCGCCATCGGGTTGTAGTTCCACGCTGAAGGTTGCCATGTCGAGTCATGCAGCCGTTCTTCGATGATCTTTCCATCGCTGACCTTGAAGAAGACTCTCTTCTCCGGCGGCTGAGCGCAAAACTGAGCGTAATCCTGCGTGTATTGATTGAACCCACTGGGCAATCCAGGCTGGCTCTCCTGTGCAGTTCGCCCAGCTGATGGCAAAGCTTCCGATGCCGCAGCGATCGCAAGTAGTTTGCAAAAATCCCGTCTTTGCACGAGTTCCCCTTTATCCCTGAGCGGGACTCAATGTAGCCCTTTATTCCGGCAACGCGACTTGGCCTTCGATATGAAACTTTCCGGTAACCGCTGGCGCTGCTGTGTCCGGCTGGCCTCCGCCGATGCTGATCGTGTAATCACCTTGCGCGATGATTGGATTTCCGTCCTCGGTTACGATGCCTAGGTCACGGTCTTTCAAATCGAAATGAATCTTCTGGCTCGCGCCCGGTTCAAGATGAACGCGCTGGAATCCGCGGAGAGCGATGAGCGGAGCACCCTTCACAGCAGGGAACTTGAGATAGACCTGCACAACTTCATCTCCTGCGACCTTGCCTGCGTTCGTCAGCGTCACATCGGCACCCACTGGCTGCCCCGCAGCCACAGCCTGCACCGGAACACTTAGGTCGCTGTACTTGAAGGTCGTGTAGCTGAGTCCGTAGCCAAACAGATATAGCGCCTTGCCGGTGAAGTACCGATAGGTGCGGTTCGTCATTCCGTAGTCTTCGAAGTTGGGCAACTGGTCGACACCTTTGTAGAAGGTAACCGGAAGCCGGCCAGCGGGATTATTCTTTCCGCTCAGCGTTTCGGCCACTGCCGCCCCGCCTTCTTCTCCGGGATACCATGCGTCGAGCACGGCGTTGGCATGCTCGTTGATCCAGTTGACAGACAGGGCACTGCCATTCAAGAGAACCACGGCGAGCGGTTTGCCGGTGGCTGCCACGGCTTCGACCAGGTCCTCTTCCGGCTGGGGTAGATCGATGCTGGTTCGATCTCCACCCAGGAATCCCGGTTCACTCACGGGCATTTCCTCGCCCTCAAGCTGACTTGTAATTCCTACAACGGCAATCACTGCATCGGAATTCTTTGCAGCGGCAATGGCTTCCTGCGAAGGAGCGCCGTTGTACCTGGCCCAGATTAATTCGGCATGGGGCTTGCTGTTTCTGGTTCCATAGGAGATCTCGAGCGCGACCTTTCGTCCCTTCTCGAGGTGGACGCGGCCCACGCCCGATGAAAGACCTCGCGTGCCACCGCCGAACGCCGTCGCTACCTGCTTGCCATCAACCGCAAGCCTTCCGAATCCTTCACAACGAATGCCGAGAAGAAAGTCTCCTGTTTCGGTAGGTGTCAGGAATCCTGACCACTGTGCGCCAAACGTCTTCTTCCCGGCAACTTCTGCCGGCAGACTATTCTCCGTGAGCTTGACATTCGTTTCCGTACGACTGACGAGCGGTTTTGAATTCGGTTCCGAAGTGGCCGGTCCCCGCCGCGTGCCTTCGTTGTAGTCAGCCTTGAGGCCGGGCTTGCCATCGGGAGTCGTAAGCAGGCTGTCCGGCACAGATGTTCCATCCGTGCGCAGGAACTGGGTTCCAGGGACGAACGTGACCGTTGCGTTTGGAAACTCAGCGCGCAGGCCGTCGAGGATGGAGACGGTATGCGTGGGCTGACCAGCATAGTTTCCGATCAGCGGCCGGGTCTGGTCGGCCAGTGGGCCTATGACGGCGATCTTCTTGATCTCCGGCTTGAGGGGAAGCAGACCGTCGTTCTTGAGCAGGACCATGGATTCATTCGCGAGTTTGCGTGCGTGCGCGCGATGTTCGGCGCTGTCGAGTTCCTTCTCGTCGATCTTGGTGAACGGAACCATTTCCGGCGGGTCGAACATACCGAGCTTGATGCGTGCCGTGAACAGGCGGATCAGCGCCGTGTCCAGTGTGCTTTCAGGCAGGTATCCCTGTTGTACAGCGTCGATATAGGCCTTTTCGACGGGCTCTCCGAACCTTGAGGTGAAGGTGACGCACTCGTTGTCCATGCCTCTGATGACGGAAATAGCCGCGCCTTGCGCCTGGGTTGGGCGGTAACGATGATTGGCTGCCACGTCGCGAACCGCGTCGCAGTCTGAAACCACATACCCCTGGAAGCCCCACTTGCCGCGTAATTGGTTTTGGAGCAGATACTGGCTTGCGCATGCGGGCTCGCCATTGATTGCGTTATACGCGCACATCACAGAACCGGCTTTGCCTTCCACGATGGCGGCGCGGAATGCAGGCTCATAGGTGTCGACCTCATCGTGCTTGCTGACGTCCACATCGGCAAAGTGGCGCGTCGGCTCCGGCCCGCTGTGTACGGCATAGTGTTTTGGGGTCGCAATGCCCAGGTAATACTTCGGATCGTCGCCCTGCAATCCGGTCACGTAGGCAACGCCCATGCGGCCGGTAAGAAACGGGTCTTCGCCGTAGGTTTCTTGACCGCGACCCCAGCGTGGATCGCGAAAGATATTTAGATTGGGGGACCAGAAATCGAGTCCTCCCATGATCCCGGTGTGTCCTTCGCGCGCATTCTGCACATGCTTGATGCGCCCCTCGATACCGATCTGGGCCGCCATGGTGTGAATGCCCGGCGCATCGAATGTGGCTGCAAGGCCAATGGGCTCGGGATACTCGGTTACACCCTCGTTGATCACTCCGTGAAGGGCCTCGCTCCACCATTGGTATGCGGGAACGTTCAGCCGTGGAACTGCCGCGGAGTTGTTCTGCATTTGCGTAGCCTTCTCCGCAAGAGTCATTCGGTGCACCAGGTCGGTGGCCCTGTGTTCAGGCGTCAAATGGGTGTCCAGATACCCGGGAGTCGCTGCACCTTGGGCAACCGCGGTCTGTACGGTCAAGGCAAAGAGAAGCGTTGCAGTTCCCATGACAAATCTCCGCATCATAAATGTCATGTATCTGTTCATGTGAACCTCCAGTTATCGCGCGGAAGTAGCCGGTTGCGTTGGCGCGTGGAACAGTCGCGGCGCGAAGTCTTTCAAGTCGCGACGCCAGGTCTGCCATTCGTGATCGGTACCGGGCGACTCGTAAAACACGTGCTGAATCTTTCCTTCGTCAAGTGACGCGTGCAGATTCTCGAGTCCGGTCTTCATCCGTTCTGGTTCATTCGTTCCCACGCCAATCCACAGCAGATGCACTCGGCTCGCGAATGCCGTAGGATCGGCCATCGCGCCGTGGAAAGCTGTCTTCGTATCCAATTTGTTATTGCCCATCATGAACACATTAGCCGCTCCGCTGAATCCACCGATGTATGAAAACAGGTCGAGATGATCGAATGTGACCTGAAAGGTCTGCATGCCGCCCATGGAGAGCCCTGCCATTGCGCGGTGATCGCGATTGGGAATTGTGCGGAACGTGTTGTCGATGAATGGAATCAACACCTGCGTCATATCGTCTTCGAAGGCACCCATCCGCTCCTGCATCACCTTCATGAACTCCGGCGAGCCGAACGGCTTTCCCGTCAGGTCGGGGACTACGTATCCTGCGCGACTGGCATATCCATTGGCCATCACAATGATCATCGGTTTTGTACTGCCGCTCGCGATTAGGTTATCGAGAATGAAGTTTGCCTTCCCTTGCCGGATCCATCCAGATTCGTCCTCGCCTCCGCCGTGCTGAAGGTAGAGCACCGGATATCGAGTCTTCGTCTGCGCGTCATAATCCGGCGGCAAGTAAACGAATGCGTGCCGCCACGTCCCTGTCACGCTGGAGTGATACCAGATCTCGCGCACCTGACCGTGCGGAACATCCCTGGGCTGGTAAAAGTCGACTCCGACTTCGGGTACCTCGACCGCGCTCGCCCATTTGCTTCCGCCGAAGTAGGCAGTACTTCCAGGGTCGCTCACCTCTGCGCCGTCCACAATCACCGTGTAGTAGTGGAGCCCCGGAGCCATGGGCGGCGTAGTGAACGTCCAGAATCCGTCGGCCTGCTTCTCCGTATCCACCTTCGGACCACTCCAGAAATTTAGCTTCACCTTCGTCGCGTCAGGCGCTTTAAACCGAATCTGCACGCGCGAGTTGCCGTCCACCTTCGGATACTGCGCATCCAGAACGTTTGATGTTGCGGACTTGAAATCACCTGGCTCCTGCGCAAAACAGAATGTCGCTGCCATTAGCATCACGAATCCAATTACTTTCAAAACGCACCTCCGCGCAAACGTTTACTGAGACAGGGCCGGCTTGGAACGGGATCAGTCCGCAAACATCAACCACCGGCATGTTAAATCCGTCATCCTAGAGAAATAAAGCGATTTATTTGGCTTGTTTGCTCGGGCTTGTTCTGTGTATATTCGAGGGTTCCGGAACGGAATACGAGAACGGTGGCCGAAAATTGCGCGCCAACTCCAACGCGGCGCGCCGGCTCCTGCGCTCCATCGCCTTCCGGTTGAGCGGAGGTTTGTGTGGTGCGTCGCGTCCTTGCGTTTCTTGGCTTGCTGGTCCTCTCTTCGTCCGCGCCTTTGATGGCTGCCGACAACATTCATCTCTCCGTCGACGCGTCGAAGCCGGGCCCGAAGATCGACCGCAATCTCTTCGGCCAGTTCGCCGAGAATCTCGGCCATGGCCTCTACGAAGGCATTTGGGTCGGTCCCGACTCATCCATCCCGAACACCCGCGGAATCCGCAACGACGTAGTGGCCGCACTCAAGGAACTCAAGGTGCCGAACGTCCGCTGGCCGGGCGGCTGCTTTGCCGACCAGTATCACTGGCGCAAGGGAATCGGCCCACGCGACAAGCGCCCGGCAACGGTGAACTCGGCATGGGGCGATGTGATCGATACGAATGCCTTCGGCACCGATGAGTTCATGGACTTCATTCAGCAGATCGGCAGCACACCTTACGTGTCCATCAACCTCGGCTCAGGCACGCCGGAGGAGGCGGCCGAGTGGCTGGAGTACATGACCGCCGCTGCGCCCACGGCTCTTGCCAAAGAGCGTGCCGCCAACGGCCATCCCGAGCCGTATAAGGTCGGCTTTCTCGGCATCGGCAACGAAAGCTGGGACTGCGGCGGCGCGATGACGCCTGACTACTACGTGAGCTTGATGAAGGTGTACAGCCGCTTCGTGCTCAACATGAACCCCGCGCAGCGCAGCAAGGACCAGATGCTGAAGATCGCCGTGGGCCCCGGCACGCCTGACACCGAGTGGACTGAGGCCGTGATGAAAGCGTGGAAGAAGCACACCTGGGCCTGGGATATCAACGGCGTCTCCCTGCACTGGTACACGGTTCCCAACGGCTGGCCACCTTCGACCCCGTCAGAGAAGTTCGGACCTCGACGACTATGTCAAGACGTTGAAGTCGACGCTCTTCATGGACGAATTCCTGCGCAAGCAGGAAGCGGTAATGGACAAGTACGATCCGGAGAAGAAGGTCACCTTGACTGTGGATGAGTGGGGTGCATGGCATGCGCCGCTGCCCGGCTCCAATCCGGCATTCCTCGTCCAGCAGAACAGCGTTCGTGACGCTATTCTGGCCTCGCTCAACTTGAACATCTTCGCCCGCCACGCCGATCGCGTCCGCATGGCCAACATCGCCCAGATGATCAACGTGCTGCAGGCGATGATCCTCACGGACAAGGAGAAAATGGTCCTGACGCCTACCTATTACGTCTTCAAAATGTACGTTCCGTTTCAAGATGCCACGTTCATTCCTGTCGCCTTCGACGCGGGAACCTACACCCATGGAAGCGTAATCCTGCCGCGCGTCGACGCCATCGCCGCAAAGGGGGCGGACGGAAAGCTGTTGCTTGAGATCACTAACCTCGATGCGGAAAACCCCGCAACGATCGATGTAGATGTTGCCGGCATCACGGCAAAGTCGGCAAAGGCGGAGACGTTAACGGGAGTTGCAGTAGACAGTATCAACACCTTTGATTCACCGAGTACAGTTGTGCCGAAGCCGACTGCAGTGAAGGTTCAGAACGGCAAACTTTCGCTCACGGTAGCGTCTCGATCAGTGACCGTCATCTCGATTGAGCCGTAATCAGCGAACTGCGCTCGATTCGAGAGCCCTGGACGATACTGGCACTCGATTCGAAAGTTAACGACGGGCCGGTTGTACGTACATTTTTGCTCCATCCAGTATTGGGAGAAACGGACCATGCATCTGCTCGTGAAGATCGTCGCGAAAACGCTTACCCAAAAACCTGCAGTGTTTCTCCTGCTGCTGCTTTCGCTGCCCTCCGCCCTTTCATCCCAGACTCGCATTGTCAACGCCACCATCGATACCTCGAAGACCGGCGCTCCCATCTCGAAGAATATCTACGGCCAGTTTCTCGAGCACGGCGGCGACATCGTCAACACCGGCGTCTGGTCTGAGATGCTGGTCGATCGCAAGTTCTTCTACCCGGTCGCCACCTCGGCGCCCACTCCTCCACCAGTGATGGGAAACGCGGCGGGGAATCCGCGCTTCCGCCGCACGCCTACTCGATGGTGGGCACCCATTGGCGGCGAGAACGCGGTCACTATGGAAACGAAATTACCCTATACAGGCGATCATTCACCGCTCGTGAAACTCGACGCCAAAGATCCGCATGGCATCAGCCAGTCCGGAATCGCAGTCCGCAAAGGCAAGGTCTACACCGGTCGCATCGTACTCGCCGGCTCCCCCGGCGCGACGGTCAAGGTGACTCTCACGTGGGGCAAGGAGCCCGCTGACCGTCAGACCGTCACCATCGGCTCGCTCGGTGCCGCGTACCGCAAGTTCCCATTGCGCTATACCGCCAGAACCGACACTGACGAAGCTACTCTCGAGATCACCGGCACAGGCCTGGGCTCATTCCACGTCGGCGCGGTCTCGCTCATGCCCGCGGACAACATTGAAGGCTTCCGTCCCGAGGTCGATCGCCGCGCTCAAGCAGTTGCGCTTCGGCGTCCTCCGCTTTCCGGGCGGCAACTTTGTCTCCGCATATGAATGGCGCTACGGTGTAGGTGACATCGATAAGCGGCCGCCCATCTTCGATCCCGTCTGGCACGCCGTGCAGCCCAACGATGTCGGCACCGATGAGTTTCTCACGCTCTGCCGTCTCCTCGGCGTCGATCCTTACATCACCGTCAACGCCGGCTTCGGCGACGCGTGGTCTGCGCGCGAGCTAGTCGAATACACCAACGGCGCCGCCACCACGCCAATGGGAAAATGGCGAGCCGCAAATGGCCATCCTGCTCCTTATCACGTGCAGTGGTGGGGAGTTGGTAACGAGCCCTGGGGCGACTACCAGATGGGCTCGATGTCGCTTCCGCAATTCGAGTTGAAGCACAACCTCTTCGCCAAAGAGATGAAGAAGGTGGACCCGTCGATCAAGCTCATCGCCGGCGGAGCCATGCCCGACGTGATGGAAGGAGCCGACCAGGCCAGGCGCATCAACGGCCAGTATGTTCCCGACTATCTTTCCGCCAGCCGACTGGACCGGCCAGATGCTCCTCAACTGCCTCGACAACATCGACATGGTCAGCGAGCATTACTACGCATCGGGCACGCAACACACCGACATGAAGCTGCAGAAGAAGGTGCCCATCGAGCCTCCTCTGTCGCTGCTCGAATGGGAACGCGCGCCCGCCGTCCAGGTTCGCGCGAAATATGAGCACTATCAGGAGTACCTGAAGCGCATCCCAGCGCTCCGTGCCAAACCCGTTCCCATCGCCATCGACGAGTGGGCTTACTTCGGCGGCGAATCGCGACGGATATAAGGTCGTTCCGGCATATGCATGGGCCTTCCACGAAATGTTCCGCCACTCCGACATCTTTCAGATGGGCGCATTCACTTTCGCAACCGCGATGATGAGCCAGAACCGAACTGAAGCCATCCTCAATCCCACCGGCATGCTGTTCAAGATGTACCGCGATCACTTCGGCACCATCCCCGTCGAGGTGACCGGAGACTCTCCGCAGCCGAAGCCGACGTTTCCGGCTGGCGGCGATCAGCCCGCGGTCAACCCCGGCAGCGACACGTATCCGCTGGATGTGAGTGCCGCGCTAAGTGAAGATCGCAAGACTCTCGCCATCGCCGTGCTCAATCCTTCCGACTCCGAACAGAGCATCAGGATTGCGATCAACGGAGCAAAGCTTGCGAGTGCAGGGAAGTTGTGGCGCATGGCTCCCGACTCCATCGATGCGACTGTTCAAGTGGACAAGAAGCCTGAGGTTCAGGTCGAGGAACAGACGCTCGGCGCGCTGCCTGACACCATCACCGTGCGCCCCTTCAGCGTGAACATTTATTCCTACCCGGTGCAGTAGCCAGGTCTTTCGAGAGAGGGTCCAGATGAAATCAACGAAGCTGTTCCTTGCGTGCGCAATCACATTGGCAGTCGTACCCGGTAGTCATGGCTCGCGGCGCAGGTGCAGACAAACGTTCCCGAAGTTGTCTCTGGCGCAAAGCCTGTGGCGGTGGAGCACATCAAGATTCACGGCACGGCGCTTGAAGGCAATCTCGAAGGCGACGCCGTCGATCGCGATGTCATCGTCTTCCTGCCGCCCAGCTACAAGAAAGACAAGAAGCGCCGCTATCCCGTGGTCTACGCGCTGCACGGCTACTCCATCGGCGCCGAACAGTGGACGCACGAGATCCACGTCCCGCAGACCATCGAAGGTGCGTTCGCGCTGGGCTCGCAGGAGATGATCGTTGTCCTGCCCGATTCCAAAACCATTTACAACGGCTCGATGTACTCAAGCTCCGTCACTACCGGCGACTTCGAGAAGTTCATATGGCACGACGTTGTGTCTTACATCGACGCGCACTATCGCACCATCCCCAATCGCACCAGCCGCGGTCTCGTCGGCCACTCCATGGGCGGCTATGGTGCGTCGCGCATCGGCATGAAGCATCCTGACGTCTTCGGCGCTCTCTACATCATGAGTCCCTGCTGCATGTCTTCGATGGTCGGGGGCGGCCCGGGCACCGCCGATCAGATCAAGGAGCGGGCGATCGCCAGCGAGAAGAAGGTTGCCGCAGCCAAGTCTCCCGCGGACCTGGCAGCACAGTCGCCCGGCTTCGCCTCCGCACAATATGCAACGGCAGCGGCGTGGGCGCCCAATCCCAAGAACCCTCCGCTCTACTTCGATCTGCCAACCAAGGACGGCGTTCCGCAACCGGAGATCGTAGCGAAATACACGGCTAACTCCCCGCTGGCATTCGTCGATCAGTACATCGGCAATCTCAAGCAGTACCGCGCCATCTCTATGGATGTCGGCGATCAGGACGGATTGCGATTCGATGCCACCAAGCTGCACACCATCCTCGATAACTATGGAATCGCAAACAGCTTTGAGATCTACTCCGGCACGCATGTCAGTGCAGTCGCCGATCGATTCCAGAACCACGTGCTGCCGTTCTTCAGCAAGAACCTCTGCTTCACAGCCGATTGCCGTTAGTGAGCAGAACATCGGCGAACAGAAAGTCGAGATCAAAGATGCTTTGGAAAGCAGGAATTCTCCGCACCTGTCGTGATGGTTGGGAAGTCATGCCCATCCTGTTTCTCTTCTTTGCTACCTCGTCGATGGCAAATGCACAAATGCCCGGACAGAAGGCGCCGGGTCCTCCGCCCGCGCAAATCGAGCAGACAAGCCACGGCATCCGCGCCACCGCGGGCAGTGAAGTCCTCGAGGTCACCGTGTGTTCTGACTCGGTGATTCACGTCGTTGCTACTCCCGAACCTTCTGCCCCCGCCTCGCCGCGCCCGTGGATGCTCGACGCCCAGCAAGCTTGTCCCGGAGCGCCGTTCACGTTTGCGCAGGACGCGAAAGCGGCCAGTCTGAAGACTGCTCAGCTTGAGGTGATCGTCAACATCGAACGCGGCAATCTCTCACTTTCGCACCATCAGTGGAGAATCGCTGCTGAACGAAGGCAACAGCATCCCGCGAACCTACGAGCCGGTCGAGCTCAATGGAGAACACACCTACCGCGTCACGGACCGCTTTTCTCCCTCGATCACCGAAGCGCTCTACGGGCTCGGGCAGCACCAGAACGGCATGTTCAACTATCGCGGCGCCACAGTAGAACTCGGTCAAAACAACACCGATGTCGCAATCCCCCTGCTGATTTCGAGCAAGGGCTACGGGCTGATGTGGAACACGGCGGCGCTCACTTATTTTGACAATCGATTCCCGCTTGATATGAAGCTGACTTCCATCGCCGGCAAGTCGATCGATTACTACTTCCTCTACGGCCCGGAGATCGACGCCGTTCTTCACGAGTACCGCACCATGACCGGCCACACGCCCATGCTGCCCAAGTGGGCCTATGGCTTTTTTCAATCGAAGGACCGCTACGTATCGCTCGACGAGATTCGCGAGATCGCAGAGCGCTATCGCAGGGAACATATTCCGCTCGACGCCATGGTGCAGGATTGGTTCTGGTGGAAGACCGAGGGCGATCCAGTCTTCAATTCCAACTATCACGACGTGGCGCAAGATCTCGATGCGCTGCACAAAGAAAACGTGCACGCCATGATTTCTGTCTGGGGCCTGCTCGATCCCGACTCCGAAACCTACAAGATTCTCGATGCAAAGCACGAGCTTGTGTCCGACGCGCACGTCTATGACGCTAGCAACCCCGAGGCGCGCAACAACTACTGGGAGCACCTGCCCGGCAAGCTGCTGGCGCAGGGATGGGATGCATTCTGGCTCGACAGCGCCGAGCCCGAAGAATACTGGCCGCACATGGGCGACGCCATCCTCAGCAGCCGCCAGATCGCCATCGGCAACGGCGCCGAATTCACGAACGTCTTCCCGCTCGAGCACACCCTCGGAGTGCAGGATCACTGGAAGGCGCAGAACCCGAGCAAGCGCGTCTTTCTGCTCACGCGCTCGGCATTCCTCGGCCAGCAGCGCGTAGGCGCCACCGTCTGGTCGGGAGATGTCTACGGCACCTACTGGGGCTTGAGCCACCAGGTTCCCGCCGGTCTCAATTTCGCGCTGTCTGGGTCTCCATATTGGACCACTGACATCGGCGGCTATTGGCCTCCGCACGAAGACCCAATCGCCGATCCCGCGTTTCAGGAACTCTACGCGCGCTGGTTCGAGTACGGCACGTTCTGCCCGATCTTCCGCACGCACGGTCACCGGCCACATAACGAGCTATGGGCCTTTGACAAAGTCGAACCGATCCTTGTGAGCTACGACAAGCTCCGCTATCGGCTGATGCCGTATATCTATTCCCTGGCATGGAAGGTAACGAGCGAGGACTACACCATTCAGCGCCCGCTCGTGATGGACTGGCGCGGCGACTCCAACACATGGAACCTCGGCGATCAATTCATGTTTGGCCCTGCCATCATGGTCAACCCGGTGCTCAAGGCCGACGCGAACCAGGCGCAACGTTTATTTGCCGGCAGCTGCTGCATGGTACGACTTCTGGACTGGCAAATCGCAAACAGGCGGACAGGAGATCGAAGCCGATGCGCCCCTCGATCGCATACCGCTCTTCGTGCGCGCCGGTTCTATCCTTCCCATGGGTCCGCAGATCGAGTACGCCACGCAGGATCCCGCGGGGCCCATCGAGCTTCGCATTTATCGCGGCGCCGATGGGAAATTTGATCTTTATGAAGACGCAGGCGATGGATACGAGTACGAGAAGGGTCAGCATTCCGTCATCCCAATCCAATGGAACGACCACAACTCGTCACTCACCATCGGCTCACGGCAAGGCTCATTTGCCGGAATGATCGAACACCGCAAATTCCGCGTCGTTCTGGTCGCAGGCGGACATGGAACAGGCGTGGATGTGACCAGCACGGCTAACGCGGAGATCAGTTACGAAGGTAAAGAAGTTCACGCAACCATCAAGTGATTTGCTGCGGCGCGGGCTTCGTAAAACAAAATAGTCCACGCTGCGCTCACATATTTTGTTACGGAGAAGGCCGGTTATGACGAAATACAATCTCTCGCTTCTTCTGGCGGTTGTGCTGTGTGTACCCTTGGCTGCACTGTCTCAATCGGCCGATCCCTGTGCGGCTCTCTCCGGCCTTAAAATCGGCGGCACCGAAATCACCAAAGCCGCTCTCGTTCCCGCCGGAACTACTGTCCCGCCGCCGTATCCCGGCGCTCCGGCTATCGGCCCGCTTCCAGCCCATTGCCGCGTCGACGGTGTCATCAATCGCCGCAATGGCGTCGACGGTCAGGAATTCGGCATCGGCTTTGCTCTTGCGCTGCCCGAAAATGCTGCATGGAACGGTGACTTCATGATGCAGGGCGGCGGAGGAGGCAATGGCATCATCGCGTATCCCGCCGGCGCGAACTACGCAGGCGACAAACCGGCACTCTCCCGCGGATTCGCCGTGGCCAGCACCGATACAGGACACAAGGCCAAAACGGGCGCCTTCGACTTCACCTTCATGCGCGACCAGCAGGCCTATCTCGATTTCGCCTTCCTCGCGAACGCTGAAGTCGCCGCAGTCGCCAAGCAGATCATCGCTCACTACTACGCAAAACCTGCGGCGTATTCCTACTTTGTCGGCTGCTCCACAGGCGGACGCGAAGGCATGATCCTCTCGCAGCGCTATCCCACCGTGTTCAACGGCATCGTCTCCGGTGATCCGGCCATGCGCACCGGCCTGTCTAACCTTGCCATCGCTCAATGGATCCCCGTGGCTTACAACCAGGCCGCTCCCAAAGACGCCTCCGGCAAGCCGCAGATCGATAAGTTCCTCACCGACGACGATCGAAAGCTCTTTATGGATGCGCTGATGAAACAATGCGACGCGAAAGATGGCGTGGCCGACGGCATGATCTCCGATCCTCTTGGCTGCGACTTCGATCCCGCGGTCCTCGCCTGCAAGCCCGGCCAGTCCGACGCTTGCATCGCTCCTGAGAAGACCGCCGCTATCAAGAAAGCCTTCGCCGGACCGAAGAATGCCTATGGCACGCAGGTCTACCCGGGCTTCCTTTATGACGCGGGCATTACTTCGAAAGGCTTCGCTTCAGGTTTACTGGCCTTGGGACCAAGTGGTCTCTTCGGCCCCTACACCACTGCAACTGAACTCGACGTCGACAAGGCGGCGCTGCATGCCTCCGATCCGCTCGTCGAGCCTGCGTCCACCAATCTCTCCACGTTCTCACTCAGCGGCGGCAAGCTCATCTTCTTCCACGGCGACAGCGATCCGTGGTTCTCGCCGCTCGACACGCTCGGCTATTACCAATCACTTGCCGCAACCAACGGCGGCGCCGAGAAGGTTTCTGAATGGAGCCGTATGTTTCTCGTCCCCGGCATGGCCCACTGCGGTGGCGGTCCCGCTCTCGATCACTTCGACATGCTCACTGCCGTCGTCAGCTGGGTAGAGAAAGGCACCGCGCCTGACGCGGTGATCGCTACCGGTCAGGCATTCCCCGGTCGCAGCCGACCGCTGTGCGCTTATCCAAAACACGCGCAGTACACCGGAACCGGTGACAGCCAGGACGCCCGCAACTTCCAGTGCCAGGACCCCGCCCGCTGATGGTGAGAGGTTTCGAGTTATGAGTTTCAGATAGGTTCAAAGCACATCGCTCGCCGCAGGGCTTTTCTTTGCCGCGAGCGTTGCTGTATTTGCGCAGCCTACACCCGGCCAGGCCACACAGGCCGCAGCCGTTAAGCCGCTCCCCTTCGTCAGCCCCGTCTTCGCCGATAACATGGTGCTTCAGCGCGGCAAGCCCGATACCATCTGGGGCTGGTCTGATCCTGGAGACAATGTTCGCGTGCAGATCGGCGCTAACACAGCAACAGGTACTGCCGGCGCAGATCGCCGCTGGGTCGTCAGAATTCAGCCCCCGGCGACTGGCGGCCCTTATACCGTAACCATCACCGGTCATCAATCGGTTGAACTGCACAACGTTCTCGTCGGCGACGTCTGGCTCTGCGGTGGCCAATCGAACATGGGCCTGCCACTTCGGTTCACTAAAAACGCCGATGATGAAATTAAGGTCGGCTAACTACCCCGACATCCGTTTCTTCACCGTCCAGGGTCATCCCGCTTACCACCGTGTCGACGTCATTGAAGGCGACTGGCGCGTCGTCTCCCCCGAGACCGCAAGCTCGATCTCCGCCGTTGGCTACTACTTCGCGCGCAAAGTCCACCAGGAGATCCATGTCCCCATCGGCCTCGTCATCGATGCCGTTGGTGGAACCCCCGCGGAATCGTGGACTAGCGAAGCCGCGCTTCGTCCACTCCACGACTTCGATGTCCCCCTTGCCGAACTCGACCGGCTGAAAGCCGAAAAGGCGCCTGAATATGGCAACTACATCGCGCACTGGTACGACCAGTACGACATCGGTCAAAAGAACAACTGGGCAGCTCTCGATTTTGACGACTCGGCCTGGAAAACCGTCCAGGTCCCCGGCGGCTTCGCCGAACTCGGAGTGCCCGATACCCCGGCCCTCGTCTGGTTCCGCAAGGAGATTACTCTGCCCGACCCGCTTACCCAGCCGGTAGCCGCGGCATCGACTCGGCCCCGGTCCATTCCTCGCTATGGCAATATGCTCTCCCTCGGCGAGATTGAACGCATGGACACCGTCTATATCAATGGGACCGAAGTCGGCGGCAGCGCCTGGGTCGAGAATCCACGCAGGTATTCCATTCGCGACGGCATTTTGAAGCCGGGCCGCAACGTCATCGCCATCCGCGTCCTCAAAACCAAACCCGATGGTGGCTTTCTCTCCAAGCCAGAAGACTTGCATCTCACTCTTGGCGACCAGACCAGCATCCCGCTCGCGGGCCAGTGGAAAGCGAAGCTCAGCGTTGACGCTCGTCCGCCGCAACCGTTGCCTATCGCCTACGAGAACTGGCCCGTTATGCCGACTGTTCTTTACGAAGGCATGCTCGCCCCCATCGCTCCGCTCTCCATCACCGGCGCTATCTGGTATCAAGGCGAGCAGAACTCCCCACGCGGCTACCAGTACCGCAAGATTCTCCCCGCTATGATTGCCGATTGGCGCTCGCTCTTCGCCCAGGGCGATTTCCCCTTCTACATCGTCAGCCTTCCCGCATTCACAAAGCGAAGCCCAGTCCCAGTCGACGGCGACGACTGGACTGAAACCCGCGAATCGCAGGCCATCACTGCGGCTACCGTTCCCAACTCCTGCCTCGCTGTCACCATCGACACCGGCGATCCCGACAATATCCACGCCAAGGACAAGCAGCCCGTCGGCGATCGCCTCGCGCTCTGCGCACTCGCAAAATACTACGGCAAGAGCGTCGTCTACTCGGGCCCCACTCTCGAATCCGTCGAGCGCCTCGCCGGTTCCATTCGCTTGCACTTCGCGCACACCGACGGCGGTCTCATTGTCAAAGGTGACAAACTGGAAGAATTCTCCATCGCCGGAGACGATCGCAAATGGGTCTGGGCCGACGCGCGCATCGACGGCGACACCATCGTGGTCTCATCGCCCTCCGTAGCCAATCCAACACAGGTCCGCTACGCCTGGCAGTCAAATCCCGCCGCCACGCTGTTCAATGGCGCGGGCCTGCCTGCCGTCCCTTTCCGCACCGACACCTGGCCCGGCAAAACGGAAGGACACAGACCGTACTGAATGCGGAATTGCACCTGTGGCAATGCACGTGGCCGTGTAGTCGCCGTCTCGGACAAGTGGTTGTCCAACGCGTGCTCGGCTTCGGAAGTCATTTCTCTCGGTTGCCACCGCCTGATGGGGGCGCCGCGCGAGGAAGCAAAGATGATGCCTTCTTTAGAAGGGGTATCGCCAAACGCCTTAGTGTTCACTGAACTCCACTACCGAACTTTGCGCATGGCCGAATAGTCGCCTGCTCGTCCACATGGTTTCCAAGGCTCGATGTTGCTTCACTCAGTCGTGGTGACAGCGGTTTATGTCATCTCTATAATTGCAATCTTCGCCGAACACGCAAGCAGGTAGAGCTTGCAGGAGCTTGCCTTTGAACCGCACTCATTGTTTGCTTTTGCTGTCCCTCTTGCCGCTCACCTTGGAGAATCATGCGCAGAAATCACCGACGAGCGGAACCCACCGTTCCACAGCTGTAGAACCCCGCGTCGAGATGCCACTCCGCGATGCATGGCGCTTCAAGCTGGGACCAGATTCTGCGACAGAACTCCAGGATGAACCGGATTCGACGTGGACAACTGTTAGCGTGCCACACACCTGGAATCGGGCGGGATACTACAAGGACGCGCCCGCGTCCCATATCAACACCGCGCAGAACGTCGTCACCACGCAGGGCGTCGGCTGGTACAAGCTCATCTTTACGCCTCCAGCGAACGTGGCCGGCATGGAAAGCTTTCTGCAATTCGACGCAGCAAGCCGCATCGCAACCGTCTGGTTGAACGGAACCTTGCTGGGCACGCACCGGGGAGGATTCTCGCGCTTTCGCCTGGACAGCACGGCAGCACTTAAGCCAGGTCATGAGAACACGCTTACGGTGAAGGTGGACAACACGAAACCCGCGCTGGGAAGCTCCACTGCCGACGTGTTGCCGCTTACCGGAGACTTTTTTGTGTACGGCGGTCTGTATCGTCCGGTAAGCCTTGTCTTCACCGGAAGACGCACCTTGATCTGATGGATTATGGCTCCTCCGGCGTCTATGCGAAGACGACGTCCGTTGAGTCTGACGCGGCGCAGGTACAGGTGCGTGCGCGAGTGCGCAACGACAGTGACCAAAGCGACTCCGTTCTGCTTCGAACTCTTCTCATTGACGCGCAAGGCAAAGTCGCGGCACACCAAGAGCAGTCCGTCGCCGTTGGAGCAGCGAGCGGGGCAGAGAGCACCGCGAACCTGGCTGTGCTGCATCCTCATCTCTGGCAAGGCGTGGAGGATCCTTATCTGTACCGCCTGGTGGTGGAGCTCTCAAACAAGTCCTCCCAACTGGTGGATCGTGTCTCTCTACCCTTTGGGATTCGGCAGGTTCGGTTCGATCCAGACAATGGACTCTTCCTCAACGGAAAACACGTGACCGTGCACGGCGTCGGCTATCACCAGGATCGTGAAGGCAAGGGCTGGGCTTCGGAACCGGAAGACGTTGCCGCGGACGAGGCGATGATGCGCGAAATGGGAGTGACCGGCGTACGCCTCACCCACTATCAGCACGGCCAGCCGATTCACGACCTCGCAGACCGCGACGGACTTGTGCTCTGGGACGAGATACCCCTCGTAAGCCAATGGACATTGGGCGAAAGCTTGCAACCGACGGAAGCACTTCGTGAGAACGCTCAGCAGCAACTGCGCGAGCTGATCGCGCAGGACTTCAATCATCCCTCGGTCATCACATGGTCCATCGCCAATGAGGTCGATTTCGGAAACAGCATCCCGGCCTTTGTGGGGAACAAGCGGGGTATCGCTCCTGACCCGCTGCCGTTACTTAAAGAGCTGAATCAGTTGGCGCACGAACTGGACCCCAACAGGCCCACAACACTGGCGACTTGCTGTGAGGGACGCTACCCGCCTGATACTGTGCCAATCACGGCCTCGGTCACCGACCTGTCCGGTGCGAACCGTTACTTCGGCTGGTACTACGACAAGGCGTCCGACTTAGGCCCCCATCTTGACGCCCTGCACCACACTCGGCCAGAACAACCCATGGCGGTCACCGAGTACGGAGCGGGAGGCGCTATCTCGCTGCACTCTGACAACGCGCTGGGTGGCCCGGAGTCTCGGAACCGGCCCCAGGCGGAAGAATACGAGTCCTACATTCACGAACAGAACTGGTCTACGATGCGCAGCAAACCGTATCTGTGGGGTACGTTTATCTGGAACTCCTTCGATTTTGGAAGCACGACGCGCAGCGAAGGGAATGCCCAGGACATCAACACCAAGGGCATCGTGACCTTCGACCACAAGCATCGAAAGGACCCTTACTTCTTTTACAAAGCCAACTGGACGTCGACGCCAACGGTCCATATCAACTCCAGCCTTTATACCGAGCGAGCCTACCGGATAGCCGATGTGCGGGTGTACAGCAATGCGCCCAAGACTTCACTGAACGTAAATGGAAAGCTCATCGGAGTGCTTGCAGACTGCCCGGATCGCATCTGTATCTGGAATGGCATCGTCCTGAGCCCCGGCGCCAACAACATTGTTGCAACTGGCTCCTTCCCCACCGGTGATGTAGACGATAAAGTGCAGTGGCATCTTTCCGACGCAGCCGCCAAGAACACCTATATCGATTGCGGCGCGCTGGTTGCTGGCGCAAGCCCCGACAAACGCTTCGGATCGGATACGTTCTTCGAGGGTGGAACAGCGCAGGTGATCTCCGGTCCGGGATCTGGATTCAGAGCTCCGGCCCCGGCGTCCATTGCTGGGACAACGAGTCCATTGGTGGCGGCCACTTACCGTGCCGGTTCGTTCACCTATCGCGTTCCAGTGGCTGACGGTCCGCATAGCGTAGTCCTCACGTTTGTTGAGCCGTCTCTCCATCCCGGCGAGCGTATTTTCGACGTCTTCGCGAACGGGCAGAAAGTTCTGACCAATCTGGATGTGGCAGGCGCCGCGGGAGGTGCGCTGACCGCGTATCAACAGCATTTCGAAGTTGACGCCAAAGATGGCATGGTGGTTCTCGACTTCAGACCTACCAAAGGAGACGCAATTGTTTCCGCGATAGAGGTGCAATAGCGTCGCACGTGGGATACCTCACTGTTTGTACCGAGCTCGTGAGAGTGAAGACCCGAACAGAGCAATGCGCCGGCAGCATGATAGGCAGCGGACTGAATGACCCCACGCTAGGCGCTCGAAACTCCCCGGCCACACTGTAGTCTGCAGTTAGGATGCGCGATGAGCCGCTGTGGAGAGATCGCAACGGTTCGCATGCAGCTTGTCCCGTGTGCGCCCATGCGCCGGCGCTCAGCGTGGCGATGGCAGCCAGCGTTATGCATCGTGCAAGGTTCACTTGATCAGATCTCCAGCGAAAGCATCAGCGAACTGAGACTCTTCCCATGCGCGTCGAGACGCAAGGAACGCGTAACGCTGTCAGTTGGCCGGCGCTGCAACACGAAGTTAAGGCCGCAAAGATTCGGAACGCGATATCGTGTGACCGGCCCCGTGATGTGTTCGCGGAATAGCTCGCTCACACGCTCCTCTGTCACGTGCTCAACCAACATCGCGTAATCCTCATCGCGATAAGCGAACACGGAAATGTTGACCAGGTTGCCCTTATCGCCGGCCCGCGCATGCGCAATTGTTCGCAGCTCCATCATGCGATCTCCATCGAGACGCTTGGAGTGACGAGCTCGCGCGCGATGAGCGCCGGCACGATGGCGATGTTCTCCCGCACCGCGAATGTGACTCCTGCACCTGCGGCAGGCCCATTCAAGTAGAGGCTCTCCACTTCACGTGTCAGATGCTTTGCATCCGTTTCGCGCCTGAATCGCGCCGCAGCCCGTAGCCGTACTTCGTAGGGTGCGGGCCAATCGGCCGGTGTGCCGTGCATCGAGCTCAGGCCGATCAGGTCGATCCTTAGATCTTCCGCTCCAATTTGCGCAAGGCGCTTTTCGAGGATTTGCCCTGCTAACTCGGCTCGCGCCAGCGCTCCCGGTCCCGCATACGAGATCTGACCCTCAGCGATCAATCCGTCATCAATTCCAATTGAGACTTTGTATTCCAGCGGACCCGGCTTCCCTTTTGCACCGGACACGCGCATTGTGCCAGTCGCCTGCTGATCGAAGCGGACCTCTGTGAAATCAGCGATGACGTCGGGCGTTATGTAAGAGGACGGGTTCAAAACCTCGTACAGGATCTGCTCGCGGCAAGTCTGCAGGGTGATGAGCCCGCCTGACCCCTGAACTTTGGTCAGAAGCGCAGAGCCATCTTCGCTTACTTCTGCCAGCGGGAACCCAAGCCGATCCAGATCCGGTACATCTTTATATCCGGGATCCGCAAAGTAACCGCCTGTAAGTTGCCCGGCGCATTCCAGCAGATGGCCGACCGCAGTGCCCTGGCCCATCAAGTCCCACGACTCCTTCTCCCATCCAAACGCGTGTATCACTGCGCCTAAAAACAGTGACGGATCTGCCACTCTTCCTGTCAGAACCACATCCGCACCGCGATCCAGCCCCTCCGCCACCGTGTCAGCGCCTAAATATGCATTCGCCGAGATGATCGTCCTGTCACCGGGAAGCGGCTGATCGTCGAAGGGCCTGAAGGCTTCTTTGAGATGCAGAACGTCATCTCCCTCGATGCATGCGACACGCAATCCGTGAAGTCCCAGCCGTTGAGCGATCTCGATAGTCTCTCGCGCAGCCGCACGCGGGTTCGCTGCACCCATGTTGCTGATCACACGAACTCCATTGCGGCGGCATGCCGGCAAAACGGCATGCATGCGTTCGCTGAGAAGCGGATCGAAGCCAGCGTTAGAATCTTCACGCTTGCGCCGTTGACTCAGCGCGCTAGTTCGCTCGGCCAGGCACTCGAAGACAAGGAAGTCGAGATGTCCTTTTTCGGCGAGTTCCACCGCGGGCTCAATCCGATCTCCGGAGAAACCCGCTCCCGCGCCGATTCTGATCTTCTTCATCTGCGCCCTCCTAAACGAACCCTTTTACAGCGGTATGACATGAAACAGGACGGCCGCGATCGTCATTACGACGGACGCTCCAAGAAGATATGGTCCGGCGAAACGCTGATGCGTGCTCAACTCGATTTCACTAAGGCCGGTCACCAGAAACGTCGCCGGCGTGAGCGGACTTACGGGAAAGCCGGTGGTCATCTGCCCCAGTAGTGCGGCTTCCGCGACGCTCGCCGCAGGCAGTCCAAAGCCCTGGACGGCGGCGGCAAGCACAGGGAGAATTCCGAAATAGAAAGAGTCAGGATCGAACAGCAAGCTTAACGGCATCGCGACCAGGCCGAGCACAACTGGAATGTGCGGGGCGAACCAAGCCGGGATGTGGGCGATGGACGCGTTGGCCATGGCGGCGAGCATGCCACTGCCTTTCAGTATCCCCGTGAACACGCCTGCCGAGCAGAGAATGGCACACATCGACAGCGCCGCTTTCGCCTGACGATCAATCGCCGCGCTTTGTTCGCGCACTGATCTGAAGTTGAGCAGCAGGACCAGCGTCGTGCCGAGCATGAACGCGATTGCCGGCTCAACCTTGCCGCTGATCACCAGGCTGAAGAACTGCCACCGCGAGAATCAAATTGCAGGCAAGGCGAACACGCGAACCGGGAGCAGCGATCGTGGCAGTCGCGCTCGTCGGTATGAACTTGGAATTCGTGTGTCCAATGCGTCTGCTCTCTCTACGTCCGAGATACACAGCGACAGCGAAAACATAGACCAGGCCCACGATCTGAACAGGAATCAAAGGCTTGAACAAAGCTATGGGAGTGGTGTGGAGTGCGCTGGCCGCGCGAATCGTGGGTCCCGTCCATGGCAGAAAGTTCACTCCTGCCGCCAGCGATACTGCGCATGCCAGGATTCTGCGATCCAACCCGAGTTCTTGATACAACGGCAGCAGCGTCGGAATCGCAACCAGAAAAACGACTGCGCCGGAACCGTCGAGGTGTAGAAGCAGCGCAAGCAGAGCCGTTCCCGGAACGATCAACACAGGATTTTTGCCAATTCCCCGCAGCAGAATTGTGACGAACGGCTCAATCGTCCCCGCATCGGTCAAAACACCGAAGAACAGGATGGCAAACAGGAACATCGCCACCACGGGCGCAATCGAGACGAGCCCGGAGAGCGCAAATTGCGCGGTCCTCAACCCGAAGCCGGCCGCCAGGCAGGCGGTTACCGGGAACAGGAAGAGTGCGATGAGCGGTGATACGCGGCGGCTGGCGATCGCGGCGATCATGCCGATGATGGTGATCAGACCCCAAATGGCAAGCATGCTCAGCGACCGTTGATGCAGCCCTTTCGCGAATAGTGCGAGTATAGAGAGCTTCGTCTCAATATGTACATTGCATAAATCAGAAGCCTATAATCTCGAATTCCGATGATTCACGAGCTCCGTCACATTCGTGCTTTTCTCAAAATTGCAGAGACCCGCAACTTCACACGCGCTGCCAATGATCTACATGTTTCGCAGTCGGCGTTAACTGTCCAGGTGCAACAACTCGAGGAGAGCCTGGGCATCCGTCTATTCGACAGGAACAAGCGTGGAGTCACCCTCACCGGCGCCGGCAAGGATGTGTTCGGCCCGCTGC
>CAVTVB010000007.1:0-236187 GCA_963738035.1 uncultured Acidobacteriaceae bacterium
GATAGGACGATTGGTTTTAATAGGAAACGGGAAACTGAAGAACATCCATCACGAATTGCAGCCGAGAATTGTTCGCTTCGCCGAGGGCCCCGAGGTCGCCATCTCCTACACCTGTCCTCCTGCAGATCCCATCCCGGAGTGATGAAACGGCAGTTGTCCCGGTAGCCGGTATTTCGTCCAAGTGGACCGGATTTGTAAACACTGGCCGACTTCCTAGCACCGATCTGCATTCCAAGATCCGAATCAGTTCACCTCGGCCTGGATGAGCGCGAGAATCTCTGGGGTTCGCAACATGCTGCGCGGCTTCAGCAAGTGCTGCACCTCGAGCATCAGCTTATGAATCTCGGCGTCCCGATACGCTAACTTGGCCAGCGCGGCTCCGAATCTTAGTGAATCCGCAAGATCGGCAGGACGTGCTCCGATTGTGAGCGGATCGAGCAAATCCGGGATGGCCGCTTGCCACCATGGCGCATCGATAAGAGTTTGAGCCTGCGACAGGAACTCGATTGCAAGATTCTCGATCTCGAAGCTCTCGTTTACCACTTCTCGCAACAGGGTTTGCAGAAGCACTGCTTCTTTCGCAGCGACGCTCATGCCCTGACCGTAAACGGGGTTGAACCGACAGATCGTGTCACCAAATGGGAGTAGTCTCGCGGGAAATTGGGACAGCCGTTCGAAGTGCCTCCACCGGCTTGCTTTGAGACCATATCGCTCTATGCTTCCGCGACGTTTTGCGCCTAGCACTGCGTTGTAGATCGTGGGGGTTCGAAGCCTTTGAAGAGACTCGAGGTACCCGCTTTCGTCGTGTCCGGGCTTGTTGTTGTGGCTTCCCCCAATCGAAACAATCCATTCTCCACCTTCCACAGGCATGAGAAACGCGCCCAGTCTGTTTCGGGGAGGATCGCTGTAAGTCACCACGCCTTTCCATTCTGTTGGCGCATCATCTGGAATCGCAAAGACTCCCGTCGCGTATCCCATATCCATACCGATCTGATCTTCGTGCGGCGCTGGCAATCCAAGTGAGGTAAGCAAGTTCAGCGTCAGCTGGCCATGGCTGCTGCAGTCGAGCACCAGATCTGCTGCCATCTCCTCGACGCTCCCTGCTGCGGTCGCGGCGGAAACACCAGTAGCTGCTATCTTGTCTGCATCGAACAGCAAGTGCTGCGCCCGTGAGCCTTGGCGGATCTCTACATTGGCGATCGCCGCCACACGTCTCCGAAGCACCCATTCCACTAAGGGACGGGTGGCGCTGTAGGCGCAGAAGCCCAGATCTCGAAACGGGAAAGGAGCAAAGCCAGGCCGTTCCTTCCTCAGAGCCATCTCTGCGGGAAGTTGTTGCGCCCCTGCTTCGACCAGGCTCTCCACGAAGCCAGGGAAGAGCGACGTAAGGGCACGTTCCCCGCCTGCTAGAAGTGCGTGGAGATGCTTGGATTGTGGTGTTCCAGACCTTGGAACAGGATTGGAAGGGAAGGTGTCGCTCTCAAGCAAGATTACTTTCTCAAAGAAATCCGACAGCACTCGGGCCGCTGGCAATCCAGCCATTCCCGCCCCGATTACAACCGCACGCTTCCCGATGTACTCAGCCAACAATCCTCCTTCATCGTAGAACCCAGAAACTCCTGGATCTCCACTCAATTCGGTTTTGTAGAGATGGTGTGGATCGCTGCCCACTATACGCGAGGAAAGGTGAATCAGCCACTCGAACTTGAATCGCATGGTTACTCTCTTGAAGCAGGCACTACAACACGAAATGCGACTCGGCATAGCATATTCATAAAGCAGAGCCGACATCACAATACAAATCTGTCTCGATGAGTGAATCGGCCACTGCCAGTCTTGGGCAGTCGAGTCTCCATTGTCTTCGTCATTCGCACGTCCGGCGATCCCGCTGCCGTCGCAAGCGCCATAAAGAAGGCCATCTGGTCCGTGGATCCAAATCAGCCCATCGTCCGCGTCATGACCATGGACCATATGATCTTTTGCTCTGAAGCCGAGCGCCGGTTTGTACTGATCCTCTTTGCCGCATTCGGCAGCGTAGCCTTGGTGCTTGCAGCCGTGGGAATTTATGGCGTGCTCTCGGCGAGCGTTAACGATCGCGTGCGGGAGATCGGTGTACGCGTCGCTCTGGGCGCCTCACGCCGTGACATTCTGGGACTGGTCTTGAGGGACGGACTGTATCTTGCCGGCTTGTGAATGTGCATCGGCGTGGCCAGCGCAACCGCTTCCACTCAGATAATGCAATCGCTCCTCTTCGGCATCTCCCGGCTCGATCCACTCACGTAAATCGGAGTTATCCTGCTTCTCGCGGCAGTAGCGGCGATTGCCTGCGCCGCGCCAGCTTGGCGCGCCTCGCGAGTTGACCCATCTATCACCCTTCGCACCGAATGACTGGAACTCAGCGCGGAATTTGACGGCACGAGTAACGCAGTGCCAATCCCTGCGGCGACTAGGAATCGATGATCCACTAGAAAGCTGACGAAATGCGAACTGCACAAATGACGTTGTTCGGCTTGCGTTTACTTACAGACGTGCCAAGGCGCTTCGGGTTGCCAACCGCTCAATAGTTCGATATGAGGTATCGAGGGTCGCCGTATGCGGTCCTCCCAAGACTCGACCCGTGCGAGGGGAGCCGCTAGTTTCCGGAACACTGGCCGACTTTCGGGGACGAACTGTGGCTCAAATGAGTCTCGATCCACTCACCTGCCCTGGACCCCATTCGTCTGTGTTATTTGGGTTATAATTCAACCCACCCATGTCACTTATTGCCGGCTCCCGGCTGGACTCTTATGTGATCGTCGCGCCCTTGGGCGCCGGCGGAATGGGCGAGGTCTATCGCGCTCGCGATAGTGTCTTGAAACGCGAAGTGGCGATCAAGGTGCTTCCCGACTTCTGGTCGCGCGATACCGAGCGGCTTCGTCGATTCGAGTTGGAAGCTCAGGCCACTGCTGCCCTCAATCATCCAAATATTGTCTCCATTTTTCACGTCGGTAGATACGGCGGGGCGCCATATATCGTCACAGAGTTGCTGAATGGCGATACATTGCGCGATCGGCTGCGCAAGGGCCCCATGCGATTTCCGGAAGCCCTCGACACCGGCGTTCAAGTCGTTCATGGATTGACGGCTGCCCACACCGCGGGAATCGTTCATCGCGATCTGAAGCCCGAAAACATTTTCCTAACGAAGGATGGACGCATCAAAATCCTCGACTTCGGGCTGGCCAGACTCGATCCGGCCAAAGCTACGAATAGGGATGACCCGACCATCGGCAACCGACAGCAATCTACGCCCGGACAAGTGCTCGGTACAGTCGGATACATGTCGCCGGAGCAGGTGCGGGGGCAAGTCATCGATGAGCGTAGCGATATTTTTGCCGTCGGGTTGATCCTTTACGAGATGCTCACCGGCAAGCGCGCGTTTCACAGAGCAACGTCCGTTGAAACGATGACGGCCATCCTGAACGAAGACCCAACCGCGATTTCAAAGCTCGCGCCAAACCTTCCGCCGGGGTTGCCGAAGATCGTTAACCGCTGCCTGGCCAAAACGCCGGAGCAGCGCTTTCAACATGCGTCGGACCTGGGCTTTGCGCTGGAGGCCCTTTCAGACTCGGGCAGCGGAGTAATGCCGGCTTTTCAACCGCCGGTCGCCAGCAAAAGGCTGGCCTGGATCGCGTTGGCAGCGGTCGCCATTGCAACCTCGGCAGCTCTGCTCATCTGGTGGAGGCAGCCGCCGGCAGTTCCGACCGTTGAGGCGGTTACTCAGCTCAGCAACGACGGCCAGGTGAAAGCAAACAGCGGCAGGCTGCTCACTGACGGCTCGCGCATTTATTTTGACGAAGGTTCGGTAGGCACCTATCGCATCGCCCAAATCGCCGCAGCCGGCGGCCCTACGGCAATCATTCCAACCAAATTGGCCAATGCCCAGATTACGGCCATATCAAAGGATGGATCGACCTTGCTCGGCGCGGCGGGTGATGCCAGTGTACTTCCTCTATTGACCATTCCATTGCCTGCGGGAGAACCGCACCCGGTGGGATCGCTCTCAATCTACGACGCAGACTATTTCCCAGACGGAAGGATTCTCTTCGCCGTTGGGAACGAGTTGTCCATCGCTGAGGGAGACGGTTCCAATCCCCACCGGATTCTGACCGCCAACGGTTTCATCTCTGATCCCACGGTGTCCCCGGATGGGCGGTACATCACCTTTACTTCGCGAAGTCGTCGCCGGAGCTCTATTGAGGAAGCGAACGCGGACGGCTCCAACCTGCACACCGTTGTGGAAAGCGGGAAAACAGGAGTTGTGTGTTGCGCGGTGTGGACTCCTGACAGTAGATACATCGTGTACGTTCGTCGCTACGAGAGCCGGCGTGATCTTTGGGCATTGGCGATGAAAACCGGATTCCTGTCTCGCCCGCGGCAACCCGTTCAACTCACCAATGGTCCACTCTCCTACGCCAGGCCGGCAATTGCGCTGGATGGCAAACAGATATTCTCCGTCGGCATTAAAGCTCGCGGAGAACTTGTTCGCTACGACCAGCAATTAAAGCAATTTCTTCCTATGCTTCCGGGCGTGGCTGGCTTCAATCCTACCTTTTCCGAAGACGGCCAGTGGGTCTCGTACACCGCCTACCCCGATCACACGCTATGGCGGAGCCACACCGACGGATCGGATCCATTACAACTCACTTTTCCCCCCGCGGAAGTCTTCTATCCGGTCATCTCTCCAGATGGAAAGCTGGTCGCCTATGGCACCTCGTCGGGTGCGATTTATCTGATAGGCGTCGATGGAGGTCAACCGCGGACGCTCGTGGATGCAGACGCGGGCGGTCCTAGCTGGTCTCCGGATGGAAAGCGGTTGCTCTTCACAGATCGCAGCGACCCGGCGCACAGCAAGATCCAACTGCTGGATACGGACACGGGAAAGCGCTCCACTGTTCCGGATTCATCAGGCCTCTACAATGTGCGATGGGTCGCCGATGATCTGTTGGTTGCAACTACCTCGGACAGTAAGAAGCTCATCGTCTTCGACATCACAACGCAAAGATGGTCCGACCTGGTCTCGTCGAAGTTGCCGGGATATGTTGTCATGGTGGCCAATTCGCCGAATCGCAAGTACGTCTACTACGCTACCGGCGGTTCGGAACCAATCCTTTTTCGCGTCCGACTGGCCGATCATCAGGTCGAGACCATCACCAGTTTGAAGGGCCTGACCCTCGCAAATGGTCCCGGCGGAAATACTCAATTCGGCGTCACTCCCGACGGCTCACCAATATTCACCCGCGACACCGGCACACAGGAAATCTTCGCCCTGACTGTGAAATGGCCGTAACCTGACTCGCGGGTACCAAATGAGGCTACGGGGAAATGCACTCATTGAGCTTGCGTTGGATTTTGAATCAAGATAGGTATCGGGAAACGCCCTAGTGTTCACTGATTTCGAGCAGCGGACTTCCTTCTTGGACATCTCATCCACGGTTTCCAATGCGTGCTCAGCTTCGGAAGCCGCTTCTCTAGGTAGCCGGCTTTTCGTTCAGGTGGATTGGATTTGTAAACGCTGGTCGACATCCCATCGACAGGTAGAACCGGATGGTAGCCCAAAGGTTCCCATCAGGACCAGAATCCGCCAGTCTTGCAATCTCTATTCACTGGACGAGATCCGACGCCAGGGGATCCAAGACAATAGCGCCTTCATAAACCCGATTGGTCAGTATTCCACGTTTGCTGCCCTTGATTGGCACGGTCTTGCTCTCTTCGGTCGTATTTACATATAGGGTGCGGCCATCTACCGATCGAGCGTAAACACCTTCTGGAGTAAATGGCCCAGCTTGAATGCCTGCAAGGTGGAGGACGTGTTCGAGGACCGGACCGATGGTGGAAGGATTGGACTCGGTCGCCAGGTAGAGGGCATCGCCTTTAACGAATTTATTGACCGTGATTGCCGGGCTATGATCCGGGGTATTTGTGAAGCGGGCGAGCACCGTGGCAGTTGAGGGCTCGAGCACTTCGTATCGACGTGAATTGGCAGCGATTGACTTGCCGTCAAGATCGATTTTCAACACCGTCGAATCATAGAATGCATTTGTCTTCAGCCCGAAGACATCGCTCAGCCTGCCAGGCAGCGGGGTGTCGAACCATTGCCCATGCTCATCCACTTTAGCTGAGAATGCCGTCATTAGCACGGTGCCGCCATTGCTCACGTACTCCCGTAGTGCTGTTGCGCTCGCCGCATCCATCACGTAGGCAGCTGGTACGACGACCAGTTTGTAGGATGAAAGGTTCTCATGCCCGATATTGATGACGGCGGTATCGAGATTGGCACGGAAGAATGGCTCAAAGGCGCCTTGCACCTGGTCAGTGTAGGGAGGCTTGAAGTATTGCAGCGTTGTACTGGAGGGACCGTTTGGATGAGAGTCGATGAAGGAATCAAATGAATAGGCGATGGCTATTTCGGGATGCGTATAGCGGGGGAACCCGTACTTCGAGAGCTGTTTGAATTCCGATGCGACGCGTGCAAACTCATCCACTTTCCACGAAGGAGTTCCATCGTGATCCACGAGCCCGAAGAGCGCTTGTTCTTCTCCGCCCTGGTGACTATTGAACGTCCAGGCGAGAATTCCTTGAGCTCCCATCATGAGTCCAAGGTATGCATACATGCGGCTGCGGCGCGGTGTTCCGTAAAAACCGCCGCCGCCGGCGGTGAACTCGTTGAACCATATCGGAGTCGGCAATGCCCCTTTGGTCATCAGCGCGCCAAAAGAACCGCTGATGGGGTCGCCGGGATAAAAACCCTCGGCTCCGTATGAAACGTAAGCCTTATACGTAGAAAGATAGTCAAAGCCGCGACGCGAAGCCGTATCCCAGAGGTTTGAGATCGATGGAATCTTTGGCATGTTCCGCTGACGAATCGCATCCAGTTCTGTCAGACGAGCCACGGTCACATCCGACCAGTAGCGATGTAGGTCCAGGTAGCGCTCCGACGGTCCGGGGCCATCCGCGAGAGGTAGATCGACATCTTCAAAGCTGTTCAATCGGCGTGACCATCTCTGCGTGGCCCATGCCTTGTTCAGTTCGCCAATGGTGCCATACTTCTTCGCCAACCACGCAATGAATCGCTGCCGGTCGGCTTCCGAGTACGACATGAGGCCGTTCCCGATCTCGTTGTCATAGCCGACGGCAATTACCGCGGGATGATTCGCATAGCGCTTCATTAGCGAGTCGGCCATGATCCCAACCTCGCGTACGTAGTCGGGGTCGCTGATGTTATCCATATAACGCTCGGCGGGTGGAAGCCGGGTGCCGTTCTGCGCGACGATGTCGACGCCCGGGTACTCCCGATGCAACCAGATGGGCGCGGGCAGACCGGGAATGTCAAGAATCACCCGAATGCCGTTGGCTTGCATCTTGTCCATGATCCTGTCGAACCACTCAAAGGTGAACTTGCCTTGCGAGGGCTCAAATGAGTCCCACGACAGGTCGCCCATGCGCACGACATTGAAGCCGGCGCGCTTCATGATGGCAATGTCGTGATCGATCTGTTCGGGTGAGCGGTCGATGGGCTGATAACAAGTGCCCACAAAGAGTTGCGCTGGACCGGGCCAGATTTGATGCGCAGACGCGTTCTCACCCGCCAGCGCGGTGCGTGAGAGACCAAGAAAGATGATGGTCAGTAGCAGGGCGAAGAAGTACACGTTGATGTCGACGCAGATTGTTTGGCGTATTCTTTCGCTCATCTGTTCTCCCTCGGCGTGCTCTATTTCCGCTCAAGCCAATGTGACTCTGAGCACAGCTGCATAATCAACCGCTGGTTTATGAAGCTTTGGAAGCGCCACCATCAGAGCATTGGTCTGCTGCTTCCAACTCACTGTCTGGTCTGTCCCGAGGAGTTCGACCTTCGCAACTCTCCCTGGTCTTGTTGCAGCTGATAGTCCGAGAGACTGCACGGTGAACGATTCTGTCGGCCAGCCCAGAACCAGCGTATAGATCACGGTCCCGGATTTATTGCGTGTGAATCGGATATCTTCCTCTCCCAGTTTGCTCACGCTGCCACCTTGGAAAGACCCCGCCTTTATGCTGTTGGGGCCCTCGCCGTAGACCCTCCACGGCCGAGTCTCATAAATTGCCTCACCATTGTTCTGCATCCAAGCGGTGATGCCATCGAGCACCGCGATTTCCTTGCTGTCAATGGTTCCGTCGGGCCTGCCTGGAACATTCAGGATGAACGTTCCGTTCTTGCTCACTGTATCGATGAGCCAGTGAATGACGTCGCGCGGTTTCAGATAGCCGCCGTATTCTCCAGGCTTTTCGTACAGATTGCGGAGATAGTGCCACCCTCCGATGCAGGTCTCGGACTGCCAGGGGTACTTCATGATCTCAGCGGTTAAGCCGCGCTCATAGTCGGCGACCACTGCCTTCGCGAGACGATCGGGAACATCCTTGACGTTCAGGACAGCTTGCAGCTTTCCGCCGTTCTTGTTGAGGCTGTTGTTGTAGAAGTAGGCGCCGATGTTCATGCCGCCCCAACCGAGCGGAAGCAGCGAATCGTCGAAGTAGAGAAGGTCGGGGTTGTGCTGATCGATGAGATCGCGGGTGCGGTCGTAGAAGTTCTTGACGTAGGAGACATCGGGCAGGGCATCGCCTGGGTGTTTCACGCCATAGAGGCGTTGCGGATTGAGACCCTGCCACCACTGGCCTTTGCCGTCTGCCTCGGTGAGATGACCATCGTATGGAGTGCCGGCGAGCGAACCGGATTTATCTGAGCCGTGCGAGGGCTGAAACCACCACCAGTTGCGAGCCTGGTGCACAGTGACTCCGAATCGTAGCCCTTGTTTGCGAGCGGCGGCTGCCCAGGCGCCGACGACATCGCGGTGAGGCCCATAGGCGGCTGAATTCCACGGATGGTGCCTGGAGTTCCACGCGTCGAAGTTGTCGTGGTGATTGGCGAGTGCCAGGAAGATGCGGGCGCCTGCTTTTTTGTAGCGTGCGATGAGCTCGTCGGGCTCCCAATTGAGCAGGGTCCATTGGGCGCAAAGGTCCTTGTAGCCGAAGCGCGATGCGGGGCCATAGTGCTCGAGATGATATTTGTACTGCCGCTGCCCTTCAACGTACATGTTGCGCGCGTACCAGTCACCGGCTTCAGGCACGCACTGCGGAGTCCAGTGAGCCCAGATGCCGAACTTCGCATCGCGGTACCACTCCGGAGCTTCGTAATCGAGCAGGGAATCCCATGTCGGCTTGAAGGGGCCGTCTCCGGCGAGATTTGGGATTGGCGATTGGAGTGAAACATCGTCCCACGTTCCTCCGGCAACCTGGAGCGGAGAGGGATTGTAGTTCCACAGGGGCGGCTGCCACTTGGATTCATCGAGTTTTGTTGCGATGATCGTGCCATCGCTCACCTTATAGAAGACTCTCTTCTCGGGCGGCAGGGCGCAGAACTCGGCATAGTTCCGGGTGTAGTGGTTGAAACCTTCCGGCAATCCGGCCTGGTCGCTTGACGCCGCTTGGGCGCGGGATGGGAAGGCTTTCGATGCC
Source organism: uncultured Acidobacteriaceae bacterium (assembly GCA_963738035.1). Lineage (GTDB taxonomy): Bacteria > Acidobacteriota > Terriglobia > Terriglobales > Acidobacteriaceae > Telmatobacter. Next base: position 9,526 of record CAVTVB010000007.1, read on the forward strand.
GCAGTCACTGCGAGTAGCTTGCAGAAATCTCTTCGCTGCACACGCACTCCTGTTCAGTGCCACACCCGGAGATCCGTTTCCAGTTGCGGCTCGATGCAATCATCGGCATGGTAATCCACGCAGCTGTCGATATAAAGCGATTTATTACCCCTTGTTCGCAGTTTGCTTCATCCCGTATATTCGACAGTTCGAGGAACGTCCGGGAAAAGGTCTCGAACCGCTTGGATTTCGCGAATCGGGCAGCCGGATACGGGAGCGCCGGGGGCGACCGGGAAATTCCACGTAGATGGACAGTACCCATTGCCTGAGTAGTTTGCGGGCGATGTTCGAGCGGAGCAGCAAGAGCCGCGTGATTCGTGAATCGCGTGCGCGATTGGCACAGTACAGCAAAAGAGATGCAAACTCGTGTCTAAACCTGTAAATCGCATAGGTATCACGCGGCGTGAGGCGCTGCTTCTTTCAACGACCGTTGGGCTGGGGGCGGCTCTGAGCAAGCCTGCTTTCGGGTCGGACAGCGTGAAGACAGGCGCGCATCAGGAGCCCGGGCAATGTGTCAACTCCGCGATCGGCGATCGCGAAGACGCAGTACGGCAAGGTGCGCGGGTTTGTAGATGGCGGCGTGCTGACATTCAAGGGTGTTCCGTATGGGGCAACGACGGCCGGGGAGAATCGATGGCTGCCAGGCCGCCTGCGCCATGGAGCGACGAGTATCCGGCTTTGGCATATGGCGCGAACTGTCCGCAGACCCTGCACCCGTGGACGAGCATCGAGCAGACGTTCTTGTTCGACTGGGACGACGGCTGGCAGAGTGAGGACATGTTGAAGTTGAATATCTGGACGCCGAGCCTGACGGGCAAGCGGCCAGTGATGCTGTACATGCACGGGGGCGGATTCAGTTTCGGATCATCTTACGAACTGCCGTCGCACGACGGCGCGCAGATGGCGCGGCACCACGAGGTTGTGCAGGTCTCGGTGAATCACCGCCTGAATATCCTTGGGTTCCTCGATGCAGCGGAAATAGGCGGTTCGGCATATGAGGACTCGGCGAACGTAGGGATGACGGATCTGGTGGCGGCACTGAGGTGGGGTTCAGGAGAACATCGAGAATTTCGGTGGCGATCCGAATCGCGTGATGATCTACGGGCAGTCGAGCGGCGGATCGAAGGTGACGACCCTGATGGGTATGCCCTCGGCGGTGGGCCTGATCCATCGGGCGGCGGCGCAGTCGGGGGGTGGCGGCAACATTCCGAGCAGGGATCAGCAAAAGGAACTGGCGCGGCAGGTGATGAAAGAGCTCGCGCTTGCGCCGAATGATATTGGGGCTCTACAGAAGATGGAATGGGCGAAGCTGTTTGCAGCAGGCAATGCGGCAGCGGCGAAGATCAATCCGCCGGGGCCGCCGATGATGGGACCGGGAACTCCGGGCACACCGCGTGTCGGGTGGTCGCCTTGCGTTGACGGAAAGGTGATCAACATGCGGTCGTTCTTCGACGCGGCTCCGGAGATATCGAAGAATGTGCCGATGCTGGTAGGTTCGGTGAGCGAAGAAGGCAACCGAATGTCGTCGCGACCCACGGAAGAAAAGTGGCATGCAAACCTTTCGAAGATGTATGGCGCGGAGAAGGCTACGGCTATTGTTGCAGCTCTGAAGAAGGCGTATCCACAGAAGAAGATTCAGACCTTGTCGTACATCTGCAGCGGCAATCCGGGGCTGAATGGGCTTTCGATGCGCAACAACGTGGTGAGATGGCGCGACTGAAGCATGAACTGAAATCCGCGCCGGCATACGCGTACTACTTCACCTGGCAGACGCAGATTCTCGATGGCCTGCCCGGCGCATGGCATACGGCGGATCTTCAATTCTGCTTCGATAACACGAAGCGCTGTGAGCAGGGGACCGGTAATACGTCGGAGGCGCAGGCTCTGGCAAACAAGATGGCGTCCTCGAGGGCTGCATTTGCTGCAACCGGAAATCCGAGCATACCGGGATTAAACTGGGCGCCCACCGATCCTGACACCAATCGAGCGATGATCTGGGACAACGAGTGCCGAATGGCCGAGGATCCCGACGGGGAGAGTCGCAAAATCATCTTGGCCTGATCCATTCCTGCGATCTCATAGCGCGGCATCCGATTCCAATTCCATCGAGCAGGGGTTCGATTTGCCGAAACGGCATTGCTCCGCTTTGTAAACTCGAGGACAACAATCCTGAAACCACGCTCTCTCAACCCTTTTCAACAGGTGCCAAATCGCCAACGCGCGTTTCCAGCCAGGCTCGGCTCGAAACGTGCCAAGCCCTGTTATCGCTCGTCGGCCTCCGCACGATGTGCGACAGACGCCGTGGTAGGCTCAAGTAGGAATCCTCCGCTTCAAAGATCTTCCCCCGTTCCGGCATGACGCTGGCCTTCAAAACCACGTTTGAGGTATTCCCCGGGGTTGGCCCCGACAACTCGCTTGAACGCCTTACTGAACGCAGCGTCGGACTCGTAACCGACCGACCGAGCGACGTCTATGAGCTTTTTGTCACGCTGTTCGAGTAACTGCATCGCCTTCTGCATCCGCCACTCGGTTACATATTCCAGCGGCGTTTGTCCGAGTAGCTCTTTGAAACGAGCTGCGAATGCGGAGCGAGACATGCCGGCCGCTTCGGCCAGGGATTCCACCGTCCAGGGTGTCTTCACACTGTCGTGAATGGCACTCAGGGCAGTGCCCATCTGAGGATCAAAAACCGCACGAAGCCATCCTTTGTTGAGTTCTGGTCCCGACGCGATTTGCGCCCGGAGCACTTGGATAAACAGAACCTCGGCCAGTCGAGTCGCGACGACTTCGGATCCCGGCGCCTGTTCTGCCATTTCTGACGCCAGCGCCTGCACCGTGTTGTGAAGAGCAAGCGTGCGTGCCTGATCGGCCTTCATCAGAATGAAGCTCGGCAATAACTGAGTGATCGGCCTCAGGCTGGCGCGATCGAAACTCAAGGACCCACAGACGATTGTCGTCGGTGCGCCACCACCTCCATAAAGTGCGACATTGCCGCTGGCCTTGGCCCCGATCTCGCGGAAAGTCCACCTCGGACGCGTTCTCGGGCTGTCGCGCAAAACAATCGAAGTCCCCCGGGCCAGCAAAAAGCAATCCCCACCAGTGAGGGGAATCGGCTCCGGAATCCCTTCCACACTCAGCCAGCAGTTGCCGCGCGAGAGCATGGCGAAATGCGCCAGATCTGCGGGGAAAATCTTCTTGTCGGAAGGCGTGACTTTTTCTTCGGTCTGGTTTTCCTGTTTTACGCCCCACGGGGCTGTGGCTTCGAGCCTGTGCAGACCGAAAGCGGTTACGTGCATGGTTCTGAAGATGTCTGTTATCGGGTCCAACTTAGCCCCCAGCTTTGGACGAATGGACAAAAGTCCTGGACTCCCGAGCAGTTCTCGTCCACCGCGAAAGAATCTACCTTAGTGTACCGAATGCTTCACACATTCTGAAGGGAGTAAATATGGGAAAGCTTCAAGGTAAGGTTGCAGTCATCACGGGTGGGGCTACCGGCATCGGCCGCGCCGCTGCAAAGCGCTTCATCGAAGAGGGCGCCATCGTCTTCATCTTCGGCCGCCGGCAGGCAGAGCTCGACGCCGCTGTGGCCGACCTCGGGCCCAACGCCCGCGCAGTGAAGGGCTCGATCTCCGATCTGGGCGACCTCGACCGACTCTACGCGGCGGTGAAGGCCGAGCGCGGAACCCTCGACATCGTCTTCGCCAATGCCGGAGCGGGAAGCCCGCTTCCGCTCGGCAAGATCACCGCTGAGCACATTGACGAGACCTTCGACACGAATGTGAAGGGTACGATCTTCACGGTCCAGAAGGCGCTGCCGCTGATGGGCAAGAGCGGTTCGATCATCCTGACGGGCTCGAGCGCCGGCACCACGGGTGCCCCCACAATGAGCGTCTACAGCGCGAGCAAGGCAGCAGTGCGCAACCTCGCGCGGACCTGGGCGGAGGACCTGAAGGGCACCGGCATCCGGGTAAACGTGCTGTCGCCCGGGGCGACAGCGACCGAACTCGCGAAGGCTGCGCTAGGCGAGGAGGGCCAGAAGGCCTACGCCTCGATGACTCCGCTCCAGCGCATGGCCGATCCGTCTGAGATCGGGGCGGCAGCGGCCTTTCTCGCGTCGGACGACAGCAGCTTCATGACTGCTAGCGAGCTCGCCGTCGACGGCGGCCTGGCGCAAATCTAACGCACTACGCCTGGCCTTAAATTCAACAGAAAAAAACAACGAAAAACAGAAAGGGAGAAAACATATGAGTAATATTCTTGGACAAAAATTGGCGGGCAAAATTGCGGTTATCACAGGCGGGAGCAGCGGGATTGGCTTGGCCACAGCCAAGCGCTTCGTTGAAGAAGGCGCGCAGGTTGTAATCGCTGGCCGACGAGAGAAGGAGCTGAAAGAGGCCGCGGCCTTCATCAAGAAAAACGTTACGACGGTCGTGGGCGACGTGTCGCGCTTGGAAGATCTGGACCGGCTCTATGCCGTCGTGAAAGAGAAACATGGTCACATCGACATTCTCTTCGCGAACGCGGGCGCGGGGACAATCGCACCGCTCGCGGTAGCTACTGAGGCTCATTTTGACCAGACCTTCGACGTGAACGTGAAGGGGCTGTTCTTTACGGTGCAGAAGGCCCTTCCCCTCTTCAAAGACGGGGGCTCGATTATCCTGACCTCTTCGGTCTCGAACGTGTTGGGGCTCCCAGGGTTTAGCGCCTACGCAGCAAGTAAGGCGGCTGTGCGCAACTTCGCGCGCGCCTGGACTTTGGAGCTTAAAGACCGCAAGATCCGCGTGAATTCGATGAGCCCGGGGCCAATCGATACCCCGGCCTTAGCGACGACGACGGGCCTTACCGCTGAGCAGGCCGAGCAAGCGGCCGCACAATTCGCCACGCAGGTCCCAATGGGTCGCAGAGGCATGCCCGAGGAAATTGCGGCAGCAGTCGTGTTCCTCGCCTCTGATGAAAGTTCTTTCATCACCGGTGTGGATCTCGCCGTCGATGGAGGCATGGCGCAGGTCTAACCCCGACGCGGTCGCTTCTCGAACTTTAATTCTCACACGAGATCGGAGAAACATTATGAGCTATGCAATTGTAGGATTCGGAAAGATAGGTCAGGCCCTCGCCCACGCCTTCGCCCGTAAAAACATCGACGTGACTGTTGCGAGTCACCGGCCCCCCGAGGCGTTTGCACCGCAGGCTCAGGCGATTGGATCCACGGTCGTCGCCAAGTCGCTGCGGGATGCACTCGAGGCCGACACAATCATTCTGGCGGTCCCGTTCGGGGAACATCGCGAGATTGCGAAGGCCCTGCCGAGTTGGAAAGGCAAGACGGTCATCGACGCGATGAACTCGTTTCCCGTCCCACCCGAGGAACTCGACGGTCTTCCGTCCTCCGCATTCGTTGCGAAGTCGTTCACCGGCGCTAAGTTGGTGAAAGGTTTTAACCACTTGGTTGAGGCCACACTGGCTACCGACCCGATCATCGAGGGGGGCCACCGGGTCGTCTTTCTGTCGAGCGACGACGAGGACGCGATCGCTCCCGTGGCGGATTTGGCCAAACAACTCGGGTTCGCACCCGTCAAGCTCGGAAAGTTTAACGAGGGTGGCGCGCTGGTGCACGCACGCGGAAAAACATGGGGTCAACTCATCTTCCAGGATTTGTTCAAGAAGCAGCAGTAGTCGATTTACGACCGTTTGATTTGGCCGAGCACAAGGCTTCCAAAACGTCCGATTCGATCGGACACGATCCGATGTAAGGGAAATGGAGAAATTTTGATGAGTATCGAAAAGAATGTCCAGGTTGTGAATGATTTTTTGGCAGCACTCGGCCGCCGCGATAAGCAGGGTCTGCTGGCGTTGTCTGCCGAAGACATTGAATGGATCGTTCCGGGCGAGGACTGGCCGCTGGCCGGCACGCACCGCGGGCAGGCGGGATTGAATAATTTACTTCAGAAGGCTAACGAAACGGTGGAAACTTCCTACCCAGAACCCCCCGAGTTCATAGCGCAGGGAGACAGGGTTTTGGTCGTCGGCTTCGCTAAGGGGAGAATCAAAGCCACGAATAGGACATTCGAGGACCATTGGGTCTTCGACATTACCGTTCGAAATGGCAAAGTGACGAACATCCGTGAGTATGTTGACACGCAAGCACTGGCGCGGGCCTCCGAGACGGCCGCGAGTCCCAGGCCCTGACCATCGCGCTGTTTTGTCTCGGCAATCTGAATCGGCGGATTTCGGTGAGTGCATGATCGCCGAGTGACTCATTGACGGCATTTGCACCACATGGCCGTATAGTCGCCTGCTCGTACACAGGGTTTCCAAGGCTCGATGTTGCTTCCCTCAGTCGTGGTGACAGCGGTTTATGTCATCTCTATAATTGCAATCTTCGCCGAACACGCAAGCAAGTAGAGCTTGCAGGAGCTTGCCTTTGAACCGTACTCATTGTTTGCTTTTGCTGTCCCTCTTGCCGCTCACCTTAGAGAATCATGCGCAGAAATCACCGACGAACGGAACCCACCGTTCCACGGCTGTAGAACCCCGCGTCGAGACGCCACTCCGCGATGCTTGGCGCTTCAAGCTGGGTCCAGAATCTGCGACAGAGCTCCAGGATGAACCGGATTCGACGTGGACAACTGTTAGCGTGCCACACACCTGGAATCGGGTGGGATACTACAAGGACGCGCCCGCGTCCCATATCAACACCGCGCAGAACGTCGTCACCACGCAGGGCGTCGGCTGGTACAAGCTCATCTTTACGCCTCCAGCGAACGTGGCCGGCATGGAAAGCTTTCTGCAATTCGACGCAGCAAGCCGCATCGCAACCGTCTGGTTGAACGGAACCTTGCTGGGCACGCACCGGGGAGGATTCTCGCGCTTTCGCCTGGACAGCACGGCAGCACTTAAGCCAGGTCATGAGAACACGCTTACGGTGAAGGTGGACAACACGAAACCCGCCGTGGGAAGCTCCACTGCCGACGTGTTGCCGCTTACCGGAGACTTTTTTGTGTACGGCGGTTTGTATCGTCCGGTAAGCCTTGTCTTCACCAGGAAGACGCACCTTGATTTGATGGACTATGGCTCCTCCGGTGTCTATGCGAAGACGACGTCCGTCGCGTCCGATGGGGCGCAGGTACAGGTGCGTGCGCGAGTGCGCAACGACAGTGACCAAAGCGACTCCGTTCTGCTTCGAACTCTTCTCATTGACGCGCAAGGCAAAGTCGCGGCACAGCAAGAGCAGTCCGTCGCCGTTGGAGCAGCGAGCGGGTCAGAGAGCACCGCGAACCTGGCTGTGCCGCATCCTCATCTCTGGCAAGGCGTGGAGGATCCTTATCTGTACCGCCTGGTGGTGGAGCTCTCAAACAAGTCCTCCCAACTGGTGGATCGTGTCTCTCTCCCCTTTGGCATTCGGCAGGTTCGGTTCGATCCGGACAATGGACTCTTCCTCAACGGAAAACACGTGGCCGTGCACGGCGTTGGCTATCACCAGGATCGTGAAGGCAAGGGCTGGGCTTCGGAACCGGAAGACGTTGCCGCGGACGAGGCGATGATGCGCGAAATGGGAGTGACCGGCATACGCCTCACCCACTACCAGCACGGCCAGCCGATTCACGACCTCGCAGACCGCGACGGACTTGTGCTCTGGGACGAGATACCCCTCGTAAGCCAATGGACATTGGGCGAAAGCTTGCAACCGACGGAAGCACTTCGTGAGAACGCTCAGCAACAACTGCGCGAGCTGATCGCGCAGGACTTCAATCATCCCTCGGTCATCACATGGTCCATCGCCAATGAGGTCGATTTCGGAAACAGCATCCCGGCCTTTGTGGGGAACAAGCGGGGAATAGCTCCTGACCCTCTGCCGTTACTTAAAGAGCTGAATCAGTTGGCGCACGAACTGGACCCCAGCAGGCCCACAACACTGGCAACTTGCTGTGAGGGACGCTACCCGCCTGATACTGTGCCAATCACGGCCTCGGTCACCGACCTGTCCGGTGCGAACCGTTACTTCGGCTGGTATTACGACAAGGCGTCCGACTTAGGCCCCCATCTTGACGCCCTGCACCACACTCGGCCGGAACAACCCATGGCGGTCACCGAGTACGGAGCGGGAGGCGCTATCTCGCTGCACTCTGACAACGCGCTGGGTGGCCCGGAATCTCGGAACCGGCCCCAGGCGGAAGAATACGAGTCCTACATTCACGAACAGAACTGGTCTACGATGCGCAGCAAACCGTATCTGTGGGGTACGTTTATCTGGAACTCCTTCGATTTTGGAAGCACGACGCGCAGCGAAGGGAATGCCCAGGACATCAACACTAAGGGCATCGTGACCTTCGACCACAAGCATCGAAAGGACCCTTACTTCTTTTACAAAGCCAACTGGACGTCGACGCCAACGGTCCATATCAACTCCAGCCTCTATACCGAGCGAGCCTACCGGATAGCCGATGTGCGGGTATACAGCAATGCGCCCAGGACTTCACTCAACGTGAACGGAAAGCTCATCGGAGCGCTTGCAGACTGCCCGGATCGCATCTGTATCTGGAATGGCATCGTCCTGAGCCCCGGCGCCAACAACATTGTTGCAACTGGCTCCTTCCCCACCGGTGATGTAGACGATAAAGTGCAGTGGCATCTTTCCGACGCAGCCGCCAAGAACACCTATATCGATTGCGGCGCGCTGGTTGCTGGCGCAAGCCCCGACAAACGCTTCGGATCGGATACGTTCTTCGAGGGTGGAACAGCGCAGGTGATCTCCGGTCCGGGATCTGGATTCAGAGCTCCGGCCCCGGCATCCATTGCCGGGACAACGAGTCCATTGGTGGCGGCCACCTACCGTGCCGGATCTTTCACCTATCGCGTTCCTGTGGCTGACGGTCCGCATAGCGTAGTCCTCACGTTTGTTGAGCCGTCTCTCCATCCCGGCGAGCGTATTTTCGACGTCTTCGCGAACGGGCAGAAAGTTCTGGCCAATCTGGATGTGGCAGCCGCCGCGGGAGGTGCGCTGACCGCGTATCAACAGCATTTCGAAGTTGACGCCAAAGATGGCATGGTGGTTCTCGAGTTCAGACCTACCAAAGGAGACGCAATTGTTTCCGCGATAGAGGTGCAATAGCGTCGCACGTGGATCCCTAACCGTTTGCACCGGAGAATCAGGATAGGTACCGAAACGGGCGGAGTGTTCACTAATTCCTAGTGGAGGATTCTCCACTTGGCCGAATATGTATGGTCCGCCGTCCGACCGCAAGGAAAAAGCTAAGGTCGAGAAGACAAGTCTGCGCAAATGTATTCGGCCTTTGGTGGAGCTTAGCGCTCCTGGCCACGATGAGTTGCGCGCGTATCTGTCCTTATTAGTCGCCCGGTCGTTATCAACCAATTCGTCCAGCAGGTTCCCAGACACGCCGTTGTGACTGTTCTTTCGTCCTTGCTGTTTCTCTGCAGACCTCGGTGGGTAAGATCAATCCGTCGTCGTAGTGGTGCGGGAAAGTGGGAGCGCGTCAGCGCTTCCAAGCCACAGGCGTTTTTTCCGCACTATCTCATGCGGCAACAATATTCCTCATTGGCCGGTAGTCCTCCCCGCTCGACAGCACAGCCCATGCGATCCGCGCCAGCTTGTTTGCCATCGCGACCACAACAACATTTTTGGGAGCTCTGGCATCGAGTGCATCGAGCCAGGCTCCGATCGGCGCTCGATCCCGCTTGATCCGCAACACCGCAGCCCGCGCTCCGTGGATGAGGATCTTTCGCAGGTACACGCTGCCGCGTTTGCTGATGCCGAGCAGTATTGCCTTGCCTCCAGTCGAATACTGCCGTGGCACCACACCGAGCCACGCGGCAAAGTCGCGTCCGTTCCGAAAGGCAGCACCGTTACCGATGGCGGCAACGATGGCCGTGGCCACGATAGACCCGATCCCTGGAATCTGCCGGATGCGAGTACAACCCGGATCGGCGGCAGAGATCCGTTCCAACTCGAGGCTGAGTCCTTCAATCTGGTCTTCGACTGTCTTCGACTCCCTCCAAAGAAGATCGATTAGGCCCCGCATCTGCGGTGTCAGGTCGAGGTCGGCGTTCTCAAGAATGTCGGACAACGCAGCCCGCGGCTTCGCTGGAGTCTTCGCGAAAACCAGGCCCCGCTCGAGCAGGAACGCACGCACTTGGTTGATGACCGCAGTGCGCCGAGAGATCAGGCGATCGCGAACGCGATGGATAGCTTGCAGATCGAGTTGGTCATCGGTCTTGATCGGGACAAAGCGCATGTTCTTGCGCTCCACGGCTTCGGCGATTGCCTCTGCGTCCACAAAGTCGTTCTTGTTGGACTTTACGAACGGCTTCACAAACTGCGCTCCTATTAGCCGTACATTATGGCCTTGCTTCCGCAGCGCGCGTCCGAGAAAGTGTGCTCCGGAACATGCCTCCAGCCCAATCAGCGACATCTGCATGTTTGCGGTGTATGTCAGCAGCTGCCGTTGCGTGAATCTCTTCCGCGCCAGCACCTTTCCGGCTACACCAAGCGCCACCAGGTGAAACGTTGTCTTACCAAGATCGATGCCAACCGAAACTATCTCCATATCGATGATCCTCCTTATTAGAAGCTGCCACCACGATCAACCTGCCTCCGCATGCTGATCAAGCGGCGGACCATCTCATTAGTCGCCTACTCGGACATGTGGCCTTCCCATTGAACTGTTGGCTTGCGCTCTATCTGCTCTGTTTTTCGGTTCTAGGCCGCTTTTCACGGTCTTAGGTGTCATCCGCTGACCCGCATGTTGTTGAAAGTTCGTTTAAGCGTTGATTCGAGTCCTACGGTACAGCCACGTTAAACCGACCGAAACAGGTTACCTCTGTTTGCATGTCACACAATTAAGCGGGGCACGATCGACCGGTTGCGAACGTGGCATGCGACGATTCGTAGCGGTAAGGTCAACTCCAACCGAATACACTTCGACCAGGATGAAAGACTCCTCCCCGCAACCGTGTACCCCGTCAGAAGAGATTGCCGGACTCGTTGAGCGGGTCACGTTCTTCAACGAAGAGAGCGGATTCGCGGTGCTCCGCGTGAAGGTCCGTGGGCAGCGAGAGTTGGTGACGGTCCTCGGCTCCTTGCCGTCGGTAAGCGCCGGGGAGTGGCTGACCGCAAAAGGTTGGTGGGTGAGGGATAAGGAGCATGGGCTTCAGTTCAAGGCCAATGTCCTGAAAGCGGTTCCGCCAACTACGGGTGAGGGTGTCGAACGGTATCTGGCTGGCGGCTTCGTAAAGGGTGTCGGCCCAGTGCTGGCGAAGAAGTTGGTCGGACACTTCGGTGCCGAGGTGTTGGGAGTGATTGAGAAGAATCCCGCCGACCTGGAGTCTGTCGATGGAATCGGTCCAAAGCGTCGGGAGCGGATTGCCACTGCCTGGCAGGAGGGGATGCATATCCGTGAGATCATGCTTTTCCTTCACAGCCATGGGGTCAGTACCGGTCGCGCCGTCCGCATCTACAAGACATACGGAAATCTGGCCGTTCAAACGGTGCGGGAGAACCCGTACACCCTGGCGAAGGAAATCCACGGCATCGGCTTCGCCACAGCGGATCAAATCGCCCAAAGCGTCGGGATACCGAAGGACTCGCAGAATCGGGCTCGCGCCGGGATCAGCCACGTACTCCTGGGGGCGACTTCCGAAGGCCATTGCGCCCTGCCGTTGGAGAAGCTGAAGGCGGCGGCGTTGAAACTGCTGGAAGTGCCCGTCGAGACCATAGAGCAGGCTGTGACTACGATGTTGACCAGCGGCTTTCTCCTCTTGGAAGAGATTGAGGGTGAGCCGCTGATCTTCCTGCCCCATCTGAGGAATGCTGAGGATGGCATTGCGACGAAGATCAAACGCCTTGCCGCTGCCGGTGTGACCTACCCGACAATCTACTTCGAGAAGGCGGTCGCCTGGTGCGAGCAGAAGACCGGGAAGACCCTGGCCCCGAGCCAGCGGGAGGCGCTGAAGATCGCGCTGACCAGCCGGGTCGTCATCATCACTGGCGGTCCCGGTGTCGGCAAGACCACCCTGGTGAACTCGATCCTCCAGATTCTCAGAGCGAAGAAGGTGAAGTGCCTGCTCTGCGCTCCCACCGGGAGGGCAGCGAAGCGCCTCACCGAGACAACAGGGCTGGAAGCGAAGACGATTCATCGCCTTCTGGAAGTTGATCCAGCCACAGGACGGTTCTCTCGCAATGAAGATAAGTCGCTGGACTGCGATCTTCTCATCGTCGATGAGACCTCGATGGTGGATGTGCTGCTCATGCACGCCCTGCTCCGTGCTCTTCCCAAGAATTCTGCGCTGATCATGGTCGGCGATATTGATCAACTCCCCTCCGTCGGACCCGGTAATGCTCTGCGCGATCTGATCGAGAGCAGCGCTGTACCCGTGGTTCGCCTGACCGAAGTGTTCCGTCAGGCAGCCAGTAGCAAGATCATCACCAACGCTCACTTGATCCGTCAGGGGAAGATGCCGGACCTGCGGTCGGCGGAGTCTGGCTCCGACTCCGACTTTTATTTCATTGAGCGCGACACGCCTGAAGAAATCGCGGCAACTCTCGTGAGGTTGGTTCAAGACAGAATCCCGAAAAGGCATCACTTTGATCCGATCCGCGACATTCAGGTGCTGTGCCCGATGAACCGGGGCTCGATCGGCGTCCGCGAGTTGAATACGGCACTACAGAGTGCGCTGAATCCTGCTCGCCCCGGTCAACCTGCAGCGGAGCGATTCGGATGGCGGTTCCAGGTCCGGGACAAGGTCATTCAGACGGAGAATAACTACAAGAAGGAAGTCTTCAACGGCGATATCGGCACTATCGAGAAGATCGATCCCGTCGAGCAGGAACTCTCCATCCGGTTCGATGACAGGCTGGCGACTTATGATTTCGGGGAACTCGATGAAGTCTCTCTGGCGTACGCGGTGACGATCCACAAGTCGCAGGGCTCGGAGTTTCCGGCGGTGGTGATTCCGGTGGCCATGCAGCATTACATGTTGCTCCAGCGCAATCTGATCTACACCGGAATCACTCGGGCCAAACGGCTGCTGGTAGTTGTTGGACAGAAGAAGGCTCTGGGGCTCGCAGTGAGGAACGACCAGTCGCGCAAACGGTACTCCGGTCTCCTGAGCAGTCTAAAAGCTCCGAGCCTTCGGTGAGTGCCTCGGCGATTTGGCACCCGTCCAGACGCATTCCCCCCCGAGAAGTGCGTTAGATTTACTTGCCAAGAATCAGGGGCACATAGCTTCGGGCGTCTTCCAACAATTGCTCGCGAGTGATACCAACCTTGGCGCGAAGCTGCAAACCCTGCAGCAAGTCAACGAGCAAACGGCCTCGCACCTCGGCAGAGGGTGTGCGAGTCAGGCGCCCCGCCTTCATCTCCCGCTCGAAACGTTTCGCGAAAATATCAGCGGATCCGGTCAGGCCCTTCTTGAGCCGGGAACGGATCTCCGTTACCCGCTCCGACTGTCCAAGCGCAGCAGCGGCCATCATGCAGCCGTTGCGAGCCTCGCCAGTACAGGAGTCGACGGTAGCCTCGCAAAAGGCGGTCACGGCTTTGTGGATGTCCGGCTCCGCTTGAAATGCTGCCATTCTGGGAGCTCCATACGTCAGCGCATAGCGCTCGACCGCCTTGAGCAGCAAGGTGGACTTGTCTCCGAAGGCCCGGTATAGCGCGGGTTTGGTGACGTTAACGGCGTGCGCGATCCGATCCACGTCGACTCCTTCATACCCATGCTCCCAAAACATCTCAACGGCACGGTCGAGTGCTTCGTCGGGGATAAAGCCTTTTGGACGTCCTCGGGGGCGCTTCAAATGATTAGTTACCATAGCGTACGAAATTCCTTGCATTGTCATCTGTGCTTATCGTACTCTGGCGTATCGTAATACTTCAAGACAGATAAACACAGGAGACAACATGGATAGGTTCGAAGGAAAAACAGAACGACCTTCACCCTTCACCACGGAGACGCCCATGGAACATTCGATCGCGCTCGCCTAGCTGGTCAAGCGAGGTCGGCCGATCGATTTCCTACTGCACAATGCCGAGATGGTCCCAGGTAAGAAGCTCGTGCTCACTGCGCGGGCGTCGAGGCGGCTCAGGCCCCGCTGAGCGGCCATCATCAACTGCCTGTCGGGTTGCTCCATTCCGCAAGCAATTAACAACCTAAGAAGGAGAAAAACATGAACGAAAGTATCTTGATAACCGGAGCAAATGCTGGGCTTGGGAAAGAGACTGCCCGACAGTTCGCATTGAAAAAAGAAACAAGAAAGGTAATTCTTTTTTGCAGAAATCGTGCGAGAGCAGAGGCAGCAAAAAAAGACCTTGAGGAGAAAACGGGGAAAAAGATTTTTGCAATTGTTATTGGGGATGTTACGGATGCAAATTCTGTAAGAAAAGCAGTAGAAGAAATAAAGGAACCTATTGATGCAATAGTTTTAAATGCAGGTGGAGTAATTGGGAAAACGGCTGCGAAATCTACGCCTTCCGGTATGAATCAATTAGCTGCTACGAATATTTTAGGCAATGTAATTCTAGTGGAGGAATTAATTAAACGGGACAAGTTAAGGAAAACAGTTCTATCAGTCAGTGCGGAAGCTGTTCCAGGAGTAAAGATGCTCGGAGTAAAACGGGTTTCAATGAGGACTTCTTCTGTAGATGAGTTTGCTGCTGTTCTTGATGGATCATATTTTGGTAAGAAGTTCGTCGCATTGCAAGCATACGCATATGTCAAGTATGCGGAAACCATGTGGACGTTATCAATGGCAAGAAAGTACCCCAAGCTCAAGTTTATTGTTGTGAGCCCAGGGAATACAAAAGGAACTCAGGCGCCAGATAGTCTTCCCCCGCCAATGCGGTTTATGTTGAAGTTTGTGATGATGCCTATCGTATTCCCATTGATGGGCGGAATGGTGCATACGCTGGAAGTAGGTGCGAAACGCTTTGTAGATGCCATTTCGGATGAGCGGTATAAAAGCGGCGTTTTTTATGCCAGTAAAGAGGGTAAGTTATCAGGGGACATGGTGGACCAGAGCACCTTTTTTACTGATTTGAAAAATACTTCATTTCAAGATAACGCCAACGAGGCAATTCACCATTTCATAACTTAGGCGCTCGGAGCCGACGTCTCAGGGCAATTCTTCGCCTCGGCTCAAGGGAAGTTCACAGGCCCAATTGAGGCGCAGCGCCGCCCACGCCTCGACGATCGCGCCGGCCAAGAAGCCGCGTGGCAGACCGTCGTCAAGGTCTCCGGTATCGACTTGTCTAGCCCAGCATCCTTTAAGCGCGGTGTCCTCAAGGAGCGCTGATCGGCGCACCTCTGGATGCAAAACAACTTCGCCACATCCAAAGGAGGAGTATGAACACGCACAACCTTGTAGTGAGCTGTTTGGTTGCTGCTTATCTCGCAGCGAACGTGTACGCGATTGTGAAAGTACGAGTGCTTGAGTTGGCCCGTTCGCGCAAGCATCTCATGCTCTACGGCGTTCCCTTCCTATTGTGCGGCTCCGTCATCCTGTTAGGATGTTGGCTCATGGAGATCATGCGCCGATTCGATGAATGGACCGCCTAATGGCCCATTGAGATGACTCATTTTGAGGACAAAGCTCCGAACAAGTTAGCTGAGAACCGGAGTGCATTGTCAACTCCTGATCCGAGGAGAGTGACCAAGTGTTCTCGACTGACGACTTCAGGCCAAGTCACTCATTGACCCCGGCTTCAATGTCGCGGTAGACCCGTGCCAATCCCCGTGCTGCTCCCGCTGCATTACATCGAAGAGACTGCGTTCTGTGCCATCTGCTGCGTTGTAAGTCGTTAGAATTACTTTGTCCAGCGGATTCGATTCCTTCCGCGTCCACCATCTAGTCAAAACCTACAAAAGCCCCGGCAAACCCCATGACCCAATTCAAATTGTGGGTTCACTCTCACTTGCTTGTTGCTGCTGCAGCCAGGGCTGCGAGAACAAAAGTGCATGCATGCGTGGAGTTAGATCTAGAACGTCCGCACCGGAACCAATCCGCATCCCGGTTCCGTTGATTTCGCAGAAAACAACCACAGGTTCGGGCAGAATTGCGGCCGGACCCAACTCTACGCGGAAATCGAATCCGTATAAGCTCACGAAGGCGGCCGTTCTATCGTGCTCTGGCGAGAGCAAGATAGAATGCGGGGCGTCGGAAGTGGTGATTTTGACTGGGTCAGGTGTAATCGACACGGGTTCGTCTGGAGACGTATCAGCCCCAAGAATGTAGCGGCGCATGCGCTCGTCTTGACCAGCTTCCATTCTTCGCTGCGTCAAGCTGTAGAAGAGCCCATATCCGATCTTGGCTGCTACTCGGCGCATGCATTGCGGATCGTACCTGAGCGCGATTGAGTGTGGGGTTTCTCCAGAGATTCTAACGTTGTTGTTCCACCCCGATTGATCGACTTGGTAACTGCTTTGGGCAATAGTAGTAAGAGCGCCAGCGAACCTCATCAATTCCTCGGGATTTCTCGCTCGAACCATGAGCCGGTCCCCGGGTAAGAGCACGATCCTTGGCCAGAAGTCCGGATCCGCCGCGATCTCTCCATCGATTTCCAGATTTGCTGTGAACTCGCAGACCAACTCACCTGGACCAACTTTCTTCTGGAGGGCTTTGCGATAGAGGTCAAGCAGTCGCTGTGCATCATCAGCTGTCGCACCTCGCACGCGGGCTTCGATCGGCTCTTCCGGCACAACCTTGACTTCCAAATAAGCGAGAGAGCTCATCTTTTGACCGGAGGAGAGCAGAGATTCGCCATACCCACCTAGAGGGTGCTTCACAAGTAGATAGCTAGGTCGAAGGTGGCCACTAGTTGGCCGATTCGGATGACGCGGTTTCACGGGCGAAACGAGAGCATGAAAGGCGATAATGGACTTCCGAGCAACCTCGAGCTCCGCCTTAGAGAGCTTTGTCTGGCATGATCTACAGGATTCAACTGTGAAATCGGTGGTTCCACCAAGCGATTGCGGCACGATGTGATCTTCGGTGAGCCGTTCAAAGTCGTCACCGCACCAAAAGCAGAGCATTCTCATCACCCCATGTGCTGATTTTATGAGGAGGTCCCTGCGGATAAACAGGATCTAGATCGGAAAGATCAGATGCTTGGTCAGGAGAAGCTAATGCTGCGCGTGCATTCCCGTGAACGCGCTCCGTTTGCGCTCTGATTTCCGGACCTTGAATGCTCTTCATGGTCTTAGGTGTCATCCGCTGACCTGCATGTTGCTGAAAGTACGTTTGAGTGTTGATTCGAGTTTTACGTAGCGCCGCAGTGCTGACACGGTACGGGGTGCACACAGAGGTCTTGAAGCAAATTTTGACAGTACGGACGACGGTACTGAACTTTGATTTTGGGTGATTTCGGATGCTTTTCGGTGCCACCGATGCTCCTGAAATCAATCAGTTACGTCCATGAGCAGAACTGTCACGGCAGAGGTCGCGGGTTCGAGCCCCGTCGTCCCCGCCATTCCTTCCTTGATGCAAGAGGGATGGCAAGAAAAGAACAGACTGCGATTGCCGGTTCCTCCGGTGGTCCAAAGATGGCTCCCAGTTGGGAGCTTTTTGTTTTCGGTGCAAAGTTCGCTCGTCCAGGATGAGCACAATCTGCGGAGCACCGCATGATAACGATGACTGTGTATCCGGTCATAAATCTGCAGAGAAAGTCTTGGAGAGTGCACCGCCGCCTAGCAAGGTCTGGAACCGAGTTGCGGATACTCTTCGATCTTCCACGCGAAAAACCTGGCAGATCTCCAGTCCTAAGCTCGAGTAGTTATAAAACTCGAGATTGCGATCATGGCTTATGTCGCAGCTCTGTCGAGATGCCCGCGCTCTCCAAGCTATGCGACGAGCGAAAGCAGAAGAGGATCCTGAAGAAGTACCTCGTAAGTAATTAGTTTCGATGACTCTCGTAAACCCAGTGATCACATTGAATGGCTGAGTTGAAGAGCAGAGACGCTACTCTTATTGAAGATTCATCACAACCTGATTTAGATAGCTCGATGCAGACTTACTTAAGTACTGTGCGAGCGGGAATGCGTGTCTCGAAATCGGACAAGCATTTTCAATGTGGGTTAGGCCGCATAACGTCGCGAGATCTGGCAATGCAACAAGTAAGTGGTTCACATATCGTGCTATTACCAGGTAACCCACTGTACACCAAGGTTGTATTTACCCTGCCTATGAGGGCCTTTCACACTGGGTATCGTTGCGCATTTACGGAGGCAGCGCGACGGATCCCCTTTCCCGCTTCCAATAACTGCGCTGCAATCCCCGCGCGCACCGAAGAATTGAATTGCTGTAACCGTCGTTGGACCGCACAAATGACGATGCAGCGTTTCGAAACAGATTCTTGTCTCAAAGCCTAATGACGCTTTGACAGGGACGCGCAGATGGGTCAGCAACGAATCATTTAGAGGAAGAGGTTCGCAGTATGAAAAAGATTGGCGCATTGGTCAGCTCAGTTTTGATGGTTTGCCTTGGTCTCTCGGGCTGCGGCGGCGGCAGCAGCAAGTCAAAGTCGCAGGGCTCTGGAGCCTCCAAGACACTCGTCTCGATCACTGTGACGACCGCAAGTTCTGCAACGTCGGTTGCGACGGGAGCGACGCTCCGTTTTGCGGCACAAGGCAAGTTCAGCGATGGATCTGCCGCGGACGTTTCCTCGCAGGTAGCGTGGAAGTCTTCTGACACCACGATGGGAATCATGAATTCGGCAGGTGTTCTGACGGGTGTAAAGGCGGGGTCGATCACTGTGACCGCCACTGAAGGCACGGTGAGTGGTTCGATGGCGATCACGGTGACTCAGGTATCGCTTGTCTCCATTTCGATCGGCGGCAACGGCTCGCTGTCGGCCGGCGCGAGCGAACAGCTATCAGCCCAGGGAACCTACACCGATAGCAGCACGCAATCGCTTACAGGCCAGGTCGCGTGGAAGAGCAGTGATACCTCGATTGCCACGGTCAGCAGCAACGGAATACTGACAGCGCTCAAAGCTGGCACGGTGGCGATTACGGCTTCAATGGGATCTGTGACCGGGAATGCGAATGTCACAGTGACATCGCCGGTGCTCACAGCGATCACCGTGGTTGCGCCTTCTCCGTCATTGGCGTCGGGCGGCACCGAGCAATTGACGGCAACGGGCGTGTATTCCGATGCCAGCACTCAGTCTCTGACGGCCCAGGTAATCTGGAGCATTTCAGACTCGACGGTCGCCTCGCTCAGCGGCACTGGATTCCTGACCGCTTTGAAAGCGGGATCTGTGAACATCACGGCGACGCTGGGATCAATCTCTGGAACAGGAAATGTGGTCGTGACCGGGCCTTCGCTGTTGTCGATAACAATCACGCCCGCGGTATTTTCCATCGCCTCGGGGCAGAGCAAACAGCTTTCTGCACTCGGCGTATACAGCGATGGCTCTTCGCAGGATGTAACCAGCCAGGTTACCTGGAATTCGCTCAGCACCGCCTATGCGACGGTAGACTCGTCGGGATTGGTGACAGGCGTTTCCGCCGGCAGTTCGACAATCACCGCAACCATTGGCTCTACCCATGGCACGGCGATCGCGACGGTATCCTCGGCGCTGCTGACGTCAATTGTTATTACGCCTGCGGCGGCTTCCATTGCTACCGGCCAGTCGCAATCGTTTACCGCCAGCGGTATCTTCTCCGATGGCAGTACGACGGATATCACAAACAGCGTGACATGGAACTCGAGCGCCGCGAGCGTCGCCACCGTTGATGCATTGGGTCTTGCAACAGGCGTCAGTGCAGGCACCGCTAACATCACCGCGTCTTCAGGAAGCGTTACGTCGTCGCCCGCAGTTCTGACGGTGACAGCGGCTGTCCTGACTGAAATCGACATTGCTCCCGATGATCAGTACATTCCGGTTGGGGGCCAGTATCCACTGACGCTGACTGGCACTTTTAGCGACAATACGACCCAGACAATCACAACCGGGACGTGGTCCTCGTCCGATTCATCGCTTGCTTCAGTCGATCCGAACACTGGTATCGTCACGGGCGTTGCCAACAGCAACGACAACCCGGTTACGATCACAGCCAGCTACGGCGGAATGACAAGCACCACGAACGTTTACATCACCTCGGCCGTGGCGCAGTCGCTTCAACTAACTCCAGCGAGTGCTTCGATTGCGAGCGGAACCACGCAGCAATATGAAGTGAACCAGATTTACAGCGATGGCAGCATCCAGCCGGTGACGGCGGGGCTGTCCTGGCTGTCCTCCTCGGCCTCGGTGGCGGGAATCAATTCGAACGGATTAGCGACGGGGCTTACTCCTGGCCAGACGACAATCACGGTTGCGTACGGTTCCATGACCGCTACCGCTTCGTTGACCGTGACGACCGCGACATTAACCAATATCGTGGTGACCCCCATTACAACGGTGGTTGGCATCAACGGCAACGTTCAGTTCACAGCGACCGGCGTCTTCTCGGACAACAGCACGGAGGATCTGACCTCGCAGGCTGTGTGGACCTCGTCTAACGCGAGCTTTGCTCTGATCAATGCAAGCGGTTTGGCGAGTGGGCTAAGTGCCGGAACGACCACCATTACGGCTTCCTACGGCAGCGTAAGCGGTTCAGCGACACTGAATGTGACGACAGCGACGTTGGTGTCCATCAGCATTACTCCGCCAAATCCGATCGCACCGCCACGCTCGAAGATCCAGCTGACGGCTATCGGTACATTTAGCGATGGCTCGCAGCTCGTGCTTTCCGGCGTGTCATGGCATACCAGCTCCGCGAAGTATGCAATGGTGAACGGAAGTGGTGTTCTACGCACCAAGAAGGCCACAAATCAACCCGTGCCGGTGTACGCAAGGCTCAACGGAATCACCGGGCAGACCTCACTTACGATTACGTCGATGACGATTCAGACGTTGGCAATCACTCCTTCGACACCGACCATCGCAGTTGGCACCAAGCAGCCCTTCTCGCTGATTGGTACGTTCAGTGACGGCGTAACCACCGTGGATCTGACCGCTTCTGCACGCTGGCAAACTTCGAACTACCAGGATGCAGTAATCGACAGGCAGGGCGTAGCAACTGGCTTACAAGCCGGATCGGTGACTATTACCGGTTCGGTCAGGGGACAGACGCCCGCGACGGCGATGCTGACCATCTCCAACGCAACCGTTCAAAGCATCACGGTGACGCCGGCGACGCCTACCATCGCCCTCGGCGCACTGCAGCAATTTGCCGCGAGCGGCACGTTCAGCGATGGTTCGACGTTGGACATCACCTCGGTTGTGACCTGGACCTCTTCGACTCCGACCGTAGCGGTTGTGAATCAGAAGGGTGTGGCTTCGAGCGCAAGCCATGGCCAGACCAACATCAACGCGACATTCAAGAGCGTCACTGGATCGACTCTCCTGAACGTCAATTAATCTCGAAGTTGTACGCGTTCCCTAGATCGCGTTCAAAACCAGAAAGGGCTCACCCAAACCGGAGTGAGCCCTTTCTGTTGCTTGAAACTATGAGTGGAAGTTTTGATTCGGGGCAATAATTAAGCGGATCAGGCCTTCGCTTCGCCAATAGGCGCCGTCTGACTCAAGTCGATTGGGCATTCCTTTCAACGCGTCGCAGATCGTTGGCAAGTGGGCAGTGCTCGCAATCAGGGATTTTCCCACAGTGCGCTTTGCCTACGGCCACCGTCAGCGCATGGAACTCATTGAAGAGCTGGGCATGATCTGAGGATGGGTCATGCGCGAACGCGTAACGGGTAAGTTCAACAAGCGACTCGTATCCTTTGCGGTTTTCTTGCGAAGCTGGATTGACTAGTCCGTGCCGGGTTGTAATACGTCGCAGATAATCGTCTGCAACCGGAACTGCGTGGTCGAGAGCGTAAAGCAGAATTGCGTCGGCTGTTTCAGGGCCAACACCCGACAATTCGAGAAGCCGAATGCGCAGGACAGCCGTTGGAGCAGCAGCCAATCGAGCAAGCGATCCTTCGAATTCGACATCAAGCATTGCGATGAATGCTTTAATTGCGGGTGCCTTGCGGGCATAGAAGCCGGAGGGGCGAATCAGTTCCCGCAGTTGGTCGACAGATAGATTGCGAATTCCATTCGATGGAGAGCGCGCCAGCCTTTCGAAGATTCGAAAGCGAAACTTCCACTGCCTTCCATGAAGTGTTCTGCGTGAGATAAGCGCCGAGGATTACTTCAAATGGTGAATGGGCCGGCCACCAATGCTGCGGTCCATAAGCCTGCGTCAACCGATCGTACATCTGGCGCAGTCGCCGCGCAGAATCGGCAGAGGAATGCTTTTTCACGGCGTGACGTCTCCGGCCGGCGGTAATTGCAACTCGGCCTTCCACTCCAGTATGCGGGCGCGAGCCGCAGCGGCTTCGGCCTCTGGGACGTGCCCGGCCTGTTGCAGCGAGATGGAAAGAGCCGTGTGGGCCAGGGGATCGTTTGGCGTCAGCGCAGTGAGTGCCAATGCGGCTGCAACGGATTGCTCCAGCCTGCCCACATCGCGAAGAGCGCGAATGAGTCCGTGGTGCGCTTCATAGAAGTCTGGATCCGCCACGATCGCCGCACGGAAGCTCTGAACAGCCTCTGCAGCCGAACCTTCGGCGAGTTGATTTAGTCCGATTTGAGAGAGGGTTTCGGCCTCGTTTGAACTCATTCTGGTCACGACATTCTTTAGGATAAAGATTAAGCGTCACCGCCGCCAGTGCCGCGGCCGGCCAGGAGTTGAGATGAAAAGCTACACGGAATATTTGACGTATGAAACCAGGAAGCGCCGAGAGATGGTACACATCACGGACCAGGTGGAGCAAGTCGTGAAGCGCAGCGGTGTTCAAGACGGACTCTGCTTTGTTTCTCCGATGCATATTACGGCAGCCATTTACGTGAACGACCTTGAGAGCGGATTGATCGAAGACATCGGGAAGTGGTTGGAAGAACTGGCTCCCGCACGGCCGGACTACAAGCACCACCAAACGGGCGAAGATAACGGCGACGCTCACCTCAAATCTCTACTGTTGCATCACGAAACCACGCTTCCAGTGACAGGCGGCCGGCTCGATCTTGGCACGTGGCAGCGCGTGTTCTATGCGGAGTTTGATGGCCGACGGCGCAAGCGAGTCATCGTGAAGGTGCTTGGTATTACATAGAGTCCGGATTACTGATCGGTGATTTTTCGCCACCCGGCCTTGTCGTCTGCAGTGCCTGGCGAAGAAATGTCAAGAACGGCGCGTGGCATCACCACGAGGTCGACTCGCCGATTCTCGGCCCGCCCGGCTGCCGTGTCGTTGCCGATTACCGGATGGTACTCCGCATAACCCGCGGCAGAGAGTTGTTGCGGAGCAATGGTGTGCATCTGCAGTAGCAGGCGCGCAATTCGCGTAGCGCGGGCGGAAGAAAGCTCCCAGTTTGAATCGAATTCGGCGTTGTGGATTGGGACGGTATCGGTATGCCCCTCAACGCGCACGTCATAGGGGGTGCCTGCAAGAGACTCTGCAATCTGGCGCAGCGTTGCATCTGTCTCGGGTCGCGGAACCGCGCTGCCAGAGTTGAAGAAACCCGCCTCGCGCAAACTGATTACAAGACCATCGCTGCCAAGTTCAACCGAAACGATGCTATGAGCAATCTGCGCAGACAGCCGTTTTTGCAGATCTTGCCGCATGTGTTCGAGGTCAGCGTGGACTCTCGTTGCTGAGATCGTCTTGCCGTTACGATGCGCCGACGCGGCAAAAACAGGCGACTGTGTCTTCGCATCAAACGGTCTGTTTCCTGTAAGAGCAGGCGCGATACTGAGCGACCGGAAAGCAGAATCGATCGCTGCCGAGACTTGTATTTGCTTCTTCTGGTCGGCCTTGGCAAAGGCATAGAGCACGACGAAGAAGGCGAAAAGCAGTGTGATGAAATCGGCGTAAGAGACCAGCCAGCGTTCATGATTGACCTTCGATTGTGAATTCTTGCCGGTCACGCAGCCTGTTCCTTCCTCTCAACTTTTGCGTCCTTCAGGAATCCGGACAGCTTGATGGCGAGCATGCGGGGGTTCATGCCTTCGAGAATCGAGATGACACCTTCAAGCATCATTTCGCGGCGCTGTTGATCGTCATGTAAATGAATCCGGATTTTGCCGGCAAAGGGGAGGAAAAAAAGATTGGCAAGGCCAACGCCGTAGATGGTGGCGACAAAGGCGACTGCGATTCCCCGGCCGACCTCTTGAATGTTATCCAGATGCTGCATCACCTGGATGAGCCCGAGAACGGCACCTAGAATTCCGATCGTCGGTGAAAATCCGCCCGCAGATTCGAACACAAGCGGAAGGCGCTCTTCCCGTTCCGAGGCACAATCGAGTGCCACCCGCATAATTTTGCGTAACTCGGTGGGTTCGGTGCCGTCTACTGCCAGCATCAGCGACTGTTTGAGAAATGGATCGGTGATTGCGGCCAGATCCGCGTCCAGGGAAACCACTCCGTTGCGGCGAGCTTTGTTTGCAAATGAAACAAGGAGTTGCATCAGCTCTTCGTTTTGTTTCTGCGGTGCAACAAATACGTGTGCCATGCTGCGGAAGGCGGAAGTGACCGTACTGATGGGGAACTGCAGGAGGATAGCCCCCATGGTTCCCCCAAAGACGATCAGCGCCGCGGTGGGCTGAAGAATCTGGCTGATCTTGCCGCCCTCAATTAGCAAGCCTGCGGCAATGCCGGCGATCGCGAGGATGACTCCGCCGATGCTTCCCTTGTCCATGGACTAGGCCTCAGCAATCCGGAACGCGTTGACTGTTTTCATCGATGTTCATCGGAAGCCTAACGATCTGTGAATGGATGGTCGGAATTCGATTCTCCCGCAAACTCAAGACTGGCTAGTGAAGCGGCTCGCCGGAGGGCATCAGTTGGCGACAACCGGCGCGCAACATCGGCTAGCAAAGTGGCGCGATAGGCCAGCACGCGATCGAGGACTTCGCTTCGTTCTTCACGCACGATCAGTTTTTCGCCATTGATCAAGGTGATCATGGTGTCCGGCGAGGCTTCTGCCGTCTTGATCAGATCGCTGTTCAACAAAATGGGAATACCGTTGAGGCGCGTGAGTTCGATCATGACCGAATGCTCCTTCTTTGATTCTTATCGGCAGAGAGCACCGGAGGATGATTGGGACGAAAAGTGACGAGGCTTTTGAAAAAATCTGTAAAGTCCCCGGGCGTGTCGCCGATGAAGCCAGTGAGCAACGTGGTTCCTACTACAAGGTGGGCCGGGGCGTTGGGTGAAATTCCCAACCGTCTCGGAATGACGCCCGAAGCAGGGAATCCGAATCAGTTAACTCAAAAGGAGAACTTCAATGGCTTTGGGTGTCCTGAATAACATTTCTGCAATCTACGCACAAAACAACCTGGCGAATACGCAAGCTTCCTTGTCCAAAACTCTTCAGCAGTTGTCCTCTGGTTCGCGCATCAACTCCGGCGCCGACGATGCCGCCGGCCTCTCACTGGCCAACGGCCTTCAGGCTTCGGCCACAGCGTTGTCCCAATCTGCGAAGAACGCTTCGGAAGGCGTGGATATGTTGCAGGTTGCGGATGGAGCTATGTCGCAGATCACAAACTTGCTCAACCGCGCGGTGACCCTGGCCACGGAGGCTTCCAACGGAACAATGAACACCTCGCAAATTGGCGCCGCGAATGCGGAATACCTGAACATTCTCGGCGAAATCAATAACATCAATACGAATACTGAGTACAACGGCATTAAGTCGTTCAACACGGCCTCGGCCATTTACACCACTGACGGTACGACAAGCCAGACCGACAATGGGACGGCCCTCGCCAAAGTGGATGCGACTACTCTGGCGCTTACCGCCACAGGCTTTACGACGGCTGCGCTCGCCCAGACTGAGCTAACGAACATCACCAAGGCAATTGGAACTATTGCGACCGACCGAGGCACGGTGGGTGCGAGTATCAACACATTGACCGCGGTGGGAAATGTGATGAGCACCGAGTCGACGAACACGCTTGCGGCGCAAAATGATGTAACTGCGACCGACTACGGCGCGGCAACTTCGGACATGTCAAAATTCCAGATTCTGAGCCAGACGGGCATCGCAGCTCTTTCGCAGGCCAACCAGTCGCAGCAACTGATTACGAAGCTGCTTCAGTAGGGCCAAGCTATCGACGTTGCAGAAAGCGGCGGCGCGGGAGGGCAGAGGAGCAGCTGCCTCGTCCGCGCCGCTTCGCGTCAGTCGAAAACATTTGGATTTTCCAACGTGCCGCAAGTCGGCGCGGTGCTTAAGCTGCTTTGCATGTCAACAGGAGTGACGCCATGGGTGCTGTCGGTCTGAATTTTGGGCCCGCCACAAGCGGGCAGGGTTTTGACGTAACCAGCACAGTAAACCAGATTGTGACCAATCTGCAGTCGGTGGAGACGCCGTGGAAGACGCAGTTGGCGAGTCTGCAGAGCAGGGACACCGTGCTTTCGAGTCTTGGAACCCAGCTTTCAACTTTGACAACTGACCTGCAGAACCTCACGGACTTCAATGGAATTCTGGCAAGCAAGATCGGCTCGAGTTCTGACACAAGCGTGCTGCAACTGATTTCAGCCGGATCGACGGCCGTTGCAGGAACTCATACCGTGACGGTGCAGAACCTGGCGCAGACCTCGAGTGCGGCATCGGATGCGGTAGGGAGTGCGGATGTTCTGACGGGGAGCATAACATTCAAGGTAGGGACCGGAACTTGGCAGACGGTGACTGTCGGCGATAGCGGAACGGTCGCGACCATTTCCGGATTATCCGCAGCCATCAACGCCGCAGGGCTTGGAGTGCAGGCCAGCGTGCTGGCCAATGCTGACGGCTCGCAAAGGCTCTCCCTGGTGAGCCGGACTGCCGGAGCCGCCGGGCAGATCACGATTGCAGATTCCACAAATTACCCAAGCAGCCCAACGACGCTGGCCGACTCCACATCCCCGGATTCAAACACTGGTCTAGGTCTGGCTACGATCCAAAAGGGCATCGATGCCAACTTCGCTGTGGATGGTGTTGCGCTCACGAGCGGAAGTAACACCGTTTCGAGTGCGATTCCAGGGATCACCTTTCAGTTGCTATCGACGGGAACTTCAGGTTCCGATGGAACCGCCGAGAGCGTGCAGGTGGTGATCGCGAATGACACTTCGAGCATACAAAGTGCAATTGCTACCTTTGTCAGCGACTACAACGCGACAATCAAGGCGATAAATGCACAGGAACAAAAAGATTCTTCGGGCAATGCCGAGCCCCTATTCGGTTCGGCGATCCTCGCGAGACTCCAGCAAGGATTGCTCTCCACGGCAAGTTCATCGTTCGGTTCCAGTGCAATCAACTCCTTGATTTCGCTCGGCATCACCGCAAGCGCGTCCGCGGACGGGACCATCACCATCAACAGCAACACATTGACCAATGTGCTCAACGAAAACTTCAGCCAGGTAGTCTCGTTCTTTCAGGATAGCGGCGCATTTGGATCGGCATTCGCGATCACGCTTCGCGGTCTGAGTAACAATAGCGGCGCTGGAGGTGCGATCGCCCTGGCCCTCAAAGAAAATGGCAGTCAGGAGAGCACGCTGAATGACAATGTCAGTGCCCAGGAAGCAATCATTGCTACCCAGAAAACCCGTCTCACAAACGAACTGAACATCGCCAATCAGATCCTGCAATCCATACCGCAGCAGATTCAACAGGTCAACGAAATGTACAGCGCAATTACCGGCTACGGACGGAATCTGAACGGATAGGAGCATCAAAATGGATATGTATCAGGCCCATGCGCTTGAAGGCGCTTCCGGTGTCGAACTCACAGTTGCCCTCTATGATGGCATCATTCGCTTCATGCACAGTGCGATTGAAGCGGTGGAGCGGAAGGAAGTTGAGCAGCGCCGGGCGGCGGTGAAGCGGGCAATGGATATCGTGATCCATCTACAGGCAACTTTGAACAAGGATGTTGGCGGCAAGCCAGCGGAGGCACTCTCTGAATTCTATGTTGCGATGTTCGCTCTGATGTTGCAGGGATCGCAGGCAAATTCCAGAAAGAAGTTTGAAGAAGTGATTGCCAACGTGCGAAACGTGCGGGACGCCTGGAAGCGAGTCGCGGCAGACACCGGGGAAAGCCGATCCACACCCGGTCAGCTGAAAGACGGACGCGCGTCGGGTGTTGGATCGAATGGTGCGCGGCTGCATCGCTCCGAGGCGCGCTCCGCGAGCAGTTGGACAGCGTGAATCAGCCTGCGACTGTGAGTTCTTCTTCCAACTGTTGCTTCTGGTAAAGGCTTGCGTAGTAGCCATCGAGCGCTAGTAGTTCGTCATGACGGCCAACTTCGACAAACCGGCCGTGATCGAGCACTGCGATCTGATCGGCATTGCGCACGGTAGACACTCGATGCGAGATAAGAATTGTCGTTGCCGTGGACGTGTAATTGCGCAATCCACCCAGGATGCGCTCTTCGGTGTACGTGTCTACACTTGCCAGCGCATCATCCAGAATGAGAATGGCGGGGCGACGGAGCAGGGCGCGCGCGATGGCCAGTCGCTGTTTCTGGCCGCCGGATAGCGTCATTCCTCGCTCTCCGACTGTCGTTTCAAATCCCTGCGGAAACTCCTCGAATTCGCGGCGGATGTGCGCGGCCTCGGAAGCTTCCAGCAGATCCTCAGTCGAGCTTGCAGTCGCGCCAAAGGCCACGTTCTCTCGAATAGTCTCGCTGAAGAGGAAGGTCTCTTGTGGCACGATGCCCATATTTCGCCGAAGGACCTCCAGGGGATATTCGCGAATCGCGCGACCGTCTATGAATAACGAGCCCTCTGGCGCTTCATAGAGGCGGGAAATCAAATTCACCAGCGTTGTCTTTCCTGAGCCTGTCGGCCCCACGATGGCAAGGCTCGATCCGGCGGGAATCTTGAGCGAGATGTTGCGGAGCACCGGCGTATCACCGTAACTGAAGTTAAGATTGGAAAACTCAATTTCGCCCTGAAGGACTTTCTCCGCTGGAATAGACGAGTCCGCCAGGCTATCGTCAATTCCCGGCTTCGCGCGCAATATCTCATCAATACGCGCGACCGAAGCGGTTCCGCGTTGGAAGAGATTGACCACCCACCCCACGGCAATGATCGGCCAGATCAGCAGAATCATATAAGTATTGAAGGCCACAAAGTCGCCGGCGCTAATGCGATGAGCGACTACCTCATGGCCTCCGACGAGCAATGTGATGATCATGGCGATGCCAAGGATGAATTCGAGCGTTGGCCATAGCATTCCCATGAGCTGAACCAGGCCCTGCGCGCGCGAAATGTATTGCCGGTTCAGTTTTTCGAACAAGCTCATCTGCGACTGCTCGCGTCCGAAAGCGCGTACCAGGCGGGCGCCTGAGTAGTTCTCCTGTGCTTGTGCCGAGATTTCGGAGAAGCTCTCCTGAATTTTCTCAAAGCGATCATGGATTTTCCGGCCGAAGTATTGGACCAGGATGCTGGCCAACGGCATTGGGGCCCAGGCCACAAGGGTGAGCCACGGGCTGATGCGAAGCAGGAAATACAACGCGCCGACCGTGAAGAAGATTGTGTTGGCGCTGTACATCAGAGCCGGTCCCAGCAGCATGCGCACGGCATTGAGGTCGTTGGTCATGCGTGCCATGACGTCGCCAGTCCGGTACTTCTGATAGAAGTTGGCGTCCTGGCGCTCAAGCTGCCGGAAGAGGTCATTGCGAAGATCGAATTCGATTTCGCGAGAGATCCCGATCAAAATCCAGCGCTGAGCATAGAGAAAGACGCCTTTGACAAGATAGATAGCGACGAAAACGCAGGCGAGAAAAACGATGCGCTCGCGCGAGACGCCGCGTTCCAATTCATCAATTGCTTTTCTCAGAATCTGAGGACCCTGGACTGCAGCAATATTCGTCGCTATGCAGGCGAGCGTACCCCAGAGGTATCCCCACCGATAGCGGCGCATGTAGCTAAGCAGCGGGCCCAGTTCGCGAAACATAGTCATATTGTACGGGTATTGACGATAACGAGCGAACCCGTTGAATTATGAGTGCTCAGGTGGGCGTACGCAGCAGAAGGTAGCCGCCAGTAAGCCCGAAGAGCACGGCGGGAGACCATGCGGCCAATGCCGCGGGCAAATAGTTCACATTACCCAAGGCGCCAAACAGGCCATCGATGACCCAGTAGGCGAGAGCGACCGAGATAGCAACCGCAATTCCCGAGAGCGAACCGCGGCGGCCCATGGAAAGCGCAAAGGGAATCGCCAACACAGACATGACAATCGCGATCAGGGGATATGCGAGCTTATGCCACAACGCGACTCGCAGGCGCATGGTGTCGAAGCCGCTTTGACGAAGGTCGCGAATATAACTGTCGAGCTGCCGGAAATTCATCTCCTGTGACTGCCAGTTCTCTTTCTTGAAGTAGCCGGGATCCTCTTGAATCTCGGCAAACGTTGTGTCCTTGAACTCGGTGTATTCCGGGTTGTTGCCGCTGATGTTTCTTACCCAGCCGTTTTCAAAGTGCCAAGTCCCAGTTTGCTCGTTCCATTCTGCGCGGGAAGCGAATATGCGCCGAGACAGAGCAAAAGTGGCTGGGTTGAACTCGAAAATGGAAAGATTGGCGAACGCATCGTTGTCCGGATCAAAGAACTGGTAGTAGAAGATGCGCCCTTGCTCGCCGGGATGAGACTGCCCGAACATCCACTTCTCTTCGGGATGCAAAAAAGTCTGAGGCGGATGGCCCTTGATAGTGCTGCGCAATGCCTCTTGCCGGCGATTCGCAGAGGGCAGATAGTAGTCGTCGAACAGAAACAGGCAGACGGCCAGGATCGCCGAGATCGAAACGATGGGAACCACGAGGCGATAAAGACTGATCCCGGTGGCCTTCATGGCTACAATTTCGCTGTTGCGATTGAGGACGCCAAAGGTCACGAGGGCCGAAATCAGAACGGCGAGCGGCGTGATGGTGTAAATCATGCTGGGTGCAAGGTTGAATAGATAGGCGCCGACCGTCGCAAGCGAAATATGATTGCGAACGATGTCTCCGACGAGCTCGAAAAACGTGAAGACCAGCATCAGCATTACGAAGCTGGCGAGCACCAGAACGAACATTCCAAAGAACTCGCGCACGACGTAGGCGTCGAGCAGGCGCGGGAAAAGGCCTCGCGAAACGATGCGGACAGTGCGAGGCTGGAGCTTTTCGAGCAGCTCAGAAAGGTGTGCTCCATTGGCCTTAACGGTCAGCCGCGGCTTGGGTGTTCGCGACAGCAGGCTTGCGATTGCGCTCAGGACGCGTCCGCCCGTGGCCATCTGCCAAAGCAGAAAACCTCCGACGGCAGCAAACAGCAGATTTGCCATCCACACGCCTAGAAATGGTGGAAGTTTTCCCTGCCGGCTGAGCGCGATTCCGGTATACGAAAGGATGTAGTAGAGCAGCACCAGCAGAACGGTAAAAACAAGGCCAGAGCTCTTTCCTCCGCGGCGCGAAACGACTCCGAGCGGAACTCCCACGAGCATGAGAACGAGGCACGCAAAGGGATAGGAGAAACGCGTGTGCAACTCGAGAAGGAATCTTCTTGCGTCCGGACCATGAGTGCGTGCCTGCAAGGCGGACATGGGAAGTGCATAGATTACGGTATCCATGCGCCCCAGATGCATCTCGCTCTGCGGACTGAGCGAAAGGGGGAGATCTGTCTTTTCAAATGTAGAGATGTTGTACTGCTGCGGCTGTCCAGCTACAGTTTCGTGGCGGGAGCCCTCGCGGAGCCGCATCAGGAGTTCTTGCGTAGAATCGCTGACTACTGTTGCCGATGCAGCCGTGGTGATGATCGGATTGGCAGGATCGGAAACGTCTGCCAGAAAAACCTGGTCCCAGTTCGAGGCTCCAGTCCCACCACGCACGTTTTGTACGTAGAGTACGGCGTTGCGGAAATCCTCATAGAAGACGCGCGGCTGGATGACATATGACGCCTGGGACGTTTCCAGTTCCCGCTGCATATCCAGAATTGCCTGGTTAGCGCGGGGTGCGACATAGAGCGAGTTGACCAGCCCAAGCAGAGTCCCGCCGATTGCCACGACGGAAGCGACACGCACGAAGTAACCAATGCCGAGTCCCGAAGCTCGCATCGCGATGATTTCGCTGTCTGCCGCGAGGCGGCTTAGACCAAGCAGAATCCCGACAAGTACGGCCATCGGTATGGTGACTTTGAATGTGTTTGGAAGGCTGTAGACAAATACTTCCGCGATACTTCCGAGGGTGGAACTGTTGCGAACGACCGCCTCAAGAATCTGATTCAGGTCGCGCATGAAGAGAATAAAGGTGAAAATGGCGCAGCCTATGAGCGCGTAGGAAAGTATTTCGCCGAGGATATACCGGGTGAGGATGCGCACAATCAGGGCTCTTCGGCTAGTTTAACTTGCCTGTGCTGGAGGTAGCGAAAGTGGCTGCCATGTTCGCAGCCGCAAGCTGTTGGCCAGAACGCTGACCGAACTGAGAGCCATGGCCGCGGCGGCGATCCAGGGGCTCATCAGGACATGGAAGGCCGGATACAGAACGCCGGCGGCAAGCGGAATGCCGAGCAGGTTGTAGCAGGCTGCCCACATCAGATTCTGCTTCATTGTGCCGACAGTGACTTTCGCAAGATCGAGGGCGGAAATTATTGAACATGGTTGCGCGCGAAGGAGAAGGACATCGCCGGCTTCCTGGGCAAGGTCAGCGCCACTGCCCATGGAAATGCCTGCATCGGCTTGCGCAAGCGCGGCCGCGTCGTTGATTCCGTCGCCGACCATCGCAACACGCAGTCCTTGCTGCTGGAGTTCACGGATCCGTGCAAGCTTGCCCGCCGGGTCCAGTCCCGCCTCAACCTCGCCGATGCCCGCTTGATTGGCGATCGGGGCCGACGCCGCTGCGGAGTCTCCGGTAAGCATCAGGACGCGCAAACCCCTTTCACGCAGTCCGCTACGGCTTGTCCCGCATCGGGGCGCAATGAGTCACGCGCATCAAAACAGCCAATCGATTGATAGTCGAGGGCAATCCAAAGGCGCGTCACGCCGGGCCTTACCGGCGGAATGCTGTCAGGGAAGCGAATTGCCGATTCCTGGAACAGTACCTCGTTTCCTAAGAGGCAGTGGTAGTCTTCGACGCGGGCGGCAACTCCACGGCCAGGAATAACCACGACCTCTGCAGCCGGCTCCCACTTGATTGCGCGAGACCGCGCGAAGTCGACGACTGCATGCGCCAGCGGATGATTCGAATGCTCTTCGGCGGCCGCAGCCATTCGCAGCAAGTCGTCTTCGCTGTATCCCTTTACGGGGCGCACAGCTTGCAGCACAGGGCGGCCGATGGTCAATGTGCCGGTCTTGTCGAGAACGATGACGTTGAGATTCGCCAGCCGCTCCAGGGCTTCTCCACCCTTGTACAGTACCCCCAATTGGGCTCCACGGCCGACGGCGACTGTAAGCGCGGCTGGAACAGCGAGTCCCATGGCACAGGGGCAGGCGATGACGAGTACAGAAACGGTACTGGCCAAGGCTAGAGAGATGGAGTGCGTCGTGGCCATCCATGCAACAAATGTCACGACGGCTAACACCAGTACGACCGGCACAAAGATGGAACTCACACGATCGGCAAGCCGCTCAGTGGGAGCACGGGACGACTGCGCCTGCTCAACCATGCGCGTAATTTGCGCGAGCACCGTATCTTCGCCCAGTGACTCAGCGCGGCACGTAACCGCGCCATCGTAATTGAGGGAACCGGCCAGTACGCGGTCGCCGACTTCGCGGGGCAACGGAATCGCCTCTCCGGTCAGCATCGATTCATCCACGCTGGTTCGGCCTTCTTGAATTGTTGCGTCGACAGAGAATCGCTCACCCGGAAGCACAAGGACCTGGTCCCCAATCCGTACTTCTTCAAGGGCAACCAGGGTTTCAACGCCCTTTACGAGCCGGCGCGCGGTTGCCGGCCGCAGCTTGCTGAGTGCGTTTATGGCTGCCAAAGCGCGCCGTTTTGCTCGCGCCTCGAGTGCTTTGCCGAGAAGCAGAAAGCCAAGGATCAGCAGGACCGCGTCGAAGTAAACCTCGCGATCCGGTGCGGGCGAGATCGTGGCATAAGCCGAATAGGCGAACGCAACGCCGGTTCCCAGGCTTACCAGCGTGTTCATGTTGGTGCTGCCATGCCGCAAGCCGCGTGCTGCGGCCATGAAGATGTCGCGTCCTGCCCATATCATCAGGATTGCGGTAACAACGAGGAGGCCCCAGCGGAGATAATCTGGAGGCACCTCGTAGAGCCAGGGAAGTCCCCGCATCATAAGGCGATCCATGGCGCCCATCTGCGTGCCGGGAGGCATTGAGAGGAACATGGCAAGCGCGCCCGCAATCAGGGTGACGGTCGCTTTCATCTCAGCTTTGCCGTACCGATCAGCAGATTCTTTAGAGGGGATGGCGCCCTGGTGAGGAAGCACAGCATCGTAACCGGCGCCCCGGATTGCTTCGACCAATCGCACTGCGGAAGCCTCTGCTGGATCGAAAACGATACTGACACGATTCGACATCAGGTCGACATGCGCAGACTTCACTCCGGCTGTCTCGTTGAGGGCGCTCTCAACGTGATGCTGGCAGGAAGCGCACGTCATCCCGATGACCGGTAGTGTCAGCGACTCTGTTTCAGACGAGGCCATCTTGCGGTTTATTGCTCCAATCGCGCGGTGTAGCCGGCCTTCGCAAGAGCTGCTATGGCCGCATCTACCGGAGGATTCTCGTCGGGCGACTTCAGACGGGCAGCTCCGATGCGGACCTCCTCAACGTCGAAATTCCCGGTTGAATTCAGGGCCTGTGTCACGCGGCGAACGCAGGCGCCGCAGTGCATTCCATCAATGCGCAGTACGAACTCGCCCATGAAGTTCTCCTGTTTGTTTTGATGATACTCGCGTTGTTTCGATGCAAGGCGCAAAGAGTTGATCCGAAGGGTCTTGACCGGTTACGCAAGTGTTGCAGAACGGTCTATGGTAGAAAGCAGACAGGGTGGCAAAAATCTTGCAACGTGAGTTTCCCGAGGGTCCGATCGTCGGGGTCGGGGCAGTCGTCGTGCACCAGGGTCGCGTGTTGCTGGTGCAACGGGGCCGCGAACCATTAAAAGGGAAGTGGTCACTGCCGGGCGGAATGCTGGAGTTGGGCGAATCCCTGACGCAGGGCGTCGTGCGCGAAGTTCAGGAGGAGACCGGACTCGACGTGGAGGCAGTGGAATTAGTCGAACTTATCGATCGGATTCATAAGGAAAGCGGTCCATCCGGCGAGAGAGTGCGATATCACTACGTTATCGCCGACTATCTTTGTCGCGTTGTAGGAGGGACGCTGCAGGCCGCCTCGGACGCAGATGCAGTTCGCTGGGTTGAACGAGCCGAATGGAACAGTCATAGTTCATTGGCACTCGATCCAATTACGGTGCGAGTCATTGAGGCCGGCTGGCAACGGGCACGAGTCCTCGATCAATTGCAGGAGCCAACTTGAAGCGCATATCGAAATGGGTCGCGCTTGTGGTCGTTGCTCTGCTTGCAGTTCTTGGCGTGTCATTCTGGCTTCGTCCTATCGCAGTCTTTCGCCTGTTCAGCGCAGCGCAGATGTATCAAATCGGCGGCAGGGGAAATTTCGTCGATGTAGAGGGATACCGCATCCACTACTTCGCACTTGGACCTGCAGATGGTCCAGTCGCGGTTCTGGTGCACGGTCTCGGAGGACGCTCGGAGGATTGGGACAAACTTGCACCCTTCCTCGCGAAGGCAGGCTATCGTGTCTATCTGCCCGATCTGCCGGGTTTTGGCCAAAGCGAAAAGCCATCGGACTTCTCCTACTCCGTCCGCGATGAAGCGAAGATCGTCGCAGGTTTTTTCGATGCGCTCGAGTTGAAGCAGGTTGATCTCGGCGGCTGGTCGATGGGCGGATGGATCGTGCAGATCGTGGCGGCACAGCATCCTGAACGAGTGCGACGGTTGATGTTGTTTGACAGCGCCGGGCTTTACGTAAAGCCCGATTGGGATACGAAGCTGTTTACGCCTGTCTCCGCGGCAGAACTCGAAAAGTTCGACGCACTGCTAATGCCTCATCCGCCACAACTGCCGGATTTCGTTGTGAAGGACATCCTTCGCACTTCCCTCGAGCACTCGTGGATCATCCGGCGTGCGATGGACTCGATGCTGACGGGGCGCGACACCACGGACGGTTCTCTCTCGAACCTCAAAATGCCGGTGCTGATCGTGTGGGGGGAAGTCGACCAAATCACTCCGCTGAGCGAAGGCCAAAAGATGCATCAGCTCATTCCGCAATCGCAGATCAACGTGATTCCCGGCTGCGGACACCTCGCGCCCAATGAGTGCGCTGATCAGATTGGCCCGGGGGTTATCAGCTTTCTGAAACAGTAATTGACAAGAAGAAGGCGAGGCATTCGCCTCGCCCTCAAGAGATGCTAGCTTCTCAGAAGCTGAACCGTGCGCTGAGCTGAATTTCGCGACCCGGGGTCGAAACCTCGGTGATGCTGCCAAAGCTGGATGTGTTCACAAACCGGTTTGGAGTGCCGAGGTTGGTGTGATTGAGCGCATTGAAGAACTCTGCGCGTGCCTGGAAGTGAGCTTTCTCAGCCACCGTGAAGTCACGAGCGACAGCCAGATCCATGCTGACCAACGAGGGACCGTACACGGAATTGCGGCCCACGTTCCCGTAGGTATAGGCCGGGGGAGCAGCAAACGCTTTGGGGTTAACCCAAGTGGTGGAGTTGCGTGTTCCGGCGCCAAAGATGTTCTGGCCGGTATGGTTCGCCCGAATGGGGTTTTCGCCAACGACCGTTCCGGCATTGGCGGTGTCGCCAAAGACAGACACGGTAAAGGGGAAGCCGGACTGTGCCTGGAATACCATCGAACCGAGCCAGTTACGGCTGAGCGCCCGCATCAGGTGGTTCGAACCCATGGCATGAGAACTGTACACCGCGCTGAGGGCGAAGCGATTCCGTATGTCGCACCCCGGCCCCTTCTCTGCGTTCAAATCGTCGTTGTTCTGAGGGGTAGCCGCTTCAAACATCGGCGAACGGAAGTCCGGCGCATTTTCCAGCGCCTTGGCAAAAGTGTAATTCGCAAGGAAGCTGAAGCCATTTGAATATCGCTGCCGCGCGTTCACGTATCCCGCGTCGTACCAGCTCTGCGACGTGTTCTCGAGCAGGTTGATGGTGCTCACGGGAAACGTGGAGCTTGCCACGGTCACATTCGGTGGAAAGACGGTGTCGGGAACAAAGCTGATCTTGGGAAAGGGACGCCGTGGCTGGATGAGGCCTGGACCTGGCTGTGCGTTATTAATCAGGTGTGAGCGCTGCAGGTGAAAGCCGCCGGCTCCCAGATAACCGACTTCGACGGTGCTCGATCTCCCTAATTGCTTTTCAAGCGAGGCGCTCCATTGCTCCACGTATTGTGCCGGCGCATGCAGTTGCAGGGACGTGAAGCTAACGACGCTCGTGCCCAGCACGGGAGGGGGAAAGTTCAGCGTGTTGATGCTGGGCAGGTACGGATCGCTCTGTGAAGTGAGAGGGAAGACATACGGGACATTGTGACGCTGATTGCACCAGGTATTCATGTCGACCGGTGTGAAGAAGTTGCCATACGCCACATGTGCCACTAACCCCAGATGAGGCATGTTGTACGCCAGCCCAATACGAGGAGCGAAGTTAGTGTGGTTCGCATACATCAGACCTTTGGGATAGCCGTTCTGCCCACCGATAAATGCCTGAGGTGTGCCGGTGCTTAGATCGAGGTTGCTGTTGGTATAGCGAATGTCCACGAGCGGACTCATGAATTCATAGCGAAGCCCATAGGTCAGCGTGAGGTTTGCAGTCAGGCGCCACACATCCATCGCATAGGCGTCCGTATACCACTGCCGAAGATCCATTTGCGGCACGCCTGCCTGACCCTGTCGCGCCGCTGGAAGGCCGAGTTCGAAGCTGGCCAGAGAAGATCCTGTTCCATCGTTGAAAGCATTCTGCGTGGTGAAGCCATTGGTGAACTGGTAGTAGCCGCGGTTCTGGAAAAAGCCCCACATCGGCCAGATGTACCACTGGTATGCTCCGCCAAACCTTGCGCTGTGCCGTCCAATCTGCCAGTTCAGCGTGTCGCGCCCTTCGATTACGGTGTCCCATGCGTGCATGGGAGTGGCGATGTAATTGTCCCCCATGGGCGAGTAGCCTTGAACGTTGAAGTAGGGAGCGCCCCAGGCTGCGGGACCACCGAATCCGGTGCCGGTAATTCCCAATTCCGAAACAATGTCATTCTTGTCCGCGCTCTCGGTGGTGTGCATCATCGACAGGCGCGAAATCGCACCGGAGGCCGAATTTACAAGCTGCGATGAGAACACGTGATTCCACGCCAGCATCCCGTTCTGCGCGAGATCGTCGTGATAGAAGCCGAACCCCGGCAGACCCTCCGGCATGAAGCCGTATTCACCGGAACCCGAGTAGCGGAAGTAGGCGAGATCTCCATTATGGAAGTTGTGGTCGATGCGAACGGTGCCCTGGTTGTTGGTCATGCGCTGCTTGCGCAGGTCGAGATAATTGTTGGCATCGTTGCCTGCGCCGACCACGGTGGGCTGTCCCATCATGGTCGACGAACCCATGTCCATGGTGTTCGGCAAGGGCGTGTACTTGTTCAGCATGATAGAGGCTGCCTGCGTCAGACGGCTCGGCGGGATCACGTTCTTCACGCCGTTGTATTCAAACTGCTGGCGGATGTACTGCGGATTCGCCTTGCTGACGGGCAGGCTCGGGTTGAAGTTCGGATTGGTCGTCGTAGTTGCCGGATCGTAAATGTTAACCCCGCTCTGGCTGAAGTCACCGGCGACTTCTTCAGCAGTGGGCACGGTGTCGACCATGGCCATCGTCTCCACGTTGGTCAACCCTTCGTAGTTGAGAAAGAAAAATGTCTTACCCGTGTGCTTGATCGGGCCGCCAACCGATGCGCCAAAGTTATTCTGCACCAGGAAATTCGACATGCCCATGTCGTTGAATGAGTGAGCATCCATGGCTCCGTTGCGTAGATATTCGTACGCCGTGCCATGGAAGCTGGCTGTGCCGGAGCGGGTGATGATGTTGATTTGGCCGCCGCCTGCACCGCCCATGTCTGCGGAATAGCTGCCCGTTTGTACCTGGAACTCCTGCACCGCATCGGGTGAGGCGCTCACGTTCTGGGTGCTGAATGTGGGATCTGTGTTGGTCGCTCCGTCGAGCAGGAAGTAATTTCCGTTGGGGCGGCTCCCGCCGATACTCACGGCAGAACGCTGACCGGGACGCCAGTAGAGAGGGTTCATATCTCCAGTTCCGGCGCCATGACTGACGTGCGCTCCTGGGACCGTCAGCACAAGGTCGATCAGCATGCGGCCGTTCAGGGGGAGGGAATCAACTGAATGCTGATCGACAACTTCGCCAACGCTGGCATCCTGCGTCTTGAGCAATTCGCCAGAAGCGGCTACCTTGACCGTCTGAACATCTTGAGTGACGCGCAATTCGATATCCAGCGTCGCCTGCTGTCCCACTTCGAGGTTGATGCTCTGCTTTGTTTCTGCGAAGCCCTGGCCGTCTACCGTGAGCGTATAGGCGCCGGGCTGCAGTCCGGCGATCTCGTAAAGCCCGCTCGCATTCGAAACCGCTTCGCGCTCGGCACCGGTGCTCACTTCATTCGCATGAATATGCGCACCTGGAATCGCGCGATGTTGTGGGTCGAAAACAGACCCGCGCACAACTGCGTAGTTGCTTTGTGCATTGGCTGTGGCAATGGCTGCCACGAAACAGAGTGAGGCCATCCATAATTTGCGCAACGTGACTCTCCTAAATGAACGAACTGGTGTGCGTGCAAAATGGGGATCACGACCTTGCCTGGCTCGTGACGCACGGCGATATGCGCTTCTGGTTTGCCTGATGGAATGCAAGCATCAGAGGTAGTGGCGCTTAGCTACATTGAGAATGAGCTTTCAATGCGTGGCGGGCATCGGAGAAAGGATGGGCTGGAGCCTCCACCCTTCGGTGGATCAGGAAAAAAGGCCACTCGTTGTTCGAGTGGCCTTGATGGCTGAAGGGGAATCTGAGGGACGAGAAGCTAGACGCCGATAACGGCGCAAAGTTCCTTGACCGCTGCGGCGCTCTTCTTCAGTGCTGCGTCTTCTTCGGGCGTGAGTTTGATTTCGATAATCTTCTCAAGGCCGGCCGCGCCGAGCTTACATGGAACACCGATGTAAAAGCCCTCGATGCCGTATTCGCCATTGAGATAGGCCGCGCAGGGCAGGATCTTCTTCTTGTCCTTCAGGATCGCTTCGACCATCTCGACAGTGGCGGCGGAAGGAGCGTAATACGCGCTCCCCGTTTTCAGATGCTTGACGATCTCGGCGCCGCCGTCGCGAGTGCGCTGGATGAGCTGTTCGAGACGGTCCGGCGCGATAAGCTCCGTGATCGGAATGCCTGCTACCGTGGAGTAGCGAGCGAGCGGGACCATGGTGTCGCCGTGTCCACCCAGCACAAATGCCGTCACATTCTCCACGCTGACTTTGAGTTCCTCAGCGATGAAAGTCCGGAACCGAGCCGAATCGAGCACGCCGGCCATGCCGATTACGCGTTCGCGATTGAAGCCAGCCTGCCGGTATGCGGCCTGCGCCATCGCATCCAGCGGATTGGAGACGATGATCAGGATGCACTCCGGCGATTGCGCTACCACCTTTGCGACCACGTCTGACATGATTTTGAAATTGGTGTGCAGCAGGTCATCGCGGCTCATACCGGGCTTGCGCGGAATTCCGGCCGTGATGATCACGATGTCGGAATTCGCAGTGGCCGCATAGTCGTTCGACCCGATTACGTGCACATCGCGCTTTTCAATCGGCATTGCTTCGAGCAGATCCAGCGCTTTGCCCTGGGGCACGCCTTCCACAACATCAACCAGCACCACGTCGGCCAATTCTTTCGCCGCGATCCAGTGTGCTGCCGTGGCGCCCACGTTGCCGGCACCGACAATCGAAACTTTTTTTCGCATGATTATCTTCTCTCCTGGTTCAGAGTTCTAAGTTCGTAGTTCACAGTGCTTCCTGGGAACTCGGAACTAAGAACTGCGAACTGTCGTTTACATGTTTCCAATGATGCGCGTAGCAAACTCGCTGGTGCCCACCTTGGTGGCTCCGGCGGTCTGACGCTCAAAGTCGTAGGTGACAAATTTCTGCTGAATGGTCTTCTCCATCGCGTTCTCGATCATCTTGGCCGCCTCTTTCCAGCCGATGAAGTCGAGCAGCATCACGCCGGAGAGAATCACCGAGCCGGGATTGATGACGTCTTTATCGGCATACTTTGGTGCGGTGCCGTGTGTCGCTTCAAAGACGGCATAGCCATCGCCGATGTTGGCGCCCGGTGCAATTCCCAGGCCGCCCACCTGCGCAGCGGCCGCATCCGAGATGTAGTCGCCGTTGAGGTTGGTGGTTGCGAGGATGCTGTAGTCCGACGGACGAATGATGATCTGCTGGAAGATGGAGTCGGCGATGCGGTCGTTGATGAGAACCTTGTTCTTCCACGCGCCGTTGCCGTGTGTCTTCCCGATGGAATCGAGGACGCCTTTGATCTCAAGGTAGAGCGCATCGCGAAATTCCTGGTTGCCGAACTCGAGGCCTGGCTCGATCAGCGCAGCGTTCTCTTCAACAGTGATATTTGGGTTGGCATCGACGTTGCCAAGGATCCAGCTTTCGCGCTCGGTCACTGTCTGGTCGCGGAATTCCTCGACTGCAACCTCGTATCCCCACTCGCGGAAAGCGCCCTCGGTAAACTTCTGGATATTGCCTTTGTGGACCAGCGTAACGGTCTTGCGGTCGGTCTCGAGCGCCTGGCGAATTGCATAGCGGACGAGGCGCTTGGTGCCGAAGATCGAGATTGGCTTGATGCCGACCCCCGAGTCGGAGCGAATCTTCTTCTTGCCGCCTTTGAGCAGATCTTCGTTGATGAACTCGATCAGGCGAGCGACGTCGGCTGAACCCTGCTTGAATTCGATACCCGAGTACACATCCTCCGTATTCTCGCGGAAGATCACGATATCGACCTTCTCGGGATGCTTCACGGGGCTC
This sequence comes from uncultured Acidobacteriaceae bacterium, assembly GCA_963738035.1. Lineage (GTDB taxonomy): Bacteria > Acidobacteriota > Terriglobia > Terriglobales > Acidobacteriaceae > Telmatobacter. The sequence goes on from CAVTVB010000007.1 coordinate 51,647, forward strand.
GGCACGCCCTGGTAATACTTCACCGGGCGAACGCAGGAGTAGAGGTCGAGAAGCTGGCGCAAAGCGACATTCAAGGACCGGATTCCGCCGCCGACCGGGGTCGTCAACGGCCCCTTGATGGAAACGCGCAGATCGCGCGCTGCACTTACTGAGTCGTCCGGAAGCCACGTGCTGAACTGGCGGAATGCCTTCTCGCCGGCGAAGATCTCGAACCACTTGATCTTTCGTTTGCCGCCGTATGCCTTCTCCACAGCGGCGTCGAAGACACGCTGCGAGGCTTTCCAGATGTCGCGTCCGGTGCCGTCGCCTTCGATAAAGGGGATGATGGGATTGTCGGGAACCTGATATTGGCCGTGGCTGTACTCGATAGGCTGGCCGTCGCGCGGCAATTCCAGCCCGTTGTAAGTCTTTTGCATGTTGTTTCCGGAGTTCCTTCCCTCGATACGGTGTATGGGAAGGCTAACACCTGCAATTTAGGGGTGGCAATGTCGTGCTATCGGCGGAAATGAACTCAAAATGACAGCGATGGGATCCTTCCTGTGTGTACTGCGACCTTATTACCGCTATTGAACGGGAGCGTTCTTGAAGTCGCCCGCGTCGAGTTTTGGAATTCCAAAGTGCCCGCGCAGATGCATAAGGTCAACAGGGCTCAGGTCGCCGGCAACCGTTACCAGCGTCAGGCTTCGTGGAGTCTCAGCTAGAACTACCGCGCCGCGTACGTTCACGCCGTCGAGGACAACCCAGACATCCGTGGTTCCGTTGTGCACCGGGCCTCCGTGGTTTGAAGACGTCACGAAGTGCTTCCATCCGCGCAGGTGGTACGAGGCGCGGACTGCCTCAACCGCTCTTTCGTCGGGAACCCCCGCTTCGTTGAAGCGCATGGTGTGCACGCTGACCCCGTCGAGCTTGTTGATGGCCTGTCGCGTCGGAGCGTCGTTGTCCGAAACCAACCCGGCCGCAATGCCAAGCATGGTTCGATCGAGGGTGAAGTCTGACTTCACCGGCGCCTCCAAACTTAGTTGTGTCAGCGCCGTGGGAACCCAATTCAGGGGCACGGGGTCGGCATCGGAATTCGCGGCACGAGCAGGAGGCGAACCGGACGGTGCCACATACGCTTGAGCGACCGCCAGCGCGCATCCGAATGCGGCACTGAGCAACGACACGCTTAGAAGGATAGACAGCCTCATCTTTGTGCAAACTCTGCCCTCCGGGAAAAGTTCTGTCTGCTGGAATAAAAATGCTGAGACTGGCCACGAAGAGATCGGGATGTGGCCGACAATCGTGACCCTTGCGACTTCCTGTGTGTGAACTCGGGATTAAATCGCCGCCGCCGCCGTTTTCACCCTTCAAGATGCGGTAAACTCATGCGGGAACGTCTGTAGACTCAACGTCGTGACCTTACGGAGGACACATCGAAATTGGGAAAAAACATGGTCCCGAAGAGGCTTTTTTTCACCAAGGGTGTAGGCAAGCACAAGGAACGTTTGACTTCCTTTGAGCTGGCACTTCGGGATGCCGGTATTGCTTCGCAGAACCTGGTGCGCGTTTCGTCAATCTTTCCGCCCCGCTGCAAAGTCGTGTCGCGTAAAGAAGGCCTCAAGTATCTCGATCACGGGGAAGTTGTTTTCGCGGTTATTGCCGAAAACTCGACGCGCGAGCCGCATCGACTGGTTGTTTCCAGCATTGGCGTGGCGATCCCCGCGGACCGCGATACGTATGGTTACTTGAGTGAGCACCACAGTTTCGGCGAAACGGAGGAGCAGGCCGGCGAGTACGCTGAGGAGTTGGCGGCCGAGATGCTCGCCACGACCCTGGATGTGGATTTTGATCCGGACAAGAGCTGGGACGAAAAGAAGGAGATTTACCGCATTTCCAACAAGATCGTGCGGACCAGCAACGTTACTCAGTCGGCGGTGGGCGATAAGCGCGGCCTTTGGACAACAACCATCGCGGCCGCGGTCTTGATACTCGAAGAATAGGTACTGCGTGGAGCAGGCTTTTGAGGCCAATCCCACGAACCGGGGTTGGCCTTGTCGCGTGAAGCACCCAGCGGAATCTCTCAAAAAGGAATCTTCGTCAACATGGAAAATGTCCGCAAATACAAAGTCGGCCTGGTGCAGATGCGAATGGGCTCCGACCCCGACGCCAATCTTGAGTCGGCAATCGCTCACATTCGCGAGGCCGCCAAGCGCGGCGCACAAATTGTCTGCCTGCCCGAGCTTTTTCGCGCTCAGTATTTTTGCCAGCGCGAAGACATCAAGCTCTTCGATCTTGCCGAGCCAATCCCAGGGCCTTCCACAAACAGACTCGCTGAAGTTGCGCGCGAGACGCGCGCTGTCATCGTGGCTTCGCTGTTTGAGCGTCGGGCGCCTGGCCTCTATCACAACACGGCGGTTACGCTGGGGCAGGACGGCAGCATCATCAGCGTCTATCGCAAGATGCACATCCCCGACGATCCGCTCTACTACGAGAAGTTCTACTTCACGCCTGGCGATCTGGGATTCAAGGCTGTCGACACTGCGTTTGGCCGCGTGGGCACGCTCGTTTGCTGGGATCAGTGGTATCCCGAAGGTGCGCGCCTGACCGCGTTACAGGGCGCCGAAGTGCTCTTTTATCCGACGGCCATCGGCTGGCACCCCGCGGAAAAAGAAGAATTCGGCGCGGCGCAATACGATGCCTGGCAAACCATCCAGCGCGCTCACGCTATCGCCAACGGCGTCTACGTTGCCGGAGTGAATCGTGTTGGCCACGAGAACGGCGACATTCGCGGCGATCGCGCCAGCGGGCCGGGTCTTCAATTCTGGGGCGGCAGTTTCCTCGCCGATCCTTTTGGCCGGATCATTGCAAAGGCCTCGCACGAGGAAGAAGAAATTTTGATCGGCGAAATCGACCTGGCGCATCTTGAAGACACACGTCGCAACTGGCCCTTCCTTCGCGATCGGCGCATCGACGCGTATGCGCCTATTACCAGCCGCTTTCTTGATGTGACTACAGCCGGGCTGGCGGATGGAGATGGCAAGTAAGTATGGAGACTCAGCCGGAACAGACACCGCGCGAACTCGGTTACCGCATGCCTGCCGAATGGGAGCAGCACGAGGCGACCTGGCTGGCATGGCCGCACAATCCGGACGATTGGCCGGGCAAGTTTCAGGCGATTCCTTGGCTGTATGCGGAGATCATTCGCCTGCTCGCAACGCGTGAGCGCGTTCATCTCCTCGTCGACAATGAAAAGGAACAGCGTCGTGCAGTCAGCGTCCTCAAGCGCGCACACGCCGATCTTGATAACGTCAGCTTTCACCAATGGCCGACGAACCGCGTCTGGACGCGGGATTCCGGCCCGATCTTCGTGCGCGATTCGCAAGGCAAGGTCGCCATTACGAACTGGCTCTTCAATGCATGGGCTAAATATTCCGACTGGCAGCCTCGACGACCAGATTCCTGACCGTGCCGCAGAACTGCTCAATCTGCCTCAATGGCAACCTGTTGTCGATCTCGCAGGAGAAGAGCGCAGGCTGGTACTTGAGGGCGGCTCTATCGACACCAATGGCCAGGGAATCCTGCTGACTACCGAAGAGTGCTTGCTCAGCGAAGTGCAACAACGCAACCCCGGCGTGAGCCGCGAGCTAATTGAGAGAGCATTCCACGATTATCTCGGCATCGAACAGGTGATCTGGCTGGGGCGGGGAATTGCGGGCGACGACACGCATGGTCACGTCGACGACATCACGCGCTTCGTCGGGCCTGCCACCATCGTCACCGCCGTCGAGCCGAATACGAGAGACGCCAACCACGAGCCGCTGGCCGAAAACCTCGCTCGCCTCAAAGCCGCACGCACTGCCGACAACAAGCAGTTCGCTATCGTCGAATTGCCGCTGCCTCGCCCGGTTGTCTTTCGCAATCAGCGCCTCCCAGCCAGCTATGCCAACTTCTATATTGCGAATGGGCTGGTGCTCGTTCCCACGTTTCACGATCCCAACGACCGAATTGCGCTTGGCATTTTGGCAGAACTCTTCCCGGATCGCGAAGTTATCGGCATCCATGCCGTGGATCTCGTGTGGGGACTCGGCACGCTGCATTGCATGACCCAACAGCAGCCTGCTGCTTCACAGCAAAATCAGCGGTAACGTTTTCGCAGAGCAAACCGAGGGACGAGCGCCTGGTTTTGCCGTACTATTCAAGCCATGATCTCTGACTTGGAAGCAATGAGAGAGGCACTTGCCGAAGCGCGCAAGGCCAATGCGGCCGGGGAAGTACCGATCGGCGCCGTCATCGTTTGTCGAGGCGAGATGATTGCGCGCGGGCAGAATTCCGTAATCCGCACCAGCGATCCAACTGCCCACGCCGAGATTGTCGCTTTGCGCCAGGCAGCGCGCACCTTCGGAAATTACCGCCTCAATGGCTGCAGCCTCTTTGTCACGCTGGAACCGTGCGCGATGTGTGCCGGCGCCATGGTTCATGCACGCCTCGACCGGCTGGTCTATGCCGCCGCCGATCCCAAAGCAGGCGCAGCGGGATCGGTGCTCTCCGTCGATCAATCATCCGCAGCTCAATCATCAGATGCTGGTGGAGCAGGGAGTGCTTGCCGACCAGTCCGCCGAGTTACTCCGCAGCTTTTTTCGGGATCGGCGATAAATCCGCGAACCGGCGAAATCGCTAGCTCCGGGTCAACGCCCTGATTCGATCCGCCTGCTCCGGCCACTTTGCCGCTAGTTCGTCGAAGCTGGCATTGCGATAGTCGTCGAAATCGAACCCCGGGACTACCGTGCAACCCAGCAGCGCCAGTTTGCCGTCGCCGATGAGCCGCGTCCCTTGCCATACCCCTGCTGGAACCAGCACCTGCACATGTTGCCCGGCCTGCAAATCGGGTCCAAGGGTGATGACGGCGGAACCGCCTCCGGGAAAGAGCTGCAGCATCTCTACCGGGTCGCCGAGATAGAAATGGAAGATCTCGTCGGAATCGAGCACGTGCATCTCAGAGAACGTTCCTGCCTCGAGCAGGTAATAGATCGCTGTTCCGGCCGGCCGAACGCCGCGCGCCAGATCGAGGGCAGAAGCCGAAGTGTATGTGCGCCTGAAATACCCGCCCTCGATAGGGTGCTGCATCGAGCCCTAGCAGCTTCTTGATTTCGGTCGGCAGTCACGAAAAAATGTTATCAGGCGGACAAAGTAAAATGAATTTATGAAGGTGCAGGTCTATACCGCTGCCTGGTGCAGAGATTGCAGGGCGGCAAAACAGTTTCTCGAAACACACGGGATCGAATACACAGAAATCAATGTCGATTTAGATCGGGCGGCCTCAGATGAACTCATACGCCACGTCGGCAAACGGGCTATCCCTCAGCTCGTAATCGATGGTGAGTGGTTTCAGCCGTACAAACCTGGGCGTGGCCTTTTGTATGACGAGCTGCACAAGCGCTTCGGGATTCCCCGCAAATAGCGCGGTTTAACCTCGTACAATCAAGAGTTGGCGATCGGCTGCAATCGACGGCCAAGTGGAGTAGGGAAGAGTGTGTCCTTGATCAAGCGCTACACCCGCCCCGCGATGGGCCGCATCTGGACTGAAGAAAACAAGTATCGTTGCTGGCTTCAGGTCGAGGCGGCGGCCAGCACGGTTCTCGCCGAGTTTGGCGTGATCCCGGCAAGCGCTGCTGAAGATATTGCGACAAAAGCCACTGTGGATGCTGCTCGCGTTGCTGAAATCGAGGCCGAAGTAAAGCATGACGTCATCGCCTTCACAACAGCGGTGGCAGAGTCTCTCCATAAGCAAGGCCTGGATGCCAAATCCTCGCGCTGGCTGCACTATGGCCTCACGTCTAACGACGTTGTCGATACGGCGCAGGCGCTGCAGGTGAAAGAAGCTTCGGCGATCATCCGGACGGGACTTGCCGCGCTCCTTACAGTCCTCAAGCGCCGCGCCATCGAGTTCAAGCACACGCCGACGATCGGCCGCACTCACGGCATCCACGCTGAGCCCACCACCTTTGGCCTGAAGCTGCTCAACTGGTATGCGGAGATGGAGCGCAATGTCGCTCGCTTCGATGCAGCAGCTGAGGACATGCGCGTCGGCAAACTCTCCGGAGCGGTTGGCACGTTCGGACATCTCAAGCCGGAGCATGAAGAGCGCATCTGCGAACGGCTCGGCCTCAAGCCGGCGCCTGTCGCCACGCAGGTTATCCAGCGCGATCGCCATGCAGCCTATATCGGCACTCTCGCCATCATTGGAAGCACACTCGACAAGATCGCAGTCGAGATCCGCCACTTGCAGCGCACGGAGGTTCGCGAGGCGCAGGAGTACTTCAGCGAAAAGCAGAAGGGCTCCTCAGCGATGCCGCACAAGAAGAATCCGATTACGTCGGAGCAGATCAGCGGACTGGCGCGTGTTCTCCGCTCCAACTCCCAGGCCGCGCTTGAAAATATTGCGCTGTGGCACGAGCGCGACATCTCGCATTCTTCGGTGGAGCGCGTGATTTTTCCGGACTCGACGATCCTGGCGGACTACCTGCTTTTCAAGACCACCGATCTCATCGATCGCCTTCTGGTTTACCCGAGCGCGATGAAGACGCAATCTCGAAAGCACGGGCGGCCTGATTTTCTCGGGGCAGCTGCTGCTCGATCTGGCTGAGGCTGGTATGTTGCGGGAAGAAGCGTACCGGCTGGTGCAGTCTCACGCCATGCGTTCGTGGAAGGACGACCTCGTATTCCGCGACGAAGTTTCGAAGGAGCCGGCCATTACCTCATTGCTTAGCGAAGAAAAGCTCGCAGCGCACCTTCGACTACAGCCGTCAGCTTGGCAATGTCGACGCCATCTTCAAGAGAGTGCTTGGAGAGTAAGCGTGAGCCAGATTCCAGATCACGCGGCGGAGCGGGTGCTGAACACGATCGAGGAAGTCGTCAACTCGGCGGATGAGGAGCTCGAGGATGCCGAGAAGTGGATGAGGGCACTCGTAGAGGAGTTTCCCGAAGCGTCAATGGTGCACAGCTATTACGCGTGGGTGCTGTCGCGGGAAGGGAAGCATCGCGAAGCGATGGAGCACGGCCGAGTGGCGGTGAGGCTATCGCCGGAGTCGGAGTTTTCTTCGATTATGCTGTTTCGCGTGCTGTGGAACGCCGGCGAGCATCAGCAGGCGTTCGATGAGAAAAAGCGGCTGGAGAATCATGGGGTCTCGGATGGGTACGCGCTTTTGATGCAGGAGTGGCATGAAGGTGGGCTTTGGAGGATGCGGAGCCGAACTGACCATCTGACGAGACGTGGACTCTGGTATCGTCTCCTCGACAGGAGAGGTGGATGAAACGCATCGCATGTTTGCTCTTTGCCTGTAGCAGCACAGTTGCCATCGCGCAGCAGGCTGCAACTCAGCCTCCGAGTCCGCTGGACAAGCTCGCATTCATGCAGGGCGACTGGAGTGGCAAGCAGAACTTCGAAACAGGTGGCGGGCCTGCGATGGTCGGCGATGCCACTGATCGCATCGAAACTGGAATCGCTGGTAAGTATCTTTGCGAGATGCTCTCAACCACGCTGCCCGGGCGCAAACCTACTGACACGCGACACTTCATTTCGTACGACAAGCAGTCTGGAAAATACACCGCTTGGTGGTTTAACGACACTTCGACTCATCCTTCCGAACTCACTGGGGACCTGAGCGGAAACAAACTGGTGCTGCTGAGCAGCGCATCGGGTCCGGGGCCGGTGTTGCGCGCCACCTACGAGAGCCCATCCGAAAACACGCTGACGTTCCTGCTGGAAATGAAGCAGGGCGACTCCTGGACAAAGTTGTTCCTGACCACTTACACGAAGAAAGCCGCAACGCAGCCGTAATACGCACGGACTCCGGGGGAAGGGAACTCGCACGTGGAAGCTGTAAATCTCACCATCGCAATTACCGGAGCATCCGGCGCTGTTCTCTGCCGCGAAGCGCTTCGCGCGCTTGAGGCGGATGCGCGTGTGGCTCGGGTACATTTTGTCGCTTCAGAAAATTCTCTGCGGGTTATTGCCGAAGAGCTTGGCATCTCCGGCCGCACTGGACTGCTCGAAAAGCTTCTCGGTTCCGCTCCGGCTAAAATCACGCAGCATTCCGACACTGAAATAGGCGCGGCGATTGCCAGCGGCAGCTATCCCTCGAACGGCATGATCGTGCTTCCGTGCTCCATGGGGACGCTGGCGACGATTGCCAATGGCCTGGCTAATTCACTTATCGCGCGCGCGGCTGACGTAACTTTGAAAGAGCGGCGACCGCTTCTGCTCTGCGTGCGTGAAACGCCGTTCAATCGCATCCATCTGCGTAACATGACCTTGGCGGCCGAAGCCGGGGCGACTATCTTCCCGGTGATTCCCGCGTTCTACAACAAGCCTGTCGATTCGGCTGAGATGGCGCGACAGTTCGCCTTTCGCGTGCTGGCACACATCGGCCTGTCCCAGCCCGGAGCCTACGTCTGGAAGGCCGGCGAATAGGCATCCGGTTCCCGATTTATCCGCCCGGAAATGACAATTTGCTGACAAATCGCGTTTGACATCAGGCTCGGGCGTCCGCGATACTGCCTTCTATGCTGAACTCAGCTCACCACCGGATTGAGGTCATGGCCATGTGCATGTGTTGCGCATGCGGATCCATCCGCGTGGCTTCTGAGCGGCGAATGCGCTAGTCGCAACCGATCAAGAACCAGGCGGCCCGGATCCAGAAAAGGATTCGGGCTTTTGCATTTCCGGCTTGGGTGCGGTTTCCTGAAAGACCCGTTCCCGCCGTAGCTCAAACCGATACGAAATCTGAAGGAGATCACGATGTCCGAAGAGAAGAAGCAGCACCTCGCCACCCTCGCCGTTCATGCCGGCCAGTCGCCCGACCCCGCGACCGGCTCCCGCGCCGTCCCCATCTACCAGACCACGTCGTACCTGTTTCAGGATGCCGATCATGCGGGGAGGCTCTTTGCGCTGAAGGAATTCGGCAACATCTACACGCGCATCATGAACCCGACGACAGACGTTCTGGAGAAACGCGTGGCGGCCCTCGAAGGCGGTGCTGCGGCTCTGGCAGTGGCGTCCGGCCAGGCGGCCGAAACCCTCACGATCACCACCCTCGCCGCTGCCGGCGATGAGATTGTGTCTACCACCTCGCTATACGGTGGCACGTACAACCTCTTCCACTACACCCTTCCGCGCCTCGGCATCACTGTTCGCTTTGTCGATGCCGATGACTTTGACGGTCTGCGCGCCGCCATCAATCCCAAAACCCGCGCCGTCTATACCGAAACTCTCGGCAATCCCAAGCTCGATATCGCCGACATTGAGAAGCTTGCCGCCATTGCCCACGAAAACGGTCTGCCCCTCGTCATCGACAACACTTCAGTCTCCCCGGCCCTCGTCCGTCCCATTGAGTGGGGCGCTGACATTGTTGTCAACTCGGCAACCAAGTTCCTGGGCGGCCACGGCACCACCATCGGCGGCGTCATCGTCGATGCCGGCAAGTTCGACTGGGCAGCCTCTGGCCGCTTCAAGGAGTTTTCGGCGCCGGACCCGTCGTATCACGGCCTTTCGTACACGGAAGCTTTTGGTCCGCTGGCGTTCATCTTGAAAGCGCGAATCCAGGGGCTGCGTGATACAGGTGCTGCACTCTCGCCGCACAGTGCCTTCCTGCTGCTGCAGGGGATTGAGACGCTGCATCTGCGGCTCGAACGCCACTCGCAGAATGCGCTTGCTGTCGCGCGCCACCTTGAACAGCATCCAGGCGTCGATTGGGTCAATTATCCCGGCCTCGAGTCCAGCCCTTACCACGCACGCGCCAAGAAGTATTTGCCCAATGGCCAAAGCGCGCTTATCACCTTCGGCATCAAGGGGGGGTACGAAGCTGGCAAGAAATTGATCGATTCTCTGGAACTGTTCTCGCTGGTTGCCAATATCGGCGACGCCAAGTCACTTGTCATTCATCCAGCGTCAACCACTCATCAGCAGTTGTCCGTCGAAGAGCAGGCTGCAACCGGCGTGACACCTGAACTCGTTCGCCTCTCCGTCGGCATTGAAGACATCCGCGACATTCTTGCGGACCTCGATCAAGCCATCGCCGCAGCAAACGGCCACACCGTCAATGCCCAGGCTGAGGTCCATACGGCACAATGAGTGTTATGACCGAAGCTGTTACCGGGTCGGGGCCAGCACCGGCCCGGTTGCCTGCTCTTGAGCCAACGTACGAAGGGGACTTCGTGCTGGACCAGCACCTGATGCTGGAGAGCGGGCGCACGCTTGCACAGGCCACTTTGCACTATGCCGTTTACGGTCGTCTGAACGCGGCGCGCGACAATGCCGTGCTGATCTGCCATGCACTCTCCGGTTCGGCGCGTGTGGGCGACTGGTGGCCGGAGATCTTCGCTCCGGGCGCTGTGCTTTCGCTCGAGCACGACTTTGTAATCTGCATCAACCTGCTTGGTTCCTGCTATGGATCCACGGGACCAGGAACCGTTGACCCGGAAACTGGGCTGGTCTACGGGCCCGATTTTCCGCTTGTTTCCATTCGAGACAATGTCCGAGCTCAGTCCCACCTTCTTGACTCACTGGGTATCCAGCGGCTCAGGTTGATCCTTGGTGGGTCGATCGGGGGGATGCAGGCGCTGGAATGGGCTATCCACGACCCCGCGCGAGTTGAGCAGGCTGCCATTATTGCCGTCGCACCGTTGACTGCCATGGGGCTGGCCCTGAATCACCTCCAGCGTCAAGCAATCCAGAACGACCCGGACTGGGATAGCGGCTACTATCTGCCGCAGCGGCAGCCACGCCTCGGACTCTCTTTGGCCCGCCAGATCGGCATGCTCAGTTACAAGTCTGCAACCTTATTTGATGAGCGTTTCTCCCGCAATCCCAACCGGAACGGCGAGAACCCGTGGAGCCTCGATAACCATGGCGGAGGCCTCATTGGCGGCCGCTTCGATATTGCCGGCTACCTGGATCACCAGGGAGAGCGATTCATCCAGCGATTCGACGCCAACTCCTATCTCGCCATTTTGCGCACCATGGATACCTGGGATCCACTGAACAGCCGCTCCGCAAAGGACGCATTCAGCGGCATTCGCGCCCGCCTCACCTTCATCGGCATCAGTTCCGACTGGCTGTTCCCTCCGGATTCTGTTCGCGATTTTGCAGGCCTCATTCGTTCCGCGGGCGTGCCTGCCGAATACCGCGAAATGACGAGTTCGCATGGTCACGATGCCTTTCTCGCCGAACAGGCCGAGTTACTGCGACTCCTTCAGTAACTACTCAAGCCTTACTGGAATACTGTTCAGAAACACTTGAGGAAACACTTTTCTGCTTTTCGGTGTCTAAGCGGTGTAGGCGATGCGCTGTGGGGGCAGCCATCGTTCCCCGCAGGGAGGCCGAAAGATTCCCGCAAGACTTCCAATCAGGCATATGTCGAATTGCCGGTCGGCGCTCCAGCCCGGGATTGAGCCGGCAACCCCCGTATTTCGGCCTGATCAGAACGCGTCTGACGTTTTGTCGAATCAGCGCCTTGTCACATTGGGTTGGGCTTTCTATAATCCTCCCAATACCGCATTAGACATCGTGGGAATGTCAATCCGCCGAATTCTGCAATATTGCCCACCCGAACGGATTGAAAGATACCGCGAGCGAGTGCTTGAGTTACCATTACACTTCCGCATCTCCCAGGAGCACTGAATGAAGAAGTTTGTCTTTGCATCTGTGATGGCGCTGGCGAGCTTGAGCCTCGTTCCCGCACACACGCTGCGCGCGCAGGATCAATCCACGATTCAAATCAAGGATCCAGCCGAATACAACGCCTATCAAATGGCCACAACACAGTCCGACCCCAAGGCCAAGGCCGCAGCGATTGAGGACTTCCTGACCAAGTACCCGCAGAGCGTGGTCAAGAAGACAATGCTCGACATGCTGATCGATGCCTATCAGCAGCAGGGCGATACGGACAAGACGTTGAGTGCTGCCTCCCGGTTGCTGCAGGTTGACCCGAGCAATCTGAAGGCGATCTACATCTCGGTATTTCTCAAAAAGGGCCAGTGCGCAAAGACCTCGGATCAGCAGACCTGCGATGATGCCGCGGCTCTTGCTCAAAAGGGATTGTCTGCGACGAAGCCAGCGGGGATGGACGACGCTGCCTGGAAGCAGCAGACAGATGCAGTGTTCCCGTTCTTCCATTCGGCGTTGGCTGTTGACGACCTGGTGGCCAAGAAGGATCCCGCGGCAGCCGTCGAAGAGTATCGCAAGGAACTGATGATGTATAAGCCTGAGGACACCACTAAAGGTGCGGCTCTGGGCGATACTCTTCAGCTTGCACTGGCCTACGTCAAATTGCAGCTGGTGGATGCCCAGGCTGCCAGAGAAGCCGCAGACAAGGCAAAGGCTGCTCCGGGCGATGCAGCGCTGGCGGCAGCTGCCAAAGCGGCAAAAGACAAAGCAGGACAGGACTACATCATGGCCTGCTGGTTCTTTGCGCGCGCATGGAACTTCGCTCCTGCAAATTACAAGAGCCAGATCGAGCCTCAGCTCGAGTATTACTACAAGAAGTACCACGGCGATCTGACAGGCCTGGATGCGTTGAAGACGCAATCTGCGGCCACTCTCTTCCCGCCCGGAACACTGAATATCGCTCCTGCGAAGACGCCGGAGGAACAGATCCACGACCTGCTCGCAACCACGTCGGACCTGAACACCCTCGCCCTGGCCGATAAGGAAACCGTGCTCTCCGTTGGCAGCAAGGAAGACGCTGACAAGCTCTGGGCTCTGCTTCAGGGCAAGCAAACGCCGGTCCCGGGCATCGTGATCGAAGCCAATCCCAACCAAATCAAGGTCGCTGTGACGCAGGACGCCAAGGACGCGAAGACGGCCGACTTCATCGTCAACATGAAGGAACCGATTGCGGACAAGGATGTTCCGCGCAGTTGGTTCTGAGCTCAAGCTGATGAAGGATGGTGGTCCGGAACTGGACGGCACCTACGATACCTACACGCAGGTTCCAGCCTCCGCGACAGCCGCCGCCAGCGCGCAGATTTCCCTCAAGGATGGAATTCTGCAAGTAAAGAAGGCTCCGGCTCGCAAGCCGGCACCTGGCCGACGCCCTGCAACTCACCAATAACCATAAGTTCGCCTGCATTTCAGGCGAGGTAGAAGGGCAGCCTTTTCAAGGCTGCCCTTTCTGCTTCAGCCCGTGCCTTCAACTCGCCCCGATGGTACTCTTGAGGCAGCATGGCGCCATTCCGCATTTCCCCTGTCGCATTGGCTGCGACCCTGCTCGCCGCGGCATCTCTTCTTTCCGTGGTTTCACGCGGGCAAAATCAGACCACTGAAATGTCGAAGCACGAACGCGTTGTACCGGATCCAGTCCCGCCCAAACCGTTCTCGACGCACGCGACCCGCCAGACGCCGCTGTACACCGTCGAGTTTCGATCCGCGGACCAGCTTACGGAAAAGGATCGGCTGCTGCTTGCTGATGCGGAGTCTTCCATCGCCGAGCACGCAGGATTTGCCGGCCTCGAGTATCAGCAGAACAACTGGAATTATCGACAGATTGTCTGCCCCACCTTTCCGAATCATCTTTTTCTGCGGTACACGCGCAACAACGGCGCCGGCGATATGTCGGTCTTTTCCGCTTCGATTCCTCGGAATGGCGAAGGCCGGGTGCGCATCGTTCCCATCCTCAAGCGCGGTTACTCGCTTTTTTCACCTGCTCCCATTAACGCGCTCACCATCTCGGCTTTCAATCACATTCGAACCGAAGAGGGCGAGGCAGCCAATTCCGATTGGCTTGGCAACGCCCTCTGCTACGCTGCGCTTGCCGGTTCCCAGCCTGAGGTACTGCCGCGCGATGCAGAGCCCGCTGTGCACAAGCCAATCCCCGCGCTGACTGCGGCTTTGGACGTCGAAACGCAGGCACACGGAAAACAAGTGATTCGCTTCGATGATGCTGCCGCTCATCCCCATGCGATGGAGTGGACGATGACTTTCACTCATCAGGGAAGGCTCACCAAGGCCACGCACAAGCCAGCCACCATGCGGACCGCGAATCCCGCGTCGCAGCAGTCGGCTGTTGCTCGAACCTGGCAGGTGCCACAGTAGGGCAGACCGAGGCGGCAAGGCGTCCCTGGGGTTACTCCCCAAGCATGATGCGCTGAATTGCGGAGGCTCTTCCGGTGGTAGCGTCGCAGGTAATGAGGGCGGCGCACATTTTTGGATTTCCCTTAGCTGCTTCGAATTTGCCGGGCATTCCGGTACGAAAGCGATGCAGCACGAGGTCCTTCTCCACGCCGATCACGCTGTCATACGGGCCGCTCATGCCTACGTCGGTCTGGTATGCAGTGCCGCCTGGCAGGATGCGCTCGTCGGCAGTGGGAACGTGCGTATGCGTGCCCAGCACTGCCGTCACGCGCCCGTCAAGATGCCAGCCCATTGCGACCTTTTCGCTGGTGGCTTCGCCGTGGAAATCCACGAGTATCACCTTCGCCTTGATGCCGGCCAGCAAGTCGTTCGCCGTACTGAAGGGGTCATTGGTGCCGCTCATAAACACCTTGCCCATCAGGTCGACCACTGCGTAGGCAACGCCGCTTTGCGTCACGCCTTCGAAGACGCCATATCCGGGCAGCCCCGGCAGCATATTTGCAGGTCGCAGCACGCGGCGGGCACGATCCTGGCTCCCGGCTGACACTGAGTTCAAATAATCCAGCAGTTCGCGCTTGTCCCACACGTGATTGCCGGTGGTGAGAACGTCGGCGCCGAGGTCGAATAACTCTTCGGCGATTTGCGGAGTGACTCCGAAACCGCCAGCAGCATTCTCTGCGTTGATGACGACAAGCTCGACATCATGTGCCTCGCGCACATGGCCGATATGCTCGCGCACAATTCTGCGTCCAGCACTGCCGAAGATGTCGCCGACGAAAAGGATTTTCAAAAACAGCTCCTAGCGTGGTGAGACTGAATTCCTTAATAAAAACCAAGATGGCCGAAGAGCAGTTTCGTCGCTCACCAACCCCAAACTGAATTGCGTTTAGGGTCACGTTCGCTCAGAATGACACCGCCTATGATGAGGAACTGGCTGCTGGAGGCTGTTTTTCCTGATCCTTAGTTACCGACTCTTGTTCTTTTCGCATAAGAGGGAACAGGATTACATCGCGAATCGACTTTGAGCCGGTTAGAAGCATCGTCAAGCGGTCAACGCCGATACCTTCGCCGCCGGTGGGTGGAAGGCCGTAGGCCAGAGCGCGTACGTAGTCCTCATCCATCTGGTGGGCTTCGTCGTCGCCGCGATCGCGCTCGGCAAGCTGGTCTTCGAAGCGCTTGTGCTGCTCGACCGGATCATTCAATTCGCTGAAGGCATTGCCCAGTTCGAAGCCGCCGGCGAAGAATTCGAAGCGCTCAACATGCTCGGGGTCGTCTGGCTTAGCCTTTGAAAGCGGAGAGACCACTGTCGGGTAATCGTAGATAATCGTTGGCTGAATCAGGAACGGCTCAACCACTGCCTCAAACAGGTTGTAAACCAACTTGCCCAGGGGCGCACCCTTCATTGAGTCATAGTAGACCGCACTCATCGCCGATCGGATCGTCTTCAATTCTGATAATCGCTCTGCGGTCGGCTGTTGCGGGCCTTGCGCCTCCACCGTCTCAAGGGAATCGACTGCCGCGCGGATGCGAGCCTGGAGCACTTCCGCCGATTGAAACGCGGTAAGTGCCGGCTTGGGGCCCGCTTCTTCCGGCCAATACTCCCGGATCGCTTCGCGCATTGTCAGGCGCGTCCATTTCGCAAGGTCGATAGTGTTTCCGTTGAATTCGACGATAGTGGTTCCGTTTACTTCGCGTGCAACGTATTCGACCAGGTCTTCAGTCAACTGCATCATGTCCTGATAGTTCGCATACGCCTGGTAGAACTCCAGCATCGTGAATTCAGGATTGTGCTGCGTACTCACACCTTCGTTCCGAAAGTTGCGATTGATCTCGTAGACGCGATCTAGCCCGCCGACCACTAGCCGCTTCAAATAAAGCTCCGGCGCGATGCGCAGAAAAAGATCCATATCGAGCGCATTGTGGTGAGTGGTGAATGGCCGGGCATTCGCTCCGCCGGCAATGGTCTGCATCATCGGCGTTTCCACTTCGAGATAATCGCGGTCGTCAAAGAAGCGTCGCAACGCCCGCAGCACCTTGGCCCGTTTTACAAACACCGCGCGCGCGTCCAGGTTGGCGAACAGGTCCACATAGCGCTGCCGATAACGCAGCTCCACGTCTGCCAGGCCGTGAAATTTCTCAGGAAGCGCGAGCATTGCCTTGGCCAGGAACGTCAGCCGCTCCACGTGAACGCTCAGCTCGCCGGTCTTGGTGCGGAAAAGATAGCCGCTTACTCCGACGTGATCGCCCAAATCCAGCAACTTGTAGAGCGCCCAGCCCTGCTCGCCGACTGCATCCATGCGGACGTAGATCTGCAACCGCTGTCCGCCCTGCTGTAATGTCGCAAAGCCCGCCTTCCCCATTACGCGAATTGCCATGATGCGGCCTGCAATGGCCACGGTCGCGCGCTCGGCATCCAGCGTCTCTACTGTCGCTTCGCCCCATTTCGCGCGAATCTGCGGAATGGTGTGCGAGGCAGGGAACTGGTTGGGATATGCGGCCTGTCCGAGCTTCTCGATCTCGGTTAGTTTTCCCCGGCGCAATTCAAAAAGATTGCGCTCAAATTCCGAATCAAACACTGTATTTCCTTCTAACTAGATCGTTGAGTTCCAACCGTCAGTATATCGTTCGCATCATCGCGTCACCGGGCATCCTTCGTGTATAACCACGAAGGATGCCGTTCCACCGTCCAATCCCGAATTCTCCCAAGCCGCAGAGTAAAAGCTCTGGCGGAATCAAAGGCCTCGTGGAAGCGGAGAAGCTGATCCAAATCGCCGTTCTGTTGCCGGCTACGGCCTTGGTTGGTTGGCTCGCCGGGGCCTGGCTCGGTCACAAACTGAATCAGTCGTGGCTGCCCCTTGCCGGGATTCTTGTGGGCGGGATCCTGGGGTTGATTTACGTTGTACGGCTGGGAATGTACCGATCCGGCTCTCGAACCAAACCTGGCGCGGGAAGCGACGGCGGCAAGCAATGACAGAGGAAATACCCGCAATCGCAAACCTGTCGGAAGAAGCTTTGGACGCGTTGCTGAAGAGGGCCGTCCGGAATACGGCTTTGCTCGGAATTCTTCCTGCTTTGATCGTTTGGGTCGCGTCTGGCTGGCGCAATGCGGCGATGCTTATGACGGGGGCGCTCATTTCTGCTGCCAGTTTGATGGAGTGGCAACGGCTGGTGCGGCTGATGAATGCCAAAATGAAAGCGAAGAAGGCACCCGGTGGTGCCGTTTTGGCCATCGTCTTCTTTCTATTGAGGCTGTTAATCTTTGCGGCGGCCATTTATGGTAGCCTGAAGTGTTTCCAGGGCTCTGTGATTCCTCTGATGTGCGGCCTTAGTCTGGCGGTCGTGACGTTGATGTGGGAAGCCCTTAGGATGTTGAAAAACTGAGCTTTGCTCGCTGTCAACGTCTTCCGTGTCGTGGAAACGGAAAGATTTTAGCCTACATGCACGAATCGCTTGCATTCACGAATTTATTGAACAAGTTGTTTGCTGCTCCCCTGGATGCGCTTCTCCGGATGGTGCACGTTCAGCCCGCCAACCCGGCTGCTCCAATCGACGACAAATTTACCTTGGAATTGCTGGTAGTGCTGGGATTTATCGCATTTTTTGCGCTGGTGCGGATGAACTTGTCGGTGGAGAAACCAGGCACACCTCAGCAGATTGCCGAGATGATCAACGAAGCGATCGGGGGGCAGGCGAAACAGGTTATTGGTCAGGGCTATCGCAGTTATCAGGCCTTTGTAACCTGCATTTTTCTTTTCGTGCTGGCCTGCAATCTTCTCGGCTTGATTCCGGGGCTTCTTTCGCCCACATCGTTTGTGGTGGTTCCATTTGGGCTCGCGGTCACGACGTTCATTTTTTACAACTTCCACGGCGTGCGCGAGCAGGGGCCGATTCGCTATTTGAAACATTTTGCCGGTCCGGTTTGGTGGATTGCGTGGCTTCTGTTCCCGATTGAGATCATCTCGCATATCGCGCGAATGATGTCTCTTACCATCCGCTTGTGGGCAAACATGTTCGCGGGAGACCTGGTAACGCTTGTCTTCTTTTCGCTCATTCCAGTCGCTGTTCCGGCCCTGTTTCTGGCCATGCACCTTGGCGTGTCAATCGTTCAGGCTTTTGTGTTTATGCTGTTGAGCATGATTTACCTGGGCGAGGCAGTCGCGGTGGCACACGATCACTAGAGTTTAGATTCACAGGTTTTGGGATTCCGCCGGAAAGAAGCTTCCATTCCGGATAAACGGTGGACCGCAAGCGTGAGGGGGCCAGCTCGGTGAGCCTCAACCACCCACTGGCGGTCAATTTTCAGGAAGCTGGAGAAACATGCGCAAATTGCAGAACGTTCTGATGGCGGTGGCGATGCTTTGCTTCGCTGTTCCCGCATTCGCTCAAGGCACCTCAGGTGTCGTTGATCTCGCACCAATCGGCATCGGTCTCGGTATCGCACTGGCAGCAGGCCTATGCGGTATGGGCCAGGGCAAAGCCATCGCTTCCGCCACTGAGTCGGTTGCCCGCAATCCCGGAGCAACAGGCAGCATTCAGTTCCTGCTCATCCTTGGCCTGGCCTTCATCGAGTCGCTCACTCTGTTCACGTTCGCGATGATTTACGTCAAGATCAAGTAGCAGGGAGTCCTGCTTCGTTACTTCAGCCCCGCTAGTTTGCGGGGCTGACTTTTTTTACGCGTTTCGATTGAGCTAGCGGGTTTTCTCGGCTGTTTCAGTGTGCATCATCTGGATCGCCTGCTGATAACTAAGACCAACGGGCAGGGGGGCAAACTGGCTTTGGTCTATCGTCGTATCGAATACCTTGGTTCTGAAGACTACGCGTCCGGTCACTGACATCTTGAAGCGTACGATCCGCCATTGATGATCACCCACGTCCTCCTGCTCGAGCACCAACCATCCACCCTTGTTGAGCCGTCCAAGAATTCCCCATGCAAAATCCACATCCTCCTGGAGGTGGCCCTCGAGCCGCGCCACGCGTTCTTGCGCAATATCAATCCAGATCTCTCCCGTCATCTTCGTCAAGGCTTCCGTCTCCAGATCAGGCGGATCGAATTGGGGGTTAGGAGTAAAGACGAATTTTTCGACTTCCCCGCCAGGCGCTTTAACGGTACCCGCGTAGTGATATAGAAATGCGTGTGGAAGAAGTCGCACCAACTTCATTGCTCTTGCAGCATCCCCTTCTTCCACTTGTTTCCGATGCCGTTGCTCGCTTGGATCGCTAAGCAGGGTGGCGAGTCGCGCTTGTTCCTTCTGTTCGTCAGCTGCGCTCAACGGTGAGTCATTGATGGCGATCAAGCGCGCTATCGCCCCATCCTTCGTCTCGTAAATCTCCTTTGTCGATGTCAGGGTAGCGCTGGATTTTCTCAGGCGAAAGCGCATCGGGTGCTGCGGGTCACGCGCCGTGCGAGCTTCATTCGCCAGCGCCCTTTTCACCAGAGCCTCATCGGCATGCGCGGGTTTGCCCTGGCCGCCTGCGGCCAGCGGCAATAGCAGAATGAACATTGCGATGAGGCGCACTGTCACTAGTTTATCGTTCTTCAATTCAAGTCCAAGCAGAGAACATGTTCCTTTAGTTTTGGATGCCGGTGTGGGGGCGCGGTTTCTTAAATGGGCAGACTCCGCCCCGATGCTATAGTTCGATAAGGAACATTCGCGTCTTTTCGGCCTTTTGGCGGCTCGATTCAGAGTCTCCGCTGGACGTTCTGAACGCGATTGTTTTAAGCAGAATTGGACGCCAAGCAGGCGCCGGTCGAATTTCAAAATAGCTCGGAAGGGAATTGATTCATGGCAACCGAAAATGGTTCTGCCCGGATTGGCAAGTCTGTAGTTATTCGTGGCGAAGTAAAAGGTGGAGAAGACCTTATCATCGACGGACGTGTCGAAGGAACCGTAACTCTGCCGGATAGCCGCCTCACCATCGGCCCCAACGCAAATGTCGCCGCAGATCTCACCGCACGCGACATCCTGATCCAGGGAGCGGTTCAGGGCAACATTGTGGCCACCGGCCGTGTGGAACTGCGTGCCGGCAGCGTCGTGGAAGGCGACGTACGCGCGCTGCGTCTGGCCGTGGAAGACAATGCCATGTTTCGCGGCAAAGTCGATCTTACTCAGGGCGCCAAGGCCCCTGAAGCCGCTCCTGCAACCAATGCTTAACATCGGCGTGCGACCGCGCGCTGCATTGCAGCACGTGTCCTATCACGAGGGGATTTCAAAGTGATTCGCCGTTGGTTTGATAAGAAAGAAGGCGGCCAGCCAGCCGGTTCGGCGGCAAACGGCCCGCGTATCCCAAGGCACTCGGGGGGATGGGCGGCTTTGCGCAAACGGCTGCAGGCCGAGCCCGGCCTCCGCATCATTGACTCGGGCGCCACATCGCCCACGAACATCAATTACCTGACCAGCCTTGGCCATAGTGTGTTCATGACTGACCTGGCCACCGAGGCTTGCACTGGCTCATGGCAAAAGGGCGTGGACGAGGACGACAAGCCGATCTACGATACCGAGAGCTATCTCAAACAGACTCTCGACTTCGGCGGCAAAATGTACGATGTCGTTCTGCTTTGGACTGCGCTCGACTACCTCCCCGAACCCTTCGTACCCGCGGTGGTCAACCATTTGTACGCATCGCTGAATCCAGGCGGCCAGGTGCTCGCGTTCTTTCATACGCGAAAGCAGCCGGAAGAGTCGGCCTTCTGCCGCTTCCACATCACGGAAGGCGACACTGTTGAGATGCAGCAGGCCCAGCCATTTCCCATTCAGCGGGCCTTCACCAATCGAATCATTCAAGACCTCTTCAATCAGTGGTCCGGATTCCGCCAGTTTTTGGCAAAGGACAGCATTTCTGAAGTAATCATCACGCGATGAGCCGGGGTTCCTGGCGACAACAGGTCCACCTCGCTGGGGCGATAAAGGCAATCCAACTTCGCTCGCCCGCATCCAAACATTTGCTATTTTTCTGACATATCCCCAGCTGGAGCGACTATGAATCTGTTGAAAGGCACGCGTATTACGTGGCTTGGACATGCCACCGTACTCGTTCAAACTCCCAAAGGCACCAACATCCTCATTGACCCCTTCATTCAGCACAATCCCAAATACCCAAAGGGATTTGCATTACCTGAGAGCATTCAGTTCATCCTCCTGACGCATGGTCATGGCGACCACATGTCTGACGCTGTGCCGGTCGCACAAAAGCACAAGTCCAACGTCGTCGCGATCTATGAGCTTGCCGCATTCGTCAACAAAGAAGGGGCTGAGAATATTACGGGGATGAATATCGGCGGGACTGTCCAGTTAGAAGATGTGGCCGTCACGATGGTGGAGGCAAAGCACTCCTCTGGCGTCGAGGGCAAGAGCGGCACGCAATACGCAGGCATCGCGGCGGGATTCGTGCTGACGATTACGGATGGTCCGGTTCTCTATCACGCCGGAGACACAACGGTTTTCAGCGACATGAAGCTGATCAGGGATCTCTATCATCCCGAACTTGCCATGCTTCCCATCGGCGGCTTCTACACGATGGGACCGAAGGAAGCAGCACTGGCAGCTGAATTCATTGCGCCGAAGGCCGTGTTGCCGATTCACTTCGGAACGTTTCCACCGCTGACTGGAACACCGGATCAACTTGCCGAACACCTGAAGGGCTCCATTGAGGTCATTCGAGTCGCGCCCGGGGAGTCCATCTAGACAGAGGAGATGTCTACAAAGCAAAACGGCTGGAGAAGTTCCCCAGCCGTTTCGGTGATCAGGCTATTTTCCGCCCGCCGCTTTCCGTTGTCTCTCCCACCGGCGCCTCACGGCTTCCGCGATTCGCTTCCGCCCTTCGGGGGTGAGGTTCCGTTTCTTCTTCCTCGCTTTTTTGGGAACTGCGGTCGCTGGCGTACTTAAACTTTTTGAGCTTCCGCCATTCAACAGTGCCCTGGCTCGCTGCAACTGAGCGATCTCACGGTCAATTTGTATCAATATCTCTGCGACTCCCACCAAGCCTCCTTTAACGAGCCGGGCGCAGTGTTACCTGGGATGCGCGTGGACTCTCGCCAAACTTGAAAATTGAAGTTTCTGTGAAGAGACGATACCGAATCGTCAGAGGTTTTACAAACAAAAAAGGGTAACCGGTCATGACTCCGGTCAGCTAACTCGGGATATAAGTACCCAATGCGCAAATCAAGCAATCATTTGATTTGCGAGGGACTAACACTGTTTTTTGAGTAGATATCAGCTACTAAGTACGCGATCTTACTCAGTCTTATTGGCCTAAAGTAATGTGTGAGGTTGATTCAGGAGCACGAAACTTCAATTAGTAAATCGTCCTGCGAAAGTTACTCCGCTGGATTTTGTAGCGCCGAAGCCGGTATGACAGATTGAGACTAAATTCCGCGCGGAGCCTTCGTTGCTGGCGGCGCAGGTTCGTGGACGCCGGATGGGGAAGCAACTCCGGTCAGGTCCTGCCCACCTATGCGAAGCGTGGGGGACTCGGAGGCACGATAGTTCCGCAGGTCGCGCAGAATCTCCACCTTCTCGCGGGCATACTGGCCGGCGAGCCGCGTCAACGCGTAGGTGATGATGTCGCTGTGATGCAGATCCTGCACCGAGGGATCGCGGCGCATATTCAGCCATAGGCGGTGCACAAGCTGCACATCGTCTGGACCAAGCGTCGGTGCGTGCGGCCCGATGTAAAACACCTTGGTCTCGCCGTTTGTGCCGACCACATAGAAGTTGAACTGGCGCTTAGGTTCTGGCAATGCTTCCCATGCCTGGCCCATGTGGAAGGCCTGGTCCTCTGCGGTCATCGAGGTCGATTGTCCCGAAACTACAGAATCGACTTCCAGCGAGTTTGCACCTTGCACCAGGGCGGCAAATACATCGCCAGCCGGAACAACAAGCAGGGATACCTTTTTCCCGAAGCTTTCCGCGACTGAGACGGCCTTGGTGAACAGCATCTGCTCATGCTCACTGAAGCTTTGGTCTTCCGCGCTTAGATATTCCGGGCCGCCTGCGCCCATCATGCGCACGCTCATCACCACCACGTCTCGATCTTCCGTCTTGGTTCGAGCCAGCACCCACTTCAATGCGCCAGGGTTGTTGGCGTCGCGCATCGTCACCATCACGCCGCCCGGACGAACTGCAACCGATTCCCGGCTGATCGTGTCCTGGTGCTCCAGCTGGAAATGATCCTTCATCTGACGCGCCGTCAGAGCATGCTTGCGCAGGTTGGCGCGTTCCGACACGGTGAAGATGACAAAGAAGGCGGCGGCGAAAATGATGCCGCTAACGGTTGCGATCGATTTCGTGAACAGGTTTGTAATTGCCGTGGAGAGCAGAACAAGAAAGACACAAAAAAGCCCAATCGGGATTTCGGTCTTTCCAATCTTGATGTTCGGCGGAACCTTCCAGCCGCGTTCGCCGTGATACTTGTAGCGCAGCACAAGCATGGCGAGGCTGTTGAAGGTGAACGACCAGATCACGCCGAATGCATATGCTTCACCCAGGAGTGATGACGTTGCCGCGCGTGGCGATAATCGTGAACATCTGCAGTCCGAAGACGAGGTTCACGATGCGGTGACTGGTGCCGAATTTTGGATGCGGCTTGCGGAACCAATCGGTGAGAACGCCGTCTTCCGCCACGCGCATGAGCACGCCGGTTGAGCCGATCATGGAGGTGTTGATTGCGCCCGAAAGAATCAGGAACCCGACGAACACCACAAAGATGCGGAAGGCAACGCGCCAGAACATCGGACCAACCATGTACATGGCCAGGCCGGCGATCAGGTTGTTCTGGTAAATCTGCGTCCGCGGTCCATCCGGAATCAGCATCGAGGCCAGCAGCGTTGCGCCGCCCGTGAAGATCAGGCTATAGATCGCGATAACGATGGCTGCGCGCTTCAGGTTCTTGAGCTTGGGATGCTGAATCTCGCGATTGACCTGGGCAAGGCTCTCTTCGCCGCTCATGGCCAGAATGGAATGCCCGAAGGCCATGATGATTCCGAACAGGCCGAAAATGGGCAAGCCCGAGTTTTTCAGGAAGCCGAGAGCATCTGAGCTGAATTTCAAGTTCGACGGTATCGGAGGCGGCGGAAGGTGGACGCCCCGAATCATCACTGAGTAGGCGCCCCATATGAATAGAATGACCACCATCACCGTGACGATCTGCATCACCCGCAGTGCTTTGTCGCTCGATTCCTCAATGCCCTTGATGTTCTGCCACCAGTAATAAATGGTGACTGCCGCCGCGAAGATCGCGGAGGTGTAGTTCATGTCGAACTGGAAGGGCTGGCCGTGCTCCAGCAGAGCGGGGGGCAGCCAGTGGCTGTTGTTGGCCACCACCAGCATCTCGTTCATCAGGCCGGTAATGTACTGTCCGGCCGACACGCCCGAGATCGGTCCCGTGAGGATGTAGTCGAACATCAGCGCCGAAACGCTTATTTTGGCGAAGGTGGAACCCAGCGCTTCCTTCACGACGCGATAAACGCCGCCGCGCGTGAACATCGAGCAGCTTTCGACGTAGACGGCGCGCACGGCAAAGCTGAACAGCATGATGCCGAGAATGAACCAGGGTGCGGCCGCGCCTATGGCCTGCTCGGCAATGCCGCCGGCGTAAAAAGCTGATGAGCCTAAGTCATTGAGTACGATGGCGGCAGCGCGCCAGAAGGAGATGAACGTGAGCATCACGGAGGATGCCACGATGAGCCGGACGCGGTCTGACGGTGGGGCTACGGTCGTTCTAGTGGATGCCATTACTTATTGCGCCAGCAATGTGTTTCTGCCGCTCAGTGTCCCAGAGGGCCTTTATCCCGTGCGCCCTTGGCTGAGTTTAGTGCTGTGCGGAGCAGCGTCAACTGCAAAACGGAAATGCTTGTAAATACGGTGAAAAGGCGACGTACATGTTCTCGATTCACGCTTCGCCCGGACGGTTCCCTGAACTATTCGACGAGGTGATCAGAGTGACGAGCGCGGACCCTTCCGGAAAGGCAGATGTAATTTCGCGGTTACCGATCCTCGAATCTAACAGGCAGCCCAATGCATTAAACTCTGCCCTGTATGCGCTGGAAATCAATGAGGATGTGGGCTGCGGCCGTGCTCTCAGCCGCGTTGCTGGAGTTGCCGTTCCCGCTGGCCGGTCCCATGCCGCCCTGGCGCAGATCTTTGCATGGTTCGGCCTTGTCCCGCTGCTGTGGGCTGTTCTCGTCCTGCCACTATTGATCATCCCCGTCCATTGCGGCGCGCATTTCTGCTTTCGTATGTTTGCGGGGTGCTCTGGTACATGGGCAACTGCTACTGGATTCGCGACATGATGATGCAGTACGGGGATATGCCTGCCGCGGCGCCTGACCTGTTGCTGCTCGGCTTCAGCCTTGTGCTGGGCTTGTATTTCGGCTTGTTTGGTCTGGGAGTGATGCTGGTTCGCCGGGCCACGGCAAGCACGAGCCTTGCGCTGGTTGCCGCGCCGCTTTTCTGGGCGGCGCTTGAACTGGCTGCTGCGCGAATCACATGCGTGCCGTGGGATCAGCTGGGGTATTCGCAGGTGGATAACGCGCTTGTAAATCAGCTTGCGCCGTGGACAGGCGTTTACGGAATCAGCTTCGTGCTCGTCGCGGTGAATGCGTTGATCGCGCTGGCTTGACTTCAGGAGCGGCAGCAATCGAAGTTGGACTACGCTGCGGTGCGATACTGCGCTGATCACGGGCTTGGCAGGGATTGTTCATCAGCCTGCGAAGCCTGCAACATCAGCCACAGCGGTTCTGATCCAGCCGAATCTCGACGTGGGCGGCGACAACGACTGTGGCCGGACCCGGCGGAGTGGAACAACACATCGCGGAGTTCACAAGCTGGCCAGCGAGCAATGCAAGACCTACATTGCCGGAATTCCGCAGACCGGCGCGCCAACGGCGAAATCGTGTGCCCGCCTTATCCAACGCATCCTGATCTGGTCGTATGGCCTGGGCTCGCCTGCGCCGTTTTATGAAGCTGATCCGCGTTTTCAGCAAGCCATGGCTTCGCATCGCGCAGGGCGCCAGACGCTCCGCTCATCGTCGGCGCCATTGGCATGGACTATCCCAGCCGGAAGGTGGATGGGACGAGTACAACTCTGCGATTGTGATTAGCGGCCGACGGCCAGAGCGTCGGTCGCTACGACAAGATTCACCTCGTTCCGTTTGGCGAATACGTTCCGTTCAGCGATACCTCATTTTCGCGCACAAGCTCACAGGTAGGGTTTCGAAGTTCTCGCGCGGCAAAGAACGCAAGTGCTTTCCGCCTCAACGGCCATCGCTACGGCGTCTTCATCTGCTACGAAGCGGTTTTTGCAGATGAGGTGCGTCATTTCGCCCAGCTTGGCGCCGAAGTGCTGGTCAACATCAGCGACGACGGCTGGTACGGCGATACCAGCGCGCCCTGGCAGCACCTGAATATGGCCCGCATGCGTGCCATCGAAAATCGCCGCTGGATATTGCGCGCCACCAACAACGGCGTCACCGCCGCCATCGATCCTTATGGCCGCGTGCGCCAGAGCATTCCGCGCCACCAGGTTGACGCGCTGCCGGCGCAGTATGGATTCCGCGACGACATGACTTTCTACACCGAGCACGGCGACGTGTTCGCTTGGCTGTGCGTGCTGCTTTCGATTATCGTTCTTGTCTGGTCGCTGAAGGCTGAAATCAGGCAAATCGCAAGCAGAGCCGGCACATCACACCAGCGCCGCTAACCCCGCTGACTCCGCTATACTTACCTCAGTGCAGTCGAAGGTCGCTGCCGCGACCAATTGACTCGCCAACTTGCCAAAGCCAGGTCCTGAGAGCAAAGCATGTCATTAACCGATCTCGAATACGCCTATGCTCCGGTGCGCGATCAAGTGCGCGACCTGCGGGAGTATCTTTGACCCTGCTCGCATCCGCAGGGAACTCACTGCAATAGAAACCAAGCTAGCCGATCCCGCAATGTGGTCGGACACGGCTGCCACCAAGCCGCTGATGCGCGATCGCAAGCGCCTTGAATCCCTTATTGCCGACGACGAAGAACTTCTGCGCCGCACCAGCGACATCGACGCGTACTTCGAACTCGCCCGAGAAGGCGAAGACGTGCTCGCCGATCTCGAGCGCGACATTAAGGCTCTGGCCACTTTCGCGGAAGAGCTTGAAGCGCGCACCATGCTTTCCGGCGAGGCCGATCCGCTCAACGCCATCGTCACTGTGCATCCCGGAGCCGGCGGCACCGAGAGCCAGGACTGGGCCGAGATGCTGATGCGCATGTACCTGCGCTGGGCCGAGCAGCAGGGCTTCAAAACCGAGATGAACGACTACCAGGATGGCGAAGAAGCCGGCATCAAGTCCGCGACCTTCACCATCATGGGCGAATATGCCTTCGGCCAGCTCGCCGGCGAGAGCGGCGTTCATCGCCTGGTGCGCATCTCTCCGTTCGACTCGGCCAAGCGCCGCCATACTTCGTTTGCGTCGGTGTACGTCTCGCCGGAAATCGATGAGACCATCAATGTCGATCTGAAGCTTGAAGACCTGCGCATCGATACTTACCGCTCCGGCGGCAAGGGCGGCCAGCACGTCAACACCACTGACTCCGCCGTGCGCATGACGCACCTGCCCACTGGCATCGTGGTGCAATGCCAGAACGAGCGCTCGCAGCACAAGAATCGCGAGAAGGCGATGAAGATGCTTCGCTCGCGTCTGTATGAATACGAGCTCGAAAAGAAGCGCGCCGTAAGCAAGAAGCTCGAAGACTCGAAGCTCGAGATCAATTTCGGCTCGCAGATTCGCTCTTACGTGTTGCAGCCCTATCGCATCGCCAAGGACCACCGCACCAAGGTTGAGGTGGGCGACGTGGACAAGGTGCTCGATGGTTATCTTGAGCCGTTCCTGCGCGGATATCTGCTGGCGAAGCGCCGTGGCACCGCCGTTTCCGCGGGCCCTGAAGATGAATTGGACGTGTAAGAGAGGAAGTTAGAATCGCAAGAAATGCTGAGCTAATAGCTCTTCTGGCTAGGAGGTCGAAACCATGCCCACTGCAACTGTCGCGACAGGTAACAAGCTGGCTTTCGGCGGAGTCACTCCCGTTCTCCGCGTGGCCAGTGTTGTCGCGAGCCTCGACTACTACACCCGCGCGCTCGGCTTCGAGATCAACTTCAAATTTCCCAACGAGAGCGCGCCGTTCTTCGCATCTGTTTCCAGAGGCCGTTGCGACCTGTTTCTCTCTGAAGGCGACCAGGGCAACCCCGGCAGCTGGGTATGGATCGACGGTGTCGAAGTTGAAAGAGTGTATGAAGAGTTCCTTCTCATCCGGCGCGAAAATTCGCAACCCTCCTACGAATTATGAATGGGCGCTCGAAATGCAGGTCGAAGATCTTGACGGCAATGTTCTCCGCATTGGATCAGACCCAAAGAAAAACGAGCCGATAGGCGACTGGCTTGATATGCACGGTGTCCGGTGGCGCAAACTGCCTGACGGTAGCCACCAGCGAATCGAACCAAGCTGAACCCTTCCGATCACGGTCGGAACTGCGAGCTGACGGCGGAAAGCTGATAGCTTTTAGTTAGAATCAGGAGCTAGCAACGAAACGATGAACGATCCCGTCATCATTAACGAAATGCTTCGCAGCGCGCAGACCATCGCTGTTGTCGGCATGAGCGACAAGGCTTGGCGCGCCAGCCACAACATTGGCCGCTACCTCGTGATGCAGGGCTATCACGTTTTTCCCGTGAACCCAGCGCTCACTGAGGTGCTCGGCCTCAAGTGCTATCCCGATATCGAATCGGCGCAGGCCGCTGCCCAAAAGGACTACGCCAAGGGCATCGATCTTGTGGATGTTTTCCGTTCTTCTGAAAATGTGCCGCCGATCGTCGAAGATGTGATCCGACTCGGCATCCCGTATCTGTGGCTGCAGGAGGACGTAGTCAACGACAAGGCTATCGCTCGAGCGCGAGCCGCCGGTGTGAAATGTGTCCAGAATGTCTGCATCTTTCGCGAACACGCTCAGAGGGTGGGCTGAGCATATGGGCTCCTCGCTTCCGGCTTCGGTTTCTGTAACAAACACCACCCCAGCCGCGTCCAATAACAGGGTCTTCGTTTAATCCTGATGCGAGTTTTTCGCCACATTGCCGCCCTCGTCATGCTGCTGGTCGCCCTGCCAGCTTTCGCGGCGTCCAGCTCTGCTGATTTGCCGCATGTGCACGTGCAGCTCATCAGCCCCGACGCCCAGTTTCACCCCGGTGCCGCGAACAACGCCGGCCTCTATTTCAAGCTCGAACCCGGCTGGCATGTTTACTGGAAGAACCCCGGCGACGCCGGCGAACCACCCCACGTCAAGTGGACTCTGCCCAAGGGAATCACCGCCGGTCCGCTTCAGTTTCCTGTTCCCAAACGCCTTCCCCTGGGCCCCTTGATGGACTTCGGGTACGAAGACGAGGTGCTGTTTCCAATCCAAGTGATTGTTGCCGGTGGAGCGGCTTCCGGTCCGGCAACGCTTCACGCCAAGGTCGACTGGCTGGTCTGCCGTGGAAGCTGCATCCCCGAAAAAACTGAGCTCGACCTCACTCGCCCAATCGCCTCCGGCAGTGCCGGAAACGTCCAACCCGATCAGGACATCTGGGCTCGACTCGCCAACAAACTCCCGCCGCCGTTGCCGACGAATCTCAAGATTGGATTCTTGCCTGCGGCCGGCGGGTTTCGCCTGACAGTCGTGACCGGCCAGCGCGAAACTGAAGGGGAGTTTTTCCCTGCGGAACCGGACATTCTCTCGAACCCTGCACCGCAAGTTGCCAAGCCAACAGTGCACGGCATCACCCTCGATCTCAAGAAGGACGAAAGTCTCGCCGCCAATCCGAAACAATTGCGGGGCCTTCTCCTGCTTTCCGGCGGCCGTGCGTATGAGCTGATTGCGCTTGCCGGCGTACCCACGACGGCCAAGGCTCCCGCAGCTCCTGCTCCGCAGGTGGAGGCCGCAGCCGTGACTTCTCCGTCTGCTCCCGGCACGAACGCTGCGATGCAATCATCTCCGACAGCTCCTGCGGAGTCCTCAGGCCCAGGACTGCTGCAGGCAGCCGGGTTGGCGTTCCTTGGCGGACTCATCCTTAACCTGATGCCGTGCGTGTTTCCGGTGCTCTTCATCAAGGGGTTGTCGCTGGTGCAGTCTGGAGGGGAAGAGCGCCACAAACTGCGCACCCACGGCTTTGTTTACGCCGCTGGCGTTCTGGTTTCGTTCTGGGTGTTGGTAGCGCTGTTGCTTGGCCTTCGCTCTGCCGGGGCTCGCATCTCGGCTGGGGATTCCAGTTCCAGTCGCCCGTATTTCTTTCGTTGATGGCCGCGCTGCTTTTCTTTCTCGGCCTTTCACTCGCGGGGCAGTTTGAAATAGGCCTCACCCTGACGAGTGCTGGCGGATCGCTGGCGCAGAAGCAAGGCTACACCGGCAGCTTCTTTACGGGAGTCCTCGCGGTCATCGTTGCAACTCCGTGCACCGCGCCGTTCATGGGGGTTGCGCTCGGCTACGCACTCTCGCAAACAGCCATCGTCACCTTCGCTGTCTTCACCGCGCTCGCTCTCGGACTTGCCGCGCCATATGTGGCACTGACGCTGCAGCCATCGTGGACCCGCATTCTGCCGCGTCCGGGCGCTTGGATGGAAGTGCTTAAGCAGGCCGTCTCGATTCCGATCTTCGCCACTGTTATCTGGCTTGCCTGGGTGCTTGCGAATGCTTATGGCGCGGCTGTGCTTGCAGCGCTCCTTGCCAGCTTCTTGCTCCTCGCAATTGCCGGATGGTTTCTCGGCCGCTGGCCAGCAAAGCGGTGGTCAACGATTGTCGCTTCGATCATCGGTGTCGGTGTCGTGTGGTTGAGTTCTTACGGTTGCTGCCCAACTCACGCAGACCAAGTTCAGCCCAGCAGAGATGGCCGGTGTCCCGCTCGTGCCCTTCGAGGGCGGTTGGCAGCCCTGGTCCGCCGACGCTGTTCAGAGATATCAATCACAGGGCCGGCCGGTCTTCGTCGACTTCACGGCAAGCTGGTGCCTCAGCTGCCAGGTCAACGAGCGCGTGGCCTTCGGCGCTCCCGAAGTCCAGAAAGCCTTCGCCGACAGCAACGTTGTCCTCATGCGAGCCGACTGGACACGCTATGACGACTCCATCACGCAGACGCTGACCTCACTCGGCCGAAGCGGTGTGCCAACCTACGTGCTTTATGTTCCGGGGGAAAAGAGCCCACGGCTCCTCCCCGAAGTCCTCACCCCGGGAATTGTGACGAATGCCATCTCTCAGTTGACGCACGGCACTACACAAACTTCGGCCTCTTCGTCCAATTAAGTAGTGAGATCCCGGCCCGCTCCCGGGCTCACCTTCTGACATTCCCTTCAGGAGGTTCCTTCATGCGTTTCCGCTCTCAATTTGCCACCTTCACTGCCGCTTTGCTTTCTCTGGTTCCCGTCGCGGCAAGTGCACAGAGCGCCCGCGTCAATGCGCCAGCGCCAGCCTTCTCCGCCACCGACTCACACGACCAATCCCATTCGCTCGATCAGTACAAAGGCAAATACGTTGTGCTCGAGTGGCACAACCAGGGCTGTCCTTTCACGCGCAAGCATTACGAGTCTGGGAATATGCAGGCATTGCAGAAGGAGTGGACCGGGAAAGGCGTCGTCTGGCTCACCGTGATCTCATCAGCGCCCGGCAAGGAAGGATACGTGACGCCGGCCGCAGGAGAACGACTACCTGGCAAAGATGCACGCCGCGCCTACGGCAGCGCTACTCGATCCCGATGGCAAAGTCGGGCGTCTCTACAACGCAAAGACTACGCCCGACATGTTCATCATTGATCCGCAGGGGAAGCTGATTTATTCAGGCGCCATCGATAATCGACCGACAGCAGATGCCGATGACATTCATGGCGCCGACAACTATGTCTCCGACGCGCTCAGTGCAGCCATGGCCGGAAAGCCGATCGTCAATCCCTACACTCGCGCTTACGGCTGCTCGGTGAAGTACCGCGATTGAAGGCGACGACGGCATGCGCGGCTACCACTCGAAGTAGTGAAGGCCGGAAGCCTGCAGACTGGGATGAAGCGGCAAACCGTCGCGGCGAACAAAGACATACTGTGGCGCGCCGCTTGACCGATGATCCAGCTTCAGAAGCTCCTGTACCATTTCCGGTGACATTACCCGCAGGCTCGTATTCAAACGAGCAGGGACTGGTTCGGAAGAGCCGCGAAGATTGCCCTCGAACTGCTTCGCATACGTGTAGTCATTTCCATTCGGCGACATAATGACCTCCCAATCCGTTGCTCGTTCCCGCGGAGTGCCGACCGCACCAGGTTTGGCCCGACTCGGCATTTTCTTGTCAGTTCCAATCGCTCTTCCACTTACTACGCAACGCTTGGTTCCTGCGTTCCGTTCGCGATTGGATAGGACCCATCCGCGCTTACCTACTTAAGCGTATAAACAGCAACTCATGTGCCAAAGTTGCGGCCGGCAGCGATAACAGGCGTCTGATCTATGAAAGGAGATGATTTACGAAGTGCGCATCGCTGAGGGCAAATGATGAAACTTCGAAGTGACGAAACTCCGGTGACGAGATCTCGTCTCGATGCCGACATTTCGTCATTGATTAGACTCTTCGAAGGGTGGTTTGAGGTCGATGCGACTTCGATCGCTATGGAGAATCCCTTAGCCCTTCACTACTTTGCCGGCGCGAATTCGCCGAATCTCTTCCATTCGCTGCGCCAGCGCCTTCTCGCGTCCTTCCTGCGTGGGCTTATAGTAGCTGCGACCTTTCAGCGAATCGGGCAGGCAATCCATCTCCGCCACTTTGCCCTCTTCGTCGTGCGCGTAACGATATCCCTTGCCGTAGTCCAGCTCCTTCATCAGGCGCGTCGGTGCATTTCGCAGATGCAGCGGCACCGGCTCCTGCCGCGTATGCTCGATCTCCTGCTGCACCGCGCCATACGCCGTGTACACGGCATTCGACTTCGGCGCGAGGCAGAGATACACCACTGCTTCAGCGAGCGCGAGGTCGCCCTCGGGTGATCCGAGAAAATCGATCGCCTCCTTCGCGGACAGACACAGGTTCAGTGCTTCGGGTGCCGCCAGGCCAATGTCCTCGACTGCCATGCGCACTACGCGCCGCGCCAGGTACAGCGGATCTTCGCCTGCTGCAAACATCCGCGCCAGCCAGTACAGCGCCGCGTCCGGGTCGGAGTTTCTTACGCTCTTGTGCAGCGCAGAAATCAGGTTGTAGTGTTCTTCGCCGGACTTGTCGTACATCAGCACGCGCTGCTGCACCGCTTCGGCCGCCAGCGCCTTGTCGATGTGTTTTGTGCCTGCGGCGTTCGGTTCAAGCGCAAGCTGCGCCGCCACCTCCAGTGTGTTGTAGGCGCTGCGGCAGTCTCCGCTTGAGTAACTCGCAATCAGCTCAAGTGCATCGTCATCCGCAGTCAACTCCATCGCGCCCAGACCACGTTCCTTGTCTTCCACCGCCTTGCGCAGCAGTTCGACAATGCGATCCTCGCTCAGGGGCTGCAGCACGTAAACGCGGCACCGCGACAAGAGGGCCGAGATGATCTCGAATGATGGATTCTCCGTCGTCGCCCCGATCAGCCGGATCGTGCCGCGCTCGACGTAAGGCAGAAAGGCATCTTGCTGAGCTTTGTTGAAGCGGTGAATTTCGTCGACAAACAGGATCGTCCGTGAGTGCATCTCCGCCGCCTGAGCGGCCGCGGCCATTACCTGCTTGATCTCCTTGATCCCACTCATGACCGCGGAAAACTCAACAAAGTTCGCCTTTGTCGTCTCCGCAATAATCTTTGCCAGCGTGGTCTTGCCCACTCCCGGCGGACCCCAGAAGATCATCGAGCCGAGGCTTTGCGCGTCTTGCGCGTCGCGCTCGATCTGCACGCGCAGTGGCTTGCCGGGCCCCAGCAGATGCTCCTGCCCGCTGTACTCCTCCAGCGTGCGCGGCCGCATCCGCTCCGCCAGTGGCGCCGCTGCGCGGGGCAACCCTTTGGAGGAGAGAAGTGCCCCTGGTGGGCCGTCCGGCACTCCATCAAACAAACTCATCGCGTTCCTCCGCGCCGATGCTGTGGGCCGCCGCTCTTCGCCGCGCGCTGCCTCGCCGCCTCATACAGCAGCACACTCGTCGCTACCGCCGCGTTCAGGCTTTCCACCGGCCCGGGGCAGGGAATCGTAATCGCACCATCCGCCTTCACCGCAAGATCCACCGGTACTCCACTTCCTTCATTCCCGATTACCAATGCAACCGGCGAAGCCAGGTCCACGAGATCCGCCGGCCGCGCCCCCTGCACTGTCGTTGACAAAATTTGCACGCCGGCCTCACGCAAGCGCTCCAATGCTTCTCTTTCGTTTGCGTGCAATACCGGAATCCTGAATACACTTCCCGCAGAGGCCCGAACCACCTTGGGGTTCCATTCGCTTACCGTGCCTTCAAGACACAGCACTCCATCTGCCCCAAATGCTTCAGCGGACCGCAGGATTGTTCCCAGATTGCCGGGATCCTGCAGCCCCGCCAGCACCACAATCAGCGGTGCTGATTCTTTCCGATTGCCAAGGATATGTGCCCATGTCCAGTCCGGCCCTTCAACCAGGGCGGCAACCGGCTGCGGCGTCTCCGTTGTCAGCGCTGCGTCCAGCAGTTCGCGCGGCAAGGCCAGCACCTCCACACGATCCGGCAGTTTGAGCGCTTCCACAAGCCGCTCAGAACCCTGCGCCACAAATACGCAAGAGATATGCAGCCCCGCGCGCATCGCTTCTTCGAGCAGGTTCGGCCCTTCAATTCCCACAAGTCCGCGCTCGCTTCGCCCCGAACTCGACAGCGCCCGCCGTAATTCCTTCAACCGCGCGTTCTGCTTACTCTGTACAATGCGTATAGGCATTTCTGCGAACCGTCTCTCGCTTAGCCGATTCTAAGCGGTTTTGCGGGATGTCGCTGAATTGACGGCAGTACTCAGCTTGCACCGCAGCCGGTGCTGTGATAGCTTCCGTCTTTGTGGCGTCCGCAACTGCTTGAGCGATGTCTGCGCCCGTCTCTGATCTTTGGCGTCGGGTCCAGCGATTTCGCGCGAGTGCGATCCGCTTGCGGCTGCCACGAAAGTCGGCAATCTCGAATTGCCTGAGGGAACTGAGGTAGACCTTCTTGTCCGCGGAAATCTTGCGCGTCCATCCCGACGAGCCCCAATCAGACCGGATCGACTACATCGTCTCCTGTCTTCGCAAGGGCGATGTAGTCGCGATGCCCACCGACACTTTTTATGGCCTCGCCGTGGACCCCGTCAACCTCCACGCCGTCGAAAACATCTACCGCATTAAAAGCCGTCAGAAGCAGAAGCCGCTCTCGCTGCTGATTGCCTCGCTCGCGCAGGCCTACGAGCTGGCACGCGACACCGACCCGATGCTCGACAAGCTCGCCGACCGATTCTGGCCCGGACCGCTCACCATCATTGTCCGTGCCGGTACCAAGCTGCCTCTGCGCTCCACGGCCAACACCGGCAACGTCGCCTTGCGTATCCCTGACTCCGCGATTCCACGCACCGTCGTCGAGCGTTTCGGCCTGCCCATCACGGCCACGGCCGCCAATCTGCAGGGCGCGTCCGAGTGCACCCATGCAGCCTGCGTTCGCGACCAGATCGGCGACCGCATTCCTCTCATCGTCGACGGCGGCCCCACCGGCCGCGCGTTGCCGACTACCATCGTCGACCTCTCGCTTGGAAACGGCCGCTGGGAAATTCTGCGCGAGGGCGCAATTCCTACGCACGAAATCGTCATGGTGTTGCAACGCTGAGAGTGGAGATGAGCCCGGAGTCGAAGCCAGCGTCGGACGAAAGAAAGTCGAAAAGGCCGATTCTTCTATGGATTTTTGTGGTGCTCGGTATTCTGGTGTGCGCCAGCCTCATCTGGTGCCGCTGGGTCTACCTCCAGATCGGGCATTACGCTTCACACGATCAGTCTGCTCCTGCTGATGCCATCGCCGTCTTTGGAGCCGCCGAATATAACGGCCATCCTTCCCCCGTATTCCGCGCGCGGCTCGATCACGCTGAATCCCTGTATCACCGCGGAATCGCTCCGCTCATCATCA
Organism: uncultured Acidobacteriaceae bacterium; assembly: GCA_963738035.1. Taxonomy (GTDB): domain Bacteria; phylum Acidobacteriota; class Terriglobia; order Terriglobales; family Acidobacteriaceae; genus Telmatobacter. The sequence goes on from CAVTVB010000007.1 coordinate 87,821, forward strand.
CTCTCGGCGGCGACGGCGGCGATCAGTATTCCGAAGGCGCCGTGGGACAACAGTATCTTGAAGGCGCTGGTGTTCCCGAGTCCGACATCATCGCTGAAACCGAGAGCACGAGCACCGATGAATCCGTCAAGCGTCTCGCGGTCATCGCCCGAACCAACGGAATGCGTCGCATTGTCGTGGTCAGCGACGGCACTCACCTCTTCCGCATTCACCAGATCTGCGCAGCCAACGGCCTCAACGTGCTTACCTCGCCGCGCCCACGCGTTCCGATTGAGGGCAATGCCGGCGAGGCTGAGCGCATATGAGCACGAGATCCTCAGCTACACCTTGTGGCGCCTCGGCCTCAACTAGAAATCAGGAGTAACCATCGCCATAGATGACTTGTTTTCTCATCGCAGGTTACGATTCTCACGATTCTCTTGCTTCGAAGATCAGATAGTATCGACGAATCCCCGGGAGAATCCTCATTCCAAGGACAACCGATGAATACTGACAAGCACCCCGCGCCTGGTCCCACCATCAAGAAAGACAACGGAAAGTGGACATTTTACGTTTTCCCTGACGGCAACGAACGTGAAGCGGGCCAGTATGACACGGAGGCAGCAGCCAAGGATGCTCGGGTGAGAGTGCTGTTGCAGTGGGGATCGAACGGCAAGAAGTACGCATTTATGGGTTCATGACATAACGGCAAGCAGAGCCAGCGCAAATCCCGCTGCGCTTGCCGTCGAGAGAAAATTCACCGCATCGTTGTTGATCCAGCCGCGCCGCTCCAGCGTTGCGCCCAGCAGGCTGTCGAAGAACAGTCCAAATACTCCGCCGCTCCAACTTACCGCCAGCATCAACCAACCGCCGTTCAGCGCCCAGGTGCCGGAAGCCGCAACGAGCGCGGCGGCAACAATCCCCGCAACTGTTCCGCCCAGGCTGATTGCTCCATCCGTCCCCGGCTCCGCTTTGCGAAACGTGGTAATCATTCGCGGATGCCCGCTCAGCATCTGACCCAGCTCTGACGAAACCGTATCTGCTGCTGCCTCGGCAAGCGCCGCCAGGCCCAGGCAGAATGCAATAGCAGGGAAGAATTTCGCCTGCGGCAGCCATGTTTGCTTCACCATCCACGAAAGCACCAGCGCGTTCGACACAATCGCAGCCACGCCCAAGTTCGCCGCCACCTGCGCAGCCGCGCGTCCGCGCTTGCTCTCCGCTGTTCCCAGGCTCTCTTTATGTTTTCGGCCTGCCCGCGTCGCCAGTGACGTCATCACCAGCAACACCAGCACAGGAGCCATTCCCGTCTTCCACGGCATATAGGGAAACGAAACCGTCGCATACATCAGGCTCGCTGTAATCGCCGCGCCTGCCAGCGCCGCGCCTGCCGTAGCTGAACGCAGCTTGAATGCAACCAGCCCCAACAGCACGCTCAGGCTCAGCGTCCAGATGGCGACCGAGGGCATCTGCGTCGCCCACCAGCGTGTCTCCAGCACAACATCGGCACCCACAAATGGGAACACGAGCAACAAGATCGTCTTCGATTGCCACTGCAGCTTGGTCGGGCCACGAGTTCATCGTAACGTGACTAAACGAAAATTGGGTGGGCCAATTGCCGCCGTTTGTGACGCATTGAACAATATGCAACTATGCGGTTGCACTTCTCAAAAAAATCGTTTTGAGTCAAAGTCGTCAATCAAAGCAACTTAGCCGGAAGGGGGTCCCGTAAAGTATTCCAATCATTGGACTTAAGTCTCAAAGTCGTCAAAGATAAGGACTTAGCGGCTGGGATTTCTCCTTTTGCACAATTCTCGAGGCAGGAATTTCCCATAATGCGGGAATGATCCTATCTCAAGTGAACGGTTTTTGAATGCGTTGCCAGGGAGCGATTCAGGATGTTCCGGCTTTCTGCTTTTGAGACGAGTATAGGCAATGCAGGGAATTAATCTGCAAGATTCCTGAGAAGTTTTGGCGCAACGCAATCAGGAAGATGCGTCACGTTCTGCAGGGGACCTGCATTGACATCTTCTGTTGATGACTGCGTTGTGAATATTCAGGGTTGGGTGGGGAACTTGTTCTCGTGACTTCCACATCGCGATTACACGAACCTTCACCCAAACGAGATCACGCTTCCGCAGGACGGTGCGACAGATCGATCTGCACGGCAATTCGTCGGCCTTGTCGCGTCGATCGCGGGAGTTCCCGAGTCGCTCATCTCATAAGGGATATCTCTCGGGTATCAATGGCTCAAACACTGGCCCTACCGACTACCCGGATAGTCGGCCAACCCGGTTCGCCGCCTAATCCTTTGGTGCGCCTGTTGATTACCACTGTCATCTGGGATTCATTACGAAAGGTGCCTATTGATATAGATGAACCTCAAGTTACCCCAGTAGTTTTGCCTTCGGGTTCGCGAACAGAAGACCAGGTCGAGCATGACGCGGGCTCTTGATTCCTGGCGCAGATTCGAAAGGAGAGTCGCATGATATCCCTGAAATCAGTCGGTCAAATGAGCCGTATGGGCGGTCTGGTACTTGTGCTATTGGGCGCCGGGGCACGGAGCACCACAGCTTCTGCTCAGACCCTGACAACGCTGAGCAGCTTCGACGGAGGTAATTGGTCTCATCCGATGTATGTGAGCCTGATCGCCGATGCCAACGGCAACCTCTTCGGCACAACTGAGACGGGCGGGGCGTCAGGAAACGGCACAGTGTTTGAGATCGTCAAGACCTCGAGCGGCTATTCAAGCACACCAACCACCCTGGTCAGTTTCGATAATGCCAACGGCGCACTTCCATTTGCCGGCCTGATCGCCGACGCCAACGGCAACCTCTTCGGCACAACCCTTTCCGGCGGGGCGTCAGGAAACGGCACAGTGTTCGAGATCGTCAAGACCACGAGCGGCTATGCAAGCACACCAACCACCCTGGTCAGTTTCGACAATACCAATGGCGCACTTCCGGCGGGCAGCCTGATTGCTGACGCCGACGGCAACCTCTTCGGCACAACCCTTGCCGGCGGGGCCTCAGGAAATGGCACGGTGTTCGAGATCGTCAAGACCTCGAGCGGCTATGCGAGCACACCAACCACCCTGGTCAGCTTCGACGATATCAACGGCGCGAATCCGGCGGGCAGCCTGATCGCCGATGCCAACGGCAACCTCTTTGGCACAACTGAGGCAGGCGGAGCGACAGAAAATGGCACAGTGTTCGAGATCGTCAAGACCTCGAGCGGCTATGCAAGCACACCAACCACCCTGGTCAGCTTTGACGATACCAACGGCGCGGTTCCGGCGGCCGGCCTGGTCGCCGACGCCAACGGCAATCTCTTCGGCACAACCTACGCGGGCGGGGCGACAGGGAATGGCACAGTGTTCGAGATCGTCAAGACCTCGGGCGGCTATGCGAGCACACCAACCACCCTGGTCAGCTTCGACAATACCAACGGCGCGAATCCTGTGGCCAGCCTGATCGCCGACGCCAACGGCAACCTCTTCGGCACAACCTCGGCGGGCGAGGCGTCAGGATATGGCACAGTGTTCGAGGTGGCGAAGACCTCGAGCGGCTATGCGAGCACACCAACTACCCTGGTCAGCTTCGACAATACTAACGGAGCGTTTCCCCTCGGCGGCCTGATCGCAGATGCCAACGGCAACCTCTTCGGCACAACCGAGGAGGGCGGGACGTTCGCAATTGGCACGGTGTACGAAGTAGCCGGCAGCGGATTCGTGCCCGCGAGAGAGCGACAGTTCGCGGGGACGCCGGGGAGCAAGGACTGCACCGGCAAAAGCATTTCCGCGTTGGCGCAAAGCTATAAGGGCATCGCCCACGCCGCCCCGGCTTTGGGGTATGCCAACGTGACTGCTTTGCAAAGCGCAGTCGCTAACTACTGCGGTAAGTAGGCCTCTTGCCGCTGTGAATGGCTGTCCCAGGTGTCGCCACTGAAAACCTGGGACACTTCCGGGCGGCATCGATTTCCGGCGAGCCAGAAGCGGTGAAGTGGGTTCACTCTTTCATCAAGGAAAGAGAATTCACGGACCGTTGTTGGGACATCGTGTGGCTGCGCGTTTCAGGCATAAGAATGCGCGGCGGCCCCGATCACGATCTGCGCTAGTGCGAACACCGGGGAAGATGCGTCACGTTGTGAGGGGATCTGTCTTGACATCGCCTGTTGCTGACCGAACTATGAGATTCGATCATGGTGACTTTTGACCCTTGTCGGCTTATAGCTCATGACAAACGGACACCCATCACATTTTGGTTCCCGAGTCGTGGGCTATCCCCAATCGGTCAGTTATTCAAGAATGAATCTTTGCAGGGCCTGAGTCTCTTCGAAGGAGCCATGTCGCGTGGTGGCGCAGTACACTCAGCTTATGAATCATCGCACTACAACGCGCGTGAGTTTGACGGCGCTGCTGGGGACGGCGGTGACGGATGCGCAGGGTCACGTGCGCGGCAAGCTCAAGGATGTTGCGGTTGCGACAGGCGCGGAGGCTGGGCAGGTTGTAGGACTGGTCCTTAAGACGCGGGACGGTCTCTGGATTGTGCCTTCGCAGGATGTGCGGGAGACACCGGCGGGAACGCTGGAGCTGAAATCGCCGGAGATGCTGGTTCCTTTGCAGGACCAGGGGAACTATCTCTACCTGGCGCAGGACCTGGTGGACAGGCAGATCATCGACATCCACGGTCGCAAGGTGGTTCGCGTAAATGATGTGGACCTGGAGTGGATGGGGGACGGAGCGAAACACCTGCTGCGTGTGGCGGAGGTGGAAGTCGGGCTTCGTGGAGCGTTTCGACGCGTGTTCAAGGGGATGCTGCCGAGAGCCTCGCTCGAAACGATGTCGCGCAGGTTTAAGGATCGCGGGATTCCGTGGCAGTTCGTCGATGTGATCGAGGTGGATCCGGCGCGGCGCGTAAAGCTGCGCATTGAATACGAGAGGCTGGCGGAGATGCATCCGTCGGATCTGGCGGAGATTCTGGAGGACCTGGCCCCGGCGGAGCGCGACGCGGTATTTACGTCGCTGGATGAGGAAGTGGCGGCGGAGACGCTCGAAGAGGTGGATCCGAAGCTGCAGCTTTCGCTGCTGGAAAAGTTGGACGAAGAGAAGATCGCGGACATTGTGGAGGAGATGGATCCCGGAGCAGCCGCGGATTTGCTCGCGGAGCTTCCGGAGGATCGATCGGACGCGATTCTGGAAGAGATGGAGCCGGAGGAGCGGCAGGAAGTCGAAGAGCTGCTTGAGTTCGACGAGCACTCGGCGGCTGGCGCCATGACCACGGACTTTGTATACCTGGGCACAGATGCAACGGTGTCGCAGGTGGGTACGGCGCTGCGCAGCTTTGACGGCGATGTCGAGACGGTGACGGAGATTTATCTGCTGGATGACAAGCGGGTGCTGCGCGGGGCGGTTCCGCTGGCGCGGCTGGTGATGGCGCAACCGGATGCACGGTTGAGCGTGCTGGCCGAGGCACGAGTACTGTCATGCCCAGCGGATATGAGGCAGATTGATTTGGCAGAGATGTTCGATAAATACAATCTGCATGCGCTGCCGGTGGTAGATACGCAGGGACGGATGGTGGGTGTGGTGACGGCCGATCATGTGATCAGCTTCCTTCGCGAAAAGTTGTAGTCCGACGGACGAAGTCCTGCTAACCTTGCGATCCATAGAACAACTTGAGCAATGTGTAGATCTGAGAATTTCCGGAGCTGATCCAGGGACGGGAGAAAGAAATGCCGCGGAATAGTCGGGAATATTTTTCGTTGTTAGAGCGTAGCCGTCAAAGCAGCAACGGGCGGGAGGTAAAGATACCTACTGCAATCCGAGCTTTCGCCTGGCTCTGTTTCTTTCGGTCTGGAATGGATCTCATTTTTGCCTTTCTTGTCGGCATCGCTCCGAAATCGGCACTTGCAATTTTTGTTGTTGAAACGTTTGGAGATCGCATTCCACACATCCCGGCCGAAGCGGAATTTTTCGTTTTTGCTTTCCTCTTCGCCTTTATTGGTTGGAAATGGTTGGACCGGTATTGGTGGATTCGCTGGGTGGCGATGTTTTTATCTGGCGCGTTTGCGTTGAGGATCCTCGGTTTTATCGTCGCGGACCGGGCCTCGGCAGCGCACGGCAAGATTCTGCCATGGGCGACGGAACTTGAGCTTAGCGTTATAGTGGCATTCAATCTGCTCATCTGCGGTTACCTGGCGTTTTATCCCGGGGTGGCTGAGGCATTCAAAGAGACGCCGTAGGAGCGACGCAAGACCGCCTGATTGCCAGACAGCGATGCATTGGCGATCCAAATGATCGATTCCAGTAGCGGAAACCTGTGGTTTTTGCGGCTGAATTCCTGCTAATCTGCGGTTGCAATTCGTTCCGCAACTTCGATATCACAATTTATTGGTCAGTGTTGGGGGGAGACATGCCGCCCAGAGATGGAATAAGGACGTACGTGCCGCAAAAGACGCAGACTGGTCCATCGCGCGAGCGAGGCGACTATGTGGAGCGGCACAAGATCCCGACGCTGATTCGATGGTTCATCTGGCTGCTGGTGTTTCGCGCGGTGGTGAACCTGATTTTTGCGTTGATTGTGGGGCTGTCGCCTGAATCGGATCTGGCAAAGTACGTTGCGACAAACTTCGATGCGTGGCCGAGGCAGATGCCGGCGGAAGCAGTGTTTTACGTGAGCGCATTCCTTTACGGACTGACGGCCTGGCGATGGGCCAGCCGGGATTGGCGGGCGCGGTGGGTGGTGATGTTCATCTCGGGTGCAACGGCAGCCAAGATGCTGGTGAATTTCGCTGCCAGTCGAGCCGCCGGAAGTCCAGCGCCAATGGCCCAAAACCAGGAGCTCGCGCTGCTGACGGGCGTGGCAGTCAACCTCTTGATTTGCGGGTATCTGGCGTTCTATCCGGGCATGGCGGAGGCGTTCAAGGAGACGCCCTGGGAGTAGCCGGGTGTCGGCCGAACAACTCGGGAAGATCGGGGGTTACTCCCGGTGTTGTCCTTCCGACATAGTTTGGTTAAAGATCACAGACTTTTTATCCCAAATTGTGAAAGAATTCGTGGATGGTCCAATTTCCGCGGATTATTCAGGGCGGCATGGGTGTTGGTGTCTCCAACTGGCGCCTTGCGCAGGCTGTCTCAAAGCTGGGACAACTCGGCGTTGTCTCTGGCACAGCAATCGACCAGGTGCTGGTGCGCCGGCTGGCTGACGGAGACAAGGGCGACAACATGCGCCGGGGAATGGACGCGTTTCCCTTTCCGGAGATGGCGAAGCGTATTTGGAATGACTACTTCATTCCGGGCGGGAAGCCGAGCGGAACGCCGTATCCGACGACGCAGATGCATCAGCGCCGGGACTCGCGCAGCATGGTTGAACTGCTGATGGTGAGCAACTTTGTTGAAGTATTTCTTGCACGCCAGGGACACTTGAACAAGGTCGGCGTGAACTTCCTTGAAAAAGTGCAGTTGCCGCATCTGGCTTCGATTTACGGAGCGATGCTGGCGGGGGTGGGCTACGTGCTGATGGGGGCGGGGATCCCGCTGCACATTCCGGGCGTAATCGATAACTTCGCTGCGGGAAAGTCGGCTGAATACAAACTGGCGGTGACGGGATCTGCCGCGACGCAGGACACGATGATGCGGTTCGATCCGGCAGAGTTTGCGGAAGGGCCACTGCCGATTCTGGAGCGTCCGCGATTTCTGGCAATTGTTTCGTCGAACACGTTGGCGACGACCATGCTGCGGCGGGCGACGGGGCGTGTGGACGGATTTGTGATCGAGACCCCGATAGCGGGCGGGCATAACGCTCCGCCGCGGGGGAAGTTGCAACTGAATGAGGCGGGCGAGCCGATCTACGGTGAGCGCGACAAGGTAAATCTCGCGGAGATGCGCGAATTAGGCGTTCCGTTCTGGCTGGCGGGCGGCTATGGCAATGCCGACAAGGTAAAGGAAGCCGTGGAGCAGGGCGCGGCGGGTGTGCAGGTGGGCACGGCGTTTGCGTTCAGTGAAGAGTCGGGGATGCGCACGGACCTGAAGCGGACACTGCTGGCGCAGGCCACGGCAGGGACGGGGAAGGTATTTACGGATCCGCTGGCGTCGCCGACGGGATTTCCGTTCAAGGTTGCGCAACTTGCTGGGTCTTATTCCGACGAGGGCGTGGCGCAGGCGCGGACCAGGGTTTGCGATCTTGGTTATCTGCGCGAGCCGTATGCGATCGACGAGGAGAAGATCGGATATCGCTGCTCAGCGGAGCCGGTGGCAAACTACGTGGCCAAAGGCGGCAAGGTTGAGGACACAGTGGGCCGGAAATGCCTCTGCAATGCGCTGATGGCCAACATCGGTCATGCTCAGACGCGGAAGGACGGGTCGGCTGAACCTCCTTTGGTGACGATTGGCGACGATCTGAATACGGCTTCTCATTTCCTGGCCGGGCGGGCGAGCTATTCGGCGGCTGACGTGGTGAAAGAACTGTTGAGCAAAGTTCTTGAAACCGTGCCGCAGCCGGAGATGGCCACAGCGACGGCCTGATCCTGGGAAGTCCACCCCAGTTGCGCAACGATAGGCGCGGCCTGGAAGCGTCCAGTCTTCCCAGGTCTCAGAAGCGAGACCTGGGGCACCCGCCAGCCACTCCAGACGAAAAAGGGCACGGGGCGCCGAAGCTGTGCCGGTGTCATCACGATTTGTTGGATTGGAACATCCAGCGGACTCCGAATCTATCGTTGAGTGCGCCGTAGGCTCCGAAGAACATCTCCTTCAAGGGATCGGTGATGTCGGCGCCGTCTGAGAGTTTTGCGAATAAGCTCTTCAGATCTTCGAACGATCCGCCGCTTAGATAAAGACAGACTGTGTTGCCGCGAACCGGGATTCGATTGGGCATCAGCCAGTCGGATGCTGAGATTTCGATGGAATTGCTGCGCAGGCGCGCGTTGATTGTTTTCTCCTGCTGAAATGCGGGCATATGGTCTTTGGCTGGAGAGTCTTTCACTTTTGTGGATGAGAGTTCGCCGCCGAAGACGGATTTGTAAAACTGCATGGCATCGTGGCAGGAGCCATCGAATAACAGGTAAGGGGTCAGGGTCATCGTTTCTTCTCCTTTAGGGGCCGGCGGCGCGGCACATGCTTTTGAAAATGTGGGTGAGGTGGCGATGATTGTCGTCGGAACTGCGAGGGCGACAAATTGACGGCGTGAGAGGCTGAGGGATTTAGGCATAGTTCTCCGTTCCTGTTTCGAAGGCGATATCAGTGTTGAAATTTGGGAATAGATCTAGCCGCGACCATCTAGCTCTCCCAGGTCTCAAAAGCGAGACCCTTCGACTTCTCTCAGGGCAGGCTCTGGGGCACCCGGCGTCCGATTGTTTTTGCGTCCAGGCTTAGGCATGGAGTTCGCTAGCCGTCTTCATCCTCTTCGGCCAGAAACGCGCCGAGGCGATCGAGCTTTCGTTCCCACGCGGTGCGGTGGTCGCGAATCCATTGCTCGAGGAGGCGGAAGCCTGCGGGCTCGATGCGGCAGGTTCTTACGCGGCCCAGCTTTTCTGTGTGCACGAGGCCAACCTCTTCGAGGATCTGCAGGTGCTGCGCTACGGCGGTAAGCGTGACGCCGAGGGGATCTGCGAGTCGCGATACGGACATGGGGCCGCCGGTGAGACGGTCGAGGATAGCGCGACGCGTGGGATCGCCGAGAGCGTGGAACAAGAGATCGATTTTGGGATTCGGCTTGGGCATGGTTGGCTCAATTCCCGGAGACGGAGCTTAGCTTGTTAATTCCTTTTCGAGGCGGCCGAAGAGGGCACGCCATCCATGCTCGATCATGGCCGGGCCATCGGGCCAATCAATGTACGTTCCCTGGTTTGTGAAGACCAGGTTGGTTCCTGTCGTCGCTGGGACGAACTCAAGAGTCAGGACGGCTACCAGAATGGGCTTGCCATTCAGGGACATCCTGGTGGTGGTGACGATGCGATTCTCCGGCGTGATGTCCTGATAGATCGATTCGTTGGCGATTTCGGAGCCGGCAACGGGGTGGCCTTCCTTGAAGCGATAGCGGAAGCGCTCGGCGCCCCCGACGCGAAACTCCATTTCGAATTCCTGGATATCGTGATCGCCTTCGGCATACCAGCGGCGCTTGCGGGCTGGCTGGGCGACGGCAGCGAAGACTCGGTCTGGGGTCTGGGGATAGGTGCGGTCGATGACGAAGGTGCTGTGAACGACGGTGGAATCGGGCATCGGGGTTCCTCCTGCGGGCTTCACGATAGTGAAGTAACAGCTTCAGTATTAAACGAGGCTGGAGAATTGTCAAGTGGATACTTCAGTATGTTTTGAAGCCGAAAACGGGCCGGTGCGAATCCGGTGTGCGCGCTAATTTGTTGAACCTCATCGGGAGTGCCCCAGTACAATTCGACGATGAATCAAAAATTCAAGATGTTGTTTGTGTGTCTGGTTGTCGTGGCGATGGTTTCCGTTGCCGTGAGGAGTGCTGGCCAGGCGGCCGAAGCTGCGACAAAGGCGGCTATCGCCCAAGTGCAGACGATCGATCCGCAGATTCACGCAGTGCTGGCGCTCGACCCAACGGCGCTGGACCAGGCGCGGACAATTGACCGGAGTCGTAAAGCGCGCGGGTTGCTCTACGGCTACGCGATTCTGCTGAAGGACAACATTGAGGCGGATGGGCCGCTGCCTACAACCGCGGGGAGTATGGCGCTGCTCGGCAACGTTACGCATCGCGATGCGCCACTGGTTGCGCGATTGCGCAATGCGGATGCAGTGATCCTGGGGAAGACGAACCTGTCGGAGTGGGCAAACATCCGGTCGAATGCTTCAATCTCTGGATGGAGTGCGGTCGGCGGACAGACGCGCAATCCTTTTGCGCTGGATCGCGATCCATGCGGCTCCTCATCGGGGAGCGCGGCGGCGGTTGCGGCCGGAGAGGTGAAAGCCGCGATCGGAACAGAGACGGACGGATCGGTTACGTGTCCTGCAGCGATTAATGGAGTTGTGGGTTTGAAGCCGACGGTCGGACTGGTGAGCCGCGGGCGCATCGTTCCCATCAGCCACAGCCAGGACACGGCTGGCCCTATTGCGGTGGATGTCGAGACGGCCGCACGCGTGCTTGGGGCGATTGCCGGTTCAGACCCAGGTGATCCGGCGACGAAGGATGCCGACGCGCATATTTCCGACTACGTTGCGGCTTTGAAACCCGATGCGCTGAAAGGCACGCGGATTGGTGTGCTGCGGTTCGCAACCGGGTGGTCGGCAGGGACTGACAAGGAATTTGAGAAGGCGTTGACCGTGCTGAAGGCGCAGGGCGCGACGCTTGTCGACATCAAGGATTTGAAGGAGCGCGACAAGATGGGAGAAGCCGAGTTAGTCGTGCTCATTACGGAACTAAGAGCGGATCTGAACAGTTATCTAGCTACCACGCCGGCGACAGTAAAAACGCGGACGCTGGCTGATGTGATTGCGTTCGATGATGCACATGCCGATCGCGAACTTGCACTGTTCGGACAGGAACTTTTCGTGAAGTCCGAAGTGACCAAAGGGCTGGATGACCCGGAATACAAGAAAGCGCGCGAAACGTCACTGCGTATTGCGGGTCGCGATGGGATCGACGCAATGCTCGAGAAGGATCACCTGGATGCATTGGTGTGCCCGACGGCAGCGCCGGCCTGGAAGATCGATGCTGCCAACGGCGACCAGGTGGGTGGCTCCGGTGCGGGTGGACTGGCTGCGGTTGCAGGGTATCCGCACCTCACGGTTCCGATGGGAACAGTGATGGGACTGCCGGTGGGCTTGTCGATCATGGGACCGGCGTGGAGCGAAGCGCGGTTGCTTGGATATGGCTATGCGTTTGAGCAGGCCGCCAAGGTGAAGGTGCAGCCGCGGTTCTTGCCATCGATTGAAGGAGCGGCGCCAATTGTACCGCTGCTTGAACCGCTGAAACGGTGAAGGCATGACGAGATACGCGGTCTGCGATTGCGGGTGCGTTGGATGTGGGTCAAATCAGTGTGAGGCTGACAAAGCCCCGACATTTATCTGTCGGTTGCGGGACGTGTGGTGGCATCTTCTCGCGCTCCGAACAAACAAAGACAACCGCAGATCCTTCGACTCGCTGCGCTCGCTCAGGATGACACGCGCTGAGCAAGTGGTGCTTTCTCAGGTCTCAGAAGCGAGATGGGGGGGCCGGCCTCTAGCGGTTATAGGAGCTAAAGCCCGACGTTTTGCCTGTCGCATTACGGCATGACTGAAGTCATGCCCTGATACAAGCCAGGATGACACCGATGGGGGAGGTGGCGACGGAATCGGGAGAGCCCAAAATGACAGCTGTGGGGTCCGCTTATTCGGAGCGGAGGGCTTCGACGGGATCGACGGAGGCGGCGCGGATTGCGGGGATGGTGACCGCCAGCAGGGTTACGAAGATGAGTGCGGTGACCGAAATGGAAAGCGAGAGTGGATCGGCCGCGCTGGTTTGGAAGAGCAGGCCGTTGATGAGGCGGGCACCGAGGAAACCGGCCAGAAGACCGGCGCAGATTCCGATAGCGGTGTAGCGCGTTGCCTGGCTTAGGATGAGCCGCAAGATGTTGCCTCGATCGGCTCCGATGGCCATGCGGACGCCGATTTCGCGGGTGCGCTGGGCTACGGAGTAAGAGAGCACGCCGAAGGATCCGATGGCGGCTAGCAGGAGCGTGATCAGTGCGAAAGAGCCGAGGAGCGTGGCCGTCATGCGCTGGCGAGCGACCGAATCAGAGAGGACTGTGTCGATAGATTCGACGTGATAGATGGGTTGGGTGGGGTCGGCAGCGAGAACTGCGTTACGGACGAGCGTGGCAGCGGCGTCGGGATCGAGCGAAGAGCGAACGAGCAGGACGGCGTGAAGGCCGAATCCGGGGAGATAGATTTCCGGTTCGGGGTCGGTGTCGATGCCGAGGTCGCGAGCGTTGGAAACGACGCCAACGACGGGGATCTTCGTGGGAGTGGGACTCATTACGCCGATAAGGATGTTGGCTCCGATGGGATCTCTCGCGGAGAGATAGTGACGCGCGAATGCTTCATTGACGATGAAGAAGCCGGTGGTGCTGTCGATATCGCTTTGCGTGAAGGTCCTGCCCTTGAGCAAGCTGATGCCCATGGTGCGGAAGTAGTCAGGGCTGACGAAGCGGATCTGCGCGTAGGGGAAGGTGCCGGGAGCGAGGGCGGGAGCGCCTTCGATGAGAAAGCGCGTCATGACCTGTGAGGGGCGGAGGGGAACCTGCGTGGTTGTGGCTGCGGAGAGGACTCCGCTTGATTGCGAGATCTTTTCAAGGACCTGCTCGTAGAAGCGGTTGGTGAGGGGACTGGTGTCGCCGTAGTGGGGAGTGGGCAGCGTGATTTCAGCAGTGAGCAGGTGATCGGTACGGAATCCCGGATCGACGGCGATCAGCTTTTGGAAGCTGCGGACGACGAGGGTGCTGAGAAAAACAACGACGACGGCGATGGCGATTTCGGTGGTTACGAGAAATGCGCGGCCACGATGCGCGTGGCTGCTGCTGCGATCGCCGGAGCGGAGGATGTCGATCAATGGCGAGGCGGCTCGGGCGGCGGGGAGAAGTCCGAAGAGGAACGCCGTGAGCATGCAGGTGGCGAGAGTGAACAGAAGCACCGGGATGCTGAGACTGATCGATTCGAGGAGCGATACGTCGAAGCCATCTGTGTGCGCGAGGGCCACGCGGAGAAGGGGGAGGGCAACTGAGGCCAGCAGAACGCCGAGAGAGCCGCCGAGCAAAGACAGCAGGAGCGTCTGAACGAGGAACTGGCGGAAGAGATGCTGACGGTCGGCGCCTAGGGCCTGGCGAACTGCGACGTCGCGTCGGCTATCAGTGGCGCGTACGAGGAGAATATTGGCGACGTTGACGCACGCAACGATGAGAACGAGAACGACCGCACCCATGAGGCAAAGCATTGCGGGGCGGAGGGTGCTGACCAGGTCGTCGTGCAGTGGGGCGAGAGCTACGCCTTCATTGCGGTTGGTGGCGGGATAGGCGGTGGACAGGCGATGTGCGATGGTCTGCATGTCTGCGCGGGCGGCAGAGAGGGAAATGCCGGGACGCAGGCGGCCAAGCACTTTGACGGAGTGCCAGACTCGCGACTGCTGTGTGGGCTGATCGAGGAGAGAGAGGGGCAGCCACACTTCGCCGTCCGTCGGGAACGATGCGTTTGAAGGGAGCACACCAATGATGGTGTAGGATGTGCCGTTCAGGGAGACGGAGCGGCCGATAGCGCTGGGATCGCGCCCGAAGTACCTCTGCCAGGCAGATGAACTGAGTGCGGCAACGTGGTCTTTGCCGGTGACGTCGTCTTGATCGTTGAAGAGGCGGCCGGCGAGGGGAGTGACGCCGAGGAGCGAGAAGAAGTTGCCGGAAGCGAGAACTCGATGCACCTGCGCTGGTTTGCCATCGAGCACAAGCGAGACGGAACTTGGGTTGATGGTGGTGTAGGCGGCAACCTGGGTGAAGCTGGTCTGCTGTTTGCGCCAATCGAGGTAGTCGAGGTAGGTGGCTTCGTGGCCGCCCTTTACCTGCGAGTTTGTTTCCGAAATGGTGATGATGCTGCGTTCATCCTGGAAGGGCAGGGATTTGAGGAGCAGGCCGTAGACGCAACTGAAGATGGCGGTCGTGGCTCCGATGCCAAGGGCGAGGGTGAGAATGACCGTTATCACGAATCCCGGAGATTTGCGGAGTTGGCGGGCGGCATAGCGAAGATCGCGCAGCAGGGTTGGCATCGGTTCTCCTGATAGAAGGACTGACGTTTCTTACGTTAATGGAGACAGCCTGTTTTTAGCGTAAATGTGACGGAGGGTTATTGGATGAGGCGAGAGCTTGCTCAGCACTTGCCGCTGGGGCGGACGGGGGAACCTGCTTCCTGCGTGGGCATAACTTGCGGACTGGGGAGCGTGAATCCTGTGAAGCCGACGAGGTTGCTGGCGCACTCGGTAAGGACGGTGGAGATAGCAGCGCTGGGAGATGGCAGCGATGGAATGGAGTTGTCGGGCTTGGTGAAGTTGAAGGCGCTAGTCATGTCGCCTACGGTGGCGCGGCGCCACGCGGAGAGATTGGGAACTTCGGCACCGAAGCGAGTCTCAAGGAAACGGAGAAGCGAGGTGTGGTCGAAGAGGTCGGAGGAGATGAGGCCGCCGCGTGTAAAGGGGGAGATGATGAGCATCGGCACACGGAAGCCAAGGCCGATGGGACCATTGATGGAGCCTTCGACGGAGGCGTCAAGGACTGGAGGCGCGGTGAGGTATTCGCCTGGTGTGCCTAGAGGTGCGGTGACCGGTGGTACGTGATCGAAGAAGCCGCCGTTTTCATCGTAGGTGACGAAGAGCGCTGTTTTCGCCCACGCGATCGGGTTGGCTGTGAGAGCACCGATGATAGCGGACAGGGTGTTCTCGCCGAAGAGCGATGGAGATGGAGGATGATCGGAGGTGATGACGGAGCCGATGATCCAGGAGACCTGCGGGAGGTTACCCGCAATGGCGTCAGCAACGAAATCGGTTGGGAACTGACGGCTAAACGCATTTTTATAGAGCTCAGTGTTGGGGTCCTGAAAGTTCTTGAAATAGGGAAGGACGTTGTCAGTTTCGAGGGAGCCGAAGGCGCTTTCGTCGGGAGTTGAATAGACCTTCCAAGAGATGCCTCGTGCCTGCAGCTGTTCAGGCATGGTGGTGTAGGTGAGCTTGCCGAACATAGAGGCGCGATTGGTGTTGAGCGTCTGCAGGAGCGGGCCGCCGTTTTTGCCGTCTGGATCGATGGAGGCGGCCATGGTGTAGAGGCGATTGGGGTCAGTGGGGCCGATGACGGAACAGCAATAGTTATCGCAAAGGGTGAAGGCATCTGCGACGGCGTAGTAGTAGGGCAGATCGGCGCGGGTGTAGTAGCCCATAGAGAGCACGGCGTCGTTTGGGTTGATGGCCAAGCGAGAGGTGACGAAGCCGTCCATTGCGCCGTTGTTCCAGCTCTGGTGTTGGGGAATCCAGTCGTGCGTAATGTCGTGGGTGCACGCGGCGTTGGTCTGCGAGGTGTCGAGGTGGAAGGGCAGGAGAACGCCGGCGGGTGAGCTGGACGTGTTGGCAGGGTAGGGCTGGTTGTAGGCCGCGCTTGGATCGGCGAATCCGCGAACGCCTCGATAGCTGCCGAAGTAATGATCGAAGGAGCGATTTTCCTGGATGAAGATGACGACGTGATCGATGTCGGTGATTTTGGCGCAGGCGGAAGTTGCGGGCGCGGAAGGAGTACTGTGGCTTCCTCCGCATGCATTGAGCAAGGAACCTGTGAGGCCTGCGGCGCCGGTGGCGGCTGCGAGTTTTATGAGTTCGCGACGGGTGAGTGGCTTTGGGGACATGGAAAGTTAGTGTTCCTCAATGTACTTGGATGCGGATCGGCCCACTGGAAACCGAGGATGGAGCGATACTTTGCTCTCATGAACAATTTGTCATTGAGGGAAAGAGGTTGCCTGCCTGGTTATGACAAATGCTCGAAGATTGCCCGAATATGCACGCTCGGCGCAGTCAACATGGGGAAAGTGCGTATTTGATTTGTTGAAAACCAATGCCAAGTCAGTGCCCGCGAGGAGGATGGCGTCGACTTCATCTCGAGTGCACAGGGTGTGAGCAAGGTCGGTAAGTTTTCTATGTTGCTCATCTGACCCCTTTCCTTCCTGGGCCAGTTTCGTATAGATCTGGTGGATCTCATCCACTTCTTCGGGCCGGGGAGAGACGATTTGCACCTGATCGAGGAAACCGAACAACGCTGAGTCGACGACGAAGCGAGTCCCAAACACTGCAACGCGACGAACGTTGCGCTTTGAAAGTTCTTCGTTGAGTGATTCGAAGAGATTGACGACCGGGATCGGCGATCGCGAGACGAGTTCGCGGATGCAGAAATGCGGAGTGACGGCTGGGATGGCTGCGACCTCGGCGCCGGTAGCATGCATGCGACTGATGAATCCGATCAGGTAGTCGGCCAGTCCCACACGATCGCTCGCTTGAACACGGTCATAAACACGCGAGACTTCAGCGTGCGTGATCACGATGTCCATGGTGCGATGGTGTTTCTGGTGGGCCTCGGCCAGCGATTGATAGTAATGAATTGTGGCTCCCACGCCGAGGCCTCCCACCAGACCGAGGCAGCGCGTTTTGCTCATGTGCTGAGCTTACGGATTCGTAAATGGATCAGCAAGCTCGGGGCCAGTTAACTCGACATGATCACTTTGGGTACACGGGCTTCGGGCGGCGGCAGCGCGGGAAACTCGGCGTGAGGCTCGGTCTGGTACCAGTAGGCGACCGAGTAGAAGTCGTCGGCGCGGTCGTTGCCGTGGCCGTGCTCGATGGTGACTTTGATGGATTTGTCGAAGGTGATGAAGGCCTCAGTGTGCCAGCGATAGAGGCAGTAACGTCCGCCGACCTTTTCGGGGTCAATGATGTAGGGCGCGCCCTGACGCATGTTTGCGAATGCGTTGCCGTAGAAGTCCCACGCGCCGTTGTAGTAGTCCTCAGTGCCGGTGCCGTTGATGGTGGGTTGTGCGTCGCCGTCGATGAAGATCATGTCGTCGCCTTCGCCGAACCAGCCGTCGGCGTTTTGCAGTACGCCCTGGGTGACGCCGACGAAGTGTCCGCGACCGGTGGCTTCAAGGAAGACGTAGTTGTCCTGGGCGTTGAGATTTTTACCGCTGGTGTCGGGGGACTTTTTGCAGGGAGCGGCCTGGCGGTATTGCGCATGGAAACGGCCGAGGTTGGGCGGCAGCGCGGGGATGGTGGTGTAGTCGATGGCGAAGTAGAGATTGTTGGTGCGAACCTTGCCTTCGTTGGTGATGGTGATTTTGGCGGCGGTGTCAAAGGGCATCTGGAAGTAAGCGTTGAGGGCCTTCATGGGAGCGACGACGAGTAGGGCAGACTGGTAGACGAAATAGTCGCCAAGCATGAGGCCGTAGAAGTCGCCGATGGGGGCTTCGATGGAGGGCGACGATTCGCCATCCCACCAGGCGCGGAGCACAAGGTTCTTGAGGTGCATGGGGTCGGGCGAGTTGATGGTGAACCAGATGTGGGTGATGACGCCGGGACCTTTGACGTCAAGGAGGGTAATGGATGCGCCCGGATCGACAGGGGTGAAGTCGGCATTGCCACCGGTGCGGTCCCAACTGGAGGAGCGGCGGCATTTGTAATCGCGGAGACGAGCCATGGAGACGAGGGCGTCTGGCGCGGGCGGCGGTGGTGGGGCTGACGGTTCAGGGGTCTTCTTTGTTGTGGAGGCAGCAGAACCGGCGGCGTTGAGGCCGAGGATGGCGCCGGCGGCGGCGAGATTGCCGAGCATTTTTCGGCGAGTGGGAGTAGCGGTGGATTCGGTAATGGCCGGAGTGGCGGAAGGATTCTCGATGGACATGGTGCTGCTCCTTGAATAGAGAAGGAGATTGAAGTGCTCGGCAAAGACTCTCCAATATAGCAGGGCGGCGGACTGGATGAGGGACTAAAGGCAATCGCAAGGACAAAAGCAACTGCAGGTCCCTCGGCTCCCGTTGGTCGCTCGGATGACACGTTGTTGAATGGAAGACGTCTACGGTTTGCGGGCGGCGAGGTAGGTGTCGATGGATTGCTGCCAGTTTTTGTCGGCGGATTTGTCGGTGGCAGTGAATTTGGTGACGTGGTCGTTGCCTTCGAGGGTCAGGGCGGTGCGGGTGTATGTGACGTGAACCTGGGTTGTGGTTGGGTTGGTGGGCGTGAATTGGACGTCGATGGTTGTGACCATGATTTCGGGAATGAAGTAGGCGTAGATGAAGTGACGCGCTTCGAGATCGAAGAGAGTGTTTACCCACACGGCGGTGACGGGGCCGTGCTGGACGGTGAAGACGGCGCCTTGCTCATCGTGCGCGGGACGGGGATAGAAGAATTGAGGGTCCCAGTGTTTGCCCGCCCAGGGGCGTTCGCCTTCGGGGCCGAACAGTGGCGCGGTTTGGGCATAGGGAAGGTGGACGACGATATCGAATGCCGTCTGCGTGCGAAGGAGTTGGGACGCAGGCGCGGCGGACTGGCTTAGTGCCGAGGCGGCGATTGCGGCTGCTCCAGTTATTGCGGTTGCGATTGCGGGTTTCATCGTTTGCGCTCCTTGAGGTGGTGGCTGTCGGAGGCTTTTAGTGCCATGCCGTAAAGGGACTTGAATTGCTCGATCTCTTTGAGCGTTTGCGGCGAGAAGGGTGCTTTGCCTTCGAAGGCGTGGAGAACGATGCCCTCGAGCAGATCGCCGAGCGTCATGTCTTTTTGCTCGGCGATGGCTTTGAGGACCTTCAGCATACGTTTTTCGAGACGGACGCCGGTCTGGACGCGTTCGACTTCGACGAGAGGATGGTCTTGCTTTTCCTGTGCCATGTGTACCAATGTACCAGAGTACATAGGTGTGCGCAAGGGAAGGTCGCGAGATGAGCGATTGTGGCGCGGCCTGGATGGGCAGTCGCGTGAGGTCACTGAGAACAGAAGCAGATCCTTCGCTCACCACCCCAAACTGAACTACGTTTGGGACCCCGTTCGCTCAGGATGACACCGCTGATGTTGGGAAGGACCCATCGGGAGAAAAGCTAAAGGCGAGAGCGGATCCTTCGCTCACCACCGCCGAACGCAAAAGCGTTCGCGGCCCCGTTCTATCAGGATGACAACTCTTGTTTCGGAGGGTGCGATGGAAGCAGGGTCGTCACTCGCCAATCGGCGCTATGCCTGTTATGTTCGTGAAGGCAGAAGAAAATGAACCCACCATAGGAACCCGCGGGCATGTGGAAGCGCTGGCGAATTCGGATATTGCTGTTTTTGGCCGTTCTCGGCCCCGGATTTATTACAGCCAACGTTGATAACGACTCGGGCGGCATTCTTACCTATTCCCAGGCAGGCGCGCAGTACGGCTACAACCTGCTGTGGACCATCATTCCAATTACGATTGCGCTGATTGTGGTGCAGGAGATGTGCGCCCGAATGGGCGTGGTGACTGGCAAGGGCCTGAGCGACCTGATCCGCGAGGAATTCGGGTTGCGGCTGACCTTTGTGCTAATGGTGTTGCTGGTCTTCGTTAATTACACCAACGTGGTTACGGAATTCATCGGAATCGCAGGATCGCTGCACCTGTTTCACGTGACCAAGTTCATATCGGTGCCGCTATGCGCGTTGCTGGTGTGGTTCATGGTGGTGAAGGGGAACTACAAGAGCACGGAGAAGATTTTCCTGGTCGCCTCAGTTGTCTACATCTCGTACATTTTCGCCGGGGTGCTTTCGCAGCCGAGCTGGAGTCAGGCGCTACATGCAACCATTCAGTTGCCGGAACGGTCGGTGTGGCACGACAAGGCTTACATCTACATGGCGATCGGCATCGTAGGTACGACGATTGCGCCGTGGATGCAGTTTTATCTGCAGTCTTCGATTGTGGAGAAGGGAATTCGTGTAAAGGACTACGGGGCGTCGCGGCTTGATGTGATCGTGGGCAGCTTCTTCACAGATATCGTGGCATGGTTCATCATTGTGGCCTGCGCGGCCACGCTGTTTGTGCACGGGATGGGATCGATCACGGTGGCGGCAGACGCGGCGGAAGCGATGCGCCCGCTTGCCGGGGACTATGCGTTCCTCCTGTTCGCATTTGGATTGTTCAACGCGTCGCTGTTTGCGGCATCGATTCTGCCGTTGTCGACGGCTTACACGGTGTGCGAAGGTCTTGGATTTGAATCGGGTGTAGACAAGAGTTTCAAAGAGGCGCCGACGTTCTACTGGCTGTACACGCTGCTGATCGTGGGCGGATCTGCGACGGTGCTGTTGCTGCCCGATGCACAACTGATCAACTTTGCGATTCTGTCGCAGGTGTTGAACGGGGTGCTGTTGCCTGTGGTGATCATCCTGATGCTGATGCTTATCAATCGCACGGATCTGATGGGCAAACACAAGAATTCGCACGTGTGGAACGTAGTAGCGTGGAGCACGAGCATCATTGTGATCGGGATGACGGGGGTGATGCTCTGGGGAATGTTGCCGGGGCATTGAGAGACAGCCGTTAGCTCCTAGCTGTTAGCTTCGATTTGCTGCGCGAAACGGTTTCGGATTTCCTGAGACGCCGGTACCCCTGGACCGCTTCCATCTCTGAAGCAAGATTCCCCGGATAGGCATCGAATGGTAAGGAGCGTTGGATGAGCAAGGTTCTGGTTACGGGTGGGTCGGGATTTATTGCGAGTCATACGATTCTGCAATTGCTGGGCGCGGGGCACCAGGTGCGGACTACGGTGCGAAGCCTTTCGCGCGAAGGCGATGTACGCGCGATGCTAAACCGCGGCGGGTCCGACCCTGGGAGCCGGCTCTCATTCGTTGCCACGGATTTGATGAGCGATGCGGGGTGGCCGGCGGCTGTTGCGGGTTGCGAATATGTGCTGCACATCGCATCGCCGTTTCCGTCGACGGTGCCGAAGGATGAAAACGAGCTGATTGTGCCGGCACGCGAGGGCGCTTTGCGGGTGCTGCGCGCGGCCAGGGATGCGGGCGTGAAACGTCTGGTGCAGACGTCGTCGTTTGCTGCGGTGGGGTATGGTCATGCGGAGCAAGAGAGGGTGTTCACGGAGAAGGATTGGACAGATCCGGACGGCGCAGATGTGATGCCGTACACGAAGTCGAAGACGCTGGCGGAACGCGCGGCGTGGGATTTCATTTCGCGTGAGGGCGCGGGGTTGGAGTTGGCCGTGGTGAATCCAGTGGGCGTGTTCGGGCCGGTGCTGGGGCCGGATTATGCTACGTCGATTCTGCTGGTGCAACGGATGATGGATGGAGCTCTGCCTGGATTGCCGCGGATGTGTTTTGGTGTGGTGGATGTGCGCGATGTTGCGGACCTGCATCTGCGGGCGATGACAAACCCTGCGGCGAAGGGGGAGCGCTTTCTCGCCGTTGCCGGAGACTTCATGTGGATCGTCGAGATTGCCAAGACGCTGAAGGAGCGGCTAGGCGATGCGGCGAAGAGGGTGCCGACCCGGCAGCTGCCGAACTGGCTGGTGAAACTGGCGGCTTTGAAGGATCCGGCGGTGAAGCAGATTATTCCGGAACTGGGCAAGTGGAAGAATGCTACGAGCGAGAAGGCACAGCGCGTGCTGGGGTGGTCGCCGCGGTCAAGAGAGGACAGCGTGGTGGCGACGGCGGAGAGCATGATTCGGTTGGGACTGTTGAAAGGCAGGGAATAGGGACTAGGGGCTAGTACTCGCAGACCACCGGTCGTGGACTTGCTCTTCGACTGTGGGATGTTGTTGCGGGGAGGTCGAATTAGAGCAGTTTGCCGGCGGCGAGGTCGCGGATCAAGCCGCGGTCGGCGGCGAGGAATTCGTACTCGGGAAGTTCTTCGAGCTTGACCCACTTCAGCTGGTGGAAGATTTTGTTTTCGAGCTCTCGGTCGAAGGAGGGCACGGAGAAGAACTGCAGGTCGACGGCACCGCCGTGGCGGTAGTTGTGGCGGATGTGGGTAACGCGCGAGCCGATTTTTGCGTTGATGCCTAATTCTTCTTGGAGTTCGCGGGCGAGGGCTTGCTCAGGGCTCTCACCCTGTTCGATTTTGCCGCCCGGAAATTCCCACTGTAGCGCCATCGGCTGGTCGGGGCGCCTTTGGCAGATCAGAATCCGTCCATCACGAATCAGCAACCCTGCTACAACAAAGCGGAGAGCGGGACCCGGGGGGCGCGGGTTGGGGATGGGCTGCGGTTCTTCCACGATTTAAGTGTAAATGCCGAAGACAATTAATGGTGTGATGGACGGACGGCGACATTTCATCGTCTGAAATAGTGCAGGTGCATTTTGTTGCTTAGACTTACAAGGACAATTATTCTCCGGCGATGGGGGCGGGGGATTTTGCCGCCTCGCGCGGGCGGAAGTAGCCCCAACCACGTTTAGCGCATTCTTCCAACAGCGCAAGAGAAGGGTTGACGGGGAAGGGATGGGCGGCGATTTCGAGCATGGCGAGGTCGTGGAGCGAGTTGCCGAAGACAGCGTCGGGATGGGGCAGGCCTACGCGGCGGAGTGCCACGGCTTTTGCCGGGCCGGTGGGAACGTCGACGAGTTCGCTGGTGATGATGCCGTCGACAACCTTGACTTCGGCGGCGAGAACGCGCTCTTCAGGGATGCCGAAGTTGCGCACGCCTTCAGCGACGACCCACTTGTTAGTGGAACTTACGGCCCATAGTTCAACATTTACCTTTTGAAGCTTCGTGACGAGTGCGGCGACCTCTGAGAATATGTGCGGCTGAACATGCTCGGTGAAGTAGCGGGCTGCGGCAGAGCGGAGTTCCTGTTCACGCAGGCCAGAGTAGATCTGCACCATCTCGCCGCAGATCTGCGCTTCACCGACGGTGCCGGCAACGTATGCGCGATAGCGGGTGTCCATCCAATCAGAAGTGGAGCGAGAGACGATGCCTTGCTCGAGCGACCAGACCATGAATCCGTGACCGGAGTCGCCGCTCCACAGGGTTCCATCGCAATCGAAGACGGCGATTTTGGGGGCGGCCTGGAAGACCAGACGTTCGAGTTGTTCAGTAGTCCATGGGGTGATTTCGAGTTGCATTGATGACAAGCGAATTCGATCCTCTGTTCAAGAATGTCCAACACTATTGTCGTCCATCACACCCTGCGGATGCACGCGCCGTTAGAATGATGGGTTACTCGAGGAGTTATTGATGCGTTGTAGGTTTTCATCAAAGATTGTTTTCTTTCTTGCAGTTATGGGCATGAGCCTCTCGATGGTGCGGGGGGCAGGGGCGCAGTTCTCGAATCCGGCGTCTCTAAGCGCCACAACGGTTCCGCAAGCAGACCTGATGCAGCCGGCGGAACTGGCGGGAATGCTGAAGGCAAGCGGAGCGGAGCGCCCCGTCGTGTTCCAGGTGGGCTCCTTCGTGATGTTCCAGCAGGCTCATATTCCGAATTCGGGATTTGCGGGGCCGGGTTCGCAGCCGGCGGGACTGATGCTTCTGAAGAAGTTTGCGGCGCCGCTCAAAAAGAACCAATTGATTGTGATTTATTGTGGCTGCTGCCCGTGGAATCACTGCCCGAACATCGGCCCGGCGTACAAGCAACTGCACGACCTTGGATTCACCAACGTGAAGGCACTATTTATCGCGAAGAACTTCGGCGACGACTGGGTGGCGAAGGGCTACCCGGCGGAGAAGGGTGAGTAGCGGCTGTTTGCGCGTCGCGAACATTGTGAGGCGCTTTCTTTCAATCACATTGTGTGCGCTTTTGCTCTGCGTTGCCGGTTTGTGCGCACAGACTCCGCCGGAACTGGTGCAGAAACCTGCACCGACTTTTGTCCGCAATGATCTCGCCGGGCAAAAGATTGCGCTGGAGAAGTATCGTGGCAAAGTCGTGCTGCTGAATTTCTGGGCGACGTGGTGTGCCGGGTGCCAAGTGGAGCTGCCGAAGTTTTCCGCGTGGCAGAAGAAGTACGGTGCGCAGGGCTTCAGCGTGCTCGCCGTTTCAATGGATGACACTGTCACGCCGGTGCGCAAGACCGTTCGCAGGTTGCAGCTTGATTTTCCGGTTGTAATGGGCGACGCGCAACTTGGCGAAGAGTACGGCGGCCTTTTAGGGCTTCCGGTGACGTATCTGATCGATCGCGAAGGGAAGATTATTGCGAAGTTCAATGGCGATTCCGACCTCGATAATATGGAACGCACCATTCAATCCGCGCTTCGTCAGTGATGAGCAACCGCGAAAACCGGAAAATGCGTTAACGAAGTTGATGCCTTGATGAACGAGGTTCGGTAACTCCGCAAGATAACTCAAGTCACCTCATTCGACGCGGATAATCAAACGGGTGGGCGTTGAAAACAACCTCGGGCTCTTGAAGGAC
This sequence comes from uncultured Acidobacteriaceae bacterium, assembly GCA_963738035.1. Lineage (GTDB taxonomy): Bacteria > Acidobacteriota > Terriglobia > Terriglobales > Acidobacteriaceae > Telmatobacter. Next base: position 112,652 of record CAVTVB010000007.1, read on the forward strand.
TACCAGGCGTATCTTCGTGTGGAAAAGGGGTTGCGCCCACTGACCTGCGAGGCCTACGACGGCGATCTAAAGACGTTTGCCGAATTTCTGGAGGGCCGGCAAGGAGTGCTGGTAACGGCGGTGCAAGAAGATGTGGCGGCGTTTCTTGAGCATCTACGCACGCATTCGATTGATTCGCGTAGTGCGGCGCGGAAGCTTAGCTGCCTGCGGGGGTTCTACAAGTGGCTGCTGCTGGATCGTCGCATCCATCATGACCCGACGGTGAATATTGAGTCGCCCAAGGCGTGGAAAGTGCTGCCGAAGTCGATGGCGGAGCCGGAAGTGGCAGAGATGCTGGAGCGCGCGGCGATGGCAGCGGCGCATCCACAGGCGCAGGCGACTGCGCTGCGCGATTGCGCGATTCTGGAATTGCTGTACGCGGCAGGACTACGAGTCTCGGAGATCACGGGACTCGGCACGAGCGATCTGGGGCTGGATGCCGGTCGCGTGCTGGTGCGTGGCAAGGGCGACAAGGAGCGGATTGTTCCGCTGGGGCGCACGGCCGTTGCAGCGTTGGAGACTTACCTTCGACAGGGAAGACCGCACCTTGCGCGGATCAGTTCGAAGCGTAAGACGAGTCCGAGCCGGCAGGACGCGACACGGTTGTTCTTATCGCTGCGCGGAATGCCGCTGACGCGGCAATGGGTGTGGCATCTGGTGAAGACAAGCAACAAGAACGCGAGTCCGCACAAGCTGCGACATAGCTGCGCGACGCACATGGTGGAGCATGGCGCGGACTTGCGCAGTGTGCAGATGCTGCTGGGGCACGCGGATATCTCGACGACTCAGGTGTATACGCACCTGGCACTGGGACGATTGAAAGCGGTGCATCGGGAGCATCATCCAAGGTCGAAGGCAAAGACGCAGAACAACGATACGGCGACCGGAGAGGCGGTGCGTGGAAGCTCGCTGCGCATCATTCACGGGGGCAAGGCGAAGAAGCGCGACGTTGAAGATACTGCGCGTCAGGACAAGGAGCAGGAGTGATGTTCACCGGCGACGAACAGGAAACAACGGTGGCTGCTCCACCGGCGCTTTCCGGGCTTGTGGATGAATACCTGCGCGTTCTCCTCAACGAGCGCGGGTCGTCGGAGCATACTCTGCGGGCGTATCGGCGGGAGTTGATTGATTTCGCATCCTACATGGCCGAACGACAGGCTGTGGTGGGCGCGGTGGATCAGATCGAGCATCTTCATATTCGCGCTTATCTGGGGACGTTGCTGGAACGTGGGCTGTCAAAGGCTTCAACGGCGCGAGCGCTGGCGGCGATTCGGAGTTGGTTCAAGTGGCTGGCGCGAACGAGGCGTGTCGAGCAGAACGTTGCTTCGCTGGTGGCGACGCCGCGACTGCCGAAGCACTTGCCGCGTGTGCCGTCGATTGAACAGATGAATCGCGTGGTGGATAGCGTTGGTGACGATGCGGCGAGCTGGCCGGCGCGGGACAAAGCAATTCTGGAATTGCTGTATGGATGCGGGATCCGAAATGCAGAGTTGACGGGTCTGAATCTGAACGATATTCACTGGGCGAATGAAGCGATCCTGGTGCGTGGCAAAGGACAGAAGCAGCGGCTCGTGCCGCTGGGCGATGCGGCGGCGCTGGCACTGCGCGCTTACCTGGGCGAGCGGGCGGCGCGGTTGACGGCAAAGGCTGTTGGTGCGAGGGTTCCATCGACTACCGCACTGTTTGTGAGCCTGCAACTGCGCGGACTGGGCAAACCGGGTGGGGACGCGCGACTAACGACTCGGAGCGTGGGGCGGATTGTGAAGCGTGTAGCGATTCTGCGGGGGCTCTCAGCCGACGTGCATCCGCACACGCTTCGGCATGCATTTGGCACGCACTTGCTGGAGGAGGGCGCTGATTTGCGAGCAATCCAGGAGTTGCTGGGCCATGAGCGGCTGTCGACGACGCAGCGGTATACGCAGTTGACGACGTCACAGCTTGAAGCTGTATACGACCGGACTCATCCTCGAGCGAGATAGGCTTCGGCAGATTGCAATCAAAATCCGCCAACGTTCAGTTCCGTGACTATGAACCGCGAATCCCAGGTTCAACTCAAGCCGGCCTGAAGGGGCCACGTCGCTGGTTCGATTGATTGCGGCGCTGCCTCTATGGGAATGCGAACGTTTATCACTGTGCCTTGCATGAGCTTCGAAGAGATGGAGATTGTGCCCTTCACAGCCTTCACACGCTCGCGCATGCTGATCAGACCAAGTCCCCTCCCATTGTTGACCGCTTCGACATCAAAGCCAACCCCAGCGTCGCTGATTGTGAGTTGAATCTCGCCGGGTATTCCTGTTAGATGAACGTCGAAGTGCGAGACCTGGCTATGCTTTGCCGCGTTGTGCAATGCTTCCTGCAAGATGCGGAACAGGCATAGGGCGATATCTGGCGCGATGGGTTTCGGCAAGCTGCTGCTTTGAAAGTCGATCTTCAAGTCCTGCTTTTCTCCGAACTCCTCGCAAAACCCTCTCATGGCGGGAACAACGCCAAGAAATTCCAACTTCGAGGAATGCAACTCGTGAGACAAGGCCTGGATATCAGAGCCAATCTCCAGAGTGTGCTGGCGGAGCATGTCAATGCGGCGGAGAGCATCGCCGTTGACTTCAGGAATATCATGCCTGAGCCTGTCCAGTTCAACGGCCAGGAGTGCCATTCGTTGCGAGAAGTCGTCGTGAAGTTCTCGAGCGATGCGGGTGCGCTCGTCCTCTTGCGCTTCAATCAACCTGCTGCTAATGCCGTGAAGCGCGTCTTCTGCGAGCTTGCGCTCGGTGACATCGATGCAGGAGCCTATGTATCCGGCGAATGAGCCATCTGAATTGAATCGTGGCACTCCAATATCGAGAACCCAACGATACTCGCCGTCACTTGCTCTGAGGCGATACTCCATCTTGAACGACTCGCGCCGATCAAATGCGCGAGTATAAGTTTCAAGGCACCGCTGCAAATCTTCTTCGAAAACTCCGTCGGACCAGCCGTTTCCCAGTTCGGCAGTGAGCGGTCTTCCCGTGAAGTCGAGCCAGGGCTTATTGAAGTAGGTGCAGAGCTTGTCGGTGCCGGACATCCAGATCATCACGGGAGCGGTGTTTGATACGAGTCGGAAGCGCTCCTCGCTTTCGCGCAGTGCGCCCTCCGCCTGCTTGCGCTCGTTGATGTCCTGGACTGTGCCATGAAGCTGCACGATGCGGCCTTCGGCGTCGCGTATTGCCTCACCTCGTCCGATTACCCATCGCGTTGTGCCGTCAGGATGAATCATTTCAAGGTCGAGCTTGTATTGTGTTCCGCTCCGCAACGATTCCTCGACGGCGCGGTTCAGCCTCTCCCAACTTTCGACGGTGTACAGCTTTGGATGTTCCTTGTAACTGGGCGCCGGCTGCGCGGGATCGATTGCCGCGATGCGATAGAGTTCCTCCGACCAGGTGACGGAGTCTGTCGCCGGGTCCCACCGCCAGGCGCCGACCTTGGCGAGCTTTTCAGTCTTCTGAAGCTCAATTTCCTTCTGCCGTCTGTCCTCTTCAGCTTGCTTGCGATCGGTGACGTCTACTGCGATGCCGAGCCCGCGCTTAGCGCCTGATCCATTGCTCGCCAGGAATTCTCCTCTGTCGGCGAGCCATCGAATCGTTCCATCGGGGCGCATCACGCGATATTCGGCTCTATACGGGGTTTGCTTCTGCATGGCAACTGCGAGCGCTTTCGATACGCGCTCACGATCGTCTGGATGAATGCGCTCAAAGAGTTCATCTTCTCCAGCGAGGTGGGTATCGGCGCTTATTCCAAACGTCGATTTCAGGTCGCCAAACCAGATGTTTTGCCCGCTAGCGAGGTCCCAGTCCCACCCCATTGACTTGCCGGACTCCATGACCAAACGAAGCCTGTCGTGGGCGATGCCTACGTCGGACGTGAACTCGCGGTTCACAAGGTAATTCTCTGCAAAGGCTCCGAGGGCGAGAAGAATGCCAGCCGCCATAACAATGAGAAGGCGAGCCTGATGGGTGTCCGCGGGTTCGTCGGTTCGGAACAGTTCCCAGGCGCCGACAGCGGGAATCGCGAGCACCGCCAGGATCGCCAGTACAGAGCTATACCGCGGCTCTGTGGTGTCTAAAACGACGGCGTTGGCCAGCTTCGGCTTCAACTTGGCGCCCTGAACCGCTATCCACAGAAACCATAAGATGGAGGCGGTGAACGTCATTCCAATGAGGCCTCGCGCAACCGGATAATTGGTGCCAGTCAAATCGCCGGAAGGGTCTTTCAAAGCCCAAACGAGGTTCGCCGCGAGCGAGCCGCACGCGTACAGAACAGAAGCGCCGAACAGGTGCTGATAGATGAATTCCCATGGGGATTGCGAACGCGAGATCAAGCTAGCGAGAATGGCAATCAGCACGAGGTTCTCACCGAAGTAGACGGCCTCAAAACGCAGGATCATTGCCGCTCCCTGTGCTCCGTATTCATAGGGGTACAGGAAGAAGGCGTACGCAAAGACCCAGACGAAAAGCAGGATCAGGAGGTTTAATGTCGTTCGGTAAGGTCTCTGGCTGGGCAACCGTAGGTGGGGACGGGATGCCACCGCGGCGATGATGAGCACGATGTGCAGAAATAGAGGAGGATTGTCGAACAGGAATTCCGGAATCTTGCCATGCAGGACCACACTGTTAATCCAAGAGCAGGGAACCAGCGCCCAAAGCCCAAAGGCTGCTGCAAGGAACGACCAGAATAAGCGGATCGCTTGCCTGTTCTGCATCGCGTTCCGAATAGAAACCCCGCTCGCCAGCAGAAGCAAAACAAGATAGCTGATTTCGCAATATGCGACCAGGGCGGGTCCTTGCCTCAGTGTGAGGGAGAGAAGCGCCTGGGTAGCCAGAAGAGACACTACCGCAACAGGCCACGTATAGAGCCCACGTCCGAGTCTTGGAAGGAAGGAGGAGCTCAGCATAGGTCTTCCTGGAAATGGATTCGGTATGTCTATCTGCGACCTGCCATAAGCACGGGCCCGGGAAAAGCCCTGTTTAGTCTCGAGACATCATTTGGTTACAGCGATCACGACGGATTCTGTCGGGACTGCATCAACGGATTCGACGACAGCCAGGCCGATGAGATCCACACCATTTTTGGCCCCTTACGGTTTTCTTCTTGCCTTCTGGGTCCAGATGCGTGACCTTCTGGTTTCCCGTATCGATGGCCAGAATCTTACCACTGACGGCCGTGGTTTCCACCATGACGACACCTGGCTTCAATCCCTTTGCGTTGACACCGATTACACCGCCGCTGGCAGCAGACGGCGCCTCGCACGATTTGTTCACGGTGACCATGAGTTCTTCGGTGCAGCGACAGAAAAAGCCCGGCCTAAGCCGGGCTTTGGGTTGAAGCTTGCGAGTTAAGTCTAGACCATCGCTGCTACTGCTTGCGGAGCGGATGGGGCCGCGGTGGTGATGGGGTCCGCGGGTGCGGGATGCGCTGGGATATGTGCGCCGCGGGTGAGGCGATGTACGAAATGATACGGAGGCCAGGGGCCGGATAGCTGCATCTGGCAATCGCGCATCATGGCGCTGGTGGTGGTGAATTTGTTCTGGTAGCGTTCCACGTACTTGCGATCGATCAGGTGGGCGATGTCGAGAACCATCTTGCCGGTCTCGGTGAGGCGGCAGCTGACCTCTTCATCCAGGGGTGCAAAAAGGCGATGCATCTGGAAGCTGACGGCGCGGGCCCTGGTTTGGCGTTCGCGCTGGCGGGTGGCCGATTCACGAAGATTGGTGAGGTATCCGCGACCCACTTTATCTTGCGAGAGCTGGGCCAGCTCGCGGGTGCAACAATCGTCGACGAGAATTTTGAGGTGCATCTCGGTTTTGCCGCGCAGCTTATCGATGTTGCCGAGGAACTGACGCTGGTTGGACCGGATGGATTTTCGGAGGCTATCGTCGTCGTTGAAGATGGTGCCGAAGCGGAAGGGAAGTACTGTGGAGTGTTTAAAGCAATCAGCGATGACGCGAGCATGATCCACACCCGATTTCTGGTTCAAGGATTCTGTCGGATTGTGTTCGCTGACGATAACGGCGAGGTCACTGGCTGGGTAAAGGAAGACCTGATTTCCGCTTACTCCGTGTACTGATTCAAGCGGAACTGGTTTTCGGTGGCGGGCTAGTTCGGGGAACGCTTGTTTTTCACCAATGCAATAGGCATACCATGCCATAGGAAGGCACTCCGTGTGCGAGCGCGGGTAGGCGCCGCTCGTTAGTGAAGCTCTGTGAACTCAGTTTGGACAACGGTTCGACACAGGGCGAATAATCCCCAATTGAACTACCGGGAATAGTAGTCCCGCCGTAATACGACTGGCAATGTTCTGCATCACACAGATCGTAAAAGGTGAGTAGGGAAATTCAAATAGTATTTGTAATATTGGAAACCATTTTACCGATATCAAAAACAATGCCTAATGGGAAATTTTTGAGGCATGACGAAAGGTTTCAGGAAGGAAACACGGCTCAGGTGGAGTAAGGCGGATACGGCCTAGAAGCGAATGATGTAGGCGATTCGAACGCAGAGCAGGGCCGTAAACAGCATGGAGACGACGAGCAGGATGATGACGAGGCGCATGAAGGACGAGGTGCGCTTGGCGAGTTTAGCGACGCTCTCGATCAATTCCGCCTGATCGGCTGCGTTTTTCTGCACAGTTTCCTGGACCGCGGCGAACTCGTCTTCAAGGTGGTGGAGGGCACGTTTCTGCTCGCCGGTCAGGAAGGCGAGGGCTCGATGGTCGGCCTGAAGGCGGGCGATAGATTCTTCCAGGGGCTTGAGATCCACCTCTTGCATGGGCCGGTTCAAGAGAAGATTGGAGGCTGCGGAGACCACGTTGCCTTCGAGCAGAGGCAGCATTTTGCCGACGAGGGGTAGAACAGTCCTGGCAACGCCGATGACGCGTTCGAATTTGGTGGGTTTGGGCGTGGAGCGGGCTAGTGCAGTCGGGATAGGTTTTGGCGCGGGGGGCGGTTCAGATGTAGGGGTTTGAGCGGGCCGGATGATCGTGGCGGGCTCAGGGGACGGGGTATGCCTCATTAGTGCCTCTGGACTGTCGTAGTTGGCGTACCGGACCTTTGGCTTGAGGGGAGAAAACGATCCTGGTGTCTCGAATTCGGAGGCGACTTCAGTTATCCGCCGCGGGGGCTGATTGGGGTCCGTCGGATCGGGGCCAAGGGGATCAATCATGAAACACCATCCTCATCACTATAGGGGAAGATGCGGCAATGCCCAATTCTGAAAAATCAAGGCGCAATTCTCGTATGCTTTGGTGCAGGAGCCAAATGTGAATCGGGTTATCGCACGTCCTTTGCGGAGTTTGCAGCGCAATATTCTGGCAGGGATTATCACGATCGGGCCGCTATTTGTGACCTGGCTGGTTTTCAGCTGGGTGCTGGGGAGCCTGGCCAAAGCGGGATTGCCGCTGGTGCAGCTGCTGGAAGCCATCTTTCCGCAACATTGGATGGCGCAGCCGGTGATGCAGTCTGTGCTCGCGGTTCTACTGACCCTTGTGGTGTTATTTGTGCTGGGCAGGGTGACTTCGCTGGTGATCGGGCGGCAGGCGTTTGGTCTCTTTGAATCGATCCTGGAACGACTGCCCGTAGTGGCGAAGGTTTACACGTCGGTGCGGCAACTGCTGGATTCGATGCTGGCCAAGAAGGATGCAAACCAGCGCGTGGTATTGGTGGATTTTCCGATCGCCGGGCAGAAGAGCATCGGGTTTTTGACGCGGACGCTCGTGGATTCCAATACTGGCGATGAACTGGCGGCGGTTCTGCTGCCGAATGCGATCAACCCGACGTCGGCATTTCTGCAACTATTGCCGCTGAGCCGCGTAACGATGACGGACCTGACAATGGAGCAAGCGATGAGCATGCTGATGACGGGAGGAGCAGTCGCACCGGAGAGTCTTGCGTTCTCGCATCCGGATGCGTTGCGTGATGAGGCGGCCCCAGTGCTTACTCGGCCGCATTAGGGGCGGGCTGATCGACAGCAATATCTTCCGCAACTTCACTTTCGTGGGTGACCTTGCGGAGGCTGACATGCTCGAACTGCGCCCAGATTAGTCCGACGGGAATCGTAGCCAGGAAGGTTACGAGGAGGATTGAGGCCGCGCAGGCGGTTGCGGCTTCGGGCGATGCGCCGATGAGGCCGGTGATGGTCGCGGCGACAATTCCGATCTGCGTGAACCAGCCAATGATAGGCAACTGAAAGATGCTGGTGGCGCCGCTCGCGATCATGAGCAACACGCACTTGGGGGGAGTGAGTGAAGCCAGTTCGGGGCTGGCCGTGAAGGCGCGACAGGTGACCAGGTACGCGTACGCGATGAGGATCCACATCGCGATGGAAAGCGAGGCGGTGACGGCGAACTCCGAGAAGGTTCGCATGGTATCGAGGCCCGTGTGAAAGGTGCGAATCTTGTCACCAATGGCGGCACCGAGCTTCTTTGATACGAGGCCGAAGCTGTGTTCGAAGAAGGAGGCGACGACAGCTCCCCAGAGGCGCACAGCGACGAGGAAGAGCGCGCCGATGAGCGTGAAGAACAGAACACCGTATTTCGCAAAGAGGATCGCCAGCAACGGCCAACGGTGTTCGAGTGCGGTAACCATTGTTGAGTGGCCGGTTGCCTTGACGATGTCGGCCTCTGGGATCCACAGCATGGCGATTGAGAAGATGAGCGCCATCGACCCGGCGTCGAAGAGGCGCTCGACGATGTAGACAGCAAGTTGGGAGCCGAGGGAAAGGCCGGTCTTCTTGGAAACGAGATAGGGTCGAACGGGGTCTGCGACGCGGCCGATCAGGCCGACTGCCGTGAAGCCTATGATCTGGATTCCGAGGAGGGAAAAGGGAGGGACCTTCTTGTTGTGCTTGAGCAGCGCGGCCCAGCGGACTGAACGAAAAACGAAGGCGACGTAAATGCAGATGATGCCGAGGGCGATCTTGCGCCAGTCTGCCTCGGCCAATTGAGTGCGGAAGACGCCGAAGTCGAAGTGGAATTTCTGGCGGCCCCAGAAAAATAGAGCAACGAGCGCGGCCAGGACAACCAGGCCCAGAATCAACTGTTTCTTCTTCAAGCGTTCTCCGTTTCGATCGGCGTCTCTATTTTATGGGCAAGAGCCCGAATTGGCTTATTCCACCTTCAAGACAGATGGCTAATCAACCAGACGGCGTGGACCGGATAGAGACTTAAAAGCAACCGCAGATCCTTCGCTGTGCTCAGGATGACAGTTCCTTTGGCATATAGATCCTCGAGAGGATGGGCTTGCGGTATCGCTTTTTAGGATGTAGAGTATCTACATCATTTTGATGTAGAGGGTCTACAGCTTATGGCGGCGAAAGACGGGTATCAAAACAGGATTGAAATCCTGCAGGGGACGTTGGACATGCTGATCCTGAAGACGCTTCAGTGGGGCGAGCAGCATGGCTATGGAATAAGCCAGGCGATTCGTGCAAATTCCAGCGATGTGCTGCAGGTGGAAACCGGCTCGCTGTATCCCGCGCTGCACCGGCTGGAGCGTCAAGGCTGGGTCACGGCGGAATGGAAGAAGAGCGACAGCAACCAGCGCGCGAAGTTTTACAAGATTACGAAACTGGGTAAGGAACAACTGGCCTCTGACTATGAACGGTGGGGAAAGATGGTCGCGACGATCGAAGCAATTATGACGGCAAAGTGAGGTGGCGCGTGAAACTGTTTTCTTTCCTGCGGCGCAAATCGGAACTGACCGAAGAGATCGAGAGCCATCTCAATCTGGCGATCGCCGACCGGATAGCACGGGGACAGTCGCCGGCGGATGCGCGCGCATCGGCCATGCGGGAATTCGGGAATGTTCCGTTGGTTGCGGATGTGACGCGGGACCAATGGGGATGGTTGCGGCTGGAGTTGTGGATGCACGATTTCCGCTATGCGGTGCGGCAATTACGGAAGTCGCCCGGCTTCACGTTTACGGCCATTGTCACGTTGGCACTGGGCGTCGGAGCGAACACAACGGTGTTCTCGATGATCAACGGTTTGCTTCTGCGGCCATTGGCGGTGCCGGAGAGCAATCGGCTGGTGGTTTTAGGAATTGATGGAGACGGCCCCCAGCGGGGATACAGCTTTCCCGAGTCAATCTTCCGCGGCCTTGAGACCCGGCGTGAAGCTTTCACAGACGTGTTTGCCGTTCATCAGGCAGAGTTCCAGGTGAAGAGCGGAGGCGGCAACCAGACAGTCTCTGGCCAATTCGTGAGTGGATCGTTCTTTCACGCGCTGGAGACCGCGCCTCTGCTGGGACGAACGCTGACGCCGGAAGATGATCGAACCGGCGGGAATCCCAATGGCTTCGGTGTGGTCATCAGCGAGAGTTATTGGATCACGCGGTTCAATCGCGCTGCTGACGTCGTCGGGCGCAAACTCGAGATCGATCGCGTAGTCTTCACCGTGGTCGGCGTGATGCCGAGGCGATTCATCGGTGCGGATCCCTTGCACCGGCCGCAACTCTTTGTGCCCCTTGCAACCGAGCCTGTCCTCAATCGCGAACGGAGCATGACTGCGTTTGGACACCATGCCTGGTGGCTTACGGTGATGGGACGCTTGCGGCCTGGATTTACGCTGGGGAAGGCCGACGCGCAGGTAGCTTCTGTTTCGGATGCGGTGCTGCATGAAAGGGTTCCCGATGCGAAGTGGATCGCGGATCGCGAGAAACACCACTTTCGATTTGCCGCGGAGCCGGGATCGGCGGGATTCAGCTATCTCCGATTGAGATTTCGCAAGCCGCTTGCCGCGGTGTTCGCGATGTGCGGAGGCATTCTGCTGCTGGCCTGTCTCAACCTGGCCAGCCTGCTGATGGCGCGAGGCACTGCGCGGCAGCGCGAACTGGCTACGCGCATGGCCATGGGAGCTTCGCGGCAGCGGCTTATCCAGCAGCTCCTGGTGGAGGGCCTGCTGCTCGGTATCATCGGAACGCTGGCTGGCCTGGCGATTGCGCCAGTGGTCAGCAAATCGCTTGCAGCGATGCTGCTGAGGAGCGATGACGGCATGCTGCTCGACACGTCGCTGGACGTACGGGTGTTTGGCTTTGCGGCTCTTGCGGCGATTGTGGCCACGCTCCTGTTTGCGCTTGCACCCGCGATCCAGGCAACTTCGCGCAATTTGATCGATCGCATCAAGGATGGTCAGCACGCTACGCAGACCCAGGAGCGCCGCAGGATTTTTCCGCGCGTGATGCTGGGTATGGAGGTAGGGCTTGCCCTGATGCTGGTGATGGGGGCGGGGCTGCTGGCGTCGAGCCTGGTGCGGCTTTACACCAGCGGCGAGGGCTTCGATCCGCGCGGCGTCGAGAATATCGCATTCACAATGGACAAGCTCGAACTGAAGGACGACGCGCTGATGGCCTTTTACCGTGAAATGGGCGACCGGTTGCAGCGACAGCCCGGAGTTAGAAGCGTGAGTTTCGCTCGCCTGGTTCCGCTTTCGGGCTACCAATGGGACGAGGGTTTCTCAGACCCGGCGGGAGGAGAACACGACATCTACATGAACAGCGTAGGGCCGGGCTACTTCGACACCATGCGCATTCCCAAGTTCGCGGGTCGCGACTTTACCTGGAATGAAAGCAGAGCTGCGGGATTGAAGATCATCCTCAATCAGTCGGCTGCAAAGCTGTTGGCTCCGGACGGAAACGTGCTGGGGCGGATCCTCAAAAACCGCGACGGAGACAAGGTAGTTTCCTACCAGGTGGTGGGCGTCGTGGGAGATGCAAAGTACGAGGATCTGCGCAGCGCTCCGCCGCCGACGGCATACATACCGATGACCCAGGGCGATCTGAAATCGCCGTCCTATTACGCAGTGGTGCGCATCGACGGGCCGGCTGCACCGCTGGCAGGTGCGGCGCGGGCCCTGGCATTGCAGATGGCGCCATCGATACCGCCGCCGGTGATGATCTCGATGAGGACCGTCATGGACGAATCGCTTGCGTCGGAGCGGATGATGGCCTTGCTGTCGGTCTTCTTCGCCGTATGCGCGCTGGCAGTGACGGCAGTTGGACTCTATGGCACGCTTGCTTACGCCACGGCGCGGAGAACGAGCGAGATCGGCATCCGCATGGCGTTGGGGGCACGGCGCCCACAGGTGGCGCAGATGGTGTTCGGGCAGAATCTCTGGGTGGTCCTTGGTGGGGCGGTGTTTGGGTTGGCATCCGCGCTGTTGGCAGCACGGGCACTAGCCAGTTTTCTCTACTCGACCTCAACGCGGGACCCGTGGGTGATTGCCGGATCGCTTCTGGCACTGGCTTTGATTGCGTGCGCGGCATCGCTGTTGCCGGCGCTGAGGGCTGCGCGGATTGAACCAATTATCGCGATTCGCTGCGAGTGATGTGGTGAAGAATTTCTACCGAGCTGAGGAGGCTTCGAGGGTGGCCGTCGGTGGTCGAAGCTGGCGGGCTTGTAGTTCGCGGGCTCGAACGCGGCGGTTGAACTCGTGGATGACTCGCGCTACGTAGGCGCGGGTTTCGTGGTAGGGCGGGATGCCGTGATACTTGTCTACCGCGGCTGGGCCGGCATTGTAGGCGGCGAGGGCGAGAGCGATGTTGTCGTGGTATCTCACGAGCAGATCATTCAGGTAAGCGGAACCGCCACGAACATTTTGGTCGGGACGGAAACTGTCATCGACGCCTAATCCGGCGGCTGTTTTGGGCATGAGCTGCATGAGACCGCGCGCACCGGCGCGGCTGACCGCGTGGGTGTTGCCATTGCTCTCGGCTTTGACGACGCTGGCGAGAAGGTCGGCATCGAGGTTGTGCTGGTGGCCAGCTGCTGCGAGCATTTCGTGGAGCTCGGCTGGGCTGAGTTTTGTGTCGGTCTTTGTTCCGGCTGCGCCCGAGGAAGTGGTAGTCGGCGGCGGATCGGGGACGGTTTCAATTTTCGCAATGTCTTCTGACGAGCGGTCGATGTAGTTGTTGTCGCTTGAGCTTAGATACAGGCGTATCTGTGAGCCGAGTTGCTGATGATGATTGCAGAGTATCTCGTAGCCGTTGGTCAGGCTTATACGCTCGGCGGCGGATGCCGGGTGTGTGACACCGGCGAAAGCCAGAGCCACGGAGACGGCGACGAATTGAAGACGGATATGCAAACCGAGTTTCTGCTCCTGTTGCCTCAAACTTTACCAGAAGTGTGGCGTGCCACAGCCATCTCCAAAGTCACGGCTACGCCATCTTCGTCATTGGGCGGCGTTTGCTTCCAGCCGCGGGTTTTGGCCATGGTGCGCAGTTCCTGGGCGGCGTTGGCCATCATCACGGCCTGTCCGGCCCACTCGAGCATGTCGACATCGTTCCAGTTGTCGCCGATGGCCATGGTCTCTTTGCGATCGACGCCGAGGCGGGCGGCCAGCCTTTCGAGAGCCCATCCCTTTGAAACGCCGGGGGGCAACAGGTCCAAGATGGAGAGATCGCGCGAGGGATACTCCGTTCGGACAGCCTCGCAGAACCGACTCAATTCGCTAGCTTTCAGGGCTTGCTCAGCCTGGCGCATCTTGTCGAGGCCTCCGGTGACCATGCCTTGAATGGGGTCGTTGCCGTCGGCTAGCCCTTGTTCTAGCGGCTTGATGATCTCGATGGCGTCGCGATTGGCTTCCACCCACAAGGAGATCCGCTGATGTGCCTGCTCGAAATCTTCCAGTATCAATTCGCCGCGCCCCACCTGGTCGAAGGTAAACACCAATGTTCCAAAGGACCTGAGAAGGGCGCACAAGTTGCGAGCGATGCGGGCTTCGAGATGCGAACGGTCGAGCGGCTCGCCCCCCAGGGTTCGGGTCACTGCTCCATTGGACGTGATGAGAGGCATATCCGCTGGAAGGCCGAGGCCCTCGAGCAGCGGCGCGGTATAGGCGGTGCGGCGGCCGGTGGCGATGGCTACAGTGATGCCGGCTTGCTGGGCGTCTCGGATTGCCTTCACGTTGCGGGGACTGATGGACTGGCTGAAGGTGGGCAGAAGGGTGCCGTCCATATCGATGGCCACCAGGCGCACGGGGGGATGCATGGGTCTAGTGTACCGGGATTCCGTTGGTAAGGCGCCGCGACCGCTGAGGATCGCTTGGCCAATTATCACTGTGACCGCGAGCACGCCACGCGCGCTCGAAGAGTCGCAGAATTGCGTACATCGGAGGCGAAGATGCAGCCTGAAGTGCTGATTGCGTACGTCACGCGGAGCGGATCGACGGAGGATATTGCCGAGGCGATGGGATTGAGCATACAAGAGACCGGCATCTCGGTGGATGTGAAGCCGATGGTTGATGTGGAATCGATCTCGGAGAACACAGCGGTAGTTCTGGGCGCGGCGTTGTACATGGGTCATTTTCCGAAGGAGCTTCACCGGTTTATGGTGCAGTTCAAACGCGCGCTAGGGAATGCGCATCCGTGGATATTTGTTGTGGGACCGACGGAGCAGGATCCGAAGCATTTTGCGTCAGCAGAGGAACAGGCGCGCAAGGAGCTGGCGAAGTATCCATGGTTGCGCGCCGCAGATGTGCGCGTATTTGGCGGCAAGTTTGATCCGAAACATTTGAACCTGCCATTTCCGATGAGCCTGGTGATGAAACTTCCCGGCAATCCAATGCGGAAGCTGCCGGTTTCTGACATTCGCGACTGGGATTGCATTCGTCGGTGGGCGGGAGCGATTGCCGATCACCTGAATCGCGAGGCTGGCGTCGCAAAGGCATGAAGCAGCGGCGTTTGCTTCCGTTGCCCACGAGATTGAGTACACTGGCTGCATGGAACGGATCTGTACACATTGCCATGCTGTACTGGCGCTGGATATAAAAGCCGACTGGTGCCCGGCATGTGGGGGCTCGCTGACGGAGCGCGCCGAGTTGCCTTCGACTGAGATGAAGGGCGCACCCGTGGAAGTGGATCACCGCGGTATTGTGCTGCCGCGCAGGCAAGCCGTGGGTGGGATCATCACGCCGCAATAGATTTATGACAGCCGTGGAGTTCAATTGATCGTGATTGAGCGCATCACGCCCCAGACTGCCCTTGTCTTCAGTTCGATCGCGTGCGTTGCTCGATTCGCCTACGGCGTTTTCAAGCACCTATGCAAAGGAGTCGGCGCTTCCTGATGAAGAGTGGATGAAGCGCTCGGTGCGATGGAGCAGTGAAGGCGCTGCGATGCTCCTCGCATTCGAAGGAGACGTCGCGTGCGGCATCATCGGCTCTTATCAAGAATTGGCGTGTCCCAGGTCTCGATGGTGAGACCTGGGACAAATGTCATGATCGCGCCCAAGCTGGCCTACTTACCTTTCAGTCCATCGCGGTAGGCCATCGCTTCCAGCTCCACGCGAATGGCGTCGGCAACGGGGACGACGGGGCGCGCTTCGAACGTGAAGGCGGGCAGCATGGAACAGAACTTGTGTACTTCGAGCGGGTCGTCGCAGTCCATCAACATGTATCCGCCCCAATCGCCGACGCGGATGACGAATGACTCGATTTTGAAATTAGCTGGCGCCTTCCATGGGCTGAAGACCTCCAGGATTCTTTTCTGTGCCTGTTCATACTCAGCGGGCGAGCCCTGCGGACGTTCGTTCCAACTGATCATGTATTTCATGGTTCTCTCCTCTTTCGCATTCTGTGGGGATTATTCCGTCGCTTACAGAGAGGGCTCAGCAACTGGCAACGGAGAACGGTGGAGCAAGGATACCTTGGCCGCATCGATTGAAGATGGCTGAAAACTCAAGGCTCTGGTGGTCAATGCTACTTCTTTAAGCGTCCATCGGTAGATCGTCCACATCTCACGACGACTGGTTCGTTCTGCGGGCATGCGCGGCCAGCATTGCAACGGCGCAACTCGCAATTCGCGAGCGAACGCTGTCGGCCCTGCTGGTCAGGATGATCGGCACTCTCGCGCCAAGGACCAGGCCCGCACTATCGGCATTCGCCAGAAAGCTTAATTGTTTGGCGAGGATGTTTCCCGCTTCGAGATCGGGCGCCAAGACGATATCAGGATCACCAGCGACTTCAGATTGAATCCCTTTGGTTAGAGCAGCCTCTTTGCTGATCGCGTTATCAAATGCCAGAGGGCCATCCAGAATGGCGCCAGTAATCTGCTTTCGCTCGGCCATTTTGCAAAGAGCCGCCGCATCGATTGTGGCGGGCATTTTCGAAGTCACAGTTTCGACCGCAGCCAGAATTGCGACCTTGGGTTTCTCGAGACCAAGCGAGATAGCGAGATCGATAGCGTTCTGGCAGATGTCCGCCTTGTCTTCCAATGTCGGGAGTATGTTGATTGCACCGTCGGTGACGATGAGGACTTTGTGATATGTCGGAACGTCCATAACAAAGACGTGACTGATCCGGCGGCCGGTTCGCAGTCCTCCTTCGCGGGATACAACTGCAGCCATCAGTTCGTCCGTGTGCAGACTGCCCTTCATCAGAAGTTCTGCCTGACCCGTGCGGACCAATTCAACTGCCTTAGCAGCAGATGCGTTGCTGTGCGGGGTGTCCACGATCTGGTAATTGCTGAGGTCTATTCCCGCGGAGCTGGCGGTGGCTAAAATCTTGTCGCGAGGCCCGACCAGGATCGGAACGATGATTCCGAGCTTCGCCGCTTCGACGGCGCCGGCCAAGGCAGATTCTTCGCACGGATGCACAACCGCGGTTGGAATTGGATTCAGCTTCTGGCACCTCACTAACATCCGCTCATATTTTCCAGTTCCCGTCAGGACCGTCACGTTTGCGCCTCCTGTGCTACTGGTGAAGACGATAGGCGGATTGTCGGGCGGTTTCTGATTGTCAGAGCCGGGCACAATTGAATCACCTGTTTCTCAAACCAGTTGACATCACCCCGCAGAAAACACACAGGTTGCAGCTGCAGCTTTGCACCTTGTGAGTTTACCAATACCCTTCGAGCGCCATCTCCCCACCATCTCGCAAATTGACTCAGAGCGAAACTGTACGAATTGACAGTTTCTCGGGCCGATCTTCCGAGGTTAGGTTGTCCTCAGCGCGGCTCGATGCTCATTGTTCGGAATGTGCGCTCTTTGGCGAACTATGCCGAAGGGTATTGAGAGAAGAGCCTAAACTCGTCTCCTTCTGCAGTCAGAGTACTCGAGACCTCGGATCGGATCTCTTCGGATACATGGACGTCCTTTTCCGCCTTCTCCCCCTGGAGTCTCACGATGAAACGAATAGTCCAACTCATCGTTCTCGTCCTGTTCCCGCTTATTGTGACTGAATTGTGCTTCTCCCAGCCACAACCGAATCAGAAGGCTACCATTTCCCAAAAGCCAAAAGGCGGAGCTTTAGAGCTGGGGAGATCCTATGCGGAGCTGCGTCCTGAGCAGGTGCGTCTCATCGACAACTTTATTCGCAGTTATAACGCCACCACCGGAAGCGCGCTTGTCCCCCAGCAGGTCTATGACGGCGCTCGATTGTCTATTCGCACGACATTCGACGCAGTAACCCATGCGCTCCTGAATGCCAAGATGACCGATTCGCAGGGCAAAAGCCTCGGAGTCGCAATTGACTTAGTGAGCGCAGTTGATCAGGTGATGGGAGAGGAATCGGGCGCAGGTGGCGATATGCAGTTCCGCCTGTATGTGTACCTGAAGCCAAACGCAGTTGACGTGCTGAGCCGCAGCCAGGAGTTCTTTCACGATAAAGACAATGCTGTTTATCACAAGGGGTTTCCAATCTGTTACAGGCTGAAGAACGGACCACCGTCGATTCAGTTCTCAATTTCGCGCGACCATAAGCTGTCCGACGTTGACGTCGACTATCGCTCTTCCGGCTTTCCAAAGGCACTCGTCAATGGACACTTGTCGGCTGCCAACTCCGACGTTCGCGCAGGAAACAACCTGGCCCGCCATGACGAGCGCTGGTTAGGTCTCAATGGATGGTGGCGCAACGTTTTTGGACAGTTAGGAAGTGGCGGGGCATCTCCAAAAGAGACGGCCACCGAGCGCCTGGGAAATATTTCGATGAATCCCAGCGTAAAAGGCGATCAGGGCGTCGACAAGAGTGCGCACGATTTCCTGCAAGGCTGGGTCGTCGCGAAAGAGCCGAATAAGTCGGTCGCCTATTTTTCGCGTCGCAGTTATCCGTGTCTGGAGGTGTTGGCGAACAAGGGCACGCACCCTGTTCCGCAAGGAATGATCCGGCTGCAGACACTGAAGGCAATGCAGAAATACAGCGATGGTCTGGGCGCGGTGAATTCAGTTTCTGACGTATTCGGGCCTGCTGAGAAATGGTCGCAGGCATTGAAACCGGCGAAGAACGCGTATCCATCTGAATTTCGGCTGGTGAGCTTGCCGGCGGACATGGGACAGGACGAGGAATGCATCGCTGTACCTGCCGGCGATTCGAGCAAAAAATCGGAAGAGAAGTATTTCGCCACTGCATTTCGCACGACAAAGGGAGATGGCGGGGGCAAGGTCATGTCGCTGCTTTGGGCACAGGAGGGCGGCTACTGGAAAATCATCGCCCTTCGCATTGAGGATGGCAGCGACGCTGGTCTCGTTCCAAACAGCGCTGCCGCGACTGCCGTACCCGCGGAGGAAGAACCGCGGGATATTGCCGGTGATCCCGTCTTGGTGAAAGACGTCACAGAGTTCTACCAGGCTTGGATTGCGAAGCGGAATGTTTCCGAGGCTTCCCGTTTCGCGTCACCGCGCTCGTACCGGTGTCTCGCGGCACCCTCTGCAGACCAGAAGAAGCTGACGCCCGTCGCCAGAATCCAGTCTGCATTGCAAGAACCGCTCGCGAAAATTCCATCGAGCGCGAATCTCACCGAGATGATGTCGGGTATGCAGCCCCTCAATGATCTACTGCGCCCCGTGCAGCACGAAAACTCCAAGGCTTTCGCAATCATGGCTGTGCCAGACCAAAAGGCAGATAGCTTTCTGTGCCAGAAACGTCAGCTACCCGAAAGCTCCGACGACCTAAAGCCCACCGATGCAAAATACGGAGCTTATTATTTGAGCGCCAGTCGGTTCGATTACGGGGAGGAACAATCACCTGCTCTTCTGCTGCTGTGGACGAAGGAGACTGCGGGTTGGAGGATTGTTGCCTGGGCGGTGGAACTGCCGTAATTGGATTTGCGAGATCGAGCTGACTATTCGTAGCGGAGGGCTTCTGCGGGGCGGATGCGGGCGGCTGTGGAGGATGGGTAGAGGGTCGCCAGCAGCGAGATGGTGATGGAGACTGCGGAGACGAGAACTCCATCGAGCAAGCGGGGTGCGAAGGGAAGTGTGTCGATGGCGTAGACGTCTGGCGAGAGCTGGATGTGATAGTGGCCGCCAGCCCATGCTCCGATGTAGCCTAGGACGAGACCGATCACGGTTCCAACGACGCTGATGAGAAAGCCTTGAAGAAGGAAGATGCGGCGGACTTGAGCGGGAGCGACGCCGAAGCTCATGAGCACGGCAATGTCACGGGTTTTCTCCATCACCATCATGGTGAGCGCGATGAGGATGTTGAGCGCGGCAACGATCACGATGAGGGTGATGACGATGAAGGTGACGATCTGCTCGAGCTTGAGGGCCCGGAAGAGTTCGCGATTCTGCTCCATCCAGTTGGTGGTCATGAAGCCGGGTCCGGCGGCTTGCTCGATCTGTTTGGCGATCTGAGGGGCGTTATTGAGGTTGTCGACTCGGAAGCTGATCACGGAAATCAGGTCGGGCTCGTCGTAGAGTCGCTGAGCATCTGACAGGCGGACGAAACCCCACGCGTAGTCGTACTGATAGAAACCGGTGTGGTAAGTGCCGACGAGTTGAAAGTGCTGGACCTTTGGGACAACGCCAACGGGAGTCAGATCACCTTGCGGGCTTACCAGAGTGATGGAGTCACCGACGTTTGCGCCGATCGAATCTGCCAGCTCTTTGCCAAGAATGACGGGTGGGTATTCTGCATTCACGGGATCGACCGGTTCAGGTGCTGGATGGAGAGCGTTTACCGCTTCGGGCGTGGTATTCGATAAAACCTTTGTGACGGCGAGTTCGCTGGCTGGTATGACGCCTTCGATGAGTGCGTAGCCGGCACGGGCTCCGCGGGACACCATCACTTGTTCGTCGAGTTCAGGTGCGGCAGCAACCACGTGGGGAAGCTTCGACAGCTTTTCGACGAGGGGTCGCCAATCGCGGATGCCGTCGTTTTTTGTGCGCATGAGTTGGACGTGAGCGCTGGAGTCGACGAGGCGATCCTGCAGGTCACGGCGCATGCCGTTGGTGATGGCGAGAGCGATGATGAGCGCGGCTACACCGGCGGCGACTCCTGCGATGGATATGGCAGTGACGACGCCGACGACGGCCTGGCGCCGTTTTGCTTTCAGGTACCGGGCCGCCACATAGAGCTCAAATCGCATCGTGCCTGCTTACTTTGTTGATGACGCGCCGAAGACGGTTTTGGCTACGCCGATGTTGTCGTGGCGGTCGTAGACACGTACGGTGATGAGGTGTTCGCCGGTTTTACCTTCGAGGGCCTTGGCGGGAATCTGGAAGTCGTACTGCTCGCGCTTCGAATCGGAGAGCTTGCCGACAGGATCGACGTACTGCCATGTGCCGGCATCGAGTGCGTATTCCGCGTGGGCGATGGGCGAGGCCGCATCCTCCGCGTCGAAGGTCACGCGAACTGGAGCAGGACAGGGCGCCTGCGCGCATTTTGCCAAGGCCTGTTCAACGCGCAGATTACTTACGATCGGAGGCGTGGTGTCGATTTCGAAGCGCTCGCTTTCTCGGGAGTCGGAGAGGGCTTCGCCGGGGTTGTGCGAAGGAGAATCTGACGCAACGACTTTTACGCGGTAACCGCCGTCGGGGATGAGTGCGGCATCGAAGCTGTAGGCCTTGTCATTGATGTTGTCCTTGAGCAGATGCCAATTGCGTTCGCCGTCTCCGCGGAGATAGAGCGCGTAGACGAGGTCGTCACCATTGTCATCGTGTGCGGCCCAGCGAACAGTCACGGCAGTGCGGTCTTTAATGGCCTGGATGGCGTATTGGCGCTGCCAGAGTCTCCTGGATTCCCTGCTGACTGGTTTGGGGAAGAGAAGCTGATTGTGACTGTCTGCTGCTGGCCGGGGTTCATGGTCTGTGGGTTGAGGCGCGCACCGGATGCGACGACGAGATCGTCCATTTCGGGTGCGGCATTTACGGGAAGATAGTTCACACCGACGCTGCCGACTTCGCCTCCTGCGTGCAGGACTGCTTTCCATTGCATGAAGCGGCCGGCGGGTGATTGGACTGTGCCGTCTTTGAGAGGCTGCCAATCAGACCAGCCCCAATCGCCGCGACCGCGGACGGGCTGCTCAACGTTGCCGGTGCGGGTGAGGATCTCATAGTTTGTTGAATCAGGGTCGACTTCGACGCGACCGAAGCGGGCGAATGCGCCGGCGTCGAGCACGTCGCTGGCATACTCGTGGGTTTCAGACTTGCCGAGTGAATAGAGTTTGCCGGTGTTGCCGGTACCGATGAGGACTACGTTGCTGCTGCCGTGGACCTCGGCCAGGCTGAGGCCTTGCTGGGCTTCGAGGTGAGCGACGTCAGCGTAATCACCGTTCTGCTGGATGCGGAAGATGTGTCCGCGATTGCCGCTGATGGCGAGGAGGCCGTCGGGTTGCGCGGCGAGTGCGTAGACTATGTCATCTTTACTGGACCAGATTTTGCGGGGAGCCTGATCTTCGGCGAGAGCATAGATCTCAGTGCCTTCGGGCGTGGAAGTGCTGGCGTTTGCGGCCTGCAAAGAGCCGGGCTGCACGATGGTGAAGGTGATGGATCCGACGCCTTGCACGGGAAGCGGGGGCAGAGGATTGCGGCTCTTGTCGCCGACGCTTGATGCGAATATGGTGCCGTTTGGGGCGACTGCGACCGAGGTGATCTCGCGGCGAGGCGCTTCGAAGAGCACGTAACCCTTACCTTGCGAAGTGATGCGGTAGACGAGGCCCGAGCCGTCAGATCCGGCGATCAGGTTTCCTTTCGCGTCCCATGCGAGGGCGCGAATGTGTTGTTCATCGCTCTTGAAGAATGTTTCAGGTTTGGAATTGGAATTTGCAGGATCGACGCGATAGATTGCGCCGGGGCCGCCGACAGCGATGTAGAGTTTGCCGGAGGTATCGAACGTCATGTCCCAGATGTAGTGCGATTTTGATTCGCGGCGGGATTCTGATGCGCTGTCGGTAGAGGAGACATCTACCTTACTTGCATCGAAGATGAGCTTGGCGCTGGAGTCATCCTGTTTTTCGGTTGCGTTCGGATTGAGCTTGTAGACTTTGCCGCTGGGGACGGTGGCTGCGTAGAGGGAGCCGTCGGGACCGACCCGCACGACCTGCACGCTTACATCGCGGGATTCAAAAAGAGTGAAGGGCTTGCCATCTTTTTTAGCGCTGCCTCTGAGAACAGTTGCCGGGGAGCCGGTGCCGAGATAGGGCGTGGCGTTCTTGTCCACGGCGACAGACCACACAAAACTGGAGGGCGTGGTGACGAGGTCAGATAAGCCGGGCCCTTCGCGCAAATCGCCATTGCTACCAATCGCGACACCCTGTGGAGTCCCTTTTTCGAATTCGTCAACCCGAGACTGGGTCCAGAGATGCGTACCTTGGGCGGCCAGCGGCTGGGACGCGAAGAGGCCTGCAAACACAGCCAGAGCTAAAGCGAAGATGCGGCGGGAAGTGTGAGTTTTCTCAGCAACCATTCTGCGTTGAGTCTACTAAAGCGGACGGGAGTGGGGCAGGGGCCTATTGGCCGGTTCGGAATTGGATGATGCGGCGGCGGTCGCGCTTTGAGGGGCGGCGCTCGGGAAGGGGAGCGTATTGCTGCATGGCTTTCCGCTCGGCGGCTTCGCGCTGGCGCTGTTCTTTGCTGGCTTCGGTTTCTCGGTAAAGGGCTTGGGCGATGGCGGCGGGACCGCGGATTTCACTGAGCTGCAAGACTTCAATGTGAAATTCACCGCCCTCATTTTTGATTCGGAGCATGTCGCCGATGTGAACATCGCGGGCCGGCTTGGCTTCGATTTCGTTGGAGCGGATGCGGCCGAGGTCGCAGGCCTTGGAAGCAAGGGCGCGCGTCTTGAAGAAGCGCGCCGCCCAAAGCCATTTGTCGATGCGGACGGAGTTTTTATTTTGCCCGGCTGTCACGAAGTCTCGCGGGAGTGCGTCAAGAGGATTTGTCTGAAGTTCTCCAGATATAGAGGAACTCAGCGTCGCTCGACGTCGCGATGTCGATGCCTTTCTGGTGAGTGGCGCGATTTAGAGCTGAGCGGATGTTTTCCTTAGTATCAGGCAGAGCCTCAAGGGGGATCCTGAGTGCGCGATCGGGTTCGAGCTGTTCAATGTCGCTGAGGAGTTCGGTGACGATTTTCTTGTGCTTGCCATCTCGGCCTTTTGGGACATCGACCTGCTTGATCGACTGGTAGTTCATTGGTATATCGGAATTCGGATTCGTGGCCATGGGAAGATCCTCGATTGGGTGTGCTTTTGGGTCTTGCCGTTCGGGGAAGCGCGCGCTTAACGTACGGCTAAACCACCGTAAAACTATCCTAATGCTAAGCAGATGTTAACTGTCAAGATTTTTATGTGCAGTCCTTCGCAAGAAAAGCGTCTGTCGCAAAAGGTGTTACGTAATGCTATGAGTGTCATATAAGTCTCGATATTGTAATTATTTAGGGCGTAAACTCAAAGAATTACCCCGTATATGTGAATACCTGCTAGGTTAAGTCTGAGAGGTAAAGCATTGTGAGTAAACCCAAGATTTTCCCCACTGTTTCGCTTAAAGATGTCCCCGCAGATTTGGAGAGCAAGGCTGGAGGTCATCGGCCCGTTGTCCTGGTGGTGGACGACGAGAGCGTGATTGCCGATACTCTGGCGGAGATTCTGACGCGGAGCGGCTACAAAGGAGTGGCCCAATACGACGGCGACAGTGCGCTTGAGACCGCGCTACTGAATCCACCGGAGATGCTGATTACCGATGTTGTTTTGCCGGGTATGACGGGCATTGAACTTGCAATTTCGGTGCGGCGCATTTTTCCCGATTGCAAGATTATTCTATTTTCCGGTCAGGCATCGACGGCCGATCTGCTGGCAAATGCCCGCGCAGACGGTCACCATTTCACGCTGCTGAACAAGCCGCTGCACCCGCAGGATCTACTGGCGCGTGTTTCTGATGGACTTCGATCACGCAAGGAAGTTGCGGTTTAGGCAGATAGAAAAACTCGCGATGAGCGGAGAATTCTCAACAGGAAATTGAATGGGCGCCCATGACGGGCGCCCATTCGATTTAGCTGGCCAGGACGGCCCTGTAGCGCACTTTGTTCTTTTTGACCTTCTCGATGGCCTCGTTGGCTTTGGCCATGGAGAACGCCTCGGTGGTGGCTTTGACCCCGTGGCGGGCTGCGACGTCGAGCATCTCGCGCATTTTTTGCGGGCTTCCAATGGGGCTGCCGGTGAGAGTGCGAATGCCGGCAATGAGAGGGAATGCTTGCAGGGAGACGGGCGAGGGAGGCACTCCGACGAAGCAGAGCGTGCCCGTGGGCCGGAGAGCCTGAACGTAGACATTCCAATCCTGGTCGGCGTTGGCGGTATTCAGGATGAAGTCGAGCGATCCGGCAACTTCTTTCATCGACTTCGACTCGCGGGAATGCACGAAGTGGTGAGCGCCCAAGGCACGAGCTTCTTCTTCTTTGCCGGTTGAGGTGGAGAATGCAGTGACTTCCGCGCCGAAGACACGTGCGAACTGAATTGCAATGTGTCCGAGTCCGCCGATTCCGACGATGCCGACACGCGATGAGGGATTGATGCCGTGGTCCCGCAAGGGACTGTAGACGGTAATTCCTCCGCACAGTAGAGGAGCGGCCTGTTCACTGGGCAGGGCATCGGGAATGCGCATGACGAAGCGGGCGTTGGCGCGTACACGATTTGCATATCCGCCATTGCGATGGACGCAGGTGGCTTCCATGGAAGCGCAGAGATTTTCAAGGCCGCGGCTGCACCACTCGCATTCGCCGCAGGAGTTCGATTGCCAGCCAAGGCCGACACGCTGTCCAATTTTGAGCGAGCGCACTTGCGACCCGACCGCAGTGACGGTGCCGATGATCTCGTGCCCGGGGATGAAGGGATACTGGCTTATTCCCCAGTCATTGGAAATGAGGTGGAGGTCACTATGGCAAATGCCGCAGTGGGTGATGCCGATCTCGACTTCCTGCAGGCCCAGTTCTCCTGGGTCATAACGAAAAGGCAAAAGTTCGGCACCCGCTGCGTGAGCTGCTAGTCCTTGAATTAGGGCCATGGTCGTTCCGCAGTCCTCACTGGGGGTCGCATAAAAAGGCCGGATAGATAGGCCGTACAAGTGCGACAGATTTACAAGTCAAGTTTAGTTTAAACCGCCGCCCGGCTCGATGTGCAGGTTGAGGATTTGAAATCCGCTGAACACGCCGCCAGCGGGCGCGTTACCAGCGACAACAGCGGACTCGCCGTTGAGGCTCACATCCTTGGCAGTACGCAGCGGTTCGAGAGCGTTGGCTACGGAGAGCGGCAATGCGGAGAGAGTTTGTCCGTTTATGCCTGCCTGGGCATCGGGCAACAAGAGGCTAACGAAGATGCGATCTGCAGGATGCTGACTTCTTGCCTGGGCAAGGGCGGTTTCGAGATCGACGGTGCGATTGGAAATGCGCGGCTGATTCAAGGCGCGGTCGAGGGTCCCGGCATCAGAGACGAGGAGGCGAACATTTCCGGCGGGGATTCCGTGCGGCAGGTGGATGGGGATACGAATGTTCCGTGCGGGTTGCTGCCATGGGCGAACAGTCGCTTCGACGAGAACCGTGTCGCCGGCGTGAACGATATTGCTAGTGTCAATGCGCGCGGTATCGAGTTCTATCTGTGCACGGCGGGGAATCGAATCGACATCCAGATCGACGGCTTTGATGGCACCTTGACGGGCGCCATTGGCGTAGAGCAGGGCAAAGCTCTGGTCAGTTTGCATGGCTGCCGAGAGCTGTGCGGAACCCTGGTCGCCGGCGGGAGCCCAGAGGTCGACTGGCGATGGCGGATAGCCCTCGATGTTGACGTTGCCGGTGACGTGATAGCTGGTTTCGAGGCTGCTCTGATTGTTTTCGAGCAGAGTGTCGTAGAGCGACACGAGAATCGCCTGCGGCGTGAGTGAAGGCAGGTCAACGACCTCGATGTTGAGTTTACGATCGGGGCCCTCACCATGCACGGTGATGTGTACAGGAATCATGTGCGGCTTAACTCCGAGTACGCCGCGAATCGCAGAATTGCGATCTTCAGTGAATGTACCAATGGGATCGCCGGTGTTGATGATCTTGAATGCATTGAGAGGCGAGGCCAGGGTCTCGACTACCTCGGCAGTGGTCATCGGTAGCGAGACAGTGCCAGCCTGGAGGATGGGGTGACCGCAGGCGAGGAGCTGTTTGGGATCGACGTAGGTGACAGTACAAGTGGCCGAAACCTCAAGATCGCCGCGAACCAACTGGGCGCTAACCGCAGAGCCGGGAACGATACTTGCGACGGCGGAAGGCGAGATGGCTCCGAACGAGCCATCAGCGTCAGTCTTCGATGACCCGCTGCCGCCGCCGGCAGCGATGACGTCGAGGCCGGTGCCAGCCAGTTCTTTTTGCCAGAGGCGAATGGCTTCAGGGTGAAAGCCGCTCATGACCAGCGGTGTCTCCATAGCCTGAAAATTCATTCCACCGGATGAAAGGGAATTGTCATTTGGCACGCGGGGAGTGTTCGGTGATGCAGAAGCCCACTGGGTGCTGACGGGCATATCTTTGACTTCGAGCATCTGAGCGATGGGGGTTATGCCCGCAATGGGATCCCTGGCAAACTGTCCGATGCGGTAGGAAAGCGAGCCGACTAGCTGGTCGCCGATGTAAACAGGGCTGCCGCTCATGCCGGCGACGACGCCGGTGTATTCAGGCTTGGCGCCGTGGAGCTTGGCGAGGATCATGTCCTGGCCAGGGCCGCGTGCGCCGCGAAGTACCCCGAGGATTTCGACTTGCATGGGCTCGGGTTTGGTGCCGGAAAAGACCGTCCAGGCAGTGGCCATCTGGCCGCGATGAACCTGGCTGAGGGGATAGAAGCCTCCCGTGGAGGGTGGGGGGCCGGCAGGCACGGGGGCGGTTTGTGCCGGGATGGACGCCGTAAGGAATGCGCCTGACAGGAAAACAGCGAACAATGGGGCGGAAAGCGTTCTGGCCAGGGCCCGAACCAGAGATCGGACCGGGGTTCGGAATGGGGGCGCGATTGCCTTGAGGCAGGGTTTCACGTCTATAAGATTAAACCTGCGCTGCATCGCGGCGGAAGAGTGCTTTCTCATTTCGTTTTGCCCTGTGCTCAGGTTTTTGACGCCCAAAGCTGAAGGTAGTTTCTACAGATGTGACGCTTCGCTTGCCGATTCCTTTGGGCAATCCCTATGCTGTGAACAAAGAGGCCGTCATGCCAACGATTTACCTTCATGCTGTTCGCCGATTGCGGTTCGTTTCATTCCTTCTGCTCGTTGCATTCGCTCTTGCTGCTGGAACCTGGGCCCAGAGCACCCCACCGCCACAGCAGCCCCCTCCAGCACAGCAGCCGGATCAAACCGCGCCCGATGCCGGTGGTCCTGGGGGTGACAACGGAGCGATCGCACTGCCGAAGAAGAAGGAAAAGACCGAGACCCCTCCGCCTGCTCCGGCTCAGCCGAAGTTCAAGAATCCAGAAGGTGCTGGAGATTATTCGCTCAAGATTGAGGTTCCGGAAGTGACCGTGGACGTGGGCGTACTGCTGCAGAAGACCGGCCAGTTTGTTCCCGGCTTGAAACCGGCGAATTTCAAGGTGTATGAAAATGGCGTGGAGCAGAAGGTGACGGGGTTCAAGCGCGTCGAGGCTCCCATCACCGCGCTGCTGCTATGTGAATTCTCGTCGTCTTTTAACTACTACAACTATTACTTCCTTCGCGACATGCAGAATGCCGCCTGGGCGTTTGCACAACAACTGCGGCCGCAGGACTACGTCGCCCTGATGACATTCGACATGCGGACGCAGATCTGGCTGGACTTCACGCAGGACAAGAACCAGATCAGGAATGCGATCGCATCTCTCGTTGTGCCCGGCTTCAGCGAAAAGAATCTGTTCGATGCGCTTTATGAGGCGGAGGATCGGCTGACCCGGATCGATGGGCACAAGTACATCATCCTGATTGCGTCGGGGCGCGATACGTTCTCGAAGCTGACGCTCGACAAGATTTATCAGAAGGTGAAGACTACTCCGGATATCACGATCTACGCGATCTCAACGGGCGGAAACTTGCGCGCTCAGACGGAAGGCGGCCCGGGAGTGGGGCAGCAGATGCGCGATATCGATTATCTCCAGGCCGACAACGAGATGAAGACGTTCGCCAAGATGACCGGCGGTATGTGGTTTTCTCCGCGGTTTGCGGCGGAGATGCCTGAGATCTTCGCGGATATCAACAAAGCGATTCGATCGAAGTACCAACTGGTTTATCACCCGACTGATGCCAAGCAGGATGGCACTTATCGCAAACTGCGGGTGGAACTGGTGGATGATGAGGGCAAGCCACTGCGCTTCCAAGACGAAAAGCATAAGCCGCTGAAGTACGACATTATTACGCGGGACGGCTATCGTGCGAAGCAGGAAGTGGAGTAGGACTGTAAAGGAATAAGGCGGGCAAACGGCAGCCGACCGGCTACCGTTTGCCCCTGGAGGGAGACGGGCAACTACGCTTTATTTGAACTGGTTGATGACATCGTTGATGTAGTAGCCGATGACGAACAGGGTCGCAACGCCGGCGACAATCTCTGTAACTCTAATCAACGGCTGAACCTTGTTGACCTTGGCGATGATTGCCTGCTGAGCTGTTTTATGCTCACTAAAGGAATCATCGAGGAAGATCTGATCTTCCTCATCCTTCGTAAGCCGGGAGCGATACAAAAACATAATTGCCATGATCAGGACCGTAAATCCCCAAACGGACCACATAACCGGAACAAAAGACATAAACATACCTCCAGCGAGTTTTTCAGCCCAGCTATCGACAAGACGCTTCAAAATCTAGGCGGCCTGCCTCAACCGGGGAGTTTGTACGGCTGAAATCATAGCTCCGAAGCACATCTCAGCCCGTGACACGAATCACAGGTAATCACGGGCACAAAATAATACGTGGAAAACCGGAATGCATTGAGAATAGGGCGATTAGAGAGGGACTGAAGTTGGACACCTTCGCGACTTTCGGCACTCCAGTAGCATCCAATGGGATGAACAGCCTGATGGGCCTTGTGTCGCTCCTTGCGGAGCAGTACAGTACCATTGAGGAAGACCTCACGAGGACAGGGAGAAACCATGGCAACCACGACCACAGCACCTGCAACGCAGGAAACCGAGAAGAAGGCACCACTTATCCTGACACCTCAGGCGATTGCAAAGGTTCGCGAAATTATGGCGACTCAGGATCCGCTTCCCGCGGGTCTGCGGATCGGAGTGGTGGGCGGCGGGTGCTCAGGCTTCCAGTATTCAATGGCCTTTGAGAACCAGGCTGGGATGATGGACAAGGTGTTCAAGTTTGATGACCTGAGTGTCTATGTCGATGCCACCTCACTGATGTATCTCAACGGCTGCATCGTTGACTACGTCGAGACGCTGGAGGCAGCGGGTTTCAAGTTTGAGAATCCCCAGGTGAAGTCGACCTGTGGTTGCGGATCTTCGTTCAGCGTATAAGACTGGAACGAGGGATTTGGACAAAGCCCGTCCCGATGGACGGGCTTTGTTGCGTTTGCAGTGTGAAAGAAGGCTATTGCTGCGGCGTTGTCGGAGTGGTAGGGGTGGGTGGCGCGGTTGGCGCGGTGGGGGTGGGGGTGATGGTGCCTGGGCCGCCGACTGGTGTTGTTGTGCCGCTCGCCGGTTGGCCAATAATGCCGGTATTTCCGCCGGCCATGGTTTGCTGATCCATTAGGGGACTGTAGAGGAACTCCCACTCGTTGTAGTGGTTCTTCTTTTTGTAGACGATCAGAGACTTTTTGGGGCTTTGTGGAGAGAAACCGATGATGCCGCCACCGCCGAAGGTCTGTCCGTTGCCGGTCGGGTTGTTGGATGAGCCGAAGACTGAACCGGTGCTGCTGGTTCCTGTGCCGGGGGTTCCGGTGCCTGAGGTGGGATTGCCGCCCGCTCCAGGCTGGCTTCCTGCTGGGCCTGCTCCGGAGTCGCTGGGGGAACTTGGGTTGCTGTTGAAGAGTCCCAAGCCCGAGGAGGGGTTAGTGCCTCCTGCTCCTGGGGTAGGGCCTGCGAGGCCAGTATTTCCTGCGCTCGGGCCGATTCCTCCGCCGCTCGCTGCGGCGAGCGGCTGGCCGAAGAAGCCCATAGCCTGTGGAGTCTTGTTCTGACCAAAGAGGACCGGTTTCCACTCGTCCTTGCCTGTGGTCGGATCGATGTATTTTTTGCGGAGGAAGCGGATGTTGTTGGTTTTGACCAACGCGTCGACATTGGGCGGATATGCGTTGAACTTGCGGTAATAGAGCTGAACGGCGCGTATGTACTGCTTGCCGCGCTGCATGGTTTCTTCTTCGCGATCGCGCTGGATGCTTTCGCGTACGCGGGGAATGGCAATCGAGAGCGAAAGGATAAGCATGGCCATCATGAAGATGACCACGACGAGCATGTAGCCCTCTTCGGATGGTCGACGGTTTTGGGAAGGGCGGTTCATTTCGAGATTGGTCAGGGGTTAAAGCCCTGTTGTTGTAAACATCTTGCGGCACGACTGAAGTCGTGGCCTGATACAAACCGATCGTGTCCTAATTCGCTGAAAGGGGAACGGTCTGAGTGTTGTTGTAGCCGAGGTCGGTAATTTGAACGGAACCCGGCATGATGGAAACCACCTTGTAGCGGTGATCGACGACGTCTCCAGCGCGTGCGAGGAAGATGTCATCGCCGCGGACGAGGAAGGCCTGCAGGGATTTGTCGAGGCGTTGTGCGTAGCCGAAGTATTTCAGGTCGATCGCGGGCGGCGCCGGTGGTCCGGTCGGAATTGGAACGGGTGGCGGAGTATTCCGAGCACTCTTGAGAGGAGCCTCAATCTGCACCGGTGCGGAATCAGCAGAGAAGATGTTGCGGCCTTTTCCGGCATAGACGACGTCTTCGCTCTGGGCCAGTTTGTCAAAGTGCAGGGTTGGATCGATGTTGTTGCTTGCCACGTGTTGGGCCTGCGGTCCGGTTGCGGCTTGCGGGCCGGTCGTGTTCGTTGCTCGCTGGGTCGCAGTCCCGGTTCGAGGAGTAGTCGTGGGCCGAGCGGGGATTTGCGCGGTGGGTATCGAGGGAGAACTGAAGGAGTTGTAGAGTTCGTATCCACCGGCGAAAACGATGATGATTGCCAGGGCAATGACGATGTACACCTGGCGCTTGTTTTCTATACCAAGAGGGATTGCCATGTTACTCGCCCTCCTGTGCTGCCGGAGCGGCGGCTGCGGGCATTTCGGCAGGCGTGGGCGGTAGGCCGCTGGGCACATCGGCGGGGCGGAGCCAGGTGGAAACGCGCAGGCGGAGGCTTACGAGTCCACCCTGCTGGCCGGTGAAGGCCATGGCGCGAATGACGAAGAAGGACTTGTCGCGTTCAAGGCCATTCACGAAGTGCATGATCTGCTGGTATTCGCCGCTGATGGCGGAGTCAAGCGAGATCTCAGTGAGATCGCCGGTTGTTGTTCCCTGGGAGTACTGCACGCGCGAGAGGTGGACGCCGGACTTAACGGCCAGATCGCCGACCTGTACGGCGATGGATGAGTAGTTGGCTGGGATCCGCTTTGCGTAGAAATCCTGGATCTGCAGGCGCGAATCTTTGACATGCCCTTCGAGTCCGCGGAGAGGAGCGGTTTGCACTTCGAGGGTTTTGAGCTCGATCTGTTTGCTCAGCAGGGCATCGTTAGAGCTTGCGCCGGTTGCTGACCAGTCCATGCCTAGGCGGATGGCAAGCACAACAACGATGAGGATCATGACGGCGAGACCAATGTAGTGCCAGGTGAGAGGAGAGGACATCCGCTCGCGCGTTGTTACGGGGCTTGGGCTCATTGTGGCCCTCCGCTGTCTGGCACGCGCTTTCCGGTGTAGGGCGGTCTGGCGGGCGTAGCGTCCAGCCGTTTTGGAATCGAGGCCGGATTTGCCGTTGGGTCAGGATTGTCTTTGCCGTGCCCATTTGCCCCATCGGCTACTTTCAGCCTGCGCTCTTCGGGGTTGCCCGGCGTGTAGTCGGCCAGCATGTCGAAGTTGACGCGGCTCGATGCGCTCACTGGTTCGGCGCGCTGGTTGGGGCCTCCCTCAGACTCGGAGGTTTCACCGACGATGCGGGGCAAGAGGAAGTGGCGGGAGTGCTCGAGATTCTGCACAAGTTCTACATCGCGATTGCGGGGACCGACGACGCGAAGGCGGACGGAGATCTGCCCGTCTTTTACGGTGGGCTCGAGGGTCGTGACTTGCACGCCTGCAGGCAGCACCGTTTCCAGATCCTCCATGGCCAGCGTCCAAGAGAAGGACTTCTCGTCGAAGAGTTGATTAAGGCTTTCGGCTTGCTGGAGGGTGCGGGCATTATCGGGCTGTTGCATCATGGCCTGATACTGCTGGCGTTCCTGGGTGATTTGCGCGATCTTTCCATCGAGGGAATGTGCGCGGGCGCGAGCGGCTTCAGCCTTGTCGTGAAGAGCGTGAAGTCCGAGCATCAAGACGAGGGCGAGCGCTGCGAGCGCACCTATGGCAATGCGCAGGTTCTTCATCGCCGGCGCGAGATCGGCAAATGGCCGCGAAGCAAGATTGATGGCTACGCGCACTCTAGACGGCTCCTGCTAATGCACCGGTAAGACCTGCGGTGCTCATGTTCGACAAACTTGTTGCGACGCCAGTTGATGGTCTCGGCGCGAAATCGATGATTCTCAGTTCGGAAGGTCCGAACCAGCGTTCGAATTCCGTAGCTGTTCCGTTGCCGGCGAAGTACAGTTCCTTGGGCAAAACCGAAACCTTGTCCTCATAGTAAGCTGCTGCGACGGCGACGCTGCGTTGAACTTCAAGAAGACGTTGCTCGGGATCTTCCGGCAGATCGAGAGTGCGGTAGAGAAGCAGGTCGTCGCCGCGCGTGATGGAAGTGGTGATGGCAACCTTGCTGAGACAGGCGGCAAGCAGGGGCTCGGAGGATTCAAGGGTGGCTAGCGCGGCGAGTGCGGAAGGCATGACGGAGCCGGGTTCGTAGCCGGCGGCGCGCACTACAGTTTCGTATTCCTCGAGGATGTTGCTGGGCAGGACGGCCACCAGTACGCGAGCCTCGGTTTTGCTTTGCGAGAGAATCTGGTAGCTGAGGCCGGCATGCTCCACTTCGAAGGGCACCATTTTGCGAAGGCGGAAACGAAGAACAGGAATAGCTTCGGTCGCACGTGCGGGCAGGGAATCGAAGTCGAGAACGAAGACGCGCACCGCGGTATCAGGAATGACGACGGTGACGAAGCGGCTGCGAGGCGAGACGCTGGCGAGCGCGTTTCGAATGGCGAGCGAAACAGCCTCGGGCGAGCTCATGTTCAGTTCGCTGATTCCGGGCATAAGCACGCCGGGACGCAGAGGCTCAAAGGCGTACACCGGCGGTTCGTTCTTGCCGGGAAGGGACGCGGCCAGAACACCGTCGGGCGTGAGCTCGATGGCCGCGGGGGGGCGCCCGCCGCTCTGCGTTGCTGCACTCGATCTGCTGAAGATGGAACTCACTATCGCGATGCCTCGATGAAGGTGACTTTATTGATCTCCTTGAGCGTGGTCAACCCGCGACGAACACGGTCGAGGGCGGATTCGCGCAGGAAGCTCATGCCTTCGCGCTGAGCCAGTTTGCGGATCTCTGAAGTCGGCTTCTTTTCAAGGATCAGCTCACGGATGGGGTCGGTCAAGTCTAAAAGCTCATGAATTGCGGTACGTCCGCGATACCCTGTGCCGCCGCACTCGATGCAGCCGGTACCTTCGCGGAAGGCGAAGCCGCGCCATTCGGCGGGATTCATACCGCTGGCAATGAGGATCTCGTCGGGGTAGGAGACGGTGCGGACGCAGTGCTCGCAGACGGTGCGGACCAGTCGCTGGGCCAGGATGCAGTTGAGTGCGGAGACGAAGTTGTAGGCTTCGACACCCATATTGAGGAAGCGGCCGAGGACATCGACCACGTTATTGGCGTGGACGGTGGTGAAGACCAGATGGCCAGTCAGCGCGGAGTTGATGGCGATCTGCGCCGTCTCCTGGTCGCGAATTTCGCCGACGAGGATCTTGTCGGGGTCGTGGCGGAGGATGGACCGGAGACCGCGAGCGAAGGTGAGGCCCTTCTTCTCGTTTACGGGAATCTGGGTGATGCCGCGGATCTGGTATTCGACCGGGATCCTCGATGGTGATGATCTTGTCTTCGTCGCTCTTGATTTCGTTGAGGGCGGCGTAAAGGGTGGTGGTTTTACCGGAGCCCGTAGGGCCGGTGACGAGCACCATGCCGTAGGGCTCGCGGATGTAACGGCGAAAGCGGCGGAGATCCTCCTCAGCGAAGCCCACCACGTCGAGGGTGAGGTGGCGGAACTTCTCGCTCATCGATTCTTTGTCGAGGACGCGGAGGACGGCGTTTTCGCCATGCACGGTGGGCATGATGGAGACGCGGAAGTCGATGAGGCGGCTCTTGTAGCGAACGCGGAAGCGGCCATCCTGCGGCACACGGCGCTCTGCAATGTCGAGCTCGCTCATGATCTTGATGCGGCTCAGAATGGTGGTGTGGT
The DNA here is from genome assembly GCA_963738035.1 of uncultured Acidobacteriaceae bacterium. Taxonomy (GTDB): domain Bacteria; phylum Acidobacteriota; class Terriglobia; order Terriglobales; family Acidobacteriaceae; genus Telmatobacter. Next base: position 147,409 of record CAVTVB010000007.1, read on the forward strand.
GCTCGCGCGCGATGGGCGCCATGGCTTCCTGGAGGACGCCATCAATGCGGTACTTGACGTGGAGCGAGTCGTCGTAGGTTTCGATATGGATGTCGGAAGCGCGACGTTCGAGAGCTGTGAAGATGGTGGTGTCGACCAGGCGGATGATCGGACTGATGTCTTCGTCGCTGGTCAGCTTCTCGATGGAGATGTTCTCGTCGGAATTGGCGTCATCACCGGTGACGACATCGAAGGTGAGGCCTTCGCTGGCTTCGTCGAGGACGCGCTGCGACTGCTCGGTTTTCTTGAGCAGGTCAGTGATCTGCGAGAGCGTGGCGACGCGCGCGATGATGCGGTGGCCGAGGAGGCCGGCGATTTCGTCGAGCACCATGAGGCGCGAGGGATCGCTGACCGCGATGACGAGCACATCGGCCTGTTGTTCGATGGGCACGAAGTTGTAACGGAACATCAGTTCCACGGGAACCGTGCGGAGCAGGTCGTGCTGGATCTTGAAGTTTTTGAGATCAACAAATTCGGCGCGATAGCGTGCTGCCAGGGCTTCAGCCTGGGCACGCTCGTCGAGACCGTTCACCATCGGTCCCGTTGGCACCGTGATTGTCGTGTCAGCCATAGATAGGATTAACCCTGTCCTCCACCAACTGCCGAACCGAGCGAAAAGATCGGCAGGTAAAGCGAGATAAGAATAAAGACCACAACCACACCCATCACGATCAAGATGGCGGGCTCAATTAACGATAGTGCGGCGGTGAGTGCAGTCGCTACATCTTCTTCGAAGAATTCGGCGACTGAGTTGAGCATCTGGGGCAGAGCGCCGGTTTGCTCGCCTACAGAAATCATCTCGGTTGCGAGGTCAGGGAAGACGCCGGTGTTGCTGAGCGAATCCGCCAGATTCTTGCCTTCGCGTACGGTGCCGATAGCAGATCCGACGGCCTTGGAGACACGGCGCGATGAGATGGAGCGCGCGGCTGTTTCAAGCGAAGGAACGAGCGGCAGGCCACCAGTCAAAAGCGTTGAAAGCGTGCGTGAGAAAAGGGCGACCTGATATTTGAGCCAGATCTTGCCGAAGATAGGCATACGGACTCGGATGCCATCCACTACATCGCGGCCCTTCTCAGTGATAGAAAAACGCCAGATGACCACGGCGATGATGAGGACGCTTAGCGCAATCCAGAGGATGTTGTGCTGCGTCCACTTTCCGAAGTTAAGAAGTCCAACGGTCAAGGCGGGAAGCTTGGAGCCCATCTGGTCATAGAGCTGGGCGAACTGCGGGATGACCACGGTGAACATGAAGATAAGCAGTCCGCTCACGATCGTCAGCAACAGGCCGGGGTAAATGAGCGAGGCTGTCAGCTTTTTGCGGAAGGTGAGCGAGACGCGCTGAAAGCCGATGTAGCGTTCGAGGACTTCCTGCAGGTTTCCGGAGCGCTCGCCGGCGAGCAGGGTGGTGGTGTACATGACCGGAACGCCGGTTTGCGCTTCAAAAGCGGTGGAAAGCGCTTCGCCGGTCTTTACTCGGTTGGTGATATCGTCGAGCTGACTGCGAAAGTGTGCGCTCTTCTGGATCTTTGTGAGCATCTGGAGCGAGCCGAGAATGGGCAGGCCGGCGCGAATGAGCGTAAGAAACTGCTGGTTGAAGATGAGGAAGGGCTCGAGCTTGACCTTTCGCCGCGACATGCCGCCCAGACCAGAGCGCGACTTCACGGAGAAGACGTGATAACCCGCATGGGAGAAGCGCGCACGCAACTCCTCGGCGGTGGAGGCGGTCTGGACCTGCTCCATGACGCGACCGCGTTCATCGGCTAACTTGATTACGAACTCTGCCATAGGTCAGGGGTACCGGCTTACGTCCCTGGGGGCTGCCGGCCTTCCGTTCGCTTTCCTGTTCAAGGGTAACAGTTTCGCTCATATCATAGACGCAGATTCCCTGTGAAGCGCTCGCCGATTGTAACTGTGCATGCAAGGACGGCTGCCGGTGAGGGTACTTAAGTTCAAATTGGGGTTAACCGGCGTCTTTTGCGCGGGGTATGCTGAGGATGGATCAGGCCATCCCCCATGGACCACACTGCAAAATGGATGAAGTCCGACGGCGAAGGAATTCCGCCCGGCCAAGGTGCCGGAGCCGGCAACTTGCTCGGCTTAAGTCCCCAGGCTGCTGCGCTCGCCGTGATGATCTTGCTGGGCCTGGTTCTTGCGGGAGCTTACTTCACGGGTTTCCCAAAGAACATGCGACAGGGCGGTGCTCCGGCACACTATCCCCATGAGCTTGGACGGGTGAACTTTGCAGTTGGCGGAGACGTGATTCCGCATGAGGCGGTGCGGGCGGCGGCTCAGGCGGCCGGTGGCGGAGAGGCGGGGTGGGGCTCGCTGCTCGCGGATGTGAGCGACGTGTTCGAGGGAGCGGACTTCGGGTTCGTGAACCTGGAGACTCCGGTTGCGCCCGCGCACTCAAAGGGGTCGAAGCCGTTCATGTTTGACGCACCGGTGGCTTTGCCGGAGGCGCTAAAGGCAAACGGAATCAAGATTGTTTCATTTGCCAATAACCATGTGATGGACCAGGGTTGGGCTGGGTTCGCGGAGACGCGCGACCACCTGCGCGAGATCGGGTTGCAATTTGTGGGTTCGGGAGATACGGCGGAGCAGACCTGGCAGCCGCTGGTGGTCGAGGCCAACGGCATCAAGGTCGGTTGGCTGGGAATGACGCGCTGGCTGAATGGCAATCGCAACCCGGATAAGGACGACCAGGCGCATGTGAATTTCTTCCCCTATCCGGGCGAGTCGGGTGGAGCACCCGGAGCGGATGAAGCGCAGGTGCTGGCCGCAGTGAAGGCGGCGCGGGCGCAGTGCGACATGCTGGTCATCTCTATCCATTGGGGTATTGAATATGCGCCGGCGCCACGACCCGAAGATGTGGATATTGCGCACAAGATGCTGGATGCGGGGGCTTCGGTGATTGTGGGGCACCATCCCCATGTGCTGCAACCGATCGAGACCTACAGCACGCCTGATGGGCGGATGGCGGTGATCTTTTATTCGCTGGGGAATTTTCTGTCGAATCAGTCGCGCAACTATGTGGACGGTTTGATGCCGGACAAGGACGGAGATCCGCGTGACTCGATGATCGGGACGTTTTCTGCCGTGCGGAACGACTACGGTCCTGGCGGCGTTCGGGTGGAACTGGGGCATGTGGGAATGTTGCCGGCGTGGGGCGAGAATAACCGGAATTCGCTGGCTGCAGGGAAGGCGAAGACGCCAAATATTCATCCCGTACTGATTGACCGCGAGATGCCCAAGGTGCAGGCAAAGTTCGACGAGTTGAACAAGACGGCGCTGAACGGCTCGGAGTTGACGGCTGAGCAGAAGCAGGAGTTCATCGAACTGACCAAGCAGCTCAAACTGCTGACGGATCGGCGCTCGCAGATCCTGGCGCGAACTGGCGATGAATATGTATCCGATCCTCCAAAAATTCAGGCGAAGACTGGGCCGTGATGGACTCCGCGAAGCAGCAAGCGAGCGGGCGGATCAACGTTGCGAGTTGCGACTCAAAGCCGTATGACGAATCTGGTGATTTCACCATTTCGGAAGTGAATATCACTGAGGAATTTTCAGGCGATCTTGTGGGTATTGGATCGGTTCGGTTTTTGATGGTGACGGAGCCGGATGGGACAGCACACTTCACGGGAATGGAACGCTTCCTGGGTGAACTCAGCGGCCGCGCGGGGTCCTTTATTCTTCGGAATTCGGGAATATTGAAAAACGGAGAGCTGAATTCAACGTGGCAGGTGATTCCCGGCTCGGGGATGAACGGGCTGGCAGGGATTCGCGGTGAAGGCGGCTGTAATCCGAATGGCTACTGGCTAGACTACTGGTTTGAGTAGTCCTCTCCTCCGATTCGAAACAGAGTTGATTGCGGACTTGGATCAGAGGTCAATATCCGTTTGCAACGAGCCAGGTTTCGGTCAGGTCAAAGTCCGGTATCCTTGTGGATTGCATCTGCTGGTAAGCAAGTTTGACGAGAACATCGGCTTCTACATTCAAGGGCGCGCCTACCGCGAGCGTGTGGAGATTGGTGCGCCAGTAGGTGAGCGGGAGGATCGCGATTGAGATTGTGTCGTTTTGTGACCCGGTCGACGCACCCAGAGGATCCCCGCTGTCCCCGGAGGGCCCTTCGATGGCGGCGATGGTGAGGCTGATGCCTTCGATGGCAACCGAACCTTTGTGCACCATCCACGGGCGAACGTTTTCGGGCAGTCGAACCTTCAGCGTCCAGTCGGTGGTTTCGCGATTGAAATGGGGGCTTGTCTCAGGGATCACGGGTTCGAGTGCTGTCATAACGCCGGTTCCGTCAACGTGGCCCTGGACAACGTGGCCGCCGAGCGGGCTACCGGCGGCGGTGGGCAGTTCGAGATTTACCTTTGCGCCGGGTTTGAGCGCGCCGAGGGAAGTGCGGTCGAGTGTTTCCTGGGCAAGGTCTGCGTGGAAGTAGGTTGGGTCGATGTCGAGCGCGGTGAGGCAAACGCCGGAGACGGCGAGGGAGTCGCCTTCACGCAGGCGGTTGGCAATGCCGGGCGCTTCGACGGTGATGCGGCGGACGCCGCCGCGATCGGTGAGGCTTACGAGGGTGCCCGTCTGCTCGATGATGCCGGTGAACATGGAACCATTCTAAGGGAGTAGGGATTAGGGACTAGAGATTACATCTCTTCGAGACGATCAACGTCCGAGTCTGCGTCGTTGGTCGTTGACTCGTCGGGCGCCGATAACGATGAGAAGGACGCCGGGCCAGAAAGTTACGAAGGTCAGGAGGCCGGGACCAATGGGGTTTGGATCGGGATCAGGCCATATGCCTATTTTGGCCAGCACGATAATGCCGATCAGTGGTGCGCTGCCGAGGACGAGAACTGCGAACCCGATTGTGAAGATCCAATTCGAGAAGTAGTCTTTCATCTGTCTCCGCTGGATATTTGAGGAAGTGACGTTATTTTAGGCCAGCCGGCTTTCTTTGATAGCTTTGAATTTCAATCGCATCCTCTTCAATCCAATCTTGCCCGTCCTCTGAGGTCACAGAATGACTGTATCCAGGTTTGCTTCCAGGTCTGCCGTCGCTCTTCTTGTTCTTGCTTTCAGTTCTATGTGGGGGTCGGCGCAGGATCGGTCGTATGGGCGATCAGTGGTTGCTACGCAATACGGCATTGTTGCTACGAGCCAGGTTTCAGCGTCGCAGGCAGGAGCGCGTGTGTTGGAGCAGGGAGGATCGGCAATCGATGCGGCGATTGCGGCGAATGCGGTCTTGAATGTTATGGAGCCGACGTCGAACGGGTTGGGCGGCGACTTGTTCGTCATCTACTGGGAGGCGAAGACCGGAAAGCTCTATGGGCTGAATGCCAGCGGATGGGCACCGAAGGCGTTGACCATTGAACATTTGCGAGCGAAGGGCATAACCGAGATGCCGCAGTACGGCATTGATTCAGTGACCGTGCCGGGCGTGGTGGATGGTTGGGCGAAGCTGCACGAACGATGGGGCAGGCTGGCGTGGCGCGACTTGTTTCAGCCGGCGATTTTTTACGCGGATCACGGATTCCCGGTGGGGGAAATCATTCACGCATGGTGGGAGAGCGATCATAAGGGGCTGCTGACGAATGCGGAGAGCAAGCGAGTTTTTCTTCCCGGTGGCAAAGTGCCGGAGACCGGCGAGGTCTTTCGCAATCCGAATGTAGCGCGTGCGTTCCGGCTGGTGGCGGAGCAAGGCGAGAGTGCTTTCTACAAGGGTGAAATTGCGAAGGCGATTCTGAAGACCTCGGACGAGCTTGGCGGGACGATGACGGCCGACGATCTTGCTTCGTATTCGGCGGAGTGGGTGGAACCGATTCATACAACGTATCGCGACTGGACAGTGTACGAGCTTCCGCCGAATGGCGACGGCATAGCGGCGCTGGAGATACTGAACATCATGGAGCGGTTTCCCGCTGATCCTGCGGGCGCGCACAGTCCGGGTGAACTGCACGCGCGCATTGAAGCGATGAAGCTGGCGTATGCAGATGTGAAGGCCTACGACGGCGATCCGCGGTTCAGCAAGATTCCCGTGGAGCAACTTCTGTCGAAGGAGTATGCGGCGAAGCGTGCGGCGCTGATCGACCCGGCACACGCGAACTGCACGGTTGCTCCGGGAGCGCTGGGGAAAAGCGATACGACGTACTTCAGCGTGGTGGATCGCGAGGGGAATATTCTTTCGGTGATTCAGAGCAACTACAACAATTTTGGATCAAATGTGACGGTGCAGGGGATGGGGTTTGCGCTGCAGGATCGTGGAGGATTATTTTCGCTCGATCCCAAGTCACCGAACGCTCTTGACGGGCGCAAGCGACCATTTCACACGATCATTCCGGCGTTTATGCAGCATGGGGATGAGCACATAGGCTTCGGGATTATGGGTGGGATGAATCAGCCGCTAGCGCACGCGCAGTTTGTTTCAAACGTGGTTGATTATCACATGAACATTCAGGCTGCGATGGAGGAGCCGCGCTTTACCGATCGGCAGCAACTGGGCTGCAGAATCGTGATTGAGTCGCGCGTGACGCCGGCGACGATTGACTCGTTGACCAAGATGGGGCACGTGCTGCAGGTTCATCCTGACTATACTTCGCAGATGGGACGTGGGCAGGCCGTGCTGCACGATAGCAAAACGGGGGTGAATTTTGGAGCGTCTGATCCGCGCGCGGATGGCGCGGCGATTCCGGAGCAGCCGAACTTCTCTGGAACTCCGGCGACCCATTGAGTCAGGAGTTGAGTTCTGACCAAGTGCGATCTCTACGTTGGGTATCGGGTGCGTCAATCGGCTTTGCGTCCGAACTGTCCAGCCGGAGAAGTGTGATTGGATTGTCGAATCCAGTGGGCTCTTGATCGAGCCGGACGCTGACTTCGGGGGTAGCCGCGAAGTAAGCGGCGAAGGTAAAGGCGATGATTGCCGCGCAGGCTGCCACGCCGCGCAAGATCCACTGGATCTGACTCGTTCCTGCGATCATGAAGCTCCAAGCAAGACATACGAAGGCCACCCACAGACCAAAGAATTCAGCGACGAGTGCGCGCGGACCATCCACCGCCGGGTCTTTGTCAATTCGCATTGCGTTGCCGATAATAGCCGCGACGGCGAGTACGGCCGATAAGACTCCGATTCCAATGAAGTTGAGTATTTGTTGGCCCACGGCTCCCCCAAACAGCACGGCCAGGGACTTACTTCTTGGCCCTAAGGGCGGTTTGATGACAATTGTTAGCGGAGAGGTTGCTATCTAGTAACAATTGAAGCGGCACAGATTCAACGCCATTAAGCAAGCGATTGGGGAAATTACTCTTCGGCTTGCGGTGGCAACTTTTGCCAAGGGTCGCGGAGCAGCGAGCAGAGGCCAAGGTCGTTGCCGTAGCGCTCGACTTCGACCTCGGCCATGCGGATGGCGCTCGGCATGCCTTTGAAGGCAGGGACGGCGTCGGAACCCATGATCTGTGGGGCGACAAAGAGATGGACTCGGTCGACCATGCCGCCGGCGAGGAGGGCGGTGTTGAGGCGCGTGCCCGTTTCGGTGAGGACCGTGAGGATGCCTTCTTCGCCGAGTTTGTCGAGGACCGCGATTAAGGGGACGCGGCCATGGTCTGGTGGGAGAACTTCGACGCGAACGCCTCGCGTGCGGAGTTCGTTGATGCGGGCTTCGTCTCTAGAGATGGTGAAGATGACGAGGTCATTCTGTGCGCTGCGGACCATTTTGGAGTCGAGGGGCATGCGCAGGGCTGAGTCGAGAACGACGCGGAGGAGCGGGCGGCGACGGCGAAGGCCGCTGCGATCGGTGAGCATGGGGTCGTCGGCGAGAACGGTGTCGACGCCCGTGAGTGCTGCGTCGGCTTGCCAGCGCAGGGGCTGAACTGCTGCGCGTGCGGCTTCGCTGGTAATCCAGTAGGGTTCGCGGGCACTATGATGGCCTGTTGGCGGCGCGATACGACCGTCGAGGGTCATGGCGACTTTCATCAAAACGAAGGGGCGCTTGTACTGAATCCAGCGAGCGAAGCCTTCGTTGATTCGGCGGGCTTCAGTCTCACATATGCCAAGTTTCGTTTCAATTCCCGCGGCGCGAAGTCTTTCCATGCCGTGGCCTGTGACGGTGGGATTGGGATCGCCGGTGGCGGCGACGACGCGTGCGATTCCTGATGCGATCAGAGCTTCAGTGCACGGACCAGTGCGGCCAGTGTGATTGCAGGGTTCAAGAGTGACGTAGGCGGTGCCGCCCTTGAGACGATCCTCTTTCTGATACGTGAGGGCATGCTGTTTGGCTTCGTTGAGGGCGACGATTTCGGCGTGGTCGCGGAGGTCGTATTCGTGCCAGCCTTCGCCGATGACCTGGCCGGCGCGGTCGAGGATAACGCAGCCGACAGCGGGGTTGGGCGAGGTGACGCCGATGCCGCGGCGGGCTAGTTCGAGGGCGCGCTGCATCCAGTGGGTGTCATTGTCGGAAATATTCATGTGCGGGCGCGATGTACAGATTGCGACACGAAGAAGTGTAACTGCTCAAACCGAATGGAATCGTAAAGGAAGTATCAGGGAACTACCTTAGAAGAGCGTCGACGAATGGTCCGGAAGAAAGCCGATCCTTCGCTTACCACCCGCAAGCTGAAGAACGCTTGGGGCCCCGTGCGCTCAGGATGACAGCCGCGTTTTTGGGAAGCGGGCATTCCGTGCGAATACTAACCTAACAGCGCGTCTACAAACGCTTCGGGGGAGAATTCCAGCAGGTCGCTCATCTTCTCGCCTACGCCTACGAAGCGGACCGGGAGGTTGAGCTCGCGGGCGATGGCTACGGCGATGCCGCCTTTGGCGGTGCCGTCGAGCTTGGTGAGGACAATGCCGGTGGCGCCTGCAGACTGCGTGAACTGACGCGCCTGCTGCAGGCCGTTCTGGCCGGTGGTGGCGTCCATGACGAGGAGGACTTCATGCGGGGCGCCTGGGATGAGCTTTGATGCGGTGCGGCGCATTTTGTCGAGTTCGTCCATGAGGCCGGATTTGGTGTGGAGGCGGCCAGCGGTGTCGACGATGAGCTCGGCGATATTGCGCGCCTTGGCGGCGCTGGCTGCGTCATAGAGGACAGCCGCGGGGTCGCCGCCCTGACGGGTCTTGATCATCTCGACGCCGCTGCGGCCAGCCCAGATTTCTAGCTGTTCAATGGCCGCGGCGCGGAATGTGTCGGCGGCGCAGAGGAGCACGGACTTGTCCTGGGCGCGATACCAGGCAGCTAGTTTGCCGCTGGTGGTGGTCTTGCCGGTTCCGTTTACGCCGACCAGGAAGGTGACTTTTGTGGGAGAGGAAGGGCTGGCGACGGGGCGCATCGGGGCTTCAAGGATCCCGCGGAGTTGGTTCTTGAGTAAGTCGCGCAGTTCTTCGCCGCCGCCAATCGCCTGCACGCGGGCGCGTTCGCGGAGGGTGTCAAGAATTTCAGTCGTGGTCTGCACGCCGATGTCGCTCATAATCAGTGCGGTTTCGAGCTCTTCGAGCGATGACTCGTCAACTTCGCGAGTGAGAGCGACGATTTCGTTGATGCGGGTGGAGAAGGTCTCGCGCGTGCGCGTTACGGCCTGTCGCATGCGCGAGAAGAAACCGGATTGCTCGGTTGCTCTTCTTCGCCCGTCTGCGCTTCCGTGTCTTTCTTTTTGTCTTTCGGTTCTTCGTCGTAACCGGTAAATAGCGTAATCATTGCGAATGTATCCAGTCTTGAGTCTAGAGCATTGCGTGCGTGGGCGCGAATGGAGCAGCGAAACTGCTGTCATTTCAACGAAACGACTTGCGGCGCCGGTGCACTAGGATGTTGGGGAATCAAAAGCTGCGGTTGTGAAGTGTTTGAGGAGAGGACGATGAGAGCCGTCAGAGAGAGCACTATCTTGGTGGCGTTCGTTGTTGGCTTGGTCATGGCGGTCTCTGGGTCCGGTCAGAATCCACCGCCGATCCCTCCGATCAGCGACATTCATCAAGGGTTTATCTACCAGATTGTTACGGATCGGTTTTTCAACGGCGATGTCAGTAACGACAATCCTTCGCAGAGTGCGGGGGAATTCGACCCGAAGGGATTCAGACGCCGGCGAACTGGCGTGACTACTGGGGCGGCGATCTGGCCGGGATTACTCAGAAGCTGGCGTATCTGAAGTCGATGGGTGTGGCGGCGATCTGGATTTCGCCGCCGATCGACAATGCGAACAAGCCGGACGGCGGAAGCGCAAGCGGATATCACGGTTACTGGCCGCGGGACATGATGCGGATTGAAGAGCATTTTGGCGATGCTGGGAATAGCTGGTCGGCATTCGACAAACTCACCGCGGCGGCGCATGCGAATGGAATCAAGGTGATCGTGGATTTTGTGGCGAACCATACCAACGACATTGGCGTGGGCGAGAATGGTGCGCTCTACAACAAAGGCGTGAAGGTGACGGATTATTCGAGCGATACGGGAACAACTCCCTATTACCATCACACGCCGAACATGACGGACTTTGAGGACCGGTACCAGTTGCAGTACGACACGCTGTTTGGGCTGGCCGATCTGGACCAGACGAATCCGTGGGTGGACAACTACATCAAGGGGGCTGTTGCGCAGTTGCTGGCTCACGGCGCGGATGGATTTCGCTTTGACGCCGTGAAGCATGTGAACTGGGGGTGGGAGTACAGCCTGGAGAATTCGATTGCGAACTGGAAGGGGGCGACCGACACTGCCATCAGCGAGCGCTAGGCCGTTTGTCTTTGGCGAGTGGCTTGAGGAGGCGGGCGATCCTCTGTATGCGGATTCTGTAAAGTTTTCGAACAAGAGCGGGATGAATCTTCTGGATTATCCCATGTACGGGCCGATTGTGGATGTGTTTGCAAAGGGCAAAAGCTCAGCGAAATTGACAGCGAACTGAAATTCGAGGCATCGGGCAATGCGGGCAAAAATGCGGAGGGATTCGCGCAGCCAAACGATCTGGTCACTTTCTTTGACAACCACGACAACCCACGGATCCAGTCTGTGGGCGCGGATGCAATGGCGGTGAAGCAGGCGCTAGCTTTCATTTTCACGTGCCGTGGAGTGCCGGTGGTGTACTACGGCGACGAGCAATATCTGCACAACGACACGGGAGGGGGCAACGATCCTTACGACCGCAATGCGATGATAAGTTTGGCATGACGGATGCGGTACGCTGATCCAGGACATCGTGGCGCTGCGGAAGCATCGAATCCGGCGATCGCTTATGGAACGATGCAGCAGCGCTGGATCAACGACGATGTCTACATTTACGAACGCGGGCTCGGCGGCAATGTAGTGCTGGTGCACCGGGACGTTTTCCGATTACCTGAACGGTACTATGAACGGGGTTGGCCTGACAGTATCGGGCGCGGGAGCCAATAATACTGCAGGTAATTTCACGATGCCGCATGGCAGTGTGTCTGTCTGGGTGGCTGCAAGTGATGCGGGACTTGCGATTGGAAGTATCACGCCGAGGGTTGCGAATCCCGGCGCTTTGGTGACGATCGGTGGTACAGATCAGGGGCTACGGCTGGCACGGTGCATTTTTCTGCACGATCGCAGAAGACTGCCACGATCGTGCGATGGAAGGAAGGCGAGATTACAGCGAGGGTGCCTGCCGTCTCTGCTGGGCCTGTGCAGGTGACGGTCACGCGCGGGTCCACTACATCGAGTGCCGCCCCATTCTTCGTTTTTCCACGGGCAAGCTCGTCCGGTTAACTTCTCCGTTGCAGGTGTTCCCGCACTCGGATCCGGCGATGTAGTGATGCTTACGGGCAGCAGGGCGGAGTTAGGCAGTTGGTCCACGACGTCGAATAAGCGCAGGATGGGCCTGCGGTAATCCCGTCAGCGGGATCGGCGCTTCTTACGGTGGCGGTACCGGCAGGCCGCAAAGTTGAGTTCAAATTCTTTGTGCTGCATCAGAGTGGCACCGTGACATGGGAGGGTGGCGCAAATCATGTTTCTTTGATTCCAGCCGATGGCGTGGGCGCAATCAAAGTGAATTGGCAACCTTGATTGCACCGGCCGCATCGGCGAATCGGTCGACCGGCTCAAAACATTTGCACAGTTTTCGCTTGAATTGATACGAGGGGTTGAGGAAGAATTTACAGACGGCCCGCGAGTCTTCGATGACTTTTGCGGGGGAGGAAAATATGAGTCAGGTACGTGTGTTGGTTGGAACCAAAAAGGGCGCGTTCATTCTCACTTCGGATGGCAAGCGGGACAAGTGGGACGTGAGTGGCCCGTTCTCACGGGATGGGAGATTTACCACATGAAGGGCTCGCCGGTAGATCCTGAGCGCGTTTACGTTTCGCAGACCAGTGGGTGGTTCGGTCAGCTGTTTCAGGCGCCGACCAACAGCAGCAAGACCTCGGTTCCAGCCTGGCGTGAAGCCGGAAGACGCAGGACCGCATGGCTTTCCAGTGAAGGCGCGAACCGCTTCACATACGACTCGTCGGAGAGACTGGCAAGCCGCTGACGACGCACCAGTGGTACGACGGGACACAGAAGCCGTGGGAGTTCAAGCGCGTGTGGCACATTGAGCCTTCGCTAACCGATGCGAATACGGTGTATGCCGGCGTGGAAGATGCAGCGATTTTCAAATCCACCGATGGCGGCGAAAGCTGGCACGAAATGCCGGGGCTGCGCGGACACGGTACCGGGCCGGATTGGCAGCCCGGCGCGGGTGGGATGTGCCTGCACTCGATCATTCTCGACCCAAGCAACTCGGAGCGGATGTACATTGCGATCTCTGCGGCGGGGGCGTTTCGCTCGGATGATGGTGGCAAGTCGTGGAAGCCGATCAACAAGGGACTGTACTCGAAGTACATTCCCGATCCCAACGCGGAAGTCGGACACTGCGTGCATCACATCGCGATGAATCCGAAACGGCCGGGGACGTTATTCATGCAGAAGCACTGGGACGTGATGCGATCAGACGATGCGGGCGATAACTGGACGAAGATCAGCGGCAACCTTCCGACGGATTTCGGATTTGTCATCGACATCAATTCGAATGAGCCGGGAGCGGTTTACGTGGTTCCGATCAAGAGCGACTCGGAGCATTTTCCGCTTGACGGGAAGCTGCGCGTCTATCGCAGCCGCAGCGGCGGAAACGAGTGGGAGGAACTGTCCAAGGGGCTGCCGGAGAAGGATTGCTACGTCAACGTGCTGCGCGATGCGATGGCCGTGGACAAGCTGGACAAGTGCGGCGTGTATTTCGGCACGACGGGCGGGCAGGTGTACGTGTCGCCGGACGGCGGCGACCGTGGAAGGCGATCGTGCACGATTGCCGGCAGTGTTGTCGGTGGAGGTGCAGACGCTGGCGTAGGGAGCGATTAATTCCGTGGCCGGAGAATTCAGACGTTGTGCACCCAGATGGGATCAGAAGGCAGACTCGACACATTTGGTTCAGGTGCAGATTCCGTATCATCTGCGAAATCTCGCGCGCATCGACGGCGACGTGACGCTGGAGGTTGCGGCGCCGATTACGATTCGCGCGGTGCTGGATGCACTGGAGTCGCGTTACCCGATGCTATGCGGGACCATTCGCGAACACGACACGATGAAGCGGCGGCCGTTTCTACGGTTCTTTGCATGTGAAGAGGACTTGTCGCACCAGTCGGCCGATACGCCGTTGCCGGAAGCAGTAGCCCATGGCAAGGAGCCGCTGTTGATCATCCGCGCGTTGCCGGAGGGATGACCGCGAACTCTCGGCTGGAACGATACTAGTGCTCGCCTTTGCCGGGGCGGAGCATCAATTCGCGAATGGCTTCGCGGGGATCCTTCCCGTGTTCGAGAATCAATTCCATCTGCTCAGTGATTGGCATTTCGATGCTGTGCTCGCGAGCGAGGCCCAGGGCAGCGCGTGAGGTGAGGACGCCTTCGGCTACTTTGCCGCCGAGGCTCTCTAAGATCTCAGGCAGCTTGCGGCCCTGGCCCAGTGCCTGGCCCACGGTGCGGTTGCGCGAGAGAGAGCCGGTGCATGTGAGCACCAGGTCGCCGACGCCGCTGAGGCCGGCAAGGGTTTCGCGCGGCCGCCGCAGGCGACGGCGAGGCGCGTAATTTCGGCAATGCCGCGGGTGATGAGCGCGGCGGTGGAGTTATGTCCCAGACCCACGCCGGCTGCTACACCTGCTGCGATGGCGATGACGTTCTTCAGCGCGCCGCCTAGCTCCACACCGATTACATCGGTCGAAGTGTAGAGCCGGAGAGTCTCTGATGAAAACTCCTGCTGGATGAGCGTGGCGATCTGCGGATCGCTAAAAGCTATAGTGACGGCGGTCGGCTGTCCTTGAGCCACCTCTGTGGCAAAACTAGGTCCTGAAAATGCGCCAATGGAGAGCAGAAGACCGGCGGGCTCGAGAGTCTCGGATATCACCTTCGTCATGCGCAGGTGCGTCTCCTTTTCGATACCCTTGGTGGCGCTCACGACGAATTGGCCGTTGTGGAGATGGCCTTTGACGCGCTGCAACGTCGAGCGAAGGAATTCGGAGGGGATGACGGAGACGAGAATGTCAGCGGTTGCGAGAGGCGCCATGTCTGCCGTGACAGCCAGATCGGATGGCAGAGTGAATCCGGGGAGAAACAATGTGTTCTCGCGCGCGCTGTCGATTTGGCGGGCTTCGTCTGCACTGTGTGCCCAAAGGGTAACTTCGTGGCCGCCACGGCGACTGAGAGAGAGCGCAATTGCTGTTCCCCATGCACCGGCGCCTAAGACAACGATCCGGCTCATTCGGGTTTCCTTTCCTGGTTGCGCGCTCTGAAACGGTTCTCTGTCCCGGTAGCGAGGCGGCGAATGTTCTGGTGGTGCTTGAGAATGATCAGCAGCGAGACGATGATTTGCGCGGCGATGTAGGGCGCGGGTTTTTCTCCATGCACGAAGAACCAGGCAAATATAGGAAAGCTGCCGGCGCCGAGAATTGAAGCCAGCGATACATAGCGGGTGAGGAGCAGGATCACAGCGAATAGCCCGATGGAAGCGAGGGCCGCAAGGGGCGCGGCGACCAGAAAGACACCAAAGCCGGTCGCGACTCCCTTGCCGCCGCGAAAGTGAAGCCAGACGGGGAACATGTGTCCGATTACGGCGGAGACGGCGGCGAGGGCTTGCGCGTCTCGGATTGGAAGGTCGGGCAGCAGAAAGGAAGACAGCAACCCGCCAAGCAAGACTGCGGCGGCGCCTTTAATCACGTCGAGCACAAACGTGGCGGCCCCAAGGCCCTTGCCGCCGGAACGAAGCACGTTGGTGGCGCCGATGTTGCCGCTTCCAACTGATCGAATGTCTTCGTGGCGAAAAAGCCTGACGAGAAGGTATCCAACAGGAATGGAACCTAGCAGGTAAGCGGTTGCCACAATTAGAGAACTCGCGAGGAGCATGACGAAACAGAGTTTAGCAGGTGAGGCGGTGCGAATTTGAGACCGGTTTTCCGCCTTCGGGAACTCCTAGAAGCGTTCGTCGGCGGAAGGTCCGTAGATGGCCGGCACCTTGGACTCCAGGAGGCGCAAATAGACAGTGAGCTGGCGACGATGATGCGCGAGATGGCTGAAGACGGCGTCGGAGATCATGATGCTGCGCGGATTTTGCGATACTGCGTTGCCGCCAATTTTGAAGGCCCACAATGTGGCCAGATGTCCATCGGATGTAGACACAAGGGCGTGGCGGGCGTTTGACAGCGGTGTCGAGGCTGGCAAGGAGGTCGGCTTTGCTGGCAAGGGGTTTGGTGCGAAAGCCTTCCGAGTCGGCTGCATCAAGGTTGAGTTCGTCGCGGTCGATCATGAAGGCGATCCAGCCCAGCATACCGGCGACGAGGGCGGCGAGATAGCCAAATTCCATTGAACGCTCGTGGGCCTTGAAGCTGTTGTGTCCGTCAGGTACCCGCTCGATGGCTTTGCGGGTGGATGCAGCTTCGCGGTCCAACTGGGCGAGGAAGAAATCCTTGAGAACCATTGTGCGAACTCCTTGTTTGGGTTCTTATCGCGGGATCGACTATCTGCTGACGCATTCCAGAAGATCGGAATAGCGCAAGGTATCTCCGAATCGAAAGAGTGCATACCATGCATCGAGCGCTTCGCGGCTGTAAAGGCCGAGGGTGCGGAATATCTCGCGGGCGAACTCTACCGGCGCAACGCCAGAAGCGGTAATCACGCCTTCGTCGGCGATGGCTGGAACGTCGCAGTAGAAGCTGCCACCACGATAGCCGCTCGACGCGAGATATTCGCGGCTGTTGCTGGTGTGGTGAAAATCATCGAGCATTCCCGCCCGAGCCAAGGCCAAAGTCGCAGCGCAGATGGCTGCGATGGGGACACTCTCGACGAAGAACACGCGAGCCAGCTCGATGGCATCGGCGTTGCTGCCGCACTCCCACCGGTCGCCACCGGGAAGGATGAGCATCGCGCTCTGATCGGGGTCGATCTCGGAGAGACTGATGTCGGGTTGGATGCGCATGCCTCCCATGGTCGTTACGGGCTCCGTGGTGAGGCCTGCCGTAACCACTCGATACCGGCCGGGCGCGCGCTGGAACTGGGGATTATTGATGCCCGCGATGGCAAAGGAGGCTTCCCAGTCTGCCATCGAGTCGAATACGAAGAGGTGAACATTTCGGCCGTTCATCCAGATGACCTCCAAACAACAAAACGATGATCGCCCGGCATATATGACAGAGCATGTCATATATCATTTGAGAAAGTGAAAATGTTGGAGAAATCGGGGCGTTGATGAAGGCTGATCGACTGATGTCCGTTTTGCTGTTGTTGCAAGCCAGGGGGCAGGTGACGGAGCGAGAACTAGCGGAGCAGCTTGAAGTTTCGCAGCGCACGATTCATCGTGATCTGGAGTCCTTGAGCGCAGCGCGCATTCCGATATCCGCGATGCGGGGCGCACAGGGCGGTTGGCAACTGGAAAAGGGATGGCGGACGCGTGTACCGGGTCTCGACGAGTCGGAATTACAGGCACTGTTGATGGCCCAGCCGCGCGGGCTTGGAAATCCGCGACTGGCTGCGGCGGCTCAGAGCGCTCTAAACAAGCTGATGGCCGCGATGCCGGAGCCTTTGAAAATGCAGGCGGAGCATTTGCGTCAGCGGCTTCATGTGGATCCTACAGGTTGGCGGGACACGGGTGAGGATCTGTCGATGCTCTCGGCAGTGCAGGATGCGGTGGCTCGTGATCGGAAACTGACATTCGATTACACACGGGCCGATGGGGAGCAATCGAGCCGGACGGTCGATGCGCTGGGGCTGGTGTCGAAGGGGCTTAACTGGTACCTGGTCGCACGCGCTGCGAATGGTATGCGTACATTTCGAGTCTCACGCATGAAACGTGTGACCGTGCTTGCGGTGGGTTTTGAACGGCCGGCGCGGTTTGACCTGGTGGCGCACTGGCAATCGTCGACGGCGGAACTGGATCGGAAGAGAGCGAGCTACAGGGTTGTTCTTTCGCTCACGGCGGAGGCGGCCCGGCGCATTCAGGCATGGTGCGTCACGAGGCCTGCTGCAGCAGGTGCGACTGGACGCAAAGGCGATGCTGAAAGGACTGCGCTGCAAGTCGACTTTGACAATGAATCGCAGGCGAAGTTTATCGTGCTCGGGCTGGGCGCGGCAGTTCGAGTTCTTGAACCGGGGAGCTTGCGGCATCGGGTTGAAGCCGAGGCCAAGGAAGTGGCGGGCGCAGAGAAGGAGGCTTGAAGATTTCTTGGGGAGGACTTTCCGTTTCGCATGTATACTTCACCCGCATCCGGTTCCAATTTCTGGTTCCCTGAAAGTGAGAAACACTATGCCCAGTTACCTCGTGCAGGTTGCTTACACCTCAGAAGCTATGGCGGCGATGATCAAGAAACCGCAGGACCGAGCGTCCGTGGTTGACAAGGCTGTTGCGAAGCTCGGCGGTACGTTGAAGGAAGCGTGGCTGACCTTTGGCGATTACGACACCGTTGTGCTGGTCGATATGCCGGACAACGTGAGCGCTGCGGCTTTTGCCATGGCCATCAGCGCGGGTGGATCGTGCAGCGCCGTCAAGACTACTCCTTTGCTTTCGGTTGAAGAGGGGATCACCGCGATGAAGAAGGCGGGTGGGTCGGGGTATAAGGCTGTTGCGACGAAGTAGTATCCGCGTTCAGGGCCGGTGAAAAGGGGAAGAGGTTTTTCCGGCCCGAGCCTCCATCTGTTGCCTGCTGCCGCTCCGATTGAATCAATCAACCGGACTGCCAGCCCAGCCAGGCTTTCTCGAAGCTCAACGATTCCAAATCTTCTTCTCGGATGGTGAAGTAGAGCCTGCCTTGGTCATTCCACATCATTCCTGCTTCGCCCTCGGAGTCTAGCTGCAATAGAAGTCGCCGGTCATCCTCGGGCTCAAACTTGCCATATTGAACTCGGTTTGGATATCCGCCCATGCGATGAACAGATCCGTCACTAGCAGAGACCTGGGTAAAGAGCTCACAGTACGCATATGACTCAGCGTCACTCATATCCAGAGATCTGATTTCCCAGACGTCTTGAGCGGGAGCAGTAAGGTCAAGCCTCGGATTCAAAGACCAACTCTCGAAGGTGTAATCGCTGCTGAGGTCACGGGGCGTCGTACGAAGGGCGTTGTCGGAAAGCGAAGTGGGGCAATAGACGATCTTGATTCCATCCTTCACGTCCTGCGGATCGCCTGGATCCGGGAGATACTCGGCGTCGCAGAAAAAGAAGAGCGATCCGGTGCGCGGTAGAGGGAGTCCTTCGCAGACTGGCAATCCTGCGAGATCAATCTGGGCGAGGAACGAATGCGGGTCGCCGCTTCTTCGTGTCGGCCATGCAATTTCTGATGGCATGTTCGGCGCTCCGTGACAGGCTGTTCGGTCTTCTCGTCAACAAGCAAGCGAATCGAGGGGCGTAGAAGTTTGAGAGCTGCAGGCGCGATCCGAGAGAGTCCGGACTTCTTCATTTGACTGGTGACTTCGGCGACGCTCTGCAAAATGGGTGCCATCATGGGGCTCGAATCGAAACGTCCCTACGGGACTGGAGTCTCTGTTGGTTGACGTCCCAGGATTTCGCCGCGCTTCATCCTGGGCTATTTGCCTGCGTTCCCTATGGGAACTTGATTAGTCGACCATGAGTTCGCCAGGCAGGATTGGCCGGGTTCGCGGAAGGGCGCCGTTGTACGCGGCTGCGCCCATCGCGAACAGCATTCCCGTATAGATGACGAGCTTGACCATGCTGCCGGTGCGCGTGAGGGGGAGCGTCTTCCATAGGAGCAACAGCACAGTCTGCGAAATTGTTACGGCCCAGACGGTGCCGTAGAAATAGCGACGCTCGATGCCTTCGTTTTTTGTCGACTTGCCGACGCGAGGCAGCTTGCCGAGTAAGCCCAGCAACAGGATCAAGAGAGCGAGAGGGAAGTAGACGTACTGGTAGAGCTGCTTCATGGTCCACACGCCAGTGATCACGGCGATGACGAGGCCGGTGAGGTTCAGCAGCGCGAAATTCAATGCCGCATTCCAGGCGAATGTATAGCAGACTTTGCGATAGAGGGGATTGGGGCGGTCTTCATCGAAGCGCAGGATGTAGGGTGCGGGCTCGACACCGGGCAGCTGGCCGTAGATGGCAGCGATGCCCGTTCCGATGAGAACGAGAGCGAGCCAGGCGCCGTTGGCCATGCTGAAGCCATGGGCGAAGAGGCTGAAGACCAGCGGCCCCGGGGCGAGGAAGAAGACCCAGATCCAGATGGGCCAGTGGAGCACCCGGTAATATCCCTTGTTGCGGGTGCGCATTTTTCGGGCGTCCGCATACTCAACCCTGCCGTTGTATCGCATATAGCGCGAGTCTTTCAAAGCGCAGGGGAGCGCGTCAACCGAGCACAGGGATGTGCTGTGGTCGCGTACTAGGCTTTGGATGCTCTTCGTTCGCGGCCGCTGAGCAGGTAGATCGCGGCGCGTAATTCAAGAAGCGGATCTGCGGAAGGCTCGATGCCGTCAACACGCGGAATGGGATCGAAGATGATGTGCTTCTGCTGGGTTGGGGTGTCTTCGAGAACGCTAGTCAGCTCGAGGTTGCCTAGTTCAAATAGTTCGCGCTCCTCGGGCCAGTGGATGGTTGCGTCGTCGGTTACATCTGCGGGTGCGGCGATCTGGACAAGGATTTTTAAGCGGATGGGAGCGTGCTTCACGCGATGCTCGAGTTCTTCGTAGTGGTAATCGGCGCGAAGGCGTGCAACGGCATCGTCGGTGAGGTAGTCGTTACCAGCGTCGGGGACGATACGATAGCGTCCGTATTTGCTTTCGCCCTGTGCATTGGTGAAGCGAAAGGCGGTGACGCCGAAGTAGGTCTCGCGCGCCAGGCTCGAGGGGAAGGGCTTGGGAGTCTGCACAAACTTGAGCGCTGCAGGGTGCGACGCGAGAAAGCGTTCGATGGGCTTGGGCGAGGGAACTTCAGGACCGCTCGCTCCCGCGGCTTTCAGAAACTCGAGAAACTCTGCTGCATCCCGGGTGGGGAAGCCATCCGTTGAGTGGCTGACGATGTCGGTATGTACGTGCTCAGCAAGATTGAATCGAATCGCCAGCCCGCGCGGATTCGCATCGGGCGAATTGTCGGGTATGGTCGGAATTCCCGTTGAATTGGAGAACCGCACGGTGACAGGGGTTGACTCGCGTGTGACGTGCGGAGCCCTGGTTAGCCGCGCGGCGCCTGCCGACGGCTTGAACGTTCCGCTTAGCATCAGGCCTTTTGCGTGAGCCGGACGATATCCGGGGTGCGGGCCGAAAAGCTTGTGGAACTGTGCGAGCAGATCATTGGCAAGCGCGACTACTTTTTCATCGTTTGGCAGAGGCATGGGGAAGTCTCCATTTCGGGCGGATGTCTTACGCCGTGCTAGTGAAGATAACGTACCCTCGCGGGAAGATGCGTTAAATGTGCAGATGTCGCCTTCGGGCACGGTCTACATGAGCTTGCGGCGGACGAGGTCGAGCGCCTGCTGACTGGCCCATTCGCGGACGCGATTGCGGTCTCCCCGGAAGTTGCGCTCGAAGGTATCGGTTTTCTGGTCATCGCTGACAGCGATATAGACCCGGCCTACTGGCTTGCTCTCGGTGCCGCCGGTGGGCCCGGCGATTCCGGTGACACCCAATCCCAGGGTTGCGCCGGTACGCTTGCGGATACCCTCGGCGAGCGCCGCAGCAACTTCCGATGAGACTGCGCCATACTGGTCGATCAGCTCCGCGGGCACGTCGGCAAAGGCTGTCTTGAGTTCGTTTGAATAGACCACCACACTGCCCAGGAACGAGCGCGAACTACCTGCGACGGATGTTATGCGTTGGGCGATCATGCCGCCTGTGCAACTTTCAGCGACGGCGAGGGTGGCCTGGCGGAGGCCGAGATAGAAGAGAACAATCTGCTCGAGAGACTCGCCTTCGGCAGAGTACATCCAGTCGTCGAGCGCTTCTTCAAGCTTCGTGGCCAACTCTTCGACGCGCTGCTCGGCGAGATCTTTGTTTGCCTTGGAGCAGATAAGGTTCAGTTGAATATCGCCGGCGTGAGCGAGGATGGTGGTTTCGACGTCGGTGTAGGTGGTGTAGATGGGCGCGAGAAGCTTGTCGGCCTGCGATTCCGGAATCATGGCGGCCTTAAGCGTGCGCCTCGCAAGATGACGTACGGGGGCGATGGCGCGCAAACGAGGCATGCACTCTTCTTCAAAGAGCGGCTTGCACTCGTGCGGCGGGCCGGGGATAAGGACGATCACTTTGCGAAAGCCAGAGTATGTGGTTTCAAGCCATTGACCGGGCGCACTGCCGTTGGGATTGTTGAGGAAGGTCGCGCCTTCAATGAGGTCCGCCTGCTTGAGATTGTTCTCGGGCATGGAAATACGCCAGGTGGCAGCGCGCGCATGAAGTGCGGCGACCTGGGGAGCATCGCGCTTCAGTTTGAGCGAGAGTGTTTCCGCGACTGCTTCGCGTGTAAGGTCGTCTTCTGTGGGTCCAAGACCACCCATCAGGATCACGATGTCGGTACGCGCAAGAGCGTTGCGGACTGCGCCGACCAAGTCCTTCCTCCGGTCACCCACGATCGTCTTGAAGGACACCGTAACGCCGATCTCGTTTAGTTTTTCGGTCAGATAAAGGGAGTTGGTGTCCTGCCGATGCGGGGTAAGCATTTCGGAGCCGACTGCGATGATTTCGGATTTCATGGAAGCAGCTTCTAGCTCCTAGCCTATAGCTTTTAGTTTACGGGTAATGCGAAGACGCGGCGCACGCAGAACTGGAAAGTCAGGTTAAAACGCGGTCATGCCCTCAACTCCCAACTCCAGATCATAAACTGCATCGTTGTCTGCCAGCACCGTGGTGCCAAGCGGGGAGAACGTTACGCCAACGAGATTGATTCCGGCAACGACAATGCTGGTCTCACCGTCCTGGGTTACGCGGACCAGTCCGCGACGGCCATGGAGACTTGCGGTTACGTAGATGTCGCCATTGGATGCAATCGCCAGCCCCTGGGGCCGGCCCAAGCCACGATACCAAGCACGCGCTTCGCCGTGGCTGTTGATTGCCCAGATTGCGTCATTGGACGAAAGCGTCGGTCCGGTAACGAACAACGTTCCTTCGCGGTCGACCGCGAGGTGATAGGCGGAGACGCTCGGTTCCAGGGTGGCGTACACGAAGATCTTTCGTTGCGAATCGATTTTGAAGATCGTTCCGCTGCGATCGCCGACGAAAAGATTGCCGGCACCGTCGAAAGCTGCGCCTGTGGCAACGCCCATTCCTTCGGCATAGAGGGTCGACTCGCCCGCACCGTCGATGCGATAAACATTGCCCTCTGCGCGCGAAGTTACAAAGAGGTCCCCATCGGGACTAAACGCCAACCCGGTGGCATTCAAGATTCCGGTCGCGAAGGGGGTACCGCGGCCATCGGGGCTTACGCGAACCACAGAAACAGGCGTCTGCTTTCCGCGTTGACCGGAGATTGTGGCGTAAATCATTCCTGAGCGGCTCACTGCCGGGCTTGTCACGGGGTGCAGTCCGCTTGAAAGCTCGCGCGCGATGTGCAAGGGCACACCATTGCTCACACCCGCAGGTGTGCGGACTTCAACCAAACCAGATATGGCATTTTCTGGCACCCGGAAGGCGGCGCGTCCGGGACGGCTCATCAGCACCTGCGCCGGATGGGTGCCTACGACAACCACAGGGGGACCGAAGGGATTGGGACCGAGATTGGCGCCGACGAGCTCAACCTCGCCGAGAGGTAGCGCTGCGTCTGGGGCCACCTCGTCGATTCGTGGCTCAGGTGTCATTTGTTCGTGCGCGGATTGGGTGCGGGTTCGCGGCATTTTCATTCTCAGTGGATCCAGAGACGCAGTACCGACGCCACTCCCAAAGCATACAGCCCCGCTGCCACGTCATCGAAGACGATGCCCCAGCCTTCAGGCAAGCTTCTCCAGTTGGCGCACCGGGAAGGGTTTGGTGATGTCGAACAAGCGAAAAAGGATGAAGGCGATGACGCCGTGGCGGAAGTCGGCGGGACTGCCCAGCAAGGCGATCCATTGGCCGGCAACTTCATCGATGACGACGAATTGGGGATCGTGGCGACCGCTTTCACGTGCAGCAATGGTAGCTGCAGGAATCCCTGAAGTAATCGACAAGGCAATTCCGATAAATACAACAAATAAAAGGCCATTAGGGGTTGGGTGAAAGAGCCACGCGATGATGCCCCACAGCAGAACGGCCGCCACCGATCCCCAGGTTCCGGGTCCAGGCTTGCCGAGTCCGGCGCCAAAAAAGGTGGCGACGGTCCAGGCCCAGGGCGTTTTACGCGCTGTCTCGGGCGGAGGCGAGACGGCGGATGGACTATTCGTCATCCTGTTTCCTGCGCTGGCGACCGACCTCGCCAAGATCTTCGAGGACTTCGGGATCGAGGACGGGCGAGCTGATTTTGTAGACACCCATGGCCCACTTACCAAGATCTATTTTTCGGCAGCGGTCGCTGCAGAAGGGGAAGTCTTCGTCTTTGGCGGTGACGAGCATGCCGCAGGTGGGGCAATGAAGGAGCTTTGCGGATTTTTTCTTTTGGGGCATCGCTACTTTACGCGTTCAGGTTCTTGGATATCGTAACGCTTCGGTCAGATGCCTGCGAACCGGTGCGCGGTTTTCAAAGGAGGCGGGATTCCGACTCAAGAGAGCGGCCCCGCGACGATCCTGGCTACGAGGTCGTAATCGTGGGCTTCGGTGATCTCGGCGCGATAGAATTTGCCGGCTTCGAGGTTCTCGAGGTCGCCGAAGTCGTTGATGTAGACTTTGCCGTCAATTTCGGGCGCGTGGAATTCGGTGCGGCCTTCCCACAGCATGGACGTCTCTTCGCTCTCGCCTTCGGCCAGAACAACCAAATCGCGACCGACCCATTGTTGCTTGGCGCGCTTTGATATTTTTTGCTGCAGCTTCATCAGCTTGCGTTTGCGGGATTCGATGGTGCGTTTTGAAAGCTTCGCATCGAGTGCGTGGGCCTTCGAACCTTCTTCATCGGAGTAATTGAAGACGCCGAGCCAGTCGAATTTTGCATCGCTGATGAACTGCTGCAAGACTTCATAGTCGGCGGACGACTCGCCGGGGAAGCCGACGATGAAGGAGGTGCGCAGGGCAATGCCGGGAACCGCAGTGCGGACCTTGTCGAGTGTCTTGAGAAAAATGTCGGCGCCGGCGCCGCGCTTCATGCGCTTGAGCACGTCGGGCGATGCGTGTTGCAGGGGCACGTCGAGGTACTTGCAGATGTTGTCGTGCTTCGCGATGGTTTCGAGCAACTTGCCAGTGATGCGGTTGGGATAGGCGTAGAGAAAGCGCAGCCAGCGGAGGCCTTCGATGCCGGCCAGGGCTTCGAGCAGCAGTGCAAGGCCGTCTTTGAGGCCGAGGTCTTCGCCGTAGCAGGTGGTGTCCTGGCCGATAAGCGTGATTTCCTGCACGCCGCTGGCAACGAGTTTTTGGGCTTCTGCGACGACGGATTCGAATCGGCGTGAGCGGAACTTGCCGCGCAGATTGGGAATGACGCAGAAGGTGCAGGGGTGATCGCAGCCTTCGGCGATCTTGATGTAGGCGGAGGTGCGGCCAGTGGAGATGTAACGCGGCGTGTCTTCGTTGTAAAGGTAGGTGGGCAGCATGTGTGCCGCTCCTTGCCATTCTTCGCGGCTGAAGCGGCCTTGTTTCTCGCGGAGATCGCCTTCGCGACGAAACGCTAACTCAGGGGCTAAAGCCCCTATCTCTTTCTGAGCGCTTTCGGCATGACTGAAGTCATGCCCTGATACAGAACCGGGCTCTTGAGAAGGCTCACGGTGGCCACTGGGTTTGTGGGTGCCTGCGAGTGATTCCTGGCCTGCGCGTATCTCGCCATGCCCGTGTCCGCTGAGGATGTTGAAGGGCGATGGCGCTGCCGTTGGAGTCATTCCGGCGGCTTTCAGAATGGACTCGAGTTCTCCTGTGCCGACGACTGCGTCGACTTCCGGGATGTTCTTGATGATTTCGTCGCGGTAGCGCTCGACGAGGCATCCGGCGACGATCAGTTTTTTGGCTGAGCCGGAGGTTTTGAAGCGGGCCATTTCGAGAATGGTGTCGACGGACTCTTGCTTGGCAGTGTCGATGAAGCTGCAGGTATTGACGACGAGGATCTCGGCGTCTTCAGGACGGGCTGTCAGGCGCGCGCCGGCATGGTCCAGCAGCCCCATCATGACTTCAGAGTCAACGAGGTTTTTGGGGCAGCCTAACGAAATAAAACCCACGGTAGGAGCCGTGGGTTGGGAAGCTTTGCTCACACTTCTATTCTATCAAGTTCACTTTTTCCCCGCTTTGAGGGGGATTCCGGCCCCGGCAAGAACGCCTTTTGCATCAGCGGCGTACGGACCATTCGGCTCCAGTTCGAGGTATTTCTGGTAGGCTTCGGCGCATCCGGGCGCCAAGACCATCTTCTGGGTCGTGGGATCGATGGTGGCTTTCGAAACGAGAGCCTGCCCCTTGAAGTAATAGAGAGCGGCTCGCGTCGGGTCGAGCGCGATGGCTTTTTCGGCTGCGGCAAATTGCGCTTCGGAGTTGCCCACCTGGAAGAACAAGATGGTCTCATTGCGGCGATAGAGAGCCGCCTGCTGGGGGAACGCGGCGACGGCATTGTCGAAAGCTTCTTCGGCTTCCTTGACCTTGCCATCGTGGATATATATCTCTCCGAGGCCCGCCCACGACACACCTTTGATATCCGGTGTGCGGCTCTGCGCGTTATTGATTACGCTATCCACTGCATTGCGCGAATTCCGTGTAGCTGTCGGGCCTGCGACCCCGGGTTTGTCGTCGCTCTTATAGAAGTCATCCTGATGTTCTCGCTGAATTGACTTCGGATCGAGCCCCAAGGCCATCTTGAAACTGTTTTCGGCTTCCGGGTACTTCTTCAGTCCAAGTTGCGCCAACGCAAGTTCCACCCAGGGCAGTACGAGCTTTGGGTCTTCTGTGGTGACCTTCAACATGAGCGCCTCAGAATCGGCGAATCGTTTTTCCGCTGTGGCTTTGCGGGCCGCGACAATCTGGGCGTTCAGACCGCTCGAATCCTTCTTGCCAGCCGGTATCGGTTCCTGCGTCCAGGCAGAGGAAACAGCGCAAAACAGCATCGCGGAGCACAGAACGAGAATCCTCATCAGCACCTCAGAATTTTTCGGGATTGGTTGCAGCGGAAGTATACGAAAAGATTTGCCATTGGTGTTGGAAAAGTGGGGAGAGACGCCAGTGAAAGAGGGCACGCCGAGATGGTAAAATCTATCAGTGCCGGGTCCTACGCGACGTAATCCCGCCAATCCCGCCAGGTCCGGAAGGAAGCAACGGTAACGGGCTAGTACGGGCGCAGTAGGTCACCCGGTACTTTTTGCGGTGCCGTGGGCACTTCTACTCTTTGCCGCGGTCGTGTCGCGCCGTGTGCAGCCGAACCAAAGAGCCGTACCGATGATGTTGAGCGCAAGCCGGTCAATCTGGACTCGCGCCGCTAGGAGAAAAGCATTGAGCCTCGCCGTGCGTCCCGTGGTGGGCAGGCGCGCCAAGATAAGCGCCCTCGGAACTTACGTTCCACCGAAAGTTCTTACCAATCAAGACCTCGAAAAAATAGTAGATACAAACGATCAATGGATCGTGGAGCGCACCGGCATCAAGGAACGCCATGTGCTCGCCCAAGGCAAGGGCGTGAGCGATATCTGCGTTGAAGCCGCGAAGAAGTGTCTCGCAGCACGCGGTATCGAGCCCAGTGAAGTTGAAGTGATCATTGTGGGCACGGTCACTCCGGACATGATGTTTCCGTCTACGGCATGCCTTGTGCAGGACAAGATCGGGGCCAAGGGAGCGTGGGGTTTTGACGTTTCGGCCGGCTGTTCTGGGTTCGTGTTTGCGCTACAAGCCGGCGTCAAGCTCGTCGAGAGCGGCGCGCAGTCCAAGGTGCTGGTCTGCGGGGCCGACGCCAACACACGCATGACCGACTACACCGACAGGGCTACTTGTGTTTTGTTTGGCGATGGTGGCGGAGCGGTGCTGATTGAACCGGCGGAAGAGGGCGAAATCGGCATGATCGACTTTGTGCACGAGATCGATGGGTCCGGTGGTGTTTCGTTGAATCTGCCGGGCGGTGGCAGCCTGAATCCGCCGACGCACGAGACCATCGACAAGAAGATGCACTTCATCCACCAGGATGGACAGGCAGTTTACAAGTTTGCCGTGCGCAAGATGGCTGAAGCCACAACCAAGCTACTCGAGCGCAATGGGGTTACTGGCTCCGACCTTGGCTGCTTCATCCCCCATCAGGCGAACAAGCGCATCATTACGTCAACCGCCGATCGCCTAGGGATGCCTGCTGACCGCGTGATTATCAATATTGAGAAGTATGGAAATACGTCAGCGGGAACGATTCCCCTGGCCATGGAGACGGCGATCGAGGAAGGGAAGCTGAAGAAGGGCGACCTGGTATTGCTGGCTGCCGTCGGCGCCGGATTTACGGTGGGCGCTGCGCTCCTGAGGTGGGAGATCTGAAGGGCAGCTTTTAGCTCTAGTATCAGCTTCTCTCTTGCTGTCTCGCGAATTCCGGGCTGGAAACTGACACATCTATTCGAGCAGCGCGCTCGGTGGAAGGTCGTACTTTGGCAGGACACCTGTCTCTACGGCCATTTTGAAGAAGCCGCGCATGCCTTCTACACACTCCTCGTCCAAAACGTAATGAATATTCGCCGTGAGGTAGGAGCGAATGGTGCCGTCAGACAGAGGCAGTTGGCGTGACCAGTGCTCGACCAGCGCATCGATGTTCTGTAATCCGTGATCGCGCGATTGGATGAAGTCATTGCCAACACGCAGATCCGAGAGGCTGGCTGGAGCAACCGCCCAGACGGCGGAGACAAAGGGAAGACCGGTCAGAGTCTTCCATTCCTCGGCAAGATCGTGGTAGACGAGTTCTTCGCCTGTGCGTTCGAAGCGATTTGCGCGTTCTTCGAGTGCCATTAGAGCTGGATCGCCGATCAGGATTGCGGCGTCGGCGCGGTCGAGCATGGCATCCAGGTCAGCGGTCATTGAAATGAAGGGCACTTTGGCGTTGCTCCATTTGTGGAAGAGGATGCGCGCACAGGCCAATGTGGTGCGGCTTGCCGAATCCGCCGCAACGCTTCGCAGGGCCGAAAGCGGCTGATTTGCGCGGCGCACCAGCAGAAGCGATCGCACCTTGCCCTTCGAGGCGATTGTGCAACCGGGCAAGATGCGTAGGCCTGGTGTTGTTGCCAGCGCGGCGATTGGAACAAGGCCGATGTCGGCGCTTCCGTCGGCCAACTCGTCCGCACACTGCGAAGGGAGCATCCATTTGATCTCGTAGCGCTCGGCGAGTTCGGCATTCAGCGGCGGATGCTCAAAATCCCACATGAGGGGAGCGGGGTTTAAAAAACGAATGGCGGCTACACGAAGCCGGCGTGGCAAAGTTGAATTCACTCTATCTTTTAGACTATCAATCCGCGCTTCAGGATTCTCCACATGCGTGCTCTCCGTCACACGCTGCCGGCTTGACTTCCATTTCTTATCAGCTTAATGTGAGCCCAATTACTCAAGAATTCCGTGGGTCCCTAAGAGGAAAGAGCGCAAGTGTGTGAATGCACTGGCGCGTATGTGAATGCCGATATTGAAAGATGCAAATATAGATTCCTTCGCACCCAATACCAGCACGCAAATCGATGAAAACCGGTTGGCCATGCTGGCGCTGACGCTTACGCCGAATCTCGGGCCTAAGCGTATTGTCGATGCAATTGCACAACTGCGCAAGCCGGGCCAGATATTTGAACTGACACTCACTGAACTTGAGGGGCTGCGATTTCCGGCGGATGCGGCGCAGTACATTTTTGATGGGAAAGCGCGTCGCGCCGCGGACGAGGAATGGGGGAAAGTCGCGCAGCAAGGTGCGACGATTGTCACGCTTGGGTGTCCTGAGTATCCCGAGCGGTTGAAGGAGATCTACGATCCCCCGCCGGTACTGTGGGTTCGCGGGGCGGTGCAGTTGTTGTCGCGCCCGTCGATCGCAGTGGTGGGTACACGGCATCCTTCTCCTTATGGCACGAACGTGGCGGAGATGCTCTCGCGCGATCTGGCCGCTCGCGGACTCGTTGTTGTGAGCGGAATGGCACGGGGAATCGATACGTGTGCGCATAAGGGTGCTCTTGTGGCGCGCACTCCCACCATTGCCGTTTGGGGAACCGGAATCGACGTGGTCTATCCCAAGGAGAACAAGAAGCTGGCAGACGAAATTATCGCTACGGGTGGAACGATCGTGAGCGAAATGTCCATGGGTACGTTTCCTGCGCCGCAGAATTTTCCGCGCCGCAACCGCATCATCAGCGGACTGAGCATCGGCGTTTTGGTAGTGGAGGCAAGCGAGAACTCGGGAACCCGCGTGACGGCGCGCTGTGCGGCGGAACAGGATCGCGATCTTTATGCAGTGCCGGGCAACGTGACGGCAAAAAACTCCTGGACGCCTAACACACTGATAAAGCAGGGCGCCAAGCTGGTGGGGAGCTGGGAAGACGTGTGGGAGGATCTGCCATCGCAGGTTCGACTGCAACTGGAGCAGGAGGCCGGTGTTGAATCCAAACCGCAGGAAGCCGCATCTCTTCTGCCTGAGCCGGTGCTGCGATCCGAAGAGTCCATTGTGTTGAGGGTTTTGCGCGCCGATGAGTCTCTTCAGATCGACGAGCTTCTCGAAAAGCTAGAGACTCAACTGACCTCATCCGAGGTGTTTACAGCTCTGTTCGAGCTGGAGATGAGCGGCCGGATTCGCTGCCTGCCAGGAAGGAACTACGTTCGCAACCTTTAGTTTTGGAGTCGCGGCGGATTTCGTGGCTTCGGCAGCACCTGCGCAAAAAATTTGGGCGCAGTTGGGGATGCGATGAACCGCACATTTCAGAAACTTTGCGCGTTACCAAGCGAGCAATGCGCGGGAAAGAAATACAGATTGACAGTGGAAACGGGGATGCCTTCCATGTTAGCTTGCAAATCTTGCGGCTCATTCTGTGAGAGGAAGGCAAGGCGAGACAGCCGCGAGGCGCTCAACTTGTGAGGATATTCCTCCCAACGCAGTAGAAACGGAAAGGCCTCGATCCGAGTCAAACAGGCCGGATGGGGTAGAGTAATACGGAATCAAGGATGGCAATGACCAAATCACTCGTGATCGTCGAATCTCCCGCGAAGGCGAAGACGATCGAAAAATATCTAGGTAAGGGCTTCGAGGTCCGCGCGTCGATCGGGCACATCATGGATCTGCCCAAGAACGACATTGGCGTGGAACTGAAGAATCGCACGTTTATACCAAAGCTGATTGTTTCTCCCGGCAAAGAAAAGATCGTCGATCAGTTAAAGAAGGCAGGCCTGAAGGCTGACGAAATCTTCCTGGCGCCTGACCCTGATCGCGAAGGCGAAGCGATTGCCGCGCACCTGGCAATCCAGCTGGGTACGACCGCTACCGAGCGCAAGAAGATTCGTCGCGTCACCTTTAATGAGATCACCAAGAAGGCCGTGCAGGACGCATTCCAGCACGCCCGCGACATCGATGAGAACCTGGTGGACGCGCAGCAGACTCGGCGCGTTCTCGACCGCCTCGTCGGCTATCAAATATCACCGCTGCTTTGGGATAAGGTTCGCCGGGGACTTTCGGCGGGGCGTGTTCAGACAGTTGCGGTGCGCCTGATCGTGGAACGCGAACGCGAGATTGGGTCATTCAAGCCCGTCGAGTACTGGACGCTCGAGGCGCAGTTGCATCCTGAGCGCCAAGCGGACAAGAATTTCAAGGCGAAGTTTGTTGGGATCGACGGCGAACCGGCTCGCGTGGCGAACGGCCAGGACAAGGATGGCAAGGACCAGTTCATCGGCGGCGCGCTGCCCGACAAGAAGTCAATGGATGCAGCACTGGCCGCGCTCGAGAGGGCCGCGTGGACACTCGCATCGGTGGAGCGCCTTGAGCGGCAACGTCGTCCGCTTGCTCCTTTTATTACCAGCCAACTGCAGCGCGATGCTTCGAGCAAGCTCGGCTTCAACGTGCGCCGCACCATGGGCGTAGCCCAGCGCCTGTATGAAGGCATGGAAATCGGCGACGAGGGCACAACCGGTTTGATCACTTATATGCGTACCGATTCGCCGCGCGTCGCTCCAGACGCGGTGGAAGGCGCACGTGCGTGGATCGGCAAGCAGCTTGGCAAACAATACCTGCCCGAATCGCCCAATGTTTACAAAGGCAAAAAAGACGCGCAGGATGCCCACGAGGCAATCCGGCCGACAGATGCTTCGCGCACTCCCGAGTCAATTGCGCGTTATCTGAGCGATGAGCAGCTCAAGCTCTACACCCTGATCTGGAGGCGCTTCATCGCCTCGCAGATGGTACCTGCGGTCTACGACATCACGACCGCGAAGATCGAGGCCAAATCCGCCATCGATCAGAAGACCTATGAGTTCCGCCTGAGCGGATCGATTCTGCGTTTTGACGGCTTCCTCAAGGTTTACGAGGTAACCGAAGACAAGAAAGCTGGTGACGACGAGGACTCGCTCGCGAACAAGCTGCCGAATCTTGATGACGTCAAGAACCTGGAACTCGAGCAGCTGTTGCCAGAGGAGCATTACACGGAGCCGCCTCCACGGTACAACGAAGCTTCACTTGTAAAGGAACTGGAAGAGCGCGGGATCGGACGTCCGTCTACGTACGCCTCGATCATCAGCACGATTCAGGATCGCGAGTACGTGGTGAAGCATGGCGGGTCGCGTGGACGCTTCTATCCAACCGAAATCGGCATGGTGGTGTGCGATCTACTTGTCGAGAGCTTTCCGTATATTTTCGACACAAAGTACACTGCGAAGCTGGAAGAAGAACTCGACGATATTGAAGAAGGCAAGGAGAAGTGGACCGACCTGCTCAATGGGTTCTACGACCATTTTGAAGATGAGCTGAAAGATGCCGACAAGACTATGCGCAACATCAAGCGCATGGAGCAGGAGACCGGCGACAAGTGTGAAAAGTGCGGAAGTCCGCTGGTTTTGAAGTGGGGCAAGTTCGGCAGCTTTTACGCATGTTCAAACTTCACGCGGAAGAAGCCCGTAACAGTTGCGATGGGTCCCTGGAAGAAGGATCCGAAGGCTGTTACCCAGAAGATCACGAAAGCGCTTCATTTCCCAATGACTGTCCATGCAGCGGTCGATGACACCAAGGTGTATTCGAAGGAAGTTGCAAATGCGAAGGAGTTGGTCTCCGCAATCGCGGAGGCGGTGAATGGTTCTGCTGAGAAGGGCAAGAAGGTATTTGTCGAGCAGGTGAGTTGCGATTTTACGAAGGAAAACATCGCGGCCAAGCCCGACCTGAACACGCCTGAGGCACAGGAAGCAGGAGATACAGAGGAGTACTGCGAGAACTGCGGCCGCGTGATGGTTTTGCGCCGTGGCCAGTTTGGGCCGTTCATGAGCTGCCCCGGCTACAACGAGGATCCGCCCTGCAAGACGATTCGTAAGCTGAGCCAGAAGCAGCAGCAAAAACCGCCAGAGCCTACTGGAGAGGCATGCCCACTTTGCGGCAAGCCGCTGGTACTGCGGCAGGGAGCCTATGGTGAATTTGTTTCATGCTCGGGCTATCCTGGTTGCAAGTACGTGAAGCAGAACTTGATCGAGGGTATGAAGTGCCCGAAGTGCGGCGTCGGCGATATTGCTGAGCGCAAGGCGCGCCGCGGCAACATCTTCTGGGGTTGTACTAATTATCCCAAGTGCGACTTTACTTCGAACTACAAACCGGTTGCACAACCGTGCCCGGAATGTGGGAACTCCTACCTGGTTGAGAAGACGCTCAAGTCCGGAATCTTCCTTGAGTGTCCCAACAAGAAGAAGAGCCCTGAAGAGGAAGCCAGACCGAAAAAGGGTAGTAAGAAAGGTATCGCGGCGGAGGCTGGCGCCGCGGTAGTCTGCCACTACTCGAAGCGGATTGGCGATGCTCCGCCACCACCGACCGTGGAAACGCATGGACCCGTGGTTGAAAGGCCTGAGGCGAAGAAGGAACTGCAGCCTGCGTGAAGAATCGAGAGAGTTGAGCTTAAGCCGCGATGCGGGGCCACACGGTCCCGCATCGTGCGCTTAAGACAGATGTTGATCGCAAGTGCCGGTTGAATCCGTTACCATGGGCATTCGGAGACCCGCTGATGGAACGCATGCTCGCTACACCCGCTGATGCTGAAATTATTCTTAGATTCTACGAACTCCGCACCGAGACCGTGATGCGCGAGGCGCGAGCCTGGATGACCGGCGAATTCTGGCCGAACACCGCGGACGAGTTCTTTGCGGTTGTGCATAACTCGGCCGATCCTCACAATGCTTTTTTTCGGCAGGTCACCACGTACTGGGAGATGGGGGCGGCCATGGTGCTTCACGGCGCGGTTTCAGCTGAGCTGTATGTTGACTGCAATGCCGAGGGCTTTTTTCTTCTAGCCAAGTTTGCGCATATCCTGGAACCCATTCGCGAGAAGATGCCGACGTTCATGAGCAAGACTTCAGAACTCGTCAACCGTTTCACGGCTGCTGCGGCCCGGTATGAGGGGGCTCTCAAGAATGTCGAGGCACGCCGACGCAAATTCCAGCCGAATCAAGAATGGCAGGTGCGCTAGTTCATCTGGCCAAAGCGTTGTCTGAAGGCGGCTTGTGCAATATGCGCCCGGTGGCGCATGATTAGTGGCGGTAGAATCAAGGTCCCCATGGAGGTTTCAAGTGAAGCGCATCATTGCAATGGTGGTTGCTGGCGTCGCGTTTGCAGCTGTCGCAGCGAACGCAGCTGATTCAAAAACGATCAACGGCTGGATTTCGGACTCGATGTGCGGAGCCAAGCACGCCGGTACCGGCTCAGAGTGCGTGAAGAAGTGCATCGAGGGTGGCACGGCTCCGGTTTTTGTTGACGAAGGCAAGAAGCAGGTCTGGACCATCGACAATCCGGATGCCGTGAAGAAGTTCTACGGCGACCGCGTTACGGTCACGGCGACTGAGGACTCCGACAAGAAATCGGTTCACATCGATTCAATCGAAGCTGCCAAGTAGCCGGTTTCCGGGCCTACATGATTCAGTAAAACGGGCGAGCATGGGGTGAAACCTCTGCTCGCTTTCTGCTGCTGGGAGCTTCCCCGCCTGCGTGAATCCCGGCTAAGTGCCCATGGAGACTTGAGGACGGACGGTTGGGGAAACGGAACTCGAATCCTGTGGACTCGCCATAGAATCCAATCTCTGTTACTGTTCTAACGATTACCGTTCGCCGAGCTCCAAACCGAAGCGGCGGATAGCGGTGTGGAAGATATGGCTAAAGCAATCTGGAATGGCAAGGTTATTGCCGAAAGCGAAACTACTGAAGTCGTCGAGGGGAATGTCTATTTCCCGGAGAACAGCCTCAAGCGGGAGTACTTCCGCCCTAGCAGCACCACCTCCACGTGTCCCTGGAAGGGCCAGGCGCGTTATATGAGCCTTTATATCGATGGGCAAGATAACCCCGATGCAGCCTGGTATTACCCCGATCCCAAGCCTGCCGCCCGTAAGATTAAAGGATACGTGGCTTTCTGGCGCGGTGTTGAAGTGGAAAAGTAGGGTTCTAGACCCTCATTTCAGGAGCCTGAATGTACGTTCGCGCTGTACTGTTTGCGCCGCTGCTGGCGCTTGCGCTGGCGGCTTGTGCACACAAGCCGGTTGCAACGTCGGCTCCTGGTGCGCCGACGTTGCAGGGCGATCCGGCGCACCCCGGGTTGACCAAAGGCTGGGTGGATACGAAGCTCTACTTCGGTCTGGGGCCGGTCGATCATACCGATCAGGGAGTGAGTGAAGCAGACTGGCGGGGTTTTCTTGATCGGGAAGTCACGTCACGGTTTCCAGATGGGCTCAGCGTGGTGGACGTGTACGGGCAGTGGCAGGGCAAGGATCAGACTGCCCCGGAACGGTTGCGCTCGAAGATGCTGATTATTGACTACCCGGATACGGCAGAGAATCGTGCCAAGATCGAGGCGATTCGCGCAGCGTGGAAGCAGAAGACGGGCGACCAGTCTGTGCTGAGGGTGACGGAGCCGGCGGACGTGTCGTTCTAGCAGTTCTGTGCGACGCTACTTCTCCTGGGCCGTTTGCGAAGTAAACGCAATTCCCTGCATTGCTCCACGCCGGTTGGGCGCGTTTACGAGCGATGCGCGAAAGGCTACTTCTGCTTCGGAAGGGTTGTGTTGCTGGAGCAACAGATCTCCTAATTGTTCACGAGCGGGGACGACTGGCCCCGGCGTGGCGGGCGACTTCTCCATCGCATCTTCTTCGTCGGCGGCTTTGCGCATCAGGGCTACGGCTTCCTGCGGTTTGGCGTTTGCCTGGGCTGCCCACGCTGCGACTTCCTGCTGCAGGATATGCACCTGCGCAGCCCAGTACTCATTGCCGACGCGATGCAGTTCGTCCTCGTATTTCTGAAGGTCTGCAATCTCAGCATTTGCGCCTGCTGGCTGCTGGCCGCGGCTGCGACCCAGGCCGCGGGCCCACACGGCAACTGCGGCAACATGCGGGGGAGATCCGGGGATGGGTTGGATCTTCGCCGCCTCATCCCAATGGCTCTGCTCGACCGCGTAGCGCACGGGAATGGCTGTGGCTGCGTAGCTACTTTTGAAATCACCCGCGGCTAGATTTGTCATGCTGTTGAGCTGCTCAAGAACCTGACGAGCATCGTCATATTGCCCGAGTTGAAGGTAGGCGTAAACGAGATAGTCCATGGCGTGAAGCTCTTCGCCAATATCGCCCTGATCGCGAGCGGCCTTGCTTGCCGCCAGATTCGATGCGATAGAGTCCTGCCAGAGACCGAGGCGCGTGAAGATGTGAGAAGGCATATGGAGCGCATGGGGAGCATCGGGCGCGACTTGCGCATATTTGCGTGCGGCGGGCAGGCCGCGCGGCGCGAGTTCGGTGCTGTCGCTGGCATGGATGATGTAGTGGGTGATGCCGGGATGATCGGGGTAGGTCTTATCGAGAGGGTCGAGTATGGCGAGCGCCTGTTTTTGCCGCGCGTGGGTCTTGTCTGCAGGTGAAGCGTTTGAGAGCAGAGCAAGTGCGTAGAACACCTGCGCCTCAACGTCGTCGGGATAGTCGTGGGAGAGAGCGGCCATGGCTTTCTCATATTGCTGGTCGCGCGCAGAAAAGGGGACGGTACCGGCGTCCTTGAAGACGAGCGAAAGCGCCTGGACGTAGGCCCGTTCGCGCGCGCTGGAAGAACTGAGCTTCTGTGCAGTTTCGATCTCCCGAGTGGCGGCGGGCAGGCAGGCGGGAACGAGTGGTGGTTCCCAAAGCTGGTGGAAGCAGGACATCGCCACGCCCCAATGCGCCATCGCGCAGTTGGGATCGTCTGCAGCGACCTGCCGGAACGTGGCACCGGCCTGGGTATATGTAAAGGAATGAAGGAGAGCCACTCCGCGATTAAAGCCTGCCTGGACCCCGGGCGCGCAGGAGATCGGGAAGGATACGCGGCCAAGTTTCAAGGGTGCCGGATGGTCGTGCATCTGCTGCGACCATGCTCCGGGGCACGCGAGCGCCACTAGCAGAACGAGCTTCTCAAGGCTTACCAACGTGGACCTCCCGGCTACGGGTTGATTATTCGCGACAGCGTTGGCACCACTGCGGTTAGGGATGGGCCTGGGGGGCCGTCAGCCTCTTTCTTTCGAACATAAAAGAGACTGAACCAAATTCTCTCGTTCAGACATCCATAAGGCAAGCTTTAGCAGCCGAGGGGCCCAGAAAAGGTGAACCTATGGCAACATTGATCGCAGGCCTTTCCGAAAACGACTTTATCCCCGCCCGAATCCACTCGTCTGCCGACTTCACACAGACGCTCATGAAGCTGCAACGGGCGACGGCCCTTATTGCATCCACGCTCGATCTGGAAGAGCTTGTTGAACGCGTTGTGTCTGAGCTTTCCTCTTCCATCGGAAATGTGGAAGTTGCGGTGTGGCTTCGCTCAGAGGACATGAGCGAAATGGTATTGCAGGGAGTGCGGGGCTGCAGCAAATTCTGCAAGGGCAACCGGCTGCAAATCGGTGTTCAGGGGATCGTGGGACATGTGGCGGCTTCGGGCAAGACGCACTATGCTCCCGATGTCAGCATCGATCCTTATTACATTGCGTGCGAACCGGACACCCTTTCCGCAGTGAGCATTCCCCTCAAGACAGGGGACAGCGTGATGGGAGTGCTTTCGATTGATCACCGGGTGGCCGACGGTTTTTCGGGTGATCAACTGACGGTTCTTGAGGCAATCGCGGGTCACATAGCCATTGCGATTGAGAACGCGCGGGTTCTGCGGGGAGAACGCGAGCATCGCCAACGCTTTGAGCGGGAGTCGGCCGATGCACGCGCGATCCAGGAGGCTTTGTTTCTGAAGCCGGTGCCGTTGATTCCGGGGTTCGCGATTGAGACTGCCTGGCATCCTGCTGGATCGGTTGCCGGCGACTGGTTCGATTTCATCGATCTGGGCAACGATCGCTATGGCATTGCATTGGCCGATGTCTCGGGAAAGGGAATGCCCGCCGCGATTCTGATGTCTGCGACGAGGGCGGTTTTGCGGTCGATCGCGCCGTTTCATACTTCGCCATCGAAGATTTTGGAACAGCTCAATCGGGCGCTGCTGGAGGATTTTCCATGTGGGAAGTTTGTGACGATGGTCTACGGAGTGCTTGATGCCCGCACCCGGCAGCTCACGCTGGCCAGCGCGGGACACCTGCAGCCGCTGATCATCGATCACAAGACTCGTTTTCTGGAGTTGGAGACGGGATTGCCGCTGGGACTGGCGCAGTCCACCTATCCGGAGACCACTGTGACACTGTCGGCGGATACGCACGTGCTGCTGTATACCGACGGCATCACTGAAGCTGAGAATACCGCGCTAGAAGAATTTGGCGCAGAGCGGATGGTTCAGCACTTCGCCACTCCGGGAGCTTGCGTGGATAGCCTGATTGCAGAAGTCAAGGCCTATGCAGGCGGATGCGAACGGATGGATGATGCGACGGCGGTGCTGCTGCGCAGCCGCTGACGGTCGAAATTAGCGGCGATTATCGATTTCGTTCGTGCGCCAAGTGGCGTGCTGAACAGGCGTCATTGCCTTCACGAGGAAGAAAAGAAGGTAGGACGAACAAGATATGGCCAGATGAAGCATGGTTGACTCCTCAGCGCGGCGTTGCCCAATCTTGCTCAGGGACTATCCGACACAACAGCACGAGGCGTGCCAAAAATACCGGAGCGTCGCGCTCAGATTGCACAGTTCTATGAGGATTGGACTTAGGCTGTCCGGCGAAGAATCCGGAGCTTCGCAAACGATTTCAGTGACGACGCGATGGTGACGACAGTTCGTCTGGGTGACGAAACGCCGTCACTTCGATGACAGGTCTAGAGGCAGAGCATGTAGCTGAAGACGTCGCTTTTCTTTTGCGGCTTGAGGTTGGGGAAGGCGAAGTGCTCGCGGCGGACCTCTTCGCGGGCGAAGCCGCACTTCTCCAGCACGTGAGCTGAAGGCGTGTGTTCGGCGTGGCAGATTGCTTCGAGGCGCTGGACTCCAGTCTGCCGCGCGACGTCGACCATGGCTAGCAGAGCTTCGGTGGCGTAGCCCTGGCCCCAGGCATCTTTTGCGAAGACATAGCCGGTGACAGCGCGGGTTGTGCCCTTGTAAAAGAGGCCGGTGCTTCCGACCAGCAACGGGTCTGAGCCATTGTCCGGTGAGCACGAGGTAGGGACCGGCGGGCCAGCGTTGCCACTCGTCATCACTCATGGCCAGGAATGCAAGTGTGTCGGCCAGGCTGCGGTGCGTGGGCCAGCTCAGGTAGCGGGTAACTTCGCGGTCGGAGGCGTAGCGCTGGAAGACGGCCTGTGCATCGCTCTTCCTGGGCCTGCGCAACAGGAGCCGCTCGGTCTCAATGGTTTCAGGGGCCTTTACAGTTCTGCTTTCGAGATCCATCAATTCTCCGAGAGAGGTTTGCCGATCTCCCAGTGGTGCCCGAAGGGGTCGACTACGCGACCGACGCGCCATCCGTAGGATTCATCGCGTACCGGACAGATGGAGGAAGCGCCGGCGGCTATAGCCTGTTCGAAGACGGCGTGGGGATCGTCCACGATGAGGACCATACGCATGCTGCTGCCGCCAAGCGACTCGGGGCTGAGATTTTGGTGGGGAAGGGATTCATCCGCGACCCAGAAGTCGCCGCGGCCCACTGCGAGATGTGCCACTACAGTTCCGTCGTCGGCATCCATGCGGGACAAGATGGTTGCATCGAAGGCACGAATGTAGAAGTCAATTGCCCTGGTGCCGCGACGCACGTTCAACAGTGTTGTGACGGTGGTCGCCACTTTGTTGCCGGTGGACAGGGGATCCGCCATTGGAAGTCTCCTATGGTGCGCGGCGCGCGGAATAGCGCGGTGGATTGGTTGTGGTTCAGGTTGCGATGCTTCAGTATGCCTGCAGTTGGTCGAGCGGCAGGCGGACACGGAAGCAGGTTGATCCCGGATCGGAGCGCACGCTGAGGTGCCCTCGATGCTTCCGCACGATGCGCATGGCGTTGTCGAGGCCAAGGCCGAGACCCAGCCCGGGTGCCTTGGTAGTGAAGAAGGGCTCGAAGATACGGTCCTGCAGTTCCGGCGGAATTCCCGGGCCCGTGTCCCATATTTCGACCAGCAGCATCTCACCCTCGAGGCGGCAGGTCAGCTTCAGTTTTCCGCCATGTCGAGTCTCAGCCAGCGCGTCGAGAGCGTTTTCAATGAGCGCTGTCCAGACCAGGTTCAGTTCGCTGCCGTAGGCGCTGATGCGGGGCAGTTCGGGCTCGTAGTTGCGCTCGATTTCCACGTTCTGCATGCGCGACTGGAACATCTGGATAGTCGCATCGAGTCCGGCAGGAACATCGACTTCAAGGATCGGCGCACGATCCATGTAGGAGTACGCTTTGACGGCGCTGATCAGATCGAAGATTCGCGCCGTTGAATTCAGCAGGGTGTCGACCGAACGGGAGGACCTGAGGTAGCGCGCGAAGTATTGCAGCGAAACGCATGTTTCGCTTGAGCCGATCATGGTTCGAAGCTCTTCCAGGTCGGAGACGGTGGCCCGCTGTTCGGCAAGCTGCGCCGCGACTTCCCACGCGCCATCGCAGGGCAGGGCTGTCAGCCAACTGCGCAGTTCTTCCTCGAGCTGAATCTGCTCCCCGGCATCGCGCGCGTCATGGCGGGAGGAGCGGCTCATCACCTTCTGTTCCCAGTCTTCAACGCCGCGAATCTGTTCTTCATTCAGGCACAGGTTCACGAGTTTGAAGCGGTTTTCGCGATTCGCGCGGAGTTCCATGACGAGGCTCGAGGCTGCGCGCTGTGCCGCGGATGCGGGATTGTTGAGCTCATGCGCAAGATTGCCGGCGAGTTTGCCGAGTGCGTTCAGCTTTTCTGCCTGCTGCTCAATGCGCGTGACTTCGCGCACGCGGTCCAGCAGAGTGGAGACGACGCGCTGGGTCATCGACGGAATGGCCGCGAGCATTTCGGGAAACTTATCCTTCATGACCAGGAGGGCCCAGACCGGCGTGATCGCGAAGCCCTGGCCGCCTGACGTCTTCATGCGCGAGAAGGGCAGCAGGCCGGTCATTTGTCCGGCGCGGCCGATGAACAACTCCATTGGGCCGCCACGCTGACGGCGAACGTGAATTTCACCCTTAAGGATGAGGATCATTCGGTCGGCCGGCTGGCCTTCTTCAAACAGGATGTCGCCGGGCTGCGCTACGACCTCTTCGCCGTTCTGTGCAAGCCAGAGGCGATCTTCAAACGGGAGTCCTTGTAGCGGACCGACACGATCGAGGGCAGCCGCGATGGTTTCGGCGGGCGTGGGACAGGCAGGCGCGGTCAAGGTAGGGGAGAGCATCCTGAACCTCCGGCATAAGCAAGTTCAGGATAGCCCATACCCCGGTTGGACGCTGTTAACAACTGTTGTGAACCGGTACTTCGGGCGGTTGAACAGCGAATCGCGACTGCTAAATGAGTCCCGCTGGCACTGCGATGCTATGATTGGCGATTTGAAAACCAAGGCAGGGGAATTCCTCATGTATCGAAAGCTCTTTTCAGTCTTACTCTTTCTCTCCGCTTCACTTGTTGCGAGCGCTCAGTCTTCCGCAGCCACATTTGAGGAAAGCGCGAAGGTCTTTCGGATGGACGGGGGCAATGTGACTTACGCCTTCGGCGTGAATGCTCGGGGAGAGCTGCAGCAGCTTTACTGGGGTGGGCGGCTGGGTGCGATGGATCGCATTCCGCAAGCGGTGGCGGCGCGCGAATGGGCTTCGTTTGATTCTTCGTATACGAACACGCCACAGGAGTATGCGGGTTGGGGCGCGGGGCTGTTTGTTGAGCCAGCGCTGAAGGTTACGTTCGGTGATGGAAATCGCGACCTTGTGCTTCATTACGAGAGGCATGAGATTACATCTGATGGTTTCAATGTTGTGCTTAAAGACATCAAACGGCAGGTATTTGTCACACTGCACTACTCCATGGATTCGGGAAGCGGAATTCTGGCGCGGTCGGCGACGATTGAGAATCGGGAGGCGCAGCCTATCACTATCGAGCAGGCTGCAGCGGCGGCATGGGCGTTGCCGTCTGCTCACTACACGTTGAACTATCTGACGGGCCGCTGGGCGGGAGAGTGGACGCTGACGCAGGAGCCGCTGCGCGCGGGAGCGCGCGTGATCGAGAGCCGGCGAGGATCGACAGGACATCAGGCGAACCCGTGGTTTGCTATCCAGGCGGGTGACCAGGCCGACGAGAACTCGGGCGAGGTTTGGTTTGGTGCGCTGGCGTGGAGCGGGTCGTGGAGAATCACGGTTGAGCAAGATCAACTCGATGGGGTTCGCGTGACCGGCGGGTTTAATCCGTTTGATTTTGGGTATGTGTTGCAGCCGGGGCAAGCGTTGGAGTCGCCAGTGTTTTACGGCGGGTACAGCGCGCACGGGCTTGGCGGGGCATCGCGGATTTTACATCGCTATGAGATCGCCCACGTGCTTCCGCATCGGGTAGGTGAGGGCGAGAATGCTGCTCCCAAGCCGCGGCCGGTGATCTACAACTCGTGGGAGGCGACGGAATTCAGAGTTAGTGAACAGGGCCAGATTGCGATGGCCGAAAAGGCTGCCGCGCTCGGAGTCGATCGATTTGTGATGGACGACGGGTGGTTCGGGCAGCGGAAGGATGACCACGCCGGACTCGGCGACTGGTATGTGAATCCGCAGAAGTTTCCGAACGGCCTTAAGCCGCTGATCGACAAGGTTCACTCACTGGGGATGGACTTTGGGATTTGGGTAGAACCGGAGATGGTGAATCCGGACTCCGATCTTTATCGTGCGCATCCCGACTGGGTGTTGAACTTTCCCGGAAGGCCGCGGTCAGAGCAACGTAATCAACTGGTGCTGAACCTGGCTCGGCCGGATGTGCGGGATTACATCCTGGGGTTTCTCGACAAGCTGCTTACGGAAAACGATATTGCGTTTCTGAAGTGGGACTACAACCGGAACTGGAGCGAGCCAGGGTGGGATCAGCTTCCCGCGGCGGAGCAGAAGAAGGTTTACGTTGAGTTCACGCGCAATCTGTACGCCATTCTCGCGGAACTGAAGAAGCGGCACCCGAAGGTGGAGTTGGAGTCATGCTCGGGCGGCGGAGGGCGCGTCGATCTGGGAATCCTGAAGTATGCGGATGAAGTGTGGCCGTCGGACAATACGGATCCCTTTGATCGGCTTACTCAGCAGGACGGG
Organism: uncultured Acidobacteriaceae bacterium; assembly: GCA_963738035.1. Taxonomy (GTDB): domain Bacteria; phylum Acidobacteriota; class Terriglobia; order Terriglobales; family Acidobacteriaceae; genus Telmatobacter. Next base: position 190,687 of record CAVTVB010000007.1, read on the forward strand.
TTCACCTATGCTTACACGCCGCAGATCATGATGGCGTGGGTAACGGACTCTCCTCATAATCTGGAGGGACAGCGCCGCGTGACTTCGCTTCAGTACCGGATGCTGAGCTCGATGCAGGGCTCGCTGGGGATTGGCGCCAACATCACCAAGTGGAACGATGAGGAGATGGCGACGGCGAAGCGGCTGATTGCGTCGTATCACCAGGTACAGGCGACGATTGTGCAGGGCGATTTGTATCGGCTGATCTCGCCGCGGAATGGCAGCGAGTTTTCGGCTACTCAGACGGTGAATCGCGACAAGAGCCAGTCGGTAGTCTTCGCGTTCATTCATTCAACGCAGGAGGGACGCGGGTTTCCGCGGCTGAAACTGGAGGGGCTCGACCCGAAGGGGAATTACGCGTTGACGTCGATCGAGGGCGCTGCGGCGAAGGGAACTCCGGCGACAGCAAGCGGCGCGTGGTGGATGAATCATGGGCTGGAGATGAGTGAAGACTTCAAGGGAGACTTTCAGGCGGCGGCGTTTCGGCTCGATAGGAAGTGAACGCGAGCAGGGAACAAGAGGTAGCGCCAATCCTTCGACCTCGCTCAAAACGGTTGAGAGTTGTGCTTTCCCACGTCTCAAAATCGAGACCCTTCGACTTCGCTCAGGGCAGGCTATGGGGCACCCAGGATCCAAAATGATCGGGCAAGAAATTGCCAGTTGTCAGGCAGATCAATATCGACAGGAGACTGTTGTATTGGTTCGGGGTATAGTAGTTCACCGTCCGTGCGATACCTCTCCGGCGGACAATGACCAGCACCTTTCCAGAAGTGGTTTTTCGAACGATCATGCAATGGGCTTGTGGCCCTGTTCGCAACGTTGGTGAATTGGAGGACGCTATGCTGGTGGTGAATTCTCCAAGATCATGGCGGAAGATCGGGATTGTGACCTTAACTGCGATGGTTCTGTTTGTGATGGTCACGCTCACGGTGCAAACCAATGCGCAGAAGTCACGAGGTGGGCGCGTCATCACTTTCGACGCGCCGGGAGCGGGAAGGGGATCGGGCCAAGGGACGGTTCCCCGCAGCATTAATGCGAATGGCGAGATTACGGGAGAGCTTTACGATCAGTACGCGTCGGTCCACGGATTCCTGCGTACCGCCGATGGCTCCATCAAAACGTTCGACGTGCCGGGCGCCAGCAAAGGCGAGGGACAGGGGACCTTTTCTGAAAGTATCAACTCAAGGGGTGAGATCGCGGGCTTTTACTATGACGCGAGCGGCCGGGAAGTACACACGCGCGGGTTCGTTCGTGATGTGAGCGGTTCGATCAAGACGTTTGATGGGGGGGCCAAATTCGGAACGATTCCCATCGGCATCGATGCAAGGGGCGAAATTGCGGGAGCATATTCCAGTGGAGGCTTCTTTCGCGCTGCAGATGGCGCAGTGAGTGCGTTTGCAGCGAGCAAATCCCTTACTGTTCCGAAAAGCATCAATGTGAAAGGCGAGATTACGGGGTGGTATCAAGACAAGAATTTTGTGACACATGGTTTCGTTCGCTCAGCCAAGGGTGCGATTAACACGTTTGATGTGGGCCAGCAATTATCGACGATGCCTGTCGGCATCAACTCGGCGGGCGAGATTGCGGGTTACTACACTATTTCAGCGTCCGCGATTCATGGCTTTGTGCGCGCGGCGGATGGCAGCGTTACTCCGTTTGACGCGGGGACCGACGCTTCTACGATTCCCTATGGCATCAACGCGAACGGAGAAATCACAGGGGCCTACTACCAGGCGAATTCTGTGGTTCATGGTTTTGTGCGCGATCGCAGCGGCACCATCACCACGATTGACGCTCCGAAAGCAGCGATGCGATTTTCCGGCGACGGGACGACTCCTCAAGCGATCAACTCGAATGGGGAGATCACGGGGTGGTATTCAGACGCAAACGGCGTTTATCACGGGTTCGTGCGGGTTCCGGCTAAGTGATGCCGATTTCGCCGCATTCGATGAGCTAGTTTCCGTTCTTTTCCTTGTAACCTTGCCAGACATATTCCAGAGCTTCGGGCAGGGTCTGCGTTTTTACGGCGCGATCAACGTGGCCGGCGTTCACTGCGAAGACGAACTGGTAGTGATACTTTTTCGCGGCGAGGACTTTGGCCATGCGCTCGTTGGCTTCGACCCAGTCGTGCATGTTGTCGCGCATGACGTTGGGGTTGTAGAGGTCGCGATCACCGACTTCCATCCAAAGGCGAATTGGCATGCGCTTGTTTTTGGGAATCAGGTTCTCGTGGAATTCCCAGGCGCCATGCGGCGATTTCGGATCGTAAGGCCATTGCTGGTTTACGTAGGTTCCGGAATAGGTGAGGACGCGGTGGTAGAGCTCGGGGTGATACCAGGCCATGATGAGCGCGCATGAGCCGCCAGAGCTTCCACCCATTGTGGCGCGGCCGTCAGGATCGTGGGTGAGCTTTACATGGGCTTCGCTTTCGACGCGGGGGAGAACTTCATTCTCGACGAACTCGGCATACTTGCCGGACATAGTGTCGTATTCGAGGCCGCGCTGACTGCCTTGCGCGTCGCCGCTGCCGTTGCCGATGGAGATGGCGATCATCGCGGGCAGTTTGTGTTCGGCGATAAGGCTGTCGAGTGCGGTGAAGAGCATGTGGTCGGTGCCGTCGGCGCCCACGATGAACGGGGCTTCGGTACCGGGAACGTATGCCTTGGGTACGTAGACGGCGACCTTGCGCGTGTATGGCGCGGGATGGCTGGTGGTGATGATGAGTTTTGCGGGGTCGGTGGGGTCGGGCGTGCCGAAGGTGCCTTTGTCGCGGGCGATTCCAGGGTAGTACTTGCTGTCAGTCGAGTTCATGGTGAATTCGATGACTGTGCCATTGGTGAGATCGGGGGCGGTCATCTCGGGCGCGGGGGTGTGAGTTGGTCCGATGATGAAGTTGCCGTCGGCGGTGGGCGATGGTACGGCGCCGTCGGGCAGCTGAGTTGCGGAAACGTAGCCGGGTGTAAGCGGATCGCGCGTGGGAGGCGCCGGATGTGCCGTTTGCTGTGGCGCCGGAGATGGAGCCGGAGTCTGCGCTGATGACAAGTGCGGAGGTGCAGCAACAAACGCTAGTGCGGATGCCAGAACGAGAGGTCTCATTTGGGTAGGTTCTTTCTTCAGCTCGATACGACGGCTCGAGTTTCGAGGAGCAGGTGTTCTCCAGTGTATGTGGGCAGCGCGGAGATGGTCACCGTCTCCTTTTTTTTCGTTTTCAGGTCAAGTTCGTCATTGCATTAGAGTTAGCTTTGCAAGGGGGTACTGTAAGTGCTTGAAAATAGAGAACTTATGTCGTAAAGTCGTCAAAACTAAAGACTTAGCGTTGGATTTTGGTGGTCTGCACCGTTTTTGCAGCATTGTGTTCCGCAATGCGGTCCGGGGCTGGAAGTTGGTCGGCTCGAATCCTGGCTTGTCATGTTTGTCACCTGGGAGAAGTGTAGAGAATTCGGGGAAATAACCTGCAAGGTTGCGAGGGGATTTTGCCCAATGAATCACACAACATGGGAGGATTTTGGGTAAGCGGGGATTGACATCGCGTGGAAGGGAGCTTTGCTGGGGCGTTGCGGTTCTTGGGCAACGATTGGTTGATTTTTGAGTTTGACGTGTTTACGAAGGATAACTTCCGGATTGGCCACAACTCGCCCAGAACCGATTCGGAAACGGCTAAATTCGAGTAAAACGTCTGACTGAATCTACTAAGCTGGTCCTGCCATCGTGAGACGTATGGAGGATTCCTATGAAGGTCGCAATGAGTGTTCTCCTGTTGGCTATATGCGGTTCGTTGCCAGCGGCTGCTCAAATCCCGCTCCCCGGCTGCGGCTGTGGCGTTTCGTCTTCGACGGTAGGCTGTAGTTGCCCCGGAGGGATTAATAAGAAAACCTTGAAAGCCGAGAACGAGCCGACCGTGTGCGATGGTCGTCGAAAGATTGTCGGCGACTTAATTACTCTCCACCCCGGCGGGCTCTTAACGAGGTGGATTCCAGACGAAGACGATCTCATCGTTGGAGAGGGAGAAGGGATCCTCGCGAACGAGGCCAAATCTCCGACCATCCCCATCAACATGACCGCAGGTGTCATCCTCTTCCTGCCAAAGGATGAGCCCTACAAGTTGCGAAACATCGGGAAGCAGGACGTCCGAATTACCGTCATCCGGATGCGCACGAAGCACCCTGCAGGCCAATAGTTATCAAGAGATGGGCTCGCTTCAGAGCGTGGTTCATCCCCACAGCATGATTCCAGGCGAATGACCGCCGATGCAGAAGTTTCGCGTCCGCGTGGAATGAACGAAAGGCAACCGCTGTCAGTCATGTCGTGTTGGGGCACTCGAAGCAAATGAAAATCGCAGGTGGTTGGCATCTTGCTTTCCCACCCAAGCGAAGCTTGGATGGGGCACCCCGTTGCGTGCCCGTAGCGAAATATTCAGCGGTTGGGGGTTCGAGAAGAACAACCGCAGATGTTTCGACTCCGCTTCGCTGCGCTCAACATGACAAGAGGCTTTGCCATGCCCTTGTTACAAACGGTGGGTTCGTCGAGTTTTTTCGCAGGCTATCTATTGCTGGTAGGTGTAGAAGCCGCGGCCGGATTTGCGGCCTAGCCATCCGGCGTCGACCATGCGGACTAGGAGTGGGCAGGGGCGATATTTCGGATCGCCGAAGCCTTCCTGCAACACGCGGAGAATATCGAGGCAGACATCGATGCCGATGAAGTCGGCCAGGGTGAGCGGACCCATGGGGTGCGCCATGCCAAGTTTGAAAACCTGATCGACGGCTTCCGGGGTGGCGACGCCTTCCATTACGGCGAAGGCGGCTTCATTGATGAGCGGCATGAGGACGCGGTTGGATACGAAGCCGGGTGCATCGTTGACCTCGATGGGCGTCTTGCCGAGTTTCACGGAGAGGTCGCGAACTGCGGCGAATGTTGCGTCACTGGTGGCCATTCCGCGTACTACTTCGACGAGCGCCATAACCGGCACGGGGTTGAAGAAGTGCATTCCGATGACTTGAGCCGGGCGTTTGGTGAGTGCGGCCATTTTTGTAATGGAGATGGACGAGGTATTCGTCGCGAGGATCGCGGTTGGAGGCAGGATGCGATCGAGGGTGGCGAAGACCTGGGCTTTGAGATCGAAGCGCTCGGGCGCGGCTTCAACGGCGAGTTGAACGTCGGCAAGGGAATCCATGTCGACGGTGGCGGTGATGCGGCTCAGGGTCGGCTCGATCTCCGCCGAGGGGAGCCTACCTTTGGCGGCTTCGCGGCCAAGGTTGGTGCGAATGGAGGCAAGCGCGCGATCAAGAAACCGCTGCTCTACATCGCACAGCATGACTGGAAAGCCCGAGCGGGCGAATACGTGAGCGATGCCTGAACCCATGGTTCCTGCGCCGATGACGGCAACTGATTGTATGTCTGCCACTGCGATGTCCCTCCAGGCAAATGGGAGTGTAGCAGTTAGGCCCGCGGGTTGTGGTTGGAATCAGGGTAAGGGGGAGGGAACCGGGAGGGTTCTTCACTGAGCGCGCGGGGAATTGCTTCTCGAAAATTTGCGGCAACAAAGTTGGGTTCTGCGGATGGTACTTCCATAACGGAAAGCAGAACAATCAAACCCGCTTTCGCTTCCAAATCAATTGGAACCCGGGTATGATTGAAGAAACTCAAGACCATCCATACAAGAAAAGACTGCCCTGACTGAAGTGTCTCGTAAGTCTTGCTCTATTGGGGCTACGTGTACGTGGAAGGAACCAGAGGAGGCCACAGCATGAATAAAAGAGGACACATGGACGACTCACTGGCAGAAGGCCTGGCGTGGCTCTTTACAAAGTCCGACGAAGAAATCGTGGCAGAGGCTGAGGTTGCGGCCTTGCACTCGATGTTGCTCCTCGAGGACACGCGGCCGGAGCGCGCCAACAACGGCTAGAAACCGTTGTCGAATGCACCGGAATACAGCGCATCTGGGCCTTGCTATTGCCTAAATTCAGCCCCACCAACCCCTTCCATCCACTTCCAGAATGGTAGTTGCATTTCCGGCCGGAGAGGACTAGCCTTCCGGTCGAAGTCTACTTCGCATAGGGAGTAGTCTTCTGGAGCAGTGGTGAGCACTTGCTCCTCCCCCTGATGTGCTGAGCACTTGCGGAGCTCGATCGCAAGGAGCGGTAGGCGCCCGCATTTGACCCAGCAAGCAAACTTTCAAACTCACTAACTCACAAGAAACCCGGACATCTCAGTACGACGAGTGACGTCCGTACTTAACCCGGTCATTCAGATCAAAGGAGTGTATCCATGCCTATCACTGCAGAAGAACGTGAACAGGTCGTGTCTGAATTGAAGCGCATCGGTGGGGAATTGAATCTCACCGACCAGCAGCGTGAAAAGCTCCAAGCCACCCTTGTGGAAGCGCGTGAAAAACTTGCTGAGTATCTCAAGAAGAATCCTGGCACGACCAGGGCGGATATCGTCGCCAAAGTGAAGGCGCATCGCGACGAGATTCGTCAGCGTGTCGCAAATTTCCTTTCACCCGAACAACTCACCAAGTGGAACGCCGAAACAGCAAAGATGAAGGAGTTCCTCGGACAAAAACTCGACGCTTGATTGCCGGCGTTTCAACAACCTGGTTTCCCCAGTTCCTGAAGAGCTGGGGAAACCCTCGAAGGCGGCGCCGGGCTGTATCACTCCAAGAAAAACCGAGGAAGCAAAAGCAGATCCTTCGCCACGGCTACCCCACCGACGTTGTCCGCGTGGCCCCAAGCTTGCGGGGCTCAGGATGACACAGTGCTGAGGAGATGACGGGTGCCACGGAGGTTGGCACATTCTGAAGTATTGCTTGCGATGAATCTGCAATTAAGCGACGGAAAAGAAAAGCGGCGCGACCGAGGCCGCGCCGTAAGTTCACCCCTTTTGCTACCCCTGAAAACTCAATTGCCTTGTGTGGCGGCGGGTACGAGTCGCACCTGGTCAGTGAGGGTAAGCATCAGTACTGCACCCTCTTCGATCTTGGCCTGGGGATGGCTTACCAGGAGATGCGTGGTGACCACTCCGGCACCGATCAGGCCGCCTGCAAGCATTCCGGGAGGGCCTCCCAGAATTGCGCCGATGACGGCGCCTCCTCCAGCGACAGCGCCGTATTCAATGCTGTTGCGTTTCACGCGGGAGCCGGGTGTGATGACGCCTTCAGATCCGACGCGGAGGTTTGAACCGGGAGTGGAAATGACGACTGCGCGAAGTTGAAACTTGCTGCCGTTCTCCATCGTGATGGTTTCGGGGTGTAGAAGGATGGAGCCGTGTCCACCGAAATGGCCTGTCGAGAGTTCGGCGACGTGCCCATCGATTTCGGCGCCGGCGGGGATGACGACCTGGCCGTCTTGCAGAACATCGCTGGCTACGCGGCTTCGGAAGGGCTGGCCGGGTTGAGACAAGGAACTTGATAGTTCATCCAGAATGCGAACACGGATAAGGGTGCCTTCGCCGAGCGTTCCGGGGGGAAGTGGAGCAGGGTGCACGATGTCGTCGTCTGGATCGGCTGCGGAGGCGCGGGTGGTCAATGTTGGGGATCCCGGTGCGACGCCTACGATGCCATCGTCAGTTCCGTCGCCGTAGGTTTGGGGAACTGGCCGTGTGCCTTGAGTTGCGGCGGTGGCCTGCGCAGTGGGTGCGGGCGCCTGCTGCATGGGATGGGCGGCGGGCGGTTTGGCAATGGGCGCCTGCTGCTCAGTGGTGATGATGGTGTCGTCTGGCGGAGGATTGGAGGTTCCCTGGTAGGGGCTGGACTGGCTTTGATCCTGCGCCACGAGAGCGGCGGTAGCCAACCCGAAGAATGCACATGCAAGAATCGGCCGGTTCATCCAAATTCTCCCTGTTTATGAAGCAGGCGGTGCTCCTCTTAGTTTCTTGAACCCGGCCTGCTGAAAAATGTTCTGCGGCAGGATGCGTGGAAATCTCTTCCATCGCAAACTACGCCAAATAAATGCTAGCGTGCGGACTTTGCCGACGCAGCACAGAGCGGGCTTGCAGGTGCCTTGAGGAGTACGAATCAACAGAGATAACCCGCAGCGTGATCTTTCATGGCTGCTATTGGTTGCGGCATGTGACCGCTGCCACACGGGGCGATGCGGGCGTCTTTGCTAGAATCCGTACGGAACGACATTCACTTTTTCTACGCAATTTTGCTGGACGGAGAGGGGTTTGAGCACGTGCACGAGCTTCTGGGAATAATTCAGAGCGCTGCCGGAGAGGCCGTTGCCGTGGATCGCCGTCCCAAACTGAACGACCGGCTGCAGCACCGTATAGCGAGGACAGATATGACTGAGATTATGGCGATTCGGGCGCGCGAGGTTTTGGATTCGCGTGGAAACCCCACCGTGGAAGCAGATGTAATTCTGGAGAGCGGTGCACTTGGCCGCGCCATTGTGCCTTCGGGCGCTTCCACCGGCGAGCACGAGGCCGTTGAGCTGCGCGACGGCGACAAGAGCCACTACCTGGGCAAGGGTGTGCTGCAAGCGGTGGCGAACATTGAGACCGTGATCGCACCGGAACTGGAAGGCATGGATGCTTCCAATCAGAGATTGATTGATCAGACAATGATTGCGCTCGACGGCACTGCCAACAAGGGCAAGCTGGGCGCGAATGCGATTCTTGCGGTTTCGCTGGCGGCGGCCCGCGCGACCGCGCAGACCTTGGAGATTCCGCTGTATCGCTACCTGGGTGGCGTGAATGCAAGCGTGCTGCCAACGCCGATGCTGAACGTGCTGAACGGCGGCGCACATGCTGACTCCAATGTGGACTTTCAGGAATTCATGATTATGCCGGTCGGCGCTGAGCGTTTCAGTGATGCGCTGCGCTGGGCTGCGGAGACGTTCCACACCCTGAAGGGCGTGCTGAAGAAGAAGGGCTACAACACGGCGGTGGGCGATGAGGGCGGGTTTGCTCCGTCGCTGAAGTCGAACACCGAGGCTGTGGAACTGATTCTTGAAGCCATTGAAGCCGCCGGGTACAAGCCCGGCGAGCAGATCGCGATCGCGCTCGATCCGGCCTCGTCTGAGTTCTACGACAAGGAAAAGAAGAAGTACGTCTTCAAGAAGAGCGACAAGCGGGAACTGAGTAGCGAAGAGATGGTGGACTTCTGGGCGGAGTGGGCGCGCCAGTATCCAATCGTTTCGATTGAAGACGGTCTGGCCGAAGACGATTGGGAAGGCTGGAAGCTAATCACCGACAAGCTGGGAAGCCGCATTCAGTTGGTGGGCGATGATTTGTTTGTCACCAATGTGAAGCGTTTGCAGCGCGGCATTGAAGAGGGTGTGGCCAATTCGATCCTGATCAAGGTGAACCAGATCGGCACGCTTACGGAAACGCTGGAAGCGATCGAACTTGGCCGGCGTTATGGATACACGTCGGTGATGTCGCACCGTTCGGGCGAAAGCGAAGATACGTTCATTGCGGATCTTGCGGTGGCGACGGGCGTGGGGCAGATCAAGACTGGGTCTGTGAGCCGGACGGATCGTATCGCGAAGTACAACCAGCTGCTCCGAATTGAAGAAGAGCTGGGAGCAGGCGCGGTGTATCTCGGTCTGGAAGCGCTGAACTACAACGAATAACCACCTGCGGTGGGGCCAACTGCGCTTCGCGCAAATGCGGAAGGGAGAGCGATTCGGCTCTTCCTTTCGCATTTCGGAGCACGGCGCCCCAGTCTTGCTGCCCTGAATACCCAAAGTTTTCAGGATTGCTTCTGGGGTTGAACGGGACGTGAGCGGTGGCCCTACACTAGAGATGATGCGCTTCCTCCCAGCCATACTTTTCCTGTTGAGCTTTTTGCCGGCTGCAGCCCAAACTGCTGCTGGGTTGACTCTTCATGAATTGAGCGAAGCCGAATCGCTGGGCAGCGAACTCTACAAGAATTCAGGCTCAACGGGGCTCGTGCTGGTGGTGGTGCGCGGCAACCATGCCTACTTCCACGGCTATGGAGAAGCAGTGCCGGGATCGCACGCGGCGCCGACGCGGGAAACGGTGGTCCGGCTCTGCTCGCTGACGAAGATCTTCACGACGGATCTGCTGACAAAGCTCGTCGCTGATGGCACGGTTCGCCTGGACGATACGCTGAAGAAATTCGCACCGGAAGGCGCGGTTGTTCCGGAGAAGGATGCGCCCATCACGCTTGAGGAGTTGGCGACCCACACGGCGGGCCTGGAACGTGAGATTGGAACGGCGCCACGGCGGACACCGCACTTTTCGTATCCGGACTATGAGACGCGATGGTACTGGCTTGCAAGTACCGAACTCAAATTTACTCCGGGAACGCAGGCATACTACTCAAACGTTGGGTTTGATCTATTGAGTGACGCGCTGGCGAATGCTGCGCATGAGCCCTATGCCACACTGCTGCAGAGGCGTACTTTGAAGCCGCTCAAAATGTGGGAGACGACTTTCTATCCACACCCGGAACAGTGTGAACACCTGATGACGGGCGCGCGCGAGGAAGGCCCGTGCACGATAACTGCGAGCACGCAGGGAAGCAGCGGGCTTTATTCCACACCGGCCGATATGGAGAAGTTTCTCAAGTACCTGGTGGGAGCGGGCTCACCGGCGCAGACAAGCGATGCGACCAAAGTGTATCTGTTGCCGGCAAGCCTCAAAGGCCAATACGGACTGGACCATGCTGGTCGGCCGAATGGAATTGGATTGGGATGGATGCACCTGGGAACCAGCGAAGACGTGTGGCACATCATTGAGAAGACCGGCGGCGGAGCTGGATTCACCACCTATATTGTGATTCATCCGGCGAGCCACACGGCGCTGTTTGTGGCTGTAACCGAGGGACGGTCGCATGCATGGAAGCCGGGATTCAATCTTTTCACCGCGTCGAATAATGGATTGCTGGCGCTTGCGGGGCTTCCGCCTCTCGTGGAAAGGCCGAGGAGACGCTCGTCTCGCCACATGGCGCAAACGAGCACGCACGGAAAGCAGCCGCACGGAGCGAAACGTTCATCGCATGCGAATCAAAGGACGGTCGGGGGCGGCTAGAACGAAAGAACAAACGAGAGTACAGGTGAGACCAGCTACCATGGTTGGCACAGCGATGCGCAATCTTTTGTCCGCTTTGACCGTGCTCTTGATTCTGGTGTTGGCCGCAGCCATGAGAGGACAACTGAGTCCCGCTCGACCATTGAAACCCCTCACTCTGTCGCAGGTGTGGGCACTTGATGCGACTTACACGGATCCAGACCACGGCGTCACGTTTCGATATCCGTCCATCTGGCGGGCCGCGACCCAGTTCGGCTACATTCCACCAGCCCTGTCGACCCTAGTCGAAAAGCCGATTGCAGGATTCGCGTACGACCACCTCATGGGGCCCTATACGGCCACAAACCTGCAAGGCTTTGGCATTGTTTACTCCGCGATCCCGGCGGCTGACTTCGCCGAATGCAAGACATTTGCCGCGTCAGTCTCAGAAACTCCTACACGACGTACCATTGTGCTCGGGGGTCGTTCATTTTGGGTATACGAAACCTCTGAGGGAGCAATGATGTCGGTGACGTCAGGAAATCTCTACGCAACTTACGCTATTCACACGTGCTATCTCTTCGAAACCGGTGTGGCTGCGACATCAGAAGGAGCCCTGGAAAACGTTCCGTCGCTGACTCCGGCCCAGTATCGTTCCATCGACCAGCACATGCTGAATATTATGAAATCCGTTCGGATCGTTCCACGATGACAGCCCATGATGCTAATTCGTCGAAACGAAACCCAACGCCGCTGTGATTATGCAACTGGTCGTATCACCACCTGAGCGGCAGTGATGGCCTTTGCGTTCTCTGGAAATTCATAAATACAAACCGCAGTCATACATGTCGCGCAGCGACGCGCAAGACCATGAAAAATAGGAGAGGCGATCTACGTGCTTTCCCACCCAAGCGGAGCTTGGATGGGGCACCCTTGTCCCGTGCCGCTGTGTGAATTTTCGGGGCAGATGTTTCGACTAGCACTTCACTCCGCCCATGGTTTCGCTCAAGGTGACAACGCTGCTGTGTGCCGCGATGTGATGGTCGCCACGCGGCGTGACACATCGAGCATTTATCCTGATATCCAGTACATCGATTGATTACGAGGTATCTCGAGTGCCTTCAACGAAACACCCTCTGGTTCTGACCATTCTTGATGGATGGGGTTATCGCGCCGATACAGCCAACAACGCAATCGCACTTGCTCGCAAGCCGAGCTATGACAAGCTGCTGCGCGAATTTCCGAATACGCTTATCCAGGCTTCGGATCATTTTGTCGGTTTGCCAGATGGGCAGATGGGCAACAGCGAAGTGGGCCACCTGAATATTGGTGCGGGCCGCATTGTGCAGATGGACATCACGCGCATCGATGCGCTGATTGCTTCGGGGCAGTTTTCAAAGGAGCCCAGGATCGTGGAAGCGATGCAGAAGGCGCGCGATGGGCGTCATGCCTTGCATCTTTTCGGGCTGGTGTCGGATGGTGGCGTGCATTCGCACCAGGAGCATCTCTATGCACTGCTGCGTACGGCGCGCGAATACGGGTTGCACAATGTGTTTGTGCATGCGTTCATGGATGGACGCGATACCGCGCCTGACTCCGGTGCCGGGTACATTGCCAAGCTGGAACAGAAGATGCGCGAGTACGGTGTGGGCAAGGTGGCCTCGATCAACGGCCGCTACTACGCGATGGATCGCGATAAACGCTGGGAACGCGAGCGCAAGGCGTTCGATGCGATGGTGAACGGTAAGGCCGAGGGCGGCGCGTATCCCGACCCGGTGGCGCGCCTCAAGGAAAGTTACAACAACGGTGTGACGGATGAGTTCGTTATTCCGTTTGTGGTGGTGGACGGAGCAGGGAAGCCGGTTGGGCAGATTCGCGACGAGGATGTCTGCATCAATTTCAATTACCGCGCGGACCGTGCACGGCAGATTACCCGCGTACTGGCGCGCGAAAGCGGACTGAACAAGGACGGCGGGCGCAATCTCGAGGGATGGGAGTCGCTGGATGAAACGATCCCGCGCAGCGAGATTCCGAAGAACCTGCACTACCTGTGCATGACGCAATATGACAAGCTGTACGCGCTGCCGATGATTATTTTGCCGGAGTCGATGGATAACATTCTGGCGAATATCCTGTCGGCGCACAATCTTCGCAACCTGCGCGTGGCGGAGACGGAGAAGTTCGCGCACGTGACCTACTTCTTCAATGGCGGAATTGAAACGCCTTTTCCCGGCGAAGACCGCACGCTGATTCCTTCACTGAAGGTGGCAACTTACGATCTTGCGCCGGAGATGAAAGCCGAGGCCATCGGCGACACGATTGTGAAAGCGATCAACGATACGGCGTTCGATCTTGTTGTCGCCAACTTCGCCAACGCCGACATGGTGGGGCATTCAGGAAAATTGGAGCCGACCATCCGCGCGTGCGAAGCTGTGGATGCGCAGCTTGGCCGCATCTATAAGGCCATCAAGGAAAAGAATGGCCATTGGCTGATTACCGCGGATCACGGCAACGCCGAGTTGATGGTGGATCCGGTGACGGGCGGACCGCACACGGCGCACACGACCAATCCGGTGCCGATGATTTACATCGGGGAAGAGGCCGACCATTACCGGCTGCGCCCCGATGGTTCGCTGCGAGATATTTCGCCGACACTGCTGAATCTGCTGCATCTCGGATTGCCGAAAGAGATGACGGGCGGCGATTTGCGCGTGCCGGTTGTGAAGTAGGTCACTCGTTCTGAATACGAGGCGAGTTTGATACTTATTTTGGAAACGAAAGAGGCCTCCTGAAAAGGAGGCCTCTGGATTTTGGATTGAATGCCGGCTAGCGCGGGCGCAGGGACTTGATGGCGTCAGGCAGGCGCTCCAAAGCTTCGGGCAAGCGCTCTTCGAGAATGCGGGCGCGCTCCGCGGCAATTCCGCCGAGGTACGACGGGACCGGCGTGGCCGTGAGGACCAGAACGAAGGCAATCACCGAGAAGCAGACTCCGGCAACCGCGGCTGACACCAGCATGTGATAGGTATCGGCGATGTCGAGGCCAAGGACGTTGAAGGCCACGTGCTCAAGCGGCTTGATGTGGCGCAGAACCGCGAGTGCGAAGAGCGAGAAGAACACCGAAAGGGAGGTTAGAACGACAAGAGATACATCGAGGCTACGATGGAATTTCAAGCGGGCGCGGCAGCGGCTGCAATCGGCGAAATGCTGTTCATAATCCCTGCGCATTTCAGGGGAGATCCCTGAAATGTCATACCGCCAGCTCGCCAGAATCGCGCCAACAACGCGGTCGGTGCATTGAATCTTCGCCATAGTTTTGACTCACCTGTGATGAATCTGCTGAATCGCCGCGCTTTGCATTTCGAGGGCACGACGTTGCGAGTTCCGCTTTTGGATGCTTCGTGGGTACCGGTTGATACAAAACTACTGGAAGGCCCTTGATAAAAGAGAACTTGCAGCCCAGAAATGCCGGTACGGAAGCACCTGACCCACATTACTCCCAATTAACATTGTAAGCGAGAACTGTCAGAAGCAAATAGTTGACATCGGTTCGTGTTGCGCTGCAAGCAACAGGCGATTTCCGAGAAGAGTGGCGTGGCCGTTCAGTGCGCGCTCGGCGGAGATCCGCGCCAGCTCAGGAAGATTATTGCTTTCAGAGAGATGCCCGAGAATGACGTAGGTGGCTTGGCCGTCGTACTCGGTTTCGAGGTAGGTGGCGGTCGCCTCGTTTGAGAGATGGCCGACGCGGGAAAGCACTCTCTGCTTCACTGACCAGGGGTAGGGCCCGTCGCGGAGCATCTCAAGGTCATGGTTGGACTCAAGTAGCAGAAGATCAACGGATTTGAGCTGGGCTTTCACGTTGGGTGGGATGTAGCCGAGGTCCGTTGCCACGGCCATGCGTACGCCTTCGGCCTGGAAGACGAACCCAACGGGGTCTGCGGCGTCGTGCGGGATTGTGAAAGGGCTGACGGAGATATCGCCGATCTGGAGCGGCTTTCCAGCCTGAAAGAACTGGATTGAGGGCAGCCAGGTGGGGTCCTTTTTTTCGGGGGCCGCTTTTGCAGGGATCGGCTCTGTGGCTTCGACAGGGACCGACTCGAGCGGATTCTTCGGGATCTTCGGGATCGCATTCGTCATTCATCGCGGCATCGGCTTCAGCCATGCGTGCAGCCGCTTGCTTGCGGCACTGCTCCAGCCATTGCGTGTAGGTCATCTGCTTGCGAGGCGAGAGCCAGCGCACCCAGGCGCGGTGAGTACCTTCGGTGAAGTAAACCGGAATGCCGAGTTTGCGTGCGGTGACAGCAAGGCCGGCCACGTGGTCAGAGTGCTCGTGGGTGATGATGATGGCGTCGAGGGTCGCGGGATCTTCGTCGACGAGGCTCATGCGGCGGAAGAGTTCGCGGCAGCTGAGGCCAGCGTCGACGAGAATCCGGGTATTGCCGCCGGTGACGACGGAGCAATTGCCCTTGGAACCCGACGCCAGCACCGTGAATCGCACCATGAAGTGAGCATAACGCGGGAGCCTGTGCATTACGAGGTACGCAGTTAACCGGGAAGGAACTCGTTTCGATTCGGAGTAGGAAGCGGAAATTCTGCGGGGTTTGGAACTTGTCGCCGTATGCTGGCAGTAGCCAGTCCTCAGCCACTACGATGCCCCGATCGATGCGGAGGTCAACGCCATGACGAGAAAGCAGTTTATTGGTGCGATGGTGCTCGCCTCGCTCGCGTGGGGTGCGCATCTGACCAGCATGTCTCCGGGAGCGCGAGTGATGGCGGCAGACAAGCCCGAAGTCGCAGCGCCGAGTTGGAGTCCGAAAGCAGCTGCGCAGTATCTCGACAGTCGCGAGACATGGTGGCAGAGCTGGGATCGTGCCCACAAGGACCGTGGCACTCTCTGCGTCAGTTGCCATACGCAGGCGAGCTATGCGCTTGCGCGTCCTGCGCTGCGAGGGCAAGCGGGCGAGCATGCGCTGTCCGCGCCGGAGCAGGTGATGCTGGCCAGCGTTGAAAAGCGCGTCCGCGAGTGGAAGGACGTGCAGCCCTTTTACAGCGACGCGATCTACGGCGCTGGAAAGGAGGTGGAGTCGCGCAACGCCGAGTCGGTATTGAATGCCATCATCCTTGACAGCTACGACGTGCCGCACGGGGGACCTGAGCGAACGCACGCGCATGGCATTCGACAATGCATGGGCGCTGCAATCGAAATCGGGTCCGGATGCGGGCGCGTGGGTGTGGCAGAACTTCGAGTACACACCGTGGGAGTCAAAGGAGTCGCAATACCATTGGGCGGCACTGATGGCGATTGCTGTTGGAGGCGCGCCCGACAATTACCGTAAGGATCCGAAGATCGCGGCGAATCTTGCTTTGTTGCGCGTCTATCTTCAGAGCCACTATGACGCGCAACCACTGGTGAATAAGCTGGTGGCAATGTGGGCTGCGAAGTACTTCCCTGGTCTCATCCCTTTCGACCAGATGAATACGCTGGTCGACGAAGTGATTCGCAAGCAACACGAAGACGGTGGCTGGAGCCTCACAGAACTCGGCACGTGGAAGCGCCGTGACAACACGCCGCTCGAAACCAGATCGGACGGCTACGCGACCGGCCTCGTCGTGCTTGTGTTCGAAGAGAGCGTCGTCAACGCGAACGAGAAGCCACACGTTGCGCGTGGCCTCACGTGGCTTGCAGCGAATCAGGATAAGACGACAGGTGCGTGGCCGGCGTGGTCGCTGAACAAGAATCGCGATCCTAATTCAGACGTGGGCAAGTTCATGAGTGACGCAGCGACGAGCTATGCGGTGCTGGCGCTGGAAAGCCGGCGTTAGAGCGCAGTGCGAAGTTTTTTTGCCGAGCGAGCACATTGCCGCAGCTATTTTTCAATGGTTCGCGGGGTGACCGGTTCAGTCACCTTTACGATTTGATCAGCGTCGACATTCTTGATCGTTTGCTCAATGCCGCTGGGCCAGTGGATCTCGATTGAAAGGGCTTTGGTCTCACCGGCCATCCCGAAGTGGACGGGGCCAAGGCTCGACGAGGCGTAGCAGACAGCGGAAGTCTGGTGGTTGTGCTGCACGCCCGCCCTGGTAACAAGTTTGACTCGCGCACCGATGCCATCGCGATTGCTCTTGACGCCATGAAGTTCTATCTCAATCCAATGGTTTGATTTCGGACTGCGATTCATCCAGAGTTCCGCGTCTCTTTTCGAGTGAAGTGACGATCGCGTCGATGCGGCCGTCGCCATCGAGATCAGCGAAGGCACAGCCGCGATGGTGGGCGGCGGTTGATTCCACGAAGCCTGCCTGCGCAGTGAGCGCTTCCCACTTTCCTCTAGCCCCGGGATTTCGAAATACGCTGTTGGGTTGCATGGGGCTGACGCCGGGCGGAACAGACATCCAGGACGAGTGTCCGCGGCTTACAAACAGATCTTTCCACCCATCATTATCGAAGTCGAATAGCGCAGCACCATACCCGGACATGGATAGGCTCTGTGCGCGGATTCCGCTGGAGGCAGTGATTTCCTCAAACTGCCCTTTGCCAGGGTTTGTGAGGATCGGGAATGTCTGTTCATTCAGCGCAACGTAAACAATGCCGGGATACCCCTCGTTTTTAAAGTCGCGGAAATCGAGCCCCATGCCGGATATCGGCTGGCCCTCGGCCGGCAGCATGGTGCCGGTCTGGAAGCCTGTTTCCTCAAACTTGTTTCCAAGATTGTGGAACATGAAGTTTTCGCTGGAGTCATTTGTTACGAAGAGGTCGGGCTTGCCGTCGAGATCGTAGTCGGCCACCGCAACCCCCATTCCTTTGCCGACGTAATCGCGAATGCCCCACTCTTTGGACATATCTGTGAAGGTTCCGTTGCCTTGGTTGATGAAGAGCTGGCTGGGAGTTCCCTTGAAGTAGCGGGGGTGGCAGTAATCGTTGCAAACAGGCTTGTCCTGGTAAGTCCATCGAACGTAGTTGACGACAAAGAGGTCGAGCAGCCCGTCGTTGTTCACGTCGACCCAAGCGGCCGCTGCTCCCCACAGTGGGCCATACTCGGGATCGTTCCACTTATCCAGACCGGCTTTGCTGGTTACGTCTGTAAATGTTCCATCGCCGTTGTTGCGATAGAGGGTGTTGCCGTGAACGCCAGTGACAAATAGATCGGGATGGCCGTCGTTGTCATAATCGCCCACTGCGGCGGCGATATTAAATCCGGTTCCTTCAAGTCCAGCCTTCGAGGTGACGTCTGTGAATAGTCCATTGCCTTCGTTGCGAAAGAGGCGATTCGAGTACTTTGCGGAAGACTTCTTCAGTGTTGCGAGGTCGGCGCCATTGGTAAAGAAAATATCTGGACGCCCGTCTCCGTTGTAGTCGAATACCGCGACGCCGCCAGCCATGGACTCGGGGGGATTGAATGCCGGACTCACGTTGCTATCGAGTTGAAAAGGGAATGGTTTCAACTCGAAGAGGATCGGTGGCGGGGCTGACTGCTGAGCGATAAGGGGGAATGCGAGCGTAAAGATGCTCGTCAAAGTGACTAGCGAGGCCCGTCGTACTGTAGGTCTGCGCATATGTTTTGAAAGTTGAAGTCATTGTAACCCTGTCTACGAAGCGGCGGTAAGGTCAACTTTGACTGGCCCTGTTCACGGGGACAAAAGGCGGGCTTGCGGTCTAGGTTCGCAGTTCGCACATGATGCCGATGGTGTTGCCTTCGGTGTCTTTCAGGAAGGTCATCCACAGATCGTGGTCGGGCATCTTTGCGATCAGGTGTGGGGCGTCGATGAAGGTGACGCCGCGTTGTTGGAGAGCGGCGTGCGTGGCGTGGATATCCTCCACTTTGTAGTAAAGGATGGTACCGCCGCGTGGCTGCGGTTTTTCGGATGTGGAGAGCATGAGGCGAATGTCGCCGCACTGGAAGAACGCGAGGCCGCCTGCGTCGAAGAGGAACTTCATGCCGAGGGTGTTCTGGTAGAAATCTTTGGCGCGGGGAAGGTCATCGACGGTGATGGCGATCTGGCCGATCTTGTCGAGGTTTGCGGTTGCTGAGGAGATGTCGGGGTGGCTCATGGGTTCTCCAATTCGAACTCGAAGGTGGTCAGAAGATTGTAAGGCTGTGGCTGAAAGTTGTGCTTTTCCACTTCACGATTCTGAGCCGTGGGGACTCATGTTCGTGGTTTGGCGAGATTGCTTTGCGTTCGTTCGTGGTTTCCTATCCAAGCTGTTCGATTTTGAACATGGGATGTTGATTTCGGACAGGGAAGATCTTCGTATCTCTTCGTAAAGTCAACGTTTTGGGGCTCGGCGGGGTCGGCGTAACGGCGAACGTCGTGCTTTCATGATTGGCTAGTGGAATTTGAATGCCTGGGCAAACTGGCCGGGTAGTGGAGAGTGCGGATGCTGGCGGACATACGCGATGCGTTGCGGCAATTGCAGAAGGCGCCCGGATTTACGGCGACCGTTGTGATTACTCTGGCTCTGGGAATCGGAGCTACGACGGCGATCTTCACGCTGGTTCACCAGGTGATGCTGAAGTCATTGCCGGTGGCGAATCCCGATGAGCTGTGGAGGATTGGGGACAAGATCCGCTGCTGCAACTGGGGTGGATACACACAGGGCAGCGATGGCAATTTCTCTCTCTTCTCGTGGGAGGCGTACAAGAATTTCCGCGAACATACGCCGGAGTTCGTGGACCTGGCAGCGCTGCAAGCCGGCAATGCTCCGCTAGGCGTGCGGCGCGGCGGATCGCAGGCGCCGGTGGATACGCGCAATGGGCAGTACGTGTCAGGGAATTTTTTCCGCACACTGGGCGTGCAGCCGTGGATCGGGCGGCTGATGACGGATGCCGACGATCAAGTGGGCGCGCCGCTGGTTGCGGTGATGAGTTACCGGGTGTGGGAGAGCAAGTACGGCTCCGATCCCTCGGTAGTTGGCGCGAATTTCCAGATCAACGGACATGCGTTTACCGTTATCGGGGTCACTCCGCCGGGGTTTTATGGCGCCAAGCTTGCCGGCTGGGGAATGCCGGATATGTGGCTGCCGATCACCGCGGAGTTGGTTCTTGCGACGGATGTAGCACGGCCCAAACGGGCCAACGAAAATTATCTCGACCTGCTGGGCAGAGTGCGCACGGGCGTGAATCCGCAGTCGCTCGAAGCCAAGCTTCGCGTGGAGTTCCACGGCTGGCTGGCAAGCCACGTCGCGGATATGGAGCCTAGCGAGAAGCAGCTATGGCAGCAGCAGACGCTTCATTTGACCCCGGGGGGAGGGGGTGTGGCGGCGATGCGGGACGAGTTTGAGGACGGTCTCAAGCTGCTGCTCATCGCAGCCGGTTGTGTACTGCTGGTGGCTTGCGGCAACCTCGCAAATTTAATGCTGGCGCGTGGATTGAAGAACCGTGCACAGATTTCGGTGCGCGTCGCACTGGGCGCTTCGCGGCTTCGGCTGGTGCGGAGGGCGCTAGTAGAGAGCGTGCTGCTGGCGGTTATCGGCGGCGCATTGGGAATCGGCGTTGCGTATGCAGGAACGCGGCTGATTTTGTACCTGGCTTTCCAGATCGGAGGGCCTAACAACTTTGTTCCCGTGAGCCCCACTCCCTCGTGGCCCGTACTGCTGTTTACGTTGGGCATTTCGATTCTGACAGGGATTATTTTTGGAACGGCACCGGCATGGATGACTTCGCACGCTGATCCGGTGGAGGCGCTACGCGGAGCAAACCGCTCAGTAGGCGGAGGGCGTTCGTGGGCGCAGAAATCGCTGGTGATCGCGCAGGCGGCGATGTCGCTTGTGCTGCTGTCGGCCGCGGCGCTGCTGGCGCAGAGCCTGCGCAATCTGGAGCATCAGAATTTCGGCTTCGACACGCAGGGACGTTATATTGCGTGGGTCAATCCGACGCTGGGCACTCACAAACCGGAGCAGATGCCGCAACTGTATCGGGAGATCGACGATGCACTGCGGCAAAGTGCTGGAGCGCGCGCGGCGGCTCCAGCGCTTTATGCGCCGATGACCGGCGATAGCTGGAATGACGGTATTCGCATTCAGGGAAGACCCGAGCCGGGACCTAAGGAAGACACAGGCGCAGGCTTCGTGCGAGCGATGCCCGGGTTCTTTGAGGCCATCAACGCCAAGATGGTGATGGGCCGGTCTTTCAATGAGAACGATACGGAGGCGACGCCGAATGTCGCGGTTGTCAACGAGGCATTTGTCCGGCGGTTTTTCAAAGACCAGAACCCGATCGGGCAGCACTTCGGTCCAAACCGGCTGCGCTACGCCTCTACGTATGAGATTGTCGGTGTGGTGAAAGACATGCGGTACATGACCTATGACTACAAGCAGCCTGTCGGGCCGATGTTCTTTATATCGGAGATGCAGTCGGCAAAGTACGACGATCCGGTCTGGGCGCAAGGAGACAAGTGGTCGCACTTTCTCTACAACATCGTGATCTGGGCTCCGGGCGATCCTGCGGGTATGGAAGAAAAGGTGCGCAAGGCGATCGCCAGCGTCGATCCGACCCTGGTGGTGAATGGCGTCGATCAGTATGGCAAGGTCGTGAGCGCCGACTTTCAGCAGCAGAACATGATCGCGACGCTGACCTCTCTGTTTGGATTGCTTGGCCTTGCGCTGGCGGCGGTGGGGCTTTATGGCGTGATGGCCTACACGGTGGAGCAGCGCACCAACGAGATCGGACTGCGGATGGCTCTTGGCGCCGATCGGGGACATGTGGTGAAGATGATTCTTCGCGGCGCGTTGTGGCAGATCGGCATTGGCCTGGGGCTTGGAATTCCGCTGGCCGTTCTGGCAGGAAAACTGATGAAGGACCAGTTGTTCGGCGTTCAGCCGTGGGATCCGCGAATGCTGGCGGGCGCCGCGGTGCTGCTTGCAGTTGCGGCGCTGATAGCGTCGGTGGCGCCAGTTCGACGTGCGGCGGGAGTTGAGCCGATGGTGGCGCTGCGGATCGAGTAGTTGCGATGGTCGAGTCGACCGGATCTTTTCAATTCGCTGGACGGGGTTGAGGGCTAGTGGGTGTCGAGAAGGTCTGCGGGGATTTCGATGGAGACCAGCGTGCCGCGGCCGGGGTTACTGACGATGTTGAAGGTGGCCTGCGTGCCGTAGAGCACTTCGAGGCGCTCCTGCACGTTCTTCATGCCGATGCCGGCGCCGTTGCTTGCCAGTCCTGTGCGGGGGCGGTCGCCCATGCCTACGCCGTCGTCGGCCACTTCGATGAGGACGCGATCGCCTGTGAGTTTGCTGCGCAGGGTGACGGTGCCGCCGTGTATGCGCGGCTCGAGTCCATGCTTGATGCTGTTTTCGATGAGCGGCTGGAGCAGGATGCTGGGGACGAGTATGTCGAGCGTTTGCGGATCGATTTCTTTTTCGACATGAAGTTTGTCGGCGCCGAAACGGACTACTTCGATGTCGAGATAGTCGTCAGTGAAGCTGAGTTCGTCGCGCAGGGGAACGTAGGTGTCGTGGTCCTTGAGAAGGGCGCGAAGGATGTTGGCGAGTTTGACGGTCATCTCGCGAGCCAATTCGGGTTTGACGCGGACGAGGGACGCGATGGAATTGAGGGTGTTGAAGAGGAAGTGAGGATTGATCTGGCGCTGCAGGGCATCGAGGCGCGCTTCGAGGAGGAGGTGTTTCTGCTCTTCGAGTTTCATCTCGATGCGGAGGGCGTTCCAGACCTTGATGGCGATGCCGACGACGATGGGAGCGCTGATCCAAACCAGCACCTGTACCCAGGGCTGAGGGGCGACCAATGCGAAGAGCTTGCGGGGAAACATGCGCGCAAGCTCGTCTCGGCATGCTTCGGCGAGAACAATGAGGCCGAGCATGAGGAATTGCCGGTCGACGCGCGGGCGTCGCAGGATGCGGCGTACCCAGCGATAGAGGCTGAGATCGACGAACGGCGTGAATGACCAGATCTCTTCTGGCTCGACGAAGGCGCCGAGCACTCCCGCGAGGAGGCCGACGGCGGCATTGAACGGGAGCGCAAGATACTCGCCGTGGTAGAGCGCGGGGGCGGACAGGATGACGCCGCCGAGCATTGCCCATCGCGGTCCGACGAGAAGGCCGAGGAGAATGATGGTCTCAAACGAGATGTCGGCGGCGAGGAAATTCGGAACCGAGAATCGGATCCAGACGCCGAGGGTGAGGGGAACGAGGAAGAACGCGAGCAGGGCCAGGGTTTGCCGGGGTCGGCGATGCTCCGCGAAGAACAGGTGCCGGAAAGTGCTGGCGCGTGCAAGCACGCTGGCTACAGATGCCATCACCCCGAGTTTCACGAGCAGGGTGATCAGAATGATCCGGTCGGTCACTCCTCAACTGTATCGCGCCTTGGAAGGGCGCCCAAATGCAAACCTGCGGTGGGTCAGCAGCTTAGAAGTTCGCGGAGCGAGTGGATATCACCCTTTGTGACGTCTGCCGCTGGTTGCTCAGCGCATGACAAGTAGAATGGATCCATGGCATTTGAGAGCGTGAAGAAGGTTGCGGAGGCCGATTTTCCCACTCGCTGGGGAGCTTTTCGCATCCTCGGATTTGAAGGGACGCTGCCGGCCTCGTCGGGGTCGCGGGACCAGGCTGGTTCGCCCGCGCAGGCCGGCAAAGTGGAAGGGTTGGTTGCGCTGGTGATGGGAGATGTTCATTCCAGGCCGCCGTTGGTTCGGATTCACTCGCAATGTCTGACAGGGGATGTGTTTGGATCGCTGCGGTGCGATTGCCGGCTGCAACTTGAACTGGCGCTATCAAAGATTGCCGACGAGGGCGCGGGCATTTTGCTCTATGAGCAGCAGGAGGGCCGCGGCATCGGCCTGATGGCAAAGCTGAAGGCCTACGAGCTGCAGGACGCAGGGCGCGACACTGTTGAAGCCAATGTCGAACTGGGGTTCGAGGCCGATTATCGTGAATATGAATTGCCGGCGCGTGTGCTGAAGATGCTGGGTGTGACGGCGGTCAAGTTGATGACCAACAATCCGGATAAAGTTGCTGCGTTGGAGTCGGCGGGGATCACCGTTGGGGAGCGGGTCTCAGCAGAAGTGGAGCCGCAGGAGACTTTTGCGGCGTATGTGCGGACCAAGCAGGAGAAGATGGGGCACATTGTGGAGACGATGGTCAGCGACGAGTAGGCGGCAGGTCTTTCATGGGGCACCGGCGAACAATGGGGATTGAAGTTCGTGCTTTCCCACTCTGAAGCGATGAAGCTGCGTCATGAATGGGGCACCCTTATTTCGTTTCTCCTGACAATCCTTCAGGCTATTTCGCGGCGGTCTGCAAAGGCTTTACGGCTGCTAGCGGAATCTCCATGGTGCCCACTTTGCCCGAGGCGCGGTCGTAGACGCCGGTGCGCAGCCAGAAATTTCCTTTGGGTACGGCCAGTTGAGCGTGGAGTTGCACGCCGGTGTTCTGGAAGATCGCATACGCGTCGGGCTTGATATTCAGTTGGACCAGGTGATCTTCGCGACTAACGATGTTTCCATAGCGGTCATAGACAATGAGCGAAACATTCAGCGCGCCCTTGTGCAGTCCGTCTGTGTCGAGATTCAGTTTCAGGTCTTTCAGATCGACGGCGAAGTCAACCTTGTAGTGATTCTTATTGTTCTTGTCGGCAGCATCGTTCTCGCCCGCCGCAGCCGGCACAATGAGGGCCTTGTAGAGAATTTGCTCGCTTTGCGGCATTCCCAGGTCCATGAAGGGCAGCAGGGGATCGACGGCTCCGGGGTTTTTGGAGGCGAGTTTCTGGATCTCCTGATTGCGTACGGCAAGCGAACTGCCGGGAAGGGCTTCTTCCACGGCAAAGTATCCGCGCCGGTACGAGAGTTTATAGTTCGCGCCCTCGACCTTCACCTTGATGTTGCGAAAGGCTCCGTCCATTTTTGGATTTGTCGGTGCGTAAGCAAGGGTATAGAAATGGCTGCTGGTTGACGTGATCTTGTCGATTACGTCGGAGAGTCCATTGGTGTTCGCGAATGCATGCCCTCCCGACTGCTCCGCGAGGATTTGCGCCTGGAGCTGATCAGAATCGCGATCCATGTCTTCTGAGCGGATCGCTCCGCCAGCAGTGCTTATAACTGCCGGATTGTTCTCGGCCGTGTACTGGGCGTCGACCGAAGTTCCGCGCGCGTCCACTGGATAGACTGCCGCCCTGGCTGCAGCGAGCATGGCAAGCGTCTTCTTGATCTCGCTCTCGATGGCCGGGGTGCCCGACGCCACGCCGCCGGAGGCGTCGGACCCGGTGACATACAATCCCGGAACCTTTTCTGTAAACCAGATAATGTTCTTGCGTCCCGGGAACCCTTGCAGGAACACTGCCAGACGCTGCAGATTCGCCAGCGTCACATACATGCGATCAATCGCACGCGAGGTGTCGTTCTCGTTAATAAAGTTCTGTAGCGCCGCAATCGCATCAGCAGAAGCAGCCGTGCCACCATTGCCCGCCGGCGCACTCATCATGCCGACTAATCTGTCCTGGGCATTCGTCTCATCCTGCCCCTTCAGCATGACCGAGGTTTGCACTTCGTTATTCTTCTTGTTGTTCAGCGCCGCCATCAGCACGCTGGGATCGTCGTTAAAGCCCTGAATGAAATGCAGGCCGAGCCCCAAAGTGAAGATTGCCATGCGCGTTCCCGGCTTCGCAGTCTTCAGGAACTTCAGCGCCTGGGTGTGTACATAGCTCTGGTTCTCCATATGCGTATTCAGCGAGTCGAGCAGCAGCACATTGACGGCCGGCGGCTGCGGGAAGGGCGAGAAATTCGTGAATACGTCCGGCGGCATGCTGGGTATTTCTACCGGCCCTGCCGGAGGAGTCTTCCCGTTCTCCTCAAAGAAAGAAATCACTTGCGGCTTGCCCTTTTCTGTCACGCTAAAGGCGTCTCTTGAAAGTCCGGTGACCGGCTTGCCCGAGGAATCGCTGACGATCACATCGACAAGGACGGCGCGGCTGTTGACGCGCAGGGTCGTTGCAGATTCATCTGCTTGTCCCATCACTGGAACCGTACACACGAGTCCGAGGAGCACAGCAACGATCGGACGATTCATACTTGCCTCGCAAAAAATGCGTATCCTGGGTTGCGGATCCATGATAGTCCTCAAGGAACCTTTTGAGTTGTGATCCATATGTTGTAGACGGTTTACGGCGCAGCTGGGACTGCAACCAGTTTTCCGGGAGGTAGAGACCGCGTTACTTTAGATGGCTGATGCGTTTTGTCGCTGATTTTCTGGCTTTCGCAGATACGATCAACGGTCCCCCGACCTGGCCGACCTGTTCGATGGCGGCGCGAAGGAAGCGGCGGACCAGAGGGCGGTCGAGATCATCATGGTTGTGGATCGTTACGTGGCGGATCAATTTACCTGTACCGACCAGAATTTTGGCCGGATCGGCAAGCAGGGCACCGCGATTGAAGCCGAGATTTACATAGCTGCTATAAGCCACGATATGGCAAAACCCATCTTTCATCGGCTTTCCGGTGAATGAAAATCCGACTGCAAGCGCATAGCCTTTGGCGATTGATTCGATCGCGGCAGGGGCTTCTTCGAGGACGATTTCGCGAAGAGCGAGAAACAGGCTCGCGACATGCGGATCGTACGCGGCGAGGTAGTCGAGCAATTGACGAGTTGGTTTCGTGGTCAACGCGGCCAGAGTACCACGCACTATTTGCCGCTGGCCATCACCTTGCGGATTTGGTCGTTGTCGGCGTAGACCCGCCACTCGGCTACAAAGCCATCTTCGACCAGCGCGCGAATCGCTACGGGTGTCTGCCAGCGGTTTTCGGGATGCAGTTTTCCGTCGCGGGAGTAGGTGCCGGAGGCCATGCCGAGCATGACTACAACCGGCTCGCTGGGATAGAGCTCTTCGATGGCGACGGAGTAGTCGGGCACCATTCGGAAGTAGGCTGCCCAGCTCTCGTGCATTTTGTCGCGGCCCTCGATCACTTTTCCCAGCGAGTCAATGAAGCGATGGGTGGGCGACATAAGCGCCGCGAGGCGCTCCGCATCCTGCCGGTTGATGGCGCGGATGAATGCCTGCGCGATGGACTCCGCCGAGTTGCCTATTGATTCCATGAAGGGCCTCTGGAAGGACATTCTAAAGGGAGCCGAACGGGAGTTCGGTGCGAAAACAACCGAGTGTCGGCAGAAACAATCGCCTTGTGGATCAACCGACAACTGACAACTGTTTACGGCGTTACCAGCTCGTACGACAAGATCTTCCACTGCCCGCCGTCTTTCCCCCACAGCAGCGCGAGTGCCGCCGAATGCTCCCCAGGCGTCCGAAACGAAAACATCGTCGCATAGTAATTCCCGTACACCTTCTTAGCCTCCTCATCGCCCGCATACGGATGCTTCTTTGACCGCTTCTCGCACTCTAGCGAACTCGCCAGCGCATCTGGGACTGCGACCAGCGTGTACGCTCGTTCGTCGGCATGCTCCACCGTTCGCAAGTCCTCATGCGCCGGCTTCACCGGCTCCAGAGCCTCATTCAGAAGCTCGACTTTCCCCACCTTTTGCGCCACCTTGTTTAGCGTTTCCCGAATATATGCCAGATACTGCTCCTGTCCACTCGGCGGCTTTTCGCCTTCCGGCAGAAACATATCCACGCAGGCATTGCACTTTTGAGACAGATAACTCGATGCCTTCTCGTAGTCATCGTTCACCAGCCACGTATGCAAAAAGTCATGCGACGCCTGTACTACTGCTGGGTCCGCTGTCACTTTCTGCTTCGCCGTCCGCTCCGCCGTATTTGCCACCCGCGTATCGCGGCCAATTCCCGGCCTGCTCCCCTCACCTTCCACCTCCCACGCAACTACCTTCCAATGCCTGCCCTCTTTCGTCCAGATCAGCGTGATCGCATCGCTCTTGCTCTTGTTGTTTCTCAATCCAAACACCGACGCATAATAGGTCCCAAGTTCGCCCTCGTTCTTCGCGGCTCGCGCCTTCTCCTGTTCTTCATACGCCGCATCCGGATCGCACTCGTAGTCCAACCCCATTTGGTTTGTCACCTGGTACAACACAAATGTCGTCATATACGCTTGCTTCATCGGCTTGATGTCACGTCCGGTCAAGCTTGCCGGCTGCACCGCGTTGCCAGTCGCCCTCACCGTCCCAATCGACTTGCTTATGCGCGCAAGATGCTTGGCCGCCACGTACGGCGCATTCCCTGCATTCACGATTTTTCCCGAATTCGGCCCATACTCCGCCAAGCACGAAAACGATCTCGTGGAGAAATACGACGCTGCAACTTCCGGCTTGCCTTCCACCAGCCACGCCTGCAGAAAATCCTGTACTGCATCTTCGAGCTTGCCGTCTCCCTTGCGTGGAACCGGCGGCACATCGCCCGGCAGAATGTCCTCGATTGGGTCGTCGGTCGCGCTGGGCAACCCGAAGAGACTCCGCCACCAGTCCATCAGACCCTGCCAGCGTTGCAGATGCACTTGCGTATTGTTGCCCGCGCGCACATCCGAATTCGCCGCCGTCAAGTGTCCGTTGAACAGCCCCTGCGGAATGCGCGACGACCGGTAATCGACATCGATGTCGGCATGCCGCCCGTCCTTCGCCATTGAAAACTGAATCGAGGGAGTGCCGTCCTGCCGATAGTTCAGCGGATACCCTTTGTGATACACCGTGTTGTCACGGTCGCGAAAGAACTCCTGCGATTCTTTCAGCTTCTCCACCGCGCTCGCCTTCAGCACCACGTACATGCGAAACTGCAGGTCCCCTCGCGCACGCGGAACCTTGCCGTTGATCGCTTCAATAGCCTCCACCAAATCCAACGCCGCCCCCATCGGCTTCCCCGACTGATCGGTCAGCTGCGTGGTCATGAGCGCATGCGTAACGGCCTCATAGGTTGTGCGCGTCGAAAGCGAATACTGGTTGTACTCCGTCGGACTGGCGTGGTCTCCGGTCAACTTGTTGTAGTCGGCGTACCATTCGTCCATCAGCTTCTTTTGCTGCGGATTGAGCGCCTCATACGTTCCGCCAAAAGCCGGATGGGTAGTTGATGCGTCGGCTTGCACGGGATTTTTCGCCTGGCTGCGCCGATTTTGCGTCGAGGTTTGTCCGGCGGCGGTTTGAAAGGCTACGGGTAAGGGGGGTGGGTCTATCAGAAATTGGGCTTCAGCTGTTGAGGAAATTTGGCCTTTGCTCGGTTCGGATTGGGCTGGTGTCTGTGCCTGCGCTGGGGCCTCTCTGGGCGACGCCGACGCAACCCGCGTCTGCGAATATCGCATTTGGATGAGAAGTAGAACTGCGACCACAGCAATGATCCGATACCGCAATCGCGCGCCCTCCCACGTTGGCACTATATCGCTGAGGAACACCTTTGCACCAACATACCGTATTACCAGGTCATCGCCGATGAGAACCGTCCATCGCGAACATCAAAACTCATCATTCCCTGAACCACGCACCCAACTGCGATGACGGCGCTCATTGGGAAGCATAAATTAGCTCAGGTGTCAGGGTTTCAGAGTTCATTGAACAGAAATCAGGAGTCGCAAAATTCCCATTTGACATTGACGGAAAATCCACTACCATATGGTTGTGGATAAACTGGGTACGACATTTGCGGCTCTGTCTGATCCAACCCGGCGGGCGATGATCGAACGACTCAGCCATGGGCCTGCCTCCGTGCATGGATTGACGGAACCGTTTGCACTTTCGCAGCAGATGATTTCAAAACATATTGCCTACCTGGTGCGGGCGCGGATTGTGATCAAGACGAAACGTGGGCGAGAGAGCGTGTGCACGCTTAGGCCAGAGGCGATTAAGACAGTCAGCGACTGGGCGGTTTCTTATCGCCGATTCTGGGAAGAGAGTTTCGACAAACTGGATGCGGTTGTGAAGCAAATGAAAAAAGAGGAGGTCAGAGATGACAAAAAACGCGGTTAACGAGACCGAGCGGATGGTTGTCACACGAGTTTTTGATGCTCCACGCGAATTGGTTTGGAAGGCGTGGACAGACCCGAAATACGTGATGCAGTGGTGGGGGCCGAAGGGCTTTACTGCGCCCGTTTGCAAGATGGATTTTCGCGTGGGCGGAAAATCCCTCTTCTGCATGAGAACGCCGGATGGGTACGAGGGCTGGAATGCGGTTGAATACCACGAGATCGTTCCGTACGAGAAGATCGTTTCGTTGATGTACTTTTCCGACCCGGAGGGAAACAAGATTGAGCCTGAGCAATTAGGAATAGAAAATGAGGCCATAGAGGGCGCGTACGATGTGACCCTCTTTGAGGATCTCGGAAACGGCCAGACGAGACTCACCCACATTGGAAATGAACCCATGGAGAGCGCTAAGAATAGCGGTCAACTTGAAGGCTGGAACGAGATACTCGAGAAAGTTGCCGCAGTTGTTGCGGAGCTAGCGCAGGCGAAATAAGAAGTTGAAGCTTTGATTCGCGAAACTCAATCACGGAGAAAGAAATGAAAAGAATACCGTTTCTCGCTATCGTCCTGCTGGCATTCGCATTTCCCGCGCATGCCCAGGACGCGATGAAGAAAGACGCAGCCGTCAAACCTGCCGATCCGGAATTGAAAGTCGTGCTCGATTCCTGGAATGAGATTGGACGCAAGCTGACGGCAATGGCTGAAGATTTTCCCGAGGACAAGTATGACTTCAAGCCGACACCCGCGGTGCGGAGCTTCGCCGAGCAGTTGCTGCACGCGGCGGGTTCATGCTACTACTTCACTAATCCTGTGATGGGGCTGAAGCCCCCCGCGGGAGAAGATCCGAAGCGCGATCAATACAAGTCCAAGGCCGACATCGTTGCGTTCGTCAAGAAATCCGTCGCCGATGGCGCAACCGCCCTCCAGTCGAAAGGTGAAAAAGGCCTGACGACGGAGGTTGTTTATTTTCCTGGGCAGAAATCGCGCGTTCTCGACATAGCAAACGGCATCATCGAACATAGCGGTGAACACTACGGCCAGCTCGTTGTGTACTACCGCCTCGCAGGTCTTGTGCCGCCGGAGTCGCGGCCCAAGAAGTAAAGCTCAAGAGACCAGGTACCCCGTCCTTATCGCGCGCCGTTTGCGCGAATGGGCGGGGATTTTGGTTTTTGGGACCTTCAGTATTCAATGCGGCGGGTGGCCCCGATGTCGGGGCGCTATCCAGTTGAGGGTGCCCCCGGTCCCTCTACTCATCCATCCACGCCAAAGGCGTGCGGGGATGTTGATTAATTAGTAATTGACGGATTGGCGGTGATTCGGGAACTATTGGGTTGGGAGCTTGTCTCCAAGTAGCTCACTGACCTCGGATGAGACAGAGAGCTGAAACTTTAATGCCGTGTCGTGGCCCCGAATAATGAGCTTGCGACACGTTGGAGTGAATGCTGGAGACATCACACAGACATCGTAGAAGCCGTCAGGCACGGGTAGCTCCAGTTCGCCATTCTCGTTGGCGTTCAGAATGCGGTCGGGGACGGCTGAGGTGGCCGTTGTAGTTCCGGCAGGATCGTGATGAACGAAGAAGAGAGCGTGACCAATCACCGCGCCCAGTGGATCAACGACATTGATGTGGCACTTGTGAAGGGCAGGACCCGGTTGCGCGGAAGAGGATGCGATCAGCAAAGCGCATATCCATGCGGCTTTCATGCCCGCCATCATTTCATAACGCCCACGGCGATGCATATATGAACGTGTAGTGGGCAACCCTTCCGTTACTCCTCAGTAACGTCCGAGTAGGCGGTGACTCGCCCGGAATCCCGAAGACCGGCCTGAGCAACCCTAGTGATCGACCGTACGAGCTCGGTTCTGCCGATACTCCGAAAGGTTTATGGTCGGCAACGGGACGGGGGGAAGCCAAACCGCCAAAGCAGAGGACAGCTGCGGGGTAAGGGAAGACGTTGCTCGGCGTCGCTCTCCATCTTCTTGCGATCCGCAAGCTGCACCGAGATGGTCTGCGTCCGTCCATCGCGGCTGACCAGCAGCGAGATCTTGCGTCCCGGCGGAAGCTCGCGCATCATGCGTCCGAATGCTTCTGCGCTCTCGATGGTCTGGCCGTTGACTTCGAGCAGAACATCATTCACGCGCAACGCCTGCGCTGCGGGCGCATCGTGATCGATAAGGCAGATCAACGCGCCGCGCACCTCTTTCAGCCTGAGCTTGTTTGCCGAATCGCTATCCACATCGCCGACCAGCACTCCCAGGTAGCCTTGCGAACCACCCGAATACAGCTGCAGTGGATTTGGCTCATCGATGATTTGTGAAATGCGTGCTGCCTGCACTTGCACCGTGGCTGGAGGAATGGTGAATGCGGCTGCCAATAGCACGACTCCAACTTGGATGGAAGGCCTCATAAAGCAGTTCATGTCACTTCCTCGTGTTTCTTTCATCCAGGTTGTTTGCGTTGGGCGCGACTACGTCGGCACCGACATTGGGATCGACCATGACCCATACGGTGTGCGCCTGGAGGATGTCGACCGGCAGCACGCCTTTCTTCTTGTCTTTTGGTGAAGCGGTGAGACAGGAGATGACGAGGACCGCGGAAGTGAACGATGTACGAAGTCGCATGGGCTGCCCTCCCAGACGAGGTTAGTTTAGCTCCCCATTCCTTATGGACGCGGCTCGATGAGATTTGTGCTGCTGCAGGCTTCCTGCGTTAGTGTTAAGTCCCGAGTGGTGGTCTACTCGGAAGTTATATCTTTGACAACACCTCGCGGCAGGTGTTGCTCAAATGGTTATTTCCGGTCAGGCGGTAAACCAGAACTAACGACCTGCCGGATCGCTTTCGCAGATGGTATATGCCAGTTGGCAGGCCAATTGGTACGATTCGTGATTAAGGATCAATCGTGGACAACTTTCTGAGGTTGGAAAACCGCCATACTGGCGAGGTATTAGTGATGCGCCGCATGCGCGACGCTCAGGGACAAATTGTTCTAACCCTCGATGGCACCTTGCCGCCAGGAACGAGCGGCCCGCCCCTGCACGTGCATTTCCATGAAAACGAGGAAGGCATCGTGAAAGCAGGTACGCTCGGCGCTCAAATCGGGAAGGACAAGTTCGTTGTACCTGCCGGGGGAACCGTAGTGCTGCCCGCAGGTCGCCCTCATCGATGGTGGAATGCGGGCGACGATCTGCTGGAGTTTAGCGGCCACGTAGTTCCGGTGGACTTGGATCGCTATCTCCAGGCGGTGTTCGCTGTTCTGAATGCCTCTAATGGCAGGCCACCGATATTCTATTTAGCGCATGTGCTCTGGCGTCATCGCGACACACAATTGCTTTCAATTCCTCCTCCACCCATTCAACGAATCCTCTTGCCTGTGGTGTTGATCATTGGGCGCATTCTGGGAAAATATAACGGCTCGAGCTGGCCGGGTTCGCCCGAGTCGTGCCCAGGGGCGCCGGTTGTTGACCACCCGGAACTTACCAAGCAGTAGCGCCCCGGTTTGGCGGTAATACGCTCGGAGCGAATGAGATCGATCACAAACCAAAACAAACTGCAGGGAAATCATGATCTGTAGCGGGTTCGGGAACTGAAACGTGCGCCAGAGCGTACCTTGGTGCAGGGATTGAATCAGGGACCGTGGGGTGAGATTCGTCACATTCCATTGCTCCGGAAATCGTTGGACAGCGTCGAACGAGTATGCAGAACTTTACAGACACGCTCAGCGAGGTTTTCAGGGCCATCGCGGCGAACAAGCTGCGCAGCTTTCTGACCATGTTCGGGATTGCGTGGGGCGTGGGGTCGCTGCTGGTGCTTGTGGGTCTGGGTGAGGGATTCCGGTCGGGGCAGCATCGCAACCTGGCGAAGCTCGGCAATGACCTGATCATGATGTGGAATGGGACCATCCCTGCTGTCGCCAACCAGCACACGGGGATGCGTCCTTACCAGCTGACGATGGGCGATGCGGAGGCGGTGAAGCAATTGCCGGAATTGCGCGCCGCTACAGTGGAGCTTTCGCGCTCTGATCTTTATGAAGTAAGCCAGTTCAGCAACACCTCGAGCCACGTGCTGGGCGTGTGGCCCAATTACCCGCAGGTGCGCTTCATTCCCATGGCGCAGGGACGCTTTATTAATGATGCGGACGTGAATGACCGGCGTCGCGTGGCGGTGCTGGGCTCGAAGGCTGCGAGGATACTGTTCCCCGGCCGGCCGATGGTGGGTGAGGCGATCACAATCAACGGCACCGAATTCAGGATTGTGGGCGCGGTGGAGAAGATCAGCCGCGGCAATAACGATTACGATGACCAGAAACTCTACATTCCCGTCACAACGATGCAGGAACTGTACCCGCTGAAGGGCGAGAACATTGCGCAGGATGCGCTGACGTCGATCCAGTACCAGCCGACAAAGCCGGGAGATGCGGTTGCGGCGGTTGCGGCGGTACATCGCGTCATCGCAAAGCGCCATGGCTTCGATCCCGCGCTGAAGGATGCATTTCAGGAATGGGACACCATCAAGGAGATGAAGATGGTGGGTGCGATTTTCACTGCGATGGATGTTTTTCTGGGCGGTGTGGGGATTGTGACGCTGGGGCTGGGCGCGGTGGGCATTGTCAACATCATGCTGGTGTCGGTGTCGGAGCGGACGAGCGAGATCGGTTTGCGGAAAGCGCTGGGAGCGACGAAGAGCAGCATCATGGGGCAGTTCTTCTGGGAAGGCTTGCTGCTGACGGCGGTGAGTGGAGCAATTGGTATTGCGGGCTCGGCGGGACTGATGGCACTGCTGCAGGCTCTGCTGACGGGTAAGATGCCGGGCTGGGATCCGCCACGGCTGGTGCCGTGGTCGGCCGCGCTGGCCATGGGGACGCTGGTGCTGAGCGGGATTGCCGCGGGTTTGTATCCGGCAAGCAAGGCAGCGGCGATGGATCCGGTGGAGGCGTTGCGGAAAGACTGAGAAGCAGGGAATAGGGACTAAAGGACTAGGGACTAGGGAATAGCTGCTCCGGACGGGGACGCGCGATGCTGAAGGACATATTTGGTCAGGCCTGGGAGGCAATGGTTTATAACCGCCGCCGCACGGCCATCACGATGATCGGGATGGCGTGGGGGATTGCGACGGTGGTGTTGCTGTTGGCCTACGGAGCGGGGTTCAGCCGGGCCATTGAGGCGATCTTCGCGCAGTGGGGCACCAACGTGATCGGCGTTTTTCCTGGGCGGACCAGCGAGCAGGCAGGCGGCGAGAAGTCGGGCGTGAAGGTGAGATTCACGCTGGACGATGTGGATCGCATCATCGCCAGCGTTCCGGGGATCAATCATATCTCGCCTGCGGTCTATAAGGACGCGACGGTGCAGGACGATCTGCACTCGTACACCTGGACGGTGAATGGCGTGATGCCAGTGTTCCAGGACATCTGGAAACTCGAAACGGATGCGGGGCGGTTCTTCAACGGGCAAGAGCAGCAGCAGCGGGCACACGTCTGCGTCATCGGGTCCGAGTCAAAGACGAAACTGTTTTCGGGCGGTTGGGCGGTGGGGCAGACGATTCGCTTGAACGGAGTTCTGTTCACCGTTATTGGCGTGCTGAGCCCGAAGATGCAGGAGGGCGCAGACAGCGATCGCAACCGGCAGATTTATATTCCGTTCAGCACGATGAGCGATCTGGCGGATACGAAATACATCGGCGGTATCTGGTTTAACTACCAGGGGAACTACCAGCTCACCGAACAGAACATGCGCAATGTGCTGGGGGCTGCGCATCACTTCAGGCCATCCGATCACAATGCGATTTACGTTGCGAACCTGATGACGGAACTGCATCAGTTCAGCATTTTGTCGCTGGCTCTGCAGGTGCTGCTTTCGCTGGTGGGTGCGCTGACACTGGGTATTGCGGGCATTGGGCTGATGAACATCATGCTGGTGGCGGTGCAGCAGCGCACACGTGAGATCGGCGTGGAGAAAGCGCTGGGCGCGCAGAAGAGGCATATCCTCACGCAGTTTCTGTCAGAGGCGATGGTGATTACGGGTGTCGGCGGTATGGGGGGGATCGGGCTGGCGTACGTGGTGTCGCTGCTGGTGGGGCGTATCCCGTTCTACAGCGAACTTGCGCAACATGCTGAGGCGGCGGATATCCAGTTGCTGATATCGCCGACGTCGGTGATTGTGGCGACGGGCATCCTGATCGTGACGGGACTGGTGAGCGGAATGATTCCGGCAATTCGCGCGGCGAATCTGGATCCGATTGAAGCGCTGAGATACGAATAACGAACAGTAGTCAGTGATCAGTGGTCAGCGATCAGATGTTCCGCATCGAGTCGAGGGATATCGGAAGACGGCGGCAGGCGTAACACGAGAAAATATTTTCTCCTTCGCAACAACTTTCCAAAACTAGATGTGTTTTCGCTGGGCAATGGATTCTGCGCGGTTGCGTCAGAATTCTGCACAAGCCACATTGGTGTGACGCGCGATGGATCGATGTCGATCGGCGCGAAGAGGACTTCTGCGGCAAAAAAACGACGATCCAATCTATCTCCGCATTTTCGCGATGAGCTGCGCTTCAATTTAAGCGAGACAGGCACGACTTCTCGATGCAACGCAGGGCACGACTGCTCGATGTCCCGTGATTTTCCCCCGCCCAGTTGGGGCTAAACAGAACGATTACCCGAGACTCGCCTGCGACTCGCTCCGGCGGGCTCTCTATTGACCAGGAGGCTTCGATGAAGAGCACTCACCTTGCTCTCTGTACGCTCTTGCTTTCTCCAACACTCACTGCATACGCCGCCAGGCAGATTGTGCCTGCCGGCTCACTCATCAACTGCACGGTCTCGGAAACGAAGATATCTTCGAAGACCATGGCGATTGGCGACCCGGTTCTTTGCCAGGCCGGAATCACTACGCGCAATGGCTCCGCGCGTCTGCCGTTTAACACGTATCTCGAGGGGCGATTCGAGGACTACAAGGATCCCGGACATTTTGTCGGGAAGGGGTGGATGGAGTTGAAGTTCGATCGGATGGTGATCGAGCCGCGCACCATCATCCCCGTGTCGGCGCGCGTGGTGGATGTGCCGGGTTTCGCCGTGGATCAGCAGGGAAGGATTCTTGGCAAGGGGCATCCCACTCGGGACATCGTGGAGTGGTGCATCCCGATTCTGTGGCCGATTGATCTGCTGAATCTGCCGCGGCGCGGACCTCGTCCTACCTTGAAGACGGAGACACGGCTTGTCTTGAAAGTGATGGACGATACGGAAGTGCCCGTTGTGGAAGATCCCGAGCGCGATCCATCCGGTCTCTATCGTCGCGAGCCGAGCGCTTACGACGATGCGCCGCAGGTGAGGCCGCAGCGACAGATAGCACAGGATGATCAGGCGCCCGCCTACCAGCCACCTCCGCAGACGTATCAAGCTCCACCGCCGCAGTATCAACAACAGCAGTATCAACAGCCGCAGTATCAGCAACAGCAATATCAACCGCCACAGCAGTCGTACGTGCCGCCGGCACCGGTTCAAGCTTATATGCAGGTGATGCCTGTTTATGTGGCTCCGGCGCCGACTGTGTATGTGTACGCCGCTCCGCCTCCTCCTCCGCCGGTACAGGTTTATATGTATACGCCGCCGGCTCCGACGGTGGCCATGTGGTCGCCGCCGCGGACGATGTTTTATCCGAACGCGTATACCTATCGGGCGGGGTATGGATACGGCTACTAAAGCGCTGCGAAAAGTAGAAAGAGTTTTGAACAGGAAGGCGCGATGGAGATCTCACCCGAGAATCGCTCTAGCGCGCCCTCTTTGCCTTTGATCGGCTGAGCAGCAGGCGGAAGTGTTCGCGCAGTTGCGCGACTGCGCGGTCGAATGGCTCAACGGAGCGATAGGAGCGCGACAGCATCACTCCGCCTTCCATCGTGACGAGAACGAATGTGGCCAGCGCGTCGACGTCGGTGCCGCGCGGCATGGAACTTTCCATGTCGACGAGGCACTCACGCACGGCTTCGATCCATCCATGAAAATTAAGGGCGATGAGCTTGTGGGCGGGGGCGTTTTCGGGGTCAATCTCCAGCGCGAGGCGGCCGAGAGGGCAGCCGTATTGGCAGTCGGTGGAGAGGATGCGACCGCGATAGGCGGCTAGGATGGCGAAGATGCGTTCGAGGGGTTTGGGGGTTGCGGCGAAGGCGGGATCGACGACCATGGGGCGCAGGAGTTCTGCGTATTGCTCAAGCACGGCGCGGAGAAGAGCCTCTTTGCTATCGAAGAAATGATAGAAACTGCCGGAGTTGACCTGGGCGTGGGCGAGGAGTTCGGCCATGCTGGTTCCGGCAAAGCCGCGTTCCCAGAATAGAAAACGGGCCGAGTCGATAAGCCGGTCGCGCGTGGAGGCGGATTGTTTGGGGGCCGACATCGATTGTTCTTGACAGAAAGAATACTGCTTGCAAATATCTTACTTGAACGATCAACTAAATACCATGAAAAGACAAATACTGCTCGCTGCCTTGTTGTTCAGCCTTGTTCCTGCCCGGGTTGCCGCCGGTCAGGGCGCCTCGGCTACGGCTGTCAACGAACCGCCACGGCAACTGGTAATTGAGATCGAAGTTCCGGCGCCGGTGACGGAGGTGTGGAAGGCATTCGCAACGAGCGAGGGGTTAAGCACATGGTTGTTTCCGAATGCGACTGTCGACCTGAAGCCGGGCGGGGATTGGCTGGTT
This sequence comes from uncultured Acidobacteriaceae bacterium, assembly GCA_963738035.1. Lineage (GTDB taxonomy): Bacteria > Acidobacteriota > Terriglobia > Terriglobales > Acidobacteriaceae > Telmatobacter. The sequence continues at coordinate 229,233 of CAVTVB010000007.1, forward strand.
CATTTTCCCGGTGGCAGCACGGGAGGCGGAACGATTGTGAGCTTTGTCCCGGAGAGGGAGATCGTGATTGCTGCGCTTGCGCCCGACAAGTTTCCGCAGGTGAGAGCGGCTCGTACACACGCGGCCTTTCAGTTTGAGCCACACGGGAAGTCGACGGTCGTTCGCCTGACGCAGACGGGATGGCAGAGTGGCGACGAGTGGACGCGCGCTTACGAATACCTGGCAGCGGGCAATGCGCAACTGCTGGCCACCCTGCACCGGCGATTCGTGGATGGTCCGACGGACTGGGAGAAGGCTATGGGGAGTTCAAAATCGAAAGGGAACTAGAAGGCGAACCAGGAGGTGGAAGGTGGATTTTCATACGCTGAATTTCTGGGCAATTCTTGTGGCGGCGCTCTCTGCATTTCTGATTGGCGGAGCCTGGTATTCACCTGCGTTACTTGGCAGTGCGTGGAAGAAGGCGAACGGATTTCTATCCGAGGAGCCGAATGCTGGTCCCAGGGTATTCGTGATTGGATTTGTGCTGAGCCTCGTGATGGCTGTGAATCTTGCGATGTTTCTCAATGATCCAAAGACAACGCTGGCGTGGGGAGCTACCGCGGGGTTTCTGGCGGGCTTTGGGTGGGTCGCGATGGGCATGGGCATCGTCGCGCTTTTCGAGCGTCGATCGTTGAAATACGTTCTGATTAACGGCGGCTATCTTACGGTCGCACTGACTGCGATGGGCGCGATTCTGGGAGCGTGGCGTTAGCTCCGTCCCCGAAACGAGCCAACTCATAACAAACCGGGAGCCGGCAGCGACCGGCGCGCGATAGGATGAGTGCGTTTCTTAAGCAATCGGAGCTCACTTTGACGATTCGGAGATCGACGCGTCGGGACGCGCTGCGAATTTGCGGTGCAGGTTTAGTTGCTGCATTTGCCGGGCGGGCCTTTTCGATCGGACGGCGAAGCATCGCCTACAGGGACGCTGGCCCTTCGCTTGCACCTGGTTCGCCGAACTCGCCGGAGAGGATGGCGCTGATTGCCGAGTTCAGGAAACGCTCGGAGGGTCTTCAGGACAAGTTTGAGGCGCGCAGTCACAAGAGCGACTGGACGATGCCTTACCGGCTGTATCGTCCTGCTGCGAGCGGTAAGTTGCCACTGGTTCTGTATCTCAGCGGCAGTGGAGGCCTGGGCAGCGACAATCTGAAACAGATTGGACTGGGAAACATTTTCGGAACGCGTGTGTGGCTGCTGCCAGAGAATCAAAAGCAATTTCCGTGTTTCGTTGTTGCTCCGCAGACGGATCGTGGATGGGCAAAGTACGACTTCACGCAGCAGAATGGCGGCGGTCCGAAGCCGGTGCCGGGGCTTGGTGATGGGTCTCGGTTGGCACTGGAAATTGTCGATAGTCTGATCCGCGAGTTTGCGATTGACGAGCGACGGATCTATGTTGCCGGGCAATCGATGGGCGGGGCAGGCGCTTGGAATGTAATTGCCGGCCGGCCTGGTTTCTTTGCTGCGGGCGTGATTTGCTGCGGGAGCAGTTCGACGGAGAACGGGACGGAGGGGATTGAAACGCCGCTCTGGGTCTTTCAGGGAGATGCCGACAAAACGGTTCCCGTTTCGCTGTCGCGCGATCGCGTTGCGGCCAGACGCAAGGCGGGTGGTCATCCGCTTTACACCGAGTATGCGGGGGTTGATCACAACTGCTGGGAATGGGCCTTCACTGAGCCGGAATTGGTGATATGGCTGGCGGGGCAAAGGCGCGGCTGAATCAGTGGCTGAGATTTGAAGAGACTGGACTAGAGGGGCGGTGCCGCGTCGACTACGGGGACTCCGGCGGGTGGGGTGAAGCGGAAGGTGGCCGGCGGGATGGAGACATTTTGCTGCTCATCGGTGAAGGTGAAGCGGGTTTCGGCGCCGTCGGTCTCCTGGATTTCGATCGCGGTGATCACGCCTTCGGCGGTGACGGTAAGGGCGAGACGCTGGATGCGTTTTTCCTGGCCGTGCGGAATGCCGGCAAGGGTAAACATGCCATTGGCGGCGGGAGTCGCGGCGAGGTGATCGATTTCTTTCTCAAGCTTGGTGTGGCCGAGGAGGAAGCGCAACGGTGAGCGCAGATCGTCGAGCTGCTTGGCTCCGATGCGCTGTACCTGGCGATCGCCATTGGAATAGAACCAGGCGTATTTGCCGTCGAGGAGGAAGAGCTTGCCGGCGGGTTTGGTGTAGTCCCAGCGCATGCGGCCGGGCTTGAGAAGCAGGAGGGTTCCGCTCTCTGTGCGCATGCGGCCCATGCCTTCGTAGTTTTCGACGAACTGGGCTTTGAGGGAATGGAGCTGGTTGTAGTGGCGGTCAACGCGTTGGGCGAGGTCGTGGACGGTGGGTTGCTGGGCTTGGATGGATAACGGCAGAAGAGGGAGAACCAGAAACAGGAGCTTGATGAGCCTGTGGTTTCCCACCCAAGCCACAGAAGGCGCGGCTTGGATGGGGCACCCAAGTTCTGAATCACCGTTTGGCAGGCTGCTTCGTTCGGTCATTGCACCATCTGGGTGCAGTTCGTGCCACCGGCGGGGTCCATCTTGATGGGGCCGCCGGATTCGACGCAGAATCCGCGATCGCCGGTTTTGCCTGGAGTGGCAGGTACGGCAGTGAGGACATAGCCAGTGACGCGGTCGGTGTTGTTGACCGTCACCTTGGTGCAATTGTTGATGCTGAAGATGTAGCCGTCTTTGATGCCGGTGGCGAGCTGGCCGCTGATGAGTTGCGCGGATGTGGGGCTGGGCGGTCCGGCAGTTCCTTCGCCAGCGAGTGCCTGCAGCGTGCAGGCGAAGCCGTTGACGGGGTAGTTGGTCGCGTACATCGATTGCGCCTGCTCAATGGTCTGCAGAGACTTTTGCGCGGAGACTTCGTCGGTGTGTTTGCGGATGGTGTTCGCGGTAGGAATCGCGATGAGCATCAGGATGACAATGATGGAGATGACGATGAGCAATTCCATCAAAGTGAAGCCTGCGGACTGTGCTCGAGCCGATGCGCGGCGCCGTTTAGCGATCATCAAAAGCGTGCAATTCATTTGAACCCCATGTCTTTGGGAGCAGACTGACGCACTACTCCACACGACAAAATCCTACAACTTACAGACGCAGAAGGGAAATGGAACGCTCGGGCGCTCGGAGGGCGCCTCAGCTTTTAGCCGTTAGCTATTAGCTGTTAGCTCCATCCTGCCGCTGCGATCACCATTGACCGCGAGCGAGTTTTCCCGGCGTGCGGTTATCGCTTGTTTGATCAACACCGGTCAGGTACTGCGAAGCTAATAGCTAAAAGCTGCTTTTAGCACGCAAGGCGGTCGCGGTTGAGCTTGATGCCGGTCAGGCGACCGAGGAGCGTTACTGCGATGCGATCTGAGACGAAAAGGCGCTGCGCCATGGCCTGGATCTGCTCGGCGGTTACGGCTTCGACGCGGAGGATAACTTCTTCGGCAGTGAAGAACTGGTGGAAGTACATCTCCTGACGCGCGAGGTTGGCCATGCGCGAGTTTGAGCTTTCGAGGCCCATGAGGATGTTGCCCTTCAACTGATCTTTGGCACGGGTCAATTCCTCATCGCTGAGTAGAACTTCTTTGAGATTTCGGAATTCAGCAAGAATGAGGTCGATGCATTCGAGAGCTTTGTTGGCAGAGGTGCCGGCATAGACGCAGAGAGAGCCGGTATCGCTGTACGGGCTGAGATCAGAGTAGATGGCGTAGGCCATGCCGCGTTCTTCGCGGATGGTCTGAAAGAGTCTGGAACTCATGCCGCCGCCGAGCACTGTGTTGAGGATCAGCGTGGCGTAGCGGTTGTCGTCGGTGATGGGCGGAGCGGGAACTCCCAAGCAGAGCTGAACCTGTTCGAGAGACTTCTTGTTCTGCAGCAGGATGCGAGCGCTGGCGAGCGGCGCCTGCATCTCATGCACGGCTTCGCCCGGCGGCAGGCCGGTGAATTTTTGAGTTACGGCTTCGACGAATTGGTCGTGCTCAAGATTGCCAGCAGCAGAGAAGACCATGTTTCCGCCGCGGAAGCTGCCGGTGTGGTAGTCGATGAGTTTCTGCTGATCGAGGCGGCCTACGGTTTTGGTGGTGCCCAGGATCGGTTTGCCGAGGGGATGGTCTTTCCAGAAATTTTGCGTGAACAGCTCGTGCACCAGGACATCAGGGTTGTCTTCGTCGATCTTGATTTCTTCGAGGATGACGCCGCGTTCGCGCTCAATTTCGGGCGAGGCGAAGACGGGATTGAGCACGAGGTCGGCGAGCACGTCGAGAGCGACGGGCACGTGGTCGGCGAGAGATTTGACGTTGAAGCAGATGGTTTCTTTGCCTGTGAAGGCGTCGAGGTTGCCGCCGATCGAATCCATTTCGCGGGCGATGCCCAACGAGGAACGCGAACGGGTTCCCTTGAAGACCATGTGTTCGACGAAGTGGGAGATTCCGTTGATCTCGGCGGATTCGCAGCGCGAACCGGACTTGATCCAGACGCCCATGGCCACCGAGCGGAGATGTTCCATGCGCTCAGTGAGAACGATAAGGCCGCTGGGTAATACAGTTCGGCGAAGATTGCGCTGTGGTGTCATCGGCTCTCGGTCGTTTTCGATTGTAGGGTGAAGCGGGGTAGCGACGGCTTCCATTCATTGCCGTCTGGGTTCAAGCAAAAAGTAAGCAATTTACCGGGGAGACTGCGGGAGGCTGCAAGGGAGGTAGAAATGCTCTATGCTGGGCCCAGCCGTGTCCGCAAACTCACAACTTGTCCCATTAGACGCTAAGAACAGGCCTGGCGGAAGCCTGCGATATTTTTTTGGCATGAATCGGGGAGAGTTGGCTACCTGCATGCTCGAGCTGGGCGAGCCCAAATGGAGGGGTCAGCAACTGGCGGAAGCGATCTATCGCCAAAGGATTGTTGATGTTGAAGGCATCACCACGCTTCCGATTGCGCTGAGGCAAAAACTTGCCAAGGGAGGTTGGCAGGTGGGACGGCCGCGGATTGTACAGGTTTTCACGTCGGTGGATGGGACAGAGCGGTACCTGGTGGCGGGGCCGGGGCCTGACGGGCTGACGGTGGAGACGGTGTGGATGCCGGAGGGGGATGAAGGGGAGGCTGGGGATGGCAGCGAGGCGGATGACCGTAATGCGGGGCCTACGACTGCGCCCGCGGCGCGGACTTCGCTCAGGAGGGCGACGATTTGTGTTTCGAGCCAGGTTGGCTGCGCGGTGAATTGCCAGTTCTGTCTGACGGCGAAGCTTGGGCTGCAGCGAAATCTCACGGCAGGGGAGATCGCCGGGCCAAGTGGTGGCCGTGCTTGATCGGCAGAGCGTGGAGATCGGCAAGGATCGCGTGAACCTGGTGTTCATGGGGATGGGCGAGCCGTTTTTGAATTACGACAATTTCATTGCTGCGGTGCGGCTGCTGGTGGAGGAAGTGGGGCTGAGTCCGCAACGGATGACGGTATCCACCTCGGGAATTGTGCCTGGCATCGAGCGGTTTGCGGAAGAGCCGCCAGAGATTCGTCCGAAGCTGGCTATCAGCCTGAATGCGCCGAACGATGCGATTCGCAGCGAGATTATGCCGATCAATCGCAAGTGGCCGATTGAGGCTCTGGTGGATGCCGTGCGCGGTGTGAGGTTGCGCACGCGCGAGCGTGTCACGTTTGAGTATGTGCTGCTGGGCGGCGTGACGGATCAGCCGGAACATGCTGCCGAAGTTGCGCGGCTGGTGCGGCGAACTGGATTACCGGCCAAGGTGAACCTGATTGCGTGGAATCCGGGGCCGGGGATTGCGTACTCGATGCCGGGGCAAGGTGCAGTGGAGGCTTTCGGCGCGCACTTGCGGCGGAAGGGGTGCCGGTGTATCTGCGGCGGCCGCGAGGGCGAGATATTTACGCGGCCTGTGGGCAGTTGAAGCGAACCGTTGAGGGATGAGGGCGATCTGCCTAATCGCACCGCCGGACAGCTAACAAGGTCAGGTCGTCGAAACTCTGGGCACCGTTGACGAAAGTTCGCAAGTCCTCGATGCAGGCGGCAATGAGTTCCGCAGGTTGCCGCGCAGCCTGCTGGCGCACCAATGTCATGACGCGGTCCACGCCATATTCATCGCGCTCGTTGCAGGCTTCTGAAAGACCGTCTGTGTAGAGGAAGAGCGTATCGCCGGATTCCAGTTGCACGCACGTGGGTGAAGACTTCGCTTCGACGAACATCCCCAGCGGCATACCGGTAGATTCAACAGGAAATACGCCGCCGCGCCCAGCGACAATTGCAGGGCAGTGGCCGGCGTTATGAATTTCTACTTCTCCGTTCGGCTTCGCGAGCCCGCAGACTAAAGTTGCGTACTGCCCCGCCAACGCACTCTCGCACAAGACGCGGTTGACATGCGCGACTATTTGCCCAAGGGGCAGGGACATGCCGGTGAGGCTGCGGAACAAGGCATGAAGTTGCGCCATCATCATCGACGCGGCCACGCCTTTCCCAGAGACGTCACCTAAAAGAAAAAGGAGCTGCCCGTCGTAGGGGATCAAGTCGCAGTAATCGCCGCTGACTGCGCCGAGAGGGGCGAAATGATAGCTCGTCTCCCAGCCACCGGCGCTCAGACCGTTTTGTGGCAACAGGTTGCGCTGCACTCTGGAAGCGAGGTCGAGGTCTCGCTGTAGCGCGACGCGTTCAGATTTAGTGAGGTGGTCGAGACAATAACGAATCAATGGATCAGCAAGCAGGCGTTCCTTTTCGATTGATTCGTGACATTCCAGGCAAAGGCCGTAGGTACCTTCGGCCATGCGGTCAAGGGCCGAATCTACCTCGCGCAAGAGGCTGCCCAACTCCGAGTTTTGCGGCTCTGAGGTGACCGCCATTTCGAGACGCCGTTTGCGCTCTTCAAGTTGACTTTGGAGGAAACCAGACTCTACCGTAGCCACGAGGATCTCCCTTGCTCGTAAAGTACCAGTATTAGACTCTGCG
>CAVTVB010000008.1:0-1242848 GCA_963738035.1 uncultured Acidobacteriaceae bacterium
ACCGAAACATCGCCGTCAACTCCGAGATATACAGCGTCTCGTCCGCAAACTCGAACGTCCCATCATCGATCACCTCGCGCGCCGCGTGCAAAAACGCCGTCAACGCTGCCCGGCTGAACCCCGATCCAAGGCTGATCCTCCGCACTCCCAGCGCGCCCAGTTGCTGCACCGTCAGCCGCGGAGCACCCTTCAACCCCATCAGCACATTCACCGGTTTCGTCACCGATGCACAAACGGTCTGGATATCCTCAGGCCGCGTCAGCCCCGGCGCATACAGCACCTCGGCCCCCGCCTTCTCAAATGCCTGCAGCCGTCGGATCGTGTCGTCCAGATCCGCCCGGCCGTGCAAGTAGTTCTCCGCCCGCGCCACCAGCATGAACGGAAACCCCAGGCGACTTCGCCGCTTCGGCCGCCGCCGCAATCCGCTCCACCGCGTGGTCGAATTCGTAAATCGGCTTCGTCTCGTCGCCAGTCGCATCCTCAATCGACCCGCCCACCAGCCCAACTGCGGCCGCCTGCCTGATCGTCTCCGCTGCGTCTTCCGGCGCGTGCCCATAGCCGTTTTCAAGATCAGCCGCAACAGGAAGATCCGTCGCCTCCACAATGCTCTTCGCATTAGCCAGTGCCTCGGCCCGGCTCACAGCCGCTGTTCCGTCTTTGCGCCCCAGAGAAAACGCCAGTCCCGCGCTCGTCGTCGACAGGGCCTCATACTTCAAGCTCGTAAGGATGCGCGCCGACCCCGCATCCCACGGATTGCCGATGACAAACACCTGCTCGCGCTGGTGCAGCGCCTGAAACGCCGCTGCCCTTTCAGATTGGTTCATCTCCGCCGCCTCAATTGGGGAATGGGAAGAACTACCCGTCAGCGTCGATCATAAAACCAAACCAAGCAGGAATCGATTTCGCGCCGTTGACAGAAGGCAGCCTCCACCAACATTTGCCACCCACTGAATTATTCACTTGGCTGCCAGATGAACGCCCCCCGGATCAGACACCCGCAGCTTCACTCCCCATCCGAAGAAGTTATTCGCGATTGCCACGGCGACCTCGTTCTCGCCCGCTTCCAGCGGCAACGTAAAGCTCGCATTCTCGAGCGAGCATCGCCCATCGGGAATTTTTCTCTGTCCATCGGACTCGAACAGATTCTTGTCCGCATACACCAGTTTCCCGTTCACGAAAACCCACATCTCACGCGTCCATCCAATATCGACCTTCCTCATCTGCTTGCTGTCTGAGGTGATCGTCGTCTTCAGCCACACTACTGCTCGATTCGGATCGGGCAGCGCCTTGCCATACACGCGGCTAATGTTCACCAGCCCGCCTCGCTCCGTGCTGATCGTCTTCCACTCCTGCGAAGCGCCGGGCATTTCGCTGTAACCGGGTTCCTTGCCCGTCGGCAGTTCGGAAGCCGGTGACAGACGCCAATTCCGCACCACGCCGCCATCTCCATCCATCGGATCTTTTGCTGGCTCCGGCGAAAGTCCTTCCACCGCCCCGGGAGTGATCACCAGGTTTGCGAAAGTCGCCGGCCCCTGCAGCCGCAAGCCGCCTTTTAACGAATCCCCTTCTAACCTGCCAACCTCCAATGTCGGAGTCGTCGCATCGTTCACGAACACATTCATCCGTCGGCCCGACACCACCATCTTGACGTGGTTCCACCCGTTCTCCCGCAGCGGCGCCCGCGTCTGATATTGCGGATAGAGATCCCACAGCAGCACTCCATGTGTTTCCGGCGTGTACTGTATGCACGCATGAAAGGCCGGACATGCCGGATCAGGCCTCAGATACAGAAGCTCAAAATTCTTTTCGTCCTGCTGGCGAAAAGCGATTCCGGGTGCGCCCCGCCCGATCGTGTTCACGTCGAACTCAATCGTCCCATCGCTGAACGCGACATCTTTGAGCACCGCATCGCCGCTGTTCAGTCGCATCAAGCCGTGATAAAAACCAAGCTGCCGCAGGAACTCCGCGTTCTCCTTGGCCTCCCAGTGATCGCTCGTCATCGTGACTGCAATCGGTTCCGCGCTGTGAGCAATCTGAAGTGCCGACACCAAGCACATGCAGAACGCCAATTTGATCTGGACAACTTTGCTGAAAAACGTCTTCATGTCCACAGCGTATGCAACTGCCGACCGCGTGGCGACATAAGCGTGACGAAACGGACAGCGGCGTTGCGAGCCCAATCCAGTAGGTTGCAGGTTGGCACACGGCGACGTCCGTTAAGCGAGATCAAAGCTGAAGTTGACGCCGCCGCTGCGGATACGGAATTCACCGATTGGATTAGTGGTGTTTGCCGCCACCGGAGTGGCCGCCGCCTGAATGGCCACCGCTGGAATGCCCTCCGCCACCGCCAAAGTGTCCACCGCCTCCGGAGTGGCTGCCACCGCCCCCACCAAAGTGACTTCCGCCTCCACCGCCAAAGAACGAGTGACCGCCCCCATTGCTGCTGAAGTGAGGCGCTTTGGGAGCTTTATAACTGCCACCTCCGCCACCGCTCCCAAAGAAGGAGTGACCGCCGCCACCACTGAAGCTCGGAGCCTTGGGTGCTTTATAGCTTCCGCCACCACCACTGAAGCTGTTGGAGCTGGAACCGCGACCTCCCCCGAACGGTTGGACGCCGCCACCTGACGGAGCTCGGGCGATGCTCGAACCCCCATAGGAATTGGACCCGCCGTAAGCTCGCGATCCGCCGTACCCGCCACTGGAGCCGCCCCCAGCATACGAGCGGTTCCCCCCGCTGTAGCTCGGCACTCGATACGATTGCGAGTTGTTGCCACCTAAGCCCGGACGCACCCCGTAACTCTCGTGGCCGAAAGACCCAGAAGCGCCGGCGTATGCCTGCTGCCGGCCTTCATAGCTCCCCGAGCGGCCTTGTCCGTAAGGTTGGGCTCCGCCATAAGTCTGCGGCCGGCCGGTAGCCTGCGGACCGCGGCTGATAGCCCCAAATCCCTGTCCACCATTCGCCTGCCCATAGCCGTTGTTTCGACCGTAAACGCTCCCGTTCTGCCCGCCAAACCGGTTGCCGCCATCCCGCTGCCCATAGCCGCCATACGTATTTCCCGACGACTGGTAGCGCCCGTGGTTCAATACTCCGCTGCCGGGTGCGCGCCTCCGTTGCGATTGCCGTAATTGCCCTGATTGCCGAAAGAGCGGTTTCCTCCATTGAAGGCATGCTGAGAGGGATGGGTTGCGTGCGGAAAGTTCCCGCGATCAAGCCCCGACCGGAACGTGTTGTGCTGCCACCCGCCGTGCTGCCCACCCCAGCCACCGCGATAACGGGCCATCTCGCCATGCGCTCCCCAGTAGCGACCGCCTCCATGTGCATAACCCCAGTCGCGCACAGAACCGCTGTGCGTGCACCAGACGTTGCCGCCGTAGAACACGGCATGGGCAAACCAGTCGAGTCCCCAACCGAGCCAGCTGAAGGGATAGGCGACAGCGTCCAGTGCAATGGCAGGACCCCAGGAGAGAGTTGCGTCGATCCCGGCACCGATGGCGCCGAAGAAATGGAATCCCGGATAGGGAGCGACAGGGGCACCGTAGACAGCCCACGGATTGTACTGGGGCACGTAAACCACTTGCGGCGTCGGCGGAGCAATCTCGATGTTCCCCTGATCCTGAATCACCTCCTGCTGCGGAGTGGGCTGCAGATTACCGGCTTCCTGGGCGCGCGCCCGCATCACCTGGATCGTCTGCATTACGTCCTGAGGCTGGTTGTAGTAGGCATTGCCCAGGTCGGTGGTCCATGCCAGGTTCTGCGCCATCTGGTCGAGCACCTGCGGAAAGGCCGTCAGAGCCTTGACGCTCGGGTCCCAACCGCCTTGCGCGTCCGCGCCGGCTGCAATCTGCTCTGGCGGCGCGCCACCTTGCATGTGTAGCCACTGATCGGCCGCCGCGACTTCAGCCGGGTACGTAGATCCGGCGAGCACTATGGAAACGAGATTGTCAGCGTAGAGCGCGATAGGGGCGACCATCTGCTCGAGGCGGTCAGCACTGAGCGCCGGGCTGGGTTGTAACGGAGCGGCGAACCCCTGCGTCGGATCATTATTTGGGTCGTTGTACAGGTCGCTGTAGGCCTGTTGCCCATAGCCCTGCTGCTGCCCACCAGGGCCCTGCTGCGGGTAGGCCTGCTGCTGGCCATATCCGGGCTGCTGATATTGCGGCTGGGCATATTGCGGCTGGCCATATTGTTGCGTTGGCTGGCCATAGTCCTGCTGATTTGGGGCATACTGGGCCGCCGGAGTGCCGGCATTGTCGGTTGACCAGTTGGGAATGGGAGTAGGCTCCTGTGCCACCGCTGCCAAACCGGCGAGCCCTATCCCTAAAACCATCCCCATGACTGCCAGGGCAGGGGCATCGATGCCTCGACCAAAGAACCGGATCCTGGGTAAGCCCGAAAGCCATGTAGGCGAGAGCGAGAGCACGGCGCGCAAATCCAATTGAGTTCTCATCTTCCCTCACTGATTCGTGCGAAGAGCCGCTCTGACTTGGCAGCACGAGTCTTCGCCGAATGCTCGTATAGCCCGTTGTGGTCTCGTGCGCACCGGCCCGGGAGGTACCTAACTGCGAACCCCACCCTCGCGGCATAGTTTCGCGGATGTAACGGAATTCTCGAAACCGGGCTCAAAGTCAAAGATCGAGGTCAAACCCTGGGGAGGGGATCGCAGTGGCGACCGTCGATTTAACTGCCTTTGCTTTCAGATTGTCGATGAGGTGCCGCGCAGGATCGCGCTGGAAGACCGCATAAGAAAAAGCCACTTTAAGAACTCATTTGACTCCAATCGTGTGGAACGCAAATCTCCTCCAGGGACTAAACTGGTTTCGCTATGGCAACTGTGACTCTTCCGACCGAAATTCAGCCGCGCTCGCCTCAGGGCGGGTTCCGCAATGAGCCGTTTACCGACTTCAAAAACCCCGAAAACGCCCGCAAAATGCAGGCGGCGCTTGACCTCGTGGCAAGCCACCTCGGGCACGAATACGATCTCATCATCGGCGGACACCGCCTGAAGACCGAGAGCAAGATCAAGTCGTTCAATCCTGCACGCCCAGCGCAGGTCGTGGGCATTCATCAGAAGGCCGGAGCCGAGCACGCCGAGAAGGCCATGGCCGCTGCGCTCGACGCATTTGAAACGTGGAGCCGGACCTCCGTTGAGACCCGCGTCTCGCTCCTTCTGAATGCGGCAAAGATCATTCGCGAGCGGCACTTTGAGTTCTGCGCCTGGCTCACCTATGAAGTCGGCAAGAACTGGGCTGAGGCCGACGCCGATGTGGGCGAGACCATCGACTTCCTCGAGTTCTACAGTCGCGAGGCGCTGCGGTTGGCGAAAGCGGAGACGCCCATTCAGTTGCCGGGCGAATTCAATCAATTGATCTACATTCCGCTAGGCGTAGGCGCGGTGATTCCGCCATGGAATTTTCCATTCGCAATCATGGCCGGCATGACTGTGGCATCGATCGTTACGGGAAACACCGTAATCCTGAAACCATCGAGCGATTCGCCCACCATCGCTGCGAAGTTTGTCGAAGTGCTGGAAGAAGCAGGAATGCCGGGTGGCGTTGTGAATTTCTGTCCCGGATCGGGCGCGACTTTCGGCAATGCAATCGTCGAGCATCCGAAGACACGCTACATCGCGTTCACCGGATCACGCGACGTGGGCCTCGAAATTCACGAGCGCGCGGCGAAGACACAGAAGGGACAAATCTGGATCAAGCGCACCGTACTCGAAATGGGCGGCAAAGATTCGATTCTGGTTTGCGCGGATGCCGATCTCGATGCGGCAGTCGATGGCACCGTAGCGGCCGCCTTCGGATTCAGCGGACAGAAGTGTTCGGCCTGTTCGCGCGCAATTGTCGAAGCGCCCGTGTATGACATCTTCGTGGAACGCGTTCGCGAGAAAGTGGCGAAACTGACTGTGGGTGATCCCGCCACGAATCCCAACATGGGCCCCGTGGTGAACAAGGCCGCAATGGATTCAATTCTTGGCTACATCGAAACGGGCAAGAAAGAAGGCCGCCTCGTAGCAGGCGGCAAGGCCGTGGAGAATGTCGACGGCGGATTCTTCCTCGAGCCCACAGTCATTGCCGATATCGCTCCAGATGCGGTGATTGCGCAGGAAGAGATCTTCGGACCCGTGCTCGCAGTAATCCAGGTTGCGGATTTCGAGGAAGGATTGAAGGTCGCAAACAACACTGAGTACGGACTCACGGGTGCGATATATTCCGGATCGCGCGAAGCACTGGAGACAGCGCGGCGCGAGTATCACGTGGGTAATTTGTATTTGAATCGCAAGTGCACAGGCGCCATGGTGGGTGCGCATCCCTTTGGCGGATTCAATATGAGCGGAACAGATTCGAAAGCAGGCGGCCCAGACTACCTGCTCCTGTTTACGCAAGCCAAGAGCGTCGCGGAGAAGCTGTAAGGGATCTGGCGGGGCTGGTTCGGTGCCGGATGAGCGCGTCTTGAGAACTGCGGCTAACCGTTGCTACGATCCAAGCTCTTTTGCCACGCGCAAAATGTCTGCTGCCGTCCTGCTATCAAACATCGACTCCAACTCAATCTTGCTCAATGGGATCTCGATGACGCTCACCAGTTGAGGCGTTCCTGCAACCAATCGGTGGCGCGACAGGCGTCCCTTCCTGCGGTTGGTCAGATGCAATTCGTAATTGACATCGTTAATTTTTACGACGCGGCTTCGATCCGTGTTGGAGGTCCACCCCGAACGCAGGGAAGTTGATATCGAGAGCATGTGCTTGACCTCAATGCTTGACCTTAAGTCGTGATGTACTCGTATGCCAGCAGAGATCATTCGATCTGCTGGTTCGCTCCAGGTATCCGGAGACGTGTCATGATCTCAGCTTTATAAGCCGCATGCATTCGATTTCATCGGAGTCTTGGTTACTTCGGTCCCTTGACGGTTGGCGAGATCAGATTGTGCCGTGCTGGAGAGGCTAAGCAAAGACCAGGCATGGTGCCGAATTGCCGAGAAGCTGTAGCGGTTTCTGTGGTGAGAATAAGTCCCCAGGTGAGTTTTGGCCTGAGGGATTTTCGTTTTTGTGGCGTAGCATGGTTCTTCGAACTTCAGTCGAAGGTGAAGGGCGATGAGACTCACAAGCTTACGACGTGCGCTTATCACCCTTCTTGCTGGTGTGTCATTTCATCATGTTTGCGCAAGTGCGGCAGAACCGTTGCGCCTGGTAGTCAGCGTGAAGGTGACCGCGCCGCATTTGGGGCCTGTGAATTCATACGGCCTCGCGATTGCCAACCAGACGGATCATTCCATCACTATCCGGAAGAACATCCTGATGCAGAAGCAAACGTCATCGGGATGGAACGAGCAGGGGGCGATCGAGGCGATCGATTCGTGCGACAAGTTCGACTACAAGTCCTCGAATGCAATGGTGCGCCTGGAAGCCCACGGAACGATGGTGGTGGTTCCTTCGGACGGCTGGATCTGCGGGGAGCAGTGCCCTCAACCCTGTATGCAAAACACGCCGCGTATGCCGGGGATTTATCGTTTCGTGGTTGTGACTGCTCCCGACGGCGAACGGATTGCCAGCCCGCAATTCTCGATTGAGTGGCTGGAGATGTTCGTGCAAGAGCGGAACTACATCCACCACATGTTCACGGGAACGGCCGAATCCTACGCTTTGATGATCGACAATATGAGTAATCACGACATCGGCATCACGCGTGGGATAGCTGTCTGGAAGCAAGAGCCGACGGGCTGGTCCTCACGCGGTGGCGTTCAGGCGGTTTCAAAATGCGATGAGTTCGATCGAGCCCCTCGCGGGGAGACGCCGGTTCGTATCCGCAGTTTTGCGACGCTCGATGTGGTGGCCTGGGACGGCATGATGTGCGGAGGACAGTGTGAGGAGTCTTGCATGAAGAACTCCCCTCTGGGGCCGGGTACGTTTCGGTTTGAAGTTACCGTAATACCGGAAGGCACGAAGATCCAGGGGCCTCCCTTCACGATCAAGTGAGCGCTTTGGGCCTGTCTCAATCAGAAATCCGATTCTCGGGCTTTGTCGCAGACACAGAGAAAAACAAGAGACGCAAGACACGAAGGCCGCTGACTTAATCAGCGGCCTTCGTACTGAAACTGCTTTTCGCTTACGACTGAGCAAGTGCTGGAGAACCGGAAGCCATCGCAGCAGGTGCCTGCATTTCGGCTTCGAGCTTGCTCCCAACTTCTGCCGCAGCCTGCGCGAGAACGCGGTGATGGATCGTGAACAGCGCGAGTTCCAAACGATCGCTGACGCCCGTCTTGTCGTAGATGGAGCGCAGGTAGTTCTTGATCACCTGTTCGGTGGTCTTGAGGCGCAGCGCGATCTCGCGATTCTTGCAACCCTGGACGATGAGCGCGACGATGCGCATCTCCTTGGGTGTAAGACGGTCGCGAACGCGCGTGCCCACCATATCCTCTTCGGGTGAGTCCGGAACCTGCAGCTGGGGTGGAGCCCAGGTATCTCCGGCGGCAACGCGGCGGACGCACTCAACCAGCGCCTGGCCGGTGACGTTGCGGAAAACGACACCCCGGAAGCCCTGCTGCAGATAGCTGCTGGCTGCCTCGGTGTTTTCGGCAATCACGATGCCGCGGCTGTTGGAGGCTTCGAGCAGTGTTTTCAGGCGAGCCATGTCAGGCCGCAATGAAGCTGCGAAGACCACGATGGATCCGGGGAAGGTGGTAACTGCATGCATCATCCGGTCCAGGTCGGTGCATTGGGCAATAATTCGCAGGTCCTCATCCATGGCCAGGACTTTCGCCGTCCCTGCCCGGAAGATTGCCTGTGAGTCAGCAAGAATGACCTTGTTCATGTTTTGCGCCTCTACGCCAGTGAAACAAACTTAATCGGGCCAAAGCCGGCTTCTCTTTCTCTCACGGGCCGGGTGCTACTACTACATCAGAGGGCGTATATTCTGCCTTTAAGGATTCATCGGCAGACGCCTGAAAAAGTCTGGAATTCCCCTGATGCGTGTATCAGAAATCATACACATGCCTTTCGTCACCCCTCTTGCTCAGAGGTACCTGCACCTAGGTAATACCCTGCAACCTAGAGTACAGCCCAAATGATCGAGTCGTCACGGAGAATTCGTCGACTGTGCCAGCTCATCCTGTTTACCGACTTGGCACAAACGGGTATTGCTGTAGGTTGTATATAACCCTGATTGGCCGTTTGTCGCGGTCTTCCAGGCGCGCTGGATTTGATTGGATGGAAGTTGTTGTAATCCCCTAAAAACCCATGGATCGGGAAGGTTATGGCTAGGCCGAATTTACTGGCAGTAGATGATGACGTAAGCGTTCTGGAAGCAGTGGTGCAGGACCTGCGCCGTCAATATGGATCGGAGTACCGCGTCATGCGCGCCGCAAGCGGGCAGGCGGCATTGGACACGTTGAGTCAGCTGAAAGCGCGCCAGGAGCCGGTGGCGCTGCTGCTGAGCGACCAGCGTATGCCCGGAATGACCGGAGTCGAGTTTCTCGAGCGTGCCCGCGAGTTTTATCCCCACGCCAAACGGGTGCTCCTGACTGCCTACGCCGATACCGAAGCGGCGATCCGGGCGATCAATTCGGCGCGAATTCACTATTACCTCAACAAGCCCTGGGATCCGCCCGAGGAAAAGCTCTACCCGGTTCTGAATGACCTGCTCGATGACTGGAAGGCTGGATACACTCCGCCGTTCGAAGGTCTGCGTGTAATTGGCAATCGCTGGGCGCTGAACGACCACACGGTGCGCAATTTTCTTTCGCGCAACCATGTGCCCTATCGCTGGCTCGACGCGACCACCAACGCCGATGCGCAGAAACTGCTGGAAGAGCGCCAATTGAAGCCGGAGCAGCTGCCGGTCGTTCTATTTGCGGATGGCACCATGCTCGTGGAAGCAGATCTTGAAGCCCTCGCTGCAAAGGTAGGGTTGAGCACCCACGCAACCCAGGAGTTCTACGACATGGTGGTGATTGGCGCCGGCCCGGCAGGCCTCGCGGCAGCCGTCTACGGGGCCAGCGAGGGGCTCAAGACGCTCGTCGTTGAGCCGGAGGCGCCGGGAGGCCAGGCGGGCTCCAGTTCGAGAATCGAAAACTATCTCGGCTTCCCTGCCGGAATCACCGGCTCAGACCTGGGACGCAGGGCGCATACCCAGGCCTCGCGGTTTGGGGCCGAGTTCGTGACCCAGCGGGCAGTGGGCCTCCGAATCGAAGGGCAATACCGGTTTGTAAAGCTGGGAGATGGCCGGGAAGTCTCTTCGCACGTTGTACTCCTGGCGCCCGGGGTGCAATACCGGAAACTCGGGATTCCAGGTGCGGACCGGCTCACGGGCCGCGGCATCTACTATGGAGCCGCCCTGGTTGAAGCGAGTTCGTGCAAAGACGAAGAAGTATTCGTGGTGGGGGGAGCAAATTCGGCCGGACAGGCAGCGCTTTACTTCGCCAAATTTGCCTGTAAGGTCACCGTTTTGGTGCGCGGCAAAGGGCTTGTGACCACCATGTCGAAATACTTAATCGATGAGATCGAGCGCACATCCAATATTGTGGTGGAAACAGAGACACAAGTAACGGCTGCGGAAGGCGAAGAGAGGCTTGAGGCCTTGCGCCTTTGTGGTCCAAAAGGCGAATATTGCGTAAAAGCCTCGTCATTATTCGTCTTTATAGGTGCGGAGCCCGGTGTGGGATGGCTCCCGGAGAGCATTGTCCGGGACGAAAAGGGCTTTGTTCTGGCTGGACCAGACCTGCGCCAGGACGGAAAAATGCTCAATGGCTGGCATGAACAGCGAGAACCGTTCTTGCTCGAGACCAGCGTACCGGGGATTTTTGTAGCAGGGGATGTACGGCACGGATCAGTGAAGCGGGTAGCATCTGCGGTTGGCGAGGGCTCGATCGCGGTGCAGTTTGCACACCAGTATCTGGCGGGGTTCTAAATGGGGATTGAAACAGCAAGATGAGCGCGGGCAAACAATTGATGACCATCGAGCCGGTTCCTCTCAAGGACCTGGCTGAGTTACTGGGCCACACGAGGCCATTTGCAGATGTTCCGGCGGATGCGCTTCAATCCATCAGCCTTGTCGATCGCGTAAACGCGAAGGCGGGCGCCACCCTTGCGGAACCGGGCCAGGGGTCAATTTACTACTGGCTGGTTCTCGACGGCGAGTGCCGCGCAGACCGCATCGAAGCCGACGGATCGCACAGCACCGTTGGGACTGCGCAAGCAGGAGAGGCCTTCGGCGAAACTCCGTTTTTGACGGGGAAGATGCATGCGGCTTTTCTGGTGACAGCGGTCCAAGATTCAGACCTCCTGCGATTCACGGCAGACCAGTTCTGGTCCTTGATGGCCTGCTGCCCCAGCGTCCGCAAAGTTGTGCTGGCCGATATGTCGGCGCGGCTTTCCGCATATCAGGCAGAGGCGCTGCACCGCGAAAAGCTGGTGTCGCTTGGAACCCTCGCGGCAGGGTTGATGCACGAGCTGCACAATCCCGGTTCGGCGGCCAAGCGAGCGGCTTCGCAACTGCGCGAAAATCTGATGAAGCTGCAGGACCTCAGTCTGCGTACCGCAAGCAAGCCCAAAACGCCGGAACAAATGAAATGCATGCACAACCTGCTTCAGCATGCGATGAAAGGCTGCCGTTGTTCGGCGATGAGTTCGCTCGAACAGGCCGACGCCGAAGAGAAGCTGGCCGAATGGCTGCAGGACGCCGGCGTTGAAAACGCCTTCACGATTGCGCCTTCCCTCGTAGAGATTGGATTCGAACCCGAAGAGCTGAAGTGCGCTCGAGAGTATTTCGATCCGCCGAGCTTTTCCGACGCGCTCAACTGGCTCCAGGCGCTGGTATCGAGTGTCGCGTTGGTGTGCGCGATTGAGGAAAGCATTTCGCGCGTGTCCGACCTCGCCATGGCGGTGAAGAAGTTTGCCTATGACGATCGCTCCCCGGTGAAAGAGCTGGATGTGCACGACAGCCTGCAAAGCACCATTACGATCCTGGGCCACAAGCTGCGCATCAAGCAAATTGGGGTCGAAAAGAAATTTGCGGCCGCCCCGTCGGTGATTCAAACGCGCGGTTCCGCACTCAGCCAGGTGTGGACCAACCTGATCGACAACGCCGCCGATGCTTCACCCGCACAGGGACACATTGAGATCGCCACGTGGACCGAGCCCGCAAACGGCAACGCATCCGACCCGGGATGGCTTGCCGTAAGCATCACCGATCACGGACCAGGAATTCCAGCGGATGTTTTGCCTCGGATCTTCGAGGCATTTTTTACGACCAAGCCACAGGGTTCCGGCACCGGTTTGGGCCTGGAGATTGTGCACCGCATCGTGACGCAGAAATTCGGCGGCAAAATCGACGTAGAGTCCGAACCCGGCAACACGAGATTCGTGGTGAAGCTGCCATTGACCGGCACCAGCGCCGCAAACAACGGGACCGCGCCAAAGAAACCCTCGTAACTCGTTCCAACGCGGCGAAGAAGATCTCGTAGCTCGTTCCCCCTAAACCGGTCCCTTCGCACAGCATCAATCCGCAAGACCATGGGTGCCCCATCCAAGCTCCGCTTGGGTGGGAAAGCACAATTCCAGCCAGCTACCGATTCCGCAGTCATTCACGAATCAATAAAACCAGCTTGTCATGTTGAGCGCAGCGCAGCGGAGTCGAAACATCTGCGGTTGCTTCTCGTTTCTTCCGCATCGACAGTCACTCCCTCAAAACAGATTCTTTGAAAGGGAGATGGCCCAAATCTAGGAACGATTCAGCGCCTGAGGACCGTTGGTACAGATGGATTCGCCTGAGTGGAGCGTTCGGGAACTGGCACTACACATCCCAGAACACAAATGGAGCACAAGACTCCGCGTCGCATGGCCCCCTCCGCACGAAACTGCTTATGAATGCGAAGCAATTCTACCCCCAACCGCCGGTCCCGGTTGGAGTCGTGGTCCCTCCGAAGTTCCCTCTCAATAAGCATCCCGCGTCTTCCATTTGCTCAAAAACCTCCAGCCACTTTCCCTGCCATTTCGTCCCTTCGATACCCCCCATCCCTTGTCAATACCCGTCTCTCCAAAACCTTCATCCCCTGAGAAATGTCTTCGTAAAAACCACGATTCGCTGGCAATCCACAAGCTTCGATCCCCCATGCTTTTTCATCCTGACGCGCAGCGGATCTGCGGTTGCTTTTCGTTACTTCCCAATTACCGGAGCCCACCAAGATCAAATCGGGATCTTACAATTTCGGTTCAACGAACAACGTGGAAAGTGCGTTTCCAGCGCGTGTCTGGAAAGAAATGCACCAGAACGTGGCCGAACCACGCGAACTTGTGACCGAATCCTGTTTGTTCAAGTTGCCCGTCTGCGGCCTCGAACGACCAATAGTTGAACAGCGGACGGCCAATTATGTTGGCGCGCGGCACGAAGCCCCAGTAGCGCGAGTCCAGGCTGTTGTGCCGGTTGTCGCCCATCATGAAATACATGCCGGGTGGAACCACCAGGTCGCCGTCCTGGATATAACTCGAGAAGTTCACGGCCCACGACTCTGTTGACCCCGGCACCTCGGCTGGAGGTACTGCGGGGAAATCGTCGAGGAACTCGTTGAAGTTATCCGTCGTTGTCGGCTGCGCAAATCCCACGGGCTGTGAAACACCATTAACAATCACAATGCCGTTGCGTAGATGAATATGATCTCCCGGTACGCCAATCAACCTCTTCACCAGGGGAGTGTATTGTGGTGTGCCGTCGGCGTCAGTGGCATCAATACCAGGCTGATTGACGGGCTTGTGGAAGACCACGATATCGCCGCGCCTCGGCTCGCGATACCTGATGAGCGGCATCCACGAAGCAGGCGGCATTAGCGTGATCTGGTCGACGAGCAGGTGATCGCCTACGAGCAACGTGTTCTCCATCGAACCTGACGGAATGACGTAGTTCTGAGCTAAGAAGGTCAGAATGAACAGGCCCACCACCAGAACAGAGCAGATGCTGGCTATGGCCTCAAACGGGGTTTCTTTGACAACCTCGGAAGCCTTGTCCCGAATATCCAAGGGGCGAGAATTCCGCGCAGCGGCGACATTGTTTCTCATTGAAGAAACCTTGTTTCTTGGGCGAACCCTATTTTTCTGCTTCGACTCAGATCATAATGCGTCGGTCAGATTGCGGGATTTGCGCGGTCGATGGCGAATTGGGAGAGGTTCGTGGACGACTCGAAAGTTCCCCTATCAATAAGCATTCCGCACTGCCGATACCGCACTCATCCGCTGTCAATACCCGGTTTCCCAAATCCCCGTCCATCTCCCTCATTCCGCTAAAGAATCTTTTCCAGGGACCTTGCAACCTATTTCTCCGAATTCTCTAAACTTGTTAGACAAGAGGACAAGATCACAACCGCACGGGCGGCCCGGTGAGGAATCACTGCGGCCGCCCGTTTTTGTGGATCAACATGTAGCAATCTGACCACGCCCCTGCCCCAAAAACAGTGCAAACCGCCGAAACCCATTCCCAAGTCCTTTCTTTTGACGACTTTGCCTGTTAACTTATTTATTTTCAATTACTTGCGAGACCCCCATCTAAACCTAAGTCCTTAGAAATGAAGAACTTGACCCAAAAGCGCAAAAAAAGAGGAGACACACCCTGTGATGTACATGGCATGCAGACACATCAAGGTCAACGGACTCCAATGCGAGTCCCCCGCCCTCAAAAGCGGCCAGTTTTGCTACTACCACTCGAAGACTCACACCGTCGCCCCCGACGTGAACTTTGGACCGCTGCAACTGCCTCCACCCGAAGATCCCGCCGCAATCCAGCTCTCCGTTGCCCGCATCAACGAAGCCATCATCTCCGGCCGCCTCGACACGAAAAAAGCTGCCACCCTTTTCATCGGACTCCGAATCGCTTCGCACTTCATTGATCGAAATCAGTTTCAGACCCCCGACGGAACCGTCCAGTCCGCGGAACAGAACGTGGACGGCCAGGAACTCGCTCCACCCACTTACGTCTGCGACGATGACGACGACTGCAACGACTGCCCCTACTCCGACCCGTGCCCCCGCTGCATCCATCCCGGCGACAATCACGAGGACGGCATCGTCGAAGAAAACCAGCAATCCAACTCTCCCGCAAAACCCGCGCCGACCTCCGAGCAGCACCATAGGCAAAATCAAGTTGCGCTCATGGCCGCCGATGAACGGGATGGAAGGACTTTGGGCCGTGGACCGAACGGAGTTGCTGGAATCTGCGCTGGACAGCATGGCCGAGGGCATTGCCCTGGCTGATCATCACGGCCGCTTGGCGCTGTGGAATCGCGCGGCGGAGACCATCACTGGATTCGCAAGCGCAGAAACCGTTGGACACAGCGTGCGCGAGATGCTCGATGCGCTCGTGGTGGGTGGCGCACAGCACTGGATCAGGCAACCAGACGCTGTAAGCGCGCAGTGGCGCGGATGGCCGCTGCGGGTGCGGCACAAGGTGGGACACGAGGTTCCCGTCGTGGCCCGCGTGCTCCTGCTGCGCGACGGCCTCGGTGCGCGCATCGGCACCGTAGTCGTGTTTCATCCGGCAGAAGTTCTCGACGCACTCCCGCACGGGGAACTCGTCGATGATGCGAACGTTCGGAAGAGCCAGGTGGAAATCGAAGACCGCCTCGCGGCGATGCACGAGGATTTTTTGCGCAGCGACACGCCGCTGGGAGTGCTGTGGGTCACAGTCGACCAGGCGTGTGGGCTGCGTCGAACTCACGGTGCAAGTGCGTGCGAAGCAATGTTGGAGAAGGTGGAGCGAACCCTGACGAGCGGCCTTAAGCCCGCCGAAGAGATTGGCCGCTGGGGCGACGATGAGTTCCTGGTGCTCTCCCACGAACGCAACGCCGCGATGCTGGCGGCCCATGCGCAGTCGCTCGCGGGCCTCGCGCGCACCACGGATTTTCGCTGGTGGGGCGATCGCATTTCGCTCAGCGTGAGTATCGGCGCAGCGCAGGCTGAGCGCGGCGAGCCACTCGCCAAGCTGCTTGAGCGTGCGCAGGCCGCGATGTTTGCGAGCGTGCGGGCAGAGGGAAATCACATCACTGCGGCACCGGGGAGATCAGCATGTTCGCCATCGTAGGCATCGTTATCGTTTTTGGCGCGGTGATTGGCGGCTTCCTTATGGAGAAGGGACACATCGCTGTCCTGGTGCAGCCCGCCGAGCTGCTGATCATTGCGGGTGCCGCAACGGGCACGCTGCTGGTCGCGAATCCGCTGCACATCCTCAAGGGAATTCTCGCCGGGTTGAAAGGCGTTCTCGGCGGTTCGAAATTCGGCAAACAGCGCTACCTGAATCTCCTGAAGATGATGTACATGTTCCTGAACAAGGTGCGCAAAGAGGGGCTGTTAAGTGTGGAGAACGATGTGGAGAAGCCGAAGGAGAGCACCATCTTCAAAGCGTTTCCCGATTTTCTTGCCGACCATCATGCGCAGGCATTTGTATGCGACACCCTGCGCATGGCCATCACCGGCGGAGTCGATCCCTTCGACATGGATCAGATGATGGAGCTGGATATGGAGGTGCATCATCACGAAGCCACCCTGCCGGTCGCGGCACTCACAACAGTGGCGGACGCTCTTCCAGGTCTGGGAATTGTGGCGGCGGTGCTGGGCGTGGTAATCACGATGGGCTCGCTTGGCGGCCCTCCAGAGCAGATCGGCGAAAAAGTGGCCGCCGCGCTGGTCGGCACGTTTCTCGGCATCCTGCTCTGCTACGGCGTAGCGGGGCCGCTGAGTTCGAACATGGCGAAGACCGCCGATGAGCACAATGATTATCTGCATGTAATGCGGGTGCTACTGCTTGCATTTCTGAAAGGCTCGGCTCCGATGATTGCGATCGAACTCGGACGTCGCGCCATTCCCGCACGCGTGCGCCCAACCTTCGACGAGATGGAGAAGTTCTGCAAAGGTCAAGGCGTGGCTGCCGCAGCACAAGCGAAAGCCGCATAGCAGCCCGCTGAAAACTCGACGAACCAGTGTCTTGTAACAAGGGCCCCACGTAGTGGATCGCAGCCTGCAAATGCAACAAAATGAGTCCAAAGCTTTACAGGCCGCGGAAAGATTAATTCGGACACGCGTCGCGTAGCAGGGCATGACTTCAGTCATGCCGCAAGGTGCGCAGAATGAAAGAGGGCTTTACAGGCTGCGGAAAACTCAATCGAAGACGCCGTTTTGAAAGGGCACGACTTCAGTCGTGCCGCAAGGTGCGCAGAATAAATGAGGCTTTACAGGCCGCAGAAAAACTCAATCGAAAACGCTGTTTTGAAAGGGCACGTTCAGTCGTGCCGCAAGGTGCGCAGAATAAATGAGGGCTTTACAGGCCGCAGAAACTCAATCGAAAACGCTGTTTTGAAAGGGCACGACTTCAGTCGTGCCGATAAAGCCAGCCGAATCAAAGTCGGCTTTAGCCGCCGAGGGATGCTTTCCATGAAGCCGATCGTAATCAAGCGTTTTTCCGCAGCCTCTTTAGCTCTGAGGAAGGTTCTTCCGGCGATTCACCCGTTCATCACTGTTTCTCCACAGCCTTCGATCATCGGCGCGAGCGAGCCGTTGTCGGTCACGTTCTGGGTCACGCGCTGCGCCACGATCAGATGATCGTCGGAAACGGTGATTTCCGCCGAGTAGCCGAGCACGAACTTGTCTCCGCGCTGGCGCAGAAAGCGCGCGTCCTCATCGGTCCGGGAGAGCCTCTTCAATCCGCTCTTCTTGAGCCGCTCCATGCGCCGCGGCATCTCGGCCAGCGCCTTGTTCAGCTCGCCGATGGCCACTTCCAGCCCGCCCGGTTGCTGGTCGTCGCGGTCAGCCGCCTTCTGCCAACTGCGCACCTGGCGGCGCAGTTGCGCCCGCGTGTCGCGCAGCGCCTGCTCCGAGTCCACACGATCCTTACTGGCGTTGGCCGCAATGCGCGTCGAGTCGATCGCCACACGGCCCAACTTCACCATGCCCTGCTGCTGCGCCCACTCCAGCACCTGCGTGAACGCGTCGTTCAATGCACGTCCATGCCGGCGGCGGAACGCGCTCAACGCCCACATTAGCCCCTGTGCAATACGTCGTTCAAGAGTTGAACCTTTTCAGCAAGCTCTTAGAGAGGTGCTGCTGTGACCGCAAAAACGCAACCCATCATTGTCATCAAGCGCAAGGCCGGCCACGGCGCCCATCATGGCGGCGCGTGGAAAGTGGCCTACGCGGATTTCGTGACGGCGATGATGTCGCTATTCATCGTCCTTTGGCTCATGAACTCAAGCGAGAAGGTAAAAAAAGCGGTGGCCGGATATTTCAACGATCCCAAGGGCACCAACTCGATGATGGGCACCACCATGACGGGCACCGGTGAGACGGTCACAATCGCCAGCGCGGACAACCTGCAGAAGCTGAAAGAAAAACTGGAAGCGGAGATCCGTGCCAGAAAGGACCTGCTGAAACTCTCAAAGCAGATTGAAATCACCATTACGCCCGAAGGACTGCGCATCGAATTACTGGAAGACAAGAACGGAACGTTTTACCAGAGCGGCAGCGCGCGCCTGAGCGACAGCGGACAGGAACTGCTGGGCCTTCTGGCCGCGGAGTTGAAGACGCTGCCCAATTCCCTGCTCATTGAGGGACACACTGATGCCGCGCAATACTCCGACGATGCGAACTACAGCAACTGGGAGTTGTCCGCCGACCGCGCAAACTCAGCGCGAAGACTGCTGCAGCAGGATGGCGTGCGCCGGAAACCAGGTGACGCAAGTGCGCGGATACGCAGATCAGTTGTTGCGCGTGAAAGCGAATCCGTATGATCCGTCGAATAGGCGGATTTCGATCCTGGTAAAGAATCAGAGCGCATGCCACCCGAGTTGAAGGGAGCATCGGAGGTGAAAGAATCGCCGGCGGCATCCACGCTTGAAAAAGTCAAAAGATGAAAATGCCGCGAGATAACTGACCGGGTGCGGAGTTTCCGTTGCATCTG
Organism: uncultured Acidobacteriaceae bacterium; assembly: GCA_963738035.1. Lineage (GTDB taxonomy): Bacteria > Acidobacteriota > Terriglobia > Terriglobales > Acidobacteriaceae > Telmatobacter. Next base: position 18,932 of record CAVTVB010000008.1, read on the forward strand.
GGCGTGGTGTAGTCTGGTGCCAACCACGAAAGCGTTTACCGGGAGTATGCAATGGCCGTAGTAGCCGGGGTGGATTTTGGCACGTTAAGTGTGCGCGTGACATTGGTCGATAGCCAGTATGGTCCGATTGGGACGGCGTCGGCTTCGTACCCTCTGCATCGCCGCCGCGAGGATCCCGACTTCGCGACGCAGTCGCATGCTGACCAGATGGCCGCCCTTGCCGTGGCCACAAAGGATGTATTGGCTGCGACAGGAATCAGCGGCGGCAGTGTGGAAGCCATTGCGCTGGACACAACAGGATCGAGCGTGATCCCGGTGGACGCTTCGCTTGAGCCGCTCGATGAGTACTACCTCTGGTGCGATCATCGCGCGCACGCCGAGGCGGAGGAGATCACGACCAGGGCACACGCGTCAGGACTCGAAGCAATCGAGTGGTGCGGCGGGGTCTACTCGCACGAGTGGGGATTTGCAAAGCTGCTGCACTGGCTGCGGCACAATCCCGGCAAGCGGGAGTTATTCGCCACGGCGCTGGAGCACTGCGACATGGTGGCGGCCACGCTCAGCGGCGTGAAGAACGTGCGCCAGCTGAAACGCAGCGTGTGCGCAATGGGCCACAAGTGGATGTGGAATCCCAAGTGGGGTGGCTTGCCCTCTGAGGAGTTCTTGGTTTCCGTCGATCCCCTGCTGGCCGGCGTGCGCGCGAAGATGGGCGGCGAGTATCTGACCAGCGACAAAGTTGCCGGCCATCTATCCGGCGAGTGGGCAGAGAAGCTTGGATTGCGCGCGGGAATTCCGATTCCAGTGGGTGCGTTCGATGCGCATTGGGATGCAATCGGCTCGCACATTCGCGAGGGCGATGTGGTGAACGTTGTAGGCACGTCGACGTGCATCATTGCGATGGCGCACGATGCGCAACTGGTGCCGGGTGTCTGCGGAGTGGTGCCGGGAAGTGTGCATCCGTCGTACACGGGGATTGAAGCGGGCCTGTCGGCGACCGGCGACATCTTTGAAGCCATCGCGCAGCGGGCAGGCACGCGAGTCTACGAGCTTTCGAAAGGGCTGGAGTCGTTCAAGGCCGGGCAGACCGGGCTGTTGCGACTGAGTTGGGATAACGGAGATCGCACCGTCCTGGTAAATCCCGAACTCGGCGGCGTAACGCTGGGCTGGAACCTGCTGCACACCGCGCAGGACGAATTGTTCGCAGCCATCGAGGGAACGGCGTTTCATACTCGGATCATCCTTGAAAGAATGGCGGAGCACGGCGTTCGCGTGGATCGCGTAATCAATGCAGGTGGAATTCCGCAGAAGAATGAAGTGCTGAACCAGGTGTATGCCAATGTGCTCAACAAGCCGGTACTGGTGCCGGCGGGCGTCCCCACGAGCCTGGGATCGGGAATTATGGCGCTCATGGCTGCCGGCATTTATAAGACGATTGAAGAAGCACAGAAAGCTGTGTGCCTGCCCCTCCGAACCGTCGAACCAGATCGCCGCTCCGTGGATGTATACGAACGGCTCTATGCGCTCTATAAAGACATCTATTTTGCGCTGGGAGAGAGACATGCACCGGCGCTTCCTTTAGGTCGCGTGCTGCCGGATTTGCGCGAGATTGCGGCGGAAGCGCGGCTCGGCTAGGCGTTGTGTTTGGATGAGATCGGTTTCCCTTTCGCAGGGATACTGTATGTGCTGAACAGCGTGCGGAAAACTCGCGCACACTTCTCTGTTTTGAAATGTACGGGCTTCAGCCCGTACATTGACCCCTTGCATATTGAGCTGGGCTTTACAGGGCTGCGGAAAAAGTCGCTGCTTTGAAAGGGCACGGCTTCAGCCGTGCCATAAGCGACACAATTTCAGCGCCGGCTTTAGCCGCTGAGGGAAGCTTCTCGGCCCGCGTAGCGTTCTCCGAGCCTCTAAAGCCTCGTACCTTCAAAGCTGACGGATTGCAAGCAGCACCCGATGCAGCGGCTAAGTGGTGATGTCTGCTGGCGGTGACGGTCGGTTTGAAGGAGTTGGGCGCTGGTCTTGCGCTTGCCGTATGGCAGGTTTACCGTGAAAACAATCCCTGTTCAATAAGGAGCGCTGTGCCCCCTTTCGTGTTGCGCCGTTTTATTCCTTGTTTTCTCGCCCTGTTGTTGCCTTCTGTTGTGGTCTTCCAAAGCCGGGCCCAGGAAAATACCCAGCCATGGAATGCAAAACATTTTTCTGTTCCAGCAAAGGATTTATACGAAGCCGCATCGACAGGAATAACAGCCGATGGAGCGAACATCGCGCTATTCGATGACGACGAGAGCTTCACTTTTGATGAAGCGGGCAGGCTGACGCGCGTCGGCCACTACATCTACAAAGTGCTGACCTCCAAAGGCGCGGAGAGCTGGGACACCTTGTCGGTCAATTGGGATCCCTGGCACGAGATGCGACCCGTCATTCGTGCGCGCGTCATCGGATCCGACTACTCAGAACATAATCTCGATCCAGGCGCTATCACCGAAGAACCGGCGCGCGGTGGCGACTACAAGACATACAGCGATGGCAAGAGGCTGCGGGCTCCCTTGCCGGCTATCGCGCCGGGCGTTGTGATAGAGGAGGAGCTGCTGGTGCGCGAAACCGAGCCCTTCTTTGTGCCGGGGCGCGTCGGACGCGCCTTTTTCGGACAACAGCAGGTTCCTGTGGCGCACAGCAGCGCGGTCTTCGAGGCGCCCTTGTCGCTTCCGCTGCGCCTTGAAACGCATCTGCTCCCAGCAGTGACGCCGAAGCGCGTTGAGGCCAATGGGCGCGTCACCATCACATACGAGATTGGATCGCTGGAGAGTCTCGAATCGCAAGACGCGAATCTGCCGTCGGATGCATATATCGTTCCCGAGATCGACTACTCGACCGGCGCATCGTGGCAGGCACTCGCAACCCAGTACTCGAAGATCGTCGACAGCAAAGCCAAACCAGATTCGGTGCAGTCGATTGTCGACGGATTGATCTCCGGAAAATCGACACAGACTGAGAAGGTAGCCGCGATTGTCGACTATGTGGATCAAGAGGTGCGCTACACCGGAATCGAATTTGGAGAGGCGGCCATTGTGCCGCATGGTCCAGCCGAAACGCTGGCGCTGAAATATGGCGACTGCAAAGACAAGGCGACGCTGTTGGTGGCAATGTTGCGCGCGGCAGGAATCCCCTCGTATGTGGCGCTGCTGAATGCGAGCTCGCGGCTGGATGTTCCGGCGGAACTGCCGGGCATGGGCTTGTTTGATCACGCCATCGTATACGTGCCGGGAAATCCAGCAATCCACCCCGGCGGCGCGGCTCTCTGGATCGATGCGACCGACCAATACGCGCGCGTTGGGCAGTTGCCCATCAACGACCAGGGCAGGCGCGCATTGATTGCCCGGCCCGAGACCACCGCGCTGACGACAACGCCTGAATCGACATCGCGGGAGAATGTGCTGCTGGAACATCGAGAGCTTCGGCTCGGTGACAACGGGCCGGCAACGGTAGTGGAGAAGACCGTGCCCACAGGAGTGTTCGAGTCGCACTACCGCGCGTTCTATGCGGATAAGCCGAGCAAGGAAACTCGTGATGGACTCACCGCCTACGTGAAGGCACAGTACATGGCCGAGAAACTCACGAACGTGGAGCGGTCCGACCCGGGAGACTTGTCGAAACAATTTGAGCTGACGCTGCAGTGCGACAAAGCGCGCCGCGGGTATACCGATCTTGACAGCGCGATTGCGGCAATCCGCGTGGACACACTCTTTCAGCAGTTGCCTGAAGAATTGAAGCGCAAGGAAGACACTGACAAGAAGAAGGATGATCAGGACAAACCAAAGAAGCCGCGCACCGCGGACTGGATGTTAGACCAGCCCTACACCGCGGAGTGGAGATACAGAGTCGTACCTCCCCGCGGATTTGTACCGAAGGAATTGCCGAAAGACGACAAGATCGCGATGGGGCCTGCCGTGCTGACCGAGACCTTCTCGAAAGCGCAGGACGGCGCAGTGGAAGCGACGCTAGTCTTCGACTCGGGAAAGCGGCGCTACACGGTGGCGGAGGCAACCGATGTCCGCAATAAAGTGGCGGAGGTCGTGGCAGGGCCCGCGATCTTTGTGAGCTTCGAACCGGAGGGCGAAGCGCTTCTGCACGAAGGCAAAGTCAAAGAAGCGCTAGCCAGCTATCGCGCCTTGATTGCCGCCAATCCCAATGACCCGGTACATCATTTGCAGGTAGCGCGCGTGATGATGCAGGCGGGCATGGGCGAAGCGGCGCGTACCGAGGCACGGCAGGCCGTAAAGCTCGATCCAAATTCGGCGCTGGCAGAGCGCACCCTGGCCGACATCCTGAAGCATGACCTGGTGGGCCGCGAGTTGCGGCCCGGAACTGACTGGGCAGGCGCGGCCGAGGCTTACCGGGCAGCGGACAAGCTTGATCCGGACGATCACACCGCGCAGGCAAATCTGGCGATTTTGCTGGAATATGACGCCGCGGGACGGCGCTACAGCGGGGAGGCGAATCTAAAACAGGCGGTAGTGGAATACGAGAAGCTTGGGCAGGACAAGCTCGCGGAACTCCAGATTCCGAATAATCTCCCTTACGCAAAGTTCTACGGCGGAGACGCAGCGGGTGCGCTCAAGTCGGCGCAAGCCCTGAATCCGCAACCGGTGGCATTGATTGCGGCAAGCCGTGCAATCCTGCAAGGGAGCAAGGAGGGATTGTCGGAGATCCGCAAGCTTTCTAACTCCGACTCCGCCTTTAAAGACACAGCTCGCACCGCCGGTGAAATGTTGATGAACACGCGGCACTACGCGTTGGCTGCGGATTTTCTTCAAGCCGGTGCAGGTGGCGATAACGCAGCGCAAACAATGGGGCTCGCTGGAATGTTGCGCGACGCGAAGCCGCACGAAGATCTGCACTTCGCCAATACTCCGACAGACCTCGTGAAGCGGGCCTTCCTGTTGACCATGGATCCGAATCTTACGCAGGCAAAGATGGAGGCGATCTTGAGTCGCAATGCCATCGCCGTCCTCCACGCCGAAGATTCTGAGGAATTGAAGAAGGAATTGAATACAGGCAAGAAACTGAATAGTCAGATGGCGAGGCAGGGCAACTCACTGGATGTAACCGTCGACATTCTGCTGCAGGCGTTCGATCCCAAAGGAGACGGTGACGACGTGACCGGCTATCGCGAGAAAGTCCAGATTCCCGGTGGCCCGAACATGACGTTCTTTGTAGTGAAAGAAAGCGGGCAGTACAAACTGCTCGATACGTCAGAAAACCCCAATGCAGTGGCTCTGGAGATGCTTGACCGCATCAAGGCAGGCGACCTGAACGGAGCAAAGGTGCTGCTGGACTGGATTCGCGAAGACCAGCACCTGGGCGGCGGAGACGACACGCTGGCCGGTCCGGTGTTTCCGCGATTCTGGATCAAGGGTGAAGCAGCGGATGCGCAGAAAATGACGCTCGCCGCGGCTGCGCTGATGGTTGGCACAAAGCCCACGGCCGCACAGGGCGTCAAACTGCTGGAAGATGCGCGCAAGATCTCAACCACGAATCGCGAGAAGATGAACATCGAGATTGCGCTCGCTGAAGGCTATGGGCTGCTCGAAGATTTCGCGAAGCTGCTTGAGGTTGCGTCGGACCTGCTGAAGGAAGTGCCGGAGTCACGCGCCGCGTTCATGGCGAATGTAGAAGCGCTGGTCGGGTTAAAACGCTTCGACGAGGCGCTGGCTCTGGCCGATGCGCGCTTGAAGCTGCTCGATGGCGATGCCGATGCGCTGCAGGCAAAGGTGCAGATCGAAGCGAACCGGGCAAACTATGTCATTGCCCGGGCATGGATCCAGAAGCTGATCGATCAGGGCAAGGGGAATGCCGGCCTGCTGAATTCAATGGCGTGGTTTGCGCTTTACACCGGCAAAGTGGATCAGGCCGACGTTGCGACGGCAGTCAAGGCGGCGCAGATGGATCAGAACAGCCCTGCGATTCTGCACACGCTGGCGTGCGTGTATGCGGAAACAGGAAAGACGAAGGAAGCGCATGACCTGTTGTTGCGCGCAATGGACGAGCTGAACCTGGATGAGCCTGACGATGATTACTGGTACGCGTTTGGCCGCATTGCAGAGCAGTACGGCGAGCGCGATGTGGCGATCTCAGATTATGCCAAGCTGACGAAGCCCAAAAATGCGATAGCGATTCCGACGTCGAGCTATCAACTGGCGCAGAATCGCACCAAGGCGATGGGCGCAGAGGAAACCGCAACAGGCAAATAGCGAAAGCCTGCTGGCGGATCGAAGACGGGAAAGAAAAACGCCGGAAGAGCGAATTGCCCTTCCGGCGTTTTTGCACTTCTCGGTTGATGGTTGGTTAGAAGTCGAACCGCAGGCCGAACTGCATGCGGCGGGGCACGGTGAGCGTCCTGGTTGCTACGCCCAGCTGGCCGCCGGTCAGACCGGTATTGATGTAAGCGGCGTCAAAGCGAACGCTGTTGGTGACGTTGTAGACCTCCCAGGCGAACTTGAGGTTTCCGTATTCCCTGATCTTCCAGGACTTGGAGAGGCCGGAATCAATATTGAAGTAGCCGTCGCCGCGGAAGGTATTGCGGTCACCGGCTTCCCCTGGATAGGGCAGGCGCATGTTCCCGCCATTGCATCCGCCGCAGTAGACGTTGGCGTTGATGGCGTCTGGATTGTCAAAGTACTGCGCGTTGCCGTCCTTGTCGTAACGCTTCTTCGTCTTGATGGGACCGGTCTGCACGCCGAAGCTCTCGATCTCCCAGTTGGTGGTCCAGCCGGGCTCGTAGAAGGAGAATGGAAATCCGCTGGTCCAGCGGTTAAGACCGGACCATTGCCATCCGCCGACAAATGCGTCGACCACAGCGTTGCTGCTGCCGAGCACAGCCTTTCCGCGGCCGAAAGGAAGTTGATACAGCCAGTCGATCGTGATGAGGTTGCGCGTGTCGAAATCCGACGAGCCGCGGTTGAGGTAAGGCTTCCAGGTGTTGAGGATGTAGGAGAAGGCGCCACCGTTGCGAAGAGTAGAGCGCTCGGCGTCGGAACCCATGTCGATGGAGTGCGACCAGGTGTAGGCAAAGTCCATCTGGAAACCGTGGCTCATGGGGTGCCGCAGCGTGAGTTGGCCGGCGTTGTAGTAGCTGGAGCCTACGCTGGCGAGAACATAGAGCGTCGAGAACTGATCTTGCCAGAAGTGCGGTTTCCAGCCCGGCGGATTGGGATACCAGCCGTTTTCCGGAAGAGCCGAGTAAAAATCCACATCCGAGAGGGAGGTGGTTGCGCCGTAGTTGTAGCGGTAGGGAGCCCATTCCCAGGAATACAGAGTCTGGGTTGCGCTTTCGCCCTCGTAGTCATAGTTGGCGAGGAAGGGGAAAACGTTCTCGAAGTACGGGATGGCCGGAACAGAAGCATCCTCATCGCCGCCATTCTGGTCCACCAGCTTGGAGAGTTGTGTTCCTGCGGCATAGTAATCGCCGCCACCCTTTGGATCTACGTAGTCGACCGGTTCAGCGAGGTCGAGGTTTTGCAGAAGTCGCTTGCCCCAGCGGCCGACATAAGCCATCTCAAGAGTGAAGCCGCCCGGAAGCTCTTGCTGCAACGAGAAGTCCAAAGCCTCCGAGTAAGGAGTCTTGATTCGACTGTCGAGCCCGGATTGAATGCTGAAGGAGTTGTTCGGATACAGGTACGGAAAGGTGGTCGTATTATCAGGAACTGGCTGATTTGGAACGGTCGGCAACGAGTTGCGTCCCACGAAGCGAGGTGCACCGGGGTGGCTGCAGCCTGTAGCGCAATCGCCTTCGATCTGGTAGATGCCTGCCGAAGGGTTGGTCAGGGCTGAACTCAGGCCGAAGGAGCCATGCGCGCTCACGTCATCAGCCAGGGCCTGGCCGAAGTGATCGTAGTACATGCCGAAGCCTGCGCGAATTGAAGTCTTCGGATTGGGTGCGAAGGCGACAGCGAAGCGTGGAGCGAAATTGTTCTTATTCACCGGGTAATAACCCGGTTTGTTGTAATAGGGGCCGCTGGGAGCAAAGGTCAGATCTTCTTCGTAGATCTGGCCGGCCTGCGCCGCCTTTTCGCGGTTGAGATACCAGGCGTGGGTGTCGATAGTGGGGGCAATCTGCTGTCCCTTGGTCTCCCACGGCGTCTCCAGATAGGAGTAGCGAACCCCGGCGGTGATCGTCAGGTTGGGTAGCACTCGCCAGGAATCCTGAACATACCCTTCATATTCATTGGCTTTGAAATGGCGATCGATTGCAGTGCCATCTGCCAGCAGGGTGCCAGATGTGGCGCTGCTGATCTGGTAGTTCACAACATCAGTACGCGAAGGTGTTGTGCCTACCATGTTGGCAAAAGCGATGTCGTAAGAGTTGAGAAATCCGCCATCGGCTGCGTCAGCGCCGGGAGCATCGCCGTTAAGCCAATAGGGGTTGGTGCTTGCACTGCTGAAGGAGTTTGAATCCGTAGAACTGTTCTGATGGATGAGCCGGTAGTTGAAGCCAAACTGCAGGGAGTGCCTGCCTTTGATCCAGCTCAGGTTATCGATAAGGTTGTTGACCGGAACGGAGTTGATGGAGGTACGGTCTTGCGAGGTAGGCCAGTCAAGGAACCGGAAGGTGACATAATCGCCCTCGCCGGAACCAGCGGAACTGTAACCCTGGCGGATATATCCGTAGCGGATATCGTTGATGAGATTCGAGGTGATGGTCCAGGCATCGCCGGCAATGATGCCTTTGTTATTAGCGGAGTCGATGGTTGATGGGCCTTGTCCTGGTAATTGCTCCACAGCGCCGCTGGAGTCTTTCTGCAGCTGGCCGCGAACAAAAACGTGGTGCTTGGCGGACGGAACAAAGTCCAATTTGGCGATGTAGGTGTTGGTGTCGAAGGGGTTAGGAGAGGAGAACGAGTAGGAACCTTCGTTCAATCCGTCTCCAGCAGCTGTGCCGTTGGCGGCTGGGTACATATTGAAAAGGGCGACGGCATTTGGGTTTGGCCCCGGAGGACTGGAATAAGGCGCGATGTTGCAGACTTGGCAGCCTGAATCGAGCGCTGTGATGTCGCTCGAAGAGAGGGTGGTGTTGCCGCCGTCAGTATTGGGAAAGCTGATTTGGCCGTTCTGGTAGCCGGCGGTGGGCACGGTGCGGGTAACAGAGGCGGATTCACGCCGCCGCAGCGCTTCCCAGTTGCCGAAGAAGAAGAGCTTGTCTTTGAGAATGGGACCGCCGAGATCGGCTCCATAGATGTTGCGGATGAGTTTGCCGGGGACGTTGGGTTCGTCGTTATTCAACTGCCCCTGCTTCACGAACCAGTCGTTGGCAACGCCAAGGCCGTTGCGGTTGTACCAATACCCCGCGCCGTGGAATTTGTTGCCGCCGGATTTGGTAACCATGCTGACCTGGGCGCCCGAGGAACGGCCGGAATCAGCATTGGAGTTCGCGGTGACCACGCGAAACTCCTCGATGGAGTCCTGGGTCTGGCGGAGGACGCCAGTGAAAGCGTAGCCATTCACCTGGTCGTTGTCGTCGATGCCATCGATGGTGATGTTGCCCTGGTCAGAGCGACCGCCGTTGACGGCGCCACTGCGCGGATCGTTTGCACCTATCTGGGACGGAGGAAGGAAGATCACGCCGGGCTGCAGAGAGAGCAGATCGGGAATATTGCGCTCCTCGGAAGGCAGTGCCTGAATGGTCGCGTTGTTGGTGGAGTTGCCGAGCGAAGCGTCAGTGATATTGAGGGTCTGAGCACTGGCAGAGACGTCAACAGTGACGGTGCTCGTCTCTACCGTGAGTGCAAAATCGATTGTCGCGGGCTGGTTTACCAGCAGTTCGGCAGTCTTCGTCTGATTTCCAAACCCGCTTGCCGTAACCACAATGGTGTATTTCGCCGGAGCAATCTGCGCGAACAGATAGGAACCAGCGCTATCGGCAACCCTCGAAATGGAAGTACCACTTGCGGGGTCGGTGATGGTGATCTTTGCTCCAGGCACTAGGGCTCCGGAAGGATCCTTGATTGTTCCGCGGAGTGAGGTGGTTGCGAGCTGGCCAAACAAGGGTGCGGCGATGGAAAGGATACAGAGAAGTATCCATCCCAGAAGGGACTTTTTCACGACTGTTCCTCCAAAAAACTACCTTAGGTGGCCCGGTGAGGCGACCTTTTATTCTTTGCACGAACGGTCATTGCCGCCCGCGCAGTGCCTGAGTATTTCTTAAAACTCAACTCTCAGGGGGAAAGAGTAAGAGTGTGGACCGCGAGACCCAACGTACGGTTCTGGAGCTTTTTGAGCAACACCGGCATCTATCGCCGGGAAGAAGGAATTTCACATAAATCTATTAGGCAACCCAATAAGAATTCAATAAAAAAACGCAATTAATCTTCGGAAGAAGACATTTGGTCCCCCAAAACTGCAATTCGCCTCATTGTTGCTGCTGCATTTGCTGCAGATCGATGAGGGCCTGTGGGCGCTCTGGGGGCTGCTGGGCGCGTTCAACCAGGACCGACCAGTCCTCGGGGATGGGCATCTTGCGATCCAGGGCTGGAGGCTGGTCGCTGGCTTCTACGTGCACCGCGACGTAGAGTTCGCTCGACGTTTTGCCTCGGAAGATGCCGTGGGTAGGCGGAACGTCGGCGTAGTCGCGGCCAACGGCGGTGCGGATGTGGCGATGGTGGGCAACAAGGTTGTTGGTGGGGTCAAAACCGACCCAGCCAAGGTGAGGAAGCAGTACGTCAACCCAGGCGTGCGTGGCGTCGGGCGTCGAGCGGTCATGGTCTTCGCGGCTCCGATAGAGATAGCCGGAGACATAGCGGGCCGGAATCCGGACAAGACGTAGAAGCGCGATCATGGTGTGGGCAAAGTCCTGGCAAACGCCCTTGCCGCTGACAATGGCATCGTCGATCGGTGAGTCCACGCGGGTCGAACGCGGGACGTAGTCAAAGTAGTCGAAGAGGCGCTGATTGAGTTCCTGCACGAGCATTAAGGGATCGTCGCGGCGGCTGACGTCCATCTGCTTCGCCAGCAGGGTGAGCGCCGGGGTCTCTGCTACAAATTCGCTTGGCAGCAGCATCTCCCAGTAATCGCCGGCTTCGATCATGGCATCGAGGGCCTGCCAGGCATCGGGCGACAAGAAACTGGGCACGTCAGGCATGGGCTGCTGTTCGACAACGGATTCGGCGACGATGACGAGCTGGTTATGGTCGCTGGGAATGTCGAAATGGTGAACGTTGTTGCCGAAATGGTCGCGGTACGTGAAGACACGGCAGCGCGGACTAACGGAAAGCGAAAATGTGAGGCAGTGCTGGTTTGAATCGGAGCGCGGATGCATGCGCGTTTCCATGATGCTCTCGCTGACCGACTGCGAATAGCGGTAGCGCGTGAGGTGCCGGATTGCGTAGCAGTTCATGCGGTCAGATCCTGAAATTAAATCGCCAGCGCGGACTGGATGGAGTACTGGATGTAGTAGCGGTACATGATTTCGTGGATGCGCATGCACTGCTGGCGGATGGTGTGAAGGAATCCGGCGGCATCGCCGTTGAGGATCTCACTGATCGAAGTGAAACTGAGCATGGCGTGAAGGCGGCCGATACCTGCGGTGAGTTCGTCGGGAGGCCGGCGCCCGCCGGTGTGCTGAATGGATTGGATGGCCTGGCGCACGCCTTCGACGGAATAGCGGATGGCGTGGGGAAAGTCGCGATTGAGCAGAAGAAACTCAAGAATGCGGTCAGGCGTTAGATCGGCGGTATAGACCTGGCAGTAGGCTTCAAAGGCTGTGCAGCAGCGGAGTAGCCCGACCTGCTCAAGATACAGATAGCCGGAATGTTCGCGCTCGGGCGGATGCGAGAGGAGCGGCTGGTAGACCTCAAGGAGCGTAGCGATAGCATAAGCGCGCTCGAGATAGCGGCCGAGGCGGATGAAGTGCCATCCCTGGCCGTGAATCATGGTGGTGTCTGTGACGCCTTTGAAGAGATGCACTGCGTCAATCAGCGAAGTGAGGACGTCATTCATGTTGGAGTGGAATTGAGTTTCCGTGTGCGGCGAGTGCATCTGGTGATAGAGGCGGTTAAGGCGCTGCCACTGCTCGGTGGAGATCTCTTCGCGGATCTGACGGGCGTTTTCGCGCGCGGCGTCGATGCAGCAGGTGACGGACGCCGGATGGTGCTTGTCGAAGACGAGCGTTTCGGCGTTGGAGCCGGGATCGCCGGTCCAATCGAGGTCCGGTGGGATTGCCGAGAGAGGCGATAAGGCGCTGCCAGTGGGTTTCGGCACTGGCGCCGCCTGAATCGAGCATGAGGCTCATGGCCACATCGAGCTGGCGCACGGTGTTTTCGGCGCGCTCAAGGTAGCGGCTCATCCAATAGAGGCTGTCGGCAACGCGCGAAAGCATTTTGGTACTCTCCCGAAGTCTATGATTAAGCTGCTATTCCAGAACCCATGTGTCCTTGCTACCGCCGCCTTGCGAGGAGTTGACCACGAGTGAGCCCTTTTCGAGGGCCACGCGGGTGAGCCCTCCGGGGACGATGTTGATCTTGTCGCCAAACAGAATGTAAGGCCGAAGATCGACGTGGCGCGGCTCAAGACGATCGCCGATGAGACACGGGGCACGCGAAAAGTCGAGAGTCGGCTGGGCGATGTAATTGCGCGGATTGGCCTTGATGCGCGCGGCGAATTCTTCGCGCTGCCGTGCGGTGGAATGCGGGCCGATGAGCATGCCGTAACCGCCGCTTTCGCCCACCGCTTTCACAACCAGCTTGTCGAGATTGGCCAGGACGTGGTTGCGCTCTTTCTCTTCGGTCATCAGAAAGGTCTTTGACGTTATTGAGGATCGGATCTTCATCGAGGTAGTAGTGGATGATGTCGCGGCACGTAGGCATAGAGGGCCTTATCGTCAGCGAGGCCGGTGCCGAACGCGTTGGTGACGGTGACGTTGCCGGCGCGATAGGCATTGAACAGGCCAGTGCAGCCAAGAATGGAATCGCCGCGGAAGATCAGAGGGTCGCTGAAGTCGTCGTCGACGCGCCGATAGATAACATCGACGCGCTTGAGACCGTCCGTGGTACGCATGTAGACGACGTTGTCGTGAGTGACGAGGTCGCGGCCCTCGACAAGATCGATGCCCATCTGGCGGGCGAGATAGGTGTGCTCGAAATACGCGGAGTTGAAGACGCCGGGAGTCAGCAGAACGATATTCGGCTCGGGGCGGCCTTCAGGGGCGAGCGAGCGCAGCGTCGCGAGCAGCAACTGCGGGTAGTGCTCGATCGGGCGAACGCCATAGCTGTGGAAGAGCTCAGGGAAGGTACGCTTCATGACGCGGCGGTTAGTGAGCATGTAGCTCACGCCGGAAGGCACGCGCAGATTATCTTCCAGGACGACGAATTCGCCGGTGTTGAGACGGAGCAGGTCCGAACCGACCACGGAGATGTACACGTTACGCGGCACCTGCAGGCCACGCATCTGGCGGCGGTAGTGTTTGCAGCTGTAGACAAGCTCGCGTGGAACGACGTGGTCGTTGAGGATTTTGGCTTCGGAGTAGACGTCGCGGAGAAAGAGATTGAGAGCGGTGATGCGCTGGGTGAGGCCGCGCTCGATGCGATCCCATTCCTGCGAGGTTACGAGGCGTGGAAGCAGATCGTAGGGAAAGATCTTCTCGGTGCCCTCATCCCGGCCGTAGACGGTGAAGGTGATGCCCTGGGTGAGGAAAGATAGTTCAGCCGATTGCTTTCGGCGCTGCAATTCCTCCTGCGGGAGACGCGCGAGAGTTTCAGCCAGGGCGCGATAGTGGAGGCGGATGTCCCCGGTCGCCTCACGCATCTCGTCGAATGCGTGATCGAGGGGATAGTCGCCGTAGAGGGTTTCCACTTCTGCCATGGGCCCGGCGCTCATCCTTTGATCGCTTCCCTTGATGCAAAATCAGGGATTGAAAAATGAGCGGTTACTCAAGATGCTGCGATGAACCGCCGCAGCCCGGAAGACCGTCCGCCTGTACCCTGTTCCTTAGCTTTATCACGCTGGACATAAAGGCACAATCAGGGAAACTCGACGCCTGAAGATACAGAAAGCTCTGGGCCGAAATTTTCCGGTGTCCGCGACGCAAGTTGGGGCGAGGGAATAGCATCACATCATGAGCTATGACCTCATGGTCTTCGAGCCGGATGCTGTCCCCTCCGGCCACGCTGAGTTTGTGGACTGGTATGCAGCAGCAGACGAAGTGGAGCGAAGACCATGGATACGACGATCCGGCAATCAGTTCTGCCCACTTGCGGGCTTGGTTTGAGGACATCATTCGAAATCTTTCCGCCGATGAACGGGCCGCTTGCAACGGTGCAACTGCGCGGAAGACGAGGCGTCAAGTACGGACTATGCGATCGGCGCGGATTTTATCTACGCATCGTTCGCCTGGTCCAAGGCCGAACCCGCTTACATGACCGTGGCGCGACTCGCGGAAAAGCACCATTTGGGGTTGTTCAATGCGAGTTCGTCCGGGGAAGAAGTGTGGGTTCCCGAAGACGGACAAATGACGCTGGCGCACGATAAGGGGCCGATAGGCGATCGTGGGGCGGATCAGGGAATTGTTAAATATCAAGTAGCGCAACGCCGTTGGCGAGATGGTTGCCAAGGTGTAGCTGAGCGCAATCACTTCTCGTATGGCGATGTAAGAGCCCCGGCATGAGATAACCTGAAATCCTTCAGGAGGCCTCGTCTGGATGTTCACGTTGATGCGCTGTGCCAAACACTTCCCTGCCCTTTCCTTGTTTGCCCTGGCTGTTTCATTTGCACATGCGCAAAAGGCGCCGATCGAGATCACCGCTGATCTTTCGGATGCGCCGCGAAAGCTCTTTCATGCGGATATGGATTTTCCGGTATCGGCCGGGCCGCTGACATTGATTTCGCCGGAGTGGATTCCGGGACATCATATGCCTTCGGGGCCGGCGTCTTCGATTACCGGCGTGGTGTTTACGGCAAACGGGAAAACGCTGGAGTGGCGGCGCGACGACGTGAGTCTCTTCGAGTATCACTGAGCGGTGCCGAGCGGCGTAAAGACGGTGCATACGCACTGGATCGGAATTGTGACGCGGCGGGTTTCGCAGCGGATGGCGGCGCTGGAATGGGAGGCGTTGATGCTGTATCCAGCCAACGTGCCGGTGAAGGATATTCCGATTCAGCCATCGGTGAAGGTGCCTGCGGGTTGGGGGATCGGCACGGCGCTAAAGCCGGTGAGCGGCGGAGCTTATCCAGTTCCGGCAGCGGGAAGCACAACGAAGTTTGCGGCAACGACTGTGGAGCAGCTGGAGGATTCGCCGATACTTGACGGGATTGTATTTCCATGAATATCCGCTGGCGCCGACGATCAAGCCGCAGCACTTTCTGGATGTGGCGGCGGATGCGCCTGAGGATGCGAATATGCGTCCCGCGGTATTGGCGGAAGTGGCCAACCTGGTGCGCGAAGCAGATGCATTATATGCATCGCATCACTACAGCGAGTATCACTTTCTGCTGACGCTGTCGGATATAGCGGGCGGAATGGGACTGGAACATGGGCAGTCGTCAGACAACGGTGTTGGCGAAAAGGGATTTGCGGATGATGATGCACCAACTGCCCGAGTCGGACCTGCTGTCGCACGAGTTCACGCACTCGTGGAATGGCAAGTATCGTCGGCCGGTGGGACTGTATCAGACGGACTTTGCCACGCCGATGCAGGCCGCGATGCTGTGGGTGTACGAGGGCATGACGGAGTATTGGGGAAACGTGCTGGCGGCGCGTTCGGGACTGAAGAATCCGCAGGAGTACAAGGACGTGCTGGCGGGGACGGCGGCAGAACTGGATTACACGCGCGGGCGCGAGTGGCGGCCGACTGTGGATACCGCTGTGGGCGCGAGCATTCTTGCGCGGGGGAAATCAGGCGTGGTCGAATTGGCGGCGCGGACAGGACTACTACTTCGAGGGCGAAATGCTGTGGCTGGATGCGGACACGCTGATCCGCAAGATGACGGAGAACAAGAAGTCGCTGGATGACTTCGTGAAGATTTTTCTGGGCAAGGGCGGAAATACGGGGCCGCTGATTGTGACCTACAACTTCGAAGAGCTGGTGCGGGATTTGAACCAGGTTGTGCCGTATGACTGGGCGACATTTCTGCACGATCGCGTGGACAAGATCAATCCGCATGTGGATGCGGCAGGGCTGGAGCAGGGCGGATACAAATTGGTATTCAAGGACAAGCCGACGAAGTCAGAGCGGATGATTGCAGCGGCGGAGGGACGGCGCGGCGGCGGAGTCAATTGCTGGTACTCAATCGGGCTAAGCGTCGGGGCCGACGGGACCATTGCCGATGTGCTGTGGAATGGGCCTGCGGACAAGGCTGGGTTGGCGCCGGGCGAGAAGATCATGGCGGTGAACGACAAGGTCTACTCGAGCGATGCGCTGCGCGAGGCGATTCGCAAGCGAAGGATCCGGCGAAGCAGATCAGCGTGATTGTGCAGGCGGACTCATTTGTGTCGATGATGCAGATTGATTATCACGATGGGGAGCGGTATCCGGCCTGGAGCGTGTGGAGGGAACGCCGGCGTATCTGGACGACATCATCAAGCCGCTGACCACGCCCGAGAAGGCGCCGGCGGAGAAGAAGGAGGACGCGGAATAATGAACGGATCTGGTTTTCCATAGCTCGTCGCAAATTGATTTTCCTATTGTATCGTCAACAATATATGATCTTAAACTTTCATATAAAGCTGAAACTGCTGCCATTCGACAAACTGATATGAGTCGAGACACTAACTGGCGATAGTAATGTGAGCCCGCTTTTCGCGGAATTAACCATGAATATTCAAAAGTCTTTTCGGTCGCTCAGAACGCGTGGGGATGCGACCCATCCCATTTCTCGCCACCTTCCTTATCGTCGGCCTGTTGTTTGCATTACAGCAGTGGCTGGGCATGCGGATCATGTGGCAAAAATCCGCTTATAGCCTGTGGCCCGCAATCGCAGGCTGGGAACTGCAGTATTTGCTCTGGGGCATATTCTGCTGGTTTCTCTGGCTTTGGCTCGGAGACAGCCTGCAGAAAGCGGGCTGGCGATACATCCTGTTTCGCATTGTTCCCCTCAGCATCGTGATGAGCGTTGCTGTCGAAATGGCGTTGGCGGCATGCCGGGTTCCCCATCAGTCGCATGCCGATGACTTTCTGGCAGAGAGTGGACTTCAGCCTTGCCGAGGAGTTTCTTGAGAACACGGCAGTTTTCTGGGGAGCTTTCATCGTTATTCGCGCCATGGGCTATTACCGGGAGTCGCGACAGAAGGAAAGAGACTTGTCGCAGCTTGCCGTCGAGCTGACCGAAGCGCGAATGCTGGCGCTTCGCATGCAGATCAATCCCCATTTTCTCTTCAACACCATGAACAGCGTTTCAAGCCTGATGTACTCCGACGTGGGCGCGGCAGACCGAATGTTGGAACAACTCTGCAGTTTGCTTCGCGTCTCTCTCGAGCGAGGACCAAAGCAATTGATCTGTCTCCAGGAAGAGATGGAGTTTATCGGGATGTATCTCTCGCTCCAGGACATCAGATCCGCAGGCCAGGTGCGTCAAAACATCACCGTTGATCCCTCGCCTGTATGATGCACTCGTTCCAACCATGATTCTTCAGCCACTGGTTGAAAATGCCTATGTCCACGGGCTTTCGCGGCTGAGTGACGGAGTCATTGAGATAGCCGCAAAAGAAGATGGCGGCCAACTTAGCATACGAGGTTAGAAATAGCGGAGTTGGGTTGAACTCCGGAGAGGGACGCGAGATCGGGCGGAATGGGAATCGGTCTCGCGAATGTAAAAAATCGACTCCGATTGCATTTTGGAGACAAAGGATCGCTGGCGATTCACGAAGTGTCGAACAACCTTGTTGAAGCGACGGTGAAGTTCCCTCTCGTCTTTGCAACTTCGAATCAGGATGTCTGCGCCGAGAACGAAACGTCAATGGTCGAGAAACGGTATGAAACGGAATACCGGAAGCCGGAGACGCTTCCTACATGGGGCTCTTCGCGCTAAGAACGCCGAATAATTAACTCTGAATCCTTCGTACCCTGAATCCTTCGACTTCGATTAGCGGCTGAACAGGGTAGCCGTTCGCGGCCTAGTGGGGGCGGCCAGGCAGAACGAAGTGTTCGTCGCAGCGCGGCTCGTAGAAGTCGCCGGCCATGATGATGGGGCTGTCATAGGAAGCCGGTTTGCCGTCGACGAGGCGCTGGGGGTAGAGCGCCTTGGCCCCGCAACTGCAGTAGGCGACGAGTTCGGTAATGTTGCCAGCGTAGATGCGCACGAGCCAGGAGAGCTGAAGCATTTCTCCGAAGGGCATGCCGCGGAAGTCAAGCTCGAGGCCGGAGACGATCACGTCGTAGCCCCAGTTCAGCAAGCGCTTGGTGAAGAGGAACAGGTCGGCGACGAACTGGCCTTCGTCGATAGCGATGCATTCAACGCGCTTGCCGATCTGCTGCTCGGTCGCCGCGAGAATCGGCAGGATGGTCCACGGGTCGCTATTGGGAAATTCGACGGCTTCCATTTTTCCGCAGCCATTGGGGTTGCGGCTTTCAACCACTCCGGCGGCAGATTTGGTGTCGGCGCTGGGCTTGAGAAGCAGAACACATTGCTTGGCGTATTGACGGCGAATCTCGATGCGGCGCAGGAGTTCGGCGGTCTTGTTGCTCCGCATCGGCCCGACGATCATTTCAAGTTTGCCAGACATGGTTTCTTCTGAGGCGATGACACTCGCTCTCCAACGTGTTGACGTCAGCCGAAGCGCGCGCGTTTTACGGTCTGGCGGAAGTCTTCGCCGGTCACCTCGACCTTGACGCACATCTCAGCAAGGCGTGAGCGCATGCGGTCCCCGATGCGGTCGCCGAGGGTTTGCTCGCGGGCGGCGCGCTCAACGTCGGACTTTGCTCCGCTGCCCGCAGCCTGATCAGGATAGTTGGTCGTGATGATGGTGGTCTGCTTGTCGTTGTAGCGTGTATTGAGAATGAGGGCGACGGTATCCCAGACCCACTCGTTGGGCTTTTGCGCGCCAAGATCGTCCAGAACCAGCACCTCCGCGGCAAACACAGGCTTGAGCAATTCGAGCTCGGTTGTGTTGACCTGCGAGTTATAGCTGTTCTGGATGTTCTTCAGCAGTTCGCGGTAGTCGCAGAAGAGGCCCTTGCAGCCCTTTTCCTGAATGAGACGGCGGAGAACGCCGACAGCCAGGTGCGTCTTCCCAACCCCAATGGAACCGGTAAAAAGCAGGCCCTTTCCGGCGGTATCGACGGGGTAGGCCTCAACGAACTTGCGCGCGGTGAGATGGGCCCGGCTCAGCGACTGATCGGCGCCGCGGAATGCGGTTTCGTAGCCATCCAGTGTGTATTGCCGATAGCGCTCCGGGATGCGGGCGGCAGCAAGGCGACGCTCTTCGCGATCCGATTCCTGACACTCGCAGGCCCGTGAGACCCAGAGGCCGGCGTCGGACTTAACGCGGACCAGGCCTACGCCGTTACAGATTTCGCATACACTCATGGCTCTACCCAGCCTAGCGCAGTCGGCGCGGGAGCGTTGCGGTGGGAAAGGAGGATGGCTTGGTGGAAAATGCGTGTGCGGACAGCAGCGGGTTCGAGACTGCTGTGCGGCGTTAAGATGGGATTTCGCCTGCTTTCAATACAAAGGAAGGGTGTGAACTTGTGAATCGAATTTCTTTGCGCTTTTCTGCGGCTGTTCTTGCTGTATTTTCGGGAATCTGCCCGATTGTCGTTCTTGGGCAGGAGCCTGGAAATGTGCCGGAAACAAAGGCTCCCGCGCCTGCTCAGACCGCTGCAAAACATCCTGACAACGACTATTGGCGGAAACATGATCAGCAATTGCTGACGGATTTTCCGTGGCTGGAGCGCTTCAAAGAGGCCAATTTGAAATTGGGCCCGCCCGCGGCGAAGGAAAAGCGCGTGGTATTCATGGGTGACTCGATTACCGAGGGTTGGCACTTCGATGCTCCGGGTGGGGTCTTCGCAGCGAAGCCCTACGTCAATCGCGGCATCAGCGGGCAGACCACGCCGCAAATGGTGCTGCGTTTCCACCAGGACGTGATTGCGTTGCAGCCGAAGGTGGTGGTGATTCTTGCCGGGACCAACGACATCGCCGGGAATACCGGTCCGATGACACTGGAGGAGACGGAAGCAAATCTGGCGGCGATGGCAGAGATGGCAACGGCGAATCACATTCGTGTGGTGCTGTGTTCCGTTCTGCCGGCATTCGATTATCCGTGGCAACCGGGGCTCACGCCCGCGCCGAAGATTGATGCGATCAACGCATGGCTCAAGGATTATGCCGCGACGCACGGGCACGTGTACGTCGACTACCACTCTGCGATGAAGGATGAGCGCGATGGATTGCCGGCGAATTTGAGTCACGATGGAGTGCATCCGACGCCGGCGGGTTACGACGTGATGGCGCCGTTGGCTGAGGCGGGGATCGCGAAAGCGATGAAGAGCAGCGAACGCTGAGGATGGTCGTGAATACCCCAGGTCTCAGAATCAAGACCTGGGGCAGCTGGTTTTGTGCGGCACTGAAGGTCGATTATCTAATCTTCGCGACAGGTTTCTATACTGCGGTGGCGTTTGCTGTGTGGGAGATTTCTGTCAGCAGTTTGTCGGCGTGCTTTTCCTCGTCGAGAGTCTGCTGAAGAATGGTCGCGTGCTCGCTCAGACCGAGTTGTTCAGCCCAATCCCGGGCACTGCCGTAAGAAGCAATTTCGTAGTGCTCTACCTTTTGGGCGCTGGCGATGAGGCCGGCGTCACGCACAGCACCCGGATCGGTTTCCTTGGCGATGTTTTCGCCCGAGCCGACGAGTGCCGCAAGGATCGGATCCTTCTTGTCGGTCGGATCGTTCATCAGGTCACGGAGCAGCCGCTGCAGGCGAGTTACGTGATTGCGCGTCTCCTGCAGGTGAGACTGGAATGCCTGTCTGAGCTGTGTCTCCTGTGCGTGTTCAATCATCTTGGGAAGCCCGTCGACGATCTGGTTCTCGGCGGAAAGCAGATAGCGTAGTTGCGCGGTGTACAGTTCGCGCAAGTTTGGAAAGTCGTTGGGCGTAATGAATCCCATATAGAAGTTACCTCTGGTTAATTTACGTGCGTTCGTGCACCCCGTATTGGAGGGGCACTCTCCTCCTCGCGTTGTCCATTCGCGAGGATTGGAGGCGGGTTTTTGAACCGCAATTTCGATGCCAAGTATCCGCCAAGCAGAAACACAGGAATTGAGTCAGACCCGATGCAAATCCTTGGCCAAGTTGGGCATCACAACGTATGAGCACATAAGCAATTGTCCAACTCTTCTCTCACCTCAATACTTCTCGCATTGCTTCTACTGGTCGGCCTCGCGCAACTGCTTGGCGCGTTATTCGTGAAGCTGCGCCAGCCAAAAGTGATAGGCGAGATTCTGGCGGGGGTCGTGCTTGGTCCAGCGCTTCTGGGAAGGGTTCCATTCTTTACGGAAATCGTCGGAAGTGCGATGCACAAAAGCGATGTGCTCGACTTCATCTACTGGCTGGGTTTGCTGCTGCTCATGTTCTTGAGTGGCGCGGAAACACAGCAATTGTTCACCCGCGAAGAGCGGCGTGAAGTCGGGTGGCTGACGATTGTCGGTACGGGGCTGCCGTTTGTCATCGGACTCGTCTTCGGTCCAGCACTGATTCGCCCTTCGCTGGAGGGCCCAAACGGGAACAAGGTTTCGCTCATCATCATTCTTGCCGTGGGCGTGGCGGTGACGTCTGTACCGGTAGTCTCGAAGATTTTCAGCGATTTGAAGATCCTTCACACGCGATTCGCACGGTTGGTGCTCGGAGTTGCGGTTCTTGAGGACATCGTTCTTTGGCTGGCACTGGCCATAGCGACAACGGCGGCGGGAAAACAGCCGCTTGATCCGAAACAGATGTTCACCCATCTCGCTCTGACGGTCGCGTTTTTCGGCTTGGGCCTCACGGTGGTGCCGCGGATAGTAAAGCGAATCAACAAGGCCGAGGCTAACTTTCTGGCCAAATCCAGCCCCGTTGCATACGCGATCGCTGTGCTGCTTGCCTACTGCGTTGCTGCTGGCGCCCTCGGCGTGAGCATGGTGTTTGCGGCGTTTCTGGCAGGGTTTGCCGTTGTCCATAAGAAGCGCCGCCTATTCGCAGAGGCGCTGGACTCGATAGGCAAGGTCGCGTTTGCAGTGTTTGTGCCGGCCTACTTTGCCATCGTTGGGCTGAAACTCGACCTGATCCAGGGCGTGTCGTGGGGCATGATGGCCGCGTTCATTTTTGGTACTTGCGGCATCAAGATTCTCTCCGTTTCGCTGGCAGGGCGCTTGGCTGGATTTCGCGGTTTAGACCTGATTAACCTGGCAATCACCACCAATGCGCGTGGGGGGCCTGGAATTGTGCTGGCGAGCGTCGCCTTCGATGCGGGCATCATCAGTTCGAAGTTCTACACAACATTGGTGATCGCGGCCGTCGTTACGTCACAGATGGCGGGAGCATGGCTGGATTTCGTCCTGCGGAAGGGATGGCCTTTGCTAAGTCCTGTAGAGCGCGAGCCAAGCCTCGACCCGGCCCCGCAGAGACCATCTGCCGCTGCCTGAATCGTTTGCGCTACCTGGTGAATCCCAATACAATAGATACGGAAGATTGCAGGAAAGGTTTGTCTTTAGCGATGCCCAAGGAAAAGATCCATCCCAACTATGCCGCGGTGAAGGTTATGTGCGCCTGCGGAAACAATTTTGAGACCCGGTCGACCCACAAGGGCGACATTCACGTGGAAATCTGCTCCAATTGCCACCCGTTTTTCACTGGCAAACAGCGCCTGGTAGACACAGCAGGGCGCGTGGAGCGGTTCCGCCGCAAGTACGCCAAGGCCAGCGAAACATCTCCGGCGAAATAAGCCAGCGCGTGGCTGTGAGATCGGGCCTCCGCCACGGCGGAGGCCCTCGTATGTTTGGGAACGGCTAGCAGTTCCAAGTTCGCAGTTGTTTAGCTGCTTCGGAACTATGAACTTCGTACTGCAAACTGAGAACTGCACTTATGGCTGGTAAAGGATTCACGGTAAAGAAGGACTGGGACAATCCCAGGGAGCACACGATGCCCGATGGGGTTCGTGTGCCAGCCGAGATGCGGATTGGTCCGGTGCTTGTCGCGCCTGCAACGGTGCTGGCTCCGATGGCGGGGGTCACTGACACCGTTTTTCGGCGGTTTATTCGCCATGCCAGCGTGTTTACCAGAGATCATGGCCCCAAGGCCAGGGATCAGCAGACCGAGATCGCGGCGGTCGAGCAGTCGGTGACAAACACACAGTCTGGGTGCGGCCTGCTGATGACGGAGTTCACTTCGGCGGATGGGCTTTCGCGGATGCGGGAGTCGAAGCGCCGGCGGTATCTGACCTTCTACGATGATGAGCATCCTATTGGGGCTCAGTTGTTTGGCTCGAACGAGAAGACGCTTGCGGAAGCTGCGCGCATTGTGCAGGATACGGGATTTGATACGGTCGATCTGAATCTCGGCTGCCCGGCAAAACGGGTGGTTGGATGTAACGGAGGTTCAGGGCTACTGAGAGATTTGCCGAAGATCGGGGAGATTTTCAGAACCGTGCGCCGGGCGGTGACCATTCCTTTCACCGTGAAGTTTCGCATGGGCTGGAATGACGTGCAGATTGTGTGTGTTGAGCTGGCCCGAATGGCAGAGGCCGAAGGGCTGAATGCCGTGGCGCTGCATGCACGTACGCGCGAACAGGGCTACAGCGGCCAGGCCCGCTGGGAGTGGATTGCCGCCATCAAAGAGGCGGTGAAAATTCCTGTGATCGGCAATGGAGATATCCGCACCCCCGAAGATGCGGCGGCGATGGTAGCGCAGACGGGGTGCGACGCGGTAATGATTGGCCGGGCCGCGGCAGCCAACCCCTGGATCTTCAGACAGATTGCGCAATACACCGCCACGGGAGTTTATGACCAGCCAACATTTGCCGACCGCCACCACATGATCCGAGCCTATTTCGAGATGTTGCTGGCAGAAGCCGATGCCACCAAGGACTTGCCTCGCGACGCGCGCCTTGGTGAGACGGCAGGAAAAATGAAGCAGTTTGCCACATGGTTCACGCATGGCGTCCCGGGGGGCGGTCGACTACGGAAGGCAATCTATCATGCGAAGACCGGAATGGACGTCCTGGAGCAGGTGAACGCCTTTTTTGCGCTTCCCGCCCTGTTGACGGACGTTACCGAAGACAGTGGCTCGGTACCGTTTCCGGAGAGCTCTCTTGTATGCGACTGACGACATCATCGGCAGAATCATTCTCTTAGAAACAATGTAACTTTCTAATCCATTTCAGCGCAGAGGTAACATGCGCACGTTACCTCTGCACCTTTGTCTTACAATAACTTAGACCAAAGTGGCATAGCCTGCAGAAGGGCTCGGGATTATTCTCGGGTTACTGAAGAGCGAGAGATCGGGAGTCAGAGAATCGACCCTGGATTCATTGCTGAAGATTCTCCCTGCAGTCACCGATTTTTCCCCGTTCCGAGTGCCGAAAGACAGGACCTTGAGGAATTGGAGTCCAAAATCGAACAGCCAATCGTGGCGCGCGGCGCTTGTAGCCGCCGTGCTCTGCTGGATTTGCTTCCCACTTTCCGCCCAGCGGTACAGCTTTCGCGAATACATTCAGGGTCTCGGAAATCCAAACATCACCTCAATTCAACAGGACCGGGTGGGATACCTGTGGATGGGTACACAGAACGGCCTCTACCGCTATGACGGGAGCAAATTCCAGCGATATGGCGCAGAAGAGGGGATACCCGATCGCATCATCGACAACGTTTTTATCGGCCTTGATGGAACTCTGTGGGTTGGGACATCGGCGGGCGTCTACTTTGAGCGCAAGGACGGCAAATTCTCGGAGGTACGGCTGCCCTATGTGCTGAACGAGTTTACGCACCCAACCGGAACGACGTTTACCGCGATCAATCGAGATGAGGTGGTGACAGCATCAAGCAGCCATGGCGTGCTGCTGAAGCGCCACGGCACCGACGACTGGGTTGCTGAGCCGCTCGATCTGAAGAGCGGATTTGTGTGGAGCGTACTTTACGGGCCGGATGGTTCGTTATGGTACGGCTGTGAAAAAGACCTTTGCCGGCTGAGTGGCGGTCAGACGACGCGACTGCGCGCCACGCTGAAATTGCCTGAAGATCAGTGGCTAAGGATGATGGTTGCGCGCAACGGACACATCTGGTTGCGCAGCAATCTGAACGTTGTGGAATTGCTGCCTGACGGCAGCCACGCATATTTACGGAATCTGCCTGGCGAGACTACTTCAGAAGCGTATCCGACCCTCGCAGAAGACGAGCAGGGTCGCATTCTGACGGCGAAGGGTTCTGATCTGGCGCTCTGGGAGAAGGATCACTGGCGGCTGGTTACGGAACACAATGGCTTGTCGCCGTTCGAAGTGCAGGAGTTGTTTGTCGATCGCGAGGGCTCGATCTGGATGGGCGTAGTGGGCCATGGGTTGCTTCGCTGGGTTGGCGAAGACCGGTGGGAGGGCTACACACAGGCTGACGGATTAAGCGACAACCTGGTATGGGCCGTGGAGCGCGATCACCAGGGAAGACTTTGGATCGGTACCGAATCAGGACTGGACTGGATACCTGCAGGCGGGAACGGACCAAGAGTCTGGGAGTCCCCAGGCGTGAAGGTGGCACGCGCGGGAGCCATCGCTGTGAGCGCGGATGGAGCGATCTGGATGGGCAGCATGGCGGGAGGCCTGACCAGGATCGATCCCAAGTCGCTGGTGGGAAAACAAGTAACGACGCCGGCTGTGTACCGGATTTTGACCGACAGCCCGAACCGCATGTGGGTCGCCACGGTGAGCGGGATGTTTCAGCTGGACCCGTTGAGTGCTGACCGTAAACTACACGCGGTGATCGATCCGGCGTTTTCGAAAGCGACACTGCGTTTCACCGACATGAGCCTGGATCGGTCAGGCAATTTGTGGGTGACGTCGGATGGGGGGCTCTTCGAACACGATGCCAGCGGGTGGCACGCAATTGATCCGGGCAAATCGGGAGCAAAGGCTGACCTCATCACCGTCGACTGGAACGGAGATATCTGGGTTGCAGGCCCTTCGCAGGATCTGATGCGTTTGCACATGAACGGGTACAAGGTGGTTCAAGCCGAACACATAGGCCATCCACCGCTGATGTCCGAAGAGATCGTGTCGCTCGTCGTGGATCATCGGGGCTGGTTGTGGATTGGTGAAGACGCGGGCGTCACAGTCTACGATGGGCAACGCTGGCGCAGCTTTACGCAGGATGATGGGCTGATCTGGAACGATACAGACAGCTTTGCGCTTACTGAAGATCATGACGGAAGCATGTGGATTGGTACCTCCGGCGGATTGAGCCATATGATCGCTCCGCAGGATGCATTGTCAGGGTCGCCGCCGCCGCCGGCAATCTCACAAGTAGCGCTCGGCGCTGTGCCTGTCGCCGACGGCGGTTCCGTGAAGTGGAATTCGAATCAGCTCACGATCTCGATGGCTCTTCTGTCGTTCAAGGACACCCAGGACATCGGCATCCGCTACCGCTTGATCGGCGAGCAGGATTCGGGCTGGGAAGAGACGCGAGAGATGACGCTGCATTATCGCCATTTGGAGCCGGGCAACTACCGCTTCGAAGTTCAGGCTATGAATGCGGCCGGCACCGCGGTTTCACCGGCGGCATCCTTCACATTCACGATTCTTCCGCTGTGGTGGCAGGACAAATGGATCAAGTGGGAACTGGGCGTGTTCACCCTGGTGCTCGCCGTCTGGACATGGCGGCGGCGCGTGGGTCAACTAATGCGCCAGAAGCGACAGCTTGAAGATGCTGTGCAGGGGCGAACCCAGGATCTTGAGCGTGAGAAAACCGAGCTTGTCCGGACACGCGAACAGATGCGCCATTTCGCGGAGCACGACGGCCTGACGGGATTGTGGAACCACCGCATCATTGTGGAACGGCTGCGCGGCGAAGTGGATCGTTCGCAACGGGACGGTACGCCGCTCAGCATCATCCTTGTTGATCTCGATTACTTTAAGCGCGTTAATGACGCGATGGGCCACATTGCAGGTGATCTAACCTTGCGCGAGACAGGCGGCATCTTCCAGCGAGCGGTGAGAAGTTACGACTGGGTAGGCCGCTATGGCGGTGAAGAGTTCCTGCTTATTCTGCCAGGGTCGGACTATGAAGCGGCGCGGGATCGCGCGGAGCATCTGCGAGCCATGGTCGAAGCGGCGCGTCTCGGCGAGGGCGACAAGACCTTCACAGTGACGGCAAGCTTTGGCGTTGCTGGAGGTTTTCCGACGAATTACGAAGAGATGATACAGATCGCCGATGCAGCTCTCTATTGCGCCAAGAATGCGGGGCGGAATTGCGTGGTGGCCACGGAGATCAAGCCGAACGTAGTTTCGATCTCCGCCGCCGGCTAAACCGATCACGCCATCGGCAGATGAATGATGGCCCGCGCACCTGGTCCATCTTCACGATTGACAAGCCGGATTTCTCCGCCATGCGCCCGGGCAATCTGCTGCGCGAGCGCAAGTCCGACACCGCTTCCTTTAGGCTTTGTAGTGTAGAAGGGCACGAAGAGATTCTCGGTATTGGCAATACCGAGACCACTGTCTTCAATGCCAACCACGACGCTGGATTCAGCGATGCGCCACCCGATACGGACTGGTTTCGCGCCGTTCGCCAGCGATGCGTCCACGGCATTCGTGAGCAAGTTGATAAACATCTGTTCGAGCTGATCGGGATCGGCATTCAGCATGACCGGAGGGCCGGGGTCAAGACGCACGGGCACGCGCTGCTCGAGAAGCGCAACGCGTTCAAGCAGCGGAGCAGCCTGCACGAGCTTGAGATGCGGCGGCGGCAACTGCGCGAGCAGGCGGTAGGACTGCACGAAGCGATGAAGAGAGTCTGCACGACTCTCAACCACGCTGAGACCACGGCGAAAATCGCGAACTGTGGCTTCATCTCCTCCGATGCTTTCAGCGCGCGCCAGCAAGCTTCCGGCAATGGACTTGATCGGTGCGAGTGAGTTGGAAAGTTCGTGACCGAGAACGCGAATCAGGCGTTTCCACGCGATCTGCTCTTCTTCCTGAAGCGGCTGGCTAACGTCAGCGAGCAACAAGAGAGTGTGCGGCGCGCCGTCCTGGCGAAAAATCGCCTTGCGCAACAGCCATCGCGACGGCTTGTTGCCAAATGAGTGAACCGACTGGTCGGCGGAGGCAAGCAGATTATCCAATCCGAGCTCAATCGCGCTGTGGCCAAAGCATCGCGCCAGCTGGCGGCCAAGCAACTGTGCACCGGCATTGTTCACGAGCTGAAGAAGGTCTTCGCGATCGAAGGCAAAAAGCGGAGCGTGCATCACCTCGAGAATGCGGGCGAGCAGCGCGGTGGCTTCAAGTGAGCGGACGCGCTGTTTCTGCAGAAGATCGGCGAGAGCGTTGATCTCAGATGCAAGCTCGCCCAAAGCGTCGGAAGAGTTTGCTCCGCGTGCGCGGAACGAGTAGTCTCCTTCGCGCAGAGAGGAAACTACATTGGAAAGCGTCTGCAGTGGACGCATAAGGCCTTCGATAAGTGAGGCCGCAATGAGTACGAGATAGATAAACAGGCAAAACAGCAGCAGAAAAGCGGGTGCTGCGGTAACGTGCTGCTGCCAGAGGAGAATGCCTGCGAAGAGAAACGTGGGCAACGCCAGCAGGAAACAAAAGAGCCAAGCCCGGCGAATTGCCGAGGGCTTGCGTTTCCTCACGTGCCGTTCATAAGCCATATTTTTCAATGCGGCGATAGAGCGCGGCCCGGCTCAGACCCAGAGCTTCAGCGGCTTGCGAGATGTTGCCGTCGCAGCGGCGCAGGACCTTGCGAATAAGCAGAGCCTCGACTTCGTCAATACTCATGTTCTCAAAGTTAGGGGCAGAAGATTTGGCCGTAGCAATGGCGAGGTTGCCCGGTTCGATTTCTTCGCCACGGCAAAGGAGCACGGCACGCTCGACGGTGTGCTCGAGTTCGCGCACATTGCCAGGCCATGGGTACTGGATCATCTGCTGCATGGCGGCCGATGAGAAGCCGCTGACCTGCTTTCGATAGCGCGAGCGGTTTCGGTTAAGAAAGTGCATGGCAAGAAGGGGTATGTCTTCGCGCCTTTCGCGCAATGCCGGAATATGAATCTCGACGGTGTTGATGCGAAAGAGGAGATCTTCGCGAAAGTTTCCAGCCTTGGATTCTTCTGGCAAGTTCGCGTTGGTTGCCGACAAGACACGCACATCGACGCGACGTGTTTGCGAGGAGCCGACGCGCTCAAGTTCACCGGTTTCGAGTACACGGAGGAGTTTGGCTTGCTGGCGGAGCGGGACATTGGCAATTTCGTCGAGAAACAGGGTGCCGCCGTTGGCCAGTTCGAAGCGTCCGACGCGATCTGAGCGAGCATCAGTGAATGCGCCTTTGACGTGGCCAAAAATTTCGCTCTCGAAGGTTCCTTCCGGTAATCCGCCTGCATTCACGGCGACAAGAGCCATGCGCGAACGCGGAGAAGCTGCATGAAGAAGCTTCGAGACGATCTCTTTGCCTGTGCCATGTTCACCGGTGATGAGGACGTTGGCATCAGAAGGCCCGACCTGGCTGATGAGCTCGAGCACGGGCTGCATGGAAGGAGCAGCCGCGACGAAATCAGGCATGCCTTCGGCGCGCAGCAAGCGGTTTTCAAGTTCGAGCTGACGGGCACGACGCAGCGCCTTGTGCAGTTCGGCGTGGACGCGAATGAGCGAGATGAGGCGCTCGTTCTCCCAGGGTTTCTGGATGAAGTCGCGAGCACCACGCTTGATGCTCTCGACGGCGAGGTCGATGTTGCCCCACGCCGTCATGACGATGACCGGCATCCGAGGATCGATCTCCTGCAGACGCGCCAGGAGGTCGAGCCCCTCTTTCCCGGAGGTGGTATCGCGCGTGTAGTTGAGGTCAATGAGAACTACGTCGTAGTCGCTTTGGCCCAGAGCTTCGAGAAGCAGTTGCGGCGAGCGCACGCAGTCCACATGTATGCCTTGTGGCTCCAGCAGCAGTTCCACGGCTTCGAGGATGTGCGGTTGGTCGTCGGCAACTAAAACCCGAATTAGTTCCTTCTTACGAGAGTCCGCCATTTAGTGATTGTCCGCCTCTGCTACAACGCCGGTTTTTGCGTCCGCGATAGAGATTCCGTATTCTTCAAGCACAGACCCGGTGGAATACTTCAACTGAATGCGAGCCTTTTCGTATGCTGTTTGCGCCGTAACGAGCGCCGATTCGGCCACCGACAAATCGTGCTCGGCCGAGAGCGTCTGCTGATTTGAACCCGCACCCAGTTTCTGCTCCTGCTGCATGATACTCAGTGTGCGCTGTGCGAGGTCGCGAGCCTGCTTGGCGGCGCCCACGCGGCTGGCGCCCTGTTCAAGCGCATAACGCGCATTGCGCACTTCGATGACGATGTTTTTCTTTAACTCTTCAGCGTACACCTGCGACTGGCGGTACTCGAGTTCCGTGCGGTACTGGTCGGCCTTGGCGACTCGATTGCGCAGGGGCATCTGGAGTTGGAGACCGACCTGGTACTCGGGCGAAGAGTTGTTCAGAGCGTTCTGAAGAGTCCCACCGTAGGTTGAAGGGGCCTCGACGGGCCCGCCGGTGAAGTCGGGATTAGGAGTGCCGCCGTATCCAGTGCCGGTATAGAAGCCGTAGAGACTGAGTTGAGGCAACAGCGCATTGCGAGCTGTCTTGCGGCTGAGTTCCCGGTTAGTAAGGTCGAGCGCGGATATCTGTATATCGGTGCGATTCTTAAGAGCGTCGGTGATGCTCTGCTGGATCGGCAAGGTTTCCGGCTGGATCTGGGTTGCGAGATGATCCGTCGGGACCACCGGCAACTCCTGAAGAACTGGATCATCGAAAGACCG
The DNA here is from genome assembly GCA_963738035.1 of uncultured Acidobacteriaceae bacterium. Taxonomy (GTDB): domain Bacteria; phylum Acidobacteriota; class Terriglobia; order Terriglobales; family Acidobacteriaceae; genus Telmatobacter. The sequence goes on from CAVTVB010000008.1 coordinate 49,882, forward strand.
GGTGATGGCGTTCTTCATGTAGAGTTCCTGGAGCTCGAGGTTGGTGCGTGCGACAGTCAGGTCCTGCTGGCGCGTAGCCACTTCGCTCTCTGCCTTGAGCACATCCATCTCAGGAATAGCCTTGAGGTCGAGTTGCTTGCGGCTGGTGTTAAGAGTCTCCGTGGCAAATGCAACTGAGCGCTCGCCAACCTGCTCGGTGTCGTAGGCGTTCACAAGATCCCAGTAGATGTCGCAGATCTGGGTGACGGTCGCGATAATCTGCGCCCTGAATGCGATGTCTCCAATCTTCTGGTTGGTCCTGGCAATTCGTAGAAAGCGCAGGTTCGGACCGGTGCCGAATCCGGCGAGCAACTGTTGCTGTAAGTAGAACTGCACATTGGCATAAATCTGCGGGTTCAGAGTATTGTTCGGGCTGTTCGAAGTCGTTCGGTTGTTGTTCCAATCACCTTCAAAATAGGTCCCGGTTGGAAAGAACTGTTGATAGCTGAAGTTTGCGAGGTTTTCGTTCTGGTGCGCAACGGGGACGCCCAGGACGGTCTGGTTCGGCACAACCTGCGAGGTGTGGTCGTTGTAGATACGGGCAGTGATAAAGGGATCGTAGCTGGAAACGTTTGTTCCGACGCCGAAGGTGGATTGCACGAGACCACCCTGTCCAGCGCCGGCGCCGCCGCTCCCGGTGCTTGTGCCGCCGGCCCCGCTGCCAGTGCCGGTACCGCTGGCCGCACCGCCAGGCGTGCCGGAGACTACGCCGGTATTTACGCCTCTCGTGAATCCGCCCGCCTGGGTGCGCAGAATATCCATCTGTGCGATAGGCAGGTTATAGCGCGCAATGACGAGGTCGAGGTTGTTCTCGAGCGCGAGATCAATTGCGTTCTGTAGAGAAAGATAGAGCTTTCCGTCGCGGACGAGTGAGTTGAGGCGCATGGAATTGGCCAGGCTGGGCGGCGGCACAATCTTGCCGCGGTATGCGTCGAAGGGATTGTGCGAGTGATGCAGCATCTCGTTGAACGGCACCGGTTGAGCCGTCGACTGCAAAGTTGTTACAGGCGGGGGCGCTGCCTGCGCCGGAGTAGTCGTCGATTCCGATTGAAACGCAAGCGCCATGTTCGCCTGGAGAAGGATGATTGCCGTTCCCGCGACAATACGGGTGCCGATAGGAGTTCCCGAGTTCTTTTTCAATGCGTTCACCTGTGGGTTCTTCACTGTGCGCCGACCTCCGATGTGGTGGTCTGCAGGTTTTCATCGCGCGTCATCCAGCCATCGCGCAGCTCGATAATGCGCTTGCTGTAACGCGCATTTTCTTCGGAGTGCGTAACCTGCACGATGGTGGTGCCGGCGCGGTTGAGTTCGCAAAACAGATCCATGATTTCGCGTGCCTGGGTGGAGTGCAGATTGCCGGTTGGTTCGTCGGCCAGCAAAAGTGACGGCGCGTGTACAACGGCGCGCGCGATGCCGACGAGCTGCTGCTGTCCGCCGGAAAGCTGATTTGGAAACAGGTCCTTTTTGGCCACGATCTGGAAGCGATCGAGAATATCAGCGACCATGCCACCGCGGTCTTTGGATGGCAGGTTCTTGTATGACAAAGGAAGATCGATGTTCTCTGCAACGGTGAGATCGTCGAGCAGGTGATAGCTCTGGAACACCATACCGATGCGCTGCCGTGCAAGGTCAGCTCGCTGCTTGCGATTGAGTGAGTGGACAGGGGTTGTGCCGAACCAGTATTCGCCCAGCCAGCTGTCATCGAGAAGCGCGAGTACGTTCAACAGCGACGACTTCCCTGCTCCCGATGGGCCCATGATGGTGATGAATTCACCTTCGCGAATGGTGAGATTGATGCGGCGCAGCACCCAGGTTTCGGCGTGACCGGTTTTATAGCTGCGTTCGATGTTTTTCAGGTCGATCATGATGTTTGTTTACTCCGATCTCAAAGCAAGAATTGGGTCGACTGCCGCGGCGCGACGCGCTGGCAACCAGGCCGCTAAAAATGAGGATGCGGCAAGCACAACGGCAACCGCAGAGAAGGTGAGGACGTCGTGTGCTTGAACGCCGAAGATGTAGCTGTCGGCGAATCGAGCGGCAAACCAGGCGAGAACACCGCCGAGTGTGAGGCCGATCGCGACCAACAGGACCGCACGGCGCAGCACCAAGCCGAGAATGCTGGATTGCTGTGCGCCAAGCGCCATGCGAATGCCGATTTCGCGGGTGCGCTGCGCAACTGCGAAGGACAGAAGCCCATAGAGGCCCACAGAGGCAATCATCAAGGCAAGAGCGGCGAAGGACTCGAGGAGGTAAGCAATCAGTTTCTGGCTACCGAAGGAGTCTTCAACGGCTTGATGGATTGTCTTGACATCTGTGGTCGTCGCGTCAGGTGCGACTTCGTGCAACACCTTGTCAAATTGCGTGCGCAGAGCATCGGCTGGTACTCCGGCGCGAATGGCTACCTGGATAAAGGCAGTTGCGATACCGTAAAGTGGCGTGCCCGGTTCGGTCTGCGCGAGGCAGAAGTAAATCTCGGGCCGGATTGCATCGATCACGTTGAGCTGCCTGGTGTCTGCGATTACTCCAACGATGCGGATGTCGGCGAATTTCCCCTTCCCCATAGAGAGGATATGACCAACTGCATCCTGTCCTGGCAGGTACTTATCGGCGAACGCCTTATTGACGACCGCTACCGTGGGTGCTGTCGCAACGTCGTCTTCCGTGAAGAAGCGGCCGCGGACCATGGGAATTCCGAGTGCATCGACAAGGCCCGGCGATGCAATGCGGCCGTCACCCTTCGGCTGTTGATCGTAGGGGAGGTCCTTGTGATCGAGTGAAGTGATGATGGTAACCTGCATCTCCGAGCGCAAAGGCAACACGGAACTGAGGGCAGCTACACGAATACCGGGGATAGCTCGCAGCCGGTCCAGGAGCGGCAGGTACGACGTATTCACAACGCTGCCAGAAGCCGGAGCGGACTCGGCCTCGTCAAAGTTGCGTTCGCTGACGTTTAGAATGACGCCACCGGTAAGGACATTCTGCTGGGTGAAACCGAGTGGAACCTGCCGAAGCGCGTGGATGGTGCGAAGGAACAGCCCGGCACCAACGAGAAAGACGAGGGTGAGCGTCAATTGTCCGACGACCAGAACTTCACGCATGCGGTTGGCGCTGGCTGAAGCGGTCGAGGTCATTCCGTTGAGGCGTTCGCGCACGTCGTGGCGCATGGCCCGGAAAGCGGGAAGCAAGCCGGCGATGAGAGCTGTCAGCAGGGTGAGGCTCACAAGCAACAGCATGACCCTCCAGTCGACATGGATAGTCTGTGTGAGCGGCAGCTTTCGCTCAATCTGACGCCAAAGCATCTTGATGGCGGATTGACCGAGCAACATCCCAACAAATGCGCCCATGATGCTGAGGAGAAGGCCCTCGATCACAGTCTGCTGAAGCAGGCGACGGCGGGTCGCTCCGAGAGCGGCACGCACGGCATGTTCGCGCGTGCGCGAAACCGCATGGGCAAGCATGAGGCTTGTGACGTTGAGGCAAGCGAGCATCCAGATGCCCAAGACAACGGCGTACAGGAGCCATAAAGGCTTGCGAGCATCCTCGATTAGGGAATTTTGATAGCCAGTGACCTTGATGCTGGTCGGCAACTGATCGCCGGTGACTTCCTTTGCAATGACGGCCTGCGTGCGGCTTAGATTGGCGGCCAACTGCGCTGCAGTCATGTCATTGGGAAGCCGGGCATACAACGATCCGCCGATGCTATCTTTGCTGGACATTGCCGAGCGCGCCGCAGGCGGAATTGCAGCCGGAGACCAAACCGACATTTTGTCGGCGTACCAGAAGAAGAATCCCTTGGGAAGAACGCCGACGATTGTGTAAGGCTCGTGGCGAATGGCCAGGTTCTTTCCGATTACGTTGGGATCGGCGTTGAAGACTTTGTGCCAGACATCATCTCCGATCACGAGGACGCGGTTTCGCCCGGGTTCGTTTTCTTCTTCACGGAAGCCGCGGCCAAGAACCGGCTGAACACCGAGCATGTCGAAGAGTCCCGCCGTAACGGCTCCGTGGGTGACCTGGTAACGCCCTCCGGGCCCAACGACGCTCGCATAGGTCGATTCGCTATTGAGAACTGCACCGATCTTCAGTCGCGGGCCGACGGCATCGCGCAGTTGCAACATGTTTGCATAGGTCAGGTTGTAGTAGGGTATCGGGCCGCCGAGTTCCACAGAAACGATGCGATCAGGATCCGCGTATGGAAGCGGGCGCAATAGAATTCCGTTCAATAGCGTGAAGACTGCGATGTTGGCGCCAATGCCGAGGGCGAGGACGGCCACGACTGTCAGCCCAAAGCCGGGAGCACGCCGCCACTGGCGAATTGTGTACCGCGCGTCCTGCATCATCGATCGCAACATGAAGTCCTTTCTGCGCTGAGCGCTATTCCGTGCGTAATGCCTTCATGGGTTCAACTGCCGCGGCCCGCCGCGCTGGGATCCAGCTTGCAAGAAGCGATGCAGCAAGCAGAACAAGTGCGACTGCAGCAATGGCGCCGAAATCGAGCTTGCCTATTCCAAAGAGCGTGTTTTGCATTGCCCGCCCAACGAAGAAGGCGGCAACCAAGCCGATCGCCAGGCCCGCCATTGCCAGCAGCATTGCTTCTTTGAGAACGAGTTGCACGACCCTGCCTCGACTCGCGCCCAGCGCCATGCGCAATCCGAGTTCGTGCTCGCGCTGGGCAACCGTAAATGCCATGACGCCGTAGATCCCAATGGAGGCAAGCAGCAATGCCACCCCGGCGAATGCGGCGAAGAGGGACATGGTAAATCGGTCGTCGGCGAGCATCAGGCTCTTGACTTCATCGAGCGTGCGCGGTTCAGCGAGGGCGATCTGCGGATCGACCGAATGCACGGCATTGGCGATGCTCCGCGTCATGGTTTCGGGGTCTACCGCGGTACGCACGCCGATGACGGCGGAGGGCCACGGTATCTGCCAGAACGGAATCTCAATTTCGGGGAAGTCCTGTCGAAATCCACCGGCACGCACATTATGAAAGACGCCGACGATTTGCCATTGAATGTACGGTCCAAGCTTGGTGACGCCTGGAATCAGTTCTTCGACATTGATCCGCTGCTGAAGCGGGTCTTTGCCCTTGAAATACTTCTGTACGAATTGCTCATTCACCACGGCGACGTGCACGGTGTCGGCGGTGTCCTGGTCGGTAAATGCACGGCCGTGCGTGATCTGAATTCCATAGGTCTTGAAGTAGTCGGGCGTTACCATGCCAAAGGCTGAGCCGGGGCGCTGAGAAGGATCAGCGACGTCCGGCTGTCCTGCAATGGTGAACGGCATGCCGAATCCGGGGCCCTCGAGAGGCAATCCCACGGAAGCGGAGGCGTCGAGCACGCCAGGAACGGACTTGAGGCTCGTGAGCATCTGCTGGTAGTACGCGATGATCAGCTTTGGATCTTTGGGGCGCGCGTCGGGAACCGGGAGGCTGAATGTCTGCACATGCACCGTGTTGACGCCGAGATCGACGCGGGTAAGATTCCAGAAACTATGAATAGCGAGGCCGGCACCGGTGAGCAGCGCGAGAGCCAATGCAAATTCAGCGATCACGAGCACCTTGCGCACGCGCTGGCGTCCTGCACCCATTCCCGATCTGCCACCCTCTTTGAGAGTTTCACCCGGATCGATGCGGGTGGCATACCACGCCGGCGCGCAGCCGAAGAGCAGACCGGCGAGAGTTGTGGCGCCAAACGAGAACAACAGAATGGGCAGATTGAGACTGAGATCGGCTTCAGAAGGAAGCGTGCCCCGCGGCATGGATGCAACGAGCCAGCGCAGGACGGCCGCTCCCACGCCTACACCAAGAACTCCGCCAAGGCATGCCAGAAGCAGATTCTCCGTAAGGAACTGCGCGAAGATGCCTCTGCGCGAGGCTCCAAGAGAACTGCGAATTGCAATTTCCTTCTGACGCGCAGTGCCTTTGGCTAGCAACAGGTTTGCGACATTCACGCACGCGATGAGAAGGACGAAGCCAACGGCGCCAAGAAGCATCCATAGGGTTTGGATCCGCTCCTTGGGCAGGAAATCGTTCTTCAGCGGCTCGACAAGTGCGCCCCAGCCTTTGTTGCTTTTCGGAAATGCCTTGGCAATGTTGTCGGTGACGGAGTCCATATTGGACTGCGCCTGCTTCATTGTGACGCCAGATTTCAGACGGCCCATCACCAGCAGCCAATGGAAATCATGATTCAGTTGCTCTGGCTTGAAGACCAATGGGACGACAAGCCATTGATTCAAGCGATCTGCCTGGCCTGGCGCCATGACGCCGACCACGGTGTATGCGGTTCCATTGATCTGGAGAGGCTTTCCGATGATGTTGGGGTCGGAGCCGAGCCGTTTCCAGAGCTTGTTCAGCAAAATGACAACGTGATCTCTACCCGCAACACCTTCTTCGGGGAGAAAGTCGCGGCCATAGCGAAAGGGCGCGCCCATCATGCGATACATTCCGGGAGTTGTGAACTGGCCTTCCAGGTACTCCGGCTGATCCTTGGTTGCAAGGTTGAAGCTGCCGCCGGTGAAGGCGTTCAGATCCTGAAAGACGGTGTTCTGATTCTTCCAGTCAAGATAATCCTGGGCCGCGATCCCGTTACGACCACCCTGAATTTTTGACCACACCATGACAAGCTGGTCAGGCTGAGGGTACGGCAATGGCGCGAGCAGCGTGGCATAGACGACGCTGAAGATTGCGGTATTCGCGCCAATGCCGAGTGCCAAGGTAAGGATCGCCGTAGCAGTGAAGACGGGAGACTTGCGCAGTTGGCGCATCGCGTATTGCAGGTTTCGAAGAATCGATTGCATCCTGGCCTCCCCTTCTTACAATTCGTTATTCAGTGCGCAGAGCTTGCATGGGTTTAACTGCCGCAGCACGGCGCGCGGGCAGCGCTGCTGCCAGCGAGAGCATTAGTACAGTGAGAATCACCGCGCCACAGAGCGTTAGCGGATCGAATGTGGTAACGCCGAAAAGTTGACTTCGGAAGAGGCGGCCCAGCGCGACGAGCGAAGGAAGAGCGACGGCCGTGGCGACAGCGGCGATGACCGCCATCTCGCGAACGACCAGAAGGACAATGACGGAGCGCGGCGAACCTAGAGCGAGCCGCACGCCAATTTCGCGCGTCCGCTGTTCGGTGGAGTAGGCGAGGACGCCGTAGAGTCCAACTGCAGCGAGAATCAGCGCGAGCCCTGCAAAGCCAACTGCGAGAAAGGCAATCGCGCGCTCATCGGACGCGCTGCGATTGACCTGTTCTTCCATCGTACGCAGTCCGTCCACCACAAGCGTTGGGTCAAGCTGGTGGATGGTCTGGCGGATCGCGCTCTCCAGGGTGCCGGGAGGAGGCGATGTCTGTACGTAGACAGTGACACCTCCAGGATGTTTCTGCTGGAAGTAAGGCTGATAAACAGCGGGTCCGAGCGGGGTACGAAGGTCAGTGTGCCGGATGTCGCCGACGACGCCGACGATGGTGATGTTGAAGTTCTCCTTATCACTGGCGCCTTCCATCAAATGGCGGCCCACGGCATTTTGGGGTGAACCGAAGAAGCGCTTTGCGAAGGCGAGATTGACGACGGCAACGTCGGGTTGGCCCTTGGTATCGGCGGCCGTAAACTCGCGGCCCACGAGAAGAGGCTGATGGATGGTGGCGAAGTATCCGGGCGTGATGCGCGGCTCCTCGAAATTCATCCGCTCATCTTCTGCAGGCTTGTATCCCTGCACAGAGTAGTTTGAAGTCTCGGTATCACCCACCAATTCCGGATCGTTGTTGGCAGCGACAGAGACGACGCCTGGAACTCGACGAAGCGCCTCAATCGACTCGGTGACAATTTGGGCGGAGCGATCTTCGCCGTATCCCGAATTCGCGGGATTCAGCGAAAACGCAGCGAGGTTTGCGGTTTCGAAACCGATCGACTGGTGGCGAAGATTATCGAGCGTGCGCAGGAAACAGGCCGGCTCCGCCGAGCAACAGGACGCTGAGGGCAATCTGTGTGCCCACCGCGAGCTTACGGAAGCGCTGCGAATCTTTTGAAAGCGTTCCGGAATTTTGCCGCAGTGCACCGGCGAGATTGGGGCGGAAGAAGTGGAAGACAGGAGCGACGCTAAAGAACAGCGTGGCGAGCACCGAGATTCCCAGCGTGAAGAGCAGTACACGGGTGTCGACCGAGGCCGAGTAGGGTTCGGTTCCAGGATCGGAGCTTGTGAGAATGCGAACCAATGCAGTTGTAACCATTGGCGCCAGCAGAATTCCGGCGACCGCTCCCGTCAGGCCGAGCACGCCACCTTCGATCATGAGCTGCGACACAATGCGACTGCGACGAGCTCCAAGCGCGTAACGCATCGACATTTCGCGAGCCCGATTGGCAGCGCGCAACAGCAGCAGCGTGGCTACATTGATGGCGCAGAGAACGACGAGCAGGCAGGCCATGCTCATCAAGATCACGAGAGGCTTCTGGAGGTCGCTGCGATTGGGGTTGAACCCCTTGGAGTCGTCGACCACTTTGAATGTGGTGAGGTCGAGAAAATTCTTGCGAAAACGCTCGGACTTCGACTTGAAAAGAGTGAGTTCGTAGGCGCGCAGGGAATGCCAGAGCGGTTTCATGCTGGCATCCGCCTGCTGACGCGTGACGCCGGGTTTCAGACGCGCAACGAGCGTGAGCCACACTGACTTGCGGTTGTTGAGGTCGTCGAGAGGCGCTCTCCAGGGGATCGCAATATCGACCATACTGGTGGGAACGAAGACGCTGGGACGATAGCCGCCGATTGCGGAATCGAATCCGGACGGCGCAACTCCGATGATGGTGAAGGAGTGGCCGTTGAGGAGGATGGTCTGGCCGATGACGTCTCTTGACGCGCCAAGATGAGTGCGCCAGTAGTTATAGCTGAGCACCGTCACGGGATTTGAATCTTTTGCCGTGTCATCTTGAGGCGTGAAAAGGCGTCCTGCGGCAGGCTTCAGCCCGAGAAGCTGAAAGTAATTTCCGGAGACTACCTCGGCGTCGTCGTTTTCGGCCTGGTTGTGCCAGGAGACGCCAATCTGGGCCTTGTCGGCCGCGAGGATTCCGCGTGAAGACCTGGTTCTGATCGCGCAGGTCTTTATACATCGGATAGGAGAAGTAGTTTGTTGAATCGCCACCGAAACTGCTCATGGAGCCGGAGAATGCACCGCTCCACTCGAAGCGAACGAGTTCCTGCGGCCGTTCGACGGGCAGCACGCGCAGCAGAACCTGGTCGAACACGGTAAAGACAGCCGCGTTCGCGCCGATTCCAAGCGCAAGCGTGACGACCACCGTGAACGTGAATCCCGGCGACTTGCGTAGCTGTCGAAACGCGTATCGAAGATCCTGCAAGAACGAATTCATTCTGACTTCTCCTTATTCAGTGCGCAGGGCCTGCATGGGATTAACGGAGGCGGCGCGGCGCGCGGGGAGCCATGCTGCGAGTGAGATTGCGATGCTGAGTACGCCGATTGCGCCGAAGAGTGAGAGTGGATCGAGCGGGCGTACGCCGAAGAGCACAGAGGTTTCAAGCCGAGTGGCGCCTATGGAGAGGAGGAGTCCAAGCGCAAGGCCGACCGCGGCCATCCGTGCGGTATCGCGAAGGATGAGGAATGCAGTTGACTCGCGTGAAGCTCCGAGGGCCATGCGAATGCCGATCTCGCGACGACGCTGGTTAACGCGGAAAGCGAGAAAGCCGTAGAGGCCAACGACTGTCAGCGCGAGACCGATGAAGCCCAGCGCGCTGACCAGTTCCGCCATCATCTGGTAGTTGCCGGCGGAGTAGCGGATGAGTTCCGGGAGCGAAGTGACCATCATCGGATCGAGCAGCGGATTGGTGTGAATGAGCAGCTGGCGCGTTGATTGCGCGAGGCTCATTGCATTCTGCTTTGTCTCCAGCGCAAAGGTGATCTCGCCCATTTGCGACAGGTGGAACGGCATGTAGATATAGGGTTCCGGAATTTCGCCGATCTGGTTGATTGGCGCGTCTTCCGTCACTCCGACGATGCGGGCATCGATATTTGCCCGAAGGACCGGTGTTGAACCCGATAAGTCTGGACGACTTGTCCGATGGGATCCTTGCCGGGCCAGTATTTCTGCGCCATGGCCTGGTCGATAAGAATCACCACCGGACCCGGCTGATCGTCGGAGGGTGCGAACCCGCGACCGCGAAGGATGCGCGTGCCGATGACATCGAGGAAGCCGGGGCTTATCGCGTTGTACTTGATCTCGATGGGATCATGTATCTCAGGATGGCTGGGCAGAATCGCCTTTACCTGGATGCCACCTTCAGAAAGACTGAGCGGAGCACGTATCGCATATGCAACGCGATCGACACCCGGCATGGCCTCCATGCGCTGAACAACGGCATCACGCATCGGTGCATCGGGCTCCTGCGTCCATGCCAGGAGAACCTGATTTCGCGTGAGACCGATAGACTGCGCCGCTGGTGTTGATGAAACTGCGGACGAGCGCTGCGGTAGAAACAAGCAACGCGAAGGAGATACCAATCTGCAGCCAGATTGCTGAGCGGCGCACGAGTGAAGGTTTGGTTGCGGTGCGTGTTGTGGAGGCTGATTGAAGGACCGGCAACAATTCCGGCTTTGCAACCTGGCTCAAAGGAACCAGCGCAAGAAGCAGCATGGTAACGAATGCGAGCGCAGTTGCAAAGGAAAACACCCGCCAATCCAGTTGGAAGCTTGTCGTGCTCGATCCGATGGCGGCCAGCATTGCGGGTTGACTGACCATCAATCTTGGCAGAACGGCGGCTATCGCGGCTGCGAGAGCGACGCCTGCGACGAGTCCGAAGAATCCCAGCAGCAAATTCTCTACCAGTAACTGACGGGCAACGACACCACGGCGTGCTCCGAGCGAGAGGCGAAGCGCAACTTCAGGGGCGCGACCAAGAGCCCGAGCCAGCATGAGTTGAGCGAGATTGACCGTTCCTAGAAGGACGACGCAACCCACAATCGCAAACAAGGACGATGCCGGTTGTGCCGGCCTGTGCCATGCGGTATTTGAAGTCACCGACCGCGCGTGCTCCGCGCCCGCGGTTTGCCTTCGGATCGGAAGCTCTCGAGCGACTTTGCGATTGCCGCGACCTGCTGGTTGACTTGCGCTACGGTAGCGCCGGGGGCGAGACGGCCGATGACTTTGAACCAGCGAAATTCGCGCGAGGTTAGCTCATCGGGGTTGGCGACCGCAGCCCACGTCTCCGTTGGCATCCACAAATCACGATCCATGCCGTTATCGATTTCGCGGAACGATGGCGGCAACACTCCCCAAACGTCTACCTGGCTGCGATGATCTTTTCCGCGCAGAATGGATATCTGACGACCCACGACGTTAGGGTCGCCAGAAAATTCGCGCTGCCAGAATCCGAATCCGAGCAGAACGCCCGGATGTGTGCGAAGATGCGCAGCGTCGGACGATGTATAGATGACGGCCGAGGAGTGGATGGACGCCGAGGCCCTCAAAGAAATTGCTGGAAACCACATTCGTCAGCAAAAGGGCCGCCGTGCCGTCTGCGCGCTCCATCATGCTTCCGCGACGGCCCAGAGCATAGGCGCCTTTCAGTGCGGTGGCGCGTGCGGCAATGGTCTGATACTCCGAGTAGTTGAAGTAGGTATCTACGCCCTCTTCCGCGGCGGGAGATTGTTGCGTAGTCGCGAAGACTCGCACCAATTCGCCTGGATGCGGAATGCGCAATGGGATGAAGCCAGAGACCATCGATGAGGCAGAAGATGGCGGAACTGGCGCCGATGCCGAGAGCGAGAGTAAGCACTGCCGTGGCGGCGAATCCCGGCGCGCGGCGCAACTGACGAAATGCGTAGCGAATGTCGTCAGCCAGTTTGTTCATCTCGCTCGGTCTCCTTTCTTCTACTCGATGCGCAGTGCGCGCATAGGTTCAATGGAAGCGCCCGACGCGCGGGAATGAATCCCGCCGCCACGGCACAGAGGGCAAGCATCAAGGGCGCGCCGGCAAGAGCCAACGGATCGTAGCTGGCCACGCCGTATAGAAGGCTCTTCATCAGGTAGCCTGCGCTATAGCGCGGCCGGAATGCCGATGGCGAGCCCGACCAACACCTGCCAAGAGCGCGCTCCGCATCACCATGCCAAGGACACTCGACCGCGTCGCGCCCAGGGCCATGCGAATGCCGATTTCGCTCGTGCGCCGCGCCACAAAGTAGGACATGACGCCATAGAGGCCTACGGAGGCCAGAACCAGCGAGACGAATTCCAAACAGCGTGGTGAGGCGGGCAACAAGCCTGTCCTGCGTGAAGTTTCCGGCGACCTGCGCGTCAAAGGTGCGAATATCCACGACCGTCAGATTGGGATCGACGGAGCCAGTGTGCGCCGCAAAAGCTCATCCGCATTTTGCTGCGGCACGCGGAAATTGATGATGATGGCATCGATAAACATGGATTGGGTTTCGCCGCCCACGATGGCATCGATAAACGACGGCGGCTGGTCCGGGCCCGTCCAGTGTCTTATAGCCGTTGTAGTACTGCGCGAGGGGCCGGAGAAACACAGGGCGCGGCAGATCTGCGCGGATTATTCATCTTGAAATCGTGAAAAACTCCAACAATCTCAAAAGCTCCGGAATACTGCGGCAGATCGATGCCGAAGTGTTTGCCGATGGGGTCTCTGATTGGGATAGAAGCGCTTGACGAATTCCTGGTTGACGATTGCAACTGGTTGCGTGGCCTGTGTGTCCTGTTCTGACAGGTCGCGGCCATGAACGATGGGCACGCCGATCGCCTGAAGAAAATGTGGGCTGACCCGGTCCCATGTGGATCCGCATTTGTCATTGGGTCCGGGAGCGGGATGACCCTGCTGAATGACGCACTCGCCCCAGTTATCTCCTTCGAGCGGACTGTAGAGGGCCATGCCTGATATTGGCTACTCCCGGGAAGCGAGGAAAGCCGGTCTTCGATCTGGCGATAGAGCGCGGGAAGCCGCTCGGCTGTATAGCCCGCGCCAGCCGGATCAACGTGAATCACGTAACGGTTTGCGGTCGTGATGCCGAAATTCTGATGTTCGAGATTATTGAGCGATTGGTCATCAGAATGGCGCCGGCAAGCAAGCACCAGCGATAGCGCAGCCTGAAAAATAACGAGCGCCCGCTGCGGCAAATGCGGAACGGTCGCGCGTCGAGCGATTGACTCCGCGCAGAACTTCCGCGGGCTGGGCATGCGAGACAGCCATGCGGGCGCGAATCCGAATGCCACGCCGGTGGCAAGGGAAACGAGAAGGCAAATCCAAGTACTGCAAGCGACGGGCTGGCATCGATGGGGAGGTTCCGGGCATCAGGAAATGCCAGCGCGAGGATCGTCCGCGATCCATGTAGGCGACTGCGAGACCCACGAGTCCGCCGATGCAACTGAGCAGAACGCTCTCGGTGACGATCTGACGGATCACCCGGGTGCGACTGGCTCCAAGCGCCATACGGACTGCAATGTCTCCGCGATGCGTGGTGCTGCGTGCAAGGACCAGATTCGCGATGTTGGCGCATGCAATCAGCAGCACAACCGAGGAAAGAATCATGAGCATCTTCAGGCCCTTGCCGGTCTCCTGCTGCATGCTCTGAATGCCGCCGCCTCCGGGCACAATGGTCACGTGCTGCTTGGGAATGATGGAGGAGCCGCCGTGCTCGGTATAGACAGGGCGCGTGTAGAGCCAATTGCGCAGCGCCGCGGAAAGCTTCTGTTGAAGCGCCGGAATATTGGTACCGGGCCGGACGCGGCCCAGCGGATACAGCCAGTTTTGCTCGGGGTGATGCAGGATCGTGCTGGCCCGCGCGCGTAGGGCTCCTGGTTCGACGGGCATCCAGAAATCGGGTGGGTTTCCGGATATGCGATCGCCAAAGAAGGACGGCGGCGCATCGCCGATGACGGTAAATGGGTGCGCCTGGATGGAGACGATCTGACCGACAATGGATGATCGGCGCCGAACTCATTCTGCCAGGAGCGATAGCTGAGCACGACCACCGGCGAACGACGTCGGCTGATCGTCGGTGTCGTTGAATACTCTGCCAGCGAACGAGCCAACACCGAGAGTGGAAAAGTAGTTTCCAGTGACGAACTCTCCGTGCAGTTCTCGCGGCAATGTGTTGCCGCGCCTCACACTCCATTGCCACTGGCCGGCCTGCATGGCAGCCAGAGATTCAAATTCGGGTGCGGATTCCTTCAAATGCTGATAAGAGATCGTAGGAGAAGATATCGAAGTCGCCGTTCTCTCCGACGAATCCGCCATTGACGCAGCAATTGTCGGTGTCGCCGATGCGATAGAGCAGCGCTGGATCGGCAACCGGAAGCGAACGCAGCAGAATGCCCTGCACCAGCGTGAAGATCGCGGTGTTGGCGCCGATGCCGAGCGCGAGCGTAATGATCGCGGTGGCCGCGAATCCCGGCGATTTACGCAACTGGCGAACGCATGGCGGAGATCCTGCAGCGTGTTAGTCAGGGCTTGATTCATCGCGATTCAGCTCCGAAAGGGGAGTCGGTCTGGGTCTTGCTTTGCACTATTCGTTTCTAGCGCCTGCATCGGCTCAATATTCGCCGCACGGAGCGCGGGCGTGATGCCGGCAATGAGCACCGTGAGCACCAACGCGAGAGCGGCGACGCTGAAGCTGAGCAGGTCAAAAGGAGCAACATTGAACAGCATGGAACGCAGCAAGCGTACTGCAGCAATCGAACCGAGACCGCCTGCGACAAGCCCAACGAGAATGACGCGCTGCACTTCCCTGCAATACCAGTCGGAAGATTCCCTGGCGCGAAGAACCGAGCGCCATACGTAAAGCAAACTCGCGATTGCGTTCGATCACGGAGTAGGCCATTACTGCATACAGCCCCATCATGGCGACAAGCACGCTGCAGATGGCGTAAACGCCAAGCAATTCCGCCGGAATGCGCGACATCTGATATTGCGCGCCGGTAATATCTTCGAGCGTGCGAACGTTCTCGATGGGAAGAGATGAATCGAGGCCGGTGATCGCTTTTCGCAGCTGCGCTGCTACGGAATCTGCGCCGGCACGCGCATGCACGGCGAGGATGGCGTAGCCGTATCCGGACTTTCCCTGCAGCATTGGAAGGAAGACGACAGGGTTAGGATCGGTGTTGTCGGGGCTGTGATAAGCGAAGTCATGCACAACGCCGACGATCTGGCGCTGGATCTTGTTTACAACGATGCTGCTGCCTAGTGCGTTTCCCTTCGGCCAGTAGCGGCGAGCCATCGACTCGTTGATCACCGCCACCTTGGGGGCATTGTCATTATCGGATGTAGCAAAATCGCGGCCCTGCTGAAGTTGAATGCCCATGGTGCGGAAGAAGTCAGGGCCATCGAAGTCCGTCACCACCGAAGTATCTTCACCTTTAGTGGGAACGTAACCTGGGATGCTGAAGTCGCGCGTGTTGCCGGAGCCCCAGTCACCCATGGGGAGATGCGATGGTCAGTGTTGCTGAGGCAACGCCCGGTGCGTTGCGCAGGCGATCGAGTGCATTGCTGAGAAAGAGGCGAGCGCGATCATCACTGTAGCCGGCGCTGGATAGATCGATGATCGCGGTAAGGGTGTTGGTTCGATCAAATCCAGTGGGGCGATTAAAGATGTTGAACGCAGAGCGCGTGAGCAGACCGCAGCAGGCGAGCACGATAAAGCAGATGCCCAACTGAACGCCGAGCAGGATGCGCTGACCAATTCTCTTTCGGCTCGATCCGGCCACGGTCAGGCTGCCTTCATGCAGGGCTTCGCGCTGGGAAATGCGCAGAGACTGGCGAACAGGGTACATGCCGCAGATCAAAGTGACGGCGATGGCAATGGCAGCGACGAATGTGATGATGCGCCAATCGCTATGCAGATTGAAGGTGAGCGGCATGCCGAGGTCGGGCAGCAGGACGTAAAGCGCCCTTGAAATCCCCACATTCACAGCCCAACCGACAAGGGCTCCAGCAACCGCCAGCAAACCGGTCTCGATAAATACTTGTGAAGCGATGCGTGCGGGCTTTGCGCCGAGAGCGGTGCGGATCGCGATTTCGCGGCGGCGGCGTGCGGCGTGCTGGCCGAGCAGAGAAGCTATGTTGACGCAGACCAGGAGCATCAGCAAGCAAGACGCACCAAGCAGCACGGGCAGTACTTGGCCAATCACGGAAAACAATCCGCGTTGGAAATGCGAGGAATCGTAAAGGTTCAGATCCCAGCTTTTGTACTGATCGTTATGTTGCGCGAGGGCGAAAGACCGGGCCAGAGTGTGGATCTCGGCCTTGGCGGTGGAATCGGAGACGCCGGGGTGGAGGCGAACAACAGCCTGCAAGCCCCAACGGGCCAATATCAATGGATCGGGCGACGCATCGACGGAGAGTTCGCGCAGCGCGGAAAGTGGAACCCAGGCAGCTTCAGCAATGCCGCCATAGATTCCGGCGAAACCGGCAGGAGCTACGCCGATGACGGTGAAGACATGGTGGTTGACGGAGATGGTGCGACCGACAACGGAGGGGTCGGCGTTGAATCGGTCGCGCCACAAGCCATCGGACAGGACGATCGCATCCATAGAACCATAGGCGCGATCGTTTGCGTCCGGCGGGAAGAAGTTGCCGACTTCCGGCTTGACTCCAAGGGTTTGGAAGTAATTGGACGAGACGGTCCCGGCAGTGATCGCCTGCGGTTGAGCATTTGGCAATGCGAGGTTGAGCGTAGCGAAATCAAACGCCGCCACATCGCCGAACGAGCGCGCCTGCTGACGCAGGTACTGAACCTGGTCGTAATGGATGGAGTAGCCGTCGCTGCCGAGCACGGTCGCGGAGATGAAGCGCAACGAGCGCGCATCCCGCACCTGTGGCCAGGGATTGAAGAGAACCGCATTGGTCCACGTGGCTACCGTGGTCAGATGCGCCGATGCCCAACGCCAGCGTGAGCACCGCCGTCAGCGTAAAGCCAGGCGACATGCGCAGCTGGCGTACAGCGTATCGCAAGTCCTGGCCGAACACTTTACGCCTCCACTTCTTCCGTGAGCTTCTTCAACTCGTCCTCAGAGACAACCTTGCCGTCGAAGAGATGCACTTCGCGCTCGGCGTGCTTGGCAAAACGCGGATCGTGCGTCACCATGCAGATGGTCGAGCCTTCGCGGTGCAGGTCGGCGAGCAGATGCATGACGGCTTCGCCGTTTTTCGAGTCAAGGTTTCCGGTAGGCTCATCGGCCAGCAGGATCGAAGGAGATCCAGCAAGCGCACGGGCCACGGCGACACGCTGCTGCTGACCGCCCGAGAGCTGTGCGGGATAGTGCCGCATGCGGTGCGCCATGTTCACGCGCTCCAGGGCTTCCTTGACGCGCTTCTTGCGCTCTGCCGACGGCATGCCGGCGCGATAGGTGAGCGGCAGCTCAACGTTCTCTTCAACGGTGAGATCGCCAATCAGGTTAAAACTCTGGAAGATGAAGCCGATCTCCTGATTGCGAATGCGGGAGCGCTCGCCGAAGCTCAGGTTCTCTACCGGCTTGTTGTTAAGCAGGTATTTGCCGCCAGTCGGTGTATCGAGCAGACCCAGGATGGACAGCAGCGTAGACTTGCCGCAGCCCGATGGGCCGGACATGGCCACATACTCGCCACGCGAAATGGTGAGGTGAATGCCAGAGAGCGCGTGGGTTTCCACTTCATCGGTGTAGAAGACCTTGGTCAAGTCTTCAATGTCAATCAGCTTGTCGTTTGCCATCCAATCCCCCTCTTAAAGTCAGTTGTCAGTTATCAGTTGTCAGTGGTCAGGCATTACTCCTGGCTCCTGGCCGGTCCCTGAAGATTGTTATCTGTTCGCCCGGAATTTACTCAAGGCGAATACGATCTACGTTGTCATAGCGCGACATGTCGGAAAGAATTACGGTATCGCCTTCTTTCAAACCGTCGAGCACCTGGATACTGTTAACCGAAGCGCGACCTACCTTCACTTGAACGCGCTCGGCACTCTTGTGATCTGGAGACTCCTTAAAGAGGCTCAGTGTCGAGTTCTCATTCCCGAGGGCTGGCCGGCCAACATTGAGAACATTGTTCAGCTTCTCAAGATCGATCGTGCCATCCACGCTCAAACCCTTCACCGCTCCTGGAGGCAGAGGCCCATCCAGTTGTACGTCAACGGTGCGCGTTCCGTTCAATACCGCGGGATCAATGCGAGCTACGTGACCGGAAACAACGCCGTTATGCGTATCGACTGATGCAGGGAGTCCAATCTGGATATCGCGTGCTTGAGTTTCGGCGATCTGCAGGGCGGCCTTCAATTTGCCGAGTTGCACAACCTCGGCCAGAGATGTGCCCGCCGTGACGTGCGTACCCACCGCTACGGGGGTTGCCAACGGATCGAGTTCGCCCTCAATCCCGGCACGCACTTCCAGGGCGTCGGTCTGTTTTTGATAGAGCGCCAGCAGCGTCTTCGCCTGGTCTATTTTTGCCTGCGCCGACTCGAGTTGTACCTCGATGTTCTTCTCGTTGAGCTCCAGTTGCTCCAGGCTCAGTTTGTGCTGTTCCGCCAGCTGATCTGCGGTGCCCTTTGACTTGTCGTACGCGGCACCGGAAACCACGCCGAGCTTATAGAGCTGTTCGTCAATCTTGGCCTGTCGCTGATCGGTGCCGCTTTCGGTCGCAACTGCCGCGGCGGCGATCCTTTTATCCATCAGGGTGCTTCGCAGTTGGGCCTGCTTGTCCTTGTAATCGGACTCAGCCTGCTTGACCTGCAGCTTTGCGTCCAGCAGTTTCTGCTCGACCTCTGGCGCGGCCAGATCCATCAGGATGGTGTCGGGCTTGACCATGGTGCCAGGCAGAACCCGAATGCGGACGACTGTGGCATCGGTCAGAGCTGGAATCAACTGAATCGAGTCTTCGCGAGGGATCAGAGTGCCGGTCGATCCCCGAACCTGGCGGATCATGTCGCTGCGTTTCACAGTGTCAGGCCAAACAGTTGACGCATCGACCGTGGGAGCTGCCGGCTTGAGCCGGGAAACCAGAACCACCGCAACCGTTAGAACCACCACCCCTATGCCGGCCCAAATGAAGAGGCGGCGCCGTTTTTGTTTCTTTAAGTCTGGGCGTGCGATATCCATCACTCCTGGATAGGAGCACTTGCCGTGCCAAAGGTTTCTGGCTGCTAGATATTCGAATTAAACGGGTTAGGGGAGCTAAGGCTTTGAAGCGACGAGAGTTGAAGTGACCGCTGGCGTGGCGGATTGTCCGATATCGGACAGTTTCAAGCGAGTTCTCGTTTTGCTATAGGGCGGCTCTCGCCACCGAGGCTCCATGAGCAAGAATGATGGTCGAAAGGCGTACGAGGTGTGGAATTCCCTTTTTTGTCCTTTTGAGTCAAAGTCGTCATTCCAAACGAGTTAGCTTCGGAGGGGGCTGTCGTAAGTGATTGAAAACAAATAAGTTAAGTGCGTAAAGTCGTCAAAAATAAGGACTTGGCGATGATTTGGGCGATTTGCACCGTTTTCAGGGCATGGTTGTTCCAGATCGTGGGACTTCACTCCAAAATGGCACGCAGCACGAGGCGATTGTCTCCGGGCTGCCCGAGCCGTAGATCCCGCCCATTTGCCTACTGAGACAAGTGTAGAGAATTTGCAGAAATAACCTGCAAAACTCTCGAGGAGAAATATCCGAAGAGGATGAGGCAGATTGTCTGAACCGGGAGAGCCAGGTGTTGGCATCCGATTGAAGCCATACAGTTTGGCGTCAAACGAGCAAATGACAAAGAAAGTGGCCGAGTTTCCTGTGCGTTTCGACCGGAAGAGACGTTGATGTAGGCGTATCGATAATCATCAGGGGAGTTCCACTGCCAGCGCCACCGCTCCTCCGCCCCCCAGACAGAGTGACGCAATCCCTCTCTTGGCTCCCCGATCTGCCATGGCGTAGATGAGCTTTACCAGCACGGCAGCCCCGCTGGCGCCGATCGGATGGCCTAGCGCGACGGCTCCGCCATTCACGTTGACGCGGGCCTGGTCGAGCCCGAGTTCGCGGATGACGGCGAGGGCCTGAACGCTAAAGGCCTCGTTCAATTCGAAAAGGTCAACGGAATCGAGGGACCACCCGGCTTTGGCAACAACTTTGCGCACAGCATCGATGGGTGCGAGCGAAAACCACTCCGGTGCGCGACTGGCCGTAGCTTGCGCGCGAATCACCACCATCGGCTTTAAGCCCAGTTCCCTTGCGCGGTCGGCGCTGGTAACAACTACAGCGCGGCGCCATCGCTGACGCCGGGTGCGTTGCCAGCGGTCACGGTGCCGCCTTGCTTGAAAGCGGGCTTCAGTTTGGCGAGAATCGCGGCGGTCGTGTCGGGGCGAATGGCTTCGTCGGCATCGAATGCGCGCGGCGCTTCGCCCTTCTTTGCCGGCGGGACTTCAACGGGCAGGATCTGCGCGCGGAAGCGGCCCTCGGCCGTAGCTTCGGCAGCGCGCCGATGCGACTCGGCGGCGAAGGCATCCTGATCTTCGCGTGTGATGTGACACGTCTCCGCCACCATCTCTGCCGCTTCGCCCATGTGGAACTGGTTGTAGACGTCCCAGAGGCCGTCATGAATCATGGCGTCGACCAGGGTGCCATTGCCCATGCGATACCCTGCACGAGCCTGGGGCAGCAGGTAGGGCGCGTTCGACATCGACTCCATGCCGCCTGCGACAACGATATCCGCGTCTCCAGTTTGAATGGCCTGCGCGGCAAGCGCTACGGCACGCAGGCCCGAACCGCAGACCTGGTTTACGGTGAGAGCTCCACTTGCGGCGGCAAACCGGCAAAGATGGCTGCCTGCCGGGCGGGACTTTGGCCAACGCCGGCCTGAAGGACGCAGCCCATGATGGTCTCGTCCACTTTTGCGGGTTCAACTCCGGCCCGCTTTACCGCCTCAGCCACTACGAGGGCACCCAACTTTGGCGCGGTATACGACTGAAGTGAGCCCTGGAATTTTCCGATGGGCGTACGAACGGCCGAAACGATGACGACCTCTGACATTTGTTGCTCCCGATGCATGAGACTGGCGGCACCTATGATACGACGCCAACCTTTAGATGCGCCCGGCCTCGCGAAGTTCGCGAATCTCATTGTCATCAAAGACGCGGGAGCGAATGAGGAAGCGCAGGCCCTCGGCGTTGTCGAGTGAGAACATGCCGCCGCGGCCGGGCACCACGTCGAGAGTCAGATGCGTGTGCTTCCAGTATTCGAACTGGCTGCGGCTCATATAGAAGGGTTCGCCATCAACTTCGCCGAGTTGCACGTCGGAGTCGCCGACCATGAATTCGCCCCGGGGATAGCACATGGGGGAGCTGCCGTCGCAGCAGCCCCCCGACTGGTGGAACATCAATGGCCCGTGCTTCTCGCGAAGAACGCGGATGAGGTGGATGGCGAGGTCGGTGGCTTCGACTTGTTTGGGTGGCTCTGGCATGAGATGAGGAACCATGGAAAAACTGTGAGGTTTCGTGCTGTCCCACCCATGCCGCGATGGAGCCGCGTCATGGATGGGGAACCCTGGAGTTCAGGACACGCGTTAGGGCTTAGAAGAAACCGAGTTTCTTCGGGCTGTAGCTGACCAGCATGTTCTTGGTTTGCTGGTAGTGGTCGAGCATCATGCTATGCGTTTCGCGGCCGATGCCGGATTGTTTGTATCCGCCGAATGCGGCGTGAGCCGGATAGGCGTGGTAGCAGTTGACCCACACGCGTCCAGCCTGAATGCCGCGGCCCAGGCGATGAACACGGTTTACGTCGCGCGTCCAGAGGCCTGCGCCCAGGCCATAGAGCGTGTCATTGGCGATTTCGAGCGCGTCGGCTTCGTTCTTGAACGTGGTCACAGAGACGACCGGTCCGAATATTTCTTCCTGGAAGATGCGCATCTTGTTGTGGCCTTTGAAGACCGTTGGCTGCACGTAGAATCCAGTGTCGAGTTCACCGCCGGGATGAGCCCGCTCGCCTCCAGCCAGCACCTCAGCGCCTTCCTTCTTGCCTATATCGATGTAGCTGAGGATCTTCTCCAACTGCTCCGTTGATACCTGGGCACCGATCATGGTGTCGCTCTCAAGCGGATTGGCCTGCTTGATGGCCGCTACGCGCTTGAGTGCCCGCTCCATGAACTTGTCGTAGATGCTTTCCTGGATAAGGGCGCGACTGGGGCAGGTGCAGACTTCGCCCTGGTTGAGCGCGAACATGACGAAGCCTTCAATGGCCTTGTCGAAGAAGTCGTCGTCTTCGTTCAAGACATCGGCGAAGAAGATGTTTGGTGATTTGCCGCCGAGTTCAAGTGTGACTGGAATCAGATTCTGACTGGCGTACTGCATGATCAGCCGGCCGGTGGTGGTTTCGCCGGTGAACGCGATCTTCGCTACACGCGAACTGGAAGCCAGCGGCTTGCCGGCCTCAAGGCCAAAGCCGTTGACGATATTGAGCACACCGGGAGGCAGGATGTCGCCAACGAGTTCGGCCCATACCAGAATGCTGGCTGGCGTTTGCTCGGCGGGTTTCAACACTACGCAGTTTCCGGCGGCAATTGCGGGAGCGAGTTTCCATGTCGCCATCAGGATTGGGAAGTTCCAGGGGATGATCTGGCCGACGACGCCGAGCGGTTCGTGGAAGTGGTAGGCAACGGTGTCGTGGTCGATTTCAGAGATCGTGCCTTCCTGCGCGCGGATACAGCCAGCGAAGTAGCGCCAGTGGTCGATGGCGAGCGGAAGGTCCGCGTTCACAGTTTCGCGGATGGGCTTGCCGTTGTCCCATGTTTCGGCGAGCGCCAGGATGTCAAGGTTGTCTTCCATGCGCTGCGCGATCTTGTTCATCAGGATGGCGCGGTGCGTAGGGCTGGTATGCCCCCAACTCTCGCGAGCAGCATGCGCTGCGTCGAGGGCCCGTTCAATGTCCTGCGCGTTGGAGCGCGGAATCTCGCAGAATGTCTTCCCGGTAATCGGCGTTACGTTCTCGAAGTACTGGCCGGAAGCGGGCTCCATCCACTTGCCGCCAATGTAATTGCCATAGCGAGGGCGGAAGCTCACTTTATCGCTGAGCTTGCCCGGAATTGGTTCTGTCATTGTCGCCATCGAATGCTCCTCCCACGGGGATAGACCGCGTGAATTTGGCAGGGGGACGCGGAGCAGGAATCATACTCCCGCCGGCGCACGATACGGCAGCCCGGCACTTTAAAGATCTGTGCAATGTTTCGATCTTCAGGCTAGGTTTCGCCGACAGATCGGAGGGCTATGAGCACTCTGCGGACTGACAGTGATCAACCGTATTGCAAAGGCAGACACCTCGGCAGATTCCAGAAGACATTGGCGATTGGTGGAACTAATCTGTGCTGAGTGGATTGAGCAACCAATTCCCCTCGCCCCCTTTGCGGATGAAAGGAGATGTGTGCAATGAATCGGGCAGCAACTACTCAACCAATCGAATCGCGGTCCCGGGCACTGCAGTGGCAGCAGGCGGTCGTTATGGCCATCCTCTATGCCACCCCGGTGTTCTTCGTGCTTCGACTCGATGAGGTGGACGATACAGACGTGTGGTGGCATCTGCGCATAGGTCAGTGGATCGCCCAGCACGGAGCCATTCCACATGCAGAATTATTCTCGACGTTTGGGGCCGGAAAACCCTGGGCGGCCTACAGTTGGCTTTTCGAACTAATCATTTACTTTTCTTTCGCAAATTTGGACTTATCGGGATTGCAATCTACAGTTCGGCGATGGCCGTGGCAATTACCGCGGTGGTCCATCAAATCCTGCGAAGGTTAAACTCCGATTTCACAGTCGGAGTTGGGATCACGTTCCTCGCTATGTATACGATGGGACGCCTCTTCACACCTCGCCCCTGGCTACTCACGATCCTCTTCTTTGCCCTTGAGCTCAACATCCTGATCAGGGCGCGGCAGAACGGTAGGATCCGCGGATTACTTTGGTTGCCGCTGATTTTCGCTGTCTGGACGAATATCCATATCCAGTTCATCGATGGACTTCTGGTGTTAGGAATCGTGCTCGCTGAATCCGTATGCGCAATTCGGTGGCCGGCAATCAAATCGAAGCTTCCGGCGCGCACCATGATTGGCATCGTTGTCGCATGTATCGTGGCGACATTGGTGAATCCATATGGATGGACAATTTACAAAGTTGCTTACGACCTGGTTACCCAGGCGGCGTCTTTGCCCCAGATCATGGAGCTCTCCGCGATCTCATTTCGTACTCTCGATGACTGGTGCCTTCTTTTCATTGCGCTTGCAGCTACTGCTGTTTTGGCAAGAGCACGCAGGATCACATTTTTTGAAATCGTACTGCTTACATTCTCAATAGTCGTGTCGTTTCGTTCGCAACGAGACATCTGGGTACTCACCATAGCTGGAAGCGCAATTCTCGTCTCTAATTTGGCCCAAGGTCCTACCGAACAGTTTTCAATTCGAGGTCCTGCAGTTTTCATTTTGGTTTCGGCGACGGCTTTGTGCGCGGTGCTAGCGTTTGTGGTTATGGGTGTCACCAACTCTGGGCTGCAAACGAAACTCGAAACCGACCTGCCCGTTCAAGCCGTTAAAGCCATAAAGTCGAAAAACTGGACAGGACCGATTTACAACGATTACAACTGGGGCGGTTTCTTGATCTGGTCGTTGGACAGGCCTGTCAGCATGTACGGCCGAAATACTGATTATGGAGTCGAGAGGGTAATTCGCTCGTTCGAAACCTGGGATGGAGCACCAGGATGGGACTCTGATCCTGACCTCGTTACAGCAAACCTGATCATTGCGCAGGCGCAGGCCCCGCTCGTACAGTTGCTTCGCTTGCAGCCGTGTCTTCAAGTGGCCTATGAGGATCGACTCGCCGCGGTGTTCATACCACGAAAGGAAGAAGCAGCTCAAAGTCGTGCAGCGGGCAGTGGCTTTTGCGCGAGCAGAGACAAGCTCTCAAACGGGCCTGCGGAGTAGCCTTTAATCAAACTGGTTTCAGAGGGCCCTCAACTCGCAGCGCCCATGGAAAGGATTTCGAACAGGGCGGATGCTTTCCGGCTCTGGAAATCCATTTGATCGGCGCGGAGAGGCTTGCTGAACAGGAATCCCTGCACGTCGTCGCACCTCTGTTCGCGCAGGAACTGCAACTGCTGTTCGTTTTCGACGCCCTCGGCCGTGACCCTGAGATTCAGACATTTTGCCATCTGAATAATCGCCGCGACGATTGCCACGTCATTACCGTTCCGGTGCAGATCATGGATGAAGCTGCGATCGATCTTAAGCTTGCTGACGGGCAGCTGCTTCAGATAACTGAGGCTCGAGTATCCTGTGCCAAAATCGTCGATCGCAAGTTTCACACCGAGCGTCTTTAGTTGGCTAAGGACTTCGAATCGCATGTCTTCCGTTGCAAGAAGAAGGCTCTCGGTAATCTCAAGCTCCAGGAATTCGGGATCGAGCTCCGTCTCTCTCAGCACTCTTCTGACCAGGTCGCAAAAGCCAATTTGGCGAAATTGAACAGCGGAGACGTTCACGGCTACAGGAACTTTGTTGCCGACACTGTGCCAACCCCGAGCGTGATGACATGCCGTTCTCAGCACCCACTCGCCGATGGGAACAATCATGCCGTTGGCCTCGGCAATCGGGATGAATTTGTCTGGAGCAACCAATCCCAGTTCGGGGTGCTTCCACCTGATAAGGGCTTCCCAGCAAGATACGGCACCGGTTCGGAGATTGAACTCGGGTTGAAAAACCAGATGAAACTCGCCTCGATCGAGAGCGCCGCGCATGCTGTTCCCGAGTTGAAGCCGTTCAATCGCCTGCGCCGTCATTTCTTCAGAGAAGAAGCTGAAAGTATTGCGCCCCCGGCCCTTTGAGGCATACATTGCGGCGTCAGCGTGCTTGATGAGGGTTTCCGCGTCTCCGCCATGATCGGGGAAGATACTGATTCCGATGCTGCACGTGACACTGAGAGAATTGCCGTTGAGATTGAAGGGCGGCCTGAGTTCGGATGCGATTCGCTCCGCTACGATAGCCGCGTCATCATGCGAACCGATTGGACCGAGGGCGATCAAGAATTCATCTCCGCCCAATCTCGCCACTGTGTCTTCTTCACGGGCACAGGCATGCAATCTTAAAGCAATGGCCTGGAGCAGTTCATCGCCTCGCGAGTGGCCGAGGCAATCATTAATGATCTTGAAACTGTCGATATCGAGGTGCAGCACTCCGAGCTTTTCGCGCTTGCGTTTCGCACCGGCTATGCCCTTGGATAATCTGTCCTGGACCAGGGTTCGATTGGGCAGGTTGGTCAGGGAATCGAAGTAAGCCAGAAACTGAATTCTCTCTTCAGCGAGTTTGCGCTCGGTGATGTCGACAAGGGATCCTTCGAAGACCTGACTACCGTCTTCATCGCCGCCAACCGCTTTCAGGCTGCAGAGTACCCATCCATGCGTGCCATCAAGCCGCTCGATCGACTGCTCGGTCCCGGCCGCGAAACTTGCGTCGGACAAGCTTTCATGGAGTTTTTGAACTACTTGCTCTGCACGCGTGCTGTTGCCCAGCAACTCATGGCGCCCGTTGTATCCGAGAATGCGGGCACAGGCATCATTGCAGTCCAGAATCCTGCCGTCAGCAGCCGCGACGTAAAGCCCAGTCAAATTGCGTTCAAAGATATTGCGATATCGCTCCTCGAGCGCCATCTCGTTCTTCAGCTTTTCAGTGATGATCACAGTCTGTTTGCGGACTCGCCTACGGAGAATAAACACCCAGACGATCACTGCCAGCGTTGAGAACATCAGCCCGGACAAGATATTGGCTGCAACGCCAGCGTCGAACCAAGGAGGCGAGGAAACCAAACGAACATCTGCCGGCGAACGCAGCACGACTTCAAACTCAGAGGGATTGCCATTCTCGTCTGCCTTGACCGTACAGATTCCAGTCAGCGATATCCGGCTTCCCTCTTTGATGGCCACTTCTGATCGGCCCGAACTCGCGAAACTGGCTGTGAACACCACGTTGTCGTCAGACTCGATCACGAGTTCCTGCCGGTTCAGACGCTGGCGGTAGGCGCTGAGCGTTCCAGTAATGTTGATGAGCTGAGCATCGTATGTCCCTTTGAGGGCCGCTCGTCCGCCAACCGACGCGATGGTAGGCAAAAAGTGCTGTCCGGTGGGCCGGATGCTCGCAGATTTCAGGACCGGACTGAAACTGCCGGCCGCGGGAAACCCGATCACTTCGACCTGGTCACCTTCCTTAATCGGAGATCCGTCCTGGCTCTCGGCATAGAGACCACCTGAGCCGTCCGTCACATAGATTCCCTGCTGGGGAAACCGGGCTGTCACGGTCCCAACCACTTTTACCCTATGATCGTCAGAAAGGTCGGCGGAATAACGCCGGACATTTGCGATAGGAATCACCGCCACAGCGAACGGATCTTTGGGCGGAGCCTGAAGAACTTTCAGATCCTTGAGCGAAGGAACGAGTAGATGAATTGAGACAAGCTGATTGCGGCTGTTGAAGGCGGATCCGCAAACGCCGTTAAACCTAACCTTGGCGTCCACCAGTTCCATCGGAAATGAACCGTGGTAATCGGGCACTCTGACCTTGAACGAGCCGGTCGGAGTGGCAACATCGATCACCAGGACGCTGCCTTCAGCCTGTTGAACGAAGGAGCGAACGACGCCCTCCATCTGTACCCATTGGCCGTCGAATGAGCCGGTGGCTGCATCGTCGTGCGTGATGGGTAATGGCTTGGGGAACTCCGAATTCCCAACGACCATCCAATGTGGATTCGCGACATACGGGCTAAATCCAAAACCAACGACGCCTCGAAGGTCGACCATCTGCCCCGGCAACGGAGGCTTGGCCGCGGAGTTTCGCAGATCAACCCAGATTCCACCAGTCGCATCCTGCACGAAGAGATTTGGAGCAACTGTGTCGTAATACGTGACGACGCCGCGCAAGTGCAGGTTGATATCAGCCGGCGCGGAAGCCTTGAGATGGCGAATCTGCCGAACCGTGGTTAGCTCTGCGGTCTGCCCGGAATCAGAGATTGCCGGGATTGCACTGTAAAGGATGACCAGGGTCAAAAGTCCAAGTCGAAGCCGACGCAAACGACGAGAATCCAGTGCCAACGCGGGGGCGTTGTTCGGAACTACGCTTGAGTAGACGGCTGGCCTTCGCATCCCGGTTCCTCAGTCAATTCATGGTCCCGGCAGAATCTGGTCGGCAGGGCATGGACGCAACACTTTTGGGATTCTTTCAAAAGTGTGGTTAGCCTAGCACAGGTTTACTGCCAAGTAACCTACTCTTCTGGGGTAAGGCGGTTACGTTTGGGATACCGCTGAATTGCATAAGTCCAATTTTTGATGGCACTTGTATCAAATTCTGGCATCGTTACTCGATGCCGGTTTGAGTCCAGGATTTCAGGTGACAGCCGCATGATTCGAGTCCAGGGCATCCCGCGCTTCCAACATGCTGAGTTCGAAGTCGGCCCATTTGCCCGCGAATGCTGAGCGAGGTCGGGAGGAGGAAGCAAAGCCGCAAACTGCGCAAAGCTTCATTCCTGAAATTTTTTGCGCTCCGGTGAAACGCGACGCTGCGAAACAGCACTATCCCTCGTAAGTCGCGCCACGACAAGGCGCCTTCTAAAGGGCTGCGCCGTGGGGTTGATTGGTCCCTGACCTCGCACGCGATTTCCAAAGAATCGAAACAGCCCCAGGAATTGCATGGAATGAAAGGAATGGAAATGGACTCCCCCGCAGTTGCACGCTTCGCGCCATCTGCTCAACCCGCTCTGGAGTTGATCGCCCTCGCGCAGCTTTCTCCCGAACAGGCCCGGCAAAAACTCCGCGCGCTTTTGTTGGCGAACCCGAACTATTTCGGAAAAATCCCATCCAGTTCGTTCATGGCGGTCCTCAAGATTCAGGAGGACACAACTTTTGAGCGCATCTCCCGCATTAGTTACGATCCTCAACGCGAGCGACTCTGCGCCACGATCGATATCAAGCAGGCAACCGGTTACTCCGGCGATGCCTTTATTCATGGGTCTCAGGAATTCGTCCGTTTTTATCTTTCATACGACGGTGGTTCGAAATGGCTAGATCAGGGGATGCGTTCCCTCAGTGTTTTCGACTCACACCTCCCCAGACCGCTCGTCCAACGCGTGACGTTGGAGATCATTCCCCAACAGGAACTCTGTTC
Organism: uncultured Acidobacteriaceae bacterium; assembly: GCA_963738035.1. GTDB lineage: Bacteria > Acidobacteriota > Terriglobia > Terriglobales > Acidobacteriaceae > Telmatobacter. The sequence goes on from CAVTVB010000008.1 coordinate 79,032, forward strand.
AGAGGAGTTTGTGCCCAAGATCCGGGCCATCCTGTCGTGGAATTCGCCGCCCCCCGCGGGCGCACCTAACTGGACTCCCGTTTGGGGCAACGTCGTGGAGTCAGACTTCCAAATCGAGGACTCACAAGTTGATATTCCAGGCGCTCTGCTCACCACGGTCAAGCGTGAATCTCCGAAATCCTCCTCGGATGCGATGAAGAGAAGAACGGAGACCAGCGATGAAGTGTCAATCGAGCAGCGCCGTCTCCAATCCACCACACGCCATTCCACGAAGACGGATCCACAACACGACTTTCTGGCCTTTGTGTTAGCAAAAGCAGCCACAATGGACATTTCCATAGCGACCCTTCGATCTCGTGGGCTGGAGCCGGTCGATTGCGAGGGAACGGAATTTCGATTTCCATTTGCCAACCCAGCGAAGCCAGCAAATCCAATGGTCTATGAACACGTGGCACACTGAACGGAATTGTCAGTCCTCCCCCAGGCAGGCGGAGTTCTCTATGGTTGGGACTCCGTCTGCACTTCTAAAAAGTGAAGTCACAACCAACGATTGAAAGTGCAACAGGGGCCTCTTCTTGAAGCGAGAGCCCGAGATTTCCGGCGCTTTTGGACGATGGCGGCTCAAGCTCTACATCCGAGCCGTTGCAAGAATGACGGTTTGTATCACTGATTTCATCCTTTGGTTCTCTCTACCTTGCCGACCTGGCCGACGACCAGCTGGGTCGGCTTGATTTTCCACTGGCGGGCCATCTCAAACGCTCCGCCTGCCAGATGGAAAACATACACATTTGAAGCGGAGCCTACTCTCCTGCAACATATCCGCCGCTGAGGCGGATGAACCGATTGTCCCCGTAAAAACTGGATTGAGATGACATCAGTAACCATTCAGAAGCCGGGCTCGGGGAACTACTCACCGAAGAAGAATCCCAACCGTTCCTGCCCTCGCAAACCCCGACGTCATATCACGCAAGTGACGCGAATGCTATACTTACGTCCTCTGGGGTTGGCGGAGACTTCATTGCAATTTCGTGCGTTCGATGCAAGTTACATCGAAAACCTGTGTGCGGGTGACCAGGTTACCCAGGAGCATTTCGTCGGCTATTTCACCGAATTGCTCCAACTGAAACTTCGCTCTCGGCTGCAGTCCCCGCAGGCAATCGAGGACGTGCGCCAGGAGACATTTGCTCGAGTGCTCGCCACCCTGCGAAGAGAGAACGCGCTACGCCGGCCGGAGTCGTTCGGGGCATTTGTAAACACCGTATGCAACAACGTCCTGCTGGAACACTACCGGTCTTCCAGCCGAAGCCAGTCACTCGATGAAGTGGGCATTCCTGAACCGCAGGCGACCGGTGCCGACGTTGTGAGCATGATTGCGGCGACCCAACTAAAGACAAAAGTGAGGGAGATCCTGCTCGAATTGCCACTCCGCGATCGTTCCCTATTAAAGGCCGTGTTCCTCGAAGAGCGGGATCGCGCGGATGTCTGCCGCGAATTCGGCGTCGACCGGGAGTATCTCCGGGTCTTATTGCATCGTGCCAAGAAGGAGTTCAAGGTCGAATACCTGAAGCGGATGAACATTGGCATGAATGCGAGGCCGGCTGAAACGATCTGATGACCCGGTTCACCATCTTGTAACACAGGGTCTGCGGCAAATTTGGATTGGTCACTTGAGGTACTGGTTTGATGGATCATAACGAAGCAATAAAAGAAATGGCGGCGGAGCGATATCTGCTGAATGAGCTGACGCCCGAGCTCCGCGATGCCTTCGAGGAACATGCATTCAATTGTCCGGAGTGCGCGCTCGATCTGCGCGCCGGGTCCGCTTTCATCAACATTGCAAAAGACGAACTGCCTGTGCTCTCCGCGGCTCCCCGGGCAGAGTCGGAGCCGGAACGAGCGCGGCCAATCAAGAAGAGAATCGACTGGCAAGCGTGGCTGCGACCGGCCTTCGCCATTCCTGCCTTTGCCGCGTTGCTGGTGGTTGTTTCTTACCAAAACCTCGCCACAATTCCATCGCTGCGCAGGGCCGCAAGCGAACCCAGTGTGGTGCCTTCTGCGTCATTCCATGCCGGGACCAGGGGAAGCGCCCACACCGAGGTAGAAGCGGATCGAAGACATGGGGCAGTCCTTTCGATCGAGCTTCCTCAGGAGTCCGGTTATGTGTCATACGCCTTTGAATTCTTCGATCCTCAGGGCAAACAGCTTTGGACACGAAGCATCACCGCTTCGCAAGCCGGATCGGTCGGGGACGGAACCGTCTCCCTCGTGATTCCCGGCGAAGGGTTGGTGCAAGGTGCGTATACGCTTGCGATTTCCGGGACTGACGCCAAAGGGGCGCGCACCGAAGTTGACCGGCGCGCACTCGATTTACATTTTGACGAATGAGACCTCCGACTATGCTTTGGAAAAGAGAGAAAACCACGATGCCCGATGAGAGATATCACATCTACAACGCAGAAGCTGAAGCCCTGTCTGGGAATCTGACTTTGCCACTTGAACAGGAAGTGAAACCTCCGACATATGTGAAGCTCAACGAACGCGGCGGATACGTCTCGCAGCATGTGGAGAACTACAGGCTCGGCGGCGTTGTTTCGTTTCGTTCAGCCTATACGCAGGTGGGTGGCAACCCTGACTCGAAGCCTGGGCACGGCTGGAATACATTGACGACGTCTGTACTTGAAGGCCTGAACGTATTGGATATCGTGACGGCTGACCGCATCGTGTGCCAGATCTCTACGGATCATCCGCCCATTGGATATGTTCCCACCGTCACATTCCTCGGCACCCGCTTTGAGAATTTGCGTATTGCCGGGCAGGAAGTGGAGTTGGACCTGGATCTGGACATGTTGGGCCTGAAGCCAAAGAAGGACGGCGGGTATTTAAGCGACAGGGACTTTCAGAAACGAGCGAGTGCCCAGCGCGAGCGTCTGAAGGGCCAGAAGAATCTCCCGGCGGAGATCGCGAAGTACTACGGCCAAGGATCATCCGCTGCAGGCAAACCAGGACCGATCAAATGCTCGCTGATCAAGACTGTTGCAGGAGCCTATCCCGGGCAAGGTTTCGGCACCGCGATTGACGTGCCAAATTTCGGCAAGATCTATCTCGCGACCTTGACCGTCGAGGAATCGGATTACGACACCCCGACCGGGACTCCAAGGAAAACGACCATCACTCTGAAGATGATCGACATGGTGATGGGCTGCGTGGGTGGCGGAACCCTCTTGGGCGGAGGCGGCAAAACGAATGGAGTAACCGCACCGTAGGCGACACCGATATCCTTGTCTTCAGACCTTGGATTCTATTCGCTCTTCTTCCAGGGTCCTGAAGGCAAGCATGTCAGCTCGGTTGCTCAATAAGGGGCCTCATTTAAAGCATTTTGGTCTGGTGCTTCTGGTCGCACTCGGATTGGTGCTCCTCATTCCGGTGCAGGATGCTCGGTCCAGCAGTTTTGAATCTCAATACGAGAATGCCAGCCAACTCTTTTTTCGCGGCTACCTTGAAAAAAGTCAGAATGCCGCCGAGCTTGCGTATCTACGCAGCCAAACCGCCAATCCAACATGGGCTGCAAAATTTCAGCTTCTTGAGGCGGAATCAATGGTTTGGCGGGGTCTTTACGACAATGCCGAACAACTTCTCGAATCGAATCCTCCGATCCCCGACGATCCCGAGCGTGCCGTTCTAAGACTGACACTCGAGGCAATTTCTTTAACTCGGCTACAGCGGCCGTCTGCCGCCGATCAGCGGCTTACGGAGGCGGCGGAACTCTGTCTGCGACGCGTTTTCAAAGTCTGTGGTGAGGTCCCCAGGGCACGAGGTGTTCTAGCGATGCAACGCGGAGACTTCGCCGAGGCAAAAACCTTCTTCTTCGAGAGCCTTCAATACGCCAGATCCCACAACGACAAATGGCTGGAAACGACTGCTCTACTGAATCTGGGTACAGCCTCTCTTCAACAGGAACATTACGACGAAGCTGGCGACTGGTGCAGATCTGCCAATCGAGCAGCTGTTGGCTTGCAGGCAGAAGATTTGGCGCAAAGATCTCTAGGCAATCTTGGATGGGCCTATTTTGAGCTCGGAGACAAAGCGAGAGCATTGAATTTGTTCCTAGACGCGCAGCATCATGCGGGGATGTTGGGGGATGCTTCCAGCGAGGTTACCTGGCTCACGGCTACAGGAGACGTGTATTGGAACACCGGAGATTTTATTCGGGCAACCCAGTCATACAGCGATGCGCTCTCGCTGGCGAAGCAAATTGAAAGCAAGGAAGACATCATAAACACCCTGGAAGACTTGGCGCATGCTTCGATCGACGCAGGCAAGCTGAAGGACGCCAACGAATACCTGCTGCAACTCGGTCCATTGCTAAGCGCCGACAGCAATCGTCTCGATGCACTCTACGTGACGTTGGCGCAGGCCAGGGTTGCAGCGGCGAGCCACCAAGAAAACGATGCGGAAGCACTCTTCCGTATTGTCGAGAAGGACCCGGCGAGCCAGACCTCGATGCGGCTGGGGGCGGAACATGAGCTGGCGCGTCTCTATGAATCGGAGGGCAGAACCACTGATGCGGATCGAATGTATCGAACCTCACTCGGAACCTTCGAAGCGGCACGGGCTCAGCTTAAAAAAGAGGAGTCGAAAATTCCCTTCCTCGCGAATGCCACTGGTGTCTACGACGACTACATTCACTTTCTCGTGGCTCATCGCAAGTCCGACGAAGCCCTTGTGCTTGCCGACCGCAGCCGCGCTCGAACGCTGGAACAGGGACTTGGAGTCACACCCAACGCTCGCTCAACTGCGAATATTCCCTTGCACCCGGGCGAGATTGCGCGCAAGACCAATGCGACCCTGCTTTTCTACTGGCTCGGCGAGCGCGAGTCGTATCTCTGGGCAATTACGCCGGCAAAGACCAGTATGTTCACGCTTCCAGCGCGGAAGAAGATCGAGCCGTTGATTGAGCGTTATCGCAAAGCGTTGCTCGGCTTGAGCGATCCGATAGAAAGATCCAATGCTGATGGCGTTGCCCTATATCAGACGCTGGTCGCGCCGGCTCGTGAACTTATTCGGCCAGGATCGACAGTGATGATTCTGGACGATGGCGCGATGAGTGAACTCAATTTCGAAACATTGATCGCTTCGGAACCTGCTCCGCATTACTTCATCGAAGACGCGACTCTCATCTCCGCGCCATCCCTACAGATGCTCGCTTCAGCAAAGCCAGTCGTGCAAGACGGGAAAAAGCTGCTCCTTGTCGGGGATGCGATTTCACCCGACCCCGATTACCCTGAACTGCCAAAGGCCGCAACCGAGATGAAGGAGATCGAGCAGCACTTCCCCGCCCAAGATGAGACAGTCTTTGCGCGCGAGGGTGCTACGGCTGATGCCTATCTTGCAAGCGCGCCGCAACGGTTTGCTTACATCCACTTCGTTGCTCACGGCGTTGCCAGCCGCACTGACCCGCTCGATTCGGCGATTATTCTCTCGCGCTCCACTGCAGAAGAAGACTCGTTCAAGCTCCACGCGCGCGATATCCTGGGGCATCCGATCCATGCTCGTCTAGTCACGATCTCCGCCTGCTACGGGAGTGGAACGCGATCCTATGTTGGAGAAGGTCTGGTGGGGCTGGCATGGGCATTCATGCGTGCGGGCGCGCACAATGTCATCGGCGGTCTATGGGAAGTGAGTGACGAATCCACACCGCGGCTGATGGGTTCGCTGTATCAAGGTCTGCAAGATGGGAAGCCGCCCGGCGAGGCGTTGCGCGAGGCAAAGCTTGAACTGCTTCATGCGAAGAGTGAGTTTCGCAAGCCGTTCTACTGGGCTCCGCTGCAGATCTATACCGGACTATAGCGCAACGGCATAAGCGGGCTTCCTGTTCGGCGCCGTCACTCACGATTTGTTACTGCAATTGCAAGCCGACGTGCCTTGATGTCGCGCATCGGGGGGTCGCCAAAAAATCGGCTGTACTCACGATTGAACTGGCTTGCGCTCTCATAACCCACTTCGAACGCCGCACTCGCCGCATCCAGGCCTTCGCTGAGCATGCGCTCACGGGCAACGTGCAAACGAAGTTGCTTCTGGTATTGAAGAGGACTCATTGCGGTGAGTGACCGGAATTGATGGTGCAACGTCGAAACGCCCATGCGCGCCATCGCCGCCAGTTCCTCAACACGCAGCGGCTTGGCGTAATTCATCCTGAGCCATTCAACCGCCTTGGCGGTACGGTGGCTCTGCTCACCGAGGGTTGCAATAGCACCAAGATGCTTTCCCTGCGGGCTGCACAACAGGCGATAGATGATTTCGCGTTGGATCAAGCTGCTGAGAATCGGAATGTCCTGCGGTGCGTCCAGGAGATCGACGAGCCGGGAACAGGCGTCGAGGAGTTCGAGTGAAGTGACGCCGACAGCCATGGCGCGGGCGTCGGCCGATTCCTCGCGCAGATGAAATTCCTGTTGCGAGAGAATTTCGCGGACTGCCGGCATTTCAAGTTTGAGAATCAAGCCAAGAAGCGGCTCTTTCTCGGTTGCCAAAATCACCTGGCTGACAACTGGAAGATCGACCGAGGTCAGAAGGAAGTTCGAGCCATCACATATGTACGTTGTCTTGCCAACGTTAATGCGCTTTTGTCCCTGCAAAAAGACCACCAGGCTGGGTTCATAGGCAGCCGATGTGCAAGCCGTCGTAACGGAGCGGCGGTAGAGACGCAGGCCAGGGACCTCGGTGAAAGCATCGCCCTCCGCTATGGCACGATCGGCAATTCTGCGGGCCAGTTCCTTGCGGGCCTCAATCACACTCTGATTTGCAGCCGGGGTCTTGTGTTTCAAGCCTTTCACAACTTCTAATCCTCCAGAACCAAGTTAACGTCGAATTCACCAAGCTGTGCATAAAAATCCGCGCACCGGCAGGATTAGGCAATAGATCGGCAGAATCAGGATACCGCTCGGACGACCCGCTTTCGTAGTCTGAATCGGAGCAGATGCTCGCCAAATCGAAGAAGTTGAGGTCATTCCATGTACAAGGCAAAGGCCTACTCCGTTGCCGGCGCAACATCGCCGTTTACTTCCACCACGATCACGCGTCGCGAGCCCACTGAGCACGACGTCCAGATCGAAATCCTGTTCTGCGGAATCTGTCATTCCGACCTTCACCAGGCGCGTAATGAGTGGAAAGAAGTGATGCCTACCGTCTATCCATGTGTGCCCGGCCATGAGATCGTCGGCCGCGTGACGAAGGTGGGCTCCGCCGTTACCAAGTTCAAGCCCGGAGATCTTGCCGCTGTCGGTTGCCTGGTGGACTCTGACGGAACATGCCCCGAGTGCAAGGCCGGCTTTGAGCAGTTTTGCCCGAATATGACACTCACCTACAACTTCCCTGACAAGCACACCGGAGGCGTTACGTACGGCGGCTACTCGGACAGTATTGTCGTCACCGAGCGCTTCGTGCTCCGTGTTCCGTCGAACCTTGATCTTGCTGGAGCCGCTCCTTTGCTCTGCGCTGGGATTACAACTTACTCTCCCATGCGCCACTGGGGTGTGACGAAGGGCAAAAAGGTCGGCGTCGTCGGCCTCGGCGGACTGGGACACATGGGCGTCAAGTTCGCGCACGCATTCGGGGCACACACGGTAGTGTTCACTACTTCGCCAAACAAGAAGGAAGACGCACTTCGCCTCGGCGCCGATGAGGTAGTCATCTCCAAGAACGCTGATGAAATGGCAAAACACGCCGGCAGTTTCGATTTCATCCTCGACGCGGTGGCAGCCGAACACGATATCAACGCCTACATCCAGTTGCTTCGACGCGACGGTAACCTCACCATGGTGGGCGCGCCGGATAAGCCGCTGCCAGTCGCTGTTTTCGGGCTTATCTTCGGACGCCGAAGCCTTTCGGGTTCTCCCATCGGTGGCCTCCCAGAAACCCAGGAGATGCTCGATTTCTGCGGCAAGCACAACATCACTTCTGATGTTGAAGTGATCCCGATCCAGAAGGTCAACGAAGCCTACGAGCGGTTGCTCAAGTCGGATGTGAAGTATCGCTTCTCCATCGACATGGCATCGCTTAAGTCGGAGTAATGGATCAGCGAGAACCGTGGATTCGACACAAAGCAAATCGAGTTTCCAAAACAGTTCTATAAACAAATCGTACGGCGCGTGGGAGACACCGGGATACAACTCATCCGAAAAGCGAGGAATTCGTTTGTGAACATATCTTTCGAAAATAAAGTTGCACTCGTGACGGGCGCCGCATCTGGACTGGGTTTTGCGACAGCGAAAGCGTTTGCTGAGGCTGGGGCCTCAGTAGTGTTAGCGGACTGGAATGAGAAGGAAGTCGAAGCCGCAGCTAAGGGACTCGCGGATAAAGGTCACAAGACACTGGCCGTCCGCTGTGACGTCTCAGATGACGCGCAGGTAGAAGCCGTGGTGAAGCGAACTGTCGAGACCTTCGGAAGGCTCGATGCCGCATATAACAACGCCGGCATTCAGGGTGTTCTGGCGGAAACCGCCGATTCCCCCCGCGATGATTACGACCGGGTGATGGCGGTCAATCTCCGCGGTATCTGGAGCTGCATGAAGTTCGAACTGCAACAAATGCGCAAGCAAGGAAGTGGCGCCATCGTCAATTGCTCCTCGCTTGGAGGGCTTATCGGTGGCAACCAACGCGGGACGTATCATGCTGCAAAGCATGGAGTGATTGGATTCACCAAGAGCGCCGCTCTCGAATATGCAACTCGTGGTATTCGCGTGAACGCTGTATGCCCGGGCATGATTCACACGCCGATGTTCGACAAGATGATTGCTGAAGGCCAGGGAGAAGAGTTGAACGCGATGTTGAAGTCGTTGGTGCCGATGGGAAGGATGGGGCGGCCCGAAGAAATCGCCGATGCGGTTCTATGGCTCTGCAGTTCAGCGGCCAGCTATGTTACCGGTCAGTCGATCTCCGTCGACGGCGGCTACGTGATGCGCTAGATGAAAGGAGACGGCAGAAACCAGGAATGGAACCGACATTGATGGTGATGCTGCGCGAGACCGTCAAGGCCTTGATCAGGAGAAAAGAGATGCAAAAGCGCAAGTTGGGAAAAAGCAATTTGGAGATATCGGCAATCGGGTTCGGCTGCATGGGGATGAGCTGGTCCTATGGGCCGCCTAAGGACAAGCAGGAGATGATTGCTCTGCTGCATGGCGCAGTGGACCGAGGCGTCACATTCTTCGACACTGCCGAAGTATACGGCCCGCTACTGAACGAGGAACTTGTCGGTGAGGCACTTGCTCCGTTTCGCGGGAAAGTTGCGATCGCGACCAAGTTCGGCTGGGAAGCCAACCCGAGCGACGGAGGCAAATGGAACACACTTAACAGCCGGCCCGAGCACATCAAACAGGTGGCTGAGGGATCGCTCAAGCGTCTCAAAGTCGATGCTCTCGATCTCTTCTACCAACATCGTGTCGACCTGAACGTGCCGATCGAAGATGTTGCAGGCGCGGTCATGGATCTGATTCAGGAAGGCAAAGTGAAGCACTTCGGTCTCTCTGAAGCAAGCGCGAAGACCATACGCCGCGCTCATGCAGTACAACCCATTGCTGCGCTCCAGAGCGAGTATTCGCTGTTCTGGCGGGAGCCGGAAGAGACGGTGATGCCCACGCTTGAAGAGCTTGGGATCGGCTTTGTTCCATTCAGCCCATTGGGCAAAGGATTTCTGACGGGCAAGATCGACGCGAGCGCGACGTTCGATAGTACGGACTTCCGCAGCTCCGTGCCCCGGTTTAGCCCTCAAAATTGCAGAGCCAATCAGGCTTTGGTGGATGTAATCCGCTCTTTCGCGGGACAAAGGAACGTCACGCCTGCACAAATCGCGCTTGCATGGCTGCTCGCGAAGAAGCCGTGGATCGTTCCGATTCCGGGAACAACGAAACTGTCTCGACTGGAAGAAAACCTTGGCGCAGCAAGTGTTGAGCTAACCCCCGACGATGTGCGCAGCCTCGAAGAGGCCTCATCAAAGATCAAGCTCCAAGGAGCTCGCTATTCGAAGTTTCATGAAGAGCTGGTAGGCCGTTGAGAGAGCGTCGGCAGGAGAAATCGAAAATGAAAGCATTCCGCGTTGCGGCGCGTCTCGCCGTGTTCTTGTGGCTATCGCCGGCCTTGCTTCAGGCTCAATCCCCGAAGAACAGGTGTCGGACCATGAAAGGCTGATCGGAGCGTGGCGTCTGGTACGCATTGAGGCGCCGGGAGCGGATGGCAAGGCAAGCTCTACTCTTCAGCCTCTGGGAATGCTGATCTACACGCGTGATGGCCACATGTCGGTGCAGCTTATGTATCCCAAATCGGCAAATGCCCAATCGAACGAGTATGTTCAGGATGGGTACGAGGCTTCATTTGGCAGCTACGACATTGACGAGTCAACGCACGTGCTGACCCATCACGTACAGGGATCGAATACGCGCGACCTCCTCGTCGGGAAAGACTTACCTCGCGTTTACCAGCTAAGCCCAGACGGACACCTGATCATTAAGTCCGTCCGGCCCGATGAACACTGGTCTGTCACCTGGGAACACTATTGAGCGCAGGACATGCGATTGGCGCCTGACGACCTCGACGAAAGAATGTGTTCTGAAGGGAAACAATGCAAAAACGGAAGCTTGGAAAGAGCGGCCTGGAAGTCTCGGCCATTGGATTTGGGCTGCATTAGGATGAGTGCCGGTCACGGTCCAGTACCAGGGAGCAAGCAGGAAATGATCGCGGTCATCCGGGGAGCAGTCGAACGGGGCATCACATTTTTTGACACCGCTCAAGTCTACGGTCCGTTTCTGAATGAAGATGTGGTCGGTGAAGCGCTCGCGCCTGTGCGTGACAAGTTGCTATTTCTACAAAATTCGGCTTTCGATTCGACTCTGAAGAAGATCCGCATCCAACGGGCCTGAGCAGCCGGCCGGAGTATATCAAGAGGTCCGTTGAGGGCTCGCTCCAGAGACTTCGCGAGCTCGACGATGCCACCTCAAAGATTAAGGTGCAGGGCGATCGTTACCCTGAAGCGTTGGAGCGAATGACATACCGTTAGTGGATTTGCACGCAGGTGCGAGGAAGAACACGGAGGTGAATTACATTGTCTTCATGGTCACAGGACGAACTGCGCAGAATTGCCGATTCCGATGATTTGCATATTTCGCCTTATCGCGAAGATGGAGTAACCTACGGCACGCCCACCTGGATCTGGTCCGTAACGGTCGACGCCGCCCTCTACGTGCGCGGGTACAACGGGCAAAGGTCCCGCTGGTACAAAGCCGCCGTTAGCCAGAAGGCCGGGCGCATCACCGCTGCGGGAATGACGAAAGAGGTTACATTTGAGAAGGTGGATGGATCGATCAACGACCGCATTGACGACGCGTACCGAGCGAAATACAAACGGAGCCCTTACCTCGTTCCTATGATCAGCGAACAGGCTCGGTCTGCAACTGTTAGCATCACGCCTCGCCCTTAGAGCTGATCCAACTGATGTCTTTCACGATGTGCATTACAACTTAGCGGTGCCAAACAATCCCTATTCCGAGGACGAGAAGATGGAGATTAAGAGAGCGGGTTCCCAGCCTTCAGGAAAAGGCCCAGCAGATTGGTTCACGGGCGCTGTACGCGTCGACCCGCTTTTCACGGCGCCCGAGCCGGCAAGCGTCGTCGGTGCGCAGGTCACCTTCGAACCGGGCGCGCGAACCGCATGGCATACGCATCCTCTCGGCCAAACGCTGATTGTCACTTCTGGCTGTGGCAGGGCGCAGCACTGGGGTGGACCTCTCGAGGAAATCCGCCCGGGCGATGTTATCTGGTTTGCGCCTGGCGAGAAACATTGGCACGGCGCGGCACCAACTACCGCAATGACGCATTTCGCCATTCAAGAAAAGCTCGATGGCAAAACCGTCGATTGGATGGAGCACGTGAGCGACGAACAATATCAGGGATAATTCGGCCGGGAAATGCATGCGCCGATACTTGGAAACTCGTTCGACTGTCTGAGTCCAAGGGAGTATTCCCATTGTTTTCGTTGGGTGGCCGAGAATCCACTTGTCGGTAGAGTCCTGCGGTCGATTAGAATGCCTAGCACCCGGGCAGAACAGGATTCGACTACTTCCCTTGCGCGTGGTTTGATGAATCCCTACCTGCCCTCAGAGGCGCAAGAAGTCCAACAGAGCAGCAGAGCAAGAAATTGTAAGAGGAGCTACTCATGGAAATCGTTTCAGTTGGACCCGAGTGGTCACAGAAGGTCGTCTGCGGAAGTTGCAAGAGCACGCTGAAAGTGGCGCAAACCGACCTTGGCTGGTTCAAGAAGACAAATTGGGACAGAGGCCACCTGGGTTTTCGCTGCGGACACTGCAAGACGGCAATTCTGTTTGAGTCGAATCTTGTGGATGGGAAAGACCGTGAGTGGGTTTTTGCAGAATGTGAATACCCTCCGATTCACATCGGTCAGTCCCTCAAAAACAAGAAGGTCGAGAGCATCTGACAGGCGGGCGATCTGCCACCCAAGGCCCGCGCACATTGCGATGGGCGAAGGCAAATGTCGCTTGATTTCCGCGAATTCTCTCGTCCCAAATCTTCCAAAATGGACTGATCAGTTTTGGCAGCCAAAGTGCGCGCCCATCGGCCGGTGCTCTAAAGCCATTTTCGGGACATCTTCCCGCGCAGGCGATCAGGCGTTTCTCACTCTCTATTTAAGCCAAAGAAGCATGAAGGAAGCCCTGATGAAATCGCCGCGGAGAAGGTCTGCGCCCGTCCTGCCCTCAAGTTCTGAAAGCGTCGAGAACCAAAAAACGTTCGTGCTCCCCATGACCGTGAGAATAGCTCGCGGGAAGGGATTCAACATCGAATATTTCGCTAGTGTTCCGTCTGCCACATCGGATCCGAACAATCAAACCGGAGCGAATCACTTCACTTCCGATTTTGCAGGTCGTATCGGCCTCTTGAGAAAGCGCCGTCGCACACGGTTGATCACATCGACTGCCCCGCGTGTCAGAGACTCGACGGGTTGGTGAAAACGGATTTGCTCGGAATGGCGAACCAGACGTTCGAAGAGGCGGCCGTCGTGTGGCAACGAGTGCGCCGCAATTCGAATGCACTACGAGAGCGCACCCACGAAGCGGTCGACGAATATGTCGTAGCACTCTCAAAATTTTCCAAGCGCATCGTGATGCGCTCGGTGAACCCGGGAATGCTGAGGGCCTACAAGGTGGCGCGTAAATCGAACTCACTGGCAATTGCAGACAACATGCATCGCCCCTGGCAACGACCCGCCAGTCACGCACGCATCAACCACGAACCCAATGTACTTACCCAGATTTGTTGTGGGCGTAGCCTTCGGCGTTTACGGGGACGAATCGTCTGCCTTGGCTCCTAAAACGCTCTCGAAAAGTGCATTGCCCCGAAACGCGTCAATGCAGATTGACGGTGGTGGAATGGCGGAGATTCCTCTTGCTTACCGAGGGGAGATGTCTTATCATCCCTCGGTAACCGTGGGGAGAACATATGAGTAAACCTTCGGACTTGGTCCAGGGCACCTTGGATCTGTTGATTCTCAAGATTCTCGCCCTTCAGCCTCTTCACGGCTGGGCGCTCAGCCAAAGGCTCAAGCAGGTTTCGGGCGAGGTGCTGCAGGTGAGCGATGGCTCGCTCTACCCTGCATTGCACAAGCTGGAACAGCAGGGCTGGATCCAGGCCGAGTGGAAGGCGTCTGAGAACAATCGCCGAGCGAAGTTCTACTCGCTCACGCGGCTGGGAAGGCGGCATCTCGAACGTGAAGCTGCCAACTGGGAGCGTATCTCCACGGCCATCTCCGGCGTGATGCGGTTGACCGGGGTGTGAGGATGCGGCTTGAGCACTGGTTGTATACGATTCCCCTGCGGGTGCGTTCGCTGTTTCATCGCAACCGCCTGAATGCCGAGCTCGACGAAGAGCTGCGCAACCATATCGATAGCCAGATTGCAGACAACCTCTCCCGCGGCATGGGGCCTGAAGAAGCTCGCCTCAGCGCATTGCGCACATTTGGCAATCCACTGTTGCTGCGCGATAAGACCCGCGCCACATGGAGTTGGAACGACATGGAACAATGCGTACGCGATCTTCGGGTCGGACTCCGGACGCTGCGCCGGAGCCCCGGATTTGCGATCATGGCCATTCTCATCATGGCGATCGGTATTGGAGCAAACGTCGCCATATTCACTGTCATTCGCAGCGTCCTGCTCCAGCCGCTGCTTTATCACGATCCGGGCCAGCTCGTTTCGTTGTTTGAGCATCAGACGCGCCCAGTCGATGCGGGCTACAGCAACTATCTGCCCGTGGCCGCAGGCAGTTTCGCGGAGTGGAAGAAGGCCACTCGAGGCGTAGCGCAAATGGCCATCATCTCGACCTGGCATCAATACAATGTCTCAGCCGAAGGAGGGAAGCTTCCGGAAAAGGTTGACGCGGCATGGTGCTCGGGAAATTTCTTCTCCGTGCTAGGCGTTGCTCCGGCGCTCGGCCGTCTATTCACTGAGGACGATGACCGGCGTGGCGCGGCGGCCGCAGTCGTGTTGTCAGGACCGTTGTGGAGGCGCCGCTATAACAGCGACCCTGGCATCGTGGGCAAAACCATTTGGCTTGATGCGCGGCCCTTCACCGTAATTGGCGTGCTGCCTTCGTGGTTTGTATACGAAGGCAAGTATGGGGGCGGAGCAGATCAACTGTGGACAACGGCGAATCACGAAGCCCCCTCGGGCTTCATGGCCAGCTTTGAGAATCGCGGTTTCGTAGCCATTGCGCGGCTTCTGCCTGGAGCCACGCTGCCGCGGCTGGTTGGCCAGGTGAGCGCGGTGCAGAGCCAAATCAAGATCGAACATCCTGAGCCAGCGGTGAGCGATGGGGCGCAAGGCCGCACCATGCTCGACGATACTGTGCTGGACTACAAGACGCCGCTATATGTGCTGCTCGCCGCCACCAGTTGCGTGCTCCTGATTGCCTGCCTCAATGTAGCCGGCCTGCTCGTGGCGCGTGCCGCTGCGCGCAGCAAGGAGCTTGCGATTCGCGCCGCGCTGGGCGGCGGGCGTCTCCGGCTCCTGCGCGAGAGGCTCACAGAGAGTCTGCTTGTCTCCGCCGCAGGCGGCGCGCTGGGTTTGGTTCTGGCGTGGGCGGCATTGCAATGGCTCATGAGCGTCCGGCAGGATATGAATCGCGTCGAAAGCATTCACATGGATGGCATTGTGGCCCTCTTCACGGTCGCTGCCACCGGCTTGTGCGCGCTTGTTTCCGGCACGCTTTCGATTTTCACCTCGAATGGCAAACAGATTCTCGCGCCGCTCAATGAATCCTCGCGCTCGCACAGCGGCGGCCGTGCGCGAGCTGGCCTCCGCAAAACTCTCTTGGTGCTCGAGGTTGGCCTCACCGTGGTGCTGCTGGTCGGCGCGGGGCTGCTGGTCAGGAGCTATCAACGGTTGCGCTCGGCTGACATGGGCGTGCCCGCAGACAACGTACTCACCATGCACATCAGCCTGCCTGAAGCGCGTTACAAAAAGCCGGAAGAGTGGGTCGCATTCTTTGAGCAGCTGATTACGCGGGTGCGCACTGTGCCAGGAGTCGAGGCCGCCGGTTTGGTCAGCACTGCGCCGGGCGAAGGTTGGGGTGGCAATCGCATGACGTCCGTGGTCGAGCATCCACCGCTGCCCAAGGGCCAGGGCTTCGACATTTTGGCACGCGGCGCGGATCCAGGCTATTTTGCTGCCATCCAGATTCCCCTGCTTAGCGGGCGCAGCTTTAGGCGCGACGAGCGTCTGGAGCGCGCCCATGTTGTCATCCTCAGCCAAAGCGCCGCGCAGGCGATGTTCCCCGGCGAGGACCCCATCGGCAAGCACCTCCATTACGACAGCGATGGCGGCGTGTCTGAGGTAATCGGCGTGGTAGGCGACACGCGATGGTATGTCACGGAACCCCTGCATGCCATGCTTTACGTGCCCATCTATGGCAATGACTACAGCGTCGCTACCATCGTCGTCCGATCTTCGCACGACGTCGAATCGCTGGCTACGCCGATCGAAAAATTCATCGGCCAAATGGATCCCGACCTTCCCGTTTCCGATGTCATGACCATCCGCCAAGCCACTGGCAAATCCACCGTCGACAACCAGTTTGACTCAATCCTGGTTCTCGCCTTCGCCGTCATCGCCCTTGTTCTCGCGTCCACCGGCCTCTACGGCGTCCTCGCCTATCTCGTCGCCCAGCGCACAGGCGAAATTGGAATCCGCATCGCTCTCGGCGCACAGCGCGATCAGGTGCTCGGGCTGATGCTGGCTGACGGGCTGCGCCCGGCACTGATCGGATTGCTCTTAGGATTGGTCGCGAGCGCTGCCACGACCCGGTTCATCAAGGCCATGCTCTATGAGACTCAGCCGTTTGATCTGGAGATTTTTGCCGCGGTCGCAGGATTGCTGATCGCCTCAGCCACGCTGGCCTGCTTGGTGCCGGCATGGCGCGCCTCGCGGTTGGACCCAATGCAGGCTTTGAGAACAGAGTAAAAACAACGAAAGTTCTTGCTAAGCACCAATGCACATCGAAGCCAATTACTCCCGAAATGTCGGCTAGTCTTCCGGTTTCGGGAAGTGATGGACCGGGACAATTGGTTGGCGCGATGCACGTATTAGGGGAGTAATCCGAAAATCGCGAAACTGTCAGTCAATGAGTGCCTCGCCTATTACGGACAGCCAGGAATCATGCGCGGTCAGGGCCACGAACATTCGTCGCCATTCCGTTTGATATACCCGTGCGGCGCATGAGCTGAGTGCACTGCACGAGTATCTGCGTGGCCTGCTATTCAGGTGTTGCCTTGAAGGCATGCAATTCAGAACAATCCGGCAACACGCAGGCCTGCCCAACAATCTCCCCGGAATCGTTGACGGAGTCGGCATTCAGCAAGTACAACGGCGAATCCGTCGGGATTAGCGCGTTAAGGTCGCTGATCTTCTTGTTAATCCAGACCACGGCATGCGAGCCGGCGTTATCGAACGCGAATCCCACGATTACCCCGTGGTTGTTGATGGTGCGGCAGCAACCGGCAATTGTGGCGAAAGCTCCGGGAAGAGGTTCCAGATCCTGCATACCTTTGGCTCGCGTCCACAGGAAAGAGTGGATCGTGCCGTCAGTGAACTGCGAAGTGCCGACCACCTGGCCAAGATTGTTGATGCTGCTGGCGCTGTTGAACGCAGTGTGCGTGGCATCTCCCAATGTGCCCAGGTAGACTGGCGAGCCATCTCTCTCCCACAACACAGAATGGATTCCGGTGACATTGAGGGGCGGCAGACCCTGGGTTGCACAGGTACCCGATGAGCCTACAACCTGGCCAAGGTCGTTCATCCCCAAGGCAAATGCGACCGTGTCGCCTTTTTTTCTGAGAGGGGGCAGCTCTCTGATTTCACCCCACGGCTCCCATATGACTGCTTCGAAACGGAAGACCTGAAATGGCGTGGCCGTTGCGCATGTGGAATCGCGGACGCCGTTCTCGGCGAATCCGGACAGCTGGCCGAGATTATTGATGCCGAAAGCGTTGGCATTGCGACCTCCCGGCAGATTGCGCAACGCAACGAGTTTACCGAAGCGCGAGACGACTCCGCGGCATTGCAGGTGTGTGCCATACGCGCAGAAATCTTCTCCATCGGGATCCAGTGCGGAGATTTCCGACCCAATTGCGGCCTGTCCCAAAAGGTTTGGACCATCTGCCGCGCTGTTGCACCCGGGGCATGCTGCTCCGCCCAAGGTGCCGAGATCCTTCAGTGGGCCGTGACCATACCAAACGAAGGCGTGTTGCGGCCCGCCGGTGGTCAGGTTCGACGACCCCGCCACCCAACCGACATTGTTCATGTCGAACGCAGTGGCATTGTTACCTGCGCCGAGCGTCCCGAGGTCGGTGACAGCATAGTGGGGGAAGGTCATTGCGTTCTTTTGCGGTGCCCTCTGAGCCAGAACCGCGAACGGTAATGCCAGAAGAGTGGATACAGCTATGATTGAATTCCTTGCCAGCGATCCAGATTTCATATCTTCTCCTTCGCTTGTTGTGCAACCGCGGATGCCGCAGTCACATGGTTCTTGGTCTTCTGTACCCGAGCGAGCAGTGAACTCAGGCAAATCGGCGCCGACCCATCAGTTGTCTCCAACCGATGAAGGTCCTCCGAATTGAGCCATTCTTCGAGTGCCGACTGATCCAGGTTTGAGATCACACCCGTGCGCTCCAACGCGATCGACTCCACTTCTGCCGCACAAGTGGAGCACCATGCGCGCTGGGAGCCCTTTCCGCGCAGGATCAATAAGGAATCGGTTTCGATGGTGATCTTTGTCTCTTTTGGCAAGCGGCCCCTGCTTTCCCTGATGGAGCGAATACGGAACGAGCTCAGGTTGCCGCCTGACCACTTGAAAAGTCCTTCCGCGCGGCTTGAAATCTTCTGACAATTTCTCGCATTCCCGTAAACGATTGATAAAAGGAAGGTTGTCGGTGAAGCCGCGCAGTGCCCAAATTTTGACCTGAGCTTCGTTGCTGATAAGATTCGAGAGCCAAAGGATGATCAAGACAGTGGGTGGATCGGATGGCTGCAAGCCAGAACCAGAAGAAGAAGGAACTCTACGAGTTCGGACCTTTTCGGGTTGATCCTGAAAGGGAAACAGTGGTTCGCGCCGGCGAACTGGTTTCTATCACCCCGAAGACGTTTCAAATCCTGCTGGTGCTGATCCGCAACAGCAGAGAGATCGTCACCAAAGACGATCTGATGAAGACGGTCTGGCCCAACACATTTGTGGAAGAGACCAACCTCAGCCGCAATATCTTCATGCTTCGCAAGGCGCTTGGGGAGACAGCGCAGGATCATCGCTACATCGTCACCGTTCCCGGCCAGGGCTACCGACTTGCCGAGGACGTGCGGCTGGTTCCTGAGCAGGAACTGACGGTGGTTGCCGCGAGCCATTCTTTGGTCAAAGTGGAAGTGAGAGAGTCGAAGCGGTGGTGGTGGATGGCGGCTGCAGGGGCCCTTCTGATCGCGGCAGGAGTCGGCGTTTGGCGTTACACCATACAGCACAGAGCAGTTCTGAACGCGACAGACACCGTTGTGCTGGCAGATTTCGCCAACTCCACTGGCGACGCAGCGTTCGATGAAACGCTCCGTCGCGGGCTGGCGATCCAACTCGAGCAGTCGCCCTTTCTCAGTCTCATCTCGGACCAGCGGATTCAGCACACGCTTCGCCTCATGGGCCGACCAGCGAATGCGCGCCTGACTCCGGAAGTTGCGCGAGGAGTCTGCGAGCGGACCGGAAGTGCAGCCGTTTTGGACGGATCGATTGCACCCGTCGGAAGCCAATATGTATTGGACCTCCGGGCCACCAGCTGCCGCTCCGGAGAGATCCTCGCTCAAGAGCAAATGCAGGCCGCCAAAAAGGAAGACGTACTGAATGCACTCGGCCAGATGGCAAGCCTCTTCAGAAAGCGCGTCGGCGAATCCTTGACCACGATTCAGCAGCGCAACACCCCATTGGCAGAAGCAACGACGCCCTCGCTCGAGGCGCTCGAGGCCTATAGCACCGGTTGGAGGCTGCACACTACAACCGGAACTACCGCGGCATTACCCTTCATGCAGCGCGCGGTGGAGATTGATCCTAATTTCGCACTAGCCCACGCGACCCTGGGACGGGAATATGCGAACCTCGACGAGTTTGAGCGTTCACTGGAGAGCACCACCAGGGCCTGGCAGCTGCGGGAGCACACAAGTGACCGCGAGAAATTCTTCATCGACGCCAATTATCAGATCTTGGCTACGGGCAATCTCGAACAAGCTCGACAGACTTGCGAGGCCTGGGCGCGAGCGTATCCTCGGGATCCTGTGCCCTACACAATGTTGGCGGGTTTCCCCAGCAAAGGCGAAGGGCGCTACGAACAGGCAGTCGGAGCGGCGCGAAGGGCCGTCGAACTCGATCCCGACTTTACGATGGGGTACTACAATCTCGCCGTCAACAACGCTTATCTCGGCCGCTTCGACGAGGCTGAAAACACCCTTCGGCTCGCAGCGGGCCGGGGGCTCGAGATCGACGAGTTCCTCATGATGCAATACGATATTGCGTTTCTGAACGGAGACGCTCCGGGAATGGCGCAGACCGCAGCCCAGGCCCACCAACGATCTGGAGCCGACACGTGGGTTGCCGACAAGCAGGCCTCCGCACTCGCCTACTCAGGCCAGCTCCGCCAAGCCAGGGTGTCAACGCAGCAAGCAATCAATCGGGCGATTCAGGGAGGGCAGCCGGAAAGGGCGGCACTGTGGCAGGCGGGCGCATCCTTGCGAGAGGCATGGTTCGGCAATACGCTTGAGGCTACAAAGTACGCGAATGACGCGCTCAAGCTGTCCAACAATTCGGAGGTCGAGTACGGCGCTGCCCTTGCGTTCGCCATCGTTGGAGATTCGCGCGCAAGAGCACTCGCCAGCGACCTGGAGAAGCGCTTCCCTGAAAACACCGTCGTACGCTTCAGCTACCTGCCTGTGATTCGCGCGCGCATCGCTCTCAACCGGCGCGATGCCAGCGGGGCCATCAATACTCTGCAGGTTGCGGCTCCTTATGAGTTCGGCGCTTCGCACGAACTCCTCGGAGCCCTGTATCCCGTCTATATGCGCGGCGAAGCCTTTCTTGAGGCCGGTCAGGGCGCTCAGGCGATTGTCGAATTTCAGAAGATCCTCGACCATCGTGGAGTCGTCGTCAGCGATCCGATCGGAACCTTGGCCCATTTGCAACTCGCCAGAGCATTCGCATCGTCGGGAGACAAGATCAAATCGAGGGCTGCGTATACGGACTTCTTTACTCTCTGGAGAGACGCCGACCGCGAAATCCCGCTCTTAGTGCGGGCGAAATCTGAATATGCGAATTTAAACTAGTCGAGATACCTCTCAATGAAGGTGTTTAAGTCAAAGAGACGCTCAGGTCAGACAGAGTGCACAAATCAGTACCCGTAAATCGGCGCGTCGACGCAAAGATTAGCCATTCGTATGCGGGAGCAATCATCACGCAGGTCGGGATGGACCCAAAGGTCGTCGGCCTCGTTTATCTTGCGGCCCTCGCTCCGGACAGTGGTGAGTCAACGTCCTCGTCACTCGGATCAGTTCCTGCCACGCCCTTGTTTTCCGCACTTTCGGAGGATGCGTATGGTTTTCTAAAAGTGTCGGAAGAAGGGTATATTCAGGATTTTGTGGAGGGATTACCTGAGAAAGAGGGAAAAGTTCTTGCGGCAACGCAGGAACCAACCAATTCAGCATCGCTCGGTGGCACGGTCGATGAAGTGGCGTGGAGAGCAAAGCCATCATGGTATCTAATCACCGAAGGCGACCGAGCTGTTTCTACAGATCTTCAAATTTTCATGGCAAACAGAATCCATGCATCAAGCTTTAAGATTCCTTCTTGTCATGTTGTGATGCTTTCTCATCCCGATGTGGTGAGTTCGCTTATCACGTTGGCGGCTTTGAGAATCACTTGGTGAGTAGCAGTCTCTCCTCGCAAATCTAACCGATCGCGAACGCTCAGAGGTGTCCGTTCGAGCCAACGCGGACACCCTTTGCGGTAGAAATCGGAAGTCTCTAGTGCCGACTGAAGTCCGGTGCCGTTCCTTCCGACAGGTCGACGGGGAATCTTCTGAGCCTCTATGCGAGTCTCTGACAAATGCGAGAGATTTGGGCGCCATCCGGACCTAGAGGATCACCTAATGGTGCGTAGACGAGAAGATCACCGCGTGACGAAGAAGGGACGGCGCACCCAAAAGCAAACGGTGTCGGTGCAGAACTCAGACACAGAGACTTGGACCTCCATGCTGGACGACCGGTACACGGTCGCTGTTCATCGTCTTGGGCGGTATCGTGGAGAACTGACGATTCGAGATGGCACCGCGCTTTTCTATCGGCAAGAAGTCACTCTCATGTACAGCACTCTTTTCGGCCCTGATGTAGCTGACGTTTTCGCATGGCAGGAGATTGCCGCTACAGCCGTGGACGATTCTAAATACTGTCTGAGACACCGACCTAGGTGGCGATGGACTGGGGTCCGATCGCCTGAAGAGTGCGGATTGGTCGAACGAGTTGGTGTTGTGAACGACTAGTTAATCCAGCGATTCGTCTCTGGGCAATCGTGGTCAGCCGCTTCGCGATTCTCGTAAAACGAGGTCTTAGGATTTCGCACATTTTTCGGCCGGGGGTTGAAGGCCAACTTGGAGGTTCGAAATGAAGGTAAGTATTTGAAAATAGGGGAAGTGCGGATTTAGTGGTGGGCGAGGCGGGAATCGAACCCACAACCCCCGGCTTAGAAGGCCGGTGCTCTATCCGATTGAGCTACTCGCCCGCTTTTCTTCATTGTAGCTTTGAATGACGACACGCGGAAACTGGGTCCGTCGCGGTCAGATTGCTCATCCTGGCACCGGCACGATCGATTGGGAAAACAGTGAGAGACACTCGGCGAGCCTGGACTTGGCATCGCTCTCCGTTTCTCCACAAGCCGTGAAGTAGGCGGTCACGCCCAGGTCATTCGCGTCGGGCCTGATGTGCACACGCCGAACAACCAGGTCGACTCTGCAACGCCGGAGCGGAACGTCTCGCAACCGGGCGCACAACTCTCGACAGGCCATTTCTACCTTGACTAGATTCCATTGCCGGTCGTCGCGCGCCAGAAGGTCGACATAGCAAGCAATCGCATGAACCGCCTCCGCTTCCGCCGCGTCGAGTTCGTCTGGATCAATCTGGTCAGGCATGAAGACGTCTGTCTTAGATGTCCACACGGGCGAGTTTGCGGCGTTCAATCGCGTGAGCGCGTCTGCGAGACCCGGTAGCTGGCGGGCTTCGGGAAGGTCGCCGGCTCGATTCGGGGCGGCACGCAGATCGACGAAGCCGGTCCAATGTGGCTCGATGACCGGAGCATCGCCGCCAATCTCAAACTCCCAATCAGCTTCCATGGGGCTCGATTGCCGCTTCGGTTGCACCCGCAAACTGCATCAGGTAGCGGATGACGCTGACCTCGGCCCAGTGAATGTCGTTGCCTCGGTCGCGCGAGAGATAGGCACAGTGACCGCCATGCCGTGTCTCGATCAGCAGAATGTTGGGATTTGCGAGCAGAGCGGCGCGGGTCTCCTGCAACATGCGAACGAAAGGATCATCCAACGCACGAATGATCAGAGTGGGGACTTCAATCCTGTCCACGACGCGCGCGCTCGCTGCCCGGTAGTAGTAATCATCGGCATCGCGAAATCCGCAGTAGCGGGCCACAATCCTGTCGTCAAACTGCCGCAGCGAGCGAATGGGTCCTATGCCATTCGTTGCGTAGATATTTGGGAAGAGCGCGGCCTTGCGATGGAATCGCCGCATGAGCCCGCGAAGAAAATGCCACTCGTACCCACGATTTACTGGCTCGTGCAATGCGTCGGATCCCGCGGCCAGATCGATGGCGGGACAAACCGTTGCAACGGCGCACAGGGGTGCCGCGTTTCCCCACTCGCCAGCCAGCTTCAGCACGAGGTTCCCGCCCATCGAGTAGCCAATCAGCGCTACGCGTTCGAGCCCAAATTGTTTCGCATAATGACGCATGACCGCGCCAACGTCAGAGGACAATCCGGAGTGATACAGCGTTGGAGTCAGGTCGTCTGTGCCGCCGCAATTGCGCATGTTCATGCGCACCACGTTGAATCCTGCTGCCCATGCCCTGGCCGTGATTCCCTTGATGTATCGCGACTCGGACGAGCCTTCAAGTCCATGCACCAGGATCACCGTTAGTCGAGTTGCGCGAACTGATTCTGGCTGCCAGTTGCAGAAGCATTTCACACGGCTGCCATCTGCTGAATCGACTTCAACCAACTCGGACACAGATGGACACAGGAACGGTGGTCGCGGCAGATAATTGCCGAATATCGTCTGAAGGTGTCCGTTCCTCAATCCCTTGCGCGGTTCGAATGGACGCAACCCAGCCTTCAACATCGCGGCTGCATTGGCATGGATTTCATTTTGGGGAGATTGAAGGCTCACGCAGGCTCGAAAGTCCGATTACCCAGGGCTTTGAAAGTGTGCACATTGAGATGGCTAGTGGGATCAGTACTTTGAGCCTTTTAGCTATCGCAACTTGCAGAGTCTACATTACCACAGTTAGAAATCTGCCAAGCGGCGCATCGAGATTCAGTGAGGGAGTGTCTCAGTGAGGGTGGCGTTCGATGTTTGGGAACTTCTGAGAGATCCTTGACAGGCAAAGAGCAGCAATGCTGCAAATCCCGCGAGAACCGCGTTGAAGTTGAATATAAGACCGTATCCATAGCGAACGACGAGGGAGCCGGTCAGGGCCGCCGAGCCCGCACCTGAGAGTGCCCCAACAATGTTCTGCACTGCCGAAGCACTGCTGCGATCTGCTTCAGGCACACGGCTCATCAGCAAGCCATAGAAGCCGGGCGTGGCAGAAAATTGCACGGCCGTGTAAAAGAGATACCACGCAACCGCAAATGGTGCACTGTGGCTGAAGCCGAGGGCAAACATTGCGGCACCGGCGACGATCTGAGCACAGATGATGCCAACGATTGACCCGGCCTTTCGATAGAGCAGTGGGGTGATGAGGACCGCGCATACTTGCGCAAGTTGCGAAGTTGAAAATAGAAACCCGACATGCTGCAGCGACATGTTGAGCTGTTTCTGAAAAAAGACTGGCGCGAATGGAATAAAGGATCCGCTGACGATGCTCCAGATCGCGAATGGGGGAAGGAAGCGAATGAGAAAGGGATGGAAGATCGGACGGTTGCCGCGCTCAGCCTTTGCGGGGACAGCTAGTTTAAGGGTCGCGATGGGCCACACGCCAAGCATCCAAAATAAGCAGGCCCCGATAAGAACCAGCCGCATGCCTCCGGATGTGCTGTTTACGCCATGAACATGCGACACAATTTGAGGGATTGACCCGCCGACCAGCCCGGAGAGGGCTCCTGTTCCGATTCCGGTGGCGAAGACGATGCTGAATGCGAAGACGCGATTGCTTTCAGTGGTCAGGGTAGCTACCGTCGGCGAAAAACATACCGGCCAGATGCTCAATGCAGCTCCCGCAAGAAACGCAAGACCGATCTGTGCCGGCATCCAGAGGAACGCGGTGCGGCAGATGAAAATCGCAGGCGCAGCGATGAAGCAAAATAGCAGGAGCTTTTGCAATCCCACGCGCCGTGCCAGAATACCCACCGGAACTGTTCCGACGACGTTGCCCATCATGAGCGCGCCAGCGATGATCCCCATCGCGCGTTCATTGAAGCGCAGATTCAGCAAGAACAGATTGAACAGAAAGAAATACAGGCTGACACCTAAATCGAAGAAGAACGCCGCCACAAAGAATGTCCAGAAGGGACGGCCAAGTGTGGCGAATGACCAGTTTGGACGTAGGCGCGCCAGGAACCCTGAAGTCTTTACCGGGGGCAGGCCCGCGCATTCGACGGAGGAATCCACTAGCAACCTCTCTCGGCGAGCTGCGTGAGTCGTTCGATCGCCCAATTGGCGTCGGTGTAGCGAAGCTCCAGGGCGCCCGCATCGAGAAGATGATCGATCATTGCGTTCTGCACCTTTCGAGTTGGCGGCAGGCTGAACAGCACCTGCTGCATCGAGTACTTCGCCACATCAGTGGGAAACTCGACAAGCTCCTGGCGCTTCACATTACGCCTGTTGAGAAAGACGACATGGTTGATGTGCGAAGTGAACGAGACGGAGATTCCATTGACGGGCTGAATGTTCAACTCAATGGATGGTTTGCCGACCTGCGATCTCCTGACGATTTCCTTCCCGGTCAGTTCGGAAAACATCTCAACGGCAGAAGGCCGGAAGCGAGCCTGGTTGCAGTTGCCCACAACCAGGCGGTCACTGCGATTGTTGATGAGAAAGCTCGCGTCGTCGGTGATGTATGTCCAGCCAGCACGAGCACAGGAGTAGGAGAGCGACGACTTCCCTGCTCCGGAGTCCCCGCAGAGCAGCATGCCGCAACCTTCATGTTCAACACAAGCAGCGTGAATCGCAGTAGCGTGCGAAGCGGCGAGAACAGCCATGGCCGTGGATTCCAGAAAGAAGTAGCGAAGATAACCGCGGTTGGCCACAGCCGCCTCGGTGAGCCAGATTGTGACGAAGCCTTGCGAGATATCGGCCGTGGAAAAATTCTCTGAATCAGCAACGTTCGAGACGAGATGTTGCTGAATGCGGGAAACGGGAGTTGGAGGACAATCTGATGAGCGGCCGCTCGTCACGTTGACACGGACACGAATCGGCGGTGTATCGAAAAGCTTGACAAACCCCTGCCAACTGGCTGCCGCAGAAATCAACACTTCTTCGCAGTTGGTCTCGATCTGGAGCGGGAAGCCGAGAGGATAAAAGGTTTCGCGCAGCGGCATCTTAATCTGCGAGAGGTAAGGATCGGCGAACTGAACCGGTTCTGATCTGGCACACGCGGCGCGTATTTCTTCGATGCTGAGCATGGTTACGATTTCTCTCGGGCTGACTTGGTCTCAGAACTGGAACTTCAAAGCGAGCTGAATGATGCGCGGATTGGTCGCCGTTGAGGTGATCACGCCAAAGGCCGGACCGTTGCTCAAATTGTTGTTGGGGTTATTGAAATTCGTAGTATTGGTAAGGTTGAAGAACTCACCCCGGATACGGAAGTTGTAACGCTCCTTAATCGGAATTGACCGCTCCAGAGCCATATCAATGTTGCGTTGAGACGGCCCGCGCACGAGGCCCTTCACTGCTGTTCCCGAAATCGGTGTCGCCAGGACCGGTTCCATTCGGAGCTTCAGGAGCCGACGTGAACGCGGCAGGGTTGAGATAGGTGCTCAGTACGCGCGAGTACATCGAGCCGGAGGTTGTTGGCTTGATTCCACCTGCAAGTTGGGCGCGATTCTCGAATGGGTAATTACCATAAACGGTGCCGGCGCTATCGTCGACGATGGTGATGGGAGTGCCGCTCTGCGCCACCGCGACAGTTGAAACCTGCCAGTCTCCAATGATTCGGAACGTCGTGGGAGACATATGACGTGCGAGTGAGGTTTTATACACCAGGCTCAAGACGGCTCGATTGGTGCGGTCGAAGTCCGTTGGTCCCCATGCCTGCCTGAAGTTGGTCTGATCGTTGGTGATGAGATGCGTCTCATACAATCCGCTTCCATTCGATCCGCTGGTTTGGTCGAAATTCCTTGACCACGTATAGCTGCCCAGGAACTCAAAACCGTGGCTCATTCGCTTGGTAAGGCTGGTTTGCAGGGAATTGTAGTTCGCGTCGAAGGATGATTGGCAGAGCAGTGAACCCGGGCTGATTCCCGCATAGGGCACGCGTTGGATAACATTCGCCGCAGAATTTGTCGTCTCTCCGTTCACCGGATTTGCCGGACTGGCAAGGAGTGCCTGGTTGAATTGGGTACAGCCCGCCACATGAAAAGAATGGGTGCCGACATACCCGATCTCAAGAAGATAGTTTCGAGCGAGTTCGGTTTGCAGATTCAGGTTGTATTCCGCCGTGTAGGGGTTGACCATGTTTCTGGAGATTGCGGTAAGGCTCGGCCCGCCGCCAGGAATTCGCGGCACGAACATGGGGTAGGATTCGTTCGGCGGCAATTGGGGAGCGAACGGTTGCTCGAGGGTCGCGCCACCGTTTGATGAGCCTGTGAAGAATTGAAAGACCGCGAAGGGCTCGACAGCCAACAACTGCACAGCAAGGTTTCCAGAGAGCCTGTCGAAGTAGAGACCGTACCCACCGCGAAGCAGGACGGTTGGACGATCGGCGAGACGCCAGGCGAATCCGATGCGAGGTTGAAAGTCGAGATACCGCGTTGGGAACAAGCCCGGGATGGACGATTTTAATACTCCGTCCGGAACCTCACCCTTGAAATTGGAAGGAACGACAAAACCACTGAGAGTGCCCTCGGGTGGCGCCGATTTAGTCGCAATGGTGGGATCAAATGTGACGAGCCGGCCATTGATGTCAGAGGGGGCACCGAAGACTTCATAGCGTAGCCCCGCATTCAGTGTGAGGCGACTTGAGAGCTTGATGTCATCTTGAACGAAGGCTGCGAAGTCAATGTAACGCTCATCTTTGCGAAAGAGCCCCGAGCTCCCATTGCTGAGACTGACGTTGCTGCTGCCGATGGGACTGCCGTTTTGAGCGGCACTCTGGCCAAGCAGAAAATCGCTGAACGTGCGGATATCGAGCAGTCCATCGATTGAAAATGGTGCTGTCACATCCACCTGGTGCCTCTTTGCTTCTGCGCCGAAGCGGAAAGCGTGATTACGTTTGGTGAGCGAAACCGTGTCCTGCCAGATGAAGCTGTTCGTCACTTGCCACTGAAAGGGAGTGCCCGCATCACCCACAGTAAACAGGCCGTCGATGGTGATTCCGGGCGCAGGAATTTTCCCGCCGGAAGAGCCGGTGGGGGATTGCGTGCCGAGGTCCGAGGCGAGAATAGGACTCGCAACCGCGGAGTCTCCGTCGAATCGCATATAGCCGAAGCGAGCAATGTTGACGAGCTGCGGGTTGAAAACATGCGTATCGGAGAGCACCAGCATCGTGTTCTGATCAAGCTCGGTTGTTCCCCAACCAGGAACAGTCGCCGCGTTTGGTGAAAATGGCTCGATCGTTGGCGCGTGCGAATAGAAGAATCTTGCGGCGAACTGGTTCTTCTCTGAAATCTTGTCATCGACGTTCAGCGTGAATTGATCTTCGTTGTAGGAAGCGGGAGTTGCAAACGTGGATTCTCCGATCGGCATTTGGCCGGGCCCATTAGAAGGAAGCAATATCTGCGGGCTGGGCACGGCGTACTGGCCATTCGGAAACTTGAAGTTGAGGAGCGCCAACGCTACAGGATTGATATTTGATCCATCGCACGCGATTTGCGTGCCGCCCGCTGATGTGGGATATGCACAGAACTGAGCACCGAGAGTTTGCGCGGATCTGTCCGAAGTGAGTTGCGGTAAATTGACGGTGACCTGGTCGCCTTCCCCATTGCTAGAACGCAGACCTTGATAAGCTCCGAAAAAGAACAGCCGGTCGCGCAGGATCGGTCCACCGATGGCGCCCCCAAACTGGTTCTGCTTCAGGACCGGACGGGGCTGATTTGTCAGCTTCGAAAAGAAGTTGTTTGCATTGAACATGTCGTTGCGAAGAAACTCCCACATTGCTCCGTGGTAGTTTGTTGTGCCGCTCCTGCTGATGACATCAACATTCGCGCCAGTGCCTCTTCCGTAAGTGGCATCGTAGTTGCCAGTCTGAACCTTGAATTCCTGAATCGTGTCGGGGGCAGGTGTGGCGACCCCAATCTCCGCGCCGGCATTCGCGGCTGAATTCTCCTGGAGATTGTTGGCGTCGACCCCGTTGAACTGGATGTTGTTACCTGTGGTCTTGTTTCCGTTTGCCGTCACGTTCTGGGTTCCTCGACCCAGCGCGCTTGCGTTTGGCAGTTCGACAACGATCCCCGGAGAGAGCGAGAGAATTTGCGTGTAATTCCGATTGGAGAGCGGGAGAGCCTCGATGGTCTGCAGGTCGACTGCGCGGCCTAGCGTCGAGCTCTCAGTCTGCGCGAGTTCGGGGCTTGGCTCAACCTGGATGCTGGTTCCGACGCTTGCAATCGACAGGTGAAAATCGACCACTCCGGTCTCGCTGACAACAACGCCGACGTCTTTTGCGGTCTTTTCGGCGAACCCGGCGGACTGAACAGTCACCGTGTACGGACCGGGAGCAAGAAGGGGGAACGTAAACGTACCCCCGGCATTCGTCGACGCTGTTCTTGTCGCTTCGGTGGTTTCACTCAACAACGTCACATGCGCATTCTGAATGGCTAAACCCGATGGGTCATACACCGTTCCGCGTATTGCACCTGTCCCCGGAGCCTGCCCCAGGACCGTGCTCACGAGGAGGCCGGCGGCTGTGATCGCTAATGCGCTGCGGCGCAACAGAATGGATTTCATTTCAGTCCTCTCGACAGGAAGGTGCATCGGTCGAAGATGCGGTTATGCTCTTGGGCGGTTCATTGAGGGTTGAGGAAGCGGAGGATTTCGCGTGCATCTTTCTCACTGAGTGAGGCACGCACTCGCATGTGGCGCACAATCGTTCCCGATATTCGCGGAGAAAAACTCTGCGGGGCTTCATGACAACGGGAACAGTTCTGCTTGAACTTCTTCTCACCTTCACTCGCGTCCGCGGGCGAGGCCTGCACCTTTTCGGGTTGCTGCGCGGCAGGTTTAGAGTCCTGCGGCCGCGACTGCTGGGCGAAGATGGCCGGCAGAGCGGGAAGAATTCCGAGCCCAGCTATTAGTGCGATGCGGAGTACAGTTCTGTGCTTTTGCATCTTCATTTGCCTTTCCAAGTCGGAAACATGAATCGGTAGATGATCCCGGTTCCCCACGCGTTCAGGTCGCCCGAGGACGCAAACTGCCGCGAATAGCTGCTGTTGATCCGGAGGTTATGAGGAAAAAGAAAATTGAGCCCGAAATCCACTCGATTCGTGTTTTCAGGGGGCAGACCATCGCTGGAGTCAGGGCTATTGCGAAATGCCTGTTGCCACCGAACCACCGGCACAAGTACGCGTTTGACCACATTCGCATCGGGTGAACGGGTGAGGTGAAATTCGTTCTCCATCCAATAACCCTGCGAATGCTCGCCGTGCGCGTACTCTGAACGGAACTTAATCAGGGCGTCTGCCGGTTCCCACCACAGGTGTACTCCTTCGAAGTTCTGATGTTGGCCCTCCAACAAGCGTCCATAGGAACCACCTATCTCCAGGCTGGCCTGGGGAAAGTAAAGGTCCGCCCGTCCTCCAGTGGAGCGCTGAGAGTTGAACTGCTCGTTCGTACTCGCGGCAGAAAAGTATCCCGCGTAATCGAGCGAGACCTTTCCAGTTGAGATTGCAGATCCACGCAACATGCCGCCGACGCCTGAACCCGTGTTCATAGTGCCGAGAGGGAGGATGATCGGGGAGCTCTCAAAATTGCTGATCCAGATCGGGGAGAGCCTTTCGTTATAGGTGCCAAATGGGACGAGAAATTCACCTCCGACGACTGTCAGGTGCGGAGTCGCGAGATAGTCCAACTGCAGATATGTGAGGCCCAGAAAGGACGAGCTCGTGTAGCCGGATTGCCCGCCGCCCTTCGGGAAAAACGACTCAAGGATGGTTGCGCGGCTCTCGACCAGGAAGTGATCGCCCAGCGGAGCTGCGAGCAATGGATTAATGATCGGGGTGTAGGTAGTATTTCCGCCGTTCGTAATGGTGATGAAGCCGACTCCTCCAGAAATCAGAGGCGTGTCCTGAGCGGATAGGATCGTCCCCCCAGAGAGACAAGCCGTCCATAGAGCCACTACCGCTAGAGGACGGAGACGAGTACGGATACATAGATGCATGCGTGACCACATGCATTCACCGTAGCGCCCGATGATTTCCTATGTGTCAGCGGAGAGTCTTCTCTTTGTCAGCGGAATGTCACCGGTTGTGATTTTCTGCCTCAAATGAGCTCCCGGGATGCGTGGGAACCAAAGCGAATCTGGCATTTGGACGGCGACGCGACAATCTCATGACAATCCACTGACACATGTATGACACGCCAAAACCGGGGACTCGCTAGCTTAATGGCAGTTGTTAGTCAAGAAAGACAATTCATGCCCCGGAGTCTTCGTGTTGATCAACATTCATAAGCATCGCTGCAGTCCTGGACAAGGCTATTCGGTTGCAAACAGCAAAGTTCACAGACAAATCAATTTCGCATTGCGAGTAATTGGAACTGCGTTGCTCGTAGTTTGCATGTGTACATCCGCCGCGAAGCCGGCAAGTCCCCGCCGTGTTGAAGTGACGGCAAAGAGATTCGCATTTGAGCCGGCTGAGATCACGCTAAAGAAAGGTGAAGCGGTTGACTTTGTGCTGACCAGCAGCGATGTGGACCATGGGATTCGCATTCGCGAGTTGCACCTCGACCTGCGCGTGGGAAAAGGAAAGACCGCCGATGTCACTCTCACTCCGACTACGACAGGAACCTTTGTTGGCCATTGCTCGGTGTTCTGCGGTTCTGGGCACGGCAAGATGACTCTGACAATACACGTGGTGGCATAGAAATGCGCCGGTGGATCCTTTTAACAGCGCTGGCGTTTGTGCTCGGTCTTGCGGTCGTGCCGTTCCTGACTCTGCTGCATGGAATCAAGGCGAGGCAGCCCGGCAACCTTGAGACAAGCATCTTGCGGAGAGCAAAGCACAGCGTATTTGTTGGAGACAAGAACGTGAAGAATCCATTGTCGACAACCCCGGACTCGCTGGCGGATGGTAAGGAGGCATTCTCACACTATTGCGTCGCGTGCCATGGATTGGATGGGCAGAACACAGGAGTGCCGTTTGCAGACAGGATGTCGCCTCCAGTTCCATCGCTCTCTTCGGTGGAGATTCAAAGTTACACCGACGGTCAGTTGAAATGGGTGATCGATAACGGCATCTGGCCTTCGGGCATGCCGGGGTCAAAGGGAACACTCAGCGACGAGGAGATCTGGTCCATCGTTATTTACTTGCGCCATCTTCCATCTGCCGGCAGCCTGGGCGAACCAGAAATGTACAGCCACTGAGGTTCCATGAACATTGGTCCGATCGAAATCGAAAGCAAGCAGCAAACTCGGTCTCTGCGATTGAAAGAAGCCGTGTTCGCGAGCTTCCACGAGCCAGCGCCTTCAATTCGCGCTCGTCTGGGAGAATTTGCTGCTCGTGACTGGGAGCGTGCAAAAGACTGGCTCGACATAAGCGGCCTGGCTCTCTATTTTCTCGATCGACTCGTTACGTTGAACCTGGAGACCTGCATACCCGCCCCTTTTCTGAATCAACTTCAGACGAACCTGGCAGACAACCGCAAGCGCGCCGATTCTCTTTTCGATGAGATACTCTTGCTGACCCGCGCACTGCAACAGCGAAACATCAATTGCTGCGTGCTGAAAGGCGTTACGCTTCCTCCTGAGTCCGTCCCTGATATTGCATTGCGCAACCAGACGGATCTTGATTTGCTCGTGCGAGAGTCGGACGCTGAATCGACCAAGGAATGCCTGGCTCAATTCGGCTACCGTTTGACGGCCGTGAGCGGATCAACGTGGGAGTTCAAGGCCGGCCCGTCGGGTACCGCGTCGCTCAAGAACTTGTATCAAGTGCGCCCCGAGCGAGCAGTTGATGTACAGCTTATTGCCGATTCGGGTGCAGCTTTGAAATCGGATCGCCTGACTCGGACGCATCTGCGGTCCATCCGCGGCCACGAGGTTCCCGCGCTCTCACCCGCAGACATCTTCGTTTTGCAGGGCCAACATCTGTTCAAGCACATCTGCAGCGAACACACCCGAGGCTCCTGGCTTTTGGAGTATTGGAGGCATGTTTGCGCGCGGCGGGATGACTCAGCCTTCTGGGACGAAGTGCAGTTGATCGCAGAACAAGAGCCCGGGTCTGACATTGCGATCGGCGCCACAACTCTACTGGCCTCGCTGTTCTTTGGGCCGTTTGCGCCGCAAGAGCTATCGCCGTGGTCGATGGACCGGCTATCTCCTGCGGTCTGCCTTTGGATCCAGCTCTATGGGCGACGCGTTCTCATGTCGGACACACCGTTCAGCAAGCTCTATCTTTTGTTGCGTAAGGAACTGAATGGAAATTCGCCGGAGGAGTACGTCGCACGCAGACGACTTATCTTCCCCCTTCACCGGCCACCGCGGATTACTCGGGCAGTCGGCGAAGAAGGGGTTTACACACGACTCCGTCGCTACAGGCGCGAGGCACAATTTGTGATTCAACGGCTCCGTTTTCACGTCGCAGAGGGGGTTGGGTTAGCTATCGAATCGTTGCGGTGGCAGCGCCGGCTTGGAGGTGTTTCGCAATGAACGAAAGGCGAAGCAATGTCTGTCTTCGAGCTCTTTTCTCGGCGACTGCCGCATGCGTATTCCTCGTTTCAAGTGCGAGCGTCGCGCAAACGTTTCCCAACCCATCAACGACTACCGCACCTGATACGAGCACCGTTGATCGGAGCGCCAATGCCGAGGCATCTGATTTTGGCGGCGCTCCACTGCAGGTTTCGTTGTCAGCCTCTCAGATCATTTCGATTCTCCAGAGCAGGCCCGAATTGATGGTGGAGATAAAAGACCTGATTGCGCAGACGCAGCATGCGGACAACCCCGTCCAGGCAGATTCCCTAACGGATCAGATGGTGTACGCACAGATCATCTCCGACAAGGATCTGCGTCAGAGCATCACGATTTTTCTAAGAGCCCGAGGGTACGTAAACGACGAGGATCTGCAACGGGGAATGACGCGCAGCCGGAGCCTCATGGATAGCCAAGCCGTTGCGAGCCAGCTGGGGCCTACGAGCGAAAGGATCGATGCGGGACAAATTGCAAATTCGCAACTTGGAGGAGGGCAACTTCCCGATTCGCAGTTGGACAGATATTCCAATTCCGTGCCACGGAGTCAGTCAGCCTCAGCTTCGACGCGGATTGAAAGCAGCCCAAGCCAACCTGATCGCGAAACCGGCGTCAATCGTGAAGCCAACTCCATTACGAACGAACCGCCGGTTCTTCGCCG
The DNA here is from genome assembly GCA_963738035.1 of uncultured Acidobacteriaceae bacterium. Taxonomy (GTDB): domain Bacteria; phylum Acidobacteriota; class Terriglobia; order Terriglobales; family Acidobacteriaceae; genus Telmatobacter. The sequence continues at coordinate 113,596 of CAVTVB010000008.1, forward strand.
TCCAGCCCCTTATAACCTTGCGTCGCTTCGCGATCTCTACACCCAGATTCCGGACTCCTCAGACAAACTAAAACGTTTTGGATCGGAAGCATTCCTCCGACGCGATCGGGCGGTTGCCGGGTCCGTTCCTCTTGATGTGCCCATTGGACCCGATTATGTTCTGGGTCCGGGCGACAGTCTAACGATTAGCCTCTGGGGTGGAGTATCGCAGACCCTCTCACGCGTAGTGTCGCCTGATGGACACCTCAGTCTGCCGGAAGCAGGCGACATTCAGATCGCGGGCCTCACACTCGAAAAGGCGCAGGCACTGATTCAGGAGAACTTGAAAAAACAGTACAGAAATGTCCAGGTCTCTGTGATGCTAAGCAGGCTGCGAACCATTCGCGTTTACGTTGTTGGCGATGTGCAAAGGCCCGGCGCATACGAGATCAGTTCACTTGGATCGTCGCTGAGTGCCCTGTACGCCGCGGGCGGGCCAACGGCAATTGGCTCATTGCGCATCGTCAAACACTATCGCGGAAAGCAGCTCATCGGCACAGTCGACCTTTATGACTTTCTTCTACGCGGAGTGCGGGAGACCGAGGACCGTCTGCAAGCCGGCGACACGCTCGTGGTGCCTTCCGCAGGTCCGCAGGTCGCGATCTGGGGTGCGGTCAAGCGGCCGGCCATATACGAACTGAAAGATGAAACCAGTCTCGCCGCCTTGCTTGAAGACGCCGGCGGACTGACGGTTGCCGCTTCGCTCGAGCACATTTCCGTTGAGCGAATTGATGCGAACCAGCTTCGCGAAACAATCAGCATCGGTTCGGCCGCGAAGGACCAAAAGGCTCTCTCTGACTTTGTAGTGAAGGACGGCGATCGCATACGGATTGCTCCAATCGCTCCGAATAGTGAACGCGTCGTTTACCTTGAGGGTCACGTAGTGCGGCCCGGCCGGCATCCATATCGTGACGGCATGCGCCTCAGTGAACTCCTGCAGAGCTACCAGGACCTGCTACCCGAGCCGGCCACGCAGGGCGAGATTGTTCGGCTTGTTCCACCTGATCTGCACGTGGAAACCATCGATTTCAATGTTCCCGACGTACTGATTGGGAACGGCAATCTTCCCTTGCGTCCTTTTGATACGATCCGCGTGCTTGGCCGGTATGACGTGGACGCGCCCAAAGTCGACATCCAGGGAGAGGTGCTGCGTCCGGGTTCCTATCCGCTTTCAGTAGGCATGACCGCAGCTCAACTTGTGCGAATGGCCGGCGGATTCAAACGGGATGCCCTGGTTGAAACGGCAGACCTGATCAGCTACCAGGTTGTGAACGGCACAAAGGTAGAGAGCCAGCGTTCGGACGTACGAATTGGAGACGCCGTTGATCGCAGCGACAGCACAGCAGATCGAGAACTGAAGGCGGGCGATGTGCTCACCATTCATCAGATCACGGGATGGAATGACATCGGCGCCTCGATCACGATTGACGGCGAGGTGGCGCACCCAGGGAGCTACGGCTTTCTGGAAGGCGAACGCCTCAGCGATGTATTGAGAAGGACAGGAGGCTTTCGCGAGACGGCTTACCCGGCTGGCGCGGTCCTGATCCGCGAACAGGTTCGTGAACTCGAAGAGAAGAGCCGTGTGGAGTTGGTCCGACAAATCGAATCCAGCGCTGCTGCAGCTCGCCTGTCCGCGAACATTTCCACCACAGACCAATCCGGACAGGGACAGGCGCAGCTGGTCCAACAGCAGCAGGAACAGATTCTTTCGCGACTCAAGAGCCAGCCGGCGACGGGGCGGCTTGTCATTCACATCTCGTCAGACATCGACTCATGGGCCGGAACATCTGCGGACGTCGAAGTGCGTAGAGGCGATGTGCTCCGCATTCCCAAGAGACCAGGATTCGTGCTGGTGAGCGGGCAGGTTTACAACGCTTCAGCCATCACTTTCACTCCCGGGAAATCAGCCGGTTGGTATCTGCAGCATGCGGGTGGATCTACAAGCGCGGCGAATCGAAAGGAGATCTTCGTGATTCGTGCGAATGGCTCAGTCGTCGGCAGGCGTTCGGGAGGATGGTATGAGCCCGACGTGCTCTCAACTCGCCTCGAACCAGGAGATGTTGTGGTTGTGCCGCAAAAGATCATCGGTGCATCGCTGTTCTGGAGAAATCTGTTGAGCACCGCACAGATCGCCTCATCCATCGCAATCACCGCGGCAGTAGCAGGTCTTTAGGTCATAGTTCGACAGATCGTTGAGGATTCGGATGCAAACGGAACAGCTCATAGCGGCAGAATACGAAGACAGAGAAGTCACCCCCAATTGGGTGACGAACGGCTCTGTGCTGTGGGCGCATCGCGGCGCTCTCGGCCGTACTGCTGCTGTGGCGTTGCTGTTAGCTCTTGTGATCGCGCTCGTCATTCCCAACAAATATGAGTCGACAGCTCGCATCATGCCGCCCGAAACTGCCGGGGGCACTACTGCCCTGTTGGCGGCGATCACCGGCCGAAGTGAGTTTGGTGGGTTGGGTGGGCTGGCCAGCAGCCTCTTGGGCGCTCGGACCAGTGGCCCGCTCTTCGTGGACCTGTTGCGGAGCGGGACGGTAAGCAGCGATCTTATCGATCGATTTCAACTGCAGAAGATTTACAAGAAACGCTACCGGGTCGACGCCGCGAAACGGCTGGCGCGCAGCACGGCCGTTGTCGAGGACAAGAAAAGCGGGGTCATCGCCATAACGGTAGAGGATTCCGATCCGCGCCGCGCGCGCGACTTGGCACAAGCGTATCTGGACGAACTGAATCTCCTAGTCAATCGCACAAACACATCCTCCGCTCGCCAGGAGCGCACGTTTATCGAGCACCGGCTGGAGGGGGCGCATTCAGATCTCGAAAGAGCTCAGCTGGACATGAGCGAATTTGCAAGCACGCACACTGCAATCGACATGAAGGAACAAACTCGCGCGACAGTAGAAGCCGCGGCCAAGCTGGAAGGACAGCTGATCTTCGAACAGTCTGAACTGGATTCGGTAAAGCAGATCTATGGCGACGAAAACGTGCGTGTACGTTCTGCACGTGCACGCGTGGGTGAACTTCAACATCAACTGGAGATGATAAGCGGTACATCGACGCCGCTGGCAAAGGATAAGTCTGGAAACCCGAATTCAGCGGCAACACTTGATCACACGGTCGCGGATTACCCCTCACTTCGACAACTTCCAAGGCTTGCGGTTCCCTATGCGGACATTTATCGCCGCGTTCGCATCCAGGAGACTCTGTATGAAATGCTTACGCAGCAATACGAACTGGCGCGCATCCAGGAGGCCAAGGACGTTCCGGTCGTTCGAGTGATTGATTTGCCCGGAATTCCCGAGAAGAAGTCATTCCCGCCACGCGCCATGTTCATGGTAATCATCACCGCACTTATCGTGATTGCCGCGTCCGCTCGACTTCTCGTTCTCGATCGCTGGAATCAACTGAGCGTACACGATCCCAGAAAAGAGCTGTTTGGTCGAATAGCAGCGGATGTAAATCGTCAAGTCAAACGATTCAGACAGGCGCCGGGGTACAGGCCATGACGACTTTGGCATTGGATCAGAGAGCATCCAAGTCCCAGACGCTGACGACATTCTCTTCGATCGTCGGCTTCTATCTGGCATTTCGTCTGGTTGCAGTTGTCATCTCGGTCAGACTGCTCGACGTTGATCCTCAGATCGGAGTGGTTGCAAGTCTGGCGATGAATTACGTGATGTTGGTATCAGCGGCCTTTCTCTCGTTTGGTCCAGGTTTGCGCAGGTATTCGTGGTTCTTTCCCCTTGCGAGTTTCCGTTGGTCCCTGGCATTCCTGCTTTTTTCTGGTTGCAGTCTTTTATGGACGAGCAGTGCGTCGTTATCTGCGGCAATCGCGTTCTGGTGTGCCATGGCATGCGACTTTATTACTGTAATCATGCTGTTGCGCATTGGCTCCGTTGACGAAACAGTTACCAGCGTGATGAGCGGATATGTTTGGGGCGCCTGCACGATTGCCTTCATCGCGTGGATCCTGCCCTCTCAATCAGACCTCCGTCTTGGCGATGAAGACTATCTTGGCCCAAACCAGATCGGATATGCCTGCGCGTTCGCCGTTTTCTTTGCGCAATATCTCATGCGGCGAGGCGATAAGAGATTCCTGATTCCAGCTTTGCTCCTGGCGGTCACTCTTTTACGCAGCCTCAGCAAGACCACCCTCATTGCTTTTGTTGCCGGGCAAGCTTTACTTCTGTTTCGCGATCGCTCACTGAGCAGAAAGGCGAAGTTGTACATCAGTGCTTCCGGAATTCTTATCGTAACTGTCTTCTGGGGACTTCTGACTGCGTACTACGACGTCTACACCCACGCCGGAAATCAATCTGAGACTTTAACTGGCCGAATTGGAATATGGGCCTACATCCTTAACGAGGCTCTACAGCAGCCGTGGATTGGTCATGGCTTTCATTCCGTTTGGAAAGTCATTCCGCCGTTTGGCCCATTCGAAGCGAGGCACGCACACAACGAGCTCCTGCAGCAGTTTTATGCCTACGGAGTTGTGGGCGTGGCGATCCTCTTTGCGCTGTATTGGAACGTCTACCGCGAGATACGCAAGATCTCTGAAGGCTCCTTGAAGACGCTCTTTCTCGCCATGCTTTTATTTGTTCTGGTTCGCGGGCTCGCGGATACAGAGGTGTTTGACCTGTCGCTGCCTCTGTGGACCATCGCGCTCATCGGTTCAACGGTGATCAACCAGAACGCCGGAACTGGGGTCCATGTATGAATCGGAATCTTCTCGCGGGATTCTCGCAATCGGAGGTATCAACAAAATGAGAATCGTCGTTGCCGCAGTCTCTTCGAATCACAGTATGTCGGGAGTGTCTCGCCATGCGGCCAACCTGGTAAACGGCCTTCTCACACGCGGAGAGGTTTCTGCGCTCCATCTCCTGGTCGCTCCCTGGGAACATAAGTACGTGTCCGATTCTATTGCTCGCGCGGACTCAAGGCTTCACGTCCATGCTGTTCCGCTGGGCGCGGGGACACTGCATAGAAACCTCTGGTACTACCGCGCTCTTCCTGGGATCGCCGAACAACTACGGGCCGACCTCGTACATTTTGCTTATCCATCGCCGATTCATGCGTCTGCATTTCCGTGTCCCACGGTTGTGTCGCTCCACGATCTTTACCCCTACGACATTCCATCGAATTTCGGATTTCCGAAGGTGCTCGTCAACCGAATGATTTTGCGGCAGTGCCTGCAAGGAGCGAATGCAATTGCCTGCGTTTCAGACAGTACCCGGCTCCGGCTTGGGGTCCAGATGCCTGAGGCCATGCTCAAGGCGGTTACGATCAACAACTGTGTCGAGAGCGGTCCGAAACCGGTGAAACCTTCATTCGTCTCAACCTGGCACGACGCCCCATTTCTGCTTTGCGTGGCGCAACACCGGCGGAACAAGAATGTGATGGTTGCATTGCGCGCCTTCAGGCACCTGATCACCCGCAACGAGATTTCGCAAAATACGAGGCTGGTGGTTGTGGGAATGCCGGGTCCGGAGTCTGCACATCTATACAGATTTGTTCGTGACGCTCATCTCAATGAGCACGTGGTATTTGTGAGCGGCATCTCGGATGCAGAGTTGCAGTGGTGCTATCGGACCTGCGAACTACTGCTGGCTCCCTCGACTTTGGAGGGGTTTGGCTTGCCCGTGCTCGAGGCGCAGTTCGCCGGTTGCCGTATCGTCTGCTCCGACATTCCTGCTTTCCGTGAAGCGGGCGGAAGCGGCTGCAGCTTCGTGGAGCTTGGTGATGACGCGGAAGCGCGGTTTGCACAAGCCGTAGTTTTGAGTCTTCGTCAACCCAGACCGGCGCCGGCCCATTTGCCGCATCTCGCTCCGGGCCATGTTTCGCAACAATACGTGCAGTTGTATCAGTTGCTGCTTGCCGCATCGGGACTGAAAGACAAACAATTGACAGTGGGAGCCAAGTCTTCCCTTGCAGATGAGGTGCCAGCACCCTTGCGTTCTTAACAGGAAATGTCAAACAATTGTCATTTCTCCGTTCGGACTTGTTTACGTTCAAATCGGAGTGCAAAATGAACCGTATGGTTAACAGTCAGGAGCTACTTCTGGACGAGGTTGGAGAGATACAGGCAACGAAGCCTGAATTGGGAACGATCCTCGTGGTCGAGGACGACCCGCGCATGCAAAAAGTCTTGAAGCGAATCTTCACGGAAGAGAGCTACTCAATTGACGTCGCGGGAGATGGCAAGACCGGGCTGGAGCTTTTCCGCTCTCGCCGGCCGGTCGCAGTCGTGCTCGACCTGATTCTGCCTCAGATCTCCGGACGAGAGCTGTGCCAGACGATGAAGTCGCTCGCTCCGGATACCCCGGTGATTGTGTTGAGCGCGATCACTGAAGTTGTGGACAAGGTGCTGCTTCTGGAACTCGGCGCTGACGACTACGTCACCAAGCCCTTCAGCCCTCGTGAACTCATGGCCCGTGTCCAGGCTGCCATTCGGCGACGGAAGCGCCCGACACAATCAGCGGTGTACCGATTCGGTGAATGCGAGATCGATTTTGAGAAGATGACAGCGAAGAGGGCTGCGGTCGTGGTCGCACTGACTTCACACGAATTCAAGTTGTTGCGATTCTTTACCGAGAATCCAGAGCGTGTGCTGAGCCGCGAACTATTGCTGAATGAGGTGTGGGGTTACAATTCCTATCCGACCACGCGCACAGTGGATAATCAGATACTGAAGCTGAGGCAAAAACTGGAGCCTGATCCGGCGAACCCAACGCACCTGCTCACCATATATGGAGCTGGATACAAGTTTGTCCCTTAAGCTGCATCGAATGGAACTCCGAACGAGGCGGGAGTAGCGTGCATGGGCGAGAACAGAGGGATTCGGACTCGCGTGCTGCTTGTCGCCGCTATGGCTCTGATTATCGCCGGAGCCACATTTGGCAGCCTGCTTATCGTTCGTCATCAGCTTCAGAGCCAGGTCACCAACGACTTTACCCGCGATCTATCCCATTCAGTTACGACGTTTCAGACTCTGGAGACCCAGCGCCTTAATGCGTTGGAGCGCGAGAATGCTCTGCTCGCCGATTTGCCCACCCTGAAAGCGCTGATGACCACCAGCGATAAGGCCACCATCCAAGATGCTGGAGTTCACTTTTGGCAAGTGAGCGAAAGCGATCTTTTTGGCTTGGCAGATAACCGGGGACGCGTGGTTGCAGCCTATGCAAAGGACATGCGCGAAACCGAGCAGTTAGCTGCGGACTTTACACAGCTTTTCAAAACGCCGACGCCGCGTTACCTGGTCAGTTCCAATCGTCTCTATGCCTGTTCCGTGCATCCGCTCTATTTTGGCAGAGAAAAAGACAGCATACTGCTCGGCTACGTGATCAGTGGATTTGTGATTGGCCCGGATCTTCTGAAGCAGATCAGCCAGGTGACTGCAGTTGATGCAGTGTTCCTGAGTCAGGGTCGCTCTCTTGCCAGTACTCTTGACGAATCGACCGTCCGACAAATGGCAAGTACCTCGATCGTGGATGGACACGATCTCAATACACCGATCACGTTGAAACTTGGAAACGAGCGCTATATTGCTGCCACGCGCGATCTCACGACGAGCGCCCCGATTCCACTTCAGCTTGTTGTATTGAAGTCTTTCGATCAGGCGGAGCAGTCCATTCGGCAGATCGACCACCTCGTTCTCTTCGCTGGTTTCATCGCTTTGATCATCGGCACTGTGTCGATGATCTGGCTTTCCAGGATCGTGACTCGACCGCTTGAAGACCTGGCGACTGGTGTGCGCGCCTTTGGAGAGGGAGACAGTTCGCACCTGCTACCCAGCGACGGCACGCGCGAGGTTCAGGAATTGAGCCTTGCATTTGCCCGGATGCGCGATGAGATCATGCGCACAAATCAGGCGTTGCTCGAGTCTGAGCGCCTTGCCACCATCGGCCGAATGGCAAGCTCGGTCTCGCATGACCTGCGGCATTATCTTGCCAGCGTCTATGCGAATTCGGAGTTCCTGGCCTCATCTCCTCTTTCAGAGCACGAGCGAAACGAGATTCTGTGCGATATTCGGATGGCAGTCCACGGCACTACAGAATTGATCGAATCGATGCTGATCTTCAGCCGCACAGGCGCGGCGATACGCCGATCTCATGAGTTGGTCGCGACCTTGCTGGAACGTGCCATGGCCTTGCTTCACGCACACCCAGACGCAGCGGGAGTGGTCCTGACGGCTCAATCCGGCGATCCCGCAGACTCAGCAGCATTGGTCGATGGCAAGCAAGTCGAGAGGGCAATCTATAATCTCCTGCTAAATGCGTGCCAATCTGCGCGAACCGGCACAGACGAAGCGCGAGTGGAGGCGCGACTGAGTATTCGAGACAGCGTGATTTCCATCGAAGTGGAAGACAACGGGCCCGGTGTCGCTGAAAGCGTACGGAGCAGCATGTTTCAGCCATTCGTCAGCGAAGGAAAACAGAAGGGCTCGGGGCTCGGTCTTACGCTTGCGAATTGCATCGCTGCTGAACACGGGGGCGAGGTCATCCTGGTAGCTACCAGTCCCGGCAAGACGATCTTTCGCATGACCATCTCCAGGGGAATCGTACAGCATGCAGCGCCCGAGAGCGCCAATCAGAAAAGGTGGGCAGCGGGATGATCCAACAGCGCGCATCGGCAAATCAAGAGAATTTCGCATTACGGCCGCATGTATTCATCGGCTTGCTCGGCGTGGTTTGCGTGACAAGCTCAGCGGCAATAGGCCAGCAGAATCCGGATACATCGCTCGCGTTGAAAGTGCAGCAACTGACTGATGCAATGAGCCAAACACAAAAACGGCTCGATGAGTCGCAACACGAAATGGAGCAGATGCGGGCACAATTAGCGGCTCTGCAACAGCAGATGGCGGAGGCCCACACTCCAGAGACAGAAGCAACCTCAGCGGCTAAGCTTTCCGCCGCGGTCGAGCAGATTCGCGAGCAGCAGGCTCTTGAAGAAGCCCAGATTGCAACGCACGAGCAGGCCAAGGTTGAGAGCGAGTCGAAATATCCTGTGAAGCTGAGCGGCCTCATATTGTTGACGGGATTCGTCAACACAGCTCAGGTAGACGATCCGGTTACACCAACACTTGTCCTCGAAGGACCGGGCTCCACAGGCGCATCGCTGCAGCAGACAGTGCTGGGTATCGATGCTCGAGGACCGCATGTATTTAACGCCCGATCACATGCCGACCTCCGGATCGACTTTGATGGTGCATCCCTCTCCAACAGCACATCCTCTTCCTACGCGGGAGGACTACTTCGGCTGCGAACGGCCCATGCCTCCCTAATCTGGGAGCACACTGAGGCATTCTTTTCCCTCGACCAGGCCATCGTTGCACCCAATTCTCCCAGCTCGCTTACCGCGGTTGCGGTGTCCGCGCTGGCATGGTCGGGCAATTTGTGGACATGGAATCCCCAGGTCGGGCTGACGCAGGATATTCCCTTCGCATCTTCTCAACGCTTCAGGATTCAGGGTGCACTCATCGACGTTATGAACCCGCCGCAGATTTACAATGGCGCGACCGCGACTCCTCCGACGATCGCGGCCCCCACGACAGCCGAAATGAGTCGCTGGCCCGGGGCGGAAGGCAGAATCGCATTTCTTGGGGGTAAAGACGAATCCAGCTTACAAATCGGCTTTGGCGGCCTGTATGCTCCTCATCGCACATCGGGAGGGACACGCTTTAATTCTTGGGCTGCCACCTACGACTTCCTCATTCCGCTTCCTGCGCGCGCTGAACTCAGCGGAGGCGGCTACTGGGGACAGGCTTTGGGTGGACTTGGTGGAGGTGGTTACAAGGACTATGTATTTCGTCTGGATCCCAGCTATTCCTTCCGCACGCTCGATGATCTTGGCGGATGGATTCAGTGGAAGGAGCGAGCAAGTGAACATCTTGAATTCAATGTTGCCTTCGGAACTGACCAGGTTCCCGCCGCCCAGCTAAGACCGTACGCCGGCCCTCCGGCCGCGTACTACCTGAACCTCGCGCGCAATCGCACCTACACTGGCAACGTGATCTATCGCCCTAGTGCCTACCTGATGTTCTCGCTCGAATACCGGCATCTTCAAAGTTCTCCCGTGAACGACTACACCGCGACAGGTGACATCATTGGAATCGCGACGGGGTACCGGTTCTGATGGAAAAAGCACGGCACATGCCGCGGTTAGCCTTGTTGTTCTTGCTGGCCGCGACCTTAACTCGGGCACAAACCCCGTCCACGGTCGACGTGAGCACGCGCCTTGCGTTTCCCAAATCCAACGCAAGGCACGCCTCGCCATCTGCTGTCGTCTGGTTGAAGCCATTGCAGGACACACCGCCAGCCCCATTTCTGCCCGAACAGCACTACACGCTCCTGCAGAAGAACCGCATGTTCAAACCGCATGTGCTGATTATTCCGGTTGGCAGTGTCGTTCAGTTTCCCAATGCCGATCCTTTTTTTCATAACGTATTTTCGCTGTTCGATGGAAAGCGATTTGACCTGGGCCTCTACGAAGCGGGTTCGACAAAGTCGGTCACGTTCTCTCGCGAGGGCGTCTCTTACATCTTTTGCAACATCCATCCGGAAATGAGCGGAGTGATCCTGACGCTTTCGACCGCTCTTTATTCCAAGGCCGATGCGAGCGGGGCGTTTCATCTCGCGAATGTCCCCGCAGGCGATTACGAGATGCATGTTTGGATTGAGGGAGTGACGCAGCCCGATTTGAATCGTATGGTTCGCCGTGTCCATCTCACATCGGGTTCCGGCGACCTGGGTGCGATTCAGGTTCCTGCTGACCTTTTGAATTCGAGGACTCACAGCAACATGTACGGACAGCCCTACGATAGAGATGTCAAACCCACCTACTAGGCGAGGCGTTCCCTACCCGTCATAATCTCCCGTACAGAAATCGGCGCTCGGCTCTCTGAGGCTTTGGAAATCTCTGCGGAAGGAATCCGAATGGCCAGAAGGCTCATAGGTTCTCAGGCCCGCCAGTTGCAAAGCAATGTGCCAGATGAATGCCGGGTTATTGCGTGCATAGCGCCATAAAAGGTGACGCGGATCCTGTACCAGGCGATGAAGCCACTGGAGGCCGGCTCGCTTAACCCACTCGGCACAATCCCTGATGCGTCCTGTATGAAAATCGAATGCTGCACCGACGCCAAACATCAGGGACGTATCCAGATATGGAAGATATCGCCGCATAAACATCTCTTGACGAGGAGTACTGATACCGACCCAGACGATATCCGGCTTCGCTCTACTGATCGTCAGCATCAGTTCTCTCTCCTGCGCAGCGGTCAGGTCGTGAAACGGCGGGGTGTACGTGCCCGCAATCTGAACCCCGGGGAACCGCCGCGAAAGGTTGGCTGAAAGTTCCTGTGCCACGCCGGGCTTGCCGCCATACAGAAAATGACTGTACTGCGCAAATTGCTTCCGGCTGAACACTTCGAGCATCAGGTCAGGCCCCGTCAATCGGTTCATCCATCGCAAACCCTGCATTCGCCCAACCCATGCCGTCGGAGTTCCGTCGGGAAGTGTCAAATAGGCGTCTGCGAATGCATCTTTAACCGCCGGATTGCGCTGAGCCTCCATGATGCCGTGCACCCCAGCCATGCAGACGTAGCCCTTCTGGCGAGTGATCAACGCGGTTTCAATTCGGGTGAGCGCCGCTGCCATATTGAGTGCTTCAACCTGCACCCCGAGCACATTGGCGTGCAATCTCTGCTCCGGCGCAACATTTGCGATTGCAAGGTTTCTTGTTGGAATCGAATCGGCGGTTTGAATCAGATCGAGTACCTCCTCCGAAGCAATTGGCTCCAGGTATTTGGTTCGTGCGGTCATGCTTCCTCCACGGCTGGTTCTTGGTGTGCCAAACCTTCAGGCCTGAATGCGCCTGTGCGCAATTCGCGAAGCAGAGGAACATAGACAAGCAAGGAAATAAGTGCAAAGGAGATGCGAGCCCAGACAATTGCCGTCACGCCGAAGCTGCGCAGAAAGAGGGCAAGAACGAAGATCAAGGCAAGTGTCCCGGCCAGATTGATCAAGGTCACTGGGCGCACGCGGCCGAGCGCAAGCATGGCATAGGATCCGGAAACACTGAGTGCCAGAAGCGCGGAGGCGAGAAGCACAGAAGGCAAAAGAGGAGCACAAGTACGAGCAATGGCCTCGGTAGCCAGAAGGCGCAGCAGCCTATCCGAGAAGACAAACAGAAGTCCTGCCCCGGCAAACACGATGAGAGCGTTTATGAGGAAGGCAACCAATAGAGTCTTCCGCAGTGCGGCGGGAGTGGCCTTGGCTCGCTGGCTGGCAAGATGCGGAAACAGAAAATGCAACCCCGCAGCGGTTACGCCGTAGACCGGCTGCGACATTTGCGCGCAAAGTGCATAGGAGACAACGGCAGTCGCGCCCATCGAGGCTCCAGCAATCAGTCTGTCGGCCTGGCTGAACATCACTCCCGTAGCCGAAAGCAACCAAGTGAAAATGCCGAATCGAATCAGTTCCCTGGTGGTTGCCGGGTCAAACGATGGTGTCAGACTCTGATAATCAAGCAGTTGTCGCAGCCTGATTAACTGCGCGAGCAAGGCCATAGCGGCAAAGGCTGCCGTTGCCAGCATGATGTAGACGACGTCGCGCGTGAACGCGGCAAGCACAGCCGCAGCCGCGAGACTCAGCAGACGCGCTGCGATGCTGACTCTTACCGCGGCGCCATATCGCTCAAAGGCCCTTTGAGTGCTGATGCATACGGTTTCAACAGCGCGAATTAGGGTAAGGAGCGCCGCGATGCGAATGCAGGACAGACACGCCTGATTCAGCGCAGCATCGGAGATTGAGAGCCGATCCGCCAGAATCGGCGCGAATACCAATAGCAGGAGAGCCATCGCAGTCCCGAGAATGAGATGGATTCCAAACGAGGCCCGTACCGCCCGGAGTAAGGAATCTCCACCACCAAGACCTCGTCGAGTTGCAACCTGCTGGATGTTGGCATCTCCGAATCCCGAAGCCACGATGGAGCCAAAACTCACAGTCGCGGTTGCAACCGCCCAGACGCCATATTGCGCAGCGCCCAGATCGCGCAATACGATCGGCGCCAGAGCGAGCATCCCGAACGGGTAAGCCGCATAATCCAGCAGACCGTAAACGAAGTTGGAGATCTGCCGCCTCATCTGGCTCCTGCGTCATCCGACATGCTTCGACGCTAAGCGGGCGGGCAATGACAAGTGTCAGACCTCGGTCAGGCGATTGTCATTTGATTGTCAGCCTCCCTGAGGCTTGCTTTGGAGCATAAATATGAGTTGGTGCACGACGTTTGCTCTTCGCTAGATCAACTCCGTGCATGAAAGACAACATCCGACGGATGGAGGAGGACGCGATTGGCGAATTGCGCGTCAAATGCGTGCCAACAGCAGTTTCTCCGCCAGCAATGCAATGACTACCCGGTGACAATTGAGTGACAAGTTTTCTTAAGCGCACGCTCTAAGGTGATGAAGCGCTCGATCCCTCCCCCAGCCCATTCGAGTGTCACATCGGTCCGCATCTAAAGGAGTCCCCATGAACACAATTCGAGTTCAATCCTTCCCTCAGCTCTCGCGCTTTGCATCCGTCGGTCTTCTCGCAATTTGCTCCATGCTGCCGGCGCAACAGGCTCAACACTACAAGCAGACAAACCTCATCTCCAACATCCCAGGGATGGCAGTGGCAACAGACCCGAACCTGGTGAATGGCTGGGGTATCTCACGCAGTTCCGGCTCACCGTGGTGGGTTTCTGACAATGGAGCCGGCGTCGCTACCCTCTACACGGGAGCTGGCGTCATCAATCCGCTGGTGGTCACGATTCCCGCCGCCGACAGCGGCCAAGGCACACCAACAGGAACAATTTTTAACGGAAGCCAGGATTTTCAACTTGCACCCGGCAAACCGGCCCTGTTTCTTTTTGTCACTGAAGACGGTACCCTCTCTGGCTGGAACCCTGGGGTTCAGGCCACTTCGGCTGTCATAAAGGTCAATACCCACAGCGCATCGGTCTTTAAAGGTATGGCTGTGGCAACCGTCGATGATCGACATGCGGGTTCAGCGAATTATCTCTACGTGGCGGATTTTCGAAAAGGGCGGATCAGGGTCTACGACACGAACTTTTCGCCCATCTCCATGGGTGGAGATGCCTTCCGGGATGAGCGCGTTCCAAAGGGATTCGCACCATTCAATATCCAGAACATCGGCGGCAACTTATACGTCGCCTTCGCTAAGCAGGACAGCGCCAAGCATGATGAGGTAGCTGGAGCGGGTCTCGGCTGGGTTTCCGTTTTCTCGCCGACTGGCCGTCTGCTGCACCGGCTTGACTGGGGCAAATGGTTTAACGCTCCCTGGGGTATGGCCCAGGCGCCCAGTGATTTTGGTGTCTACAGCCATGACATTCTTGTAGGGCAGTTCGGTAGCGGCCAGATTCTGGTTTTCGATCCCGTGACCGGAGATTTCAAGGGAAATCTGCTCGACGCAAATAATGCGCCGATCACGATCAATGGCCTATGGGGAATCTCGTTCGGCAGCGGTGGAACTTCTGGTTCAGCAACAACCCTCTATTTTGCAGCTGGTTTGAATGATGAGAAGGATGGTCTCGTCGGCTCGATCGCGGCGATTGAAAATATCTTCGGAGGCGATCTCTAGGCTGCAAGTCTTCGCCAGCGATTCGCATTTAGCGAGAACATTGGAGAACGAATTTCGGGGTTGCCGTCGGCAAGCAGATTGCCCGGCAGCCCCCGTCTCTGACAAATCTAGAGTGCCTGTAACCGCTCTTTGAGCTTGAACGACAGGGTCGGGCAACGATTCTCATTGTGCTCGCGGATCCCAACCCTTCCGGTATTCACGGCTCAGATATTTATCAGCCTCTGCCACATTGGTTACCTTTTGAGATTGCCCGTCGTAAAGCAGTTTCTTGCCTGTCCGCAGTGCGACCGCATACAAGTTAACGGCCTCTGAAATTGGACCCGCGTTCAAGAAACTTGAGGGCGATTGGGGTCCGCCGCGCACAGCAGCAATCCACTGACGCATCCCCGACGGAACCGCGCCGCGTTGGCCTCGGACACGATCTGGCGCAACCAGATCCTTAGGAGTCCTTCCTTGCGGTATCAGATGTGGATCTTCAAGCTGAAAGCCAGCCAGGATCTTTCCTTTGCTGCCGACGAACATCATGCCCTCTATCGGAAGCTCTTCGTTATCGATCTCAAGCTCCTCCGGCGTCGGGGGACGCATCCCGCCGTCGTACCACACCAGGTCCACAGCGGGTCTTTTCCCGCTTGCTGGGTATTTGAAGCGGACGGTACTGGCCGTGGGAAAGGAAAAGTCGTTATTCACTGTGAACGCGATTCCGTCTTTCAACCCACATGTGTGAGTTACCGTGGGTTCGACGCTGATCGGTGATCCTAACTCCAAGGCATTGAAGACCGTCCACAGGCTGTAATGCCCCATATCCGCCATGCAACCGCCTCCGAAGTCATACCACCCACGGAATACCATGTTCGTATAGTCGGGCGAATAGGGACGGTCTGCCTCAGGACCAAGCCACAAATCCCAGTCAAAGCCTTCCGGAACAGGCGTGGAAGCAGTGGGCACGCTGGTGTACTGCGGCCACACAGGACGGTTCGTCCAATTATGGATTTCACGCAGATCGCCGATTGCCCCACCGTTGATCCAAGCCATAACCTGATCCATCGATCCATTCGCTTCCCAGGGCATGAAGTGCGTGGCAACCCGGGTTTCTCGCGCAGTGTCTATCACCATTCTTGCTTCGTGCAATCGATTGGCGATGGGCTTGTGCATGATGACGTGCTTGCCCCTCTTCATGGAGGCGATGCTGATGATGCCGTGAAGATGATCCGGTGTCATGATCTTGACTGCGTCCACATCTTTTTCTTTGTCCAGCAGCTCGCGAAAATCGGCATAAGAAGAGCAGCCCTTGAACGCGCCGCTTGGCTGTTCGTTCGCGTAGTAGGTCTCGACAAAGTTTTTGGCGACATCGCGGCCTCCGGGGACAGTTCCTTCAGTTCCTGCCATCCATTCGGGCTTATCGAGGACCGTCCGCAGTTCATTGAGAAGGTCATCCTTGCCCCAATCCCGGTATCCGATCGCATGCTTTGACGGGTCGCAGACGGCGACAATCTGGATCTCCGGAATCGACATCAATCTCGGCATCTCGCGAAGGCCCTGGGTGCCTGTGCCGATGTGAGCAAGCGTGATTTTGTCGCTCGGAGGGACAAACCCGTTTCCGCCCAGTACATGCCTGGGAAGAATGGTGAAACAAGCGGAGGCGGATGCGGTTTCAAGAAACGTGCGGCGATTCATCATATCTGTGACCCTTTCTGCTTCGAATCGCATTAGAAATGGCAAGGCCGGTGTCCGGCTTCACGCAACGGCGGCGCCAAGCCCTTTGTCACACCTGAAGTTGATGAAGATACGGCACGCTTGCTTTCATCAGGGGCAGGTCCATTTCGACGAAGTAGTTCCTGACGCCTCCTGTCTTAGCGGCCGCAAAAATCTTCTTCCAGTCGAGCGTGCCCTGACCCACCGGCACAATGGAGCGCGTCTTCGCCGACCATCCCTGCACGTGCATAGATATGAATCGACCGGGATACTTCGTGAAA
This sequence comes from uncultured Acidobacteriaceae bacterium, assembly GCA_963738035.1. Taxonomy (GTDB): domain Bacteria; phylum Acidobacteriota; class Terriglobia; order Terriglobales; family Acidobacteriaceae; genus Telmatobacter. The sequence goes on from CAVTVB010000008.1 coordinate 130,250, forward strand.
TATTCAACCGCGTCAAATCCCTCGCTGATCGTCGATACCTGGAACTGGAACTGCACAGCTTTTGGATCGAGAAGCTTGAACAGCAGGTCGTAGGTTCGCTGGCCATCCACCGTCGTGCATTCGAAATCCTCGTTGTGGAGTCCCTGCACAATGCCCGCTGCCGCAGCACGCTCGCCGATCTTTTCGTATTCTTCAGCGGCGCGCTTCACATCATCCATCGTAGGATTCTTCGGCCCGCCTAGGCTGGCGACCAGCATCTGCGTCATCCCCACGTCCTTGGCCCATGCAATGCGCAGGTCCTGGTCCTTGCGCAATTCATTCAACGAGAAATGGCTGCTCACGCAGGTCAGGCCCGCGTCTTGAATGATGGATCTCAGCTCCTTTCCGCTGTATTTCCTCAGGCCCCCGAAACCCGAGTCGGCGTACCCCACGGGTGAGCACATTTCGATACTCTGGAAACCTGCGGCCGCCAACTGCTTGAGAGTTCCCGGAAAATCCTTCGCAATCATGCTGCGCACCGGCCAGGTCTGACAGCCGATAGGAAGCCCGAGAGGGTTCGCATGAACCATCTTCTCTCCCGAAAATAGAAGTTCACCGAGGGCTACGCACATGCCCGCCTGTTTTACAAATGTTCTTCTCGAGAAAATCCGCACCTGTTTCTCCTTGAGTTATGACTGCGAGGACATTGTAAGCGGGACGGCGCAACGGCTGAAACAAACGCAGCGCTGTGCGGGGTCGGAGCCTCGAATGATGGCGCCGCTGAACAGGTACCGCGATGTCGGCCAGGCTTTAGAAAATGTGCTCAAGAGCAAAAAGTTAGACGTCACATCGGAGGGCCGTGTCGAAAGTCTCAGTAGCGGGCGCTAATCGACCCCATGACTGCCATCCATCTGCGCAAAAGCCTCTGAACTCGCATTTGATCGAACTTCGTGGGCATTTTTAAACTAGCTCCGAAGCAATTTCAAGCACGCACGGGCGCGCTCTTCCTTAGCGAGAGTGTCGAGAATCGAATCTCCAGTTGTCAGAGAGGCGGGAAGTCTCTCGGGTGGCCAACTGGATTTTAGGAAACCTCTGACAAGCTATTTGCGCGGGACCTTGCAACGATCCCAGTCAGGGAAAACAACGACCAAAAAGACGAGCTATCGTCGCCATCTTCCGGACGCTTGGCTTTGCATGCTTTAGTATGGCGGCGGTAGAGTTGCAGCCCCATGCCTCACCTCTCACCATTGCCCGCTATTGCCCAGCGACGAGAGGAATAGCTGTAATCTATTGATTTTCTATTGGGGCGGCTAGTGGGGATCGAACCCACGACATCCTGAGCCACAGTCAGGCGTTCTGCCGCTGAACTATAGCCGCCACATACCTATACGATTGTAGCATCGAACCAATTGGCCCGAAGCGGGCCGCGCGAAGCTGTCGATGCCCGATTCTAAAGCCAATACGCCACGGTTCACCCGCCCGGATTCTCCCGAGATTCGAGGTGTTGTCGTTCCATCTGGCCGCTGGGGCCGCGGCACAGGCATCTTCAGCGATGAGACATTGCGCAGGCTGAAATTCCTGCTTGATGAAGCGTTCCGCATCCCCTTCACGCGGATCCGGTTTGGGATTGACGGAATCGTCGGACTCTTCCCGGGCTTGGGAGACGTTGCCGCAGGCCTGCTCTCGTTGATCATTCCCATCGCCGCCTGGGTACGCGGCGTTCCCTATGTCACCCTCGCTCGCATGACAGCTAACATCTGCATCAGCGTTCTCGTCGGCACAATTCCGATTGTGGGAGACGCTTTCGATATCGCGTGGAAAACGAATGCCCGCAATTACAACCTGCTGCAACGCCATCTCGGCCAGCCGCGGCGTCACACGTGGAAGGATTGGATGTTTCTTCTCGTGCTTGCCTGCCTCATCGGACTCGTTTTCGCTATTCCCCTCGTGCTTCTAATCTGGTTGTTCGAACGGGCCATACAACCTTGATGCCAGAGTCTCCGGGGTGGGAAGCTCAAGCCGTTCCGCGATACAATCAAAGAATCACGTCGGGGCGTAGCGCAGTCTGGTAGCGCATCTGCTTTGGGAGCAGAGGGTCGGGGGTTCGAATCCCTCCGCCCCGACCAGAAGTTACTGAGGGGGCTTCACTTCTAAGTCCCACCGGATTCTCTCTCCGCCCTGACTCAGTTCTTCGCTCAATGTGCGGTGACAACGTTCAGGGCGTCAAATTTGAAAGAGAATCCCTCGATATTCCTTCGGCACGCCTCCCCACCAGCTAGCCAATCCAGCAGAAAACTCGCCTCACTACTTTTCGAGATCCGGTCCGTACCTGTGTGTGCTTCAACCGAGCTCAAAGCAGAGGAAGAGCGTCCGCTGCCGATATCGGACTGCGCATTGGCTGTACTATCTGCGACCAAAGGGAATCCTCATTTCACGGCCAGTAATAACCGGCACCGTGCAAATAATCGAGTTCTACCGCGAGGGCGGAAAGAAGCAAAACGATGGCAGTCGCCAAAAAAGTCAGCCGTGGAAAGCGCTCCGGAAAAGGTGTGCGCGCCTTCTGCGCATACTCGAACAGGTGAGGCGTCAGCGGCGGCGCAAACACCGGCGTCTCCAATTGAGCTCTTTCGCTGCAATTCGACACGCGCTTGATTGGAGTTGGATAATCATGAATCTTGATTGAGATCCAACCTGTATCCCCGGTTTCAATGCGGTTTCGTTTTTCTTGAGTCTGCATAGGTCCTCACAAAAGCGGCTAGGGTTTAGTACTCTGCATCACCGCTATTCATGCATGAACTTTATGTTTTTAACTATAGCCAAGCAATACTGCAAATTGTGCAGAATGAATAAGTTATACTCACACCTTTGAGATAGGCAATTCAGCGAAACGGTAATTTGTTTCCATTACCGGCAAGCAAAAAGTAAGTACCGAAGCGACTCGCGTTGACCTGTGTTAATTGGCGCCCGGACCGGATCACGTCGCGCAACCTAGTTCAGCTGATCCTCACCTGTCGAACACCCACTGAGGCGCAAGGGGACTGTGGCTATTGTTTGGTACGTTTGCATTTCGCAGAACTTCAGACAGCCAACCAAGCCTCTCTAAGGCGGCATCCCTTGTCAGGAGCAGTGGGCGGGTAAGCGTCTCCCACGAGAGAGGCCAGCTATGCCTGAAAACGGGGGAGAAGGAAGAATTCTCATCGTTGAGGACGAAAAAGTGGTCGCGGATACGCTTGGGAAAATCCTGTCTTCGAACGGCTACGACATTCGCGTCGCCTATTCGGCAGAAAGCGCGATGACCACCATCTCGCAATGGACGCCGGATCTTGCCATCCTTGATGTGATGCTTCCGAAAATGAGCGGAATAGAATTTGCCGTTGGCCTGAAAAGCCGATTCGCCGAATGCCACGTCTTGCTGTTTTCGGGGCAGCCTTCAGCCGAAGGGCTGATGCAGAAAGCCAGAAGGGAAGGTCATAGCTTTGAGATCATGGCGAAGCCGGTCCATCCGAAGGTGATGCTTGACGCAATCTCAAGCCGGCTTTGTCAAAACAATCGGCAGCGATGCCACTAGGTGGGCGATTGTGTGCCGATCAGAGTGGGGCAGTTCCCGCTGCTGGAACCGATGTTATGCCTGGGCGCGCACCAGCAGGCACGTAATGTTGTCGTGACCACCAGCCTTTTTCGCCGCTTCCACAAGCCGCGCTGAAAGCGCCTCAAGCGTAAGATCGCCGACAAGCAATGTTTGAATGGTGGAGTCAGCCAGCTCGCGCGTGAGTCCATCCGAGCAAAGCAGAAACAGATCGCCGGGTTCCGCTTCGAGTTCAAAGACATCCGGCGTCACGTGGGATTGTGTTCCAAGCGCGCGGGTAATCACGTTCTTCAACGGAGAATGCAATGCTTCACGCGGTGTCATCCGGCCAAGCCGCACTTGCTCTTCCACCAGCGAGTGATCGCGGGTAAGCTGCACCAATCCGCCATTCCGCAAGCGGTAGCAGCGGCTGTCCCCGACATTCAGCACCCATACATGATGTTCCATCGTCGCCAAAGCCACGAGGGTTGTGCCCATGCCATTCAGGCGGTGATTACGTTGAGCGCGCGAAAAGATGGCTTCATTCGCAGCGCAGATCGCATTCTGAGCCGCATCAGGCAGCGGCGCGTCACTTTCGGGACTGCGGTGAGTCAGGAGTCGAAGGATCTCGTCCACTGCGATCGTGCTGGCAATTTCACCCGCAGCCGCACCGCCCATGCCGTCGCAGACAACGTAAACACCTGCCTCGACGGAGAAGCCGTAGGCATCCTCGTTTGAGGGGCGCTTGCGCCCGCGGTCGGAGACCGCCGCAGCCGTATACCGGACGACAGCCGTGGCCAAGAAAAACCTCCGCAGGCAAGTTTACACGTCGGCAGCAAGCCCTGAATACCCGTGCTGGTCATTGCACGGGACGCAGGCCAACCGTCGGCGCGGGCAGTTCATATACTTGGATGGCGCCAGAATCAAGAATGGCTACTCTCTGCGCTGACGGAGAAATAGCCACGTTTCCGCCTCCATCGAGAATCGGACTGGCGGGCGCAGTCAAATCCACCTTCCCGGTTATCGCATCGTAAACTTCCACAAGCTGTCCCTTCACGTCGTCAAAGCTGAGCGGTGCGAAGGAATTTATTTCGTGCGTTACAAGAAGAGTTTCCCGGGCGAGGCGCAGCCCATTGGGCGCCATAATCAGACGGGGCCAGATCTGGGTCGGCGGCTTCGCGGCGTTCCACAGACGCTTGCCATCGGTCGACATGGCCACCATCCAGCGACTGTTGTCGGGATTGCACGTGGTGACCAGAATTTCCGGATCGGAGATGAACTCAACTGACGGAGCGCACATCGAGTCGAGGCTTCCGATGATGCGATTGCCGCCCTTGAAGTAGTTCATGTTCAGCACCCACTCATGTCCCTTGCCGCGCAGAGTCTCGACGAGCCCCTCGGAGTTGATCGGCAGATGCACCGTAGTCCGCGTGCGGCTCGAGAGCATCACACGGCCAGTGGAACGGCGCACGATGCGAAGGACGATGTCAGGCTGAGCATACGATTTCACTTCATCTGTGGTGACCCAGGCTGACGCTGTCGCCGGATTCGGTGCCGCGCCCGCCTGCGGCTTCGACCCCACAGGCTCGCGCGAATCGGTCGCGACCAGATCCTGTGCCGGGTCCATCTCCAGCCACAAAAGCGGCCCCTGGAACCGCAATGAAGGCTTTAACTCCAGCGACGCATCGCCAAGCTGCAACTCCTGCTGGTCGCGCAGAAGGAAATGACCGTCTTTCAGCATCCACAGGTAGCGGCCCCTGTCGTGGACGGTCCACAAAGCCTCGGCGTTTACCGTGCCGGTGGGAACGTCAAGCACAATTGCGCGAATCTGTCGTTCATTGTTGGCGGCTGGATTGCCTTCACGGTGGATCAAACCCGGAGCGTGAAACGTAAACAGGAGATGGTCTTCGTCGAGGAAATCCAGCGAAACCAGGCTCTCACGCTGTCCCTGATAGATCGCGCCCGGGGCAAAGAATCCCAATGGCTCGACGGGAATGGTGAATGCGGCCGGTCGCGATGCTGGATGTTGGGGTTTGGCCGGCTCGGTCGAAGACGCGTCCTTTGCATTCTTGGGATGGTGCCCGAAAAGCTGACCGTGCGCCGCCGAAGTTGATAACACTCCAGCGATTGCCAGAACCCTGCCCAAGTGCGCAAAAGCCGCGCACCGATCAAACGCACAAAATTGCCTCACCATTGCTTTACTTATTCTCGCCGATTCCCACTGGTTTTACGGCGTGAGAACGTCAATTCTTGCACGCGATAGATATTCCCAATTCCTGGCACCGTTTCGCTGCGGCCTGACCAAATGATCGATCCGCAAACACGAACGCCCGTTGTGTGCAATCTGCAATGCCGAATGCACACAACGGGCGCTCTTTAAATGTAGACCCTGCCGCTATCTCCTGACACCACCCGGGGCGGAGGGTGCTGCGGGAGCCCCTGCCCCCGGACTCATGCTCACGTGGCTGTTGACCGGAGCCATCCCCCCTGCTGATGGACCTCCGCCGCTGCGTCCCATACCTGGCGAGGGGCTATAACCATCCCGAGCGGATGGCATTGAACTAGGCGGCGCAGAACCCCGATGAACGGAAGTCGCCATCGAGTCCGACCCCGACATTCGGCCGTCCGCCCTTCCCGTCTGGGGAACATGCGTGTAAACCGGAGTCGTCGCAATGCCGCGGCTAATCGCCTGGTTCGAGAACTTGCCCAGATGCCCGAGCGTCTCTCGTGGCACACCCATTCCTGCCGAATCTCTTCGGAAAACGAAGGAAGTGGGCGATGCAATCTCGGATGTCGCAAGTGGCTTGTTGTTAACCGCAATCACCGATGCTCCGTGCGGAAGCGGCGGCTGAGCCGGAACGTGCGGGATCCTTCCCGGATTTCTAATGACTGGATCGCCATTCATGGCGCCCTCAGTCGGCGGGAGGCCGGCTACGTTATTGAGGCCGTTCCATCCGCCTCCGGGCATCCATCCCCAGCCGACGTTATCGCAGTAGGCCCACGAACCGGAATGATACGCAGTCCACGCCCACGGATACGGAGACACCCATGAGTAGCCGGCACCCGGATACCACGCCCACGAACCGTTCGAATAGGGACTCCAGGCAGCGCTCGCAAAGTACGGCCGCCACATCGAGCCACATCCGCCCGCATTCATGAAACTCCCGTAGTACGACATGTCGCTGGTGCCATACGCATACGGAGAATTGAACGCACTCATAGCTCCCACATTGGAGTGGTAGGAAGCGGCAGTATGATCCCACTGATCGAACTCGGTCTGCTCGACATCCTTGGCGACGACCGGCCCACCCTGATCGAACACCTCAAAGGTTGCGGTCTTCTTTTTGGAGATACTTGTCTCTCCGTTCGCATCGGTCACACGAACAGATCCATCCAGCACCGCCAATTTGGCCTTGGTGCCCAGGAGTTCCAGCCTCACGTGCGTTGCGGGATCGAGTGCCAGCTTGTGCGTGCCAAATATCAGTTCAAACTGATTCGGAGCCGCTTTGCCGTTCTGCGGCTTCAACAAGCTGATATACGCCGTGCCTCGTATGACGTGGACAGAAGAGATGGTGGCGCCTGTTGCTGCGCGCTCAAGACTTGGAAACTCCACGCTTGAATTAGGGGTCAGTCGCAGCGAGCTGTTGTCTTCAAACTCAATCTCGGCGACGCCCTCGCCGGTGCGGAGCTGGTTTTGCTCAACGACCGGCAAATTGGCAATGGCCGGTTCAAAACCCCGTCCGATGCTGCGGTCAATGTCGACCGCGCCTTTTACCTGGCTTAGGCGGACAATACGTACCTTCGAGCCGCCGGGATTTGAAGTCGTTGCGTCATTCGCCTGTGCGAGCACCGCAGATGATGCCAGCAGCGAAAGCGAAGAGAGAGTGATGGCCTTGAAAAGGAGAGTAGATCTCATGTTCGCATCCTCTTTTTCGTTAGCGAACGTCCTGAAGACGCCTTTGGATGAAGGGATCGCCCAAGGCGCACCGTGGCAATGATGCTAGCACGAACTTGGACGGTCTGACGAGACTCAAAGTTCTCCTGACAATGCAATGACATTTGCCGGTTCAAAGCAGGAGCACTCCATCCCTACCGGTCAAGGAGCATCTGCGAGAGAATGGTTAAGTGAAACGCTCCGGCACAGCCGATCTCCCTCTGCACGGAGGCCGTGTCCCGGCATGGCTGGCCGAGCGCATGACCCAACTCGGTACAGCCATCGTTGAGTGTGTAGTCCAGTCCTATGGCCCGCATGAATTCCTGACGCGCATCAGCGATCCCTTCTGGTTCCAGGCGCTTGGCTGCGTGATGGGCATGGACTGGCACTCTTCGGGCATCACAACCTCGGTGATGGGCGCATTGAAGCGAGGGCTCAATCCGCGTTTCCCCGAGCTCGGAATCACCGTTTGCGGAGGTCGCGGCAAGCACTCTCAACGCACGCCAGCCGAACTTCTTGATTTCGCCGGCCGCACCGGTCTGAACGGCAACGACCTTGCCCGGACCAGCCGTCTCACCGCCCGTATTGATAACAATGCCATCGGCGATGGTTTCCAGCTCTACCTGCATTCCTTCATCATTGATAAGACCGGCGAATGGGCCGTTGTTCAGCAAGGCATGAATGAGGAAAGCCGGCTCGCCAGGCGCTATCATTGGCATTCTTCCGCTGTGCGCGACTTCGTATCTGAACCGCATACCGCCATCGTGGGTAAGCCCCAAGGAACGATTCAGAACCTCGTAGACCACCGCGCCGGTCATGCGCAGCAGGCTTTGCTGACCATCGCACATGAACCAATTCAAACCTCCCTAAACCAAATTCGCACTCTGATCATGCCATCGCATCACGACGTGCGGCCGGCGGATGTCGATCTCAAGCGTCTTGGCGCTGTGCTTGCCGTCGCGCACGAGCAGGAACTTCGTGACTTCGCGTCGTTCCTCCTGGTTGAAGGCCTCGGCCCGCGCACCCTGCAGTCGCTCGCGCTGATCGCGGATGTTGTCCATGGCGCGCCCAGCCGGTTCGCCGATCCAGCTCGCTTCTCCTTTGCCCATGGCGGAAAGGACGGCCACCCCTTCCCCGTTCCGCTCAAGACCTATGACGAATCGCTTGGCGTGCTGCGCAGTGCCCTCGATGCTGCAAAGTTAGGCCATACTGAAAAACTCGAAGGTTTCCGGCGGCTCGACCGCCTTACCCGTAATGTCGAATCCAACATGGAGCCCTTGGCCGATTTCAGCGCTGCAATCGCTCACGAGCGCAATATCTCATCTTCCGTCGGCGGCAGAACCGTGTTGGACGATGCTCGCGAGCCGAAAAAAACAGCCGCGAATCAACAGCTTTCCTTGTTCGGCGAAAAATCCGCCTTTGAGCAATGCAACTGAAGGCATTGCGCCGTGCGACAGTAAAAGTAAGCATGGCCGAACCCACAATATTGAGCCCGCGCACCAAATTCCTTGGCTATGGCGCATGCGCGGTTGCCGGATCCCTCTGGGGGACTGGCTTCTATTTCGGCCGCCTCGCCCTAAACGAGATGAGCGTGGAGCACATGGTGCTCTACCGTTTCCTTTTCGCCTGTGTCGGCCTGCTGCCCGTAGCCCTGCTCAACCGGGTGCGCTTCACATGGCGCGAGATTCGCATCATTCTTGTCTCCTCCGCATTTGGTATCCCAATCCAGTTCCTCATCCAGTTCCACGGCCTTGCACACACCACCGTCAGCCACGCATCCCTCATGGTCGGCTCCATGCCCGTCCTCCTCGGCGTTGCCGCTGCCATGTTCGCCGGAGAACGCCTCGACTACATCGGCTGGGCGGCGCTTGTGGCATCCACTATTGGCGCAGCCTTAATCGTGCTCGGCGGACACCGGGGGCCGGCAGCGCAGGGCGAGCCAACCTTATATGGTGACCTGCTGGTGGTTTTCTCGCTCTGCACCGCGCTCAGTTGGATTCTCCTCAGCAAAAAGCTCATGCAGACCCATAGTCCGGTCGTGGTCACGGCCTACAGCATCGTCGTGGGAACCATCATGCTGGTTGTCTGGGTTCTTGGCCCCATGCTCTTCAATCCCTGGCGTACCGAAAAAGTTGCGCCACCGCCCTTCGCCCACGTCAGCACAATTGCGTGGGTGGCCCTGGCCATCAGCGGCCTTGCCTGCACCGCCACCACAACCTTCCTTTGGAACTGGGGCATCCATCACGTTCCGGCCTCGCGCGCCGGTGTCTTCCTCAACATCGAACCTGCCCTCGGTTCCTATCTTGGCGTCAAGTTGCTCGGCGAACACCTCGGCCCCTATGCGTGGTTCGGCGGGGCGCTCATCCTTTGCGCGGCCATCGTTTTGACCAGTCGCAGCCACGAACCCCAGCCGGACGTGATCCTGGAGTAAAAGCACTGGGGTAATAGGTCTGAAGTCACATCCGGGTCAATCCAAAGTCTCATGCCAGCACCCCTATAGCGCCATTGAGAGTTTTTCCCACGGGGCTAGACTCGCACTTGGTATGGAGGTGGTTGTGACGCTGTTGACGTGGAGTCACGAGTGCATCGTCGGCGTCGAAGCCATGGACGATCAGCACGGGATCCTGATGGACACGCTGAACGAACTGCGCATCATGCTCGTCCGCGGAGCAAATCGCCGGGACCTCTGCCTTCAACTCGAGCGCCTTATCGAGTTCACCCGGATGCACTTTCAATGTGAAGAACATCTACTGCGACAACAGTTCTTCCCCGAGGTCAACGAACACCAGACTGCGCACAACCATCTGCTGTCTAAACTTTATGCGGCCCTGGAACATCTCAACCGCGATGAGTTCGTTCACTTCAGTTCCCTGCTCGAGTTTCTGCCTTCGTGGTACCTGGAACATGTCGAACAACTCGACCGGCCCTACGGCCAATGGCTGAACGACCGCGGCGTCTACTGAATAGGGGGTTCCCTGCCCTGGCAAACGCGAGTCCGTGCCGCAAGTCGCTGATCTCGGCTAGACTTCGAGCGACAACTGCGCCGTAGCCCACGGCGAAAGCATCGCTTTCGGCTCCGCGGCCAGATCGTACACCAGCCGTTCCAGCACCAACCGCTTATCCGGCGGCGAGGAACGCAGTTCAAGATCGGCCCGCGCAATCAGCCGCAGCGCACGCGTCAATTCACGCCGGCTTTTGTATCGGCGTGCCTGCCGAATCAGATCGTCTGCCGCAAAGGGCGGCATGCGAAAGCCCTGCCACAACGCCTGCCAGATCGCACGAGAATCTCGCACGTTCTTTTCGACGATCACCAGCATCTGGCGGAACGTCCGCGCCAGCATATATAAATGGCCAATCGCAGCATCTTCGCCTGCATCCGAACTATTCAGTAACCCGTGCAGCAATGCCAGCGCACGCGCCGTATTGCGAGAACTGATAGCGTCGGTCAATTCATAAAGGGACCGCTGCTTGGCAGCCAGCACCATCGTCTCCACATCGCCCAGCGTTATTCGTCCACGGCCAAATGTGTACAACAGCAGTTTCTCTAGTTCCGACGCGATTAGCATCATGTCCGCGCCCAGTGCATCCACAAGTTCGCGCGCCGCGTCTGGCTCAAGCTTTGTATCTGCGGCTTGAGCTGTTGCTACGGCCCAGCGCATCGCGTCTTCTTCGCCCACGCGCGCCAGTTCAACCATGCCGCAATGTTCGCCCAGCGTTTCAGTCAGACGTTCGAAGCGGTTCTTGTCGTCCATCTCCATTCGCCGCGTGTCGGTAGGGATGCGCAAAAAATCGGCGACAAAGATAAGGAGCGCCTGCGGATTCGGCGATTTGAAATACCGATCCAGCGCGGCGAATTCGTCTTTCTTTGCTCCGCGCGTGTACAGTTGCCGAACATTGCGGACGAAAATCACCTGGAACGGCGACATCAGGGATGGCGTCTGCGCGCGATCGAGCACATCGAATATTGGAGTCGAACTCAGATCGAGATCAGAAAGGCAGAAGTCCTTGAGATCAGGCGGGACGAAAGCTTTCAAAACCGCCTCGCGGCAACGATCATTGAGAAAAATCTCGTCGCCGGCGAACACATAGCCTGGCCTTAGCGCCCCTTTGCCGGCCGCCGCAGCCTCAACCTCTGCGACAAATCGCCCCACGGCGCTAAAACCTGCACCCCAGCGAGAACCGGTCATCGCACAAAGCTCCAGGTTGGCCGCACAGCGAGCATGCCTATACAGACTACCAGCGCAACGTGAACGAGAGACTGAGGATTAAGGGGCTGAAACCTCAACTGCAACCCCGCCCCAAAACCTTAGTCCCTAGGGTCCCTAGCCCCTGTTCCCTGCTTTTCTCACATTCCTTCCAGCACATCCGCGACCAGCGCTCTCGCAAAGTCGCGCGACATGCGGTAGACCGCCGCAGGGCTCTCATCCAGAAACGTATGCAAATCCGAAGTCGCCTGGTATTGATTGCGGAAAACGTAGTTCTTGTTCTCGTAAAGCACTTTGCCGTCGCGGTCTGTCAGCGTAACGGAGACCACCAGGGTTACCAGGTAGCTCGACGACTGTTGGGTCGTGGTGTTGTAGGTCAGCGGCGCCACCGTTTCAGTCAGAACGGTTCCATGCAGAACCACGTCTGGGTCGCCGCCACCCGCTGGCGTCACGCGCAACCGGGAACGCGCCGCAAACTCGCGAATCACGGCGTCGGTCAGGGCCGTTTCGGTGTGGTACGTCTCCGTGCGCGTCAAGAACATCGGCACGGAAAGAGTATGCGCGTCCGGCGGCAGGTGCGTCGCCGCGCCGACCGTGTGGTATCCGCAACCGGAGACCGCGCCCAGCGCCATCGCAACCGCTATTCCCATAAACCTGCGGATCATGCTTGCCCCATTGTATCGTCGCGAATCATCGGCGACTCATACCCATGCAGTCACGAGCATGCCCAGTCCCAAGGGCGATAGCTTCAGCCCATCGGCGCGATCTTTGAAGTAGAGATCGTTGAGTTGAGCAGAATCCACCTGCTCGATACGTTTGAACCCGGCCCGTCGAATCTCCGCCTCCAGGTCTTCCGGCGTGAAGAAAAGCTGAAACGGCTCTCCCGCTGCCGCGACCCGTTCAGACAGCCTGTCGAACGCAATGCGACCGATCGGGCTCAGCGTCTCCGGAGCCACCGCGTAATCGAAACTCATCGCGCTTCCCGCAGGCATTCGCGCCGCCACGCTCAACGTGGCGCGAAAGGCATCGAGCGTCAAATAAGGCACCACGCCGAGCCAACTGAAAAACGCAGCTTTGTCCATTTCCAAACCGCCTTCCGCCAACCCCGCCGCAAGCGCCTGGTGTTCAAAGTCGAGCGCCAAAAACACGAGGTTCGAAGGCAACGCGATTGCGGCCTGCTCCAGCATTGACCGCTTCCATACCTGTGTGGCCGGAAAGTCTACTTCAAATACTCGCAGTGCGGGAAATGGGATTGCGATAGGCGAAAGTGTCCAGCCCTGCGCCGAGGATCACGTACTGCCTGACGCCGTGGGCAACCGCATTCGCAAGCTGGTCCTCGGCATAGCGGCTGCGCGCAGCCATAAACCCGCGAAAGTCCCTCCCCACCGGGTGCATCGCGCGCTCCATAAGCCGCGGATATCCATCACCGACCAACCGCGTAGCGATGGGGTCATCCAACACCGGAGGCTTGTCGATCAGCTGGTGCGCTGCGCGTCGAATCGCCACACCCAAAGCAGTTTTGCTTGCCCGGCCAGTCTCCATGAAATTCAGTCTAGATGAGCGACATCGTCCCCTCGCCGCATACCATGATCGCTATGACCTGGATTGGATGGGCGCTTCTATCAGCCTTGTTCGCCGCCGCTACAGCCCTGCTGGCCAAGGTGGGCGTCGCTCATGTGGACTCAAACCTCGCTACAGCCATACGCACCACCGTCGTCCTTGTGTTTGCGTGGGCCATTGCGGTGGCCCTCGGCAAGCACGATGAGATTCGTCTGCTCGATCGGCGCACGGTTCTCTTCCTCGTTCTGTCGGGGCTAGCCACGGGGCTGTCGTGGCTCTGCTACTTCCGTGCCTTGCAGCTTGGACCAGCGTCGCGTGTCGCTCCGCTCGACAAGCTCAGTGTGCCCCTGGTGATGGTGTTCGCATGGCTGCTGCTCGGTGAAAAACTGACCGTACCCACGGTCGCCGGAGGCTTGCTTATCACGGCGGGCGCTGTCGTGATGGTGCTCGGATAACGCGCGACTTCTTATACTGGTGGTAGAACCTCATTGAAATGAACTGGACGAGAAGCTTCCATTGCCTTCAGAAAATCAAAATCGGCAATCCACACCGCCGAGCCGAATCGTTCTCACCGGCTTCATGGGCTCGGGTAAGTCGACCGTTGGTCCACTCATTGCTGCGCGGCTTGGCTGGCAATTCGTCGACGTCGACAATGTGATCGAGGCCGAGGCCGGCGCCGCCATCGCCGAAATTTTTGCGCGCCACGGTGAACCCGCCTTTCGCGACCTCGAACACGCGACGATTTCCCGCCTTGCGACCGGAGAAGGGCTGGTTCTTGCCCTGGGCGGCGGCGCCATTGAACGCGAAGACACCCGCGTGCTCTTGCTCAGCGCACCCGGCACCCTGCTCGTGCATCTCGAAATTGAGCTCAACACGACGCTCACTCGCTGCGGTGGAACCGAGAACACACGTCCCGTTCTTGCCGATCGCGCCAATCTCGCCGCACGTTATCACCGCCGCCTGCCGCTCTATCGCATGGCGCATGTTTCCATCCATGCCGACGCTCTGACCCCCGATCAGGTTGCGGATGCGGTCCTGCAAGCAGGCGGGCTTCACCGCAGCATCGACTGATGGCAGCTACTTGATGCCGGGTGTCTCTGGTCATTGATTCGACGGAAATGTTTTGTTGCGCGTTGATTTGCCTCGGGATAACCGGTAACCCCGTTCCGCTTGATATCATCAGGACAGGTGTCCGCGCGCTCCGCGCCCCCACCGAGGTCACTTCCAACCCTATGACTCCCGTCTCCCAGGCTGCCGCCTCCCCGGATTTCGCTGCGCAAGACGCACGTCTTTCAACTGAGCCGGTTCCTGCCCATCCAACGCACCAAATTCATGCTCCGAGTCCGGGAACCACGGCCACGCTGATCAATGATTTGCGCGAACTCTTCAAAGTCCGCGTCACGGGAATGGTGGTAATCACAGGCTGGGCCGGGTTTTACCTGGGATCGATGCAGTCGGGAATCTCCAGCGTGCAGCGCGGGCTGCTCGACACCCTCATCGGTATCGGCCTCGTCTCCGCCGGAGCCAGCGCTCTCAATCAAGCTCTGGAACGCAAGAGCGACGCTAAGATGAAGCGCACCGCCGACCGCCCCATCGCCGCCGGACGGATCTCGCTTTTCCAAGGCATCATGGCCGGCATCGGCGCCCTCGCACTCGGCGGATGGTGGCTGCTTCTCCATACCAATTTGCTCACCGTATCCCTGGCGCTCCTGACGGCATTTTCGTACGTCGCAATCTACACGCCGCTCAAGCGCGTCACTTCTCTTGCCACCTTCATCGGTGCATTTCCCGGAGCCATGGGTCCCCTGCTCGGTTGGACCGCGGCTCGCGGACGCATCGAATGGCCCGCCGTTGCGCTCTTCGCCATCCTCTTCGTCTGGCAGTTTCCGCATTTCATGGCCATCGCCTGGCTCTACCGCGAAGACTACGCGCGGGCGGGTATCCGCATGCTTCCGGTTGTACAGCCCGATGGATGGTCCACCTTTGTCGAAGCTCTGTTCTACGCCATCGTCATGATTCCGGTCAGTCTGCTTCCTTGGCGACTCGGCATGGCAGGCACGGTTTACGCCTTTCCCGCGACGGCGCTCGGTCTTTTTTATCTCGCCTATACCATCCGCTTCAGTCGCATCCTGCGCGCCACCAGCGAGACTGAAAGCCGCATGGTAGCCCGCGATCTGCTCAAGGTGAGCGTGATTTATCTCCCCCTGCTGCTGACCACCCTGATGGTTTGCGCCATCGCCAGGCACTGAGGAACGAATGGTCGCCACGGCAACAACATCGCAATCCAGCAACAACACGCGTCCGGCCATCCTCATCATTCTGGCCATCAGTGCAGCCGCATCTTTGTTTTTGTTCTGGCTAATCTACAAACACCCGGCCGCTGACGTCTCCAGCACACAATTGCCGTTTCTTCCCGCGCTCAATGCAGTCCTCAATGGCCTCAGCGCAACAGCCATCCTGATCGGATATACCTTTATCCGTGCACGAAAAATTGCCGCCCACCGAGCGTCCATGATCACCGCATTCATCTTCTCGACGCTCTTCCTGGTCAGCTATATCCTGCATCACTACCTGCACGGCGATGTGCGTTTTCCCCATGATGCGGCTCTGCGCTCGGTGTACTTGCCCTTACTGGCAAGCCACATCATCCTCGCTGTGATTGCGTTGCCGCTGGTACTGGTGACGTTCTTCTTTTCGCTTACAGGCCGGTTTCCACAACATCGGAAAGTTGCGCGCTGGACATTTCCGCTCTGGCTCTATGTCTCCGTCACCGGGGTGATCACGTACGTGATGCTGCGCCTCGCGCAGGGATCGTGAGCAGCATGCCCGTGAGCGAACGCATCTCCGAATCGGCAAAACGCATCGCCTCACCCAACGACGGCACGCGTCAGCTTTTGCAATGGGGTTCGTCCATGGTGGGTGCGGGGGCGCTGGCGGCAATTCTGCTGCAGACGCTCCTCGGTGGATTCGGACCCACCGGCGCGAGCACCAATACCGGATGGTTCGCCCTGATCATCGCGCTAATGTGCCTCCCGTTCGGCGCTTTGCTGTTGACGCTCGGCATTGCCAAGTGGTTCCGTAACCGTCGTCTTCACCGATTCACCACATCTCGCAACTAAACGCAGTTACACTACCGTCTGCCGAAGCGGGTTATCATGCTCGCCCGATCTAGTGGTGGTTCATGTCCTGCTGAAGGTCCACCAGAAGCTGGTCAGTTGCGTCCAGGTGGATGAACAAGCCCGCTCGTGGGTATTCATAGTCAAGAACTATGAAGATTGCGATGGTCAGAATAACCGCAAAGCCCAGCTCGTGCAAAAGACTGCGGCCCTTCTCTCCGGCGTCGTACCCGGCCAGCAATGAACAAATCAAGGGGAGAATGCCGAGCAGGATGAGAACGGCTCCCGGCGGATGCATCTGCAGCGCTGCCATCCGATTGGTTGTGATGTCGATCATTGAGTTGAGCGACGACAGAACCAGGGTGTTCGTGGGATTCACACCAACCTCTTTGCACCCAACAATGGCCTGCGCCCAAATGTCGCGCTGCAAAGCCTCGGTTCGGACCATCTCGGCAGCAGCAGCTTTACGATCTCCGATCGTCTTGTAAAAGGCGAGCCTCGAGTCCAAATACTGCCGAAAGCTGTCGCGCATCTTCCCTTGTCTGGCTTCGGGCAGCAGATCGATTCGCAAATAGGCTGTTTCGATGGAGTTTGTCTCGGAGATAATCAGCTGCCGCTTCGCCTCGAACCGCGTGGCGGCACCCGCAAATGAGAACGCAATCAACAGGCCCATCAGAGCGAAGACGGCGCCGGATAGTGGCGTAAATGCCTTGCTCGCGCCACCTGCGCGCTTCCCTAACAGGAGGCCAATCTCCAGACACGCGAGCATCCCGGCAAACAGGATAGTAACGACAAGAATGATATCTAATGTGGTCAAATGTTTAGCCCTTGCAGCACTAATAGCAGCTTTCGGGCCAGACCCACACTGTCAAAACCAACAGTGTGCGTTGAAGAAAACCCCGTTAAGGATTTGTCTAATAGTGGATCGGCTGTAGCCAGGTAGCAACTCCACAGGATTCATCCAACTCCCGGCTTCATGGCCCAACTTCAGGTCGATGCTTTCAGTCGGGCAGAACTAGCATTTTTCCTAGTTTGCACGGACAGGTAGCTCATCTACGATTCGATTGGAGCATCTCTTTTCTGCAATTCGGTAAGCAGGGTGTGCCACGTAAGTACCGCCAAATCGAACTATAAGCGTCGCCGGACTGAGTCTGCCGGCGAGATTGATCAATGGACTTAGCGTGCATAAAGCCATTCTCGCTTAAAAGCCAAACAGAACAGGGCAAGAAAGGAAAAGTCCGATGAGCAGGCCCACGGTCGAAGAGATGCAAAACAAGACTGCTGCAGCTCCTGTAACGCCGCAGGCTCTTGAAGCCATTAGAACCCGGTATGGCTGCGGGCCGGTTCAATTTTCTGGTGGAGAGGGCGCTCTCTACGAACGTCACCTCATCTTCGATAACGTCCTCGCTCCAGCCGATACTGACGCGCGTGCGCGATTTGAAGCATTCGCGCGCTCGATCCGCGACATCCTGTCCCAACGTTGGGTGAAAACCGAAGAGACATACAAACAACAGAATCCGAAACGCATTTACTACCTCTCGATGGAGTTCCTGATCGGCCGCTCGCTCGCTAATAATGTGACCAACTTGCTGCTCGAGAGCATTGCCCAGCAAGCCGTGCGGCAAAAAGGGATCGACTTCCTGCAACTCTTGGAACAGGAGCCCGACGCCGGACTAGGCAACGGAGGACTCGGTCGCCTGGCCGCGTGCTTCCTCGATTCCATGGCGACTTTGCAGTTGCCGGCGATGGGCTATGGCTTGCGTTACGAATACGGCATCTTCAAACAAACCATTCAAAATGGATTCCAACTGGAACAGCCGGACAATTGGCTGCGTCGCGCAGATCCGTGGGAAATAGTCCGTCCCCAGGAGACCGTCGAAATTAAGCTGAACTGCTCATTCGAATTGCACGCCGGGAGATTGCGTGCGCTGCCGGGTCAGCCATCTAGTCTGATCGGCATCCCATATGATCGCCCAACCGTCGGGTATGGCGGCAAGACCATCAATACTCTGCGCTTATGGGCGGCAGCGGCCCCCGATTATTTCGACTTCCAGAAATTCAGCACCGGCGATTTTGTTGCGGCACTGGCTGAAAGTCTCACCGCCGAATCCATCACCCGGGTCCTCTACCCTGACGATTCAACCAGCATGGGACAAGCATTGCGTTTCTTACAGGAGTACTTCCTTGTTGCGGCATCGCTTGCGGATCTAGTTCGACGTTTCCGGCGCAGCAACGACGACTGGAGCTTGTTCCCTGAAAAAGTTGCCGTTCAACTTAATGACACGCATCCCTCGCTTGCTGTTCCCGAGCTAATGCGGATTCTGCTCGATGAGGCCCATCTTGGATGGGATCAGGCCTGGGATATAGCCCAACGTACGCTGGCGTATACCAACCACACCCTGCTTCCGGAAGCGCTGGAAAAATGGCCACTGCCCTGGTTTGAGATGATGCTGCCACGTCACTTGGAGATCATTTACGAAATCAACCACAGGACGCTTGATTCCGTTCGCGAGCGCTTTCCGGGCGACAACGGCCGCCTTGTGCGAATGAGCATTGTCGAGGAAGGCGCGCCGCAGAAGATTCGTATGGCTAACCTGGCAATCGTGGGATCGCACAGCACCAACGGCGTGGCCGCGATTCACTCAAGGCTGTTGCGCACCATGACCGTCAAAGACTTCTCTGAGATGTTTCCGGAGCGTTTCAACAACAAGACGAACGGTGTGACCCCGCGGCGCTGGCTGCTTTTGGCGAATCCGCCTCTTGCCCAGGTAATTACCGGTGCCATTGGCGACCGCTGGATCAGTGATCTTAGCGAGCTAAGCAAACTCAAGTCCCTTGCAGACGACAAGGGCGTCCAGAAGAGCTTCCGCAGCGCTAAACATCAGGCAAAGGCGAATTTTGCGGACTGGCTGAAGTCGACAACCGGCCTGGTCATCGATCCAGACACCATCTTTGACAGCCAGGTCAAACGGATCCATGAATACAAGCGGCAGTTGCTCAATGCGCTGCGGATTGTGGCTCTTTACAACAGGCTTCGCGAAAATCCCAACGTCGAGATGGCGCCACGGACGTTCTTCTTTGCCGGCAAAGCGGCGCCGGCGTATGTGCTGGCCAAGTTGATCGTAAAGTTCATCAATAATCTGGCCGAGGTGATCGATAACGATCCCATTGTGCGTGGTCGGCTGAAAGTCGTGTTTCTGCCCGATTACAACGTTTCTCTTGCCGAGCACCTTATTCCCGCCACCGACGTATCGAACCAGATATCCACGGCTGGTTACGAAGCGAGCGGGACAAGCAACATGAAATTCATGATGAATGGTGCACTGACCATCGGTACCCGTGATGGAGCCACTATCGAGATGGCAGAAGAGGCGGGCGAGGAAAACTTCTTCCTCTTCGGCCTTACGGCGGAGCAAGTGGCTGAAAGTCGCGCGTGGTACAACCCCCAGTGGCACTATGACAACGAAGCAGAAACGCGCGCGGCAATCGATCTGATCGCCTCCGATTACTTTAGCCGTAGCGAACCCGGCATCTTCACCCAACTCTGCGACACGCTCTTGAAAAACGGCGACCACTACATGCATTTGGCGGATCTCAGATCCTATCTGGATGCTGATAAGCGCTTGCTCGAGCTATATGGCACCCCTGACGCCTGGACGCGCATGGCCATCCTGAATGTTGCAGGTTCGGGCAAGTTCTCATCTGACCGGACCATCGCCGAGTACGCGGCAGATATCTGGAATGTAAAACCGTGTCCCGTGCCCTAGGCCCTTTGCAAGCAAGCGATGAGTCAGACAAAAACGATCGGCCGTAGTTCACCACTCGGAGCGACGCCAACGCAAGGCGGCACTAACTTCAGCATCTATTCACGCGATGCCAAGGGTGTGGAGTTGTTGCTTTTCGATCATGAAGACAGCGGGAAGCCGTCCCGGATAATCCGTCTCGATCCGTATACCAACCATACTTACCACTATTGGCACGTCTTTCTTCCGAACGTTCAGCCCGGTCAGGTCTATGCATACCGTGTCGAGGGTCCCTTCGATCCGGCGCAAGGACTTCGCTTCGATGCGTCGAAACTTCTCCTCGATCCGTACGGCCGAAGTGTAGTCGTTCCTAAAAACTACGATCGTGAAGCGGCAAGTCATGCCGGTGACAACTCTGCAGCTGCCATGAAGAACGAGGTTGTCGATCCCCATGCCTACAATTGGGAGAATGATCGGCCCCTGCGAATACCGTCGGCACGGACCATCATCTATGAAATGCACGTCCGAGGATTTACCCGGCATCCGAGTTCCGGAGTTTCAGAGGAGAAGCGTGGCACTTATGCAGGACTCATCGAAAGGATTCCCTACCTGGAGGAGTTGGGAATTACCGCAGTGGAACTTCTCCCCGTATTTCAATTCGACGAACAGGACTGCCCCAAAGGCCTGGTGAACTACTGGGGATATGCGCCGATTTCCTTCTTTTCTCCACACCAGGCATATAGTTCTCAGCGAACCGGATCAGGCCCGCTGGATGAGTTTCGCAACATGGTCAAGGCGCTGCATCGGGCCGGCATCGAAGTCATTCTCGACGTGGTTTATAACCACACGGCAGAAGGCGACGCCTCGGGTCCCACTTTAAGCTTCAAGGGCATCGACAACCTGACTTACTACATCCTTGAAGACAATAAGTCGAAGTACTCTAACTTCACGGGAACGGGAAACACGCTGAACGGGAATCATCGCGTGGTCAGGCGAATGATTCTAGACAGCCTTCGCTACTGGGTCGACGATATGCACATTGACGGCTTTCGATTCGATCTGGCGTCGATCCTCGCGCGCGATTCTTCCGGCCGTCCCTTGGCCGATCCTCCAATCCTCTGGGATATCGAGTCTGACCCCACGCTCGCCGGAACCAAACTGATTGCGGAAGCCTGGGATGCGGCAGGACTGTATCAGGTGGGCAGCTTTATCGGCGACAGCTGGAAGGAATGGAACGGTAGGTTTCGGGATGACATGCGCGACTTCTTCCGCGGCGAAGACGGCTCAGTGCGGCGGATAGCCGATCGGATTGTCGGAAGCCCTGAGATCTACGGGCACGAAGAACGCGAAGCAGAACAGAGCATAAATTTCGTAACCTGCCATGATGGCTTCACGCTCAACGATCTGGTGTCGTACAACCAGAAACATAATTTGGAAAATGAGGAAGATAACCGGGACGGTTGCAACGATAACCACAGTTGGAATTGTGGTGTCGAGGGGCCGACGGATAACCCAGACATCGAGAAGTTACGAAATCGGCAAGTCAAGAACCTCTTGACTCAGACGATCCTCGCGCTAGGCGTGCCGATGATCCTCATGGGGGATGAAGTCCGGCAAACGCAGAGCGGCAACAATAACGCGTACTGCCAAGATAACGAGATCAGCTGGTTTGACTGGGCGCTCGTCGACAAACACGCGGATGTCCATCGGTTCGTAAAACTACTCATTCAGCGAAGGCTTCTGAGGGATCTGGACCACGAGCGCGAACGGAAGACCCTGAACCAACTGGTCCACGAAGCCATCAAGTCGTGGCACGGGACGAAACTCAACCAACCCGACTGGAGCCCTTCCTCACACAGTCTGGCTTTCAGTGTCGAAATCGAGAAGGAGGATCTGATCTTTTACATGATTCTCAATGCCTATTGGGAGTCGCTCGATTTCGAACTTCCAGCCATCGAGGGCGACTCACGAGGACCTTGGCGTCGCTGGATCGATACGAGTCTCAATACGCCTCAGGACATCGTTGAATGGCAAGATGCAGTACCGGTTTCTACTATCTCTTACCTTGCTGGACCACGTTCAACGGTTGTTCTGATCGCCGGCGGACGTTGATTCAAAGCCGGTCCTCAATTGGATGTCGCCGAAAACCAGTGATTCCTGAAAAGCACAAGAAGACCACCCTTGGGCTGCCTCCGCCCCACACTGAGGCGTTTGCAAAGGCATGAGGCAATTCACTCAAAGTTGCGTGTGCCACCTGTGCTGGTAGTTTCAACAGTTTCGAAAAAACGCGATAGGGGCGATCATGAATGCCGTGCGGTAGAAGGGCCGCCAAGCATTGAGAGTCCCACATGGATAACTTGGCCACCCGCTCGTCGTCGTATGCATTCTCAGACTTGGGCAGATTACTGAAAGTGAGAATTGGATGAAGCACCTCTCGCATATTCGATTTGTTCTGTTTTTGCTGATCGCTGGTGCTATCAGCGCCAGGGCACAGTACGTAAGCGTCGATTTCGATAAGCAATGTGACTTCACCGCATACAAGACCTACGCCTGGACGACGGGAACACCTGCCAAAAACCCAGTTCTGGCTCAACGGATCACCGACGGAGTCGATAGCAAGCTAACGGCAAAAGGATTGAGGAAAGTAGAACCCGGTTCTAATCCGGACCTTATTGTTCTCTACCACGCCGCCGCTGGCGCGGATACACAAATCAACACGACAAATTCGGATGGATACAACTGGGGCCGCACATGGAATGGGGGCGCGGACACCCCAACGACCGGAGCAGGGACCTATCCCGCGGTAGAGCTAACGGTAGACATCGGCGAAGCCAGGACCAAGAAATTGCTGTGGTTGGGTTCAGGAGTTGATTCGCGCAGTAGCAAACTACCGCTTACCGAGAAGTCGATCGACAAAATTCTGGAGAAAATGTTTAAGAAGTTTCCTCCCCCCGCCAAATGATGGTTCTGCTATGCCTGATTCCTCAACGGATGGCATCTCTTTTTGTGCTGTCGTCCGAGGTTACGCTTTAGCCACAACCGCGTTCTCGGATGTCCCCCGATGCTGCCTTTGCCTGGCCGACCGAGCGAACCACGCCGCTGCGCCAAAAGAGACAGAAACCGTGGCAATGGTTGCAATCACCAGCATGACCATGATTTTCTGATCGCCATTTGTTCCCACGATGGCAGCCGCAGCTCCGATGTTCCGCGTACACATTCCCAGGCTCATTACGGACTTCTGCTCCCGGGGCATTCCAGCCGCAATCAGATATCCCCCCACGGTCAGACCAGGCACAAACAAGAGTTGAGCAAGAAACGCGCGGCTGCCAATTGCCCCCACAAAGCCATGGAAGTTCAGGACTATGACAACCCCGAGGAACACAATGGTTCCGACTGCGGTGACGGCTTTCACGAATCCGTAGAGCCAATCTGCCGCGTTTGGAAAACGATATTTGACGCCCAGTCCAACTGCTAAGGGAAAGAGAATCAAAAACAGAAGAGGCCTGCCGATACTCCATGCATTTGCCGACATGCCCGGAGCGATGATCGGAATTCCCCACGGCATCACAAGGATGGTTCCCAACGATGCCAGTAGCATCAGACCAGCGGCGGCCGCAAGATCTCCCTTTGCGTTTTTCACCACCAACGGCAAGAACGGAGCCGCAGGTGCCAAACCGAGCAGCAGCATCCCGATAGCATACGGGCGCTCCATCGGTACAACCAGGGTCACCACGAACGCAAGCGCAGGACTGAAGATGAAACTCGCGAACAGCGTTCTAAAGACAAATCGGGCATTCTTGAGGGGTGCGACCGCATCCGAAACACGGAGTTGCAGCCCCATCGCCAACAAATTCCCTACCATGAAGATAATTAGTGAGACTTTAAAAACGAATTGGAGAAAGTCATTCATTGTCGATGCGGCTTGAGTTGCATGAACGTATCAGTTCCGGCGCCTCCCGCATCCATGCGCACCTGGTTATCCTCGTTGGTTGGCTTCAAACAACCGCGCACTGCCAGACTTCTAACCCTTTACAGCCACAACGCGATTCCGACTGCAAGCGCGACCAACGTTTTGGATACTACCCGTATCAATACTTCCTGTGACACCGCGAGATACATATACCGCGCCTCAAAACCAACTTACCGCTACATTCCCTTCCATGGAACCGTCAGATTTGACAGTGGGCAAGGACAATCGTGCCTCTACCGAAAGCCAAACTTACTGAGGAATAGGCGCTGTCGGGATGAAAACCCGCCCAGCATACACCGCATTTATCGCGGCGCAGAGATCGGTATTCATGCGAGATTTGAACACGTAACCGGAGGCGCCTGCGTCAAAAGCGGCCCGAATAAACTGCAGTTCCTCGTGAACGGTCAGGAAGATGATCTTTGACAGGCACTTATCCTTCCTCAACTGGCGCGTGACTTCAAATCCGTTCAGTTCTGGCATGGAAATGTCGAGGATCAGCACATCCGGATTCACCCTGGAAACTTCACTCATTACTGCACTTGCCTGTCCCAGGAGACCCACGATCCGGAAGTCTTTTTGGAGCAATTTCGCTGCAATGTCCAGAATCGCCGGATTGTCATCTGCCAAAACTACTCGAGGCGGTTCGCTCACGGTGGACTCCAGCGAACCGCGGTTCATGGAACCACGGCTCATGAGTCATTTTCGGAGACGAAGGTGGAAGAGGATACTAGCTAAATTAGTGGTAAGGCCTTGTCAAAACGCCAGTCTCTCTATTGAGAGACCAGATGATGCTTAATCGCGTACTCGATGAGCGCAGCGTTGGTCGTGATGCCGAGGGAGTCCATCATCTTGTACTTATGAAATGCGACCGTACCTGGTTTAAGCCCAAGGATAAAGGCGATTTCCTTCATCGACTTGCCTTCGGCAAATAGCTGGAGTACTTCGCTCTGACGTCCTGATATATGCTTTTCTTCCTCAAAAACAGCCTTTGATCGCAGAAGATACTGAACCGTATCTTTGGTGATGAGTGGAGAGAGGTAAGACTCCCCGCGCAGCACTCGACGCACAGCAATTCCGAGTTCTTCGGCAGTGCAATGTTTTACGAGGTAACCGGATGCTCCGCGCCTGAAAGCTTCCGCCGCGATATCGGGCCCTATTGACTGGGTCATATAAATGAGCTTGATCGCACTCTTTTTCTGTTTGATCTGCTCGCCGGCATCGAGCCCATTCAATTCCGGCATGGAGATGTCCAGCAGCACCACATCCGGTCGCAGTTCCAACACCGCCCTGCACCAATGTGCGTCCATCGGGGAAAATGCCAACGACCTGGAACTCCGGCTCCAGAAGTCGTTTGCATGCTTCGGCGAACAGTACGTGATCGTCAGCAATAACAATCCGGGCGCGATGTGGTTTTTCCATCTTTATCACTCCTTGGCCGAGGAGCCCCGGCAGTTTTGAATTCTTAGTACCCTCGGGGTGCGAAAAGCGTATCCTTCATTTCTGCCAACCAAAGTGATGTCCTTCTTAAACAGAAAGATGCTTAAGTCAGACAATCTTACCTCTTTCAGTGCCTCCGGCTCTGGAATTTGAGCCCAGCGGTCAGATTGCGACCGTTGCAATCAGGCACGTGCCACGACCTTCCCCGGAAATAATCTCCAGCTTCCCGTCGATCAATCGCAGCCTTTCGCGAATGCTGACCAGACCGAGACCCGACTTGAAGGGCGCTTTTTCCGGATCGAAACCAATGCCGTTATCAACGATTTTCAAGATCAACTCGTCGTTACGACTCAACAACTCAATCGTCACGCTCGTTGCACGGCTGTGTTTTCCCACGTTCTGGAGCGATTCCTCAAGAATCCTGTAGAAACAAAGAGATTTCGCTGCGTCCAGGTCAGGAATGTCCCTCACTTGATAGTCAACGTCGATGGTGTGCAGGCTCGCGAAATCGCGACATAGGCGCTCCGCTGCAGCCATCAGCCCCAGGAAAGTCAATTCGGATGAGTGAAGCCGATGGGAAAGCTTACTCACGTCGAGCGCGATCTCTTGAATCCCCCTGTAGAGCTCATGCATATCGGCCTGCTTCACTTGATCCGAAATGCCAGTTTCAAGAATCTGGGCTCGGACGCTGAGGATAGCAAGTTGCTGGCCAATGTGATCGTGCAGTTCACGCGCGACATGGCTCCGTTCCTCTTCCTGAGCCGATATCAACCGCCCACTGAGTTCCCGTAGCAGGCTTTCAGCCTGACGTGCATCTGTAACGTCAGACGTCATGCCGACGACCTTGCGCAATTTCCCATTTGAATCGAAGAATCCATGACCGGACTCCTCTAGCCAAGTAATTCTCTGATCCCGACCTTTCAGACGAAAAACCACCTTGTAGCTGGGCTTTTCAGGATTCAGCGATCGAATCGTGCTCAGATATTGGTCCTTGTCTTCGGGATGCATCTGCTCAATGAGTTCAGCCTTACTATGCCTCAGACCATCCTTGTAGATGCCCAGAATAGTGCCATATGCGCCCGAACGCTGAACCGAGTCGGTCTCCATATCCCATTCAAACGCATACCTCTTGCCTGAGAGCATTGCGATTTGAAGCTTCTCTTCGCTGTCGCGCAGGGCCGACTCCGCACGCTTGCGGTCGGTGATATCCGTGGCCATGGCGAGCATGCAAGGTTCGCCATCGATGTCAATCAAAGAGGCAGAGCCGATGGCGGCGCGCTCCTCGCCCGCTTTCGATCGAAAGAGAATGTCGGCACGAGCGGAACCATTGGCTACCAGGTCTTCCTTCAATTTGAGCCGGTGCTCCGGGCGCACCCAGATTCCCAGGTCCTTTGGCGTTTTACCAAGCGCCTCGTCTCTGTGGTACCCGGTCGCCCGCAAGAACGCTTCATTCACATCAAGGTAGCGATCATCGATCAAGCTGGTCACCATGATCGCTAATGGACTCTGATTGAATACCTTTGAGAATTTCTCTTCCGATTCGCGTAAAGCTCTCTCAGTCTGCCTTCGATCAGTAACATCGTGAGCGAAAACGACAATCCCCAAGACGGTTCCGTCGTCGCGAACCAGGCAACGCGATACCACATGAAACGTCTGCCCCGTCTCACGAACATATTGATCGGAATCGAACTCTCCACGGTTTAGCACGTCTCTGTAGAACTGATTCCATTGCTCGACCATTCCCGGGACGATTTCATCCAACCCCATACCGAGGCGGGCATGGACTCCAAATGCACTTAGAAGGAAATCCGCATCGGCCTTGTTGAAGGCAACCAACCGAAACGTCTCTGGATCGACGACCCAGATGCAATCGTGGCTCGCCTCAAAAATCGCCGACAAAAGTGCAGGGGACTTCGCCAATTCCTCTTGTGTGGTTTTCTGCGCGTGAATATCGAGGAGGGTGTTTGAACAGGCGGCATCAGAGCTCTGGTTCCGGGGAGCGGTCACAAGCCGTGAATGTGTTGCCTCTTTGTCCCTCATGGCTTAAAGGCTCCGGACTAAGCGGGACCGCTTAGCTACGCGGTTCTTATGTCGCTTTCTTGATACGAATCCAAGCTCTCAAATCGTCGAGAAAGGATCGCGGTCCACATCTCAACTTCCGCTATCCTGCACACAGCTTACGCCGCCGGGACAACAAATGACATGCATCTTGATTGAGCCATTCGAGGTATCGGGGCGCCCTGTAGACGTCACCTTAATTCGCTTGGCATCAGTCGGGAACTGTCAATATTGCCAGTTGGCTGAATCGCGCCAGAGCAATGGGTTGCTGCAACTGGATGGAGGGGAAGGCGCCTACGGAGGGTTTAGAAAGGGCTTCATAAGTCTCAATCTTTTCCTGGCAAGACCTCGTGCATCGTTTGCGATGAAGCACTCTCCGTTTCGATTTCGTTTTTGAGGTAGACAGTATGAGCCGGATAAGCTATCCCCGCTCCGCTTGTGACGATAATCTCTCTGATTCGCTTCAACAGATCTTCTTGAATCTCGAGAAAGTGGCTCCATTCGCGAGCAAGAACATAGGCAAAAATCTCCAGTTCAAGGCTCGACCGGCCAAGCCGCAGAAGTCGGACTCGCGTCGACGATGGAAGCACTCGCCCATCCTGATTGAGCAGGTGGCGCACGTCGTCGAGGACCTGGTTCAACACCGAAGGCGGTGTGTTATGGCGCAACCCAACCAGATGCCGCAGCCAGAAACTGTCGCGCGCAGAGAAGTTCTCCAGAACCATGGTGGCCATCAGGCCGTTTGGAATAGTCACCACGGTTCGGTCAAGCGTCCGCACTCGAGTGGAACGAAGGCCGATCGCCTCGACGGTGCCCGTCACGTCTCCCATTTTGAAAAAGTCTCCGGCACGAACTGCTTCGTCCATAATCAGGGAAGCGCCGCCGATCACATTCTCGAGTGTCTTCTGAGCGGCCAATGCCACCGCAATTCCGCCCACCCCCAAGCCTGCTAGCGCCGCAGATGGGTTGACCCCAAAAGTGTGGAGAAGAATCATAAAGCCGATTAGCGCAGCAATAACATCCACGACGCGACGGGCAGGCGCCAGAATCGCAGCCGTACCGATCCGCCCACGACGCTCGAACCGTCTCTTGAGATAGCCTTCGCACCTGATGTTGACAAGAATCAGGATCCATACGAGAGCCACAATCGTCAGAATTGCGGCCGTAGTCGAGCCTGCTTGTCGCGCCACAAGAGGCATGCTGTAGTGGTAAAGCAGCCACCGGATCCAAGCGGCGATAATCAGCAGGCGAACGGGATGCGGAACTACTGTTGGATCGGTGATATCTGGTCGCTTCGTCAGATGCCGCAATGCGAAGCCGATGAGGGGGCTAAGAACCCTGTTGGCACCACTGAGAATTAGGTAAGACAGTGGTAAAAGAACGACGAAAAACAACCATCCAAACAAAGTAAAACCGTAAAACCTCTGCAGCAGGAAATCAGGCAAGACGTTCTCGACCTTTACCGCGTCGATTTCTTCATAAATATCGGGAATGGCCGCGAGGGTCTGTCGCGAAAAGAGCCAGATTGAAACTCCATTTGGGCGATCGACTCGCTCGAGATAGATGTCGACATTTCCGTTTTCGCTCTCAACGGTTCCCACGTGCTCACGGCGGGAATCGAGGGGGTCGGACATTGATCCATTTGGATCATTGCTGAGATTATTCAGCTTGGCCGGCAGCCTTCGATCCAACACTTGGAGGAGCTTCTGCGCCATCGATCCAGCATCTTTATCGCGCGGGCGCGTATCCAGATATTGTGCAGCGACTGTGTAGTTGTGCCCGTACGCAGCCGTGAGAAAACCGAGAACAGTGCCACGCGGGGTAGTGCGACCCAGTGGATCCTCCGGGACTTGAATTGCCTGGCCTTGAGTTGGCTGGCTAGCAGGGGGAGGAGCCTTCGGAAGCTGCGCTCTAGCGACTTCGGAGCAGGCTCCAACGATCATCACGCCGATGCACAGCCAATGCACTGTGCGAGACGTTAAAAATAAGGACTTGATCTTTCTGCCGCTTGACCTTGATAAAGACACTGGATTTCCTCCTGACGCGAACATCAATTTTCCATAGAGGGCAGATTGCACATCAACATTCGCGTTGCACGGACTCGGCAGGCGCCGTGCGGCTTCCCGAGATGCACCCTAACAGCGCATGCGGCCGGGAGTAACTAGCATTTTTGCCAAATTGGACCGGTTTGTGTGCCGCTTGCGGTTGAGCCAGACCCTCCGGACCTCCGGTCACGACTACACGGATGCTAAAGCTGCACGATCACCAGAGGGTTTCCGCAAACAAGTTGAGCGCACTAGTAGTTCTTACAGTACCCTCGCACTCCTGCGCGTTCTACACTTTCAAAACGATAAGGAAGCCTCTGCACCCACTGTGGATGTCGTGATAGCAAGATGCGCTGGCGCAGGCTCGATTTGATCTGGTGATCCGCAGCAATGGAAGGGATGGAATGCCCACTATGAAATTCAGACGTTCGCAATTTGCCTCATGCAAATATGCTGGCCGTTGCTTTGTTGCTATTCTCTGTTCGCTCATGCTCATCCCGGGTGAGGCAACATGGGCCGTTGTTGGGCCGCAAGAGCAGGCAGCAGCACCAGATTCAGCTGCGAAACTTCCGGCAGATCAACTCGACGCGCTCGTAGCGCCGATTGCGCTGTACCCGGATTCGTTGCTTAGTCAGGCCCTCGTCGCATCTACCTACCCGCTTGAGATCATTCAACTGCAGCAGTGGCTTGAGAAGAACAAGGGCCTCAAAGACAAGGCCCTGACGGATGCCGCCATGAAACAGGATTGGGATCCAAGCGTGCAGGCAATGGCAGTGCTTCCGGACTTGGTGAAACAACTTGCAGAGAACATCAAATGGACGACAGATCTGGGAAATGCATTCCTGGCGCAACAAAGCGACGTAATGGATGCGGTTCAGCGTATGCGCGCTAAAGCAAAGGACAAAGGCAACCTCAAGTCCAGCGAGCAGCAGAAGGTCGAAACCAAGGTCGTTGAGAGCAAACAGGTAATCGTTATTGAGTCCGCTAGCCCGGAAGTTATTTATGTGCCGAGTTACAACCCCACGGTCGTGTATGGGGCACCTGTCTATCCTTATCCTCCAATCGTTTATCCGCCTGTGGGAGCGTATGTCGCCACAGCGGCAATCTCATTCGGCGTGGGCATGATGGTGGGAGCGGCCTGGGGCGGCGGTGGATGGGGCTGCGGCTGGGGCGGCAACGACGTCAATATCAACGTCAATAACAACTTCGTCAAAAACAGCAATATTAATGGCGGCAACAGGGTTAACGGAGGCAACAGGGTAAACGCACAAGGTGGCAACACATGGCAACATAATCCGCAGCACCGCGGCGGCGCTCCGTATTCCGACCGCTCCACTGCGAATAAATATGGTGGAACGGCGCGTGGCGATTCGGTGCAGAATCGGCAAAACAACGCTCGCCAGAACCAAGGCCGGCAGAACTCGGGCGCCGGAAATCGCGGTAATTCGCCTTCTGCCGGAAATATGGACCGCGGCAACAACCGTGGTAATTCGCCATCTGCGGGAAACATGGATCGCGGCGGCAACAGGGGATCCTCTGGAGCGGGCGGTGGCGATCGCGTCGGCAATCGCGATGTCCCGAGTTCCAGAGGCGGAGGAGGCGGCTTCGGCGGCGGCAGCGGTAGTTCAGCCCGCGCCAGCAGTTCGCGCGGTTCCTCCAGCATGGGAGGCAGAGGCGGCGGGGGCGGCGGAGGCCGCAGGAGATAGCGAGAACAAATGATGGCCACGAAGGAAATGACCGCGAAAGGATTGAACACCATGAGACGCACACTCCTGATAACTGCAGTGGCTTTCTCGGCTCTGTATCTTTCTACATCCCAGGCGCAATCGCAACCTGAGGCGGGAAGCACTAGCAAGCCAGTCGCTCAGATGACATTCTCCACGCCGCAGGCCGCTGTTGACGCGCTCATTCAAGCCCTCAGCGATTACGATGTCCCGCAGTTGATGAAGATCTTCGGGCCAGAGGGCGAGCAGATAGTCGCTTCAAAGGACCCGGTCCGCGATAAGAATCTCGGCATCGCCTTTGCGAACCGCGCCCGTACAGAAGACGTCGATACAGCCAGATCCGGACAATCCCAATCGACAGATTCTTGTAGTCGGTGATGACGAATATCCTTTCGCCGTTCCGCTGGTTAAGAAGGACGGAAAGTGGAAATTTGACTCTTCCGCAGGGGTCACCGAAATTCTGTATCGCCGCATCGGCACGAATGAACTCGATGCCATCCAGGTTTGCCATGGCTATGCCGAGGCACAACGGCAATACGCTTTGACAATCCATGACGATTCCGGTGTGAATCAATACGCGCAGAAACTCATCAGCACTCCCGGGAAGCAGGACGGGTTGTATTGGGTGAACGCTGACGGGACACCCGGAGGCTCAGTCAGTGAACCGGTGGCCAAAGCTCTCGCGGAGGGCTATACGCTGGAAAAGAATACCGCGTACCACGGCTACTACTACAAAATCCTGAAAGGCCAGGGGCCCGCTGCTCCATTGGGCAAGCTGAACTACGTGATCCAGGGCGCCATGATTGGTGGCTTTGCCCTCCTCGCGGTGCCGGCCGACTACAGGGTGACGGGAGTCAAATCCTTCATAGTGGGCCCGGATGGAATCGTCTACCAAAAGGACCTGGGGAAAGATACGCTCAAGATCGCGAAGGAAATGGAGCTCTACAATCCGGATAAAAGCTGGCACGAGACAGACGATCAGTGGCCGTCTGATTTGGATCTCACCACCGCAGCTGTCGCTCCGAATTAGAGGCACGCGGTGCAAGCTTATTAATTGAAGGAGAATGAGGGATGCTGCAGTCATGCAGCATCCCTCATTCTCCTTTGGCCGATTTAATCCGCCGCTCTCTGTGCGCGAACAGCTACTCGATCGACGCCGATACTAGAACTTTTCGGGCACGAAATGGCGTCCCTTCAAAGGTGATTGGTCGTCATACTTGCCTTTGAGGTTTCGTGGCGGAAGTTTGATTTTTTCGTGCGGCACTTTCTTGTAAGGGATGAGGCTTAGAAGGTGCGTGATGCAGTTAAGACGTGCCTTCTTCTTATTGTCGGACCGGATAATGTGCCAGGGAGCGTCCTTCTTATCGGTTGCCTTCAGCATCAGATCCCGCGCATGCGAGTAGTCATACCAGCGCTTCCACGACTCTACGTCCATCGGGCTAAGCTTCCACTGGCGGAGCGGATCCTTGATGCGCGCACTAAATCGGCGCTCCTGCTCCTCCATTCCAACTTCCAACCAGTACTTGATTAGAATGATGCCGGACTCCTTCATCTGTTTCTCAAACAAAGGACAAAGATCAAGGAATCGCCGATGCTGCTCCTTGGTGCAAAAGCCCATCACATATTCGACCCCTGCTCGGTTGTACCAGCTTCGATCGAAGATCACGATCTCGCCGGCGGCGGGAAAATGTGGCATATAGCGCTGGAGGTACATCTGGCTCTTCTCGCGATCAGAGGGAGCTGGCAGAGCAACAAGGCGAAAGACCCGAGGGCTTACTCGTTCGGTGAGTGCGCGAATCGTGCCGCCCTTCCCCGCCGCATCACGGCCTTCGAACACTACAACGACACGTGCCCCAGCAGACTTCACCCAGGCCTGTAACTTGCACAGTTCTGCCTGCAGCCGTCGCAATTCTTCTTCATACTGCTTCCCGGTCATGCCATTACCGCCCTTGCCATTTTTATGTCCATGGTGGTTTGCCATCAGTTATTCGGTCCTTCCTCTGACAATCATCACTGTTCCCATCCGCCGCCTAGGGCCCGATAAAGCTGCACATAATTCTGGAGTTCATTGTTCCACGCCTCTGCGAGCGCCAATTCTGAGATGAGGTACTGCTGTTGCGTGACAAGGACTTCCAGGAAGCTTGTCGTGCCCCCCTTGAATCGCACATCCGCTAGCTGGGCGGCTTCGTAGAATGTCGCGTTCTGTTCCTGAGTTTTGGTCCGAAACTGCCGCGATTGCTGGTAGCCGATCAGGCTGTTCGAAACATCCGAAACGGCAAGCTGTACAGATTGTTTGTAAGCCAGTTCGGCCTCATCGCGCTTCGCCCAGGAGAGTGCATAATTTGAGCGAATGCGCCCACCCTCAAAAATCGGTTGCGCAAGCTGGCCGGCCAAAGACCAGAAAGTGGCCGGACCTTCCAGGAAAGCCAATATGGAAGTACTCTGAGCGCCGAATGAACCCGTGAGCGCGAATTGCGGGAAGAACGCCGCCTTGGCGACACCGACGTTCGCATTGGCCGAGACCAGGAACATCTCTGCCTGGCGCACATCCGGCCGGCGTGCCAGCAAGGTAGAGGGAAGTCCTGAAGGAATCTCAGGCATGTGCGGCTGTTCTGTAAGGCTGATGCCACGATCGATCGGTCCTGGATTTCGCCCGAGAAGGATGCTGATGGCATTCTCTGTCTGCGCGATCGACTGTTGAATGGCGATGATTTGCGCTTCGGCCTGCTGCACCAAAATCTGGGCCTGCAGGACATCGGTCTTGGGGCTCTCTCCGCCCTTGAACTTAATGGTGTTCAAGTTGAGCATTTCCTGGTTAGCGGTTAGCGTCTTCCTGGAAGATTCGAGTTGTGAATCGTAACGGCGAAGACTGAAATACGCGCTCGCCACATCTGCAACCAGGGTGGTTCTAACAACCTCCTGTCCAAACTCCGAAGCCGTCAGATTGGCGCGCGCAGCTTCGGTTGCTCGGCGATACTGCCCCCAAAAATCGAGGATGTAGGATGCTTGAATCGCAAGGGTATCGAACGTAGGGCCACCGGGGTAAGTTCCAGATCTCACCTGTTCAATGCCAGCGGAACCACTCACCTGCGGAAACTGATCCGCGCGAGTTACCCCCAGTGCAGCTCTAGCCTGCACCACGCGAGATGCGGCAATGCGTATGTCGTAGTTGTTGACGAGAGCTTCCCGGATCAGGGCTTCCAAGGTCTTGTCCTGGAAGACAGACCACCATTTCATCTCACCGAATGCGGGAGTTGCATTCGGCTGAGAAATCTCCGGCGCCAATTGGCGATACTGGTCCGGCAGCGTCACCGCGGGCCGGCTGTAGTTCGGTCCTACCTTGCAGCCACACAGTGATAGCAACAACAGGAGAGCAACCAACGACGCGGCCCGGTTCATGCGTGTACTCCCTTCGTTTCTGCTTCAGGCTCGCTCGTACCCTGTGGCTGTGGTTTGCTAAGGCCAATCCAGAGACCGAACCTCTCAATCACCACGAAGGAAACGGGGACAAAGAATATGGCCAAAATTGAGGCCGCCAACATCCCTCCGATCACGACGGTTCCAAGCACCCGGCGGGATACGCCGCCGGCTCCGGTCGCGGCCCATAACGGCACACAGCCCAGGATGAATGCGAAGGCAGTCATTAGAATCGGCCTGAGCCTCAACTTGGCGGCGGTCAGCGATGCTTCAACAAGAGGTTTTCCCTTGTCAAACTCCATCTTGGCGAATTCAACAATCAGAATTGCGTTCTTCGCCGCCATGCCTATAAGCATCACCAGTCCGATCTGCGCATACACATCGTTTTCCAGGTGACGGGCAAACAGCGCCAGAAATGCTCCGAAGACGGCAATCGGCGTTCCCAGCAAAACCGCGAAGGGCAACGTCCAGCTTTCATATTGCGCGGCCATAATCAGGAACACGATGAAGAATGCCAGCGCAAAGACCGCGGCCGGACTTACCCCTTCGGCGGCCTTCTTTTCCTGGTACGACATTCCCATGTAGTCGAATCCCATTTCCGTGGGCATCGTCTGCTTGAAAGTTTCCTCCAAAGCAGCAATCGCCTGACCGGAACTGAAACCGGGAGCGGTTGCCGCATTCAACTGCACAGATTGAAACTGATTGAAGCGCATGGTGAACCCGGGGCCACTGCGGGGTTCGATCCCAGTAACGGTGCTTAATGGAACCATCTCGCCTGTAGCGTTCTTCACGTAAAACTTGCCCAGGTTTCGTGCATCGGTGCGGTAGTCTCCATCTGCCTGCACGTACACCTGCCACTGCCGGCCAAAGCGGTTGAAGTAGTTCACCAGCGAACCGCCCATGAACGCCTGCAAAGTTTGATAAACGTTTCCGAGATTCACTTGCTGGGTGAGCACTTTGGCCTTGTCGACCGTCACTCCAACCTGAGGAACGCCAAACAATGCTGTGGTCGTAACACTGGCAAGTTCCGGTCTCTTGCGTGCCGCCGCCAGGAAAATCTGCAGGTTTTTCGCGAGAAACTCGATGTTCTTTCCAGATCTGTCCTGCAGAACAAATGTCACGCCCCCTGATGTGCCAACGCCCGGGATTGCCGGTGGCGGGAACGAAAAAGCAATGCCGGTGGTTACCTTCGAAAGCGCTTTGTTGACGTTGGCCTTGATGCTTTCGTAGCTCTCTTCCTTGGTTTTGCGGTCTTCCCAGGGCTTAAAGCTCACAAAGAAGAAGGCGTTGAATGTACTGTTCACGCCACTCAGCATGTTGTATCCCACAACCGTGCTGACATGCTCGATCCCCGGCGTCTTCAGAATCAGTTCCTCAACCTGCTTCGCGGCTTCTGAAGTTCTCTGTAGAGACGATGCATCGGGAAGCTGCAGTCCGGCGTAGACGAATCCCTGGTCTTCATCTGGAAGAAAACTCGTCGGTATCTTTTTGCCAAAGAATCCCGCAGCCAGGGTAAGCGCGATCAGCAGTATGAATGACAACCCAACTTTTCGAATCAGGTGATCACATGCAAAAACGTATCCATCGGTAGCTCGGCCAAAGACCCTGTTGAACCATCGAAAGAACTTCGCCAACAGTCCGCGTCCCTGTTTCCGCGGCTTAAGCAACATTGCCGAAAGCGCGGGGCTTAGTGTCAGCGCATTGAATGCTGAGAAGATGACGGAAACAGCAATAGTGACCGCGAATTGCTGATACATCCTGCCGGTGATTCCGGGAATGAACGCGGTGGGAATGAATACTGCTGAAAGAATCAGTGCGATCGCAATGACTGGACCGGACACTTCGTCCATTGCCTTGACCGTCGCCTCTTTCGGCGACAGCCCGTGTTCGATATGGTGTTCGACCGCCTCCACAACGACAATGGCATCGTCCACGACCAATCCGATGGCCAGTACCAACCCAAAGAGCGAAAGGGTGTTGATGGAGAATCCGAGCATCGGGAAGACGATAAAGGTACCAATCAGCGAGACAGGAACCGCCAAAAGTGGAATTAGTGTGGCACGCCAGCCCTGCAGAAAGATGAAAACAACCAGGATGACCAGTCCGATGGCTTCGAAAAGTGTGTGCTGAATCTCCTTCAGACCCTCGGTTACCGCGAGAGTGGTGTCAAGAGGAATAACGTAGTCCAGACCTTGCGGGAAGCGCGTCTTGGCCTCTGCCATCAAGGCGCGCACGCCCTGGGCAGTTTTCACTGCATTGGTGCCGGGAAGCTGATAGATGGCCAGCAGGGCGGCCGGTTTTCCATTCAGGCGGCCCTGGAGAGCATAGGTCTGGGCGCCCAGTTCGATTCGCGCCACATCTTTCAGCCGAAGAATGCCTCCGTCGGGCTGCGCCCTGACAATGATTTCACCGAACTCTTCGGCGGAGGGCAGACGTCCGGGTGCGCGGACCGTATAGGTAAAGGCCTGCCCGTTCGGGACCGGCTCGCTTCCGATCTGGCCTGCCGGGTTGACCGTGTTCTGCGTCTGAATCGCATTTGTGATTTCCGGGACGGTGATTGCGAGACTCGCCAGCTTATCGGGATTGACCCAGCAGCGCATCGCGTACTGGCCCGCGCCAAACACAGTCACAGACGCAACCCCCGGAACCCGGGTCAAAGCGTCGTTGATGTTGATGATGCCGTAGTTAGCTAGAAAGATGTTGTCGTAGGCGTTGGAAGGGGAGAAGAGCGCGACCAGCATCAACGGCGCAGCTGTGGACTTCTGCACGGTCACGCCGTACTGCACCACGGAACTGGGAAGCTGCGAGTTCGCCTGGTTCGATCGCATCTGCGTCAGGATCTGGTCGGTATTCGTCTCGGTGGCAATGTCAAAGTTGACGGTCAGTTTCAGCGATCCGTCGCTCCCGTTCAACGAATACATGTAGTTCATGTTGTCGACGCCAGCCATCTGCTGCTCAATAGGTGTGGCCACGGATTGAGCTACAGTTTCAGCATCGGCCCCGATGTATGTCGTGTTGACTTGAATTTCCGGGGGCGCAATCTTGGGAAACTGTGCAGTAGGAAGACTCAGCATCGAGACGACGCCCGCGATGATCATCAGAATGGAAATGACCATCGCCACGATCGGACGATTAATGAAGAATTTGGACACGGTTACCTGCCTTCAACAGCTGCTGTTTGCACGAAAGGCGCGACATTGACGGTCATGCCGTCACGTACTTTCTGGAATCCCTCGGCAACCACCTTTTCACCCGCATGAAGTCCTTCGGTGATCACCCATTTGTCGCCGACTTTCTCGCCGACCTTGACCGGCCGGAAGCTCACTTTGTTATCTGCACCCACCACGACTACCTGGTAGGCAGACTGCACCTCAATAACAGCAGCCTGAGGTATAACCAATGCGTTCTTGTTGTCCCCGGTCTTGATGCGCACTCGCCCGAATCCCCCCGGACGTAAGATTCCATTTGCATTGGGGAACTCTGCGGCGATCTGGATCGTTCCGGTTTGCGAGCTTACTTCGCGGTTCACGAGGATGATGCGGCCCGTACTTGGATAGGCAACCTCGTTTGATTGGATATATTCCACCTTCAATCCGTCGTCCGTCGTGGCACCTCTCATCACCGCCGCGATTCTCTGAGATGACTCGCAGGTAGGCATTCTCACTGATCGAGAAGTACGCCCGAATCGGATTCACATTCGAGATAGTGGTCATCTTCGAGGTGGGACCAACCAGGTCGCCTACCTGCGCGGTTGCCACGCCGGCGATGCCGGAGATCGGTGCGTAGACCTTCGTCCAGTCAAGGTTGAGTTTCGCTTGCTCAATCATTGCCTCGGCAGCTTTTACCTGCGCTTTGCCCGCAGCTTCAGCGGAGATGTCGTTATCCAGTTGTTTCAGGGGAATTGCATTCTGCGCCGCCAGAGGTTCATCGCGAGCCTTGTCGGTTTGAGCGCGCGCCAAGTCAGCCTCCGCCAGGGCCATTTGCGCTTTGGCCTGGTCCAAAGAAGCTTCAAAGGGCCTGGGGTCGATTTCAAAGAGGAGCTGACCCGTTTGAACAGGGTAGCCATCTTTGTAGTTCTGTCTCAACACGTATCCCTGAATCTTCGGCATGATTTGAGCATTCGTGTCCCCGTTCAGCTGGGCTACCCATTCCGAGTAAATTGGGACATCCTGCTGAACCACGTCCACCACTTTCACATCCGGGGGACTGGGAGGGGCCGCAGCCTCTTTCTTCTCACAGGCTGCCAGAAAAATGACCAGTGCACTGAGGAGGATTGCGGGGTGGAAGTGCTTGATATACAGACTGGATGATCTTTTTCGACCGACTTGGCGAGTTTCCATTGGGTGCACTCCGCTCCTGGCGACTTTACGTGTCGAGTCAGAGCTAAAGTCGGTTTTAAGCTCTAACGGTCTAAAAAACTACTAGTAAGATTGACAGTCATGATTAATTAGCTCTTTGAGGTTGGCTCGAGGCGGCAAACATGCGCGAGATCCCCTATGGCGCTCTCCAAGACGGGAGGGACTGGTCGAGACGGTCGAGTCTCCACGGCTGTCAAGTAAGCAAAGTGACGATGATTGTGCCCCACGTCGTCAGGAGGATGTGTCCGAGTGCCACGGTGTAGGAGTAACCGAGTGTCGCGACAGGGCTGTCGGATTTTTCCTGGATCGCTCCAACGCCGGCGATCATTGTCTGCGCGCCCGCAACCCCGCCGAGAAGTTGGACAGGTTCGAGCTTGAGGACGTGCTTCCCAAACAGAATCCCCGACAGGAGGGGAACGAGCTGTAACCACAATTCCGCCAAGGAAGAGAAGCCAACCAGACTCTTTCACTGCGCTAATGAAGATCGGGCCCGCCTTAAGGCCGACCATGGCAACGAATGCCGCCAGGCCGAGTGAACGCATGAATAAGATAGCGGCGTCAGGAAATCTGGCAAACCAAGGTCGGGTTGAGCGCGCCCAACCCACGGTCAAGCCAACGAGCAGAGTGCCTACGCTCGTTCCAAGTGTGATGCGCATCCCTCCCAGAGGAATCACGATCGAGGCGCCCGCCAGAACGCCGACCGCGATTGCGATACCCAGTACGGAGAGATCGCTATCTTCGTTCGGATAGATCTTCCTGCCAACGACAGGAGCGAGTTCTTCCACATGGACCTCGGGACCAATGACCTGCAACGTATCTCCGCGCTCCACAATCACGTTCGCTCCAAGCGGTAAATCTCGACCTCCGCGCGAAATCCCGCGAAGCAGAACTCCTCGGGCTTGCTTCAGACCGTCAGCCAGTTGTTGCAGGGTCTTGCCAGCGACCTCTCTCGAAGTCACATATAGATCGTACGAAGCGATCGGGATTTCGAGCAGTTCCGAATCCGGGCTTTCAGCTGATAGTGGGCCGAGCACCTTGACAAGCGCCTCCGTTCGTCCCAGCACCGCTATCGTATCCCCCTCTTGAATGACCGTTTCGCCTGTTGCAATGAGAATTTCTGCTCCGCGCCGAATTCGTTCAATGAATAGTCTGCCGTCCGTCACAGATTTTTCTGCTGCTTCTACCGTCCTTCCCACAATCGGCGCACCAGTCGGAACCTTATAGGCACGAAGCCCGATGGGCTGCCAGCCAGACGTTACGCCCAGTTTGTTCCTGCGAATGCCGAGCGTCTTCTCTTCCTTCTTTGCTTCAGTCCGGAGATCAATACCAAGCAACTTCGGCCCAATTGTGCCGCAGCAAAGGATCACTCCAATTGTCCCGAAGATGTAACAGATCGCATCCGCAACCGCGACATGCCCAACAAGCAGTTGCTTTTGCTCTTCTGTGATCGCCAATCCCCGGATAGCCTCGCTGGCTGTGCCAATTGCCGGCGATTCTGTGAGCGCCCCTGAAAGCATGCCTGCTGAAAAACCAACATCAAGCTTGAGGAGACGTGCCATCGCGTACGCGGTCAAAAGGCCAACTACCGGCACAAAAACCCCAAGCACAGCCCAACGCCAACCCTCCCCTTTCAGGTTTCGAAAAAAGCTCGGCCCCACGCTATAGCCAATGCCAAAAAGGAAAAGCAGGAAGAGCATCGCTTTCGCCTGGTCGGA
This sequence comes from uncultured Acidobacteriaceae bacterium, assembly GCA_963738035.1. GTDB lineage: Bacteria > Acidobacteriota > Terriglobia > Terriglobales > Acidobacteriaceae > Telmatobacter. The sequence continues at coordinate 171,076 of CAVTVB010000008.1, forward strand.
AACCGAGACGTGAAACAAGTTCCCAATGAAGATACCGGCTAAAAGTGAAGACGTGACCACGCCCAGCCCAAACCCTCGAAATTTCAAGCGGCCGAGCAAGTACCCGATACCCACCGCAAGATAGACCCCCATCTCTGGATACTTCTCGAATAATTTCGCCAGCCACTCCATACTGTCTCCTCGTTTCTAACTTTCGAAACACTTCGCGAGGTCTCAACAGCTCTTTCTCGCTTTTCGATCAGCGTCATGGAATTTCGAAAACGTTTTCCAATTCGGCTGAAGGGGAGTGGAAGCAATATTTAGCACGGAAGGGCTGCTGGCGAATACCGGTCGCGCAAAGCGCACCCCGAAATGCTCTTCGCCAACAGCCCACCCAGAAAGAAAACCAAGGCTAATCACCAACCGGCGCGGCTTCTTCCTCGCGCTGCCTCGAGGCTTCAAATGCCTGCCGGTAACCTCTTGCAATGGATCGGACGCCTCGACCTATCTCCTCATAGGCCTCATCGTCCAAATTCGCTAATGACACACGTAAAGACCAGTTCGGCGCCTCGAAGCCGCTGCCGTTCAACAAGACGATTCCGTGATCCTCAGCCAGGCGGAACGCCAAATCGAGCGGATGAACATGCTTCTTCAACCATGCAACCGCATCCTCACCGATGTTCTTCTTCGCCCAGAACTCGAAATCGATCAAGGCGTAATAGGCATCGAAGTTTGGATTCGGAGGAAGCTGCAGGTCAAGGCCCTCAAGTATCTCGTATAAACGGCGATATACGATTTCCCTGCAGGCAGTCTGGTAGCTCTTCTCACTGTCCATCAACTCACTCAGCGAGAACAGGCTCATCATCACCTGCTGCGGCAGAGAGAGACCAGCAGTATGGTTCAGCGCCACGTCGCGGCTGTCGGCTACGATGCGGTCAATGAACTTGATTTTGCGCGGTTCAAGCGTCAATGCCCCATAGCGTTTATCGAGAGCGCGAAGATCGGCATCAGGAAGATTGGCGAGCATCTTGTCGTAAATATTGTCTTCATGAACGCTTATTACCCCAAGCCGCCATCCAGTACAGCCGAAGTATTTCGAATACGAGTACACCCCGATCGTGTTATGCGGCAGTTCGCCGAGCAACGAACGGAAGCCGGGCACAAACGTGCCATAGACATCGTCGGTCAGTAGCATCAAGTCTGGCCGCTTGGTCCTGACCAGATTTGCGATTTTCGAGATCGATTCAGCATTGAGCGCCATCCCCGTAGGATTGCCCGGATTCACGACGAAGAAGGCTTTAACCTTGGGGTCTTCGAGTTTTTTGAGCGCTTCGTCTGTGGGCTGGAACCGATTTTCTTGAGGAGATTCGATGGTGACCATTTTCAGGTCATAGTCCTCGAGATGGGTCATCTCGAGATAGGGCGTGAAGATCGGAGTGCCCAGCGCGATGGTATCGCCGGGATGCAGCAGTCGATTCGCTTTCAGCGATTTGAAAATGTAGCACATCGCTGCCGTACCGCCCTCGACCGCATAGAGATCAAACTTGCCGGCCGGTCTGGGTTCTCCGCACATTGCCCACATCAGGTATTCGTGGGTGATGCGCTCGTTGTGGACCAGCATGCGGTCGGGGACCGGATAGTTATCGCCAATGATCGAATCGACGAGTTCATGTACAAAAGCATCCGGATCGAAGCCGAATGTCTTGACCGCGAACGGAACAAGATCGGTAAGAAAGGACGCGCCAGGCATATCTGGATACATCGCAAGCCATTCGTCGAGCCTGTGCGCAATACCTCGCGCCTTGGGCATCCCTCCGAGTCCTGCCGGATCCTCCATCACGCGCTTGCTCTCAGTCACTGCGAACTGACCGAGAAGGAAGAAGCCTTCACGTGGGGTGGTTGCGATCCAATTGGGATTGCCTCGGCCAGCGTTCAGAAAGGCAGACTGGGTTGTCTTTGAAGTCTTCTTCGCGAGTTTGATGAGCTCATCCTTGATTTCGAATGGACTCAGCTTCTCGAAGCTCTGGAGGTTCAAATCAGCCATGGCGTTTCTCCTTGATTACTCAAATTATTTCTTTAACCCAGCATCAGAATGAGGACCATGCCCCAAATCGTGAGCAGAGTGTTTCCGACTGCGTACGTTACCGTGTACCCGAGAGCTGGAACCTGGCTCTTCCCCAAATCGCAGACCAGGCCGAGCGAAGCGGTTGTTGTACGGGATCCGGATACGATTCCCAGCGTCAGGGCATCGTGGAAGCGGAAGATGTACTTGGCCACAAACATACCCAGGACGAGTGGAATGGTCGTCGCGAGCGCTCCCCATAGGAACAGCCCGACACCCTGTGTCTTCAAGCCGTTCACAAAACCAGGACCGGCCGAAATCCCCACAATGGCGATGAAGATGTTGAGGCCAACAGAGTTCATGAACCAGATCGTTGGAGTCGGAATGCGGCCGAATGTTGGCCGTATCGAGCGGAACCAGCCGGCCACGATTCCCGCTATAAGTGCGCCGCCCGCGGTCGACAGCGTAATTGGCACTCCGCCAATCTTCAACACCAGCGAGCCGAAGAGTGCGCCAACCACGATGGCGGCGCCGATGAACGCGACGTCGGCAACATCCGTGGGCCGATCCGGAATACCTAGAGCTTTCGTCGCTGCCGCGATGTCCTGTGTGCGGCCGACGATGTTGAGAATGTCACCACGATAGATCTTCGTGTTTGGAAGGATCGGGATCGAGGTTGCAACAGCGCCACGCGTGATTTTCCTGAGAAATACTCCACGCACCGCTGTCAGCTGAGCGATTTCAACCAGCGTCTTGCCGTCAATCGCTTTGTTTGTCACGTAAACATCGATGCCTTCTATCGGCATGTTCAACAGTTCACGATCGTCAACCTCTTTGGGCGGCGACACCTTGATCACGTCCACACCACCGGCAACTGCCGTTCGTCCCCCGCGTGCGGTTGCCAGAATCTCATCCATCTTCGCCCCGGTGCCAAAGACGTTGACAAGCACATCGCGTGCGCCGGCCACCGCCACTACCTCGCCTTCACGAAGGACCGTATCTGCGGTTGCATCTTCGATAGTTCCATCGGCGTGACGTACGCGAAGAACAAACACCCGCGCGTCGGGAATCAGTGACTCGGCTTCAACGGCTCGCAGACCATTAACGATCCCACCATGCTGCACCCGGAAGGCACGCGTTTCCCAACGGTGCCACGCCGAACCGGCTCCGCCATATTCCTTGAGGCCACCTTGTTTTTCCTCGTAGTCCTTGCAAGCAGCGGGCAGATTGATGCGCAACAACAGCGGACCAAGCAGCGCGATGACAAGCGCCGATCCGACGGTGCCGAACATATACGTCACCGCATAGGCGATCGGCATCGAATCGAGCATTACCTTGGCCTGATCCGATGCCATTCCTACTCGGTTGATGGCGTCAGTAGAAAGGCCCATCGCAGCCGAAATTGTTTGTGAGCCCGAGTATAGGCCCGCAGCATAGCCCATATCGTATCCCGCAAATTTCGCGATCCCGAACGGGACAACCAGGCAGAAGATACATTGCACCGCCGCGAAGAGAGCTTGTGGCACCCCATCTTTGGCGACACCTCGAATGAATTGCGGCCCTACAGCGTAGCCCACCGCAAAGAGGAACAGGAGGAATACTGTCGCCTTAAGAGGCTGGGAAATCGTGAGACCTATTTGTCCGACGAGAACGCCCGCCAGCAGTGTGGCGGTAACAGATCCAAGCCCAATCCCCTTGAAGGTGAACTTGCCAAAGTAATACCCGAGCGCGAGTACCAGGAAGATCGCAATCTCCGGGTACTGTTTTAGGGTCGTTGCGAACCATGTGAACATTGCTCTTCTCCGCTTACTTTCGATTTGGATCGTCGTATCAGGTTCATTTCTTGCGGCGGCGCAAAAGTCGCGCTTTCGAATTCGGAGCTGCTGAACTGTACAGGTTCAGCAGCTCCGGATTCGTTTCACGCGTGCGCCAGTTCGGGCTTCTTATCTCGCTTTGTATCGAGAGACTTTTTATTGATGGAAGAAAGGAAGGACGGCTTGAGCAGCTTGAGTCCGAGTGTTGCCTCGTAGCCGTGAATCTCCTTCACGTCCAGCTTGCGCATGAATTCAATGGTTTCAGCGTTGATTACCTGTCCCGGGACCATGATCGGGAAACCCGGCGGATACGGAATGACGAAGTTCGCGGAAACCATCTCCGGCCCGTTCGTCAGGCGCACGTCAATCTCGGGACTGGCCAGCTTCAGATGCTCGCATTGTTCTTCCCGATAAGCGCCGAAGAACGCAGTCCGCATGTCGCCTTCACTTGTCAGGCTCTTGGCGTTCTCTCGGAATGCTGAATGGAAGCAGCTGAAGTTCGGCAGGTTGGGCACATCGTGCATCAGGGATTGCACGCGCGCGGCGAAGGCATCGCCGCCTCTTCCGTGAGCAAGCTTCTCTTCGATCTTTTGCGAGATCCCGACCAGCACCTTGATCAGATGAGCGATATCGCTGCGCGTGTTATTGATGTTGGTTTGCAGCAAAACGCTGTTACGCGATGTTTTGTTGAGTTGGATGTCATATTCGGAGGCAAGCATATTCTTGAATTGCGTACCGTCAAATCCGGCCGTGCCGCATACGAGCGTGAGGCGAGTCGCATCCAAAGCGAACTCGTCTTCATGGAACGCCTTCACGGTGTTCGCCCAATTCACACCCGGCGCCAAATAGTCCACGAAGCCCGAGTTCCTGAATTCGCTCGGAATCAACTCATCAGCACCGAGGATCCGAAAATACTTTGAAATAAGCGGATGAGTATTGACTTCGCGCCTCAGGTCTAACGCCAACTGAATCGCGCGATTCACAAGTTCGTAGCCTTCCAGTTCCATCTGGCGTCGCGCCACGTCGATGGAGGCGATGATTTGAAGATTTGGCGAGGTCGAGGCATGCGTGAAGATAGCCTCGTGAAACTGCTCTTCCACGGTGTGATAGTCCTGATCCTTCACCAAAACGATTGATCCTTGCCGCAAACACGACATGGATTTGTGGATCGAGTTCGTCTGATAAACCCGCAGATGCACCTTATCTGGATTTGCCAGCAGCCGTGTTTCCAGGAGGCCTTTGTCCTTCGGGTCAAGACTTTCGCCAAACTTGGCGGCCTGCGCCTGATACGCGGCCCGATACGCTGGATCTTTGAACTTCTTCTCCAGCTTGGCGGCGGCACCCATCGCCGTGCGCCCGCGATAGAAGGGGCTCCAGTGCGCAAATCCAAACCACGCTTCATCCCAAAGGAAGATGAGATCGGGTTTGATCGCCAGGCACTCTTCCATCACACGCTCGACGTTGTAGATATGTCCGTCGAACGTGCAGTTAGTCAGCACCAGCATCCGTGCACGATCGAGCTTTCCTTCCGCCTTGAGGTCAAGCAGGGCTTTCTTAATGGTCTTGAGCGGCACCGCTCCATACATCGAGAACTCGGTGAGCGGATACGCCTCAACATACAACGGCAGCGCACCCGTGAGTACGGCCCCATAGTGGTGCGATTTGTGGCAGTTTCGATCGACCAGGACGATATCGCCGGGAGACAGAAGAGCCTGCTCTACCATCTTGTTCGAAGTGGAGGTGCCGTTGGTCACAAAGAACGCACGATCGGCGCCGAAGGCGCGAGCTGCATAATCTTGCGCAACCTTGATGTTTCCAGTTGGTTCCAACAGGCTGTCCAATCCTCCTGTCGTCGCGGATGACTCGGCGAGGAACAAGTTCATCCCATAGAACTCGCCCATATCCCGTATCCAGTTGGATTTGAAAATAGACTTGCCTCGCGCAACCGGGAGCGCATGAAACGTCCCGATAGGCCTCTGCGCGTAAGCCTGGAGGTTGTCGAAATACGGCGTGGAATATCGATCGGCGATGCCGTCCAGAATACTTAGATGGAGTTCCAGTGGTTCCTCAACCTGGTAGAAGATGCGACGGAAGCAAGCCGCCTCTGTGCTTCCGGCTGCTTTCTCCACCTCCCGGTCGGATAGCGAGTAGATATCCAATTCGGGGCGGATCAGCTTAATGGCTTCCGCAATCGCGAAGCCCTTGTGCAACGCCTTCACTTCAGTTCCGCTGGCGCTCAGATACGAGGCCAGGAACTCCCGAAGTACCGGATTGTTGTGCTTCGACGGGAATGGCACATCATCGTATATGACCACCGCTTCGATGCCGCCATTCATCACTGTTGCCAGCACCGCATCTTCGAAACTGTCTACAAAAACGGATTCGTAGACAAACTTGTCCTGCGGTCTACGCAAGCGACGAAATTCTTCCCGAAGTTCCCTCCATGCTGCTTGGCGAGCCGGGCTCACGATCAGCACTTCAAAGTACGGTCGATGGGCGGTCTTCGGTTCTCCGCTCAGAGGGAGTCGATCGGACAGAGTAGGAGCCGCATCTTCCTCTTTCTCCCACTCTCCAGGGTTCTCGCGAAATGAATGACTGACGATGGCTGTGCTAATCATGCGGGCCAGGCGCGTGGTTCCAATAGCATCTCCTGACTTGACACGTTCGTTCAGCGAATTCAGCAGTGTGTACCCTGGGTAGGCGTAGAAGTCTTCCCACTGCCTCAACTCCTCGAGGCTGCTCAATACGCGAGCGCGATGGGACTCCTCAGGCGACCGCTGACTCGCCGCGGATTCCCATTCTCTTGCATACTGCAAAAGCCTGCGCCACCTGTCGTACCTGGCTTCGGTTCCGGTAAAGAAGCGATCGACCTGACTAACCTGGGGGGTTTCCGAAGTTTTCATACAATTAGTCCTCTCCATGAATTGCTCTTATCGCTCACTTTGATTTTGTGGGTCCCGTCCTGATGAAGTTGTACTTTGCGCTGAACATGAAGCGCGATCCAGTTGCTCGGGCATCGTTCTTTTCTATTAGCTCGCCATACAGAAATTCCGTGCCCAAATTCAGCGTTCCGAGTTCGAACGGGGTCCAGATGAGGTTCACGGCCGAGTAATCGCTCTTGTGAAATGCGGAACCCGGCTCAAGATCGGTGTTCTGCACCTGCACGAAGCCGTAAACACCCGACGACCGTAATGACTTGTTCCAGTAGTGTTGATACCCACCGTACGTCGCGAACACGGGTACTGCCACGAGATGCGGGTCTGCAGGGTTTTCCGGAGCTGCATCGATGCCCAGGCCGGAAGTGTCGTTTATGTATCTCTCCATGCCCGCGCCATAGGCGCCTTGATATACAAAGACGTCTTTGCTGAAGAGCTTGAGCGATCCTGTAGCGTTAATGCCCCAGCCAAATACCGTCTCGCTCCTACCGTCTGGAAGATAAGCCGACGGAGCGCGCATCAAACCTGAAATCTGAAAGTGTCCCCGTGTGAAATTCTGCCGGAACTTGATCGCGCCGTCCGGAGCGGGACTGTTTGGCAAGGAACTGAATGTTGCCGTCTGGAACGACACATCCGAGGATGCCTTTTCAACCGAGAAGCTTAAGCTGCTCTTTTCGGAAAGTGGGAAACTGTACCGGAATTGCGGATTGCGGATGGACACCTGCGCGTTAGGCCCTTGAAAATCCAGAGTGTCGGGTCCTGAATCAGGATCCATGAAATTGGAAAAACTTTGCCCGAGGAGAACGTTCAGCACCTGCGCGTACGCATGCCGCAAGCGTGGCGTTGTGGCGTTCGTACCAAACATGTCGAACTCTATAAAGGTGCGGACGCTCGTCGTGGACACCGGAATCAGAAAATCCAGGTTCATGCGCGTCGGGCGTACCGATACCGTGCTGGTGTTCGCCGTAGTGAGGGTGGGAATGGGAAAGGTCGACGGGATGAAGCTGTCAGCGTTTCCGTCCGGTTTTGGATCGAATATGAAGTCTGATTTGAAATAGCCGCCGATCCTCAACAGGGTCTCTGTTCCAGGTAGTCGAAAATAGCCGGGAAAGCGAGGATCCAAAGGCGCGTTATCAATTCGAGGCGCGGCTATCTGATCCTGTGAGGTGGTTTGATAGGATGCCGTGGCTGGATTCACCGGGCGGGCAGGAGTCAGCCTTGATTCCGCCACCTGTCGGTCTGCATCTTGTTCCGCGTTCAAAGTGTTCGTGCCTGTCGCAGGCGGTGCTGTCGTCTGAGTGGTCGCGGTTTTGCCGGATGCCGGTGCAGTTGCCGCTTTTGAAGCCGCCGATGAGAGTGACAGTGCGTTTATCTCCGTCTGAACGCTCTCCATCTGGGCTCTCATCGCATCAAGCTGCTTTTGAAGAGCTTGTATCTTGTCCGAATTCTGGTCAGTGGATTGTGACCAGATGTCGGGCGCACCCCCTAACACAATGAAGATGCAAAGTAGAATGACTGCGCGTCGCAGATCAGGCATATTGGCCACCGAGGGGTAGGATGGACTTCTTCCTGCCCCATAACCTACGCTCGGCCTGCTTCACAGCCCACTATGAGAACTACTAGCAAGAAGGTTGTAAACTGCAGCACGAACGCCTAACTTCTTCGGGTGTGATTCGGTTCATATCGGGTTTGAAGTCTCGACAGAAGCGCGATATACATTCATCCTCAATCGGCCCGGCGCGAGCCGGAGAACGACTCGAAACTGTCGTGTAAATACACACGAATCAATTCCGAACTGCTGAGAGCCCGAAGTTCTGTAATGCCGTGGAAAACATATAGGGTATTCCGTCGAGGAGAATAAACGGCTACGGAGGCTAGGAACCACCGAAGGCAAACAACACGCCAGCCTGGTAGCGGAAATTGCTTTGATTATTGATTCCAATCGGCTTCCACTCGTAGCGAGTCATTAGATAGTCGAATTGAGCCGGACGCAGAGCAGTATGCCTACCAACTTTGACATCGACACCGCCTCCGAAAGCCATTGCGAAACCATTGTTCTCGGCGGAAAGACTCGTGATCCCCGCTGCTTTGAAGAGATCCGCATAGGCATTTGTATATGCCCCACCGAACAGCGTTTCGCCAAAAAGGCGCACTCGATTCGTAGCAAAATTGAACTGGGGACCGAAGAGATATGAGAACATGTTCGCCTGCGTACTGAATGTGCCGGACTTGGGAACAACACCGGGAACTGCAGGTACGTGGTAGGTGAGCGTCGTCGTCGCGTAGCCTTGCAGATCCGCCTTCGGAGCAAAATAATCTCCGAGATTGCGTGTAAACGATCCTCCTCCGCCATTCAAATTGCGGCTGTCCGCCAGGCTTTTGGCGGGATTGTAGACCACGAGCGAGTAGTTCACCGAGGCCTCATACTTTTGGGCCGGAGCAAGGGCCGGACCGCAAAGTAGCGACACAACAACAAAAATAATGATTAGCCTGGTCTTCACGACTTGTTCCTCGTTTCGGTGATTGCAGCCGCCGTGTCAGATCGAGTGTAACCTCGATGCTCCGCTACTTGGAGCAAGTACATGCGGATCATCTCATGTAGATTGATGGCGGTTTGAAGACCTGAGGAACTAGAAGATCCTCCAGAGCGAGGTCAGACACTTCAGGAGGTACTCTCTGTCCGCCTCGGGTTACTTTGCCCACAAATCGGGCGCAAGTCGTGCTAGTAGTTTGTGCAGTTCCAGAAACAGGCGGGACGCGCGACCATTCATTTGTGGGTCGACTCTCAGCGCTCGTCCAGGACGCCTCCGGGGCAAGCACTTTGCGCGACCGCAAAAACACTACCTCAAGGGGAGGACAGAGTGAAAACAACACGATTCATGCTTGCGCTGATGCTTATGAGCGCGATTTCAGGGTTTGCACAGACCGCGCAGACTCATGCGAAACCGATCACGGATGAGGACATTAAACTCATTCGCCAAGATGTTCAGGCGATCAAAGACGATGTCATCCGGGACACGATGCAATTTTCAGAGACGGAAGCAGCCGCATTTGCGCCCGTCTATAAGGAGTATGCCGGGGAGCAGCACGCAATAGCCGATAAACGTCTTGCTCTGATAATGGACTACGCAAAGAACATCGATACAATGACCGATGCGCAAGCCAAAAGTCTGACCGAGCGCATGCTTCAGATTGAAGACGACACTCAAGCTTTGAGGAAGTCTTATCTGCCCAAATTCGAAACCGCGCTGGGCGCCAAAAGGGCGGCCAAGTTTTACCAGGTTGACAATCGTCTTTCGATGATCATCAACATTCAGCTCGCTTCTGAAATTCCTTTGATTCCTTGACTCCGTTAAGCTTCTGAAGAATCCCGATCCAAGGCAAAATCTCATGCTTTTGCCGTTACAAAAGGGGGTGCCATTTCTGGCGCCCCTTTTCATTTACCGCCGATATTCGCCGAGATTTTCCACCAACAGTGGCCTTAGAAATCAATCGATTTCCAACCCTGCCGATGCCGCGTCAGTCGTCATCGCCTGATATTTGGCGACGGCCATTTCAAGATTGAACTGCATCCCCTCGTTTCCAATATCTGTGCCGAGTTGCGTTTTGCGTACCATCTGGAGGACATGCGGGTTCAACCCGACCAGCCATAGACGGGTGCCTTGATGACGATATCGCCTCTCTGCGTCCGCTACTGCCTTCAAGGCGGAGTACTCGATATCTGTAACTCCGCTCATATCTATCGCCACAACACTGGGCTTGTACCTGTCGACAAGTGGTCTCATCTTTTGCGCAATCGGCCCGACATTGGCGAAGAAGATCCGTCCCTCGACTCGAAGGATCAGCAAACCGGGAAATTCCTCGTCATCGGGATTCTCCTCCGAACGCGGTCGAAAGACATTGGTGCCCCGCTTGCGTCCGAGGATGTACACGGGCGGATCGGCGACCTGGTATGCGAGAGCAAAGAGAGAAACAACGATCGCAACAAGAATTCCTTTGAGCGTTCCGATAAGGACAACCCCGGCGAAGGCAACCACAGCCCATATGAACTCAGTGCGCCGAATGCTGAGGATCGCTCGGAACTCCGCCGGCTTGATCAGGCCGATGGAATAGACGATGACCACGGCGGCGAGGGTGGCTTGCGGCATGAAGCCAATCATCGGTGCCAGAAGAACCATCACGATCAGAGTGATCGCCGCGGTTACGAGTTCTGACATCTGAGTTTCTGCGCCCGCGAAGCGATTGACCGCGGTCTGCGTGGTTCCTCCACCGCCCGGCATTGCTCCGAAGAATGCACCTCCCGCGTTGGCCAGTCCCGTAGCCAGCAGTTCGCGATTTGCCGTCGGATTCGGCTCACCTTCTTTTACAAATGCGCGACCAACGGCAACCGTCTCAGTGAAGCTCATCAGGGCAATTCCAAGAGCGCCGGGCCAGAGCTTCTCGGCCAGCGAAAAAGCGGGAACAGTAAGGGAAGGCAATCCTTGAGGAATATGGCCGACAAGTTCGACTCCATGGGCTTGCAGGTTGAGCAAGTAAGCACCCGCGATGCCCAGGCCGACCGCAAAAAGCGGCGCGGGGAGCTTGGGTGCGAAGTGTTCAAAACTAACAAGGGTCAGAATGATCACGATTCCGACGGCAAGGGTGATCAGAGAGGTGTCTGGTAAATGTCTGACCAAAGATATCTGGGTCCTGAAGAAGCCGCTCTTCGCGAAGTGAATTCCAAAAATCTTCGGAAGCTGGTCCATGACGATAACGAGTCCAATGCCCGCTTTGAATCCAATAAGAACCGGCTCGGAGATAAAATTCGCCACAAAACCCAGCCGCAGGATAGATGCCAGCACAAGCATCGCTCCCACCATCAGCGTCAACATCGCGGTCGCAGCAAGCAGTGTTCCGGCATCGGCTCCGGGCACCACATCGTCCAGCTCAGCAGCAGCGAGAATTGCGATGGTTGTGGTTGTGGTTACGCTGAGGGCACGCGAAGTGCCCAGAACCGCATAAATCACCATCGGCAGAAAAGCTGTATACAGGCCAACCTGAACCGGAAGTCCGGCGATGGTGGCATACGCCATCGCCTTGGGTATGATGACCGCGGCAGTCGTAACTCCGGCAATCACATCCGGCCGAAACCATTCCCTTCGGTACGACGTTAGCCAAGTCGGCAGAATCGTATAAGACATTCTGTCCCCTTTATCCGTCCTGTCACGTGGGAAGAGTGTGCGTGGCTTGTGATCAGCACAGCAGCCTGCGGCACGAATGCATTCGAGCCCACATTCCGTGAGGACCGTATCAGAACGAACAAAGCGTCGGAACTGCCAAAATTCCTAGTCGGCGCCACCGGGACCACAAAAGGACCACTCAGAAGGTTCGCTATCTCTGCGAATGCTCTATCGCCCGTGCGTTGCCGGCAATCTGCGGGAAAGCCGAGATTCTCGCTAAAGAACGGCAGCGCATGATTCTGAAAACGATCTACAACTGAGCGCGCTAGATCAGATGGAAGCTTGCGCCCGCACCGACAAATCTGGGAGTTCCAGCAACCTTGCGGGCTTATCGCCTGCCCCGCTGAGCCTTTTTATCCAATCCTGAGACAGCGCCAATTAACATTCGGGTATGGCAGAGGACAGACCATATTCGGAACTCTTGTGGAAGTATGCGGTGAAGCCGACCGCGGTTGCAGGATTCTTTGTGCTCGTCGCACTGCTGTGGACATTTCCGCTGCAACACGTAATGGCGTACCCTTTTGTGTTTCTTTTCTTTGCTGCTGTGGTTGGCAGCGCATGGTTTGGCGGGGCAATCGCGGGAGTGATAGCGATCGTACTTTCATACGTGTTGATTGCCTTTTTCTTTATCCCGCCGTTGTATTCCATCTCTGTTGGCGAAGAATCCCGCACCTATGTGGCCGCCTTCCTCGCCTGCGGAATCGTGAGTATTGTTGTCAGCGTCCTTCTCAAGCGCAGTGAAGCTGCGATTAGATTCGCCCGGGATGAATTGGAAACGAGGGTCATGGAGAGAACCGCAGAACTCCAGCGTTCGAACCAGGAAATTCTCGAAAGAGAGCGCCAACTTCGCGCCATTGCAGACGCAATTCCCCAACAGATATGGGCAGCCGATGCCGATGGGCGAATCGAATACTGCAATCCGGGATTGCTCGTGTTTCTGGGTAAAAGCAACCAGGAGTTGCAGGGCGAGGACTTCTTCAATATTTTCCATCCAAGCGACGCGGTGGAGTTCCGGGAAACTTGGGACGCGGCCCGCGCAACGATCGGGAACTTCGAACTGCGCGCACGAGTACGAAGCGCCGCGAATACATACCGTTGGTTCCTGGTTCGAGGCATCCCGCAACGGGCGCCGGATAGCTCCGTGGTTCGGTGGTACGGAGTCCACATCGATATTGAAGAGCAGCAGCAGGCACAACAGCGCTTGCTTCTTGCCCAGGAGGATCTATCGCGCACCAGCCGCACCGTGAGTATGGCGGAAATGGCAGCCTCCATTGCGCATGAGTTGAATCAGCCGCTCGCAGCGCTGATTACCGACGCCTCGGCCTGCCGAAGATGGCTTCTTGCCGAGCCCGCAAACATTGAGAAAGCAACTGCAGCGGCGGAAAGAATTGTTCGTGATACGACCCGGGCAAGCTCTGTTGTGAGCCGCGTCCGTTCCCTCTTCAGCAAGACGAACGACGTTCGGATATCTACTGATCTGAATCTGCTGATCGAAGAGCTTGCAGGCCTCTTGAAAGAGGAGTCCATAAGCCGCAGAATCTTGGTCGAACTTGACCTCGAACCCAACCTCCCACGGCTCTGCCTCGATCCTGTTCAGATCCAGCAAGTAATGTTGAATCTCGCGCGCAACGGCATGGACGCGATGGACGACACGCCGGAGCCGCGCGTGTTGAAGATCGTCTCTAGGCGAGAAGGCCTTGATGAGGTCGCCGTCAGTGTGAACGACAAGGGACCGGGATTCAGCAATACGATACGGGAAAAGATGTTCGATCCGTTCTTCACCACAAAATCCAATGGCACCGGTATCGGTCTTGCCATTTGCCGCAGCATTCTTGAAGCGCATGACGGCAAGATCTCTGCCTCCTCATCGCCAGACGGAGCAACATTTCAATTCGCGCTGAAGCTGGACTCAATCCAAGGGTACGAATCGCATGGTTGAAACGGTTTTCATTGTCGACGACGACCCCGCGGTTCGCGAGGGTCTCTATGATCTGCTCGACTCCGCCGGCATAGCCTCACGTTGCTTTTCTTCCGCTGAGGAATTTCTCGACCAGTGGCGCCCGGAGATGGCTGGTTGCCTTCTCCTCGATGTCCGGCTTCCCGGGATGAGTGGGATCGAGTTGCAGGCGCGTCTGCTTGAGCGCGGGGTCAAAACTCCAATCATCATCATGACTGCGCACGGCGACATACCGATGGTGAAAAAGGTGCTCAAGGCCGGCGCCGTCGAGTTTCTCACCAAGCCATTCCAGGATCAGGAGCTGCTTGACTCGGTGCAACAGGCATTCGCGCTTCACCGCGCCAGTCTGCAGTCGGAAGATGCCATTCAGTTAATCCAGCAACGACTGCAGACTCTATCAGAAAGAGAGTTGCAGGTGCTTGAACTGCTAACCGCCGGACTCACCAGCAAGGAGATCGGTGAGAAACTGCATCTCGCGATTGTCACGATCAAATTCTATCGAGGACACGTAATGCGAAAGATGCAGGCGGAATCATTTGCCGACCTCGTAAAGATGTGGCAAAGGCTCCATCCCGCCGAAACCCATAAAGACTCATAAGGAATTCGAAGATTTATACCTTGGGATAATTGTCTCGCCCGAAACTAATCCGTAGGCTTGCTCATAAGCATTTCATCTTCGATCTGCAGTGAGACGGAATCCTCGCAGAACTGCCAGATTCGTGTCGATCACAAGCTGTCCTTCGGTCCCTGCAAAGGCAGCGAGGCCTAATTCTGAAGACTCACTTGGAACGGCGAACCCACGGGTTGGCACAGGTGCGTTGTGTCAAAAAAGGGAGGAAGCATGAACAAACAGGCTTTACTGATAGAACTGCTTCTCTCAGGATTCTTCGCAATCGCATGTTTCAAAGCGCGCATATCCAGCGCGCCTGAGCTGAGGCCCAGAGATTTGCTCTTCATGGCGGATCGTGTCGAACGGCTTCGCCGCACACGGTGGCAATGGTGCGCAATGGTTCTTCTCCTAGTCTTAGCGAGAATGCAGATGCAGGCGCCCATTGTCGCTGAGCTCACTGCCTTGGCGCAGTTTGGTCTCTTTCTTATTCTGCCCACCGGCAAGCAACGTCAGGAGGTTCGGCTGCGCGCATGAACGAACTGATCGATGCAATGGACTTCCTCGAAAAGACACGTCGAAGCATGCGATTTGGAAAGTTCTCGCGGGAACCACTGAAACTGTTGCGGGTGGAGTGGAAGGAATCAGTTGTTGAGTGTGACTGGCTGATGCGCCCTGCCGATCCATGGGACAGATTCCTGCCGAAGAGCGTCGCGGATGGGCATGTATCGATCCAGGCACTCAGAGATGCCCTGTCGCTGCGCGAAATCGTGTTTCGTGCATTTCCGCGCGTGGAAAGTGCCGATCTTCGCATGTTCCGGCGCACCGATGGCGATAGCTTCGAACTGATGATGACTGGAAGCGTGAAGCGTTCCAACGAGGTTTTGCAAAGGGTTCCATCTGTTGCCATGCGCGCAAAGCTCTGCGGATTCCGATTCACTCTTGCGCAGGGAGTTCTTGAGAGTCTGCACCCGGCAACTCTCGGCTGCATTTGATTCGAGTTTTTTGAGCAAGCGTTTTAGGTGGGGTGAGGTCCGGGTCGCCGGACATCGCATCGTGTAATTTCCGGTTTTTCGACAAGGAGGGAGTAAATGGCAGCAACAAAATCGCAAGGCAGGGCATTCACGCTTTTCATGCTTGGAATCACGGTGGCAGCAGCAGGAATTGCCGGTTACGCATCGGGCAGCGGCAAGCTTGCGCTGGTCGGCGGATTGGTAGTTCTAGCCGTGTCCTTTGGGGTGTTTCTGAAAATCAAACCCGACGAGGGCGAACCAGCTGAAAAATCGCAGCCGGTAGTCCTGAAGCTGGCCGGACTCGGCTCGGCAATTCTCGGCTGGATCGTTGTGCTGTTCGGGCTCAATCTCTCGAGCAGCGTTTCAGGGCGCATGATCACCACCATCCTTGGACTGTGTATCTCGCTGGTTGGATTACTGGTCCTACTGCCCGCGGCCGCAAATAAAAATGCGATCTGGAAGGCTTAGCTCGCCGAACCACAACCAACCTCCCTCGACGACGAACTCAAGGAGACAGATTTCTGATGAAGATATTTCGCAAGGCATCGGCTACATGCGCACTGGCTTTCCTGCTTGCAGGAGCTTGTGTAGTGGCTCGCGCTGACGCCGCTCCATCGGCATCAGCTACCGAGCTGAAAGACGCGGCCGCCAAGGCACCAACAACATCGACACTTGCCAATGGTGATCCAGGCGGCACTCTGACCGGAACTATCACTGACGTTCCCGTATCGGACTCGAAGGCCGGACTGACCCTGGGTGATGTTGCAAACCAGGTCGGTCAAGACAAAATCGGTATCAACTTCACCTGGACCCTGCTCTGCGGCTTTCTTGTCATGTTCATGCAAGCCGGCTTCGCCATGGTTGAGTCAGGCTTGTGTCGCGTGAAAAATGCCAATCACACCTACATGATGAACTTCTTCGTGTACGGATGCGGCCTGTTTGCCTACTGGATTCTTGGTTTCGCCATTCAGATGGGAGGCGCGGCCGGCAATGGCAACCTCGGAGGCCTTCAGCCGTTGGTGGGTGAACATACCCTGTCGCTCTTTGGCAAAACCTGGGGCGTCTTCGGGCAGAGTGGCATGTTTCTTTCCGGACACGCATACGACGTGGGCGTGATGGTCATCTTCCTCTTCCAGATGGTCTTCATGGACACCGCCCTGACCATCGTTACGGGAGCCTGCGCCGAACGCTGGAAGTTCCTCACGTTCTCCGTATCCTCTGTCCTGATGGGTGCTATCACTTATCCCCTATTTGCCAATTGGGCATGGGGTGGTGGATGGCTTGCGCAACTCGGCACGAACTTGGGTCTCGGCAAAGGCTACGCCGACTTTGCGGGATCAGGTGTTGTGCACTCAGTTGGAGGTGTTACCGCTCTCGCTGTCGCGCTGATCATTGGTCCGCGCATTGGCAAGTTCAACCGTGACGGTTCGGCAAATGCCATTATCGGACATGACATCTCTGCCGTGCTGATCGGCTGCTTCATCCTGGCCTTTGGCTGGTTTGGCTTCAACCCCGGCAGCACGCTTGGTGCGTCCGCCGCGGGTTGCCTCCGTATCGGTTCGGTAGCGGTGAACACGATGCTCGCCGGCTGCACAGGAACATTTGGCGCGCTGCTCTACATGTGGGCAATGAAGGGTAAACCTGACGCCTCCATGAGCGCCAATGGCCTGCTGGCCGGACTCGTCGCGATTACTGCACCAAGCGGATTTGTCAATCCAATCGCGAGCGCCATCATTGGTCTCATCGCCGGAGTTCTGGTTTGCCTCAGCGTTTCGTTCGTGGAAAACAGGCTCAAGGTCGATGATCCGGTCGGCGCGATCTCGGTTCACGGCGCCTGTGGTCTTTGGGGCGTCCTTTCGGTCGGGCTCTTCGCAGATGGCACGAGCAACTATGGTGGGGCATGGAACGGTGTCAGCGGGTCCGTTACAGGCCTCTTCTACGGAGACGCCAGCCAACTCGTTGCACAACTGGTCGGCATTTCAACATTGATCGGCTTTGTATTCGCATTCAGCTACGCGCTGAACTGGGTACTCGACATCTTCCTCGGACAACGCGTTTCTGCCGAAAGCGAAGTTGGAGGACTCGATCTTCCGGAGATGGGACAGCTCGGCTATCCCGAGTTTGTCTTTGCTCCAGAGCCCGAGATCCTGACCGTCGCGGCGCAGGCAGCAGTCGCTTAGCACCGGGCCTGCCGCTTCGCATGAAGCGTGGCGGCAGGCGCTGACAAAAGCATTCTCCTGGTGCAGCAAGGTGTCGGTATTTCGATCTTGCTGCCCCCTTTTCCTGACTAGAAGGACGGAGCTGAAATTATGAATGATGCTCAGATTGTCACTTTCGAAACCATCGATATTGCGGTGCCGGAATTGCGCCACGGTTCGCGCGCATTGCAGCTGAGCCTGGGACCAAAGGCGACTCACACGCTTGAGAGAATGTTCCGAAACCCGCGTGTTCTTGAGGCTCACGAGCGCGGAGAACTGATTGCGACGCTCTCAAAGGCAGTTGAGCTGATGCCGAATGTGCCCGAAGTTCGTGTTCTGCTCGGCATGGCACTGTGCGTCGACTTGCGAGTTCAGGAGGCGATGACCCATCTGGATGAGGCGGTCAAGCAGAACCCTGACTGCTTTATTGCGCGCCTCAAGCTCGGCGAGCTGATGATGAGGCTGCGAATATGCGACAAGGCTGAAGAACACACGCACCAGGCAGCTGTGCTGGCCTCGAATGACATGCAGGCTGAACTGGCAAGGAGACAGGCAGCTTCAATCCGCCAGATGCAGAGAGAAGGCATCGAGCGCGGTGGATACGGTAGCCTTCTTTCCTGGATCGGTTCATTTAGTCGCCGACGCGCGAAGCACAGCAATCAGCCGGCTCTCGCAGTTTCCAAGTAGGAAAGGATGCCCGCAGCTCTCCAGCTAGCTCTCCTCATAGCGATACTCCTTCCGGCAGGAAAGATCGTAGCGTCCATCAGCACTCGCTACGGAATTCCTGCCATCCTCGGCGAACTCCTTGTGGGCGTCGTCGCAGGTCCGGGCTGTCTCAATATCCTGCACATGCGTTTGTTCAGCGGCACCCCCGCAGCCGATGCCTTTTTGCTAATCGCGCAGATCGGCGGCCTGGTTCTGATGTTCATGGCCGGCCTCGAAACCGACATCGACCGGATGCGCGAGGCGAGCGTTACAGCCTTCCTGGTTGCCCTCTCAGGCGTCATCTGGCCCTTCTTTCTTGGAGCAGGCGTTGCGCATCTGCTGGGACTTCCATGGAGCTCGGCCTTGTTCCTGGGAGGCGCACTTACGGCCACAAGCGTATCAATATCAGCGCGAACCCTGATGGATGCGGGAAGGATGACTTCCACAGAGGCGTCGGTGATCCTCGGCGCAGCAGTCATCGACGATGTGATGGGGCTTTTTGTACTTGCCTTCTTGGCGGCTTCGTTCACAAATGGTGGTGCAGAAGCGTTTGGCGTTGCACCGATGCTCTCGCGCTGGCTTCAAATACACTTGCCGTTTGCTGCGCGGCATCCGCTTACGGTTCAGATGACCATCATCGCCGTGTGCGTGAGCACCTATTTCGTGGTGGCCTACGGTTTCGCAAAAAGATATGTGGATCCGCTGATGCGTATCTTC
Source organism: uncultured Acidobacteriaceae bacterium (assembly GCA_963738035.1). Lineage (GTDB taxonomy): Bacteria > Acidobacteriota > Terriglobia > Terriglobales > Acidobacteriaceae > Telmatobacter. The sequence goes on from CAVTVB010000008.1 coordinate 190,283, forward strand.
AGAAACATCGAGGCCAACGAGGCCGTCACAAGCTGTGTCCTGGCACTCGTGCTTGTTTATGCGATCAGCGCTGAGTGGCTTGGCAGCGTAGCCGGAATCACCGGTGCTTATCTTCTGGGCTACGTTTATGCAGGATCCAAACTGAAAACCCTGATCGAGCGTACTTTTTACGCCCTTGGTCATGGATTCCTTATCCCTCTGTTCTTCGTCTCCATTGGACTCTCGAGCAACTTTCGTGCGCTCGGCGGGCATTGGATGCTGCTAGTGTCAATATTCGTCGTTGCCGTCTTAAGCAAGATGGTCGGCTGCGGATTCGCGGCTTTCGGAATGGGGTTGGGCGCAGTTCGAAGCCTCAGAATTGGTTGCGGCATGATCTCGCGTGGTGAAGTCGGGCTGATTGTCACTGCCATGGGCGCGAGTTCAGGGATATTTCGTGAGCCCGAAGTGGCTGTGATGGTGACGGTAGTTCTTTTAACAACTCTTCTAACGCCCCTGATTATGCGCTGGGCATTCAGCATCCCCTGCCCCCACGATCTCGAACCAGGTGGATCCCAGGAGCCGGACAAAAAGTTTGAATACTCTTGGGACTAGAGAGTTCGCCGCCCTTCTCTCGTCGTGCCGCCAAAATGAACTCACAAAATTCAAGCTGACTACACGGGGAAGACAAGACGATCTTGCAGGGAGAATGCGACCGAGCTCGCACACTTGTCGAAATTTCGAGCCCGTCCCCCGTATGCGTACACCTAAGGATGAGACATCTACATTCTGCGACAGTTCGATGCACGAGATGAGGAAGTGTGATTAGAGCTGCGCAGCATCATCGGATCACTTAGATGGGGCTCTGGGGGGACGGGAGCCCTGTAAGAGAATATCGACGAATTTCCGCGCCTTTGCGGGCCAGTCGTCCGCGCTGCCGGCGGTGGAAAGGCCGTAGAGGGCACGCATCAAATCTATGGGATCGACGTCCGGGCGGAGATCGCCGCTCGCGATAGCGTGACTGGCCAGCGCGTTCGCAGCTTCTTCCATGACCTGCGCACTCTGCTGAAATACCCGCGAAGGGCCGCCGGCCATTGCGTTCAATGCCGGGGCGATGATCTTTTTCGCGGCGATGTAGTCAATGAAGATCAATAGCCATGCTCGCAGGGCCTCGATGGGGGGGAGTTCGGCGGACAATTTTTTCTGCGCCGCCGCCAGCTTCTCGACTTCGGTGATGTAGACCTTCGCCAGCAGGTCGTCGCGTGTCGCGAAATGACGGTAGAGCGTACCGGGTCCGATCTTCGCGCGCCTTGCGATCTCGCCCATGCTGGCGTCGGCGCCGCGACGGGTAAAAACTTGCTTCGCGACTTCCAGGATGCGCTCGCGGTTGCGCTGGGCGTCAGAGCGAGGCTTGCGGGCGGGTTTTGGGGTGGCTGATCTTTTCATGGAACTTTCTGAAACCGGAGTAGCCCTCCGGTTATCTTATCAAATAACGGAGACCCATTCCGTTTATTTCCGGGCCGAGGCCCGTGTCAAAGAGTTTGACAGGAGAGTACTGTATGGCGATGAAGTTTGGAGCGAAGTCAACGACGGAAGATGTCCTTGCCGGCATCGAGCTGAAGGGGAAACGGTTCCTGGTGACGGGCGTTTCTGCCGGTCTCGGCGTAGAAACGGCGCGTGCGCTGGTGGCGCATGGCGCGGATGTTGTGGGGGCAGCGCGCGATCTGGAGAAGGCGAAGCGGGCAACCGTGGAAGTTAGCAAGGCAGCGGCGGCGAACGGAGCGAGTTTCGAGTTGATTGAGCTCGATCTTGCGAGCTTGAAGAGTGTGCGCGCTGCTGCGGACAAGCTGGTTGCCGATGGCCGCTTGTTCGATGTAATCATCGCCAATGCCGGTGTCATGGCGACTCCGCTCGGGAAGACAGAGGATGGATTCGAGACGCAATTCGGGACCAATCACCTGGGCCACTTCGTCTTTGTGAATCGCATTGCGAGGCTGATCAAGGACGGCGGACGGCTGGTGAACCTTTCCTCCGCGGGACACCGTTACAGCGATGTTGACCTGAACGACCCGAACTTTGAGGCGACGCCGTACGCACCGTTCGTGGCTTATGGGCGCTCGAAGACTGCGAATATTCTTTTTGCAGTTGAGTTCGACCGCCGCCATCGTGACCGCGGCGTGCGTGCTACGGCTGTGCATCCAGGCGGCATCGCGACGGAGCTTGCGCGGCATATGCCGGATGGGGCCATGGAGGCATGGGTCCAGCAAATCCAGGAACAACGTGCCGCAGCAGGCGAGCCGCCTTTCGAGTTCAAGTCGATTCCCCAGGGTGCAGCGACGTCGGTCTGGGCTGGAGTGGTTGCATCTGCTGAGGAAGTCGGAGGCAAGTATTGCGAGGACTGCCATGTAGGTGAACTGATCGCTGCAGACTCACAGGTAAGCGTGATCGCCAAGGGTGTGCGTGGCTATGCGCTTGACCCCGAGAAGGCGAAGGCACTCTGGAAGAAGAGCGAAGAGATGGTCGGCGAAACTTTCGCCTAAAAATTGGGCGAGATGGCCGCGTATGGGTAGGACATTAAGAGGAGACATCATTATGCGTATCTTTGTGACCGGGGCACCGGGATTCATCGGTTCGGCGCTTGTTCCGGAGCTAATTCAGGCAGGGCATCAGGTGTTGGGGCTGACACGTTCGGAGGCAGGCGCCGAAAAGCTGCGAGGCGCGGGAGCCGAGGTGCTTCATGGCAACATCGAGGACCTCGACAGCTTGCGCCGAGGTGCAGCCGACTCCGACGGCGTCATCCACCTGGCCTTCAACCACGACTTCTCGCAGTTTCAGAAAAACGCTGACAACGACCGTGAGGCAATCGTCGCGATTGGCGAGGTACTGCTGGCCTCGAACCGGCCGTTCGTCATCACCTCGGGTACGGCGATCGCGGCCAATGTGGACGGTAGGCCCTCGACGGAGGACTCCCCGATTGCTTCATGGAACCCGCGCGCGGCTTCGGAAGTGGCGACGAAGGAGTTGACGGCGCGTGGCGTGAACACCTCTGTGGTGCGGCTGCCGCAGGTCCACGACACACGCAAGCAGGGGCTGGTGCCCTATCTTCTCGCCGTGGCGCGTGAGAAAGGCGTCTCAGCCTACATCGCCGACGGCAGAAATCGCTGGCCGGCGGCGCACGTTTCCGACGTGGCACGGCTGTATCGTTTGGTCTTCGAGAAAGCGGAGCGGGGCGCAATCTATCATGCGGTCGACGAGGAAGGTGTGTCGATGAAGGCCATCGTCGAAGCGCACGCCCGCGGGCTGAAGGTTCCGGTGATCAGCATCAAGCCCGAGCAGGCTGAGGCACACTTCGGCTGGCTTGCCCGCTTCGCTGAGCATGACATGCCGTCTTCCAGCGCTCTCACACAAGAGAAGTTGAACTGGAAGCCAACCGGGCCCGGCTTGATCGCCGACCTGGACGGCATGGACTATACGCAGGCCTGAGCATGCAGAGGGCGCTCCGGTCACGGCTTGGAGATCGGTGCGCGCCTTGCGTTATCCGGCTTAGATAATCGCCGATCATGACTCGCGGATATGGCGGAGGACTCCATACGACTGATCTGTAATGAAAAGTCGGCCAATGTTCAGGGATCTGTTCGAACAAGGATTACCGTTTGCTGCTCGCACTGTGGACCCAAGGCAATTCAAATCGAAGTGCGTAAGTCCTTGGATTTTGTTTTGGCGCTCATTTCCTTGCCGAGCGGAAATCGGAACGCAGAACGACCGGCGATCGACATTCATTGTTTTACTTCCTTCGCAGACAACAACCCGCCTGCATGATGAATGGCCTCGCGAATACGCGGATACGTACCGCAACGACATAGGTTCTCGCTCATCGCCGCATCAATATCGGCATCAGTCGGCCTCGGCCTGGTTGAAAGCAATGCTGCCGCGGACATGATCTGCCCCGGCTGACAATAACCGCATTGGGGTACATCAATCTCGTCCCAAGCCTGCTGCACGAAATGGCTCGGTATCGGCGAGGCCCTCGATCGTGGTGACTGCTCCGCTCTCTACCGAGCTTACTGGCGTGATGCAGGACCGAACCGCTTGGCCATCGATGTGCACTGTGCAAGCTCCACATTGCGCGATGCCGCAGCCATACTTTGTGCCTTTCAGGCCAAGCACATCTCGCAACACCCACAGCAGCGGAGTATCGCCAGGTACATCGACAGTACGGGATTGCCTGTTCACCTTCAGTGTGATTGCCATCTGAACCTCCAAGTCTCGCGATGTTTCTTCATCCTCAACACGTGAGTAACATCTGGATCCAGCTAAGTAAGAGTCGATCCTTCCATCAGCACCGTCACTTAGCGACGGCCCGTTAGCGATCAATCATCTTCTGCGCACCTTCGGAATAGCGGGCACCTTGCACCGCGATCGTCGCGGTAGCCTCGTTGAGGCGACGCAGATCGTCATGAGTTAGCTCCACTGCGGTCGCGCCGAGGTTCTCTTCCAAGCGGTGCAGCTTTGTGGTGCCGGGGATAGGTACGATCCAGGTCTTCTGCGCCAAAATCCATGCGAGCGCGATCTGAGCCGGAGTCGCATTCTTCTGCTGCGCAAAACGGCCGACCAGATCTACGAGCGCCTGGTTCGCTTTACGATTCTCCTCATTGAAACGCGGCACCGTGTTGCGGAAGTCGCCCGCTTCAAACTTCGTCTCTTCTGTGATTTTGCCGGTAAGGAATCCCTTGCCGAGCGGGCTGAACGGTACGAAGCCGATTCCGAGTTCTTCCAATGCTGGCAGAATCTCTTGTTCCGGCTCTCTCCACCACAAGGAGTATTCGCTTTGCAGTGCGGTGACGGGTTGTACTGCATGTGCGCGACGAATCGTCCGCACGCCTGCCTCAGACAGGCCGAAGTGCTTCACCTTGCCTTGGTGAATCAGATCTTTCACCGCACCAGCCACGTCCTCAATCGGCACGTTCGGATCCACGCGGTGTTGATAGAAAAGGTCGATCACGTCGGTTCTGAGGCGTTTCAGCGATTCATCGGCCACTTGCTTGATGTGCTGGGGCCGGCTATCCAGTCCCGCGCCTTTTCCGTTTTCATCGATTTTGAAGCCGAACTTTGTAGCGATGATGATCTGGTCGCGGAATGGCTCGAGAGCTTCTCCGACAAGTTCCTCATTCGTGTAGGCACCATAGATCTCAGCCGTATCGAAGAATGTTACGCCGCGTTCTACGGCGGCACGAATGAGGGAGATCCCTTCCTTCTTATCAGTGACCGTGCCGTAGCCAAAGCTCAGCCCCATGCAACCGAGTCCCAGGGCCGACACCTCGAGCCCGCTATTTCCAAGTTTTCTCTTTTCCACGACTGTTCCTTCCTTATCTTTGAAGCTCGGGGAAACCCTACTTCAGCATTCCCAGTGTCCTTAGCCAGTTCTCAACTTCTTTGCGTGCTTCTTCTGCCTTTGCATTTCTGATGACAAGGTTATGACCATCGATCTCCGATCCGCCCCTCGTGGTGAAGCCCCGCAGGACGGTGCTTTGCGGACATAGTTCCCTGACGGTTTCGAAACTGCTTCCGACGCCATAGCCGCCGTTTGTGTTGAACGGGATAACGGTCTTTCCCTTCAAGTCGTATTGGTGCAGGAAGCTCTTAACGGGCGGCGGCAGTTGCATTCCCCATGTCGGAAAGCCCAAGAACACAAAATCGTATTGTTCAATCCGGTCGATCTTGGTCTTTAGAGGCGGCAAATAGCCGGTCTCATTCTCGTGAACAACCTGTAGCACGGTCGTCCTGTAGTCAGCCGGATAAGGTGTTTCCAATTCGAGAGCGACCAGTGTGCCGCTGACCTTTTGATGAATGATTTCCGCGATGGCCTTGGTGTTGTTGGTTCGGGACAGATAAACAATCAGTGTGTTCTTTTCCGTGGGCACTCGCCGAGAGTTCGCCGGTGATTGCTGCGCCCATGAAAAACCAGATGCGAGACAGAGGATTGTCGAAATGGTCAACAAAAGAACAGTTATGCGTTTCATCATCCTGAAGACCTCACCCCTGCCCGTTCATCCCTGCGCGTAGTTTGGCGTCCCTATGCCTTCGGCGGCTAATTCTTATTGCTAATCATTTTGACCGGCCTAAGCAGATGCGAGAACGTGAGCTGGGCGAGCTTCCACTTGCCGTCTTCCTTGATATAGACCTCGGTCACCATAAAAGGATTGGTAACTTCGTGTTCACCGACTGCGGCCTGCAAATCAATATCCTCCAGCAGGATTGCTGTGTTGCCAAATATGCGAGCGTCGACTGCGTAAACTACGGCTTTTTTGTACCAGATGCCACCGCTCTTAATGGTGGCGAGTTCCTGGGTTTTTCCCCAGGTTCCTCCCATGTGAGTGAACATGGCTTTGTCATCAAATAGTGTCTCTAAGGAGTCGACCTTCTTGTCTGCCATCCAATCCCATTTCATCTTTGAGAGGTTGATGACCTCTTGTTGCTCGGGGGTTTGAGTTGCGGCAGTTTTAATCGTTTCCGTTGGTGGCGCTGGCGATTGCTGTGCGTAGGACGATGGCGCAATCAGTGTTGATAGAAACAGACCTAACATTAAGCTTTTCATGGCTCTCCCTCGATATGTGTGGTTGACTCGTGGTGGAACTTGAGGTAGCGTGGCTGATCATTCACGCCACGCGGATACAAGAAGAATTCATGCTTTCGGCGGCGCTGCACCGGGTTGCGATATTCCCAACATTAGCCCTGATGTGACCGGTGCGCTCTGCCAGACACGCCAATATAAATTCAAATCGCGCCAATTTTGGTTTGGCGCGTTCTGCCGATATTCTGGCGCCTTCTGAATGGCGTACGAATCGAAACTCCGATACGCTTCTAGCTGGAGGACTCCGTCATGCTGAAGCGTTTTCGGGTTCCGGGCCGTCTGGCCCTCAAGTTGAAGGAGCACGGCGTCTCTGTCGCCGCGGTGCTGCGCAAGGCAGGCCTTCCCCGTGATTTGTTCGAGCAGACGCGCGTTCTCGTTTCTACCGAAGAACTCTTTGCGATTTGGCATGCGATCGAGGTAGTGAGTTCCGATCCGCTCATCGGTGTCAAACTCGGCGTCGAGACAAAGACAGAGCGCTTTCACCCGATGGCTATTGCGGCCCTCTCAACTCAGAATCTCGTGACAGCTACCGAGCATTTGGCTCGCTATAAGAAGCTGACCGCGCCAGAAGAGATCGTTAACAAGCTCGGCAAAGAGGAGTTCAGTGTTGGGTTTCGCTGGCTGCTTGCTGTCGATGCCGAGCCGCAGGTGCTCACTGACTACTGTTTTTCGTGGATGATTTCTCTGGCTCGTCATGGAACCGGAACGCAGCTCAATCCGCTCCGGGTGGAGTATGTGCAGCGGCGTCCTAATTCACGACTGCTTGAGCGAAATTTCGGTTGCAAGGTGGTCGGCGGGGCATCGCGCAACACGATCTTCTTCCGCGCCTCCGACGCTACCGCACCGTTTGTGACTCGGAATGTCGAACTGCTCGAATTGCTCGCGCCACAATTTGAAGAGCAGTTGCGACAGTACAAGGAAGAGGACAGCTTCATCGAGTTGGTACGGCGCGCGATTCAGGACCGACTCACCGGACAGCGCCCCTCAATGGATATGATCTCCGAGACTCTTCACATGAGCTCTCGCACGCTGCAACGTCGCTTGCAGGAATCTGGTTCAAGCTTCCAACGCGTCCTGGATGAAGCCCGGCACCAGATGGCGCGGTATTACCTCTCCAATTCCGTCCTGGAGTTGAATGAGGCCGCATATTTGCTTGGCTTTGAAGACCCGAACTCGTTCGGTCGCGCCTTTCGAACCTGGGAAGGCGTGCCGCCAAGCGATTGGCGTGAAACTCATCGCGCTTCAAGCGTTAATTGAATTCATTCGCGCGCTCGGAGAGCAGTCAGAGAGTGCGGACCCAACACTGCTTCCTCGTCCATCACAGATTAGTACCGATATGTCGGCTCTGCTGTAGGAATCCTCCGAAAAATTCGGAATCGCATTTGCGTGGCGCGATACCCGTTTTCGGGTACAAATCCGACAAAGGCCTCGGAAAATATATTGGATGAGGGATTTGGCTTGTTCTGGTCAATCCAGATTTCAAAGAGTTGTTGCCCGATTGGCTTCAGGTGTCCGTGTTGCGGCAAAGTATTCGCCTGCGCTGTGAGATTTTGGCGAGTAGATAAAGCGGCACGCCGAGGCAGGCGATCATCAAGGCAAACGCAAAGGCTGAAACACCTGCTACTGTTTCTGTTCGTGAAGCATAGAGGGCGTAAGCAGTAAGAGCCGCCGGGCCGATTCCGAGAAAGACCGGCACCCAGTCTGGACCGGGGATGCGGAACGGCCTTGGAAGCAACGGCTCTGTACGGCGAAGAATGATGAGCGCGAGAAACTCGAGCATCAACGAGAGCCCCCACAGGGCAAGATCGATAGTGATTAATCGCTCAAAAGAGAAGCCGAGAGCCAACGCCCAACATAGGCCGCATGCCAACACCGACACCCACGGCGACCCGTTTCGCAGTTTTTTTGTAAAGACTGCCGGCAGCAAGCCATCTTCGGCTAGAGCGTGGGGCAATCGTGTATAAGACAGCGTGAGATTGCTGAATGTGCCGAAATCATCTACCACGCCAGCGAGCACCACCGCCGTTGCCAGCGCAGGTCCGCCGAGCATGCGGGCCGCATCGACCCAGGCTCCAGTGGAGAATCCCGCTGCCGGGATTCCCGCCCACGCAACTGCGGCAATCGGTATCGCATAGGTAATCATGATCATGAAAACCGCCAGCAGAACCACGCGCGGATAGTTGCGTTGGGGATTGTCGACCTCGTTGGCAACTGTGGTTGCGTTGTCCCATCCCATGTAGTTCCACATCGCCACCAGTACCGCCGTTGAGAAGCCGACGCCAGCGGGATGTGACATGGAAGCATGTCCACCGAATGGTCCCTGCTTTCCAAGAAATCCGATATAAACAGCGAGGCCGACAAGCGCTACATATGGTGAGATGGAAACGGCCCAGAGTTTCAGGGATCCTTCTCCAACCGATGCGGCGCCCCGAAGATTCCAGATGACTGCCGCTCCAATAACCGCGAGTTCAAGGAAAATGGCGCGGTGTCCCGTTGTCAGCGCAGGTGCGAGTCGCTCAAGGTAGAGAACAAAGGTTGTCGGATAGATGGCCATGTCGAAGATAGAGGAGGCAAGGGAGAGCCATGCCTCCTGAAAGCCCCAGAATGGCCCAAGTGCCCGCCGAACCCATGCGTAGAAGCCGCCCTCGGCCGGCACAGCAGAAGCAAGTTCGCCCAGCATGAGAGCTGTTGGGATGCTCCAAAAGAATGGAAGCAGGATGATCAACAGAAGAGCGCGACCATAGCCTCCATACCCGATGATGTCTTCGATGTCATACGGACCCCCCGACACCATAAAGTAGGTGGCGGCAAGCAGAGGAAACAGTCGGAGCTTGCGCGCGCCAGGAAAACGTTGACCAGAAGGTATTCTCTCCTTGCTCATCATTGGGGGCCTGAATTACCTGGTCAATTCCGGAGGTTGAAGACTTTGCATCACCAATATTAATTGTTCCATCGAGCCGTTAAATGGCTGGGGCCATGTTCGGACCCCACCTCTGCTCAGATCGCGAACAACCGCTCGTTTTACCGGGTCCGGACCTATCCCCTATACTCTTCATCAGCGATCTAATGGGAAAGGAGAAACTGTTCCTGACCAGTTTGGCCACAAACCTCTGTGTCGCCGAGATTTAGAAGAGTGCGGACACGAGACTTTGGCAGGACACGAAATATTGGCCGTGCCGGACACGAAATTTTGGCACAGGACATGAAAAATTGGCAGTGAACAGAGTGTAAGCATATGGCAAAGTCGGTAAATAAAGTCATCCTTTTAGGCAACGTCGGCAAGGACCCTGAGATCCGGGCCACGGGCGGCGGCACCATGGTCGCAAACTTCACGCTTGCGACAAGCGACCGCCAAAAAGACGCGCAAGGCAACTGGCAGGACCGTACCGAGTGGCACAACCTCGTCGCCTTCACTCGGCTCGCTGAGATCGTCCGCGACTACGTGAAGAAGGGATCGAAGCTTTACGTCGAGGGCAAGATCCAGACCCGCAGCTGGGACGACAAGGAAACGGGTGTGAAGAAGTACCGCACCGAAATTATTGTCAACGATCTTTCGCTGCTGTCGGGCCGCGAAGATGGCGGGACGACTTCCGGCGGATACAGCCGCCAGTCCGGTTCATCCAGCAACGTCGACCAGCGCCCACCCGCCGGCCACGACGACTACAGCCAGGCCGCCGAAATCTCAGATGACGACATACCCTTCTAGGCTCGACCTGGTTTAAATACCGCGTCAAACCGGGTCCCGTGGTATAGAACTCTGAATAGCCCTGTGCGCGATTTCGAGAAAACCCGAACGGAATTCCAGGAGATACTCGCCAAGCCCATTCGGGAACTTGGACTCAAACTTGAGGGCTCTCCGCTCGAAAGGTTCGTTCAGCAGCTCTATCGCGAACTGGAAGTCAAGGGCATCCACAAGTTTCGCCCTCAGTGCTACCTTACCGATGAATGGGGGTGCCCCTCCGGCGAACCCGTTATCGGCATTCCCTTCTACCTCGCCAACCCTGGCCTGGCTCAGCTTGAGCGCGACATGAACGACCTCGAAGACGCTCGCGAAATCATGATGTACATGCGCCATGAGGCCGGACACGCATTCAACTACGCATACCAGCTCTACAAATCCGCTGAGTGGCGCGATCTCTTCGGTCCCTTTCGCCGCGCATATCGCGACAACTATCGCCCCATTCCGTTCTCAAGGAAATTCGTTCGCCACATGGCCGGGTGGTACGCACAAAAACATCCCGATGAGGATTTCGCTGAAACATTTGCCGTCTGGCTCACCCCTCGCTCGCAATGGCGCAAACGCTACGAAGGCTGGGGCGCGCTGGCCAAGCTCCAATACGTCGACCGCATGGCTCGAAAAGTTGGAGATATCGAACCCACTCGGCGTCGCGGACGCACCGACATCACCGTCGATGAAATGGAATCGACAGTCGGTGAGTTCTATCGTCTCAGCCTGCCCGAGGAAGTTCCCGTGCAGGAACTTGCGCTGGATACCGATCTGGCGGACATCTTCAATGTGTCCCCCAAACGTCACAAGGGAGTTCGATCTGCCGTTGAGATGTTGCGTCAGCATCGCAAGCCAATCGTCGACAAAGTCGCATATTGGAGCGGCGTCCAGCGTCCGATCGTCAAAAAACTCGTAGAGGCCATCTGCAAGCGTGTCGAGGAACTGGGTCTGCGCGTGGATGTTCAACGCGAGTCCGAGTACCTCACAGAGTTCACAGTGTATACAACCGCACTCTCAATGAACTACCTGCTCCGGGGAAAATTCATTCATCCCTGACGAGTATCGGCAGTTGCCGTCACTCCGATTGGAGGCCGCATGACTGGATCGAAATTGAAAGTCACCGTGCTGTACGACTTGTGGGAAGAAGAACCTGCTGAAGTCGAGGAAGAAGTTCCTCCGCCACGCAAGCGGAAGGGGCAAAGGATACGCAAAAAGAAGCCAGTAAAGCATGACCGCGAAGAGATCTTCGAAGCGCTCGAGAAGCTCGGTCATGAGCCTTCGTATTACGTTCTCAACGGCCGCCCGCAATCGCTTCTCGGACTCGCCAAATGCGGCGCCGATCTCATCTTCAACCTCACGGAATCCTATGCCGGCGACGATACCAAGGAGATGCAGGTCACAGCTTTCCTTGATCTGCTCGATATCCCCTACACCGGCGCTGGCCCGCACGCCCACATTCTTGCGCAGGACAAATCCATCGCCAAGAAGATGTTTGCTTTTTACGGAATTCAGTCGCCCTACTTCGCGACAGCCTATCGCGGCACCATCGACCACGCGCACGACATCTCGTTTCCACTTATCGTGAAGCCGACCTCCGAAGATGGATCGATCGGTATCGATGCCACCGCCGTCGTTACCAGCGTAAAAGAATTGATGGAGCGCGTCGCCTATATACAGTCGGAATTTGATTCTCCCGCCCTGATCGAGGAGTACATTGAAGGGCGTGAGATCTACGCCTCCATCCTCGGCAGTTACGAGAGCGCGCATGCACTTCCGCTTGTAGAGCTCGACCTTTCCAAGCTTCCCAAGGGCATGCCCAAAATCGCAAGCCAGGATGTGAAATTCGAGAAAGACACTGAAGCCTACAAGCTGACGAAATCGGTGATCGCCGAAGATCTCGATGAAGAAATCACAACCAGGCTCACCGAGACCGCGATCAAGGCCTATCGCGCTGTCAAGCTTCGCGACTACGGCCGAATTGACATGCGCGTATCGAACAAGGGCGAGGTTTATGTCATCGAAGCGAACCCGAATCCCTGGCTCTCAAGCGGACAGGAGTTTGCCATGGCCGCGAAGAAGTCCGGCCTCTCCTATACCCAGATGATCGCAGAGATCGTGGACCACGCGATGGCGCGTCAGGCCTAGCAGATGACATAGAAAAAGCGGGCTTCGTATCGCGAAGCCCGCCTTCCACTATGAAACAGCGCTCCGGCGCTACCAGCGATAAACAGTGAGATTGTCCACGTACACCGTGGCCGATCCGTATCCGCCCAGCCCATCAATTTGGAAGTTCGTCAGCAACGTCGATCCCCAGCCGAGAGCAAAGGCTGAAGGCGTGGTCTCGTTTAGTGTCTTCTTCACGCCGTCGAACGTGACGTATTTGTACGTCACATTTCCTTCGTCATCGCGCGAGTATGCAATCTGGATATGGTGCCAAACGCCAGTCGCCCACTTCCTCGGATTGCACGGCGCGCTCGTGTGCACCCACTGATCCACGGGATGCTCCGGCGTACCGGCATTGGTTGTGTAGTCCCAGGTTTCGGTGTAGCCGTCGCATTGGAATCCAAAAATGACCGTCTGCCCGTTGGCCATCACCTGGTTCATATCCATTTCGATGTTCGCGATATCGCTCGAAGGGGAGGCGATGTAGACCTGCGCGTCATACAGAAAATTCTTCGCGTACTTATCTGCGCCAAACGTGGCCCAGAAGCGTTCTCCGGCGGAGTTCTTGTAACTGATCGAAAATCTACGGGCTGCTCCACTCATCGCCGGCGATCCAACCAGGCTCGTGCTGCCGGTTGCGAGTCCACTGCCGGTCGCCGTGTCGTATACTCCCCGCCAGACGTATTGCTTCTGGATACCATAAACGGCAATGGCGTTCGACGGTGCAGCCGCCTGCGCTGTTGCAACAACATTAATCGCCACATTCGTTACGCAGGAAGCGCCCTGGTTGCCCCACGACTTCACGTGCAACACATGCGCCCCCGCCGGAGCCACGACCGCTGCGTACACCGAGGTTGCGTACACGATTGTTGTGTTTGTACTGTTGTCGAGCGAATATCCCATCGCTGAAATCGGCTGCGATGAGCAAGGCGAAGCCGTCGCCTGCAGTGCGAACGGCGAAGGCACTTGCGCGCCAATCCCTGGACTCATCACGGTAATGTCTGAAAACGCGGGCGCTGCGCATGCCAGCAGCAAAAGAGCAATTACACCGACTCTATTTCGCATAAGCGATCTGCCTCTAAATCCGAGCTCACGCGAAACGGCTTGCAAGATCTCTCTTGCTTCGGAGTCAGTCGGGCGCACCACCACTTGCAGGTGCGCCAGGCTGCCCCTAAAACAGATCTACTCGACCCGCAATCTCAGGATTCTTGATTTGAAGTTAAGTGAGGGCGCGACACGCGTCAATGCTGGAACGCACGTATGACACAACATGAGTGACCAACGTCACGTGAAAGGCGAAAGCTGGGAGAAGATGGATGCCAGTCCAGTGTGAGAACCCCATTGAGGGGCTCAATCGCGTAATGAAATCTCAATCTGTGGTGTAGCGAATCTCCAGTCGGCGCATTCGATAACACGTGTACGTTAGCACCACCACAATCAACGCCAGCAGACCAAGCACTGCCACCCACGCCGACACCGGCTCAGTCTCAACAGTGAGCAGCGCGAATATGCCCTCAGCCGGAACGCTCACGGGCATCAGATGACGAAGATACGAGGCCACGCTGAACTTCTGCAGGAGCGACGGCAACACCGGATTGATTGCCTCCCACCCCAGCAGCAACATTGCGCCCGGCATGGGATTGCGAAACATCAGGCTTAGCAGCAGGAAAATAGCGCCGTATCCCAGGCATGCCAGCACCACGATCAGCAGATACGCCTCGAGCTGTCCCAGCCCCGGCCCGTGCAACATGAAATCCTGGCCTGCAGCCCCGAAGCCCGCATACATCAGCACAAAGTCAGCAATCATCGCCGCGCCGAACAAGACCACCGAGGTCACCGCTCCAGCAAAAAACTTCGAAAGCAGGATCACCTCGCGTCGCACCGGCGACAGCAGATAATAGTGCAGGCTCCGCTCGATCATCTCGCCGCGAATAAGCCTCGAAAAAATTCCCAGGCACCCAAAGAATATCCCCAGCCGCACGTAATACAGTTGGACCACACCGGCCAGCACCATCGTGTCATCGCCCATCCCAGGCCCGGAATGAGAATCGATAAGCAGGTGCAGCAGAATGATGACCGCCGGAATGAACGCAAGAAAGTAGATCCACCATGCCCGCCGTGTAAACAGGTTTCGCCGGATCTCAATGCGCGTCATCCGCCGGGCCTGGATCCACCACAGAGACCACGGCTGCTGCCGCAACATCGCGATTGCATGACCAAAACTCTGCTGCGTCATGATGCGCTCCCGTCTGAGCCGATCAGGTACTGGTAAATAGCGTTTGCGTTATCGTCCGCCGGCGCAACCGCATCGATCTTGACCAGCCCTTCAACCGCAATCTCATTCAGTAACCGGTAAAACTGGTCGATATCCCCCGTCCGCAAAAACACGCCACGTCCATCCGCGTGCAATCGCGCCTCCACACAGTGATTCACGGCGAACATCTTCGATGCCAGCAATTCGGGACTGTCACAGCGGATCAGCACCTGCATTGGCTTGTCCCGCACCTCCCGACGCACGTCGTGAATATTCCCCTGTGCTATCAGGTAGCCGCCGGTGATCAGCACCACGCGATCCGCGATGCGGTCGACCTCGTCGAGAATGTGACTCGAGATCACCACGTGCATCCCCTGCCGCCCCAGTTCCTGAAACAGCGCCAGCGACTCCGCGCGCGCCATCGGATCCAGCCCGTTCAATGGCTCATCCAGCACCAGCACACGCGGGTGATGCGCGATTGCCTGGGCAAGCCTGATCTTCTGCCGCATGCCCTTGCTGTATCCGGCGATCTTGCGATGAGATGCTTCGCCATCGAGCTGAACCCGCTCCAGCGCTTCGGCCGTCAGGTGAAAAGCATCCTCTTCGCTCATGCCGTAAAGCATCAGGCTGTCGAACACAAACTGAAACCCTGTCAGGCCGCGCGGAAACGAGTCGAACTGGGCGCAATAGCCCACGTTGCAGAAAAACTGCGTCGCATTCGAAGGCTCCAGCCCCAACACCGAGATGGTCCCGCGCGAAGGCTGAACCAGGCCCGTCATCAAATTCATCAGCGTGGTCTTGCCTGACCCGTTTGGCCCCACCAGCGTCGTGATTCCCGGCGAAACCGTCAGTGATATGCGATTTACGCCAAGCACTTCGCCGTAAAACTTCGAGACATTCTCAAAACGAATTGTGTCGTCCGTTGCGTTCATCCGCGCACCACCTCTCGCGCACGAATGCGAGCATTCAACACCGCGACACACAACAGACAGGCAACAACCAAAACCATCGCCATTGCGAACGTCGGCAATTCCATGCGGGGATTCATGAAGGCAGGCGCGCCAAGTATTCGCTGCCACAGCTCCGACATCACCACCGGCAAATTCAGCAGGAGTCCCCACTTAGTCCGCAAAATCGCACTGGCGATACCACCCACACCGGCCGGCACAAACACCACTGCAAAAATCGCGCCCGTGGCAATCACCCGCCACTTCACCCATGCGGACACCGCGAGCCCAACCATTGAAAGCAGCACGATCCAGATCGCCGACGCGACAAAAATGCCAACGCCGAGCGATAGATGCGCCATCCCCCACGGCTGCGGCGAGGCATAGCACTGGTAGACAAAGAGCACGAGACAGGGGATCCATGTGACATACGACAGCGACAACACCAGCGCAAGAAACTTGCCCAGCAGATATCCGAAACGCGAGACGGGATGGCTCAACAAGATCGGCAGCGCATTGTCGCCCAGGTCAAACGATACAAGTCGCGGCGCAATCCATGCTGCCAGCACCAATGCGAACCAGCATTGAGTCTCCAGAACATTCAGAAAGAAGCGCTCGTTGATGGCTAACACAGAGTCGCCACCACGCATAATCAGAGCGCGAGCAATTGGATTATCAGCAATATAGATAATCACCAGCTCCACCAGGCACGGCAAAAGCGACAACACAAAGAGGCCTATGGAAATCTTCGACGACCACGCCTCATGCAGCGCATAGCGCGCCAGCACCAGCGGACGCGACTGCAACGGCGTCAGGCGGCCTTCATAAGGCCGGTAGTCATGATTAAACACCGACATGGTCTACCCGGCCTCCTTCGTACTCCATCGCCCGCAGGAAAATGTCTTCAAGCGAATCGCGCCGCAATTGGATGCGCCGGATCTGCACGCCAAACTCCGCTGCCGTCGTGTAAAGATCGCGCGAGCTCAGCGCATCGGGCATCACCAGCTTTACGCGGCCGCCGGCAAAGCTCGCGCACTCGCATCCCAGGGAGCGCATCTTCTCCGCAAACCCCTCGGTGCTTCCGGCCATCTCCATCTCGATGAAGTTGCGGTGCGATCGCCGCTCTTCTTCAATATTCGAAATCGCGGCAATGCGCCCCTTGTTCAAAATCAGAACTTCATCGCACGTCTCATCGATATCGCGCAGCAAATGCGAAGAAATCAGAAGGTGCGTTCCGCCCTGCTTGCGAATGTCCTTGATGAGCTGAATCATGCGCTGGCGCGCCGTGGGGTCAAGACCGTTGGTTGGCTCATCCAGAATCAGCAACTTCGGCCCATGCGCCAATCCCTGGGCCAGCTTGATCAGTTGCTTCATCCCCAGCGAATAGGTACTGATCTTTCGATAGCGCACCTCGCCCAGGCCAACATAAAAGAGGGCCTCGTGCGCGCGCTCCAGCGCTTCAGCCGGTGGCAGTCCGGCAAGCTCGGCCATGTAGCGCACAAACCGTACGCCATTCATATTGCCGATGAAGGAGTCGTTCTCCGGCATGTAGCCGACGCTTTGGCGGATGCGCATCCGATCCACGCGCGCGTCCAGGCCAAGTACCCGCGCAACGCCGCTGGCAGGCTCGTGAAAGCCAAGCAGTGTATTGATGAGCGTCGATTTGCCTGCGCCATTTGGACCGAGCAGGCCGATGGCGTGACCGCGCATCTCTCCCGTCAGCCCATTAAGGACGGTGCGGCCGCCAAGCCGCACCTCCAGTCGATCAAGTTCAATCACGCCCATGTGTTCTCTTACGTGCAGATCGTTACATTTGTTCCGGGGTAACCGCACTTCCCTTGTTCTCAGAACGCAACAGACTTCCAAGGGTAAGGAAATCAAACCCGAACAGGTTGCTGTTGCTCGCCGCTTCGATACCGGCATCCTTGCCCCATGCGCAGATCGCCGTGGGATGCGAATCCGATGCCAGCTTCTTCAACGCGTCCGCTGACGGTCCGCTCATTTGCGACAACAGTGGCGTCAACACCGGTCCGAGATTCTGATACGCCACCGCGGAGTAGTTCTCATTCTGATCCACAGGAAGCAGAGCCTTGAAGCTTGCCGAGTGCCCCAGCGAGTTCCCGGTCGCGTGCACGCGCAGCGCTTCCATCAGCAGCGCCCGCGTCGGGGCAACGATCATGTACCCATTGGAATAGGTGTACTCCGCGACCGCAACACCGGTCGATGAGTTATGCACGGTATGGAACGTCTGCCCGCCGGCTTGACTTGCATCTATTGTGATGCCGTGCGCATTCTTGCCCTGTGCATGGCTATTCACCGCCTGCACCAGGCGCTCGAAGGTCGCCTCGAACCGCTCGGAGTCACGCACCTCAATCACTGCCTTCCACGATGGCGTAGGCAGCACCGGCCCATCCAGAGCAAAGAGGAACTCACCGCCCAGGTTCCCCGCGAGGTCATTACGAATATCGATGCCGAGTTCCGACTGCGCCTTGTTCCAGTTCTCCATGCCGTTCTTGTCCGCCGACATCATGGCGATCAAGTCGTCCGCGATTGCCGTCGGATCTTTGGAGACGCCGGCCACTGCCAGCGCAGCATTCGTCGAAACAAAGTCCAGAGAGCCTACCGGCGCAGGAGCGCCCAGCCATGAAGCCACGCGCTGCCGAGTACCGGAGAACTGCACGTTCAAATGATTCTCTGGAGTTCCGTTCGTCTCTCGATGTTCCGCAATCAGGTAACGTACGTCCGCGAGACCCGACTCCCGCAGGAACGCATCGCTGTGCTTGCCGCCAGGATGGGCTGATCCGGCCAGCATCTCCTGCAGATTGGCCGCCAGAATCACACCCGCGCCACGATCGTAAGCAGCCTTGATCCTTTGTCCAAAATCCGACGCGGCAAATCCGCTCGAACCGGCATTCATCTGGGCATCAATCGTCTTCAGCGTGTCGATGCTGTTGGAGAAGATAACCACCTTCGTTCCCACCAACGCATAGGCGCTATTCCCTGGTTTGCCGCCTGTTGCGCTCTGCAGCGCATTCTCATCCAGCACGATTAACGCGCCATGCGCTTCCGTGGCGAATTGCTGCTTCAACAGATCAGCCAACCCGCTGCGCTGCACATCTGCAACCACCGCGAATCCGCCGCCATTTTCCTGTTTCAGCGCTACAACCACCATCTCGTCGCCGAGGTACTGGCTAAGATCGTGAACCTTGTTCACCAGCGCATCCAATTCAGCCGTCTTGTTCTGTTTGCCGTTGCTCCACCACTGCTGCAGCACCGGGCTCTGCTTGAGTTGATCCTCAAAGATGGCCTTTGCCTGGCTCACAAAATCGCCGAGATTCGGAATGCTGACATACAGCTCGGTGTTCCCAGGCATGCGATCAAGAAGATCGCTGCCGTAACGTTGCGGCAAAGCAATTTGTCCGATGCGATGCTGCAACACCGAAAACTGAGCCAGCAACTCAATGTACTGATCGCGATTCGGGCTCCATGCAACCTGCTCGCTAACCGGCTCCGGCGCCAGATTCTGCGTGGTCGTGTACTCGTTGCCTGCTTCAATCGTCGAGCTCACACCGGCATGCGCTACTTGGACCGAACCCTGCAGCACGGCGACGCGCGATCCCTTGATTCCCGAATTCACAGAGAACACAGTACCCGTCACCGCAACGCTGCAATCGTCAGTCTTCACATACAAATGGCCGGAATTCCGATGCGCAGCCTTCACGATCACCGCCCCATGATCGAGGTCCACCGTCAGGTTGCGTCCGCGCGCGCCCACACTCACCGCGCTGCGTTCATTCATCTCCACCGTCGAACCGTCAGCGAGGAGCAGGACTGCATGCGATCCGCCCGATGTCCGCAGTTGATCGCCTTCCTTCAACTCTGCGCCCGCCGCAAGCAAACGATCCCCTGAATCTGTGATCAGCGAAGCCGATCCATCAATCGATTGCACCGCGGCCCGCACGCCTGGTGGAACCTGCCAGTACGCCTTGTAGACGAACAGGCCTGTCGCCGCCAGCGCGAGCGATGCCGCCATTGCCCAGCCCATCACCCACGGCCGCACAGGTTTCCGCGCAGGCATCACCTTGGGTGCCGACCAGTCCACTGCTCCAGAACCCGAATGCAATCGGCGCAGGCAAACACCACACTCCCGCAAATGCGCCTTCACCAGCAACGCACGGTCGGCAGGAAGGCTGCCCTCACGATAGGCGGTCAGCAACGGCCGCACATTCTCGCAGCTTTCAATGGCTGCGTCTTCCGCAAACGCGATCCCCAACCTGCCCGCAACCTTCTCGGCAGAAGCGGAAATTGCATCGGCTCCCGGATCGGTCGCGCGCATGGTCTCGACTGCCTTATCCAGCATTTCTTCCTGGTTTTTCATCGGTTCCCCCGTTCCATCTCTGCGAGCCGCTTCTTCAGCTTCGCCCGCGCCTGGTGTAGCGTCACTGCTACCACCGCCTGCGATGTATGCATCAGCGTCGCAACTTCGCGATTGTCCAGCTCTTCCACATAGCGCAGCGTGAATATCTCCGCGGCCCGCGGGCTCAGCTCGCCAAGCGCCAAACGCAGCCATTCCACCAACTGGCTGCTCGCTGCCTCTGCTTCCGGCCGCGATCCGCGTCCCTGCGAAGCCACACCCGACGCCGAATCCAGAGGCTCGCTTGCCGCAGTATTTCTTCTCCGCAGCAGATCGAGCGCTCCGTTGATGGCCGCGCGATACAGATAGCTCCCTGCATTGCTGACCACGAATTCGTTGCCGCCGGCCAGTCGCAGAAACACGCTCTGCGCCACATCTTCCGCGTCCGCCATGCTGCCCGTAATGCGGTAGGCAGCCATCAGAACGCGTCGATGATGCATGGCAAACAGCTCGGAAAGACGCTCTCGCGTTTCCACCGGGTGCATGGTTGGGCTGGCGATTGCCACGGGCTGACCTTTCTGACTGTTCATAGAGATGACGTTGGAACCAGCCGAATATTAATCCGGCTGAATGCAGTTACGCCAAAATGCTCCGAAATGTTCAGAACCGGCGTCTCTAGAAGTCTTTCGAACGCCCCCGTCGAGGATTCCAGGGTGGAGGGTTCATTGCACAGTTGAAAGCTAATGGCTAGAACTTAAAAGCTGCCCTGCCAGCTGTTCCGTCCTACTCCGTCTTCGCCAGTGTGCCAATCAGCGTGTCCCGATTGCGGTTGGCAAGATAATCGGCCTTCCGCAGCACACTCCACCACACCACCAGCGCCACACCCGCGAGGGCTAGAAGGCACGGTGCCGCCAGCCAGCTCTTATCAAAGTAGGTGCAAAGCTCCAGTATCCCCAGGCCGCAACCGATCACAAAGGCCTGGATCAGCATGCTTACCAGTGCGCTGGCCTGCGATCCGCGCTGGCGCGAGATTCGCCCGAGATTCACTCGATACGGCATCGTCAGCGAAAGCAAATTTCCCGCTGCAAGATTCAGTGGCAGAGCAAACAACACCCATGCGGCGGTTGTCGCCAGCAAAGTCAAATCAGGCTCACCCAGTCGAAACGCAGCCAGAACTCCCGCAAGAAATGCGACCAGCGCGAAAAGAAGCCCATGCAGCAGATTCTTCGCCAACAGAACGGTCCTGATCGGCGTAGGCGAAAGAAACAGGATCTGAATTCCAGTTCCTTCCGCCCCCAGATTGTTGAAGATCATCTGCGTAAAACCCAGCAATGCGTAACACACACAAAGTGGAAACGCCAATTGGAATGGCCGTCCGCCCAACGCTGTATTTCGAAACACTGAACTGAGGACGAGTACAGTCAGAAGCGGTGCCCCCATCGCGAACAGCAGGGGCATCGATCTCGGTATGGTGCGAAGTTCCTTCTCCATCACCGCGGCAATTGGACCCGAACCATCAATCAACCATTTGCTGTCGCTTTCGTTCCTCTTGCGCGCGGCAGGCGCCTCGCTCAGCTTCTCTCCACGAAATTCGGCACGAAGCCGCAAGCCGAGCACTGCCCCGGTGGCGAGAATATACAACCCCAGCGCTCCCAACGATTCCAGCGCCGCAGGCTTCTTCCCTACCGCATTCAGATAGACACTTTCAGCTGCCACGCCCGGCGGCAACCACGGCACCAGTGCGAGTGCAGGTTTGGCCCATCTGGGCAGGTCGTCGACTATTTCGCGCCCTGCCTGCTGATCGACCGGATTTCTCGCAGCCCTGTTTGCGTTTTGCTGGTGCAGCGCGGGGTTCAGCAGCTGCAGACTCAGCATGAGCAGCAGAAAAATCGCACTAATCACTTCGCGCGTCCTGCGCTTTGCCAGCCAGCGATCAACCCACGCCAGAACTGTACGTGCCGCCAGAATATTGAAGAGGGCATAAACCGCCAGCACGAGCGCAGTCCAGCCAAACAATGCAGGCCGCGCCAGCGTTACGCCGCCGAGAATCCCAAGACAGCAAATCCCGCCCAGGATCGTGGATACATCCACCAGCCCGAACACCAGGTTGAGTAGATAGAACGAGCCAAAGTTCACCGGAAATCGCAGCAGACCACTTAGATCAAATTGTTCCTGGAACGATGCCAGCGCAATCGGCAACAGTTGCCAAACCAGAAATACCGTCCAGAACAGTGCTGCCACGTACTGTAGTTGCCCGCCCGATACCAGTGAGTACGCGCCCGCACCCAGGCCAAAACCCAGCGAAAGGCCCATGATCGTGTAGATGATGAAGGCAACTCCACGTGCGCCAAACTCAAATGCTCCCTGCACCGAGCGCACGCTATTCGCCACCATGCGCCATCGCATCGCTACGAGCGCGCCGTACTGCCGCCGAGCCATCCGGCCAAACGGGCCGCCCGGAGCTACAGCAGCCTCTTCCGCTTGCACTACGCCAGCCATGACAGCTCCTGCGCCGTCTCCTGCCCGTTCGCTCCTACGATCGAGAGAAACATCTCCTCGAGCGTCAGCCGCTGTTCGCTCTCCGTCCCTGGAAGCGTGCTAGCCACGCCAGCGCGCAGTTCCTCAAGCGATCCATTCGCCACTAGCCGCCCCTGATGGATGATGGCTACGTGACTACACAGCCGCTCCACAATCTCCAACACATGGGTCGTCAAAAAGATCGTTGCGCCGCGATTGATCATCCCCTGCAGCATGGTCTTCAGCATCCCTGCCGCAATCGCATCGACGCCTTCAAATGGTTCGTCGAGAAACAGCACACGCGGTCCGTGAATCACGGCCGCCGCCAGC
This sequence comes from uncultured Acidobacteriaceae bacterium, assembly GCA_963738035.1. GTDB lineage: Bacteria > Acidobacteriota > Terriglobia > Terriglobales > Acidobacteriaceae > Telmatobacter. The sequence continues at coordinate 213,182 of CAVTVB010000008.1, forward strand.
GCCAGTTTCTTCTGCATGCCGTGAGAGAAGTCCGTCACCAGCTTGCGCCTCTCATCCGCCAGTTGCATGAACTCGAGGAGTTCTTCAGTCCGGCGGTTCACCGTCTCCCTCTCCAGTCCGTACATGCGGCCAACAAAGCGGAGATACTCCGGCGCGGTCAGGCGGCCCAGCAGCGCCATTCCTTCAGGAACAACACCAATCTGCCGCTTCAGGTCCAATGCTCCGGCTGTAAAGGGTTTGCCTAGAATTTCAATAGTGCCGGCGGTCGGTTCCAGCAGCCCCGTCAGCATCTTGATCGTGGTGGACTTGCCCGCGCCATTCGGTCCGAGAAATCCGAAAAACTGACCGGTCGCTACCGTAAATGTCACATCCTCAACCGCGGTCAGCGCGCCGAAGCGCCGCGTAAGCCCGTGGGTCTGAATTGCCGCAGTTTCCATGTGGGGCAAGGATAACAAGGTCGGCGCACTGAACATATAGCACTCACGTCACAGGCCCGAGCCTTGCGAAACCTCTAGTCGGATTCCGCGGTCTTTAGCGGATCATTATCCCGGTCTGTAACATCCACAATCGCCGCCGCCTGGGCCGCCAGTCGAGGCTTCCAGCTTCCTTCCGGGACGCGCCAGCTCCAGTTTCCGTCGGGCACCGCCGGTGTATTCATCCGCGCCTCGGATCCAAGTTCCAGAAGATCCTGCACCGGCACAATCGCAATCTCTGCCACGCTTCCCGCAGCCGCTCGAATCAACGGCCACGTTGGCCGATTGTGCGCCGGACCAATCAGCGCCTCCACAGCCGCGCGTTCTGTCTTGCCTAAAGTCTCCCACCATCCAAGTGTCGTGTCGTTGTCATGCGTGCCGGTATAGGCCACCATTCCCGGCACGTACTGATGGGGCAAATGCATGTGCGCACCCTTGTCTCCAAATCCGAACTGCAGCACGCGCATTCCCGGCATCGCAAGTTCCAGCCTCAGCGCATCCACCTCCGGCGTAATCAGTCCAAGGTCTTCCGCCACCAGTGGCAGGGGCCCCAGCGCCGCTTCGAGCGCTCGGAACAACTGCAGGCCCGGCGCTTTCACCCACTCCCCGTTGATCGCTGTGTCTTCATCGGCGGGAATCGACCAGTACGATTCAAATCCCCGGAAATGATCCAGCCGAACCAGGTCATACAGCTCGCGCGAGCGGCGAATGCGGTCGATCCACCAGTCAAACCCGCGCTCCACCAGCACATCCCAGCGGTACAACGGATTCCCCCAACGCTGCCCCGTCGGCGAAAAATAGTCCGGCGGCACCCCAGCAATATGAATCGGCCGCAGATCTTCATCCAGCTCAAAGATGTCGGGATGTGTCCACACGTCCGCCGAATCCATGTTGACGAAAATCGCCACATCGCCAAGAATGCGAATCTTGCGCTGCGCCGCGGCTGCTCGCAGATTCGTCCACTGCACCGCAAACGCAAACTGCAGCACCTGCTCCTGCGCCAGCATGCGTCCAGACTCAGCCGCCACCTGCGCCAGCGCCTTCGGTTCGCGCCGCCGAATCGCTTCCGGCCATTGTGTCCACGCACCCGTATTGAAACGCCGCCGCAACTCCGCATACATTGCGTAATCCGTCAGCCAGTTCGACTCCGCACTGCAGAATTCCTCAAAGCGCTTCCACTGCGACGCGAACTGCGGATCATGGGGGCCGCGATCAAGAAAATTCCCCGCCGCCTCATGAAGCAACGGAAGCTTCCTCGTTTCCACCTGCCCAAAATCCACGTTGCCGCTGCGCCCAGGCAGCCCGGCAATTCTCTCTCCCGCAATCCAGCCCCAGTCCACCAGGTACTCCAGGCTGATCAGGTAGGGATTCCCCGCAAATGCCGACGAGCCCGCGTAGGGCGAATTCCCGTATCCCGTCGGACAAAGCGGCAGCACCTGCCATACATGCTGTTTTCCCGCCGCCAGAAATTCAATGAACTGATGCGCCGCGGGGCCGAGATCCCCAATTCCTCCGTAAGAAGGCAAAGAACTGATGTGCAATAGAACGCCGGACGAACGTTGAAACTCCATAGCGGTATTATCTCCGACATTCGAAAGGCACGCCCTCAGCCGGGCCCCAGCAGTGACACACGATCCGCGGTTGAGTGCTGAGCTGTTTTCGTTACTGCCGCGCCAGCAAAAACACTAAGGCCCGCTTCCGACATCGGAAGCGGGCCTTCCCAAAAGGGATTGAGTGCCTGAACTACTCGCCCGGAACCGGGCTCTGCGACTTCGCGTTGATGCGCACCCGATTGTTCTTCTTGTATTCCGTGATAATGCTGTTCGCGAAAATTCCGAAAGCTTCCTGCCGCTTTTGATCGAGAAGTTGATCGCGGGTCTGGTCGAGGTTTTTCGCGATTTCCGCATCGCTCGGCTGCTGCTTATCCACCAGCTTGGCAACCACTCCAGTGCGGCCCGCATTGATCGGCCCGCTGATCGTACCCGGCGTCATCTCGAACAACTGGGGAGCTACCTGTCCTACGGCGCCCAACTCCGGTACCTGCCCGGTTTGGTCGACGAGGTCACTGGTCTTCAGGCTCGCGCCCATCTCTTTGGCTGCCTTCGCAAGGTCGTTTTCGGCCTTGGCCTTTGCAGCCAGTTCCGCGGTCTTCTGGCTCATGAGGGCCGGACCCTGCTCGTTGCGATAGTCGTCGGCAACATGGCTCTTCCAATCCGCGAACGTCGGCGCATGCGCCGGAATCACGGTCTTCACCTGGAACACCGCGTATCCTTCGCCTGTCGGCGCAGACTGTGCGGGATCGGTTACCTTCGCACCAAATGCGCGCGCAATCAATTGCGATCCATCCGGGAGAGCCGGTATCACACCAGATGCATTCACCGGCGGAGTGGTAACCACCTGCAAATGATGTGCTCCTGCGGTCTTGTCCAGCCCGTTCTTCATCGCCTCTGAAGTCAGAGCGCGTGAATAGGCATCCTGTGCCGCTGTCGATTTCTGACGCATCAGCGTTGCCTGAATCGTAGGTAGAACCTCAGCCAGCGATTGCGAGTGCGCCGCCGTCCGTTCTTCCACCTCCACGATGTGATAGCCGTACTGCGTCTTGACGATCTTTATCTCGCCGATCTTCTGTGTGAAAATTGCCTGGTCAAACTCCGGCACCATGTGCCCGCGCTGCGCAAAACCAAGTTCGCCGCCCGTATCCTTGCTGCCCGGGTCGTCGGAGTTCTTCTTCGCCAGCTCCGCGAAGTTCCCGCCCTTCTGGAGCTGCTTCAGGATGTCCTCGGCTTTGGCCTTTGCCGCCCCGTCGGCCTGCGAATTAGCGCCTGGCGCCACCTGGATCAATATGTGTCGTGCCTTGGCCTGCTCCGGTACCGAGTACTCGCTCTTGTGCGCGCCATAGTACGCCTCGATCTCCTGTTGCGCAGGCTGCTGCACGCCGCCCGGTACATCATTCGGCGTAAATGCAAAATAGCTGATCGTCCGCTCTTCAGGCACAGCTGTCGCATAACGGGCTGCGTTCTTCTTGAAGAACGCTTCCAGAACCGCATCCGTCGGATTGATCGACTTGCGAATGTCATCCGCCGAGATCACAGCGTACTCAAACTTGATCTTCGTACCGTTCTTCACAAACAGCTCGCGTGCTTCCTTCTCACTTACCGTCTGGCCGGCCGTCACGTAGGCCCGCAGCCGCTGAATCGTAATGTCGTGGCGCACGCTCTCTTCGAAATCGGCCACCGACATATCGAACCGGGTATTGATCAGCGAGGCGTATTGGTCCTGCCCGATGAACTTGCCGTTCGGAAACAGCACCTGCCCTGCCTGTCCCTCGTGCAGAAATTGAGCCACGTCGTCGCTATTCGCCGAGATTCCCAGTTTGGCCGCCTCGGCAAGCAAAATCTGCTGCTGCACCAGTTGCTGGCCAACCTGCTGTTCAAACAGGTTCACAATCATCGGATTTGAAGCATATTGCGGATTCCGCTGCTGTAACTGCTGCCGCGCCTGCGCCGACACCTTCTGCTGGCTGATCGCATCGCCGCTGGAAAAGAACTTGCTATACCAGTGCGGGTACACCACCGCATACGTGCCTGTCGATGCGCCGCCCTGCCCAGTTAGGCCGGGAATCAGGTAAACAACCATCGAAACCGACGCGGCGGCGATGATCACCACAAAAAGTGCCTTGACGACGCGATTGTCCTGCTGAAGAAAACGAATCATGGGTGGGTTTAAGCCTTCTACTCTCTACGCGCATACAGTTAGAGCCTCGCCGCCCCGCTGATTAGATATCAGCGTTCCCGCGGCACAACTCTCACAAAAAGCGCAATTCTCGCACGTTGCGATGCACTCCTATTATAGACGAACAACGACCGCAGAATGGAACAAGCATTCGGCGTCAGGCATTCCCGAATGAAGCAACGGATAAGGCCCAAAATACTGAGAGAACGAAAGATCCGTCCGGTTGTCCTAAGACCGAAACCACTCGGTCAGCGCCATTCCGGGCTCAGGAAACCGAGTGCTTGCTCCGGCGTGCATCCAGCTCAGTGGCAATCTTGCGGCTCACCTCGCGGCTGACCGGATAAAAGAACATGCACGCAGCTACCGCGAGAAAGGCCAGTCCCGCATAGATGCTTGCGGTCAACAGGATGCCCGACTGCGCTTGCGCCGTCTGCACCTGGGCGTCCGACACGAAGCCATAGAACGAGAACAGCCAGCCTGCAATGGCGCCGCCCAGCGCGAGACCCGCCCACAAGGCGAACACAACCGCTGCAGTCACAGTGCCGCTCGCGCGCCGGCCGGTCTTCCATTCGCCGTAATCGGCTACGTCGCCCATCATGGCCCACAGAATCGGCCCTGATAATCCGAAGGAGAACTGGCGAAGAACCTCCACCACGATAATCATGACGGTTGCGTGCGTCGGAATCACGAACAACGCCATATTGAAGATGCCCGCCAGGATCATGCTGCCCATGAAAAGCCGACGCTTGCCCACCCGTACCGAAACAGCCGTCGAGCAGGCGACCCCTATCAGCAATGCCGCCAGTCCGAATCCGTTGAACCATGCGAAAAGGTCCACATTGCCGGCGACGAACCGGAAGTACGGCAGCATCACATTGCCGCGTATCACGATAGCCGCAAAGTAAAACAGTGTTGCCAAAAATAGCATGACCCACGGACGATTCTTGAAAAGATCCGAGAGATCCTGCGTGAGCGAAGTCTTCTGCTGCGGATCCGGTTGAATGCGCTCCTTGGTGCAGAAGAACGCAATCACGAAGAAAATAACGCTCAGCACTGAGAGCAGGCCCATGGTGAGCTGATAGCCGCGCGCGTCATCGCCGTGGCCGAAGAACTTGACCATCGGAATCGCGAGGCTGGCGACGATGAAACCAGCGGAGTTGGCAGCGATCTGCCGATAAGACGCAATGCTCGTGCGCTCGTCAGGATCTGACGTCATCACGGCCGTAAGCGAGGCGTACGGCACATTGTTCACCGTATAAATCACGCGAAGCAGGATGTACGTCGTCCACGCGTAGATGATCTTGCTGGCCGGGCTGATGTTCGGCGTGGTGAAAGTGAGCACGCCAATGATGCCGAAGGGCATCGCCGTCCAGAGCAGCCATGGACGGAACTTGCCCCAGCGGCTGACCGTGCGGTCGGCGATCATCCCCATCACCGGATTGAGAAATGCCACGCTGAGACCGACAACCAGAAAGAGCGTTCCCGCCTGCGCTGCTGTCAGTCCAAACGTGTGCGTATAGAAGTCCAGCTGCAGGGCGAGCATGGCCTGAAAGATAAAGTTCGCCGCCAGATCGCCCAGGCTGTAACCGAATTTCTCTCCGAATGTGAGTGTTTGCCGCATATCTGCCTCGTCTTTCGCCGGCGCCCTTTTACTTCGTTACCGTGCAGCTTCAGTTTCGTCAGATCGGAATCGCGCGACGAAGTGCCGACCATGATTTCGAAATCGCCCGGCTCCACGACGTACTTCATATTCACGTCGTAGAACGCGAGAGACCCCGGTTTGATATCGAGCGCAACGGTAGTGCTCTCGCCGGGCTTGAGCCACACTTTTTTGAAGGCCTTCAACTCCTTCACCGGCCGCGTCACAGAACTGACGAGGTCGCGGATGTAGAGTTGGACCACTTCTGCACCCTCGCGCTTTCCGGTATTCGTCACATCCACCAGGACCTGCGTTGACCCGTTGCGCGCGATGCGCTGCTTGGTGAGCCGCGCGTTCTCGAGCTTGAACGTCGTATAGCTCAACCCATAGCCGAACGCATAAAGCGGCGACACGTCATCAAACAGGTATCCGCGCCGCGCCGAAGGCTTGTAGTTGTAGAAGACAGGCACATGGCCTGCCGAGCGCGGCACCGAAATCGGCAACTTGCCGCCGGGATTGTAATCGCCGAAAAGCACGTCGGCCACGGCGCGTCCAGTCTCCTGTCCCAGGTAGAAGCACTCGTAAATCACCGGCACATTCTCCGCTACGTAGTTGATCGACAACGGGCGGCCATTGAACAGGAAGACGATCACTGGCTTGCCCAGCGCAACCATCGCCTTCACCAGTTCTTCCTGCCGTCCGATCAGGTCCAGGCTGGTCCGATCGCCCATGTGCTGCAGGTTCCACGCCTCGCGCGATGTCTGTTCGTTGCCGCCGATCGCCAGCACGATGACGTCGGCCTTGTTTCGCCACTCTTACGGCCTTCGGCAATTGCTTTGCGATCTTCTTCTGGATCGCTCGCCGTCACCGCGTCCTGGTTCCACGAGCCGCCGATGGTGATCTTGCAGCCTTCGCTGTAGAGCACCTTGGCACGCTTTCCGACCTTCTTGCGGATGCCCTCGAGAACCGTGACCTCCTGCTTGGGAACGCCGCTGTAGCCGCCCAGGAGAGTGCGATCTGCATTCGGCCCGATCACCGCAATCGTCTTGATCGCGTTCAAATCGAGAGGAGCAGTCTGATTCTCGTTCTTCAAAAGCGTGATGGCCTCGTGGGCGGCTGTCAGCGCCAGATCGCGATGCTCGTCACAGCCCACCACCCGCTCTGCCTCTTCTGCATCCACATAGGGATCGTCGAACAGCCCCATCTCGAATTTCCAGAAAAGCATCGGCGCGACCATCTCATCGAGCTGCTTCTCCTTGAGCACACCCTTCTTCACCAGCTCGACCAGATGCAGGTAGCAATCGGGATCAGGCAGTTCGATGTTGATACCCGCTTCAACCGCGAGCCTGGCAGGATTCCTTCTTGTCCTTGGCCACAAAGTGCCCATGCGTGTCCGGCCGGTAGCCGAGTTCCCAGATGGCGTAGTAGTCGGAGACCACAAAACCCTTGAAGCCCCATTCCTTGCGCAGCACGTCGTGCATCAGCCACTTGTTCGCGTGCGAAGGCACGCCATCGATCTCGTTGTAAGAAGCCATCAGCGTCACGGCACCAGCCTCGCGCAGCGCTTCGCGGAAGGTATACAGGAAACGTCTCCCGCAGCACGCGCATCGAAACATTCGCCGGCGCGCAGTTCATGCCCGACTCCGGCTGCCCGTGGCCGACGAAATGTTTCAACGTGGCCAGCACATGCCGCTTGTCGCGGAAGTTCCGATCGCCCTGGAATCCCTTCACCGCGGCAATTCCCAGCCGCGAAACCAGGTAAGGATCTTCGCCGTATGTCTCTTCCACGCGCCCCCAGCGCGGTTCGCGAGCCACATCGACGACCGGCGTCAACGCGTGATGCGCGCCGCGAAGGCGGGCCTCCAGAGCGGTCATCGTGAACAGCGACTCGACCAAAGCGGGGTTGAAATGTCGCTCCCAGCGCGATGGGCTGCGGGAAGCTGGTTCCGTCCGGCGCCGCGTGCCCGTGCAGGCACTCCTCATGGAAAATCACCGGGATCCCGAGCCGGCTATTCTCGAGAAAGAACCGCTGGATCGCATTGGTAAGCTCCGCCATGCCTCGCGCCTTCTTGCCGCCGCCCGCATCGCTGGGCCGTCCCACCTGGCCCAATCCACGCTTGTTGCGAAAGGCTTTTTTCGCCTTCGCGAGATCGAAATCTCCTTTTTCGTCGACAAGCGTCTCCGCCTTCTGTTGCCAGATGCACAGCATCTGCGCGGCTTTCTCTTCCAGCGTCATGCGTGCGAGCAAATCCTGTGTTCGCTTGGCAGAAGTCGCCTTGGGGTTCTTGTAGACGGGCGTTTCATTCTTTGATCGAGTGGCAGTCGGAGATTTCTTCATGGAAGGACCATTCTTTCGTAAATCGAAATTGTGCGTCCGGCGAATTTGCGGATCGGAAAATCCGTAGCGCGCTATCCTCTTCCGCAATTCCGTGACGGGCAATTCTTGCACAAGAGAATCGATTTAGCTAGCCCTGTGACCACAATCACGAGCAACCGATCAATGCCCCCAATGACCCGGGGTCAACCGGGATTTCTTGAACCTCTGAAGGGGTTCAGGTCCCGGCGGATTTGCCAGCCGGGAAGACGACAAACGCCTTCGCATCTTTTGGCAAGACGGGTGCGTAATTCCGACAGGTGGGGCAGAAGTGAAGCTTTCTATCTCGACTCTTCCGTCGCGGTTGCCTCGGTCTTCCCTCTCTCGAAGTTGAATCGCAGTATCCATACACTGCGCTCAGGAGAGCCGTTGCGTGTTGGCGGCTTGAATGTCCAGGATTTTGCTGCCTTCTGCGCAAGCCGCGCGAAATAATTCCCTGGGCCACGCGACATATAGGAAGCATCTGAAACCGTGCCGTCCCGGTTCACTGAGACTCGTATCGAAACCTCCACCGGCCTTCGCATACTGGCCCGGGCGCCGGGCGATACATCGGGTATTACGCGCTTGTCAACGAGCCCTTCCGTATTACCTCTGGGCTGCGGATGTTTCGCGGCGGGCGGAGTCGGAGCCTTTGGTTCTTCATGAGCGGGCGCGCTCTGCGGTTTCGTGTTGGGAGCCTCTTCAGGTTCCGGTTGTGCTACAGGCGGACTGGATGGCGGCGCCTTTTGAGCCTCAGTCTGCGGAACGCTTTCTGGTTGCGCTGGTACAGGTGGGCTGGATTGAGACTTGGACTGTGGCGCGGCCTGATTCTCGACCGGAGGAACCGGGGCTTCTGATTTCTTCTCTGGCACTGGCGAACTGGCCGCAGGCGCATTCTGACCAGTCGTTCTGGCCGGAATCTTGATCTTGCCTCCTCGAACCAGCAGAAACGATACAAGTGCAAGGACAGCGAGTAAAACAAATCCATACCCGACAATCCGTAACGGGCCCCCACCCGGTTCCTCGAAGTGCGACAGCGGCTTCGAGAAGATGACCGGTTCAGAAGGCGCCTCCGTTTCGATCTTCTTGACCGGAGGAGGAGGAGGAGGAGGAAGTCCTTCCGGCCTTTCTGGAACTCGAAGCTCTTCGGTCCAAATCTGGGATGCTGGCTTGGGAGGACTAGCGATCTCAGCCGGAACCGGCTCGTCGAAAAGCGGGAGAGTCTTGCCCTCCTCCAACCGCTCCTGCTTACGCTCCTGGACGGGTTCCTGCACGCGCTGCTGGACGCTCCCCTGCATCCGCCATTGAATGTTCTCAATCGTCGGCCGCCGCTGCGGATCTACTCTCAAACAATCCCGCACAATTTCGAGAAAAGGACTGGGCAGTGCCTTTGTCACCTCAGGTTCGTCATCTCTCGACGGATCCCACGACGGCAGCGCCTCGGTCATTGCTTCGCAAAGCGTCATCCCAAAAGACCACACATCGGATGCCTCGGTTGCCACGCCTTGAGTCAACTCTGGCGCATCGTAGTTTCCGCGTCGAGAAATGCTCCTCTTCGCTGCGCCCGCGATCAGTAAATCGGTCACACAAAGTTTCGGTTTCATCTCAGCGAACCGAATGTTCGATGGATTCACGTGTCCGTGCACAATGCCGTTCTTGTGGAGATAGGAAAGCGCGTTGAGGATCGGGTCGAATGTCTCTCTCGCCGAATCTGCTTTGAGCGTTCTGGTTTGAATGGTCTGCGAAAGAGTTGCGTAGGGACGTTCTGTGACAACATACACAAGGTCGCTTGGATCGATTGTGCATCGGCCAGTTGCGATTATTTTCGCTAAGTGCGGATGAGACAGAGTACTCGCGTATTCCCACTGAGCAATGTACGTGTCCCCCTCACCACCGCTCGTCGAAACCAGTTGAATGATGGCTTCCTGTAACCCCTTCAAAACCGTGAGAAACGAGACGCAATTTCCTGAGCCCTCCAGCCGTTCCAGGAGCGGAAACCGCCCCTCGACAACGCGCCCCTCCCACCCGTTGCCAAAAGTAGCTGTCTCCATGGGAACCAATTCTAACCAACGGCACAGTGGTTGCCGCGAATGTGTGCGACAGAAGTTCCATCGAAAGGACAACGGGCACCCTACCGACGGGTGCCCGTTGCCTTACATTCCTCTCTTCATGTCTTACAAGAACTGCCTGGTGTCTTACAAAAGTCCGTTTGTCTCACGGCGTCTTACCGCCAGTAGTAGTACCCACCGGCGTAGTAATACGGCCTGTAATACACCGGAGCATACGCATACGGGTAAGGACGATATCCATTCGGAGGCGGATACGGCGCGCGACGATATAGGTTCGGCCCGCCAGGATTAAGTCCCTGCGCCAACCGCATCGCTTCCTGCGCCGTAACGGGCGCCACCGTCACTGGCATTGCCAGGTGGAAGCTCACCAGCGCTTCTGCCGGAATCCATACGCCCGGACCCGAAGAAGCAGCCGAAGCAGCCATGCCCGCACCACCGCCTGCCACTGCGCCTATCGCAGCGCCTTCACCGTGACCAATCGCGCCGCCAATGATCGCACCAATCAGTGCGCCGCCCACCACGTTTCCAGCCGAGCGCCCACCTTTGCCCGGTCCCTTTACCTTGAACATGTCCGATTGCAGTGGATAGCTCTGCCCCATCAACTCCAGCGAAGTCAGTTCCAGCGCCAGTTCGCTGCTGCCTGTAAGCGAGCCGCTGTCAGGGCGCTTCACATCCGCAATCACGCCGCGCACCGTCGCACCGCGCGGAATCGCCAGGACGCCGCCAAACGCCACGTCCTGGATCACCGTGAATTCCATCGGCTCTCCACCTCTGGCGCGCTTGCTGTCCACAGGCCCATTCGTCCGCACCTGGATTAGCGTTCCCGGCGGAACTGTGATCGGCGCTCTCGGCATCGTGTAACGCGGAGGCGGCGGAGCCTGCGCATAATCGGGGCGCTGTCCATATCCCGGAGGCGGAGCCTGCCCGTAGCCCGGGGCCGGTCCATATCCAGGAGGCGGTGCGGCCTGTCCGTAACCCGGAGGTGGTGCCTGTTGCTGTCCATATCCAGGCTGCTGCTGGCCGTAAGCAGGCTGCTGCTGATTCGGATCGCCCCAGTTCGGTGGTGGAGCCTGGTTCGAGCTCGGCGCATTCTGTGGCGGCCCAGCATACTGCCCATTGTCCTGCGAACCCTCAGCCGGAGCGGCCTGCGCATCCGCCATATCGTTGCTCGGATCGTTCGCCGCGGCACCCTGGGCATTTTCATCATCCGCTGGGTTGCCAACCTTTAAATTGTTGTGGACCTGCGTAACGCCCGGAACTGTCTTCGCAATCGACTCCGCCAGTTGCTTTGAAGAGTCGCTCGAAACCGTCCCCGACAGCGTCACTTCGCTCTGGATCGTCGCCGCAGTAATCAGGTCATTCTTCAGCGCCTGCGAAGCATCCAGCGCATGCACCACATCCATCTCAATTTGTCCGTCGCTGCGTGGGCTATTCGACGGTGCGGCATCCTGTGCCACCGCCATCGCACCCGCCAAAGCAATTACTCCCACCGAAGAAAATAATCTGAGTACCAATGATTTCTTCATCCTCTATCTCCCGCACGACAGTGTGTGCAGCCTCGGTGCCGATGTCCTTTATTTTGACGGTGCAGCACCCTTCCCGTCATTGTTAGTGACACGGGTCCAGGGCAAAAGTTCCGCTTTTGGTAATGGATCTCCGAGGATGCATTCCGGCCCGCACACGATCATTCGTTGCGCCTTATGCCTTTGCTGTCGCCTGCTCCTCTGGTGCCACTGCGCCCGTGAGTTCCTCGTTGTCAGGAAAGAAGATCTGGAAAACCGTCCCTGAAGATCCTCCATCCGACACCGGCCGACTGCGCAGGTGGATGATTCCATGATGTTTGAGGATGATCTCGTGACTCACCCAAAGTCCGAGCCCGGTACCCGTCGCCCCTTTCGTGGTAAAGAACGCCTCAAAGAGCCGGTCTCGCACATCCCCCGACATTCCGCTACCGGTGTCGGCCACGGTGATCCGCACCCCATCCCGCTGTGGATGCACCCAGTCTCGCGAGCGCCGCGCGCGCACCGTCAATCGCCCGCCGCCCAATGTTGCGTCCATCGCATTACATACCAGGTTTGAAATCACCTGCCGGATTTCCCCCGCAAAGCAATAAAGATCGAGGTCCGGCTTGTATTGCCGATCCAGCATCATTCCCAGCGTCGCCATCCTCGCGCTGTACATATCCAGCACTGAGTCCAGCAACTCCTCCATCGTCGCCCGCCCCGGAAGTGTCGATTGCCGGTAAAAACGCAGCGTCTGCTGCGTAATCTCCGACATGCGCTGCACTTCCTTCTCAGCAATCGTTACGTAGTCCAGCGCCGCGTCATCCAAATGGCAGAACCTGCGCAGCAGGTACAGCAGGTTTGTAATCGCCTCCAGCGGATTATTGATTTCGTGGGCGATTGAAGCAGCAAGACGCCCCGTCGCCGCCAGCTTCTCCGTTCTGCGGAGCGCATCTTCACTCCGCTTGCGCTCGCTCACATCGATCACAATTGCACCCACCCAGCGCAACAGCTTCGGACTCGGCCGCACGGGATACGCCGTCACCAGCCAGGTCTGCGGCGCACCCCGCTCGTCAGCTGGCCCATCCAATTCCAGATCGTGCACCGGCATCTCGGACTCGATCACGTGCCGCACTGCTTCTTCGAGCCGTTTCGCAATGCGCTCAGACAATACCTCCGGCAGCGTGTGCCCCAGATGCCGGCTTAGCGAAACTCCCGACATCTCCGCAAACACCTCGTTCACGCGCACAATTCGGCATTGCCTATCGAAGAAGACCAGCCCGATCGGCGCATTCGCGAGCATCGAATCCAATAGCGAAAGCGTATCGTTCAGCCCCGACCGCTGTTCCTCCAGCGCCGCCACCATCCGGTTAAATGCCTGGATCAGATCGCCGAATTCGTTGTCTACCTTCACCGGTAGAGGGAACTTGGCGCTTGTTCCGGGGCCCTCCATCAACGCCCGCGTGCCGGATTGCAGCAGGCTCAACGGCCGCGAAATGGAACGCGACATCAGCAGAACCAGCAATCCCGAAGCGCCAATCCATATCAATCCAAACGAAAATGAACTGCGCAAAACCGTGTCGAGCTGCTCGTTGTCCCACGTGCGATCGGTTTCAACCCACGCGTAGCCGCGCACCTCCGCGCCATCGTAGATTGCCTTTACGCCTTCCCATCGACGGTCGCCAAATGAAAACACCAGCGGCATGTGCTCGTGAACGTGCGCAATCTGTGCCTTTTCCACAGGGTCCAGCACAATCCTGGATGCATCTCCGCTGCTCGCAAAAACCACGTTCCCCATTTTGTCCGTGATCTTTGCATGCGCCACGCTCGGAGCTTCCCCCATCATGCGCAATGAAAGAAGCAGCATGTCCGGACGCTTCTCCCGGTAGGCCTCTTCCGCCTGCAACGCAACAGAGGTCGCCTGGTGCGCAAGCCGTTCCAGCGCATGCCTGCGTATCTGCTGACCCTCGACCTTCACAAGGATCACCGCAAACAGCACGACAGAGAGAGCCTCAAGCAGCATCAACCAGAGGATGAGCTGCCATCGGACAGTACGCGGCCACCACCGCATTAATTCGACCTCGATCTCATTTGGAAGAGCTCGTGTCCTAGAGTTTACCGGAAATGCAATAAATTGCCATCCGCCTGGGTCCCCAGCAACGCCCGCGCAATCTGCCCGCCGTGAAATCTTCCGTTCTCAATAAAGATCTCGTTCGTGCGCGACCCGGCCACAATCACGCCTGCCAGATATATGCCGGGCACATTGCTTTCCAGCGTCTCAGCATTGCACACCGGCTGCTTATCGGGCCCTTCGAATTGAACCCCCATGCTCTCGAGAAAACTGAAGTCAGGATGATACCCCGTCATCGCGAAGACAAAATCGTTCTTGATCGTCTCCGTTCCCTGCGGCGTCTTCACCACCACCGCGTCCTGTGTAATCTCCACCACGTCCGTGTTGAAGTAGGCTTTGATCTCGCCGTTCTTGATCCGATTCTCAATGTCCGGCTTGATCCAGTACTTCACATGGCGATGCATCCCATCATGCCGGTGCACCAGCGTCACTCGCGCCCCGCTCCGCCATAGTTCCAGCGCCGCAATCGCCGCCGAATTTTTCCCGCCGATCACCACCACGTCCGAATCGAAATACGGATGCGGATCGTTGTAGTAGTGAAATACCTTGCTCAGCTTCTCGCCCGGAATGCATATCATGTTCGGCAGATCGTAGTAGCCCGTAGACACAATTAACTTCCGCGTCTTCAACTCGCTCTTGCGCCCGAACCGATCTTCTGTGTGTACCGTAAACTCGCCATCTTTCCCTGCCACACGTTCCACTCGCTCATACTGCCGTACATCGAGCTTGTAGTGCGCCGCCACTAGCCGGTAATACTGCAGCGCCTCATTACGCGTCGGCTTGGGATTGGGGCTGGGAAACGGAATGTTCCCGATCTCCAGCAACTCCGGCGTCGTGAAAAACGTCATGTGCGACGGGTAGTGAAACAAGGAATTGCAAATGCACCCCTTGTCCACCAGCGCCACACTGAACCCGGCCTTCTGCACTTCGATTGCGCAAGCCAACCCCGTAGGCCCCGCACCAATCACCAGCACATCAAACAAAACGTCTGAAGCCTTCGCCCCATCGCGTACCAGCATCGACGAGGGTTTCGCATCCGGTACAGAATCCGCAGGATAATCCGACATACCCCTAGCTTAGGACACGACACCGACTGTGTACGGTCCACTCACTCCGTGAGCGCGCTCAAGTCATCCCCGCTCGTCTCCCGAATCATCAGCAACCCCACAAACGACACAATCGCCGATGCCGTCAGATAGTACCCAACAAACGGCAGTCCGTACTTATTTGCCAGCCACGTTGCAATGTACGGCGCGAGCGACGCGCCAAGAATCCCCGCCATGCTGAACGCCATTGACGATCCGGTGTACCGCACCGATGTTGGAAACAGTTCGCTCACCAC
Organism: uncultured Acidobacteriaceae bacterium; assembly: GCA_963738035.1. Taxonomy (GTDB): domain Bacteria; phylum Acidobacteriota; class Terriglobia; order Terriglobales; family Acidobacteriaceae; genus Telmatobacter. The sequence goes on from CAVTVB010000008.1 coordinate 228,423, forward strand.
CGTTCCCAGCGGCCCATACGTCATGCCCATCAACGCAAGCCCCAGCACCATCATCGCCAGTGCGCCGCCCGGTCCGGCCGTGAACAGCCTCGCCAGAAACAGTCCGAACACCGCGATCAGCGCTGTAATCCCGAACATCACCGGCTTCCGTCCACGCTCCGCCAGCCACGCCGACAGCGGGATCGTCAGCCCGAAAAACACCACGCCCACGAGCTGCAGCACGAGAAAATTCGCCCGATCATAATGCAGCGCCGTCGTTCCCCACGAAAGCGCAAACACCGTCATCAGGTAGAACAGCACAAACGTCGCCATGCACACCATGATTCCTGCAATCACTTCCCGCGCATGTTGCCGAAATACCGTCGCAATGGGGATGCCCACCGGCCCCGCCCGCTTCAGCGTTGCCTCAAACACCGGCGTCTCCGTAATCGAGAGCCGCACGTAGAGCCCCAGAAGCACCAGCGCCGCACTCGCCAGAAACGGCAGTCTCCACCCAAATGCAAAAAACTGCGCATCCGTCAGCCAGCGCGAGAGCACGAGAAATATTCCGCCCGACAGCAAGAATCCCAGCGGCGCTCCAAGCTGCGGAAACATGCCGTACAACGCGCGCTTCGACGGCGGCGCATTCTCCACCGCCAGCAGAACCGCGCCGCCCCACTCGCCGCCCAGCCCGATCCCCTGCCCGAAGCGGCATAGCGCCAGCAGCACCGGCGCCGCCAACCCGATCCTCGCGTACGACGGCAGCGTTCCAATGACGAATGTTGAAATGCCCATCGTCAGCAGCGCCAGCACCAGCGTCCGCTTGCGCCCGATCCGATCTCCGAAGTGCCCGAACAGCGCCGACCCAATCGGCCGCGCAACAAACGCAATCGCAAATGTGGCTAGCGATGCCAGCACCGACGATGCCGGATCCGTCGCCGGAAAGAACAGGCGCGGAAACACCAGCACCGCCGCCGTCGCATAAATATAGAAGTCAAAAAACTCGACGGCCGTCCCCACCAGGCTCGCAAACAAAACCTGGCGTGGCGTATTGATGCGTTTTTTCTGTACCGGGGAAGATGTCATCGGCTTGTTGCATTCTAATCAACCCGTCCGTCAGGCATTGCTATTTCATCCAGAACGCATGGGCCACAAAAGATCGTGTCATTCTGAGTGAACGGGGCCCCGAACGTATCAGGGTCCCCAAAGAGCGTTAAGCTCTTTGGGGCAGGTTCGGGGGTGGTGAGCGAAGAATCTGCTTTTCCGCCTCATCACTTCATCTGATCGGAACTACGATAAGGCTGTGGCGCTCAACGTCGTGTTCACCATCGGCCACTCCACCCACTCCATCGAAGAGTTCATCGCACTCCTCAAGGATCACAGCATCCGCCACCTCGTCGACGTCCGCTCCATCCCCAAATCCCGCCACGTTCCGCAATTCAACACCGATGCACTCGCATCCTCGCTCAGCGCCGCCAACATCGACTACACGCACCTCAAGGCCCTCGGCGGCCGCCGCTCCACCTGCAAAGACTCCATCAACACCGGCTGGCGCAACACATCCTTCCGTGGCTACGCGGACTACATGGCCACACCGCAATTCGCCGAAGGCCTCGCGAATCTCACGCAAATCGCAAGCACCACCCCAAGCGCAATCATGTGCGCCGAAGCCGTCCCCTGGCGCTGTCACCGCTCCCTCATCGCCGACGCCATGATCCTGCAAGGCTGGCAAGTCCGCGACATCCTCACAAAAGCCGCAGTCCCCGAACACAAGCTCACGCCCTTTCTGAAAGTCGTCAACGGTCAACCAAGTTACCCCGCCCCTGATGAATCCGACACACTCTTCTCTGAATCCTCACCGACAAATTGAGCAGCCCTTTCAGAGAGCGCTTGTGCACGGGACCGCCGCAAGCCGGTGCCACGCCTCTCGAGGAAACGACAGGAGCCTCTTCCATATTTCTCCTTGGAGTTCCCACTGCGATGGCAGCAAAATGCGCGGACTCAATGAATGAATCCGCGCATGATCGTTTACGACTATGAAGATTTAGCGGAGGCTGCCTGTTGTGGCGTTGATGGAGGTGCCGATGACGTCGCCAGAGACTACCAGCTCGACCCTGCGATTCTGCTGGCGGCCTGTTGAGTTATCGTTCGTGGCTATTGGCTGGGTGTTGCCATATCCCTGACTTGTGACTTCATTCGAATTGACGCCGGATCGCACGAGGTAATCACGCACCGAACCTGCGCGGTGTTCTGACAGAACCTGATTCATATCGTCGGTACCAACGTTATCCGTGTAGCCGCCAACCTGGACATTAATGCCAGGGTAGGCAATCAGAATGCCGGCAACCTTCGCCAGTTTCTCGCGCGCTCCCGGCGTCAAGGAGTATTTGCCGGTATCGAACAGCACGTCAGACATATTGACGATAAGGCCGCGCGCGCTGTCACGAGTCTGGAGGACGAGATTCAGTTGCGTTGAGAGGCGGGTACGCATTTCAGCCTTGTCACTGTCTGCTTGCTCCGCATGACGATTGGCCTTGGCAGCGTCCTCTTGCGCTTCAGACACGGCGTGGGCTGAAGAAGCCTGACTTGCGGCCATGTCGAGCCTGGCTTGTGCCGAGTCAGATTGTGCATGGTTCGTTTCGATCTGTGCATTTACTTGGCCGGCCTGAGCCTTGTCTCGCAGACGATTGGCGTCGTCAACTTGCGCTTGAGTCTGAGCTAGCGCATTCGCCGAGGTCTGGCGTTCGCTGTCTCTCTGCTCGCGCAAACGAGCCTTGTCGGCCTCGGATTGTTGCGCGTTGCTGTTGGCGAGTGCGGCGTCGGCCTGTGCGCCAGCTACGGCGTTGGCCGATGCTTGCTGGCTTGCGGCCATGTCCATCTTGGTTTGTGCAGATTCGGACTGCGCACGAGCGGCGTCAGATTGCGCATTGGCTGCCTCGGCTTGGGCGCGTTCAGAGCGGCGGGTTGCGTCGTCGGTTTGCGATTGCGAATGAGCTAGCGCATTCGCGGAATCCTGGCGCTCTTCGCGGTTGCGGGCCTCGTCCATTTTCTTGACGGCGATTGCCCGCGCATCTTCGGCGGTTTGAACCACCTCACGTGATACAGCGATCAACTGCTTTGTCTGATGATGCTTGTCGATCGCGTATTGATCGGCGTTATCCATCAGCTTGAGGGCATGACTGTAGCTTTCGGCGGCGTACTGCTCTGCTCCCTCGGATTTGGCGATGCGCATCGCGTTGCGTGCTTCGTAGAATTCGAGCGGCAAGTGGGCACTCAAAACAATAGGGTCGAATTTGTATCCGGTGGGAAGATATCCGCCGCGTTCCATCAGTTCGAACTTTGCGTGAACTTCTTCTGTTGTTCCGCGGGTGTCGGAGCGGACCACATTTTCGAGCACCACCACATTGCTGGGCTGCTGAACAGCATAGTACGGCTCCGCCGTGACGATGAGAGCGAACGCCTGGAGGTTTGTGGTCACGTTGAGTTTGCTGCGGCTGTTGCCGCCAACAAGAACTTCGCCGAGATTGACGGGGCGACCCTCAGGCGAGATTGCCCACAGGACGTAGGTCAAATACTCGCTGCCGAGGCTGGTCGGCGTATCAAGATTGTTGAATTCCGCTTCAATCGCGATGGATCCGCGTTTGCTATCCACTTTGGCTTCGCCACTGGCAGAGGACATCAGGTCCGTGCCGGCAAAATCAAGCTTGGTGCTTCTGCCGCGGTGCTGGTAATTCACTGCCTCAACTGTGCGGCTGATCGTGCGGACGCGATATGCGGGAGAGCGGTCTTCATGGCGATCAGATGCCTGGGTTTGAGAATTGGCCTGAGCCAGCCCGACCACGCCCATTACCCCGGTTAGTGCTAACGACAATGCGATATTCACTGATTTTCCTTGGGCAGTTGCCTGCCATGCTGCTGTTTTGTTGCGAGTTAGATCCGATGTGCCTGCTCGGGGCAGGGTGCACATCTGTCTACGGGTTCCCGACGTGATAGTGCGAAAGTGGTTGCCACAGCCCGAAAGCTTTCAAGAGCCAGACAGCGACCACCAGCACGACAACTACATTCAGGATCCCTTTGATGGTGTGTTGCATTGGAATGAAGCGATTCACCAACCAAAGAAGAAAACCCACGACTATGACGATTCCTACAAGTTGAAGAAGAGGCACTCTCGGTCACCTGTCGAGTGCGGCTTATTTCCATAGGCTGCCTACACTCATCCATACTGACTCTCCCATGAGCGGGGATCGCAGTCTGGTCTGTTCTATACAGGTCATCTCGTTTGGCAGACAAACTCACGAGCTTTCCCGTCGCCATCAATGGCCAGCCCACCTTCCGCGGGCCCGACGAATCCGGCTCGTTATTCAATCATTCTCAGAAAAATTTGCCGTCTTGAGCGACGCTGCCATGCAAACTCAGACACCGGCACGAAACGAGGGTGCCCCATTCAAGCTCCGTTTGGATGGGGAAGCACGATCCCACCAGCGATTTCCACTCTTTCTCCACGCCGCGAGGCGACATCCTCGCCCGCGGTTGCTCGTTGCTCGCGCTCTTTAAATCACCGACAATCATGCACCTTCGCGCTATCCTTTCCACATGAAACCCCGGCCACTTTGGTTTGCGCTGCTCTTTGCCTGCGCTGTGCCAGCCATTGCTCAGTTGAAGGATGCCAGCGATTCGACGCAGGCAAAATGCAAGCAATACCTTCAGGCCCCCTTGCCGGCCGAAGCGGCCGCGGTTTCCGCACCAGAGCAATGGCCCCAATGCGACTCCTACAAGCTCTATTCCGGCATTGGCACAAAGGTTGACCACGCAGCTGCACGCCGATGCGCCTGGTCCGAACGCCTCGTCCAACAAACGGGACACGAGCCCAGATACACCGTGGGAAGCGTTTTTGGCGGATCGGCCATGCTCGCTGTTCTCTACGCAAATGGCGAAGGCATCGAGCGTGATTTGAGGCTCGCCGGACGCTTCGTATGCGAAGCAGAAGGAGCACCGAAGGAAATCGAAATCCGGCTCGAACACATCGAATCGCTGCGCGAGAATGCACAGTCAGCCGAATCCAAATTCGACTTCTGCGATGACATGACAAGCGGATTCACGGAAGGTTTCTGTGCGGCGTACGGAAGCGAAATCGAAGATCAACGACGAGAAGGTTCGATCAAATCCATCACATCTCAATTCACTTCTGCACAACTGGAAGCATTCAACTCGCTCCTCAAGTCTGAAAGTTCGTATGCGCACGCGCACGCCGCCGGAGAGGTCGATACAAGCGGCACCGCACGAGCGATGTATCAGATCGATGCGGAAGATACCCTGCGAGATGATTTCATGGAAGCAATTCGGATGTTCGAATCCGGTGAGTACCCAAAGGGCTCTGACAAAGATTTCCAAGATGCCGACGCCCGCCTCAACTCCGCGTACCGAAAAGCTCTGAGCGACGCCGAGCAGCACAAGGCCGACTACGGCGCCGTCCAACCCGACGGCATTCGCAACGCTGAACGCGCTTGGTTGAAATACAGAGACGCATGGCTCGCATTTGCCAAACTCCGATACCCAAACGTTAAAGACCAGGCCTGGGTCGTTCTCCTTACAAATGACCGAATCTCAGTTCTCGATGGCTCGTTCTGCGATATGGATGACATGGAAGGCCCCTGCGCGCGGCAAGGCGACACATGGAAACCTCGTCCTTTACCCTAGAAGGTTCGAGGAGCTTCACCCATGACCGTGATCCGCCAGGAAGATTTCATCCGCAGCGTCGCCGGCGCGTTGCAATACATCAGCTACTATCACCCGACCGACTACATCACCAGCCTCACCAAGGCCTACGAGCGCGAGCAGTCCCACGCCGCGAAAGACGCCATGGCGCAGATCCTCATCAACAGCCGCATGTGCGCCGAAGGCCACCGCCCTATCTGCCAGGACACCGGCATCGTCAACGTCTTCGTCAAAGTCGGAATGGATGTTCGCTTCGAAGGTCCTGACGGCGGCCCGCCCACACTCGACATGCAGGGCATGTCTGACGAAGGCGTTCGTCGCGCTTACCTCGACCCCGACAACAAGCTTCGCGCCTCGCTCCTTGCCGATCCCGCCGGAGCCCGCAAGAACACCAAGGACAACACCCCCGCGGCGGTCGTCGTCGAGCTTGTCAAAGGGGACAAAGTCGACATCACCGTAGCCGCCAAAGGTGGGGGCTCCGAAGCCAAGAGCAAGTTCGTCATGCTCAACCCATCCGACTCCGTCGTCGAGTGGGTACTCAAAACCGTCCCCACCATGGGCGCCGGATGGTGCCCTCCCGGCATGTTCGGCATCGGTATCGGCGGCACTGCGGAAAAGGCCATGCTCCTCGCCAAGCAAGCCCTCATGGACGACATCGACATCCAGGACCTCATCGACCGCGGCCCCAAAACCACGGCCGAAAAACTCCGCGTCGAACTCTACGACAAAGTGAACCGCCTCGGCATCGGCGCGCAGGGCTTGGGCGGCCTCACCACTGTCCTCGACGTCAAAATTCTCGACACGCCGACCCACGCCGCCAATCTGCCCGTGGCCATGATCCCCAACTGCGCCGCTACCCGCCACGCCCACGTCGTTCTCGACGGATCCGGCCCCGCTTTCCTCGATCCGCCCTCGCTCGACCTCTGGCCGAAGCTCACCTACGATGTCTCCCGCGCCAAGCGCGTCAACCTCGATACCGTCACCCGCGCCGAAGCCGCAACTTGGAAACCCGGCGAAGTCCTCCTGCTCTCGGGCAAGCTCCTCACCGGCCGCGATGCGGCCCACAAGCGCATGACCGACATGCTCAGCCGCGGCGAAAAACTTCCCGTCGATTTCAAAGATCGCTTCATCTACTACGTCGGCCCCGTCGACCCAGTCCGCGAAGAAGTCATCGGACCCGCCGGCCCGACAACGGCCACCCGCATGGATAAGTTCACCCGCCAGATGCTCGCCGAAACCGGCCTCCTCGGCATGGTTGGCAAAGCCGAACGCGGCCCAGCCGCCATTGATGCCATCAAGGAGTTCGGCGCCGTCTACCTCATGGCGGTCGGCGGAGCCGCCTACCTCGTCTCCAAGGCAATCACCAGTTCCCGCCAATTAGCCTTTGAAGACCTCGGCATGGAAGGCATCTACGAATTCGAAGTCAAAGACATGCCCGTCACCGTTGCCGTCGACACCAAGGGCACCAGCGTCCACAACACCGGCCCCGCAGAGTGGCAACAGCGCATCGCGGGAATCCCCATCCTGCAATAGATCGCCGACGCGAGCCGTCTGAGCCTGGAGCCATCGACTAAAATTTCGCCGCAGGAGCAAGAACCGCAATGAACAAGGCTCACGGGTTCGTCCTTTCAGTCGCTGCGCTGCTCTGCGTCCTGCAGTGCGCTGCGCAACCGCATCCGCAAAAATCCGTCCGCCTTGCCATCTGCCAGATTCTTGTCATCGACAGCGATCGCGAAGGCAACTTCCGCCGCATCGAAGACGCCCTCGAACAGGCCCAGACACAGCATGCGCAAATCGCAGTGTTTCCCGAGTCGTCGATCCTAGGCTGGGAGAACCCCGATGCGCATCGCCTCGCCGAACCCATTCCCGGCAAAGACAGCGACCGCATCAGCGCCCTCGCGCGCAAATACGGCCTCATGATCGCCATCGGCCTCGATGAGAAAGCAGGCGACCGGCTCTATGACTCCGCCATTCTGGTCGACAAGACCGGCAAGCTGCTGTGGCGGCATCGCAAAATCAACGTGCTTCCGGAACTCATGACGCCGCCGTATTCGCAGGGCCGGCCCGAAGACATCGGCGTGGTCGACACCGAGTTTGGCCGAATCGCCGTCCTCATCTGCGCGGACACTTTCACCGATGCGTTTGCTGATCGCCTGAAAGCCCTGAAGCCCGACCTGATGCTGGTGCCTTACGGATGGGCCGCGACCAACGACAAATGGCCCGGTCATTCGAAAGAACTGGAAGAGCTGGTGCGACGCCGCGCGGCACAAGTTCGATGTCCCATGGCCGGCGTCGATCTCGTCGGTGAAATGACGCATGGCCCCTGGGCCGGATGGACCTATGGAGGATCCAGCTTTGTCGCTGACGGCCAAGGCCGGCTCCTGCTCACGGCCCGCGATCGCAACACCGATCTGCAAGTCCTCGACGTGCCGATTGGCTCACTCGCAAATTAGCTGCAACACACCATCCCATAGTCCGGTGAACAATTCGTGGAGGCGGAACAAACGGTAAAACTGGCGTTTGCAAGCGGCGACAACTTCTACATCGAGCCCGGCCACGACAGCCGGGTCATCGGCGACGAGCCCTATGTCTCGATCCGTATGACGGTCGTAGCCGACTACGCCGCCCACAAATGAAATCGGCCCACCACCTGGTGAGCCGATTCAACTGAACACTGTTCACTGACAACTGTCTTGTTACTGCTTTCCAAACCGATACACGAACCCGTAAGTAAAACCGATATCGTTTTGCCACGACGATCCGAACCCGGTCGCCATATACTCCGGCGCCAGCCGCAGCGAAATATTTGGCGAAATATTCACCTCGCCGATGAAGGTGCCTTCTAACGCATACGTCGTTCCATCCGGAAACAACCCCAGCACTTCGGTTCCAAATCCGTTCGTGTCGCCCGAGAAATTGCCGATGGCGATACCGCCCTTCACACTCCCCGCCAGCGAGTACTTCGGCCGCATCCTGAACCGGTATACCGGTCCGGCCAGCACGTCGTACATGCTGATCGCCGGTCGCGTCAATGAGGTCGAGTTCAATCCCACAAACGCCGTCCCGTAATACCCGCGACCGTCAACCGTAAGTCCCAGCTTCTCGTTGTAGTAGCGCGTAATCGCCGCATCCCACGAGTACATCGTGTTTCGCTGTAGGGTCGGCCCCGGCAGAAAACGTTGATACCCGCCTCCCACAAATACCTCGTACAAATTCCCGTACGTGTCGCGGATGACCTGCGCCCGCCGCGCTTCGCGCCGCGCCCGGATGCGCCCCTCCACTGTCACCGGAGCCTGCTGGCTCTGTGTTGTCGCGGGGGTTGTCGTGGGGGCTTGCGGCTGAGCCTGATCCTGAGCCGGTGGATTGCTGCTGGAGCCCGTGCTCTGTGCCAGAGCACCAATAGAAACAAGCGAAATAACCGCCAGAATACCTACAGAACGGCGAAAAGAATACATCGGTCTAGACTTACCTCCAGCTCGGGTCCCCGCGGACAGATTTTGGTCCATGGGGCAGAGCAACGATCCTGCGAACAGATTTTTGTTTGTCGGGGTGAAACACTCCACGGAGCCGAGCGTACCCCTTCTGTTATTTAAACATCTCAAACCGGCCATGCACGGGGCTGACATCCTTTGGACGCGCCACGCCGGTTTTCGCCTTCATCTCGGCTTCCATGCAATACGATGAAAAACGACGGAGGCCGCAATACTTATGCGATTCCTGCTCGGACTCATCTTCGGCATTGTCCTCGTTCCTCTCGTTGTCCTGGCATATCTCACATATGGCAATGTGCCCGTCGCGGTCTCCGATCTTCCTTTTCCCCGCGAGGCGCAACTCGTGCACATCCCGCTCAACTCACGCGTGCAAAAGGAGATGGTTGGCACCCGCATGGAGCCCGATCAGCCCACCCTTACCGCCGGCGCCCGCATCTACGTTGAGCGCTGCGCCTTCTGCCACGGTCTCCACAACAAGCCAGCCGCTATCGGCAACCACATGTATCCCGACGCTCCCCAATTGCTCGAGGCGCACCACAACGACCCCAGCGTCGTCGGCGTGAGCGACGACCCGGTTGGCGAAACCTACTGGAAAGTTGAAAACGGCATCCGCCTCACCGGAATGCCTTCTTTCAAAACTCAGCTCAACGATAACGAGATGTGGCAGGTCAGCATCTTCCTCGCCAACGCCAACAAACCCATGCCGCCCGCCGCCCTCGACGTCCTCAACCGCGCTCCCACCCCTCCTGCCGAAGCGACCTCACGCCCCACCCCTAAAGCCGCCCCCGAACCCGACACCGAGCAATAACCGGATCAAACTCAGATTCGCCCGCACTGCCTCGCGTGCGCTATCGTTGTGACAGGTACACGAATGAGCTTGGCAGATTCGCTCCGCAAAGGCCTCCGCTTCCTCCTCATGAGTTTCGGCGTCTCCAGTCCGACGAAGAAGCCCCCTTCAAAGCCCGCCCCCAAACCCGCCACTCCGCCACAATCCTGAACCGCAACGCAAGTTCGCACTATCTAACTAGGACGGCGAGATCAGGTTCTCCTATGCCACAGCCATCAAACAAAGGCCTTCTACGAGCATTCTGGGACTGGTTCGTCCTCTTCAGCGGAATCTCCACCGCCTCCAACCTCTCCCGCACCCGCCCCGACCCCGTCCAGCAGCGCGGCCTCTTCCTCTTCCGCAAAAAGCGATACTGACCTCTGTTTCTTCACCCTCGCGCGTCGGTTTTGCCCGGAACTGTGAACTTAGAACCGCAAACTGTAAACTGTGGTTATGTCGCTGACCCGCCAGCAAGCCCTCGACTACTTCAACTCCCCTGACCTCATCGGGCTGGGCTTTGAGGCCGATGCTCTCCGTCGTCGCCTTCACCCCGAGGGCGTAGTCACCTACATCATTGATCGCAACATCAACTACACCAATTTCTGCACCGAGTACTGCACCTTCTGCGCCTTCTACCGCCCCCTCCCCAAGGAAGGGAAAGTTATCCCCCGCTCCGACGAGGGCTACATCCTCTCGCTCGAAAAGATCTACGAGAAGATCGCCGAAACCCAGGAAATGGGCGGCACCGGCGTGCTGATGCAGGGCGGCCTGCACCCAGACCTTAAAATCGATTGGTTCGAGCGCCTCTTCACCGGCATCAAGCAACGCTTCCCAAAAATCTGGCTCCACTGCCTCAGCGCCTCTGAGATCCTTGCAATCGCCGAGTACTCCGAACTCGACCTCCGCACCACCATCGCCCGCCTTCGCGATGCCGGACTCGACTCCATCCCCGGCGGCGGCGCCGAAATCCTCGACGACGACGTCCGCAAGCGCATCGCCCGCCTCAAGTGCCGCACCGCCGACTGGGTCGCCGTTCACCGCACCGCCCATGAGCTTGGCATGCGCACCACCGCCACCATGATGTTCGGCGTCGGCGAGACATTCGACCAGCGCATCAACCACTTCGAAGTCGTTCGCAATCTGCAGGAAGAGACCGGCGGATTCACCGCCTTCATCCCCTGGAGCTTCCAGCCGGGCAACACCGCCCTGGGCGGCCGTGGCTGGGAAGAAGCGACTTCCGTCGAATACCTCAAAGTCCTTGCCATCGCGCGTCTTTACCTCGACAACATCGAGAATGTGCAGGCCAGTTGGGTCACGCAGGGCCTCAAGGTCCTCGAACTCGGCCTTCACTTTGGCGGCAACGATGTAGGCTCCGTCATGCTCGAAGAGAACGTCGTCAAAGCGGCCGGCACCAGCAACTGCACCACGGAGGAAGAACTCCGCCGCATCATCCGGGACGCCGGCTTCAAGCCCATCCAGCGCGACACCCTCTACCGCACCATGTTCCTCAATTAGCGCAGCTTCATACCGCACGAAAATGGGTGACCCAACATCCGCGACGCCAACTTCAGGCCTGCCCAGGGACATACCCTCTCAAAGGCCATGTTCCCTGGCTAAGTTCAGCGCGTCATCCTTCCAAGTGAGCTTCGTCAGTCGAAGGAACTAACAATCCTTCTGGATCCTCTAGCACTTTTGCCAGTGCCGAAAAGTTGATTCGCGGCTGTAGAACGGATGACAACGTGCCGCGAACGGCACATTGTCCTTGAACGCGCAAAACGCCTGAGGGCGCGACGAGAACCATTCCGGTAATCGGCGAATATCAGCCCTTCGACCCAGAACTATCAGCGTCCGGCCCGTTTGTGGTTGTAGGCACAGACGAAGCTCTGCAGAGGACATGAGGTTTGGCCGACCATCATTCCGAACAGGAGAATCATTCGAATGAAACTCAAGATGATCACCCCAGTCGTCGCCTTGGCGCTCCTATCGGTCAGCGTTGCTCGCGCAGATGACCCCGAAAAGGAGAAAACAAAGATTCGTCAGGGGGCAACGCAAACGCTTGGCGAACTTTACAAACTCCAACCGGGAGCCCAGGCAGCAATCGCGAAATCCGCTGGTTATGCAGTATTTAAGAACTTCGGAACCAACTTGCTGGTGGTAAGTACGGGAAGCGGAGCCGGCGTTGCCGTCAACTCCCAAACCAAGAAGGAAACCTTCATGAAAATGGTCTCAGCCGGCGCCGGACTCGGCGTGGGCGTGAAAGATTTCCGTGCCATCTTCGTGTTCGGAACCGACAAGGCGTTTAACGACTTCCTCAATTCCGGCTGGTCGGGTTCGGGTCAAGCAGATGCAGCGGCAAAGGCAGGCTCATCCGGCGGGGCCTACTCCGGAGCCGTAGAGGTCGCCCCCGACGTGTGGGTCTACCAGATCACCAAGAACGGCCTCGCCCTGCAACTCACACTTCAGGGCACCAAATATTACAAGAATGATGATCTGAACAAATAAAGCGTCTTCGATAACCGGACAAAGCCGTGGTAACGGTTGCCATGCCCCCATGGCAACCGTGATGCCACTTTCTGCCTGTGCCGTATCGACTATCCCAAACGATGCCTGCCGTATGCTATCCTCCCCGCGTGCCAGCTACTTCCTCGCCCGAATTGCAAGCCACACAACGGCATACTGCGCTCGTCCGCATAACCCATTGGATCACCGTAATTGCGTTCCTCACGCTGCTCGTTACCGGATGCGAAATCATCATCTCGCACCCTCGCTTCTACTGGGGCGAAACCGGCAACTCCGGCACCACCCCGCTCTTCCAAATCCCCGTCCCTGCATCGCGGGTCACGGTCCCCACCGGCTACAACTACAACTGGCCCGACCAGAATGGCTGGAGCCGCTATCTCCACTTTGAAGCCGCATGGGTTCTGGTAATCACCGGCCTCATTTACGTAATTGCGAGCCTGCTCAACGGCCACTTCCGCAGAAACCTCCTTCCCACCCCAGCAGATCGCAAGTGGAAAGCCTTCCGCGATGTGTTCGCGAAATATTTGCGCCGTGCGCCACACAATCCGGCAGAAGGCCATGCCTACAATGTCGTCCAGCGCACCGCGTATCTGTCGGTCATATTCGTCTTCGTCCCCCTCGTCATCTGGACCGGCCTTGCGCTTTCACCCGCCTTTGACTCCGCAGTACCCGCCGCCGTCAACCTCCTCGGAGGTCGCCAGTCTGCGCGAACCCTGCATTTCTTCGTCTCTGGATTTCTTCTGTTCTTTCTCATCGTTCACGTCGCGATGATTTCCCTCGCTGGATTCTGGAGGCATATGCGGGCCATGATCACCGGTCGTCTCGTCGTACCCTCGGAGCGCCGCCCATGAGCAACTTCTCTCGCCGCAAACTCATCACCACCGGCATTGCCGCCACTGCAGGCGTGGCAGGTCTGGCCGCCGCCTCCCGCATCGCCCGTCAATATGGCCTCGTCCCACCAGACAGCGGCGGATTCTTTGGTCCCGGTGAATCGCTGACCTACGCTGCCCAGCGCATTCTCACCAGGCACTCCCTGGCCCGGGAATTCCCGCGCAGCATGATCTCCGAGAGGCCCTTCGGCAACGACACCGCCCCTCCTAACGACGCCTTCAAGCGCCATCAAGCCGCCGGGTTTTCCGATTGGAAGTTGAATGTCGACGGCATGGTCACGCATCCAACATCGTTCTCGTTGGCTGATCTCAAGGCTCTTCCCGTCCACAACCAGATCACCGAAGTGGCCTGCGAAGAGGGCTGGTCCTACATTGCCGAGTGGATCGGGACGCCCCTGCACAATGTGCTCGACGCCGTCGGCATCCTGCCGCAGGCACGCTATATCGTCTACTTCTCCATCGAGCCTGAATGGTGGGAGAGCATCGACATGGCCGACGCCACACATCCTCAAACTTTCCTCACCATGGGCATGAACGACGGCGACCTCCCCGTCCAGTTCGGAGGCCCGCTTCGCCTCCGCGTACCGCGCCAGCTTGGCTACAAGAGCGTCAAATACATCACCCACATCACCGTCACCGACTCAATGAAACGCTTTGGCCAGGGCCTCGGCTCCGCATCCCCAGAAGCTGGCTACGCCTGGTACGCCGGCATTTGAACCCCTCTCGCGCGGACCACTTGTGATTGCCCTGAGTCCGCGGACTGTCGCGCACTCGCCTTGACAGGCATCCGTTTTTTCCGTACTCTACGAAAACTCGGCGCGATAGAGATCATCTTTCGCTTCGAAACAGAAATTTAATGGCTCACTTCTTCACACCCGCAACTTGTATGTGCTGCTGTCAGAGCGGCTCTGCGCGGGCGTGTACAGTGGGCTAGATTCCGAATTAGGAATTCGAATCCCAGTGACCCACCCGCCACATGGCGTGGTGGGTTTTTCATTTGTTGGCGATCAGCGGTCAAGATTTTCAAGATCGCCTTTGACTTTCAATGGGCGCCGGTGGCGAAGTGGCTAACGCGCGGGTCTGCAAAACCTGTATTCGCGGGTTCGATTCCCGCTCGGCGCTCCAAGTATCCATCCATCAGAGAAATCGACTTCCTGGAGATTACACATGTCGAATAGCACCACCCCCTCTCGCAAAGCTCCATCGCTGGACGTCTACGCCGTTGCTCTCGCACTTGCCCTGGCCCTGCTCGTTCGCTTCAACCTCATTCCAACGATTAAGTGGTGAACCTCTGCTGATTGATGCCGCAACGAGCGGTCAGTGCTCTTAAAAATTGGCTATTCCCACTTCGCAAGGAGACCGAAATGGCGACTTCCAGTTCCGCAGCCAGTGCTCACAACATCGAGGACGCTTTTTCGCCTGTCCGCCGCATCATCGCGCTGATACCCGGCTTGCTGCTGCTGGCTGCAATTGGCTACGCCGGAAAGTTCATCGAGCAGTCCATCGCCGGCTACACAAAGTCGCACCACGTCACGTTTCCCAATATCGAATACGTTTTGTGGGCCATCGTGATTGGGCTGGTCATCTCCAACACCGTCGGAATCCCGCGCGTTTTCGAGCCCGGTGTCGCGACCTACGAGTTTTGGTTAAAGGCGGGAATCGTTCTGCTCGGCTGTCGTTTCTTGCTCGGCGACCTGCTCCATCTTGGCGGCATCTCCATCTTGCTGGTCCTCATCGCCATCACGCTCTCGCTTACGTTCATGCACATCCTTGGGCGCGCGTTTAAGCTCAACCCGAAACTCACTTCGCTTCTCGCGGTCGGCTCATCCATCTGCGGCGTTTCCGCCATCATCGCCGCCAAACCTGCCATCGATGCCGAAGATGAGGACGCGTCCTACGCCATCGCTGCCATTCTTGCCCTCGGCGCAATATCGCTGTTCACGTTTCCCCTCATCGGTCATTCGTTGCACCTGAGCGACAAGGCATACGGACTGTGGGCAGGCCTGGCAGTAGACAACACAGCGGAGGCCACCGCCGCCGGCGCTCTATATTCCGACGCTGCCGGTAAGGTCGCCGTTCTAGCCAAGACCACGCGCAATGCCCTCATCGGCTTCATCGTGCTCGGATACGCCCTCTACTGGTCATCTCGCGGCCAGGCTCATACGGTCGGCAACAAAGCTGTCTTCCTGTGGAACAAATTCCCGAAATTCGTCCTCGGCTTCCTGTTGATTTCGCTTCTCGCCACATTGGGCTTCTTTGCCAAGCCCCAGTTAACAAGCCTTGCGAATCTCTCCCGCTGGGCGTTTCTGCTGACGTTCGCGGGTGTAGGACTCCGCACAAAAATTGGCGAGCTTGGGAAACAAGGTTGGCGTCCATTCGCCGTGGGAGCCATCGGCGAGGTTTTCATCGCTCTGATCACGCTCGGCCTGGTTTACGGTGCCGACCGCTTCCTCGGACTTTAGTTGACTCGATTCCTGATGCTGCGAATGTCGTAATTGCGGCGTGGCGCATCGTGTGTGACCTCTCCCCGATGCGGAGGCCAAAAATGTCAAGCTCCCGGCCCGCCGCCTTCCCCTCGGAGCGCAACCACAAAAGGCCACTGCCCCAGTCTTCTGGCGCGCCAGAGGTAGATCGCCGTACCCGATACCGCAATACCCCCGGCGACCGCCAGCCCGCCCAACGCGTGGCTTCGATTTGCGAGGATGAACACAAACCCCGCCATCGCCAGCACCGGCGGCAGCGGATAAAAGGGAATGCGAAACGGCCGCTCCAGCTGGGGCCTCTGCCTGCGCAACAGCATCACGCCCACATGCTGCAAAAAAAACTGCAGCAAAATGCGCGTCACCACCAGCATCGTAATCACCTGCTGGAGCGAGAAGAAGCAGAACACTGAAGCCACCAGCCCCAGCGCCACCAGGGACCGGTGCGGAATCCCATGCTTCGGATGTACTGCCGCCAGAAACTTGAAGTAGTTCCCGCTCTGCGCCGCCGCAAACGGCACGCGCGAATATCCCAGCAGCAACGAGAAGACTGAAGCAAACGCCGTCCACATCACCAGCGCAGCAATGGTGTATCCCGCCCACTGGCCGAACGCCGATCGCGCAATCTCCGCCACCAATTGCACGCGCGCGATCGCACCCTCACCCGCGTGTCTCGCCGCGTCACGCATCGATGGCAACGCCGAGAAATTCAGGACTACATAAAACGTCGTCACAAACAGCACGGACAGCAAGATCGCTCGCGGAATCGTCTTCTCCGGCTGCTTTACCTCGCTGCCGAGAAACGTGATGTTGTAGTAGCCCCAGTAGTCATACGTCGCAATCAGCGTCGCCTGCGCCAGCCCGCCGATCGCCACCGCAGCAGACTGCGCCGGAGAAGCCGGCATGTGCCATCCGCCCATCGCCGAAGCATGCGCAAAGCCTGATGCAATCACGCCGGCCATCGCCGCCATCACGCCCGTAAACAGCACCCACGCTAGCCGTGTCACCGAACTCAGATTCCGATACAAAAGCGCTGTCACCAGCAAACACGCCGCAGCCGCGGCAAAGTTCGCATAGTGAAGCGCAGGCAACGCCGCAATGGGAGCCGACTCAAGCCCCGGCCAGAACCACGCCAGAAAACTCGACAGCCCGATGCACCCCGACGCAATCGAAAGCGGCGCTGAAAAACTCAGCTGCCACACATACAGAAAACTAAGCCAGTTCCCGCACCCTTCGGTCCATAAATCTCGCGCAGAAACGCATACGATCCGCCAGCCTGCGGAAACGCCGCACCCAGTTCCGCCCAAACCAGCCCATCCATCACCGCAATCGCCGCGCCCAGCAGCCAAGCCCACACGCTCAGCTTGTAGCCCGCCGCCGCAATCACCAGCGGCAGCGTGATGAACGGCCCCACGCCGATCATCTCCAGCATGTTGAACAGCACCGCCGACCGCAGCCCGATGCGCCGTTCGAGGTGCCCGGATTCTGTTTGTGATGGATTGCGAGAGGTGGTCACAGAAGGGATCATTCGCCGCAGTGCTGCACGGATTGTACACTGACGAGAACCATGTTCTTTTCTCAGGGAGCACACATCACACGCGCCAGCGCTGCCCTCGCAGCCTCGATCTCAACGGCTGTCCTCGCACTCGCCTCAGCGCAACAACTGGCCGCGCAGTCCGCGCCATCCGCGCAGTTGCCCGCTTCCGAGCCTGGCCTCGTCGCGCTTCCGCTCCCCGAAGACCGCGGCGAAGCAAAGCTCGAGCAGACTCTAAAGCAGCTGGGGACGACCGCCAGTCTGATGACCATCGTCGCCCATCCGGACGACGAAGATGGAGCGCTGCTGACCTACATGTCGCGGGGCATGGGCGCCCGTGCCAGTTCTTTCACGCTCACTCGAGGCGAGGGCGGCCAGAATCAGATGACCGCCGACACCTACGACGCGTTGGGCATCATTCGCACGAACGAACTACTCAATGCTGACCAGTACTACGGCGCCAAACAGCTATGGGGAACGGAAGTCGACTTCGGCTTCTCCAAGACACAGGAAGAGGCATTTCAAAAGTGGGGTCACGAACGTGTTCTGTACGATGCCGTGCTCGCTGTGAGGCGGGAGCGGCCGCAGGTCATCGTCTCCACCTTCATCGGCGGAATCACTGACGGGCACGGCCAACACCAGGTTTCCGGTGAGATCGCGCAGGAGGTCTTCAAAGCTGCGCCCGATCCGAACGTGTTCCCCGATCAGTTGAAGCCTGTTTCGGAGGGCGGCCTGGGATTGCAGCCGTGGCAGCCTCTGGCGGTCTATTCGAGAACGCCGTTTGCACCGGTGACAGACAAGGGGATGTTCGACTACGCCACCGGAAAGTGGTCTCCCGCCCGGTTTCATAACTACATAACCGGCGAGTGGTCCACCACCGTTCCCTCCTCCGACGCACAGCTTCCGGTCGGAACACTCGATCTGACACTTGGCCGGACGTACGCGCAGATCGCGCACGAAGGCTGGGGCGAGCAAAAGTCGCAGTACGGTGGCGCGAATCCGTTGCTGAGCGGACCCGCGACGGGTAGCTACCATCTATGGGCGGTTGCACCGCAAGCGCATCCTGGCAAAGGTGACATCGCCACCTCGAACGGCAGCCTCTTCCGGAATTCCAAGGTGGATATTGACACCTCGGTTGCCGGCTTGGTGCAACTCGTGAAAGCTCCTGCACCTGAGTGGCTCTCGAGTGGGCTCAAGTCGCTCGACACGGCTATTCACGAGCTCGAATCGAAGTGCCCCTGCAATTCCGGCCTTGCCGTCGGAAAGCAACTCGCTCCCATTTATCGCCAGACGCTTGCTCTTCGCGAGAAGGTTGCCGGAAGCGCTCTCGATGCTCGCGGCAAGGCCGGGCTACTGCTCGAACTTGATACCAAGATCGATCAATTCCAGGCCGCGCTCAGCGACGCGCTGGGCCTCGACCTAATCGCCTTTCGTAGCAATGAACCCCACGCACAGGGCGGAGGATTCCGCGGGGCTTCCGCGGATGAGAGCGCAACGAGCGTTTCTCCCGGCCAGCAGCTTTATGTCCAGGTTCATGCCTCGCAAGCGACCTCGGAAACCAAGCTCGCGAGGGTCTGGCTGGAAAGCCGAAGCGGAGATGAGTGGAAGAACAGCGTCGCAAGCGGGACAGTCGACCCGGCGGGTCCGGTCTCCGATCCTATTTTCAATGTGCACGTCGCAGACAATGCCCAATCAACCGCACCATACTTCACGCGGCCTGACATCGAGCAGCCATACTATGACGTCTCAAATCCACAATGGCGCGAGCGCTCCTTCGCTCCTTACCCGCTCGACGCATGGGCCGAATTCACTTTCGATGGACTGCCCATTCGGATGGGACAAGTCGTCCAAACCCTCCAGCGCATCACCGGCCCCGGCGGCTTCTACGAACCCCTCGTAGTCACCCCCGCCATTGGAGTAAGCATCGCGCCGCAAGCCCGTATCCTTCCCCTCGACGGCAGCGCTCTCCCCGTCCGCGTCACTATTCACACGCAGGCCGCAGCAGACGGAACCGTAACGCTCAAACTCCCGGACGGCTGGCACTCCGAACCTGCACAGGCTGAGTTCCATCGCAAAGCAGCAGGAGACACCGATCCCATCATGTTCTCCGTCACGCCTGCCGCCACTCAAACCGGTGCCTACTCCATCAAGGCCATCGCACAATCCGCGGGCCGCACTTACGACTCCGGCTGGCACAGTGTTGGCTATCCCGGACTACGCCCTTACAACCAATACGCACCTGCGAAACTCCAGACTCGCAAAATCGACGTCAAGCTCGCCTCGGACCTCCGCGTCGGCTACGTTATGGGACCCGGCGATCTTGTTCCCGAAGCGTTGGAAGGCATGGGCATCACGCCACAACTTCTCTCCACCGCAGATCTCGTTTCCGGAAATCTCAGCGCGTACAACGTCATCATCATCGGCATTCGCGCCTACTCCGTCCGACCTGAGCTCACTAGAGTCCAGCCTCGACTCGAAGACTTTGTTCGCAATGGCGGCACGCTGATCGTCCAGTACCAAAGCAATACCTTTCCCGCCCCTCTTCCGCTGTCCATGGGCGGCCGTCTCCCTGAGCGCGTCGTCGACGAGCAGTCTTCCGTTAAGCTCCTCGACCCCTCCAATCCTTTGCTGAATTTTCCCAACAAAATCACTACCGCCGACTTCGACGGCTGGGTCGAGGAGCGCGGCCACTCCTTCCTCGATTCGTTTGACTCGGGTTACACCGCACTTACCGAGACCGCAGATCCAGGACAGGATCCGCAGCGCGGCGGCTTGATTGTCACCCACCCCGGCAAGGGAACTTATATCTATGTCGCCTATGCCCTCTATCGCCAATTACCCGAGCTAGTCCCCGGAGCTTATCGAATCCTTGCCAACCTTGTAAGCGCCGGCAAAGAACAAAGCACCTCTCGCTGAATTCACTATCTTCACGAAATACCGTCTCCCGGCTCGCGATCTCGCTCTTCATGAGGCGCGAGCTAACCCCTCCATCTACTCCGACGACATTATGAATAGATTATGAATTTACAGTCCCGTAACAAAGGGTAAGTCGCGCCACCTATCTTGTTAAAAGTATGTGAATTAGTCAAATATTCATCAAACTCTGAGAGTGTGAAATACAGACGCAACGAGGACAAGCCCTTTCTCTGTTTTCTGTTATTTCGCGCGACATCCTCGCCTGCTCGTACCTCGTATTGACTCATCACAGCTTCATTTTCAGCGCTCTTGCAGTGAACCACCAGAAGGGTGCCAGGGATACTCAAGCGCCCAAACGATTCAACCTGATCTGAGAGGAAAAAGACGCCCAATGAAACTCCAAATGAAAATGGTTGCCGCAGCAATTCTGGCAGCCAGTCTCGTTGGTTCCAACGCTTACGCCGGTGCCCCCCCTCCGCCCGCGAAAAAAAAGCAAGCTGCTAAAAAGCCACCCAAACCCACCGTCGAAGACCAGATCAACGCTCTCCGCCAGGAATTCCAAGGTCAGATCGATGGCTTAAAATCCGACCTCGCGGCCAAGGATGCGCAATTAAAACAGGCGCAGCAAACCGCTTCGGACGCTCAGGCTGCCGCTGCAAAAGCGCAAGCGGACGCTACCGCCCAGCAGAGTGCGGTAACTGAAAACGCCGCTGCTGTTTCAACCCTCCAGAATACTGTTACCGATATGAAGACGGTGAACGCCACCGTCGTTTCATCGCTTTCAGATGAGACTGCGGCGATCAAGAAATCGATCAACAGTCCCAGCACTCTCCACTACAAAGGTGTCACGTTGACGCCGGGTGGCTATCTGGCGGGTGAAACAGTGTGGCGCTCCAAGGCAACCGGCGGAGATATTCCAACCGCCTTCAATGCCCTCCCCTATGAGCATGCAGACGCGTACAGCCTCAGTGAGTTTTATGGCAGCTCTCGTCAGTCACGCATTGCCCTGATGGTCGAGGGCAAGGTTGACTGGGGCACTCTGCGCGGCTACTACGAGGCTGACTTCCTCGGCACCGGTATCTCGTCAAACAACAACCAGTCCAACAGCTATGTGCTGCGGCAGCGGGTGCTCTGGGGACAGGCCGAGACACACAATCACTGGGCATTCACCGGCGGTCAAATGTGGTCACTCGCCACCGAAGATAAGAAGGGCCTCTCCAACCTCTCCGGCGACATCATGACTCCCCAGACCATCGACCCGAACTACAATGTGGGCTTTGTCTGGACCCGCCAGTGGGGCTTCCGAGTAACGAAGACAGGTAAGTGGGCTGCGTTTGGCGTTGCGATTGAGAATCCTCAGGTTCTTTACACCGCCACGCTCGCGGGTAACACTCCCTACGCAGTGCTTGGCAGCGCTGGCCAAAACGGCGGCAACTACAACGCCGCAGTCAGCACAGTTGCTTCGACAACCTACGTCCAGAACTATACGCAGGTGCCGGGATCAACGGCCTATGTTCCGGTCTACAACACTGTCACCGCCAATACAAACATCGCAAACTACTCGTTCAACTACGCACCGGATCTCATCTTCAAGCTCGCTCTCGATCCCAAGTGGGGCCACTACGAGATCATCGGAATCGGCCGTTGGGCTCATGAAGAGATCTATCCCGGTGTCACCACTGACACCACGAAATACGGCGGCCAGAAAGACATCGTAACCGGAGCGAATGTTGCTCCAGCATCGACAACCGCCGGCGCATTCACCAACAGCATCAGCATGGGCGGCGTGGCAGCCAGCTTCCGCGTTCCCTTTATACACAACAAGTTCTCCTTCGGCGCTAAAGGTATGTACGGTCCTGGCCTGGGCCGGTACGGAAATTCAACCCTCGCCGACGTAACAGCGAGCAATTGGGGCGGCCTCTCTCCAATCCACAACACCTCTGGCTTGGGAACGCTCGAATATACTCCGAATCCGCGCCTGACCGTCTACCTCAACTACGGTATCGACTACGCCAGCCGTGTCGATTGGGCGAACGCAGGGACGACCACGCTCGGTGGACCCACCGCAACATTCTGCCCAACCGGGTTCACCTCGGTTTCGCAGTGCACTGCGAAACCCACGTCTGCTCAGCTAGCCGCTGGCGGCACATGGGGTGGGCATTGGGGCGCGCCCGCGTTATCGCCAGTCGGCTACGGTTCGCGACTGACCAGCAACTCCGGTTGCCTTGCCAACACGAACCCCGGCTTCAACGGGGGCTCCACCGGCTACTATCCCGGCGGATCCTGCGGAGACCAGACGCGGAACGTTCAGGAGTTTACCGCTGGCTACTGGTATGACATTTACCGCGGCGAACACGGCCGTCTCCGCCAAGGCCTCCAGTACAGCTATGCTGAGAGGTTTGGCTGGTCCGGCGTAGGTGGCATCCAGGCAAAGGGCATCGACAACATGTTCTGGACCTCCTTCCGCTACTACCTGCCCTGAATTGCGGGCTTTCCAAAAACCAAAAGGGGCGGTCCTCATCGGACTGCCCCTTTTCCATTTCTGCTCATCGGTTGCTATGTAGTCGTCTCTCTATTCGGCCTTCGGCTCACCCGTCGAAAGAAACGCCACGCCATCGATGTTCTGCCCCGAAGCCAGCACATCCCGCAGCGCCTCCGGGTTCGCCCCGCCCTTCGCCGCAGCCATCTCAATCAACCGCAATGCCGATGCAGGCGTCGTGCTGGCCGGCAGTCTGAAGATCCACGGCACATTCGTTGACGTCAGCTTCTTGTCCTCGCTTAACGCAATCACCGGCACAAACGTCTTCAGCGCAAGTTGCTCCGCAAGGTGCGCCGCTTTCCGGTCAAGCGCCAGGATAGCCAGCGCATGCTCATCCATCAGCGCACGCACAAGCTGGGTTGAGGCCGCGCCCCAGTTCTGATCGCTTGCAACCGGCAGCAGTATCCACTGCACACCGTGTTCGGTCGCGGCACGAAGCTGCGCCCGCATTTCCGCGGATTGTGCAACCTCCTCGGCACGCGGCCCGAACAGTACCACCTTCAGTGAATCTGAAGATACTTTCCCTTGCTTGGGCCCCGCGAAATCCACCCCATCTTCGCCCACCCGCGCGTAAGGTGCGGTCGATTGTGCCGGAGACCTCACACTCTCCATACGCGGGGGCGTTGGCCGAACCGCAGGCGCCATCGTAGCTGCGCGATATGAGATCGTTCCGTTGTGCACCGTTCCCAAGTACATTTGCGCTACGTTTTTCTGGTTTGGGTCGAAAGTCATCTGCCCGGTTACGCCGTCATACTCGGCGATATCGGCAAGCGCATCGTGAATTCGCGCCCGATTTAGCCCGGCCTTGCAGATGGAATCCAGCAGCGCATTCATCGCGTCAAACGCAAGCGAAGCAAACTGCTCAGGCTTCTCGTGAAACCGGGCCTCATAACGCGCATTGAAATCCGCCCACTTCGAGTCACTGCGCGTCGGGTCATAAGGAAATACCGCCTGAAATCCCTCGGCCGCATCACCTGCCTGGGCCAGCAACTCGGGTCCCAGCGTGCGATAGGAACCAAACACCCGCTGCTTCATTCCCAGCGCCTTCATCTGCTTCAGTATGTTCGCCGTCGGAACCTCATCGGCCCACAGCACAATCGCATCCGCTCGAGACGACTGAATAATCTTCAGCGACCGTGCAAAATCCGTATCCCCCGGCAAAAACTTCTGTTCGATCACCACCGGATGCCCTAGACGCCGCGAAGCATCTCGAAACTTGATCACCCCGAAGCGTCCGTAGCGACTGTTCACGCGCAACAATGCAACGCGCTTCAACCCAAGTTCTGTGTAGATATGCCGCGCCAGCGTCAGACCTTGTACGCGATCGTCTTGCAGATCTGTAAAGTACCAGGGGATATAGGTTTCAGGAATCGTCGGATCTGTCGACGCCGAATTGACGATCGGAATCTCCGCCTTCAACGCGACGCGCAACGCGATGTGTGTCGACTCGGAACTGATGGAGCCAAAGATCGCCCAGTCCTGATCGTCATACAACATCTTCACGACTTCATTCGACGCCGACCCCCAGATCGTCGGGTCGGTCGCACGATCTTCCCCATACACTGTCTTTGCCTGCCAGTTGTCATAGTCGTTATGCAGCATGAGCTTGAAGGGTTTGCCGCCGTATCCGCCACGCGCATTCGCCTCTTCCACCGCCAGTTGCGCGCCGTGCAGCATGCGCAACCCGAAAATCTGCTCCGGACTGTGCTCGATCGGCCCGAAGAATCCGATGCGAACCTCGGTCAAGTCTTTCGGTTCCGGAATATCACGCCCAGCGCCTGTATAGATATTCGGATGGATGTAATTCAGGTCGTATGGCTTCGCGAACTTCTGATATGGGCTCAGGTCTTCCGGCTCGCCCGCATACGGAGTAACCACTCGATCCACTGGCGGCCCCGGCGGATGCGCACCGCACTCGCAGGCCTTCTTGCTCTGTCCCGTGTCTTGTCCCGCCAAACTCGCAGATCCGGCGGCCAGTACACAGGCCGCCATCATCAACCATCTCCTGCCCATCGCACTGCTCCTTACTTGGCCGTCTTCTCCGTGCGGAACATGGCGATCGCTTCGATCTCAATCAGCAGCTCGGGCCGGCAAAGGTGCGCCTGGATTCCCGTCGACGCCGGCAGTGGATCAAGTCCTTGCTCCTTGAAGAATGCGGTGCGCTCTTCGTTGAACGCGTCGTAATCGCGATCGATGTCGCGCAAATAGCAACTGGTCCGCACAATGTCATGCCATGTGCAGCCTTCGCTCTCCAGCAGGCCAGTGATGTTGTCCAGCGTGCGCTTCATCTGCGCTCGAAAATCGCCGATGTGTACGCTCACGCCGTTTTCATCGATAGATGCCGTTCCCGAAATCAGCAGGATTGTGATCCCGCCCAGATCAATGCGCATTCCGCGCGAAAATGAACTCGGCTTGGCATAGGCATAGGCTTCATTGAGCACGCCGTGGTTGGTCATGGCGCGCTTTTGGATAGGTGCGTGTCCGATGGTCTCCAAAATCTCTGATAAAGCAATCATGTTTATATGGCTCCTTATGTCCTTATGGCTGATGAATCCCGTGACTTAAACCTTTGGCAGTGGCAACCCATATGTCGCTGCCCTGAAAATCAATTCCCAAAACATAGTTGTGCGCCGGAGCCGTACTTACGGCGACAGACGAAACAACACCTTTTGCATTGCGAACCGTCATCTCCGGCTTCCCTGTAGTAAGAGACGGACGGTAGACAGCCCAGTTGACACCGTCGTAATAGGCTAGCCCTTTATCGGTGCCAAACCATGCACGTTTGGCGTCCACACCTTTCACGACATTTGTAAAGTTCGAGGGAAGCCCGCTGTCTTTGGTCAAAAAGTTGTGCCAGTAGCGGCCGTCGTACCGGCTGTCGCCAAAGTACGTAGCCACCCAGAGAATATTATCCACATAACTCAGCGATGTCGTAATCTCGTGGATTAACCCCTGATCTTTGAACAACACCATCTCCGTCTCGCCATCAGGGTCGTCGTACTTGTCCCACAACTTCTTCTGCTGGTCGTACTCCAGCACGCCGCTGCCCCACACCGCGTAATAGACCTTACTCGGCGTCGCCGCGACTCCGTACACCCAGATCTCCGCCATCGGCGTATTGCGTTCGTTGTAGAGAGACCACTGCCCGGTGTGCAGATCGAGCTTGCAGCCGCCTGCAGCCGTCGCCACCCACACGTTCTCGCCTTCCACCGATACGCCATACACCACGTCATTACTCAATCCCGAATTCAGCTGTGTAAACGTGTCGATGCGCCCGCCGGAAACGCGGCTCAATCCGCCCATAGTTCCGGCCCACACATCCCCCGTGCGCTTGTCGAGCGCAAGCGACAAGACCGCGCGATGCGCCAGTCCATCCTTGGTGTTAAACGTCTTCCACTGATGGTTCTCGTAAAGCCCTAGTCCATTCTCCGTACCGGTCCAGATCCGATCCCCATCCACCAGCACGTTGAACACGTGATCATCCGGCAGTCCATTCGCCACTGTAAAATTCTCAAACTTGAAGTGCGGCATCGCAGGAATCGATGTCTTCGCGACTGAGGCCGCCGCTTTGTGTACCTTCGGAGCCACAGCATTCGCCTGCGCAAAAGTTCTGCCGGGCGCTCCCAGCATTGTCGCCGTCAATGCGATTGTGAGAATTGCTTTCATCGCGTCCTCAAATATTCGATCAGGTCGTTAAGTTCATCTTTAGTCAGGTCGTTGGTACGCCCGTGCTTATCCTGCAAATTGAAAACCGTCCAAATCTGCTCCAGCGTTGCCGCAGATCCGTCATGCAGATACGGCGCAGTAATGGCGATGTTGGTAAGCTGGGGCGTATCCAGCATCCCAGTGTTATCAGTTGACTTCCTTGTGCCGACATCGAAGGACTTCTGATCCGTCCCCTGCAGCCCGCTATGGCAGAACACGCAGCGATTCATCTCCGGAATCGCATTGCCGAACTTGTCCCTGTCACGTACAAACAGCGCGTGCCCTCGCTCCTGCGCCGCTGTCAGTTCCCCACCCGGCGCCTTCCACCGATTCGGCCGCGCAGGCAGGCTGCGCACGTACTCCACCAGTTCCGTTAACGTCAGCGAGTCGTAGTTCTCCGCTCGCCAGAAATACTTCTCCGTCCGCGGTCCACACTCCGTCGGCAGGTTTGGGTTCCCGCCATTCCATTTGAACGGCTCCGTGTCCTTCACAGCCTCGATCGGCCGGTTATCAACTACATCACGACCAAACCCGTCCGGTTCCAGATCCCACGTCAGACCATCAAAGGTGGAATCGATGTGGCAGTTCGCGCACCCAATCTGTCCCTGAAACGAGTAACGCGATGTATAAAAAGTTTGTTCTCCGTTCCGCAGCACCGACAATTTTTTTGGCGCAGCCAGCCTAATTGTGGATGCCACGCGATCAGTCTTCGTATCGATCACACTGATCGTGTCTTCCAACCGATTCGCGACCAGCAACTTCGTCCCATCCTTCGTCAGCGTCACGCCCCGCGGATCATGTCCGACCCCAATCCGTCCAACCACATAATTGGCGCTGGCCGATAAATCCTGTGCGCTGGTTCCAGGATGCATCCGCGCGTATCGGATCAATCGCGGAACATCGACGACCGTGACCATCTCCGATCCGCCGCAAGTGATAAACATCCTCAACTTATCGGGCGTGATCGCGATCCCAAAAGGCCGCACGGCATACCGCTCCAACTCATCCAGCGGAACCTCCACCGGTTTGCCCACATCCGCGCCAAACAGCGTCAACGTGTCCGCGAACGCGCCACCGTGCTCAAGATGAGCAAGCGGCACCAGGTTCTTCGGGTGGAGTGTTGCTGCGACTCCAAGCTGTCCATCGGCCGAAAACGCTACGTGAAATCCATGTGCAACATAGGGCAGCGCAATGCGATCCACAACGACCGCGCGCGCCGTATCGATGACCGTAATCTCCGAGTCAGGCGCCGTACGATGCGGGGTTGCATTCGGATACACGTGCGTAACAAACAATTTGCTTCCATCCGGAGATGCTGTGATGTAGCTTGCCCCGCGTCCTCCCGCCAGCCGCTTCTCTTCAACCCCGGTGTGCGCATCCAGTACGGCAATGTCATTTGAAATGCGATTCGCTACAAACAGGTGCTTGCCTTCGCGATCTTCCGCCACGCTCGAAGGCTCCGCCCCCACGAGCCAAGTCGCTGAAACCTCCAGCGTCTTCGTATCGATCACAGAGATGGTGTCGTCCCACGAGTTCGCAACAAACAACCGATCGCCCTTCGGGGAAAGCGAAAAGCCGCGCGGCACCATCCCCACGCCAATGGTCTTTACCGGCGCATAGCTTTTCGAATCCAGCACGCGTACCTGGGCACTGTCCTGACACAACACATACAGCCGCGTTCCATCCTGAGAAAACAACGTCTCCACCGGCGAGACATATTCCAGCCGTTCGCCCGTACGGCCAGTTGCAACCGAAGCGCGAGCCGACCCGCCACCCCACGCGCACAGACCGACTATCGCCGCACCAGACACTGCCGCGAAAGCGCCTAGTGCTCCAGCCGTCTTATGCCTGCGTCGATTCACTTTGGCTCTTCCACCGTCAGCACGCGATCTACGTCCTGCTTCTCCAGCGACTGTTCACGGCCGCTTGGCCACTTCACAACAATCTTGTCGATCGCCGTCGCCGCGCCCAATCCGAAATGCAATCGACCATCATCCTGCGACAGGTACCCGGATTCGGCGACGCGCTCAGCTGTCCAGCGCTTGTCACCTGCATATACTTCAACCCGGGCACCAATGCCGTCGCGGTTACTCTTCGTTCCGACTAGTTTCAGCGCGACCCAATGCCCGGTGCCCGCAGATGCGTTATGAACCAGCGTCCCTTTCGCGCCGAGGTTCACCAGGAAGGCATCGACCTTGCCGTCATTGTCGTAATCGGCGAAGCACGCGCCACGGGCCACCGTGCGCTCACTCAGCACCGGTCCCGCGCTCTCTGAAACATCCGCAAACCGACCGTTGCCCAACCCGCGAAACAACGTATGCTCCTCCGGGATCAGGTGAATCAGCCCGCCATGGAAAATCAAAATATCGGAGTAGCCATCGTTGTCGTAGTCGTAGACGCCGGTTCCCCAACTCACGTACTGCGCATTCGTCTGCGAAACCCCATTCGACGCGCCGATATCTTCAAAGCCCTGTTTGCCGTTGTTCTTCAGCAACCGGTTATAGTGCCCGTCCGTCACCCACAAATCCAGAACGCCGCGTCCTTCGAGATCCGCAAACACCGGCCCCATCGAAGACGTTGATTCGCCATTCTGCCCGAATGCGGTGCCCGTATCATTGCCGACTTCCTCGAACGTCCCGTCATGCTTATTGCGAAGGAGGAAATTCTCCGTCCGATCGTTTGCGACGTAGATGTCATCCCAACCATCGTTGTCATAGTCAGCCGCCGTCACGCCCATCGTCCGTCCCACAAACGCGCTGATCCCCGACTTCTCCGAAACATCGGTAAACGTCCCGTCGCAGTTGTTGTGGTAAAGCTTGTTCGTCTCACCCTCGTAGTCCAGCGGCCCGGGATAGTTGTCCGCCGCGTAAAATGCGCGATACTTGGGATCGAACTTCACATACCGGCCGACAAACAAATCAACGCATCCGTCCTTGTCGTAATCCAGCCACGTAGAACTGATCGCCCACCCATCGACTTTGATCCCTGCCTTTGCTGTGACGTCAGTGAAGTGTCCATTCCCATCGTTGTGGTAGAGAATCGTCTTGCCGTATCCCGTCACCAGCAAGTCAACGAAGCCGTCATTGTCGTAGTCTGCCGCGGTCACCGCCACCGCGTACATATCGGGATCAAGTCCGGACTTTTCCGTCACATCTGTAAAGTGCCCGTCGCCGTCATTGCGATAAAGGTGATTGTGCGGTGGCGGTACCGGCTTCTCCTTCAGCGGATAAGGATGCATCGCGTCATCCAGGGGCCTTCCGTTCACCACGTACAGCGAAGGTCGGCCGGAATTGTTGTAGTCGATCCACGCGCACCCCGCGCCTGTTCCCTCGAGCAACGAGCCCAGCTTCGCCGAACCAAAGCTGTGCGTGAAGTTGATGCCGGCCTTTGCGCTTGCATCTTCGAAACGAATCGTCGACTTTGCATCATTGGCCGGCTTCGCACCTGCAGCAACCGGCGAAACAGTCGTCTGCGCCACCGCGACGGAAGCCGTGCTCAACAAAAAGAGAAAAGTGCGGTATGACACTCAGTTGCCTCCCCGCTGCGATTGCTGGCCCGATCCAGTCAAATCCACAGGCGTCGTTGTGCGCAGCAGAACTTCAGGCACACGGTTTTCCGCCGCGTGCTCCGGCCCCGCATGGCATCCCGCGCAAATCCGCTGCTCCCCGCGCCGGATCCAAAACCATCCATGCTCCTGCCGCAGAACCGCACCTTTCGCATCCAGCAACACAAACCTGATCGCCCGATCCGCCGGCGTCTTCACGAAAAACGATCCGTCGCTCTCAACGGGAGCCGTACCCATCGCCATCGCATGCCCGTCCGCATCCTGCGCTTCCAGCCGCACATTTGCCGGCACACTCTTCAAGGCGCCATCGCGAGAAACCCGCACATCCAGCGCCAGCAAATTTGCATAGTCCCAATCATGCAGCGCAGACGGATGCCGCCTGGGCCGCTCGTGCGCCGCGACCACAACCGGTTCGACGAGGTCTGTCCCGCTTTTCGCAAGCACCGTCTGCATCGCCGGCGCACCCGGCTTCCAAAGCCTCAGAGCGAACTTCGCAGTCGCCGATTCGCGAGCGCTCACCAGCCAGTCGCCCGTCTTTGTCTCCACAATTCCGCCCGCATATTCGCCACGCGGCGCCATCACTCGCTCTTCATGCGCCAGCGGCGAAGTAAATTTCGCCAAAGATGAACCATGCGTAAACACCACATCGCCTGACTTCAGCTGCTTTCCACCCCACCGCGCGCCCGCAGCCTTCGCCGGATGATCGCAGCGGTACGACTCCACTCCAGAGCCATCCGAATACACAAGAAACATCTCCGGCGTCGCTCCATCACCCAGCGGAAATCCCGCCTCAAACAAGATCCGCCCATCCTCCAGCACATCCACTGGCACTGCGTTCGCCCCCACATACGTCAGCGGAAAACTCGCCTGCGTTCCCGCGCCCTCAATCTCCTCAATCGCCTTCGACTCCATCACGCGCGCCGACTGCAATTGAAATCCCTTCGACGTCCTCAACGCGTACACCAACCGCCAGCCGGGAAGATACAGCGGACGGATCGCATCCCCCGATCCGCTGGTAACCTGCCGCACCTTGCGATCAGCAAGCGTCATTTCCCAAATCCGCCACGCATCTCTGGCAGATTTCTTTCCTGAAAACAACACGCTGCCGCCATCGAAAGACACGCTCGCATCCGCGCTTGCCTCAAAATCCGCAACCAGCGGTTCAGCTTTGCCATCATGAATCAGCAGTAACTGCGCGCCCTTCGGGAATCGCTCCCCGCCACGCAGCGCGGCCAGCGGCTCATACGACGGAGCGGCCGTCACGATCACATCCGATCCGATCGATTGTGAGATGGAAGGCGCGAATCCACACGTCACCATCAGCAACATGCAGCAAATCGCCACCCCAGGCGCTCTGAAACCCAGTCTCATCCAACCGTCTCCAGAGTCCGGGCGGCTACTTGCGCCGTTCCACGCAACGCGATATACGGCTCAAGCGACGCCATCATCTCGTCGAACTCCGCAAAGTTCAACGACTGCTCGCCATCGCTCCACGCCTTTTCCGGCATCGGGTGTACTTCCACAATCAGCCCATCCGCGCCAGCAGCGACGCCAACGCGAGCCAGTCCCGGAACCAGCTCGCGGTACCCGCAGGCATGGCTGGGATCTGCAATCACCGGCAGATGCGAAATATGCTTCAACAGAACAATCGCTGCCACATCAAACGTGTTGCGCAGCGTTGCATCAAACGTGCGAACCCCGCGTTCGCACAAAATCACATTGGGATTGCCGTTATCGAGCACAATCTGCGCCGAATTCAGCAGATCGCCCACCGTGGCCATCATGCCGCGCTTCAGCAGGATCGGCTTACCTGAACGCGCCGCCGCCTCGAGCAGCGTGTAGTTCTCCATGCTGCGCGAGCCGATCTGCAGAATGTCCGCATACTCGGCAACCAGCGGCACATCATCTTCGCTCATCACCTCGGTGACGATCGCAAGACCTGTTTCCGCGCGCGCTGCGGCGAGCATCTTCAGCCCTGCAAGGCCGTGACCCTGGAATGCATAAGGAGAACTGCGCGGCTTGAAGGCGCCGCCACGAAGAATGCGCGCGCCGCCCCGGCGCACATGATGGGCTGTAGAGAGAAGCTGCTGCTCGGTCTCGACCGAACACGGCCCGGCCATGGTGATAAAGTCGCGGCCACCGATTTCGAGGTCCAACACCCGCACTACTGTCTGCTGGTGTTTGTCGCTCTTCAATACATCACTGGTCTCGGCGAAACGTTCCTGCCAACTTGGGCGCACCCGCGGCGCTCCGATCCGGGGAAGCGTCAGAGTACCGCCTGCGGTACGCCCTCGCCTCCATCCAAAGGTTGAGGTGCAGAATCAGCAACTTACCGCACCCGCTACTCTGGTTCTAAACGTGAGCAGGATCACTTGTCTGTGACGGATAAACTTGACTGCACTGTACGCATTCGCCGCTCCAACTTGATCCGCTCGCAAAATACTCCACGATTCGCGTGATAACGCTCGAACCTGGTAAGAGGGCATGACTTCGCAGCTTGTTGAAAAACTCGGATCATGATGCAGCTTTGTAGTGTACGGGCTTCAGCGCGTACCTTAAGCGTCGCGAATAGGCAGGGTCTCAGCCCTGAGGGACGTTTTCTTCGACCGGCCCGCCTGCGACCATCGCCCGATCTATCTGTTCCTATTATTCAGCCAGCCCCCACGCAGAACTCCAAAGTCAACGCCCGAGCTGCGCGGCCAGTTTTTTCATTGCTCCATTTTCCCGGGTAACTTCACCAACGTCTCGAGTGTGCAAAGCTATCTCTGCTGCGATTGAGCGACCGAGAATTCGCTGATCGATATTGCCAAACCGCCCGGGCACGAGGCTTCCCAACCAACCGACCCAGGCTGGGGTATGAGCGTTGCCGACAATGATGCCGGGACGAAAGATGGCGAGACGGGCAAAGCCGACGTTGCGCAGGGTATCTTCCTTCATGCCCATTACGCGGACATAGCGAAAACGGCTGCGTGCTGTGCTTCCTACCGCAGAGAGTAGGCAAAACTGGGCAATTCCGGCTTCATGGCAGCCACGCGCAAAGGCACCAACGACGCCGAGTTCAAGCCGCTTCAATTCTTCTTCGCTCCACCGCCTCGACCCGGAACCGACGCCCACACAGCTCACGGCGCTAGCGGGACCCTTGCTCAAAACTTCGCGGGCAAGGGCGGAGATGCGCTCGGCGAAGTCAGCAGCGCCTGTATCAAGAACGACGTTGCGCACCCGCGATCGCGCTGCAATGGGCTTTCTGGTGACCATCACTACTTCCCGGCATTCCGGAATCGCCAGCAGCTCTGCGACAGCTGCACCACCTACTTGACCGGTACCACCGAGGATGAGTACGGCGAAATTCTGATTCATAAATTAGGACCACTGCTCCATTCACCCCAGGAGGGAAGCATACTTGGTCTCGGTTCTGAATTGAGCCAGCAATGCATCGAACGCGCGCCTATTTCGCCTGGCGGCACATCTCCGGTGCACGAAAGCCAAACGCCGCATCCACAACTGCAGCGACCCCCAGCACTGTTTCGTCCTCAAACGGCCGCCCCACAATCTGCACCCCGATCGGCAGTCCCTCTGGCGAATGACTCACCGGCACCACCGCCGCTGGCGCCCCCAGAGTGTTGAACCACTGCGTATATTTCACCGCATCCAGGTACTCGACCGTCTGCCCATCGATCGACCAGTTTCGTTCGCCATGCTTCCACGCCGGCACACTAGCCACCGGGCACAGCAACACCGGATACTCGCGCATTTCTTCAAGCGTCTTCGAACGCAGCAGATCCATCTCCGCCCACGCACTCAGCAATTCCGTAGATGTGAGAGATCCTGATCTCTCCGCAATTTTCAGAAACTCACTGAAGATCGGACTTAGCTTTTCCCGGCCGACGCGAACTTCCGGTTCGTAAAACATCGCTCCGCATTGAACAAAGAACGTCCACCATAACCTCCGCAATTGCTCCAGCGTCTGCGGCCGGAACGGCTCGACGCGAAAGCCCGCCTCACGCAACGCTGCAGCCGCCCTCCGCACAGCGACGCGCGTTTCAGCAGTCACCGGCGTTATCCCATCATCTTCAAAAAATCCAATCCGATTCTGCCGAAGATCCGGCCCGTTCAACTCGCGCAGCGCCACCGGCGGGCTCGCAGGGTCCGCATCATCCTGCCCACTCAGTGTGCGAAACATCAGCTCTACATCCACCATCGTCCGCGCCATCGGCCCAATCGCACCCAGCGTCGCAAACGGCCCCACGCAAGGCGGCATATGTCCACGCCCCGGGATGCGCCCCGGCGTCGGCTTCAGCGAGCAGATCCCCGTGAAATGCGCCGGCACGCGCACCGACCCGCCGCTGTCCGAACCCAGTCCAGCCGCCGACATCCCCGCTGCAATCGCCGCCGACTCACCGCCACTCGATCCACCCGGCGTCCGCTCCAGGTCCCACGGATTCCGTGTCTGTCCATGCAGAGAATTGTCCGTCTCGTACGCCATCAGAAATTCAGGACAATTCGTCGTCCCCAGAATCAGCGCACCCGCAGCCCGCAGCCGAGCAACTACTACCGCATCCTCGCGCGGAATCTCGCCTTCATGATTCAGACTCCCGATCTCGCACTTGTATCCCGCAGTCGCAATGGACGATTTCACCGTCACCGGCAGCCCATGCAACGGCCCGCGCGCATCCATCGCAACCGCATCCATCGCGCGCGCCTGTGTCCGCACCCGCTCCGCATCGAAATCCGCAAACGCATTCAACTCCGGATTCAGCCGTTCAATCTGCGCGAATATGCGCTTCGGCCAGTTCCAACACCGAAACCTCACGTACCCGCAGCATCTCGAGCTGCCGTACCGCAGGCAGCAGAACCAACTCACTCATGGGTCGCCCGAGCAGCACTGGCCGGGCATGCCGAACTTGACTCGCCACATGTCGCATCGTCCGCCGGCGTCGAAGGCATTAGCCGATAATCAAACCGGTACGACCGCACCGGCTCACCCGAATCAAACCGGTCGTTCCACTTGAGCTGATACTCGATCGCATCCGCATCATCCGGAAACGTCTCGCCCGCAGGATACGGATACGCGCTCATCTTGTGGAACGGCAGTTGCGCCACCGTAAACGGCATCGCATCCCACCAGTCCATATCCTTCACATACCCGTTCGCGTAGAAGAAGTAGTCCCGCTTCCAATGCGCAGGCAGAGGTGGCAGCTTCGTCGCGTCAAACTCCGTCGCAATTTCCTCGCCGCTGCCGAAAATCGCATATCGATCATCCACGCCCTTCACCAGCGCCGTAACGTCGCCAAGATGCGTGTAGTTGCCGCGTTGATGCTGGAAAGGCCCCGTCAAACTCACGCGATCGTAGTCATAATCCAGATCCCCAGGGCTCTTCAAGTCGATTTGCTTCGGATAGCCGCGGAACCTTTCCGTAGCCAGCGCCATCGGCACCTCTGTCGCTCTTGTCTCCGCCTCGGCGTTGTTGTCGATCAACACCTGGTCCCAGTAGATCTCGAGATTGCTCACCAGCCGGATCTTGCGCGTCCCACTCGGCAGCTTCCCCGTCAGGTCTATAACAATCGTCCGCTCCAGTCCCGCGGGGAATCCTGCCTCTCCCGGAATGGTCACCCAAGTTCCGTCGGGCCGCTCCGCCTCAACATACGGCGAGATCGGCTTGATCCCCGCCTGCCACGCGGCGTACAGCGACGTCGCACTGAAGTAGTTCACATATCCAGTCATCAGCAGCCGCAATTGCCCCTTCGCGTCCACATCGCCGAGGTCCAACGTAAGCGAATGCAAATTCGCAAATCCGTCATACGACGTCACCGTGAACCCGCTCGCGAACTTGTGATCGCGGCGCGTCAGCACATCGAGCACATCACGCTCCTCGCCATCCCAAGCCCCCACAGGCAACCGCGCTCCCTTCGACGCCACCACGCGCCCCGAAGCAAACGGCGGATCATCGAGGAACCGCTCATCCGGATTCACCTCTGCATCCTCCGGATGATCCACCGCCACCAGCCGCAACTGGTCGATATAGTTCACCTCTTCCATCGGCTCAATGAACCGCAGGCTCAACTTCCCATCCACGCTCGCCAGCCGGTCGCCATCCACCTTGATCCACTCACCGGAGTTCGGAATATTCCGCCGCGTCGGTGTAAACCAGTGCCCCACGACTGCCGCGCCGATCACGTCTGTGACCAGTTTGTATTTGTGCCCATCCCACGCAAATAACACTGGGCAAGAACTTCCACGGCGATCCGCTTCTTTCATTGCAATTACCTGCGTATGCGGCAAATCAATCTCGTCCTGCAGAATCCCCGTCGGCCACAAAATGCGCAGCAGATCAACGTGATCTGCCTCGCCCAACCCGACAAGCAACTGCGGCGGAGCCTGCGTCGCCAGTCCCGACGCGCCCGCGAGTTCCCACTTTTGCCATTGCCCATCGGCGAAGATCTCCACCTTCGATCCAATTGCTGTCTTGTTGTCCGCGTATCCACTCAGGTCGAGACGCACAAAGTGATTCTTGTTTGCGCCAACATTGCGCAGCAGCACTGGAGCAGCATTCTCCTGCGTCACAATCAAGTCCGGTGCACCATCACCATCTACATCCGCGGCAATCAATCCGTGCGGCGCGGTCAGCTTTACGGTGTCGAGCCCCAGTGCACGGCTCACGTCTTCGAAGCTTCCATCGCCCTTGTTGCGAAATACCTTCACGCGCGGCCCTGCGCTTGTCTCCACAATCGCCGCCAAATCGACCCATCCGTCGTTGTCGATATCGACAGCCGTCACTCCCCATCCCCGCGTCGCGCCCGTCAGTGGCAGCGTCACGCGTTCAAAACGCCGCCCCCCATTCTGTGGCCCTACGATATTTCGCCACAGTGTCAACCCTGGTGCCCCTGCATGCGTAACGGCAATATCCATCCATCCGTCTTTGTTGAAATCAAGAACAGCAATGCCCTCGGTCGCCGAAAACTTCTCCCCCTCATATAACAATTGCTGCGGATATTTTCCTTCTCTCGGATTCACAAACAGTACCGGCGCCGCCCCATCACCTGTCACTGCGAGGTCCACCGCGCGATCGTTATTGAAGTCCGTCAGAATCGCGCTCGCGGTTTTTCCAGAGCTACCCAGTCCCGTTTCCGCCGTGAGCTCCGTGAATGTCTTGTTCCCGTTATTCCGCCACAATACATTCGCCGGATCGCCCGGCTTCAATCCTGACCCAGTCAAAAACAAATCCAGATCGCCATCGTGGTCGTAATCCAGAAATGTGATCCCCGTAGGCTTGTTCCGCGCCGCCAGTCCTGCCTCCGCAGTCACATCCTCAAACTTGCCCTTGCCCAGATTCCGAAATAACCGCACTCCATCATCCAGCGCAACCGCCAGATCATTCAGGTTGTCACCGTCAAAGTCGCCGACCGCACAAGCAACTGCACGTCCCGAGACCTTCAGTCCTGCAGCCGCCGTATCCACATTCTCAAAGCCCCCTTTGTTCCGATGCAGAACCCGAATTGCCTGCGCTCCTGACTCCATCAGCACCAGGTCCATCTGCCCCGACCCGGTCACATCCAACATGCAAGCCCCGCCGGTTGGGGTCCACGGCCACGGTACGCCTGCAGTTGGCAAGTTCAACGGAGTGTTAACCAGCTTCACCGGAATCATCGCCTTCTGCCGAGCCTGCGGCTCCTCCACCGGCGTCACCGTCGAGTAGTGTCCCTGCTCGCCATACGCCAACCCGATCGCAGCCGAGATCTTGGTGCTCGTCATGTGCTGGAAGTTCTTGAAGTGCTCTTTGGCCTGTTCCTTATCGCCCAATGCCTGCAGCGCACGAGCCAGCGCAAA
The DNA here is from genome assembly GCA_963738035.1 of uncultured Acidobacteriaceae bacterium. Classification (GTDB taxonomy): domain Bacteria; phylum Acidobacteriota; class Terriglobia; order Terriglobales; family Acidobacteriaceae; genus Telmatobacter. The sequence continues at coordinate 266,407 of CAVTVB010000008.1, forward strand.
CTCCGACGAGGCATGAAGCGGCTGAATCGCCAGCGCCTGTTTCAGCACCTCGACAGCTTTGTCGTACTGCTTCATCTCCCGGTAGCACACGCCCTCGAAGTAGTACGAATCCACATCGCGCGGATCGAGCTTCACTGCCTGCTGAAAACTCTTCAGCGCATCGTCCAACTCATTGTCTGCGTGCTGCGCCAGCCCCAGGTTGTACCACGCCTGCGCGCTATTCGGATCGATTGCAATTGCCGCCTGCAATGCTTTCTTGGCATCGTCAATCTTCTGCAACGTCAGCAGCGCAATGCCGTCATTGATGGCCGCCTGGGCCAGCTTCGGGTCCTTCTTGAACGACTCAGAAAAGCTCTGCTCAGCCTTCTCGGTAAATTGCTGACCCATCAGCGCCACGCCGCGATTGTTCAGCCGGATAGCCCCGGCATCAAAGCGCGCCTGCGCTCCTGCGGTAACGGTTATCGCCACAAAAATCATGGCCAGAGCACAGCCAACTCGCATAAACTTCATTCCCAAGCCCGTCTCCAGATCAAGCGGCATATCGCGCATTGCAATGCAGTGGAACCCTCTAGTGTATGCGAGCCGTGCACCAACAAAGAACCACGGCTTTCGCGCAATTCGACCCGGCAAACGGCCCGACCGTCATTTTCCAGTCATACGAGAAGCGGCAACCGAGAACGCGTTATGAATACCATCAACCAGCCGACCGAAACCCGCCACGAATACCACATCAAGGCCTGGTATCGGTCCATCCTTCTCGTTTTGGGTGCACCTGCTGTTGCAGGCAGCATCGTGATGTGCACGGTGGCAACTAATGTAGCCAGCACCACTTTGCCCCTCGTCATGACCGCCGCTTTTCTGTTCTTCGGCGTTTACCTCATTGCGCTTGCCGTGCGCTCCCGCGTCATCATCGATGGAAGTCGTATCGAGATCCGCGGTGCCTTCACTGATCATTACGCCGACCGCAACGAAATCGAGGGTTATCGCACCATCAGTTCCCGCAATGGCAAATACACGCAGTTCTACCTCAATAACGGCCGCGGCACGCTCACTCTATACAACCATTTCGATAAGGACGGAGCCCTCGATGCGTGGATTCGAAAGATTCCTGATCTGGACAAGCGCGATGGCGACAGCATCCTCGAAAAAATCTCTCAGCAGGAAGAACTCGGCGCAACCCCGCAGGAACGTCTTGCGGCTCTGGCTCAGGCAAAAACCTACAGCATCTTCGCGCTCGTCATCGCTATCGCAGCCGCCGTCGCAGCCAACTTCGGAATCCCGGCGCTGTACCTGCCATTCTCCATCGCGCTCGCCCTGGTGCCCATCACACTTGCTTTTCTCCTCCATCGCTCGCCGCTGCTCTACACAGTCTTTAGACGAAAAGACGATCCGCGTGCAGAGCTCCTCTATGCACTTATTGCCAGCAGCTTCGGGTTGCTTATTCGCGCGCGCGGAATTCATTTCGTCTCTCTTCAGTCCATCGGCGTTGTCATTGCCCTGATTACCCTCGCGTATATCGCCGCGTTCTATCACTCCTTTTTCGAAAGTCCTTCCCCTGCCCGCACCTTCTTCGCCCTCCTTCTCTTCGGCATACTCTATAGCTACGGCGCAGTCATCGTGGCAGACGCTGTCGGCGACGAATCAACACCCACACGCTTCGTTGTGCGCGTCATCGGCAAGCACTACACCACCGGCCGCTCGCGGTCCTATTACCTCTCGCTCGAGCCTTGGGGTCCAGTGCAGCAATCAAACAACCTCGGCGTCTCTAAATCCATCTACGACAAAACAACCACCGGCGATCAGGTCTGCCTCGAACTCCATCCCGGCCGTCTCAATGCCGCATGGTATACCCACGTCTCTTGTTCCAATGCCCCGCTCGAGTGACGACCCTGAAACCACCCCATCCGGCACCGATAAAGCTCCACATTTATACTTCGATCTGTGATCCCCTCTCTCGAGACCATCGACTGGCACAGCTTTCTCGCCCGTCCGGCGCTCCCCGCGCCATCTCTGGAGACGATCTCGTCTTTAGTCCGGCAGCCGATCCTCATTACCGGCGCCGGTGGCTCCATCGGCTCCGCGCTCGCTCAGCGACTCGCATCGCACGGCGCGCAAACCATTCTTCTCGAATCCTCTGAAAGCGGTCTCTACGACCTTCAGCGCGACCTCTCGAATTTCGAATCATCACCACTGGCGACCTTTTATCTAGGCAGCATCGCCGATCGCTCTCTCCTCGATGAGATCTTTTCGCTCCATCATCCGCACCTCATCTTCCATGCCGCAGCCTACAAACACGTCCCCATCATCGAAGAGCAGCCCCTGGCCGCCATTGCCAACAACATCTTCGGGACTCAACGCCTGCGCGACGGCGCCCTCAGTCACCGCGCTCGCATAATTCTGCTCTCCACCGACAAGGCCGTTGCGCCCGCCTCCATGATGGGCGCGACAAAGCGCGTGGCCGAACAAATCGTCCTCACCTCCGGCGGAACTGTGCTTCGCCTCGGCAACATCCTCGCCTCGTGCGGAAGCGTTACTGAGGTCTTCGCGCGCCAGATCGCCGCAGGTCTTCCGCTCACGGTCACCGACCCGGCCGCGCGTCGCTACTTCCTCACCATCGCTGAAGCCGTCGACCTTCTCCTGGCTGCATCCGCAGCGCAGCCGCCCACTCTTCTCGCTCCGCAACTTCCGGCACCGCACTACATCGCCGACCTTGCAAGATTCATGGCTCACACACTCGCTCCAACCCGCGACGTCTCAATCGAATTCACCCACCCGCGAGCTGGCGACAAAGAGACCGAGCAACTCTGGTCCACAAGCGAAACACCTCATCCCGCCAGTGCTAACGGCCTCGTTCCGCTTGATACGCCGTCACTCGCGCATGGCCGACTTCAAACCCTGCTCGCCACTTTGCACGATGCTGTCCGCCTTCGCGATCTCTCCGCATCGCTCGATGTTCTTCACGTCCTCGTACCCGACTACAGGCCCAGCAGCACAGTTATCGCCTTCCGCTCTACCGCGGCTCAGCAGGTCTCCGATGAGTAAGCCTCGTAAGGCCAGAAGAAAAATCGCAGTAGTCACTACATCGCGCGCCGATTACAGCCACCTCTACTGGCCCCTCCGCGAACTCGCAGCACACCCCGACGTCGAATTAGGCGTCATTGCACTCGGTCCGCATCTCTCTCCCGAATTCGGAAACACCATCGCAGAAATTGAACGCGAAGGCTTCCCCATCAAGGCGCGTATCGAGTGCCTCCTCAGTTCCGACACCGATACCGGCATGGCCAAAACCATCGGTGTCGCCATCCTCTCGCTCGCCGACACGCTCTCCTCATGGCGCCCCGACCTGATGCTCCTCATCGCCGATCGTTACGAGATGATGGCCCCTGCCAGCGTAGCGCTCGCCCTTCGCATTCCCATGGCCCACATCGAAGGCGGCGAAGTCAGCCAGGGCGCAATTGACGACCAGGTTCGCAACGCCCTCACCAAGCTAGCCCACATCCACTTCACATCAACTGGAACCGCCCGCCGCCGCGTAATCGCAATGGGTGAAGAACCCTGGCGCGTTCAGCATGCAGGCGCACCCTCGCTAGACCATTTCCGACGTTCAAAACTCCTTGGACGAGCCGCTCTTGAATCCCGCCTCGGACTAACACTTCAACCGCCCACAATCCTCGCTGCATGGCATCCCGTCACCATCCTTCGCGATACAAACACCGAAGCCGATGCATTCTTCCAGGCGCTCGCTGAAGCGCCTGGCCAGCTTATCTTCATCTATCCCAACACCGACGCCGGAAGCCACGCGCTTATCCATCGCACCCGCGCTCTCGCCGCCTCCCGCGCCAACACGCAAATCTTTATCAACCTCGATGCCATCACCTACTGGAGCCTCCTCGGCCAAGTCGATGTGATGATTGGCAACTCCTCCAGCGGCATCATGGAGGCAGCTTCCTTCGCACTCCCTGTCGTTAATGTGGGAATGCGCCAACAAGGCCGCGAGCGTGCCCGCAACATCCTCGACGTTCCGGCCGATACAGGGGCCATAACCTCTGCGCTCAAACGCGCACTCGCTCCGCGATTCCGCAAAAAGCTTCACGGCATGACCAACCCCTACGGCAACGGCACCGCCGCCGAAACCATCGCACACGTTCTCGCTACAGTCCCTCTGGATAATCTTCTAATGAAGCAACCAACGCCTCTCCGCGGTCACAAACTAACTCCGCGAACAGATGCGAAGCATCGCTAACCAGTGCGCAACACTGCAAACTCCGCTGTCTCGTAAACACACTGTGACTCCGACCATACCCCTCTCCGCTCCCGACATCACCGAAGCAGAAATCGACGCCGTTACGGCCGTCATGCGCACCCCCCACCTCAGCCTCGGCCCCGAACTCGTCGCCTTCGAATCCGCACTCGCCAACTACCACGCCGTCCCCCACGCCATCGCCGTCAGCAGCGGCACCGCAGGCTTGCACATAGCTCTGCTCACCCTCGGCATCAAGGAAGGCGACGAAGTCATCGTCCCCTCATTCGCCTTCATTGCAGTCGCCAATGCCGTCCTCCATGTCCGAGCTACACCCGTCTTCGCAGATATTGATCCCGTCACCCTCAATCTCACGCCGGAAACAGTCGAGCGCGTCCTGACTCCACGGACCCGCGCCGTTATCGTCGTTCACACCTTTGGAATCCCGGCAGACATGCAAGCCCTCCGCGACCTCGCCACACGCCACAACCTTGCGATTATCGAAGACGCCTGCGAAGCCATCGGCGCTGAACTCCATAACCGTCGTGCTGGCTCCTTCGGCGATCTCGCCGTCTTCGGCTTCTACCCCAACAAGCAGATCACCACCGGCGAGGGCGGAGCCGTCCTGGCCCACACCCAGTTCCATGCCGACCGCCTCCGCAGCCTGCGCAATCAGGGGCGAAGCCAAAACCCCATATCGACAGTCGAAAATCTTTCTTCCCCGGACTGGCTCCATCACTCCGACATCGGATTCAACTATCGCCTCTCGGACATCGCCTGCGCCCTCGGGCGTGCCCAACTCAGCCGCATCAACGAAATCCTCACGCTACGTCGCGCTGCCGCCGAACGTTACTATGTCCTTCTCTCTGATATTCCCGAGCTTGAGTTGCCCCCACTCACCATGCCGGACAGCACTACAAGCTGGTTCGTCTTCGTCGTTCGCCTCCCCCAAGACGCCGATCGCAATCGTATCCAGGAGTTTCTGGCGCAACGCGGCATTGCTACCGCCCCTTATTTCGCCCCCATCCACCTGCAACCCGCATGGCGCGAACGTCTTGCATCGCCGCAACCCCTTCCAGTCACCGAATCCATTGGGGCCCGCGTGCTTGCGCTCCCCTTTTTTACTCGCATTACCCCATCCCAGCAGGAACAGGTCGCTTCAGCACTTCGCAAAGCTTTGACTTTGAACGGTTAGGCGCGTTCAACGAACCTGTCGGTTCCCACCCTCCCTCAACGCCCTGAGAATTATCCAGAAATTCTTGTCCCATACACAACCTCATAGCTTGAAGGGCGCATCATTACTCGTTGAGTGCGTGCGTCAGCGCCTCCGCCGTTCGTGGACGGCATACACGGAATACGCTTCCAGAGGCCGCAAACGCGCGCCGCTGAAAAAACAAAGCAATAGGGCCCCTTGGCCCAACTTGGTTGTCGCAAGTCGTTACTTCCCGATGAGGAACAAATGCCCCCCGCGATCGCTCTCGGATGTGGCAGTTCCACCGCTCGTAGATTTACTCTCACCCAATACTCAAAGCAGGTAACACGATGGTTGTAAAAACACACAGCAAAGGTCACGGCCTCACCGGATTGCACGTCGGATCCGATAACGTCCGCCGCTATTTTCCGAAAGGCACCGAGAACATTGAACTGAAGCTCGGGCATCTCAGCATCCAGTGCGGTCTGAAACCCGACTTCTGGCAAGGCCAACCCGAAATCTACGATCCCAGGCTCTGTGCCTGGCTTGAATCCAAAAATCTCCACGGCAGGGCCAACCGCGACATCCCGCTGGCCATGATCCCTGCCGGCAATAACTCCTTCAAGTTGCAGCCGATGTCCGACGCGCCTCGGCCTCGTGCCAAGGTGACTTCCGCCTCCGCTGCGTAAACACGAACTGCCTATCTCCTCGCAAACGGCGCCCGGTCCCGACCCCTCTGGCGCCGTTCTTCTTTTCCCCTTCGAATATCCCCACGGCTTTCTGCAAGCCCGGACCTGCGTCCTGGAGGCAGCACGCTCGTAGCTTGTAGCATTACAAAATGGATTCGACTCAACTTGAACAGGATATTGAACGCCATTTCTCCGCCGGCGCCTCCGCCATCAATGACTCGGCAGCCATGGAATCCTTCCTCGCTCTTCGTGAAGCGCTCGAACGTGGTGAACTCCGCTCCGCTTCACCTGACCCAACCGCCCCCACAGGTTGGCGCGTTAACGCCTGGGTCAAAAAAGGTATCCTCCTCGGCTTTCGCATCGGCATCCTCCAGGACTTCCCCGCAGGTGCGCTCTCTTTCGTCGACAAGCACACCTACCCGGTTCGTCACTTCACCGCCGCCGACGGAATCCGCGTTGTGATGGGCGGCTCGTCAATCCGCGCCGGCGCATACATTGCTCGCGGAGTCGTCTGCGTTCCACCCAGCTATATCAACACCGGCTCGTGGGTCGACGAGGGCACCATGGTCGACTCCCACGCCCTCGTCGGTTCCTGCGCGCAGATCGGCAAACGCGTCCATCTCAGCGCAGCCGCACAGATCGGCGGAGTCCTCGAGCCCATCAATGCCAGCCCCGTCATCATCGAAGACGACGTCCTCGTCGGCGGCAACTGCGGAGTCTACGAAGGCACCATCGTTCGCTCCGGCGCCGTACTCGCCCCCGGCACCATCCTCACCCGCGGCACCCCCGTCTTCGATCTAGTCAATGGCACCACCATTCGCGCCACTTCGGACACGCCCCTCATCATCCCGCCCAACGCTGTCGTCGTTCCGGGCTCCCGCGCCGTCGCCAAAGGCAAAGGACACCCCAACGCAGAAGCCTGGGGCCTGTCGCTCTACGCCCCCGTCATCGTCAAATATCGCGACGAAAAGACCGATCTCAGTACAACCCTCGAAGACCTCTTGCGCTAGCGTCTCCACACACCGTCATCCTGAGCGAAGTCGAAGGACCTGCTTTCTCCCGCATCCATATGAACATCCTGGGTGCCCTATCCATGACGCGATTCTCCGTGGTCCCCACGAACAGGGTCTCGTTCGTGGGGCGGTAACGCATGGGTGGGAAAGCAATATCCCATTCTTCGATCATCGTGACTGAGCAACTCGCTAAATCACACCCCTCACGCGCTACCCTGTTCCCGTGCGTCAAACCCAGCAACCCATTCGCTTCGGCATAATCGGCCCAGGCCGCGCCGCCGCCCGCTTCGCCCACGGACTTCAAGCTGTCGAACGCGCCACCCTCTCCGCTGTCTGGGGCCGCAACGCCGATCGCGCGCGAACCTATGCTGCGAAGTTTTCCGTCCCCATCGTGGCCTCCACTCTCAGCGACCTCCTCGCCGCCAACATCGACGCTGTCTACATCGCAACCCACCCTGACACCCACGCCGAGTATTGCCTCCTGGCCCTCGCTGCCGGCAAGCACGTTCTCTGCGAAAAACCCGCCGCCCTCAACGTCCGCCAGTTAGAACAGATCCTCGCCGGCGCTCGCAGGCACGATCGCCTCTTCATGGAAGCCATGAAGCCGCCTTTCTTTCCCCTGTATGTCAAATTGCGCGAGCACCTTGATCAAGACTCGATCGGTCCCATCGGATTCGTCCGTGCCGGCCATTGCGACTCATCCATCGGACCGGACTACCCGCTCCACTTCCCCCAACTCGGCGGCGGCGGAATCATGGGCATCGGCCCCTACGAAGCATTTCTCGCTCTCGATTGGCTCGGACCGCTGAAGCGCGTCCAGACCATGGGCCGCCTCAGCCCTTCCGGCGTCGACAACTTTGCAATCTTTCAAAGCGAACACGAGCGCGGCATGGCCCAGCTTCACACCGGCATCGACTTGCTCAGCAGAGGCGATGCCCTGCTCTGCGGTCCGCGCGGCTACGTCCTCATCCATGCCAACTGGTGGAACCCCACCCGCGCCACTATCCACCACCTCGACGGTCGCATCATCGAGTTGCACGAGCCATATACCGCCGGCGGGTTCAACTATGAGACCGCCCACTTCTGCGACCTGATTCGCCGCGGCCTCCGCGAAAGCCCGGTCATCCCCCAAGCGCTCTCACTCGGCATGGCGCGCCTTCTCGAAGAAGCGCGCAAATCCCTCGGCGTCCATTTTCCCGGCGAAGATACTCCGGCGCACGCGTGAAACGCTGAACTCAGAACTTCGCCGCTTCAAGCCCATCGTCAATCGCTTTCAGCAACGTCCCGTCAGGGTCCCCGAAGTATTCCCAGAACATCACGCCGCCCAGCTTGTGCCCACGCACATACGCACACTTCAGCGCCAGCGATTCCGGATCCTCATACGAAACAAAAAGGTGCTTCTCTGCGTTGTACAAATACGGCGCCTTCGCCGCATCATCCCAGTAACGCGTGTATCCCTTCCCCAGCATGTCTGACACGATTGCGCTGTATTGCGCATTGACCCCAGCGATCGTTTTCCCCGGCTGAAACAAGCCATGATTCTTATCCGGCACTTCACCCCACGTGCGCCCGTAGAACGGCACACCGAGCAGAATCTTCTCCGCCGGCACTCCAGCCTTTTCATAAGCCCGAACCGTCTCATCCGAAGACGCATTCTTCGGATCCGCCGGATTGGCAAACAGCGGCGCATGATGCCCAGTCGTCAGATCGGAACCCGCCTCGTAGTAGTCATAGGTCATCAGGTTCACCGTATCGACATACCGTTGAACCTTCTGCATCTCGGTGTTCGCAATAACGTCCTCGCCCGCACCCATCGCAATCGTCAGGTAGAGCCGCCGGCCTGTCTTCTTCTTCGCTGAATCAAAGCGCGCCCGCAGTTCGGCAAGCAGCGCCGTAAAATTCCGCTTGTCCTCGGCGCGATACGGATGTCCCGCCCCTGTCAGGCCCGGATACTCCCAATCAATATCTAGCCCGTCCAGGTCATACTTCGCCAGGAACTCCATCACGCTGTCTTCGAACGTGCGCCGACTCTCTACCGTCAGCGCCATATCCGAAAAGTTCGTCGACCACAACCATCCGCCGACCGATACCAGCACCGTCAACCGCGGATTCGATTTCCGTAGCGCCGTCAACTGCGCAAAATTCTGCACGTCTGTAGGCGCACCCAGCACCATCCGCCCACCTTGAATATTCGCAAATGCGTAATTGATACGCGTCAGATACTTCGCATCAACCTGTCCCGGCGTAAGCGCCGCACCGCGTGCGAATACGTAACCAGTCACTTCCAGTTTTTCCGGATTTCGCGAGGCACAAAAACCTGGAGCACCAAGAACAACGGTGCACATAAGAAGACACAAAAATCGAAACATAGGGTCCGCCCATAATCAAGTTGCCAGAGCGTTTGACATCGGATGAAGCGCAGCGGGACTTGAAGCAGCGTTACGGTCTTGCCCCCATTGGCTTCTCATGAATCAGCATCCACAAAGTGCCAAACTTGTCGCGCAACTGCGCAAACCGCGACGCGAAGAATGTCTCCTGCAGAGGCATGAATACTTCGCCGCCATCTGCCAGCAGCGCAAACAGCCGCTCCGCATCCCCATCGCTCGCCAGGTTGAGCGTCAGGTATGCGCTGCGCATCGGTTTCCACCGATCCGCTGGAACATCGCTAGCCATGATCATCGTTTCGCCGATCGTGATCGTCGCATGCAGTACGGCATTCTCCATCCCCGGGATCACCTTGCTCGGGTCCGGCATGTCGCCGTGCGTCATCATCATCCCGATCTTGCCGCCCAGGTGCTCTTCGTAAAATCCAAACGCCTCAGCACAATTACCACCGAAGTTCAAATACGTATTCAGTCGCATCGCAAGAACACTCCCCAAGGATCTCGCGCCTCTATTGAACGAAGTCCCGCACCGCGGCATCTCGCCCAAGCTACGCCACAACAGAATACGCGCTTATTCGCCCGACGCGGGAACAGCACCCACCAGGAGGATGGGAGCAGTCGGCGTTGAAGACCCTTCGGCCTTTTCAATCGTCACACCAAACGCCTTGGCCGGAACTCCCCTGGGCAACGGCGGCAACACCACGCTGGCGCTACCCGCAGCGTCAGGCCGAAAGAGGCCCGCCGGAATCGGGGCCTGTCCGTTCGCGGGAATCACCCACAACTCGTAAGTCTTATTCTCCGCCAGTTGTCCCAGGTCGTTTGCCTGAAACACCAGCCCGCCGGTCTCAGCCAGATAAATAGCGCGCCCCGTAGGTTCAGGCTTGGCCTTCGCCGCCGTCAATAACACCCGCTTCGCGCCGGGCGCCGTGAGTACATCCAACACCTGTTGCGCTCGCGCATTGGCCGCTGTCTGTTGTTCGATCGCTTGCCTCTGCTGCACCAACTGATCATTCAGCACGCGCACTTTCTGCTGCAGCGAAAACGCAAAGAAAATCGACGCCGCCGCAGCGAGCCACCCAATCCACAGCGCCGCCTTGCGAACCGGCCTCTTCGACTCAATCGAAATCACAGACGTTGGAACGCCCTCGCCCTTCCGCGAAGCATCCGCAGCCAATCTCTCTACGAATCGCTGCCGTGCCCCTTCAGGTAGAGGCTTTTGCTCCACACTCATCGCCACCAGCGCGAGATCGCCGTTCACTTCGGCCAGCGCTCGCCTGCACACGTCGCACCCGTCCAGATGCAGACGCACCGCTGCGAGCTCATGCGACTGCATGGCCTGCATTGCGTAGAGGACCAGATCCTCCTGCGGTATGTGCTCGTCTTGCATCATGCGCCGATCGCCTTTCTCAAAGTCATCAATGCCGATCTAATCCGCGTCTTCACGGTCCCCAGCGGATCGCCCGTTCTCGCTGCGATCTCCGAGTGAGTCAGCCCCTCAAAAAACGCCATCTCCACCGATTTCTGCTGCTCTAATGGAAGATCCTTCAACGCTCCCTTGACTTTCTCCATCATCCGATTTCGCTCAACTTCAGACCCGATGTCCGACTGCGAAACTAACACCACATCATCGACCGAATCCGTCGGTCTTCTTCGCCGCAGTGCATCGATGGCCCGATTGCGAGCCATTACCGCCAACCATGCACCCAGGGATCCCCGCCCTGCTACAAACGCATTGGGGTTCCGCCATACTTGGAAAAATATCTCCTGCATCACGTCCTCGGCCTGACCGGGATCGTTCAATACACGCAGCGCCACTGAATACACCATGCCGCTGTATTGATCGAAAAGATCGGTCATAGCCTGCTGGTCGCCACCCTTTGCACGCGTCAAAAGCAAGTCATCGCCACCCACACGATCGCCATGACTGCGACGCGTTGCATCCCTGTCTGAAGAACGCTGAGGTTCCCCTACCGGATTGGATGGGTGGTCACTCACAGGTCAAAATCAGGCGGAAGCTGCAGGACAAGCCGTATTCTAGTGAGCGTTTGCACAGGTGACTAGAGAATTCCCGCATATTTTTGAACAACTTCGCTCCCAACACCCTCTCATCCCTGCACACGCGCAGGTGTTAGCATCGAACCTGACAGATGCAAACAAATAAACTGAAAATCATCCCCCTCGGCGGCCTCGGCGAATTCGGCATGAACTGCCTTGCAATCCGCTGGGAAGACGACATCATCGTGATCGATGCCGGCCTCATGTTCCCTGAAACAGAGTTGCTCGGCGTAGATATCGTCGTACCCGACATCACCTACCTCACCGAAAACCGCCAGCACGTCCGTGCCATCATCCTTACCCATGGTCATGAAGACCACATCGGCGGACTTCCCTGGATCCTCAGCGAGCTCAAGGTTCCCGTCTACGCCACCGAATTCACGCTGGCCTACGTCGAAGGCAAGCTCGAAGAGCACCAGCTCCTCGACGAAATCACGCTCATCGAAATCACGCCTAAGGAAAAATTCACCCTCGGCCCTTTCACCATCGAGCCCATCCGCGTCACCCATTCGCTGGTCGACTGCGTAGCCCTCGCCATCGACACGCCCGTCGGCGTCATCATCCATACCGGCGACTTCAAAATCGACCTCGCCCCCCTCGACGACAAGGCCTTCGACCTGCACACCTTCGCCGAATACGGCAAGCGCGGCGTGCTCGCCCTTCTGCAGGACTCGACAAATGTGGAACGGTCGGGCTACACCCCCAGCGAACGCGCCGTCATTCCCCGCCTCCACGAAATCTTTTCGCAAACGAAGAAGAAGCTCTTCTTCAGCTGCTTCTCTTCATCCATCTATCGCATTCGCATCGCACTCGAACTCGCGCGTAAACACGGCCGCAAAGCTGTCGTCCTCGGCCGCTCCATGATGGAGAGCACTGAAATCGCGCAGGACCTCGGCTACATCGAAGTCCCGCCCGGCCTCGTCATCAATCCCGGCCAGATGCGCGACTATCCGCCCGACGAGCTCATGATTCTCATCAGCGGCACCCAGGGCGAGCCCATGAGCGCCCTCAGCCGCGCCGCCGTCGACAACCACAAGCACGCCCACATCGATGCCGGCGACACCGTCGTCCTCAGCTCGCGCATTATCCCCGGCAACGAGAAGAGCATCTTCCGCGTCATCGACCACCTCAGCCGCCGCGAAGCCAACGTCATCTTCGACGACGGCTCCCACGGCCTCATCCACGTCAGCGGACACGGTTGCCAGGAAGAACTTCGCCTGCTCATCAATCTCGTCCGTCCCAAGTTCTTCATTCCCGTTCACGGCGACTACCGCAACCTTCGCCGCCACGCCCAACTCGCCATGGAGACTGGCGCTGTCGAACACGCACTGGTCATCGAAGACGGCGACGTGCTCGAACTCGATGCGACCGATGCGCGCAAGAAGGACAAGGTCACCGCCGGCCGCATCCTCATCGACTCCGGTTCCACCATCGACGTCGTCGAAGACCTCGTCGTCCGCGACCGCCGCATCCTTTCTGAAGACGGCATCGTTCTCGCGATCCTCGCCATCAACAAGCGCTCCGCCAAGATCGAGCGCGAACCGGAAATCGTCATGCGCGGCTTCGGCGGCGCCGACATCACCGAAGAAGCCCGCCAGGTCGTCCTGAAAACCATCGACGCTCTCAGCAGCGAACAGAGAACCGACTACGGCATGGTGAAGGAAAAAGTCCGCGTAGAGCTAAAGCGCCTCATCCAGAAAACCACCGGCCGCCGCCCCATGATCATGCCCGTAATCCTCGAAATCTGATCGAAACACCTGGCTGATCTAACTAGGGCTGATCTAACAAACTAGGACTGTCATTCCGAGCGACCGCAAGGAGTCGAGGAACCTGCAGTTGTCTTCCCTCTGCAATCATTCAAACCTGGGTGTCTCATTCATACGTCGTTTATTGGCGCATGAATGGGATACTGAAATCTCACCGCGATGAAACTCTTCTTCGCCCTCGCCACCCGTGTCGATGCTGCCGAACTCGCAGCCCTCCACACCGCGGTCGCCCAGAACCTGACCAGTCACTTCGGTCCCGGCTTCTGGTCATCGGCCCCGTCAGAGCGAGGCATTCTCGCAAACATGCGTCTGCCCAAATTCTCGAGAACACTGATCGCACGCTCCAAAGGCCGCATCGTCGGCACCCTGCGCCTCGCTACCAAAAAACCCTGGGCCATCGACACCACATATTTCACCCCGGCAATGGAACCCCTGTATCTGACCGGCATGGCCGTCCATCCCGAACTCCAGCGCAAAGGAATCGGCCGTCTCCTGATGAAACAAGCCGAAGAAATCGCCCGCGCGTGGCCCGCCGACGCCATCCGTCTCGATGCCTTCGACGCCGCAGCCGGAGCCGGCCCCTTTTACGCGAAATGCGGCTACCGCGAAGTCGCGCACGTCATTTACAAAAAAGATCCCCTCATCTACTTCGAACAAATCCTGTCCAATTGATCCCTGAGATCTGAACCCTGATCCAGCTTGTAAAATCCCTTCATGCGCCGCCTCTCGTTTCCCTCGCTCTGCTTCGCTCTCCTGCTTCGCTTCCGCGCTCCAGGCCCAGACCCCCAACGCTCAAACGCCAGCCCCTGGAGCTGCCCTTCCGCCGCCACCCTTGACGACTTGATCAAGGCCATCGACGCCGCCGTCAGCGGCCCCGCCAGCCAGGACCGCACCTGCTTCCGCGCGCTGTTTCTCCCCGACGCCCGTCTCATCCCCATCCGCATCGCTCCCGATGGCACCGCGACGCCCCGCATCCTCACCGTCGAGGATTGGATCAGACCTTGTCGCCAAGCGTGGCAGCGCCGTTTTAAACGAGCACCAGATCAAGGTCAAGCGCCGAAACATGGGATCACATGGCTCATCTGTGGAGCACCTATGAAACCCGCATCACTCCCGACGGCAACCCATCCAAGGGCAAAGTCACGAAGGCCAGATCAATGGATCGCGGCATCAACAGTATTCAGGCCATCTTCGATGGCAAGCAGTGGCACATCATCCAAATCATCTGGCAGGCGCAAACCCCCGCCAATCCCGTTCCGGAGAAGTACCTCCCATGACCGTCGCCACTGACTCTCTCGTCTCACTCGACGCCATCCGCGCCGCCGCCGACCGCATCTCCAACATCGCCGTCAAAACCCCGCTCGTCCGCGCCTGGTTCCCAGACGTCGCCGGCAAGAGTCTGGCTCAAGTGCGAAAGCCTTCAGCCCATCGGCAGCTTCAAACTTCGCGGCGCTTCCAACAAAATCCTCCAGCTCACGCCGGAAGAAATCTCCCGCGGCGTCATCACCTACTCCAGCGGCAACCACGCCCAGGGCGTTGCCTATGCAGCCCGCGCGGTCGGTGCTAAAGCGGTCATCGTCATGCCATCGAACGCCCCCGCCATCAAGCGCGCCGCTACCATCGCCTACGGCGCAGAAGTCGTCGATGTCGGCGTCGCCTCAAGCGAACGTCTCGCCAAGGCTGAAGAACTCGTCAGCAAACACGGCTACATCGTCATCCCGCCCTACGACGACGAACAGATCATCACCGGCCAGGCCACATGCGGCCTCGAAATCATCGAACAACTCCCTGACGTCGATCTCGTCCTCGTTCCCGTCTCCGGCGGAGGTCTGCTCAGCGGCGTCGCCACCGCCGTCAAGCGCCTACGCCCGCAACGTGAAAGTCTTCGGCATCGAGCCCGAACTTGCCGGCGACACCGCCGAAAGTTTCCGCACCGGCAAGATCGTCACCTGGGGAGCCGAGCTAACCAGCCGCACCATCGCCGACGGCCTGCGCACCCAAAGCGTCGGCGAGCGCAACTTCGCCCACATCCAGGCCTTCGTCGACGGCATCATCACCGTCACCGAAGCCGAAATCCGCGCCGCCATGCGTGCCATCGTCAACTCTGCGCGCATCGTTCCCGAGCCCAGCGGAGCCGTTTCCTCCGCCGCACTGCTCTTTCACTCTGCCCAGCTTCCGCCTTATAAGAATGCGGTTGCTGTTGTCTCTGGCGGCAACGTGGACCCCGGTTTGCTTGCCCAGGTGCTCACTGAAACCGGCGCGTAGCGTCGTTCGACTATGATCTTTCCTGTGAGAAATTCAACATTTCGCGCAGCCCCGCTACTTGCGCTCTGTCTCGTTCTCTGTGCGTTGCCCCTGGCCGCCCAGAAAAAGAAAGACAACATTCAGAAGCCCGTAGCAGGCCCACGGGCCACAGCCCTGCGCGTCACCTGGATCTACGTCTCCGCCGATCTCGGTGCCCAAAAAGTCGGCCGCGTCCAGATAGGCCGCGAAATGGTCGTCGCCGAAAAAAGCGGCAACTGGCTGCGCGTTTTCGCCAACACCGACATCGAGGAAGAACACTCCTCCGACGCCCCCATCTACGACACCACCGAAATTCCTCCGCCCATCTCCGGCTGGATACAGGCCAAGGGCGTTGTCATCGAAGACACGACTCCCAACGGCGACCAGATTCTCATGGGCGCCGCGGCGGACCAGGAGGCTCTGGCCTCCGATCCGCGCGGCCCCGTCAACGCCGCCCGCACTGCGCACCTGCTCTATCGCCGTCTCGTCGAAATGTTTTCCAACTCGCCGCTCGCTGCCGAAGCCGCATGGCGCGCTGCCGATATCCGCTGGCAGATCCAGAAGGCCGACGCGGCTACCCGCCCTTCCTCAAAAGAGCAGGCGCCGTACATGCGCGAGCAGATGGATGAAGACGGGCTGAAGAAAGTCATCAAGTTTTACCCCGGCACCCGCGCGGCCGACTTCGCTGCATTCGAACTGCTCGACAACAAGCTCTGCGGCGACTGGCAAGGCCAGGAAAAGTGCCCCGAAAAAGAATCCGAAATCTACGAGAAATTTGCGGCCGAACATCCCGAGGGCCCGCGTACCCCGCAAGCTCTTTACCTGGCCGCTTACCGTCAGGCAGTTCTCACCGACATGTACTCATCTGACAACAACGACAAAAAGAGCGAAGCCGCACATAATCATGCCCGCGAGCTCGCCGCTAAACTCAGGGAGAAATTCCCCCAGTCGGACTACACGGCGCGGGCTTCGATGCTCGTGTTCAAATTGGATCAGGGAATCTCGGTCTACGGCATCGATAAAGAATAGGCGTACACAACCTGTTCTGACCCGCGGACTCCCCCATACATAGCGGAGGCTTTTTGAACGTCTACATTCAGTCACTTCTTTTGGGCATCGTTGAGGGCCTCACCGAATTTCTTCCCGTCAGTTCGACCGCGCATCTTCGCATCGCCGAAGCCGCAATGCGTATCCCGCTCGACGATGCGTATTGGAAGATGTACACCATCGTCATCCAGGCAGGCGCTATTTTCGCTCTTGTTCTTCTTTATCTCGAACGCATCGTCGCCTTCATCAAAAGCTTCCCCAGAGGGCGAGAGCGGCGATCGCACATGGAAGAACCACCCAATCTCGCTCACTCTCATCGCCTTCTTCTTCACCTCCATCATTGCCTTGCCACTGCACAAACTGAGTGAGAAGCATCTCGGCAGCGTAGCCATCATGGCCTGGGCATTGCTCATCGGCGGCATCATCATGTGGGTCATCGACGCACGCGCATCCCGCTACGAACCCAACACGCTGCATGTCGAAGAGATGAGTCTCGGCCAGGCCATCTGGATCGGCATCTGTCAGTCGCTCTCGGCCATCTTCCCCGGCACATCGCGCTCCATGGCCACTATTGCCGCGGGCCAGATGGTCGGCCTCGACCGGCCTTCGGCGCTTGAGTTCAGTTTCCTGCTCTCCATCCCCACCATGATTGCGGCCACCGGCGTGGGATCTTCTCAAGTCCATCCATCCAAGCAAGTCGGCATTGGCAGCCGGAGCGATACCCATCGCTGAAGTTCACATGACCAGCCAGAACTGGGTTGTTCTCGCCATCGGCTTCGTCGTCTCCTTCATCGTGGCCCTCGGCGTCGTGGAGTGGTTCCTGATGTGGGTACGCCGCCACGGCTTCACCGTCTTCGCCATTTACCGCATCATCCTCGGCATCCTGCTTCTCGTCTTCGGAAGCAGGCTCCTCGGCAGCTAAGCTTTTTGCCGGCCGGCACGTGCGAAGGCCAATTCGCACGTATCAGGTCGTCGTAGCCGCCCAGGACCCGCTGTACGCCGCCTGGAGCCCCCGCAAGAGTTAGAACTCAGACTCTTCCCGGGGGTGGATTCCGTGGTTCCCCCGCCCTGTTTTGGCCCGAAGCCCCTGTTGGCACCGGGGATAATAAAGGCTGCTCTGGGATTTCTCGCCCGCCTCGGCGGCCTGATCGCAGTGATTCCGACGATCGTGTCGATTGCGGCCGAGCCAACCAGGCGCGGAGGCGTCCCCTCAATGAAGCCGATTCCCATCATCCTGTCGCCGACGCGCAACCGGGCGCTTAATATGTTTCTTGGCCTGGTGCTGTCACTCGTCTCCGTTCTCCTCTTTCTCGCGCTCGCTACCTACCATCCCTCCGATTCATCCATCAATACCGCCTCCGGCGCGGATCCGGCCCATGCCATCCAGAACTGGATCGGCCTCTTCGGCGCTTACCTCAGCGACGGGCTGCTCCAGGCCTTCGGCATCACCGTCTTCCTCTTTCCCCTCTGGATCGCTGGACTCGGCTGGAGCTGGATCCGCTCCCGCTCAGGCGGCTCAACCATCCTTCGCTGGATGGGCACGGCGCTTGCCATCATCTTCGTCCCCGCAGTTTTTGGCCTCTTGCCGTGGCATTGGCACTGGATGCACGCCGTTCCGATCGAAGGCGTAATGGGACGCGTAATCGCAGGCGCGCTCATCGGATACCTCAATATGCAGGGCGCATGGCTGGTGGCTTTCGTGCTGGCCGCCGTTGGCGTGTACTTTGCCTCGAACATCAACTTCTGGACGCTAAAAACACAGATCGAAGATCGCTGGCTCAACCTGGTCGCCTGGCACGACCGCTACAGCAACTGGCGCGAGGAACGCGCCGAGCGCAAGCGCGACCTGGAAGAGCGCATTGCCGAACAGACCCAGCCCGGTCCTGCGCAGCGCCTTTTCTCCGGCGCAATTGGCGACGTACCCGAACCTGTAGACGAGATGCCTCCACCGCGTCCGAGCCGCCTTGCCGCTCTCTTCGGCATGAAGAAGCGCATCCCCGAGCCCGACCCTGTCGACGAGATTCCCGCATTCCAGCGCGCCGCGAAAACCGCAGAAGACCCAATTCCAGCTCGCCGCACCAGTATCTGGGAGCGAACAGTGGCCGAAGCCGCCACGCCCGCCGCCTCTGTGCCTCCGGCTGCCACTCCATCCGCCGCCGCCCCAATACCCCAAGTGCCACCGCAGAGCGTGGTCCAAATGCGCCCGGCGGCGCCTGCTCCGGCTGCGGTTCCCGCGCCGGCGCCCATTCCAGCACCTGTTCCTGCGGCCCATGCATCCGCGCCCAACAACATTGCCATCCATGAACGCGCCGACGCCGACGAACGCACCGTTACCGTCGCTCCCAAGAATGTCAGCGGGTTCCGCCTGCCGCCCAGCACCCTCCTCAACTCCGGCTCCGGTCCGCAGGTCGTCCGCGAAGACGAACTCCGCGACGAAGCCCGCGTCCTGGTAGAAAAGTGCGCCGAATTCGACGTCCGCGGATCCGTCGAGCGCATCAATCCCGGCCCGATGGTCACGACCTATGAGTTCAAGCCCGAAGCCGGCGTGAAATACAGCCGCGTCACCGGCCTTGCAGAAGATCTCTGCCTCGCCATGCGCGCCGAGAGCATCCTTATCGAGCGCATGGCCGGCAAAAGCACCGTCGGCATCCAGGTTCCAAATCACGAGCGCGAAACGATCCACCTGCGCGACGTACTCGAATCCGAAACCTTCGCCAAGGCCAAATCGCGCCTCACCCTCGCCATGGGCAAGGACATCAATGGCCGCATCGTCACCGCCGACTTGGCCTCGATGCCTCACGTCCTCATCGCCGGTTCAACCGGATCGGGCAAATCCGTCGCCATCAACGCAATGATCATGAGCCTGCTCTACCGCACCACGCCATCGCAGGTTCGGCTCATTCTGGTTGATCCCAAGCGCGTGGAACTCGGCATGTACGAAGGCATTCCCCACCTCTTCACGCCGATCATTACGGAGCCAAAGCTGGCGGCCAACGCTCTGCGCAACGCGGTGCGCGAAATGGAGCGCCGCCTCAAGCTCCTTGCCAGCCGTAGCGTGCGCAACATCGACCAGTACAACAAGCTCTTCGAAGGCGCGATGCCGTCGCTCTTCGACGATGGTCAGGAAGAGCAGCCCCTTCCCTTCCTCGTCATCATCATCGACGAGCTGGCCGACCTCATGATGCTCGACCGCGCCAACGTTGAAGAATCCATCACCCGTCTCGCCCAGATGGCGCGCGCCGTCGGTATCCATCTCGTGCTCGCCACCCAGCGCCCCAGCGTCGACGTCATTACCGGCCTCATCAAGGCCAATATCCCCACCCGCATCAGCTTCCGCCTGGCCACCAAGGTCGACTCCCGCACCATCCTCGACACCAACGGCGCCGAAGCCCTCCTGGGCCGTGGCGACATGCTCTTCCTTCCGCCTGGAACCAGCCGCCTGCTCCGTCTGCATGCCCCGTACGTCAGCGAAAAGGAAACCGCGGCCGTAGTCGCTTTCTGGAAAGACCAGGGCCAGGCCGAGTACGTCGAGGGCTTCCTTGAGTCGCCACGAGACGAAAAACAGAGCATGGAAGGCTCCAGCAACGACGGAGATGAGAACGACCCGATGTTCGACGACGCAGTACGTTTGGTTTTTGAATTTGGAAAAGCCTCTACGTCTCTCCTCCAGCGTCGCCTTAGAATTGGCTATGGTCGAGCAGCACACCTCATCGACCTGATGGAACGCGACGGCCTGGTAGGCCCCGCCGATGGCTCCCGCCCACGCGAATTGCTCAAATCGCCGGGCTGGCTCCACGAAATCTCCGTCGCACAGGAGTAGAGACACCACTACGCACCAGTAAGGCAAACAAACATGCTCGGCATAGGTGAAAAGCACGAACTACCTACCATCCTGTTGATCGACGACGACCTCGTCAGCCGAGAGGTGATCGCCACCGTGCTAACGCTGCACGGTCACATGGTGCACAGCGCCGAAGACGGGAACCAGGCTCTGCAAATACTCGAAGCCGGCGACGTCAAACCCGGCGTGGTGTTGTTGGACACGCAGTTACCGGGCCTGAGCGGGTCGGAGCTCATCGCGAAGCTTCGGCAACTCAGCCAGGACGAGATTATTCTCATCAGCGGCACCACCCCTTCCGACGACCTCATCGCAGCAGCGGATGGCTTCCTGCTCAAACCGTTTGGTCCTGAGGATCTGCAGAAGCTGCTCAACCAGCACAAACCCAAGATCAATCAGCCGGAGATCGCCGACGCTGAAGACCTCGTGATTAACCCCGTCACGCTCGGTCAGTTTCGCCAGCTCATGCCCGAGTCCACCGTCCGCGAAATCTACACCGCCGTCGTCACCGACCTTCACAAGCGCCTGGCCGCGCTCGAAAAGGCCATCGACGCCGGCAACAGGGACGAGGTCCGCCGCATCGGACATGCCATTAAAGGAGGCTGCGGCATGGCAGGCGCCATGCAGGCCGCGAAGCTGGGAGCCTTCCTCGAGTCCAAAAGCGAGTCAGGTTCCGGGATTGACCAATTGGATAACTGTAAGGGTGCACTACAAGAGTTGTATTCGGCTACTCAGAGGCTGGAGCGTATGCTTGAAAAGGAATTTCCAGCGTAGTCCAGGCTTGCCTGCTCATTTGAGGGCAGGCCGGAAACATGCTATTGAATGCGGGCTGCTTAGGTCGCCTGCAAGTTAGTCCCGGCTTTCGGAGGTATAGGGCTCTCGTGGAACAACAACCGATCCGCATCGTGTTGGCCGACGATCATCCGGTAGTCCGTATCGGTGTGCGCAACATGCTCACCGAGCGCGACGGCTTCGAAGTGGTAGGAGAAGCCGACGATGGCGATGAGGCCATCACCCAGACCCTGGAGACGACCCCCGACATACTTTTGCTCGATGTCCAGATGCCGCGCCTGCCCGGCCTCGAAGCCATGCGCGCCATCATGAACGGATCGCCCACCGTCAAGATCATCCTCCTCACCTCCACCATCACCACTCAGCAGATCATTGAGGCTCTTCACATCGGCGCACGCGGCATCGTCCTTAAAGATGCACTCGCCGGCGCGCTTCACACCTCCATTCGCACCGTCTATGCGGGTGATTACTGGATCGGCGGCAAGCGTGTAGTAAATCTCGTCTCCGCCCTCCACGAGTTGATGCGCCAGGCCCAGCCGCCGCAGCGAAAGACCTACGGCCTCACTCCACGCGAACTCGACGTGGTCGGCTGCATCGTTGAGGGCTGCAGTAACCGAGACATCGCCAAGCAATTCACGCTCAGCGAAGAAACCGTGAAGCGCCACCTGTCCAACATCTTCGACAAAACCGGCGTCTCCACCCGCCTGGAACTGGCCCTCTTCGCCATCGCCCACCAACTGGTGGCGCCACAGCAACAGTAAATTCGTCCGTCTATTCGCGCTTCATGGTTGCGCGTAATAACTGCTGGCTGCGCGAATCGTCATGCCGGGCCGGTCCACCTTCACGTCAATCGAATGGAACTCGTCCGCCGCAGATGCCGGAGTTGAATCGAAACTCAATTGATAAAAATCACCGGCATCGGCAAGGAATGCGTCCATCGCTTCCGCAAAATTCTTCACCTTGGCAATCGCCTGCCCTCCGTTCTGGCGGGAAAGAGCGGGCAGCGCCAGGGTTAGCTCGGCGATCTCGTCCGGCGATGACGGGGCACTGGCGGTTACGCTCACGATGGGTTTACGAACATTCTTTGGCGTTTCGAAATCTCCCCATGAAACCGCATCGAGAGTCACCTGTGCTTCCCTCAAATTAGTCGTGAGCTCGACCAGAACATCGCGATAGTTTCCCCTCTGAGCCGCCGCTTGTGTCCCAAAGTCGGCGAGCAATGGCCAGCCGCGGCCGGTCCAGATGAGAATCGTCCGCCCACGAACATTATTCTGCTCGGCAATCAATGATCTGAGAGCGCTAACCGATTCGGTGAAATGCGAAATCATGCAATCTGCTCGTTCTGCCGCGGAATTATTTCCGGGCGCCTGGGAACCCATCGTCTGCCCATCCATGCGGCTCCCCTGGATAAAGTGCGCCTGATCGCAACCTGCCTCGCGCGGGCGTCGCGCAAACTCCGCGAGCTGCTTGGCAACCGCCGAGCGGTCCGTCGAGGGCTGCGATTGGGTTTCCCCTGCTCCGGACGCATAAACCAGCGCGATGGGGAACGGCAACGGCCCTTGGTCCTGTGCAAGGAATTGGCCCAGGTCCTTCTTCACGTGCCCGATCGACGATCCCCCGTCGTTGATCGCATCGAGAACAATCAGCACGTGTGCGTTCGCCGTGCTTGCAGGTCCTTCAAACTCGCGAAATGACGTTGTTCTTATTGGCGTCAGGTTGTCGAGCAATGAAATATCATCTGCTTTCAGCCCCGTCACTGGCTTTCCCGACATGTCCGTAATCTGCGCAATGAGCGTAATGCGATGACGAGCCTGGTATCTCTGCTCCCGTTCCGCTTTCGTCCTGGGAATGAGTCGAATCGGCGAAGTCGAATTGGGGCTTTGCGCGCAGACACTCACTGCAAGCTGAATGCCCACTGCCATGGATAATGAGATACTCAGGACTCCAATGCTTACCCGGCGCGATGGCATCATTTGAAAGAACCTCGGCGGAACGCATCATGCGCGTGTTCTGTTTGCAACGGATCGAGTATCACACATCTGGAAATTTTCACTCCAGCCGATCCCCTCGCACCCGTATACACCGCAACGCCTGGACAATCGTACCCACGGCGAGCCAATCCAGTGAAGACGCTCCCGCTGCGAACAGCTTCTAGTGGCCCTACTTCGATTCCTTAATGATCGCCTCCGCAGCGTTCCCTGCCACAACCCAGCTTGCCGACCCGGCCACGACGGCTTCATCCTCGAACCACAAGAATCCGAAGTCGTCGATACACTCCGGAAAATCCGGCTTGATGATGATGTATCCCGGAATCACAGCGCCCGGAATGTAGGCGTTGTCGGCGCGGTTGTTGCTGTACGTCTTCGTCTTTGAGACCGTGCCGACACCGGCCACGTACGAGGTGCTTGATACCGGGTGCGTGCCGAGAATGTAATTGACCGCGCGAAGCGTGTATTCAGGCCCCACAAGATCAGGAAACGCCTTGTGCAGAAAATACATCCGGATGGCCATGTCAACCACCGCGCCCGATCCGCCCCAGGTGCCCAGGCTCGGCGGTACGCCGAATGGGGTGGTGTCCAACTTCTTGTCCTCGCCCGCCATATATGTCTTCACCGCTTCGCGCAATTGTTCTTTCGCGCTCGCGTCCAGATAAGGTAATGCCCGCACAGCCGTCCAGCCACGGAAGCCCATCTGCTGCGGGGTGATCATCTGAGGGAACAACTCCTTCAGGCGGGATTTGTAGGGCTCTGCGCCATTCGTGGCAATGGTCAATTCCAGAGCCGCAGCCCAATCCTGTCCGATGCCAAAGCCGTCACGGCCTGAGTTTGCCGGCGGAGCAACTGGTGCGCTGATGGCGCCAGGACTCGTGGAAGCGCCTGAGCCAGACACCGCACCTTGAGATGCAGCCAGCACGCCCCCTCCGAGAACACCTGCCGGTGCCTCTGCGCCGAAGACGCGGCCCGCCGAAGGCGTTGGGTGAGCCTTCTCCTCATTCCACGCTTTGATCGCAGTCTCGAGGCAGTCTTTCGCTAATGCGTCGTCCCAGCCTTTCAGCACATCGGACGATGCGGCCAGCGCCGCGATGGCATTCCACTGGAAATACGGGTTCGTCGTCGAAAAAATCCAGCGGTCGTCCGGCTTACCGGAGTAGTCGCCCTTCACTTCGTTCGGACCAAGCTTCGGGTCATAGATGCGGCCGTCAGTCTTTGACGCCGCGTCGCCCAGGTGGGTGTACTGCCGCAAGTCCGGTTCGTGTGTGCCGCGGATCGAGTGGCCGATATTGTGGAACTGCGCCAGGATGTACAGTGCGCCGTGCTTTACCTGCTGCACCGTATCCGGCACCCCATCGGGACGGTGCATCTCAACCTCACGCCCGACTTCATCCACCGTAAGCTCGTCGTATTTGAGATTGAATTCGCGATACGCCAGCGCCAGGCTCTGAATAACGCTTAGTTGTGCAGGCTCCTCCAGGTCGAAGTCGCCGGCGTCATACCAGCCGCCCACGTTCATCCCAGGAATGTGATCGCCGCCCTTGAACTTCCCGTCCGTTGCCGCAGCCTGCCTCCAGCCGTCGAACTGCTCACCAACCACGGGCGCAAGGCGGCCATCATCCAGGTGCGAAGCGCCATGCCACACGCGGTAGCCCTCGCGAACGGAGACGTGATCCATCTGCTCCGCGATGTGATGGTCAAGGCTGTCCTGCCAGATGTTTGCATAAGCGTCCCCAGAGATGGGAAAGGGCGCTGTGCGCTGGCCTGCGTACTCGATTACATAAAGGCCGGGGTCCTTGACTGAGGTGAAGTCGAATTTCGAATACACATAGCGCAGCCAGGGCGTTGAAGGCGTGATCTGGCCCTCAAACGCCGGCTTGTAAGATCCGTCCTCCATCAACCGCAGCACCTTCGCCGTCTTAGGCGCGTCGTACTTCGGGTCCAGTTCGAGCACCGCCACTTTTGAGAAACCCGGCGCATAACCGACCTGGCTGTGCGCGATCACCGGCGGCCGTGTCCAGTTCGGAATCACGTCCGGCCGGATGTGCCACACGATGGCGCCATTAGTCTTGCCCGAAGGGATCAGAGAACGCAACACGAACCAGCCGTTCTGGGCGCGGTTGCGCCCGTCAAACAGCATCAGGTCCGCCGTATCCGACTTGACGTTGACCCGCGCCAGCGCGTCATCCACTCCCAGGGTGATCGTCTTACCCTCGGCAAACGGCAGCGGCTGCGTGTATCCCTTTGCCTTGTCCCAGTCCTCCAGGTAGTAGGCCTTCTTCGGCTCATCGGCCAGCGGCATCACCTTGACCATCGAATCGTCAGGTGTTCGCGGGAAGATGCCCGCTTTGCTTCCGTCCACCAGGTAAGCCTTGCCCATGTAGATCGAGGGCAGGAACTCCAGGTTGAATCCTGCTCGACCGACGAGCTTCTGTGGCAACGGCTTGTCGAGATTGATGCTGACCTTCACGCCGCCCGGTTCGGCTTCGACTTGCAGCGTGTAGCTGAAATCGAAGGCCGGAAAACCGAGGTCGGCGGTGAGCTGGTTGTTCGCCTTATCGGCGTGACGGCCTTTGAGGGTTGCCACCAGATCCCACTGCTCCGGCGTTGGCATCAGGCGCACGTCGCCGTTCGTGGCGATGCGCTGGCCGTGGAGAATCATCTCCATGGCCGTGTTCTTTTGGTCTACGAAAACGGGATGATAGGTGCTGTCGTAGAGAAAAACGCTGAAACCTTGAGTATCGAGGTAATTCTTGTCGGTCACCTTCATTTGAAAATCGGCGCCGAAGAGGCTTGGGCTGGAGGTCAGGGCCAGGAGGAGACACACTCCGATTCGATTAAGCATAGATTGGGATGAACTGCTCCTTCGCCCCAACATGATATGACATGCACCGCTTGGGCGCCGTTTCTCCCCGGTGCGGGCACTCAATTCGCGGCTACGCCAAGCAACTCTGTATCTGGTTGAATCTCAGTTTGCAATGTTGGCTGCGCTTCATCAAACGGGAAGACCCTATTCCAGTCCGTTTTTCATGCTGACGATTGTCCACCCAAGTGAGGGACCTTCATCCAGGCCGCGGCTGAGTTTACCTGCGATGGAAGTGCGGTCGTAAGCATACTCGCGAACGGCATCATCATGATGAAGCAGAAGTCCGAATCGCGGGCCTGCGCCGCTCGTTACCCATTCCAGCATCTGGAAGTCACCATCGGAGTTGCCGAATGCAGCGATGGGGCGCCGACCAATGAATTTGTTGATCCCAACCGGCTTTCCCACGTTGTCGTCGATGAATTCGAGCTTGGCTTCGCGGACCAGAACCGGCTTTCCATCTCGAACCTCGTATTTCGTAACGATGCTGCTGCCAACCACCTGCTCGGGAGGGATGCCATACTTCTCGTCGCTGAATGTCCTGACGAACTCGATGCCGCCGCCAGACGCGATATAGGTCTTGAAATCATTGGCACGGAGATATGCCAGCAATTCCAGCATCGGTTGATATACAAGATCGCTATATGGTCGTTTGAACTTCACTTGCCGCGAGGTTGCCAGCCAATCCTTAACAATGACCTCGAATTCCTCCGTGGTCATACCCGCGTGTGTTGCCGTCACGAGTTCGACGAGAGCGGCATCCCCACCGGCGGCGAGAGTCTTCATGTCATTTTCGAGCACGGCCTTGAACGGCTGCGTGTTTTTCCATTCAGGATGTTGAGGGGCCAGCGCGCGAACGCGGTCAAAAACGAAAATTCCCTGAAAATAGTAGGGCTGTTCGCACCAAAGAGTTCCGTCATTGTCAAAGACTGCTATCCGTTTCGCGGCTGGAACGAAGTCGGGACCACCAACGGTTGTTACCCGAAGAACGAAATTGAGAATGGCCTGTTTCGACGCGCTATCGTTCCACGACGCGAGAGGGTCACCCTTGTATTCCCAAAGCTTTTTCGACGCGGTGCCGAAATTTCCAAGCTGATAAACAGCCACACCCGTTGCCTTGAAGGTGAAATTCTCGGCCGGCTCCGCTTTCAGCTTATTTACAAAATCTTCGTGCGCAACGCCCAGCGTGACATGGGGCAGGTAATCTTTGCCGCTGGATTTGGGAACGAATGATTCGACATAACCGATGGTTTCGGAGTTGATCCCGGTGCCAACAAACGCATCTCCGGTGCCGCCGTTCACTGAAAACGGCGATACGGCATCAACGACTTTCTGATGGAGCTGCATCAGTTCCGGAGTGCGCTCGACGACGAAAACTGTCACCGCGACCCCGCTCCACATCGTTGAAAAAATACCGGTCTCCTTGAGTTGCAACTCTGTGGGGTGTTCGGTGGCGAAGACCTTGGTAAGCGCGCCGGTCACTGCATCAAGGTCCTTCTCTCGAACGTAGCGTTGCAGCAGCGTGACGTGGGGCGCATGAGTAGCATCAAGCGCGTAGCCAGCGGGGTAATTCTCACGCAGTCGGGCGTTGACCGCATTGGCATTGCTGATCATGGTTTGGTCTGGCTGAAGGAGTACGTCGATGGCGATGAGCTTGTCACTGGCTTGCATGTCTTTCCCCTGATTTTGACGCGTCGATTCCGTTGTCGATTGCGGACGGGCCTGCAGCGTGAAGACTGATGCAAACGCAAGCATGGCCAACAAGTGGTTGAACTTCTTCATGGATTTCTGCCTCTGTCGCTGCCCCAACTGAATTGCGGACAGGGCTCGGCTAAAAAAGTCGAGGATTTGCGGACCCCATCATACTGGGACGTCCCGGCGCATCGAATACTGGCAGAAATGACAGTGTGGCGGGGATTCAATTTGGGGCAATCAGGGAATCATGCCCGGATTATCGGTAATCACTGATCCTCGACAAATCCTGCTTTCAGCTTCGCTCTAGCTGCACTTTCAAAAACTGCTTCGCCGGGTGCCTCATTCATGACGCAGCTGCACCGCTGCATGAGTGAGAAGCTAAAAGCGAACAACAGGAGCTTGCTTGGCTGGCATGTCACACTCCCAGAAACTGCTTCGCCAGCCGATCCAGCAAGCCATCCGTCCCGTCGCACACCCCGGTGTGCACCGGCGACGGCTGGATGATCGTGCTCCGCGGCGAAATAATCCAGTGAAAGCGCTCGCGCTGCGAAAGCCGTGCAATAGGCCCCGCCTCCGGATCGCCTTCGCAAATCCGCCGCACCGCCTCCAGATGCTCCCACGCCAGTTCCACATCAGCCTCCGGCCACAGTGCCTTCAGCCGCGATTCATCTAGATGGATCCGCGCAGCGAGATACTTCTTCTCAAGACAAAAAGCGACCACACCGGCATTGATAAACTCCTGCCGCTCCACCCGCGGCACCACGCGCAAAATCGCGTAATCAAACGAGGCGGGAATGGGCACCCATTGCCTCCTCTTCAAAAACTACGGAACCCTCGAGCCTCCGCATAAAAAACTCCATGTAGCCCGCGCGCCTGTCAGCCGCGCTCACACCGCCCGTAACCGCCTCCAACCATGCATCCGGCACCATTGCCACAATCTCCCGCAACGCCGGCTCAGTCAATTTTTCATGCGCCGTCTCAGCAACCCTCGCAATCTCCTTCGCCCACGGCAACAGAATATGATCTTTGATCTCAGCAAACGGTGATGCGATCTTCTTCTCCCGCGACGGCCAGTCATGATGAAAGAACAACGACGCTCCGTGATCTATTGGATATAGCTTGCGATGCCACACCAGCAAATTCGCATTGCGCGGCGTGCGATCGATGTTCTGCGTAAACGCGTCAAACCAAACCAGCATCGAAGCCTCGTCCGCCGGAGCCGTATCCCGCGCCGCCGGATCGAACATCGTAGACCCCGGCAGATAATCGAGCGCCAGATTCAACCCCGTACTAGCCTTCAGCAATTGCCGAATCTCGTAATCCGGCTCGTTGCGACCCAGAGCCTCGTCAATCTCCATCAACACGATTTCCGGCACACGCAATCCCAGCGCCCGACCGATCTCCCCAGCCAGCAACTCCGCAATCAACGCAAGAATCCCCTGCCCCGCCCCGCGAAACTTCACCACATAAAGTCCCAGGTCATCGGCCTCTACAATCGCAGGCAGAGAGCCTCCCTCGCGCAGGGGCACTACATAACGCGTTGCATTCACCGTTCGCAGCATCGATGATTCAGTCTATCGTGCGTCTCGCGCGATGCTTGCGGATGCACCACACTCTAATGACAAGATGATGCAGGGAGCAAAACATGAAGATTGGATTCTTGGGAACCGGCCAGATGGGCATACCCATGGCGTTGCGCCTACTCGCAGCCGGCCACGAGCTGAGGGTTTGGAATCGCACCGAGGGGCGCACAGAACCACTGCTCCGCGAAGGCGCAATCGCCGCGGGCACTCCCGCAGAAGCTGAGCTTGGCGCCGACGCCGTCATCACCATGCTCTTCGACGATGCGGCTCACGAAGAAGTCCTCTTCGGCTCCAACGGCCTGATGGACGCGCTCGAGCCCGGCGCGCTTCACATCTCCTGCAGCACTATCAGCGTTGCACTCAGCGAAAAGCTGACAGCCGAGCACGCCCGGCGCGGACACAGGTTCGTTGCCGCACCTGTCTTCGGTCGCCCCAAAGTAGCCGAGGCCGGCAAGCTTTGGATCGTGATGGCTGGCGATGAAGCTGCCGTTGCAGCTGCCCGTCCCTTCCTCGAACCTCTTTCCCGAGGCATCTCAGTAGTCGGCAGTGAACCCCGCCAGGCCCACGCCGTCAAGCTCGGCGGCAACTTTCTAATCAGCACCATGATTCAATCGCTCAGCGAATCGTTCGTCTTCGCTGAATCGCAAGGAGTCGATCCTCAACAATTTCTCGAAGCCGTCAACAGCGCGCTCTTCCAATCCCCGTTCTACGCCGCCTATGCCAACGTGATGCTTCACCCGCCCGAACACGCCGGCGCAAGCATCAGCCTCGGCGCCAAGGACACTCGCCTGCTTCGCGAAGCCGCAGCCAGCCGCAACAGGCATCTCAGCCTGGCCGACAATCTCGCCGAAATCTTCGAGCAGGCCAAGCAAGCCGGCCTGGCCGACCAGGATTGGGCCGGAGGCCAGTACCGGATCGCCCAGCAACGCAGCATTTTGAAACCCTGAAAGACCATGCGTGTGTCATCCTGAGCCAAGCGGCTTGGGGCCTCGCGGTCGATCTGTCGACCGTGGGGTAAGTGGGGTCCCATCAGTTAAGATCGCAACCCAACCGCGCTGCATTCTCGCTCGTAACAGCCATCACGTTGCCGCGCGCCGGATTTCGCTAGGATATTTTCATGAGCCTCAAGGGAAAGATCGTCTTCATCACCGGAGCCAGCGCCGGCATCGGTGCAGCCACAGCCCTCGCCTTCGCCGCTGAAGGAGCCCGCCTTCTTCTCGCCGCCCGCCGCGCCGGCCGTCTCGCCGATATTGCCTCGCGCGCTCTGGAGCGGGGCGCTCCCTCGGTGCACTCCATCGACCTCGATGTGCGCGACCATCGCGCCGTGCAAAATGCCATCGACGGCCTGCCGCCCGAGTGGTCTGAGATCGACATCCTCGTCAACAACGCCGGCCTCAGTCGCGGTCTGGACAAGCTCTACATGGGCAAAATCGAAGACTGGGACGAAATGATCGACACCAACGTTAAAGGCCTGCTCTACGTCACCCGTTCCGTCGTCCCGGGAATGGTCGTGCGCGGCCGCGGTCACGTCATCAGCCTCGGCTCCACTGCCGGCGAACTCGCCTACCCCAATGGTGCCGTCTATTGCGGAACCAAAGCAGCTGAGCGCCTGATTAACGACGGCCTTCGCCAGGATGTGTTGGGAACGCCAATCCGTGTCACAAGCGTCGATCCCGGCATGGTCGAAACCGACTTCAGCCTCGTCCGCTTCCGCGGAGACACCGAGCGGGCTGCCAAGGTCTACAAAGGCGTAAAACCCCTTACGCCTGAAGACATCGCCGAAGTCATAGTCTGGGCCGCCGCCCGCCCCGCACACGTCAACATCGCCCGCGTCCTGCTGACCCCGGTTCAGCAGGCGAACTCGATCCTCTTCCATCGCAACGAATAGCCAACATCGACGCCCTACTCCAGTGCGTCGATCTGTGCCTCAATCTCCGACAGAGCCGCCGCCAGCGCTGTCCGCCGTGCCGGATTCGATGTCCGCTGCGAAAGAATGTTTTCGCGTTGAAGGTTCAGTGCCTGCTTGCGCCGCTCGTTCGCGGCACGCTGGTCGGCAGCCAGCCGACGCTCTGCTTCAGTCATCAGTACCTCGCCGGGACGCGGGGGCTTTTGTTCGGCGGCAGTCGCCATCTGCTCTTCCACCGATTTACTTTCCCATCCGCGCGCCATATCTTCATTCTACGGGTGCTTGCAAATCTTCGTACCGCGATGGCACGCATCCTGGCTTTTCTGCAACATTCCTCACCGGAGAATTCCCCTATGCGAGTTTGGCAGGTTCCTTCTTTCGGCATTGATTCTCTTGAGCTTGTAGAACGTCCCGACCCGCAGCCCGGCCCCGGCGAGGTGCTCGTTAAAATTCATGCGGTCTCTCTCAATTACCGCGACCTGATGATGGTCAAGGGCTCCTACAATCCCAAACTGAAGCTTCCGCGCATCCCATGCTCCGACGGCGCCGGCGAAGTTGCCGCCATCGGCGAGGGGGTCACCCAGTGGAAATCAGGCGACCGTGTCTGCGGCTGCTTCTTTCAGAACTGGATCGACGGTCCTCCCACTCCCGCCAAACTCAAAGGCGCGCTCGGCGGCGACATCGACGGCATGCTCGCCGAGTATGTTCTGCTCAAGCAGACCGGCCTCGTCCGCATTCCCGATGACCTCACCTTCGAGGAAGCCGCTACTCTCCCCTGCGCCGCACTCACCGCATGGAATGCACTCATCGTTGCAAACATCCAGGCAAATTCAACCGTCCTCGTGCAGGGCACCGGCGGAGTCTCCATCTTCGCGCTTCAATTCGCTAAGCTGAAAGGTGCGCGCGTCCTCGGAATTTCTTCAAGCGACGCCAAGCTGCAACGCGCCTGTTCCCTCGGGCTCGACAAGGGCCTCGATTACGGCGAAACATCGGAGTGGGACCGCTGGGTCGTGGAACAAACCAACGGCGAAGGCGTCGATCTCGTTGTCGAAGTCGGTGGAGTCGGCACCCTGCCGCGTTCGCTCCGAGCCGTAAAGATGGGCGGAGTCATCGCGCAGATCGGCGTACTCTCCGGCCCCGCAGAACCCATTCAGATCCCATTAATCCTGCACAAGCACATCCACATCCAGGGAATCTACGTGGGATCACGGAAACGCTTCGAAGAAATGAACAACGCAATCGCCGCCGCAAAGCTGCACCCAGTCTTGGAAAGCCATCCCTGGACCGAAGCTCGCGAAGCCTTCCGAGAAATGCAATCCGCCACCCACTTCGGCAAACTGGTGCTGAAAGTATCGTAATGGCGCGGTAATTAAGGTCTAGCAACACCCCAGGGGGTCCCCTCACAATGAGGGCTCGCCCTTGCTCATCTTCATTCAGCTCGAAGTGCCGTAACCGGATCAACACCCGCAGCTCGGCGAGCCGGCAGCCAGCCGGCAATTACCGTCATCAGGCTTACCGCGAGCAGTGCAACCGCGAAGGCGATCGGGTCTACAGCGTCGATGGCAAACAGCTGTTCTTTCACGATTCTTGTTGCCATCACCGCGAGCGGCAAACCCAGCGCCGTGCCAATAGCCAGCAGCACAAGCGACTCGCGCATAATCATCCCCAGTACGTTTGCACTTTGCGCTCCGAGCGCAAGACGTATCCCGATTTCGTTCGTGCGACGCGTCACGTTGTAGCTCATCACGCCATACAGCCCAATCGCCGCCAGCAGAAGCGCAAGCAGCGAGAACAAGCTCGTGAGTGTGGATATGAGTTCGTCGTGCGAGATGAGATTTGAAACCTGATCGTGGATTGTGGTGACTTGGAGTAGCGGAAGGTTTGGGTCAACTTGCGCAACAGCGGCACGAAGGTCCGCGATCGTCTTCGCGGGGTCGTTCGATGTGCGAATCAGGATTGTATGCGCATAGCAATCCTCGTTTTCTTCACGAGGCCCGGGTCGAGTTGCTTTTTCGTTCCCGGCTGTAACCGCGACGGGAAGGAACGTGTCGATCTGCGAGAGCGGAATGTAGGTCATTCTCACCGGATCGGTATTGCGCGGGTCTCCGGATTTGGTGTCCCTTGCGATTCCAACGATCTGCCAGGGCCCTTTCACTGAATCGACCCCAATGGTCAGTTGCCGGCCGATGGCGTCGCCCTTCGGAAAGAATTTCTTGGCAAGCGTCTGGCTAACGACAGCAACTTTGAGACTATTGGCGGTGTCGGCCTCTGTGATGCCGCGTCCTGCGACGATCGAGATGCCGGTGGTCTCAAAGTACTGCCCGGAGACTCGATTCAGAATAGACACCATGTTTTCTTTGGGACCGGGCGTGTAGCCGGAGAGCGAAATATTCGAGCTCCACGAACCGCCGCTTATCGGAGGAGTTGCAGAAAGCGCAGCCGAGCGAACCCCTGGAATCGCAGAAAGCCGATCGAGAAGCGTCTGGTGAAGCGCGGATACCTGGTGAGGTGCATATCCGGCGAGATGCTCGCCTATATCGGCCAGCAGCAGGTGCGTTCGCTCGAAGCCGTAGTCCTGATCCTGCAGGTTCCGCAAAGTTCTAAGGAATAGTCCGGCCGCTACCAGCAGCACCAGCGAAAGCATCACTTGAATCGTAACCAGTGCTTTGGGCCAGAATCTCGCCATCTTGCCGCCGGCACTCACAGAGGTGCGAGCGCCCGCGCTCAAAGTTCCATGAGTTCCGACACGTGCTGCGTGTACCGATGGCGCGAGTCCGAACAGAATCCCGGTCAAAAGGGAAACGCCGAGGGTGAAGAGCAGAACGCCCAGGTTTGGGGCCGGGCTCAAGTCAACGTATGCGTTCCCACGGCTGACAAATGCGATCAGAGTGCGCGTTGCCGCGAATGCGATGCCAAGCCCCATCAGCCCGCCGACGATCGACAGCAGGAACGTTTCAATCAGGCCCTGCCGCACGATGCGCATTCTGCTCGATCCCAGCGCCAGACGCGTGAGGATTTCGTGACGGCGCGCCGCCGCGCGCGACAGTTGGAAGTTGGCCAGGTTCGCGCAGGCGATCAGCAGCACCAAAGCGACAACGATCATCAGGATTCGCAGCGATTCGCCATACTGGCTGCGGATCTGCGACACGCCATGCGCTGCACGAACGAGGGGAACGTCGATTCGGCTGATCTCCAGTTGGCGATCAGTTGAGAGAGCAGCTCCCTCACGCTCGCGCATTCCATTTCGCACCTGCTGATTCAGCCAGCCCTGGCTTTGCGCAAATTCTGCCTTGTGCCCTGCCGCTGCTTCGCTCAGCCGGGCGAATAGGTGAAGGAAGTACAAACCAGAGTGCGGCACAAGCATCGACGGTTGTTGCAGCACGACCGCCTGCATGCTGATCGGCGTCCACAGTTCCACAGGTTCCAGTTCCTGCTTGATGCCGTGAAATTCCTGCCGCATCACACCGACGACTTCAAAGGGGGTGCCGTTGACTGAGATGGTTTTCCCCACGATGTGAGGATCGGACGAGAGAGACTGCTGCCAGAAGTGATGGCTAAGCACGGCAACCGCTCCGCTGCCCGGCGTAGCGTCGTCCGCCGGCTCGATGGTGCGGCCAAGCAGCGGTTGAGCACCCAGGACGCTGAAGTAATTGCCTGAGACAAGATTTGCCGGCGCGAGCAGAGCCGGTGAATTTGCATTTGCCGTTCCGTCTGCCGCGAGAAGCCTGATGCTCACTTTGTTCGAAAAACTGCCGTATGCGGCGATTCCCTGAAAAGGCCCTGGATTTGCCTGCATCTGACGCGTGAAATCCCAGGGAAAATAACCGCCAAAACCTCCAAGATCAATTCCACCCGCAATGCCGCCGAACACGGAATCGCCAAATGTAACCAATTGTTGCGGGTCGCGGACCGGCAAATTGCGGAGCAGAACCTGGTTGATCAAAGTGAAGATGGCAGTATTGCCGCCAATGCCGAGCGCGAGAGAAAGAAGTGCTGTCGCGGTGAAGCCGGGGCTTTTGAGGAGACTGCGTGCGCTCAGACGAATGTCTTTGAGGATTCCCTCCAGCGTCGATTCCCAACGAGACGACCATATCTGGTGCTTGACTGAATTTCTGCTGCCTAGCTCCACCCTGGCTGCGCGGCGAGCTTCAACCTCTGTCATGCCGTTGCTCAGCTTGTGGTCCGTTGAGGCTTCAAGGTAGCCTTGCAATTCCTCATCGAGTTCCTGTTCAACGTGCCGGCGTCGAAACAGAGACGTAATTCCTTTGGCAAGGCTTTTGAGCCAATCCATATCAGTCCTCGCTCGCGCCTCGGTCGCGCTGTCAGGCTTCGAGAATGCGTGCAATAGCGCCAATCTGGCGCTGCCATTGTTCGGTTTCTGCAGAGAGAGACTGGCGCCCCTTCGCGGTCAGGAGGTAGTACTTCGCCCGGCGATTCTTTTCCGTGGCGCGCCACTCAGACTTCACATCGCCTCCGCGCTCCATCCGGCTGAGCGCGGGAAGCAGGGATCCGGCGTTGACCTTGAACACGCCGCCGCTGATCTGCTCGATGCGCAGCCCGACTCCGTAGCCGTGCATCGGCTCAAGCGCCAGGGTCTTCAAGATGAGCATCTCCAGAGTTCCCTGGATCAGATCGCTCGATTTGTTTTCATGGGGATCGGTTGTGACAGGCTTCATGGAAAAGATTGTTTCCTCTAGACAGTCTAGAGAATAAAACAGCTCCTCTAGACTGTCAAGAGGTAAGAGGGTTCGACGTCGGCCGTCGGCAAAATTTTGCCCAATCTAGGCGGGTATTTCGCCGATTCGAATACGCTGTATCTATGTGGGCGGTCTCGGCTCTTCAAATGAATCCCAGAACTGGATGAGCTGTATACGGTTCCTCCAGCGCGGCAATCTCCTCTGTCGTTAACTTCAAATCGATCGCCGCAACTGCATCCTTAAGGTGATGCGGCTTTGTCGCACCAACAATCGGCGCTGTCACCACGGGCTTGCTCAGCATCCACGCCAATGCAACCTGCGCCCGCGGCACGCCGCGCTTCGCCGCGATCTCGCCCAGCCGGTCGACAACTCTTTCGTCGTCCTCCTCGGTGAGCGAATACATCGTGTTGCCAAAGCGGTCAGTCTCCGAGCGCTTCGTTGTCTCTGACTGCCACGCCCGAGTCAGCCGTCCGCGAGCCAGCGGACTCCACGGAATTACAGCAATCCCTTCCTCCGCGCACAGCCCCATCATCTCCCGCTCTTCTTCGCGATAGAGCAGGTTGTAGTGGTTTTGCATACTCACAAACCGCGTCCAGCCATGAAGCCGCGCAAGATACAGCGCCTTTGCAAACTGCCACGCATACATCGACGACGCACCAATGTACCGCACCTTCCCGGCCTTCACCACATCGTGCAGCGCCTCGAGCGTTTCTTCGATCGGCGTCTCGTAATCCCATCGATGAATCTGATAGAGATCTACGTAATCCGTTCCAAGCCGCCTCAGACTTTCGTCAAGCTCGTACAGGATTGCCTTGCGCGATAGCCCTTTTCCGTTTGGCTCGTCCCGCATCACTCCGTGCACTTTCGTTGCAATCACCACAGCCTCGCGCCGCGTGTTCGCCTTCAGAAAATTGCCAACCACCCGTTCGCTGTCGCCGCTTGAATACACATTGGCGGTATCGAAGAAGTTGATTCCGAGGTCCAGCGCCTGTCGCAAAAACGGCTGGCTCTCCTCTTCATTCAGCGCCCACATGTGGCGCCCACCCTTCATTTCGCCGGGCGCCGGAGGTTTCCCATAAGTCATGCAGCCCAGGCAGATCCGCGAAACCTTCAGTCCAGTCCTGCCAAGATTCACATAATCCATTTCTGCTCCTGAAAAATGAAAAGCGTCTTTGTAGAAGATGCGTAGCCTCAAGCGATCCGTGCGCGCTGCGGTTCTCGAAGCAGTTCCTCATAGATAGCAAGGGTCTCGGCGTCGAAACAAGCAAACCGCACCACTTCCACACCGCTTGTGCCTACATATTGCTTCACCGTGTCCGTCGCAATCCGCGCGGCCCGCTTCGGAGGAAAGTGATAGACCCCGGTGCTGATCGCCGGAAACGCGATCGATCGCACGTGGTGCTGCTTGGCCAGTTCCAGACACCGCCGGTAGCAGCTCTCCAGCAAATCATCCTCATCGTGCCCGCCTCCCTGCCAGACAGGCCCAACCGCGTGAAACACCCACTTTGCCGGAAGATGGAATCCAGGCGTCGCCTTTACCTCACCCGTTGCGCAGCCGCCCAGCTTCCGGCACTCAATCAGCAACTCCGATCCCGCCGCCCGATGAATCGCCCCATCCACACCGCCACCGCCCAGCAGTGATGTATTGGCCGCATTCACAATCGCATCCACTCTCAGCTTTGTAATGTCGCTCTGCACAGCAATCAGTTCAGCCATCGCCCTCGACCTCCGAACCTTTCGCTTTGACGATATATCTAGGGTTTGGGTTTCTGGATGAAGCGCGCAGGATATTTGCGATTTGGAGATCGAACCCCCTAAACGAGAAAGGCGCTTTTGAGCTGCCGCGAACTCCTGTGAATGCAAGGATCTAACGCGCCAGAGGTTACGATTTGATCAATATGTGGCACCGCCAAGCTTGAGTTTCTGCCGGAAAGAGCTAACCTTTAGTCTGGTTTCTGTCGAAACCAATTGCCTTCGCTTCAACTAAAGGAAAGTTCTGCACAGTGCCGCAGTTCCCCCAAACCGTCAGGCAACAGCGATTTCCGGCCATTCGTCCCAGGCGCCCGCGCCTCGCCAATCGAGGCATGGGCTTGCGGACCCTTTCGGCCTTGTTGCTCGCAGTTGTAGCTCTACTCGCCGGATGCGGTGCAGGTCCCGTAACTGCAAGATCCACTAATCCCATGTTTTCCATTTCCCCTGGTTCAGCCGTCGTCGATACCAGTTGTACCGGCTGCAACGCCCTCAATGCGCATGCGAGACCCGTCCATCAGTTCTCCGCCACGCTAGCTGCCGGTAGCCCTGCCTCCGTGACCTGGACCCTCAGTGGGGGGGATCCGGCATCGGGCCCCGGAAAGATCAACGATCAGGGCCAGTACACGCCGCCCGCCTATCTCACCTCTGACGGAGCGGAAGTTCAAATCACCGCGACGTTGAAATCCGATCCCACGCTACGGGCGACCTCCTCCCTGAAACTGACGCCCGGTTTCCTGCAACCGCTCACCCCTGAAAATGCCGCCGTCGGGCCAAACGGTTCCGTCACCGTGACCGGCTATCTGGCGGAAGCCGGGGGAACCCGCGAAATTCACTTTGCACTTGCCAACACTCCAACCGGCGACGGAGTTGGCGAGGGAGCGTTAAGCGCAGCCACGTGCCAGCGCACCCGCCATGCCTTCACCACCTGCTCCGTCACATATACCGCACCGTCCGTGGTTTCTTCCGCAGGCGTTACCTATGTGGTTGCAAAGCTCACCGGCTCATCCGCAAAAATCGAATCCGCGATCCTTCTCAATACGTCGGGAGTGATGAGTAACCCGGCCAGCCACCAGGGCGCGATGTCCGCGCCCATGCTCCTCGGCAGTTCTGGAGGCAACAACAATGACTTCGACGAAAAGGGCAACACTGTCGTCGACTGCTGCAGCGGAACGCTCGGCACCCTCGTTCAGGATGCTGCCGGCCGCCAGTACCTGCTGAGCAACAACCATGTCCTTGCCCGCAGTGATCGCGCTTCCGTCGGCGACACCATCGTGCAACCGGGCCTTATCGATAACAACTGCACGCCCAATGGAGACGGTGCCGGAACGATTCCAGTTGCCGCTCTGACTGCATGGCTGCCGCTTCATTCCGCCCAAACCAACGTTGACGCAGCCATCGCCCAGGTTGCATCGCACACCGTCGATCCAGGCGGCGCAATCCTTGAACTCGGTTCCCGTCAGCCAGACGGCTCGCTCGCCGCGGCGCCCCCCGGTATTTCTTCCACCAACGGAAAAGGCGAAAACGCAACCCTTCAGTTGCGCGTTGCCAAAAGTGGCCGCACCACCGGCCTCACCTGCGGCCGGGTCACCGCGCTCGATCTCGACGTCGCCGTGGACTACTATCGCGACTGTGCCGAAACCAAGCCCTACCTCACCAAAATCTTTGCCAACCAGATTGCCGTCAGTGGTGACCGCTTCGGCGATGCAGGCGATTCGGGCGCGCTCCTCGTCGACGCCGCCAACGCCGAGCCCGTTGGATTGTTCTTTGCCGGCGGTATCGACGCCTCCGGCGTGAGTCACGGCATCGCCAATCCCGCGCCAGATGTCCTCAACTCCTTGAACACTCAAATGCCGGGGGAAGCGGGCCTTACCTACGTCGGCGGCTCCGACCACGAAGTCAGTTGCCTTAGCTACGGCGACAGTAGCACCTCAGCGGCTCAAGCTCGCCCATTATCCGAAGCCGAATCTACGCGCCAGCAGGCGGCGCTATCGGCTGGCCGCGCACTTGTCAATCCTTCTGCCGGCGTCCTTGGCATTGCACCCGGAAAGAGCAGCGATCAGCCCGGCACAGCAGCGTTGATCGTGTATGTCGATGAGAATCTCGCTCCGGTTGTTCCGGCAGCCGTCGAAGGTGTGCGCACCATCGTAATTCCCACCACAGCCCGCTCTGTCGCACTCGGTGCAGCGCCCTCCACGGCCACCGCAACTGGTGCTCCCCCGCTCGGCGCCTCCACGATCGCATCCGCCGTGGCGGTTAAGCGTCAGATCGCTCACAAGCTGATGCAGCAAAACTCCGCATTCTTCGCCGTCGGCGTCGGCCAAAGCCTTGATAGCCCCCGCGAATCCGCGCTCGTCATCTACGTCGACCGGAAACATCTTCCGGCGCAACTGCCATCGACGATGAACGGCATCCGTGCGCGCTATGTCTTCATGGATCGGCTGCACGTCACGCGTTCCTACGCGGCGAGTCTTCCTGCCCCGCGTCATTGCATGCCGCACAGCACCGGTCTTGACGAATGAAAGTGACAGCCTTTTCACACCGCCGGCTCTAGATTTGCCTTGATCGGACTTGAGTTTTCCGAACCGCTCGTCAAACCCGCCGCCGATGCATCCAGAACGCACCCAAT
Source organism: uncultured Acidobacteriaceae bacterium (assembly GCA_963738035.1). Taxonomy (GTDB): domain Bacteria; phylum Acidobacteriota; class Terriglobia; order Terriglobales; family Acidobacteriaceae; genus Telmatobacter. The sequence goes on from CAVTVB010000008.1 coordinate 306,819, forward strand.
GCACTCAGAATCGCGAATGGCAGGAAGGCATCAACGAATTGGTGCAGCACAGCGATATCGATCAGAACCGCCCCAGCCAGCACCAGACCCAGCATCGTGAGTCCCGCCGTCACCGTTGACGAAATCAAAACCAGAAATGCGCCTGTAAGCTCGATCGCTCCGGTGAAGTAGCGGAGCCACTGTCCAAATCCAATTTGCTCATACAACACCACCCAGGGCGCATTCGCATCGGTTGTGAATTTCCTCGAGCCAAAGAAAAGGAACACGGTGAAAACGGCCGCGCGCAGCGCCCAGTCTCTAGCGGAGTTCTTGAACTTCAGTTCGTTCGGTATCGGTTCGGACATTTTCTTTCCAAGCTGACATACATTCGCATCAACTGCGCCGCAGGGCGGCAACACCACAGTTCTGCCCCTCGCGCTCCCGTCGATTCACAAATGACTAATCCTGTTCAGCCTAATGCAACTTGATCAGAAATTGGAAGATCCCATTCTGGTTCGAACCGACGAATTGCGCTGCGGACTGGGTGGAACATCTCGGCGAAGTGGCCTTGGGATCATCTGCGCACTCTAATTACACATGGAAAAGGGCGCCCGAACATCGGCGCCCTCTCGATCCAATTGCGAAATCACCCTCGGTTCGTAGAAATCCTACCTTGAAGATCGCAGTCCGAAGTCATACACCACTCCAAATGAGAATCCATTGGGATTCAGATCGTGGGGCCCAAAGATCTCATGCCAGAACTGGTAGTTGTATTCACCTCGCACGGAAAAGCGATTCCACAACACGCACATCGGCCCCGCCAGCTGGCTCGTATACGGTACGCGTGTCATGGCTGTACGCCGTGTCATTTGGGAAATCGATGCTGCCAATTCCTATCAGATACTTTACGTACGGACGAATCCACTTATGCCGCCGAAACTGATAGATGGGACCACCCAACGCAGTGTCCATCCGATGGCCCGGAATATACGAAGGCGTCGCCCATTGTATGGTGCGGCCCTCGAATTCAATCCCCAGCCCATGCAGCACAGACGGCAACGGGGGCCGCCAGTCAACCCACATGGTAATCCCGATCTGGCGCGGATTCTGATATCCCCAGTCGTCCGAAAAATTCGCTACACCTGCGCCAACCGTGAATGGCTGTTTTCCCTCCTCGGCCGAATAGGTCACCTGTGCACGTGCAGATAATGCCGCAACGACAAAAAATAAAGTCAGAGCTGGCACTACCATCAGCTTCCATCGCATGTTGTTTCTCCTTCTCGGAACTTCAACTCTCCCGGTCCGTAGCTGGAACCGGGAATGCGCTTCAACAATCTTTTGGGCTTGGCAAATCGATTTCGGATCAGGGCTGCAGACCACATGCCCTTTTCGGATGCGGCCGGAATTCTCAATGCTAGTGAAGCAGGTCACCTGCCTCATCGTGCACCGCTGATAGAAATGAGCGTAGCATCTCGACTCTTGATTGAGCTATCGTCTTTGACTGTGTTAGACGCGTCTGGTTGGCCAAATGATCAGCGGCATAATTCAAAACTGGCAAAATTGCGCTGAAACTTGGGTAACGTGTATCACGCCCCACCTTCACAACCGCCCGAAGAATGCCCACCGCGCCTAGTTGTTCGAGAATGTCGGCGTCTCGCAGCAACGTGCCTTCCACGGTTGTCGGTTCATCCTTCGCTTGATGCGTCCGGATCGCCTCTGCGACAGCGTCGAGCTTCTCGACCGGAAATCCCCATCCAATCAAAAGCTCCCTGCCGCGACTGATGGTGTATGGAACGTGATCCCAAAGAGAAAGTTGCTCAGGATCTTGCGGACGGTGCCCGAGAAACACGCCAAGGTCATGCATCCACGCTGCAGCAAACAAGACATCGTCGTCGTAGACCATTTCCTGGCCGATTCTTTTGGCAAGTGCATAGAGTCTTGGCTGATGCCCGAATTTATCTTCGGGCTGCGCCTCGACTCTTATATATGCGATAACCGATTCCCGCCAGCCCCGCCCAGTCATGCAGGTGTCCCGGGCCAGCGCGGCGTGATGCGAATCAAATCAAGCCCACCCATATCTTGGATCGCGAATACCGGCGACGATGCGGGAATGGCGACAATTCCACGCGGCGGCAGATCCACACCGGCGAAGCTCGGACTCGAAACACGACCGCTCCCCTCCGCGGCAAAAAGATAAGCCAGGCCTGCTTCCGATTCATCTTGCCCGGGCAGGCTTGTGCTCGATCGGCTCACCTCCACCGGGATCCTCTCTACGGTGAAATAAGGACTGGCGACCAGGATCGTGCGGTCCTCTAATACCCTCGGCGCAACCTTGCCCGCCTTGGTCTTGAGTTGCGCAGCCTCCAGCGATTTCTCGATGTGCAATTCGCGCCCGCGCCCATAGTCGTACATCCTGTACGTCAGGTCACAATTCTGTTGCGTCTCCAGCAACACCGATCCCGGCCAGATTGCATGCACCGTACCCGCATCCACGTAAATCATGTCACCTGCGCGTACTTGAAGCATCCTGAGACTCTTTTCCAGCGTCCCGCTTTCAATGCCGGCCTTCACCTCGTCCATTGTGACGCCCGCTTTCAGCCCAGCCGCCACTTGCGCGCCCGCTTCGGCCGCCAGCGCATACCAGCACTCGGTCTTGCCCCGCGGCTCTCCGTACTTCTGCGCCAGCCGATCGTCGGGATGCACCTGAACGCTCAACTTCTCACGCGCAAAAATTACTTTGATCAAGAGCGGCGAATCACCCGATGCCGCACCTTCGCCCAGCATCGCTTGTGGCATTTCTCTGAAAACATCGCCCAGCGTTTTGCCCGAGTGCGGCCCCGTCGCTACTTGGCAATCATCCCCCGTGAGCCAAACTTCTCCGATCGGCTCTTCCGTTGCTACGCGGTCGTACCAGGGATGAAGATCCTTCCATCCCCACACCCGGCCAACAAAGCGCGGCTCAACACGAAAAGGAACCATATCGACAAATATTTCGCTGCGAGTCGAGGCCATGATGTTGATTGATTCCTCTGAATAGAGTTCGTGCATCAAAACCGGCACACGACGAGTCTGATGCGGATTCTATCGTAAACCTTCTGCCGCTGCGCCCTTGCAAACACACTCGGCGCGAGCCGTAATCCTGTATTCATAAAGATGCAACATCGGAATGCGAGTGGCAAAGCCACAGGCCGCAAGCTATCCTCGCTCCATGATCCTCACACCGATAACAGACAACATGTTCCATCTTCACCTTCCGATCCTCGAGAAGCTCCTGCGTCCGGTCGTCGTGTACCTTGTGCTCGTTTTGCTCCTGCGCCTCTTCGGAAAACGCGAACTTGCGCAGTTAAATCCCTTCGACCTTGTCGTTCTGCTCTCCCTCTCCAATACCGTGCAGAACGCCATCATCGGCGAAGACAACTCCGTCACCGGCGGCATCATCGGCGCCTTCAGCCTGCTTGCCATCAACTGCCTGGTCGTCCGCTTGCTCTTCCGTTCCCCGCGCCTCACCCGGGCGTTCGAAGGCCGTCCCGTCGTACTCATCCGGGATGGCCAGGTCGATGCCAAAGCATTGCAGCGCGAGGCCCTCACCCGCGAAGAACTCATCGAAGTCATCCATCGGCAGGGCTTCGAACACATCCACGAAGTGCATCGCTGCGATCTCGAACCGAACGGCTCTTTCTACATTGAAGCCAAGGATCCCTCCATCACGACAAACGCCACGATGAGTTGCAAGCGAACCACAAAGAGGTACTCACGCGCCTTGATGCACTTGGCCAGGAATCGCCGCCCTGCGCTCTCGCCCAGCCACGACTTAATACGCAATCAGCTCGCGATTGCTGGCGTCTCGTCTTTCACATTGGAATGCGACATAGTCTTTCCGCACGCGGCTCGGGATCGAAACCACCCCACTGCGCGCCTCGGTCATCAAGCCTGGTGGGCAATCAGACGAGCACTCTTCGATCTGTTCTTCAATCACGCGCTTCAAATTCGCCGGAGAATACGTCGGCGCCTTGATGAATTTCCCGTCTTCGCGTTTGTGCACCTTCAGAACCATGTGCCAATCTCCACCGTGGACCTCGGCTCCATCGGGATGAACCAGTTCCTCACAGGCGCCACGGACCAGCACCGCATCGCACGCACTGCAATGCGGCCACGCCTTACTCATATTGCTGCGCTGCACTTCATCCCATGCACTCTGCGCCTTTACACCGGCGGCGTTTAACGCGCCATACGTCACCACCAATTGATCGATGCACCCGTCTACATATTCCGTGAAATCCGGTGATCCGCTGGCGTCAACAACCACGCTGATCTCGTCGATAACCGCCGTTTTCGCATCACCTGATTCGCCCTCGCGACCGTGCAGCCACAAGCCCTCACAAATTCGAGCGCCTCTTCAAACACCAGCCGTGCCCGCAACAGGCGCGTCGCAGCATCCGGCAACTCCGGCGCGTCTTTGACTTCTTGTTCAAACTGCTTCATCAACGTAACGATATCTTCCTGCGGCCGATAATCCTTCTCCGTCATCCCCACCCTCAATTCAACGTGCATCCACTAAATTTCACGCAAGCTGCACCGGTTCACGAGCAACTCTAACCGAACCGCATCACCCTCGCTTCTAGTGGAAATCTCAGATTTAGCGGACCGGACGGCCAAGCCTCCTGAAGGACTCCCACAGCCACCACTCCCCGCGGCAAAAGCTGATGCGGTCGATCGGAGCAAGAATGGCGCCGAAGGCGCGTACGCCTGGACGGCCAGTCCTCACTCCCACTCGATGGTGCCGGGGGGCTTCGACGTGATGTCGTAAACCACGCGATTGATGCCACGAACTTCGTTCACGATCCGGCTTGAAATCCGTTTCAGCACCTCGTGCGGCAGCGGAGTCCAATCGGCAGTCATGCCGTCTTCTGAATGAACCGCGCGGACCGCACAGGTGTAAGCATAGGTCCGCTGGTCGCCCATCACGCCAACGCTCATCACCGGCAGCAGCACCGCAAAGCTCTGCCAGATGCGCGAGTAGAGCCCAGCCGCCTTGATCTCGCTGACCACGATCTCATCGGCCTCCTGCAGCAGAGCAACACGATCCGCCGTGACTTCGCCCAGAATCCGCACCGCCAGCCCCGGCCCCGGAAATGGCTGCCGACCAAGAATCTCTTCCGGCATCCCCATATCGCGCCCAATTCGCCGCACTTCGTCTTTGAACAAATCCCGCAGCGGCTCGATCAGCTTCAGCTTCATGCCAATCGGCAGCCCACCCACGTTGTGATGGCTCTTGATAGTCTGACTCGGCCCCTTCACGCTGCTCGACTCAATCACGTCGGGATAGAGCGTCCCTTGCACCAGCCAATCCACGCCGCCCGACTTTTGCGCGATGCGGTGCGCCTCATCGTCGAACACAGCGATGAACTCCGCGCCAATCCGTTTGCGCTTCGTCTCGGGATCGGTAACCCCGGCAAGCTGCTTCAGAAACCGCTCGCTCGCATCCACCGCGACAACGTTCAATCCCAGCTTGTCGCGCATGTTCTTCTGCACAGTTTCAAATTCGTTTTTGCGCAGCACCCCGTTGTTTACAAAAATGCACGTCAACTGGCTGCCAATCGCCTTGTGCACCAGCATCGCTGCTACCGACGAATCGACGCCGCCCGAAAGGCCGCAGATCACGTGCCCCTTTCCGACTTTCTCGCGAATCCCGGCAACCGTCGTCTCAATAAAGTGCGCCGGAGTCCAGTCGCCTTTCGCTCCGCAAATGTCGAAAACAAAATTCCTGATCAGTTGTGGACCTAGCGGCGTGTGGTGCACCTCGGGATGAAACTGCACTGCCCACATCCGGCGCTCCTCATTTGCGATGGCCGCCAGCGCGTTCGATGTGACCGCCGTTCGCCGGAACCCCGCAGGCAATTCAAGCGCCTCGTCGCCGTGGCTCATCCACACCTGGATCGCTGCCGGCAACCCCGCAAACAGCGGCGTTGAGCCGTCTTCGAGCGCCACCTCGGCGTGTCCATACTCGCGCTTGGGAGCCGTCCGCACCTTGCCGCCCAGGTGATGCACGATAAAGTGCAGCCCGTAGCAAATGCCCAGCGTCGGCAGATTCATCTCCAGCAGCCTGGGATCGGCATTCGGAGCATCGGCGTCATACACCGACGACGGTCCGCCCGACAAAATAATCCCGATCGGCTTATGCGCCTCAACTTCGGCCACGCGGAACGGTACAAGGTAGCACAACCGAAAAAACGTTCAGCTCGCGTATACGCCGCGCAATGAGCTGCGTATACTGCGAGCCGAAATCCAGAATAACGATGGTTTGGGTGTCCACTGTCCAGTGTGGCAGGCATTACGTCGACCTGTAAAGAACTGCCTTTCCTCTTCAGATCCCATCATTTCGTTTTTGATGTGGCGGGACCGCCGAACTGACTCAATCGGGTTCTCGACCCATGCCGCGAATTCTCCACCATCGCGTTTCTTCTTTTATTTCGCTGCGCCTCCCTCGTCCTTATAAACCACGCCCCCCTTCATCACGAACTTCACATCCTGCAGCACGCGCACATCTTCCATCGGATTCTTTTCCACCCCAATAATGTCTGCCCACTTGCCCGGCTCCAGCGTTCCAGTCTTCGCGGTCCAGCCCATCAGGTCCGCCGCGTTCACTGTCGCCGACTGCAGCGCCGCCAGCGGGGTCATCCCCATCTGGTTTACATACACGTCAAGCTCGTGCGCATTCAGCCCATGCGGATAAACCGCCGCATCCGTTCCCAGCGCGATCTTCACGCCGGCCTGCATCGCGTGCTTGATATTCTGTTTCGCCACCGCGCTCACGTCCACCATCTTCTGGTGATATAAGGCCGGCAGATTCCCCTTCTCCACGATCCAGTCTTCGAGATATAGCGTCGGCACCAGGTAGGTTCCACGCTTCTTCATCTCCGCAATCGCTGCGTCATTGATGTAGCTTCCATGCTCGATTGAATCCACGCCGGCCTCGCTGGCCCACAAGATTCCTTGTGCCCCATGCGCGTGAGCCGCCACCTTGCGTCCAAGCCGGTGCGCGTCCGCCACAATTGCCTGCATCTCTTCCAGCGTGTACTGCGAAGCCTGAGGATCGTCGCCCCTCGACAGCACCCCGCCAGTCGCGCAAATCTTGATCAGGTCCGCTCCATATTTAATGTTCTGCCGCACCTTTTGCTGAACTGCTGCGATTCCATCAGCCACACCGTCGCCCACCTGGTGATACTGCACGGGCAAAAGATTGTCGTCGCAGTGTCCCCCCGTAATTCCCATCGCCGGACCGCTCACCAGCATGTGCGGTCCCGCCACCTGCCCCGCATTAATCGCGTCCCGCAGGTCCACATCGGTGAAATCGCCCGCGCCCACGTTCCGAATGGAAGTAAATCCTGCCATCAACGTCGTGCGCGCATTCACCACGCCGTTGATCGCCTCTTTCGCATCCGTGGATGTCAGTTCGCGATACGGATCAAAGTCGGTATTCATCGTCACGTGCGTATGCACATCAATCAGCCCCGGCATCACCGTCATGCCGCCCAGATCCACTACGGCATCGCCCGCCCCCGCGCTCACTGAGGCCGTTGGCACGATCGATTCAATGGTGTCTCCCACCACCACGATCGTCTGCGCATCTGCAATCTTGCCCGTCTTCACATCGAGCACGTGCCCGGCGCGCACCAGCGTCCGCTTTGCCGTCGGCTTTTTCTCCGTTTGACCCGCCGCTACCACCGTAAAAAGTGCTGCGCCAACCAGCGCGAGGCACAAAGATACCGCAACCTTCCGTTTCAGAATCATTCCGTTTTCTCCGTTTCGGGAAACTATGAGCCGTTTGGAAACTGTGAGCGGAGTGTAGCAAATCCACTCGCCGAGGGGTCCAGCACCTTCGTTCAAGGCTCATAGAACCGCCCGCAGCCCTGGTCTGATAATCTTCTGATCGACGCAGCGGCGTTCGATCCTGCTGCTCTTTCTCAGGCCTACTCTTCAACTTCCTTTGCCGAACGAGCGCGGCCTGTCAACTCCACAATCCAGAGGAGAAACCATGAAGCTCATTCAACTCATTCCGGTTGCCCTGATCGCTGCCGGAATGGCAGTTGCGCAATCTCCCGCCACATCCCCCAGTGACGAATCCAAGCCCACTCCGCCGCCCGCAACCAAAAGCTTCGATCTCTCGGCCATCGACAAAACCGCCGATCCCTGCCAGGACTTTTATCAATACGCATGCGGCAACTGGGTCAAGGCCAATCCCATTCCAGCCGACCAGGTCCGCTGGGCACGCTCCTTCTCGCTGCTCGGGGAGCGCAATCGCTACCTGCTCTGGCAGGAACTCGACGCCGCTTCGAAGGATCCCAAGACGCCGCTCCAGAAAAAGTACGGCGACTACTATGCCGCCTGCATGAACACCACCCTGATCGAGCAAAAGGGACTCGAGCCAATCAAGCCCGCTCTTGACCGCATTGCCGGGCTCAACGACACAAAGACTCTCGCCACGCTGATCGGTGGCCTTGCCGAGCAAGGCGATCCCGCCCCGCTCTTCCGATTTGGCGTTCAGATCGATGAGAAGGACGCCTCAAAACAAATCGCAAGCGTCAGCCAAGGTGGCCTCTCACTGCCCGATCGCGACTACTACATCTCCGATGCGAAGCGTTTCCAGACCATACGCCAGCAATATCGCGAACATGTGATCAAAATGTTCACCCTCGCCGGCGACTCGCCCGAGGATGCAGCGAAAGAGGCTGACGCGGTTATCAAGATCGAAACCGACCTCGCGAAAGCTTCCACCAGCCGCACCGCTCTGCGCGACCCGGAGAATCGCTACCACATCTATACGGTCGCCGACTTCAAGAAGCTCGCGCCCGACTTTGATTTCGCGGTGTACTTCAAAAACGTCCAGGTTCGCCCCTTCGATTCCCTCAACGTCGCCACTCCCGACTTCTTCAAAGCGCTGAACGGCCTGGTGGCCTCTGAACCAGTCGAAAACTGGAAGGCATACCTGCGTTGGCACACAATTCACGCCTCCGCCTCTAGTCTGCCCAAGGCCTACTACGACGAGAACTTCAACTTCTTTGGAAAGACGCTCGCAGGCCAGAAGGAACCCACCCCCCGCTGGAAGCAATGCACCTCCGAAACCGATCGCGCCATGGGAGAAGCCGTCGGCCAGGACTGGGTAAAGGAGCATTTCCCGCCCAAAGCCAAGGCCAGCATGGACCAGCTCGTCGCTGCACTTGAAAAGGCCCTTGCGGCCGACATCGAAACCTTGCCCTGGATGAGCGACGACACCAAGAAAGCCGCTGAAGCAAAGCTGGCCCTCTATCGCAACAAGATCGGCTATCCCGAAAAGTGGCGCGACTATAGCGCATTGGTTGTCAAGCGCGATGACGCCATCGGCAATGCACATCGCGACGCCGTTTTTCAGCGAAACTACAACCTGAACAAGCTGGGCAAGCCAGTCGACGAGAAAGAGTGGGGCATGACACCGCCAACGGTGAATGCCTACTACAATCCGTCGATGAACGACATCAACTTTCCCGCTGGCATCCTTCAGCCCCCATTCTTCGATCCCGACATCGATCCGGCAGTCAATTTCGGCGGAATCGGCGTGGTCATCGGGCACGAGATGACGCACGGATTTGACGACGAAGGCTCGAAGTACGATGGCCACGGCAACCTGCGCGAGTGGCAGACCGCCGAGGACCGCAAGAAGTTCGTCGAGCGCACCGACTGCGAAGTGACGGAGTACGGCAACTTTGAGGCGGCTCCAGCCCATGGCGACATGCCCCAGGCCAAGCTCAATGGCAAGCTGACCCTCGGCGAAAATACGGCCGACAATGGCGGACTGCGCATCGCTTACATGGCGTTACTCGACGTCCTTGCCAAGGACGGCAAATCCATTAGCGACAAGATCGACGGCTACACCGAGGAGCAGCGCTACTTCCTCGGATTTGCCCAGGTCTGGTGCCAGAACGAAACCGAACAGGCATCTCGGCAAGGGGCCATGGTCGACCCGCACTCTCCAGGCCGTTGGCGGGTCAACGGTACAGTGCAGAACTTCGACCAATTCGGCAAGGCATTCGGTTGTCACATAGGCCAACCGATGTATCCCGAAAACTCCTGCCGCGTCTGGTAGTCCACCTCAACCCGTCAGAGCCGCGGCCATTTCGCCGCGGCTCTGACGATTCAGGACACCTTCCTCCTGCACTCTCGCCCGCTTCCCCTTGAGCACGGTGACGTTGCGCATATTTATGCGTCCAATCCGCATCCGGTATCCGCACCTGATTGGCACGAGGGCAACATGCTTTCTCACGCCGCGTTACCCCGCAATCTACCAGGCTCGAAAGCCTTATTCCGGCCTATCTTGCGCCGAAACTAGGCATAACAAGCCCTCGCCTTTTACAATGCATCAGGGACCCATCCCAACCCAGCTCTGCTGCGGAATCAGCACACACTTGGCGGCTCTCGCCTGACCAGGATGAAGGAATCGCATGAAGTTCAGGAAATTCGGCAAGGCTCTTCTGATGACCGCCATCTCGGGTGGTGTGGTCTTCGGCATCTCGTCTTGCGTACAAAGTTATTCAGTTGGCTTTCTCTATGTGACAGGGACCCAGACTGCCTCCACCACGGCCGCGGGCATAATCAGCGGATTTAAAATCGATCACAACACCGGCAAGCTCACGAATATCAATGGGCTTCCCATCAGCTCCGGCGGAGCCAATCCTGGCAGGGCCGTAATGCTGACCGGCGGAAGATTCCTTTATGTGCTCAACCAGGGCAACCACACTGACGGCTCTCCCTGCACAGCCGCGGAACCCTGCAGCAATGCCAACATCACTCAATTCTCGGTCGGCGGCAATGGCATTCTGTCTCCCCAGGGAACTTACTTTACACAGGGTAATAACCCCTTCCGCATGATCGCCGACTCCCAGGGCGCGCACCTTTTCGTACTTGATCACGATGCCCCAAACGGCGCTGGTTGCTCGCTTGTCTTCGGGCCAGCGGTTACCACCTGCGGCGACATCACTGCTTTTGCGATCGACTCTACCACCGGGCGCCTGAGCTACGTTCTCAACTCGCAGGTTACCTCGGCCAGCGGTTCCCCGCTCCCCTATTTCCCAGTTCCGGTTGACCCGATCGACTTCACGCTCTCATCGAACTACTTCCTTACGCTCAGCGGAACACCGGCAACCGGTGACTCGGTCTTCCCCTATGCCTACAACGGCGGACAGCTGACCATCAACCAGAACAGCCCGCAGCCGTTGGGCATGAAGCAGGCAACGGCCATCGTTGTGGCTGGTGGCGTCAACTATGTGCTCGATAACGGCCCCAACACCAACTCGCCGTCTTCAAATGGTCAGATCTTCGCCTACTCCCTGGAGTCAGGAGGGGCGCTTCAGGCAGAGCCCAATGGGTATACGCCCGACAACGCAGCCTACTCTTTTCCCAACTATGCGATCACCTCAAACAACGGCAAATGGCTCTATGTCCTGAACCACGGCGATAACACAAACACAACCACCGCTCAGAGTGGTATCGCTGCATTTATCATCACCACCCCGTTCCAACTGTCGCCCATTTCCGGTCAGACGGGTGCGATTGGTGGCACCGGTGCAGGTCCGATGTGCATTCTCGAGGACCCATCAAACCAGTTCGTGTACACCGCCAATTACAACAGTTCTACGGTCACAGGCCTCACGATTGACCAAAACGATGGAAACTTGACCCCGTTGAGTCAGTCTACGAAGGCAAAAGACAGTTATGCCTTACCCGGCCCTGCGGCATGGTGCGTCGCCACCGGGCGCACAAGCTGACATCGTGGCGTTTGTTGCATTCGAGCGGGGACTCGCCTTCCAGGGCCGTCCTCGCAACGAACGCAAAGGCTCCGCATGAGGCAGGACGGTGCCAATCTCCTGACAGTTGTTCTTCCAGTTTCGGCGTCAGGCGATTCGACACAATGATTCGATTTTTCATGGTCACGACGTTGGCTCCAATACGAAAGATGCGCATGAAGTTCAACAACCCGATTCAGCTGCTGGCGATATCCGCGGCGAGCCTGCTGGCAGCCTCTTTACTTTCCGCATGCGCCACGCTCACCGTGGACTTCGTCTATGTGAGCTCCGCCCTGGCGGCCGGCCCTAATAACTACGGAGAGATTGACGTCTTCGAAATTAACTCGGAATCGGGTCGCATGCGCCAGATCCCCACCTCGCCGTTTCCTTCCGGCGGGCGTAACCCGGTGGCCGAAGCGGTTTCGCCCGACCATGCAGATCTCTACGTCGTCAATCGAGACGACAACACCATCGTTCAGTTCATCATCGGCAGTGATGGCAAGCTGTATGGACAGAACACCGTGAATACGCCCGGCATCTTCCCAGTGGCCGTAACGGTCTCCAGCAAGTACCTCTACGTGGTCGACACTTATCAGCCCCTGCCAACGTGCAGCCCAGCATCGCCGTGTTCGGGATCCGTTGCCGTGTTTCCCATTCTGACCGCCGAACAGGCTGGCGCCCTCAAGCCCTCTCAGCCTGCCAACACGCTGGGAACCCCAGTCGTGAACACCAGCATTAGCGCCAGCTATTGGCCCCTCTTGCTGTCAGGCACAAGCGCCTCTGACGTCTTCGTTCCCACGGCGGTTACGACCGCTGCTTCTGGCGCTTTTGTCTACGTGACCGGCTACGATTCCGCAACTAACGTCGGATACGTCTTCGGATTTACTTCCAATGCAGACGGAACGCTCACCGCGGTCTCCGGCTTCCCGCAGCAAGTGGGCACACATCCCAGCGCCATCGCCAGCGATGCAAGCGGCGCCTATCTCTACATCACAGATTCCGTGCAAAGCGTGGTTTACGGTTTCAAAATCAATGGCGGGACGTTGGCGGCTTTGAGCGACAGCCCATTCCGCACCGGTGGCCAGCCGACCGCGATCGTGCTTGACGCAACTTCCAAATACGCCATCATCGCGAACGGGCAAGACTCCAATGTGGGCGTCTACTCCATCAGTTCGGGCAGCCTGAACCGGCTCGGTACGTACACGACGGGAACGCAGCCTGTAGCCATCGGCATCGATCCTTCTCTGAATCAATACGTATTCACCGCAAATTTCCTTGGCAACAATGTTTCAGGATTTCAGTTGAATCTCACCGATGGTTCGCTCCTGAATTCGCAATTTTCACCCTCGGCATCCAATGCGAATCCAACGGCGGTCGCAGCGATTCCGCATGGCAGTACCAAGAAGTAGCTCCTCCAACCCCTGGCCTGGCGGCCGAAGTGGTTGGCAGAAATAGCAATCCGGCTTTGGAGCCGCGCATGACAGCAGCATCCCTTTCGACCTTTTAAAATGGCTGAAAGGAACCTCAACCAGCACTCTCTGGGCCAAACATTACGGCCCGTGACGAAGGAAGCGCATGAAGTTCAGCAAATTGAGACAGCTCATGCTCGTCTCTGCCATCGGCCTCGTTGTGGCCACGCTCTTTTCCGGTTGCTCGCTTGTGACCATCGACTATCTCTTCGTGTCCACATCTGCAAGCAAGATTGGCGAAAATGGCACCGCCTGTCCCGCCGGTGAGATCGAAACCTACGCCATCGATTCGCAGTCCGGCGCGGTTCGTTCCGGCGCAGCAGCGGTCTGCTCTGGTGGAACCACGCCCGTGGCCCTCGCGGTCTCGCCTGGCGCGCAGAACCTCTATGTCGCCAACCAGGCTGACTTGAACATCGTCCATTTCGCTGTTGCCGATAATGGCGTTCTGACCAAGAAGGATAGCGTCACTCTCACCACGGCGCCCGTCGCGATGGCCGTAAGTTCCGATGGCAACACCCTTTATGTGGTTTCCGGAACTACCTCGGCAACGCTTTCAGCGTACTCGCTCTCTTCGGGCGCTCTCGGCTCGGTCGTCAACACCATCAGCCTCACCATTCCAGGGTTCGCCACCGATTCTGTCGTGCCCACCAGCATTACCGTCATCAAGAACGGCGCTGCTGTTTACGTGACCGCGTATGACCTGTCCTCCTACAATCCTGGAGGCATCACCACCAGCACCGCAAATCCCGGATGGCTGTACGGATTCACTACCGGCTCCGGTGGTGCGCTGACCCCGACCCCCGGGAGCCCGTACGGCGCAGGCGTCAAACCCAGCGCTCTCGCGGCCGATCCTACCAATCGCTTCGTTTACGTTACCGACTTCGCCTCGAATCAGATCATCGGCTATGGCATCTACAACGGCTATGCCCTCAGCTTCCTGCTCAACGGCCCCTTCAAGGGCGGCGGCCAGCCCACCTCGATCGCCATCGATCCGCGCGGAAAGTTCATCTACGCTTCCAATTCGCTCGACTCCAGCGTGAGCGCATTCGTAATTGACCTGCCCACCGGCACACCGTCCGCTGCCGTAAACACTACCGGCAGCCAGACCAACGCTACCGACACGCAGCCAGTATCCGTCGCCGTCGATCCCGCGCTCGGCCGCTATGTCTATACAGCCAACTTCCTCGGCAACTCAATCTCCGGATTCAGGCTCGATCCGACTGCCGGGACATTGAAACAGACGCAAGCCACACCGTATCCCGTGGGTATTCACCCGACTTCGGTCGTCCTTGTGCCGCACGGCAACCACTCCACACAAACCGTATCTCCCTAACCCAAGACTTTCGTGGTAATTCCTAATCGAAGCCCAGCCAACCGGCTGGGCTTCCGCTTTATCGCTGACAACGCCACCGAAGAACCAGATCGAAGCTAATTAGCCAGCGCCTGTCAGACTAGCGACTGCGTAGCAAACCAGCAGCAGTTACCCGCGCTTATCTCCACACATGCATCCACCCCCGCAGAATCCGCTGCGCTGGCTTTTCCACAAAGTGCAGCGCCAGGATCGCCATCGCGATCAGCAGCACGTAGCTGATCCATGGATCGAACCGCGCCAGTCCCAGCCGGTCCAGCACATGCGAATCGTGAATCATGTTCCAGAGATTGAAGTGCAGAAGATACAGGCAATAGCTCGCCTCACCCACAAACACCAGCGGCCGCATGCCCAGCAGTTTCGATAGCGGATTCACCCCCGCCAGACCGAGAATGATGCAACCGAACAGTGGCATAAAAAAACCGTCGTGCAGCAGCGTATAAGGCAGCCTGTGCGCCTGCGTGAGAACCGCAAACGTAGCCGCAAATCCGAAGATTCCCAACACCAGCCGCCGCTTCCCCATGCGCGGAATAATCTCATCCAATTCCGCCAGCAGCACGCCGAACACAAAGCTGGCAAGGTGCGGAATCGGCGTATATTTCAGCGCCTGCAAGCCACTTCCCATAGCTGAAGCGATCCACGTGCGCCAGTCCATCAGGATTGAAGATGATATATAGCGTTCCCGGAACCAGTCCGAGCACCCACACCAGCCCCATCTTCGCCAGGTGCGGTCCCACTTGCTCCGGCTTCTTCCACCGCGCCATCCACGGAAAGAGCACGTAATAGAACGACTCAGCCGACATCGTCCACGCCGGAGTATTCAGAAACGTCGCAATCTCCGGAATCCACCCCTGCAGCAGCAGTGGAGACAGCACCATTCCCGTCCAGAACATTCCATGAGTGTGGTCCCCCCACTCCAGCGGAATCATCTTGAATGCCAGGATCAGGCTCAGCAGATAAATCGGATAAAGCCGCGTAAATCGCGCCTCATAGAACCGCACGTTGCTCAGCTCGCCTGCGCGCGCCTTGGCGTTGTAGTTATAGCCCAGCACAAAGCCCGAGAGCAGGATGAAGAAGCTCACCGAGGCATAGCCGGCATTCACCACCGGCGCCAGCGGGCCAAACCAGTCTGGATTGGAAAAGTGAAAGAGGACGATGTTGATAGCCGCGAAGCAGCGCAGCCCCGTCAGTGCGTCGAGCCGCGCTGGCTTCTTCATTTCCACTTGCTGTTTAGACGTCAAAGTGCCGCCAGCTGACGCAACAGACCCAGATCGCCTTCACCGACTAAGCTATGTGAACTGCCACTTAGGCCGTCACCAGCGAACCAACCTTCTCGCCCATCACTACCCGCCGGATATTGCCGGGCTGGTTCATGTTGAAGATGATCATCGGCAGGTTGTTGTCCTTGCAAAGGCTCACTGCGGTCAGGTCCATCACCTTCAGCCCCTGCCTCAGGATTTCCATGTACGTAATCTCGTCGTACTTCACCGCGTCCTTCACCAGGACTGGGTCAGCGCTATAGACGCCCTCAACCTTGGTGCCCTTCAGCAGCACATCGGCCTTGATCTCCATCGCCCGCAGGCTCGCCGCCGTGTCAGTCGAAAAGAACGGATTCCCGATGCCCGCCGCGAAGATCACCACACGGCCCTTTTCCAGATGCCGCACTGCTCGGCGCCGAATATACGGCTCCGCCACCTGGTTCATAAACACCGCGGTCATCACCCGGCATTGCACCCCGCGCTGCTCCAGGGAGTCCTGCAGCGCGATCGCATTCATCACGGTGGACAGCATGCCCATGTTGTCTGCGGCAACCCGGTCCATTTCCTTAGCCTGCTGGGCTACCCCGCGAAAGAAGTTGCCTCCACCGACCACGATTCCGATCTCCACTCCCAACCCATGGATCTCGGCAATCTCCTCAGTGATATCGGCCACTTTGCCGGCATCCAGTCCGAACCGGTTCGGACCCGCCAGTGCCTCGCCTGAAAGCTTGAGAATAATCCGCTTATACATGCTTTTTCGAGTATCGCATACGCCACGGAACCCTGGGATCACCCTAGGACCGGCCCGCTGATATTTCAATTCTCGAAACAGAGAGGAACCGGGCCCATAGATCAGTTCCAAACCGTCAGTAGGTGTAAACCCGCGCGTCCCACGGCGCCCAGCTTGAGCGTCGCGCCCCCCGTCTCAGGCGTGCCTGGGACATTGGCCAGCACCCGCTTTCCTGCCGTCACTCCCTCCGGCAGCGTGTAGTCCACCGGCTTTTCACCAAAGTTCAGCACCACCAGAAACCGCTGATCCGGCTTGCCTGGCACACTTAACGTGCGTGTAAAGGCATACACCTGAGGATTGTCCGGATCGAGATCCTTGTAGTCCCCATACACAAAAGCCAGGTGCCCGTGATGAAGCGCAATCGCCTGCTTGCGTATAGTGCAAGATCGAGTTCGGATCAGACTCCTCTTTCGCCGCGTTGATCTCCGGATAGTTCGGGTTCACTGCCAGCCATGGCTTTGCCGCCAGCCATCGTGAAGCCACCATTGGGCGCGTCGCTCCATTGCATCGGGGTGCGTGAGTTATCGCGACCAAAACGCTGGCATTCGGAGATAAACTCCACCTCCGTCATCTTTCCCCCGAGAACCTTTTCCTCATACGCATTCTTCACTTCGATATCGTTGAATTGATCGAGCCGTTTAAATGGAAAATTCGTCATTCCCAGCTCATCGCCCTGGTAGATAAACGGCGTTCCTCGCAGCGTCAACAACATCGTTTCAATCAATTTGGCGGACCGCACGCGGAACTCCGCTGTCGACGTATCGCCGAAATTCGAAACCAGCCGTGGATTGTCATGATTCGAAAGAAACACGGTGTCCCAATCGGTCTTACTCAGCGCCGTCGAATGGTGGTCGTAGATCGCCTTCAACTGCGGCAGGGTCCATTTCTTTTCCGAGTAGAACTCGCCGCGATTCACCCTTACCGCGTCGAAATTGAACACCATATTCAACTCGTGCCGCTCGCTGTTGACGATCTTCGGCTCCTCTTCCAGCGTGATTCCGATCGCCTCGCCAACCGTCATCACGTCATACTTCGACGAGCACCTCGCGATTCATCTGCTGCAGATACTCGTCGCGATGCGGCCCATTGGCCCACAGGCGCGGCGGATCTTTCAACTGCTCAGGCGTCAGGTCCGGCAGTCCCGGCTGCTTCGAAATCAGTGGAATCACATCCATCCTGAAACCATCCACACCTTTGTCCAGCCAGAACTTCATCAGCGCGAACACGTCCTCGCGCACTTTAGGGTTGTCCCAATTCAGATCCGGCTGCTTCACTGCGAAATAGTGGAGATAAAACTGCTTCGTTGTCTCGTCCCACTGCCATGCCGACCCCGAGAAGAAGCTCGGATAGTTATTCGGCGGCAGAGGATGAGCCGGATCCGCTGGATTAGGCTTGCCATCGCGCCAGAAGTAGTAATCGCGATAAGGATTTTCCTTCGACGACCGCGACTCCACGAACCAACGATGCTCGTCGGAGCTGTGATTTACCACCAGATCAACGATCAGCCGCATGTGCCGTGCCTTGATCCCTGCCAGCATACGATCGAAGTCGGCCATAGTGCCGAACTCCTTCATCACCTTGCGATAATCGCGGATGTCGTACCCATTGTCCGCATTTGGCGAATCGTAATGTGGCGATAGCCAGATCACATTCACGCCCAGCTTTTTCAGGTAGTCGAGGTGCTGGGTGATCCCGTTTAGATCACCAATGCCGTCTCCGTTCGAGTCTTGGAAACTCCGAGGATAGACCTGGTATACGACGGCTTCCTTCCACCACATCGGCTCGTATCCATTCACCAATGCGGCGGAACGATGTCCGGCCTGTTCGGTTTTGGCAGCGCTCGTGTCCTGTTGCTGCGCTATGGTCTGGTCAATTGAGATCGCGGCGAAGACAAATGCAAGTGCAAGTAGAACAGCTGTTCTTTTCACGGGCCAAATCATATCGCACTCAGCTCTCATCCGCGCGTTCATGCCGCCGTTGATCACCGTAACCTGCACTTTTGTGGAGATTTAGGATCGAACGCAGTAACTCCAACGGCTCCTGACTCAAGCTCGTAACTTGACAGCCGCATTCGCTTGGTCTACTTTGCATTGTAAAGTGAGTTCCCGATGAGCTTCCCGATCCACCCGCTCGACAAAGCACTTGGCGATATCACCAGCATTCGCCGCCAGGTTGCACGCACCACCGAATTCCGTGGCTACGGCGCTGCTACGCTCGCCGCCACCGGTGTGTTTGCAATTCTGGCTGCAGTGACGCAGGCCATCCTGCTGCCCAATCCAGCAAACCATATCGGCAATTACCTGCGCATCTGGATCTCGACTGCTATTCTCTCCGCTGTCCTCATCGGCATGCAGACACTCACCCGCACGCGACGCATTCACTCCGCCATGGCCGACGAAATGATTCTCATGGCCGTCGAGCAGTTTCTACCTTCAGTCGGCGCAGGTGCACTTATCTCCGTAGTTCTCGTCCGGTTTGTCCCCGGGTCAGTTTGGATGCTACCGGGGCTATGGCAAATCACCTTCAGCCTGGGGGTCTTCGCATCGTGCAGATTCCTCCCCAAACCCATGACCGCCGCCGGTTGCTGGTATCTGCTCACTGGCCTCACCTGCATTGGCCTTGGCGACACGCGCGCACTCACTCCATGGACCATGGGTATCGCGTACGGCGGTGGCCAGTTACTCGTTGCTGCGGTTCTCCTCTGGGGATCGAAGGAGGACCGTGATGAAATCTAAATCCTCCAGTGCAGAAGGGCGCTTTGCTTACGAAGGCCTCGATCGCGTCATCCACGAACGCGCGCGTCTCAGCGTTCTAACCTCGCTCATCACGAACCCCAAGGGCTTGCCATTCAACGATCTCAAGCAACTCTGCGCACTCACTGACGGCAACCTCAGCCGGCACCTCAGCGTTCTTGAGGATGCCAAGATGGTCGAGATCATTCGCGGCCACGACCGCAACCGTCCGCAAACCACCTGCCGCATCACTGCTTCGGGCCGCAAGCGCTACCTCGAATACCTCGCCACACTGGAACAAGTAGTACGCGACGCAGCCGGTGCCGCCAAGCCTGACGCAACAGTCTCCGCCTTGCTGCAATCCCTCGCGCCTTCGCGAACCTAAAATTTTTTGCACGCTCACTTTGCAGTGCAAAGCTAACAATGTCGGAGGAAGGAAACTCACTTGAACGACACACCGATGCCTAGGTCCAGCTTGCAATCGAAGTTCTCATCCCGCTCCATGGGGGTAAAGCTTCTCATCGTCTGCGTACTCGCGCTTGTCATGACCATTCCCGCCCTCTTCGTCAACGGTCTCGTGGACGATCGCACCCGTAGCGCGTCCGACGTGGTCAAGGAAATCAGCAACCACGTTGGAGGCCAGCAGACTTTCCTTGGACCCACTCTGGCCATTCCTTACGACATCCCTCCTCAGTCATCAACCTTCAATCCCAAGCACGGCACCTATCTTGTTTTTCCCGCCCAGGGTTCGGCAACCGTGAAAACCAGAACGGAAGAAAAACGCCGCTCACTCTTCAAGGTTCCTGTCTTCCAGGCCGATCTGAACTTTGAAGCCGCATTTGATTTGAATGGCGTGCCTGTCGCCGCCCCGCAAGGCGCCGTGCTCGACTGGCCCCACGCTGAGTTCGTAATCGGAGTTACAGACGCGCGCGGAGCACTCTCTGACGGGTCGATAACCATCGGCGGCAAAACGATCCCTCTTTCTCCCGCTCAAACAGCCGAGAATTTCTCCGTCGGTTCGGATGCTACGCAGCAACTCAAACTGAAGCTCTTCGGCGCAAGACCCGGCAACGTTCAGCCGGCCAGCCATTTCACTGTCACCGCCACGATGCGCTTTTCCGGCGCTCAGCGAATTGCGCTGCTCGCATACGGCAAAACAACTCGGCTCACCATGCAAGGTGACTGGCCCGATCCCAGCTTCGATGGAGGCTTCCTGCCGGTAAGTCACAACATCTCTCCCAACGGATTCACTGCCGACTGGAGCGTTCCATTCATCGCTCGCGGCGTGCGCGCCGAAGGCATCGGCGACACCATCTCCAGTCTCGATGCAACTGCTCTCGGCGTTTCCTTCGTTGAACTCGCTGATCCCTACCAATCCGTGACCCGCTCGCTCAAGTACGTCCTTCTCTTCCTCGGCCTGCTCTTCCTCTCGTACTTCGTATTCGAGGTCACCACAGGCAAACGCGTCCATCCCGCGCAATACGTTCTCGTAGGCATCGCACAAATCATCTTCTACCTGCTGCTGCTTTCTCTGGCCGAGCGCATCGGCTTCGATTTTGGCTTCCTCATCGCCGGGGCTGCCACCGTCACTCTGCTGTCCACCAACGCTGGCTGGATCTTCGCAAGCCGTGCGCAGACTATTCGCGCGTTTATTGTCTTCACTCTGCTCTATACACTCATTTACTTACTGCTGCGGCTCGAAGATAACGCCTTGCTCGTGGGTGCCGTTACCAGCTTCCTCGCCGTTGCCGGTGCCATGTACTTCACACGCTCGATCGATTGGTACGGTTCTCTGCCGGATACTGCAACTCCGATTCAATAGTCAGGATTGTTGCTCGTGCCCTTTCGACCGTCAGGAGACTTAACAATGCAAAGCAAATCGCACTCGGGCATTCATGTGGCGATCATCATGGACGGCAACGGCCGCTGGGCCACCCAGCGTGGACTGCCGCGCGTCGCCGGACATCGTGCCGGTGTCTCCGCAGTACGCCGCGTTGTCGAAACGCTCCACCACTCGGCATTCGCGTTCTTACCCTCTACGCATTTTCATCGGACAACTGGGCGCGCCCTGCGCAAGAGGTGAAAAGCATCTTCTGGATCATCCGCGCATTTCTTCGCCTCGAATGCGACCGCCTCCGCCAGCAAGGCGCTCGTCTCGAGGTAATCGGACGCCGCGATCGCATCCCCAGGCCGCTGCTGCGCGAGATCGAACGCACCGAATCCGCAACTGCGGATGGCCGCAGCCTTCACCTTCGTATTGCCATCGACTACTCCGGGCAGATGTCCATCGCCTTCGCGACAGCCATCGCGGCTGCCCAGTCCCCGCGCGAACAACCACTCTCCCCCGACCACATGCACTCGGTCATCACGCAAGCCTGGTCTCTGACAGCGGTAATGTCGACCTGCTCATCCGCACCGGCGGCGAGCAGCGCCTCTCCGATTTCCTTCTCTGGGAATCGGCGTATGCTGAATTGGTCTTCACCCACCGCATGTGGCCAGACTTCGATGAGTCCGATCTCGCCGCCGCACTCGGCGACTTCAGCCACCGCGAACGCCGCTTCGGCGCTATCCCCGGAGTGCCCGCCAAGTCTGCAGTTGCTTTCCGGGAAAATGCCCAATGACCGCATGCATAAACAACAAAGGCCCGGAGCTTACGCTCCAGGCCTTCGCCAACTGCATTCCCTCGAAGGGATGATTTTCTTCGGATCGCCGATTTACTCAGCAGCTGATTCCGTAGCCTTGGTCTGCGATACGGTCCAGTCGGGTGCGCCCACCTTGAAGCGCGCAAAGCGCCGCACGGTGATGTTCTCGCCGAGTTTGCCAACTTTCTGCGCGATCAGTTCCTTGATGCTGACAGCCTGGTCTTTGATAAACGGCTGCTCAAGCAAGCAAACCTCTTCGTAGAACTTTGCCATCTTGCCCTCGAGCATCTTCTCGACGATATTCGCAGGCTTGCCGCTTGCGGCTGCCTGGGCGCGATAGATATCCTTCTCGCGTTCCAGATCCTCGGCGCTCACGTCCTCAGGCTTGATGTAGCGCGGATCGCTAGCGGCGACGTGCATCGCGATGTCCTTCAGCAATTCCTGAAAGTCATCGGTACGCGCCACAAAGTCGCTCTCGCAGTTCACTTCCACCATCACGCCGATCTTTCCGCCGGCATGAATGTACGTGCCCACCGCGCCCTCATTGGTCGTACGCGCGGCCTTCTTCTGCGCAGAGGCCATGCCGCGCTTGCGCAGCACCACGAACGCCTCTTCGATGTTTCCCTTGGTCTCCTGCAAGGCCTTCAGGCAATCACCCATGGGTGCGCCCGACTTCTCGCGAAGATCCTTCACCAACTTTGCATCAATCTTCTCTGCCACAGTCATCTCGCTTCCTTCTCGTTTCCCCAATTTCTAATTCTGTTGAAACTACCGGCAGTCGATTCGGTTATCACATTCCAGAAAGCCGATACGCTAAGCCGGGTTGGCCGCACCGCAGGTGCTGCTCAAAAGAAAAGCGTGGCAACCAGACTGCGCGGCCACGCTTGTCTCGGGTCTGCTTAAGAACTTAGAGGGCGCGTTCGGCCACTTCCTCTTCATCGATCGCCGCTTCCGCTGCCGGAGCCTTGCGAACTCCTGCGCCGAGCGCCGCATCAAAATCGACATCCTCTGCCGGAGCCGCGTCGGCCGCCACTTCAGCTTCACCTTCGGCTGCCTGCGCTTCTTCCGCCGCAAACGCCTTGTCGCCCACCAGGTTCACGCCCTCAGCCGCCGAATCGGCGATCTTCGAAGTGAACAGGCGAATCGCACGCAGCGCGTCGTCGTTGCCCGGAATCACGTAATCCACCACCGTCGGGTCGCAGTTGGTATCCACCACCGCCACCACCGGGATGCCCAGCTTGCGCGCTTCCTTCACCGCAATCGCCTCGTTGTTCGAGTCGACGATGAACAACGCATCGGGCAGGCGCTTCATATTCTTGATGCCGGCCAAATTGGCTTGGAGGTGCTTGCGCTCGCGCTCCAGCCGAATGACTTCCTTCTTGGTCAGCAGTTCGTACCGGCCGTCCGTGGCCATATCATCCAGTTCCTGAAGGCGCTTCACCGACTTCTGCACCGTCACCCAGTTCGTCAGCAGTCCGCCCAGCCAGCGCTGGTTGATATACGGCATGCCCGCGCGGTTGGCTTCTTCAGCCACGGCGTCCTGGGCCTGGCGCTTGGTGCCGACGAAGAGAATCGTCTTGCCGCTCGCGCACAGCTCAGTGACAAACTTCGACGCATCCTTGAACAACTTGAGCGTCTTTTGCAGGTCGATGATGTAAATACCGTTGCGCTCGCCAAAGATGTATTCCTTCATCTTGGGATTCCAGCGCTTCGTTTGATGCCCGAAGTGAACACCAGCTTCGAGCAGCTCCTTCATTGTGATCGTGGCCATTGGCCTCCTTCGTGGATTGCATCCGGGCTAACCTTCGTCTGGTCCGGATTGAAACCCGCTCTCGCGGGAGATTTAAAACCAAGTTGCCAGTTCTCAGTGATCAGTGAACTCCGACTCAACCGGGCCACACGTAACTGATGACTGACAACTGACCACTGACGCACTATCTCTTGCTGAACTGGAACCGCTTACGTGCACCCTTCTGCCCGTACTTCTTCCGTTCCTTCTGGCGAGCATCGCGAGTCATCAGGCCTTCAGCCTTGAGCAGCTTGCGCAACTCGGGGTTGAAGAGAACCAGTGCGCGGGCAACGCCCATCTTCACTGCGTCAGCCTGCGAAGACACGCCACCACTCGAAACCGTGGTCAACACATCGAAGCTCGAAGCCAATTCTGCAACCACCAGGGTGCGCTTTGCGGCCACACGCTGTGCCTCGGTAACAAAGTACGTCTCGAAGGGCTTGCCGTTCACCTTCCACTCACCGGTGCCCGGACGCAGAAAAACGCGGGCAATCGCCGACTTGCGGCGCCCCGTCCCGTAATACTGAACCAGATCTGCCATTCTCTCTTGACTCTCTCCGCCGGGCCTCTCAGCGCGGCCAAAACCGTCTTAAAACCAAATTCGCAACAGCTTAAAAGCTGCGCGATCCAACTTCCAAAGCCACCGGCTGCTGGGCAAAATGCGGATGCTTGTCGCCGCGATAGACCTTCAGCTTCGAACCCATCGCACGGCCAAGCTTGCTCTTCGGCAGCATGCCCTTGATCGCCTCTTCCAGGATCTTCTCCGGCTTGCGGGCCAGCAGGCGCGTAAATTCCTCTTCGCGCAGTCCGCCAGGGAATCCCGTGTAACGGCGATAAACCTTGCTCTGGGCCTTGAGGCCGGTAAGGCGAATTTTCTCAGCGTTGATCACGATCACGTGGTCGCCCATGTCAATGTACGGCACGTACTTCGGATTCAGCTTGCCGCTCAGAACATCGGCCGCCTTGGTCGCCAGGCGCCCCAGGGTCTGGCCGCTGGCATCCACTACATACCACTTGCGGTCAATATCCTTGCCGCTCGGAACAAAGGTGCTCATCTCTCTCCTGCCTCTATCACTCAAAAAACTGCGGCGCAATGCGCCTTTGCCCATGGCATCCGCGCATGGACTCAAATCTCCGCCCACTTCCAAACAATCCTGTTCGGGTGAGGACTGCGACGCTTGCCCTCAATAAGGGCCCTGACTCTGCTGGACTTAGCTTGCTGTCCCAGCCGAAGGTGCCTGTTCCGGTCGAATCCAATAAAGGGGTTCAATCAGCCGGGTCCGGGCTAAACTTCATCTCCTCATTGACTTGACAACCGTCTCTGAGGGCCCACAACAGACCCCAGGCGCAACACCGCACAAGACCCTTAGGATAACCGAATCCCCAAGCAGAGTCAACGAAATGCAGCGATGACTTTCCGATCTTGTTTGGGGTGCCTTTCTCGTTCAAAAGCTCAGATTTGAACCAATTCCGAGTCAGAAAGTGATGCTGCCCATGCTACTTCACTCCCAAGCCCCGCTTCATCGGATGCGCCTCGGTATTAAAGATGACCGAATTGAAGTCCAGCGTCGACTCCGGGGCGAACAGCAAATACAGATACTTCAGCGTCTCGGCAAAAAAGAAGCTCTCCATCGCATCCTTCTTCTGCTTGCTGCGCACATCGGCCAGCGCCGCATAGGCGTCATCGGTCCGGCAATACTTCACCAGCCCATCCAGGTAGGTCTGCCCCATCGCCAGGTACTTGGCGTCATGCGTGTAGTGGTAGAGGTAGTAGGTCGACTCGATAATCTCCGGCCGCAATTCGTAGCCGGGGCTCGTGATCTGCATCTTCGCGTAGTCCAGCGTCTCCGGCTCGATCCCTGCCATGTTCCACATCTTGTAGCTCGAGTCCTGCAGTTGCCGCGCGCGATGCACATCATCTCCCAGCGCCAGCACCGCGGGATAAAACGCATCGAGCGCACCATAGAACGTGTGCGTCCTCTGCCCGCTGTTCATGTCCGCCTGCCCGTACCAGAGCCCGTTCGGCTCCTGTCAGCAAGATATTTGTCGATCGCCTTCTCACTCTCCTGCCACATACGCGCACAATCCTTATCGTCGAAGAGAATCGACGCCTTCAGCAGGTACTCGTAGTAGGAATCGATGCCGCCCATGATCCCGGCCGTCGGATCGGTCCACTTCCCCGTCTCCACGTCAATCTCCGAGCCCACCAGCCCAATCGATGAACGGCGCTTGTACAACTCGACCAACGCTCGCTTGGCCATGTCGTAGTAATTCTGCTTGCCGGTCAGCCGCGCCAGCATCCCGTACTCCAGCAGCAGCGTGCCAATCTCCGCCGGATTGCTTTTCGTTCCCCGCACCGCACCCGTATGCAGATTCACATACTCATACGGCATCCCCGTCGGCGAATCGAACATCGGAGACATGCGCCGCCCCAGGTCATCGGCCAGTTCCAGCAGCCGCTTGTCCCCCGTCATCTCGTAGCAGGAGATCAAACTCCCCAGCAGCCGAATCGTGATCTCGAAATCCTTGACGTAGATGTCCTGGTCGAGATTCAGCTTCGTGTCGATCAGCGCCCGCGCCTCATCAGCCTGTTCCTTCAGCCCCATCAGCGTCAGCGTGTCCAGCGCATCCACCGGCGTCATCAGCAGGCTGTGCCCCTCGCCGTACCAGTCGAATGGCTTGAGGCTCAGCGGCTTCAAAGCATCATGTCCCCACGCGTATTTCTTGTAGCCATTCCACGCATGCAGCGCCTCGGCGCGAACCCGCTCCGCCATCTCCGCCTTTTCCGCATCGGTCATCGGTTTCGCAGGCGTTGTGAGTGACGCAGCGCACTTTGCGCAAGACGCTAGAAGCCGACCCCGACAAAGCAAGGAGCAAAAAGTAACAAGCAACCAGGGATTTCGAAACCCGCATCATGATCCTCTAAGACAACGAAAACATCATACGGAACGAGAGCCCACTCCGCCCTGAGCGAAGTCGAAGGATCTGCCCTGATAATTTAAAACCGGCACGAAACGAGGGTGCCCCATCCAAGCGCAGCTTGGGTGGGAAAGCACGATCTCAACTGATTTTCATTGTCTTGGATGGCGCAACGCGACATGTATGACTGCTTTGGTTCTGTTTCGCCCGCACCAAACAAACTCGCACAAACAAAACCACCCGGAACCAGTTTCGGTTTCGGGTGGTTTAGCTGAAGGCTGATAACTGACAGTGGAAGCTGTTCCTTACGCCGCGCTTTCGCTCAGCGAACTTACCCTGAACCGCTTCATCTGGATCGACAGTGTCCGCTCGATCTTGCGCAGATCGCCGCGCTCTGCCGGTCCGGCGAAAGTTGAAGCAACGCCCTTGGCCGATGCGCGCCCCGTGCGGCCAACACGGTGAACAAAATCTTCCGCCAGCTTCGGCATGTCGAAATTGATCACGTGCGCCACATTCGCCACATCGATGCCGCGAGCGGCAACATCCGTAGCAACCAGCACGCGGTGATGGCCCTCAGAGAAACTCCGCAAAGCCGAATTCCGCTGCGACTGCGAGCGATCGCCGTGAATCTGTGTCGCCGACCAGCCCGAACGGCTGAGCCTGCGCGCCACGCGATCCGCGCCATGCTTGGTGCGCACAAACACCAGGAAGCTGCCATCCTCTGAATCCAGAAGATGCTCAAGCAGTTCCTGCTTTTTGTCAGGAGCCACTTCAAACGTGCGCAGCTCCACATTCTCCGCCGGCTTCAACACCGAACCGATTTCGATGCGAACCGGATTGTTGAGATACTTCCGCGCCACTTCCTTCACCGCGCCTTCCAGCGTGGCGGAGTAGCAGAGCGTCTGCCGGATTTGCAGGCAGCACTGTCGCGATGCGCGCGATTGCCGGCTGAAAGCCCATATCGAGCATCCGGTCGACTTCGTCCAGCACCAGCATCTGGATCTGATCCATCCGCACCAGCTTGCGTTTCAGGTAATCCTCAAGCCTGCCGGGCGTAGCCACGATCAGCCGCGCGCCGCGGCGAATGGCATCAAGCTGGGGACGCTCCTGCATGCCGCCAACCACCAGCGCCACGGTCTGCTGCGGGCTGGTCCGAATGGTCTTGAAAGCCGCCTCCACCTGCATCGCCAGTTCGCGCGTGGGCAGCAGAATCAGTGCCTGCGCAGCATTCCGGTCCTGCACCTTCTGCAGCATTTCCACGATCGGGATCAAGAATCCAAGCGTCTTGCCGGTTCCTGTCTGCGCCGTCGCCAGCACATCGCGGCCTTCGAGAGCCGGAGGAATGCAGCCGGCCTGTACCGGGCGTGGGGGTTACAAAATTGTTTGTGTTGAGCCGCGCCATCAGCGGCGGCCGAAAGCCCAAATTGCGCAAACTGGACCTGCGAGAACTGTGTCGTCAAAATATCGTTCATTTCCTGGATTCCGGAGCCCGTCTTTCCCTGGGGCCTGCAATCGGAACCCGACCTTGCAGCCGCACACACGAATCCTGTCCACGTGCGCGCCTGCTTTTCAATTTATGCGTAAGGGAGAACCAAATACGTCCCGGGGACTGACCGTCAGACTTTCAAACTTCCTCTGAGGTCCGGACCTGCCACACGCTACTTATCCGCCGGTTCAGACTCATTGCCGTCCGGCACCACACTCAACAAACTGCTGAAAGCACACTGCTCCAGCCGGAGGTGGTTACGCTGTAGGGGCTTGGGGGAAAATCTGTGCCAGGCTGAATTGCCTTAATAAGAAGGGGCAAACCGCCGCTCACGTCCAAATCACTGAGCGCAAAGCCAGTATAGCATGGTTTCGCCTTTTTCTCGCCTTCAGCCTGATGAGCTGTGGCTGCTCGACTTACCGCTCTTCCAGCCGCGACACCACCTGCCGAACCAGTTTCTCCAGTTCCGGATTTACGGCGAGATTCGCGGCATCCGGCGCAGGCAGCGGTTCCATCCGCGCATCGGGAAATCCCAGCCGTCGCTTCAACGCCAGAATCTCTTCAATCTTGTGGTCCGGAATATACGCCAGCGGCTTTCCGATCTGCTTGGCAATCAGGTACGTCTTGCAGTAGGACTCGAGGATCTCCGTCAGCCATTCGGCGTGTGTCACCGTGTCGCTCCAGCAGACCACTCCATGGTTGGCCAGCAGGATTGTGTTGTGGTTCTGCACAAAGGGCAATACTGTCTCGGCGAAAGCATGCGTTCCCGGGGTTTCGTAATGTGCCAGTGCGGCCGGACCGATGAAAATCTCGTACTCCGAAATGAGGCCAACCGGCGGCGCGGTCCCTGTCAGCGAAAACGCTGTCGCATACGGCGGATGACAATGCACCACGGCGCGAGCCCGGGGATTGGCGCGATAAATCTCAAGATGCAGCAGAAGCTCGCTGGTGCGCAGCCGGTCACCGGCCACGATGTTGCCGTCCATATCGGAAAGGCAGATATCGGCTGGCTCCAGATCGCGCTTGCTCATCATGGTCGGCGTGCATAGCACGTAGTTCGCGCCAAGGCGGCAGCTGATGTTTCCGCCATTGCCGTCAACATACTGCCGTTCCCACAGCTTCCGCCCTGCCCGGATGATCTCCGCACGCAAGGCTTCAGCCTCAAACGAACTGGATGCTGCCGAAGGGGAAAGCTCGTCTGGCTTGGGCACCCGAAGAGCCTCAATTACAGCCTCGACGACTTCTCTCACCTGTTCTGAAACCGGATTGGCGAATTGCTCCATACAGACCTCGCAGGGGCAGCTCCGGCACGCCTAAACTTCAAGCCAACCGCTCGCTGTTCCACCTCTACATATAGGTCCGGATGCTCATCGCTGTTAGTGACATGGATCACTTCGTAAAAGCATTCTCGATCCCGCCGCCCGGAAGTCAGGCGTACTATTCTGCCGCTACCAGCTTTCGCTGCAGGGCCTCCAGCGTCTGCCCTTTCGTCTCCGGATAGGTAAACAGGACCGTCAGGAACTGCACCACTGTCATTACCGAGAAGAAGACAAACGGCACGCTCTGCCCCAGGTGCGCGGCCACCCACGGAAAGGTCAGCGCGATGATGGTGTTCATCGTCCAGTGGCTGGCATTCCCAACGCCCTGGCCCTTGGATCGCACCCGATTGGGAAATACCTCGCCGATATAGACCCAGATCACCGCACCCTGCGACATCGCAAAGAAAGCAATATAGGTAATCAGCAGCCACACCAGCATGCCCTGGTGCGCGTTGCTGCGGTAGATCCAAGCCACGCCCGCAAGGCAAGCTGCCGTGCCAGCCGCACCAATCAGCAGCAGCGTCTTGCGGCCGAGCCTGTCGATCACGCTCATCCCGATCATCGTGAAAATCAGGTTGGTGAACCCGATCGCGATGGCCTGCTGATCGCCCGACAACTGGCTGAATCCCGCCGCCTGAAAGATGTCATTCAGGTAGTAAAGAATCGCATTGATCCCCGCCAGCTGATTGAATGCTCCAATCGTGATCGCCAGAAACAGCGGGTAGCGATACTTCCACCGGAAGACCGGCTCGTGTGCGGAGGCATGCTCTTCTGCGAGAGCCTTGCGAATGTCGGCCAGTTCCGCCTCAGGCTCCGGCTCGCCCATCAGCTTCAGAATTTCCAGCGCCTCATCGATGCGGTCGCGCGAAGCCGACCATCGCGGGACTGCGCGGAATTCCAAACAGCAATATCAGGAACCCCACTGCCGGAACGGCCGCGACACCCACCTGCCAGCGCCACTCCGTCGCGCCTAGGTGCAAGAGCCGGATCAAGTAGTTCGATGTGTAAGCGACCAGAATGCCAAAGACCACGTTGAACTGAAACGCGCCGACCAGACGACCGCGCCACTTGGCCGGGGCAAGCTCGGCGATATACACCGGCCCCAGCACCGACGACGCGCCAATGCCCAGCCCGCCGATGAATCGGAACACCATCAGCGAGGGCCAGTTCCACGCCAGCGCGCTACCAACCGCCGAAACGATGTAGAGCACAGCCGTCAGCCGCAAAGTCTCGCGCGAGCCGAGCTTGTTCCCCACAACTCCCGCGCTGAACGAACCCACCACCGTGCCGATGAGCGCGATCGCAACTGTCCATCCTTTGCCGTAGTCGCTCAGTCCGTAGAGCTTCACCACGGAATCAATGATTCCGGAGATTACGACCGTATCGAAACCAAAAAGCAAGCCGCCGAGCGCTCCCGTGAGAGTCGCTTTCATCAGGTTCAGGTTGGGTCGCATGTTCTCGATGTCCTTGCTCGTTGTCCTTAAATGCCCAGAACATCCTACAGACGCGAACCCAGAGCAGCAAACCCACGACGTCGGGCGAGTCAGGCTCGTTCACTCGATCAGGAGCATCAGCTCTCGCGGTCACTCCCCGGCGTCACCACTAATGCGCGGCATCGCGCGGTTCCTCCAGCGCTCCATGCAATTGCCATGTCGCTGTCAACATACGCGCAATCGCCGGTCTGCAGCATCTCATGCATCCCGCCGGCATCCAGTTGCAGCTCGCCCTCAAGCACGTACACCACGCTGCACACGGACTGCCCCACTTCTGACATCACACCGGCCGCGCCCGGGGGATACTCGATCATGCGGGCTACAAGCTGCGCCTCGCTATTCAAAGCATGCAGCAATACTTCTTTTACGGCTTCCTGACTTCTTCCATTTCCGACCAAATGAGCTCTTCGCGTGATTGCCAGCGTGTGCTTCGCGGCATCGGCAAAGAAGTAGCTCAGTCCGACTCCATAGACCCTGCAGATATTCGCCAGCGTCGGCAGCGTCGGAATCATTCGGTCGGTTTCAAGTTTTGACAGAAGCGCGGTTGACAGGCCCGTTTCTATCGCAAGCCGTGAAAGTGTCAGATGCTTCTGCGTTCGCAGTGTGCGCAGCTTCATACCGATGCTGTAGGGCTCAAGCGCCCACCGTGCATACGACGGTCCGTTCGTCATTGGAATTTCCTCGCAGGAGCAAGTCTTCCGCGAATCGACCTTCCATCTGCTGAAGGATTTTGGAAAATTGACAGCTAGCGCATTGGCGGTCAACGTTTTAGCATAAGTTCTACTTCGCGTAATGTTCGTTTTCTGCTGAGTTGGCGTCAAAATTCTAAAAAAGGATCACCCCCATGACCCTGCATTCCTCTCCCCTGCGTCGCAATCACTATGCTCTTAGCGCTTTAGCTATCACAATGCTTCTCTTCGTGCAGGCATCCCCTTCGCGGCTCGCTGCACAAGCAGCAGCCGCACCGCCGGACGTTCTGGTCCTGAGCAACGGCGACACCCTTCATGGAAAGTTCGTAAATGCCATTGATGGGAAGGTCACATTCCATTGCGACCCCCTGGGTGATCTCACCCTCGAATGGGCCAAGATCAAGGAACTGCACACCGATGGCAATTTTGCCGTCTTCGACAAGACTGTGAAGATACACGGAAAGAGAGGCGCCGCAGCACTTCCCACGGGCACGCTCGAAATGGCAAACAAATCACTCACTCTGCACACTGAAAACGGAGCTGCTCCCGCACCTATTCCCGTCGACAACGCGGAATTCATCATGGATAAAGCCGTTCTGGATAAGCAGCTCTATCATCATCCCGGCGTCTTCGAAGGCTGGAATGGAGCAGCCACGGCTGGCGCATCCCTTGTTTCAGCAACTCAAAATTCTTATGCTTTCTCGGGCGCTATTGATCTGGTGAGAGTTGTGCCCACCGCGAGTTGGCTCCCGCCCCGCAACCGCACGTCCATCGATTTCATTGGCTCCTACGGAAAAATTACGCAGCCGTCCTACACCATTCCTGGAACGGGAATCACGCCTCCAATTTTCGTGCCTGAAGTGGTTACCAAGTCCGCACTCTATCATGCCGGAGCTGAGCGGGACGAATTCCTTACGCCGCGATTCTTCTTTCTCGGACAGGTGGCCTTCGACCACAACTTCGCGCAGGATCTCGCATTGCAACAGATCTACGGCGCCGGTTTCGGCTACACGTTTTTGAAGACTCCCGTCCAGGAAGCAAACGTAAAAGCGACCATTCAGTATGAAAAGCAGGAATTCATCTCGAGCGGGTCGAGCAACCTGAATTTGATTGGATCGACGATCTCCCTGTCGTACATACTTCATCGCAAGTTTTTAACCTTCACGCAGGACCTGGCATACATTCCAGCGTTCAACGAGCCCGACGCCTGGTCAGTGAACGAGACCAATACGCTCGCATTCCCGGCATACAAGAACTTCAGCTTCTCGGTTGGAACGCTGGATAGTTACCTTAACTTCACGCCAGCGTCATTGCCGCCCACGAAACACAATTCCTTCCAGTTCACGATGGGCCTCACTTACGCGATCAAATCGAAGTACTAGAGCCGGACAAGTATTACATCTCATTCTGCAATCGCCTGAGACCTGCCTTATTGGCAGGTCTCGCAGTTTGATCGGCTTAACGAAACGCAGCCCTTCACGTCAGCTGTGAACAGACAGGGCCAAATCCAAGGAATGCATGTTCATGCTCCGCAATAAACATGGCCCTGTTTTTCCCATTACGAAATTCTTGAAGTAACTTTGTAGCACAGTTACTAATACTCTGAGGAAAATCCTTTGTTCATCACATGTTAATGCTGCAGATTGGATACATAATTGGTGCGCGAATTCAAAACTCTCTGAGAACGGAGGAGTTGTTGTTCCTTGTTCTTCCCTGCCGGTTTCGACACACCGACCAATATCGCAAGCGGAGGTCACCTGCGGTTGGAGTTCCATGAATTCCAGCCGGCGGATTGTCCGAAACTCCGAGGAAGATAATGATTCAGCCGCGCTCGGCATCAAGTTCTCCCGATTTTCCAAGCCGCACGTTCACCTTCGGAAAGCTGCATCTTGATGCCGACGGCACACTCACCCGAGGTGACGAGGTCATTCATCTTCCACCGAAGGAGTTGGCTGCCCTGAATCTGCTGCTGGCGCACGCCGGCCAGATCGTGACGCATCAGCAATTGAAGAAGACGCTGTGGGGCAATGTGCACGTGACCGATGACAGCGTGCCCAAATGCATGTCTTCTCTGCGCGAATTACTCAGCCCGGATGATTACATTCAGACCGTATACAAGCGCGGCTACCGTCTTTCTGTTGATGTGCACGGGAGCGAGTCTGAGATACCCGAAGCACGCCCCCGTCTGGTCATCATGCCCTTTTCGGTTGAGATGAACGCGCCGGCCTATCTCGGATCGTCCATTGCTGAAGAAACCATTGCCCTTCTCACCGCCGACCCGCTTTGCCCGGTTCAGCTGCTTGCGAGAGATTCCGCTTTTTCTCTCGCGGCTCGTGGAATGATCGCGCATCAAGTGGGTGAAGCTCTTCGGGCCGACCTCGTTCTGACCGGCACGCTTCGTTCGCTGCCTTCGCACTTCCGCCTCCGTGCGGAGATGATCCGAGTTGCCGACGGGACACAGATCTGGGTGGAAGACCTGCTTGTTCCGCAAGCACGAATAGCGGGGATAGAAACGGAATTGGCAAGTCGCCTGTTCTTCCGCCTCGGCACTTATGACTCGTTTCTTTCACGGCATCTCGCTCATGCGGCTAGCGATACTGAAAGCCCTGATAGACGCGAGGCGTACGAATTGTTTCTGCGTGGTCACCACGAATGGCAGACGCTGCAACGGCACCGCATGCAGGATGGCATCGCGCATCTCACGCGCGCCATCGAACTCGATCCCACTCTCTACGCCGCGCACATTGATCTCGCAAACGCATCCGTGCTGCAGACCTTCTCAGGTTTTATCTCGCCAATCCAGACAGCGGAGCAGGTGAGGACCGCCGCCGAATCCATATCGCCCTCGGTTGAAGGAGCCGAGGCCATCCTTCCTCCGCTCGGCTGGATCCACTTTCACGTTGGTCATGACTTGCCGGCAGCACTGCGCGCTTTTTCATCGAGCGCGCACCTTCCTCACGAAACTTCGATCACTCGGCTTCGTTCAATGTTAGCGCTAAGTCGTCATCGCTTCCTCGAGGCCATTGAGTTGATCGATGAAGCGCTCCACGCCGATCCTTATGCACCCTGGCTGAACGCACGGCTCGCATGGGCGTATCACTTGTCGGGCGAAGCGGATAAAAGCGTGGAGCAAGCTGAGCACGCGCTGGATATTTTCCCTGACCACGAGAGCAGCAACATTTACGGATCGATCATTCTCGCCTTCAACGGCAAAGCGGATCGCGCCATTGCGGTTTCAGAAAATCTGGTCCGGCGATCGCCGTATCTTGATCCCGCAGTCGCCGTTCATGGCTATGCTCTCGCCAGGGTGGCCGCTGCAGACGAAGCGCGCTCGATCCTCGAACGGTTGCAATGGCTGAGCCGCGAACGATTTGTTTTGAACTCCTTCACCGCGGCGATCTGCGTGGCTTTGGGAGACATCGAGGGCGCCGTTGCTGAAATGCACTCAGCTTGCGAATCGCGATGTCCATGGTTTTTCCAGATGCTCGCCGATCCACGCTTCGAACCGCTACACGGCCATTCCGAATTCGCCAGAATGGAAAAAATTCTCGAACGCATGGAGAGTGCCGCGGAAAAAAGACCTGCGTAGTTGCCTCTCGTCATCGGCAGATCGGCGAAAATGGGCCAAGTAAACCGATCAACCTAGCCAGTCGCCACCCCAACCTAGTACATTTTCTCTGGCTGAATTCCTTTTCCTGGCCAACTCCTGAATGCGCCGGAGTGTGCTCGTTGCCGCATTCCTCGCGACGTTGACCGCAAAAGAAAGCTCTGCTCGCAGGAACAGTTCGGGCCCAGCCAACGGAGGAACGCCTCAATGCGGATTTATTGCCGACTTTCTATCTCGGTTTTGTCCTTTGCCCTGCTCGCTGCAGCCCTGTCTGCGCAACAACCTGCTTATCTCAATACCAATCTCTCTCCCCAGGAGCGCGCGCACGACCTGGTGGGGCGCATGACGCTGGATGAGAAAGCTGCGCAGCTTGAAGACTGGGCAACCGCCATTCCACGGCTTGGCATTCCCGACTACCAGACATGGAACGAAGTCTCTCCACGGCGTAGCGCGCGCCGGATACGCAACCGTGTTTCCGCAAGCCATCGGCATGGCCGCAACGTGGGATCCCAAAATGGTGCACAGCATGGGCAACGTCATTTCCTCTGAAGCCCGCGCGAAGTACAACCAGGCCCAGCGTGAAGGCAATCATCGCATCTTCTATGGACTGACCTTCTGGTCGCCGAACATCAACATCTTCCGCGATCCGCGCTGGGGTCGCGGGCAGGAAACCTACGGGGAAGATCCTTTCCTTACCGGCCGCATGGGCATCGCTTTCATCGGCGGAGTGCAGGGCAATGATCTCCATCATCTGCGCGCCGTTGCCACCAGCAAACATTTCGCCGTGCATAGCGGTCCCGAGCAGTTGCGTCACGGCTTCAACGTTGACCTAGCCCGCGCGATCTCGAAGAGACCTATCTGCCCGCTTTCCGCGCCACCGTCACCGAAGGTCATGTGCAATCCGTGATGTGCGCCTACAACTCCATCGACGACGTGGCCGGCCTGCACCAACAAGATGCTGCTGAAAGAACATCTCCGCGACGCATGGGGCTTCAAGGGCTTCGTGGTCTCCGACTGCGGCGCAATTGTCGACGTGAACCAGGGCCACAAGAAGACTCCGGATATCGAGCACTCCGCCGCTCTCTCGTTGCAGGCGGGCACCGACCTCTCCTGCAGTATGTGGACACCCGGCTTCAACACTTTCGCCGACGCTGCGCGCAAGGGACTCGTGACCGAAGACCTGGTTACACAAGCCGCGGAGCGCCTCTACACTGCGCGCTTCCAGCTTGGCATGTTCGATCCTCAGGGCTCCTCGCTCGATCGCATTCCGTTCTCCTCCGTCGCATCGGAAGCCAATCGCCTGATCTCGCGCAAGGCCGCGGAGGAAAGCATCGTCCTGCTCAAGAACAATGGCGTGTTGCCGCTCAAAGCGCCAGAAAAAATCGCGGTCATCGGGCCAACGGCAGATTCATTGCCTTCGATCCTCGGCAACTACGTCGGCACGCCGCTTCACCCGTTACGCCGCTCGACGGCATGTCGAACCAATTCAAAAGCACGCCCATCTTGTACGCGCAAGGCTCCACGCTTGCTGAGGGTATTGGCGTGCCGGTGCCGCGCACGGCCTTCGGACTTGACAAAGGACTCAAGACCGAATTCTTCGCAACCGCTGACTGGACCGGCCGGCCCGTCGCCACAGAAACCGAGCCGCTCGTCCAGGCTGACTGGGAAAACGCCAAGCCCGCACCGGAAGTTGATACCCACAACTATTCAGTTCGCTGGAGCGGGACCATCTCCGCGCCGGCACCCGGTCACTACGTCTTCACGCTCGAGGTCGGCGACAGCTTCCCTTACTCGCCCGCGGAGAGCTATCGGTTCACGCTCGACGGCAAAGTGCTTGGCGAAGGTAGTCTTCGCGCCAAGCTCGACCTCTCCACGATGGGCAATTTCCATGAGCAGGCCGGTGCGTCACCCACCGCTCCTCCGGTGATGAACTTCGAAAAACCAACAAAGATCGAATTCGACTTTGCCGATACGAAAGAACATGATTTCAAGACTCGAATATTCCCACTCGGCCGATCAGTCCGGCGGTGGACTGACACTCAAATGGGAAGCGCCAGCACAGGCGCAAATCGACGAAGCCGTGGCACGCGCCAAAGAAGCCAGCGTCGTCGTTGCCTTTGTGGGCCTCTCGCCTCAACTCGAAGGCGAAGAGATGCCCATCAAGATTCCAGGGTTCAGCGGCGGAGACCGCACCAGCTTCGATTTGCCCGCGCCTCAGCAGAAACTGCTTGAAGCAGTGGCCGCTACCGGCAAACCACTAATCGTCGTTCTGCAAAGTGGTAGTGCTGTCGCCCTCAACTGGGCAAACGAGCATGCCGCTGCAGTTCTCGCGGCCTGGTACCCAGGCGTCGATGGTGGCGCAGCCATTGCCCGCACGCTCGCCGGACTCAACAATCCCGCCGGACGGCTGCCCGTCACTTTCTACTCGTCGCTCGAAGGTCTGCCATCGTTCACTGACTATTCGCTGAAAGGCCGCACCT
This sequence comes from uncultured Acidobacteriaceae bacterium, assembly GCA_963738035.1. GTDB lineage: Bacteria > Acidobacteriota > Terriglobia > Terriglobales > Acidobacteriaceae > Telmatobacter. The sequence goes on from CAVTVB010000008.1 coordinate 344,657, forward strand.
ATCGCTACTTCCAGGGCAAGCCGCTCTGGGGATTCGGCTACGGCCTGAGCTACTCCAAATTCAAATACGGCCCGGTCAAGCTCTCATCTTCGAATCTGAAAGCGGGAGACCCAATTACCGCCACCGTAACCGTGACCAACACCGGCACCATGAGCGGCGACGAAGTCGTGGAAGCCTATCTGAAGACTCCGCAGGAAGGCGGCCCCGTCCATTCGCTCGTTGGGTTTGACCGCGTCACCATCGGCCCCGGCGCCAGCAAGGAAGTTACGCTGAAGATCGATCCGCGCTCGCTATCCAGCGTCGACGATCAGGGCAACCGCTCGATCCTCGCCGGCAAATACACCCTCACCCTCGGCGGCGCGCAGCCGGCAGGAAACAAAAGCCAAATCGGAGGCTGGTTTCACCGTCACCGGAACGGCCCCGCTGCCGAAGTAGGATCTCAAGTGGACCGCCCACCACTATGTGACAGCCGAACTTGTGAAGTGAAGACTAGCTCGAAAGCTTCACGATCAATTTTCCAATGTTCTGGGCACCGGAGTGGAGAAGATCGAGGAAGGCTGCGGGAGCGGCATCCAATCCTTCGACAAAGGTCTCCCGGTTGATCAGCTTGCCGGATTTCAAAGCCGGGACCATTTCTTGAAGAAAAGCGGGAACCTCTCCAAAGTGATCGGAGACGATGAAACCCTCAACCCGCAGGCGCTTGCCGATGACGATTGGCAGGTTGCGCGGACCCGGAACGGGCGTGTTGTATCCGGCGATTCCGCCGCACATGACGATGCGGCCATAGTTGCGCAGTGAACTCAATGCAGCTTCGAGTTGGGGACCGCCGGTGTTGTCGAAGTAGACATGAATCCCGTCGGGAGCGCCACGCTTCAAGTGTTCCAGCGGATCGCCGTCCCGATAGTTGAAGGCATGGTCGATCTTGAGTTCGTCGCGGAGAAAGCTGACTTTTTCTTCTGAGCCGGCACTGGCGATGACTTTGCAACCGCGCGTTCGGGCCAACTGGCAGGCTGCGTTCCCGACTCCGCCCGCACCTCCAGACACAAAAATCGTCTCGCCAACTTTCAGGCGTGCTATGTGGTTAAGGCCTACCCATGCCGTGAGGCCGGTGACGCCTAGAATTCCGAGATATGCGGAAGCTGAGGCGACCGTCGTATCAACGATCTGGAGATGCGCAGTCGCCGCAACAAAAGCTTCTCGCCAGCCGTACATGCTCCGGACGTATGTGCCCACGGGAAGCTTTTCATCCTGCGAAGCGATGACCTGCCCGACCGCGCCGCCTTCGAGCGATTGGCCGATCTGAAATGGTGGAACATAGGATTTGGAGTCGTTCATCCGTCCACGCATGTAGGGATCGACTGAGATGCATACATTGCGCACCAGTACTTCCCCGGGGTTGGGGTTACGAAGCTCGACGGTTGCGAAGGAGAAATTGTCGATCGAGGGTTCCCCGTTGGGACGTGATGCGAGACGCACTTCACGACTTTCAGTTGGCATAGTTGTCGCCCCTGTCGCCCACAAGAATAGCGCGACGGACCCGGAAGAAGGCCGCGGAGTTAACATTCCATAGAATGCCGGACAAAGATTGAGCGTCCGGAGTGACCAACATCACACGATCGACCGCCTCACTGGTTCAATAATTTTTTCAGGATGACGTAGCACGCAGTTACGCGTACCGTTGTATTCGATTAACCCCATTCAATTAGCTGTGGAGGCAAATTGCTTTTAGGTATTCTCAAGGAAACCGCCCCCGGCGAGACTCGCGTTGCTCTGTTGCCGGAGAACCTCAAATCGCTCCTGGCCCAGGGCATTACGGTCGGGGTTGAATCCGGCGCAGGCAAAGCCGCCGGAGCATCGGATGAGGCCTATTCTGCCGCAGGCGCGACGGTTACCGGTGATCGGCCCTCCATTCTCGGTGAGGCGGACCTGATTCCCGTAGTGAACGCGCCAAGCGCGTCGGACCAGGCCCTGCTCAAATCGGGTTCCGTCGTGATCGGATTTCTGCGTCCTCTTGATGCACCCTCCGCGCTGGCGACAGCGATCGCTCTTCATGTGACCTTGTTCAGCATGGAACTGGTGCCGCGCATCAGCCGCGCGCAGTCGATGGACGCGCTTTCTTCGATGGCCACGGTCGCGGGCTACAAGGCTGTGATCAACGCCGCCGGTGTGCTGCCGCGCCTCTTCCCCATGCTGATGACCGCAGCCGGGACCATTCCGCCGGCCAAGGTATTCGTCATCGGCGCTGGAGTAGCGGGCCTGCAGGCAATAGCCACTGCCCGCCGTCTTGGTGCTGTGGTCGAAGCTTACGACGTGCGTGCCGCCGCAGGCGAGCAAGTCCGTTCACTCGGCGCGAAGTTTCTCGACGTTGATCTGGGCGGCATCAATACTGAAGGTGGCGGAGGCTACGCTGCCGAACTGAGCGAAGAAGCTCTCAACCGCGGACGCGATCTCATCGCACGCACAGCCGCGCACGCCGACATCATCGTCACCACCGCACAGGTTCCCGGACGTCCCGCGCCGCGTCTCATTCGTCGCGATGCCGTTCAGGCCATGCGTTCCGGTTCCGTGGTCGTCGACGTTGCCGCTCCCGCTGGGGGCAACTGCGAACTCACTATCCCCGGCCTGACCCAGACGTTAGGCGGGGTGACCCTGATGGCGCCGTTAAATCTTCCAGCCGAGTGTCCCGTTGACGCCAGTGCTCTCTACGCGCGCAATGTCCTCAACTTTCTCGGTCTGATCGTGAAGAAGGGCGAACTCAGTATCGATATGGGAGACGAGGTCCTCGCCGGTGCCTGCGTCGCCCACAAAGGCAGTCCCGTGAATGCGCGCGTTGCCAAGCTGCTCGAAACATCAAATGCTGTCGGTTGATTCAACCCCTGGGTGCCCCACGTCTCGCGTTTGAGACATGGGTCTACTAACCCCGCTAACCAGTGCGAAGCACCGCTAACAACCCTAACGCTGTTGCTCCTTTGGAACGACCATGACGCCCGCTGTTCTAATCGCTTCGATTTACGTCTTCGCCCTGGCAGCCTTTCTCGGCTACCAGGTCATCAGCCGCGTGCCGCCGCTGTTGCACACTCCGCTGATGTCTGCCACCAACGCCATCTCCGGCATCTCGCTTATCGGCTCGCTGGTGCTGGCTGGAGCGGCGCACTATCCGCTCTTCGCACACATCCTCGGCTTTGTCGCCGTCACTACCGCCACGATTAATGTGGTCGGCGGATTCGGCATCACCGATCGCATGCTGAAGATGTTCAACAAGCGCAAAGAAGTGAAGCCGGCACAGACAGAGGTGGCGAAATGACCCTGTCCACCTACTTCATGGAAGCCACCTACCTCATCGCTTCCATCCTTTTCGTCTTCGCGCTCAAGGGCATGTCGCACCCTGAGACCGCGCGCCGCGGCATGTTTCTCGCAGAAGGCGGAATGCTCGCCGCCATTATCGGCACTCTCATCGGCACAAACATCGTTACCTGGGTGTGGATCATCGCCGGTCTCTCCATCGGTTCCATCATTGGTGCGTGGATGGCCATCTGGGTTCCCATGACCGCCATGCCGCAGCGGACTGCGCTCTCTCACGCATTCGGCGCGCTGGCAGCGGCCCTCGTTGGAGTCGGTGAATTCCTTGTTCACGCCAATGAGATGCCCGGAGTGACGCGTGCGGCCCTTGGTTTTGAAGTGATACTCGGCGCACTCACCACTACCGGATCGCTCATCGCCGCCGGCAAACTGCAGGGCATCATTCACGGCAAGCCGATCCAGTTCAAAGGCCAGAACCTCGTCAATGGTCTCATCTTCCTCACGATGGCGACATCGTTCTTCATCTTCATCGCCCATCCTGAAAAAACTGCGATCTTCTACACCATGCTGGGGCTGGCGTTCGTGTTCGGCGTGATGCTCGTGATCCCCATCGGATCGGCCGACATGCCGGTGGTGATGTCGCTCTTGAATTCCTATGCCGGTCTCGCAGCAGCAGCTACGGGCTTCGTCCTCGGCAACAACGTGCTCATCATCGCTGGCACGCTCGATGGGTTTTCTGGATTCATTCTCTCCGTGCTGATGTGCAAGGCCATGAACCGCTCCATCACCAACGTCCTCTTCGGTGGATTCGGCGCGGTCATCGCTGAAGCCACAACCGATTCCGGCGGAGTGATGCGCGAAATCAGTCTGGACGATGCCGCCATGCAACTCGCCTTCGCCAGCCGCGTTGATCTTCGTTCCCGGCTATGGCCTAGCGACCGCACAGGCGCAACACGCCGTTCGCGAGCTTGCCGAATTGCTCGAAGAGCGCGGCGTCAGCGTGAAGTACGCAATTCATCCTGTCGCAGGCCGCATGCCCGGACACATGAATGTCCTGCTGGCCGAAGCCAACGTGCCCTATTCGTCGCTGTACGAAATGGAGCAGATCAATCCCGAATTTCCAACGACAGATGTGGCCGTCGTCATCGGCGCCAATGACGTGGTCAATCCGGATGCTCGCGACAATCCAAAGTCGCTGATCGCCGGCATGCCTATCCTCGAAGTCGATCGCGCCAAGAGTGTGATCGTACTCAAACGAGGCCAGGGTCGCGGTTTCTCCGGACTTGAAAACCCACTCTTCTTCAAGTCCTGCACCTCGATGCTCTACGGTGATGCAAAATCGAGCCTCGCTCACCTTGCGCAAGCGGTGCAGCATGTGTAAAAGCAGGGACGTTGAGATTAGGGCCAGGGACCAAAAGACCTACCGGCTAGGAACGAGAGACTTGAATTTGGCATGACCGGCGGCATGTCGGCAAAGGTCGGAGCTTCCCAATTGCCCACATCTCGGGATATCGCTTCAAAACACGAACTTCGCCTGCCAAATCCACTGAGTATGGCGAAGGATCTGCGATTGTTCTTGGCATCTCATTCGCCCGGAACTTCTCGATCGTCCACCATCGGAGCGTAACCCGGACCGCGCTTCTGTCTTTCGCGTAAAAGCCAGCAAGGAGGATGCAAACCCCTGCGGAGAGCGTCAAACTGTCATTAGGAATCCGCCGCCACAGATTTCGCTTCCGGATTCTGTCAGGAGAACACGTCATGAGAATCGCAATTCCTCTTCTCGGTTTGACGTTTCTGGGAGCCGTAGCCGTGGCTCAAACTCCCATGCGAGATGCTACCGCATCGGTTCTGGTGCGTAGCCTTACGATCATTTCCAGCGACTTGCCTGAACCGGAACGTCTGCAAGTTGCTCACGCGTTCAAGGACTGCACCTGTCCGTTGCTGGAGATTTCCAGTCGCGTTAAGGTGAAGTTGCACGATCTTGGCTATGCTCAGGCCACAGCGGAGATTCCGCACCTCGCCGTTCTGCTCAATACTCCGCCTGCAGGACCAACCGATATCTCCGTTTTGGTTACTGCCGGTGCAAAGTATCGGATCGACGCAATCTTGATAAAGGGGGCTGTTGCCTTCCCGAAGGAAGAGATCATAACTCAACTCCCGGTTTCCCCCGGCGCCCTGTTCAATGCAACGGCCATCGGAAACGGTTTGGAGAATATCAGGAAGTTATATTCCAGCAAAAGCTACATGAACTTCGGCGCCATGCCAATGTTGCAGTTCGACGAGACGCGGCACACGGTCGTGTTGACGATCGATATCGACGAGGGCCAGCCTTCGGGCAACGTCAGCCATTCCCATTCAACCTAAGACCCCAGAAGAAGTGGACGGATTTTCAAAGATTGGTAGGATTGCGAGCATTTCGCAACGCAACGTAGACCCTGGGTCCCAAAGTCCCTGACCTCTATTTCCCGCTTTACAAAAAATTCGGCGGCAGGAGCCCTCTCCTGCCGCCAACGGTATTGACTAAAACCGCATTTGCTCTCTGCTTACACTTCCACTGACGGAAAATCTGCCCTACTGGTTCGCAGTCGGCGCTAAAAAATTTTCTCTAGGGCCGCGGTCATCCAGCATCCCCTGTGGTCCGGGAGGCGGAGGAGGAGTTCCCCCGTCACCGCCATTGCCCTTTCGGCCTCCGCCGCGACGCATTTCGCGCATTCCCTCGTGGCTCTGCCGGAACTCCTGCACCTGCTTCCACTGATCTGGTGTGAGCTTTGCGCGCAGTTCAAACAGGAATCGCGCGTTCGCCTTCTCCAATTCGGCACGCGCCTGCGCAACCTTGTCGATCTGAGCCATTACCGCCGATTCATTTGGCTGATCGGCCTTCACGAGCGGATCCATGGCAATTTCCGCCTTTTCAACGTTCGCGCGCAGATCTACCAGTTGCTCGCGATGCTGCTGGAAGATCGCGTCCATCGCCTTGCGCTGATCTTCGGTCAGATTCAGCTTTTCAGCGATCTGAGGATTGTTCCACCAACGCCCTCGATCGCCTCGCATCGCCCTCTCCATCGGAGGCCGATGATACCCGAATCCCGGTCCTCCTGGTCCAGGCCCACCGGAGCCGGGTGCGCCCGCTCCAGGTTCCTGCGCAATCGCCAAGTCAGGACCTTGAGCGAATGCCGTCGCCGCGGCAAAAACAGCCGCCATCACAATTCCCAACCTTACCGCCATCAAAACTTTCATGTCTTTCTCCTTCGCTGAATTTCCTCGAGTCAGCAGTAGTTCAATTTCCCTGGGCTTCGTCCTCGGTCATCAATGTCGCCAGCGGTTGCAGCGCGCTGGGAACCTGCCGCGCCACGTCGCTGTCCACATTCGCCATCAGATCTTCTTCGTCCAACATTGCAAGCTTGGCGGCTTCCAATTCGCGCTGCTGCTCCGCGATCCGCGCCGCTTCAACCTTTGCCGCTTCCAGTTGCTGGTGATTCTGATACAAACCACCTGAAACCGTCCCTGCAAATACCACGCATCCCAGCGCCCACTTGGTAACGGCGCTCAAGTTGGTGCGAGCCGGGGCCTTTGCCTCGCGTGGACGGCTGATCATTGCGTCGCTCCACGCATCCACACTCAACTTGAAATTGCCCAGCGCCTCGCGCAGTTCCGGCTCCAGCGTTTCCAGTTTCTCCTGCTCTACGGCCGACTTCTCGCGTTCATCTTTGCGATTCATAGCATTCCCCAATCCCTGTTCCCCGTCCCCTAATCCCTGTCCTTCCCAAATTCCTTGCGTATCCTGCCAAGCGCGCGGGAAAGATGCGCCTTTACCGTTCCTTCACCCATGCCGGTCGCTGCCGCAATGTCCTTCAAATCCATCTCTTCCACAAAACGAAGTAGAAATACCGTGCGTTGCCGATCGCTCAAATTTTCAACAGACTGCCAGACCTTCGCAACCTGCTCCCGCGCAAGCATCCGCTGCTCCACCGTTCGCTCGCCGCTCGGTAACCAGTCGCTGGCTTCATCCAGGTCGACCGCGTTGGTACGCGTCAGCCGCCAGAACTGCATCCGCCGATTGCGCCAGTGGTCTTTCTGCAGGTTGATCGCAATGCGCATCAACCAGGTCAGCGCGCTCGATTCGCCGCGGAAGTTCGACCAATTGCGGTGTGCCTTCAGAAAGCAGTCCTGCGTCAGCGTTTCAGCCAGGTCAACGTCGCGCGTGGACGCAAGCAGAAAACGAAAAATCTGCAGCCTGTGGCTGCTGACAACGCTCTCGAACTCCTGCGCGGCAATCTCTTCCGCCGTGGCCTTGATCATCGGTTCCAATGCTGTGCAGGCAGCCATCACTCAGGTAGACGCCCTGCTGAGACCCGAGTTTACAGCCGCCCTGCGATTTGTGGATTTTTAGTGCTTACTTCTCAGTCTTTTGGACGAGCAACCGCACCGGAAAGCCGCTGCACCGCGACCTCCTGCGCATTTCCTGGCCTCTTCAAACCGCAGATTTTAGGGGAAGAATCACTGAAGTTTGGCCCGTCTGTCATTTTTGCCAGTAGCCCCCCGTAGCAAATGTGAGCGAAAAATGGTTGTCCTGAGGGAATTCGAAACACCCCCACAGCGACGAAAGCCTTCGGTCAATTCCCCTAAGCCCGGAGTAAATCTATGCGAACAAAAGACGCGCACAAGGCCTTGTCAGTGACATTGAGCCTCCTGCTTATTATGGCTTCCCCTCAGGCATCGGTCGGGTATCAGGCTCAGAGCTCTGATTCTCCGCAAAACACCGGGAGTTCAACCGACTCGGCTCCCCAGAGCGCGAGCCAGTTGCAGGCGCTAGTCGCGCCGATTGCGCTTTACCCCGACGCGCTGGTGGCGCAGGTCCTTGCGGCCTCGACATTTCCAGACCAGGTTGCGGTTGCGGAATATTGGATGCGGCAGAACAAGAGTCTGACGGGAACGGCACTGATGCAGGCCGTGGACAAGCAGTCGTGGGATCCAAGTGTGAAGGCGCTCACGCAGTTCCCTTCGGTGCTCGATAACCTGTCGAAGAATCTCAGCTGGACCTCGTCGCTCGGGGAGGCTTATCACGACCAGGCGGCGGACGTGATGACCGCGATCCAGACGCTGCGTGCTCAAGCCAAAGACAAGGGCAATCTCAAATCCACTTCACAGATCACGATCGTGCAGCAGTCGCCGCAAACGATCGTCATTCAATCGGCCAATCCGCAGGTTGTTTACGTTCCGCAGTACAACCCGGCGGTGATTTACGGCTATCCCTACGTGGTCCCGAGCTATGTGGCTCCCGTTTACTCTACCGGCGACATGGTCGCGGCAAGCATGCTTTCGTTCGGCGCGGGGATCGCGGTGGGAGCGATGATGAGCGGCGGCTGTTGCGGATGGGGATACAGCAGTTGGAACTGCGGCTGGCATGGCACGGCGGTTATCTATCACGGCGGCGGATACTACGGTAATTCCGCGTGGCATGGCGGCTATTACAACGGCGGCTACCACAATAACTATGGCTACAACAACGCCTATAACCACTCGGGAAACAACTACAACAACTACCACGGCGGCAATACCTACAACAAAAACACGGTCAATGTGAATCGCCAGAGCGCGCAGAGTCTCAATTCAGATCGTTCTTCAGCTTCGAACTCCTGGGCGCAGCACGATTCGAGCGCCGGAAGATCGACCGCCTTTAGCGGCATGAGTGGGCACACGAGTGACTTGAGCGGCGGCGGTTGGTCCTCGAGAGCGGAGAGCGGTCGAGGCTGGGGGAGTATGCGATCCAGCGGCTTCAGCGGCGGCCGATTTGGCGGAGGCGGCGGCGGCTTCGGAGGCGGCGGTTTTCGGCGCTGATCAGACTCGGGTTGTGTAGCCAGAGAACTGAAAAGAGCTTGGAGGAATCAATATGTTTCATAGGACCTGGACAACTAAGAGCGTCATTGAGAGCTCCGCGAAGCTCATAGCGCTTCTCGCACTTGTCATTCTGTTCGTATCCTGCAAGAACGCAGCAGACTCCAAGCCAGCTCAACGAACTTTCGCGACACCCGCAGAAGCGGGCACTGCGTTTCTAGACGCCGCCAAGTCCGGCGATCAGCAAGCCCTGCTCGCGATCTTCGGCCCTGATGGCAAGGACGTGCTTTTCTCCGGCGATCCCGTGAAGGACAAGAATGGGCTTCAGGATTTTGTTGCCGCCTACGGGCAAATGAATCGCTGGCGAGAGATCAAAGCGGGCGGCGAGACCCTGTATGTGGGTGCCGACAACTATCCATTTCCAGTTCCCCTGGTTAAGAATCCCTCGGGGCAGTGGTCCTTCGATACCGCGGCCGGGAAAGATGAAATTCTTGCGCGCCGCATTGGCAAAGGCGAGTTGACCGCGATAGCAGCTTGCCTTGCGACCGCCAACGCTCAACAGCAGTACTTCAGCAGCCCGCACGATGGCGACGGTGTAAAGCAATACGCTCAGAGAATTGCGAGCGACTCGGGCAAGGAAAACGGGCTGTATTGGAATGCCACAGGGGGCCAGAATGCGAGCCCTCTTGGCGATCTCGGTGATTTCGCGAAGGCCATCGGATACACCAGTGCTGGCGACAAACCGCAGCCGTTCAATGGCTACTACTTCAGGATCCTGACCAAACAAGGCGATAAGGCTCCCGGTGGTGCGAAGGACTATATCGCGGACGGAAAAATGACGGGTGGCTTCGCTATTTTGGCTTATCCAGTGGAGTACCGGAATTCAGGCATCATGACATTCGTGGTCGGCAAAGATGGCATCGTCTACCAAAAAGATCTGGGGGAAAAGACGGCCGATCTGGCATCTGCGACGACGGAATACAATCCTGGAGATGGCTGGAGCCCGGCATTGGCAAAGGACGAATCTAATTTGAGGGCTTCAAATTAAGGACGCATCTTGTCGTCCGAAATCTAGTGAAAAATTCAGCCACCCCGCATGGTCGCGATAGTTCACATGCACAATCTCGTAATCAGCTGCCGGCGTTCGTGTGTGAATCGCGACAGTCTCCGGACGCTCGCGGAAAATGAGACTAACCAGGGTCGGGTCGGTAACGCGCACAACTATTGTTGCGTTCTCGACCGTCACTGCCACCCTGGCGTCCGGCAACATTTCACCGCGTCCTTCAGAATCCTCCTTGAACACAGAAGCCTGCCCAGCTCTTAGCAGATCCTGAATTTGACCTCGCCCTTCGCGTGACCCTGGATACTTGTGCAAGTAGAAGCCGAAGGAGTATTGCACACCTCCATTCTTTGCGGTCACGGTCCAGATATATTCGCTGGCGTTATCTGGAGTGTCGGCACGGTTCCAGATCCAGACTCCACCAGCTGGCTGTTGAAGCGGGATTCTGAATTCGGCCGTGGTTGCCGTAACGGTGCCGGTGGACATGGGAGATTGCGCGAACAGCGGCGCCAACGCGAACGCAACGACAGCGACTTGCAGGCTTCGCACAGTTGCTCCTCCCCAGAGCCCGCGAATCATCAGAGAGCTGAATCCACTCCGGCCAGTTCACTCTGAAATTCGCAGCTTGGTGAAATACGCTTCGGTTCCCATCCCGATCCACAACGCCACGGATCCCTTGCTGTCGCCGAGTTTGAGATCGTTCACAATTAGCACAGGCTGTGCGGAATCGTTGACATACAAGCGTGCCTTCGCGCCGCTTACTTCCACTTTGATTTTTGTCCACTCGCCCGGTACCACGTCCACATACGACTCATACTGTCCCGGCGACTCCTTTCGCAGCCTGAACCATGGATAGTCGGGCATGGAGATGTATTGCGTGGAATGATTCCGTCGAAGCTGGTCGTCGGCGCGCCCATTCGTCGGGCGGATGTAAAAGCATTCGTATTTTGACGGATCAGCGGCTACACGAAATGCAATGCCCACGAAACCACGTGCATCGGATGTGGCGCCGGCCCGGGGCTTACCGGCAACTTCAACCTCGATCATGCCGTTGTGGAACGCTGTGTCTGAAATGACAGCTATCCCGCCTCCCTCGCCGTTCTTCTGCGCCGCCAGTTCTGCATCGGCGGCGACCGCAGGGGTCACACGGACAGCTTTGCTGTCGTGGTAGGTCACGGCCTCGACCGTCACGTCGTGCGGCTGCAATCCCTTTGCGGAATCCAGAGAGAACATCTGCGCCCGCGCTGAGGACGGGAAGACGAGGCCTGCAGTTAGACCGGCAAGCAGCAGCGGAAACTTAACCTTGCTAAGCATGCAGGCCAGTATATCCATCCGCTTACTTGCGCGACTGCACCAAATTCCAACCGCCGAACGGCTTCACCGTTCCGCAACTTGGCCCGCCGTCCTTTCCAGTCCCTGGGACATGGGCTTCAAAAACCAACCGCGGATGATCCGCAGCCTGATTGACCATCTCCGAAGTAATTCCACTGAGCGGGACCTTCAGACGCCGACTCCAGCTTGTGTCCGTTTGGCTTGCACAGGCGCCGATATCGAGGTAAACAAACCGAGTATCGGGTGGACCCTGAACGAATGGACCAAGCAGACTAGGCGCTGCATCCCTTGGCGCCGGCTGTTGCCCGGACGCTGAACTCGAAACGCAGATCGGTGGTTCCCGATCTTTGCTTCTGGACAGTCTCGTATGCGTTGCCCCGGCCCTTCTGCAGACCGAAATCTACGCCCGAGGGCGGTTTTTCCAGGACGATGCGAAACGTCAGTTCATATTCCATGCATCCCTCATCGATTAGCGTTCACTCTTCAGGGATTGTGCCCGAATCGCCCAGCCGAGCGGAAGTCCGCCAAACGACGGCTGTTAAACTGTCGTTGATTTCAACCGAGAGGGATTTGTCAGCCCTATTCCTCCGCAGCAGGAAGCAAGATGCTCCTCGAGTCACTCCGCCAGCAGGTTCTTGAAGCCAACCAGGAAATCTCCCGCCGCGGCCTTGCCCCGCACACCTTTGGCAATGCGAGCGGTATCGATCGCTCTGGAGCGCAAGCACTCGTCGTCATCAAGCCCAGCGGAGTAGACTACGCCACCCTCACTCCGGCCGATCTGGTCGTTACGGACCTTGACGGCAAGATCGTCGAAGGCCGGCTGCGACCTTCCAGCGATCTAGACACCCACACCTTGCTCTACCGCGAATTCCCCCAGATTGGCGGAATCGTCCACACCCATTCAGAGTTCGCAACATCCTGGGCTCAATCCTGCCAGCCAATTCCCTGCCTCGGAACCACCCACGCTGACTACTTTCACGGTCCGGTTCCGGTCACGGAAGCACTCACCGCCGAAGAAGTCTCTTCCGGCTACGTCCGCAGCACTGGCGCCGTGATTGTCCGCCGTTTTCGCTCCGAGGGTCTGGACCCGGTCGCAGTCCCTGGAGTTCTCGTCGCCGGTCACGCACCCTTTGCGTGGGGAAAGACGCCTGCCGAAGCCGTCGAGCATGCCGACGTCCTGGAATACATCGCCCGGCTCGCCTTCCGGTCCACCCTGCTGAACTCGGCAGTTCGACCTATCCCTACCCACGTGAGCGAGCATCATTACCTCCGCAAGCATGGACCGAAAGCAACATACGGCCAGCGCTGATCCCTTGTTTCGATCCCGTTTTTCTGTGCTCATTAGCGTGTGCCTCCAACCCCAAGTCCCGCCAAATCCAATGATTTAAACTGATACCAATTTCAATAGGGCAATTCCTGTCCACGTATGGCTCCTATTGTTTTCTGCATTTTTCTCGGAAATCCACATCCCATCGGGTTGACATCATGAAGGGCAAAACGTCCCTATCTTGCGCTATCTCTGATGTTTGGCGGATTAGTACCGATGGATGAAGGTCGCAATGCGCATGGCATCCCGCGTGCTTCCATTCCAGTGAAGCGCGACTCTCTACGTATGGAAACAAGTCTTTTCAATCGGTTGCAGGCAATGCTCCTGGCCCTGGTAACGGTCGGCCTGGTGTTGCTCGCCGTATTGAATTTCCGACAGGAGAGCAAGTTCCAGCAGCCCGACGATGGCGTTTGGTGGGCCGAGACGAATGGTGGGTTGCAGGCCAGCAAGGTCCTCCCCGACAGCCCAGGGCAGCTCGCGGGTATCCACAAAGGTGACCTGCTCACCGCGGTCAATGGAGTTCCGGTGGCCCGGGTTTCAGACTTCGAGCGGGTGCTCTATCGCACTGGACCATACGGGAAAGCCAATTACTCGGTTACGCGCGATGGAATACCTCTTGACACCCCCGTCATCGTCTATCCGGAGGCGAAAGATCGCAGCTCGTATCTCGGTCTGCGGCTCATTGGCGTTATCTATCTGGCGATCGGCATTTACGTCCTTTTCCGCCGCTGGACCGCTCCGCGCGCCCTCCATTTTTATATTTTCTGTCTTGTCTCTTTCGCTCTGAACGCCCTGAAGTACACAGGGCAGTGGAATTTTGTCGACAAGACCGTGTTCTGGTCCAACATCATCGCCGGAGCGCTTCAGCCCGCGCTGTTCCTTCACTTCGCGATCAGCTTTCCTGAGGAGCGGCTAAAAGACCGTGGACGCCGTTGGCTTCTGCCCGTTCTGTACGCGCCAGGCGTCGCAATGTTCGGCCTGTGGATCACGGCAATTACCCGCTGGCAGGCTACCGGCATCCTGCTGCACCGCCTCGACCAGGTCAATTACGGCTACATCGCCGCCTTCTACGTCTTGGCTGCGACCCTATTTTCGGTCAGCTATGTACGTGCGAACACGCCTTTGCTGCGACAGCAATTGAAATGGCTGTATCGCGGCGCATGGCTGGCGGTCGCACCTTTTACGCTTCTGTTTGCTGTGCCCTTCCTGCTCGACGTGCGGATGCCGAGCTTGCTCACCAAGCTGGCTGGACTGTCACTCGTATTCCTCCCATTGACCTTCTGCTGGGCCATCATTCGCTACCGGCTGATGGATACGGACCTGATCTTCAAGCGCGGCGTGGCCTACACGCTGGCCACAGCCACGTTGCTTGGCGCCTATTTCGGAGTCATTGCGATCACTGCGGATCTGGCTCATCAGCGACTACCAGACTCCATCCGAGAATGGGCATTGATCATCGCCATTCTGGGTACCGCCGCCGTCTTTGACCCGCTCAAGCGCCGCCTTCAAAGTTGGGTAGACAAGGCATTCGACAGGCAGAAATACGACTACCGCAAGGCACTCATCGAATTTGGCCGGGGCCTCAGTTCTGAAACCAATCTAGACGCGCTGCAGGACTCCATCGTGGAACGCCTCCCGCGGACGCTGCTGGTATCCCGCGTCGCCCTGTTCCTCGCACAGCCGGGTGCAGGCTTGCGCCTGGCCGCGTCACATGGCCTGCTGTCGGCGGCGACCGAGCGCAAACTGGCGCTTGGTTTCCTCGACTTCGATCGCGCCGCACACGATCACTCACACATCTTTCTCGAGAACGCGCAACAAGCGCTGCACCTGCCTCCAGAGCAGCAGCGCACCGCTGCCTTGCTCGACCTGAACTATTACCTGCCTTGTCGCGTTCAGGACGGCGCTTCCGCGCGCACCATTGCCGTCATCGGCCTTGGCCGCACCATCGGCGGCGACTTCCTCTCCAGCGAAGACGTCGAGTTGCTCGAATCCCTCGCCAGCTACATCGGCATCGCGCTGCAGAATGCAAGCCTCTACGCCCAACTCGAAGTCAAGATCAGCGAGTTTGAGCGCCTCAAGGAATTCAACGAGAACATCGTCGAATCCATTAACGTGGGAATCCTCGCTCTCGATCTGGAAGATCGCATCGAGAGCTGGAACGCTCAGATGGAAGCGATGTATGCCGTGAGCCGCGGAGAAGCCATCGGCCAGAAGCTAAGCGACGTCTTCCCTGACGACTTCGTTTCGGCCATTGAAGGATTTCGCAACGAAGCGGGCATTCACAACCTTTACAAATTCCACCTCACTACCAAGGCCGGCGAGCAGCGCACTGTGAACATTGCCATCGCGCCGCTGCTTTCGCGGGACTTCGTCATTGTCGGCCGCATCGTTCTCGTCGACGACATTACTGAACGTGTCTCGCTCGAGAATCAACTCGCGCAATCTGACAAGCTGAGTTCCATCGGGCTACTCGCCGCTGGTGTTGCGCACGAAATCAACACACCCCTCGCTGTCATCTCTTCTTACTCGCAGATGCTCTCCAAGCAAATGCGTGGCGATCCGCGTCTTGGCCCGGTGCTCGAGAAAATCACGCAGCAAAGTTTCCGCGCATCTGAAATCGCAAACGGCCTGCTGAATTTCTCGCGGACCTCCACGACCGAATTCCGCGAGATCAATCTCAACCAGGTTATCCGCGATACGCTTTCGCTGCTGGAACACCAGTTCAAGACTGCGCAGATCGTCGTTGATGCCGACCTGATAGACGAGCTACCCACAATTCATGGCAATCCGGGCAAATTGCAGCAGGTGTTTCTCAATCTCCTGCTGAATGCCAAGGAGTCGATGCCCGGCGGTGGCCGGCTGCGCGTCGCCACGATGTTCAACGGCCATGTCGAAGCCGTGGTCGCTGACTCCGGTTCCGGCATCGCACCCGAACATCTCAAGCGCATCTACGATCCGTTTTTCACCACAAAGACCACTCCCAAACCAGGCGAGAGGCGTGGCACAGGTCTTGGACTATCCGTTTCCTACGGGATTATTCAGGAGCACGCAGGCAAGATTCATGTCGAGAGCGCCGTTGGCTCCGGCACAACCTTCCACCTTGAATTCCCGCTGTCAAGGAAGTCGGTACATGTCTGAAGTTGATCAGTCTTTGAATCTCTCTTCATCCGGTTCAGTCTTCTCGTCGGGCTCCGCCAATGGAAGCATTCTCGTCATCGACGACGAGGGCGGCATCCGCGAGTCACTGGAAGTGCTGCTTTCGCTTGAGGGCTATTCGATCAAGACAGCCCCGGACGGCGAACAGGGCCTGCGCATGCTCGAAATGGAGAGCTTCGACCTTGTCCTGCTCGATCTCGCGCTGCCTGGCCAGAGTGGCCTCGATCTCCTGCCTCAGATCAAGGAGCGCCAACCCGAGACGCCGGTCATCATGATTACCGCCTACGGGACCGTGGACAATGTGGTCGAAGCCATCCGTGCGGGTGCCGAAAACTTCGTCCAGAAGCCGTGGGACAACGAAAAGCTGCTTGCCGACATTCGCTCCGCCGTCGCGCGCTACAAAGCTGAAGAAGAAAACCTCCAGCTCAAGCGCACGCTCAAGCAGCGCTACAACTTCGCCAACATCGTCGGCAAAAGCGAAATCATGCTGCGTGTCTTTGATCTGATTTCGCAGGTGGCGCCCAGCCGATCCACCGTCCTCATCCAGGGCGAAAGCGGAACCGGCAAGGAGCTGATCGCCAAAGCCATTCACGCCAACTCGCCGCGGCGCGATAAGCCGTTCGTGCCCATTAACACCGGCGCCATGCCGACAGAACTGCTCGAGTCCACGCTCTTCGGGCACGTGAAGGGCGCTTTCACCTCTGCAATCGCCTCTAAAAAGGGACTCTTCGAAGTTGCCAACGGCGGAACTCTCTTCCTCGACGAAATCGCCACCATGGGCATGGACACGCAGGCAAAGATTCTGCGCGTGCTGCAGGACCGGCGCTTCATGCATCTCGGCGGCATCCAGGAGATCCAGGTCGACGTGCGCATTATCGCCGCCACCAACATCGATCTGCGCCAGGCCGTCCGCGAAGGCAAATTCCGCGAAGATCTTTTCTACCGTCTTAACGTAATCATGGTCGATCTGCCTCCGCTGCGGTCTCGCCGCGAAGATATTCCACTGCTCGTCAACCACTTCCTCGAGTTCTACGCTAACGAGAACGGCCTCTCCCCACGGCGCCTCTCCGCCGACGCATTGCGTGCCCTCATTGACTACGAATGGCCCGGCAATGTTCGCGAATTGGAAAATTCGATCGAGCGCGGTGTCGTGCTTTCATCCGGTCCGGTCATCGGCTCCGAACTCCTGCCCGGTCACATCACCGGCCGCAGCTTCCAGGATGCGCTCCTCGAGCACAATCCCAACGCATCGCTTTTTGACATCCTCGAAGACATCGAGCGCCGCATCATCGTTGAAAAACTTGAGCGCTGCAACTGGAACCAGACCGACGCCGCCGAGCAGTTCCACATCCCGCTCTCCACATTGAATCAGAAGATCAAGCGCCTGAACATCGAGATCCGCAAACGCGGGCGGGAATAGCGGCAGAAATGATGCAGGGCAGCGGCGCGGATCTTCTCTTATTCGTTTGCTAGCGCGAACACTTCTATCTTTGAACCAGATAGCGCGGCAAGCTGCGATCCATCAGGCGACAGCGCAAAACTGCCGTAACTTGTGGGCGGGTCTTCCACCCGCACCGCTCCGAGGCGCTTACCATCTTCTGCCCGGTAGATGCGAATCTCCGCGAACTCCAGGTCAGAGGCTGAAAACCGCGAGCCCGGCGGAACGTCTCCCACGCGCGAAACAAACTTCACTGCAAACCGTCGAGAATTGCCGGCGCCTTCGATACCCAATTGCCGAAATCCCGGCTGTCCACGCAACATCAGCGTGCCGTCTGCGTGCAGCACGCGGTATTCGGGTTCCCCAATATTGGTCGCGCACGACACCAAAAAAAGCAGATCCGGGGAGATGCTGGAAACCTGAGGCTCGCACGTAGACTTGAATCTCGCCAGTGTTGCCGTCGTGCTCTCCCATTTTTCGATTGCCATGCGATAGTCGCCTTCCGGCTGGGGACGAAGAATCACCTGCCCCTCGTTCAAAAGGGTCGGCGGCGTCATCCCGAGCGCAGTAATGCCGGACGTAACGATGTTGAGCCCTTTGTCGAGCATGGTGATTTCCACATCTTCTTCCGGCTCGGCCCCCAATTCATCTTGCAGGTGGGCATGCAGTTCCTGCGAGTGGCGTTCGCGGAGAGTGCCAAAGACGATTGAATCTCCGCTAGGCGACGTCCGCAGAAATTGCAGCGCTCCACCCAGAGGGATCGTGCGCTGGAGTTCCAACCCGCCGCCATAAATGCGTAGCTCGTCGCCAACATGGACGAGAATACGGGTGGCATCCAACTGCCAGAGAAATCTACCAAAATCACGAATTGTCCAATCAGCCGACTTAAGAACCGCGTGACTCGAAACCTTCAAGAGTACGGCGCGAACCACGCGCGTAGTTTCCGGCGACGCACTGCCGCGCCGAATCAAAGGATGGGAATTGAAAGCGAACAGCACTTCGTCAGGTCCGAGCCACGCCAAAGCCGAGTCTTGTTCGAAATCTCCCAGCAACCTCCGGGACCGTTGCTTATAGCCGAGCGGGGCCAGCGCGATGGATCCGTGTGTCTGGCCGGTCAGATCTGCCCTCGTTACGGACCGATCGATCACGCAAGCCGGCGCCTTGCACACCTCCAGCGTGTCTGTCGGCGCCACCTGCACTGGTTTATGGTGCTGGGCCAAGTCCGTTGTACTCGCAACCGAATTCGGCAACGCAGCAGCAGCGCGAACAAAGGCGACCGACGGTGGATTGAGCAGAATCTGCGTGAAGGCCTTCAGAGACAAATCTCCGTGCGCCGACGAAAAGACTGAACTGCGGTTCGGTCCGGCTCCCACTTCAAGCTTCAATCCCCGAATGCCAACGACGTCGCCCGGTCGCAAATCGGGTTTGAGCGGAAAATGATGCGCGACGCCTGTCAATTCCAAATGCTGGCCCAGCGTTTGAAACGTCGGCTGGTCGGTGGCTGCTGTCGGTTCGCCTCCAGGATGCGCCCGCAACCGCGGGCTGTTGATGTCCAATTCCGGCACCGCCCGCCAGTCATTCGGTGGAGCGGCGGCTGCAACCAGCACCAGCCGGTAGGGCTGCAGTTCGTTGCTGTTGCATTGCGCGCGATCAAACGACAACGCCAGCATCGATGCGCTGCTTTTTTTGCGAGGCTCAGTGGTTTCCACCTTCCCTTCCAGGATCGCTCCGGGATGCAGGAGGCACCCCGGTCCGTTCCATTCGGTGGTGACCTTCGCAAATACTGTCGCGCCGGCAGCCAGCTTATGAGCCTGCACCGGATTGAGGAACTCGGCCTCCACCGGCATCACGGGGGCCTGCCCTAAAACGGCGTGCAGTGAAAATCCAAGCAGGTAGATTGCGAGCGCTTCCGATCTCATGGCCTACCCCACTGTTCAGCCCTGCCAATGCGCCGCTGGCCGCCGATGTTCAGGTCGCGAAGTTCGAGTGGCAAGGAGAGACGCGCGCCTCGCTCTGGTGCTCTGTCAGGAATTAAAAGGCCGCTGATTTCGGAACTCCTGTTAGGAACTTCTCAGGAGTCTAACCTGAATCTCATGCGGCGCATCTATTTCCGGCGAATTTCACCCCGATACCTCCTTGACTCAACTCCAGCCTCTCAGTCATCGGGGCGAAGAAATGAGAAAGGAAGGATAGGCAATGATCGGCTCGCAAGTTGCCTTTTCCACACCTTGGGAACGGCTTGAACTTGTGGTCCAAATCAAAGCGCTCGGGGAAAAGTACGTTTGGGGGGGCAACCTGATTTTTCGCCGGAGGATCAAAAGCTGGCGAGGTCGTTTCATGCTCACACAAAGGCTTTGTTCCGCCTCCGCACTATGCGCGCTGGCCGCGCTATCATCGTTGTCAACCCACGCCGACACACCATTTTCCCTTCAATACCATCCCCTGGGTCAATCCCCGATAGATCAGATTCAAGTCGATCTCAACAACGATGGCATCCCTGATTTGCTGACGTCCGCCAGGGGAAATCTGACCAGTCTGCTGTCTGGCTCCGGTGGCAGCTTCACACTTCATAACTACGGTTTTCCGGAGAGCGCATCCACTCCGCTCGCTTCCGGCGACTTCAACGGAGATGGAAAAGCCGATGTGCTCTTCTACAACGCATCGGGAGGAAGTCAGCTCTTCTTTGTGGCCTATGGCGACGGGCAGGGCAACTTCAGCAGCGTGCAAAGCGCACCAACTGTGCCCGGAACGGCGTCAGGACAAATACGCCAAGACATCCGGGCAGTGACGTTTGACGCCACGGGCGACGGGCGCACCGATGCGGTGCTGTCCTACGGCTACAACGGCAAGTTGATCGTGGAGTTATGGAAAAACAGCGGAACCGCTTTGACGGACAGTGGCGCGCTTTACACTACGACGCCGCCCGACACCGGTGCGACCTCTTCAACCGGAGTTCAGCTGCTTCTCGGCGATTACGATGGAGACGGTATTGCCGATGTCGGCGTGAACTTCACGTCCGGGCTTACGGTTCTGTACGGGAAAGGGAGCGGACTTTTCGCCGCAGTGCCGGTTTTCGCAAACCGAAGCATTGGCGGTGACATGAGCTCAGCTGACATGAACGAGGACGGCCGCACAGATCTGGTTTCCGACAACCAGGACCATACGATTCATATACTCTCCAGCCAAGCCAATCGAACGTTTACTGACAAGACCATTTCAAATATAGAAGCCTACGCGACTCAGACCTATCCTCCGCAGTTGGCGGACTTCAGCGGAAATGGATGGAAGGACATCGGTTTCACTACGGAGAACCCAGCGGATTTTGCCGGACCGCTCAACCCGAACGGCTATGGATTCGGTGTTCGCGTGCTGTACCAGACAACGCCGGGAAATTACGCGCTGGGGTCTTATAAGAATGTGGATTACTTCCAGATCAGCGGGATCGGAGAACATCCGTTCACCGATCTGTTTACCGCCGACTACAACTACGACGGTAAACCGGATATCGCGCTCTTTACGACGGACAACGCCTCGGCCAACCCTGAGAGCGCGGTGCTGGATCTGAATGCGGGCACGCACCCGGTAGGCGCCTGTCCCACGACGAAGCCTGGGATCCACGTATGCTCGCCGACGGCCTCAACGTCAACTTCGGTGCAGTTCAGCTTCAGCGCCAGTGCGTTCTATCCGCTCCGGAAGATGGAAGTTTGGGTGGATGGAGCGAAGCGCAGCGAGACACATCACGTGTTCGGAACGCAGGGCTACGCTGATTTGACGCTGGGACTGTCGCCGGGAACGCACAAGATCGATCTCTATGCGGTGGGCTTCTCACATAGCATGCTGTACCATACATCGCTTTCGATCACAGTCAACTAACATTCCCACGAAATATCTGTCGGAATCATGTGCACAGACGGAGCCTTGGCGAATCCCGCCTTGGCTCGCATTCTCCCAGAGCAAACAAGGAGCACACGAACATGAAGCCAAAGAACACGATCTGCCTGTGGTTCGACAAAGATGCGCATGAGGCTGCGCGCTTCTACGCCGCGACCTTTCCGGACAGCAACGTAACAGCTGTTCACGAGGCTCCCGGCGACTATCCGAGCGGCAAGAAGGGCGATGTGCTGACGGTGGAGTTCACCGTCATGGGTATTCCCTGTCTCGGCCTCAACGGCGGCCCGATATTCAAACAGACTGAGGCGTTCTCATTCCAGATAGCCACGGACAATCAGGAGGAGACGGATCGATACTGGAACGCGATCGTCAGCAATGGTGGCAAGGAAAGTGATTGCGGCTGGTGCAAGGACCGATGGGGACTCTCGTGGCAGATCACTCCACGCGCGCTAACCGATGCGCTTGCGGCCGGCGGCAGTGAGGCAAGCCGTGCTTTCCAGGCCATGATGACGATGCAAAAGATCGACGTCGCCGCCATCGAAGCGGCGCGGCGAGGCTGACCTGATCGTAACGGCTTTATTCGTGAAGATCAGCGGAATAAGTCAGATTGCGCTTTGGGAAATTGCAATCCACCAGACCAGGTCATAGGAACTAACTTCTTCAACCCGCAGCCCGGAGGCGCTGATCGATCTCGCCTGGTTGGTTCACGGCTTTTTCCCACCCTCGGAGAAACCAGCGCAGGCCATCCGGTGGCTGCAGCCAGACCTCTGCCGCTGTCTCGCGCCACGCGCGCCGCATCAGTACGCTCAGGTGCGGATTCCGCAACTGATTCACGGCGCAGAATGCGGCCTCGTCGGTTAGGTCGTCTCCCACGTAGACAACGGGCGTGCCGGGCTCGGCCAGCGCGACGATGGCTTCCACTGCTCCGCCCTTGTCGCGGCCCACGCGCAATTCCACGCCTGCCTCAAAGTCGAGCAGCGACAACCCGCTCACCTGCGCCGCCGGTTCAAACAGTGCGCGCGTCTTCTGTTGTATGTGCATAGCTTGTCGCGGAGAATGCCCGCGCCAGTGCATCACCACCGCATTTGGCTTGTCTTCAAACAACCCGCCAAACGCATTGCGCTGCAATTGCTCTCGCAATTCATCCAGCTTGTCGCGCGCTTCCGGCGGAGCCTCTTGCATTTCGCGCTTGCCCGTGACCAACAGCCGCTCTGCGCCATGCAGTCCCCAAACCTCAACCGGCTCCGGCAGCGTCAGCATGGGGTTGATTTCACCCGCTGGCCTGCCCGTAATGATGGTGAGACGAGTGCGATTATCTTTCTGGATCACCGCCAGCAATTCGCGAATTCCCGCCCACGGCCGCGCCTCAAAACGGTTGATGCGGAAATCGGCAAGCGTGCCGTCGTAGTCCAACAGCAGCAGTGGAGCTTGGGCTCCATGCAGCGAGTAAAAGAAATCGTTCAGTTTTTCTGATTCTCTCTGATTCAAGCCGAGTCGCCTTTTAAGCCATCTTCCGATAGGGGTCAATGGAGATGACTATCTCTGCCGAAGGTCCATGTGTCTCCGCGGCCTCAGGATTCTCCAGCCGAACATCGCGTAGATCCCCGAGGATCATCGCTGCCCAACGGTAGATGTTGTGTTCCATCACCTGCTTGCGCATCTCCTGCATGCGCTGCCTCCGTTCGTCACGGGGCATCTCCAGGCCGCGATGAATCGCCTCGCCCACCTCTGCCACATCGTAGGGATTCACAATTAACGCATCGCGCAACTCAACCGCCGCACCGGTAAATTTACTGAGCACCAGCACGCCGTCTTCATCGTCGCGCACCGCCACAAACTCCTTTGCGACCAGGTTCATTCCATCGTGCAGCGAAGTCACGAGGCAGACATCGGCAATCCGATACCAGCGATTGACTTCTTCGTGATTGCATTGGCGGTCGATCAGCACGACAGGCTTCCAGCGCGCAGTCTGGAAGCGATGATTGATGCGGCGCACCTCTTCATCCACTCTCTTTCGCAAGTCAGCATAGCTCGGGATGCGCGTTCTGCTCGGAGCGGCAATCTGTACCATGGTCAATCGTTCCCGGTGCCATGGATGCTCGGTGAGCAGTTCTTCAATGGCCAGCAACCGCTCGACAATTCCCTTCGTATAATCCAGCCGGTCGACGCCGACGGCAAGCATCTCCGCGCGCACACCGAACTCGGAGAGCAAAGCACGGCGCTCTTCCGCACGATCCTCGTCCCTGCCGGAAACAATCACGCGCAGCGAGGCCGGTACGCCGCCACTGAACGCCACGCTCACCGGATAGGGTCGGACGATCGTCGTATGTCCCAGGCGCCGCGCCGTCATGTGCTCGCGATCGGTTCGCGACTCCAGCACCCGGTCCACCGTTGAGAGAAAATTGTGACAATGCTGGGGAATGTGGAAGCCGATCAAGTCCGCGCCCATCAGCCCATCCAGCAGTTGCGCCTGCCACGGACAAATTCCAAATGCCTCAGGGTTCGGCCAGGGGATGTGCCAGAAAATCGCCACGCGTGCATCCGGTCGCGCCGTTTTGATCAGTCGCGGCAAGAGGGCAAAGTGATAATCCTGCACGAATACCAAAGGCTCCGGGCTGCCTTTCATCTCTTCGAGTAATGCAGTAGCAAACCTCTCATTGACACGCTGGTATGCTTCCCAATCTGAAGCGCGAAAGATTGGACGCGTATGCGCGATATGGCAAAGCGGCCACAGTCCTTCGTTTGCAAACCCATCGTAGTAGCGCGATTCCTCTTCGGGCGTGAGCCATACGCGACGCAGCGTATACTTTGGATCCTCTGGCGGCACGCGCAGTCGGTCGAATTCGTCAACGTTTTCTGCGTCGGCATTTCCACTGCCACTTGCCACCCATACGCCGTCACAGGCGCGCAGAACGGGTTCGATAGCTGTAACCAATCCGCTCGGCGGTACGATGCAGGTCGTCTTGCGGCCCTCGCGCACATGCATATAGGGCTCGCGGTTTGAGACGACGAAGATTCGCCCGCCTGCCTTGTTCCTCATATGTACGGCAAGCCGCTCGGGCGTCCAGAAGTGCTCTCCTGCATCGCGCAGGCGTGCCTCTGCTGCGGCCGCCGCTCGCGCAGCGATCAGGCTCTCCGCCATCGTCTCCACTTCGCGAGCAAGTGGACTGAAGATGCTCATCTCCGCCGCACCCGGTGAAAGCCCTCTCTCGAAGTGCCCCATCCGCAGTCGACGCAAGCGCTCCGCGACGCGCATCAGAGGCCGCATCAAGAACCAGCGCACCATGAAGAAGGTTACGGTGACAATCAACACGACTGTTGCGAGAATCCACCAGAAGCTTCGCCGCCAAAGATCGTAACTTTGATCCCGTATATATCCAGCGTCAACCAGAATTACCAGTGCGCCAACAAGCCGGGGCCCGTCATGTAGCGGAAACGCCTCCGCGAGCCACTGAGTATTTCCGGTATGCCCGAAAGCATTGACCTGAATTCCCTTTTTGAGCGACCGCTCAACCTGCGTTCGCGACAGCGCGTCCACTGGAGTTTTCTTCGCCAAGGATTCGAAGGGCGGATGTGCCAGGGCCTCGAAGACAGCGGGAACTCCAGCGGAAGAGAGTAGTTGGCCCTGCGGATCGTAGACTCCAACGCCTAAAGCTCCGGTTTCCGCTTTTGCGTCTGCGGCCAGTTGTGCGAGGCCACTCGTGTTTCCCAACGCAAATGCCTGGACAATCTGGGGCTTGAGGCTCTCGCCCATCCAGCTTGAGCGCCACTCAAGCTCTTGACGAAGAATGTGCTTATGCTCGAGCACCTCGAAGTAGGTTGAAGCAATCGAGAGCAAAGTTACGCCTGCTATCAGTGCGAGGATCAGCCGCAAGCGAAACGAATGCATTCTATTTCCCCCTGGAATCTCTATACTTAGATGCTTAACCTCCGCTGGCGGTCACGCATCAAAGAAAGCATCAGTCCATTCAAGAACTTACCGGGTTTCGATTAAGGCGTGCGGTGCGATTTCCGCAGCTAAACTGTGTAATTCTTGCTCCATCGGCCAATCGAAAATGCCATACAGACTGCGCCACCGGATGCGCTATTCTGTGCAGAGAGGACAAGTAGCCCGTATCGTTTGACTTACGGTGCAACCACCCGATGGCATTCCCTTCGATCGAGAATACCGCCAAGAATATCGTCGCAACGGTGCAGGATTATTCACTGTTCGCCTATCGCGGCGCCACGAATCTCTTTCGTCCGCCGATCTATTGGCCTGACTTCTTGGTGCAGTCCGACATCATTGGGTTTGGTTCGGCCTCAATTGTGCTCCTCTCGGGATTCTTTACCGGGGGAGTGCTGGCCCTGCAGTCTGCTGCTACATTGTCTCAGTTTGGGGCTACCGCCGTCACGGGAAGGTTTGTCAGCACCTCGATGATTCGTGAACTTGGACCGGTACTCACGGGCATTATGGTCTCCGGTCGCAATGCTTCCTCCATGGCCAGCGAATTGGGTTCCATGGTCGTCACCGAGCAAATTGATGCCATGCGTGCCCTGGGCGTCGACCCCATGCGCAAGCTCGTAACACCGCGCATATTTGCCTGCGTCACGATGCTTTTCTTTCTCACCATTGTCGCCAACTTCTTTGGTATTCTCGGCGGCGCGGCTGTCACCGTGTTTATGAATCACCAGAACGGCACGCAGTATTTCTCGATGGCCTATGAATACCTGCACGTTGGCGACATCATGCAGGGCCTCATCAAGCCACTATTTTCAGGATTCATTATCGCGAGCATCGGTTGCTTCTATGGCCTGCGAACAACGGGTGGAACCGAGGGCGTGGGCCGTTCCACCATCAAAGCCGTCGTCGTCTCCTCCGTACTCATTATTTTTGTGGATTTTCTCGTCACCCAGGTCATGCTGACCATCTTTGGCTGATGACAAACCTCGATCTCTCCGCCGCGCCCACACAGCACGACCGTCCTGCAAACGGCGGGCCGGTCCTCGAATTTCGCAATGTTTCAATCGGTTTTGAACGGCCGGTGCTGGAAGACGTGAGCTTCACGGTGGGTCAGGACGAGACTCGCATCCTTCTCGGTCCCGCAGGCGTCGGCAAAAGCGTCCTTCTCAAACTCGCCAACGGACTGCTCACGCCGGACGCCGGCTCCATCTACCTTTTCGGCGAAGAGATCTCGCACCTTCCCGAGGAGGAGCTCTTCCATCTGCGCACCCGCACCGGCATGGTGTTTCAGGAAGGCGCGCTCTTCGATTCGCTGACGGTTCGCGATAACGTTGCCTTCCAGTTGATTCAGGAAGAGGTCTCCGACGAAGAGATCGATGCCCGCGTGCGAGAAGCGCTGCGATTTGTGGGACTGGAACAAACCTTCAGTCTCTATCCCGGAAGCCTGTCCGGCGGCATGCGGCGGCGCGTCGCTATCGCTCGCGCTCTCATCAACCATCCTCATCTCCTGCTTTACGATTCCCCGACGGGCGGCCTGGATCCTGTCACCTCCACCACGATCATCGAGCTGATCGTGAAGCAGAGGGACGTCTATCACAGCCCATCCGTTTTGGTGACGCACCGACTGCAGGATGCCTTTACCATGTGCAGCCATCGTTTCGAATCTGCGGAAGAGCGCATGGTGCCGTTGCCCAAGAACCAGACTGACGCGAAGACAACGTTCCTGATGCTCTCAGAAGGCCGTCTGATCTTTGATGGTTCGCTCCACGAGCTTGTCTCGAGCCAGGACCCCTTCGTTCGCGAGTTCATCGAGTAGGCGCTAGTCGTAGCGTTGCTCATTTCCGCGTCTGACAATCAGCTAGATACAATGGCCCAGACTGCCGACGCGGAATGGTGCCGACGCAGAATGGGCGCTCATGTGCAACTTCCCTTTCCCGCCCCGCAGTGCGAGGCCGAACAAACCAGCCGGAGGAGTATGACGCGCGGACATTCCAGAACCTTCGCGCTGCTGGCACTCATTGTTTTCGCGCTCTGGCCGCGTCCCGCCTCTGCGTATTCCCTGCTCACGCACGAACAATTGATCGACCTGACGTGGAAGGACTCCATTGTTCCCCTGCTCCTAAGCAGCTATCCCAACCTGACTCCGGCCCAGCTTGACCAGGCGCGCGCGTATGCCTATGGCGGCTGCGTTATTCAGGACCTCGGCTACTATCCCTTCGGCGACGAATCGTTTTCGAATCTGACCCATTATGTTCGCTCCGGAGACTTTGTCCTTAATCTCTTTCGCAATGCACACGACGCCAATGAACTGGCTTTCGCTGTTGGCGCGCTCTCGCACTATATCGGCGATTCTTTTGGCCACGCGGACGCTACGAACCTCGCCGTCCCCATCGAGTTCCCGAAGTTGAAGGCGAAATACGGATCCTCGGTAAACTACGCGGAGGGCAAACACCAGCACGTTCAGACAGAATTTGCCTTCGACGTCAACGAGATTGCGCATCATCGCGTTGCTCCACTCCAGTTTTTGCGCCACATCGGCCTCGCCGTTTCAATGCGCCAGCTCGCGCTGGCCTTCTATCAGACCTACGGCATCACAGAGAACTTCACGGGCCGCCAACGTATCAATGTTCCCGAATATCGTTTCGCGGTGCATACATTCATTCCGCGCGTAGCATACGCGGTCACTCTGCTCCACCGCAGCCATGAGCCTCCCGATCCCACGACTCCGGAATTTGTCGAGCTCGAGAAGGAAGCTGCTGAAGTTGGACAGGAGAATAACTGGCAGGCATACCGCCGCAAGGCCGGAGTCGAGACATATCTCTTCGCCGGACTTCTTTTCATCCTGCCCAAGGTTGGCCCACTGAAGATGGTCTCAGTCAAAGGTCCAACGGAACAGACTGAAGCGGATTACGCGCACAGTGTTGCCGTCTCAACCGCGGCCTTGCGGCGAACCCTGACACGCTTTACCCCAGAGACGGCCCGTTACAAGGGTCCTGCCCCGGCGCTCGGCAGCCTCATCCACTCCGACGTTATTTCGCCGCAGCCGCGCGACCCGCACCATCCTCTTGCCAATCGCGATCTCGATACCGGTCGTGTGGTCCAGCCGGGAGGCTATCCGCTCACTGACTCGACCTATGCCAGCCTTCTGCACAAGCTTGTGCAGAATCCCACGCAACCGATTCCTCCCGGCATCAAGGAGGACATCCAGAAGTATTATTCAAATCTCGATCTGCCCATCACGACCAAGAAGGATCCCGATCACTGGAAACAGGTTCTCGCCGATCTGAACACCCTGGCCGGGATGCCCACGAGCACTGCAGCCGAGCCATTTCCCACCTACGGCGACGATCAGGGTGCAGACGAATAATACCTGGCACAGGCCGAAAACTCTCCAAGTATCTACCGATGAGACTCTGGCATCTCAATCTTGAGAGTTAGGTCGATTTTCTGCTCGTCTTTCAGGCCACGTGCATGTCAACTTCTACAGAAAATATGCTCGATGCAATCGAGTCATCCAAACAGGCCGGCCTGCGCTACGTCACGGACGTCGAACCCGGCATAACCAGAAAACGCCGCGGCAAAAACTTTCAATATTTCGATCCCGACGGAAAGCCAATCCATAACAAAGAAGAGATTGGCCGCATCAAGTCTCTGGCCATTCCACCGGCGTGGACAGATGTATGGATTTGTCGTCGCGCCAACGGGCACCTGCAAGCCACTGGCCGCGACGCCCGTGGCCGCAAACAGAGCCGCTATCATCCGCGCTGGCGCGAGGTGCGCGACGAAAACAAGTACGAACGCATGAAGCTCTTTGGTGAAACGCTGCCGGTCGTTCGGGAACGTGTCGAAAAAGACCTCGCGCTTCCGGGCCTTCCCCGCGAAAAAATACTCGCTACCATCGTTCGTCTTCTTGAAACCACTTTTATTCGCGTGGGCAATGCGGAGTACGCAGCGGAGAATCATTCTTATGGACTCACCACCATGCGCAACAAACACGTCGACGTTGAAGGCTCGACGGTGCGCTTCAAATTTCAAGGCAAGAGCGGCAAGCGCCACAGCATCGACTTGAACGATCGGCGTCTCGCGAAAATCGTTAAACGCTGCCTCGATCTTCCCGGCTACGAACTCTTCCAGTATGTCGACGACCAGGACGGCTCGCTGCATTCTGTCGACTCAGCCGACGTAAACGACTATCTGCGCACCATTGCCGCGCAGCAGTTCACGGCCAAGGACTTTCGCACCTGGGCAGGCACGGTCCTCGCCTGCCTTGCTCTCCGCGAGTTTGAATCGTTTGAATCAGATTCTGAGGCAAAGAAGAATATTGTCCAGGCCATCAAGCAGGTCGCCGAACAGCTGGGGAACACCCCCGCCGTCTGCCGCAAATGCTACGTCCATCCGGCTGTCCTCGCCTGCTACATGGGCGGCGACTTGCCGAAGACTCTCGAAGCCGCGGGGAAAAGACCTCCGAAGAGTCCACACGCGCTCCGCCAGGAAGAAGCCGAACTTATCTTCCTGCTCGAATGCCGCCTCAAAGCCGCCGCCTGACAGGTTTGCTGCATAACCTGAGTGCCTCACAGCCGACAGCGGCACAATCGTTCTATACTTTCCGGTCGATTGCTTCGATACCGGAGACACGCATGAGTTCGATTCATCGTTGGCGCGCAATCCTCGTGATGACGGTTGTGGGCATTGTCGCACCACTTCTCGCAGCTCAGGATTTCAACCTGACCGTTGGCAAGCACGAGGTTCTGCAATCCAAAGTGCTCGGGGAGAAACGCGACATCCTAGTTTCCGTACCGGCACAGCTCAAGCCCAACATGCCGCTGCTTGTCGTGCTCGATGGCGAATGGACTTTCACGAAGGTTGCCGTGATCGTCGATCACCTGGTCGAGAATGGCCGCCTGCCTCCGATGGTGGTCGCGGGCATTGTAAATACAGATCGCGGACGAGATTTCACCCCGACTTTTGAAGGCGGCGAATTCGCGGCCGGGCCGTCCGATCGTTTCGTCTCGTTTATCGCCGACGAGCTCATTCCGCATCTTGCTGCTGAGTACCCTATCGGCAAGTATCACATTCTCGCGGGACACTCGAATGGCGGCATGTTTTCGCTGTATGCGTTCATGCGGCGGCCCGAAGTGTTTCAAGCCAACATCGCCCTCAGCCCGAGTTTCGGACTCGATGATCGATTTGTTTCGCTTCTCAGCCGTGCCATCGCCAAGCCGAATGCTTCCCCACGCTTCGTCTTCATCGGTGCGGGCGGCGATGAAGAGGCCGACATCGCTGTTGGCGCAATGCGTGTGGCGAAGACCTTTGAAAGCAGTCCGAACGCTGATCTCGAATACCATTACGAAATATTTCCAGGCGAGACTCACGGTTCCGTCGGCCTGCGCGCATATTATCGCGCCTTAGAAACACTCGCCGAGCCCGATGCACGCGTATCTTTTGGTCCCGCACGTTACTTGGGCGAAGCGCAGCGCCGCCGCCATGCATGGGTTCGCCGCTTCGGATCCAGCTTCGCCACCGACTCTTTGCCTGAGTTCTCCGTAGCGCGGCCTATGCTCGATGAGCTTTCCTCGCCCGGCAACGTAAACCTCGCAGCATATTGGGAGCGGCTGAAGACCGAGTATGCTGACGACTTCCGCTTTGATCCTGTCGAGCGTCAGAACCTGATCGCCTATCTCGACGCTGGAGGCCGCAAGGAGGATGCGGCGCACCTGCGTGGCCTGCCCGGCTTCGCACCCCCTCAAGTTCTGGGCAATAACTACGGACCCGACGTAAGTCTGTCTGCGGGAATGGTGGCCGATCTTCCTCTGCACGGCTCGCCGGTGGATCTTTGCCATCCCGATGCGACACCAGTGGTTCACGGAGCGGTGCTAGCTCCCGATCGCCTTAACCGCGCCAACATGGCCTACCGTTTCAGCGGAGAGAGCGCCTCGATCGAGATTCCCAAAAACGCCGATTACGACAATGCCGGTTCCATCAGCGTGACCGCCTGGGTGCGACCGCATAAGCCGGCCGCCTATTCCGCGTGGGTTTCGCAAGTTGGACCGCGTTGGGGCTCGCAGTGGCGCCTTGGCTTCGGCCCCAATCCCAAAGCTCAATGGGGCGCTACGATCTTCGGCACGCGCTGGACAGACTACTGGGTCAGCGGCGATGGCCTTCCCGTCGATACCTGGACGCACACTGCCGCCGTGTTCGATCAGACTCTCGGCGAACTGCATCTCTACGTCGACGGCAAGGAAGTCCAATCCGTCCACGATCTCGGTCCGTGGGGCCCAAGCCCGGGACCCATCCTCATCGGAGCACAACGCGACGATGGGCTTTTCTTCAACGGCGACGTTGGAGAGGTGCGCGTCTATCGCCGGATGCTGAACGCCGCAGAAGTAGCGGCGATCAGCAAGCTTAAGCTGGAGGATTCGTCAAAGTCCTCTTGCATGCAACCGGCTCCAAGATAGGAAGCACGCTACCACCGAATGCCAAACGTCAGCGGGATAATATCCGTGGCAACTTTGTGGTAGTCGGCATGGTGATATCTGAATTCGGTGTAGAACTTGATAGGGCTTTCGCCGAAGCGATAGGTGAGCCCGCCGCCGATATTCTCTCCGAAAGCATCTGCGCTCGTGCTTCCGGTAACGATATTCACCTCACCGATGGTGCATCCGTACCACCACGACCAGTAGGGATCGCAAACAATCGCGGCGCCCGGGGTCGTTGTTTCACCCGAGCGGTGGTACCACCCGATACCCCCGATCGCGTAAGCTCCAAGCTTATGTCCGAGCGGCACAGAAACTACCGGATCAAAGGTCACCGCATACTGGCGGGCAGATGCGCCCGGAGTTTGAAGGGCCTCCTTCGTGCTCGAATTGACCGGTAGATCCTGCCACATGAACTCGCCGTTAGTACTCAGCCACTTATTGACTTTGTAGCCCCCGCCCGCGACGAAATTGCCTCCAGAATTAATGAAGGAGCTCAGGTCTCCCGTGGGAAAGCCGATGCCGCCTCCGATATTGAAGTTCCATCTTCCGTCCTGCGCGCGCACCACACACGCCGAACAAAGGGCCAGCAGCATCATGGCAAGAAGCTGCAGGGATTTGGACAACCGATGCCGTGCGACAATTCTGGTTTCCATGCTTGCGATCCTCCAAAAAAGAAATGATGGTGCACCTACCGCGAACTGAGGTTTTAGCTTGCTTGGAAGAAAACAGGGAATGCCGAACCGAAAAGGCCCGGTTCAGGAACCCGAATCGGTGATGGTGCCGGCGGGGACTACCAGGGGAGCCGCACCATACCGCGACTTGAGAGAGCAATCCTATCGCCGAATCAGATAAATCGGCTACTGGGAAAAGTACTAGGTCAAGAGGGCGGGAATTAAGTCTGTGAGACTGTCAAACTATGAAATCTAAACCAATTCCGGGTAGTGGTGCAGTTTGATATATTTTCAAACTGCACCACTACCCAATTCCGATCGCGCTGGTATCGATCAGCCTCCATCTGCTAGCCTTGCAGGTTTGAGCAATACAGAATGGTAAGGTGCAATTATGGCTTTCAAGTTTCAGGGAGTTGATTTTCTCCATCTCGATGCAAGCTTCAGCGAAGATGAGTTGCTGGTTCGCCGTACCGCGCGCGATTTCGTCGAAGACAATCTGGTTCCGATCATCGAGGAGTGCTTCCGAACTGAGCGCTTTCCGCGCGAGCTCGTCCCCGTCATGGGCGAACTCGGCTTCTTCGGCGCCAACCTGGAAGGCTACGGCTGCGCCGGCATGTCCAACGTGGAATACGGCCTGGTGATGCAGGAGCTGGAGCGCGGCGACTCCGGATTTCGCAGCTTCGTAAGCGTGCAATCGGCGCTATGCATGTATCCCATCTATACCTTCGGCTCCGACGAGCAAAAAAACACCTGGCTGCCGGCCATGGCCAGCGGCGAAAAGCTTGGCTGCTTCGGCCTCACCGAACCCGGCTTCGGGTCGAACCCCGGAGGCATGACCACCACCGCGCGCAAGTCTGGTGACGAATACATCCTCAACGGCGAAAAGATGTGGATCACCTCGGGCAACATCGCCGATGTCGCCATCATCTGGGCCAAGGTTGAAGATGAAGAACATCTTGTGCGGGGATTCCTGGTAGAAACAGATCGTCCCGGCTTCCGCGCCTACGAAGTGCACGGAAAATGGAGTCTCCGTGCCTCCATCACAAGCGGCCTTTCCCTGCAGGATGTGCATGTGCCGGCGACTAACCTGCTGCCCGGTTCCGGCACCCTCAAAAGTCCCCTGATGTGCCTCAACCAGGCGCGCTACGGCATCAGCTGGGGCGCAATCGGCGCGGCAATGTCTTGCTACGACACGGCGCTTCAATACGCTTTGACGAGAAAGCAGTTCCACAATCAGCCCATCGCCAGCCATCAGATCATCCAGGACAAGCTGGTGTGGATGCTGTCGGAGATCTCGAAGGCTCAGTTGCTATCCCTTCAGGTTGGCCGGCTCAAGGACGCCGGCACGGTGGGTCATCAGCACATTTCGATGGCGAAACGTAACAACGTGTGGATGGCTCTCGAATGCGCCCGCATCTCTCGAGA
This sequence comes from uncultured Acidobacteriaceae bacterium, assembly GCA_963738035.1. Lineage (GTDB taxonomy): Bacteria > Acidobacteriota > Terriglobia > Terriglobales > Acidobacteriaceae > Telmatobacter. The sequence goes on from CAVTVB010000008.1 coordinate 378,511, forward strand.
CATACTGGGGGCGAATGGGATTACGGAAGACTATCCCATCATGCGTCACATGATGAATCTTGAATCAGTCAAGACTTACGAGGGAACGCACGACATTCACGCCTTGATTCTGGGCCAGCACATCACCGGAATCGCTGCTTACTAGTTCCCTGGGTTGCGCCAAGAGCTCTCGCCGGATCTACGGTTACCTTGAGCCCGTTTCTGGGCGCCCGCACCTCTTGACGCCCCTTGTTCGCTAAGCTACTTTCAAATCAAAGGATCACGCCTGTTCGGCACATGCCCGGTCAACGCAGCAGTCAGAATCTGCGTTCTGACCAAAAGACATGGTCTGCAATCGGTGTTGGCCGGGCCGATCCGTTCATACTAAACGAATTGCCGGCTTCAGCGGGCCGGATGAGACCACTCAATGCAGACCCGATTCAAGCGCTTCAGTGTTGTTGGCGGATTCGTAATTCTTCTGGCCATTCTGCTCGCCGACGCTTACGTTACAAAACGCCAACTGGACCAGCAAATCGAAACAGGCCTCTGGGTCACTCACACGAGGCAGGTCCAGCTCCAGATCAGCGATGTTGAGTCGCTGCTGAAAGACGCTGAAACAGGCCAGCGCGGTTTTCTCTATACCGGTGAGGAACAGTATCTCGCACCCTACAGTCAGGCCGTCACAGAGGTGGATTCGCACGTCAACGCACTCGCGGAATTGACATCCGACAACCCGCGACAACAATCTGCGGTTGGAGATCTTCGCGTTCTGGTTCGAACCAAACTCGACGAACTCGCCAGCACCATCGCCCTCTACCGCTCCGGCAAGCAGGATGAAGCTCGACAACTCGTCCTCAGCGATGAGGGACTGCTCACGATGAACAAGATTCGTGCCGTCATTGCAGGCATGGAAGGCGAAGAAAACGCCCTCGAAGCGAAACGCAGCGCAGCATACAGCAAGAGCATTTCGCTAACCACGATTTGCATTTATTTGACGACGACGCTGGCCGTGATCGGTCTCATTTTTCTTGCCTATTACATCCTGCGCGAGATGAACCTGCGGGAACGGCATGCCCAGGAAATACGAGCGAGAGAAGAGTGGTTTCGCGTCACGCTCACCAGCCTTGGCGATGGGGTTATTGCAACCGATCAGAATGGAAATGTCACTTTTCTGAACCCGATCGCCGAGGATCTCACGGGCATAACTACCGCCAGCGCCTGTGGCAGAAACATCCTCGAAATATTCCCCATCTTTAACGAATCCACGATGGCGCCCGTCGATAACCCGGTGGCCAAGGTGATTGAACACGACCGGCCCATGGGGCTGGCGAATCATACTGTGCTGCGCAAGCCCAATGGCACGCTGACACCCATTGACGACAGCGCGGCACCCATACGCGACGATAACGGCAAACTCATCGGCGTGGTTCTCGTTTTCCGCGACATCAGTGATAATCGCAAGACCGAACGCGTTCTTCGCAACGCTGAAAAGCTTGGGGCAGCGGCGCGCTTGTCCGCCACGGTGGCCCATGAGATCAATAATCCTCTGGAGGCTGCCGTCAATCTCGTCTACATCGCGAGAATCGATCAGCACGCACCCGAGTCCGTCGTCAAACAACTGACCCAGGCGGAGCAGGAGTTGGAACGCGTCGCGCACATTACACGCCAGACGCTTGGATTCTTCCGCGACAACAACGATCCGGAGCCGATTGAGCTTGAGTCGCTCGTCGGATCGGTGTTTCGGCTTTACTCAAACAAGTTTGTCAGCAAGAAAATCAGAATCGAACGTCATTTCGGCAAATGCCCGCCTATTCGTGGAGTGCAGAACGAGGTGAAGCAGGTTCTCTCCAATCTCATTTCCAATGCTGCCGACGCGGTTGCAGTTGGAGGCACGATTATCGTGACGCTGCGATGCGTTGAAAAGGCTGATCGTACCACCGTGCATATGCTCATCGAAGATGATGGGCCGGGCGTGGCCGATGAGAACAAAGAGCGCATCTTCGAGCCGTTCTTCACGACGAAGCGGGACGTTGGCACCGGGCTCGGCCTGTGGGTATCGCGCGAAATCCTTGAGCGCCATGGCGGCTCCATTGAGCTTGCGGAGCGCGAAAACGGATCTCGCGGCGCGGCGTTCACTGTGATCTTCGAAGCCCTGCCTGAAAAGGCATGACGGCTTTGGCTTCGAGCCGGCTAAATGTCCCCATCGACAAGGCCGCCCCAATGCGGCATATTCGTAACCATGTTCAATTTGACTTCGATTCGGCGCATTGAGGTTTGCGTTTTCGCGTTCGCTGCCTTCTCCTTTGTCCTTTTCCATCCAACCGCTGGCGCGCAGCAGCCTGCAGCCGCAAAAGCGACCGACTGTGCTGCACGCCGCGCGCCTGCTTCAGGTTGATACCGGCGCGATTCTGCAGCCGGGCGAAGTGCTTGTCGAAGGCAATCGCATTCGCGCTGTTGGCACCCGCGTGGAGCACCCCGCGGGAGCCAAGGTTCTCGATCTCGGAAATGTGACTCTGATGCCCGGCTTGATCGATGCGCATATTCATTTGTTCCTGCATCCAGGCGCCGAAGATCTGCAAACCGTAATTGAGTCAGTACCGTGGCGAACGATTCTCGCCGAGAAGGCCGCCAAAGACGACGTAACGGCCGGCTATACGGCGGAGCGCGATATGGGCACCGAAGGCGCCGGATCTGCAGATACAGCCATACGCAACGCCATCAACCAGGGTCTGATTCCGGGGCCGCGCCTGCGCATCAGCGGAAACGCCATCGATCTGCTGGGCGGGCACGAGGATGCCAATCGCTACAACCCGGCTCAGCACGTGCTCTCCAATGCCGACTACGCCAACTCCGCTGATCAGCTAATCGAGGTGATGCGCGAGCAGCACAAGGAAGGCTCCGATTTCGCGAAGATCTACGAGACGGGCAAAGACGGCATGGTTGACGGCATTCTTCATACTCCGTATCAATACACCGCCGCTCAGCTCTCCGCAGCGGTTGAGGAAGGGCATCGCCTCGGCGCCTCTGTCGCGGTACATGCCATGGGGGAACCCGGAACGCTTTACGCAGCGCAAGCTGGGGTGGCTTCGATCGATCACGCCACGCAACTGAGCGATGAGACCATGCGCCTGATGAAGGAGAAGGGCATCTTTGCGGTGCCCACCTTCACCATCTTCGAATATTTTGCGCAGCATCGCGAGTCGCAGGACCAGGCGGCCACCCAGGCCGAGATGCTGGATTACAAAATCAAGGAGTTCAAGAAGCAGGTTGCCGCGGGTGTTCCTTTCGCAGTGGGTTCAGATGTGGGGCCATTCCCGCACGGAACGCAGGCGCGCGAACTCACGCTCATGGTGCAGTACGGAATGAAGCCCCTCGCAGTGCTGCAGGCGGACTTGATCAATGGCGCAAAGCTGCTTGGCTGGCAGGGCCAGATCGGTGAACTCAAACCTGGCTACTTTGCCGACATCATTGCCGTTCCCGGCAATCCGCTAGAGGATATTTCAACCTGCGAACACGTCAGCTTTGTAATGAAGGACGGCGTCGTGTTGCGACAGTAGCCATGCCCGGGAATGCAATTGAATTGTTAGAGCAAATTAGTCGAGCTCTGCACTGACGAAGACTTCTTCTCGCGCCGGATTCGAATCTTCTTCATTGCTTCAACGAATCGCCTGGGCTTGACGGGTGCCAGAGAGTCCTCGACTCCTTTGCGGTAGCCACCCAGGTAGATGGAATAGAGGATGGCGAGCGAACACCCGATTCCCCAGAGAAATCCGATGCAAAGCCCCAACAGACCGTACGTGCTGAAATCAGACATCAGGACCGGTCTTTCTTCAGGATGCGCTATACCGCAACAGTAAAGCTGTCTTCACTGCGCGTCACCGCGTGATACAGGGTGTCGCGTTCGACGGGCACGCGTCCTGCCTCGGTGATCAGCCGGCATAGATCCTTGCGCGTCATGCCTTGCGGCGTGGTCGCGCCCGCGTCGTGGTAGATCTTCTCTTCAATCACGGTGCCGTCAAGGTCGTCGGCGCCGAAGCGAAGAGCTATCTGCGCGATCTTCGGCGTCATCATCTGCCAGTACGCTTTGATGTGCGGGAAGTTGTCGAGCATCAGCCGGCTCACCGCAATCTGTCGGATGTCTGTCAGGCCTGTCGTTACCGGAAGGTGATCGAGCGCCGTGTTTTCGGGATGAAACGCCAGCGGAATAAATGTCTGGAATCCGCCTGTGTCGTCCTGGAGTGCACGCAGTTTCATCAGATGATCGACGCGGTCTTCATCGTTCTCTACGTGTCCATAGAGCATGGTCGCATTCGATTTGAAGCCGTGCTTGTGTGCCAGGCGTGCTGTCTCCAGCCACTCGTCGCCGTCGATTTTGTGATCACAGATGATGGAACGCACGCGTGTAGCGAAAATCTCCGCGCCTCCGCCCGGCATTGAGTCCACGCCGGCTTCACGAAGCTTTATAAGAGTCTGCTCAATTGTCAACTTGGCGCGCCGCGCAAGATAGGCGACTTCCACCATCGTGAAAGCTTTGATGTGGACTTTGGGGAAGCGTTCCTTGAGTCCGCGCACCAGATCCAGGAAGTACTCAAACGGAAGATCTGGGTGCAGCCCGCCAACGATGTGAAACTCGGTAACTGCCTCGCTGTAACCCGACGCCGCGGTCTGCCAAGCCTCTTCCAGCGCCATGGTGTAGCCGGCCGGATCGCCCTTCTTGCGTCCGAAGGCACAGAGCTTGCAGGCTGCAACGCAGACATTGGTCGGATTGATGTGGCGATTGACGTTGAAGTAGGTCACGTCGCCGTGCATCCGCTCGCGCACATGATTGGCCAGCCAGCCGACAGCAAGCACATCGTTCGAGCGGTAGAGAGCGAGTCCATCTTCGGCATCGAGGCGCTCTGCGGCTTTTACCTTGCCAGCGATCGATTCGAGCCGAGGGTCATAGGTGCGAAAACCGGGAATGTGCATCTGTGGGTCGACTTCAGCCTGCATGATTCGATGATACAGAATCCCTGCAAATCCTTTGAAGTTCGAGCGAGAGAATCCGGCGTTTCCTTGGACTCGCCTTTGTTCGTTCTGGACTCGAGGCCATGGGGTTTGCGTAACTGCGGCGGACTTGGAGCGCAAAACAAAGAGGTTGACCGGGTATCCGGCCAACCTCTTCTTAAGTGGAGCTGTCTCCCGGAACTGGTCTCTGAAGGCCAGTTCCGGGGGTTGGAGTTACTTCTTCTTAGGCGCTGCCGGCTGCTTCTTCGCGTGTGCCTGAGCCTTCTCGCTGAGAAGGGTTCCTGCATCGTGCGCGTTGAAGGGATAGATTTGCACCGACTGCTGACCTGTGTTGGCCAGGGTGATGTCGACGCGACGATTCTGCGCCAGATAAATCTGAGTGATGTTGCGCAGGATCTTCTTTCTCTCATCATCCGTCAGGTCAGGATTGGTCGTGACCAACTGCTTCACTTCATCCTTCGTGAGCGGATGCTCATCGCCCATTGCTTGCGTGTCGATGTTCGCCTCTGGAACTCCCTGTTCGATAAGGAAGTGCTTCACGGTGCCCACACGACGTTCAGAGAGCGCCATGTTGTATTTGGCTCCGCCGCGTGGATCCGCGTGGCCGGTGAGGGTCAGGCGCGCATCGGGCTTAACCTGCAGGTAATTCTTGAAGTCCGCAGCCAAGGTTGTGAGGATCTTCTCCTGGCTTTCTGCCAAGCCGTGATCAGGGCGCTTCTCGTTCGGCAGAGCGGTTGGGAAGAAGACGCTGTGGAGCAAGAGGCTCGGTGGCGGTGGCGGTGGCGGCGGCGGCGGCGCCTGAATGCTGACGCTCGTGCTGCACGTTGCCGTGTGTCCCTTGTCATCCGTTACGGTGCCGGTTATCTGCACCGGGCCGGAGGACGCACCTGTGGACGAGTAGGTTGCTGTGTTTCCGCTTCCGCTGATGGTGCCACCCGAGGCCTGGAAGCTGTAGGTGAGCGGACGATTCTGCGGGCTGACGCCTTGGGCGGTGATTGTCGATGAATCGCCAGGCTTGAGATCCGTCGGATTCGCGGAGCAGCTCAGTGTCGGCGGCTCGAATTCCTTCACCGTAACGGTGGCGGTGCACGAACCAGTCTGCCACGGCTTCAGACCTTCTTTGCCAGGCTTGCCTTCCTTCACAGTGCCATTCACGGTGTAGGTGCCGGGCGCCAGGTTGGTGGTGTCCAACTTTGTCGTTTCCTCGGTCCCCGTCACTCCCTGGCCTGACCAACCGTAGATCACGTGTTCTTTGGGAAGCTGATTCCCAACCGTGCTCGAGATCGTTACTGGCTCACCCGCGAAGACTGAATTGGGCTGGGCGGAGCAGGCCATTGTGATCGTCGGCGGCGGCGCCATGGTATCGATACCGATGACGATACCGGTGCTCAAACGCGCCATGTTGAAGTTGCCGCGAGTGACCGGATACATATTGTCGTGAACGTATTGATAATCCGCCTGAAATACGCGAATCTTCAAACGGTGGTCGATCCACGGTGTGTTGTAGTCCATACCACCGCCGGCTGTCAGCACGATCCCCCACTTGTTGCTGGGGTAGTAAGTACTGCTCACGCTCTCGCCGCCAACTAGGGCATGTACAAACGGTGTGATGTCCTCTGTTGGAAACCGGACAATCAAGCCACCAGACCCGCCGGAAAACTGATTATTCACAACACCGCTGGTGTTGTTGCCACCGCTCTTGTGGAAGTCGCCCTCAGCCTGAAGGCCCACATAATTCGAGAAGTAGCGCGCCACGCTGAAAATCACGCAGCAGCTGACAGACTTCGCACTATCTTCTACGGTGCCAGTGATGAGGTCGCCCTTGGGGGCCAGATAGCTGTACCCAGCAAAGATGTCCCATTTTGAGGGGGCTTGCGCCGAAGGTGCATTCGAAGAGGCCGGGGCCGACTTCGCAGAATCCTGGGCTGCCATGGCTATTGGCATCAAACTTGCACATGCCAAAGTCAACGCCAGGCGGGTAAATTTTGAAACTCGCGAGTACATGCGTTTCTCCTCCGCAATCAAAAACTGAAAGGTTGTTTGGAAATGGCGCTTCTTGAGGACCATTTTCCGGTCAAAAACCAAACGGCTCCCTGCAAAATTACACAATCTGAGTCAAGGGCGGACACCACCAATAAACGTAACATAGGTTGATGGAGCCAGAGTGCACTTTCTGAAGGGGTTTACCAACTGGTATACCCCTCGATTCATGTGCGAAAGACCGTGGTTATCTGGACTAGAACAGTCCGGAACAGACAAATTCTGAGTACAGACATGGACAAGTTAGTGGGTCTGGAGTGTCTATGCAACTGGAAGAATTGACAGGTGGTGCTATGCGAACGCCGGCTACTCGGCATTCAGAGTCTTCATCAGACTCCGAGGTTCGCGCTGAATCTTCTCCTGAAGGAGCGTAATAGCGTAAAGAAGCTGCTCGGGCCGAGGTGGGCATCCAGGCACGTACACGTCGACAGGAATGATCTGATTTACGCCCTGCACAATGGCATAGTTGTTAAATACGCCGCCCGATGTTGCGCACGCCCCCATTGAGATAACCCACTTGGGTTCCGGCATCTGGTCGTAGAGACGGCGAATCACGGGCGCCATTTTTTGCGCCACCCTGCCGGCAACAATCATCAAGTCCGATTGCCGCGGAGAGGGTCGGAATACCTCGGCGCCGAAGCGTGCAATATCGAACCGGGATGCACCCATCGACATCATTTCGATCGCGCAGCAAGCGAGTCCGAAAGTGACGGGCCACACGGAACTTTTGCGAACCCAGTTCACCGCAAAATCCAGCGTCGTCAGAAACACGCCCTCCGGCTGCTCGAAGCCATAATTGACCTCCTGCAGCTTCGCCCGATTTTTGGCGCTGCTTTCGAGCGCGCCAAAAAGATACCGATCGCGTTCCTGGATACTCTCCATCCTCGTATTTTACCTCCTCCGCCCCAAGCGAATAAATCTTAGGCTGGCTTCGGAACTGATCTCGGGCGGGCTGGAACCGCCTCAGCCTGAGGCGCGTGAATTCTTGATGAGTAAAACGACGGCGATGAGATATTCTTCAGGGATCACGAAGAGCCATGGGAGTTTGGCGAAGCGCAAACAGCGCGATAGCCAACGTGTACAACAAAAGCCACGGCATACTTTTCTTGACCGCACGGATTCGAAAACCGGGCAAAACCTGTTATCGGAGTAGGCATGTTCAATATTCATTTCAGGATTCGTCTCAGGGTCGTTTTCCTGTTCTTGCTTTTTCTTCCCTCTCTGCTCGTTGCGCAAGCTCCCACCATGTCCACGCAACCCGCCGTATCTCAAGCCGATTTGAAGACTCTTCAAGACGCGATTCACGCTGCCCAGATGAATGCCGACAACGCATGGATGCTGGTCTCAGCCGCGCTGGTGCTGCTAATGACCGGCCCGGGCCTGGCCTTGTTCTACGGCGGGTCTGGTACGGCGCAAAAACATTCTTGGCACAATGATGCAGAGCTTTGCCATGATGGGCCTGATCACGATTCTGTGGGCGGTTGTTGGGTACTCGCTTGCTTTCGCGCACGGCACCAGCTTCATCGGAGGGTTCGAGCACATTTTTCTTCGCGGAGTGGGCCTGGCGCCCAACACCGACTACGCAGCCACGATTCCTGAGCAGACCTATATGGTTTACCAACTCATGTTCGCCATCATCACGCCTGCTTTGATCACCGGCGCCTTTGCTGAGCGGATGAAGTTCAGCGCGATGGCGCGTGTTCCTTTCGCTCTGGTCGTTGATTGTCTATAGCCCAATGGCGCACATGGTCTGGGGGGTTGGCGGATTGCTGAACGCGATCGGCGGCCACATTCCATCTCTCGATTTCGCCGGGGGCACCGTCGTTCATGTCACTTCGGGAGTTTCAGCCCTTGTCACCGCGATTTATCTGGGCAAACGCATCGGCTATCCACAAACCAACATGCCACCCCATTCCATGGTCCTCAGCTTCATTGGAGCGTGTCTGCTGTGGGTAGGCTGGTTCGGATTCAATGCCGGCAGCGCTTTGGGATCAGGTCCGCTGGCTACCAGCGCATTTATCAATACACACTTTGCGGCCGCCGCCGCCGCGCTTGGCTGGACCATTTTCGAGTGGATCCACAACGGCAAACCTACAGCCCTCGGCGCCATCTCCGGCGCCGTTGCAGGACTTGTGGCGATCACTCCGGCATCGGGTTTCGTCCAGCCGTTTCCTGCTCTTCTCATCGGGCTGGTCGCAGGATTTTTTTGTTCGTTCATGGTGTTTAAGGTCAAGAGCTGGTTCGGCTACGACGATTCGCTCGACGCCTTCGGCGTACACGGTGCCGGCGGAACTCTGGGTGCATTGCTCACCGGCCTGTTTCGCGACCAAAGCCATCAATGCGATTTTCGGCCCGGATGCGGCCACGGGAGCGATGGACGGCCATTGGGGTCAGTTGTTGAACCAGGCAGCGGGGGTTGCAATTGCCTGGGTCTTTCAGCGCCGTCGGCACGCTGATCCTGCTATTCCTCGTCGATAAGACGATTGGACTTCGCGTTTCGCCCGAGGATGAAAGCACAGGCCTTGACCTCTCTCAACATGGCGAAGAAGGTTACGACCTGAATTCCTGATGAAAAGTTCAGGCCGGGTGTAGCCCACCGGCACATCCGGCCTGATACGCTACCAGACGAGGCAATCAAGCATGCTCAAGATTGAAGCGATTATCCAGCCTTCCAAACTCGATGCCGTCAAAGACGCGCTTCTCGAGGTCGGCATCGAAGGCATGACAATTCTGGAGGCTCGCGGACACGGCCGCCAAAAGGGACACACTGAGTTCTACCGCGGCCGCGAGTACACGGTTGACCTCCTCCCCAAGGTGAAGATCGAACTAGTGATCCTGGACGAAATGAGGGAAAAAGCGATCGCCGCGATTGGCTCCGCCGCGCGCACCGGGCGCATCGGCGACGGCAAAATCTTCGTCAGCCGTATCGAAGAAGCAATCCGCATCCGCAACGACGAGCGCGGCGAAACGGCATTGTAGCTCCATCGAACCTAACTTTCGCTGCAGGTCAAGCCGCATGGGAGGCCTGCAGCATTCTCTCCTCAAGCCCTTCGATTAAAGTCAACAAGTTCTCCGACTTTGCCAATCGCCCCCCGCCCCGCTGGAAAATCGCTTATTCTGTTACAACATCATTAAGCGTCGGCGAAGCTCCTTCAAAACACACTCATGAATCCAGTCGCTTTAGCGGTTGACGATCTACGGGATCAGTATCTTCGGGAGATGGCGCTTGTCCGCCAGACCTGTGAGCGCACTGGAGACGGCACCGCAGCGATCCGCCGACGCTCGGCAGTGGTCGACCGTATCCTGATTGAAATGTGGAGGCGGGCCTTCGCCGGCCAGCCTGCGCAGAATGTTTCGCTGCTCGCGCTGGGCGGCTACGGGCGCAAGGATCTGTTCCCCTATTCGGATATCGACGTGCTTTTCGCCTTTGCTGACGAGAAAACCGAGGAGCAGACCAAAGAGGCCGTCCGATCGATCATTCAGGGCATGTGGGACATCGGCCTTCGGGCCAGTCCCAAGCTCGCGGACCGTTAAAGAAGCCGGCCGGTTCGATCCCGACAATCTCGAATTCACGCTGGCCACCCTCGACCGGCGATTTCTTGCCGGCCAGTTCCCTCTTTACCAGCAACTCCACCAGACGGTTTTTCCCGGCCTCGTGCTGAGCGAGTGGAACACCATCACGCAGAAGCTGGGCGAGATTGCCCGCGGCGCGTCACGCCAAGTACGGCAACACCATCTTTCATCTCGAGCCGAACCTGAAGGAGTGTCCCGGCGGCCTGCGTGATTACCACCTCGCCGTCTGGTTTGCCCTGCTCTTCCATCTGAAGGAGACGAAGGAATGGCCTCGCCAGCGTGGAGGAGTCTTCCAGAGCGCCCGCGGAGACGCCGAGGCTGCCTTTGATTTCCTCGCCGCGGCGCGATGTTTCCTTCACTTCCGCCACGGGCGCGACGACAACACGCTCGACTGGCAGTCGCAGGATGAAGCTGCGGCCAACTCCATCGGGCTTGAGACGCGCGGCACGGCTGACCCGGCCTACTGGATGCGGACTTATTACCGCCATGCGCGGGTGATCTATCGCCGAGCAGCGCTTCTGATGGAGCATCTGCCGGCGCCGGTCAGCTTCTACCGCCAGTTCCGCCGGCGGCGCACGCCAATCGCGGGTACGGACTTCATTCTCGACCAGGGCCGCATCGACATTCTTCCTGGCGCGCAGTTCAGCGATACGGCTGCAATCCTGCGCATCTTCTCGCTGATGGCGACGCATGGCTACGCGCTTTCGCAGGCCGCGGAAGATCGCATCACCGATGCGCTGCCCGCCCTGGCTATTCATATTCCCGAGGGGCCGTATCTGTGGAACGCTCTGCGCGAGGTGCTGCTTGGGCCGCATGCAGCGCACGCCCTGAGGACCATGCATGCGCTCGGCGTGCTGGAGATGCTGATCCCCGAGTTTCACTTGATCGATGCGCTGGTGATACGCGACAGCTACCACCGCTACACCGTCGATGAGCACACCTTCCTCACCATCGACAACGTGCACAGCCTGCGCCAGCCGGCGCACGACTACGAACAGCGGCTCGCGCAATTGCTGCCTGAAATTGACCGGCTCGATCTCTTCCTGCTCTCGCTGCTGTTGCACGATACCGGCAAGGGCCGGCGCAGCGGCGAACACACCGGGCAGAGTGTTGAACTCGCCGACAGCTTCATGGCGCGGCTCGATTTTGATACCGAAGAGCGCGACCAGGTCCTGAAGCTCATTCGCATGCATCTGGAGATGTCGAACGCATTGCGCAGGGACATCTTCGACGCGGAAAATGTTCGCGCCTTCTCTGAAAAGATTGGCAGTCCGGCGATCTTGAAGATGCTGACGCTGATGACCTATGCGGACATCAAGGCCGTCAACCCCGAAGCTCTGACGCCGTGGAAGGCTGAAAACCTGTGGCAGCTCTACATGGCCACGGCGAACTTCATGGATCGCAGCGTCGACGAGGTTCGCTATCACGCTGCCATCGATCCCACCCTCCTCAATCGCATTCGGTCGATGGTGCCGCCAAGCCAATACGACGCTCTCCGCCAGTTTCTCGAAGGGCTTCCGCAACGATATCTCCAGACCAGGCTCCCCGAGCACATCCGCAACCACTTCCAACTCGCCGCCGATCTTGACAAGAATCCCGTCCAGCTTGACCTTCGACCCCATCGCCAGCTTTTTGATCTCACGGTCATTGTGCGTGACCGCAGCCGCCTATTTGCAGACGTGGCCGGCGCGCTCGCTGCCTGGGGGATGAACATTGTGAAAGCCGGCGCGTTTTCCAACGACGCCGGCGTGGTGGTCGACAGTTTCCAGTTCACCGATGTTTTTCGCACGATCGAACTGAATCCAAGCGAGAAAGACCGCTTCCTCGAATATGTGCATGATGTCGTTGCGCAGAAAGTCGCCGTCGAGCAGATGCTTGACGCGCGCCGCCACGCCAGCGGCCCCGGCAATGTAAAGGTTGAAGTGGCCACGCGCCTTCAATTCGACTCGGAATCGTCGACGCATTCAACATTGCTGCAAGTGGTCGCGCAGGATGTTCCGGGCCTGCTGCGCCAGATTGCTCTCACCCTCAGCACCCATAAATGCAACATTGAGGTTGCGCTTATCGATACGGAAGGGGAAACGGCGATTGATGTCTTCTATCTGACGCAGGGCGGCGCCAAGCTCAGCAACGAAACACAGCATGCCCTTGCCGCCGATCTGACCGCCGCAATCAATCAGCTTCGCGCGCCTGTAGGCGCTTGATTGTCCTGCTCCATCCTGCCCACACTGAGACTCGCTTCCCGTTACTCGACACTCAGGACTTTCCTGCGTGGTCTCCATATTCCCAGTCGTAGGGAACGCCGGTGTCTCCCAGGATGAAGCGGACCAACTGCGCAAAGCCCGCTTCAGCGCGAACGTCGTTGGCGAGGATCAAAACGCAGCGCTGGCTCTTCTCCAGGCACACCAGCGTATTGGCTGTCTGCCCGTCGTGACCGCCTTTGTAGAAACCATGACCTTGGGGGCCATCGAACACGATGACGCCCAGACCCGAATACAAATCTTTGCGCTGTTCGCTCACGGGCGCATCAGGGAGAAAGAGCGGGAACAGGCTTGCTGTGGTTATGTGGAAGACGGGTTTTGTCATCTCGGCGCGAGAGGCGGCGCTTAGCCCGTCTCCGCGCACGAGGGCAGCAGTAAATGCGGAAAGATCGGTGATCGTCGTGTTCATCGACCCCGCGGCGCGCACCTTGCTGCGCTTGTCGTGGGGTTGCGGCTGTCCCTGGTCGTTCCATCCGTCGGCTACGTTGGGGTCTTGACCGTTCCGCCACGTCAGGCTGGTGCGCGTCATTCCCAGCCGGTCGAAATTGGCCTTGGTCAGATCGCCAACGTCGAGCCCCAATCCCTGCGCCTTGCGGCCGTGCTCAACCACGAACTGCAGCAGGATGAAACCTTCGCCCGAATAGCTGAAGCGGGTGCCCGGTTGAAAGTGGATGTGCAGCTTCTGGTCGGGTTCGATGAACCAGAAGTTGCTGAAGCCGGTGGAGTGATCGAGGCACATCCGTGGGGTGATCGTCTCCCAGCGCGGATCGTCGGCGAGATCCTTGTATGGTCCGTACTTGTCTGGAAATACCGGATCGGGACCGTAGCTCGGCAATGGATTATCGAGATCGTTCTTGATGGGCTTGTCGATATCGAGTTTTCCTTGATCCACCAGTTGCATCACGGTGTACGCAAACACCGTCTTGGTGAGCGACGCGCCATACATGACCGTGTCTTTGGTCAGCGGATCGCCTTTGGCGTTACGGATGCCGTAGGCGTTGACGTAAATCGACCTTGCCATGATCGATGACCGCAACAGCCATGCCTTTGGCGTTGGTTTGTTGCATGATCTTGCCCACTTCGCCATCGATGGCGGTGCCGTTGGGTATCGTCTGCGCGAACGCCGCAGCGGGAACGTAGAACGCAGCAAGCAACAAAACAAAGAGCAGATGAATCCTGTTCCACATTCTCATGGGTTTCCTTTTAAGAACTGTATCCTGACAAGTCAAATGTCCAGGGCGCGGACTGGATCGACTCAAGATCACTACGCAATGAGGCGTGGGAAAGTTCGGACTTCGTTCATGACCGCGCCCTGATCTCGGTGTTGAAAAGGAGAAGCGGGTTTCTGTTGCATTCCGTTTCGATCCATCTTCGAGATCCTCGCCGCTCACGGCTAAAATATCCCTATGGCCGCCCTGATTGACGCAATTGACATCAAGCGCAAGATGTACTTTGAACTTGAAAACACTCCTTACTACTGCCTCGACGTGGACGTTTCCACGCCCACCGCGCGCGGCGGACAGACGCTGGTTCGTCTGAAGATGCGCAACCTGCTCACGCGTGCTGTCTTCGACAAGACGTTCAAGGCGGGCGAGAAGTTCAAGGAGCCGGATCTGGAGACGATTGAGGCTTCCTACCTCTACTCCGACGGCGATGCTTCGTACTTCATGGACCAGGAAACCTTCGACACAATTCCGCTGACGCCGGAGAAGCTCGGCGATGCGCTGCAGTTTCTCACTGAGGGCGTGATCATCAAGATCGACAAGTTCAATGGCAACCCCATCGGACTGCAGCTGCCCGAGAAGGTGGAGCTTGCGGTGGCCTACACCGAACCCGGTGCGCGCGGCAATACCGCCAGCGGTGCGGTGACCAAGCATGCGAGGCTTGAGACGGGCCTTGAGATCAGGGTGCCGTTTTTTGTCGAAGAGGGCGAAAAGGTGAAGGTCTACACCGAGACACGCGAATTTGCGGGGCGTGCGTGAGACTGATTTTTACATAGCCAATCGCTGATCTATTTCAAATAAGCGCGAACGAGGTCGATGAGGTCTTCGGCAAGTTCGGGAGCAATTTGTTCCTTGGCGCCGTCGACAAGATGGAAACGAATATGCGTCTCCATGATTTCGCCCATCAGGCTGTTGACCCCGCCGCGCACCGCGGCAAGCAGCATCAACTGGCCGCCACAGTCTTCGTCGGTATTGACCAGGCGTTCGATAGCGTCGAGTTGGCCGCGCATCCTGCGTACACGCTGGAGGAGCTTAAGTTTCTCGCGATCATGCATGGTCATGGAAAGGCCACCTCTCTTTCCCGCAAATACCCACCCCCGGTATAGTATAAACCGTATGGGGGTATGACTACTACCCTATCTTAGCTTCGGAAACCTCGTCAAAGGTCGAAATGTTCTCCTTCGTTCAACGCCGTCTTTATATAGTCCTGCTGATTGAGGTGCTTTTTGCTTCGGTGGCCGGCGTTGCCGATGCACAGTCCTATGAATCCGGTAGTGTCCCCTCCGCATCGGTACCCAACGACCCAAGCCGGATGATTCTGCCGCCACTGGATACCTTGTTCGCGCAGAGCGTTCTCTCGCCCGCCAAGCCTGTTGCCGATCAAGACACTCCGGCGGATCCACCGGCGACGACACCAGCGCTGACCATGTTTCCTCATCCTGAAGACGCGCGGTACTGGATTTCGGGGCAGGCGAACATCATCTTTCAGGGGCGGTTGCCGTTTCATTCTCTCTACGAAGGAACGAACAGCTTCCGCAACTCAGCAGAGTACAAGACATCGATGGTTGGGACGTTGTACACGACGCTCCGCCCGAACCGCTCGATCCGATACAACACGGATTTCATCTTCGATATGGAATTGGCGGCCGGACGCGGGCTCAGCCAGGCGCTGGGACTGGCGGGGTTCACGAACCTCGACGTCGTGCGGAATCCTAACCTCGGATCAGCCCCGTATGTTGCGCGCTATGAGATCCACCAGGTATTCGGGCTGACGGACAAGACCGTAAGCCAGGAAGCGAACTTCTTCGCGCTGGCGCCGGCGGTGCCGGAACGACGGATCGAATTTCGCATCGGGAAGATGGCGCTGCCGGATTTCTTCGACGTGAATTCGGGCGGGTCGGACAGCCATCTGCAATTCATGAACTGGACGGTCGACAACAACGGCGCATGGGACTACGCGGCCGATACGCGTGGATACACTGTCGGCGGGTTGGCGGAGTACGACGATCGTGCGTGGAGTATTCGTTACGGTATCTTCGCAATGCCGACCGTCGCCAACGGCATCGACCTCGATTGGGCGTTCAGCCGCGCGAACGGACAGAATGGCGAATTTGAGCTGCGCCACGGCTGGATCCCTCGACGCAACGGCGTCACGCGGCTACTCTTTTACGCCAATCACGCCCACATGGGCGTGTATCGCGAGGCGGTGCAGGCGTACCTGGCGGGAACCGATCCCACACCCACGATCACGGCGCACGAGCATTTTCACGCACTGAAGTATGGCGTTGGCTACAACATGGAACAAGAACTGACGACGAACCTGGCAGTGTTTGCGCGATTCGGGTGGAACGAAGGTCAGCATGAATCGTTCGCTTACACCGAGGATGACCAGACAGTGGAAGCCGGCGCGAGTTACGGGGGCGATCGCTGGCACAGGCCGCAGGACAAAGCGTCAATTGTTGTCGTCTCGAATGCGATCAAGAAGGACCATCAGAATTATTTGCGGCTCGGCGGGCTGGGGTTCTTGCTCGGCGACGGCAATTTGAACTACGGGCGCGAGAACATTGTGGAGAGCTACTACACCTGGCATGCATGGAAAGGACTGTTCTATTCCATCGACGTGCAGCACTTCAACAACCCCGGATATAACCGCGATCGCGGGCCGGCGTGGGTTGGGTCAGTGCGGATGCACGCGGACTTCTAGTTGCGGCCGGGATCCAAAGCTGGTGCGATTTTTCCACGAAGCAGATCGGAGAGGTCGTCGATTCTCTCATCGAGCAGATTCAACTTTCGCGACATGGTCTGAATTTCGGATTCGGCGCGGCGATTCACGTCGAAATCGAGTTCGCCGCGCAATCTGTCTTTGGTGTCCTGACGATTCTGGCTCATCATGATGACCGGTGCCTGGATGGCGGCGAGCATCGACAAAAACAGATTCAGCAAGATGAACGGGTAGGGATCCCATGCCTTTCTGTCGAGGAAGATATTCGCCAGCGTGTACGTCGTCAGAACAACCCCGAATGTGATGATGAATGTCCACGAGCCGCCGAAGCTTGCGACCGCGTCCGCGATACGCTCTCCAGTAGTCATCTCCTTTTCGATAATCTCGTTGGGATTGCGCGTCGCGCGCAGCCTGACCAGTTGATGCGCGGAGTGATACTGGTGGCCCAGCGTCGTCAGCAGATCCATTCCCGCCATTGGCTTCCGTCGAAGAAGAACTTCGATGTCATCGCGCGATACCTCAAGGCACTCTGACTCCTCAAGCGCGGTTGCGCTGGTTTGATGAGGAGTTTGTTCGAGCATTGAGGCAAAGCCAAAGAACTCGCCTTTGCCCGGTTCGTCGACGACAACTTCCTGCTGGTCTTCGTCGACGGTTGTGACCCTGACTCTGCCCGAGACCATCACGTAGGCCATGCCGGGGTCGCCGGCTTTGTAGATACGCTGGCGCGCGGCGAAGCTTTTGACCTCGACTTGTCCAGCGAGGACGGCGGTCTCGTCATCATCAAGCAACGAAAAGAGTGGAACGCTCTTCAGAACTTCGGGCTTGCATGCCATGGTGATCTCCATTGCGATGGGGTTGGTTTCAACTGATTCTCAGAAATGTGGCTGGTCGCCGCAGAGTACCGGGCCAGAGGGAAGTCCACTTCGAAGCCTACCTGGCCGCCGACTCTAGGGCTGGCGATATGGCTACCGCCGAGCACGGCGAAGGTAATGGCCATCCGAGGGTTTAATTGGTATTGGCCACCAGTGAGCGCCTGCAACTGGTCTTTGCCCAGGCCTTCTTTGTCGGCGATGGCACCATAGAGTTCCGCCCCAAGAGTTACACGCGGGTTGAAGTCGTGCAGAAGCGACAGGCCGCCGGTGTAGACGTTGCCGCGGATGGTTTGAATGCCGAGGACACCGGTGCTGGTGTTGCCGGCAAAGACAAATCCGAAGTTGGCAGTGAGGCGAGTCTTGTCAGAGAACGGCTCCTCGGCGATGAGATTTAGCCAGTAGTCCGCGAGGCCGGAGCCGAGATTCTGCTGCTCATCGCCAGTCGGAAACTCAATATACAGGCTGGCCGAGAGGGCTGGAACGCTCAGCGGGCGTGTGGATTTGCGGAAGTTCCACTTGATACCCATGTCGGCATCGCCGTTGCCGGCAGTGTTCTCAGATCCGGGCGCGCGATAGATGGAGAGATAAGGAATATCGAAGTCGAGCTCAAGACGGTGGGAAAGTCCGTAGTTCACTTTGAAGTTGGCAGTGTTCTGGCGGAGGTCGGGATACTGTGCGGACTGGAGGCCGTCGTATTCGTTGTATATCTCGAAGTGAAGGGTTCCCTGATCGGTGACGTCGGCATTGTCGGTATAGAAGGGCATCTGCGCCGTTAGCGGCCCAGCCGAGACCGTGAACAAGATCAGCAGGAGAAGTTGCCCTGATCGATGCATGGGTGAAGTTCCAATATACCGATGTGCACTTCACCCGGAATGTCAATGGGAGGTAAATAGCACGTTTGCCGGTCACATTGGTGTAGATGCGACCGCCAGTCGACGAAGAAGCTGCAGCGCGCCCGCTTACAATGTTGAAGATTCCGAAGCGAGGTGAGTAGTGAACGCCGGTGATGATGCGTGCGTGTTGGTATATGACGTTGGAGGCAGCCATATTTCGGCTGCGGTTTGCTACAAAGAAGGGTTTCGACTAGGTCCGGTTGTGCGGGCCAGCCAGCCGACAGAGCAGACTAGCGAGGCGTTTATCGAGGTGCTGTACTCGCTGGGGGAGAAAACGGCCGAGGGCGTTCAGGGTGCAGAGCTGGCGATGCCGGGGCCGTTTGATTACGCCAAAGGCATCAGCTGGATGAAACACAAGATGCCGTATCTTTACGGCGTAAACGTAAGCGAGGCTTTGGCTGCGCGATTCGGGTGGAAGCCGAGCCAGGTGCGGTTTTTGAATGACGCGGCGGCGTATCTGCTGGGCGAGGTCGGCGCGGGCGCTGCGCGAGGCGTGAAGCGCGTGGCTGTTTTCACGCTGGGAACAGGTGTTGGCTCGGGTTTTGCCGTGGATGGCAAAGTCGTGACCGAAGGAAAAGGTGTGCCGCCGGGCGGGGAGATCTGGAATGTCCCCTACGAGGGCGGCATCGTTGAGGACAAGATCTCAACCCGCGCGCTGCAGGGCGCCTACAAGGAACGCAAGGGACAGGAGCGCGAGGTGGCATCGATCGCGCACTATGCAACAGGCGGCGAGCCTGTATCGATTGCGGTCTTCGAGGAGTTCGGAAAGAATCTCGGAATCGCGCTGAAGCGACTGCTGGCGGACTTCGCACCAGACGTAGTTGTGCTGGGCGGCGGCATTTCGCGGTCGGCACATTTGTTTCTGCCGGCGGCGCTGGCCGAATTGGCTGGTACTGATTTTGAGGTCCGGACCGCCGAACTATGGGAGAATGCCCCGCTGGCTGGTGCGGGAGTAGCGTGGTTTGCAGCCGCTGGGAGCCGGGGATGAGCTGTTAGCTTCAGTTGTTATTTGGCCTCCCAAGCCGCGCTGGTTCCTTTTAATAGCCGATCCCTTCCCCCTACCCGGACCGAAGCTTTCTGTTTTCAAAGAGATAAGCGAATGGCCCAGCTGCGGAGCGCACTCTTTGATCCAAGTCATCCAGTTCGAAAGACTGTAGCCGATCTTTGTGTCTATTATTGTGCGAGGTCAAATTACGCGAACAATGAAACCACCACAGAATCAGCGAGGAATCGAAAACGTAGCGACTGTGGTGGGATGGATCTTATTCGTCCTCGCGGCTTCAGTTTTGCTTGGCTTGGCTTTCGACCTGAGATGGTTACAGAGCTTTATTCCTGACAAAGCCGGCATCAAGGCTAACTCGGCCGCCGCAATGATGCTTGCGTCTGTTGCTCTATTGCGCCGCAACCATCGCGTTCAACTGTCTTTCCTTTCAAGCGCGGTGATTCTCATCGGTGCACTCACGCTGAGCGAATATCAATGGCACATCAGCTTAGGGATTGATGAGTTTCTGCTTCGCGATAAGGATTACGTTTTTTATCCGGGCCGGATTTCCCCGTACACCAGCATTGGATATGTGCTTCTAGGCTTCTCTCTCCTGCCGATGAACTCGCGGCATCTTGTATTGCGGCAGCTTTCGCGCGGACTCGGTATATTGACCGGTGCTCTTGGCGCGCTCGCGATTGTAAGCCACGCTTACGACACCCATGTGATGAACCTGAGTCGCCCGCACAGTAATGTTTCTGTTCCGACTGCACTAGGTTTTCTAATCGGCGCAATCGGGGTGCAATATGCAACCCCATCTGAGGGTATCGTTCGTCTCTTCCATGTCGGCAACGCGGGAGGAGCAATGCTACGACGACTGCTTCCCGCAGGAACCCTCCTTACATTGTTGCTTGGCTACGCGGTCAGAGGTGCACAAATCCACTACCGCTGGGAGAGCGGGTTCTCTCTGGCGCTTGTTGGTCTGGGCGTCGGCGCTTGCCTTATCGGCGGCATCGTGCTCACTGCGGTTGATCTGGAACGACAGGACCTTTCACGCCGCGAAAGTGAATCCCGCTTCATGCTGGCCGCAAAGGCGGCGCCAGTGATGATCTGGATGTCGGGAACCGACAAGCTGCGCACCTATTTCAGCGATCGCTGGCTCGAATTCACCGGGCGCTCGCTGGAGGCGGAGACGGGAAACAGTTGGGCACAAGGTATTCACCCGGAGGATTTGCAGCTGTGTCTCGATACCTACGCACAATGCTTTGATCGGCGAGAGCAATTCAGAATGGAGTATCGGGTCCAGCGGCACGACGGGGAGTATCGATGGATTCTTGATCTTGGAGTGCCGAGGTTCGCTCAGGATGGCTCTTTTGTCGGTTTCATTGGAACTGCTGTCGATGTGACCGATCGCAAGATGGCGGAAGAAACAGTACGGAAGAGCGAGGCTCGGTTCCGGGACCTGGCCGTGCAGAGCCGCACCACGCATTGGGAAGTGAACAACGAGGGCATGTTCACGTATGTCAGCCAGGTGTCCGAGGCCTCCTGGGGATACCGCCCGGAAGAAGTCATGGGCCGGATGTACTTCTACGACATTCATCCCGAAGAAGGACGCGAGGCCTTCAAGACGGGTGTCTTCGGAATCATTGAGCGGAAGGAATTGTTCCGGGACATGGTCCATGCCATCGAGACGAAGGATGGCCGCATCGCTTGGGGTTCCACCATTGGCATCCCTCTTCTGAACGCCGACGGAACTTTGCGGGGCTATCGAGGCAGTTGCACCGATGTCACCGAGCGCAAGCAGGCTGAAGTGGCCCTCTCAGACATGAGCCGGAAGCTGATCGATGCACACGAACAGGAACGCACCCGGATTGGGAGAGAATTGCATGACGACATCGTGCAACGGCTCGTGCTCATGGCGGTACAATTCGACGGAATTCAGAAAGTCGTCCCTGACTCGGTATCTGAGCTCAAGAGACGGATCGGCGATCTGCGAAACCAAACCACCGAAATAACAAATGATGTTCAATCCTTGTCGCACGAATTGCACTCTTCGAAACTGGAGTATTTAGGCATTGAGGTGGCGGCAAAGAACTTTTGCAAAGAGTTTGACGAGCATCAGAGGGTTGAGATTGATTTTGAGAGCCATGACATACCTGCAGCGTTGCCAACTCAACTTTCTCTTTCTCTATTTCGAGTCCTGCAAGAATCCTTACGCAATGCTGCCAAGCATAGCGGGGTGCAGCGCTTTGAAGTGCGCCTGTGGGGAAGCACAAAGGCGATTAATCTCACCGTTAGCGATCATGGCGCGGGCTTTGAAAAAGAAATTGCAATGGAAAGCACCGGGCTCGGCCTCTCGAGCATGCAGGAGCGCCTCCGCCTGGCGGGTGGCGAGCTTTCAATCAACTCCCAGCCGAACGTTGGCACCACAATTCACGCCTGCATTCCTTTCAATTCGAGCAGCGACTTTGAACGCGCAGTAGGCCGGGAAGCACGGGATACTCAGAGGGCTCACCAAGGACTCTCAGTCTGAATTACCCGCTGAATGCTCTGTATCCATAGCGAGTCATCAACAAAATGGCGCCACCAAACCGTTCGATTTAATGAGCGGAATTCCGGAGTTCCATTCAAAGTTCGATTCAATGCGCTGAAGCGGGTCGCCGGATCTCAAGCTAACGTTTGTTCGGTGAGCGCACCCTGTTCGAGGTGCTTTGCGACGAACCCCTTCAAGACGAGAGTCAATGGGATCGCGGCAATAGCGCCGGGCAGTCCCAGTAAAAAGGTCCAACCAACCAGCGACAGCGTGAATTCGAGAAATGAGATGCTCATCGCCTTCTTCGCGAGGATCGGCATCACTACATTCCCGACGATCACCTGGGTGACGATCAAAACGCAGGCCACAAGCAAAGCTTTTTTCCAACCCAGCATCAGCAGGGCAAGGAATATCGGGGGAGCCAGAGCAATGAAAGGCCCCACGAATGGAATGAAGGCCAGAAAGAAATAGAGAATGCACCAGAGGAATGGGGTTTCGACACCCATCGCGATCAGAAAGATCAGATTGACCAGGGCATTCAATCCTGCGGATTTGGCAGTTACTACCACGTAGCTTCTGGCGTAAAGCTCTGGCTTATGCAATGCGGTGGCAATTACACCCGGCTCAATTCCCGCATCGGGCAACATCTCAATTACCAGCAAAGACGCCAGGAGACAGATAAGGAGTGTTTCGGATGCGATGGCACTCGCCTGAGGAACGATGGAAATCACCACCGAGCCGAGTTGTTGAGACCTCAGAACGTTCTCGAGTGACAAGTTGTCAAGGTCAATGAACCGAAAACGGCTGATTAGAACAATGATTTGATCGTAAAGACCCGCCCAATGTTGCTCGAAGAGCGGCACGCTTGCTACCAAACGCGAGATGCTCATCTGTAAGGTGAACAGGGTCACCAGTCCGGCTACGGTCAGCGCGATGGCCGTCAAAGTGGTCGCCCGGCGTTTGGACAGGTTGAACCGATGCATGAGCCAGGTGGGAAAAGGGAGCACCGCATAGGCAAGCATCAACCCCAGAAGTAAAGGTCCCAGGACCGAGGACGTGACTTTAATTCCCCATAAAATTATGACGACGCACGCGGCAACCTGAAGCTCTGGCAGGAGTGATAGAGACGCGCTATTTTTCATGGACCGCCTCGACTTCCGATCTTGGTTCGAGCAACTGGTTCGATATTGTCCGCGCCATATAGCTCAAACAAAATAACTTATAGGTGAAATGATGTTCTCACTCGAAGCGGGATGCTATTAACCAAGTTAGAGAGAACGCTATTTCCATACAACTGTAAGAAATGCCAGTAGCCAGTTGTTTTGCTCCGGCCTTAGATTCTCAGGCTCGCAGGATTTTTCTGACTAAACGTTCTTTCCCTCGAGCAAATGGCTCGATCCCGTTATCGTTGTGTGTCGGAACAACCCTTCGAGGAGGACGATGGATGAGGAAACTACCTATGGTTTCACGGCGTGAGTTTTTCACGCTGGCTGCAGCTGCCGGATTGAGTGTCTCGAACCCTCGCGGGTTACTTGCCTCGGCGTTAGCTGATAAAACGGTCTCGCCGGTCAACCCTGACCAGGCATTGCGCGATCTGCTCGATGGCAATAAGCGCTTCATGAAAGGACAGACCAAGGGTCCCCGGCGAAGCCCTGCTGAATTTAGCCGCCTCGCTGCAGCTCAGTATCCTGAGGCGATCATTGTCAGTTGCTCCGATTCCCGAGTGGCTCCCGAGATCTTGTTCGATGTGGGTGTTGGCGACATCTTTGTCATTCGCGTGGCCGGCAACGTAGTCAGCGGCGCGGGTGTAACCGTGAAGGGCAGCATTGAGTATGGGGTTGCTGAACTAAATGCGCCTCTCATCATAGTGCTGGGCCACAGCAACTGCGGAGCAGTGAAGGCTGCAAAGCAGCATATTGATGCAACAGATTCGCTGCCTGGCGCGATCGATGGCCTTGTGGAACTTGTGAAACCTGCTGTGGCTCAAAGCAAGGGCGAGCCGGGCGACGCACTGGAAAACGCGATCCGCAAGAATGTTGAGATCGGCGTTGAGAAGTTAAAGAACCTTGACCCGATCCTGGCGCCCAAAGTGAAAGAAGGCAAGCTCAAAGTGGTGGGAGCTGTGTACGACCTGAGCACCGGAGAAGTGAAATTGGTGTAGCAAAAATGACAATGAGAGGCCGCGGCTTCAATTGCATGCGCGGTTGTCGTGGAACTGGCCGCTCGGAAGCATGGTGCCGAGAAACTTTGCGCAGCCTGTGATCTTCTGATAGGTCTCGTCATTGGCGAGGGCGTTGGGGTCAATCGAGTACTTTCCGGTGCTCATGGATTTCCTCTCGGCAACCAGCTTGTCGCTCCATTTGCTGACGGTATTGTAGTGATTGGTAAGCAGCCGAAGTGCGTCTTCATCCTCCGCATTTGAAGCCGCAACTTTGGCGAGTCTCAGCCCATCTGCTGCGCGATCGTGAAAGACAACGAGGCGGCTACCGTCTCCTGGAACTCCCCGCTGAATTGCGTGTGCGAGCGTAGTACTCCATTCCTTAAGGACGGATAGATCCTGCAAGGCAGCTTTCATGAAGTCGTTCGACATTCCCGTAGCTGCCGGCTGTTTCGAAGAGTGACCATCGGCAGTGAGCGTAACGATAATCTTGTCTCCGCTGAAGCCGATTGAGCCATTTCCGATCCTGGCCAGCGTCTCCAGATCAACATAAGCTTTACCGCTGATGGTGTAGACCATCGCGGTTCCAGTGTGCCCGTTCACAACCAGCGTCTTCTCATGAAATGCATCCTGGGCCGCCATAACTCCGGTCAGCATGAAAAAAATGACAGCAAGGCTCGAAGGCACTGGTCTTGAGCACATTTGAATGTCCTTTCCGTTGCACCTGCAGGGTTTCGCCGTTGCCTCGCGATTGAGTGAGATTATGCTACTCCGCGATCACGATGCGAACTGTCAGTATTGCTAGCGGCCAGTGGTCAGGGGTTGGGATGGCGGCTGGCTGTGCGGGTCCGGAGGCAGGGTGTAGATGACTTCGCCGGGCTTGGCGTAGTGGAGTTTTTCTCGCGCTTCGTGTTCGATGGCGCCGGGATCAGTCTTGAGACGCTCCACATGATTGCGCAAGTGGGCATTCTCCTGCTGGAGATCTTCGATTTCGTGCTTGAGCTGCCTTTCCTGGTCGCGCTGCTGATACCACGTCGACAGGCCGTGACGGCCGTTGACTACGCTCCAGGCAAAGAGAAGGGCGAGCGCGACGGCAAAGAGAGTGCCGGCAGGACGCCAGCCTTGCTGCACCCACTCCCTGGCGCGTTGGCGAAATGGAAGCGGCTCGTCGGCCGCTTCCTTTTTTTCACTGAACAGATTCGGTTGCTGCATTCGGCCTCTACACGAGCATTTTTCGAAAATCGTATTCCAAACTCACGTGAGCCGAGCCGACGCGACCCCAAGGAGCGGCGGCCCTGCACAACTACAGATCGAATTGAGCATTTCGAGAAATGCTCCCTCAACCTTGTACAAATTTCTCAGCCGCCGAGCGGAGCGAGACCATGTCTTTCTCGTCGCGGGCTTCGGTATAGGCCCGAACCACGGGTTCTGTTCCCGAAAGGCGGAAGCATACCCACGAGCCGTCGTCGAGGATCAGTTTGAGCCCGTCGGTGCGCACTACGCCGGTGACCTTGCGCCCGCCGAGTTCGGTGGGATCCTTCTTCAATTCTTCAGTGAACGCGGCCTTCCTTTCCGGGGTCAAGTGGAAGTTCTCTCGAACGGGATAGAAGGAACCAACCTTGGCAAACAGCTCCTTGAGTTGCCGGCCGAGGGACTTCTTGCGCGCAGCAACCATCTCCGTAACAAGCAGACCGGCGATGATGCCATCCTTCTCCGGCACGTGGCCGCGGATGGTGAGGCCGGCGGATTCTTCGCCGCCGATAGCGATCTTGTCGGCGATGATGAGTTCGCCGATGTACTTGAAGCCGACCGGTGTTTCATAGAGCGGCACTTTGTGGTACTCGGCGAGCGCGTTGACGAGATTGGTGGTGGCGACTGATTTGGCTACACCGTTCTTCCAGCCGCGGGTTTCGACGAGGTAGTCAAACAGGAGCGCGATGATGTAGTTGGGCTGAATGAAGGTACCGTCTTCGTCGACGATGCCGAAGCGGTCGGCGTCCCCGTCGGTGGCGATGCCGATCTTTGCGCCAAACTCCTTCATCTTCTTTTTGCAGTCGCCCAGCAGATGGTCGTCGGGCTCGGGGGCGTGGCCGCCGAAGAGCACGTCGCGGTAGTCGTGCACGGTTGCGACCTCGACGCCAGCTTCGCGCAGGATGTGGCAGCTGTAGCCACGACCCGCTCCCCAGAACGGATCGAAGACAACCTTGATGTGGGAGTTGGCGATGGTCTTGAGATCGACGAGTTCGCCAAGGCGGTGGAGGAAGCCGGGCTTTACGTCTTCGTTTTCAAAGCCACCGTCCGGTGGATCGGCGTGGGGGATTTTGCCTTCAGTATTTGCGTTAATTGCAGCTTCGATCTGTTTCGTGACTTCGGGCAGGGCGGGCGCGCCATCGTGGGTGGAGAACTTGATACCGTTATATTCCGGCGGATTGTGGGAGGCGGTGAAGTTGATGGCGCCGGAGGTCTTGAGGGCGCGAACGGCGTAGGCAATGGCCGGGGTTGGCGCGGCGTCAGGGATGACGATGGGGGTGATGCCGGCGCCGGCGAGGATCCTGGCCGCTTCAGCGACGAAGCTCTCCCCGAGGAACCGCGGATCGCGACCGACGAGAACCCGGTGTGGCTCAGGCTGGGTTTTGACGTATGCGGCAATGCCTGCAATGGCGAGGCGGATGTTGGCCAGCGTAAATTCGTCGGCAACGATGGCCCTCCAACCGGAGGTGCCGAATTTAATGACGGAACTCATCGATCGTTCTCCTCAAGCGGATCTGGATCCGCAGAATGTATGCATTAGGATGCGCAAGCCGCAAGGAACATACTGCAACACCGGGGCGAAGTCGGCAAGTTGCACGGTTTCCGTTCGAGAGAGGTGTCCGGCACATTACGTTGGGGCGTCCACTTTGATTCATCAGGCGAAAATTGTGATCGGAAGTGACGGCTTCACTTCGTACACTGGACGCGGGAGAACGAAATGCTCGAAGCGAACCCGCAGGCACGGATTGTCCTGACCACCGAAAGTACGCTGGATGAAGCCAACAAGCTTGGTCGCACGCTGGTAGAGGAACGGCTGGTGGCGTGTGCCACTCTGCTGCCGGTTGTCCAGTCGATTTACTTCTGGAAAGACCACATCCATTCCGCTCCTGAAACCATGATCATGCTGAAGACGAGCGCGGATAAGCTCGAGGCCCTGGAAGCGCGCATGCGCGAGTTGCACAGCTACCGTATACCGGAGTTCCTGGTGATTCCCGTGGAGCAGGGCAGCAAGATCTACCTCGATTGGTTATTCGGAACCCTGGCAGAGCATAAGTAGCGGGCGAATGCCGCGAATTCTTCCCGCCCGCGCCAGCCACGTGCGCGGCCGGGGTCTTTCGCCCATCTGATATTCTGAGCTTCAGCTGTTATGCGTTGGCTATTTATTGCTCTTCTGATTTCGGTAGCCGGGTTGCTGGTGGCGGCTGCTGGTACGGTGCGCCACATCCTGCGACAACGCACAACGCTTAAAAGTCAAGCGCCAGAAGGCGACGCCGTTGTGATCGGGAAACCCGAAGCATCCGACGCGGAGTCAGAAAGTTAAGGAAACAAACGTGGAAAACGGAATTTCGAGGCCAGTGGCTTCAGAGATCGCGTATCCCGCCATCTCTCATGGACTGCGCACTGCCGGGATCGTGCTGGCGGGTAGCGCGCTGGTGGCGATCTGCTCGCACATCGCTCTCCCGCTTTGGTTTACGCCGGTTCCGTTGACCCTGCAGCCTTTTGCCGTGATTCTGCTTGGCCTGCTGCTGCGACCTCGCATGGCAGCCGCGACATTGGGCGCGTACCTGTTTGAAGGTGCAATGGGGCTGCCGGTGTTCGCACCCGGATTGGCCTTTGGGGCTGGTTTGGCGCATCTGCTGGGGCCGACCGGTGGATATTTGATGTCGTATCCAGCAGCGGCGGCCTTGATCGCGTATCTGTGGAAGCGCAGCGAGCGAGGATTTTCGGCCGCATTAACCAGCGCGGCCATTGGCAACGTGGTTATTCTCTTGTGCGGATTTGCATGGCTTGCGGCGTGGACGCATGGTTCTTTAAGGACTGCTTTCGCGCTGGCGGTGCTTCCCTTCCTTCCAGGCGACGCGCTGAAGGTGGTGGCCGCTGCGGCCATTGCCAAGGGCCTCGAACGGATTCGCCGCAACCGCTAACGGCGCATGGTCACCAAACCGCATCGCGGTTTTTGTTGAAAGGATCTTTGTCTCAGTGAGCACCAAGCATTCTGAATCAGCCGTCTTGAATTCGACCCGGGAAATTTCCATTGCACACAGCCCCGACTCGGATGATGCCTTCATGTTTTATGGCCTGGCCACCAATAAAGTTCGAGTGCCGGGTTACAAGTTCTCCCATACCCTGTGCGATATCGAAACGCTGAACCGTCGCGCGCAGGACGAGGCGTTTTACGATGTGACGGCAATCAGCTTCCACGCCTATCCCTATATCCAGGAAAACTACACGCTGATGGGCTGCGGCGGCAGCGTAGGCGAGGGCTACGGGCCGATGGTGATCTCGCAGAAACCCCTGGCACTCGACGATCTGAAGCGCGTAAAGGTGGCGGTACCCGGCACCATGACCACGGCGTACCTGGCCCTGAAGATCTTCAATCCGGAGATCGAGACCGAGGTTGTGCCCTTCGACCAGATCATTCCTGAAGTTCTGGCCGGCAAATACGAGGCAGGCCTGATCATCCACGAAGGACAACTGACCTATGGCCGAAGTGGACTCCACAAGATCATTGATCTCGGCGTGTGGTGGCGAGAGACGACGAAATTGGTGCTGCCTCTGGGCGGAAACGCGATCCGGCGCTCGCTGGGAGCCGAGTCGCACAAGATCATCTCGAAGGCGCTGCGCGACAGCATCCAGCACGGGCTCGATCATCGGGAGCAGGCGTTGGAATACGCCATGCAGTTCGCGCGCGATCTGGACACCAGCCTGGCGAGCCGCTTTGTCAGCATGTATGTGAACGAGCGGACGCTGGACTACGGGGCGGATGGGCGTGAAGCTATCCGCAAGCTGCTGGATCTTGGTTATGAGCGCGGAATCATTCCAATCGCGCCTAGGGTGGAGTTCGTCGACTGAGGGCGAGCAGGTTCGGACCACGTAATTAGAATCCGCCAATTTTTCTCGGGATCATTCTAAAGATTCGCTAATCTCGGCCGATCCATTGGGTATTGGGGCAAGCCAATGCTTTTGAGCCGAGACGATCTTGTGTCTGCGCTTTTTTGCGAGACCGACCGCGCGCAGCGCCTCAGGATGCCGCTGGCGCTGATTCACATTGGATTTGCGGATTGGGTAAGCCGGCAATCTGCGCCCGAAAACGCTCGAGACGAAGAAGTGGTGCGCTTGATCGTTGAGCGTTTCACGCGGATATTGCGCTGCTACGATTCCGTGGGTCAGGTAGCCGAGGGAGAACTCGCCCTGATCCTGCCGGGATGCAGCCTTTTCGATGCGAAAACGCTGACTGAGCGCATACGCGACGGCCACTTTGGATCACCCTTTGAAGTAGGTGGCGAGGAGATTCGCCTGAACGCCTGTTTCGGCATCGTATCCAGCGGCGGCCGGTCGCCTTTTGTGGTGTTGCGCGAGGCAAAGAAAGCATTGCAGCGTGCACAGGCAGCGGGGCCGGGATCGATTCATTGTCTGGGAGCCGAGAATGAATTGGACCTTGGCAAGTTCCTCATCCCTGTTCTGCAGAACGAGCCGCTGCGGTAGTGGTGGGCACTGTAAACGGGACGCATCAATGCGCGACAACCGTGAGATCCGGCGATGCGGACTCGAGGAATTCCTGGAAGACATCGTTGGAAAGCATGCGGCCCCGGCTGGTGAGCTTCGCAGTTTCACCGTCGAATGTGAGCAAGCCGCGTTCGGTGAGCGATTCGACGACATCGAGCGCACGGGCAACCAGTTGGTTGCCGAATTCCTTCCGGAGAGCAGAAACAGTGACCCCGCTGTTTAGACGAAGGCCGAGAAACCACGCCTCCTCGTGCTGGCGCTCCGGTGAGAGCCAAGCGGTCTCGGGTGGTTGCGGGCCTTCAAGGTAGGCCTTCAAGTCGTCGGTATTGGTGAACCGCAGAACGAAGCCCGACCGCGCACTATTTGTTGATTCCACGGATTCGCGCAGCATCGACGACGCGTCGAGCCCCAGGCCGAGATAGGGGCGACGCTGCCAGTAGCGCAGGTTGTGCAGCGATTCGCAGCCGGGACGCGCGAAGTTTGAAATCTCATACTGCGCCAATCCTGTGGCGGCAAGGCTGTCGATGGCGCTCTCGTACATGCGCGCGATCGTGTCGTCGCCGGGAACCAACCCGGCGTGATAACGGGCACCGCCGGCGAGCAGTTCGCGGCCGAGGCGCGATTCGTCGTCGACCTCGAGCATGTAGATGCTGGCATGGGGAACGTTTGCCTCAACGAGCGTCGTAAGGGACTCCTGCCAGGAAGCAAACGTCTGGCCCGCAAGTCCCGCGATCAGGTCGATGTTCAGGTTGGTAATCCCCGCGGCGCGGAGGCGCTTCAGGTCCTCCAGCACGATAGAGCGGCTATGGAGGCGGCCACTCTGCTGGGCTTCGCGATCGATGAAGGACTGAACGCCGAGGCTGACTCGATTGACTCCTGCCCGGGCCAACGCATCGAGGGTTTCATCTTCAATCTGGCCGGGAGCGCATTCCACTGTGATCTCGGCATGGGGCTCGACCGTGAACTCCTCACGGATGGCGGCGAAGAGCTGCGCGATCAAATCCGATTCAAGCAGGCTGGGTGTTCCGCCGCCGAGATACATGGTGTCGACGCGGGCCGGCAGATCTGCGCGAAGGTTCTCGCTCCATTGGCGCGCGCCGCGCATCTCATTGATGAGGCGTTGGATGTAGCGGGCGTGCTCGCCGGCTGGATATACGCCTGATGCAAAATTGCAGTAGGTGCATTTGGAGCGGCAGAACGGGATGGATATGTAAATGCCGAGTTGTTCGCTCGCGGGTGCCGCCATAATCTGATTCTTTCATGCCTCCGGGAAATCGCACAGACCCACATCGGGCTGGCGCCACAAGTGTAAGAGGAGACGTTTTTGAAGGCCTGGCCAGTTCTCGCCATCTCAATAGTTCAGTCATTCCTATGTCTAGCCCATTGGTTCATGTATCGCACCTGGATCGACTTCTGGTGGCCAATGAGCCCTGCAGCAGTGCACGCATTGCGGGTCGCTTTTATCGTGCTCTCGTTCGTCTTCATGACTGCGACCCTCCTGGGTTTTCGTTTTTCCAATCCTGCCGTGCGGATTTTGTACAAGGCTGCCGCGCTGTGGATGGGGTTGGCTAATTTCCTCTTCGTCGGCGCGGTGATCGCGTGGCTCGTGGATCTGCTGTTGCGCTTTTTCGTTCCGGCGGCAACAAGAATCGCCGACAGGCCTTACATCGCCGGGACGCTTCTTGTAGCGGCAATTACGACCGCCGTCTACGGCCTGGTGAATGCCCGAATCATCCGCTTGCGGCGGGTCACCGTGAAGTTGTCCGGCTTGCCAGAGAGCTGGCGAGGGCGGCAGGCGCTGCTGGTGAGTGATCTGCACCTGGGGCACGTCAACGGGCTCGCATTTGCGCGACGGATTGCGGGAAAAGTCCGCGGGCTAAACCCGGCAATCGTTTTTCTTCCCGGAGACATGTTTGACGGCGGCAAGGTGGATCCACTGGAAGTGGCCGCGCCATTACTGGAGTTGAAGCCGCCGCTGGGGATGTACTTTGTCGGCGGCAATCATGAAGAGTTTGGCGGGGCAGCACATTTTGAAGATGCACTGCGAGCGGGTGGGATTCGTGTGCTGCATAACGAGTGCGCTGTCGTCGATGGTGTGCGCATCGTGGGCGTCGCGTATGGGCACTCGACCTATCCGCTGCAGATGCGCACGTTTCTCGAAGGACTGAGGCTGAAGGAGGGACCGCCCAGCATTCTGCTGAACCATGTGCCGAGCCAGCTGACGCTGGCTGAACATGCCGGCGTGAGTTTGCAGCTCTCAGGACATACCCACGGAGGTGGCCAGCTGTTTCCGTTCAACTTCATTACACGGCGCGCCTTCGGCAAGTTCACCTATGGGTTGCAGACCTTCGGCGAGATGCAGGTCTATACGTCGAGCGGTGCGGGAACATGGGGTCCGCCGATGCGGGTGGGTACGCATTCTGAAATCGTGTTGCTGACCTTCGCATAGAAGTGTTCTCATAGTCCTTCCGTTTCAAGCGATCGTTTTGTTCTCGCGAAAGGTAGCTATGAGATTGTTCACAGATTCGTTCAGCAAACGCTTTCTTCTCTTACTCGTCTCCGCATCTCTTGTGACATTTGTCGCCTCAGCACAGCAAGCGCGTACCGACGCACCAACGCCCGCGCAGCAGACGCTGGAATTTCCGACGATCCTGTATGGCGCCGCGTACTACAACGAGTACATGCCCGGCGATGCCGCTGAGCGTGATGCGCGCCTCGTGAAAGACATCGCAATGATGAAAGCCGCGGGACTGAACGTGGTGCGCATGGGCGAGTCGACGTGGAGCCTGTGGGAGCCGGAAGACGGCCGCTTCGACTACGCGTGGATGGATCACATTGTGGATGCCATGGGCAAGGCCGGCATCAAGGTGATTCTCGGCACGCCCACGTATTCGATTCCGGCGTGGATGGCGCACCAGCATCCGGAGATCCTTGCGGATCGCATCACGGGCGGAAACTTCGGCGGACCAACAGCGCCTGCACAATACGGCATGAGGCAGAACATGGATACCGATTCGCCGGCATTCCGGTTTTACGCCGAGCGGCTGATCCGGCACATCGTGGCGCACTACAAGGACAATCCCACGGTGATCGGCTGGCAACTGGATAACGAGACATCCAGCTATGACGCAGCGAATCGCGATGTGTTTATTGGATTCCAGCATTATCTCGAAAAGAAGTTCGTGACGCCGGAGGCGCTGAGCAAAGCCTGGTTTCTGAACTACTGGGGCGAGAACCTGCACACATGGGAAGATCTGCCCACGCGGAACGGCGCGCAAAGCACCGGCTACAAGCTGGAGTGGTCGCGCTGGAGCCAGATGCGGGTGACGGATTTTCTGCATTGGCAGGCTGAGTTGGTGCGCGAGTGCGCGGCGCCAAGGCAGTTCATCACCACGGACTACGGCGGCATGATGAAGCGCGATGTGAACGAAGAAGCGATTGCCGAGTCGCTGGACATTGTGGCCGACAACATCTACCACGGCTCGCAGGATCGCTTCGACGGCGCTGCGCAATCGATCCAGGGAGATTTTTCGCGTTCGCTGAAACACGGAAATTTTCTGGTGACGGAGACCAACGCGCAATCGACGGATTGGACGTCGGCGCACCAGTATCCGCCATACGATGGACAACTGCGCGAAGACGTCTACACGCACTTGTCGAACGGCGCCAACATGGTGGAGTACTGGCACTGGGCATCGATCGCGGCAAATCAGGAGACATACTGGAAGGGCATTTTGTCGCACGATCTAGAGCCAAACCGCCCGTATGCCGAAATGTCGCGCACAGCGCATGAGTTGGAGAAGATCGGCCCGCACCTTGTCGGCCTGAAGATTCAGAATGATGTCGCGATCTTGTGGAGCCGCGATTCGGCAAATGCGATCGGCTTCATGCCGTTCACTTCCTCAGGGCCACAGTGGAGCTTCGCCGGGCCAACAGCAGATTACTCATCCCTGGTGCAGCAGATACATCGCTCGCTCTACGATCTGAACGTGGGCTCGGATTTTGTGTTTCCAGAGACCAAGGATTTCTCCGCGTACAAACTGCTGATCGTACCGGCACTCTACATTTCGGATGATGCCCTGCTGCAACGCATTTCGGACTACGTGAAAAGCGGCGGCCACGTTGTGATGACGTTCAAGAGCGGATTTGCGAATGAAAATTCCGCCGTTCGCTGGGTGCGCGCGCCGGGCCCTTTGCGCGAGGCCGCGGGCTTCAGCTACCAGGAGTTTTCAAATCTCGAACACCCACTGGCGCTCAAAGATGATCCGTTTCACGTTGCCGTGGGGGGAACGAACGCCAACCAGGTCAGCTACTGGGCGGAATTTCTAATGCCGGAGCACGCCAAAGCGCTGGCTTATTACGATCATCCCTTTTTCGGAAAATGGCCGGCGATTACCGAGAACCAGTTCGGCAGCGGCACGCTGCTTTACGAGGGAACGTATCTCTCTGCCGCGCTGCAAACCGCGGTCCTGAAACAGGCGGTCGAGCAGGCCGGGCTCGCGGGGCCGGATCAACAGCAACCTGCAGCGGTGCATGTGACGCACGGCGTGAATCGCATGGGCAAGCATGTGCACTATTACTTCAACTACTCGGGGGCCGATGTAACAGCGAATTACGCGTACAGTTCAGGAACGAGTCTCATTGACGGGAAGCAGGTCTCGAAGGCCGATTCGCTGGCGCTCGGGCCGTGGGATCTGGCGATTGTCGAGGAAAAATAGGAAAGCGCGAGGAGCAAGAAAGGCGAAATCCGGGTGCAAAAAGCTCCCTGCAAGGCGCAAGAGATGGGCGCCGCACTGCGGCATTTTAGCACCATTTCCGGGCATTGCAAGCGGGGAATATTATCAATCTAAACAACACAAAATAAAACCGCTTACAAGAAGTTATAGCTTCCTGTCCGATTGGTGAAAATCGGACAACTGCGGGTATATCCGGGGCATCCCAATGTAGGCCAGCGTTACGTACTCGTACGAAGTGCAGCGCGGCATACAACAGGAGCAGTTCAATGGCAAACCAACAAGGCTCACAGCCGGGACAAGGTTCCGGCAGCGGTACTCGCAGCAATCAGGATCCCTCCCAGAAGAGCGGCACAGGCCAGCAGCAGGACCCCTCCCAGAAGGGCGGCGCCGGCCAACAGGGCAAGCCCAATGACATGAACAAGGGCGGCAACCAGCCTGGCAGCGGCAGCCAACAATCCGGCGGCTCGGGAAGCAGCAATCGTTAAACCAATGACGCTAGGGGCGAAACCTTGATGGCGTCGACTTAATGTGAAAAAGGGCCCACGTTCTCCGAAAGAGGCGTGGGCCTTTGAGTTTTGATCGTCATCCCACCCCATCAAAACCGTGTTGCATTCGTCACACC
Source organism: uncultured Acidobacteriaceae bacterium (assembly GCA_963738035.1). Lineage (GTDB taxonomy): Bacteria > Acidobacteriota > Terriglobia > Terriglobales > Acidobacteriaceae > Telmatobacter. The sequence continues at coordinate 413,869 of CAVTVB010000008.1, forward strand.
CCGGCCGCTCTCGATTGGCTATCATCGGTGAGTCCTGAAAGACCTGGAAACTGATTCCCCGATTGCAAGACGAAAGAGAGCGTCACAGTGAGCCAAACGTCACTACCTGGTCGCGCCCCCGCCCCGATTGAAAATACTTCAGTGATTCACACCCGCCTGCATGGCATCGATCTGCTATCCAACTCGCGGCTCAACAAGGGCACAGCATTTACGGAGCACGAACGCGACACATTTGGCCTGCACGGACTGCTGCCACCGCACATCGGCACGCTCGAAGATCAGCGCCTGCGCCGCAAGCGCGTACTGGATTCGCGTGAGACTGCGTTTGGGAAATACAGCAACATGCGCGATCTGCAGGATAACGACGAGACGCTGTTCTACTCGATGATCGAGCACTACACCGAAGAGTTGCTGCCGATCGTCTATACACCGGCGGTAGGCGAAGGATGCCAGCGCTTCTCTGAAATCTGGCGCAGGCCTCGCGGATTGTTCATCAGTTATCCGAATCGTCACAGGATCGACCAAATTCTTGCCGACCGGCGTTACGACGATGTGCGTTGCATCGTGGTCAGCGATGGCGAGCGAATTCTAGGCTTGGGTGACCAAGGCGCTGGCGGCATGGGAATCCCCATCGGCAAGATGGCGCTCTACACTGCGCTGGGCGGCATTCCGCCAGAGCATTGTCTGCCGATTCTACTGGACGCAGGCACCGACAACGAGAAACTGCTTAATGATCCGATCTACATTGGCTGGCAGAGCCATCGCGTGCGCGGGCAGGAATACGACGATTTCGTCGAAGCGTTCGTGACCGCCGTACAAAAGCGTTGGCCGAATATTCTGCTGCAGTGGGAAGACTTTGCCGGAACGAATGCAGCGCGGCTGCTGGAGCACTATCGCGACCGGCTGTGCACCTTCAACGACGACATTCAGGGAACGGCAGCGGTAACCACGGCAACACTTCTCGCGGCGGTGAACGCGACGGGGGTTCCCCTCTCGCAGCAGACCATTGTGATGTACGGATCAGGCTCCGCAGGCATCGGCATCATCGATCTGCTGATTGCCGCGATGAAAGAGCAGGGCCTGAGTGAAGAGCAGGCGCGCGGCCGCATCTATGCATTCAATCGTTACGGACTGCTTATCGAAGGCGCGCGCGGCATAAAGGAAAGCCAGTTGCCGTTGGTGCACAAACGCACCGACATCCCCGGGTGGAAGTTGACTGGGGGCGAGGACGTGTCTCTGCTCGACGTGGTGCGCAACGCAAAGGTGACTGTGCTTGCCGGTGTGTCTGCGCAGGCCGGCGCGTTCAGCGAAGAGATTGTTCGTGAGATGGCGAGGCAAACGGACAGGCCGATCATCTTTCCGCTTTCGAATCCGACATCGAAGGCCGAGGCGACTCCTGCGGACCTCTTGCGGTGGACAGAGGGCCGAGCACTGGTAGGAACAGGCAGCCCGTTTCCGCCTGTCGAGATCAATGGCCGCATGGTTCGCATTTCGCAGGTCAACAACTCGTTCATCTTCCCGGGACTTGCGCTTGGAATTCTCGTGTCGCGAGCGCGCCGGGTGACAGACGGCATGATCATGGCGGCGGCCAAGGCGCTTGCCAGCGTGTCGCCCGCGCGCATCGACAAGAGCGCGCCACTGCTGCCGCCTATCGGTGAGTCGCGCAAGGTTGCGTTAGTGGTCTCAGAAGCCGTAGCCCGGCAGGCGCTGACGGAGGGCGTTGCGGCCATCGATGACGCCGCTTCCCTGCCCGAACGTATCCGCGCATACATGTGGAATCCCGTTTACGTTCCATACGAGCGCGTCGAACACGGAGGCCGGGCAACCGACCTGATTTAGGCTCCTCGCCTGGAGAAAACGCCTACCTTGGCCGTTTGTTGATAGTATGGGGGACGGCCAAGATAAACGTTTTACCAAAGAGGGAAATATGAACCAGACTCCTTTGCGTTCCGGGATCAGAATTCCGGCGATGCTGCTTTTGTGTTTTGCGTGCATGGCGATAACGAGCCTTGCGCAGCGCCCGCAACCCAAGCCAAAGACGACCGGGCCGTGGATGAATTCAAGCCTTTCGCCCGATGAGCGCGCCGACCTGGTGATGAAGGAGATGACGGTCGACGAAAAGATCGCTCTTCTACATGGCGTGGGCATGCCAACGGACGACGCTGTGACGCCAGAGAATGGCCCATCGAATCGTGGCGTAGGTTATACCGTTGGCGTTCCGCGGCTCGGCATTCCGGGCATCGACATGAGCGACGCTGCCTATGGAGTGCGCTCGAGCGGCGTGAACGGACGCTACTCCACCGCGCTGCCGGCCAACGTAGCCGCAGCCGCAAGCTGGGATACCAACGCGGCCTACGAATATGGCGCGCTGATCGGTCGTGAACTGCGGGCCCAGGGATTCAACATGTCGCTTGGCGGCGGTGTAAACCTGACGCGCGATCCGCGCAACGGCCGCACATTTGAGTATCTTGGCGAAGATCCCATCCTGGCCGGCACGCTTGTGGCGCGCTTGATTGAGGGAACGCAGTCGGCCAACGTGATTGGCGACATCAAGCATTACGCGCTGAACGATCAGGAGAGCGGCCGCAACTCAGTCAACATCACCATCAGCAAGCGCGCGGCGCGTGAAAGCGATCTGCTGGCGTTTGAAATCGGCGTGGAACAGGGCAAGCCCGCCGCGGTCATGTGCTCCTACAACCGCGTCAACGGCGACTTTGCGTGCGAGAACGAATGGCTGCTGACGGATGTGTTGAAGAAAGATTGGAAATTCCCCGGATTCGTACTGTCTGACTGGGGCGGCACGCATAGCGATGTAAAGGCCTCAGCCGCCGGCATGGATAACGAACAGCCGGGCCGATTCTTTTACGAGAAGCGGTTTAAGGATGCTCTCGATGCAGGCAAGATTCCGCAGGCTCAACTCGACGACCACGTACGTCGCATCCTGCGATCGATGTTTGCTGTAGGCGCCGTCGATCATCCACGGCAGCGCAGTGTTATTGATCCCTTCGCCGGTTTTGAGACTTCTCGCAAGATTGAAGAAGGCGGCATCGTTCTCCTCAAGAATGAGAAGGCAATGTTGCCGTTGAGTGCCGCGAAGTTGAAAACGATCGCTGTCATCGGATCGCATTCTGACGTCGGCATGATTTCGGGTGGCGGTTCAGCGCAGGTTGATCCGATCGGCGGAAACGCCATCAAGCCTGCAGGACAGGGCGCGACTCACTGGATGGAAGAGATCTGGTTCCCGACTTCGCCTCTAAAGGCGATCCAAGCACGTGCGCCGCATGCGACGGTGAAGTACGATCCGGGCACCGACCCCGCGGCTGCGGCTGCTGCTGCCAAGGGCGCGGACGTCGCAATCGTCTTTGCCTACATGTGGGCGAGCGAGGGAATGGACCTGAAGAGCCTGACACTTCCTCACGATCAGGATGCGGTGATTGCGGCAGTGGCTGCGGCGAATCCGCACACGATCGTCGTGCTCGAAACGGGTAATCCTGTAACGATGCCGTGGGTCGACAAGCCTGCAGCAATTCTTGAAGCGTGGTTTGCCGGCAGCGATGGCGCCAACGCAGTGGGCAACGTTCTGTTCGGTACGGTGAATCCGAGCGGCAAACTGCCCAATACGTTCCCGAAGAGCGAAGCCGATCTGCCGCATCCGACCATCACCATGCCGCCGCCGGAGTCATCGCACTTTGATGGAGCCGCGACGCCTGAGAAATGGGCGATGGGGCTTCCACCGTTCCCGATGAATTATGACGAGGGAGTCAAAGTCGGCTACAAGTGGTACGACGCGGAAAACAAGACGCCGCTCTTCCCGTTCGGCTATGGCCTTTCGTATACGACCTATCGCTATTCTGGCCTGCAGGTAACTCCGGGCGACAAGGTCAAGGTGACGTTTACGCTGACCAATGCCGGCGCCCGCGAAGGATCGGAGATTGCGGAAGTCTACGCAGCTCTGCCGGCAGCCGCACAGGAACCGCCGAAGCGCCTCGTCGGGTTTAGCAAGGTCAAGCTGAATCCGGGCGAGAAGCAAAGCGTTACCGTCGAGATCGATCCAAAATACCTTTCGATCTTCGATGAACAGAAGAATGACTGGTCGCTGCTTCCGGGCGATTACACCATCATGGTTGGCGGATCGTCGGCGAGTTTGCCGCTGAAGGCAACCGTCAACCTGAAATAAGACGCACAACGTTTGTACGCCGGCGGGTTTGCTCATCAGCAAATCCGCCGGTTCTTTTTTTGCTCAGGCTTTTTCGAGGAGCTTTGGGTTGGTCTTGTCGAGCTTTAGGATCAATTCGCCGAACAGCGTGTTGGCCCATGCAAACCACGCGCGGGTAAAGTTCGCGGGATCGTTCTTGTTGAAGCTTTCATGCATGAAGCCGGTTCCGGCGTGCGTTGTTTTGAGCCACGCGAGGCATTGCTGTTGCTCCTTCTCATTGTCTGTGGTGAGCGCACGCATGATGATCGCCATGGGCCAGATCATGTCCTGGCCGATATGTGGGCCGCCGACTCCTTCGGCTGCAGAGCCGCGAAAGAAATAGGGATTCGCTTCGCTCAGCACGAACCGGCGCGTTGCCAGATACACGGGATCGCTTGCGGAGCAGCAGCCTAGATAGGGCATCGCAAGCAGGCTCGGCACGTTGGCGTCGTCCATGCATAGCGCGTTGCCGAATCCGTCGATTTCGTAGGCCCAGATTTCGCCTGCTGCGGAGTGATGCACGCGCGCATGCGCATCCAATGCCGACTTGATCTCGGAACGGAGGCGGCTGGCCGCGCTCGCGGCAGCACTGTCATGGGCAATCTCGGTAAGCATTTCTTCGATACGTTGCAGCGTGATCACCGCAAAAAAGTTGCCGGGAATGTTGAGCGGGTATACGCACGCATCATCCGACGGACGAAAGCCGGAGTAGATGAGACTGAGGGGCCGCGCCGGGTTGCCGTACCCATCTCCGCTCAGTGTGTCATAGGGAGAGAAGGCTTCTCGCTGGAAGTGATAAGGCCCACGGGAAGTTTTGCGCTGCTGCGCCTTGAATGTTTCAAGGATCGCGTGCATCGCACGCTCCCATTTTGCGTCGAATGGCTTGGTGTCGTGCGTGATGCGCCAGTACTCATGCGCGAGGCGGACGGGGTAGCAGAGCGAGTCGACCTCCCACTTCCGCTCGCCCACGCCGGGTTTCATTTCGGTCTTGTCGGCCTTGCTCCACGAGAGCGGCTCGCGGCTGGCGAGGTCGGGCATGAAGGCGTTCGCGTAAGTATCTGCAAGGATGCAGCGCGTCTGGCGCCGGATTACGCCTTCGATGAGTTTCGCAAGTTCCGGATCGGCGGTGAGAAACGGAAGATAGGGCCACACCTGGGCAGAGGAGTCGCGCAGCCACATCGCGGGAATGTCGCCGGTGACTACGACGGTATCGGGACCGGAAGCACCGTTGCTGAATGTGACGGTGGTGTCGAGCGTGTTCGGCAGGCAGTTCGAAAAGAGCCACGCCAGTTCCGGATCTTTCATTTTCGCGGAAATCGACTCGATAGCACCATCGACTGCCTTGCTGCGGAATCGGCGTGCGGATGGAGCCGGGCGTTTGGAGACGAAGCTGGTTTGTGCGAAGGCATTGCGCGGCGAAACGGCCGCCGAGCCGACGAAGCTGGCCGCGCCGGCAAGGAAGTTACGGCGGGAAATGGAGTCCATTCACAACTCACGACAGATAGATTTAAGTTCGTCCCTCATCATACGGCGGGGACGGGATGCGTGGAGCTATCGCCTCTTGTCGTCGGAATGAGCCATGAAAAAATCCCGGCTCAAAGCTGCTTTTCGAGGATCACGAACTCGAGGTCGTTGCGAAGAGGCGTGCCAAAGCGGTTATCGCCGTAGGGGTAGGGCTCTGCGTTGCCGGTGCGGCTGTAGCCTCGCCGTTCGTACCAAGCGATAAGCGCATCGCGGACGTTGAGCACGCCCATGCGCATCAAGCTCGCTCCATGCGCCTTGGCAAAGTCTTCGGCTGCGGCAAGTAACGCGCGGCCCATGTGTTGTTTCTGCAATCCAGGATCGATGGTGAAGAGGCCAAGATACCAGGCACCCTCGTCCACAGGCTCGAGCCATACGGTGCCGATGATGGCTCCGCTTTCAGGATCGCGATGGACGAGAAAGTGCGCGTCCGGTTTAGCGGCGAGGTCCTCCCTTAGCAAAGAGTCGGTTAAGCGGGTGCCCTCGATGATTCCTGATTCGATGTTCCAGCTCTCGACAGTTCCATGTCCGCGATAGGCGGCGTTGACGAGGTCGATGATGGCGGGATAATCGGGCTCGCAGGCGTGTTCAAGAAGCATGCATGTTACTCCGCGTCCGGCGGAACTTGTTCGAGCAGGCGCTTCCATGTTTTCTGATTGCGGCGGAATGCCTTCTTCAGGTCTTCGAGGATGCGCTCAAAATCAGCATTGGTGCGCAGGTTATTCCACGCCGGATTTTTCTGGAACCACGGATAGTTTTCGTTGCCAAGATAGATGGCGCGCCGCAACCAGTGGAGCGCTTCGCTGGAATCACCCTCGACGGCAAAGTAGGTCGCCAGCCGGTAGGCCATCTCGCTGTCGGCTTCGGCTGCAGCCAGCGTGTCGTCTTTCAGCAGCGCTGCGGCACGGGCCCGATCCCCGACCTGCACGTAACACAGCGCCAGCGTGGGCACTGCGATGCGCAGCGATTCGTCGTCGCGAATCACCCCTTCGAGGATTTTGATTGCCTCATCGAGATTGCCCATACGCATCTGCTGATAGCCGGACGATGTGCGCAGGAGCGGGTGGCGTGGTTCGAGCGCCAGGCCCTTCTCTAACTCATCGCCAGCAAGTTCAATCTGGTTTTGATAGTGGTATACGCGGGCGCGGTGATTGTAGAGGATAGCCGCATTCGCCGGGTTCAGCTTGAGCGCGCGATTGAACTGCAGCAGCGCCTCGTCGTACATGCCGTCGCCGCGCAGCGCAATGCCCGCGACCATGTGCACATTCCAGTCGTTGGCGGCACCGGCAAGCAGGTTGGCGATGCCGTGGCGGGCAGACTCCTTCTCGCCGCGCGACAGTAGCATGTAAATCCGGTAGAGATTTGCCTCCGTTGCTGCGGGATCCAGCTTCAGCGCCTCGTCGAAATCGCGTCGCGCATGCATCACGTGAATCTGCCCACCAAATCCGTGGCGCACGTATTGCAGCTCAGCAATTCCCAGTCCGCTCCAGCCGGAAGCAAACTCCGGATCCTTCGTGGTAACGCTCGTGAAGAGCGCGTGGGCCTTGTCGAGGTCATTTTTTGAGCCGGTTCGCACCATGAAGGAACTGAGCAGCGCGCGCGCCTGCAGATACTCTTCGCTCACGGGGCCGGGCAGCGAACCATCGCGGAGCGCGCCGCGAGGCGCATCCATCTGATCGCCCGCGCCAAGGCCATGTAACGCGGCAAAGACTTCGTTTGAAATTTCAGACTGCACCGCGATCAGATCGAGAGACGCAACGCGGATGGCTCCGCCGGAGCGCACGCTTTGCGAACCGATGTCGAGCAGCTGCCAATTGAGATCGAATCCGTTCTCTGAACGGAAGAAGCTGCCGGCCAGCACGAAACTTACCAGCAGCCGCTGACCTACAGAGAGCGGATCCATCTGCGCGATGGGCAGCGACATAAGCGCGCTTGATGGCCTGACTACCAGAGCGGGAATGCGAGCGAGGCGTGCGGCGATGGCATCGGCCAGGGCGTAGCCATACAGCGGCGCTACCTCCGTTGCACCCAGATTTGCGAATGGAAGCACCACAAGGGAATTCTGCTGCGCGCGATCGCCGGCGGATTCGCGAAACCGCTCCGCCAGCATTGACAGAAATCCAGTGGCACGTTTCTCTGCTTCGGCCTCGGTGGTCGGCAGGTTCGCAGCAGCCTCGCCCGGAATAGCTCCCGTCTCAATTTGCAGCGCCTTCATAATGGTCTTCAATGCCTCGCGCACTTCGGCGGCGGACGCGTAGCGCGTAGCAGGCGTTTTTTCGAGACAAGTCGCTATGACGCTTTTCAATTCCCTCGAAATATCGGGGACGATCTCGCTGAGATCAACGGGATCGGAAAACTGGATGGCGCGGATGGTGTGGAAATCCTCCCCATCCGGGCGCGAAAACGGATGACGGCCGCTGGCAAGCTCGTAGAGGATCACGCCAAGCGCCCACACATCGGACTGCACGCTCGACTGGCCGGTCACGAACTGCTCCGGCGCCATGTACCGAATGGTGCCGCCGCGCGCGGTGTATGTTGCGGCAACCGACGCGTCTCTGGCAAGCGCGGGCTTGGAGGGATCGAAGCTTGCATCCTCGGGTCGCAGGCGTCGCGCTAGGCCGAAGTCGAGAATCTTTACCAGGCCGCCATCGGTCAACATCACGTTTTGCGGCTTCAGGTCGCGGTGAAATATTCCCAGCGAGTGCGCAGCCTGCAGACCGTCGGCGATCTGGATGCCCACCGAGAGGAGCAGTTGCGGAGTGGCCGGACCACGCGCGATGAGCTGATCGAGCGATTGGCCGGGCACATACTGCATGACAATGTAACCTTCGTCGCCGGCCTCGCCAACTTCGTAGATTGCGCAGACATTGGGGTGCTCAATGGCAGAAGCGAGACGCGCTTCACGCAGAACGGTGGTGCGCAGTTGCTGCGCCGAGAGCAGGCCAGTCCGCAGAATTTTGAGCACCACGGGCCGCTGCAATAGCGTGTCGTTGGCCAGGTACACCACGCCGCTGCCGCCCGCGCCGAGGCGGCGAATGACCTCGTAGTGCTCAATGAGCTTTCGTTTCATCGCTGCTTTTAGTTTAGTTGCAGCGTCGTGAGGACTGTATCAATTTCCGGTGAGGGGCCCAGTGCTTGGCCAGTAAGCTGATTGATAAAACGAAAAACAGTAAGTGATGGTTAGTCGCTTTCCCACCCCTGCTACGCAAGGATGGGGCACCCCGCGTCTTGCTGATTCTTGTTCCCTAGTCCCTAGTCCCTGCTTTAATGTCCTCGCCGCACTTCGCCTTCCTCGGCGGGCGGTGGCGGTTCTTTTGCGAGGCGCCGCTGTGTGCGCTGGCCGAGCAAGAACATCGTCAGTCCGAACACAAGCAGCACCAAACCCCACCACAGATTCGCGTTGATGCCGAGGCTCTTTGCGTAGAGGTCAACGTTGCCATTGGTCTTGATACCCCACGTGGTCAGGATGGCGCCGGTGAAGGTGAACATCAGTCCCATGGGAATGCGCAAATCGAGATTCATGGTGTTCCCTTCCTCTCAGGCAAAGAAAATGTTCAGCGCGACGGCGCCCAGCAGTACGGCAATGCCCAGCGCTTCGGGGCTCTTCCACCAGCGATCGTGCGCGCGCGGCGGCTTGGGCGTGAGCGAATGCACCAGGCCCACGAGTTCCGATTCAGGCCGCGGCTTTGTAAACAGACTCACGATCACAGTGATGATGAAGTTGGTGCTGAAGGCGAAGATCGCGCCCCAGAAGTTCTGCGCCATATCGCTTGGGTAATGGTGCACAACGGTGATCCACCCGCCGTGAATGCCGACGTGCGCCTCGATGGGCAGCGTAAGGCCATGATGCAGCATCGCGGCCACAGTGCCCGAAATGAGCCCGGTAAATGCGGCGTGGCCTGTGGTGCGCTTCCAGAACATGCCCAGCAGGAACGTCGCGAACAGCGGCGCGTTCACAAAGCTGAAGACAAGCTGCAGCGTGTCCATGATGTTGTTGAAGTTGATGGCTGCATACGCAGTGCCAATCGAAAGCAGAATGCCTCCGACCGTGGCCCATCGACCCACCGCCATGTAGTGGCGGTCGCTGCCGTTCTTGTGAATGTAGGACTGATAGAGATCGTAAGTGAATACAGTGTTGAACGCCGTCACATTGCCCGCCATGCCGCTCATGAAGCTGGCGAGCAGCGCAGTCAGCCCGAGTCCGAGAATGCCGGTGGGGAAATAATGCAGCAGCATATTCGGCGTGGCCATGTCGTAGTCGAGCAGCGGATGGCCGCTGGCATCGAGCATCGCTTTGCCGGTCACCGGATTAATCTTCGCCGGGACCAGTCCCCTGCCCTGTTCGATCTCGTGCGGCACGACATTCGTGGTGTGGTAAATAACGCCGTTCTGTTCGTGCACCGTAGTGGTGGTATGCGGCGTGGTCAGGGAGATGGCGAGCAATCCGGGAAGAATTACAAGGAATGGAAATACCATCTTCGGAACCGCGGCGATCAGCGGGACGCGGCGGGCGGACTCCATGTTCTTCGAGGCCATCGCCGTCTGGATCACTAGGAAGTCAGTACACCAGTATCCCGAGCCAAGCACGAAACCAAGGCCCATACCAATGCCGATAATTTCGATGCCCATGGGATTGGTGCTCGAGTGCATCACGCCTTTCCACTCGTGCATCATGCGCGGATCAACAGCGGAGACAGCGGTCCTCAGTCCGCTCCATCCGCCGACATTCTTCAGGCCCAGCAGCACCAAGGGCAGGAAGCCGGCGATGATGAGGAAGAATTGCAGCACCTCGTTGTAGATGGCGCTCGTAAGTCCACCGAGAAAGATGTAGAGCAGAACGATGACCGCCGACAGCACGATAGAGAAGGTGAAGATGCCTTCGGGCGCCCAGCCAAGCGAGCGAAACAATCCATCGAAGACGTGCAGCGCCTGGATGAGCCGCGCCATCGCATACATCGAGATCCCAGAGCTAAATACCGTCATCACTGCAAACGAGCAGGCGTTGAGAGCGCGCGTCTTTTCATCGAAGCGCATGCGCAGAAATTCCGGCACCGAGCGCGCTTTTGAGCCGTAATAAAACGGCATCATGAAGATGCCGACGAAGACCATGGCCGGGATGGCGCCGATGCCGTAGAAATGCGCTGTCTCGAGGCCGTACTTTGCTCCCGAGGCGCCCATGCCGATGACTTCCTGCGCGCCGAGATTGGCGCTGATAAAAGCGAGACCACAGATCCATGCCGGCAGCGCGCGCCCTGCCTGGAAGAAGTCCTTGCTGGTTTTCATGTAGCGCTTGAGGGCAAAGCCGATGCCCAGCACAAACACGAAATACAGCAGCATGATCAGCCAATCGACAATGGTCAGTTGCAAAACGACTCCTCAGATTCGTCGGGGCACACGCATGGACACAGCGGTCTGAGAAATCCAGAGAATTTCGCCGCGTTGATGTCGGTGCTTATGATACGCAAACCACTCTACTGACGAGGAGCTGCGCCACGTCCAGCGGAAAATGAAAATCTTTTCATTCGTGCGGACACATTAGCGTTCCGATGAGGCACTCTCGCGGCGCGATCTCATTCCGGCATAAGTTCAGGCTCAACGAATGACCCTCGCCAGAACAGGCCCAAAGATTGCCATCAGAAGAACGTATGCGGCAGCCAGCGATCCGAGGCGTGGTTCAATGCCGGCTCCAAGGCCGGCGATCACAATGGAAAACTCACCCCGGGCAACGAGTGTCAATCCGGCACGAATCCGTGATCGCCGGTCGAGGTTGCCGCTGCGAGAGGCCCAATAGCCGGTGAGAACCTTCGAGAGGGTTGTGACCACGGCGAGCGCAATCGCAGTCAAAAGCACCGGCGGCAGGCTTCGCGGATCAATCTCCAAACCGAAGAAGAAAAAGAAGGTCGCAGCAAAGAGATCGCGCAACGGCGCGAGCAGGCGATGCGACTGCTCACCGATCGGTCCCGAGACGGCAATTCCCACAAGAAATGCGCCAATCGCAGACGAGACGCGCAGGTGCTGCGCAATCCCGGCGACCAGAAGCACGGTACCGAAGACCGTGAGCAGAACTACCTCGTCGGACTGGTGCGAGATGAATGAGCTTAGCGAGTTTCCGAATCGCGTGGCGATGAAGAGCACAACGAGAACCGTCGTGCAGGCAATTCCGACCGAAACAAGAATTTTTGTCGAGTCCCCACCGGCAATGAGCACGGCAACCAGGGGAAGATAAACAGCCATCATGAGATCTTCGAGCACGAGAATCGAAAGCACTGTCGGAGTCTCAGGTGCGCTCATGCGATCTAATTCAGACAGTACGCGGGCGATGATTCCAGAGGACGAGATCAGGGTGACGCCGCCCAGCAGGAAGGAAGGCAGGAGCGACCAGCCGAGAAGAATCCCTGCGATGAAGCCGGGAGGAAAATTTAACAAGAGGTCGATGCCGGCGCCAGAAAGCCCTTTGCGCAGGCTGCTGGTGAGTTGATCTCCGGAGTATTCAAGCCCAAGCATGAAGAGCAGAAGAAGTACACCAACTTCTGCTCCAAGCTGGATAAAACCTTTCGTAAGGTTCAGCGGCGCGATGCCCCCCGTCCCAAACGCCAGTCCGGCGAGAAGAAAAAGAGAGATTGCTGAGAGCCCCCAGCGACGGGCCAGGCGAGCGAGCACGGCTAGACCGACCGCAACACTGCCTAATTGAATGAATAAAAGCGAATAATCAGGCGCTGTTCCTGTCAATTGGGCTCTCCAGACGGACGGTCTTATCTTTAGCCAGTCTAGACGAGGTGTCCGGGCCCGATAGATCAGAAGCCTGAAGCCATTTACACTGGAAATGCATGATTCCTACGCTTGCCTGGACCCCTGAAGGCGTCCGATTTATCGATCAAACGAAGCTTCCCCTCGAGGAGAGCTATGTGCTGGCCACCGATTACGAACAGGTGGCCGACGTCATCGTCACCATGGTCGTGCGCGGCGCGCCGGCGATTGGCGTTTCTGCCGCTTACGGCGTTGCGCTTGGTGCATTGGGCTCGAAGGCTGAGAGCGCAGAGCACTTTGCGCCAGAGTTCGAGAAGATTTGTGCGCGGTTAGCGGGAACCCGGCCGACGGCTGTGAATCTGTTCTGGGCCATCGATCGCATGAAGCGTGTATTTGAGGGATTGCTTTCATCCGGCGCATCGATGAAGCAGGTGCAGGACAAGCTGCTTTCCGAAGCCCACGCAATGTATGAGGAAGACATTGCAGCATGCAAGACAATGGGCGCTCTTGGGGGTGCACTGCTGCCGGACGAAGGCGGCGTGCTGACGCATTGCAATGCCGGCGCATTGGCTACGTGCGGTTACGGCACAGCTCTCGGTGTCATTCGCTCTGCTGTTGAGCAGGGCAAGCGCATTCACGTTTATGCAGACGAGACGCGGCCGTTTCTGCAGGGGGCGCGGCTCACCGCGTGGGAACTGATGGCGGACGGCATTCCAACGACGGTAATCTGCGACAACATGGCGGCGAGTCTCATGCGCGCGGGAAAGATTAAGGCCGTAGTCGTGGGCGCGGATCGCATTGCCGCCAACGGTGACTTCGCCAACAAGATCGGCACCTACAACGTGGCCATTCTCGCGAAGGAGCACGGCATCCCGTTTTATTGCGCTGCACCGTGGTCCACGATCGACACAGCGACAGCTACTGGTGAGGCGATTCCAATTGAGGAGCGCTCGGCAAAAGAAGTGACGCATCATGGCGGCAAGCAGCTAACGCCGCATGGCGTTGGAATTTGCAATCCAGCATTCGACGTCACACCGGCGAAGTATGTAACAGCCATCATCACCGAGCGCGGCGTGCTGCGCGCGCCTTATGTCGAGTCGCTCAGGGAGATGGAACTGGTTGCCAGGTAACCAGGGCAGTTTCGGAATACGCAAGAGCTGTAACGGTCTAGAGTTGTAGGAGTCGTGTCTCCCCTCGCTATCTTTCGATTGCGACAAAAATCTCTCGTACGTGGAATTGTGCTCTCCCTCAGCGCATTCATCGCGAGCCTGCTGCTGGCGGGCTTTCCGCATATTGAAAATCTTCACGGGTCGCCGTGGCAGTTCGCGTCTCTGATTGTTGCGGCCTGGGGAATGGCAGAGACCGGCCGCTGCCTGCGCGGCAAATGGAGCCTGTACCACGCGGGCGTCCTCCTTCTTCTCTACTCCGACCTCATGATCCTCACGCTGATCGTGTTTCTGGTGGCTTATCCACTGTGACCGTGTTCCGGTGGCTCTGGTTGCCGCTGAAGAAAACGTATCTTTTTGTTTGTGTTCCCTGCATGCGGTCTGTGTAAGATAGGCAAACGCGCAGCGGCGACAGCCTAACGAACTGGAAACTTCTCATTCCAGAATAGAAGGCCCGTCGCGTAACATGTGCGCAATGACTTTCAGGAGGTAGACATGCTGAAGGGATTTCGTGATTTCATTCTGCGCGGCAACGTCCTCGATCTGGCTGTTGGCGTCATCATCGGCGGCGCATTCGGAACGGTTGTAACGTCTCTCGTCAAAGATGTGTTCACTCCGCTCATCGGCAATCTTGCGGGCAAGCCCGACTTCAGCGCCATCCAAGTGAACCACATCATGATCGGCAACTTCCTGAATGCCGTGATCGCATTCCTTCTGGTGGCAGTGGCTGTCTACTTCTTCATTGTGGTCCCCGCCAACGCCCTGATGGCCCGTTTTCACAAGCCGGTGCCCGATGCGCCCCCGGCGACGAAGCCGTGCCCGCAGTGCCTCAGCGATATTCCTGCTGCCGCCCAACGCTGCGCACATTGCACCCAGCCGGTTGTCTGATTTGCCTTTGCGCGTGGCTCAGTCCAGTTCGCGCAGCGGTTGCGAGAACGCGAAGAACCCTACAAACGACATCAGCGCGACGCTCGCCATCATCGCCAGCGCATGACCTGTATCGATGTGGCGCGAGAGTTCCCCCGCCACCAGCGCGCCGATCGGGGGCAAACCAAGAAAACTTGTAGCGTAGATGCTCATCATGCGGCCACGCATCGCATCGCTCGACAAGTGCTGGATCGAGACGTTGAAGCAGGAGATCATCAAGATTCCGGTAAAGCCCTCAAAGAACGCCAGCGCCTGCGAAAGCGCAAAGACGTGGGAGTAGCTGAAGCCGATAATCGCTGCGAAGAAAACCACGCCACAGCCTGTCAGCACGCGGCCTCGATGGCGGATCACTCCGGAGATGGCGATCGTCATCGCACCCAGCACCGATCCCAGGCCCGAGCAGGCGAGCAGCCAGCCGAGGCCGCTTTCGCCCACGTGTAATTGCATCTTCGCGAAGTAAGGGATGAACGTGATGAATGGAAATCCGAAGAAGCTCGCAAAGGCTGTCATCCAGATCATGACGTACATCTGACGATTGCTGCGCAGGTAGGTGAAGCCGCTTTGAAGGCTGTCCCACAAGCTCTGGTGATGGCTTAATTCTTCTTCGGGATACTTGATGCGCACCAGCGCCCACAACACTGCCAGAAAGCTCAAACCGTTTAAGAAAAAGTTCCCGGCCATTCCGAATAACGCCATGGCATAGCCGCCGAGCGTTGGTCCGAGGATGCGTGACATGTTGAATTGCGCGGAGTTCAGTGCGATTGCGTTGGTCAGGTCTTCGCGCTTCACAAGTTTTGGCACCAGAGCCTGGTAGCTGGGTGCGTTCATGGCCATGGCTACGCCGTTCGAGAATGCGATAGCGGCCACGCCCCAGACGCCGATGGCGTGAAAATACGTCAGCGCCGCTAGCAGAAACGCCAGCAACATCATGATGGTTTGCGTCACCTGCAGCAGGCGCCTCTTGTTCACGCGGTCGGCGATGACGCCGCCAAAGAGCGTAACGAATAGAAACGGAATCGACCCAGCAAAGCCCACCACGCCCAGCCAGAAGGCTGAATTGGTCAACGTGAGAACCAGCCAGCCCTGCGCCACGTTCTGCATCCACGTGCCGATGTTGGAAGTGAAGTTGCCGGCCCAGAAGAGGCGGAAGTTCGGATTACGCAGCGCGCGAATGGCCTGGGGCAGCTCCGCGGTTTCAGGTTCTGGAAGGGGTTGTACCATGGCCGAGGGCTCGTCAGAGGCAGCGGCGAGGTTTTCTTCGTTCAGTTTGGGACGGGTGGGCAGGGGGAGCTCCAACCTATAGTGTAAGCTGTGGAAACTGCGTCGAAGCCGTGTATCAAAGTGCTTTGGCCTCTGTTTATCTTCTACTTTTTGCACCTCAAAGGTTTTCGCCTGATGATGATTCGAAGGCTTCTGGTTGCCCCCCTTGTACTGGTTGCAGTTTTCTCCTTCCAAGCTCAACACTGCACGGCGCAGAGTTCGAAAGCGCCGGCCGCACCAGCCGCTCCGAAACAGGTCTTCGGCTACAAAGACTTCAGCAAAGAAGCCGGCATCGAAGAAAAGTTTCTTGCCGTGCCCAATGCAACGCTTGCCGGCGAACACCTGAAAACGCTGACCGCCGAGCCGCACATTGCCTCAAGCCCTGAAGACCGCAAGACCGCCGAGTACGTTGCGGAAAAATTCCGCGCCGCCGGCCTCGACACCGAGATCGTGCCCTACCGAGTGCTGATGAATCAGCCGAAGGAAGTCAAGGTTGAGGCATTTGATACAGAGGGCAAGCAACTGATGTCCGGCCCGACGCGCGAGGATGTAAATGGAGATCCGTTCGACAAGGACCCGCGCGTAGTGATGCCGTTCAACGGGTCGTCTGGTTCAGGCGACGTGACCGCCGAAGCGGTTTACGCGAACTACGGCCGGCTCGAAGACTTCGACGAACTCGCGAAACAGAAGATCGACCTGCACGGCAAGATCGTCGTCGTCCGCTACGGTGGGAACTTTCGCGGCGTGAAGGTCTACATCGCCGAGCAGCGCGGCGCCATCGGCGTCATCATCTACTCCGATCCGCAGGATGACGGCTACTACAAAGGCGATCCTTATCCCAACGGTCCATGGCGTCCCGACAGCGGCGTGCAGCGTGGATCGGTGCAATACCTCTTCAAATATCCCGGCGACCCGGAAACTCCCGGAGTAGCCTCCACAACCGACCTGCCAGACTCGGCACGCGTGGATGCGAACGGCAGCCAGCCGCACATCATCTCCATCCCGCTCAGCTATGAAGACGCCGCACCCATTCTGCGGGCTCTGAAGGGACCCAGCGTCCCGCAGGGCTGGCAAGGTGCACTTCCTTTCCGCTATCACCTCGGCCCGGGCGGGGTGCGCGTTCACCTCGTCTCGCAGCAGGATTATCAGCGCCGCACCATCTGGGATGTGATCGGCAAAATCAAAGGCACAGATGATCCCGAAAATTGGGTCGTCGTCGGCAATCACCGTGACGCATGGGTCTACGGCGCTGTCGATCCCAACAGCGGCACCGCCAGCATGCTCGAAGCTGTGCATGGTGTGGGTGCTTTGTTGAAAGAGGGTTGGAAGCCGAAACGCTCGATTATCTTCTGCAGTTGGGACGCGGAAGAAGAGGGCCTGATGGGTTCAACCGAGTGGGTAGAGCAGCACGCGCAGCAACTCACCAACGCCGTCGCCTACTTCAATGTGGATGTCGCCGTCTCCGGGCCGGACTTTTCGGCATCGGCGGTACCTTCGCTGAAGAACTTCATGCGTGACATTGCAAAATCAGTGCCGAGCCCAATGGGCGACACCGTCTACCAGGAGTGGCGTGCGGATCGCCATGGGTCCAGGGAACACCGCGCCAGCAACGCTCCGGCGCAGCCCGGCGATGAGGTGCACGTAAGCGATCTCGGTTCAGGATCGGACTTCACACCATTCCTGCAGCACATTGGCGTACCGTCGACTGACATCGGATCGAGCGGCCCATACGGCGTGTATCACTCCGTCTTCGACAACTACGCATGGTTCGTGATGAACGCCGATCCGCACTTCGTCTACCTGCAGCAGATGGCGCGCATACTCGGCCTCGAAGCGGTACGCATGGCCGACACCGATGTGCTGCCCTACGACTATCCGGCGTACGCGCATGAGGTGAAGTCCTACATTGAAGCGGCCAAGCGCAAGGCTGCTGATACCGGAGTTTCCGGTCTTGATTTCGGCCCGGCGCTCGAGGCCGCAGCAAAATTCGCCAAAGCTGCCGACCACGCGCATCAGTTGCAAGTGAATCCACCGGCCGACATCCCTGAGTTCAACGCAACCCTGCGCGCGGCAGAAACGGCGATGACTTCGCCCGCTGGCCTGCCTAACCGCCCCTGGTACAAGCACACCATCTATGCGCCGGGGGAATATACGGGCTACGCCGCAGTTGTGATTCCGGGAGTCAACGAGGCGATCGAGTCCAAGGACGCGAGCCGGGCTTCGGCGCAGCTTACTGTCCTGACCAACGCGCTCGCCAAGGCCGCGCAAACCCTTGAAAGCGCTCACTAAAGGCGGATTGAAAGCGTCTGACATACAGGGTTGGAAATAAGCGCAAAAATGTGATTCAGATCACGCTTGTTGCCCAGAACCATTGACCCGCCCCATCCGCCCCCGTATCGTAAGAATCGAGCTATGAACAAATCTTCCAATTCGGTTCGGATCGGTATCGCCGTGGCCATCATCCTTGGAACCATCGGCTGGCTGGCGTTTACCGGCTACGGCTCCAGCAAGAGCTACTACGTCACAGTTGCCGAGCTCGGCAAGATGGGCGAGAAGGCCTACAAGAGCAATCTCCGTGTGGAAGGCTTCGTTCAACCCGGTTCGATCGAGCAGAGCGGGCCGCATGTCACGTTTGTTTTGAATGAATTTGAAAGCCACTCGCCGAAGGCTGCCGCCGGCAAGAAACTGACTGTGATTTACAAGGGCTCCGAGCCGCCGCCGGATACGTTCAAGGATGATTCCCAGGCGCTCGCCGAAGGCACTATCGGACACGACGGCGTCTTCCACGCCACGGCACTGCAAGCCAAATGCGCCAGCAAATACGCCCCGGCAACCCCCAACGGCCAGCCGGGCGCTATGCCCGCACAACCGGCTCCGTCCAGCACCAACCCGCGCGCCAATGCCGACCCGGGGCCCCCGACGATGGGTCCTGATCGTCGGGGTGGTGCAGCGCCGGTTCCCCAACCGGGCAGCGCCCCCGCTGGAATCGCCACGAACTGATTCCATGACAGCGCAAGCCCCGGAGGCCATCAGCTCTACCCTTTGCGCTCACCTCGAAAACGTTTCTAAACTTTTTGGTTCGTTTGCCGCGCTGCGCCAGGTCTCTGTCGATCTCGAGCCAGGCAAATGCTATGTGCTGATCGGAGAAAACGGCGCCGGCAAATCGACATTATTGCGTATTCTGGCCGGCCTTCTGCGGCCAACCGGTGGCAAGGTCACGGTTTTCGGCGGCATTGAACCGCACGACGCGCGCGAACGCATCGGCTACATGAGCCATGCCCCCATGCTCTATGACGAGTTCACCGGGCAGGAGAATCTGCGCTACTTCGCCAGCCTCTATCCGGGCCGCCAATGCCTCGATCCCGCTGAAGCCCTGCGCCAGGTGGGACTCGACCCTGAACTTAACCGCACGCTCGGCCAGTATTCGCAGGGCATGCGCCAGCGTACCTCCCTCGCCCGCGTCCTGATGCCTGTACCGGAATTGCTGCTGCTGGATGAGCCCTTCTCCAACATGGATATCGAATCGACCCGTCAGATGGTCGAACTGCTCGCCGGATTCCGCCAGAAAAACCGCACCATTGTGATTACAACGCACCAGCGCGAACATGCTGCGCCGATCGCCGACTGGATCCTGCGTTTGCAGGCCGGACGTGTCGCTGACTTCGCCCCGGGGAAGCCGACGCTATGAAGACCAACGGCGCACGCTTTCTCGAATCTCTGGGCATCCCCTTCGAACTTCGCGAATACGAAGTCGACCCTGAAGATCTGTCGGCCATCACAGTTGCAAAGAAAATCGGCATGCCGCCGGAGCAGGTCTTCAAAACGCTGCTGGTGACGGGCGGACCCAATATATACCGATTTGCCGTGGTTCCCGGCGACGCAGAACTCGACTTCAAGAAGTTCGCCCGTGCGGCAGGCTTGCGCAAAGCCGAGATGGCACCGCTGAAAGATGTGCAGCCGCTTACCGGATACATTCGCGGCGGAGTCACGCTGTTTGGCTCAAGAAAGGTCTTCCCCGTCTACATCGATGAGACCGCAATCCTCTTCGACAAGATCAGCGTCTCCGCCGGGACGCGCGGCACGCAGTTGATTCTCAGCCCTGACGATTATCTGAAGGCCGCGCAGGCGCTCGATGTCGAAGTCCAGACCGCAGACCTAATCAAGGACGGCCCAAGGTTGACCGCGGAGGGACACTCCGCATGAGTGAACCCTCTCAATTCATCGCAAAGCTAAACGTACCTTCTGGACGAACCACGAACCCGGGTGCCCCATCCATGGCAACAGCTTCATCGTTGACATGGGTGGGAAACCACGAACCTCAACCGCAGAGGGCCGCATGAGCTCGACCCTCTGGACCCATCTCGCCAAAGACCTGCGCATTGAATGGCGCTCGAAAGACGCCATCAACTCCATGCTGTTTTTCGCGCTGCTCGTCGTGGTGCTGTTCTCCATCTCGTTTGACCCGCGCGGTGCGTTTGCACAAACGATTGCCGGCGGCGTGCTTTGCGTGGCGACGATGTTCGCCTCGGTAAGTGCGCTCAACCAGGCGTGGGCCCGCGAGATTCGCCACCAGGTGATGGACGCGCAGCGAATGGCTCCCAGTTCGGGCGCCGAACTATTCCTCGCGAAGGTCCTCGCCAACTTCATCTTCGTTAGCATCGTGCAGATCGCGCTGGCGCCGGTCTTCCTGGTGATGTACAACCTGCGGGTTGCAGGCAATGCATGGGTGCTGGCCCTGGTGCTGCCGCTGGGCACGTGGGCACTGGTAGCGAATGGAACTTTCTTCGCCGCACTCGCCATCCGCAGCCGCAATCGCGAACTGCTGCTGCCGCTGATTCTCTTTCCCATCTTTCTGCCGGCACTGCTCGGCATGGTGCAGGCCACCGGGAACATCCTCACCGGGGAAAGCGATCCCTGGCTCTGGATCAAGATGTTGACGGGCTACGACATCATCTTTACAACCGTAAGCCTGCTGCTGTTCGATGTGGTGTTCCATGCGGAGTAAAGCGTCCATCCAACGATGGAGACTACCGCTCGAACTGCGGCGTAAACTTAATTCGTTCGCACAGGATTCTGTATGAAAAAAGTCCTACTTACCCTCTTTCCCCTGATCACCATCCTGCTCATGGCGTGGGGATACTACCAGGCCATCTACGTCGCGCCGGATGATGCGATGCAGGGCTACGTCTTCCGCATCATCTACTACCACGTGCCCTCGGCGTCGGTGGCGTTTCTGTTCTTCGCCATCAGCCTGATCGGCTCGATAGGCTATCTCACCTTCCGCCGCAGCAGCCCCGATCGCGCACAGATCGCCGATGCATGGGCGCTGGCGGGCGCCGAAGTCGGCGTGGTGTTCTGCACGGTTGTGTTGACCACCGGCCCCTTGTGGGGACGCCGCGCATGGGGCATCTGGTGGACATGGGATGCGCGCCTGACCACGACGCTGGTGCTGTGGCTGATTTACGTCAGCTACCTGCTGCTGCGTCGCTTCGCTGCCGGCCCACAGATGCAGACGCTGGCTGCGGTGCTCGGTATCTTCGGCGCACTCGATGTGCCCATCGTCTACATGTCGAACCGCTGGTGGCGCACGCAGCATCCCGCGCCAGTCTTCGGCGGCGATCAGGACTCCGGCATGAAGGACCCAACGATGGTTCACGCCCTGCTCTGGAACATGCTGGCATGGTTCTGCTGGGGAATGCTGGTGCTGTTCCTTCGTTACCAGGTCGAGCGCCGCCACCAGCAATACGCCGCGCTCGAAGCTCAGGAAGCTCTTGAAGCCAACGTCTAATCGAGTCCAAAACGAGGAAAACAATGGACCAACGCAATATTCTCGATCACCAATTCGTAGTCGCAGCTTACACCGTGACCTGGGCCATTCAGCTCGGTTACCTGGCGTGGCTCGGCCTCAAGTGGCGAAGCGAAAAGCGCAATGCCGAGCGCAGGTCGCGCCAGGCTCGTTAGCATCGCCCACATGGCGCAGCCAGGCGCCCCAAAACACGGCCGGGATCACAGAATCCCACCGCTTGCCGTAAACTTAGATTGAGGATCCAGTGATGCTAGTCGTGATGAAGGCGCAGGCCACTGCGGAGCAAATCCAGGCCGTCTGCGCGCATATTGAAGCTTTGGGTTACCGCGCGCACCCCATGCCCGGCGCGCAACGCACCGCCATCGGAATCACCGGCAACCAGGGCGAAGTAGACCGCGGCAACATTGAAGAGCTTTCGGGCGTCGCCGAGGTTATCCGCGTCTCCAAGGCCTACAAGCTTGCCAGCCGCGACGTTAAAGAAGAAGACACCATCATCCGCTTCCCCGGCACCGATGCCACCATCGGCGGACGCAACCTCGCCATTGTCGGCGGCCCCTGCTCCATCGAGAGCCGCGAACAGGCCTTCGCCATCGCCGAGCACGTCGCTGCGTCGGGCGCACAGTTCTTCCGCGGAGGCGCCTACAAGCCCCGCACCTCGCCCTACGCGTTTCAAGGCCTCGGCTTGGACGCGCTCAAGATCATGGCCGAAATCCGCGATCGCTTCGGGCTGCGCATTATCACCGAAGCCATCGACAACGAAACTCTGGAGCTGGTCGCCGAGTGGGCCGACGTCGTCCAGATTGGCGCGCGCAACATGCAGAACTTCTCGCTGCTGAAGCATGCGGGCCGACTGCGCATGCCCGATGCTGCTGAAGCGCGGCATGAGCGCCACGTTGGATGAGTTTTTGATGGCCGCCGAGTACATCATGAGCGAGGGCAATTACGAAGTCATCCTTTGCGAGCGCGGCGTACGCACCTTTGCCGATCACACCCGCAACACGCTCGACCTCAGCATCGTTCCTGCCGTGCAGAAGCTCAGCCACTTGCCCATCCTTGTTGACCCGAGCCACGGCACAGGCAAGCGCGACAAGGTGCTGCCCATGGCGCGCGCTGCAGTCGCGGTCGGCGCCGACGGTATTCTCGTCGAAGTGCACCATCAGCCGGAAAAGGCGCTTTCCGACGGTCCGCAGTCCATCTATCCCGATCAGTTCGCACGCATGATGGATGAGATCGAGCAGATCGCTCCCGTTGTGCATCGCAAGCTGCCTCGCGGAATCCATATCGAAACCGCCGCAGCGGAATCGCATGTCGCCAAAACCAAGTAACTCGTCCACATGGCGAGTAAGAGTTGGGTGCCCCAGGTCTCGCAGTTGAGACCTGGGATAGCTCTGCTTTTCGTATGCCCGTTAGCGCTCCTCACCGCCTGCCGTCCCCACGACTTTCCGCAATATGACGCGAGCCACCGCGAGTACGCCTACGTCACCAACGGCGGCAGCGGCACCGTCTCGGTCTACGACGTGGTGAATGTGCGCGTCGATCGCGAAATCCCGGTTGGGCAAAATCCGATAGCCGTTGCTGCCAACCCGGTGCGCAACGAAGTCTACGTAGTCAACTCTGGCGCGGCGAACACGCAAGGCTCCGTCGCCGTCATCAATGCAGAGAACAACTCCGTCGCCGCTACGATCCCCGTCCACAAGCTGCCGCTCGCCATCGCGCTCGATCCCAATGGCGATTTGGCATACGTCGTGAACTCCGGCTCCAACAGCGTCTCTGTCCTCGATTTGAAAGCACACCGCGAAGTCGCGCTAATCGGTGTCGGCGAGGTTCCAGCAGCAGCGCGCGTATCGCCTGACGGGAAAACCCTCGTCGTCGCAAATCGCAGCGGCAACTCTGTCAGCATCATCGACACCACCACACGCAAGGTCCGCACTGTTGTTGAAGGCTGCCCCGGCGCAGCGGACGTAGTCATTCTGCCCGATTCGTCCAAAACGTTCGCTGCCTGCTCCGGCGGCCACCAGGTCATGGCCATCCAGCTCGCGCACGAAGCGCGGACCGACGGCCGTCCCGCGACAACCGATCAGGCTTGAATCTCTTCTCGACGTGGGCCGCGCCCCGGTGCATCTCGCGCTCAAGCCCGATGGCGGCGAAATGTTTGTTTCGAACTCTCTGTCGAATTCCATCTCTGAAGTTGTGACCAGCACTGACGACGTAGGCGGCGCCTACCTTATGGGCGCCAATCCCGTGCGCGGCCTTGTCTCAGCCGACAATACCCTGCTCTACGTCGGCAACCTGCGCTCCCAGGAAGTAACGGTCTACGCCATCGACGACGGCAAACGCGTCGGCTCCATTCACGTGGGTGACGGCCCTTCGGCACTCGCGTTCTCTTCCGCCGGCCATCTGCTCTTCGTGGTCGACGCGCGTTCAGGCGACGTGGCTGTGGTGCGCACACTCAATTGCGCCGTTTCCGGCCCTTTGCGCACCGGTTGCCAGATGTTTACCATGCTCCCTGCCGGTCGCGGACCGAACGCCATCGCGGTAAAGGCGTTCAAAGCATCTTAGAACTGCGCGCTCGTTGCGCTGCGACCACAGGCGCATTGTTCCCGCCATCGCCGTTCCAAAGCCAATGGTCACTGCGAACGAAGGATCACTGCGGCATGTGATCGCCAGCACACGTCAATGTTCGTTTGTCTGGAAACGCGAACGCATCTCCCTGTTAAGCCGTACTATCGCGTGGAACCAATTCAGCTAAGAATTTGGGAGAGACGCGATGCGCATTTCGACACGGATGATTGTAAGCAGCGTTCTGTTGATGGGGATGACGGCTGTCGCCTGGACGCAGGACATCGGGGCTACAGGCGGATACATACCTGACAGCATGGGCCAACCAGGGACGCTTCTCCGGCGCCGTGCTCATTGCGAAAGGCGACAAGGTCCTCTTGCGCAAGGGATATGGAGAATCAAATTACGAACTGAACGTCGCCAACACTCCGGAAACGGTCTTCCGCATCGGTTCCATCACCAAGAGCTTTACCGCGATGAGCATTCTGCAGCTTGAAGAAAAGGGAAAGCTGAAGGTGACTGATCCGGTAGTCAAGTACGTGCCGGAACTACCGGCAGCGTGGAGCGAGATCACGATTCACCAGTTGCTCTGCCATAAATCCGGCATTCCGGAATTCACAACTGCCAAGGCATATTCCGATCTCGCCGACAGCCGGCATGTTGAGAATGCGCTCAAGGAATATGCCGACAAGCCGCTGTTGACCAAGCCGGGAGAAGTTCTGCGCTACAGCAACGCCGGCTACATCCTGCTGGGGCGAGTAATCGAGATCGTCGCGGGCCAATCGTATGAAGAATATTTAAACGCGAACATTCTCAAGCCCGCCGGGATGACGCACAGCGCTTTTGATCATTCGATAGACGTGGTACCCGACCGCGCGAGCGGCTATCGGTTCGACGGAGAGACTTTGATCAACGCACCCTATGGCGATTCGGCTTATGGAGGCGGTGCCGGCGCGCTGCGATCGACGGTGGATGACATGTATAAATTCGATCGCGCATTGAAATCGGGCAAACTCTTCAGCAATGCCATCACTACAAAAGCATGGACACCTTACGGGCACTTCGTCGCGCCACCGCCACTTCCGATTGAAGCGGAGTACGGTTACGGCTTTCTGATGGGCGAGGACTTCGGCCATAAGTACGTGGGACACGGCGGCTGGGTCAACGGGTTTGTCTCGCAGTTCACGCGCTATCCTGACGACGATGCGGTAATCATCGTGTTGTGCAACTTTGAGGCAGTAACCTATGTTCAAATCAACAAAGATCTTTCCGCAATTCTTTTTGGACAGAAATACGAGACACCGATCCCGAAGAAAATCGTGCACCCTTCGCAGGAAACTCTCGCACGCTACGTGGGTGACTACCAGCTTGGACCGTCGATCCTGCAAATCACGATGCGAAATGGCAGGCTCTACGCCTTCGTCAAAGGACAGCCTTCCCCGTATGGCCTGATCGCCACATCCGATACCGAGTTCTACTTGAACGACGCGCCGACCGAAGTTCGATTTGTGGCCGACGCGGATGGCGCAGTGAACGACATTAAACTCAAGTTCGGAGGCATGGATCTTTCTGCCGTCCGGGCCACTGCGCAGAAGCCGGGCAACTAAGATCTGAAGGCTTGCCGGCATTTTTGAGGTGCGGCTCGATGACCGCACCTCTTCCACGCATAGGAGGCTACAGGTCTTCGACTTTCAACGTCACGTCCGAACCCTGCCAGGCCGTCGCTAACTGCTGCTTCACCCACGACGCATCGTAATCGCGCTTCTGCATCGTGAGAGCTTCAGCCAGCCCATACAGCGAGCGCGGATTGCGCGGATTCCGTTCCAGGTCATCGCGAAATACCTGCTCCGCTCCCTTCGCATCGCCCGTTTGCAGCAGCATGCCGCCAAGGGTTTCGCGCACCGGGTAGTACCAGTCGGAAGGCTCGTCGTAGAGCAACTGATCCTGGTTCGCGACGGCATCGCGCAGCAGGCTGATCGCCGCCGCTTTGTCTCCTTTTGAAGCGGCGATACGCGCAGCAAGAACGTCGCCGGCGATGTGATAGATCTGCCACGAGTGATTCTCCACGGGCGGCATGAAGACGTCATCCCGGGGAGTCGCTTTTTCGATTGCGGCCAGCTGTTTTCGCATGGCTTCAGCTTCGTCGGCTTTGCCGCGCGCCGCCAGCGCCATACCGCGGCCATAGAGCCAGTAGGCTTTCAGCACTGACGTCTGCCCCTGCGGCTCGCTCATGGCAAGCAGGTCATCCCAGCGTCCACAGCGAACTGCCATGGCAAACTGCATTCCCATGAACGGCTCGACCATCGGCATCTCCTTCGCCATCGGGCGCAGGTTGTTCGCGAGTTGATCGGCCATCTGTTTCGCGTCGTTGCAGCGCCCCTGCATGCTGGCGGAGACCGCGCCAAAGTGCAGGTTGTGCGAGTAGTACATCATCATGTACATGCCCTGCTGGCCTGTCGATGCAGCGAAAGCTTCATCGGCCTTGGCCGCTGCCACATTCTGCGCGCGGGCGCCATTGAAGTTTCCGGTGCGCTGGTAGATATGCGCCGGCATGTGCACAAGGTGCCCGGCAGAAGGAGCCAGCGTGGGGATGCGGTCGGCGTAGGGTAGCGCCCGTTCAGGATTCGGTGAGGCCTCGACGGCATGGATGTAAAGATGCATCGCGCCGATGTGATTCGGATCGCGGCGCAGCACGCCTTCGAGCGTGGCGACAATTTCGACGGTGCCGTCCGCCGGGGTGCCGTCCGCGTTCCACAACTTCCAGGGACGAAGGTTCATCATGCTGTCGGCATAAAGTGTCGCTGCGTCCAGATCCTCGGGATATTTCTTCGTCAGTTCTCCCATGGCCTTCGCATAGTTCATGTCGAGCTGGTGATAGTCGGGCTTGGGATCGCTGGAAAAGCGCTGCGCAATGGCCTCGATATAAGCCTTCTCGTTCGGTGAGGCACCTGTGCTCAAAGCCCTGGCTTTCACAACTGCTTCGGCGGCGATCTTCTCGTGTTCGGGATCGACCGGCAGGTTGTAGTTGGGCCCGACCGCAAGCGCCACTCCCCACCAAGCCATTGCCAGTTGCGGATCGAGCTCGGCAGCTCGATGAAATGATCGCGCCGCCTCCTCATGATTGAAGCCGTAGACGAGACACAATCCCTGATCGAAGAACTGCTGCGCTTCAGCGTTTTTCGTCGACACCGGATGATGCAGGTTGCCCAGTCCCTCCATCAGAAACACAGGTTTGGGATCGACTGGTTTCTGTGCGAGGGCCACGCAAGCTGCCAGAAAAACACAAACAGCCACAATGTTCTTCAAAGGGGACCTCCTCAAAGACCGGGATTGGGCCTCAGGATACTACTCGTAGGATCAACTCGGAAACAGGTTCTCAGAGCGCGCTGAACGGTGCGGATGTCATGCTTCAACATTCCTGCACATGGGAACCCGCACACTCACTTTGACGGTTTCTCGTGCGGCGGAATCGCGCTGATCTGCGCACCCGCGAAGAGGATGAGCCCTGAAATATAAGCCCAGAACAACAGGCCCACGGAAACGTAAAACGGCCCGTACAAGGCTTTCAAGTCAAGGTGCGGCAGCACAGCCACAAATCCTTCCTTCGCAGCCAGCCAGACCACGCCCGTGATGATCGAGGTGCGAACGACCTGCCGCGCCGGAATCTTTCGGTTGGGCAACAGCCAGTAAATCGAGAAGAAGAACAAAACGGAGGCGACGCCAGTGGTGGCCGCCAACCACAGGTAGCTGATCCCCTCGAAGACGAAATTCTCGGTGTGGTGGAAGAAGACAAAGCCCAGAAGCTGACGCTGCCAGGTGCTCAACAAAACGCTTGCCATCGCCAGGAACACCATCCAGATGGCCAGCCCGAAGGCCACGACTTGATTCCACAGATAGTTGCGGCTCTTGGTCACTCCCCACGCCTGGTTCAGAGCCACTTCAAGTGGAAGAAAGATACCAGTACAGGAGATCAGGATCATCACAAGCGAGAGCGCCTGCACCCCGTGTCGGCCCGATGTTTGAGCCGCCCACCTTAGCCAGAACGCCAGAAAATCTTCGCTGCCCTGTTTGGCCGTGGTGGGCAGGAACTCCTCCACGATCTTGTTGACCACGTTGACCATTTCCTGCGAATGAAAGACCGAAAACGCGATGGTGTACAGCAGCACGATCAGCGGAATGAACGAGATAATGGCATTGGCCGCAACGCTGAACGCAAAGGTGTGTACCTCTGCATCAAGCAGATAGTCGGCAATGGCTACGCCGCTCTTGCGCCACCGGTACCACTTTGAAACGGCAACCGGCTGGCTCTCGCTGAACCCTCCCGCTGCGGGCAGAGGCTCGGTCATACATGTACCGGGATTTGAAACGTCGTTCACCAGGATCTCCAAAAGACAAGGGTATAGAACGGTCGCTTGTGCCGTTTGTGCGCCCTCTCACGATGCAGGGAACTGGCCATTTCCGTCTGAACTGTACTGTATCTTTATTTTTCCATAGTCCACGATCGGCAGTGGTTACCTTGCGGTACGGAAGTCAATTTTCTCCTTGCTTTTGAGGTAACTTCCTGCCATAAAAGGAGAACGGTGCGCCGGGAGGCACACCGTTGCAAGCTCAGGAAGGCCATAGCATTGGAAGTTTTGGTGTTTGGGAAGCACAGCCCCAATTCTGGAATGAGATCGAGCTGCCTCAGCGCGCCATCATCGGACGCGTCGGCGGCTCGCGCTATTTCTGGGTTGGGATGAGCCCGAGTCCCCGTATCCTGCAAATCAAAAAAAGACAGGAACGGCCAAGTCACGGTTTCCCCACTGTGCTCACCATAAAAGAAGGAGAAGGTGAATGAAGGAGCAGGGCGTAGTGAAGTGGTTCAACGGTGCCAAAGGTTATGGGTTCATTCAACGGTCGAGCGGCGAGGATGTGTTCGTTCATTTCTCCGCGATCCAGGAAAACGGCTACAAGACGCTGAACGAAGGCGACCCAGTTGAATTTGAGTGCCAGCAAGGACCCAAAGGTCTGAGTGCAGCCAACGTTAGTCGGGTAATCGGTTAGAGCTTCCTGGAGACCTCAGTTTTTTGAGGTCACTTTGCATTACTGATTGCCTTTGGTGGCGTTTCGTTCTTCGGGGTCAACTCAAAATTCAGCCTGCTCAACGCCCATCGAGCGGCGGCGCGGAGACCTGTGTCTGCCTCGTCAGCCCATTCCCTGAGGCCCGGTGCGAAGCTTGCGTCGCCGCTGTTGCCCATAGCGATGGCGGTGTTGCGTCGCATTCCCAGAAAACCTGCCCGACGCACCGGCGATCCGTTGAAGATGCGCTCGAAGCTCTGCTCGTCCAATGAGGCCAGCCATTCGAGCGCCGGATTCACCAGTTCGTCCCGCGGCTCCAGTTCCGCATCTGCCGCGATAGGCGCTTTGCGATTCCACGGGCAAACGTCCTGGCAGATGTCGCAGCCAAAAACCTGCCGCCCCATGCCCGCCATGAGGTCCGGCTCAATCGCTCCCTTGTGCTCAATAGTGAGATACGAGATGCACTTCGTCGCATCCATCTTGTAAGGCGCGTTCAGCGCCCCCGTCGGACACGCATCGAGACATCGCCTGCACGTCCCGCAATGATCCGCCACGAGCTCCGCTCTTTTATTCTTTGGACTTGTTTCGAGGCTGGTCAGAAGCACCGCGAGAAATCCAAATGACCCGAGTTTCGGATGAATGAGGCAGGTGTTTTTCCCCGTCCATCCCAATCCAGCTGCTGTTGCCAGCGCGCGCTCGACAACTGGTCCCGTGTCGACATAAGCACGCGATTCAAACGCACCGTACTGCTCTCGCAATTTCGCATCGAGAGTCTTCAGCCGCTTCAGCAGTACCTTGTGATAATCGCTCGGCCGGCGCTCGCCATTCTCATCCACGCGACTGCTCCACGCATAGCGCGCAATCCAACCGCTTCGTTGGTCGTGCGTCTCGATTGAGAGTGGCGCATCGGAATTGTAAGACGCAAAACATACGATCGCTGAACGCGCCCACTTGAACGGCGTAGACACGCGCGCTCGTACCAGTTCGCCGCTTTCATTCACGCGTTCGAGATACTGCATCGTGCCCGCATGCCCTTCGGCAATCCACGACGTGAAACGGTCCGCATCGCGAGACTCTTCAGCATGTGGTAACGCGACGAGGCCGGCCATGGCGAATCCACAGTCTTTGGCCAACGCGAAAACGTTCTCTGAGCTTAGAGATGTAGCTTTGGAATCCAACCCGCACCCGCTTCATCAAATATATGGAACTTCTCTACATCCTCAGTGCGTAGTGATGAGCAGACTGTTCGAATGTGGACGCGAAACAGGGAATTCGAACAGTTAGCGCATTAGGCAAGCTGGAAGCGCCGTTCGTATCCGTTGCCGTTTCAGTGGTTTTGCTCAATCGCTACTTTGGCGGCTCAGGTGCACTGTAAGAGGATGAGAAGCCGGAATCCCCGTTTCCTCGGCTTTTCCTGCGGACGCCGCAGATGGGCGTTTCAAAGGAGGTTTTTTATGACACGCAATTATCCAAACGTTAACGAAGCGCCGGTCACAGTTCAAGGCAATCTGCACGAGCTGGTGCGCGGCCAGGAACAGCGCCTGTTGAAGGACCTCGAACCTGTAGTGCGTCGGCAGTCGGTGACGCTCGACATGCGCCACATCGAGCGCATCGATGCCGCCGGTATCGCCGCGTTGATCTCGCTCTATGGATCCGCACACATGGCCGGACACGAGTTCGCGATCATGAACGCGTCGCATCGTGTCGCCGAAATTCTTGAGCTCGTCGGACTCGATCGCATTTTGATTTCACATAACGCGCAGAATGCACAGAATGTAATCCCCTGCCCCCAGGGCGAAAACTGCTACGAGATGCCGGCCGCGTAGAACCTGACGCGGCCCATCCCGCGGGTCACCCACGCAATTTGCTTTCTCAGACAAGTGAATCGACCCATTCCTGAATGAATCGCAGCGGAAACCTCAGTTCGCGCTCTGCGGTCCTCCACGTTGCTTCTTCATCAGCTTGTGCGTGGCATCGTGCTTATGAATCTGGCTTCCCTTCTCCATGCCGTATGCGATTCCACCCATCTCTTCGCCAGTCACTCCGAAGTTGGTGAATTCTTCAGTCGAATATCCTTTTTTCTCAAAGATTAGAGTGTCGGTACCCATTCCTCCGGGATAGTTCGAAACGGGTGTGGGAACTGAGAGAAGGTAATGTCCCAACGAATCCGTGCGCGTCTCAACATTCGCATGATCCATGCGCACATTCACGCCTACGATCGGCTGCCCTGATTCACCCTCGACTACGTAACCGTGCAGTAGCGTAAAGCCGGCTCGCACATTTGCGTTAAGGCCTTCCGGGAGTTCTTCTGCCGGTAGCCTTTCAGGCTCGAGAAAGATGGTGAAGGGTAGATTCGCACCCTGTCCTATGTTGCAATGAGTTCTTAAGGTCTTGTGCGAAGGCTCTGAAGCCTCGATGCGATATTCTCCGGGGATTAATGCCAAGCTAGCGCGCCCAGTATCGTTCATCCGGACGGAAACCTTTTGTGGTCCCTCAAAGATGACATCAGCCTGGAGGGCGTAGTGGGTGTTCACGTCTTTAACGCTGAGTCGCAACACGCCCGACTCCGCTTGTGCACCAGCCGCGCTAAAAACAGAGATTGCTGACACGACGAAAATAGCCCGCACCCCGGTTCGGGATACATTGCTTCGCGAATCATGCATGCGCTTCACTCCGGCATGGGGCAAGGAGCCCCTCCTTTGCTTTCCCGCCAGCAGGCTGACATTTCGCATCCCGTAATGCGGTTTGGGGTGCGCAATCTGAACTCTGCCGCGCCGCTGGAAAGCGCCGCTGAAAGTGCGGCTCATCCCGCATCCCCTTTCCCCACGCGCATCTGCGCAACCCTTCAAAAAATTCGGCGCTCAAAATGCGCGTAAGTCCATGTGCACGTTGAGGGTCTGTGATGACTGGCACAGGCAAGTGTATACTTGCCGCGCTATTTGTACTTGCGACTAAGGAATAGCCGTAAGGCACAGTCCTGTGCCGGATGACCGCTCGCACTTGGTTTCCCAACCGGTTTCAAAGCCATTGAGCCAAGCCCGCGTTCCGCCCTCCGCCATCGGTGTCGCCGCACGGATATTCACGGTGCAAATCTATATCGGAGGCTTTATTCCATGACGCAGGGCGTAGTGGATCAGCAGCTTGCCGGACCGGCAGGCACGACTTCAACGACAACCCAGTATGTGTACTTCTTCGGTGACGGCAAGGCGGACGGAAACGGCCGCATGAAGGACGTTCTCGGCGGTAAAGGCGCAGGCCTCGCAGAGATGACCAACGCCGGATTGCCCGTCCCTCCCGGATTCACAATTCAAACGGAAGCCTGCCGCGAATACATGCGCGGAAAGGTCAGCCCGCAGATCGACGTCGAGACGCACGAAGCGCTGGCCCGGCTTGAAAAGTTGCAGGGACAGAAACTCGGCACCGGCGAAAATCCGCTGCTCGTTTCCGTGCGCTCCGGCGCAAAGTTTTCCATGCCCGGCATGATGGATACGATTCTCAACCTCGGCCTGAATGACAAGGCCGTCGAAGCATTGGCCAAGCGCACCGACAATCCGCGCTTCGCGTATGACTCCTATCGCCGCCTTATCCAGATGTTCGGCGACGTGGTTCTCGATGTTCCCAAGAAGAAATTCGAACACATCTTCGACTCCATCAAGCTGCGCGAAAAGGTGAAGTTCGATTACGAGCTTCAACCCAAAGCACTACAAGACATCATTGCCGAATACAAGAAGCTCGTCCGCAAAGAGACCGGCAAGGATTTCCCGCAAGGACCGCTCGATCAACTCGTGCAGGCGCGCGACGCCGTGTTCCGGAGCTGGAACAACGACCGCGCCAAGACCTATCGCCGCATCAACCACATCGATGACTGGCTGGGGACAGCGGTCAACGTGCAGGCCATGGTATTCGGCAACCTTGGCGAAAACTCCGGCACAGGCGTAGGCTTCACGCGGAATCCCGCCACTGGCGAGCACGTCTTCTTCGGCGAGTACCTGATGAACGCGCAGGGCGAAGACGTCGTTTCCGGCGTACGCACTCCGCTATCCATCAGCGAGCTCGAACGCGCCATGCCCAAGGTCTACGACCATCTCAAGGCCATTACCTGGAAGATGGAAAAACACTATCGCGATATGCAGGATTTCGAGTTCACCATCCAGGATGGCAAGCTCTATATGCTGCAGACCCGCAATGGCAAGCGCACCGGCCTCGCTGCCGTTCGCGTCGCCATCGACATGGTGCGCGAAGGCCTCATCACGCAAGAAGAAGCCATCTTCCGCGTAGAGCCGAACCAGCTGTATGACTTTCTGGTTCCGCGCCTCGTGGAAAAGGGCGAGAAGATCGAAGTGCTCGCCACCGGCCTTCCGGCATCACCCGGTGCGGCTGTCGGCCAGATCGTTTTCACTGCAGAAGATGCCGTGAAGTATCACCAGAACGGCGCTTATCGCACCATCATCCTGGTTCGCGGCGAAACCACTCCTGAAGATATCGCAGGTATGGAAGTCGCAGCCGGCATTCTCACCTCACGCGGCGGCATGACGTCACACGCTGCTGTCGTCACCCGTGGCATGGGCAAATGCTGCGTGGCCGGCGCCGGCGACTGCGTAGTCGATGAGAACGCCAAAGAACTCCGCGTCAAGGGACATACCTACAAGCAGGGCGACTGGATTTCGCTGGACGGCACCACCGGCCGCGTAATTGCAGGCCAACTCAAGACGCTACCCGCACAGCCCGACGATCAAGACCTCGTGAAGTTCATGAGCTGGGTCGATCCGCTTCGCAAGCTGAACATCCGTGCCAACGCCGACATCCCCCGCGATGCCAAGCAGGCTCGCCTGTTCGGTGCCGAGGGCATCGGT
This sequence comes from uncultured Acidobacteriaceae bacterium, assembly GCA_963738035.1. Lineage (GTDB taxonomy): Bacteria > Acidobacteriota > Terriglobia > Terriglobales > Acidobacteriaceae > Telmatobacter. The sequence goes on from CAVTVB010000008.1 coordinate 447,961, forward strand.
CTCTGCCGCACCGAGCACATGTTCTTTGCCGAAGACCGCATTGGACACGTTCGCGCCATGATTCTGGCCAACAACGAGAAGGACCGCCGCGACGCGCTGAAGAAACTGTTGCCGATGCAGCGTGCCGACTTCGTTGGTCTCTTCAAGGCCATGGAATCGCTGCCGGTCACCATTCGCCTGCTCGATCCGCCGCTGCACGAATTCCTGCCCAAGCGGGAAGAACTGCTCGTCGAAATCCAGCACCTCGAAGACACCAAACCCCGCTCGCCCAAGTTGAAGGAACTCCGTCCGCTGCTGGCGCGCGTGGAAGAGCTGCACGAGATGAATCCGATGCTCGGACTGCGTGGTTGCCGCCTCGGCATCACGTTCCCCGAGATTACCGAGATGCAGGCGCGTGCGATTCTCGAAGCCGCGGTTGCCGTCAAGCTCAAGGGCGGCGATCCGCACGTCGAAATCATGATCCCGCTCATCGGCTCGATTGAAGAGATGCGTCACCAGGCCACCATCGTGCGCCGCATTGCCGCAGACGTCTTCAAGGAGAAGGGTGAGACCGTCGACTACATGGTGGGAACCATGATCGAGTTGCCTCGCGCTGCCTTGACCGCTGATCAGATCGCCGAAGAGGCTGAGTTCTTCAGCTTCGGAACCAACGACCTGACGCAGACCACCTATGGCATCTCGCGCGACGACATCAACAACTTCCTGCCTGCGTACCTCAAGGCCGGCATCTTCAAGCACGATCCGTTCGCCACGCTCGATCAGCCTGGCGTCGGCGCGCTGGTGAAGATGGCGACCGCCAAGGGACGCAACACGCGCAACAACCTCAAAGTCGGTATCTGCGGCGAGCATGGCGGCGATCCAGAGTCCGTCAAGTTCTGCCACAAGATCGGGCTTAACTACGTCTCCTGTTCACCCTTCCGCCTCCTCACGGCACGCCTCGCGGCAGCCCAGGCAGCGGTGGAAGAAGCAACCGGAACGTCGCACACCAACAAGTAATCATCAATCGGCCAGTGACAAAAGGGGCGTCCGCTTCGGCGGGCGCCCTTTTTATGCGTTTAGGAACAATTGGCTCGCAGTGCGCATACTTGCATCTAATGGAGTGACGGCAGGAATCGCACGTCCTTCAATTCCTGGTCGGACCGAATTCATCCCCTAAACAGCCCCACGGCACTCCAGATAGAGGCACCCACCTGATGCTGATTCGCTTAGGCTACGACATACAATTCGATATCCCCGCCCCCGCTCCCATAGTGACGCTGCTCCACGTTCATCCCTCACGCGACAAGGACCTTATCGAGCCGGACGCGCTGCACATCGAGCCGCATGTCGACGCGACGGAATACATCGACGGCTTCGGCAATCGCTGCACACGATTCGTAGCCCCGCAAGGCCGTTTGCGGCTGCACAACTCCACACTCATCCGTGACACCGGACTCCAGGACCAAATCAATATCTACGCCCGCGAGGTCCCCGTTGGCGACGTGCCCACCGAGTTTCTCTGCTACCTGCTCAGCAGCCGCTACTGCGAGGTCGACCGCTTCTCCAACATCGCCTACGAACTTTTCGGCCACATCACGCCCGGGCTGGTCGCGCGTGCAGGCCATCTGCGACTGGGTGCATGGCAAGGTGACGTTCAGCTATCCGCACGCGCGGCCGACGAAGTCCGCGCTCGATGTCTACACCGAGCGCATCGGCGTATGCCGCGACTTCCAGCATCTCGCCATTACCTTCTGCCGCGCCATGAACATCCCCGCGCGCTACGCCACTGGCTATCTCGGCGATATCGCCTGGCCAGTCTCTGGGCCTATGGATTTCAGCGCGTGGTTTGAGGTGTATCTCGAAGACCGCTGGTGGACCTTCGACGCCCGCCACGCCACTCCCCGCATCGGCCGAGTGCTGATGGCCGTGGGCCGCGATGCCTCCGATGTAGCCATCACAACGTCTTTCGGCCAGGCGAATCTCAGCCACTTCACGGTGATCACCGACGAGGTGACCGAAGGCGCAGCGAATCCACCTGTCGTCAACGCGCCCGCTATAGAATCCGCCGCGGACTGAAAGAGCTCTTCACGCGGCTCTCGCAGCTATTTCGAGTCATCGCCACCCGGCGCGAAGTAGCCCTGCCGCGTCGTCACCGTCAAGTCGGTTTTGCTCGCCTTCAACAGGACCTTATGGTATCCCCCATCGTTATCGACCTTGTCGGGCGTGTAGGTGAGCAGGTACTGGTTGCGCAGTTCTTCTGCAATCAACTTGTAGATGGCGTCGAGATCTTCCTTCTTTTTGGCCTCGTAAGCATGTCCGCCGGTGCGATCCGCAATCTGGGCCATGATCTTCTTGCCGTCGACCGCGGGCTTTGACTCGCCGCGACCCTGGCCGCCGCCGGGATAGCCACCTCCCCCGCCCGGATACCCACCACCGCCGCCGGGATAGCCCATCCCGCCGTGCCGATTATTTCCGGGATAGCCGAAATTCGAATTTCTGTTTTCCTCGCCCTTGAAATAGATGGTGTAGACCACGACGTTCGCGCGATCGGCCGCATCGATAGCATCGTTCATCGTGTCTTTGCTGCCGCGGTCCACGCCATCAGAAAAGACCACCAGCGCCTTCCGGCCGTCCTTATGCTTCATCAGTTCGTCCGACGCAAGAAAGATCGCATCGTACAGTTGCGTTCCGCCGCGACGATTGGTGGGGCGCTCACGCTCGTCGCCGGTCGTCTCCGGCCCCTGTGTGTCGTCGCGCTTTTGCTGCGTGGCGCTCATGCTGTCGAGCTCGTGGTGCATCTTCTCGCGCGAGGTTGTGAAGTCTTCAAGCAGCTCCACCTGGCGGTCAAAATGAATGAGAAAAACTTCGTCCGGGTCCTTGGCGCGCGGTTCGGCCGGGAGCATCGTGTCGACGAACATACCTCCCGCCTTGCGCTCGTGCTCGAGTGCCCCTGAAACGCTTCGGCTGGTATCGACCAGCAGGCCAATCTTGTAGGGCAGGTTGGCCTCATGCGTAAAGCTTTTGATGTTCTGCGGCCGCCCGTCCTCGGTGAGCGTGAAGTCGCCCTTGTCCAGGCTGGTTACAAAGGCGCCCTTTTTATCGCGGACCGTCACCGGCAGCAGCACCTCGCGGGCCTGGACTTTCAGGGTGGCAACCGGCTTATCGTCAGGGGAGGCGGCGGGCTGGGTGTTCGAGGCCTGCTGGGCCGGCATCGCAACCGACAGAAAAGCCAGCGCCAATGCGGGAACGGCGGCTTGCGTAAAGAGTTGATTTCGCATGTTGATTCGCTTCATCGGGATTAAAGCATACTTTCAATGAGTTAGACGCCGCAACCCGCCCAGTGTTGTCAGTCAGGCCATTCTGAAAGATACGGCTCGGCCGGCCAGCGAAGGCCCACGATGCCAGCTCATGCAAGCAAAGGTACTTTGGCAGGCTGAGCACGGCAATTAGGGTGGGGTTAATCTGGGATCTTGAGCATCACTATGCAAGCCGCGGTCTTCGTTTCCAGGTCAGCGAGGCCGGGACACTGGCTGTCGCTCGAGGACGTCCCCCAACCCGAACCGCAACCGGGACACATCCTGCTAAAAGTGATTGCATGCGGTGTCTGTCGCACCGATCTGCACATTGTTGAAGGCGACCTGCCACCAATCCACCCGCGCATCATCCCCGGTCATCAGATCGTGGGCGAAGTCGTCGATGGTGCTACGGCGGAACTGCCACTGGGCTCGCGCGCAGGCGTCTCGTGGATCGGCGGCGTCGACGGCAATTGCTGGTATTGCCGTCACGCGATGGAGAATCTCTGCGATCATCCGCTGTTTACCGGCTACTCAGTCAATGGAGGTTATGCCGAGTACGCATCGGTGCGTGCCGATTTCGCTTTCCCTCTCCCGGCGACGATGAAACCCGCCCAGGTCGCTCCGCTGCTGTGCGCCGGTATTATCGGATATCGCAGCCTGAGGGTTGCGGGAGTCGAACGCGGCGAGCGGGTGGGGCTATACGGGTTCGGCAGTTCCGCGTCGCTTGCTATTCGCATTCTTCAGTCCTGGGACTGCGAGGTATACGTCATCACCCGTGGTGAAGCGCACCGGAAAGCCGCTGAGGCGCGGGGTGCAACCTGGGTGGGCAATGAAGAGGCGAGGCCTCCCGTTGAACTCGATCGTGCCGTCACATTTGCGCCCAACGGCAAGGTCGTTGTCGCCGCCCTCTCTCACCTGCGCAAAGGCGGAGTGGTTGCCATCAACGCCATCCACCTCGACCAGATGCCTGCCTTCGATTACGACAAGCTGCTTTGGGGCGAGCGGCAGCTACGCAGCGTGGCCAACATGACGCGGCAGGATGCGCGTGAATTGCTCGCGCTGGCGCACGATCTCAATATCAGCCAGCCGGTGACGGAGTTTCCGCTTGCCGAGGCGAACGCAGCTCTCGAAGCCGTGAAGCACGAGACCGCCGAGGGCTCGACGGTGATTGTTCTGTAGCGATTGGCGGAATTGCGCGGTCATTAATTCGATCCAAAGTGCGGAATATCGTCGTTCATCGAGAACACATCCTTTAAATCGTTCTCGAATGGAAACACGTGAATCATCCACGTGAACATCACGGGGTAAAACGTTCCGCCCTCCGCCCTGCAGGCATCCGCAGTCTTTATAGAGCCGAACATGCCGAATTTGGGATGCTTGCCCAGATATTCCTTAATCTTGTCGGCTGGAGCCGCGCAGAAGTTGATGTGCTTGTGCCAACGCACCATGCTGAGTGGAATACGTGCGTTCAGCTCATCCTCGCTCGCATTCGGCGGAACCGTGAACATCACACCCTCCAGCTTGTAGCGCTGGGTCGGCGTCTGAAAGTAGAGCAGCGATGACGGCCTGGTCGGGTCGAAGTGCTGTTCCGCCTCCTGCAAATTGGCCTTGTTGTTGAAATGAAATTGGGGCTCGTTCACCTTGGGATTCGCGATCACGTATCCGTCTTCAAGCGCCTTGTGATAATCGCGATAGCGTTCGATCGAAGCCTTGACCTGCGCGATAACCGCTTTAACCTTCTCTTCGTCGCCAGGCTGCTTGGGCCGCAGTTGCGTCATGTACATGTGTCCCGACATCGCTTCCATGCTGGGGCCCATATCCTTCATATCGCCGCTCATGTCCATGCCGGCCATGCTGTCTTTGGACGAGCCCTGCTGCTGCCGCGCACCGATCGGCACCGACGTAAGCGTGACGACGATAAGGGCAACGAGCCAGAACGCGTGGATCACCTTCGCTTGTTTGGTCACATGAGTCAACGACGCAACGGTGCCGCGCGGGAGGGGAAGGGGTCCCGTAAATCTCATGTGCGCATTCTAGCCATGCGAGTGCGAACCGAAACCCAACATGTTCCCGAACGGACCGTGAACGTTTCAAACGGGTTTCAAAAGGATCCGACAGCGCCAACTTCGAATGCAATGACTGCGCCCTCAACCGCCATCACACTCCGTCCGCGCGACTCTGAAGATCGCCTGAATCTGGCTCACAGGGAAGAAACGTGCCGAATTTGCTGATACTCGACCGCGAGCTGCCGATCACAATCCAGGAGAGAGATATGGACGTTACGGATCCCAAGCCCGGCAGCACGATTCTTCATTCGTAAAGCGGTCGGGCAAAGAGATGCCCGTTCGCAGTTTTATCTCGGGGGAGATTATGAGAACGGGGAAGGCATCGGCCGAGATTATGCAGAAGCTTATTTCTGGCTGGAACTTGCCACTACCGGGGATGTCACCGATAGAGAAATGCGGGCAGACATTGTCCTAAGACTCGATGACGCCGCATTGCACCTAACGCAATCGGAACTTTCCAATGTGAGAATGCGCCTGCAAAAGTGGGTCAAGGACCACCCCGTTCAACCGGAATAGTCTCGGCTGTCAATTCCGCATTATCAGATGGCTGGAGAAACCCTGCCAAAGGCCGTTCCGGGGAAGAAGGCGTTTTCATAGCGCTCACGGAGTTCTCAGATTCTGGGGGTGCTCCGTCGGCCCGGCGTTAGCCTAAGATAAAGTGATCGTAAGTTCTCTGGTAGGTCTCAACTGAAATGGCACCATCGGCGGATAAAGCACGTCATCCTCTGCCTCATTGTGTGGCCGTTATCGGCGCTGCCGGTGGTCTCGGTCAAGGTATTCTGCGGGTTTGTCGAGCCGAGGGAATTGCTTTCACAGCAATTGTCCGTTCACGACCAGAGCGTATCGTCGATGTACCTCAGGGTTCTCAAGTGGCCGTGGTCACGTCTCTCGCGGATCGGGCTGCCCTCACGAAGGCTTTTTCGGGTGCCGACGTTGTGCTCACCGCCCTGGGAGTGACGCTAACGAGTAACGAACGCTCAGCCATGCTATCGGAGAATGCGGCCGAAGTTGAGGCCGCCATGTTGGCCGCCGGAGTTGACCGAATTATCATCATCAACACCTTGCTTGTCTCTCCACCAGGAAAGCCCGCCAGTCGAGCCATTCGCTTTTTCTCCTGGATGCCCGGCAGAATTGGTCGCGGCGCTCGTGAGCAACAAGCGGTCGTTGATGCCCTCGATGGAGGGGCCTTTTCAGCGGTTCGGTGGACACTGGTGCGTGCCGGCCTCAACTCCCGCGGCAAAAACGAGGCTCCGGCGGCCGCAGCCGATTGGCCCTGCGCTTCGAACTCCTGGATGCCAGTCTCGTATGAGGCCATGGCGCGGTGGATGATCGAGGAAGCCATGGCCAACCAATTTGTGAAGGCCGCGCCGCTTGTCTCGCGGCGTCGTTGAGCACGCTGAGCAAAGATGGTCGAGCCTATGTCTATGGATATGCGCGTTTGCTTTCTGATCTCTACTTGGTCAGAGGCTGCAGTAGGAACATCGCCGAGCGGCCGAACCGCTTCCGCCCGGCGACTGTCTAAAGTGCACTCTCTCCACGTTCATCGTTTCGAATGCGAATTACCTGATCGATCTTGGAGATGAAGATCTTTCCATCTCCAATCTTTCCTGTTCGAGCCGCGGAAATAATTGCGCGAATCACGTTTTCAGCTAACTCGTCGGGAACCACCACGTCGATTTTCGCTTTCGGTAGGAGATCGACCGAGTATTCACGCCCGCGGTAAAACTCGGTATGCCCCTTCTGCCTTCCGTGTCCGCGTGCCTCCATAATGGTCATGCCGGTGATACCGATTTCGATAAGTGCGGCTTTAACGGAATCCACCTTCGACGGCTGGATGACGGCTTCAATCTTCTGCATATCTCGGAAACCTCCATGCTTGAAATGTTGAGAAGGTGCTTTGATGAATTGGAGAATCGGACGCTGCGTTGTCAGGATGCTCTCTCGTAACCTTCCTCGCCGTGTTGCGTAACGTCGAGGCCCTCGATTTCATCGCTCGCGGAGACACGAAGCCCGATCGTTTTGTCGACGAGAAAAAGCAACACAAGGGTCCCGACGATCGAGATGGCCCAGGCGATCGCGATTCCTCCGAGCTGGTTCAACAACTGGTGGCCGTTTCCTTCGAGTAGTCCTGATGGCAGAACATTTCCGGCAGAGTCTTTGAAGATTGGATTGATGGTGCTCGTGGCAAAAACGCCGGTGAGAAGGGCCCCGATCGTTCCGCCCGCGCCATGTACTCCAAATGCGTCAAGCGCGTCATCGTAACCAAAGATCTGTTTAACCTTCGCGACCATGAAGTAACAGAAGACGCCCGCAACCAACCCAATCACGATGGCGTGCATCGGCTGCACAAATCCAGCAGCCGGTGTGATCGCAACCAATCCGGCGACAGCACCAGAGATAGCACCTAGCGCACTGGGCTTACTGTTTCTGATCCACTCGACACCGGCCCAGGCGGCGGCGGCGGCAGCCGTCGCGAAGTGCGTGTTGACAAAGGCGCTCGTTGCCAGCACTCCCGAGGACAATGCGCTTCCGGCGTTGAAGCCGAACCAGCCGACCCAAAGAAGACAGGCACCGATAAAGCTCAGCACTACCGAGTGCGGTGGAACGGACTGCTCGGGATAACCAAGCCGTTTGCCCAGGTAGATCGCGCAAACCAGAGCCGACACGCCCGAAGTGATATGCACCACCGTGCCGCCAGCGAAGTCGAGCGTTGGCAAGGCTCCGCCCAACGCCGCATTGAGCAAACCACCTTTTCCCCAAACCATGTGGGCCATCGGCGAATAAACAACGATGGACCAGAGGACAAGAAACACCGCCATAGCGCTGAACTTCATGCGTTCGGCAAAAGCGCCCGTTATCAGCGCCGGCGTGATGATGGCGAACATCAGCTGGTAGACCATGAACGTCTGCACGGGAATCGTGGAACCATAGTCGGCATCCGGGGTTAAGCCAACGTCATGCATGAATGCATGGTGCAGCCCACCGATAAAGCTCGTTCCAGAATCGAATGCAAGACTGTAACTGACGAATGCCCAGAGGAGAGTAATGATTGCCATCATTGCGAAGCTTTGCATCATCACCGAAAGAACATTCTTCCTTCGCACCAGTCCGCCATAAAAAAGCGCCAGCCCCGGTCCGGTCATCATTAGCACCAGTGCAGCGCTTACCAGCATCCACGCATTGTCGGCATTCGAAACGGTAAGAGGCTGAGAAGTTTGGGCAAAGCAGACCCCCGCGCTGGCAGCAACGGCCAAGAGTAAGCCAATGAGTTTTGAGCAATATCGCTTCATAGTTCTCCTATTGGGATATGTCGGATCAGAGTTCTCACTGACAATGCAGAAGCCTGTCACCCCCCACATCGGCGGATCGCTACTGGCTCATGCGGGAATAGACACCACTTAACTACCTGGCGCCGGATTTCCCAGCCAGCATTCACGCCTGTGCGGAAAGATGCTCCGCCGGACAGCAGGATGGTGGACTGTCAGATTGGTCAGAACGAGTAGGGATGAACGGGATGGACTAACAACGGAGCACTAGGGACGATTGACTATGTCCCCGCGTGGAGGTCTGAGAACTGTCTGAAGGACGATGCGCGTCTATCGTCTGAAACGCTCGCAATAGACCAGTTGCTCCCAAGGAAGTGAGATTTCCCGAGGCGTCATAACCGGAAGAATGCGAAGTGACATGATGCTGGCGCAGAGTAGTCTCAGGCATCTCGATCGATGGAGCGATCAAGACGGTTGCTACAGCGATGAGCACAGCTAGCGCAATGGCTATCTTGAACGAACCCTTGACCCGCATTGCTCCACAACCGGCAAAGAGCCGGACGCTCTTTTGCCTCACTGCACGGGAGCCCAATGCTTGACCTGGATTCATCTGCCCAATTGGAACCTGAGACCCATAAGGAACCGATAAATTTTTCTCGCGCTCCTCAAAGAATCAATCTGAAGCAATTGGACGATTGCTGGAAATGGATGGAGGGCAAGTGCGAAATATCACTCTGCATCGGCTTGTGACAACTGTCGAATCTGCAAGCACTCCCAATTGGCCTCACAATTGGGTGTCAAGATTAGCAAAACACCCTGTTTTGGCGTTTGCTCGTTTCTGCGTGATCTTCATGGGATTCTTATGACCCCTCGGGTCTAATCAGGAAGAACAACCTCAACCGCAGCCTGTTAGCAGATATTCCCCATCTGCGCTGACTTGCATCACCAAAACGATATTGCACGCAGTCCCATCGAAACCAAATCTGAATGGAGGAGTCACACGATGAAGTCAATTGTGCGTCCACGCGGGTCTCTGTCTTTTGCACAAAAGCTTTCGCGCCTGCGGGCACGGTTACGGGAACCACAGTGGCGGCGATACGGAGCAACCTTGCTGGTTGGCAAGCTTGCGGGTATTGCCTTGACTCTTCTGGTCATGGCTGGTGTCACCGGCCTTTTGTTCGCCAAGGTCTACGCGGCCGAAGCCGCACCCTTGAAGGCGACCGACGTTGTGAACCCAGTGAATACCGCCTGGACCCTGATCGCGGCGTTCCTCGTATTCGGCATGCAGGTTGGCTTCACCATGCTTGAGGCGGGCTTCTGTCGGTCGCGCGAGACAGTGAACGTTTTGATGGAGTGCATCGTCGATACATGCCTTTGCGGCATTCTGTTCTATGCCATTGGTTTTGCGTTCATGTTCAGCCACGGCAACGGCTTCATCGGTTATCACTGGTTCTTCCTGCAAGGCGTGCCAGACACCTATGAGTCGACCGGCGTCGCTTTCATGGCCGTCTGGATATTCCAGTTCGCGTTCGCCGACACCTGCTCCACCATCACCTCGGGCGCCATGATCGGCCGCACCGGATTCGTTGGAGACCTGCTCTACTCGCTCGGCGTTTCAGGTTTCATTTATCCCATCATTGGACACTGGACCTGGGGGCCGGACGGCTTCCTCGCCACTATGGGGTCGGCAGGAAACTTCCTTCCCAACCTGGGCACCGGGTTCCACGACTTTGCTGGATCAACGGTAGTGCACACCATCGGCGGAATGGTCGCACTCGCCGGCGCGATCGTTCTCGGTCCACGCCTCGGTCGCAAATTCAAGCGTGATGGCGGCGGACCCATGCTGCCCCATGACCTCACCATCGCTGCCTCTGGCGGCCTGCTGCTTTGGTTCGGTTGGTATGGATTCAACCCGGGCTCAACCCTGTCGGCCATGGACTTTGTAGGCATCGGTCGCGTTGCCACCAACACTACGCTCGCCGCCTGCGCCGCCGGACTTACAGCTATGATCTATGCCTACTTCATTAGCAAGAAGTGGGATGTAGGATTCACCGTAAATGGCTTCCTCGCCGGTCTGGTTGCTATTACCTGCCCCTGCTATTGGGTCAGCCCAACCGGATCGATCGCCCTGGGCGGCATTGCCGGTGTCGTCGTTTGCATGGGTGTCGAGCTTCTTGAATGGCTGCGTATTGACGATCCCATCGGCGCTGTTCCGGTCCACGGATTGTGCGGAATCTGGGGAACGCTGTCTCTCGGCCTTTTTGCCAGCGGCCAATTCGGCGCTACGGGGCCCCTGGCACCCGATAACTCCGCACCGCTCACCGGGCTCTTATATGGTGGCGGCTTCACACTGCTCAAAGCACAGTTTATCGGCAGCGCCATCACCACTGTGTCGACATTCGGCGTTGCATTGGCGCTGATGTACGTGGTCAACCTCACCGGCACGCTGCGCGTTTCGGAAGAGGGAGAGTTGTTCGGTCTCGATCTTCACGAGCACGGCATTTCTGCTTATCCGGAGTATGTCATCTCGTCTCTTGCCGCTCCAAGTGGGATGCCCAAGGATCTGACGGTTCGTGGCGCTGTGAACGAATCGGCTTCGATGAGCTCTCTACGCTCCACAATGGGTGATTGAACAATCAATACTCGACAAGAGGAGACCATGACGAAAATTGAAGCGATCGTTCAACCAGGCAAGTTCGAGAATGTGAAGACGGCGCTCATCGAACTCGGGATAGATGGCATGACAGTATCTGAAGTCCGAGGCCATGGCCGGCAAAAGGGCCATACCGAAGTCTTCAGAGGACGGGAATACTCCGTCGATCTTCTCCCCAAGATCAAATTGGAGATGATCGTTGACGAAGACATTCTCGAAAAAGCGGTCGATGCCATCATGAAATCCGCTTACACCGGCAGGATTGGGGACGGCAAAATCTTCCTCTACAAGGTGGAAGGCGCGATTCGCATCCGCAGTGGAGAACGGGGAGTCGGCGCACTGTAACGCCGGACCCGTTCTCGGGTCCCAAGAGGGAGATGCTATTCATGTCATCGGTTTCTATCGTTTCCCCTTTCGACCCTGATAGAGAAAACTGGTGGTCGAAGCAGACCTCACGGCTGGCAAAGCAAATCTGCAATGCCGGCCTTTTTCTCCGCAGCATGCGCGTACAGCTGCGTCACGGCGACCTCACTCGGGCACCGCTGCATTTGCTTCGATTCCATCTGCAGGATCGAGTAGCTGAGTGCGATTGGCTTGCCCGTCCTGCAGATATCTGGGATAGAGACCTGCGTCCGGAGCTCGGACAACGTCATGCATCACTCCAGGCTCTGAAAGACGCGATCGATGTGCGAGGCCTGCTGTTTGCGATGATGCCAGAACTGGAGACAGCTCATTTACGAATCTATCGCGAATCAGCTGCCTTTGGTCGTGAAGTGATCATCTCGGGGCAGGTCCAAAGACATGGCTCATCCTTTCGCAACGTGGGCTCGATTGCAATGCGGGCTAAGCTGATGGGATTCCGGTTCATCTTGGAGAATGAAGTTCTTTGCAGCTGTGCCGGAGATGAGGCACAGGGATGCTGTGGCTAAACGATCACAGCCAAGCACTTCCGGATCGAGGCAGAACGCTTAACGAAATTCCTGCTCGGCGCACCCGGCAAAGACATTTTCCCGTGCCCCAGGGCTGAATCTGCCATGGGGCAGAGTGCACCCCTTTTTCACGGCATCCTGAAAACGGCCCCGTCGACGCTCGATGAGTGGTGGACTCTTGCCCGAAAGGACTTCTCAATCAAACAAGTGAGGCTGATTCTCTACTCAGCTCTGCCGACCTCGGACTGTCATGCTGAGACACCCAGAGAGAGTCCGTCTCCTTGTTGCGAGGATCAGAGAAACCATCCCCGAAGATGGAAATCCAACTGACAACGATAACCGTTGCGCAACCCACCAGGCCGGTGAAAAACATAACCTCGATGACACGCATCGCGAAAAGCAAGAAAGAGTGATTCATTTCCAAATGCATTGGAACCCAGACAGCATAAGGATGATATGACGTTTTTGCTTTTTGGGTTAGCAATTCGAAGGTGAATTGGGCCGCGGTCGGATTACCGCCTTCTCGGACATTACGCCCGGTCCGCCTCAAATGAGGCAACGAATCGGTTCAAGGGTCAGGAAGCGGAATTTCTAAAGAATTATGGGATCCTGATGCCCCAATTGCGACAATCGAGCTCTCAATCGACCAACCAGGGCAGTTCCTTCCTTCCGGCAGGTGCCTCGTATCACTATTTCAACCTTCGGAGTCCGCAGATATGGAGATCACTCAAGGCAGCGAGTGTACACAGAACAACACCACACAAGGCGAGATGACGCCGTGGCTCGGATCGCAGATTCAGAAGATACTGGACCGCATCTACGAAAAATATAAGGATGTCGATGACGGTTCGGTGGCGACGTATATCCCGGAACTGGGAAAGGCGAATCCGAAGAGCTTTGGAATTTGCCTGACAACGGTGGAGGGGCATGTCTTTTCGGCCGGTGACTGCGACCAGGAATTCACGATTCAGTCGATGTGCAAGCCATTCGCCTTCCAGATGGCGTTAGAGCAGCACGGGCCAGAGAAGACGCTAAAGCATGTGGGTGTTGAGCCAAGCGGCGAGGCCTTCAATTCGATTGAATTCGATCAGAAGACGGGTCGGCCGTTCAATCCGATGGTGAACGCAGGGGCGATTGCGGTGGCTTCGCTGATCAAGCAAGAGCCGGTGCAGGCGGGTATCGACGCGTTCGTCGCGCAGATGGGGAGGGCGGCGGGGCGCAAGTTGCGCATCGATGACTCTGTGCTGTCGTCGGAAACGGAAACGGGCAACCGTAATCGAGCCATCGCCTACATGCTGCTGAATGCCGGCATCATTGATGACCGGGTGAAGGAGTCCCTGCACCAGTATTTCGCGCAGTGTTCGATGCTGGTGAACTGCAAGGATCTCGCGATGATGGCGGCGACGATGGCCAACATCGGCAGGCATCCGCTGACGGGCGATGCCGTGTTCGATTTCCAGAACCTGAAGTATGTAATGGCGGTAATGTTCAGCTGTGGACTCTATGACTATGCGGGCAACTGGGCGTTTGAGGTGGGATTACCGGCAAAGAGCGGCGTGTCGGGCGGCATCTTCGGGGTGGTGAACCGACAGATGGGGATTGCAGTGTATTCACCGAAGCTGGATGCGCAGGGAAATAGTGTGCGGGGAATCCTGGCCTGCAAGGAACTGGCTAGCCATTGGGGTCTGCATGCGTTTGACTTCAGCAATGTTGGGTCGAGCTTTATGCAGTGGCTCCTATAGATCCCTTTTTACAACTTCCGGGCGAGCAAGTCTTCGAATGCGCGAAGTTCGCGAGCTGAAGATAAGGTCGCGGACGTAAGGCCATTTCCGTTTCCTTGGGCGCGATAAAGTGGTCAGGGAACCAGCGTGAAGTCCCGGTTAGTTCTTTACAACGGCGAACCTCGTCGAGAATAACGCCGGCGGTGGCCTTCCAATGCTGACCGCGTTGTGATTCAAATCACTTCGGTTCTGCTACTTAGGATTGACTTCGAAGCGCATCCATCAGCCGATGCGGCGTACTTGGACGCGGCGTATTCTTTGTTCATTCCCCGACAGATATGTCTGGCGTGTTGTTTGCGCTGCGTCAGGTGACTCCACATTCGGAGCGCATCGCGGACGTGTGCGTGAGGCGCTCTGTCGGTCAGAGGCGGAAGCAGGAATAAATGCGGAGATTCGGGAGTCGCAGTTTTCTTTGTCATATTTATTTTTGGCCAGGATTTGCAAATGATCCAATCCGGCATTGCATCACAGCTCATTGCCTTCCGCCCGAACGTCACCCATCAGACCCTCCACTCCGAGATCGACTCGTCGGCGAGCAACGCCTCATTGTTGTCCATCAACACCGATCGGGAACGCGAATCGTAGCGCGAGATTCTCGCTGCTCTGTCATGATCGGTTTCCATTTTCTGAGGCCACACAATGAAACGCATTGTTCTGTTCTTATGTATCGCGTTGACTCTCGCGGTGCTGTCCCAAGCAGCCTTAGGCCAAAGTGCAACCGCCTCTCTCAGGGGTGTCGTGACGGATGCGACCAAGGCTGTTGTGCCCGGCGCTGAGGTCGTTATCTCATCAGTCGGCACGGCCCAGAAACGCACCCAGCGAACCGACAGCCACGGCGAATTCTCGTTTCAGGAGCTGTTTGTCGGTGACTACCGCGTTGAAGTCCGGTTTGAGGGCTTCGCAACTTGGGTCAACTCGCGAATACACCTCGATGTTGGAAACCAGTCACAGATTGAAGCGCAGCTCGTTCCCGCGAGTACTCAGCAGACAATCGAGGTAAGCGCAGAAGCGGCAGGACTACAAACCAATGAAATCGCGCAAGGCGCCGTGGTGAGCGAACGTGAGATTGCGAATCTGCCGCTCAACGGCCGTAGCTTCGCCCAGCTCGGCATTCTTCAGCCTGGCGTGCGTCCGACCTCGGCGGGCCTGATGGTGATGGGCAATTTCCGGCGGGCGGGCCAGAACTATGAAGTCAACGGCCAGCGCCCAGAGTCCAACAACTTCCTCGTGGATGGCATGCGCAACATCAACCGGCTGGATGGTGGGTACGCATATCGTCCGCCAGCTGATTCGATTGCCGAGTTTCGCATCCTCACCACGACGGCACCGGCTGAGTTCGGTGGGACCAACGGCGGCATCACCACCATCGTCACACGTTCAGGAACGAACGATTTCCACGGAACGCTGTACGAGTTCCTCCGTAACACCGTGCTGGATGCCAACAACTACTTTGCTCCGAAAAAAGAAACCCTCCAGCAGAACCAGTTCGGCGGCACGGCTGGCGGCCCCATGGTGCACAACCATGCCTACTTTTTCGCGTATTACGAAGGTCTCCGCAACATCCAGGACATCACGCACGGCGTGGTCGTGCCGACCCTGGCGGAACGCCGCGGGGACTTCTCAGCCGATGCTCCCATCCTTCTGAATGCCACACTCAAGCCGTTCGGCAACGATCTTTCCGGCCAGATCAACCCCATCACAGCCAACTACCTTCAATTCTTCCCTACCCCCAATACGCCCCAGAATCCCCATCTGGCCCAAACGACCAACGCGAGCCAATACAACAGCGACCAGGGCGGCATAAAAGCCGACTGGTTGCCGCGGAGCGCGGATGCGTTGAGCGCGCGATACAGTTACTCCACGACGGCACTACTCAGCCCGTATTCTGAACTAGGTGCTGATGTTCCGGGCTTTCCGGTTGGCTACTACGCCAACACGAACCTTGGTGGACTGACTGAAACACACACGTTTTCTCCGCAGACGGTCTTGACTGCAAATGTCAGCTATTTCCAGAACTACATCCTTCTTGATAAACGGCTGTCGGGCTTCTCACCTGAGGCGTTCGGTTTCGGATATGCATCCACCTGGCCAACCGCCACCGGCGCGCCGCTAATCATGACGCAGGGCTACTCCAACATAGGCGATCCGATCATCAACCCGCGCGACACCACCCAGAACGACTACGCCTTCAGCGCCAACGTCGCCCACACACAGGGCAAACACGTTACCAGCTTCGGCGCACAGTTCCGCCGGACGCAGATTAACGGCTACCAGTCAAACTTCGCTTCGGGAACCTTTTCTTTCACGGTTCAGGGCTACACCAACAACTCACTGGCTAACTTCCTGCTTGGTCAGCCGGATATATTCACCCAGGCCGGCGGCGACTTCACGCGTGAGCTGCGTGGCTGGGAACTGGGCGCGTATGCCCAGGATGAGTACCGTCTTGGCCCGAGGCTTACGCTGAACTACGGCCTACGCTACGAAATCACGACGCCTTTCAGCGATATTCATAATCGACTCATGGCCTGGGCTCCTGGGAAAAAGTCTGTGGTGTATCCCGGCGCTCCAACTGGGCTATTGTTCCCAGGAGATCCAAGCGTACCCGACACGATTGCTCCGATCTTCAAGGGCGACGTCGCTCCTCGTGTGGGCTTTGCGTGGGATCCGCGCGGAAACGGACGCACAGTGATCCGTTCAGCCTACGGCATCTTCTACGACGAGTTGTTGAACGGCGTTGGCATGCCGATGCGCGGCGCCAGCAGTGCGCTGCCGCAAACGGTGGTTCGCACCCTCACAGGAAAGATCAACTACGCCAACCCACTCGCTGCCGTAACCAACCCGTTCACGCCCGGTCAGTTTGCTCTGCCCGCGTCCACTTTCACCATCGCCAGCAATCTGCTGCCGCCTTACACGCAGGACTGGAATCTCACCGTCGATCAAAGCCTCGGAAAGCAGATCCTTTCCGTTGGATACATCGGCTCGAAGGGAACCCGCCTGCCGCGTTTGGTTGAGGGAAACCCTGCCATCTACCAACCCGGCGCTACTCTGGCAAACTCCGGCCGGCGTCGTATTTACTCCGGCTGCACGCTGACTACCGGCACTTGTCAGTTGGGCACCGCCGGGCTAGTGGAAGGGAATGCGAACTCAACCTTTCACTCAGCACAAGTTTCACTCACGCGGCGCGGTACGCCAGACCTGAGCTATACTTTGGCGTATACCTTCTCGAAGGATCTCGATTACTCATCGAGCCTCCACATGTCCGGTCCAGCTCCATGGATGGTCCTCGGAGAGCTCGACATCGCACAGAACAACCAGGATCTGAAGGCAGAGCACGGGCGCTCCCTCTTCGACTCGCGCCATCGCTTTGCTGGAAGCGTGACCTACGCCATTCCATATGCGCGTAAGCTCACAGGTGTGTCACGAATTATGCTGGATGGCTGGCAATTCAATGCTCTCTTAGCCCTGAACTCCAGCACTCCATTTACGGTCTACGACTCCGCAAATGTCTCGTTGCAGGCTCCCCACCCCGGCGTTTCCGGCATGTTCGGTGACAGGCCAAATGTCGTCGGCAACCCGAACAAAGGAGCGCCTCATAAGCTTTCTCAATGGGTCTCTCCTTCGGCATTGCAGCGGCTCGATCCGGTTGCGGACGCCGGGCAGTTCGGCAACGAGGGGCGAAACAGCATAGATGGCCCTGGCTATGGCAGCCTGGATGCTTCGCTCGACAAGAGCTTCGCGATCGGTGAGAAGACCAAAATCCAGTTCCGGACTGAGGCCTTCAACGCGACAAACCACGTCAACCTGATACCGCCCGTCTTCGACTTGAACTCGCCAGCCTTCGGGCAGATCACGGAGGCACAGGCCCCGCGGGTCATTCAGTTCGCATTGAAGATTCAAAGGTGAGCCGTCTGAAATCAACACGGGAATTGCTAAACCCGATTCGACTCCGACTGCCTGTCGGGTCGCCAACCACTGGATCGCTTTCATTATCTCGGCATTGATGCTGATGAACGGCCCGGCAGCACATCCTCATCATTGGCAATCGAAGAGATCTTAAGGCGATCGAGGGTCGGAACTGTAGCGGCGGTGGTCACCAATGCCATTACCACCAACATGGTGAAAAGCGTTGGCGAAAAGACGTGCGCGTTGTATGCAATGTTGAGCACGATGAGTTCGACAAGACCACGGGTGTTAAGAAGTACACCAAGAGCCAGGGAGAACCGCCAGTCCTGTCTAGTCATGCGAGCACCGATGATCGCGCCGCCTATTTTGCCGACCACGGCCAGAATCAGTATGAATCCTGTCCACAGCCAGGTGGCAGGATCGTTGAGGAGATCCAGCCGAGTTCGCAGCCCGGTGAGCGCAAAGAAGAGCGGCAACAGGATGAGCGAAAGGATGACTTCCAGGCTGCTCCGGAGCACCTTCTGCCACGATGAAACACGCGGGAAGCATAAACCTGCCAGAAAGGCGCCGAAGAGCGGATGCACGCCAATTGCGTCGGTAACTGCGGACGATGCTAGGGCGACAGCGATCATTACGCCCAGCAACTCGTAAGAGAGCTGATCGCTTGATCGCCGCGCAGCCAGCCAGCGCCCGAGTGGCCTTACGACGAAGACCATGATGGCAAGGTAAGTGACGAGCCAGATAAATCTCACCGAGAGCGATGCGCCGCTGCCGCTCGATGAGACGAACGTCAGCGCCACCGCGAGAAGAATCCAGGCTGTCACGTCATCAACGGCGGCACATAGCAGTGCGGTTGCGCCGAGGGAGGTTGTTTGCAGATTTCTCTCCTCCAGAATCCGCGCAAGCACTGGGAATGCGGTGATGCCCATCGAGACGCCCAAAAGCAGCGCAAATGGGATCCTGCCAACTCCATTCGGCGAAAATCTGGCATGGAGAAGCGGCGCCGAGAGAAGCGCTAGTCCGAATGGAAGCAAGATACTGGTCAAGCTAGCGAGCGTTGCGGTCGCCTTCTGCCGCCGAAGATGCTCATAGTCCAGTTCGCTTCCAATCAGGAACAGGAACAGAATGAGCCCGACGGTACTGAGCGATTCCAACGAACCGAGTGACTCCGGAGGGAACAGACGTGCGAAGAGGTTCGGGGCAATCCGCCCCAAGACCGACGGCCCGATGATGATTCCGCCGAAGATTTCGCCAATCACCTGGGTCTGTCCGAGCTTGCGAGCGAGACGGCCACAACCCAGACTAATGAGCACTACGACGGACATCTGAAAGATGAGAAGGCTCATGGGATTTGCCGATTTCCCAGGTGTTCTGCCTGCGGAAGGCGCGTCTGAGAAGGCTGCTAGTGTCGATAAAACATTGTCACGATCATTGTGCCGCAGGAACCAGGCTGACCTGAGGACCAATGCTGCTCGCCTGTTCGGCTACTCTTGCCACGCGATGCCGAGGGGTGCGATCTGCCGAAATCTCAACGCCAAGTGACCTGAAGTATGCCACGAGGTTATTGGAAACTTCGGCCGCCCGTTCAAGCGGGATGAAGTGGCCCGAATCGAGAGCAATCATTCGCGATTGTGGAATCAGGTCGACCACCCGGTACGCAAACGACTCCGGTAGCACATCGCGAGTACCGTGAATCACCAGCGTTGGGCAATCCAACGAATTAAGAATCGACGGGAAGTGCTTAAGAACTACCTCAGGCCTGCCCCACCGCACCAGGCGCATCAGTTTCCAGGGGCCGGCAATGCCTGAGAAATTCTTGTAAAAACTGGCGCGCTGCGTTGTGTTATGCGCATGCGGTATGGCGCGTCGCATGGCGATTTGCCAGAAAAGCGCGTGCACCAGGGGCGCGGCGAGTTCGCCGAGAATGGGCTTGCGAAGAAGTTCCAGCAGGAAGAAGGGCTCAAGATCAGGGAAGATGGCCGGCGAAAGCAGGGCTATGCAGCCGACTCGCTTGGGAAATTGGTGAGCATACTGAACAGCGATAGCACAGCCGCCATCGTGACCGACGACATGCCAGCGCTGAATGCGATAGCGCAAACGCAGTTGCTCGATCTGTGCAGCTACCTTCTCAAAGTAAGACGGGCTGTATGGCAAAAACGGAGTTCCACCCATTCCGGGCAAATCGATTACGAAGCACCGGAATTGCCTCGAAAGATCGCGCACCACGTCATCCCAGAGATGCCCGTTTGTGGGCATGCCGTGGATGAGAAGGACAGCCTCACCTTTGCCTCGCCAGCTACATCGCATAGATATTCTCCGCGCCGCCCCTGGGTTCCCGATACGCCCGGACCGCCGAGGGCCGATAGAAAATCAATGCGACTTGATACGCTGCCCACGTGATCATGCGGATCATGGCCATGACGGAAGAGATCGCCAGTGTTCGAACCAGTGAGCCGCGAGGGCGCGTGCGTGTGTAGATCAGGTTCATCAGCCACGCCGGCACTGTGTAAATGCGCGCTATTCCGAACAGTCCAAGACGATCGCGCAACGCCGGCTGATAAAAAAGCTTTTCGATCAGACTATTGAAATAGAAACCGACCGATGAGACGCGCAGATTGTAAACAGCCCGCGCCAATGCCGGGACGGTTCCTCGTTGACGATACTTGCGGATCAATGCAGTCGCTTCATCGGCATGTCGAAGAGCGGCGGTTACACCGTTTCCTGTGATGGGATCCGACTGTGATGCAGCTTCGCCAATGATGACCCAGTTTGTTCCGCATACCCCTTCGTAAGTGCGACAAAGAAATGATGTCGTTGCGGCTTCGTCTACCCCAGCCCGATCAACGATTTCCCGCAGGCGCGGGAAAGTGCGGCACTGGCGCACCAAAATGTCCTGTGTTCTGAGTCCCGCGCCGCGCTTTGTTTTCACACTTGAGCCGGGAGCGATATAACCGATGCTGCTGACGCCCGGCCGAATCGGAATCTCCCAGATCCACTCCATGTACTCGCCCGGCGAATTGATCATGTAGAGCGTCGTTCCTTCCACCCACTCTTCCGTCGGCAGATGCGACCAGATCGCAACCTTGCGTGGGCCATACGCAACCGACTTAAGGCCGAAGCGCTTCCCCAGCAAGCTCGCATCGCTGCCGGATGCGTCAATGAACCACGAAGCGCGAACGAACGTCCCTTGTGCCGTGCGGAGTCCCAGGATACGGCGATTTTTGGGGTCTTGCTCGTCCAGGATGGCGAAGTCTGCCACCCGCTCATGGAGCGTGGTAACGCCAAGCTGACGGGCGATTTCGCGCAGACGCGCATCCGTCCGATCCCGATCCAGATGCAGCGTGCGCACTTCCACGTTCCAGGGTGACGCCGCCAGCCATGCTCCCGGCAGGAACTCTCTCTTGTCGCTGTCAATTCGCGTCACCGTGATGTGACGCTTCCAAGTCGCGGCCTCCGTCGAGATCAACTCCTCCATGGGCAAACCGAGGTTCGCGAACAGCTCGGGAGCAGACCAGTCAAGCGATTCGCCGACGATGTTGGAGATTTCCTTTCGCTGCTCGATGCAGATGACGCGAAACCCGCTCCGAGCCAGATGGATGGCGGCCGCAACGCCGGAAAGACCCGCTCCGATAACGACCGCGTCGGTTTCGATTACGAAAGGTTTCTCCTGCAGCGACTCTGGCATAGCGACCCGTCAGAATGAGATGAACTGCAGACAGCCGAGTAATCTGCGCCGAGGCGCATGGCCCGAACAAGGGTATCGGCAACTCTAACCAAAGTCGGAAGAAGGAGCATCGATCAAAGGGTGGAGATCTGGAGATCTACGGACCAAAGCATCCTTCGGGCAACCGTACTGCCTATTCCTCCACCCCAGACTCCAGTACGGACGGTACGTACTCCTGGACCCGGCTCATAAACCAATCCAGGAACCCGCAAACCAGGAGAGTACCGACGGAGGCGAGAAACACGGCACGAGAGATCGGCACCAGCACAATCGTGCTGACAAACTCCAGGGCGATGAGGGCAAGGAGAACACTCACAATCGCTCCACGAGTCATATAGGAGCAGATGAGGGCCCCGAGCGGAGCGCCGACAGCAACAACCGGCACCGCTGCCAGCCAATAACCCATAACCACCGGAGAGAAATCCTTCAACCAAAAGAGATGGACGAGGAATCCGGGGATCGTCACCATCGTCATCAGAATCACGGTCGTGGGCGTCACGATCTTTTCACAAATCCGAAAAAGCAGCACCATGACCATGAATGCGACCGAGTTTTCCCCGGTTCCCACCAGCGCACTGACAATCCCACCTAGAAAGCCAGCAGCAATCAGAATGATGCGCTCCTGACCGCCGAACCACGGCAGTGTCGAGTTTCGGCCTACTGCGCCTTCGCGATTCACAAGTAACAGCGAAATGCCAAGACTAGTGACGAGGACCGTAAAGGAGGTCCGGACAATCACCGGCGGAATCAATGGAGCAATCCATATCGCCCCAAAGATCACACCTGCAATGCCTGGAATGCCGGCGTAGAGCAGCGCACGCCGCTCGATCGGAACGCGCAGGTAGAGAATGCTCAGCGATGCCGCCCCCATCCCCACGCTCTGAATTGCCAGCGAGAAATTCCGCGCGTCGTACGGCGCAATGTGAAGCAGCTTTGTGAAAATGGGGAACGCTATTGCCCCGCCGCCTTCGCTTGTCCCGCCTCCGACCAGTGAGCCGAACACCATGGTCAGCGCGATCTTCCAATCGATCAGCAGGTGATGGATCGCGATTCTACCGCCAAAGAACAGCCACACAATCCAGACGAACAGGGCCAGCATTAAATTGAACCGAAGGGCGCGTAGCGCCGATCGCGATTTGTCTTTCGGCGCGACTTCAGGTGGAGACGTCACGAGGGAGAGCGGCAATCGTAATCCTTCAAAAAACCAACGGGATCTCATACGAGCCTTGACCCGTAGATGCATGATCAAGAGAAATGGCCTGACCTGGCATCCACCGAAGGATTGAGCCTTGCATACTATTGTGGGGCCCCTGCTGAATTAGGCGTTGCGTCTTGCCTTCTTCTGGCAAGCCCTGTGACGCTGGCAAAGGGCGCCCGCGCAGGCAGGCGCATGTGAGTGACGCGAGAACAGCAGTGCGATGCGCCTCAGGACATACTCATACCTTTGACTTGGCTGGAATGAGTTGTTCCGACTTCAGTATCTTGCCGCCTTCTTCGAGCACGTAGAGCTTATTTGAATCGAGATTGTGAAACTGATCGACCTGTCCGCTTAACCAGCGCACTTCCACCGAATCGACCTTTTTCGCTTCTTCCAATCCAAAGTGAAGCCGAAGATCGTTCTGCGAGAAATAGCTTCCGCCGCTGCGTAATTCTTCAATCTGCACAAGAGGATTGTCAGCGGGGTGCGAGGTCTTGGCGGTGACGATCACGCGGCTGCCAATGCCGGACCGGTTGGACTTGGTTCCGACGAGCTTGATCTTGATCCAATTTCGCTTGAGTGTGGAGTCGCAGCGCAGAAGTTGAGGTGGTGCATTGATGCAATTCACCACGATATCGATGTCGCCGTCGTTGTCATAATCACCGAATGCGCAGCCTCGCGCCGGCGCATTTTCGAGGATGCCTGGTCCGCCCTTGTCAGTAACCTCTTCGAATCTGCCATTGCGGAGGTTGCGGTAGAGGTATTTGTGCTCAGCGTATTTCAAATCCGCGTTGGAATTATCGACTTCGGGATAGACGTGTCCGTTGGACATAAGAACGTCGAGCCAGCCGTCATTGTCCAAATCGAAGAAACCCACCCCCCAGCCAAGCAATCGCGTGTTGATGCCAAGGCCGCCCGGATAAGTGCGATCTTCGAAGTTAGCATCGCCCAGGTTTGTATAGAGCGAGTCAGTGTCGCCGGCAAAATTTGTCTTTACGACGTCGAACTTTCCATCGCGATTGTAGTCACCGATCGATACACCCATACCGGCCTGCGGCTTTGCCTCGGCCGACAGGGCCGCGCCGGCTTCGATGGCGATGTCGCGAAATGTCCCATTTTTTTGGTTCAAGTAGAGAGTGGCCGGAGCCGAATCGTTCGCGACGTAGATGTCGGGCCATCCATCGTTATCAAGGTCTGATGCAGCAACACTCAGTCCGTAGGTTCCGACAGCCGTCCACATCCCGCTCTTCTCGCTCACATCTTCGAATGTGCCGTCGCCCTTGTTGTGGTACAGAATGTTCTTCCCTCCAGGCAACCCGGGAGGTCCGCAAGCTACGAGGATGCCCTTGTAGGTGCAGGGGCCGTCTTGCGGCAATGGCGCTGTCTTCAGATCGAAGTCGACATAGTTCGCCACGAAGATATCGAGATGGCCGTCCTTGTCGTAGTCCAGGAAAGTGCATCCGGAGTTCCATCGAATCCTGGGTCCGGGCTGAATAAGTCCGGCCTCGCGAGTTACATCGGTGAAGGTCCCGTTTCCATTGTTGCGATAGAGCACATTCTGCCCATAGTAGGTGACGAATAGATCGTCGAAACCATCGTTGTTATAGTCCCCCACGCAGCAGGCCTGGCCCCAGCCGGTTTTGTGCTCGAGGCCGGACCCAATCGAAACGTCGGTGAAAGTGCCATCGCGATTGTTCTTGAAGAGCCGGCAATGTGGCTCCTGGCCTGCAGGAAATCCTTCTAATCTCCATCCATTTACGAGAAAGAGATCAGGCCAGCCGTCGTTGTCGTAGTCATAAAACGCAAGTCCGCACCCTGTCGTCTCCAGAAGATACTTGTTGTGCAACTCCCCGCCGTAGATCGTCTTTCCGATAAGGCCCGCTTGCGTAGCGACTTCGACAAAGCTGACGCCAAGGGGTGTACCTTCGATCGGGGATTTGGGTCCGGCAGGCGGAGGCGCCGGCTTTGCATCATAACTTCGTTCCTGCGGACCGATCTTTGGTGCTTGTGAGGGCTGCGGCTCTTGCCAGCTGGACGCAAGTGCAACCACATCTGCGAACGGCAAAACCAGCGCGGTACGGCTAAGAGAACGAAGAAACGCACGGCGATTCAGATATCGACGGCCCATTTTTTTCCTTTTATGGAATTCGCGGCGAGTCCTAACCGGGACATTGGTTCAGTCAAGGATCAGCGCAAACGTGCGGGCGCCGGCGATGTGAACAGGGAAGAACGCCGTGAGTGCCACGGAAAGTATAGTCAGGCATACAACTGGCGTCCATCGAACCTTTGATGGAGTGCTTGCCTTAGGGAGACCGTTTGCTCAATGTGTCTGCCAGTGCTCGCTCGGCTGCGGCTTCGGCGGTCTTTCCCTGTTTCTCCAAAGCTTCGGCCAGCTTCGAGTGCGCTTCAACAAATTTGGGATCGAAGGTGAGGGCCTCGCGAAATTGAGTAATCGCATCGTCCACCTTCCCGCTTTGAAGAAGCGATTTCCCCGAGTTTGTCGCAACTTCCGCGCGCTGCAAGTCCATGTGCTGTCGCATCAAATCTGCCGCGATCTTGCGCTCCTGTGCTGCGCCCGTCGTGTCCTTTTGCTTTACAAGCACTGACGCCAGAATCAGGTGGGAATCCGCCTGGCCGGGCATCTGCTTGATCGCCTCTCGGAGGGCCGTTGTAGCTTCCTGCAGGCGGTCAAGCTTGTTGTAGACGCTCCCGAGAGTCGCCCAGCCTTCGCCATTCTGTGGATGCAACTTGAGCGAAGTCTCCAGTTGTTGTGCCGCTTCGGCATAGCGCGCTGCCTGCATGTAGAGCAACCCCAGTACATAGGCCGGTTCGTATCCCGAGGGGTTCAATTTCTCGGCAGTTTCCAATTCTGGGATCGCATCTGCTGCGTCATCCTGCAGTTTGTAGGCCGTCCCCAGATCGTAATGCAGTTGCGGTGAATCCGGCGCAAGCTTGATTGCCGTTTTCAACTCTCCGACAGCATCGTCAATCTGATTGACCTGGATGTACGCGGCGGCTAAATCCTGGTGAGCCGTAGCGTCCTTTGGATTCAAAGCGGTCGCCCGCTTCAGAAAAGGAATGCCTTCTGTCGCATCATGCTCCTGGGCAAGAGCCATCCCCAGATTGGTCAATGCACCGCTGTTTTTGGGCTCTGCCTCAATCACCTGCCTGAGCAATTCGATCGCATCTTTCACTCTGTCCAAACGCTGCAACACAAGTGCCAGCTGATAACGAGCAACAACTGAATTCCGATCGAGATTGACTGCACGTTCCAGTATTGGAAGAGCCTTCGCATCATCACCGGCGTTGGCCATCGCCGTTCCCGCTTCAATTGCAATGGCAGGGTCATCAGGCGCAAGGGCATGAGCCTTCGTCCACTCTTCTTCCGCACCCGGCTTCTGCTCCGCATTCAGCACTAATCCAAGATGAAGGTGCGCAGGCGCGCTGTCCTCCTTCAAACTCACAGCTTCTTGGAACTGTTGCTCGGCGGCGGGCCAATTTTTCTGGATTGCGTACAGCGATCCAAGCTCGTCATGCAATTGGGCATTCCGGCTTTCCTGCGCCACTGCCTGCTTCATCTGAACAAGCGCGGAGTTCGTCTGACCGGTGGCCTGCAATGATCGCGCGTAGACTTCCAACACAGTTGCGCTCATTGACCGGTGTTGGGCGCGAGAGGCGGCCTCAAGCCTGGCAAAAATTGGAATTGCCTTCGCATGCGCTCCGGTCTGTGCATACACCATGGCAAGGTTCAGTTGCGCCGCGCTATCGTTGGGCGTTATCGCCAGTGCCTTCTCAAGCTCCCGGATGCCGGCCGGCCACTGGCCCTGCCGTACGAGAACAGCGCCAAGCGCACTGTGTCCTTGCGCAGCCATAGGAGAAAGCTTTGTTACCTCCTCAAACTTCGTCCGGGCTGTTTCCAGATCGTTGCGGTTGAGCGCCTCCACGCCTTCCCGATAATCCGCATCCGCCTGCCGCAAGCTGGCAGATGGCTCCTGTGTTCGTGCCGCGCAAACAAACGACGCGCTAAGGAACAATAACCCAAGGGGAAGAATGAGGCGCATACAGAATCGCAATGATCCTTATCGTATCTCGTTTATGCAAATCGGCGATGCAGCATCCGGCGCGGTTAACCTTCCACTAAACTTGGGAGGTCAACCAATAGGAGGAAGACAGTAGCCACTCGACAGCACGAAAATCGGGAACCGTACGTCTTCCCCTTCACGCGAGGTCACTGTTTGATACATTTCCATGGGTCCCGGGTATCCGACTGCCCATTTTCGGGCACGGTCTTTCTTGTAACTGTTTTCTTTTGTGCAAGCGTCACCATGGCGGCGCAGTCCCCTACGCAACCACCGCTTTATGGCGGCAGTTCCGCTTCCTCCGCGCCGCGAGCGCAGAGCGGATCATCAACTGGAGGCATCTTTGCGCCAGTCCTGGATTCGGAAAAGCGGCCGATCACCGCTGGAGGTTTCGTCAAGACAGGACCCGTGATCTTTCAGGACATCTCAAAGAAGGCCGGCCTGTCGGGGTGGCAGCACAAGATGGGTACGCCGCAGAAGCCGTTCATTCTCGAGACAATCGGGTCGGGGGTAGCGCTGCTGGATTACGACAATGATGGCTGGCTCGATATCTATCTCGTCAATGGCTCAACATACGACGCACTGGATGGGAAGGCAGAGGCGCCGCATGCTGCACTCTTCCATAACAATCATGACGGCACATTCACAGACGTTACCGAAAAGGCGGGCGTGACCAATGGCCGATGGGGATTTGGCGTGGCCGTGGGCGACTACGATAACGATGGCTGGCCGGATCTTTACGTCGCCAATTTCGGCAAGAACCGTTTGTATCACAACAACCACGACGGCACATTTACAGATGTGGCTGAAGCGGCGGGGGTGACGCTCGGCAACTGGTCCACGGGGCCAAGCTTTGGCGACTACGATGGCGATGGGCGGCTCGACATTTTCGTTCCGGGATATATTCACTGGGACATGAATAATTTGCCTATTTCGGGAAGCAAGGCCATGGGTTTTGCGAACTGCTCGTTTCGCGGTGCACAAACGATGTGCGGCCCTCGCGGGCTGGCTGGCGAACCGGATCATTTGTTCCACAACAACGGTGATGGCACCTTTACCGACGTAAGCGAGAAAACAGGCGTAAGCGACAAGCGACATTACTACGGTTTCTCCTCGACGTTTGTCGACATCAATAACGACGGCAAGGTCGACCTGTTGGTAACGGATGACTCTTCGCCCAACTATCTTTACCTGAACAAGGGGGATGGTACGTTCCAGGACGCGAGTTTCTACTCCGGTTTCGCACTCAACCAGGACGCACGCGAGACTGCCTCGATGGGGATTGCGGTGGGCGACTACGCGAACAACGGCAATCTCGACCTTTACACCACCACATTTTCGGACGACTACAAGACTCTGTATCGGAATGAGGGCGAAGGCAACTTTGTGGACATCACCCCACAGATGGGTATCGCCGAGCCCACTTATCCCTTCCTCAGTTGGGGTACACAGTTTTTCGACTATGATAATGATGGCTGGAAAGACCTGATGTTTGTTAGCGGCCATGTCTATCCGCAGGCCGACACGCACAACTGGGGAACATCGTTCGCTGAGCGCCCACTCCTCTTCCATAACCTGGAGCACGGCAAGAAATTCCAAGTAATGCCGGCGGTGGAGGGCACAGGGCTGGCCGATGTAATTCCGGCTCGCGGTGCAGCGTTCGGCGACCTCTTTAACGACGGCAAGATTGACGTGGTCATTAACTGTCTTGATCGCACGCCGGTTCTTCTGAAGAATGTGAACGACGATCACAGCCACTGGGTGGGATTGCTCTTGATCGGAAGTGCGAACAGTCCTCGTGACGCGGTTGGATCGACGGTTTATCTGACGGCTGGCGGTCAGCGTCAGCGCGGCGATGTGATGAGTGGCGGCAGCTTCGAATCATCGAGTGACATGCGCTTGCACTACGGTCTCGGCGAGACAACGACAGTCGACAAGGTGGAGATACGCTGGCCCGACGGAAAGCAGGAAACCGTCACCTTGCCAAGTGTGGACCGGTACTTTGCCATTGAAGAAGGCAAAGGCCTGGTTCCCAGCGTCTATGATGCAGTCGCCGCCAAACGCATTGCTGAGAACAACGCGGGCACACACGCTGCAAAGTAAACGAAGACTATTCAAAGCGAGCTGGATTTTATTGACCCGTATTCGAGCCGATCTGGCAGGAGTTTCTATGAAGATAGTTGCGAGCGGATTCCTCGTCGTTTCGGGAGTATTGTTGTTGGGCTATTGGATGGCTCCCGTGCGCGCGCAGCAAACTGGGGCACAACAGAGCACCTCGCCGCAGAGTGCACAGAGCCTGACTCCTCCGCCTGCCTACACCCCTCTACCCAAAGGGGTCTCGCCCGCTGAGGATACGCCGGCGGAGCGCGAGGCATTGGCGAAATGGAAGGCAAAAGCAGAGCAGCGGACGGAAGCGGACCGCAAAGCATACAACGCCCAAGTGACCTCGAGTTACAACTTTCACTACGGTCCGAAGAATCCATTCACCCCGGGTAATGTTCAGGTACAGGGTGAAGGCTTCCTTCAACCGGGGGCCTATCCCACTGCAGAGTACTGCGGGACATGCCATCAGGAGGCATACAGCCAATGGCGTCAGGCTCTGCACTCAAACGCATTTCGTACACCGTTTTACCGCACCAGCGTCAACCTCCTCATCCGCGACAAGACGCGCGGCATTGCTTTCGCTCGCCATTGTGACAGCTGCCACAATCCCATCGGAGTGCTGGGCGCGGCGCTGACCGAAGACTCGAAGGTCGATCGGGCAAGGTTCGACGCCGATGGGCTGACCTGCACGACTTGCCACTCTGTTGTAGGTTTGGACTCGACCAACGGAAACGCCAGCATCAAGATGGGCGTGCCCGCCGTGATCGTGGATGAGAAGGGGGAGCGAATTCCCGGCGAGGTCCCCTTTGCCATGATTCTCCGCCACCCCGAGAGACATTCGAAGGCGGTCATGCACGATTTCCTTCATACGCCGGAGTTCTGCGCCGCTTGCCACAAGGCAAATCTGCCAAGTCCGTTGAACGACTATAAATTCGTTCGCGCTTTCACGGCATACGATGAGTGGCAGCAATCAAAGTTCTCGCAGCGCAATCCGCTCAGCTTTTATACCGCGGACTTTACCACCTGCCAGGGCTGTCACATGAAGCGCAACCCCACCACACTTCCGGAGTACGGTGCCAAAAACGGTACATTCGTGTCGCACCGGTGGCTGGCCGGAAACACGGCTGTGCCTTTCTATTACGGATTCGATCAGCAACTGAACAAGACGATTGAGTTCTTGCGCTCGGGCAATTACTTGAACGTCGATATCTTTGGGTTGAAAAAGGCCGGCAGCGACGATCTGATCGCACCGCTTGGCAGAGCGTCCTATAGTCTGGCGCCCAACGACGTTGTTGAAGCCCTGGTTGTGATCCAGAACAAGAATATTGGTCACTCGTTAATTCCAGAGGTACGCGATCTGTATGAAGCGTGGGTCGAGTTTACGGTTACCGATAACGGTGGCAAGGAGATTTATCATAGCGGCTTCCTCAAACCCGATGGCATGTTGGAGCCGCGTGCTCACAGCTTTACCAACAGGCCCGTCACCAACGAGGGAGAGTTTGTTGACAACCACAAAGTGTGGACGATTCACTCCGTGGCTTACGACAACACTGTGCCGGCCGGACGTTCGGTGCTGGTCCGCTATCAATTCCGCCTGCCGGCGGACATTGCAGGTGCGGTCACAGTCAGCGCAAAAGTCAATTACCGCCACCTCCGCCAAAGTTATCTCAACAATATCTTCGGGAAGGATCACCCCGCTTATCCAATAGTGGAGTTGGCCTCGCGGAGCCGCGTATTGAAGATCGGCGAGAATGTGCCGGAGTCGCCAGACCCTGCGGACAATCCCGACTGGATGCGCTGGAATAATCTCGGCATCTCCTTGCTCGATCAACTCCAGTACGCTGAGGCTGTCCAGGCCTTCACTGAGGTGATAAAACTGCGGCCTCTTTATGTCGAGGGCTACACCAACGTCGGTCTTACCGAAATCTCCTGGGAGAAGTACGATTCAGCTCGCACAGCCATTCGCCGAGCACTCTCTCTTGACCCCAACAGCGCGCGCGCACTTTACTACGATGGCCTGCTGCAACGGCGCGCCGGCAATACCGAACAGGAAATCGCTGACTTCCGCAAGGTAGTCGAGATGTTCCCGCAATCGCGAGATGCCCGCCGCGAACTTGGCATCACCTATTATCAGCAGCACAATAACGCGGCTGCGCTGGAGCAGTTTCAGGCGTTGCAACAGATCGATCCTGATGATCTGGCCGCACACTACAACCTCTCCATCCTCTATCGACGCATGGGCAAGCCCGAGCAAGCAGCTATAGAACAGGCTGCGTTTGTCGAGAAGAAAGTCGATCCGGGCGCGCCGACCTACTCCCTCAATTTCCTGCGTTTGCATCCGGAGATATCGAATGAAAGCATCCCCTGGCATATGCATTCCGATCTGCAAACCGAGGGAGGAGCACCGGCGAATGGCAGGTAAGCTCATTGCGAACGATCGACTTTGGCGGGTTGTCGGAAAGCTCGCGGTTGTGCTCTGCATCTTTGCGCTTCCGGGATCAGCACACGCCGCCAATAACTGCCCCTGGATCAATGAGGCTACAGTTTCCGGATTGCTCGACGGCCAAGCAATTGGATCGTTCAATCAGGGACCGACGGGCCAGCCAGCAACCTGCAGCTTCGTGTTCAAAGAAGCCGGTGGGACTCGCACGGTTGATATCACTGTTGAAACGGTACAAGATGCACACTCCCGAGTGATGAGCATGACCCAAGGCTGTAAGCAGCCGCGCGAGGTTCTTCCGGCGATCGGAAATGAGGCTTATGTCTGTACGACAGAACATGGCAAAGACGCCATGGCAGAACGTGTTGTCGGCCGTGTGCGCGATCAGTTTTTTACCATCTCGTTCAGTACAACAGGCAAAGGGAACTTGATCCTCAGTCCTCAGGACCTAAGAACGCGAATCTCGACCGTGTCGGAGCAGGTTTCGGGCAACTTGTTTTAGGCACGGCTCGCACTTGCGCTCTGATTCAAGCCGCGCAAGCTGGCGGAAGTGCGTGCGAGTCGAACACACCGTCGCCCGTTAAGGACGACCGCCGGTTTTGAAGACCGGGAGGATCACCGGAGCCTAAGCACTTCCGTTTCTCTGACTCTCTCACATGCTACCTCGCCCTGGTTGCAAGACACGGATGGATGATAAGAATGGAAGGACATGGCTTTGGATCAGACACAATCGGTTCGCTTGACTCAGCAGGTAAAGGCGGGCGGTTGCGCGAGCAAGCTCCCGGCCGGATCTCTCCGCCAGGCGCTTTCCGGGCTTCCGACGCAGGCCGATCCAAATCTATTGGTTGGATTTGATACTTCCGACGATGCTGGCATCTACCGTATTGGTCCGGGAATGGCGCTGGTGCAAACCGTCGACTTCTTTACTCCACTGGTGGATGACCCATTTACCTTCGGCCAGATTGCGGCCACCAATGCTCTCAGTGATGTCTACGCGATGGGAGGCCGTCCGCTGACTGCTCTCGCGATCGTGTGTTTCCCGCAGGACGCCGCCCTTGAAATCCTTGAGCAGATCATGCGTGGCGGCCTCGCGAAGATGACGGAAACAAAATGCATTGTGGTGGGCGGGCACTCCGTTCGCGATGCCGAAATGAAATTCGGCTATGCGGTCACAGGTCTCATCGATCCGGAACGCGTTTATACGAACGCCGGAGCTATGCCAGGGGACATTCTCATTCTCACCAAGCCCATCGGCACGGGCGTTATCACGACGGCCCTCAAGCAGGGAAAGTCTGAACCAGCCTGGGTGGAACGCGCCATTCGCTCCATGACAACACTCAACAGCACCGCCTCCACCATTGCCATCGCCTGTTCCGGCGTCCATGCAATCACCGACATCACCGGCTTTGGGCTCATGGGTCATAGCCGCGAGATGGCGTTTGGCAGTCGAGTCACATTGGAAATCGAAACCGATAAGGTACCGCTCATTGAGGGTGCGCTCGATGCGGTGGCCGCTGGCGCGATTCCGGGCGGTCTGCTCGCCAACCGCGACTTTGCTGAATGTGTGGTCGCGGACTCTCCTGGGAGCCGCATCCCGGAGGACCTTCGCGCCTTGCTTTATGATCCGCAGACATCGGGCGGACTTCTGATATCTGTTGCTGTCGAAGATGCGCCAGCATTGCTCGCGGATCTCTTAAATGCTGGCGTTCCCGCCGCTACCATCGGGCGTGTTCCAGGCGCATTTACGCCGGATGCTGGCGTCCCTGCGATCCTTCTGCGATGATCAGCTACTGAGTTCTGAGAATTCCACGATGGCAATTCACGATTTGCAACACGAGGACGAAACCCTTCAACAGCTCTTTCGGGCGCTGCCGTCAGTCAACGAAGTTTTGTTGACTCCCGCTTGCGGCTCTTTGCTCGACACGCATTCGCGCGGCGCAGTTTTGCGTGCGGCCCGCGAGGCCCTCGCCGAAATGCGCTCAGAAATTTCCGCCGGGCTGCATTCAGAATCGAGCCTGAAGCAAAGCATCGCCCTGCTGCCCGAGGAAATTGCCAATCGCCTCCCAGCTGAGTGCCCGTTACTTACTTCGCCCAGTCATCAATGCAACCGGCGTAATTCTCCACACCAACCTCGGCCGCGCCCCATTGAGCAGCGCAGCGCTTCGTCACGTGGTTGAAGTAGCGCAGGATTATTGCAACCTTGAGTTCGACCTCGAAAACGGCCTGCGGAGCCGCAGAGACTCCCACGTCGAATCCCTTGTTTTGCGCGCCTTGGGCACAGCCGGCACATCTGCAGCAGATTCCCATCCGCACGGCGTCATCATCGTCAACAATTGCGCCGCTGCCACGATGCTGGCGCTGAATTCGCTTGCCGAAAAGTCCGAAGTCATCGTCTCCCGCGGTGAACTTATCGAGATCGGCGGAGGATTCCGCATCCCTGAAATCCTTGAGAAGTCCGGCGCAATTCTCAGGGAGGTCGGTACGACCAACCGCACCCGGCTCGCCGACTATGAAAGCGCGCTCGGTCCCGGCACAGGTCTTCTGCTTCGCGTCCATCAGTCGAACTTCAGCATCGAAGGATTCACCAAACGCCCATCGTTGCAGGAACTGGTCGAGCTTTCAAAACGTGCGGGCATTCCCCTGTTTGAAGATCAGGGCACCGGCCTTCTGTCCTCGCTTGAGCGCTTTGGGATCAGTGGAGAACCCAGCTTGCTTCAGTCCTTTGAGAGCGGCGTGGACCTTATTGCCGCCAGCGGAGACAAACTGCTGGGCGGCCCCCAATGCGGCATCCTCGTTGGCAGAATCGATCTTATCGACCGCATCCGAAAGAACCCACTCCTCCGGGCGCTGCGGGTTGACAAGCTCACTACGCCGCGCTTGAGGCACATTATTGGAGCATCTCTCAGAGAAAACGAGTTCCATTCCCGTTGAACGCATGCTCAGTATTCCGCCTGAGGATCTGATGCGGCGTTGCCGGGAAGTCACCGAGCGCATCAGCTCCCCTCAACTGGTTTTTGACATCGTTCCAGTCTCCAGTCTCGTCGGAGGAGGCACCGCACCCAAGGCTACTCTGCAAAGCTGTGCTATCTCTTTACGTCACACATCCTTCCCTGCGGTGGAACTTCTCGCAAGACTTCGCAAGCTCGAACCACCCATCATCGGCCGCATTTCAGACGACACGGTTTTGCTGGATCTGCGAACCGTACGTCCCGAATTCGACGACGATCTAGCTTCTCTTTTGAGCAGCCTGTAGATCGAGCAATCGCAACGCGCGTTTCTCATTGGGATAACTCTGAATGACCACCACGCCCAGCTCCATCGTTATCGGGACCGCTGGTCACATTGACCACGGTAAGACGACGCTGGTTCGCGCCCTCACGGGCGTTGATACGGACCGCCTTCCCGAAGAAAAGCGCCGCGGCATCACGATCGATCTGGGTTTTGCTTCTTTCGACCTTCCGACGCCGAACGGATCCCCGCTTCGCATCAGCTTTGTTGACGTTCCCGGCCACAGCCTCTTCATCCGCAACATGCTCGCCGGAGCTGGCTGCGTTCCGGCAGTCATGCTCGTTGTCGCGGCCGACGAAGGCATCATGCCGCAAACAGTGGAGCATCTCGCCATCTGCGATCTCCTGGGAATCTCGCAAGGACTGACCGTCATTACCAAGGCCGACGCCGTCAGTGCTACACGGTTGCAGGAGGTCACGAGCTCTATCGAGCAATTTCTTCAGGGAACATTTCTCTCCAAAGACCATGCGCCTGTCGTGCCAGCCAGCGCAGCAACGGGCGCGGGCCTTAAAGCTGTGCGGGCAGAGCTGCTGAACCTGGCGATGCGCACTCACCTCGATACCTCGGATGCTTTGATCCGCATG
This sequence comes from uncultured Acidobacteriaceae bacterium, assembly GCA_963738035.1. Taxonomy (GTDB): domain Bacteria; phylum Acidobacteriota; class Terriglobia; order Terriglobales; family Acidobacteriaceae; genus Telmatobacter. Next base: position 483,250 of record CAVTVB010000008.1, read on the forward strand.
CCGCTCGACCGTTCCTTTGTCATGAAAGGGTTCGGCACAGTAGTTACCGGAACCTTAATATCCGGAACCATCCGTGATGGCGAAACGCTGCACTTGCAGCCCAGTGACCGCACGGTCCGTGTGCGTGGCCTTCAAACCCATGGCAACTCCGTCCCATTCGCGCAGCCTGGCTCGCGGGTTGCCGTGAATCTCTCCGGAATCGATGCAGCTCAGGTCCGTCGCGGCCAGACACTGGTATCGCCCCGCATGCTTTCGGCGGTGGATACTCTCGACGTTGAAGTGCGCCTTCTCCAGAGCGCGCCTGCGTTGAAGCATCGAGCAAACATTCACTTCCACGCATTCACTTCCGAGACCATGGCATCTGCGTCTCTCTACGGTTACGAAGCAGTTCAACCGGGAACCTCGCGTCTCATGCGCCTCAGGCTTGCCGAACCGATCGTGCTGGTACCTGGCGACCGGTTTGTCCTGCGGCAGCCCTCTCCGGCCGGCACCATCGGCGGTGGCCGTGTCCTCGATGCCCACCCGCTGCCTCGACAGAGAAAGTCCGCCACGCAAGGCTGGCTCGAACAATTGCGCGCAGCCTCTCCAACCACGCACCTTTCACTCCGTGTCTCTCGCCGTAACGCCGGCGGAATCACTCTTGACGAGCTCTCTGCCGAAACCGGCTTGACCCTCGATGCAATTCGAAGTCAGATCGGTCCAGCCATCGAATCCGGAGAAATCCACCACATTTCGAACAACCTGCTTCTGAGCCACGAAGCTTTTCTCGCAGCCGCCGGCGAAATCATTACGCGCCTTCGAACCGGCCAGCAAGTGAAGGCCTCCGAGCTTCGCGGCCAGGCGGCCCTCAGTCCTCCCGTCTTCGACTTCATGGTCAACTCCCTCGTCGGTCAAAAAAAACTTCAGCTCCGCGAAGAAACCGTCTCCATTTACAACGGTGGCGTTCCTGCTTCAAATCCGGAAAGCGACCGACTGGCGGCAATCGCTCATGCGTACGAGAAGTCCGGCCTCGCCGCTCCCTCCGTCCTTGAACTTGCCCAGCGATTCAGGATAAAAGAGACCGAAATGCGCCGCCTCATAACAACGCTGCAACGAGACAAGACCATCGTCCGGATGGGCAGCGACGACTTGTTTGTCCACTCTGCCGCGCTAGGCCGGCTCGCCGCGCAGCTTACCCCACTTCGCGGCAGCCTGATCGATGTCGCCCGTTTCAAACAACTGACCGGCCTCTCCCGCAAATATGCGATCCCCCTGCTCGAGTACCTTGACCGCCAGCGTATTACCCTGAAGCAGAACGACCAGCGCCTTATTCTCTAGGTTCGCGGTACACCTTGAGGTGGATGTGCCCCGCCCAGCCGTCGTGCTATATTGCGGAATACTTCGCAGGAAAAAGTGCGTGACAAACCCCGACAACGAAACCAAAATCAAGCTCATTGAAGATCGCGACGCCGCTGGCGAAGTGGCCGCGGTCTACGACGAATGGCGAGCCAAGTCTGGCCGACAAAAGATGCCCGGCATTTTGAAGTGCTTCAGCCACCGTCCCGACTTCCTGCGCGATGTGATCAAATTCGGTGACACGGTTCATTTTTCCCACGGCCATCTGGACCGAAGAACGAAGGAAGCGATTGCGAGCTGGGTCTCGTGGCTCAATCGCTGCCCGTATTGACTGGACTCACATGCATACTTCCTGCGTGTTCAGGGAGCCGAGGAAAATATGGTGCAGGCGATAGCAAACGGCAAGCTGGAAGAGGCTGGCCTGAGCCCCGCTGAGCGTGCCTTGCTTGACTACGTAACCAAGGTGACAGAAGCGGCGTATCGCACCACCAACGAAGATGTGCAGAACCTCCGGGATCATGGCTGGACAGAACCGCAGATCGCTGAGGCCGTCTATATCACCGCAATGTTTGCCTTCTTCAATCGGGTTGCGGATGCCTTCGGAATAGCGCCACAGGGATATCTCGAGATGAATGAGATGACGAAGTAGGAGAACCATGGACGGCACAAAGAAAAAGCGCATACGGAATTGGGTTGCCAGTATCGCCGCTCTCTGCTTCGCCGGATGGCTCGGCCTCGTTGGTTATGTAAATTGGGCCATGCACCAGCCACCCGAGGTCTTCGGCCATGTGATGGCGAAGATGCCTATGCCTGCCTACTTCGTGCTTCCCTTCGAGACTCTTTGGATGCGCGCGCGCCACGGGCAATTGAACGTCGGTGACGCCGCTCCAAGCCTGACGGTCAAGAAACTTGAAGACCACAATCCGACTGATCTGGCTACGCTGTGGGCGGACCGTCCAGTTGTTCTGGTGTTCGGCAGCTACACGTGACCGCCTTTTCGGCGGGAGGTTCCCGCCCTGAACAAACTCGCTGAGCAGTTTCGCGACAAGATCGGATTCTACGCCGTTTACATTCTTGAAGCGCATCCCACTGATGTGTGGCAAATGCGGTCCAACGTGCGCGATAAAGTCCTCTTTAGCAGCCCAAAGGATGAAGTTGAACGCGCCTACGTTGCCGGCGCATGTGTGCGCAAGCTGGGCATCAAGTTTCCCGCGCTCGTGGATGGCTTCGACAACCGAGTCGAATCTGCTTACACCGGCTGGCCCGACCGGCTCTACCTGATCGGCAAGGGCGGTCGCGTTCTTTACAAGAGCAAGCCAGGCCCCTTCGGCTTTCACCCGGACGATCTGGCACAGGCCATCAAAACATCGCTCCCAACTAACTGAACATTGCCGCGTACAAAACACTGAGAATTTGGCTGTTCCAGATCCATGCCCAAGGATCAGTAACGGGAGTCGGCTCGTGTCCGTCGATCTGCCGAGGCCTGATCTCGGGCTGGCGATCAGAGGCCAATGCGATCATCGAGCAATTTGGCCCGCGCTTGGCACCTGGACGTAAAGCCGGCTGTTCGTAGATGTGACTGTCTTACCCGTTTGAGCGCGCAAATCCTCTAAATCGGATCTCCGACTGTGTACCAAAATTGTGTACCACCAAGAGCGCCTTCTCCAGCTAAGGGGCGCCAGCAGAAATTTCAACCCAGCAAAAAGCCCGCTGAATTAGCGGGCCTTAGCGAATCTTATTTGGTAGCGCTAACGGGAATCGAACCCGTGTTTTAAGATTGAGAATCTCACGTCCTAACCCCTAGACGATAGCGCCACATATGGAGGGGGCAGCCTTAAAGCCGCCTTCTTAATCTATCAAATAATCAACGCTATGCCAAAGCCGACCACGCCCTCAAGCCCAGGTCAAATCCCCAGTTTCCGCACTTCGTCGTTGTAATACTTGCGGTAAAGGATCTCCCACTCTTGCGAGCCTTCGAGGATGATCTTGCGCTGCGAGGCAATCTTCTGCCGTGCCGCGGCGTCGATCCGCGCTTCTTCCATCAGCAGGGCCTCAAGCGCTTTACGCGCCTCCTGGCGAATCGTGTTGCGATCCTCATTAAAGCCGACAGCGTCGATGTCGGCCAGAGTATCGGCCACGGTGTGTGCCAGCTTGTTGAGCTTGTCGCGGTTAATCCTCATAGCACCGCCTTGTACTTCTTGGCGAGCTCGGTCTTCACCTTCTTGAACATCTCGGCGTATTGCGCACCCGATTTGCGCATCTCCTCGGAATACGCGTCGAGGATCACGCGCACTTCTTCGTTGATGCGGTCCTCGAGCGCAAGCTCCTCAGTGAGGCCCTCCGTGACGCGCGCCTCTGTGCCCTTCAAGTCACTTGTGGTGATGAGCTTGGCATCGAGGAGGTGCTTGACCGTACGGCGGGCGAGATACCCAATGTATTCGCGAGAAAAAATCATGAGCTAAACTTCAGGATACCGCATCGGACCGGCTAGTGTACACAACGCAAAATCGCGGGACGAATGCGATTAACCGCGATGCGGGCACGTCTTGGTATTGATGCAGGCATCGGCCAGGCGAAGCCTCTCCACCGGGCGGCCATTTACCAGGTGCTCCTGCACTATCTCCGCGGCATCTTCCGGCTTCACATGCCCGTACCAGACAGCCTCGGGATACACGACTACGGTGGGCCCGTGCTCGCACTGATCAAGGCAACCAGACTTGTTAATACGGACGGCATTTCCTAGGCCGGCGGCCTTGGCGAGTTGTTGCAACTGCGTGTGCAGTTCGCTCTTTCCATCGGTCGTGCACGAGGGCCTTGGAGCACCTTCTGGACGGGTATTATGGCAAACGAAAACGTGGTGTTCGAACAGGGGCAAGCGTCACTCCTCCAGACTTCAGCTTACAGGGCCAAACCCGGCGCAAACTTTCCACATTTGCGACTGCTCACCCCGCCCCCATCTGAGAGAATGATTCCTTGACTATGAGCACGGACAATCTTCTGTCGCTGAAAGACGATATGGTGGCCTTCATTGAAGGTCACGGTCTCGTGCGTCTTCCAGGCTACGTCACCGAAGACATTCCATCGGTTGTGTGGGAAGGCGAAGGCAATCCCGACGCGTGGAAAGACTTCGTGGAGATGGCCAAACACGTCGGTGCACCGTTCGTCACCTTCAGTGAAATGCGTCTCGATCGCGAAGAACTCGATCACCTCATCGAAGAGGCCGGCGAGATGAACTTCCCCGACGAGGAAGCCTCCGAGCTTGTGGAAGCGCAGTGGCTGCGTAAATATGCCGGCATGGTCGGTTACATCCAGCTTGGCTTCATCTACCAGGGCATTGTTTTTCTGCACGAGACCACCACCGAGTGGTACGAGCGTTTCCAGTCGCTCCTTGAAGATGTCGAGAGCTTTAACGACATCATCATCGACGACCACGATCACGAACACGACGAAGAGGACGAGTAATCGCGGTGAGCGCGACGGGCGCAGTTCAGAACAGCGCCGCATTTCTCGCAACGCCACGCCAGCGCTGGATTCTCGCTGAGCCTCATCCGCAGGATGCCGCAGCGCTCGCAGAATCCGCCCGCATCCCCGTTATCCTCGCCGAACTTCTTGTGGCTCGCGGCATCACCACATCCAGCGAAGCCTTCGCCTTCCTTAATCCTGAAGTGGCCCATCTGAACGACCCCCTGCTGATGCTCGGCATGAAGACCGCCGTGGAACGCGTCGAAGCGGCCATCGCGCGCAAGGAACCCATCCTGCTCTACGGCGACTACGACGTGGACGGAACCACCGCCGTCGTTTTGCTCAAAACCACAATTGAATTACTCGGCGGCGAGGTTCGCTTCCACGTGCCGCATCGCCTTCGCGAGGGATACGGTCTGCAATCGGCCGTGCTCGAGGCCGCGCATGCCGAGGGCGTTCGGCTGGTGATCACAGTCGACACCGGCATGCGCGCCTTCGCCGAAGCTGAAACCGCGAAACGGCTCGGCCTCGACCTCATCATCACCGACCATCATCTATCGCGATCAGACGATGCTGTTCCAATTGCGTTGGCCATCCTCAACCCCAACCAGCACAACTGCAGCTATCCCGAGAAATCGCTCTGCGGCGCGTCAATCGCACTGAAGCTTGCGCAGGCCCTGCTGGAGCGCCACGATGCCGATCGCACACGCGAGAAATTGCTGCCGAGTTTTCTGAAGATGGCCGCCATCGCCACCATCGCCGATGCTGTTCCGTTGCGCGGCGAAAATCGCGTGATCGCCGCGCTCGGTCTGCGCGAACTGCGCAAGCCGGTCGGAGCGGGCCTTCGCGCGCTGTTCGCGGCCGCCCAGCTCAATGTCGCAACCAAGCCGATCACCAGCTTCGATATCGCCTTCCGCATCGCGCCCCGGATCAATGCCGCGGGCCGCATGGACGTGGCTTCGGAGATCATCGAACTCTTCTGCACCCGCGATTCGGCGCGGGCCAACGAACTCGCCAACAAGCTTGAGCGCCTGAATCGCGACCGCCGCGACACGGAAGCAACGGCTCTTGCGGCGATTGAAACGCGGCTCGCCACCGATGAAGAATTAGCGGCTGCGCGCCTCGTGGTTGTCGATGGCGACGGCTGGCATCGCGGCGTCATCGGCATTCTTGCTTCACGGGTGGTGGAACGCACCGCCAAACCCGCGCTGGTCATCAGCGTTGAAGACGGTATCGCGCACGGTTCCGGCCGATCGGTCGATGGATTCCAATTGCTCAACGCCATTGAGACCTGCGCCGATCTCTTCACGCGCTTCGGCGGACACGCTTTTGCCGTTGGCTTCGCGCTGCCCGCCGCATCATTGCCAGAACTCAAGCGTCGCCTTGCCGAATGCGCCGCCGAACGTCTCGCCGAGCGCGAACCCGAGCGCGTGCTGACAATCCACGCTGAACTTGCCCTCGATCAGATCACCGCGGTGCTGGCCGGATGGTTGCGCAAGCTCGAGCCGCTGGGCCACGGCAATCTCGAGCCCATCTTTGTTGCGCGAAACACCCGCCTCGTCTCCGCGCCGCGCATTATGAAAGAACGCCACCTCCGCCTGGAGTTAGCGCAGGAAGAAGGTGCGGCACCAATTCGCGCTGTGGGTTGGGATATGGCTGCGCGGTCTGACGAATTGGGCCTCGCGCAAGGCTCGCGCATCGATGTCGCCTATCGTATCCGAGAAAATCTTCATCCCGACTTCGGCGGTCTCGAAATCGAAATCGCGGGGCTTCAACTGCCGGCAGGCTGATCCACACCTGCAGAATCTGCATCCGGATGCACGAAAGCCCACGGCACAAACCGTGGGCTTTCATCATTGCTGCAACACACGCTTAATTGTGCGGCTTTTGCTCGTGCTGCGGGTGGCCCTGTCCGCCGCCGCCATGCTCCTGGGGAGCCTGCCGCGCCTGGTCGTGAGGTTGTTCGTGGTTGCCGTGCGGCTGCTGAGGGTTTCCATGCGGCTGCTCAAAGTTGCCGCGCGGCTGCTGAGAGTTCCCGTGCGCTGGTTTGTTATAGCCGTTCTGCTGTTGATATTGCTGCTGATGCATCTGCTGCTCTTGATGCTGTTGTTGCTGCTGACGCACTAGTTGCTCTTGATGCTGTTGCTGTTGATGCAGCTCTTGCTGCTGATGCTGTTGCTGATATTGCGGTCGACCCTCTGCGCCGTGGTTGTTGTTGAAGGAGTTCGGCTGTTGCGGCCGCATGTTGCTTTGCGCGCCATGATTGTTGTTGTAGCCCATGGGGCGCTCCGCGGCCACGGTGTGCGGATTTCCGCCGTTGTTCTTCGCGTAGAAGCTGCGATCGGAACGCGCCGCCTGAAAATGCTGCTGCTGAAGTGGAGTCGCGCCGATGTGCCTTTCGTGCATTGCATGCAGCTCGTCGGAAGAAGGATCGTGCCGGATTCCGCCGGGGCCGCCGCTATATGCCACGCGACGTTCGTTCACGATTGTGTTGTGCTGCACCACGGTGCGATCGACATAGGTGTTGTGGATGTAAACATTGTTTACGCGCACAACTGCGGTGTTGTATTCGAAACCATGGTTGTGCCATCTGCCGCCGACAAAGCCAACACCCATGTAGCCGAATCCGTAGTTCACGCCGCCATAGAAGCCTACGTGCGGTCCCCAATATCCGGGATGGAAGACGTAAATTCCGCTTGACCAGCCCCAGTAAGGCGGCGTCCACAATGCGCCTTCATACGGTGCAGGTACCCACGCACCGGGAACCCAGTAGTAGCCTTCATCGCCGTAGGCCCAATACCCCGGCGTCCACAACCACCCAGGCTGCGGGCATGGGGGCTGTTCGTATACCGGCAGCACCGGCGGAGCAATGTTGACGCTGATCAAAACGCCCGCGAAAGAAGATGCGGGAACCAGAGAAAGCAGAAGCGCCAAAAACATCCAGCGCGATTTGCGAAGTAAATCCATGAAGTCCTCCTCTAACTCATTAACCCGCACGCGAGCAGCATTCCAGTTGTGCCGCCCACGGGCTTGCGGGTCTTGGGCAGTATTCAACTCTGCAACGTGAACAGCTTCAAGGCGGGGAAAAATAAAATAAGCTTCTTGCCGCCGGCCTGTTTTATAAGGCCAATCATGTTTGATGCACTTGCTGCATATTCAGACTACGCAGAGGTAAACCCAGGACGCCACGGAAAGTTGCACCGCAGCTGGGCACTTTAGTTATGCCGATTTAGGTAGTTCGCAGAGGACAGGCAACTTAGCAGCCTGGCCCGTCCGCGAGATGATCAATATAGCTAGTAGCGATAGCTAAGGCCCGTTCCGAAGACACTGTTGGCCTTCAGATCGATGGGGACGACCACGAATGGTGGATTTGGTACGCCGGTCGGAACAGCAGTATGGCCGATGACTCCCGCGACGTGTCCGATACCAATATCAAACGCAAAGTGCGGATTTTCCTTTTGCGTTACGCGCACCGCGTAGTCCATCGTGGTCGGAATGTGCGCGCCAGAGCCGGGAGGATACAGGATCGGAGCAAGGTTCACCACGTTTGGAGGCTCCTGCGTAAATCCGATCGCGGGCACCGCGGCCAGATTATGTCCGAGCGGAATCGGAATGCCGAGACCGCCGAAGAGCCGTCCCATGAATCGCGTGGACTGCCCGCCCAAGCCGAAGATGGACGCATTGGTGAACTTCAGGCCAAAGTTCAAAAGAAACGGAACCGGTGGCTTCAGATATGTTTTGGAAGCCGCCACGTACACATCTTCATTGGTGTACGACTTCAGTTCCCCATAGAGCTTCTCGTTGAGCGCGCCGCTTACAAACTTGTCGCCAGTGCGCACAACGACTCCGGCAGCAAAACCCGGCGTCCACTCGCCCCATTGTCCCTCTTTGATCGCCACCACCTTGCCATTGAAGACATTCATTCCGTCGTAGTCCCACAGGCTGCTGAATGCCGGACTGTTGCCTTTAAAGTGCACGCTTCGCGTATAGCCAAATTCGGCGCGGTTCGCAATTCCCTCTTCAATCGAAAACGTGTGTACGTAGCCAATCACGCTCGAAGCATTCACAAAGTGGTAGCCAACTGCCGGATGCGACCAAACGTGATCCTTCTCCGACAAGACCACGTAGGCCGTCGGCGTGATAAAGCCGCCAGTCTGACCCTCAAGCGTCAGGTTCTGCGCATGGATACGTGCGGAAGCAAACAATGCCGCCGCAAGGGCTCCGCCGGCGGCGAGCCTTTTCAATAGAGAGAGCGTTAACATTCAAATACTCCAATTAAGCGCGATCAAGCGCCCGCAATCTTCCCAACCAGTTCGAAGAAGCCGCGAGGTGACTTGTGATGTGTGCGGGATTTTCTGTCAGCCGGGCGCCCCGGCGACTGCAGTAGTTGTCGAAAGGGTAAGGCCCTTTACCTACTGCAAACAAACCTGCAGCAGGACCGAAGAAAAACCGTGCGGCACACCGGCCGTCGAACCGGATTACTCCGACCTCGAATTGAGAATCACCTGTTTGTAACACAAATTCATCCGCATCGTCACCGGCACACGACACAGGCGGCGCGTTACATACGGGTGGTAGACTCTCGGCATGCCGCGCGGATTGTTCATCACCCTTGAAGGCCTCGACGGCTCCGGCAAAACCACGCAAATCAAGCGCTTGGCGGCGTGGATGCAAAAGCGCGGCCTCGACCCGATCATCACCCGCCAGCCCGGCGGCACACCCACGGGCGACCGAATTCGGGCCCTCCTGCTGGACTCCAGTTCTACCCCGCTCGCGCCCATGACCGAAATGGCGCTCATGTTCGCCGATCGCGCCCAAGCCATCGCCGAAGTTATTGAGCCCGCACTCGCCGCCGGAAAGGTGGTCCTCTGCGATCGCTTCACTGACTCCACCGAGGCCTACCAGGGCGGCGGCCGTCAACTCGGCTCAGAGCGCGTGCTCGATCTGCACCGTCTCGTCTGCCGAAATCTTCAACCCGACCTCACGCTGCTCCTGCTGCCCTCGCTCGATTCGAGCCTCGCCCGCGCGCGCAACCGAAACGAACGCACTGTCGCTCAAACCGGCAAAGACGAAAACCGATTCGAGCTTGAGCAAGGCGAATTCTTCAAACGCGTCTGGGAAAAATACCGCGAGATCGGCCGTCGCGATGCTGATCGCGTCGTCCTGATCGAAGGCAACCTCAGCATCGATGAGGTCCACGAGCAGATCATTGAAGCCGTCTCAGAACGCCTGGTGACGACGCAACGTTCCGCGTGAGATGACGCCGATTGACCGTGCAACCGACTTTTCGTTTGCATTCAAGCGACATCTACGGTTGATTCGCCGGCCTCGTAACATTTTCAGTGGGATTGTCACAACGAGATTGGCACTGCGCGACATTCAAATTACATCTGCACGGAGCTCATGTCGCGTCCTTTAACCTTCTTTTCAACTGTCCGCAACATACGACTGCTACGAATCTCCATGCGGCAGGTTGAAGGCGCCGGCTTCACTCTGAGTGAGGTCTAACGCCTTCCGCCACTGCCCGCAATTCCCCAACACCCGAGGTTTACATGCAGAGCTTCACCCGCCTCCGCCCTCTTGCAGGGCTCGCACTCATGGCTGCGCTCACCTGTGCCAGCGCCGTCGCCGAGGATAATCACGACGATCAAAACAGCCGGGAAATCAAACACGTCTTTGTTATCGCCATGGAAAATCACAACTGGACCCAGCCGGTAACGTTGGCCGGAAAGATTCAGCCAATCTTTCAAAATCCGAATGCCCCGTTCATCAACAGTCTCGTCAGCGGAACGGCAGTCGCATGGATCAACGGCAAGCCGGTGAACATCAGCGAGCACACAGCCTATGCCGCGTCGTACCACAACGTCCTGGCCACGCAGGGCGGCAGCAACCCGCACATTCACCCCTCTGAACCCAACTACATTTGGGCAGAAGCGGGCACCAACTTCGGCATCGCCAACGATGATGATCCCTACCGGGACACTCCACCGAACGCACAGAACACCACCCAGCACCTTACCGGCCTGCTGCAGAAGGAGGGGAGAACCTGGAAGTCGTATCAGGAAGACATCGATCTTGCGACGGTGAACGGCAAACTCACCAATGTGCCTCTTCCGCAGAGCCAGTGGACCGTTCCGCTGGTCAGCTTCAGCGGCGTCTTCGATTCCAACAGCCTGCTGAACGAGTACAACGATTCGCTGCAATATAACTACGCTGCCAAGCACAATCCGATGGCGTTCTTCGCTGACACCAACGGAGGCAACAACACGACAACGTCAAATCCGCTCGCCGACAATTACGCCCCGCTCCAGCAACTGGCCGTTGACCTGGACAACAACAAGGTCGCCGACTACGTGTGGATCACGCCTAACCAATACAACGATCAGCACAGCGCCTTGAGCGCCCCATTCGCGGGTCTCACTGGCGATAGCTCGCAACTCAAGGTGGGCGACAACGCTTTGGCCCGCCTGGTGCCGATGATTATGGCCTCGAAGGCGTACAAAGACGGCGGAGTCATCATTCTCTGGTGGGACGAGAGCGAAGGCGACGGCGAGACCGGCGACAATCCTGACGACTTCAACCACACTATCCCCGAGATCGTCATCTCCAACCTCGCCCACGCCAACGAGAACGGCATGCCCTATGCCAGCCCCGTCGACCTGACGCACTCCTCCGATTTGCGCACTCTGCAGAACATCTTCCACGTGAGAGCAAAGAGCGGGTCATCGCCCTATCTGGGTGACGCGGCCAACGCAACTGACCTGTCAGACCTGTTCGCCCCCGGCGTTATTCCCTCGCGTCCGTGATCAACCCGTCGTCCCCTCCCCCGGCAATCCAACAACAACGCGGACGGCGCGGAGTCTCCTGACTCTGCGCCGCTCGCGTTTTCAGGGGCTGCGGAAAAACTCAATCGGAAACGCCGTTTTGAAAGGGCACGACTTCAGTCGTGCCGATAAGGCCAATCAAATCAAACTCGGCTTTAGCCGCCGAGGGATGCTTTCCATGAAGCTGATCGTAATCAAGCGTTTTTCCGCAGCCTCTTTAGCCCTTGAAGGATGCTGGCTCGGCCTATTACGCACTTTTTCACCAAGCTGTTCAGTCGTGGTGCAGTATCAACGTAGGAAGATTGAACCTTAGCCCCGGAACCAAACGCTCAAGCAACGCGTATGCACTCACACCCCAGCCACGAGCCAGATCGCCCGTGGTTTCCACCGAGGAGGTCCGCCATGTCCTCACGTTTCAATTCACGAAATCTCGCAATCCTCTGTCTCGCCATCGGAGTGTCGGCAACGCTCTCTCAGGCGCAGGCTGGCGATTCATCCCACTCCGGCGGCATGGCCCACATGTCCGGACACATGTACATGACAACCCTGCGTCCGAAGCAGCCCGGCGATCAGGCCAAAGCCGACGCCATCGTAACCGCAGCCAAAGCGTCAATGGCTCCCTATGAGGACTACCATGCTGCCCTCGCAGACGGCTACCGCATCTTCCTTCCCAATATTCCGCAGCCCCAGTATCACTTCACAAAAATGGCGAATGGACTTGCGGCGTGGAACCACTTCGACCCGCTGAAGCCCACCTCGCTGCTCTATCGCAAGACTCCCGACGGCGGCTACAAGCTCATCGGCGTCATGTATACCGACCGCGTCGATGCCACCGAGGACGAGATCAACAGCCGCATTCCGCTAAGCATTGCGACCTGGCATCAGCACATCAACTTCTGCAAGGCGCCTGATGGACAGAAGGCCGCGTACTTCGGCCCCAACGCGAAGTTCGGCTTGCTCGGCTCCATACATACTCAGCAGGATTGTGACGCTGCCGGCGGAGTCTTCCTCCCCCACGTCTTCGGCTGGATGGTCCACGTGTATCCTTACGAGTCTGACCCGCGCAAAATCTGGTCCGTGGACGATGACGACAGCGGTCACGACAACATGGACCACTCCGCAATGCCCGGCATGAAGATGGATTAGCGAACCGCGAACAACGAGCTATGCTCTCTCACCACGCACCCGGCCCCGGCAGCGTACGCGTGTGATGAAACGTGTACTCGCCGATCAGGCTTTCTGATCCCTCTTCATCAACAGCAAGCAGACGCGCCACCATCGAACTAGTCGGCGCTGCCTTTGCGAAGGTGATCGACTGCTGCCAAACCACCCCGCCTGTCTCCCGCGCAAAGGGAATATCCGGCAGCCTGAATTGCTCCCTTCCTGCGGGATCGCACAGGCTCAGGTCGATCCGCTTCGCGTGGCTGAGGTCTGCCTTGAGACGGCCAACCAGAAGATCATCCTCGGCCGTAACTGTGCACTGTACGCTGCCCCCGGCCGGCGGTGCATATTCGCTAACACGCGCACCGTTCGCTTTCGCGCGGTCCAGAAACGAGTCGCTCACCACCATCATTAACGATCCTGCGTATGCCACGTCGCGAACCCCTTCGGCCAGTGCAATCACTTCCTGGAGCCGGGCCCCGCATTCATCGCATCCGAACAGATGCTCTTCTAAGCTCTCTTCTTCTGTCCGCGAAAGGGAGCCGAGCCAATAGTCCGCAAGAATCGCGGCATCGAGCCGCACCGCGCAATTCATCGCCCCACCCTCGTCTGCGTAGCTCCTAGGCAATTGCGCAACTGGTGAATCGCACGATGCCGGATCACGCGCACGTTCGCCTCCGATACACCAAGAAAATGCGCGACGTCCGCGCCGGTTTGCTCGTCGTAGAACGACATCACGACAACTGCGCGTTCTCTCTCTTTCAACCCCTGCACGCAGCGAGTCAATTTCTCATGATCGAGCCGCGGACCCGGCGCATGACCCGCCATCGGCACGTCTCCGCCAAATTGCTCCAGGAGCATCTGCCGTCTCTGTGCATTCCGCTTCTGATCCATCACTGTCATCCGGCATGTCCCCAGCACAAATGAAGCCATCTTCTCCGGTTCCCGCAGACGGCCCTCGCGCAGCGCCAGCAACGCCTGCATCAATACCTGCTGCACCAGGTCCTCGGCGGCATGCCGGTCGCGCAGGTGGCGTAAGCCATACAACCGAACGCGCGGGGCCATCCGTCTGCAGAATTCAGCCTCGGCCTCCGGATCGCTTCCACTGCCGATCCGAAGCACAATCTCCGCATCATTCAGGTTGATTTCCATCAACCCATATTTTATGTGTAACGACTCGCCTCCCCGTTACACATCCGGTCATACAAAGCGAACCGAACCACCAAAAGGTTTGCGTCCATAAGGAGAATGCTCATGAACGCGCAAGTCGCCATGCCCAACATCAATACCCGGGAAGATAAGGCCTTCCAGTTTCTCGGAGTTCCCACGCTCCTGCGAGCGAGCGCCGACACCACCAACGGAGCCTTTGGGCTGGTCGAGCATTGGGCAATCCCGCCTGCCTTTGCCTCGCCCTACCACACGCACCATCGCGAAGATGAGGCCTTCTACGTGCTTGAGGGCGAAATGGCATTTGTGTGCGACGGAAAATGGATGCGCGGAGGACCGGGAACCTACGTCTTCGGCCCACGTGAGATCCCCCATGGCTTCAAAGTCACAGGCGACAAGCCCGCTCGCATGCTGCTGCTGTGCGCTCCCGGCGGATTCGAAAGCTTCGTCCTCGAACTCGGTCAGCCTGCAGACACGCCTCCCACGCCGCCCGATATGGCGAAACTGATGGCAACCGCTGCGCAATATCACATCGACATCCTGGGGCCCCTGCCCGAGGAACCGGTGGACTTTGCGCATTCCGCCAATGCCCCAAAAGACAACAAAACTCTAAACCACCTCTGGATCGAGGCTTTCAATGCCCGGGATTGGACTGCGGAACGCGCATTTCGCAGCGACAACTTTCGTGCAGTGATGTCCGGATCGCCCCTCCCTCTCGACAACAACGCCTGGTCGGGATTCATGAAGGAATTCACCACCGCATTTCCCGACGCGCACATCGAAATCGAGTCCTGCATCGGAGAAGGCGATCACACCTCCACGAGCTGGACTCTGGCCGGCACGCATCGCGCCTCGTTCAATGGCATTCCCGCCACCGGTCGCAACATCCAGTTCGCCGGCATCGAATTCAACCGTTTCGTCGACGGCCGCATCGCCGAGCACCGCTCTCAATTCGACCTCGCCGGGCTCTTGCACCAGCTCAGTGCGACAACGGCGTAACCGCGGATCACCGACCGCCCCATCCTGGCGACGCCTTTTTCCCGTCTCCAGGATGGGAGCCGCAGCAGTCGTCCCCGATTCCTACTGTATTGTCTTGATTCCTCAACGAAGGCGGAAGCGCATGACGAGTCCCGATGATAGCTTTTCGCCTGGCTTCAAATCGCCATGCTCATCGAGAACATCCCATCCGGAATTTGCGATGTAATAAAACCAGTCGCCCACCACCACCCCATGCGTTGGATCGCCCAGCGTGGCTGTCGCTCGCTCAATAATTTCCTCCGACACGACACTCTCTCGCGATCGATCGAGTTTCATGCGCACCACGCGCTCCGGCGAGGTTCCGTTCTGCGTCAGGATGAGCGAACCGTTCGCGAAGTAGAGCCCGTCCACCCCATTCAGCGCAACCTTCGCATGGCCGTCGTGATTCAACCAGCGCACCGAGCCGTCCGTGAGATCGAGAATCCCGATCCCGCGCAAGTAGTCGGGAATAGCCACCAGGTTTCCGCCGGCGAGCACCACTGGGGTCTGGGGCGAAATGAAGTCCTTTCCATTGATCAGCACCAGTCGTCCCTCTTCAACTTTATAAATTCCTCCGCCTTCACCGTCGCTGACGATCGGAACGCCCGCCTCCGTCAGCGCCATATCTCCCAGCGCAGTATGCGGCAAACTCTCGATCCGGCTGAACAACTTTGCCGTTCGAAGGTCGAAACACAGCACTGCCGATTTTCCCCAATCGGCTTTTGGCGCAGCGGTAAAGCCATCCAGTGCTACTTCCGTCGCCCACACACGGTTACGTTTCGCATCCACCTTGATCGCCAGCATCGGCCATCCACTCGGCGAAGATGCAAACACAGAAGCCTGTCCCGAAGATGAAACCCGAACAATCTTCTTCTCCAGCACGCTCGTAATGAGAAACGTCTTCGATTGCGGATCGAAGTCAATGTCCTCCGGGATAAGTCCGGCATCCGGCAGCCTGAATGCCACCTCCGATCGCGCGACTGGCGTCTTGTTCTGCCGGAAGCGCTCCAGAATGGATTTGTATTCGGGAAGATCGTGCAGTGCGACGAAGGCTTTGTCCGTTCCGGCGAGCATCGTGTCATCCACCTGCCCCATGGCCGCGAATTCGTTCAATGCCGCCAGCGCATTCTGGTTATCCGGCATATCAGCATACGCGCGGGCCGTCGCTTCAACTGCATTCGGCGCATCATTCAGCAGAGTACGAACTTTCAGGGCCGCATCGAGATATCCGCGCTTGTCCCCGGCCGCGCGCGCCGCATGCGCCTGCTTCTGCAGTTGCGCAAGTTCTTCCACCGCGGTGGGCGCGCTTGACGCGCCGAGCACCCACAGCAATAACAGTGCAATCAGTTGGAGCCTTCCCATTGGTCGATACTAAGCCCGAAGCAGGAAAAGCGCTCAAAGAATAGGCGACTCGACAAGGTCGAGAGTCTCTGCCGCGAAATAGCGTCTCTGGAACCAGAATGCGACATTCACCAACCCAATCAGCGCCGGCACTTCAATCAGCGGTCCGACGACGCCAACAAACGCTTCGCCGGAGTTCAACCCGAATACCGCCACGGCTACGGCAATGGCCAGCTCGAAGTTGTTGCCGGCGGCGGTGAATGACAACGTAGCCGATTGCGCATAGTTTGCGCCCAGTCGCTTGCCCATCCAGAAGCTAACGAGGAACATGATCAGGAAATACACCACCAGCGGTATCGCGATGCGCAGCACGTCCAGCGGCAGCCGGACAATCAGGTCGCCTTTCAACGAAAACATGACGAGAATCGTAAACAGCAGCGCCACCAGCGTCAGCGGGCTGATGCGGGGAATGAAACGCGTGCGATACCACTCCTCGCCTTTCAGCCGAATCAGCACAAAGCGCGTAATCATCCCCGACACAAAAGGAATGCCAAGATAAATACCCACACTCTTCGCAATCTGTGCGATGCTCACATCCACAGCACTGCCCTGCAGCCCGAACCATTTCGGCAGCACCGTAATGAAAACCCACGCATAGAAGCTATAGAAGAGCACCTGGAAGACGCTGTTGATCGCAACAAGGCCAGCGGCGTAATCCGTGTCGCCATTCGCCAGTTCGTTCCACACCAGCACCATCGCGATGCAGCGTGCGATGCCGATCAGGATCAACCCACGCATGTACGCCGGCTCTCCGCGCAGAAAAATAACGGCAAGTACGAACATCAGCGCTGGACCGATCACCCAGTTCTGCACCAGTGAGAGCCCGAGTACTCGCTTCCTGCGAAAGACCTCCCCCAGCTTCTCGTAACGCACCTTGGCGAGCGGCGGAAACATCATGATGATCAGCCCGATGGCAATCGGAATATTCGTTGTCCCGCTCTGAAAGCGATTCACGAATCCAGCTGAGCCCGGTACAAAATGTCCCAGCCCAACCCCAACCGCCATCGCCAGAAAGATCCACAGCGTCAAAAATCGGTCGAGAAACGAAAGCTTTTTCCGTTCCAGTGGAGCGCATATCTGGCCTTGCGTGTAAGGTGTGCTCGACATCGTTACCTCGCCTCGGCCGCACAATCCACAGCACCAGGTCGTGGAGCGCTTTGCAGAGCTACAAACTTCGCCGGACTGCAGCATGCCTTCGACAGCCGCGCCCGATCCGCCTGCATCGCACGATCTTCACGGAGCCACGCCAGTGTCTGGCGCAAAACCTGCGTCGCGCCGATGCTCGGCGGCATCACGATGCGATAGTGCATCCACTTCCCTTCGCGCCGCGCCTGCACAATTCCCGCCCTGCGCAGATACGCCAGATGCCGCGAAATCTTCGGCTGCCCCTGTGCCAGGATCTCCACGAAATAGCAGACGCAAATCTCCTGATCGCCCATCAGATTCAGCAGGCGCAGCCGCGTATTGTCGCCCAGCGCCTGAAAGAAACGTTCCATATCGAATTCTGCGATGATCTCGCCGTCATGATTTATATATACGCCTTGACGAATACGTTGACAAGAGATATATTCGCTTACGTGAATATGTTTTTATAAGGAGATACGTCATGGCAGAACAGATTCTCGAATCGGTGAAATCAAAGTACGCAGCCGTCGCTGAGAGTTCTCTTTCCAGCGAAAACGCCGGCGTCAAAGCCGTGGCCGAAGCCTTCGGCTACACGGCCGAAGAACTCACGTCGATTCCCGCGGAAGCCAACATGGGCCTCTCCTGCGGCAATCCCACGGCAACCGCGCACCTCAGGCCCGGCGAAGTAGTCGTCGATCTCGGCTCCGGCGGCGGCCTCGACGTATTTCTCGCGTCGAAGCAGGTCGGTCCCACAGGCCGCGCCATCGGCATCGATATGACGCCCGCCATGATTGAGCGCGCCCGCGCCAATGCCCAGGCCGGCGGCTACACCAACGTCGACTTCCACCTCTCCACCATCGACAAGATTCCGTTGCCCGACGCGTCGGTCGATTGCGTCATTTCGAATTGCGTCCTGAATCTCGCGCCCGACAAGCCCGCCGTCTTCCGCGAAATCGCCCGCGTCCTCAAGCCCGGCGGCCGTCTCGCCGTCAGCGACATCGCCTTGAAGCACGAACTGCCCGAAGCCATCGCCAAGAGCGTTGCCGCCTACGTCGGCTGCATCGCCGGAGCCATCCGCATCGACGACTACCGCAGCGGCCTTCTTGCTGCCGGCTTCGAGCACGTTGAAATTGTCGACAGCGGCGCCGACCTCAACGCCTACGCCAAGGTCGAAAACCAGTCAGGCTGTTGCTCTCCCGCAATGGACAAGGCAGACGCTCCAAGTCCGGTCGTTGAGGCATCCTGCTGCTCGCCCGCTCCCGCCGCCGAAGCCACACTGCACGATGAGTTGAAGACGCTCCTCGCAAACTACGACGTCAACGCGGCTGCTGCCAGCGTCAAGGTCTACGCGATCAAGCCGGCAGCCGCGACCGCAAAGTCCTGCTGCGGCCCAACCTGCTGCTCGTGATGAAAGGCGCAGCGATGTTCAAAGTAATCTTTGCCTGTGTACACAACGCCGGCCGCTCGCAGATGGCGGCCGCGTTCTTCAATCAGCTCGCCGATCGCAAAAAAGCTGAAGCCATCTCCGCCGGAACCGATCCCGGTCCGCGCGTTCACCCCGAAGTGCTCGCCGCCATGCAGGAAATCGGCATCGACCTCAGCAGCGCGAAGCCGCAAAAGCTAACCGACGACCTCGCGCGCCAGGCGCAGCTCCTCATCACCATGGGCTGCGGCGATCAGTGTCCATATGTTCCCGGCCTCCGCCGCGACGACTGGCCTCTCCGCGATCCCAAAGGCCAGCCCATGGAAGAGGTCCGGAAAATCCGCGATGAAATCCGCGCCCGCGTGCAATCTCTTCTTGCCCACGAAGGCCTCACCACCACGTCACAAGGCTAGCCCCACGCCCCCAGCAGCCGTCGCACCAGCACCAATTGCCCGACGTGGTACGCATTGTGATCCGCCACCAGCAGCGCCTCGCGCAATATCGTCTGCCCATCGCCATGCGGAATCTTCGCAAACAGATCCGTCTTCGGGTCCTCGACCAGCGCGCACATCTCTTTCAAGTCCTTCTTGAACGCGCGCACGCTCTTGTCCCAAGCCTTGTCGTCCGCCGGAGCCTTCTCTTTCGGCCAGTAGTCATCGGGCCATTTCAGTGCGTGGTATTTCTCATTGCGCGAAAAATCCAGAATGTCCCACTGCGCAAGCCGCAGATGCTCCAGCAACTGCCAGGGAGAATGTTCCGCCCCCTTCGGCACCTTTCCCCGTAACTCCACCGGCAGATCCCTTCACCGCCTGGTCGAAAGTCGCGTGCGCATGTCCGCAGTGTCAAAAGCTCCACCACGTGTTTCCGTAATGCCGCATCCGTCTTATCCGCCATCAAACCCCTCCGCATCAACGGATTCCAGTTTGGCAGGAAAGATTCGAAATCCCGCCCGGGGGTCCTGAAAATCACAGCATTTGTTATAGACTTCGCTGCCAAGCGATGTCCCCGACGCAAACTCAGAACTGCCAACTGAGAACCTCGAACTCAAGAATTGCTATACTCGGCGCAGCAGGTTTCGAAAATGGACTCATTTCGCCAGCAGCGGGCCTGGTTCTGGATAGCGATCGCGGCCATCGTGATCGTCCTCGTTGCGCTGCTCGTTCCGCACGGATCCAGCACAGACGCTCCCGCCTGGATGGCGCTTCTCCCCGCGTTCTTCGTTGGGCTTGCTTGTTCCGTTCAGCCTGCTGCCGTTGTTGCCGGTCCTTTCGCTCGGCCACACGCCCGAAGCTCCATCGCTGGCCCCTTCCTTCCAGCGCCCTCCGCCCTTCCGACTCGCTTAACTTCTTCAATCGGTCCACACACGCAGGGACCTGCGGTTCATGCTGCAGGTGTCTCTGTGATCCACCGACAGCGGAGTTCTGCCCCACATCGGAAAGGTCATCTTTATGGATACCGTGTACAGTGCAGTTGCTGCACTTGCTTTAGGCTCGCCGTTCCTGTCGATTCTCGCGATTCTGGCTTACTACTACCTGTTCCGCGTTCCATGGCGCGGCAGTCGGAGATTGGGAAAACGGTCTAGGTTTTCTCCATCCTCCGAAGGACTTGGGACTGTGCTTCTGGGCTTGACGCTCATTTACCGGCCCCGCATTCATTACGCCATCGAAGCGCAGCAGCGCCAGGTTGAAGACGCCGACGAAGACGACAACGGCGACCCCGACACGCCAAAGAGGCACCTTTTCCGCCAACTACGCCGAATTCGCAGAGGCGAGCACGTCGAAACTCTCTCATTGCGCCTCGAATGAGCCACGCCAGGCCAATATCCGCGCCCCTGCTTCTGCCGCCGGCACAGCCATTTGTGGCAAAATATGAGATGGACACTTAAAATGCCTTTCGCTCGCAACAGAAACGCTTGGATGTGGGTGGCAATTGCCGCCGTCGCATTCACCTCTGTTGCCCGCGCTCAGACTCGACAGCAAAACGCCAAGGCCTTCGCGCATCCGGTACTCGAGTTCCTGGCGCGGAGTCAGGCACAAGACCCCGCCGCGCACTCCGGTGTCTCACGGTTCGCGCATCTCAGTTCCCGGCTTCAGGCGCGGTCCATGTTGCGCGATGCAGGCTCCGGTGCATTGATCGCGATCCTGCCTGTGTTGTTTATCGGGTTGGTTTCGCCCCTCACTCTCGTTTCTCTCGCGTCCATCCGATGCCTGGGCCGTTCTCCCGCAGTGCCTCTGCTTTCCGACCTCTTCCAGCGCCCCCCGCCTTGCCTCGCGTGACTTTTCTGCGCTGACGCAGCGTTTGCCGACAAAGTACTCGGTCGCTGCAATTCACGACATTCCCACTGGAAGATTGGAGTTTTCCGTGTTTTTCGATAAGGCACTCACGAAAGTATTCGGCACCGCCAACGAGCGGGCCATCAAGAAACTGCTTCCCATTGTTGGACAGGTCGGCGCATTTGAGCCGGAGATGGAAAAGCTTTCAGATGAACAGCTTCGGGCCAAGACAGTCGACTTCCGCGCGCGCATCGCCGCTAAGCTCGAAGGAATTACCGACGCCGACGCTATCAAGACGGCAGAGCGCGCTGCTCTCGACGAGATCCTGCCTGAAGCCTTCGCCGTAGTCCGCGAAGCCGGTTGGCGCGCCGTGAAGATGCGCCATTTCGATGTGCAGCTTATAGGCGG
Source organism: uncultured Acidobacteriaceae bacterium (assembly GCA_963738035.1). Classification (GTDB taxonomy): domain Bacteria; phylum Acidobacteriota; class Terriglobia; order Terriglobales; family Acidobacteriaceae; genus Telmatobacter. The sequence continues at coordinate 504,846 of CAVTVB010000008.1, forward strand.
CGCAGTCCTCCACCAGGGCAAGATCAGCGAAATGAAGACCGGCGAAGGCAAAACACTCGTCGCCACCCTCTCCTGCTATCTCAACGCGCTCGCCGGCCACGGCGTTCACGTAGTCACCGTCAACGACTACCTGGCCAAGCGCGACGCCGAGTGGATGGGCAAGATCTATGAGTTTCTCGGCCTCACCGTCGGTGTCATCGTTCACGACTTGAGTGACGACGAGCGCCGCCAGGCCTACGCCGCCGACATCACCTACGGGACGAATAACGAATTTGGCTTCGACTACCTGCGCGACAACATGAAGTTCGAAATCAAGGATTGCGTGCAGCGCGGCCACTACTACGCCATCGTTGACGAAGTCGACTCCATCCTCATCGACGAAGCCCGCACTCCCCTCATCATCTCCGGCCCCACCGATCAGACCACCGACAAGTACGCGCGTGTACGCAAGATCATTCCGGTGCTCGAGTTGGGCGAAGAGATCGAGAGCCTTGAAGGCAAAACCTTCACCGGCGATTACTTCGTCGACGAGAAGCACCGCACGATCGGTGTGACGGACGAAGGCTGGGTCACGATCGAAAAGGCGCTCAGCATCGACAACATCGCCAGCGCCGAAAACTGGGAACTCAAGCATTACGTCGAAACCGCCATCAAGGCGCACTCGCTTTACAAACGCGATGTGGATTATGTGGTCAAGGACGGCGAAGTGATCATCGTCGACACCTTTACCGGTCGACTGATGCCTGGCCGTCGCTGGAGCGATGGCCTGCACCAATCCATCGAAGCCAAGGAAGGCGTGAACATTCGCAAGGAAGACCAGACCCTTGCCACCATCACCTTTCAGAACTACTTCCGGCTCTATAAGAAGCTCAGCGGCATGACCGGTACCGCCGAAACCGAAGCCGCCGAATTCGAAAAGATCTACAAGCTTGAAATCGTGGTAATTCCCACGAACAAGCCAATGCTCCGTAAAGAAAATGCCGACGTCGTCTATCGCACGGAAAAAGAAAAATTCAAAGCTGCGGCCGACGACATTGGCATCCTGCATGAGTCGCAACAACCGGTGCTGGTGGGCACCGTATCCATCGAGAAATCTGAACGCCTCTCCGCCATCCTGCAACGCAAAGGCATTCGCCACGTCGTTCTCAACGCCAAACAGCACGAGCGCGAAGCCGAATATGTTGCGCAGGCGGGCCGCCTCGGCATGGTCACCATCGCCACCAACATGGCCGGCCGCGGCACCGACATTCTGCTCGGCGGCAATCCAGAATTCATGGCGCGCCAGGAAATGGTGAAACAGGGCCGCGCCCGCGCGCTATCAGTCGCCGAAGGAGCCATCAATCCCATGGCGCCTCCCGGCTTCCAGCGCTTCTACTACCAGGGGCAGGAGTTCGAAGTCTCTGAACCCGACTGGAACGCAACCTTCTCCGTCCACAACGAAGCCGCGCAAAAGGAACACGAAGAAGTTGTCGCCAAGGGTGGCTTATTTATCCTCGGCACCGAGCGCCACGAGTCACGACGCATCGACAACCAGCTTCGTGGCCGTGCAGGCCGCCAGGGAGATCCCGGCGCATCGCGCTTCTATCTCTCGCTTGAAGACGACCTCATGCGCATCTTCGCCAAGCAGTGGGTGAGCACGCTGCTCGAGAAGCTGGGAATGGAAGAGGGTGTGCCCATCGAGTCGAAGATGATTTCGAATCGAATTGAGGCGGCGCAAAAGGCTGTGGAAGCACAGAACTTTGAATCGCGTAAACACCTGCTCGAGTACGACGACGTAATGAACAAACAGCGCGAGGCTGTCTACGGCCTGCGCCGCCAACTGCTTGAAGGCGTCGACCAGCGCGAACTGATCCTCGAAGACTACGTCGGCGGAATCCTTAGCAACCTGCTCGATGAATTCGCGCCCGATGACAAGCATCCCGATCAGTGGAACCTGAAGGGGCTTGAGGAAAAGCTAATGGGCCAGTTCGGCATTGCGCTCGGTGACATCGGCACAAACGCGGCGAACCGGCACGATCTTGGCGAGACGATCTTTGAAAAGCTGAAGGGTGAATACGAAGCCAAGGAAAATATCCTCAGCGCGCCCCAGATGCGCTATCACGAGCGCATGGTCATGCTAAGCGTGATCGACGGCCTGTGGAAAGACCACCTTCTCGCCATGGACCACTTGAAAGAGGGGATCGGCCTTCGCGGCTACGCGCAGCAGGATCCACTGGTGGCCTACAAGCGCGAGTCCTTCGACATGTTCGAAGCCATGATGGCGAAGTTCCAGGAAGACACCGTTCGTTTCCTCTTCCGCATGCAGATCCTCGGCCCCGACGGACGTCCGATCACCGCAGCTCCGGAGCCGCGTAGGGATGTTCCGCTTGCGCCGCCCGTGGCCAGCGCCGACCAGTTGACGTTGAATGGCGATGGACAACCCAGGCTGCACGATGCCGCGCCGCGTGAGATCGCAATTCCCACGCGCGCGCCCTCCACCACCATCGACCAACTGGAGAAGGAGTTCGCCCGCAAAAAGCAGCGGGAACTCGAAGCCGCCACCCGGGCCGGAGCCGGAAACGGCAGCGAGCCCTCGCAACGGCGCACCGGCGAGAAAGTCGGCCGCAACGATCCTTGCCCATGCGGTTCAGGCAAGAAGTACAAAAAGTGCCACGGCGCGGAAGCGTAGCACAGAGATACTTCGACCACAGGTGTTGTGGGGCGGAATCGCTTCTCCTGTGATCTGCCAACGGCCGATGAGGTCGTCCGTTTCTGGACGGTACTTTGCGATTGCGGACAATGCAAACGTCCGGCGACCAGGCCTGAATTCATTGAAACTAAGCACTTAGAGCGGGTCCGGTTTGGCCGTGGGAGTGCGGCTGCCATGGTTCCCACATGCAGCGCTCCGGAGGCAAGATGAGAAACCTCGTTCGCGAACTTCGCTACGCATTTCGCCAGATCCGCAATTCGCCAGGATTCTCTCTGACCGTGGTGCTGATGCTGGCGTTGGGCATCGGAGCCAACACGGCCGTTTTCAGCGTGATGAACGCTGTCCTGATGCAACTGCTGCCGGTGAGCCGGCCTCAGGGGCTCTCCTATGTTCATATTGGCGGCGGAGAAAACCAGCCACCGGGGGGCTGGAATACGGGCGATGGCGATACCTCGTTTTCAGAAGCAACATTCGAGGCGTTCCGCCTGCGCAGCGACCTCTTTGAGGAACTGATCGGTTATGTGCCGTTGAGCTTTACCGGAAACGTGCCCGTGCGTTACGGCGAGATGCCCGAGGATGCAGAAGGCGATGAAGTGAGCGGCAACTTCTTTTCGGGACTGGGCGCACGCATCGAGCGCGGACGGGGATTCTCCCTTGACGATGAGAAGGCCCACGCGCCGATCGCGGTCATCAGCTACGACTATTGGACACGGCGTTTTGCTCGCGATCCCGAGGTGCTCGGACACACGCTTTACGTGCGAGGCGTGCCTCTGACCATCGTGGGCATCACCGCGCATGGATTCAAGGGCATCGAGCCAGCCACCTCCACCGATTTCTGGATCCCACTGCAAAACCGGCCAGAGCTGAACGCTTGGGGCACTACAGAGAAGGACGAAACCCTTTACGGGGCGCCGCGGTGGTGGTGCCTGCGGATGATGGCACGGCTCAAAAGCGGCGTAACGCCGCAACAGGCTGGTCAGGCGCTGGCCGGCACATTCGGCGAAGTCGCCTCGCAGTCGCTGGGCAAGATCGATCCCAAGGCATGGAAGCCGTTGCTCGATTTCGTGCCGGCGCGTGGCATCGCCGGTTACAACGATTCTTATCGCGAGCCGGTGCGCATCCTCATGGCGCTTGTGGCGATGGTGCTGCTGATCGCGTGCACTAACGTTGCGATGATGGTGCAGGCACGGAATGCGGGCCGACAGCGCCAATTCAGCTTGAGAATGGCCATCGGCGCGACGAAGGCAACAATCTTGCGCCAGCTACTGATCGAGAGCGTGTTGCTGGTCACTGCGGGGGCATTGCTTGGCTGGCTGTTTGCCCTTCTGGCTACGAACGCGCTAGCGGCATGGTCTGAAATCGAGACCGGGCTCAGCCCCGACCGCACTGTACTCCTGTTCACGCTGGCCGTCTCCTGCGCGGCTGCGCTGGCGTTCGGGCTTGCGCCTCTGTGGAGCGCGGTAAGTGCTCCGGTTGCCGGAGTGTTGCGCGCGAATACATCAAACTTTACGGCCACGCGTGGGCGAGTGATGGGTGGGCGAATCGTGCTCTCAGCTCAGGTTGCCGTGTCGCTGGTTCTGCTGATGGCCGCAAGCCTGCTGCTGCGAACCTTGCACAACTACGCCACAGAGAACCTTGGCATACAGGCCCAAAGCGTGCTCGCATTTGGTGTGGCGCCGCAGGGGCGGACCGACACCCATTTCTTCTATCGCAACTTGCTCGAACATATTCGCCAGACGCCCGGAGTCGAGTCCGTGTCCATGGCCGCGAATCGGCCTGGGACGGGATGGAGCAACAACGATGTGCTGATCATCGACGGAGTGCTCCAGAACGGCTCGAGCCTCCGCTGGAACGCCGTCGGTCCGGATTTCTTCAGAACAGTGGGCGCGCCGATTCTTGCCGGGCGCGACATCGGCCAGCGGGATGTCAAGGGAACACAGCGTGTTGTGGTAGTAAACGAGACCATGGTGACGCGCTACTTTGCGCACACGAATCCGATCGGACATCAGATCTGGAAGGAGAATCCCGCGACCATTGTCGGTGTCGTGGCCGACAGCAAATATCGGTCGGTGGACGAAACCCCGCGTCCGATGGCCTTTACCGCTGCGATGCAGGATGACTCGCTGGGCACGATGAGTATTGAACTACGCGCGCAGGGTGACGCCATGGCGTTGCTGCCTGAGATGCGGAAACTCGTCGCCGGACTTTATCCGGATGTGCCGCTTGAGCAGCCCATGACGCAGCAGGATCAATTCGAGAAATCCTATGAGCAACAGCGGATGTTTGCCGCGATGGGTGGATTCTTCGGACTGCTGGCGGCTCTGCTGGTGGCGACCGGACTTTATGGAATGCACTCATTCCGCGTGAGCCGGCGCACCAACGAGATCGGCGTGCGCATGGCGCTCGGCGCAAGCCGCATGCAGATGCTGGCCATGGTGCTGCGCGAGAGTCTCTGGGTGCTCTTGGCGGGAATCGCCGCGGGGATTCCCTTGACCTATTTTGCCGCGAAGCAACTCACGTCGATGTTGTACCAGATGTCGCCCTTCGATCCGGCGAGTTTTGCCATATCCATTGCGGCAATGACAATAGTGGGAGCATGCGCGGCTCTGGTGCCGGCGAGGCGCGCAGCATCGGTTGAGCCAATGCAGGCATTGCGGACGGAGTGAGGATGATGTTCGCTTTGTACTCGCTCCAAAGGGCGAACAGAAATTGGGGATGACCTCCCGGTGCGCCACGCTCGCAAGAAGCACCGTGAAGTCGGAGCGGTCACGCTACTGATCGAGTGCGAAGCTCACATCGACGCTAACCGTGGATTCACTATCGGCTTGCCGTCGGCGGAAACGGTCGCCGCCACTTCAACAACGCCCGCGACGTGAAAGCGTTTGGCGATCTCAGGATAGACCCGAGCGACCCGAGTCTTAATCGCGCGATCACTTGCTCCCATATTCGAAACGGACATCATGAGCAATAACGCCACGGCGCCAATTTCGGTCAGATTTCGCTTGCAGCCACTGTTCGCCTTCAGCCATTCCCGACGGCTGCTTCAATGGCCGCAAACGTGAGATCGCTTGCGTCCGAACGGTGTTCTGCGCGCCACAGCTCGAAAAGCCGGCCGTAGCTGAGCGTCAGGTATTCCGAGCGATCCACGCCAAGCCGAACCGCCGTCCGGTCGATCCACTCCGGCGATCCTTCCAGCTCTGCGTAGTCGCCGATCGGTGTCTCATCGATCACGCAGTGCCCCTCGTCGTCGGTCCACTCGCTGCGCCATTTTTCATACCGGAACGCCGCCACCAACCCAAGCGAAAGAAAAATCTGCTCCAGCACTCCGCCGTCGGCCACCACGGTTTCCGTCTCCACGCGGTGCTTGTGCGCGTCCTCGCCGGGCCCAATGTCAGGCAGGCGCTTGTGCGTCACGGTCCATCGTCCAGCGTAGCTTCGAATGCGCAGGATTTCAGTGCGTGCGCGCATCTTCCGATCAGGAGTGTCATACAGAACGTTGCTCTCAAATGTGCGCGGCGTCTGCTGCCGAAAGCCCGCCCGGCGAAGCCGCAATGCCAGCCCATCTACACTCGCAACTCGGAATTTGATTTCCGTCTCGATAGCCATCGTAGAAAGCGAGTATACGCAGGTCGAGCGAATTAGGAAACAAGGTGTCGCTGCATTCCCTCCCCCGGTGATCTCTAATCTGCCATAGCGACAATGGCTGCGACCAGCGACAATAAGTGAGTGAAGACTCTGCGCTTTTCGGTTGACCCCGCACGCATGGAAACTGACGAGGCACGAGCCGCCATCGCTCAAGCGGCGCAGATCCTTCGCTCTGGCGGACTCGTCGCCCTGCCCACTGAAACCGTGTACGGCCTTGGCGCCAATGCTCTCGACGCCGCTGCCGTCACCCGCATCTTCCAAGCCAAGCAGCGCCCATCCTGGGACCCAATCATCGTGCACATTGCCGGGCCAGTCGTTCAGAATCCGATGCTCGAGCCTCTGGTTGCAGATTTTCCGCCGGTGGTTCACGAATTGATGGAGGCCTTCTGGCCGGGCCCCCTGACGCTGCTGCTGCCGCGCTCTGCTGCTGTTCCCGATGTTGTCACCGCCGGTCGTCCGCTGGTTGGCATTCGCATGCCGGCACATCCGGTGGCGTTTGAAGTCATCCGGCAGGCGGGAGTTCCGATCGCCGCGCCGAGCGCCAATGTCTTCAGCCATATCAGCCCTACCACTGCAGCCCACGTGCTTGAAGATCTTGACGGAAAGATCGACGCGATCATCGATGCCGGCCCCACCCGTCATGGAGTTGAATCAACCGTTCTCGACCCGATGCAGAGTCCGATGATGATCTATCGCCCCGGTGCAATCACGGCGGAGCAGATCCGCAACGTCGCCGGTCCCGTGGTTCTCTACGAAGATAAGATGCGCCCGCAGACCGCCACTCCCGAGGCGCTTCCCTCGCCCGGCATTAGCCTTCGTCATTACGCACCGCGTGCACGGCTGGTCCTTGTCGAGGGCTCGCTCGCAGAACTCCCCGCACGACTCATCGATGCGGCCGCTCAGTGCGCAAAAGACCGCCTCGGAGTGATGCTTCCGACGGAACTCGCAACCACCAACTTCGAACCGCCACTGCGGGGAGCAGTCGAGTTTCCATGGGGAAGTTGGAATGCGGTCGAGGAGTTGGCGGAAAAGCTTTACGCTGGTTTGCGCGCGCTGGATGCAGAAGGGTGCACTGTGATCCTATGCCCTCTGCCGCAAGCCGCAGGAATAGGCGAAGCGATCCGTGATCGGCTTAGAAAAGCTGCTTATTCTCCTGGGAGGTAGTCGGTAGTTCTATTGCCCAACTTCACCAAGCTTATACATGTATTTGATTGCAGATTTATAAATAAGTGTCTTTGCGCGGCCACGCACTTTCAGCACTCCACGGTCGTACCACTCGATGTGACCTTCCACGCGTTCGCCATCTTCCAGCACAATCACCATCGGCGTCTGTGACTGGATCTGTTTTTGCAGATAGAACTGCTCTGCCTGCCGGCAATTCTCATCGACCTCGTGACTTGTAAACCGAAAGGGCGGTGTGGCGATTGAACTCTGATTCCTGCGATACGTCGGGAAAAACGTCTCGGCGCGCCGCTGATTATCCACTCCCGGCACAATGGGCTGACTATTCATAAAAACCTCCAAAGCAACGCAACATGGTTTGCACGAACATGGAGCAGATACTTCAATGCTTCACGCGGAAACGAGGTGATTCCACTCTCTCAATAGGCGTCGAAGTCTCTGAAGTTATCACCGAGCTTCGAAATGCTGGACATCAGACTCTAATTAGGTCTTGGCCGTTGAGAGTCTTTTGATTCTACCCCAAAAGATGCCCGGTGCAACGGTCTGGTTGCACACGGGAACGGTGTTATCTGTGGAGATAGTTGTTATCGTTCCTGCAGACTCACGGCCATTGCATCAATTGACAGCGAGCGCAGCAGATTGCGTCGCATCCCTTGTTCCACTTGCACAACCGCCCGGGAAGTCGCCGCAATCCAGTCGACGGTGACTTCCTTCGCCATCCGTTCCAACTCGGCGGCAAGGTCAAGATTTCGAATAAGCTCCGGAGTTCCCGCAATCATCAGCAGCAAATCTTCGAGCAAACTCCCCAGCGCACGCAGCAGGTTGATCGTCTTTTCCTGCCCGTCGGCGCCCCCGCGATATGTTTCAGTCACGTGAAAAAGCGCCGAAAAATCGGGCTCACGAAGCGCAGTTCTCAGCATTAGGAGCGCATCCTGGCGGCTGGCAAGATAGGCCTCCAGGTTGATGGTCAATGCCCGCCCCACCGCGCCCTCGGCCAGCCTCGCCGCAAGCGAACGTTGCGCAAGCTTCAGTTCTGGCCTGCGCTCGGCAAGCAATCCTTCAATCTCTGCAACCGGCAAAGCACCCAGTCGGTAGAGAAGCGCGCGCGACCGGATCGTCGGCAGCAGTTCGTGAGGATTCTCAGTAAGCAGAATCAGCGATGTGCGCTCCGGCGGCTCCTCGAGCACCTTGAGCAGGCTGTTCGCCGCCTCTTTCATAAATGCCGAAGTGGTGAAGATTGTGAACGCCCGATGAGCGTTTGCCGGCGGCCGATAATACGCCGCGTGAATCACGGCGCGCACCTGCCCCATTTTGATCAACAACTGTGGAGGATCTGGCGGCACCACCAGGACATCAGGATGCGTCTGGATCAGGATGCGCGTCTCGCGCTTGTCTGCGTCGCGCATCTCTTCGCGCGCGGCCACCGCTTCCGCAACCCGTTCTTCCAGGTTGGCGGATTCAGCGATGCGCTGGCAATTGGAACAGTGCCCGCAAAAGTCCGGCAGTCCATCTGTTTCCGTCGGCTCAAGGCAGTTCACGGCCTGTGCCAACATCAGCGCAAGTGTGTACTTGCCTGCGCCCTTGGGTCCGGCAAGAATCAGCGCCTGTGGAAAATGTCCGCTCCGCAATCCCTCGCGCAGGTGCCGGACGGTCGCCTCGTTGCCATGAAAGCTCTGGAATCCCACCCTTCGAGTCTACGGCATTTCCAGGATGCGTTCCTCACGCCCTCGGAAGGACCTTTACGCGGATTCCGTTCTTGGGGCGCAAAGTGATCTTCGGCTGCAGCTCGATCTTCTGCCCCGCGACAAGCTCAAAGCGCCACCGCTGCGCAATCGTCGCCAGCGCAAGAATCGCCTCCATCCATGCAAACGATTCCCCAATGCACTGCCGCCCACCGCCGCCAAAGGGAAAATAAGCGAACCGCGGCCGTCCTGCCTTGGCTTCCGGCGTAAACCGCTCGGGGCAGAACCGCTCCGGATCAGGAAACCACTGCGGATCTCGCTGAACAATGTACTGGCTGAAAAAAACCATGGTCCCCTTGCGAAGCCGATACGGCCCGATTGAAACATCCTGCAACACTTCGCGCCCCATCGCCCACGCCGGCGGATAGAGCCGCATAGATTCGGACAACACCATGGCTGTGTACTCAAGCCGCGGAATATCCTCGAACGTCGGCAGCCTCCCGCCCAGAACCGTATCGAGTTCAGCATGAAACCGCGCTTCGGCCTCTGGGTTCTGCCCCAGCAGAAGCCAGGTCCACGCCAGCGCATTGGCCACCGTCTCATATCCGGCAAGGAACAGCGTCAGAACCTGGTCGCGGATTTGCTGCGCATCGAGCTTGTGCCCGTCGCCCCCCGCCTGGTCGTCCCGCGCCGCAACCAGCATCGACAGCAGGTCGCCATGCCGCTCCGGGTTTCTCCCTGGGTTTGCCTCCTCCGCGCTTCGCGCCTGAACCATGCCATTCACGACTTCATCCAGCCGCTTCTTTGCTGCGCGAAACCGCCGCATCTGCGGCAACGGCGTATTCAGCAAAAGCTCAGCTCGCGGTAGCGTGACCAGGAAGTGATAGAGGTCCATGATGATATTCACCTGGTCGTTGATCTCGTGAATCTCGGCCGTCACTTCGGTATCGAATAAAGTACGCGCCGTAATCTGCAAAGCCAGCCGCATCATTTCGGCGGCGATGTTGAGTTCCGCTCCGGGCTGCCATTGCGCGCAAAGCCCGTCGGCAAGTTCCACAATCTGTGCAGCGTAGCGCTCAATGCGTCGCCGGTGAAAGGCAGGAGCGGCGATGCGGCGTCCTCGATTGTGATTCTCACCGTCCGAAGTGATCATCCCCTCGCCCAGCAGGATCTTCATTCGCTTCTGCGTCCTGTCTTTGCCGAAGAACGCTGCCTTGTCGATGAGCACCTCCGCGATATCGGCGGGGTCGTTCAGGAGCACAACGTCATGCAACAGAATGCGATAGTGCGCCGCGCGTCCGTAGCGCTGCAGGTGTTCAAACAGAAGAATGGGATTGGTCGGATCGAAGAATCCATGAAACCGGTAGAAAGGCAGATTGAAACGCAGGCCCGGAGGATACGCATATGGCCCGCGCTTCACCACTTTCGTTCGTTTGTGCTTATCGGTAGAGTCAAGGACAGAATCGGCAGACTTCACGGTTCGAGTCTAGAGCATCGCGTGCGCGACTCGACCTGACCGATTTGATCACGCTGAAATCGAAGGCTCCGGATTCCAATGATCTCCGGAGCCACCGCGCTCGTTTACTGGTGAATTCCCGCCTGGGCCAGCATCAGCAGGAACTGTCGCTGTGTGCGCATATCGATAGCGGTCGCGACCAGCTTGCCTTCGCGGTCGAATACGAAGCTTTTTGGAATTCCACCGTCCACGTGAAACTGGTTCGCAACCTTTGAACCCGGATCAAGCAGTACGGTCGGATGGAAATTCATGGGCTCGATGGTCTTGGCGATCAGAAAAGGATCCGAAGATGGGACTTCCTCGGGATCAATTGCGAGCACGACGAGCCCCTGCGATTGAAGATGTGTGTAGATGGCATCAAGATCGGGCATTTCCATCCGGCATGGCGCACACCAGGTAGCCCAGAAATTCACCAGCACAACCTTGCCACGGAGTTGAGAGAACGTGACCTTCTTCCCGTGCAGATCTTTCAGCGTGAAATCGATCTTTTCGATATCTGCGTCATTCTTTGCAAGAGCTTCAGAAGCTTTAACAAAAAGCGGGTCGGTGAGCGTTGAAGTGGCATGCTCGTATCGGACGAGTCGCGCCAGGTCGAAGTATGGAGCAGGCGGCCAGTCTTTCTTTGCGGGAATCGGCGTCTCGGCCAGCGCCTGCGACAGCGTATCGGCAACGGCCTGAATCGTCTCGGCCCCCTGGTCGCCTTCTGTCGCCAGATGAGCAAGATCGTCGGCGAGACCGACCTTGGACTTCCCAGCCGGCAGCGCCCGGATATCGGCGGCGAGCTTGACGATGGTAGTTGGTCTCTGCGCCGACGGCACATCGCGAAGGCCGGCTATCTGCTTCTGAATTGCGTCTTCCGGTCCTTTGGCAAAGGCCAGTGGGGCGACCAAAAGAAGCGCTGCACAAAGAAATACCCGTCGACTCGGGATCATCTGTTCTCCCTGACTGAATGAATCGAGTTCATTCATTTTTCTTTTTTGATTTCGCCGGGATTATATCCATACCACCACCGCCATGTTTGTGATTTGCTGCACGTCAGCCCCGCGGTGGCGATCCGCATACAATCTTTGGGCGCTAAGTGCTTTAAGGACTATCCTCGCAACCTTCCCAACGGTCTCCCCGTACAATGAAAAAGGAAGCCCGTTTTTGCGAAACCATGGCAAAAGACGCAGAGAAGTCACGCGAACCCAATTCGAAACCAGCCAGTGAAAGCAAGCCGGAACTTCGCAAGACCGACGAGGATCCAGTTGGCAAAGTCTACGACTCCCGCCTGATCAAGCGCCTTGGGCATTATCTGCGCCCCTACTGGTTGCAGGCGGCGATCTCGTCCGTCTCCATCTCCTTGAAATCCATGAGCGATGTTGCCGGGCCCTACCTGGTGATGGTGGGCATCGACCGCTATTTCCCGACGGACAAAGGCGTGACCGGAGCCACAATACTGAGCCATGAAGGCGGACCTACAGCTCTTCTCCTTCGCCATCTGCCCACCAACCCCATGCAAGGCATCACCCGGCTCGCTCTCATCTTCCTTGTCGCCCAGGTCTCCGCTTATCTTTTTGAGTTCATCCAGACCTACCTGATGCAGTGGACGGGTCAGAAGATCATGTTCGACCTGCGCCGCGACATCTTCAGTCACATGCAGCGCATGCACGTTGGGTTCTTCGACACGCACGCGGTGGGCCGCCTCGTCACGCGCATCACTTCAGACGTCGATGCCATCAATGAAATGTTCACCGGCGGCATTCTTGCCATCGTCGACGACTTCTTCACGCTGACGATCATGGCCATCGTGATGCTCAACATCAACTGGTGGCTGGCGCTGCTGGCTTTCGCCGTCTTGCCGCTCATCCTCATCGTCACGCGCCTGTTCCGCAACAGTGTTCGCGAAAGCTATCGCCGCGTGCGCGCCGCCATCGCCCGCATCAACAGCTTCACCCAGGAACACATCAGCGGCATGGCCGTGGTGCAGCTCTTCAATCGCGAAGAACGCGCCTACAAAGACTTCGAAGACGTCAACCGCCTGCACATGATCGCCTTCAAGGACACCATCTTCGCCTACGCGCTCTACTACCCAGCGGTCGAAATACTGTCGTCAGTCGCGATCGCACTCGTCATCTGGCGAGGCGGCTTCGGCGTGCTTGCGGGCACGGTGACCATCGGCATGCTGGCTGCGTTCAATATGTATTCGCAGCGCTTCTGGCGTCCCATCCAGGACCTGAGCGACAAGTACAACATCCTGCAAGCCGCCATGGCGGCATGCGAACGCATCTTCAAGCTGCTCGACACCGCACCTGAGATCGTCAGCCCCGCCAATCCCCGCTCCGGCGACGGATCGAATCGGATTGAGTTCCGTCACGTCTGGTTCACCTACCAGAAGCTGACGCCGGAACAAAAGATCCTCGTGGACCGCGTTGCCGAAACGCCCGAGCGCGCCAAAGAACTAGGCGCCCTCACCGACATCGAGTGGATTCTCAAAGACGTCTCATTCACCATCGAGCCCGGCCAGACGATCGCCATTGTGGGCCATACCGGCGCCGGTAAGACCACTCTGACCAGCCTGATGATGCGCTTCTACGATGTAACTGCCGGATCGATTCGCCTCGATGGCGTCGACCTGCGTGAGCTTGATCTCGCCGCGCTGCGCAGCCACTTCGCCGTCGTTCTGCAGGACCCGTTCCTCTTCACCGGTACCATCGCCGAGAACATTCGCTTCGGCAACGAAGCCATCACCGAAGCCACCATGCGCCAAGCTGCCCGCGACGTCAACGTGCTCGACTTCATCGATTCGCTTCCCGCCGGATTTGACGAACCCGTACGCGAACGCGGCAATTCGCTCTCGACAGGCCAGAAGCAGCTCATCAACTTTGCCCGCGCACTCGCCTACAATCCCCACATCCTCATCCTCGACGAAGCGACCTCCAGCGTCGACACCGACACCGAACTTCGCATCCGTGGCGCCCTCGAGCGCATGGTCGAAGGCCGGACCAGCGTGCTGATCGCGCATCGCCTGTCCACGATTCAGCGCGCAGATACGATTCTCGTCATGCACAAAGGACAACTGCGCGAGATGGGCACGCACCAGGAATTACTGGTCAAGCGCGGCCTCTACTGGAAGCTCTACCAGTTGCAATACAAGGACCAGGAGATCGGCGCAGGGACTATTCCCCATCGCGAACCGTCTGTCGCCCCCGCAGCATCCTAGTTATCTCGGATCCAATCGCGTCATTCATCGAATACGGGCCGGACCACTTCTTTTTTGATCGAAACTTCATGAGCTCATCTCCCACCCGCAGCGCAGCCGCGCAAGCCCCAGTACCTTCCGACGCCGCCAGGCGTCTGCTGCCGTGGCTGGTGGCTGTCGCCTTCTTCATGGAGTCGCTGGATACAACCATCCTCAATACTGCGGTACCGGCAATCTCCGAAGCACTGAGCGTGACGCCGCTCAGCATGAAAGCCGTGCTGGCAAGCTACACGCTCAGCCTCGCGGTGTTCATTCCCATCAGCGGCTGGATGGCCGACAGGTTCGGAACGCGGCGCGTGTTTGCCTCTGCAATCGGCATCTTTACGCTTGGTTCCTTTCTTTGCGGCATCTCCACCAGCATTCATCTCCTTGTGGCCTTTCGCATCGTTCAGGGCATGGGTGGCGCCATGATGGTCCCTGTGGGCCGACTTACCCTGGTGAGAACGTTCCCCAAATCCGACCTCGTTCGCACCATGAGCTTCGTTTCCATTCCCGCGCTCATCGCCCCGATGCTGGGTCCGGTTGCAGGCGGCCTTATAGTCGACTACTTCCACTGGCGCGTCATCTTCTTTCTCAACATCCCCATCGGAATCGCCGGCCTCGTCATGGTCTACCTGCACCTGCCCAACTTCTCCGAAGAGAACACACCGCCACTCGACATCGTCGGTCTCATCCTTTTCGGCTCCGGCATTGCATTGCTCTCCTATGTCCTTGAAGTTTTCGGCGAGCACACATTAGGCGTACGCGAGATCTTGAGTCTATTGGTTCTTTCCATTTCACTTCTGATCGGCTACTGGCTACATGCACGAACACTGGAGTTTCCTCTGCTTCGCCTGAAGCTTTTCAGCATTCGCACATTTCGCGCAGCCGTGAACGGAAGCTATTTCACGCGTCTTGGAATCGGTGGCGTGCCGTTTCTGCTGCCATTGCTCTATCAGACCGGTCTCGGCTTCAGCCCGGTTCAATCCGGACTGCTCATCATGCCTCAGGCCCTCGGCGCCATGAGCATCAAGGCAATAATCCGCCGCCTCCTGGCCATGTTCGGCTATCGTGGCGTACTCGTGTCCAACACCATCATCATCGGCATTCTTCTTCTGGTTTTTTCCACGATCAGCTTGCGCAGTCCAGTCTGGTTCATCCTCCTGCTGGCGTACTTATATGGGGGCTTTACATCGATTCAATACACGAGCATGAACACTCTCGTATATGCCGATGTGAGCGAGCACGACGCAAGCAGCGCCAGCACCATCGCCAGCACCATGCAGCAGATGTCGATCAGTTTCGGAGTGGCCGCCGCGGGACTTACCACCGCGTTCTTCGTGCCCAGCGGCGCATCAAGAGTCCCGCAGGAGATGATTCACGGCATTCATCTCGCCTTTCGCAGCCTGGGCTGTCTGACCATCCTGTCGACGGTCGTCTTTACCAGCCTCAAGCGCGGAGATGGTGACGCCGTAAGCCATCAAAAGATCATGCGGCAAGATCATCCCGACGGATAAGCATCAGCTGTGCCCCTTCTTCGCTTACGGCCCCATGCTTTGCGGCAGGCATGGATTGTAGCCGAGGGATGTAGTCGATGCCGGAGTTGGCACATTGGGCGGCGGCGTTGCCCATGGCACGCCGGTGAAGTCGAAGAGCTCAAGCAGATTCGGTTGCACGGCGTCGCGGTTCGTAAGATGCGCCGAAGAATTGATGAAGCGGCTCTCTACGAACTTGATAACCGCAGTGTGATCCATCGGCGTATGGGAAACATAGTGCTTGCGCGTGAAGGGCGAGATGATCATGTTCGGGACTCTGAATCCGAGCTGCGCTGCGAATCCCTGAACTGCTGCCGCGTCTCCTGAGTGTGCTCCTGGCGATGCAGTCCGTAGATCGCAGTGCTGAGTGTACTGACCGGGAGTCGGCGGCAGACACGGATTGTAGTTGTCTGGGTTCACCGCGATCTGCGAAATATCCGGGATCGTGCCGAGGGAAGCGTCGGTGTACTGGTTGGAATGGTTCGGCACGGGCGGAACGTGATCGTAGGGACCGCCTCCTTCGTCATAGGCAAAGAAGAAGACCGAATTCTGCCAGGACGAACTCGCCATGAACTTGTTGATGATGTTCGCCATGACCGATTGTCCATTCAGAATCGACTGATTCGAACCCGGATGCTCATCGCTGCTCCCTGCTTCGATGAACGCAAATGCCGGCAGCGTGTTATTCGTCAGGTCAGTGAAGTATTGCGTAAGGGGCGCGATGTGGTTGGTATCGATGCAGAACGAATTCGTCGCATCTCCGACCGCGCTTGAGGGCTTGGTCGTGCCCGTGCAAGAGTTCGAACTCGTCTTCGGATAGAGGAACTGGTTGGCCCAACCGAAGTACGAGAAGATCGTGTTGGGATAGTTCGAGGTAGTCTTCGAGTAGTAGATCTTCCACGATACACCGGCGTTATTGAGTTCCTGGAAGATCGTCATCGAACTCTGCTGCGATACATGGTCGTCGTTCCCCGGATCAAACGCCAACCCCTGGGTCGTGCCGCCAGAGAAGGTCGCAATGCGATTCGGCACGCTCTTACTCGATACTGGCGAGAACCACCGATCTGAAACCGCAAACTGCGAGGCCATGTAGTAGTAGTAATTCAGGAAATCCTGGTCGTAATACCCCATGGCGCGTTCGCCGGTCACATCGGTATAGTCGCCGCCGCATATTCCAGAGTTGACGCAGCTCTTCGCATAACCTTCGGCCGTGTGCACGAACCCATCCATCTTGATGGGCCGCGAGGTCAGGAAGTTATAGCGGTTTACGTCGCCATAACTTGCCAGCCAATCAGAGCTATCGTCGTCGATACACGTGGAGCGAAACTTATACAGCCCGTAGGTGGTGCCTTCGTCATCCTGGTTGGTGATAGTCGTGAGCTTATCGTCAATTCCGTCAATGTCGTAGGTCTTGCCGTCATCTCCCACGTTCCAGCCATTTGATCTTCGATAAGGGTTCAGCATGCCGAAGTAGCTGTCGAACGAGCGGTTCTCCTGCAGCATAAAGATGACGTGCTGGATTTTCGTCACGCCGGAAGAGGATATGACCGTGACTGTCTGTTGAGCCGAGGTCGTACCGGATGAGTTTGTGGCTTCCGCGGTGTAGGTAGTCGTCGCCGTCGGGATGACAGTTACCGACCCGCCTGTCGGTTGCAGGTTGTAGTTTGTTCCATCCGAACCAGCGACCGTGACTTGGGTAGCGCCCTGCGCGGACACATTAAGAGTTGAGGCACTTCCAGAAGTGATCGTCGTAGGATTGGCGGTAATCGCAACGGTCGGCTTCGCTGTATTCGATGTCACGGTGATCGTGACCTGCGCCGTCGCACTACCGCTCGAGTTTGTCGCGGTCACTGTATAGGTGGTCGTGGAGGTTGGAGATACGGTGATGCTCCCACCTGAATAGGGCAGGGTATACGAAGTGCCGTTGGATCCTTTCACGCTGATTGAGCCGGCTTTGGTCTCGGTTACTGTCAGGGTGTCGGACTGTCCCGATGAGATGGTGCCGGAACTCGCGGTGATCGAAACGGTTGGGAGGGAACCTGCCGAGACAGTAATGGTGGTT
This sequence comes from uncultured Acidobacteriaceae bacterium, assembly GCA_963738035.1. Classification (GTDB taxonomy): domain Bacteria; phylum Acidobacteriota; class Terriglobia; order Terriglobales; family Acidobacteriaceae; genus Telmatobacter. The sequence goes on from CAVTVB010000008.1 coordinate 522,377, forward strand.
CGCGCTGACGCACTGGTACCGGAAGCGCCCGTAGCAGTTGCCGTGTAAGTAGTCGTAGATGAGGGCGAAACGGTGACGGTGCCACCGGAAGCTGCCAGGCTGTATACAGAGCCGTCTGAGCCTGCGACCTTGACCGCGGTGGCATTGGAGGCAGCCACGGTCAACGTATCGGAACTGCCGGGGGTGATCGAGCTTTTTGCTGCTGTGATCGAAACCGTGGGAGCTGCCGAGCCCGTCACGGTGATCGTCGTCTGAGCGGTGGCGCTACCGCTGGAGTTTGTTGCCGTCGCCGTATAGGTGGTGGTGGAAGTTGGCGACACTGTAATCGTTCCGCCCGAATAGGGCAGAGTGTACGACGTCCCGTTCGATCCTGTGACATGAATCGAAGCGGCACTCGTTTCGGTCACCGTCAGCGTGTCGGTCTGTCCAGAAGAGATGCTGCTGGAACTGGCTTGGATAGAAACGGTGGGAAGGGCTGCGGCGGCGCTGGCGGAAAATGCTGAAATCGCAACCAAGGTGAGGAAAGGCCCAAAAGACTTCATATCGTCTCAAGACGTGCATTCTTCCAGATTTGCGCTCTGGTGCGAGTTTTCCCGGTCGGGAAGTTTCCGCCCAAGGCCTGCCCGGGATGGACGGATACAACTGCGTTGGATGCGGAGTAAAGCTGAAGGGCAGTAAACGCCCTTGCTGCACATTGGTAACCAGAGCACAGGAATCTTCCCATCGGCACAAGTGCATCGAGAGTCCTGGACCGTTGAAGGAGGTCCCCTGCTTTCATACGCTTACCAAGCAGTAAGCCGGTTCCACTTCTTTGTGGCACCGCCCGCATGAAGCGAGAACCCAAACAGTATGGCCGCCCCGCAAATGCGGGGCGGCCATACTGTTTTTCGTTGACGTTGAAAACTGCTAGCGCGATGCAGCCATTGACGGACGTGTATCGAGCGAACCGTTCGCGTAGCCCTTCGCGATCTCTGTAATCGCCATCGGCTTGTAGTCACCTGCGTGGCCAGCCTGACCGAACTGCGTCATACGCAGAGCAACAACCTTCTTCATAGCTTCGCGTGCCGGCTTCAAATAGTCGCGCGGATCGAACTTCTCCGGTGTCTCCGCGAAAACCTTGCGGATCGCGCCAGTGATAGCAAGGCGATTGTCGGTGTCCACGTTGATCTTGCGCACGCCGTTGCGGATGCCGAGTTGAATCTCCTCAACCGGAACGCCCCACGTCTCCTTCAACTTGCCGCCGTACTGATTGATGACGTCCTGCAAATCCTTGGGAACGGACGAGCTGCCGTGCATCACCAGGTGCGTGTGCGGCAGGCGCTTGTGGATCGCGATCAGCACATCCATCTTCAGAACCGAGCCATCCGGCTTCTTGGTGAACTTGTAGGCGCCGTGGCTGGTGCCGATAGCGATAGCCAGCGCGTCAACGCCGGTGCGCTCTGCAAACTCCACAGCCTGGTCGGGATCGGTAATGTGCTCAAGACCTGAACCGCCCGCTCCGTGTCCGTCTTCGACTCCACCCAGAACGCCAATTTCGCCCTCGACCGTCACACCGCGCTCGTGCGCATACTCAACAACCTTGCGCGTCACTTCCACGTTCTCTTCAAAGCTCGAAGGTGTCTTGCCGTCTTCCTTCAGCGAGCCATCCATCATCACCGAGGTGTAGCCCAGTTCGATGGCGCTCTTGCAAGTCTCAAAGCTGTTGCCGTGATCCTGGTGCATCGCGATCGGAATCTCAGGATTCAGTTCTGCGGCGGCCTGGATGAGGCGGAAAAGGTACAGGTCTTCCGCAAACTGGCGCGCGCCGCGGCTGGCCTGCACAATTACCGGCGACTTGGTTTCTTTCGCCGCCATCATGATGGCCTGAATCTGTTCCATGTCATTGACGTTGAATGCGCCGACGCCGTATCCGCCCTTGGCGGCCTCGTCGAGAAGCTGCCGCATGGAGACTAAAGGCATAGCAATTCTCCTTCTTGATATCTTTCCGGATCTTCAGCCGCCGGCAGGCTCATACGGGCTTATCTCACGGCGGGAACTGCAATCGTCCTTATGGTAGCAGAGCCGCGCAAGCCAAAAGTGTGCCGTCGAACACATCATCACAACTCGTTTATTGCTGAGCACATGGCTGGTGGCCCACTCATCAGTCTGAATGTGCGCTTTGGGATTTTGGACAGCTGTGCCCCGTTCATCGCGGCTTTTCGCGATGAGCGGGTCTTCGCTCCAGGCCGTAGCACGATTACGACAGGACCATGCAAAGTTGCCTTTCGACTCCAAGTCGGACATTGCAGGTTGCTCGACAAATCCCTGGGGCGCCGAAGAATTTCGGGCCGACCGGCAGGTTCGTAACAACGACTGTTCACCCAAAGCTTTTGGAGTTGTCGCGAAGTCCGTTGGCCTAGTATCTTCAACTCTGTTCCCGCAGACTTCGAACCCCCCATTTCAATTCCAGCAACCTCCGAGAGGTCGTCTGAATGATCCCGTCATCCCGCAATTTCGCCATCGCGTGTATCGCCATCGGCTTCGCCGTCCCGCTCTTTCAAACCCAAATACTGGCACAGCAGAAACCAGCCGCGCAGTATCCCAACTACCCCAGCGAGATGCCCGCTCAACTTCAGCGGGCGACTGGGTCATTTGACTTCGAACGCCGCGAGGCCATGATCACCATGCGCGATGGCGTACATCTGCACACGGTGATTCTCGTACCCAAAGGCGCGGCACACGCACCGATCCTGCTCACGCGCACTCCTTACAGCGCCGACCAGCTCACCACGCACGCAGCCAGCGCTCACCTCGGGCCGAATCTCTACGGCTATGACAACGCCCTCGACGTCATCGTTGACGGCGGCTACATCCGCGTTATTCAGGACATCCGCGGCAAGTACGGCTCCGAAGGCGACAACGTGATGAACCGCCCCAATCGCGGACCGCAGAATCCCACGCCCGTCGATGAATCCACCGACACCTACGACTCCATCGAATGGCTCATTCACAACATTCCCGAGACCAATGGCAAAGTCGGCATTCTCGGCATCTCTTACGACGGATGGCTCCCGCTCACCGCGCTTGTCCATCCGCATCCCGCGCTCAAGGTTGCTGTTCCCATGAATCCCATGGTCGACGGATGGATGGGCGACGACTGGTTCCATAACGGCGCCTTCCGCGAACAGAACATGCCCTACATCTACGAGCAGATCGGCACCCGCGACAACGACCCGAAATACAAGTGGTGGACCGCACACTTCGACGACTACGACGAATACATGTCCGCCGGGTCCGCGGGCGAGCTTGGCCGTCGTCATGGTCTTGAACAAATCGGCTTCTGGAATAAGCTGATCGCCCATCCGGCTTATGACTCCTTCTGGTCCGACCAGGCCATGGACAAGGTGCTCGCAAAGGAATTCAGCGCCAACGGAATCCCCGTGCCCATCCTTCTCGTTCACTCGCTCTGGGATCAGGAAGACATCTACGGCGCACCCGCCGTCTACAAGACAATCAAGCCACTCGACAAGGGCAACGACAAAGTCTTCATGGTTCTCGGCCCCTGGCATCACGGGCAGGAGATCGAGCCAGCCGACTCACTCGGCGCTATCCGCTTTGGCTCAGACACCGGCACATGGTTCCGCAAAAATGTCCTCGCACCCTTCCTCGCCCACTACCTCAAAGACGGCGCCCCCGCAATGGACATCGCCCCCGTCACCGCATACGAAACTGGCAAAGACGAATGGCAGAAACTCAACGCGTGGCCCACAGCGCCCGCGACGAAGCCGCTCTATCTCCAGCCCGGCCTCAAGCTGAGCTTCTCGCAACCAGCGACCGGCACAGCTTCAGGGGCGGCAATGCCTTCTCCAAATGCCTCGAACTCCCAGCCCGAATCATTTGACGAATACATTTCCGACCCGACCAAGCCCGTTCCCTTCCGCGCCCGCCCCAGCCAGCCCGTCGGCTACGTTCTGCCGCTCACCTGGGCGCAGTGGCTCGTCGACGATCAGCGCGAAGCCTCCGGCCGTACGGATGTGCTCACCTACACTTCTGATGTTCTGACGGAGCCGCTTCACATCACCGGACAGGCGATCGCCAACATCATCGCTTCGACCTCGGGGACAGATTCAGACTGGGTGGTCAAGTTGATCGATGTATATCCAGATGAAGTGGGCAGTGATCCCAATCTCGGCGGATATCAGTTGGCCATCGCTATGGACATCTTCCGCGGCCGCTATCGCGAGAGCTTCACCGATCCCAAGCCCATCGAAGCCGGAAAGCCTCTCACCTATCGCTTCCCGCTTCCGCCCACGAACCACGTCTTCCTGCCGGGCCACCGCATCATGGTGCAGGTACAGTCAAGCTGGTTCCCGCTCTACGACCGCAACCCGCAGAAATTCGTCGAGAACATCTTCTGGGCCAAACCAGGGGATTATCAGAAAGCGACACAGCGCATCTACCACTCACCCGATCACGCCAGCGCGATTGAACTGCCAGTCGTGCCATGATGCAGGTTTGATCAAGAGTGACGGATGCGATAGCTGCTTCAAGACAGATGCGCGGCATGACAGGAGTGCCTCGAAAGCCGCGCCTCTGCAACCGCTCCAGGGAAGCCGAAATTCTCCGTACTCAGGTAACTCAGAGTTGCTCCGTGCCTACCCTCGACGCAATGCCTTAGCATAGGTTGTGCATTCCCGATGCGAGGTGCAGCATGGCCGACACAACCCTTCCTCCGGCGCTATCCGCAGAAGAGATCAGCAGCCTTACCCGCCAGACCAACTACGGCACGTGGCGCTTCCAAAAGACGTGGAAGCCGCTCTATATCGCCGACGCGGAGGGCTGCTGGATCACTGACGGCGCGGGCAAGCGTTACCTCGATTTCAGTTCGCAATTGATGTGCGTGAATCTCGGTCACAAGAACGCTGCAGTGGTCGAGTCCATTGGCCGGCAAGCGCGAGAGCTGGCCTTTGTCGGCCCCGTGTATGCGACAGAAGCCCGTGCCAGGCTCAGCGCCAAGTTGCTCGAAGTGCTGCCCGCTGGGCTCGAGAAATTCTTCTTCGCCACCAGTGGGACCGAAGCCAACGAGGCCGCCTTCAAAATCGCCCGGATGTACACAGGCAAGAACAAGATCATCTCGCGCTACCGTTCGTATCACGGATCGACTGCGGGCTCGATCGCTGCTACCGGTGATCCACGCCGCTGGGCCATGGAACCCGCAGGCAAAATCCAAAACGTCGTCTTCGCGCCCGAGACGAATTGCTACGACTGCCCCATCAAGCACACCTATCCCGGCTGCAACGTTGCGTGCGTCGACTACATCGAGCACATGATCGAGAACGAGAGCGATGTGGCAGCGATCATCCTCGAGCCAGTCGTTGGTACCAACGGCGTGTTGATTCCGCCGCCCGAATATTTCCCGCGCCTGCGCGAAATTTGCGATCGTCATGGCGTACTGATGATTGACGACGAGGTAATGGCGGGCTGGGGCCGCACCGGCCAGTGGTTCGCAGTGGACCACTGGGGAGTGAAGCCTGACATCCTGGTCACCGCGAAGGGAATTACGTCGGCATATGTACCGCTTGGCCTGTGCGCGACGACGAAAAAAATCGCCGACCACTTCGAGGATCACTACTTTTCACACGGCCACACCTACGAGGCGCATCCCATCACGCTCGGCCCTGCGGCCACGACCATCGAAGAGATGCAGCGGCTCAAGCTTGTCGAGCGTTCCGCCGAACTGGAGCCGTATGTCCGGCAGAAGCTCGAAGCCCTGAAAGAGAAGCATCCATCGATCGGCGATGTGCGCGGCCTTGGACTCTTCTTTGCTGTTGAGTTGGTCAAGAATCGCCAGACAAAACAGCCCTTCAACACCATGCGCGACAAGGTGGAGGGCAAGCCGCTGGTCGTCGATCAGATCGCCGCGAAGATGATGGCCGACGGCGTAGCGCAGCAGGCGTGGGTGAGCCACTTCGTGATTGCGCCGCCGCTCATCGTGACCAAAGAAGAGCTCGACTTCGGCATCGACGCTCTCGACCGCCATCTTGGCATTGCCGACGCGTTGGTGACGGCCTAGCGGTCGCGATCCGGTTCAAGCGTAGTTCAATACGGGTCGAAGATCACATAGCGGTCGCGGTTGCTGATATACACGCGCTTGAAGAGAGTGATGGGTAAAAGACCATCCTCGCCCGCGCGCGTCGCGCTGCTTGCCGAGGCGGTAGTAAAAAACGTGACGCCGCGCAGCCGACGCGTGCCGATCACGACATTGCGCGGCGACATGGAATGGAACGACAGTGTAGTTCGCCGTCCCAGTGCCGAGCCCTCCCGAATCTGGCTGGAACGCCCTCGGCCGTGCTGCTTGCCCTCGAGGAGCACGGGGCTCTGAAAGAGTAACGGCACATTGCCCCCGCAATCCAGCTTGAGCACCGCCGGATCAGAGCCGCCGCCTTCAAGTTGGGCGGCAATGAGGAGAGGCTCAGTAAAGGACTTGGGAGTTGGAACGGCAGACCTGAGTACCGGGATGTGTTCCCCGTTCAATTTGGGCTGCATGCGGCCAGTCGGGTCAAAACAGAGCAGCATGTGCTGCGGATCGATGAGCAGGTCAAAGTGAGCGAGAAAGTCCTGGCCAAGAATGCCGCGGACCTCGGGATTCACCCTCTGAATCGCTCCAAGATCCAGGACCGCGACCCGGTGCAGACGGATCTCATTGATCCCTACCCTCAGACTTTCCACTCCGGCGAGGGTAGCGGTGGATCGCCCTGCAACCGAAACGATGCCAACCGAACCAACGTCTGGAAGCTCAAGCTGTTCCGCCAGAGAGGGTTCGAGCACCGTGAGCTGTGAGCCGGTATCGAGCACGAACTTGAACGGGCCGGTGCCATTGATATCCACCGGGACCCCAATCTGCGCCGATTCGAGCAAAAGGATTCTGGTGGCGGAGATGCCGGCGGGACAGGCAGAGTCGGCATGGGCACGCGCGACGACAAGGACTATGAACGCCAGCAGTACTGCACGGAATGCGAGCCGCAATGCCACGATCCTGCCTCCCGCCTGAACGGCTGAAGATTGGATGCCTTGGAGCTGGAGAATAGCACGGGGCTCGGTGTGCGGTCGCGCATTTTAGCTCGAAAGTCTGGCAGCAATTCCAGATCGTTTGGCAATAGGGCCATCTGGCGAGGGGACGGTGCGCCACAGAGAATTAGCAAATGTTGCGGCCGCTGACGATTTGCCGGATAGTCGATCCCAGTCGGCGCGAGTTCCAAGCTTCGCCATGCGATCCGGCTCTGATCCCTCGCTCGTCTGTTTAGTGATGCGCAGATCGAGCTGAACCATCTGCCCGCTGAGGCGTAACTGACAACTGCTGGCGAAGAGCTCCCGCAAGATCCACCACGGTCCGTAGCTTTTCGGCAACCTCTGCAGGCACACCGCCGTGCGAAAGGGCCAGTTGCGATTGAAGCAACAGGCCGCAAACGGTGTTCTTCAGATCGTTTTCGATGGACGCTGCGGCTGCTTGCATTGCCTTCGTCTGCTCCCGTTCGCGCCGATGCAGCGCGGCGCGGATCTCGCGAACGATCCTGGCGGCTCCTGAGACGGCGAAATTGAGCTGCAGCGGAATCGCCAGCCCGGACCGATCCCAAATTGCGTCTGCGCCGGCCGGATCGCACTCGGCGAGAGACTCATCGATCACCACCGCAGCATATTCTTTCTGGCGCAAGGCAGCCAGGGCTGCGCGGCGACCGTCCGCAACGTCCACCTTCATCTCAAGCTGTTTCGAAAACGTTTCAGCGCAATTGCGGACACCTTCGATTCCACTGATGATCAGAATGCTCATATCTTCCTCGTATTTGCGCCCGTCGTCTTTAAAACCCAGAAGTGGACAATCTTTTGTTGGGTGAGCAACATCGGCTTGGGAACGTCGCCAATCAAGTCGTGTGAACGAGCCTAATTCTCGTGCGTCGGATCGGCGATTCCGTATTCCTTCAGCTTGCGATAGAGAGTTGTCTTGCCAATCTCGAGCAACTTGGCCGCCCGAAGCTTGTCCCCATTCGTGACCCGGATGGCGTCGAGAATCGCGCGTTTCTCCTGGACAGCAAGCGGGATAATCTCGTCTTCCTCCGACGGCTCTTCCCCCTTTCTCCTCGCCGAAGCTGCGGCGTGAAGCGCGGCAAGAGGCTCCTGTTGAAGCTGCGTGGGCAAGTGCCCCAGTTGGATCTCCCCACCCGTGGTCATTGTGGCGCCATGTTCAACCGCGTTTTCCAGTTCGCGCACATTGCCCGGCCAGTCGTACTGCATCATCGCGCGCAGAGCTTCGTCGTGAATGCTGAATCGGGAAGGATGCTCCTTGTTGATCTTGTTGAGAAAGTGCGCCACCAGCATCGGAATGTCGTCCCGGCGATCGCGCAGAGGCGGCAAGCGGAGGTTCACGATATTCAGTCGGTAGTACAGATCCTTGCGGAAGCTGCCCTTCTCCACCATTGAAGCCAGGTCGCGGTTTGTGGCGGTTAGAATGCGCGCCTTGATCGGTACGCGGTGCGTGGCCCCCACCGGCCGTACCTCACGCTCCTGCAGCGCGCGCAGCAGCTTGGCCTGCAGATCGAGGGTGAGTTCTCCGATCTCATCCAGGAATACGGTGCCGCCCCCAGCGGCGACAAGAAGCCCGTCCTTGGCATGGTTGGCGCCCGTGAAGGCGCCTTTCACGTAGCCGAACAATTCGCTCTCCACCAGCGTGGGCACCAGCGAGCCGCAGTCTACTGGAAGAAAGGGCTTTTCCGCACTGGGACCGAAGTTGTGAATGGTCCGCGCAATGAGTTCCTTTCCTGTGCCGCTCTCGCCCAGAATCAGAACCGGATGCTTGGTTTGCGCCACCTTCGACAGAATGCGATAGATTTTCTCCATCTGCGGCGCACGACCGATCATCTGCCCCATGCCTTCGTGCAGGCGAAGGCGTTCTCTTAATTGCCGTGCCTGTGCATCCACTCGTGTCTGACCGCCCGCGCGTTCCAGCGAAGAGGCAAGTTCGTCCAGAGTAAACGGCTTGTTCAGATAGTCGGAGGCGCCGCAATGCACGGCGGAAAGCGCCACGCTGGCGGAATTCACCGGCGCCATGGCGATGATTGCGATCCGCGGATAAAGCGCATTGATCTCCGCAACTGTTTCCAGTCCGGAATCACTGCTTCTGGGTAGATCGATGAGGACAATGTCGGTCGGAAACTGGAACAGGGTCGATCGCACGCGATCGAGCTTCGAAACTCCCTTGGCTTTGTAACCGAGGCTTGCCGCAATCTCGATGCAGGCCGAGCGTGCTGCCTCATCTTCATCGACGACGAGCACGTTCAGCCAGGAAAGCTCGGGCGCAATCTGAGGGAGAGGATTCATGGTCCGCGAGAGAGATAACGTTGCAAGCATCGTAGTCGCCTTGTTGATTCGGGCTATGTGGTCCCGATCACCTTTGTGTGAGAACGTCAGAATGGCTTAAGCGACCTGCACCGGAAGTTCGATCTGGAAACAGGCCCCCACGGGGTCGCGGTTCGCTGCATGGATCATGCCTCCCGCGGCTTCCACGATTGAACGGGTAATCGAGAGGCCGAGACCACGATGGGCTAGCGGCCATTCGCCGCCCGCAAAAGCATCCTGGCTGGGCCGGCGGGGCTCGAAGATTTTCTCCATGACCTTGTCCGCGAGTCCTGGACCGTTATCTTCCACATTCAGAGTTATCCAGGGTGTGTTTCCCTCGCCGCGGCTCTCCCATAGTGAAATGTGAATTCTGCCAACGGCCGACATGGCTTCGCTGGAGTTTTTCACCAGATTGACCAGGATGCGTGTCAGGTCTTCGCTCGTCATCTGCACCGGAACCGCACCGCCCTGTGCGTCTACAGTCAGGCCAATCGTAGGCCCTGCAAGCGACGCCAGCAGGCTGCGATTTGCGAGAAGGTCCTCAGCCAGATTCTTAATCGGCTCGATGGGAATCGACTTCCAGTGGCGCGGACGCCGGTCCGCAGTTGTCAGCAGGTCGACGTGGGTCTGGCTCGGTTCCGCGGTATCGTGTTTTTCACGCTCGTTCGGAGCGTCGATCGACATCAGCTTATCGATGAGGCGGCGGCTGGCGGCAGCAACAAGCCGGAGTTCCCCGCTGTAGTGAGAGAAGGGCGAGGCAAGGACACCCGGTTCCTGGAGCAGATCGCAGTAGAGATCAAGTGCGGTCACCATGTTGCGGGCGTCATGCGCAATCTCGGCAACCTCCTGGCCCTGGGTCGTCAAAGTGGAGAGAATGCCCACTACCTTGTCCACCCGCTGTTGTTCTATCTCGCCTAATTCCGTCATTTGCTCGGCTTGCATGTGTGTCCCTTCGTTCTCAAAAGGAAATCTGCTTTCGCCTTTTCTTCTTACACGTAGCGTGCCAAATCCGGACACTCGTTTTAAGTTCCGTCATTACATCCATTTAGCGTTGAATCTTCGCAAAGGCCAGCTCGCACCGTTCCCGTTCTTGCGTTCCCGGAACGGGAGGACTTACCAGTGCAACTAACGAAATCTCGAATAAAATCAGGCTCTTAACAGGAGACGATCGCGCCATTCCCAGATTGGTCCTTCCCAAAAGGGGAACCCTGCCCGCGATGGCCTGCCGTTTCGATCCGCTCTCGTACAATCGGCCTATGAACCGCGCAGATGAAAAGAGCTTTTTCCGTCCCGGCAACCGTGAGCCGGACCAGCTTCGTCCCCTAACGCTTACGCCCGGTTACGTGCAGACTGCGGAAGGCTCGGTGCTGGTGTCGCTCGGCAATACGCGCGTTTTGACGAACGCAACGATTGAACAAGGCGTTCCGGGCTGGCTGCGTAACTCGGGCCGCGGTTGGGTGACGGCGGAGTATGCCATGCTGCCGCGCTCGACCGTAACTCGCACCCCGCGGGAGAGCGAGCGCGGCAAGATCGGCGGACGCACGCACGAGATTCAGCGGCTCATCGGGCGGAGTCTGCGCGGTGTGGTGGACATGCACGCGCTAGGCGAGCGCACCGTGATTCTCGACTGCGACGTGATCCAAGCCGACGGGGGAACGCGCACGGCGGCGATCACAGGGGCGGCAGTGGCGCTGGCAATTGCTTTGAACGCACTGGTGAAGGCGGGAACCCTGAAGAAGTCGCCGCTCAAGCAACTGGTCGCGGCAACTTCGGTTGGCATCGTCGGCGGCACGCCGCTCCTCGATCTCTGCTACGAAGAAGATTCGCAGGCCGACGTCGACATGAATATCGTGATGACCGCTGACGGCGGCCTCGTGGAGACACAGGCCACGGCCGAGAAAGGCAGCTACTCGCGCACCGATTTGAACGGGCTGATCGATCTCGCGGAGTGCGGCCTCAAGAAGATCTTCGCTGCGCAGCGACGTGTTCTGGAACTGTAGCTCACGAAGCGCATCCTGAAGTGTCGCGGTCTATCCCCGCCGCCACGCGTCGCCGGGCATGATTCTCTTCATGAATTCGTCAAAAAGCGGAACGGTGAATGCCGTCTCTCCGTGGGTCTGGCTCCAGATCATGCCTTTGGCGATGAGACCAGAACGGGTGGGAGCGAGAGAAGTAACGACGCGATCGAGCTGGTCCGCGATGTCGCCGGAACGTTGCGGATCGGGTCCGAGCTCCGCCATCGCGCGAAGATATCTCTTTTCGGTCGGAGTGAGCCGATCGAAGCGCACCCGGAAGAAGCTCTCGTCGAGAGCGGCCACTGCCTCGTCTGAGGCGTTTACAACGTCTTCATAACGAATCGGACTGGCCTGCGCAATGTCCCAGGTGTGTTTGCCCCATTCCTGAAGGAAGTAGGGATATCCCTGCGTCTTGGTGATGATCAGATCGACGGCGTTGTCGTCGATGAAGGCTCCTTCATTTTCGGCGGGCCGAACGATGGCTTCGCGGGCGTCAGGCGGAGCGAGCGGTCCAATCTCGGGAAAATCGAAGAGGCGTTCCGCGTACGATTTCGCTTCGCCCATGCGCCCGCGCAATTGCGGAAGGCCTGCTCCAACGACTGTGACCGGCAACTGTTCCTGCGCACAGCGGTGCAACGCCTGGATCAAAGCCGCCATCTGCGGTTCTTCAACGTACTGAAGTTCGTCAATGAAAAGGACGACCGCTGTTTCGGCCGCCTTGGCCGCCGCGCCAACCTGAACGAGGAGCGTGCCCAGATCGAGTTCAAGATCGCCATTGTCTGCCAGCCCCGGCTCAGGATCGTAATCGAGGCCCACTTCAATATCGTGGTAGTGCACTTTCAATTTGCTCGCGAAACCAGCCAGCGCCTTCAGGCCCCGGACAGCGTAGTCCTTTGCAGCCTCTTTCTTGCTCAAATGGAGCAGGGCAAGCCGGAGAGCCGGAGCGAGAATCGCCGGGAGTGAGCGGTGCTCCGGAGCCTCAATCCGCACGGTGTGGATGCCGCCGGCTTCGGCATCGCGCCGCATCTGGTCCAGAAGCACCGTTTTGCCAACTCCTCTAAGCCCAATCAGCATCATGCTTTTGGCGGGACGGCCCAGCCGAAGCCGCTGAAGGCGGATTTCGATGTCCTTGCGAATCTCATGTCGGCCAGCAAGTTCGGGCGGTGGACTGCCGGCTCCGGGAGCATAGGGGTTGCGAACGGGGTCCATAACTATAGCGAGTTTAGCAGATTTATCAAAATCAGCTAAGCTTTGAAATTTCACTATAACCTCCCGATGACCATCACGACGTGCCAGGGGTCCTTCCTTGAAAAAGGCCACTTGAATTCATCAACCCGCCTTACAACACCCCTGAAATTGCTATAGTTGGGCCTGGATACCGATGTCGCAACCGATGTCGCAACCGATGTCCCAACCGCCGCCTGTGCCCGACGAACTCCGCAGGACCATTGACACTCTCTACCGGTCGGAATCCGGCCGGGTTCTGGCGACGCTCGTACGCCTGCTCGGAGACCTCGACCTGGCCGAAGAGTCGATGCACGAGGCATTCGCTGCCGCATTGGACACCTGGCCGAAAACCGGCATTCCCGAAAAGCCGCGTCCGTGGCTTGTCTCCACGGCACGCTTCAAGGCCATCGACTCGATGCGTCGGCGCGCGCGTTTCGACGGAGCACAGAGAGATCTTGTTGCCCATATAGAATCTCGCGCCAACCACGCCCCTCAGGAAGACGAGGAGATCGACGACGATCGCCTCCGTCTGATCTTCACCTGCTGCCATCCCGCTCTGCCTCCGGAACAACAGGTCGCGCTCACTCTGCGCGAAGTCTGCGGCCTGACCACGGAGGAGATTGCCCGGGCATTTCTGGTTACGCCGGCAACGCTCGCCCAACGCATCGTGCGCGCCAAGGCAAAGATTCGAGAGACACCGATTCCCTACGAGGTACCGACGCCGCAGGAGCTACCGGAGCGGCTGGACGCGGTGCTTCAGGTCATCTATCTCGTCTTTAACGAGGGCTACTCGGCTGGTGCGGGAGCCGAGGTAACGCGGGCCGAGCTAACCGGCGAAGCCATTCGATTGGGACGGTTGCTCGCCGGCCTCCAGTCAGAACCGGAAGTCCAAACGCCGGAAATCCCGGGCTGCTAGCCCTGATGTTGCTCCAGGAATCCCGTCGCGCCGCCAGAACCTCCCCGACCGGAGAGCTGATTCTGCTCGAGAATCAAGACCGCTCGCTCTGGCGCCGCCCGCATATCGAGGAAGGTCTGGCACTGGTTCGGAAAGCCTTCAACTCCCGCGGCTTCGGTGCTTACACATTGCAGGCTGCGATCGCCGCCGTTCATGCGGAGGCGGAATCCACCGCTGCGACCGACTGGCGGCAGATTGTTGCGATTTACGACCAGTTAGTACGAATTCAGCCTTCGCCGGTTGTACATCTCAATCGCTCCGTGGCTATTGCCATGCGCGACGGCCCGGAGGCCGGTCTGAAGCATATCGATGCGGTCTTGCAACATGGCGAATTGGCAAATTACTACCTGGCGCATGCAGCCCGCGCCGATATGTGCCGCAGGCTGGGCAGGACCGACGAGGCCCGAGCTTCTTATGAAAAGGCGCTGGCGCTGACCCAGCAGGAACCGGAGCGCCAATTCCTTCAAGAGCGGATTCGGCAACTGAGTAGTGGGTCAGCTTGAATTTCCTTTGAAAGGGCACGGCTCAAATGGCGGGCTTTTCCCTACGCTGAACGAGCAAGACGGGCCCTTCTCTTTCCACGTGATGTCAATGCACGGCTCTCCCAGAATCCCAGCCATACACCTCATTCCATTGAGAAGAGTCTTCTGGGAAGCTTGCAGGTTATTTCTCCGAATTCTCTAAACTGGTCCCAGGTGACATAAGGGCCAGGGCAAGGTACTTGGGCCACCCGGCTTGTGGGAGCCCGAACCGCATCGCGGAACACGTTGCTCCAAAAATGGTGCAAACCTCTGAAATCCACCGCTAAGTCTTTATTTTTGACGACTTTACGACATAAGTCCCCTGTTTTCAGTCACTTACGGCACCCCCTTGCGGGGCTAACTCGCCTGGAATGACGAACTTGACCTCAAACGCAAAAAAAAAGGGCGAATGGGGGGCGTCTCAATGTGCCGGGCGTCATATGCAGGCCATCAGGCTGCGATCACTTGCGGTACTGTTGGCGGCCGATAAACCTCTTCTTTAAACAGAACTGCCCAGGCCATGCGCGCCATCTTGTTGGCTAAGGCCACGGTGGCTACCTGTGGGCGCTTGCGGGATGTGAGATTAACCAGCCACGTACTCAAGCCGGAAGATTGCTTGGTTTTCTGCAGCAGCACGGTGTGCGCTCCTTGCACGAAAAGCTTGCGCAGGTATTTGTTTCCTCGTCTGCTGGTACCGGTCAGCTTCTGCTTGCCTCCGGTAGAGTGCTCGCCGGGCACCACCCCTAACCAGGCAGAGAATCCGCGGCCCTTCTGGAAGGCTGCACCGTTGCCGATGGCTGCCACTGTGGCCGTGGCTGTGATCGGCCCGATTCCGGGGATCGCGACCAGGCGTCTGCACTGTTCAAGTTCACCGCAGATGCGCGCGATAAGCTTGTCGGTTTCCTCGATCTGCCCGTGCAGGTACTGCATCTCCAACCGCAGTTGGGTCAGAAGTACGCGCAATGCGCCGGACAGCTTGTTGTCTGGGTCTTCCAGGATACCGGGCAGAGACTCCTCAATATGATGGCGTCCCTTGCGAATGGTAATGCCGCGTTCCAGCAGCATCCCGCGAATCTGGTTGATAACCGCAGTGCGGCGCACGACCCAAC
Organism: uncultured Acidobacteriaceae bacterium; assembly: GCA_963738035.1. Lineage (GTDB taxonomy): Bacteria > Acidobacteriota > Terriglobia > Terriglobales > Acidobacteriaceae > Telmatobacter. Next base: position 537,573 of record CAVTVB010000008.1, read on the forward strand.
GCTCGCGCACCCGGTGCAGCGACTGCAGATCGAGCTGATCGTCGGTCTTGATCGGCACAAAACGCATCGCTAGGATCGGTGGCAGACTGGACTCGGGCAATGCGCATCCGGGCCACGGCGCGGACAGTGGGCGCGGATCGTTCGGCCTGGAGTTGTGCACGAACCAGGAGATCGTCGGTCATGCGAATAGTCTAGCGCCGGATCAGGGGCCATGTTTCTGGGTTCCGGGTGGATTACCGCCGACCCGGAATAACTACTTGAGCAACACCGCCGCGAGGTGTTGTCAACCTTAAGAAACACAGAAATAGCCGCCACAGTCGGGGTCAAAGTGTCGCATGGGTCTGTTATAGCCATGTGAGAACGAAGGGCAAGACGGTGTGGGCTGGTCAGAACTTCCGTCGCGGATGATAATGCTGTTACGCAGTACTCCCCATCACCGGCGTGGGCCTCCACAACTCCTCAAAGTATCGGCGCGATTGAAAGGAGGAAACATGCTTCTGCTATGTGCTCTGCTTCTCGGTGTGGTCGCGGGTCTTCGCTCCATGCTTGCTCCTGCGATTGTCAGTTGGTTCGCTCGTAGTGGCGTGCTCGCCGTGGCGAATACTCCGCTTGCTTTCATGGGATATCAATTCACTCCTATTATCCTCACGGTATTTGCGGTCGGCGAACTGATTGTCGACAAGCTGCCCAAGACGCCCAGTCGCAAAGCGCCGTCAGGGTTCATCACTCGTATTGTGACGGGTGCACTGTCGGGAGCAACTGTCGGAGCGGCCGGGCATTCGCTTGCGGCGGGCCTGATCCTGGGCGTAATCGGAGCAGTTGCTGGAACCTTCGGAGGCGCGGCAGCTCGTGCAAAACTCGCTGCAATCTTTGGGCGCGATCTGCCCGCAGCCCTTCTTGAAGACGTTGTTGGGATAGCGATTGCCGTGTTGTGTCTGATGGGTGCCAAGTGAACAGCGTGCTGTTGTCAAAGATTTAACTTCCCGATTGGCCACAACTCGACGGGAACACGCAAAATGCGGCTATCCAGTTGAATGAGTGCATTGGCCTGTTCTCAAGAGTTGAGAATCCAATTTTCTGAAGGCCGATCTCCCTTCAGCACCCCGGTATCTAGCGGGCGTCGCACGGCCCCAACTTGATTCTCCGTTTCTCCGCTGGCACAATTGCCAGTTTCTTGCCCCGGAGTGCTCTGATAACTCTTGGCTATCTCAGCCCACGCCATATTGGCACCCGCGCTACAATCGCGGCACATGCGAAATGGCAACGAACTGCGTCTTGAGAGGTGCTCCGTTGCAGTGTGACAAAGTCGGTGACCTTATGGCGAATAACCTCTTGATGCTTATCAAACTGGATGCCGACACAATGGCCTTCATGACCCTTCTTGTCAGTATCGTTGGTGCACTAGCTGCCATCTTTGCTGCTTTTTACGCGAACATTGCTGCTGTCTACGCTAAAAAGGCAGCAACCAAGCGCGACCTGCCACGGGTGGAGCAGAACACGCAGCACGTTGAGCATTTCAGTAACAAGATTTTGAGCATCGATACCCAGGTTCAACCGCAACCGCCGGTTGAGCGGGAGGCCTCACAGGCTCAACCTCATCAGGAAGCCCCCCAACTTCAGGCTCAGCGGGAGGCCTCGCAGGCTCAACCTCAGCAGGAAGCCCCACAGCTTCAGGCTCAGCGGGAGGCCTCACAGGCTCAACCTCAGCCGGAAACCCCACAGCCTCAGGTTCAGCGCATATCCATCTCTGTTGAGGGTGAAGCTATGGGAGAAGTTCCGCTCGAATTGTGCCTAACCCTGCAAGACTCATCAATTCGTGTCAGCCGCGTCGAGACGCTTAACGAAGTCGGGAAAACCCTTAGCTCATCGCCGAGCAAGACTACTGACAATGCCCTTGTATTCAAATCCATTCTTACGCCAAAGAAGGTGAGGCAGTGGTGGAGTGCGGGAGAGTCAACTAGTGAAGGAGGAGGTAGAAGTGTTCTTAGGGTCTACCTGCTGGTCGATGAAAGCAGGAGAGAGGTCTACCGTGACATCCCGGTTTCAATCGTGGAGGAGTTGAGGAGTGTCGGCATAGCCTCCATGGTCGTTTGGACTATCAAGGGGAGCATCTAGCCAATCTGACCGAGTGACGCCCCCGGCAGTGTCGTTAGCAAGTGAGAAATGTCCGCTTTTCGTAGCAAGTGAAATGTCCGGATTCATAAGTTAGTAGCCGTAGAGGCGGTGGGAAAGTGCGAATCCCGCGTCAGTGTGCGGGATTTGCAAGTTGGGAGGGAAAGTCTGTTTTTGGACTTTTCCTCTCAACGTCTTTTCCACGGCCTTGATTTGTTTTTTGGTCAGCGGCGTCAACAGCTTTCCGTCCGCGCTGTAATGACCGACGCGATGTCCTGCGATCATCAAGGTCAGGGTTTGGTCGAGATGCTGATGGATGATCACCTTCGATCCAGCCAGGGTGGGACGCCACTCGGCACGCTCGAGCTGCATAAGTACGTTGTAAAAGCTCACCGTGTTATCCCGATCAACGGTGCGCTCGTAGCGTTGCGGTGAAGATCATCTCCAGGTTCCTGTGCCGGCAGGATAGGAAGCCGTTCCGCGCTGGGCAGCCGGAACTGTGAAGCGGCGGTTGAACTCGGCGATGTAGTGCTCATTTAGAAACTTGTTGGCCCCTTCCAGGGTTCGGATCCCGCGCAATCGCAACTCCTGCGGCAGCCGTCCCTGCCAGGTGGAGAAGTTGCGCTCCGAGCGTCCTCGCGCCTGCGGAGAGTAGGACGGGATCATATGCACTCCCAGTTCCTTCATGGCACGGCCCACCTGTGTAGGGCGCTCATAATCGACCTTGCCACCGCTCTTCGGTGTGTACCAGAAATGGGCTCCGCGGTCGGAATAGAGCGAACAGAACAGCCCTTTCGTTCGATCACCGCCCGCAGCCCGGCCATCACGGTGGCGGTCGTTTCTTCCTCGGCCAGCTGCGCATAGTAGATCTCGCTGGTGGCATCGTCGAGGATCACGATCAGATCGTGCCGTCGCTCATCCTGAAACCACTGGTGATCGCTGCCGTCGATGTGCAGCATCATCCCCGGTAGAGGACGCCGCTCACGCCGCTTGCGATGAACGCCGCGTCTGGCCTTGCGCTTTACCAGGCCGGCTGCTGCAAGGCCTGCTTCACCCACGTGTAGCTCAAACCGATCTGATGTTCTTCGCCGAGCTTCTCATGAAAGTGACGCACGTTCAGATCGAAGTACCTGTCCGATACAGACTCAGAACCTCTTCGGCCTCCGCCTTCGGTACTCGTCTGGAGCTGGGCTTCCGCCGTCGCCGGTCCAGCAATCCCTGCGGGCCTTGCTCATCCAGCCGCTTGCGCCATCGACGCATCTGCCGCTCGCTGATGCCGACCAGCTCCGCTGCCTGCCACCACTTGATCTTGCCCGCTGTGGCTCGTCGACAACACTTCCTGTAGCTTCATCGCCCGCTCCGCTGCGGTGATCGGATAGATCTCCATGCTCTCGCGCATGGCTCCATCCTCACCGCCCGAAAAGCGGACACTTCACTTGCTAAAAACACCGGACATATTATGTGCTAACGACAACCGCCTGTTCGGAAATTACTTTCTGAGCAATAGATGCGAAACTGTCAGCGAAAGAATAATCCGTTCAGCGAGGACAGCGAAAAAACTGTTGTTGATCCGTGTGATTAAATGTCCCCAAAGGGCCTAATAAAGTGGAAGTCTTGCTGATCCTGATCCCTCTTTTCCTGATCCTCCCTGTTGTATTCTTCGTGCTCCTTGCCGCGTCTGTACAGGCCAAAAGACGTGAGGCGGAAGAGTCGAAGGCACTGTCTCCCGAAGCAAGAGAAGAGTAATATCTTCCGCTTTGGCCCTAGGGCTGTTCAACATTCCTGTGCGTCTTGATTCAGCGATGTCCATGCCCGCAACTCCTATGGTCCTGGGGCACAGCCCAGCAGCAGAAATTCAAAAAATCAGCAGATTAAAAAAATCGGGATAGCTGTCGATTTTCCGTCGCCCCAACGACTATAGGACAAAAGAACGATGCGCTAAGGCTCCTGAGTAAACGGGAAACAAGCCATCGAGAATAATCCACAGGAAACAAGGAGAAAAAGTCATGCCCCAATATCTGGTTTGTAACTACATGCCCGACGACTTTGACCCGTCCACCGTAACCGAAGAAATGATGGAACAGATTCACGCCCTCAACCGCGAAATGATTGCTGCTGGCGTGAGGAAGTTCGCCTGCGGCATCGCCCCGCCCGCCAGCGCGAAGACGCTGCGGACCCAGCGCGACGGCAAAGTGCTCGTCACCGACGGACCGTACACCGAGACCAAGGAGCACATGGGCGGTTTCTGGATACTGGAATGCGCCAACATGGACGAGGCGCTGGCATGGGCGAAGAAGGGTGCCATCGTCTGCGATGTGGCCGGCGAGGTGCGCGAGCTTCTTTTCTTCCCGGCTCCGGAGACAGGACGGCATAGCCTCAACCGCCGCGCCTTCAGAGTATGCGCCGTCTCGAACGAGCCGGCGCTCTCAGGGTTGCTGTGGCTCCCACCCGCAGAGGAAGCGAGAGGAGAAGAACCATGAAATACATCTGTTTGGGCTATCTTGAGCCGGGCAAATTCGAAAACATGTCTGAGAGCGAGCGCAACACCGTGCTGGACGAGTGCTTCAGCTACAACGACGAACTGCGGAACAACGGTCACCTGCTCGCTGAGGAACCGCTTCAGCCCGCCAGCACGGCAGTGACCGTGGATTGGAAGAACGGAAAGGCTGTAGTCACAGACGGTCCGTACGCGGAAACAAAGGAGCAGTTAGGCGGAATTCAGGTAATTGAGGCGCGAGATTTGAATCACGCAATTCAGCTCATCTCTCAAAGCCCGGGCCTGAGGTTGGGGTGTGGACGTATCGAGATCCGGCCAGCAGCGGATATTGGCGAATTGATGAAGGCCAGTGAGCAGCGACGGGGCCATGTCGTTGCGCCTTAAAGACCGTCAAGCGGGCAAAGAAATCCCCGGCTGTTTGGCCGGGGAGTGAGGACCCAGGTCTCAGAATTCAGAGACCTGGGTACCCAGATTAGTGATGATGCTGTCGGCGCTTACGCGCTGTAGAGCAGAATCCCTGCTGGCTTCTCTTCGGTTGCGGTCTCGTCCGAACTTACCGGGCGATAGAAGAGCTGGTTGTTTTCGAGGTAGACCTCGAGGAAGGCCGGGCGCTGCTGAATCTGTCCAGCAATAAGCGCCTCCGACAGAGGATCTTCGACGTAGCGCTGCAGGGCACGGCGCAATGGACGCGCACCGTAGCTGCGATCGCCGAGGGTCTTGTCGAGAATCCACTTCTTCGCTTCCTCAGTGACCGAGATGGTGATGGCCTTCTGCGCCAGGTTTGCGTTCAAGCTCTGCACAAGCAGCTCGACGATCTGGATCAGGTCCGCATCCGACAGCGACAGGAAGAGAATGACCTCGTCCAGACGATTGAGAAATTCTGGATTGAAGGTCTTCTTGACTTCCTGCTTCACCAGTTCTTCAACCTTGTCGTTTACGAGGTCTTCGCGGTCGCTCTGGAAGCCGAGGCCCTGCTTCTTCTGCAGGTGCCGTGCGCCGATGTTCGACGTCATGATCAGGATGGTGTTCTTGAAGTCGACCGTGTTGCCGAGTCCGTCGGTCAACTGGCCATCTTCAAACACCTGCAGCAGGATGTTGAACACATCCGGATGCGCCTTCTCGATTTCGTCGAGCAGGACCACCGAATAAGGAGACCGCTTGACGCGTTCGGTCAACTGGCCGCCTTCTTCGTAGCCCACGTATCCCGGAGGCGAACCGATCAGCTTCGAGACCGAGTGCTTTTCCATGAACTCCGACATATCGAAGCGGATGAGCGCTTTGTCCGATCCGAAGAGGAAGTTGGCCAGCGTACGCGCCACTTCTGTCTTGCCCACGCCGGTAGGTCCGAGGAACAGGAAGCTGCCAATCGGCCGCGCAGGCGATTTCAATCCAGCTCTCGACCGGCGAATGGCGCGGGCCAGTGCGGAGATTGCCTTCTCCTGCGAGATGATGCGTTTGTGGAGCTCTTCTTCCACGCGCAGCAACTTCTGCGTTTCTTCTTCCTTGATGCTGGTAACGGGAACGCCCGTCCAGCGGCTGACCACGTCTTCAATGTCTTCGCGGCCAACGATGCCAGCGGCGGAGTCATCGAGATGATATTTGTCGCGAAGAGCGCGTAGGTTTTCACGCTCCTTGCGTTCCTCGTCCGAATAGAACCGCGCCTTTTCGAACTCGTGGTTCGCAATGGCCGAGTCCATACGGTGGACGATGAACTTGATCCGCTTCTGGACTTCGGTGATCTCCTCAGGCAGCGAGGTCTGGCGCAGCTTCACGCGTGCACCAGCTTCGTCGATGAGGTCGATGGCCTTGTCTGGCAGGAAGCGATCGGGAATATAGCGATTCGAGTGCGACACCGCAAACTCAATGGCGGCATCGGTGTAGCTCACCGCGTGGAACTTCTCGTAGCGGTCCTTGATGCCGTTGATGATCTTGATGGCATCCGCTTCGTTCGGAGGCGGAACCTTGACGGCCTGGAAGCGCCGCTCAAGCGAACGATCCTTCTCGATTGACTTGCGATACTCAGCCGGCGTGGTTGCGCCAATGCACTGAATTTCGCCGCGCGAGAGAGCCGGCTTGAGAATGTTCGCCGCGTCTAGTGAACCCTCGGCTGAGCCAGCGCCCACCAACGTGTGCAACTCGTCGATAAAGATGATGGAGTTTTGATTTTCCATCAGCTCTTTCATGATGGTCTTCAACCGCTCTTCAAACTGGCCACGATATTTCGTACCGGCCACTATGAGCGAAAGGTCCAGTGCAAGCACTCGCTTGTCGGCAAGGAAACTCGGCACTTCACCGTCAGCGATGCGCTGCGCCAGTCCTTCGACAATGGCCGTCTTGCCCACACCGGGTTCGCCGATGAGTACGGGATTATTCTTCGTGCGGCGGCAAAGGATCTGAATCACGCGCTCCAACTCGCCGTCGCGTCCAACCAGCGGATCAAGCTGCCCGTCCATGGCGGCCTGGGTAAGGTCGCGGCTGAACTCAGCCAGCAGGCTCGACTCGCGCTGCCGTGCTTGCGCCGGCGCCTTCTCCTGCGTAACCCGCGCCAGTTCGTCGCGAATCTGCGCCAGCTTCAGGCCGCGCTCCTGCAGAATCTCCGAAGCGAAGCACTTCTCTTCGCGCAGAAGGCCCAGCAGCAGATGCTCTGTACCGATGTGCTTATGTCCCAGCCGCTCGGCCTCTTCCGCTGCATACGCCAGAACGCGCTTGCACTCGTTCGAGAGGGGAAGATCGACGCTTGTCGACACTTTCTCGCGAATCGTGGTGTGTGCCTCTATCTGTTTGCGGATCGACTCCACAGAGGCATGCGAACGCAAAAAGCGATTGGTTAACGCCTTGTCCTCGCGCAGCAGGCCCAGCAGTAGATGCTCGGTCTCGATATAGGGCGAACCGAATTGGCTGGCCTCGTACCGCGCGAAGAAGATCACGCGTCGTGCCTTCTCCGTATAGCGTTCGAACATACTGATCTCCTCTTGCAGCAGGCTTTCGGTAGAAGTGGCCGTCCGATTTCCCGATACTCCAACGACTCCGACCTTCTCGCTGGGAACTTCGGTTTCGGATTCGGCCCAACTTGCCGCGCCCTTCTTTGAACTTACGCTGCCGGAGGCCCCCGAAAATTTCTAAACTGCCCCGAACAGCTCTTTTGGATGGACCGGATGGTTGTTGGTTATCCGGGCGCCCGGAGATCGTCTTCCGCAGCCCCACCCACCGCTCATGAGCCAGGAATCCGATTCCAGACCCACTTATACAATCAGACTCAAAAACCACCCGGAAAGGTGCTTTTCCTACATCCCGCCGGGGTGAATTCCCGCTGCAGGAGCCGCTCCCGAAGGAGTAATCCCCATAGCATGAAGGCGCCCGCCCTCCAGGCGCAGAGTCCGCGTACACCGCGCGGCCAGATCCAGGTTATGGGTCACCAGAATCGAAGTGAGCCCGTGGGTTACGTGCAATCGTTCTAAAAGATCAAAAACTTTCCCGGCAGTTGTCTCATCCAGATCGCCTGTAGGTTCGTCAGCCAGCAAAAGCCGCGGATTTCCAACCAAAGCCCGGGCCAGCGCCACACGCTGTTGCTCTCCCCCTGAGAGCTCTCCCGGACGGTGCTCGCTGCGTTCCTGCAGATCGACCTCCCTAAGCCAATTAGATGCATCATCTAGCGCCTGCCGGCGATTAATTCCGCGCGCCATCAGCGGCATCGCAACGTTTTCAAGCGCCGAAAATTCCGGTAACAGGTAATGAAACTGCCATACGTAGCCAATTTCGCGATTGCGGAAGGCCGCAGCCTCCCGAGCGTTGAGAGTTGCCACGTTGGTTGATGCGCAGTGTACCGTGCCCGCTGTCGGCGCATCAAGGGCACCCAGAATGTGCAAAAGTGTGCTCTTTCCTGTCCCCGATTGCCCCACGATGGCGACCAGTTCGCCAGGTGTCACCGTCAACTCAAGTTCCCGGAAAAGGGTGAGCGCTCCGCGGGCAGTCTGATAGGTCTTTTCCAGATTGCGAACCTGGATGATCGGGGAGCGATCCTGCACCCGCAAGTTCGACTCCCGCATGAAGCGGAAGGCCGGGCTGGCAGCCGCTGGTGTGGATTGAATCATTCGCTGCATCCATCTTATCGCGATGAACGGCGGCATAGTCCATCGCCAAAATCACCTTCAGGCCGCATGGGAGTAACCGTTTTGCAGTGGGTTCACAAGACCAGGCGGCGTAAGCTACAAATTCAGGTTGCCCTGATTCACTCCGATAAAGAGCGAAGCCGCGTTCGCTTCGCGGCTTCCGGAGATCGTTCTTTGGTGCGATTGGTCACTGAGTTAATCCTTCGAGTTTTGTAAAACGAAGGCAGACCATGCGATCGGATCGTCTCATCTTTCTTGTGTCCCTTGCCATCATCTGCGCAATCGGCGGGCCAGAGTTGTTCGCGCAGGCGTCGTTCCGCGAGCACAACAGCGCCATGTCGTCTCTGCAGCCTTCGCTGATAACCCCACTGATAGCGCCCGATCCGCGACTTGTTCAGTATGCTCGCTTCTCCGTCTCTCATCAATACTCAGCGGCCGGAACAGAAACGGTGAGCTACGGTAATGGAAAAGGCGGCGGCATCATCGTCGGAAAACGATTTGAATTCGATCTCATTCCACCTCCTTACATCCAGCACAACAGCGCCGCTAAAGATGGATTCGGAGATACTGCAGTGCTCGTGAAATATCGCATCGCCTCCGGCAATGCGGAAACCGGCAATTTCGATGTCGCCGCCATCCTTAGTCATTGTTTTGCCACTGGCAGCCATAAAAACGGCGCGGCAACAGACTCCTACAGTCCGGCAATCACCCTTGTTCTTGCTTTTCGCCGCCGATTCGATCTGATTTCTTCGCTCGGTGGCACGCTGCCTACTGGGAAAATTGCCACTCAGGGAAGGTCCATCGCGTGGCACGCCGTTGCACAGGCGCACGTCACTCCGCACGCCTGGTTCGAGGTTGAGAACAACTCAACCTTCTATTTCGCAGGCAGCCACGACGGCAAGATGCAAAACTTCGTTACTCCGGCAGCGTTTTACGTCATGCGGCCAAAGAGTTGGAAGCCAACGCATGCATTCTTCATCGTCGACGCCGGCATGCAGATCGCCACATCCGGGTTCCACACTTACAATCACAACCTGATCACCGAAGCGCGCATCCTGTTTTAGAAACGCCTAAACCTACTACTTCCATGCTCCGCCGCGCGCCTCGCGCCGCAGATATTCCCGCGCCCAGGCTTGCCGATGAACTCGCCCTTCGACACAATCAGTTCCCCGCGCGAATACACATCGCGCGCATTGCCCTTCACCTTGAATCCCTCAAACATCGAGTAGTCCACCCGCATGTGATGCGTCGCCGCGGAGATCGTGTGCTCGGCGCCGGGATCCCAGAGGACAATGTCGGCATCGCTGCCTGCAGCGAGCACCCCCTTCTTCGGATACATCCCGAAGATCCGCGCCGGCGCCGTGGAGACAAGTTCCACAAAGCGGTTCAACGACAGATTGCCCAGCCCCACGCCGTGATGATGCAGCAACTGTAGTCGGTTCTCGATCCCCGGCCCGCCGTTGGGAATCTTCGTGAAGTCATCCTTGCCCAGCGCCTTCTGATCTTCAAAGCAGAACGGGCAATGATCCGTCGACACCACCTGCAGATTGTCGGTGCGCAGGCCCTCCCACAGCTTCGGCTGGTTGCGCCTCTCGCGCAGCGGCGGCGTGAACACATACTTCGCGCCCTCCCAGCCCTTATCGCTCATGTTGTCTTCGAGCGAAAGCAGCAGGTACTGCGGGCAGGTCTCGGCAAACGCCGGCAGCCCGCGGTCGCGCGCTTCCCTCACCTGGTTCAGCGCGTCTTCGCTCGACAGGTGCACGATATAAACCGGCGACCCCGCCATCTCCGCCATGGCGATCGCGCGATGCACGGCCTCGGCCTCTGCGCGCGTGGGCCGCGTCAGCGCGTGATAAATCGGTGCGGTCTTGCCTTCCGCCAGCGCCTGCTGCACGATCACGTCGATCACCGAGCCATTCTCGGCATGCATGCACACCAGCGCGCCGTTCTTCGCCGTCTGCCGCAGCGCCTTGAAGATGGTCGCATCGTCCACCATCAGCACGTTGGGATAGGCCATGAACAACTTGAAGCTGGCAACGCCCTCGCGCACCATGTCGTCCATGTCTTCGAGGCCGGCATCGGGCAGGTCGGTGATGATCATATGCAGCCCGTAGTCGATGCACGCCTTGCCCTCGGCCTTCTTCCACCACGTGTCGAGCGCGGCGCGCATCTTCGTCCCGCGCGCCTGGATGGCAAAGTCGACAATCGTCGTCGTCCCGCCGATCGCCGCCGCGCGCGTCCCGGTTTCGAAATCATCAGCCGACTTCGTTCCGCCGAACGGCATGTCGAGATGCGTATGCGCATCCATCCCGCCCGGCAGCAGCAGCAGTCCGGTCGCATCGACAACCGTCTGCGCCGCGCTCTCCGGAATGCCGGCCCGAATCTCCTTGATCGTCGCGCCGTCGATCAGCACATCGGCCTTCACGGTCGAATCAGCATTGACGATGGTTCCGTGTTGGATCAGAACTGAGGCCATGAAATTATCCTTGGTCTTTGAGAATGAAGAGTCGTTCTGAGCGCCCAGGTAGACGCATCTAGCCGACGTTATCTGAGAATCACTAACTCCGCGTTGTCATCCTGAGGAGCGTAGCGACGAAGGATCTGCGGTTGCATTTTCATTGCGCGCCCGTGGTTCATCCCTTCGCAATCGCGTCTCACACTCGATGCGGATCGGTAACGCAGTCCACTCCCCGCGACCGTTCGTCCCACGTCTCCGCGGGTAGCCCCGTGTTCACCTGCACCATCGTGATGCACTCATCCACCGGGCACACCAGCGAACAGAGATTGCAGCCCACGCACTCGGTCTCGTCCACACGTGGAATCCGCGCCAATGGCGTTGGATACGGCCCCAGCGCGGCCAGCTTCAGAGCGCGCTCCTTGCGCGTCACCGGAGTGTTGGCGATGGCTGCTCGACTTCGCGCCTCATGTTCCGAGGGAACGCTATGCAACTCGACAGGACCGTCGACCGGACCTTCCACGCGGTCCAGATGAATACATTGATGCGCGCCGTCCCAGCACGCGACGTGGCAGAGGTCGCAGCCAATGCATTTCTGTTCGTTGATGCGCGCCACGATCTTGTAGTTCAGGTTGAGGTGCTTCCATTCGGTCACGCGGGACAGCGAACGACCCCGAAAATCCTCGATGGTGCTGAAATTCTTCTGACGCATCCAGTTCGCGAGGCCTTCCATCATGTCTTCCACGATGCGATAGCCGTAGTGCATCACGGCGGTGCACACCTGCACCGTTCCGCACCCCAGCAGAAAAAATTCCGCCGCATCGCGCCAGGTGCCGATGCCGCCGATGCCCGACAGCGGCAGCGACGACTCAGGATCGGCCATCACCTGCTGCACCATGTTCAACGCAATGGGCTTCACCGCCGGGCCGCAATAACCGCCATGCGAGCTCTTGCCATCGACATTGGGGCGCGGCGTGAAGGTATCGAGATCGATGCCGGTGATCGAGTTGATGGTATTGATCGCCGACAGTCCATCGGCGCCGCCGCGCTTCGCCGCGCGCGCCACCGTCCGGATGTCGGTAATGTTGGGCGTCAGCTTCACCAGCACCGGCGTGCGCGCTTTCTCCTTCACCCACTCGGTGATCATCTGCGCGTATTCCGGCACCTGGCCCACCGCCGAGCCCATGCCGCGCTCGCTCATCCCATGCGGGCATCCGAAGTTGAGTTCCAGCCCGTCGGCGCCCGCATCTTCGGCGCGCTGCACGATGTCGTGCCAGGCCTCGCGCTTCGACTCCACCATCAGCGACGCGATGACGGCGTGCTGCGGATAGCGCTTCTTGACCTCCGCGATCTCGCGCAGATTCTATTTCGATGCTTCGGTCGCAGATCAGTTCAATATTGTTGAAGCCCATCATGCGCTGCCCGTTCCAGTCCGTCGCCGAGTAGCGCGAGCTCACATTGGTGATAGGCTCGCCGATGGTCTTCCATACCGCGCCGCCCCAGCCCGCATCGAAGGCGCGCATCACCTGCTCGCCGCAATTTGTCGGCGGCGCCGACGCGAGCCAGAAAGGATTCGGCGCATCGATGCTGCCCGCAAATCCGCGCACGCGCATATCAGGCATAGGCCGCCTCCGCCATCTTCAGCATCGCCAGCGCGGCGCGTTTTCCATCTGCCACTGCGTCCACCACCTCGCGGCCGCCATTCACGCAATCGCCGCCCGCAAAGTAACGCGGATTGCCGGTTGCCCGGTCGCGAGATCGACCACAATGCGCCCCTCGCGCACCTCGACCCGGCGAAACTGTTGCAGCAGCTGCCCAAAGCGGAGACTGGCCGATGGCAGGCACCACCATGTTGCACCAGATGGTGAATTGCGAATCGGGAACCTGCACCAGCGTCTTGTCCGACCTGGTGCACCTGCACGGTATCGAGCAGCAAGCGACCGTGCGCATTCGGGCCTGATCGCAGACGGCGCGCGCTTCCACAGGAACTGCACGCCCTCCTGCTTTGCATGCTCGAATTCGAAGTCGAACGCCGGAATGTCGCTTCTCGCCGCGGCGATAGAGCACATAAACGGTCTCCGCGCCCAGCCGACGCGCGGCATTGGCCGCATCGATCGCGGTGTTGCCCGCGCCAACCACGACCACGGTTCCCTGCAATTCGCGCAGGCGCCCGGTTTTGTAGGCCGCAATCAACTCCAGCGCATTCATCACGCCCGGTCTGTCTTCGCCGGGGATACCGAGCCGCTGCATGGCGCCAAGGCCCACGCCGAGAAAGATGAAGTCGAACTCCGCTTCGAGCTCTTCGAGCGCCTCCGCCGTTTCAATCGATCGTCGCCAAACCGGAACTCCACGCCCATGCGGCGAATCAGTTCCGCTTCGCGCAGGCTGTCGGCGGCGCGCAGCTTGTATTCGGCCACGCCATAGGTGTTGAGCCCGCCCGGCAATGCGCGCCGTTCAAAAATCGTGACCGATGCGCCGTGTCGGCAAACTCCGCCGCGCACGCCAGCGATGCCGGCCCGCCGCCGATACATGCAACGCGCACATTGCGCCGTCCGCGCGGCGCGGTCAACAGTTCTTCGCCGGTAGCATGAAACGCATCCATGGCGTGACGCTGCAGCAACGCAATCTGGATCGGCTCGCGGTTATAGCGGTGCATCACGCACGCGCCTTCGCACAACACCTCCACGGGACAGGCACGCGCGCAACTGCCACCAGCACATTCGCGTCGAGAATGCGCAGCGCCGAGCCGCGCAGGTTGCCCGTGGCGATGCGCTTGATAAATCCCGGAACATCGATATGCGTCGGGCAGGCGCCGGTGCAGGGAGCGTCGAAGCAATTCAGGCAGCGATTGGCCTCGATCACGGCCGCCTGCGGCTGCAAGGGGCGGCTTGATGTCGCCAAATCGCTCGCGCAGCAGCGGATCGTCGGGGAGAGTTGCGATGCTCATCGAAGACCTCGGGAAGCTCTCTTGTACTGCTCGTCGGTAATCCTTCTAGTTTGGTTATTCTCTGCCGTCCTCTACGAATTGACGAGGTTTTTCGCTTCAGTTCGGCTACGAAGCGACCAGCGGCCCGTACATGTCCGGCCGGCGGTCGCGAAAGAACTGCCAGGTCCGGCGCACTTCCGCGATCTGATCCAGGTCAAGATCGGCGGTCAACACTTCATCCTTGTCGCGCGAGGCCTGGGCAATGATCTGGCCGCGCGGATTGGCAAAATAGCTCGACCCGTAGAATTCGCCGATATTCCACGGCGCCTCTGTCCCCACGCGATTAATCGCAGCAATAAAATAGCCGTTCGCCGCGGCATGCGCCGGCTGCTCCAGCTTCCAGAGATATTCGCTCAGGCCCGGCGACTGTCGCCGAAGGATTGAACACAATCTCCGCGCCGTTCAATCCCAGGCAGCGCGCGCCCTCGGGAAAGTGCCGGTCGTAGCAGATGTACACGCCGATCTTGGCGAAGCCCAGATCGAAGACCGGGTAGCCCAGATTGCCGGGCCGAAAGTAGAACTTCTCCCAGAAGCCCGGCGCTACGTGCGGAATATGCGTCTTGCGATATTTGCCCAGGTAGGTGCCGTCGTTCTGGAGCACCGCGGCGGTGTTATAGAAGATGCCTTCCTGCTCCACCTCATAGACCGGCACCACCATGGCGATGCGCAGTTCCCTGGCCAGCGGCTGCATCAGGTTGACGGTCGGCCCGTCCGGAACCGGCTCGGTGGTCTCGTACCATTTGGCGACTGCTCGGCGCAGAAATAGGGGCCGTTGAAGATCTCCTGCAGGCAGACGATCTGGGCGCCGTCAGCGGCGGCCTTGCGAATGAGCGCCAAGTGCTTGTCGATCATGGCCTGCTTCTGCACGGCAAGCGGCTCAGTGGCGGGAACAGCGTTGGACGCCTGGATGACGGAACAGCGAACTACGCGGGGCATTCGGGTGCGGCTCCCGTCGGAAAGGGGATGAGTATTAGACGTTATCGCATGCACCTCGCAATGGGCAACGGCTATGTTGACCGCAAAGAATCCGCTGAAATTGTTTCGGTTCAGTAGATTGCAGCCAAATCAGTATTCGATCTTGTTTGGCGAGGCGATCCAGGCGGCAAAGCTTGCCCACGCTTCATTGCGAAGGTACTGCCGCGCCTCCAGCGACCGGTCGGGTGGGTCCTTGCGGAACTCGTCGTAGAGAAATGCATCGTCGAAACCTGCTTTGGCGGCGTCTTCCGCTCCCGCGCCAAAAAAAACAGCATCCAGCCGCGCCCAGTGCGACGCCGCCAGGCACATGGGGCAAGGCTCGCAACTGGTGTAAAGCTCGCATCCGGCAAGCGTGAAGGTGCTCAGCGCCTTGCACGCCGCACGGATCGCAGTAACCTCCCCATGAGCCGTCGGATCATTCGTCGCGGTCACAATGTTTACGCCTTCAGCTATGACCTGCCCATCGCGCACAATCAGCGCCGCGAACGGCCCACCTCGGCCCGAGGTCACGTTCTCAGTGGCCAATGCGATGGCACGGCGTAGAAACTCAAGCTTGGGTTCGCGAGTCATATGGCTGCCTTCGGCGTATACGAAGGTAAAGTAAACACAGTATGGCACAGGCTTTAGCGCGTGTTTTGTACCTCGCGCACTTGACATCCAGAAGTCGTGAAGTGACTATCAGGCGCTGAACCTCAGCCCAGTTCCGTCAGATCCTCAGGTCGATCGATGTCAACCTCTCCACCCTCAAGCGGAATCGAAATCACAGGCCAGGTTGGCTGCTGAAGCAACACGCGCGCGCCCCCCTCGCCCCGAAGAGCCAACAAGGCCCCTTCAGCCTCTCGCGGAAAAATTGCCGGCGTGCCGCGAACACCGGCGTAGGTCGACGCAATCAGTACCGCCTCTGGCCGGCCCTCAGACTTCTGGATCATCGCGCGCAGATGTTCCACAGTTACGCGTGGCTGGTCGCACGTCATCAAAAGTAAGCCTGCCGAACCGGCCGCCGCTTTCACCCCGGCGCGTATCGAACTGGCCAGACCCTCCTGCCAATCCTCGTTGACGACGATTGACGCGACACCAAAATCAATCGCGTTTCGGATGAGCTCACGATCTGCGCCGAGCACCACAAAGACCGACGATGCGCCGGCCTCGTGAGCGCATCGGATCAGCGCGTTGCAGCAACGGCTCGCCATCAACCAAGACCAGTTGCTTGGGCTGTCCAAGGCGAATGCTCGCACCGGCGGCGACAATGATGGCAGCGATAGGCATCGGCAATCAGTCTACCCCGCTCTCTTTGATTTCAGAACTCAAGGGCGACCACAAACCGCAAAGGCTATGCCTGCGTATCTGTGTCGGGTTGCACCAGCAACAACAGAACAAACCCGACAATCACGAACATGCGAAATGCTTCAGCCTGACCGTTCCATGCATGCGACTGCCACATCAGGAACCATTCTCCGCCCACATCCAGAAACGCCACAAGCCACATCAGCAGCGAGAGAGTCAGCGCGGCTACAGCCACACGCTTCGCAGCGATATAGTCGCTTGCCGGCTTGCGCAGGGCTCGAAACAAATTGACGAACCCCCACCATGCGAGGGCCATCGTGACGAACTCCCAGGCGATGATCAACCAATAGAAAACGAGAAGCACCGTCGGCGACGTGAGCGCACGCCACATCGTGCGGCTACCCGGAAAGATGGAATCCATCAACAGCACGTGCCGGACGAACTCATAGTTCGAGCCGAAATCGGTGAGGTTGTTGAACACCACCAGCGTGTAAAACAGCGCGATGCCCGCCAGCAGCAGCATCTTGGCCAAACGCGTAATCATAGGTGATGGCTCCAGTTGCCAAAGGCACGAGCCGCATCACGCCATCTGCTGGATCGTAGGCGATGATTTCGGCATGAACCATCCTACCGCCCGCTTTGCGGTGACCAGTGAACGCCTGCACTCCTTGAGAGACGTTTGAAGCCAGGCTGCTTTCTGGGCGAATCGCTGCTTTTTTGCGCCTTCCCCCATGATCGCCCTGCAATTGGGAACTGGTCATGAGGTGGTCTCTATTGCTCAGACAAGGCAGTCGCAAACCACTAAAGTCAAGAGCATAGGGATCGACACCCATAGATGATCGTGCCCCTTCACCGGAGAGCACCCTGAAACAGATTCAGAAATCCTTATGGTAGCTGCTGTTGCTGGGTCATTCTTAACGGCTGCACACAGCATCCCACGCACTGCAAAGAACCGCAGACACCTTAAGGGGGTCATTCATGCGCGGACTCAAGATCTTAGTTTCAACTGCTGCACTGCTGGCGGGGCTCGCAATCGCGCCCGCGGCCCGGGCCCAGATTTCGATCAGCATCGGCGTCCAACCCACCTGCTCGTTTGGATATTACGGATATGCGCCGTACGGATGCGCGCCAAGGGGCTATTACGGCTCGGGCTATTTCTATAACGGTGTTTTCGTGGGTATGGGCCCATGGTCTGGCTACGGATATAGCCATGGCTGGGGCGGCCATCGATTCGTGAGCGACGGCGGTGGACGTTATCACGGCGGAGTCGGCCATGTAACCTACCACGAGAACCAAGGCAACAAGGGATCGCACAAGAGTTATCCGCAACACGTGGTGGTTATGACAAGCCGCACCCTGGCAACTCGGGAAATCACGGCGGCAACGACAAGTCTCACCACGACAACCACCATAACTAATCCCAGACGCTGAATTGAGCATCTCACTATGCAGCAAGCGGCGGAGCATACCTGCTCCGCCAATCTGCGTTTCGCCGGAAAATGAATGGAGTTTTTATGAAACCTGCCACAATCGTGGGCATTTTGCTTATTGTCGTCGCTGTCATCGGCTTTGCTCTGGGTGGAATCAGCTTCACCCACGAAAAGAAGGACGTTGATCTAGGCCCTCTTCAGGTCTCTCACAAAGAAACGAATACGCTACCGATTTCGCCGATTCTCAGCACCCTGGCGCTGCTCGGCGGTGTTGGTTTGGTGGTGGTTGGCGCGCGCCGCACATAGCGTCTGTTGCGATTTCGTTGATCCTAAAGAGTCTCTCAACCGGTGCCCGACTCCGTTCGGCCTGCGGCCTACAATGCAGGCATGGACTTCACTTCCACGACAATTCGCGGCGCTCGCGAGGCTCTCGCCGACGAAGTAATTGCGCCCCCCGAACTTGCCGAACATGCTCTGCAATGCGCAAATCGGAATGCGGGCAAAAATACATATCTCTGGCGCGATCCCAGGTGGACGATAGAAGAAGCCCGACGCGCCGCTGCTATGCCTCGCACGATCGGCGGCCGCTTTCATGATGGGCGTGGGAATCTCTGGGGTGTGCCCGTTTCCGTGAAGGACTGCTTCGATCTCGCCGGAACGGCAACCAGCTGCGGCGTGCGGTTCTATCGCGACCTGAACGGAGTTGCTGCGCACGATTCATGGCTCGTCGAACAACTCCGTAAAGCCGGCGCCGTCATCACCGGCAAAACCCATTTGCATCCCCTGGCCTACGGCATCACCGGCGAGAACCCCGAGTTTGGCGATTGCGAACAACCCGGCAATCCCGGTGCCCTGACAGGTGGATCGTCAAGCGGCGCCGCGGCAAGCGTTCTTGAAGGCTCGGCGTTTGCGGCCATTGGCACAGACACAGGAGGCTCTGTTCGTGGACCTGCCGCGCTCTGCGGTCTCGCCGGATACCGTGCTTCCATCGGCCGGGGCGATTGGCGCGGTGGCGCCCATCTGGCGCCATCCTTCGACACCATGGGCTGGCTCTTTCGCGATCTCGAAGACGGCCCTCTGCTAGCCGACATCTTTGTCCCGGGCAGAGCCGCCGCCATATGCAACTTCAAAAAGTTCGCCGTTGTCCACGACGAGTTCCTGCACGATTGCGAGCCGGCAATCCTCGAAGGTCTTCGCCAGGTAGAACATGAGCTTCATGGGCTCGAAAGCACTCGCGTGGACGTGAGCTGGTGGGCAGATTCGTTTGAGATCTTCGCTCCCATCCAGGCATGGGAGGCGGCGCGCATTCACGCTGGACACTTCGACAAGATTCAACCTGCCATACGTGAACGGCTGGAGTGGGGCGCGCACATTTCAAATGCTGAACTGGCCACCTTACGCGAACGCCACGCGGAGTTTCGCGCGCGCATCGACGAATTACTGCAAGAACACGAACTACTCCTGTTCCCGCATCGCCTGTGGCGCGATTGAACATCGGTGCGGACAACAGCAAGGCGCGCAGCAGGATCCTTCGCTACACCGCGCCATTCAGCCTTGCAGGCGTTCCGGTCGTCAATATTCCCTGCACTGTCGGCGGCATGCAACTCGCCGCGGCTCGCGAGAACGACGAAAGCCTTCTCGAACTTGCTGCCAGAATCGGATCTTGGCGTAAACAACAGGGCTGAGAACGAACGCTCTTCAGTGCTTCGTCCAGCCATGCATTCCCGCCTCAAAGCTGCGCCGGTCGAGCCGGGGCAATGCACGTGCCACCTTATCGGGAAAAGCGGGAAGTGCCGCGCCGCGATGAGGAGATCCGGGACACACCAGACGTCATCCTCTGAAGTCATCCAATGACGACTGTCGAGGCGCGCAAGGTTCACCGGGCCCGAGTAGGAACGCAAGGTGCGTTCACCGCGCAGATTGTAATAGGACTCGAAGTAACTGAGCGCCAGTTCGCGCGGCGTTCGGTAGACGGGCGCGCGAAAGCGCAGGCCTGCAAAGTTTGACTTGGCAATGCTCCCCCATAAGCCGCCTTCGCGGTAAAGTGCCAGCACATGGTCGTCATCATGCACTGACTCCAGGTCCATCAGCAGCGGAGGGTGTCCGTTGACCCGCAAAGCGGCAGCAGCCAGCAGCGCTCCCTCCAGGCAGTGCCCCTTGCGCTCGCGCAACACGCGCTGCGGAGACAACGCCGTGTTCGCGTACTGGTAGGGCACCGCGTCAATGAACTTCTGGATTTGCGACGGCGTCTTCAGCGCGCGCAATGTGCGCACGTCATCCGCTGATAGTCCAAAGCTAGCGCGGCTATCCTTTCGACTTCCGTTCCTGGACAGTTCTCCCCCTCGAAACGCAAAACATACATCAGCAGCTTGAGTTGAATATCATCTTACCGAAAACGGGTGCACGATTATCGCGCGCCTTGCTTCAAGCCCGGCGCGACTCAAGAGCCAGAGCATCCGAATGAACTAGACTGGTCTCCATCGATTGGAGGCATACCTACGAATAGCCGTCCGGTCATCCTTGAGCCCACAGATTCAGGAACTCGTGTTGGAGGTCATTCGGGAAATCCACCACAAAGCGGCGACTCAACCAATTCTCAGCATCAATATCCGCATCAGCAGGTTGAGGTCGGTCAGGCGCAGGACATGTTCGTCGTATATCGGGACAAACGCGATGACGCACTCGATTCACCCGCAGTATGGCGGTATAGCGTGAACGGGGCGCTTCGATCTCCCGACGTTCCGGCGGTAGATGCTTTCAGGAAGCTGATCCTGCGGCGGAGAAACAGAGAGGCTCCAAGCCGTGATTCCGATGCGCGCATGGCTGGTCCTCTTTCTTTTTGCTCAGCGCGATTGCCTTCCTTGACCGCACCAATATCTCCATCGCCGGACCACAGATCAGTCAGGAGTTCGGGCTCGGCAACGTCCGACTCGGTTGGGTGTTCAGCGCTTTTCTCGTCGGATATGCGGCATTTCAGGTGCTTGCCGGATGGATCGCGGTCCGACTGGGGCCGCGACGCGCACTTGCGCTGGCCGTGCTGTGGTGGGGTGCATTTACAGCAGCCACCGCATTGGTTTCTCCACAAATGCGCGGCGCCCTGTGGCTCCTGATCGCTGTCCGGTTCGCACTGGGAGTTGGTGAGGCAATCATGTACCCGGCCTCAATCAATTCGTAGCCCAGTGGATACCTGTCAGCGAACGTGGACGCGTCAACGGCGTATCTTTGCCGGTGTCGGCGCCGGAGCAGGACTGACCCCGCCCTTGCTGGCCGCCATTATTGCCGGGCATGGATGGCGAGCCGCTTTCTGGTTGAGTGCGGGAGTAGGGATCATCGCAGGCATCGTCTGGTTCCTCATTGCGCGCGACACCCCCAAACAACATCCACTAGTCTCGCCCGGCGAACTCCGCACAATCCGTGAGGCGTCGTTGAAACGCACGCAGTGAAAACCAGCGTTCCTGGAGGACGATCCTCCGCAGCCGCACCCTGCTGCTGCTCACGCTTGCCTGCTTCACGTTCGGCTACATTGCCTGGATTTTTTAGGATGGTTCTACCTCTACATGGCGCAAGCTCGCGGACTCGATCTGAAGTCCAGTGCGGTTTACACCATGTTTCCGTTCATCGCCATGACCGTTTTCTGCCTGGCGGGCGGAGTGCTCGGCGATTGGATTGCGGCGCGTCACGGACTCCGCGCCGGGCGGTGTGGTCCCGGCTTCTCCTCACTTCTCGCAGCGTCGGTGTTGCTCATACTCGGGTCGCGTGTCGGCAGCGCCCCCATCGCTGCCATGACGCTTGCAGCAGGCGCGGGAGCGCTTTACATCTCGCAGAGTTCCTACTGGTCCGTCACTGCCGATATCGCCGGGCAGCACGCCGGCGTAGTCTCGGCGGTGATGAATATGGGAGCGCAGATTGGAGGAGCGGTCACCGCATCCCTCACGCCTTGGATTGCCCAGCGTTTCGGCTGGACGTCATCGTTCCTCGCGGCGGCTCTGCTTGGCGTTGCAGGCGCGATCGCCTGGCTCGGCGTGGATCCTGAAACAGCTCTCGAAGCGACATCGCGCGATCAGCGCGGAGCCCGCAAGCACCTCTCCACGGAGCCAAGTTGATGAGCGCTTTGGCCTCGCTTCAATTGATGAGATTAGAAGCGGCAAAAACAGAACGGGACGACTTTATTGAAGGCGATCATACGAAGCTTCGTGGAGTATTCCGGCGTTAGGAGTTGATGGCATTCATGTCATTTAGGTTCGGCTTAGCCAGCGTCCTGATCGCCATCTGAAATAGCCCTTCGATCCAGCACAACCACCGTAAAATCCTAGAGTTACCAACGGGGTAGTTACTAAAGTCTTTGTTTTCAAGCCTACAGATACATCGCAACCTAACTTCAATTCTAAGTAGAACATTATAAAAGACATGCGGCTAATACTACGAACTTCGCGTCTGCGGAAGAGAGGCCTCTTTTTCAGAACGTAAGCCCAAAACAGGAACTTCCATTACCGAAGTGCTGTAGGAGGTATCCTTCGTCTCTCATATAAACGCCAAAGGTCACGAGATGCCAAGCATCCCCGGGCCTTCGCGAACAGCGAAGAACATTTGGTTAACACCTAAATTCGGAGGAATGATGAAAACAGGAAAAATCATTTTGGTGCGATGGCCGGCTTCGCGATGACCCTCTCGCCCTCGATGGCATCCGCGCAGCTAGACTCAGGCGCCCAGACAATTGCTCTGAACGCAAAACTTAATGAATCGCTGACCCTCACGCTTTCAGCGAACACGGTGAACTTTACGCTCAGCGCCGGTAGCGCCACCAACGCCGGCTCTGCGGCGTCACGGCCACCACCGCGTGGACGCTGGCTCAAGGACGGACGCAGTGGGCGTCTATGCGTATTTCTCCAGCGCAGCAGCGGCCTTGACCGACGGCGCGGGAGACAACATTCCGTCTTCTGCCTTCTCTATCGCGGATAACGCGCGCCCACCCGCTTACCAACGTTGCTTTCGGTGGCGCAAATTCCGTCTCCAATTGGCGAATGTGGCAATCACCAGCGCGAAAATCGGACATCGAGCCGACTGACGCCATGGCCTTCAACATCAACCTCACCGGCGGCACACTTCCTCAACTTCCCGCCAACACATATACCGGAACGCTCAACATCCAGGCACAAGCTACTCCATAGACTCGGCAAAGAAAAATGCATTCGGCGAGGGCGGGAACCGCGGAATCGCGGTACGCCCGCCCTCAGCCGTGTTCAGATCGTTCTTAGGAAAGAAACGCGCAATGCGAATGCAGACCAAATTCGGAACGATAGCAGCGCTGGTTATGGTTGCGGCGATGTTTGCGTCGCGCGCCGGCACAGGTCCGGAGTTGGGAGCAAGCCCAATTGCGCTGAATGCGGTTCTTCCGGACTCCATCACGCTCACGCTGTCGGCAATGCGGTGAACTTCACACTAGTCGGTGGCAACGCCAGCAATCCCGGGAGCACCGGCATCACGGCGACCACTACATGGCTACTCAGGCCGAATGTCAACAGCCTCAAACTCTACGCGTTTTTCAGCTCGTCCACAGCCGCGCTCAGTGACGGCGCCGGGCACAATATTCCATCGGCTGATTTTCAGATCTCCGACAACGGTGGCGCATTTGCAGCCCTCTCCAACACGTCCCCTTTGGCGGAGCCAACGCAGGACTCCAGGTATCGTCTGTACCGATCCTGGGAAATAACAAGACGGGCACGAACAGCGACCTCATGACTTTCAACATCAATCTCGTGCCGCTGCCGAATTTACCCGCCGGCGTATTCACAGGAACACTCACCATCCAGGCCCAGGCCTTCTGATATTACATGGGTATAGAATATTGAAAGTATTCCCCTGTTGACGAACGGAATCCTTGCCCTTGCTCTCAGCGCTGCCGCAATCGCACAAACCGTACGTCCCGTGATCAATGAGCTCGGCAACCCTGCCAAGGGACGTGTGGAGTATGTAAACGACAGTCTCACACCGCTGAATGTTGTGCTCGAGGCAAAGAGTTTTACGGTTTCGGAAAAAGGTGAGATCAGCTACCGCCCCCTGGACCCGGCTATTCATTTGAAGCTCTCGGCGACCAGTTTTCGGATCCAGCCGCAGCAGACGTTCTACGTGTTCTACGAAGCGAGTGCGCCGCCCAGTCCGACGTGGTTTGTGATCTATGCATCGTTCACGGGGTTCGCGTTCCGCACCGCGCAGGGAATGAATGTGCGGCTGCAGTTGCCCCACACTGTGTATCTGCTGCCGAAGCAAAGGACAGAGAAGGCCGACGTCCGCGTTGTGCGGGCTGAGCTCAATGCGGCTGACAACAAGGTCATTCTGGAGGTCGAGAACACGGGCGACAACTTCGGGCGCGTGCTGCAAACGCAGTTGGCGAACGGGAGGAAGAAGGCGGAAGCTCCTGGGTTTCCGATCTTCCCGCACAGCAGACGCATCATCGAGGTACCACTCGACGCAAAGGCTGAGGGGTACATTTCTCCGACGGAAGTAAGTTTCCAATTCGAGAACTTCAAGATCGAAGAGAAGCTGCAGGTGAAAACGAATAACAATCTCGAACTGGCTTCAGGATTGGCCTCAGTGACCGAAAGCACTGGGGAAAAGCACTAGAGCTTGCCGATGCACCTGCAATTCCAACGCGTGCTGCTGGTGCTGGCGGTGCTGCTGGCCGGAAAAGCGAACGCGCAGGTATTTCGCGTGCAGGGCGGAACCTCGACGATGCTCAATGCGCAGGGCGGATCGGTCGAGTTCAAGGCCCCTAAATATGATGGGAGCGTAAGCCTCGGCTATTTCGAAGGTCATCTGCGCTACGGTGCCGAGAACCGCTACCAGCTTCATAACTTGACTCTGTTGACCGGCGATGAGACCATCCCGTTTATCCTGCCTACCGATGTGTTCGACGCCAGCCACTATTTTTCCGCGCGCGGGATCGGCGTTACGCATAAAGACAGCAGAGGAAAGTATTACGCCTTTGCTGGAACGACCTCGACGTGGCTGGGCACAGGTCTGTTCAATGCGGCCACCAGCGACGATCCGGTCGGAATGTTGTTCTACGAACGGAAGGTGAATAACCATTTCAAATTCTTTTCGCGGAACATTGTTTCGCGGCGACAGACTTTCTTGAGGGACTGGAATATCAGCCGAACCGATCTGTAAAAGCTTCGCTCATGGCCGGCATTGGATCGAACCAGAAATATTTCGCTGCCAGCCTGGACGCGGAGACGGAGAAGCTTATCTTCAGGACGAGTTATGTGCTGACCGGCAACTCGTTCCAGCGAATCTCGCTGGCGAGCCCGCTGAGTTCCGAAGTTAACAAAGGGAATGTGCAGATGCTGTACAAGCCGCTGGAATTTGTCAGCCTCACCGCCGGACACCAGAACCTTCTGGAACCGGTGACGTTAGGCGGAACGATGCAGCAGGCCACCGTGAACCAGCTCTCTGCCGATTTCCACGTGAAGGGGTTCTATTTCGGGAGCGGGCAGTTTTCCTCCACCAGCTCCGGACTTGGCGCACAGGGAACGAATCTATACGTAGGCCGCCGCTTCAGTCGACTGCTTGAGGTCAATGAAAACTGGTTTCGGAGCAAGTCGCAAGGTCAACCGGGCAGTACGATCCTCTCGGGAACCATACGCGAGAATGTTTCTTCGCGCCTCAGCTTGTTGCAGCTGATTTCGCGTACCAACGGGCAGACCACGTTTGCCTTTGGCGGGGATTTCACAAGCAATCGGCTGATGCTGCAAGCCGACTACCAGAACATATACCTGCCGTTTCGTCCCGATCATCCGTTTCAGCAGGCACTGGCGCTGAACGCTTCGGTGAGGGTGATTGGCCCGATGCAGATTACGGCTGCTTCAAATGTGGACCCGACCGGACATCTGCGTTATACATTTGGGATGAGCACCTATGTTTATCGGATGAGCGGCATGATGTCCTCGCATTCCGAGACTTTCTCGATCGCAAAGTTCATGGTGCAGGGCGTTGTGAAAGATGAGCAGGGCAATCCTGTGGAAGGAGCGGCGCTGCGCATCGGCAAGGAAGTGGTCTATAGCGACAGCACGGGCGCCTTCCTGGCGCGCATGGGAAAGCATGGGCCTTTTCCGCTGAGCGTTGTGCCAGACGAGTTCATCACCAACGGTGTGTACGAGACGGTGTCAGCCCCGTCAACTGTGCGAGCTGAAACGGACGATTCGGCAGCCAACCTGGAGATCGTGATCCGCCGCGTTCCGCTGCAACCGATGAAGAGCGTCGCATCGAAGAAGTAACGGAAGACGTATGAGGCGCCTTGAGGAACTGAACCCGCTTAGGAGTTGCGAAGCGAGGCAGCAAAGCTCGGCGAAGTTAACGCCCATCAGGATTCAACGTACGGCTTCCGCAGGCGAACGGGCGCAGCCCGTTTCCGGACGCGTAGGTTGATCAATTCCACAAAAATCGAGAAGCCCATCGCAAAGTCAATATAGGCCTTCGGTATATGCATGCCGAGCCCTTCGCCGACCAGTGAAAGGCCTATAAGCAGCAAAACGACAGCGCGAGCACTTTATCGTTCGATGCCGATCAAAGAATCGCTGATGGGCCCCGCTGCAAACATCATTACGCCCACGGCCAGGACCACCGCTGTAATCATGATGCTGACGTTCCCCTGAATCCAACGGCGGTAATCACTGAATCCAGTGAAAAGACGATATCCAACACTGCAATCTGAGTGACGACAGCGACAAAGGATGGTCGCGCTCGCGTTGTCCCGCCGCCTTCTTCGCCCTCCAGGCGCTCATGAATTTCAGTCGTAGCCTTCTGAGCAGAAAAAGACCGCCGCCCATCAATATGAGATCCCGTCCGAGATTGGCTGGCCGAGGATAACAAAGAGCGGAGCCGTCAGCTTGATGATCCACACAATGGACAACAAAAGCAGGATGCGCGTCCCCATCGCGGCCAGCAGTCCAACCCGGCGAGCTGTTCCCTGCTGCGACTCCCTGAGCTTGCTCGACAGAATCGAAATGAAGATAACGTTGTCGACGCCCAGCACAAACTCGAGGAACGTCAATGTGATGAGAGCGATTAGACCGGAAGAAGTGAACAATGCATCCATGGCTAACGTCCTTCTCTGGGTATGAACTGCGTCTTGACACCGAAGGTCAAATCCATTTTCGCTTTTGGCAGGAAATAGCCGAAAGTTCACATCGGCAGACTCGGATCTGCGATGCAGCGAGCGGGCTCAGAACCAGATTGGTGATATTGCTCACAATCGCTTCAAACGCAAATCGCGGATCGGCGGAAAGCTTCTTCCACGCGGGATCGTTGCGAAATACATTCCACTTCGCATCCAGATCGGCAGAATCCGCAAAACTGAGCATGTAGGTGAGGCTGGGCATCCGCTGCCCAATCAGCGTGTCGCCGAAAAAGACCATCTGGAATCCAGCATTCTTGAAAATCTCGAACTCGCCCGAATGAAACATCTGCACTTTGAGAATGTGATCGCGATAGCTGGGGCTCTCGTAGGTGCGGAGTTGAAAGATGCGCTTGCCCTTCGCCGGCGGCGTAATCCGCGGCCAGCCCTCAAATGCCACCAGGAGCGACGAGTCCATCCGCAGAAATGCAGGTGATGCGGCCGGCGCGCTCCAGAAAGGCTCGGCCGCCTTGACATAGTCGGGTCCGCGGTTCAGTTCAAATTCAAGATTTCCGGCTACGCCGCGCCCTCGACTGGAATAAGCACGTAGAAAGTCGGCGTTTCCGGCCCGATGTCGAGGCGAAAGGCTCCCACCGGACTTGAACCTTTTCGCGCAAGCGCCGGTATCAGCGCTTCGCTGATGTACTTTTCCGTCGCCGCGGCCTGCGGGCCTGCTTGCAGCGTGTAACGTCGGAGCTGGTAAAACTCGCGGGCGGATGGCCGGGATTAGCCTGTGCCCTGGCATTCTGTACCAGCGCGGCCGCGGAGGCGAAGCGAAGAGGCGACAAATTTGCGGCGGTCCATGGTATCCCTCCAATGGCAATCAGGATGCGAAGTTGAAACTACTCTTCGCCGATGTCTTCGTTCCAGATTTCCGGGTGCTCGGCGATGTAGCCTTCCAGCAGTTCGCGACACTCGTGGTTGTCGAGATCGATAACCTCAACGCCGTTCTCACGCAGCCAGTCAAGCCCTCCGGCAAAAGTACGGCTCTCGCCCACAACCAGCGTGCTTATCCGAAACTGACGCACCAGCCCACTGCAATACCAGCAAGGCGCGAGGGTGGTCACCATCACCAGGTTGCGGTAGCTGCGCTGCCTCCCTGCACGACGAAAAGCATCGGTCTCCCCATGCATGCTCGGGTCTCCCTGCTGAACGCGTCGGTTGTGCCCTCGGCTTACCAGCTCGCCTGACCGGGTAAAGAGTGCTGCGCCAATCGGGATGCCGCCTTCAAGGCGCCCATAGCGCGCCTCCTCCAGAGCCACCGCCAGCATTCGTTCGTAGCTTTCTTTATCCGTCGCCATATTTGATGACGATCATACGGGATCAAACTGCCCGAGGCCGGTGCCCCCTTTCTTTGGCCCAAGTGCAACAGCGCCTTGCCATCGAGACGCACCACAAAAAAATCGCCTGGCTTTCGAAACCTCGCGGTGAGAATCACCGTCCAAATTCCTTAAGAATTGTTAAGTCCAAGATCAAAGAGTTTCTGCTGAGCCGTCGCTATGTGTTTTAGAAACTTGCGATTGGAAAAACCCGATCGAATGTTTCGACAAGTTAATGGCTGGTAAACGGCCCCCAACGACAGGAAAGCCCTCGTAGCTCTATTGACTTCGAGCGCGCGCCAAGTTGTAGGTTGAATTTGTGAGAGATGCTGGCTATACCATTCGAAGCATGGCAGAGCGGTGCGGAATGACCGCGCACACTCTGCGCTACTATGAGCGCGTCGGCCTGATCCAGCCGGTCGGACGCGCGCGCAACGGTCACCGCCGTTACTCTGAAGCAGACGAAGCGTGGCTCAATTTTCTCCACTGCATGCGGGCCACGAACATGTCCATTCGCGAGATGCAGCGCTATGCTGAGCTGCGCGAAAAGGGCGACGCCACTTCACTCGAACGGCGCAAACTGCTTGAGGATCACCAGGCCGCAATCGCAGCGAAGATCGGCGCGCTGCAGCACGCGCACGCCCTGCTGACCCACAAAATCACCAATTACAAGAAGATCGAAGAACGAATCCGCATCGGCGGCCCTCAGCCTGCCGGGCAGGAACTCGAAAACGAACTGGCGACGGCAAGCTAATCTCGCCGTCGTCACCGCCACCGGCCAAGTCCGGGAAACGCCGGTACCTGGGCTCTGCATCGAATCGGTTGATCGGACTTGGATCCCAGGCCATGGATCTCAGCTGGATCGGGGTGGCAATCTTTCCGATTTCCGTGAGCTCAAAAGCCCATTTCCCACTTGTAAGGGGATTTGGATACGATAGCGGCACGGCGTCCCCGGTTGGGGCCGTTCCCTCTGCTCTGAAACGCCGGATTCGCTGAAGACAATTCGAACACCGTCCTGTCCCAAGGAGGTCGACCTGTGGCAGACACTCTCGATTCGCGCATGAAGCACCTGCGCTCGCGCTCTCCTCAGAATGCAAAAGATGGCCTCGCGCCCGATCAGCAGTCTGTTGACCTCGAACCCCTTACGGAGATTCGGGAAAACGCGGGTTGAGCCGGCGCTCCTTCCTTTCCGGGCTGGGAGCGGCGGGCGTTCTGGCCGGGGCTGCACCTCTTGCCGCAGCCGCTCCGGCCATCGAACCTGCAATCCAGGATCAGGCCGAAGCCGGCGGCACCGGCAACATCACATTGCGCATCAACGGCAAAGACTACCCCTTGCGCAATCTCGACCCGCGTGCCACTCTGCTCGACACGCTCCGCGAGCGCATCCACCTAACCGGCACAAAGAAGGGCTGCGATCACGGGCAGTGCGGCGCATGCACGGTTCACGTCAACGGCCGCCGCGTCAACAGTTGCCTTTCCTTCGCCCTGATGCACGAGGGCGATGAGATCACGACCATCGAAGGCATCGGTCAGCCCGGCAACCTGCACGCGATGCAGGCCGCCTTCGTGGAGCACGATGGATACCAGTGTGGCTATTGCACCAGCGGCCAGATCATGAGCGCGGTTGCCCTGCTCAAGGAACCCATCGGCCCGTCAGACGATGAAGTCAAGCAAGCCATGTCGGGCAACATCTGCCGCTGTGGCGCCTACACCAACATCCTGACTGCGGTTAAGCAAGTGCGCTCGCGCGCGTAGGCACCCTTCGCCTGAAGGAGAAGAGACATCATGGAAACCTTTAGCTACGTCAAAGCTCCAAGCATCGAGAAGGCGCTGGCCAGCGTCACCCAGGCGAAGTTCATCGCCGGAGGCACCACGCTGGTCGACCTGATGAAGCTCAGCGTCGAGACCCCGAAGACGCTCGTCGACATCAATCTCTTACCTTTGGACAAAATTGAGAGGTTGCCAACCGGGGGGCTGCGCATCGGCGCCATGGTGCGCAACTCCGACCTCGCGTGGAACGCGGATGTGCAGAAGTCCTGCGCCGTGCTGTCTGAGGCGCTTCTCTCCGGCGCGTCGCCGCAGTTGCGCAACATGGCCACAACCGGCGGCAACCTGCTGCAACGCACGCGCTGCGCTTACTTCCGCGAGCCCAGCGCCGGAACACCAGGTGGTTACGGATGCAACAAGCGCACGCCCGGTACGGGATGCGCAGCGCTCGAAGGGTTCAATCGCACGCACGCCGTTCTCGGCACCAGCGAGCACTGCATCGCGACTCATCCTTCCGACATGTGCGTGGCCATGGCGGCCCTCGAAGCGGTGATTCACGTCGAAGGTCCTAAGGGCAAGCGCACCATCGCCTTCGCCGACTTCCACAAGCTTCCCGGCGACACGCCTCATATCGAGAACGCGCTCGAACCCGGCGAACTGATCACGTATGTCGATCTGCCCAAGCCAGTCGAAGGCGCCAAGTCGACTTATCTGAAACTCCGCGATCGCGCCAGTTACGAATTCGCGCTCGCATCGGCCGCCGTCGTCGCCCGCGTCGAGGGTGGCCACATTCGCTACATTCGCGTGGCCATGGGTGGAGTTGGCACCAGGCCGTGGCGCTCGCACGAAGCGGAATCCGCTCTGATGGGCAAGCCGGCCAACGCTGCCACCTTCAAGGCTGCGGCAGAAGCGGCGCTGGCCAAGGCGAAACCGCAGAAAGACAATGCCTTCAAGGTGGAATTGGCCAGGCGCTGCTTGGTGCGCTCGCTCAAAACCGCAACCGCATAGTTGCATTCAACGGAGATTCTTATGGCGACGGACACATTTCCTCACGCAAGCATCATCGGCGCGGTGGTGCCTCGCATCGACGGCCCGCTGAAGACCAGCGGGACCGCGCGCTACGCCTGCGATCACAACATTCCGCGGCTGGCACATGCTGTGCCGTGCAAGCGACCATCGGCAAGGGAATGATTCGGAGCCTCGATACTTCAGCGGCGGAAAAAATGCCGGGCGTCCTTCTCGTTTTGCACCATGGCAACCTCGAAGGCGTTTACCGCACGATTCCCCACGATGAAGACGGAAGCATGGCCGAGTCGCGCCCCCTGTTTGCCGATAACACCATAAACTATTGGGGCCAGTACGTTGCTGCGGTTGTGGCTGAAACGCTGGAACAGGCAACCGCCGGAGCGCAGGCCATCCGCGTGCAATACGACGTGGAACAACCGGACGTCCGGCCTGATCTCGGCGCCGGGTTTAAGGGAGAGCCAAGAGTAGCTGGAAACGCGGCGATCCCGACCAGGCGCTGTCCACCGCGCCGGTAACCATCGATGAAACATACTCCACGCCGATTGAAGTCCACAATCCCATGGAGATGCACGGCACCGTTGCAGTGTGGGATGGAGACAATCTGACGCTCTACGAGAGCACCCAGGCCGTGGTGGGCACCGCACCGTGATGTCGGAAGTGTGGGCGTTCCCCGCGAGAATCTGCGCGTGATTTCGCGCTTTGTCGGATCCGGATTCGGCGGCAAGCTCTCTGCATGGCCGCAGGCGTCACTGGCCGGAGCCGCTGCACGCCAGTTGAAGCGGCCCGTCAAAGTCAGCGTGGATCGCCGCATGATGTTCTCCAATGTCGGACATCGACCGCGGACGCAGCAGCACATCCGCCTGGGCGCGACGCAGGATGGAAAGCTGACCGCGATCCGTCACGATTTTCTGTCGGAGACATCGCAACTCGACGATTTCATTGAGCGATGCGGCGAGCAGACGCCGTTCCTCTATAGCTGTCCGAATCTGGTGGTGACGACAGGGATGGTGCGGCGCAATGTGGGCGCACCCGCTCCCATGCGCGGGCCGGGCGCGGTACCGGGACTCTTTGCGCTTGAATCTGCCATGGATGAACTTGCCATCAAGCTCAAGATGGATCCGCTGGAGCTCCGCCTGAAGAACGATGCGGAACGGGACGAAGGAAAGAATCTGCCTTTCTCGTCGCGACACCTGAAAGAGTGCTACACCACAGGCGCGGAAAAGATCGGGTGGAAACAGCGCACGCCAAAGTCGGCTCGATGCGTCGCAACGGAAAGGTCATTGGCTTGGGTCTGGCGGCGCATCATGGTCCGCAGCGCGGATTCCCTGCACCGCCAGTGTGGAACTGTGCCCCAACGGACGCGTATGCGTTCGCTGCGCCACGCAGGACATCGGCACCGGGACATACACCATTTTCGCCCAGGTCATTCACGCGAAGACGGGCGTGCCGCTCGATCGCATCGACGTCTTCCTCGGCGACAGCTCATTGCCGAGCGGACCGACATCCGGCGGTTCGATGGCGACCAGCGCGTTCTGCCCGCCGCCACCAGCGCGGTCAATCAGGCCGTAACGCGCCTTCTCCATATCGCGACGATACGCCCAATCGCCCTTCCATGGCATGGAGCCCGAAACCCTGGCGATCACCAACGGCCTGGTGCATCCGAAACAGCAGCCGCAGGTTGTCGGCGTAGCTATCATTCCGGACGGCAACTGACCGCCAACGGCGTTCCCTTCGAAGAAGTGCTCAAGATGGCCAATCTCAGCGGCCTCAGCGCCAACGGAAAGACCAGCTCCGTCATTTGAAGATCCCAAGGCAAAGCAGTACTCACTGCATTCTTATGGGGCGCATTTTGCCGAAGTGGAATGGGAGCCGGAGATTGCGCGGCTGCGCGTAAGCAAGATCGTTTCCGTCTTCGATTGCGGCCGGATCATCAACAAGGGGCGGGAACCAACCAGATTCTCGGCGCAGCCGTGATGGGCGTGGGCATGGCGTTGTTTGAAGACACGGTCTACGAGCATCGCGGACAGCCCATCAACAACAACTTCGCCGACTATCTGGTCCCGACTTGTGCAGATCTGCCGGAGCTGGACGTCACGTTTCTCGACTATCCCGACTAGATCGTGAATGAATACGGCGCGCGTGGAATTGGCGAGATCGGCATGGCGGGCGTTGCGCCCGCAATTACGGCGGCGGTCTATCATGCCACCGGTATGCGTGTCCGCGAACTGCCGATTCGCATCGAAGATCTTTTGAAATCGAAAATTCGCGAAGCATGACGACCGGAGACCGCGATCAAATTTCTCAGCACGAAGGGAAAGCAAGTATGAGCACGACTCCCGCATCGATCATTGGAACGCCGACACCTCGCATTGACGGACCGCTGAAAACCACGGGCGCGGCCAATACGCCGCAGACTTTCACTTCGAAGGCATGGCGCACGCAGTGCCAGTGGTTGCCTGCGTTGCCAGCGGCCGCATCCGCACGCTCGATACATCCACGGCTGAAAAAATGCCGGGCGTGTTGCTCGTGCTGCATCATGGCAATATCGGGCCGTTGTACCGCACGGTTCCCGGCGACGACAACGCCACCAATAGCGAAGTGCGCTCGGCATTCGAAGATGATGTGGTCCGTCACTGGGGCCAGTACATCGCGCTTGTTGTTGCCGAAACCCTCGAGCAGGCCAGGGCAGCGGCAGCGGCAGTGCACGCCGAATACGATGCGGAACCCGCGAAGTTGCGGCCAAGCCTGGATGATTACAAGGGCGAGCGCAAGAAAGGCAGTGAGCGCGGAGACTTCGACAACGCATTCAAAAACGCGCCCGTAAAGGTCGACCAGACCTATATCACCCCGATCGAAACACACAACCCGATCGAATTGCACGCGTCGGTCGCGGTGTGGCAGGGCGATCGCCTGACCATGTATGAGACTTCGCAAGGCGTCGTGAATCATCGCGTAGTGATGGCGCAGACACTCGGCATCCCGGTGGAGAATGTGCGCGTGGTGACGCGCTTCCTGGGATCCGGATTCGGCGGCAAGCTCTTCCCATGGCCTCACTGTGCGATGAACGCAGTAGCTGCGCGCCAACTGGGGCGGCCGGTCAAGTTAAGTGTTACGCGGAGCATGATGTTTTCAAGCGTCGGCTACCGTCCGCGCACCGAACAACGCATTCGTCTCGGGCATCGAAAGACGGCAAACTGCTTGCTCTCAAACATGACTATCTCAACGTCACGTCAATGCTCGACGATTTCGACGAGGGCTGCGGCGAGGCAACGCCTTATCTCTACAGTGTCGCGAATCTTGGCGTGACAAGCGCGATCGTGCATCGCAACCTTGGCGCTCCGATGTACATGCGCGGACCAGGAGCTGTTCCCGGCCTGTATGCGCTTGAATCCGCGATGAACGAGTTGGCGGATGAACTGAAGATCGACCCGCTCAAGCTTCGAATTCTGAACGACGCCGAAACCGACGAAGACAAGAAGATGCCGTTTTCGTCGCGGCATTTTCGCGAATGTTTTGAAGTCGGCGCAAAGAAATTTGGCTGGGAGCAGCGCAAGCCAGCGGTGGGCTCGATGCGGCGCGACGGAAAGATCCTGGGATGGGGCCTGGCCGGCGCAAGTTGGGTCGCGGTGACCCTGCCCTGCACGGCGCACGTCGAATTTCATGCGAACGGACGCGTATCCGTCCGCAGCGGGACGCAGGATATCGGCACGGGCACCTACACGATTTTTGCGCAGGTGGTGCACGAAAAAACCGGCATCCCTCTCGATCGCATCGATGTGGTGCTCGGGGACAGCGCTCTTCCCGATGGCCCCATGTCAGGCGGATCGATGGTAACTGGATCCGTGTTGAATGCCATTGCGACTGCATCGACCGAAGCGATGAAGAAGATGACTGCGCTGGCCACCGGCACCGAAGGCTCTCCGCTTAACGGCGCAAAAGCCGAAGACGTGGTCTTCGCAGAAGGCCGCATTCGCAAGAAGGACGTCACCGGCGGCGACCCGAGTTTGCCGATATTCTGCGTCTGGCTCGCCTCAACGGTTTGAGCGCCGAGGGCAAGACGCACCGACATGGGAAGATCCGAAGGCGAAGAAAGTCTCGCTGCACTCCTACGGCGCGCAGTTTGTCGAGGTGGAATGGGAGCCCGAGATTGCGCGCTTGCGCGTGAGCCGCGTAGTGACGGTGATCGACGCCGGCCGGATCATCAATCCAAGGCCGCCGCAAACCAGATCGCTGGCGCGGTGGTGATGGGCGTCGGCATGGGGCTGCTTGAAGAGACGCATCACGATCAGCGCACCGGTCAGCCCATCAATGGCAATATGGCCGACTACCTGATGGCGACCTGCGCCGACGCGCCCGCAATTGACGTGACATTCCTCGACTATCCCGATCCGGCAATGGGCGAATATGGCGCGCGCGGCGTAGGCGAGATCGGGCTTGCCGGAGTTGCGGCTGCGATTACCGCAGCGGTGTATCATGCAACGGGCGTGCGGGTTCGCGAACTGCCGGTGCGGATCGAGAACCTGCTGGAGTCGAAAATGCTGGAAGCTTGAGCGAGAATAGGAGTCCATGACCGACCTCGAAAACATTCTGCCGCTCTGGCACGAGCTGGAAGCCGCCGGGCGACTACGTCCTGGCCACGGTGGTGGACGTCGACGGTCCCAGTTATCGCAAGCCCGGTGCGCGCATGTTGATTGCGCCCGACGGCCGGCGCGCAGGCACGGTGAGCGGCGGGTGCCTGGAAGCCGAGGTTGCGAAACGCGCCTGGTGGCTAACTGAATCGGGCCCCGTCGTGGAGCGCTACTCAACCGCAGAAGATGATGGGGATATGCCATACGGTTCCGGATGCGGCGGCGTTGTCTTCGTCCTGCTGGAGCGACGGGTGACCGCTGCCCCGTTTCTGACATAGCTTCGAGGCGGCATTTCACGCGCGGTGCCGTTGGCAATTGCGACCGTTCTCGATGGTGCAGAGATCGCGCATGAGGTGTTCGCCGGGCCGACAGTGCGAATGGCCAACCCGAACAAGCAACGGCGGATCGAAAACGGCTGTCTTCGAAATCTTCGCCCTGGCAGTTGGCGAATGCAGTCGATCGACCAGCGGTCGCAATTGACGGAAGCGAAATGCGGATTTGGGTCGACTATCGCGCGGCCCGGCCTGGCTTGTGGATCTTCGGCGCGGGCGATGATGCGAAGCCGCTGCTCCGCTCGCACGCGAACTCGGTTGGTTCGCCGTCGTGGATGGACGCAGTCACCTCGCGACCCGCGAGCGATTCCCCGCCGCGGACAAAGTGTCGACATTGCCGATCTCGACTTGCCCGAATCCGAATCATCGCTCCTCGCGGATGTGAAAGCGACGGATGCGGCCGTGTTGTTGACGCACAGCTTCGAGCAGGACTCGCATATACTTGCCGCAATGTTTACGCGTGAAGTGCTGCCCGCTTACCTTGGCGTGCTGGCCCGCAGCGCAGAACCCGCGAGGTTCTTGCCGAGGCTGCAGGCTGCTTGGATTCGCAATCCAGCACAGCGGGCCGAGCAATGGCTCGCGCAGATGCACGCTCCCACAGGCCTTGATCTCGGCGCGGAGACGCCCGCCGCGATTGCGCTTTCGATTATCGCGGAGATTCAGCAGACACTGAACAGCGGTTCAGCGCTGCCTCTTCGGCAGGTGCGCGCCGTGCATCCTGTCGTGAGCCGAAGCTTAACGAGCTCAGGCGGCCTCTTCCTTCAAGTGCGCTTCCAGCACATCCAGGAATTTCGCCAACCACGCCGGATGCGCCGTCCACGCCGGACCCGTAACCAGTTTGCCGTCTACGGTGGCGTCGGCGAAGTCCAGAGAAACAAATGTCCCGCCCGCCAGACTCACTTCCGGCGCGCATGCCGGATAGCAATTGACCTTGCGGCCCTTCAGCACACCCGCCGCCGCAAGTATTTGCGGACCGTGGCAGAGCGCTGCGATTGGCTTGCCTTCCTTGTCGAAGTGCCGCACCAGTTCAAGCACTTTGGGATTCAGGCGAAGATACTCCGGCGCACGCCCGCCAGGAACCACAAGCGCGTCGTACAATGCAGGATTGACTTCATCGAAAGTCGCATTCAATGTGAAGTTATGACCGCGTTTTTCCGTATAGGTTGATCACCTTCGAAATCGTGGATCGCCGTGCGTACCTGCTCGCCCTTTTTCTTGCCCGGGCACACCGCATCCACCTTGTGGCCCACCATCTGCAGGGCCTGAAAAGGGACCATGATTTCGTAGTCCTCAACGAAGTCGCCGGCTAGCACCAGGATTTTTGCTGATTTCATTTGAAATTCTCCGGTTAAAGTCTTCGTGGTGATCTTCGGCTGCGTAGGCTCCAGGGCCCGACCCAAAACGCGCGCGAAAGAAGTCAGACACATGTTATCTGATGGGTGGGCAGCGGTGAAGATTCAAGCGAAAGCCGCGCGTTAGAGCGCGAGTAAACTCCGGCAGACCGGCGTTATAGCCTAGAAGCTGCCATGGCCCTCGCCCCATCCCCTTGCGGCTCTGAATGCCCGAATCGTCGCATGTGAACGCTGTTCGCGCCTGCGGGCACATTGTGCCGAGGTCGCGCGTGTGCGTCGTCGCGCCTACGCCGATTGGGAGTACTGGGGGCGTCCCGTCCCCTCATTCGGCGATCCTGAGGCGCGAGTTCTTGCCCTCGGACTTGCACCCGGCGCGCATGGCTCCAACCGAACGGGCCGGCCGTTTACGGGTGACGGCTCGGGAGATTTCCTTTATCCGGTCTTGCACGAAGCCGGCTTTGCGTCCCTATCGCAGGCAAGTTCGCGAGATGATGGCATGAGACTCACAGGACCTTTGGATCACGTCGGTCGTCCGCTGCGCTCCGCCAGGCAACAAACCAACTCCGGACGAATTACGCAATTGCTCGCCTTGGTTAGATGAGGAATTGGCGCTCCTCAAGAATCTGCGTATCGTCGTCTGCCTTGGCCGCATCGCATTCGATGGGCTGCTCGCACACGAGCAACGCAACGGCACAAAACTGGCTCGCGCGAATTACATCTTTGCGCATGGAGCTGAGTTCGCGCTGCCCAGCGGATTGACTGCCATCGCCAGCTATCACCCTTCGCTGCAGAACACGAATACCGGCAAGCTGACGCGGCCGATGTTTCTGGATGTATTCATGCGCGCCAGGCAGGCGGCCGGGTTGAAGCCGTGAACGCCATGGCCATGTCCCGCTCAGAGGAACGGTCCCATCGACCGATCCATCCAGGTCGGATAGATTTGTGTGTGCCGGATCGCGCGAGGAAGATCGTGCGAGGGAAAAAGCAGTGCAGCAAGTTCTTAGCTTTCCGCGACTCATGCTGGGTGCAATGGGGGTCTACGCACAAACCATGAAATCCGATCACTGGTCCACGCCAGAATTGCTGGAACGGGCAAAGCACCTCAAGGAACTTGCCGCGAAGGGCGACGGCTCCGCAAGCGAGACGCTCGAGAAATACCCCCACCATTACACGATGCTCGCCTATCGCCAGCACAGCGGAGGCGGAGAGCTTCATCAGAATTTCGCCGACATCTTCTTCATCCTTGATGGCCACGCAACTGTGGTGACAGGCGGTGACCTCGTTGAAGGAAAGACGACAGGCCCCGGCGAAATCCGCGGCAAGTCCGTCGAAGGCGGCACACGCCAGGAACTCAAAGCCGGCGACGTCGTGCACATCCCCGCCGGCATGCCGCACCAGACGCTGGTAGCCGACGGTGAATCAGTTACGTACTTTGTCGTAAAGGCAGAAGAAGCCGGTGAGCGGGACGGTTCAGCCGGAGAGTGCGACCAGCCTAAAGTATGGAATGCGAAAGGGATGACTGCCAGCATCGGATTTGGTGTCGAGGAGACCCCGTTCCTCACCGGCTCACAACGCCTAGCAATGCAAGAAAACTCTGGACCGAGAATGCTAATCTCTGTTTAGATTGCAAGTGATTGGGTGAGGCTTTATGCAAGGCTCTTCCGCGGGTTTTGGCTCAAGCATATTGATCGCTATGTACGCTATTCTTTGCGCTGGAGCAGCCTTCGGACAGATCCAAACCCGCCATCCAGCCATGTAATCATTCCCAATCCCACTCCCCGCGAGCCCGATCTGGAAAAGGTCTATGGCGATCCTTCTGAAGATCTAGAAAAGCACAGGCTCTCTCGCTTCAAAGTCAGCTTCGTGCAGGAGAAATCTGGCTCGAGTCCAACCAGATACTGTTGCTGGCCCAACAGTTGCAGCAGGAGATCTAACGAAGAAGTCGGCCTCGACCTCAACGAACGCGCCAAAGCAGGACAAATCGAGAAGCTCGCGCAAAGCGTCCAGGAGAAAATGAAAGCGCATTAACAGGCATTCAGGACAATGGATTCAGCCCGACTTGTTAATGAATAGAGAAATCTTGATGAGAATATTCGAAAATCTGCAGCCGATCCGCTCGAGCCTCCTCTTAGTGGTGCTGACAATGTTTCTGCCGTTCCCGGTGTGTTCTCGGTCCAATCCGGACAACCAAGCCACCCCCGAACCGGAACCGAAGCTGGCCAGAGCGCTCCCACTGCCACCTCCAGCGATACCCCAAAGACTGAAGTTTCTGTTCCGGCCACGCCAGAAGAAATGAGGCAAGCCAAAATCGAAGCCGACACAAAAAAACTCTATCAATTGTCCGCCGAGTTGCGGGCAGAGGTGGCGAAGACCTACAAAGAAAGTCTCTCGGTCAGGGTGCTCGAGAAAGCGCAGAGATAGAGAAGCTGGCGCGGAGTCTGAAAGCGGAAATGAACCAGCAAGTGGCAGCGGCCAAGCGTCAGGATCAGTGAAAACCGTTATTGTTGCGGTACTCGGTATTGTCCATCGGGGCCGCACAGAATGATCCGAACCAGATTTATACTTTTTTCTGCGCTAGCTGGATTTTCTTTCTCATCGTTCGTGGTTGCCATTCCTTCTTCGCAAGGCCATTGCAGCAAACGGGTCGAAGCAGGTATGCTGGCAATGCGAGTTGCGTAGCATGTCATCGGCAGCTAAGCCAGAGTTACCAGCACACTCCCCACCATTTGACCTCACAGCTTCCCAGCACCAGTTCTATCTTTGGGTCGTTTCGCGCGGGCAGCAACACACTCACCATCATTGATCCAGCTCAGTCCGCTCAACCAGGACTGCAGTTTCTGATGGAGTCACGGAAAGACGGCTTTTTTGAGACTGCGATAACCGGGTGGAACTCCGGTATTTCTAAGCGGACAGAACCCATTGATCTCGTAACGGGATCCGGACAACGCGGGCAGACTTACCTTTATTGGCAGCGAGATCGTCTATTCGAATTGCCAGTAAGTTATTGGAGCGACGGCCATCGATGGATCAACAGTCCCGGCTACATCGACGGCACCGCGGAATTTTCGCGCCCGGTGAATCCCGCCTGCCTGGAGTGCCACGCCACCTACATTCGGGCCCTGTCCACCGATCCGGCAACCAATCGATATGACCGGGGGAGCCTCGTACCGGGCATCTCGTGCGAGAGTTGTCATGGTCCCGGTGCTGACCATGTTCGACAGCAGACACAGCATGGAACCGCATCAAGAGATGCTTCCCAGCGGGGCATTCTGAATCCAG
Source organism: uncultured Acidobacteriaceae bacterium (assembly GCA_963738035.1). Classification (GTDB taxonomy): domain Bacteria; phylum Acidobacteriota; class Terriglobia; order Terriglobales; family Acidobacteriaceae; genus Telmatobacter. The sequence goes on from CAVTVB010000008.1 coordinate 578,296, forward strand.
CAAAGTTTTCGCGCGACCGACAGGTCGATTTGTGCGCTGAATGCCACAACGGCATTCAGCGAGAGGCCCTCGCGCCAACCTTTTCTTACGTTCCGGGTCGGCCGTTGAGCGAATACTTCAAACAGCTTCCGTCGCCTGACGTGGAGCATCCCGATGTTCACGGCAATCAGGTTGGGTTGCTTCAGCGTAGTAAATGCTATCGCTCATCCACACAGATGAGCTGCACGACCTGTCACGACGTCCATTTACGCAGACAGTCGGCTGAATTCTATTCGCAGAAGTGCCTGACGTGCCATCAATGGCAAAGCTGCGGCCTTTCTAAAACGCTGGGGCACAAAATCGTGAACCAGTGCGTTCATTGCCACATGCCAACGGAAGAGACGAATGTAATCGTCTCCCAGACGGCAGGTCAGGTTGTGCATGCGACGATGCGAAACCACTGGATCAAAATCTATCCGAACATGCGGCTGCCAGAGACTATTGCATCTCCGGCCAACCCCTGATGCCGCAGACCGAATTCCCCATCGGAGAATCAATGCGCCGGGTCTTGAATCGAGTCGATCATCTCTTGCAGTGATGGAGGTTTCCGCGCCGGAACGGTCGTTATCCTGGCTGACTCAGCGCCGCTTTCATCTTTTTTGCCCGTAGCCCGGAGCAATTTAGTGATTTCCAAACGCGTCTCTGCATCGTCCGGATCGAGTTTCGCCGCTAGCCGAAACTCCCGAATTGCATCGTCGTTTCGTCCAGCATTCGCATAGATGATTCCAAGGTCTCGAAGCACAAGCGGCTCGGATTGATCGGTGGAGACAAGTTCTTCCAACGCAGCCTGAGCCTTTGCAAACTCTCCCTGCCGGAACCACGCATCGGCGAGGTAGATTCGCGAGCTTTTATGCTCGGAATTCTTATCCAGTTCCAACTGAAACTCCTGGGCAGCGTCTGACCATCGGCTCTGTTTCCATAAAAGATAGCCAAGCCCGAAATGCACATTCGGCTCCTGTGGATTGATGTGCACAGCGGCGCGCAATTGCTTTTCAGCGGCAACGTTGTTTCCCATCTGGTCGAAGGCTTGGGCCGCAAGCATGTCGGCCTCGGCGGATTCTCCCTTCAGCGCAAGAATTTGTTCGTGCACATCCAGGACGCACTGATATTGCTTGCTACCCATGCAACTGTGTGCCAACGCCATACGAAGAGGAATGCTCTGGGTGTCGCGCTCCGTCGCGCGTTGGAAATACGGAATGGCAACCAGGTAGTCCTTCATTCCGTAGTGCGCCATGCCGAGCAGGATCGTAAGGCGCGGGTCGCCGGGATGCTTCTTGATCTCGCTTGAGAAGGCTTCGATTGCGGCCGGAAATTGAGCGACCTTGAACAACGCCAGTCCCAGGTTCATCTGCAAGCCGGGCAAATCAGAGTTGATCGCCACTGCCCGACGGTAATAATCGATTGCGGTTTCGAGGTGTTCCTGCCGCGCCTCAATCAGGCCGAGATGCGCAAGCGCCTCCGCGTCTCGTGGATCGGCTTTGGCAATACCGTCCCAAATCTGCTCCGCCTCAGCGTTCAGCCCTTGCTGTTCCAGCGCAATCGCCCTCATTCGAATTTGAGCTGGATCTTCCTGCTGTCCCTCCAGGACAGGCATCACCACGAGCACGACCGCAACGATGCAGATGGTTCTAAGTTTGGAATGGGTTCTATTGTGTCTCGACATCACCGGCGAATCCACGCTCCGAATTTACGCGCAAATAAAAGGCGCGGCAGTGGTAGCTGCCGCGCCTTCCATTATTACTTACTACTTCAGGTTAGAACGTCAACCGGCCGCCGAGTTCAAGTGCTCTCGGGTCATTGTAAGAGGTAACCTGTCCGAAGTTCCCGTTGTTCAGGGAGTTGCCCACTCCGTTGGGTTCCGCATGGTTGAAGGTGTTGAATGTTTCCAGGCGGAACTGGAAATTCACTCTCTCCTTGATGGAGAACGTCTTGTACAAGGACGTCGTGAAGTTCACACGGTTCGGACCCGCAATGGCATCCTTTCCGGCGCTGCCAAAGCCCTGGTTTCCGCCGCCCGCCCACGCTGGGGTTGGGACACTGAATCCGGTGGTGTCGAAGGCGAGCTTGGTGCCGCTCGGTAAGGTTCCAGATACCTTCTTGACCTTGCCGGATACATTCGGACGGTTGGTGTAACCGCCGCCCAAACCAACTGGGTCGAAGTTGATTGACATCCGAGGAACGGTGGGTACACCGGTCTGATCGATGATAGTGCCTGCAAGCTCCCAGCCGCCAAGAAGCGAGTGCATCAGGCCCGGCTGCTTGAAGATTGGTAGCTTGTAGATGTAGTTGACGCCCAAAATGTGGCGCCGGTCGAACGTTCCTGAGCCCTTGTTGTACTTGATGTTGAACGGGTTGTCGATGCCATTGTCATCCTGGCTGGTGATGTCGATTTCGTGCGAGTAGGTGTAATCGACTTCGCCGCTCAGGCCCCAACGTCCCTGTATACGGAGACCGGTCTGGAATCCGTTGTAGTTGCCGTTGGTGTTGTTTTCCTGGTTGTTCAGGGCTCCGAGACCGTCGAAGTTGCGCAACTGGTCAGGAATCGGGATGTTCGTGCCGCCCGGGTTTGTGCCTGAACGGTTGTTCGGGTCGCCTGCGTTGGCCCGCGAGTACTTCAGGTAGTCGAGGGGGTTGCCGCCTGCAACGTTGAACGCCGGATTGTTGCCAACCAGCAGGGGAGTGTTGAGCGAGTAGTTGTTGATCTGGCGCCGAATATTCTGATGCCAGGCGAGGTTGCCCACATACTGAACGACCAGAATCATCGACTGCGCAATCTGGTCCTGGATACCGAGACTGAACATGGCTACTGCAGGCGCCCTAAATGTCTGTGCGATGGGAGTGCTTCCCTGCGCAAAGAACGGAGTTGCCGCAGCAAGTCCAGAAACGTAGCTGGTGTGGGGATCCGACAAGTACACAGCACTCGCACTTGGCGTGTTGGCAAACGGAGCAGCGGTAGCGGCATCGTAGATGACGTTGCCTTGCATCCGTTCATAGAAGGTTCCGAAGCCTCCGCGAAGAACTGTTTTGCCGTTACCGAACAGGTCTTCAGAGAAGCCAACGCGTGGTTGCAGCGTTTTGTAGTCGTTCTTGACAAGCCCAGGCGGTGTTCCACCGACCCCAGCCTCACGTACGCCGTTCAGATAGAAAGGCGTCCCATTGACGGACTGGAAGCCAGGGCCTGTCGGGTCCATCGATCCGGATACCAACCACCTGGGCGACTGAACCGGCAGGTAAGTCGCCGCATCGAAAGTGGCCACCTGGTTGTCGCGCTCCCATGCCTGCGGCAGCGCATCATAGCGAAGTCCGAGTTGCAGACTTAGCCGGGGAGTTACCTTCCAGGTATCCATCGCGTAGGCTGACGGGGTTTGGTTGACGTAGTGGCGGATAGGCGCAGCCTGTGACTCAGAGTAGCCGCCCGTGGCCAGGCCCAGAACCATGTCCATCATTGGATCGCCCGTCGCGCCCGAGAAAGTATTGTTACCTTCCGCGTTGAGGAAGAGCTTCTGGTTCTTGGTGTAACGGTTGTAGCTCACGCCAAACTTCATCGCGTGCTTGCCCACCGTGTAGGAAATATCCCCCTTGGGCATGAGGTCTTGTGCAGCGTTATGCCAGGGAGCCGAACCCGGGTTCTCTTGAACGCCATAAATGCCCGTCCAGTTCATACCCGGAGCAGACGTCGATCCGTTGTTGAAGAACTTGTTGACCTGGTAGCCGGCCGGCAGGTTGCCCGAATCGCTGTTAACGATGTCGATGATGTTGCCGTCGTAGTTCAAGCTTGCTTCAACCAGCAGGTTGGGGCTGAGGGTTCCCGTCAGCTTTATAGCCGCGCTGTTTGAAGGGTTGGACATAGTGCTGGTGATCGTCGGCCAGCTACCTGTGGACCAACCCACCATCGGCGCGGGGAAGGTCTGTGAAACCGAGTCGTGCATGTAGTGGGCCAGCAACTGGTACTTGTCCGTGATGCGCTGATCCCAGCGAACGATGTCATCGCGCACGTTGATGGGAAGACTGGCTTGGCCGAGAAACTGATCGTTGGCCGTGTTGGGGTGTGGAACAATTCCGGACGCCAGATACGCCAGGGCATTTGAGTCAAACAATGCCGCGGGCACTACCTGATTTGGCCAGGGCTGGCCCTGAACGCATGTCGGGCAAGCTGCTGCCAATCTCGCCGTCCATGCCGGATCTCCGACAACCGGAACAGTCAGAGTAACCGGTGTCTTGGCCCACTTCGGAGAAACATACGTCAAGTTCGAACCCGCGGTCGGGAAGTCCGCCGCCGGCAAAGCGTTCACCAGCGAAGGGGCGTTGCCCTGGATCAGCCTGCGCCACTCTTCATTCCAGAAGAAGAATGACTTTGTCTTGTCGGTGTTGTAGACCTTCGGGATGAAGACCGGGCCACCGATCTGGAAACCGTAGATGTTGTAGTTCAGCTTCGCGCGATCGGTGCCATTCTGGTTGTTCTGGTAGCTGTTCGCGTTGAAAGCTGTGTTGCGGTTGAACTCCCAGGCTGCTCCATGGAACTTCTGGGTGCCGCTCTTAAGTGAGAGGCTGATCGTGGCGCCGGAAGAGATGCCGTAGTCCGGCGGATAGTTCGAAGAAAGAGTTTCCAACTGCGCGATCGCTTCCTGAGAAGGAAGAATGGAGATGCCACCGGCACCGCCGCGGTCATCCGCTTCGCCGCCATCGATCAACCAGATGTTATGGCTCTGGCGAAGTCCATTCACGCTGATGTTTGCGCTTGCACCAACCGAGGTTGGCGTGTTGTTGTCGGGCAGTGTGGAACTGACGCCGAGTCCAAGCGCCACCAACGCTGCAAAGTTCCGGTTCTCTGTTGCGATTGAAGTGATCTGTTCTTCGCTGACGAGCGTGCTCACGACGTTCGAGTCTGTCTGCACGGTCAGGGTGTCGGCCTGCACGGTTACGGTTTGGTCAACGCTGCCAACTGCCATGTCTGCATCGACGCGCGTAACCTGTGAAACGTTGACCACGATCCCCTTATGAACGTAGGCACTGAAACCTTTCGCAGTGACCTTGAGATCGTAGAGTCCAACGTTCAATCCAGGAAAGTTGAAGTTTCCGCTATCGTTGCTGACGCTCTTGGTCACAAAGCCAGTCCCCTGTTGCGTGAGCGTTATTTCTGCTCCCGGAACTGCAGCACCGCCTTTGTCCAAAACCGTACCGGTAATTGTTGAATTCTGCTGCGCGTGCCCAGCTAGGCACACGAGTAGCAGAACGAGCGATAACAGAAGTCCTCTGTATCTCGCTGGTGTCGCTAGATTCACTTTCATGCGTCACTCTCCATTGAAGCTGGTTGTTGCATTGTTTTTTTGGCGCCACGTTCGAGTGCGGTATAAGGCACTCGCATTGCGCCGCGGTGTTAGTCCCGCTTTATCTCTGCTCAGGACGACCGTAACTTGGTCGCCGATCTAAGCATTCACAAATCCCGGGCTGCAATTGAACCATTGGGCCGAATCAACGATTGGACCCGCGTTTCATAACCTGAATTCGTTACGACCTACACCCGAAGAGCACTTGAGAATGCATCGGGTATTCATACGACAGAAACTCAAAACTGCACCTCAATTACAGGGACCCGGGGAAGCTGTTGAGGCCAGTTGGAAGCAGGATAAAACGCTTTACTGGTTCGGTCGGAATATTATTCAGCCCTGTGTTCGAGTGTCAATAGGGAAGTTGAACCGTACCGAGACAGTACCGCTTGAGCAGGTCAAAAAAATCCCCACCAAATTGTTGGCGAGGCGAAAAACTCTGTTCAAGTCTGCAGCCTTAACCGTCGCCATCGCCGCAAACCATATTTAATGAATAACTTAACCTGTATTTACCCAGAATTTCCGGCGAGGCGCCGCATCTTGCGCAAACCGCTATGGTCCGACCAACCGTACTTCGATGCTGTGAAAAGAAACGGTGTCAACACTATCATCCAATTGAAAGCCACCGTTGATATTCGGCGGCCCCATGCTTACGTTCGAATGATCCTATTCTTGAAAATCTGGAGGTAAGATTGGCCGGGCGCGAGTTCGGCCTTCCTTTCTTTCCAACCGTTGCAGTCTGGGCCCGAAATCGTCAGAGGGTGATTGAACCAGGCGCTTACTGTGTTCGCCCGTGGCTCGTCCAACATAACGCTCACCACGAATTTCACGACCTAGGCACAGACTGCGCAAACAGGAAAGGCGCCGTCAGAGCTGAAGGCGAAGCCCGGCACGGGTCAGGCCCGCCGCAGTCGCCAGCATCAGGAGAGTGAACGCAAGCGTCTTTGCCACTCCGGCTGCCCCGACATTGAAGTGCGAGTCGAGCCAGGTGAATCCCGCGACGCTCACCGCGAAATACCAGATATCGGGTAGCAGATAAGTCAGAAGAGTATTGGAGCCTGCGGGCCTCACTAGAAATGCCCAGCTCTGCCACTGCTTCACGTTACATATCCAGTAAAGCAATATGAACAAGAGAACGGCCGCTCCGACGCTATAAAGCGACCATGTTGGCGTGGCGCGGATCTTGGAAATGCCAAGCGGCGTGAGCAGCCATCCTGCGGCAAACGTCAAGAGACAAAAGCCCGCAGCCAGATACATTGATTGCTGAGACGTGCGACCGCGTGATGGCGAGAGATAGATGGAAGATGTGATTGCACCAGCCATGATGATGCAACACAACGCGCCATTGCCAAACGGCCAGACGTAAAGAGGCAAGCGCCGAGCAAACACGATCCATCCGACTGTGGAGAAGGCGCACAACGCGACCAGCCCTGCAAACCACAGGACGGGCGCCCAAGCCCAGCGGCGGGTTGGGATATAGAGGATCGCTACAGCAAGGTAGCTGTATCCGATAAGCCCAAGTATCTCCGGGTAAGAACCGTCGAGCCACGCGATTTGTCCATTGGCTGCCGTACGGCGAAACATTGCAAGCAGAGCAATCAGCCCGACGAATCCAACTACGCGAAGAACCCGGCCACACGCTTGGGCACGCCGTGATTTTCCATAGACGTTCAGATACAAGGCTGCGCAAGTAAGCCCTAGCAGCGCCCATGTACTGCCTCGCATTCCCATGCGGGACGGATCTGCTTTTTCCGCATTTGCGAGAATCTCACCGAGCACCACCAGCGCCAAGGCCCGCATCACGACGTGTGCCCACAACATCAAGAGGGATGGCTTCCGCGCGAGCCTTTGCGTTATCGACAAGGGGAGAGACAAGCCCACCGCAAATAGGAAGAACGGAAACACCATGTCCACGTAGGTCATGACGTCGTCTTTGGCATGAGCGTGATACGTCCACCAAGGCAGGCCTTGCACCTCTGACAGCGCATTGACAAAGATCATCACTGCCATCGTCAAGCCGCGAAAAATATCAATAGAGACCACGCGCGGGAGGGGCGCTCGCCCTTTCTCCGTCTCCCATGCAACTTCATTCGTCAATTTGCCGAGGGATGGATTCATTTGTAGATCCGCATCACTTCGATCGATGGGTGTAAGCCCCTGCCAGCGATTCTAACGTGAGCTCTCCATTGATTCTCTGTCGTCTGTCAGCTAAGGTGGTTGCGGAGATTCGCGTTGAAAGTCTACCTGGTTGACGGTACGTACGAGCTGTTTCGCCACTACTTTGCCATGCCAAAGGCCCGTGATGCAAAGGGCCGCGAAGTAGGTGCGGTGCGCGGCGTGCTCGCATCACTGCTGGCCATGATGCACTCAGGTGTGACGCACATGGGCGTTGCCACCGATCACGTAATCGAGTCGTTTCGCAATGATCTGTGGGCAGGCTATAAGACAGGCGAAGGCATTGAGCCCGATCTGCTTTCGCAGTTCCCCATCCTCGAAAAAGTTCTCACCGCAGCCGGCATGGTTGTGTGGCCAATGGTGGAGTTTGAAGCCGACGACGCACTCGCGGCCGCAACGGCGCTGGCGTTGAAAGATCCTCGCGTCGAGCAGGTTGTCATCTGTACTCCCGACAAGGACCTTGCGCAATGCGTTCAGGGATCGCATGTGGTCCAGCTGATTCGCAGAACCGGCGTCACCATTGACGAGGCGGGCATTATCGCCAAGTTCGGCGTTACTCCCGCTTCAATCCCCGACTACCTTGCGCTCGTCGGTGATTCCGCTGACGGCTATCCGGGCCTTCGCGGATGGGGCGCAAAATCCACCGCAGCTGTCCTGGCAAAATTCCGCCACATCGAATCCATTCCCGAGTCAGCAAAGGAATGGCATGTGAATGTGTCGAACTCGGCTGCGTTGGCTGAAACTCTGGTGCGCGAGCGAAATCTGGCGCTCCTCTTCCGGAATCTCGCCACTCTAAGAACCGACATTCCTCTCTTCGATAATGTGGACCGCTTACGCTGGAGCGGACCTCAAGCAAATTTCGACACCATCGGCCAACTACTCAACAAAGCCGTAACTGAGAAGAAGCCAACGCCCGGCAAGGCGCAGGTCCGCGGCGCGACTCGTGGATAGCCGTTAATGAACATATTGCTCCGGCTGGACTAGTGCAGACGCCGGTGGAAATTCTGTGCTCCTCGAACCGAGAGAAGTATTCGGCGCATCGCCCATTGTCAGTTCCAACGTCCCGCCATTTGCGATCTGACCGTGTCGAAACCAAACCTGGTCTAGCGGCTGGCCATTGAGCCGGATACTTTGCACGTACTTGTTGTCGCGGGAATTGTTGTGCGCAACGATGACGAAGTCTTTCCCATTTTTCAGATGAATCGTCGCCTTGTCGAACACTGGGCTGCCGATATCGTACACAGGAATACCCGGCGTGACGGGATAGAAACCTAGCATGGAAAAGACCACAAACGCGCTCATGCCGCCTCCGTCTTCGTCACCAGGAATACCTTGAAGTTCATCCGTGAAGAACGACTCCAACAGCATGCGGATGCGCTTCTGTGTCTTCCACGGAACTCCAAGCCGGTTGTAGACGTAAGGGATGGCGAAGCTCGGTTCGTTTCCCATCGAGAACTGCCCCACCATGGATGTTGAATCGGGGAACTTTGCCTGGAACTCATACTTCGATCGACCCAGCGGCTCGCGAAACAGCTGATCCAAATTCTCCTCGGCCTTGCTCGTCCCCCCCATCAGCGCAATCAAGCCGTTGAAGTCTTGCTGTACATCCCATGTGTACGTGTACCCATTGTTTTCGTCGTAATAGTCGCGCCCGCCCATGCCACCATCGAACTTCGGATCCATCGGCTCAATCCACTTGCCGTCGGCGTCCTTCGGCCACATTAGTTCCTTGTCGGCGCGAAAAAGGTTTTTGTAGTTCGCGGCTCGCTTCAGAAAGAGTTGCTCGTCTTCCGGCTTCTTCAGCTCACGCGCGAGTTGAGCGATGTTCCAATCGTCGAAACTATTTTCCAGCGTGACCGGGACCGGCTGGCGCTTTTCGAAAGTGTGGACCTGCGTGTACATTTCTTTCTCGCCGGGCCGAAGCGCCGGCATATATCCGTGCTCGTTGTAAAAATCATCCAGCGGACTCTTGGGCCCCAGTCGCCAGGGAAGCAGAGTCATCTCGACAGATCGCTTTCGTACGCCGTCGTAGGCAGTCGGCAGATCGAAATTCCGCACGCCCTTGAACCATGCATCCGCAAACCACGGCGCCGCATGATTGCCGTTCATGCACGCGTAGTTTCCAGTAAGAATGGCGAACGTCGGCATTACACCCGATTGCTGATACATGCGGACATAGGACTGAATCTTGTCTGCTTCCACCTCCGGATTGAGCAGCGTCTGCAACGGCTCCAGTGCGCGGAAAGTATCCCAAAGCCAATTGTCGACATAGAAGGAACGCGCGTCCTCATGAATCTTATGGTCGAACGCGCTGTAGTAGCGGCCATCCTCTGTGATGTTGATCATGCGTTCGAAGCATCGATAAAGTGCGGTGTAGAAGACTCGCCGCTGTGCCTCGGTGCCGCCTTCCACCGCAATCTGGCCGAGCGTCTCGTTCCACCGAGTCCGTCCCGCATCCTTTACTCGTTCGAAACCCCACGCCGGAATCTCCCGGTTAAGATTCTTCTCTGCCTGTTCGACGCTGATGAAGGACATACCGTAACGAAATTCCAGAACCCCGGGGCCGGAGTTGGTGCCACTGCCGGTGACGTTCAGGCGCGACTTGCCGCCGGCGGTGTCAGCTTTGAATTCAACGGGGACGCTGAATTCCCCATACACATACGCAGCCATGTCGTTGAATCGCTCCTCACCCACAACTGCGTTTCCCTGCACGCGCAAATCGCCCGTGAGTCGATTCGCAAGCACCAGAGAAGCCTTGCCCGACGCAAACGTCAGCCGGAAATAGCCGCAGCGCTCGGTGGCTGAAAACTCCGTCTGAATGCGCGAATCACCAAGGAAGACGGAGTAGTAGTAAGGCGTTGTTGTTTCCTGATCCCAGGAAGCCGGCGCGCCGTCTTCACCCGGCATCAAGCTGAACAATTCCTGAATCCGGTGGGAGTTGATCGTGAGTGGAAACGATTCGATGCGATCATCCATCGCATCCGTCCGCATCGGGTACACGCGAATCATGCTGTTTGGCAGATATACGGTAGGTCGCGTCGGCACAAGCAGAATCCCAACGTTCCCGATGGTGCTATCAACATACTCCACCTGCGCTGGCGCACACATTGCGATCGATGCCGCCACGACGGCGAATGCAGCTTTAAGGACAATCGCCCGACGTGTGCTGCTTGCCGCAAGCCTGACCCTTCTCAATTTTGACAAGACCTCGACTCCATTCCAGACACTCTCGCTCATTCACGCCGTGCCTATGAGCAAAGTCAAGAATAGCCGAACGCAGACCTTGATCTTGAAGATTCCCCGGTGAAGCGCTTCGACGTCGAGAGCCGAAGAACAATGCCGGTCGTAGATTTAATTCGATTCTCTCCCTGGATTTGTACTGGCCGATTCATCCGGAGATCGCGCTGCTCCGGGCAAAAGCCTGTAGCCGTCGCGGGTTCGAATGTGGTACTTCTGCAGATCCTTGCCTACGAGCTTCACTTTGATTGAGCGCCATCCTCGGTTAGGGTTCGACTGCGGATAGTAGCTCAAGGTGTAGAGGTGGACCAGATCTTCACGGATAGAAGCAAAAGCTTTCTTTTCCTGCCGCCAGTCTTTTGCAAAATAGGCCTTGCCTCCTGAGGCTTTACTCACGCGCTCGAAGGCAGCGGCCGACGCCGGATCATCCTGTGCCTGGCGCGTGCTGAGAATGTAAATAATCGTTCCCGTCGATTCGGCCAGTTCCGCCACATCTTCAGGAGGAACCGAACTGGCGTTATCCGGTCCGTTGGAAAAAACCACCACGGCCTTTCGTCCCTTCAGCGGCGCTGCATCTTTCACCGTAAGCAGCAAACTGTTGTAAAGCGCCGCATCATCTCCAGCCACCGAAGTGCGCACGCCATTAATGACCTGGAACGGGTCGGGAGTGAGTGACGTTGCGCGAAGAAGATTGCGGCTGTAGGAATAGAAGGCGATCCTGCTTGATCCATCCATTGAACGGATAAAATCCGCAATTGCATCCTGCGCGAATACGAAACTCCGGTACATGTAATTGCTGGTATCGAAGAGAATGAACATGTTCGCTTCAGTTGTCTTCGGAATTGCGTTCGCGAGAGATTTCGAATCTTTTCCTTGTTCGCCATGAGCCTTCACGGCCGCATCGGGGCCGGAATCGCGGCTCTCTTCGAACGTGGAGACGCTTTGAGCGATGTTGTCCTCCGCTCACGGAAAAGTCTTCGGGACGAAGGCCAGTCACGTAGTTCCCATGGCTATCGGTTACAGCCACGTTGAGTTGAACGAGAACGACATTCATGCGGAGACGCATTGGGTCGTCCTGGGGTGTCACCTGGGTTGAACCAACTCCCATGTAGAACAAACACGAGAGACTTCCGAAAACCGCAAAAGATTTTTTTGTCATAACCAGTCCCGTGTGCCGCTTTTTGACACCTACCTCAGAGCAACCGTACTTGCGCCGACAACTGTGATCTTGCCTTGACGAAATTCGTCTCCTGTTTCCTGCATGGCCCTCAATAAGGCCGGCCAATCGTCGATAGTGCTCGCAAAAATATTCACCACCATCCGACGTGTCAGTGCAGGCACCAGAACATTGAGCATCACGGGCGGATATCCCATCTCATCCGCAAGCCGCGCCCAATAGAGATTGTTTGATTCCCAGGATTGCGCCAGGAGCCTGTTGGCATACCCGCCAAACGCCGGCGGATGCTTCATGTTGAGGAGTAGGCGCGAATTGCTCATCAGCAAAACCGAGTGCGGCACGCCAAAATCCACTGAAAGCCGATTCGGATCGGTATCAGCCGGATTCGCGCGAGCAAGATCGCTCAATTCCCTGTTCGCTGGTCCCAGACCAGAACTCTGATCGGGATACAGCGTTCGGAAGGTGGCAGAAAGGTAATACGTCTCTGAAGGAAGCATTGCGGAGGTCGCCGACGAGGCAGTTTCTGGTCTCTCAAGGCTACGATGTAACCATTCCAGTCGATCCGGTGTCATCTGGTCGGCGAGAATTTCCACTACCCTCGATCGCAATTGAGCATTCGATGCCGAAGAGGTAAGCAACTCTTCCCCGGCACGCTGATACAAAGCTGCAGCGTGCAATTCCGCCCGGCTCGACGTCCACCAGCGCGGCAAAATCGCATCCAGCAGAAGATCCGGAACGGTTTCCTTCCAGATCAACGCCTGGACATTCTTAGGTGAAATCAATTCGCCTTCGGTGGCCGCGAGGGCATAAGGCAAATTCACGAGCGAACCCACGAGGTACGCGCCGCCTCCAGCCGTGGCGCCCACACCGATCAGTATTGAGTCGCCCCAGATGTTTCCAATGCCCTGAATCGACACGGATGAAAAGTCATGGGAGCGCACGAGGAGTGGATTGGAATGCAGAACCGCGGCTCCTGGCGGCTCAAAGTAGGCATAATTCAGCCCAACCAGCGTGTCTCTCAAGAATGGAGCTAGCTGCGCGCGTGCGGCTTCAAACTGCGCGGGGGTGTGCGCTGACTGAATGATCTTTGTCAGATTGGTCCGAATCTGCAATTCGGCATGCCGGCTCGTGTACACCAAGGGAGACCAGTCGCTCCGTTCGCCGCCCGTGAAGATCGGGCGCGGCATCTCAAACTCCTTGAGGTTGCCGGCAAGAGAAAGCAAATTGTCGCCAACCTTGGCGCCGTGCGCCATTTGCGTCAATCCATCATATAGCCCGAACAAAGTGTCGAGAGACACGAGCCGTTGGTCGTCCATCACCGAGCGAATTCTCTCGGCCAGTTCCTGATGTACCCGCTGGCCTTCTGGATTCTCCTGAGTCGGGCCGGCGAGAACGTCAATGATCTCATCCTGAGAGAGACCCGTTCTTCCCGCTGATGCAGAACTCATTGCCTGCAAACCCATCCGTGATGCGTCGAACAACTGCAGCGAATTGGAAATGCCTGTGAATGGCTGCATCGTGCCTTGCCACGATGAATTCTGCTTTTCGAAGGGTATCTCGCCTTGCCGGGCGAGAATCTGCCAGATCCCAACTTCCGCCTGAAATGCGCCAAGCGCATTTGAACGCAAGGCAGAATTTGAAATCGCCTCGACCCGGTCGGCCGCCGTTACAAACTGCTTGATGGCCGAGTCGTCCAGCGATGGAAACTCAGCGAAGATGGGAAACCACCGGTGATATTTCGAGAATTTGGCGGCGATCAGTTGCTGGGTTTCATTCGACAACGGCCGATCAACTGGCCTTGCAGCATTCACAGCGCTCAACGTGAGAAAGATCGCAGTCGGTCCGTTTGCGAACTCGTATCGAGAGGTAGCTACCAGCGCTTCAAGTGTTCGCTCGGGTGCGTCGCAACAATGGGTCAGCTTCACACGCTCACGTTCATCGATGTTCTTTCGCGAAAACACTCCTTGCCAAAACTCCTGCGTGCCCGGAATCTCGGGTTCGCCTTTCGCGTTCCACCTCATTGAGGCCAGCAATATCAGCAGATTGGCATTCCGCGGAAAAACACCATACGCCGCCTCTTTGTTCGCTGTGGATCGATAGGCTGAATACAGTCGCTTGAGACGAGGCTCTTCCAAAATGTGCGCCTGTTGCATCTGATTCAACCGGGACACAACATCAAAGTAGGCTGCAAGCCAGCCGTGATCTCGCGTGAGCAGATGGGTCACGAAGGAATCAGGCGAATCTGGACTCTCACCCACGAGGTCGTGCCAGCCCTTCTCGGATCCCGCTGGCAACGCGACTGATCCTGAATGGATACGAATCTCGCCTCCGTACATCTCAAATTCCGGCGCCACCGTCAGCAATTTATTCAGACCCAGTGACTTCTTCAACTCGGCTCGCGTCTCTTCGTCACATCTTGAGAGAGCCCAATAGAGCCGATCCATCGTTCGATCGTGCAGCAGCACGTCAAGCAGATCTGAACCGGGCTTCTTGATCGATGCCGCGAGCGCCATCCAATCGCCTTCCGTATAGATGATGGGGACTCGGGAAGCCGGGAACTGATACTCAAACGGTCGGGACTTTTGAAGCGCTTCCTCAAGCGCGGTGAGAGGGAAACCAGAGTCGATGGTCAGGAAGGCTCTTTCCGCATCCGCAGTCACGAAAGAGAAATCACGCTGTCCGCATGTCCCCCGCGACCTGTAACCGAGAACAACTATGAGCCGGCCCGCATCCGCGCAACCTGCGATATGGATCGTGCCATTCGCGTCCGAAAACGAACGCACTTCTCTTGCGAGATGAACATAGCGATCCAAAAGATGAAGGAACTCCGTTTCACTTCCGCCTCGGTACCCCTGCAGAGAAATGCCGTGGGCAAGCATCGGCATCACTTCGTTGAGAGAAACCTTCTGGCTGATGCCGGCCATTCTTAGAAAGGATCGCAAGGGGCCGGGAATCACAACGGTTTCCGCCGAGGGAGCCGGGGACATCTGCCTGGCAGAATCGACTTGCTTAACGCCGGGAGATCGCGAACCGTCGTTTGGCTTTGCGCCCACCGAAGCGGGCAAGCAGAATTGAAACGCGAGGAAAACCGCTACGCATATAGACCGGGAAAGATGAGGGAAACTCATGAAGATTCACCTCTTCAACCTGACGTGTACTCCAACTCGATAGCGTTGGTTAGCATCGGGGAACCCTCGAAGGCAAAAACGAGATGATTGGCTTCTGGCGGTTGACCGAATACTTGATTTCGATTGTTGCGAGACCAACGATCTTCTTGACCTCGATCCGCTACGTTAGGTTGCATGGGGAGTTCCGTAGAGAATCCGAGCCCGGAGGCTCCGGTGTTGCGACGCTTTCCGGGATCTTTCCCAGGCAGCGTAAAGGACACCAGGCAAACCGGTGCATCATCATCGCAAAACATGCGGACTTCGGCAAGCGAAGTTTTTCGAGAAATTAAAATTGGCGGCGTCTTCCGCTTCGCGAAATGGAAATCAAGCCAGGCTTGAGATGAAGGTTCTACACAACATCGATAGCGTCGCTGTGTTCATCAAATTCCAAATGCTTGCAAAGCAATGATTTGCTGGGCCGATTCCACGCTGTGACAATTCCGTGACAATTCAACCGTTCATCAGCTAGCCGATGTTCAACATGGAACGCGCACATCGATTGTGGTTGCGATATCGGATTGGAGCGGGAGACCGGGATCGAACCGGCGACATTCAGCTTGGGAAGCTGACGTTCTACCACTGAACTACTCCCGCCATTGAATGGCCAATCACTCACTTAAAGTGATTGATGTCACTTCCTAACGCACTATCCAACTCACAATTCCGGGAAGTGGACAGTGAGAACTGCCTTGAGCAAGTAACCTCGTACAGTATCGCCGACTCCGCGACCGCTGGCAATTCGTACCCGTTGTCCGCAAGAATGGCAATCCCGACCCGAGACTCATACTCATCGATGGTGAGCCGCCAGCAGCAAGCGTGGGCATGTCCTTCTCGCCTGAAGAGAAAATATCAGGAAGAAATGTAAGGACGTTGGTTCTTCTCCCTGCGGAGCGCTCGACGCCTGGCACCAACCTTGGAATCCTCGCCGGAGCAACCAGCCTAATACGGATTGTTAACCACAACATAGGTTGTGTTTCCACCGGGGAATTGCGGCTGATAGTAGCTACGCCCGCACTGCTGATAGGTCACACCGTTGGCGATGATGGTGGTGCAATTAGGTGGAAGCGTATTGACCATTGAACATTGAACCTATCACCGCAGCCGTAGCCACAGGATGGTAGCAGCAGCAGCCGTAGCCGGAGTTGTAGTTATTGTGAACGTTCACATCGACGTCGCGATTCACGTTGACGTCTGGCGGCGGGCGTGGTGTTCCAGAGAATTGCACCCGATCTGGCCAGGCGCATCGCAAAACCCGCAGGATTGTTTGCAAAGATCCTGTTGATGGCAGGCCTGCTCGCAACGCTTATCTTCGCGCTTCCAAAATCGCTGTCACTCATCGGCAATGGAACGTTACCAGCTCTAGTCTCATTCATCATTGTGGGCTTAGTTGTTGGGCACTTTCTCGGCGGACCTGGCTCCGAAGAGAGAATCACGCTTTCGCTTTCAACCGCTTGCCGCCATCCCGCACTCGCCATCGCGCTCGCAACTGCAAACATGCCAGAGGAGCACAACGTGTTCAGCGCAATTCTTCTCTACCTTATGCTGAACGCGATCATCACCTCCGCTTATATGTTGTGGCGCCGCTGCCAATTCAAGGCCTCCTCAGAACAAGCGCCTGCGCATCTAGCTATCTGATCTGAGCGCCGCAGCAGTCAAGCACAACGAGATCGTCAGCACCACACTGTCGCAACGGAAGGAAGTGTTATGGCTCTCAAGGAATATAAATCCGGAACCACTTTTCCCGCTACCATCGGTCGCACCTACGAAGTTTCGACGCCGGCATGGCCTCAGCCGACGCGCACGAAAGAAGGCGCCCCGAACGTCCTGTTCATCGTTTTAGACGACACCGGTTACGGACACCTTGGATGCTTCGGGAGCCCGATCGAGACCCCGAACATCGACGCGTTGGCATCTGATGGTCTTCGCTACAGCAATATGCATACAACGGCACTCTGCTCGCCATCCCGCGCCTGCATCATCACTGGCCGCAATCACCATTCCAATCATGTTGCGTGTCTCACGAATGCCTCAACAGGCTTTCCAGGATCCGATGGCTACATACCATTCGAAAACGGATTCATCTCCGAGATACTTCTCCAGCAGGGTTACAACACTTACTGTCTCGGCAAGTGGCATCTCGCTCCTGAGGAGACGATGACCGCGGCCGGGCCTCATGACCGGTGGCCGATCGGGCGCGGGTTCGAGCGCTATTACGGCTATTTAGGAGGGGATACCAGCCAGTATTATCCCGAACTTGTCCGTGACAACTCGCAGACCGAGCCCGAAAAAACGCCTGAAGAGGGTTATCATTTGACGCCCGATCTGGTTGAGAAGGCTAAGGAGATGATTGCTGATGCAAAGCAAGTCGCACCCAACAAGCCTTTCTTCGCCTATTTCGCTGTCGGAGCTATGCACTCTCCGCACCATGTCCCCAAAGAATGGGCAGACAAGTATAAGGGCAAGTTCGATGGCGGCTGGGATGTCTATCGCAAGCCAGTTTTCGAGCAGCAGAAGAAGTTCGGTTTAATCCCGGCGAGTACCGTACTCTCACGCCACGATCCCGATGTGCAGGACTGGGATACACTCCCTGCGGACGAACGCCGTCTCTACGCACGAATGATGGAGGTGTTCGCGGGCTATTTGACTCACACCGATCACTACATCGGTGAACTCATTCAGTTCCTCAAGGACCTTGGCGAGTACGACAATACGCTCATCATGCTGATCTCTGACAATGGCTCGAGCGCGGAGGGCGGGCCACACGGATCGGTGAATGAGTGCAAGTTCTTCAATAATGTCCCCGACAGCATCGAAGAGAATCTAAAGTCCATCGACGACATCGGCGGGCCAAAACTGTTCAATCATTTCCCATGGGGCTGGACATACGCCGGAAATACACCATTCCGCCGCTGGAAGCGTGAAACTTACCGAGGAGGCACCAGCGATCCATTCATCGTTGCGTGGCCCAAGGGCATCAAGGCTCGCAACGAGCTCCGCACACAATACGCACACATCATCGACATGGTGCCGACGGTCCTCGATGCGCTTGGCATAGAGCCGCCGACTTCGATTCGCGGAGTGACACAGGCCGCACTCGAAGGAGTCAGCCTCGTATCCACATTTAACGACGCGAAGGCTCCCGACAAGCATGTGACGCAGTACTTCGAAATGATGGGGCACCGCTCGCTTTACCACGATGGATGGCGAGCAGTCTGCCCATGGCCTGGAATATCGTTCGTCGAATCCGGACGAGCGTTCGGCACTCCAATCACCTATGACATGCTCACCGATCTAGATGCCAAAGGTTGGGAACTCTACAACCTGAAAGAGGATTTCGCCGAAACCAAAAATCTCGCGGACAAAGAGAAGGCCCGACTGATTGCAATGATCGGCATGTGGTATGCCGAGGCGGGCAAATACAACGTGCTGCCCGTCGACAGTCGCGGACTGCAACGTGTTCGTGAGGAGCGGCCTCAGATCGCAGAAGATCGCAAGCGATATACGCTCTATCCGGGCACACAATCAATTCCGGCGGGTGCTGCGCCAAAAATCCTCAACAGGCCATACTCGATCACTGCTGAGGTGGATATTCCCACGACCGAAGTCGAAGGAGTTCTGTTGAGCTTTGGGGGTAACGACGGCGGAATATCTTTCTACCTCCAGGCGGGAAAACTCTGCTTCGCCTACAACTACGTGGCGGCCGCGTATACCTACGTGAAATCAAAGGACTCAATTCAGCCCGGTCATCATTTCCTGAGCATGCAATTTGAGCCCACAGGTAAGCCCGACTTTGCGAAGGGCAAAGGCGCGCCAGGCACAGTCACGCTCCTCGTTGATGGCAAGGAGGTTAGTCGCGGCGAATTCGCAACGACCACGCCGAACCGCAGGCCCAGGGCGGCGCAATGCTAGTGGGAGCAGACACGGGCTCGGCAGTGGTTCCGGACTACAAACCGCCCTTCGCCTTCACCGGCGCGATCAAGCGGGTCATCGTCGACGTCAGCGGCGAGCACGTCGAAGACTACGAAACCGCCATGCGAGTGTTCCTTGCCAAGCAATGACCTGCCGGGCGTCGGGTCGATGTTCCGGGTCCGGACCTGACCTAACGTGTGATTTAAATCACCGCCAGCAAAGACACGCAGAGTGCATTCTCATTTCGAGGACGGGTATACACTGTGCATGTGGGTAGTAAACGCGCATTGTTCATGTTGGCGATCGTGGCACTGTGGGCCGTGCTTCCAGGCTTGGCCTGCTTCGCGCCCGCTACGCACCATGCGTGCTGCCGGCAGATGACCGAGGCTTGCGAATCATCCATGAGCGCGGCCAATCCGTCCTGCTGCAAGGTTCACTCGTCCGATTCGGACATGCCACCCGCACAGGCTTCACAGTCAGAAAACACAAGCCTCGTGGCCGATCTCTTCGTGGGTGCAAAAATGCCTTTTGCCCCGGCCGAAGTCTCCGCGGCTGTGCAGACCTTCGAAGACCCGCCCGGACCACCAGCTTCAGGTCGTATTTCCATCCTGAGAATTTAAAAGCTCCCTTTTCTTTCTGAAGTCAGCTTTCGTGTGTCCAGACCCTTGCGTTGGGCGCGAATGACGTGGCCGGCGATCGTCCGGCCCTTGAGGGAGCAATGAAGACACTACATATATTGATAGGAACGCTCAGCCTTGCGCTTTGGTTGCCAGCCTGCAATGCGCAAACTGCGGAAGACGCAACCGCGTTGAACACCCTGAGAGCCCTTCTCGGCAGCGCGAACGCCGATACCGCGCCAGGCCCCGCACTGACTCTGGACGAAGTTGAGCGCATCGCGCTTGCCGAGAATCCAGAGATTCACGTTGCCGCGCGCAAGGTCGCCGCCGCAGAAGCTCATGTCCCGCTGGCAGGCACGCTCGACGATCCGCAGGCAATGTATCGCGGATGGCAAGTACCACTGTCGAAGCCATGGGATTACAACGCCGCGCAGAACATGTTCATGCTTGGCCAGTCATTTCCCGGTCGAGGCAAGCGTGATTTGCGCACCAACCTCGCGCAATCTGACGTGGAGCTGGCAAATGCTCAACTCGAGGCCGTGCGCCTTCGGCTGCGCGTCCAGGTGCGCAAAGCTTTCTTCGACATGCTGCACGCGCAGGATGAAATCCGCATTCACGATCAGCACGTTGGAATCGCGCAGCAGGCGATTGAAGCCGCGCGCATCAAGTACAGCGTCGGCAAAATTCCGCAGGTCGAAGTTTTGAAGGCACAGGTTGCCCTCACACGCCTCGCCGAGCACATGATCCGATTCGATCGCGATGTCGAGGTGGCGCGAGCTCACATGAACACGTTGATGGGGCGTCGCCCCGAGTCTCCAATTCAAGTGCGCGGCGAATATGCAGTCGCAACACCCCTCCCCTTATTGGAAACCCTTATCACAACCGCGATGCAGAGTCGTCCCGACCTCATTGAAGCTGCAGCCGACATAGACAAGAGCCGCAAGCAGCAAGACCTGGCAAAGAAGGCGATGGTGCCGGACTTCAGCGTCGCCGCCGGTTACATGCTCATGCCTTCAGGTCAGGATTCACGCAACAACTACATGGTGGAAGGCTCAATGAGCCTGCCATGGCTGAACCGCCGCAAACACGACGCCGAAGTTAATGAAGCCAAGGTTGCAGTTACCGAAAAAAGCGCGGAAGTGACGGCAATGAAGACGGCTGCTGTAGGCCAGATTGAAGAGTCACTGGCCGAGGCTCGCGCGGCACAACGCCTCGCTCGCGTTTACGAGGACTCGTTAAAACCGCAAGCCGAACAAACACTGCATGCAGCCGTCGTTGCATACGAGAACGATCAGACCTCGTTTCTCGATTTGCTCGATAGCCAGATGACCGTCATCGACGTGGACCTGGCAGCGGTTGATGCACGTGCGGATTTCAACATGAAAATGGCGGACCTGGAGATGGCCGTAGGCGCACCGGTAGCTGCGCAGGGAGTGACGAAATGAACGACAGAACTTTGAAGAGCGCATTTGCCGTGAGCACGTTGCTGTGCGTCGCACTCGCCTCGACCCTGGGGTACCTGCTCTGGCATCGCTGGACGCCCGCCGCTTCTCCAGCTGGTGCGGGACCCGTCGTGGCACGAGGCCCCGAAGCTTCATCGCAGACCAACGCCCGTTCCAACAACGCAAATTCCGAAGAACCCGCGCTCTCGCCGCTTCAGCTCTCGCCTCAGCGAATGCAGGAAATCGGGGTGACGACGGCCATCGCGGAAATGAAAGATGTAAGCGATGAATTGCAGGCTCCCGGCAGCGTCGCCATGGACGAGCAGCGGCTCTCCTATGTGCAGACGCGCTTCCCCGGCTGGATTCGCACCGTCTTCGCGAATGCGACTTATCAATATGTGAGGAAGGGCCAGAAGCTCTTCACCATCTACAGCCCCGATCTTGCCGGCACTGAGCAGGAATACCTGCTGGCAAAAAAGAATCAGGCATCTGTTTCGGAACACATGCACGGCACTCCAGCGGAGGAGGGCAACTGGCTTTTGCAGGCCGCTACGGAACGTTTGCGCCGATACGACATCCCCGATGCCGAAATCGCACAACTCGAAAAAACCGGCACTGCAAGTCGCGAAATCGGAGTCGAGTCTCCCGCGTCCGGATATATCATCGAGCGCAACGCATTCCCAAATGCGTACGTGCAGCCGGAGACAAAGCTATACACAATCGCCGACCTCTCCACCGTGTGGATATACGCGAACGTGCCTCAAGTCGACGTCGGTCGGCTCAAACCAGGAGACCGCGGAGAAGTCTCCGTAGACGCTTACCCCGGACGCAAATTCAGGGGTCGGATCGACCAGATCCTTCCCGAGGTAGATGCCGCAACGCGAACGGTGCGCGTCCGCCTGATCATGAGCAATCCCGGTATTGCGCTGAAACCCGGCATGTATGTCAACGTCAACATTGTCGCGCCGCTAGGCCGTCAGCTCGTGATTCCAGCTTCTGGTGTTCTGCAGGCAGGCACGCGCCAAATCGCATTCATCGACAAGGGCCAGGGATCGCTTGAACCCCGCGAGATCGAAACCGGTCTGAGACTCGACGATTCGATTGTCGTATTGAAAGGCCTGAAAGCCGGCGACCGCATCGTAAGCTCCGCAAACTTCCTTGTGGACTCTGAAGCGCAACTCCAAAGCGCCATGAGCGGATACATGCCTGCGCCGCAGCAAGAGGCTAATACGCCTCAACAAGCAACCGAGCAGTTGCAGATTCATTTTGCGAGCGAGCCGTCTCCTCCACGCAAAGGAGCCAACCTCGTCCAGGTAAAGTTGCACGGCCCCGACGGAAAGCCAGTTGCCGGAGTCCAGGCGACTGTTACGTTCTTCATGCCCGCAATGCCCGCAATGGGAATGGCGGCACAGCATGCCTCCGCCGCGCTCACAGACCGGGGAAATGGAAACTATGATGGCCCCCTGCAACTCGATTCCGGCGGCACATGGCAGGTCACTATCACAGTCCAACGCGGAGGCAAAACAATCGCCACCAAGACCCTCAGCGTGAATGCCACAGGAGGAATGTGATGATTGCAAAGACCATCGCGTGGTGCGCGCGCAATCCCTTCCTTGTCATCATGGCGTCCATCCTGCTCGCTGTCGCGGGTGTGTGGTCTATGACGCATGTGCCTCTCGATGCGCTGCCAGACATCAGCGACGTGCAGGTCATCATCCACACGCCGTGGGCCGGAGAGCCGCCAAGCGTCATTGAAGATCAGGTGTCGTACCCCATTGTCACTGCCCTGCTTTCTGCTCCTCGCGTGCGAAGCGTGCGCGCGCAGACAATGTTTGGCGACTCCTACGTCTTTGTTGTATTTCAGGACGGCACCGATCTCTACTGGGCGCGTTCCCGGGTAACGGAATATCTCCAGCAGATCGCAGGGAGGCTACCGGCAGATGTGCATCCAGTCATCGGTCCCGACGCTACCGGCGCAGGCTGGGTCTATGAATACGCCATCGTGGATCGCACCCATACTCGTAGCCTCGCCGATCTCCGCGCACTCCAGGATTGGTATCTGCGCTATCAAATACAGACAGTGCCCGGCGTCGCCGAGGTCGCGAGCATCGGTGGATTCGTGCGCCAGTACCAGGTAAACCTTGACCCCAAAAAGCTTTTCTCCTACAACATTCCGGCATTTATGGTGATCGACAAGGTGCGACAGAGCACAAATGAAGTAGGCGGCGACGTACTCGAAATGAGCGGCGCCGAATACATGATCCGAGGACTCGGCTACATTCGAACCTTATCCGATCTCGAAAACGTGCCCGTGGCGACCAAAAATGGAACGCCAGTCCTGGTGCGCGACGTCGGCACCGTATCATTCGGTCCCGACGTGAGGCGCGGCGCCGCCGACTGGCAGGGCGAGGGCGAAACCGTCGGCGGTATTGTCGTAATGCGCGATGGCATGAACGCGCTCGACGTGATCCGTGGCGTGAAGCAACGATTTAGCGAACTCGCCCCATCACTCCCACCCGGAGTTGAAATCGTGACGGGCTACGACCGCTCATGGCTGATCAACGAATCAATCCACACTTTGAAGCGCGATCTGATTCTCGAAGCCATCATTGTCAGCTTCGTAAGCATCGCATTCCTCTTTCACTTTCGCTCCGCATTGGTTCCGATTCTCACGCTCCCCATAGCCGTCGTCTCTGCGTTCATCCCCATGTACTTCCTCCACGTAAGTTCGAACATCATGTCGCTGGGCGGCCTTGCCCTCGCCATCGGCGTTCTCATCGATGCGGCCATAGTCATGGTCGAGAACGGATATCGCCACCTCGCCGAACGCGCCGAACCGGCAACTGGCGAAGAACGGCATCGCATCCTGGTAGGTGCAGCGCAACAGGTCGGCCCTGCACTGTTTTACTCGCTCGTCATCATCGTTGTTTCCTTCCTACCGGTCTTCCTTCTCGAAGCGCAGGAGGGCCGCATGTTCCGCCCCCTCGCGTGGACAAAAACGCTGGCCCTCGTGTTTTCTTCCCTGCTATCCATCACGCTCGTTCCGGCACTGATGCCGATCTGCCTCCGCGGCAAACTTCGGCCGGAATCGCGAAACCCCGCCGCGCGCATCACGCAAGCTATTTACCTTCCTATCCTCAACTGGTGCCTTCGTCACTGGAAGCTGGTCGTTGCGCTCAACCTCGTCTTTCTTGCCGCGACAATCCCGCTGTACTTCCGCCTCGGCAGCCAATTCATGCCCGCGCTCTACGAAGGCTCATCCCTCTATATGCCGAGTGCTTTGCCGGGAATCTCCTTGACGCAGGCCGTCACTCTAATGCAGCAGCAGGATCGAATCATCAAGTCGTTTCCTGAAGTTGACACAGTCTTCGGAACCGTAGGCCGCTCCGACAGCGCCACCGACAATGCGCCGCTCGACATGTACGACACCACCATCATGCTCAAGCCGCGTACCCAGTGGCGAGCCGGCATGACCTACGAGAAGCTCATCCACGATATGGACGAGAAGCTGCAATTTCCCGGCATCACCAACACCTGGACAATGCCCGTCCAGAATCGTCTCGACATGGAACTGACCGGCATCAAGACCGCGATCGGTATCAAAATCCAAGGACCAGATCTCACCCGCATCCAGGACATCGGCGCACAGATGCAGCAGATCCTCTCATCCATGCCCGAAACAAGCTCCGTATTTGCCGAGCGCGTTTCGCAAGGGTTTTACCTCAACGTCGAAGTGAACCGGACAGAAGCGGCGCGTTATGGTTTGACCGTCGCCGACGTGCAACGCGTCATCAACTCTGAGATCGGTGGCGCCAGCATTGCTGAGAACGTCGAAGGTCGCCAGCGCATCCCCATTGCGGTCCGCTATCAACGCGATTTCCGCGATAGCCCTCAGGAGATTGGCAAAGCTCTCATCCCCACTCCAACTGGCGAGCAGATCCCCATCAGTCAGGTTGCGCGCGTATCGTTTTCACGCGGACCCGCAATGATTCGCGATGAAGACGGCGCGCTCACCGGATACGTCTATCTCAACCTGAAGACCAATGACTACGGGGGCTATGTGAATCGCGCCACGCGTTCGCTCGAAGAGAACGTTGCGTTGCCGCCGGGATACACATGGCATTGGGCGGGCGAATATGAATTCGAACTCCGCGCCAAACAGCGCCTCCTGATCATTCTGCCCGTTGTGTTCTTCGTGATCTTTCTGCTTCTCTATCTCGTCTTCAAATCTGTAGCTGAAGCAGCGGTCTTAATCTTCCCAACCCTCTACGCCATGTCCGGCGGTCTGCTGCTCCAGTGGGCGCTCGGCTACAACTTCAGCGTCGCGGTCTGGGTCGGTTACATCGCTCTCTTTGGCATCGCGGTTGAAACCGGCGTTGTCATGGTGGTCTACCTGCACGAAGCCCTGGAGAATCGCCTCAAATCTGGCCACCCGATGACCGAAGATGACTTGGAGAAGGCCACCATCGAAGGTGCCGTGCAGCGCTTGCGCCCCAAGCTCATGACCGTAACGGCGGTTGTTCTAAGTCTCGCGCCCATCCTTTGGGAATCCGGAATCGGTTCAGACGTAATGAAGCCGATCGCCGCGCCAATCCTTGGCGGAATGATTACCTCCACGATTCACGTGCTGATCCTCGTCCCCGTCTTTTTTCTGCTGATGAAACGACGCGAATTGCGCGCCGGCCGTCTTCGTCCCGCTTCATCCAGCCTGCGGGCTGAACAACTGACAACGACCCAATAGAAACTCCAGCACGCTCATCTCCGCAGATACGCCAAGCCTCGTCTGGTGATCGCAGTTGTCCGGCATTCAATCGCAGTACAATTGCGCTTGCCGGATATTGCTGTCTAGGAAGACCGGCGGAAGCTGGTACCGTGATTCACGAGCGCGTCGTATATCCGATTCGAGAAGACCCACCCACAAAGCACCGCGGCGTTTTCCTTCTGATTGCATTCATTCTTCTCGTCATCCTCTTCAGCGCACGAACCGCCATCTCTTACTACGTCGATTCGCTCTGGTTCTCGTCTCTCAACTATTCAGAGGTCTTTTGGAGAACCCTTCAATTCAAGTGGACCGCATTCGCTCTTCCCTTCGTCCTCACGTTTCTGATCCTGTACGGCTGGTTCATGATTCTTCGGCGAGGGTGCCGCGAAGAACTGCGCAACGTCGGAACCATCGTGCTCGGCAACCGCACTTTCGAGCTTCCCGTCGATCCCGTCGTGCGCATCGGCGGGCTCATCGCATCGGCATTCATTGCTTTGTTGACCGCTGCGAGTTTTATGAGCGAGTGGGCACGTTTCGCCCTGTACTGGTTTGCGGGATCGAACAACAGCGGTGTCCACGATCCGATCTTCGGAAAGAGTCTAAGCTTCTACTTCTTCACCTTGCCGGCTCTCCAGTTCATCTTCGGCTGGCTGCTTATGCTCGCTATCGTTGGCTGCGCAATCGCTGGACTTTTTCTCGTGTTGACCGGCAGCTCGCAACTTTTAAGAGACCACACCTACGGCGTTTCATCCTTTCCTTGGCGTGCGTTATCGGCCGCCTTTGCCTTTCTTCTCGTCGTGATCGCACTGCGAACATGGCTTGGCCGCTTCGACCGAATCCTCGCCGAATACACAGTATTCGGGGGCGTCACCTACACCGATGATCACCTCATTCTCGGCGGCACACTGGTCATTTGCGCCGCACTTATTTTGGGCGCTGCCATTGCCGCAACAAACGCCGTGCTTCGTCCGCGTGCGAATCGCCTCATCGCTGCGCCGGTGCCGGCGGTGCTGTGTTTCCTCGTGATCCAGATCTTCGCCTGGTACATGACCAGCTTCATCGTCAAGCCCAACGAACTGGTGCGCGAGCAGCCCTACATCGGTCACAACATCCAATTCACGCGCCAGGCCTTCGGCCTCGATCAGATTGCGGAGCACGAGTTTCCCGCTGAGATCACCGTTGAAGCCGCCGATGCCGCGAACAATCAACCCACGCTTCAGAACATTCGTCTGTGGGACTGGCGTGCATTGCAGGACACGCTGCGTCAGATCCAGGAAATTCGCACCTACTACGACTTCCCCGACATCGACATTGATCGCTACCAGATCAATGGCGAGGAACGCCAGCTCATGCTCGCTGCTCGCGAGTTAAACATTGAAAAGCTCCCCCAGAGCAGCCGCAACTGGATCAACGAAAAGCTGATCTACACGCACGGCTACGGCATTACGGTGAATTCGGTAAACGGGTTCACTCCCGAAGGCCTGCCCACCATGCTCCTCAGCAATATGCCGATCCAGAGCACGGTGCCCTCGATCCAGGTGAACCGGCCGGAAATCTACTTCGGCGAGCTTACCAACACCGACGTGTACGTTAAAACTCGCCAAAGAGAGTTCGACTATCCGCAGGGCGAAACCAACAGCCTCACCACGTATCAAGGAACCGGCGGCATCGAACTGGGCGGGTTTCTCCGTCGCGTCTTGATCGCGTTTGACCGCGACGATCTTGCGAAGCTCCCTTTCAGCGACGACGTGAACCCGCAAAGCCGCTTGCTCATGCGGCGTAACATCTTCGACCGCGTTAAAGCCCTCGCTCCATTTCTTACTTTCGACTCCGATCCTTACATCGTCATCGGCGATGACGGAAAGCTGTCATGGATGCTCGATGCATTCACGACATCGGACAGCTATCCGTACTCCACACATTTCGGCATTGGTAACGAGCAGATCAACTACATCCGCAACAGCGTAAAAGTTGTTATCGACGCGTACAACGGAGCGGTAACATTCTACGTCTTCGATCCGGGCGATCCCATCATCGCCGCCTATCGCAACCTCTTTCCTCAGCTGTTTAAAGACGCCTCGACCATGCCCGCCGATCTTCGACGGCACGTCCGCTATCCTGAATTGCTCCTGCGACTGCAGGCTTCCGCATACGGCCTCTATCACATGACAGATCCGGTCGTCTTCTACAACCGCGAAGACCTGTGGACAGTAGCTTCCGAGGTCGGAATGACCCAATCCGGCGAACAGGCGACACAAGCGATGGATCCGAATTTCGTACTGATGAAACTGCCCGGCGAATCGAATGTCGAGTTCGTCGAGATCCTTCCATTCACGCCGTCAAATCGCAATAACCTGATCGGATGGATCGCCGGCCGCAGCGACGGCGCCCACTATGGCGCCTCCGTCGTTTACAACTTCCCCAAAACACGACTCGTCGACGGACCTCTCCAGGTGGAAGCGCGCATCGATCAGAACGCGCAGCTATCCGGCCAACTCTCCCTGTGGAACCAGCAGGGCTCGCACGTTCGCCGCGGCACGCTCCTCGTCATTCCATGCGGAAAAGCTCTCATCTACGCTGAGGCCATATACCTCCAGGCTGAACGCAGTCCCATGCCGGAGCTGCGTCTCGTCGTACTCGCCCTGCAGGATCGCCTCGCGTATGGCTCAACCTTCGAAGCCGCGCTGCGTTCCCTCTTCGGCGGAGAAGCATCAAGCCTCTCCTCGGAATCAATCGCCGGTGCTCAGCCTCAGAAGACTTCAGCCGCAACAAATCCTACAGCGCAGTCAGACGATCTCAACACACTCATCCAGGGCGCTGCGAAAGATCTTGAAGACTATCAACGCCTGACCGCGCAGGGAAAACTAGGCGAAGCAGGACAAAAGCTCGAACAGTTGAAGAGCAAGCTAAATGCCCTCAACAGCAAGCGGAAATAAATTCCTCGCAGACTTACGGAAGGAACGCGTCTTAAAGGCTGCTTTTCCGTGATGCCTGAAATCGGCGTCGAAATGTATTGACGCCGAAAATTACAGAATGATAGAAATTGGCCGTGCGCAATCGATTGCGCTTTGAGCATCGAATCCACTAAGAAGCGTCGATCACCCTGAGCAAACAGGAGAGCCGTGTTGAATCACAACGCACCTTCGCCATACATAACCCGCCGACAGATCCTGCAATCATTGGCCGCGGCAGGCGGGTGCGCGCTCCTGCCTTCGAATCTCCTGGCCGCGGCATCGTGGCAGCCAAAGAGCGGCGATGAAGCCTTCCTCGACGATCTCGAACGCCAGGGTTGTCTCTTCTTCTGGGAGCAAGCCAGCGAGAAGACCGGCCAGGTACTCGATCGTGCACGCAACGATCTAGGAGGCAGTCGCGATCCGCGCCGCATGGCCAGCATCGCCGCAACCGGCTTTGGACTGACCGCACTCTGCATCGCCGACAAGCGCGGATACCTTCCCCATGCGCAGATCGTTGAGCGCGTTAGAAACACGCTCGATTGGCACCTGAACAAATTCCCTGAAGTACACGGCTTCTACTATCACTTCAGCGATATTGAAACCGGCGAGCGCGTGAAAGGCGTCGAGCTCTCCTCCATCGATACGTCCCTGCTCCTTTGCGGCGTTCTCAGCGCGCGCGCATACTTCAACGATCCGAAAATCAAGTCACTCGCAACACAGATTTACGAGCGCGTCGACTGGCCGTGGATGCTAAACGGCGGAAAGACATTCTCCATGGGATGGCATCCGGGCGAGGGCTTCCTCGATGCTCGCTGGGAACACTTCTGCGAGCTTATGATGATCTATCTCCTCGCCATCGGCTCACCCACGCATCCCGTCCCCGCCGAATACTGGAAGAACTGGACCCGCCCCGTCATTCATTACGACGGCTTTACGTTCATCAGCGGTAACGACCCGATCTTCACCCATCAGTACTCGCACGCATGGTTCGATTTCCGCCACAAACGCGACGATTACGCCAACTACTTTGAAAACTCGGTCACCGCAACAAAGGCCCACAAGGCGTTCTGCCTCTCCTATCCCAAGTGGTACAACGAGGACTACTGGGGTGTATCCGCATCCGATTACCAGGGCGGCTACACCGCCTGGGGAGGCCCACCCGCGCAGGGGCCGCTTGATGGAACCGTGGTTCCATGCGCATCAGCCGGCTCGCTCGCTTTCGCTCCCACAGATTGCATCTCCGTTCTCCGCGCCATGCGCGACAAATGGGGCAAGCAGGCGTGGGGCCGCTACGGCTTTGTCGATGCGTTCCATCCCGCAGCAAACTGGTACGACGCCGACGTCCTTGGTATCGACCAGGGAATCTCGGTTCTGATGGCAGAGAACCTTCGAACAGGTATGATTTGGGATACATTCATGCGCAATCCAGAAGCAAAGACGGCGATGCAACGCGCCGGGTTCCACACCACCGCATGATCGTGTCAAACATGGTTCCGGGAGCAGAACGACTTGGCCAAAGCACCAATCAAGCCGATCACCCTGAAAGAGCTCGCAGCCATGCTCGAGCTTTCGCAGTCCACCGTCTCCCGCATCATCAACGGAGAGGCGACAGCACACCGCATCGCCGAAGAAACCCAGCAGCGCGTGCTCCATGCCGCAGCCCTCAACGGTTACGTCGCCAACACCATGGCTCGCGGGCTGCGCCAGAAGCGCACTTACACCATCGGCGTCATCGTCCCTGAAATCAGCGAAGGCTACTCAACCACTGTCCTCAGCGGAATTGAAGACGAGTTGCTCAAGGACGGGTTCTTCTACTTCGTCGTGAGCCATCGCCATCGGGCAGACCTGCTCGAGGGATATCCGCGCATGCTGCTGGCCCGTTCCGTCGAAGGCATCATCGCCGTCGACTCGCCTGTAAACGAAGATCTGCCCGTACCGCTCGTTTCAATATCCGGCCACGATCGCCGCGACGGCGTCATCAACATCGAACTCGATCACGATCAGGCCGCGCACCTCGCGCTGTCGCACCTGAAATCGCTCGGTCATAAACACATCGCATTCATCAAGGGCCAGGCCTTCAGTTCAGACACCTTGTTGCGCTGGCAGGCAATTGTGCAGGCCGCGCGCGATCTGGATCTCGAAATTGACGACCGCCTTGTTGTCCAACTGCAAAGCCCAGAGCCGGGTCCGGCTCCCGGACAGGAAGTCGCGCGCCATCTCCTGCAGAGCAAGCAGCCGTTCACCGCAATCTTTGCCTTCAATGATGTGACGGCCATCGGCGCCATCTCGGCGTTGCGCGAAGCCGGATTGCGCGTGCCAAGAGATGTCTCTGTTCTCGGCTTTGACGACATCATGGCCGCCTCGATGCACCATCCGCCGTTGACCACCATCCATCAACCCCTGCGCAGCATGGGCCAGGTTGCCGCCAGCACTTTGCTCTCTCTCATCCGCAACGAGATTCCTCATCCGCAACCCGAAGCAATCACCGTCTATCCCAGGCTCGTCGTCCGCAAATCCACAGGACACACCACACCGCAAGCCGAATCCACCAGCCAAACTGGAATCCTTAGCCACCCGCCATCAGAAGCCGCCAGCTAAATGTTTATCTTCGCGCGGCAGTCGCACGCGTAGCGCCAGTCGAGATGCCCCCATCCACCAGCAGGGTCTGCCCCGTAATGTAGCGGCTCGCCTCCGATGCAAGAAATACCACCGCACCATCAAGATCGTGCGGCAGCCCCGGACGCTTCACTGGAATGCGATCCGTAAGATAAGCCACCCACTCCGGGTCCTCGTAGAGCACCTTGTTCTGCTCCGTCTTGAACCAGCCGGGCGCAAGGCAGTTGACTGTGATTCCGTGCTGTCCCCAGTCATCTGCCAGACTCATCGTCAATTGTCGAATTCCGCCGCGGCTCGCACAATAAGGCGCCAGTCCAGCAAATCCAAAGACGCTGGTTACCGACCCGATGTTGATCATGCGTCCATAATTGTGCGCGATCATGCCGCGCGCAACGGCCTGCGCGACAAAAAAGCTCCCGCGCAGATTCGTGTCGAGCACCAGGTTCCAGTCGTCCCACGTGACTTCGAGTGCTGGCTTTCGCGCGTTGCAGCCCGCATTATTCACCAGGATGTGAATCTGCCCGAACGCTGCTTCGGCATCCTTCACCATCTGCTCAATGCTGGCCTGGTCGCGCACGTCAAGCTCGAGCGCGATACTGCGCCGCCCGAGACTACGTATCTCCGCCTCAAAGTCGTGAAGCGATTCGCGATGCCTGCTCGTCAACACCAGGTCTGCGCCCGCTTTCGCCAGCGCACGCGCAAAATACTGCCCCAGCCCCCGGCTGGTTCCCGTCACAATCGCAACTTGGCCGGTCAGATCAAAAAGCGAATCAGTCATTGCGGCGGCCTCGCTTGGCCGGTTTCAGCTTGCTTCATCCGGACACAGCACAATCTTCATCAGGTTCGGCTCTTGAGCGTGCAGCCGATCAAACCAGC
Source organism: uncultured Acidobacteriaceae bacterium (assembly GCA_963738035.1). Lineage (GTDB taxonomy): Bacteria > Acidobacteriota > Terriglobia > Terriglobales > Acidobacteriaceae > Telmatobacter. The sequence continues at coordinate 610,594 of CAVTVB010000008.1, forward strand.
TTGGCCCTTCTTCGAGCGGCGCAACCGCTGTGATCATCGGCCGCACATGAATGCGCCCGCTCGAAATCAGTTCGATCGCTTGCGGATATTCTCCCGCCGAAGCATTCGTTCCCTGGATCTTGATTTGCCGCGACACCACTCTTTGCAGAGGCAGTACAACTTCCGGCTCGATGTTTCCGATCAGCGTAACTGTGCCGCCTTTGCGAACACTGTCAATCGACTCCGCGACCGTCTTAGCACGCCCCACAGCGTCAAACACCGCATCCGCTCCAACGCCGCCCGTTCGCGCCAGCACGGCTTTGGCAATCTCTTCGCCTGTTCCGCGCAGCGCTTCGTCCGCGCCCAGCAATTCGCCAAGCGTCAGCCGAGTCTCATCGATGTCCGCAATCATCACGCGACCTACACCCGCCGCACGCAATGCCTGCATGGTGAGCAGGCCGATCATTCCCGCGCCAACCACCAGCGCCGTATCGCCCTTCTTCACCTCACTCACCTTCACCGCATGAAGCGCCACCGAAGTAGCCTCGAGCATCGCCGCCTCGGGATACGACATCTTGCTGGGCAGGCGATAGAGGATTCGCTCTGGCACCGCGATGTATTCCGCGAAGGCGCCGTCCCTGCGATAATCCCCGCACGAGACGCCAATTACCTCGCGCCGATCGCAGAGATTCATCTCGCCGCGCCGGCAATAGATGCATTGCCCGCAGTAGACCGTCGAGTCGAAAGTGACGCGGTCGCCTAGCTTGTAGGCGCTCACCCGCGACCCGACAGAGACAATCACCCCGGCAGCTTCATGTCCCATGATCAGCGGTGGAATGCGGCGGCCCGAGAATCCGTCGTACCCGTGGATATCGCTGCCGCAAATGCCGCACGCCGCCACGCGAACCAGTACTTCGAATTCGCCCGGCTCAGGTCGCGGCACATCGGCAATGGCAAGCTTCCCGTACTCTTCCAGTAACAACGATTTCATCGAAGGCCCCGCTCAACTTTCAGCTTCACCCTGATACTGAAAGCCGTCTGCATCCTCTCCGATTCTATCCGCAGCGGCGTCCCACGGCACCCCGGTACCCCCGCCTCAACCTCAACACCCGAATCAATAACAACGCCCAAACACAAGTCGGCCCTCCCCACAGGGAGGGCTAGCCTGCCAAATCAATTCAAGAGTTAGTTCACCGTCACGTTAAAGGTCGTGGTTACGGCGGGTGTAACCGCCGGGTTCCCGGTTCCCGTCACAGTGAAAGTGTAACTTCCCGCCGTAGTTCCGGGGTTTCCAGCTCCATTATTGTTGCCACCGCTCGATCCGCCGCCGCCTCCGCAGGCTGCGAGACTGCCGAGCGTTGCCAGCAGAACAAACGCGCCAAGCATCGTACGCCATCCGCGACGACGAGCCGGGATACCGAAGAATACAAGCAGCGCCAGCAGGGCTCCGCCTTCCGCTTCTGCCCAGCCACCGATACGTGGCATCTTCATTGAAGCTGTCGCTGCCGTTGTGGTCACGGTTACAGAACCGGTTCCACTTGGCGTTCCGGCTGTCACGGTAATCGTCCCTCCGCCTGCGGCTGGAGAGCAGTTTGGCAAATGCGAAGCGCCCGCCGGGCTCGTGGTCAATGCGCAGCTAAGCGTCACCGTCCCGGTATAGAAAGTGGTTGAAGTCAGAGTGATCGCTGAGCTTGAACTGCCGCCTTTGCTAATCGCCGCCGGTGCGGCTGCCGCAACAGCAAAGACCGATGCCGCGACCGTCACATTGGCAGAATTGTTGCCTGACCCATACACTGTGTCACCGCTATAGGTGACCTTCAAGCTATCCGTCCCGACGCTCAGGCTGTTCGCCGGAATCGCAAACGTATAGGCCCCCGCGACCAGCGTTTGGGCCGAGGACGTATAACCTCCGCCGGAAAGCGTCAATGTCCCGGTCGGCGTTGCGCCCGTACCAAACACCGTCCCCGTCACGTTTAGAGTCTGACCGGCATTGATGCTGGTTGAAGTAGGCGTGACTGCCACGGTTGGCGTCAGAGGCGTCGTCACCGTTACGGCTGCCGAGTTAGTCGCGGTCGTATACAAGGAGTCACCGCTGTAGCTCGCCGTCAGCGTATCGCTGCCAGCGCTCAAACTATTTGCAGGAATCGTTATCGAATAGTTTCCGCCGGCAAGCGTCGCAGCCGACGAGGTATACCCACCGCCAGCCAACGTAACTGTGCCCGTTGGCGTGCCACCCGAACCACTCACCGTACCAGTCACCGTGAGCGCAACATTCGACATGAGCGTCGATTGAGCGGGAACCACAGTCACCGCTGGCGTCAGCTTCGTCACCGTTACACTCGTGGTCCCGCTCGCCGTCGCATAGGTCGTATCGCCGCTGTAACTAACAGACAGCGTATCGTTGCCACCGCTCAGACTGTTCGCAGGAATATTGAACGTATAAGTGCCGCTGGCAAGCGTGCCACTGGCCGAATATCCTCCGCCAGACAGCGACACCGTCCCGGTCGGCGTTCCGCTTGCACCGCCCACCGTTACCGCCACGCTCACAGCCTGGTTCACATTGATGCTGCTCGGCGTTGGCGTCACCGTTACCGTCGCGGTTGCCGTACCCACCACCATCGTGCTCCATCCGTTCACGACGTTGGCAACATTCAAGGTGCCAAGCCCCGTGGCTCCGTCATAGCCGGTTGCGCCCGCAAAGCCCGAAAGAATTCCAACCGTATCGCCACTTGTGCCGACGTTGCAGTTCGGCGATCCAGAAGCGCATGGCATCGCAATTGTTCCGGAATCGATGTCATTGAAGTAGCAGCCGTTCGAAGTAGCCCCGTTCGCACTCTTGCAACTCGAGTATGTCTGCTTCGCTGCAAGCTGATAGAGGACCGAGTTGGGATTTCCCTGTGTCGACCCAGCCTTCTGATTGATCAATGCCATCACGCCCGCCATGGCAGGCGAGGAAGCTGATGTGCCGCCAATTTCCTGAGCCGATGGCTCATCCGTCGTCGATCGTGTGATGCATGTGCCCCAGTCAGAAACGCAGACCAGGTATGCGCTTCCGAGAAACCCATTCGATGCGAAGAATGACACGTCCGGAATGTATCGTTTTCCATCCGCCGGAATTCCCGGCACGCCCGTCTGCCACGAAGGCGCCGCATATCCTCCCGTGCAACTCGCAACGGTTGAACCGTCGCTGGTGGTGCAGTTACTTTTGCCGCCTCCGGCTCCGGCCGTGTCCACCACGAACGAGATGTCTGGGCCACCTAACAATTGAATCGTCGAATTCCATTTCACAACAAAATTGCAGGCACTTTCCGCATCCGTCGGCGAAGCCGCCGCTGAATAGCCGCTGTGCTGCAGTTGAGTGGCGAAGTTCTGAAGCGCCGGCAGAATCGCGAGATTCGTGCACGAATCATTCCAGGGGATCTCGGGCATGTATCCCTTCGCGCTCGATCCGTTTGCCGAATTGTTCGTGGCGTTCCAATAGGGCGACGCGGTCGAACCCCAGTTAAGGTCAGTGCCTCCCACCGCTGTATCGAACGGGCTTGAAGCAAGACCACTCACGGATAGCCCGTATTGCGCTGAATAGGGCGTACCGCTCGCATCACCACCCTGATCGCAGCTTGGCGAACCGGAGTCACCCGATGCCGCGAAGACCGCAATACCTTGAGTGGCTGCTGTCTGCCAAAGGCCGTTGTACGATGCGTTGTTAGTTGTCCCGAGGAACAATTCGCACAGGCCATAGCTCACGTTCAGGATCTTTGCAGTATTGTGCTGAATCGCATACTGGGCGGAATCAAAGACGGTATCGTCGTTGCCCGATGTCGCACCCGAGACGACTAAAACTACCTGCGCTCCCGGTGCAACGGCTCCCGACCATTCCACATCAAGGGCATTCTCGATCTGGTCATCCAGTGTGCAGTAGTTGTTTGAGGCCGACGGCGGTTGCGTCGAGGTGCACCTTCCAGGATCAGTACCGTGCGCAAGCGTGATAATCGGAATGTGTCCCAGCGGCAGTCCGAAAGTGGTCTTGAATGACGCTACGTCCACGAGATTAACGTCGCTGGTTCCGACCACCGCGATCGTCTGGCCCGCGCCGTCAATCGAACTGTTCCAAAGCGGAAGCACGTTGTAAATCGCAGCAAAATCGTACGGCGAGACATCTTCCACTTGGTACGTGTCCGGGGCAGTTCCTCCCGTCAGGCCAAACTCCGGACGAACACGTGCGCTGCTGACATCCCAGCTCATTCCCGCTGAAACCGCATCCCTCGTCCAGCGGCCCGTTTCACTGTTGCGCGTGACTTTCGCGCCTGCGTGGTGCATTGGCCGCGGAGTAAAGTTATGCAGCGCCTTCGGTCCCAGGACAACCGGGTCCAGCGCCATGGGGATCTGCGGGTCGCTCATGTTGGAAATGTGCGGCTCGCCCTTCACCACCAGGTTGTGGATTTCGGTGTGAAACGCTGCCTGCACCCGCGCGGCGCTGCCACTGAACCGGATCGTCATGCGATCCTTCGACACTTCGTCAACCGAAAGTCCATGGCTTACCAGCCACGACGAAACAGTTGCAATATCGGCGAGCGCGGGACCAAATTTCTCCCCGACCTCTTCCGGTTCAAGCCAATGATGGAAATTCGGCGAGTTCGGATCATACTGGCTGGCAACAAAGGCGTCGAAAGCTTCCTGCTGCTCCGCGCTCCGGTGCAATACCAGGATCAGGCCAGACATGTTCAACCCGGGGCTAACCGCCCCGCGATCGTTCTGCTCCGTCGCCGCAGGTGGCGTATTGCCCCTGAGCGTTACCAATTGGTTGTCGTTCACTCGCTCAACAATCAGCGGTTTCGACGCGATTCTCTGCGCGCTCGACAACACTCCAGACAGCAACACCACGGCAAAGCAAGGAAGTGCAAACCTGTTCAGGGGGAGCATCTTTTTCCGACCGGGAACCTTTCTCGGGATACTCCCGAAGAGGCGAAGCGTTTAAAGACGGGACCGGAGCAGTTGCAGACTGGGCCGTACCTGCTCTGAACGAAAAGTGAAGCGCACTGATTTGCTCGAATTGTACCGTTACCCCAGCACCACGCAATATCACTAATGCCCGCGCAGATGGTTACTTTTCTGGTATGCAGCCGCTTGCAGTTATTCACGTTCAATTCTCCGGTTAAGCGCTCTGATTTCTAGCAGCTTTCGGCAATAGATCGCCCACGAACCCTGGCGCACCTCGTCGTCTGAAGGTGAACCCTCGCTGCTGTTCCATTTCCGCAATCGCCCCATCGTGCGATGTCGTAGAATGAGGCCGCTTCCGGAATACGCTTTCACGGGCCGCGAAGGATCCGGCTGCCGCATAGCATTTTCGGAAAATCCGAACGCGTTCAGGGATGGATCGAGATGAAACTTTCTACTCGCACCTGTGTTCTTTCCTTTGTTCTTCCGGCCGCTATGGCAAGCTGTTTAATCATGACCAGTCACGCCCAGGCCGTAACCGAGATCGGCGGTCAGAAGATCGTCACCCTCACGCGCACCGCCGACAGCAAGACCCAGCCCGAGCTCACCAGCGTCACTGTTCTACCAGGGCGCGGCATGGAACTGCTCCAGATCACCGCCAACTTCCCGGGCCGCGGAAACGTCGACGTGCTCGCCTCTCCCGATCTGGCAGGCGCCAAGAAAATGCTCGACGAGGATGACAACGCCAACGGCGACGTCGCTTACAGGCTTGGCTCAGTGTTCCTCGTGCCCTATCCCAATCGCATTCGCGGCAAGCTCTCTGCAGACGGCAAGACCCTCACCACCGAGTGGCAGGGCCACACCATCACCCTCCCAGCCAACAACATCGGCAAGAATCCTGGAGCCGAGCAGCACGCCATGCACGGCCTCATCCTGAAGTCCAAAACCGAGGACGTAACCGAAAAGGACATCCACAGCGGCAAGGAAGTCACAGGCGTAATTCATGCTGGCGACTTTGGCGGCCACTGGCTCTCCAAGACCGACCTGCACTTCACGATCACGCTAACCGCCGATGCTGTTGACGCCGTCGTCGTGGCGAAGAACGTCGGCACCGAAACCGAGCCCATGGCCATCGGATGGCACCCCTACTTCAACATTCCCTCCGGTGACCGCACCCAGGCTCGGCTGCACATCCCTGCCTCCATGCTGGCAACCGTCGACAACTATGACAACGTGTTCCCCACCGGCAAGCTCGTTCCCGTCACCGGCCAATATGATCTCCGCGCAGCAGACGGCAAAGCCCTCGAAAAGAACTTCTACGACGACAATTGGAGCCACCTCGACTGGAAAGACCGCGTCGTCACCGTGACATTGACCGATCCCGCCGCCAAATACGGCGTCAAGATCGAAGGCGTCTCGCCTGAGATCAAAACCATCCAGGCCTACGCTCCTCCCGCAAAGAACTTCGTCGCCATCGAAGACCAGTTCAACTTCGCCGATCCTTTCAGTAAGGCGTGGGGCTCCATGGACACCGGCATGGTCACCCTCAAGCCCGGCGAGAGTACCAAGTGGCACGTCCGCATCAGGGTCTACGTGCCGTAGCCGCCCCACCATCACTTCATTTGAGCGGCCCGGCCCACAAAGTCCGGGCGCTTCAAGTCTTCAACGGTTCGCTTTCACCCCCATCCGCCGAAGATCATTCGCCACAAAGAGCGAAATCTCGGGCAAACTCGTCCTACAAGCAACTCTGGTTCCGCTGAAAGCTTCATCATTCCCTATGCACAAAGATTCACCATCTCCGGCCGGCGGTCAGCCACACACCTCAACCGATCACTCCGCGGAAACTCCGGAGCTTATCGACTATCTTTTGTCAGAGTCACTTGCGCTGAGCGCCTCTGACATCATCCTGGTCAACGGGTCGGCTCCCACACTCCGCGTCAACGGTGCCCTCAAATCTCTCCCTGGCGGCGAACTTACGCCCGAAGGCACCTGGCATCTGCTAACACCGTTGCTTACGCCGGCCCGGCTCGAAGAGTTGAATAAGCATAAGTGTCTGGATTTCTGCTTTGAACGCAGATCCGCCGGAAGGTTCCGCGCAAACCTCCACTTCCAGCGCGGTACCATCGCCGCCTCCATCCGTGTCCTTCCCAGCCAGATTCCCACGCTCGATTCGCTTCACCTCCCGCAGTCGCTTTCCGTCCTCGCCGAACGGCGCCAGGGACTCATCCTCCTCACCGGGGCCACAGGCTGTGGCAAGACCTCCACCATGGCGGCCCTGATCAACGCCATTAATCGCACTCGCCACGACCACATCATCACCATCGAAGACCCGATCGAATTTCAGCAGCCGAATCAACTCTCGCTCGTGGAACAGATCGAAGTAGGTGCCGACACGCCCGGATTTGCCCAGGCAGTCCGTGCCGTCCTGCGGCAGGATCCCGACGTCATCCTCATCGGCGAGATGCGCGACAGCGAAACAATGGCTGCCGCCTTGACCGCCGCCGAGACCGGGCATCTCGTCCTAACTTCGCTCCACACCAACGACGCCGCCCAGACCGTCTCGCGCATCCTCGACATCTTCCCTTCAGGCTTTCAATCCCAGATGCGGCGTCAGCTCTCTCTCGCCCTGCTGGCCGTCATTCATCAGCGCCTGTTGCCCGCAATCAACGGAATCGACCGCTATCCCGCCGTTGAAATCCTCATGGCCACCAGCGGAATCCGAAATCTGATTCGCCGCGGAGACGACCATCAGCTCAGAGCCAACATTGAAACCGGCCGGTCCGAAGGCATGCAGACCATAGAACAGTCTCTGGCCGAGCTCGTGCGCAATAACCGCATCTCCCGCGACACAGCCTACGCCCATACCAGCCACCCCGAAGATCTCCGCCGCCACCTTGGTGAATAAGGGCGGCGGCGGTCTTCGTCCCCCAAGCACTACCTGGCCTCAGGTGAAAGCTCCATAAATAAAGTTGCCAATCCGAACCCAGTGGCCTGATTGATTTTTGAGAATCATTGGCTAAGATCGATCCCGATATACTGGCCGCATGTACACGCCTCAAGCTGGAATCTTCGCTCTTGGAACGTCTTCGCATGCCTACCTGGAGTTTGATATTTTGAACGCGAAGAAACACGACGAGTTCGCCTCGGCAATTTCCTCGATTCGCGAGCCGCGGACAACTACGGGCGGAGTGAACTTCGTCATCGGTTTTCGCCCAGAACTCTGGCGGGATCTTGTTCCGGATGACGTAGCTCCGGACGTCGAGGGGTTCAACAAGGAGATCCACGGCACCGAAGGATTTGTGATGCCCGCGACGCAGCACGATGCGCTTGTGTGGCTCTCCGGCAGCACGTATGACGTTATCTTCGATATGGCTCGCTCGGTTATCCACGACCTCGCCGCCGTGGCGTCATTAGCGGATGAAACCTCGAGCTGGTCTTATAGGCATGATCGCGATCTAACCGGCTTCATCGACGGCTCTGAGAATCCGACGTTGCTCGACGCTCCAATGGCGGCACTCCTGCCCGAAGGAGTGCCCGGCGCAGCAGGCTCAGTACTACTTCTCCAAAAGTGGAAGCACCAGGTGGCAGAGTGGGAGGCGCTGCCCGTTGACCAGCAGGAGCGGATCATGGGACGCACCAAGGCCGACAGCATCGAGCTCCAGAACAAGCCAACAGACTCGCATGTCGCTCGCACTGATCAGGACGAATTTGGGCATATCTTTCGCCGCAATATGCCCTACGGGAGCGTCGAGGATCATGGAACGATGTTCGTTGGATTCAGTGCAGACCAGAAGCGCCTCTCCAGAATGCTGGATAGCATGGCGGGCCTGATCACGGGCATACGCGACGCCCTTACGCGCTTTTCGCAGCCGCTCACCGGCGCCTATTACTTCGTGCCTTCTGTCGAGAGCCTGCGGCACTTGCGATAGGACGTCGAATCGCTCACCGAACCGTCCTGGTGCCTGCCCCTGGTAAGGTCATCTCTTCCGGCTGCCGACCCGCTTCCCGCCGGGTAGTATCCTTGCCTCGCACTCTGGAGTGAAGGATGAATCGCAGGGACTTTATTGTCGGGGCCGCGGTTGCCGCGGTCGCTCTGGGCGGAAAACGACCGTCGAGCGCAGCCTCAAAAGAGAATCATCCTCGCGCCATCACAATGTGGGAGTTCTCGTGGATCGAGCGCCGCTGGCCGGGCGCCGGATACGAAGACTGGGATCGCACCCTCGATGAAATGAAGGAGCGCGGTTACGACGCCGTGCGCATCGATCCTTTCCCGCATCTGCTCGCCGCCGACCCTCACAAGACCTGGACCCTATGGCCGGAGTGGAACACTCAGATGTGGGGCTCGCCCGACGTGAATCGCATCGCGCTCGTGCCCGCCCTGTTTGAATTCATCCGCAAATGCCGCGATCGCGGAATCAAAGTCGGCCTCTCCACTTGGTATCGCAAGGACGATGCCGATACTCGCATGACCATCACCGGCCCTGAAGTCATGGCAGCGAATTGGATCAAGACCCTCGACCTGATCAATCAGGCCGGCCTCATCGACACCATCCTCTACACCGACCTCTGCAACGAGTGGCCCGGCGAAGACTGGGCCCCGTTTATGAAATCGCTGACGTACGGTGACTGGGACAAGCCGGCCTCGCTCGACTACATGCACAAGGCCATTGCGCTGGTGCGCGCGAAGTATCCCGCCATGCCGCTGCTGTTTTCAGTTGCATCGGGAAACACCCAGAGCTATCTCGAGCACGACCTCAGCGACTTCGACCTGCTCGATCCCCATATATGGATGGTCCAGCAATACGGCGGCGAGTTCTACAAGCTGGCTGGATATGCGTACGAACGTTTCGACGCAAAGGGTTACACGAACCTCAGCCTCAAAGCCGAGGATGTGTATCGGGCCCGGCCCGAGTATTGGCAGAAAGGCCTTGAGAACGCAATCGACGAATTCGCCGAAGTTTCGCGGAAAATCAAAATGCCCCTCATCACCACCGAGTGCTGGGCGATCGTCGACTATAAGGACTGGCCGCTACTGAAGTGGGATTGGGTCAAGGATCTGTGCGCCATCGGCGCCCGCCGAGCCGCATCATCCGGTCGATGGCTCGCGATCGCGACCAGTAACTTCTGCGGCCCGCAATTCGTGGGCATGTGGCGCGACGTCGCATGGCACCAGCAATTGACTCAAGCCATCAAGAGCGCGGAAATCTCACCCGACCTTCGCCGCGGACGCCTGTATGAACGACTCCAGCATTGATCTCAAGGCTAATTTCGTCGCCGATGCAATCGCTGACTCGGCGACGAAATCAAACGGCGCCCCGATCTAACGACCCAGCGCCGCCTTTACCTTAGCCAGGTGGTGATAACTATGCCGCACCGCATGATCCTCTAGCATGAACTGGCAGGTAAGCGGTGCATCACTATTCAGCGATAGCGGCGCAGCACTGTCCAATTGCTCATCGCTGAGCGCGCGAATGGCTGCTGCAGCCGCACTGCTATTGCTCGCGAGCAGGCTAAGCGCAGCTTCTTTGGTTACCTCGTCATTCGTGTTGCCGTGCTCGTGGTTCATTTTGTGCACTACATCCCACGTCACACCCGTTACTGCATTGCCGGCCGCGAGCGTCTGTGCCAATTGGATTTCAATCGGGTAAACGCTCGCCACATGATGGACCACGACACCGATCTTGCGGCCATCTTTGGGAACTCGCGTCTGCCATTCCGATTCCGTGAGGGTGGATGCAAAGGAGGCCAGGGCTGCCGCGCCGGCCTCCAGACGTTCTGCAAGAGCTTCACTTCTTTTCTTCATTTAGGCGACACTCCACAACTTGATTATCGTAATAGCACGTCAAACGCTGACAGTCACCTTCAAAAAAGTTGCAGAAATCGAAGTGCTGCCATGGTTCACAGTATTCTGCGAGTTCGCCAGTTCTACAAGCTGCCTGTGCAGTTCGTCCACTTTCCCGTTCTTCTCGGCAGCCTCATAAGCATTCATCGTCGGACCATAGAATCGCCGGAAAATATCGATGATCTGTTCCGGCTTCTTGCCCGCAGCCACAAATCGAAACGCGTCCCGCGTCATTGAGATTCTCTCGTGGGGAATCCCCGTCTGGCCAAAGCGCTCGAAGATGTGTGTATCCACTCCCCAGGTCATCGGACTGACGAAACCTTCCGGCGGAGGAGGCGTAAACGCCGAGCTGATCTTGAGCAACTGCGCCACAAAAGTCGGATCGTTCGGAATCCAGTTGCCCATAACGATGCGTCCACCCGGTTTCGTTACCCTCACCATCTCCTTCGCCACGTCGAATGGCCGTGGTGCGAACATCGCGCCAAACACAGAGAGAGTCAGGTCAAACGAATGATCGGCGACGCCTTCCAGATTGCTCGCGTCTCCCTCTTGAAATGTCAGGTTCTTGAGACCTGCCTCGGCCGCGCGCCGGTTCCCTGCCTTCACCAGGTTGCTGGCGATGTCGATCGCGACTACTTCCGTCCCTGTCTGGGCCAGGGGAACCGCCGTAGTGCCATCTCCGGATCCCAGGTCCAATGCCCGAAGCGGCGGCCTCACGCCCAGCGACTCCACAACCGCTTCGCCTGATGCGCGCATTAATGCGGCAATAGCTGTAAAGTCGCCCTTCTCCCACAACGCTCTGTTCGGATTCACGACGGCGGGTTCGCCGTCCAATGGCTTGCTGCGTAACATATGTTGACCTCCTGGCTTTTGTTGGCTCTTCGCAAAAGGGGATTCTCGAAGAGCCCATGTACGACCTTGAGTGTCCGCTACTTCAATTCAGACAACCATGCCCGCGCGTCGCTATAATTTGCTCGATCGGCTTCCCCAGTCGAATTCCATTGCGCAGCGGCCAGAGAACTTTGCTGCGCGTCCACAGTTCGCCAAGAGTCGCCAAGAGGTCGCATGGATGCATTCTCCGAAATCCTGAGTGCGGTCAAGCTCAACGGTGCTGTCTACTTCACCGCGGAGTTCTCTTCGCCTTGGGGTTTTTCTGCGCCGGCCTCCAATCGCATGATCGCAACCTTCTCTCTCGGCCCTGCGCATGTGCTTATCTACCATCTCGTCCTCGAAGGCGGAGCAGTCGTCGAGTTGGAGGATGGTCAAACGCTCGACCTTAAGGCCGGCGATGTTGTGGTCTTTCCCAACGGAGACGCTCACCATATATTCAGCGGCAAGGAAGCCACCCGGCCGTACCCCAACTACGGCATTACGGCCAAAATCAAGGCGCGCGACCTCAGTCCGCTGCACGCTGGAGGCGGCGGTCAGATTGCGCGCTTCGTCTGCGGGTACATGGCGTGCGATCCCAACCTCAGCCGCCCGATCCTTAGCGGATTGCCCCCGGTCTTCAAAGTCAATCTCCGCACCGATCGCTCCGGCCAATGGCTTGAGAGCTCCATCATGCACCTTGTCGAAGAAGCCGCCTCTCAACGCGTCGGCAGCGAAGCCATGCTCGCCAAACTCTCTGAAGCTCTTTTCGTCGATACCTTGCGGCGCTACGTTGCTGCCCTGCCCGAGCAGCAGATGGGATGGCTCGCCGGAGCGCGTGATCCCATCGTGGGCAAGAGTCTCGGACTGATGCACAGCCGCATCGCCCATCCGTGGACCATCGCCGATCTCGCCGAAGAGGTTGGCATCTCCCGGTCAGCTCTTGTCGAGCGATTCACCCGCTACGTCTCTGAGCCGCCGATGGCCTATCTCACCCGTTGGCGTCTGCAACTGGCGGCTCGCTCGCTCGAGAAGACCTCTCGCGGCGTGGCCGAGATCGCCTCCGACGTGGGGTACGAATCGGAAGCAGCCTTCAATCGAGCCTTCAAGCGTGAGTTCGGCCGCCCTCCCGGCCGATACCGCGGCGAGCACAGAACCCTCGCCACCCAAAGTCCTTAATCACCCAGCCGATTCAACTTCACCGCCCGTCCCGTCCGCACCGATTCGCGCGCTGCGTCCAGAATCTGCATCACGATCACATTCGTATCCAGCGCCGTCAGGTCGCCCTTGGGCTCGATCTCACCGCGCAACACCGCCGAAAGATACGCGAGTGAATCGCGCTCGCGTGCCGGCAGCGTCGGAGCCGTCGACACCCGCTCCTCGGAATCATGCTCGTGCCGGATACGAATCTGGTCAGACGCAACCGTGATCGCGTACCCCGTCGCACCATAGACCTCCATGTCCTTCCGCCCGAACGGCCAGTTCCAGGATCCCATGATCACGGCCTGCGCGCGCGGATACTGCAAAATGATCGTCGAGTCGTCATCTACCTTCGAGTAAAGCTGCGGCTTGTCGTGATTCACCACCGCCGTAACCGTCAGTGGCGTCGCGCCGTGCATCAGCCACGTCGTCAGGTCCGCGCCGTAGCAACCAAAATCGTAGAGCGCGCCCGCGCCATTTTGTCCGGGATCCGTAAGCCAACTGAGAAATTCCGGCGGTACATTGATCTCCTTCGGCCCCTGGTGTCCGTCATGCACAACCACACGCCGTATCTCACCGATGCGCCCCTCGCGCACTTCGTCATAAGCCGCCCGGTTGCTCGAGTACCACGTCGTCTCGTAGTTCACCAGAACCTGGATCTTGTGATCGTGCGCAACTCGCCGAATCGCAAGCGCGTCATCCAGCGAAATGGTGAGCGGCTTCTCCACCATCACCGAAACCCCGTACTGGGCGGCAATCTCGATCGCGGCCCGGTGCTGGCCAATCGACGTGTACACCAAGACCGCCTGCGGGTGAGTCCGCTCGATCATGTTGGCCTCGCTCTTGTAAAAGAGCGTGTCCGCCAACCCATACTTCTTCCCGTACTTCTGCCAAAGCGACGTGTCAGCGTCTGCAATGCCGACCAGTTGAACATCGCCATGCTTCGGAAACTGGCTTAAAAAGCCCTCCACATGACCATGCTCCAGACCCACAATCGCCACCTTCAGCGGTTGCGATTCGGCTTGGGCACGCACCAATGCGACAGCAAACATCATGATGAACAATGAGACAAACAGACGAAAGCGGCGAGAAGTTAGAGTGCACATCGAAATCGAATTCCCCCTGCGGCCCTGATTCTACCGGGCGTGCCCCGTGGTATCTGAAAGGTACAGATGCTTGGAGCCCGGCGAGAGTTCTGCTAACGCATGATTCACTACGTGTAAACCAAGAGGCGACAAAACCCGTCAATCTCCGCATGGGGACAGCGGCGATTCATTTTAGATGCCCTTGCCTGCGGATATAGGACTCTCGAGTCTCCCGGCACCCTCGCTTTGTGTCCGGTGTGCTGGTGGGAAGACGATGGACGGAAGATGCCGACGCCAGTGACGTCCGGAACACAATAAATGGCGAATTGAGCCTCAGCCAGGCCCGGATGCACTATTCCCAGTGCAGCGCCTCTGATCCTGGTTTTTTTGCCTTATGTGCGAAAACCAGAGGTGTCTGAGCAGTAACGTGCCTTCTCCGGTGCGAAAGGCAACCCTTTCCCACCGGGCCGGTTTGACCGCCTCTGCAAACCCTCTTACCATGAAATGAGGCAATCCCCCGCCACACGAAGCTGTTACCCCCAACCGGCGACAGCGCGCTGTAGCAGCGAGAATTGGCGCCTGTCGCGCCCGGAAGGTAAAACGTTGAGCACCACAGACACTCTCGAAACCAATCCCACCTCGGACGCACCCGAGGAGTCTCACAACCACGAAGGCCACGATCATGATCACAACCACGAGCATCAACACGGGCCGGTGCTCAATCCGGAGTGCACACGCGAGCTGGTGCTTGACGTTCCCGCCGACGAAGTCTCCAAGGCCTTTCGGAATGTGACCCGCAATTATCAGAAGTACGCGAAGCTTCCAGGTTTCCGCCCCGGCAAGGTGCCAGAGGCGGTCGTTCGCCGCCGTTTTGCAAGCGAGATCCGCAAAGAAGTGATCGACGGACTGCTTCCCGAGCGCTTTAGCAGCGGCGTCCGCGAACTTGGCATCCGCCCCGTAGGCCAGCCGCAGGTTACCGAGCTTACCGTTGAAGAAGGGCAGCCGCTTCATGTAAAGGCTGTCTTCGAATACCTGCCCGACGTCTCCATCGAAGGCTACGACCAGGTTGTTGTCGTCAAGCCATCCGTCGAAGTCACGGACGAAGAATTCGACCACGAATTGACACAGTTGCGCGACTCGCGCGCTCTCGTTGAGCCCGTTGAAGAAGATCGCGCAATCGTCGACGGCGATTGGGCCGAGATCTCTTATAACGGCAGGGTTGCCGATGACGCCGAAGCTGCCTCAATCACCGGCCAGGACTCTCTGGTTGAGGTTGGCGGCAAAGACACCGTCGAAGCTTTTACCCAGGTGCTCCGTGGCGCAAAGCCCGGCCAGGAACTCCAGGCAGAAGTCATCTATCCCGCCGACTATCCTGAAGCCAGCCTGCGAGGCAAGACCGTCGCCTACGATGTGACCGTCAAGGCCATCAAGAAACGCACCCTTCCCGAACTCACCGACGACTTCGCCAAAGAGTTGGGAAATTACGAAAGTTTGGACGATCTGAAGTCGCGCGTCCGCGAGCACATGGCCAATCGTAAGCGTCGCGGCGTTGAGGCCGAGACCAAGGACCGGCTCTTCGCCGCTCTCGTCGAGAAATATCAGTTCCCCGTCCCGGAAAGCCTTGTACAAGACCAGATTGACACCCGCCTCGAGCGGGGATTGCGCGCCTTGGCTGCCCAGGGCATGAACCCTGAGCAGATGCGCAACCTCGACTTCGGCCGTCTGCGCGTTGCCCAGCGCGACTCCGCGGTAGCCGAGGTCAAAGCCCACGTCCTTTTGGACCGAATTGCTGATAAAGAAGGTGTTACGGTCAGCGATGAAGAACTCGACAACGAATTACATTTGGCTGCACTTCAGTCACGCGAACCCTACGAAACCCTCCGCCAGCGTTTGACTGAGGACGGTGGGCTAGCTAGAATCCGTGAGCAAATGAAGAGGGAAAAGACCGCAAGTCTGCTGTATGAAAGACTGCCTGCGTAGTTGTTGAGGTTGAGCTAAACCGCCGTACGGAAAGGGACTTGCATCATCCCGGACCCCACGGCCATCAAATGGACGGGGAGTTACATACCCCCGCGAGGGACAAAACTCGAATGGCATTGGTTCCCATGGTGGTTGAGCAGACGAGTCGGGGCGAGCGTGCCTACGACATCTACTCCCGTCTGCTCCGCGATAACATCATTTTCCTCGGCACACCGATCGACGATCAGGTAGCCAATCTCATCGTTGCCCAAATGCTCTTCCTCTCCGGCGAAGATCCGGAGAAGGATGTGCAGCTCTACATCAATTCGCCGGGCGGCTCCATTACCGCCGGGTTGGCGATTTACGATACGATGCAGTTCATACGCAACAATGTGGTGACATACTGCATAGGTCAGGCAGCCAGCATGGGTGCATTCCTGTTGCTTGCTGGGACAAAAGGCAAACGGTTTGCGCTGCCGAATTCGCGCATCCTTATCCATCAACCATCGATGGGCGGGCTGAGCGGCCAGGCAACAGACATCGATATTCATGCGCGCGAGATCCTGCGCATCCGGGAGATCACCAACACCCTGATGGCGAAGCACACCGGCCAGCCGCTCGACCGAATTGAACGAGACGTGGAACGGGACTTCATCATGAACTCGGCGCAAGCCAAGGAATACGGAATCATCGACGAAATTATTGATCGGCCGCGCACATAGCGGCCGGCAAACTCAGCCATCTCGAGAAGGCCAGTCCAAAGGGAGTTGAAAAATGAAAACGCGCACGGGACCTGAAGAAGCGCTGCGGTGCTCGTTCTGCCACAAATCGCAGGACGCCGTAGCGAAGTTGATCTCGTCGCCCAGCGACTATCCACGGGCATACATATGCGATGAGTGCGTCGCTGTCTGCAACTCCATCCTTGAGGACGACCGGGGAGATTCCACACATCCTGCTACCGCTGCTGGACACTTGCCCAAGCCGCAGGAGGTCAAAAGCTTCCTCGACGACTATGTAATCGGGCAGGATCAGACGAAGAAGAAGTTGGCAGTTGCGGTTTACAACCACTACAAGCGCGTGCAGATGAACCGCATGCGCAACAACGAAGTCGAGCTGGCGAAGTCCAACATCCTGCTCATCGGGCCAACAGGTTCCGGCAAGACGCTGCTTGCCCACACCCTGGCCAAGATGCTCGACGTTCCCTTCGCAATTGTGGATGCAACCACGCTCACTGAAGCCGGCTACGTAGGCGAGGACGTGGAGAACATCATCCTCAAGCTCCTGCAGGCCGCTGACGGTGACGTCACCCGCGCGCAGCAGGGCATCATCTACATAGACGAAATCGACAAGATTGGCCGCAAGGACGAGAACCCATCGATCACTCGCGATGTCTCCGGTGAAGGCGTGCAGCAGGCACTCTTGAAGATCCTCGAAGGCACAGTTGCAAACGTTCCGCCCCAGGGTGGCCGCAAGCATCCACACCAGGAATTCACCGCCGTCGACACCACCAACATCCTGTTCATCTGCGGCGGCGCCTTTGTAGGTCTCGAGCGCGTCGTCGGCCGTCGCATCGGCAAGAAGGCCCTCGGCTTCAAGACAGTGGATGCCGAAGCGGATGCAGCAACCACGCGTTCGCATCGCGACACCGAGTTGCTGCGCAAGACCGAGCCGCAAGACCTGATCAAGTACGGATTGATTCCGGAGTTCGTCGGACGTTTGCCCGTTATGGGTATTCTCGATGAACTCGACGAAGCCGCTCTCGTTGAAATTCTCACCAAGCCGCGCAACGCGATCGTCAAGCAATATCAGCGCCTGCTCGAATACGAGAATGTTCGCCTGCACTTCAGCCAGGATGCCATCGCTGGCATCGCGCGCGAAGCGCTGGCCCGCAAAGTGGGTGCACGCGGTCTGCGCATGATCCTCGAAGAGCTGATGCTCGACCTCATGTATCACCTGCCCAGCAACAAGAAAGTGCGCGACCTCGAAATCACCAAGGACATGGTGGAACGCCGCGACCTATCGCTCTGCCTGCTTGAAAAGGCCGGCTGATCCAAGCCACAGTGCCTCGTTTACAGCAGCCCCTCCCCACGGAGGGGCTGTTTTCTTCCCATCAATGTGGGGCGCATCTTCTCCGGCCTTGTTGTAACGACCTGCCGGCAACTATGCTCAACCGCATGTGCTCGCCGCATCCAACAGTGCTTCTCGCCCTGCTGATCGTCATCGCACACGCGCAGGCGCAGCTTGCGCAACCCTCGTTCGAAGTTGCGTCCGTCAGGCCCAGCCAACACCAGGTCGGCCCCGACTTCAACAATCAAATAACGTACGCGCCTGCTGCATTCACAGGCCGAAACGTTACGTTGAAGCGTCTCATAGCCGAGGCTTGGCACTGCCAGCTCAATCAGGTGCTCGGACCATCGTGGCTCGACCAAAACGAATACGATATAGCGGCACGTATTCCTCAGGGCGCCAGCAAAGAACAAGTCTTCCTGATGCTGCGCACCCTCCTCACCGATCGCTTCCAATTGAAGTGGCACGGCGCCACTCGCCAGATGCGCGTGTACGAGTTGCTGACTGCCCTGGGTGGCCCCAAAATCCACCCAGTCGAACCAGGAGCCGCAGCCGTTTCAGGATCCGGTTTTTACTTCCGCGGCGACATGCGCCAGTTTGCCGATCTCCTCGCGGTCCAATTTTCTATCCCCGCTCCAGACAGCCCCGGCGTGCCGGTGAAAGCCGGAGGCGCTCCAACCCCTGTCTTGGACAAGACCGGACTGCAAGGCGTTTACGAGTTCAACGCCGACCTCCACCCAGAACTCGGCACAGACCTGTTTACCGTGTGGAAAAGAGTTTTAGAAGATCAGCTCGGTCTGAAAATTGAAAGCCGAAAAAGTGACGTCGCGGTTGTGATCGTCGACAACGCAGCAAAGATCCCCACCGGAAACTGACCTCGCGCATTAACTTTCGTATACTCAAAGGTCACGTCACCACAATGGATGTGGCCTTTGAGTCTTTAGGCATTCGATTTCCCTCCCCCTGCCGATTCCGCTGTACAATCCCAACAAGACACGCAAGATACTGGAACCTGAAGTGTTGGTCGCGCGTCTAAAACCCATGGTGCTTTTATGAATGCTTCGAAAGAAAAGAGCGAGCCGCGCAAACTTCCCATGATGCCCATTCGGGACATGGTGATCTTCCCCTACATGATGACGCCCTTCGTCGTCGGCCGCCTCTCCAGCGTTCGCGCGCTCGAAGAAGCACTCAATGGCGATCGCAAGATCTTTCTCGCCACGCAGCACGACGCCTCCATCGACGAGCCAAAGGCTAAAGAGATTTTTCAGGTCGGCTCGATCTGCAACATCGTGCAAAGCGTCAAAATGCCCGACGGCAACATCAAGGTGCTGGTCGAAGGTGTCGAGCGTGCGAAGTCGACCGAGGTCAACGATCGCGACGGCTTCTTCGTCGCCACCGTCCGCACCGGTAAAACCGATTTCGAAATGACGCCTGCCGTTGAACAGCTGATGCAGCGCGTCACCTCGCTCTTCGAGCAATACGTAAAGCTGCAGCAGTCGCTCAACTACGAAACCATTATCGCCGCGGTGCGGATGGATGAGCCCGCAAAACTCTCCGACACCATCGCTGCCAATCTGCAGTTGGGCATCGAAGAAAAACAGGAACTGCTGGGCATCTTCGATCCCGCAGCGCGTCTGGCCCGTATCGCCGACGTGCTCGATGTCGAAATCGAAAAGCTCGATCTCGACCGCAATATCCAATCCCGCGTAAAGCGGCAGATGGAGCGCGCCCAGAAAGAGTACTACCTCAACGAGAAGATCAAAGCCATCCAGAAGGAACTCGGCCGCGGTGAAAAGAGCGAGTTCGACGAACTACGCAAAAAGATTGAAGCCGCTGGAATGCCGAAGGAAGTTCTGGAGAAGGCCGTCCAGGAGCTCAAAAAGCTCGAAGCCATGCCGCCCATGTCGGCCGAGTCCACCGTGAGCCGCAACTACATTGACTGGCTTCTCGCCGTGCCGTGGAAGAAGAAGTCAAAGGAAACGCGATCCATCGATTTCGCCGAGAAGGTGCTCAACGAAGACCACTACGGCCTCGAGAAGATCAAGGAGCGCATTCTCGAATTTCTCGCCGTCCGGCAACTCGTCAAGAATCCGAAAGGCTCGATTCTCTGCTTCGTCGGACCTCCGGGCGTGGGCAAGACCTCGCTGGGCATGTCGATCGCCAAGGCCACAGGCCGCAAATTTGTCCGCCTCTCGCTTGGCGGCGTGCGCGATGAGGCCGAAATTCGCGGTCATCGCCGCACCTACATCGGTGCACTCCCCGGCCAGATCATTCAACACATGAAGCGCGCGGGCACCAAGAACCCTGTCTTCCTGCTCGACGAAGTGGACAAGATGGCCTCCGATTTCCGCGGCGATCCGGCATCGGCGCTGCTTGAAGTTCTCGATCCCGAACAGAACACTACCTTCCAGGATCACTACCTCGACGTCGACTACGATCTCTCCCAGGTGTTGTTTGTTGCCACGGCAAACGTGTTGCATACGGTTCCTGCTCCGCTTCAGGACCGCATGGAAGTGCTGCGTCTGCAGGGCTACACCGAACAGGAGAAACTCGAAATCGCCAAGCAATACCTGGTGAAGAAACAGCGTGAGCAGACCGGCCTGAGCGACAAAAATGTCGGCTTCACCGATGATGCGATTCTCGAAATCATTCGCAGCTATACCCGCGAAGCCGGCGTTCGCAATTTAGAGCGCGAGATCGGCAACGTTTGCCGTAAGGTTGCGCGGCGCGTCGTGAAGAAGGGCGCGAAGCACAAGGAAGAAGTCACCGGTGCGAGCATCAGCGAGTTTCTCGGCGTGGCGCGCTACCGTGATTCCGAAGTGCACGAAAAGAGCGAAGTCGGCCTCGTCACCGGTCTTGCATGGACCGAAGTAGGCGGCAGCATCCTCACCACCGAAGTCACAGTTCTCGATGGCAAGGGCAAGCTCACCATTACCGGCCAGCTTGGCGACGTGATGCAGGAGTCAGCCCAGGCCGCTCTCGCTTACATTCGCGGCCGCGCGCAGGCCCTGGGGCTCAGCCGCGAGTTCTATCGCAACGTTGACCTGCACCTGCACGTGCCCGAAGGTGCGATTCCCAAGGATGGTCCATCAGCCGGCATCACCATGGCGACCGCCCTTGCAAGTGCGCTGGCAAAAATTCCGGTGCGCCGTGACATCGCGATGACCGGCGAGATCACGCTGCGGGGCAAGGTCCTACCCATCGGCGGGTTGAAGGAGAAACTCCTGGCTGCCCTGCGTGCGGGAATCTTCGAGACAATTCTGCCCAAGGCCAATGAGAAAGACGTTGCCGAATTGCCTGACAACATCAAGAATTCCATGAAGCTCCACTTCGTGGACACTATGGATGAGGTGCTGGCACTAGCGCTTGAAAGCCCGTTGCCCGCTCCCGTTGCCGATGCGTCTGAAGTACTGACAGCAGTCCCGCCAGCTTCGGATGTCGTAACAGGTCAGGTCTCCCGGCAGTAAGAGCCTTCGAAATGAGCAACAGAAAAGGGGAGGGCATGGCGCCTTCCCTTTTCTCGTCAAGCTCTGACCGCATTACTTGCTCTGCATGTCCTCGAAAGCATGCGCCCAGGCATTCATCACATCGTCAAAACTGAAGCCGGACTCGACCTTGCAGTTTGAAAAGGTGTCGCCCTTCTTGTCACACTGGGCAACTCGCTCGCCCTTTTCGTTGTACAGCGTGAGGCCGTTCGGGCCCTTGGGGATCTTGACGAGCGCTGGTTGCGTTACCGACGGCTCAGTAAGGTTGACGTTGTGGACAAACTGCCCATTGGCAGATGCAGTAAATAGCCAGATGGCGAACAGTGTATGCACATTGACTCCAAAACCTGGGAAGATTTGAGAAGAGTATAGGGCAGTTTCTGCGCGAGAATCGCATCAATTCTGGTGTCGTTTGTCACACCACTTCGATGTTCGCGAGTCAGGGGCAGACTCACAAAACCTGGAGCGCGCGCGGCGGCATAGCCTCGATCTTGTATCCTCAAGAAAATGAGAGACTCGCACGTGTGGAGTCGAGAGATTGAGATTTGAATGCCTTTGATGCGATACAGCACGCAGTTCCTGCTCTCGGCACTCGATGCGGCACAATTTCCCCCGCCAACCGTTGCGGAAATTGCATTTCTGGGCCGATCGAACGTAGGTAAATCGAGCCTGTTGAATGCGCTCGTGGGCGAGAAGGCGGCGAAAGTCTCGCAGACGCCGGGGCGTACGCGCGCCATCAATTTCTTTGCCCTGCTTGACCCGCGCCAGCAGAGCAAGCTCATTTTTGCCGACCTTCCCGGCTATGGCTACGCCAAAATCTCAAAGTCAATTTCCGCCGAATGGCCTAAGTTTATTGACCCCTATCTCGCCGAGCGCGAAACGCTGAAGCTCTGCGTCTGTCTTGTTGATTCCAACGTCCCTCCGCAACCGAACGATGGAAAACTTATTGATTGGCTGCGGCACGTGGGGCGGGACTTCCTCATAGTTGCGACCAAGATAGATCGGCTTAGCGGCAATGCGCGCACACGGAACCTGCTTTCGATTCGGAACGCATTCGATCTGGATGAACTGTTGCCCGTATCGGCAAAAACGGGCGCAGGCATCAAGGAACTTTGGAACCGTATCGAAGCTGCAGGCTGCGAAGCGACAGCCTAGGCAGTTGTAGCGGGCGCAAGCCGAAACACTTCAGTCTCGCCGCCGATCGCCAAGCCCGCCGAGACTTCCGTTTGGATTTCTCCGTCCTGTACTTGCGCGGCAAACCTGCCGATGATCTGCCTTGCCGAATCCGGCTCGCAATAGAGTACCCGCCGAGCCTGAGCCATTCGCCCGCAATAAAGCGGAGACAAGCGAATCCAGCGCTGGGCCCGCCGATCTGAAGCAAGGCAATCCTGCGCAATGGCATCCAGCCGCGGCATCCAGCGCGCGGCAGCCTGCGCCGCCTGCCACGTAACAAATGCCAGACCCGTATCCGGCGCCGTGAATTCAATCCTGCGGCTCCCTGCCCCGAACTCCAGCACATCGCGCCGTTCCCCGGGCGATCCTTCAAATACAAGGTCAGGCAGCAAGCCGCGTTCCATCATTTCACGTTCAACAACAGACGGCGCCGCGCCTACACAAACCGCTACCGTCGCGCTTTTACGAACTTCGTTTTTGAGAATGCGCAGGGCCTCGTCCAGCGTCGTAACAACAAAATCGACGATGCCATCGCGAATTACGACCTTCTGTGCCGTCAAGTCCGCGGTCGCCGCCAGAGTCGCACAGCCTGAAACATTTCCAGCAATCACCATGGCACGGCCATGTAGATCCAGTTCGCCCGCATACAGAAGGTTGCCGCCGAGCGTTGGCTCCTTCTTCTCGTCGCCGACATTCACGCTCGCCGCGTCACGCAGCAAGACGCAATAGAGGCCGCAAGCCTCGAGCTGCAACCGGTCTGAAGTTGCAGAGGCGGAGTCAGAAGCCAAAGGTGGTCTCCACGTGTCGGCGCGAACTATCCGGGTCAGTCCTTGATCTGTTCCACCATGTTCATTTCCCGAACAAACAGGATCAGTTCACCCGGTATCGCCGTAGTTTTAAACTTCTCGTTGACCTTGGGCTTAGCGCATCCATTTGCCATCACCAGTCCCTTTGACATGATCTCCGGCACCAGATACCAGACATCGCCAAACGAATTCTTGGCCTTGTCGCAGTTGACGTAGACGTCCATGGAGTTGTGGTACGCAAGGCGCAGCGCTATTTCATGCGTGTCGGCGGGAATGCTCAGCTCGGCGGTGCCGTCTTCATTAGCCTTCACCCAGTCAGGGTGCAGCGTGGTTTGGTGATCCACGCGCACCTGATAGCCGGTAGGCATCAATGGCTTCCCCGTCTTTCCATCGAATACTTTGATGATGATCGTCTTGGTGGGTTCAGCCGCGTGCAGCGCAGCGCCCTGCATCATCAGCCACACCAGAATCAAAGTTCCAATCGTTCTCCGAGCCATTCTTATCCTCTCGCGATTACCACGCAGAGTACGGCTGCCCGTCAGATCCTGTCTCTTGCGACCCTGAGTGCACATCGTCGATACCTGGATCGGTTTGATCCAGTGAGTGCAACGAATCACTAACGCCCGTGACCCAGGTTTCGCGCGATTTCGTCATCGGATCCTCAGGGATGACCTTGAGGTAGCCATCCTGCACCAGGTCATCGAGCGATTGAGGCGCCTTCTGCTTATCCATGGTGTAGGAGTCAATTGCAGTACGCATGACGCGCAAGTCTTCCTTGAGCACAGCTTCCTGCGCAGATTTAATCGCAGCTTTGAAGCTCGGAATAGCAAGCGTCGTCAGGATGCCGATGATCATCATCACGATCATCAACTCCATCAGCGTGAAGCCCGCTTCCTGTTTTCGTCTGCTGCGCATCTGTACTTCTATTCTCCTACACTCATCGTGCATCGTTCGCGTCTTATTGGCGACAAGCTTACCAATCGGAATACTTAGTACCATCCAGCGCGGTGCCCGTCGACTTCGAATACACATCGAAGACACTATTCCCACTATACGAATCCGACTTCGGATCATCCTGCATGGAGTGCAATCCCCACTCCGACTTGCCCGTCATCGGATCGACAGGAATGCGGCGAAGGAACTTCACTTTCTTGCCCTGAATGTCCACGCCGTTCACCAGCGTCTCAAGATCCGGCGGATAGTTCTGGCTGTCGACCTTCGTCTGGATCGCACCCTTGTCTGCAGCGTCCTTGTAGTGATCGATGGCATCTCGCATCTCCCACAAGTCGCGCCGCAATTGGCGCTCGTTATCCCGCTTGACTTTGAAACGGGCGATCGGGATAGCCGCCGACGCAAGGATCGACAAGATCGCTACGGTCACGATCAATTCAACCAGAGTCAGGCCGCGTTCCGAATCTCTCCGGCTTGGCCGCAACCGGCTTGGCCGCTCAACCTTCATCTGCTCAGTGCTCCTACTGCACAACGACCGTGGCTTGCGAGGTTTGTGCCGGCAACGGCTTGCCCGCGCTGCTCATTGCGCCGGCGCGCGTAATGCTGATGTCGCTCTGACCTTTCGCCGTCGCCTGAAATGTAAGGACGCAGACCACGCCCGCCCCGCTCACGCCGGGTGCTCCCGGTGGCCGCGAAACATTCAAGGTAAGATTCCCGGGGCCGTCGTCGCGATGAGCCATCGAAACAATTTGCCCGTCCCGATTCAGCAAGTCGCCATCCCCCACATTTACCAGGGAAATCTTCGAGGGATCGTATTGAATCTGCAAGGGCACAGACGAAACATCCGCCCCACCCGTCAGAACCACAGGAATCTGGAACGTCGTCCCACTGATCACAGTTCCCGGAGAATTCAACATCAGGTTGACCTTCCCTCCAGGCGGCTGCGAACCCGGCGGCGGAGTCGCTTCCGTTACTGCACGATTCACTTCGGCTGCTGCCCCACCCGCATTTGCTGATGCGCGCATCTGTTCCAGTGCTTGGGTGGCGGCAGCCTCAGCACTGGTCGCCCCTTGCACCGTCCCTATCGTTGAACGATTCGCCGCTGGTGGAGTTACGACTGCGGCGCCGGCTCCGCCATCGGAGACGTGGCGCAATTCAACTGAACTCGTTCCCGGACCGGTGTCAATCAACCGCAAATTCGCCGCGGTCAGCTCTTGTGAACGAACCACGTGTGGTATCACGAGGAAGACAATCTCATCATCTTGCTTGATCTTATCGTGCGATCCGAAAAGATACCGCAGGATCGGAATCTGGCTGAGCCCCGGAATGCCACTCCAGTTGTCCTGAATCTGCGTTTCGTTGATCCCGCCCAGAATGTTGGCTTCACCCTCGCGCAGGCGGATCGTCTGCTCTGCAACGCGCTGGCTCAGAATCGGCTCGGTGACGCCGCTGATCGTCACGGATCCGCTCTGCGCGGAGACATCGATCTTGATCTTGAGCGTCACATCCCGGTCAAAGTGGACCGTGGGCGTCACCTCGATGTTGACGCCCACGTCCTGATACTGGAACTGCGTATTTACGAGCGAGCTCACAAGCGCTGTCGCCGCCCCCGTCTGATAGGAACCGGTCGCAATTGGAATGCGCGAGCCGATCTTCATACTCGCCTTCTGCTGGTCGGCGGCGCGAATGCGGGGGTTCTGAAGAATCTTGGTGTTGTTGTCGGTCAGCAGCAGGTTTGCCGTAACGGTTCCCACTGTAACTGCAAAGTCATTCGAAGTGAGGTGCGCAAGATTGTTGAGGGTCAGATTGTTGTTGGTCGAAGTGCTCGGCGTACAATTCGTGCTTCCTGTAGGACAGGTGGTTGGGGTAGTGACATTGGGCCCCACGAGCGTAACACCCACGCTGCCAGGCCACGCGATACCGAGATTTCGCTCCCAGTTCTTGCTGACCTCAAGTATGGCAATATCGACGACAACTTCGGGGCGGGCCTTGTCGAGATCATTGACGAGCTTTTGCGCCAGCAGCAACTCATCGGGCGTCGCCCTCATCACGATCGCATTCTGGCTCGCCACGCCGTAAACCTTCGCATTCGGCATCACGTTGCGCAGAGCGGTCTGTACGTCCTGCATGTCGTTTTGTTGCCATGCATTCGACAAGTAGAACGTCTGCACCGCCTGCTCATCGAGCTCAGCACGCTTTGAGCGCGTATTCGCTGCTACAAAAATCGTGTTCTGCGTAATAGGCCGCCAGAACGTCCCCGAGAGCGTGCCCACAATGCGCAGAGCATCCATAAGCGAAACATTATTCAGCTCAACCTGGATGCGTTTTGAAATGTAATCCGGATCAAACAAAACATTCACGCCCGCGGTCTTGCCGATCGCCTGGTACACGAGCTTCGAATCTTCTGACATATGCAGGGAGAGAGGCTCGTTCGACATCGGCTTCAGTTGCGCCGGCGAACTGATAGCTTCAACGTCCCCGCGCGTCTGCGCACTCATCGGAGCCGTGCTCGGCACTGATGGCTGCTGCCCGTGGCTGGCGCGAATCTTGCCGATCTCCTGCAGAGCGGCTTCGCTGCTTGGATCAATCTCGTTGGCGCGCAGAAATTCAGCCAAAGCGCCCTGTTCATCGCCGGACGCCAGCAGGTTGCGCCCCTTGGTCACGTGCATTGAGGCATCGGTGAACCGCACGCGATAGTACGCCGTGCGATACGCCTCGTTTTTGGGTGATAACTGGAAGGCCTTCTGGAAGTTTTGATAGGCTGCATCGAAATCGTCCCGCGCTTCGGCCGCCTGCCCCTGCTTGTAATAGGTGTTCGCCGATTGTGCGAACACGCTGCCAGAACCTGCACCAAAGAGCGCGAAAACTCCGGCAACGAGAATCCAGTGACGAAATTTCGAAACGAAGGGGACGCAGCGTGCCGAAGACTCTAAGCGGCTTTTCATCGGACTCCTAGGCGTCTGCAAGGACTGGCCATCATCGTCAGACCCGCATGGGTTGACCATGGTCCCTTCGACGCTAGCATTAACATATATTCCGATATTCTTGCTTCCTGCCAAAACGATGCCCCATTCTAGCAAAGCCCCAGTGCAATATGGGGGTTAGCGTTGCGATGCTACGATGAAAGTTTAAGGGACTTTCCCCCATGGCGCGCCAAACCAGCCACACTATCGTACCCCCTGATCGCTCCGGACCTCCAAAACAGGCTCGGCCGCGAGACCCCGTGGCTTCTGGCGAGCGCGATGCCGCCCACAACCGTGCCGCCAGCCACAACTACTTTCTGCTCGAGAAATTCGAGGCCGGCGTCGCCCTCCGGGGAACCGAAGTTAAGTCCATCCGCGAAGGAAAGGCGAACCTCAAGGACTCCTACGGCCTTATCAAGGACGGGGAAGCCTTTCTGCTCAACCTGCATATCGGTCACTATTCGCATGGCAATATCGCCAACCACGACGAAACCCGCACACGAAAGCTGCTGATGCACAAGGACGAAGTTAGGCGGCTGATGGCTAAGACGCAGATCAAGGGTCATACGCTCATCCCCACCCGCCTCTACTTCAGAAATGGTCGCGTCAAGTGCGAACTGGCCGTCGCCAAGGGCAAACAGGACTGGGACAAGCGCGAAACCGAACGCCGCCGCGAAGCCGACCGCGAAGCCCGCGCCGCCGTCAACGCCAGCAAACACCGCATGGGTCGCTGACGAATCCGAAGGGAACTCAGCGGTCTTCACACTTTTGGAAGGAACCCGCCCTTCGCGGAGCCGAAGAGAGGGTGGAGCTTCAACCCAATAACATTCTTGCGAGTCGGTTCAAAGGGACTCTGCGCCTCCGCTCTGCCATTCCGCTTGCATGCCCCTTGCGGCGACGGATAGCTTTCGCTTGTTGACCCCTACGAACGAACCATTCGAGTGCTTCTTTGGTGTCATCGCAACGAAATAGCGAAAAAGGTACAGTCATCACATGTCATCCACCAAGACCAAAGTACAAGACGTTCCAACCTGGGCCATCATTGCCTGTCCAATGAGTAAATGCGAAGTACGGCACGTTGCGGGTGTTGGTCTTCTGATGCGCGTCAACTATATTGAGAGGGCTGAGCAATTCAAAACCGGCAAGCATACAACCCTGCAGTTCATTCTTGAACCGGACCAGGCACTTGAAATCGGAGGGGCACTGAAGAAGTCGGTGCAAACTCTTGAATTCGGCAGGGCATTGAAAAAATCGCTGAGCTCGCTACGGGTTCCAAGCGCCGCCGCTACATCCCCGACAGTTCTCGCTCTCGCCGCCGAATCGGCAACGCAAGCACAGTAGCCATGATTCGCCTTACGCTGTCCTTGGTGATGCTTGCGTGCTGAGAAATCAAGCGAGGCACTTCGCGATGAGACGCGTCTCGTATCGGAAAGATAGAAACTCCCCAGGGCTCACCAAAGCCGCTTCATTTCTTGTCTGCGACCAAGTAAACCAGCAGCGTCCTTCCATCGGACGTGAACTCGCTTCCCGTCGCAGTCTTCGCTTTCAGCACCGGATCGACGGGTGTCATGTAATCGGTCTTCACAACCGTCCCAGTCTGCATGAGGCTGTCGCGGATGTAGTCCCGTTCGCCGTCGGTATTCGCGTCGATTTTGTGCGTGATGCCGTTCTTGGTGCGCTGGTCCCGGTCAAATCCGATGTCGTGCGTTCCGGCTCCTGCCCACACTGTCTGCCCTTCAAGATCGAACGGCGCCTTCCACAGGCGAAAGTGATGTCGCGAAGCCACTACGCGCAGCGGATCGGCTTGTGCGTAGCCGAAGTCCTGCGCGCGTCCGTAGAGGCGCAATTCGCTCATCGGCATGGTCACATAGGCCTGTTTGGAGAGCGAGGACAGCAATCCGCTCAGCACCGCATCCTGATTGTTGCGGTCGACGACAACCCATCCAGCGGCCTTTAGCGCCGACTGCACCGCATCCTGCGATCCGATCAGGATGAAGTTCACCCTGTCGCCGGGCGCACCATTCGGATCGCTGACCCGCCGCGGAACTGAATCGATCAGCTTCTGCGGGAACGGTGGCACCTTTACTTCGGCTTTCGCTGCAGCGGTGGCTGGGGTCCGCTCAATCGTGACGTGGTAAGAGCCGGTCGCGTTGTCGAACGATGACTGGTTAATCGCGACAAAGAGCCGCCCATCGACAGGCGCCTGGCGCGAGACCTGTGCTCCGATCAGGAAAGGCCGGGCTGCATCGCTGGACCCGATGCGCCCAATCAGTGCACCGCGCCCGGCATCGTTGAACTGGAAGACACGCACCAGGTCGGCAAAACCGCGTGGCAGACCCTCGGGACCGTTGGGCTGGCGCGCATTGGAATACTGTAGTTGTCCGGTCGCGCTGACCTTTATCGTGTCTGCGGCCTTGAAGTCGATGCTTGTGTCGACCCACCCGTCAGCTGGCTTGAGATCCAGTTCGTGGGTCTGCGCGCTCAGGGGCGCCAACCACAATAAGACGAGGCTAAGAGGGACTGTTCGGATCGGTCATGGTCACCTCCTCCAGATCGCATCGGCAAAGTAGAACGCAAGACGGCCTCAGGCTTTCGATGCAGCTTCGACTTCGCCTCAGATCAGCGTCAACATGGTAATACGTCCCATGCCTGCCTCAAAAAGGGAGACCGGCTTCTGCCCGGATTGTCGCACTATGGTGAAGATTCGCGTTAGCCAAAATGACGCTGAAGCGCCAGGCTTCCAAACTTCCCCATCGGCGGTCATCCGACCGCTTCGAATTCCCCATACCGTTGTCATCCTGACGCGCAGCGGAAGGACTGCGGGTTGCTTATTCGTTACTTCCGCATCGGCGGTAATTCGTCAACAAAGTTACATAACTTACATCCCGAGCGGAACGCAAACGTGTGTTCGAAGCACTGGGATGGGATTTCTGGTGTGCTCGATCACGACGTCCTGTATCGCGGAGCACTGAACCGTCATCCAGTAATCCATGAATGTGACCGACATGAGCGTGAAGACATTTTTCTTTCTCTGTTTGATCACATTTACCATCGCCATTCCAGCACAGCAGAAGCTCACAAACAGATCTGAGGGAACGACTGTCGTCTCGGGTCGCGTGTTCTGTATCGACACAAACGCACCGGCACGAAAAGCTAGCGTCGTCCTCGTGCCCGTCGATGCAGTGGAAGGGCTCGGTACGGGGAGGAAGAAACAGGTAGACTTTGGCGGTAACGCAGTCGAAACTCTACTCGACGGCAGCTTCACCATCCCGAACGTTCCGCCAGGCGTGTACTACGTGATGGCTTCCGCGCCGGGCTATATCTCGCCTCTTGCGCCACTATTCGTTCCGTCGGATGATTCCGTCAATCAAGTGGCAGGAAAGAAGCCCGCAATATCGGCTCCGCGAATCCAGTGCAGGCAAATCATCCGACAACGGTCGAAGTGAGCATTGAGAGAGGCCAGCGGTCAGCGGCACTGCCTTATACGACGACGGCAGTCCAGCCAGCGGCCTCGATCTCGAATTACTGGTGCGGTCGAAAGACAGATGGATCGCCATTCCGCCATTCGGCGAAAGGGCTTCCCACACCGGTTCTACTGATATCAAGGCCATTACAGAATCGCGGGCGTGCCTCCCGGCGAGTACGTCCTCGATGCGGAGCTGACATTATCCAAAACCACTTTCACAACCGACGCGCAAGGAAGGTCTGTGGCGTCGATGAATCGCATCTACGTGGCAGACGTCTATTCCGGCAACACGACGCGCAGCAAAGAGGCCGTCCCCATCAAGCTCACGGCAGGCGAAGAGCGGCCCGGCGAAGAGATCTGATATCCCGCTTAGCAAGCTGCACACTGTTCGCGGAAGCCTTGTCGCGGCGCGAGATGGCCACCTGCTCAATGGCGGAAAGATTTCCTTGCTTTACACGGACGACAAGTCCGTCGCATACGATACTAAGCTGTCGAAGGAAGAGGACGTGTTCACATTCAACTACGTCCTCGAGGGAGACTACATTCTCCGGGTCGATACGGCGTTCGGACTTGAGTACAGGGAAGTTCCGGTTCCTGGCGGGATTCCACCGATCAGAAGGAATCGCGTGAGTCCGGACCTACGGGACAACGAGAAGCCGCTCCACGTTGGGGGAGAAGTAGCGAGCTTATCATCTCATTCCTGAGCAGTCAGCTGATAAAGCCAATCCGCGCAGTAGGAAGAACCCTGACCTGTCCAGGTATCGCGCGGAAGCTGCTGCTAAACCTGTAGAGCCCCCGAAGGGACGGTGCGCGAAACGTTTTCGTCATTTTGGCGGGATAATGTCCTCTGGGTACCGGGTCGTGGCCCACCCGGACCATTGGTAACTCTTCGCCACCTGAAAGCCATGTAGGCGAACCGACTACCCGGCAAAACCTCCCCCCTCTTCGCAATGAAATAATGGTCTGGTATGCGCACAGACCTCTCTTTCTCTCCCCTCGCCCAGATCGAAACCGAAATTCTCGCCGTCACCGCCGTCGACACCCAGACAGCCAAGGGCTCCGACGCTGAGCCTCAGCCGGTTCTGCTGACCAGCGACGAAGCGGTCCGCGCCGCCGCCGCTGCAGTCCTCTCCAGCGGCGAATACAAGGGCGGCACCAACGAAGCAGTTCTGTTGCACGCCCCGGCCGGTCTGAAGGCCAAGCGGCT
Organism: uncultured Acidobacteriaceae bacterium; assembly: GCA_963738035.1. Taxonomy (GTDB): domain Bacteria; phylum Acidobacteriota; class Terriglobia; order Terriglobales; family Acidobacteriaceae; genus Telmatobacter. Next base: position 642,579 of record CAVTVB010000008.1, read on the forward strand.
CCTGATCGTTGGGCTCGGCAAGAAGGCCAAAGCCACCGTCCACGCGGTTCGCAACGCCGCCGGCACCGCCGTGCGCTACACCAAGCCGCGCGCTATTCGCAACCTGACATTTGCGCTGCCGGAAGCAACCCAAGACTTGGGCCTGACGCTTCCTACGACTGCCTGCACGCGCGCCGCCGTTGAAGGCGCATTCGTCGGCGACTTCGATCCCGACACCTACCGCAGTGAGCGCAAAGATGTCAGCGTTCATTCGTTCACCCTCGCCGCCCCGCCCTCGACCGACCAGGCAGCCATCCGCACTGCCTTCAACGAAGGCGTCATCATCGGCGAAAGCCAGAACTTCGCCCGCACCCTCGTCAATGAGCCCGGCAACAAGCTCACGCCAACCGTCCTCGGCCAGCGTGCCGCACAGATGGCGTCCGAATCGGGTCTTAAATCCGAGGTCTACTCGACCGACAAGCTGCACGAGCTGAAGATGGGCGCGTTCTGGAGCGTGTCGCAAGGCTCTGCCGAGCCTCCGGCGTTGATCGTCATGAAGTATGAGCCCGAGGGCATCACAGACGGGCCCGTGCTCGGACTCGTCGGCAAGGGCATCACCTTCGACACCGGCGGCATCTCCATCAAGCCCGCCGACAATATGGAGAAGATGAAGTACGACATGGCCGGCGGCGCTGCCATGATCGGCGCCATGCGCGCCATCGCCCTTCTCAAGCCCAGGGTCCGCGTAATCGGTATCGTCTGTGCGGCCGAGAACATGCCTGACGGCAAAGCGCAAAAACCAGGCGACGTGCAGACCGCCATGTCCGGCAAGACCATCGAAATCATCAACACAGACGCCGAAGGCCGCCTCGTCCTAGCCGACGGCATCACCTATGCACGGAGTCTCGGCGTGACGCACGTCATCGACGCGGCCACACTGACCGGCGCTTGTGTCGTTGCCCTCGGCATGATCAACGCCGGAGCATTCTCAAACGACGACGCCACTATCGAGAAGTTCCAGGCAGGCCTCGCCACTTCCGGCGAGAAGTTCTGGCGCATGCCTCTGGGCGACGAGTACTACGACCAGATCCGCAGCGACATCGGCGACATCAAGAACACCGGCGGGCGCTGGGGCGGAGCCATCACCGCTGCCGAATTTTTGCACGCCTTCGCCGAAGACACCCCGTGGATCCACCTCGACATTGCCGGCCTCGCCTGGATTGAAGACAACAAGCCTTTCATCGCCAAAGGCCCCAGCGGCGTGGCAGTGCGCTCCATCCTTGAGTGGGTCCGCAGCTACGCATGAGGCAGCTATGAACTGTAGCCATTAGCTGTCAGCTTGAACCGCTTTTGCGCAACTCGAAGACGAGTCTAGCTGCAATCGTGTTCGCGACGCCTGAATTTCCGCACGGAGTGAAGCTGGCGGCTAACAGCTAAGATCTAGTAGCTTGCCCCTACACGCCCACGATCTTCCCATCGTCATCCACGTCGATCGACAACGCCCGCGGAAGACTGGGCAATCCCGGCATCAGCATCATGTTTCCTGAAACGGCGACCACAAACCCTGCCCCGGCGGAAAGAGACACATCCTTCACATGCAAGGCCCATCCCGTCGGCGCTCCCATGCGCTTGGGATCGTCAGTCAACGAGTATTGCGTCTTGGCGATGCACACCGGCAGCCCGCCGAATCCCCATTCCGCGTAGCGTTCAAGTTTCGCGCGCGCCACGTCGCTGAACGTCACTCCATCCGCGCCGTAAACCTGGATCGAGACCTTCAAGATCTTCACGTCGAGTGAATCATCCAGCCCGTACACCGGCTGAATTTCCGGTGCTGGATTCGTCTCGATCGCTGACACTACCTTGTGAGCCAGTTCCACCGCACCTTCGCCGCCTTTGGCAAAAGCCTCAACCAGCGCGCACGGTACACCCTGCAGCGAACATTCCGTAGCGATCATCTCGAGATCTTCCGGCGTATCGGTCGGGAAGCGATTGATGGCGACAACCAGCGGCACGCCATAGGCACGCAGCGTCTTGATGTGATGCTCGAGATTGGCAAAGCCGGACTCCAGCTTGCCTTCACCCTGCGCGCGCAGACTCTGCGCAGTGACAACAAGAACTGCGGCCGCCGGCTGAATGCCCGACAGACGCATCACGATGTCGAAATACTTTTCCGCGCCGAGATCGGCCGCGAATCCGCACTCGTTTACTACATAATCGGCCAGCCGCACACCCATCTTGTGCGCGAGGATGCTGGACGTTCCATGCGCGATGTTGCCGAAGGGCCCCGTGTGCACCAGCGCCGGCGTGCCCTCGCGTAGTCTGCACAAGATTGGGCTTGATGGCATCGTCGAGCAGCGCCAGCATGGCGCCCGTTGCTCCCAGATCACCAGCCGTAACCGGCTGCCCCGAACGCGATGGCCCGACAACAATGGAATCGATGCGATGGCGCAGATCGGCGCGGCTCGATGCCAGCGCCATGATGGCCATGATTTCCGATGCGGCGGTAATGACGAAACCCGTTTGGCGATTCGCACCGTCGCCCTTCAGCGCCCACGCTCACCGTCACGTGGCGCAGGGCGCGATCGTTCATGTCCATCGTGCGCGGCCACGTAATCTGCGCAGGATCGAGATCGAGCGCGTTGCCGAAAAAGAGATGCGAATCAATCATCGCCGCCAGCAGATTGTGGGCAGCCGTAATGGCATGAAAGTCGCCATGGAAATGCAGGTTGATCTTCTGGCTCGGTTCCACCTGCGACAGACCGCCGCCCGCCGCGCCGCCCTTCATCCCGAATACCGGCCCAAGCGATGGCTCACGCGAAGTGAGGATCGACTTGCAACCGATACGCTCCAGCCCCTGCGCAAGACCGATGGAGACCACGGTCTTGCCCTCGCCCGAGGTAGTCGGCGTGGTAGCGGTAACAACGATCAGCTTGCCGCGAACCGGGAACGCCGGATTGTCCAGCAGATTCAGGTTGAGCTTCGCCCCATAGGCGCCAATCCGCTCGTATTCGGCCGGTAAAAGCGAGAGTTTCCTGGCAATCTCTTCGATAGGAAGGAGCATGTGTGTTTGCAGAACGGTGTTATCCATTGCCTGTCCTTTTATCTCTGACCGTCGAGGAATATACTCCCGCTGCCCGAAGACCTGCTTGTGACGCAGGCTACACAAGCATTACCGGGGTGCTACATCGCTTCGGGGCTCTCGATGCCGAGCCATTCCAGGACAGTGATGAGTTCCCGCATCGTTATTGCGGCCGTAGCCAGCAGGAACATTCTGCGCTCTGGATCTAACTCCGTGAGGACGTGGTGTTTATGGTAGAAGTTATTGAATTCCTGCGCCAGTTGGAAGGCGTGCTTGGCGAGGTAAGCAGGCTCTGAAGTGGCAATGCATTGATCGAGCACCGACGAACGGCGTCCTGCTCGCAGCCAGAGTGACCAGATGTCCTCGCCCGCTTCGCCCATCAAAAACGCACCCGGATCGGAGCCCGCGAATTCGCGCAATACAGCCTCGGGCGTGATCGATCCTTTCCGGAAAATGTTGCGCGCGCGAACCACGGCATATTGAATGTAGGGGCCGGTCTCGCCCTCAAAGCTGAGTGCGTCTTTGAAGTCGAAAGCGATCACCGAATTGCGCGTGTACTTCAACATGAAGTAGCGCAGAGCGCCAATCGCAATTTGCTCGGCGATCACCTGGCGTTCCTGTTCGTCGCGCGATGTCTGGCGCGTATCGACTTCGAAACGCGTCGCGGCGATGAGCTTGTCAATCAGATCATCGGCCTTTACGCCGAATCCCTTGCGGCCGCTGACCTCGATATAGGGACGCGCGCTGTCTTCTTCCGCCACTTCATAGCCGAGTTCTGCAGCGCATCGAGGAGTGAGCGCAACCATTTCATAGCCGAAGTGCGTGTAGTGGTCTGCCTGTTTCGTGTAGCCCATTCCCCGCAGTGCCTGGATCACATTGGCCTGCGGATCGGACTGCCGCGAATCAATCACGTTGTAAATGGCCTGTGCCCCGCCAAAGTGCGGATGAGGCTCCTCGCCATTCTCCGTTGAAATCCAGCACTCGTGGTCCGGATAGCTGAAAAACTTGCGGTATCCAAAATCGCGGCCGAGAACACCGAACTTCCAGAGGTGATAGGCAATATCCTTGCCCACGTACGTAACAGTCCCATTCGAGCGGACAATCACCTTCGCGTCTTCGTCCACTTCCTTCGCGCCGGCTTCGCCCTGTCCGTTCGTAGCAGCGCCGGTTCGAGACATAACCCAGCAGCCCTTGTTCTTGCCCTCGTTTTCGAAGTACAGCACGCCCTTCTGCTTCAACTGCTCGAAAGCCAGTGCCCAGAAATTCAGGTGCAGAATTTCACTCTCGCGCGGCAGAAAATCGTACTCGATTCCCAATCGCAGCATCGTCTCCAGATGCCGCCGCAGCACCGAAGTCGATATCAGATCGGCAACCGCAGCCGTCTCATTGCCGCCCTGCTCAATCTCATGCAGCGTCGCATAGCGAAGTTTCTTGCGTTTTTCGTTCTCGGCGTCGGTGCCGCTCGTGTACCACTGCGAAGTGCGCGCGTAGAGATCCCAGCAGTAGAAGTCGACTCGCTGAAAGTGCAATTCGAGATCTTCAATGAGTGCGCGAACTTCAGCCAATGACTTCTTTTCGAGGTGCAGGAAGCCAACCACCACGTCGGCAACCTGCACGCCCGTGTTGTCGATATAGTTCTGCACCGCGACCTGCTGGCCCGCGGCCCGCAGCAGCTTCACGAAAGTGTCGCCGAGAATCGCATTGCGCAGGTGTCCAATGTGCGCAGCCTTATTGGGATTGATACTGGTGTGCTCGACAAGCGCGTGTATAGCGGACTTGGCCGGCTCCGAGTCTTCACCGCTCGTCATCATGCGGACGGCCACCACGCGATCGAGATACGCATTGATGTAACCGGCTCCGGCGATTTCAAACGAAGCGAATCCACGGGGCGTGCCCAGAGCTTCAACAATTTCCTGTGCAATGACCTTGGGCGCCTTGCGCAGTTTGCGGGCAAGCTCAAACGCAATCGGAGTGGCCAGTTCACCGAACTTCAGATCCGGCGGAGTCTCCAGCGGAATGTTTTCGACCGTAAGGTCGTACTTGGCTTTCAGCACATCGCGTAGATGCGATTCAAGCCGGTTCTTCAGTTCCTGGTACACGGGTAAGTGCCTCGGAAATCCTTGATTATCAACGCTGATTCTAACAGACGTTGTCGTTTCAAAGGCTCGCTTCAAGAACGTCAGTAACGCGACAAAAGACACGTGCATGCGACCGCAACACGGCTGAATTGCATGCGAATTTAGAGGCGGACGCAAGCAATCGCTTGACCCTGGAACCGGCTCCAGGGTTCATACTTCTCCCATGACCGAGAAGCCGAGGGCGTTCCGTTCGGGGGAGTTGGCGCGGGCTGTCGGCATCAGCACCGATGCGTTGCGTCACTACGAAAGGCTCGGCGTCCTTCCCAGGGCGCCACGAAACTCGTCAGGGTATCGCCTGTATCCGCCGGAGAGCCTCGAGCGCGTTAAGACTGTGCGTCATGCTCTGCAACTGGGATTCACGCTGCCAGAACTTGCCGAGATCCTTCGCATCCGGGACCACGGCGGGGCCCCATGCAGACGCGTGCTCGGAATGCTCAAAGAGAAACTCGACGCGCTTCAACAGCGCATCTCCGAACTGCAGCAGACACAGAAGTGCATGGAATCGATGGTGAGCGATTGGCGTTCGCGGGTCGCCCGGAGTCAATCCGGAGAGAAGGCGTTCCTCCTGCATTCGCTGAATGGTGCACCCGTGACGTCAACCGCAATTCGAGAACCACTGCGGAGGAAGAAATAAAGATGAAGAAATCGATACACGTTCTCATTTCGATTTTTTTGGCTGCGGCGGCTCCTCGATTGTGGTCCCAGGCACCGGTGTCTCCAGACCAGCCATGCCCGATGCACGCTACTCATGCGGATCCCCACGACCATCACGCGATGGTCGAGAACCATGGCGATCAGGCGATGGGCTTCCCGCACGACAAAACCACCCACCATTTCCTTCTGTCTGAGACGGGCGGATCAATCCAGGTCGCAGCCAACGACCCTAAGGACTCAGCCGATATTCAGGCCATTCGGATGCATCTTGAGCACATCGCAGTGGCGTTTGCAGCTGGCGACTATTCCACTCCCGTGTTCGTGCACGACGAGGTGCCTCCCGGCGTCACATCCATGAAACTGCTGAAGGATCAAATCCACTTTCGATACGAGTCACTCGACGCCGGAGCTCGTGTGGCGATCGCTTCCAATAATCCGTTGGCGCTCGCTGCCATTCACGATTTCCTTCGATTTCAGATCACGGACCATCGCACCGGTGATCCGCTCGAGGTGGAACCCGCAAAGTGAAAAGATGGGCAGTCGGCATGCCGTAAGATGAAGAGGATGCTGCTTCTGGCGTGTAATTGAAGCTCCGGCCAGAAAAAGCCCACAAAATTCATGGCATCCGATCCCAGTTCATCGCGCTTCTACCTCACCACGCCCATCTACTACGTGAATGCGCGGCCGCACCTGGGGCACGCCTACTCGACCATCGTGTGCGATGCAATCGCACGCCGCAAACGGGCAATGGGGATCGATACCTGGTTCCTCACCGGAACCGACGAGCATGGGCAAAAGATCGAGCGCTCGGCCAAACTGGCTGGCTGCACGCCGCAGGCCTTTGCCGATAAGATTGCCGCCGAATTCCGAGCCCAGTGGGATCGCCTCGGCCTCACCTACGACGACTTCATCCGCACCACCGAGCCCCGGCATAAGCGTGGAGTGCAAAAGCTCTTCGCCACGCTGCGCGATCGCGGATTCATCTACAAAGGCTCTTATACCGGCCAGTATTGCGTCTCCGATGAGGCGTGGGTCGACGTTCCTGCCGGAGCGCCGTGCCCCGATTGCGGGCGCATTACCGAAACCGTGAGCGAAGAAAACTACTTCTTCAAGCTCTCCGCATTCGAGCGCAAACTGCTTGAGTTTTACGAAGAGAATCCCGGATTCATGCAGCCGGAGTCCACGCGACGCGAGGTCATCTCTTTCGTGCGCAGCGGACTCAAAGATCTCTCCATCAGCCGCAGCAGTTTCAGCTGGGGCATTCCAGTTCCCGGCGATGAACAGCACGTCGTCTACGTCTGGCTCGACGCACTTGCAAACTACATCACGGCACTCGGCTACGGCTCAGACGATCCAGCAGACCAGGCGAGATTCGCAAAGTTCTGGCCGGCCGACATTCATCTGATCGGCAAGGAGATCAGCCGCTTCCACTGTGTTTACTGGCCCGCATTTTTGATGGCCGCGGGCATTCCCGTTCCTCGTTCAGTAAAGGCCAATGGCTGGCTGCTCTTCGATCAGGGCAAGATGTCCAAATCGCGCGGGAACATCGTACGTGCCGACACCGTGCGCGAAGTGCTGGGCGCAGATGCTCTGCGCTATTTCCTGCTCCGCGAAATTCCCTTCGGCCAGGACGGCAACTTTTCGTTCGATGCACTGGTCCAGCGCTATAACGGAGACCTCGCCAATGGCTATGGCAACCTTGTCAGCCGCGTCGTCAATATGGTGCATAAGTACTTCAGCGGAGTAGTGCCCGAAGTCGGTCCTGAGACCGCGAATGAAACTGCTCTGCACGAAAGCACAGTGCGTACACTGGCCGAGTTTGCACCTGCATTCGATGACCTGAATTTTTCTGAGGCGCTGAAGTCCATCTGGAACCTGGTCGCAGAGACCGATGGCTATCTCACCGCCAATGCGCCGTGGAAGAAGCCAGCCGACCGCTCCGAGGCCGATCATGCCGCGCTGCAGGCCCGAGTGCTCGCAACGGCGGCGGAGGCGATCCGCGTAATTACTGCGCTCGTCTATCCCATCCTGCCCGACGCGGCATCCAAGGTGTGGCAGCAGCTTGGTCAAGGCGAAATTGCAGACGCTGCGAAACAGTCGTTTCTCACCAACCTGGCGTGGGGTGGATTGAAGGCCGGTACCCACTTCGGCGAGCCCGCGCCGCTCTTTCCCCGCGCTGAAAAGGACGCAGTGACCCGTATGCAGAATCTGGAAGACGAGAACAACAAAAACGCAGTAGAGGCCGCCGGCGATCAGGAGAATGCTCCGAAAGCTGCTCCTGAAGCTCCAACGTCCGCCCTCGGAGTGAATCCTCACCCTGGTCCGCAATCGCCTGCGAGCGCGGTGAACGCCGCTCCTGCCGCCTCCTCTGTCCAATCACCGGCGAGCACAGAAGACGGTCCAGCAGGCACGGCAACGACGCCGGCCACCACCGCTCCCGGCGGCTCGGACAAACCGGTTGCCACCGCGCATGTGCATGCAGTACCGGCCGAACTTGCGAGCAGCCGTCTTGCTTCGACTCCCGCGCAGGTCCCCGAGAACAAGCCACTGGATTCAAAGGAACACCCACAGGACCCTCCGACAGCGCCGACGCTTCCGGCGCTCATCACGATTGACGACTTTGCGAAAGTGGAGCTGCGGGTCGCGCAAGTGTTAGTGGCGGAGAGAATCCCCAAGGCAGATAAACTGCTGCGGCTGGAAGTGGACCTTGGCTATGAAAAACGCCAGATCCTCGCGGGCATCGCGCAATACTACGAGCCGGGAAAGCTGATCGGCCGCAAGATCGTGATCGTCGCCAATCTTGCGCCGCGCAAGATGCGTGGTTTGGAGTCGAATGGCATGCTGCTGGCCGCCTCGTTGCCCACCGATGGTGCACCCGTGCTCGCAGGCTTCCTGGAAGACGTACCGCTCGGCGCGCGGCTAAAGTAGATTCGTAATTTACAAACATTGGAGTCGGGGTGTGTTGAACAGACATCCTGAAGCTCCTCGGAGGCCCCGCTGTGCTGATCGATTCCCACGCACACCTCGACAGCCCTCGCTACGCCGACGACCGCGAAGAGGTGCTGCGGCGTGCTGCAGAAGCGGGCGTTGGAGCAGTATTGTCGATCGGGATCGGCGAGGGACCTTCCGAAATGCATCAGGCTCTCGATCTCTGTCGCGAGTTTAATGGCAAGGCCGGCATGCCCCGTCTCTACGCGAGCGCGGGAATCTATCCGCACAATGCTGCCGAAGCGGATGAAGCCGCCCAGGCCAAGCTAGACGGCCTGCTTGCCCATCCCGAGGTCATTGCCTGCGGTGAAATCGGCCTCGACTACTACCACGAAGGTGCCGCTCATCCCGTTCAACGGGAAGGGCTTATCTGCCAACTAAAGATCGCCGCCGCGCGCAAACGTCCCATCCTCATCCATTGCCGGCCGAAGGATGGAGAAACCGACGCCTGGGACGATCTTTTTGAAGTCCTCGATGAACACTGGGCTTCGACCGGCCTCGGCGGTGTAATGCACTGTTTCGGTGGGGGTTGGGAGCAGGCGAAGCGCTCGCTCGATCTCGGCTTTCTGATCTCGTTCGCTGGAAATCTGACCTATCCGAAAGCTCAACCTCTTCGCGATGTCGCAGCGCGCGTTCCGATTGACGACGTGCTGGTGGAGACTGACGCTCCCTGGCTGGCTCCGGCGGCGCTTCGCGGCAAACGTAATGAGCCTGCATTCATGACTCAAACCGCGCAGACTCTGGCGGAGCTTCACCAGATCTCACCGGACGAAATCGCGGCCGCCACGACCAAAAACTTCACTCGTTTGTTCAACCTGACGGTCTGACGTGGGAAACTGATAGAGTTGCACCGCCAATTGAGAGCGGGCAGAGGCACCAACTCAGGTATTTGAAGGAACGGGAATTATGGCCCAGGAAAATTCATTCGACATCGTCAGCAAAGTCGACATCCAGGAAGTGCGCAATGCCATCGACCAGGCGATGAAAGAGATTCGCCAGCGCTTCGATCTCAAAGACTCGCATTCAGAAATCAATCTCGAAGGTAGCGACACCATTCAGATGGCATCCTCGAACGAGTACAAACTCGAGGCCATCAAGGAGATTCTCGGCCAGAAACTTGTGAAACGCGGTGTGTCGCTCAAGAATCTTACTCACGGCAAGATTGAACCTGCCATGGGCCAGAGCGTGCGTCAAAAGATCACCCTGCAGCAGGGAATACCAACTGAAAAAGCTAAGGAAATTGTGCGTATCGTCAAGGATTCAAAAAAGAAGGTGCAGGCGAGCATTCAAGGCGATACTGTGAGAATATCGGGCAAAGACCGGGACGATCTTCAGGCCATTATCGCTGCACTGCGGGGCAAAGACCTCGGCGTAGAACTCACTTTCACGAACTACCGCACGAACTGAGGCGAGACTCGGAGACCATTGAGCACCCTGGCAATAGCGACGGCGAAAGAGGTTTTCGAACTGCTGCGAGAGGACCTCGTAGCGATCGAGCAGGAGCTGGGGCGCGACGCCGCCTCCAGCGTCAGCACCATCACCGAAATCGCCGAATACCTGCGCGAAGGGGGCGGCAAACGCATTCGACCTTCGCTGCTGTTGCTGGCCGCGCATCTGCTTGACTACACCGGCCCAGCCGCGATCCGCCTCGGCGCCGTCGTGGAGATGGTGCATACCGCAACTCTCGTTCACGACGACATCATCGACGGCGCGTCGACCCGTCGCGGACGCCCCTCTCCCAACACAACCTGGGGCAACGAAAAATGCGTGCTCGCCGGCGACTGGCTATACATGCAGGCCTTCAAGGTTGCGCTCGAAGAGAAAAACCTCCGCGTCCTCGATCTGCTTATTTCGCTGACTCAGCAGATGGTTGAAGGCGAGTTGCTTCAAATCCAAAAACTCGGCAAAGCCGTCTCTGAAGCCGAATACTACGACCTCATCTTCCGCAAGACCGCCTGCCTGTTTTCAACCTCAATGCGCCTTGGCGCAGTGCTGGCCGGCGCAACCGAAGCGACAGGAAGAAAAGCTCGCAGCATACGGACGTGCGGTCGGTCTTTCGTTCCAGATTGTCGACGATGTGCTGGACCTCACAGCGACTGAAGAAGTACTCGGCAAGCCCGTCGCCAGCGATCTGCGCGAAGGCAAAACCACCCTCGCCGTCATTCACGCCTTCGATCATGGCACGGCGCGTGAGCGTCAAACAATTCAGCGCGTCCTCGACGATCGCAGCTTTGAGTATGTAAGCCGCGAGCAGATTCGTGAAATCCTTCACCGCAACGGTTCCGTCGAATACGCGATGGCCGCCGCGGATCGCTACGCAGCGCAGTCGCGCCAGGCCCTTGCTTCCCTGCCCGACTCTGATTTCAAGCGCGCACTGCTCTGGGTTCCCGATTTCGTTGTAGCACGCGATAAGTAAGACTCTGCACATTCACAAATTCAAAGTGGAGCCACTCAATCCCTGGAGGCTGAGCCTTGCCCCAAAAAGCCAAGAATATTTGGAACCAGGTCGACAAATACTTTACCGACGCGCTGATCCCCGCAGGCGACGACTTCGATGCGGCGCTGGTCGCTAATCGTGACGCCGCCCTTCCGCCTATCGATGTCACACCCCTCCAGGGCAAGTTCCTCGAAATCCTCGTCCGCGCCACCAGTTCCAAACGCATTCTTGAAATCGGTACCCTCGGCGGCTACAGCACGCTATGGCTTGCCCGCGCACTCCCCGAAGATGGCGTCGTCGTCACCCTTGAACTAGAACCCCACCATGCTCAGATCGCAAAACAGAATCTCGAAGCCGCCGGATTTGCAAGTCGCGTCGACCTCCGCATTGGCCCGGCTGCTGAATCCCTTGCAACACTGGTGCAGAAACAGGTGGCCCCATTCGACTTCATCTTCATCGACGCCGACAAAGCTTCATACCCCGACTATCTGCAATTGTCGCTGAAACTTTCGCGGCCTGGCACGCTCATCGTTGCCGACAACGTGGTCCGCGATGGCAAAGTGATTGACCCCGAAAATTCAGATCCAAATATTCGAGGCGTTCGCAGTTTTACTGAGATGGTGTCGGCGGAGCCGCGTCTGCGAGCGACTGCCCTTCAGACTGTTGCGGGCAAGGGCTACGACGGATTCATCATTGCTGTCGTTCTTCGCTGAATCACTGTAGCCCAGCGCAAAACCGGCAAATCGCAATCAGCCTCCTCACTGTGCGAAAACGAACAGTCCGCATTTATTTGCGATAAGCACTCTTGCCGCGTGTATCCTCAGCACGTCCCCGAAAATTCGCCGGATCCCGCAGGGTGATTCGCGATCCGGCTCGAAAAAGGAAATTTGCCTCCCATGATGATTCATGCTTCGTCTCGCCTTCGCGGTCAGCTTCTGTTTGCCTCCTGTTCTTTCGCCGCTATCGTTCTTACTCTCGCAACGTGCGCGGGCAACTTGAACACGGTTCACGCAGCCCAGGCAACTCCCCCCGCCGCTCAGGCCGCGCCCGCGTCACCGCACGATATCGCCGATACGTGGCAGGGCACGCTACACGCCGGTCAGGATCTGCGCACCGTCGTCAAAATCACCAAGGACGACAAAGGCGTTTACAAGGGCGTCTTCTACAGCCTCGATCAGGGCGGCCAGCCAATCAATCTGGATTCCGTCACCCTGACGGGGCAGGACGTAAAGCTAGTTCTCAAAATCTTCGGCCTCACCTATGAAGGAAAGCTAAGCGCCGATGGAAAAACCATCGACGGAAGTTCCAGCCAGGGCGGCAACCCGCTTCCCCTTGTCCTTACACGTGCCACCCCAGAAACTGCCTGGGAAATCCCAAAACCGCAGCCGCCTCCCAAGCCCATGGCCGCCGATGCCGATCCCAGTTTTGAAGTCGCCACCATCAAGCCCAATAACAGCGGTGCAACCAGCATGCAGGGACTGGTGATTCGCGGCCGCAAATTCATGACGCGCGCTTCTTCGCTCGGCGACTTGATCTCCTTCGCCTACGAGGTGCAAGCCAAGCAGATCGTGAACGCACCCGATTGGCTCGACAAGGACCGGTATGACATCGAGGCCGTGCCCGAGCAGGAAGGTGTTCCGAACCCGGAGCAGATCAGGATCATGATCCGCAAACTCCTCGCCGACCGCTTCGGTCTCAAGTTCCACCACGATAAGCGCGAAATGTCGGCGTATGTGCTCACCGTTGGCAAAGATGGAAACAAACTGAAACCGACGCAGATTCAAGGGAATCTTCCCGGCATCGGAATTCGACCCGGCACCGGCGGCATCACGTTGAACATGGTCAACGCAACCATCAATGATTTCACAGGCTTCCTTCAGATCCTTGTGCTCGACCGGCCGGTTGTCGACAAAACCGGGATCACGGGCCGCTACGACTATCAGTGCACGTTTACGCCAGATGATTCACAGTTTGGCGGGCACCCTCCGCCCATGCCCGCGCAAGGCAGCAACAACGGCTCAACCGACACCTCCACAGCTGCCGCTCCCAGCCTCTATGACGCACTGCAACAAGAGCTTGGGCTAAAGCTTTCGGCAGAGAAGACTTCCGTCGACGTCATCGCCATCGATAACGTACAGAAGCCCACAGCGAACTAGCGGCTCACGCACTCCGTCCCGAGGGCTGGGTTTCGTCACAATTCGGTTGACCCGAAACAAACGGCTGTGGTACCTCTTACTACATCTGTAGGAGATCAAGTGCCACAGCCGAAATTATCGAAGCTCGAATTCAAAATCATGGAGACACTCTGGGCGCAAAAGCGAGTGCTCCATCCGCGACATTCAGGAATCGTTTCCGCTGAAGAAGCGGCCTGCGTACACGACGATCCAGACGACGATATACCGGATGGAGGCCAAAGGCATTGTCCACCGCCTGAAGAAGGTCGGCAATTTTCATATCTTTTCGCCGGCGATCTCACGGGATGCGGCGCAGCGACGTCTAATGGACGACCTTCTGGCTCTCTTCGGCGGGCGCGGGCAACCTGTAATGACCCACCTGATTGAATCGGGCAAGCTGTCGCTGGAGGACGTGAAAGAAGCAGAGCGGCTGTTGCGCAATCTCAACAAGGAGCGGGAATCATGACACCTACCGGATATCTTCGCGCCCGGCTGGACGGCCGTCCTGGTGAATCATCTGTGGCAATCGACGGCCATGGCGCTGCTCGCATGGCTGCTGACTATTGTTGCTCCGAGACAATGAGGCGCGTATTCGTTACGCGATCTGGATGATTGCTTCGATCAAGTTTCTGGTGCCTTTCAGTCTTCTGACGCGCATCGGCGAGCATTGGGCAAAGCCGGTATTCACCAAACCGGGAGCGCCTGCGGTGTACTCGGTCATCGAAGAGTTCAGTGTGCCATTCCGGCATCTTCCGGCAACGGGTAGCGGCAGAGTGGCAGCGTATTCAATGCACGCGGATCTATCTTCAATTGCCTGTGCATTGATTGTGGGGATCTGGGTGTGCGGCTGTTTTGTGGTGCTGGCCCGGTGGATCTTGGCGTGGCGCAGGACCGCGGCATTGGCGCGAGAGGCAGAAGCGATTTCGGAAGGACGTGAGTTCGATGCGCTGCGACGCGCGGAGCGCAGAACGAATATCGGAAGACCGATTGCCCTGGCGTTTTCTTCCCGCGAGATCGAGCCGGGAGTATTCGGCATGATTCGTCCTGTCTTGCTGTGGCCGATTGGTCTGTCGAACCGGCTGGATGACGCGCAGATCGACGCAATCATGGTGCATGAGGTGGAACATGTACGGCGCCGCGACAATCTGACCACCGCGATTCATGCAGCGGTGGAGGCGCTTTTCTGGTTCCATCCCCTGGTGCGATGGATGACGGCGAGGCTGAACGAAGAGCGCGAGCGCGCATGCGATGAGAGCGTGATTGAGCGTAATGCAAAACCGGAAGTCTACGCGGACAGCATTCTGAAGGTGTGCGCATTTTGTCTGGAGCCGCCGACTCCGTGTGTTGCCGGCGTGTCAGGTGCAGATTTGAAAGACCGCATCCTGCGCATCATGACGAAGCGGCCTGGAGTGGCTCTCGGCCTTGCGCGCAAGTTGGCGTTGGCCGCCGCTGCGGGGCTGGTTGTTTTGGTGCCGGTGGGCTTTGGCGTTATTCACGGACAAGAAGCTCCGTCGCCCACTGCGTCCGGATCGCAATCGTCCGCATCGGCACTAGACCTTCCGAAATATGAGGTTGCTACGGTCAAGCCAAGTCCCTCGAATGACGGCCGACGCATGATGATGGTGACGCCCGATGGAACATCCATGAAAGGCGTACCGCTGCAACTGGTAATTCAGCAGGCGTTCGGTGTCGAGGACGATCGGATCATCGGTGCACCCGGATGGATGAAATCGAACCGGTGGGACATCGAAGCCAAGGTTGCGCCGGAGGATGCTCCGAAATTGGAAAAGCTCAAGGCAGAGCAGCGGCGCCAAATGCTTCTTCCAGTTCTGGTGGAGCGGTTTAATTTGAAATACCACGTGGAGCAACGGGAGCTTCCGACGTATGCGCTGGTGATCGCGAAGGGCGGCCCGAAGCTGACCGAGTCAAAGCCTGGCAATGCCGGGCCGCACGAGTTTCCGAACCCAGGACCGGGTGCTCCCGGAAGGGATCCGCTCGGGAGACGGGGAATGATCACGATGGGGCCAGGGCGCATCGACGCGCAAGGCGGAGGAATGGACTTTCTGGCACATTCCCTCTCTCCCAATGTGGGCAGAACAGTTCTGGATAAGACAGGGCTTACCGGAAGATACGATTTCACCCTTCAATGGGCGCCGGACCCAGGAATGATGCCGGCCGGCAGCCACGGAGGTGAAGGTACACCGACGAGAGGAGACACGGCGGCAGACCAGGGGGGACCATCGCTGTTTACCGCACTCCAGGAACAGCTCGGGTTGAAACTGGAATCGCAGAAGGGTACGGTGGATGTGATCGTTATCGACCATATCGACACACCGTCAGAGAACTGACCGGGAAAATCGGCGGACCTGTAGTGTCTAAATCATCAGGCGGCCGTCGAATTCAATATTCGATAATTTTCCCCGAATTGATTTCCAGCCAGAGAGAGCGCATGACCGTGTGGCGCTGGTTCGTGAGGTGTTTGTTCGCCGGGCTGCTTTGCCTGTGCGCGGCGCTATCTGCCCGTGCTTCCGAATACTTCGGGCAAATCAAATTCGGCGGCCTGCCCGTTCCCGGCGCAACCATCACCGCAACCCAGGGCTCGAAGACTTTCAACATCACATCCGACGAAGGTGGCGTCTTCCACTTCGACGACCTTCCTGACGGACAATGGAAAATCGAAGTGAAAATGCTCTGCTTCGAGACGATCGATGTCGATGTCACGATCGCGCCGAAAATGGCCGGCGCAAAATATGAGCTGAAACTGCTTCCCGCCGATCAACTGAAGGCGCTGGCAACAGCACCTCCGCCGCAGCCGATAGCACCGAAGACCGCTCTGCAAGCCACAGCTGAAAAGAAGCCTGAAGCAGGAGCGGCATCGCCGGAAATGCCGAAACCGCCCGACGATGCGAATCAGCAAAGCTCGGATGGCTTCCTTGTCAACGGCAGCGTCAACAACGCCGCTACTTCGCAGTTCTCGTTGAATCAGGCCTTCGGCAATCGCCGCTTCAATACCAAGAGCCTCTACAACGGCGGCTTCGGACTCATTTTCGACAACGCACTACTGAACGCGCGGCCGTACTCGCTCACCGGATTTGAAACTCCAAAGCCTTCTTACAATCGCATCACTCTTGGCTTCACGCTGGGCGGGCCGCTCAAAATACCGCACCTGCTTCCGCGCGGGCCAAACTTCTTTGTTGGCTATCAGTGGACGCGCAATAACACTGCACAGACTAACTCGGCGCTGGTCCCGACGTTGGAGGAGAGAGCTGGAATCGTCGACGGTGCGACGTATCCAATAAGCTCTCAGGCAGCATACCTGCTGCAGCTTTATCCATTGCCCAACATCAACGGAAACCCGTCCTACAATTTTCAGATTCCCGTGCTGAACGGCAGTCATCAGGACAGTCTGCAATCGCGCCTGGATAAAACATTAGGCAAGCGCGATCAGCTCTATGGCAACTTCAACTTCCAGAGCATCCGCGCCGACGTCGTCAATCTATTCAGCTTCGTCGACACCACAAACACGCTAGGGTTCAACGCAAACATTAACTGGTCGCACCGCTTGAATCAGCACCTCTTTCTATATGCCGGATATCACTTCAGCAGTTTTCGTACGCAGGTGATCCCCGAATTTCAGAACAAGACCAACATATCCGGAGAAGCTGGCATCGAGGGCAATGATCAGACTCCCGCCAACTGGGGCCCTCCGGCGCTGAACTTCTCGAGTGGAATCGCGGCGCTCTCCGACGCGCAAAGCGCGTTCAATCGGAATCGCACTGATGGCTTTTCGGCCTCGGTCGGTTTCTATCACGGCCATCACAACATCACGGCTGGCGGCGATCTCCGCAAGCAGCAGTTCAACGATCAGTTCCAGCAGGACCCGCGCGGCAGCTTCACATTTACCGGACTCGCAACCGGATCTGATTTTGCCGACTTCCTTATCGGCATCCCCGATACGACCTCGATTGCTTTTGGCAACGCAGATAAATACTTCCGGCAAACCGTCTACGACGCATACGCCACCGACGATTGGCGCGTATTGCCGATCCTCACCATCAACTTCGGCGCACGCTGGGAGTACGGAGCGCCGATGACCGAAACGCAAGATCGTCTCGTGAATCTCGACGTGACTCCCGGTTTCACACAGGCAGCCCCCGTGCTTTCTTCCGATCCTGTGGGGCCTGTAACCGGCCAGACCTACCCGAGTTCGCTCGTGCGACCTGACTACCGCGGATTCGAGCCGCGTGTCGGGTTTTCCTGGCGACCCATCCCTGCCTCAACGATCGTGATCCGTGGCGGCTACGGTATCTATCACGACACGTCGGTCTACCTCACACCCGCACTTCAGCTTGCTCAACAGGCGCCGCTTTCGAAAAGCGGCAAGCAGCAGAACAGCACGGAATGCCCGCTTACGCTCGCCAACGGCTTCACACAATGCGGCATCACCACGCCCCAGGTCTTTGGCATTGATCCGAACTTCCGCGTGGGTTACGCGCAGACATGGCAGGCATCCATTCAGCGCGACTTGCCTTGGGCTCTGCAAATGACGGCGACCTATCTCGGCGTAAAGGGAACGCACGGCGTGCAGCAATTCCTGCCGAACAGCTATCCCCTCGGTGCGGCCAATCCTTGTTCTGATTGCTCCGTTGGATTCGTGTACGAGACTTCCGGCGGAAACTCAACGCGCCAGTCCGGCCAGCTTCAGTTGCGGCGCAGGCTGCGCGGCGGCTTTGCTGCATCGCTTCTCTACACCTACTCGAAATCGATTGATGACGACGCCATGCTCGGCGGCCAGGGACATCAATCCAGCGCTTCGCAAACTGATTTCTCGGCAGACTCTTCCACGTCATCGTCGGCAAATGCGCAGATCGCTCAGGACTGGCTCGATTTGACCGCGGAACGATCTCTCTCCTCCTTCGACCAGCGCCATTTGCTCAATCTGCAAGCGCAATACACAACCGGCCAGGGACTCGAAGGTGGAACGCTGCTGGGTGGTTGGCGCGGTCGAGCGCTGAAAGAGTGGACATTGCTGATGCAATTGAATGTCGGCACAGGCCTGCCTGAGACGCCGCTCTTTCCCGCTGCCGTGCCTGGCACGGGCTGGCTCGGCCCGCTGCGGCCAAGCCTCACCGGCGCACCCATAAATGGCGGGCAGAACGGCGCACACGTCAATGCAGCCGCCTACACGACACCCGCGCCAGGCACGTGGGGAACCGCAGGCAGAAACTCCATCACCGGGCCAAACCAGTTCAGCCTCAATGGAGGTATGCAGCGCACATTTCGCCCCAGCAAGCGCTTCTATCTCGACGTGCGTATTGAGGCGACAAATTTACTGAATCATCCTGTCTTCAGCAGCTGGGTCACGACACTGGAAAGCGCGCAATTTGGCCTGCCGGAATCCGCCGACGCGATGCGCAGCCTGCAAGCCACCATGCGAGTGAGGTTCTGACCATGCGCAAACTCACCGCCCTGCTTCTCGCATCCATCTTTGCCGCCTCGTCCACCGCGCAGCAGGTCGGCCAGAATCGCCCTGCCAACACGCAGGATAACTACACCATGTCGGTGAATGTGCAGCTCGTAGTCGAAGCCGTCGTCGTCAAAGACAAGCAGGGCAATCCCGTTCGCAGTCTCACGGCAAAGGATTTCAGCGTGACCGAAGACAACGTCCCGCAAACCATCAAGTTTTGCGAGCACCAGGATCTCGCTGAAACTGCGAAGCCCCTGCCTGTGTCCAAACGCAGTGAAGAAGATTTAAAGATCTACAAGCGTCTCGCGCGTGAAAAGATCGCACCAGAGACGATAGAAAACCAGCGCTACAAGAATCGCCGTCTGCTGGCGCTCTACTTCGATATGTCGGCAATGATGCCGGCGGACCAGATGCGCGCTCTGCAAGCGGCCGAGCAGTTCATCCGCACGCAAATGACCACTGTCGATCTTGTGTCGATCATGCGTTACAACACTGGCTCCGTCGACATTCTTCAGGACTTCACCCAGGATCGCGATCGTCTGCTCAGCATTCTTGAAACCATGATCGTCGGCGAAGGCCAGGATTCCGCCGAAGAAGTAGACGACGCAAGCGCCGCCGACACCGGCGCCGCCTTCGGACAGGACGACAGCGAGTTCAACATCTTCAATACCGACCGGCAGCTCTCCGCACTCCAAACCGCAGCTCACATGCTTGGCCAACTCAACGAGAAGAAGTCGCTGATTTATTTCGCCGGAGGCATGCGACTCAATGGCGTCGACAATCAGGCGCAGATGCACGCTACCGTCGACGCGGCCATCAAGGCTGGCGTCAGCTTCTGGCCCATCGATGCCCGCGGCCTTGTCGCGCAGGCACCTCTCGGCGACGCGACGCAGGGTTCGCAGGGAAACTCCGCCATCTACACCGGCGCCGCAGCCACCGCCGTCACCGACCGTTTCCAGCATTCGCAGGACACGCTTTACTCCCTGGCGGCCGACACCGGCGGCAAAGCATTGCTCGACACCAACGACCTCGATCGCGGAATTCTGCAGGCGCAGGATGCGATTTCGGACTACTACATCATCGGCTACTACACCACGAATCCTGCGCGCAACGGCCGCTTCCGCCGCGTAAAGATTGCGCTCAACCAGGAGCTCGAAGCCAAGCTCGATTACCGGCAGGGCTACTACGCCGACAAGGAATTCAGCAAGTTCACCGCCGTCGATAAAGAGCGCCAGCTCGAAGATGCCCTGATGCTCGAGGACCCCGTGACCGAGCTCTCCATAGCCATGGAGATCGATCACTTCCAGCTGAACCGCGCCGAATACTTCGTGCCCATCGTCGTCAAAATTCCTGGCCGCGAGCTTGCCTTAGCCAAGCGTGGCGGCGCCGAGCACACGCTCATCGACTTTGTCGGCGAAATCAAAGACATGATCGGCGGCACCACCGTGTCGAACGTCCGCGACTTCGTCAACATCAAGCTCTCCGACGCAACCGCAGCCGAGCTCGCGCATCGCCCCATAGAATACGACACCGGCTTCACGCTCCTCCCCGGCAAATACATGATCAAGTTCCTCGCACGCGACGACGAAACCGGCCGCATCGGAACCTACCAGACCACATTCGTGATTCCCAATCTCAACAAGGAAGACAAACGCGTTCCCATCAGTTCCGTCGTTCTCAGCAGCCAGCGCGTCGAGCTGAAAGACGCAATCTACGATGCAGCCAAGGCCAAAGACCGCGCCAAAGACGATGCCGTCAACCCTCTCGTGCAGGATGGCAAAAAGCTCGTGCCCAGCGTAACCCGAGTCTTCAATCGGAATCGCGACATCTACGTTTACCTGCAGGCGTACAAACCTCCTGCCGCCGCGCCGTCGACCGGCACACCTACCGTCCCACCCGCACCTATACAGCCTGTGATGGCATTCGTGACTCTGTACGCCAATGGCGCTGAAGCATTCAAAACGCAGCCGATCGCCGTCGCGCCCAATCCAGCGACGCGTCTCGGCGTGACGCCGCTCAACTTCAACGTGAGCGCCGCGAGTCTCAAGCCAGGCCGATATGATTGCCAGGTCACTGTGCTCGACCCGTCAACGGGAAAAGCAGCTTTCTGGCGCGCACCCATCGTAATTGCGCAGTAATTCAAGCCCGCTTTGCCTCTCCGGTCGTGTGACATAAGTCGCTGCGTTTCCTTTGGCGAGCCCTTAATTTGAGCTTACGAGAGAAACGTCCATGGCCACTCAACCCGCCCAACCGTTGCAGGTTCCGAAACTCAAAAAGGCCTTTGTCCGCCGCTTCGCGCCCGACCGCTCCCAGCGGACGCGGCATATCGTGCAGGGAGTGTTTCTGGTCGTGAATGGCTGGCTCGGTATCCAGTTTTACCTGTGGGCTCGCTACTTTGAGCGGGGAGGCGTCGGTATGATTGTCGCGCGGCCCGCCGGTGTGGAAGGCTGGTTGCCCATCGCCGGGTTGATGAACACGAAATACTTGCTTCTCACCGGACGCGTGCCGCAAATCCACCCTGCCGCCATGTTCCTCTTCATCGGCTTCATGCTGATGAGCCTGCTGCTGAAGAAGGCCTTCTGCTCCTGGCTCTGCCCCGTCGGCACGTTTTCTGAATTCCTCTGGAAGATCGGCCGCCGCATCTTCGGGCGCAATCTGCGCCTTCCGCTCTGGTTCGACATCGGCCTGCGCAGCCTGAAATATGTGCTCCTCGGACTTTTCGTAGCAGTCATCGGCGCCATGTCTGCCGCGGCGCTTGAAGACTTCATGGCGACACCGTACGGTCTCGTCGCCGACGTAAAGATGCTGAACTTCTTCCGCGACATCGGGATCACAGCGGCCGTCGTCATCGGTTTGCTCATGCTTCTTTCCATGCTTGTGCAGAACTTCTGGTGCCGCTATCTCTGCCCCTACGGCGCGCTTATGGGATTGGCATCCCTGCTGAGCCCTGTGAAAATCCGCCGCGATCAGGACGCCTGCGTTGATTGCGGAAAATGTGCCAAGGCATGCCCGGCTGGGCTGGCCGTCGACAAGTTGGTCCAGATTCGCTCCGTCGAGTGCACGGCTTGCATGGAGTGTGTCGCCGTTTGCTCAACGCAGGACGCGCTGCAATTCGCGCTCCCACCGCGCCGCGCCAGCGCGACCGCGGAACGCTGGCGTCGTCGCGTGCTCCCGCCGCTGGCCGTCTGCGGCGTTCTTGCGTATATCTTTTTTGGCCTGGTTCTGTTTGCCCGCGCCACCAATCACTGGCAGACGGTTCTTCCTCAGTCTGTCTACATGCAGTTGGTCCCTCGCGCCAACTCGCTGACGCACCCCGGCATGTAGGCAACTCTGCCTCTCAGAATTGGAAAGCGCGGTCTTGCCCGAGGGGCTAGAATTCTGTGCAATGAATCCGCGCGTCGAAAAGATACGCCAGCTTTTGGCCGAGCTAGAGGCGGAGGCCGCAACCACGCCGAAAGGGGATGCCGGCTTCTCTGCTCTCGAACTGCCCGACATCATCGGCGAAATCGTCGACGACCTGCAGCCGATCCTCACAGCCTATGACGCGGCATTCTACTGGTTTCTCTTCCGTCATTCGATTGCGAAAGATGGCAATCCACAGATCCGCGTAAGCCGCAGCAGCCTTCGCCGTGCTGTCGTTAAATCTTCGTACACCAATGCTGCTGAGAACAACATCTCCATCGGCAAAGTGCAGGACACGCTTCAAGCGCTCGAACGGATCGGCGCGATCCAGAAACTCGGCGAGCCAAATCGTCAGGGCACTCTCTACCGCGTCCTCATCCCCGACGAAATCGAAGCCTGCCGCAAATTCCGCGCTGAGCGCCTCGCCGAAGAACTGGCATTGTTCCCTGTATCAAATAAAGGTGCTCACGAACAACGCATGCAGGTCTTCGAACGCGATGGATACAAATGTCGCCGATGCGAGAAGCAGCTAACGCGATTCACAGCAACCGTCGACTACGTGAAATCGCCGGAGGAAGGCGGCGACGAAATCGCAGAGAATCTGGAAACGACTTGCGCAGATTGCAACAGACGTGGACAAAAACAAGTTTCTTGATTCTGACCTGAGGAGAGAGTTTCTGGCGGCAGCGTCTGGTTCTAATGCGCCGGATGATCGGCCATCAGCTTTTTCAGCGCGGCAGCATAATGCTCGGGCAAGGCTTTGCGCTTCAACTGGTCATCGCACACCACGTGCACGGTCTCGCCTTCCGCAAGCAGCGTCGGCTCAGCTCCATCAGTGCCTTTGCGCAGGATACGATAGGCAAATTTGATTACCGAACCCCGCAGCATCGCGGGCCGCGTCTCAATCAGAATCTCGTCATCGTATTTCGCCGGAGATCGATACCGGCACGAAGCCTCCACCACCGGCAGAATGCACTCGTGCTCCTTCTCCAATTGGCTGTAGGCAAGGCCGAGCGATCGCAGCAGTTCCACGCGCCCCAGCTCAAACCAGACCAGGTAGTTGGCATAGTAGACGATGCCCATCTGGTCGGTCTCCGCATAACGCACGCGCACCTGGTGGGTTATCACTGGCATCGCACGCGTTCTTTCATTGCTGTTCTGACCACTGATCACTGACCACTGATCCCTGTTTCTACGGCTTGAGGTGCGAGAAGATTTGTAGCTTGCTGAAGTCGTTGAACATGACGAATGCAAAGAAAGCGATCAGCACCACAAACGCAGCCTGGTAGATGCGCTCCTTCACAATCATGCTGATGTCGCGCCGCATGATGCTCTCAATCAGCAGCAGCAGAATCAACCCTCCATCCAGAATCGGAAACGGCAACAGATTCAGGATGCCGAGGTTCAAGCTGATTCCCGCAGCCAGATCGAACTTCGCCAGCCAGTAGCGCTCCTTCACGGCCTGCCCAGCTGCGACGGCGATTCCTACCGGACCAGAAAGCTGCTTCACCGAGACCTGGTGCGTCAGCACCTTCTTCAGTACGTTGACAATCAGCAGCGAACTCTCCGCGCAGAAGTCCCGCGACTCGGCTACGGCACTCGAAAACTTCATCGGCTCGGCGCGTACCGGCACATCCACCGGACCCGATGGAAGGAACCCAAGTCGCCAGCCGCCCTCCTGCGGGTATGGATGGATCACAATCGGCGCAAGCGTCGCGCCCTTGCGATCCACCGTCAGCGTCACTGGCTTGCCCTTGCCCGATTGCATGTAATCCACCAGCGGCAACACCGTGTGGAATTCATGGCCATCGACCGAGACAATCTTGTCGCCCGACTGCAATCCCGCGCGCTGGGCGGGCGAGTCAGCACTTACCTGCTCAATCTGAATCGGGCTCTGCGTGTACTGCACAAAGATGCCGGCCTTGCTCAGATCGTCGCGCAATGCGTCAACGGTGCCGGGCAAGTGGATCGAAGTCTGAATCGTGGCGCCATTACGATCCACGCTGACCGGAACGGTTTTGTTCGAGTTCTCCCCCACCAGATCGTGAAACTTCTGGTAGTCGGGATGTGCGGCACCGTCGAATGCGGAAATCACGTCTCCGGGCTGTAGACCAGCCTGGTCCGCAGCCGACCCCGGCGTCACCCACTCAATCTTCGTCGTCCGGATGTCGGGAACTTCGTTGATGAAGGTGAAATAGACCACCATTAGCACGAACGCCAGAATGAAATTGAATACCGGGCCGGCCACACCGATCAGCATGCGCTGCCAGCGCGGATGATTCATGAACGAGCCGGGATCGTAACTGGGAAGGTCGGCCGGCGCGCTACCCGTTTGCAGCTGATCCGATGTCTCGCCGGTCATCTTCACAAAGCCGCCCAGCGGCAGCAAGCACACCTTGTAATCTGTTTCTCCGTACTTGATCCCGAACAACCTCGGACCAAAGCCGACAGAAAAAGCCTCTACGCGGACTCCGCAGAGCTTGGCGGCGAGAAAGTGGCCAAATTCGTGAACCACCACCATCACGCCAACAAGGACGATAAAAGCTACCGCGGAAACGAAAAAATCATGCATAAACGAGAGAATCCAGACCTCACAATTGGCGCGGCACAATGCCGGCGAAGCGTTTCCGACTCAGCCAATTAACCTGTGAGCCATTAGACGCGCTTCCCGGTCCGATGCAAGCACCTCTGCGATGGTTGCGGGGTGCGACTCGGGCGTGGACGCAAGCACTTTTTCAATTGTACCCGGTATGCCGTTAAACGGGATCTTCCGCTCCAGGAAGGCCTCCACAGCCACCTCATCGGCCGCATTCAGCGCGATACAGTGGGCTCCGCCCTTCGCCGCCGCTTCGTAAGCAAGACGCAAACAAGGAAAGCGGTCAAAATCCGGCTCCTCAAACTCGAGATGTCGCAAAGCAGCCAGATCGAAGGTCAAAGTCGAGGCCGGACGCTCTGGATACGCAAGAGCATACAGGATCGGCAACCTCATATCTGTGACTGAGATCTGCGCCAGGATCGACCCATCCACATACTCCACCAGCGAGTGCACCGTCGACTGCGGATGCACCGTAACTCGAACTTTTGCCGGAGGCACATCGAAGAGCCTGCATGCCTCAATAATCTCCAGCCCCTTGTTCAGCATTGTGGCCGAATCGATCGTGATCCGGCGGCCCATCACCCACGTTGGGTGCTTCAACGCCTGCTCGGGCGTAATGCCGGCAAAATCGGCCAGCGGTGTCTTTCTGAACGGTCCGCCCGAGGCGGTCAGCCAGATCGTCTTCACCTCAGCATGTGCGCCAACCCGCATGCACTGGTGCACCGCATTGTGCTCACTGTCGATGGGCAGAATCGGCACCTTGCGTTCGCGTGCCGCGGCGGTCAGGATTTCGCCCGCTGCCACCATGCATTCCTTGTTGGCCAGTCCGACGGGCTTGCCCGCCAGAATCGCCGCGTGTGTCGCCTCAAGTCCTGCGACCCCCACAATGGCCGACACCACGAAATCGACTCCAGGATGCGTGGAGCAGGCCACTGTCCCTTCCGCTCCGTGGACAACGTCGATCTCGCCGACTCCCGCCTGCTTGAGCCGAGTACTCAGCTGAGCCGCAAGCTCTTCGGACGCGAGCGAAATCACCTTGGGCCGCCACCGCACCGCCTGCGCAAATGCCTCATCGACATTGCGCCCAGCCGCCAGCGTCGCTACCTGGTAGCGATCCGGAAACTGCTCAACAATGGAGAGGGTGCTTTGGCCGATCGAGCCGGTGGAACCGAGAATGGCGAGTCGTTTCAACGTTCTGCTAAGTCCAATTTTAACAATAACAAGGGAGCATACTTCGCCCTTTAGAATCGCAGGCGGATAACCTGAGCGTACCACAGCACTGGAGCAGCGAGCAGGAGCGCGTCAATGCGATCAAGAATGCCTCCGTGCCCCGGAAGCAGGGTGCCGGAGTCCTTGACACCGGCTGAGCGTTTCAGCGCGGACTCCGCCAGATCGCCAACCTGCGCGGCCACGTTCACCACTGCGGCAAGAATCAGCCAATACCACGGTGCCTCATCGGCAAACGACAGCCTTACTGAGTTCCATTGCGCCAGGTAAGAGCTCAGTCCAAGCAGGAGTCCGGCCACCGCAACCGCTCCGACAATCGAGCCGATTGCTCCGGCCCATGTTTTGTTGGGGCTGAGGTTCGGCGCCATCTTGCTCTTTCCGAACATACGCCCTGCATACATCGCCACTGTATCGCCTGCCCACACCGTC
This sequence comes from uncultured Acidobacteriaceae bacterium, assembly GCA_963738035.1. GTDB lineage: Bacteria > Acidobacteriota > Terriglobia > Terriglobales > Acidobacteriaceae > Telmatobacter. The sequence goes on from CAVTVB010000008.1 coordinate 669,149, forward strand.
AGGAACAGAAACGCCAGAAGTGAGGGGCCGTTCGTGGCTTCCCGCAACATCGGCAGCGGAATCAGGGTGAGCCCAAGATAAAACAGCGCAAATACCGACGCCGTCGCGTCAGCCAGCGCGCGTTCAACGGGTGAGGCAAATGTGCAATAGACAAGCAGCGCGACGCATAGCGCGCCAAACAGCGTGACAGTCCCGTCAGGCCACTCAAAGTTGCCCACAAACAGCAGCGCGATGGCCACCAGGACGGCGATCTTTGGCGGTTTTGCTCCACGATGTTCAGTCAGCGCCAGGAACTCCCAGGCTGCCAGCATCGCGACGCCGGCAACCACCAGCGTAATCAGCCACATGGGACCGAGAAACACGAGCGCCAGCACCAAGGGCGCCAGAATGAGTGCTGTGAGAACTCGTTTCATTCCAGCGTTGAGAATACACCGCCGGGGTGGGGGCAACGAGACACCCTGCCGCCGTTAGCGCACGGGCCACTCCCACTTCGGAGTGCTGAAAAGAGTCGCGCCCGCCAGCACGGTCTCGCCAAACGACTTCTCCAGATGCAACCGGCTGCACTTCCGGTTCTCTTCCAAGGCCTTGATCAGGGCCTGAGAATGAGAGACCACCACCAGTTGCGTGCTCTCTGACGCATGAACGATCAGTCTGGCCAGCGCCGGGAGCAGGTCAGGATGCAAGCTGGTTTCCGGTTCATTCAGCACCATCAGTTCCGGCGGCCGAGGCGTCAGCAGGGCAGCCGTCCAAAGCAGATAACGCAATGTGCCGTCTGATAACTCTGCTGCCGACAGCGGCCGCAACAGCCCATGCTGCCTGAGTTGCACCTCGAACCGCCCTGCCTGCTCATCTACTTCAACGTGGCTGCCCGGAAAAGCATCCTCAACCGTGCGGTCCAGCCCTTCACCGTCCCCAAACATGCGGATCGTCGCCAGCGCTGCAGGCAAATCCGTTCCATCATTGTTCAAGACTGGCGTAAAGGTGCCGACCTGCGGAATGCGAACCGGTGACGCCGCATCGGTTCTGAAGCCCTCATAGAACCGCCAGCCCCGAATCGATTCGCGGACCGCCAGCATCTCCGGCGCCTGTTGCGGATCGGCAATCGTCGCAAGCATGCTGTCGGTTGAACTCAGCTCCTTGGTCAGAATCACCGGCTCTTCGTGCTTGCCGGTCTTGCCCGGCGCAACCTGCACTAGGCGATTATTGCGATCGACCAGAACCGAAGCTCTTCGATAAATTCCACCATGCCAGATGCATTCGCGCTTGATCGCCGGATCGAGCCGGAACGCCGTCTGCGCCGGTGGAGGGTAACCAAGATCGATGCAGTAGTTATAGGGATCGCCTGCAAATCCAAGTTTCAGGCTGACGGACTTCTGCCGCGGTGTGCCTTCGACTTCGTATTCTCCCTGGCGAACGCTTCGTGCGATTTTCTCCGGGCCCGCCCACAACGTCGACGGCAATCCACCTTCGCGCGCCAGCGATGCAACCACCCTATTCAGCGCCGCGTCACCCAGCAATCGCAACGCCCGGTACAGGCTCGACTTGCCAGTGCCGTTGGCTCCCGTCACCAGGTTGAGTTGTCCAAGCGGCAGCACAAGATCGCGCAATGAGCGATATCCCGACACCGCGAGCGTGTGGATCATCGGGAAAAGAATACGTGTTTACAGGGGATTCTTGGGCGTGAATCGAACTTCAGCTAGCAATGATCTTGATCTGATCGGAATCTTCTTCGACCTCTCCGACACTATCGCTAAGCCCGCCATAGCGACGCTCGCGACGCTGGAATGCCGCAATGGCCTCCAGCAAATGGATGCCGCGAAAGTCCGGCCACAACCGCTCGGTCACAAAGATCTCTGCATATGCGATCTGCCACAACAGAAAATTCGAAATCCGCATCTCGCCCGAGGTGCGAATCAGCAGATCCGGATCCGGCATGTGCGCCGTGTAGAGATGCCGGTGTATATCCTCTTCGCTGATGCGATCCGGGGAAAGATGCTTCTTTTGCATCTCCGTGGCCAGCGCGCGACAGGCATCCACTAATTCAGATCGTGCGCCATAGTTCAACGCGAGCGTAAGAGTGGTGCCAGTATTCCGAGCAGTTTCTTCTTCCGCCCATCGCATCTTGTCCTGCACTTCACGGGGCAACTCGTGCACTCGGCCGATATAGCGAATACGGACGTTGTTGTCGTTCATGCGCTGCACGTTGTTCTCGAGATAGGCCTTCAGCAGGCGCATCAGGAAGTTCACTTCTGCCCGCGGCCGCCGCAAATTGTTCTCAAGCGAAAAGGCGTATAGCGTCAACCATGGCAAGCCGATGCGCGAAGCCGTCTCCGTAACCAGCTGTACGCTCTTGGCGCCCTGCTGATGCCCCAGAAAACGCTTCAGCGACCGGTGCCCGGCCCAGCGGCCATTGCCATCCATGATGATGGCGACGTGCTCGGGCAGCCGTTCAGGCTTGAGCGTGTTATAGATCGCGCGCTCTTCTGAGGTCAGCTCATCGATCCGCAACATGCCAGTTGGATGCAAGGAAATTGCCTCGACAAAATCTATTACGCTTCCCGGTCGATGCCCGTTCCGTACTCGCAAGATTCGGCAGGAGCCAGCTCAAAAGCCCAACGCGCCAAAAGGACACCGCATTAACGTCCACCAATGAAAATTCCCCGGCGGCCGGGGAAATCTGGCGACATATTCGAGCCTAGCATAAACCGGTATGCCGTGATTCAAAGCCCCGCCGCAGATGAACCGATTGCCATCATGACGGCACGGAGACCGGGCGAACCAGCGCTATGCGCCGTTCGCCCGCTCATGAAGAGACGAAGTGAGATCGCTTGGAGATCGTTCCGAGCCGGCCTAGGCCGTCCGGCGCCGACCAGCAGCCATATCCCGCAGAGATCCGTACAGCAATGTCCGATGCAGCGAGTCCAGGTGCGGCAACATCGACGCGATCTCGGCCAAGAATGGATCGGACAAAATCGCCGAGACCTCTTCCTCACGACGGCTCCGCGAATCGCGTACGAGCTGGCGCATATCCACTTCCAGCGCGTGGGCCAACCGCTCCAGCGAACCCAGCGTCGGGATCGCCTTGCCGTTCTCGATCTTCGAGATGTAGGTCCGTGGCACCTGCATGCGACCGGCAAGCTGGCGCTGGCTCAGGTGGCGCGCACGACGTATCTCGCGTACCTGTGCAGCAACCTGCAACCCAGCCTCAGCAGAAGCAACCGCTGGTGGCATCGTTACCAGTTGTGGGGTTAGGGGTGCCGGCTCCTCGATGTCAAGGGGCCTGCGACATTTTCTGCACATAGAATTGGTGGTTCTGTACTGCACCAAACTGCAGAAATCGCACCGCACGACTTCGCGTGTCTCCACGCTAATTAGAGTGGTAGCCATTGAGTATTGCGCGGAGTGCCAGAGCGGGTACTCCCGGGTGTTTTGCACCGCGATAAGTGCTACTTTCTGCCGGTGAACCATAATTGTCAAGTAGAAACTTAGGGTCAACCCGAAGATTCCGGTATGAACCCCGAAGCAACCCGAAGAAACGCGAACCAAGGTATGCAACACGTAGAATTCTGAGATGACTTCGATCGAAGACCACGAGAAGAAATTCGGCCGCGAACAGGCGTGGCAGTTACTCACTGGGTGGACCGAGAGTGAAAGTCTGCGAAAGCATGCGATCGCTGTGGAGATCTGCGTAACTGCCTGCGGCGAAGCCGAAGCCGACCGACTGGGCCTCTGCGGCGACGAGCGCGCTCGCTTCATCGAGCTCTACACAACCACAGGCCTGCTTCACGACTACGACTATGAGCGCCATCCGACTGCTGAAGAACATCCCTTCGTCGGCGTTCGCGAACTTGAGCGGCAGGGCTGGCCTCTTGAACTCCGTACTGCGATTCTCGGCCATGCGCAATATTCCGGCGTCCCGCGCGTCACTCATCTCGACAAGGCTCTCTTCGCCTGCGACGAACTCGCCGGCTTCCTCACCGCCTGCGCATTGGTAAAGCCCACCAAGGCTATCGCTGATGTTGAAGTCGCGAGCGTGAGAAAGAAGATGAAAGACAAAGCATTCGCCCGCGGCGTCAACCGCGAGGACGTAATCCAGGGCGCCGCGGAACTAGGCGTCGACCTTGACGCACACATTGCGTTTTGTCTTGAACGCGATGAAGAAGCGCGCGAACGAGCTTGGCTTGTAGGCGCAGGTAGGGCGGTGTTGCGAGATCGTGGGGCCCTCGCCTGCCGGAAAACGCGCTACCTCAGAACCTGCGCTATCGATACGCCGCAGACATAACCGAGGCTTCCTTTTTTGTGCTTTTTGGCCTAAGTTCGTCATTCCATGTGTGTTAGCCTTCAATGGGGCTCCCGTAACTTACTGAAAACAAATAAGTTAAGACGTAAAGTCGTCAAAAATAACGAGTTACCGGCGGAGATCGGCGATTCTGCACCATTTTTGGGGCGTATGTCCCATATTGTGGGGTGATGCCTCAAAATGGGAGCGGTCCAGTGAGATCCCGCGCCAGGCCGCGGTCGAACCGCCGACCTGCCACTTTCTGCTATTGAGACAAGTGTAGGAGAATCGCGGAAATAGACTGCAAAGCTGCGAGAAAAATATCTTCAAGAAGAGGTGGCAGATGGCCCGAATCCTCGAAGGGAGGGCATTGACAACTCATTGATGTGAGCAGTTTTTGTGCAACAGTCGGACTTCCGGAGTGGGCACCTGGTGATCTATGACGAGAGATCTACAGTGGATTTGTTTCCGGTGCACGGCCTCTTCGCGGTTGGGGCCACGGGCGGGCAATGTCTGCCTACTTCATCGGATCCTTCGCCCGCAGCTCCGCCACAATTTCCGCCGCCGCCTGCCGCGCTTTATCGGCCTGGTCCGGCGGGAAGCTGATGGCTCCCACCCGCGCATGACCACCGCCACCGTAGCGCTCGCAGACCTGCGCAAGGTTCACCATCTTCGCGGGGTCGGCCTTGGTCCACGGATTCGAGCCGACTGACACCTTTGTGCGGAAGCTCGACTTCGAAAGCCCGATCGAGTACGTCGCTTTCGGATGCAGGTAGTACGGGATGAACTTGTTGTATCCCTCAACCGGCCGGTCCGTAATGTCGAAGAAGATCGTTCCATCCACCTCTTCGCTGCGGTTGCGAATCAGCTCGATACCTTCCTTGTGCCGCTCAAGCAGCGGCGGCAGCAGCGATGCCACAAATGGCTGCGCCAGCACCTCGCTCAGCGGCATCTCCGTCAGCAGAGGAATGAGCTTAGGAATGAACTCTGGGTCCTGCGTGGATTCAATGATCAACGTCAGCTTCATCGCCGGAGCGGCCATCTCCACCGCGGCTTCCGGGCTCTCATACAGGGCGCCATCCACGATGTTGGCCCAGTGAATCAGGTCCGCAACAGGTTCTGTGTTGAATCCGAATTTCGTCGATCCAATATGGGCCAGGAAGCTGGTGCACGAGGTGTAGGTCGGGTCGAAAAACTTCCGCGATCCGCAAACCGGGTCTTTCTGGCAAGCGAGAAAGTTCTCGTGATCCTCGGGAGTCAGGAATGCCGAAAGGTGATGATCGAACCACCAGGTGATTTTGGGCGACGCCGAATATTTGAAGTCGACAATCGCGTTCTCATCGCCCGTAAATTCGCTCTCGTCGAACAACGCTCCGGCCCTGTGCACAAGCCCGTGGTAATCGTATGCCGCATTCTTGTCGATGCACTCGCGATGAAACCGCGTAAACAGCGAAGCGGAGCAGGCTCCGTCGAAGCACTTGTCGTGATAGAAGACTTTAACCCGCAACCGCCACAGCTCCTTGAGCCAGAATCCGGTAAAGCCGGAAGATTAAGAATCATGCGGCAGGCTGATTGTGTCAAGGAGCCGGAATACCGAACCTGAAGCAAGGAATTGAGTTGGACCAATGCGTCTGCCCATTCCTATCGTCACTCCGGTAGAATTCCCTGCAAACAAGATCGCGACAATTGCGGCAATCATTTCAAGGAGCATCCATGGACCCGGAAACTCAGCCAACCCCGCAGCCGCTCGAGCCTTTTCAACAACCGCCTGAGCCGATGCCCCTTGCCTCGCCTGCGGAAGTGCCCGAAAAGCCCTACCGCGGATTGAAATGGGTCTTCATCGGCCCTCAGGGCCTGCGTGCCGGCTGGTCGGTTCTGATCGTTGTGAGCCTCCTTCTTATTCTCGGAAGGATCCTGTCGTACGTGGTGCTCAAGCTGCACCTGGTGACTAAGGGAGCAACATTTGGCCCGAGACAGGCATTCTTTGGAGAACTATTCCAGGTCATCCTGCTGGTTCTATGCGTAGCCATCGTCGCGGCCATTGAGCGGCGCAGCATTCTTGACTACAACCTCCGCGGACCAAGTCCTGTAAAGCACTTCTTCAGCGGCCTGGTTGTTGGCTTCGCCGCTCTTTCTGCCCTTGTGGGTGCAATGGCGTGGGGAGGCTGGCTGCATTTCGGCCCGGTCGCGCTTCAAGGCTCCCTGATCTTCAAATACGCCTTCATCTGGGGCGTGACGTTCCTCCTCGTCGGCTGCTTTGAAGAAGGCACGATGCGCTGCTACCTCCAGTACACGCTGACGCGCGGAATCAATTTCTGGTGGGCTGCCGGTTTGATCGCACTGATGTGCTGCTCTCTGCTTTTCAGAAGCAAAGGCAATGGCGCATGGGGCGTCTATGTCATCGCGCTGCTGGGACTCGTTCCCTGCCTGTTGCTGCAACTGAATAAAGCGCCAAGTTCGGGTTTTTGGCAGGCGGCCTGGTTCACATCCACTCTCTTCGGCTTCGGACACACCGGCAACAACGGCGAAAACTGGATTGGCATCTTTGCCGCAGCGTTCATCGGATTCGTCTTTTGCGTCAGCATCTGGCTTACGGGATCGGCATGGTGGGCCATCGGTTGCCACGCCTCGTGGGACTGGGCTGAAACCTACTTCTACGGCACGGCCGACAGCGGCCTTGTCGCTCGCGGCCACCTGCTCAGCACAACAACCGGCGGCAATCCGCTGTGGAGCGGAGGAACCGACGGCCCCGAAGGCAGCCTGCTCATCATTCCTATTGTGCTGCTCATCCTGGTCTGGCTGGTCGTCATCTATCGCAAGCCAAAACCGACGCAGCTTTCCGCGCCCGCCGCAACCGAGCAACTGGCGAGTTGAAAGAAGTGGCATGCTGTCGGGCTATCGCAATGGCAAGATCATCTCTCTGAGCAAGCACCAGGACTCGATGCAGAGTTATCCTGTTCAAACGAGATGGCCGACCCGAATTCAGAGATTTCAACGCCAGTAGTGGAAGCCGAACCCCCTCTCCGCTCCCGCCGGCGTCGCTGGCCGAGGCTGGTCTTCTTCACTGTCGTTTGGTTGCTGGCGATCGTCGTGGCACTGTGCGGCGGCTTTGTCCTCTGGCTCCGTTCCGCTGCCAAGTCTGCACTGCCGGTCATCGACGGCGACATTCATCTTGCGTCTCAGGGTTCTACGCCTGGGCTCTCCTCTCCTGTTACCGTTCGGCGCGATCAGCACGGAGTTCCGCACATCGATGCCGCGACTCAAGAGGACATGTTCGTCGCGCAGGGCTACGTTACCGCGCAGGATCGCCTGTGGCAGATGGACGCGTATCGTCGCAAGCGCCAACGGTGAACTCGCCGAAGTCATGGGCCCTTCGCTCCTTCGCCACGACAAGGCCCAGCGCATGTTCCAGTTCCGCAACACGGCGCATCGTATCTACAGCAACTTGCCGCCGGAGGAACGAGCACGCTACGAAGCCTATGCGCGCGGCGTGAATCTCTACATCGCGCAGCACCAGGATTCGCTGCCCCCCGAGTTCCGCCTGCTTCATTACAAGCCGCAGCCGTGGACCGGCGCCGACTCCATCAGCATCGGCATGATGATGGTCGACATGCTCGATACGCACTGGTACACGAAGTTGTCGCGCGAACGCATCACCGCGAGGCTCAACAACCCTAAGCTCGAGTCCGATCTTTATCCCGTTGGCTCGTGGCGCGATCATCCGCCTACCGGCGAGTTGCTCGACCTCAGTCAGCCTCATGCTCAGCCGGCCGGCAGCCTCGATGACGATGACGACGAGCGTACCCAGACTGGCGCTTTGCCCAGCACCGATCTGCGCGCAGTTCGCGAAGCTCTCGGTCCGCGCGAGTGCGACGATTGCATTCCCGGCTCAAACAACTGGGTCATCTCAGGCAAACACACTGCCAGCGGAAAGCCGCTGCTCTCGAACGATATGCACCTCGGCCTCAACGTGCCGAACATCTGGTACATGGCCGAACTGCGCGCGCCGGGCTTCCATGCCGCCGGCGTGACGCTCCCCGGTATGCCCTTCGTTATCGCGGGGCACAACGAGCACGTGGCCTGGGGATTCACCGCGCTCTACGGGGATGTGCAGGACCTCTACATCGAACAACTTGACGGAAAGGGCAACTTTCAGGTTGCAGATGGAAACTGGCATCCGCTTAACCTCGATCACGAGATAGTCCGCGTTCGCGGCCAGAAAGACGTGAGCTACGACGTACGCCTGACAGACCACGGCCCGCTGCTCGATCCGATGTTCACCAGAGACTCGCGCGCAATTGCCCTCAAATGGAATCTCTATGACACCACGTTGAATTCGATTCCTCTTTATGCGCTAAACACCGCTTCGAATTGGACTGAGTTCACATCAGCTATGTCGCAATGGTGCTGGCCTACGCAAAACGTCGTCTACTCCGACGATCAGGGGCACATCGGCTATCACGCTGTGGGCCGCTTTCCGCATCGGCCTGCAGGACTAGCGAACACACCTATCACCGACACTGCACACGAGTGGCAAGGCTACATCCCCTTCGACGACATGCCTAACGCCTTCGACCCGCCATCAGGTTTTCTCGCCACAGCAAACTCCCGCGTAACTTCCGACAAGTCGAAATACCCGCTCACCAACGATTGGGCCGACCCCTATCGTGCAGAGCGCATCTACAAGCTTCTGCAAGGGCGCGACCAGCTCAAGCCCGCCGACATGCTCGCCGTGCAGACCGATATCTACAGCGAGATGGATCAGGAGCTCGGCCATCGCCTCTCCTATGCCATCGACCACACCGCGAACGCGGACGACAAACTCCGCAAAGCCGCTGACCTGATGCGCAGTTGGGATGGCCGCCTGACCGTTGACTCCGCCGCAGCCTCGCTCGTCACCCAAACCCGCTACACGCTGCGCACGATGCTGCTCGAGCCCAAACTCGGGAAAGACCTGGCCGGGGATTATCGATGGTCCGAATCCAACTTCGCTGAAGAGGAGATCGTGATGCACGCCGGCCCCGACTGGCTCCCGCCCAGCTACAAGGACTGGGACGCGTTTCTCACCGATGCCGTTCGGCGCGCCATGAAAGCAGGCAACGCGCCCGCAGACGTTGCAAGGTGGACCTACGGATCCTGGCACGTCGTCGATATCGAGCACCCGCTCTCCAGCTTCCTCCCCGTCATCAGCCGAATCGCCGGTACTGGCCCCCAGCCGCTCAGTGGTGACACCATCACCGTAAAGCAGGTAGGCCTCGCCTTCGGCCCTTCGCAGCGCTTCACCATGGACTGGAGCAATATCGACGGCTCAACCGAAAACATCGTCCTCGGCGAAAGCGGCAACTCCTACAGCCCGTACTTCCGCGACCAGTGGGACGACTACTACAACGGCCGCACCTTCGCGCTTCCCTTCACTCCCGCGGCAGTCGCCGGCAACACGCAGCACACACTTCACCTCCTGCCATGAAAGAACAGGGACTAGGGAATAGGGACCAGGGAAAAGAGACGGCTTGGGGTAGCGAAAGCGGGGTGCGCCAGGTCTCGAGCTTGGGACCAGGGGATCAGGCCCCGAAGAACTGGCGGCGCTTCCTTGGCCCCGCCATCATCTGTCTCGCCGCTCTCATCGCCACATCTCCCGACCTCATACGCAAGACTTCCTGCGGGCATGACTTCGACTTCCATCTCGCCTCGTGGCTCGACACCGTCGCAAGCTGGCGTCACGGCCTCTTCTATCCGCATTGGGCGCCCAGCCCAAACTACGGCGCCGGCGAACCGCGCTTCGTCTTCTATCCACCGCTCACCTGGATGCTGGGCGCTGCATTCGGCCTGGTCTTTCCATGGAAAGGCGTTGAACTCGCCATCCTGTGCTCGTTCTTAGCCGCCACCGGACTCGCCACACGCATGCTCGCTCGGCAGGCGCTTCCCGATGGCCCCGCGACCCTTGCGGGATGCGCCGCACTTTTTTCCGGCTATTCCATGTTCACCGCTTACGAGCGATCCGCCTTCGGCGAACTCGCCGGAGGCTTTTGGATCCCTTTGCTCCTGCTGCTGGTCTTTCGCGATCGCAATTCAGAGGGCTCCGCGTCGCGACGAGCCTTCGACGGTTCAGCGGTACTACTCGCTCTGGTGATCGCCGGGGCGTGGCTCTCCAACGCACCACTCGGGGTGATGGCCAGCTATCTGCTGGCTGCCGTCGCACTCACGGTCGCGATCCTCAAGCGCTCCTGGGCTCCGATTCTGCGCTCCACCGTGGCCGTCACACTCGGGCTGGGACTCTCCGCCATCTACCTTGTTCCCGCCGCCGTTGAGCAGCGCTGGGTACAGATCGGACAGGCCACCGACGATCCCGGCCTCGCCGTCGAAAACAGCTTCCTCTTCGCCCGCCACGCCGACCCGAGTCTTGAATTGCACGACGTCGAACTCTGGCGTGTCTCCGCCATCGCCGTCGTTATGATCGGCCTTGCATTCATCTGCATCTTCATCGCATGGCGGCGTGGGCTTCTCCGTCAGCGCTCGTGGTGGATTCCGCTCGCGCTTATCCCTGTTGTGGTCCTCTTGCTGCAACTTCCCTTCTCCCTGCCGTTATGGAACATCCTGCCCAAGCTGCGTTTCCTTCAATTTCCCTGGCGATGGCTTGTTGTGCTCGAGGCGCCGCTCGGCATATTTTTTGCCGCGGCCATCTGGCCCTCAAGGCGCTGGCTGCGCGGCGCAATTATCGCCAGTTCCTGCGCGGTTTTTCTTTCCATCACCGCCGTCACGACGCTCGTCTTTCACCAGTCCTGCGACGAGGAAGATAAGGTCGACGGCATGTTGAGCGCTTATCGCAGCGGTCAGGGCTTTCTGGGGACCGACGAGTACGCGCCGCCCGGTGCGGATGACTCACTGATGGCCATCGGCTTGCCCGACGCGTGCCTCGTCACCAATCCCGCTGTGGTGCTCGCCAGCTCAGACGACGGCAACATCCCAGCATGGGATCCGGCTAACGGCCATTGCGACGCAACTTACTCCTGGCAGCAGAATGGCCGGCATGCACCCGAGCATCTGCGCCTCACCGCTGACACTCCGCACGCCGGGTACCTTATCTTGCATCTGCGCAACTATGCCGCGTGGAAGGTTGGCGTCAATGGTGAAGCTGTCGCCCTGGGCGCGAGCCCAATTTATGCTTCTCTTCCCTATCGTGACGACGGCCTGATGGCGGTGCCCGTTCCGCAAGGCCCGGTGCGACTGAACGTGGATTGGACCATCACCGGCGATGTTGTGATGGGACGCCTGCTGAGTCTCATCTCGCTCGGCTGCATTGGAGTTCTGTATTTAATCGAGCGAAAGCTAAACGCAGTGCAAAAGGTTAAAGCGGAACCTCGGTTATCATAAAGAGGAATGCCAGTTGACGTTAAATCGCTGATCCATGAGGGTGCGGAGCTCACCGATCGCGCGCTCGAATCACTTATCCCGACGGTCGACACTGTTCCTTCGTCGATCCACGGCGCCATGCGCCACTCCGTCTTTGCTGGCGGCAAGCGCCTGCGTCCCGTCCTTGTCATGCAAGCCGCCGTCACCATCGCCGGCTCGCTGCCGCGCGGCATCGAGCGCCTCGGTGCAGCCATCGAAATGCTGCACACCTACTCGCTCATCCACGACGATCTGCCTGCGCTGGACAACGACGACCTGCGCCGCGGCAAGCCTACCTGCCACGTGGCCTTCGGCGAAGCCATCGCCATCCTCGCCGGTGACGCGTTGCAAACCCGCGCATTCGAAATCCTTGCAGGGCTCGACACGCCTCCGGCAGCTACCGTCCAGATCATCGGCCTCATTGCCAATGCAGTCGGCACGGTCGACGGCATGATCGGCGGCCAGGTACTCGACATCGAGAGCGAAGGCCACAAGCCTACGCCTGAACTCGTCGAATCTATTCATCGCGCCAAGACCGGTGCTCTCATCCGCGTGAGCGTCGTCACGGGTGGTGTCTACGCCGGGGCCTCTGCCGAAGATGTCGCCCGTCTCGACACCTTCGGCCGCAAAGCCGGACTCGCTTTCCAGATTGTCGACGACGTACTCGACATGACGGTTGACTCAGCTCATCTGGGCAAGACCGCCGGCAAAGACCAAGCCACCGAGAAAGCCACCTGGCCCGCTGTCTACGGAATCGAGCAGAGCCAACGCGACGCCGCGACTCTTATCGAAGAAGCCTTCGCCGCGCTCGAGCCCTATGGCACCCGCGCCGACGGCCTCAAGTCAGTTGCCCGGTATTTGGTGGAGCGCAAGAATTAACTGGGTGAGACACGGGAACAAGTGCACGGCGATTGATGACTTATTCTGACCCTCCAATGCTCAAGCCAAGAGCTAATGGCTAAAAGCTAATAGCTGGACATGCTGACCGAACCCGACATCCTCGCCGCCCTCCGTGACTGCTTCGATCCCGAAGTGAAGCTGAACCTCGTCGATCTCGGCCTCATCTACTCCGTTGAGACCGGCCCCGACCCCGATTCCACGCCCGCATGGCCGCGCCAATGGGTCAGGGTTACGATGACCCTCACCACGCAGCAATGCCCCGCCTCAGGTTTGATCTTCGAGCAGGTACACAACCGTCTCGCAACGATCCCCGACGTCAGCAAAGTTGAAGTGAACCTGGTATGGGAACCCAAGTGGACGCCGCATCGCATCAGCGAAGCGGGGAGAAAGCAACTGGGGATCTAGCGTTCGTTACGAGCGGCGCAAAACGCGACGCAGAGACTCGCCCTTCTCGGCAATGCCTTCCACCGCATCCTGCACCTGCCCCAGCATCGACTGAGCGCGGTCTACATAGCCCGGCATGGCTTCCCACCAGTTGCGCAGAGTTACCTCATGGTCGAGCAGAGCCAACGCCGTACCCGATGCAGCCATCACCAGGCCGGCGCGTTTTTGTCCGCTCAGCAGCAGAAGTCCACCGGTGATCAGAGATCCGCAAGCAGCAACCTTTATCCAATCAAACTCCGCTTCCTGCACCCTCGGGGACCGGTTCTTCCGGTCTGGAAAAATCGCAACGTCCATGAGCTCTCCCTTTCTGTAATCAGATGCAGTCCCAGGAATTCCGGCAGCCAGAAAAACCTACTTCGATTCCCTCAGACGGAAATCTGGCCTATTGCGACCTTCATCAATCCAGGTCAAAATCGCGCAACGGCTTGCCCGCCGGAGCGTCCTTGGCCTTGCGCAACGCCTCGGCGAACTTCTTGTCGAACAGGTCTTCTTTGTTCTTCTCCGCATCCACCGATTGACGGAAGATCGACTCCTTGCGCTCATCCTGCTCGCGCATGGCTTTGGCTGCGGTTTCAAGATCCTCAAACATCCGCTTGCGCGGCGCCGAGGTGTGGCTGATGACCAGCCCCGTAGACGCATCCACCACAATCATTGCCCCGCAATCGGGACATGCAACCTGAAATGTTTCTTCCTTCGTTTTGCCCATAACAGGCCAATTGTAGGCGCTTCGGATGAATCAGGAAAGCCCGATAACCGAACGCGAATGTCGCTACCAGCTCTCCGATTTTTTAAGCCTGGGAGGCTCCGTCCGGCGTACCATTCTCATCAGGTTGTCCGCCCCGAATCAACGCCGATCATTGCACAGCTGGAAATTCCCCCCGAGGTAAGGAGATTCATGAAAGGCAAACTTCTCATCAGGCTCTCGCTACTTGCCGCAGCAGCCTTGGCTCTCACTTCCTTCTGTTCCGCACAGGCCAAGCTCGCCGGCGACTGGCAAGGTACCTACGTCGATGCAAATGGCATCACCTTCAACCTCGTCTGGCATGTCACTGCTACTTCTGACGGCTCCCTCACCTCGACACTGGACAATGTCACTCAAAGTATCTTCGGCATAAAAGCCAAGACGACTACTGTGAAAGGCTCAGACGTCAAAATTGAAGTTGAAGATGTAATCAGTCCCAACGGGCAGCCCGTCAATCTCAAAGCCTCTTTCGCTGGCGCCCTTAACAAAGAAGGAAACAAAGTGACCGGCACCTGGACACAGGTCGACCCGCCCCAGGATCCATTGCAGATCACTTTCAGGCACGGACCACCAGAACCTCCGACGATCTCTTCTGCTACGGCCACACTTTTAGCGCCGTCTCGTATCGACGGAACAAAATAGGCTGCTTTCGATTTCCCCGGCCGGTCTACTGATTTGCCGCTGTCCCATGCACGTGCAGAATGATGCGCCGGTACGACGTGAGCTGCGGCGAACCATTGTCCGTTACTGCCAGAATCACGTGCGCCACGCCATCTCCCTTGCACGGAATCAGCGGCAGCCAAAGCGGCCTGCATGCCGCATCCACCCGAATTGTCACACGGGCCGTGTCTGATCCGTTCAGGGTCAGTGCCGCTAGGTTTCCGTCCGCGAGACCCGCCTCGCCGTAGTGAAACCAGTGAAAGTGCAGTTGCTGTTTATCGGGATCGCTGCTCTGTCCGGCGTCGAGCGTCACGGTCTGCCCAACCTGCACATTCATTTCCAGCGGAGCCGTCCCGCCCTGCCCGTTCACCACCGCGACTGGATTGTGGTTCGCGTGCGCAAAGTCGGCGACCGTCCAGGTCATCCTCGCCGCGAAATCGTTTTGGAAGGCATTGCGCCAGCGCCAGATCGTCGCCTGGTCTGACGTGTGTTCCTTTCCGTCGTTACCCACCACCGTATCCCGTGAATCCACGCGCTTGAACTCATCCCCGCCCTGTGTCCAGATCGCGTGCGTCTCCCCATACGGCTGGCGATACACATATCGGCCACCCCATCCGCCCCAGTCCGGCCGCCGGTACGCATTCAGCCCGTTGTCGATGAGGCCGAGAAACGACGGCGTATCCCCCTCCATGATGAACATGAACTTCGGATACTTCTTTCCCAGCGATCCTTTGCTTCGAATGTTCGTATCGAGCCACTCATTTGTCACCGTCGTAAGATCGGCGCCATCGCCGTTGCGGTAGTAGCGGTCGCCGCTGATACCGGTCCACGTTGCGTAGGTAGATTCGCCGCTGGTGGGCGTTGAAGGCCACACAATGTAGAACAGTTCCGGATATCGCATCCGAATCGGCGGTCCGGCATCATCCTGGTCGCCGATGGAATAAACACGCAACCGGGAGATCAGCGTCGCACTCTCCGCCGCCGTATGTGATGCTGACAGATCAAAAAGTGCCTGTGCCAGCGTGTTAGCCCCGCCCCAGATGCAGATCCACAGCGGCCGCGGATCGTCGCGTTCAAGCGCCTTTACGATCGCTTTGGATCCCTCAGAAGACTTGCCCTCACCAACCGCCGCCATCCCATAGGCAGTCTGCCCGGTGAACACGCGCGCATCCAACTCGCTCGCTTCGGGCCAGCCTTTCGCATGCAGCAGCAGATTTGCCCGGACCTGTCCGTAGGCTTCGATTAACTCATGCATCGTTTCGGCATGCGTTTTTGCTTTCTGCCACGTCGAAGTCGTAGCTACCATCGCTTCAACATCAAATTCATTCGAATACATCAGGAAACGCACGAACGACATCTGATCGTCCGGCTCGTTGCCGATATCGCTGATGATCACTACGCGTGGTTTGCCCTTGAAATCGTCGATATGCGTAGCCGGAAGCGCCTGCCCAGCGAGCCATGACGCCGGAACGAGCGCAACCAGGATGATGAGACCTGTTCTCAGCCAAGAACGCATTGGGATCGCAGCCCCCTCTCAAAAACCCGGAAAGATCATTCTCATGCATATCGCCCGTTCGATGTATGGAATGTTGCGAAAACCAGGAAGCGCACAATCTCGTCACAAATCGGTGCGCAGCGCACAACCTTTCTTCGTTAGCCGTGTCCCCTGCTACAGTTGGGCGGCAATCCCTCACAAAGTGCCCATACAATCTTCGAGGACACGCACGATGATTTTCCTTCGATCAGCAATCACGTCTGCCGCTTTTACTCTCGCTTACGTCTGTGCGGCACAGACTGCAAATCCGGATCACCCGCCAGCCGCGGAAGAGGTGATGGCTCGGGTAGCAGCGAACCAGGACACGGCCGAAGCCGAGCGCGCCCACTACGTCTATGTGCAGCACGCCAAAATGACATCTCGGCGCGGCAAAACTGTGATGTGCGAGGAAATCACCGACTACCGGTTCACGCCATCTTCTGACGGAACGGATCAGCAGCTGCTCAAAGTCGATGGCCGCTACCTCAGAGATAAAAACTACGTCACCTACACTGCGCTACTTCCCCGCGACGAAGAAAAGCCGAAAGGGCCGGAGAAGAGTGAAGAAAAATCCGTCGACAAAGCGGCCGCAGACAAGAAAAAGCACTCTGAAACAAATCCTGGAAACGAGGAGGCCCTCGATCGTGATCTTGTCGAAAACCTGCGCTGGAACCTGATCCATGACAAATCAAAGGACGGATATAACGCCCGCCTCTTCCCTCTCACCTCCAAGAATCAGACCGACTACGTATTTCGCATGGTTGGACGAGAGCGCCTCAATGGACGCGACGTTTACCACATCACCTTCCGCCCCAAGGATAAGGACGACTTCGGCTGGAGCGGCGATGCCTACATCGATATCACTGCATTCCAGCCGGTCCTCGTCACCACCGCCATGGCGCGGAAGGTTCCCTTCGCCGTCCGCACGCTGCTCGGAACCAACGTGCCAGGCCTCGGCTTCACCATCACCTACGCACCACAGCCCGACGGCGTCTGGTTTCCGGTGACCTTCTCCACTGAATTCAAAATCCACGTGCTCTACTTCTTCCACCGCGAGATCATTCTCGACGCCCAGAACCGCGACTTCGAAAAGACCCACGTAACCTCAAGAATTGTCGGAGAGGCCACACCCGTCGACCCGAATCAGCCTTGAACGGCGATACAAGGCAAGAAGGCCCTGCTCGCTTGAGCAGGGCCTTCTTCTTTTCTGCGATGCAAATGCCGGTTATCTAATGCTTCTCCTGGGCGGTGGCCAGCTTAGCCTCAGCTTCGGCGATACGGTGCAACGCCGCAGCGTACTTCTCTTCGCTGTCGCCTGCTTCGTTCCATTCCTTCTGGCCGCGATCTAGTTGCTGCTGCGCTCGTGCCACATCGATCTCTTCTGGCTTCAAAGCGTCGTTGGCTAGGATGGTGACGCGATCCGGCAGCACTTCCACAAATCCCCAGGACACGTTGTAGATCTGGTCGCCACCCTCGGCTCCGCCATGCACGCGCACGTCGCCTGCACCGAGTTCAGCCAGCAGTGGAGCATGCCCGTACAGCACCTCCATATAGCCGTTCTTCGCGGGCAGTTCTACCGCGTTCGCCTTGGTGTCAAACAGAATGCGCTCGGGCGAAACCAGTCGAACGCGAAGCGAATTGGATTCATCAGCCATAAATGAGTTCTCAGTTCACAGTTCGAAGTTTTCAGTCTCTTGTTCGTAGCTCAAAGCGCAAAACAACTTTGAACTACGAACTCTGAACCGCGAACTTCGCTACGCCGTTGCCTTCAACTTCTCGGCTGTCTCCAGCACTTCTTCAATCGCGCCCTTCATGTAGAAGGCCTGCTCCGGAATATCGTCGTACTTGCCTTCGATGATTTCCTTGAAGCTGCGCACGGTGTCCGCAATCTTCACATACGCACCCGGGATGCCCGTAAACTGCTCGGCCACGTGGAACGGCTGCGACAGGAACTTCTGTACCTTGCGCGCGCGGGCCACCGTGAGCTTGTCTTCTTCCGAAAGCTCATCGATACCCAGAATCGCGATGATGTCCTGCAGGTCCTTGTATCGCTGCAGAATCTTCTTCACGCCCTGGGCCACGTTGTAGTGCTCGTCGCCCACAATGCGAGCCGACAGAATGCGCGAAGTGGAGGCAAGAGGATCTACTGCAGGGTAGATGCCAAGCTCAGACAAAGGCCGGCTCAACACCGTGGTCGCATCCAGGTGAGCGAACGTCGTCGCCGGCGCCGGATCGGTCAAATCGTCAGCGGGTACATAGACTGCCTGCACCGACGTTACCGAGCCCTTGCTGGTGGATGTGATGCGCTCCTGCAGCTCGCCCATTTCCGTCGCCAGGTTCGGCTGGTATCCCACGGCTGAAGGCATGCGGCCCAACAGCGTCGACACTTCAGAACCCGCCTGCGTGAAACGGAAGATGTTGTCGATGAAGAGCAGCGTGTCTGAACCTTCAACGTCGCGGAAATACTCGGCGACAGTCAATCCTGTCAGCGCCACGCGGAGACGCGCTCCGGGCGGCTCGGTCATCTGGCCGTACACCAGCGCGCATTTGGAATTGGCAAAGTCGCCCGGCTTAATGACGCCCGACTCTGTCATTTCGGTCCAGAGATCGTTGCCCTCACGGGTGCGCTCGCCTACGCCGGCAAACACTGAGAAGCCGCCGTGATTCTTGGCGACGTTGTTGATGAGTTCCATGATGACGACGGTCTTGCCCACGCCCGCGCCGCCGAAGAGGCCGATCTTGCCGCCCTTCAAAAAGGGCTGGATCAGGTCGATGACCTTGATGCCGGTCTCGAACATCTCCTCGTGCGTCGACTGCTCGTCGAACAGCGGTGCCGGACGGTGAATCGGCATGCGCGTTTTCTCGCCGATCGGACCGAGTTCGTCTACTGGCTCGCCGATCACATTGATCACGCGGCCCAGGGTCTCTTTGCCCACCGGAACGCGAATCGGTCCGCCAAGGTCGATGGCCTTCATGCCACGCACCATGCCGTCGGTCGCTTCCATGGCTACCGTACGCACGCGTCCCTCGCCCAGGTGCTGCTGCACTTCGAGGATCACGCTGATCGGTGTGGGCACATTGAAGCCGTCGCTGGTCACGCGCAGCGCCTGGTAAATCGGCGGCATCGTCGCTTCTTCAAACTGCACGTCCACCGCGGGACCGGAAATCTGAATTACCTTGCCAATGTTCTCTGCCATAAACTGCCTTCTCGCCGATTGTCCAGTGTCTAAGAGCTCACGTCGAAGGTGCTAAACAGCGGCCGCGCCGCTGACAATCTCGATAATTTCCTTGGTGATCGCCGCCTGCCGTACGCGGTTCATCTCCAGCGTGTAGGCGTCAATCATGTCTGAAGCATTGTTGGTCGCCGCATCCATTGCCGTCATACGCGCCGCATGCTCCGCCGCCACCGACTCCGACATCGCGTGATACAGCATCGCCGAAATGTATTGTGGCAGCAGTCCATCAAAGAGCTCTTTTTTAGGCTCCTCGTAGATGTAGTCGACGTTCTGAGTGCCAAACTTCTTCGACTCTTCGTCCGCCTCCGTCGTGTCGGCGGGTTCGAGTGCGATTCCAGCACTGGCGGCGGCCTCTACGGCGCGTTCGCGTTCCGCCTCAGTCATCTCAACGGCGCTCGTGATCTGCGGAATGCCTATCTTCAGGATCGGCAATAGCCTCTCGACTACCAGGCGCTGCGAGATCACCGATTTGAATTCGTTGTAGACGATGTAGGCCGCGTCGATCTCCTCGTGCACATAGCGGGAGATGATGCTTTCGGCCATTTCGAAAACGCGCGAGGCCTCGAGCTTCAGCAGCATTCCGGGATGGTCGCCCGTGATCTCGACATCACCCTTCCGTCGCTTGACGAACCTGCCGAGTGTAGCCGTTGGCGTCTGTCTGCTCAAGGTACTCCGCAGGCGAGAAACGGCGGCGCGCGAGGTCGCGACCCTTGCGCCCGACCGCCTCCACATCGATTTCCTTGTCCGTGTTGCCAGTGATGAATTGGTAGCGCAATCTTGAAGATGTTGGCATTGAAGGCACCGGCGAATCCTTTGTCGCCGCTGATAACAATCAGCAACACGCGCTTCTCGGGCCGTATGGCAAACAGCGGGTGACACAGATTGCCTGTTCCCTCGTCAAAAATGTCGATGCGCCGTGTCAGCGACTCCAGCACGCTGGTGATCATTTTGGCGTAAGGCCGCGCTGCCAGCGCCCGCTCCTGCGCGCGACGCAGCTTCGCCGCCGAGACCATCTTCATGGCCTTGGTGATCTGCCGCGTGTTCTTCACGCTGCGTATGCGCCGCCGTAGATCGAGTACGTTTGCCATAAGTTCTTCCAGATCAAAGTTCTAATCCAGAATCCCGAAATACCCTACTTCGTGCGATAAGCCTTCTGCTTCATCCAACAGCCTGAATCTAGAATTACTAACGCGACCTGTTTTACGCCTTTGCCGTTTGCAACTCTGCTACGAAATTCGCCTTGTACTCTTTGAGCGCCGCGTGCAGCCGGTTGCGCAGATCGTCATCGAGCGACTTCTTCTTGGTAAGGTCTTCCATCAGCGCAGTCTGTGCGCTGTCGAAGTACTTGTACAACCCCATCCTCAAACGCGCGAATGTCGGTAACATTCAGATCGTCCAGATATCCCTGCGTACCCGAGAACAGAATCACCACCATCTTTTGCCACGTCAGGGGCTGGAACTGAGGTTGCTTCAACAACTCGGTCAGACGCTGGCCACGATTCAGCTGCTTCTGCGTCAACGGATCGAGATCCGATCCGAACTGCGCAAATGCCGCCAGCTCGCGATACTGTGCCAGATCCAGCTTCAGGGTTGAACCAACCTGCTTCACCGCCTTGATGGCAGCCGAGAATCCTACGCGCGAAACCGATAGTCCCACGTTCACCGCCGGACGTACGCCGGAGTTGAACAGGTCGGTTTCCAAGAAGATCTGACCATCGGTAATCGAAATCACGTTGGTCGGAATGTAGGCAGAAACGTCGCCCGCCTGCGTCTCGATCACCGGCAGTGCGGTAAGCGATCCGCCGCCCTTCTTGTCGCTCATCTTGGAAGAGCGCTCCAAAAGCCGCGAGTGGAGATAGAACACGTCGCCCGGATACGCTTCGCGGCCCGGCGGGCGGCGAAGGAGCAATGAGATCTCGCGGTACGCCATCGCGTGCTTCGAAAGATCGTCGTACATCACGAGTGCATGCTTGCCGTTGTCACGGAAGTATTCGCCCATGGCGGTGGCAGCGTATGGTGCAAGGTACAGCATCGGCGCGGGCTCCGACGCCGATGCGGCCACGATGATCGTGTGGCCCATGGCTCCCGCTTCGGTGAGTGTCTGCACGACTTGCGCAATCGACGAGCGCTTTTGGCCGATCGCGCAGTAAATGCAGATCAGGTTGTTCTTGGCGTTGTTAATGATGGTATCGAGCAGGACGGCGGTTTTGCCGGTCTGGCGGTCGCCGATGATCAGTTCGCGCTGGCCGCGGCCGATCGGAATCATGGCGTCGATGGCCTTGAGTCCCGTAGCCATCGGCTCGCGCACTCCCTGGCGGTCGATGATGCCGGGGGCCAACCGTTCGACAGGCAGCGACTGCGTGGACGCGATGGGCCCTTTATCGTCAATGGGCGCTCCCAGTGCGTTGACAACGCGGCCAATCAGGCCTTCACCCACCGGCACGCTCAAAATCTTGCCGGTGCGCTTGACCTCATCGCCTTCGCGGAGTTCGGTGTAATCACCCAGAACGACCGCGCCGACTGAATCCTCTTCCAGACTCAGCGCCAGTCCCCCAATGCCGTGCGGGAACGCAAGCAGTTCGCCCGCCATCACCTTGTCGAGCCCATGCAGGCGCGCGATACCATCGCCAAGCGAAGTGATTGTGCCAACTTCGTCTACCTGGACCTTGGAGTCGTAATTCGCGATCTGCTCGCGAAGTAGTTGCGTAATCTCGTCTGCCTTGATCTGAGCCATTTCTGTTCCTTACAGTTCGCAGTTCCTAGTTCGTAGTTCGTAGTCGTTCAGTATCCGTCCTCCCAGTTTTCCTACTGTGAACTTGGAACTTTGAACTCGTATCTGCGGGCTTCATCCCGCAATCAATGCTTCTTTGAGTCTCTCGAGCCGCCCGCGAACCGATCCGTCATACACAGTCGATCCGATCCGCACCACCGTTCCGCCGAGAATCGATTCATCCAGCTTGAACGTCGGCTCGATTTTTGATCCCGCCAACCTGCCTACCCCAGCTACCAGTTCCGCGCGTTCCTGCTGGCCCAATTCCCGAGCCGTCACAATCTCGGCCTGGCGAATGCCCATCCGTTCCTGCATCTCGGCGCGCCACGCTGTGGCTACTTCGCGAACTTCACCGATGCGATCGTTGTTGATCAGGACCGCCAGCAGGTTGCGCAACTCCTTCTGCAATCCCATCTTTGCGTTCAGCTTGTCGAGGATCGAAACTTTTTGCGTGGCCGGAACCGCAGGATTCATGAACAGTTCGCGCAATTCTGTGCTGCCATCCCAGGTGCCGAGAAAATCACTGAATTGACGATCGAGCGCTGCCGCATCCAGATGGGCCGAAGCCACAACATCGGCAAACGCGCGTGCATACCGAGCTGCAAAAACGGCGGCCATCAGTTCTTCCCTCCGCCGTCGCGACCTGTTTCACTCACAAACTCTGCAATCAGCGCGCGATCCGTCTCTGGTGTCAGGACCATTTTCTTCACAGCCTGATCAATCGCCAGGTCTGCCGCGAAGTGCCGAAGTGAGCGCTTGGCCTGTGCTGCCGCAACGCCGATTTCCTGCTCCGCTGAGGCCACGATCCGCGCGCCTTCTTCCTCGAGAGCGGCTTTACCCTGCTGCTCGTCGTGTGCGATCTGCTGCTCCACCTCGGTGCGGAACCTGGCAATCTCCTGGTCGAGGCTTGCCAGCTTCGCTTCTACAGCGCTTAATCGTGTGTTGGCATCCTCTGTTGTCTTGCGTGCCGCTTCAATATCGGACCGAATCTTTTCAGCGCGCTTGCGCAGCAATTTGGGCATGATCCGGACCAATGGAATCATGATGCCGAGGATCACTACGCTGACATTGAAGATTTCGAACGTCCGCGCGGCCGTCTCTACCTCAACATGCATAATCCGGGCCAGCGACTGCACCACCGCCGCGTGCCGATACTGATTGTGCTCATTCTCCTCGGATTCGGCGCCCTCTGATTTTGCGGGGTTATGCGCTTCATGGCTCGTCGATTCCGCAGCCGGTTGTGCCGCTGGTCCCGGACTTTGCTGGGCCATTCCACAGAAAGGCGCAATCGCGACCCCCAGGATTAGCGCTCCCAACAACATAGGCCCAAGTAACCGGGCGAAAAATCGTGATTGCGTCAGATTCTCTTTCAACGGGAACTCCCGGCAGCCACTGGGAGTACGGCTCGAACTACCTGATTGGCCAGTTCTCCTGCCGAACCCTGGATCGTGACCTTGGCGCGATCGGCCTCCGCGTCAATCTCAGCTTTCGCCTGGTTAACCTTTGCCCCAGCTGCTTTTCGTGCGGCATCCAGCGAAGTCTCGCGCTCTACATTCCGCTGTTTGGTGCGCTGTTCCCGCATCTTGAAAATCTCGGCCCGCGCGTGGCGCAGCTTATCGGCATACTCTGTCGCTTTGATCTCTGCCTGGGCGATGGCTTTATGTGCATCCTCGATGGCGCCCTCTGTCCTCGCGCGTCGGGCTTCAAGCGTCTTGTTCAAAGGCCCCTGCACCAGAAACTGATAAGCCGCTACAAGCACGACAAAGAGCAGAATCGTGGGGATGGCGCCGAGCAGAAGCGCACCGATTTGTTGAAGAATTTCATTCATGTTTGTGCTCGGTTAATTCAGGCAGACGGGTATTTCCTTCGCGGGTGAACACCTTTTTGTATCAGGGGCAAACCCTCAAGGTCAACGCCACTCGGCGCTATATGAGAGGGTCCTGTGATAGCTGTCACGAACCGGGAATTTATGCCAAAAAAGAACTTGCTTTCCGGTATAACAGGCCTACACTAAACATACCACCTAGACCCGGTTCAGGGTCCAGCGGGCAGTCGGTTCCGGGAATCTTCCACTCCCGAAGCCGGCTCGCCCGCCTCTAATTTTTTGGGGCCGTTTTCTAACGGCGATTTCCACCCAATTTCAGCACCGTCCTCATCCCACCCCTCCGTTTCCCGTCTACCTACCTGAACGGCTTCCCGGCAAACCATTTTGCCCCGGAAGACATCCGAGGAACGAGTCCCGGCTCCCTAAAAACGGCGTTCGTTCCTCACCGAGAATCGGAGGATTCATTCAAATGCAAACCAAACTTATTCCCCTGGCACTCAGCGGCCTGCTCGCCTTAGGCGTCACCGCAGTTGCCTCCGCTCAAGACACCCCTCCCCCACCCCCCGATCAGAGCCAAGCCGGACCACCCCATGGCGGCCGCGGCATGCGCATGGACCCCGATCAGCAACTCGCGCATCTCACCAGCGCGCTCAGCCTGACCACCGACCAGCAGAGCCAGATCAAGCCCCTGCTGGTCGACCGCCAGCAGAAGATGCAGGCGCTCATGCAGAACGAATCTCTTTCCCAGGACGACCGCCGCGCCCAGGCACGCACGATCTCCCAGGGAACCAACAACAGCATTAAGGCCCTGCTGACCGACGAACAGAAACAGAAATTCGACGCCATGCAGGCAAATATGCGCCACGGAGGACCGGGCGGGCCGCCTCCTCCTCCCGCCGACAGCCCAAATCCTCAACCCCAGAACTAAACAGGCAAAAGCGCCGGGATTCTTAAACCCCGGCGCTTTCGCCTTCGTTGCAATCCGAATTTAGCTTGACCCGCGCATTCAGAGCTGCGGCGCAGTACAAATCAGCTACTTTGACGCCTTGTCGATAAATCCTGCCAGATCATTCTTTAGCTGGTGCAGCGCGTCAGTATTCAGATAGATCATGTGACCTGACGGGTAATACCCCAACTGCACATTCCCTCGCAGTTCGGGCTCCAGTTCCATATGGTTCCAGGTCATACTCGGTCGCAAAAAACGGCGTCGCCAGGTCGAAATATCCATTCGCTGAAAACACCCTGAGGTGCGGATTCTTGCGGATCGCCGCGCCCAGATCGCCCGCCACATATGGTTGCAGTTGCTCTCCGCCAGGCCCAGGCCCCGCGCCTGCAGGCTTGTGTTTCCAGTCCCATTGGCCGATGTTGCCCGAGCTCGGCCGATACGTGTCGGTGCTCTCGTACTTCAACTCACGCTCCAGATAGTCGTGAATCGTCGCCACAAACGCGCCCGTGATCCCCGTGTCGGATGCGTCATAGCTGGGATTCTCGCCTGCCGCATCGATGTCTTCGCCTTCAAAGCGCATGTCATATCGCCCCAGCGTCTTCCGATCGCTGCGCATCACTTCCTTGCGGAACCGCGTCGGAGAAACACGCAGATTCGCTTCCTTGATGTAGTCCACACTGAGGCCCGTGAGCCGGCTCATCTCCTTGGCAACTGAGTCCAGTTTTTCCGCGGCAGATTGTCCCCTGGAACAGCGCCTCCGCATATGGCCCCGCTGCAAACTCGCGCGCCTGCTGTACCCAGGTCGCCACGTCGGGCGGTTTGTTCGGCACCTTGTTGAAGTACCACGCCGCCGCGGCGTAACTCGGCAGGTTTGAAATGTAGATGGTGTCGTACCCCGGTGCCCGGACCGCATAATTCAAAATCGAAGAAATCAGCACAATGCCATTGAGCTGAATCCCATCGCTCCCCAGCAAATCTGACAGGCCCGCCGACCGCGTCGTTCCATACGACTCGCCGATCAGAAACTTGGGCGAATTCCACCGCTGGTTCACTGAGATGTAGCGCGCGATAAACCGATCGAACGCCTTCAGATCCGGATCGACACCTGTGAAATCCTTCGGCTGCCCCTTGCCCACCGCGCGAGAGTACCCCGTCAGAGGCGCGTCAATGAACACCAGGTCGGTCTTGTCGAGCAGCGAGTACTGGTTTGGCACCAGCTTGAATGGTGGTCCCGCCGTGGCTTTGGGGCTGTCGGTCTCAATGCGCACCGGCGAAAACGATCCCATATGCAACCACAGAGTTGCAGCTCCCGGACCGCCGTTATAAAGGAAGCTCACCGGCCGCGCTGATGACTCGGCGCCGTCCAGCGTATAGGCAACATAGAACATGCTGCCGTATGCCTTGTCTTCCTCATCGCGTATCAGCAGGGTGCCCGCCGTCGCCGTATACTTCAGCGACTTGCCGCCCATTGACAGTTCGTGATGTGTCACTGAACTTTTCTCTGGCGGAATTGGCGTATCCTTCGGAGCCTCTTTCTGTTCGTCGTCACCCTGGCGATTTTGCGGCTGTGGCTGCTGCTGGGAAGGCGCAGGATGCTCCTGTGCCAGCGCGCGCGGTTGGAATGTTGGAAGACCCAAAAGACATAGCGAAGCTGCCGTGGCAACTCCGCTGAGAGCAAAACGACGCACTGCTATCATGAGCGGAAAGTTCCTCCAAAAAAGAATTGAACAGCCAGACGGCAACCACTGGGGAAGAGTAGTGCGGTGAAAGATACGTGGATCTTAATGCGACGTTGAAATCCGACGGTAAGACGCAACCGATTTCCGAAGGAGGCGCAATGAAACTCTTGGGAGTCGCTCCCATGCTGACCGTAGCCGCAATCGAACCTGCGATTGAATTCTATCGGGACGTTCTCGGTTTTCAGTGTGTTTCCGCGGCGGATGCCTGGGCCTGCATGAGTCTCGATGGAGTCGAAGTTATGTTCGCGCTCCCCAATGAGCATTTGCCCTCACAGTTCCAGGGATGACCGGCTCGCTCGACTTCAAAACCGATGACGTCGACGCGCTATGCTCCGACTGAAAGACCAATGCAAGGTCGAATATCCGCTGGCTATCTCCTCCAATTCGGCCAGGAGATTGGCTAGACGACGAACTTCAACGGGCCGGCTGGAGACCGCAGACTATTTGGATGCCGCGACCTATTTGGATACCGCGGCCGGCTTGTCCCGCGTCAGTAGCCCCTGGGTCCGCAGCCAAGTCTCCAGCAATCCCGGCCACTGATCCATCGAAGCATCTCCCTTGCCCAGCCCGGACCCGTGCGGCCCACTGGCGAAGATATGGCCTTCCGCCGGAACACCTGCCTTGATCAGTGCTTCATAGAACCTCAGCCCCTGCTCCACCGGCACCGTCTTATCATCTGCCGTGTGGTACCAGAATGTCGGCGGTGTTTTCGAAGTAACAAACAAGTCCGGAGAGTAGGCCACTCGCAGCGCCTCACACTTGTCCATCACGTTCAAGAGCTTGCAGTAGCTCAGGTGCGACGTGTCGCTCGAGATCGCTCCGATCCACGGATAGCCCAGCACCAGAAAATCCGGTCGGCTCGACACCCGCTCGATCGGATCGACCGCGTCCGCACTGCCTTCCACCGGTTGCGTCGCGGCCAGGGCAGCAAGGTGGCCGCCCGCCGAGAACCCGATCATGACGATGCGGTCGGGATTGACGTGATAGTCGCTTGCCCGCGCTCGTACCATCTGCACCGCCCGTCTCGCGTCCAGTAACGGAACAGGCAACAGATACCCGTTCGAGCCCAGCCGGTAGCTCAGCACAAACGCCCGGAATCCCCGCGAAGTAAACCAATCCGCGATTTGCCGGCCTTCCAGATTCGCCGCCAGGTGGGTGTACGCTCCGCCCGGCAACACCACCACCGCCGAACCGTTTTCATGGCCCGCTTGCGGATCGAAGATCGTCAGTGTCGGCGTATCTTCGCAGGCCGTTCCCTTGGCCTGCGGAGCCTCGCCAGGCCATAGCCGGATAGTCTGGATTCCCATAAACGCGCTGTTTTCGCCCGGTGCTGCGCAGGGCTCTTTCTGCGCCTGCGCCATCGCGCAGCCCAGTACAACAGTCATACTCATTGCCAGCAGGCGCCGCATTTCGCTCTCCCGGAGTTTCGCGAGGATTATACAAATTTGTCATTGTTCCGTCGTTTTCGGACGTTGTCGATTGCGCTTCCCGACGATCACTCTGGAAAGGATCGTAGTTCCTTGATTCGCACGGCATCCATCCGAAGGCGCCTGGCCGAGGCCCTGGCGCCGGACCGCCTTCAAATCACGGTACCGTGCCTTTCGGGCACTGTTACCGTAGCACCTTCGGCATGGCTCCCACTCATCGAGCGAGGTGGCACACTCATTCAATGGCGTTCTGCCCACAGTGCGAACAGCTCAAAGATAGCCTTTGCTTCGAAAAGCCGCGGGAGTATCTAGAACTTGCTCGCCAGCTGTTGAATTCAGTGAATGATGGCGCACTTATCGTGACGGGAGAGTAGCTGCCCTCTGCAGGATCTCTTCAACCCGGAGTGGCCAGGCGAAGAGGTCGAACACAACTTTGAGTGCACAGCCTGCGGCCGCACCTACCAGCTCTTCGCTGACACCTACCATGGCCGCGCCGGCTGGGGACTCACCGGCCCTCCGCGCCCCGAGCCAGAACCCCCGCCGGAACCCAAGTCAGAGATGGGATTCTGGATGACCGCTCCCTCCTCCAGCGCTCAATGAACAAAGCCCGATGGAGCTTTCCAGAGTAGAACCGCGCAAACTCGTCTTTGATCTGTGAACTCTGTTCCCTGTCTACAGCCACACGGCCTTATGTCCCGGACAAGGATCGCCGGCCAGTTCCGTAAGCGTCTCCGCCAGCTCGAATCCATAGCGCGCAAAGTAGTACGCGGCACCATGCACGCGTTCCTGCGGAATGCCTCCGGGGTTGAGCGCACGCTCGATCGTCTCCGCATGGCGTCGCAGCGATCCCTCGCGCTGCAATTCGAAGTTCGCCGCCAGCCGCCGCAGGCGGTTCATCTGGTAGCGCATCTTGCTCGCCGCCGTCTGCGCCGACCGCCCCAGTCCTGCATCCATCGCCTTCATGTACTCGAGCAGCGGCGCCAATTCGGCATCGAGCGCGGTTCCCGCAGCAGACAGCTTCCGCTTGCCTTCGACAGGCATTGCGCGTGCTGCCAGCAGTTGCGCCAGCGAATCTGCCGTTTCGGCGAACACCCGCTCAAGCCCCAGCTCATGTCTGCGCAGCAGCTCGCCGATTGCCGGCTCGATCAAGGTGGCCGAAAGCCTCGGCTCCGCCGCGGTCGTCCTCCCCAGAATGCGCTCATACAGCACCGCTGATTGTGCGAAGTACGCAACCTCGGCCGGCCCACCAACAATCAGCGAAGTCCCCAGCAGATAATCCTGAAACACAGGCCGCAGTAGCGCTGCCGGCGAAATCCGCTCCGGCTCCGCCGCGAGAATGCCAACCAGGTCGGCCGTTGTAAACTTTTCGCGCCCTGCCTGCCACAGCCCATTCGGCTCCGCGGCTGTCGGCGCCAGCCGCTTCAGCGCAATCCGTGCCCCGCTGCGCTCATCAATCAGAAACAGCAGGCTCGACTGCGGCGCCACCGCAACCTGTGCGTGATATCCCGCCGCCTCCAGCACCTTGTTCCGCTCGAGCAGCGCCGCATGCAACTCATCCGCGCGCTCAATCGCCGCCCGCAGTACGGGGGCGCCCATCCGATGCACCTCGCGCCCGGCGGCATCCAGCACCAGCAGTTCCTGCGCGGCAAAAGCTTTCGAATAGAACTCCGCAAACGCCTGGCCAAATGTGCGTCCAGGCTTGTACGCGGCCACCAGCGCATCCATCGCGTCCGACGCGCCCAGCAGTTCCCATGCTTGCTCTATCAGTGGCCCGATCGATTCATCGAACACGACACCGCCCACCGGCACAGGATTCGCCGGCGTCTTTGCGTAGACAAGTTTGCGAAGTTCTTTTCTTGAAGGGAAGGTGACGTGATTGATCTCGGCAAAATCGTGATCTTCCGTCGCCAGCCAGAAGATAGCTACATGTGGCTTTCCCGATTCCGTTGCCTGTCGCGCCCGCGCCAGTGCGGTTGCAGCCTTGAACGGCGTATACAGCGGTCCGCCCAGCAACCCAACCTGCTGCCCGGTCAGTACGGTACCGGCGCCGCCCCTCAGGGCCTTCAACGCCGGAGCCGCTTCAGCCGAAGCGTTCTGCCCAGCCAGAAGTTCAACGACGTCATTCCAATGGTCTGGTAAAGGACATCGCGTCTGCCATCCTGTATCGCGCGGTAGAGAAGAATAGAAGGGCCTTGCCTTCGGGTCTCCGGCGCAGAAGTCCAGAAACAGCCGGCTCAATCCGGGAACCACGTCGATGGGATAACAGTCTGAACTCGGCAACGCGTACCTTCCGACACATTTAGCTTGGCTGAACCCCGGTGGGGGACCCCACTCCGGGGTTCGAACAGAATTCGCTCTGATAAGGATGCCACGCCGGACACGTTCGATGCAGAACTGCATTCGAACCGGTCCCAGCCTGTTGCCGTTCGGTCACAGATGCTTGCGCGCGGCTGCCTCGGCACTGACACGTGCTCGTTCCATTAACATCGTTCTTTCCCGCTCGTTCCGCGTGAGCGTCGCGGCCCGTTCAAACTCTGCAGCCGCCTCGCCATGCCGCGAAAGTCTCGCGAGCAGGTCGCCCCGCACGCTTGGCAGCAGGTGGTAATTCCTGAGCACCGGCTCCGTCCGCAGTGGTTCCAGCAGCCCCAGCGCCTGCTCGGGCCCCTCGGCCCTACTTACTGCCACCGCGCGATTGAGTTCGATGACTGGCGATGGCGCTACCTGCGTTAGCTCGGTGTATAGCTCAACAATCCGGACCCAGTCCGTCTCCGCAGCAGTCAAAGCCCGTGCATGGCAGGCCGCGATCTCCGCCTGCAGGAGGTAAGGACCTCGCACACCAGCCAGGCTCCTGGCACGTTCCAGGGCAGCCAGTCCCCTGTCGATCCGCGCCCGGTCCCACAAGCCGCGGTCCTGTTCCAGCAGCAAAATCGGCTCCCCCGTCGAACTCACCCGTGCCTTCGAACGGGACGCCTGTATCTCCATGAGCCCCACCAGCCCGTGAATTTCCGCTTCCCGGGAGTCAAGTTCCGCAAGAATGCCTCCCAGTCGCAGGGCTTCGTCGCACAGGGATGCGCGCATCCACTCTTCACCCGAGGTCGCAGCATAGCCTTCGTTGAAAATGAGATAGACGACCTCGAGCACCGAGGAAAGACGCGCCGCCAGGTCGAGCCCGCGCGGAACGACGAATGGGATGCTCTTCTGTGTCAGCGTCTTCTTGGCGCGCACAATTCGCTGGGCAATGGTCGGCTCCGGAACCAGAAACGCGCGTGCGATCTCGTCCGTCGTAAGGCCGCCCACTACCCGCAGAGTCAGTGCCGCTCTCGCTTCTGCCGACAAAACTGGATGGCAGGCGACGAAGATGAGTCGAAGCACATCATCGCCGATCGGGTCGTCCATGGCCGTAAGAAGGTCGGGCGTTGTTCGCTCCAGATCCAGCAGGCCACGGCCCAGTTCCTGATGCTTCCGTTCGCTTCGTTCTGCGAATCGAAAGTGATCGATGGCACGCCGTTTGGCCGTCGCCATGAGCCACGCACCGGGATTGGGCGGAATTCCCAAGTCCGGCCACTTCTCGAGCGCAGCGAGAAGCGCTTCCTGCGCAAAATCCTCGGCTAGATCGAGGTTGCGCACCATGCGCATAAGCCCGGCTGTGACCCGCGCCGCCTCGCTCTTCCACACTGCTTCGATTTGGGGATGGATGTCGGCGCCGGACATGATTAGAGATCACACCATGTCCGGTTCGCCGAGTGCAATGAGACGAGTTTCAAACGATCAATAAAACCATCGCCGTTGCCGCCTCACGAGACGGACTGCACCTCGCGCAATGCGTTCTCATTCTGGAGAGGGCAATTGGCGTCGTAGACTTGCCGCAACTCACACTCGCCCTGCCCCACCACTTTTAGAAACTCCTTCACGTATTCAACGGCGGCTTCTTTTGAGGGAGCGTCGAGGATGGCAAATCCGCCTACAACCTCCTTCGATTCAGTAAACGGGCCATCGGAGACCGTGTATTGGTCATGATCGAGGCGAACCCGCGCCCCAAGGGCGCTCGGCAGGCACCCCTCGGTTCCCAGCAGCCTGCCGCTCTTCATACCTTCTTCGATCAGTTTTCCCATCCGGGCCATCTCTTCGGGGGTTGGTGAAGTGTCGCGTTCGGGGCATTTGTAAAGACTCAAAAATCGCATTGTGTGAAACCTCCTCTGTTAGATACCGGAGAATCGGAAGAATTCTGCCGGCTTCATGAATACAACGAACATTCCCCTCGAAGATCGACAAACTCTCCGGAATTTTTCGAAACGGTTGAATTCGACTCTCAGTCGGCCCTCAACCGCTCGACCAGCGTTTTCAAATGACGGACCCTTTCCACCGACATAGCAATGGACCGCTCTCACGAACTGATTCTCAAGGTAGTCAACTACGCGTCACGTAGAGAGGACAGGCACAATCCAGCTCGGCGAAACCCTGGCATCCGGCACCGTCAAAGTCACAACGATGTCAAGCGCGGATCTAGCCGCGGAAAACAGCTTGGCGCATCCCCAGAATGTCGCACCGGAAAGCACCAGCGTCTCCGTTAATTCCGGATCCATCGCTCTCGACCTGCGTCCTTACTCCGTGACTGTCTTCCGCGTCCCGATGCGTTGAGGAGAAGTCGGTTTGCCGGTGGAAGTCTGTGCCCCGTTCATCGCAGTCTCATTGCGCGATGAGCGATTCCTGCTTCTGCCGCATATACTTCTCTTGACCGCAACCAGGAGATGCGCCCGCGCATGGCAAAGAAGATCAAGCAGCCCAAACCCGCCAAGCTGAAGACATCCGAATCCGCCAACCCAGGGACGTCCGAGCAAGCTGCGCCGCCCATCGTCGAGACCTCCACTGTCGAAGCGCCAACAGCCAATGAAACTGAAGTCCTCATCAGCTCCGAAGTCGTTTTCCAGGGTCCGCTCTTCCGCGTGCTGCACGACAAGCTTCTTGAGCCCGGTGGCAAGCCATCCGAGCGGGATGTCATCCGCCACAACGGCAGCGTTGTTATCCTCGCCGTCGACAAATCAAAAAGCAAGAAAGATCCCTGGATAGTGATGGAGCACCAGTACCGCCACGCCGCGCAGCAGTATCTGTGGGAACTGCCCGCCGGTAAACTCGACCCGGGCGAAGACCCGCTCGCCGGCGCTCAGCGCGAACTCGCCGAGGAGACGGGCTATCACGCCAAAAAATGGAAGCCTCTGGTCGAGTATTACGGAAGTCCGGGGTTTCTCGGTGAATCCATGAAGGTGTTTTTGGCTGAAGGCCTTGTGGCCGGTGATGCCCACCCGGAAGACGATGAGAACATCGAATTCCGGCTAGTGAAACTCTCGGAAATTGTCGACATGATCGAAAATGGCGGCATTAAAGACGGAAAGACTCTTTGCAGCGTTCTCCTCTATGCACGGCGGATCGCAAAGAAGCGCAAGAAATAAATATTTAGATTTCGTTTTGTCAACCGATTCAACATCTTCCGCGCAGGCCGGGGCACAATTTGCTTCGGCCTGTCCCATTTTGTGAATCTTCTCGCTACTTTCAATAAACCTTTGGTCGCCGATGAGCGTCATAGTCCGTAAGGCGGGCCATTCCCCATAAAAATGCGCTCACCGACCCCCATTAAAGTGGCAAGAAAGGCAAAACCCTGTGGCTCAGTACAAAGGCAAGGTCAAGTGGTTCAATAACGCCAAGGGCTACGGATTCATCGGACGTGAAGACGGGCCGGATGTTTTCGTTCACTACTCGGCAATCCAGTTGGATGGTTACAAGACTCTGAAAGAGGGCGATGACGTGGAGTTCGACATCGTCCAGGGGCAGAAAGGCCCTCAGGCGGACGGAGTTGTCCGGCAGAGAGACGCAACCGCTCACAACGCAGCCTAGTAGGCAGGCCGGAATCACCTGCAGCGTTTCCCCCAACCATCTTCAGGCGGTGGGGAGAGCATCGCGCCGAACCCAGCTCCCGATCGCGAGTCGCAAAGGGGCCGCAACCCTCGGCTCCAGAGCTAGTGCACTCATTCTGTTACCCCATTCGGGGCCAACTCTGGCCCCGCATCTGCCTCTAATTCCTCCTCGTAATTTCTGCTCCGGAGCTGGATAAGGGATGCGGCTTTGCCCGCGACCAGCTACGTCCTGCTCCTCTCCATTTCCAACAAACCAGAGATTGCGGCGAACAGAGATTTCGGCGAACTACGATCGATCCGCTGCTGGACACGCGCTCGGCGGCCGATGGACACTTGACGAGGTTGCTCGCTTCGGCAGAAACGCGGACTACTGTCTGCCGGCCTCCAGCCAACTCCTTCTTCCCGGAGACCGCTCCCATGGACAACGTCACCATGGCCCGCCTGCTCAGCGAAACCGCCGATCTTATGGAGATCAGCGGCGCTGACGGCTTTCGTGTCCGCAGCTACCGGAATGCGGCGGACGCAATCGGACAGACCACGGTTGACCTTGTGGCCGCCTCATCCGATACTGCCCAGCTCCTCGCCATCCAAGGCATCGGCAAGAGCATGGCTGCGAATATCCAGGCCATCGTCTCCACGGGTTCAATGCCCCTTCGCGACGAACTGCTGGCCAAGTACGGTGCAGGGCTGCTTGAGTTGCTCAAACTCCCAGGCATGGGGCCGAAAACCGTTGCCTTACTCTGGGATGCGGGACGCATCAGCGGCATCGATCAACTCGCCGAAGCCATCGACGCCGGCCGCCTGAAGGGCTTGCCCCGCATGGGCGAAAAGCAGATCGAGAAGATCCGCAAAGGCATCGAAGACTATCGCCGATCCTCCGGCCGCTTTCGCATCGACGAAGCCGAAGACGCCGCAGATCGTCTTACCGGTTATCTGCTTGCTTTCAAAGGGATTGATCGCGTCACACCCGCTGGTTCCCTGCGCCGCGGACGCGAAACCGCCGGCGACCTAGATCTCCTCATTACCGGTCCTGCCTGCGCGCAACAACAGACCGAAGCCGCAGTCGAGTACGTCGCCGCCTATCCCGGCATCCACGACATCATCGCCAAGGGCGAGAACAAGGTCAGCTTTCACATCGCCACCGGTCTCCAGGTGGATGTTCGCCTGCTGCCCTCAGAGTCATACGGGGCGGCGTTGCAGTATTTCACCGGTTCCAAGGCCCACAACGTCAACCTCCGCCAGCGGGCTCTGAAAATGGGCTACACCCTGAGCGAATGGTCGCTCGCTCGCCTCGACGACGAATCTGTCGTCGCAGCCGCAACCGAGGAAGAGATTTACGCAGCTCTCCAGATGGACTGGATGCCGCCCGAGATGCGCGAAAACCTCGGAGAGATCGAAGCCGCTGCAAAGCGTGCCCTGCCACGTCTCATCGAGGCCTCCGACATCAAAGGCGACGTCCACATGCACACCACCGCCTCCGATGGCCGCAACTCCATTGCCGAGATGGCTGAAGCCGCCATCGAGCGCGGCCTCCTGTACATTGCAATCACTGACCACTCCAAGAACCTGGCCATGATCAACGGCCTCGACGAGAAGCGCGCTCTCGAACACATCGCTCAAATCCGCGAGGTCGACAAGCAGATGGAGGGCCGTATCCGCATTTTCACCGGCATCGAGGTCGACATCCTCGCCGACGGAGCCCTCGACCTCGACGACGAAGTGCTCGCGCAGATGGACGTTGTCATTGCCAGCGTCCACACCCGCCTTGAGCAGTCGCGCGACGAGATGACGGCCCGCATCCTACGCGCCGTCGAAAATCCCAATACCCGCATCCTCGGCCATCCCACGGGTCGACAGCTTCTGCGAAGAGAGCCCTATCCACTCGACATGGGCGCCATCCTCCGTCGCTGTGCCGAGCTTGGCGTCGCTGTCGAACACAACGCCGCTCCCGAACGCCTTGACCTCAGCGACCGGGACCTGCGCCATGCCAAAGAATGCGGCTGCAAGATTGTCATCAACACCGATGCTCACGTCACGCGGGTCGTTGGCGAATGGAAGTATGGCATCCGCCAGCTGCGCCGCGCCTGGCTCACCCCGGCCGACGTGCTCAATACCCTGCCGTCAGCGGAATTCCTCGCCGTCCTACGCCCACGTGCTTGAATGAAAAAACGCAGCTAACGACCGGATTTCCGCAGGCATATGTCAAATCCACAGCGCAAGATTGCTGGATTTGTCTGATCAGTAAGGCATAAGATGGGGGCGTCATGAGCTTGCTACAACAGGAATCCAGGGATCTGGCCGGCGGCGAGTCCTATACCAAAGGTACGAGCCACGTCATTGTCGCCACCGTGGTCGCCACCGCGCTGGTCTCGATAGCCGTGGCGGTCTACCTCTTCCTCGGCGAGAAGCCGCCTGCCGCCACCGGCGAAATTCTCGATGTCTGGTCGCATCCAATGCACACCGAAAGCTCCGGCTGGGATGCCAATGGCGCTGCAATTCCCAAGGAAGAGATCGACCAGGTGCTGCTCTTTACGCACGTGCGCCTGCACAACCAGAGCAAGCAGCCGATCTTTCTGCACCAGATTGTCGCCAATGCCGCGCTGGCCGACGGTATCCACTCAAGCTACTCTGCCACCCCGACCGATTTCGAGCGCATCTTCAAGGCATATCCACAGCTCACGCAATGGCACGCCACTCCGCTCTCAACCGATCTCACCATCCAGCCGGGCGAGACAAAAGAAGGCACATTCGCCTGTTCGTTCCGCATGACCAAGGCCGACTGGGACTCGCGCAAGAGTCTGAACTATTCGTTCAACTTCCAGTACCTGCCGACCCTGATCCTGACGCCCAAAGACGCTATTACTGAACGCTAGGCGGAGCGGGTGCACCCTTCGGCGTGGACAGATAACCCGTGACCGTGTTCTTCGATCCGATGGTGTTCACTACGATTTCGTAAAGGGCGGGATCCTTTCCCGCATAGAACTGCAACGGCTCATTTACGTTCCGGTCTTTCTTTTCATAGCTCCGGTCATCGGCGTAGACAAGAACCGTGAAGCGGCTTTTCTTCATGTCAGCCTTTTTCAACTCCAGGCTCACTGTGCCTACCGGCTTCTTCTGCCCCTTGTTCAGAGTGAACTCGTAATAGTTGCGGTCGCCCTTGTGCTTCAGCACTTCCAGTTCGGAGCCGTTGCGCGCAATCAAGCTGGCGTGATTACTCAGATCGCCCTTCATCGACGTGAGCTGGCTTACCGCCGTTGCCAAATCGGTCTGCGTCTTGGTGAGATCGGTCTTGACCCCGCCGACATCCGTCTTCACGCTTGAGACGTCGCTCTGCACCGCATTGACCTGTTGCGCGGTCTGCTGCTGCGCAGTCTCGAGCCTTTTGTTCTCGGCGGCCTCGTGAGCGATGATCTGCTGCGCACGCGCGTCCATTTGCTTCTGTGTCATCCCAACGCTTCTGCCCAACTCGTCGGTTGCCACGCGCAACCGCGCATTGGTCTCGCGCAACTGCGCATCCAGCTTGGCATTCTGCTGATTGGCCTCGGATAACGCCGCTTCCTGCCGTGTGAGGCGGTTGCTCAATGCATAACTCCACCCAAGACCGCCCAGCGCCGCCAGCACCGCCACTGCAATTGCGGCCAGCAGTGCACCGCTATACGCAGGCGCCTCCACAACTCTATCGTCGCTCATGCTTCCCTTCTCCTCCGGAGCCGTTCTCCTGGAACGTGCTCACACATAATTTTTCAGCGTGGGCCTCTTACCTCTTAGACCCTGTTCTCTG
Organism: uncultured Acidobacteriaceae bacterium; assembly: GCA_963738035.1. Lineage (GTDB taxonomy): Bacteria > Acidobacteriota > Terriglobia > Terriglobales > Acidobacteriaceae > Telmatobacter. The sequence goes on from CAVTVB010000008.1 coordinate 706,730, forward strand.
CCAATACGCAACCAATGCGAACGCTTGAGATCCCCGCATGCCCACATCCGGCAGCGCCCCTTAAGCGCACACTCAAAACACGGCTCAGGGGCTGCGGAAGACTACAGAGACTATAGAAGAATCCACCCGGTTATGGGGAAAATGCTGCGCCGTCCAATTACGCAGGCGTAACTTGCGTCTTCCGCCACGCAACGATCTCCCATCAAACTCTAATTCACAACTTCCCAGTGAGCATGTGTGCGCAAGGCACAAATCCCGCCTTTTGTGGCGTCTTCCGCGAAGCGACATTATTCGTGTTACAGCGTGCGCACGGCACGCTTCCGCCTTCGCGGCAAATCCGCTTCAGCTCCTGCACAAGATAGGTGCCAAACCCGCGTCCCCGGAACGCCTCTCCCACTTCCATCCAGATATCCCCGTAAGGCCGGTTGTAGTGGTAGAGGATACCGCCCGTCGCAGCAACCTCGCCGCCGATTTCCAACAGCATCCAATCGCCTTCGGGCTCTCGTTTGCGCAGAGCCGCCCCAGGCACGCGATACGCGGTCGTCAGCTTGTCTTCAAAGATGATCTTCTCGCTCACCACGTCGTGCGCCCACGTATGCAGCATCGCTGTCAGCATCACGTCGTTCGTTTGCGTTTCAATGGCATTCGCTCCGCTTGCCGATCTGAGCGCCTCAAACGCCTCAAAGAAACGCGCGCGGTGCTTTGCCGCCATGTAGAACTCGAAGAGAGTTCGCGTTCCCGCCCAGGGGCCGCCCACCACGATCGACCCATATCCCGCCGCCTCTCCGTCCAATTCAATGAGATAGGGCTGCGTCCAGCCATCGCGCGTATGCAGGGAGTCGTGGACGATCTGGCAGTTCATCTCCTGCCGATACAGCTCTCGCCACGGCAGAATCTCCTTTACTTCGACCGGCCTCACAGTGAATTCCATCGCTCCCAGACCAGCGCCATCATAGCGCGGCAACGGACCAAAGTGTGGCACCGTGGCGCGCCCGGTCCGTGACAACCCACGAATCACTCGTTTATAAAGAGCATTACCGCTCTTTCTGCCAGGTTCCGCGTGGAGTCCGCGCGAAGACAAAGAAGCGGATCGACTTGAGCCACCCAAAAGAGGGGAGTTCCAAAGGTTATGTCCACTGCTGTCGCTGGAAAGGGTCTTGAAGGAATTGTTGCCGCCAATTCCGGAATTTGCTTCATTGATGGAGAGGCGGGCGTTTTAGCCTACCGCGGCATCGACATTCACGAACTCGCCGAGCGCTCCTGCTTTGAGGAGACGACTTATTTGCTCTGGAACGGCCGCCTGCCCAGCGAACTCGAGCTGCGCGAATTTTCGTCCCAGCTCGCCCTTGCCCGGTCACTCGATCAGCGCATCGTGGATATGCTTCGCACCTTTCCTACCTCCGCCACGCCCATGGAGGTGCTGCGAACTACGGTGTCGGCCCTCAGCTTCTATGACGCGGACGAAAAGGACAACTCGCACGACGCCAATGTGCGCAAGGCCTACAACCTGACTGCACAGATCGCGATGATCGTCGCCGTATACGATCGCATCCGCAAGGGCCTCGAAATCGTTCCCCCCGATCGCTCCCTCTCTCACGCCGGCAACTTTCTGTGGATGCTCAACGGCGTCAAGCCGTCTGAAACTGCGACCCGTACCCTCGATATCGCTCTCATTCTCCACGCCGACCACGAGCTGAACGCCTCTACCTTCGCCGCGCGCGTTATCGCCGCCACACTTTCTGACATTCATTCAGCCGTCACGGGTGCGATCGGAGCGCTCAAGGGCCCGCTGCATGGCGGAGCCAACGAAGGCGTCATGCGCCTGCTCTATGCGATCGATAAGGCCGGAGCCGATCCTGTCGAATACGTGAAAAACATGCTGGCCGCCAAACAGAAGATTTCCGGATTCGGCCACCGTGTTTACAAGACCGAAGACCCGCGCGCCACACACCTTCGCCGCATGTCTGAGCAGCTGGGCAGAGACTCCGGCCAGCCCAAATGGTTCGAGATGTCGCGCGCCATCGAGCTGCACATTAACAAGGACAAGAAGCTCAACGCCAACGTCGACTTCTACTCAGCGTCGACCTACGCGACGCTGGGCATCGACATCGATCTCTATACGCCCATCTTCGCTATCAGCCGTATGGCTGGCTGGGCTGCCCACGTCATCGAACAGCTCGACGACAACCGCCTTATTCGCCCCCGCGCGGAGTACATTGGCCCTGTCTACCCAAGCCATTGGATACCTGTCGCCGAGCGCCCCTAGAGGCGTTTGTGGTGGCAAATACGGAGGGAGCAGCAGTCTTCATGCTGGTGAAGTGCTGCGCAGAAAGCAACGGCGGCTTCAGGCTCGGATGCTTCCCGTCAATCCGTCTGTTCTGGTTTTGCCATTTATTCCTGTGCTAATCTTTTAGCTCTCGAAGACTCCCCGTTCTTCTTCGAGAATGAGTGCGGCGCACATCAGCGAAATCCCCAACCTCTAGTCCTCCTCTTGAGTTATCAGTCGAAACCGGCTGACCCTTCAGCACTGTGAAAGGACACCACATGATCCTTGGCATGAGTTTGAGTACCTTCACTTGCCTCCACGTGTATATAAGCCTGGTCGCGATCGGCGCAGGATTCATCGTTGTCGGCGGCATGATCGCTTCAAAACGCATGCTGCTTCTGACCAATATCTTCCTGTTTATGACCGCGCTGACCAGTCTGACTGGGTTCCTTTTTCCCTTCAAGGGTGTGACCCCCGCAATCGTGCTCGGGATTCTGTCGCTCATCGTCCTGACGGCGGCCGTGATTGCACGACGGCGCGGCTGGCGCGGCACCTATGTGATCACGGCAATCCTTGCCCTTTACTTCAACTTCTTCGTTTTAATCGTGCAGTCGTTTCAGAAAATCCCCAGTCTTCATGCGCTGGCGCCTACACAATCGGAACTGCCCTTCAAACTCGCGCAGCTCGTAACGCTCGTCGCAGTCATCGCCATCACGACCGTGGCCTTCAAAAAGTATCGGCCGGCATAAGACAAGCGTGGTGCGCGAACTCGGAATTTTCAGACCTGGGATTGATCGCAAAACTCCCTGCGTCTGTACGAAGCGGTTCGACATCCAAGGCATATGTCGAACTTGAGAATCGCCGTCGAGCGGCGCGTCGTTGAATCTTCCCGTAAATTTGACGATGTCCTGGCATCCATCCACGCCGCAATAGGACATCCAGATATGCAGGCATTCTGGAAGGAAATCTCTGCTACTTCCACGTATGCCGAGATGGAAGGAGTCGTGCACCGCGCCATCGGCCCTTCCGGCTTCATGGAATTCACGCGCTTTGATCACGGCCAGTTTTTGAAGAAGGCGCAAAGCACGGCCACATCTGCCGCGACGCCGAGAATCGTCCGCATCGTGCTCGGGAATCCGCTCATCATGATGGCGATGGCCGTCCACGTTCATGACGCCGGCTCCTACGCGCCGGTCACGCTTCTAATTGATGAGCGCGAAGTGGGAGTGCGGCTGTCCTACGATACGATGGCCAGCTTTCTCGCAGGCTACGAGCAGCCCGAAGCCTTACGCGTGGCTCGGGACCTCGACTCAAAAGTGGAAGCCCTCATGGTCTCTGCCGCCGGATAGCACTAGTCCGTGAGTTTCTGCTTTTGCCAGCTTGAGTACAGGCCCCAGACAGCAAGTGTCGACGCGTCGTGGATGGCGCCGTCGAGAATCATCTGCTCAAATTCTTCGAGCGATCTGGAGTGGATGACCAAATCGTGCTCCTCGTCGTCGGGCTCGCGCTCTTTCATCGTCAACCCGGTGGCAAGAAACACATGCTGCTTCTGCCGGCAAAATCCATACGCAATCCACACGAAGCCGAGGTAGGTCATCTCGGCTGCATGCAGGCCGGTCTCTTCTTTCAGTTCGCCGCGCGCCAGTTCTTCAGGATCGACGTTCTCCGTTTCCCATCCGCCCTGGGGCAGCTCTAACGCGCGCTCCTGAATCGTGTAGCGGAACTGCTCAACCAGCCACACGCGGCCATTTTCAATGGGCAGGATGATTGCGCAGTCGTCTTTCTCGACGACGCTGTAGATGCCCTCTTTGCCGTTTGAGCGCAGGATGCGATCTTCTCGCAAGCGCAGCCACTGGTTGCGATAGACTTCGCGGCTCTCGAGTGTGGTGATGGATTTGTCCTGCTCACCGCTGACCGGGTTCAATGCGCCTCCTCGTTTCCGCGGCGGTTATCGGCGCGCTCTGGTCGCGCACACGATACTTTCGCAGACGGCCAACAAGCGAGGCCGGCCCGCTGACGGCGAGTCGGACCAGGTTGCCTTCGTAGGCCCGTGAATGAATCACCATGCCGCTCTCAATCGATGCCAATGCCGCGCCATCGCTCTGCGGAACGCGCAACTCAGTCTCGATAACAGGATCGGTGAAGAGTGCTTTGTCGATGGCCGCCAACAAAGCGTCTACGCCCTCGCCGGTCTGCGCCGAAACCAGCACTTCGATCTGGTGTCGTTGATGTCGCGGTTGCTCCCGCGCGGCCAGCCCCTCCCGCTCGTGCGCGTCGAGCAGGTCGGTTTTGTTAAGCACCTCGATGCGCGGCTTGCCGAGTGCCTCAAGCTCGCCGAGCACCTTCTCAACCTGAGCCTTCTGTTCCTCGCCATAGGTCGATGCGGCATCGCGCACATGCAGCAGAATCTCGGCCTGTTCCACTTCCTCGAGGGTGGCCCGGAAACTGGTGACCAGCGTATGCGGCAGGTTGCGGATAAACCCGACCGTATCCGACAACAGTACGCGCCGCCGGCTGGGCAGTTCAATGGCGCGAAGCTTGGGATCGAGCGTCGCAAACATGCGCGCCGATTGCAGCACGTGTGCGCCGGTCATCCGGTTGAAGAGCGTGCTTTTGCCGGCGTTGGTGTATCCCACCAGTGCAACGGTCGGCACCGGGACAGCTTCACGGCGCTGGCGCTGTTGGCGACGCACCCGCTTTACTGCTTCTAAATCGAGCTTCACCTGATCGATGCGCCGCTGAATCTTCCGGCGGTCCGTTTCAAGCTGCGTTTCGCCGGGACCTCGGGTCCCGATGCCGCCGCCCAACTGAGACATGGCTTTGCCGCGACCCGTAAGCCGGGGCAGCATGTACTCAAGCTGAGCCAATTCCACCTGCAACTGGCCTTCGCGCGTGCGGGCATGCCTGGCAAAAATGTCGAGGATGAGCTGAGTTCGATCGAGGACGCGGCAGGGCAAAGCGTCTTCGAGATTTCGGAGCTGCGTAGGGCTCAGATCGTGATCGAACAGTACCAGGTCAGCGTTCGTGGAAGCTGCGACCCCCGCAATCTCCTCAACCTTGCCCGCGCCAATCAGGGTGGCAGGATCGGGGCGCGCGCGCCGCTGCATCAGTTCTGCAGCGATTTCGCCCCCGGCGCTGCGCACCAGTTCGCGGAATTCAGTCAAAGACTCGTCCGCATCGAGCCCCGGCGAATCTACTGCTGCTTTCGGAGAATCGGCCGAATCCGCGGACACCTCGTCGTCGGTTGGACGCAAAGCCGCCCGACGCGCGCCGTCGAGGGCAGCTCGACTTGCACGCTTTCGAACCGTAAAGTCCACACCAACCAGGACCGCACGCTCCGGCTTGTCCCGCCAACGACCGGATTCCGTCGTCGATGAGACTCGACCTCTGGCACCGCCTTCAACTGCCAATTGAGGGCGCTCCCTGTCTTATCGCTGCTCCGCGTTTGCCGCTGGAGTCGCGGGAGGCGGCACAGCAGCCGGTCCCATTCCTGCAAGCGCAGGGCGATGCTCAGTATGCATCACGCTCCGGTTGCTCACCACGGTTGAAATCGCGTGTTTGAAGATGAGCTGCTCCTGACTGTTGTTCTCCAGTAGGACGGAGTACTTGTCGAAGGAGCGGATCTTTCCGGTGAGCTTGACGCCGCTGACCAGATAAATCGTGATGGGGGTCTTGTCTTTGCGAACAGTGTTCAGGAAGGTGTCCTGAATGTTCTGTGCCGGCTTGTTCTCCATATGCCGATCTCCTGCTTCTCTCTTAGGATGTTTGGATGCAAACGTGCTGCGCCCGTGTGATAAGACAAATCGGCGGGGACGTCGCCGGAAGCCCCGGAGCCGCCAAATCCCGCAATGTGACAACAATATAGCGGTTCACGAAGCTTTTCAACTCTTCCCCCAAAATTTACCTCTCAGCAACCTCGGCGGCCTTTCTCTGCGAGAGCAGACGTCCCGAGCCTGCTTAGGTATAGCCCGTACCAAAAGGTTGGAATTCTTACCAACCCTATCGATGCTGCAACTCTACGAAACGCCGTCGCGGAAAACCAGGGCGACGATCAGCTTGTCCTAGAGACGCAGCAATTCATTCTTGGCGAGCAGGTTGCGATTCCCAAGGCGACACTTCCCTGGGTCAACGGATCGCGGACAAGTCTCCACCCTTGGGTGCCCTGGAGGTGGATTCCTCCCCAGCTCAGGGGGCAGCTCGACGCAACTGACGACATGCGCCGCCTCGGGCGTCCGAGAGGTTCCAATGCGATTCTGAGGTTCCGCCCTGGACGGCATTTCGCCGAACCGTCCGCGCTCATCAGAGTACCTGACTTGGCTTGGGAAAATGCCAACTTACTTGAGCTAAGTGCCACTTATTGTCGCATCTAGGAGATTTGCCGAGGCAACCTGCATTTGTGGCGCAACGTCCAAGTCGCTCAGCGGAGGAACTAACCTTATGAAAAATATCTTAAAGACGTGTCTCTGTGCCGGCGTGCTGCTCGGCGCGGGGGTGGCCAATGCGGCCGATGTAAGAACTGACTTCGACAAGCATGCCGATTTCTCCAGGATTCACAGCTATTGCTGGGGCCAGGTTTCAACTGCCAATCCGCTATATGAGCAACGCGTGAAGGACCAGGTAAACAAGGATCTTGAGGCGAAGGGATGGCAGGAATCGCAAGGAAACTGCGACGCCACCGTGTTTGCCAAGGGCAATGTGCATAACCAGCAGGAACTCCAGACTTACTACACCGGCCTAGGCGGCGGGTGGGGCGGCAGGTGGGGCTGGGGTGGCTGGGGATGGCGCGACGGATGGTGGGGTCCCGGCCCGATGGGTGAGACAACGACGACCGAGGTGAACAAGCCGGTCGGCAGTCTCGTTATCGATATCTTCGACGGGCAGTCGAAAAACCTTATCTTCCGCGGCATTGCGACGGGCGACATCTCAAAGAGTGCCGACAAGAACACCCACAACCTCGACAAAAACATCGACAAGATGTTCGATCACTTTCCGCCGAAACAATAGCGGACTTATAGGAAGAGATAGATACAGTAACTTATTCTGAACCCCTCCTCCACCGCTTGAGCGGAGCCCCTGAAACGGCTTCGCTCAAACTGTTTTCAGCACGCCCCGCGAGCGAGAAGTTAGATACCGTAGAATCTCCCTAGAATGAAGTGCCCCTACTGCGGATATCTGCAAGATCGCGTGGTCGACTCGCGCGAGAGCAAGGAAGCTGACTCGATTCGTCGCCGGCGTGAGTGCGAGAAGTGCGTTCGCCGCTTCACCACCTACGAGCGGATCGACGAGATCCCCTACATGGTCGTGAAGAAAGACGGGCGCCGCGAGCGGTTCGATCGGCAAAAGATTCTGAGTGGGCTGTTGCGCGCGTGCGAGAAACGACCGGTCTCCTCGACTCAGCTGGAAAAGGTCGTGGATGCGACGGAGAGCTATCTGATGGATGCGCCAGAGCGCGAGCGCTCCACCAGCGAGATCGGAGAGCTGATCATGCAGCACCTCAAGGGTCTCGACACCGTCGCGTATATCCGGTTCGCTTCTGTGTATCGCGACTTCAAAGATGTGCGCGAGTTCAAAGAGGAACTCGAAGACCTGCTGGAGAGCCATCGGACCGGCAAGGGGAAGAAGTAGACAGCTTCGAGTTTCCCGCCTCGGTTTTAATCCATCCCAATTGCATGCACCTGCCGGAGTTGCGTTATGTCGAGTGAAAGGAACACAAACACATCGAAGATAACCTTGCACCTGGTTTCAAGCCTTGATGGCTTCATTGCGAGGAAGGACAACAGCGTCTCCTGGCTGGAAGACAACGGAAGCATCTACGAACCCGGGGTTTGCATTTCGGAAGAAGAAGCGACGGCCTTCGTTAGAACCATCGATTGTTATGTACTCGGCGCGCGCACCTACGAACATGCACTCGAACTGGGCTGGCCGTATGGAGATACTCCGACAGTAGTAGTAACCAGCAGGGTTTTGCCAACTGCAAGGCCGAGCATCGAGTTCTATTCAGGTGATCTCAAGACCCTCGTTGACGCAAAGCTCGCTCCGCGGTTTCGAAACATCTGGCTGGTGGGTGGAGCGATGTTAAGCCAGCGTTTTCTCTCGCTCGGCCTAGTGGATGAGATCAAGTTGGTCGTCGCCCCCGTCCTGCTGGGCGATGGACTGCGGCTATTCGATACTTCCCTGGATGAAACAAGGTGGGACTTGAAAAACGTGCTCGCCTACAAGAATGGCTTTGTCGAGTTATCCTACGCGGCGACTAAGGCATGAGAGCATCATGCTCGCTACCCGATCACTCCCACGGGAATGGCGAATGGAATTGAGATCTTGAACGAGGTCCCAGTCTTCTCTCCAGCGTCAAGGAAAAGGTCGCCACCGTGGTCCTCAACGATCCTCTTGGCAATGGCAAGTCCTAGCCCTGTGCCCTCGGATTTGCCGTAGGTGAAGAACGGCTGGAATACGGAGTGCCGTATCTCCGCGGGAATCCCCGGGCCGTTATCCCATACTTCAATTCGCAAGCAGGATGTTCCTCCCAGTGTGGTAATCGTCACCTGGCCCGATTCTGGAGAAACCGCCTCGCAAGCATTCAGGACGATGTTCGATATCCCTCGTTCAAGAAGCTGCGAGTTGAACCAGCCAATCGCCGATCCTTCGTGGCGATGAGTGAGGGCAATGCGCCGGAATGCCGGTTGTACGCCAATCATCCTCACGACGCGCTGGACGGTGTCCACGATATTTCCAGTCGCCGAAGAAAAGGGTTCGCCCCCCTTGGAGCATTCCAACATCTCGGAGACAAGTTCGTTCATCCGCGCGATGGAGAAGCGAATCTCTTCATATAACTCGTCTCGTTCACCCTCCCGCAAGTTCGACATGGCCAGGAATTCCGCATTGGCGAGGATTGCGGCCAGGGGCATCCGAAGGTCATGAGACATCTGGGCCAGGTTTGCACTGAGCGAGGGCTGCGGCTTGCTCGCGGGCGGAGTCCACTCCCGGCAAGGGGGATAACCGGACGTTGATAAGCGCTCGCTCACTTCTGCTTGCTCCAACATCGAAGACCTCTTCCTGTGTAAACGCCGGAATCGATCGAAGGGGCCCACCTTCCGCGGTTCTGCCACGGCTCGTACCTTGCCGCTTGCGCGAGGATCCGTCCGGCGGAATCACTCTTGAAACATCTCCCTTAGAAAGGGAGATACCTTGCTAAGCCCAACACCCTGGTCCCGCAATTCTCTGAGGCATGCAATTCCCTCGGCATCAGCAAAAGAAACGTCCTCAAGCTCCAGGTGTAGCTGACCTGGGTCGCGGCCGGTGTGCGCATTGCATGTTGCGCGGAGTTCTTCCACCCAGGGGCCAGCGATCCGTCCTTCCACCCGAAGCATGACGCAATTCATAGATGACTCCATTACCGTTATCCGTAACATTCGACTCGGCTGCTCCTGTGACCCCATGTAATGCAATCGGTGTGCCAAACATAAGTCGAAGTCGTAAACAGCGGGGAGCCTGGCAACCCACGCCGGGCGTTTGTGGCTTCCACATGCCGCCAATCCGAAGGCTCTGACTTCTTTAGGGAGATTGTTTCCAATGCATAAACACTCGGGGTGCGAATACCGCAACTCCCCATCGTTGGCGATGGGCCGCACTGAGAACTCCCACATCTGGTGGGCGCAGAGAGCGCGATAAGGGGCAGCTACGACGGGCGGGGGAAAGTGGTCTGGACGCCGAGTTTCTTTATCCGGTGGCGGAGGGTGTTGGGATGGATGTCGAGTATCTTCGCAGCCCCGTTCGCACCCTCGATTTTCCCCCCGGTCTTAAGAAGGGCGGCGAGAATATGGTTTCGCTCCACCTCGTTCAGGGTCCCAAGTGCCGCAGCGGTTGCAGGCGCGACGGCTTCATTTTCGGGAGATGGCATCCCGTGGTTCTCCTCGGTTTTCGCACCCGTGGCAACCACCAGGTCCCGGTCCAGGCGCAGGATCGGTTCCGCGGAGACAATTACCGCACGTTCGATCACGTTCTGAAGCTCCCGAATGTTGCCCGGCCACGGGTAGTTCAGAAGATGGTCCATCGATTCTCGTGAGACGCCTTCGATCTTTTTCCCCAGCCTCTTCGATAAACGGGACAGGCTGAAGGCCACAAGCTTGGGTATATCCGATCGGCGCTCCCGCAAGGGGGGAATTTCAATGGGGAAGACATTCAACCGGTAGAAGAGGTCCGCCCGGAACCGGCCAGCCTCGACCGCTTCGAGAAGATTGCGATTGGTCGCGGCAATTACCCGCACATCAACGCTCAACGTGCGGCTGCTGCCGACCGGCTCAAATTCACGTTCCTGCAAAACGCGGAGGAGTTTGACTTGCGTCTCCAGATTCAGCTCCCCGATCTCGTCAAGAAAGATGGTGCCGCCGTTTGCAAGTTCGAAGCGGCCGATGCGGCGATCGAGCGCGCCGGTGAACGCCCCCTTCACATGGCCGAATAGCTCGCTCTCCACCAGTCCCGCTGAAATGGCGCTGCAGTTCACGTTTACCAGAGCGCGGCTGCTGCGCGTACTGCGGCTGTGAATCGCGCGCGCCACCAGTTCCTTTCCCGTGCCCGTTTCCCCAAAGATGAGCACGGTCGAATCGGTGGGAGCCACACTCTCCACGTCGCGAAGCACCTTCAGCAAGGCCGGACTGTTTCCCACGATCTCCTCGAAGTTATGCTCGGCTCGCAACTCCTCGCGGAGATACACATTCTCCTTTTCCAATTGGCCTTTCAGGCTTGCAATCTCGTCGTAGGACTGCATGTTTCGAATTGCCAGCACCACCTGATTCGCGACTTCCTGCAGGAACAAGGCGTCCTGCTCAGAGTACCGGTCACTTTCCCGGCTTACGAAACTGAGCGTACCGACGCATTTGCCCTGGAGGACCATCGGCAGCGCGCATATGGAACGAACGCCTTCTCTTGCCAGACGGCGCTCGTTCTCAAACTGGGCCGACTCATCGAGGTTGCCGCACACCCGAGACTGCTGGTGGTCGTAAACCCAGCCAATGCTGGTTTCGCTGCGGAGGTACTCAATACCCGGCTGAAAGAAGTCCGAATGCAACTCACCCTCTACGGCCAGAAAGCGGAACGTGTCTCTCTCCGGCTGATAAAGCGTGATGGCGCATCGATCGAATCCGATAAACCGCCGCAATACCCCGGAAATCGAACGCAACAATGCTTCCTGGGTCAGGTTCGTGATAATCGCATTGTTGATCTGAAGAAGACTGCGGTTTTGTTCTTCAGTTCTGCGCAGAGCTTCTTCGGTCTGCTTGCGCTCGCTGATGTCGATGAAGGTGATCACTGCTCCGATGGTCCGCCCCTCTTCGACGACGGGGTGCGACCAGTACTCCACGGGGAAGCTCGTGCCATCCTCTCGCCAATACACCTCATCATCCCGGTGCACGCTCTCCCCATTCTGGAAGCCTAAATAGATGGGGCATTCTTCGATGGGATAGGGCGTGCCATCTTTGCGGGTATGATGTTCCAGCGCATGAAGATTCTTTCCCAGCAATTCCGCAGGATCTCTGTATCCAAGGATGCGGGCCGCCGAGCAATTCGCGAAAAGGCATGTACCGCTGGAATCGCACGCACAGATGGCTTCTGCGGCGGAATCGAGCATGAGCCGGACTCGCCGTTCGCTCTCGCTTGGCGCGTCGTTCGCCAGCGACCATACCGATTTGGCGCCAGAAGGCTGCACGGATGATTCCAGGATTGGGGAAGAAGAGACACCGGATGACGCCGCATTCGAGAGCCTTGAACATGTTCCAGCAGGTACTTCACTATACACTCGTTCTTCCTCACCGGTCTTTCTGAAAAATAGACACATCCTTTCTCTCGTTTGAGAACTCTGCCCTACTCTGCGCAAGCAAAATAAGAAACCGGCCTGCAAATCCGCTTGAAATAAGCAGCTTCCCTGCTCAGTCGGTAAACGGAACCCTTCCGGTTTGGAATACAGCTGGGACATTAGCCGAGGTGCCCCGAACTTACCCAGCACTCGCCCCGGCACCCGGGACCGTATCGTCCGCACAAGATAAGCTAAGAGTCAGGAGCTTTCAGCTTTCATGCCTGAATCGAAAACACACAAAGTCACCCTCATCCCCGGCGACGGGATTGGTCCCGAAGTTACGCAGGCGGTTGTCCGCATCCTCGAAGCAACCGGCATCAAGTGGGAGTGGGAGCGTTTTGCCGCCGGCGCCGAGGCATTTGAAATCTTTGGCGAATACATCCCCGCGGACCTCAGCGACTCCATCGCGCGCAACAAGGTGGCCTTGAAGGGGCCGGTGACTACGCCGATCGGCGGCGGGTTCAAGAGCATCAACGTCACGCTTCGCAAGCAATTCGACCTGTTTGCGAATTTCCGGCCTATCAAGAATCTACCCGGGCTTGAGTCGAAATGGCCGGGCGTCGACCTGATCATCGTGCGCGAGAATACCGAGGGCGAGTACGTTGGACTGGAGCACGAAGTTGTCCCCGGGGTGGTGGAAAGCATCAAGGTGATCACCGAGAAAGGCTCGACGCGCATCGCAAAATTTGCCTTTGAATATGCGCGTAAACACAGCCGCAAAAAGATCCACTCCATTCACAAAGCCAACATCATGAAGCTGTCGGACGGGCTGTTTCTGCGTTGTGCGCGAAAGGTGTCCGAGGGATTTCCTGAGATCTTCTATGGCGAGCACATCATCGATAACACCTGCATGCAGTTGGTGATGAATCCGTACCAGTACGACACGTTGCTGCTTGAGAATCTCTATGGCGACATCGTGAGCGATCTTTGTGCGGCTTTTGTTGGAGGACTCGGGCTTGTTCCCGGCGCGAACCTTGGGCATGAGTGCGCGATCTTTGAGGCAGTACACGGATCGGCGCCCGACATTGCAGGCAAGGACCTGGCGAATCCGACGGCGTTGCTGCAGTCGGCGGTGCTGATGCTGCACCACCTGAACGAGGAAGCGGCCGCGAACAAGGTGCAGAAGGCGCTTGAATCTGTCTACGCCGGGCGCAAATGCCTGACTCGCGATGTTGGCGGATCCTGCGGCACGACGCAGTTTGCGGATGCGGTCCTGGCGGCGATGGAGGCAGTGTGAATGACGCGGCGGGATGTTTCATCTTTTTGCGGGGCGAATTCTTGGCGAACATTATGCTGATGTTGTTGCCCCCGACGATACCCGACACGAAGTTGATTTCAAGTTCGTTACTCCCGAGTTTCTGGCTATCCGTCTGATATCGCAATAGTTTGGACGTGGAGGGTCTGGAACCGGCGGGATTTTGCGCGCAGTGTGGCTGAATTACCACACTGCGCTTTTTGTATTTGGCGTCTAATCTTGTGGTTACACCCCCTGAACGTTGAACGTTTTATTGCTTTGGAGTTTTGCTTGGGACAGATTGCACATCTGGAACAGACGATTGCGGCCCCCCTGGAATTCACTGGCGTAGGTTTGCACTCGGGCGCCCCTGTGACAATGCGGCTGCTTCCCGCGCCTGCCGGTTCAGGCATCGTCTTTCGACGCACGGACCTCGACAATTTTGAAATTCCTGCGACAGGACGAAACGTGGCGAAGGTAAGCTACGCGACGAGCTTGATGCGACAGGGCGTGCTGATTTCAACCACCGAGCACTTGCTGAGTGCGCTGATCGGCATGGGCGTGGACAACGTGATCGTAGAGCTCGACAACCTGGAGTTACCGATTCTGGATGGAAGCGCACTACCTTATGTCGAAGCGTTTCGAGAAGCCGGCATCAAGACCCAGCGGAGAAAACGCGAGTGCATCAAAGTACTGCAACCTCTTGAAGTACGCGATGGCGATAAGTTCATCGGGGTGTATCCCGGAACCGGGTATCGCATCCAGTATCGGATCGACTTCCCTTCTCCGATCGGATGCCAGGAAACAAGCATCGACCTCGCCGCTGAGATGTATGGCACGTTCATCGCACCTGCCCGGACATTTGGCTATAAAGCGGACGAGACGAAGCTGCGCGACATGGGTTTGATTCGCGGGGCCAGTCCAGAGAACGCGATTGTGCTCGGGCCGAAGGGTCCGGAGAACGGGCCGTTGCGCTTCAGTGACGAATATGTACGGCACAAGGTGCTGGATCTGATTGGCGACCTGGCATTGGCGGGGCGGCGGATTGAAGGACTGGTTGTAGCCGAACGCGCGGGACATGCGATGCACACAGCACTCGTGTCAAAGCTGATGAAGGATCGCTCGGCCTGGGAGATGGCGCACGTTCCGGCTGCTGCGGCGGAGCCGGAAGATGAATCGCTGACGGTCGCGGCGATGCGGCGTCCGGCGCTGATGGGCGCGTAGTTTCCCTCTCTTAAAACCTGAAGAGCGAATCCCAGATACAGCTCAGGCCGGGACTGCCTTGATATCTATCGGAGCGCCCCACATTCCAACAAACACGATGCACATTGGCGTGGGGCACGCGACTGTCTTGCCTTCGCTGGCGAGTTTTCCGCTGGATGAATCGCGAGAGAATACGGCGAGATTGTTGGAGTTCTGATCGGCGACCAGCATCCAGCGCTCGGTTGGATCAAGGGTGAAGTTGCGCGGGGTTTTTCCGCCGGAACTAGTCCTCTCGATCGGCGTGAGAGCGCCGGTCTTGGGGTCTGCCGCAAAGCTGAAGATGAAATCATCGCCTCGGTTGGTGAAGTAGACGCTCCGGCCGTCTTTGGAGATCACTGTGTCGCAACCTGTGTTTCCTTGCGGCGCTTCCTTCGGATTCGGAACCGGAGCGTTCGGCAGAAGAAGATGCACGGTGTCGACGCGGGTCAGGCTCCCATCGCCCTTGTTCCACTTCAAAATGTCGACGGTGGAGTTCAGCTCGTTCATGCAATATGCCGTTGAGCCGTTGGGATGGAAATGCAGCGTGCGCGGACCTGCGCCGGGCGCGGACTTGTAGGCTCCTGCGTTTTTGAGGACTGCGGTCTTGGAGTCGAAGGTGTAGATGTGGATCACGTCGCCGCCAAGATCGTTGATGTAGGCGAAGCGATTGTTGGGGGAGAAAGATGCAAAGTGCGCGTGCGCGGCTTCCTGCCGGTCTGGGTTGGGACCGTGGACGGTGTAGTGCTCGCTCCACACGAGGGGGCTGAGTTTGCCGTCCGTAACTTTGAAGCTGGCTGCGCCGCCGCCGCCGTAGTCGGCTGAAAGAAGAACACGGCCGGTGTGATCGATCGCGCAGTGGCACGTGCCCTTGCTGGCGGAGTTCTGTCCGGAAATTCGCTGGAGCTTGCCATCGTCAACGCGAAAGCTGGCGACTTCGCCTGTAGGTTTGCCGTTGAAGCTGTCCACTTCGCATGCGGCAAAGAGATATCGGCGATCGGGTGAGAAGCAGAGCCAGTCGACCGTCGATATTTCGGCAGCAACGCCGACGCTGGTGAGTTCGCCTTTGGCGGAATCCCAGTCGAAGGACTGGATGCCCTCGGGTGTACCAGATGCAACGAAGACGCGCTGGCTGCCGGAGGCGGCGAAGCTTTTGGTGGCAACAGCGGCGAGCGTGGCGGCGGAGGCAGACATCAGAAAGTCACGGCGCGAAAGGTTTCTCATAGCACCAGCGATTCTCGCCGATGGACCCGCGACAGCGCTACTTGAAGTGGATGAAAAACAACAGGCGCATCTGATTGGATGCGCCTGAGCGAAAAATACGAGACCGGAAGGAACGCGCCGGTTTCAATGCTCGAGTTTGAAGATCACATTCACCGTGGTTTCGACTTCGACTGGCTGCTCGTTCAACAGATACGGGCGATAACGCCACGTCTTGACGGCATCAATCGCTGCCTGCTGCAGCATCGCCGGACCACTGATGGCTTGAAGATTCTCAATGGTTCCGGACTTCGAGATTGTGGCCTGTAAGACCACAGTGCCCTGTTGATGCGCCGCCTTGGCGATCGCTGGATATTGAGGGATGGTTTGGTAGATCAGACGTCCCTCAGCAAATTTCGATGGCAGCCGCACGCTTGAGAGCGTTGGGGGATGAACAACGGTGGCGGGGTGCCCTTTGCCGAAGGGGCTACCGTCGCCGCCGGGAATGCTGACACCGAGGTCTGCGGCAAGGTTGGAGGCAAAGGCTGGTTCGGGGCTGTCGGGCTCCTTAATACCGATCGGAATTATCGTCGGCGCGATCAGTTGGCGTCCCATCATTTCGGAGAAGTCATGAGGCGCAGCGGCACGGACGCGGACGGGCTGCGGTATTTCGGGTTGCGGCGCGGCGGGTACGACGAGAAGCGGAGGTATGAAGTGGCCCGGCAATGCGGCAGGGTAAATGAGGGGAACGAGAATTAGCGCGACGAGAATAGAGCCATTGAGGCCGAGAGCGGCGAACATCCAGCGGCGGCTGCGAGTTTTGATTCTGCCTGTCGATTCAAAGGTGGAGTCTTCAAACATGGCGTGCCTCCCAGGTGAGATCAGCCGCGCCGGTGGAGGCGGAGAGCCTTTGAGCGCAAGCGGCCTCAGCCGCTCGATCGCGCTGACTGGCGCGGCGTGCGGTGTTCAAGGCCCACCGTTCATCCCCATCGGAACCACTGTGCTGATGTAGACACCGCGAGTCTGAGGAATGTTCCTTCCCACGAAAGGAATCGCAAACCTCGCTATGCGCGGTTTATCTCTACTCGGGTATTGCGGCGATGCGCTAAACTCCATAGCATTCGCCGCTGAAAAGAATCGGAGCTCGCATGAAACTGTTTCGCTTGTTGTTGCTTGCATTCGCCGCAATCGAGATATCGTTCGCGGGGGCGCAGGAACTACCACAGCCTTCAGGCGCAACTGCAACCGCCAAAGCACCCGACCCGGCCGCGACACTCGCCTACATTCACGATGCGTGGACGACGCTGACGCGATCGATGACGGATTGTCATTCGCTGGTCGACATCAAGGTGACAGCGAATCCGATTCTCTACATGCCCGCAGAGGTGCCGCCGCCTCCCGAAGTCTCCGCACTGAGCGAGAAGTGCAATGTGAAGATAGCAACGCTGCCGCGGCGCATCGAGAAGCTGGGCGATGTTCGGCCGGAGGAGTTGCCCGCAGAGGGATTGCTGTATTTGCCGAGTCCCTATGTGGTCCCCGGCGGGCGCTTCAACGAAATGTATGGGTGGGATAGCTACTTCATCCTGCTGGGCCTCGAAGCCGATCATCGCGAGACGCTGGCGAAGGGAATGGTAGACAACTTCCTCTTCGAGATCGAGCACTACGGCGCGGTGCTGAATGCGAATCGCACGTACTATCTGACGCGATCGCAGCCGCCGTTTTTGACGGCGATGATTCGCGCTGTCTATGAGAATCCTGCGAGTTTCGCCGCAACTCCGGCTGGCCGCAGCGAAGCGCGTGCATGGCTTGCACATGCGTATGCCCTGGCGGAGAAGGACTATTCAACGTGGATGCGGCCGGAGCACAAGGCAGGAACGACGGGCCTCGCACGATATTTCGATTACGGTATCGGGCCCGTGCCGGAGATGGCGGACGACAGCACGTACTACTCCGACGTAATTCGCTGGCTTGAGGCGCACCCTCATGCGGTGAGCGCCGAAGAGGCCGGCGCGCAATACCTGGTGAAGGGCTCGGAGCATCCGAGTGACGCGGAAGGTGCGCGACTGAAGCAGACGAGCTGTGACGTGAGCGTCAGCGTGGTTTGCATGCACGCCTATGCCGATGGGTATCGGCTGAGTCGGGACTTCTATATCGGCGATCGCGCAATGCGCGAGTCGGGTTTCGATCCGAGCTTTCGTTTCGGACCGTTTGACGGATCTACGCACCACTATGCTGCGGTCTGCCTGAACAGCCTTTTGTATCGGTACGAGCGTGATCTGCAGCATATTGCGCTGCTGCTGGGCAAAGGTACAGAAGCGGCGCGGTGGGGGAAGAAGGCGCAGGCTCGGAACGCTGCGATCCACCGCTATCTATGGAAGCCACAGCAGGGCGTGTTTGCAGACTACAACTTCGCGAAACACAAGTCGTCTGATTATGCGTATATCTCGTCCCTCTATCCGCTGTGGGCGGGCGTGGCGTCACGCGAAGAGGCAAAGAAGGTCGTCGCAAAGCTGAACCTGTTCGAGCGGCCGGGCGGATTGTCGATGAGCAATACGGATACCGGTATGCAGTGGGACGAGCCTTTTGGATGGGCACCGACAAATTGGGTCGGCGTATCCGGACTGCAGACTGCGGGATTCCGTGACGATGCGAAGCGGCTCGCAGCTAAGTGGGACGCAACAGTGGACCAGGGATTTGCGCATGACGGAACGATTCGCGAGAAGTACAACGTTGTGTCGGGTAATGCGGATGTGCAGGTAAGCACGGGCTACAAGACCAACGTGATTGGATTCGGATGGACGAATGCGGTTTATCTGAAGATGAGGGAGATCATGGCTGCTGGAACAGATAGCAAGGCCGCGGATTGAAGAGCGAGCCGGATGAGTTCAGGCGCTTTCCCGCCCTTGCGACAAAGGCATCGCAAGGATGGGGCACCCAGAGTGATGACTCAGCAGTCTTTCCCACGTCTCAGAAGCGAGACGTGGGGCACCCAGGTCGAGTGCGGGAAATAGAGGGCGCTTCCGCAAATTGGAGCGCCCCGCTTGTTTTGAGCCGCGTTGAAGTTTTATTCAGGCAGTTTCTTTGTTCCGTTGACATGGAAGTTCTTTGTCAACGTTTGCGCCGACGTGTCGGGCTGTCCGCCACCAACTGAGATGGCGTAATCGCCCTCTGCGATCACCGGATCTCCCGCTTCCGTAACCATGCTGAGGTCGCGGTCGTTCAGGTCGAAGTGGACCTTTTGCGATGCGCCCGCAGCGAGATGTATACGCTGGAATCCGCGGAGTGCACGCATTGGTGCGCCGGGCGTGTTTGGAAATTTGAGGTAGAGTTGGACAACTTCGTCGCCGTCGCGGCTGCCGCTGTTGGTGACCGTTACATCGGCTGACACCGGACCGCCTGCAGCGACAGTCTGTGTTGGTACCGCGAGATCGCTATACGAGAATTTCGTGTAGCTCATGCCGTAGCCGAAAGGATAGAGCGGAGTGCCTGTGAAGTACCGATAGGTACGTCCCTTCATTGCGTAGTCTTCGAAGGGAGGAAGCTGATCGGCACTCTTGTAGAACGTAATCGGCAGGCGGCCGGCCGGATTGTTTTTGCCTGAAAGCGTTTCGGCTACTGCCGTGCCGCCTTCTTCGCCCGGATACCATGCGTCGAGAATTGCATTGGCGTGCTCGTTCGCCCAATTCACCGCGAGGGCGCTGCCGTTGGTGAGGACAAGGATGACAGGTTTGCCAGTTGCGGCCACTGCTTCAAGCAGGTCCTCTTCAGGTTTCGGAAGATCGATGCTGGTGCGGTCGCCGCCTTTGAAGCCGGGGATGCTTACCTGCATCTCTTCCCCTTCCAGTTCACTGGTAATGCCAAGAACGGCGATGACAACATCGGCATTTTTGGCTGCTTCAACTGCCTCGGGCTTCGGACTGAAATCGTTCTTGGACCAGACGAGTTCTGCAGTTGGCTTGCCGTTTTCGTTGGGGGCGTAATCGACTTTGAGGATCGATGGCTTACCGGCCTCCAAGTGGACACTGCCAAGTCGGGGATCATAGGGATCGCCGCCGAAGGACGAAGTCACGCTTTTGCCGTCAACCTGCACGCGGAAGAAGCCGCTGGCCTTCAGTCCGAGATTGTAGTCGCCGGTTTCGGGCGCGGTGATGGAGCCCTCATAGTGAATGACAAGCGGGTGTACGCTGGTGGCCTCGGGCGGAATCGGCTGAGTTCCAGCATTCAGGGTGGATTCGATGCGCGTGGCAACGGGATTGATGGCCTCGGGATTGTTGATGTTGCTCATGTCGAACTTGGCGAAACTCACCTTAATGCCGGGCTTGCCATCCACGGTTAGCGCAGAGGCGGGCACCGGCACAGCATCGTGTCCGAGGAACTGTGTTCCGGAAACGTAAGTGATGGTGTCGCCGGAGAACTCCTTGAGCAGGCCGTCGAGGATGGAGACCGTGTGTGTAGGAGAGCCGTTGTAGTTGCCGAGAAGAACCTTGGTCTGATTGGCGAGCGGACCGATGACAGCGATCTTCGTGCCGCTGGTTTTGAGCGGAAGGATGCCGTCGTTTTTGAGAAGCACCATCGATTTGTTGGCGATCTCGTGGGCGAGTTGGCGATTCGCCGCGCTGTTCAGCTCATTCTCATCGATTTTTGAGTAAGGAACCATCTCCGGCGGATCGAACATGCCGAGGCGCATGCGCGCGGTATAGAGACGAACCAGCGTCGTGTCGATTTCACTTTCTTTGAGAAAGCCCTTCTGCACGGCTTCGCGATACGCTTTGTAATCGCTGTCGTCTTTGACGAGGAATCCGCCATCTACGCACTCGTTGTCCATGCCACGCTGAAGACTGATGGCTGAGGCCTCAGGCTGCGTGGGCTTGTAGTGATGATTCCGGTAGATATCGACGACGGCGCCGCAATCGGATACCACGTAGCCCTGGAAGTTCCATTTGCCGCGAAGCTGATCCTGCAGCAAAAACTGATTTGCGCAGCCTGGCTCGCCATTGATGCTGTTGTAAGCGCACATGACGGAGCCGGCCTTGGCTTCAGTAACCGTGGCGCGGAAAGCGGGCAGATACGTGTCGAGTTGATCATGCTTGGTGACCGTAACGTCGGCAGTGTGGCGCGTGTACTCGGGTCCGCTGTGAACGGCGTAGTGCTTGGGCGTAGAAATCGTCTTGTAGTACTTGGGATCATCGCCCTGCATGCCGGTTACAAAGGCAACGCCCATGCGAGCGGTGAGGAACGGATCTTCACCGTAGGTTTCCTGTCCGCGGCCCCAGCGTGGATCGCGGAAGATATTGATGTTGGGAGCCCAGAAGTCGAGGCCCTGAAAGAACATGTTGGCGCGGTGTTCGCGGACGGCCTGCATGTACTTGATGCGCCCCTCGGTGCTGATGACTTCAGCCATCTTGTGGATGGCGGTCGGATCGAAGGTGGCGGCCAGCCCGACGGGTTCTGGGAACTCCGTGGTGCCGTTGTTGATGACGCCATGCAGCGACTCACTCCACCAGTCGTAGGCTGGGATATCGAGTCGCGGAATCGCGCGAGACTGATTGACGAGCTGACTGACCTTCTCGTCCAGGGTCATGCGATGGACGATATCGGTAGCGCGCTGCTCGGGCGGAAGGCTGGGATTGAGATAAGCGGGTTTCTGAGCTTCCTGCGCGTGGACGGCGGAAGCGCACAGAGCAAAAATTGCAGCGAGCGATCGAATTTGAAGTTTGTTCATGAAGTCCCTCACGGCAGGAAGGATCGCTGGAGGCAATTTGGCGACAAAGAAAGCGTTATCCTCCCACCGGGAGCCAACGGTAAAGCTCCGGGCGGGGTCTGGTCAAGCTGTAACAATGCGGAAATCGTGCCAAGAAAATCGGTTTTCTTCGAGCGAACTCGCAAGGTGTAACCTTCCAGCGACGCCCTGCGTAAGAGAGGGCAGAAGGGAAAACGCAGATGCAGGACGAGGGAAGCAGCGTCCTCGACCGGTTTCGGCAAGGCGACGCCGACGCGTTCGAGACGCTTTTTCACATGCATCAGCGGTCTGTCTTTGGCTGGGTACTGCGCATCGTGCGCGACCGGGGCGCGGCGGAAGACGTCACGGTAGAGGCGTTCTGGCGGATGCATCGTGCTCATGCGCGATTCGACTCGGCGCGCGGATTTGAACCATGGGCGCGGCGCGTAGCAACGCATGCCGCGCTCGACTGGCTGCGAAGGCAGAAGCCGGAAAGCAGCCTGGCGCCGGAGATGTGGGTGAACGTGGCTGCACCTTCGACTGGAGATGCTGCAGTGGCCGCGGATATCCGGCGAAAGACGGAACTGGCCTTCGCGAGGCTGCCCGCAAAACTGCGGCTGGCCGCGGTGTTGGCAGTCGTGGAAGACAGACCTCACAAGGAAGTTGCCGAGGCTCTGGGAATCACGGTCGCGGCGGTGAAGTTGAGAGTGTTTCGCGCTCTGCGTTTGTTGAGAAAAGATTTGCAGGAACAGGGGATCACACCATGACGAAGGACAGGGATCAGGGATCAGTGGTCAGGGATCAGGAAGAACGGATAAAGCAGATGCTGCGGGAGGCATTGCCGCCGCTTGGAGCGGGCGCAGAACCGGATCGCGATTTGTGGCCTGCAATGCTGCGGCGGATGGATGAGCAGAGCGCGCATGGAGCAAGTTCGATTCCATGGTTTGACTGGGCGCTGGCTGGTGGACTGGTGGCGTTTGCGGCGATCGCTCCAGGCACCATTCCCGTGATCCTCTATTACCTGTGAAACGCGCGGGAGTGGCCCGCGGAAGTGAGGTTTCCGATGAACACGCATCCTTATTTACGAGCATTTCTAGCGGGCATCCTGGTGCCCACGCTGGTGCTCCCACTGCTGCTGCTCGTCTTCATCGTGCTCAGGCTGGGTATGCAGATTACATTCCCGATCGAGCGCGGGCTGGTGTTTCCCATGGCGCTGGTGCCGGCCCTGTGGGGTGTCTGGAGCATGCTGTGGCAGGCGTCGCGAGAGAGCACTCACATGCCGTTGGGTGCACACGGAGCAGTTCTGCCGTTGCTGATGGTGCCGGTGGGTGCATTTATCGCCACGCACGTTGGAGTGCTGCATCTCGGAGCATCGTCCGTGACATGGTTCAACTCGATCTCCATCCCGTATGCGCTGATTGCCTGTTTCGTCGCCGTCGCGATCGCAGCGTATTACCTGGCATGGAAATACATCGTGGGGTTTGTGAACCGGGTGCTGGGGATTGCTTGAGAGCAGCTGTTAGCTATTAGCTCTTAGCGGGTGCGTGCCAGACGCACTTCTTCAACTGGACCGCGAAATCAAAGAAGCAGGCTACGTCGTGGACGCGAAGAAGTCTTGCAGACCGGCTCGGTGGGCGTGGGCGACCATGGTGGACTGAATATCCAGCGCGAGTGCTAGCGCATTGCGGCCCTGGCGCGCAGTAACCAGCGGTTCTTGTCGTGTACGAACTGATTCGAGAAACGACTGAATCTCCAGGCGGAGCGGCTCACCCGGCGTGACGGGCGGCTTGAGAAACGACAACCCGGGATTGGGGCTGCTTGCGAGGCCGGCAACCAGGGCAGGGTTCGCCGCGGCAAGCTGCGCCATCAGGGCCGGATCTACGCGACCGCCGGCAATGGCTGCTGCGATCTCGGGCGTGATGCTGGCGTCGAGTCGAATGACGAGCAGGTCCTGGCGGGCGTAATCGATCGAAACATAACTGCGCGGCTGGAAGAAGCGCAGCTTGCGCACGCGTTCGGTGGAAACGCGCGAAGCGGTGAAGTTGGCCACGCAGCCGGATTCGAATTCGACGCGGACGTTGGCGATGTCAACCTTGGGCGAGAGGATGGGCAGACCGACAGCGCGCACTTCGCGTACTGGCGAATTTGCCATCGACAACACAATGTCGAGATCGTGAATCATCAGGTCGAGCACGACATCGACATCGAGCGCGCGGGGCGTAAACACCGACAGGCGATGCGCCTCAAAAAACATGGGCCGGCGCAGTTGAGTCTGCACGGCGAGCACGGCCGGGTTAAAGCGTTCGAGATGCCCCGGCTGAAGGATGCGCTTGTTCTTCGCGGCCAGGTCAAGCAGTTCGTCTGCTTGCTCGATGGTGGCAGCGAGGGGCTTTTCGACAAGCAGATCGAGTCCGGCATCAAGCAGCACTGACGCCGCGGCGTGGTGATGCACGGTGGGGACTGCGACCGTCGCTGCATCGAGACGGAGATCCGCTGCAAGCAGCTCCTCAATCGAGGAGAATACGGGGATAGCGAAGGTAGATTTCGCTTCGGCAGCGCGTGCATCGTCCGGTTCCACTGCTGCAACCAGAGCGACGCCCTGTCCGGCGGTCTCAAGTTCGCGGTAGACACGAAGATGATTGCGGCCGAATGCGCCGGCGCCGACGACGGCAACCCGAACATTGCCTTCGCTTGCGATTTTGCTACGCCCCTTTGCCTTCCACAGACTTCAGGCAGCGCGTGTAGAGCTGCAGAAGCTGGGCCACGTGCTCCTCCGGCTTGAGAGCCGAGGCGCCACTGAAGCCGGTGGCACCCGTGGCGGGACGGCCCACGCCTGCGGTTCCAGCGACAAATTTGAGCAGATCGAGAGCGATATCTTCATTGCGTCGGGCGCCGAGACCCGCGTTGTTGAGGGCTTCCATGCTGATAAGTCTCCGAAGAGAGATGCTACCAGATACGGGCAACGAAATTCTCGCGCTCGGCCAGGCGCAGTGAGCACGATAACCTAAGAGAGGCGTCCCGGCGCAATTCTGGAAGTGCAAAAAAGCAGATTCTTCGCTCACCACCCCCGAGCGGAAAAACGTTCGGGGCCCCGTTCGCTCAGAATGACACCGCCAATTTCTATTGTGAACTTCAGGGGGAGGATACTTAGAGAGATGCCGGACCTGCCAAACATGAGCATTCTGATCGCATGAATCTTCGAGTTCGTCTGTGGTTTCGCAATCCGATTTTTCTTCTGTGTTTGGCGGCGGGACTTATTGCGTTCGTGGTGCAGTCAGGCGAAGTTGGCAGCGCGGATACGATGCATCGGTTGCAATCGACGCACGCGTTCTGGACTTCCGAGCCGCCGGTGTTTCCCAGCGAGTACCCGGAGTTCGGTGTGCACGGCAGAAACGGCTCGCTGCAAAGCTGGTATGGCATCGGGCAATCGCTGCTGATGCTTCCGCAGGATTTTCTCGGCACCTACATCGCAGGGCTGCACGTCTTTGACCGCTACGGCGACACCGATCCTACCGTACGCGATATTGTCGTGACCTACTTGACGCAGATTTTTATTACGGTATTGACGGCGCTGGTCTGCTTCAAGCTTTTGCGCCAATTTTCATTCAGCACAAATCAATCCATCGCGGGCGTGCTGGCGTTTCTGCTGGCAACGACACATCTGCACTACACGCAGAACATGATGGAGAACAACTACATTTGCCTGCTCACACTGGCAGGTTTTGCATTTGAGTTTCAATGGCTGAAGACCGGGAGCCGACGGGCGTTGTTGATCGGCACTGGAGCGTTCGGGCTGAATCTGCTGACGCGGCTGACAACGGGATTGGATCTGTTGGCCGGCGCGTTCTTCCTCCTGCTCGTTCTCTGGTTCGAAGGGTTGCGAGGGCGCGCTTTGTGGAGACGGTGCCGCGAGTACGCCGTGATTGCGATACCGGTGTTCTGCTTCTTCGGGTTCCTTGACCGGCTGTACCAGTTTTATCGATTCGGATCATTCACGAATACGTATGTCAGCCTGGTAGCGAAGGAAACGATCGCACGAGACCCGAGCTTGCCAGCAAACTATCCGTGGACGACGCCTTTTCACAAGGGGCTTATGGGTGCGCTGTTTGCGCCGGAGAAGTCTATCTTTCTCTTCGATCCCCTGATCATTCTCGCGTTGGTTCTGCTTGTTCTGCATTGGCGGAGGCTGGCGCCGCCTGTGCGCGCCTACGCGATTGCGACCTGCCTGATGCTGGTGGCTTATCTCAGCTTTTATGCACGATACTTCGCTTGGGCCGGCGACTTCGCCTGGGGCGATCGCTACGTGTCGACGTCAGTAGAGTTGGTGGCGCTGATGGCGATTCCTCTGCTGCTGAAATACCGGCGTGAGGCTGGCCGGGCAGTCTGGGTCATGGGCATGGTGCTGCTGGTGGCGAGCTTTGTCATCCAAATTGAGTCGTTGATGTTCTGGCTGCCGCTTGAAATCTACCAGGAAGAAACACTCGGCCATCCGACTTTCGTTATCGCATTGCGGGCGAAAAACATTGTCGCTTTCGCGCTCGGCAAAATGGACGCCTGGGGGTTGAACAATGTTCCGATGACGCAGGACCCGTGGGATTACGTGCACATCACGTGCTGGAATTTTCTGCCTTTTCTCCTACGACGTGTTGGCGAGGCGCCCGAGTGGGCGGTGAGGGTCACCTTCGCGGTATGGTTCACCGCATTGGCGGCATTGGCGGCCACCCTTTTGCGGCTGCGTCATGTTTCAAGGCAATTACAAGTGCCTTAGTCTGCAAGCCGACAGGCCGAGGCTGGCAGATCGGGGTAGTCTAGACGGATGCTAACCGCGTATATCGCGCTTGGTGCGAACCTGGCCAGTTGGGCAGGTCCGCCGGAGGTTACGCTGGCTGCCGCCGTTGAACGCCTTGGCGGTCTGGGGCGCGTAACGGCCCGCTCGTCGCTTTACAGCACTGAGCCAGTTGGGTTCGCGGAGCAGCCTCGGTTTGTGAATGCGGTTGTGGCACTGGAAACGGAGTTGGGGCCGCGCGAACTGCTCAATCAACTGCTGGCGATCGAAAAGGAGTTCGGACGAGACCGTTCGGCGTCGATTCTTAATGGCCCGCGGACGCTGGATTTGGATATTCTGCTCATAGGCCATCTTCAAATCAATGAGCCTGGGCTGGTGCTTCCCCATCCGAGACTCGCTGAGCGTGCATTTGTACTGGTTCCTCTCAATGAGATCGCCCCAAAGCTGCAAATTACTGATAGTGGAAGAACCATTGGAGAGTTGCTTCAGTCCCTGCATCTAAGCAATAAAGGTGAAACTGATGCCGTGGTGCGAATTGAAAGCGATCGCTGGCGTGCTTCGGCGAATTCCTAGGCATGCTTCGGCAGTGGTTGGGCTGCTGGCGGCTACGGTTCTTTGCGCGCAGAAGCCCGTGCCCATCACATTGACTGTCGTCGACCAGTCGAACGCCGCCATATCCGGTGCGAGCGTTGCAGAAGCCAGCGGGTCCTTGCTGGGCCGCACCGATAGCAACGGGCAGGTTACGGTCCGCTGCAATATACCTTGCCATCTCCGCGTCGAGGCGCAGGGATTCGCAGGGAAGTTTGTCGAAGCAAGCGCGAACATGACCGTTCAACTTGACCCGGCCAGCGTCAACCAGCAGGTAATGGTGACGGCTTATCGCACACCGCTCGGATCTCTGGAGAGTCCAGCGACAACGCGGAGTCTGTCAGCAAACGCATTGAGCACGACGGCCTCAATAAGCCTGGATGGGCAGGTACGACAGTTGCCGGGCGTGGAATTGTTCCGACGATCGAGTTCGCTTGTCGCGAATCCAACGTCGCAGGGCATCAGCATGCGTGGATTGGGTTCGACTGCGGCCAGCCGCACGCTGGTGATCGAAGACGATGTTCCGCTGAATGACGCGCTGGGCGGCTGGATCCACTGGGAGGAGCAGCCGGAGCTGGCGATTGAGCGCATTGAAGTAATGCGTGGCGGCGCCAGTGATCTCTACGGTTCGAGCGCCATCGGCGGCGTGATGAATGTGCAGGCCGTGCGACCCACCACTACGCAGGGCATTGTTCGCTCGAGCTACGGAGGCCTGGGCACCTATGACGCGAGCGGGCTGTTCGAGACGACGCATGGCGCATGGGGACTCCTTGCTTCCGGGGGAGCAATCGGCACAGATGGGTTCATCCAGGAGGCTCCTTACCAGCGCGGGCCGGTGGATACGGTTTCAAATATGCACGGGCAGAATGGATTAGTCGACGTAGAGCATGATCGCGGGCCGTTGCGCTTGTTCGTGCGGGGCAACGTATTCAACGAAGCGCGCGCGAATGGCACGCCGATCCAGCAGAATGGAACACGGCTCTGGCGCTATGCTACCGGTGCGGACTGGCGGGCGCCGCGTAACGCATCGGCAACGCTGCGTCTGTACGGATCGACGGAGAACTATTGGCAGACTTTCTCCAGCATCTCAAATACGCCGACGCCCGCAGATCCCACCTGCTCGTACCGTTGCGGAGAAACGCCGACCAAATTCACGCAGGCGCCTAACAATGAGCTTGGAGCGGTCGCGCTGTGGAGCCAGCCGATAGGCGCGGAGTTCCTTGTGATGGGGGGCGCCAATGTACACGACGTGCGCGTATGGGACCGCGAGCAGGGTTATGGCCCGGCCGCGACGCTGACTAACTTGAGCGTCCACCAGCGCGACCCCGCGATTTTCGCGGAAGTTATGTGGACTCACCATGCGTGGACCGCAACCGCATCGAGCCGCCTCGACTGGTTTCAGAATTACGACGCCAACCTCGTTGTGTGGAACGGATCCACGTGGGTGCCAAGTCCGGTCCAACCTCCGTCAAGTTACGAAACGCTCTTCGATCCGCGCATGGGTGTATCGCGAAAGCTGGGAAGTCACTGGGCATTATCGGCATCGGGCTTCCGTGCATTCCGTTCGCCAACACCAAGCGAACTCTACCGTTCGACGCAGGTGGGCAACAAGCTTACGATTGCGAATTCCTCTCTCTTAAGCGAGCGCGCAACGGGATGGGAGGTCGGCGCTGCAAGCGAATGGCGCTGGGGGACGATTCGCACCAGCTACTTTGATACGCAGGTCAACCGGCCGATCGTGGCGGTTACGACAAATCCAAACTCGTCACCAATTCTGTTAAAGCGCCAGAACCTTGGACAGATTGAAAGCCGTGGAGTCGGACTCGATTTCGAATTGGCGCCGAAGCGGTGGCTTGCAATAGACGGCGGATACCAGTATGCGCACGCAGTTGTGTCGCGTGGAACGCAGGATCTGGGTAACTGGATTCCTGAAGTGGCGCGCAATATGGGGACTCTGAATGTGCGCGGATTTCTTGCGCGACTCGGCACACTCACGTTACAGGGCCGGATGAGTGGCATTCAGTACGACGACGATGCGAACCAGTTTTTGCTCCACAGCTTTTTTAGGCTCGATGCGTACGCGTCGCATCAATTCGGCTCGCATCTCGAGGTTTTCGCTGCCGGCGAAAATCTCTTCGACCGCAGCATTGAAGTTTCGAAGACGCCGACCACTACCCTCGCAACTCCGCGAGTGGCGCGTGCGGGACTTCAATTGCAGTTTGCGAGAGCGAAGTAGCCGACCCTTCCTCATTCAGCAATTCTTAAGGAATCAAACACTTCTCAACAAATCTTTACACAACGAATCTTCCGGCGCGGTGTTTCTGAAAGTGTGAGTGGCCAGGAGCGATATCAGCCACAGCCGTCACAGAAGGAGAAACACCATGAGATTCATCAAGCTCGTACTTGTGGCGGCACTCACTGCAGCGCCCGCCATGACATTTGCACAAACCACAGCGCCGGAACAGCCGAAGAATCCGATTGTGAAGCGCGAGTTCAACCAGCAGCAGCGACGCATCGGAAGCGGAATCAGGAACGACCGTCTCACACCGCGTCAAGGCGCACGCCTTGAGCGGCAGCAAATGCGGATTCATCGCCAGTTCCGGGCGATGCGTGCGGGGCACAACGGGCGCCTCACGATGAGAGAGCGCCGCATGATCCAGCGCCG
This sequence comes from uncultured Acidobacteriaceae bacterium, assembly GCA_963738035.1. Taxonomy (GTDB): domain Bacteria; phylum Acidobacteriota; class Terriglobia; order Terriglobales; family Acidobacteriaceae; genus Telmatobacter. Next base: position 736,274 of record CAVTVB010000008.1, read on the forward strand.
GCAGATGTTCGCATCGCGAAGGATTCTCCGCGCGAAACATCACTATCGGCGAATTGGGTAATGCGCTGAACGCCGCAGGGAGTCCTCGACGACTTCCCTGCGGCATTTCTGCCCAATGCTTACCAGATAGAATGACGAAGTGAGCCTTGCATTCAATCTGCTCAATACCACGGCGGACGGTGGACGGCGCGCGCAGATGCAACTGCCGCATCAGACCGTCGAAACCCCTGTGTTCATGCCGGTGGGCACGGCAGGTAGCGTCAAGGCAGTGCCTCAGGAAATCCTCGAAGAACTCGGCGCACAGATCATTCTCGGCAACACCTACCATCTCTACCTTCGCCCCGGACATGAACTCATTCGCAGATTGGGCGGCCTGCATCGTTTTATCAGCTGGCCCCGCGCCATGCTCACGGACTCCGGCGGCTTTCAGGTCTACAGTCTCGCCCACTTGCGCAAAGTCAGCGATGAAGGCGTGCGCTTCCGCTCTCATCTCGATGGCAGCAGCCATGTCTTCACGCCAGAACATTCGATGGATGTTCAGATAGCGCTGGGTGCTGACATCTGCATGGCCTTCGATGAGTGCACGGAATATCCAGCGGATCGCGCGCGCGCTGAAGAGAGCCTGCGGCTCACGATGGCCTGGGCGCGCCGTTCGCTCGATCATTTTCACGCGCATCGCGATGAAGTCCTATGGTTCATCGATCCCAGGTCTCAGAATCGAGACCTGGGGCACCCAATAGAACGGCAAACGCAAAGCTTGTTCGGCATTGTGCAGGGCGGCATGTATCACGACCTTCGCCGCGAGAGCGCAGAGCGCCTGGTGGAGATGAACTTCGACGGCTACGCGATTGGAGGTCTCAGCGTAGGAGAGCCGCGCGATTTGACTCTTGAGGTGATCTCCGAAGTTCTCCCTTTACTTCCCAAAGACAAGCCGCGTTACGTGATGGGCGTCGGCTTTCCTGACGAAATCGAGCTTTACGCACGCCTGGGCGTCGATATGATGGACTGCGTGATCCCGACCCGCGCGGCGCGCCACGGTCTGCTGTTCACCAGCCAGGGACGCGTCAACATCAAGAACCGTCAATACGCCGAGGATCAAGGTCCCGCCGATCCTGCGTGCGATTGCATGGTCTGCCGGCGCTACTCACGCGCCTATTTGCGCCACTTGATGCAGTGCAAAGAGCCGTTGGGCGGAACACTGAACACGATTCACAACCTGGCCTATTACCTCGGCACCATGCAGCGCGTGCGCGCGGATCTTGCGGCTCGCGCTGCGTTGCCGGAACCGGTCAAGCCGTAATGGCAGAACCCAGCAGTTGCTTCAACGCCTGCACGTACTCTGTGAGCGCTTGGCGGCCAGCCTCGCTGAGGCGGTAAATCGTCTGCGGCTTGCGTTGCACAAACTTCTTTTCGACAGCAACGTATCCCGCCTCTTCAAGCTTCAACAACTGCGCGCCGAGGTTTCCATCGGTCGAGCCAGTCTTGGCGCGCAGCCAGGTGAACTCCGCCTCTTCCACACCGGCCAGCAGTGAAAGCAGCGCGAGCCGCAACTTGCCGTGAATTACGGGATTGAGTTCAGGCAGCTCAGGCATGGACGATCTCGCGGCGGTTGCGGCGCGACTCCAGAACCATTGCGTAGATGCCGAAAACGATCTGGCAAAAGAATATTGCGGTCAGAAAGACCGTCGTCACCTGTGCCATAGAGCCGAAGCATGCAGCAACGGCGGCAGTCCACCACACGAGTGCGCAGACAATCTGCAGTTTCCACCGCAGAAACATGCCTGAAGCGCCATTGGCCACGCCCAGCATCGCAGAAACGATAGCCACAAAGCTGTGCTGGTCGAGTCTGCCGGAAATCGCGAGCGCAGGAAACAGTAGAAGCATCGCTATCCCCACCGAGATCCAGATCGAGACGATGGCACGCACGGCCGAAGTTCCCGGCCCTCCTCGGCCTTTTCTGAGACCGATGATCATCGTCAAAATCACTGCAGTGATCATCGTGACGGGCCAAGCCACCCCGCTCCTCGCGCTACCGATGGACACATAATGGTTCCCCCAGACGGAGGGGCTTCCACCCCAACTCGCCCACAGAATGGCGACGCAATAAGCCACGCCCCAGAGCAGAAATGTCCAACCCCAACTCTCAGTGGAACGGCGGCCCTCGGCGATCATGCTTGAAATGAGGTTCAGCCTTTCGTTTAGATCCTGCTCACTTGTTTGTTCCTGCATGACGTTCTCCTTGGCATCATCGAGCCTGTGTACTTAACAAGGAGTACTCTACTACATAGAGTACTCTGCGTCAATAGGATTTTCGTCGAGAGCGCAGCTTTTGGGAAGACCTGCCGTGTCAGTTACTTACCAAGCTGCTTTACGAAGAAGTCGGCCATGATGTGGTTGGCCTCGATCGCTTCGGGCAGTTGCGGGTTGTACCAGAAGGCATGCGGCAGGGCGTCGTAGACCACCAGCCTCGCATCCACGCCGGACGTGAGATAGGCGCGATGGAGGTTGATAGTGCCACTCAGCAGCAGATCGCGGCCGCTGGTGACGAAGAGCGTCGGCGGCATGCCGTGCAGGTCGCCATAGATTGGCGAGAGGATGGGGTCTTTGGGATCTGTAGATGCAACGTAAAACGGATCGTGCGCTCCCGGCTCAGGCGGATCAAGATGCCCTGCCAGGCCACGCAGCGCGTACATCGCCATAGAATCGCCGGCGCGGGCGAAGTCGCCCATGCCGCTGAAGATGCCGAGTGCGGCGGGCATCGGGAGACCGAGTTGCTTGATCTTCGCGGCAACCTCGGCTGTGAGGATGGCTCCGGCAGAAGTTCCGTAGATAACGATGTGCGCCGGCTTGTAGGTTTTCAGGAGTTCTTTGTAGACGGCGATGGAATCGTCGACGGCAGCGGGAAACTTGACCTCAGGCGACAATCGGTAAAGGACCGCGACCACCTTGATGCCTGTGTAGCTGGCGATGGGAATTGATTCAGTGAAGGAGCCGGAATCGGAGTTGAAGCCTCCGCCGTGCAGATTCAGCAGCACCTTGTCCTTGTTTCTGGCGGGCATGCCTTCCGGGGTGACAATGTGCACGGGAACTCCGGCCATTTTGTCTTCGACAATGGTGTTGGGGCAGAGCTTCGTCCACTCAACGCGGGCGCGGGCGGTGTAGGCGTCGGTTCCCTTGCGGCGTTCTTCGAGAGGCTGCGGCGTGCCCTGGTCGGGTTCGGCGCGGCTGATGGATTTCTGGGCTTCGGGACTGACGGTTTGGGGCACAGGCACCACGCGTGTCACGTGAGCCGTGCCGTTGGCGTCGATATAGCTGGTGTCGCGCCTGGGAGCCTCCGCAGCTGTGGTGGGCTTCGGAGCCGCTTCTTGCGCGAACGCTAGCGAGGACGAAAGTATGAGGGCGATTCCAAAGTGACGGGTCTTCAGCAGCATTGAGTCTTTTGCCTCCAGAAACGATTCAGCGATAGCGTCGGCTCAAGCCGGCCGAACCGTTCACGATAGCAGACGGGCCGTCCCGACTTGGCGTATTCTTGACCGTCATAGCAGTCTTTCTAAGCTCTTCATGATCGAGAGCGCCGTTAATTCCGGAAATCGGGAGGGAGCCAATGATCGCGAGAATCTGGCATGGATATACGAAGCCTGAACAAGCCGACAGCTACGAGGCGAAGCTCAAACCGGAGTTGCTTCCTGGAATGAGCAAGATTCCCGGATACAAAGGCGGCATTGTTCTGAGGAGAGTCCTGGGTGACGAGATCGAGTTCATCACCATCATGGTGTGGGAATCGATTGAGAAGCTGCAGGCTGTCGCTGGTCCTAATTACGCGGTAGCCATTATTCCCGAAGACCGTCTGAAATACCTTTCCCGCTACGACAAGGAATCTGCGCATTACGAGATTCAATCGATACAGGGACTGGCGGGGATTGCGGGTTGAAAATACTGCTCGGAGCCGATCTGAACTCGAGCTGAAGTACAGTTTGGCTGGCAGAAAAGAACAACTGCAGATGTTTCGACTCCGCTCAACATGACAAACGTGTTTGTAGTGAGTGCACTTTTAAAATGCGGGGAATTCGCCGGAATCCTGCCGATTCCTGCTGCCGTCTTTATGCCTCGTGCATTACATTGAATTTCCATGACGGCTATCGCTTCCTCCTCCATTCACAACCTCATCGGCGGCAAGTGGGTTAGCTCTGCGGGCCCGGCCGGAATTGAACTTCTGAATCCTGCGACTGGCGAGCCGCTGGGAAATTCGCCTGTTGGTTCGGCCTTAGAGGTCGACGCCGCTGTGCAAGCCGCCCATACCGCATTTGCCGCGTGGCGCAGCGTACCCGCAGTGGATCGCGTGCAATACCTGTTCAAGTTGAAGGCAATCCTAGAGGAGCATCTCGACGAGCTTGCCAGCCTAATCACGATCGAGAACGGCAAGACTCTGGCTGAATCAAGAGCCGAACTTCGGCGCGGCATCGAGAACGTTGAAGTCGCATGCGGCATTCCGGTGCTGATGCAGGGCTACTCGCTCGAAGACGTCGCGCCGGGCATCGACGAGATCATGGTGCGCCAGCCTCTGGGTGTTTGCGCGGTGATAACGCCGTTCAATTTCCCGCTGATGATTCCGCTGTGGTTTTTGCCCTATGCGATCGCCACGGGCAACACGGTGGTGCTGAAGCCCAGCGACCGGGTTCCCTTCTCCGCGGCGCGCCTTCTCGAACTGATTCAGGAAACGGGGCTGCCCGACGGAGTGGTGAACCTGGTGAATGGAGGCAAGGCAGCGGTGGATGCGCTGCTCGATCATCCGCTGGTGCGCGCTGTGAGCTTTGTCGGCTCAACGCCGGTGGCGAAGCATGTTTACGCGCGCGGCTCAGCAAGCGGCAAGCGCGTGCAATGCCAGGGCGGCGCAAAGAATCACGTGGTCGTGCTGCCCGATGCTGACCAGGAGACCACGACAAAAATCATCGCCGACTCGGCCTTCGGCTGCGCGGGGCAACGCTGCCTTGCCGTGAGCGTCACGGTCACCGTGGGCGAGGCGAAAAGCTGGTTCCGCGATTCGATTGCCGCGGCAGCCGGTTCGCTGAAGGTGGGCAACGGGCTTGATCCCGCGACGGGGATGGGGCCGGTGATTACACATGCCAGTCGTGAGCGCGTCGTTGGGCTCATCGGGCAGGGAGCAGAGCAGGGCGCAAAGGCGATAGTGGACGGCAGACGCGCCAACGGCAACGGCGCGGGATCGTTTGTGGGTCCAACGGTGCTGGACGGATTGCCCGCGATGAGCCCGCTGATGGAGATGGAGATCTTCGGGCCGGTGCTTTCAGTGGTTCATGCAGAGACTGTCGACGAAGCTGTCGCGATGATTGAGCGCTCTGCCTTCGGGAATGCCAGTTCGATCTTCACATCGTCTGGCGCTGCAGCACGCAAGTTCCGCACCTCAGTTTCGACGGGCAATGTCGGCATCAACATTGGCGTGCCTGCACCGATGGCCTACTTCCCGTTTTCGGGATGGAAGGGCAGCTTCTTCGGCGTGATGCACGCTCAGGGGCGCGATGCCATTGAGTTCTTTACTGATAAAAAAGTGATTGTGGAGCGCTGGCCGAAAGAGTGGTCCAGAAAGTTCTAGTCTGGACTTGATTGCATCCTTCAGGCTCAGCCGTTGGTTGGAAAAGACCGCGGCTAATTCTTTGCAAGCGTGACGGCACTGAGCGGAATCTCCAGCGTTCCCACCTTACTCGAGGAACTGTCGTACACTCCTGTACGCAAATAGATGTCGCCGGTTGGCGCATCGATTTCGAGATGGAAGCGGATGCCATCGCGCTGGTCCGTGACCGACTGCTGCGGTTTGATCACCAGGCTGATGTTGCGAATCTCCCAGTTCAGCGGCTTGAAGTCCTGACCGTAAACTACCAGCGCAACCTGCAGGGACTTACGCGGTGCGCCGCCTGCGTCTGAAAGGAGAGGCAAGGCACCGGCCTCAAGTTGAAATTCCACGTTGTACCGACTGAGCTTTCCAGTCAATTGCGCATTCTGCCCGGCCAGTGGGGCTCCGGGCCCGAGCATATCCACCGGAACAACCTTCAGGCGATATTGGATTTCGGCCGAGTTGGGTAATCCGTGGCCCATCAGCGGAAGCAAGGGACTCCTGGCAGGCACCCTGCTCGCCGTTTTGATGTCTCTCTGCGATAGCTCCAAATAGTGTTTGCGATAGAAGATCTTATAGTTGCCGGAGACCCTCACGTCAACGGCGCGCTCCCGGCCCTCTTCCTTGCGATCACCGGGAACATAAGCCAGCGTGTAATAGCGCGAGCCGTGATCGACGGCATCGGCAATCTCCTGCTTGATGTCATTCGCGTGGTAGGCCTTGCCGCCTGTGTTCTCCGCCCAAGCTTCACTGTCAATGAAACGCATGGCAGCCTGATGCATAAAAGTCTCTGGTCCAAGGCCCATGTTGACGTCGACGCCGTGAGCGTCGATGGGATACACGGATATCCCGGCATCTCCGAGCATATCCATCGTTTCACTGCAGGTGTTGATAGGCTCACAGTGCGGGAAGTTGCCGATTATCCAGAACAGATTTTTTCTCCCGGGGATTCCCGCTAAATAGTGGGCAAGGGAATGGAGGGCTTCCCATGCCCCGTGATTATGCTGCTGGATCACTCCCGGTCCATACTTTAGGAACTTTTGCAATTCATATGCGCCGTCGGCAACTCGAGAGTCCTGCGTTTTTTGCGCCGTTTCATTGAGAGTGGAGAGGAGTGCCTGCTGCTGGGCTGCAGTTGTTGAACCTGGAGAGGAGTGGCTGGAAGCAAATTTGGCGAGTGCCAAAGTTAATGCGGACGAGTCCTGGTTGACCGGCCAGATCAGATTCAGTTTCTCGGGAGTGAGCGTAAAGATGCCGATACGAAGATTGGGGGGTAGCGAAGCCAGGTACTTGACCATTTGCACCTGAGCGTACATATGGTCTTCGGGCCACGAATTCAAAGCGTCAAGCAGCAACACATTGGTGACGTCATGTGGCTCCGCGCCTGGAATATTCGTGAAGATGTTGGGCAGCGGCGTGGAAGGCGGGGTCGCTGCTTTTGTCGCCGTGAAATTCGGCTCAAAGAAGGTGATGACCTGCGGCTTGCCGTTTTCGAAAATATGAAAATCTTCTTTGCGCAACCCGGGCACAGCTCGGCCATTCGCGTCCATCACCACCACATCTTCGACGACAGTGCGCACATTGATTGTGAGCACAGTAGACGAACCTTCTTCGGGTGCAGTTTGTGCGAAGAGTGAATTGAAGGAAAGAGCGAGAAGGGAGAAGCCCGACAGAAGAAGACGAAACGGCGACATGGGTCTCTCTTTGAACGACTACCGTTGTTGAATCTCCACTGCAGCTCGAAGTTTACTCCCTTGCGGCGCGGAGTACAGGCGCCTTGGGACTGCACTATCCACGAAAAGCGATATATGCGAATTTCGAGATTGCACATATGCGGAAGGGGGGAGTGCCCGAAAGCGCTCCCCTTTCCGTTATTGCGGGCCCGGCAATTATGAAGGCGGAAGGATCAACAGGTCCGATTTCAAAAGCAACTCGGTGAGGCTGTCGAGCGCCTGTCTATATTTGTAGGATATGGCGCGCTCACTCACCCCCAGAATTTTCGCCGTTTCTGCATAGGTGTACTCCTGCAGGACGATGCGACTGAGTAGCGCTTGGTGGACGGACGTCAGTTTCTTGATGCAACGCTCGACATCGAGCACGAAGATAACGGCGTCTTCAAATGTCTTCACCTTGCGGCTAGAAACCCACCCTCGTCCGATCGGCTCGCCCAGAATGGCCGGCGCTCGGCCGACCAGCATTGACGCGTATAAATAGCGCCGCAGCATCTTCTCTGTGTGTTTGCGATAGAAGGCCAGACTGACGCCGGCGATCGAGTTGGAAGCCTCGTTTTCCGGCTGCAATTCCGCTTCGTAGTGCGCAAGCGGCGCTACGCCCCGGACGTGTCGCCATTGTTGAATGAAGGTTCCCGCGGCCAAAATCGACGGTAGCTGGAGGGCTGCGCTCACTCGGCACCTCCGGCTTCCGTTGCGACTGCCCAGATATTCAAGAATCGTGTTGTGACGGGACGCCCCGGGCGCTTTCGTGTCGCGGGACTTGGAAATTCTTCTAATGCTGTTTCACATCGACTGCAATATACGGTCCTCTGAGCGTGGCTACGGTACCAAAGGCATCCGCAGCCCTCGCAAATCTTTAATTGCACGCACAATTCCATGACCGATTCCCCAAATAATCGCTTTCTCCCGCTCGTTCAGTTTTCTAGTTTCTGTGGGGCGAGGTGAAAGGAGCCAGGCAGCTGCACTCAGGGTTCTAGTGCCCCGATGTGCGCTTGCCGTCTGTGCTCGAGCTGTGATTGTCATCCTGTGATCGCGCAGAATCTGGAATCGCTCGACCGGTTGCCTCAAGGCAACAGATTCGCGAGAACAGGCCTCTCCCTGTCGGCCAATGGGCTCAAACCGTGAGCGAACAAGCTAGCTACAACCCTCGTTCGATTGCGCGAATGAACCGCATCCTCGAGAATTTCCAACAACCTGTGCGAGCTGGAGTAAACCCAATGTAGAGAGCTGTATCTTCTGCGTCAACGCTGCCAGGCATAATTCTTCATTCGTTCTGTTGGATGTGCACAAGAACCGGGAGAATGAGGCCAAAAAGGCGCAAATCGGTTTGCTGAAAGAAAACTGCGACCGACCGTCTACGTGGCTGCTGGCGGACTTTCCACTGATGAATTTTACCCAGATGCAAGAACGGCTTCGTGTGGAGTTGCTGCGCAGGATACAGCGCGGAACTCTCACCGTCTCACTGCTGGCGCGGCAAACCGGGTTCGGCAAGTCGCACTTGTCCAATTTTCTTCACGCGCGAAAACAGCTTTCGCTGGAAGGCATTGATCGCATGCTGGCCGCTCAGCATATGGCGGCTGAAGATCTGCTGCGCCTCGGTGCGCGCCCAGAACCCGCCCCGCCGCTTGAAGAGCCCACCATCGTTCCGGTCGTCTCGCATGGCACTGCTCTATTCGAGCCGTACATCCGGCCAAGCGCCGTGCAAATGATGCTGCAGTTGCCGCCCGGAGCCCTGCATCTGCTTAAGGCACGCCCGGTAGCAACGCGCCGCTCATGGCAACGCTTTGTGGCTATCCGCATCGCTCACGCCGATGCGCTGCCGATGGATCCCCTGCTGTTTCCCGATGCCCTCGCGGTGATCGACCGGCACTACAACTCGCTGGCGGCCTACCGCGCGGGCCGGCCCAATCTCTATGCCATCCGCAACGGTGCGCACTTGAAGCTGCGCTATGCTGACTTTGCGTCAGCGCGGCTGATGTTGCGGCCGTTGAATATGGGATTCCCAGTTGATCTGATCGAGATCGGCGCCGAAGATTCACCCGGAGAGTTTATTGCTGGACGGGTTGTGCTGACGATCAACGAACTGTGAATCTCGAATGCTCGCGGAATTTTAACGGAGTAGTTAGAAACGAATAGGCCGCAATTCGACCGGAACCCGCTTCAGCGTTGGCTGGTCGCGTCGACCTTTTACTGAACTGTTGTCCTCCCTCCTGAGTCAGCGCAGACAACTCACCGACTCCTAACGGCCTGCCTATTCGAGCTCGAAGACCGCGCTGCCCACCACGAACCCGTTGATGGAGATATCGACACGGTAAACACCGACTCCGAGTGATCCTGGCGCCAGATTGTAGATGTACTGGCAATCAGCGCGATCGATTCTGAAGTTCGATCCTCTATCTGCCGCCATGGTGTATTTCCCCTCGTCTACCGAGCCAGTCGTGCCTCCGACGGTTCTGGTTACGGAGATCATCGCCGAAGGCAAATCGCAAGTCGGCGAATCGCTCTTCGTGAGAGTGAACTTCACCGGAATTACTCCCCTCGAAGCGTTGAGGATGCTGCTTCCGTCCGGGTTGATGGGCGGTTGCACGAATGCTTTGTAGGGGTTATTGGGCGTGAGCAAAAAGGCGCGGTACTCGCCAACGTTGTGAACGCCTTGTCCAACAATCTGCCCCGCATCGTTGATGCCATTTGCGGAAAATAGCTCCCAGCCGGAGTCAGCCGGAATCAGATTGTTGAGGTCATACATCACGCCGCCGAGGTATACGAAGGCGTGTTCGGGCAGCCATGGGTCGCCGGCGATCTTGGAAGAGCCGACGACTTGGCCGGAGGCGTTGATGCCGTTGGCAAAGCTGTTTGCGCCGCCTAGGGTGCCGAGGTCATCGGTGGCCGGATTGATGGGGCTGTTGGCAGCCGTACGGAAGGCGTGCCAGCTTGCGTCGCCGGTCACGCTGGAATAGCCGACGACCTGGCCGGAGTCGTTGATGCCGGCGGCCGCGGTCACCTTGCCGCCAAGGGTACCGAGAAAATCGGTGGCCGGATTGATGGGGCTATTGGGGGCCGTACGGAAGGCACCGCCGAGGACGGAACCGCCGACGACTTGGCCGGAAGCGTTGATGCCCGAGGCACAGCCGCCGCCAATATCATCGGTGACGGGATTGATGGGGCGGTTGGCAGCCGTACGGAAGGCGTGCCAGGTTGTGTTGTCGGTGATGGTGGAACAGCCGACAACCTGGCCGGAGCCGTTAATGCCGTAGGCAACGCTCTGGAGGCCGCCGAAGGTTCCGAGGTCATCGGTGGCTGGATTGATGGGGCTGTTGGCAGCTGTACGGAAAGCGTGCCTGCCGTCGGCGGTGAAGGACCAGCCGACGACCTGGCCGGATGCGTTAATCCCGTAGGCAAAGCTTTCCGGCTCACCCCAAATACCCGGGCCGCCGAAGGTACCCAGGCCATCCGAGGCCGGGTTGATGGGGCGGTTGGCGGCCGTTCGAAAGGCGAGGTCGTCTTCTGGGTCGCCGTTGGCGGTGGCCCAGCCGACGACCTGGCCGGAGGCGTTGATGCCTGTGGCCATGCTGTAGTCGCCGCCAGCGAGGGTACCGAGGTCAGTGATGGAATATTGCTGAGCAAAGCAGGTCTTTGCCGACAACAGAATCCCCAACCACACCAAAACCGCAATCGTTCTTTTCACGGAGTACCTCCATCTCTAAGCGCGGATCGGACGGCGTGATGCCGCGACTTGCGCTACACAACGTTTGGTGATTTGCTCCACGGGTGGCCTCAGATCCGAAGTCCGGCCATGTGTTCAGATTTTGGTCTCTTCCATCGGATGTTCCGATTGGGCCTGCGCCTCTGGGGGTGTTGCGTCGCAACGGCGGGGACTACTCGCGGGGACCGCTCTTCGCGGAGACGAAGCGCCAGAATCATTTGGAAACTCCAGGCGCACTTCGTCAGTGCGCGCAGTCACCTGTCGATGTGATTAGGGGCGCGTTGTGCCGGATCACCGACAATAACGAAAGGCAACCGGGGATCTTGCCGTTGCGCGTCCGGATGACAGCACTAGAGGGAAACTCGGAGCGAGCGTAATCGCCGACAATCCTAAGAAACTAATCAGGTAATTGGAAGGACGGATTGCCTATCTCTGGGGGATCAAACGTCGTCGTGCGTAACGTCGGGGTTCTCGAAGCGGGTGAAGCGCGAAATGAAGTTGAGATGGACTGTGCCTGTGGGGCCGTTACGTTGCTTGGCGATGATGATTTCGGACTTCGCGCGATCGGACTCGGACATCTCTTCGTCGCGGCTGTAATACGCCTCGCGGTGGATGAATGCGACCACATCGGCGTCCTGCTCGATTGACCCCGACTCGCGAAGATCGCTGAGCATGGGGCGCTTGTCGTCGCCGCGCCGCTCGCTCGCACGCGAAAGCTGAGACAGCGCAACAACGGGAACATGCAGTTCCTTGGCCAGGGCCTTCAGACCTCGCGAGATTGCCGACACTTCCTGGGTGCGGTTCTCGTAACGCTTGCCGCCGGCCGAGGGCAGTGTGGCGCTCATCAACTGGAGGTAGTCCACTACGACCAGATCTAGTCCGCCGAGGGTCTGCTTCAGCCGACGCGCCTTGGCCCGCATTTCAGCCAGCGAGATGCCGGCGGTATCGTCAATGAACAAGCGCGACTCAACAAGCTGCTCCAGTCCGCGCACCAAGCGGTCGTGATCTTCGCGCCGAATGAATCCGGTTTGCAGGTTGCGCTGATCGACCCATGCCTGGGATGCGAGCATGCGTCGCAGGAGCGATTCCTTGTTCATTTCAAGGCTGAAGACGGCAACGGTTGCATTGTGATTGACCGCGGCATTTTGCGCCATGTTGATGGCGAAGGCAGTCTTGCCCATGGAGGGGCGCGCGGCGACAATGATGAGTTCGCCCTTCTGCAGCCCACTGGTCATCTCGTCGAGTTTTGAGAAGTCGGTCTCAAGGCCGGTGACGGTGCGGCTGTTGCGATAGAGGTTGTCGATGGAGCCGAACGAGGCCGCCACGATGTGATCGAGCGCTTCGAGGCCCCCGGTCACGCCCTTCTCGCTCACTTCAAGCAAAGCGGTTTCAGCCGCGCCGATGACCTCAAGGGCAGTCTCGCTCTGGTCGGCCGCTCGGGCAATGGCTGCCGAGCAGATGAGCATGAGCTTCCGTAGCAGGCTCTTGTCCTTGACGATGCGGATGTAGTCTTCGATGACGGGGCGGATCGGCAAACCCTCAGTCAAGGACGCCAGGTAGGCGACTCCGCCGACGGCTTCAATCTCTTTGGCGCGGGCTAGTTCGTTCGACAGCGTAACGATGTCGACGGCTCGCTGCTCGTTCATCAGCTCGGACATGCGCACAAAGATGCGTTTGTGCGAGTCGAGGGAGAAGTCATCGGGCTCAAGCCGCTCGGCAGCCTCGGAGTGGGCGGCGTTGTCGAGCAGAATGGCGCCGAGGATGGTTTTTTCCGCGTCGATATTCGCAGGCAGGCCGGCGTCGAGCGAGCTGATGTCAGGCAGGGTGGCCATACCTTGAGTGTAGGGCGAACCGGCGGCGGTAAAGACATGTGAATTGCGGCGCCGGAATGTGGAGAATCACGCCCACAAGGAAACGCCCGCGCCAGGATCGCTGCGCGGGCCACTCCCATAAAATGAATCTCGCCGAACTACTGCTGAACCACCATCTGCGAGGTGCTGGAGACGTTGATGGTCTTCTTGGGGACGAATGGAATGGTCAGTGGGAATGCGTACGTCACCGCAACGTTGACCATATTGTTGGGAACGTTGCAGGTTCCCGAACTGCACGCGGCCCAGGTGGTAAGCGTCTGGCCGGTCGAGGTATCCGTGGTGCCCGTCATGTAGGTGACGTTGACGGTCATGTTTGCGGGAACGATGGCCGGGTAACGTAAGCCCTTGACGTAGGTTGCAATGGTTGTTGGGCTCGCGTTGCAGTTGGAGAGGCTCGGTGTGTTGATGCAGGACTTCGAGCCGCGAACGATGGCATACCGGGCTCCTTCACGGGCTGCATCGGCCACGTAATGCGAAGTGTAAGAACCCAGGGCAACCTCAAAAACGCCAAAGAACAACGAGAAAAGGATTGCCGAAGAAAGCGCCATCTCAAGGACGTTCGCTCCCGCATCTTCCACCGCAAGCCGCCGAAGTTTGACCATCGCAGCCGCGAAATTTTCTTTCCATTCGCGCATACTGTTGCCTTTCTGCCTTCTCTCAAATCCTGTGCAGCTCATTGGTAGCAATTCTGAATCGCCGAGCCATTGAGCGTGTAGGTTGCGGGAAGCCCCGGAACATGAATAAGTGGATTCATCCTCACCTGGGTTTGGACTGAAACCGTTTCTACCAAGTGTGCGGTCCCAGAGCAGGCTGGAGGGGTACCTGTCGGGGCCGTTCCATCGGAGCAGGCGTATCCCAGCCCGACATTGGTAACGGTCATTCCGGGGATGTTGACCCCGTCGTGAGTCGCGGCCCAGGTAATCCCTGCCGTGTCTGAAGCAGTCAAACCGCTCTGCGCGCCGTAGGAGACCCCTGCCCGAGCGGCATTGACCACCTCAATGGAGGCGTAGGCCACGCGGGCGAACTCCACCGAACCGACGACCAGTACTACAAGAAGCGGCGCTGTCATTGCCGTCTCTGCGATGGCCCCGCCTTCTTCGCGGATTCCCAAGGCTCTGAAAAACTTCCGAAGTGTCATTCTCATCTCAAGTCCCTCTTACTCAACCAGCACGAGCTGCCGGTTCTTGGTCGTGCTTGCATGCGCCTTGTCATAGTTTGTGTAGATGTCGAGCGTCGACTGATCTTCAAACAGAGTAGCCGCGACAATTCCCGACGCCGTTACGCCGCCGCCATGATCCTGCATGAAGACTGTGGCGCCCGGGGCGTAAATGTATCCGTCCAGCACTTCGTTATTGCTGCCGAATTGAATCTGCAGTTCCGTTTTATTTGAAAATGGCTGCAGAATCGCAATTCCGTCGTACGGAGAGTTCAGACTTGCCGGGGCATAGATATTCAGAATCGAATTGGAGTTCTGGTTCAGGGTGGCGGACCCAGCCAGTTCCATCGTTGCGCCAGCTTCGTTGCTGAACGTGCAATTGGTTGTGCACCCTGTGGAAGGACTCACTGTACCTGAGCCCAACGATACGGTGGCGCCGGTAGCGATGGTGACGTCTTTCTCGAAAAGGTAAACCACGCCGTCGCCCGCTCCAGGCAAGACCACGCCGTTGCCGAGAGTCACGGCGCTTGTAAAGCAAACCACATTGTTGCTGGCCGAACCGCTGACGGTGGCGACGTTGGCGGTGGTTATTGAGGTCAGCGCGCTTGTGATCTTGCATCCACTCGGATACGAGGGTCCCGAAAGATTTCCCCAGGGAGTCGATCTGACACCCGCGTTGAGCGTATCGGCGGTCGGCTGTGTGGTGTGGTTGCCGCTGTTATTGCCGACAACATCAAGAAAAGCAGCGTTCACCGTGCCGCCGTTTCCAGTAACCTTAAGCGCATTGCTGTCAGGCGAGTTGACATAGATGCCGCAGCCCGGCGCCTCGATATCGTAATTTCCCTTCACGCTGAGGCCGTTTCCCGATGGAGCCATCAGCCAGATACAAGCAGACCCGTTCGTCGGCGTCGCGGCTACCGCGCGAGCCGTCACTGAAATCGAACTCTTGCCGAACATTCCCATGAAGGCGGTGCCAACGGGCTGGGTGACGATCGCCTCGGCAAAACCACTGCTGCCTGCGTTCGGACCACTGGTCGGAGGAAGGTTGATGGTTACTGTCACTCCGCTCGAAGCGTCGGTATAGCCGTTCACTGCAGAAGCGCTCTTGCCTGCGGCCTGTGCAGTTGTCGTCGACTGGTTGAACATGTAGTCCTGCGCCGCTGAGATAGCAGCCGCATCGGCTGCAGTTTGCATGCTCCGCTTCGAGTGGAATAAAACGCCGACGTCGATGGCCAGGGCCAGAAAGCCCAGCATGGCAGTCATACAAAGCGCGGTTAAAACAAGGGTTTGACCTTCTTCTTGGCGCAGTATCTTCATAGCTTCCTTCTCTCAGCTCTTAGCTGATGTGAAGTCGAACAGCTTTTCCCAAGCGCTGCCTTCCGGTGAGACAACAAGGCATTTGAGCGAAACGCTCCATTGAGAGGGGCCGCGTGGGAACTGGTGTCGATTCTATGAAGGGTGCTGCTGGCCATCAAGCGGTAATAGGTACTTTATGGTTACTTAAGTATCCGCCTGAGTGGGCAATTTATTGCTCCATCGTAACAGTGGATAATCTCTCCTAAGCCGTAGAACTCTGCCGGATCAAGCGCGTACGCGCGGGTTCCTGCCCGTAGCCTTCCAGAACCAAGGGCTTGACCGCTTTCTAATCCGCATAACACCATCGCAACTACTGCACAATCGTCATACTCGATACGCTGCTCAGGTTGATGGTGTTGCTTTTCACGAATGGAATGATCAGGGGATACGCGTACGAGACAGTCACCTGGACCTGGTTTCCGGGAGTTCTGTCCGGTGTGGTCGAACACGACGTCCAGGTCGCAGGGTTCGATGTGCTCTTGGTGCACCACTTTGTCGTCGTGGTTACCCTCGAGGAATAGGGGTAGCCCAATGTCCTCACATACTGGGCGATATCAGCGCCATCTGCACCGTTCGCGTTGGCGCTTGTCGGGGAGCAGTACCCTGAGCCAAAAAGGCCATTGCAGGTAGAACCCCGGACAATTGCCCACCGAGTCGCTTCCCTGGCTGCATCCGCAGCATAGTGATAGCAGTAAAGTCCGATGGACAACTGAATGATCCCGAACAAAATGGGAATCAGGATCAGACACGAGATCGCCATCTCCACGAGGGACCCGCCTTGTTCATTCAGAACTGCGGCGACTCTGAGTCTCTTTGCCATTTGTGTCACGATCGTGTTCATTCGTTTGACACCACCTGGGTCGATGTTCCCTTCAGCGTGAAACTGAGCGCTCCGCCGCGTATGTGGATGAGCGGCGAAAACGTAGACTGAGTTTGAACGGTTACAGCCGTGATCATCGAACTGTTGTGATTGATGCAGGTCGAATTGTCAGAACAACTCGAAGGTGAATAGGTACTGTCGGCGCAGGTGCAGGCGGTGGTAACGGATGTGACCGAGATTGCGTTTGCTCCCGCGAGATTGCCCGCATCCGAGTTTGCCGCATTGGCGATGCCGCCTGAATCAGATGATGCCGACTGGCTCGTGGAAGCATAAAGGGCTGCGGCGTGAGCGCCGTTTACGACCTCGATGGATGCGTAAGCGAGCCTGGCAAACTCGGCGGCGCCCAGCAGCATAAGAGAGAGCAATGGTAATGAAACTGCGAGTTCCACCAGCGCCGAGCCCTCTTCGCCGGGGGAAACCGAGTTTGATGGATGCCTGCGTCTGAACATTCTTATGATCATTTCGGTCTCCTTCCTACTCCACCAACGTGATATGCAAGAACGGCGTGGTGGTGGGGTTGTACGTGCTGTAGTTGGTCAGGTTGATTTTGCCATTGATGTAAGCCTGGCCGACCACCAGGACCGTGGCGTTGACTGCGCCGCCCTGGTCATGCAGATTCACAGCAGCACTCGGGGCAAGAACGGCTCCGTCAAAGATGGAACTGCCGCTGCCGAACTGCAGCTCCAACTGCTGAGTATCGAATTGGGGCTGGTAGATTGCGATTCCGTGATAGACGCCGCTCTGCGGTGCGTAGTCATAAAAAGTGGTCGCAGTGCCGGTGTCGTAGACGCCGCCATCGCCGCTGGCGGTGTTACCTGTAACAATGACGGTCGCTCCGCCGGTGGGAGTATTCGATCCGATCGTCGTAGCGCCCTTGATGGTCACACCGGTTTCGAAAACATAGATCCCAGCGCCGAGCGTTGCGCTGTTTAAAGTGACCGGAGTGCATGTCGTCGTAGTCACGCCCTTCTGGGTTTTCGTTGTGCAGGTGCCATTGGCATAGCACTTGTACTGACCATATCCGGGAGCATTTGCCGTTTGATCTCCGCTTAGCGTTGCAACGTTCGTGACGCTCGGGCAGTTGGCTCGTGGATCGGAGGGTACGCCCTGCCACGCGAGCGGAAGGCCCTGAACCCCGGTGTTGGTATAAACGGGCGGACCCGGGTCACCTTTGCAATTGCCTTTGCTGTCCTGGCCTCCGTGCACGGCGACCTGGGCGAAGTCTGACTTTCCCGCATTTCCGGTAACACAAAATGCACCAGGATCGTCGGAGTTTACATAAACGCCACAGTCGGGCGCGTTGATGGCACCCGCGCCATGAATCCAGAGCGCACTTGCGGCATGGGGATCCATGACGTACATGCAGGTCTGCGAGGCTCCGGGGGAGCCCCCAGCAGCTTTGGCCGACACGGTGACGGAATTGAAGTTGCTGTTCCCAGACATCCATTGGCTCATCGTGGCAATAAATATCGTGGGATTCGGCGTCGCGACCTGGACTCCAACGCAGGATGAACATGCCACGCCCCCGGTAAGAGTTGGCGCAACCGTCACATTTACCGTGTTGCCGGACTTCGCCGGATCTACGCCCATTGCCTTGGCGGCAGCATTCGCCTTTGCCACCACGTTAGTTGACCCGTTGTAAAACATCTCAGTGGCGCCCGCCATGGCCGCGGCGTCTGCGACTGCCTGCATGTGCCGCCGTGCGTGAAACAACACGCCGACATCGATTGCCAGACCGAGAAAGCCAAGCAGGAGCGCCATGCTGAAAAACGTCATCACCAAGACCTGGCCCGATTCGTCACGCAACCAGCTCTTCGAAGAAGCCCATGCGCTTTCCAAAGCCATGAGGCTTTCGCTGAGATTCCACTTTCGCTTTTCAAGTGAGGGAATTAGACGATCGACTTCGCGGAGAATTCTCACTGGCACAACCTCCTTAGCGCGCATTCCTACGAACGGATGCAATCGCGCATTGGGATTTTGGCGGCCAGAGGGTGCCACTAAATTCCGCAACAAATCAGTGTTCTTTGGGTAGAGGAAAGCTTAAATGCATTACCGGGTCATTGGACCTGTTTCCCGCCCAAATACCTGATGGAGATACTTTCTGCCCATTTTCGCGAGAGGACAATGACACTTATAGGTTAATTACTGAACGCGTTGCGAGTGATGACCCCTCGTAACCAGCATCAATAAGTCTCGAATTACCTGGGACACGTTACCTGCTCTCCCTGAAAGAGCTTCTCGGGATCGAAATGCGAGAGTTTCATATTTGAACCAGAGACAGCAAGAGCGACCCAGGGGGCCGCTCTTAAACCCGCGATGAGATTTCCGCGTTACTCGTTGATCACCATCTGCGACGTGCTCGAGAGCGGAATACTTACCTGTCTCCAGAATGGGATATTCAGCGGAAACGGATAGCTCACCGTCACCTTGACGGCGCTCGTAGGAGGATTGCATACCCCCGCCGTCGTGTTGGTACAGGCAACATCCCACTTCGTATTCGAGAATGCTCCCGTGCCCGGATTGGTTACATTTGCCGTCCACCAAGTCGCCGTTACCGTCACATTATTCAGATTGATTCCCGGGTAAGCATAGCTTCGAACATAGTTCTGAAGCGCGGTACTACCGTCTGTGGTTGTCGGATTGCTACCCCCGCCGGGGCCGAGGTTGCAGTCAGGGAAAGTCGAAGCTATGGCGCAGGAAAACGACCCGCGAACGACAGCATAGCGGGTCGCCAACCGCGCCATCTGGGACACATAGTTATACGAGTAAACCGCAAACGAAATTTCAAAGATCGCGAAAATCGTCGGCAGGAATATGAACGCGGAAACCAGCGCCATCTCCACTAGAGTGGAGCCTTCTTCTCCACGGCGTCTTTTAATCAGGTTCAGTCTCATGGCAGCACTTCCTGTTTGGCGGTAGCGACAAGAGAAAACGTGTTGTTCGTAAACAGTCCTGGCACCTTGACGAGGGATGGATAGCCTGCGGTGGTCGTCACCGAAACGGTTATGATCGGCTTCCCTGTCGTGCAACTGTACACTTTCGTGGTCGCATCGAGCGCACAGGCGCCGCTTCCATTGGAGCATGTACAGGCACTGGTAGCTGAAGCGGAGGTAATTGTCAGCTCTCCAGCGTCGTTCTGCGCAGCGAGCAAAAGGCCGCTCGAATCGTGGTAACCCCCCCCGTTCATCGCAGCATATTGTGCGGCTGCACGGCTCGCATTCGTCAACTCAATTGACGCGTGAGCCATCACGCCAAGCTGCACCGCTCCGAGTATCATCGCGATCAGAACCGGAAATGTGAGCGCCATTTCAACCAGCGCGGTACCTGCTTCGGCTCCGTTCAGAAATCTCCGCAAGGCGCGTCTACTAATTAGTCTCTTGCTCATGCCAGTCTCCTATTCCACCAGCGCTACGTGGTTGAGAGGCGAAGTGGAGTGCACGAAATTGTAGTTGTTGGTGATTTCGAGGTTAGAGGATTTGTCATACAGTTCATCGGCGATGATGGCTGTCACCACACTGCCCCCACCATTGTCCTGCATGTAGACCGCCGCAGCCGGTGCGTAGATCATGCCGTCCAGATTTCCAAAACTGGATCCAAACTGGATCTGGATGCAGCCACCGGGCGCAGGCGTCCCGCCGAAAGAACTGTAGGAGCCACCGCATGTGTTCGTCGCATTTGTCGCAGGAACGACCAGGGCAAGCCCGTTATATGTGGCGGTCGCGTCCGCGGGTGCCTTGATCGTCAGCGCAAAATTGCTTTGATCCAGCTTGCCCCCTGCGTTATAGAGCGTCCCGTTGATCGTGACTGTTCCCCCGATCTTCACCCCGTTCTGGAAGACGAACACAGAGTTGCCGCCCGCGGCGCCAAGCGTCACGCCATTGGCAATGGTGACGTTGGAGCCACTGAAGCACACAACTTGAAGCAGTCGTGGCAGTGCCGCCGGATCCAAATGTCTCAGGTTTCAGGGAAAAGGTCGTCCCGCTGATCGTGGTCGGACCGGTGATATTGGTGCCGGGGAATGTGTTTGTCCCGTCGCAGGTCGGCGACGGTAATCCGGCAAAAGGATCGGTCACCGGCGTCACACCTGTGGTGGCGTTCGACTGACCCTTGTTGCACTTGCCCGACGGATTCTGTGCGCCGACGATGTTAATGGCGATCGAGTCAATTGTCGCCTTGCCGCCCGTCGTACACAGCGCCTGCTGCGAATCGGAGTTGATCTGGATTGAGCAGTTGGGTGTGTTAACGATCGCCGCGCCCTGCACATCGAACGCATCATCGGCATGAGGGTCTAAGGCGTACATGCAATTCTGACCGGGCACAATTCCCGACACCGCGCGCGTAGCAACCGACACTGTCTTGAAGTTGCTACCGCCGTTCGTTCCCGAAAATGCAGCCATGAACACCGATGGATTTGGCTGCCTTACGATCACTTCAATATATTCCGCACCCACGTGGGACCCACCCACGGGAGGCTGGTTAACCTCGAGCTGGGATCCAACCACGCCGTTCGCTGCCGCGGCATTGGCTGCCGCACATTTCACGCTGGTACCGGCTGTTCCCGTCGGAGTTGAAGTAATGCACGACACGGTCTGGCCATACTCAGCGGTAAGACCGGCAGCTACCGCCCCCGCATCGGCCGCAATCTGAATCTTGCGGTGCGCACGGAACAGGACGCCCATGTCGAGCGCCAGTGCCATAAAACCAAATAGGCAGCACATCAGCAGCGCGGTAAACACCAACGTCTGACCGGCTTCATCACGGAATGACTTCATCGAGACCTCCTGGCATCGTTCCGAGGCTTGACCAAGCTGTTCGCGGAACTTGCGCACACGATTTTCGGTTGCAGAGGGTTTCGCCGGCTCGGCGGTTCTGGAATATACGCCGCAAATCGAAAGCAGCGTTGGCGCCGCGAGACTGCGATTTCTCCGCTTACCGGGCACCCGCACCCGGCTTCGAATACAACACCCTGGGAGAAACGATTATCTGATTTTCGCGATTCGAAAAGCAATCGGAATGTGCTGAATAAGGGACTGTTATCAATATCTTGCAGTAACCGGCGGCGACCGGTGAGTCACCTGCCCGAAAGTTACTTACAGGTGACTCAGACCGCGACAATTCGCGCTATTCGCGCCGGATACATCGACTTAGCTCGTCTTCAGCGATTCCGCTAGCTGGTTGCGGGACGCCACCGCAGGATGGGCTTCCTCGCAGCCTGCACCTCGTCAAGCCGGGAAACGCGCGTCGAATGGGGAGCGGTTTTCACCACTTCGGGGCTCTCGTCGACTTCCCTGGCAATGGATCGCATGGCATTGATGAAGAGATCCAGTTCCTCCAATGACTCACTTTCCGTTGGCTCAATCATCAGCGCGCCGTGCACGATGAGCGGGAAGCTGACCGTATAAGGATGGAAGCCGTAGTCGATGAGGCGCTTGGCGATATCGCCGGTTTTCACTCCCTTGGCTGCCTGGCGCTTGTCGCTGAATACTACCTCGTGCATCGACGGAGTCTTGTACGGCAGGTCGTAGAGATCTTCGAGGTTCTTGCGGATGTAGTTCGCGTTGAGCACTGCGTCTTCGGTGGTCTGCCTCAAGCCGTCGGGGCCATTCGCAAGAATGTATGCGAGCGCGCGGATGAACATGCCGGTATTGCCATAGAAAGCGCGAACACGGCCGACAGAGTGCGGACGGTCAAAGTTCCAGTGCAACTTTCCATCCTGCTCTTTAGCGAGCACGGGTGTCGGCAAAAATGGCTCAAGGAATTTCTTGCACGCAACCGGGCCAGATCCGGGGCCGCCGCCGCCGTGGGGTGTTGAGAACGTCTTGTGCAGGTTAAGGTGCATTACGTCGACGCCGAAGTCCCCGGGTCGCACTTTGCCGACCAGCGCGTTCATGTTGGCGCCATCCATATAGAGCAATGCGCCCTTGGCGTGGAGGATGTCGGCAATCTTGTGGATCTCATTTTCGAAGACGCCAAGCGTGGAGGGATTGGTGAGCATCAACGCAGCAGTGTCTTCATCGACCTGACGCGCGAGCGCTTCAAGATCGATGCCGCCGTCTGCATTGGACTTCAGGTTCTCGACTTGATAGCCGCAGATGGCCGCGGTTGCAGGATTGGTGCCGTGGGCCGAGTCGGGAATGATGATCTTGCGACGCGCGTTGCCCTGCGACTCATGCCAGGCGCGAACGAGTAGGATGCCGGTGAATTCGCCATGCGCGCCGGCCGCGGGCTGCAGCGTGATGGTGTCCATGCCGGTGATTTCGATGAGGCAGCGCTGCAACAGATCGATGATCTCGAGCACACCCTGTGCGAGCGACTCGGGGCGGTAGGGATGCGCTTCGGCGAGGCCTTCAATGCGGGAGACAAACTCGTTGACGCGCGGGTTGTACTTCATGGTGCACGAGCCGAGCGGATACATGCCGAGATCGATGGCGTAGTTCCAGGTGGAAAGGCGCGTGAAGTGGCGAATGATTTCGATCTCGCTGAGTTCCGGGAGCAGACCCGGCGTCTTGCGGTGCGCATCGCCGAGGAGTTCGGCGGGATCGACTTCCGGCACATCGAGCGGCGGGAGTTTGTAAGCCTTCTTGCCCGGCGAGGATTTTTCGAAGACCAGGCCTTCGTTTTGCGTCTGGTGGGGACGGACCTTGCCGATGCTGCGATTGATCTGCATCTCAGTTGTTGCCATTTCTATGCCTCTACCGGCGCAGCGGCCAGCACTTTTGCCGCGTGGTCAATGGTTTCGCGGCTCACAACTTCGGTTGCGCACCAGAGCGTTGCGTTTTTCAGTTCTGGATACCAGCGGCTCAGGTCGATGCCGCCGACAATCTTTTCGTCGAGGAGCCGCTGGCTCCATTGGGCCGGAGATTCTTGCGTCTGTAATACAAACTCGTGGAAGCGCGGAGCGCCTTTGAACAGCAGTTTTGCACCCGGCTGCGCGCTCAACGTCTTCGCGGCATAGGCGGCCTTGGCGAGGTTGTGTTCGGCCAATTCGCGAATGCCTTCCTTGCCGTATACCGTCAGGAAGATCGTCGCCATGAGCGCGACGAGCGCCTGGTTGGTGCAGATGTTGGATGTTGCCTTCTCGCGGCGAATATGTTGTTCGCGCGTCGACAGTGTTAACACGAACCCGCGATTTCCATTGCCGTCGACTGTCTGGCCAGCGAGGCGTCCGGGCATCTGGCGAAGGTACTGCTCTTTCGCCGCGATCACGCCGCAGAACGGGCCACCATAGCTGAGCGCTACGCCAAACGACTGCGCTTCCATGCTTACGATATCGGCTTCGACCGGCGGGCGAACAAGGCCGAGCGAAACGGCCTCGGCGATCGAGACGATAAGCAGCGCGCCTTTCTTGTGCGCGATTTCGGCGATGGCTGGGATGTCTTCGATGATCCCGAAGAAGTTCGGACTCTGTACGAGCACTGCTGCAGTTTCTTCCGTGACAGAAGACGCCAGCGCATCGAGGTTCACGCGGCCCGTTTCAGCCACGTAGCCGACCTCCGTTGTAGGCAGATCGCGGAATTGCAGGTACGTGTGCAGAACTTCGCGATATTCGGGATGCACCGTGGTCGCGACGACTGCTTTCTGCCGCCCAGTCACCCGCATCGCCATCAGCACCGCTTCGGCTGCGCCGGTTGACCCGTCATACATGCTGGCGTTGGCCACATCCATGCCGGTGAGCTCGGCAATCATGGTCTGGAATTCGAAGATGGCCTGCAGCGTCCCCTGCGTAATCTCCGGCTGATACGGCGTATAGCTCGTCAGGAATTCACCGCGCTGCACGAGCGAATCGATGATCACGGGACGATAGTGGCGATAACAGCCGGCTCCCAGAAAGCTCGCGTAATCGGTGGCGTTCTTATTTGCCGCGGCTTTGAAGTAGTCGATGATTTCGCTCTCGGCTTGCTGGCGCGGAACATCGAGGTCGCGGGCAAGCCGGTACTCGGCCGGAATGATGGCGAAAAGATCGTCGATAGCCTTGGCGCCGATGGCCTTGAGCATCTGCTCGCGTTCGGCTGGAGATTTCGGTAGATAGCGCATGGGTGGTCCCTCCGGGACCAGTTGTCAGTTTTTCAGTGATCAGTTGTCAGTTGGGGCAGCCAGTTGCCATTTCTTTCAAATTACGAATTGATTCTGTCGTCAAAGTCTGTGTATCGCTCAGGTCGCGCTTCTAACTGATCACTGTTCACTGACAACTGAACACCGGGGCTACGCCCCGGTTTCTTCTGAGACGAACTTCTCATAGGATGCGGCGTCGAGCAGCTTTTCAAACTGCGACGGATCGGACAGCTCTACCTTGATGATCCATGCTTCGTGCGGCGCCTCATTGATCTTGTCGGGGCTGGTCTTCAGCTCCTCGTTCACTGCAGTCACAGTGCCGGTGACAGGCGAGTACAGATCGCTGACTGCCTTGACACTTTCGACCGACCCGAACGATGCGTTCGCCGTGATCGAGTCGCCAACCTTGGGCACGTCAACGTAGACGATGTCACCCAGGGAGTTCTGCGCGTAGTCCGTGATACCGACAGTCCCGATTTTGCCGTCGAGCGAAATCCATTCGTGCTCGCGGGTATAGCGGTAGTTTGTGGGATAAGCCATAGAAGAACATGCTCCTTTCGGAAAGCAAATGAAGCTACAGTGTACGACCTCGGGACGGCGCACAGGGTGTGAGGAAAAGCAGGTATTTGTGCCGTCGAAATCGGCAGCCAAAGCTGGTTGCAGGCTATTTTGCCGGCGCGAAACCGCCGTAGGGTTCGAGCGGAACGAAAGCAACAATCTCCAGCATTCCGGCTTTGAAGATGGGCAGGCTTTCGCAGGCTTGCCGCACCTCGGCCTCACCTGCTGCCTCCCACACAATCGCGGCGCCCGGCGTATCGCCCCGCCGCCAGACCTGCCGCAGGATGCCGGCCATGTAGAGCTCTTTGACGCGCTGTGCCTCCTGGGCAATCAGGTCTGGTGTGAAAGCTTCCGGTGGAAACGCATCGGTGCGGCGCCGCGAAACGGTTAGAAATTGCATAGCTAAATTGTACGAAAAGCGGCAAGCCTGTTCGGCTCGCAAGCCCGTCAGGCGGCGCTGGTCTCTGGATCAGCCGTAAGCCGGCGGAAGTCTACCAGCATCTTCGCTCGCCAGATCACGATCATGCCAAAGGCCAGGATGAAGAAGACACCGGCGGTCTGTTGCGGGGTGAGGATTGTGTCGAAGTAGCCGCGGGCAAAGATGCGAACCGCCGCAAGCACCAGAATCACCACGAGAAAAGCGCTGGATCGCCTCATTCTGACCGTTTCCCCCTGGAGTTCCAGGCGCGTCGTCAATAACAGCGGCCAAGCCAGTACCATCGCACCGGTCAGGAAAGCGATCCCGGCCCATGACCACGGTACGCGAAAAGCCGAATCGACAAACATTGAGAATCCGGTCGCCATGCCGAGCGGAGGAATGATGATTTTCCTTAAGGAAACTGCGCTCCGTGCCTCGCGCAAGCGCCACATGATGACGACAATCGCCCCCGCGCCCGCGGCAAGAAACGAGCCGGCTGCTCTCGCAAAAAATGGGGGGATAGGGGGAAGCGCCACCATGACGCTATTTTATTGGATTCCCGAATTCCGCGCACAAGAGTCCTAGATCGTTTGGGTCTGTTTTGCATTCTCGTCACTTCTCGAAGAACTCCCCATGGCCGCCTTTCGCCCACGGATCGTAGTGGCGGGCAAACTCGGCCCTGCGCTGCACGGAGGGGTGGCTATATGACCAGAATTCCACGAATTCGTTCGGATTGGGATCGTCGAGCCAGGCCTCTCCAAGGTGGTTGAAAGACGACACAGCGGTCTTTTGCGGATCGGCGACCAGGCCGTGAACCGCTTCCTGTCCATACACGTCTGCCTCGTGCTCAAAGTGCCGGCTTACGGTGTTGCCGACTGGTGTCAGCACAAACCCCGCAATTGAAAACGCAAAGAACAGCGTCAGGAATCCAGCCCGGCTGGCCACCGTTTGGACACCCCAGCGATCGCCGAAACGGCGCACCATCCCCTCGGCCAGGTTGGCGCATGCCCAGAAGACAAAAAACAAGCCAACCATCATGGCGGCCAGCATTTTGGGAATGTGGTTGAGCACATAGTGGCCGCTTTCGTGGCCGAAGATGAACATGATTTCGTCGTCGGGCATGCGGTCGGTGGTCGTGTCCCACATGACAAAGCGCTTGCTTGAGCCGATGCCCGTCACATACGCATTGATGCCATTGCTCTTCTCGCTGGCCTTCATGAGGAACATCCGTTCGCGGGGAACTGCGGTTCCGGTGCGCGCGACGATCTCCTGCAGCTTGCCGACCAGCCCTGCGTGGGTCCTCTCAAGCGGTTCAAACTTGTTGAACAGGGGGTCGATGACCAGCGGCGTGATAAACACCGAGATCAAAATCAGCGGCAGAGAGATGACCCACAGCCATATCCAGTAGCGGCGGGGCGATTTGCGAACGACCCAACTGAATAACAGCGCAAGCGGCGCGCCAACCACTAGCGATACGGCGAGGCCTTTGCCCTGGTCTCCCAACCAACTCGGCCAGCCCTGCACGCTGATGCCGTAATGCAGGCTTGCCGCATGCCCAATAACGTAGAGCGGCAGATTGGCAATCCCAAGAATGACCAGGAGTACGCCAAAGAATGCGAACCCCTGCAGCCAGCGCGGCTTTACCGTTCCCCTCGTCCACGCGTCTAATCGCACAGCCGTACGGGAACGAAGCGCCCACCAAATTACGATCAGACCCCAGAGCGACCCTGCGATATCCAGCGAAACGCGAATCTTGTTGAGCGCGATGGCCTGGGCAAGCTTATCCGGCGGCAGGGAGTAAGCCTGGTCGGAGTGCGGCTGAGTTTTGCTGGCTACAGCGCCATGGGAATCCTGCGGAGATGGGCTCGACTGGCCGGCGGCTGCACCGAACGTGACCAGCAGCAGAACCACGATTGCACTGGCACGAACCACGCGGAGGAGGATTGCCATGAGATTTCCCTTCGAACACGCATGAGTTTGAGACAATCAAGTTTACCCATGTTTTTCAATGGCACGTTACAAACAACACCCGAAGTCTCACTTCTCAAGGGGCCACAAATGGCAAGTTCGGCCAAAACCTGTTTGCGGGTCGCAACCGTGCTCAGCTTCACGCTTGCCGGCCTCGGCGCGTCTGCGCAGGGAAAAGCGCCAGTAATCCAGGGTTCCGTGAAAACCGCCGCCAGCGGTGCCGCCCCATCGTCGCCTGTCCTGCTCGACGCAATGACCGGCGAGTTGCAGCGCGCCTTCAATTCGCTGGGCAAACCAGGTCCGAATCAGAAAGACGCCGACAAGCAGCTACCGCCCTACTTCCTCAGCTACTCGGTGGCTGACGCGACGTCGGTTTCCATTCGTGCGCAGTACGGCGCACTGGCTGACAGCACCAGCAACCAGATGCGCGTGGCAGACGTGCAGGTGCGCATTGGCGATCCCAAGCTCGACAACACCCACGGCGGCCACCGCAGCTCTGCCGTCAACAGCTTGCAGATGCCGCTGGGCGACGACCGTGCAGCCCTCGCGCGCACACTGTGGCTCGCCACCAATGCCGGCTACGGCACTGCGCTTGAAAACTATCTTCGCGTCAAAACGGAAGCGCAGGTACGGGCCAAAGAAGAAGACACGTCACCAGATTTCAGCAAAGAGTCACCGGAGGTGTCGATCTCAAAACCCGCACCGCCAGTGGTTGTCGATCGAGCAGCCTGGGAGCAACGGGTGAAAGCCTTGAGCGCGATCTTCCGCGACTATCCCGATGTTTACCAGAACCTGGCAATACTCACCGTGCAGAACGAGACTGACTACTACGCATCCTCTGAGGGAGCGCGCATTGTCGCGCCGCACATGCAGGCCCGCGTGGTGGTGTTTGCGGTGACGCGTGCCGATGACGGAATGGACCTTTTTCGCGCCCAGACCTTCGAAGCTGAAACCATCGACGGCCTGCCTGCACAGACGAGCATGGAAGCCGCAGTCCGTGAACTGGGCAAGAGCCTCGAAGCGCTGCGGAAGGCTCCTGTAACCGAGCCATTTAACGGCCCGGCAATTCTCTCGGGCCGCGCATCTGCCGTCTTCTTTCATGAGGTGCTGGGCCATCGGCTCGAAGGCCAGCGCCAGCGCGGCGACGAAGAGGGCCAGACTTTTACCAGGGAACTGAACAAGGAAGTCCTCCCTCCGTTTCTTTCCGTCGCCGACGACCCCACGATGAGGACCTACGGCAATACCTGGCTGAGCGGCACTTACACCTTCGACGATGAAGGCGAAAAAGCGCAACGCGTGGAACTGATTCAGAACGGCGTCTTGAAGACATTTCTGATGTCCCGTTTGCCGATCGCGAGTTTCGCCGCCTCAAACGGGCACGGCCGTGGCCAGACTGGACGCATGCCGACCGGCCGACAGGGCAACCTCATTGTGACTTCAACAAAGTCAGTCCAAGAGGTGGAACTCCGGAAGGAGCTGATTGAAGAGGCGAAGAAACAGGGCAAACCCTACGGACTCTACTTCGAAGATATCTCCTCAGGATTCGCCATAACGACACGCAGCGCGCCGCAGGCCTTTCAAGTCATCCCGCTGGTCGTGTATCGCGTGTATGTCGACGGGCGGCCGGATGAACTAGTCCGCGGCGTCAGCATCGTGGGAACGCCACTCGCGGCGATGAAGCGCATTGTCTCCACAAGCGACAAGCCCGAAGTGTTCAACGGCGAATGCGGCGCGGAATCCGGCACGGTGCCGGTGAGCGCAGTAGCTCCGGCAATGCTGGTGAGCGAGATTGAAACACAGCGCCAGCAACAAGGCACCCAGCGCCCGCCGATTCTGCCGATTCCCGGTGCTCCGGCAGTTGCATCGACAAAGGAGGCACAATGAAGCGTCCTCCCACAATCGCAAATCTTGTTGTAGCGGTACTTCTCTCTGGCGCGATCCTCGTGCCACACAGCGCGGCTGCACAAGCCACCCGCGCGGATGCCGAAAAAGATCCCGTGCTGAAGGCCATGCTCGATGAACTCGATCGCAGCATGGCACACCTGCAATTGCCGGGATTTGAGAAGCCTTACTTCATCGAGTACCGCATTGAAGATGTGCAGGATTTCGAAACGCGCGCCAGCTACGGCGCGAGTCAGGGTTCGCAACACAGCCACGCGCGCATCGCACGCATCAGTGTCCGCGTGGGCGACTACAAGACTGACAACTCCGGCCCACGGGGCGATGGCGCACTGCAGATGACCACGATTGATGACGATCCGATCGCCATGCGGTCCTCTCTCTGGAGCGGCACCGATCAGGCTTACAAAGCCGCGCTTGCCGCGTATGCGCAAAAACAGGCTGAACTCAAGCAGGTGCAAACGCCTCCGCAGGCTGACGACTTCAGCAAACAGAAGCCAATCATCTCGCTGGCCGAGCCATTGAAGCTTTCAGTCGACGAGAAGGCCTGGCAAACTCGCGTCGCGCACCACAGCGGCATCTATCGCACGGATCCAGCCGTCAGCGCCATGCAGCACGCGATTCAATACTCAACCGCAACGTTTCATGGGCGCGTCACCACCACATGGATCGTTTCCAGCGAAGGCGCGATCGTCCGCAAATCGGCAAGCAGTTACTCCGAATCCTTTGGCGTAGGCACGCAGGCTGCTGACGGCATGCACCTTGATCGTTCTTACGGTACAAGCGGTGTGGCCGTAAGCGATCTCAATAGTGCCGCGGAGTTTAACAAGCACGCACTTGCGCTGATCTCCTCGCTCAGTGATCTCCGCAATGCTCCGGTGGTTGAAGAGGAATATCACGGGCCGGTGCTCTTCAGCGCGGATGCCAGCGCCGACACGTTGCACTTGCTGCTTGCTGCGGGTGTGACGGCCACTCGGCCGAAACTGGGAACCGAGGCGCGCACCAACGGGCCATTCGCCTCGAGCTACCACGCGCGCATCCTGCCGGAGTTCCTCTCCGTCATCGATGACCCCGCACTGAAGACGTGGGAAGGCAAGTATCTTGTCGGCTCCTACTCGGTAGACGACGAAGCTGTCCCGGCGCAGACGGTGAAGCTGGTTTCTGACGGCCACCTTGAGAATTACCTCATTGGCCGCACCCCCGTGCGCGATTTCCCTGAGTCCAACGGGCACGCACGCGCCGGCGTTACCGGGCCGCCGCGCCCGGTCATCGGCGTCCTCAAGGTTACGGCGCAGCAGGGCCTCACAGACGAAGAGCTGGAACAAAGGTTATTGGGGATCGCGAAAGATCGCAGCCTGAAGAGCGCGTATTACGTTGAAACGCTCGGCGCTGAAGCCACACCTCGGCTGCTTTACAGGATAGAACTCGACGGCAAGCGCACCCTGGTTCGCGGAGCCGTGCTCGACGACCTGGACCACCGCGCTTTGCGCTCAGGCGTCGAAGCTGCCGGTAAGAATCTCTGGGTAGCCAACTACGCTACCGAGATCCCTGAGACCGTGCTCGCGCCAGCGCTGCTGTTCAGCGATGTCACCGTAAAGCGCGCGAACGAAACCAACGACAAGCTGCCTTACTACCCTCCGCCGGAGTGAAAACCAGTTGTCAGTTCAAAGTTCTCAGTTGTCAGTCTTGAACCACCGCAGCATGTCCTCTTCACGGGCGAGCGTAGTTTTTTGCTGAAAACTGACCACTGAAAACTCGCTTCTCTACGCTTTCTTTTTCCACGCACCGACGATCGCGCCCATCAGCGTCATGCCGAAGAACCAGTAGCCGGCGTTGACGAGGAACAGGCTGAAGGGCCGCACCTCAAAGATGTATTCAGTCGACCAGGTGGTCAGCTCGAATCCAGCCCACAGCAGAGCGCCGACCTTGATGCCGCGCAGCGCTGTCTGCTTGCCCGTCAACTGAATCACGCAGGAGATCGCGGTGGCCATCACCGCCGCCATCACCAGCGCCGTCGCGTACTGGATGGCTGGATTCATGCCACTGCTCATCAGCCACTCCATGGTGCGCCCAATTCCGCTGAGCCAGGTCTTCATAAAGGCGGAGTACCATCCGGCTTCCAGAAGGAAACAGGCGATTGCCGCCACCAGGTTTGCGAGGTAGTTCTGGCGAACACGCGCCATCTGCATCACAGGGACTCCGACTGCCATAACTCCCTCCAGGCGAGACTGTGGAACTCACGATATTCCCACGAACCCAGCCGTCGCAATTACATTCGTGAGCTCAAATCGTGATTGAGAGGGGTGTCATGCCATACTTCTTTCTGGAAACCTCAAAGCAATGTCTCGCCGCCGCGCACCATTCGGAGCCAAGGCGCAGGTCAGTGGCGCACTCGCCCTCTTGATCGGCATTTTTCTGCGCGTCTTCGGGCCACAGCCAGTGTCCGGCGTTCCTATCGATCCACGCTATCTGGCCTGGACTGTCATTGGTACAGGAATCAGCCTTCTCCTCGGGGGAACCCTGATGCGCATCTTCTTCCGCCGCCCACCCTCGTAACCGCAAAACCAATTCATGCGACCATGCCGGGCAAGGTCCCCGGAAATTTGCGGCGCTAATCCAATCTCGTCAGATACGCCACACCCTCATCTGGCCGCAGCCGGCGCGCCATGTCCTCGGCCTGCTCGCGGTTGTCGCCTTGTGGACGGATGCGCACCCAGTAGCTGCGCTCTCCTGCAAACTCGATCACCTTTGATCCCGCGTAGTCGTCGAGCAGTTTGGCTTTGAACTTGATCGCCTTGTTCTCGCTTAGAAATGGCCCGATCTGCACGCACCACCGTCCTCCCACTTGCATCGGCTTGGGCGTCTGGTAGACGTCGACGCGGACACGGTCTGTGCCCGAACGATAAATGCCGATCGACTTTGCCGATGCAATGGTCAGGTCGATGATCTTGTTTGGAACAAAGGGGCCGCGGTCGCTGATGCGCATCGACGATGCCTGGCGGGTTCTGAGATTTGTGACCACGATCAGCGATCCCATGGGCAAAGTCCGATGAGCGGCCGTCAAATTGTCATCGCTGAACACTTGCCCGTTGGCGGACTTTCGTCCCTTGTAAGGAGCGGTGTACCAGGTAGCCGAACCTTCCTCGCTGTAGATGGGGCGATGGCTGAGGATGAATTCCTTGTCGTCGGCGCTCACTCCACCTTCGGGAACAGGCGTGACAGGAATGCCGCCGGTGCTCGGTCGCGTCGGCGCAGGAGTCGTAGACCGTGGCGGTGCATATACCGGCGGAGCAGTGGCAACTGGAGGCGGAGGCGGCTGCTTCTTGTGGCCGCAGGCAGCGATCCCGCCCGCGGCAATCAAGAGTGCTGCCAGGCATGCTGAACGACGCGCTCGCGCGCGATGTAAATCGTCCATCAGCCCTGCGGGCCTTGTTGATGCGATTTGTCCATACGATCGGCGAGGTTGCGCAGCGTATCCGACATCTTGCGCATAGCGACAATCGATTCGGAGCGCACCTGCGGAATGACAGCGTCGTTCACGTAAGCAATCGCGTGGCGCAGTTCCATCTCAATCAGTTCCATGGCTTCTTCGATGCGATGACTTACGCCTGGGCCCGGAGGCGGTGGAGGAGGATAAGAACTCATTTCACAAAACCTCGCTTTCTAGTCTCGATGGCGCGATTCCCCGCGTCAATGCCATGAACGCTTCTGCCAACACAAGCTGTGCCTGCCAGAACAACAGATTCCGGAGGGCGGTCAAACTCCAAACAGCAACTCTTTCCAGTCTCCCAAGTCACTTTTTCTTAAAATCTTGCGTCCGAGATAGTAGGGCGACAGCGATCGTTGAGATCGCCTGGCGGATTAAGCGATCAGGTCCCAGTGGTTTACGAATCAGCACGGGAAAAGTTCCATCCTGCGGGAGTCAACTCGTCGCGGTTTGATGGGGAACGCCGAAACAACGGCCCGGATGACAAGTCCCGGCGAAGCGCCCGCAGCGGCCGGCTTACGTATTCACGAACCTTCCATTGGCGCAGGTTCGCACTTTTGACGCTTTTCCTCTCTGCGACCACGATCATCTATGGCCAGGCGCATTCGGTAAGCACTGCCTCTCCCCTGCCCGATGCGCCGCTCCCCATCATCAAACATCAGAATTCGAAGAGCGGACCGTGCCGCGTCATTCCCAAAAGCGAGTTGGCAGGAATTGCGATCACTGAAACCGGGTCGGCATTTGTCGCCAGGCTTGCTGACTTCCCGCCAGCCGAAGTGCCCGCACAGGCAGCAAAGCCGAATGAGACGACCGCGCCTCAGGAGATGCCGCCCTGCGTTCCGCAGCCTTTCGTCAATTTCTATATGCGATTTATGAACGGCCCGGAGGTCAAGCCGCTAACACCGAAGGAGAAGGGACTACTTGCGATCCGGAATGTTCTGGACCCGTTCAACGCCGTCACCATTCTTGGAAACGCAGCAGTCACGATCGGGTCAGACTCGCATTCGCCTTACGGGCCGGGCATGGGCGGATTCGGCAAGTTGGTCGGCGTCAGCTACAGCGAATACATGACGAGCGAATTCGTCGGCACGTTCCTCATCTGCTCGATTGTCCATCAAGATCCGCACTACCATCGCATGCCGCGTGCCACCTTGAAGCGCCGCATCCTGAATGCCATCATCCAGGTTGGATGGACGCAAGGAGACAACGGGAAGGGCATGCCGAATTACGCCAACATCTTCGGCTTTCCCATCGATGCTGAGATCGCGAATCTCTACGTGCCGGGCCTGGAGACCGATCTTCGATCAACTGCGGCCCGGGTCGGCTCTGGGTGGGCTCTGGCGCCGACAGACAACCTGATCACCGAATTTCTGCCTGACCTCGCCCGGCATATCAACGTGCGCATCGTCCTGGTTCAGCAGATCATCAGCCAGATCGCCAATACAGGGCCCATGGGGAGCCCGTAAATTCTGCTCCTGGTTACTTGCGCGGTAATCGCGATTCTCTTCGACCAACAAAACTTGTAATATTGTCCAAAATCAAAACTAGCCTTGGGAGTTTCCTTGCTCACGGAATTGCGCCGTATCCCACACGTCTCCCCTTTAGTGTTTTTCCTTGCGATCTTCAACGTTACCGTGCCAACCGCCGCGCAGACCACTGCGCCCAATCAGTGGACTTGGATTTCCGGCAGCGATCTCATGTATCAGGCAGGCGTGTACGGCACGCTGGGCACACCCTCCGCGAATAATTTCCCTGGTAGCCGATCCAACACTTCGCAATGGATAGACGAGAACGGAGATCTCTGGCTCTTCGGCGGCCTCGGAGTTTCTTCCAGCAAACCGTGGGGAGAGCTTAACGATCTCTGGGTTTTCGATCCTGCGACTGCTCAATGGACTTGGAAAAGTGGGAGTTCGTCTGCCAATGTCCAGGGGACATACGGAACCCTGGGATTACCGGCCGGCAGCAACGTTCCAGGAGCCCGCTTCAACGCGGCAAGCGGCAGCGACAAGAACGGGAATCTCTGGCTTTTTGGTGGAGCCGTTGTTGACTCTACCGGTTCCAGCGTCCTGTTGAATGACGTATGGAAGTTCGAGCCATCCACCAATCAATGGACGTGGATGGGAGGCAGCAACACAAGCGCTACCGCCCGGACCGGTGTTTACGGAACGCAGGGAACATCTGCAAGTGGCAATATTCCGGGCGCACGGGAAGCCACGGCAACATGGACAGACAATAACGGCCACTTCTGGTTCTTTGGTGGCCTCCAATTCGATAGCAACTCCAATTCAATCCATTTGAGCGACCTTTGGACCTTTGATCCCTCAGCGAATTTGTGGACATGGATGGGCGGCCCCCAGGCGAGCGGTGTCGGTCCAGGCCAATCTGGAGTTTATGGAACCCTGCGAGTTCCCAACGCCGACAACATCCCAGGTGGTCGCGACTTTGCGGCGACGTGGACCGATGCGAATGGAAACCTTTGGCTCTTTGGCGGCAATGGCATCGATTCAAATGGCAACAGCGGCTATTTGAATGACCTCTGGATGTTCAACACCGCCACGGGCCAATGGACCTGGATGAGCGGAAGTAGCACGATCACCGCCGACAGCGGACCGCCTGGAACGTACGGAACCCTGGGAACAACCTCTGCTGCAAATATGCCTGGAGGCCGAAGCGGAGCATCCGCATGGAGCGACAGCTACGGCCGCTTCTGGATGTTTGGAGGATACGGGAGTGATTCTGCGGGCAACCTGGGCAATCTAGGTGATCTCTGGATGTTCCATCAATCTCTGAACGAGTGGACCTGGATGGGTGGGAGCAACACGATCAATCCATCTGGAACTTATGGCACATTAGGCGTGCCCGCTCCTGCAAATGGCCCTGGAAGCCGCTGCACAAGTGCAACCTGGTCAGGTTCGGATGGGACCCTGTGGCTGTTCGGCGGATTTCTCTCCTTGCCGAACAATCAGTTCAACCTTTACACCGATTTGTGGGCATACCAGCCCCCGTCGCCTTCGGCGACCGCTGCTCCCGCCTTCAGTACCGCTGGTGGAACCTACAGCTCGGCCCAGACTATCGCGATCACCGATGCAACGCCGGGCGCAACGATTTACTACACCAACGATTCGACTACCCCAACCAAAAACTCAACCAGGTATACAGCTCCAATCGCCGTTTCTACGACACAGACTCTCACGGCGATCGCAATCGCAAGCGGCTTTTCAGTTAGCCCCGTTGCCACGGCCACCTATACGATCATGCCTCCAGCGGCAATACCAACCTTCAGCGTTCCAGCTGGAACATATACTTCCATCCAGACAGTTGCCATAAGCGACGCAACGGTTGGCGCAGTTATCAACTACACCACCGATGGAACAACACCAACGTCCGTCTCGACGGTATACGCTGGACCGATTGCGGTGTCGAAGTCGGAGACGCTGAAGGCTATCGCTACGGCGACGGGCTTTTCAACGAGCGCCGTGGCGACAGCCGATTACACAATTAATCTGCCGCCGGCGGACTTCTCAATTGCGGTGTTACCCGCGTCGCTCACGGTTGTCGGCGGAGCAAATGGAACCGCGAAGGTAACAATCACACCTCAAAACGGATTCGACGCTGCAGTCTCTTTCAGTTGTTCAGGACTACCGACCGGAGCATCCTGCTCTTTTTCACCTGCGACGGTAACGCCCTCAGGCGCAGGGGCAGCCTCGACAACGCTTACCATCTCCACTGCCAAGTTGAGCGGCTCACTGCACAGAGATGGATTCCCATTTCGAGCACCGGCGGTCCTCGCTGCGCTCTTCTTCTGCTTCACAGCGCCAAGAAAACGCCTCGTCAAGTGCATTCTCATGGGGATGCTGGTTGCGTCGGCCTTGCTCTTAGCCAATGGCTGCGGCGGATCGGGCGGATCGTCCACGAACGGAAGCGGAGGCGGATCCCATTCTGTCAATTCAACAGTCACCGTCACAGCCACTTCCGGATCGCTTCAACGAACGGCTTCCTTCTCGATCACCGTTGACTGATACCGCTCGATTTGAGGCTCGATTCAGGGCACGTGTTCGGGTGGAGAGGAAATGGACCATCCGATCCTTCCAACGACTGCAATCGGAGGACGAACCAAGTAGGTAAACTGTTGGAGACGAAAGAGCTTAGCGAACCCTGAGCGATTGAATTCAGGCCTGCCATTCGGCCCCTCTCAATCACCATTCACCCCCCAATATCCCCATTCGCTGCACCCCGGTTGGATTGACCGGCTCCCCTCGTTACTCTTGTACTGAGTTTTCAGGTTCCGGCGGTTACCTTGCCGGACCTCACCGAGAGCCAGCGCATTCTTTCTTAAGGAGATCGCACCAATATGTCAAAAGCGATGAAGTACGCCGAG
Organism: uncultured Acidobacteriaceae bacterium; assembly: GCA_963738035.1. Lineage (GTDB taxonomy): Bacteria > Acidobacteriota > Terriglobia > Terriglobales > Acidobacteriaceae > Telmatobacter. The sequence continues at coordinate 773,359 of CAVTVB010000008.1, forward strand.
AAAGCCGCCGTATACGCGGCCAAGGGCGCGTGGGTGGTATTTGAGCGGTTCAACCGCATCAGCCCCAACCCGTCGTTTACCCCCAAATGGAGCGAAAAACCCCTCCTGAAGAGCTATCAGAAAGAGAAGCCGCCCGCTGGGCTGGCCGCGCACCACAGACTCGCTCTGTCCCAAGTGCGTGCCCGAGATCCGCAAGCAGATTCTCGATGGCAAGCTGCCCCACGAAGTCCTTCTCAATGAAAAGGTCGGCGAAATCAAGGCTCAGATCATCGAGCGCGACGGCAAAATCTTGATGGTGAAGGATTGCCCCAAGCACGGCCACTTTGAAGACGTGATGTCCATCGACCCCGCCTTCTTCAAGCACCTCGAAGAGAGCTTCCCCGGCCGCGACATCCGCTCCCACGGCTCCACCGCCGACAAGCTCCACAACCACGGCACCTCGACCGTGACCCACGGCCGCGGCTCGGTGCTCACCATCGATCTCACCAATCGCTGCAACATGATGTGCGATCCCTGCTTCATGGACGCCAACCAGGTCGGCTTCGTCCACGAACTTACCTGGGAAGAAATCAAGACCATGCTCGACAACGCCGTCAACATGAAGCCGCGTCGGCAAATGAGCGTTCAGTTCTCCGGTGGCGAGCCCACGTTGTCGCCTTATTTCCTTGACGCTGTCGCTTACTCGCGCAAGGTCGGCTACAACTCGGTGCAGGCCGCCTCCAACGGCATCGAATTCGCGAAGTCAAAGGAACTTTGCCGAGCCGCTGCTGAGGCCGGTCTCCGCTACGTCTACCTTCAGTTCGACGGCATTGGGAACGCTGCCAACTCGCACCGCAAGGTCGGCAACCTCTTCGACGTAAAGCTCCAGGCCATCAACAATCTGCATGAAGCCGGCGTTGATATCGTTCCCGTGACGACCATCATCAACGGCATCAATAACGAGCAGGTTGGCCGCATCATCGAGTTCGCACTCGACAACCCCAAGAAGATCAGCTTCCTTTCGTTCCAGCCGGTCAGTTTCACCGGTCGCGATGAGGACATCAGCGAAGAGCGCCGCGTTGCACAGCGCTACACGCTCTCGCACATGGCGCACGACGTCAAGAATCAGGTTGGCCTCGGCGTTCCCGAGCGCGACTGGTTCCCCATCAGCTTCATGTCCACCTTCTCTGACTGGGCCGATCTCGTGCACGGGCCAACAGCCGAGTGGGGCCAGCTCTCGTGCGGATGCCACCCCAACTGCGGCATCGGCATGGCGCTCATGATCGACAAGGAAACCAAGGAAGCCGCTCCCGTAACCGCCTTCCTCCACATGGATCAGGTGGCCAAGGATCTTGCCAAGGTCAACGATGCTGCCCGCGGCAAGTGGCTCTCGGTCATCGGATTCGGGCTCGCGCTCATGCGCAACTACGATCCGTTCCAGTCACCGACCCACTTCAAGATCACCGACATGCTGAAGAAGATGGATAAGACCTTCAACGCCACTGGCCGCGACTACGGCTCGGTCAAGGGCGACCGCACCATGAAGGACATCGAGAAGCGCCGCTCCGACCGCTGGAACTTCCTCTTCATCGCCGGCATGTGGTTCCAGGATCTGTTCAACTACGACTTCCGCCGCACCGAGCAGTGCATCATTCCCTACGCCACGCAGGAAGGCGAAATCAGCTTCTGCGCTTACAACACCGGCGTCGGCTGGCGCAACATCATCGAGAAGATGCACATGACCGCTACTCTGACCAAGTGGTACGAAGAGCACGGCCGTCACGAAATCTTCGCCGGTGGCAAAAAGGTCGGCATGGGTTATGTAGGCCACGAGCTCAAGCTCAACATGGAGCACGTCAACTCTGAAGCCAACCACACGCTCGACAACCTCGGCATCGCCAAGAACGCCCGCGAAGAAAAGATTCGCGCCCGCGATACCAAGATCAAGTCGGATGCGGAGAACGCAAAGATGGCAAAGCTCTATCGCGAACACGTGCTCGGCGAAAAGCCCGTCGAAGGCCTCGTAAGCCTCGACTCCATCCGGCCCGCATCAAACAACGCGGCCTCACCCGTTAACCGGCACAAGGAAACCGAGCCCGTCGCCGGGGACTAGCCGTCCAAGCGACCGCGCTTCGCGCAAAAGCAACTACACTTGGTTCTCTCACCAACAAGGCCGTCCCACTTAGGACGGCCTTGTTGCGTTCGCACGTTTCTTGACATGTTACTGCGAAATAACTGCCGGGCAGGCGACCACACACAATGCACCCTCATGCGGATCCATCAATCGACCATCGTCAACGTGCGCCACATGCACGCGGTCCAGCGGTGGTTTCAAGGCAGTCACATTGTGGTGCTGCAAAGCGGCGAAGAACTCCGCATGTCTCGCTACCAGCGCGACGCCGTCGAACGGCTGCTCGGCAAATAGCGCACAAACTCACACTTGATCTGACTCTCGCTGGACGGATGCCGATGCTATACTCGCCTCCGTCCCTTCCCTTCATCGGAGTCGATTTGATGCGCACCCTCTCTGCCGTCCTCGCAGCCGTCTCCTATTTCGCAGCGCCGCTTCTCTTTGGACAAGCGCCATCTTCGCTTCCGCCGCTCGACGCGCAGCAGATCCAGTCCATCGACACCTTCGTCGCCTCCGAAATGGCTCGCCAGAAAATTCCCGGCATCGAAGTCGGCATCTACTCGCGCGGGAGAGTGCTGCTCGCCAAGGGCTATGGACTCGCCAACGTCGAACTCAACGTCCCGGTCAAGCCCGAAACACTTTTTCAATCCGGCTCGGTCGGCAAACAATTCGTCTCCGCCGCCATCATGATGCTCGTGGAAGAAGGCAAAATCTCACTCGATGACAGCATCACCAAATACTTCCCCGACGCGCCGGCCGGCTGGAAGCCGATCCTTATCAAGAATCTGCTATCCCACACTTCTGGACTCTCGGAATACGAATCCGGCGAGCGCGTCGGCCCCAAAGGCCCCTTCTATCTTCGCCTCGATTTCACCGAGGACGAACTCGTCACCAACATTGAAGCTCTCCCGATCGAATGGGCACCCGGCGACAAGTGGGACTACCGCAATACGAACTACGTTTTGCTTGGCATCATCATTCACAAAGTCACCGGCAAACCTTACGCCGAATTTCTCAGCGAGCGTATCTTCAAGCCGCTCGGCATGACGTCCACGCGTCTCATCAGCGAGAGCGACATCATTCCCAACCGCTCTTCCGGCTACGAAATCCACGATGGCCAACTCAAGAATCAGGATTGGGTCTCGCCCACCTTCGACTCAACCGCCGATGGCGCTCTCTACTTCAACGTGCTCGATCTGGCCAAGTGGGATGCCGCGCTCTACACCACGCAACTTCTTAAGCAGTCGAGCCTCGACCGCATCTGGACCGTATATCCGCTTACCGATGGAAAGCCCAATCCAGCGGGTTATGGATTTGCGTGGTTCATTGGCGATCAGAATCATCACAAGCGAATTGAACACGGGGGCGCGTGGCAAGGCTTCACGTGCGTCATCTCGCGTTATCCCGACGACAACCTCTCTGTCGTTGTGCTCACCAACCTCGATGCCGGCCACGCGGATCCGGAAATCATCGCACATGTGGTGTCCGGCATGGTCGTCCCGCCACTGCAGCCCGCAAAGCTCTCAGCAATCCCAGACAAAGATCCCTCTATATCTTCAAAGGTCGCAAAGTTGCTCGACCAGATCGTCGCGGGCGAAGATATCCGGCCGCAGGCGACTCCACAACTGGCAGCACTTATCACACCCGAGGCGGCAGCTTCGGTTCGAAAGAGACTTGCCGCGTTATGGCCGGGCGGCGCGATGACTCTCGTCAAACGGGATGCAGGCTCCAAAAGCCCACCAGTTTCGACATTCCGGATCAGCAAAGGAAGCGAAGCCATCCTGATCGTCTACGGGTTGGATCCGGACGGAAAAATCGCCACCCTCGGAATCGCTCCCAATCGCGAGTACGAGTGATCTCTATGTGAGCTTCCACGCTTGTCGCAGAACCGGTCGAAACTCCTATGCATTTCTTTCGCAGGTTCGCCACAATGCTGCAGGAAGCCAAGCGCTCGAAGGCTCACACTGCTGACAAATGCAGCCAGCAGGAGGATTTCATCGTCCGTCCACAAGAGGCGGCGCTATGATGTTGGCTCGGAGGTGATGTATGTCTCAATACGTCTACCACTGCCAGGACTGTGACAAGGAATTCACCCAGCACCTCCACATTTCCGACGTCGAGAAAGCTGAGATCAAGTGCCCCCACTGCGGCAGCAAGCACGTCGGCCAACTGGTCTCAAGCTTCTCCGCTGTAACTGCAAAGAAGAGTTAGGACTGCGGACGCAATTAAGGGCGTGATCATCCGCCCGGGGTTTCAAGCAGGCGAACTACCACGGTTAGCCAGTCGTGCGGGAAGCGTCTGCCCTGATATTCTCGGCGAGAATGAAAATCTGGCAGGTTATCTTCCCCTTACTGGCTGCTGCATCCAGCGTGGCCTCGATCGCCCAAAACACACCGCCGCTGTCGACTGAAGAAAAGGCCATGGTGGCGTACATCGACGCCAACGAGCAAGCTTCCAATGGCATGCTCGAAAAGCTCGTCAACATCAACAGCGGCACTCACAACCTTGAGGGCGTCCGCGCCGTTGCCGAGATCATGCAGGCTCAACTCACTGAGGTGGGCTTCAAGGTGCGGTGGATCCCGATGGAGCAGGTACAACGGGCAGGCGTACTGGTCGCCGAGCATCCCTGTCCCGAACCGGGAAAGTGCGGCAAGCGCATCCTGCTGATCGGCCACATGGACACCGTATTTGAAAAGACCAGTCCATTCCAGACATACAGTGTGCAGGGAAACATCGCTACCGGCCCCGGCGTCAACGATATGAAGGGCGGTCTCGTCGACATGCTCTTCGCACTGAAGGCCATGCAGGCCGCCGATGTGCTCAAGCAGACGGAAATCACGATTGTGCTCAGCGGCGACGAAGAAGCGCACGGCGAACCCGCCAGCACATCTCGCCACGACATGCTTGAAGCCGCGAAACACAGCGACCTCGCGCTCGAATTTGAGGGAACGCCCCGAATGGAAGGCACCTTCTACGGCAGCGTCAGCCGCCGCAGCTCTATCACCTGGCAGATCAAAACGACGGGCGAGACCGGCCACTCCTCCGGCATTTTCTCACCGCACATGGGCTTCGGCGCGATCTATGAGCTGACGCGGATTCTGGACGCCTTTCGGGTGCAGCTTCCCGAAGCGAATCTGACGTACAACGTAGGGATGGTTGTAGGGGGAACCAGCGTCCATGTCGACGAAGCCGGTAACAACGGCACGGCAACGGGCAAGGACAATGTCGTGGCCCCCGTAGCCTACGCCAGCGGCGACATTCGCACCATCTCCAATCAGCAGACTGATCGCGTCGAGAAAAAGATGCAGTCCATCGTCGCTCAGCATCTGCCCAGAACCGGCGCAACCATCACGTTTGGCGAAGGCTATCCAGCCATGGCGCCTACCGCACAGAGCCGCGCCCTGCTTGGCATTCTTAACCAGGCGAATGCCAGCCTCGGCTTCAAACCGATGCCAGAGTTGGACCCGATGAAACGCGGAGCAGGGGATATTTCTTTTGTCGCGGATATTATTCCCGGCCTGGCAGGCGTCGGTGCGACCGGTGAAGGCGCGCACGCTCCCGGCGAAACGATCGACCTGTCAACGCAACCGATCAACACCAAGCGCGACGCCCTACTGATGTACCGCCTAAGCCAGATCGACCAGAACGCCGACTTGACCAAAATCGCCGGAAAGTAGTTCGGCAGTGGAAGTATTTCCGCCTGAAATGAATACGGCGCGACCATGTCGCGCCGTATTCGGTATTGAGACCGATAGCTGGCTACTCTTTCGGGCCGCCATTCGGATAATCGACGCGTACCGTCAGAATCTCGTACGGATGAATCGGTGCCTTCACCACATCGCCCGCGACCGCCAACGCGCTGCCCTCCGGCGCTTCCATCATGTTCGTCACCGTGGCCGAAATCGCGCCCGGCGGCACATGGAACTCAACGGTCGATTCCTTTCCCGCCCACTCATACGCGCGGAAGATCAGACCCTTTGCGTCTTCAGCCTTCTTCACCGCAGTCAGCACCACATTTTCTGGAGCTACTGAGGCAAAGGAGTGCGTTGCCGGCAGCGCTCCAGGATGAGCTGTTGTGGTCTCGGCTGTGAGCGGGTAGCTATATTCGTAGCCGTGCCGCACGGTCATCGCATCCTTCCAGTTGCCCGCGTGTGGATAAAGTGCGTACTGGAAGTGTTGATGCCCCATGTCCGCATCGGGATCGGGCCACTTGGCCGACCGAAGCAGCGTAAGCCTCAGCAAGTTGCCGACTGCGTCGTAGCCGTACTTCGTGTTGTTGATGATCGCGAGCCCGTGTTTGCCGTCTCCGAGTTCGGCCCACCGCATCGCCGGTACTTCAAACTGCGCCTTCTCCCACGAGTTGTTGCGCGTTGTCGGCCGATCGATGGTGCCATAGGGAATCTCGTACGTGGCGAACGGTCCTGACGCCGCCAGCGGAAACGCAGCTTTGAGAAGAATGTGCGCTTCGTGCCAGTCGAACTGGTTCTCGACGTTTACCTCATCGCCTTCCGCAGTCAGGCTGAAGATCTGCACGAACTTTGAATTCTGAAAGTGGCTGGTCACGCGGATGGTTGGCTCCGCAGACTTTATCAACTCCACCGAATCGGCATGTTCAATGGCCATCGGCGCCACGTCGAGCGTTCCCGGATCGATATTCCACGCGTCATAATCTTTTGGCGTGTCTTTGAAGAACTGCAGTTGATTGCCGCAGGCACCGGATGCAAGCGTTTCGAAATTCGACTTCTTATCGAACAGGCTGGTGATACAGCCAGTCTGCTTGTCGACAACCACGCGAAGAATCGCATTCTCCAGCGTGATCGAACCGGCAGTTTCCTTCGCGTTCGCACCGCTTTCTTCCTTCTCAGCTGAGCCTTTGCCTCCGACCCACACCACCTTGTATCCCATCGCCGGCACTCGCATAACGTGCAGCGTCACAGTGGCAAAGTCCGTTTTCTCGTCTGGTCTGGTGGCCGCCACCTGCGCTCCCGACGCGCTCCCCGCGGTCTTCGCGCCCGGCACCCGCACCTCAACTACACCGGAGCGTTCCCATCCCAGTGGATTGAAAACCACGACTGGCGTTCCGGCCCCTGCCGTATTGACCCTCTCGTCCACCGTCTCCAACGCATGCGAACTGATCTGGTTGGTCGAGTAGCGAACCACGTCGTAATCCAGCTGCGCGTCTTTGTAGATAACGCCAATGCCCGAACCCGCTGCGAGATCGTGGAACTGGTTAAACAAAACCTTCTTCCAGTCTTCAGTCAGTTCCTGCGCCGGATAGTTTTTCCCATCGAGCCACGCCAGCGAAGCCCACTTCTCCGCGTCCAGGACCTGCACTTCACTCTGCCGCATGTTGCGTTTATGGTTTGCCTGCGTGGTCATCACGCCTCGGTGGTACTCGAAATACATTTCGCTCTTCCACGTCGGGATGTTGACCTTGCCTGCGACTGCAGGCGGAGGGGTATAGCCCCTAGCGATTGACTGGTAATTCCACTCGGGACTTTCCGGCGCAATCTGCTTCTCGATGTCGGTGAAGTAGCTCTGGGAAATACCGAATTGCATCTTCGGCATCACTTTCTGTGGCTGGCTCGGTGTTGCCCAGTGGAATCCCTGATCGAGAACGGCCCGAGTCGGTCCGCCGCCATGGTCACCAATGCCGTAGAGATCCATCACGTCCGTCATACCGGTTGCCCGCTGCCGCGCCTGCGCGGTATCGGCGGCCAGACGTGTCGGGTTCAGGTTGTCATTCGCATAGTCGTGCGGAAAATAGGAGAGCACCTTCGACCCATCGGGCGACTCCCACCAGAAGAGCTTGAATGGAAACTGGTTGGTATCGTTCCACGTCATCTTCTGCGTTACGAAATAATCGACGCCTGACTTTTTGTAGATTTGCGGAAGCTGCCACGTGTAGCCGAACGAATCCGGATTCCAGCCGATGCGCACATCGACGCCATAGGCCTGCTTGTACCAGCGCTTGCCCACCAGCAGTTGGCGCACCAGCGACTCGCCGTCCGGCATATTCAAATCCGGCTCAACCCACATGCCGCCCACAATCTCCCAGCGCCCTTCCTTGATGCGCTTCGCAATCTCGGCGTTCATGTCGGGATACTTGTCAGAGATCCACTCGTTGTAGGCTGCTGCCGACTGCGTGTAGGTGTACTGCGGATATTCGTACATCAGTTGCAACGCAGTACCGAAGGTGCGCTTCACAACGTCAACGGTCTCGGTCCACGGCCACAGCCACGCGGCATCGATGTGCGAATTGCCTGTCAGATGCCATGTCGCCGTCTGCATCAGTGGGAGCAGCGCTTCGAGCTTGCTATGCGAGGCTTTCAGGCTCGCGTCGAAGGCAGCCTGATCGTGAGAATCAAGAGCCTTCAAGTCAACTGCAGTGATGGCGCCGTTGAGCGTGGCCATCTGCGAGGCGTCATTCGGCGCAAGTGTTGGAACCAGCACCGCGGCCGAAAGAAACTCGATGCGGAGATCTTCCGGGCTCGGACGGCTCTCAGGGAAATCGATCTTGAGTGTGGCGGCCCTGATGGTCTTGGTGTCGACCGTGTGCAGGAGCTTGATAGCCACTGTGACCTTTTCGCCAGCTTTGGCGTTGTCAAAGAGAACCACAGGCTCAAGGTCATCGCCGAGTGCTACACGCCGGCCATTGAAGTAGAGAATCTCGGGCATGGGACCATTGCCAGTGGCGTGAAATTGGAACCAGATGCGAGCGCCGGTCAGGTCGTATCCGCCGAGGGTCTCGGGGACGGTATAGGTCTGCCGGAACCAGACGGCGTCATTCGACGCATTGCCCGGTATCGTGATCGCTTGCCAGCCGGACTCGTCGAGGTTGACGTCTTCGCCATGCGCCAGGTCACCGCCGTGCATCTTCCAGGCGGAACTGGGAAGCTCGCGCAGCATTGTTAGCCGGGTGATTACAGTCCGAGACTCAGGCGGCAGATTCGACGCGACCCGGTCAATCTCCGCGGCAACTTTCGCCTCTTCGACTGCAGTTTGCGCGGTGGCTCGGGCGACAAAGAAAGTGGCGGCGGAAACAGCAAGAACGACAAAGCTGGAAACGAAACTTCTACGTGCAAATAGAAATGCTGGAAACATGGCTGTAAGCTCCCCGTGAAATCTTACGGCATGCAGTCAGAGTTTTCGGCTTTCAGCCGTTTTATTGATTTGGTGCCCGCTCCGGATGCGTCTGCTCAAGGTATTCGATATAGCCCAGCACGCCCCAGTGGTAAAACCGGTCGCTCGAGGTCACGTCGTCGCCCGTCCCTGTGATCGCGTTGTAGTTCTCGTGCACGTGTCCATTCTCGCGCCACTCGCGTAAAAACAGCTCATACGACTTCTGAGCGAATTGTTTCCGCACGTCCGCATCGTCATAATTCAGAAGGCCGAGGTGGACGAGTGCTCGTGCGGACTCTCATGACGTGTCCTTCTTTGGACCGCAAACACCGCACAGGCCGCGACCGAAGAAGCAACTGCAGATCCCTCCGCTCCGGTCGGGATGACAGTTCCTGGTGATTGGGCGGGGCTGTGATAGCGGACCACTGTTTATACCCACCCGCCATCGATCACGTAGCTCTGGTTGGTGATGCCACTCGAATCATCCGCCGCCAGAAACAGCACCAGTCGCGCCACATCTTCCGGCAGGATGTCGCGCTTCAGCGCCTGCGCAGCCATGATCTCGGCCTTGTAATCCGGCGTGTAGACCAGCCGCCTCTGTTTTTCCGTCGCGATCGCACCCGGAAGAACCGCATTCACTCGAATGCCCTGCGGGCCGCATTCGTGCGCAAGGGTACGGGTCAGTCCGACGATCGCCGCCTTTGCTGCGATGTACACCGGCACGCCCGTGGACGGAATCATCCACGAAATGGAGGACATATTGATGATGCTTCCCCGCCCCAGCCGCCTTCATCGCCGGCAACACCGCCTGGATCATGAAGAACTGCGGCCGCAGATTCACTGCGATCGAAGCATCCCAGTACTCCTGCGTCACGTCCTCAATTTTGTGCCGCTGATCGTTGGCCGCATTGTTCACCAGCACATCGACGCCGCCAAGAACGGCAGCCGCCTCTTTGACGGCCGATTGAAGCGCGCCAATATCCGTCAGGTCGCAGCGAACGTAGATCGGCGCCGAAACGACCTCCCTCTTCAGCGAATCGATCAGTTGTCCAGCAACTTCATCCTGCACATCGAAAAACACCACCCGCGATCCCTGCCGCGCAAAATGCGCCACGATCGAAGCGCCAATCCCGCTGGCCCCGCCGGTAACCAGCACCGCACGCCCGGCAAGGCTCGGATAGCTCGCATACTTCGGACTCGACGACGGATTCGTTTCAGCCATTCGATCCTTCTTTGAGTTCTTTAAGTCGGTCCAAGTATAGAGCCGCCGCACGCCCCCAACCGTACCGCGCACGAAGCCGTCCTTTCTTTCCAATCCCACGCATTGGTACACCCTGATACACCGTCTCGCATCGCGGGTGCATACTGATGTATAGGCCATTTCACGGGCAGCTCCCCCTTGGGTTACTCGCGCAATTCCGTTCTGGCAATTAGACTTAACAAGGGAAATTGGATCGGAGCCGCAGTTCACCGCGGTCAGCAGAACCAATCGAACCAGGCACTTGCAGCCGCTGATGCGCAGAGCCCGCAAGCCTGGCACGAATCAACCGCAGGTTGCGGGACAGTTGTGGCCTTTCGATGGGCACACCTCGAAAGCGCTTGAGCGACAGCCCCCTCACCGAGCGGAAGCAACAAGCAAGATCAGGACGCACGGAGGGGACATTATGACGGAAGCCGCTCGCTATCCCGGCATTCGAGTTACAGCCAACGGAAACCAGCTTGTCTCGTACCACACCGAGACCCGCATCGCCGATGCCGGCGTTTTCTATCCCATTACGCCTTCCACAGAAGGCGGCGAGCTCTTCCAGCAGGCCTACGCTGAGGGCAATCTGAACGTATTCGGCCACAACACCATCGCCATCGAGACCGAAGGCGAGCACGCGGCCCAGGGCGGCGCCATCGCCCACTCTGTCTGCGGCAAGCGCGTGGTCAACTTCACCTCCGGCCAGGGTGTGGTCTACGGCGTGGAGCAGTACTATCACGCTCCGGGCAAAGGCTCCACTATGGTGCTTGAAGTCGGCGCCCGCGCGCTTACCAAGCACGCCCTCAACGTCCACTGCGGACACGACGACATCTACGGCGCACTCGACACCGGCTGGATCATGATCTTTGGCAAGGACGCACAGCAGGCGGCCGACCAGTCCCTCATCCTCCGGCGCGTCACCGAGCTTTCGCTCACGCCGGGCATGAACATCATGGATGGCTTTCTCACCAGCCACCTTGAGCGCACCTTCTACAAGCACGAGTCGGAACTGATCCGCGAATACCTCGGCGCACCGGAAGACATCATCGACTGCCCAACGGAAGCGCAGCGCGTCCTCTTTGGACCCACGCGCCGCCGCGTTCCCAAGATGATGGACCTCACCAACCCCGTCCTCCTTGGCCCCGTTCAGAACCAGGAACACTACATGAACGGCATCATCGCGCGCCGCAACAACTTCGCCGAGCCGATTCTGCAGTTCCTTGAAGACGCTTATAAAGACTTCGGCAAGCTCACCGGCCGCTACTACGGCCTCATCTCGCAGTACAAGTGCGACGATACCGACACCGTCTTCGTCTCTCTCGGATCAGCCGCCGAAAACATCGAAGCTGCCGTCGACTACCTCCGCCAGACCCGCGGAGTCAAAGTCGGCTCCATCCACGTCAACGTGATTCGTCCCTTCCCTGAGGCCGCCATCGTTGCCGCCCTCAAGGGCAAGAAGAACGTCATCATCCTCGAGCGCACCGACGAAGCACTCAGCGGCGACAACCCGCTCGGCCGCGACATCCGCACCGCGCTCTCCAAAGCGATCCAGACCGCTGGACACGGCGCCTCAGAAGGTCTGCCCGCGATGACGATGGACGAAGTGCCGCACATCTACTCCGGCAGCTACGGCCTCGGCTCGCGCGACTTCCGCCCCGAGCACATCATCGGCGCCTACGAATACGCCACCAGCCGGTCGCGCCCGCAAAGACGGCAAGACCGCAGCCGACGGCGTCAGCTTCTTCGTGCTCGGCATCGACCATCCTTACGCTGTCATCGGCGACGAAATGCCTTCCCTGCTGCCTGAAGGCGCAGTCGCCGTCCGCTTCCACTCCATCGGCGGATGGGGCGCCATCACCACCGGCAAAAACCTCGGCGCCATTCTGGGCGATCTCAACGACCTGCTCTACGAGCGCGACGGCCTCGTCGATGACAAGGGCAATCCCAAGGAAGTCATCCACGTCAGCGCCAATCCCAAGTACGGTTCAGAAAAGAAGGGCGCGCCCACCAGCTACTTCATGGTCGCCGCCAAAGATCGCATTCGCGTCAACTGCGATCTGCGCCACGTCACCGTTGTTCTCTGCTGCGATCCCAAGGCCTTCACCCACACCAATCCGCTCGACGGCATCCAGCCTGGCGGCGCCCTTATCTGGGAGTCGGACGCCGAAGGCGAGCGCGCGTGGGAGAACCTTCCCCTCTGGGCGCGCAAGCAGATCATCGAGAAAAACATTCGCGTCTACACGCTGCCCGGCTTTGAAATTGCCCGCAAGGCCACCGACCGCGCCGATCTTCAGCTCCGCATGCAGGGCAACGCATTCCTTGGCGCCTTCTTCGCCGTCAGCCCCATGCTGCAGGAGTTCGGAATCACGCAGGAGCAGTACCGCGACGTCGTGATGAAGCAGTACGTCAAGAAGTTCGGCAAGCTCGGCGAAGCCGTCGTCAACTCCAACATGGAAGTCATGACGCAGGGCTTCGAGCTCGTCAAGGAAATCAAAATTGGCGAAATGGCCGCAGCCGACAAGTCCTCCCTGCGCGGACAGCCCTTGCTCCCGATCCTCGAAATGGCCACTGTCGGCAGCGGCGACTGCAACACTGGCGGCTGCCGTTCCACACTGCCTCCCGCGGGACAAGGTGCCCGTCCGCCGATCGCAACCATCGATGCCTTTGACGCCGAATTCCGCGCCAGCTTCGGTTACGACCAGCCCGCAACTCCTCTCGCAGCCATGGGCGTCATCGCCGCTGCCACCGGCGACACGGCCTCCAAGTACGTAGCCCGTCGCGAAACCCCGCTCTACATCCCCGAGAACTGCACACAGTGCATGGAGTGCATCTCGGTCTGCCCCGACACCGCGCTCCCCAACACCTCGCAGGATCTGGGCACTGTGCTCACCATGGCCGTCTCCCGCTACGTGGGCGACGCCGGCGAGCGCACCAAGATGATGGCGAAGCTTCCCGAAATCGAGAAGCAGACCCGCCAGCGCATGGTCGCTGAAATGAAGACTGGCACGCCGCTGCCGAAGATCATTCGCGAAGTCACCGAATCCGTCGACGGCTTCTCAGCCGAAGCGAAGACCCAGTTCTACTCGATCATCGACAAGGTGCCGATGGCCTATCAAAAGGTCAACGCCATCTTCTCTTCGCCCGAGCGTAAGGCCCCCGGCACCGGCGGCATCTTCTCCATCTTCGTCAGCGACCTCTGCAAGGGCTGCGCGGCATGCGTAACCGCCTGCGGCGATCACATGGCGCTCAAGATGGTGCAGGAAACCACCGAAGTCAACGCCGAGCACGAAACCGGCACAGCCTTCCTCAATCTGCTGCCCGACACATCGCAGAAGTACCTCGGCCTCTTCAATGCGGCGAATCCGGCGGACTCGAAGACTGCGACGCTGCGCAACATGCTTATGGTTCGCCGTAACTACGACGCGTTGGTTTCCGGCGACGGCGCCTGCGCGGGATGCGGCGAGAAGAGCGTGCTCCGCTCCATCGCTGCCGTCACCGAGGCTTACATGCGCCCCGTCTTCCACACCAAGGCCGATCGCCTCGTGGGCAAGGCCGGCGATCTCGAGAAAACCGGCGTCGCCCGTCTCGAAGCACTCAAGGCCGCCAACCCTGAAGAATATGCAACCCTGCGGTTGGCTATCACGCACCTCATCCTGAACCTCGGCGGCGAACAGACTGAAGACACCAAGTCCCGCATCGCCGCGCACGAAGAAGCCAACGGCCCCATCACCGACGCCCAGTTGGTCGAAGCCCTCGCAGCAGTCCTGCTCACCGAGGCCTTCAACCACAAATCGCTGCAGCCCGTCGACGGGCGCCTTGCCAACGGCATGAGCGTGATGGCGATGGCCGCGCACACCGGTTGCAATACCGTGTACGGTTCGACATCGCCGAACAACCCGCATCCCTATCCGTGGATGAACTCGCTCTTCCAGGACGGCATCACCATCGGCTGGCTCATGGGCGAAAGCTTCATCGTTGACCACGCTCGCCGCTCCGTCATCCCTGAGCGCCTCACCGACGTCATCCTCACCCGCGAAGGCAAAGGAATCACCCCGCGCGAGTTTTACGAGTTCACCCACTTCACCGACGCGCTAATGACCGATCAGGAAATCGTCGAGCTGCCCAAGGTCTGGGTAGTCGGCGGTGACGGCGGCATGGGCGACATCGGCTACCAGAACATGTCCAAGGTCATTCTGCAGAACAGGCCCAACATCAAAGCGCTGATGCTGGACACGCAGGTCTACTCCAACACCGGCGGCCAGAACTCCGACTCCACCCCGATGCTGGGCGGCAACGACATGAACGTCTTCGGCTCAGCCACGCAAGGCAAGAACACTGAGAAGAAGACGGTCGCTGAAACCTTCCTCGCCGGACACGGATCGCCGTTCGTCGCGCAGGTCTCCATGGCCAACGCGCCGAAGCTCTACCGCGCAATTCTCGATGGTTTGGAATATCGCGGCACCATGTTCCTGCAGTGCTTCACCACCTGCCAGCCCGAGCACGGTGTTGCCGACGACATGGCGCTCTTCCAGGCGCAGCGCGTACGCGACTCGCGCGGCGTTCCGGAGTTCGTGTTCAACCCGCGCCTCGGCGAGACCTACCAGGAAGCGCTCGACGTCAACGGCAACCCCAGCAAGGAACTCGACTGGTACGAGACCAAGCTCAAGTCCACCGGCGAAACCATGCGTTACACCGTGGCTCACTGGTGCACCACCGAAGCCCGCTTCCGCAACCACCTCAAAAAGATCAAGCCTGAGGCGGCCGAGAAGCTCCTCCACCTCGACAACATGCTGGTGCGCATCACGCAGCAGGATGTGGTCTATCGCCGCTACCTCGATCCGGCGCACCGCTCCTTCATTCCCGATTTCGGCGTCTACATCAAGTACGAAGAGAACGGAAAGATCGAGTACCGCGCCCTTTCCCGCCAGCTCGTGATGTTCTGCGTCGAGCGCCGCAAGTCCTGGCGCATGCTCCAGTCCAAGGCCGGCGTCGTCAACAAGGAATACATCGCTCAGAAGGCCCTGCTGGCAGACGTAGACGCAGGCAAGATCGCCAAGGATGAGTTCTTCGCCCACGCCCACGAAATGTTGGCGGAAAAGCTTGGCACCGCATCTCCGGCGCTCGCCAAGGCTTAACCACCAGCATCAATCCACAAACAGAGAAGGCGGACCACACGGTACGCCTTCAGTTTTTTTGGCGAAGTTATTCGGTGCGCAGCGCCTTCACCGGGTCTACCGCCGCCGCCCGCCGTGCCGGCAGATAGCACGCAACCATCGCCACCACGCACAGTACAGTCGCCACAGTCGCATACGTGAACAGATCGGTGGCCGCGACGCCGATCAGCACCGTACGCAGGAAGCGCGTAACGATCAGCGATACCGCCAACCCGATCGCCAAACCGGCAACTGTCAGAATCAGGCCCTGCCCTAATACGTTGCGCAGGATTGCACCTTTCCCTGCTCCTAGAGCGATGCGGATGCCGATCTCATGTGTCCTCTGGCGAGTGGTGTACGAGACTACGCCATAGATGCCCACCGCCGCGAGCAGCAGCGCCAGCAGTCCAAACGAACCCGCAAAGGTGACGGCGATGCGCTCGAATACGCTTCCTAACTGCATCTTCTCCTTCAGGGTTGTCACGCCATACAACGGCAGATTTGCATTCAGGCTATGGATGGTTTGCTCAACCGCAGGCGCCATGGCGATCGGTTCGCCGCTGGTGCGCACTTGCAGAGTCACTTCGCTCTGATAGCGCTGCGTGAGAGGCGTCAGAATCAGCGGTGTGGGATCGTAGATCAGGCGGCGATACTTCCCATTCGCGATCACGCCCACAACCCTTCTCGGCCGTCCCGAGAATTGCACCTTCTTGCCGATTGCCTGTTGTCCTGGCCAGTACCGGTCGACAAATGCCTGGTTCACGATCGCTACCCTGTCACCGTTTGCCGTGTCCGAGTCGTTAAAATCACGCCCAGCAAGCAGCGGCGTGCGCAGGGTCGCCAGATAATCCGTGCCAACGTCTCCTCGATCCGTGTCCATATCCTCGTGGACCCGCGGCACATAGCCTTCCGGGAATACGCCGTCAGAATGGATTGTGAACGTAAGTGGCGCGAAGTCCGCCATGGTGGCCGACTGCACTCCAGGCAATTGCCGCACCCTGAGCAGCACCTGGCGCTGAAACTCCTTCCCCGTCTCGTCGTTATAACCCATCGGGCGCAGGTCAAACGTGACCAGAAGCATGTGGTTTGGATCGAACCCGGGATCTGCTCTTTGTGCCTTCTCCAGGCTCCGCACAAACAAACCTGCACAAGTCAGAAGTAGTAGAGACAATGCAATCTGCGCGATCACAAGCCCCGAAGTCAATCGCGATTTGTGGAGCCCGCCCGACGTATTCAGTGCCTCGTCTTTGAGGACAGCGCTGGGTGAGAGGCTGGATGCGCGCAGGGCCGGAAGTGCCCCGGAGATCAGCGCCGTCAGCACAGCGACCAGCATCGTAGCTGCCATCACTCGTCGATCCAATTGCCCGTCGATAGCCAATGGAAGCGAAGCGGCAGACAAAAACGTACCGAGGGTCTTCGCCGTCCAAGCGGTGCAGCAGAGGGCGATTGTTCCCCCCGCCGCCGCGATGAGAAGGTTTTCTGCCATGAGTTGGCGCACCAGCGTCCAGCGCCTGGCTCCCATCGAAAGGCGGATCGCAAATTCGCGCCGCCGCGCCACCGATCGCACCAGCAGCAAGTTGGCGACATTGGCGCAAGCAAGAAGCAGTAGCA
The DNA here is from genome assembly GCA_963738035.1 of uncultured Acidobacteriaceae bacterium. Taxonomy (GTDB): domain Bacteria; phylum Acidobacteriota; class Terriglobia; order Terriglobales; family Acidobacteriaceae; genus Telmatobacter. The sequence continues at coordinate 790,598 of CAVTVB010000008.1, forward strand.
CCGCGGCCAACGCCAGCAGAATCGGGAGCGTACCGGCCATGTAGACGTTGGCGCCGAACGGCGAGCGCCATAGGGGATCGGTGGATATCTGATTCGCTCCACGGTGTTCCGCCGGATATTGCGAAGTGATCCGCTCCATCAGAATGTTCAATTCGTTATCGGCCTGATGCGGATCAACCCCTGGGCGAAGCACACCCAGAACGTTTATCCAGGCAACGCCACGATTGCCGATGCGGTCGCTTCCCCAGATCTGTCCGTCTGCTCCGAAGGGAAGAAAGATATCCGTACGCAGTCCGCTTTTGCAGCCGCGAAAATCCTTGGGCGCTACGCCCACGATCGTGTAGGGATGAAGATTGAGCTGGATGGTTTTTCCAATAATTGCGGGGTCGCCGGCGAAGTGATTCTGCCACAGGCTATAGCTCAGCACCGCGATCGCCGCGCCCGCCTTCTCGTTGCCTCTCGTGGAAATGAGGGTCTGGCCAAGATAAGGCTGAACGCCCAGCACTTCGAAAAAGTCTGCGCTTGTCAGCGCCGCGTAGACGCGCTCGGGCTTGGCCGATCCGGTGATTGAAATATAGTCATCGTGATAGCCCAGCATCCCGGAGAAGCTCTTGTTGTCCTCGCGTATATCCACGAAATCCGGATAGGAGAACGGCGGACTGGGATGCTCGCCGCGTTCGCCACGCTGGATGGTAAGCATCCTGTCGATGTTCTTTGCGCCTGGAATGGGATTGAAGAGCGTGGCGCTGATCCAGCTCAGGATTGTGCTGTTCGCGCCTATCCCCAGGGCCAGCGTAAGTATGGCCGTAAGCGCAAAGCCCGGTGAGCGGCGCAATTGCCGCAATGCGTATAGAAAGTCTGTCAGCAGCAGATTCATCGGCCGCTCCTTTGATCCCGAACGGAGGCCATATCGTTCACGGATGTTCTAGCACGACTTCTGCCAGACCACCTGCAGTTTCGCATATTTTTGAGTGATGCCAATCACATTCTCGGGAGTTCCGAGCATGGAGGTGTCCGGTTTACGGAATCGAGTGTTCGCAAGTGAACATCGTCGTTTCTCACCGTCGAGTGCTGCTACTCCACGCTGCTGAACGCGGGCCGGGTCAGGGTCGTATAACTGAGCTCTACAAATCCGACCGATTCGTAGAGTCGCCGGGCACGGCTGTTTCTCGGGCTCACTCCCAGCCCAAACGCGACCGGCCGGAAGGGCTGCGCCTGCTCAAGGTAACGAAAGAAACTGCGCCCTATTCCCCGATTACGAGAGCCCGGCTCGACAAATAACTCATCGACAAAGAGGATGATTCCGCCGAACTCATTGCTCCAGAATGGAACCAGCAAGGCGTAACCCTTCACTTCGCCGGCTTCGCGAAAGAGAACAATCTGACCTGCGGATGGATTTGAAACGATGTACTCGATGCTCGAGGCGAACCGGGAGTAGTCCAGATTGAACGCAGACCAGTCCTCTTGGTGAAGTTGCCGCATCATGGCTGCGACTTTTTCCTGCTCCTCAAGATTGGTCAGCACGGAGAAGTTGATCGAATCGATATTCATGTTGTCCTGCGAAGAGCCGTCCCTCAAGGCACTCTCCGGCCAACAATATGAGGCGCACTGCGAAAAAAGGGTTACAGGAATTTCTCGTTCAAATCCCTGCACGTGTCGCCAAGTTCCGGGGTTTCAGCTCGTATCGTGCACTGATGTCCCAGCTCGCGCGCAACATATCGCCCTTCACTCTGCCTCTTCTCGATAGTCAGCTGGTTTATGTTCCCGGGCTTTGAGTCACGATGACAAACGCGAATCTTAAGAATTTGACGACAGACAACCTTAGCAGGAGCACACGTCTCAAACGTTGAGATAGCTGTCCCCTAGGCATTCGCAGTCAGCGATCCCGGACAAATTAGAAATCTAAATAAGGAGGAAGACAATGTATTTAGGAATAGGAATTGTATTGGTTCTGCTGTGGCTGGGTGGATTCGTAATGTTCCATACCGCGGGATTTTTCATCCATATCTTACTTCTGTTGGCGTTAGTTTCCTTTGTGTTTCACTTTTTGCGCGGGAGAACTTCGACCGTATAGCAACCTCTATGCTGCCGTTGCCCTCGGGGCCTGCCATGAGCGAGGTCCCTGGGTCTCGGGATAAAGCGCCAACCGACTGAACCTCGGCTACGAAGCAATCTCCTCAACCAGCTCCGCCACCGGGAACCTCACGACACTTCCCCGCTCGCCTTCCGGACCATCCGCCTCGACGGCCGGCTCCGCTTGCGCCTCGACCTTTTCTTTCTTGCTGGGCTTGTGGACATCGACGACACCGCTCAGGACGGCTCCTTCTTCGATGTAGATGCGGCGCGTTGACATATTTCCGATCAGGGAGCCGTCGCTGCGAATCTCAACGCGCTCGCCGCCCTCGAGGTTGCCGACCACGTCGCCCATGATCACGACCTCGCGCGCCGAGATGTCGGCCTTCACGGTGCCGTCTTTCCCGATGGTGACCCGGTGCGCCGGCGCGGTGATGGAGCCTTCCACGCTCCCATACACGTAGAGAGGATCGGAGGCGGTGATTTCGCCCTTGATCCTGATCGACTTCCCAATCATGGAGTACTGATTCGTCCCGGAGGAGTTTACTGGTCCGGGCGTTGGCATCTCGGCAAGAGATGAAACGGGCTGATGAACAGACTTGGCCTCGGCTGGCTGCGTGGATGAACCCATATAAATATTGTCCTTTCGTCTCTCGTCTGGAACCCCTGGGCCTGGATGAACCGAGGCCGGATCATGCGCAAAGTCGTCTTGCTGGCAGCGGACGGCAACCTGGAGTCAGGCAAGTCTTAAGAGTTCCACGATTGTACCCATGGATGATCTGCCGCGAACGATTACGGGAGTATCGGCAGGTGATGCGACTTTCGCGGGTTTGCCTCCGGGCGGCCCTCACCTCCGCTTTACAGCGTGGCCGAGCGATGCGCGGGGGCTAATATGCAACCAAAAGAAGGCGGGAGGGGGCTTGACCGTTGACCGGACCTCTCCCGCTCATCACGATGCGGCCGCGATAAACCGGGCCGAGCTTTCGGTATGCGGATCGCTCATCTAAAACGAAAACGCGGACCGTGAGGTCCGCGTTTGGATTGTGGGAGAGTGGTACGGCTACCGGGCGAACTTCACATACTTCCGCCCCGCATACAGCCGGAAACCGCCCGACGGGTCGGCCATGATCTGCAAGGGCATAGGCCGCTTCAGAGCATCATCCGACGAGGTTGCTGCTGAAAAGACGTCGTGCGCGCCCACGTCGGTTATGACGAACTTGTCGGCGACAAAGCCCACGCCATAAACCCCGGCGGGCAGGTTATCGCTGCCAAACTTGAGGGGAACCTCGGTAATGAAGTACGCCTGGTACTTTGCCGCCACGTCGCTCGAGTAGCCGCTGGTGTCCACCATCGTCGTAAGCAGGTAGTAGCCGTCAGCGAACTTGATGCCGGCCGAGTTCCGCAGCTGCGTGGGCGCCGACTGGGCTTTGTAATACACGCTGGCGGGCAACAGTTTCTGCGTGTCGGCAGGCTTCAAAACCGTGTCGCCGCCCTGGGCCAATGACCGCACGGGCGAGGCCATCACGGCCAAAGCCAACACCGAACTGCCCGCGAAACTCATGATTGTTTGAAAACGCATGCTGGAGCCTCCCTGAAAGTGGAATCGTCCCGGAGTATACAGCATGGCCACTCGGTCGGCCATCAACCCCCGGGTTGAAACGATGGTCGGAGAGCTGATAGATGTGGGCACAGACGCACCCGGCAATCACGGCATCCAACGTCAAAGGTATAATCGCACTGTGTCGACGACGCCCGACATCACGCTCGATCAAGCGCAAACAGTGGTCAGGCTGCGCGCTCTCGAAGATCGACTGCGTGCCCTCGGCAGCGTAATGGTCGCCTATTCAGGCGGGGTTGACTCGGCCTTTTTGGCGGCAACTACGCATCGTGTTTTAGGGGACCGCATGCTGGCGGTGCTGGCCGACTCGCCCAGCCTTGCCAGGCGCGATATGGAGCAAGCCAGGGCATTTGCCGAAGCTCAAGGCATACCGCTGCGCGTAATTCAGACGGAAGAGTTGGACAAGCCCGAGTATCAGCGCAACGACGCAAATCGCTGCTTCCACTGCAAGACCGAGCTGTTTGAAGGCATGAAGAAGCTCGGCACTGAGCTCGGATTCGCGCAGATTGCCTATGGCATGAACGCCGACGACCGCCGCGACTATCGACCCGGCCAGCGCGCCGCCGAAGAGCACGAGGTGCTGGCGCCCCTTGCTGAAGTGGGGCTTACAAAACTGGAGATTCGAAGCCTGGCCAAGGAAGCCGGCTACACGCTCTGGGATCGCCCGGCCGCGCCATGCCTTTCGTCGAGGGTGGAATATGGACGCACGGTAACGCGCGAAGTGCTGGAACAGGTGGAGCGGGGCGAAGAGAGCTTGCGCCAACTTGGGTTCCGCGAGTTTCGTGTTCGACACCACGGCGAACTGGCGCGCGTTGAAATCTCGCGAGCAGAGATGGCCCGGGCGCTCACTCTCGACATGATGGACAGGATCTCCGCGGAGTTGCGAAAGGCAGGCTTCCAGTACGTGACGCTCGATTGCACGGGTTTTCGTTCTGGATCCTTGAATGCAGTGCTGCCGGCAGAAGTGCTGATGCGGCGCGGCGCATAGGTACAATTTCATTTCCATGCGAATCGGATATTTGGAGTGCTTCTCCGGCATCAGCGGCGACATGCTGCTTGGCGCGCTTGTGGATGCGGGCGTACCTTTTGCCCTGCTTGAAGAGACAACGACGGCGCTGAACATCAGCGCTCGTCTGGAGATGCGGAAGGTAAGCCGCGGCGGACTGGCCGGAACCAAGGTCGATGTTGTCATCGAAAATGATGCTGCTGCGCATGATCATGCTCACGGCGAAATAGAGCACGCGCATAGCCATAGCCATCATGAAACAACGCACGCGCATGAACATGGCTCAGCGCATTCGCACGAGCACCAGCATGCGGACGGCACGGTTCACGCGCACGATCACGAGCACGAAGACGCTGATGAACACACGCATCAGCCGCATCGATCTTTATCCACGATCCTTGAGATCATTGATCGCGCGCCGATTGCCGTTTCAGTAAAGGCCCAGGCAAGCCGTGCGTTTCGACTGCTGGGCGAGGCTGAGGCGCGGATCCATTCCATGCCAATCGAAGATATCCATTTTCACGAGGTGGGAGCGGTCGACACGATTGTCGATATTGTTTGCTCTGCGGTCGGATGCGCGCATCTCGGAGTCGATCGCTGGCTGGCGTCTTCGCTCAACGTCGGTAGCGGCACGGTTGACTGTGCGCACGGGACCTTGCCGGTGCCCGCACCTGCAACTCTGGCGCTTCTGGCCGATGCACCCGTCTATGCAGCCGGTCCTCCAATGGAGCGGGTCACGCCTACTGGCGCAGCGATTCTCCGTATGCTCGATGTGCAATATGCGCCGCTGCCGGCGATGCGAGTTTCAGCGTCGGGATACGGCGCAGGTGGCCGGGATACACCGGGTCAGCCGAATCTGGTGCGTCTGCTTGTGGGCGAAGAAGCTGACCAGCACTCCGCAGCCGAGCCAATCGCAATCATGGAGACTGTCATCGATGACTCCAGCCCACAGTTGATCGCTTACGTCAGCGAGCTTCTATTGGAAGCGGGCGCATGGGACGTCTACCGCATTCCGGTGCAGATGAAAAAGGGTCGCACCGGTATTCAACTCACGGTGCTGTGCCACCCGGAACGCGTGACCAACCTGCGCGATCTACTGTTTCGCGAGACAACAACTATCGGCCTGCACTGGCGCATCGAAAACAAGATCTCCCTTGCCCGAGAATTCAAAGAAGTGCAAACGGAGTGGGGTCCGGTACGCATCAAGATCGCACGCTGGCCTTCGGGCGAGATCGCAAATGCTGCGCCGGAGTACGAAGACTGCCGGCGACTCGCCGCTGCACATTCTGTTCCACTGAAGCAGGTGACGGAACAGGCAAAGCGGATGTTTGCCGCCCATATCGAGGAGGAGCGCTGATGGATCGCTCGCAAATTGAAGCGCTGCTCAATCAAGTACAAGCGAAACAGACTTCCGTTCCCGATGCGCTGGACCGGCTGAAGGATATGCCGTTTGAGGACCTCGGCTTCGCCAAGCTCGATCATCATCGCGCGCTTCGCACCGGGATGCCTGAGGTGATCTTTGCCGCCGGAAAGACTTCCGATCAGGTTGCGCGGATTTTCATGCATATGGCCAAGGCCGGCGGCAACGTGCTGGCAACGCGCGCGTCGCGGGAGTGCTTCGAGGCCGTCAGCAAGTCACAGCCAGGCGCTGTCTATCATGAAGCGGCTCGTGCCATCACGCTCGAACAGGCCAAGCCTCCCGCCGGGCGCGGAACCATTTGCGTAGTCTGCGCCGGCACCAGCGATTTGCCCGTCGCCGAAGAAGCTGCCGTGACGACGCGCCTTATGGGAAATACCACCGAGCTGATTGCGGACGTGGGCGTCGCCGGAATCCACCGTCTGCTGGCGCAGAAACAATCACTCCAAACCGCGCGAGTGCTTATCGTCTGCGCCGGCATGGAGGGTGCGTTGCCGACCGTGGTCGCGGGACTGGTGAATGCGCCGGTGCTGGCTGTGCCGACGAGCGTGGGCTATGGCGCTTCGTTTGGCGGAGTTGCGGCGCTGCTGGGGATGCTGAACACCTGCTCGCCCAATGTGTCGGTGGTGAACATCGACAATGGATTCGGCGCCGCATGTATCGCCTCCCTTATCAACCATATGGATTAATGCGCGAATTGAGCGCTAGAATCCGCTCAAAGTGATGAGGGTCACTGTCCTCTGCATCCCTGCAAGCGAATGATTCCTATGTATCTCGTTCGCCTGCCCGGCGCGCTCTGAACGCTTGCCGGCGCAGACGCCAACTGGGCAAATGCCTGTTGGCGCAGTCGCTTGCAGGCGCGTAGGGGAAGCTCTTGGCTGGCTCCAGATTGCCGCTGTTGCGCAGGATCTCGCAGATTTTCTTTCTGCTGGTGTTTCTTGCGCTCCTGGTTTTCACGTCGATGCGGCCCGCGTCGGCAAATTCGGGCGACATCCATATGCGCGCGCCGGTGCGGATGTTCTTCGTGCTCGATCCGCTGGTTGCGATCTCAAATGCCCTTGCCACGCACGCCTTGTATCGCGGTCTCCTCTGGAGCCTGGTGATTCTGCTGCCGACGCTGTTTCTCGGGCGTTTTTTCTGCGGCTGGATTTGCCCGATGGGAACGCTGCAACACTTCGTCGGCAACTCGCATTCTGAAGCCAAGCGTGGCAAGCAACGCATCGAATCGAACCGCTACAAGCGCTGGCAGACAGTTAAATATGTCGTGTTGATCGCGGGACTGGTGGCTGCATTCTTCGGATCCATGGTGATCGGCACGCTCGATCCATTCAGCTTGCTGGTTCGTTCGATCGGACTGGCGTTGTTGCCGGCATTCAATTTTGCGACGCGCGCGGTGCTTGTACCGATGGAGCATAGCCACGTGGCCGCGATCAGAACCAGCGGCGAAGGGCTGCACTCGATTCTGCAAGCCACAGTTCTCGATTTTCGGCAGGCGCACTTCGCGCAGAGCCTGGTGCTGGGCTTGTTGTTCCTCGTCATCCTCTGGGCCAGTATGCGCGTCACTCGTTTCTGGTGCCGGGCGATCTGCCCGTTGGGAGCGCTGCTCGGTGCGGTTTCGCGCTGGTCGATTCTTGGCCTGCACAAGGATCCGTCGGCTTGCGACAAATGCAATCGCTGCCTTTTGAACTGCCAAGGTGGCGACGACCCGATCGGCGGTGTGCCATGGCGAAAGTCCGAGTGCCTGATGTGTATGAACTGTGTGGGCAGTTGCCCGCATGGGAGCTTGCAGTTTCAGTTTTTCCGCAAGGAACGTGAAGTCGCGTCGCCTGACCTTGGCCGGCGGCGGACGTTGACTGGCTTGGCTGTTGGAGCGGCAGCCGTTCCGCTGATGCGCGCCAACACAGGGCTTGGCAAAAGCCGTCACGACAAACTGCTTCGGCCACCAGGCTCCGTGGATGAAAACGACTTTCTTTCGCGTTGCATTCGCTGTGGCGAGTGCATGAAGGTGTGCCCGAATAACTCGCTTCATCCGACGCTGACTGAAGCCGGCCTCGAAGGCCTTTGGACGCCAACGCTGGTTCCGCGCATCGGCTACTGCGAGCCGAGTTGCGTTCTTTGCTCTGAGGTTTGCCCGACTGGCGCAATCTGGCAGATCACTCCGAAAGACAAAGGCTGGGTTGTAGGTGTCGGCGGGCGGCACAATCAACCGGTCCGTCTCGGCACTGCGTTCTATGATCGCGGCCGCTGTCTGCCTTGGGCGCTTGCTACGGACTGCATCGTCTGCGAAGAGTGGTGCCCGGTCTCGCCGAAAGCTATCTACGTGGAAGAAGCGCAGGTGATCGACTCGACCGGGAACACTAAGACCCTGAAGCAGCCGCGCGTCGATCCGAGCCGATGCGTCGGTTGCGGCGCATGTGAGTATGCTTGTCCGCTACAAGAGCGACCTGCTGTTTACGTCACCAGCATAGGTGAGAGCCGTTCGCCAAGCAGCCAGATTCTGCTGAACAGAAGTTAGAAGGGACTGAAGAGAAATGAAACGCTTGAATTTGTTTTTTGTTGGCACCCTGGTCATTCTCTTGCTGGCGGTTGCCGGCGTCTGCGGATGCAAGAAGAAGAACGCAAATACGTTCCCGGCATCGGGTGCGGTTGCGGGATGGGAAAAGTCCAGTGAAACGCGGGCCTTTGAGCCCAAGGATCTGTGGCAGTACATCGATGGAGATTCGGAACAGTACATTCAGGCTGGCGTGGTTTCAACCGCTACTTCCGACTACAAGTACCAGGGACAACTGGAGGCGGTTGTCGATGTGTACACCATGGGCGGGCCTGACGGCGCGCAAACCATTCTCGAGCGCGGACAGACCAAGGACGCAAAGAGCGTTTCCCTTGGTGACGAAGGCCTGCAATATGCGCAGAGTGTGAGTTTTCGTAAAGGGCGCTACCTTGTGCGCATCGTCGCATATCAATCTTCTGCATCCGCTCCGCAGGCGCTGATGGCGCTGGCCCACGGTGTTGAGGCAAACCTGTAAACCAGTGTGTGGCGAAAGGAAAGCTCCGCGCACACACGGAAGGAACACAATGAAGAGCCGTCGGGAATTTCTCAAAGGCGCTGCCACGGGAGCAGTGATTCTGGGCGCAGAGAGCACTCTTGGATTGACACGGGCAATGGATCCTCAAACCGAGAAGAGCAAAGCGAAGGTGGTCATTGCGCGCGATCAAGCGCTGCACGGACCCGATGGCAAGCTGGATGAAAAACGTGTGGGCGAACTACTGGATCGTGCGATTGCCGCTTACACGGGTCGTTCGAAGCCGGTGGATGCATGGAAGCACATTGTCGCTGAGGGCGGTGGGAAGGATAAAGTTATCGGACTCAAGACCAATGGGCTTGGCGGCAAAGGCATTTCAACACACGCGGTGCTTGTCTATGCGATCGCTGAGCGTTTGCAAGCCGCCGGCGTGAAGCCGGGCAACATTCTGATCTGGGATCGCAATGCCCGCGATCTGCAGGCATGTGGACTGACGATCAACACCGATCCTAAACAGGTTCGCTGCTTCGGCTCGGACGTCTCTGGATTTGAAGGCGTCGTGGAGACTTGGGGATCGTCGCACGCGCGCTTCTCAAAGATTTTGACCAGCGAATGTGCCATGGTGATCAACCTCCCGATTCTCAAGGATCACAGTATGTCGGGCGTCACGTTCGCCATGAAGAACATGTACGGCGTCGTTGAGCGTCCGCAGGATCTGCACGGTGGTGGTTGCAATCCAGGAGTCGCCGATCTCAACGCATTTCCGGTGATTCGTCAGAAGATCAAGCTGACCATTGGCGATGCGATGACTTCGGTATACGAAGGCGGCCCGGGGTTCAGGCCTGAGCATCTGTGGCAGCCAAATGCGTTGATTGTTGGCGAAGATCGCGTGGCGATCGACCAAATCGCATGGGGAATCCTCGAGAAGAAGCGCGCCGAAGTTGGACTGAAGACACTGGAGGCCGCTGGCCGTCCTCCTCGCTACATCGCCACGGCTGCCGGTGGGACGCATGGACTGGGCATCAACGATCCGCAGCGCATCAAGCTCATCGAGATTTAAGCAGAGGAAGTCATGGCAGGCGAAGACGAACAGCTGCGACAGCACATATCTCCAGGTTCCGCTTCTGGCGTCATGGGGCCTTCTCGGCTCACACGACGCGAGGCGTTGCTGCAGCTTCTGCGCGTTGGAGGCATCGCGGCCGGCGCTGCGGGTGCCGGCGTCTGGCTGAGTGAGCGCAGTCGGCGGCCGGTGGCCGCTACCGCCGAGCAGGCACGCAAGGACCATCGCATCGCGTCAGAGCAGCAATGGCCACACCTCACTGTGACGCAGTACGCGACGGACGGAGGCGGCGCAAAGCCCGGAGAGGCGCGCGCGCTTGTTCAGAAGGCTCTCGAGAATCTTGGCGGCATGAGCCGCTTCATCGCACGGCAGGATGTCGTAGTCATTAAGCCCAACATCGCATGGGATCGCACGCCCGAGCAGGCTGCCAACACCAATCCAGACCTCGTTGCCGAAGTCGTGCGCCAGTGCTGGCAGGCAGGTGCCAAGCGCGTGATCGTTACCGATGTGAGCTGCAACGAGGCACAGCGGTGCTTCCATCGGTCCGGAATTGAAGCAGCGGCGCGGGCGGCGGGCGCAGAGGTTATCCTGCCCGATCCGGAGAAGTTTCGCGAGGTGGACATGGGCGGCGTGGTGTTGAAGAGCTGGCCCGTGTTCATGCCGTTTCTCGAAGCAGACAAGATTCTCAATCTGCCGATCGCGAAGCACCACGAACTAACCGGGGCCACGCTCGGCATGAAGAACTGGTACGGAATCCTTGGCGGGCAGCGGAACAGGCTGCACCAGCAGATTCATCAGAGTCTTGCCGACCTTGCCGCGTTCATGCTGCCTACGCTCACCATCATGGACTGCTATCGCATCCTGCTGCGCAACGGGCCGACAGGGGGCAACCTCGAAGACGTCGCGCTGAAAAAGACCGTGGTGGCAGGAACCGATCCCGTGGCTCTTGATGCTTATGTTGCGAAAGCTTACTGGAATCTCGACGCCGAACACTTGCCTTATCTGCGGATGGCGGCGAATCGGGGACTGGGAACTGTGGAATTTGAAAAGCTGGCGATCAAGACGAGTCAGCTGAGTTAGGTCAACTGCCGAGCGCTTGCGGCGAACCGCGCGCTCGCAACGAGGAAGAAGGAAATTATGAAGATATTCAGTTCGGCCTTAGTCGGAGCACTTGCTGTATCCCTTATGCCGGTTCTTGCCCAGCAGCCGCCTGCCCAGATGGGCAAGATTCATGGACACGTAACCAACTACACTGGCCAACCGCAGACCGCCGGGATGATCGGCCTTTCGACGGACGCCGGCGTGACATCTGCCTACACATTTCCTGTGGACGCCAAAGGCGATTACGCAGGCGAAGCGTCTGCCGGAAGGTACCTGCTGATCTATCGCATGCCCGATACGCCGCCCAGCTTGTTTATCGACTCCATCAGCAATGTTGTCATTGATGCCGGAAAGGATTTGCGGCAGGACGATGACATGAGCCGGCAGGCGTTTATCGACGAATTGCCCGACGAGCAGAAGAAAGAACTTGAAGACCTGAAGAAACAGAACGCCGCGGCGCAGGGTCAGGAAGCGCTGATCAAGACCATCAACGCGGATCTGGCGGTTGCATCGCAGAATCTGAAAGAATCTGATGCTGCTCGGACCGCGGCTATCAAGGAACTGGGCAAGGCTGCCGATCCCGCGGAAATCGATGCCAAGGCGGCGGCAATCAAGAGCGCCAAGTGCGCCGCCGTCGAATCCCTGATGCTCAAGGACCTGCAGTCCATCAAGGAATCTGGATTGAGCGCAGACGAGTCGACATTGTGGGAGAATCTTGGCCGCGCGCAGGTTGGCTTGAAGAAGTACGACGAGGCGGAGAAATCTTACAAGCGGATTCTCGAAATTCAGACGGCTAGCGGAAAACCCAATCCGACCGCGCAGGCATTTGCAAACGCGGGATTGGGCGAGGTCTACGCGCGCACCGGCAAGGCGTCAGAAGCGGCCAAGGCCTTCGATCTGGCTGTTCAGCTTGACCCATCACACGCTGCATTGTTTCTGAAAAACGAGGCCCTGGCATTCCTGCAGACCGGCGATGCGGAAGCGCAGGTCGCGGCCGCGGACAAGGCCATTAAAGCCGACCCCAAAGACGCGCTGGCCTATTACATCAAGGCAAACGGTCTTCTAAAAAAAGCGGGAGTTGACCTGGCGGCCAGGCATTACGATCTGCCTCCGGGATGCGCTGAGGCCTATCAGAAGTATTTGAGCCTGGCGCCCGGCGGGGCTTATGCCTCCGAGGCGCAAGGTGTCTTGCGTCGAGCGGAAAAGGGAGTGAAGGCCGCGAAATAATTTAAGGCAGCGGCGCACGATAGAATCCTTGCGGGAGCCCTGATATCGATGCCCCGGAGACAATTCCGCCGCAGTTTTCTCAAAACCAGCGCTGCCATCACCGCGGCGGCGCTGGTTCGTGCACGCGCGGGATTCTCGGCCAAGAATGCGCAGTTCGACGAGGCCGTTCACACCGGGAGCAACTCCCCATCTCGATGAATAGAAAAGGTGCCATAGTGGCCTTGAGCGTCCAAGAGCAGTTCGGGCAGATCGATATCTATGTTTTCGACCAGATTCTGCGCGGGAACATTGCTGCGGGCATGCGCGTGCTCGACGCCGGATGCGGTTACGGCAGGAACCTGGTCTACTTGCTGCGGGAAGGATGCGAGGTATTCGCACTGGATCAGGATGCCGAAGGTGTCGATCACGTGCGGAAGTTGTCTGCATCGCTGGCGACAGGATTGCCGCCTGATAATTTTCAGGTTGGCCCTATCGAAAAGATGCCATTCCCCAGCGAATTCGTCGACGTAGTCATCTGCTCTTCCGTGCTCCACTTCGCGCGGGATGACGAACACTTTCAAAGCATGCTGGCAGAGCTTTGGCGAGTACTGAGGCCGGGCGGGATGCTGTTCTGCCGGCTGGGATCCAGGATCGGGATGGACTTCGAAAGAGTCGGCGGGAAACGATTCATCGTTGGTGACGGTTCGAAGTGGTACCTAGTGGACGAAGAGATGCTCATGGATCTGGTCGAAGAGATGAATGCTGTGCTCGTAGATCCATTGAAGACAACGATCGTCCAGGATTATCGTTGCATGACGACTTGGGTGCTTAGAAAAAGAAGAGGCTGAAAGCCGCTCGCTCGAGGGACATCACGGACGCCATGAATAGGTAAACTTGATTGCGAGGCGGTTCTCGTAGAACTGCGGCGGGTTGCTCGAAACGAGGCTTGCAAACGCCTGTCCCGCTGTGTAGATCACATACAGATCGCTGTCGGGCCGATAATTCCAGCGCAGCCGAATATTCGCGCTGACTGCCTCGCGATTGGCCGTATTCATTTGGGCAAGCGCCGAGAGAGTCAGGAATCGCGAAAACGAATAGTTCGTCTGCAAACCTCCGACCAGCACAGAAAAATCACCTCCGGGCACGGGTAATTGAAATCGGTTCCACTGCTCCGAGAAACTGAATGAAAGGCGCTCGTTCGCACGATAGGTACTCCGGATTCGAGCCTCATTCAACCGGCCGCTATAGTACGTTCCAAACCGTTCAAAGAAGCTGACAGTAAGCCGCCGATTTTGCGGAGAGCCATAGGTCAGTTGATGACGCGTCCAGTGATAGTCGCCAACGGGAAGGTAGACGTTCTTGTAGATGTTGAACGGCTCGGTCAGCCTCTGGGTGAAGACGTTGACAATGTCGTCATCGGTGTAAGAGCCGTTATTGAATTCGGCTCGGAACGTCCCTTGCCATTCCTGTGTCTGTAGCACGTGATGCGTGTCGGGAGCATGAAACAGAAAGCCTTCAAAGTTCAATTCACGAAGTCCACGAATTCTCGGACGCGGTTTCAAGGTTGCGTCCATGTAGTCGCAGATACAATCCGTCCGCTCAACGAAGCCCACCTCCGGATTGAAGTTCGGTCCGATTTTTCGGTGATCGTAGAAGCTCTCAAACCAGCTTGTCTCATAGCTGAATCCGCCTCCAAGGTCCGTCTGGCCGGAACTGATCCCTGGAGTTCGCGTTTGGCTCGCAAATCCGTTCACTACCAGATTTCGGAAGAATACGAGCCTTGCATCGGCTCCGCCTGATTGATTGAAGCTGTCAGTTGCACTTCCTGATCTTTTGTCAATCCCCATTAACCCGACATAGGAACCGCTCCACAGAGCATATTTGGCTCGCGCAACTGCAAAGTTGGCCCAGGGGTTCGGCCCGGATGTTCGAGTATTGACATCCATCGCGCCGATCTCAAACTGTCCGAGCGAGCCGGTCACCTTGGCGCCGAAATTAATGGGAACCTGTTCGCCAGTTACCGGATCGATCCCGATCTGGCGACTGAAGAAGAGCAAGTCCGTCTCCCCCTCGAGAGGAAAGTTGAAAACACCGGCATTCTCCAGGAAGAACTGCCGTTTTTCCGGAAAGAACAGCTTGTAAGGAGTGAGATTGAACTGCTGTGTATCGACATCAGAGTCGGCAAAATCAGTATTCACCGTGAAATTGGCAACAAGATTCGATCGCAGACCCAGCTTCACGTCAACTCCTGCGGTGTGGAGCGCGCTCAGTCCGGGAGTAAGGCCGGTTCCGGCAGCATCCGGAGGGAAATGACTGAAGCCAGTCAGCGCGTAAGGCTTCACAATGAACAGTCGCCCGCTGCCGATATCTGATATGCCGTGCAGCTCGCCAGCCTGACTTATGCGTGCAGAGCCAAACATGCGCTTCCAGCCCGACCAGAGATCCTCTTCATTCTTGCGGCGGATGAAGCGTTTGAAGTTGATCCCCCAGATAACGTCGCGAGACTGCATGAAGTTCAGCGTGGCAAACGGAATACCGACGGTGAGGGTCCATCCGTCTGGCGAGATACGTGCCTCAGAAGTCCAGACTCCATCCCACCCCGAGTCTCCATCACCCAGACTGGAGTCTGTTCGTTGCTCCTCCGTGATCAACGCATCACGCTGGGTTCCAAGCGGGTTCACCTGGAAGACATATGCATTACGGCGGTCGTGAGCCGAATCGATGATGATCTCGAAGTAATCGTCCAGTTCCTGGCTGACGTCTCGCCTCAACTCGGTCGCGACGATGCCGGCAGGATTTGACTCGAAGCAGGTGACTCCAAAGAAGACGGCGCTTTTGGTGTAGAGGACGCGCACCTCTGTCTTTTCGGTCGGCTCCTGTCCCTCGAAGGGTTCCCTCTGCGAGAACCCGGTGACTGGAGTCGCCAGTTGCCAGAGCGGATCGTTGAGCGTGCCATCGAGTCGTGGCGCGTGATCGACGCGAAAGGCCTGTGCGGTTTGGAGGGATTGCTGAGGCCCGTTTTGTCCTCGACTTGCCTGTGAAGCTGGATTCGATTGGCCCCAGGTCAGTGCATTGCATACAAGCCAAACAAAAGCAATGACACGAACACCCCAAGCGGGTCTATTTGCATCGCGCGACGGCACTGACGGCCTTTCGGTGGTGCCTCTTCACGGCCGGTCGTAGAAGCGGAAGAACAGCGAGGGCTTTGCGCAGGGCTCGGCCTTGGCGACAAGTTCGGTCTGCTGCTTTTCGTTGATTGGCGTGAAATTGCGCGCCAACTGTACATTTTCTTCAAGCTGCGCGATGGTATCGCATCCGATGATCACGGTGCTCACCGGGCGCGAAAGCGTGTAGTACATTGCCTCGCGCATTGAGAGCGTACCAGGCTTGTCCGTCTGGAAGGTCATGCCCTCCCATGAATGCTTCTGTTGCTCGATCGGCGGAGGAGTCCACGTGGAAAGAATGCGCCCGCGACCGGGAATCTTCATGCCAATGATGCCCATCTGCTTTTCGACGGCGAGGGGCAGGAGCGCATCGTTAAAGCTGTAGTGATGCGGATCGGCTGCATTCATCGCCATGAGGATGGCGTCGAAGTTGTGGCGGTAGATGCACTCGATGAGCGCCTCGGGGCGGTAGTGCCCGGTAATGCCGAGATAGCGAACCACCTTCTGCTGCTGCATGTCGAGCAGCGCTTCCATCGCGCCGCCCTTGGCGAAGATCTGATCAACGTCGTACATCGTGCCGACGTCGTGCAGTTGCCAGAGATCGACGTGATCGGTCTGGAGCAGCTGTAGCGACTTCTCGATCATGCGCATCGAGCCTTCGCGAGTACGTTCCTTGGTCTTGGTGGCGAGGAATGCCTCGTTGCGGCGTTTCGCCATGACCTTGCCAACGTACTGCTCGCTCCAGCGTTCGGGGCCGCCGTAGATGGATGACGTGTCGATGTAGTTGACGCCGAGATCGAGTGCGCGATCAATGATGGGCACGGCGACATCGAAGTTGTTTGCCTTCTCAAGCGCGGCTTGTCCGCCGAGCGAGAAGATGCCTACCTTGAATCCCGTCTTACCCAGGTTGCGTGTGGGCATGGCTGCCGGAGTGCGCGGATTCGATGGCAGGCTCGGCAGGGTCGCATTGGGCGTAACAGCAAATGCCGAAGGCGTGAGCAGTGCAGCAGTGGCTGCGCCGCCGATCTTCAAAAAGTCGCGACGGCCTTGATTACGGGGCGATACGGATTTCTTTTCGCTCATGGGATGCTCCTGGATCGATCGAGATGGGCGAATCCATGATAAACCCGCCGGCTACGTACTGGTTTCGAGCCGATCACAAGGAACCAACCGGAATGCGCAACAGAGTTTGGCTGGTACTCGGCCCGTTTGTCGGCGGGCCCGGCGGATTTGCTAATCTAGTTTTCAGGGAGCTTAACGAATGATTACTTCCCCATTTCTGGTGGTACCCGTTATTGCCGTAGTTTTCCTGGCTTGCATCCTTTGGGCTACCGGCGGCACGGCCGATGGAAAGACCGAAGACCATCCCGAGCACGGCGCGCACTGACATTCGCGGTTCAGTCTCTGCTGGGTTCCTTCAGTTCTGCAGTGCTGCCGTCGAGCTTTCAGGGCATCGTTTCAAACCCGTGCTGACAATTAAAAAGGGCCGCTGCGATTGATGCGCAACTGCCCTTTTGCTGCGTTGACTGCCTAGTCGTGCTTCTTGTCGTCCTTCTTCTGATCCTTGTTGTTAGGCGGCTTCTGGTTGTTCGGCTGCGGCTTGTTCTGCTGCGGCGGAGGAGCAACCTGGTGGCTTGGCGGAGGAGGAGCCGGCCTTTCCTGATGCTGCGGCCTCTCAGGAGGCATGGCCTCGCGCTGTTGCTGCGGAGGTGGTGCCTGGCGCTCTTGAGGCTGCTGCACCGGTCTTTGGGGAGGCATAACCTCACGTTGATGCTGAGGGGGCGGAGCCTGCCGTTCCTGCGGCGGATTGTTCGCGGGGGGCGGGGCGACGTCGTTGTGCCTGTTCGACTGTGGAGGCCCGAATTCCTGGTGGTTCTGCCTCTCGGGCTGATTTTGCGGCGGCTGCGGGATTTGCTGCGGCGGCCGGTTTTGCTGCTCCCGCTGGTTTTGTGGCTGTTGCTGGTTTTGCGGCTGTTGCTGGTGCTCGTAATTCCGTTGCTGATTATTCGGCCGATCCTGCTGCATATTCTGCGGCGCGGGAATCGGCCTGCCGGTTGGCTGCACGCCGGGGGCTACGGGTTGCGGAACCTGCTGACGTTCGTTGGGATTCGCCGGCGGGTTCGGGTTTGCCTGGGGATTCACTGGCCGCTGCATTCCCTGCCCAGGAGCAACTGGATTTGCGCGAGGGACACCGCCAGGGTAAGGCGCATTCTGTGGATTGGTCCGATCCTGCTGCATGTTCTCCGGCGGGGGGATCGGCCTGCCGGTCGGTTGCACACCGGGTGCTACGGGTTGCGGAACCTGTTGTTGGCGTTCGTTGGGTTGTTGGCGTTGGTTGGGATTTGCCGGCGGGTTGGGGTTCGCCTGTGGGTTGCCGGGCTGTGGATTGAGCTGCCGTTGAACTCCCTGAACCGGAGCGACTGGATTCGCGCGAGGTACGCCGCCGGGATAGGGGGTATTGGGCGCGTCGGGCCGCTGGTTCTGGTTGCCTTGCGTCGGCGGGAATTGATTTCCACTCACACGATTCGGAACCCCATGCGCCGGAGCCGCAACAACAGTGCGTCCGGGCAACGGTCTCACGTGCGGTTCATTCCTGACTGGCGCAGCGACCGGAACAGCGCCCGGCCTGGCCGTGATCTGTCTGCCTTGCTGGTTGATGAGAATTGGCCTTTGAATGGAGACCGGGACCGGATGAGCCACCGGGCGGGTGACAATCGATCGCGGTGAAGGAGCGATGTTGGGCTGCTGCAACACGCGCGCTTGTTGCATCTCACGCGGATCGACGCGCACGGCGACATTGCGCCCGGAACGACCGGAAGCGAAGTCATCATGCCGCATTCCCGTGGCGCCATGCTCCCGGTTAATGTAGGTGACGTTTGTGACGTTGACGATGTTGACGTAGGTTTTCTGCACACGCACGCGTGGGGCTTCACGAATATTGGTGATGTTGACCCTGTCGATATAGCGTGGACTGCAGCGGTACCAGGGACGGTAAGCTTCTCCGGGCCCGAGCGGGAACCATACGGAAAGATTGGCGTCGCCGCCGAAGTGGACGCCTCCGGCGAAGACCACCAAGGCAGGCGACCAAACCGGACGCACATTTACCGGCCCGGGCACCCAGCCCCACCGGTTGTTGTAGCTGACCCAACGGCCATAGTGGAATGGCGCGTAGCCCCACGACTCATCCTCGACCCAAACCCAGCCCCAAGGCGGGCGATTGATCCAATGGCCATAGCGATAGGGTTGCCAGTCTGCCGGGACGTCGCGCGGAAACCAGACTGCTCCGTACTCAGTTTGAGGTTGCCAATCTCCATGCGCGTCGAGATCAGCCACGCCGGGGATTTCGGGACTGGCGTACTGGTATGAGACCGCCCGCGCCAGTTGCTGATCGCGCTGCTGGCTCCAGGAATCGAGAGCATCGGGGCCAGCTGGCTGGAGCCACTGAGGGTAAACCGGATTCGAACCGGCAAGCTCAAGCGACTGGCCGTAGTCGAGCTGCTGGCGGAAATCGCCCGCGGCTGTGATGTCGGCAAATTGTCCGAGATTGGTGAATACAGTTGCACCGTCGTTTGGCAGAACATCGACACGCAGGTCGCCGGAGTTCGCGAACTCAGCATTTCCGTTTGGCGTGCTGATGTCGAGGAGCTGTCGCGGCCACAGGCCGAAGCTATGCAGCCGGATTGATCCTTGTCCGATACCGAAGTGGATGTTGAATGTTGAATCGTCGACCAGGGTAACGTCGGAGTTGGGCCCGATGCGGATATAGGTCTGGCCCACCTGGATCTCGGCGCGCCCGTCGGAGTCAGTAAAGATGCGGTCGCCTGGACCTACGGGGAGGTTGGGATATGCCTGGCCCCATTCCTCTGAGGTGACTGCCTGCACTGAGACATTACCGGAGATATAGGAAATTCGGCCGGCTTCGGAAGGAGGATCGTCGTCCTGGGCGAGCGCCGAAGCTGCTATGGCCAGCGCAGCTGTGCAGAAGACGATAATCGCGAACTTTTTGTGAGAGTTGAGAGCAAACATATATATTTCCTTTCTTTTTCGTACCGCCGGTTTCGCCTTGGTCGGGCCACGAACCGGTCTTCTAGGTTCAAACTATTGAGAATGCTAACCCCAGTCCCGGAAGAAAGTAGTACAAAGAGTGGTGGCGTGGTCACATTGAACCAACAGGCACCTGGTACCGTATTACGGTTTGTGAGGGTAAATCGATGAATCGGACGGCAATCTGCGTTTTGTTGGGAACCGCTTTGGCTACAGGCATATCGGGATGCAGGGTCCATGTAGATAAGGATGCGGACGGCAAGGAAAAGAATGTCCAGGTCGATACACCATTTGGTGGAGTCCACGTCAATACGGACCAGATTTCAGCCGCTGACCTGGGGTTGCCTGTCTATCCGGGCGCTGAAATTGTGAGGGATAAGGAGCATGACAAGTCCGCCGATGTGAACATGGGCTTTGGCGAGTGGACTTTGCGCGTGCGTGCGGTAAATTACTCTACGATTGACTCTCAAGACAAGGTGACAGCTTTCTACAAGAAGGCGCTTGGTCGCTACGGGGACGTCATCATATGCCAGGGGAATTCGCCCGTCGGCACACCGACCTCAACATCAGAGGGCCTCACCTGCTCAGACAGTAGCGGCCACGGCAACGTGAAGATCGATGAGAAGGATTTTGGCGCCCACGGAGGATTCCAGCTCAAGGCAGGCTCCAAGCGCCATCAGCATATTCTGGGCTTCGAAGATCCCTTGAACGGCAAGACTCGATTTGCTCTTATCGCGCTCGATCTTCCTGCCGCCGTGGATGGCCACAAGTCAGACTAGTCTGCCTGGGACGGCTGAAGCGTCGGATGGGCGACGAGATTATTTGCGGGCAATGGATGTGGGTGATGCCATAGAATTTCAACACAGGCATCACAACCCATCCCATCGGAGCCCGACAGAATGCGCATTTCATTTGTCCGCCTTTCCCCGGCGGCACTGGTGGCCTTTGCCACCGTATTGTATGCAGCCGACAAAGCAAAACCGACCCCGCCACCAGCAGCCGTTGATCCCTACACTGAAGTCCAGCCCGCCACCGAATCCATCGACATCGCAATGTATCAGCGGATTCGCGATGAGGGCCTCAACCACTCGCACGTAATGGAGTTTGGCTCAGCGCTGATGGATGGCATCGGCCCGCGGTTGACTGCGTCTCCCAACGCGAAGAAGGCGAACGAGTGGACGCGCGATACTCTGACCAAGATCGGTCTGGAAAATGCGCATCTCGAAGATTGGGGTGAGTTCGGCCTTGGCTGGCAGCAAATCAATACGTGGGCCCGCATGGTTACGCCCGATACTGCCGTGTTGATTCTGCAGTCGACGCCGTGGTCCCCTGCCACGCCTGGGCCGGTCACGGCCGAGGTGACCTTCGTCAATATCCAAAGCGATAAGGACTTCGATCAGTACAAGGGAAAGCTGGCCGGGAAGATTGTCTTGTACGGCGCAATGCGCGACGTCCCGCCTGTCGATAAGGCTCTGTTTGAGCGCTACACGGAGAAGGAGCTCGAAGATATCGCTGCGTTTCCCGTGAGCAGCGCGGGCGGCATTCCACCGGAGTTGCAGGCCCGCATCCGCACGTTTACTGAGCGCATGCGCATGATCGACAAGGTTGCGCAGTTCTTCGCTGATGAGAAAGTGGCGGCGGTGATTGAACCCAGCCGCGATGGCAAGAACGGCGGTGGCAGCGGCGGCACACTCTTCGATGACAACGGAGCGACGCTTGGCCGTACACCTTACCTGGCCGAAAAGCGCGTCAAGACACCCGTGGCCGTTGCCACGATTGAGAGCTATGGCCGTCTCTATCGGCTCACGCAGGCCCACGTGCCCGTGACCGTCGAGATCAACATCGATACCAAATTCACGGGCGAACATGAACATGCTTACGACACGGTTGCAGAGATTCCCGGCACCGATCCAAAGTTGAAGGATCAGGTCGTTATGGTTGGCGGTCACCTGGATAGCTGGATCGCAGGAACGGGCGCAACCGATAACGGAGCTGGAACGATTGTCGCGATGGAGGCCGTTCGTATCCTGAAGGCGCTCGGCGTAAAGCCCCGCCGCACAATCCGTATCGCGCTCTGGACGGGCGAAGAGCAGGGTCTTCTTGGATCAAAGGGATACTGCAAGCAGCACTTTGGCTCGGCCGCGCTTTCAACGGCGCCCGATCAGATGGCGCTTCCTGAATTCCTGCGTCGCGCAACGGGTCCGCTTGAGGTCAAGCCAGAGCAAAAACTCATCTCAGCCTACTTCAACGTCGATAACGGCTCGGGAAAGATTCGCGGAATTTACCTGCAGGGCAACGCAGCGGTCTCTCCGATTTTTGCGCAGTGGATGGCGCCGCTTAAAGATCTCGGCGTTACGACAATCACGATGCGAAACACGGGTGGAACCGATCACCTGAGTTTCGATGCGGTTGGAATTCCGGGTTTCCAGTTCATTCAGGATGATCTCGATTACGAAAGCCGCACACATCACTCGAACCAGGATGTTGTGGAGCGGCTGCAGCCGGCGGACCTGAAAGAAATCGCAACCGTCGAAGCGATTTTCATCTATAACGCAGCTCAGCGCGACCAGATGATTCCCCGCAAGCCACTGCCCGATCCGGCGGGTGAAGAGAAGCGCCGTGCGCCTCTCGAAGGAATCTTTCCCGGCGCGATCCCTCCGGCTCCTCCTGCCACTCCAGAGAAACAGTAGATTCTCCAATCGTCTTTTCGAACAACGCCCGCCTGGCGATGAGCTTGGCGGGCTTGCTTCTTGCGTGCACAATCAACTTCGCGGTCACAGTCTGGCGCCCCCCCCGAGGGGTCAAATGTGTGCGAACCCTTTTGACCTCCAACAGCGACCCGGCAAAGGCAACGCCCCGAGGATTCTGCTACACTTAGCGAAGCGCATCAAGCGGGGAAACGCACCAGGCCGCGCCCGATGATACGCATCCGCAAACCAAGTTCGGGGAGTGGCTCAGCCTGGTAGAGCACCTGGTTCGGGACCAGGGGGTCGGAGGTTCAAATCCTCTCTCCCCGACCAATCTTTGTTCGATTCGATTGATTTCTTCCGTTGGCAATTCTTCGCGCACGCCGCAGTTTACTCTGATCCGTTCCACATGCCATAGTTGCGACGAGCTCGGGCTATTTTGGCCGTAACGAGTCCGCCAGAATATCCATATTTTGCGGACGCACACGAATCAATCCGCCTTGCGGGCTATCGATGTCAGCAATGAGAAAGAAAGATATAGAGACAGCAAGAGGAACGATCAGGAACATCAAGCGATGCGATTTCAATGAGCCGAACCCTATAAGGAAGTTGCTGAAAAATGCGATTGCAGTCATCAAGATCCATGCCGCGACCGGAATGCGGTTCAATCGGGCGGCCTGGGTATAGCCCTGACGATTCAGGACGTCGTTCATTCCGACGACGACTGTTGCCATAACGGGGTTCGGATTTGTCGCCGCGACTTTTTGTACCTCATTCCACATATCGTCCTGAACCTGCGCGGTCTTAGAAGCAATTCCAGACGCGTCGTTCACAGCATGCAGATCGTACCTTTTGATTCGCAGGTCGAGATATTCCACGAGCAGGCCTTTGACCCTGGTACGAGCAGGCTCCGTCAAGAAGTCGACGCGAACATATTCCGTTCCTATCGCATTGGCCTCTTCTTCCTCGTAGTTCTTGCGTTGATCGTAGCGGTTGATGGCCATCGAGAATGTGAAGCCGATCAGAAGTCCGAGAAGGGTTAATGTCGCACCGACGATTAATCCGAAATCGCCCCGATCCTCTTCGTCGATCTTGTGTCTCTTTTGCAGGGAGAAGCCAAGTTCTGCCGAACCCCACATGCAAAGCAAGGCGCAGATACAAACCACTAACGGGAAGTTCATAATGTGTCCCATTCTAAAGCTCCTCCATTGCTGATTCCGACATTCAGATTTGCCAAATCTGCCCGGGGGTGAAACCTGGGGTGGCCTTACGCCACGGTCAGGATAAAGAACGGAGGCATCGCCACAGCGTCACTTTTCGAAATATCTCGTGTGAGGAGCGACCGAGGACGGCTGCAGAAGAGTCGCGCAAGATCATTTTTGTTGCGATCGTAGGCAATCTTTCGATTGCCGATCTCGCGATTATGGGAAGTCCCGGCGGGTTTGTTCTCAAATGAGTGACAACAGCAGGCTGCCGCGAGCGCATCTCAGCGGATGGGGGCTGATACTCATCAAAATCCAGCAATCCACTCCACGGACGCCCTGGCCCGCATCAAGAATCTGGCGCTGGGCGATTCCGGCCTTAGTGCTGGTTGCGATTGCAGTGTCAGTTGTTCAGATTGTGCTGGCGCGAGCCGGCCCAATTCTGAAAGGACGCGTGGTGGAAACGCTGCGTGCCCGCTTTGATAGCGACGTGCAATTGGACAGCTTGCAGGTGAGCATTGCTCGTGGACTCGAAGTGACCGGAACCGGGCTGCGCATCTTTCCGCAAGACAATGAGAGGATAGCCGGGGATAACACGCCACTTATCGCCGTCGGGGATTTCTATTTTCGAGCGTCACTGCCGGGATTGTTCTTTAAGCCGACCCACGTGGGCCAGGTGAACGTTCGCGGTCTTGCGATCAACATACCTCCGGCAGGCCGGCGGCACAAAGAAACCAGACACAAGCGAAGCAAGGTGAAGATCAGGGTGGATGAGATTGTCGTCGACGACTCGCAACTGGTGATCGGCACAGACAAACCGGACAAGGACCCACGCGTCTTTTTACTGAAGCATGTGGTTTTGAGGGATCTGGGGCCGGACACGGGGTGGCCGTTCGACGCGGTTCTGACCAATCCGATTCCGAAGGGGGAAATCCACGCTTCGGGAGCATTCGGCCCGTGGGATACGGAAAGCCCGGGTGATTCCAAAGTGGCGGGTAGATACATCTTCGAGAACGCGGATATGAATACGATCAAAGGGATCGGCGGCGTTCTCAGGTCAACGGGCAGCTTTGACGGCCAACTGGATAGGATTGCCGTGCGTGGAAGGACAGAAATTCCCGATTTCTCTCTGGACACGGCGAATCACCCGATGCCGCTCTCGACCCAGTTCCAGGCTGTTGTGGACGGAACGAGCGGCGACACCTATCTGGAAAAGATCGATGCAAAGCTGGGCCCATCGCACTTCTCGTGTGAGGGCGCCGTGATCAACATAAAAGGGCAGGGACACAGGATTGATGTGAAGACAGATGTGCCCGATGGGCAGATCGCGGATTTCCTGGGACTCGCCGTAAAAACCAACCCTTCGCCGATGACCGGTCTGCTTACTCTCCAGGCGAGGCTGCAAATCGCCCCCGGCAAGGAGAGGGTAAGCCAGAAGATGACAATGCAGGGCGTGTTCACGCTACGACAGATTCATTTCACGAACCCGGAGATCGAGGACAAGGTCGATTTGATGAGTCTTCGAGCGCAAGGAAACGTAAATGAGTTAAGGCCCGGCGCCCCGGATGTGACTTCGAAAATGACGGGACAGTTCGCAATGGGTAAGGGCCAACTGGTGTTTTCACGGCTCGACTACGCTCTGCCGGGAGGGAGTGTGCACCTCACTGGCCACTATCCGATGGACGGCCGGAGTTACGAGTTCGTGGGTAAAGTACGGACCAAGGCAGAGGTTTCAGAGATGGTGGCATCGAAATGGAAGAGTCTCTTGCTCAAGCCGCTGGATCCGGTCTTCAGCAAGCATGGGTGGGGGACGGAGATCCCAATCAAAGTATCTTCAGACAAAAACGGGAAGCCGAAGTTTGGGTTTCCGCTCTGAGCGGAATGTCTGGCCGAACCGGGCGAGTGAGACTCGGGTTCTCGATGTAAAGCGATTCGACTACCGGCCTACCCCGGCGGCGCTGGATTCGCAGGTTATCGTCGCAACGTCAGGTTCTCAAAATACATCGTAGTTGCGAGGAGCGGATCCGAGGATGCCTGCCCGAGAATCCCGCAAGATCGTCTTTGTTGCGATTGCTGCCAATCTGGCGATTGCCGCCTTGAAGTTTGTGGCGGCGCTGCTGACCAAAAGCTCTGCGATGTGGGCAGAAGCAATTCACTCGACGGCGGATACTGGAAACGAATTGCTGCTTCTGCTGGGCATGCGGCGCAGCGCTCGACCGGCCGACGCTCTTCACCCGTTTGGACATGGAAAGGTGCTCTATTTCTATTCGCTGCTGGTGGCGGTATATATTTTTGCGTTTGGCGGCGGCCTGACTATCTACGAAGGGATTTCGCGGCTTCGGCACCCTGTCGCGCCAGAACATGTCGTCTGGAATTACCTCGTTTTGACGGGTGCGGCGGTGTTCGAGTTCTACTCATGGCGTGTTTCCTATCAGGAGCTACGCCGCCGCAAAGATCCGCACGAGACGGTTTTCGACGAAATTATCGGAAGCAAGGATCCGACTATCTTCACGGTGTTTCTGGAAGATTCGGCCGGACTCGTGGGAACCTTTCTCGCATTCCTTGGAATACTGCTCAGCAGCGCCACTCATAATTCGCACTTTGATGCGATTGCATCGATCTTGATCGGAGTTCTCCTCGCGTCTATTGCATTGTTCCTGGGCAGAGAGACGGGGGCCCTTCTTGTTGGAGAGCGCACTAACCGCGCGCGCATCCGGAAGATGCGCAAGATCATCGTTAATGACCCTGCGGTGGAACGCGTCGGAAATCTTTTTACCATGCAGATGGGTCCGCAACAGGCGCTGCTTACAGTCGAAATCAGATTCCGCCGTACGCTAGACATTCTTCAGGTCGAATCGGCCGTTCAACGAATCAAGAAAGATATCCGCAGGGAAGAACCTAGCGTGGAAAGAATTTTTATCGATCCGGACGCAACTCCAAGCTGATAACACGCAGCCAATTCCGATCATTCAATTCCAAAGTGAGAAAAACTCCGGCGCAGACGAGGGCCATGGCGCCAGTTGCCTTCCCTGCGAGTGGTCTTTACCTCCTCAGCCTCCTGCGAAACCTCTGATCATCGAGGCAGGTTTGGGGGGCGATAGGTTGAATCTTGAGCGATGCGTTGCGCGACTGTGGGATGGATTGAAGAGCCTGGCGCTATATAGCGAGGAGATGCCAGCGGCAATTCCCATTTCCATTGAGGAGGCGTAAGCCGCGTATCGAAGTGTCGGCGGGGGAAGATCTCCAATATCCACCACCAGCCCGTCAAGGATTTGTGCAGGATACCCATGCAGTCTGGTTTGGCCATATTGGGATCGGTGAATCCGAGAACCTGATCCTTTAGTACCTGATCAACAGCGAGGCCCTTCGCCTCCGCCTCCCCCAGCATCCATTGGAGCGTGATCTTTGACAATCCGCTTTCGGGCTCGGCGTATCCTCCACCGACATCGGAATGCACTCCTGCAAACCATATCTGCTGGATGTCCTGGGGATACTTTGGATCGAGCGCCCACAGGTTTTGCCGAAATGCAGCCCGCCTTTCATCAATCGAGATTGCCTGGCGGCCAATCTCGATGTCGGGGTTGGTTCTGGTGAAAGGCAGAGACAGCGGATCGTACAGCCAACCGACAGAGCTCACCGTGTCCCAAACGCCCACGAAGTGCATCTTGCACTCGCGCGAGAAAGTGGCCTTGAATTCGGCAGCCAAGGCGAAGTCGGCATCCGTTCTCTTCTTCTTCGTGAACATCTTCAGAACGTATCGGATCAAGGGCTCATTTCCCTTTTGCATGAGCCCATACATGTGCACCATGGCAGCAAGCGCCCGCGCTAAATATGCGCCGCGACTGAAACCGAAGATGAAAATTGTGTCGTTCTCTTGGAACTGCTCCATCAGATATGTGTAGCAGTCTTCGAGGGCAGCGCTGAGGCCATAACCAAACGCGAGGCCGCACGTTCTGGTCCACCATTGCTGGAACTTGGTGAATGCGTTAGGTGCGCCCATTGTGCCAAGGCCGGGATGATAGAAGCCAACCTGGGACGCGTCATCTCGTTTCAGCACGGAATAGAGCTTAATTACATTCGAGTTGTTCGCCCCGAACTCGTTCCCTGTTCCATCGATGCAGATGACGATGTTTCTGGCCATGGTTCAACCTCGAAGTTCATTTCGACTGGGCGAGACAGTCAATCGGAGTGCGATCCTTCGATGGCGGATTGTCCTGTTTGATCTTCAGGTATTCAATGATGTCCATTCGCTCTGCGGGCGTTAATGCAGGCCCGATGACACCGACTGCAGAACTGCCGGATGTGAACTCGTGACCTGTGTTTCGATTGCCATCAACTGTGGTATCGAACCAAAAGCCATCGTTTGTGCCCTGCGCAGGCTCGGTAACATAGCCAACTTTTACGGGGTCGAATTCGCGCCGTCCGACAAAAAATCTCTTCGAGCGTTCGCTGACGGGCGACAAGAGTTCGAAGATGCTTGGCACTGATCCGTTGTGGAGAAAAGGCGGAGTGGACCACACACCGGCCAGAGGACGGGGCTTATAACCGTCGACTACCTGGGGGAGATCGAGCGTATCAAAGCCAGCGTAGCAACTCTGCAGGGCTTTGGACATGTGGTTGTCGGTGTAGTATCGGTTGCGGATAATGAGGCCGAGCATATTGAGACCAGCGCCTTCATTCACTGCTCGAAGGTCGATGCTATCGAGTTGCTGTTCGATGTATTCGTCAGTCATCGGGCTGGCGTTCTTAAGCTCCTGCTGGTATTCGGCGAGCGTAGCGGGGTCGGCGCCAGCACTCTTGCGAGCGATTTCCTGCTTCAATGCGGGGATCAGCACGG
Source organism: uncultured Acidobacteriaceae bacterium (assembly GCA_963738035.1). Taxonomy (GTDB): domain Bacteria; phylum Acidobacteriota; class Terriglobia; order Terriglobales; family Acidobacteriaceae; genus Telmatobacter. The sequence goes on from CAVTVB010000008.1 coordinate 819,036, forward strand.
CATCTCTTGCCTTCGCAGTTTCGTATTCGACCTTGAGCAACTGCTTGACCTCGTCGAAAGTGATGCCGGTGCGTGTGAGATCGACAGTGTTGTTGACGAAGTTGTTGGCTGTTGCCGGATCGGTACCCACGATCTGAACAGGTTTATAGCGGATAACCCACATTGGGTCGTCGGGCAAGCGTCCTGGCGAGACATCCTGCTTTAGCGCATCTGAGGCGACGTTGGGACCGTGGCAGCGCACGCAATGTTGTTCAAATAATGCTTTCCCGCGATCAGCGGAAGCATGATTAATTGGTCCTAGCAAATCTTCGGGCCAGGTTGGCGGAGAAAGTCTTTGTATGGTCGATTCAATGCGGAGCAAGTTGTCAAAGGAAACTGAAGTGCGATACCGATCGCTCGAGGGGATCGGACGATCGTAATCATCCAGCAGGCTGAAGTCTGCGCCGACGCCGAGCGCCTCGCCAACGTTGCGCGCCATGGGCTGACTGACTGATGCGCCGTATTGCTCCCAGTCAAATTTCCAGATATTCCACATATATGGATAACTGACTGGACCGTTTCCAGTATGAAGGTTGGCTTGCGAGATGTGATCTCCGAAGACAACATTGGCGATGCGCGCTAACGCGTCGGTGCGACCGTATCCCTCCTGCACAGGATAGAGGTGCGGATTGGACGAACCTCTAACGACCTTGGCCAGTTGTCCCACGACTGAGGTCATATTGCGCCAAAGCGCAATCTTGTTTTTGAGGGTGTTAGTGTTCGGTCCGAGAACCCGCGCTGAGAATCGATTGAACTTGAGGGGATTGATGAGGGTTTCCGCGATGGACAACATGAGGTCCACCTGGAAGCTGCCGGGCTTTACGTCGGTGAAGGCAGTCAGAGCTGCGCCCCCGTCGATCCGGATGGCTGTCGTCTTGCCGTTTTTCGTCACGTTGAGCTGACCGGTGTGGCAGGCGGAGCACGTAATATCGACAACATTGTCGTGGATTTTTTCGTTGAACCTCCGCGCGAAGCCGATCGGGAGAAGATCTGGATTTGCAGGAGTGGGAACGGGGTCGACGATGAAGTTGAGCGCGCGCATGTGGTCGGGGTCGGTGAGGCGCGTGCTGCTGAAGGGCTGTTCAAGGTTGACGAACCAGCTATAACGGATCCCGTGCATCTGGGTGCCTTGCGGGGTGTAATAGAAAGTCTCGCGATGGATCGAATCGCGATCCAGGCCCCATCCCTGATCGAGGTAGCGATATTCGTCGATGTGCTGGGGCGCCGGAATGTTCCGGGCAGCTAGCCGGTGGTATGCGAAGCCCGCGACAAAATATAGCGCGAAGATCGCAATCGCGGACATCGCGGCCAACTTGGCCAACGTGCGAAAACGAGGCTGCGGAGCGGGCGGCGCTGTGGGCAGTGCTTCCAGGACAGAATCAACAGAGGCTTCGCCGAGCCGTACTTTGCGGCTGGCGAGTTCGGCGGCCAGCCGAGCGCGGTTGATACTGCCAAGAGGCTGCGTATCAGCCGTGGAGTGTTCGGTGACGTCGATGAATTTCGGCTCGCAAGCCTCAGGTTGCAGAGCGGATTTTGGCAGCAGCGTAAGTCTGCCAACCACGTAGAACGGCGCCTGGCTTTCCTTCCATTCGGCGCTTGCGTTTTCGACCCAGAAGCTTGCACTCCGGCGAAATCCCCATCGGGTCATGCGCTCGGCGTCGAGCAGTTGCAGACCGAAGTCCCAGGAACTCATCTGCTTGTCGTGGTTTAAGTGGCGAATCAGCTCTTCCTGCAAGTCATTTGGACCATCGCCCAACTCATGAGCAGGATTGTCGGCAGAAGGAATCGCCGAGTATTTCACGGCTTCAGAGGGGCCATTGCGGAATGGCACGGTGCTCCAATAGCGCATCTGCTGGTACACCCGCGTTTTGCCGTGCTCCTGAATCGCGCCGCGAACGGCGGCGGTGAAGAACCTGAATAGATCGGGAATCGATAGCGACCAGATGGCTTTGAGCTTGTCCGCTTTGCTGCCGGCGCTTAAAACCTTCATGAGCACAGCAAAGGTGTGCGCATCATTGATGGGGAATGTCGTAGCACTCTGCAGCGAATAATCCTGATAGGTAGAACCTGTGGACGCGCCGGGAGTGAGGTCTACGGAGAACGACAATGCACGAAGATCAGGCTTGCGATCGGAGGTGATGGTCGATGCCGCATTTGCAAATCGGACAGTTGCGGGATAAATTCCCGGCCTGGCATAAAGTCCCTGGGCCAGACGGCCGGCCAGTGCGGGATCGCCGATTTTGCGAGCGATGTCAAAGACCTCGAATGTGGCCTTTGCGCAGATGCCTTTGGTGTGAGTTCCTCTACCCAGCGGCCGATGTTGTTCAGACGCAAATGTAGCCTGCACCTTCAAAATGCCACGCACGATGTCTGCGGCATCGAGCTCTTCATTGGGAAGCTTCCGATCAAAATTTACCAAGGCAAGTTCATCCGATCTCGGACAGGACCGTCCGGGCATTCACCAGATCCGCAGTATTGTGGCCCTCTGTAAACCAGTCGTAGACAGGGGTGAGGATTCCGCGCGCCTCGTCTCGTCTTCCTTGCGCGAGCAAGAGCTTGGCCAACGCCGTTGCCGTTCGAATTTCGAAGGACTTGGTCTGTTGCCGTGATGCGTAATCGAGCGCCTCGCGCAAACTCGCTTCAGCCGCTTCAGTGTCGCCGCGCATCAGCAGCAGCTCGCCGCGAACTCTGTGGAGTTCGGCTATGTAACCGCCTTCAAAATTCAACTTGGAATGGGCGAATCCCTCTTCGATTGCCTCCAGGCCTTCTTCGATTTGGCTTGACTGACGAAGCGCATCTGCGAGGAGAGCAAGGAATGCGGAGCGGACCAAGCCGGCAGAGATGGCCTTCTGTTCAGCCAGGCTTTCCTTCAAAACATCGATGCCTTCGCTGTGCCGGCCGAGAAGATACAAAGCGTATCCCTGGAATCCCTTGCTCCAGGCAGCCTCTTGAGGTAATTCATACTCGCGACACAGGGCAGCAAGTTCCTCACCAACTGCGAGGGCCTCGGCCGCTTCGCCGCGGTACAGATGAATGCCATGAATCACAACAAGAGCAAATGCGATCACCGTCGGCATTCTCTGCGACCGGGCGATGGCGAGCGTTTCAATCGCGCGTTCTATCGCGCGATCGGGATATCCGAGCGCCCAGAGCGGACGGGCAGACATTGCACGCCCGAGCGTGCCCGGATCTTGCCCGTACGTTGCGGCGTTAATGCGACCTTCGGAGGGAATGTGCAACTCGCGGCATCGTTCGAGCAGGCGGCTCGATTCGACCATGTCGCCGATGAACTCCCGCACCACACCGGCCAGATGATTGGCAGCCATGATGTATGACTGGACTCCCGAGCGCTGAGCCTGCCGCATCAATTCGTCTCCGCGATCACGGCACTCGATCAGGTTTCCGCGAATGAGCAGGAATAGAGTCGTCGCCCAAAGCACGGGGATAAGTTCCGGCGGGTCATCCATCTCCTGGCAAAGTTGGCGGGCCTTGGTAAAGACGCCTTCAATTTGCTGTGTCGCCCATCCGCTTGTCGAGCGAAGGGCGATCCCCTTCATCATCTGCAGTACGAGTTCCTGCTGTTTCCGTGCCGGCCCCTCCGGCAGTGCGCTTACCGCATTCAGACCGCGTTCGGATAGCGATAGTGCTTCGCGAAAGGCGAATAATTCAGCAGAACGAGCAGCGGCGATATAGAAATACTGCGCGCAAGCTGAGAAGTCGCGCGCTGCTTCAAACAGAACCGCCACTCGCGCAGCCACGCTGGCGACCTGGTCGCGATGCCGGGCGACGAGTGCGCGTGCCACGCGTCCGCTGAGTGCTGCACGTCGCGTCGGCTGCAATGAATCGATCAACGCGTTCTGATAGAGCACGTGCACGAATTGGTAATTCAACGTCAGCGAGCGATCGGGAAACTCACTCTCCTCCCCGCGCCGAACAAAGACATGCACCCTCTCAAGCACATCGAGACGCTCTTCGACTTCGGCGGGATCCATCTCGATGGCTTCGGCGAGTACTGCGGAATCAAACTCATATCCTTGAATACTTGCCACCAGGAGCAATTTGCGATCGCGTTCGTCGACCTGCTCAATTTTGCGCTGGATCATTCCCCGGACCGAGGCTGGGAGATCGCGTGGCGCCTCCGGCAGTTCGCGAGCAAGGGACCATGCGCCTTGATCCTCGACAATTCCGCCAGTGTCGCGGAGATAGCGCACCAGGTCGGCCATGAAAAGAGGGCTTCCCTCTGTCTTGGAGTGAATTACGGAAGCGAAATCAGCGGGGAACCGGTGGTGTGGAAACTCCAGTTCGAGATAGCGTTCCACATCCTTGGTCGAGAGGAACGGCAGAATGATTTCCTGGAAAAGTCCGCGTGATTGCAAGTCGTTTCGGATTCCCAGGAATGGGTTCCCTCGCAAGGCCATATCTGACGGACGATAGCTTCCGAGTACCAGAAGGCGCACTTCAGAGAATCGACCAGCGACGTAATTCAGAATGTCGATCGTGGAGATGTCTGCCCAATGCAAGTCGTCGATGAACAGGACGAACGGCTGCGCACGCGAAAGCTCAAGACAGAGTGCACTGAATTCACGCTTCATGCGCTCTTGCGAGGTTGCGGGGGCAGCCTCGCGCGGTTCGCCTGTGGATGAGGAGATGGCCGAGTCCTGCGCTACCAGCCCGTACCAGGTTGGCGCGGTGGCTTTCATGATCCTCGCAAAGCCATGTCCTATGTGGGGATGCAGCAGGCTTTCCAGCGCCTCAAGAATTGGAAGATAAGGCTCTTCACCGGCCAATCGCTGCGAGCAGCGGCCACGAACGATAACCGGCCGCTCACCGCGAATTGGAAGTTCGGAGAGAAAATCTTCCAGCACGCTGGTCTTGCCGATCCCGGCTTCACCTGTCACCGCGAGAATAAGGCCGCGCCCCTCTTTCACACGCGTATATGCGCGCGAAAGCAGCGCCCGCTGCTCTTCCCGGCCAACCGTGGTCCGGAGGGGAGTTGCAGAGAGATGCGCGGAATTCGACGATGGCCTTTCGGCGAGCTGGTTTGATATCTGCTCCAACGCGACCCGAATTTCGCTCATTGCCTGAAAGCGTTCCTCGGGTCTTTTTGCCAGGCACTTTGAGATAACGCCCAAGAGTTCTGACGGCTCTTGAAGAGGCGGGGGATCGTCTCGCAGAATCGCGGTGAGTACGGCTGCCACGGAGTCTCCGCGAAAGGCGCGCTTGCCGGCAAGCATCTCGTAAAGGACAGCGCCAAAGCCGAACACATCGGAGCGCTCGTCAGCGGGCTTCCCTTCAGCCTGCTCGGGAGCCATGTAGGCAACGGTCCCAAGCACGGTACCGGCGAAAGTCTTTGTAACGTCCGGATCAATGTCCTTGACGCGTTTGGCGAGGCCAAAATCCAGGAGCTTGGCCGCGCCCTTCGTGTTGACCAGAATATTTGCGGGCTTCAGGTCGCGATGCAATATGCCTCTGCTGTGCGCTTCCTCAATCGCACCTGCGATCTGAAGGGCCAGTTTTGTGGCTTCCTTCACCTCCAGGGGACCCGAGATCGGCTCACCCTCGATGTATTCCAGTACCAGAAAATCGGGGCCAATATCGTAAATCTGGCAAATGTGAGGATGATTTAGCGCTGCAATGGCTCGGGCTTCCTGCTCGAAGCGGGCGCTGAACTGGCTCGCGGATATCTTGATAGCCACATCGCGTTCGAGGCGCGAATCTCGTGCGCGAAACACTTCACCCATCCCGCCGGCACCGATGGGGGCGAGAATTTCGTAGGGGCCGAGCTTATCGCCAGCGGAGAGTGGCATGGGGTAGCTCAGCCAAGTCTAACCGAGGAGATGGCAGAGTGTGCAGAGATTACCTGCAATTTATGACTTTGTGCTTTCATTTTTGATGTGATGCTAAAGCTGTGAATGACCGTCGCTCAGAGAGTTGGATGATAGTCGCAGCTGAAAAGAGATTTCTCTCGAAGGCCTATCAATGTATTGCTCTGATCTCGCTTGTCACGAGTTCATATTGATCCGACGCAAGGTAGTCGACGTGTGCGGCGATTGCTGCTTGCCAGCGCTTACGAGCTGCGTCGAGCGAACCGAAATTGTATGACCGAAACCAGCCGTGGCAGCTTAGCTCTGATTCTGCGGAACCATCGAGTGTGTAGAAGCGGATCCAAAGACCATTCGCATGTGCACGCTCAACAAGCGCGCGAAGGCGGTTCATCTTCTCAGGCGTCCACTCGCCTGCATGCTGTTGGCCGGCGGCTTCCACGACGCGCCATGGATTGTTCCACCAGCGACGGTAGTTGCTGGCTTTCTCTGAATCGAGGATTTCGGGCGTGGCCTGGGGATTTTTGCCTTCGCTGTGAATGGCGCCAAAGACCAGGACTCGATCGCCGGTGCTGAGCTGATCGTAGAAAATGGCCTGCTGCGCATCAGCCTCTCCGGTTAGAACGAGGATGGGTTTGAGGGAAAGCTGCTGCGCATCTTCTATGTGCTCGCCTTTCACGGAGGAGGTGATCCAGGGTTCGTACTTGCGCAAGAGCGAGAGGACGGCGGCCAGGTGTTCCGGCTTATAGTCTTTGAAATCTAGATTGAGCGTAATAAGCGGCCAATCGCCATGGTTGCCTTCCTTCAGCGCCTTCTCCACAATGGGGCGCACGCGCTCAAAAAAGTACTGTTCCATCGTGGGCTCGTGGCCGCTTAGGGGGTCGCCGTGTGTCACAACGGACCAGCTCTTGCCAGTGTGGGCATCGGTATACCAGCCGAGGTCCTGTTCGATCGCGAGCGGCGTGCCGGCGGAGAGCGCCCGGTCGATCCGGTCGGCCCACCACTCGGAGTAGGGGTAGCAGTTGTGGGCATCCATCAACGTACGCGCACCGGGCGCGGGCACGCTCTGGGCCTGCACTATGAGCGCCAATGACACGAGCAAGGTGTTGACCAAAAGAAAACGGAAAGTTGGGAAGAAGCTTTTCATTGTGTGTTCTCAGTGACCGGGAAATTGATGTACACAGGATTCGAGACAAGGGTCAAACTGCCATTTGAGTCTCGCACTTCGGCGCGGAGCCAATGCGCACGACCGTCGCTGATGAATGTGAACGGCAGGTTCTCATCGCCGATGCTTGTCGAGAGCGGCGCAAGCGCGGGCGTGGACTCACCGTCAAGAAACAAATGGATCGTGGAGCGCGGGCATGCGGTTACACGAACGAGAAAGGCGATAGAGTGGCCAACCGGAGCATGCAGCACTCCGCCCATGCGAGTGCCTTCCTGTTGCGGGAGAGAGGAATCATGCGCTTCGATATCGATGATCTTGTCTCGCGAACCAATCAAATCGACAAATACCCTGCCCTCTCGAATGCCCTCGAGGATGGCGGCAACAGAAAGATCTTTAGCTTCCACAACGGTTGTTGGAGAGCCGATGGCGTTGGGCCGCGACGCTTCCATCGGCCCGTTGTGGTTGTCACTGCCGCCGATTGCGGTTAAGCGCAGGCTGCCAGCGAGTTGATGATCCCAGAAACCAGTGCTTATGATTTTCCCGCCATTGATCACTTCAATTCCAGTGAACAGCCTCATATCCACGGGGTAAGGCGGCTTCCAGCCACATCCCATGCAGATTTCCCCGTCAGGTGAATAGGCATGATTGATTGAGGCGATACCGCCTTTGGCGCGAACGTCGCGCAGAATGGCGTTGACGTCGTGGCTGCCGGGAACGGCGCGATAATCGACGAACTGTGTGATGCCGAAGATGTTGAAGTGGCCCCAGAAGGTAGTGATCTCGCGGCCGGGAATCAACAGCAGGCGATCGAAATAGGGCTGCAACTCTCGCATCGCCTCGTATTGCGACGTTGCATTGTGATCCGAGATGGCGATGAAGTCTAACCCACGCGCGACAGCCGCCTGCGCGGTAAGGAAGACGGGACATGGTATTGACTTGCCTGCCTGGCTAGCACAGCTGCCGTCGCTATGCGCCGTGTGCATGTGCAGGTCTCCGCGATACCAGCGGGTGCCATTGGCGAGCGGGGTCAGGGTAAAGCCCTGGTCTTCAATCCTGGAGTTGAAATGGATTTCGGCGCGATAATCGGCGTGCTCGGCTGGCCTGATATTGGGTACCGAGATAAGCAATCTCCAGCGACCGGGTGGAATAGGTCCCGGCAGATACGACGGCGTGGCGTCGGACTCGCCGATTGTGAAGTGACTCTTGTTTCCGCCGCTGTTTCCGCGAAACCGGACCGGATCGGCGATACCAAGGTCGAGCGTGGTGCGTTTATCTCTGCCCGTGTGGGTGAAATCCACACTCAGCCGATGCACTCCGGTGGGAACATCGAAAGGTATCTCAAAATAGGTCTTGTTTTGCGATCCTGTTACTTCACCGTGGAGCACGAGATCGGTTGGAGCTGACTGACTCCGTGAGATGAGGCAGGTGCAGAGCAGTAAGAACAGTTCACCAAGTCGAAGCAATCGGCCTATCTGCAATTTATCTCCAGAAATGAAAACCGGGGAGTTCGGTCTTCCTCCCGGGTTGATAGCAAATGTTTACTTGCTCTCCGAATGAGAAGTCCTTGAAGGGGACGAAAAGGGGTGCCACGTCCACATGTCGATTACGCAACTACCAGAATTAACATAGGGCGTAGTGAGTTCGGAAGCGAGTTTGCCGCAGGCGCTGTTGGCTCCGCCCGTAGAACCAGCAGATCTGGTGCTTGAATAGCGATGAGAGGCGTCAAGCTTTACGCGATCATCTGTTCGCAGCAAATTTGGAACCCCACTTAAGATGGTCTTCGGCACGGCTGCTGCGTTTGCACATGGTGTGACTGAGGCTGTCAGGCAAACCGACCCCCAGGGTCGCTTGCGCAGTTGGACGGCTTGCTCTCCCAAATGCTTACTGCTGGTGCGGAGGAAACGAGACCGATGAAGGCAACCCCCTCTGCATGCCTATAATGATCAATCGATAGCTAAATGTTCATCCAGATGATCTGGACACCTTGTTTATCCGCTTTGCGGTTTCGAGGCGTTACCGGGGGGTAATTTGTGAGGATTTGCACGGCTCTTATTCTCGGCGTTTTCTTACAGGCATTCGGGGGAAATCCGGAGGCTTACTCGCAGAACGCGACATCGCTGCCACTGATGCCTCTGCCACTTCATGTCGTGCAGGGAGAGGGCCAACTAAAGATTGATGGCGGCTTCTCCATCACTCTCGAAGGCTATAAAGACGCCCGGTTTGAGTCAGCTCGCAAGCGATTTCTAAGCACTCTGTCGCGCCAAGCTGGAATCCCCTACCACGATGAGTCGACGAGCGGCGAACCGACGCTTGTGGTGAAGACCACAGGCGCAAGTGATGCTTTGCAGAGCCTGGGTGAGAATGAATCGTACCACCTGGAGATCACATCAACGCACGCTCTGCTTACAGCACCGAATCCGCTTGGTGCAATGCACGGGCTGCAGACTTTTTTGCAACTCGTGTCGATCACTCCGGAGGGATTCAGCGCGCCGGCGGTGACTATCGACGATGAGCCGCGCTTTCCGTGGCGCGGATTGATGATTGACGCAGGCAGGCACTTCCAGCCGCTGGATGTGATCGAGCGCAATCTCGACGGGATGGAGGCAGTGAAGCTGAACGTCTTTCACTGGCATCTCTCGGACGATCAGGGTTTTCGCGCCGAAAGCAAAATCTATCCCCTGCTGACCGGCAAGGGTTCGAACGGCCTTTTCTATACGCAAGCCGAAATGCGAGAGGTTGTGGAGTATGCGCGGGATCGCGGAATCCGTGTGGTTCCCGAATTCGACATGCCGTGCCACACGACCGCGTGGTTTGCAGGTTATCCCGATCTGGCAAGCGGAAAAGGGCCCTACAAGATCGAGACGCACTGGGGCGTATTTGACCCGGCAATGGATCCAACGCAGGAGAGCACCTTTGAATTCATTGGCAGATTTATCGGCGAGATGACGACAATCTTTCCGGATGCCTACTTCCACGTTGGCGGCGACGAGTGCAACGGCAAGGAGTGGGATGCGAACCCGCGAATCAAAACTTATATGCGCGAGCATGGCCTGAAAGACAATGCGGCGCTGCAGTCGTACTTCACAACACGCGTGCAGAAGCTGGTAACGGCGCACCACAGGATCATGGAGGGCTGGGATGAGGTGCTGGGACCTGAGACTCCAAAGGATGTGGTCATCCAGTCATGGCGAGGGCCCAAGTCCCTGGCCGCCGCGGCTCGGCAAGGGAATCGCGGCTTGCTGTCGACGGGCTACTATGTCGACCTGAACCAGTCGGCAGCCGAGCATTATCTTGCAGACCCGTTGGCGGGAGATGGTGCGAGCCTGACACCGGAAGAGAAAAAACGTGTGTTGGGCGGCGAAGCAGCGATGTGGAGCGAATTCACGACGCCCGAGATCATCGATAGCCGTGTCTGGCCGCGGACTGCCGCAATTGCTGAACGGCTGTGGTCACCTCAAGATGTGCGCGACGTAAATTCGCTGTATATGCGGATGGCAGCTGTTTCGAACAAGCTGGAGGCATACGGACTGAAGCACCAGTCGTTTACCCGGCCTATGCTGCAGCGCATGAGTGGTCAGGCTGATCCAAAATATCTCGCGGTGCTCGGAGGAGTGGTGCAACCGCCATTGGGATATCAGCGCGGGTCTTTGAAGGAATACGACTGGCACACGCCGCTAAACCACCTGGTGGATGCCGTTCCGCCGGAAAGCGAGACCGCGCGCAAGTTCAATAACCTGGTGAACGCGATCGTTGCAGGCAATGCTTCGCCGGAGCAATTCCAAAAGGCAAAGGAATCGCTGACTGTGTGGCGAGATAACGATGCGAAATTGGAGCCTTCGCTGAAGATGTCTGACATCACGGCTGAACTTGTTCCTCTGTCGCAGTCCGTGTCGCAGGTAGCAACGATTGGGTTGCGAGCGCTAGACGATCTCCAGAATCATCGCGCGCCGGATGCTGCAACGACGCAGAATGATACGCAGGTGCTGAAAGCCGCGGAAAAGCCGCAAGCCGTACTGCGCAACATGATAGTGGCGCCGGTTGAGGTGCTGGTGCAGGCAGCCGGGACTCAGAAGCCTTAGTCGTTCTGCGAGCGCCCGCGACTATAAGTAGGTCGCAGCATCGAAAGGGGGCTTTTCGTGTAAATCACGATAATGACTCCTACGCGAATGTGAGCCGTCCTCGCTAGACAGTCTTGGAATTCATGATCAAGGCAACCGCGCTGCGAAGCCGCGCTGTGTTTCCACCTCGTGCGGGACGAATGCTGGGCGGCCGGACGAGTGCGAAGCGGCGCATCTCGGCTTCAATCTCTGCGCCCGCCAAATCCCACACGTTTGTGATGTCGCCGACAACAACGATTTCTCCGGGCGCCAGGGCCAGCGAAATGATGTGCATTCCTCGGCCCAGGGCTTTGCACATCATCGTCAACGCCTGCCTTGCTGCGACGTCATCCGCTTTCGCCAGTTGGATCAGCGCATCAAAGGAAGAAACGGACTTCTTTGCGATTTCGGTGTAGTAACGGAGTCCAGCCCGATTGGACGCAATCGTTTCCCAGCAGCCTTTTCCGCCACATCCGCAACGCAGTCCATTCGGATCAAGCTGAATATGCCCAAACTCGCCGGCTACGCCGGCTTCTCCGCGCAGAAGATGGCCATTCGCAAAGATTCCGGTGCCAATTCCCTCTGAGACGTTTACGACCACCAGGTCATGCATCCTGTCGCTATATCCGAACCACACTTCAGACAAAGTGCAGGCATTGGCAACGTTATCGACGACAACCGGAAGGCCGGTAGCCCGTTCGACACGCGACTTCAGCTGTCCAATCGGCCAGGCCACATTTGGCGCAAAGATGGATTTTTCAAGGCTCGGATCAAAGCGACCCGGAAGATTGATACCAATGCCCTCGAATGTGCGGTTCAGATGGCCTCGAAGCATTTTGTTTACAGCGGCCAGAATTGCTCCGATAACGTCTTTTGGGTTTTCTGGAAGCTCGACAGAGTCAACGGAAATGACCCTGCCAACAAGATCGGTCACAGCCAACGTTGCGTGGGCCGGATGTATATCGAGCGCGAGAACCCCGCGCTGGCCGTTGACGTTGAGGAACGTTGGCTTTCTTCCGCGAGGAATCTCCCCGGTCAATCCCTCGACAACCCACCTGTCTTCAAGCAGCTCCTCAACGATAAGGGAGACTGTACTTCTTTGAAGGCCCGATGTGCGCGCCAGTTCAGCTCGCGAGATCGGCTGCTTGGCGCGAATCTGGTTGAAGATGAGATTCCGGTTGATTTGTCTGGCAATTCTATTCGAGGCGCTGAGGTTCCCGTTGAGCATGAACCGTGACGTTGGCATCCCGGTCTCTATTCTCCATTTCAAGCAAAAAATGCAAAGCCGGCACGAGAGCAAAACAAACAAGCTTGTTTCTACAACGTATCCCGAGTATCCGGGCTAAATAGTGGGGGCCCAACCCTTCTCATATTGCCGTCCCCACATCTTCATTGCATCGGGATCGTTTTGCGGCTTGCCGGAACTCGTGTCCAGTCGCAATTCGCGACCGACTTCCCAGGAGACATTGGAAAGCTGAAGCATGGTGACGGCGACATTCCCAACGGATACCGGGGCGTTCAGTTTCTCGCCTTTGCGAATGCCGGCAATGAAGTTGGCAAAATGAAGGTCGGTCATGGAATCGCGGCCAGTTAAATCACTCGACGAGGTTGCGCTGCCGGCCTTGAATTCGTTTATCTTGTTTCCCTTGAGGTCGTAGATCTCATAGCCGTCGCGGTCGACAAGCACCGAGCCATTCGTTCCAACGATGATCGATCCGCGGTCGCGTCCGTAGTACTTCATTCCGTCGCAGCACTTGCACTCCCACGACATCATCTTGTCCGCGTAGTTGAAATTGGTCACAAGCGTGTCATAGAACTGCCAATCGTCGGTGTAGTGATATCTGCCCCCCGACGATGAAATGGCGCGAGGATAATCAACGCCCAGGGCCCAGCGGCAGACGTCGATTTCGTGCGTGCCGTTGTTCAGGGTTTCGCCGGTGCCCCAGATTTTGAACCAGTGCCAGTTGTATGGCTGCACGTTGTCTTTGTACGCCATGCGCGGGGCGGGACCTTGCCACAAATCCCAATCTAGTTGTGCGGGCACGGGCGCTTCTTTGCCTACGCCGATCGATTTGCGAATGTTGCTATACCAGGCTTTTGCATAGTAAGCCCTGCCTATCAGGCCATTATGAATCTTGTCGACGATCTCGATGGTGTGCGGGGATGAGCGTTGCTGGGTGCCCATCTGGACGAGCTTTCCGTACTTCTGCTGCGCCTGTACGAGCAATACTCCTTCGGCAGGGTTGTGGCTGCAGGGCTTTTCGACATAGACGTTCTTCCCCGCCTGAAGCCCGAGAATCGACATGGGAGCGTGCCAATGGTCTGGAGTCGCGATGGTGATGGCGTCGACGTCTTTCTTCTGAAGAATGTGCCGGAAATCCTGATCTGTCGCTGGTGCATAACCAAGTTCGCGCTCGGTGTCGGCGGCAAACTTCTTCATCGTGTTCATGTCGACATCGCATACATACGCGACGCGAGCTGTGTCCTTATTGGCCTTCAAGGCGGAAAGATGAGCATAGGCGCGCGAATGCAGACCAATAATCGCGAAGTTCAATCGATCATTCGCTCCCAAAATCTGACCGTAGCTTTTGGCAGTCGAATTGATTGCCAGGCCGACGCCGCCTACAGCAAGCGTGTCTAAGAATTCCCGTCGAGTGAGCATCGCTTCTCCTTCTCTCCTGATGCAGGCATCGATCTCAATTTGATCGAATTGGTATTCGTCTTAAACCGCATTGGCGGCTTCCAGGGCTTGCTTCATTCCGGCCCAACTAATTCGGGTTGACTCTTCCGGTGTCCCGCCGCCGTGCCAGTGAGTTTCAAGGCTCACTGCATCGTGATAGCCCATCTGTTTAAGCGCGCGAAATTGCGCTGCCCAATCGATGTATCCCTTGTCGACCGGCGACCATTCGATCTTGTCCCCGGCGCCCTTGATCGCGTTCTTGCAGTGACAGTGGTGGATTCGATCTTTGGGAATCAAGTTCCACGCAACCGGGAAAGCGTCAAGTTCGCCCCGCATCACGGCATTCCCTGGATCCCAGTTCAGAGCCAGGTGCGGGGTCTGCACCGCATTCATGGTTCGTGCTGATTCACGGCCCGTCGCAGTATTGCAGGCGAACTCATTCTCGAGCACCAACAGGATGCCCTGTTTACCGCACGTTTCCGCAGCCGACCTGAGCTTATCGTCAATTGCGCTTCGATAAGGCGCAACATCTTCCAACCGCCAGAAATCGAAACAGCGAACCTTATTGGTGTCAAACTCCTTGGCCAAAGAGATCGAGCGCTCCAGAATTCCGTCCTGCTTTTTGAATGTAGCCTCGGGCGCGCCATGCAAGTCCTCTTTGGAACCGAAGGGTGATCTTGGTGCTCCGGGCCAATCCGTTTTAAAGAGCGGGCTGGCAATGTCTGTTACCTGAAGCTTGTACTTGCTGAGAATCTTTTTGGCCTCGCCAATCTGGGCCTGATCAAGATCGATGACGTTCTTTCCCCACATGGATCGAATTTCAATCCAGCTCATCCCGAAATCGTGTGAAGCGACGTAGCAGGCGTGATCGAAGTCGGGCGAAATCTCGTCGTTGATAACTGCCACCCGGAATGGGCCTCCCAGCGATTGGGCCAAACTGACGGTCGGCAATACAGACCAGACTGCGGTTGCGGCTCCGGCTTTTATGACGAATTCTCGTCTTGAATAGTGATTCATATGCTCCATTGTGCGTGCGGGATCTTCTTTGGCAACTTGCTGCTGCCAGCTTGTACGGCCGATAACCGTTGCGCGATTACCGGCCGTTTCAATTGCATCTGCAAATCGGCTTTTAGAAGCTGAACCTGAAAGATCCTTGCAGACTCCGTCCTCCTCCAATGCCGTTTACGCTACCCTGGCCGCTTCCCAAGGTGCTCGTGATCTGACCGAAGTTCGCGGCTGTAAAGATTGTTCCGCTGCCAGAATTGGGAAGACCGAACTGAGGCGTATTCGTCAACTGCACCGCATCGATGCGAATTTCACTTGCAAATTCGTGATACAAGGTGAATTTCTTAGCGAGCGAGAAGTTGTTCTGCCAATAACCGGGACCCCGGAACTGGTTTCTTCCGGTGTTGCCGAGGCCGGGGTTGTTGCAAGGTGTCTGACCGGTGCAGCCCGTCGGTTGGGAAAAATTGGATTTATCCAGCCACTGTTTGCCGGATCCGATCTGGTGGGTCACTTTGGGGCCGCCCGTGATGTTTGCCAGCAGCGCGGTTCCTGGTGTGTTGAGCGCGCCTTGATTTGCATACACGCTGAACGGCAAACCGGAAAGCAAGGAGATTGTCCCGGAGAGTCTCCAGCCACCAAACACTGCATCGCCAATGCCGGAGTTGAAGTATGTGTGACCGCGGCCGGCCGGCAGCTCGTAGACGAAGCTCTGCTCGAAGTTCTTTGCACGGTCAAAGTCGGCGGGAGCATAGTTCTTGCGTTGGTTGATGAAGAAGACCATGCTGCCGTTGTCATCTCCCCCGGTGGCGTAATTGAGCGCTTTACCCCAAGTAAACGCGGAGGTGAACGAGAGCCCGGCGGAGTAGCGCTTTGTAAATTGGACCTGCAGGGCGTTGTAGTTCGAGGAGGCCCCAAGGAAGTACTGGTTTGTGGCTGCGGTACGGCCCGTGGCGCCACCCGTGAATGCGGTGGAGTTTTCCGGCAGTGAAGCATTGCCGCCGCCATATACGCTTGGCAGGTTAATGTTCTGTGACAGATTCATGCGCGAGCCATGATTGCCGACGTATGCAATTTGCAAAGTGTAGTTGGCGCCGAAGGCCTGCTGAAGGGCCAGGTTCCAGGCTTCCGCGTAGGAATTCCTGAAATTCTTTGGAATGTAGGTATAGACCTGGCTGATCAGTGCCGGCGTGTTGGCATGGATGATTCCGTTGTCGGGAATCGTTACCGGAACTGGCGCCGGGAAACCAGCCTGGAAGGTCGCAACGGTCACGCCATCGGAGAGGACTGCGGGAGTGAAGGTCGAGCCCGCCGGTTGATAGCTGTTGTTGGCGCGGATGGGGTAGTTGTACGCATACGTGTTATCCGTGAATGGGATATAGCTCATGCCAAAGCCCGCGCGGATCACCGTGTCCTCAGACGCGCGGTAGGAGAGTCCAGTACGCGGAGCGAAGTACTTGTACTGGGTCTCCATTCCCAGATTTGAAGGGTTGTCGCCGATCCCGGCGAGTTCGAGAGTGTTGTTTGTCGGGTTATAGTTTGAAAACCCGCCATCGACTTTGGGCGTTGCCGGCGGATAGAAGTCCCAGCGAAGGCCATAGTCAACGGTCAGCTTGGGTGTCGCCTGCCATTTGTCTCCTACAAAGGCGAAGAACCACCACTGCCGGTAGGCCGGGAAAAACGTGTTCAGATCGCGGCCCGTCTGGCTGGGTTGGTCGAGGAGGAAGCTGCCCATGAAGTTCGCGATATTTGTCTTCGCGCCCGTCGTGGAGGTCTGCAGGTCATTGAAGGTGAATGCGCCGCGGGGGCTGAAGGTCTGATCCTGCAAGAGATCGTCGCGGATCCGGCGAATGTCGACACCCCACTTGATGGTGTGGTTGCCAGTGACCCTCGTCCAGGTGTTCACTGCATCTATGTTTGATTCTGCGCGGATCCACGGCACGGAGGCTGAATACCCAATGAGCGGGTTAGAAAAGCCACCGTTGATGGTGATGCCGACCTGTCCGGAGGTAAAAGGCTGGTCGGGAATATTGACTCCGGGCACACCGATGGTTGTCGCATCGTCCGTGCCGTAGTCATTTGGATTTGCCTGGTTGCGGAGGTGGGCTACGCCGACGCGAACCTCGGTTAACAGCCTGGGCGAGAAAACATGATTGTAGATGCCGCCGGTGCTGTAGGCCGTCTGAGTACCCTTGGCCTCGAAGCCGCCGCCCTGCGGACCGCCGAGGTAGTCGCCGAAGGCCGACGCCTGGTAGGTATTGGATTGCTGCCAACTGTAGCGGCCATTCAGATGGTCTTTTTCTGTGATGGTCCAATCCATTTTGACGTCGAAGCTATGCGCATCCTTGGTGAATGGAAGATTGGTGGTGTAGTTGTTTGTCGGATTCGATAGCGGCTTGGTCGAGTCCAGCTTTCCATACGTTGGAAAAGCCGCGTTGAGCTTCTGGAGCATGTTCAGCGAAACAGGGTTGATCCGGCTGATGGGAATCTGATTGTTTGTGAACGGAGTGCGCGGATGCGCGGCTGTGCCGTCGCCCGTGTTCGGGTCATAGATTTGTCCGGTCGTGCCCACGAGCGCGCCGCTCAAATCGACGCAACCGGTTGGATCGGTGCAGCCCGGGGTGGCTCCGGCGTTGGTATACCAGCGAGCATCAGGGACGGTAAACGTGCTGCTGACCCTTTCACTGTCGGTCGTGCGGAGGTAGTCGCCGAAGAAAAACAACCGGTTCTTGATGATTGGACCGCCAATGCTGCCGCCAAAGTAGTTGTATGACAGGTGGCCAAGCGGGCCACTGAAATAGGAGCGAGCGTTGACAGCGTTGTTCTGGATATATTCAAATGCCGAACCATGAAAGGCATTGGTGCCGGACTTGAGCGTCACATTTGTGATGGCGCCGACCGAGCGGCCAAGTTCCGGCTCATAGTTATTCGTCGAGACATCAACGGTCTGGATGGCTTCGGCTGGAGGAATCAGAATCTGTAGCAGGCCGGTGCGCTCGTCATCGTCGATACCCTCGATCTGATAAAGATTACTGACACGCGGCATGCCGTTTGCCTGGGTCTGCAAAGAATTCTGCGCATTGAAGAACTGCGAGTGCTGAAAGGTTGCGGGGCTGGTGCCGGGGACCAGGTTGAGAAGAGATTGGAAGTTGCGCCCAGTAGTGAGGGGCAATTGCATCACGTCTGTCGAGTCGATCTTGGTACCGATGTCGGCGCGGTCGGTCTGCAGCAAGGGCGGCGCGGTGGTCACAGTCACGGTCTCTGACACATTTCCTGGCGTGAGCGTTAGATCAACACGGACTGATGAGTTGCTCAGCAGCCCGATGTTTTGCTGAGATACGCGTTTGAATCCGCTTGCTTCGGCACTGATCGCATAGGTTCCCGGACGGAGGTCAGGGAACGAGTAATTGCCGCTTTCGTTGGATACTGTTTCGTGGACAGCTCCGGTTTCGGATGCTGTTGCGGACACTTTCGCACCCGTGACGGTCGCCCCGGACGCATCGGTGATGGTTCCCAGCAGAGTGCCGTTGACCGCCTGCCCCATTAACGAATGGGAGCAGAGGCAAACGATTAGCGCGGTAAGAATTCCCAGGCAGGAACCCACTCTCTTACGTGATTCCATCTACAGCCTCCAAAAGTCGATCTGAACTTCATAGCGCAAATTGCTATATTGTTCGAACTCCGAACAAGCTAGTCGTGGTCAATCCACCCTGTCAAGAAGAATCCTGTTCACTAGACGGTTTATCGATTTACTAATCTGGCGCTTTGCAGGGGTTTGTCAGTTCCTTACCATGGCCTCCTCACCATCCCGTAAAGACCCCCGACCGGCCTTTGGCTTTTACATTTACTTGAACCAGTTGCTTTGTCTGAGGGGAGCTGGCCGGATGAGCGTCTTTGGCCACGGGCTGACCAAATTGGCCCACCCGTGCGTGGGCCGTGGGCGACGGTTCGTTAACATAAAAAAGCAAGTACTTTTGATTCGAACCAAGCCAACATTCAGGGTGGCCATTGCAACCAGATGAACTCGGCAGGAAATTGTGATGGCGCACGTCGAGATCTGGGGCATCTCTGCGGTCAGCATTGCGCTGATGCTCTTCAGGCCATTCGGTATTCCGGAGTTTGTCTGGACCACCGCGGGCGCGCTGACGCTATGCGCAACTCGCCTGATTTCTCTCAAACTCGCCGGCTATGCGGTTGCCGAGGGGTTAGACGTCTATCTCTTCCTCACTGGAATGATGCTGCTGTCGGAATTGGCGAAGACGAATGGCGTCTTCGATTGGTTGGCAAATGTCGCAGTGAGACGGGCGGACGGCTCGTCACGGCATCTGTTCACCCTTATCTATGGGGTGGGGACAGTGGTAACCATTTTCATGTCGAACGATGCCACGGCGGTGGTGCTTACACCTGCGGTGTTGTCGGCAGTGAAACGCGCCAAGGCCGACCCGATGCCGCACCTGATGACTTGCGCGCTCATTGCTAATGCCGCCAGTTTTGTGCTGCCGATCTCAAATCCAGCGAACCTGGTTGTGTTTCACTCTGCGATGCCGCCGCTGGTGAGGTGGCTGGCCATGTTCGTTTGTCCCTCGATCATCGCTATCGTTTCGACATACTTTCTGCTGCGCTGGTATAGCCGCAAGGAACTGGCAACCCCCTGTAAGGGATCGGAAGTTGAAGTAAGCCTTTCCCCCCTGGGCAAGCTGAGTCTCATTGGCATCCTCGCCGTCGCAGCCGTTCTGCTGATTGCATCGGCACTCAAGATGGATCTGGGGCTTCCCACGTGTATCGCCGCAATTGTGGTCACGTGCATTGCCGTCATCCTTGGCCGTTCTAATCCTGTGCACCTGCTCGGGGAGATCAGCTGGAGCATCCTGCCCCTTGTGGCGGCCTTGTTCGTCATCGTGGAAGCGGTAAAAAGCGCAGGCGCGTTACAGATGTTGCAAGCGGCGACTCAGCACGTGTTGCAATGGCCGCGGGTTCCGGGCGCTTTCGCTGTCGCTGGAATAATTGCACTGGGCACTAACCTCGCAAACAATCTTCCCCTCGGACTCATCACGGGAGCAACTCTGCATAGCATGACCCTTCGCCCGCTTCTATCGCAGGTCGTGCTCATCGCCGTCGATCTCGGGCCGAATCTCTCAATCGCCGGTTCGCTGGCCACTATTCTGTGGCTCATCGAAATCCGCGAGGAAGGAATGCATGTCAGCGGATGGCAATTCCTGCGGGCGGGCATGCTGATTATGCCTGTCTCACTGGTGCTCGCAATCGGAAGCGTGTTGCTGTTCGGAGGGCATTAATGCTCCAAAACTCCTTCTCTTAAATGAAACAGGAAACTGAGGTGGGTTTCACCCTTTCGTAATAGCCAAATCCCAAGCATTTGGCCGTTTGCATCCATTGGTTTCACTTATGACCCATCGGTACCGTTGAGCATTCTGGAAACCGGTGTCACCATTCCCGCATGCGAGTCAACTTGATAACCCGGCCAGCCGATCCCCATAAGTCAGGACTTGGAACCATTCCCCTCTCGCTGACGATCCGCCCATCTTGCGGATTACCCGGCGACTATGAATGCCCAACCGATAGCGCTTCTCTGTTGCGACTGCTTCGGCGTCAAACGGACCTGCCCGCATTTGTGCTCCAGAATTTTGAAAAAGATCTGGAGACACCTCTCGGTGCACGTCTTCTGGGCGTGGATTTGAGTGACAGCGTCCTTACGGATATTGGCTACTTCATCGACTAGTAGGCTGATCCTCGGCCGTCTTTGCTGCGACAGCTCAAAACGCAAGGGCGCGCGCTCACGGCGCCTCGGCGATGCCCGTCTTCGGCATGTTCGAGAACGGTGGAGACCTCATCGAAACGTCGTTCCTCATGCAGGGACTGCTCGCCGCACGTAATACTTTCACGGCTCCGACCCCGCGGAGCAATCCCTCTACAGCCGCATCACGCGCTTTGGAACACCGTTGAATGGGACTGGCACTGGTCGCGGCAGTGGGCCATTCAGATCCGTCACCCCTCATTGGATTCAACGATGAAATGGCGGTTACACTGCCCAGGCGCCCGACGAAGCCGATGACATCGGCAACATCACTCCCAGCGAATCGCTCGCATCTTTTCCCTACACGCCCGACGCCTCAATGGCCGCACTCAAGCACTACTACCGGGACTTCGGAGACACCATGTGTGGCGTCTGCGGCCTTCGCGACACCATCAATCCCACGACCGACTGGATTTCCCCCATCTACATGGGATTGAATCAAGCGCCCATCGTGGTGATGATCGAAAACGACCGCACAGGACTTGTCTGGAAGAACGTCATGGCGAATCCTGAAATCACCACTGTGCTAAAAGCTCGACGCCGCAACCGCCGCGCAATCGCATCCTTGATTGAGAAAACAGCCGGCGATTGATTCCTGCGCCTTAGAATCGATTGCATCACTGTTCATCGCTTCAGATTTGGAGAAAAGCGCGTGCAGGATTTTCGCAGGGACTTTTTGAAGATGGCCGGGCTGACCATGGCCGGCGGCGCAACCACGCTCCTGAACCCGACTTCAGCGAGGCCAGAGGCGCAACCCACAGCGGGCGTCGCCACCACTGCGAAGCCCATCTACTTTGATGTCCGCAGCTTTGGCGCGAAAGGCGATGGCACATCTATTGACACACCCGCCATCAACGCTGCCATCGACGCAGCTGCCAACACGGGCGGAGGGACCGTCGTGTTTCCCGCCGGCGTCTATGCAAGTTACTCTATCCACCTCAAGAGCAACGTCGCGCTCTTCCTTCAACAGGGCGCGACCATTCTCGCTGCGTCTACGCCTTACGATGGCCTCGCCACCGGCGGCTACGACGCAGCCGAGCCGCAAGGCGAGTGGGAGCCTTTCCAGGATTACGGCCACAATCATTGGCATAACAGCCTCATCTGGGGAGAGAACATCCACGACTTCGGCATCTTCGGTCCCGGTCTCATCTGGGGCAAGGGCCTGAGCCGCGGTCATGAGGAAAAGGCGCTGCCCAACACAACCGCGCCCGGCGTGGCTAACAAGGCCATCGCGCTCAAGAACTGCCGCAATGTCATCCTCTCGGACTTTTCCATCCTGCAGGGCGGTTGGTTCGGCATCCTCGCCACCGGCGTCGACAACTTCACCATCGACAACCTCAAGATTGATACCAACCGCGACGGCATCGACATCGACTGTTGTCGCAACGTCCGCGTCTCCAACTGCACCGTCAACTCGCCGTGGGACGATGGCATTTGCCCAAAGAGTTCTTTTGCACTCGGCTATGCGCGCGCGACCGAGAACCTGACCATCAGCAACTGCTACGTCACCGGCGTCTACGAACTTGGCACCGTCCTCGACGGCACCTGGAAAAAGATGGAGATGCCCAAAGGCCGCATCGGTACAGGCCGTATTAAGCTTGGCACCGAAACCAATGGCGGATTCAAGAACATCACCATCTCCAACTGCGTGTTTGAAAGCTGCCGCGGCTTCGCGCTTGAATCGGTTGATGGAGCCATCGTGGAAGACATCACCTTTACCGGCATCGCCATGCGCAACGTCAGCGCGCCATTCTTCCTCCGTCTCGGCGCCCGCCTTCGCGGGCCAAAACCGCAAACTGTCGTCGGCACGATGAGGCGCATCATCATCAGCAATGTCGTCAGTTCAAACGCGACGGAGTTGCCATCCATCATTGCTGGAGTAACCGACCACCCCATTGAAGATCTCAAGATCAGCGACGTCTATCTGCACCAAGTCGGCGGAGCGGGGGCCGATATGGCCGCAATCCAGCCGCAGGAGAACGCCGACAAGTATCCCGAGCCCACCATGTTCGGCGATTTGCCGGCGACCGGAATCTACGCGCGACACGTGCGCAACATCGAACTCAGCAATGTAGAAATCGCCACCGAAAGCGCAGACGCACGCCCCACCTTCTACCTCGACGACGTCAACGGCGCAGACTTCTTCCGGATCAAGTTGCCGCAGCGTCAGCAGTCCGGTCAGTTTCGACTCAAGAATGTCTCTGAGTTCCGCCTCTTCGGCTGTCATCACTACGCCGATTCCAAAGAAGCTCGCGTCGATGACAAAGCGATTTAGAGATTCACCACAGTTGCATCTGCATACGACTTCTCTTTCACAAGTGGCCGGAGCACAATGAAGGTTGCCCATTCAAGCGGTGTTCTTTGCGGCTTGGATGGGAGGGAACCGGCCCTAAAGATAGGTGGGCGGGATTCAGGCTTCGAAATCCAGCTCGACGGGATCGATCAGCGGCACCAGCCACTTGAGGAGAGCCTGGTGCATGGGATGCGCAGTGTAGGCGTCGGCTGCAGCCTTGTCGGTAAAGGTCATGAGCCCAACGAAGGTATATCCCTGGCCGCGCGGAGACAGGTTGGGCCCAACGTGAACGTCGATCAGCCCGAGGATATGGTCGCGAAAGGCTGCAATGTCATGAGCAGCGCGCGCCTTGTCTGCTTCTGTAGCTTCCGGCTTCCATCGAAATCCAAAGATGTGAATAAACATTGAGTCTGTGGCTCTCTATTCCGGATTCCCTGTTTCTATCAGCTTGTCATCGCGAACGCGCGCCCACTCTCGAGCAGCTTCGCCACCGCTTCCTTCGATGTCGATTCGGTATAAATCCGCATCAGTGGTTCTGTCCCGCTGGCCCTGAACAGAATCCATGTCTCCGCCGCATTCGGCTTCGTTTTCGCCTCGAGATTGTCGAGATAGAACTTCACGCCGTCCAGTGTCTCCTGCCGCAGAATCGGCATTCCCGCAATCGACGCATCGCCCACCTGCAACCCTCGCGCCCGGGCAATTGCCGCGTTCTTCAGGTAATCAGGAATGTGCAGATCGATCCTTCCGTACTGATGCTCCCCGTATTCGGCCTGAAGATCGGCAACAAGCTCACCGAGCGTCTTTTTCTCTTCAGCCATTACATTGGCCAGCAGCAGCGCATTGAGCAGGCCGTCGCGTTCCGGAAGATGCCGCTGAAATCCGATGCCGCCCGACTCCTCGCCACCCATCACAATCTCGCGCTCCAGCATCAGGTCGCACACAAACTTGAAGCCGATGCCGTGTTCGATTAGTTCGCGCCCGTGTTTCGCTGCAATTCGATCCAGCATCTTCGTCGTATTGAATGCACGCGTCACCGCTCCTGGCCAGCCTTTACGACGGAGAACCCAGCTCAGCAGCACCGAGAATATCTTGTGCGGATCGACAAAGTTTCCATACTCATCGGTCGCGCCGATGCGGTCCGCATCGCCGTCTGTACACAGTCCGGCATCGCATTTGTGCGCGACCGCGGCCTCACCCAGCGCGCGAATATGCGGCTCAATCGGCTCGGGATTGATTCCAGGAAACAGCGGATCGACGTTCCCTCGAATCTGCACGTGATCCACGCCGATGCGCGTAAAAATATCCGACAGGATTGTCAGCCCCGCGCCGTACATCGAGTCAATGGCAAACTTCATGCCCGACTTCGCAATCAGGTCGAGATCGGCGAAGCTCTCGATCGCCTGCAGATACGGAGGCAGAAAATCGACTTCTTCAATCGCCGCGGGCTTTTCGGCGTTGGGCAGAGGCTTGTCAAGATAGCTTTCAATCGCCGCAATGATCGACGGTTTGCCCGAACCGCCGTACCACGCTTTGTACTTCACTCCGTTCCACTGTGCAGGATTGTGCGACGACGTAATCATGATGCCGCCAGCTGCACGCCGGCCGCGCACTCCGTAACTCAGCGCGGGAGTCGGCGTAATGTCGTGGGCAAGCGCAACCTTGATCCCAGTCGCAGCAACAACTTCAGCGCAAGCCCGCGCAAATTCCTTCGACCCGAAGCGCGTGTCGTAGCCAATGCAAAGGCCCTTCGCAGGATCTTCCTGCGCATGAACGTAGGCCGCAATCGCCGCAGCCGCCGTGCGAACATTGGCAAACGTAAAGTCGTCGGCGATGACGCCGCGCCAGCCGTCAGTTCCAAACTTGATTTGTGAATGGGACATGCGGAGATTGCTCTTTCCTAATCAACGAGTGTAATCATCAAGGCCGTAGTTGAACTTCGGGCCCTTCGATACTCAATAAGATGCAGTCGCAGGCCCGCACCTGCGCACTTCAAGGTCACTTGCTGAACTAGATCAGTTCCTCGCGCCCCGAGAGCCCCAGTTCCTTGACCACCTTGCCAACATCCTGCGAGTGGTCGCGGTGCGCGATCAGCAGCGCATCCTCCGTATCGACGATGACAAGGTTTTCAACGCCCACCAGCGCAACGAATTTCTTCGGACTGTAGATGTAGTTATTGCCGGCTTCAATGGTCAGATGCCCATCCGACTCGGCAACGTTGCCATCGCCATCGCCGCGGAGCCGCGTCTCCATCTGGTACTCGTAAAGCGATGCCCACGAGCCCAGATCGTTCCACGCAAACTCCGCCGGTACGCAATAGAGATGCGACGCGTGCTCGCCCTTGGCCGAACGAGGTTCGAGCACCGCGTAATCCACTGAAATGTTTTCACACTTCGGATAGAGCTCGCGAAACATCTGATCAAATTCAGGTTTCCCGAAGCTGGCAGCGATCTTCTCAAGCAGCGGAGCCATCTCCGGCAGGTGTTCGCGGACAGCGTTGGCCAGGGTTCTTGCAGACCACAGGAACATACCGGAATTCCAGTAGTAATTTCCTGAAGCCACAAACTCCTGCGCGCGGTTCAGATTCGGCTTTTCGGTGAACCGGCGAACGCGAAGAGCAGCCTCCGCTCCGTCATCTTCTCCGGTCTCGATGTAGCCATATCCCGTCTCAGGCCGGGTAGGCTCAATCCCCAAGACGACGATATTCTCTCCCGCCGCTGCCAGAGCAATTCCCTTCTGTAACGCTTTTAGAAACCGCGGCTCATCGGCAATCACATGATCGGAAGGGAACACGCCCAGCACTGCGTCAGGATTCTCCCGCTCGATCAGGAAGGCGGCCAAACCGCACGCCGGCGCTGTGTTGCGCGCCACCGGCTCCTCAATGATCTGGTGGCGAGGAACTCCGTGAAGCTGGTCTGCGATCTCCTGCGCCAGAAACTCATTGGTGACTACCCATGTTTTCTCAGGGGAAGCCAGCGGTTTCAGGCGTTCCACTGTCTGCTGAATCATGGAGCGCTCACCATCGAGCGCCAGCACTTGCTTGGCCCGGGCACGGCGGGATCGGGGCCAGAATCGGGTCCCGCTGCCACCGGCAAGAATAACTGGACGAAAATCGATAGTCTTCGGCATGGAAAACACATCCTACTCGACAGAAGCTAGGTTTGCACAGTGATGGACGATACTTTTAGGTTTATTGAGCCGGTGGGAACCGGGCCCAAGTGCGTAAAAAAAGAGTAGCATCCCCGTCGGCAAGGCTTCTCATTGGCCTGCCCGGCGCGCATCGTCAATTTCGCCTCAGCTTTGTCCAAAAACTCTTGATCGCAGGGATGCAACAGGCGATTTCAGATAAGCTAACTGCATGTTCGGCATCGGCCAAGGCTCGATTCGTCTCTTCCGCATCATGGGAATCGATGTCTTTCTCAATTGGACGTGGTTCCTCGTAGCACTCTTCGAAATACAGGCTCGGAAGGGCAGATACAGTTCCGTAGTGTGGAACGTTATCGAGTACCTGGCCCTGTTTGCCATCGTGCTGACGCACGAATTTGGCCACGCGCTCGCCTGCCGATCCGTGGGTGGAACCGCCGACACCATCATGCTCTGGCCGCTTGGCGGCATCGCCTACGTCAATCCGCCCCAGCGTCCCGGCGCAACGCTGTGGAGCATCGCTGCCGGGCCGCTGGTCAACGTGGTTTTGGCCATTCCGTTGACGGTCGCCTGGTTAGCAGCCCGCTCTCTGCAATGGCAATACTCGATGCCAGATGTCTACCGTCTCATCGTGGCAATCCTCTTTACCAACATCGTTTTATTGGTTTTTAATATTCTTCCCATCTATCCCCTCGATGGTGGCCAGATTCTCCGTTCCTTGCTCTGGTTTCCTCTGGGTCGCGCGCGCAGTCTTCTGGTCGCGTCGTCTCTCGGCTTCTTTGGAGTCGCGGGACTCATCGCGCTAGCCCTGTGGACCCAATCCATATGGACAGGCCTGATCGCCGCCTACGCCGGAATGAACTGCTGGAGCGGCTTCAAAACCGCGCGCGCTCTGCGCAACCTCGAGAAAATCCCCCGCCGGCAGGGTTTCGCCTGCCCCAGTTGCCGGACCGCACCCCCGATTGGTCCAATCTGGCGTTGCAACAAGTGCGATACCAAGTTCGACACCTTCGAGACCGGCGGAATCTGCCCGCAGTGTTCCGCACGATTTGA
Organism: uncultured Acidobacteriaceae bacterium; assembly: GCA_963738035.1. GTDB lineage: Bacteria > Acidobacteriota > Terriglobia > Terriglobales > Acidobacteriaceae > Telmatobacter. The sequence goes on from CAVTVB010000008.1 coordinate 846,140, forward strand.
AAAGACCACCTGCCTCGATTGTCGCCACCAAGCGCCCGTCGCTGAGTGGCGGGTGGGCTACGTTTCCGGTGTCGGCGTCATGAACGGCGAAGTCCCCGCACGATAACTCGTCCGTCACGCCCAAAAGCAAAGGCCCGGTTTCCCGGGCCTTTGCTTTTGGATGTTCATTTCAATCTAGGTCAGCTTCCCCAGGAACTCGCCCATCCGTCGCGTGCCCTCGTCGATGTTCTGCTTGGTCACCGGGTACGAGATGCGGATGTGCTCGGCGGTTCCGAATGCTTCACCCGGTACGGTGACCACATGCGCCTCGTGCAACAGTCGCGTCGCCAGTTCCGTCGCTGACTTGATGCCGCCCTTACCAATGAAAGCACCGATATTCGGATATACGTAAAACGCACCCTCGGGTTTGGTACATGTCACGCCGGGAATCTCAGCCAGTTTCGACAGCATGTAATCCCTTAATTCAATGAACTCCGCGCGAAACTGCGACACGCACTCCTGCGAGCCTGCCAGAGCTGCGATCGACGCCTTCTGCACCATACTCGCGGCGTTCGAGGTCGACTGCGACTGCAGCTTGCTCAGGTTCGCCGCCACCGGCTTCGCAGCCAGAGCATATCCGGCGCGCCACCCGGTCATCGAGTAGGTCTTCGACAACGATCCGAGAATCACGATGTGCTCTTTGGCCCACGTATACGAACCGCCCGAGACTGCCTTGCCCGCATAGTTGAGATACACATAGCACTCGTCGAGCAGCAGGAATATCCCGCGCTCATGAGCCAGATGGACAATGCGCTCCAGATCTTCAGCCGAAACCACCGATCCTGCCGGATTCGACGGCGAGTTGAGGATGATCGCCTTGGTCCGCGGCGTAATCGCCTTCTCAATCGCATCCGCCGTTACGCGGAAATTCTCCGCCTCGCTCGTCTCCAGGAAGACGACCTTTCCCCCAGCATACTGGATGATGTCCTTGAAGCTGACCCAGTACGGCACCGGCAGAATCACTTCGTCGCCGTGATCCACCAGCACCTGGATCGTATTGAACAGCGCCAGTTTCCCGCCGGTGGTAAAAACAGCCTCGTCGATCGAGTAATCCGAACCGAAGTCGCACGCATGCCGTTCCACGATGGCCTTCCGCACATCCGGAATACCGGGAACGACGGTGTACCGGGTGAAGTTGGCTTCAATCGCTGCGATCGCAGCGTCCTTGATATGCCGCGGAGTGGCAAAATGCGGCTCCCCCGCACCAAAATCCACCAGGTTCGCGCCTTGTGCGCGCAGTTTCGCAGCCTCGGCGGCCACAGCCATGGTTGCAGAGACCTCAATCCGGCCAATTCGGTCAGCAAAAACTTTCGCAACAGAAGCAACTGTCATAATGCTTCTATCTTTACAGATTTTGCGTTTTGCATCCAATGCCCGCTTAACGATTGGTTTCTTGAAGGTGTCCCTATTTTGTTTGGACACCAGTGGACAATGCGATTGACAGGGCCGCGATCCACGCGACCCTGCTGCTTTTGTCGTGGCCGTCGCTTTTGTTTCTGGCCCAATCCCCGGAATAGTTGGAAGGATCGCGCGCGTTGGACTCGAACATCACGGTGACGCCGGGTTTCGCTTTTTGACGGCCGGGCGGTCGGCCGGGTCTAGAGCAGCCGTTACTTCAGAGGGGGACCCAAGAGGGACGATGTACCACAGGTCGTGACTATCTGGGGGAAGGACAACACAACCTGTGGTACTTACCCTATCCGCGGGAGGTCCGGGACAACCCAATACTCACGTGGGGTGAGAGGAAGCGCAACTGTCGGTTTTGACAGATGCAACCGGGGACCGGCGCCTGTAGATTCGAGACGCTGGAGTGACATCGATCCCATTGCTGTGTTTTCGCTCAACCTAGAGTGGCTTCCTCGGAGGAATTACCATGCCTTGCCCATTTTGCACATCTGGCAATAGAAGGGAGTTTCCTGCGGAAGTGGACATCCACTTTCCGGACGTCAGGGATGCGAACAAACTCGGAGTCATTGTATTTCCGAGAATTCTGGTCTGCCTAGATTGCGGGTGTTCCTCGTTCATGACACCGGCACCCGAATTGGAGCGGTTACGTGCTGCTAACGAATCGCTGGCCTGAAGCGAGAGACGTCCCACCAGTGAGTTAGGCATTTGGGCGGGCGACGCGCGGCTGGCGATTCAGCGGGTTCTGCCCGCATTTGCGCGGCTTCTTCTTCAGTGGCTGCGTCCCGAAAGGTCTTGTACGGCTACGATGGAGGATGATCGCAAGTCGAGCGGCCGCTACAGGCTAAGTTGTAGTTGCTTTTGCCTTTCGACATAGATCCCGAAATAGACGGAAACACCCGCGCACCGTCAAGCCTCCGGCTGATGGGTCGAATCTATACGCCGTCATCGTCGGCACCAGCCGGCTGCGACCGAAGCAAGTGGCACACCGTCAGCAAGCGGCACATCGGCAGCAAAACGGGTGGATCCAAAGAACTGACTAGAATCGCTGACGTCAAGCAACTGGGGCCACCGTTTCGGCGGCCCCCAGTTCTTTTTAAGTCACATCTATGCAGGGTTGAAACCTTCGACTTCTACTCCGGCTCTCTCTTCGTCAGTTCCACCAGCCGCTTCATCAAGCCGAATGCCGCCGACAAATCGGTCCGCCCATCGGATCCTGGTTCAGTGCATCCACCGGTCCGTTCCCCAGGTGGATTCCGCTGGGCGTCAGCAGGTTGATGCGTGCATCGCCGTTCTTCGGCTCAGGAGGCTTTGGCTTCGTCCATGGGCCAATCACCTCAACGACCACCGTCCCGGCCTGCAGTAGCTCGTCAATCAGGCCGTCGAGCGAGTCGTCCCGTCGCTCCCAAAGCACTCCAGCGCCGCTGTAATTGAAGTAGCGTGCGCGATGGTCGCGATAAGCAGCCACCAGGTCGAGACCTTTTGGCATCCCGATCTCCACGACCACGCCGAGTACGTATTTTTCTTGCCCCTGCGGCGGCTTCTCGCCAAGTTCCCTCAGCGTATGCCACGCCTGCAGAGAAACCCGGGTGTCGAGATCCGGCATCGCCAGGATCCCATGCAGGGCTTCCCTCGCCCCTTGCTCGTCGCCCGTTTCCTTCAAATCCCGTGCGCGTTGAAAAGAGGCCCACGGCTCGGCAAGTGGGACCTTTGGATGCGCACGCACCAGTTCAGCAAGCGGCACATCTCCGAACAGAGTGTTCCTGATCTCACGATGGATCGACGAGGGCTTGAGTGCTACGAAGTCCGACAACCTGAACCTCCTGCGCGGCTGGCGCAGCTTGCACGGTTCAGCCTGCGCTGCCGATGCGACTGTGCAGGCGCTTTAGAACGTTGGGGGGAACCAGCCCGGCAACTTCACCGCCGAAGCTGAAAACTTCCTTGAGCATGCGCGAACTCACAAACGAGTACCGGCCCGCAGGTTGCAGAAAAACGGTTTCAATCTCAGGCGCCAGACGCCGGTTCATCAACGCCATTTGAAATTCGTGTTCGTAGTCGGAGATAGCGCGAATACCACGTAAAACGGCCGTCGCTCCAAGCTGCCGCGCGAAATCCACCATCAGCCCATCGAACGTCGCCACGCTTACGTTGCCCAGAGCAGCCGTCGACTCGCGCAGCATCTCAACACGCTCCTCAACTGTGAATAGGGGATTCTTGACTGGGTTTATCAGGATGGCGACGGTCAGGTGTTCAAACAGCTTTGAGCCGCGCTGGATCAGATCGATGTGCCCGTTTGTCGGCGGGTCGAACGTGCCGGGATAAAGGGCTCTTACGCTCATCAAGTCTGCTCCGGTTTGATTCTAACGGCATTTCCAGCTTGTCAACTGCTCTCCTAGGGTTGGCGACCCAGATGCGCGCGCAATCCCGACCTGCAAGAAATTGCTCAGAGGCCTCTTTCCCCTAGTTCCGTCAATGAGCCTATTGAGATCAGGTAATGCACGATTTCTATCTTCTATTCGAGTCCGACGCGGCGAAGCAAATCAATGAACCGAGGGTCGCCGCGCACCGAATCGAAGTCGGGATACACTTTGAGGAACTGCATCATTGTCGACTGTTCCTGATATGCACGCTCTAGCCATTCGAATACTCGATCATTTTCACCGAGCGCCAGGTAGGGAATGACAAACGCGGCAGCAGGAACATAGCCTTTCTTTCTGCGTTGCTTCAATTCGTCGATAAGGCGGAGTGCATCGTTCCGCTGTCCCGCGCGTGCATACGCCGACGCCAGTAGCCCGATGGAGCCCGGACTGCGATCCATCATCGAAACCGTCTTATCAAGCACGGGAATCGCTTCGTCGGGATGACCGGCGGCGGTCAGCACGAATCCAAGAAGCCAGTGGGACCAGGCGTCGTCCGGGTTCACTGCAATCGCGCTTCTCAGTTCTCGAATCGCGTCATCGTAGTGCCTGGAATTGAACAATATCCAGCCGGCATTGAAGCCCGCAAAGCCAAGCGGGTCAAGCTTGCGAGCGCGCTGGGACCATACAATTGCCTCGTCTGTACGTCCCTGACACAACAGCCAATGTGCAAATCCGAAATGCGCTCTCCCATCGTTCGGGTTCAACTCCAGGGCACGCTGGAATTCAGTCTCCGAATCGCTCCATCGCCACTGAGCCAGATACAGTCTGGCCAGCACTCCATGTGCGTCGGAAAGCTCAGGGTCCAGTTCCAGTGCCTTCCGTGCCGCGCTGATTGCTTTCGGACGCCATTCTCCGGGGTCACCGCCGACGACAACCAAAGTGAGACTTAAATAAGCATCTGCCAGTCCTACGTAAGCGGGTGCAAAGCTCGCGTCGATTCTGTTGGCCGTTTCGAAATAAGGAATGCTCTTTTCGATGCCTGCCTTATCGGCCTTGGTGTTGCTTTCGTTGAGCTGCCGCAGGCCTTTGAGATAGCTTTCATGCGCTTCAGGAGCAACACGACGTACAGCAACCAGGCGTGCATGCTCCTCTCCAGTCACGGTGACCTCGACTTTTCTGGCAATCGCTTGTGCTACGTCACTCTCAAGAGACAGAATGTCCTGGAACTCGCGATCGTAACTCTCCGACCAGAAGTGTTCGTCTGTAGCCGCTCGAATCAATTGAGCGTGGACGCGAATGCGGTCGCCCTCTCGTATTACCGAACCTTCGACAATCGCGTCGGCTCCCAAGGCCTTGGCGATCTCCGGCACCGAGAGCTGACTATCTTTGAATCGCATCACTGACGTGCGTGAAATGACTCGCAAATCGTGAATGGTGGAAAGCCGTCCGATGAGTGTCTCCGTCATACCGTCGGCGAGATATTCCTGTCCTGGGTCGCCCGACAAATTTTTCAAAGGCAGAACCGCCAGAGAATTGATTTTGGGTTGTGGGGATTTCCCCATGCGGCTCTTGATTGGAAAGTAGGCAACCGCAATCAAGGCGACCACAGCTATTCCGGCCAGAACAAGCCAGCGACGCCTGCGCAGCGTCCTTTGTCCTTGTCCGGTTTCACCATTCGCCGCTGCTTTGGCACCGATTCCATCTCCCGCCGGTCCAGCGACCGGTTGCGGTGCGGCAGCAGACTCTGATGCGAGCGGAAAAGGCTCTCCATTGCGCACCGAATGATCCAATTCGCCGGCCAATTCTACACCGCTGATAAAGCGGTATCCGCGGCGAGGGACGGTCTCGATATAGCGAGGCCGGTCGGCATCGTCGAGAAGTGTCTGGCGCAAGCGCTTGATAGCGCTGTTCAGCCCGTGGTCGAAATCAACGAAAGTGTCGGCGGGCCAGAGGCGTTCGCGCAGTTGGTCGCGTGTGACCAATTCACCAGGATGCTCGAGGAGGTGTATCAGTATCTGGATGGGATGGCCCCCCAGTTTGAGCTTGATCCCGTGTTTGCGAAGTTCTCTTGAGTGCGCGTCGAGATAGAACGGCCCGAAACGATATCGTTGTGCCTGATTCTGTGGCGCGCCCGCCATCGCTCACCTCGTGGACGACATTCTACTTGAATTCACCTGTGTCTCTAAGCCTCATCAATTCAAATATCTGCACTGTCATACACGATCCACCCGCCTTCCATTGACCTTCCGAGCCGGGCAGGCGAGAGTCGCAGGCGTTGCCAGGTGGTGCTAATTGGACCGGGCAAAAGGAGAGAAGAACTTATGCGGATAAGTTGCCTAAGGATTAGAAGGACCCTGGCAATCCTCAGTGTAGGCCTCATGGCAATCGGAGTGACTGCCGAGGCACAGAATTTCGGACCGTGGGGAACGCCGGTCAGCGTCGATCCCGCACGCCTTAACCATGTCAATACATCCTTCAATGATGGATGCCCCATTGAATCGGCTGACAGTCACATGCTGTTCTTCGCCTCGGACCGTTCCGGAAACCTGGATATCTGGGTGGCTTTCAGGGAGAAGGATAGCGACCCCTGGGGTTCCCCTGTTGCACTGCCCGCCCCGGTGAACACGGGCGCCAACGAATTCTGTCCCACTCCATTACCCGGCAATGGACTCCTGTTTGTCAGCACCAGAGCCAACAACTGCGGAGGCGCTGGAAATAACCCCGACATTTATTACACACGTCTGCATCCTGTTCGCGGCTGGTTGCCACCCGAGCCTCTCAGTTGCGATGTGAATAGCGGTGCCGAAGAGTGGTCGCCTTCTCTAGTGGAAGCCGAGGGCGAAACTACACTCTTCTTTTCCAGCACCCGCTCGGGTGCACAGAAGATCTACTCCAGTACGCTTTTGCAAAACGGCGAATGGGGAGCTGCCGCCCCGGTTGACGAGCTGAACTGGGCCGGAGCACAGGACGCGAGACCAAATGTGAGAAAGGATGGGCTCGAGATCGTGTTCGATTCAACTCGTGGCGGGGGAGCACCCGACATCTATACGGCTTCTCGATCGAGCATCTTTGACCCGTGGTCCGCACCGGTGCCCTTAGGCCCCGATATCAATTCGGCATCCTCCGAAACCAGAGCGACGATATCGCGCGACGGAGAGCGGCTCTATTTTGGATCCGCGCGGGCGAACCACGCCGGTGACACCGGTAGCGACATATTCGTCTCGGAACGGTCAGGACCCGGGAATTGTCAACGATCACGGGGCAAACAATCACGCGGCAAACACTGAGGCATCTGTCAGGAATTGACACATTCCAAGGAAGCTTCCTCAGGGCCGTCGAACTCGAGGGCCCTGACTCTAATGCGCAACCTCAAGAGCCCTCACTTGCTGTAAGCAAGCTCTTCGTTGCTGGGCTGAGCAGTACGCGACGATAAGTAAAGCGAGACAACCGTGATGTCGTCGGTCTGTCCAAAACGTTGTGCTGTCTGCGCGATGTACCTCGCCGACTCGTTGCTCACCTGCTGCGTGCGCTCGAATCCGAACAGTTCGCCCTCTCCGTTGGTTGCCTCAACTACACCGTCGGAAAGAAAGACGAGACGGTCGCCGCGATGGAGTTGAAACGTTGCCTGCTCGTATTCCACATCGGCAATCACGCCAAGCGGCAGGCTTCCGGTGAGCGCAATTTCGCGGCCATCGCGATAGGGATTCAGGTGTCCGGCATTGGCGATCGTCGTAGTGCCATCGGGATATACGCGCGCGCACAGGCACGTCGCGAAGCACGGCGCGCAATCGAGTTCCTTCATCGCTGTCCCAGGCGATGCTACCGCCCCGATTAATACGTGATTCAAGTGATTCAGCACGGTGGCCGGATCGTGCGACAGCTCGTTCCGGAGCGCTCCCACCAGCGTGCTCGAGTTCATCGCGGCCTGCAACCCTTTGCCGCTTACGTCTCCCACCACGATCAGCAGTGAGTCGTCTTTGAGCGGCAGCACCTGGAAGAAATCTCCGCCGACTCCATTCACCGGCAGATAAGCGCTCTCAAGCATGAAGTTGCGATTCGACGGCAATTGCGTCGGAATCAGTAGCGCCTGCACACTGCGGGCCGCCGAAATCTCTGCCGCCGAGCGCTGCTCTTCCTGGCTGATGCGTACAAAGCGGTAAAGGATCACCGCAATCAGGCTTCCCAGAAACACCGTGTAGGACGCAAGACTGGTGCTGAATTGGATCGGACCAAGTGAGAAATGGTGGGATGCAAAGGCGTCAGGCAGCCAATGCCGGCTTGCAGCAAAATCAAGAAGAGTATCGACCGAATCGGCTGTTGCTGCCATGAAAAATGGCAGCAGCATCACGCCGGCTTCTGTTTTCCCATGACGCCATGCACGGAAAAGCAGCACAATGACCACGACACAAAACAGAATTTCGGCCGCCACTGAGAGGAATTGATATACCGGCACAAAGGGAATAAAAAATATAAATGGGATTATCAGAATTGCGATCTGCACGCCGCGAATAAACTTCCGCGACTTTGTTTCGGTAAAGTGGAGAACAAACTCCAACGTGATCGCCATAAAGATGCGGCCGTTAAATGCTGTGAAAATCCGGTAGAACTGGTCTGAGATGATTGAGAGCCCAAAGGCGGCTTCGGCAGCAGCTTCCAGGCCAACCGCCAGGCACAACAACGCAAGCCAGAGATACTCCGGGTGATGCCGCTGAGCCATGTATAGGAATCCGCCGAGAAACGCTACACACAGAAACAGGAACGACACGATGAGCGCAGATGTTGCGTACTCATTCCATTGCCGGCCCATTGCCATCGCGTGCCGCTCGGCCACGTCGTTCGCAGCGCCGATCTCTACCCTGCGCAAGAGTCCGCGGCTTACCGTCGTCCGCGGCCCGGCCCATGTGCGAATTGCGATGACCGTGGGTCCCAAGGCCGCAGGAGTTAGCTGCACCACAAATGGCGGCGAGCGGTACTCCGACGGCGACTCAGTCATTCCCTTGGTATGGCCCGCTTCAGCGCCATTCACGAACACGTCGAGTTGACCAACCGTATTACCCGAAACCAGCAGCGAAAGCGGTTGCCCTGAAGCAAGACTGCTGAACTGCGCAAGCTGCTCCGGCTGCACCTTCAACCGATACCATCCGTAGCCGGTATAGGTGTCGATCCCCTGCTCCGCCAGCGACTGGCCCAAGCTCACTGCCGGCCAATCCGAATCGTTAAACCCCGGCTCTCCCCACTGCAGATCGTCCCCGGTGTGAAAGCGCCACTGACCCTCGAGAATCGACATCGCGCGAATCCCGGGGACAGGTGCAGTTCCTGCAGCATTTGTTGAAGGGACAGGTGACTGAGCAAACAGCGGCAGCGCACATACGCAAATCACCGCGAGCCAGCAGAAGATCTTCCGCGGATGAAGGTTCGCGACTGCTCGCCCAAGAGTTTCCATTCGCCTACCAAGTTTAGAGTACAGACCAAGGGACAGTGAGGAAGCCGCTTTCTAACCACTCATACGTTTGACAGCATTCGAAGTTCCTGGTGTGCTCAGACACGCGGTTATGTTGTCAATCGGCCTGTTGACGTGTCGAACACGGTGCCTGAAATGATTTCTGCTTCAGCAGTTGGAGCACTTCGTCCGTTCCGACCGCATCGTCGAACCGCGCAAACCGCGGTGGCAGCGCAAAAACATGCTTTCCGTCCCGTCCCAGTTCACTCGGTCCGATTGGCGCCGCACTCACGTTGAACTCACCGTTCGCGATCGCACGCCATTGTGCAGGAGTGAACACCAGGATCGGGATGTCCTGATATGGCTTCTTTTCCGTCCAGCGCGGATTCCGAATGACGAGTTTGGGCCCCGATTCGCCAACCTTTCCATTTCCGCTCCAGCGAACGCCCAGCACCTTGAATCCAGCCCAGTCTGAAGGCATTGCCAAACAGAAACCGTATTTGGTATTGCGGTAAACCACCGGCGTCTTCCGAGGCAAGGCAGGACTTGGAGATTCCTTGCAAACGCAGCTGACAACAGAACACAAGGCCAGCACAAGGATGACTGTCGCGATCCACCGAACGCGCATGCCGTGTCCCCGGAAATCGATCCCGACTAGCCTTTGCGAACGCGAACCGCTTCCTTGGCCTCGGCTGGGCCCGTCGCCGGAACTTCGGGTACATCCGCCTTGGCAGCGCCTATGCCGAGTTTCTTGCGAACCTCAGCGTCCATCTTCGCGAAGATGTCCTTGTTCTCTTTCAGGAAGTTGCGCGTATTCTCGCGTCCTTGCCCGATGCGCTCGCCTGCGTAGCTGTACCAGGCACCCGACTTCTCAACGATATTATTGGCCACCGCCAGGTCAAGCACATCGCCTTCGCGGCTGATGCCCTCGCCATAGAGAATGTCGAACTCGGCCTCGCGGAACGGTGCGGCAACCTTGTTCTTCACGATCTTCACCTTGGTCCGGTTGCCCGTAACGACATCACCCTCTTTGATCGCGGCAATGCGGCGAATGTCCACGCGGACCGACGAATAAAACTTCAGCGCGCGACCACCTGTCGTCGTCTCTGGGTTGCCGAACATAACGCCGATCTTCTCGCGAATCTGGTTAATGAAAATCAGAGACGTGCGTGATTTTGAGACCGTCCCCGTCAGCTTGCGCAGCGCCTGCGACATCAGCCGCGCCTGAAGGCCCATATGCGAATCGCCCATCTCGCCATCGAGTTCGGCCTTCGGTACAAGCGCCGCTACCGAGTCCACCACCAGCACATCGATGGCACCCGAACGCACCAGCGCTTCGGTGATCTCAAGTGCCTGCTCGCCAGAATCCGGCTGCGAAACCAGCAGGTTGTCCACGTCAACGCCAAGTTTCTTGGCATACATCGGGTCCAGCGCATGCTCGGCATCGACAAACGCTGCCAGCCCGCCGTTCCTCTGCGCCTCGGCGATGATCTGCAACGTAATCGTCGTCTTGCCCGACGACTCCGGCCCGAAAACCTCGATCACTCGGCCCCGAGGCACCCCACCTACGCCCAGCGCCGCGTCAAAGCTGATCGATCCCGTTGATATGACGGAGATCGGAACCAGCGCCTCCCGCGATCCAAGACGAACAATCGACCCCTTTCCAAACTGCTTTTCGATCTGCGAAAGGGCTAATTCGACTGCTTTTGCGCGCTCATCGGCGATAGGCATAGATACTTCTCCTCTAGGTATGCTCGCTTGGCGCGGATTGTTGGGAACGACAGAAAACACGCGGCGGCTATTGGTATTTCGATGGGATTGTAGCAGGATGGAACACTCAATAGATACACAAAAAGCGAAGAAAAGGTGAAGTTTTAGGCATCCCCTGTGGTGGCCATCACGTCCCGCTCCCGGCCGTTCTAAAACGCGATCTTCGGCGTGAGAAACCCTGTGCAAACCGTGTAAGCGCCGATCCGCGTTTCCCGCGTAGTCAGCGCGTCGCAGGTCCGGTCCAGCGTTTCGTAGGCGGTGTCATTGGCTTTGCGAAAACTGCGAAACGCGTCTTCGCTAGCCCAGCGGTCCACTGTCAGGTAGGAGCCCGAAATGTAGGCGTCGCGCAGCAACTCAGTCCCAAGGTACTCAGGCGAACTGCGAAAAAGCTGTGCCCAATTTCCCTCAGGCCCATACGCAGCTTCAAAGGCAGAAATCTTCTCCTCGGCAATCTCAAACTGCCACACAACTACAAACATGCGCCCTCGATTTCTTCATCCATGTTAGCGCAAGGGATGCTTTCGCATAGATACCGGGTGGACTCACATCAATTGCAATCTAAAACCCAGGTTCGCTATCCATACCGAGCGTACCGAATCCATGCAGCCTCGTTCCTATCCTGCGCTATACTCTCGAACAAAGCTCCAACTGCGTTCAATTTTGCTTCCCTCCTGCTGGGGTGCGCCTTGGGTTTAAAGCATTGTGTTCTTATCGCCGGTCTAGCCGGGCTCCTTTGCGTTGGTTTGATTCCCCTCACAGCGCAAGTTTCCAATCGATCGACTCGACAAATTGTCGAGGGCAATCTTCCCATTGTGTTTGAGCCTGTTCCCTCTGGACAGGACAGCTCGGTTGCCCTGATCGGACGGGTGACTGGCGGGGCGGTGCGGTTCCGGTCCGCGGAGATCGATATCTACACGGCCGAACAGTCCGACGGCCTGCAAATCAACTTCGATGGCGCTCGACAGACGGCTCCGAAGGGTGTTGATCGCGAGCAGAGCCAAACGAATTACTTGATCGGAGATAATCCGGCGCTGTGGCGCACCCACGTTTCGAATTACGCCAAGGTCCTGTACTCCGGTTTGTACCACGGCGTTGACGCAGTCTTTTATGGCAATGGAAATCATCTTGAGCACGACTTTATCGTGAAACCCGGTGCGGATTACCGTCAGATCCGCATGCATTTTCCTGCTGAAACACAGGTTCATATAGAAGAGGACGGCACTCTCGCGATGACCTTTGCCGGGGATTTGCTACGGATGCGAGCACCCACGATTTATCAAAACGTGAACGGCAAAAAACTGCAGCGGCACGGAACATTCCAGGTACTCCCGAATGGCGACATCGGTTTCGCTGTGGCAAGCTACGATCCACGTTTCGACCTCGTCATCGATCCCGTGATTGACTTCTCCACGTACTTATCGCCCTCGGGATCGGACGGACTAGCAATTGCCGCCGATGCAAACGGCAACAGCTACGTAACCGGGTACGCCGCCCTTGGATACCCGATTACGCCAGGCGCGTTTCCGGGTTGCGCCACCTGCACGACAAATGGCGTCGTCACCTTTGTAAGCAAACTGAGTCCCGACGGTTCAAAACTCATTTACTCCACGGTTCTGGGCGGCAACAACTTTGCACAGCCAACGGGCATCGCTGTCGACCCGAATGGACACGCGATTGTTTCGGGTTGGACGGCCGCCACGGACTTTCCCACCAAGTCAGGCCAGCCTATTCTTGCCCCGGCCAACAATTACATTGGATTTCTCGTCTCGTTGTCGTCAGATGGTTCCTCGCTGAACTACGGGACACTGCTTGGTCCCGCCCCGACATCTACGACTGCTGGGATGACGTATGCCACGGCTGTGGCGGTGGACGGCTCCGGCAATGCCTACGTGACAGGTGAGACCGGTGAAGGATTCTTTGTGTCGAACGGAGCGCTGAACCAGGAGGCGAAAGGTTTAACCTCCTACAACCAGTTCAATGTGTATCTGGCCAAGTTTGATCCGACGGGGACGCTTCTCTACAGCGCGGTGCTCGGGACGGCAGATCCGCAGAACGGTGGAGGCGGACCAATTGGAGTCTCTGCGATCGCGGTGGACACCACAGGTAACGCCTATGTCACAGGCCAGGCAGGCACATTGTGGCCCATCACGAACGGTGCCTATCTAAATCAGATCGCGGGACCAATGCCCTTTGCGACTCCGTTCGTGATGAAAGTAGCAGCCGACGCGAAGAGTGTTGTCTATTCAACATACTTGAACTACGCATACCTGATGTCGGGTATCTCCGTTCTGCCAAATGGAAATACCTTCGTGGTGGGCAATGGCGCAGGGCCGGATTATCCGACGACCTCCAATGCATATGAGCCGAACGACGGAAGCAGCACCTCGTTTCTGACGGAGCTCAATGCGAACGGAACGGCCCTGGTCTACTCCACGATGCTCTGCGGCGGATCCTGCAACGTGAATGGAATGGCAATCGACCCCGATGGCAACATCTGGCTAGCGGCGCAGACTGGTAATACGCAGTTCCCGTTCGTGAAGCCGCTTCAATCGATACTTCCCTCCACTTTCAGCACCGGATTGGTTTCAGCTTTGGCCGAATTCGACCCCACCGGTCAGACCCTGGAGTTCTCCACCTTTCTTGGCGGTTTGGCACAGGGATATGCAAGCAGTGTCGCGATTGACCCAAACCGGAAGGTTCACGTTTCGGGGGCCGCTGAATACGGAATGTACACAACCGCGGGAGTCTATGCAGGCAGCGTTCCGGCTCCAGGGCCTGGTTACGCTTCGGCCACATATGCCTATGTAGCCCTCGTCGATCCAACTGTGCCCGCAGCCGGCTTGTGCGCCAGTCCCAATTCCGAGTTGAGCCTTTCGGCCCCGGTCGGCGCTCCCTTTGAGACCACGTTGACAGTTACAAGCTGCGGTGCCTTGCCGCTCACGATAACCGGCGCAGCTACTTCGTCGGGCGACTTCTCTGTTCCCGCTTCAGAGAACGGATGCATTCAAACTTTGCCGGTCGGCCAGAGCTGCACGCTCTCTGTGCGCTTCATTCCCACAGCTGCGGGAAGCGAATCGTCGGCTCTGACCATCTCATCAAATTCGCCCATTCCGGCGGTACTTCCGCTCAGCGGATTCGGGACGACCGCACCGGTTATGACCCTCTCAGAAACTTCGCTCACATTTGGTCCGCAAGCGGTTGGTACCAGTTCGGCGCCTCAAACGATCACTCTCACCAACACAGGAAACGCAACTCTCAACGGCATCGGTTTTGGAATGCTGGCTGCGTACGAACCAATTTTCCCACTCACCTTTAACTGCGGCCCATTTCTCGCTCCGGGCGATTCCTGTCAGTTCGGTGTTTCTTTCAAGCCCGCATCGACGGGCACAACCGCCACCACGCTGTTGGTCGAAAACAACTCAGGCCTGCCGCTCCAGTTGGTGAGCCTGTCCGGAACCTCGCCGCAGTCGGCGGGGTCTGGGACGACCACACCGGCTATCACACTTTCAGCCACTTCGCTTTCATTTGAATCCCAACTGGTTGGCACCGAATCGGCGCCTCAAATGATTACGCTTACCAATACAGGAAACGCAACTCTCAACGGCATCGGCTTTGGAATTCCGGCAGCGTACGAACCAGTTTTCGCCCTTACCTTTAACTGCGGCACAATTCTCGCTCCGGGCGATTCCTGCCAGTTCGGTGTTTCTTTCAAGCCTGCATCGACAGGCACGACCGCCACCACGCTGTCAGTCGAAAACAGCTCAGGCCTGCCGGTCCAGCAGGTCAGCTTGTCAGGAACCTCCCAGCAGTCGGCGTTCGTGGTCGGGACGCAAGCAGGCGGAAGCATGAGCAGCACTGTGATGGCCGGCAACACCGCGACTTACATGCTGACGATCACTCCCGCGGGCGGGTATTCCGGCAACCTCAATCTTGCATGCAGCAATCTTCCCACCAACGCTTCGTGTACCTTCACTCCTGCGAACCTCGCCTTGACAGGTGACAATCCGGCGAATTTCACACTGTCGATTTCCACCGAATTAACCCAGACCGCATCACTGCTTCGCAGAGGCGAATTAGGTTTGGCGCTGGCTGCTCTTTTCTTGATGCCTTTCAGACGGAATCGAAAACGTGCGACAGCATTGCTTTGCTTCGGAGTATTCGTGCTCACGACCGCCATTTCCGCGTGCGGCAGCTCTTCGAAAGCAGCGGGATCGACAACGGCAAAGGTATCGCCTGGAACATATACGATTCAGGTATCGGCTTCCGATGCCTCCAAAAACCAGACGACCCAGTCTGTAACGCTGATCGTCCAGTAGGATGACCGCGCCGGTAGATTCTTGCGCAGGCCCATGGATCGCCAAACGAAGCGTTACTAGTCGACCGGCGGGACTTCGCTGGGGGTTCGCGAAAGAAGTCGGGGCGCAAGCAGCCCCAACCCATTACTCTTCGCGCAGCAAAATCAAGGGATCTACCCCGAGTGCGCGCTGCGCTGGAATCCACGTGGCCACAACTCCCAGCAAGCACATCGCCAGAACGACGCCTGCCAGTACCAGTGGATCGCGTGGGGTTGCCGTGTACACGACGAATGCCAGCACCCTGGCCGCCAGAATTCCCAGCAACAATCCCGCAACCGAGCCAATCGCCAGGAGTTTCAATGGACGCGCCAGTGCTGTCTGCAGCACCGCCTTGCGCTTTGCGCCAAGCGCGATGCGAATTCCCAACTCCCGCAGCCGCTTGCTGACCGAATACGCAGCCATACCAAAGATTCCTGTAAGCGCCAGCATCGATCCCATGCCGCCCAGCACACCCAATGTCACCGTCGCCGCGCGAGAGGGAAACAGCGCGATGTCCAGACCCTGGCTCCACGATTCGAGATTGAAGGGCAGGCCGGGATCCAGAGTCCGCAGCTTTTTCCTGATGTCTGTCCCGAGTTGCAACGGATCGCGATCTGAGCGCACCACCAAGCATGTCAGGTTAGTACGCCTTTGCAGGAAAGGAAGAAACATCGCCGGCCTAGGGTCTTCCGTCATCTGATAGTACTTGCCATCTTCGGCAACACCCACCACCTGCACCCGCGTTCCATCCTCCCGCTTGTAAAACCGGCCAATCGCATTGCTCACCGAGCCAAACATCTTACGTGCAAACAATGCATTCACCACTGCCACTGGCGCTGCATCTTTGGCATCCTGCCACGAGAAAGTTCTGCCGCTTATCAGGTCTGTTTCCGCAGCCTGAAAGTAATCGGGAGATATGCTGAATATCTGCGCGTTCGCGGCGGCGTTCGCGGGCCTCAGCTCTGTCGTTTGGTCCGTAAAAACGTCTTCAGTCGACCCACCGCCTCCCAGCGGAATGTGGCTGACGAATCCCACCGACTTGACGCCGGGAATCGTCTCCAGCGTCTCGATCATGCGTCTCTGCATCGCGGTCACCTTCTCGCCGCTGTAACCAGACATGCTGAGATCGGTGTCCGCCAGCATCGCGTTCTGCGGTTCAAAGCCGAAGTTGCAGTGCATCGAGCGCACCAGCCCGCGCACCGCAACCAGCGACGACGTCACCAGCACCGCACAGATGGCAATCTGCGCCACCAGCAGAACATCTCGAAGAGAAATCCGGCTTCGAGTCTTGCCCGCAATGATGCCCGCCGATCCCGCCTTGACCACTTCGTATGGGCTGGTCCGCAGTACCTGTCGCACTGGAACCGCACCAAAAAGAAATCCGCTCGCCAAAGCCAGAAGTAGTGCAACCACGTAAACCTTCGCGTCTGCATAGACGGCGACATGCAGGGGAAACTTCGGAATCGGATGCCACACGCTCAACTCGCGCAGCAGCGCGATGCTGCCCAGCAGCCCAAGTCCCCCGCCGATGATGGACACCATCACGGCTTCAATGAATATTCCGCGCAGAATCCGTCTGCGGCTCGATCCAAGCGCCAACCGCAGCGCAACTTCGCGCGATCGATCCGTGGCGCGCGCTGAAAACAGACTGCCCAGGTTGGCGCATGCAGCCAGCAGAATCAACCCCGCCAGCAGCATCAGTCCGGTGAGAAAACCCTTCACAGCCGGCCCCAGCATGTCCCCCGCAAGACTGGGATGCGCCAGGGAATACGTCATGTAGGCGTCGTCTTTGGGATAGCTCTTTTCGAGATACGAGCCGATCGAGTTCAGATCGGCGATTGCCTGCGCCTCCGTAACTCCCGGCTTCAGATGGCCCATCAACATGTAGATACTGCGCTTGTCCCGCCGGTCCAGGAACTTCAATCCCTGTATCTGTTCCTGTTGCACCATCGGCACCCAGAAATCAGGAAAAACAAATAACAGCGTCCCCTCGAAGCCCGGCGGCGCTACTCCCAGGATGGTGAACGGATGCTTGTTCACTTGCACCACACGGCCCACCACGCCGCGATCATCCTGAAAATGACTGTGCCAGTATGCATAGGAGATCACGAGATACGGGGCGCTGTTCGGGCCATGCTCATCGGTCAGGTTGAAGAAGCGGCCGAGATAAGGTTGAACGCCCATGGCATTGAAGTAGTTCCCCGCGACCTCGTAGCCCCACGCCTGCGTTGGATTTTCCCCGGTATCAAGATTGATCGGAGCCAGGATATAGGCGGTCAGCGCCTCAAACGTGCGATTGCGATCGCGCAGATCGACATAGTCGGGATACGATGCGCCCTGGTCCTTCTCGGCGCCGCGTTCGAGCCCGTAGAGACTTTGCGAGTTCGGCACATTCAGTGGCCGCAGAATCAGCGCATTCAACACGCCAAACACAACGGCGTTTGCGCCAATGGCCAGTGCCAGCGTGAAAATGGCGGCGCAGGTAAAGCTCGGCGAACGCCGCAGTTGGCGCAGCGCAACGCGAAAGTCCGCCCACAGCGTCTCGAGTGCAGACCGCTGCCACACTTCCCGGCTGTGTTCTTCAACAACGGTTCGATTGCCAAAGGCGACGCGCGCCCGCCGCTCGGCTTCCTCTCGGCTCAACCCTTCGCCCATCAGCTGCTCGATGCGTTCCTCAAGGTGGAGTCGCATCTCCTCAAGCAGATCCTCGTGGATTTTGCGGCGACGAAAGAAGTTCGGTATCCAGTCCATTAGAGACCCTCCTAACTGGCTGGGGATTTGCCCGGATTGAGGACGAGTGCAATGCCTTCAAACATGCGCTCAAAGCTGGAAATCTGCTTCTCAAGATGGCGAAGGCCCGCAGCTGTGATCTGGTAGGTCCGCACCTTGCGGTTGGTCGAAGAAACGCCCCACTCGGCTTTCACGAGCTTTGCCTTCAGCAGTCTCTGCAGCGCCGGATAAAGGGAGCCCTCCTCCACTTGCAGAAGGTTATTGGATCGCTGCTGGATGTGCTGAACCAGCGCATAGCCGTGTGCCGGCTGCCGGCGCAACGACTCGAGGATCATCATCTCGAGTGCGCCGGGAAAAAGATCGCGAGCGGGATTCTCAGCCATAGGCCTGTTTACTACAGGCCTAGAGTGAACAAGTATTAAGAACTTGTCAAGCGGAAAACTCAGGGCACGGGTTCTGGGCGGGAAGCGGGCCACACTTCGCTGTGCCGAATGGTGGCTCGCAATGGTTCCGGATCCCTGACAAAACAGGAACGGGCCGCGTTGGCGGCCCGACACCGAATTTACTTTGGTGCTTGCGCGGGTGGTGGATTTTCGCTGGTCGGCGGCACAATCCCTTTCAGGCGCATATAGGTCACCATATTCCCATAGTGCTCATCGGTGTGCGCCGTGTTTAGCGAGAGCAAAGTGATTTTCGCCAGATTGAAGCTGAAGAATTTCACCATCTCACTGCCCTTGGCATCCGTCATGCCATCGAACGCTTTGCCGCAGTACGCGACAGCGTCTTTCACCGCAGCCACAAGATCGGCCTTCGAAGTCTTCGTTTTCTCGATGTTCTTCATCGGATTCGCTTCACCTGATGCCTGCGCGCAGAACATGTAATTGGCATCGGCCACGTGCCCAACCAGTTGTCCGAAGCTGCGAATATCGGGCGTCGGTTTAAAGGCGTAGTTTTCTTCCGGCATCTTCTCTGCCGCTCTGACTACCGCACTGCTCATAAACAAATAGAGCCCTTTTTCGCTTACGGTAATCGGGTTTGTGGGCGGAGCCGGCGGAGCTGCCGGGATGGGCGCCTTCTCCTGACCGAGCAGACTCAGTGGAGCAATTGCCACCATTGCAAAGAAAAGACACTGCCTTTTGTTCACGAGATACCTCCGGTGAAATCATGCCACATGTCGCGCAAATACCGGAAAGTGTCTCCGGCGAACATCGCGGGCTGGGTCCCCAAAAGCGTACAATCGTGGCGACGATGGAACCAGTCCGGCGCGCATTGCATTCGGTTTTGTAGCCTGCCTCACGGCATCTCCCACCAATACAACAAAGGACAAACGAGAGTGACTATCAAGAGAATTGCGATCTGTACCGGTGGGGGCGACGCTCCCGGGCTGAACGCTGTTATTCACGGGGCGGTATACGCGGCGCGCAGGCTCGGCTGGGATGTATTAGGCATTCGCGACGGCTATAACGGGATTTTCGAGCCGCAAAGCTATCCAAACGGGGGTGTGATCGAGCTCACCCGCGGGATGGTGCGCGAGATCTCTCATCTTGGCGGCACAATCCTCGGCACCACTAACCGCGGCAATCCTTTCCAGCACTTTGTGGACGGGCCGGACGGGACCAAAGTGGCGCGCGATCGATCCGAAGACATCCTGCGCTACTTCGCCGAAAATGAGATCGACGCGCTCATCTCGGTCGGGGGCGATGGCAGCCTGACCATCGCCAATCAGCTTTGCGAGAAGGGCCTGCGCGTCATCGGAGTGCCGAAGACGATTGACAACGACCTTGAATCGACTGCCATGACCTTCGGCTTCAATTCGGCGGTTGAGTTCGCCACCAACTGCATCGACCGGCTGCACTCCACGGCCCTCTCTCACCAACGCATCCTTGTTGTCGAGGTGATGGGCAGATACGTGGGATGGATCGCGCTGCACTCCGGCGTTGCCGGCCGCGCGGACGCAATCCTGATACCTGAAATCCCCTACTCCATTGAGAAGGTCGCAGCGCACCTGAAGCGCCGTCAAGAGGAAGGCAGGCCGTATTCAATCGTGGTGGTGGCCGAAGGCGCTAAGCCGGTGGGAGGCGATGTGACAGTGAAGGCCCGCGAGGCGGGACGGGTAGAGCGGCTGGGCGGCATCGGAGAGACGGTCAGCAAACAGCTTGAGGAACTGACCGGCATGGAGAGCCGCTGTGTGGTGCTCGGGCATCTTCTGCGCGGAGGGTCTCCCACTGCGATCGATCGCAACCTGGGCGTGACATTCGGCGCCGGAGCGGTAAGCGGACTCGCGAAAGGAATGAACGGAGTAATGGTGGCAATCCGGCCGCCGAAGCTTCTCTATGTACCCCTGAAAGAGGCGATCGCCACGCTCAGGTATGTGCCGCTCGATAGCGAAGGCATTCTCGTTTGCCGCGCGCTGGACGTAAGTCTAGGCGACGAGTGACCGCGTTGACGGCGTGAGATGGTGAGGCGGAATCGAGAGACATCTTGTGCTTGCCGGTTGCGATCGGACTCTTCCGAAGGTTCAACTGCCGTGGGGACTGTCACTTTTGACAGTTCATCTTCGCCGTCTTCCCACGTCCACTTAGGCTGTACAGTCTGCTCCCTTGCACAAAATTCGAAGAGATGATTTGATTCATCCTCGAGAATGCTGTCAAATCAAGGCACTTGTGCTTTGCTGCAAGAAAATGTGTGATCGCTGAGAGTTCAGATGATGAAAGCGCGATTTCCCATGGCATTTCATAGGTCCTGGTGTGATCGCACCGGTGGATCCTCTGCACAATCATGCCTCTCGCTTCTCGGCATTCTATGGTTCACACTCGCCGCTAGTATTGCGATGGGGCAGCAGAATCCCAAGAACGTGCTTGTGCTGTACCCCTATTCCGCACCGCCTTCTTTTGACGTCCTTAAATCCACGATACGAGCCAGAATTCCGGGGCAATTCAACTTCTATACCGTGTCGATGTCAAATCGGCGTTTTGAGGAAGAGGACTATCAGGAGAGCCTCGCCGAAACGCTTCGCCTTGGCTACGGAGGGGCAAAACTCGATCTCGTGATTGCATCCACGTACCCGGTGGTTCAGTTTGCCGTGAAATACCGCGACAAAATGTTTCCCGGCGTGCCAATCGTCTTTTTTGACGTGTATCCCTACGAAATGGAAAAGCAGAAAGTCTGGCCCGGAGCGACAGGTGTCGTCGTCCCACTAGGAATGCGGGAGACGATCGATCTTGCGCTTCGGCTTCATCCTGATACAAACACGATCGCGGTGATCACGGGCGTATCGGAATGGGAGCGGGATTGGCTGGGATTGGCGCAATCTGAACTCCTTCGCCATCGCGATAGGGTGAAGGAAATTGACATAGTCGGCGGTCCGGATGATCAGATACTTCGACAGATCGCCGAGCTCCCCCCTCACACGATTGCCCTGTTTCAACTCGCGCCGCACGATTCTAACGAAGCGTCGTTTGGTTACCTCGAAGTCCTCTCTGAAGTCGCTCAACGACTGCCAACATATTCTGTCTACCCGGGCTTGGGTTTGACTCACGGGGCCATCGGTGGCGCATACAGGGACATTCCCAAAGACGTGAGGCTGACCGGAGAAATAGCTGCACGCGTGCTCAATGGCGCGCACCCAGAAGATATTTCGGTTGTGCGCGATCCCGTTCTAAAAGCCGAAGTCGATTGGCCAGCGCTTCAGCGTTGGCAAATCGCTGATTCGGCTCTGCCATCGGGCACATTGATCCTGAATCGAGAGTTGACGCTCTGGGAACGCGGCCGGAAGTACTTCATTCCGGCGATAGCGTTGATCGCTCTACAGGCGGTACTGATCATCGGGCTGCTCTGGCAACGGGCGCGAAAACGAAAGGCCGAGGCGGTGCTTCGAGAGAGTGAGAATCGCTTCCGTGTGATGACAGATGCCGCGCCAGCCCTGGTGTGGATGTGCGACCCGAACGGTAAGATCACGTACCTGAACGAAAGGCGTGTTCCGTTTACGGGTCCAGACCCGAAAGCTGGCTACGGCGACACATGGATTACCTACGTTCATCCCGATGATCTTGCTGGAATGCTGGAGGCTCTCTCCCGGGCGTTGAGAAATCATCAGCCCTTCACAAAGGAATACCGATTGCGGCGCAGTGACGGTGTATATCGTTGGATGTTTGATGTGGCATCGCCGCGCGTCAATGGAGACGGCTCGTTTGCCGGATTCATCGGATCGGCGATCGATATGACCGATCAGAAACTCGCCCAGCAGGCGCTCGAAAAGGTGAGCGGCCGGCTAATCGAGGCGCAGGAGAAAGAACGAAGCCGAATTGCACGAGAGCTGCACGACGATATTTGCCAGAGGCTTGCTCTGCTGTCGATTGAGCTGGACCGGGCCAATCGAGATCGGAGTGGACCGGCATCTTTAGCCCAGGCGAGTCTTGAAGAAGTGCGCAGGCACTGCGCCGAAATCGCCAGCGATGTGCAATCGCTGTCGCATCAGTTGCACTCGTCGCGACTGGAACACCTGGGGCTAGTCGCAGCCGTCAGAGGATTCTGCGGAGAGCTCGCGAAGAGGCATGCGGTCCACGTTGACTTCATCGACCAGAATGTGCCCCGCAACCTCACCAAAGACATCTCTTTATGCCTTTTCCGAATTGCGCAGGAAGCGCTGCACAACGCGGTGAAGTATAGCGGGGTGAATGAATTCAAAGTCGAGTTATATCGCGTGGGGGATGAGCTTCAGCTTGTGGTCACCGACCACGGAATAGGCTTCGACGTTCCGGAGGCCCGACATAAGGGTGGGCTGGGCCTACTGAGCATGCAGGAGCGCATTCACCTGGTGCATGGGAAGCTCTACGTCGAATCAGCTCCGGGAATTGGAACCAAGGTGATCGCCAATGCACCTGGGGTCTTCAACGATGAGAAGGCGACCGAAGGACTTCCGAGTTTGACTAGGGCTAAATAGGAAGGACCGATAAACCATCTTTAGGTATCCGACCGTTAGCTCGGGCGTGCGGATTGAGATAGTCCAACTCAATAAGTAGGCGTCAAAAACGCAGAGAGAGGCAGCTCAGGCCGCCATCCATTTTTTGAAATTCGGACATGTTGAGGACCAGGGGCCTGAAGCCGCGGGCGATCAGTTCGTCGCGGAGGTGCGGGAACCCATCGGCAACAAGGACGCGGTCGTTTACGCGCACGCAGTTGGCGCCATAGCTTTCGGCGGCAGAGACGCGGATCTGATTGAAACGGGCGAACTGCGGATTCGAGGCCATCTCATCCATGACGACGAGGGTGTTGTCGCCGATGTAACTGATGCCGCTTTTGAGATGCAGGATGGTGGTCATGGAGCGGATGTCGATGGTGGAGGCGGTGTAGCCGTGGGCGCCGAGAAGCGCGGCGAGCTGGCGCGCTCCTTCTTCGTTAGTGCGCAATGAGACGCCAATGAAGAAGTGGTCTTCGGCTTCGCATATATCGCCACCATCGACGGTGCCCGGAGCGTCGATGGTCAGTAATCGGGAATAGAAGCTATCGATAGCGGGACGGATCGCTGCAACTTCGCCTTCGCGGCTGGCTGCGCCGGGGCGCGTGAGGATGGCGGCATGCGGCGTGAGAATTGCCGCATCCTCGACAAAGGTGGAATCGGGGTAGCGGAGGTCGGGTTTGAGAGTCGTGAGTTCGAGGCCGCATTGTCGGAGCGCATCGCAATATTGCGTGTGTTGCGCCAGAACCATGTCGAAATTTGGCGTGCCGAGACTGACGGTGGTGAGGCCGTCGGCAAAGTTGTGGCCAGGGATGCATACGATGGCATGAGTAAACAAGCGGTTTGCTCCTGTGAGTTAAAAGTGGCCAGGTCGGGGATTCACTATATGTTGCGATCGTGGCTCGTATTTTTTGACAGAGCGAAGGGGGTGCCGGGGCTAAAGCCCACTGACTCGCCTCGCATGTTTGGTGGGGCTGAAGCCCCACGCTCCCTCCCTTGCAACCTCGGCACTCCTTCAATCAAGGAGACGCAGACTAATAGAACAGGTATTTTCGCCAGCGGTCATCGCCGCGGCCCAGCATGCGCATGATCTGGCGGCTGGTGTGGAGCGAGAAGGGGCGCGGCTCGCGAAGCAGGATCATGTCGTCGAGTTCCGTCAACATGCGATTGCCTTTGCGGCGGTTGCAGGCGTGACAGCAGGCAACGAGGTTCTCCCAGGTGGAGTTGCCGCCGCGCGAACGCGGCGTGACGTGATCGAGGGTGAGTTCGCCGGAGGGCAGCACGACGCCGCAGTACTGGCACTGGTTGCGATCGCGCAACAGGATGTTCTTGCGCGAGAGGGCGCGGGTCTGGTGCGGGATGCGTCGGTATTCAAGAAGACGAATGACCGACGGCATGGCGATGCGGCTGCGCTGAGCGTGGAGCGTGAGGCCGTGCTCTTCTTCAGTACGCGCAATGCCTTTCAGCACCAGCACGAGGGCGCGGCGCGCTCCGCAGATGTTGATGGGCTCGTATGAGGCATTGAGCACCAGCACAGGCATCTGCAGAATGTGGTTGGCGTGCACAGCCGTATGAGTGCCTGACTCAGCAGCATAAGCGGCGGCGCGGGCGGCGGATTTTTGCTTGCGTGCATGAATCATGGCTTTTCCGAGCGACATCTGGTCCCCTCTTTAGGAAAGTTGGTGAGTGGATGATGACGAATGCATGCCTGCGAACTGGTTAGCCGGCTCGATGCCGGGTTGGGCGTGCCTCACTTCTAACGGGCGAGGCTGTGCGTTGTTGTTGAAGCGACGAGCACGGGCGAGCGTCGCAACGTAGACGGAAGCTGCGCCTGCTTTCATGAGGGACTGCGCGGCGGCACGAGCAGTGGCACCGGTGGTGAGAATGTCGTCAATGAGCAGGATGTGCTTGCCCGCGACGGCGGAGGGATCGGAAACCTTGAAGGCCCCGCGGACATTGTTGCGACGCTGGCGCGGGGTTAGTCCGGCCTGGCTTTCAGTAGATCGCAGGCGCATGAGCGTGGTAGGCGCGAGCATGAGACGGCACTCGGGATGCGATCTGTGCAGTGCATCGATTGCGCACTTTGCGAGGGCTCGGGCCTGGTTGAAGCCGCGCTGCTTCTGTTTTGCGCGGTGCAGCGGAATGGGAATGACGAGCAGTTCAGCGGGCGCATCGGGGATAAGCTGAGCGATTGCCGCCGCAAGAATGGCGCCAAGACGGCGCGCAGCGGGATGGATGCGGTCGTACTTCAGGGCGTGAATAGCAGCACGCATGCGGCCATCGTAGGTACCGAATGAAACAGCGCGTGCAAAGCTAGGCGGCGCGAGGCGGCAGGCGCGGCAAAGATGCGAGGTTGAGATTCCTTCGACAGGGGGCTGGTCAACGGAGTCGCCGCAACGATGGCACACATGGCCATGATGGAACGAAATCTCAGTCCAGCAAGAATCACAAATTGGAACTGATGAGAAATGCGGCAGCGGGGAGCTGCAAAGAGAACAAGAGGCAGGAAGGAGGGTGGAACCGATTGCGTCAAGAGGACTTCGGAGTACGCGCGCTATGGCGCGCCAACGGGATGTCTCCGATAGTGAACCGTCGATCGTCAGTGAACCGTAGTTCCTGCGGAAGACGCACCTCACTTTTGCCGTGGCGGCTATCGAGGCGAAGTACCGTTACGGCGTTACTTATATCTATAGCGATTATGGGGATGTTTAGCAAGTGAGGTGCCAGAGTCGACACCGCTTGTACTGATATTTTCGCTTCTTTGTATTGTGGCCGAAATGGACGGAACGCCAACCGGCAGAAAAAGATCAGCTTGTAAAAACTTGACGGCGAGCCGTTCGACTCGCCGCCAAGTTATGTTAATTCAAGCTGCGCAGTGGCAGCCGGCAATTTAGAACCTACTCGCGTTCGCGAACGGACTCGCGATTCAGGCTGTCGTCGATGTCGCGATCATTCTCGGCAGAGCGGTTGGTGGCATCGTTGACCGCGTCGCGAACGTTACCCACGACTTTCTCGGCTTTGCCCTTCACCTGCTGGGCAGCGCCCTCGGCCTGCGTTTTGGTATCACCGGTCCACTCGCCGACCTGGCGCTTTGCGCGTCCTGCTGCGTCATCGATTGTGCCTTTAATCTCGTCGCTATTCATGTAACCACCTCCGTGGGGTAGAACTTACGTGGAGTTTGAAAAAGCGCGCACACCTGTGCGCGCTTTTTGATCTATTGCAAGAAGTGACGTGGGGCGCAGTGTGCGCTCTATAGTGCGGCTCTTCGTCCAGAGATCAGTTGGATAACCAGAACGACCAGTGCGAGCACCAGCAGAATATGGATGAACCCGCCCAGTGTGTAGCTGCTGACCAAGCCGAGCAACCAAAGGACGAGGAGGACTACAAAGATTGTCCAGAGCATTTCTACCTCCCAAAACTCTACATATCTCTACAACAGAAACTTGGACGGCAAGCGGAACACCGCAGGTTGTTCGTGAAATTCAAAATATGGAATTAAAAACGGTGTGAGAGTGCAGACGGACTGCGTGCGAACGAGGTGTGAGATTGAGATGAGCCTCTGCGTCGACGAGGGCTCTGCGTCTGCTCGAGTGCGATACAGCGCGCGCAGCGCGGTTCGCATCACAGGAGAGGAGTTGTAATGTGTCCGCAGTGCGAAAGAAGGAGAGACAATGCTGCTGATTATTCTATTGATTGTGCTTATTTTTGGATTTGGTTACGGCGGTTATCGCATGGGCCCCGGCATGGGCTACTACGGCGGAGGCGGACTCAGTCTGATTCTCACGATCGTACTGATTCTGCTGCTGCTGCGCGTTATCTGAGCGCTTCAAATGGAACGGCCACGCACGGGTCGATTGACGCCCTTTGCGCGGCTTTGAGCATGCCTCGATAGACACGCCCTCGATGCGATACACTTCAACCATCGAGGGGGTCGTGTCTTTTGGGCGTTCGCGGTCTTGTTAGCTGTGTGTTTGTTGCACTGATTGCGAGCGGAAGCACGAGTTCCCAAGCCCCCGCTACTCCCGCACAAACCCCTCAACAAAAGCCGGGCATGAGCAGCGGCATCGCGTCGGGTGTGCAGTCCACACCACAGTATGACGCGCAAAAGCGGCCGATCACGGCGGGCGAATTTGTCGACAGCGGCACTGTGGTCTTCGAGGACGTGGCCAAGGCTGCGGGGCTATCGGACTGGATACACAAGATGGGCGTGCCGCAGAAGCAGTTCATCGTTGAGACGAACGGCTCCGGTGTTTGCCTGATCGATTACAACAACGATGGATGGCTCGATATCTATCTCGTAAACGGCTCGACGTTTGACGCGCTAGACGGGAAAGAGACCATGCCGCATGCTGCGCTGTTCCGCAACAATCACGACGGCACATTTACAGATGTCTCGAAAGAAGCCGGGGTGCAGAACGACCGCTGGGGCTATGGCTGCTCTGTTGCGGACTACGACAATGATGGCTGGCCCGATCTCTACGTCGGCAACTATGGAGAGAATCGGCTTTACCACAATAATCATGACGGCACCTTCACGGATAAGGCGAAGGAGGCCAACGTAGCGCTGGGCAACTGGTCTCCGGGATCGACGTGGGGAGACTACGACGGTGACGGCAAGCTGGATCTCTACGTGACCGGGTATGTGCACTTCGACCGCAATAACCTGCCGATTGCCGGCACCAAGGCGGTGAATTATGCATCGTGCCTGTATCGCGGGGTCGGCGTGAACTGCGGACCACGCGGATTGCCGGGCGAAGCGGATCACCTGTTCCACAACGAAGGGAACGGGAAGTTCACTGATGTGACGGTGCAGGCGGGTGTTGAGGACAAAGACAAGTACTTCGGTTTCGCCACTATCTTTGTGGACATCAACAATGACGGCAAGCCGGACCTTGTGGTCGGAAACGACTCGGAGCCGAACTTTCTCTACATCAATAAAGGCGATGGAACGTTCGACGACCAGAGCTATGTTTCGGGCTTTGCGCTGAACAAGGACGGGCGCGAGATTGCGTCGATGGGGATTGCCGCAGGCGACTACGAGAACAATGGCCTAATTGATTTCTACGTGACGGACTTCGGCGACGACTACAAAGTGCTGTACCACAATGACGGCGACGCGAGCTTTACTGATGTGAGCTACAAGGCGGGTGTGGCGCAGAAGACTATTCCGTTTGTGGGCTGGGGCGACGGGTTCTTTGATTTCGATAATGACGGCTGGCTCGACCTGTTCGAAACGAACGGACATGTGTATCCGGAGGTGGACCAGCACGACTGGGGCACGACGTTCGCTGAGCGGCCGCTGCTGTTTCATAACGTTCCGGACGGAACGGGCAAAGCGCGGAAGTTCGAGTACGTTCCAGCAGTGAAGGGCTCCGGGCTGGCGGTGGTGATCCCAGGGCGAGGCGCGGCGTTTGGCGATCTGTTCAATGACGGAAAAATCGCTGTAGTGATTAACCCGGTGGATGGGCCGCCAGTGTTGCTGAAGAATGTGAATCCCGATAAGCATCATTGGGTAGAGATGGGGCTGGTGGGAGGAACCAATCCGGCAAACGGCAAGTCGAGTCCGCGCGATGCGACGTGCGCGACGGTGTATCTGCAGGCAAACGGAATGCGGATGCGCCAGGATGTGCTCTCGAGCGGCAGCTATATTTCGGCGAACGACCGGCGACTGCACTTCGGGTTGGGCGATGCAACGGATGCTGGAACGGCAGAGATTCACTGGCCCTCTGGCGCGAAGGAGACGGTGAAGATTCCAGCCGTGGATCGGATCTACACGATCGAAGAGGGCAAAGGGATCACGGGCGCGCTGTGTGGTGGAAAGCCTTGCGCCGATCCGAAAGCGGCGGATGCAAAAGCGCCGGATGCGAAGAAGTAGATGAAAAGAGCGCTGAGCGTCGTTGCGCTAATGTGGCGGCGTAAATCTGGAAGTGCAAGAAGCAGATTCTTCGCTCACCACCCCCGAACTGAAACGCGTTTGGGGCTCCGTTCGCTCAGAACGACACCTCCAACTTTTATCGCGGACTTTAGGTACAGGATACTGGTTGCTGCCGCGCTGATTGCCCTCTATCCGCAATCAACAGGCCTGGCACAGCAGGCGGCAGCAAAACAAGATCAGAAACCCAAACCGGCGGAGGCCGGGCAAAAGCAGGGCGGGATGGGCGGCATCTCGTCGGCGGGCTCGTTTGCGCCGGTGTATGACGCGGAGAAGCGGCCGATTACGGCGGGTGGATTCGTCGCGAGCGGGACGGTGGTGTTTGAAGACGCCACCAAGGCCGCGGGGCTGAGTGGCTGGCAGCATGTGATGGGGACGAAGACGAAAAAATACATCCTGGAGACGGATGGATCGGGCGTGGGGCTGATCGATTACGACAACGACGGCTGGCTCGATATCTACCTGGTGAACGGATCGACCTACGACGCATTGGCGGGCAAAAAGACCGCGCCGCATGCCGCCCTCTTCCACAACAATCACGATGGGACGTTTACCGATGTGGCCGCGAAAGCAGGAGTGACGAACGATCGCTGGGGATTCGGCGTAGCCATTGCGGATTATGACAACGATGGGTGGCCGGATATTTTTGTCTGCAATTTCGGAAAGAACCGACTCTACCGCAACAACCACGATGGCACGTTTACCGATGTGGCGGAAAAAGCCGGCGTGATGCTGGATAACTGGTCGGATGGCGCGACGTGGGGTGACTACGACGGCGACGGGCGGCTGGATTTGTTCGTGTCGGGTTACGTGCATTACGACTTGAATCATCAGCCTGATCCAGCAAACGGCGATGTGCCCTTCGGCGATTGCCAGTTGCATGGGTTTCCAGTAATGTGCGGGCCGCGCGGGTTGCCGGGCGAGGCGGACCATTTGTTTCACAATAACGGAGACGGGACATTTACGGACGTAAGTGTGAAGGCCGGCGTTGCGGATCCGGGACACTATTACGGGTTCACGGCGATCTTTGTGGATGTGAATAACGATGGCAAGCCGGACTTGCTCGTGGCGAACGATTCGAATCCGAACTATCTCTACCTGAACAAAGGCGATGGGACGTTTGAGGACCGGAGTTATGTTTCAGGGTTCGCTCTGAACAATGATGGGCGCGAGATTGCATCGATGGGACTGGCCGTCGGCGACTACATGAACAACGGGCTTGTGGATCTGCTGGTCACGGATTTTTCAGACGACTACAAGACGCTATATCACAACGACGGAGATGCGAGTTTTACCGAGGTTGGAAGCCAGGCGGGAATTGCGCAGATTCCGGTGCCGTTTGTGGGATGGGGAGACGGGTTTCTTGATTACGACAACGATGGCTGGAAAGACATCATGATGGTCAATGGCCACGTGTATCCGCAAGTGGATGAGCACGACTGGGGAACGACGTTTGCGCAGCGGGCGCTGCTATTCCGGAATCTGGGCAATGGAAAGTTTGAATATGTCCCAGCGGTGAAGGGTTCGGGACTGGCAACTCTCACGTCGGGACGCGGCGCGGCGTTTGGCGATCTGTTCAATAACGGAAAGATCGACGTTGTGATCAGCCCGATCGATGGGCCGCCGGTGCTGTTGAAGAATGTGAATCCCGATCGTCACCATTGGGTGGAACTGAAGCTCGTGGGTGGCGAGAAGAGTCCGCGGGATGCGGTGGGTGCGACGGTTTACCTGACGGCGAACGGGATTCGGCAGCGCGAAGACGTGATGAGCGGGGGCAGCTACATTTCATCGAACGATCAGCGGCCACACTTCGGGCTGGGCGACGCGACGGACGCCGGGATGGCGGAGATTCATTGGCCGTCGGGCGCGAAGGAGACGGTGAAGCTGCCGGGGGTGGATCGGATTTTTACGATCACGGAGGGGAAAGGGATCACGGGCGTGCTTTGCGAGAAGCAGCCGTGTGTGACAAAGGCAGCACGGACGGTGAAGACTCAGAAACGGTAATTCCCACCCGCGCGCTGCTTTGTGGACGCGCGGCCGAACGGCAAAGGCAGGTCCTTCGACTTCGCAGGATGACGGACGTTTCCTTCCCGAAATGCTCCGCTAATGACGGGGCGGAAGTGTGGAAGTCTGAGACGGCATCGCCGGGTGGATTCCGCCGCTTGCTGATGAATCCACCCGGCGCGCGCCCGGTTGGTGCCGGCGATCCCGGCGATTCCAGTGAAGCGAATGGCCAGAGATCCCGGTGGCCGGTGATCCCGATTTAAAAGACTCCTGCCAGGAAGCTTTCCGCCTGGTGCTCCCTGACATATTTGACGCCACTCTCGGCAAGCACCGCCGGAGACAGCGTGATGACCGGGCAGTGCGAATGAGCCAATACCTTATAAACGACACCGTGACGGGTGATGGCAGCGAATGCGGATGCGCCATGAGCGCCAAGGACAATCAAGTCGGCCTGCTGGGCGCGGCCCTGGTAGAGCAGTTCTTCTGTCGGATCGCCCGGCACGACGATGGTCTGGACGGAGATGCGATTGCGCAGTTCCAGAGGAATGAGGCAGAGCAGGTCGGACTCAATCTCTTCGATGGAATGGCCTGCGAGGACCTCGAGTCGATCCTGCGGGCGGATAACGTGCTGAAGGATCAGGCGCGCGTTGTGTTGGAGGGCGAGTTCGGCGGCAAAGGTCGCCACTACGAAGCTGCTCTCAATAAAGCTAACGGCCGAGAGGATGGTGCGGGTGGCGAAGTTGCGATAGGCGCCATCGACGACCTCGGGGCCAACAATGAAAACGGGGACGCTGGCGGTGCGGAGAACAGCTTCGGCCACAGAGCCCACAAGAAGCTTGCCGATGGGGCCAGGCGAGTGAGTGCCCATGACGATGCGGTCGACGTGCCGTTCCCGAAGATAGCCGAGGATCTGGTCGGCGGCGAGACCGGGGCGTACGACTACTTCGCACTTGATTCCGGACTCATGAGCGCGCTGAACCAGCGGCTCAAGGTGCTTGGTTTCGGCGCGGGCCGCTGCCGCGTAGTCGTAGTAGCGAATGCCAGAAGTTTCAGAGGCGGCCACTACCAGGGTGTCATACACATGAAAAAGAACGAGATCGGAAGCACACTCTTTGGCTTGTGCGAGAGCGAAGTTGAAGGCACGCTCATTAGCGGGGACCTCGGATGCAAAGAGGATGGTGGAGGGTTTGCTCCAACCCGGCTTGATGGCCATGGGGAACCTCCTTCGGTGCCTAAGAATATTAGGCTGCTATGAATGTTCGTTCAGTGCCGTGGGCCACATGGAAAAGTGAGCTAAATCACAAACTAAAACCAGAAGATAATTACGGCCAAGTTGCTTGATCCTCGACCCAATGGGCGAACGTGCGACTCGGGAGGATCACGTCTATTTGACTTGAATTCTGGACTCATCCCAAGAAATTGTCCAGACAGGAAAACGCTTGCCGGCAAGAAATTAGCAATCATTTGGTGATCTGAATCACTGATTGAGGGATGCCAGGGGTGCTCTTCTGTATGCGCAATGAGGCGTTCTCCGCGCCGAGGAGGTTGGAAGTCGCATGCAACAACAGCCAATGCATCACATACCCGCACGTGGCGGGCTGAACTACGACGAGGCACCGTTTCTGGCGATCTGGGAAGTCACACAATCTTGTGACCTGGCGTGCAAGCATTGCCGTGCAGCCGCCCAACCGATTGCGCATCCTGACCAGCTGACGACGGCGGAGGGCAAGGCGCTGATCGACCAGATCGCGGACATGCATATTCCGATCTTTGTGTTTACGGGCGGCGATCCGCTGAAGCGGCCGGACCTATACGAGTTGATTCGTTATTCGGCGGAAAAGGGTGTGAAGGTGGCAGTAACACCGAGCGCCACTCCGCTGCTGACCCGCGAAGCTATTTTCAAGATGAAGGAAGCTGGCGTGGTTCGGTTGGGAATTTCGCTGGATGGATCGTCACCGGAGATTCACGATAATTTCCGCGGACTGCCGGGAGCGTGGGCACGGACGATCCAAGCGGTGGAATGGGCCGGTGAGGCGGGTTTGCCCATCCAGGTGCATACGACCATCAGCCGACATAACGCGAACGATCTCGACAATCTCTGTGCGTTGTTTGAGAAGCTCAACATCGTGATGTGGAATGTGTTCTTCCTGGTCCCAGTGGGTCGCGGGCAGTTGGGCGATCTGCTGAGCGGCGAAGAGTTTGAGCAGGTGTTTGGAAAGATTTACGAATTGTCGAACCGGGTGAGCTTCCAGATCAAGACGACGGAAGCAATGCACTATCGCCGTTACCTGCTGCAACACAACCTGCAGGAGCGCAAGATGGGACATGGGGCGGGTCATCCGCAGGGGGTAGCGCGTGAGTATGAGCCGGGCGCACCTGAGGCTGACGCAAAGACGCGGACTTCGAACTGGATGACGCGGCGCGTGAACGACGGCAAGGGCTTCCTGTTCGTTTCGCATATGGGCAATGTGTATCCGAGCGGATTCTTGCCAATTCATGCGGGGAATATTCGTGAGAAGTCGCTCAAGGATATCTACCAGAATTCGCCGATCTTCAAGGCGCTTCGCGATACGAAGCAGCTTGAGGGCAAGTGCGGCGCATGCGAGTACAAGGAAATCTGCGGTGGATCACGGGCACGTGCCTACGCGGTGACCGGTGATCCGCTGGCGCAGGAGCCCTGCTGCATTTATCAACCGAAGAATTGGGTGCCTACGGATACGCCGGTTAGATGCCAGCCGGAGTTTACAGGGCCGCTGGTGTCGTTATAGCTGTAAGTAGCAGTCTTATAGCTGTTGCAGTCCTAAAGTTTTAGATTTTTAGATTTCCTGTGGGGTGGGTGATCGGGCCGGGACGAAGAGTCCCGGCCCGATTGTTTTAGTGAGTCTCGACGTGGCTGTCCACCTTGCCTTTGAAGCGGCTGTAGACAAAGACCACGTAGCCGACGGCGAGGGTCATGCCGAATAGCCACCATGCCAAACCCACAGCGAGGGTGTGGGGTCCAGAAAGGGCACGAGCGAGGGTGATGTCGCGATCGGCGCCGGTGCTGGCCGGAAGCAGCGTGGGATAGACGCCCCAGCACGCGCCAGCAAGCATGAAGAAGAGATAGATGCCGGACGAGAGAAACGCCTTGACCGGCTGATGACCCCGATTGAAAAACCAGATGCCGGCGAGGGATGCGAGAACTCCGACGGGAACGATGAAGGTGAAGGGGTAGCGGTAGTAATTGTCGAGGCTGGCGGGACGCACAGCGATGGTGGCGATGAGGCTGACGATAGTGAGCAGCGATACCAATACGAGAAGCGGAGTTATGAGACCGCAGGCGCGCTTGGCGAGATCGCCGGAAACTTTGATGGCCAGCCACAGAGCTCCATGAAGCGTGAGGGCCCCGAGCGCGACGAGACCTCCAATGACCGTGTACCAGTCGAGGATGCCGGGGTGCGGGCCGGGCTGCCAGTTGGTCCAGAGAGGCAGGAAGAAGTAGCCGTCGGCCTGAAGCGGAACACCGCGCAGGACGTTGGCGAGAGCCGCGCCGTAAAAGATGGCGAGCAGCGCGCTGGAGAGACCGAAGACGCCATCGAGCAGAGCGGTCCACACACCGACGTCGATGTGATTGCGGAGTTCGAGACTGATGCCGCGCAGGACGAGCAGCCACAGGACGATCATCAAGGGAAGATAGAAGCCGCTGAAGGCCGAGGCGTAGAGGAGCGGAAAGGCGAAGTAAAGTGTGCCGCCTCCAGCGAGAAGCCAGACTTCGTTGCCGTCCCACACAGGTCCGATGGAGTGGAGGCTGACGCGGCGTTCGGTTTCGGTGCAGGGGAGAAAGAGGTGAAGAATGCCAACGCCGAGGTCGAAGCCGTCGAGGACGACGTAGCCGACGATCATTACCGCTACAAGCCAGAACCAGATAAATCCCATCATTGAGCGCCTCAGTTTTCAGTTCATAGTTCACAGTTCGCAGTCGAAGGTCAATGTTGACACGTGCAATTGCTCAGACCGTAGTCGCGCTTTTGACCACATGCGCTTCCGGTGTCGGGCCGTGGCTGATTTCGCGGTAAACGAGCACCGTGAAGAGCAGGCCCAGCAGGGCATACAGGCCCATGAAGCCGATGAGGGTAAAGAGGCCATTGCCCGCCGAGACGGTGTTTGAGTAGCCCTCACTGGTTCGCATGAGCCCGTAGATGAGCCAGGGCTGGCGGCCAATCTCAGCGGTCATCCAGCCAGCGGTGTTGGCGATGTAAGGAAACGGAAAGCTGATGAGCAGCAGCCAGAGAATCCAGCGCGAGGTGTAGAGTTTTTTGCGCCAGAGCAGAAACGCTGCGACGATCATGAGCACTACAAAGTAGGTTCCGAGGCCAGCCATGATGTGGTAGGCGTAGAAGAGCAGCGGCAGGGCAGAGGGCCACTGATCGCGCGGGAAGCTGTCGAGGCCGGTGACCTCGGCCTTGGTGGTGCCGTAGATGAGAAAGCTGAGCACATTGTTGACGACGATGGGGTTGTCGATCTGTTGCGTCTCTTCGTTGGGCTGACCCATGAGGACAATGCCCGCGCCGGATGCGGTGTGGAAAAGACCCTCCATGCCGGCGATGGCTGCGGGCTGATGCCGCGCGACGTATTTGCCGTGCAGGTCGCCGGTGGGAAAGATGATGAGGATGCACGAGATGACGCCGGAGATGACGCCGACGCGCGTAAAAATGCGGCCGTAGCTCTCCCTCTTGCCGTCAAGCAGATAGAAAGCGCCGACAGCGGCCATGACAAACGATGCCGTTACGACTGCGCCTGTCATGTTGTGCATGTACTGAAACAGTCCCCACGGATTGAGAAGAAGCTGCCAGAAACTGAGGACTTCAAATTGACCGTTGGGCAAGCGCTCGTAGGCGACTGGGTGTTGCATCCATGCGTCGGTAACAATGATGAAGAAGCCCGAGATCCATGAGCCCGCGAGGACCATGACGGCCGAGAACCAGTGCATCGTTTTCGAAATGCGCTTCTCGCCGTAGAGGAAGAGGCCGAGGAAAGCCGACTCGAGAAAGAAACTGAAGACGCCTTCCATCGCCAGGGGCTGGCCGATCACTCCACCGGAGAGACGGGAGAAACGAGCCCAGTTGGTGCCAAATTCGAACTCCATGGGAATGCCGGTGACGACACCGAAGACGAAATTGATGCCGAAGATGCGCGCCCAGAAGCGGGACGCCTGGTTCCACACCTCGCTGCCGGTGCGAAGCGCAACCGTTTTAAGGACCACGATCAAGAGCGCCAGACCCATTGTGAGCTGGGGAAACAGGTAATGGAATGTGATGGTAAAGGCAAAATGCAGCCGGTGAATCAGCTCTGCGGTCATGTAGGACTCCTGGTTAAGAGCGAAGGGAGCGACGCGACAGTTTATCGCGCGGGGAAGTTCTGGGATAGTGCCGATTATCCGAGAGGAGACCGGGATGTAGGTGTGATTTAAATCACTTGCCAGTCGGCGTCAGGGGTCGATTCTGGAGGTGGGAGACGGGCCCCTCAGGATAGAGGTAAATGGAGCTCATGTCGGGTACGCCCGGTGTGATAAGAAGGGACTGAGGTCAAGGAATGCGGGTAGCGGTTATTGGAGGCGGAATAGCAGGAATGGCAGCCGCCTTTGAGTTGGAAAAGGCGCGCGCGGCGGGCGCGGATGTTGAGTACACGCTGTTTGAAGCGCGGGAGCGCCTTGGGGGATCGCTCGCATCGGAGACCGTGAACGGCGTGGTGTTGGAGCGGGGTCCGGATTCGTTTTTGAGCGAGAAGCCGGCAGGGGCCGAGCTCTGCCGCGAACTGGGTTTGACCGATCAACTGACGCCTTCGAACGACGCAAACCGCAAGACGTATATCGTGGTGAAAAACCGGCTGGTTCCCTTGCCCGATGGGCTGATGTTCCTGATTCCGACTAAGCTGGTGCCGACGGCGCTGTCGGGGCTATTCAGTCCGGCGACGAAGATCAGGATGGCTTTGGAACTTCTGCATCCGCCGCGGCCGAGCGGGCAGGACGAGTCGGTGGCGGCGCTGGTGCTGAGGCACTTTGGCCAGGAGGCGGTTGATCGGCTTGCGGATCCGTTGCTGTCGGGGATTTACGGCGGCGATGCGACGCAGTTGAGCGCAAGGGCAGTGCTGCCAAAGCTGGTGGAGATGGAGACGCAGTACGGTTCCCTGACGCGCGGCATGCTGGCGGCACATCGGCAGATGCGGGCAAAGATGGCGGCGATGCAGGGTGCGAGCGCGAATGGCGCCTCTGCACCTGCGCAGGGTGCGGAGAAACGCCCCGGTCCGCGTTCGATATTTACGACTCTGAAGGGTGGCCTGCAGCAGCTGGTGGATGCGCTGGAGGCGCGACTCAATCCGAAGTGGCTGCGGAAATCGACTTCAGTGAGTGGATTGGAGCGGATGGGCGATGGCTGGCGAGTGAGGGCCGGCGGCACTAATGAAACATATGATGCGGTAATTGTGGCGTCGCCGGCCTGGGCAGCAGGCGGTCTGCTGGCGACGGCGGATGCGGCGCTGGGCGATGAGCTTGAGCGCAATTCCCTACTCTTCTTCGATTACGGTGAACCTGGTGTTTGACGAGGCGCAGCTAGGAAGCTTGCCGGATGGATTCGGGTTCCTGGTGCCAGCGGTCGAAGGACGCGCGATGCTGGCGTGCACGTTTGTCCATCGCAAATTCGCGGGACGGACGCCGACGGGCAAGGCTGTACTGCGGGCCTTTCTGGGCGGCGCCAAAGACGAGGCGCTGCTGGACCAGAGCGATGAGGTGCTGGTGGCGACGGTGCGGCGCGAGTTGAGCGAAATTCTGGGGGCGCGCGTTGTGGGGCCGCATATTCCAGCTGAGTCGACGCAGGTTTCGCGCTGGCGGAGAGCGATGGCGCAGTATGCCGTAGGCCACCAGGAGCGGATGAAACGGGTGAAAGAGCGTGTGGCTACGCTGCCTGGGCTTCGGCTCGCCGGGAATGCCTATGACGGGATCGGAATTCCGGATTGCATTCGCACGGGGCGGAATGCGGCAAAGGAATTGATGGCGGAGAAGCGGGTGGCTGTTTCAAGCCGCTAATCTCTCTTTACCATTTTGTTTCGCGCCTTTGATTGACACGCAACTTATTGGTTGCTCTTTACAAAGAACAACTGTAGATCCTCCGGCTTCGCTCCGATGACAGTGGTGGGTGAAGGTCCGTGCTTTCCCACCCATGCGACAAGAGCTCGCATGGATGGGGCACCGATTTTCATGCGGATTGATGAAGCGCGAAAAACAGGTCCTTCGACTTTGCTCAGGATGACGGGGCTTCATGCAGCGTTCCCCTCACCTTGGGATGATGGGGAGGACCAATGCACTTGGATGAGCGGTGTCGTGGTAGATGGTGTTGGTGGCTTTGACGAAGGTTGAGTCAGTCGAGGCGGGCTTGCCGGTGTTGAGGTTGCGGTCGAAGCGCGGGAAGTTGCTGCTGGATACTTCGAGGCGAATGATGTGGCCTTTGAGGAAGACGTTGCTGGTGGACCAGAGGTCGATTTTGTATTCGTAGATTTTGCCTGGCTCGAGGAGTTTTGCTGGGCCTGTGGTTGATTCGCGATAGCGGGCGCGCAGGATTCCCTCGGTGAGATTTTGTACGTAGCCATTGGGCCACACGTCGACGAGTTTGGCCGTGAAGTCGGTGTCGACGGCGGATGATGCCGCGTAGAGATCGAGGGTGACGGGGCCGGTGACTTCGACATCTTTGTCGAGCGGTGGCGTGGAGTAGACGAGGACGTCGGGGCGGGCTTCCACTTCTTTCTGATCGCGCGGGCCGGCGGGCAGATGCCCCGGATCGCAGCAGAGTGGGCCGCCTACGGTGGGAACGGGGTTGGCGGGATCGTAGGTAAATGCATCGGGTTGCTCGGAATTTGCGTTTGCGGTGTTGAGTGCGCCATCGCCCGATGACGAGTTTGCCTTGCCGGCTGAGTGGAGCAGATAACGCGTAGACTTGGCGCGCTCGAGTGGCCACGCATCTTCGAAGCGCCACTTGTTTTCGCCCATTACGAAGATCTTGACTGCGTGGGTGGCGAAGTCGTTCTGCTTGCCGAGGAAGAGATAGTCGTACCACTCGAGAATCGTGGTGTTCTCGTCGTATTCAGCTGCGGCGGTGCCGAAGTCGACGGTGCCGATGTGGCTACCTCCTCCTGCGTGGCCGCCGATCATCATGAGCAGGTGCTGACCGGCACGCGCGGTTTCATTTCCGGCGTAGGCTTTGAGGCCGACGTAGTTACGCAGCGAGCCACCTTGAAAGATGTCGTACCAGGCAGCGACAGTGAGCGCGGGGACCTGGATGTTCTGGAAGTTTTCTTCGATGGACCACTGCTTCCAGTAGCTGTCGTAGTCAGTGTGGGCGGCCCAGTCGAGAAAATAGGGCGCGAGAGCTTGAGTGAGTTCTGTACCCGTATGCGGCTTGGCGATGTTGAAGACGGGAAACTGCGTGAGAGGCAGGACATTGACCGCGGTGAGGGCGTTGGTGTCGCGGCGGATGGCGCGGTTGAGTGTGTCTTGCGCGAGGCCGGCCGTCCATGACTCGTTGAACCACTGTTCGAACGCGCCGCCCTGGTAGGTCCAGTTTTCGTGGTAGTTGCTGGCGGTGACAACGGGGCAGATGCCTGCGAGATGGGGCGGATGGCCGATGGCGGCGAGCATCTGCGTGGCTCCGACATAGGATCCGCCGAACATGCCGACTTTGCCGTTGGAATTCGGTAGTGCTGCGGCCCACTCGATCGTGTCGTAGCCGTCGTCGGTCTCGTGTTTGAAGGGATACCACTCGCCTTCGGAGGTGTAGCGGCCGCGGACGTCCTGCACGACGACAAGGTAGCCACGCGCGGCGGCGGTGAGGCCGAAGGAGGCGGTGTTGTTCTTGTCGTAGGGCGTGCGCTGAAGAAGCGTGGGGTATTTGCCGTCTCCGGCGGGGTGGTAGATGTCGGCGTGGAGGGTGACGCCGTCGCGGGTCTTCATGG
Source organism: uncultured Acidobacteriaceae bacterium (assembly GCA_963738035.1). Classification (GTDB taxonomy): domain Bacteria; phylum Acidobacteriota; class Terriglobia; order Terriglobales; family Acidobacteriaceae; genus Telmatobacter. The sequence continues at coordinate 886,089 of CAVTVB010000008.1, forward strand.
GGACGCCGTGTTCGACGGTGATGTTGGGAGCTGTTTGCGCGAGGGCGATGGGGGCGAGGCAGAGGGCGATCAAGATTTGTTTGAGCATGGGTTTTGTTGAGTGGTGTTGGTCGGGAGTAATTGTATTCGACGGTGGCGGAGGGTGAGTTCGCTCCCAGGTCTTAAAAGCGAGACCTGGCGCTCAGGCACCAAGGTTCGTGCTGATTGATGCGGGGTACTAAAGCAGATCCTTCACTTCGCTTACCCCGTAAACGAATTCTCGTTTGCGGGGCCCTGACGCGCTCCGCTAAGGATGACACGTCAAGAGATTGCGAGGGTTGGTGCTAGCTGAAGCGGCGGTAGGTCATGCGGCGGGGGTTGACGAAAAGTTTTGCGGTGACTACGCCGAAGAGGAAGCCGGCGATGTGGGCGAGGTAGGCGACTCCGCCGGTTCGGACATCGGCGACCGCGCCCACGTTAAGAACCTGAATCACGAACCAGAAGCCGATGAGCAGCATCGCAGGGACCAGCGTGATGCGGAAAAAGGGGACAAAGAAGATGAGGGTGCGTATGCGGTCGCGGGGAAACGTGATGATGAACGCGCCCATGACCGCGGCGATCGCTCCGCTGGCTCCCAGGCAGTGAATGTGTGAGAAGGGATCGCCGAGGATCTGCGCGGACATGGCCACGATGCCGCCGATGAGATAGAAGATGGCGAACCTGAACGGTCCCATGGCGTTTTCAATCTCGCGGCCAAAGGCCCACAAGTAAATCATGTTGCCGATGATGTGCATCCAGCTGGCGTGCATGAACATGGATGTGATCAGCGTGATGATGTGGTGGCCATGAACGATTCGAATGGGAATGGCAGACCAGGCGTCTACAAAGGGGTCGCCATCGGTCAGTTCCTGAAAGAAAACGAGGCGTTGACAGCGATGATGAGGAGGGTGACAGGCGGCGAATGCGACCGGGTGGCCGCGACGCGTCGCCCAGAGGGATGAAGCCGCCCACTTACATTCCGCCCTTGCCGAGAAGAATTCCGATGCCGTAGGTGACGGCGCCTTCAACAGCGCCGACTACGGTCATCTCCATGCCGGAGGACCACCAGGAACGGATGGTGATGAGGCTCTTGGCAGCGCCGACGGCGAAGTGTGCGGCGAGCGAGACGATGGCCGCGGCGACGACGGCGGGCACTCCGCTGAGGAAGAAGAACGGGATGATCGGGATGATGGCGCCGACGGCAGTGGAGAGCGCGCCTGAGGTCGCCGAGACCATGGGGTTCGACAGCGCTTCTTCGGACGTGCCGAGACGTTCGCTGGCGAGAGCGCGGAGCATCTGCTCCGGATCGTTGGCGATGTGGTTGACCATGTGGTCGGCGTCGGCTTCGGGCAGGCCTTTGACCTGGTAGTAGAGCGAGAGCAGTTCGCGGGCTTCGGGAGCGTTCAACCGGATGGCTTCGCGTTCGCGGGCGATTTCAGCGTGGTAGATTTCGCGTTCGCTTTTGGCGGCGAGGTAGGCGCCGGAACCCATGGAGAGCGCGGAGGCAACCATGCCGGAGAGGCCGGCGAGGAGAACATACTTGCTGTCGCCAGCGGTAGCGCCCGAGACGCCGGAGACGATGCCGAAGATGGCGCCGAGTCCGTCGTTGACGCCGTAGATGGCATCGCCGATCCAGGCGCCGGGCTGCTTGCGGCCTTCGCTGCGCTTGGCGAGCAGTTCGTCGAGAACGGCCTTGGCGTCGACTTTGGGTGCGCCCGCAGGGGCCTGATAGTGGCCGCGGAGGAGCGAACCGAGTTCGCGGTGGTGGTCTTTCTCGTCTTCGATGACATGGTCGAGGATGGCGATGGAGCCTTCGTCGCCGAGGTCTTTCAACTGCTTGCCGTAGTTGGCAATGTGGCGGCTTTCTTCGATTTCGAGGCGGCGCAGGGCCATGCGGATGCCGCCGGCGCGGTTGGCGAGCGAATTGGCTTCTCCGCCGAGGTTGCCGGTGTATTCCGGTTCCGGACCGCCAAGTTCAATGATGCGGCCATGCCAAAGAGCGGCGTGCTCCCAGTTCGGCTCCCGCCAGGTGACGCAACACCTGGGCGCGCACGGGGTCGGTGTCGCGATCGGCGAGGGTTTTGTAGGTGTAGTAGCCCTCCATCTCGGCCTGCCAATTGGCTTCGAGCGCGGCCAGAACTTTTTTCAACTTGGCACTGCTGAGTGTGGTGGTTGCCACTTTTGCGTCTCCTTGCGTTCTCTTGAGGATACGGCATTTTGAGCGGAAATCGCAGGGAGGGGCAGGAGCGGAAAACCAGACGCCACTCAGGTGCCTCCAACAAGAAAAAGACGCCTTGAATGAGGATTTCGCATCTGTTTGCCGCATCACTTCCCCAATTTGGGGTTTTACGTATAGTGTTGTGTGCAGCAAATTGCGACTTTTTGAAAGCTCACAGATTGCGGTCGCAATCCTTAACAGCCGAAACATCATTTGTGAATGATCCAGAGTCCTTCACCCAGGACAGGACGAGAGCCCTAACCGGGCGAAATTTTTGAGGAAGCAAGGGAGCAAACAACCTATGGCAACTCGATCGACACCGGCCGCGGCTTCAACAACGCCGAACTACACCGGACCCTTCATTACGGTAGCCGTGCTGTTCTTCATTTTCGGGTTTATCACCAACTTGAACATGGCGCTGGTTCCACATCTGCGGTCGATTTTCGATCTGCCGTATGCGTGGGCCATGCTGGCGGAGTCGGCGTTCTTCCTCGCTTACTTTGTCTTCTCGTCGCCGACTTCAAAGCTGATTGAGACGATCGGATACAAGCGGACGATGGTGGTTTCGCTGTTCATCCAGGTGCTGGGATGCCTGCTGTTCGTTCCAGCCGCCAAGATGGTCAGCTTTCCGCTGTTCCTTACGGCAGTGTTCATTGTCGGCGCGGGCGTTACTGCACTGCAGACCGCAGCAAATCCTTACGTTGCGATTCTGGGGCCGGAACACAGCGCGCCGGTACGGCTGACTCTTGGCGCAGGCCTTGAATTCGGTAGGCGGCACCATTGCTCCGCTGGTTGCGGGCGCCTACATTCTGACCGATCCGGCGAGCACGGCCACCAAGGCGGCTGTCGCCAATACGGTGCGCGGACCGTACATTGCCATTGCAGCCGGGCTGCTGATTCTCGGCTTCGCGGTTGCGTTCATGCATCTGCCTCACGTTTCGCAGACGCAGGAGTTCCGGCCGGCGAAGGAAGGCGATCCGATTCTGAGCCGCAGCATCTGGGGCTACCGGCACACGGTGCTGGGTGCGGTCGGAATCTTCCTATACGTCGGCGTCGAAGTGGGATTAGCGTCGATCGCAGTGAACTACTTCAAGACGCAGGGCGTGGACAGCGCCAAGACCGCATCGTTCCTGGTTTCGCTGTATTGGGGCGGCGCACTGGTGGGTCGCCTGCTCGGGTCGTGGATCCTCACCAAGATCCAGTCGGGCAAACTGCTGGGCGTGTTTCGGATTCGCCGCTGCCCTCTTCGTCGTGATTTCCATGGTCACTAGCGGCCAGGTGGCCATCTGGGCAATCGTCATTTGCGGATTCTTCAACTCGATTATGTTCCCCAACATCTTCGCTCTCGGAATCAAGGGCCTGGGACCAATGACGAGCAAGGGATCGGGACTGATTATGACGGCGGTTGTGGGCGGCGCGATTGTTCCGCTCGCCCTGGGCGCGGCGGCCGACAAGTTCGGTATTCAGCACGCGTTCGTGATTCCGCTCGATTTGCTATCTCTTCATTGCCTATTACGGGCTGTGGGGATCCAAGCCTACGCGGACAGTGACAGCGTAGGTGGGTTGGGGCAGTAAACCTTGAAGGCCCTCCGGGCAACCGGAGGGCCTTCGCATGTCTGGGGGAATTTGGAACGCGGCCAGAAGTCCGTCTCTGAAGAATGTCAGCTCGGTTCGAATCGGCCCTACGGGGCGGATAATTCCTGCCTAAATGCAAACCCTGGATTTCATCCTGGGCTATTTTCACCACTCCCTCCGGGAGAAGACACCGGGCAGTTTCGAGTGTTCCCCCTATTCGATTGAAAACAAGGCGAGATACACCCCAAGTTCGATTTTCGTTGACAAATATTGCGGATTGCGATATTGTTATTGCAATTTGCGATTGGCTGTTGGTTGATTTTGAATGCTGATCGCGGACGGATTGATGAAGCTCGGCGAAAAAATCAAATATCTGCGCGAGGTAGAAGGCAGCCTGCGCGGGAATGAATCGCGCGATGAGCCAGCAGGAACTGACGCGGGCGATCGCGGCGGAGACGGGCTCGAAGATGAGCCAGAGCTACCTCTCGCAGATTGAAAGCGGGGCGCGGCCCCACCTGACGAATACGACGCGGCTGATCCTGGCGAGTTTTTTCAAGGTTCATCCGGGATACCTGGTGGACGATCCCGAGGGCTATCACCCGGAGCTCATGAGCGAGGTGCGGGACTGGAAGACAAGCTCGATGTGTGGCTGGTGTCGGGTGCGGAGCGGTTTCGGCGCGATCCAGAGTTGAAGAGCGCTCTGCTGGCAGTGGCGCAGCATGAACAGTCGCGGGAGTGCCTGCTGCTGCTGGAGTCGATTCTCGAGACGCCGGGATTGATGGCGAGGTTGACCGAAGTGCTTAGAAAACCGGGATCAACCACCCCAACAAACACAAATCGTTCGTTGGGGACCTCGGCGAGAACAGGGATTAGGGAAGAGGGAATGACAAACTCGGATGCGCGGAAATTGCGCGAAGTAAACGAGAGCCGGGAAAAGAAGAAGACACGCGGCAGGTAAGTGGGGGCATGGCGATGAACTGGGAGACGTTTTATCTGGTCTGTTTTCTTGCGGGGCTGATGCTGAGTTTGGTCTCGCTGCTGGGTGGGATGGGACATTTCGGCGGTCATGTGCACGTGCCGCATGTTCATGTGCCGCATGTGGGACATGTTCCGCATATGCCGCACGGTGTCGCTGGCGTTACGTCACGTGTCGAGCGGCGGGGCAGGTTCGGCGGCGAGTAGTGGCGGGCCAGAGGTTCCATGGTGGAACGCATTTTCGATCATGATTTTTCTCTGCTGGTTTGGCGCGGCGGGGTATTTGCTGACGAAGTATGGAAGCTTTGTCGCAGGCGTTGTGGTGGTGCTGGCGGCGATCTGCGGGCTAGCGGGAGGAGCGATCATCTTCATGTTTCTGACCAAGGTATTGATGCCGCACGAACAGGAACTGACTGCGGACGAGACGGACGTTGTGGGCGTAGTGGGGCAGTGTCGTCGCCGATTCGCGCCGGGGGAACCGGAGCGATTGTGTACCAGCAACTGGGCGCGACGCGATCGGCATGTGCGCGTTCAGAGGACGGCGAGGCGCATCGAGAAAGAAGAAGAGGTGTACGTGATTCGTTATGAAAAAGGGATCGCGTACGTGAAGCGGTGGGAAGATTTGGACGCCAGTGATCAGTTGTCAGTGAACAGTGATCAGAAGCAGGCTACAAGCCGCTAGCCAGACGTGAGCGGCACAACAGGCTGTGCCCGGCCGAAGGACCGGGATTGCGATGACGAATTCAACCGTGCTGATTGCGGATATGGGCATCCTGGTGGGAATTTTTCTGCTGGGATTGCTGGCGAAGTTGTTTCCAAAGAACAGGCATAAGGCGAAACAGTGAATAGTGTGCAGAGAACAGTGAACAGTCTTGATCTGATGCTGCTGATCACTGTGCACTGAACACGTGACCACTCGAAGAAAACCATTAACAATTCAACCCCTGTTGAAGGGACAGGGATCGAAATGACGAATGAAATGATTCTTTTTGTCGGTCTGGGAGTATTGGCGCTGATCTTCCTGATGGGCATTCTGGCCAGGATGTATCGCAAGGCAGGGCCCAATGAAGCACTGATTGTCTATGGTTTTCGCGGGCCGCGCGTGATCAAGGGACACGGCACGGTGATCTTCCCCATGGTGGAGAACTGCCGCGAGCTGAGCCTGGAGCTGATGAGTTTTGATGTGGCTCCGCAGCAGGATCTCTATACCAAGCAGGGCGTTGCCGTAACGGTGGAAGCCGTAGCGCAGATCAAAGTGCGCAGCGACCAGGCTTCGATACTGACGGCGGCCGAGCAGTTTCTGACGAAGACTCCGCCACAGCGTGAGGGCTTGATTCGCCTGGTGATGGAAGGCCATCTGCGCGGAATCATCGGCCAGTTGACGGTTGAGCAGATTGTGAAGGAACCCGAGATGGTGGGCGAGCGCATGCGTGCGACGTGCGCGGAAGACATGAGCAAGATGGGGCTCGAAGTAATTTCGTTCACGATCAAGGAAGTGCGCGACAAGAACGAATACATCTCCAACATGGGCCGACCGGATGTGGCGCGCATCAAGCGCGATGCGGAGATGGCGACGGCCGATGCGGAGACGAGATACGGCGATCAAGCGGGCCACCGCACTGCGCGAGTCTGCGGTTGCCAAAGCGCAGGCAGACCAGGAGCGCGTGATTGCAGAAACCGCTTCGGCAACAAGACAAGCTGAGGCGCAGCGTGACCTTGAAATCAAGAAGGCCGAGTATGCCGAGCAGAGCCGCCGTCAGCAGGCGCAGGCCGATAAGGCTTACGAACTGCAGACCAACATCATGCTGCAGCAGGTGACGGCTGAGCAGGTGAAGGTGCAGCAGGTCGAAAAAGAAGGCCAGATCAAGGTGCAGGAAGCTGAGATTGCGCGCCATGAGAAGGAACTGATTGCGACCGTATTGAAGGGTGCCGAGATCGAGCGTCAGCGGATCGAGAACCTGGCGTCTGCCGAGAAGTCTCGCTTGACGACAGAGGCGGAAGGCCGCGCGGCTGCGATTCGTTCGCAGGGTGAGGCGGAAGCCAGCATCATCTTCCAGAAGGGCGAGGCGGAAGCGAAGGCCATGAACGTGAAGGCCGAGGCTTACCAGGAATGGAACCAGGCCGCGGTGGTCGACAAGCTGCTGACCAACATGGCCGATGTAGTTCGCGCAATGGCAGAGCCGTTGAGCAAAGTCGACAAGATCACCATCGTGTCGACGGGAGGAGACGACTCGGCAGGTGCGCACAAAATTACCGGCGATATGACGCGGATCGCGGCGCAGGTGCCGGCATTGTTTGAAGCGCTGAGCGGCATGGACATCAAGCAGTTGATGTCGAATGTGCAGGCGATCAAGCCGGCGAAGGATAAGCCGGTGAACGGAGAAGCGGCGAAGCAGTAAGTAAGGATGCTTCAGCAGTGCACCGCTGAAGTAGTAAAGCTGCCGAAGCAAGCCGGTGTTGAAAGTGGTTCAACAGGTGCGTGGCGAGAGTTCAAAAAGCGCTCGCCACGCAAACGAAAAGTAAGAGGAGCACTTGATGCGGAATATTCATGGTGCCTTGGTTCTCTCGATGATTGTCGGGCTTGGGTGTGTGCTTGGTGCTGCGCAGACTGTCCAATCAGGCGAAGGTACGCAGCCGGCAGGACAGGCGCAAGGCGCGCCGGTGAGCGCGATCCCGGCCGATCAGCAGGCAACGAAAGAGCAGTTGGCGAAGCTGTTCGAAGTGATGCGCATTCGCGACCAGATGCAATCGATGAGGCAGATTGTGCCGGCGATGATTCAGCAGCAGATCAAGGCGACGATGAGTGAGACCGAAGCTACATTGTCGGCGGGAAAAAAGCTCACGCCTGAACAGCGTGCGGCCATGGAAAAGGTAATGAACAAATATGTCGGGAAGGCCATGGATCTCTATCCGCCTGACGAAATGGTGGCGGATATGACCGTGCTCTACCAGCAGCATCTGAGCCGCGATGACGTAGATGGGATGATCGCGTTTTACAGCTCGCCCGCAGGGCAGCATCTGCTCGATGCGCAACCCGTGATTGCCAAGGAATACATGCCGCTGGTGATGAGCAGGGTTACGGAGAGAAGCAAGGTAATGATGAAGGAAATGATGAAGGAGATGGCGGAGATTGTGCCGACGCCCAAGCAGGGAGAGGCACCGCAAGGAAACACAAAGCCAACGACGAAGTAGTGGGATTTCACTGAAGAGGGATTCGAGAATCAAAGCGCTGAAGGCGAGGAGGAATTGGTATGGCGTTACTGGATAGAGTGAGCACGCTGTTGAAGGCGAATCTGAATGACCTGGTGGAAAAGGCCGAGGATCCGGAGCGGATGTTGAAGCAGGTTGTGCTGGATATGGAGAACCAGCTTTTGCAGGTGAAGACGCAGGTGGCGATTGCGATTGCGGATCAGCACTTGCTGGAGAAGAAGAAGATGGAACACGAGCAGCAGGCCGCGGAGTGGCGTCGCAAGGCGGAGCTGGCAGTGCAGAAAGGCCAGGATGACTTTGGCGCGCGCAGCGCTGGAGCGCGCTCTGAGTCAAGACCAGCTTCAGATTGGCTTCACCACGCAGGCCGAGGACCAGAAGCACGAAGCGGATAATCTGCGGCAGGCACTGCGCAAGCTGGAGCAGAAGCTGACGGAGACGCGCGCGCATTGCGAGATGCTGATTGCGGAGCATCGCCGTGCAAAGGTGATTGGACGCGCGGCAAAGGCGCAGCACATCGTGGGCAACGACCAGGAAAATACGATTGGCCGGATGAAGAGCAAGGTCCACGTTACCGCGGCTGAAAACGCAGCGGCGACGGAAGTGTTGACTCCGGAGTCCCTTGAGGACAAGTTCAGGACGCTGGAGAGCCAGGACAAAGTGGAGTTGATGCTAAAGGAACTTAAGAGCCGCCAAGCAGCTCAATAGACGTGACCAAAGTAGTATCTCGCTGAACCAGGCCGGGATTTTTTTGTATCTTCTTGTGGCAAACTACGTCTAAATCGCAGGTGATGACCCTCACTGATGATGCATCCGCCAACTCAAAAGTGGCGGATGCACCCCCTGAGGTGTATTTGCTTTCGACCCCGATGGACGTGGTCGCCGCAGGTGCACCCAATTTCCCCCAAGGGTGAATGGATGCGCCATAAATATCTTTTTTTTGCCACGATTTTATCTGTAGCTATGTGCGTTGCGGGACGAGCTCAACAGCCGACGTCTCCAAGCGTGACGGTCGGCGATCCGAGTCAAAACACTTCTGCAACGATGAAAGCGCAGGCGCTGCTTCCTTCTGCGCCGGAGCCAACTTATAAAAGCGCGTCGCCATCTTCAGGCGCTTTGGATCCGGCCGAAGTGAATGGCACTGTGACCGACACTAACGGGGATCTGATTCCGGGAGCGACGGTCGTTCTCGATGGGGCCGCTCCAACCGATCATCGAACGGCTGCGGCAAACGATTCGGCATTCTTTCAGTTTGATGGACTGACGCCCGGCGTACCGTACCACCTTACGATCAGCGCGAATGGATTTGAGAATTGGGTCTCTGAGCCCATTACGCTCGCAGCGGGCCAGTTTTTCGATGTCACCGGAATCAAGTTGAAACTCGAGGCTTCCGTCACGTCGGTGACAGTCACTGCATCGACGGAGCAGATCGCCGCGCAGCAGGTGAGGCTCGCAGAGCAGCAGCGTGTACTTGGATTTATTCCGAATTTTTATGTTGTGTATGACTCGAAGAACGCGGTTCCGTTGACGACGAAGCTGAAGTTCCAGATGGCGTATCGGGTATCGATCGATCCGGTAAGCATCATTGGTGCAGCCACGCTCGCGGGGATAAATCAGGCAGCCGACAAGCCTGATTATCAGCAAGGCGCTCTTGGCTACGCGCAGCGTTTTGGCGCAGCATATGCGGATGGCGTGACCGATATCATGTTTGGCGGAGCGATTCTGCCGTCACTGCTTCACCAGGACCCCCGGTATTTCTACCAGGGGACGGGGACAGTAAAGTCGCGCATGCTGCATGCGATGGCGAATCCATTTATCTGCCGCGGAGACAACGGCAAGTCGCAGCCGAATTATTCGAGTATCGGCGGCGATTTGATTTCGAGCGCAATTTCGAATACTTACTATCCGGAATCGAATCGCGGGGCGGGTTTGGTGTTTGAGAACCTCGCGCTGAGTACTGCGGAGAGAACTCTCAGCAGCCTCGTGCAGGAGTTTGTGCTGCGCAAACTTACTCCAAGCGCAAAGTAAGGATTTTCGAGGACGAACTCCGGCTCGAACCCAAATCAATTAACCTTAAAGAGCAGGAGTCGTGCGCTCGGGTTTTGATCCAAAAGCTCTCAAGCTGAATTTCAGGCGGCTTGGCGCGGATTGCGTGTGTTCCGTCACTGGCAACAGTAACCAGAAGGAGTTGGCCTTTCAATATTTCATCAATCTCGTGTTGGTGTTTGCCTCCATGGCGCACCCTGTCAGATGTGACAGTTGTGGCCCAGGAATTATTTGCTTACTCTCGAGGTCAGTGACAATCCTGTGATGCGACGCGCGAATTCGCAGGACGGCCAATGCAGAAGTGCCTACTTTGATTTTTGCGCACAATTCCGCGGGCAAAGTTGGTACTAAAATGCAAAAAGTCAGACGTCTGATTCTCTATAGCGCCATTTTATCTACACCCATTGCAATGCTCGCGCAGGGGGCAAATGTGAGTCCGCGGCCTCCGGAGGTTGACCTATCTGCTTCCTCTTATTTGCTTCCAGACGCCCCACGACAGCTGTCTAGTTCGTCTTCTACTGAAGAACTCGACGAACAGCCCGCAATCGGACAAAGTCAGAGCAACGCGGGCGCTAACGAAGCGTCGCAGGACAATTCCAAACAGACTCCGACGCCAGATTCAATGAAAGCCAACATTGGCGGCTCGGTCCTCGACACAAACGGAGACACGGTGCCCCGGGCGACGATCGTTCTTGAAGGTCCCAGCCCCGGTGACCGCCAGACCGTTATCGGAGATGAGAACGGGGCGTTCCAATTCGGCGGACTGAAACCCGGAGTTCCCTATCAAATCACGATCAGTCTTACGGACTTTGAAACCTGGAAGTCGCCGAAGATCGTATTGACTCCGGGCCAATTCTATTTTCTGGTAGATATCAAGCTGAAGATCTCTGAATCGGTGACATCAGTGACCGTGTATGCATCGCAAGAGGTCATCGCCGCCGAGCAGGTGAGGCTCGAAGAGAAACAACGCGTCTTAGGCATCTTTCCAAATTTCTACGTTACTTACGATCCGCACCCCGTGCCGCTCACGACAAAGTTGAAGTTCAGGCTCGCTTTTAAGGCATCGACCGACCCAGTAACTTTTTTCGGAATAGCTTTCCTGGGGGCCATCTACCAGGCCGGGGATATCCCCGCGTATGGTCAAGGTTGGGATGCCTATGGTCAGCGCGTGGGCGCCGGAATTCTGGATAGCACGACAGACATTTTTTTCGGTGGCGCCATTTATCCATGGATGTTTCATCAGGACCCGCGATATTTCTACCAGGGCACCGGTACGAAGAAGTCGCGAACACTGCACGCCTTGGCGAGCCCTTATGTTTGCAAGGGTGACAATGGGAAGACGCAGCCAAACTACTCGAGCCTGGGCGGAGACCTGACGTCGGGAGCGATTTCAAATCTCTACTATCCTGAGGCTGACAGAGGTGCGAAATTGGTGTTTCAGGGCTTTCTGATCACCACCGGCGTGCGCACAGTCAACGCCGTCATACAGGAGTTTATCCTTCGCAAACTTACACCCAGCGCAAGAAATAAAAACTGAGGGACGCAGGATCCAAGTCAAGATTGAACGAAATCGCGTTCGACGCATGCGATCAAAGTAAGCATTCCGGAAAACATCAGCTCACATCTGAAGTTGAAGTAATCTGATTTCGGGCTTGTTCGGCATACGGACGAATGTGTTTCATGAATTCTGGCCGGACGTGGCGGCACATTTGCCGCAGCGCCACCGAGACGAAGCCGTTGATTGATCAGCGCTTGTTGCTGTCGTCGTTCTGAAATTCTGAAAACTTCAAGATGTCTGGGCGAATCGTCCCGGGCATTTTTGTTTGCGGAACGGTATACTTCGGACGCGAGTAAATCGCTTCACTTGGGACCCTGCTGGAGGTAGGCTGTGCGCATGCGAATTTGTTTGTTGGCTGTTGGGGTTGGTTTGTTGTTGGTTTCGTGCCCGACTTTTGGACTGGCGGAAAAGGCTCCGGAGGATGGGAACGGCGCGTATGCCTCGGGCAAGTATCGCAACCTGTTCGCTGAGAATGGACACTCGAAAAAAGAGATCCAGGCGAAGATCGATGCGGCTTACCAACAACTTTTTCACGGTGACAAGCAGACGCAGGCGATTGCGTTCGATGCCGGGAGCAACGCAAATGGAGCGCTGATGTATGTGACGGACTGGGCGAATCACGATGTGCGGACAGAAGGCATGTCGTACGGAATGATGATTGCGGTTCAGGTGGACAAGAAGGCGGAGTTCGATGCGATCTGGAACTGGGCCAAGACCTACATGTACGTATCGGATCCGAAAGCGCCGAGCTACCAGTTCTTTGCGTGGTCGTGCAAGACAGATGGCACGCACAACTCAGAGGGTGCAGCGCCGGACGGGGAGTCGTATTTCGCGATGGCATTGTTGTTCGCCTCGAACCGGTGGGGAGACGGAAAAGGAATCTACGACTACCATGCTGAGGCTAACAAATTGCTGACGGCGATGGTGCATCGGGATGTGATATCCGCGCCGGGAAAGAACGGACCGCACACGGTGGGACCGATGATGAATCCTGATCCGCCCATGATTCTGTTTGTTCCGGAAATCTCTCCGCAGATGTTCACCGATCCCTCTTATCATTTGCCGGCGTTCTACGAGTTGTGGTCGCGCTGGGGACCGAAGGAGGATCGCGAATTCTGGGCCAAGACAGCGGAGACGAGCCGCGGGTTTTTCATGAAGAGCACGAATCCGGAGACTGGACTCGCGCCAGACTACGCGAACTTTGATGGGACTCCGCACGCGAATCGTTTTTCGCAATCGGACAAATTCGGCTATGACGCGTGGCGAACGGCGAGCAACTGGGCTGTGGACTGGTCGTGGTGGCACAAGGCTCCGGCAGAGCAGGAACTGAGTGATCGGATACAGAAATTCTTTGCGTCGCAGGGGATCGACACGTATGGGGCGGTCTACGCGTTGGATGGAAAAGGCGTGAGTTCGAAGCCGGGACAGACTCCTCCGACTGGGCTGGTGGGGACAAACGCAGTTACCGGGCTGGCAGCAACGGACCGCGCACGCGCGAAGAAGTTTACAGAGGCGTTATGGAACGCTCAGATTCCGTCGGGGCAGTATCGCTATTACGACGGAATGCTTTACATGATGAGCTTGTTGCATGCGAGTGGGGAGTTTCGGGTTTGGGCACCGGTCAAAGCAGCTTCCAGCCACTAGCTGCCAGCTCCTAGCTGTCAGCTTTTAGCTCTCAGCTTTTGCCCCACCCGCCGCCGCCGGGAGATTCGATGCGGATGTGGGTCCCGGCTTTGAGTTCGCGGGTGCATTTGCCTGGGAGTTTTTCTTCGGTGGTTTGATCGATGATGGCGGTTTGCCCTGGAGTGCCAGGAGCGCCTCCGACTAGGCCCCAGGGCTGTGTGGTGCGGCGGTCGGCGAGGAGCGTGACCTGCGCGTCGCCTAATAATTCCAACTCACGAACGATACCGTCGCCGCCACGATGCTTCCCTGCTCCGCCTGAGTTGCGACGGATTGCGTATTGGATCATGCGGAATGGATAGGCGTACTCGAGCGCTTCAACAGGAGTATTGAGCGAGTTGGTCATGTGGGCGTGATGGGCGCTGGCGCCGGGGGATTGCGGCGAGGCACCGTGACCGCCGGCGATGGTTTCGTAGTAGGTGTAGGGCTGGGCAGAGTACGGAGCCGGACGCGGATCGATTCCACCGATGGTGAGATTGTTCATGGTTCCAGAACTGGCTGCGGGGATGCGGCCGGGCAGCACAGGCGCGAGCGCGCGCATGAGCGTGTCAACGATGCGCTGCGATGTCTCCACATTGCCACCAGCGACCGCGGCAGGCGGGCGCGCATTCACGATGGAGCCTTCAGGCGCGAGAACTTTGATGTGACGCATGAGTCCTGCGGTGGCGATGGCGCCGGGCGGCAGGAGGCAGCGGAAGACGTAGAAGACCGCAGACCAGGTGATGGCGTAGACCGCATTGATGCTGCCGGGGACTTGCGGGTCGGTGCCAGCAAAATCGACAACTGCGCGGCGTCGTCCGGGATAGTTGCTGATGCTGACGCGAATGGCGATGGGGCTGGGGATAACGCCGTCGTCGTCAAGGAAATCTTCGGCCTGCCATTCGCCGGCAGGGAGCGAGGCGAGCATATTGCGCATGACGCGCTCGGAGCCGGCGAGCATCGCGTTCACTCCCTGATGAAGTCGCGCATGACCGAACCGGCTGACGAGTTCAAGCATGCGTGTAGCGCCGATGCGACACGCGCCGAGTTGCGCGGTGAGGTCGCCTTCACGCTCCTTCGGCGTTCGCACGTTGGCAAGGATGGTGGAGAGAAGCTGCGTGTCCATTTTGCCGGCGCACATGAGTTTGACGGGCGGGATCCGGATGCCTTCCTGAGCGATCTCACGGCAGGGGCCCATGGAGCCGGGGTACATTCCACCCACGTCTGCGTGGTGGGCACGGTTGGCAACGTAAAAGGCTGCGCGCGTGCGGCCGGGGAGAAAGACTGGCGCGACCATGGTGATGTCGGGCAGGTGCGTGCCGCCGCGATAGGGATCGTTGAGCAGCGCAACATCGCCGGGTGCGAGGTGCATGTCGGCGAGTACGGCAGCAACGGACATGGGCATGGAGCCGAGGTGGACGGGCATGTCGTCGCCCATGGCGATGAGATCACCCTCCGCGGAGAAGACGGCGGAGGAGTAGTCGCGGCGTTCCTTGATATTGGGAGAAAATGCGGTGCGGCGCAGGGCCGCTCCCATCTCGACCGCGACGGAGTGGAGTGCGTGGCCGATGACGGCGATTTCTGCGGGGTCGGGCTGATGGCGTGTGGTCATCGGCGGGCTCCTGCTCTTGGAGTGAGAACGAGATTCGAGAGGCTGTCGATTGCGGCGGTCCAGCCGGTCGAAAGATACGTGGTCGCGCTGAGTTCTGTAATGACGGCAGGGCCTTTGATGCGATTGCCGGGATGAAGTAGTGCGCGATCGTAGAGTGCCGAGGTACGCCAGCGGCCTTCTTCAAATATGCGGTGTGCTGAGATTTGCGCGTTGCGCGCGTCGGGCTTGAGGGTTGTTGCGCGGATAATACGCGGTTTGCGCGAACGCGCGATGGCCTGGACGCGGAGAGTAACAATCTCGATTGCGCGCGTGGGGTCAGCGTAGCCGTAGGACTGCGCGTGCAGGCGATGAAAACGCGCGACGGCGTTGGCTGACCAGTCGACGCGGAGTTCAAAGCCCTGGCCGTGGTAGCGAAGGTCGGCGGAGCGACTGAGGATTGCGCGGGCTCCTTCAGCGGAGAATGCGGCGCGGGCTTCGGATTCGAGATCGCGAAAGACGCTTGCGATTTGCGGCGAGCGGGGCGCGAGCATTACGGTGCGGGAGAACTCGCGGCGCAAGTCCGCATCGAGGATACCGAGCGCGGAGAGCGCGCCGGGGTCTGACGGAATGAGAACGCGGCGGATGCCGAGAGCCTCGGCGAGTGCGCATGCGTGGAGGGGACCGGCACCGCCGAATGCGAGAAGGGTGAAGGTGCGTGGGTCGTGGCCGCGTTCAACCGAGACGCTGCGGAGGGCCGACTCCATGCGCGCGCTGGCGACGCGAAGAATGCCTTCGGCGAGATGTTCTATTGTGGCAAAAGATTTGGTGGGGACAGCAGAGAGAGCTTTGCGTGCGCGAACTTCGTCGAGTTGCATCGCGCCGCCGAGGAAGCGCTCGGGATGGAGACGGCCAAGGACGAGGTTGGCGTCAGTGACGGTGGCGTGGTCGCCACGGCCGTAGCAGGCAGGACCGGGGACGGCTCCAGCGGACTGCGGACCGACTTGGAGAGCGCCGGCGGTATCCATCCACGTAAGTGAGCCGCCGCCAGCACCCGCGGTGTGGATGTCGAGCATGGGCACGCCGACAGGAAGACCAGCGACCTGGCCCTCGGTGCTGGTGGGTGGCTCGCGAGTGGCGTCGAGAAGAGCTACGTCGGTGGAAGTACCACCCATATCGAAGGTGAGCATGCGTTCGATGCCTGCAGCGCGGGCGACGTTGAGCGCGCCGATGACTCCGCCGGCGGGGCCGGAGAGGATGGTGCGGACAGGTTCGCGTGCGGCGGATGTTGCGGAGAGAATGCCGCCGGAGGATTGCATGATGCTGAGACGCGCGTTTCGTTTGGCGAGACCTCGTTCGAGCGTACGAATGTACTGCTGCATGCGCGGAGCGAGATAAGCATTGAGCGCGACGGTTGAGCCGCGTTCGTACTCCCGAAACTCGGGAAGAATCTGATGCGAAAGCGAGATGGGCAGGCCAAGAGATTCGAGAGCTTTGGCAACGGCTTGCTCGTGAGCGGGGTTTGCAAAGGAGAAAAGTAGCGACACGGCGATAGATTCAGCCTTCGATTTGCGGATCGCGCGGCGGAGGTCATCGAGGTCCGAGCCGGTCGGTGCGAAGAGAACTTCTCCGTTGGGGCCGATGCGTTCCAGTACGCCGAAGCAAAGGTTGGTGATGGGGGCCGGGCGATGGTGATTCCAGTCGTAGAGATCGGGGCGGGCCTGGCGCGCAATGGCGAGGGTATCTTCAAATCCAGCGGTGGTGACGAATGCGACGCTCGCGCCTTTGCGTTCGAGCAGTGCGTTGGTGGCGACGGTGGTGCCATGGCGGACTTCAACGGTAGCAGCGGGAACGAGGCTGGCGATTTTGCGAACCGCTGCTAGGATGGCGCGGCTCGGATCGTCGGGTGTGGACGGCAACTTGAGCACATCGATGCGGCTGCCGACGCGGTAGACGCAGTCGGTAAAGGTGCCGCCGGTATCGATGGCAATGGTGAGATGCGGAGCCACTCAAGAAAACATAACAGGCAAGGTCGAGGAGCAACGAACTCTTGGAGTGATTGAATGCGGGTTGTTGCTTCTACTGCTGTACGGCCCAGGCGAGGCCGTCGGGATTGGGGCCGGCGTCAATCTTTCCGACCACTTCGAGGGTCTTGAGATCGATTACAGCGACGAAATTATCGCCGGAGAAGGCAACGTATGCGCGTTGGCCGTCGGGCTGGACGAGGATGCCTCCACCCCCGGCGCGGCCGATTTTAATGCGCTTCACTTCTTTCTGGGTGGGGACATCGAAAATGACCAGTTCGGCTCCGGCAGAGATGAGGGCTTTTGAACCGTCAGGCGTGAACTTCAATCGATTCGCACCGCGCGCATTGGCCTGGAGGGTGGCGGTGACTTTTTTGGCATCGATGTCGATGACGGAGACGGTACCGTCCCACGCATTCGCGACCCAGGCACGCTTGCCGTCGGGCGAGACGTCGAATCCCTCGGAACCGCGGCCAACCGGGATCACGGTTTCGTTCCAGTCTCCGCCGGGAGGTCCGGGTGGAGGTCCCCCGGGCCCGCGCATGCCGGGAGGCGGCGCGCCCGCGCCCTGCCATGCGGGAGTTCCGGCGCCTTGAGGTCCAGAGCTGGAAGGTGGTGGGCCGGGCGGCGGGCCACCAGCCTGCCCGTCGCTGTGTTCGAGAATCGTAACCGTTGCGGAATTGACATTTGTGGTGAGGATCTTTTTGGCATCGGGGAAGACGTAGATCATGTGGGTCCGGTTCTGGCCGGTGCCCATGATCCAGTCGATCTTGCCGCTAGATGGGTCGAAGCTGCCAATGGCCTTGGCTGCCTCGGCGGTAAACCAGGCTTTGCCCTGCTGGAAAATCAAACCATGCGGACCACGGAGGGCACCGAGGTCGACATGCGGTTCAGGCTTCTGAGCAATCAGGTCAACTACTGCCAGGGTGTGAAACCGACCAAAGCCGTAATTGGACACGTATGCGGTGTGGCCATCGGAAGAGGCAACTACCTCGTGCGGATCGTCGCCTACCGGAACGCGCGCGACAACATGGAGATCGGCCGGGTCCACAATGGCGAGCGTGTGATCCTGCTTGGAGAGAACGAGGAGCGCCGTTTTCGGAGTCGAAGCTGTCTGCGCTATCGCAACCGCAGCAGGACCTGCAACGCAGACGGCCAGAATGACTGCTCGCGAGACGCCCTTCTCTCTCTTCATAAGTGGTTGTCGACTTATACGAACATGTCCTGGTCAGCTACGACGTCAGCCTCTTGATTGGGTCGCCTTCCCGTGGTCAGAACGCTTAAGAAAGCTTTCGCGCCGGCCAGCACCGCAGTTAGCTGGCGAACAGGTTTCCCAACGGAATGCACGACCACGTTGCTTGCGTGCTCGACGCCGTCTGCCATGTTTGTGAACATGTTGTCGACGCGGCTTGTCTGGCGATGCACGCGCTCAAGGATATCGCCGGCCACTGCCTGGAACTCGACGCTCTGGCGTTTCAATACGTGCACAATGTCGGCCACGTCGGCCGCCACCGACTCAAGTTTCGGCGCTACTTTCTCGAGGGTCTCTCGAGATTTATTCATGATCGGTATTGCGGTTGTGCGCAGTTCCTGCACGTCCTCTTGCAGAGACTTAACCTTTTTGCGCATCACGAGGAAGGCCACCAGCATCACTATCGCCTGCATAAGCAAGGCGAATGCAATGAGGCCGACAAAAATCACGAGCAATCTTGTTTCATTGTTCATTTCGGCACCGACGCTATCTTTCTACATGCACAAGCCCATTTGGCGACTCCGCGGCACACAAAAGAACGCCGGTTGCGAGCTGGTGGGCCGATTCCGATCTTCGCAACCGGCTAAGGTTCGAGAACTTGAGGGCCTGAACCAGATTCAGTCCAGGCGCTCTTCATCATTCAAACTGTGGGCTCAGTCGGCTTCGCATTGGACTGATACGCTTCGCGCCCTGCGTCGACGGCCGCGCCAACACGGCTGGTCTGGTCCTGGACCATGTTCTTGCCGCGCTCGACGAAGTCTTCCCACTGTGCCCGGCCACGTTCCACAACCTCGCGGCCGCGTCCGACGTACTGATTGACCTGCTCCTTGCCCTTGTCGACCATCTGGCCTGCACGCTCAGCAGCCTGCCGTCCGCGTGCACGCAGGTATTCAGAGCCTTCGCGAGCTCCCTGTGCCAGATCTTCACGCGTTTCGCGGCCGCTTTTAGGGGCATAGAGGATGCCAATTAATGCGCCTACACCCAATCCAGCCAGAAACCACGCCACTCCTTGACCATTGTTCGAATCTTCGCTCATAACGTATATCTCCTTTTTCCCAGTATCCAAGAAAGCTGAGCGTACCAAAATTCCATGTTACGCCGCAAATATGCCCATGCGCAGAATTTGCGCTGGCCAACATTAAAACAAAAAGGTGGATCGCCAAAGAATCGGAGCTCTAACTTCGGTTCTCCCTCGCATTGGACGCCATCGGTGCGGAATCAGTTGTAACCCGTTGCGCGCTTCATTATCGGGGCTTTTCGAGGGCGCAGCACAGCAGTGACTCCCTATTTGGGCAAGAGGCTGTGAGCAATCGCGTCAAGGATTCCGTTCAGGAAGTTCATGGATTCTGGGGCGGAGTAGCGGCGTGCGATTTCGAGCGCTTCGTTGATCACGATGGGGAAGGGCGTCGATTTGAACTGCACCATCTCGCCCACTGCCATGCGGAGCAGGTTACGATCGACCGCCGGCATGCGTTCGAGGCGCCAATGGCGTGAATTAGCGCTGATCAGTTCGTCGATCTGTTCCTGGTGCGCGAGCGACGAGTTGAAAAGATCTTCAGCGAAGCCGCGGACTTCGGGCTCAACTGCATCGACCGACTTCCAGAACGTAGCACGCACCTGATCCGGGCTCTGCTTGCCGACGTCTGCCTGAAAGAGCATCTGCATCGCGAGTTCGCGGGATTTGCGTCGAGTGCCGGCGGTCAAGCTTTCCCGCCTTCCGCGAGCTTGCGCCGCAGGCTCACCATCTCAATGGCCGCGATGGCTGCTTCAAAGCCCTTGTTCCCTGCCTTGATGCCGGCACGATTTAGTGCCTGCTCGAGGGTTTCGCAGGTGAGCACGCCAAAACTGTGGGGCACACCGGTATCCTGCTGCGACTGGCCGATGCCGCGCGCGACTTCGTTGTAGATTGCTTCGTAATGCGCTGTCTCGCCGCGGAGAAGGCAACCGAGGGTCACGATAGCGTCGACCTTTTGCTGCTCGGCGATTGTCCGTGCGGCGGCAGGGACTTCCCATGCGCCCGGCACGCGGAGTATTTCAATATTGGAGCGTTTTGCTCCACTGCGGATCAACGCATCGAGAGCGCCTTCAAGCAAGCGGTCAGTGATCACGGCATTCCAGCGAGCGACCACGATGGCGAATCGCATGCCTTCTGCGGAGAGATCGCCTTCCACGGCAATCGGCTTTGCCTTTGTGGGGTCGGTCCACGCCCAGAATGCGAATGAGAAACCCGGCTCAGGCTCGACGGTGAAGAGATTCGCTTTCCAGTGGGTTTCGGTGATCGGTGACAAACGTGTGATCGCGCGCTCGCCGTCAATAGTACGAAGCCACCGCTCTGCGGCCTGATGCGCGGCGTCGAGCGAGGTCACTTCCACCATTAGATCTGACACATTTGGAAACTGGCCAATTACGAATTCAAGGTTTCCCAGTGGCGCCAGGAAAGAAACGCCGGAGCTTTCTGGTTCGTTCCATCCAGAGCCTCTCGCGAAGCCCACGGCCTCAAGGAAGCCGGTCAAGCGCTCCGATATTGCGGCGCTGGCGGCTGGACGCAGGATGGAGATTCCCTTGATCATGCTTTGATTCTATCGTGTTGCAGTGGCGCATTTTTTACATCGCGGTCGCCTCATTCGAGTTCAGAATCGGAGGCAGGAAAAAGGCCGGCACGAGGCCGGCCTTGAAGATACTTTCCTTGCAATTTAGGTGGACGCGCGGGGTTTCACGGCAATCGCGGTTGTGGGGACGATGCCGGATGCGGGGACTGGAGTGGTGTTGAAGATGCAATCCGGATCCGATCCAGGAGTGCATGCCGGAAGACCGGGATTGATCTGCCTGGTGTCTTGGAATGTGGTTGTGTCGACGAAGTGAATAAGGTCATCCCCTGCCGTCGACACGAAGAACAGCTTGTTGTCGAGGGTGAAGGCTCCAGCAATGGGGGCGGTAACCGTGTTGCCGCCGGTAAGGGTGACATAGTTCAGCGTGCCCGCAGCTCCATTGGAGCCGGTAATGTAGTAGGGCAACCTTGCAGCGGGCGTCGATCCGGTGTAGGTGAGGAATGAGAGGTTCGATACCGGCGACGCGATGATTTGATTGATCGCTGATGCGTTGATTCCGCTTACTGCCACCTGCGTTGGCGGATTCGGATGCTGAATGATCAGCGGGTCCAGGACGTCTCCGGACTGCGGACAGGGTACCGGCAGATTCACCGGTTGGATGGATCCGCCGGTAGCGGAGCCGGTGCTTGAAACGAATGGTATTGACACACCAATATCCGATAGTTCGACTCCACCACCGGCGATGGATGCGCCGAGGATGTGCTGACCGTCTTTTGTTGCGGCCAAAGTATCTGTCTGGATCGGCACTGAGTCGCCCTGCGGATAAAACACCAGGCTCGCGTAGTTGCTCGCCGTACCCGACGGGCACCACGTATGCGCAACCGTGGGATTGCCGCTGAGATAGGCGCCTACGCTAGGGATGGTGAGAGCCACGTTTTTGCTGCCGCCGGACGAAGTCAGATCGTAGGTGGTCCAGCCGGTAT
This sequence comes from uncultured Acidobacteriaceae bacterium, assembly GCA_963738035.1. GTDB lineage: Bacteria > Acidobacteriota > Terriglobia > Terriglobales > Acidobacteriaceae > Telmatobacter. The sequence continues at coordinate 907,741 of CAVTVB010000008.1, forward strand.
TGCTGCTGTAGACGTACAACGTATCCGAGTGATTCGCGCCGAGGGACGCGCTGTCGCTGATATACAGGGTCTTCGAGTCGGGCGTCCAGACGGCCGAATTGCCTACACCGGTAAACGTCGCAGCTACCGTGCCGGACGAGTTGAAGACGTAAAACACGCGCCGGACCTGGTCATTGATCAGAACCTGTTTATCGTTCGGCGAAACCGCAAGCACTGTGCCGGGAACCGACGTGTTCGGTGCTCCAGTCAGAGAGTTGGTTAACGTGCTGAACATCATTAAAGCGTGGGACGAGCCAAAGTAGAGCGTGCTGCCAAGCTGATCCATCACCATGGAGTTGGGAACATAGGGCAGACGCACGGTTGAGCCGAGCGCATTAGTGAGCAGGTTATAGGAGACGAAGTACTGCGATTGTCCCGGCGCTGAAAACCAAACGTAGGAACTGGCGCTGCCCGGAGTATTGATGTTGACGGCGTTGCTTGAGATCGACAATCCCGTGCCGAATAGTCCGACCTGATTGATAGGGGATGGATTGCAAGAGGAAGGCTGGCAGATTGCGTACACAGAGGCCGCACCGGGGAAGGATGGCACAACTTGTCCGGTATTGCTGACCAGGATATCCAGCGGATTGGTGGACTGGTAGTCCAGCGTGAGCCCGGTGATGGGCTGATTATTGGTGTCGAGCACCGTAGTGACCAGATTCTGCGTAACGCCCTGGGTCACGGTAACATCGGTCGCGCCATTCAGCGTGACCGCGATCGACTTTGGCGGGCAGGTGGTGAAGTAGCCTGCCGAGGAGCCTGAACCGGCTACCGATGCGGTGATCGCCGTTGTTCCCGGTTGGGCGGCAGTGATCACGGTGGTTGCGGCGTTAAGCGAAGCAACCGAAGAGGTAGAAACCGCGTAGGTCAGAGTTCCAATCGAGTTCGAGCAGCTGGGAACCGAAGTGACGCCCGGGGGCAATCCGCCCGGGCAGGAAAACTGCGTGACCGTAGAGGGTGCGCAGAACTCATACTGCGTGCCGTTCGACGCAAAACACGCCTCTGAGTCGAGGTTGGCGCTCGCGCCCTGGGAATAGCATTGCTGCGAGCCCGCGCTCGTCCCGGCTGTCGCCAATGTGACCGAACTCACCTGTGCATGCACATACACTTGCACGGGATTCGAGGTCACTGAGTTGGCAGACGCGGAAATGTAGAGAGTTCCGTACGGTAACCCACCGGTTTTGGGAAGCGGATTTGGAGGATTGCAGATGGTGTAGTCCGGGATGCCGCCACCAGAGTTGCGGTTCCAGGTGCCGGCGCACATGTTGCCCGAAGGAGCGATGTCGAGTAACTGGTTGTTTGTAGTTGCGTAGGTGTAAGTTGAAACGCTGGCGCTTGTGCCCTTGCAGGTGGTCGCAGTAGGCGCGTTGATCTGCCGGGTCTGTCCGAATGCCATGGAAAGTCCGGTGGTTTTCGGCTCAAGATCTATTGCATACACTTCTGTAGTTTTCAATCCATAGCCGAGACCGTTGCAATATTCCCCTGCCGGGTTACGAGTACAGCCGGAGAAGCTTATCCCGGCTGGAATTGCCAAAAACACCATGAAAACAAGCGTCAGATACCGCCGCATGAATCCTCCCCGCCCCGCCCGATCGAACCGCGGAACGGTCTCTCCGAATGCGTTAAAGAATATGGGTTAAAAGCGAGCCTGGCTTACGCCAGGCGCTGGCCTGGACCCGGCTCAATTTGCGCGGGCTACCGGTCATCGGCATTCGTCCACTCCATGCAGCCGGTCGACAGAACACGCTCGATTTGCTCCAAAGAAAAGTGTATCAGGACAGGATGGCCACTATGCCAGGTCCTGGCCCCTTCAGATTGCTTTGTATTCATAGACTCACACGCTGCCGGATGGCGAGCAAATGGCGTCAATGAGTGCCTGCGCTGTTTTGCGGCGCGGTCGAGGTTGCGGGCATGTATTTCGAGAACCACTCGACTGCACGATCCATCACGTCACGGCGGTGTTCGGGGTTCACAAAACCGTGGCCTTCGTTGGGGTACACGACGAGTTGGGTTGGAACATGTTCGTCGCGAAGGGCGTGCCAGAATTCATACGATTGTGGGGCTGGACATTCGCCATCGCGGTCGCCAACCACGACCAGCGTGGGTGTTTTAGCCCGCTTTATGAAGTTGATCGCGGAGCTTTTGGCGTAGACGGCCGGGTCGTCGTAGACCGACGCGCCGAAATACGGAATCATCCACTGGTCAATGGAATTCTCACCGTAATAGCTCTGCCAGTTGGAGAGGCCGGCGCCAGCGACAGCAGCCTTGAAGCGGTCGGTCTGGGTGACGGCGAACATCGTCATGAATCCACCGTAGCTCCAACCCGTAACTCCCACTCGCTTCGGGTCCACGGGATATTTCGCCAGCACGGTGTCGACGCCCGCAAGGATGTCGCGCAGGTCACCGTAGCCGAAGTCTTTGCGGTTGGCTTGGGTGAATGCTTCGCCTTGCCCGTAGCTGCCGCGCGGATTCGGCAGGAGAACGAAGTAGCCGAGAGCCGAAAACGCCGCCGCGCTCAACCCGCCGCCTCCTCCCCAGCGGGACATCACAGCCGCCGCCGGACCGCCGTGGACCTCGACTATTAATGGATATTTCTTGCTCGAATCGTAGTCCCTGGGCAGCAACAGCCAGCCCTGCACGCGGAATCCATCGCTCTTCCAGCTCAATGACTCAGACTTGCCCCATGCCGGCTGCACGCCGTCGTTGAAGTGCGAGAGCTGCATCACGCCTTCCAGGCCCGACGTCATAACCGTGCCGGGTTTGGCTGCGTAGATTTCGCGCGGATGGTCGAAGCTGCTGGCGCCGAAGACAAACATGGTGCGATCTGCCGTGGAAGAAAGGCTCATTTCGAGGCGGCCGTCGCCGACGCTGCCGGGGATGGAGAAGATCGGCGAGCCAAAGGTCACTTGTCCCTCCGCTGTGCGATCGCCCGACAGCTTGTAGCGAATCAACTGGTTGTTGCCGCCGGCGAGCTCGCTCACAAAGAGATAATCGTTGGTGCCCCACTCGATCCAGGCAGGAGAGGTCGGCCTTCCTGCGGTCAAATCGCGCGGCTGGCCGCCGTCTGACGAAACAATCCAGACATCGCCGCCGGTGGAGCCCTGGTCGCTCATCAATCCGCCGATGAAGGCGATCGTCTTGCCGTCGGGCGACCACCGGGGTACGGCGATCTGCAATCCGTGAAGCGGACCGGAAACATCGGCAGGCGCAAGGATGGGTTTGGGCTGGCCGTCGAGTGTCTGGGTATAGAGCTTCGCGACCCACCAGTTGTTCTCACCCGGCGGCGTGGCAGCGATGTAGCTAAGGCTCTTGGAATTGGGTGCCCAGTCGAATTCATAAACGTGGAGATTGCCCGGCGTTACCAGGGTGGGCTGGGCCGCTTCAGCGTCCGCGCGCGCCATGGCCACCCGCTGTATCTCAACGCCATCCTCGCCAATTACGCCTGACGGGGGCTTCATGGCGGCGAGAGCTCCTGCGGGCCGTGTTGCGCCTTCGACATAGAGGAATGCGATCTTGCTGCCGTCCGGTGAAAACGCCGGATCTTGTGGAAGTCCCTTGAGTGCCGTCAGACGTTTTGCCGGATTCCCATCCAGTTTGGAGACGTACAAGTCGATCTGATGGTCTGCGGAACCTGCGCAGTCTGAAAAGAAGGCTAGATTCTTCGAATCGGGCGCCCAAACGAGTTCGCCTTCGCGGCAGTGCTGATCGGCTTTGGTTGCCGCAGTGACACGCTCGCTCTTGGTAAGGTCACTCGGCGAAGCCACGCGGATTTCGCTGCCGCCACGGCCGCCGTCGATCCACGCCAGCTTGCTTCCATCGGGAGAGATGGCCACCTGCCCGAACCCCCGCCCGCGGTTTAGATCGCGCAGAACCGCTTCAATGTGAGCACGATCGGGCGTACCCTGACCTGCGTCGGTTTGTGCATGGATGGGAGCGGCAGTTACCGCTGCAAATACAAGGCAAATGCCAAACGAAAGCGTGGCCTCAAAGGCTTTGCGAAGGGGAATCCTGAGCATGAAGAAATGCTATCAGGCGCAAGCGTTTGCGTGCCCCCTTTTGCCCATCTCTGGTCCAGCGGCTTGTTCTACTTTTCGCTGTCAAGGACCTGCATCTGGTGTGCGTCGTAGCGGGTGCCGGCGACTGCGTTGGCGGGAATGGCCGCTTCGATGGCGTCGATCTCTTTAGCCGTGAGCGCGACATTGAGAGCGGCGAGACTTTCGCTGAGCTGGGTGCGGGTGCGAGCTCCGATGAGCGGAATGATGGAGGGACTCTTGGCGAGAACCCATGCAATGGCGAGTTGGGATTGCGTGATGCCTTTGCCGGTTGCGATCTCGGCGAGGCGCGCAACGAGTTTCTGATTCTGCGCCTGGTTCTCGGCGGCAAAGCGCGGGAAGCGATTGCGGATGTCTCCCTGGCCGCGGTTGGTGGAGCCTGAGAGAAGTCCGCGCGAGAGGATTCCGTAAGCCGTGATGGCGATTCCGAGTTCCTCGAGCACGGGAAAGATCTTCGATTCGAGCGAGCGGCTGATCAACGAGTACTCAATCTGCAAGTCGACAATGGGATGCACGGCTGCGGCGCGGCGGATGGTTTCGGGGCCAACTTCGGAGAGGCCGATGTAGCGGACGTAGCCTGCCTTGATCATGTCGGCGACGGCGCCGATGGTGTCTTCGATGGGGACGTTCGGATCGAGGCGTGCGGGGCGGTAGATGTCGATGTGGTCCACGCCGAGACGCTTCAACGAATAGGCGAGGGCAGTTTTGACTGCGGCAGGACGCGCATCGTAGCCGAGCCATGCACCGTCCGGGCCGCGTTGGGCACCGAATTTGACGGAGATGAGGACCTTTTCGCGGAAGAAGCGGAGGGCCTGCGAGAGAAGCATTTCGTTGTGGCCCATGCCGTAGAAGTCGCCAGTGTCGATGAGGGTGACTCCCGCATCGATCGCAGCGTGGATGGTCGCGAGCGACTCAGGCTCGTCGGCAGAACCGTACATGCCACTCATGCCCATGCAACCGAGGGCGATGGGGAATACTGCAGGGCCGGTTCGGCCAAGTTTGCGCGGTTGAATAGCGGATGTAGTGATCATGGGGCAAATCTCTCCGACCGGCATGGTAAGCCAGCCGATGAGTTGCGGCAAGTGACGGAGAATCGGAATCAAGACGAAGCAGCCGCGCCCATGTGTTCGAGATCACTGGTTTTTCCACAAGAGAAGTAGACCGGGTAACAGGGCACCACATTTTGCGCGAGTTCCAAGCGCCTGCCAAAATTGAAGTTAACATGCTGCGTCGGATTCGAGGCACGTTGTCGTCCATTTTGTGGTTCAATCGGAAGCCATTTTCTGACATACTTGATTGTGCCCACCAGGTACGGCCAAACCCAACAATCGAATAGCGAGGTTGCAGCGATGTCGGCAAAGTATGTCTTTGTAACGGGCGGAGTTGTGTCCAGTTTAGGCAAGGGTCTTGCGGCCGCATCGATCGGATGCCTGCTCGAGAGCCGCGGCCTTCGCGTGAACATGATGAAGTTCGACCCGTATCTGAACGTCGATCCGGGAACGATGTCGCCGTTCCAGCATGGCGAAGTCTTTGTCACCGACGACGGTGCGGAAACCGACCTGGACCTGGGGCACTATGAGCGCTTCACGCATGCACCGCTGTCGCGCGACAACAACCTGACCACGGGCCGGATATACGAGCAGATCATCCTGAAAGAGCGCCGCGGCGACTACCTTGGGAAGACCGTCCAGGTGATTCCGCACGTCACGAATGAAATTAAGAATGCGATGCGGAAGGTTTCAGCCAACGGCCACGACGTGACCATCGTGGAGATCGGCGGCACGGTGGGTGATATCGAGTCGCTTCCCTTCCTCGAAGCGATTCGCCAGATGCGACAGGAACTGGGGCGCGAAAATACGGTGTTCGTCCACCTGACGCTGGTGCCGTGGATTGCGGCGGCGCAGGAGTTGAAGACCAAGCCGACGCAGCACTCGGTGAAGGAACTGCTTGGGATCGGCATCCAGGCGGATATTTTGCTTTGCCGCAGTGATCGGAACCTGAGCCGCGAGATGCGCCAGAAAATTGCCGCGTTCTGCAACGTGGAAGAGAGGGCGGTGATTGGGGCGACGACGGTTCCTTCGATCTACGAGGTGCCGCTGAACTTTGCGCAGGAAGGGCTGGACGGCCTGATCCTGAAGTACCTGCACAAGGAGGCTCCCGAAGCAGACTTGAGCAAGTGGAAGGATCTTGTCCATCGCTGCTACCACCCCAAGGACGAAGTCTCGATTGCGATTGTGGGCAAGTATGTGGAGTACGAGGACAGCTACAAGTCGCTGAAAGAAGCGCTGACGCATGGAGCCCTGGCGCACAACCTGAAGCTGAATGTGACCTGGATCGAGGCCGAAGGGCTGGAGTCAAAATCTCCTGAAGATACAAGCTATGAATCGCAGCTTGAAGGGTTTGACGGAATCCTGGTGCCGGGTGGATTTGGCAAGCGCGGCATCGAGGGAATGCTGAATGCGATCAAGTTTGCTCGCGAAAAGAAGATTCCCTACTTCGGCATTTGCCTTGGGATGCAGACTGCGTGCATCGAGTATGCGCGCAACGTGTGCGGGCTGAAAGATGCGAACTCAAGCGAGTTCGATCCCGCAGCGCAGCATCGTGTGATCTACAAGTTGCGTGAATTGCTGGGCGTGGAAGAGATGGGCGGAACGATGCGGCTGGGCGCGTGGACATGCATCATTCAGCCCGACACCCTGGCATACCGCGTTTACGGCACGACGGAGATCAGCGAACGGCATCGGCATCGCTATGAGTTCAATCGCGAATATGAAGCGCTCTTGACGGGCGGCGGACTACAGATCAGCGGTTCTACACCGGACTCAACCTATGTGGAGATCGTCGAGATTCCTGACCATCCCTACTTTATTGGCTGCCAGTTCCATCCGGAGTTCAAGTCGAAGCCGCTGGAGCCGCATCCGCTGTTCAGGGAGTTTATTGCGGCCAGCTACAAAAACAGGCAACTGCACGGTGGCGGGCAAACTTTGGCTGAAGCCGCGAATGCCAATGAGCGGATTACTGCTTAGTTTTCAAAAATAGACATTTCCTTGCGGTTCCCATTTGCTTCGAACCGTCGATCTTCCTGTCCTTTTTGGAGGGCGCATGATCGGCGTCACACAGGCATGTGACGAAGGGGGATTGAGCTTGACAGTCGTTTTCGCACGGACCTACTGTTGCTGCGTTTTTGGCAAATCCCTCTCAAAGGGCTGTGCCACAGGCAAAGGAGGGTTCGCATGACGGCTCACTTTGAACTTCAGCCTTCAGAAAAGGAACTTCAGCGGCTGGCGGAGCAGTGCTGGCAGGAGGCTCCCAACCGGGAAAGACACCTGGAAGAAGAGGCATTCGAGGCCGGGGAGGCTATCCGGCACGGCGACTACTCCCTGGCCAATTTGGAAGCAATCGTGCGCTGGAAGTCGGAACGGCTGGTGCAGTTCGTGATTGCCAACAGCAACACAAGTATCCGCCGAGCGCTGGAGGTGGCGGCCGCTCCGGAAAGTTCAACCGCCGAGGCGTTGACCGCGCTGCTGGCTCTGCGTGGCGTGGACATTTCGCTGGCCACGTCGATCCTCGCGACGATCTACCCCGAGCGGTACATCGAGCTGGATATGGCCGATCTCGAAGCGCTTGGTCAGATGCGGCAGGACGTACGATTTTACGAGGAGTATCTGGCGTTTTGCCAACGACTGGTAGAGCGCGGAATTGTGGTGCCGCAGAGGGATCTGCCGGGGCCGACGCCGCTTCACACGCTGGATCGGGCGCTTGTGCAGTGGTCCCGGAACCGGATGCTGTAAGCGGGATGGCGATCAGATTTCTCGCTAATGCGGTTTAAGCGGGTAGAATCGGCTTCGTGAGTCATTCGTTTGAAATTGGCCCTGTTCGCGTGGGCGAGGGGCAGCTTTTTCTAATTGCCGGGCCATGCGTCATTGAGTCCGAAGCGCACGTGCGCCGGATGGCGGAGGCCATTCAACGGATTACGAGCGATCTGGGTATTCCCTATATCTTCAAGGCGAGTTACGACAAAGCCAACCGGACGAGCGTGAAGAGTTTCCGCGGTCCGGGTCTGGTGGAAGGCACGAAGATTCTGGGCCGACTGGCGAAGGATACAGGTTTGCCGGTCCTCACCGATGTGCACGAGCCGGCGCACTGCGACGTGGTTGCGGAAGCTGTCGACGTGTTGCAGATTCCGGCATTCCTTTGCCGACAAACGGACCTGCTGGTGGCGGCGGGAAAAACGGGCCGCGCAGTCAATATCAAGAAGGGTCAGTTTGTGGCGCCCTGGGACATGCAACATCCTGTGGAGAAAGTACGCTCGACAGGCAATGAGCGCGTGTTTTTAACCGAGCGCGGCGCGAGTTTTGGCTACAACACGCTGGTGGTGGATTACCGTTCGCTGCCGGTGATGCGCGCGATGGCACCTGTCGTTTTTGACGGCACGCACTCGGTGCAGCAGCCTTCAGCGGCAAACGGCGTGAGCGGTGGTCAGCCGGAGTTCATTCCGCTGTTGGCGCGGGCCGCGGTGGCGGCTGGGATCGACGGGCTCTTCCTCGAAGTGCACGACGATCCGGCCCGTGCGATGTCGGACGGCGCGAATGCGCTGAGACTAGACCTGCTGAAGCCGCTGCTGGAGACGCTGCTGGCAATCCAAGCGGCTGCGCAACAGCTTAGGTTACCTTCATCGAGAAGATCAACCGGTAGTTACTGAATGACTTCGTCGAAGACCATGCCGGTTGCATGATTCGGAGTCGCGACCGGGTTTGTTCCAGCGCTCGTGAGCGTTCCGTCATTGTTAATGGTGAAGAGGTACAGTGCGTTGACGCTTCCGCTCACGGGAACATAGAGAAACTTCCCCGATGGATCAATATAGACACCGGTCGCATTCGCTAAAGAAATGGGAATGCTGAGGCTAACTTGATTCAGCGCGAGTGTCTGGGGATCGATGGTAAAAGCGGCGAGGCCGGCTGGACCTGCCGCATAGACAAAATGCGCACCGGGATCGATGGCGAGCGAGATTGCATTTCCGGGAAGAGCCGCGCTTGCGGAATCGGTGAGGAGGCCGAGTCCATTGCTTAAGAGCAGGTGGAGCTTCTGGTCGTCGCCGCTGACGAAGAGCCAGTTTCCGGTTGGGTCCATCGCGATGGCGAGGGGCGAATAGGGGAGAGACGTTGGGGTGATTGGCGCGGCGCCATGATACTGGAACATGGAAATGCTCTTCGCGATCTGGTTTGCGACGATCAGGAAACGGCCGGAGGGATCGGTAATCACCGGTCCGGCACCGGCTTCTGCCGTATATGTCAGCGGTTGCATGGCCTGATTGTTCGAGAGAGTCGTGACGGTGCTCCAGAATCCGGGCAGATTGCCGTAGCCGTATTCGTACACCAGTCCACTGGAGGAGTCGGCGCCGAATGCGATGAGCCCAGAGGGGTCGATTACAATTCCGCCGGGCTGGGTTGCCATTCCAAAAAGCAGGCCTTGCGAGGTGATGCCGTTGTTGATGGCGTAGGCCGTGAGATTGTATGGAGTCGACGGTGAGGCAAGAAGTAGATCCGATCCCCACGGCAGCATGGTTGGGGAGAACGGATGCGTGAGCGATTGCATGGCGTGCAGCGCAGTGAGGGTGCCGTCCTGCGCGATGGTGTAAGAGGTGAGCATGCTATCGCCGGAAGTTGTGATACGCGCGTGCGCGGCAGTCGTAGTGACTGCCTGCGCCCCTGCCGCGAGCAACATGGACTGGGATTGAACGTGACCAGCAATCTGTTTCGCCAACGTTACGGTTCCGTCGGATTCAACTTTGTAGACGAGAACGACGTTGGATGCGACGGTCACGGACCCGTTGGACGCGCTGTAGTCGTTTCCGGAACCAGCAAGGTAAATGAACTTGCCGGAGGGATCGACCACCATTTGTCCAGGCGCGTCACCGGCGCCGGCAGTGCCGATCTGGGTGAGCGCACCTGTTCCACCAACCGAGAATGCGATGAGGGGAGCGCTGGCGACATTGCGGTTGCTGCTGTCCTCACGACATGCAAGATAGGCGTGCGTTCCATCGGGCGAGAAACTGAGCGGCAATGCGTTAATGCATTGCGTAACGGAAGCGTTTGCTGATGAGATTTTTCCGGTGGAACGGTCGAGATTGTACTGGGTGATTGTGCCGCTGTTCGAGTCAGACAGATATAGGTATTTGCCGGAGGAATGAAACGAGAAGGCACCCGCAGACTCGGAGGGAAGAACGAAAGGGGTGGTATCCACGGGAGTAAGAGCGCCCGTAGAAGAATCGATAGCGTACCCGAATGCGTGTACGGTTTCTCCGACCGTCGTATACTGCGTCGCGACGTAAAGATACCTGCCAAGCGGATCGATTGCCGGCGTGCCCGGTGTTTCCGGCAGGGTGACGGTTCCAGAGAGAGTGAGCGTTCCATCCTGATTGACGGAAAAAGTATCGAGCGCATTCGTGCTGTTGTCGATCACGACCGCAGCGTAAGCGAATTTGCCACTGGGCTCAAAGACGAGGCAGCCAACCGGATCGGGGAGGCTGAAGGGATTCTTGAAATTCGGCGTGAGTTTGCCGGTCGTCGCGTCCATCGAATAGATGTTGACGAGTCCCGCGAACGATCCACCAGAAACGACGGACACGCTGGAGAGGTATGCACGCTTGCCGGACACGTCTGCTGAGAGGCATCCGCTGCCGATGCTGGTGTCGTTGCCTGTTCGCTGGTAACCCAGAAATTGCGGCTGACCTGAGTTGGCATCGATCGACATTCGCGTGAGGTTTCTATCGGCATCGCTTGCGACGTAAAGATAGCGCGGGGTCGCGAGCACGGTCATGTTTGCAGATGCGCTGAGGGAACCGTCGACTGCGGTCACCGCTGTATACCCGGCACGATTCGGGCTGACTGCGCCCTCGATATCGACAGCGGCGATCCAGGGATTGGAGACAGACCACGTCGAACTTGCCGTCACGTCCTTGGTGCTCTGGTCTGTATAGAGTTCGATGGCAGAAAACTGTCGCGGCGACACCGAGCCGATCTGAATGGTCGCGTTTGCGGGTGTCACTGAGAGTGATACCAGCGTTGGGGCTGAAACGGTGAACACAGCGGAACCCTTGATGCTGCCCACAGTGGCTGAAATGTTGGCAGTGCCTTGAGCTTTCGATGTGGCAAGTCCCGAAGCATCGATGGTGGCCACACCCGGAGTATCGGTTGACCACGTGGCGGACTTTGTCAGGTTTGTTGAGGTTCCGTCGCTGTAAGTGCCGGTGGCGGCGAATTGCTGCGTGAGGCCTGCCGCGGCCGATGGGGATGCCGGTGTTACCACAATCGAATTGAGAGAGGGAGAGGGAGGGTGAGGAGGGGGAGCGCTGGAGCCCGAACCGCCGCCACAGGCTGAGATTGCAAATGCTGATAAACAAAGGAAGAAGACGCGCACGCGCACTACGGCGTAGATCGACACAGGATCTCTCCAAAGGCAACTTGTTTGCGAATTTAATCACGCGGATCAATGGCCGGATAAACACAGAACGGCATCAAGCACCGTTCTGGAGCGGCTCCAAATGATTACACCGGCGGGTTGGCTTTGGGGTGTGCGCTCTGTCACGGCAGGTAGCAGCCGATTCCCTGTCGGCTGCCCGAATGCCGGTTCGCGACTGAAGTGTTCACAACGTGACGCAACCGGAGGGTTGCCGAGAATTCACGCTGTCGGGTGCGAGCGTACCCATCCCCTGAATGTCATTCGTAACGTGCGGCTGGACCGGCGCTGCAAACGGCGCGTTGCGTTTGCTGAAAGTGGCAAGGCCTTCGACTCCGAGGGACAAGAGGATTACGAAAAACACGAGAACACCGATGAATCCGACGGCGCCGGTCAGGGAATACTGCACGATGGCAACGTCCGCGACAAGGAAGGGAGCGCTCATGACCAGGGACGAGATGCTTGCCGCGATTGCCCAGCGACGAGCCGACGGGACGCCTTTCCGGAGCGTCCACCAGGCCATTGCACTGGCAACGGCAAGGACGGCGGGCATGAGGAGAATCATCTCTCGCATGGCGATGAGCAGCAACTGAATGGGCTCCGCGTGAAAGCGAGAAGTGGCGTGCGGGAAGGGCGCGCGCAGAAACACCGGCACCAGCGTAATAGCCACCGCTGAAGAAGCAATGGCCGCATAACCAAAACAGCTGCGCAGAAACTTGTGAAGTTTAGGCATCGGGGACTCATTCCTCTCGGGCCATGTAGAAGGCCTCGGATGCCAGTGACTATAACGCAAGAGATTGTTCAGGCTCACGATGAGATCGCAAATCACGGGCATCCCAAGTACCCATGTTGGTGAACGATGGGGCCGGAGATCGATTACTTGAGGGTTACTCGGCATTGGATACTCGCTCGTGATCGAACCATAAATGGCTTGATATCAGATGCATACATGGATATGGATACAAGTCGTCCCGCGCCGCAAGCGCGACGCGGGAAGCCGCCGGGGAAGGCGAATCAGGCGTTAGAAGTTGAAGGTGACTGTTCCCGTGAGGGCGCGCGGAGTCACATAGTGCGTTCCGCTGAAAGTAGAGAGAAAGTTATAGAGGGCGTATTCGTTGGTCACATTGACCGCGGTTAGCTGGAGGTCGGTCTTGAATCGGTCGGAGTGAAATAGATTGTTTTTGCCGAGCGAGACATCGAAAAGGTTGCGTGACGCGATACGCGCAGGGTTGTGATCGTTATTGCCGGTACCGGGCGCCGGAATTGCGAGAAGCGACGAACTGTACTGTGAAGCCAGGCAGACGGCCGGCAGCGGATTATCTGGTGTCGCCTTTTGTCCGTTGCATATCAGTCCCGCCTGAAATTCCTGGTCGGCTGTGAGGCTGCTGAGGTCCACGGCGGGTTGACCATTGAGCGTCGTCGAGGTGTCGGCGCATGCGGTGTTGGGATCGTTCGACAGCGGGTTGTAGCAGGGAGCCTGACCGGCAACCTGACCTGAGTCATAGCGCCAATTGAAGCCACCCCAAAGACCGTTCAGCATCTTGCCGCGTGCATAGGTGTATTGCACGTGCGTTGTCTGGTTGAGCTTCTCGTCGTGATCGATGCGGAATGGCAATCCCGTTTGACCAACGGTTGCGCCGGCGCCTGCGACCTGCGGCGGGTAGAAACGAGCAGCCACCGATGACAGAACTGTGTAGGCGGTTATGTTGTGATAATTCGGCACGCTGAGATGCAAGGCGTAGCCGGGAATCTTCGAGTTGTGCCAGGCGATCGGAAACGTGATGGGAGTATTGCCGAGCACGCTAAAGTCGAAGGCGTTGTGCGTGTACTTCCAGACGTACTCGCCGCTTAAGATAACGTTCTTACCGAATGCCTGTTCAAGTCCCGCGTGGAATTCATTGCGGAAGCCCGGCACTTCGACATCCGACACGCCCGGAGAGCAATTGAGCAACGGCGCCAGAACCGCGTCGCTGCAACCGGTGCTCGAGAGGACCAGGTTTTCATTGAAGGGTGTCTCAAGGGTGCGGGCGTAGGAGGCGCGGAGCACTGTCCCGGTCGGTTTGACGGTGTAGGCCGCACCCAGGCGAGGTTCTGCTTGCGTCGCGCTGCTGAGGCCGTTGTAAATATCGCCGCGTATGCCAAGGCTGAACTGCCAGTTGCCGGCTTTGATCTGGTCTTCGATGTAGAGTGCGGTTTCCTTGATGTCGGCGCGACCGTTGAAGGTGTAGAGACCACCGCCACGTGTGAGATCGTACGGGGCGAGCACCGGGAGGTAGTTGGGATTCGCAACCGCATCGCTTGCTGTGCATTGCGAGGGATCGGCATAACCCGGCAGCGGATTGCCGGACACATCGACGCAAGGGGAATTGTAGATAGATTCGACGACGCCGAGGTCGTCATTTTCGCGCAGGAAGGTGTGCGAAAATTGCACGCCTCCCTTGAAGGTGTGGATGCCCTTTGCGTAGGAGATATCCGAATGAAGGCCGGTGTTGGTGAGGGTGCGGTTCTGCGCAATGGAGGACGTCTGCAGATTTGGGGGACCGAGATCGGCAAGAGGATTACCGCTGGGATAGTAGTTGTAGTCGTCACTGCGGACAAATGCGCCGAAGTTGAATACCGAGTTGTTATTGATGACGCGCGTGTAGGTTGGGGAGATGTTGTAGGTGCCAATCTTCGAGTGCTGATCTGTGTCGCCGACACTGCCAAAGATGGGGCTGGCTGTCGTGCCACCGCTCAGGACGTTCTGCACATTGACGTTGTCAAAGGCGTTGGGCGTCTGAAACCATGAGCGGCTGTAATTGAGGTCGACATGAATGGAATCGACGCCCGTAAAGCTGTAGTCGACGCGGTCGAAGAAGTTCTGCTCGTTGCCCTTGTCGTGGAAGACGGTGAATTCAGGCGGATCGAGGAAGCGGCCAGTATTCAAGCCATCGACTTCAACAAAGTTGCCCCAGGACTTTCCGCCATAGGAGAGATCGAAGCTTCCCGTTACCGTGCCAAACGTTCCGTACGAACTGGTCACGCTTCCAGTTGGCTTGGTGATTCCCTGTCCGGAGCGCGTGGTTGCCACGATTACCAGACTTGTCTTGTCTCCGTATTCGGCGGGAGGCGCTCCGGCAATTACCTGGAGAGACTGAATGGAGTTGGATGGAATCTGGTTGGAAAACACTTTGCTCTGCTGGTCCGTGATGGACTGACCGTCGACGGAGAAAGAATTGGATGCGTGGTCGCCCATGCCATGAAACAACCCGTTCGAGTCGGCTGAGACGCCCGGAGTGGTCGCAGTTACGAGGGAACTGAGCGAAGAGGTCGCGCTGTCGAGCGGCACTTTGATGAACAGATCGCGATCCACATCGGTGTGGAAGGTTGGGTCCGTCTCGACCAGGTCCCCTGCAGCTTCGACCGTCACCGTTGAGGCGGCCGCTTCAATTTGCAAAACCAGCTGAAGGTTCATTCCGACTGCTGAACGAATGGTGAATTTCTGACTCTGCGAGGCGAAACCGGATGCTGAGGCGGTCACGCTGTAGTTGTTGAAGGGGACATTGTCGATCTCGAACTGGCCCGCTCCATCCGTTTTAACTGACCGGTCAAGGCCGCTGACAGCGTTCTTAAGATGCACGGTTGCATCCGGGATGACCGCACCCGACTGATCGGTGACGGTGCCCCGAACCGAGCCCGCATTGCCGCTTTGCGCTGCGTGAGCAACGACGGCCGCAATCAAGAGCGCGGCGAGAGGAAGTGCTTTGAAAAGCTTGCCGTAAATCGACGGCATAGAAGAAAGCCTCCATTGGTTGACTGAAATTGCATAGCCTGTGCAAAGAACACGCACGGCGCTGTCAGTGCAACGGTGGCGTCATTCTGATCAGGGCTGGGCCGGAAGCTGCTAGATATTTTGCCCAGTGTGGGCTATCTGTGTTGCAGAGTTCAGGCCGAGACGTGGGTCAGAACGAAGCCGCGGAGATTGGGGGAGGGCGAATGAACAGCTGGCGTTGCCAAACCGCTCCTATGGGTCGGAAGGCGATAACCGGAGTAACCGCCTGGATCTGCACAAGCAGGATGGCCACCGCGACTGCCGCGACTGGCGCTGCCGAGTGCAAGACGACACACAGCGGACAATGGTCAGCATCCGTGTCGACCGAATGGACATGCGCCACCTGAACAACGGCGAGCAGCGCAAGCAGCGCCACGCATACCAAGATCACTGCCGCGAAGGCTTTGGGCCTCGCGCGGTGGTCGCTGCGCATCGATGGGTAACGTCCGGTCAAATTCAACTTCCAAGTAAGAGGGGCCTGTAACAAGGATACACATGTTAGATGCGCTAGATCCCTGGAGGTCATACGTCAAAAGGCACTGTAAGTAACGCTGCGCAAACCAGACGGGGCCGGGAACGTCTAAACTGTTGGGCAATGAGCCATTTCACTCACACGGGGCGAGTATCGACGGTTGCGCTGACGGCGCTGGTTTTGGCGTCTGGGATGGCGTTCGCTCAGAGTCAGCAGCAGGGAAATAGTAAGCAGCAGGGCAATCAGGACAACAGGACCGCCCTCAAGCCGGACGCGCCGGGCTTGGCGCATAACCATCGCCTGATTCTGAAGGACGGCACCTATCAGGTTGTTCGCCAGTACCAGGTAGTAGGTGACCGCGTGCGCTACTTGTCATTAGAGCGCGGTGGCGATTGGGAAGAGTTGCCTTACGACCTGGTGGACTGGAATGCGACGCGCAAGTGGGAGCAGAGTCACACCGGTCCGTACGAGAGCTCTGAAGGAGCCTCACCCGCAATGAAAGAGGCTGAGGAGATCGACAAAGAGGCAGCGGCGGCACGCGACGAGATGAAGGCCCGCATGCCAGAAGTGGCAAAGGGGCTGGAGCTACCCGACCGGGACGGCGTCTTCGCTCTGGATACGTATCAGGGCACGCCGGAACTGGTCGAGCTGAAGCCGTCTGATCTAAGTCTTAACCAGAAGAACAAGAAGGGGCTGGCGACGCTGAATCCGCTAGCCGGCGAAAAAGCGACCGTTGAGTTGACGGGACCGCATGCCCGAGTACACCTGCACGTCAATGATCCCGCGATTTATCTCTCGCTCGACGGGCAGGATAATGTGGAGGAGGTCGTGTCGCATGCCTTGACCGTCCAAACTCACGGCGCCAAAGAAATGCCGAATCGGAAGCATGGCGCGCATTCGCCTAGTTCTGGTTTCGCGATTGTGAAAATAGATCAGCGCCGGGAGGTGCGAATTATCGGCGCCGTAAACGTGAGCCCGACCGGCAAGGTCACACAAAACGAAGACGTGATTCCAACGAAGGTGGAAGTATTGGCGGGCAAGCATTGGCTGAAGCTAACGCCGGAGACAACGCTGACCATCGGCGAATATGCCCTGGTGGAGATCCTGTCGCCGTCCGACATCAGCCAGTCGGTATGGGATTTTCGCGTAGATCCGCGGACCGGCGATAACCCCGGCTCCCTGGCGCCAATTCTCAAGTAGTCGTGTAAAGCGTTGCGTTACGGTATACAATACTCCAGATGATACGGTCATTCCGACATAAAGGAGTGGAGAGATTCTTCCTTTCGGGTTCGAAGGCTGGAATTCAGCCTAATCATGCCAGTAAGCTTGGGGATCAACTCACCGTTCTGAATGTCGCGACTGGACCGGCGCAGATGAACATTCCAGGTTGGAAGTTCCACGCCCTGAAGGGAGAACTGACTGGGCACTGGGCGGTGAGCGTAAGTGGAAACTGGAGACTCACGTTTGCGTTTGATGGAGAAGATGCGATTTTCGTTGACTATCAGGATTATCACTGAAGGAGGTTAAGTCATGCAGATGCATAATCCATCACATCCCGGAAGAGTCCTTGCATATTATCTGCAAGGCAGATCGGTAACGGAAGTTGCGCGGCATCTCAGGGTTACTCGGCCCGCGCTCTCGCGGGTTCTCAATGGCAGGGCCGGTATCTCAGCCGACATGGCCCTGCGCATCTCGGAGGCTTTTGGTACAGACGCCAGCTTTTGGATGCGTCTTCAGGCGCAGCACGATCTCTGGATCGCTTCGAAGAAGAAGCGTGCCAAGGTCAAGCCACTCGAGACGGCGGCAGCCTAAGGCAACCGGCTTTATGGCGCTTCGCGGCGGGCAAGCTTGATGCGGCGCTGCTCCCACTCTTCGCTCGAAAAAATGCGTGGGCCGACTTCGATGAGGCGCGGCATCATGTTGAAGACAGCCACGCGGCTCCAGGGCCGGCCTTCGCGGGTGCGGAACCCTTTCTCATTGAGATCGCTGACGATGGCCGAGTACGAGAAGTCCTGGGCGAGCAGGTCCATCATGAGCAGCAGAACCTGGTTTTCGTGGGGATCAACTTCGAGGCGCTTGCAATCTTCAGAGATGCGAAGGCCGTAGGGGATCGCTTCGCTGAATGCGCCATCGGGCGGAGTTTCGGAATCGGGAAGCTCGCGCCGCCATTCAATGGAAACCATCTGCCAGCCACCAGCAGTGCGCTGGCGGATCACGTCCGAACTGAAGGGCTCGGACACCACATCACGAATTCGCTCGAAATAGGCCACGGGAACCTCCAAGACACTGCAATAGTAGGCCTGGGGCAATTTGGAGGCCGAAGCTATGGATCCCATTTTGAGCTGTAACGCGTTGAATCCAGATGAATTTGTGGAAATTAACGCGATCCGTCGAGTGAATAACGCTGGCCGTTTTTGCAAATCCATGTCCGGTAATGGACAAGGCGTTACGCCAAGGACGCAAAAGAGAGTACCGCCGGAAGGGTATTCGGACGAGTTGTGAATGCCCGGTTCCTGATCAGAAAGAAAGACTGGTACAATTCGGCATTCCCGTTGTAAATCTGTATCCCATCTCCACCAGGAAATTTCAAAAGAGAGACTGACTGGGATGATCGACTACTACGAGTTCCTGCAAATCAGCCCGAACGCTGATGCGGATACCATCCACCGTGTGTATCGCTACCTGGCAGCACGCCTGCATCCGGACAACCCGGAGTCGGGTGATGCGGAGATGTTCCGGCTTCTGAAGTCGGCGTTCGACACGCTCTCGAACCCGATGCGCCGCGCCGAATACGATGCGGTTTGCCGTCGGGAGGCATTGGAAGTCAAACCCATCTCCAATTCCGTAGACTTCATGGACAGCGTGGAAGGCGAGATGAATCGCCGGATCGCTGTACTGGCAGTGCTCTACTTCAAGCGGCGCGCAAATCCGCGCTTCCCCGAGGTGTCGCTGGCTGACATCGAACGGCGGATGGGGTTTCCGAGAGACTACCTGGACTTCACCACCTGGTATCTCCAGAAGAAGGGTTACATCACGAGGGCAGACAACTCCGACTTCACCCTGACAGCCGAGGGTGTGGACTACATCGAGACGCAGCGCGGCAGTCTGCCGGTTCTGAATAAGTTGCTGACCGATGGCAAGATGCAATTCGACAAATCGGCGCGAGTGCAGAAACAGCAGACGAACGGACAGGCGGCAAACGGGAAAAAGGGATCAAGTCCGATTATCTTGCCGTCTTCCATGTCGGTCTGGATAGATCGCCGACAGAATGGCGGAGAGCGGCGGCGGAGCGCGGTAGTTCAAATGATGCCTGGCCACGACCGCCGGGCAGGTTCGCGGGATAGGCGCGTGAGCACGAGCGATCGACGCCAGAATAAAGGAGATCGGCGGTCCTACGCGTTATTGAACACTCAGGATGACCAACCGTCTACTCGCGTACAGTGATGCCCAGGGTCTTCATCTTGCGATAGAGGTGGCTGCGTTCGAGGCCGAGGAGCTCGGCTGCTCGGCTGACGTTATTACGAGCTTCTTCAATCTTTTTGAGAATGTAATCGCGCTCGTAGGCGTCGCGGGCCTGCTGGAGCGTGGAGAAATCTTCCGTCGAGCGTGAGTTGGATTTATGCGTGAGCGGCGGCAACTGCTTGCGCTCGATGCGCAGAGTGCGCGGATTCAGAATCAAAACCCGCTCGATCATATTCTTCAATTCGCGCACGTTGCCAGGCCAGTGATATTGCTGGAGGACTTCGAGCGCTTCTTCGCTGATTTCAATGCGCGGGCGACCGTACTGACGACCGAATTCGGTTAGGAATTCACGGGCGAGGAGGGGAATGTCCTGCTTGCGTTCGCGCAACGGCGGCACGAAGAACGGAACTACGTTGAGGCGGTAGAAGAGGTCTTCGCGGAAATTTCCCTTGGCGATTTCTTCTTCGAGATCTTTGTTTGTGGATGCGATCAGACGCACGTCTACGCGCAGCGGCTGCGTGCCGCCTACGGGGGTGAAAAGCTGATCGTCGAGAGCGCTCAGCATCTTGGACTGCGTCTTGAGACTCATGTCGCCGACTTCGTCCAAATACAGAGAGCCGCCGTCGGCGCGTTCCAGAGTTCCCCGTTGCTCCGGCGGGCCGCCGGGCTGCACGCCATGACGATAGCCAAATAATTCAGACTCAATATGAGCTTCTGGGATGGCCGCACAGTTGAGTTCTACAAAGACACCATCGCGGCGAAGGCTCTCTGCGTGGATGGCGCGGGCAATGAGTTCCTTGCCGGTGCCCGATTCTCCATAAATGAGCACGCGGCCGTTGGTTGGGGCCATGAGGCGAATCTGCTGGCGCAGCGCTTTTGCTGGTACACTTTCACCCGTAAGAATCGCGCCCACGCTGAACTGGCGTTTGAATTCGAGATTCTCGTTGCGAAGGCGCCGGGCTTCAACCGCGTTCTTGAGAACTATGAGGGTGCGATCGAGCGAGAGTGGCTTTTCGAGAAAGTCGTACGCGCCGAGTTTCGTTGCCTTGACGGCAGCTTCGATCGTGCCGTGGCCCGAAATGATGACGACTTCAGGGCGCTTTTCGGGAGCGAGTGCATGGATGTCGCCGAGCACATCGAGGCCATCGCGATCTGGGAGCCAGATATCGAGCAGGACGACATCATACGGCGCATCCTCGATGAGCACGAGGGCCTCAGCCGCTGTGGGCGCAGTAGCGACGCCGTAACCTTCTTCAGTGAGAATTTCTTCAAGCGAGGTTCGAATCTCCACCTCATCATCTACCACGAGGACATGATTCATGAGCGCGCCCCGGTAACAGGAGTTGTGGCCGCGTTCGGTTCCTGTGCTTGCGGCTCGGGATGGTCAAGCAGGGGCAGGCGGATGAGGAATCGCGCCCCCTTGGGGCTGTTGCTCTCGGCACGAATGGATCCGCCGACTTCCTGGATGATCTTCGCGGCAATCGAGAGGCCAAGGCCGGTGCCGCGGTGTTTGGTGGAGTAGAAGGGCAGAAACAGGCGCTCGCGAATTTCCTCGGTGAGGCCGTGGCCAGTGTCGGAAACCTCAATTTCTACAGCGGCGCCATCTTCGGCTAAAGAACTGCGCAGGCAGAGGACGCGAAGCAGGCTTCCCTGCATTGCCTCTGCGGCGTTGTCGATCAGGTTGGCGAGCGCACGGCGAATGGCCTCGTGATCAGCAAGCACCAGGGGCAGGCCGGATTCGAGATCACGTTTTACAGTGATGCCTTCAAGGCGTCCTGCAAACAGGGCAAGCGCTTCGTCAGCGAGCTGGTTCATATCGCAAGGGCGCGGTTGCGGCGCGGGGAATTGAGCGAGCGCCGAGAACTGGTCCACGAGCGTGCGCAGCGTTCCTACGCAGGCCAGTATCACCTCACTGCATTTGCGAATGATGGAGGGCGAATCGGGTTGGCCGCGGTCGAGATGGCGGCCGATTCGTTCTGCAGAGAGCGCAATGGGGGTGAGGGGATTTTTAATCTCGTGAGCCACACGCTGCGCCACTTCTTTCCAAGCGAGCTGACGCTGCGCTCGGAGCAGTTCGGAAGTGTCTTCGACCACGAGGACTGTGCCGGGCCTGTCGTGCGCGAGTTCAAGTCTGGCGCTGGTGACAGCGAGGTGCATATTGCGACCGTGGAGATGGAGTTCGATTTCGGTGGAGGCAGCGCCCATGCGCTGGCCGCGACGGATCACTCCAGCAAGTTCATCCATCGATTCAGGCGGCAGGAGGACGTCAAGCTTCTGACCGCGAATGCCTGCGTTTTCGTCCTGACCGATCAGAGCTGCAAACGCTCGATTGGCTTGCAGAACGCTTCCGGAGCTATCCAGCGTGACTACGCCGGAAGGAATCGTCTCGAGAATGGTTTCAAGCTCGCGGCGACGCGCTTCGATAGCCTGATTGGCAGCGGTTAGTTGTGCAGAAGAGGTCTCGGCGAGCTTGCGGCTGGTGTCCAGATCGGCAGCCATGTGGTTGAAGGAGCGGACAAGCTCAGACATCTCGCCTGTGGTGACGATGCCAACGCGATGTTCATATTTGCCGGCCGCAATCTCATCCATGGCATCGGCCAGAGCTTCAACAGGACGCGTGATTTGCTTTGACAGAAACAGTGCCAGCCAGACGCTGGCAAAGAAAACTACGACGGTGATGAGCAGCAGCAAGAGGAAGAAAGTCGTACGGATGCTGTGGCGGGAGCGGAAGAGACCCCAGTATTCTTCTGCGCCCTTCCGGATGCGCGCAGTGGTCTGGCTCAGTCCTTGAGGCATGGGGAGAGCGGCAATTACGGTTTTGCCAGAAGCTGTCACTGCTTTCCCGAGTGCGTAGTCCAGACCGGCAATGCGGATGACAGGAGAGTCATTGCGTTGAGCCGCGGTCAGGATGCTTGTCGAAAGCGGTCCCTGAAGCGTGATGACCGACTGGAATTTCGCGGCTTCGGGCTTCTCGGGGAGCCATGGAATCAAGCTGGCCGCATTGTTCTCGCCCGGGGCCTGGAAGCTGGAGAGAACGCGATCGTCATTGCCGTATACGAGAACAAAACCACCGTCGAGTGTGAGGCGATGCGAAGCGAGCACTTTCTCCATCGTGCCTTCGTCAGCGTCGGGAGCGCCGGTGGAGACGATGGACTCCGCTTCTCCGCGCGCATTGCCGGTGACATACTGGGCCAGCTCGATCACTACGCGGGTTGAGTCTTCACGCAGTTCTGAGGTGTTGGGAGAAAACCAGCGGTCGATGGAACGGTTCATGAGCTGAAAGCTGAACAGAAACATGAACACCGCTGGAGTGAGCGCGATGAGCGCGGCTCCGAGAACCATTCGTGTTCGCAGGCGCGTGCCGAGCGCACTGCTGCTCTGGTCTGCATAAATCTTGAGGATGTTGCGCAACAGCAGAAGCAGCAAAACAAGAAGCAGGAGGAATACGACGACGGTTAGGCCGGTGAAAGCAAGCGTCTCACCAGAGGTTTCGGGATTGAGGAAAGGGATGGGGTTGAAGGCCTGCAAAGCGCCCAGCACGGCGAAGAAGAGCAACACTCCCGCACCGAGGAATACGACAGAGCGCCGCCGCGAGCCGTCTTCAATGGGCATGGGGGGATTATAGAGAACAGAGGTCAGGCAATGGGGAATAGGGAGTAAAAGACACGCCTCCCGTCAGACGACCCAGTCAGGGACCGGCACTGACGATCCGCGAAGCTGCTGTCTGCTATGCGCTATCCCAGGACGATGTCGGTTCCTGTCCACTCGCGCTTCTGGCTCTCGGCTACTCCGCGATGGGTGAGCGTGCCGAGGTAAGTATTCAGGCCTTCGGCGAAACCTGGGTCCCGCTTCAGAGCTTCACGGGCGCCGAGAGTAGCGATGCGCATCAGGTACGGGAAGGTGGAATTGGTGAGCGCAAGTGTGGAGGTATGCGGCACCGCCCCCGGCATGTTGGTGACGCAGTAGTGAACCACTCCATCGACCACATAGCTGGGATTGGAATGCGAGGTAGGCTTGGCAGTCTCAACGCAGCCACCTTGGTCGATCGCTACGTCAACAATCACCGCGCCTTTCTTCATTGCGGAGACCATGGCGCGAGTGACGATCTTGGGAGCGGTGGCGCCGGGAATGAGCACACCGCCGATGACGAGGTCTGCCTCGCGGGTGGCCAGCGAGACGTTGTAGCTGTTCGAAGCCAGAGTGTAAAGGCGGCCGCCGTACAGGTCGTCGAGCTCGCGAAGGCGGTTGAGATTTACGTCTACGAGCGTGACCTTGGCGCCAAAACCGAGGGCGATTTTTGCAGCGTTGGTGCCAACGATGCCGCCACCGATAATGGTGACGTTCGCAGGGGGAACACCCGGAACGCCGCCGAGAAGAATTCCGCGGCCGCCGCGCTCTTTTTCGAGATAAGTAGCACCGACCTGAACGCTCATGCGGCCTGCGACTTCGCTCATCGGCGTAAGGAGCGGCAAGGTGCCCTGACGATCGCGCACGGTTTCGTAAGCGATGCCGATGACCTTGGAATCGAGAAGTTTGTTGGTGAGAACGGGAATCGGGGCCAGGTGAAGGTAGGTAAACAACACCAGGCCTTCGCGAAAATAGACGTACTCCTGCTCAATCGGTTCCTTGACTTTGACCACGGTCTCGGATTTGCCCCAGACGTTGCCGGCATCGCCGACGATTTCGGCCCCGGCATCCTGATAGCTCGCGTCCGTAAAGCCGGAAAGTTCGCCGGCGTGCGTTTCGACAAGCACCTTATGCCCGGCCTCAGTAAGCGCCTTGACGCCGGCGGGGGTTACACCAACGCGGGCTTCGTTGTCCTTGATCTCTTTGGGAACTCCGATGATCATCGTTGGCTCCTTATTCCGGCTTCAGTGCTTCTATTGCTTTTGGGGAGGGCTGTCACATGGCTGGAAAACTGCGCGCCGGATGTTCTGTCATCTGGAGGGAGGGCATTTATCCGGCGCGCGATTATTGCTGTTTCCAGTTGGACACATCCTAAAGCGGTCCGGGATTCCAATGTGTGCAAATAGCGTGCTAAAACATCATAAATAGCACACAATGTGAGCAAGAAGGTAATTACATGCAAGAAAATACCGGTTCACATCAAAGCACCGGATTGGATGAGCTGGACGCCTCAATTTTGCGCTATCTCGAACGCCATGGCCGTGCCACGAATTACGAGGTGGGCGAGGCCGTTGGCCTTTCGGCGTCGGCCGCATCGCGGAGGATACAGGCGCTGGAAAGTGCAGGTGCGATTCGAGGCTATCGAGCGGAAGTGGATGATCGCCTGCTGGGAAGGCGGATGACGATTTACATCCGTGTGACTCTTGAGCGGCAGTCGGCCTCGGTGCTTGGGGCGTTTGAGGCAGCGGTACGGCACTGCAATGAGATCGTAAGTTGTCACCTGATGGCAGGACAGTACGACTACATGCTGGTAGCTCGGGTGGGGGGAATCGAGGATTACGGGCGTCTGCACCAGAATGAGCTTTCGCGGCTTCCCGGAGTTACGCGGCTGGAGACGAGCTTTGCGCTGCGAGATGTACTGGATGGAAGCCGCCTTTAGGGTCTGGCCTGACGAACCTAGCTAGTCAATTCATTGAGGACAATGGCGGGTGCGATTTGCTCGAGCCGGCGGTAAAGTGAGGTTACGCCGGTACTTTGCTTTTGATGTTACCAACGTGGGAGAATTCACGTTTGACCCCCTGGAAGGCGCCGTTATGTTTGAGTCTGACCAGCATGAATTCGACGAGGAGTACGCGGAAGTAAGCCATCCCGCGCCACCATCTCCTCCCAAGCCTTCGGGTGCATCGCCAACGGCGACCGCGGTGGCAACGCCAGTCGCGCCGGCCTCGGCCGCACGGGCATCTGCAACGGTCGCGCCTCCGGCAGCGAGCCGGGTGGCGGTCGAGGAGCCGATCGTAGAGGAGTCCGAGGAAGATCAGCTGGAAGAACCCCAGGACGAGGCGGAAGATCTGGAGTTTGTCGATCCGGCAGAAAAGGCGGTCGTCGAGGCGACGCCGAAGAAGAAACCTAACCTGGTGCTCATTGGTGGATTTGCGGCGCTCGTCGTCTTCGCCATCTTTGTCTTGTTTACGATGAGATCTAAGTCCAGCGGTCCGCTGCCCGGTGATCTGGGTCCGGGCATTGTCGCAGCCGCTGGGCTTCGCGGGCATCTGGACACAAGATGGGACGGCGATGCGAAGACGGGCAGGCTGGTCTATCAACTGCGCATTGAACCTATGGAGGATCGCTGGGGAGCGGGGTTCTCAAAAGCGATAACTGCTTCGCCTGTGCCGCTGTCAGTGAACATTCGGCTGCTGGACCAAACGGGGTTTGCGCTGTGTGGGAAAGAAGTAGATTTCAGGTTCGATCCACAGCATGCCGAAGTGCCGGTGTCAGTGTCGCCGACAGGCGCTAACGGGAAGAAGCTCTCGCTGGCCGAGCGAGGCGCGGCCCTGGAAGCAGCGCGCCAAGGCCAGGTCTCCCAGATGCAAGCGGCGGAAGCAGCACGGGAACAAGGGAAGGATATCTTCCAGAATCAAGCTTCTGACGAAGGACAGGTGACTGCGGTGAACGCGCAGGGCGCACTGCCCTGCTCTCCCGATCAGTACAAGCGCGCGAATTACTGGGACTTCAACACAAATTTCCCGACACTCGCAGAGCAGGCCGACCTGCTTGATCCCAAGGCGGCGGCGCAACGCGCAAAGGATCTGGCGGGTCTCGGGCAGAAGAGAACCGTTGCCAGGTGGGGAGATGGATTTGTAATCCAGGGTGACGATCGGGTGACGGGATACGACTCCGTCCGTGGATTGCTATGGGCCGAGCAAAAAACCTTTGCGGTCGACAAGCGGCTCGGGCTGGCTACTGCAACCGCGTGGGCAGGCAACTACACTCTTATCCACTACAAGTGTGACCAGCACGCGAATTGCGCGCTTACGGCCGCGGGCCAGTCAACTGTACTGCACGCGCGCCTGCAATAGCCGCCTGTTAGCTTCTCGCTCTTGACTGCTGACTGCCTGAGGTTAGTTAAACCTGCCCGGCGGTCCAGAGAATCCGGCGGGCGCTTTCAGTTCCGAAACATCGAGTTCGCGTGTCTTCCGCCGTTGACGTCGTCGGCAATTTCTTGACATTTACGCGTGTTACCTATTCTGTCGTCCCTATGGGGATATCTGACTGTCTCTGCTAATTTTGCTAGTTTTTCTGTTTTGTACGAACGCATAGGATTCTTTCCCACGGGCACGACGCACATGTGTGTCGACCGAACGAGTCGCGCTCTCTTGGCTGCTCCATGAAAGCGATGGCACCGTAAGAGGAGGGCATCCAGTGTCGAAGCATGCTTCGCATTTCTTCTGTTTTTTGGTTCCCGGATTTCTGCTTGTAACGTTGGCTAACCTTTGCGCTCAGACGTTAGTACCGGATGTGAATCGCATCGCAAATCCCAGTCCGGCAAGCGGTGTGGCCTTCGGCAAAGCCGTGGCCGGGATCGGGGACGTAAACGGAGATGGCATTGGAGATCTCGTTGTTGGTGCACCTGGTGCCGACAAGGTTTACATCCTGTCTGGTAAAGATGAGAGCCTGCTTAGCACGGTAAGCGATCCGGATGGTCTCTCAAAATACCAGTTTGGTTTCGCGGTGATCGCTGTCGGCGATTGGGATGGTGACAATTTTGCGGATTTCGCGGTCGGCGCACCGGGGAACCCTGGAGTTGTGCCGCAACCGTGTGTGTTGAACTGCAAACCTGATCCGCAATGGGGCCGCGTGTTCGTGTTCTCTGGCGCGACGGGGAAACTCATCAAGGAGATCAACGCGCCCGAGGCAACGTTGCAGTTCGGGTATGCGATTGCAGCAATGGGGGACGTCAACGGCGACGGCAAGCAGGTGCTGGCGGTTGGCGCACCCGTCCTCGACAAGGGCCTCGGTACTGTCTATGCAGTTCTCGGAACAGATGGAACGATGCTATGGAAGGCGACAGAGACGAAAGACGGAACCAACCCTCAACCGATCGCGTCGTTCGGAGCGAGTCTTGCGGTGCTGTTTAAGACTGTTAACGGAAAGGCCGACCTCATCGTTGGCGCGCCGTTCCATGGTGATGGCAACGGAAAACATCCTGGCGCTGTGTATCTGCTTCACGGAGCCGATGGCTCTCAATTTCGTTCGCACATACCTCCGCAAATTGCCGATGGCGGTGACAACCGTTTCGGAGTATCTGTCACGAACGTTGGCGATCAGGGGCTTCCGAAGATCGATGGCCTAGACGACTACATCATCGGCGATCCGAAGATGTCGAAGGTTCACCTGTTCGACGGAGCTACTGGCGACCAAATAGCCGCAGTCGGTTCGAAGCAGTTGAACGATGGCTTCGGTTTTGCAACGGCTGTTGTGAGCGATTACGACGGTGACAACGCTCCGGATTTCTTCATCGCGGCACCAGAAGGTGATCGCGTGTACATGATGAACAATTCTGGTACGGAGTTGATGCACGTTGCCAACCCGGCGCCGAGCACCCACAGTTTCGGGCACGCAATGTCGGCAACGGGAGATCTCGGAGGCGACAAGGGTCTCGATATTCTGATTGGCGCGCCGGATGAAGTCTCCGGTAGCGGAGCAGCGTATCTGGTCACGATAAGAGCGAACAAACCTCCGGTCGCGAACGCCGGGCCAGACCAGTTGATTGAGTGCGACCGCAGCAGGACAGTGACGCTGGATGGATCGAAATCTTACGACCCGGATAAAGATGCCATCGCGTACACGTGGAAACAGGTTTCCGGAACAACAGTGGAACTGATCGCGTCGGGATCGGATGCATCCTTTGCTGCCGCACCTCCGGGGGTCTACGAATTTGAAATAACGGTTACCGACGACAAGGGCGCAAGCTCTACCGACAACGTAGTCATCACGATCAGAGATACCAAACCGCCAGTGATAACGGTGAACTTCAGCCCGAGCAGTCTCTGGCCTCCGAACCACAAAATGGTGGATATTAGCGCATTGATCAACCTGGTTGACGCATGTGATCCGAACCCGACCGTGAAACTTGTGTCGATCGTGAGCAATGAGCCGGCCAACAGCACGGGCGACGGCAATACCTCGCCTGACATTGCAGGTGCTTCTTACGGTACCGATGATCGCTCGTTCCAGGTGAGGGCTGAGCGCAAAGGAAACGGGAACGGCCGCATTTACACGGGAACCTACGCCGGACAGGATGCCTCGGGCAACTCGAAAAATGGGAGCGGCACTGTTGTGGTGGTACACAGCCAGGCGGACGTGAGCACCACGAAGATGGTGTTTCCTGAGATGCAAGTTGGCAGCTCGGGTTCTGCCCAGACGGTTACGATATCGAACGTCAGTCCGGACCCGTTGACGATTTCATCATTCGTGATCGGCGGCGCTGACGCGGGAGACTTTTCGGTCACAGACAATTGCATTCCGAGCGTGGGTGCTGACTCGAGTTGTTCAGCCAACGTTGTTTTCAAACCCGCCGATAGTGGCAATCGAACTGCGTCTCTGCTTGTGAGTGGCAATGCGAGCAATCTGCCGGCGCTGATTGCACTGACGGGCAGTGGGATTGCAGTGACGGCGGATTATGAAGTCAGTCCGTCTGCCACTTCGGCTGTGGTCAAGCAGGGGCAATCCGCAAACTTCTCGCTGACCATCACACCGAAAGGTGGCTTCAACCATGCGGTGTCGTTCGCGTGCTCGGGACTACCTGCCAACGCGACTTGTTCCTTCTCACCGGCCTCGGTGACTCCAAACGGCAGCCCGATAGCAACAAAGCTGACGGTAACGACGATGGCGCCTAGCCGCTCGGCTCTCGCAGAGTCGAAATCGAACTGGCTGACGCGAGGTGGAACTCTTGCAGTGATCATTCTTCTTGTTCCGGGAATTTTCCGGCGGAAGTCTCGCGGCAGCGTTTTCACTAACCTTACGTTGCTGCTGATGGCCACTGGGTTCCTGGTGGCGTGTGGCGGAGGTGGTGCGAAAACCTCGACGGTGAGCACGATGATCGGCGGAACGCCATTGGGGACCACGCCCTTTACGGTTTCCGCATCAGGCCCTTCGGGGACGTCGCAGCACAACATCAATCTCTCAATTACCGTGACGCAGTGACGAGATAGGGCCAGATTTCTCTGGCCCCATACTCAGTTCAAAGGCCGGATCTGCTCCGGCCTTTTGAACGTTCCTCGATCGCTGACACCACGATCACTGTTCGCGCAACGCCTTGACGGGATCGAGGCTGGATGCCCTTCGCGCAGGAAGCCAGGATGCGAGTGCGGAGATGGCGAGGAAGCCTGCTGTCATGAACACATAAGTTGTCAGGTCAGTGGGTCTGATCCCGCCCACGAGCAGTGCGGAGATGACGCGGCCCAAGAAGATGGAGCCGATCACCCCAATGACAATGCCGGCGACGCTCAATCGCATTCCCTGCGCGACGACAAGGCGAAGGATGTCGCCGCGCTCGGCTCCCATGGCCATGCGAACACCAATCTCGGAGGTGCGCTGCCGGACTGAGGTGGAGATCACGCCGTAGAGGCCTACTCCGGCCAGCAGTGCAGCAATGGCTGCGAAGACCGAGATCAGCAGGAGGGAGAATCTAGTGTCAGCCTGGGATTCGTAGACGACGGAATCGACCGTCTCCATTTTGCTGACGAGAAGTTGCGGGTCGAGTGCCTTTAGAGTTGAGCGGACCTGGCTTTCGTAGGCCGCCGGATCGCTGCCTGTGCGCAGGGCCCAGGATTGGATCACGCCGGATCCAAGAAATGCATCGGGGAAGTAGACCTGTTCGCGCCCAACATCCGCGAGTGATTTAAGGCGTTGATGAGCGACGACGCCGATGATCTGCACCTTCTCTGCTTCCGGCGTGCGAATGCGAATGAGGATATGCTTGCCGATTGCGGACTGGCCGGGAAAGGCCTTGGCGGCGAGAGCATCGTCGACGATGATGCCGTCGCGTCCGGGCAGATTGTCCTCGCTGGTAAAGGTGCGGCCCGCAAGCAGGGGCGTGCGCATGGTTTCGAAGTAACCGGGAAGAACGATTTGAAAATCGGTTGCCTGAAAGCGGCTTGAATCGTGCGCAGCATCTTCCCTGCCCCAGCGAATGGGGCTGAACTCGCCGGTCAGCGGAAATGGGAACGAGCCGGTGGCGCTCTGAACGCCGGGAATGGATTTGAGCTGGTCGGTGATCACGCGAATGAAGGCCGCGCGTTCCTCAGGAGTCTTTCGGTTAAGGCGGCTGCCCTGGAGTTGGAAGGTGAGCAGATGATGCGGATCGAAGCCCGGATTGATCTGCTGCAGCTTGAGGAAGCTACGGAACATCAATCCGGAACCGATCAGCAGAATGAACGAGAGCGCGACTTCGGCCATGACGACCGCATTTCGGAGAAAGGCGCCGCTGCCAATGCCGGAGGTTCGGCTGACACCGCGTAACACATTCATGAGCCCCGGACGCGAAGCGCGCAAGGCAGGAACGATGCCGAAGATGGCCGCGGAAGCAAGACCGGCAAGCGCGCTGTAGGCGAGCACTGCGCCGTCGATGCGCACCTCTTCAAGGCGGGGAAGATTGGCTGGAGCTAGAGTCCGCAAAACGAGGATTCCTGTCCAGGCAAGGGCGAGACCGACCAGGGTGCCCATCGCGGAGAGGAGGACAGCTTCAATGAGGATGGGAGAGATGAGCCGGGCCCGATTTGCGCCCAGGGCAGCGCGCACAGAGAATTCCTGCTGGCGCAGCGAGGCGCGAACGAGGAGAAGATTGCCGACATTGGCGCAGGCGATGAGGAGCAGGAAGATCACCGAGACCATCAGGGTGAGAATGGCGGGACGCACCGCGGCGACGAGATGCTGTCGCATGGGCGCGAGGTGGATGTAATATCCGGCGGTCTCGTCGATCGAAAACGTCTGTCGAGCCTGGGCGGCAATGCCATCGGCTGCGCCTTGCGCGCTCTGCAGCGACACGCCTTCTTTGAGCCTGGCGATGGAGCGGATCGAGAAGTCGTTGCGCTGCGCGGAATCGTATCCGAGACGATTCGCGATGTAGATGTCAGGGGACGGCTGGACGTCGGCGTCGGGAGGAAAGTAGAGGCGGAAGCCCGGAGCAAGAACTCCCACGATCAAGGGACCGGGCTGGCCCGGGATAGTGATGTTGTGGCCGAGTACTGCGGTGTTGGCGCCATAGCGTCTGCGGAAGTACTCGTAACTGAGGATGGCAATGCCGGGCAGGCGAGCGGGCGCGTCGTTGGCTGCGGCGTTTGGCGGAGGTTGCGGCTGCGGGATGCCGTCCTGCGCATTGAAGTCGCGGCCAAGCATGATCTTGCCGCCCATGACGTCGAAGAAGTTGGTGGTGGCGATGGCGAAGCTGATTTGTTCTGGGCTTCCGTCTTCCTGGGGGACAACCAGTCGGCCAGTGAAGACACCGGCCATATCAGAGAAGTAAGCCTTTGTGCCCTCACGCAGGTCGGTGTAGTCGGCATTGGAAAAGGGGAGATCGTGGACGTCGCGCTTGCGAAGGTCCATGCCCGCGATAACCAACTTGCCGGGATCGTGGTAGGGAAGCGGCTTTAGCAGGACAGCATTGGTGACGCTGAAGATGGTGGTGCTGGCACCGACGCCGAGCGCGATGGTGAGGACGGCTGTCAACGTGTAGCCCGGGCGCCTGGCGAGAATGCGCGCGGCGATGAGGACATCTTTCTTTGTCATGGCGGCCTCTCAGATGAGAACTGAATCGGGAATTGCGCGACTGTCAATCAAGGGGTTTAGAAAGCTGTCGGGGATGTTGCGACTGTGACGGTCCGGGGAAACTTGAGAAATTGTATCCCACTCATCGCGATGAAGCTGCGATGAGTGGGGCACTGTTTCATCGCTTGATTCAGTTGAGGAGTTTGACGCAGTTCCATCTTTCCGCTCACTGGCACAAACAGGCTCCAGTTGCATCTGGGCGGGTTGAACACGAGCCGATCTGGACGGGCGGACCGATGGCCTTGATGCAGGCTACGTGCCCCGCGGCGGCTTTGGGTGAAGCTACCGGAATTTGGCCGACGGAGACACCGCTGTCAGTGACGTTGCCCGAAGGATCGTATTTGGTCAGGTTCCCGCTCGCTCCGGTGCCGTCGCTGATCTGAACTCGAGACCCTGAGCCGTGGTAGCCATCGAGACTGGAAGGCAGAACTGTATGCGATCCGACCTGGAAAGACACAGCCCGTGCCGAGCTGTTGACGGTGAGAGAGTTGTCGATGGTGGTGGCGCCATTCTTCTGAATGAGGAAGGTGTAGGCGTTGTTGGCTGCGTTGGTGACGGAGACAGCGGCGCCGATCTCTCCATTGGCATCGGGAGTGATGCGAATGGCCGCTGCGTTCGAAGCGGGCAGGAAGACATTGCTTCCGTCATCGCAGAACTGCTGGCGGAGGGCGGTTGAAAACGTGTAGTTATAGCAGCCGACAGGATGCGCTCCAGCGCTGGGCATGAACTGGCGTTTAAAAACTTCAAGAACCGATGCATAGCCGTCCCACCAGGATTCGATGTCGGCCTGGGGAATGCTGGGGAAGTTGGCGTGCGGGCTTGCGCGGCCAGCAGCATTAGACACCACGGACCATTGCAAGTCGGAGCCGCCGCCGACGGGGCCGGCTTCGAGAGCTGCGTAGATCGCTCGCTCCACCCAGATGCCGTCGTACCAGTAGGAGCCGCTGTTCTGATCGGTGACGAGAAAGGCGGAAGTTCCGTGCGTGACTCCTGAGGTGTTGCCGCTCATAGTGGCGGCTATGCCGAATATCTGGCTCATCGCGGTGGAGGTCTTGCCGGGAGGGCCGGGGTCGAGTCCTGTCTCGTTGAAGATGTTGGCTTCAACTCCGTAGGTGAGGGAGTTTGTGCTGCCGTGGCGCTGGATGGCGATGGGATTGATGCCCCATACGCCATTGTGCAGGTCGCCGGGATTGTTCTGCGAGACCATGAAGGCGCCGACACATGGCGCCGCCGTAGATGCCGAGGTGTAGTTGCAGTTGTGGTAGGTGTAGAGCGGTGCTGTGTCGTTGACGCCTGCATCGGACGAGACGATGCGTGTGACGGGCGTGACATAAGGATCGCCCTGTGCCGTCGAGGTCTGGACCTCAGTTGCCGTATCGAAGATGGACTGATTGAATACGGGACTGGTGAATATCAGCGGTGCTGCGGGCGCGGACATGTAGTTCTGATTCACGCGGGCGCCCGGAAGGAGGGCGTTGTTCCGGCCGAAGACTTCAGAGAGTTTCGACGCAGGCACGGTGAACAAGCTTCTAAGGTTGAGATTCTGATGGGTAGCGGTTTGCGGATCGGGCGGTGACTGCGGGAATGCAAACGCGACGCTGATAGCAAAGATAAAAGCACTGGAGGATTGCAGAAGTGGGCGCATAAGCAGGGGAAAGACCTCCGGGGATTAAGCCAGCGTGCCAAGAGTGCAGGGCGCTTACCACTGAGACGAGCTTCGCGCGAGAAGGGCTCGCAGAAAGGGCCCGAATTGCGGGAAGAGGGCTTTGCGGGGGAAGAAAGACGGGAATTCAGTCTGACCTGGGCGCCGCGATGCCATCTCATATATGAACGTCTGCAGCGTCTCGGCTGGCGCAGCACAAAATTACGGCTCCAGGAGCAAACCCATGGATCATCCACAAAAGCGCGAGGCAGCTGCGAATCCTACTCACTCGAACATTGATGCAATCGCCGCCCTGGAGCATGACGCGCTTGGCCGCCGAACTGCCACCGAGCGCGTTAGCGACGCAATCACGAAAATTGTCGGCAACGTTGGATTCCTCCTCGCGCAACTGGCACTGATCGCAGGATGGAGCGTTGTCAATCTCAATCTGATCCCGTCGCTCAAAGCATTTGATCCATTTCCCTTCGGCGTGCTGGCTATCATCATCTCTACCGAGAGCGTGTTTCTGACGATCTTCGTGTTGATCAGCCAGGGGCGAATGACCCGCCAATCGGAACGCCGCTCGCATCTGGATCTCCAGGTCAGCATGCTTACCGAGCAGGAGCTTACCACCGTCCTCCAGATGTTGCAGAAACTCTGCGACCACATGGGAGTGAACGTGGACTCTTCAGTCCATGCGGTGAGGTCATTCAGTGCGACGACCGACGTATTCAAGCTGGCGGGTGATCTCGAAGACAAGCTTCCCGAGAAATAGGGAATGCTGGCTGAACCCGCTATCGGTCGACCGCGCGGGGGTTCTCTGGCACCCAGCAATAAACGCTCGATGAAATCCCAGGTCTCAAAATCGAGACCTGGGCACCCAGATGATTCATTGTTGAGAGCTGATTATTCGGCGTTGTCGATCTGGGCGCGCTGGAGTTTGTCGCTGTAGTCGACGTAGACGGCTTTCCACGTGGTGAAGAAGTCGATGGCGCCGTTGCCTTCGCGGTGGCCGTTTCCGGTGTGCTTGACGCCGCCGAAGGGCAGGTGGACCTCGGCGCCGATGGTGGGCGCGTTGATGTAGGTGATGCCGGCCTCGAGATCGCGAATCGCTGTGAAAGCGCGGTTCACATCCTTGGTGTAGAGCGCGGTGGAAAGGCCGTAGTCAATGGAGTTGGCGATCTCAATGGCATCTTCGAAGGTGTCGAATTCCAGCAGCGAGACCACGGGGCCGAAAACTTCTTCACGGGCGATGCGCATGGTCGGCGTAACTCCGCCAACGACCGTGGGCTCGAAGAAGGTGCCTTTCGCATACGCAGCGTTCGACAGAGCGTGGCCGCCGCAGAGGATTTTTCCGCCGTCTGTGCTCGCGATCTCGACGTACTTCGCTGAGGTTTCGATCTGGCTCTTGTTGACCTGTGGACCGACCTGGACGGATTCGTCGAGGCCATTGCCGATTTTGAGGGCGCGAGCGCGGGCGACGAACTCGTTGGTGAACTTTCTGGCGATTCCCTTCTGCAGCAGGATACGGCTGGTGGCGGTGCAGCGCTGGCCGGTGGTTCCGAAAGACCCCCAGAGCGCGCCGTCGAGGGCAAGTTCGAGGTTGGCGTCGTCGAGAACGATTTGCGCATTCTTGCCGCCCATCTCGAGAGAGACGGGCTTGAAGGTTGCCGCGGCGCGCTGGGCAACGTGCGAACCTACTTCGCTCGAACCGGTGAAGCTGATGGCACGCACATCGGGGTGCTCGACGAGGGCATTGCCGGCACCGCTGCCGCTGCCGCTGACGATGTTGACCACGCCCGGAGGCAGGCCGGCATCGACTAGTGTCTGCACGAGGTTGTAGACGGAGATCGGCGTGTCGGTTGCGGGCTTGATGACACAGGTGTTGCCGGAGACGAGAGCCGGGAAAAGCTTCCAGCTGGGGATCGCCATGGGGAAGTTCCACGGCGTGATGAGGCCGACGACGCCTACGGGCATGCGGATGCTCATGGCGAACTTGTTCTGCAGCTCGGAGGGCGTGGTCTGGCCGAAGAGGCGGCGGCCTTCGCCGGCGACATAGAAGGCCTCGTCGATGGCTTCCTGCACGTCGCCACGGGTTTCGGCCAGCACCTTGCCCATTTCACGGGTCATGTCGCGGGCGTACTGCTCTTTACGCTGCTGCAGAAGAATGCCAGCACGGACGAGGATCTCGGCGCGCTTGGGCGCCGGAACGAGGCGCCAGGTCGCGAAGGCCTTCTTCGCAGCGGCGACGGCGGCGTTCACGTCTTCCGGGCCGGAGGACGGAAAGGAGCCGACGATGTCATCGTGGTCGGCAGGGTTCACATTGAGGATAGTTTTGCCGCTCGCGGCCGGCAGCCATTCGCCGCCGATCAGATTGTGGAATGTGGGATAGGTCATGATGAGTTCTCATTCTTGGTTCGTAGTTTGAGTGTCAGACCGCCAGTTATCAGCCACCGGCGAGTTCCGCTGGAATTGGGGAGCTGGCGGCGCACGGCCCGGCAAAGTTCAAAAACACTTGATTTTAGCGCATCGGGGCGGGGTATCGATTCGCTTCAGCCTGATCGATTCGAGGATAAGTCCGCTGGACGACGGTCGGCCGATCATAACTCTGAATTTGGCGGATAGCTACAAAGGGTTATTTACAAAGCTCCCCTCTATCTTGATTACCAACGGTGTTTTTTGCTGCGTTACCCGTTGGCCGTACAATCTTAATTGAGGTAGATTCCACTCATACATGTCTCAGAACGGTTATCCTTCGCGTACTTCGCGGTCACATGGCCTACGCTCTCTCTTCAGCATGTTCTCGAGCGATCTGGCTATCGATCTTGGGACCGCCAACACACTGGTCTTCGCCGCCGGTAAGGGCATTGTTGTCAATGAACCCTCTATCGTGGCCATTAACAAAAACACCGGTGAGGTGGAAGCAGTAGGCAAGGAAGCCAAGGACATGCTGGGCCGCACGCCCGGCAACATCGTGGCGATCAAGCCGATGAAAGACGGCGTCATCGCCGACTTCAAAGTCACCGAAAAAATGTTGAATTACTTCATCCAGAAGGCGCACAACCGCAAGATGCTGGTGCATCCGCGCATCGTGATCGGCGTGCCCTCTGAGATTACGCAGGTAGAAAAGCGCGCAGTCGAGGACTCGGCCTATCGCGCCAAGGCCAGCGAAGTGTATCTCGTGGAACAGGCCATGGTGGCCGCGATCGGCGCGGGCCTGCCGATTACCGAGCCGGGCGGCAACATGGTGGTCGACATCGGCGGCGGGACAACCGATATTGCCGTAATCTCGCTGTCGGGCATTGTGTATTCGCGTTCGGTGAGAATGGCCGGCAACCAGATGGACGAGGCCATTACCAACTACCTGAAGCGCAAGTACAACCTGCTGATCGGCGAACGTACGGCAGAGCAGATCAAGATCGAGATCGGGTCTGCCTATCCGCTGGACAAGCCGCTGACCATGGAGATCAAGGGGCGCAATCTGATCGAGGGCGTGCCTAAGACCATCTCCATCGACGATAGCGAGATTCGCGAGTCGCTCGGCGAGTGCATCGCGGTGATCATGAATGCTATTCGCGTGGCTCTCGAGCGGACCCCGCCAGAGTTGTCGGCAGACATCTCGGATCGCGGGATCGTGCTGACGGGCGGAGGCGCGCTGATCAAGAATCTCGACAAGCGCATCCGCGAGGAAACGGGGCTGCCGGTCTCGGTGGCCGATGATCCGCTGGCCTCGGTGGTGCTGGGTACCGGCAAAATGCTGTCGGACTTCAGGCTGCTGCGCAAGATCAAGATCGACTAAATGCAGGTTTCAGTTTTCAGTTGTCAGATGTCAGCGACTCGGCTAACTGGCAACTGAAGACTGATAACTGAGAACTGTCATCCCTCATGGAATCGTTTGTCGTTCGTTATCGGAATCTGCTGGTGCTGCTGGCTTTGCTGGTGGCGCAGATTCTGGGCCTTGCAATGCAGGTGCGCCGTTCGACGAGCGGGCAATCGGGAAATAATTCTGGCGATGCAAGCGGCGTACGGCTGATTCGCTACTGGGCCAACTCGCTGGTATCGCCGCCGGAGCGGGCACTGCACTCTTCGGGCTCCGGCATCTCCTGGCTCTGGAATAACTACATCGATCTGCGGCACGTGCGGCAGCAGAACGCGGATCTGCAGAAAACAGTGGATCGTTTGCGGTTGGAGCAGGCAGCTCTGCTTGAGGACGCTAAACAGGGTCAGCGGCTGCAGGTGTTGCTGAATTTTCAGCAGAAATATATTTACAGGACGCTCGTGGCCGAGGTCATCGGAACGAGTGGGACCGACCAATCGCGAGTGTTCACCATCAACAAGGGCAAGAACGACGGCATTGATCGCGACATGGCCATCATCACACCGGATGGAATTGTAGGCAAGATCCGCGATGTATGGGGACACACTGCGCAGGTGCTGGCCATTAACGATCAATCAAGCGGCGCGGGCGTTATTTTGGAATCTACACGGATTCGCGGCATTCTGCGGGGCAATGCAGCGGGGCAGCCGCAGATCGAAGATGTGATTCGCGATCAGCGGATCAAGGCGGGAGAAAACGTTCTGACGGCGGGCGGCGACCAGATCTTCCCGCGCGGGCTGCCGGTGGGTGTGGTGGACAGAGTCATCAACGATCCGGAACGTGACGGTTTTATAGAGGTGATCTTGAAGCCGGCCGCGCATCTTGACCAACTGGATGAAGTACTCGTAGTAACGTCGACCGAGCCACGCTTCCCGCCCGATCAGCAGCAGGATATCGCAACCAGCGAAGCCTTGAAGGGAGCGGAGGCCGAGAAGCAGAAAACATCGGAGGGGATGGCGGAGAAGCTGCCTGGGCTGGTCGATCCGAACTTGCCGGCCGATCAGCAGCCGATGAATGACACTTCGAATCCCAATCCAGTTTCACGCCCTCCCGTGGCAGTGCGTCCTGACCGGTTTACGCCGGCGGGAGCAGTAGCCCCGAACATTCCTGCGACTCCGGCGAGCGGCCCGGTCACAGCTCCGGATCAGAGCACGTCAAAGAAGAAGCCGGCACCTCCAAAAGCGCCGCAGAGCAGTCCGGCCACCACGCCCTCCACTGCGCCACAAGGGGATCGCTAGCCATGTCGGTCCTTTCAGCGGAGAGCCGTCGCGATTACGAGATTCACAGCTACCCGGTGCTGATTTACGCGCTGGTGCCTATTGCGGCGCTAGTGCTTCAGGCGTGGCTGCCGCGAGTGCTGGGGCGTTTTGCGTGGTTCGATCTGCCGCTGGTGGTGACGGTGTTTTTCGCGTTGAGTCGGCGCAATCCGATTCAAGGTTCGATCCTCGGCGGCGTGTTGGGCATTTTTGAGGATGCGCTGACGGGACGGCCTATTGGAATCAACGGTATCGCAAAAACACTAGTCGGCTATCTTGCGGCGTCGGTCGGAGTACTGGTTAATGTCGAGAATCACGCCATCCGGCTGGTGATGACTTTTGTGCTGTCGCTGGTGGGCAGCGCGACCTATTTTTTTGTGGTTCGTTTTCTGCTGGGCATGACGATCGATACGAGCTGGCTGATGGAGTTGTACAAGGCGTTGGGCAACTCGCTGATTGCGCTGGTGGTGTTTCCGCTGCTCGACCGGACAAAAATTCGCGATTGAGTACATTGGTTCGTCTTGCGAAACGCCGTCTATCGCGTGCAACAGCGGAGCAAGAGCAGAATGCAGGATAGAGGTATCCTAGAAGTAGCTTCCCATGGTTTATGACAAGGTCACACGCGGCGAGAAAGTCCCCACGCTCAAGCTGGCAGTGGTGCAGTATGCGATTCTCGCGCTGCTGCTGGGTCTTGCCGCCGGACTGTGGCGGCTGCAGGTTCTTGGCGCACAAAACTTCAAAGTACTGGCAGAGCAGAACCGCATTCGCAAGGTGCCGGTGCTGGCTCCGCGGGGCAAGCTGTTTGACCGCGAAAACCGCCTGGTTGTCGATAACTATCCCTCGGTTTCGTGCTTTCTAGTGCGCGAGCAGAACCGCAACGTGGATGCGGACCTGCCGCAGATTGCTCGGGGGTCTGCACCTTGATCTGGACCAGCTTCGCGCCACGCTGCACCGTTACCGCAAGTCTCCCGGGTATCAGCCGATTCCTATCAAGGAAGACGTGACCGCCGATGAGCAGGCGTTCATCGAAGCGCATCGCAACGAACTACCGGAACTGGAAACCATTGAAGGTGAGCGGCGGCTTTACCCGCGCGATGGATTTGCCGCGCACCTGGTCGGCTACGTGGGCGAAGTCAGCGAAGAAGATCTGAACCAGACGCGCTATGCGGCATACGAGCCGGGCGATGTGGTGGGCAAGGGTGGCGTGGAGGAGATGTACGACCAGGTGCTGCGAGGGCAGGACGGTTCGCGTGACGTGATCGTGGACAGCCACGGACGTGAGGTGGGCTTTCTCGGGATACAGCACGCGATTCCCGGGCAGGACTTGAAGCTGACCATCGACAACGACTTGCAGAAAGCTGCGGAGCTGGCACTGGGCGATCGCAATGGTGCGATTGTCGCCATGGATCCGCGCAACGGCGAGATTCTTGCGATGGTGTCGCGGCCTAGTTTTGATCCCAATGCGTTCACAGTCAGAATCGAACACGCGGAGTGGAACAAGCTGATCACGGATCCGGACCACCCGCTGATGAACAAAGCGATCCAGGCACAGCTGGCACCGGGCTCGACCTTCAAGATCCTGATGTCGGTTGCAGGTTTGCAGGAAGGCGTTGCGCAGGACATGCACGTAAACTGCGCTGGCGGCTGGGGTCCGTACGGGTACTACCATCACTGCGACGAGAAACATGGTGCCGTCGATATTCATAATGCGATTCCCTTCTCGTGCGACACGTTCTATTACCAGCTTGGGGACAAGTTGGGGATCGACCGCATTGCGAAGTACGCGACACAGTTTGGATACGGGCAGAAGACAGGGATTGACCTGCCCGGCGAGCAGGCGGGCCTGATGCCTAGCCAGCGCTGGCTAACGAAAAACTATCACCGCAGATGGTATCCAGACGAGACGCTGGACGTTGCCATCGGGCAGGGCGCGGTGGCGGCAACCCCGCTGCAACTCGCGCGGATCATTGGCGGTATTGCATCGGAAGGGCACTTGGTTCGCCCTCATGTGGTCTTCCCCGATCAGTTGCCGGCAGAGTTCCGCAAAGATCTTTACGAGAGCCTGTCGGGCACAGGCGATGTGAACCTGTCGATCGATCCGGAGAACTGGGCGACGATTACGGATGGTATGGCCGCTGTGACGCAGCCGGGATACTTCCATACCGCCGGCTCGGCGCATCTTGAAGGCATCGATCTGGCCGGAAAGACCGGCACCGCGCAGGTGATGAGCCACCAGGCCCTGGACAAGACCAACAAGGGACATCACACTCTGCCCAACGTCTGGTTTGTCGGGGTGGTGCCGCGGCGAAATCCGGAGTTGGTGGTTGCGGTGCTGTGGGAGCACGGCGAGTTCAGCTATTATCCGGCGCGGCTTGGTGCACGTGTGGTGGCGGCATACGTCGAAAAGCAGCGGCGTCTGGCGCACAACCTTGTTCCGGTGAAGGCACCCACGCCGCCCGTAGAAGTGGGTGCTGTGTGGACGACGCCCAATGCGACACCGGATGCAAAAGGTGAGACAACGGCGAAGCTGCACGCGGGCAAGTTCTTCGTTGGCCCGAATGGAGTGGTTCAGCAGGGATCGCAAAATGGCCCCGTTAAACCAGTGCAGGGTGGCCCCGAGTCGGCAAAACTGACTTCGCCAACCTTGCCGGGGAAGGTGGCGGCGGTGAAATCCCAATGAGCCCGATGCGCCGCATTATGAGTTTTCGCGACTTCGACTGGACGCTGTTCGGAGTCGTGTCGCTGCTCGGCACCATCTCCGTGCTTGAGATTTACTCCGCGACCCTGCATACAAAATATGTGGGCTTCCACACCAAGCAGATCTACTGGATCCTCGGCGGCGTGGTCATGATGTTCCTGTTTTCGCTGATCGACTACCACAAGCTCATCGACTGGGTTCCATGGGCCTACGGGGTCTGCCTCATATCGCTTGTCGCGGTGAAACTCATAGGAACGAAGGTTTTGGGTGCGCGGCGCTGGATCAAGATCGGACCGATGCACTTTCAACCATCGGAATGGGTGAAGCTGATCCTGATACTGGCGGTGGCTCGGTATTTCGCCAATCTTGGCGGAAGGAACCTGACCTGGAAGGAGATCTTCAAGGCATTTGCGCTGGTGGGCGTTCCCATGTTGCTCGTGCTGTCGCAGCCTGACATGGGCACATCGCTTACTTATACGCCGATTCTGATCGTGGGGCTGTTTTTGGGTGGGATCAACTTGAAGCAAGCATTGGTCTTGATCACGGCTGGCCTGGTGCTGGTTGTGGGCGCCTGGAACAGCGGAAAGGTCCTGAAACCATATCAGAAGGCGCGTCTGACGGGCTTTATCAACCCTGACAACGATCCAAAGGGCGCGGGATACCAGGTGTTGCAAGCCAAAATTGCAGTCGGGGCTGGGGGAATCTGGGGCAAGGGCGCGGAAAAGGGGACGCAAACCCAGGGTGCTTTCATCCCCATTCCGCATGCCGACTTCATCTTCGCCGCCTTCGGTGAGGAGCACGGGTTTGTGGGCGCAGTATTTGTGCTGCTGCTATACTTCCTCATATTGATGCGTTTGATTCAAAACGCTCAAACAGCCGCCGACCTGCCCGGGTCCCTGATTATTATGGGGGTCGTGGCTGTGTTGACCTTCCAGATCGCGGTCAACGTGGGCATGGTCATAGGCTTTATGCCAGTCACCGGAATCCCTTTACCGTTAATGAGTTACGGTGGGTCCTCGGTGCTGTTTACCTTCCTCGCGCTGGGCGTGGTGATGAACATACGCATGCGCCGGTTTGTAAACTGAATGTGATTCGGCCCCAGGGTCGAAGGCAAGATTGCACGGCAACACCCTCTTGGGGATCGCCGGGATTCTCCGGACCGCAAGAGCAAAGATTGTAAGTACTTACAGCATCGCCATCGATGCATGGCACGTGGAAACCTGTTGAGTCCAGTCGCTAACCAGGAGATTCGGCGGACTTGATAGGAGGCGCGGCGCACAGCATGGATGAAGATGCAAAATCCGGCCAAGGTCCTGGAGGACCGAGCGCCGGGCAGGATTGGGTTCAATGAGCACGCAGAGACGGGCAAACCGGGTGACCGCATCGATCGAGGTTGATCGCGTGGACGCCTGGCATCGCTGGTTTCGAGGCTGCATGGAGCGCGCGGGAATTTCGGTTTCTGCGGCGCGGACCGGCAGCTTACTCGCCAACGATTTAACGGCCCCGCTCATGTCGATCGTCTGGTTGGCGTGGGCTTGGTTGCGCAGATGCGACGAAGGATCGCAAGCGCCAACCTTGAGGGTGGCCACAAAATCTCTGTATTCGGATTACTGTTTCGAAACCTTTGCTGAACTTGGAAGCCTTTCAGGTTCGCCGCCCCGCGATGGGGCCGGCGGCCACAGGTTGTCGGTTCCGCAGGCCACGCACAGGCCATCCCTTCCGCACATTCCCTTCCTCCCCGTCCGCACGTGTCTCCGCCTCACCTTGCCGCAGGCCCCAGCAGGCGAAGTCCGCTGGGCGGAAAGGCACGATGGCAAAAGAGATTTGTATTTCCAGCACGCCGCATGAGACGCGGCTTGCAATTCTAGAAGACGATCAGCTCGCGGAAATTTATTACGAACGCGAAAACGAGTACACGCTGGCCGGGTCCATTTACAACGGACGCGTCACGCGGGTTCTCCCCGGCATGCAGTCGGCGTTTGTCGACGTTGGACTGGAGCGCGACGCCTTCCTGTACGTCACCGACTTCATGGAGTTGGAAGACCAGGAAGAGACAGACGAGCTTGAGAAAGCCGCGGTTAGCGGCGCCAATCAGGCACCCAGGGAAGTGCGTCACACGAACGGGCAAGATCGCGGTGGACAAGATCGTGGCGGGCAGGATCGCGGGCAGCGTTCCGGACGACTCGAACAGCAGCCGGAGCGCGAGAGCCGGCCCACAATTGAAATCACCTCGGAATCCAACGGTGCGGATTTTTCCGCTCCCGTTCATACGTCAGAGGAATCCGATGCCGCACAGGGATCCGACGAGGGGGGCGCAAAGCGCTGGCGCGGACGCCGTCGACGTCGTGGTGGCCGTGGCGGCAGCAACGTTTCGGCAACTCCGGCGGAGAGCCAGGAGTTTATCGAGACCCATGTAAACGAGGCCGCAGAGCCCGAACTCGAAGAAGCGCGGGATATCCAGGCTTCGGCAGCTTCGCCGCGAAATGCTCGATCTGAGCGAGGCGAGCGGTTTGAACGGACTGAACGTGCGCCCGAACCCTTTGTGCTTCCGGGCGAATCGCTCCGGA
Organism: uncultured Acidobacteriaceae bacterium; assembly: GCA_963738035.1. GTDB lineage: Bacteria > Acidobacteriota > Terriglobia > Terriglobales > Acidobacteriaceae > Telmatobacter. The sequence continues at coordinate 951,807 of CAVTVB010000008.1, forward strand.
AATACGGTGGTGCCCCGTCGGAGTCGGCAGAGAAAGTAGAATTCGAACCGCCCGCGCCCGTGCGACCGGCGTCCTCATACAAACCCGCCACTCTCATCGAGTCGCCCATCGTATGGGATGGCAGCGGCTTGCTTCCCGGTGAGTCGCTTTCACGGCATCGGAACCGCCAGCCTGAGACTCCATTGGCGGAGGCTCAGTCTTCAGCCGAAGAGCAGTCTTCGAGTGCATTCGCTCCGGAAATCGACAACGGCTCGGCAGACGAGGTTGAAGAGCAGGAATTCATCGAGGAAATGACATCTGCCGCCCCCGAGGACGAGGTTGAGTCTGCAGCCACACAATCGCACGTTCATCCGGCATCGGTCGAGTTTGAAGACGACATGGAGGAGGAGAGCTTCGAGCCGTCTTCTCTTGAATCTGAACCTCATGCCGTTGCGGGCGAGCCGATCGAAGATTCCGCGCGTCATGAATCAGTAGGCACGGAAGACGAAAGCGCAGAGCCTGAACGTGATCGCAGCGCGTCGCACAATGTCGATCCATTGCCGCCGGTGGAATTCCGGCTCTTTGGACTTGGGGGAAAGAAGAAGAAGCCGGAAGATGTGCCACCGGCGCCGGTGCCTGAGGAGACCAAGCCATCGTTCACTCCGGTAGCTTCATCGTTTTCACCGGGCAGCGGGCTGGTGGAAGAAGAAGTGATCGAGGGCGAGGAGTACGACACTCCACACCATCACCACAAATCCGACGAGCACGATCTGGATGACTACGAGGAAGAGGAGAAGCTTCACACGCAGATTCGCTCAGGCGAACTGGGTGAGATGTTGCAGGAAGCGCACCTGGACCATCGCATCCAGATGAAGTTTGAGGATAAGAACGGAGAAGAGGCTCTCGAAGGCGAAGAAGAGGACGAGGAAGAAGAGGCAACCGCTGCTGGAGCTCAGCCAGCAGCCGACGGCCAATCTCCGCAGCGGCGTGATCGTGGAGGACGTGGACGCCGCGGACGCGGGGATCGCGGGAGCGATCGCGGAGGACATCGACCCGGAGGAGATCGAGGCCGTCAGTCACGACGTTCTGCGCAGACCTCGGATTTGCCGATCATTTCCGATCTGCTGAAGCCCGGGCAGGAGATCCTGGTGCAGATTGCGAAGGAGCCTATCGCCAAGAAGGGCGCTCGCATCACCAGCCATATCGCGCTTCCGGGTCGGTTCCTTGTGTTCATGCCGACGGTGACGCATGTGGGCGTGAGCCGCAAGATCGCATCGGATGAAGAACGCCAGCGCTTGAAGCGGATCTTGACTCACGAACGCGGAGAGGCATCTGGCGGATTTATCGTTCGCACAGCAGCCGAAGGCGCGTCGGAAGAGGAATTGCGCGCAGATCTTCGCTTCTTGATTCACTTATGGAACGAGATCAAGCAGCGGTCAGACAGTTCGAAGTCTCCTGCTTTGATCTATCACGATCTGTCGCTCATCGAGCGCATTTTGCGCGACCAGGTAAGCAGCAACTTCTCGTCGATCTGGGTTGACTCAGAGGCGGACTACGAGCGCATCGTGCGCTTCCTGAATCGCTTCTCGCCAACGCTGGTGCGGCGCGTGAAACTCTACACCAAGGAAACACCGCTCTTCGAGCATTTTGGTATCCAGGACGAAATTTCGAAAGCCTTGCGCTCAAAGGTGTGGCTGAAATCCGGCGGATCGATCGTGATCAACCAGACAGAGGCATTGGTGGCGATCGACATCAACACCGGCAAGTACGTCGGTAAATCAGCGCGACTTGAAGACACCATTGTCAAAACCAACCTCGATGCGGTGCCGGAGATCGTTCGCCAGATTCGCCTGCGTGACCTGGGCGGAATTATCGTCATCGACTTCATCGATATGGACGAGCGCAAGAACCGATTCAAGGTTCTCGCCGCTCTTGAAGAAGCGCTCAAGAGCGACCGCGCTCCGACCAAAGTTCTGCAGTTCAACGACTTTGGACTGGTGGCAATCACTCGCAAACGCGTAAAGCAGTCGCTCGAACGGACGCTTTCAGTTCCCTGCCCCACCTGCCAGGCCACCGGTATGGTGAAGAGTCCGGCGACGGTGTGCAACGAGATCTACATCGAGTTGCGCAAGATGAAGCGGCATTTTGAGAGTGCGGACGTAATGCTGCGCGTGAATCCGGAGACCGTAAAGGTGCTGAAGGCCAATAACGGAAGCTGGATTAACGAGTTTGAGGAGCTTGTCGGGAAGAACATCCTGATCAAGAGCGATCCGACCCTCCATCCGGAGCAGTTTGACATTCAAGGATAGAGGTTCAGTTTTTCATCGTGTCGAAAGCGAAGGCCGGAGGGTAACTCCGGCCTTCGTTATCTGCACTTTGGAAGCAACTTTGATATTCAAACTGAGTCTAAGTTGTCACGGGGAATAAGTTTGATCTCCCACATACAGAACAATTTAAACTTCTGCGAGGTACAGAAATGACTTCAGATCGGGGTCTGATCCTTTTCAAGCACACGACATTGCTATGTGCAGCGCTTGCCATTTCGCTCGGCTCCGCAAGCGCCCAAGTTGCCACGACTCCTGAATACTCGAGCTCGGTAACCGCACCTTCAGCGGAATCGAGTTCCAATGCACTTCAACTTGTCGATGATGCCGGGGACCCGGTTGCCGGTGCGTCGAGTTCAGCCGCACTGCCTGGAGCACCAGCGTCAAACGGGGCCGGCGGGGGGCAATACGACAACAGGTCTCCAACGGGCGGGGGTGGCGGAATCATGAGTCACCTGACGTACGCGGTGGGCGGTGGATTCAATGCGCCGACCGGCGATTCCTCACCCTACATCACGTGGGGTTGGAATTTCACTGGGAGTGCCGGCTATCGTTTCGACAAACACTTCGCTATCAATCTCGAGTACCAATTCATTCACAGCAAGTTGCCAGGCGAGATCATTGCGCAGGCCGGCGCAACAGGTGGCTACGCCCACATCTGGTCATTCACGCTTGATCCCTACTACGATTTCAATCCCAAAAGCGCAGTTGAGTTCTATGCGACGGGCGGCGGAGGCTTTTACCGCAAGGTCACAAGCTTCACCGATCCGCAGCCACAGATCTACTGCACGTACTTTTACTGCGGCATCATCACCCAGGACGTGGTTGTCGGGCACTTCTCCAGCAACCAGGGCGGCTGGAACGCCGGCGGCGGCATTCAGCACCGGTTCGCCGGCTGGAATGGCGAGGGCAAGATGAGGATTTTTGCAGAGGCGCGCTACCTCGATGTGTTGTCGCCCGCGGTGACAACGGAACCGAATGGTCTGGGCACCACCACTGTTGGTGAGGGCACCAAGATCATTCCTGTCACATTCGGTGTGCGCTGGTAGCGGGACACGCTTTTAGTGTTTGACGGACACGGGGCCGCGCTGTCGATCATTCGACAGCGCGGCTTCTGCGTCTATTGAATGGCCTTCAGAGGATGCCGAGTATGCGGAGCCGAACGAGGCCGCCGGCGAATACGCCTAATGGAGTCAACGCAACCAGCGCGAGCATATACCACACGGGTTGTTCTCCGCGCTGCTGGAGAGCGCTGAGGGCGGCAAGGAGCAACACTGTAATAGCGAGTGCCAGGACGTGGACAAGCGGATTGTGCGCGGCTATCCACGCGGTGACATAACCACCCGCGGCCGCTGCCAGAAATGAATAACCAAGATTAACAAAGATATAGCCCGGCTTCGGTAAGCCTTTTTCGCTGACCCAGCCCGGAGTCAGCCTCTGAAGCAGCGTCGTGATCACCGCAACGAGGGCGGCGATCGTTGCGAAGCCGCAGAGCAAAGCGAAGAACGCGTGCAGAGCTACCATGGCTTCCTCGGTTCCTCTCTAGGGGTGCCGACTTCCCCGCGCGAGATCCGCGCAAGAAACATGCGCGCCAGACGCGGTTCTCCTGGATGGCTCTCGCCGTGCATCGAACATAAATCGAGAAACTCATCGCAGAGCGCATTGCGCTGCTCCCGCTGCGCGAAGATGTGCTGCAGTCCGAGTGCGAGTTCGCGGAGACGTGCCGCTTCGGACCACGCGCGTTCGTGCTCATCGTCTCCAGTTAGCTCGAGATCGGAGAAGAGACCGTGCCGCCCGTGCGCACATTCTTCGAGGCAGGCCTCGAGTTGCTCAGAGAATATGCGACTCAGCCTGTCGAGTTGATCCTGATCCATTGCATCGCGCGGGTCCATGCTTGCTACTCTCTAGTTTCCCAGTGGCGGTTTTCAATGCGTTCAAGGAAAGCTTTCGCAAGCTTGGGTTCACTGGGATCGTTTGGTTTATGGGAAGTGCAGAGGCTCAAAAACTCTTCGCATAACTCACTTCGGCCGCCTGATTCCCTTCGAATGGCTTGGATTGATTTGGGGAGTTCACGGAGCCGATTGCCCCCGGGCGACCAGTTTTCGAACCCCGGGAAGGCATCATAAGCGCCAAATAATCCCCACCGACCCTCTGCGCACGTTTGCAGGCAAGGGATCAACAACTCCTGGAATTCCTGCTCCATCGCCTCCAGTTCCCGAGCTCGGATTTTGTCTCTTTTTTTCATCGCTGTTCATTTGCTCTGCATTGCCGCTTCAACTTCTTCGGCGGTGTGCGGCAGGCCCGCATCGAGATCGAGGAGTTTGCCATCGGGCAGCACGAGGAAATCACACTCGATACGGACACCAAGCTTCTCCTCGGGTATATACACGCCGGGTTCGATGGTGAAGACCATCCCCGGTTTGAGAACCGCTGGATATTGCGCGGGATCGTGCACGTCGATTCCCACCATGTGTCCAAGGCCGTGAAGCCAGTACTTGCCGAGTAGCTGGCCATGCAGATCCTTGCCGTGCGCATTGATGTAGTTAAAGGCTACCGTGTCGAGCGTGTCGGAATCTCGGTGGTTAAAGTCGTTGATTTTCGACTTGCCCGCGACGAACGCGTCGACGGCGGCCTTCTGCGCTCCGAGCACGACGTTGTAGATTTCGCGCTGCCGCTCGGTGAAGTGGCCGTTGGCTGGAACGGTGCGGGTGATATCTGACGCATACATCGAGAACTCGCATGCTGCATCGACGACCACAACATCACCATCTTCAATGGAGGCGGAGTTAGCGGAGTAGTGAAGGGTCGTTGAGTTGATGCCGGTTCCGACGATGGGTGCGTAGGATGGACGCTCACATCCCTGCTCGTACCAGGCCGCTGTCATTTTGCCGGCAATCGTTCGCTCGGTCACCCCGGGCTTAACAGACTTCATCATTTCGCGCTGACCGGCGATGGAAGCCGTCGACGCTTTTTTGAGCAGCTCAATCTCTCCGGCGTCCTTCACCTCGCGGAGCGGCATCGTCAGCGTCGTCACATCGCGGGGAGCGGGCACCCTGGTACCAAGAGTCGTAGATGTATAGCCGAGGAGAGATTCGGCGGCTTTAACTTCGGGCTGTGTCCAGACATTCAGAGCAAGCCTGCGATCGTCGGCAATCAGCTTGTTGATGTCTGCAGCGAGGTTCGTCATCGGCTCAACATTGTCGACACCAGTGGCTTTCGACACTCCGGAAGTTGCCGCGTCCATCTTTGCGCCGGTATAGACCTCCATGCGCATATTGCGGGTTGGCAGGAAGAGTATCTCTTTGTAGCCGCGCGAACGGGCAGCCTGGCCTTGGCGTTCGGGCTCGTTGGCTGGCCCAACAATCAGCAGGGCCGCACCCGGTTCGTTCCAGCCGGTCAGGTAGTAAAAGTCGGAGTTCTGACGATAGGGATCGAAATCGAGCACCGGCTCTTCCGCGGCGAAGAGAATGGCCACGCCGCCATGCAGCGCATTTCCAAGCCCGACGCGACGCGCATGGTAGTCGCTGGCGGGCTGTTTTTCGAGGGCCTGGGATGTGGGGAATGCGAAGGCGGCAAAAACAAGAACCGGTGCAACGAGCCGGACAATCTTCATTCTGCTATTGTTGCGCGTCATTGTTCTAGGTGCAAAATGGAAAAGGCAAAAGCAGATTCTTCGTTCACCACCCCCAAACTGAAAATGCGTTTGGGGCCCCGTTCACTCAGAATGACACCTAAATCATGGGAAGGATTTAAGTACGCGGGACACTAGAATGCCGCAACGGTTGCACCGTCGGGGATTTCTGCTTCCCGCTCCTTAGCGAGCCGTGCCTCTTCCTCATCGAGCATCTGGAGGAACAGGCGGGCGGGGACGGGTCGTCCGAAGAGCCAGCCCTGGGCATGAATCCGCTGGTTACTGGCGGCGAAATAGTCTGCCTGGGCACGCGTTTCGATGCCTTCCACTACAACGCGCAACTTGAGCGTCTCGGCCATGGTAAGAATCTGCGGCAGGATCGAGACTGTGACGGCGTCGGTTCCGATGGCCTTGGTGAAGGCCTTGTCAATCTTGATGGCGTCGACCGAAAGATCGTGCAGATAAGCCAGGCTCGAGTAGCCGGTACCGAAATCATCGATTGCGACGTAGTGGCCATTCTGACGGAGGCGGAGGATCGTGTTTCTAGCTACCTGCTGACGAGCGGTGTAGCTTTCGGTGATCTCGATGCCGAGGTTGCGCGGCGAGACTTCAGCACCGGCGAGAGCATTTCCGAGCATGGGAAGGAATTCGCTGTCTGCAAGATCCGACGCGGCGATATTCACGTTGACGCGGAAAGCAGAGCGAGCACGCATGGTGGAACCGAAGTCGCGCAGAGCATGGCGCAAGACAAGTTTTGTAATCTGGCCAACGAAACCCCGCTCCTCGGCAATTTTCACGAAGACGTCGGGACTTACCGCATTCTTATACTCATCAGTCCAGCGCACCAGGGCCTCGGCCTCGACGATATGGCCTGTGGCGAGATCGACAATCGGCTGATACACAACGGTGAGGGCGTCGGAGCGAAGCGCGCGAAGCAACTGCTGTTCAACGCTCTTGTTACGGCTGTAGAGCAGAGGGAAGAGCAAGCCGATGAGAGCGCCTGCGACGGCTCCGATGGCTAGGCACGCCATGAAATAACCGCGGGTAACGGCCAACGCGTCGGAAATTGAAATGTAAGCAGTCAAGCATGTCGCGCCGTCGGTTGAGCAGCGCGTTGCATAAAGTGTGTTGCCTAATTGCAGCTTGCCTTCGTGAGTGAGAATCTTTTGCTGAACATTGGGGCTTTCGCCAAGTATCTGTCCTATCTGACGAGTGGGCGCATCCACGGCTGTCGCGGTGAAGTGCATGGGTGGGACCGCCTGCGAAGCCAGAATATAGGGGTTGTAGACAATGAATGAGTCGCCCTCTTGCAACGAGATCACGTCCTGGTCGTCTACGCGAAAAGGAGGTAGGTTCTTATAGATCTTTGTTCCATCCCGCCGGGAGATGTTCGGTGTGTACTGCGATTCTGCGAGGACGTTGCGGCCGGCCGTCGTGGAACATTCAATTCTTCCATCGCGCATGCGTCCGGCGGCTTTCAGGAATTGTGACTGGAAGATGAGTTGACGAAAGTATTCGATTTCCGCTTCGGAACAGCTGGCGTAGGCCGAGGTATTCATCGTCGCCAGAATGGCGCGAGATTCGGCCGTCGAGGTCACGCTTTCGAGCAAAAGACGGTTCGCGTAGTGATCGAGCCGATCCTTGACCTGATTCAGGGCAAATGAATGGCCCAGCAGGATTCCGCCCAGCCCGCCCAAGGCGGCGAGCAGGATGGTCGACACAATTGTGATTACGACGCGCTGAACAAGGGTCCGCATGATTTAGCTCGTCCATTATTCAGCCTGATCGGCTCTGCCTTCTGCTCCCCAATAGTGGTAACCCGATACCCCAGCCGTGCCAAGAGCATAAGCAGCTGATTGCAAAGGATAAATGTTGGTTACTTTAGAGACTTGAATGACCAGAATTGAAGGTTGAAATGGGCTTTACAACTTAAGCGTAGGGCGCGACGGGAGCAAAGCCGCGGCTTTCGCTTGCGTCTGTGACGAGGCACGTAGAACAGTTGCCGTGCGGAATGGCCGACTTGCGGGTTTCTGATTGCCCCTTTGAGAGCGGTACATTGAATTTCCTCACAAAACGCCGTATGCTAGGTGTTGCAGACGAGTTTGTCCGCCTGAATTGCCGTGAGCACGCCGGCTGGCGGAGAGATGAGTGGGCTCACAGCCCACTTTTTATTTGGTGCAAATTTCTCCCGGAAACGGCCGCTGATTTTGACCGGGAGCCCCTGAGCAAAGGGGCCAGCGGACGGGCTTCGACGAATGGCGGCAAAGCTGAACGAAATTCGGGTAGCGGCGGAGCGAGTGGCCGCATCCCATGGTCTGGAAGTGGTCGACATCGAACTTGTGGGACCGGCTAAAGAGCGTGTTTTGAGAGTTTTCCTCGAAAAGAACGCCGCCGGCCGCGCACAGCTTAAGGCGGAGATCGCAGCAGGCGCGGAAGGCCTTCCAGAGCGGCTGGTGGAAGGCAAGTTGAGCGTAGAACAGCTCTCCGGAGTGACGCACGAGGATTGCGCGGAGTTCAGCCGGGATTTTGGCGTTCTGCTGGATGTGGAAGAGTTTGTACCTGGGGAGGAATACACGCTGGAAGCCAGTTCCCCGGGGCTTGATCGCAAGTTAACGAAGGCGGAAGATTTTCGGCGGTTTGCCGGATGCCTGGTGAAGGTGCAGACATTTGAACCGATTCGCAATAACCGGCACTGGAGAGGGCGGTTGCAGGCGGGATCGGGAGTAAACATTGCGCTTGATCTGGCGGCTGTGCATCAGAACAGCAAGAGCCGCAAAACAGGCGTGGATACGGTAGAAATCGCTCTGGCGAACGTTGAAAAAGCGGAGCTGATTCCAGAGATTTAGCCATGCCCTACGGTGTGGTGCTGGAGGCGAAAACGAAGGCCTCCTCAACGACAATCCAACGGTGCAACGCGTCCGGGCTTCGGACGATCGCCGGAAACAATCCGAGAGAGTAAGAAAAGTATGGCCAGCGCTCTATATCAAAGTATCGAACTCCTGAGTCGCGAAAAAGGCATCGAGCCCCAGATCGTGGTGGGCGCGGTGGAAGAGGCAATTGCACTCGCCACGCGCAAGTACTACAAGACCCAGGAGAACATGCGCGGAGAACTGAACAAGGATACGGGCGAGATCACCGCCTATATCTACAAGACGGTTGTCGCCACCGACGATGAGCTGGAAGACCCGGTGAATCAGATCACGCTGGAAGAAGCGAACGAGCTTGCGCCCGGGGTTGAAGTCGGCAGCGAGATTCGCATGTATCGCGACACCACTCCTCTAGGGCGCATTGCCGCGCAGCTTGCCAAGCAGGTGATCTTCCAGAAGGTACGCGAGGCGGAGCGGGATACCGTATTTAACGAATATGCGCACCGGGAGAAGGAAGTACTGAACGCGACGGTGAAGCGCATCGAGGGCCAGGACGTCATCTTCGACCTGGGCAAAGCTGAAGCGCGCTGCCCCAAGCGGGAACAATCGCGGCTCGAGCAGTTCACCATCGGCGAACGCGTGCGCGTTGTTCTGCTGAAGGTGGATCGCGCAGCCAAGGGACCCCAGGTGATCGTATCGCGCGCTGCGCCGGAGCTGGTATCGAACCTGTTCCAGTCGGAAGTACCGGAGATCTACGACAACACGGTAGTCATTCGCGCCATTGCGCGTGAGGCAGGAGAGCGCACCAAGATTGCGGTTCAGTCGCGCGACAAGGATGTAGATCCGGTTGGTGCCTGCGTGGGCATGAAGGGCATGCGCGTGCAGTCGATCATTCGCGAACTGCGCGGCGAGAAGATCGACATCATTGAATTCAGCGAAGAGATTACGACCTTTGCAGAGAAAGCTTTGCAGCCGGCCAAGGTCAGCCGTGTTTCCATTACCGACTTGACGGACAAACAGCTCGAGGTCATCGTGGATGACACGCAGCTCTCGCTGGCGATCGGCAAGAAGGGCCAGAACGTTCGGCTTGCGGCCAAGTTGCTGGGCTGGAAGATCGACATCAAGAGCGAGGAAGAGAAGCGCCAGGAAGTGGAGCAGCAGATGCAGGCGCTTACTGGTGGACCTTCAACTCCGATCGAGCAGGTTACGGAACTCGGCGAAGGCATTATTCAGAAGCTGATTGCTGCGGGCATCACGACGGTGGAAGGTTTGGCCGACATGACTCCGGAGCAGCTCGAAGAGATTCCCGGTATCGGCGAGAAGACGCTTGAGCGCATCAGCGTTGCGGTTCGCCACTACTTCGGCCACTTTGAAGAGGGCGAAGAAGCTGAGGCGACCGAGGGCGCAGGCGTGGCAGGCGCACCGGAAGTTGAAGGCTCCGATGAGCCCGCGGCACTTACCGCAGCGGCGGATACGGGCAAGATTTCCGAAGGTGAGTCAGAGGTTGAGACTGCCGAAGCCGTAGTAGATACTTCGGAAGCTGAGCTGGAAAATGCGCAAGAGGTTCTGGAAGAGGCGACTGAAGACCAGGATGTGACTGCGGAAGAACTTGCGGTAGACAACATTCCCGGCGCGGACGAAGGAACCGAAGAGAACGAAACAGACAATGAAGAGGGCGGCGCATAAATGCGTCGTGTTTCTCAACACCATTCAAGTGATAATGATGATGGTGGTAACGCATTAAACCAATGCCAAGAGGTTAGCTAATGCGCGACTAAAGGGCTTTGGGCAGCACATTCTGAAAAGAGGCGGATGAGCAAGGTTCGAATTAACGATCTCGCGCGTGAGATGGAAGTCAAAAGCCGTCAGATTCTTGACGTGTTAGGGGAACTCGGCCTAGGTGAGGGCAAGACTCACTCGAGTTCGATCGAAGACCATGAGGCCGACAAAGTTCGTGCGCACTTCCAGCACGGGCGCCAGGGCAGCCACGCCGCCGCAGGTTCATCGCGCGCGGCGCAGACGATTGCCCCGAAAATTGATTTGTCTCACGTTTCCAAGCCAGGGGACGTGATGAAGGCCATTCTGGCAAAGAAGCAGGAGGAGGAAGCCGAGGCTCGCAGGAGTCACGTGCCTCCGAGCAAGGCCGCGGTCGCCGCGCCGAAGACCCCAGCGAAGCCCGCACCTCCGGTAGTGTCGGTTGCGCCGCCTGCGGCAGCTCCGGCACGGCCTGAACCGCGAAAGATTGTGCCGCAGCCGCGGCCTGCTCCTGCGATTGTTCCTCCCGCAGCGCCCGCGATTGCGTCGAAGCCGCCAGCGGGAGCCGTTGTGGCAAAGGCGCCTGCAGGGGCAGCCGCCGCTGTGCGTCCCGTCGTTACGGTTGTTCCGCCCACCGTGGTTGTAAAGCCTCCGGTGCCCCCGGCAGTGGGCGCAACTCCGCCCAAGCCTGCCGAGTCGACAACCGCTGCGGCTAAGCAGCCTGTCGCGGCCAAGCCTGCGGCGTCGGTAACGGCTCCGGTTGCAGCTCCCGTACAGCGAGAAGCCCGAAGCCGCAGCACCAGTGGCCGCAGCATCGACACCAGTTATTGAAGCGCCAGTTGCGCAGCCTGCCGAAATCGCAGCAAAGGCAAAGGAAACGCAGGCAGCACCGAGCGCAGACTCGACTGAATCTCAAGCACCCGCACCGCAAGCGCCGGAGACGCCTGCCATACCGGCACGGCCAGTGGTTGCGCCGCGGCGCGTGGTAATGCCGCAGACAGGACCACGCCCGGTATACAAGGCGCCAATCGTGGCAGCAAGCACCACCCCTCCCCCGGCACCAGGTGCAGGCATCCAACGCGGCAAGCCGATCTTTGATCGCCGGCCCACAGGTGCACCCGGAGGCTATCAGCAACGCACTCCTGGACCCGGTGGCCCTCCCGGACAATTCCCCGGCGCCGGGCCACGCCCCAAGCACCCAACCCGCAGCGGGTTTGCAGGACCTGGCGGTCCCGGTGGCGCGCCTGGTGGACGCCCTGGATTTGGCGCTCGTCCCGGATTCGGCGCTCCGCGCCCCGGAGGCTTTGGCGCACGACCGGGTGCTGGCGGCGCTCCGCCTACCGGCGAGGCACCGCGCCCGCAGCGCGCACCACAGAATCGCGCCCGACGTGGCGGACAGCAGTATCCCAAGACCAAGGAAGGCCCAATGAAGGGCTTTGTGCCACCGCCACGTTTTGGTGGTGCCACGCAGTTCAGCGACGAGCCTTTGCCCATCACGCGTGAAATCACCGTGACAGAGGGCATCAGCGTGAAGGATCTGGCCGAGAAGCTTGAAATTCGCGCCAAGGACCTGATCGCTGCCCTGCTTATGCGCGGTGTGTTCGTTACCGTGAACCAGTCGCTCGACGCCGCAATGGTGAAGGATGTCGCCGCCAAGTTTGGCGCCGGCGCCACCGTCATCAGCTACGAAGAGGAGCTGGCGAACGAGGCAATCGAAGAAGTACTTGTCGCTGAGAATACTGGGGAACTAGAAGTACCGCGTGCACCGGTGGTCACTGTCATGGGTCACGTCGATCATGGCAAGACTTCACTGCTCGACGCTATCCGCGAAACTGATGTCGCGGCAGGTGAAGCCGGAGGCATCACGCAACACATCGGTGCCTACAAGGTGCGCTTCAACAAGGAAGGATCTCCGGCTTCGGGCCGCGAAATCGTTTTCCTTGATACGCCAGGTCACGAAGCCTTTACCCGCATGCGTGCACGCGGAGCCAAGGTTACGGACATTGTTGTGATCGTGGTTGCAGCAGACGACGGCGTGATGCCGCAGACGCTCGAAGCCATCGACCACGCCAAAGCGGCGGAAGTACCGATCATCGTGGCGGTGAACAAGATCGACAAGCCTGAGGCCAATCCGGATCGTGTAAAGAAGCAGCTTGCTGATCGCGGCCTGATTCCTGAAGAGTGGGCAGCGGGCGGTGAAGGCACTGTATTCGTCGAGGTCTCAGCCAAGAAGCGCAAGAATCTTGACTTGCTGCTCGAGATGATTTGCCTCGTGTCGGACATCAAGGCACCAAAGGCAACACCGGGACGCAAGGCAGTGGGATCGGTGCTCGAAGCCAAGCTCGATCGCGGGCGCGGCGCTGTGGCCACTGTGCTTGTTCAGGACGGCACTTTACGTCTCAACGACAGCTACATTGTCGGCAACACCTTCGGCAAAGTTCGCGCCATGTTCGACGATCGCGGGCGGCCGCTTGAAGAAGCTGGTCCGTCGACGCCGATCGAAGTGCTCGGTCTCGAATCCATGCCGGACTCCGGCGACACGTTCCTCGTGGTTGCGGACCGCGACAAGGCCAAGGGCATTGCGCAATACCGCAAGATGAAGGAGCGCGAAGCACAGCTTAGCGAAGAGCTCGCGTGTTTCGCTCGAAGGACTGGCAGAGCAGATTCGCCAGGCTGGTGTGAAGGATCTTGCGCTGATCATCAAGGGCGACGTGACGGGATCGGTTGAAGTGCTCGCCGATTCACTGGTGCGCATGTCGACTGAGAAGGTTCGCGTGAAGGTGATCCACTCCGGCGTCGGGATCGATCACCGAGAGCGACGTGCTGCTTGCGACGGCTTCCAACGCCATCATCATCGGCTTCAATGTGCGCCCTGAGCGCAAGGCCGCTGAACTGGCGCAGCAGGAAGGCATCGAGATTCGGCTGCACTCCATCATCTACGAGTTGCAGGATGAAATGCGTCTTGCCATGCTGGGCCTCCTCGATCCAACGTTCAAGGAGAACTACGTTGGCCGCGCTGAAGTCATCAATGTCTTCCGCATTCCCAAGGTCGGCACCATCGCCGGCTGCCGAGTGCAGGATGGCGTCATCCGCCGCGACTCTGAAGTCAAAGTCATGCGCGGCACAGAACAGGTCTACAAGGGCAAGATTGGATCGCTCAAGCGGTTCAAGGACGATGCGCGCGAAGTCACTAATGGCATGGAGTGCGGCATCGGACTGGGCGGATTCAGCGATCTGAAGGAAGGCGACCTGATCGAAGCATTCTCGACGGAGAAACTGGCCGCCGACCTTGGCGCGCTTACTTCAGCCAAAGCTTAACCCTAACGAAGTTTCTAATCCTTTACGGCCCGCTTCTCACTACGAGGAGCGGGCTTCTTCTTTGTCCGAAAGATTTTTGAACGCTCAGGCCTTCTCCGGGGTCTTAGGGTGTGTACAACGCGAACGCTGCGTCTGAGAATGATCTGCAGCCCGAGGGAGCGCGCGAGTTTTGGCTATTGATCCGGATGCGGAGTTCACTGCACTCGTTCATCGTCAGTCGCGTTTTGTCTTTCGGGTAGCGTATGCAGTTCTGCTTAACTCTCACGACGCCGAAGACGCAGTACAGGAGACTTTTTTGAAGCTTTATCGCAATCGCGGATGGGAGCAGGCGGAGAACGAGCGCGCCTACCTGGCTCGTGTCGCGTGGCGGGAGGCAGTAGACCTACGTCCGCGCCGCTCGCAGGCTTCGGCCTCAAGCCCCGAATCGCTCGAACTGGATGAAGCACCGTCGCTGCAACCGGGACCGGAGCAAACGGTGCTTTTCGCAAATCAGAATTCGGTGATTCACGCGATGATCGATGCCCTGCCTGAAGAGCTGCGAGTACCGCTGGCACTCTCGGCCTTTGACGACCTGCGTTCGCCGGAGATCGGATCGATTCTCGGAATTCCGGAGGGAACGGTCCGCACGCGACTGCAGCGCGCGCGGCAGATTCTCAAGCAGAAACTCACTTCGCTCCAGGAGTCGCGCTATGCATGAAAAAGATCATCTGGATCGGATGCTCGACTCGGCGCTTTTCAGCTATGGCGAGATGGAATCGGATTCCGGACTTGCCGAGCGGATCCTGGCGCGCGTCGAGAGCGAGCAAAGGGCGAAACAATTCGTGCCCAGATCGCGCAGCCGCCTGGTGCTGTGGGCCGCGCTTCCTGCTGCTGCTTGCCTGCTGTTGACGCTGATCCTGTTGAAGTCCCCGCGCCCGAACGCTACGCACCCAACAGGCGGATTGCCTCAGACGGCAACTGCGAACACCGGCACCAAAGGCATCGAGGTCGAAAACGTCAGGCCACCCGCGCCAAAAACTGTGCCAAAGACACCAACCCGGACACGGCATCGGACATTCGCGGAAGTTGCCGACTCTGCTCCGCGGCCAAAGCAGGATGTATTTCCCCTCCCCCAGCCGCTGTCCCCTGAAGAGAAAGCTCTCATCGCAATCGCCACGGCTCCTGTAGCCTCGGCCCGTGAAAACCTCATCGCCAGTCAACGCCAACGGGAGGTCCCGCTCCAGATTTCAGCCATTAACATTCCTCCCCTCACCAAGACCGACCAGGACGCCAAGTAAGGAGATTATCCATGCGCAAACTCGCTGTCTTCTGCAGTCTCTTACTCATCACCTGCCTCTGCGGCGCCAAACTCTCCGCCCAGGACGCGACAAACCAGCCTACGCCGTCGAAGGGTGCCGAAGCGCCCGTTCACTTCTACCATCTTGAGTTTGTTGTGCAGGAGCTTGGCACCGACGGCAAACCAGTCAACAGCCGCGCCTACACAGTGGATACGAATACCGACCACTCGAATCGAGGCGTCTCAGTTCGCACCGGATCGAGAGTGCCAATTTCGACCGGTGAACACCAGATCCAGTACATCGATCTGGGAGTGAACTTCGATGTGCATGGCACTCATGAGGTGGAAGGAAAGCTCGCTCTAGAGCTTACTGCGGATGTGAGCAGCCTCGCGAACCCGGCCAGCGCCGGCCAGTCATCCACTCCTGTGATCCGCAGTAATCGCTGGCAATCTCCGATCCTGGTTACGCTTAACAAGCCTACGGTGGTCTTCACTTCCGATTCGCTCGACAGCAAAGGAAACATGCAGATCCAGCTGACAGCAAAGCCGATGCAGTGAGATTGAAGTCCACTGCCGGCGTGAACGACGGCCGACCTTCTTCACCCCGGCAGTTGTGGCGCAAGTTTCTGCACCGCCGGGCTGTCGGAACCCAGCCAGTCTGGATGGCGCGCCGTAGTGTCGAAGTGCGACGTTGTCTTGAAGAGCTCGTACTTACCATGCATCGCTACCTGTTCAGTCTTCGAGATCAGGGTGGCAACGGCTGCCTCATCCATCGGCCGGAATGATTTGACTGCTGCGAATGCCTGATCGAGAAGCATCTTCGAATTGATTCCGGTGATGAGCACGGAAATCGGCACATTGAGCGAGTAGCGCAGACAATCCATCGGCTCGACCGCGCCGCTTTTCAGGATGATGTCGTCGCCGAAACATTTCATTCCCAGCACGGCGATATTTTGACGGATCGCTTCGGGCACGACGAGTTGCGAGAAGCTGCGGAAGTGGGCATCCATGATGTTGACGGGCATCTGCACCGTGTCGAAGTGGAATCCGTGCTTCTGCGCGACTTCGAGCATGTAGAGGTGAACGTGCGGATCCTTGTGGCCGGTGAAACCAATGAAGCGGATCTTGCCGGCCTGCTTTGCCGCAAGCACTGCTTCCATTCCGCCGCCTTCATTGAAGATGCGATCGGGATCGTCGAAGCGAATCACCTCGTGATGTTGCAGCAGATCGATGTGATCCACTTTGAGACGGCGCAGCGAGTCATTGATCTGATTGGTCGCGACCTCTTTCGTGCGGCCATCGATCTTCGTCATCACGAAGGCTTTTTGGCGATAACCTCCCTGTGCAAGCGCCTTGCCGACACGCTCTTCACTGCGGCCCTCGTTGTAGTCCCACGAGTTGTCGAGGAAGTTGATACCCCTATCCAGGCCTTCGTGGACCAGGCGGATGGCGTCATCTTCTTCAACCGTTGCCAGGCCCAGATGGGCGCCGCCCATCCCGATCAACGAAACTTGTACGCCCGTCGCACCGAGTTCGCGATACAGCATTTCGCCTTTGAGTGTCCCTGCGTTGGTGACGCGCGGAATACGCGAAGCGGCCTCTTTCGATGACGATTGTGTGGTGGGCATTTCTCCACTCCTCTCCTCTGTTTGCTGCGCAGCCTTCAGGCGCTGCGCACCCAATCCCGCAGCTGCAATCGCTGCTGTCGACAAAAATTCTCTTCGCTTCATTTGGCCTCGATTGGACGATGCAATTTGATGGCCACTGCGGCCAGGGCGTGCCTATATTCAAGGGCTCTGATGCACCGTAAAAACGGGGGTTTGCTTCCTTCTAAAATCAATGCCAAAGAGTTCATTCGACTTGAAAAAAGTCGCTTCCCTTTTAGCCGACGTGCGCGCAACCTCACCTCCCTGCCCGGCGTCCAATTGGGCTGAACGATCCGACAAATGGAGGAACAAATGTCATCAGATCTGAAGGGAAAGAAGATCGCAATTTTGGCTACGGACGGGTTTGAGCAGTCAGAACTAATCGATCCCCGCAAAGCGCTGACGCAGGCGGGCGCAACCACCGTGGTGATTGCCCCGAAGAGCGGTGAGATCAAGGGCTGGAACAAGAAGGACTGGGGCCAATCTGTGAAAGTAGACCTGGCGCTTGCCGACGCCAATCCGCATGATTACGACGCACTTGTGTTGCCGGGCGGTGTGATGAATCCTGATCACCTGCGCATGGATCCCGCGGCGGTGAATTTTGTTCGCCAGTTTGTGGCTACAGGTAAAACGGTTGCAGCCATTTGCCACGGGCCGTGGACGCTCTTGGAGGCCGGCGTCCTCAAAGGGAAGACGGTGACGTCCTGGCCTTCTCTGAAGACTGACATCAAGAATGCCGGCGGCACGTGGGTTGACCAGGCGGTTGTTACGGATGGTCAATTCATCTTCAGCCGCAAACCCGATGATATTCCCGCATTCAACAAGGCAATCATCGAATCCGTCGCACACGGGGTGGAAGCGCACGCATAATCCCGCTCCGGGTTCTCTGTGACTCGCGTCATTGAGAGTATTCTCAGGCGCCGCTGGCGGATGGCGTGAAGCAAAATCTACTCGGCCGAGGACAGAAGCGGCAATCTCCGGGGGAGATTGCCGCTTTGGTTACTTGCCGTAATTCAGTTTGAATCCCTAGTTCCTGCTGCGCAGCTTTGAGAGCAGCCGCAGGATCTCAAGATACAGCCACACCAGCGTGACCATGATGCCGAAAGCGCCATACCACTCCATATACTTCGGCGCACCGTAGTTCACCCCTTGCTCGATGAAGTCGAAGTCGAGCACGAGGTTGAGCGCAGCAATGGCACAGACAAGCAGGCTGAAGCCGATGCCGATTGGACCGGCACCGTTGATTGTGACGAACTGGAAGCCGAAGAAGCCCAGGATCATCTGAAGCAAATAGAAGAGCGCGATGCCGCCGGTGGCAGCGATGATGCCGATGCGAAGTTTGTTCGTCACCTTCACCAGTCCGGTGCTATAGACCACCAGCATCGTCAGGAGTACGCCAAAGGTAAGGCCGACGGCCTGGATGGCGATGCCTGGGTAGCGCAGTTCGAAGAAGGCTGAAATGCCGCCCAGAAAGAGCCCTTCGAGCAGCGCGTAGATTGGAGCGGTGATGGGCGCCCAATTCTGCTTGAAGATGGTGACCATGGCTGTGATAAAGCCGCCAAAGACGCCGAGCATCAGCAGTCCAGAAACGTCGGACGGATCATGCGTCTGCATGAACGTGCGCCAGGTATATGCCGCTGTGGCAAAAGCGCAGATCAACAGGATGCCGGTCCGGTTAACCGTACCGTTCAAGGTCATCCGGTCAGTGACATCAAGCGCACCACTACGGCCAGCCGCGTCTTGAAACGCCTTGTTACCCAAAGCAGGATTGGATGTCTTAAACAGAGCCATCAGAGTCTCTCCAGTTCCGCTGCGAGCCGGATTTTCCCAAGATCTCAAAGGGGGGAAATCGCGACCTCTGTGACCATTTTAAATCCGGCTGGGGCAACCGGTCAGCGGGACGACGGATTCCAACGGCAGCAGGCATTCGGGGCCTGCCTTTTCAACGAATTGTCCTGGGCCTGAGAATCTCTTGAATTTCTTGCTTTTCCGCCGTTATCTCAATGGTCTATAGTGACCGTCAATTCACATGGCCCCAGGAGGCACCTATGAAGATCAACGACACAATTGGCATTTTGATCGGGTGTCGCCCCGAAAGAAAGGTGCTCTCCATTGATCCAGATCAGTCTGTTTACGAGGCGCTGGAGACCTTGGCCAAGTACAACATAGGTGTTTTGCTGGTCTGCAAGGACAACCGGCTGGTGGGCATCTTCTCCGAACGCGATTACGCGCGCAAGGGCATCTTGGGCGGCAACACATCTCGCGAAACCAAGGTGAGCCAACTGATGACCAGCCCGGTCATCTCTGTCAGCCCCAAGCACACGGTGGACGAGTGTATGACTCTAATGACGGAGCACGACTTCCGCCATCTGCCCGTGGTGCAGAACGACACGGTGATCGGCGTGATCTCCATTGGCGACTTGGTGAAGTGGGTGATCTCCGGTCAGGAGCAGACCATTCAGGCCCTCGAGGGCTACATAGCGGGGGCCTACCCGTCGTAGCGACTTAAAGTGGATACCGTTCCAATTGCACGCATTGCTTTGCAATTGCATGGCTCAGTTGGACTGAGTCCATCGGCGTGAACCGCGCCAACCGCCGCAGAATCGCCAATTGAGTCTTCAACATATCGCCCTCTCCACAGGCTGCCAGCACGCGTCGTGCGGCTTGCTCTGCCAGCGCCATGCTCTCGTCGGCAAGCAGGCTGGTCATGGCACCGGCCACTGCCGCTGTGTTCTTGCCGGCGGAGGCCAATTTTCGGGCACGCAGAAGCGACGACTCCAGTGCGAATACCTGGGTGATGATGTCGGCCAGATCGGCCATCACTTCCTGCTGATCCTGAAGAGCCGTCATGTATCGCTGGCTTGCGACTCCGGCAGCAAAGAGCCCGATCTTGCGCACGGCGGCAAGGATTGCCGCTTCGCGTTCCAGCACTTCGCCGATATCTTCGACCGAATCGAAGGAAGGTGGCTGCATCACTTCAACCATCAGAGCCTTGATAGCCGGCATGAGGGGCAGTTCGCCTGCCATGGCGCGCTTCATCATCCAGCCGGTAATGATCATGCGGTTGATTTCGTTGGTGCCCTCGAAAATCCGGTTAATGCGCGCATCGCGGTAGAAGCGCTCGGCCGGATACTCCTCGACGTAGCCGTATCCGCCCATGGTGGCGACCAGTTCGTCCGACACCAGCGATAGCATTTCAGAGCCGTAAACCTTCAGGATGGAGCACTCAACCGCGTACTCCTCGATGCGACGCTGGATATCGCGCGGGGAACGCGTCGCGTGGTCGCCGAGTTGTTCGAGGCTCGCATCGATCATGCCGACCGTGCGGTAGGCCATGCTTTCAGTGGCGTACAGGCGTGTTGCGCTCTCTGCGATCTTTCGGCGGATGAGTCCAAACTCCGCGATGGATTTGCCGAAGGCTTTGCGCTCCTTCGCATAGCGGGCCATATGAGCCAGGGCGTGGCGCGCCCCACCCACGCAGGCCACGCCCAACTTGTAACGCCCCACGTTCAGCACGTTGAACGCGATGTGATGGCCCTTGCCCGGCTCGCCAAGCAGGTTCGCCACCGATACTTTGCAGTCCTGAAGCACCAGTGGACAGGTGGACGATCCGCGAATACCGAGCTTGTGCTCTTCCGCGCCGACCGTAAGGCCGGGCGTGTCACGTTCGATCAGGAATGCGGAGAATTTCTCGCCGTCTATTTTGGCGAAGACCGTGTAAAGGCCGGCAATGCCGCAGTTGGTGATCCACATCTTCTCGCCGTTGAGGGTGTAGGTGACGCCATCGGGCGAAAGGGTCGCACGGGTGCGAATGTTCATAGCGTCGGAGCCGGAGGTGGCTTCTGACAGGCCGTAGGCGCCGATCAATTCACCGGTGGCGAGCCTAGGCAGGTAGCGCTGCTTTTGCTCCGCGGTGCCGTACCAGACTAAGGGCAGCGTGGCGATGCCGATGTGGGCTCCGAATGCCGTTGAAAAGCTCGCATTGACCGAGAGGTGGTCCGTGATGATCGTGGACGTGGTTTTGTCCATTCCCAGGCCGCCGTACTCTTCGGGAATATCAACCGAGGCGAACCCAAGTTCCGCCGCCTTGCGCAGCAGTCCGACCAGCACCCCGGGCTTCTTGGCGTCGATGTCCTCGGAGGCCGGCAGAACCTCGTCGCGGGCAAACTGGGCCACGGTTGCCGCCATCTGCCGCTGTTCTTCGTTTAAGTCCTCTGGAGTGAAGATCTCGGCAGGGATACGGGTGTCGATAAGAAAGCTCCCGCCCTTGGCAGCAACTACGGGAGAAACGGCTGTCGTAGACATGGGGATCATCTCCAACTGTATGGAAACATTACGCTGACCGGCGCAAGCGAGCAACTGTAGCGAGGTGAATGCCGGCTCAGATGAGACAGAAGATCACGAAGAGTAGCGCAGGAAGCAGCTACGATTCCAGGTTTGAATCGCCCTAAAGAGGACATGTTGCACAACCAGCTTCAATCACTGCCATCGCATACAATGCATTTATCCCGTTTATGGAGGAACTGCACTGCTCGCCGAGCTCAAAATGATGGTCAGCCTGGCCTCCGGACTGCCTGCGCAGGCCGCCTTTTTTCTTGCCGGCAGCCAGCAAAACAGCTTTCGCCACCAGGTGAAGATACTGCTGAGCGACCCGTTTTCCACGGTGCGCCACTACTGGAACTGGTTTGACGCGGCGCTTCTGATTCCCTACTTCCTAGTGATGATCGTGCTGGCGATCTACGGCGTGCACCGCTACACGCTCTGCTACCTCTATTTCAAGCACCGCAAGAACTACAACCCCAATCCGCCCAAGCACTTCGAAGAGCTGCCCCGGGTTACGATTCAGCTGCCGATCTTCAACGAACAGTTCGTCATCGACCGGCTCGTGGAAGCGGTCTGCGCCCTCGAATACCCCCAGGACAAGCTCGAAATCCAGGTCCTCGACGACTCCACGGACGAGACGACCGAGGTTGCCGCAGGCATCGTGGCGCGGTACGCCGCCCTCGGGCATCCCATTGTCTACATCCATCGCACCAACCGGCATGGCTTCAAGGCCGGAGCGCTCGACGCCGGACTGAAGGTGGCGAGCGGCGAATTCATCGCCATCTTCGACGCCGATTTTGTTCCGCCCCCCGACTGGCTGATGAAAGTGATCCACCACTTTGGCGAGCCCGACGTGGGGATGGTGCAGACGCGCTGGACGCACCTCAATCGCGACTACAGCCTGCTCACCCGGATCGAGGCCATTCTGCTGGATGGCCACTTCATCCTGGAACATGGCGCCCGCGCGCGCAGCGGAGACTTCTTCAACTTCAATGGCACAGCCGGGATGTGGCGGCGGCAGGCGATCTCAGATGGCGGCGGATGGCAGCACGATACGCTCACCGAAGACACTGACCTCAGTTATCGTTCGCAGTTAGCGGGCTGGCGCTTCAAATATCTGCCCGATGTCGAATGCCCATCCGAACTGCCGATCGAGATGACCGCCTTCAAGACGCAACAGGCGCGCTGGGCCAAAGGGCTTATCCAGACTTCGATCAAGATGCTGCCCCGCATCTGGCGTTCAGATGTGCCGCGCCGCATCAAGATTGAGTCGGTGTATCACCTGACGGCCAACCTGAGTTATCCGCTGATGATTATCATGACCGCGTTGCTTATTCCGGCGATGATCGTTCGGTTTTACCAGGGCTGGTTTCAGATGCTGCTGATAGATTTCCCGCTATTCACGGCATCGTCGGCGTCTATCGCGGTGTTCTATCTTGCAAGCCAGCGCGAGATCTATCCGAAGACCTGGATGAAGACTTTCTTCTATCTACCATTCTTGATGGCGTTGGGCATCGGTCTTACCGTTACTAATTCGAAGGCCGTGATTGAAGCGCTGCTCGGCATAAAGAGCGCGTTCGTGCGCACTCCTAAATATCGCGTGGCGCAAAAGGGAGAGAAGTCGCAGGCTGCGAAGTATCGTAAACGCCTGAAGCTTGCGCCGTGGATCGAGTTGTTTATTGGCTGCTACTTCCTGCTGGCCATCATCTACACGTTCACGAACCACAACTACTTCACCGCGCCGTTTCTGATTCTGTTCGTGCTGGGCTATTGGTACACCGGATTGATGAGCTTACTACAGGGGCGGTTTGAGCGCTGGCGTGGTGGAACCGAAGCGAATACGGACGAGTCGAGTCCGAAGCCGTTCCCTGTGGGGGTTTGATCAACTCCTGAGTTTTGGGTGCCTTCATCGGGCTTGTTTGGTAGTCGTGCAAGGGGTTACACAGTGCAGCCCACATCGAACAACTTGCCGCTCTATTTCGTTCCTCTGTTTCCGCTCTTCTTTGTCGCAATGTGGTGTCTCGTTTCCGCGGTCGTCAGTCTAATGGGCGGATGGCTAGTACTGAGCCGACGCTTTCGAGCAGAGTCTGAACACCGGGGCGATGGTTCAACTGCTGGTCCCTTGTTCTACAGCATCTACATGCGATTCCGGACCCATTACGGCAGCGTGATTCGTGTGACAGCTGCGCACGATGGGCTTTATCTGTCCGTATTGTTTCTTTTTCGAATTGCGCATCCACCCCTCTTTATTCCATGGAGTGAGATCGAGTTTTCTCGAAGCAGTTTTCTTTGGTGGCGCTACGTGGTTCTCACACTTGGCCGTCAGGAGAAAGTTCCGATGCGAATATCTGAACGGATGGCCCGTGAGCTTCGAATCTTAGACCGGATGGCGGCGTAAGAGTCTCTCGCTTGATCCGTCGACCTCAATTGCTCTGTCAGAAACCCGTCAGATTGCCGCCCCTGCCTCCTCCGCTACAATATTCATAAGCGCCTGCCGTCTCTGGATTCGAATCCCGGGGCCGCCAGGCGCATCAGAGCATTATGCTAGCCAAAAACCTGACGGAAGCCCTTACTTTTGATGATGTTCTGCTTGTCCCTGCGTATAGCGAAGTAGTTCCGGCGCAGGTGAGCACGCAGACGCAGCTCACGCGCGACATTACGCTGAACACTCCGCTGCTTTCGTCGGCAATGGACACTGTGACGGAGTCGCGTATGGCCATCGCGATGGCGCAGCAGGGCGGCATCGGCGTGGTTCATCGCAATCTCACCATCGAGGCGCAGGCAGGCGAGATCGACAAGGTAAAGCGCTCTGAGAGCGGCATGATCGTCGATCCGGTGACCATCGGACCCGATCAACAGATCGCCGATGCACTCGAGGTGATGCGGCGCTACAAGATCTCCGGCGTGCCCGTGACCAAAGGCAGCAAGCTCGTTGGCATTCTCACTAATCGCGATCTTCGCTTCGAAACGCGGACCGACGTTCCCGTTGGCGACGTGATGACCAAGGAAAATCTGATCACCGTCGCGGTAGGAACGACGCTCGAAGAAGCCGAGCTGATTCTGCACAAGCATCGCGTAGAGAAGCTCCTGGTGGTGGACGATCAGTACAACCTCAAGGGCCTGATCACCGTAAAAGATATCCAGAAGAAACTGAAATATCCCAGCGCCAGCAAGGATGAAAAAGGCCGGCTGCGCGTTGGCGGAGCGATCGGCGCTACCGGCGATTTCCTGGAGCGCGCGGAAGAGCTCGTAAATGCCCGCGTGGATGTGCTCGCGATCGATTCGGCTCACGGACACTCGTCGCGCGTTCTGGATGCGGTGCGCGAAGTGAAGAAGCGCTTCCCCGGAGTTGGACTGCTGGCCGGGAACGTGGCCACCTACGAGGGTGCGATAGCCCTTATGGATGCTGGTGCTGATGCGATCAAGGTTGGGATTGGGCCGGGCTCTATCTGCACGACGCGGATGGTGACGGGTGCGGGCATGCCGCAGATCACAGCGATAGCAGAGGCCGCACGTGCGGCGCATGAACGCGGGATTCCGGTGATTGCGGATGGCGGCATCAAGTACTCCGGCGAAGTGACGAAGGCGATTGCTGCGGGTGCAAGCTCAGTCATGATCGGCTCGCTCTTCGCAGGTGTCGACGAGAGTCCGGGCGAGACCATTCTCTACCAAGGCCGCAGCTTCAAGAGCTATCGCGGCATGGGGTCGCTGACAGCGATGAGCCAGGGATCAGGAGAACGCTACTTCCAGAGCGCTGAGGATCTCGCCAAGGAAATTGACACGGAAGGCGTTGTCCAACGCGAGCGCAATGGGCAAAACCGTCTCGCCAAGTTTGTTCCCGAGGGCATAGAAGGGCGCGTGCCTTATCGCGGACCGCTTGAGGCAATGGTGTATCAGCTTGTCGGCGGTCTGCGCTCCGGCATGGGATATCTCGGCTGCTCCACGATCGACGAGCTGCAAAAGAATGCGCAGTTTGTACGCATTTCAAATGCGGGCTTGCGCGAGAGCCACGTGCACGACGTCATCATCACTCGTGAGGCGCCGAATTATCACGTTGAGTAAACCTGCACAAGCGGCTGATCGAAAATCGAAGCGCTACTGGATCAGTGCGTGGTGGCCTGTAGTGGCAGGCATCTGTGTGATCGCTCTCGAATCAACCTCCTACCTGGGATCGGACCATACCGCCGGTCCGCTGCGCTGGATGTGGGAACACCTGTTCGGCCGCGTCCCCGATCAGAACTGGGACATTGTGCATCACTACATTCGGAAGACTGGCCACTTCATCGGGTACGGAACGATGGGCGTGCTTTGGCTGCGCGCCTGGCGAATGAGCCTGCCGCGCGCCGGCCTGCTGCTGGATGCAATACTTGCGCTGATCGGAACCGCAATTGTTGCCGGTACAGACGAGTTCCATCAGTCTTTCCTCGCCAATCGCACCGGCATTCCATCGGATGTTTTGCTGGATTGCTGCGGGGCTGCTGTGCTTCTGTTGCTGGCCTATATTGCTCTTCGCATCGGGGCTCCTAACCGTCGGGCTCGTTCGGCCTAAATTCGGCACTCCGCAATCCAGCAAATTGTTGACTGTCAATTGAGGGCGGCGCTGCGCGGACGAGTGGATCAAATCGAGGCAAGCGCAGAAAGTTCAGATAAAATCGGTTGCACTGTGGACGTAATGCAGAGAGACCACAGACTGCGGAGCCGGACTGCATGAGTGAACGAGGGCAAATTCGCATCGGCATTTCGGGCTGGCGCTTTGATGGCTGGCGAGGCGGATTCTATCCTGAGGATCTGACGCAGCGACGCGAGCTGGAATTCGCATCGCGGAAACTCAACTCCATTGAGTTGAATGGAACGTTCTACTCGACGCAGAAGCCGCAGAGCTTTCAAACCTGGCGCAAGGAGACGCCGGAGGATTTTGTCTTCGCCATCAAGGGCTCGCAGTTCATTACGCATGTCCGCAAATTGGAGAATGTGGAAGGGGCGCTGGCCAACTTTCTTGCGCAGGGAATGCTTTGTCTCGGCAGGAAACTTGGGCCGATTCTGTGGCAGCTTCCGCCACAGACCTCGTTCAATGCGGAACGGATTGAAGCATTTCTGAAGCTGTTGCCGCACACACAGAGGCAGGCTGCGGCATATGCGAAGCAACGAGATGAGTGGATGGCAAGCCGGTCGTGGCTGGATGTCGAAGAAGATTTGCCTCTAAGACACGCGATGGAGAGCCGGCACAAAAGCTTCGCGACGCCGGAGTACATTGAGCTGCTGCGGAAATATGGAGTCGCGCTCGTGGTGGCTGACTCTGTGAAGTGGCCGGTGATGATGGACACGACCGCGGATTTTGTCTATTGCCGCCTGCATGGAAGCGAGAAGGTCTACCCGGATGGATACACTCCGGAGGGCATCGATCTGTGGGCCCGTCGAGTGATGGCGTGGTCGCGTGGCGAGGAGGTGCTGGATGGCAGCCGGGTTCATTCGGAGCCGGGGCCTGAACACACTTATCGCGACGTGTTCGTGTACTTCGACGATGACAACAAGGCGCGCGCGCCCTTCGATGCGCAGAGCCTGAGCGGGCGAATCTCCGAGCTCAGTTAGCGATGATCATTTCTGCACTCTCCTTTTTTCGTCTTTTGGGGTAAGTTCGTCATTTTATTCGGTTTAGCATTTTATGGGGGTCTTGCAACTATTTGAAAACAAAGAAGTTAAGATGTAAAGTCGTCATAAATATAGACTTGGCGGCCGGTTTCGGCGATTTGCACTGGTTTTGATGCAGATCGTCCCATATTGTGAAGTTCAGTCCCCAGAAACGTATGGCTTGGAATGGATATAGCCGTCGCGTATCCGCCTCTTTCGCCATTGATCCGAGTGTAGGGAATTTGGAGAAATAAGCCGCAAAACCTCGAGGGAAATATCTTGAAGGGAATGAGGCGGATGGTGCGAATCCCGGAGAGCCAGGGCTTGACATCTAAGGCGAGCCGATTGGGGGTAGGGCTTGCGCTCACAACGCTCGTAGCCATACCGATCTGCGATGGGAGGCTGTGTTGATGGCGTGGCGGATTTTTATGTGCTGACGGGCTGGCCGAAGGTGATCCAGAAGCCGTTGCAATCGCGAATGATGAATTCGCGCATTCCGTAAAAGGCGTCGTGGAGGTCTTCGACTATGGTGATTTTTCCGTCGAGCCTTTGGCGCGTTGCGTCGATGTCCTCTACATGGATGTAGAGGTCGAATTCGCGCCTTGGGGCATCACTCGGATTGCCGCCTGCACTCAACATGATGGCGCTTTCGCCTAGTCGAAGCAAAGCCCAGTTCATTTCGCCTTCATCACATTCTCTTGCTGTATCGCGAATGGTGAAGCCGATCGACGCGTACCACTCCGCTGTGGACGCGACGTCGGGAACATGGATCATGGGGACGATTCTTTCCGGCATTGTCGACCTCGTTCGGTGTGGAAAGGAAGCGCGGGCTGAGACTGGCTACTAGGCAGCCAGTATTTATCGATCATACAAAGAAAGTAGGGCCATCCGGTTTGCGGATGGCCAGCTTGTGCCGTCGATCGAGAATCGGCAGGAAGATTCCTTCGGGTCGAAATTCCGATGGCGACTCCCGTGATCTAGAAAGGCGGTTCCCAAACGCCAGGCTCAGTCTGTACCAGCTTCTGTGTGCTGATGAATACCGTATCGACACCCTGGCCCGAGCGCGTCGTTGGCTTGAAATTCGGTTGGTGCAGAACCCAAATACGGTTCGCGCGAGAGACCGGCGCGCCGGTCACAAATTCCCAGGAATGGCCGCCTTCCTGGAAGGAGATGCGGCTGAGGAAAACATCGGCAGCAACGGCGCCCTTCATTGGCAGAAGAGAAATCAGAAAACTGCCCTGTCCGGGGATGTACATCCACACGGCCATATTCGGATCATCCGTGCTAAAGATTCCACTGAGAGCGCCGGCGAGATCGCCCGCGACGTTCTTGTCCTTCAGCAAGAGAGGGCTTGCGAATCGAAGCTCTCCTGCTCCTGGGCTCATGTCCTGGCCGTGCAGATTTATCAGGATTGGTATGTGATCCATCCACTCACCCGTCAGCGTGAGGGTGCCTACATCGGCCACATCTACTTTCAACTTCTCGCCTGGCTCGAACCAGATTTCCTTCACCTTTGCGGCAGAATCGGCGTCAAAGGTGAAGGAAGAAAGATTCTCTCCTTTGACGTAAGTGCGCGTGCGAATCGCGAGCAAGACCTTGCCTTCATCGCGTGAAAGCAGTCTGACTCTGTACGCGAGGTTCTGGGAACCGATCGTTCCGTACCAGTCGCAGACAGCTTGGTTTTTGTCCAGCGTTGACAAGGGGCAGTCCATGAGAGCACCGTTTGATCCCGTTGTAGTCAACAGGACTACAGTGCCGTTGGAATTTGCGCCGACTTTTACGACGGCGAGGGTGCTGGCGAGGGCGACGATGCCGGCGATCATGGCGGCAAAGGCGAGGCGTGGAATACGCATGGTTCCCCATCCTTTCTGGAGGAATGCCTTGAGCGGGTTTTGTGGGCGCGTCCAAATGTGGTCAGGGGTGTGGACTCGAATCGGCGCGGATGATCAAACTGTTCGAGGCTGGCTGTGCGGCGCAGCTCGACGCCGAGGTTGAGGTAATCGCGCAGCCTTGCCTGGCACGCAGGGCAGGTGCCGATGTGTTCGGCAGCGGTGGGTGGAATGATTTCGCCATCGCAGAGTGCAGAGACGAACTCGGCGGCTTCAGTGCAGATCATGGGGAACTCCTTGCGGCGCGCTGTGCCAGATGGCGCGGAGGGCTTCACGGGCAGCGAACAGCCGCGATCGGACGGTGCCGATGGGGATGTCGAGAATGACAGCGAGTTCGGCGTAGGACTGGCCTTCAACCTCGCGCAGCCAGAGCAGGCCGCGCTGGTCTGCAGGTAATTGGCTGAGGAGATCGGCCATGACAGAGGATGACTCGGCGCGGCCAGGAGCGGCGTTCTCGAATTCGATCGGGCCAAGCGGGTCACCAGGCTTCTGTTTGCGCCACCACTCCGCTGCCTGTTTGCGGGCGATGCCGTAGAGCCACGCGCGAAGGGTTCCGCGTTCGGGATCGAATCCCTGTGGACGGCGCCAGATGTGCGTGTAAGTTTCTTGCATGACGTCCTCGACCGCTTGCGGATTGCCGAGCAGGTGGCGAAGGAAGAGACGCAGGCGCGAGGCAGTTTCGCGATACCAGGCATCAAATGCCTGGGCGTCGCCTGCGGAGATCTTCTTCCAGAGTTCCCGTTCGTCGAGCAAGTGCGGTCTCCGATCTGTAGTTCGGGCGCAGGACGGAAAAGGTTCAGGGTGGCGAAGAAATTCTCTCAGAAAAAGGAAAGGCGCATCGCCCGGAATGAGGCGATTCGTTTGTCGTCACCGTTGAAGCGAGCAGCGAGACGTTGAAAGCCCCACACCGTTCGACACGCAGAGGCTTGTGACGGCATTGCGGCGGGCGTTCTACTTTCCGGTGACATCACAGATCGGCACGCCGGCTTTCGGGACCGTGGCGCGATAGTCTTCTCCTAGTAGTGCCGCGATGGTGGCAGCAATCTGGCTCTCGGTAACCGGCTGCGCTTGTTTGCGCTCGCCGAGTGGGGCTGTATCCGGTCCTAAAAACGCCATCCAGGTCTGCATCGACTCGGGAACTTTCTGGCCGTGATCGGTCCATTTGATGCCGTTGCCGCGACCGTGATCCGGCAGCACGATCAGCGTGGTTTTGCCGCGGTACTCCGGCATGGACTGGACCATCTCCCAGATCTGCCGCAGATAGTCATCTGCGAGGTGCGCCGCATTCAAGTACTCAGCATACGAACCCGCGTGAGCCCAGTCATCCGTCTCGCCCAGGCCGACAAACAGCACGCGTGGCTTTTTGGCCTCGACATACTCCATCGCCGTATGGAACGTGACTGGATCGAACGGCTCGTCTGCCCAGATGCGCACCGTCTCGCGCTTCAGCGCGTTCAGCAGGTCCAGCTTAGGGTTTGCAGGAATCGCAGTCAGAGGATCATATCCCGAATTGACCGCAAAGCCGCATTGCGGGCTGCGAAAGATGCCGCTGAAGACGTTCCAGGCGCCGAAGGCAGCTACCTTGCCGGCGAACTCAGGCTTTTGGTTGAGCCACTCGAACACGGTGGCGTTGGGATTCGGCACATTGTCATTTGAGTCGACGCGAGGATCTGCGAGACCGGTCAGCGTCTCGGAGTAGCCGGGATAAGAAAAGTTGAAGCCATTGATGACGTGGGAGTCAGAGCCTAGATCGCGGTTGCCGAAGAGCTGTCCCTGGCTCGAGATTACGCTCCACATAAACGGCATCAGGGATTGCCGCCGCTCAGCCTCTGTGGGGCGCGCATATTTCTGACGAGCGAGTTCCGCGCGTTCCTTTGCGTCGCCGGGCATATCGGAGCCTAGAGATTCGAGAAGCTCTGGATCGGCACCGTGAAATACTTCCTGCCAGCGCATACCGTCGATCATGACGAGGACGACGTTTTCTGTTTGATGTGCGGCGGGAGCCTGGGCCGGAGCAGAGGCGACTAGTGCCCCTCCCGCAACGACAAACATCCAGGCACATAAGATACGGGAAATCACGCTCTTGATTTGCATAAGAAAGATGTTGCCACGGCGCTGCCAGTTCCCAGTCTGAATGAACGAAAGAATCGTGATTCTCAGTATGACGAAGTCCCCGAATTAACCTGCAGAAGATTCGCAGGGGGGAGCGAGACTATTTTGGAGATTGGGGTCACGACGGTTCGCGGTTTTGTGATATCCCAGGTCCGAAAACACGGACCTGGGGCACCCAAGATTGGTAGCTGGGTTAATCGCTATAGGACGGGGGCGAACCGCCGGGAACGGTTGCGAGATCAAAGCAGAAACACGACGGGCGCATTCCGCGATGGGGATGCGCCCGCGCGATCTGAATGACGGTGAAATGCGACGAATACGCTTAGGCGGCTTCTTCGGCGCCCTTGCCTTCGTCCTTCTTGTTGTCTTCGAGCTGCTTTTCGAGTTCGGCGCGCTTCTTGGCCTTGATCTCGTCGCGCTTCTGACGCTTCTCGTCGAGCTGCTTTTCGGCGCCGAGCAGTTCGATGAACGCCTTTTCGGCGCCGTCGCCCTTCTGGAAGCCGGTGCGGACAATGCGGAGATAGCCGCCCTGGCGATCGCCGTAGCGCGGAGCCACGGTGTCGAACAGGCGCGTTACTGCCTTGTCGGTCATGAGAAAGCTGAGCGCCTGGCGCCGCGAGTGCACGTCGCCTTTCTTGCCCAGCGTGATCATCTTTTCCACGTGCGGACGCACAGCCTTGGCCTTGGCCACGGTGGTCTCCACGCGGTCTTCTACGATGACGGACGTGACCAGGTTACGCAGAAGAGCGCGGCGATGGCTGGTGTTGCGTCCGAGTTTGAATCCTGCATTGCGATGGCGCATGGTGAAACTCTCTTTCGAAAATTTTCTGGCGCATTCCCAGGTCTCAGAATCGAGACCTGGGGCACCCAAGTCCTACAACACGAAACCTTAGAAGTTCTCGGTCTCGGTGGGCAGCTGGAGATCTACCGAATCCAGCGGCTCGTCCTCGTCGTCGTAGTGGCTGTAGTTGGCAGCCAGTGCGGTCGCCGGAGGAATGCTGGTCGGTCCGGGAACGGCATTGCCGCTCTCGTCGATCTTCATACCCAGGGAGAGGCCCATCTGCGCGAGAATTTCCTTGATCTCGTTCAGACTCTTGCGGCCGAAATTCTTCGTCTTCAGCATCTCGGCTTCGGTCTTTTGCACTAGCTCGCCGATGGTCTGAATGTTTGCGTTCTTGAGGCAGTTGTAACTGCGGACCGACAGTTCCAGCTCTTCAACCGAGCGGTTCAGGTTGTCGTTGCGCAGCATCACGCGGCCTTCTTCGCTGCGCGACTCAGCTTCGATTTCTTCTTCGAAGTTGATAAAGATGTTCATGTGGTCTTTCAGCAGCTTCGCTGCCAGACCTACAGCATCGGCGGGAAGGACCGCGCCGTTCGTCCAGACTTCCAGAGTCAGCTTGTCGTAGTCGGTGATTTGACCGAGACGAGCAGCTTCGACCACGTAGTTCACGCGGCGCACAGGGGAGTGGACTGAATCCACCGGGATGAAGCCCAGGCCGAGATCGGCGTCGAAGTTCTTGTCGGCGGAGATGTATCCGCGACCGCGCTTCAGGCGCATTTCCATCTCGAGCCGGCCACCCTCAGAGACGGTGGCGATGTAGACGTTCTTGTCCAGGATCTCCACTTCACCGTCGGCTTCGATCATGCCGCTGGTGACTACACCGGGCTGGTCAGCACGCAGGTACAGTGCCTTGGGACCGTCGCCCGAAAGCTTGAAGGGAATCTGTTTGAGATTCAGGATGATGTCGGTCGCGTCTTCTACAACGCCGGCGATCGACTGGAACTCGTGCAACACGCCTTCGATGCGAACCGCTGTAACTGCGGCGCCCTCGATGGAGCTGAGCAGCGTGCGGCGCAGGGCGTTGCCGATGGTTGTGCCAAATCCGCGCTCAAAGGGCTGGGCGCTGAACTTGCCAAATGTTTCGCTGAGCGTCTCGGCATCGACTGCCAGGCGCTTCGGTTTTTGGAATCCTCTCCAAAGCATATGGTTATCTCTTTTCCCGCGCGGCAGGTACGTCGCGATGCATTTTGCGGCGGCCGCGCAAGTTCTCCTTCGGTTTGAGTTCGGGCGGCAAGCCGCCCTCATAGTTGCCAGTTTTCAGTCGTCAGTTTTCAGTAACCGGTCGTCCGAAGAGACGACTGAAGACTGATGACTGACAACTGAGAACTTACTTGCTGTACAACTCGACGATCAGCTGTTCGTTGATCGGCAAATTGACGTCCTTGCGTTTGGGCAGGCTGAGAATGCGCCCAGACATGTTTTCAAAATTCGCTTCGAGCCACACCGGCACGGGGTTCTGCGCAGCATACTGCGTGCCCTGCTCGATGATGATCTGCTTCTTCGCAGATTCGCGAACCGCGATCTCGTCGCCCACGTTCACCTGGAACGAAGGAATGTTCACCTTGCGGCCATTCACTGAAACGTGGCCGTGACGAACAACCTGGCGTGCCTGGCGGCGCGAGATTGCAAAGCCGAGGCGGAAAGCAACGTTGTCGAGGCGCCGCTCGAGCTGCTGGATGAGCAATTCGCCGGTGACGCCCTGTGCGCGGTTGGCCTTCTCGTAGTACTCGCGGAACTGGCCTTCGAGGGTGAAGTACATACGCTTGGCCTTCTGCTTTTCGTGCAGCTGCAGGCCGTAGCCCACAATCTTGGCCTTGCGGTCCTTCCCATGTTGTCCGGGAGGAAAGTTGCGCTTCTCAATCGGGCAACGGTCCGATAAACACTTGGTGCCCTTCAAGAAGAGCTTTGTGCCTTCGCGACGGCAAAGGCGGCATACTGCTCCGGTATAACGAGCCATTTCTTCTCCTGACTTCGGATGTCGGCCGGTTTACATCTCCGGAGGAGACTTCCTCCCGGCCCGTGTTTAAGTTTTGAGTTCTAAGTTCGCAGTTCTTAGTTGGAGCGGGAAGCTCGGTGACTGTGAACTATGAACTACAAACTGCGAACTCGTCGCGTCCTAGACGCGACGACGCTTTGGCGGACGGCAACCATTGTGCGGCACCGGCGTGACGTCGCGGATGGAGCGAACATCGATGCCAGCTGCTGCGAGTGCACGGATGGCCGACTCGCGGC
Source organism: uncultured Acidobacteriaceae bacterium (assembly GCA_963738035.1). Lineage (GTDB taxonomy): Bacteria > Acidobacteriota > Terriglobia > Terriglobales > Acidobacteriaceae > Telmatobacter. Next base: position 985,628 of record CAVTVB010000008.1, read on the forward strand.
CTGATCCGGGACCGGCGACGCGAACGTCGACTGCCCGCAGACCGTGATCGCGCGCCATGGATGCCGCGTTTGACGCAGCCTGCTGCGCCGCGAACGGCGTGCCCTTGCGCGAACCGCGGAAGCCGAGCGAACCCGAGCTCTTCCAGCTGAGGGTATTGCCCACCTGGTCGGTGATGGTCACAATGGTGTTGTTGAACGAGGCCTGAATGTGGCAAATGCCAAACGGGACATTCTTGCGCTCGCGCTTTTTGAATTTCTTGTTCTTGCCAGCTTTGCCGGCTCCGGCCTTTTGCTCTGGTTTCGCCATTAGGTCTTCGCCGTCGCTTTCTTCTTGCCCGCCACGGTGCCCTTACGCGGTCCCTTGCGGGTGCGGGCATTGGTGTGGGTGCGCTGTCCACGTACCGGAAGCGACCGGCGATGCCGGCTGCCGCGGTAGCTCTGAATATCGATGAGGCGCTTGATGTGCATCTGGGTGTCTTTGCGGAGATCGCCCTCGACGTCACCCTCGTCCTCAATCACCTGGCGGATGCGGTTTACCTCTTCTTCGCCGAGGTCCTGGACTTTCTTGTTGGCTTCAACATTCGCCTTTTCCAGGATCTTCAGCGACCGGGGATTGCCGATGCCGTAGATGTATGTGAGCGCGATCCGAGCCTGCTTGTTGCGGGGCAGATCGACGCCAGCAATACGTGCCATTCTGAATCCTTTGCTGCTGCTGTTTTGTGCCTCCGGCCTTAACCGGTTCGCACGGGTTATTGCGGGTTACTCCGGGGTTCATCGCAAGCCTTGACTCAAGCTAACTAGCCCCTGGGGAGTTCGAAGTACTGAGTTCTTAGTTCGCAGTTTCAAACCTTGCTGTTGCGTGATTCAACTGTGAACTACGAACTTTGAACTCGAAACTCGTGTGGAGTTTCCGCCTACTTGCCAGACTCGATTAGCCCTGGCGCTGCTTGTGCTTTGCGTTTTCGCAGATCACACGAACCACCCCACGGCGGTTGATGACTTTGCACTTTACGCAAATCTTCTTTACTGATGCACGGACCTTCATTGCCCAACTGCCCTTCTCCGCGCATCTACTAACAACGCGGTCTTATATCTCAGCCTCGTCCCTCAGGGGCTAAAGCCCACCGTATTCGCGAAGCTTATCGGCACGGCTAAAGCCGTGCCCTTTCAAAACTACCCATCTGTTCAAAACTACCCATCACTGTTCAAAGCTGCCCAACTGCTCAAAACTGCCCAACTGTTCAAAACTACCCATCTGTTCAAAACTGCCCAACTGTTCAAAACTACCCAACTGGACACTGGTTGCTGTCCACTGGTTATTTGTAGCGGTACACAATTCGTCCGCGGTTCAGGTCGTACGGACTGAGTTCTACGGCTACGCGGTCACCCGGCAAAATCCGGATGAAGTTTTTGCGCATTCTGCCCGAGACATGAGCCAGGACTTCATGGTTTGTCTCGAGCTTCACCTTGAACATCGCGTTGGGCAACGTTTCGACTACCGTTGCCATGACCTCAATCGCATCTTCCTTCGACAAACTGTATCCACTTCTGACGCTTCCGCGCCTTCGAGTTTTGGACTGAATACTACTCAGTCAGAACTTTTGATCCGGTGTCGGTAACCGCCACCGTGTGCTCAAAGTGAGCACTCATGCTGCCGTCATCTGTCACTGCCGTCCAGCCATCGCGCAACACGCGCACATTCGGCTTTCCGGCGTTCACCATGGGCTCGATCGCAATCACCATGCCGGCCCGCAACTTCATGCCTGAACCCGCTTCGCCGAAGTTCGGCACCTGCGGATCTTCGTGCATATGGCTGCCGATTCCATGGCCCACAAAATCTCGTACCACCGAGAACCCCTCGGCTTCGACTACTTTCTGCACCGCCGCGCCGATATCGCCCAGCGTCGCTCCCGGCTTCACCACCGAGATGCCCGCGTGCAAGCGACTTCTCCGTCACTTCAAGCAGCCGCGCCGTGTCGGGCGCAATCTTCTCGCCCACCGGCACCGTGATGGCGGCGTCGCCGTAGTAGCCGTCAACGATTGCTCCGCAGTCCACTGAAACGATGTCCCCTTCTTTCAGGACACGCTTCTTGGATGGAATGCCGTGCACCACCTCATTGTTGATCGAGGTGCAGAGAACGCACGGGAAACCGTGATAGCCCTTGAAGGCAGGCTTGGCACCGAGTTCGGTGATGCGCGCTTCGGCCACATTCTCAAGATCGAGAGTGGTCGCGCCGGGCTTGACCTGGCTGCGCACCAACTCCAGCACCTCGCGGACGACTTTGCCCGCGCGGCGCATCTTTTCGATCTCTTGAGACGACTTCAACACGACAGCCACTAACAGTTCTCAGTTCTCAGTTGACAGTTCTCAGTTTTGCCATCAGACCGCAACCAGCGAGGCTGATGACTGAAAACCGGGAACGGACAACTGCTTTCACTAACGCACAAAATACCGTTCGCGCGCTGCGCTATTGGCGCAGCCGCTCAACGGCGGCAACAATTCCAGCCGCAATCGCGGCGATCGGCCCGTCTCCGGGCACTTCGATAAACCGACCCAACTCCCGGTAGTGCTCAATCACAGGCGCGGTTTGGGCAGCGTAGGCGCGCATGCGCTCCGCAAAAACCTTCTCCGTGTCATCGGATCGCTGGGTCAGTGCAGCCCCTTCAACGTCGCAAAAGCCAGCCCGCTGGGGCGGCTTCGAATAAACGTTGTAGATGGTCTGGCAGACTGGACAGTTCCTGCGCCCCGTAATACGGCGCAGTAACTGATTATAATCCACCTGGATACTGACGGCAACCAGCGGTAAAGCCTGTGTTTGGGTCGCCGGTGACCCCTGCGACGAAGACCCGCCGGAGGCTCCCATTGCCAGGCGGCCATCGAGCCAATGAGCTTGTGCCAGAGTCCGCGGAAACCCGTCCAGAATGTAGCCTTTGACGGTATCCGGTTGCTGAAGCCTCACGGCCACCATCTCGTTGACCAAGGAATCCGGGACCAATTCACCCCGGTGCATGATCTCTTTGGCCGTCTTGCCCAGAGGCGTACCCTGGGCCACATTGGCACGGAGCAGGTCACCGGTTGAAATCTGAGGTATCCCCCAATGTTGCACCAATTCCTTGGCCTGGGTACCCTTCCCCACGCCCGGTGCACCCAACAGGAGAATCGGTCCAGGTACGATCATCCTTGCCGACCCTCGATCTCCTTCTACACTGCTTCTACTGCACTTTCAACACTTGCTGCAGACGACGACATTACCAGTTTTTCCTTCCGCGTATACGACCGGAGCGCGGGGAAAAGCCGTCATAATGGCGCATGATCAGCTGCGATTCGATCTGGTTGACAGTGTCCATAGCGACACCCACTACGATCAGCAGCGAGGTGCCGCCAAAGTAGAAATTGACCCCCAAACCGTGTGTAGCCCATGTGGGCAAGCTCTCAAAGAACCTGCCGATAAGCCATATCTTGTCAAAACGAATGCCCGAAATGAGGAAGGTGGGCACCAGGGAAATGATGATGAGGTAGAGCGCGCCGACCAGCGTGATCCGGGTAAGGATGTCGTTAATGAAGTCCGAAGTGCGCTTTCCGGGCCGGATGCCGGGAATGAACGATCCGGATTTGCGGAAATTGTCGGCGATATCGTCCGGCTTCATCACGATCGATACATAGAAGTAGGCAAAGAAGATAATGCCCAGCATGTATAGCAGCTCATACCACGGATAGCCGGGCGCGAGCGCTTGAATGATTGGCTGGAAAAAGCGGTTATTCTGCACCCACTCCATCTGCCCGAAGAGCAGCGGGGCCGACAGAATGGAGCTGGCGAAGATGACCGGCATGACGCCGCCGGAGTTCACCTTGAGGGGCAGATGGCTTGACGAACCGCCCATCATGCGGCGGCCGACGATGCGCCGGGCGCTCTGGATGGGAATGCGGCGCTCAGAGCGCTCGACAAAGACGATGAATGCCACCACGGCGATCATGCCCAGAGAAATCAAAATGACCGCGAATATGGTGAAGTTTCCCCAAGCGGCGGTTTGCACCTTGCCCACGAGGTCGGCAATGCCGCGGGGGAGCCCGGCGATGATGCCAGCAAAGATCAGCAGGCTCATGCCGTTGCCGATGCCGCGGTCAGTAATCTGCTCGCCCAGCCACATGATGAACGCCGTGCCGGTGGTCAGGGTAAGCACCGTCATCAGGCTGAAGCCGATTCCGGGATTCAACACCAGACCCTGCCGGGTGAGAATGGCCGCGATTCCGATGGACTGCAGGGCACCCAGGACGACCGTCATATAGCGGGTCCACTGGGTAATCTTCCGGCGGCCTAGTTCGCCTTCCTTCTGGATCCGCGCCAGGGGCTCATACACGACGGTGAGCAACTGGAAGATGATCGACGCGGTGATGTAGGGCATGATGCCCAGCGCGAAGATGGTCATTCTGCGCAGGTTGCCGCCGCCGAACAGGTCCATCAAGCCGAGCGCCGATCCGCTTTGCGCATTGAAGAGGAGCTCAAGCTGGTGGGTGTTCACGCCGGGTGTGGGGATGAACGCACCCAGGCGGTACACGGCAAGAATGCCCAATGTAAACAGAACCCGCTTGCGCAGGTCAGGAATCCGGAAGATATTCAGAAACTTTTCAAGCATGTGTGGTTTTCCGCTTCAGGCGATGACGCCGCTCAAATCTCGCTAAAATCCAGTGTAAGCGCGAAGGTTGCCACGTGTCCCTGAATTCCGCCGGATGCCTTCAGCTTTCGATCTTGGCAGCCTGGAAACCAGCTTGGCGGTGTTCCCGGACACAATGGGTGATCCCAGGTCTCGATTTCGCGACCCGGGATCGGTGTCCTACGCTGCCGCCGGCGCTCCCGCCACAACGGCCTTGCCGCCAGCCTTTTCGATCTTTTCGACGGCCGACTTCGAAAACTTGTGCGCATGGATGGTGATGGCCGAGGTCAATTCCCCGGAGCCGAGCACCTTGATCAGGGCCTTCTTGCTCGAGACGAGGCCCAGCTTCTTGTAGTCATCGAGGCCGACTTCCTTGACAGAGAGTTCGGCAAAGCGGTCAAGGTTCACCACGCTGTACTCGGTGCGGAAGATGTTGGTGAAGCCGCGCTTCGGAAGCCGGCGGTGCAGCGGCATCTGGCCGCCCTCAAAACCGCGCATGAGGCTGAAGCCCGAACGCGAACCCTGGCCTTTGTGGCCGCGAGCTGAGGTTTTGCCCATGCCGGATCCCATGCCCCGGCCCACGCGCTTGCGCCCGGTGTTTGCCTTTTTGGGCGCGCGCAAATTCGAAAGATTCTTTGCCATGATTTTCCTCGCTAATAGCGCCGGTGAAATTGAGTTCCACCGACTCGCGTTCTGAGTTCAGTTTTAGCTAAGCTTGCAGTGGAGATCCTGATCTAGCAAAGAACTGTAGCTAAGGCTAATGCTTCTGAACTAGTTTTCCAATCCGAACCAGATGCGGAACCGCCTTCACCATGCCGCGAATCGATTCGTTGTCAACACGCTCGACGATCTGGTTGAGCCGCGTAAAGCCAAGACCCTTCACAACCGCCTTGTGCTTCGCAGGGGTCGAGTTCTTGGAGCGGTAGTACTGAATGCGAATCTTCTTGGTCTCAGCCATGATTAAAGCTCCTCAACCTGCTTGCCGCGCGCCGTGGCGACATCGCTCTTGTCGCGCAGCTGGACCAGCGCATCGAACGTGGCCTTGATGACGTTGTGCGGGTTCGCCGTTCCCAGGCTCTTGGTAAGCACGTTCTGCACGCCCACAGAGGTCATGACCGCGCGCACAGCGCCGCCAGCGATCACGCCCGTTCCTTCCGGAGCCGGCTTCAGCAGGACATGGCCCGAGCCGAAACGGCCCAGCACCTGGTGCGGAATCGTCGTATCGGTCAGGTTGATGCGAACCAGGTTCTTCTTGGCCGCTTCGATTCCCTTGCGAATGGCCTGGGGAACTTCCTTGGCCTTGCCCGATCCGTAACCGACCACGCCCGAAGCGGCGTCGCCCACCACAACCAGCGCGGCAAACGACATGTTCTTGCCGCCCTTCACCACCTTGGTCACGCGGTTAATGGAAACCACCTGATCCTTCAGGTTGTACTGGTTGGCATCGAGTTTCTTATTCAAGATCATCATTGCTCTCTCTTTTTCAGTGAACAGTGTTCAGTGAACAGTGTTCAGCTTGTCCCGTTCGTCTTGCCAGAGATGTCAGCTCACCGCAAACAGTGACACTGACCACTGTTCACTGACAACTGCTTCTAAAACTCAAGCCCTGCTTCGCGCGCTGCCTCGGCAAGAGCCTTGATGCGGCCGTGATACAGGAAGCCGCCGCGATCGAAGACCACTTTCTTGACGCCCTTTTCCTGAGCCTTCTCTGCGATCGCTTTACCGATCTCCTTGGCCGCAGCCACATTGCCGCCGGTCTTCGACTTCGTGGCCAGTGTTGAGGCGGACACGATGGTCACGCCCTTCTGGTCGTCAATGACCTGCGCGTAGATGTGGTTCAGCGAACGGTACACATTCAAACGCGGACGCTCACCGGTGCCTGCCAGCTTGGCGCGGATGCGCGAGTGGATCCGCTGGCGAATTTCATTTCTCTTGATCATCTTCGTCTCTTTCCTATCAGCGGAGCCGCCCTACGGCCCCGTTCGGGTTAAATCAGTTCAAAGTTCTGAGTTCAGAGTTCGTAGTTATGTTCCAGCAAAGTTGAATCAGTGAACCACGAACTAAGAACTGCGAACTACTTGGCGCCGGTCTTGCCGGCCTTCTTCTTCAGCTTCTCGTCTGAGTAGCGCACACCCTTGTTCTTGTACGGATCGGGCTTGCGCAGCGAACGCATATCGGCTGCAACCTGTCCGACCTTTTGCCGGTCGATGCCGGAGACGGTCAGGTGCGTCTGCTTTGGATCGATCGCCACTTCAATGCCCGTGGGCAGCGGAACTTCGATGGGGTGCGAGTAGCCCAGGGTAAACACCACCATGCCCTTGCCCTTTAACTCTGCGCGATAACCGATGCCGACGATGTCCAGTTCTTTCTTCCAGCCCTCGGTTACGCCGTGCACCGCATTGAAGACCAGGGCGCGCGTCAGTCCATGGACCGCCGCCTTGTCGTCGCTCGCGCGATTCACATGCAACGCGCCATCTTTGGTCTCGAGCGAAATGCCCTCGGCAATCATCGCCGATACCTTGCCCTTGGGGCCTTCCACCAGGACCGTGTTGCCCTCAACCTTGTACTTCACGCCGGAGGGCAGCGGAATCACTTTTTTTCCAATACGCGACATCGAATCAATCCTTCATTTGGCTTGCGAGTCCCGAAAACCAGTTGTCAGTGATCAGTTTTCAGTGATCAGTTCCAACTGCGCTCGTTCCACTGCAGCCGGCCGGGCTTTAGCCCGACAGTTCGTAGTTCAAAGTTCTCAGTTCACAGTTACCAATTCTCGCTTGTCAGCTCAGCCGTGAACTACGAACTAAGAACTGTGAAGCTGGCCTTACCAAACTTCGCAGAGCAGCTCGCCGCCTACGCCTTCGCGGCGTGCCTGGCGACCGGTCATCACGCCCTTGGGGGTCGTCATGATCGAGATGCCAAGTCCACCCTGGACGCGCTTGATCTCATCGCGGCCGATGTAGACACGGCAGCCGGGACGCGAAATGCGCGCGAGGTCACGAATGGCTGCTTCCTGTCCGCCGTACTTCAGGTACACGCGGAGAATCAGCTTGCCATCCTCTTCCTGCGTCTTGTAGTTCGAAATGTAGCCCTCTTCCTTGAGAATGCGGGCAATCTCGGTCTTCAACTTGGAAGCCGGCACATCCAGCTTCTGATGACGCGCACGGATTGCATTCCGGATTCGCGCCAGAAAATCTGCTACTGGGTCGGTCAGACTCATTCCTTCTCCTTCATTCCCCGTTCGCTCCCGGTCTCACTTCAACAGGAGAACCAGCGGAAATGCGTACTTCAGCTGTTCAGGCTTCAGAGATCAGGGTTCAGTCAGTTAGCTTCCGCTTATTCAGTTGCCAGTCCGCGTTGAAACTACGAACTGATGCCTGACATCTGATCGCTACTTCTCTTACCAGCTCGACTTCACGACGCCGGGGATCTCTCCCTTGAGCGCCAGCGCACGGAAACACAAGCGGCAAATGCCAAACTTCCGCAGGTATCCCCGCGGACGTCCGCAGAGCTTGCACCGGTTGTGTTTGCGGGAGCTGAACTTCGGCTTCCGCGCGTCCTTCACTCTCTTTGCAGTGGTTGCCATAATCCTCTCAACGGCAGCTATGAGCTATTAGCCTTTAGCTGTTAGCTTGTTCCTTGCCCTACTCGCATCGAGGGAACAAACTCAATTCTGTTTCGCCTCAGTCGCCGACTTCGCCACTACCGAGGCTAAACTAATAGCTGAAAGCTAAAAGCTGCCCTTACGCGCCCTGCCGGAACGGCATGCCGAAGGCCTTGAGAAGCGCGCGCGCTCCGTTATCGTCCTTCGCCGTGGTCACGATCGTGATGTTCATGCCCTTCAGCTTTTCCACCTTCGAGTAATCAATCTCGGGGAAGATCAGCTGGTCGCGCAGACCGAGCGTGTAGTTGCCGCGCCCGTCAAAACTTTTGGTCGACACACCGCGAAAATCGCGAACCCGCGGCAATGCTGTCGATATCAGGCGGTCGAGAAACTCGTATGCCTTCTCGTTGCGCAGAGTCACCATCGCTCCGATGGACATGCCGGCGCGCACCTTGAAAGCGGCAATCGACTTCTTCGCCTTCGTCATGACCGGCTTCTGTCCGGTAATCTGCGTCAGATCGCCAACCAGCGGATCCAGCAGCTTGGTGTTCTGCGTTGCTTCGCCCAGGCCCATGTTGATAACGACCTTCTCAAGCCGCGGAACAGCCATCATGTTCTCGATGCCCAGTTCCTTCTTGAGCGCCTGCTTGATCTCTTTGTTGTACTTCTCTTTCAGCCTTGCTGCCATTTCCTTCACTCTCTTTCTTCCGGTCTTCGGAGTAGTCGCCATAGCGACCGTGTACCGTTGCGGAAGGGACTTGCCGTCTGGACATGCGCCCTATGCGCTCTGCCCTGCCGGTAGGGTTCCTCTTACTTCTTCGTGGGCAACTCGGTCCCACATGTCTTGCAAATCCGCTGCTTGGTGGTGCCCTCAACCTTGTATCCAATGCTGGCCGTATCGCAGTTCGCGCAGATCAGCGCCACGTTCGAAATATTGATCGGCGACTCCTGCTCGGCAATGCCGCCCTTGGTGCGCTGGCCGCGCTTGCTCGAGACCGTTTTCTTTACTACGCGCACATGCTCGACAAGCACTGTGCCCTTGTCAGGAAACACGCGCAGCACACGGCCCGACTTGCCGCGATCGGAGCCCGCGAGGACCTTCACCATATCGTTACGACGAATATTCAAACTCGGCATTTGTTTCTCCGAAACAGTTCTTAGTTCTAAGTTCACAGTTCTCAGTTCTGGTGCATCGCCGTTAACTCTCACTGCGAACTATGAACTCGTGAACTCGTTACACCACTTCCGGTGCCAGCGACACAATCTTCAAAAACTTCTTCTCACGCAGTTCGCGCGCCACGGGACCGAAAACACGCGTCCCAACCGGCTCGTGCGCATCGTCAATCACCACCGCCGCATTCTCATCGAAGCGGATATAGGTTCCGTCGCGGCGACGATGCTCCTTGCGGGTGCGGACAATGACCGCCTTCACCACTTTGCCCTTCTTCACCGTGCCATCCGGCGAAGCTTCCTTCACTGCCGCGGTGACGATGTCGCCCAGACCGGCGATCTTGCCGAGTCCGCCGCCCAGGGGCAGAATCACCTGCAGCTTTCGCGCGCCGGAGTTATCGGCCACCGCGAGCATGGTTCTCATTTGCACAGCCATGGATTCTTCTCCTTAAAGCCGCTCCGCCTACTTGGCGGCTTCGACCGCAGCGGCTGTTCCAGCCGTGTCTTCAATCTGTGCCAGCGATGAACGCCGCACTATCTCTTCCAGAGCCCAGCGCTTCAGCTTGCTGGTTGGCCTGGTCTCGCGAATGCGGACCACATCGCCGAGGCGCGCCGAGTTCTGCTCATCGTGGGCGTAGAACTTCTTCGAACTTTTCACAATGCGCTTGTACTTTGGGTGAGCCTTGCGCATCTCGACCTCGACCACGATGGTCTTCTGCATCTTGGTCGATACGACGTTGCCCACTTTCTCGTTGCGCCGGTTTGCGGGCGCCTGTTTCTCTGTTGCTACCGTCATTTGCCGGCTCCCTTCTTCATTGCGCTGGCCGATGCGTCTTTTCGCGCTTTCTTGGCGCGGACCTCGGGCCTTTCTTAGTGCTCTTTTTGGCGCTGGTTTTGGCCGTGGCCGACTTCGCGGTCTTTTTCGCGGCCTTCTTTTCTTCACCGGCCGGCAAAGTTGAGACCAGCTCATGCGTAGCGCCGCGAACGCCCAGTTCGCGCTCGCGCGAAACTGTCTTGATCTGTGCGATCTCCTTGCGCAGCTGGCGGAGCTTCTTCACTCCATCGTTCTGCCCCATGGAGACCTGGAAGCGAAGCCGGAACAGCTGTTCACCGGAGGTCTTCTCCTGGTGAAGCAGTTCTTCGTCGCTCAAACTACGAATCTTTGCGAGTTCCATACTCTTAATCTCCGGCGCCCTGCCAATTCGTGACCGAATCAGCGGCGCGTCTTACCCTATGCCTACTACTCGGCTGTTGCCGTCTTCGTCGCTCCGGTCTTCTCGGCACCGGGACGTTGCACAAATTTCGTCCGCAACGGCAGCTTGTTCGACGCCAGACGCATGGCTTCCTGCGCGATTTCAGGCGTCACGCCTTCCATCTCGAACAGGATCTTGCCGGGGCGAACCACTGCGACCCAGTGATCCAGTGCGCCCTTGCCCGAACCCATACGGACTTCAGCGGGCTTCTTGGTGATCGGCTTATCTGGAAACAGCCGCAACCAGATCTTGCCGCCGCGCTTGATGAAGCGGGTCATGGCGATACGGCTGGCTTCGATCTGCCGGTCGGTAATGTAGCCGCACTCCAGAACCTTCAAACCGTACTCACCGAACGACAGAGAAGAACCACGCCACGCTTTACCGCGGCGCTTGCCCTTCTGCTGCTTCCGGAACTTAACCTTCTTCGGCATCAACATAGCGAAATCCTCTAAAACCAGTGGTCAGTTGTCAGTGAACAGTGGTCTAGTTTCCTCTTGCTTAAACTGACTTTCAGTCCTCACGTCCAGCAACCAGCCCTGGACAAATCGCAAAACCTTACCCGGCACGAGTCACTGACCACTGACAACTGATCACTGACAACTGCTCTTAAAACACTCCCGACCCTGCAGGCGCGGGCTGGCGACGCTTCTGTTCATAGATGTCGCCGCGATAGATCCACGTCTTCACGCCGATTACGCCGTAGGTGGTGTGCGCCTCGGTAAAGCCGTAGTCGATATCCGCGCGCAGCGTGTGCAGCGGCAACCGCCCCTGCAGATACCACTCTGACCGCGCGATTTCGTTGCCGTTCAAACGGCCCGAGACACGCACCTTGATTCCCTTGCAGCCGAAACGCAGCGCCGAATCCACGCTCTTGCGCATTGCGCGGCGGAAGCTTACGCGCTTTTCGAGCTGCAGCGCGATATTTTCCGAGACCAGCTGTGCGTCGAGCTCCGGCTTGTTCACCTCGATGATGTCGATGAACACTTCGCGGTTGGTGCGCTTGCCAAGCTCGGTCTTGAGCTTCTCGATCTCCGCGCCCTTGCGGCCGATGACAATACCCGGACGCGCGGTGCGGATCAGGAAGCGAAGCTTATTGCCCGGACGCTCGATTTCCACCGAGCTCACGCCGGCAGCCTTGAGCTTTTCGCGCAGCTCAGCCTTGAGCTTCACGTCTTCAACCAGGAGCTTGTCATAGTCGCGCTCTGAGAACCAGCGCGAACGCCATGGCTTGTTTACTCCGAGCCGGAATCCATAAGGGTGGACTTTCTGTCCCATGCTATTTTCCTCAAAAACTTCCAGGCCTACTTCTTGGCCTTTTTCTTCGTTGCTGCAACAGGCTTCTTTGCCGCGGTTTTCTTGGGTGCTGCCTTCTTCGCAGCCGTCTTCTTCGCAGACTTCGCCGCCGTTGCCGGCTCGTCAGCCTTGGTCACCAGGTGCGAATGTCCGCCATCGCGCTCGGCAACGGACAAAATGATGTGCGTCAGCCTGCGCTGGTAGCGATACGCGCGCCCCATTGGAGCGGGCCGGATCCTCTTCATGCGCGGACCGTCATTGGCAATTGCCGACTTGACGTAGAGGTTGTCAACGTCCACATCAACTCCGCGTTCGCCCGACACGTACTTGGCGTTGTCCACGGCCGAGGTCAGCAGTTTGTGAATCACCGGAGCAATGCGCTTCTTGGTGAATGCCGCCGTCTCCAGCGCTTCCTGAACTCCCCGGCCCTTGATCAGATCCAGCACCAGCCGCGCCTTCTGCGGCGATACACGCTGGAACTTCGCTTCTGCCCGGTATTCTTTTGTCTCGACTGCCATTGGTCTCTTCCTCAAAACTCAGCTATTAGCTATTAGCCGTTAGCTATCAGCCTTTCTAAGCTACTTCGACTTCGTCTTCTGTCACGAAGCTAAGAGCTAAAAGCCAGTAGCTAAAAGCTGCCCTACTTACCGCGGACCCGCCGGCTTGGCAGAGGCTTCCGCAGACTTCGATCCGCCTGTGTGCCCCTTGAACGTGCGCGTCGGAGCAAACTCGCCCAGCTTGTGTCCCACCATGTTCTCGGTCACGTACACCGGAACGAACTTTTTGCCGTTGTGCACGGCGATCGTGTGTCCCACAAACTCCGGGAAGATCGTCGAGCGCCGCGACCAGGTCTTCACGACCTTCTTATCGTTGGCCGCGTTGAGCACCTCGATCTTTGTCGTCAGGTGCGCATCCACAAACGGGCCTTTTTTCGTCGAACGTGCCATATACCCTCAGCTCCTCTACTTCGCCCGGCGGCTGACGATGAACGCATCGGTCCGCTTGTTGTTGCGTGTCTTGTATCCGCGTGTTGGCTGACCCCACGGGGTCACAGGATGACGGCCACCGGAGGTCTTGCCCTCGCCGCCGCCGTGCGGGTGATCCACAGGATTCATCGTGACGCCGCGGTTGGTCGGGCGGATGCCCTTCCAGCGGTTGCGTCCTGCCTTGCCGATCGACACGTTCTCGTGATCGGTATTGCCCACTTGCCCAACCGTCGCCAGGCACTCAACCAGCACCTTGCGCGTCTCACCGGAAGGCAGCTTCAGAAGCGCGTAAGCGCCTTCCTTGGCCACCAACTGCGCCTGCGCACCGGCCGAACGGGCCATCTGCGCGCCCTTGCCAGGCCGCAGTTCGATAGCATGCACCGTGGTGCCGGCAGGAATATTCTTGAGCGGCAACGCGTTGCCTATCAGGATGTCGGCCTCGGGACCGGAACTTACCGTCGCCCCAACCTTCAACCCTACCGGCTGCAAGATGTACCGCTTCTCGCCATCTGCGTAGTGCACCAGTGCGATGCGCGCAGAGCGGTTTGGATCGTACTCAATGGTGGCAACTTTGCCGGGCACGCCGAACTTGTCGCGCTTGAAGTCGATGAGGCGGATCTTCTGCTTGTGTCCGCCGCCATGGTGGCGAATCGTCAGATCGCCCGTATTACGCCGTCCACCTGTACGCTTGCGGACTGCCAGGAGCGGCTTGTGCGGCTTGTCCGTCGTCAGGTCGTCATTGACCAGCGAGGTCTGAAAGCGCAACGTCGGCGTGATCGGTCTGTATGTCTTGATAGCCATCGTTTTTTCCTACCAGTTCACAGTTCTAAGTTCCGTAGTTCTCAGTTTTGTTGCAGCTCAGATTCGCTTCGAACCGCGAACTTGAACCGCGAACTGCGAACTCTTCGTTACAGGTTGCTCACGTACTCCGGCAGCTTCTCGCCGGCCTTCAGCCGAACGTAAGCCTTCTTCCAATCCGGTCGAAATCCGGCGAACTTTCCGCGGCGGCGTTCTTTGCCCGGCACATTCGCAGTCCGCACCGTGGCTACCTTCACCTTGAAGAGGGCCTCGACCGCCTGCTTCACTTCGATCTTGGAAGCATCCGGAGCTACGTCAAACACCAGCGTGCCCTCGGTTTCCTTTACGCTCAGGCCCTTTTCTGTAATCAGGGGTCGGCGAATCACTGTATAAAGAGTCGGCATTACGCGGCCTCCGTCTGCGCAGCATTGCGCTTCGAAACGCTCTTCACGAGCGATTCCGTCAACTGCTCGATCGCGGCCTTCGAGAAGATTGCCCGCTCGTATCGCAGCAGATCGTAGGGATGCACTTCGTTGTTGAGGACCAGTTCGACGCCCTTGAGATTGCGCGCACCCAGCATCAATGCCTGTGAAAGCGTCTTGCCGTTTTCGACAATCAGTGCCGTGCGTGTGACGTCCAGCTTGTCCAGCGCCTGTCGATAGAGCTTGGTCTTGCCCTCTTTGAGTTCCAGCGTGTCGACCACAGTGAGCTTGCCATCGGCCAGCTTTGAAGCCAGCGCCGAACGCAACGCGCCCTGCAACTTTTTGCGCGGAAATGCATAGTCGTAGCTGCGCGGCTGAGGTCCGTGCACGGTGTAGCCATGCCGCCAGAGAGGCGAGCGGACTGAACCGATACGAGCGCGGCCGGTGCCCTTCTGCTTCCACAGCTTCTTGCCGGAACCGGCGACTTCAGTGCGGCTCTTGGTCTTGTGCGTACCCTGGCGCAGAGAAGCGCGATAGTGCTTCACCGCTTCCCACAGCAGAGCTTCGTTCACCTGGCCGTACACTGCATCGGCCAGTTCGAGCGAGCCCACCTTTTCGCCGTTCAGATTTACCACATCTACGTTTGCCATCGTCTTCTTCTTCCGCCGGACTTCGATCCGGCTCTGAATCTCTTCCGCCGGCATCTTTCTACCGGCTCTCCATCTCGTGCGCCCGAAGGCGCGTTTGGCACCGCCGCAGCTGGCTTACTTGCGCTTTGCGGTTGCCTTCTTCGAAGCCTTCAACGGATCGACCGTGGTCGAACCGGCGAATCCACGACGCTCGCGCGGGGGAGTCTTGGCCTTCGAAATCAGCACGTATCCTTCACGCGATCCTGGAACCGCGCCTTCGACCATCAGCAAATTCTCTTCCAGATCGATGCCGCGAATGCGGAGGTTGCGAACCGTGATCTGCGCCGCGCCCATGTGCCCCGGCATTCTCTGCCCGGAAACACGCGCGACGGAAAGCTGGATGCACCGATCGAACCCTGCACCTGGAACATGTGTCCGTGCGACTTCGGTCCGCCGCCAAACTTGTGCCGGCGAACGACGCCAGCAAATCCGCGGCCCTTCGAAGTTCCGATCACGTCTACAAACTTCGCATCCTGGAAGATATCCACCAGCACGCGGTCGCCAGCCTTGGTTTCGACTTCGCCGTCGGCAGAGGCTTCCACGTCAACTTCCTTGATGACCTTGACCGGAGGTGCTTCTGTCTTCGCGAAGTGGCCAGCCTGCGGCTTGGTCACGTTCTTCGTCTTGATGAACTCCACCAGGCCAATCTGCGCGGCGTCATAGCCGTCCTTGGCCAGCGTCTTCAACTGCGTAATCACGCAAGGGCCGGCCTGCAGAACCGTAATCGGGTGCACATCGCCCTTTTCGTCGAAGACCTGCGTCATGCCGATCTTTTTTCCCAGAATCCCTGTGACTGCCATATCTTCCTCACCTCATCATGCAGAGCACTTCGACTCTGCACTGCCGGAGCCCTGCGCGGGCTGTGAATGTCCTTAACTTCTTGCTGCTGTCAGCCTTTTGCGCCGCAAGGCGCAGTCGGCCGAACCGCAGGTGCCTTACTTCTCAAACGCCTTGATCTCGACGTCCACACCTGCCGGGAGATCGAGCTTCATCAGTGCGTCCACCGTCTGTTGCGTCGGCTCAAGAATGTCGATCAGCCGCTTGTGCGTACGAATCTCGAACGCCTCGCGCGACTTCTTGTCGACGTGCGGCGAACGCAGCACGCAGTACTTGTTCTTGATCGTCGGCAATGGAATCGGACCCGCTACCGTCGCTCCGGTACGCTTGGCCGTCTCCACAATCTCGCCGGTCGAGGTATCCAGCACGCGATAGTCGTATGCCTTCAACCGAATTCGAATCCTTTGACCTACCATTTGCTCCCCTTCGGGTCGCAGTTGACAGTTTTAAGTTGTCAGTTCTCAGATTTACTGCCGGCGTCTTCGCCACATTCACTGATCACTGACAACTAAAACTGACGACTGACAACTTACTTAATGATCTCGCTGATCGCGCCTGCGCCTACGGTGCGTCCGCCTTCGCGGATGGCAAACCGCAGACCCTTTTCCATGGCTACCGGTGTAATGAGTTCGATCACCAGCTCCACGTTGTCGCCCGGCATCACCATCTCCGTGCCTTCAGGCAATTCCGCTACTCCCGTCACATCCGTCGTACGGAAGTAGAACTGCGGACGATAGCCCTTGAAGAACGGAGTATGACGGCCGCCTTCTTCCTTGCTCAGCACGTACACGGTGCCCTTGAACTTGGTGTGAGGCGTGATCGATCCCGGCTTGGCCAGAACCATGCCGCGCTCCACATCCTCTTTAGGAATACCGCGCAGCAGGATGCCGGCGTTATCGCCCGCCAGGCCTTCGTCCAGCTGCTTCTTGAACATTTCAACGCCCGTGCAAACCGACTTGCGGGTCTCGCGGAAGCCGACGATCTCGACGTCCTCGCCCACCTTCACCTTGCCGCGCTCGATGCGGCCCGTGACTACCGTGCCGCGGCCGGAGATCGAGAAGATGTCTTCGATCGGCATCAGGAACGGAAGGCTTACGGCGCGCTCCGGCTGCGGAACGTACTTGTCGACCGCATCCATCAGCTCGTCGATCTTGGCTTCCCACTTGGCTTCGCCGTTCAGGGCGCCGAGAGCCGATCCACGGATCACCGGAACATCGTCGCCCGGGAACTGGTACTTCGAAAGCAGCTCGCGAACTTCCATCTCAACCAGGTCCGTCAGCTCTTCGTCTTCGACCGCGTCGCACTTGTTCAGGAACACCACGATGCAGGGAACGCCAACCTGGCGAGCCAAGAGAACGTGCTCCTTGGTCTGGGGCATGGGGCCGTCGGTCGCTGCAACTACCAGGATCGCGCCGTCCATCTGTGCCGCGCCGGTGATCATGTTCTTGATGTAGTCGGCGTGACCGGGGCAGTCCACGTGCGCATAGTGCCGGTTCGGGGTCTCGTACTCCACGTGCGCCGTCGCGATCGTGATGCCGCGCTCCCGCTCTTCCGGGGCGTTGTCAATCGAGTCAAACGAACGGAACGTGTTCTTCGGGTTGTGCTTCTGCAATACCTTGGTGATTGCCGCCGTCAACGTCGTCTTGCCGTGATCAATGTGACCAATCGTGCCCACGTTCACATGCGGCTTTGAACGATCAAATTTTTCCTTCGCCATTTTTCTCTTCCCCTCAAAGCTGCTACTGCCATTACCAACAGGGCGCCGGCATTCCGGCTCCAGCCCCAAAACCTGACACAGTTCTCAGTTCACAGTTCTCAGTTTTCAGCTCATCTCGTATTCGACCCGACTGACAACTGAAAACTGGCAACTGATAACTTGCATTACTTACCTTGCGCACGACCGATAATTTCATCGGCGATCATGCGCGGCGCCTCTTCGTAGCGCGCGAACTGCATTGAATACGACGCACGGCCTTGTGTCGAGGAACGAATCTCGTTCACGTAGCCGAACATTTCCTTCAGCGGAACGATCGCCTTGATGACCTGCGATCCTGCCGCGTGCTCCATGCCTTCAATCCGCCCGCGACGTGAGTTGATGTCGCCGATAATCACGCCCATGAACTCCTCGGGCACTGTGACTTCGACGGCCATCACCGGCTCCAACAGCACCGGATGCGCCTTGCGTGCAGCTTCCTTGAAGGCGATCGAACCGGCGAATTTGAATGCCATTTCGTTCGAATCGACTTCGTGGTAGCTGCCGTCGTAGAGGTGTACTTTTACGTCCACGATCGGGAAGCCGGCCAGGATGCCCAGCTCCAACGCACCCTGAACGCCCTGATCGATAGGCTTGATGTATTCCTTCGGAACGACGCCGCCCTTGATGTCGTTGATGAACTCGTAACCCTTGCCCGGCTCGTTCGGCTCCACGCGCAGCTTGCAATGCCCGTAGTTGCCTGACCCACCGGTCTGGCGAATGTACTTGCCTTCCGCCTCAGCCGATTTGCGAATCGTTTCGCGGAATGCGACCTTGGGCTCGCCAACATTGGCTTCAACCTTGTGCTCGCGCTTCATGCGGTCGACAAGAATCTCAAGGTGCAGTTCACCCATGCCGCTGATGATCGTCTGGCCCGAATCTTCGTCGGTCCGCACCTTGAAGGTGGGATCTTCGTCGGCCAGCCGCGACAATGCGATGCCCATCTTTTCCTGGTCGGCCTTGGTCTTCGGTTCGATAGCCACCGAGATTACCGGCTCAGGGAAAGTGATGGCGCCCAGCGCAATCGGATGCTGCGGCGAGCTAAGCGTATCGCCCGTCTTCAATTCCTTCAGGCCAACGCACGCGCAGATATCGCCCGCGTAGATTTCGGTGATGTCCTCACGCTTGTTGGCGTGCATCTTCACCAGGCGGCCGACGCGGTCCGTCTTGCCAGTGCGCGGATTTAGAACCGTATCGCCCGTCTTAAGCGAGCCGGAGTAGATACGGATAAACGAAAGCTTGCCGAATGGGTCATTGATCAGCTTGAACACCAGCGCCGACAGAGGCTCATTATCATCCGCCTTGCGGATGACGGTGTGTGCCAAGTTATGCGGATCGATGCCTTCCACCGGAGGCTTATCAAGCGGGCTCGGCAGATAATCGACGACCGCGTCAAGCAGCGTCTGTACACCCTTGTTCTTGAATGCGCTTCCGCAAATGACTGGGAAGACCTTCAGATCGATGGTCGCCTGGCGAATGCCCTTCTTCAGCTCTTCAATGGTCGGCGTTTCGCCTTCGAGGAATTTCTCGAGAAGCACATCGTCGGTCTCGGCGATCACTTCGATCAACTGAAGACGGAAAGCCTCGGCCTTCTTCTGCAGATCGGCAGGAATCGGCTCTTCGGAATACTGCGCGCCCATCGTCTCGTCGTGCCATACGATGGCCTTCATCTCGATGAGATCAACTACGCCCTTGAAATGCGATTCTGCGCCAATTGGAATCTGCAGCGCTACGGGACGCGCGCCAAGCCGCTTGCGAATCGTGTCCAGAACGTGCTCGAAATCGGCACCGTTCTTGTCCATCTTGTTCACAAAGCAGATACGCGGAACCTTGTACTTGTCGCCCTGCCGCCAAACCGTTTCGGTCTGAGGCTGCACGCCGCTGACAGAGTCAAACACCGCAACCGCGCCGTCGAGAACACGCAGCGAACGCTCCACCTCGGCGGTGAAGTCCACGTGGCCGGGCGTATCAATGATGTTGATGCGGATGTCTTTCCACATGCACGTCGTTGCAGCGGACGTGATGGTGATGCCGCGCTCCTGCTCCTGCTCCATGTAATCCATGGTCGCGGTGCCTTCATGCACTTCGCCGATGCGGTGCGTGATGCCCGTATAGAAGAGGATGCGTTCTGTCGCAGTCGTCTTACCGGCGTCGATGTGCGCCATGATTCCGATGTTCCGGCAACGACTTAGAGGTATGGTGCGAGCCACGGTTTTTCTTTATCCTTGCGGGACTCGAGTCCCGCCGTTTCTTTCAGTTCGAAGGCCCATTCCGTTCAGGGCCTTCGCGCCGGACCATCTTCCATGCCGGCTAAAACTTTCAGTCCGACGATTACCAGCGGTAGTGCGCGAAGGCCTTGTTGGCCTCAGCCATGCGGTGCACGTCTTCCTTCTTCTTCATCGCCGCGCCACGACCATTGGCCGCGTCGAGCAACTCATTACTCAACTTGTCGATCATGCCCTTCTCACCGCGGGCGCGCCCGTAGGTGATGAGCCAGCGAATTGCCAGCGAGGTGCGCCGATCTGCATTCACTTCGATCGGAACCTGGTAGTTCGCGCCACCCACACGGCGAGTCTTGACCTCGAGCAGCGGCTTGCAATTCTCGACCGCCTTCTTGAAGAGCTTCAGTGCGTCGTCGCCGCCGCCCTTCTCTTCAAGGTTCTTCATCGATTGATAGAAGATTCCCTGGGCCGTCGACTTCTTGCCGCCCCACATCATCGAGTTCACAAACTTGGTGACCAGTGTGGACCCGTAAACCGGATCCGGCGCTACTTCCCGCTTCGCAATGTGCCCTTTTCTCGGCATAGTCTCTCAGAATCCTTCGCGCCTAAGCGCCGTTGTGCTGCCCCAGTCCCGGTTCCATCACTCCGCCCGGGCACCGCAATAACTACTTCTTGCCTGCCGCTGCGCCACCCTTGGCACGCTTCGCGCCATACTTCGAGCGACTCTGCTTCCGGTTGGCAACGCCCACGGAATCCAGCGTGCCGCGAACTACGTGATAGCGGACTCCGGGAAGATCCTTCACACGGCCGCCGCGGATGAGCACAATTGAGTGCTCCTGCAGGTTGTGGCCGATGCCGGGAATATAGGTGGTGACCTCGATCCCGTTCGTCAACCGCACGCGAGCTACCTTGCGCAGCGCCGAGTTCGGCTTCTTGGGGGTTTGTGTGTACACGCGGGTGCAAACACCGCGACGCTGCGGCGACGCCTGCAGTGCAGGAGATGCCGTCTTGTAGCGGGGGGCCGTGCGCCCCTTGCGAACCAATTGATTAAATGTCGGCAAACTGAAACTCCTTACCCCAAAAACCTTTAAACCCAACCTGCATTCAGCCGCGCGCAAGCCTTCTTGGCTTCTCATGCCGTAAAGCGCACCTTATCGATGCACACACGCACGAAAGCCCAGGTTCCTGCTTCGCGTCTGCCTTCGTTCCACTTCCAGACGAGAACCGAGACGGTGGCCGGTCGTTTTTCCGCTTTTAAACGGGAAAAGCCAACTCCGTTTCGCCGGTTCCGGCTCGCATAGCCCTCCAAGGTGGAGAAACGCGCGAGCACCGATGCGATCTATCGCTTTCCCGTCTTTCCTTCACCCGGGTGAGCGATGCGTCCCAGCCCTTCGCAAGAGGAGAGCTATTTCAGGACATGGCCGTCTTTCCTGCCTGCGGCCTCGGGTGCAGATCCTGGCCAAACTTGCTGACCGGGGATCCCCCGTTACGCACCAACCGTTAGCACACACGGAGAGGCACGTTCTTGCGGAACCTTTTAAAGATAACAAGAAACCGGGATGGGGTCAACGAATTCGAACCCATCCCCGGTGCAATTTAATCCTTTACCGGATCGCTTTCAGCACCCATGCACCATTTTCGAGTGAAAAATCCGCTTCTTTCTTCGAACTCAGCCGGTTGCCGGGATTGTGAGCGATATCCTGCAGCGTTTGCGGAACGCCGGTTAGATTTACGCTTTCGGTAAACTTCCCTACTTTGGAGGTGCCCATCTCGTCCTGAAGATCGCCCATGTCTTTGGCTTTCAAATGATTAGCCGCAACCGTCGTCACCACGATGGTGTAGTTGCTGTCATCCAGACTGGCCGGACGCCATTCAATCACATCGCCGCCGCCGGGCAGAACAACAACCTTCTTTCCTTCGGGCGTCAGCTTGAAATCGGCCCAGATTTTGTTTGGATAGATCTTCGTCCGATCCCAAAGTTTCTCTTTGGCGCCACGGAGCATTCCAGGATCATTGACGAGGATGTTAACGCCCACCGGAGGGGTCTGGTCATACTTTGCCTGCACCATTGTCAACGCCTGCCCCGGCGTCAGATCGGGCGCCGACTTGCAACCCGCGACAATGAATCCCGAGATTCCCAGAAACACCACACTTAAAGTCTTCCAATTCAGCATCCTTTTCTCACTCTCTCCCTACATGCATGGGTAGGGTCAGATTCCCAACGACCCGCCATTTTTCTCTTACTTTCACGCCCTGTCAATGGACTTGCATGTGACAACCGGCACATATCAGTGGATTTCGGGTAAATTCCTGTGGATTCAGCCTCTGGCATTTAGAAATTGCCCTTTTGCGTGCCTCCTTATTGGATGGGCACCCGTTTCATCAGCAGATCCAGAAAGCCCTTTTCGTCGGACTGAAGACACACCTGCGCATTGGGCGTTCCCGGTCCCTCGCTGGTGAGGCCCTTGTCGTTGACATCAATGTGCATGGGCTTGGCCGGACAGAGGTCGGGACGGAATGTATAGGTTACGGCGACGGGGTCGAACAGCGTGGGTGTCGGGCTGTGGTTCGGAGTTCCGCCCAGCCACTGGTGATAGAGCAGTGTCAACTGGTCTGTAAGCGGGGAACCGTGTGCGAATATTGCGTCCCGTTTCGCGGCATCGAGTGGGACCTGGGTCGAATCGAGCGGCATCATGAAGACCGGCACCCCGGACGCCAGCAGAGCTTTCGCTCCGGCTGGGTCACAAAGAATATTCCACTCGGGTTCGGGCGGCTTTGGCTTGCCCTGCGCGTCCATGCCATAACCACGCTCAACACTCCCGCCCATGATCACGACGCGCTTCAGCTTTTTGAATGCGGCGGGGTCACGTTCGATTGCAGCCTGCACGGTGAACAGTGGCCCGATGGCGATCAGCGTGATCTGGCCCGGATGCTGGCGCGCCGCGCGCAAAATAAACTCAGCTCCGTCTCCATGCTTCTTTTCTGGAACCTGTTTCGCGTAGGCCGCCTGCGTCATCACGTTGTCTGTTTTAGAAAGGGGACCGGCGAACACGGGAATGTCGCTCCGTCCCACCGCCTGCAGATAGCGATCGAGGAGCCGCGCGCGCATCTCCGTATTGCCGAATGTCGTTGTCACGCCCAGGATCTTCAACTCGGGACTCTTCAAGGCCAACGCAAGTGCAAAAGCATCGTCAATGTCATCGCCTATATCGGTATCGATGATCACCAGTTGTGGCGACGAACCACTCTTCGCATCACCGTCTGAACTCTGCGACCAAAGCGCAGGAACCGCGATCGCCATCGTCAGACAGAAAAACAGGACAACAAGAACCCGAGGATTTTTCATGTCAAGTACTCTATCGCCTCCGGCCGTCAATTACCCTGTTGACGGTCGCAATCAGGTGCCCATGTCGCAACGATCTCGCACCACTCGCCGTCGATTCCTTCAGCAGTCCAGCCTCGCTGGTCTTGCCTGCGCGCTGCCCTCGCCGGCTCTCCTTGCTTCCACTTCTGTCTCGGGCCACGACGTCGTCAAAAACCGTGCGCCACTCGCGCCAAGCGCTTTCTATCCATTGCCTCTCACGCATATCCGGCCCACCGGATGGCTGCGCCGTCAGCTTGAGATCCAGGCGAATGGCCTCACAGGTCATCTGGACGAAACATGGCCCGACGTCGGTCAAAACAGCGGATGGCTTGGTGGAACCGGTGAATCGTGGGAGCGCGGACCGTATTACCTCGACGGGCTCATTCCTCTTGCGTGGTTGCTGGATGACGCGCGACTGAAAGCAAAGGCACAGAAGTACATCGACTGGATCCTCACGCACCAGGCTGCCAACGGCATGATTGGCCCGGCATCGAACGACGATTGGTGGCCACGCATCGTCGCGCTGAAAGCACTCACGCAATACCAGGAGTTCACGGGCGATCCGCGTGTTGTTCCGCTCATGGACCGCTACTTCCGCTATCAGCTCGCCGAATTGCCCAAACGTCCGCTGCGGGACTGGGGGAAGTTCCGATGGCAGGATGAGTTGCTTAGCGTGATCTGGCTCTATAACCGCACCGGCGCAGCCATATCTGCTCGACCTCGCAAGGCTTCTGCATCAGCAGGGATACGACTGGACGGCGCATTATGCAAACTTCCGGTACAAGGAGAAGATCACCGCTGAATTCATCAAGCTCAATGAAGGAGGAGGGCTGAAGGATCTCGCGCTCGCGACGCATGGCGTGAACAATGGACAAGCGGTGAAGACTGGCCCTGTTTGGTCGCTCGTGTCTGGCTCAGATACTGACCGCAAAGCCGCCGCGCAGATGATCGGTGAACTCGACAGGTACCACGGCCTGCCTAACGGCATGTTCTCTTGCGATGAGCATCTCTCGGGCCGCGATCCTTCGCAGGGTTCGGAGTTGTGCACTGTCGTCGAATACATGTTTTCGCTGGAGCGGGCGCTTGCGATTACGGGCGACCCGGCGTTTGGCGACCGGCTCGAAAAGCTGGCCTACAACGCACTGCCCGGCACCCTCACAGACGACATGTGGGCGCACCAATACAACCAGGAGCCGAACCAGGTGGAGTGCAGTCTGCACCACAAGCCGTGGGTCAGTGACGGGCCGGAATCGAATCTATTCGGCCTCGAGCCTAACTTCGGCTGCTGCACTGCGAACTATCACCAGGGTTGGCCAAAGTTTGCAGGTAGTTTGTTTATGCTCACCGGCGAACAGGACTCGGATGCGAATGACGGAATCGTTGCGGCGGCCTATGCTCCGTGCGAGCTTCGCACCACGTTGCGTGGAACTTCCGTTCACATCCTCGAGGAAACCGAGTATCCGTTTCGCGGCAAAGTGCTATTCACTGTTAGCCCTGCAACGCCGCTTGAATTCCCTCTCCAATTGCGCATCCCGGCATGGGCAGCGGGCGCCACGATGGCCGTTAACGGCAAAGAGGCACCGGAGCCGCAGCCGGGTTCGTTCGCGCGCATCAAACGCATTTGGAAATCCGGCGACCGAGTCGAAATTACGTTTCCCATGCAACCACGCGTCTCACGCTGGTTCAACGACTCCGTCGCGATTGAGCGCGGGCCTTTGGTGTTTTCATATGGCATCGGCGAAAGCTGGGTGAAGCTGCGCGAGCGCGGAATGACGGCCGACTGGCAGGTTTATCCGTCTACGCCGTGGAGCTATGCTGTGCAGCTGGACCACGGTGGCACGGCAAGCGGCATCGCCGTCTCCGAATCCGAAGTTGGTGCGGTTCCCTTCTCGCGCAAAACCGCTCCTGTGCAGCTTCGGGTCAAGGCGCGCAAACTTCCGGCATGGCGGGCGGAGGATGGCGTCGCCAATTCAGTGCCGCAAAGCCCTGTCGCCAGCAACGAGGTGGAAGAGGAGATCACGCTGATTCCTTATGCAACCGCAAAGTTGCGCATCACGGCTTTTCCGGTTTTGAAGAGCTAGATATTCGCAAGCGGGGGGGGGAGAAAATCGGCGGCATCAGGAGACGCTTAGCAGCTTTTGTGAATCGATCTTTGCTTCATCGAGTTGAATATTGAACCCCGGCCCCGTGGGTTGCGCGATGTGGGCCTGCTCCACTACTGGCGGATTCTTCTCGAAGTGGTGATAATGCCGCATCTTCGTCACGAGATATTCGCCTAGCGGAAATGTCATTGGCGACTGGCTCAGGATCACGTGCACCGCCGCACGCAGGCTGTGACCATGCGGAATCACGCGCACATCGTGCAGCGACGCGACGGTGCCGATTTTCACCAGCTCGCTTGTGCCACCACACCACTCTGGATCGGCCTGTGCCACTGACACGGTGTCGGCCTGCAAATAGCGCTCAACTTCCCAGCGACCATAGAAGTGCTCGCCCGAAGCCAGCGGCACCGACGTCCCACGCCGGATGGCCGCGAAGCTCTCGATCTTCTCGGGATGAGTGACTTCCTCCATCCAGTACGGCCGGTACTGCTCGACCTGACGGGCCCATTCGAGCGCGTAATTCTGGTCCCATCCGCTGTAGGCGTCGAACATGATTTCGTAGTCCTCGCCCAGGGTTTCGCGGAGCGTTTTTACGAGTTCGATATTCTTGCGCATGCCCTCCGGCCCGGAGCCGGGCCCGTAGCCCATGAACCATTTCTGATAGCGAAATCCCTGGTTCTTCAATTCCGTGGCACGCTTTTGCACTGAGTCCAGTTCCAGCGAGAAGCCCAACGCGCTTGCATACATCTCTACTTTTTCGCGCGACGGGCCTCCGAGGAGCCGCCACACCGGTACGCCGTAGAATTTGCCGCGCAGATCCCACAGCGCGTTATCCACTGCGCTTACGGCCATGAGGAAGATGCCAGCCCTCGATTGCCGATTTGACCGGTACATCTGGTCCCACACGACCTCGCCTGCCAACGCGTCCTTACCTATTAGGAAATGCTGGAGATCTTCGAGCACGATGGTTGCCGGCTCGCGCTCAATCGGCCCGTACAATCCTTCCAATCCCGCCGACGTGCGGATCCGGATGTAGATTGCCTCGTACTGCACCTCGCGGGTTCCATCGGGTTTGTCCCGGTACGGGGCGGACCTGAGCGCGTCATACACGTCGAGCGGATTGACTTGCGGTTGATGGTCAACGCCCGCCTCTTCGGTGTAGTGGCCATGGAGTTCCAACAGTTCAACTGCGTCAATCTTCAGCGGGCGAAGCCCATCGCTATTCGGGGGACATTGGACAGCAGCGGCGATTGGTCCCGAGGCCGCCGTGGAACCGGCAATGGCGCCCGCCATCGTAAGCCCGCTCAGAAAATTCCGCCGATTCATTCCGTTAGCACCAATCCTTTCTCCCTCAATGCGCAACCGTTCAGTTGCGCTTATCCAATGCAGCCACAATCTTGTCGGTGTCGTACACGCATCCGCCCCACACGCCACCGCTTGCGTCGACCAATGCCGCCCAAAGGCGCGTGTCGTCGGGGAGGTCGGGATGAGGTTTCAGGTCTGGTCGCGGCTTTCTGGCCGCCAGAGTGCGCGCGCCTTCCTCTGCGCTGAACACGCCAGATTGATTGCCGACCAAGTTGACCGATCCCGTGAGCTTTCCCCGATCGATCGTGATCTCGATTAGGTCGCCATCCTCGACCTTGCCGATTGGACCACCCGCGAGCGCCTCCGGCGAGATATGCCCGATGCAGGCGCCCGTTGAAACGCCGCTGAACCGCGCATCGGTCAGCACGGCCACGTGCTTGCAATGCGGCAGTTGCTTCAATGCGGATGTTACCTGGTAAGTCTCCTGCATTCCCGCGCCCCTTGGGCCGCTGCAGATCAGCACAATCACGTCGCCGTGGCCGATCAGGCCCGCTTTGATCGCCGCAATCGCAGCTGCTTCTGTTGTGAACACGCGAGCGGGGCCGCGATGGCAATATATGTTGTCTTCGCCGATCAACGAAGGATCGATGGCGGTGCTCTTAATGACTGCCCCCTCAGGGGCAAGATTTCCGATGGGGAAGCAGACAGTCGCCGTCAGGCCCCGCGCGCGCGCCCGCTCGGGTGTCATGATTACCTCTTCGGCATCGATGCCGTCGAGGTCCTTCAATTTGCTGCGCAGCGTTCGCCGCCGGTCGCTATCGCGCCACCAGTCGAGGCTGGCATCGAGCGTGTCGCCGCTGACGGTCTTCACGCTCGTATCCAAAAGACCTGCCGAACGCAATGCCAGCATCACCTCGGGCACGCCGCCGGCAAGGAATACCTGCACGGTCGCAAATCCACGTGGCCCATTGGGCAGCGCGTCTACAAGCCGCGGCACTTCTCGATTCACCTGCTCCCAGTCTGCACGGGTTGGCCGTTGCAAGCCCGCCGAAAACGCAATTGCCGGGAGATGCAGCAGCAGATTTGTAGATCCGCCGAAGGCCGCATGCAGCACCATCGCGTTGCGTACAGCCCCATCTGTCAACACATTGCGCACACCCAGTTTCAATTCGTGCAACCGAATGATTGCACGTGCTGAACGTTTTGCCGCATCGAGCCAGATGGGCTGACCGGAAGGCGCCAGAGCCGTATGCGGCAACGACAATCCCAGTGCCTCGCCAACAACTTGTGCGGTTGCGGCCGTACCCAGAAATTGGCAGCCTCCCCCTGGTGATGCGCAGGTGCGGCATCCTACTTCTGCAGCGTATTCCAGCGTGATCTGCTGCTGCGCAAAGCGAGCGCCGATGGTCTGTACCTTGCCCGCGTCCTCGCCTGCTTCCGGCAGCAGCGTCACTCCACCGGGCACCAGCACGGCGGGAAGCGGTCCGGCCGAAGCCAGAGCCATCATCATTGCGGGCAGACCCTTGTCGCAGGTCGCAACACCCAGCACTCCCTTGCTTGTAGGTAAGGACCGCATCAGGCGTCGCAGCACCATTGCGGCATCGTTGCGAAACGGCAGGGAGTCCATCATGCCTGTCGTGCCCTGGGTGCGGCCATCGCATGGATCGGTACAAGCTCCTGCAAACGGTACCCCATGCAGTGCCTTCAACTCGCGCGCGGCCTCGGCAACCAGCAGTCCGACTTCCCAATGACCGGTGTGAAATCCCAGCGCGATCGGACGGCCGTCTTCGGCGCGCAATCCGCCGTGCGTGCTGAGAATCAGAAATTCCGGATCGAGCAACCGCGAAGGCTCCCAGCCCATCCCCGCATTTTGACTAAGCCCAAAGAGATTTCCCGACGGCTGTTTCAACAGCATCTCTGCCGTCAGCGGAAGCGCACCGGCCGGGCCTGCCGCATGGGTCGCGACATCTCGCAGCTCCGCAGTGTTCGTCTCCAGTACCGACTTGAGCGAGATCCGTTCGATCACAGCCTCCTCATGTTTCTCGTTTGTATCCTTGTGGCCTTACCGTGTGCTCTGGGTTATTCCTGTCGGAGCTGAAATCAATCGGAACACGTGCGGCTTGGGCATCGCAGCCTCATAGATCGAGTCTTCGAGGGAGTTCTCGAACGCCTGCATGACGTCGGGCTTTCCGGCCTGTTCGCCCATCTCCGCGTTCCGCACTCGCATGCGGAGATGAATGTAATGCGTCTCATCGCGGTCGCGCACAAGCCAGCTGACCCGCTGCGCCTGGTGAAACATGGGCGTTCCATAATTCGCCAGATTAATGCCGTTCTCAAGCGCTTCCGGAGCAAACGTGTCCACCACGTCGCCATCAATGCTCAACGTGTACCGCCCCGCCGCCAGTCCCGTCACCCGCAGCGTCTCCTGGTTAAGCTGCTGCTCGATGTCGGTCAAATCCATAAGCAACGCCGTAGTCGCATTGCTGCGCGTCAAGGGCAACGGCAGCGCATTCTCGAATTCAGTCCATTTCAATGCACCTTCAGTCTGTTCCACCTGGCTCAACGTCGCATTGCGAGCCTGCGTGACCGTGGCCGCGTGGGCGTCGACCGTTACGTCTGAAACGAGCGCGGGTGCATGCCAACCTTTCAGCAGGGCCTCTGCCATGACCCAATGGGCCAGCGGATCGGGATGGACGCGATCAGGCAGCAGAAGCACCGCCAACCTGGGATCCATTGCGTCGGCTTTCTTTATCGCCTCTACCACGGGCAGGTTCAGATTCACAAAGGCTGCGGCGTTTTTGTCGGCGAGCGACTGATCCACTTCCGCGAAGTGTTGCATCACTGCGTTGTATCCGCCCGGAAAGACTACGGGCCGCGTTACATCGTCATACGGCGATGGGCCCAGGAGCGTCATCCGCACACCTGGCACGTGATCGCGAATTGAATCGAGCAAATGCTGATAGCCCTTCACGTACGTCTGCTCGATCGCGTCCGTTGTTGCCTGATATCCGCCGTCATTCATCCCCAGCATCACGGTGACGACGGTCGGCTTCTCAGAAAAGACGTCGCGCTCCAGGCGCTGATCGATCGGGCCACCGCCGCCACCAGTTACGCGATCGCCGCCGACACCCGCGCCATAAAAATGCACCCGCATCCACGGGAAACGCGTTGCCGTGTACAGCTCCACCCACTGGTTGTAGTAGTTCTGCTCGGTGATGCTGTCGCCGTAGAAGACTACGGTGTCGCCTTTATGCAGATAGAACCCCGCGCATTTGCTTCGGCGCCCGGTGGCATTGCGATCGGATTTGCGGCAACTGAGGTTGCGACAGGGCTCTCCGTCGCTGCAGGCATCTCGAGAGTGTCCGCGCTCATCGCTTCTGCCGGAGCCATCGCAACGGCTACCAGCGAATCCGCGCACCCGTAGTACAAGAACCATTTGCCGTGAAAGAACACGAGCCCTTCAGCGAACGTGGTTCCCGCCGCGTACTGTCCGGTCTTCTCATATGGCAATTCCGGTTTCAAAACCGGCTTATCGGTCTGCGTTAACAGGTGCGCCGGATTCGATGCTTCAAAGAGGGCCTCGCCCGCCGCATATGCGTTGGGGCCCAGCGAAGGATCGCCTCCCACCTCTGCGTTCTTGCCGTTGTAGAGCATGACGATGCCTGCGCTGGTCAGCACCGGCGGAGGCCCCGTTTCGGGGAACGTGCTGTCGAAATGCCGCGGCCTCGGACGCAGCAGGTCTACAAGATTTCCGTGCATGTCTTCAACAGGAATCCAGTGAATGGCATCATCGGACGTGGCCAGCTTGATGGACCCCTCGCCCCAGTACATCCAGTAGCGGCCTGCGATCTTCGCCGCAAGCAGCCGTCCGTCTTTCAATTGCGTCACGATTCCGGCCGATTTGTATTTCAGGTTCGCGTACTTGCCGCCCAATGCTGTTAGAAACGCCGGACCCTCTTTCGTCCAATGTTTCAAATCGCGCGACGTTGCAATTCCCACCGAATAGGTTTCGCGGTTCCACTGCGTGTAGGTCAGGACATAGGTGCCATCATCGCGCTCAACGATTCGCGGATCTTCGACGCCGCCCGGCCACTCCCGCGCCTTCTGGTCATCCTCTGCCGGATAGAAAACCGGCTCGCCCATACGCTTGAAGTGGATGCCGTCGCCGCTCTCTGCCAACCCCAGCCGCGAGGTGTGCCCGCCAATCTCCATGGCGCCTGAGTTGTCTTCAGCGCGGTAGAGCACGACCACCTTGCCCTTGCGCACGATCGCCGCAGGATTGAACGTG
This sequence comes from uncultured Acidobacteriaceae bacterium, assembly GCA_963738035.1. Lineage (GTDB taxonomy): Bacteria > Acidobacteriota > Terriglobia > Terriglobales > Acidobacteriaceae > Telmatobacter. The sequence goes on from CAVTVB010000008.1 coordinate 1,016,364, forward strand.
TGCAGTGCCTCCCATTGCACGGACGTTTTCGCAATGGGGTCTTGGAACGTCGAAGCCGTGGTCGGCGACACCACCGGATTTCCCGTTGCCGGCCGCGCAAACGGCCCGATCACCCACTGCGGTGCGCTCTGCGCCCAGATACCTGCAGATCCCACAAGCACGACCAGCCCTGCAATACATTTCGAAATGTCTTTCACGCGATGACTCCGTCTAACCCGCTCATCTTACGCTTGGCGTGCGATTCTTCGCGCCGCACGAAAGTCCTGCATCTTCAAAGTAAGAACTGGTTGAAGGCTACGAACTCGTAGCTCTTCCATAAAAACTCAGCGCCGCATCTCCCTGCTCCAATAGCCTCGTCCTGCGCAGAACTCCGTACGCGTCTTCCAACTTTTCCTTGCGCCGATGCTCTGCAATCACTATCGCTTCCTCTGCCAGCATTCCCGCCGCATCCCCGCCCAGGAGGCCCAGCGCTGTCGCGTACTCATCGACCGCCTCGTAAGGCGGGTCCAGGAATACGATGTCGAACAGGAGCGGCGCAGTCTGCGGGCGGACACGACGGAGGAACGGCCCGACGCTTACCCCCTCCACTCGCACTGCACCGCGCAGCCCCAGCTTCTCCAGATTTTCGCGCAGGACCTTTAGCGCCGGTTCGGCCCGCTCAACCAGCACCACTTTGGCGGCTCCGCGGCTCACTGCCTCAATTCCCACCGCGCCTGAACCCGCATACAGATCCAGGAACCGCGCACCTTCGATTCGCGGCGCAAGTATATTAAACAGAGTCTCCCGCAGCCGATCGCTCGTCGGCCGGGTCTTCAGCCCCGCCGGAGCGTCCAGCGTCCTTCGCCGCAGCGTTCCCGCAATTACCCGCATCGCGAACAAGGATATAAGAAACGATTGCCGGGTTTGAGCCACTACAATTTAATGATGCGTGGCTGGACCATACCGCTGGGCCGTTGGATGGGCGTGGAGATGCGCATGCACGTCTTCTTCCCTGCCCTCGCGCTGGTCTGTCTTGGCCTCAGCGCCACTTCCGGGGTCCTTCGCGGCCTGCTCCTTTTCTTCATCTGCGTATTTGCGGTGATCGTGCGTGAGACCGCGCGCCTGATGATGGCGGCATACCTCGATCTGAAGCTCCGCGCCGTGCTTTTGCTCCCCATCGGGGGACTCTTCGCTTACGCCAATCCCGAAAGCCAGGAAGCCGCAAACCAGGGGTTCGGCCAGTTCGCAATGGCTTTTACCGGGCCCTTGGTCAATGGCATCACGGCACTCATGCTTGCGGGCGCCTTCATTGGTTCCGGCGGGGACGTGCATCTGCTGGCGCGCCCACTCGTCACGTCCGATCACCTGGTGCGCAGTATGGTGTGGATGCAGGCTGGCCTCGGCGCACTTCACCTGCTTCCGGCCTACCCACTCGACTTGGGTCGGCTGTTGCGCGGTAATTTTGCCCGCGCGCACGGATTGGCGCCGGCGGGCCGCGCCGCTTCGGGAATCGGCCAGTTAATCGCCCTTGCCGTGATGATCTGCGGCATGGCGCTGCACGCTTACTGGCTCATCATTGCCGGGTTTTTCATCATGATTGGCGCGCAAGTCGAGGATCAGGGTGTCTTCTTCCAATCGGTCGTCGATACGGTGCATATGCGCGAAGTGATGCTTACCGACTTTGCGACACTGTCTCCGTCTGACACGTTGGCCGACGCGCTCTTCCGCTGCGTTCACTCGCTGCAGGAGGATTTCCCGGTCGTTCGCGGTCCGCAACTGGTCGGCATCGTCTCACGCCAGCGCATTGTCGACGCGCTGCACGCGGACGGCAATGGCTATATCCAGTCCATCATGTCGCGTGCTTTCCAGGTGGCAAGGCCTGAAGACACCCTCGGCACCACCATCCGCCGCATCTCCGGCGGGCAGGGCCTCTCGCTCATTCCCGTTACCGAAAGCGGCAAAGTCGTCGGCATCGTCAGCGTCCAGAACCTGATGAGTTCCATGTCTCTGCTGGCCGAACAGCGCCGCATCGAAGCTGAAGACGCGAGCGAGTAGGTGCACCCTTTCAGCCAAGTGACGAAGATCCGTCAACGTAACGCCGCAGCGATGTCCATTCTAATGCTCTAGATGATCAATCTCGAATGGGATTCTTGGATTGTCTTCATTCAAAAGTCTGCTTCTTTCTGGATTAGCCGGATCGTATCGAACGCGCAGTGTAGGAAAGGAATCAATCACATCTCCGATTTGGTTGATTCGATCATCCTTGATGGATAGCCCTGTTGCCGACCCTTCGTGAGCCTGTCCATTCACCTGATACTCATAGTCCACCAGTGGGAGGGTCGGCGTTCCGTAGGAAGTGCTAAACCTGGTGAACCTTCCGTCTGCAATACTCCAGCGAAGAGCCTGATTGCGCCGGCTCTCTCTGCGCACACTGCGCACGATCCCGGCAACAATACTATCGAGAAAGAAGCCGCCCATAAGCCGCGATTATATTCGGCCGGCTGCGATGAGCGTTCCGGTCGAATTGTGGGCTACTCTTCCCTTTGACGATTCTTCGCCTTGAATTCGGCTGGAACCGCGAGGCACTACCATGTTTTAAGCAATGTCAGAAAAACTCGCTCCCGGCCTCTACCTCGTTGCCACGCCCATCGGCAACCTTGGCGACATCACCCTCCGTGCTCTTGAAGTCCTGAAGCAAGCCGACCGCATCGCCTGCGAAGACACGCGCCAGACGCAAAAGCTTCTTAATCACTTCGCCATCGCTACACCCACGGTCAGCTTCCATCAGCACAACGAGCGTGATCGTGCGGTCGAACTGATCTCGGCGCTAAAGAACGGCGGTTCCATCGCGGTGGTCTCCGATGCCGGAATGCCGGGCATCAGCGATCCAGGCTCCTGGCTGGTCGAAGCGGCGATCGCCGCCGGCATCACGGTATTCCCCATCCCCGGCGCCAACGCGGCTCTGAGCGCTCTGATCGCCTCCGGCTTGTCGACTGAACAGTTTCAATTTCTCGGATTCCTGCCGGAAAAAGCCGGCGCCCGTCGCACCCGGCTCGAAGAATTGGCCGCGCAGCCGCGCGACTCGGCCGAAACGCTGATCTTCTACGAGGCTCCTCATCGCATCGCCGAAACGCTCGCCGATCTCGAGGCCGTCTTCGGTCCGGCTCTCCGCGTAGTGGCCGCTCGCGAACTCACCAAGCTCCACGAAGAATTCCTGCGAGGCACCGCCGCTGATGTGCGCCAGCAACTCGCCGCGCGCGATCGCATTCGCGGCGAATTCGTGCTCCTTATCGAAGCGCCCCCAAAAAAACCGGGTGCCTCAGGGCTGGGTCTTCAGACCCGGGAGACGCTGTCCGCCAAAATTGACCGGCTCCAATCGGAATCGAACCTCGACGAAAAGGAAGCTCTTAAGCGGCTGGCACGCGAGCTCGGGCCAGTCGAAAAGCGAGCTATACCGGGAACTGCAGCGCGAGCGTGCCCGCCGCAAATAGCGAGCAGCAGATCATTTGGAAACGATCAGACCTGGTCATCGCGAAGCTTAGGCATCCGCGATTGGGTCCAGCAAAATCACATTCAGCAGCGACTTGTGGACCCGGATGCGGCTCTTGTAGTCGATGAAGCCCATCTTGCGAAAGCGGTTCATGAAGAAGCTCACCCGGGAGCGCGTCGTGCCGATCATGTCTGCCAATGTCTCCTGCGATATGTGCGGAATCAGCGTCTCCTGATGCCCGGGTTTTCCGAACTCCGCCATCAGCAGCAGGATTCTCGCGAGCCGCTTCTCGCTGGAATTGAAGAGGTGATCCACCAGGTCTGCCTGGATGCGAATGCTGCGCGCCAGCAGGAATCGCACAAACAGGTCGGAGAATCCGTGCTCCTCGTGGAGAACACGAATCATCTCCTTACGCTTGATCTGCATCGCGCTGCAGGCGGTGATCGCAGTTGCAGTGGATAGTCGCAGCCCCGGTATCGCCGCCAAAGCGCCCTCCCCGACAAACTCGCCGGCGGTGAGCATCAGAATGGTCGCTTCCTTTCCAGCTGCCGAAACAACGGTTACCTTGGCTCTGCCCTTTTGCAGATAGAAGACTGAATCCGCCGGGTCTCCCTGTGAGAAGAACGGCTCCTTGGGAGCAAACGTGACGATCCTTCGACCCAGCCCCGCCTGTGCGAGGAAGAGGCCGGCATCGAACGGGATCTCTTTCAACGGAACCAACAAGGGCCCCCTTCCTTCAGACAGAACGGTAAAGCTGCAATGCTCAAATCGGGCTAATCAGCTAATACCAGTATCTCTTGGAAGTGAGCTTTAGTGCTCAGACTCCCCATGGAGACTCCAAATAGTATCGGAACTACCGGATGCGCTTTTCATACGCGTGAAGAACGAAACGCCCCGCTAAAGGTAGAAAACAAGGTGTATTGCATGAAGAAAGTCATTACGTTCGTCGCACTCCTCAGCATGACCAGCATCGGCTGGGCGAGCACCAATCGTGAAGCAACCAATGACCGTCTCGATCATGCCGGTAGAGTGCTCCACGAGATCATGGACGCGCCGGATAAGGGCATTCCTGAAGAAGTTCTTGAGCACGCCAAGTGTGTTGCCGTTGTTCCCCATCTTCTGAAGGGCGGCTTCATCTTCGGCGCGGAAAATGGTCGCGGCGTGGCTACCTGCAGGACTGCAGCCGGCTGGAGCGCACCAATCTTCTTTACTACAACAGGCGGCAGCTGGGGCTTGCAGATCGGCGTCGAGGGCGTGGATCTGGTCATGATCATCCAGAACGAGCGCGGAATGCGTCAGCTACTCTCCAGCAAGTTTGAGCTGGGCGCAGACGCTTCAGTGGCAGCCGGACCGGTTGGCCGTCATGCTTCTGCTGGTACCGATTGGAAATTGGATGCCGAAATCCTCACCTACTCACGAGCCAGGGGCGCTTTCGCGGGGATTACTCTCAAAGGCGCTTCGATTCGCCACGACGAAGACTCCACCCGGGCCATCTACGGCCACAATGTCTCGAATGCCCGGATACTCAAGGGTGAAGTGACCATGCCCGCATCGGCACATTCCTTCCTTGCAGCGGTAAGCAGTGCAAAGGCGCAGGCAGTCGCTTCTAAATAATCAATACTAAATTCGCGGGCGTCCCTCCACTCAACGGAAGGGCGCCCGCCGCATTCCTGAAAGGTAAACATGCTCTGGACAGTCTTTGTTGTAGTTCTGATCCTGTGGCTTCTCGGCTTCAGTTTCCACATCGCCGGCGGCCTGATACACCTCCTGCTCGTTGTAGCCCTGGTGGTCCTGGTCTTCAACCTGATTAGCGGACGGCGTAGCGCCCTCTGAACGCCCCTTCACCGAGGTGTCCTGCGTCCCTCATCCCTGGGCGACGGGGCCGCCTCGTTCGAAGTGCCAGCGAACCGCGACTACATCTGAACGACTCGCTTAACAGCGTCTTCTGCCGTGAGCGCCACCTCAAGCAACTCTCGATTCTCCGCTTTCAAAAATCCAGCTTCCACCGCACGATCCAGAAACGCCAGCAGCCCATCCCAATATCCAACTGTATTGATCAAAATGCAGGGCTTGTCATGCAGGCGGAGCTGCTTCCACGTCACGATCTCCATCATTTCGTCGAGTGTTCCGTAGCCACCGGGCAGCATCAGGAAAGCGTCTGCCAGCTTTACCATGCGCGCCTTGCGCTCGTGCATCGTTGGAACCATCTCAAGCCGCGTCAGGCCGCGATGGGCGATCTCGCTGCCGGAAAGAATCTCCGGCAGCACGCCGATTACCTCGGCGCCACCGGTGAGTGCCGCATCGGCCACCGCGCCCATCAGCCCCACGCTTGCGCCGCCGTAAACCAAGCCCAATCCCGCTTCGGCGATTGCGGTTCCCAAAGCCCTTGCTTCATCCAGAAATGCTGGATCGGTGCCGCCTGCCGATCCGCAATATACGGCCACCCGTCTTAATTTCATTGTCTATCCAGAATAGCGCCGGCGCCCACTCCACACCGCAGCGTGCCTTGAACCCCGCACTCCGCCCTAAATCGCAGATTCCACGCGGGTCGCAGCGGAAGCACGGCGCCACCGCTGGAGACCCTTCTCTACAGGTAAACTGGAGTAGGAAGCCTTCCCGCCTGGACCCGCCGTGCCGTCGCTCATCGAAAACCTGAACCCTGAACAGCGTGCTGCCGTTGAAACCACCAATGGCCCGCTGCTGATCCTTGCTGGAGCCGGTTCGGGGAAAACCCGCGTCATCACCAGCCGCATTGCGTGGCTGATCCAGGAAAAGGGCGTCGCGCCGGATTCGATTCTTGCGGTTACCTTTACCAACAAGGCATCGGCGGAGATGGGCGAGCGCGTGGAGCGCCTGCTGGGGCATGGATCCCTGACCAAGCCGTTGATCGCAACCTTCCACTCGCTCTGTGTGCGCATGTTGCGCCGCGATATCGAAGCCTTGAAAGTTGACGGTCAGGGCCTTACTCGCTCCTTTGCTATCTACGACGAAAACGACCAGCAGGCCATCGTGAAGCAGGTCATGCGCCGGATGGGGCTTGATACCAAGCAACTGACTCCGCGCACCGTGCTGAGCAGGATTTCGTGGGCCAAGAATCACATGGTCGATCCGCAGGACTACTACCTGGGGTCGAAGGATCCCGACAGCGAGCGCATCGCTCATATCTACAAGGGCTACAAGGACGAGTTGCGCAAAAACAACGCGCTTGACTTCGACGACCTGCTGCTTGAAGCAGTCCGCTTGCTGAAGGTTTCTGCCGCAACGCGCGAATACTACCAGCGCCGCTACCGCTACATCCTTGTGGACGAGTATCAGGACACCAACCGTCCTCAATACGAGCTAATGAAGCTGCTGGCCGGCGAAACCAAAAACGTGTGCGCCGTCGGCGACGAAGACCAGAGCATCTATTCGTGGCGGGGCGCCGACATTCGCAACATCCTTGAGTTCGAAAAAGATTTCCCTAACGCGCGCATCGTGAGGCTGGAGCAGAACTATCGTTCGACGCAGATCATTCTTGAAGCGGCAGGCGCAGTGGTCGCGAATAACCTTCGTCGGAAGGGCAAGAAGCTGTGGACCGATCGCCAGGGCGGCTCGCTGATTGGCTACTACGAAGCGCCGGACGGCGAAAATGAAGCGCTGTTCATCGCCGATCGCATACAGAAGTTTCTGCGTCAGTCAGTCGAAGCCGGAGATGAAGCTCATTGTGCCGTTCTCTATCGCACCAATTCGCAGTCGCGGCTGGTGGAAGAGGCGCTGCGCCGTTACGGCGTCAAGTACACGATGGTGGGCGGGTTCAGCTTTTACGAGCGGGCAGAGGTCAAGGATTTGTTGAGCTATCTGAGGCTGGTGCGCAATCCGCACGATTCGATGGCGCTGAATCGCGTGATCAACACGCCTGCTCGCGGCATTGGGAAAACCACGCTTGAAACGCTGGAGCGGCTCGCGCTTGAGACCGGACAATCCACCTGGGAGGCGCTCGGCACGGCGATCTCGCAGCGGCTTATCCCGACGCGCGCGCAGATGGCTCTCGAATCTTTCCGTCAGCTCATTCTGGATGCGCAGGCCATGATGGATCCGGATTTCGCCGGCAAGCTCTCAGTCGATGTGGGCGCTGAAGATGCCGACACGGACTTCTCGTTTGGCGTGACAGAACCGAGCGCGGAAGAGAAGCAGGAAGTCGCTGACGCGCTTGAAGCCGCAACTGAGTTCAGCTTCGGCGATAACGAGAATCAGATTCCGCTGCTTGATGCAAGCCACTTCTCGCCATTTGCTGAAAATCAATCGGCAGCAAAAAAGGCGCGCCCGTTCCTGCAGATGCCGAAGCAGGTCACCTCAAAGCCAGATCGTCCGGAACGGAATGTAAATACCGCGGCCAGCTCTGAGCAGGGCGAGGAGCAAGGGCGAGAAGCCCCCTTCCGCAAGCCGGGCGATCCTGCCACACTTCCGGAACTGATTCGGTTCCTCATCGATCGTACCGGGTATATCAAGGCCCTCGAAGCCGAAGCTTCGCCGGAGGCTCTGAGCCGGGTTGAAAACCTGAAAGAACTCGCCAATGCGGCGCACGACGCCGAGGTGCGTGGGGAGACACTGGCCGAGTTCCTTGATCACGCAGCACTCGCGTCGGACACCGACCAGTTCGATCCCAGCGCGCGCGTGACGCTGATGACGCTGCATGCGGCCAAGGGTTTGGAGTTTCCGCTGGTTTTTCTCGCAGGGCTTGAAGAAGGGTTGTTCCCGCACTCGCGCACGTTGATGAATCCCGAGGAACTGGAGGAAGAGCGACGCCTTTGCTACGTGGGTATGACGCGCGCGATGAATACGCTGATCCTCACGCGGGCTCACTATCGCCGCCGCTACGGCAACGATGCACCGGAGCAAAGCGTTCCATCGCGCTTCCTTGAGGAAGTGCCGAACCAGCTTGTGGAGAATCTTGGAGGTCGTTCGCCAGCCTGGTCTGTTCCGGCATACGGAAACGGCCGTGGAAGCAGCTATGGCGCAAGACAGCGCCAGGGACAATCGAGCGAGTCCGACAGCCGTCACTACAACTACGAGGATGAGAGCCAGGAAGTGACAAGGGTCCCGGGCGGCCACAGCTCATCTCCAAAGAGCAAGAGCCCGGGGCAAGGCAATTCGATCGACAACATTGCCCGGTTCTTTGGCGGACAGGGTGTGAAGCCCGGCTCGTTCGTTAGGCCGGCTTCGTCTCGTCCGAAGATGGATATTCCAGAACCAACTGGAGCGGCGGGCCTTAAGAAAGGCCAGCGCGTGCGTCATAGCAAATACGGAGAGGGGCAGATCGTGATGCGCGAAGGCGATGGCGATGAGGCGAAGCTCACCGTTTTATTTTCGCGGCACGGCTTGAAGAAGTTGATGGAGAAGTTCGCCAATCTCGAGAAGCTTTAGCGCAGCGGCTCCCATAGATCACCCGCCATTCGGACGGCCGAGCAGTACAATCCATGCGATGCTGCGTCCGCCGAAATTCCCAAAGAAAGAACGGAAATCTCATTCACGGTTGTTGCTGGCGATCGCGATCCTGCTTTTCCCCATTACGGTCCTTGCGGAATCGATTCAGGTCGCGCGCTTCACCAGCGGAGAACGACAAGTTTCTTACGAGATCGTAGGCCTGGAGTCCTCCGGTCCGATCGTCATCATGCTGCACGGGGCGGGCGGTCCCGGCGTTCCGCTCTATCGAGGTCTAGCGCAATATCTCGCAACGAAGAACTACACTGTGCTTTTCCTGCACTATTTCGACGCGGCCGACACCTTTCGCGCATCGGATCAGAATTACATCGCATGGGAAAAAGCTGTTAGTAATCTCGTTGATGAGTGCCGCAAGAATCCGAAGTGGGCTAAACGCAGAATTGCGCTGATGGGCTTCTCGCTTGGAGCCTCTGTCGCACTAGCATCCGGCTCGCAAGCAATTTCCGTCGATGCTGTGGCCGAGTGGTACGGCAGCCTTCCAGACGAATTCTTTTTCAAACTGAAGGGCATGCCGCCCTTGCTGATTCTGCATGGCCAGCATGACGACAACATTCCGGTCGCGAATGCGCAGCAGCTCATGCAACTTTGCAGCATGAAGAGTTTCACCTGCGAGAGCCACATCTATCCCGACCAGGGTCATGGATTCCTGCCGCCAGCCTACGACGACGCCGTGAAGCGAACGCTTGATTTCTTCGCGCGGCAATTGAAATAAGAAGCCGGGACTCCCATCCGCATTGCAGCCTGATTGAGCCGTCCTATCCGCCCACGCGCCCGTCCCGTGGCAAACACATTGCTGCATTGATCAAGATCATCGACGATGTCCTCACGAAGAACCTACCGCCCTCCCCGAGGCTTTACATGTCCACTGTTTCAAATTCCGCAGCGGCTCAAAGCAGAACCCTGGCGCTTCCGATCCTGGTGGGAGGCGGGGTTGCCGGCTTGCTGGACATGACCTCTGCCTACATCAGCTTCGGACGCTACATGCCGATCGGAATTGCCGGGGGCATCGTCGGCGCAGCCGGACGTCACCGTTCCGTCGGCCAGTACATTCTCGGCCTCTCGATTCACTACTTCATCGCCTTCTCGGCCGCCGCCGTGTATTGTCTTGCGAGCAAGAAGCTGGAGTTCCTGCGAGACCATTTCGTCGTCTGCGGCCTGTTCTACGGAATAGCGGTCTTCCTTGTGATGCAACTGGTTGTGCTGCCGCTCAGCGCCTACCATGCCATGGGGCCATACCAATACCGCGGATTGGTTCAGGGCTTGCTCGTGCACATGTTTCTCATCGGCTTGCCCATCTCAACCAGCCTGCGCATGCTCTCGCGATAGCCCGATCAAACGCAGAAACCGGAGGCCTACTCCAACCCGATGACCAGTGCATCTTTGTGAACGGCGGATAGCGAATGCGTTTCCAGTCGCCGGGCTTGCTCTTCGCCGTTGAGTACGCGGAAGACGCCGTCAGCCAGCGCCTGCAGTTCATCTTCACCGGGATAGACGGTGATGGGCGCGATCCACTCAATGTATTTGCGCAGCTTGCTTACCAGGTGTTCGGAGTGCGCCATGCCGCCGGTCAGCAACAGTGCGTCCACGCGGCCCTCGAGCACGGCGGCCATGGCGCCAGTCTCTTTGGCAATCTGGTAGATCATGGCCTCATAGACGGCTGCGGCTTTCGAGTCGCCTGTGTCGATGCGATGTTCGACCTCTTCGAGATCGCGCGTCCCAAGGTAGGCAAACAGGCCGCCCTCGCCGAAGACCTTGCGGTCGAGTTGGGTCTCAGAGAATTTTTCGCTGAAACATAGCTTGATGAGTTCGCGGACGGGCAGCCATCCTGTGCGGTCCGGTCCGAGCGGACCTTCTTGCGGAGTGTTGTTGTCGATCATTCTGCCGCCGCGATGAGCCGAGACGGTGATGCCGCTGCCCATGTGCGCGATGATGAGGCGGAGATCGCTGTATTGACGCCCTGCTTCGCGAGCGAATCGCCGCGCCACGGCCTTGATGTTGAGCGCGTGGCCGACGCAGGAACGTTCGATTTGGGGAAGACCGGAGATCCGGGCACAATCCTGCCACTCATCGACGGTGACGGGATCGACGATGTAGGCGTTTACCCCGGCGGCTTGCGCAAAGCGAAGGGCAAGCGCGGCTCCGAGGTTGCTGGCGTGCTCGCCCCGGCGCGCCAGGCGGAGTTCTTCGATGAGTGCCTCGTCGACCAGGTAGGTCCCGCATGCCATGGGGGGCAGCAATCCGCCGCGGCCGCCGACGGCAGCAAAATGGGTTGGGTCGTAGCCTGTTGCGGCGAGTTCTTTTTCAATCAGCGCGGCGCGATAGCCGGTTCGGGCCAGCATGGAGCGGCCGCGAAATTGGTTGATTTCCTCATCCCCATGGTGCACCGAACTCGTCCATTCTGCGCCTTCAGCGTTGAAAACACCGAACTTGGTGGAGGTTGAGCCGGGATTGATGACGAGAACACGGTTACCCTGGTGTGGCACGCAAATCTCCCCAGCCATGCTACACTTTTTGCAATCCCAGAATTCGAGTAGAAGTTCTTGCCTGTTCCGAGTTACCGCTCCACACGCAACACTTCCACATTGCGTTCGCGGTAAAAGCTTTAAAGGAGCATTTTCAAAATGGAACAAGGCACAGTTAAGTGGTTCAATGACGCAAAAGGTTTTGGCTTTATCACCCGCCAGAATGGCGAGGACGTATTCGTCCATCACACCGCCATTCAGTCGCAGGGCTTCCGCTCATTGCAGGAAGGCCAGCAGGTTCAGTTCAACGTGGTCAAGGGACCCAAGGGCTGGCAGGCTGAGAACGTCCAGGCTCTCTAAATCAGAGCCGTAAGATTCCGAAACAACAAGAGGGACGGCCAAACAGCTGTCCCTCTTGTTTTTGGTGCTACGGCTTGCAAACCTGGCGCAGGAGGTGTCAGGCAAAACATAGCCGTGACTTCTCAATTGCCCACAATACGCCCAGAAACTTTTTGATATGCTCCGGGTGGTGAAAGAAAACTTCATTCTGTTGCGTCTAATGAAGTGCTCGGAGGCGGTATGCTCAATCGCTTTCTCCTGATCATCTCACTCGCAATTCCGCTCTGCGGTAATTCTCAGGGCTATGCTGATTCGCCCTTTTACAAGATAGTTTCCGCCGTTCCAGCGACCGCGCGTGCCGTGCGAGGGGAAAACATACGCACCAGAGCAAATGGCATAGTGATTGACGTTTCGATGTTAGAACCAGCTCCGTTTACCCCGAGGTTGACCAACGCCTGGGCAGATAGGAGCACACCGGAACATACATTTCACTATTTCCGCCAGTACGACGAATTAAATGCAGTCCTTCGGATATGATCTGCGTGTCGAACCGATCCAGGGCACGGATCAGATCCGTTGCACCTTCACCGCTCTTTCCGATCCCATAGACGAACCCCCCAACGAATTCCAGAGGTTGGGCCTGGGGCTTCGCAAGAAGGACATTCCCGTTGTTGCGCTTCCAGGCGATCTGAGTCCTTTCGTGATCAAATCTGGCGATGCAATCTCGATCACGACGCTTCCGCTCGGTCCCAGCAAGATAGCCGTAGTCCAATATCTTCGCCTGACCCGGACTGATCTGGCGCATGACTTCGACTCATCTCAGTAATCTAGCCGATGTTCGCTTGTCGTTGTATCTCTCGTGTCGTTGCGGGAGAGTCACCGCCGATGGGGAAGTTTCACTAAGGACATCCCTCAGGGGGCTGAAGCCCAGGCCTTTCTTGCGTCTTTGTGGCACGACTAAAGTCGTGCCCTTTCAAAAGACCGGTGACGCGATCGAATAGCCGATAGGAAAGCTTTAAAAGCCGGGCCGATTCTACAGCGGCTGTCCGAGTCGCTTTTCCAGTTGGACGCGGTAGGTCCGGCTGACTCGGGTGCGCGAGCCATTCTTCAGCACCGCTTCAAACTCTCCGTGGGAGATTGGCTCGAGTTGCAGGACGCTCTCGATATTGATCAGGGCCGAGCGATGCACGCGCACAAACCGCCGCGGATCGAGCTTGTCGGCTAGATCATTGAGCGCTGCGCGGTATAGCAGTTCCTTCCCGCCCACATGCAGGGTTACGTAGACGCCGGCGGCTTCAATCCAGTCGATATCGACGACGCGAATGAAGCGGGTGGTACCGCCGGCCTTCACCACCAGCCGATCGAGTCTGCGCTCGGGGGACGCTGGAGCCGCGCTCACCATCTTCATTACGCGATGGCCAAACTCTTTCATGCTGCGTTCGTCGAGCCGCGCTTTTGCGCGCGTCATGGTCGCCTCAAAGCGCTCATCGCTGAAAGGCTTCAGCAAATAGTCGAGCGCGTTGGCTTCAAAGGCGCGGATCGCGTGCTGATCGTAGGCGGTGACAAAGACAGTGAGCGGCATCTGCGCCGCGCCGATCGCGTCGATCACTGCCAGGCCATCCAGTTCCGGCATCTGGACGTCGAGGAAGATCAGGTCCGGATTGTTGCGCTGAATCATTTCGACGGCTGTCTGGCCGTCCGCCGCTTCGGTCACCGATGCGACCTGGTCATCGCGCCGCAGCAAATCCATGAGCCGCTGCCTCGCCGGAAGCTCATCGTCGGCCACAAGGACATCAATCGGCTCAAGCATAGGCGCGTTCATTGGCCACATCTCCCAAGTGCAAAGGCAGTGAAACTTCAACTTCTGTGCCGCCTTCGGCGCGATTTTTCACCACGAAGCGGCTTGCTCCATTTGGATGAAGCCCGGCGATGCGTTGCCGCGTAATCGACAGGCCCAGTCCCTCCGAGCCCTCGAGCGTCCAGCCCAGCGGCAGGCCCACCCCGTCATCCAGTACGCGAATTTCGAGCCGGTCGCCCAGCGGTTTGGCGCGGACAACCAGGGTTCCGCCTGCGGCTCTACGGGAGATGCCGTGGCGGATCGCATTCTCGACGAGTGGCTGAATGAACATGGAAGGAACCGCGGCGTACTTCACCTCCGGCGCAATATCCATGACCACGCGGAGCTGATCGCCGAAACGAATCTTCTGAATCTCGAGATAATGCTCAAGAAACGCCAGTTCTTCCGCGAGCGGGACTTCCTGCCTGTCTTTGGACTCGAGGGACATGCGCAGCAGATCGCCTAGATGTTCAATCATGCGGCGGGTCAGCTTCGGGTCGCGCTCGACATGCGAGGAGATGGTGTTCAGCGCGTTGAAGAGAAAATGCGGATCGAGTTGCATGCGGAGCGCGTTGAGCCGCGCCTCGCTGTAGCTGTGCTCCAGCCGCTCGAGTCGCAGTTCGCTGTTCATATAGCGCTGGTAGTACTGGTAGGCCTGTATCCCGCCGAGAATGACCCAGTAGATGAGCCAGCACCATAGCTGCCAGCCGATCACCGCGGGGCTGAAGATTCTGGATGGACTCAGCGAACTCCACGGCGTTACACCGAAAAGAGCGCGAATGGTGGTGAACAGATAGAAGTAGATTTCAGTGAAGAACAGGCTTGCCAGGAGATGCGCCGACAGACGCCGTCCGAGCGCCTTGCCCGCGTAGGGGAGCCGCTGATCGAGCCAGACGATGGCTGGAGTGACAAGAGCCCAGCACCAGAACTGGGCGAGGTAGATGCGCAGTTCTTCGTGCCAGCGGTTGGTTCCAAAGGCGGGCAGCGCAAACAGGACTCCAGCGGTGGTGGAAACGACCGCGCCGATGATCGCAAGTCCCCACCAACTCGTCGCGATGCGGCCCAGGGCGCTGGTGCGCCGCTCTTCCTCAGGGCCGACCCAATGGCCGGTTTGTGGTTTTGCTGCAGTCACGTTCAGTCTCGCTTGCCACTGCTTTGCCGGATCACCGGGTCGGGCGATCAGCGCCGGAAGCCGCTGCCGGCGACCACATTATCTCGCAATGACTGACCGTGTGACCGGACGGGCTCGACAAGGAGCCAGATTCCGACCACGAAGAGAATCACTGCGCAACAGAGGTACAGATAGGATCTCAACTTGCCGGATTGGCCTTTTCCGGGATTCAGCATACGTGCACCATAGAGCGGTTCGACCCTCAAATCTACGCTTATGTCGCAATCGGGCCGCATCGCAGTCCAGGACGGTTTCAAAGTTCTGTCAAATGGGGCCGGTGGTCCAGAGCAGATCGCGCAAGTGGTTTGTATCCAGTTATGGACCGTAAAAAAGCCCGTCAGGTTGCATGATGTGTTATACTTAGAGCAATCGTAGAATTCGATCTAGAAGTCATTGCCTGTTTCGCTTACCCGCTCACTTGCAAACTTCCTCATTGCGTTCGCGGGCAATTCAGTATCAAAGGAACAACACACAATGGAAACAGGCACAGTCAAGTGGTTTAATGACGCCAAGGGATTTGGATTTTTGAGCCGTGAAAACGGCGAGGACGTCTTCGTCCATCACACCGCCATCCAGGCAAACGGCTTCCGTTCGCTTCAGGAAGGCCAGAAGGTCCAGTTCAACGTGACCAAGGGCCCCAAGGGCTGGCAAGCTGAGAACGTACAGCCTGTCTAAATCCGGACGAAGAGTTCGAAGTGAGATCAAAAAAGGACGGCATAACAGCCGTCCTTCTCATTTTTATGCGTATGTATAGCGAAGCTGAGTCCGCTTATGCGGCAGGTTTCAGGGACTTTTGCCCCGCACTGTTCGCCGCAGGGTGCATCGTCTTCCGGTCTGATTTGTGGGAACCCAGAAAATCCAAAGCACTGTTGATAGTGTCCTCGAACCGTCCGCCGGTCTTGTGCGTGGCTCTCACGCCTTTTGAAACAAGCTGGCACATTTCAAACCGGTTCATACCTTGCTTGAGGGCGCGATGAATCTTGTCAGAACGCATGAATAACTCCGTTCACGAGGAAAAATGCCGACTGTTGAATCGACGACATGTGATTGCTGCGTGGGGTACGGAGCTCGTCTGAAGCAAGGGGAACGGCCAAAGGCCGAGCAGGCTGGGTGATACCAGATCGCGTCTTAGTTTGATTCTACGCGGAAAATCGCGAATCTCGCGTTAATTCGCACGGCGCGCGGCTCGAATATGCCGATTGTCTGCGGGTTTTCTCCTTCGTGAGGAGCGGACTCCCGACTTTTCTCTAGAGAGATATCCCTGTTACCATAAAGTTCGCATCGCCCGCATCCGCGGGACACATTGATTTGACTCAGTAAGAGAGGTTGTCATTGGCAAATACCAAGAAGATTGAAGACAAGTTAGAACGCAAAAAAGTAAAACGCGCTGCCCGCAAGAAGGCTGCACCGAAGGCCAAGCGCACTGCACCGCGCGGGTCAAACAAGAAGAAGCTCAAAAAAGCGGCGCGCGGCCAGTCGAAGCGCTAACCGGACGCGTTCAAGATTCGGGTCGATCCGGACCGGCACAAATGCCGGTCCGGGCCCCGATTTTTAACTCCTTCATTCCAGACCGTCCCGCTGCACCCGCAGCCCTGTCCGTTCGTTCAATCTCCATCATGTAAACTTCCGCTTAAGGTTTCCTACAGCTCACGGTAACCGCCTTCCGCCTGGAACGGACGAGGAGAACAGCCCTGCCAAGCCAACTGCTTGCCCGCAAGTCCATCGATAAGCTGATTCGCGAATCGGAAGAGCCTGAACACGCGCTGAAGAAGTCGCTCGGCCCCTGGTCGCTTACCGCCCTCGGGATCGGCGCTGTGATCGGGTCAGGCATCTTCACCGTCATCGGAACTGCGATGGCGGGACAGAAATTCGACACGCCTGAGGTCAGCAACACTCCTCTGATTCATTACCTGTTGACGCACACGGCCATGGCGGGCAGGCCGGGCGCGGGACCGGCACTCGCACTATCGCTGGTCCTGGTTGCCATCGTTTGCGTTTTTACCGGCCTCTGCTACGCAGAACTCGCCTCGATGATCCCCATCGCCGGCTCGGCATACACGTATACCTACGCCACGCTCGGCGAGCTGGTGGCGTGGATTATCGGCTGGGATCTGATTCTTGAATACGCCTTCTCAAACATGAGCGTCAGCGTTGGCTTTGCCGCGCATATCGAGGCGCTGCTTGAGTGGTTCGGCATCCATCCCGCGCTGAAATGGATTTCACCGGCCTATCTTCCCACCGGATTGCAGGATTTTTCAGGCAGGGACCTCTACGCACCCGGCTGGCATTTTGGTTTCAACATTCCAGCGTTCCTCGTTGTTATGGTGCTGACCGTGGTGCTGGTCCGCGGCATTCGCGAGTCGGCCCGCACGAACAATATTCTCGTCCTCGTTAAAATCGTCGCGATCCTGGCGTTTATCTTTGCGGCCGCCAGCTTCATCAAGCCGGTGTACTGGCATCCTTTCATGCCGAATGGGTGGACGGGCATGCTCTCCGGTGGGTCGATCATCTTCTTCACCTACATCGGGTTCGATTCCGTCTCTACCGCGGCAGAGGAATGCAAGCAGCCGCAGCGCGATCTGCCCTTCGGTATCCTCGCCACGCTTGTTGCCTGCACGCTGCTCTACGGCGGAGTCGCCATTTGTCTCAGCGGCATCGTGCCGTGGAACTCCATCATGGGCGACGGCGCGCCGGTGGTGAATGCCCTCAAGCGCCTCTCGCTCCAACCGGGTGGCAGCAGCTTGCGCTGGGTCGAGCTGGTCGTGCTGGTCGGCGCCATGCTGGGCATGATCTCGTCGATTCTGGTGTTTCAGCTGGGCCAGGCGCGCGTTTGGTTTGCCATGTCGCGCGACGGATTGCTGCCCAAGGTCTTCGGCAAGATTCATTCGCGGTACCGCACGCCGGCCGTTGCCACATGGGTTGCCGGATTCGTCGTCGGCATCCCCGCCGGGCTGCTCGACATCGGCACCGTTTCGAATCTTTCCAACATCGGGACGCTGTTCGCGTTCGTGCTGGTTTCGATTGCGGTGCTCATTCTCCGCTATCGCGAGCCTAACCGTCCGCGCTCGTTCCGCGCTCCTTGGGGACCGGTCTTCCCGGTACTGAGCATCATCTTCTGCATCATGCTGATGATGGGACTCGAAGTGCTGACGTGGGAAGCATTCTTCATCTGGCTGATCGTCGGCCTGATGATCTACTTCTTCTACAGTCGGCATCGCAGCGAGTTTGCGCCTCAACGCTGATCGTTTCCTGACAAAGCGTGTCATCCTGAGCGAAGCAGCTTGGGGCCCTGCGATTGCGCAGCAATCGTGGGGTAAGCGGAGCGAAGGACCTGCTTTTCAAAATCCACACTCCATTGTCTTCTTGAGCAGATACCAATCGTACGTCGATTGAGCGACCGCGAACACACTCAAGCAATCACTCACAACACGTTCCCCTGTGTGCTGCAAGAACCGGCACATCCTCGATGCTCGAATAAACCGGCAAACCCCTCCGGCGCGCAATGCGCACGTCTTCATCGGCGCCTTTTGACGTTCCTTCGATGCGAAGCACCGCGTCGCAGCGCTCAAGCAAGCGGCCCGCGACGGGATAGAGATACTGCTCGGATATGGCGTCGCCCAATGCGATCGAGCCGGCCTGCTTCATAACCGGCAGCGCAACCCATTCTCCAATCATGGGAATGTGCCCGGCCTGATAAATGGGCAGCGCAAAGGATTCCAGCCGATCCAGGTTTTGCGCCATTAAATAGGGATCGTCGTTTGTGCCCGAGCGATAAGGCCCGGCGATCAGGATGATGAGGGGTTTCTGTGCTTTCATTGCGGCCTCCATTTCCGCACAATATCACTAAAACGCACTTTCGTGCAATATCGTGCACTTTCGTGCATATTGATTGGGAAAATGTGCGATAGTAGCGGAAGTGCTTACCACTCATCGCAAGCAACACATTCTCGAGGTTCTCCGTCAGTCCGGGCAGATTGTCGCCAAGGATCTGAGTCAGGAACTGGGACTCTCAGAAGATACGATTCGCCGCGACCTCAGAGAGCTGGCGGCAGAAGGCCTGCTGCAGCGGGTTCACGGCGGAGCACTTCCGGCGTCGCCCGCGGTCGGGGATTTTGCTGCCCGGCTAAGCGTGGCGACTGACGAAAAAAGATTGATTGGATTGGCAGCGGCTGGAATGGTTCGCGCTGGCCAGGTCGTCATTCTTGACGGCGGTACAACGGCTGTCCAGATCGCGCGGCATTTTCCAGCGGATCTGAAGGCAACGGTCGTGACCCACAGCCCAACCATCGCGATTGAACTGGTGGATCATCGGAACATTGAAGTGATTCTCATCGGAGGCAGGCTCTTCAAACACTCCGTCGTTGCCGTTGGCGCACCGGCAATTGAGAACATCGCAAGAATCCGCGCGGAGATTTATTTCATGGGCGTGACCGGGATCCATCCCGAGGCCGGGCTCACCACCGGAGACTTTGAAGAGGCCCATGTTAAAAGAGCGTTGAGCGCAAGCGCCGCCGAAACAATCGTCCTGGCTTCGCCTGAGAAACTGAATGCGGTCTCGCCCTATGTCATCGCTCCGCTCTCCGAGGTCACTGGCATGATCGTCGCTGCCCAGACAAAGCAGAAAATCCTTGCGCCGTATTCGCGGTTGGGAATCACAATTACAAAGGCCCCAGCCAAGGGCTGAATGCGCGCTTTGCCGCATGTTGATTGAGTGGGACCTACGCGTGGACTCGCCTACACTGGATCCATGGACGATATTCGGGCGTTTATTCGGCGCCTGCCTAAGGCCGAACTTCATCTTCATCTCGAGGGCACGATCACTCCGGCCACGCTGGTGGAGTTGAGCCAGCGCCACGATCCCGCGCCAATTACGCTTTCTGAAGCCGAGGCCCTTTACCACTTCACCGACTTCACCGGCTTCCTCCTCGCCTTCAAGGCCGTCTGCGATCGCCTCATCACGCCGGAGGACTACGAACTGGCCGCATGGCGCATGGCCCAGCATCTCGCCGAACAGGGTGTGGTTCACGCCGAGGTCTATATCTCTGTAGGGGTCATCTATCACTGGCGCAATCCCGATCCCGACTGCTTCGATCCGATTTTTCAAGGATTGGAACGCGCCCGCCTGCGTGCGGAGCAGGAACTCGGCCTCACGCTCTATTGGATCCTCGACGCCGTGCGTCACTTCTCGCTCGACGATGCCGAAAAGGTCTTTCGCAAAGCCGCGCAGCTTCGGCTCGATTATCCTTCTGTGATCGGCATTGGCCTTGGAGGCGACGAACGCCGCTGCGGCTCCGATCCGTTTCGAGCGACGTATGCTGCCGCGAAAGAGGCTGGCCTTCGCCTCACGAATCATGCTGGCGAAACCACCGGTCCCGAGGCCATCTGGGAGGCCCTCAACATCGGATCGGAACGCCTTGGGCACGTTCTCTCAGCGGTGGACGACCCGAGTCTCCTTCATGAACTGAGAACACGTCGGGTTGTGCTTGAGTTGAACCCGACCTCCAATGTGCGCACCGGCGTCTGTCCGTCGTTCGCCGCCCATCCGCTCCGCCGCTACTTCGAAGCCGGTCTTCTCGTCACCCTCAACTCTGACGATCCCGCCTTCTTCGGCTCGAACGTCGCCAATGAGTATCTGCTCGCCCACACCGAACAGGGATTTACGCGGGATGAACTGCGATATCTTGCAGCGAACTCGTTCCTCGCCAGTTTTCTTCCGCATGCAACAAAGCATTCATGGCTCGCTCAAGTATCCAAGGCACAATGAACCTCGCAGCAGTGTGTGAGGCACGACACACCTCGGTGAATCCATTTCAGGCATAGTTATGAGAACGGAACGCATCCAACGAAAGTGGTAGCCTCACCTCTTGACCGGGGGATGCGTCCAAATAGAGTTGGGCTATCATTGAAATAGGAGACCAGTCCAGTTTATGTCTGCAGAAGCCAGCAATCTGACACTCCTCGACGACGAAGAGGACAGCAAGACGCTCAAAGTCATCGGATGGTTCTCCGTCGGTGTGACTGTTGCCGCCCTGGGCCTCTACGTGGGCCGCGAGCTTCGCATGCGCTACAAGTTCAATAAGCGCACACCGTACGATTTCTACTCGAGCGCCGGCAATCAGCAGTCGAACGAATTCGGCGTCGGCATCTAAGCCCGCGCTATGTCTCAAACGAAATGCCGCCTTGGGCGGCATTTTTGTTTTCGGCGTTCCCGATTTGAAAATCACCGCGACATTTTGATCTCCACCTTCTTTGCATTGCTCGTACAGGTTGCATGGGTGAGTGGTGATTTCATCTGCGTTGATGGATCGAAGCATTTCAGTTTGGAAGCAACACACGCGACGGAATGATTAAGCTCTGCATCCTCGTTTTATTCACGACGGATGCAACGGAAGTATTCGCCGCGTCGCGCTGGCCGGCGTGCTCTCGATCTGCTGAATTTGCAGCGATCAAACAGAGCAAACTAATTGCGCTGGATGAACCGCGATACGCGTAGGAATCAAGAGCGACTCACGGAGTAACCATGCGCGCATCCTGGCACGTAACCACCGCATGGTTACTCGTCGTTCCATCATTTCAACTGAGCACTATCCGCAATTGAGTACATCCTCGCGCGCTCCAGGCACATCAGATGAAAGTGAAAGGGAGCGAATTATATGAATTATCTATTTACACACTGGCTCCTCTCCCTTGCAGGAACTATGCTGCTTGGCATATTAGCGATGGTCCTGCATGAGTTTGGGCATCTTGTGACTTCGTTGATGGTCGGGATCAAAGTGAAGAGTGTTGGGATGTGCATGAAGGGGATGTATATCGTGCGGGAAGCTGGATCGCCGATGAAGAATATGCTCGTCTCCCTCGCTGGTCCGCTCACCAACGTTGCGCTGCTTCTGCTGTTCTGGCATGTGTCCACCACCTTCGCGCTCGCGAATCTTTGCTTCGCCATCTGCAATCTTGCACCGGTGAGAGGGTCGGACGGTGATCGCGCCTGGAGCTGCTTCGAGCAGATGCAAAAGGAATCTTCCCCCGCCTCTCAATTGCAGTAGCGAAAAATTATCTGTCTTCACAAGCCAGGAGCATCGCGCTTCTGGCTTTTTTGTTTCTTCCCTCTTATTCGCGGGATTGTGTTCCCGTTTTCCTCTTCTCTCGTTCCCTGTTGCGATTCCTTATCCGCTCTCCACTGATACCCTTTTCTCATGGGGCGCATTCGTGTTCTTTCCGACCAGGTGGCGAATCAGATTGCCGCCGGTGAGGTGGTGGACCGTCCCGCCTCCGTGGTGAAAGAGCTGCTGGAGAACGCGCTCGACGCAGGCGCCAATCGCATTCGCGTTGAGGTGGAGGCGGGCGGCCGAAAGCTCATCCGCATCGCGGACGATGGTCAGGGGATGAACCGCGACGATGCCCTGCTGGCGTTTGAACGGCATGCAACTTCGAAGCTGCGCACCGCCGATGAATTGCTCTCGATTTCAACGCTGGGCTTTCGAGGCGAGGCGCTGCCCTCGATTGCGTCCGTCGCGCGCGTCACTCTCGATACCGCGACCGGCGAAGACGGCCCGGGGACTCACCTGGAGATTGCCGGCGGCAAGATTTTGCATGTAGACGATGGCGCTTTGCCGCGCGGCACCACGATCTCTGTATCTGATCTCTTCTTCAATACGCCGGCACGCCGCAAATTCCTTCGCGCGGAATCAACAGAGTTGTCGCACGTGACCGCGCTGGTTACGCATTACGCTCTGGCGCATCCCGAAAAGCACTTCGAACTTTTATCGGCTTCACACACCCTTGTCTCCGCGCCGCCCGTGGGTAGACCGGCGGAGCGCATCTACCAGATCTTCGGCAAAGACACACTCGCGCAACTTTTGCCGGTCGCTGCCGAAACGCAGCTCGATCGAGCCGGTCTTCCTGAGCCTCCCCCGTGGAAGCGCGATCCCGATGAGCCGGCTCGCAAGCCGGGCACGGTGCGGCTCTCCGGGTTTTATTCCAAGCCGGAGCTTCAGAAACTCAATCGCAACTCGATCTACATCTTCGTGAACAAGCGTCTGATTCGGGATCGTCTGCTGCTGCATGCGATTGCAGAGGCGTACCGGAATATCATTCCGCCCACCAGCTCGCCGGTGGTGCTCCTGTTTCTGGAAATGCCGCCGGAAGAGGTCGATGTCAATGTTCATCCGGCAAAGACAGAAGTGCGCTTCAGGCAACAGTCTCTGATCCACGATTTCGTGCGCGACACTTTAAGGAATGCGCTCATCGCCGCACGTCCGGCTGCAGGTTTCAGGGCGGCGCTCGATTCATCGCCGGCCGCAACGCCCTCGCTGATTCCCGCACCTATCTCCCGGATTCCGGGCGCGCCGGAAGACCTGCCACCCGATAGTGAGGCTGGCAACACCCACTCGTCAGAGGCATTTCAGTTGACACCTCAGCCGGTGATGCCGGTTCCCGGCAAACTGCCCTTTGGCGAAAGCGAAATCGCCGGCCAAATTGAGCAGCAGGCCCTTCGGCAAGTGGCTGCAGCGCTGATGGATGCACCGCCTGATGCAGCGGGGCATGAAAGCTGCTCGCCCGAGAGCCTCTATGGGGTGACGAGCCGGGAGATGGCGCGGGCAGGAACAGCCCAGGTGGAAGCCGAACAGGCCGCTGCGAGTCTCAATCAGCTTGGATCCCTGAGGCCGCTGGGGCAGCTTCGTGAATCCTTCATTCTGGCCACGGGCGAGGAAGGGCTATGGATTATCGACCAGCATGTGGCACACGAACGTGTGCTTTTTGAAAAGATTTTGCGCGACCGGCAGGTAGAGAATGTACAGCGGCAGCGCCTTCTGATGCCGCTTCTGGTTGAGCTAAATCCATGGCAAATGGTGATTTTTGCGCAAATCGCCGATGAATTAGAGCGAAATGGCTTTGAGGTGGAACCCTTTGGGCCTCATACACTTGCGGTGAAGGCCGCTCCAGCGGGCCTGGAAGGCAGCGCCCTTGAGCGGATGCTCACGCAGGTGATCGAGCAGTCGGAAGGGCCGAGCGAAGCCGCTTTAAATGAGGATCTTACGACCCTGCGCACTCGGATTGCAGCTTCCATTGCCTGTCACTCCGCGATCAAAATCAACACCCCCCTTGACCCGAAGCGAATGGAGTGGCTATTGTTGGAACTTGCAAAGACCGAGCATCCAACGAGTTGCCCCCACGGCCGTCCGATAGCTCTGCTGTATTCCTGGAAGGACATTCAGCGGGCCTTCCATCGAATTTAAAAGGCATTTAAGATAGAACATGGGTGGCAATCCTGCGCTTAGGCGCGAGGAGTGCCGGGCGCGAAAGCAATTTAGGAAATCCTGTTGTCGGTGGCGCGAATTCCAAGTCGGCGCGATCAACAGAAACAACGATTTGGCACCTGATCAAGCTGGCTGCGTGACTTCGTAAATTGCCGTACTGCCGACCCGGAAGTGAGGTTTTTCTTTGACATCGGAACAATTAGTGCAGGCGCGCTCTGAACGGATGCGCCAAAACGGCCTTGGCACCTTGACTCTGGAAGAGGCCCGTACCTGGATTGAAGAGACCGGACTCTGTCTCTTTTTGCCCAGGCGGCAGTTTTCTTCTTCCGTCGCACCCTCTTTTGTGGAAGCCGTCGCTGGACGGCCGGAAGCGACCCCGGACCCGAAAACCATAGCGCACGCAGAAGACCTTCTTGTTCGACTTGAGAATGAAGGAGTTGCGGTAAGGCTCAATCTGCATGGGCAGCCCGGCGAACAGCCCGATTTTGTGGTAGCCGCATGGGTTCTGCCTTATGTGTATGCGCTCCGTGGCGACCGCGATTGGCGCCGCAGTCCGCAATTGACCGGATCGCGCCAGGTTTCGCAGCTCGCGGTGCATGTTTACAAGCTGCTGGAAGGTGGCGACGACAACGTCTCCCACCTGAAGCAGGCCCTCGGACGCGAAGTCTCAGAATCTGCCGTCATTCGTGCGATTACTGAGCTCTGGCAGCAGTTGCGCATCATTCCGGTGATTGCAGCTCGGGGACAGGCGGCCAAGTGGCAGTTACTCCGCACGCGCTTTCAGCGTGCGATCGCCGAAGGCGCTTCGACCTCCCAGGTTACGGCAATTTCAGTACTTGCCTCCATCTACCTGCAGGCGGTAATCGCCGCCAGCATGGAGGATGTGGAGTTGTTCCTTGCTCCTCTGACAGCCCGCAGCAAGATACGGGAGGTCATTCGCGGTCTTGTGGCGACCAGGCAGGTGCACACCATTTCGCTTGGGCATGCTCCACACTTCTACGTGGCGGGAACGCTGCCGGAATTCGAGCCGGTGTCGACTCTTTACTCGAGCTCATCGATGCCCGCTTCGGCCTACTTTCTTCGTTCGTTTGAGCGGGACGAGGAATCGCCAAGCCCGGCGATCTCATTGCCGTTCGCACAGCAGAAGAGCCCTGTGCCGCCTCCGTCAGCTTCTTCGCACACACACGATCACGTTCAGGCGCACGCTCAGACACACGTCCAGGCACAGGTCGAGGCTCACGCCCCAGCGGAACATCATGTTTCACGGACACCGGTTCGCCGCTCCTCAACGAACGGAACATCGAACGGAAATTCTGGTTCTGCCCGGCCGCACTTCAGCCGTCCGGCATCGAACGGTAACTCGAATGGCCATTCCAATGGCCACGATCGGAAACCGGCCGGTTCGAGCAGGCCGTCGAAGTCTGCGTCCAATGGACGGCCGGCACGCAGAGCTTCTGATACCCGCTCCGGCTCCGCTCGGACGCAAAATGGAGCCCGCCCGGCTTCAGGCACTCGGTGGAGCGCTTCGAAGAGCGGAAAGCAGAACGGAAGCCATGCTTCGTCGCATACCAGCAACGGAACACGGTCGACGGCGTCTTCTTCACGTGCTTCAAGCGGCAATGGTGCGCGCCGCAGTGGCAAGCCTGCGGGTCCTTCGTGGAGCAAACGCACCGGCAATGCCAAGGGCGTGAAGGCAGTTGGGAAGACTGCCTCAGCGCGCAAAGATGCGCGACCGGCGGCACGCAAGAGCCGTCCCGCATTAGCCTCAGCTGGTCGACCGGGAACAGCGGGCAAACGGTTCTTTAACAGCCGAAGCAAGCAGGGGACGAAGAAGCGCGGATGAGGTTGGACGGAGCTCCCGAGCAGAAGCCCAAGCGAAACTTCGTAGTGGCCATCGACGGGCCGGCAGGTGCGGGAAAGAGCACCATCGCGAGACACCTGGCCCGTCATTTCGGCTTGCTTAACCTTGAGACGGGCGCAATGTATCGCGCGTTCGCCTTGAAGGCCCTCCGCCTCGAATTCCCGCTCGACGATCCAGCAGCCTTGGAGCGTCTCGCTAAAGAGACCGACATCCGGCTGGAGCCGGGCAAAGAAGAAAATCGCGTCCTGCTGGATGGCGAGGACGTGACGGGACAAATTCGCAACCAGACGGTTACAGACGCGGCATCGCGGGTAAGCGTCTACCCTCAAATCCGTGCAGCCATGGTGAAGCGGCAGCAGGAGATGGGGGCTGGCGGCGGGGTTGTGATGGAAGGACGAGACATCGGAACAGTCGTCTTTCCGAATGCCGAGGTCAAAATTTTTCTGGACGCGGCCCCAGAGGTTCGCGGCATGCGTCGCTATGACCAGATTGGTCAGAGCGGGCGAAGCGGCCATGGGGAAGCGAAACCAGCACCTCCCCCGGAAGAGGTTATCCGGGACCTGCGGGCTCGGGACGAACGCGACCGGAACCGCGCGGATTCTCCTTTAAAACCCGCTCCGGATGCTTTTTTTGTGGATTCGACCAACCTTACGCTCGAGGAAGCCATCAAAGCCGCAGAAGATGCTGTAAGTGCCTGGTTGGCACGCTCTGAATTCTCCAGTTCTCCCCGGTAAAAGTAGAGCCCTCAATGCCTCAACTCGCTGAGATGAGATGACCCGTTCGAGTATTTTCACGTGTTTCAAGCAGTAGCTGTGTCACACTGAAGCCGGTCTCGTTGTCCAACCGCCAAGTTTGAGTCAGGAGGCTGGATGTCTCTTTACTGCCAAGAATGCGGGTCTAGTAATCTGCGTCGAGCTCATTTTCGCTTCTCCGATGTCTTTGGTTTGCTTACGCTCCGCTATCCCGTTCGCTGCCGCAGCTGTAAGAGCAGAGGTCATGCGCGGATCCGGCAGGCACGCCTGTTGCCCGTTGCGCCGACTCGTAGAACAGGCGTAGAGAAGGCGTCTTGACGTCATTCCGCTCCCGGTTTGCGTTTGTGTTCCTTCAGAAGACGTCCCCCCGAAACCACTTTCCCTTCCCCGATGCGATAGCCTTATCTCAGCATGGAGATCACCTGCACTCGCTGCCATCAAGTTGTTCCTGCGGATAGCACCTATTGTCCTGCCTGTGGATTGCCTCAACTGGTCTACAGCGCGGAGGGCGAGGGCGCCGTACCGGCTGCTTCGGATCGATTGGCCGAACCTGTGCGGGATGCAAGCTCCATTGACTGGAAGCAGGGCTTGCGGGCGGCCCTGGCGCTCGCTGTGCCGGCGGGACTGCTGTCTTCAGGGATTTCGCCGCTAAGCACGCTGGGCATTTTCTGGATGGCCGGAGGAGCCGCCGCGGCGGTGACGCTCTATTTGCGCGGCCAACGCCCAGCATGGATCACCCTTGGCGCCGGAGCGCGGATCGGCCTGGTGACGGGCCTGATTGGAGGGTGGATTGCGTTTGGCGCCAGCGGTATCTGGCTCTTTGTACAGCGAGTGATCCTGCACCAGTCTGGGCAGATCGATTCAATCTACAAAGTTTTTCTGGATGCATTTGAACAGAAGGCGCACGAATCAATGTCGAGCATGGCGGCGACCGACGCAGCACAACTGCGGGGCACGTTCGACCGGATCCAGGCATTGCTGACATCCCCTGAGGGTCATGCGGCGATCTGGACGTTTTCCATCGCGTTCAACTGTGCATTCCTGGTGTTGTTTGCAGTGGCTGGAGGCGCGCTGGGAGCACGCATGCTGGCGCGGCGGCGGCAGCCCGAGGTTTAGAACCGGTCAATTGAGGTGCGGCGCTGAAGAGGCACTGGCTCCACTGCTTGATGCAGGACGAATTCCGTCAGAGTGACTGGTTCCACTTCTCCACACTTGCTCCGTAACCGTGGAGCCTTCTATGATCCGGCGAGAGATACCGGCGCGAGAGAGCCTATGAGCGAAAAAACTACTACACCTGCCCTGCGCGTGAAGGGAAGGCTGATGTCTGCCTCTGAGGTTGAGCGTACGCTTGTTCGCCTGGCCCATGAGATTGTGGAGAAGAGCAACGGCAGCGAGGGCCTGACGCTGATTGGCATCAAGCGGCGCGGCGTGCCATTCGCAGAACGGCTGGGCAAGCTGATCTCCGGGATTGAGAAGCATCCGATCGACACGGGCACGCTCGACATCCAGTTTTATCGTGACGATCTGTCGACGGCGGGTGTTCGCCCGGTGGTGACTCCCGGTGCGCTCGGATGCGATGTGGAGGGCCGCGACGTTGTGCTATGCGACGACGTGCTCTACACGGGCCGGACCATTCGCGCCGCTCTCGATGCATTGTTCGATCATGGGCGTCCACGACGCGTGCAACTCGCCGTACTTATTGATCGCGGACATCGCGAACTTCCGATTGAGGCGACCTATGTGGGCAGGCACGTGCCAACGAGCAGTCGCGAGATTATTGAAGTGAAATTTCACGAGGTTGATAACGACGAGCAGGTGCTGCTAGTCGAGCGGGTGGATTGAAAAGAACAGCTATCAGCCGTCACTTCTTAGCCTTTAGTAAAAGCGGGAACCGCGGCGAAGGCAAAAACAGACCGGAAGACAGCCCGGTTCCCAGCGTGGATCGTATGACTGCTATCGCACCAACACCACCCGTACGCCGCCAGCTTCACACACCGCAGCCTCCCGCATCACCATTCCCCTACAATCCCGGTTCGCTGCTTTCGGTGCAGGATCTCACCATTGATGACGTGAGCCATCTGCTCTTCCGTGCAACGGTGCTCGAGAACCTCGATCCGCTGATACGCGACCGGATCCTGCTCAAGCGCCGTGTGGCCCTGTTGTTTTACGAGTCGTCCACGCGCACTCGCACCAGTTTCGAACTGGCGGCAAAGGGATTGGGCGCCGATACAACTCTGGTATCAAGTCTTTCGTCGAGTATCGAAAAGGGCGAAACGCTGAAAGACACCGGACTCACCCTGCGCGCGCTGGGTGCTGAAGCCATCATCCTGCGCCACAACTCTTCCGGCGCACCGTGGTTACTCGAAGAAGTCACGCGATTGCCGATCTTGAACGCTGGCGATGGCATGCACGAGCATCCGACGCAGGCCCTGCTCGATCTGCGGACCATCCTCGCGCATCTCCGCTACGGAGTGGAGACACTCACGGCGGAGACCCTGAACGGCGTTACCGTCACGATCGTGGGCGACATTCTGCACAGCCGCGTGGCGCGCTCGAACATGATGTTGTTGCCACGTCTGGGAGCACGCGTGGTGCTCTGCGGTCCGCCGCAGTTGCTGCCGGATTCAGCAGTGAACGCCGGCTCAGGAATTTCAGTCGAGCGCGACTTTGAAACCGCACTGCGTCAATCGCAGGTGGTGATGATGCTGCGCATCCAGGCGGAACGGCTCGCAGGCATGCAACTCGATCTTGCGCAATACAAGGATGCTTACCAGCTCACCGGGCAGCGCCTCGCCGCACAGGCTCCAAACGCGGTGGTGATGCATCCCGGGCCCATCATTCGCGGTCTCGAACTCACGGCCGGAGTCGCGGACGGCGCGCAATCCGCCATTCTCGAACAAGTCCGGCACGGTGTAGCCATTCGCATGGCCGTTGTGGAACGCGCGCTCGCGAAGACCGGAAAGGAAGGTCAGGCATGAGCGCACTCGTGATCCGTAATGGACACCTCATTGATCCGGGAGCGGGCGTGGACGCGCCCAAGGACATCCTTTTAAAGGACGGTCGCGTTGTCGAGATCGCCGGACCCGGCAAGCTGAAAGCGACCAATGGCGCTGAAGTTCTTGATGCCGCGGGCCTCACAGTTGCTCCGGGACTGATCGACATTCATGTTCATCTTCGCGAGCCGGGACAAGCCTACAAGGAGACTATCGCCACTGGGACCGCGGCCGCAGCCGCTGGCGGATTTACCGCTGTCGCCGCTATGCCGAACACGGCGCCGGTAAACGACTCGCCGGAGATCACACGCTGGATGCTGGCGCCGGAGCGCGGCGCTGCGGTGCGCGTGTTTCCGATTGGAGCGGCAACGCGCGGATCAAAAGGGGAAGCGCTCAACGATTTCGCAGCGCTGAAGTCAGCCGGCGCAGTAGCCGTTACGGATGACGGTCACCCGATTCTGAAAGACAGCGTGATGCGCGAGACGCTTGCCGCTGCAGCGCGCGTGGGGCTGAGCGTGATACAGCACGCTGAAGACACGCGCATGACCCAGGGCGCGAGCATGAACGCGGGCCCTACTGCGTTCAAGCTGGGGCTGCGCGGCATGCCTACTGAAGCCGAAAGCAGTCTTGTCGAGCGCGACATCCGCCTTGTGACCGAACTTCGCGACGCGCGAGTACATCTGCATGTTGCGCACACGTCGACCGCAGCGGCCATTGCAGCTGTGCGGCAGGCGCGACGCAACGGACTCCGCGTAACCTGCGAAGTGGCGCCGCATCACTTCCTGCTGACCGAGGAGCATGTTGGCCAGTACAGCACCAATGCGAAGATGAATCCGCCGTTGCGTTCGGTCGCGGACCGCGATGCCATGATTGAGGCCATCCTCGACGGAGTCGTCGACGCGATCGCCACCGATCATGCGCCGCATGCGACGCACGAGAAGGAAGTGGAGTTTGAAAACGCGCCAAATGGGATCACAGGCCTTGAGACAGCATTGGGACTCTGCCTGCGCTGGCTGCACAAGGAGTGGAAGCTTCCGATGGGGCGCGTGCTCAGTCTTCTAAGCGCGCAACCTGCCGCGCTGCTCGGGCTTAAAGGCCGCGGCACGCTGGCGGTCGGCAGCTTTGCCGACGTGGTTGTATTCGATCCCAAGGCCGAGTGGACGTATCACGCCCGGGAGACTCGCTCCAAGGCGCACAACACTCCCTTCGACGGATGGACGATGCAAGGCAAAGTTCGCTGGACAATCAGCGAGGGCCGGGTAGCGTATTCAAGCCATTAAAAAATGAGAAAACAGAATTAGTCCTTGCGATCCCTTGCCAAGTTGTCCGTTACGATGCCTTGCCGCGTAATTCCTGCTCTGCGCGGAGCCAGTCTTCAGCGTCGTGACCGTGCTGCCTGCCGCGCTCGGCCCAGAACTTATGCGCGAGCCGTGCAATCTCCTCATGTGAGACCCGGATCGCGGTCACTTTGGAAGCCGTGGCTTTGCGTTTGGGTGCAATTGCTTTCGGTGCAGACGCAGACGCGCTGGTCTTCTTCCGGGTGGTCGGTTTTTTCGTGGTTTCTGCCATTGGACTCTTCTCCTTATCAGGCCGGGGCCGACGAACTGGCCATCTATTACAGGTTACTAAATAGTCAAGTTGCGATAAAGCCCGAAGCGGCGAAGCGTACCATTTTTGTCAGATCTTTATGTTGCTGCGATATTTCTGTTAACCGATTAGTACCGTAAGTCCATGACCCATCACACGATTGTCGACCATGTGTTCTTCGCTCTTCTGCTCGCCATCCCGTTGGTGGAGTGGAAATGGAGCTGGCCTCGCTACCTCGCTAAATTGGCGAGCGGGGTAAGCAACGCGCGCCTCGATCGCTATCGGAAACTGATCGCCGGGGAATGGATTCCGACAATTGGCCTGATCCTCTACTGGGCCTTTGCCGGCAGGTCGTTGGCCGATCTGCGCCTCACGGGGGACACCCCATTGAGGCTCAGCCTGGGCATTGTCTATGTTGTCCTGTTGATCGGAGCGCTGGTTTGGCAGCGTCGGGCGTTGCTTGCCCGCCCCGACCGTCGCGCCCGGGTTCGCAAAGCACTGAAGTTCGGAGAGCCACTTATTCCACATACCGAGAGCGAGCGCCGCCTCTTCTGGCTCGTCTCCGCAACCGCCGGTTGCTGCGAAGAGATCTTCTTCCGCGGATTTCTCACCTGGTATCTTTCCGCCTGGGTGGGGCCGATCGCAGCCGTATTACTAGCATCGCTGATCTTCGGCGTCGGCCATGTGTATCTCGGTGCTGCGCAGGTGCCGAAGACAGCGATGATCGGCTTGATCCTAGCCATCGTGGTCAGCCTCACGGGATCTCTGTGGCCGGCAATGCTGCTCCACGCCGCAGTTGACTGGAACTCCGGCGAGATGGGATTCAAGCTCCTGAGTTCGGCATCGACCAGCGAACCTCCTCCCGCATAGATCTCCAATTCCCTGTTGCTTCGGCCCGCGCCTGAAACCTATTCTTGTCGGACGCAGATGGAGTGCCTTATCCGCGCGAGGTCAAACCAAATAATGAACAAGCGTGAGTTCCTCAAAACTTCAGGAGCGATTGTGGCAGGCAGCATGATTTCACGGTTGGCGCCAGCGCAACAGCAGCCCGCTCCACGCGAGAACTGGGCGGGCAATATCACCTACAGCACCGATCACGTTCACACGCCGGCCAACGTGGATGAAGTGCGTAGCGTGGTAAAAAGTTGCAGCAAGCTTCGTGCGCTTGGTTCGCGTCACTCGTTCAATCGCATTGCCGACAGCACGCAGAACCAGATTTCGCTGCAGCATCTGGATCAAATTGAAATCGACGAGAAGGCGCGCACCGTCACCGTGGGAGCAGGCATCAAGTACGGCCAGCTCGCCCCGGTGATCGATGCGCGCGGCTTCGCTCTTCACAATCTCGCATCACTGCCGCACATCTCGGTTGCGGGAGCGATCGCTACGGCAACACACGGCTCGGGCATCCGCAACGGAAACCTTGCGACTGCGGTTAGCGGCCTTGAGATCGTCACGGCAAATGGGGACGTGATTCGTCTTTCGCGCGCGAAGGACGGGGAGCAGTTCCTCGGCGCCGTTGTCGGCTTGGGCGCAGTGGGCGTTGTGGCGAGCGTAACGCTTGACCTGCTGCCGACATTCCAGGTGGCGCAGACCGTATATCAGAATCTCAGCTTCGATCAGCTCGCGCACAATTTCGATAACATCTTCGGCGCGGGCTATAGCGTCAGCCTCTTCACTGACTGGCAACACCATCAGGCAACGCAGGTGTGGATCAAGCGTAAATTGCAGGCGGGTGAGAAGCACGAATCGGCCGCAGAATTCTACGGTGCTAAACGTGCAACTGAAAAGTTGCATCCGATCACGGGTCACCCTGCCGAAAGCTGTACCGAGCAGATGGGCGTACCCGGCCCGTGGTACGAACGCCTGCCTCATTTCAAAATGAACTTCACGCCCTCAAGCGGCCGCGAATTGCAAACCGAATATTTGGTTCCCCGCGAGCACGGATACGAAGCGATCCTCGCGGTTGAAAAACTGCGTGACCAGATTACTCCGCATTTGTTCGTCACTGAGCTACGCACCATCGCGGCCGATCGATCTGTGGATGAGCACCGCCTACAAGCGCGACTCGCTGGCGATTCACTTCACGTGGAAACCGGAGTGGGAGATCGTGAAGAGGATTCTGCCGCAGATCGAAGCGCAACTGAAACCCTTCGGGCCGCGCCCGCACTGGGCCAAGCTCTTCACCATCCCACCTGAAGGACTTCAAACGCAATACACGTGGCCTCGCGGAATTCAAAGCCATGCTCAAGCGCCACGACCCTGACGGCAAATTCCGCAACGACTTTATCGACACGAATCTGTTTGCCACGTAAGGGCAGCGTGAGGCAAAGGTTTTACGCGTTTGCCGCCGGTTTATGCATAATGCAGCGGAAACCGAGGTGACTCATGCTGGTGTCGATCATCTGCGGCTGGCGGGCAGCAGGACGATAGCGCAGGCAATAGTTTGGCGCGCACAGGTGCGAGCCGCCTTTCACAACTCTGCGCGGAATCTTGAAATTGCGGCTGTGCGGGGTCGTAGCTTTTTTCCGGCGAGGTAATCCGCGGATTGACGGCCGGGCCGCAGCAGGGCGCCACTACTTCGTCCGCGTGGCGGCGGACAAACCAATCGCAAGTCCATTCCCACACGTTTCCCGCCATGTCGTAGAGACCATATCCATTCGGCGGAAAAGATCCGACGGGCGCGGTTCCCTCGTAGCCGTCCTCAAGAAGGTTCTGCCAGGGAAACTCACCCTGCCAGCTATTCGCCATCGCCTTGCCGCCGGGAAAATGTTCGTCACCCCACGTGAACGCCTTCCCATCAAGGCCGCCGCGAGCGGCAAATTCCCATTCGGTTCGGTCGGCAGTTCTTTCCCTGCCCATTTCGCGTAGGATTCAGCATCCTCAAACGCAACGTGAACAACAGGGTGTTGCTCGAGACCCTTGAGCGACGATCCTGGACCACGCGGAAAACGCCAGCTGGTTCCCGGCGTCCATGCCCACCAATTGGTGTAGTTGTTTAGATCCACCGGGCCGCGCGTCTTGTGAAAAAGCAGGGATCCCGGCACAAGATTCTCGGGTGGAGCGCCGGGGTAGTCCGCGGCGTTCAGATCGCGCTCCGCGACCGTTTTATAGCCGGTCTCCGCAACAAACTGCGCGAACTGTTCGCTTGTGACTTCGAAGGAATCCATCCAGAAGCCGTCTACGCTGATTTCGTGAACTGGCCGCTCCTCTGGATAAAAGTCTTCAGAGCCCATGCGGAAGGTTCCGCCGGGTATCCAGACCATGCCCGCATGGGGCGGATTGTCCTGCGTATTTTTGGTTTGGGGAAGCTCCTGTGCCATTTGCGCATTCTACCGCTGTGGGGTTACTCCGGCGCTTCATCGACAGATCTGGCATTTTCGAAACAAGAGCCACTGGCAATTCTGACAGATGCCTGCGAAAGACCCGTCTCGGTAAGATGCCCTCCGAAAGATGAGTTCGCGAACCGACCGAGAAAACCTCAATCAGCGCTAGTTCTTCTCATCCTTCATGCTCGATGGCGAGATAGCGCCAGAGTAACCTCCACCCTCCCCAAAACCACGAGGTCACCATCATGAAGGCCGATATGAAAAAGACAGTCGCGTCCGCTACCAAATTGGGTGGCGCCCCGCCGTCCGCGCGCACAAACGAATTCTCACCGACTGATCTGAAACGACGCGCCATTCAGCGCCGCGCCGTCGAAGCCGTCATCTGGGGCATGCCCGCAGTGAACTTCGACCGCATGTATCAAGCGATGGTCCACGATGCCAAGGCCGGTGAAGGCAGCAACAAGATCGTCTACTGGTCGCGGCCCTTGACCTGGAAGAACCAGACCCTCACGCCCAACCCGGACACGATCTACCTTATGCCGTTTTTCAATACGCGGGATGTCGGGCCGGTCGTGCTGGAGATTCCGCCCGCCGACGACGGCTCAATCACCGGCTCGGTGGATGACTGCTGGCAGACGGCCATCGAGGACGTCGGCCCCGCCGGGGTTGACAAGGGGAAAGGCGGCAAGTACCTGATCCTCCCGCCGGGTTACAACGATAAGGTTCCGACCGGTTACATTCCGATGCAGTCGGCAACCTACCAGAGTTATGCACTCCTTCGTTCGAACCTGAAGAGCAGCAGCGACGCTGATATCGCCAGTGCGGTTGCCTACGGCAAGCGGGTCAAGGTCTATCCGCTCTCCCAGGCCGCTCAGCCTCCTGCCACACGATTCATCGATGCCATCGACGTGGTCTTCGATGCCACCATTCCGTACGACATGCGCTTCTTCGAGTCACTCGATCGGATTGTCCAGATAGAGCCCTGGCTGACCCGGGACAAAGCGAATGATCGATCCGCTCAAGTCCATCGGCATCGAGAAAGGCAAACAATTCAAACCTGACTCCGCTACCCAGGAAATCCTCAGGCAGGCCGCTCTCGAGGCCCAAGCATTGCTCCAGTCGCTTTATGAAAATGTCTTCGCGGAGCCCTTCAATGAAGGCACCCACTGGGCCTTCCCCGCCTCGCCGGAATTCGCGAAGGCGATTCAGTCGGACTACGCAGAGCCAGACATCTATCCCGTCGACACACGGGGTCTTACATACTCCTTCGTCTTCTTCAGCGCAAAACACATTGGAGCCGGCCAGTATTACCTGATGACGATCAAGGACAAGGAGGGGAAGCCCTTCGAAGGCTCAGGCACCTATCGTCTAAACGTACCCGCCAACGCGCCGGTCTCTCTGTATTGGTCTGCCACCGCCTACGATCGCGCCACGCACGCGCTTATCCGCAACATGCAGTGGTCCAGCCGCGCCTCCACCACCTCGGGGCTTCAGAAGAACGCCGACGGCTCTGTGGACATCCACTTTGGGCCCAAGGCGCCCACCGGAAAAGAATCGAACTGGATTCCCACCGACGCAAACGGCGCGTTCGAGGTCCTCTTCCGTTTCTACGGACCGCAGAAGCCACTCTTCGAAAGACCTGGAAGCTGCCGGACATCCAAGCGACCAGCTGAAAGGCACTCAGTCGATAGGAGGGAGCCAATTTGCGGCACGACTGAACAGTCGTGCTCTGTCAAAGGACCTGCGATTCGCGACTCTAGCCTTTGCGGCGGTAGAGGATCTGGAAGTCGTAGCCGGGGTTGGGCGGGAAGAGGCTGGCAAGGTGGCGCAGGCGTTCGGCAAGCGCGGGGGCGGCCAGCAGCGGATACTCGCGCTCGCGCAGATCGTGGTAATCAAAATCGACAGCGAGCGAGAGCATGTAGATGGCCAGCGCATCTGAAAATGCTGCGTCGTAGAACGCCGTGCGCGAGCGCTCGTCGATGGTCTTCTGGCCGTTCTGCGAGTCCTGCGCGCGGCGCCGGGCCTCCCAAGCATCCTGACTGGTTTCTCCTCGAACCTGCGCCTCGGCCTGCGACCAGATCAGGCGGGAGAAGCTCTCCGGTACGCCGGCGACGTCGGCAAAATTGTGCGCCACGTTGATGAAGAATTCGAAGGCCAGCCCGAAACGATCTTCGACGAGGCGGGTGGAGAGAAAAACGGCTTCGGTGGCGCCAAAGGTGGCGTTGCGATGACACACGGCGCGATCACCGAGTTCGACGGTGTACGAGGGAGCGATCATGGTCTCGCCTGTATCGGCGATGGCCAGCGGGACGAAGTAGTAGGCGCGGCTTTTCAACGCGGGGGCAAGGAGCGCAGGGACGGCTCCGGCCAACCGCTCGAGGTCAGTCTCGCTGATACGTGTCTCACCCCACCCGGCGAAGTTGATGCCGTTGGGAGCATTTCCAACGCTGGCCTGCGCAGCCACCTTCTCGGCGGGCCAAAGCTCGATTTGCGCGGTGCTCGGCATAAGTCTGTATTCTAGACGAGAGAGGTCGCGACGATGCAAACAGCGCATGGCCAGCGCCACCCCGGCGGCACATTTCTTGGGTTTCCCCTCCAGGGATTCAGCCTGTTCCAGAGCCTTCTACTGACGTTTGCTTCCGCATTTTTCGCGTTCTTTGCAGCGACGACGGTAACCATCTTCGTTCTGCTCGGGTGGAATCTGATCGGCCATCACTCGGTGAATTATGCCGACAGCTATCTTTATGTCGGCTTCCCTGCCGGCCTGATTGTGCTGCTGGTCGCGCTGCCAGTGTTCGGCACTCTCTGGATCCGTGCGAAATTGCGAAACTAGAAAACGGGGTCAAATACAAACGGCCATTCCAGAAGGAATGGCCGTTGTGATTTTGGGACCGACTCGAAGCGTCTAGAGGCCGGCGGGCTTGGGGTTTGCCGGATCGTACTTCGCCACATGAATCTTTTTGGCGAGGCCGATCTTGGAGAGCAGCCAGATGCCCCAGAAGTTTGGATCGATCTCGTACCATTTGAGGCCGTGGCGCGCCGAGACGGGATGCGCGTGGTGGTTGTTGTGCCAGCCT
Organism: uncultured Acidobacteriaceae bacterium; assembly: GCA_963738035.1. GTDB lineage: Bacteria > Acidobacteriota > Terriglobia > Terriglobales > Acidobacteriaceae > Telmatobacter. Next base: position 1,053,976 of record CAVTVB010000008.1, read on the forward strand.
TCGCCGCCCGTGAGCAGCGCAACCCACCAACTGTTGCGCGAGTCGTCGCGGGTTTCAAATCGGCGGCTGCCCCACAGGTGCGTCGCGGAGTTTACGAGCCAGGTGGCATGCAGGCCGAGGGTTACGCGAAGCGCTACACCCCACAGGACCATGGCTACGCCATTGACCCATCCGCCCCAAATCCAGCCACCAGCCAGCAGAAGCAGGCCGCTGACGGTGATGGGGAGCCAGTGATACTTGCTGAGCCAGAGATAAAACTTGTCGCGGCTCAGATCCGGCGAATAACGTTTCAGGATTTCGACCTGACCATGCAGAGCCTCGCCGAAGAGAATCCAGCCGGTATGCGCCCACCAGCCGCCTTCGCGCGGGGTGTGCGGATCGCCTTCCTGGTCACTGAGCTGGTGATGCACGCGATGCGTCGATACCCAGAAAATGGGTCCACCCTCAAGCGACATGGTGGCGAAGATGCTCATCACGTACTCGACCCACTTGGGAGTCGTGTAGCCGCGGTGGGTAAGCAGACGGTGATAGCACATGCCAATGCCCACGTTGATGGCGAGCACGTAAAGGACCGCCATAACCGCGAGACGCTGCCAGCTGAAAAAGAAGAAAGCTGCGAGGGCACCCACGTGGAAAGAGCCGATGATGGCCAAGGTCGTCCAGTTGATTCCGTAATCGATGGTCGCGGCTTTGCCCATCTTGACGAGGAATTTAGCAGGAATCCTCCCGACAGGCGACGAAAGATCCTGTTCTGTTGCAACCTGTCTGGTTGCTTCGTCGGGTGTGGTTGTAGGAGCGGGGGCGGAAACGATTGATGCCATTCGTTGCTAAATCCTTTAGACAGGGGTGAGGAAATACCGGGCTGCAGGTTAATTGTATAGGAGGCTGAACTTTTCTTTCCGAGAGATATTGATCAATGTCACAAAAGTTACATAGCAATTCCAATGTGATGAAAATCGCAGGGTTAGATAAGTCGACCAGAATGGTCGATTGAACTGTGGATGGTGCATTTCGGACGGATTTGGCGGCCTATTGCACCGAAGGAAAGGGCGCGTTGGTCGACTTACTCTCCGGGGGAGATACCGAATTCGCCGGCGCCGGTGACGAAGATCTTTTCTGCTGTACCCCGGAGAACCCGGTAGAGCGCGAACTGCCGCTGGGTCTTGCCGCGGAGTTCAAAAAGCAACACCCCGCGATTGTCGGCGAGGGCGTCGACTGCGTCGACGAGTCGCATGCGCGGGGTGTCGTCGAGGTGCGAGGCGTCAGTAACGCTTTTGAGCAGCACGAGCGGATTGCCGTAGAGATCCGGCTGGGCGACGAGCGTGACGAATTTGCGCTCGGCGGGAGGAGCATCCGTGTGAGCCGAGAGCACCATCGTGGCTCCGGAGCCGTATGCGAGCTCGAAGACCCGGAACTTCTCTTCTATGAGTGGAGGCGGCGCAGGTGGAGGGACTGGTTTTACACGCGATCTGGATGTGGCAGCGCGCTTTGGCGGCGCAGGAGGCGGCGTCTTGAGTCCGAGTGCCTGGCGGGCGATTTGCTCCAAGGCTTCTCTCATCTTTCCTTCGTCCTCGGGGTTCGCCCAGTCGTAGGTCCAGGGGTGTTCGGGGCGTCTCTTCGCATCGGAGACGGCTACGGCCTGCTGCATGTCAGTGGGAAGGCCCATGAGGGTGGGCTGGACGTCAGGGCCGCTGCTGGCGGGCTTGCCCCGCGAGAGAACTGGGCGGTCAGGATCGGTACTGCTGAGATGGTTGCCATCGCTCGAATTTGCGGTACCTTCGGGGGTTTTGTGAAGCACCGGTCGATCAGGGTCAGTGCTCTGAGAGCTGCCCGAAGCAGGAGTTGAATCCGTCTTGTGGATCGTGGGCTGGTCAGGATCAGATGCTGGAGGGTCAGATGCCGGAGGGGCGCCCGCGGTGGAGGGGTCGTCGGTGCTGGATTTCTTGTGCAGGGTGGGGCGGTCGGGGTCCTGCGGAGCGGATGGCGCGGAGGAGCCGGAGTCCTGGGTGCTGCCCGAGTTGGCTCCGCTTCGGCGATGCAGGACAGGTTTGTCGTCGGTAGCGCCGAAGCCTTCGTCCATGACGGGCTTGGGAGTCGCGAGTTTCGCGGATGGCAGGGGCTTCCATGAACCGTAACCTACCCACAGGCCCTGCTCCTGGCCGGCCTTCTTAATGTCGTAGAGGCCGAAAGGAGTGCCGTTCTTTTCTAGTTCGTATTCGACCTCGTAAGCCAGCGCCATAGGCTGAGGTCGAGCCAGGTAGACGTTGCCGTCTTGCAGAGCCTGGCCATCGTAAACGGTGATGGGGACGAGGCGGCTGGTTTTGGGCTTGCCCTCTTCGCCAGTCCACTCAAGGACCGCGATGGCACGGAGGTCGGGCGAGCTCTTGGATTTTTTGGATATCTGACCTGGATATTGCGCGCAGGCGGCCGTGGCCGCGAGCAGAACCGCGAGGGCGAGCGATGTTTGTCTGGTAAAACCAGTCTTGAAGACCCGCGATGACACCGAACCTACCTCTCGGAAATAATGCACACGAGCACGCCTTTTCAAATCTCTATCCACCATACTGACGATACGAGGAATTTCCCATGGAAGTGAACCAGAAGGTCGCAGATTTCACGCTACAGACAGACGAGGACAAAACTGTAAGCCTCTCAGACTACGCCGGCAAGCCGGTGGTGCTGTTCTTCTATCCCCGCGCCGACACGCCCGGCTGCACGATTGAGGCCTGTGGTTTTAGGGATACCTTCAAGAAAATTCAGGCAGCGGGTGCAGTGGTGCTTGGCATCTCGCGCGATACGCCCAAGGCGCAGGCCAAATTCAAGGCCAAGTACGACCTGCCTTATACACTCCTTGCTGATGTAGACGAGAAAGTATGCAATCAGTTTGGTGTGTTGAAGGAAAAGAACATGTATGGCAAGAAAGTGTGGGGCATTGAGCGCACGACGTTTCTGATTGGCCCGGACCAGAAACTGATTCATATCTTTCCGAAGGTGACGCCGGAAGGCCATGCGGAAGAGGTGCTGGCTCTCGTGAAGGAATGGCAAAAAGCACACAAATAAAGGCATCGAAGACCGCAAGAGCGCTGCCGGGGCGACTGGTTTCGCGCGAATTCTTTGAGGATTCGCCGGAAAGGGTTGCTCCGAAGCTTCTGGGCAAGCTGCTGGTGGCGCGGAACGCGGACGGCGAAGTACTGGCCGGACGGATCGTCGAGGTCGAGGCCTACCTGGGGCCGCATAATGATCCGCCGGACCCGGCGGCGCACACACATCGAGGGCCCACACCGCGGAACCTGGTTCTGTTTGGGCCAGCGGGACACGCGTATTTGTATTTCATCTACGGCAGGTATTTTTGCGCAAACATCAGCTGCGAGCGCGAGGGGTTGGGTGGAGGCATTTTGCTGCGGGCCCTTGAACCGGTAGTGGGTATCGCGCAGATGGCGCGGAACCGCGGACTGGATGAAGATGCGCCGATGCGAATGATTGCATCGGGACCGAGCCGGTTGTGCCTGGCGCTGGGGCTGACGCGTCCTCTGCATAATGGGCTCGACGTGACGAGTGCGAAGTCGATGCTGCAGGTGCGAGACGATGGGTTTCCTGAGTCAAAGGTCGTGATTACGCCGCGAATCGGCATCAAGCACGCGGTGGACTGGCCGTTACGGTTTGCGCTGCGGGGCCATGCATGTGTTTCGGGACCGAAGCATCTGTCGATCGGGTCAACCATCCGCAGTGGTTATTCGTCAGTAGAATAGAGGTCATCCTAAAACTGCGAGGAACTTTGCACTTGAAGCTTTCTTCCCCGTTTCACCCTGCCTGCCTTACAGCCGTAGTTTCGGCACTTCTTGCCGTCGCCACCTTTGCACAGACTCCGGCCGCTCAGCAGCCGCCCGCCGGTGAGGCGAAACGTCACCACGAAGAGCCTGCGCCAACCAACTTGAAAGTTCTTCCCAAGACGATGACCGGGGAGCAGGTACACGATCTGATGCACAAGTGGGAAGCATCACTGGGTGCTGAGTGCAGTACGTGCCACACGGCCGATCCCAACAATATTGGTCCGAATGGGAAGCCGCGGCTGAATTTTGCGGATGATTCGAAGCCGGAGAAGAATACGGCGCGGCTGATGTACAAGATGGTGGAAGAGATCAACGCGAACTATATCGACAAGGTGGAGAACTCCGGCGTGCCGGTGGCTTGTGGTACTTGCCATCGGGGTCATCTCGACCCGCCGATCTTCTCGCCGCCAAAGGGCGATCACGATCATGATCACCCGGCTCCGCCTACGGGTGCTGAGAAGCCGCCCGCTTCTAACTGAGATGCATCACGTGCGGGCTGCATAGCGCCGTAGGATTTGCCAGTTGAGATACATTGATCGTCGGAGGGTCATCACTCCCCGGTGAGCATTTTGCTGAAAGATGTGAGGCACGCTTTGCGTGCTCTGGTGGCTGCCCCTATCTTCACGGTGGCGGCGATACTCTCGCTGGCCATTGGCATTGGCGCGAATACTGCCATCTTCAGCATCGTAGACGGGCTGTTACTGCGACCACTTCCCTACGCGGATGCTGAACGGCTGGTCATACTCTGGAATCGCTCGCCGGGTCTCAACATTACTGAGGACTGGTTTTCAACCGCACAATACTTCGACATCAAGAATGGGCATCACGGGTTTGAGCAGGTTGGGATTGCTATCGGCGGCAACTACAACCTCACGGGCTCGGGCGAGCCGGAGCGCGTTGGAACGATCCGGATCTCGTCGAGTTTGCTGACCATGCTGGGGCAGAAAACAGTCATCGGGCGAGTGTTTATTCCCGATGAGGATCTACCGGGCCGGACCGCGACTGCCGTGCTCAGCTATGGGACATGGGCGCGGCGATTTGGTTCCGATCCTGGAATCCTTGGTAAAAAGATCATTCTGAACGGCATGTCGTATGAAGTTGTGGGTGTGATGCCGCGTTCGTTCTTGCTGCCGCGCGAAGTGATGCCAACGCTGGACGGAGCGGAGCAGGCGGAGATATTGCTGCCGCTTCCTCTGCCCGCAGATGCCGCTCAGAATCGCGACCACGAAGACTACAACATTGTGGGCAAACTGAAGCGAGGAGTTTCAGTCGAACAGGCGCAGGCCGAAATGAATACGATCACGACGCGCCTGCGACAGAAGTTTCCAGAGGTGTATCCGCCGAACGGAGGGTTGACGTTCGGCATTGTGCCGCTGCTCGAGCAGGTGGTGGGCAACGTTCGGCGCACGCTGTATTTGTTGTTAGGAGCAGTCGGCTTTGTGCTGCTGATCGCGTGCGTGAACCTGGCGAACCTGCAACTGTCGCGCGCCATGGCGCGGCAAAAAGAAATTGCGGTGCGCACCGCACTGGGCGCGACACGCGGGCGGGTCGTTCGCCAGTTGCTGACTGAAAGCGTGTTGCTTGCATTTGCCGGTGGTGCATTAGGTGTTGCGCTGGCCTTTCTTGCCTTGCGCTTTGTGCGGCTGGTTGGTCCGCAGAGCGTACCGAGGATGAGCGATATCGGTATTGGCGTGGAGGCGTTGGCATTTACGTTTGTGGTTTGTGTTTTGTCGGCGATTCTGTTTGGGCTGGCGCCGGCGCTGCGGGTTTCGCGGGTGGACGTGCAAGCGGCATTGCAGGAGACGACTCGCAGCTCGTCGGGGGTCAGCGCGATCTGGGGACGCGGGAACAGCTTTCGACGTTCGCTGGTGATCGCCGAGATTGCGCTTTGCGCGATGATGTTGATTGGCGCAGGTCTGCTGATTCGCAGCTTTGTTCGGGTGAGCCAAGTAGATCCCGGCTTCAACCCGCGTAATGTGCTGACGCTTGAACTGACGATGACGGGCGAGCGGTACAAAAACAAGGAGGCGGTTCTCGCTGCTTATCATGAGCTTTGGCAACGGCTGGAGAAGTTGCCGGGCGTTACGTCTGCCGGCGCCGTGACGTCGCTGCCGCTGAGCCAAATGTTCGCCTGGGGGCCGATCACTGTTGAAGGAAGGGTGCCTCCGCCGGGCGAAAAGTTTATCAACGCGGATGTTCGCATGGTTAGCGGCCATTATTTCGAGGCGATGGAGATACCTCTTCGCGAGGGACGGTTGTTTAACGACGATGATGTCGCGAGCAAACCTCGGGTGGCGCTTGTCGACGACTACATGGCGCAGCAACTATGGCCAAATCAGGATCCGGTTGGCAAGCGCCTGCACATTGGAGGCGTCGGCGACAACGACTCTCCGTGGATCACGGTTGTTGGCGTGGTGGACCGGGTGAAGCAATATACCCTCGATGCGGATTCGCGCATCGCTTACTACCTGCCTCAAACGCAGTACGTGACACGCGCAATGAATGTAGTGATGCGGAGCCGCAACGACCCGGCGGCGCTGGCCGGTGCTGTGAAACAGCAGATTCGCGAAGTGAATCCTGATCTTCCGCTTTACAACGTGAGCACAATGCAGGAGCGCTTCGACACATCACTGGCGCGGCGGCGGTTCACCATGCTGGTGCTCGGAACATTTGCCGCAATTTCACTGGTGCTCGCGGTGATTGGAATTTATGGGCTGATCGCTTACATGGTTGGGCAAGGCAGCCGCGAAGTGGGCATACGGCTCGCGCTTGGCGCTACACGGGCGAACATCGTAATGCTGATCGTTCGCGGTGGCATGAGGCTGGCCCTGTGGGGTATCGGTCTTGGGCTTGGTGGTGCGCTGGTGGTCGGCCGGCTTATGCGCTCGCTGCTCTTTGGAGTAGGAGCAGTCGATGCCGCAACCTTTGTCACCGTTCCGACGCTTCTCGCTTTCATTTGTTTTTTGGCGAGCTACATTCCGGCGCAAAGCGCTTCGCGCATTGATCCCAGCGTGTCGTTGAGGAGCGAATAGGCGGTCGGTTTCGCTGTGTGAATGGCTTTAAAGCGACGATAGAACCGAAACCGATTTTGCGTTCCCCGCGTAAATCCACCCACTAACTCTGCCGGAGCAATGAAATCCCGAACCTCTCCCCTTGACATTCGACAAGAAGAGGGAGATTCTGTTGTCGAACGTCATGGGGAAGGTGGCAGGAAAAGATGGCGCCGTCTACAGATTTGTTACAGGGAACGCTGGACATGCTGATTTTGAAGACGCTCGCACCAGGGCAGGAACACGGGTGGGCGATTGCGCAGAGGATCCAGCAGATTTCGAACAACGTTTTGCAGATCGGGCAGGGATCGTTGTATCCGGCACTGCACCGGCTGGAATATCGCGGCTGGATTCGGGCGACCTGGGGCGCATCGGAAAACAATCGGCGTGCGCGTTTTTATGCGCTGACTGCGGCTGGACGACGACAGCTGGATGCGGAACTCGCGAACTGGGATCGTCTGACGGACGCGGTGAACCTGGTGCTGCAGGGCATTTAGCGGGCGGTGACTGGCGGCGGGAGAAGTTATGTTGCGTGAATGGTGGTCGCGGATTCGCTTTTTTGTCGCGGGCAAGAAGCGCGTAGAAGTAGATGACGAACTTGCGTTTCATTTGGAACGCGAGTTGGAAGCGAACCTGGCGGCGGGAATGCCGGTGGAGGAAGCGAGACGGCGCGCGGCGATCGCGTTTGGAAGTAGAGAGCGGGCGCGCGAAGAGTGCCGCGAGGAACGGCCTTCATTCTTTCTGGAGTCGCTGGGACGCGATCTGCGGTTTGGGTTGCGGGGATTGTGGCGGAATCCGGGCTTTACAGCGATGGCAGTGGTGACGCTGGGGCTAGCGATTGGGGTGAACGCAACCATCTTCAGCCTTTTTGACCAGGCGTTGATGCAGGCTCTGCCGGTGCGCAGCCCGAATGAACTTGTAGTGCTGAGTTTTGCCGGATCACGCAACGGGCATTTGCATTCGGAGGGCGGAGACACACCCGGTCATCACCACGAATTCTCGTACCCGATGTACAAGGATTTGCGCGACCGCAATACCGTGCTGAGCGGGTTGATTGCCGAGGCGGGGGATACGCTGGGCGTGACCTGGAACAACCACGCGGAGTCAGTTCAGGCTGAGCTGGTGAGCGGAAATTATTTTGAAACTCTGGGGGTGCCGCCGGCGGTTGGACGGCTGTTCGGTGTGGGCGATGAGACGACCCCGGGGGCGAATCCGGTGGCGGTGCTGAGTTTCGACTACTGGAAGTCGCATCTGGCGGAGTCGCCGGTTGTGGGCAAAACGATGCTGGTGAACGGAACCTCTTTCACGATTATCGGAGTCGCAGCGCCCGGATTTCGCAGTATGGTGTGGGGACACACCCCAGCGGTGTACGTGCCGCTCTCGATGGAGCAGGTGCTTTCGCCGGAGTGGATGTATCTTGCCGATCACAAGTCCTATTGGATCGACGTCGCTGGGCGTCTGAAACCGGGAGTGACGCGAACCCAGGCAGAGGCTTCGCTCAATCCACTGTTTCGTGCGTTGCGCGTCGAGGAGTTCAAGCAGTTTACGGATCAGTCAGCGAAAGAGCAGCAGGATTTTGTGGGGTCGGCGTATCTGCATGTGGATGCGGGTGCGAAGGGATTCAGTCCGATGCGCGGCAATATGAAGACTCCTCTCACCATCATTTTCGGAATGGTGATGCTGGTTATCGGTATGGCGGTGGTGAATGTGGCGAGCCTTCTGCTAGTGCGGGCGGCGGCGCGCGCGCAGGAGATATCGGTTCGCTATGCTCTGGGCGCCACGAGCAGACAGGTTCTGCGCCAACTGCTGGCGGAGGGAATGATTCTGGGATTGGCGGGTGCTGCACTGGGGCTGGCGCTTGCGCCGGAAGCTCTGCGGTTGCTGATCCATCGGTTGTCATCAAATATGCCGGATGGGTTGCCCTTTGCGGCTGTGCTCAACTGGCACGTCCTGGGCTGGTCACTCGTGGTGACGATGGTGGCGAGTTTGCTGTTCAGTCTTGCACCGGCGCTGCAGTTTCGGAATCCGCGACTGGCGGAGGTGATGCAGCAACGGACTGGAACCAGCGGCGGTGGATCGTTGAAGTTTCGCCGGTCGTGCGTTGCGCTGCAGATTGGATTCAGCCTGCTGCTGATTGTGGCGGCGGGGATGTTTGTGAGGACGATCAGCAATCTGCGGAGTGTGGAGACAGGGTTCGCGACGGATCATCTGCTGGCATTCGATCTAGATCCGATGCTGGCTGGGTATAAGGGGAAAGATGTTGTGCCGGTTGAGCAGCGCGCGTTAGATGCGATCGCCGCGCTACCTGGAGTGCGTGGTACGGGAGCGACCAACGATGCAGATTTATCGGACAACCAAATCCAGGGAGACATGGTTCCGGCGGGCTATGCAGGCAAGCCGGACGACGAGTTTGATGTCGAGCTTCCGTGGGTGAGCAATGATTATCTGCAAACGATGGGCGTGCCGCTGGTAGTGGGCCGTGTTTTCAACACGAGTGATACGGCGACATCGCAGCGAGTGGCCGTGGTGAATGAGAGCTTTGCAAAGCACTACTTTGGCGGAGCACAGCAGGCGCTGGGGCGCATCGTGGCGCGGCCGAACAAGCCGGGAACCGATGCTTCGATTGTGGGAGTGGTGCGCGACGTGAAGCACTCAAGTGTGCGTGATGCTTCGATTGCCACCTGCTACACGCTTTTCTCCCAGGCGACCCGACAAACGGGGCTTACCTTTTACGTGCGTACATGGCAGCCCCCCGACGCAGCCACGACGAGCATACGCGCGGCGATTGCGGATATCGATCCCAAGTTGATTGTCGGCAATCTTCGGACCATGCAAGAAACGATTGATGCGAATCTGATGGCGGAGCGGGCGATTGCGATGCTGGCCTCGGTGTTCGGCCTGCTGGCGACGCTGCTTGCGGGGATCGGGCTGTATGGGATCCTTGCGTATTCGACGGCGCAACGGACGCGGGAGATTGGGATACGCATGGCACTGGGCGCGCGTCGCGTGACGGTGGTGGGACTGATTCTGCGGGAAGTGCTTCTGCTGGCAGGAGTCGCGATGGCGGTAACGATTCCGCTGGCGATGCTGGCGACGCGGATGGTACGGAGCCAGCTTTTCGGGGTGTCGGTTGCCGATCCGACGGTATATGGAGCGGGGATCCTGATCATCTGCGTGGTGGCGGCGTTGGCGGGATTTATTCCGGCTCGACGCGCGGCTACTGTTGATCCGGCGCGGGCACTGCGGACGGAGTGAGGCGTCGATCGCGATTCGGAAGGTCGGTCACGTCAGGATTGGTCTTCTGAGGAAGTCCTTTGCTGAGGGCGGCGAGCATTGCGGGTCGTTGCGAACGTTGTCAGACTGAAGCCAGCCGGGCTCAACGGTTGCGCCGGCGGCTAAGAGCAGCGAGACCACTTCGCGCTGTCTTCCCTGATTTCCGTTGGGAGTGTCGTAGCAGCCGTGGATGGCCCACCCAAGCGGAGGCGAAAGATACTTCGCGTCCTTGAGATCGATGTCGGAGATGGGGATGAGTCTCTGCGCCAGCCTGTCTTCGCCGAGTAGAGCGGCCCAATGGAGTGCGGTTTCGCGGAAGATTCCGCGGAGCTTGGGGTTTGCGCCGGCATCGAGGAGACGAATGCCGACATCTTCCGCGGCGAGACTCGCAGCGCCGATGAGCGGAGTATCGCCTTTGCCGTTGCGTTGAAAATCGAGATCGGCGCCGGCGTGGATGAGCGCGTCGACCAGCGGCAGCTCGGCGCCGCGTTTTAATTTGCCCTCGAAAGAGCATGTCGGAGACGTAGTGGAGAGGGTGGGTTAAATTCCGCTGATCCCCGCCCCAGCGGATGAGGGCGTTGGCCCGCGTTGCATCCTCAGCGAGCAGAGTGCTGAGGGCTACTGCATCGCCGTTGCGAATTGCCGTTTTTACATCCATAACTTGAGTTCGTAGTTCTAAGTTCGCAGCCCGTCGTGTTGACGAGTAGCGCGTTATTTTTGACGTTTGTAGTCGCCGGATTTGCCGCCGGATTTTTGTTCGAGCTGAATGTTGCGGATGACGATGGATTTGTCGAGGGCCTTGGTCATGTCGTAGACGGTGAGGGCGGCGACGGAGGCGGCGGTGAGGGCTTCCATTTCTACGCCCGTTTGTCCGGTGGTGGATGCGGTGGCCCGGATGCGGACTCCGGCGGCGACGATGTCGGCTTCGACGTCGACATGCGTGAGCGGCAGCGGGTGGCACATGGGGATGAGCTCCGATGTGCGCTTGGCGGCCTGGATTCCGGCGAAGCGTGCGACTTCAAGCGGATTGCCTTTGGGGTTTGCGGGCAGCGCGGCGAGGACGGCAGCGGAGAGCTCGATAAAGGCGGTTGCCGTGGCGGTGCGCTTCGTCGCCTGTTTGGCGCTGACGTCGACCATGCGGGCCTGTCCTGCGGCGTCGTAGTGGGAGAGCTTTTCTAGCTCATGCGATTCTTTTGGGATCTGTCGCGGCATGGAAGTCTCGCTTCCCAGGTCTCAGAAGCGAGACCTGGGGCATCCAGGTTCACTGCTGGTGCCCGCCTTCAATGTAGCAGGATGTGGACGGTTGTCTCGGCTTCCAGGAAGCCTGCGTCTTCAGGGATGACGACGAAGCAGTTGGATTGTGCGAAGGCGGTGAGGTCGCCGGAGCCGTGCCAGGGGACGAGGGCGACTTGCGGAAGCTTTGCGATGGATGGATTGAATTCGCAATGTGCGGGGAGGAAGCGAGTGAGTCCCGGCTTGGTTTTGCGGTCTGTGTCGCGGGACAGTTGGGCGAGGAGGAAGCGTGGGTGAACCTCGTGGCTGCCGGCGAGGGCGGCCAGGATGGGTGCGGCGAAGAGTTGGAAAGTGGCGGCTGAGGAGATGGGGTTGCCGGGGAGGCCGAAGAAGACCTGCGCGGTCTGCGGTCCCCCGCTTCGCGGGATTTGTCCGAAGACTAGCGGCTTGCCGGGCTGGATGCGGACGCCAGTGAAATGGAACCTGGCGCCAAGGCGGGCGAGAGCGGGTTCAACAAGATCGAATTTGCCTGCGGAAACTCCGCCGGAGATGAGGAGCATGTCGGCTTGCATCGCCTGCGCGAGCGCGGCGTCGAGGGCTCTGGCGGTGTCGGCGGCTGTGGGGAGGACTACTGGCTCGCCGCCGGCGCCGGCCACGAGTGCGGCGAGCATGGGGGCGTTGGAATTGCGAATTTTACCGGGTCCGGGTTTGGAGCGGACGGAAACGAGTTCATCGCCGGTGGTGAGGATGGCTACTCGGGGACGGACGTAGACGTTGAGATGTGTGTATCCGCAGGATGCGGCGAGGGCGATCTGGGCGGGGGCGAGTCGGATTCCAGCGGGGAGTTGTTCATCACCACGGCGGGCCTGCGCGCCTTTGGCGACGATGTTTTCTCCGGACTTCAGTTTGCGTTCGGGGGCGAGGCGGATAGTGTTATCCGATCTTTCCACGTGTTCGAGCATGATGACGCAGTCTGCGCCGGCGGGGACGGGAGCGCCGGTCATGATTTCCCATGCTTTGCCTGGGGGGAGCGGACCGGCGGGAGCCTGGCCTGCGTGGGTGGATCCGACGATGGGGAGTGTCTTGTGCGCAGAAGCTTGTGCGGCACGGCAGGCGTAGCCATCGCGGGTGGAGCGCGCGAAGGGGGGCTGATCGTCGTCGGCGGCGATGGGGGCGGCGAGGATGCGGCCAGCAGCGTTAGCGAGCGGAATGCGCTCAGTGCGTCGATTTGTCTGCTTGGCTAGTTTGCGTGCGTGAGCGGCTACGAGGGCGGCTGCTTGTTCGTAGCTGGGGAGATCGGAACTCATGGTGGGAATTGTAGTGGTTGTGGGGGAACGGCTGGTGATCGTGCTTTCCCACCCATGGCGCGGTGAAGCTGCGTCATGGATGGGGCACCCAAACTTCGTGGCAATGTAAGCGAAGAAAAAGCGCCGGCAATGAGAAGGCGCGAGAGGGCTTGCCAGACGATCAGCTAACCCAGGTCTCAAAAGCGAGACCTGGGGCACCCAGATTTGTTGTGAATCATGCAGCGTTGTGGTGAATGACGCTGGGTGTTAGTGCTTTACGACACTGAGCGTGATGGTGGAGGGGTACTGGGTTGAGTGGTGGACCTGGTTGTGTGCTACCACTGGCTTGACCTCGTCGAAGTTGTTGCCACCGGTGTTGAGGTTGCGATCGTATCGGGGGAAGTTGCTGCTGCTGATCTCGATGCGGAGCTCTTCGCCGGGGGCAAAGTACGTACTGGTCTGCGAAGGCTGGAAGGCTACTTTGTAGACCTTATCTTTTTCCATGAAGACGGGCGGCTTGTCGTAGCCTTCGCGATAGCGAACGCGCTGGATGTTTTCGTCGATGTTGTATGCGGTGCCGTCGGGGAGGACTTCGATGAGCTTGAGGGTGAAGTCAGTGTCTTTGGCGTCACTGGAAACGTAGAGCGTGAGTTCGACGGGGCCAGTGACTTCAAGTCCTTCGGCGAGCGGACCGGTGGAGTAGACGAGGACGTCGTCGCGCGCTTCGAGAGGTCGCTGATCGACAGCGCCGGGTTTGAAGTCGGCGCCCATGCAGCAGAATCCGCCGCCGCGGGTTGGGACTGCGTTCATGGGATCGTAGAGGAATTTGTCGGCTGCATCTTTTGGCGGCGCTGCGGAGATGAGTGCGCCGTCGCCGGCAAGCGAGTTGGCGTGGCCGGTTGAAGAGAGATAGAAAGTGACTGGCTTGGCTTCTTTGGGCGGCCACGTATCGGACGATTGCCACTTGTTGAGGCCCATGGTGTAGTAGCGGACCTTGGGAGTTTTCGCGAGAAGGCCGTTGTCTTCGCCTTTGAGGAAGTGATCGAACCAGGCAAAGGTGAGGGCGTCGTAGTCGAGACGCGCGTCTCCTAGATCGCGTTCGCCGACAATGGTGTGTTCGGCGGCGCGCTTGTAACCGCAGTGCGGGACGGGAGCGATGATGGCGTACTGCTCATTGGCGACTTCGGGGCTGGCGGTGCTGCGGACGAAGTTGTAGGCGGCGAGGTTGGGAGCGACACTGACGTCGTACCAGGTCATCATCCAGAGGCCGGGGACGTTGATGTGCATCGAGTCATTCCAGAGTCCGCCTTTGTACCAGGAGGGATCGTTGGGGTGCGTTCGATCATGCCGGGCTGGCCTGAGGGAGTTTTGTCGGCGTAGATTCCCTTGGGCGCGCCAACTGCAGCGAGAATATCTTTTTCGGGGAGATGCGCGAGCGCCTTGGGCCAGCTGACAGTGGGAGGATGCGCGTCGAGGTCCCACCACTTTGCAGCTTCGACGAGCGCCGGCTGCGATGTGCCGGGAGGAAAGTTGGGCTTGGCTTCGTTGGTTTGAAGGCCTGCATCGTAGAGCCAGGTGGTGAAGAGCATTTGCACGGCTCCGCCGCGGAACCAGTTGCCCTGTTCGTAGTAAGGACCGACGCGACCGACGCCAGCGCCGTAGCTTTCAGGGATGATGGTGGCGAGCGCCTTGTTGCCGCGTGACGCTACGCTAAGTTGCCACTCTGCCGTGGAGGAACAGCCGATGAGGCCAACTTTTCCAGTGGACCAGGGGAGCGCGGTCATCCAATCGAGTTCGTCGTCGGCATCAGTGAGAGGGACGCCGAGGATGTCGTAGTCGCCTTCAGAGAAGTAGCGGCCGCGCTCATTCATTTCGACGAAGGCGTAGCCATGCTTGACGGCGTCGAGTGGGGCGGTCATGTCGCGCGGGGCGCCGAGTGCGATGTCCCAGTAGTTGAAGTTGTATGGGGTGCGGGAGAAGATGACGGGATACTTTTTGGTCTCATCTTTGGGTCGATAGATATCAGCCTGCATGCGTTTGCCGTCGCGCATGGGGACCATGACCTTGCGTTCGATGATGGCAACGGATTCAAGTTCGTGTTCGATGGCATTGCGGCGGGCGATGGTGGCCGCGTCGCCGGTGGTGCGGGCTTGCGATTGCGCACGAAGAGAACATGCAAGACAAACGAGAGTGATGACCGCCAGCTTGATCCTGGGATGCATTGTGACCTCTAGGGTGGATTGGGGAAGAGTGGAACCCTTGGGAAAGGATAATGCAGGAGGGTGCTTGATTGATTGGGAGACAGGTAGGTTCGAGGTTTCCCACCCATGCCGCGATGAGAGCGCGCCATGGATGGGGCACCCCAGGTTCGTTGTGATGCAGGCGGTAGAAATGCAAAGGGCGCGCCCGGATCGGGTGCGCCCTGCTTGAAGCGTGAAGATGAGTGACTACTTCTTGGTGGCCTTGTAGCTGGAGTTGATCTTCTGGCCGGCGGAGTCGAGGATGCCCTTGACGTCAGCGGAGTAGGCGCCATTGGGATCAAGCTCGAGATACTTCTGGTAGGCTTCGCCGCAGCCCTCAGGCAGAACGATGCGAGAAGTTTTGGGATCGACGGTTGCCTTGCTGATGAGAGCCTGACCCTTGAGGTAGTACGGCAGGGCGTCGTTGGGGCTGGCGGCAATGGCTTTATCCGCGGCTGCGGCCTGGGCGTCATTGTTGCCGACCTGCGAGTAGATGACCGCTTGATTCTTGTAGTAGAAGGCGGCCTTGGTTGGGTCAGCCTTGGCAGCGGCATCGTACGCGGCGGCGGATTCCGCCACCTTACCGTTGCGGGCGTAGATTTCGCCGAGGCCGGAGTTGGCCAGGCCTTCGATTTCGGGGCGCGGCTTTTTGGAAGCGGCATCCGCGTCAATGGCCTTCTTGAATGACGTCTCAGCTTCGTCGTACTTCTTGAGACCCAACTGCCCCTGACCGAGATATGCCCAGAGTACGGACTCCGTGGGACGAGCCGCGGTGTCCTTCTCCATGAGGGTCACGACGTCGGTGTACTTGGCAGTCTTGATTTCGTTCTCTTTGGCTACGACATCGGCCTTGGAAGCGGAGGCTCCGAGCTGCTGAACGGCCGCGGCGTGAGCGGTGTCGGCGTCGTGGATATTGGCCATCACGGTCTTAAGATCCGCATTGAGAGTCTTGATGACGGCGTTGGCCTTCATGGCCTCAGCATTGTGCGTCTTCATTTCCGCGAGCTGCTTGCGGGTCTCTTCGGGAAGCGTGTCGATATATTCCTTGCGCGACATGTCGTCGTCGACAAGCGTGTCCTGCCCGACGATGATCTTAATGTTGTCAAACTTGTCGGCTTGCTTGTCCGCCGGCATGTTGGGGGTGCGGTAGATCATGGTGTAGGTGCCCGGAGGGGCGGAGCCGGTGTAGTCGCCGTTGGTGTCCACGGTGAAACTAGCAACCTCTTTGCCTCCGCTGTGGAGGCTGACGGTACCGCCGGATTGGGAAGCGCCGGTGGGGTTGGTAACGTGGCCGTGAATCTTGCCGGTGGCCCCAACATTGGCGGGTGCAGGAGTCTGGGCGAGCGCGAAGGGCAGCGTGGCTAGCGCCAGCAATCCGAGCAATCCGGTCCTGAGCGAAATCTTACGTTTCATGTTCTTCTCCTTGGGAGCTTGGGCGAGCCAAGCAGCCCGCATGCTCGATCGAAAAAATTCAGCAAATCTCAAACATCAACAAATCTAAACACTCACTGATCAGGTTAGATGCGTTTGTGGCGATTCGCCGCAAAGCGTCAGCAAGTTCGACGCTGCGAAAACCGCCGGGAACATCCATAACCGGAAAAGATGCTTCCGCAAGGAGTCGCCTCGGCTTGCAGTAGCTGAAGCAAGCCATTGGTACGGCAAAGAGCGCTCTTGTCGGGCACGACCCAAGGTAAATCCAACGGATGCTTGAGCACAAGGCCGGAGGACGACTCAGTCTCGTATACCGACCCGTTGCTGTTCTGGTCTCTGACCCACTTCACAATGGTAGTTTGCGCCGGCTGGGAGTTCTTGTGGCCTGCATCACACCCTACAATATCGCCATGGGGACCACGATTCGACGGGCGGTGGCGGAGGATGTGCCGCAGATTCTTGAGTTTATTCGCGGGCTGGCCAAATATGAGCGCGAGCCGGACGCGGTAACTGCGACCGAGGCGGATTTGCTGCGCGACGGGTTTGGGCCTAACCCCTACTACTGGTGCCTGATGGCGGAGCACGACGGAAAGCCGGCTGGGTTTGCGCTTTGTTTTTTCAGCTACTCGACGTGGCTGGGGCGAGCCGGGGTCTATCTGGAGGATCTGTTTGTGCTTCCTGAGCTTCGCGGGCTCGGGATCGGCAAGGCGCTGCTGCAGCGGGTGGCAGCAGTTGCGCTGGAGAAGGATTGTCCGAGGCTGGGCTGGGAAGTGCTGGACTGGAATACGCCTGCGATCGAGTTCTACAGCGCCATGGGGGCGGAGTTTCTAGATTCGTGGCGGAATGTGCGCGTGACTGGTGAGGCGTTGAAGCGGCTGGCCGGCGTGGAGGAACCAGCGCAGTGAGAATTCGCGTGATTGGCGGAGGACTGGCGGGGCCGGAGGCGGCGTTGACTGCGGCGCGGCTGGGTTGCCAGGTGGATCTCTACGAGATGCGCGCGATGGTCGACGGAAAGCCGCGCCTGACGCCTGCGCACCAGACGATTGAGTTTGGCGAACTGGTGTGCTCGAACTCGCTGAAGAGCGAGTCGCCGAATACGGCTCCGTGGCTGCTGAAGCAGGAGATGCGACGCGCGGGATCGGCGCTGTTGCGGATTGCGGATGAGACGGCTGTACCGGCAGGACATGCGTTGGCGGTGGATCGAGTGGAGTTTTCGCGGAGGATTGCGGAGGCGATTGAAAATGAGCCGGCGATTCGGGTGATTCGCGAAGAGGTGACTTCGCTGGCGTCGGGCGAGTATGCGATGACGATAGTGGCGACGGGGCCGTTGACTTCGGGTGCGCTGAGTGAGGAAATCCAGCGGATCACGGGATCAGGGCATCTGGCGTTTTACGATTCGATTTCGCCGATTGTGGATGCGGAGTCGATCGACATGGAGCGGGTGTACTTTGCGGCGCGCTACGACAAGGGCACGGCGGACTACATCAACTGCCCGATGAATCGCGAGGAGTATGACCGCTTTCTAGATGCGCTGCTGGCGGCGGAGGCGGCGGAGAGCAAGGAGTGGGAGAATCTCGATTATTTTGAGGGATGCCTGCCAATTGAAGTGCTGGCGACGCGTGGGCGCGATACGCTGCGCTTCGGGCCGATGAAGCCGAAGGGGTTGAACGATCCGCGAACCGGCAAGATGCCGTGGGCGGTGGTGCAATTGCGCATGGAGAATGTGCGCGCGGACAGCTACAACCTTGTCGGTTTTCAGAATCATTTGAAGTGGGGCGAGCAGGCGCGGGTGCTGCGGCTGATTCCGGGACTGGAGAATGCAAAGTTTCTGCGCTACGGGCAGATTCATCGCAATACCTATATCTGTGCACCTGTTTTGCTGGATGAATTGCTTCGCCTGACCAGCGAGCCGTGGATTCTGTTTGCGGGGCAGATTTCGGGCGTGGAGGGATACACGGAGTCGATCGCGACGGGGATGCTTGCGGGGATTTACGCGGCCTCGCTGGCGCGGGGTGAAGAGACGATGGCGGTGCCGCGGGGAACGGCGCTGGGATCGCTGGTGCACTACATTACGCATGCGGATGCGAAGGATTTTCAACCGGCGAATATCACGTTTGACTTGCTGGAGCCGCTGGAAGAGGAAGTGCGGAAGAAGGTGCGAGACAAGCGGGAGCGGCATCGGATGGTGTGCGAGCGGGCGCTGGAGAAGTTTGATGGGTGGTGGGCTGCGCTGCAGGCTGGTGCTTCGTCTTTATCCAACCAGAGATGTTGACCGAGTTGTAATTGCCGTAGGCAAGCGAGAGCCCGATCTTATCAAAAGGTTGACATTCCAGGCACGACTCCGACCGGAGGAGTGAAACGACAGACCGATCAGCAGATGACGGCTTCGACGATCGAATGACCAGCACCTACGGGAATTTCCCTGACCTGACCGAAGCCGCACCGATTCAAGAGGGGCACATATTCGCTCATGCTCCTCTGTTTTCCACCCACAAGATTGAGCATCACCACATCAAGAGTAATCGTCCAGCAGGGGATCGGCTGTTCCGGCATCATGGCTTCAACGAGAAGCAGTTTGGCCCCGAGGGAAGCCGCACGATGAACTGCGCGAAGTATCTTTTCAGCGTGCTGGTCATCCCAATCGTGAATCACTTCCATGAGCACATAGACGTCTGCTTCAGGCAGCTTGTCCTCGAAGAAGTTGCCGCCGCATATTTCGATTCGCTGGCTGGAGACGCCAGTCGCCTGCTCCACGACATGCGGCTGATCGAAGAGGATTCCGTGCGAGAGCGGAGCCGATCCCAATATTGCGGATAGCAAATGGCCCCGTCCGCCGCCAACATCAGCGATCCGGCGAAACTTCGTGAAATCGTACCCAGCTACTACCAGAGGTATCACTGCCTGCGCTTTTGCTGTCATGGTGTGGTTGAATTTTTCGTTAGCGTCAGGGTGCTGTTCCAAATAGTTCCAAAGTCCTCCGTCTGAGACTTCTTGTCCCATTGGACGCCCGGTGGCAACGGATTCATCCAGGCGCACGACAGCTTGCCACAAAACGGGAATGCCAAACATGCGGGCGAAGGGGCGCATCGACATCGGGTGGTCGGTGCGAAGTACTCGTGAGGCATCGGTGTGGCCGAACCGGCCGTCGATGCGCACGAACACTCCGTGAGCGCATAGCAGGCTGAGCACTCTCGCGAGCGCATCCTCGTTTGATCCGGTGGACCGCGCCAGCTCAACGGCGGAAATCGGCACATCATTGATGAGATCGGCAATTCCCAAATCAGCGACAACCTGCAAGCAACGTGAGACGTAAAAGCCACCGCTCATCAGTTGTATATGTGTGACTGGGTCCAGATTGGTCATCGTCGGAGTATACCCTTTGCTCCAAACGAGACCTCCGAGTTCAGGGCGAATCACAGTCAACTTGAAAGTTGGGATTTCGATTCGTGAGGGTTTGAGGTGGTGATCTCCCACCCAAGCTGCGCTTGGATGGGGCACCCCGATTTCGTGCCGGTTTTGAATTTTCGGGGCAGACCCGTCGACTCCGCTGAGGCTCCGCTCAAGATGACAGGCATCTTTGGAGGCGGTTGGTCGCCCACATATATGAGCGTTCCCGCCGATCTGTCGAATCCGTGGTTATGAATCAATGCTGGGAGGCCGACTTCGGCTTCTGCAGGCGCGCGGGGAAGGCAGGGCGGAGTTCAGCGGACTAAGCACCGCAGTGGAACCGGGCAAGTGAAATCTGCGTAGTTGGCGTGGTAGGCTGGGTTCCCTGGAAAGGTCACGCGTATGCACTCTATGTCTGCCGCAGATGCTATTTCTCCCGCAGTTCTACGGACGAAGGATTTTCTGTTCAGGCCGTTCAGCTGGGGGACGTTTCTGAAGCTTGGGCTGGTCGCCTTGCTTACGGAGGGGCTGGGGAGCAATTTCAATTCGTCTTCGCGGTCAAAGGGCGGCGGGGGTGGTGGCGGCTCTTCGTCGAGCGGCGGGCCAATGAATTTTTCCCTGGCCGATATTCCTCCGATACGGATTGCAGAGGGCATAGCGGCCATTCTGCTGGTCTGCGTGATTGCGGCGGTGATTTTTTACCTGATCACGCGGTTGCGGTTTGCCTTCTTCCATTGCCTGGTGCACAACACCAAATTGATCAGGCCGGGCTGGGAACTTTATAAGGAGCAGGCTTCGCGGTTCTTCTGGCTGAATATCGGGGTGGCGGCATGCTTCCTGCTGCTGGTGGGACTGATCGCGATTCCGTTTGCGGCGGGATTCTGGCGCGTGTTTCATGACGTGCAGCCGGGAGGGCATCCGAATATCCCGATGCTGCTGGGCCTGATGCTTCCCTTGCTGCCCATTATTTTTTGCCTGGTGGTGCTGGGGGTCGCGCTGGACATTATTCTGCGGGACTGGATGCTGCCGCATGTTGCGCTTGAGGACGCATCGGCGGGCGAAGCGTGGAGTTCAGTGTGGTCGCGGATCAAAGTGGAGAAGGGGCAGTTTTTTGTCTATGCGATTTTGCGGCTGATTCTGCCGATTGTTGCGATGATCGCCATCTTCATGATCCTGCTGATTCCCGGGCTTGTGCTGGCGGGAGCAGTGGCGGGAGTGGAGTTCGGCATTCATTCGGCATTCGCAAATTCGACGGGATCCGCAGTGGCGGCGGGGGTGATGTTGCAGGTGTTCTTCGGGCTGGTGGCGGTTGGCTTTGCGGTGCTGGCGAGCATTTGCCTGGGCGGACCATTGAGCACGGCGACGCGCGAGTACGCGATTCTTTTCTACGCGGGCCGTTACAAGGTGATGGGGGATTTGCTGTATCCGCCGGCGCTGCCGCAGGGGTCGATGCCTGAGGGTTTACCGGCGGTGTGAGGTCGCTGCAATCTCTTTGGAGATGGTGCAAGAAGCGCACGGGTTGCAGATCAGACGGTGGTATGGTGGTCAGCCCATGCCTGCTGCAGCAAGGCGGCTGCTTTTGTAACGGGCATCGGGATCTTCTTTTGCTCGTTTCGGTAGACGGCCCACGCTGCGACGCACGCTGAGATTCCCACTACATATAAAGACAGACGGAACATGTGAAGTTTTCCTCCGTGATGCCGGGTTCGATGCGCGGCTTGCGAAGAGAGATGCAGATGAGTGCTGGCTGAGAAGCGAACATTTCCGGGGGTTGCGGTGTCAAAGAAGAGAGCGCTGACGTGCGGGGTGCCGGCTCTGCACGATGGGGCCACGCGGAATAGCGACACGCGTGTGGGTGGTAGCCTGAGACTGGGGAGTATCCGGGATGCGGTGGTTGGTGACGGCAGTGGTCGTGGCGACTTTGGCAGGCGCGATTGTGCGCGCAGATGCGCAGCAGAGTGGCGCAGCGAAGGCTGCACAGGCCAAGACGACTCCGATGATGGTGACCACGGGGTCGCCGACTGCTCCCAAAGAAAAGCCTCTGCTGCCCGATGCGTTTGCAGGGTGGGTGGCGACGGATAAGCCGAAGACTGTGACCGATGCAGCGGAACTGGACAGCGCCAACGCGGCGGCGCTGAAGGAGTATGGCTGCGCCGGCGGAATGATGGCCGGCTACAAACGCGGCGACGAGACGCTGAGTGTGAAGGCGCTGAGCTTTCAGGATGTTAGCGGGGCGTACGGCGCGTATTCGTTCTATCGCCAGAATGGATGGCCGAAGGCGGACATCGGCGCAGGCGCGACGTCGGACAAGAATCACGTGCTCTTCTGGGTGGGGAACACGGTGGTGGATGCGACGTTCTCGCATGTGGGACCGATGTCAGCGGGGGAGATGCGGGAGCTAGCGAAGAACCTGCCGCTGCCGCAGGGAAACCGGGCCCTGGCGCCGCCGATTCTGGCCAGCCTTCCGCAGGAGTCACTGGATAAGCAGACAACACATTTTGCGCAAGGGCCCGCTGGTTATGCAGGTGCGGGTGGCGTGCTGCCGCCAGGGCTGGTGGGATTTGATCGAGATGCCGAAGCAGTGACGGCGAATTACTCGCTCAATTCGGGACCAGCCACGCTCACGCTTATCGATTACCCGACGCCGCAGATGGCGGAGGCGCAGGAGAAATTGATTCGCGCGTATATCAAGGCGGGCAGCGGGGCACAACCGGGGTTTCCGAAACCGCTGGTGGATTCAGACCAGGCCTCGCTGGAGGTGAGCCGCAGCGGACCGATTGTGGCGCTGGTGAGTGGCGATGCGATCCCCGACGAAAGCCACAAGTTGCTGGCGCAGGTGCACTACTCTGCCGACCTGACGAAGATGTCGCAGGGGAGGGACAACGAGATCGTGAAGACCAGCCGGTTCCTGATGGGCCTTGCGATGCTGGTGATCATCGGGTGCAGCGCGGCGGTTCTGCTTGGGTTCTTTTTAGGTGGTGGCAGGGCGCTATACCGGGTCGCGCGGGGCAAGCCTGTGTCTGCGATGTACGACGTGGAATTCATCCGGCTGCATCTCGAGGACTGAAACCGAAGGGTGGGAAGATTCACCGAGCGCATCCGAACCGTTAACTTCGCGTTTTGCCTGTGGAAAAACGGCCGTAAACCCTAGAAAACACCCCGAAAACTCGGCATAATACGCAGTTTAAAAGGCGAATGCACGGCGAAGATCGCGTGATGGCCCGAAAAAATTTCTCCGCTGTAAACTATTACAAATAAGACACTTATATCGCTCCGGATTTATTCTTGACACTCTGGTCCCTGAAACCTACTATGCAGCCAGAAAGTTCTGATGGTTTTGCCTCCGTTGGAACTATTCTCCCTGAGGAAGGAGCTGCCCTGTTGCCGGGCGGCTCTTTCCGTTTTTGGCGCTAAGTTGCGGGTCATGGGGTAGTTGGGTCGGGGATGGGGTCGGACCAGGTGTAACCGCAGGACTCGCAGAGCCAGTTGTTGGAGGGTTCGACGGATTCGAGGGTGGGGTCTTCGGCTTTGCATTTGGGGCAGGCGGGGAGTTCGAAGGCGGGGGCTGCCTCCTGTTCTTTGAGCTGGTCGATGATGTCTTGCGGGATGGGTTGCAATATGACTGCGCGGGCTTCTTCAAGCTCATCGGCCGCGACGTTGATTTGGATGTCGCCGACGCCTATCTCGAGCCATGGCACAACGGTTCGCGAGCCTGGACGCTGAACCCAACTCTCGATTCCGGCGCGACGCAACATCTCGCTTCGCTGCGCTGCTTCGTCGATTGAATCGCAGCGGCAAAGTCCGGTCTTCCAGGTGTATTCAACGGACCGCATTGCGGCAGCGTCAGAGTCCTGGTTGCTATCTTCTTCAGAATCCCAATGAACTTGCGCTGAGTCGTCGACCGGTTCCGTGCCGGTAGAGGGCGAGGTCGGAGGTTTCTCGGAGATGCGGCGTTTCTTCAACTCATCGCGCAGGGCTTGCTGCGCTGTCTCTGTGAGGTCGTTGATTTGAGCGGCGAGTTCGCGGATTTCAATGTCACCCATTTCGCTGTAGAGCGTGGTGAGGCGGCGCCATTCTTCCATGGGGTCTGCTGGCATGGGGAGAAGTATAGCGGGTGGTGGTTCGGCGGCAACGGAAGAAGGAGTCGCCGGGACATTGAGAAAAACAGAAGCAGATCCTTCGCCCCGCTTACCCCACGGACGATGTCCGCGGGGCCCCAAGCTTGCGGGTCTCAGGATGACACTTTTCTCGAAGGTGTTGAGAGATTCTCTACCTTTAGCGGAAGGTGTTCCAGCCGATGTCGGCTAACATGGCACGGCCAACTACGAGGGCGGTGACGATGAGGGCGGCGAGGACGCAGGTCCAGAAGCCCATACGGCTGAACGGAATGAAGAGGACACTTTGTTTGCCGGTCAGGTTGATGCCCGCCTGGTCGGGCAAGAGGGCTTGAACAGCCACTGCGATCAAAAAACCTCCTGCCCAGACGAGGGCGATTCTGAAGGAGAGCAGAAGGGTTAGGTTCATCATCGAATTGATTGGCTCCTCTCGCAATGGATATTGAAGTGACGCCGCATGTAGTGCTTTGGCTGCCTCTGGCGTCCAGCTTTACCGAATACAGGCCCGACGATACAATCGAAAGAGACACGAACCGCGGTGCTTGAAGTGCGCCCGTTCGTTTGCACCCCACAAACCGAGTTTGGGGACTCTCGCTTCATCGGCCGACGTAGCTCAGTTGGTAGAGCAGCTGATTCGTAATCAGCAGGTCATCGGTTCAAGTCCGATCGTCGGCTCCATATGATTCCAGACGCAGTGAATTCCTTCTATAAATTTAGACACCAGTGAGGATGAGTGCGGGCAATTCCGGCATTTTCCGCTAGAAGGCTCTGTCATGCGAAGGTTCGTGGTTTCCCACCCAAGCGGAGCTTGGATGGGGCCCACAACTTAGTCTAAGCAGCGCAAAACCTCCGACATCTGAGATACCACAGGGAGCACCAGATTGCGAATGCGCACAAGAATGCCACAAGTGAAATTATGCGCGCACCACCGCGCGCGCGAAGGGGCTATATACACTGGGGCCGCGAATCTTTTTTTCACACCAGTTTACTGAGCAGTAACTTCCGGGTTGCCCACCACACGCTCAGAAAGCTTACCCGCCGCCAGAAGAAGACATAGACAATGGATTGCAAGGCGTTTCCATAAGATTCCCTCTTGAATTTTTCAACGCCCTGCGGTATTTTCTGACACTGCCCCCATCTTTTCTGCTCGCAGTTTTTTTCTAAGGGATGAAGGTCTGACACTTCCAGCGGAACCCGAATCGCTCATCTCGGTGATAAACAGCTGTGCTTGGCTGATCGAGTACTACAGGCGCAGAGGCGTTACCCCTGAATCGCTGCAGCTTTTCCGGGACACCATGGATAAGGCCGCCAACGAACTCGCGGCGCTCACCAACTCGATTCAGTCCAAAGCGAGCGGAGACTCAGCCCGAAACAGCCATAGATAGACCTTTCGCCATGAAGAATGAAGACCCACATCCTCAGCGGATCAGCCGATTTTCGTACTGTCTATTTCGGGAATAGTGGTCTGTACAGTTCTTCTCATGGTTTGGTTCTTACACCGTCCTGCTGTCGGGAATGAGCGGCCATTTCGCCCGCTGCTCCAGCGCAGAGGAGTTAGCCGAGGTGAGAGAGCAACTCCCCGCCTTTTGAACCTTACGACTTGCCAAGCGACGGGCTTCCTTGAAGTGGATAGTCCCATTCTGGGCAACTGCGCGGAGCTGTGGGCAATCAAGGCTAACTGGTAGGTAACGGGAGACGTGCAGTAGGTAACCTCGGAAGAGGCCGTTAGCGCATCGAACGCCCTTTCCCTCGTATTCAATTCACGACGCTCATAGCTTTGAGCCTGTCTATTATCAGGGATGGGTGAACGGGTTTCGCCAAGATGTCAAAATCATGTCCTCGGTCGGGAGCTTCTTCCATCATTTCAGCAGTCCGGTTGTTTCCGGATACGAGTAGCAGATTGCAGTTCGGAAGAATCGTGCATATCTTGATCGCTGCATCAATCCCCGACAACCCCTCCATGACAACCTCGCTGATGAGCACGTCGTATGGTTTTCGTGTGGCTTGTTCAACTGCGTCGTAGCAGCTATACAGAGAACAGGCATTGAATCCAACCATGTTCAGTATTTGAGCGAGAGAATCGGCTACAAGTTGTTCTTCATCTACGACAAGAATTCTCATCTGGCAGCCTCTCACACTTTTAATGCGCTCACTTTGGGAGCAGCTTTAATTTTCTTGGTTTTCACTCGATCTCGAATTGGTCTAAGCTCCAGTAGCTCCTCAACCACGTATCCGCCAGTCGTCATGTCCGAAAAGGTCACAACCAGCCCGTCGTGGCCATCCAATTCGACTGCCAGTATTTGGATTTCGCACTTCATCCGGAGACTATTGCACGTGGAGGAAACGGCTGGCTGTCCAATATTGCTCACTGGGTTGGTGAGGCCAGAATAACTAGGAGGTCTTGTTTATCCGACCAAGAGTCGTCTGCTTCGTCTGCGTTCCGGGAGTGTGACCGCTACTCGGAAGTTACTTTATCGTGAACAGTTTTCTGCGCCAGGATTGTTTTGCGCGATCCGCACGTTCAAAGAACGGGGCTGGGGATGGCCCCAAAGAGATTTCAGAAATTCACCATCCCCTTCCCTCGCTGCGTGCCGGTCGGAACCATCGCCCGAAATCCCCATCTCGGGAAGGATGGCCCGGATAGGTAGAAAGCAGACTGCCAAACCAGCAAGCAACCTTTGGCGCGGCGGCCTGAGGAGAAGGGAAAAGACTTATCCCGCTGCGCGCCGTTCTTGCACCTAGGACGGAAAGCAAACCCTAGAACGCGGGCAAGTGTGCCAGCTTGTCGCGCGCGGTATCCATCACAGTTGCGGCGTCGGCTTCCGTCTTCCGCGCGGTGCTGATCTGCATCGTCAATCGCGTGATGCGTGCTCCATCGCCTGCGTACATTGCCGCGTCCAATGCGGCTTTGATGTCGGCGAGTCGGCGGCGCGCGTTCTCATACGCCTCTGTTGTTCGCTCCACTTCGGCATTGGCGGCGCGGACGCACTCGCGGTGTTCGGCCTGCTCTTGCTCTTGCCGTTTGATGTGGCGCGTCACGCTATTAGCCATCTGCTGACCTGTCGCGGCCATCTGCTGATTGTGTTCGACACGAAAGACGGCTTCGCGCAGTTCCTGCGCATCGCGCTCGCGGTGCTGGCGATCCAGTTCGATTGCGGCCTGTTCCATGATGTCGGTCATCGTGACCTCCGGCGCGCGGCCTCAAGCTGCTGCGCTGTTCGCTTCTGGCGTTCGTATTCCTCGACTCTCTTGCGGCCTGTTTCATGGGGCACGCCTTCAAACAAGCTGGCGCGGAACTGGGCCTCTTCCAATTCTTCGCGGCTCGGTTGAATGGCTGTCCACTGCTCCACGGTCGTCCAGTCTTTGTTGACGGGAATCGGCGCGGCGTCGGTCATGATGCGGGCCAATGCAGGCATGGTGCGCTCTCTCCACTCTTGCTCTGCTGCTCTTTCGTCGGCGGTCATCGTCATGTGTTCACCCTTCCCATGCGCGCACGCGGCGCGCGGAAACCTTTTTTTATTCGGCCTGCTTTTTCTCCGCAACGTTCGGCGGATGTGATGGTTCGGCGCGGCGCTCGTGCCGATCTCAATTCGCGGCGGGTGGATCGTCATCAAAAAAACATTCGCCGTTCGTGTCGATGATTCTCTGTCGGTAAGCCTCGCGCTCCGCCCTTCTCCGGGGATCGTTGCGCGCGTCGCGCTCCATCTCTCTGCAGGTTTTCTGCACGAGGTCGTAATTCTCTGCCGCGTCAAATGCAGCACGGCGGCGGGCCCGCCGGTCTGCGCAGGCTTTCAGCCATAGCTCGCAGGCTTTGTTGTGGGTCATGGTTGGCCGTCTGCTGCGCAGGCCGTGGTCGATGGTCTTCCGAAGTAGCTTGATGGCCGGGTCCGGGGTTAGCTCTGCGTACTCGATCTCATCCTTTTCCTCTTCGGCTTCGAGCAAGGCCGCGCGGTACACCCTGGTCTGACGCCACAGGCGCAAAGTGGATTCGTCTATGCCGATCTTCGCCGCGATTGCTCGCCACTTCGGAGGGCGCGACGTGCTACAGCGCAGCCGAATGCTTTCTTTTTGCGCTGTGCTCAAACCGCTGGAAACCGCTGATTCACTCATGGGCTATTCGGAATGAGCCAACAATGACGACATGGTGGTGACTCTTTCCGCCAATGATCTAAGTGTATGTTTATATCTAATTGAAAAACAATATTTTGTTTATCTGGTTTCGAGTGCGAACTGCTGATAAATGATCAGCGGGCCGCATGCTTCCCGCTTTTTCGGGTCGTCGCCGTCTTCTTCAGGATCGTCTTGGATCGCCGGTTGAACTTGAGGGGCAAGCCGGTGATCTCCCCGTCTGTGATCATCACTTGCACCTCCTCCCGCATCAGCCGTTCGAAGGTCGCTCGCGGACAGGTCGTACTGTGCTGATCGCCATTGCCCGCTCGCCACTCCGAGAAGTCGAGGAAATAGGGACTGACCAGATCCCCGTAGCCGTCGCGGCTGGTGCCATCCTCCGACAGCCACAGCCGGAAGTAGTCCCTCCAGGCGGCATCGGGAAACGAAAAGTTTTGGTTTTGCGCCGGAATGGCACCTTCAAAACCTTCAATACTTGGGACTGACCAGATCATCCCCGTAGGTTCTGGGGGTTTTGGGGGTTCGGTTCTGGCAAATTCTCCAAACCTTTTGTCTGCCGGACGCCAGTTGCGCCATCGGTCAATGATCACTTGCTCCTCCCCATATCCTCGGGTTGATCAGGTATACCTCGGACGGTCTGCCACCGCTGCTCTCTTCGGTTCGGCGGCTTCTTTCTCACCCAAGTCACTCTCCACGAGCACTTCAAGGACTGCGCGTACTTCTTCGGGCGTCCCTAGTCCGCTCCAGTCGTTCTGGTACACATCCCGCACCGTGAATTTTCCAAACTCATGCTTCCAGCCTTTCTTGAGCCGCTTGGCAAGCGAAATTGCCGCGAGACGCTCCGGGCTGATGCGGCTGGCATACATTCGGCGAGCATGGAGTTCGTAATAGGCGCAGAGGTCGGCAGCCTGCTGGGCATGTGTCAGCCCCACAGCCTCAAGCGAATTGTCTGCCAGAGAGAGCAGTAGGGCAAGACTGGGCATCAGGCTGCGATACTTCGCCAGATGAGCCACCATGAATGGACTCATCTCGTCTGAGCGTAGACGCGCTTCGAGTTCGGTGAGCCAATCCTCGAAGAGTTGTTGGGCATCAGGATCAAACTTAAGCCGGAGCGGCTTGTCTGCTGAGAGTTGCGCAATACGCCGATAGACTTGCTCAGCGGCATTCAGGGCGCTAGTATTCGGTGCGCGGTCAACATATGTGTAGTCAGGTTTCGGGTCTGGCCACACTATCAGTTGGAATCTTTGAATGAATCCATCATTCGACGGACCATTGTGCAGCGCCTCGGCCATATAGGCGCGAAGCCGGTCCGGCTGAATCCCTCCGAAGACCGACGCACAGCAATGCTCCACACAGAGCGAACCTCGCTCGATCCGATCTATGGTGAAGCTGAGTCCATTGCCATTCCAACATTCCAACCAGAGTGCGCGTTCCTGCTCCCGGCCCGGCTTTTCGAATCCGGCCAGCCATCCGGTGAGTTCGTCGCGCAGGCAGAAAGGTGCCCGCCAGGTTCGCTGCGAGTATCTTATGCAGCGCCTCGGGCGTGGCGTCCGTCATGATCAATCTGGGCTGTACAGGCTCCGTGAGGTTTGCGTTTGGCTTGGTGGGCAGGTTTGTCAGAGTCCTTCTTCTTGGTGCGCTTGTACTCATCTTTCCACACCGCATTATCCAGGTCCGCGATCTCCTGAGCGTCCTTGTACTGCCTCATCGCATCTTCGTGCGCGGAGCGCCATTCGGCCTCAATCGCACGCACGGGAGCGGTCATGGCTGCGATGGTGGGGGTCTTGAGATCGCCGGGCGAACCAATGAGAGCGCCCCAAAGATTGGGAGGCACAATCCACTCTGTGTCGTTTGATTTCGGCTGAATCTCTGCGCGCCGTCCGCAGACTCCGGCCAAGCGGCAATCGCGGTATTCGCCGGATAGTCAAGCGGAACCTGCATCCGGTACGCCACATCTTTGACCCACGGGCGCAGCGCCTCAGGCAACAGGGAGGGATCAAAGGGCAGCACGGGCGGCAATTCGCTGCCTAGCTCTTCCGGCTCCGGCCAGTCTTCCGCATCGAGCCGATCAACCTCTGCGGTCAGGTTCGATAATATCCAGTCTTTAATTTCGGCAGGCTGCGCTCCACTGTCCCGAGCGCGTTCCATGCCCATTGAAAACATGGTCAGCATAGAGCGCAGCGCGCTCTTCTCTTTGACGATGCGGATGTAGTTTTCAATGACAGGCCGCATTGGCAACCCTTCTGTGAGTGATGCCAAGTAGGCCACCCCGCCGATTGATTCAATCTCCTTGTGCTGGGTCAGCGACTCGGCCAGCGTAACGGTATCGACGGCATGCTGCTCGTTCATGAGCTCGGTCATGCGCAGGAAGATGCGTCCGTGGGAGGCGAGCGAGAAGTCGTCGGCTTCGAGGCGTTCGGCGGTCTCAGAGTGCGCTGCGTTATCGAGCAGGATGGCGCCGAGGATGGTTTTTTCCGCGTCAACGTTTGCCGGAAGCGAATCGGAGGATGCGCTCGTTGCGGCCCTCACTTCGCCCGCCTTGTCTTGCGGCGCGCTAGGGGCCTGATCTCGTTCATCTGCATCCAGGCGTCCAAGCCTTGCTCGGAGTAGTACGGCACGCGCCCGACGGTGGTGCGCGGAGGTCCACTCCGCTCAAGATGCCAGCGATCCAGAGACCGCGTGGTCGTCTTCAGCTTTTTCGCGGTTTCCCGCTTGGTGAACAGCTTTCCTCCGGCAAAGTCCAGCATGTACCCCCCCCAAACCAGAGACATTCAGAGACAGGACGACTATAGCCGGATTAAGATGGAAATGTCAAAGGTAAGTAGTTAAAGAATCAATCACTTATTACATAAATCTGATTGATGATATTGCTCAATTTGCACCAATCAGATTGATGAAAAATCGGCTCGGTGACGACGTGATGGTGACCGGGGAAATTCAAGCTAGGGAAGGAATCGCGTCGGACCGCATGGATATTCGGTGAGGAGAGGATGATGCGGCGAAAGGGCCGCTGATTGAGTGTCAGCGCACCGGTGATTCGGATGAGCCGTTAACTTTCCACCCCCATCAACCCGATGGGTTTCAGAAGTGCTTCTCGAATGCACAGATCACAGAATTGACGGCATTGACCATCCCAACGAGGTGTCTATCAAAAGTGTCAGTAGGATGACAAGGTGGAGGAGGCTCGTCGCATCCAAAGTTGGTACGTATCTGCGGGTTGACTGGAAATCGCATACCGCTGACAAAGTTCTTCAAACGAAATGTCGCTAATTTCGTTCCCTCCCGGAGAACGGAGGGCGGCATAATCTCAAGCGATTCAACTGTGACACCTTCGGGGAGCTCAAACTTCGGGTCTATGCCGAGGGGAGAGACCCTACGACATGCAGCTTTCTGTGTCGGTCTTTGCGTGCTAGGTTGTTCAATATCCCGAGTGAACGATTGATGCTTGCTACCATCTTTTCTGGCGGCAAGGTTTGACCGTTGAATGGCTGTATCTTCTCAAGGGCTGCTTGCATCCCTGTAGGCAGCGCGAGAAGTCTCCTCTTCACTAGCCCCTTCCACTCCTTCGGATCTTCCGTGATCGGAACTCAAGTTTTCCATCATCTGGAGGTGGGTCCTTTTGGGTTGCATAGATCGTAGCTTGGTAAATGCAGGCATCCAGTGCCGAGCGGAGTTGATACAACATCTCGCCGAGCAGTAAAGAGACTTCTTCTGGAACTTCACCCGCTTTGAGTGCGAAGAGAACCCCATTGCCATCGGGATCGATTAGCGCCTTAGGCGTAAGCAAATAATCGGTTGGAATTTCATTCCATAGCTGTGCCAGGCGCTCACCGTGGGCCGTCGCCCTTCGCAGTCGCGCGCGCGATGTTTCATATATCCCCATCGAGGACAGATCATATCAATTGTTCTAAACGGATAATTTGCCCCTTGAAATCGATTCCATGACAGCCAATCTTTCGGGTGTCCAAAGGTCACGCCGTCTTCATGGTCCTTCTATAGACCAACCCGAAGATGTTGGTCGTCTCCCTCTGCGATTCGTTTTGCAGGTGCGCATAGCGCGCCGTGGTGGCGGGCTGGCTGTGTCCGAGCAACTGCCCGATCTTGGGCAGCGACACGTTTGCGCTCGCCAGGTAGCTCGCATAATTATGGCGCAAATCATGGATTCGGTAGAGTGGCCGGTGCTTGACGGTCATCTTCTCGTTGACCTTGACCATCTGTTTTTCAATCAGTCCCGCATTCTTCGAGACTTCCGCCCACGCGCGGCGCAACGTAGTGCGCGGTCCATTCCTGCCGGGGAACAGCGGGCCGGTCAGATTCACCGGAGCCATGCTGGCCAGGAGTTCGACAGCTTCCGATCCCAACGCAAGATGGTGAATCTTTTTTTGCTTGGTGTGGCTCGCAGGCTTTCGCCACATCTCGCGTTCAAGATCGAACTGGTCCCATGTCGCCTTGAGCACTTCCATTTCGCGCGAACCGGTGAGCAACAGCAGCCGCAGGGCGTTGGCCGGACTTTGGTCGGGATACTGGTCGAGCGCCTGATGCAATCTCTCCATCTGCTGCTCAGTCAGCCAGCATTCGCGTTTCTGTTCTTCGTACTTCGTGATCCCTTGCGCCGGATTCGTTGTCAGCCACTTTCCTGATGCCGTAGGCAAACATGGCGCTGAGAAAGGCCACGACGCGATTGGCACGGTAGGGCGTGGCTTCCATAGCGCGATGCAGGGATTGATGTCCTGTTGCCGGAGGGCCGTGAGGCGCAGCCTTCCCAGCTTAGGGCGGACGATTTTCTCCGCCATGTCGCGGTCGTTGCGCTGGCTCGAGGGCCGTTTCACGCGCTCATTGTCGCTCTTCATGTAGGCATCCAGGAGATCGGCGACGATCGGCTCCTCCCGGTCTCGGTGCTTGTTCTCCAGGGGGTCGATGCCGCTCCTGATCCCGACTCGGAGTTTCCCGGCTTCAGTCTTGGCTGCCTCGACGGAGAAGTCGGGGTAGGCGCCGATGGTGTACCTGCGCTGCCGACCGCCGATGCGGTAGGCAAGCACGAAGGACTTCTTGCCCGTGGCCGTGATGCGAATACCGAAGCCGTTGGCCGCCGCGTCCCACACGTACATGCTTCCGGTGCCCGGCTTTGGAACCGCCTTTACGAACTGCTCCGTGATCTTTCTTGACATTACGCACCTTTCCGGGTCACCACATTGTGTCTCCGCGATGGAAAACATCAATCAGAATGATGTTTTTCGAGGTACCACCGGGATACCACTTTGTGTCTCTGAGTGTCTTCGAGTGTCTCCGAGTGTCTCGAATTATCAGCGGTCCGGTTGTGTAAGGTCAAGGAATATGAAGGAATTAGAGATAGGTCTTTTGCTTTTGGTCACCGTGGAATCATCGGACTGCTGATTCGTAATCAGCAGGTCATCGGTTCAAGTCCGATCGTCGGCTCCATATGATTCCAGACGCAGTGAATTCCTTCTATAAATTTAGACACCAGTGAGGATGAGTGCGGGCAATTCCGGCATTTTCCGCTAGAAGGCTCTGTCATGCGAAGGTTCGTGGTTTCCCACCCAAGCGAAGCTAGGATGGGGCACCTGTGATCTTTCAAGAGGTTGTCCATTCGATCGGAACCGGAGAAGCTGTTTGTGACGAGCAAGCAGTAACTCTGGAGACCGAATGGACTATCACAAGAATGCCCCATGGACGGCTATCGAGTCGAGAGCGGCTGGCGCGCCTGGTGATCGAGAGATGGTGTGAGGCTGATTTCAGCAGCGGCCCGGTTCAGCGTCAGTTCGCAAAGACCGCCGCCAAGTGGGTTGC
This sequence comes from uncultured Acidobacteriaceae bacterium, assembly GCA_963738035.1. Lineage (GTDB taxonomy): Bacteria > Acidobacteriota > Terriglobia > Terriglobales > Acidobacteriaceae > Telmatobacter. Next base: position 1,087,757 of record CAVTVB010000008.1, read on the forward strand.
GGCGCTATCGGCAGTTCGGGGCAGGCCGGGCTGGCTGATCGCAGCTCGCGTCCTCATCACAGCCCGCGCCAGACAAGTTCTTTATTAGTGGAAAAGGTACTTGCATCTTCGTCGCGGTCACATACCCGGCTACGAGATCGCGAGGCGCACTGGCCTGAGTCCGGCTTCCGTCAGCCGCATTCTGCGCCGCGCCCAGCTCAGCCGATGGCGCGATCTGCATCCTGCCGCCGCCCGTGCGTGCGCTACGAACATCCCCGCTCCCGGCGATCTGCTGCATCTGGACATCAAGGGCATGACGCGCTTCTCAGGAGGTCACGCTGCGCGGCGACGGCCGACTGCGCGGCAAGAAGAAACATCCTGGTTTTCTGGCCCTGCATGTGGCCGTCGACGATCACTCGCGCATGGCCTTCACCCAGATGCTGCCCGATCAGAAGGCCGAAACCACCATCGGCTTCCTCGAACCAGGCTGTGGAGTTCTTCGCCACCCACGGCATCGGCGTGCGCGCACTGCTTACCGACAACGGCAGCAGTTACCGCTCACAGCAGTTCCGCCACGCCTGCCAGCAGATGGATATCAAACACCGCCGCACTCGACCTTACACGCCACAGAACCAACGGAAAGGCAGAACGATTCATCCAGACTGCACTGCGCGAATGGGCCTACGCAAAACACTGGACCAGACTCCGAGCAAAGAGACGCTCCACTCTGCAGCCCTGGATCGACTACTACAACCGCGAACGACCCCATGGTAGCCTCAACTACAAGCCGCCCATCAGCCGCTCCGATCCGGAACAACCTCTTGATCATCTACAGGCACCCAGGCACTCAGGCAACTTGGTTTCGGCGTAACCGCGAAGACAAAAGACCGGCCTGGGGGCCGGTCTTTGTGTTGGGGATGTGGAAAGGTTCAAGCCTTGGGCACGATGAGGATGGTGATGGACTGCGCGGGAAACGTTGCGCTGAGTGTGCTGGTTGTGCTTCCGCTCGCGGGCGCCGTGACGGGGACGTTGGGCTGGGCGGTGATGGCGGTGAGGTTGGTGTCGCTGTAGAGAAACGCCTGAGCAGGTCCGCTGGCAGTGAAGTTGGCGAGGCTGATGGTGTTGGTGAAGTCGCCGTAGGTCTTGTTGATTACGACAATGGTGAGCATGTTGTCTTTGGTGCGAAGGGCACCGTAGACAGAGAGCTTGCCCTGGTCGCTGCTCGTTGAGGTGATGGCCTGATCGCCGAAGGTGGCGCCGGCGCCGTTGTAGTTTCGGAAGACTTCGAAGGCGATGAGGCCGGGAATCTGTGTGGCGGGATCGGGTGGTCCCCAGAGCGTTCCGATGTCGAGGCTTTCGCGACCGAAGATGCCGAGGATATCAGCTTGCGCGAGTGCGCCGCTGATGTGTTCCTGTCCGCCCCAGTTGTATTCAGTGATGGCGAGCTTAGTGCCGGGATAGTCGTCAGCCACCCACTTCTTCATCATCGGGATAACTTGAGGCGCCTGCAGCGGAGTCTTGCAGCTCGAGGTGTAATTTGCGTCAGTGGTGTAGTTGGGCTGCGGGAAGTTGGGATCAGTGTAGGTCGGATCCCAGAAGACGCGCGTCGAGTTTAAGCGCTCCTGCTGTTTCTGCGTGTCGCCGCCAGTACTGAAGGCGAGATTGTCGGGAGCGAAGTAGGTGTGCAGATCGAGGTAATCGAGAAGGCGTGTTCCGTTTGTTTTTTGATAGGCGGCAAATTGCTGGAGGTAGTACTCGATTAAAGGAACGCCGCCGTGGGCGTTGCGGTCAGTCGGATTGCTCCACGGTTCGTAGCAGGGACCGGAGCCCCAGCCATTCTCGATGTCTTTTTTGGAATAGAAATAGGCCCACCAGAAGTCCATCACGGGGCCGCTGACTTCGGCGGTAGGATCGGCGGCTTTGATAGCGGCCGCGTGGGCGATGCCGTTGTTGGTGACTTCGTCGTAGGTGAATGGCGCGGGATGGACGTCGCGATGTACTGCATCCCACCAAGTTGGCTCGTTATCGAGGTCGTAGACGGCGACGCCGCCGCTGGCTGCGGTGCCGAATTTGCCGACGAGGAATTTGACCCAGTTGCCGGTCCAGGTGGCGTCGATCGCGGTGCTGGTGTCAGTGGCCTTGTTGCCGGTGATATTGCAGCCGCTGGGATTCGTGCAGCCATTTACGCCGTTGGCATAGAAGCCAGTGCCGCAGCCACGGCCCGAATCGACCTGCGCCTGATTGGGATAGGTGGCGACGGGGAAGCTGCAGGATGTGCCGTCTTTTGCGATCCATCCGTTGACCGGAACGGTGCCGATGGTTCTGGCGCCGACGGAAGCGTCGGCAGTAACTTGCGCGTTGAATGAGCTGTTGCTCTGAGTACCGCCGGCAAGACCGTACTGATTTTCGAAATACCAGTCGCTGGCGGAGCTGGTGACATCGAGCAGGTAGTTGTAGCGGGAGGTCGCATCGCCGCCCCAGCGATCGATGCTGAGCGCTGCTGCCTTGGCTGCGGTGGTATTCAGCGTGTAGGCATTCATGCCGTAGATGTAGGGGTTGATGGCGTGGGTCACGATTCCAGCGTCGACGGTGAGCGAGGGACCAGAGGATGCAGCTGGCTGGGAGAGCGTGACAGCAGCAGCACCAACGACGGTGTTGTCGGATGTGCTGGTGGCGGTGACGGTGACGGTGGGGGGCGCGGGATAAGGAGTGTTGTACAGACCGGAGGTGCTCATGGTGCCGGGACTGAGAGGACTGCCGGATGGCGCTGCGATGGTCCAGGCGACTCCGCCGGTTACGCCGGTGGGAAGCACGGCGTTGAATTGCACCTGCGAGCCGATGATAGCGGAATTGGGAGTAACGGTGATCTTGGGCGAAGTGTAGGTCGCGGTGATCGTGGTGTTGGCGCTGACCGTTACGCTGCAGGTGACGGCGTTTGCCGTCGTACATCCTGACCATGCACTGAACGCGTGGCTCCCGGTGGTGGCGGGGGCAGTAACGGTGACGGCCGATCCGGACTTGTAGGCGCGCATGAAGCTTGCGCTGCCGTTGGCGGCGCCGTTGTTGTCGGCTGGGGAAACAGTCACGGGCACGCCGGTGGTTGGGTTAACGGTGTTTACGGTGAGCGTGTAGGTTGTGACCGATGGAGGAGGCGTGGTCGAGCTTCCGCCACCGCCGCCACATGCAGTCAATGCTGTTGCGAGAGTCACTGCCATCCAAAGTGGTGCATTGTGTTGCAAGTCTTTCATTGCGGCTCTCCCGGTGGAATCACATATGTTCGCTGTCTGGTCTTCCGTCGAAGGTGAAACGTTTTCATTTTTTCTTGGAGCATGAAACTGCGCATGGGCAGAGAAATCTCTTATAAAAAGCGACTTAGGACGCCTCAGGTTGCATTGAAATTTTCGGAGCAATGATACTTCATTCGGGGCAGGATGGGCGTGATGGCAGACGGCGTGTGGAGTGACTTTCGGACAGGGTGGTTGGACTGCCGAGTTTCGGGAGTTTATTCCTGCTTGAAGAAGAGTTTGAGCTCGGCGAGGAGATCGCTGCGCAGAGAGTGGAGGTGCGCGATGGCTTGGTCGGCTTGGTCGACGTGGCCCTCGGCGTTGAGGGTGAGGATATCAGCGCCACAGGCATGAAGAGCCTGATGGAGTGAGTCGATCTGACGGAGGTTGGGGGAGCGCGCTTCGTTTGGGCGACCTTCCATCCACGTGCCGAGGCGGCATTGCGTGGGATCGAGGGAAGGCGGCACGCGACGCTTGCCATGCAGGAAGGCTTCGATGGCTCCGACCCAGGTGTTGTGTTCCGCCCCGGCGTAGAGAAGCGGCCGGTCAGCAGGATCGAGCACGATGACATTGGACCATTGCGGATCGGGAGTCCAAGCGGCGATCCATGCAGGAAGGTCTGAGGCGGGCATGGGGCGCGCAATGCCGTAACCTTGTGCAACCTGGCAACCGAGGCGGAGCAGGAGAATGCCCTGCTCAACGGTTTCGACTCCCTCGGCGATTGCCTGGCGGCGAAATGCAGAAGCGAGGCCCAGCATGCCTTCGACAATGGTGAGATCTTCAGGATCGTCGATCATGTCGCGCACGAAGGTCTGATCGATTTTGAGTACGTCGACTGGAAGACGCCTGAGGAAAGCGAGCGAAGAGTAGCCGGTGCCGAAGTCGTCGAGAGCGAAAGAGACACCGAGTTTGCCGCAGTTGTGAATGACCTGGGAGACGAGCGACATATCGGTTAAAGCGCTGCTCTCGAGCACCTCAATTTCTAGACAGGTCGGCTCGACGGTGGGGTGAGCGGCGAGCAGCTCGTTGAGACGTGTGGCGAAATCAGCTTCCTGGAGTTGCTGGGCGGAGATATTGACGCTGATAGGAATGTCGAGACCGACGGCTCGCCACGTTTCAATCTGCTGGAGAGCACTCTCGATTACCCATTCGCCGATTTCGATGGCGATGGGGTGGCCATCAACAATGGGAAGGAACTGGCCGGGAGGCAAGAGGCCGCGCTCAGGATGCTGCCATCGAATGAGAGCTTCAACGCCTTTGATCGCCCCGGTGGCCATGTTCATTTTGGGCTGGTAGTAAAGGAGAAGTTCCTTGCGCGCAAGAGCTGTCTGAATTCGTTCGAGGTCTTCGTGGTGTCCGCGGGTAGAGAGCGCGAGATGAGAATCGAAGAGGTGGTAGCGGTTCTTACCACTGATTTTGGATTGGTAGAGAGCCTGCGCGGCCTGGCGGAGGAGCTGGTCGGAATCGACGTCCTCGGCTTGTGGGTAGCAGGCGATGCCGGCACTGGCGGAAAGCTGGAGTGACAGATCACCGATCGAGACCGGCTTCGATGCGGCATCGAGGAGCAGTCTGACGGCAGGCAGGCTCTGCTCGGGACTTTCGCAACCGAGCAGGACGGCAACGAATTCATCTCCGCCGAGTCGCGCAAGCGTGTCGTCGCTGCGAATCGCAGTTTTCATGCGATGAGCAACAGTGGTGAGAAGTTCGTCACCAACGGCGTGACCGTGGCGATCGTTGATTGCCTTGAAATTGTCGAGATCGAGGCTGACGACGGCGAGTACGGTTCCGCGGCGGTCGGCTTGCACGATGGCGTGTTGGAGGCGGTCGCGAAGGAGCACGCGATTGGGCAGGCCGGTGAGCAGGTCGTACTGCGCAACCCGCTCGAGCTCGCGTTCGTGTTGCTTATCCGAGGTGATGTCAGAAAAGAGGGCCACGTATTGTTGCGTTTTCCCGGATTTGTCACGCACGGCAGTGATGGTGAGCATCTCGGCGAAGATGCGGCCGTCCTTGGCGCGATTCCAGATTTCACCGGACCAGTGGCCGCTCTCGATGAGGTCACGCCACATGTTGGCGTAGAACTCTTTGCCCTGTCGACCTGAACGCAGCAGGTTTGTGCTGTGGCCTATGGCTTCTTCGCGACTGTAGCCGGTGATCTGCGTGAAAGCGTCGTTGACATCGAGAATGATGCCGCTGGGATCGGCGATTACGATGCCTTCAGCAGCGTGCGTAAAAACACTGGCGGCCAGTTGCAGGCGCGTTTCAGAGCGCTTGCGGGCGGTCATCTCCTCGCAAAAAATGATGATGCCGCCGATGGCGCCTGTTCCTGTGAGCCAGGGCCGCACCTCCCAACGCAGCCATTGCACGGAACCGTCGGAACGTTCGAAGCAGTCTTCGTCGTTTTTGATGGTTTCGCCACCGAGCGCGCGGCGATGAACAGCGAGCCATCGTGCGGGCATATCCGGAAAGATTTCGTAGTGGGATCGACCGAGAATGTCGGCGCTGCGGAGGCCAAAATCGTCGCACCATCGGCGGCTGACAGCGATGTAGTTCATATTGCGATCGAACATGGCCAAGGCCGCGGGCGCGTGCTGAGTGAAGAGCTGGAATAACTCCTCGCTCTGGCGAAGATTGGCTTCAACGCGTTTCCTGTCGGTGATGTCCTGGATGGTGCCACGCATCGAGATGGCTTTGCCGGCACTGTCGTGTTCAATGCGGCCTGTACCGTGGACCCAGCGCGCCACGTGATCATTGTGACGGAGAATGCGATATTCGCGATCGAAGATCTGGCCATGGCTGAGCACATCTTCAGCAAAATACGCGGCCATCCTGTCACGATCTTCGGGGTGAATGAGCGCGATCCATCCATTTACTGAACGCTCGTAATCGGGATTGATGCCGAAGATCTCATCGAGGACGTCGGAGGACGACCAGCGCATGGTGGCGAGGTCGAGAGTGTAGCTGCCCAGACCCGCTATCTTCTGAGACTCAAGCAAGGAGCGCGCAAGTTCGCGCAGCGTTTCGCCGGCGTCCGTACTGAGGATCGGATCATTCATCGGGCCCGTTCGGCATGCAATAGCCTGCGTGAAGACACAGCTTTAGATAGAGAGGCCAAAAGTAACATATCGCGCATCGCAGTAGAAAGCCGCTTCGCTTTACTGGCAATCAACTTTAGTGGGATTGCGAACTGAGGAAAAGTGGCACCATCTGGGGAACAAGCGAGGCGGCAGGGGACCAACAAACGCGATGGAGAAGCGGTGTTCTTCTGGCTGCGAGACGGGGCAGCAAAAGCATGGAACCAAATGAGGTACCAGTTATCCACGCACTTTTTCACGCAAACTTATTTCGTTCCGGCTTATCCACGCATATTCTTGGCATAATCCAAGCTGTAATGTGACTTACGCGAGGCAAGAGCCGAGCACCTGGTGCGCAGTGCCTGCACGATGGCCCAAGCGGCAGCCCGAACCGAGCGAAAGGCATATGAACGAGAGCGGTTCCTTCGTCGCTGATCCGAGCGCCACGACCAGGAGCAGAATCGGGAATCAATTTTCAGGACCGAGTTCGAATCCTGCAGACTGTGGACCACCGGGATGTCAACACCGGAGCATTGAAGAGTGAACAGCTTTAGCCGTCAGGATGTGTTGAGGATTTTGCAGATCAGTTCCCGTCAGCTACTGGGGTGGGAGAGAGCCGGGCTTATCGCCCAGCGCGAGACTTACACGTTCCAGGATCTCGGCCAGCTAAGAACATTGCGCTCGTTGCGCGAAGATGACGTGTCGGCGGCGTCGATACGTCACTCGGTTGCGGCGATGCAGGCTGTAGCGGGAATGTCGAATCCGCTGCAGGAGGCATCGCTGGTGCGCACGGGCACGCGGCTGGCGTTCCGCTGCGACGGAGCGATGGTCGATCCGATCCGGCGCCAGTTGCTGTTTGACTTCGAACGCATCGAGCGGCAGCCGGCAACTGCGGCAGTATGCGCACCACGCCGTGCACAAGATGACATGCGTGGGGTACAGGAGCTGTTCTTGTCGGCTGTGCAGGCGGAGGAAGCGGGCGAGAAGCACCGCGCCATCGCACTCTACGAGGAGATGCTGCGCGCCGATCCGGAGTACGCGCCGGGCTACATCAATCTCGGAACCATTCACTTTCATCTGCGGCAGTTTTTGCGCGCAGAGGAGCTTTACCGGCAGGCGACGTTGAAGGACCCGGGATACGTGCTGGCGTTTTTTGACCTGGGCAACGTGCTGGATGAGCTGGAGCGGCCGGATGAGTCGATCGCTGCCTATCAGCGTGCCGTGGAGCTGGCGCCGAAGTACGCCGATGCACATTACAACCTGGCCCTGGCCTTCGAGCGCAAGGGCGAGCGCCGAGCGGCTTTGCGCCATTGGCAGGCTTACGTGAAGCTGGACAAAGCCGGGCCGTGGAGCGATCACGCACGGGGACAGATGCGCAAGCTGCTGGACGGTGAGATGCTTTCGATCTCGTGGCGCGCTGCGGGGTATGTCGCTCCTGGCAAGGGAATGGCCGACTTGCGGTTAATGAATCGCCCGAACTGATCCGCCCAAAAAACAACTTTAAGCCGGTCATGCAGATTTCGCGGTTTGCCGATGCCGAATTCGGTTGCCGAGGGTATGCCGGGGTTGGTAAACCTGATTTCGCACTCGCAATTTGACCCTCAAGTGCCACGTTCACAACTTTGTGGCTCCTTCCGAGTCTAAAAAAGGGGACCAACGGCTGGAGTTCCTTCCAGCGTTGCCTCAACACACGTTGCGCCTGGGCTGCTGGCTCAACTTCCCTTCGACGAGGGGATCTCCGGGCGTCTTGACATTGGCTTGACTCGAGCATGAGCTTCCGCTCACGTATGGTCTCAAACCTCTCCGTTTCCAAGGGTGATTATGATCAAGAAGCTGCTTCAAGGTCCAAACAGGCTTTGGCTGGCCGGTTGTATGGCGGGATGTGTGTTGATGGCAACCACGGCGACCGCGCAGAGGCCTGCCGCCCGCATCCGCGCCGAGGTCAGCAACTCGCAGATGTCAGTGCTGAGGGGTTCGCAACACCCACTTGCTCAAGGCCAAAACGATGCCGGACGGATGTCCGCGGATGCGAAGCTGAATGGTATGAGCATCGTGTTTAACCGTTCCGCAAGCTCAGCAAGCAGACCTGGAAGCTCTGATCGCGGCGCAGCAGGATCCTGCATCGCCGCTTTATCACCAGTGGCTGAGTCCGGAACAGTTTGCGGCCCGCTTTGGAATGGCACAGTCGGACATTGATAAAGTGCAGAGCTGGCTGCAGCAGCAGGGCTTTTCAATCGACTCAGTGGCGCGCAGCAAAAACATGATTCGTTTCTCCGGCACGGTGGGGCAGGTGGAACAGGCGTTCCAGACGCAAATGCGCTTCTACGCGGTTGGGGGAGAGAAGCATTTTGCCCCCGCCACGACCCTTTCTATTCCTTCAGCGATCGCGGGCAGTGTTGCAACGGTTGCCAATCTGGATGACTTCAGACCGCGTCCCATGCACGTCCGCAGCAATGCCGTGCAGCCGCGGCCGGGGTTCACGTCAGGGCAGTCGGGGAGTGTGTTCTTCGCGCCCGGCGATGTCAAGCAAGTCTACGATCTGAATCCGCTTTTGAATGCGGCGATCAACGGCACGGGCCAATCGATCGTGATTGTGGGGCAGTCGTCAGTTGCGATCAGCGATATTGAGAACTTCCAAAAGGCGGCGGGCCTCACTGTCAAGGACCCCACGATGGTGCTCGTGCCGAATTCCGGCAGCTCCACTCCTTTCCAGGGTGACCAGAGCGAGTCTGATCTTGACCTTGAATGGTCCGGCGCGATCGCCCCCGGGGCTGAAATCTTTTTTGTTTACACGGGCAGCGATCCCAATTTTGGCGTATTCGACTCGATGCAATATGCGGTTGACGAGAAGATTGGAACGATTATCAGCGTCAGCTACGGCGCCTGCGAGACCAACATCTCGGCCGCGAACAGGACCGCACTAGAAGCAATTGTGTCGCAGGGAGCAGCGCAAGGGCAGTCGATCCTGGCTGCTTCAGGAGACACCGGTTCGACAGCTTGCTTTGTCAGTCCAACCACAACCAGTCCTCCGCTGGCTGTTCAACAGGCAGTGGCCGTGAGCTATCCGGCGAGCAGCCAATATGTAACCGGCGTGGGCGGAACGGAGATTTCGCAGGCCAACGCGGCGTACTACACGGCGGGCTCAGCTTACTGGGCAGCCAAAAACGGAACTACAGATGTTCTGACATCGGCGTTGCAATACATGCCTGAGGTTGTCTGGAACGACAGTGCGCTCAGTGCTCAAGGGGGCGGCGGATTGAGCGCGGGCGGCGGCGGCGTGAGTACGCTGTATACGACGAAGCCAAGCTGGCAGAAAAGCGTTCCGGGAATTCCCAGCGACAATGCGCGCGATGTGCCGGACGTTTCACTGTTTTCATCGCCGGCATTTGTTCCCTATATCTACTGCAGCAGCGATACGTCGGCGTGGTCGCAAGGGCAAGCGGCGAGTTGCAACAATGGGTTTCGCGACAATGCAACTGGAGATCTTACGCTGGCAGGCGGCACGAGTTTTGCTTCCCCGATCTTTGCTGGAATGATGGCAATCCTGAACCAGCAGAAGGGCTATACAACCGGGCAGGGATTGCTGAACCCGATGCTGTACTCGCTGGCATCGAACAGCACCACCTATGCAGCGGCATTCCACGATGTCACGACCGGCAACAATGCGTGCCCTTCAAGCCTGGGAACTACTTACTGCAGTGGGACTGCCACTTCACAATATGCGGCTGGGACCGGCTATGACCTGGCGACTGGGCTGGGATCGGTTGACCTGAATAATCTGATAACCGCATGGCCGGCGAATACGGGAACGCCATTGATCGCCACGACGACGAAGGCGACGGCGGCGACGGCTTCGCCCAGCCTGAATACTGATGACGTCATCACCATCACGGTGGTGGAGGCGAGTGGCACCGGAATTCCGACAGGCACGGTTAATCTTTCGATCGATGGCAGTGGCAGCTCGTATGGCACTTCGGGCAGCACGGTGACGCCGGTTACCCTCGCGAACGGCACAGCAACCTACACGGCAAACTTCAAGACTTGCGGCACGCACACGATCGTAGCGCGCTATGTGGGCGATACTACGCACGCGCCCTCGACAGGAAGCGTAACTCTGAGTGTTACCGGAACATGTGGGTTCAAGATGGCGTTCTCGCCCACGACGCTGACGGTGAAGCAAGGCTCGCAAGGGAGTGAGACTCTGACGCTAACGCCCTCTGGCGGATACACCGGGACTGTGAACCTGTTCTATGCAACGTCAAATGACACGGCGCTAACCAACCTCTGCCTGTTTGCAGGCACAGGCGTGAACTCCGACGGGTCCGTCACGGTGGCGAGTTCGGCGACAGTGACGGGAACAATAACCATAGACACGAAAGCGTCTGACTGCACAAGCTCTGCGGCGGTGAGGGCGAGCGGCCTGCGCTTAATTCCGCACGGAGCGGGATCGATAAAACCCAGCAACAACGCCCCAAAGAAAAACAACAAAATTCCGGTTGGAATTGGCTTTGGGGGCCTGCTGCTTGCCGGCTTACTGGGACGGCGCTCTCGCAAGCTGCGGCAGCTGGCCTGCGTGATTGCACTCGCATCACTGGGTCTGACGCTTTCGGCCTGTGGGGGGGGAGGCGGGAGCGGATCGGGTTCGTCGACGATTCCGAATCCGGCGAAGGGAACGTATACGATCACGTTCACGGGAACGGATTCAACGACGTCTTCGATTACGGCGCAGTCATCATTCACGCTGGTTATCAACTAAGTAGGTGGTCGATTAGAAGAGGGGCAGGCTCTGCGGAGCTTGCCCCTCTTTTTTGCTTCAATTGAGTGTGGCCGAGTGGCGCTGCGTCATCCGATGCTGTTGTCTGATACACTCCGATGCCGGAGGCATTGAATTCCTTGTCTGACAAGAGCCACTCCCCTTCCCCGCTTACCCAACTGACTGAAGAAGAGCGGATGTTTTTCGCAACTGTGCGGCAGTTCGCGCAGGAGACGATTGCACCCCAAGTGCGCGCTATGGATGACGAGCAGCAGTTTGCGCCGGGATTGGTGGCAAAGCTGTTTGAGCTTGGGCTGATGGGCATCGAGATTCCCGAGGCGCTGGGCGGAGCGGGTGGCAGCTTCTTTGATGCGGTGCTGGCGATCGAGGCAATTGCGATGGTTGATCCTGCAGTCGCGGTGCTCGTGGATGTGCACAACACGCTGGTGGTGAACGCAATTCGGCGATGGGCAGGCGAGGACCAGCGTGTGGAGTGGCTATCGAAGCTGGCCAGCGGAACGGTGAGCGCGTATGCGCTGAGCGAGGCTGGTTCCGGGTCGGACGCGTTTGCGCTGCAGTTGCGGGCGGAGAAAACTCGATGGTGGGTATCGGCTGAACGGACGCAAGCTTTGGATCTCGAACGCGAAGGAGGCGGGAGTATTTCTGGTATTCGCCACGCTCGATCCTGCGGCGGGGTATCGCGGGATCACGGCGTTTCTGGTGGAGAAAGGGGCTCAGGGATTCTCAGTCGGACGCAAGGAAGACAAGCTGGGTATCCGCGCAAGCAGTACGTGCGAATTGCTGTTTGATGACTGCGTGGTTCCCGCGGCCAATCTGCTGGGCGCGGAAGGCAAGGGATACAAGATTGCAATCGAATCGCTGAATGAAGGGCGCATTGGGATTGGGGCGCAGATGCTGGGATTGGCCGAAGGCGCCTGGTGGCACGCCGCGAAGTACGCGAAGGAACGGCGGCAGTTTGGCAAGCCGATCGCGGAGTTCCAGGCGGTGCAGTTTGCGTTGGCGGAGATGGCGACCGAAATCGAGGCTGCAAAGTTGATGGTCTACAACGCAGCGCGGTTGAAGGACGCGGGGCAGCCCTACGTGTGCGAGGCAGCGATGACGAAGTATTTCACTTCGCATGTGGCAGAGCGGGTGGCTAGCCAATGCGTGGAGGTCTTCGGCGGCAACGGATTTGTGCGGGATTATCCGGCGGAGAAGTATTACCGCGACGCGAAGGTCGGCAAGATCTACGAAGGCACTTCGAATATGCAGCTGATGACGATTGCTAAGCAGCTGTTGGGTTAGCTGTTAGCTTTTAGCTTTCAGCTTTTCGTGGCGACGGCGGTGACTTCGCGGATGTGGGCTGGGCGGGTACGGCAGCAGCCGCCGATGATTTGCGCGCCGGCGTTGAGCCATTCCGCGGCCTTGATCCCATAGCTTGCCGGATCACTGGTGCCGGTCCAGCAGCGGGCCTGCGCATCCCAGCCTTCACCGGAGTTGGGATAAACGACGATTGGTTTGTCGGATCCGGCGCGGAGTTCAGCGATCAATGCAGAAATCAGCGAAGGGTGCGTGCAGTTGACGCCGATGGCCACGGTCTGCGGGAATGCCGCAACGGCTGTGGCGCATTGGCGGAGAAATTCGCCGTGGGCAACATGTTCCCGGTCGGGGCAAGTGAAGGTGAACCACGCGGCGAGCTCCGGATGCGGCGCGAGAGCCTGGCCGATGGCTTCCGCCTCAGCAAGCGATGGCAGCGTTTCAAAAGCAAGAATGTCAGGAGCCTCTGAGGGTGGTGCGGCCGCAAGGACCTGGATGCGCTGGCGATGAAACTCGACAAGATCGCTGAAGGTGCAGGTGTAGTTGCCGTGATATTCGGCGCCGTTGTGGAGGGCTGCGCCATAGGGGCCGAGGGAAGAGGCGATGATGACGCGCTTGTCGGGAAACGCGGCTGCGGCCTGGCGGGCAAGCGCGACCGAGTGGAGCAATGCGGCATCGGCACGCGCGGGATCGAGGCCGACTTCGGCGTAGCCCATACGCGAGACCTGGTAGCTGGCTGTCTCAATGATGTCGGCGCCGGCTTCGATATAGGCGCGATGCACGGCTACGATTTTTTCGGGTGAGTCTTCGAGAACGTGCGCGGACCAGAGCGGACCGTTGATGTTGGCGCCGAGATATTCGAGTTCCGAGGCCATGCCACCGTCGAGGACGTGGGCGTTGGCAAGGAGAGCGTCGCGGCTTGAGGAATAGCTCATACGGATGTTGTGTTCGATGTTCTCAGCTGAAAACCTTCCAGAAGAATGTGAGATAGACGGCGATGGCGCAGAAGACTGCGCTGATGAACCAAGTTAGCCAAAAGAGCCATCGCCAGGATGGGCGCATGGCGGCGAGTACAGCGAGAGCAAGAAAGCCGAGCAGGAACGGGAGAGTCCGAAGATCAGAGTTGAAGGCTGCCTGACCGAGCTTGACCGGGCCTTTCACGAGATCGACGAGGAGGCTACAGCAAAGCGCCGCCGGAAAGAGGATGAGCAAGCGGGTTGCGATTACGCGCCAGCGGGTGAACTCAAGGACGGCACAAGCGAGAAGAAGAACGATTGTGAACCAGCAGAAGAGAGTCGCCACAGGAATGCCTCCTGCAACTGCGGTTGTTGTGAGAATAGTACAGCGCGTGGGCCGCTACTGGTTCCGAATCTAAGAGTGGGTCTATTTTCAGTGTGACACGCGATGGGTTGGGTTCGCGGTTTCCCACTCATGCCGCGATGAAACAGCGTCATGAATGGGGCACCAGCGTCAGAGATGATTTTGACGCAAGAGCAACCGCAGATCCTTCGGCTTCGCTCAGGATGACAAATTGGTTGTTACAGGGAAAGAAGACGAGATGAAATAGCTGCGAAGGTTTCGAGGTTAGATTAGAGTTTTTGGGTGCGCTGGACGGTGCGGACGCCCTGGACGCGGCGGATGCCGAGGACCATTCGGTTCAGGTGGCGCAGGTCTTCAGCTTCAACGACAAATTCGATGACCGCTTCACCGTTGTCTTCGTGGCGGATGTCGACGCCGCGGATATTGGTGTTGTCGTCGGAGATGACGGCGGTGAGCTCTTTCAACATGCCGGTGCGGTCATCGCAGTAGATGGTGATTTTGACCGGGTAGCGTTGTGGGCGGCCGGTTTCGTCGCCTACGCGCGACCACTCGACATTGATGCGGCGATCGCTCTCGTAGAGCAGGTTCTGTACGTTGGGACAACTGCGCGCATGTACTGCGACACCTTTGCCGCGCGTGACGTAGCCGACGATTTCTTCGCCGCGGATGGGATTGCAACATCGCGCACGATAGACAAGGAGATCGTTCTGGCCTTCGACTTGAAGCGAATCGGAGCCAGTGAGGTGCAGTTTACGCACCGCGTCCGACATTGCCTGCTCAACGGTGCCGGGCTGCTGTGGTTCTGTTGCCTGTGTGCCGTCTGGCGGATTGGCGTAGCCGGGGGCGAGCTTGTTGAGCACCTGGTGAGCGGAGTGTTTGCCTGCGCCGAGAGTGGCGAGCAGGTCGGCGGCGGTGGCAACGCCGTATTCGCCGGCGATGCGGGCGAGATCCTGGTCGTCGATCTGGCTCATGGGAACCTTGAAGCGGCGCGCTTCGCGTTCGAGCAGCTTGCGGCCGATTTCGACGGCGCGGCGGCGCTGGTCTTCGTTGAGCCAGTGCTTGATTTTGTTGCGAGCGCGTGGGCTTTTGACGAACGTGAGCCAGTCGCGGCTGGGCTTGTGATCCTTCTGCGTGACGATTTCGACGATGTCGCCGGTGCGCAGCTTTGTGCGGAGAGGCACCATGCGGCTGTTAACCTTGGCGCCGACGCAGGTATGACCAACTTCCGTGTGAATCGTATAGGCGAAGTCGACGGGAGTGCCGTCGGCGGGGACCACGACAACTTTCCCTTTGGGCGTGAAGGTGTAGACCTCGTCGGGATACAGGTCCATCTTCAGGCTGGAAAGGAATTCGTTGGGATCCGTCATTTCTTTTTGCCACTCGACTAGCTGGCGGATCCAGTTGAGGCGCTCTTCGTCGCGGGCGGTGACGACTCCGTCTTTGGACTTGTACTTCCAGTGGGCGGCGATTCCCTCTTCAGCGATGCGGTGCATTTCTTCGGTGCGGATCTGCACTTCGAACTGATGACCGCCTTCGCCGATCACGGTGGTATGGAGAGATTGATAGCGGTTGGCGCGAGGGATGGCAATGAAGTCCTTGATGCGCCCGGGCACGGGACGCCACAGCGTGTGGATGAGGCCGAAGACGGCGTAACAGGCGGCGACATCGTGAGTGATGACGCGAACGGCGAGCAGATCGTAGACCTGGTCGAACGTGACCTTGGAACGCTGGATTTTCTGGAAAATGGAGTAGTAGCGCTTGATGCGCCACTCTACGCGAGCCTCGATGTTGTTTTCGCGCAATTGCTCGACGAGGGCGTCTTCAACGCCGCGCAGGAATTGCTCGCCTTCAGTGCGCTGGGCTTCGACGGCTTCAGCAATTTTCTCGAAGCTGACCGGATCGGTGTAACGAAATGCGAGGTCTTCGAGTTCTCCGCGGACCTTGCCCATGCCGAGACGGTGGGCGAGCGGAGCGTAGATGTCGAGCGTTTCGCGAGCTATGGCTTCGCGGCGGTCAGGCTGCAGGTGTTCGAGCGTGCGCATATTGTGCAGGCGGTCAGCCAGCTTGATGAGCACTACGCGCACATCGGTGACCATGGCGAGCAGCATCTTGCGAACGTTTTCAGCCTGGCGGTCTTCGCGATTGGCGAACTGGATTTTGTCGATCTTGGTGACGCCTTCGACGATGTGGGCCACCTGGTCGCCGAAGTCTGCCTCGATTTGCTCGCTCGTCGCTGGGGTATCTTCTACAGCGTCGTGGAGAAGGCCGGCGGCGATGGCTGTCGAATCCATCTTCATCTCGGCCAGAACTTCGGCAACCTCAAGGGGATGAATGATGTAAGGCTCGCCGGAGGCACGCATCTGGCCCTTGTGATGCTGGACGCAAAACTCCCATGCCTTGCGTATAAGTTCAACGTCTTCAGTGGGACGATTGGCGTGAACCTGGCGGAGAAGGGCTTCGATACGGCGATCGACAGCAGCCTGGTCGAAGACTGGACGGGCGGGTGCCGGAGGCGCTGCCGACTCGGCGGTGGCGCTGGTGAGCTCTGCCGGTGTGGGCTGCCGGACTGTCGCCATACTTCATTATAGGCTGCAGATGCTTCGCATACTTGAACGGGGCGACTGAGAGGGGCAAACGCGCGCAGGTTTCGAGGTTGCGCCGACGGCAATTCGGCACGCGAGGATACGAAGTGGGAGAGCGGAGGGCTTGTTAGATTTTGGCGGCGTGTGGAGGTCTGTTTCGTCGATCGCGCACTTCTGATTCTGGAGCTAATGAAGTTATCTCGAAATGCAATTATGCTTTTGTTATTAAGTAAATTGGCTTAAAACTTCACACTTTTAGGCGATTTGGAGTGTGTTTGCGGTCACTGCCCATCCTATACAAGCCGGGAGTACAGTCTCCCTCGGACTAGAGGTCCAGAACCGAGGAACTTATGCTGAAAAGCCTCTTAGTTACAGCTGTGGCCGCAGTGCTTGCGGCGAGCTTGAGCTTTGCAGACCAATCTCAATCGAAGGTAGTGATTCCAGTCAACAAAACCTCTCCGACCGACGGCAAGCAGATGTACACGAATTATTGCGCTCCGTGCCACGGTGTAGACGGGACAGGAAACGGGCCAGCGGCATCTTCGCTGAAGGCTCGGCCGACCAATTTGACGGAATTGCAAAAGGACAACCACGGGAAATTCCCCGACACGCATATCATCGCGATTCTGCAGTTTGGTGCGGATGTTCCGGCACACGGATCAGCGACGATGCCTATATGGGGACCGATCCTTGGTACCATGAACCAGCAGAACGCCCAGGAAAAGCAGCTCAGAATCAGTAATCTGAGCCGTTACCTGGAGAGCATTCAGGCACGGTAACAGCCGGCGGCATCGCTCCCGGCAAGGGGGCAGATGACAAAGGCAAAGAGACCGAGACCTGTACGAATTGAGAAGGCGCCAGAAGCATCCGTGCGGAAGGCGCCTTTTCAGCGAAGCGGCGATAAGCAGCGGACGGAGAAACGGGCAGCTGCGCACCGAGCCGTCAAAAAAGACCCTTCGAACGACTCGAAGCGAATTCCCTACTCTGCGGACAAACTCACGAGCCACCCCGGCAAACCGGCTGCGGGACAGAGGGCGAGTTCGAAAGAGCTCGGCGTGGGCGCGCGTGTGAGCCGGCGTGCGGCTGATCGGCTGCGTGCGGGGCATGTGTGGGTCTATGCGTCGGATCTAGAGTCCCTGAACGCGGGCGAGGTCGATGCGACTGCTCTGTTGCCGGTCGCGGATAGCCGTGGACTTCTGTTGGGGACGGCGCTCTACAGTCCGACCTCGCAGATCGCGCTGCGGATGGTTTCGCGCGAGGCGATTGATACAGCAAAGTGGTTGGAGTTACTGGCTGAACGACTGCGCGTCGCAATCGCGCGGCGCAAGCCGATGCTGACGGACGAGACGGATGCTTGCCGGCTTTGCTTCAGCGAGGCGGATGAACTGCCGGGGCTGGTAGTGGACAAGTACGGCGGCCTCACTATCCTGCAGCTGCTGACGAAGGGTTTGGACTCGGCGGCGGTGCGCGAGGTATGCGTGCGAGTGCTGCGCGAGGAACTGGATCCTGCGGCGATCGTGGAACGGCCGGATCCGCGTGTCAGGGAATTAGAGGGGCTGTCTGCGCCAAGTGCGGAAGCGCTCTACTTGCGTGCGTCAGAATCAGCGCAAGCAACTGGCGGAAAGAAACGGGCCGCGAATGACGATGCGAGCGTTGCAAGTCTGCGTTCCCAATTCCACCTGAATGGGCTGGTGTTTCAGTTCGACGCCGATTCCGGACAGAAGACCGGGGCGTTTCTCGATCAGCGCGTAAACTACGAAGCTGCCCGCGAGTGGGCTAAGCGTGTTGGCGCCACCGGACGGGCGCTGGATGTCTGCTGCTACCAGGGCGGATTTGCGCTGCACCTCGCCGAAGTGTGCAAGGCGGTTACGGGGATCGATGCTTCGCGCGCCTCTCTGGAAGTGGCGGAGCAGAACCTTGTCGCGAATCGCGAGCGGCTGAAGGCTGAAGTGGATTGGGTGGCCGGCGACGCGTTTGAGATTCTGCGCGACTGGTCGGATGGGGGCGAGAAGTACGACACGATCGTGCTCGATCCACCAGCGTTTGCCAAGACGCAGCGAGCGGTGGAAGGTGCGCTGCGCGGTTACAAAGAGCTAAATTTGCGTGCGCTGAAGATGGTGCGCCCCGGCGGCCTATTGATCACCTGTTCGTGTAGTCATCATGTGGGGTGGAAGGACCTGGTGGGCGCGGTGGCTGCGGCAGCGACAGATGCACATCGGCGCGTGCGGCTGCTGGAGAGACGCGGGGCTGCTCTTGATCATCCGGTGGTATTGAATCTGCCTGAGACGGAATATTTGAAGTGCCTCGTGCTGCAGGTGGAGTAACCGGGGGCACACGTGATCGCATTGAAGCCGGAATCGTAGTTTAGTCTCCTAGCGCGTTCGCGACGTAGCAAAGTTAGCGGGTTAGAAGATCGAGGAAGCTCGAAGCGGCGAGCTAGGCTGATGCGGGACGACGCCAGTGGGGCAGAAGGCGGGTGCGCCAGCTGGGAGATGGCTTCGGTTGCAGACGGGCTTCGGGTGTGGTTGCGGCTTTCATTTGCGATAGCGCCTCCTTGACCTGGGCGCGCAAACTTTCCGCTTCGAATATGCAGGAACGCAGGTAGGCAGAGATGCTGAGTTGTGCGGCGGCGGCGCGCTCGTGGAGTTGGGCCTCTTCGGCTTTGGTGAGGCGCATGGTGATGCTGGCGGTCTTGCGATGTTTGATGCCAGTGTCGGGAGTGGCTTTCGAAGCGCCTATGCCCGCGAATGGAGCTTCCGTCGATGGCGTTCGTGCGGGATCGACGGCGGGAACGCGGCGATGCGATTGCAGGGCCTGTTCGTAGCTGATGGTGGTCACGTCATCAAGAAGCGCGCTGTCATCCCAGGTCTCACCCGATTTTTTTGGAGCACCAGTGAACGACGCGAGCAGGCTGGCGAAACTGCTTGCATCCTTCGGCGCCGGAAGCGTGGATAGATCAGACACGCATAGGAGCTTAGGTCTGGGCGCGGTTGGACATCAAGAATTCGAACGCGATTCGTGCGAGTGCGTTTTCATTTTGAAACATCGGGCGAAATCGTTTCAAAATGGAACGCAGTGAAATTATTCTGCGGGTTTATGCGCGGGCTTGCCGGCCTTTGCTGGAGCACCGGTTTCTGTCCATAGAAACGAGAGTTGGTCGGCGTCGTCCTGAATCTGCTGCTCGACGCTGACGCCTGCGGAGTGGCCGCCGGCAGTGCTGTAGTGGAGAAGGATAGGACGGCCGCTGGTGGAGACCGACTGGAGCAGGGCTGTCATTTTGCGGGCGTGAAGCGGGTCGACACGGGTGTCGCTATCGCCGGTGAAGAACATGATCGCCGGGTAATCGGAGCGCGCTTTGACATTGTGGTAAGGCGAGTACTTGTAGAGGTAGGGAAACTGTTTCTCTTTTTCGGCAGAGCCGTACTCGGTGGTCCAGTGGGGGCCCTGCTCAAATTTTTGATAGCGCAGCATGTCGAGCAGCGGATAGCCACACCACACCGCTGAGAACAATTCTGGGTGCTGGGTGAAGGATGCTCCCATGAGCAAGCCGCCGTTGGATCGGCCTGTAATGGCGAAGTGCTGTGGCGACGTGTACTTCTGGTCGATGAGGTAGCGGGCTGCGGCGAACCAGTCGTCGAAGACGTTCTGCTTCTTCTCGAACATGCCTTGTTCGTGCCAGGTTTCGCCGAACTCACCACCGCCGCGCATGTTGGGAACCGCGAAATAGCCGCCTTGTTGAAGCCACCAGGCCCAAGCGGGATTCCACGCCGGCGTCTCGCTGAGGTTGAAGCCACCGTAGCCCGTCATGAGCAGGCGGACCGATCCGTCCTGCGGCAAGCCCTTCTTGCCGGCGATGAACATGGGGATCTGTGTGCCGTCGGCTGATTGGAAGAAGACCTGCTTGAGTTCGTATTGCGCGGTATCGAAGGAGACTCTGGGTTCGGCAAAGACGTCGCGTTTGCCGGTCAGTGTGTCGATGCGGTAGATGGTAGGCGGTTGAATGTAGGACTCAAAGCTGAAGAAGCCGTATCGATCGATGGGGCGGCCGACAACACCGGACGCAGAGCCAATGCCGCTGTAATCGATGGTGCCCGCAGGCTTGCCGTCGAGAGTGTAGACACTGGTTTCGGACTTCACATCGTGAAGGCGCTTGACGTAGATTTTGCCGCCGACGATGGAGAAGTTCTCAATTACGTCCTTGCCTTCGGGCACGATGGTTTTCCAGGCCTCGGGCATGATGCCGGGATCGGCGCGTAGAAGGCGGCCGTTGGGTGAGTTGTAGTCGGTGCGGACGTACCAGGCGCCCTTGGTGTAGATGGTGGAAAAGCGCGAGTCGAGCCCCCAGACAAGAACTTCGAAGGGCGAACCCGGCTTGGTGAGATCGCGAAAACAGATGTCGACGCGCCTGGCGGGGATACCCCGCTCGATGGTGATGACGAGGTAGCGTGCGTCGTCGGTGATCTGGGCGCGGAAGATATCGATGGGGCCGAGCAGTTCGCCGTGGAATTCGCGGCCAAAAATGAGCTTGTCGTCAGCGTTGCGGGTGCCGATGGCGTGCAGGTAGAGCAGTGTACCTTTGCGATCGGTGCGCGCGTAGTAGAGGCTTTTGCCGTCGGGGGTGAATTCGATGGAGTAGTAGATACCGGAGGGAACTTCGTCTTCGAGCGGCTTCTTTCTTGAAACGCTGAAGATGTGGATGGTGGCTTCGTCAGCGCCACCCTGGCGCACCTGATATGCGAGGAACAGACCGTCGCGCGAAACGTCGGCGAGGCGGACGGAGGTGTTGGTGTCACGGCTCAGGGCGGCGGGATCGATGAGGCGCTCGTCTTTCGGTGCGGATGGCTGGCCTTTTGGAGGAGTGCCTGTCCAACCTCGGCGCATGTAGATGGAGGGCTGCTCTTCGCCTGCGAGGCGCTTCATGAAGTAGTAGTTGCCGGCGCGCTGGATGGGGATCGTCCAGCGGGAAGTGTGCTCGAGAGGGTCGAGATCGTCGACAGCCTGATTTCGGATAGGGTTCTGCTTCAGATAACGCGTTGTGTAGGCGTTCTGCTGGTCGATGAAGTTGCGGGTTTCAGCGCTTTTGGCGTCTTCGAGCCAGCGGTAGTTATCGGTGATTTTCGCGCCGTAGTAGTTGTCGACGACGGGATTCGCTTCGACAACGGGCGGGGGTGGAAGCGTGATGCCGTCGCGGCCGTGGATAGATTGGGCGAAGACTTTGGAGCCGAGAAGAACAATGACGACCACAGCAGCGATACGCCGCATCGAAAATCCCCCTGCCAGACAGGATACTCGGAGAAATCGGCACAGCAACGGCTGTAAGCGAATCGTGCGGGTCTCGTACGCACGAAGCCTCAGTCACGCTCAAGGTTTCGATGTTGGGCTCAGTGCTGTTATTTCCATTCGGATCCCATGTTGTCGTCGGTGATCAGCTGTTTTCCCTTGAGTCTTTTGAGAAGGCTCTCTCGATTTTCGATCGTTACATCGAGGAAGGGGCCGTCCGTCTCGTTGTTTGCCCAAGACAAGGACGACATCTGGTCGATGCTGTCTCGGTCCGGTGCCTTCGAAAGATCGAATACGGACCGATCATCGATGCGATAGCTGGTCAGAATTCGCTTGCATTGTTCACGGTCAAAGATAATGGGGCTGTCGCTGACTGCAAGAAAATTGGAAACGCGAAGAGCATAAGGGAAAACGGTTGCTCCCGTAAGCTGCACTTCACCGGAGCTTGTCGTGTTGTAGTAAGCAACGCCACCAGCGTTCATGTGTTTGCGAATAAGTTGCAGGAACTCGACAGACAGTAGATTTGTAGCGTTCGCGCGCCAGTGGAACGTCGTGTTCATGAGGATGAAATCGAATTTCTGCTCCGGGTGGCTGATCAGCCATCGCCGGCCGTCATCGATAACGATGTGCACTTTTGGATTGTGCATGAGGCTCGAAACGATGGGCCGTTGATCGATGAGTTGGCCATATCCGGGATTGATTTCGACGATTGTCACGTCCTGGGCTTCGGGATGGTTAGCCAGAACCTGCGCCCATGAGCCTGAAGCGAGTCCAATGATCAGTACACGCCTTGGATGTGGATGGAAAGCGGCGATGGCGTAGGCGCGGAAGATACCGTTCCTGCCGTTAACCGGATCAATGTTGAACTGTCCATCGTAGATGCCGCCGCCAAAGACTTTCTCATCCGAATCCACGGCAATGATGCCGCTTCGGTTTTCGACGAGATTTGTGAACTTCGTCGGCCGTTGATAGCCCCCTTTGAGAAGCAGCCGTTCATACATGGTGGAAAAGAGAGCGTTCGATGACACCGCGAGAACAATGCACACAACGAGAGCGCAGCCCAATAACACGTGGGATCGGAGGGGCGGCGCGAGAGCTGCGAGTACTGCCGCAAGGGAAAATCCAAGAACAAGCAGGAGCAAAGAGGTTTGGCGCGTAGAGAGATGGTCGAGGACCACGAAACCGATGACAAAGCTTCCAAGTGCGGAACCGATGATATTGCTCAGATACAAGTAGCTGATCTTGGTGCCTGCCTGATCCGTCGGGCCGATTGCAGCATGGGAAAGAAGGGGGAATGCAGCCCCAAGAAGAGCAGCTGCGATGCCGACGAGCCCGTACGTGAAGTTGTAGAGGATATGACCGCTGGATACCAGGAAGGCTACTGCGGGTCCGACAAGAAATGCGACGATAGTGCCCAACGCAACGATGCCTGAAGCTCCGCGCAAGGTTCGGGGAAGATTGTTTCTAAGCTTTTGACGCGACGCATCATGAACGGCAAATGAACCATAAGCAATCCCGAATAGATAGGAAGCTAGCAGATTTGCGAAGCAGGATGCGGTTCCACCACTAGTGAAGGAATAGATGTGATACCAGAGGATCTCGTACGCGAGGGCGATGAATCCTGTGGCTGCTGCAAACACCATGGCGATCGGCATTCCGATCGTGGGATGGGTTTCGCTCAGTTTGGGATCGGATGACTGTGCAAGTGGCTTGTCTGGGAAGGCAGCCCGTGATGCGAGAAGGACGGCGGACGCGCCCACCAGAAAATTGAGAAAAGCTGCCAATCTCACCGCTCCGGATTCGCCGAGAAATCGCATGAGGAACAAAGAGGCCAGAAGGCACGCGAAGCCGGATCCCAGGGTATTTACCGCATAGAGGGATCCTACCGATTCGCCAACATTGGATGAACGTCTCACCATGAATGCGACCAGCAATGGGAGCGTGCTGCCCATCAGCAAGGTGGGGATCAGCAGAAGCAGAAATGTGATGATTCCCGTGGCCGCAGTTGATGCGCCTGCTGTGAATTGGGCGACGTACTTGAAGAGGGATAGAGAGCCGACGCCAAAGGCACCGATCGAAAGCTCGATAAAGCCGAAAGTGCGGAGCGTCTGGACACCAGATATCGTTGAGATCCGGCCGCCGGCGAGACTCCCAAGGCCCAATCCGAGCATGAAGACCGTGACGATGACCGTAACCGATTGGATGTTTACGCCATAGATCGTAAACAGGGCCCTTTGCCAGACGATCTGATACAGGAGCGCCGGAAAGCCCGAAGTGAAGAAGAGAAGATAATAGGGCGCGAGACTCCCAGATCTTCCTGACTCGCCAGCGATTGGCGGACACGGCGCAAGCATGGATTCAGTCATGAATAGCTCTCACACAAGGGAAGATTCTATTTACACACCTCATCGCAAAGAAGTCGAAGCTCTATCGGCTTCATTCCAACAGGGTGGATTCCACTTGTAGGGTAAGGCTTCAATCGCGTATTGGGCACGCTGAAACGCACAAACACAAGGCCGAAGTAACCCCGGTAGAATCGAGGAGGTGCCAGAATCATTGCCAACTCAACCGCGTGCGGGCGCGCCTTCGCTACTTGCGCGGGCGATGCGGGTGCTGCGGCCTTCGCATGCGCACACGGCATTCAGCGCGACGGTGATTCTGATGGCGTCGACGTTTCTGTCGAGTGTTTTCGGGCTGGTACGGAACATGTACATCGCCTGGGTGTTTGGACGCGGCATGGAAGCGGATGCCTTCCTGGCTGCGTTTCAACTGCCTGACATGATTTCGTACTTCCTGGTGGGCGGGGCAGCGTCGATCACCTTTGTCACGATTCTGACGCGCTATCGCGATTCGGGCCGCGAAGAAGAGGGTACGCGGTCGCTGTCAGTGATTTTGACCACGATGTTTCTGGTGCTGGGCGGGGCAATCGTTCTGGCGGAAGTGTTTGCGCCGTGGTACGTCCATTGGTGGTTCAGCGGATTCGATGCGAAGAAGGCCGCCTTGTGCGTGAGCCTGACGCGGATCCTGCTCCCTGCGCAGTTGTTCTTTTTTGCCGGTGGCGTTTTTGGTGCGGTGCTGCTGGTGCGCAAGCAGTTCAATGTGCAGGCAGTGACACCGCTGATCTACAACCTGGGCACGATCGTTGGCGGAATCCTGCTGGTGAAGCGGCTGGGCGTCTCTTCGCTGGCGATCGGCACGGTAGCGGGTGCGCTGGTTGGGCCCTTTCTGCTGAACGCGGTGTTTGCGCGAAGAGCGGGAGTCCATTACAAGCCGATGCTCGACTGGCATGACGAGGGATTGCACGAATGGGTGCGTCTGTCGCTGCCGTTGATTATCGGCGTATCACTGGTCACGGCAGATAACTGGATCATTGCGCACTTTGCGTCGAATACGAGCGGCGCGATTTCACTGATGACTTACGCGAAGCGGCTGTTCACCGCGCCGATGTCGATGCTGGCGCAGGCCGCGGGCGCGGCTTCAATGCCGTTCTTCGCGAGCCTGTGGGCAAAACAGGACCGTTTCGAGTTCGCCAGCAAGGTGGCGGATTCTGTGTCGCGCGTAACCTGCATGGGATTGCTGGCTGCATCAGCGATGATCGCGCTGGGCAAACCGGCAATTGATTTGCTGTTTGTGGGCGGCCGTTTTTCAGCGGCCGATG
Source organism: uncultured Acidobacteriaceae bacterium (assembly GCA_963738035.1). Lineage (GTDB taxonomy): Bacteria > Acidobacteriota > Terriglobia > Terriglobales > Acidobacteriaceae > Telmatobacter. The sequence goes on from CAVTVB010000008.1 coordinate 1,113,001, forward strand.
CGCGCGAATGCGCCGGGTACTTTGCGGTATTTTCAATCTCGTTGTTTTTGTGGTCGGCGCAATCCATCTACTCACGTGCGTTTTATGCAGCGGGCAACACGTTTGTGCCGATGGTGGCAGGGACGATCATTACGGTTATCTCGCTGCCAATTTATTCCACGTTTTTCAGGGCTTACGGGGCGATGGGGTTAGCATTCGCGTCGGATCTGGGAATCGGGCTGCAGACGCTGACCATTGCTTTCTTGCTGCATCAGCGGCACATGGTGTCATTGGCGAGTCTCGACTATCGCGAATTGGGGCGGTGCCTGGCCGCGGCGCTTACCGGCGGGGCAGTTACCTGGATTGTGTTTTCGTGGATGGCCGGCGAAGTAATGCTGCGAATGCATCTGGCCGTGCAAGGCCGTTTGTATAGTCTGCTGGTGCTTGCGGCGGGCGGGCTGCTCTGGAGCGCGATCTCCTGGGGGGTGCTTACCAGGACAGGGTCGGCGCTGCCAAAAGTGATGATGAAGCGGCTGCGATTGGCTTAAAAGCCAGAGCCTCTGCGCACGAGGGCAATAAGGCACCGGGACCCCTGCCGAGGCAGGGGTCCGCGCGGTCCCGAGGAACAATTGCGCCTTACGAGTGAACTGCTACCTTGGCGGGCTCGGCGGGTACGGCGGTTGGCTTCGAATCCGGCTTGCGGATGTCGATGCCGCCCTTGAAGAACGCGCCATCTTCAATGCTGATGCGGGCCGCAGCCACGTCGCCGGTGAGGGCGCCTTCCGCGCGGATGTCGACGCGATCAGTGGCATTGACATTGCCCTTGAGCTTGCCGAGAACGACGATTTCGCGGGCACTGATGCTGGCCGTGACATTGCCGTTTTTGCCGACGGTGACGCGATTGCCGGGGATGCTAATGCTGCCCTCGACCTTGCCATCGATGAAAAGCGATTCGGTGCCCGTGATCTCACCCTTGATTGAGAGACCCTTGCTGATGCTGGCCTGCTCACCAACAGAGGAAGCAGCCGGGCGCGGGGTTTCAAGTGTGGGCTGCACCGGTTGTACGGGTCGAGCAGCGGGCTCGGGGTTCGGTGTCGGAGAGGGTGATTGGCCTTGTTGGGTGGGTTTCCACATAGCGCTCAATGCAATTTCCTTTTCTGTCCTAACGGGACTGAGGGTGCCAAGGCACGGGCCACTCTCGTGGACCCGAAGACTTTAAAATTCCTCGGACGCGGCCCTTGCTTGCCGGGGGCACGTGCGTCCTCAATGTGATGTTAGTCCTTTGCTCGGACTTACCAAGCAGGGTTGTTGCCGTTATTGTAAGACGACAGGGCAAAAATAGACGAATGCCGAGAGTAACGCGCTCTTCCGGTTGCCAACAGTGACAACAGCCGGGAGCGCAAAACCCGATGAATCGCGGTGATTTACCTACAATTTCCGAACCAAGAAAGGAACCCATGCTGCGCGCCGCCAGGAATTTCGTGTTGTTTTGTGCTGTGGGAATGTTGGGCCAAATCTCCCTGTGTGGACAGGGGGCATCAGAGCAGAAGCCATTCGATGTCGTGATTCTGCATGGGCACATCATCGATGGGACCGGATCGCCCTGGTACTCGGGGGATGTGGGGATACGTGATGGACATGTTGCGGCAATCGGCGACCTGGGTACGGCGCCGGCGAAGAAGAAGATCGACGCGCAGGGCAAGGTGGTGGCTCCGGGATTCATCGACATGCTGGGGCAGTCGGAGTTGACGATTCTCGTCGATCCGCGGCTGCCTTCGAAGATCTATCAGGGGATTACGACCGAAATTACGGGCGAGGGGAATTCTGTGGCGCCGGTAAATGATGCGATGCTGACGGCGGATCGCGCAGGCTATGAGCATCTTCGGATCACGCCAGATTGGCGGTCGCTCAGGGAGTATTTTGCGCGGCTGGAGAAGCAGGGGATGGGAATCAATCTCGCGACGTACGTGGGCGCGACCTCGGTGCGGCGGATGGTGCTTGGCGATGCGAAGGTGGACCCGACGCCGGCGCAGCTTGAACAGATGAAGACGCTAGTTGATCTGGCGATGCGGGATGGGGCAGTGGGTGTTTCGACTTCACTGCAATATTCGCCGGCGCCTTATGCAAAGACTGAGGAGCTGATTGCGCTGGCGCAGGTGGCCTCGAAGTACGGCGGCATCTATGCAACGCACATGCGCAGCGAAGGCGATGGTGTTCTGGAATCGATTGACGAGGCTACCCGGATCGGTCGAGAGGCGCAGATTCCGGTGGAGATCTGGCACCTGAAGGCGGCGGGCAAGGCAAACTGGGGCAAGATGCCGCAGATCGTGGCGCGCATTGATGCGGCGCGGGCAGCAGGCGTGGACGTGAGCGCGAATACCTACGCTTACACGGCGTGGTTCAACACGTTTTCGGCGTTCGTTCCGCCGTGGGCGCATGATGGCGGGGATGCTCAGTTGATCGCCAGGCTGAAGGATCCGGCTATGCGGGCGCGGATTCGCAAGGACATGACCAGCAGCGGCAAGAATTCGGCGGGCGAGGATTGGGATAACGAATGGCAGGAGATTCCCGGGCCGGAAGCGATTCTGATTGCGGTGGTGCAGAATCCTGAGCTGCTGCCGCTGCAGGGGAAAAGACTGTCGGACGTGGCTGCGTTGTGGCATGAAGACGCGATTGATGCGCTGTGCGATCTGCTGATCAAGGACAACGCTTTCACCGAAGTCGCTGTATTCGGCATGGACGAGCCGGATGTGGTGCTGGCTCTGAAGCAGCCGTGGATGTCGTTTGATAATGACTCGCAGGGGACAGCGCCTGAAGGACTGCTGGCAAGCGAGCATCCACACCCGCGGGCTTATGGGACGTTTCCGCGTGTTCTGCGGAAGTATGTGCGCGAGGAGAAGGATCTGACGCTGGCGGATGCGATCCGCAAATTTTCGGCGCTGCCGGCGCAGCGGATGCGGCTGACGGATCGCGGCGTGCTTAAGCTTGGCATGTGGGGCGATGTGGTTGTATTCGATCCAGAGAAGATCACGGACAAGGCTACGTTTGAAGAGCCGAATCAGTTGTCAGCGGGGATGGAGTATGTGCTTGTGAATGGGGTGCCGGTGATTGCGGAGGGAAAGATGACAGGGGCGCTGCCGGGGAAGGTGCTGCGCGGTGCGGGATACATGCCGTAGCGTGTTTGGCTTCTGCGATAATCGCGCCTATGGTGATGAGCAAGCTGGATAAAAGCAGCTTTATGAATGTAGCGCTCGAAATTTTTTCAAGATCCGATCTGACACCGATTGCAGACGTATTTGGATCGAACGTAACCGTCTTTTACCTGGGAAAGGAATTTGGATTATTCAAGGCCTATTTCTATCCTGGCTGGCCGCAATCTAATACACCAGAGAGCGGGATTCTCCGGTACTGCAAACTCATCCAAAAGCTTCCGAAAGAAGAGCGGAAGTTGTGGAATTCTGCCAGGTCTCGCAGCTTCGATCTTGGATTTGAAGGCCCCCAAAAGGGCCGGCACTACTGGGGTGAAGTCAGCCAAAAGGCGGTCCGTGCGGCGGCTGAAGTTGGAGCACAGATCGCAATCACGATCTACGGGCCCATGAGAGTCGCAAAACAACCAATAACGAAACGCGCGATCCCAGCCAAGTGATTTCAGCGTCCAAAGCGTTCTCTCAATCATCTATTAACAGAACGGAATAATACATACTTCATGAGCCATCCTCTTCTTTCGCCTTTTCTGTTGCGTTCTGTTGTGTTTCCGAATCGCATTGGCGTTTCGCCGATGTGCGAGTACTCGTCGGAGGACGGGTTCGCTAACGACTGGCATCTTGTGCATCTCGGTTGCCGCGCGCAGGGTGGCGCCGGGCTGGTGATGACGGAGGCTTCGGCTGTCACGCCGGAGGGCCGCATCTCCATCAACGACCTGGGCATCTGGAAGGACGAGCATATTGCGAAGCTCGAGCAGATCGCTCGCTTCGTCCACTCGCAAGGGGCGCGGGCGGGCGTTCAGCTGGCGCATGCGGGACGCAAAGGCAGCATGACTGCACCGTTTGGCGGCGAGCGGTTGCTAACAGAAGAAGAGGGACGCTGGGAGCCGCTAGGGCCTAGCGCGATTGCGTTTTCGCCGAATTACGCAGTGCCGAAGGCGCTGGATGTAGCGGAGATTGCCGGCGTGGTCAGCGCGTTTGCGGATGCGGCACGGCGGGTCGATCGGGCGGGTTTCGATTTTGTCGAGATTCACGCGGCCCATGGATATCTGCTGCACGAATTCTTGTCGCCGCTATCGAACCAGCGCACGGACCAATACGGCGGCAGCTTTGAGAATCGAATTCGGCTCCTACTGGAGGTGACGGACTCGGTGCGCGCGGTGTGGCCCGATCATTTGCCTCTGTTTGTGCGTATCTCGGCAACGGACTGGGCCGAGGGCGGGTGGTTTCCGGATGAGTCAGTGGAACTTGCGCGACGGCTGGGCGAGCATGGAGTCGACTTGATCGATGTTTCATCGGGCGGACAGGTGCCGCATGCGAAGATTCCGGTGGGTCCGGGATTCCAGGTGCCATTTGCGGCACGGATTCGTAGAGAGGCTGGAATTCCGACCGCTGCTGTGGGCATGATCACTGAGCCACAACAGGCCGACGGCATCATCGCCAACGGGGAAGCGGACATGGTGCTGCTGGCGCGGGAGATGTTGCGCGATCCCTATTGGCCGCTGCATGCGGCTTCGGCATTGCGTGAAACGGCGAGCTGGCCTGTTCAGTATTTACGCGCGGCGCCGCAGGGATCGACGGCCCGGACTACGCTTGAACGGCCAAAGAAGGGCTGAAGTCGGCGATTATTGACTGCTTTTCAACAAGATTCGTTGCCTGCTGAAGCAGCTACTACGCTTTTTGCTTCACTTCTGGTGCAAGAGGTGGCCTATACTGCGTCTAAGCAGTGAATCCGCATAAGTCCGCGGGCATTCTGTATTTTGCTATGGCATCGCATCCATCCCCGAAGCGCGCCGTTGAAAACCCGACTATCCCCGACCGTCTCTATTTCAAAATCGGGGATGTTGCACGCATTCTCAAACTCGAGCCATACGTGCTGCGATTCTGGGAGTCGCAATTCCCGCAACTGAAGCCCAACAAGAGCGGCACCGGCCAGCGCCTCTATCGCAAGCGCGACGTGGAGATTGCGGTCGAGATCAAGCGCCTCGTATACGGCGAGGGCTACACACTCTCGGGTGCGCGCCAGGCACTCGGGCAGGCGAAACGCGGGGAGCCGCAAGCCGCAACCGTTGCCCCAGTGCAGGCGTCTGGTGCCAAGGTCGCGAAGAAGGGCGACAAGGTTGCGGATGTGATCTGCAGGGCTCGCGTCGAGTTGCGGGAGATTGCCTTGATGTTGGCTTCACCGGCAAACGCAGCGACGTCGCAGGTGCAACAGCTTCGCCGCAGGACGCGTTCTTCGCCGGCTGAGAACGCCTCGCGCTCGCTGTTCGACGCATAGCTTTCTACTGGCGAGCCGCCCGGTTGCGTTTGGAATGCTCGTTCGGCAGGCATTCATTTTCGCCGCGCAGCACAGCACGGTGGGTACCTGCTTCACTGAGCGCCTGCTTTTCACTACTTTCTCACGAAGCCATGCTGATCGCCGTTCGCGTCGTAATATACCCCGGCAATTTCCCCCTTTGCGTTCATTCCCATAGGTATGGTGCGGGTTGCGTTGGGTACATCAAATGTCTTTATGTGCCCGTTTGCTTCGCGCAGGAATCCATGGAGTACTGAGTTCGCGTCAATGAAATATCCGGCGACCTGTCCTTTTGAGTTGATCGCTACGGGCGCCGTGGTCGTGGCACCGGGGACATCGAAGGTCTCAATGGATCCGTCTGGCCGCCGCAGAAATCCGCCACCATGATTGGTGGCGTCAGTGAAGCTGCCAAGGATCCACCCTCTTTGATTGATCGCAACCCCGGCTGTGCTCGTAGCGTTTGGAACTTCAAAAGTGTCGATTGCGCCATCAGCCTGCCGCAGGAAGCAACGCGATTCAAAGCCGGTGCTGTCATCGAAAAAAGACCCGGTGACTTGGCCCGCATCGTTTATGCCCAGAGCGTGTGTTCCGACATAGCTACCCGAACCAACATCGATCGGGGTGATGGTGTCATCAGGGTTTCGGAGGAACCCGTGCTCACGCTGGCCCAGATCCTCCCAATATCCAGCCACTTGCCCGAAGGCGTTTATATCTTCGGGGAACGTCACGGTTCCGGAGCCGCCATTGAATGTCGCCATGGCGCCGTCAGGATTCCGCAGGAAACCGAGTTGCACGTAGCCGAAATCGAGGTTGTCGCCGTAGAAGCCGATGATCTGCTCGAGCGGGCTTACGCCTGTCGGCAAGGTATATGCCGAGTTCGGAGCGTCGAACGATTTAAATGCGCCATTGGGATTCCGTATGAACCCGCGCACCGCCATGGCGCTCTGGTCGCCATAGTAACCAATGACTCGACCTGATGGCGAAATGGCGGTCGGAGTGGTGGCTAATCCGCCAGGAAAGTCGAATGTGGTGATCTTCTGGGCAAAAGCGAATTGTGAAGTGAGTGCAAGAAGTACGGTTACACGCAAGAACGAAGGAAGAAAAAGAGAGGTTTTCATGGCGTTGGCCCTTCTGCTTGGGGGTGGTCGTTGGGAACGTCAATCGAATCTTTGCACGAATTTTTTTGCTTGAAAGCTTAAGCTCACAATGCAAGGCGAGAGTACCGCCATGCACGACGCACGTCAATGCGTTTTGAAGAGAAAATATTGATCGGGAACCAGCGGCGCATGGAACCAGGGGGAGCAAGCTGAAAAATCAGTGCATGTGTTGCCGCAGGTCCGCGCGGAATTGCCGAGGGAAGAGGCAAACGGAGCGAAGGATAATGGTCGGGACGGGCAGATTTGAACTGCCGACCCCTCGCACCCCAAGCGAGTGCTCTACCAGGCTGAGCCACGTCCCGACACAGTCGAGCCGGCTCAGGTGAGCCGGCCCATGGGGTTCTGATTTAGTTTACACCAGCGCGGGGTCCTGGATTGCTGCCTGTTCGTAGCTGATGAAAAGGGTGATGATCGTCGAGCGGGATTTCCAACAGCGACGATCGAGTGCATTGGGTGAGGGTGAAGAGACTCGTGGTCGGGTTAGTGAGATGGCGGCACGAACTCCGACGGGAGCGCGGAGCCTTCGCCGAAGAAGAACTGTTCCATCTGCTCGACCAGGAACTGCTGCGCCTGTGGGGTCCAGGGCTGAAGTCGGTATTCGTTCAACAGCATCTTCTGCCGGTCGACCCACTCGCCCCACGCAGCCTTCGATACATTTTTGTAGATCTTCTGACCAAACTCCGAGTCGAAAGGCGGCTCGTCGAGGCCCTCCATCTCTTTTTTATTGCGAACACAAAAAACCATATGCGCCATCGTTCCTGCTCCCAATGTCTATTGTATGGGATGAGTGTGGAAGCGATGCGGACGCGGCCGAGGGGATGCAGGGGGAACCGTCCTTCGCCAGGCGGTTCCCCACAATGAAGAGGCTTCAGAACGCTGCAAGACCATTGAGACCGGCGGACGCGGGAAGGCCGTCCACCTGTCCGTTGTTCAGCAGGCTGCCGTCGCTCTGGACAGAGAAGATGCCGATGGTTCCGGTGCCTGCGTTGAGCGTGTAGACGAAGTGGCCGTCCTGGCTGATCGCGGTATCGAGATTGGTGCTTCCGGTGGGATTGGAGCCAACAATTGTGGCGGCAATCGGCGTAAGCGACCCATCGTGCGCGATCGTGAATCCGGCGAGGTTTGAGGTGCCGGCACTAATCGCATAGACTATGCGACCGTTGGGCGTGACGACGTCCCAGCAGGTTGCTTGTCCATCAGTGGGAAGCGCAGAGGTGATTGCATGGATGGTTTGATCCGACTGCACCTCGAAGGATGAGATGGTGTTTGCGGTGCCGGCAACGATCAGGGTTCCATTGGGGGCGAATACCGCCGCGAACGGCTGGGCGCCCGGAGTTGAGTTGGTGACGGCTTCAGAAAGCGAGCCGTTGGGGCGAACACGGAAGACGTCGACATTGTTGGTGGCGTTCTCTGTGACGACGAGAAACTGGCCGTTGGGACTGAACGCCAATGAGGTAGGCGAGGTGGAAGGACCGCTAAGATTGCTTGTGGATTTGTTTATGGGGTGCAGATCACCTTTCGGCGTGACGCGGAAGCCGGTCACATTTCCGTTGCCGCCCGCGTTGAGGACGTAGAGGAGGTCACCGTACTGGGCCAACGCTGAAGGGAAGGCGCCTCCGCTGTTTATCGTGTCTACCAGCGCGAGAGAAGCACCGTCAACGCGAAACGAAGAGATGGTTCCGCTGCCTGCGTTGACTGCGAAGAGATGGCGATGATCCTGGCTGAAAATCAGCGATCCCTGTGAGTGCAGAGGATCGATGGTGCCGCCACTGCCGTTGCCGCCGGTTGCGAAACTGGCAATCCACTGCAGCGAGCCATCCACATGCCGTGCGTAGGATTCGATCTGGTTTCCGTTGGCGGAGTTGGTCATGACGAAGACTGCGCCGGGGTTTTCCTGGGCAAGCAACGATGCTTGCTGGCCAGGCCAGAATCCGACGGCGGCGAGTAGACACACTACGACTGCGAGCTTGAGGCTCTTCATTTTTCCGGTACTCCAATCAGGGGAAGTCGGCCCTCGGTGATGTTCTTGCCTTGCTTGATGCTCATTCGGGAGCGCCCGAAACGAGAGACAAACGAGGGCCCTTGTGCAAAGGAGAGTGACCGCGCCCGCGAAAAGTTACAGAGAATAGTTGTCTGCAAATCGAGGGAAACGGAAGCAGTTCAGCCTGCTTTGAAAATGCGAAACAAACATGATCTTCCTCGAGAAATTGCTGTCACTTTTCCTCGGCTCGTACAATCAAACTCAATTCATTATGTGCGGCCGATTTGCCCGTCGATCAACGCAGGAGGTCCTCGCCGACTGGTTTGGCGTGGAGATAGAGGACATGCCGTGGTTTGCGCCCACGTATAACGCGGCGCCGCAAAGCACGCAGCCTGTTGTGCGGCTGAACAACGAAACCGGCAAGCGTGAATTTGCGCTGATGCGGTGGGGCCTGGTTCCCTACTGGGCGAAAGATCCCAAGGTTGGCTACTCGACGATTAATGCGCGTGCAGAAGAGGTTGCGGACAAGCCGCTCTACCGGGACGCTCTGAAGAGGCGCCGGTGCCTGATTCCGGCGGACGCTTTTTACGAGTGGCAGCGCATCCATGAAAAGACGAAGAGGCCGTTTGCGTTTGGAATGCAAAACGGAGAGCCTTATGCCTTTGCGGGGCTGTGGGAGCGGTGGAAGCCGAAGGAGGGAGATCCGCTCGAAACATTCACGATTCTGACGACTGATCCGAACGAGCTGGCCGAGCCTGTGCACAACCGTATGCCGGTGATCCTGAAGCCCCGGGACTATACGCGTTGGATGGAGGTTGGTGATCCGGCGCGTCCGCCGATCGATTTGCTTCGGCCCTATCCCGCGGAAAAAATGCGGTCGTGGGTGGTGGATGAACGCGTGGGCAATGTGCGCAACGACGATCCTGAGTTACTGACGGAGCGCCCTACGCAGCCCGTTCAACGGAAATTGTTCTGAGGTTTCCCACGGTACCGCCGGACGGACAATGTGGTGATTCCGCTTGACTTTAGCTTGCGCAGGCGGTCTCTTAGTGACATCTCACCGATTTCTTTGTCTTGCCGCACAAGGCTGTTTTTAGGGCTTCGAAGCGTCAGCGCCTTCAGGGCAGCAGGGAATGGATTGGGACTCAAGGAAACTCAAATGACCGTTGCGACACGAACCGGAATCTCAGACAACGCAGCCGGCGCTATCTCTTACTTCACGTTTGTGCCGGCCATCGTGTTTCTCCTGCTTCCTCCTTACAAAGACAGCAACTATGTTCGCTTTCATGCCTGGCAATCGGTACTGCTGTCGATTACGGCATTTGTGATCGACATTATTCTCGGATCGATCGCGCTTCTGACGTTGTTCCTGGGTACGGCTACCCTCGCCTACACTTTCAGGATTATTTTCTTGCTATGGCTGATTCTCTGGCTCGTTTGTGTCGTTCGAGCCATGAATGGAAAACGATTTAGAGTGCCACTGCTGGGGAGTATTGCCGAAAAGCTCGCGATGAAGTAGTCTTTTTGCCACCACAGGAATTTGTGATGCGGTTCGCTGTATCCGCCCGTGACGCCGCGTCTCGTTTTCTGCGAGCATCCGCTCTTTTCCTTGTAATTCCGGGATCCATTCCAGGTTCAAAGTGAAGGAGAGCAGCCATGTCTGATTCGCCACAGTACACACCCGTACCTCCGCAGGCCGCTCAGAGCGGCTTGTCTGACACTGCCGCGGGAGCGCTCGCTTATGTCACGATCATTCCCGCGATCGTCTTTTTGCTGGTCGAGCCGTATAACAAAAATTCGTTTGTACGCTTCCACGCATGGCAGTGCATCTTTCTGGGCATAACTGCGATTGTGATTCAGACGGTTCTCGGGATTATTCCGGTGATCGGCTGGATTCTTCTTCCCTTTGCCTCGCTGGGCATTCTGATCGTCTGGATCATTGCGCTGCTGAAGGCATTAAAGGGGGAGAAATACCAGCTTCCGATTATCGGCAAGTTTGCCGCACAACAAGCTGGCGCATAATCCTGATCGGAAGCATCCGCGAATCGGGCGATCGGCATTCAGCGACGCTTTGGCTTCCGGACCTGTCGGTTCTTCTTCTTTGGGAAGGCTGCGTTCTCTTTGCGCCGATTTGCTTTGGATTTCGGCGGCAATTTCGGATGTTTCTTCCCTGTAAGGGAAATGCCTTCCTCGACAACTGAGAACTGAAGGCGGCGCTCCTGCGCGAGGATGCGATCCAGGATCACCTGCACCCGATCGCCAGCGCGGAAACGCCGGCCCGAGCGCACGCCGATGATCTCGTGCGTGTTTTCGCGCCATGTGTAGCGGTCGTCGCGGAGGGAGTCGATAGGGACCAGGCCTTCGACAAACAGATCAGTGAGTTCGACGAAAAAGCCGTACTTGGTGGGGTTAAGAACCAGCGCGGAAAACTCCTCGCCTACGCGGTTCTCCATGAAGCGCACTTTCTTCCACTCCACCAGTTCGCGTTCTGCTTCGGCGGCGCGGCGCTCGGCCTGGCTGGACTCCTCGGCAATTTGCGCCAGCTCGGCCTCGGGAATCGGCGGCTCACCGTGGAATCCTTCGCCGGGCTTAAGCTTCTTTGCGTGATGGATTACGATGCCCTTCAGCGCTTCGTGGGGATGCGTCCAGGGTGAGCCGTGGCGGCCTTCGGCAACTTCGGCACGGCCAACCACACCGTCGCGCAGCAGCGTCTTGGTAATGCGGTGCACGATGAGGTCGGGATAGCGGCGAATGGGCGAGGTGAAATGCGTGTAAGTAGGCGCGGCGAGCGCGAAGTGCCCTTCATTGATCTCGGAGTAGCGGGCCTGGCTAAGTGAGCGGAGCATGAGGTAACTGAGGATGCGTTCCTCGGGCTTGCCTTCGATGCGCGCTGCCAACTTCTGGTACATCTTCGGCGTGACGGCGATGTCTTCCGGAACTTCGTGGGTGCGGGCCTGTCGGCCGCTGCGCTGGGCATCGCGTCGATCGCCGCGGGTTTGAATGCGCTTGACCGGAAGTGCGCCGAGGCCGAGGGAGTAGCCAAAGCTGGCGGCGAGCTCTTCAAATTGCACAACTCGACGTGGTTCGGGTTTCTCGTGAATGCGATAGAGCGAAGGCACGCCGAGATCTTCGAGCCAGGTGGCGACGCACTCGTTGGCCGCGAGCATGAATTCTTCGATGAGGCGATTGGCCCAGGTTCGTTCGGATTTGGTGACGCCGCGCATCTGGCCGTTTTCGTCGAATTCGATGACTGGCTCTGGCAAGTCGAAGTCGATGCTTCCGCGCTCTTCGCGGCGTTTGTTCATCAGACCCGGCCAAGATGGCGCATGCGCTCGAAGTCGGCGACCAGAGGCGCGTAACGGGCACGCGCTTCAGGGTCGCCCTCGAGAATCGCGTGTACCGAGGTGTAGGTCATGCGTTCGGCGGATCGGATGACGCCTTCGACGATTTCGAAGCTTTCAATGCGGCCCGCCGCGCTGAGCTGCATGAGGCAGCTAAGGACGAGGCGATCTTCGTTGGGGCGCAGGCTGCAAATGCCAGTCGAGAGTTCCTGGGGAAGCATCGGAATTGCGCGGTCAGGGAAATAGACGCTGGTTCCGCGGAGGCGCGCTTCGAGGTCGAGATCAGTGCCGGCGCCGACATACTCTGCGACATCGGCGATGTGGACCTGGAGCTCGTATCCCCCATCGGCGCGTTCGGTGACGAGGACGGCGTCGTCGAAGTCCTTCGCAGTTTCGCCATCGATGGTGACGATGGGGAGTCCGCGGAAATCGCGGCGGCGATCGACTTCAACGTCATCGAGAAAGGCGACAGTTCGCGCTTCGGCCAGCACTTTATCAGGGAAGACGCGCGGAAGCTGATGCTTACGGATCATCATCTCCACGTCGACACCGAAGTCGTCGGGATCGCCGAGCACTTCGATGATGCGACCAAAGGGAGGACGCGTGGGCGTGGGCCAGCTTGTAATTTCGACATCGACGACGATGCCTTCGAGATTGTCGTAATGCGTTGGCGATGCAGCTTCGCTGCCGAGGACGCGATGCGGCGTGACCCTTTCGTCTGCTTGCGGCAAATCTTGACCGAAGGGAATGACGATGTGCTGCGTCATGCGCTCGTCAAATGGGATGACCTTATCTCCCATCTCGCGATCGGAGCGAGCGTAGTGAAAGGCGCCGACAACCGTTGGATTTCGTCGTTCGAGAATGCGCGCGATGCGACCAAGTCGGCGGCCATCGGCACGGGGCGGAGCAAGTTCAACGAGCACCTGATCGCCTTGCATGGCGCCGTTGATCTCGTCGGGCGGGATGAAGACGTCGTCTTCTCTCTGGGAGCCCTGGCGTGAATTCGGACGGACGAAGCCATAACCGTCGCGATGCAGATCGAGGCGGCCGGCGATGAGGTTGTCGCGTGTGCCGCCGCTGGATTTTTTGGGGATGCTCCAGTGTTCGCGATCGGTTTTTACGAGGTCGCCACGCGCGGTGATGCGTGCGAGTTGTTCGAGGAGGAGACGGCGTTCGCGGCCGCCGCCGAGGCCAAGCTCGCGCACCAGTTGCTTGTATCCGGCTTTGCCGCCGGCGGAGCGTGCAATCTGCGCCAGCAGTTCCCGATCGGTCATGTCTTTAGAGTAGGACAACGACGCGGCCCATGCCGGCGGTTGTGTCAAGCTCGATGCGCTCGCGAGGACCGGGGAGTTGATTTTGTATCCAGGAAAAGTACAGGCCGCGCGAATGGAGCCGCACGGCCTGCATCCCCCCAGGGAAATCTCTTTATTGTTTTTTGAGAACAGCAGTTCCCTTTTCGTCCATCAAGATGGTGCTTTCGAGCTTGCGGAAATCGGCAGCGCGCGCCGCGGGAAGCTCGACCTGTCGGACGACAAATTCGCGCTCGTAGTGAAGCTGGTCGCCTTTGGCAGTGATGTTGGAGTGGTAGCTGGCAAAGTCGAGATCCAGATTCACGGGGTCTGGTGTTTCATCGACGACGTACCCCGGCGGCAAAGTGATGTCGAAGCTGTCGTGCCAATGCCCTGTCGCATTCAGATCGATCGGCACGGTGCGAGGCTTATCGTTGAACGGAATGGCATGTGAGCCGACAACGCGCGGCCGCACCAGGAGCAATGTGCCGGCCTGGTGGGCGTATTGGGTGGCAGTGAGCTTGTAATGCACTTCGAGCGGCTTGTCGAGATCTGTGGGCTGGACAAATTGGAATGAGTTCAACACCACTCCGGGCACATCATGCGAGATCGCTGTCTCGAGTGACTCGCGTCGTTCTTTCTCATCGGATTCCTTGAGAGTGAGTCGCAGTTCAGCTCCCTCAGGGCCGGAGTGCTCTGAATCGACCTGCCCGGCAAGCGTACCGTCGGCCGCAAGAGTGAAGACTCCTTTGCGCACGTTGCCGTTGGCGTCGGGAGGAAGGACTGGCAACTCTATAATCTGGCTTGCAGGACCAACTGCAAGAGTGCCAAAACTGCCTTGCAAGTCAGATCGCAAATTGCCGACCGGAGTGCGTTCATCTGTTGGATCGAAGATCAGATACCGCTTGCCATTGCTTCCCTTCACGATGGCCATGAGACGAGGATCATTCACGGCCGCTGGAATCTCAATCGCCGTGATCATGTGGTCGCCAAACATCGATGGATAATTGGGATCAACGAATCCGCGCCTATCGTCGACGGGCATATAGTAGGCATCGATACCGGCCACATGCAGCATGGCGATCAGCAGCGTTGTCTTATCTTTGCAATCGCCATAGCGGTTGCGAAAGATATCGCCCGCATGGTTGGCCTGGTGACCGCCGATGCCGCGCATCACCACGAAATAGCGAATATTCTTCTGAATTGCGCCAGTGATACGGCTGAGGCAAGCGTAGAAGTCCGGTGCGCCGTCGATAAGGGTGTGCACATACGAAGTGATCTCAGGGGTGGGAATCGGCCGATCGGCTTCCAGCGAAGTAAACCATTCGCCGATTGCACGCCACTCGTTGTCGGTTCCCTCGATGGCAGCGTCGCCCCATTGGACACTCATGCGAGCAGCCAGGGCCACCCACTCCGGCCGCGATGGGATGTCACGTAGATCGAGCGCGGGCATGTCTTTCAGTTCCCAGCGCCAGTGATTGGGTGCGATCTCAACTGCAGGGATAGCCTTGAAGCCGTGCCAGGCCTGCGAATGCGCACGACCGGGAGGAAGATCGACCTCCAGAGCCTGGAAAACGATGGGGACTCTGTCCTGGATTTCCCAGAGCTTTTCTCGATAGTACGGTTCCAATAATTCTTCGGATTCGCAAACAAGGGTTGCGCCAACATCGATGGCCGGCGGAATGGCGACGCGTGTCTTCGAGGTCAAGAGCATGATGGGGACGTTGGTATCGCCCACCTCTGCGAAATCAGAATCCTGCGCCATATACTGCTTTTCGTCGGCGGCGATGGTCCAGGCACGGAAGTAGTTAATCTTCTCCTCCACGTCATAGCTCACGTCGCACGCCTGTTTGCGACCCTGTGGCTTGAGGATGCGCAAAGCCTTACGATGGCGTTCTACTGCTCTGCCGTTTGCGTCGACCGTTTCTACGAACTCTTCATACAGGACAATAGCCGAGGCGTCCTTTGCATAGTCGGGCGTATGGGTCTTGTTTGCTTCAATCGCCCAGTCAGGCAAAGGCAGATTCTTATTGAAGATGCCGGCCGACCCCGGAATGGGGAGAGCGGCCAAAAAGATCACAGCTGCTGCAGGCCTGAGCCGAGCGATGGTCCTGAGCCGAATCCGCATGATTAATTCCCTTTGGAAGCAGCTTGCGCGCGTGTGAGTACGAGTTGTTCTTGATCTGCTGTAGCGACCTTTTGATAGAAGTCGTGAAGATCACCGTAGTCAGCGGCGGGAAGAATTGAAAAATTGAATGCGGCGGTGCGGGTTACGACAACATCGCTGCTGTTGACCTTGGCGTCGACCTTGAGAATCGCATGCGCAGGCCACGCAATCGATGCAGGCTGGGGTGGTGTTTCGACCGCAAATTCCGCCGGCAGATGGTATGTGACCTGGTCGAGGTCTCCCTTTGGATAATGAACGTCGATCAGCATTGTTCGCTTGTCTTGCGCCACAAATGGATGGCTCGCGTGAGCTTCAAAAAAGAGACCGGGCAGGAAGAAACGCTTTCCTGTTGCGGTTCCGATATTTCCGGAAACATCGACGAAGGCGATAAGGTAGGAGCCGTAGTCAGGCAATGCCAGGAAGTGATTGAGCTCCGCCTGCACGCCATCGGGCATGTAGGCTCGCAGGTTTTCATTGAATTGCTTCTTGACTTCGCTTTCATCGTTCCGAATGGCAAGCTGACGCCAGCGAAGTGCTTCCTGACCCATCAGAACAAGGCGCGCGGTTCCCTTTACACCTCCGGAGCTGTCGATGACGAGATCAGCGTATCGCTGGACTCCCGACGCGGTGTATACGCCCCCAGGCGTGTTAGCGAGAATCGGACCGCTATCGTTGAGGCGGAAACCCGCCGCGAAGGTATGCTTCCAGTGGAGAAGTCCGAAAGGACACATTTTCTGACCCGGATCGAGGTAGACGTCCTTGCCATTCAAGGCGATCGCCACGACGTAGTCATCGAGCTGGCCGAGGGAGAGGTAGTTTGGATCGAAGACTGCCCGGTCGCGGTTGACGACCTGCATGGGATACACGTGCAATCCAGCAGCACGGGCCATGGCTACAAAAGTCAGCGCGAGTTCGTCGGAAGTGCCGCTCTTTTGTGTCCAGACATCTTCAGCATTGTGGATTTGCTTCAGCTTTTCGCTTTTGAGTTCGGCACTGGATTTTTCACGCGTGAAATCGGTGTTGTCGAGCTTCATGACCTCGTCGTAAAGCTTTCGCGCCTTCTGCTCGTCGGTGTCTGTGGGGCTGACAATTTTGGTTACTGCATCCTTCAGCGTCTTGCTGGGATCGGCAAAGTGATCTGTTTCCTTAGCCCAGCGCTTGCCCTCGTTCTGCCAGAATTCCGTACCACTCATGTAGCCCGTGTAGTAGAACTGTGCGCGCCATTTGATGGTGTTCAGCGGCGGCATCCAATCGTCATTTGGGGTAGGCGGTACGTTTTCCACGTCGAGGCTGTAGCGGTTCACCGCGTCGCGTTTCATCTTGACGCCATCACCCGCGATCAAGGCATACATCAGGTTGTTGGCCATATCGCCACGCGAGTTCGTGATGTAAGCGAGGTCCTTTGAGGGCTCGAATAAATAGTGGGCCTTGTGAACGAAATAGGGTTGTTGGATCTCCCATGTTGGCGAGGAAACGGTATTGTCGTCGTAACGGATCTGTAAGTAGTACTCCAGAATGCTGCCGACTTCGACGCTTGGCAGCGTAAAGACCATCGTGTTGACCTGGTACTGGCTGGTCTTGACGTCTGTCAGGTCGGTTGGCTTGGCGGTCAGCGGAACTATTGTTCCATCGGGGTGAATCGTTCGTCCCTGGATGCTGGTGACCTTGAAACTGCGGCGCTCGTAAGGCGTGCGCACGGTCGCCAGTTCCTTGCCTTTTTCTGTGAGCACCTTGAGACGGACGAAATCGCTATGGTAATGGAGATTGTCGTCGGTCTTCTCTTCGCGATAGAGATAGACGGCATCGGCTCCCGGCGCTTTGGGGTCGGAGGTCATCTCCAATTCTTCTTTGTTGGGCGGCTGAAACTGGGCTTGAAGGAAGGCGGGAAATACGAAAGTCAAGCAGCAAAACGAACAGACGACAGCGATTCTCGACCGCATGTGTTTAGTCCTTGAGAAGGAATGACTGGAAGTGTATCTCAGTTCTGCTTGTTTTGGGCAGGGCACTTTTGACCCGTTTGGGCCATTTCAATTCCTTCGGAGTGGGGAAATAGCGATTGTTCCCAAATCGACGCGGGAGTGTCGCGCTGCTTGCGCGGGCGCGGCACGTCCGAGCGTTACACTTGATGCGTTTGGAATTTGCGCGAGAAAAGGAAACGTATTCAATGGAAATTCGTCGATGGGCAGGGGCATTTCTCGCAGTTTGCGCTGTGGTTGGGGCGCCTGTTGCAGCCGTCGCACAATGGAATCCGCCGAACTCCGTGGTGAGCTATGAAAAGCAGGCCAACGGGATGGAGATTCATCAGAAGGAAGGCGTACTGAAATTCGAGGTGGATGCGCCCGACGTGCTGCACGTGACCTATTCGCCGCTTGATGTGAACCAGCCGGCGCGCTCATCAGACCACGTCGTGATCAAGAAAGATTGGCCCGCCACAAGCTTTGACGTCGCGCAGAATGACAAGGCGATTGTGCTGACGACCGCGAAGCTGAAGGTCGCAGTTGAGCGGCAGAGTGGGTCAATCCACTACCAAGGGGCGGACGGGAAGCAATTGACAACCGATACCTATCGGATGCTTCATCCGGCGGAGGTGAACGGCGAGCAGACATTCCACGCGGAGGTTGGATTCGGCATTTACGGATCGCATGAGGGATTCTACGGGCTGGGCCAACACCAGGCAGGAGTGTGGAACTATCGCGGGGAGACGGTCGATCTTTCGCAGGAGAACACGGAGATCGCGATTCCGCTGCTGATTTCGACCAATGGGTACGGCATTTTCTGGAACAATCCCTCGCGCAGCGTGGTCAATAACCGTTTCGTGCATTGGCTTTACATGAGCGGCGAAGTGGCTGATCGTGTTGACTACTACTTTATCTATGGACCGGAAGCGGACCAGGTGATTGGCCGTTATCGCGAATTGACGGGCGAGGTGCCGCTCTTTGGGCGCTGGGCTTACGGCTTCTGGCAGTGCAAGAACAAGTACCAGTCGCAGGCGGAGATTGAGGGTGTCGCGGCGAAGTATCGCGCGCTGCACATTCCAGTGGACAACATCGTGCAGGACTGGTTCTGGTGGGTCACGATGGGCGAGATGAAGTGGAACCAAAACTATCCCGATCCGCAGGGCATGATCAACAAGCTGCACGATGAGCACTTCCACCTGATGGTCTCGGTGTGGCCGTATTTCAGGCCGGGCAGCGCGACTTATGATGACTTCGACAAGAACGGATGGTTCGTGGCGAAGACGAAGCTGGCGGGTTTCCATCCGCTAGGTCAGGCTCTCTATGACGCAACGAATCCGGATGCGCGTGCGCAGTATTGGGCGAATATCAATACCGCGCTCTTCCAAAAAGGTGTAGACGCGTGGTGGCTCGATACGGATGAGCCGGAGACCGAGGGGCAGCAAGACAACATTCTTGTGAATCACAAACTGCACATCGGATCGGGGGCTCGCTATGCGAATATCTATCCGCTATTTCACACAGAAGGTGTCTCAGAGGGACAGCAGAAGGCCTCGGATAAGAAGCGCGTGTTCATTTTGTCGCGTTCTGCATACACCGGAACGCAGCGACTGGGCGTAACGGCCTGGTCGGGTGACGTGCTGAGTAACTGGGTGACCTTTGCGCGGCAGATTCCGGCGGGATTGAATTACTCCATTTCGGGGATGCCGTATTGGACGACGGACATCGGTGGATTTATTTCCGGCGGTAATCTGAAGGATCCGAAGTTCCGCGAGTTATTTGTGCGGTGGTTCCAGTTCGGAACATTTTCGCCGATCTTCCGTGTACACGGCACGCGGAATCCGGACGAGAACGAGCTGTGGTCGTATGGACCGGACGCTCAGAAGATCCTGGTGGATTATGACAACTTGCGTTATCGCCTGCTGCCGTATATCTACTCGGAGGCCTGGCGGGTAACGAGCAAGCACGGCACGCTGATGCGGCCGCTGGTGATGGACTGGCGCAACGATGTCGATGCGCAGAATACGGGCGATGAGTATCTCTTTGGGCCGGCAATTCTGGTGAGCCCAGTGACAACGCAAGGCGCAACGACTCGCACTGTCTATTTGCCGAAGGCGACCTGGTACGACTTCTGGACGGGCGCAAAGGTGGAGGGCGGCAAGCGGTTGGAAGCAGATGCGCCGCTTGCGAAGCTGCCTCTTTATGTGCGCGCGGGGTCGATTGTCCCGATGGGCCCGACGATGGAGTGGTCAACTGAAAAGGCAGCAGACCCGATTGAGATTCGGATCTATTCGGGAGCGAATGGCGACTTCACCTTCTACGAAGACGAGAACGACAACTACGACTACGCCAAAGGAAAATATGCAACTATCCAGTTGCATTGGGATGATGCAGCTGGGACACTGAGTTTCGGTGCGCGTGAGGGGAGCTTTTCCAGGGATGGTGGAGAAGCATACCTTCAATGTGATTGTGGTTGGCGCAGGCAAGGGTGTTGGCATCGGTGATGGCGCGGCACAGGGGCGCGCGGTGAGCTACACGGGTGATCAGGTGGTAGTGAAGCCGTGAGGGCAGATTAGCTATTAGCCTTCAGCTTTCAGACAGACCGGGTGGGTGTTGGGGAAACGGCAACATTGCAGGCTAAGGCCAAGGCTAAAAGCTTGCGGCTTCCAGCATCGTCGCGACCAATGCCAATGGTAGGCCGACGACGTTGAAGTAGCAGCCTTCTACGCGGGGGATCCATTTCGCGGCGAGACCCTGGATACCGTAGGCACCCGCCTTGTCCATGGGCTCGCCGGTCGCAATGTATGTAGCAATTTCTTCGTCGCTCAGGGTGAGGAACTGCACTCCGGTGACTTCGGCAGCCACTTCTATGCCCTTTGCGGTTGCAATCGCAACGCCGGTGATCACACGATGCGTTCGGCCTGAGAGCAGGCGCAACATGCGCGCGGCATCGGTGGCGTCCTCCGGTTTGGCTAGGATGTGGCTATCGAGTGTAACGGTGGTGTCTGCACCAAGCACGATCGCTCCGGGGTCTTTGACGTCGGCAAAGACGGCTTGAGTTTTGTCGCGGGCCAGGCGCACAACGTACGCAATCGGGTCTTCGTTCGGATGCGGATCCTCATTTACGTGCGCGGGATGCACTTCGAATGTGTAGCCGGCCTGGGTGAGCAGTTCGCGGCGGCGTGGCGAGGCAGAGGCGAGGATCAATCGTGGCATGGCTGCTTCTCTAGGGTAGCGCGACGCGGCGCCTGCAGCGGAAAGTTCGATGCATTTGCGGCGAGTGCCGTGTAGGATCAGGAGCGCGATGATCTTTGCGAATCTCGATTTGGCAAAGCGGTTGGAGGGTGCGGAGGCATTCGCCTGTGCGCAGTTTGCGGTGGCGCGCAAGCGAATCGATCCCGAGTGCACGTCGGCGTGGATGGAGTGCGCCGGTGCGACGGTAGTTTTTGACGGGATCGATGCGCCAACGACGCAGACGTTCGGTCTCGGCTTATATGCGGAACTCACGCCGACGGCGTTGGATACGGTCGAACGGTTTTTTCTCGATCGCGGCGCTGAAGTGATGCACGAGGTTTGTCCGTTTGCAGGTGCGGCGACGCTGGACCTGCTGTGCGCGCGTGGCTATCGGCCGTTTGAGATCAGCAATGTGCTTTATCGTGCAGTCGAGCTGCCAACGGAATCCCACGCTGAGGGTATCCGCGTCCGGATAGCTGGGCTGGACGAGGGGCAGCTATGGAGCGACGTCAATGCGCGCGGCTGGACGCACGAACATCCCGAGTTCGAAGGCTTCGTGCGAGAAACCGGCGTTCTGATGGTTGCACGAGAGGGGAGCCCGTGCTTTCTGGCTGAGGTTGACGGCAAGCCCGGAGCGGCGGGCGCGTTGATTGTGCATGATGGAGTGGCAGTATTCGGCGGAGCGGCTACGGTTCCGGAATTGCGGCGACGCGGATTGCAGGCGGCGCTGCTGAGCGAGCGCATGCGCTATGCCGTCGAGCATGGATGCGACCTGGCGATGATGGTGGCGGAAGCGGGCAGCAATTCACAACGCAACGCTGAGCGGAAGGGATTTCGCGTGGCGTACACGAGGTTGAAGTGGAAGCTGACGCAGCAATAGGTCAGTTTCGTATCCCTGCCACTCTAGATATTCAGCCCGGTCTCCAACCCATTTTCTGTCGCAAGGCCCCAGGCCATGGCCGGGGTGTTGTGAGCCATGCCAAAGCGACCATCGGGGCCGAGCAGGATGATGCCGCCGTGGCCGCCGAGGCGATTGTGGAGATAGGTGATCGCTTCTCGTGCGGATAATTCTGGGGCGCTGCCCGCGGCGACACGGTCGGTGGCCCACTTGCCCAGGACGAGCTTCATGATGGGCTCCCCCCATCCCGTAAGTGAGACTGCAGCCGACATATTGTCTGCATAGCAACCGCAACCGATAAGCGATGAGTCGCCGACGCGGCCGGGAGTTTTGTTCAGCGTGCCTCCGGTTGAGGTGGCGGCGGCGAGATTTCCATGCCCGTCCAACGCAACAGCACCAACGGTATCGTGCGAAAGGTCGATCACGCGCGGTATCGCCGTTTCCGGCCCTTTGTCGTCTTCGAGTCCTGAGAACGTGGCGTCGGCGAGGCCTGCGGCCTGGCGCGCCTTCGCATTCTTCAGACGTTCGCGTTCGCGATCGAGCACCAGTTCCGCATTGTCGATCAGCGGCATGCCGTGCGAGCGGGCAAATTCTTCTGCGCCGGAGCCGACGAAGTAGACATGCGGACTCTGTTCCAGAACCAGCCGCGCCGCCTGGATGGGATTGCGCAGACGCTCCACGCAGGCCACGCCTCCGGCCTTCATACGGCCGCCGTCCATGAGCAGTGCATCGAGTTGCACGCGGCCGTTGGAGGTAAGAAAACTGCCGCGGCCGGCGTCGAAGGTCGGATCGTCTTCCATAACAGTTACGGCAGCCTCAACGGCATCGAGCGCTGAACCGCCGCGCGTCAGGATTTTGTATCCGGCTTCGAGAGCGTTGCGCACGCCCCAAAGGTGTGCTTCGGCAGCATCATCGGGAATGGCCCAGGCCCCGCCGTGAACCAGCATGATTGGTTTCCGCATCACCCGGTAATGTTAGCTGATCGAACCAGATTGCGACTGTGACCGGTCCCGAGACTAAGAATCCCCACATGTCTGCATGAGAATCCCTGAGTCAAGCCACGCGCAGATCTGGACAGGCCTAAACTCATGAATTCATTGCGCAAAAAGTTCCCTCCGAGTTTGCAGGCTATTTTGAGGTATTCCGCTAAGCTTTAAGCATCAATCGGAACATGCACGAAGGAGAGCCGCTCAGGCTCTCAAATGTTTTTGGGACTCCTTCCGCGGAGGACTGACCGCAGAGAAGCGACTGAGTCAAGCGCAAGACCGATGCCAGTGAACTCCTGCGACTCGCCTGAAAAAGACGGGTATCGCACCGTTGCGTCCAATTGACTAGCGGGCGGAGCGAATTTTTAGTTTCGCAATTCCTCGATGGTCAGGGCTGCATCGGCGGAAGGCTGTCCGGGAAGTCGGACAGATGAACGCAGCAAAATCGAAACTCGTTGATTTGAATAAAAAGAAGAAGGCTCCAAGGCCGAAGGGCAAGAGAGCTGCAGCACAGATGCGGGAGGCGGCCGATGAGATTGTGTGCCGCGATTGCAAACCGATCGTCGAGGCTCTCTCATCGAAGTCAAAGAAGGGCAATATCCAGAGCGCCAAATTTCTGTACGGTCTGGCGCAAACGGCCGAAGCATCCGCTGAAGGCGAAGGCGGCGCAGAAACTTTTCGCAGCATCGCCCTGGAGTGGGCCAACTCGCCGGAATGGAAGGGCGAAACGGAAGCGGAGATAACAGACGAAGAAGATGGCGCGGACTAGAACGCCACACCGACGCCTATCCGTCAGCAACCGGGTCTCTAGTCAACGCCAACCTCGAAACGGGTGATGGCCGTCAGCCTCGCGCTGGGTGTTTCAGAGCGCGAAGCGGCGGCCATGGCCCGCGTTGCAGCACAGGAAAAAGGAAGAATTACGCATGAGCCTCATTCGAAATCAATCCATTCGCTGCGCCGAAGCTCTCGGTGTGTGCCTCGTCTTAATGGCGATGTCTATTGCGGCCCTTGCGCAAACCATCAGCACTACCACGGTGCAAGGGACGGTTTATCTGGCGAACGGCTCTCCGGGATCGGGCACGCTGCAACTGAGTTGGCCCGCATTCACCACCGCTTCAAACCAAACGGTCGCAGCGGGAAAGATCACGATGGCTATTAGAGGCGATGGATTTGTAACTGTGAACCTGGCCCCCAACTTGGGATCGTCTCCGGCCGGCCTTTTCTACACGGCGATTTACCACATGAGCGACGGCACAACGAGCATCGAGTACTGGGTCATTCCCCCAGCGGCGCAGGCCAGCATCGCGCAGGTACGCTCGCAGGTGATGCCCGCGGCACAGGCTGTGCAGGCCGTCAGCAAGGCATATGTCGACCAGGCAATTCAGTCGGTGGCCCAGGGCAATTTGACCTCGACCGGAGGACAGCTTACGGGGCCGTTGTATCTGACCGGTGATCCGACACAAGCTTTGCAGGCGGCGGACAAGCACTACGTGGACACATCGTTTGCTCAAGCCGTACCGCTTTCAGGTGGAGTGGTGAATGGCTCGCTGACTGCGCAACAGCTTGGAGCCGCCTATCAGGTCGATCAGTTTCCCGGCGCGGATTTCGGTGCGAAGCTTCGCGCCTGCGTATCAACAATCAGCAGTGTTTACGGAGGCACCTGCGACGGGCGAAACTTCAGCGGCAATCTCGCGATGGCGGCGAACCTGACGATCTCGACAGCGAACACCACGGTGATGCTGCCTTGCGCGACGATCTCCACGGCCAGCCAGATCATTGTCACTGCAGGCACACGGAATGTGTCGATGCGCGGATGCGCTTTGCGCGGCGCCAGCAATGCCAGTGGCAGCCAGGGTGGAACCGTGCTGCTGTATTCAGGACCGGCTGCCGCGATACAGGTAGGCGACCGCACGTATGCCGCAGACACCAATGGCTTCCATCTCGATAACGTTGTGATCAACACTACGGCTGCGAACAGCGCCAGTACACAAGCGCTTGCAGCTTATCGTACGCAGGAGATGGATCTCCAGAGTCTATATCTGCTCGGGAATGCAAACCAGACTGGCATGGCCCTTGACGGCACTGGCAACTACACTGGCGGCACATTTTACGACAACCACATCATCGGTTTTCAAACGGCTATCAACGGCATCGGACACCAGGTGGCCAACTCTGCCTCGACGGATTGGCTCAACGCGAGCACTTTTGTGCGACTGCACATTGATTGCCCGACGGCCGACGGCAACCCCATTAGCGGGACGTATGGCGTAAATCTGCAGCACGGAGACGGCAACTCGTTTACCGGCGGCGATGTGGAGAACTGCGGCACCGCGGTTCACCTGGGCGCTAACGCGCAGAACAACACTATCGTCGGTTTGCGCAACGAGAACTCGACGAACCAGGTGGTGGCCGATACCGGCAGTGCTTACAACAGCTGGATGACCGGCGGCACGATGTTTACAGGAAAGCTGACGGACAACGGCACGCGGAATAGCTTTCTCGACTCGTTCCACCGCAGCTTCAACTCGCTCAACGGCGACTGGTATGGCAGCCAGCAGGACGCGACGTTGACCAATCACTTGCGCCTCGGCATCGGCAGCAACAATGAACGAGGACTGCTCGATCGTTACCAGACCGACTACGGCTATCGATGGACGATGGGGCTTAGCGACGCCACCGGGGGCGAGCAGTTTTACCAGGTGCTCGATGAGTTGAATAACGTGTATCGGCTGTCGATCGGCCAGTACAACAACGGCCAGGCAAGCACGAATAATCAGACCGTGATTAACTCCGCTGGTACAGGCGCCGTGGTGCTGAACGGCTCGAACAACGCGGGCACGGGCGGCGTGGTGTTTGGCTCGGGCGGAGCGAATGAAAGCACGGTTGCCACGGTAAGCAATGCGGGCAATGCGCAGTTCAACGGCACGCTGCAGGTTGGCGGGACAACACAATCGACGGGCACCGTGACAGTGCGCAATAACGCAGACGCCGAGGTGGATTACTACCTCTGGCCTGGCCGCACTACCAGCCAGAAAGGTTCTTTCACTTACAAGGACTGGAACGGCAACAGCCAGTGGTACCTCGTTAAGGATGCAAGCAACAACTGGGCGCTGAATTCGGCAACCGGAGGTCTCGACAGCTTCAAGGCGTACCAGAGCACCAATAGCGGCGATACGTACATTAATGCTTCGAATGCGACGGGCGTGGTGCGGGTAAATTATGAGACCGGTGCGGGGTCCGCGTTCAATATTTACGGCGGCAGCAGCAGCAATCTATACGCCAGTTTTTCTGGAAACACTTCCATCAAGTTTCCGGGGCTTTCTGCATCGAGCGGCCGCAACTGCTTGCAAATCGACGCGTCGGGATACATCACGAATACGGGCGCAGCCTGTGGCTCGGGCAACGGCAACGGTACAGTGAACAGCGGCTCGACGGGCCAGATCGCCTATTACAACGGCAACGGTGCGGCAGTCAGCGGCATGAGCACAATTCCCGTCTCCGCCGGTGGGACCGGAGCATCTACTGCGGCGGGCGCTCTGGCGGCACTTGGTGGCGTATCACTAGCCGCAACCACAGCACAGAATCTCGCCGGTCCGCTCAACGCCTCAGTTAATTCGCAAATCAATGTGATGGCCTATGGAGCGAAAGGCGACTGCACGACAGACGATCATAATGCCATCGCGGCGGCACAGGCGGCTGCTATGGCCTTTACTCCACCCGCAGTGATCTATTTCCCGAAGCCCCCCGGCAGTTGTTATCTCACCAGCGCGATTACGTGGGCTGGTGTCTCGCTGATCGGCCAGCCTCGGGAATCGCCGTAACTGCCGATGCAACAGGCAGGCAGAACGGCGTGGTGATCAAGGGCAAGCCGGGGCTGGACATTCTGCACGTACCTGATCCGACCACGGTCGCGTTTCCCTGGAATGGGTCATGGGCAATCAAAGACATTACGTTTCTGACGGATGGCACAGCTGTCACCACGACTTACCCGCACCGTTGGCCTGGTAAATGGTTCGACGACACGACGACGACGAACGGCAGTCCCATCATCTCCACAACGAACGGCGAATTGACTGCGGGGGATGTTGGGCAGGCCATTCAGATTAAGGGAGCGGGAACAAGCGTCTGCAACGACGGATCTGGTTCAAACTGCCTGATCACGACCATTAAGTCCGTCAGCCCCACATGGGCTCCGGGAGGGCCGACCACCTGGCAGATTGTCACTCTCGCAGCGAATGCACAAGCCACACTCTCGAATGCCCACACCTATCTCTCACTCCTTGGTCTTCCCGTAACTGAGCACATCGGGAATTGCGCGATTGCGATGGACGACATGGACGGACTGACATCCAATTGGGCGTCTCCGTCGCAAAAGTACGGTGGGATTGGCGACGTGCTGGAAAACGTCGTCTTCTCTACCTACGGACGAACTTCTAACCCTTGCGGCATTTACACACAGGGTGGATGGATTCTCTACCAGCTAGCCTCGCATCACGTAAATTTCGAGTGGCTCAGTTATGGTGTGGTGCAAAGTACGCCGGAACTCAATGCCTTCCAAATGTCCGATGCTGGAGATTTCGAAGTGTGGGATCATAGCTGGTTCTTTATGGATCTTTATCCGTGGATCAGCTACAACGGCGGCGGGACTGTTCTCTCAAATATAGAACTATCGACAATGACGGGCCCCCAAATTCTTCAAGCGGGTAACGTGGCTTTCGACACAGCAAGTGGTGTGAGAATCGAGGGGGTCGAGTTTGAGACCGTGGGCTTTACGCCGACTGGTTACGGATTCAGAATAGATAGCTCCGACAATATCATTTCGAACGCATCGCTGGCCGGGCCGGGAACAACTGCTCAAATTAACGGACACAACAACAAGTGTGTCGGTGGTTGTGGTGGTGCTGCTCTGGCGCTCGGTGGTTCGAACAACTCTATTGATCTTGGCGGCACCGATATATCAACCCCCGTCACTGATCAAGGTAGAGGTAACACAGTTCTCGGGGTCTACAGTGGTGCGGGGGCCTTTGCCGGCATGCAAACGAACTATGTTCGAACGCTGCTCCCTTACAAGGGGGAAAGCCAAATCAGTGGCAGGGTAACTGCGGATAACATCGCAGACGGGAATTACTCGACTCCTTACAACAAAGACGATCTCCTTATTTGGCCGCAGGACTTCATCGGCGCCCCCTCCCCCGGCTTCAACACACCGTATTCAGCTTTTTATATTCCGGACGCTGCCTCGCCCACCGGCGCGGAGTGGACACTCACGAACGCGAATCTGCCATTGCAATACGGTCAGTTTACGAACAATTCGCTCCACCTTACCGTAGGTAACACCCTGCCAGCAGCCAGAGCGACGGTCGTTTATATGGCGAAGTGTCTGTCTGCAGTCGGGAACTTCTCTCTAAATGTTAAAACCAGCACGAACGCGGTGTTGCTGACAGACACCCATGCTTGCTCCACGACCCTGACGACCTATTCCGCGACGGTCGATTTTTCAGGCTCCAGCGGTCAGTCCATCGGGTTCAACGCAAACACGACCACAAACATTCTCGTGGCGTGGATTGCACTTCGCCCTTATGTGAACGATGTAAACGGCAAGACGATTCAAGGCGCCGGCGCAGCGATTACAACGGGGCCAATAATGTCAACCCTGCACGATTGCCCGTGGTTCACCGACACGGTCGGCACTATAGGGGATTCCGGTAGCGCGTGCAGTGCGGGCGGCGGCCTGAGCGGACAAACGAGCGGCTATTTGCCCAAGGCCACATCTGCCACCGGATCAACGGCGCCGTCGACTATCGACGACGGCGTGACAACAGCATCAACGATTACGGCACACGAGCCAGTGAATGTGATGGGGGCGATAAGCGCAACTCAAACATGGGGACCCTCCTACGCAGCATCGTTCAACAACACAGGGAACTCGGCTTATAACTTCGGCATAAGCTCGTTGTGCCCGAACTTGACTGCCGGAGAAGAATGTCAGAATGTTTTCGGCGGTACATCCGCTACCTCAGCAAACAATACGGCACGGTGGATATTTCACTACACCGGCGCGGGAAGCACTTCAAATTACTTCTACATTGATTTCTATGGTGCAACTGTATTGACGTGCTACGCGTCTGGGTACTGTCAAACTGCCACCCAGAGCGCATCTGACAACTCCACCAGGATTGCGACCACGGCCTTTGTGAAATCGAACCTGCCACTTGCGGGGACCACCGCCAGCATCGGCGGCGCGTCGCTGGCCGCAGGCGCCTGCACAAGCGGCACGGTGAACGTGACAGGGGCGACTACAAGCATGGCGGTTGTTGCGACTCCGATGGCGTACCCGGGCGACGGTATGGATTGGCGAACCTATGTCTCGTCATCGGGAGTTGTCACTGTGAAAGTCTGTGCAGTGATTGGCGGAACACCGACGGCAAGCGCGTACAACGTGCGCGTGATCCCATAACTTGAGTGCGACTGGATCTAATCAACTGCACCGGCCGCATCAGGATTTCAGCACCTGTGCTGGGCTGATGAAGCCGGTCCGTCCGGCAGGGCCGCCGGCGCCGCTGCACTGTCATTGGTGGCGCGCGCCGAAAGTCCGGTTGCTTACTCCGTTCGAAAAGCGAGGGGAACTGTGGATGGACTCTGAGGAGTGGGTGTCCGAACTGGAGTCTATAAATGCGAAAGAGTTGGTGGGGTTTGGCGGTCTTCTGGATCATCGACCGTCACAACTACGTGGACGTAGCGGGGCGACAGAACTGGCGGAGCACTTGTTATGGGTACGCACTCGCTCCGGCAAAACCGAAGCTCTGCGGGCCAACCTGGTGCAACGTGCCTTCGAGAAGGAGCGCGGCAAGCGCAATATTATTTTGAAGGCGCGCCAGATGGGATTGACCACGTGGGCCGCCGCGCGCTTCTTTCTGAAGACCATTACGCACCCTGGAACGCTGACGTTGCAGGTGGCGCACACACAGGAGTCAGCAGAAGAGATCTTCCGCATTGTGCGACGCTTTCACGATTACTTGCCTAGCCGATTGCGCAAGGGATGCCTGAAGACATCGCACGCCAATGTGCGCCAGATCATTTTTCCGTTCTTCGATTCTCAGTATCGCGTCGTCTCTGCGGGAGAGCGGAATGCAGGCCGAGGCATGACGGTGCAGAACCTACATTGCTCGGAATTGGCGCGCTGGCCGGGCGATCCGGCGGAAACCCTCGCCGGTCTTCGCGCGGCTCTCTCTGTCGATGGTGAAGAGATTCTGGAATCGACGCCGGACGGTATCGGCGGCTGCTTTTACGAGGAATGGCAAGCGGCGCCGGACACCGGGATTGTGCGGCATTTCTTTCCGTGGTGGATGGAGCAGCGATATCGCTCAAAGGCTGTCGACAAGGACTCATTGACTGAAGAAGAGCGAGCACTTATCGAACATCATCATCTGAGCCTCGCGCAGATTGGATTTCGTCGCAAGACGCAGGCCAACTTTCACGGCCTTGCACGGCAGGAGTTTGCCGAAGATCCTGAAAGCTGCTTCCTGGCAAGCGGAGATTGCGTGTTCGAGATTGCCACGATTGAGCAAAGGCTTTTATCCGCGCCGTCTGCCCATGAATCGCGACTCAATGGCGAGCTGGAAATCTGGCTGCCGCCCCTTCCCGGCAAACGTTACCTGGTGGCGGTCGACCCGGCGGGCGGTGGCAGCGAAGGAGACTATTCCGCGGCGCAGGTTGTGGATATGGAGACGGGCCTGCAATGCGCCGAATTCGCCGGCCATATGGGCGGGCTCGAACTGGCGAGGCTTGTGACGGGTATGGCCATCGACTACAACAACGCGCACCTCGTGGTAGAGCGCAACAATCACGGCACGGGTGTGCTCGCACTGATCGAGAGTGTCTGCCGGTATCCTCGCATTTACCACCAGGGTGGCCAGTTGGGTTGGCCCACCACTTCGGTGAGTCGTCCAGCAGCGATTGGTCGCTTGAACGCGGGTCTGATCGAGCACCCCGATCGATTCATGAGCCGGCTGCTTCTGGCCGAGTGCCGAAGCTTCGTTCGGCAAGCGGACGGCAGCACCGGCGCACGTGCGGGCACCCACGACGACCGCGTGATGGCCATGGCCATTGGACTGGCAGCAAGAGCGGAGTTACTGGAAAGATCCAGCCATTAGCCCTTAGCTTTTCCCCGTTATCTGCGACGAAGGTAATGGAAACAATTGCGCCCCGATGGGAAGGGATTGAACTCACTGAAGGAAGCGCGTCTGAAGTTTGCCACATGTGAGCTAAAAGCTAAGAGCTGGCGGCTTTCCCTTTACAATCGAAACATACTTTAAAAGCGGGCGGTGACACGGGCTTGGCAGTTCTGGCGGTGCAGCATATCCGGCGCATGCGTGGGGGCGCACAGGGCCAGTTGATGCTGGGGGCAGACGGGCACGCCTACGTCGTCAAGTTTCAGAACAATCCGCAGCACATGCGTGTCCTGGCCAACGAATACCTGGCATCGAAGCTGGCCGTCGCGGCGGGTCTCGCTGCTCCAGGGGTCGAGCTCATCGAGGTATCGAGGTGGCTGATCGAAAACACATCCGAGTTGGAGATGGATCTAGGCCGGACAAGGCAACGCTGCCGGCCCGGACTGCAGTTCGGATCGCGCTTTGTCGGCGGCCTGATGCCGGGGCAGGTCGTCGATTACCTGCCTGAGGAGCATCTACTGGGATTGAAAAATATCGGCGAGTTCGCCGGCATTCTCGCACTCGACAAGTGGACCGGCAATGCCAACGGACGCCAGGCTGTGTTTACGCGCAAAGCCCGCGAACGGCGTTATCGCGCCGTCTTTATCGATTTTGGGTATTGCTTCTTTGCCGGCGAATGGAAATTTGAGGATGCGCCTCTGCGTGGCGTCTACTATCGCAATGATGTTTATCGCGAGGTTATGGGCTGGGATTCCTTCGAACCCTGGCTCTCGCGCCTCGAGACGATGCCGGCCGAAACCGTTTGGGCGGCGGCGAACCAGGTACCACCTGAGTGGTACGGGGGCGACTTGACCGAGATGGAAGCGCTGGTGGAGAAACTGCTGGCACGCCGGAGCCGCATTCGGGAACTGATCGAGGCCTTTGGGAATTCCGATCGCAAGCCATTTCCCAAATGGGGCCAGGCGAGCAATCAAAGTCCCGGCGATATCTGGAATCCGGAGCGATGGGGGTCTAGCATCGTGGGCAGGGTCATGTAGCGATGGGTGGTGCCGATGAATGAGGTGCAAAGATGACGACCGACCGTCAACGACTCAACTGTGAGTTTCAGTTGCTGCGCTATGTGCCGAGTCCGGTTCGTGACGAGTTCGTGCATGTCGGCGTGCTGCTGCGCGCGCACGGCGCAACGCCAAAGCGATGAGCCCGCCATGGAACTGCGCTTTACCCGCGACTGGCGACGCGTGCGCTGCCTGGATCCGGACACTGACACTTCGGTGCTGGAAGGCATGGAGACCGAACTGCGCAACCGGCTGCGCCACGATCCAGACGGCAAGATGATCCGCATCCTCGATGAGGCGCTATCTCTAAACGTTCAGATGACGACACCCAAGGCATACCTCGCAGAGAGCCTTCCGGCAGGCATCGAGGAACTTATGCGCATGTATGTCGATCCGCCAAAGCTCGATCGGCTGCCGCGGCTGAGCGGCCGGGCCGCTATCCACTCCGCAATGCGCCGGGAGTTTGAGCATGCGGGAGTGTGGGACCTTTTGCGCAAGCGCATTCCGGCATCTGATTACACACGGCCGGGTGACCCTCTTCGCCTCGATGCGGGCTATCGGCCCAATGGGGTGATTCGTATGTTTCACGCCGTCAGCCTGGAGCCGGGACTCGACCTGGCCAAAGTGCTTGCTTACTCTGCAGCGGGATTGCGCGAAGGCGTTGAGCGCGTTGAGAAAGCCAGCCTCGAGCTGACCGCAATCATTGAGCCAGCGGCCAAGCTGGGCGCTACCGACGACGATCCCGACCGCCTGGCCATGTATCGCTTCGGCGTGGAGAGCATGGAAGAGAATCAGATTCGCGTACTGACAACCGCTGATATGTCTCGCGTGGCAGAAACCGCACGCCGCGAGCTGCACGTCTAAGCGGCTGTCAAGGTTCCACGCGATCTCGAACCGCGAGATACCCCACACTTACTACTGCTGTAACTATAACTTACTCTAGCGAAAAATAAGTTGTGGGAATTTGCAGGCAATTAACAGGCATTTTCGTAAGATAGATTCTGTTGAGAGCGAGATAGTTCTTCTCGCGGCCGAAGCAGCTCATCGAAACGATTCGACTTCGTTGAGCACTGTTCACTGACAATTGTCACCGAAACAGAAAAGGCATGGTCCTGCCAGGATCATGCCTTTTCTATTTCCAAAAGGAAGGTAACGCGTGAAGGTTCGAGAACAATTGCGCGCTGCATGGCGGCGGGCTACAGGCAACATGAGTGTTGCTGTCGACGCGGCGGATGCCAACGCGGAACGCAAGACGTTGACGCTCCCGGCGATTCTAAGCCCTGTGCGGTTTCCAGGGCAGTCGCTGCCGAAACCGTCGCCTATGAATTTACGTAGATTTGCAGAGACACCCGTTGTGCGACGTGCCATCAACGTCATCAAAGATCGCGTTGCGGCTATGGACTGGCAAATCAGGCTGCGGCGAGGTTTTGCACCTGGGGAGGCCACCGCACCCGGCGATCCCAATGAAGTCAATCATCGCCTTCTTGTCTTGCGGAGCACTCTCGAAGAGCCGAACGCGGTCGACAGCTTTCGCACGCTGATTGAACAGGTAATTGAAGACGCGCTTACCGGCGGATATGGCGCGATTGAAATGCAGCCAACCGGAGATCCTGAACGCCCCGCGATGCTCTGGCCCGTGGACGGAGCATCGATTCGCATTCATCCCCGTTGGGATGGCCAACCAGGCACGCCGCGATACGCGCAGGTCATGCCCGGTCAACCGGAATCGAAAGCCATCGAACTTTGCGATAACCAGCTCATCTATGTGCGCATGAATCCGCGGAGCTTCACACCGTTCGGTCTCGGGCCGCTTGAAGTTGCGTTTGAATCCGTCAATCAGTTTCTCAGCGCGCATCGCTTTGCCGGCAAGCTTGCAGCGAACTCGGTTGCCCAGTATGCGTTGTGGCTGAATGAGGCCACGCCGACGCAGCATGACCGGTTGATTCGCTGGTGGCAGGACGAGATTGAAGGCACTGGGCGCGTGCCGCTGACTCTCGACGGAGCAAAAGCCCGAAGTGCTGCGCTTTGCCCAAGGCACGGATGCCGATCTACGGCTTGCCTGGCAGGAATTTCTCATTCGCATGATTGCGAATGCCTTTGGGTTGCCGCCGCTATTGCTCGGTCTGGAAAGCGATGTCAACCGCTCCACTGCTGCCGAACTTGCCGACGAGGCTTTCCGCGGCGCGATTTTGCCGCTAGCGCAATTGATTGCCGGGCACATTACGAGGGACCTCTTTGCAAAATGCATCGGCTGGCGCGAGTTCGAATTTGTCTTCAACGATGGGAATGCGCGGGACGAGGCAACGGAGCTTGCGGTCCAGGTGCAGCTTCTTCAGGCCGGCGTTTTGACGGTGGATGAAGTGCGCGCTTTGCGGGGTCTTGCGCCCCTCGTGCAAAACCGTCCGGCACACAAATTGGTTTCTCCTGAAGTGGGTAAATGAGCGGTTATGGGCACCTTCGGCCGCAGCGCCCAAAAGCGGTGCGGCCATTTTTCTGGGGACAGGCGGAGCTAGCATGCGATTCGAAGCAATGGCGGTAACAATTCCACACGTCGAAGGACATCCCAACCGGGTCCCGTTCGAAGGTGTCCTGACGATAGTCAATTCGGCCAGTGATAAAGCGCCGGCCGGCGCACGAGGCCACCGTGTCATTCTCACCCGGGAGGCAACCGAAAAGGCCCTGCCTTCCCTACTGGGAATGGCGGTCGACTACCGGCCGGGGTGGGACGGGCACGATGCGCGACATAAGGTCGGTCTGTTGACGGAAGCCAACCTGGTGGGAAATCGCCTGGTCGTGCGTGGTTATATCTACGCACGTGATTTCCCGGAAATAGCAAAAACGCTTGCCACCCACGCTCCCGAATCGATGGGCATGAGTTACGAGCTGGCCGATGCACGCGTAGAAGATATGCACGCCGAGGTATGGAAGCTGACGCGTGTCACCTTTACTGGCGCTGCCATTCTACTGCGGGAGAAGGCGGCCTATCGCGCCACCAGCTTCCGCATGGCGAGCTAGGAAACAAGTGAACAGTCTTTGCTTCGTGATGGTTTAAATTCGGTGACGGTCGAGTGAGCAGATGATTATTTGTTGAAACCCGCTATGCGTCTACTGCACACTGATGCTAACGGCTGAAAGTTCATGGCTGATAGCCGTTCTATAAGAAAGGAAGTCATGGAGAACAACGATAGCCAGATCATGAAGCGGCTCGAGGATGCGACAAGCACGCTCGAGCAAACACTCGCAATGCTGCAAGAACGGCAGGGCGAAGTGACAAAGATTTCAGCCACCGTGGAGCAGGGCAGGCGGGAAGCTGAACTGGAGGAGAAGCTCGCTCTAGCCGAACGCGAAATCACGGAACTGAAAGCTGGAGCGGCTCAATCCATTCTGAAACCTCTGCGCAGAACCGTTCCGGCCTCGACGTCGGAGATGCTGGCCAAGCACGGCATCGCCGAAGGGCCGGTTGACGTGCGCACACTCGATGCCGCGCTCGCAGGCCTCAGCCTCGAACAACGCATCGCGGTAAAGAGCCAGCTCCTCCGCGCCGGAGCAATCACCTAAGAACAGCGAACAGAAAACAGTGAACAGTTCGCCATCTGAGTCGCGCGTTTGCTGAGAACCAGCTGCCCACTGATCACTGAGTCCACTTTTCAAATTGGCCCCACGGAGGGGGCGAGACACTATGAACGCATCTTTTGCAGATATCCACGCGGCAGCCGACTTCATCGGACCGGGCGCAGTAGAAGTTCCCTTGTATCAGACCGAGATATTCGACATCTGCCGCCGCTCCAGCCCGTTTGGCCAGCGCATCAAGCAGGTTCCGGCCACCGGGCATCCGTCGCGCTTTTTTGAAGAGACGGCGCTCCCCAATCCCGGGACCGCGGGTTTCGTCAATCCGCGCAGCATCGTGGCGCCCGTCGTAAGTCCTACGCGCGTCGAGCGCAGCGTGCCGCTGAAGGCGGTCGTGTCGCAGATTAACTACAACCTGTTCGACGTGGAACTCGGCAACCAGCAACAGCAGTTCGCATACCTGCAGGCCAAGGACCTGGTCGACACCGTCAGCGGCGTGATGGTTACTCACGATGTAGCCCTGTGGAACGGCAACGATACCAGTCTCAGTTCGCCGACAACCACGCAATATATGGGCGCCATTTCGCAAATCGTCGCCGGCGGCCAGACTACGACCATCGGCACCTCGGGCTCCATCGTTGACGGCATCAAGTCAGCCGTCGCGCAAATGGTGGCGAACAACGGCTACCACGTGCGTCCTACAGCAATCTATGCCAACCCCGTGCTGCTCGATCTTATCGATCGCGAGATGAAGACCGAGTTCAACGTCGTGCTCAACTCCGATCAGATCACCGGCGGATTCCGCGTGAAGATGCTGTCGACACAGGCAGGCGATCTGCCTCTCATCCCCGACTGGAGCCTGAGCTACACCGGCACTCCGGGCTCTGGATCTGCAGTGTTGCCCGCGTACATCGTCACCGAAGACCTGATTGAGTATCACTGGCTCGGCGATCCAGCTCCGCGCATCTTCCAGCTCGGCATGCCCGGCTCCCTGACGCAGCAGTATGTCGCCGTCAAGTTCGGCGCAGTCGTTGTGAAGGGTGCCAACTACGCTCACTACCAGGTGCTGGTCGACCGGTAAAAAGCCGTGGACAGTGATCAGCGGGCAGTGGTCAGAACCAGTGCTCCAGGTTTTCCATTCAGGTGACTGTTCACTGAACTTCAACTGTGAACTCACAGGAGGAACACATGGCCTATCTTCAGCCAGCGGACTACTCAAATTACGGATTACCGGATAGCACCACGGCCGATTGGATTACTGCGGCGACCGCGCTGATTAACAGTTTCTGCCGGCGCCCGGATCTGAATGTTACGCAATATACAGAGCGTCTGCGTGTGATCAGCGGATCGCGCACCGTGCGGCTCAGCTATCTGCCGCTCGCGCCGCTAGGCAGCGCTCAATCGCCGTTCGTCAGCATCGAGGGTCGGTATGCGAACCCGCGCCGTGGCGAAGCGATCGACAACGCATTGTCTGAAGCTGCGTGGACGTTCTCGTTGCCCGGTCAGTGGACAACCGTTGACGTCGGATCCGTGGACTTCGACTCGAGCACGGGCGAACTGACAATGCCGTGGAACATCTTCGGTCTCTCATACAACGAAATCTCCGTAACCTACACTGCTGGACTTGCCACCATCGGCGACGACGTAAAGAGCGCATGCGCTCAGATCGTACGCAATGCTCAGTCCACGCCCGCGTTGAATGCCAGCAAAACAAAGATCGACACGATGCAGATTCAGTACTTCTCAAGTTCTCTGTTGGATGAGACTGTGCAGGCTTGGCTGCGTCCTTACGTTGCGAACAGGCTGGGGTGAACGATGAGCGACACGGCATCGCGTAATCCGACGAGCGCTCCACAGATGCTTGCCGATGCTCTGCTGCGGAGCGTGACAGGCACAAGCGCACAGCTGCGAGTTACAGGAACGAACGCCATCTCCAATCAGTCTGAAGTCGGCCTGGTTGCGACCACGTTTTCCGAGGTTGTTCTAAGTCCTGTGCTCATGCGAAAGCTGCGTCCCAATTTCAAGGAAGGCCAAGCGCCCAGGTGGGAGATGCTGGTCTCTGCGACCAGCGTGCGGACGCAAATTTCCGCGCTCGACCTTCCATCGGCCCGGGCTTTGTTTGCCATGGCCCTCGCGGTCACGGTCGCAGGGAACGACTACCTCATCGAATCTGTTGCCTCCAACGAAGCATTCGGCCAAGTGTATTTGTACCGGCTCTCGTTGCGCGAAACGTGCACGCAAGTCTCTTTAACTGGCAATCCACTCCATGCTTATCCGGCCCGAGGCCTACCCGGAGGGCGACTCGACAAAGACAGTGGATCAACTAACCCAAGATCAGATCCGGAAAGGGGATCAGGAAATGAAGGAATTAGTGGTCGGAAAGGTTCTGTACTCCCTGATCCACTGTTCCTTATTTCCTGTCTTTATGCAAAACGCAAAAGATTCCTTTTACATGGCGCTCCGCACGCGGCTGGCGGCTCTCAATCCTGACCGCACGGTACTGCTGCGTGGTGCGCTTCGGCCTGGCATTCTCGTGGAAGAAGCTGAAGCCCGACAGCACAACCGGCCCCGGATGTTTTCGTTTTGCGCTGGCTGGGCCTTGGGGCCGACATGGACCTCAGTTCAGTGATGGCAGCTGAAGAGTGCGAAATTCTTTACGGCACAAGCGGCTCGCAGGCATTCGGCGGGCTGGATCGCGGGCGCATGTTGAGCGCAATGGATGAGGAACTTCTCGCGATATTGCAACCCTTCCAAACCGCCAAGATCAACTACTCCGTTCAACCCGCGACAAGCATGCAGACGCAGGTCTTCTGGGATGAGCCAACATTTGCGCCCATCAACGTTCAACGCGATCGCCTCAGCCGCTCCGTCAAGGTGATGGTCTACAGCTACCAGGAGCAGGGGGAATAATGATGGCCACTTCATTTTCGGCACCGGCGCCGGTTGCGCGGCGCGTGCGCGCCTACTTTGCTCCCGTTAATCGCGCTACGCAGGCGCCGGTTGTATTTGATTCTTCGCAACTGGGCTCGTTCGATCTCGACGCACCACCCGCACCCTGGATCGACCTGGGCTGGATTCAGAACTTTGCACGTAAGTCCACGAGCAAGAGCGCGGCCCATCCTCACCGGCATCCCTGCTGCGTCACTGGTGCAGACGCGTGAATCACTCGAGGCGCAATTAAGTTTCGAATTCCTGGGATGGACAAAGCTCACCATGGCACTCGCTACTGGATCGCAGCACATGAATCTTCTTCGGCGCCAGCGCCAGCGGATGAAACAAAGGCCGCCCAAGCGGTGATCGTGCAGAGCGGATCCACTGCGTCCGTGATCCAATTGGCTGCCTCAGACGCTGTAAATTTTGCTCCAGGCTCGATGATCGCCGTTGATGCAGATTACACGGGACAGACCGGCTATCTAGGTTCGCCTATCTCGGGATCTTACCTTCGTCAGTCACTAACCGATGTTGACTACATTCGGCGCATCACCTTCAATGTTGGCTTGGTGCTCGGCGTAAGTTCGACTACCCTCCTCCTCGCTCAACCTTTGCCGGGGGGCGCTCCTGCAGCGGGTTCAAAGTTACAAGCAATCAACGGCTTTGTCGATCGCGAGGGCGGCAGCTTTTTTCACGAGTGGTCGGCACTCTTCGTGATGCAGGGCAGCCAGGGAGATCGCATCTTCTTTCACTACCCCCGCCTGCAGAGCCTTGCCGGCGCTGAAGAGTCGGCGACGCCACTCGACAGCAAGCACAAGGATGGACTCGCGAGGATACTGCTCAAAGGTCAGTTTCTCGCGCTGCCAGTAACGGATCCGCTCGATGGGGAGCGCGTGCTCTGTTATCGCAGCTTTACGCCCGCCCCATACGCCCTGATCTAGTCTTGTTGGGTTCTCGTTTAATGGCTACTTACAAATCGATAAAGAATCTCTGGAAAACTCACGATGAAAATCACCATAGGCGGACAGGACTACACGTCGGCACTCGACGCGGCACATCCTTTGACCATAGACCGAAGGCTCAATGAGCCTTCGGTCTGTCAGTTGTGGATCACTCTGCCAGGCAGAGACTGGACCACGTTGACGCGCAACCAGGCAATCCAGATAGCTGGAGATGACGGAACTTTCTACTTCACTGGCTATCTTGCTGCCAGCCCGATGCCGGAGTACGCTGGCCTGGGGATTGAGGGTCCGCGCTACCGCATTGCGCTTCAGGCCATCAGCGATGAATATCTTCTCGATCAGGTGGCAATGGCACCGGGCAAAGGCGCGTCGGGATTAAACGCCGGACCTCTCGTTGCATCTCTCGTGACAAAGACAGGATCGGCAGCGCTCTCCACTAATTCCGTTGTGCTCGACAGTCCAGTTTCCAACTTCATGCCCGAGGCTGGTGCATCGTTCAGCAGCGGTGCCGGGGCAGTTTGCAACCAGGCACGCGCTGCTTACCGCGCTTTGGACGGGACGCTGTCACTTGCATCGATGCCTGCGGCATTGCATCCGCTCAGCGAAACAGACGGCACTCTTGCGCTCGCCAATCTCGCGCTGACAGCGGGCGTGAAGCGGGCACTCGCAAACGACATCACGGTCTGCGGACAACCTGAGCCCACGACGTACGTCACGGAATATTTTATCGGCGACGGAGTCACCACGCAATTCAACCTTTCTTTCGACGCCTTCACGGCGCCTTCTTCTAAGGCGACAATCATTCGCGAACTCTTTAACGAGGGCCAGATTGATCCACGTCTCTGGGGAAATCCGGGAAGCCACGATTACATATCGCTCGGCGCTGGCGGACTTAGTATGCAGGGAGGAACCGGTAAGGATGGAGATACCCAGTTAGCCTGGGTCGATCCGGTCGAGATGGCAGGGACGCTCCTGCTCGAAGCTAGCGGAGTCGCTCTAGCCACCGGAAGCACCGGTATTCTGGCCGGCTTCTTCAACGGGGAGCAAACCCAGCAAGGTTGCACGGCAGGCTTTCAAGTCGTCGCCCGGCAAGGTACGGGCGAAGTTTCGGTGCAGCCAATGATTCTGGGCTCGCCCGCTGGGAGTGTTTACCAGATCAATCCGGGAAACCAGTACAGCATGCGAGTGCGCGTCCATTGTCCAGAATGCCAACGGGGTCTGGCCGTCTATCGGAGCTACGGGGACGACGGCGCAGTCAGCCATGGTGGCCAATGGAACACGGCCCCTGCGAGATTGCAATTCGAGATTCAGGAGTTTGTGAACTGCGTAGCGGGGATGCCGATTACTTTGTATGACGGACAGATCGCAAGCCTGCCCGGCGCATGCACGGTAGTCGCGGCTAGCAGCATCAATCTCTTTGGCACGATGCGCGCTTTTAATCTCACCAATCTTGGATCAGGCTGGGTCGTCACTACACCGGTCAATGGCAACCCAACAACCCGGCGGCTAGGCTCGACGGATCAATCCGCGGAATGCAATGTTGAGAGCTCGGCCAAACTGGTCTTCTACACGGGATTTACTCCGCCGGTCGGCGAACAAATTGCGGCGAGTTATCGAGCGGTAGGTAGAGCGGTCGGCCGGGCCGTAAACACGGCAAGTCAGCAGTCCCTGGCGTATGCTGGTCTGCCTTCGGTCTCTGCCTGGATCGGCACTGTTACCAATCCCGCCCCACGCAGTTCGCAGGATTGCCGCAATGCCGCACTCGCTATGCAACAAGCCGCCGCCAGCGTGAGCGCCTTGTGGAGCGGAACCTACAAATGCACATCGGCCGCACTTGACACCGATGCGTGGCCGGGCGACGCGCTCGTACTGAGCGCTCCATCAGCTAACTTAAGTGCGCAGGTAATCATCCGCAGCGTGAAGCTGACTTATACAGCAAGTTGCCCCGACCTGGTGCACTATGCCATCAGCTTTGCGAATGACTGGGCCGATGACCTGGCAATCAAGACGAGCGCGACGGTTCCCGCAGACGCATGGTTGCCGGCGCCAATCTCGCCTGACTATCTCTCAAACCTGAGCGGGCTTGCCGTAACTGCCATGAGCAACGGCCAGGTGACAATCAACACAGGAGCCTCGGCTCCCAGCGGAGGCGGGTTCGAAATTCGCCGGCGTGATAACTGCTTCATGCCTGGCACAGATCCTGACCTGGTGATGCGCGGCTCTCAGACCAACATGACCTTTTCGCGCATCTCGGCCAGCGATCGTTTCTATATAAAAATGTACGACGGATCAAACCCGCCCAAATATTCGGAGTTTTCGGCGGCTCTGATCTTCAATCTGCCACTCGCATTGTGAGAATTCCCCACGGACGACGATTTCTCCGGGAAGCGAAACAAACTCACAGAAAGTGGCTGGAGAACAACGGATGCGAATGATGAACGAATTCGAAGCGCAGGTTTTGAGCGACCTAAGTGTACTGAAAGCGCAAATGAACGGACTGATGGGCGACGGAAACGGCGGACGCATCGCAGAGCTTGAACACCGCATGGAGCGTCATGAGCAAAACTGGCAACGCGCCAAGGGATTTCTGACTGCCTTCAGTGTTCTGCTCGCCGTTGTCGAAGTTGCCGTCGAGGCATGGCACCGGCACTAGATCTTCGAAATGGCGCACTCCATTCTGTGGAAATGCCGCTCCGCTCTTATAATCTCCCCATGAGCGAGAAGCCGTTAGTAGGCGTAGTGATGGGCAGCAAGAGCGACTACGAAGTGCTGTCCGCGGCCGTTGAAATCCTGCAGGCGTTCGAGATTCCCCACGAGGCACGCGTCGTGAGCGCCCACCGCACTCCTGACTGGCTCTTCAAATATGCTGAAACGGCACGCGAGCGCGGCCTGCGCGTGATTATTGCCGGGGCAGGCGGCGCGGCGCATTTACCCGGCATGCTCGCATCCAAAACTCTCGTGCCCGTGCTGGGCGTTCCTGTCTCAGCAACCCAGCTCAATGGCCTCGATTCGCTGCTCTCAATTGTGCAAATGCCCAAGGGCGTCCCCGTGGGAACACTGGCCATTGGAAAGCCCGGCGCCGCCAACGCCGCATTGCTCGCGGCTGAAATTCTCGCCGCAACTGACTCCGCACTCTACGAACGCCTGGCCGCCTGGCGCGCCGCGCGAACCGTAGAAGTGATGACGCAGGAGTTGCCGTAGTGTCTGTCCAATCCCCCATGATCAAGAAACCACCTGTCATCGAGCCCGGCGGCTTGATTGGCATTCTCGGCGGAGGCCAGCTCGGCCGCATGACCGCCATGGCCGCCCGCACCATGGGTTATCGCGTTCGCGTGATGGACCCGGAGTTTCGTTGTCCGGCGAGCTTCGTTGTCGACGAAACGGTTGTGGGCACCTGGGACGATGTGGCGGCCGCAAAACGAATGGCACACGGAGCCGATGCCGTAACACTTGAAATCGAGCAGATCGGCGTCGATGCGTTGAGCGAGGTTGCACAACTCGCTCCTCTGCGCCCCGGCGTGGAGCCTATCCGCATTATCCAGGACAAGATTCTTCAAAAAACGTGGCTCGCTGAGAACGGCTTCCCTGTCGGCCCGTTTCGCGTCGTCCGCAACGAAGAGGAACTTCACCATGCTGTGAAGACACTCGCTGGCCGCATCTTTCTCAAGATCGGGCGCGGCGGATACGATGGCCGCGGCCAGGCACGCATCGGCATGGAGGCCTTGCTCAACAAGCAAATCATCACGGACGCATGGACCAGCATTGGAGAGAATCCATCTGTCGCAGAACAGGCACTCGACCTCGTCAGCGAAATCAGCGTGATGGCGGCGCGCAATCCTGCCGGTCACGTGCGCACGTATCCCGCCGCGCGCAATCACCACGAGAACCAGATTCTCGCCTGGAGTGTACTGCCGGCTGGCGTCTCACCCGAGATCGAATCGCGCGCAGAAAAGCTGGCAGCATCCATCATTGAGAAACTGGGCATCGAAGGGCTGCTCTGCGTCGAAATGTTCATAACCAGGCAAGGTCGGCTGCTGATCAACGAACTGGCGCCGCGTCCGCACAATAGCTATCACCAGAGCGAGCGAGCATGCGTGACGAGCCAGTTTGAACAACTGGTGCGTACGACCTGCAATCTGCCCCTCGGCGATACATCGCTGATTACCCCCGCAGCCATCGTGAACCTGCTGGGAGATGTGTGGCTCACTTCGTCGCCGAGCTTCGCCAAGGCACTTGAGGTTCCCGGCGTGCGGCTGCATCTGTATGAAAAGCGCGCCGCGAAGATGGGTCGCAAGATGGGGCATCTGTCGGCTACTGGCGCAACTCCAGAAGAAGCTTTGGAACGCGTGCTCGAAGCGAAGAAGCGGCTCTAAGTGATCACAGGGAAGGACCGCGCAGGATCTTTCGGATCGACGCGTATCGCTAACTCGCTGTCCGCGGGATGATGGCGCACAAAAGCGTCGGCGTAACTAGGATAAATGTACGGTTTTTTAATTGCGCCCTGAAATCGCTCAAAATCCGCTTTGTATTTGTATTGGAGCACCACATAATCACCGCCGTAGCCATGCTTCTCAAAGTGACAGCGAACAATTGTTCCTGCCACTGTCGGCCATTTGCCGCTCTCGACGTTGCGCCAAGAGAGGACGAACCATCGGAATATGAATCCGATGAAGATGTCGATGACGAAGCCGGCCATGTGTGCCGAGAGAATAGCAAATGCGGGCTGAGATCAGAAACTAGATCCACACATCATTCGCCGCCGTGCGCTCGCCACCTTCTTCGCCGGTGTTGCGCACGCCGCGCGGCTCAATGAGCATCAGCTTCACTTCGCGCTCGGCATAGGGCTTGTGCTCGACGCCCTTTGGCACAACAAACATCTCGCCCGGCCCAATCTCGACCGAGCCATCTCGAAAATCAATCCGCAGCGTGCCTTCGATCACGATGAAGGTCTCGTCCGTGTCCTTGTGGTCGTGCCAGATGAAGTCGCCCTGCAACTTCACAACCTTAAACTGATAGTCGTTCATCTCGGCAATGACTTTGGGCTGCCACTGCTCAGTGAACAGCCCAAACTTTTCGCCTAGATTGATCGCCTTGTAGCTCATCAGGACACCTATGAACTGAACTGTTCAGCCTTCTCCCACCGCTTGGGCCGCTTGTTGGCTTGCAGAATCTTTTTGCGCAGGCGCAGCGACTTGGGCGTGATCTCGACCAGCTCATCGTCAGCAATAAACTCGATGGCCTGCTCAAGGTTCAGCGTCTTGTAGGGCACCAGGCGAATGGCATCGTCAGCGCTCGACGCACGCATGTTGGTCAGCTTCTTTTCGCGAACCACATTCACGTCGAGGTCGTTGTCGCGCGAATGCTCGCCCACGACCATGCCCTCGTAAACATCCACGCCGGCACCCAGAAACAGAATGCCGCGCTCCTGGAGACCATTCAGCGAGTAAGTCGTGGTCAAGCCCTGACGATCAGCGATGAGCGCGCCCGTCGGCCGCTGCGG
Source organism: uncultured Acidobacteriaceae bacterium (assembly GCA_963738035.1). Taxonomy (GTDB): domain Bacteria; phylum Acidobacteriota; class Terriglobia; order Terriglobales; family Acidobacteriaceae; genus Telmatobacter. The sequence continues at coordinate 1,157,673 of CAVTVB010000008.1, forward strand.
AATCTCGCCCTGGTATGGAATGTAGCCATCGAAAAGCGAATTCATCACAATCGTGCCGCGCGTCTCCGTTAGCATTTCGCTGCGCAGGCCGATCAGCCCGCGGCTAGGCACGCGAAACTCAAGGCGTACGCGCCCCGAGCCATGATTGTGCATCTTCGTCATCTCGCCTTTGCGAGGCCCGAGCTTTTCGATCACCACACCTGTGTGCTGCTCCGGAATGTCGATGGTGAGGTGTTCAACCGGCTCCATCCGCGTGCCGTCCACCATCTTGGTAACAATCTCCGGCCGCCCAGCCATCAGCTCAAATCCTTCGCGGCGCATCATCTCGATGAGAATGGCAAGCTGCAATTCGCCGCGGCCCAGCACCTTGAACGTATCGGGCGAGCCTGCCTCCTCAACGCGAATCGACACGTTGGTCAGCAGCTCTTTCTCAAGCCGCTCGCGCAGATTGCGGCTCGTAACATACTGCCCTTCCCTGCCCGCAAAGGGCGAATTGTTCACGCTGAACTGAATTGCAATCGTCGGTTCATCGATCACAATCAGCGGCAGCGGCGAGGGCGTCTCGAGCGAAGTAATGGTCTCGCCGATGGTGATGCCTTCAACACCCGCGACGGCAACAATGTCTCCCATCGTTGTCTCGGTGGTTTCGGTACGCTTCAATCCCGAGAAAGTGAACAGCTTGGTGATGCGCGTCTTCATCAACGAGCCGTCGCGCTTGGAGATGTTTACGTCATCGCCCGCATGCAGTGTTCCCTGAAACACGCGGCAGATGGCGATGCGGCCAAAATAATCAGAGTAGTCGAGATTGGTAACGAGAATCTGCAGCGGCGCATCCACATCGCCTGTTGCTGCGGGAATGGTCGACACAATCGTCTCGAAGAGCGGCTGCAGGTTTTCGCCGGGCTTGTCCAGATCAAGAGACGCGGTGCCGGCCTTGGCCACCGCATATAGCACCGGAAAATCAAGCTGCGATTCTTCCGCATCAAGATCGATGAAGAGGTCATAGATCTCGTCCAGCACTTCCTTCGGGCGCGCGTCGGGGCGATCAATCTTGTTGATCACGACAATGGGTTTCAATTTCGCTTCGAGCGCCTTCGAAAGCACATAGCGCGTCTGCGGCAGCGGACCTTCTGCTGCGTCAACCAGCAGCATCACACCGTCGACCATCTTCAGAGCGCGCTCCACCTCGCCGCCAAAATCAGCGTGGCCCGGCGTATCGACAATATTGATCTTGCCGCCTTCAAAGTTAACAGCCGTGTTCTTGGCAAGGATCGTGATTCCGCGCTCCCGCTCCAGGTCATTTGAGTCCATCACGCGCTCGGCTACCTGCTCGTTGGCGCGGAAAGTGCCGGACTGGCGAAGCATGGCGTCAACGAGGGTAGTCTTACCGTGGTCAACGTGGGCGATGATGGCGATATTGCGTATCGTCTGGCTCACAGGCGTAGTGTTCCTTTTCTTCTAGGGCAAATCTGGATTTGCGCTCAGGTATGGCCTCAGCAGGCCATCAGGTTGGGAATGAATACAAGATGAATGGCCACACAGTGCGGCACTTCCTATTTTACCAGCAGTGCAGTTTTCGAGCCGGTTCAAGCGGTTTCCCCAAGCAATGCTTGGTCTTATACACTCTTCGGCAAATGCGAACTTCCGCTTTTCCCCCCGCCTGCACATCCGACCGGACCCGGCGCTTCTCCTGCCTGAACGCCTTCCGGTTTTTGCCCCCAGCCCTCTCTATGGCTCTGTTTTTCGTCTGTTTGACGACCGCGCAGGCCCAACCAGCAAACAAAAACCTTCAGATTTACGCTATCGATGTCGAAGGCGGCCAGGCCACATTACTCGTCTCGCCCTCTGGACACTCGCTGCTGGTCGACACTGGCTGGCCGGGCAATAACGGCCGCGACGCCCAGCGTATTCAGGCGGCGATGAACGACTCCGGCATCACGATGATCGACAAAGTGCTCATCACCCACTTCCATGTCGATCACGTCGGCGGAGTTCCGAATCTCGTCGACCACATCAAAGTCGGCGAGTTCCTGGATCACGGCGAGAATCGCGAAGACTCCGATATCACGCGCCACGACTACGCCGCATACGTCAAAGCCATCGGCTCAACACCTCGCACCACTGTCCATCCCGGTGACACCATCGACATCCCGGGCCTCGGCATCGTCGTCGTTGCGGCTGATGGCGAACACATCAAAGCAATTCCTGGGATAAAGCCAGAAGCGAACTCCTACTGCGCCACAGAGCCGAAATGGGAACTCGACACAACTGAAAATCCGCGTTCAGTGGGTATTCTGGTGCGTTTCGGCAAGTTCAGCTTTCTCGATCTCGGAGATCTCACCAAAGCCAAGGAGATCCCCCTTGTCTGTCCCGACAATCTAATCGGACAAGTCGATCTCTTTCTTGTGAACCATCACGGATCGAACCTCTCCAACTCGAAAGCATTTGTCGACGCAATCCGTCCCCGCGTGGCCATCATGGATAACGGTGCGCACAAAGCCGGCAGCCCCGAGGCATGGCAAACCGTGCACGAGGGCCCCGGCCTTGTGGATCTCTATATGCTGCACACCGCTGAAGGTTCCGATGTCGCTCACAACAGCAGCGATCCGCTCATCGCCAATCTCAAAGGCGGCCCAGACGGCGCTTACTTCAAAGTCGTCGCGCATCAGGACGGCAGCTTCAGCGTGACCAACTCGCGCACCGGCCAAGCAAAGAATTACTAGCAAAAAACTACGAGGCGCATGGGCCTGAGAAAGCTATCCATCAGGCCCTCATGTTGTGCCGCCGCTACATACTCGACGAACCCTTTGAGCTGGCTTCAACGGCGATGTTGTGGCTCTTCGCAATCTGCTCGATCAGTTGCAGATGCTGCGAAATGATGTTTGTGCCCTGCTGAGCAATCTGCTTCACGTTCGGATTCTGGGCAGACTGCGCCTCTTCCTGAAACTCCTTCAGGTCCTGCTGGTGATCCTTCACCATCATCGTGATGTACTCACGATCGAACTCCTCGCCCGAGAGCGCTTCTAGCCTCGCAATCTCCTTCTTGTCTTTCTTTGAGAGGCCCTTCGGTTCCGAGATGCCCAACTGCTGCGCAACAGGTTTGAACCACTTGTCGCCCATCTGCCCGTGGTCGTTTACCATCTTCTGCCCAAACTGCTTCACGTCGTTGCTCTGGGACTTTTGTTGCGCCAATTGCCCAAGTTGCACTTCCATTTCCCCGCCTTGAAGCGCCTTCGAGACAAAGGTCTTCTCTGCGAGATCTTGACCAGTCGGAGCAGTTCCCGGATAGGCGCCCGGTCCCATCGCGGGATTAGGGCTTGTGGTTGTTGAAGGCTGCTGCTGGCTTGGCATACCCGGTTGCTGGGGGCTGCTCGGCGTCTGGGCCATTGCCGCTACGCCCGCCAAAAGAACCATCCCCGCGCTCAAAGACAAGTTATAAGTTATCCGCTTCACATCCATATCGGTGATCCTCCAGGTACACGCGCGGTCCACGCATGTACCCACAGTCGGATGCCCTTCGTCGGAAGCCGAGTTGCCCGGTTTTCCAACTCAGAACCGGGACGCAAATCTATCTTGTATAAAGGTTTATCGGGATGACACTTCCTGTCGTCTGGCCTTATCCGATAGAGCTCAACCTGAGACACCCAAGCGTAAACGCGAACGGGAACGGCCCTGGATCCTCGGTCCGGTAGAGCCCGTCGAAGAACACGAAGCCTGCGTCAGGTTGCGCGTCGTCGTAGTGCAACGACGGCTTCCACGGTCCTTTGTGCCAACCTCGGTCTTCCGCGGTCGCGATCTGCACAGGCTCGCTCCAGTCGGCCAGATTTGACGAGGGTTCTGGGCCAGTGCACCACCACAGCCCAGTTTCGGGCGGAGCAGGATCCGTCATCGATACCCGCGAATATACTGACTCAAATTTGTCGCCCCGCTGCTTTACGCAAAAATCAAACATCTTCATTTCGGCCGGCGCAAAGATGCGATGTTCACTCCAGTTTGACCGGCCGTCTTCGCTCTCGGCATAGCCATGCACGAGATAGTCCTGCTGATTTGATCCGGCAACGTACCACAATCTCCATTTGCCGTCGAAGTAGATCAGATTGGGTTCATAAACGCTGCCACGTTCCCATTCCATCTTCGCCGTGAACACGGGCTCCGCCTGATCCACCCATCGCTCACCGTCCCACTCCACGTAGCCGATCGCATACGGTCCCCACAGGTTTTCCGCCGCGCCGGCGTAGTAGATGCGTTCCACCCATCGGTCCGTGTGCGGGTCTGGGCCCTTCACATAACAGGGACAATGTCTGCCGCCAGTTCCATCCCATGCGCCACTGGCTTCTCGACCGGCAAGAGGGAGAAGCTTTCCCTCCCCATCACGCGACAATGTCCAACCCTGCGAAGACAACGACGCACCGGGAGAAAGAGATGCGCAGAAAAGATCCGTAGCGCCAAATCCGCCGGGCTGCCCTGCAAGGAACATCCACCACTGGTCGCCGCGTTTCGCCAACGTCGCGTCCAGCAACTCCGCTCCGTGCGACCCGGTCGCTTCATCTCGCGGGTCAAAGATCTTGCGCTCTTCCGTAACAGTAAAGCCGTTTGGCAGCGTGATCATGATCGATGTTCCTGGACCGACATGCTGGATTAAAGTTTGCGTTCCGTTTTTGCGTGCAGTGCTTCCAGCGCATCGCACGCCGTCTTTACGCCATCTTCACCGCGCAGTTGCTCCGCCACAGTGCGCGCCTTCTCCGCGAGACTCGGATCGTCGAGCATCTTGCGTATCTTGCGCGTGACCTTCTCCGGCGTGTAATCCGCCTTCTGGATCACCTTGGCAACGCCGAGCCGCTTCATGCGCCGCGCATTGTCCGGCTGATCGTGCGAGTAGGGCATGATGAGCATGGGATTGCCGGCGCGCAGGCACTGCCCAACAGTCCCAACACCACCCTGATGCACCACCAGTGACGCCCGTGAAAACAGCGCGGAGAACGGCGCATATTCCGCCGCGCAAATCGACTCCGGCAGACTCTGCTTCGGCTTGTTCCGCGGATCGCTCCCGATCAGCAGCACGCCACGCTTGCCCAGCTCTATCGCCGCCTTCGCCGACACCTCGTAGAAATCTCCCGCAGCCAGTACCGCGGCCGAACCAAGAGTGAATACGATAGGCGCCTCTCCGTTCGAAACAAATTGTTCGAGATTCGGCGGCAGCTTCGCGTTGCCCGCGTCGGCATCATAGTAGGCGAATCCTGCGATCAGCGTGTTTGGCGGCCAGTCTTTTTGTTCCTCGCCGAGCACGCGCGAAAACAGGGCCAGCACCAGGAACGGCGAATGTTTCGCATCGAACAGCGGATTCTCGCCGCGCGGCAATCCCAGTTCCTGTCGCAGCGCATATATCGGTTCCGGCCACTTGCGGCTAACAAAGCGCGCCACCCGCTTGATCACACGCCCGAATCCCGGCACCTTCTTGTCCGCCTTGGCGAGTTTTGGATACGGCGGCAATACTGGCGGATCAAACGCGGAAAAGAATGACAGCGGCGCAAGCACGTAACTCGCCCACGTAATTCCAGTGACCTCAGCCACGATCGGCCCCGCATAGTTCAATTCGCCCAGCAGCAGCAGATCGGCGCGCACCGGGTTCGTCGCCGCATCCAGCAGATCGTCGTAGGTCTCCCGCAACGATGGAAACAGAAAATCGCGCAGCCCATGTTCCGTTCCGTGCTTGATGTCGTACACCATTTCCACCAGCACGTTATTTGTCGGGTCGATGTCCGGCCGGATCGCGTGAAACTCCAACCCTAGCGGTTCAAGCCTCGTCCGATACACGTTCGGCAGCGCCATTACCGGCGTGTGCCCGCGCCGCTTCAGTTCAAGAGCCAGCGCAATCAGCGGATTGATATCGCCAAGAGTACCGATATTCGAAAGGACAATGCGCAAAAGTGAGGTCCGACGATAGGGATGGAAACGCAACGATAAGAGTAAAGCATCAAGGGGTCAGATACGGTCCATAAAACGCCGGCTCCACGGCAGGTGGCTTCAGCCTCGTTTAAGCTTGCTGCAACAATAATGAATAAGGAGAACTCCGCGTCATGCGAGTGTTGCTGGTGGAAGACGAAGTCCGGCTGGCTGACAATCTTGCAGCCGCCCTGCGCGACGGCCCCGGCCTCGCAGTCGACTGGGCCGCCGACGGTGAAGCAGGCGACGACGCGGCGCGCAATCTCTGCTACGACCTCGTCATTCTTGACCTGATGCTCCCAAAGCTCGATGGCCACGGAGTGCTGCGCCGCATGCGCGCCCGCAAAGACGGAACACCGGTGCTGATCCTCACGGCGAAAGAAGGCAAAGACGCGATCATTCAACTGCTCAACGCGGGTGCCGACGACTATCTCGCCAAGCCCTTCGACCTCGGTGAACTCCTTGCGCGCGTCAAGGCCCTGATCCGTCGCGGCAAGGGCACGCCCCATCCCACGCTCACTGCACTCGGCGTCGAACTCAACACCTTGGAACAGACTGTCCATCGCGGCGACACCCTCGTCGATCTCTCGCCCACCGAATACCACATCCTCGAATACATGCTGCATCATCCGCGCAAGGTCGTCAGCAAACAGGAACTGCTGGAGCATCTCTATGACTACAACTGGGAGCACCACTCCAATGTGATCGAAGCGCACGTCTCAAACCTGCGCAAGAAACTCGATGCTGCCGTGCCCAATGCCGAGCCCATCATCGAGACCCTGCGCGGTCGCGGCTATCGCCTCTCGCCTGAGCCCACCGCATGACACGACGCAACAGCATCGCCTTCCGCCTCATCGCCGCTGTGATGCTGGTGGAGCTGGCCTCAGCCGCGCTCGTCATCCTGGTCGCACTGGGATACGAGCGCCACAGTCACTTCCGCTCATTCGAAGTAATGGTGCACGGCCGCGCCGACTCCGTACTCGGCGCCGTGCAGGACGCCGAAGATGTGGGCGACAACGTGATGCTCGATCTTGCCGATCTGCATGTGCCGCCCGACGACGTGTACGAAGTGTGGGACGGACGCGGACAGCTGCTGGGCCGATCGCTAAACTGGCAGGGCAGCGCCAGTATGCCAGTACCCGAGCACAACGGCATGTTCCGAGCGGAAATTCGCGATCGCGACTACGGGCTGCTCTTCATGCGCGGCACACGCATCGTCGATCCAGGCGAGCCAGGTGGCGGGCATCTCCGCTTCGTCACCATCCTTTATGGCGCGCCAACCCAGCGCGTATGGCAGGCGATCTACGGCGCAGTTGAATTCTACGCAGCCGGCATGCTGCTGCTTGTTCTCATCACGGGGCCGCTGATCGCCTGGGTTCTGCATCGCGGGCTCGAGCCCCTGCGCCAGCTTGCTTCGATGGCCGGCCGCGTCTCGGCAGACTCATGGGAGTTCTCTCCGCCTGCCTCTGCGCGTGACACCGCTGAGCTTGCCCCACTCACACAGGCACTCGAAACCGCCATGCAACGGCTGGAACGATCGTTCACGCAGCAACGGACATTCGTCTCCGATGCGGCACACGAACTCAAAACTGCCGTCGCTGTCGTCAAGTCGTCGCTGCAACTCGTAGGTATGCGTCAACGCACGCCGGAGGAGTACCAGGCAGGAAACGAACGCGCTCTCGCCGACACCGCTCGCATTGAAGAGCTCGTCGCCAAGATGCTCACCATGGCTCGCGTCGAGAGCGGCGCCACGAACCCATCCAGCGACAGTAAAAGCTATCTGAACCAATGCATAGCTCAGACCGTTACCGACTTGGAAACCGTTGCCGCCGCGCGCCAGGTGGAGTTGACCGTTCGCACTCTACCCCCGGATACGTACACTGTCCCACTCAACGCTGAAGATTGCCGACTTGTGATCTCCAACCTTCTGATGAATGCCATCCAGCACAGCCGCGCGAATGCACAAATCGAAGTCGAAGCAAACCTTCGCGAGAACTCCATCGAGGTTCTTGTTCAGGATCACGGCGACGGTATTGCCCCGGATGCACTGCCCCACGTCTTCGACCGTTTCTATCGCGGCGATCCTTCCCGCGCGCGCACCACTGGAGGCGCCGGCCTTGGCCTCGCCATCTGCAAGGCTGTGATTGAAAAGGCGGGAGGCACCATTACGCTGACCAGTAATCCGGGAAAAGGCACTAACGCAACGATCCGATTGCCCAAAGGCTGACTTGCGCACTCCTTCCAGCGCCGAGTACGGTTCGCGCGCAGTCCGGCTATGCAGTCCAGCAAATTGGTTGGAAATATCGAACAGCGTGCCTCTTTGGCGCATCCAATCTGCAATGTGGACAGCTCACCCAGTTCCTGGTCGACAATGGGTTCCGGCATCTGCCAAGCGGCAGGATTCCACTCGGTGAAAGGAATCTGCCTTGAGCCATTTCGGCAATACTTCAAATACCCGCCTCGGTCTCTCGCCTCGCCCCAGGCATTTGACACCTAAAGCTTTGTTCCTTGTTCTCGCCGTCCCGATCGCGGCCCTCATCATCTGGTTTGCAGCGCACACCGGCACAATGAAAAAAGCCACCGACCTCGGGCTTTCGGTGAGTCATCGTCCCTCGCTTCTCTCTGACGGCACCAAACCCAAGCCACCCGCCGGTAAGCTGCTGGTGCCAGCCACGCCGCCTGCTCCGCTGCCGCCCATACCAGATTGGTCGAAGATTCAGGCAGCGAACGCTGCACCCACCTCTCCCACGCAAGGTATGTCCGGTCCCGCGATAGCTCCAGTTGCCCCCGTTCCCATCCCCGGAGCCCTGTCACCGACGCCTACTCCCGCAATTCGCCCAGCCTATGCCCCATCATCCTATAACGCCCGCCACGAAAAAGCCTTCGGAGGCGGCTGTTCCGGTCAGCTCGTCCTCAGCAGTACCGGTCTCCAATTCAACTGCCTCAGCGACATCCACGCCAGCATGCAAATCGCTATCTCCGAGATCAGCGCGGTCGATGAAAATGGAGTTCGCCTCACCTCCGGGAAGAAACTCCATTTCACCATCCCCGGCATGAACAAGCCCAGCGAACAAGCGCTCTTCACCGACTGGTTCAACCGCCTGCACTGAGCTATCGGCTCTTCTGCTCATGCTTTCGTAGAAGGGCTTCCAGTTCCGCTCTCCCTTCATGCTGCGCCCAATCCGCCGGGGTGCCGCGCCAAAGCAGGTCTCTCGTATCCGCGCTTGCGCCCCGCTCAACCAGCAGTCGCACGAGGTCTTCGTGCCCAATCAACGCAGCCTGGTGCAGCGGCGTGCTGTGCGCGTGTCCTCCGGGTGGGTTATATCGATTCGGATCCTCGCCGGCATCGAGAAGCAAGCGAACAATCTCAATGTGCCCAACCTGGCTTGCCACGGCCAGGGCCAAATGCCTCTCCGCGCCGTCCGCTGCAGGCAACAATCGACGAGCATCCTCAACGCGATTCAGCACTGCTGCAATCGGCAAATCGATGTGCGCGCCACGCGTAATCAAGGCTGTCACCGTCTGAAAATAGCCATGCAGAGCAGCTGCATGGATTGCGCCGTCCGGATTGGCTCCATAGTCGCAAAGCAGGTCAATCAGCGGAATCTGCACGCCGCATTCATGGGGTACGCTCCCCGTTGCCACCAGCGCCAGCGTCACATTGCGCGAAGTCTGATCCGGTCCCGCATCAAGAATCACCTTCGCGACTTCGACAATATTCTTCGGCAACTTCCCATGCCGAATCGGATTCTCCGCAATGAACTCCAGCAGCCCAGCGCTGTGAAAGTAATTCCCACTCTCAAACTCGACATGCTCATGAACAAGCTTCGGATGCTGCTTCAGGTAATCGCACAATCCTGCCGCGTCTCCCGCATCCAGCAGATTCACCGCGTGACGAAACACAGCGTTCTCGATCCGCTCATGGTGTGGCAACTTCAAGCGGCCTGCAAGTTCCGGCGACTCCACGTGCGCCTTGAGCCGCGCCCAGCTTTTGAAGCCGTACTCGCGCGCAATGGTGAATTGCGCATCGCTCAACCGCAGCGCGCTATCAAATATCTCGGCATCGGTAGCGTCCTTGAAACGCGGATTAAATTCCCGAAGGCGCTGCGCGACTCCGCGATCGCGGGCCGAAAGCCCTTTGAGCAGATCTTTGGCTTGATATTTGAGGTGGTTAAGGTCTGGTTTAGACGGGAATTGCTTTGCAGGCATGACGAACTTCCTCTCGTGTGCCCAGGTCCGCATGTTGAGGGCTGAAAGTCAGTTCGAAAATTCAGATTGTAAGAAAAGGTGGACTTCTGTCCTTCCCGCGGACCGGATGCGCCCTTCAGCGCTTCGACGAGAGTACCACGAAGTGACGCTCCGGTCTGCGAAAGCAAGTCCCTCAATTCACCGTCACGGACAAGACCGTGCCACGTTGAAGCGAGCCAGCCGAAGCCGTCACGGTAATCGAGGATGTGACAGGCTGAGAGCTTCTAGTCGTTGAACCCGTCCCTCCGCTCGATCCGCAGCCGCTGAGTTCCGGAACACTCAAAGCCAGTGCCAGCAGGACAAGCGATAGGATCCGCCAGCGCCTCCCTTTGCGCCAGAAGAATAAGCCGCAAGTAAGACTTAACAGCATCGGCGAAAATGCCCACGGACGGCTTTCGGAGACCGCCGCGGACTGCGGCGTCGAAAGCGTCAGAGTGGTCGAGACAGGCGACGCGGACGGCGTCACCGTCGCGGGCGAGAAACTGCACGTGGCTCCTGCAGGCAATCCGGTGCAGGCAAACGAGACCGCTGCATTGAATCCATTTGCAGGCGTGATGGTGATCGCGGCTGTCACTGCCTGCCCTCGACTGACCGTGAAGGATGCGGGGGATGCCGTGATGGTGAAATCGGGAGCCGGCAAATTGATGGTGTAGGTCGCCGTCGCCAGGGTGCTTGGGCTAAATCCATTTGCGATGGCAATCGCTGAGAGCGTCTCGGACTGAGATACCGTGATCGCTCCCTGATATGTCGTGGATCTCGTCGTGGGCACACTGCCATCAGTTGTGTAATAGATGGTTGCCCCGGGAGTACCATCGCTGATGGTCACCGTCTGCACCGAGGTGTAGGTGCCGGCAGGAACGCTGAAGGTCGGGGTCGCAGCAGGCACGGCAGGAGCAAGCAAAACATAGGTTGCTCCGGCAACGTAACTCGCCGAATAGCCCGGTGCGACGGCAATGGCTTGAATCGTCTCAGAACTCGTGAACGAAACAGGACCGGTGTAGACCTGGGAGTTCACCGTCGGCACTGTTTTGCCATCGGTTGTGTAGTAGATCGTTGCGCCGCCGGACGTATCGCTCAGCGTGATCGGTGTACCCGCTGGGTAACTTCCGGATGCGGGCGAAAAGGTCGGTGCAGGAGCCGGAGGGACAGTTCCGGCCGCCTGGAACCTCCACAGGTCGTTTAGAATTCCGGAGTTGTTCGCGGAATCATTTCCAGTACCGCCAAATAACCAGAAGATGCCGCGATTGTCGGTCCACGCCGTTGCCAAATCGCGAGCACCGGGCGCATTCGGCGCTCCAGGAACGCCGAGCGTCCCATACACTCCCGGATCTCCCCCTGAAGTTCCATCCGAGCTTCCGCCCATCCAAGCCCATTCGCCGCTCGAGGGGAGGAACTCCCATAGGTCATCTAACAGGCTCCCATAGCCGTTCGCCGCAAAACCGTTGCCGCCGAGGAGCCACAGATTGCCATCAGCGTCGGTCCAGGAGGTGGAGTAAACGCGCCCGCCTGGATAGTTGGCCGTAGACGGTGCACCGAGGATCCCATAAGATCCGTAGCCGCCAACGATGGGGTTTCCAGCCATCCACGTCCATTCGTTTGTTGCCGGGTTGAATTCCCAGAGGTCGCTGAGAAATTGCCCTTTCCCGTTGAATTCCGATCCCCATCCGCCGAACAGCCAGAAATTCCCCGCTTTGTCGGTCCACGCTGCTCCGATTTGACGGCCCGCCGGGACGTTTCCCGGAGCCGGAGTGCCACGCGTTCCGAAGACGCCGAACTGGCCCAGAAACGTGCCCGGCACCGTGCTGCTGCCCGAGACCCACGTCCACTGGTTCGCAACCGGATCGTATTTCCAGAGGTCGTTGAGTTCCCCGTTGGTTCCAGCTGCGTCGAAGCCTGAGCCGCCGAAGAGCCACAGATTCCCAGACGTGTCCGTCCAACCCGCTGCATGAGTGCGGCTGCCTGGATAACTGGTGGAACTGGCCTCGCCAATTGTGCCGTAGATTCCGGAAATTCCATCGAGGCCGGAATTAGTGGCTGCGCTGCTACCCCCCATCCATGCCCATTCGCGGGTCGAGGGATCGTACATCCAGAGGTCGTTGAGCAACCCCGCTCCTGTGGCCGCATAACCAGAGCCGCCAAAGAGCCAGAAGTTGCCGTTCGTATCGACCCAGGTGACGGCATCGGATCGCCCACCAGGGAAATTGTTTGCGGAGGGCACGCCGAGTGTCCCGTAGACCCCGGACTCGTTCTTCACAAGCACTCCCCCGGAGTTACCACCCATCCAGGCCCATTGATTGATCGCAGGACTGTATTCCCAAAGATCGTCGATGGGTCCAAACGAGGGATCGGCCGCATATCCAGTCCCGCCAAACAGCCAGAAATTGCCGCTTGCATCTACCCACGTTGCCGCTCCATAGCGGCTTCCCGGCGTATTCGTTGCGGCGAAAACACCCAACTTGCCATACACCCCGGAAACCCCGGAATTCGTGTTTATGTAGTTCGGGATGGTGTTTGCCCCGCCCATCCAGGTCCACTCACCCTGGGGGAGACCCTGCGCGGTCAAAAAGGCGGAGGAAAAAACCAAAAGGGACAAAACAAGAAAAAGTTGAAAACAAGCAAACGCCCGGCGAGCCATCTTTCGTTCACACTTTCTATCTGTATGAGAATCGCGAGGATTGTATTTTCCGCTGATTTCCTCTTGTTGTGATCATTGGCACATCGAGCACGCACTTTCGTGGCATTCCGTTCTGCCCGAGCGCATGGTAGCGATCCCTTCAGCATTCCTTAATGCCGCGATGAAACAATACTTTCGCCGGTGAATCGCAGGATTTGCCGAGCCCACGCGGAGCCGAACATGCAAAATCAACGCAGTCTCCCACTTTTTGCACGCATCCTTTTTGCCGCCGCCCTGTCGTGCAATCTCTTCGTCGCCGCTCTCAACGCACAGGCGCAGTCGGGGGTCCCCGCAGACAGGTCTTCGTCCGGGGGGTCAGATGGACCATACAAGGTCCTCGACCACTGGAAGCTTACCGACAGCGGTGGATGGGACTACCTGCTAGTCGACTCGCCGGCTCATCGCGTCTACATCACTCGCGGCGATCACGTTGACGTGGTCGACACCAACGACGGCAAGCTGATCGGCACCATCGGCGGGCTGCACGGAACGCATGGTGTGGCGCTCAACCCAGACGGGAAGCTTGGCTACATCTCCGATGGCGGCGGAAACGCGGTCGTAGTCTTCGATCGCTCCAGTCTTTCCGCCGTCGCCACCATTCCCGCCGGCACCAATCCCGACGCGATAATGTTCGAGCCCACGACGAAATCCATCTGGACCTTCAACGGCCGCAGCAATAACATCACCGTCATCGACGCCGCCTCGCAGAAGGTCGTCGCCACCATCCCCGTACCCGGCAAGCCCGAGTTCGCCGTCGCCGACGGTAAGGGAAACGTCTACAACAATATTGAAGACAAGAGCCTCGTCTTGAAGATCGACGCCAGTGCGCACAAGGTCACCGAAACCTGGCCCGCCGGCTGCGAATCGCCCTCCGGACTCGCCATCGACATCGAGGGCAATCGGCTCTTCCCTGTCTGCGATGGAAACAAGATGAGTGTGATCGACGCAGCCACCGGCAAGATCCTCGCCACCCCCGCCATTGGTGACGGACCCGACGCTGCCGGCTGGAGTTCCAAACACAAACTCGCCTTTGCCTCCAGCGGTGATGGCATCCTATCGGTCGTCGACGGCACCACCTACAAGACCATCCAGTCACTGCCCACTAAACGCCGGGCGCGCACTATGGCCTACGATGCGGCCACCGACCGCATCTATCTCGTCTCCGCCGACTTCGGCCCGACGCCCGCCGCCACCGCCGAAAATCCGCGCCCGCGCCCGCCGATGATTCCCGGCACTTTCGAAATCATCGTCGTCGGACGCTAACCAGCAAGCACGAATTCCCTCCTGCAGAAAGACGCCGCCGATGGCCAACCCCGGCGGCGTTTTTACCATCTGGACCACGTGAAGTTCCCTTCATTCACTCAATCATTGAAGCGGCGCCCAATCCTCAAAACAGCCCTCCTCGCGGCCATCCCCATTGAGATCGTGAATTTCTGGGTCATCGGCTATCCGGCCGGCGCGCACGGCCTTACGTCCGCGAGTCAGAACGCGGCGGTCGCTCTTCAGTGGTATCTGCTTCATCTCCCCGGCATCATCGCCAGCGACCGCAGCATTCTCCTGCGCGCGCACCCTGTGCCATGCTCCCTGGTTCTGCTCATCGCCGGCTTCATCGACACTTCCATCCTGCTGGCCGCAGCCATCTGGACTGCCCGGCTGGCGCTCCGCACCCTTAGCAAGCTATCCTCCCCCATGAAGCCAGCTCTCTAGTCCCGAGTCCCTAGTCCCCTCACCCCTATGAAGCTCGCCCTCGCCATCCTCGCGCTCGTCGTCTTTGCCCTGTCCTTCGTGGCGGACTACAAATGGCGCCAGTGGATGGCCAAACGCCGAGATGATAGCGATCGATAACCCCTTCCCGCAAAAAACCCACCACACCTGTACGTGATCTCCGTGGCCGAAAACCACGCCCGATCAAGTCCGATCCGACTCGGATGCCCCGGCCGTTTCCTCCGAAGTCGAACTCCGCCTGCAACTTTCCTCATTGCTCGCCGTTACAATAGGGATAAGGGAGTCGTCCAAGCCACTATGCACAGATATCTTGCCCTCGCCCTTCGCTTCCCCGGCCGCCGCATGGCCCTTTCGCTCGGCCTGGCCGCCGCCATGTTCGCGGCCCCCGGTGTGCACGCCCAGTTCAATCCTCCGCCCACCACGCCCGTGCACGATCCCGCGGCCCTCAAGCCGCCCGCGGGCGCCCGCGTCGCCATCGTCGAATTTGAAGACATGGAGTGCCCCGACTGCGCCAATGCTAATCCGGTGCTGAAAGAGGCTGCCGCCAAGTACAACATCCCATGGGTGCGCCACGACTTTCCTCTTCCCTTCCATGCCTGGAGCTTCCAGGCCGCAGTCAACGCCCGGTGGTTCGACTCCAAGAGCAAGAAGATGGGCGACGACTACCGCGATGCTGTCTTCGCCAATCAGCGCTCCATCGAGACCCTCGACGGCCTCCGCAAGTTCACTGAGAATTACGCCAAGAGCCCACAACATCGCCCTGCCCTTCGCCATCGATCCCCAGGGCAAATTAGCCGCCCAGGTCAAGGCCGACTACGCACTCGGCCAGCGAATCGGCATTGAGCACACACCCACAATCTGGGTTACGACATCCAACAGCAAAGGTGCGCCTTTCGTAGAAGTGGTCGATCGCACCAAGCTCTTCCAACTCATCGACCAGGCAATTGCCGACACTAAGTCAACACCAGAGAAAACAGCACACAAATAGGGCCTTTGCATTTCGGGGCTGTTCCCCATGTCAGACTTTCGCCACGTTATTGAAATCAACGTCTCGCCGGCTCGCGTCTGGCCGGTGCTGCTCGACGTCGAACACTGGCCCGAGTGGACCACTTCCGTCACGCGCGTCCAGCGCATGGACATCGGCCCGCTCACCCTCGGCAGCCGCACGCGCATGTGGCAGCCAAAATTGATGCCCGCCGTCTGGCAGGTCACGTCGCTGGATGAGAAGCGTCACATCTTCGCCTGGACAACCCACACCTTCGGCGTCAAGATCATCGGCCGCCACCAGGTGGAAGCGGCAGGCGCCCACAGCCGCGTTACTCTCTCGCTCCACTTCTCCGGCATCCTCGGCGCCATCGTCGCACGCATCTACCGCGACCTCAACTGGGACTACCTCTCCCGCGAAGCCAACGGCCTCCGCACCCGCTGCGAAGCCCCCGCGCCCCAGCAGGCATCAAAAATCAACACCAAAATCAGCGTGTCATCCTGAGCCATGCGGCTTAAATCCACGCGTCATTGCCCCTTTCCACAAAAAGTCACAGTGTCATCCTGAACGGAGCGTCCTGGGTCCCAGCGGACAAAAGTCCGTGGGGTAAGCGGACCGGGGTCCCCGCCGACGGGTCCATGTCGCTGGGGTGAGGGAGTGAAGGATCTGCTTCTAGTTTTTGCCCCCGCCGCCTCCGCAAAAATCGACGTGTCATCCTGAACGGAGCGGCTTGGGGCCCCGCGGACAAAAGTCCGTGGGGTAAGCGGAGTGAAGGATCTGCTTTTAAGCTCTTAACGGCCGCAAAAAAAAACGGGGCCGAAGCTCCCGTTTCCACTGAACACTGACAGCGAACTACATCTGTATATTCACCAGCTCGCCCTGCCCGCCCGGATCGGGGTCCCCGGCAACAGGTCCTCGTTGCTGGGGTGAGGGCGACACCGTCTTTGTCTGCGGAGCCCGCCAGTGGTCAATATGGCTGATGCGGTGCACGCAGCCAATCGTGCAATTCGGAGCGCAGCTCTTCGCCGTCAAAAACTCCCGCTTCACATCCTCGGTCGTGTACCCGGCAATCGGCACACCCGGATACCCGCGCTGCTGCGAGCAGTAATGCACCAGCCCGTCTTCGCAGATGTAGAGGTAGCGCGAACCCGCGCGGCAGCGCCAGTCATTCGACTCGCCTTTCACAATCGCTTCCTGAAACATGTCGAACTGCGCGTAGTTGGTCTTCTTCCGGTTCGTCATCTCGAAGTAGACCCGCGCCTCATCCGGCTTCAGCGGCTTCAGCTGCCCGTCGCCGTCATGAATAATCCCGATGGTCGACTCGAACCCCAGTTCCAGCGCCCGGCGCCCAATCACCAGCGCGTCATTGGGATCGCGAAAGCCGCCGCCCACCACGGAATTAATGTTCACGTGGAACTCCGCGTGATCGGCCAGCATCTGCAGCTTCTTGTCCAGAACCTTCAGGCTCTTCTTCGAAATCTCATCGGGTTCCAAGTTATCAATCGAGATCTGCATGTGGTCCAGGCCCGCAGCATTCAGCCGCTCAATCCGCTCCACATTCAGCAGGTAGCCATTCGTGATCATCCCCGCAATGGCGCCCGTCTTGCGCATGCGGCACGATGATGTCGTCCAGATGCGGATGCGTCAGCGGCTCGCCGCCCGAGATCCCGATCATGGCCGTGCCCAGCCGCCCCAGGTGGTCGATCCGCCGCAGCATCTCGTCCAGCGGGACAGGCTCAGAAACCTTGTCGTACTCGTTGCAGTAAGCGCAGGAAAGATTGCAGAACCGCGCCGGAACTATCTGCGCCAGAACAGGATGCGAAGTAGACGCCAGCGCCCGCGCCACCATCGCGTACTCCCGCGCCTTGCGCCGAGCCGCAATCAGCCTGCCTCTAACTGTAGATCTCCGGGGAATTGCCATCCTTACTATTGAAACATATAGCGAGAGGCCCAGTCTCGATCAGCACCCCAGTGGGTACACCGGATACTTTCGATCACCACAACTCTGGGTGCCCCAGGTCTCGATTCTGAGACCTGGGAGGGACGATCCAATCCCCAATGAACGATCTCAGAACGATGTGCGCCCCACCACCGACTCCCCAACATCAACCAAATATTCTGGCTCGGATGACCAGACGTCTCCATCGATACCAACAGACTGGAAACTTCCACTTCATCACATTCAGTTGTTACCGTCGCAGACGCTATCTCAACAGCGCAGCAAGCCGCCGTCTCTTCGAGTCAGCACTCGAACGCATCCGTAAGCGAGTATGGTTTCGTCGTCCTTGGATACGTTGTGATGCCGGAGCACGTTCATCTTCTCGTCAATGAACCGAAAAACAACACACTCGACCGCGCCATACAGGCGCTCAAATTATCTGTAACGAGAAGACGGAAAGAGCGACCGTTCTGGCAGCCACGCTACTACGACTTCAACGTCTGGAACCCCGAGAAGACGACAGAGAAGTTGAGGTACATGCATCGAAATCCGGTGAAACGCGGTCTGGTTGCGAAACCAGGTGACTGGGAATGGTCCAGTTTTCGTCATTACATGACAGGCTCTGACGGAGCCGTCGAGATTGAGTCGTCTTGGACCGCCGCGAAACGCGGAAACCAACTCCCGAAAACCCAGGTCTCAGAAGCGAGACCTGGGGCACCCGGCCATTGAATTAACGGGGAAGGCAGTCTCGATTTCGATTAGTCCTATTCAACACGGCTCCAATTTGAACTAGGTTAAGATAAATCATGGGGCTACGCGGCTTTGCAAACTCCCCGGCGTTCCTGCTGGGGTCGATCAAAACGTCGCCGATAGCGTGCTCATTCAGCAATTTCTGAGCAGGTTGCTATGCAAATTACACGAAAAGCGGGAAAGCGGACGTGGCCCCAAAAAGCCTAAAGTTGGCGGAAGAAGCAAAGGACCTGCGCGCTGCATTTCTTGCCTTATCGTCGCCTAGAGATGTAGCCGAACTTCTGGAAGTTGCGTACCCAACCCTTACCTTTTATCTCTATAAGAAGAAGGACAACTACAAGATTTTCGAGCTTCAACGTGCATCGGGAAACCTCGGGTCATCTCTCCCCGATATCTTCATTGAAGATTGTTCAGAGGAAACTGGCTCAGGTTCTTTACGGGTATATGGTTCTAGGTCGGTCGTTCATGGATTCGCAAGGGAGAAGCATAAAATCGAACGCCGCGCGACACCTGGGAGCCGAGTGGGTTCTCAATTTTGATCTCGAGACTTTTTCCCAAGCATTCATTTTGGTAGGGTCCTTGGACTGTTCGCCGGAAAGCCTATAACCTAGCCGCAGACGTTTCCAAAACTCTCGCGCGCATTTGCTGCCATGAGGGCATGCTCCCAATCGGTGCCCCTATTTCGCCTATTGTCGCAAATCTCATATGCGCAAAGATGGATTCGGAATTTAAAGCGCTTGCATGGGGTTGCGGCTGTACTTATACGCGATATGCCGACGATATTTCCATTTCCACCAAATCCTTAATTCTCGACAAGAAGATCGCGGAGAAGAATCTGTCAACGCGAAAATGGGAAATCGGGGCTGCAAGTCCAAGAAATAGTCGAGAAGAATAGCTTCAAAATCAACCCTGCAAAGACTCGCGTGAGAGGACGACAATCCAGTCTTGAGATAACTGGAGTTCGGATCAACTCAGGACTAAACGTGAGCCACAGTCTCTATCGCCAAGTGAGATCAATGCTTCACGCATGGGAAAAGTATGGCGAAGACGCAGCGCAGGCTGACGTCGCCGCGGTTCGCCAAACAGCGCGAAAAAGGTGAGCCATCTTATCGCGATATCTTGCGCGGGAAGATCGAGTTCATCGGTTTCATCAAGCAAAGAAACGACCGCATCTATGTCAATTTGCTGCAACGTCTGCAGGCGCTTTCGCAGGCGCACGCAAAACCGATTCTCATTGGACCATCCACTCACGAATCGGTTATTCGGCAGGCAATTTGGTTGTTATATGACAAATCGGAGGATGTTCAAGGGACGGCATTTGCAGTTCAGGGGAATCGTCTTTTGACCGCCGCCCACAATACAAATCAGTTCATGTGGGCTTCGAGGCCTAGCTTTAGCGATCAGAAATTCCTAGTGGATATTGTCCACCGAAATGACGAGCTAGATATAGCCGAGATAAAGATTCCTTCGTTCTTGCCAGTGCAATTCTCGCTGGCCTCGCTAAGCCAGATCAACCTGCAAACTCCAGTCTGCGTCGTTGGTTTCCCAAAATACCATCAGAAGGATAGCGTAGCCTTTCGGTTCGGAAAGATCGGTTCAGGAGCGATGGTACTTGTCATTCAAACAGGCGGACAAGAAAGAGAAAGTTTTCGTGAAGCACTATATCGTCGACTCTGACATAGTGAAGGGCAACAGCGGCGGCCCCGTCTTGGACAGCAAGAATCGCGTAATTGGAGTTGCGGTGAAAGGGCTTGATGCGCCCGGATCACCTGGAGAAGACGATCAGCTAAGCAGCTTCGTGCCAATTGATTCGTCGGTTCATCTTTAAGGTTGGGGTGGGCGGGTGGCCCACCCAAGCCTTTCGACCAGACTCAACCCCAAGTCTGGGTGCCCCATCCTTGACCCTCTTTTGGTCGAGGGTGGGAAAGCACGACCCTCCCCGCTTCGCGCCTTTGCGCCGTCCAGATCGGTTCGATCTTCACCACCCTGGCCTTGGGTGCCCGTCCTAACTTGTCAGGGGGGAATAGTGCATAGCTCTCATTTCACGTCTGCTGCCCCACCTCCATCCCCCATCACAGACACCCCCGCCCACCCGCGCTATTGTCATTGGCCGGAGAAGACTCTCATGAAAAACCTCGCCTTCACCGTTCCCACCGCCAAATCCTTCGACGAAGCCGTCGCTGCCGTCGAGCAGAGCACCGCCGCCCATGGCTTCCGCGTCCTCCACGTGCACGACATGGCAGGCATCCTCGCCGACAAGGGATTCCCGCGCGAGCCGCTCAAGATCGTCGAGATCTGCAATGCCAAATACTCCTCGGACCTTCTCCAGAAAGAAGTCACCGCCGCCCTCATGCTGCCCTGCCCCATCGTCGTCTACCAGCAGGACGGCCAGACCCACATCAGCACAATGCTGCCTACCGCGATTTCCGGCCTCTTTCCCGGCAAGAGCCTCGAGTTCACCGCCGAGCTGGTCGAATCTGTCGTCCTCGCCATCGTCAACGAATCCGCAGCCACCCCGGTGACCGTCGCCGGCTAATCCCCATTCAGCACTCCGGGCGGGTGGCCCAGGTCTTGACCACCACAAATCTGGGTGCCCCAGGTCTCGCTTTTGAGACCTGGGAGGGGTGTGAGCCCCACCACCGACTCTCCAGCAGTCGATTACATATTCTGGCTCGGATGACCAGAGGGCTCCATCGGTATCAGCAGAGTGGAAACTTCCACTTCATCACCTTCAGTTGTTATCAGCGGCGTCCCTATCTGGGCCGCGCATCAGCCCGCAATCTCTTCGAGTCAGCCCTCGAACGGATCCGTAAGCGTTATCACTTTGTCGTCCTCGGCCACGTCATCATGCCCGAACACGTGCATCTTCTCGTCAACGAACCGAAAAAGGGCACTCTCGATCGCGCAATCCAGGCACTCAAGCTCTCGGTCTCCGTACGAAGTCGACATCGTCCATTCTGGCAACCCCGCTATTACGACTTCAACGTCTGGAATCCGGAGAAGACTGGGGAGAAGCTGCGCTACATGCACAGAAACCCGGTGAAGCGCGGTCTGGTTTCCAAGCCGGAAGATTGGGCGTGGTCCAGTTTCCGGCACTATGCGACGGGCTTCGAAGGAACAGTCGAGATTGAGTCGTTTTGGACTGCGTCGAGACGTGGAAACCAAGTTCCCAACTCCCAGGTCTCAGAATCGAGACCCGGGGCACCCAGTTCACATCCTGTCCCTCTTTGACCTCGCTCGCTGATATCATCACCTCAAATCGCCTTTCACAGAAAAACCTGGCGGGCGCCCAGCCCATCGCCTTTAGGACCGGAATTGTCCAGCCCCCGTGCCGCGAATCCGCCTCTAACCTCCTCAGTCCATTCAGAAAATCCTCCCCCACTTTTGCAGGGAGTTTCCCCTCTTCGGCGCATAATTACATCGGACTCATCAAAGACTGCGGCGTAGAAGTGAAGCAGCCCTGACCCCGCCTTCGTAACTCCTTTGTTATGACGACTTTGAGACTTAAGATGCTTAGAATGAATAGGTTGCAGGAGGGGGTAAAACTTCAAGTGTATGCAGCGCAGGAACTTAGGTGAATTCGAAGAGAAAAACCTAACCCGCAACCATTTGGTTGCATATCGTGTGTCCCCCTCATGCTTACGGCGTCGCTCATCCTGCCGCCACAATCAAGTGACTACAGCCTGACCATGTGGTGACAAGCCAATCGGACCAGTGATTGTACTTTGCAATCATGAGGAACCGAATCATCCGCAAGTTGGTGAGACTTACTTCCATCTTGCTTGTCTCAATCTTTATCGGAATGCAGTTTGTGCCGGCTTCTGCAGTCTCCAAGGCACCAGCACCCAGACCGCATACGGCGGAGATGATCGATCCGCAAATCGGCAAGATCCTCGATCGCTCTTGCCAGGACTGCCACTCCAACCGCACAGCCTGGCCGTGGTACAGCCATGTCGCGCCTGTTTCATGGGTCATTTCCAAACACGTCATCGAGGGCCGCGAAGTTCTGGATTTCTCCGACTGGGCAACTCAGCCCCCATCCGAGGGTGAGCGCATGCTGATCTGCGCAGCGGTCTCCGAGGGCACCATGCCGCTCCCTGACTACACCGCGATTCATCGCAAAGCGAGGCTCTCAAAGCAGGATGTCAAGTCGATCTGTGATTGGGCCGATGCTCAAAGCACACCCATGGCATCGACCTACGTTGACCGGTTCAGGAACAACAACAAGTGACTACTCATCGCGAGGGTGGCCCAAGTCTCGCAGCACCACAAATCCAGGTGCCCCAGGTCCGGGATCCCCATCGACAGGTCTTCATCGATGGCGTGGAGGTCTTGCCTCTGAAACCTCAGTCGAACGATGTGAACCCCTCCGCCGACCAGTTAGCAGGTGATCTAAATAGCTCAGACATCCCTTTTCGAACCAGCTACTGTCATCGTGCAGGGGTGCCATCAGACACCCCGCGACGTTAAGGAAATCTATGAATGGCCTCAAACTGGTCATGTTATCGGCCGGATGTTGCATGTTCGCGATCGCTCCCAAAGCGATGGCTCAAGCGGAAGTCACCACCGCGCGCGGTCAGGTCCCGCTCAATCAAGGGCAAGTCGCTCTCGACGTCGGCATGGCACCCGACTGTCCGTATGGCTACTATGAAGCTGCGCCGAATGCCTGCGCTCCCCACGGTTACTACGGCCCGGAATGGTTCACACGCGGCGCGTTCGTTGGCGCAGGTTCCTGGTTTCATGGCTCCAGGGACTTCCACGGCCAGGTAGACAGCCGCCTGAATGTCGAGAACGGCTATAAAGGCAAGTTGCCGCAGCGCGGCGAGAAGGCCGACCCGTCATATCAACTCGGCAAGAGCAATGACTTCAAAGGCAATGAGACTCGCGATGGCCGAGGCCACATAAGCCCCGCCCCGACAAACCGCGATAAGAAATAGATTATTCATATATAGCTTTGGGGGGTGGCCCTGGGTCTCTTAATCGGGATACGGGGCCACCCCATATAAGTCGATAAGTGCAATGTCGCTTCCAATTACCCTGGATACTGCGCGCGCTCGAGCAAATGAGAGTAGCATTAAGGATGAGCGAGGTTACTTATCTCCTCATTCAGATTCGCTGAACTAAGGCAGTTCTTCTGAAGTTATTCCCCTCTTAGCTGTTGATATATAGGAAGAGTTATCCATGATCGTCACTAAAGTAAAAACCTCCTCAAAGCAACATAAAGTTATCGCCGGTCAGCCTTCTGCAGCCCGCGAAGCAACACCATCAGGAATCCGCGTATCCATGGACGACATACGCGTGCGCGCCTTTCAGATGTACCAGAAGCGCGGTGGCCAGAACGGCTACGACGTTCAGGATTGGCTCAACGCCGAGCGCCAGATCACGCAGCGCTAAGACCAACTCACTCCAACACACTTGAGTCCGGCCAAAAGCTGGAAGGGGAAGTTATGCGTTGCCCAATCTGTCACGATTTCGAACGAGCGCTTGAGGATAGAACGAGCGAATACCAGCAAGCCTGCTCAAATACTGTCTATTGCCACATCAGCTCGCGGTTTGTCGCATACAGCGAGATAGAAATGTCGCGCGCCAAAAGCGAACTGGAAATACACCAATCAGTGTGCGCCGTGTGCCCCAGGTGGGAAAAACAAGCGCCTCAAACCGTCGTCCGCGGCCCTGCGATCTTCTCAGCCCCGTTCGCCGCTCCGCTTTCATCAGCTTCGTCAGGACGTTGATCCGGGGGGAGGCACACTCATAGATTCCTGAGAGCATGGGCTGTCGCCGTCGGGTACCCTCTGGGTCGGCAGCATTTATCGCGATGAGCGTGTCTGAGGCTCTGATACCATCTCGTGGATATACTCTGCTCCTCCCCGGAGAAGTCATGAAAGCACCGCTCACCTGTGTCGTGCTGCTCGCCGCAGCCTGCAGTGTCCCATGCCTTTTTTCGCAGCAGGCGCCGGCGCCAACTCCGCAGACAGTTGCCGCCGAGGATGCCGTGCGGCAGGTGAATGCCGAAGAGATCCAGGCGTTCGTTCACAACGATCCAAAGGCGATGGCCCGCCTCTGGGCTGACGAATTCATCGTGGTCAACCCGCTCAATAAGCTCGTCAACAAAAGCCAGGTGCTGGCCATGGTCGAATCCGGACTTCTGGCGGCCACATCCTATGACCGCCAAATTGACTACGTACGAGTCGATGGAGATTTCGCCATCGTCACCGGCATCGAGACGGTGACTTGGGGCGGAAAGATGCCCAACGCGGGCAAGACTCAACAACTCCGCATCACCGGCGTTTGGAAAAATCAGCAAGGACGCTGGCAAGAGATTGCGCGACACGCCAGCATCGTGGCTGCGCCATAGCATGGCAAGCGACTCGCCCTCACCGCGCCCGTCTCGCTGATATCATCACCTCGAATCGCCCTTGTCGGAAGGATATCCACCCCCAATGAAGAACCTCTGGCAACCGGAAACCGTGCAGGAGTTGAAGGACCGCCTCTCGCATCTGCGCCCTGACAGCCCACGCCTGTGGGGCAAGATGACTCCCGCGCAGGCCATGGCGCACTGCACCATCGGCTTGGAACTGGCTCTGGGCGACCGGCGTCCGCCGCGCATGTTGATTGGCCGCCTTATCGGGGGCATCATCAAGCCCATGGCATTCAAAGAGAACGAGCCCATTCGACGCAACTCCCCCACCATCCCCGGCTTCGAAGTCTCTGACAACCGCGACCTCGCCAGTGAATGCGAAAAACTCAGCGCCATCATCGACCGCTTTGCCGCCTGCGGTCCTGCCGGTTGCACAACGCATCCCCATAGCTTCTTCGGCCGCCTCACCCCCGACGAGTGGTCCATGTGGATGTACAAACACATCGACCACCACCTTCAGCAATTCGGCGTTTAGATTAGTGCGAACGATGCCTCTTGCAGCAGGATCTTGTTTGCTCCCACATTTATCGCGGTTTTGCTCTACCGGGATTTGCCTTGACGAACCACCGACAACGCGACTAGATTAGGCGCACTTCGGAACGGCCCCTTCCCCCGACCCGCGACCGCGGTCAAACCACCCCCATTCCTGGGCAACACACGCTCTTGTTCACTGCCCGCTCAATTTTCCCTGGAACCCCAATCGAAGGAGAACTTTCATGAAAAGACTGCTTACTTTTGCTCTCGCAACCCTGGTAATCACCTCCACGGCGGCCGCTTTCGGCGCCGATAATTCTCTGGGAACCTGGAAACTCAATGCGGAGAAGAGCAAATACTCTCCGGGTCCGCTTCCCGTAAAGAACATCACGTCGGTGCGCGAAGCGGCTGGCGATGGCGTCAAGGTAACCAACACCGGCGAACGCGCTGATGGCACCACGATCAACGCCACCTACACCGCCAAATACGATGGTTCTCCCGCATCAGTCTCTGGTCAGGGAGCACCCTACGACACCGTCACCCTCAAGCAGGTCAACGCCGGCAAATTCAGCTATGAAGCAAAGAACGGCACCACAAAATACAACGTTCATGGCGAGATCGAAGTCTCGCGCGATGGCAAAACCATGACCTTCAAAGTAAAGGGCACAGATCGAGATGGAAAGTCTATGACGAGCGAATTGGTCTACGACAAACAGTAGTCAGCGGACGAGTGGCCTAGCGGAATGGCTCCAGATCCATCACCACGATCCTGTGCACCCCATAGCCCAATGGGTCCCCATTCATGCGCGCTCTTTGCGCATGAATGGGATCGCTAGCTTTCACGATCCCTCAGTTTCGAACTCCGCCAGTTCCGGCCTGCTTTCGGCGGTTTCCAGGTCGAATGGGGTCGAATCCGCGACC
The DNA here is from genome assembly GCA_963738035.1 of uncultured Acidobacteriaceae bacterium. Taxonomy (GTDB): domain Bacteria; phylum Acidobacteriota; class Terriglobia; order Terriglobales; family Acidobacteriaceae; genus Telmatobacter. Next base: position 1,183,750 of record CAVTVB010000008.1, read on the forward strand.
CTTACAGCTTCATTAGGCACCGTCACCGCCGGACTGCCGCCGCCCGACTGCGTCATCCCCGTCGGTGTCTCCGACGTAAACCCATCCTCGTCCACTTCCATCAGCTCGATCCGGAGCGTCATCTCCTCCCTTGGAGGATTCCTGTTGAAGCTATACGTGGGGATGGCAATCTCGCACCGATTGTCAGTCACGTCGGCTTGCTGCACCTGGGCTCCGAGCCATCGATATCTCAATACCAGTTGCCCCTCCGGCTTTGAGACCCATCCATCCAGGTGCTGCATCATCGATACCTCTGACCACCTCATCTTGTTTCGCTGGTAGCGGTCTCTCCTCAAGCGAAAGCTGATCCCGAAGGCGTATCTTCCTTTCTCGAGATCTGTCTTGATGAAATTTAATGTGCACACGCCAACTTCAGCGCCAGTACTCTCGAGCCCTGGGTCAGACAGCGCGCCAAAGACCATTGCGCTCAAGTGATCGGCCTTGCGGTCGTTAACTCGCAGTTCCTCGCTTCGAATCGTGCATTCGATGTCCAGAAGCGACACCGTTTTGTAGTCCGGATCGAGATCCCCAGGCGGCTGAGATCCAAAATCAAGTCCCCCATTCGGCCCCAGTTGCACCGTCGCGCGCAGGCCGCCAAACAGAAAGCGCTCTACCGCCCGCCACGCCTCCGCTGAACTCACCAATCCATATCGTCCGCTGTGGCTTCGATACACATAAACCCGCTGTGCTTTCGTTACCCACGCCCGATCGATCGGGACCAGTCCGTCACTCGCTGCACCGGCCAGGGCACGCACGATTCCACCGCCCACGTCGTAATCAAGATCGTTGGTGCCGACTACGCACAGGAATCGTTCGGGATCGAAATTGTGCAGCTCCTGGGGATCGAACCCCTTCTCCGCAACATCCTTCGGCGCAAGGGCTCGAAACAGATCCTTCTTTGAGAAGTTGCTGAGTCCGTGAAACCGAATCAATCGGGTCGACAACGGAATGCCGCCGTGAGGTGTTCCGTACGTCACTACCTTTTCAATCACGTCGCCGGCAGGGCTTTCGAGCACCTTTTGCATATACGACCGGCACACCAGCCCACCCATCGAATGCGCAATCAGGATGACGCGCTTATCCGTGTCCTCCTTCCTGAAGCACACCGCGCGCACGTGTTCGACAAGACTCTGCAGCCCGGTCGCCGCCTCCACAATGCTCGGCCTGCCGCCTTCTCCCGTCTCCGCAAACGTGTCGGAGTACGGCTCGTAAAAGCGATGAATCCAAAGCGTCCTCCGCGGGTCAGCGGCGCCATCAGGCGAATCCTCGTAGCCGCGGATCGCATCTTCGTAGCCGTGATCCGTGATCAGGCGGACAAACGGCCCCGGGAACCGATAGCGGATCGGACTTCCGCGAAAGCCCTGTCGCGCATGCGTCGTCCCAATATTGAAACCATTGGTCGGGTCGTCGGTTGTCTCTTCGATTTCGCTGTCAGAAAACGCAAAACCGCGTACGTAGATGATTGGGAAGTAGGCTGGCACACAGACAGACTAGGGTAAACCGAAAGGCACAGGAAGGAGTTTCTTCGTGTACTTGAAGTTCAGCAAATGACAATAAATTGTCCCGCACGAATATTCATCGACAGCGTTTAGTGCCCGTTGTACTATCAGTCCTCCACTAGCGTAGACCGCATCGCTGCCGCCCGTTCGACTTCCTTCACGGCCCCGCTGAAAAGGCACTTGCAAAAGCACGGTGGAATTTCCCCAGGGAAAAGCCCGCACGGTCCCCAATCTGCGCGAGGCAAAAATGGAGAGTCTCATGACAAAGAACGTTTGGCTCAAGATCGCATGTACCGGTGCCGTAGTAGCTGCTGTTCTCATCTCCGTCAGCGCTTCAAATTCGCCACGCGTAAAAGCAGAATCCAATGGCGATTCGCGCGTCCAGATTGGATGGGCGGCCGTTCCGGTCCCCCTCAATCTGAAGGGCAAAAACCCCGCAAGGTCGGCCTCGGCAGCTACCTCGTAAACGTCGCGGGCGATTGCAATGGTTGCCACTCCGCTGGTCCGCAAACTGAGTACGCCAACGGCGGCAACCCCTACTTCAACCAACCAAAAATCGTGAACAAAGACACCTATCTTGGCGGTGGGCAGAGCTTCGGCGCACTGATTCCGGGCTCGTACGAGATCATCTCGCGCAACCTGACGCCCGATGCGACCGGTCGGCCCGAAGGCGGCAACACCTTCGAACAGTTCCGCGAGATTATGCGAACCGGCGTCGATCCGGATCATCGCCATCCGGCCTGCACCGGCGCGCCGAATGCCGGCTGCATTCCTTCTCCGCCGTTTGATGCGGACCTGTTACAGGTGATGCCATGGCCCAATTTCAAGGACTACTCGGATCAAGATCTACGCGCTATCTACGAATATTTGAGCGCCGTTCCCTGCCTCCAGGGCGGTGACCCTTACGAACCAGCCCATCGCTGCGGTTGAGGTCGTTCTCGCCCGTCTGCCCTAAGCCGCGACTCCAGCGACATTCTTCGTTCCGGGTCGCGGCTTTCCTCTGCCTTCGCTTGGCGAGTGGGATGGACCTATACTGACCACGTGAAGCTTCCGCTGCCGCCGCATGAACTCGTCGCCTTGATCGTCGCGGTGTCGTTCGCCGCGGGAATCAACGTGTACGCCACGGTGGCGACGCTTGGGGTGCTGGCCCATACGGGCGTGCTGCCGCTGCCGGAACCGCTGCACCTGCTGGCAAGCTGGTGGGTGATCGGCGCGAGCATTGCGCTGTTCGCTGTAGAGTTCTTCGCCGACAAAGTCCCTGCCTTCGACCTCATCTGGAATGCGCTGCACACCTTTATCCGCGTTCCGGTTGCGGCCCTCCTGGCCTGGCGCGCCACCGCCGCGCTCACGCCAACCGAGCAGCTAGCGGCCACGCTGCTCGGCGGACTGATTGCCTTGGCTGCGCATGGTGGCAAAACCGCCGCGCGTGCCGCCGTCACGCCATCGCCGGAGCCTTTCTCAAATATGGGCCTAAGCCTCGGCGAAGATGTGCTCGCCGTCTCTCTCACCTGGCTCGCGACCACGCACCCGTACATCGGTGGCGGCATAGCCCTGGCTTTTGTCATCGCCATCATTTTGCTCATTCGCTGGGTGTGGCGCGCTCTCCGTAGCCTGTTTCGTGGCGCCGAACACGCAATCGCGCAATAAATTCATGCAGCCAGGAAAATATGCTCCGGGCGCAACAGTTTTTGAAGTCACCGCGACGCCTGCCTCCCCTGGGTACCAATTTTTTCGAGACCCAGGGGCAGCCCTGAATCTTGAGATTCCTTAAGAAGCATCGAGCGCAGTTCAGGCATCCGGCAGCCAGTAATGTCCGATATATCCTTCATGCCTTTGAATTAATGAGCTTCTTTGCCGAGAGTTGGGGAAAGACAGAACTCCCTCCGTTACTCCCCGTCAAGAATTTTGCGGCCAAACGAAAGCGACCGGAGTCTATACTTGTGAAACCTTCGTTGACCCGATCGAGGAGCCAGACGCACGTGCACGACGAATTCCCCATCCCGACAGGACATAAGGCGCGGAATTGGCGCTCGGTGCGGGCCATCGGTCGTGATTCGGGAATTCCTGTTGCGGTAAGGCAGTTTTTCCAACCTTGTGTTTTGGCCTTTTTTGCTCTGGCCATCGCGATCAGCGCCAACGGGTATGGATACAAGCTCTCGCAGTACCTGCATCACGCCCAGGTTTCAAAAGCCTCGGGCACGCGCATGTGGGTGGAGCATCGCGACGATTCCTCCAGCGCGGTTTCAAAGCTCCACACCAAGCCGCAAAAGATTTTCGGATCCGCACTTCTCGCTTTTTCTGTCCCGCAGTTGCCGCGCCTCTCGCGGGATCATGTTGTCATCACGCCGGCCCCGACACGCGTAGCATTTGTCATCTCCTCACATATTCCCTTCCGGGCTCCTCCCGTACTCCATCCTTCCCTGGCATAGTCGGCAATCAGGCTTTTATTGCAGTCAGCGCAATTTTGGCCGTGTGCATTGCCTTCCCGTCTCTTCATTCCAACCGAATGAATTCGAAATGCCCACCCGAAGGAGAGGGTGCATATGCCAATTGCCTTGAGTGCAATGGAAGAGGAAATGGACGCGCCGATGCGCGAAGGTAGACTCACTGAGTTTCTAGACACTGCCGAGCGGCGTCGCCCGCAGTTGCTGCGGATGGCCCGGCGATTGACAAATTCGAACGAAGACGCAGAAGACATCGTCCAGGAAGCCTTCATGAAGGCCTACAAAGCTCTCGCAAAGTTTCGAGGAGAGTCGCAGATGTCGAGCTGGCTGGGTGCAATCGTGCAGAACACTGCGCACGAGCATCTGCGGAGCCGCCGGAACCGCGTCTTTGTGTCCATCGAATACCTCAACAAACAAGACAACGAGGTTGTCGAGATAGATCTTCCCGATCCCGGCAAGAACCCTGAGGAGACCTGGCAGACCAGGGAGATGGAGGACATTCTGCGTGAAGAAGTAGGCAAGCTGGGTATGATCTGCCGTCGCGCCATTGAGATTTGTGTCCTGGACGAGAGCCCCCAGCAGGAAGCGGCTCGGGCCCTGAACCTGAGCGTGGCCACCATGAAGTCGCGTGTCTTTCGCGGCAAGCGGATTCTGGGCCGCACTCTCTCGCGACGGCTCGCTTCGCGGCATGGAGCGGTAACGATGACAGGCGATCGCGCAATTTGCGAGATGTAGGCCGGGAGCATTTGCCTGCCTGATCGAGGTTGATCGGCATGTCTTCAATTGAGCGTCGGTCTGCCCGGCGCTTATTTCTCTGCGTCAGTATTCCGCGGAGTGTTTTGCGCCACCACCCATGCGGCTGCGCCAATGGTCCACGAGATCCAGAATGCAGTCCACGGCAAGCGCGCTCCCGGTGTAGCAACGATGGCGGGCAGCCAAACCAGCAGCGTGTATAGCGTGATTTGACCGGCCTCAGCCCACGCCGCAATCCGTGGCAGCACGCCAAAGAGAACGCCGAGCCCTGAAGCCATTTGCCCGGCACCGGTGAGGTAAGCCCAGCCGGTTTTGAAGGGCAACCACGCCGGCACGAACGCCACGGTTTCCTTGGTGTAGATGAGGTGAGAGAGCCCGATAGGAATGATCCACACAGCAAAGTAATACCGAGCAAGGCGGACGCCGTTATCTCCGGTCGCCCATGCAAGCCATGCCGGCGCGCGAACATCACCGAGCCGTGCAAAGAGTGTCCAGCCGCCGGCGAGGAGGACGGCGAGTTCGCCGAAGCCCAGGTAGACGCCTTCGATCTTTGGGGCAACGAAGACCGCAGGCAGCTTGAGCAGTTGCCAGACGATCAGATACGGGAACAGGATGCGTATGGCCCAAACGGATGTGGCGCGAAAGCAAAGTCCAACGCCGCAGACTACCATAAGCGCTGCTGCTGCATAGGCAAGAGCAGTTCGAGCGGGAAACCACGGCGCCACCGGCTGCCACACCATCGCGAAGTCTCCCACGCACAGCCCAACAACTCCCAAGCCGATCAATCCGATCGCGAGCAGACCGATCGACGGTTGCTGGTCAAGCTGGAGCATGGTCTGTGGCTCCGGACGGGAAGCAAATTTGAGAACGTGCTGGGGGGAGGGCGTCATCTAGATTCGAAAGCTAGCGCATTCCCAGCCGGATTCCCAACGAGAAGTGGCATTCCGCACGGGGAAGTTTCGAAGCGGACTGGAGACGCGCTTTGCCGGAAGCCCGAAGATCGAGCACGGCGTTATACTTCCCCCACGACATTTCCGCGAGGTCACGACCAATGAAAAAATTTGCATTTCTTCTCCTCTTTGCCCTTCCTGTTTGCGCACAGACCAACGACAAAAAACCGCCCACCACACTGCGTGGCGTGCTGCTGGAGCAGTTGCGTACCACCCACGACCAGGAAGACTGGTTTGTTCCCATAAGCATTGCCATCGATGGACTAACCGCGCAGCAAGCCATGTGGAGTCCAGGAAAAGGAAACCACTCTGTTGGCCAGCTGGCATTCCACATCTGGTACTGGGATAATCGCGCGCTCAACGATTTCAAGGGCGTAAAGAATGAGAAGTTCGACGGCAACAATAACGAGACCTTCGACAACTTCACCGCGGCGCAATGGGACGACCTGGCGAAGAAGCTGAACCAGCTCATGGTGGATTGGGAGAAGGCCGTGAACGATGCCGACGATGCCAAGCTCGCTGCCAACGCATCGCTTGTTGCGCATGTGGGCGCGCACAATGCGTATCACGTCGGACAGATTCTCTACGTGCGCAAATTGCAGGGCGTCTGGAACCCCGACAAGGGCGTGAAGTAATCTCTCGAGCGGTTATCGAATCACAACGGTTGCGCGTCTCGGTTGCGTGCGCATTTCGGCCTTAACTCCTTGTCCACCTCGTTGCCGATGCGGACAATGATAGGCAGCAGTGCTTCAACATCCTGAAGCGTGGTGCGAAAGTTGACGATACAGGCGCGCAACGCGTATTTTCCGGCGATCACCGCATTGGAGAGATAAGCTTCTCCGCCCTGCTGCAGTCGCGTGAGCAGTTCGCGATTCAGCTCGTTCAGATATCCTTCGATCTGTTCGTCCTTTCGCTTCAGATCGGCCGGAACAAAACGAAATGTAGTGATGCTCAATCCCTGGGTCAGTGCTTCGAGCTCCGTGTAATCCGCGATGCGTTCGAACATTGCGAGCGACAGGCGAATGTCATCGGAGATCATCTGCACGTAGCCCTCGCGCCCTACCTGTTGCAGTGCGAGCCACACCTTCAGCGCACGAAAACCGCGCGAGTTCTGCGGACCGAGATCGAAGTAGTTGATGGCCTCGACACCGAAGTGATAGTAGGCCGGATGATACGCAAATGCATCGCGCAGTTTCGACACGTCTCGTACCAGCGCGCAACCCGCCTCAATCGGCGCGTAGAGCCATTTGTGCGGGTCGATTGCGAGAGAATCGCACTCGCTGAGTCCCGCAAATGCGGCAGCCGCATCGGGGGCAAGCGCAGCAAATCCACCATACGCTCCATCCACGTGGAACCAGAGATCCATCTCGCGGCAAAGCATCGCAAGCTCGTGTAGCGGATCGACGGCGCCCGTGCTGACAGTGCCGGCGTTTCCAATCACCATGAAGGGCCGGTCACCAGCTGCAAGGTCGGCGCGGATTTGCGAGCGCAGAGCGTCAACGTCAATGCGGAGCTCGCTGTCGACCGCAATCCAGCGCACCGAGTCGGTGCCCAAGCCGGCGATGTCGGCAGCTTTCTGAATCCAGGTGTGCGTCTCCTTTGAGCAGTAAGCACGCAGGCGAGAGCCTTCAACGCCCTTACTGCGCACATCCGTGCCCGCCCTGGCCTGGCGCGCTGCAAGAAAGCAGACGATGTTGGCCATGTTGCCGCCGCTGACGAAGAGGCCGCCGCAATCGCTGGGGTAGTTGAGCATCTCCGCAATCCAGCGAATCGTCTGCGCCTCGATCTCACTAGCCATCGGCGACAGCAGCCATGCTCCGCAATTGGCGTTCACCGCTGCTGCCAGGAATTCGCCCAATGCGCCGATTGGTGCGGCCGAAGAGGTGACATATCCCCAGAACCGCGGATGCGCATTGAACAGAGAGTGATCGAAAAGAAGCGAGGCAGCGTGGTTTAGCAGTTCTCCCGCATCAGCGCCCTTGAGCGGCAAGGAGCGATCAGCAACAAGAGCCTTGCGGATTGCGGAAGGCGATTCACCCGGGGTTACAGGACGCTGCGGAAGCGAGCCGAAGAAATCAGCGATGCGATCGACGAGTTGATGACCAGCTGCACGAAACTCATCGGAAGAGATATCGAGTGGAGATGTGCGCTTTGCGATTATTTCGGCTTGCATGGCGAGACCTCGCAGGAATTCTACTGGACCGCTGCCCCGGCGGGATTCCCGGTTCTTGCTGGGTATCTGATAGTCTCGTTAACCCTAGCTTTTCTCGCATTTCCGCAATTTTCATTCGACACCGTGACACACTGCGCCTGTACAATTGCCAGCATTCGGAGGTCAACGAATGAGCAAGTTCGAGAGCATTACCGGAACGGTCGGCAATACGCCGGTTGTGAAGATTAACCGCCTGGCGCCGCCTGACGTGAACCTGTACGTCAAGGTAGAAGCATTCAATCCGCTGGGGTCAGTGAAAGACCGTCTCGCGTTGGGCGTGATTGAAGAGGCAGAGCGCACCGGCAAGCTGAAGCCGGGCCAGACCGTCGTGGAGGCCACCAGCGGCAACACGGGCATCGGCCTTGCGATGGTGTGCGCAGCCAAAGGCTACCCCCTGGTAGTGACCATGGCGGAGACATTCAGCATAGAGCGCCGCAAGCTGATGCGTTTTCTCGGCGCCAAGGTAATTGTGACCCCGGCTGCGGCCCGCGCGGTGGGCATGGTCAACAAGACAGTGGAACTTGCCGAGAAGCACGGCTGGTACTACACACGCCAGTTTGAAAATGAAGCGAACGCCGATATGCACTCGCGCACCACGGCGCAGGAAATTTTGAATGACTTCAAGGGCGAACGGCTCGATTACTGGGTAACGGGTTTCGGCACCGGCGGAACGCTGAAAGGCGTGGCGCGTGTGCTGGCTAAGGAGCGGCCGGAGACGAAGATCGTCGTCTGTGAGCCCGACGATGCGCCAATGCTGTCGAGCGGAATTGAGCAGGAGCGCAATCCAGACGGCTCGGCAAAGACCGCGCATCCAAGCTGGAAGCCGCATCCCATGCAGGGGTGGAGCCCCGACTTCATTGCGAAGCTCACCGGCGATGCCGTGGCCTCGAAATCAATAAGCCAGGTTCTGCGCATCGCAAATCCTGATGCACTCAAATGCAGCAAGGAACTGGCGAAGAAAGAAGGCATTTTTGTCGGCATTACGTCTGGCGGAACCTTCGCGGGCGCGCTGCGCGTGGCTGCAGATGCGCCAAAAGGATCGACGATTCTGTGCATGTTGCCCGACACCGGCGAGCGCTATTTGAGCACGCCGTTGTTCGCCGATGTGTCAGTAGACATGACCGAAGAAGAGTGGGAGATCGCCCGCTCCACACCGGGCTGCATACTGCAACCGCCGCAGTAGAGCACGCCCACGCAGAACGCACAAAAGGCGCCGAACCGGTAGCTCCGGCGGCGCCTCTCCTTTTTTTTAAAGCGTACCAGCTAGACCATGTGGTGCAAGCCGAGCGACTGCATCTCTTCTAACTGGCGCCTGAGCTCATTCATCTGGCGCTTCATCTCCTCGCGTTGCTGTTCGCTGAATGCGGGAGTCTGAAACCGGCGGGAATTCTCCATCATCTCTTTGAGCTCGTTCATCTGTTGCTGGTTAAACTTGAAGTCTTCCGGCTTGAAGTTCTGGCGGAATTGCTCCATCTGCCGCTTAAGTTCGTCCATCTGCTTCTGGTCAAACTTGAATCCGTCCGCGTTGAATTCCTCATTGAAGTCCTGCATCTGTTGCTTCAGTTGGTCGAGCTCTTTCGGATCGATGCCGAAGTTCCGATCTTTGAAAACATCGCGAAACTGCTCAGCCTGCCCGTGAAATTCCTCGGCCTGCTGCGGAGAGACTTCAAAATGGAAGTTGCCTGACTCGTCTTTCCACTGCTTGAGCTGATCCTGCAATGCCTCGGCCTGATCGCGCATCGACTGCGCAGCAGACGCGTCAATTGAGAAATTCTGCACCAGGTCTCGCATTACATCGGTATCGGCAAAGGCCATCAGCGGAAAATCGCCGTCGGGAAAGAGCTCTTCGAAGTCCAACTCACTTTTCTTCTTCGAGTCCACCTGCAGCGTCAGCGTCTGCTGCCTTTTTTCACGGAGAATCGTGATTTGTACGGCTTTTCCCTGGTTGGCGCGCATCGCGCGATCCCAATCGGAGACCGTGGTAATACTCTCGGGCCCCACCTTGAGAATCACATCAAAGGCCTTCATGCCCGCTGCAGCGGCCTCGCTCTTGCGCGCTACCTGCTTCACCATCAAGCCATTCTGAACGCCGAGATACTCAGCCATCTGGGCGGTGAGCGGTTCAACAAGCGCGCCGACTTTCAACGAGCTGTTGCCAACAAACGGCATGTGAAATCCACCCGGAAGCGATGCGTCTCCACTACTCCCGGTACCCAGAATGGAAAGACCTTCAACAGGAGAACTGACATCGCTGCCGCTGTTCAGCCTGTTCCAGATATCGGTATCGAGCTTTTTGTGGTCGGCAAGCTGAGGCGTGACGGTCTGCGTCGCGCCATCGCGACTGATCAGCAGCGTCACTTTGCGGCCCGGAGGAATATCGCGCATCATGCGACCGAATGCTTCTGCGCTCTCGATGGTTTGGCCGTTGACTTCGAGCAGAACATCATTCACCCGCAGGCCGACCTGCGCCGCCGGTGCGTCGTGATCGATGAGCGTAATCACCGCGCCGTGCGCGTCTTTCAGTTTGAGTTTGTTCGCTGATTCATTGTCGACGTCGCCGACAAGCACGCCAAGGTAGCCTTGTGAACTTGAATGCAGCAGCAGCGGAATGGGTTCTTCGATGATGTGCCAGATACGTGCCGCCTGCGCATTCACCATCGCAGGCGTAAGTGAGATTGCGGCTCCGAACAGGACGATTCCGGTTTGGATGTAGGGCCTCATAAAGCGGTTCATGTTTCTTTCCTCGTGTTCCTTCATCCAGGTCCGCACTCTGTATGGACGGTGCGGTTGCCTGAAGGTAAGGGAGTGTTTATTGAAACACCGGGGTCCGACTTAATACCTCGCGGGACACCGTACGGATGTGGGGATTATTGTCTGAATTGGCAACAGTGGACAATACCCTTCTCACGCCGGTATCTGCCTGCACCGGCTCCAGTTCGCTAATGGCTGCAGCGCGAATGCGGGGATCGGGGTCGTTCAGAAGAGCCTCGAGCACTGCGTTCCGCACCCGCATGTCTTCGGCGACATAGGGTTGCAGACCCTCCAGCGCCTTCAGGCGAACGGCCTCGCTCTTGTCATAGCGCAGCGCGACCATCAGGGCGTCACGGATACCCTCACCCTGGCAGGCGTGCCCCGCCCGGCATTCAGCGGCAAGCAGGCCAACAGAATCGTCACGAACACCCTGCGAAGACGCGTTCGCCGAGGCAAGCATCAGCAGTTGGCGGATCGCCGGATCATCCAGCGAGCCCTGTATGCGCTGCGGGACCACCTGGTTGTATGTCACCTCTACGATTTCGCTGTTAGGCTGGCGGACGACGCTCGAAATATTGGCGACCTCCGCTGACGGCGCCGGGAGTTCCAAACCGGTTTCTGCTTTGGCAATCGGAACTGCTGAGCCTCGGCCCGCGGCATGGGCCGCACGAGCCTGGGCATATTCGTACCCACCCAGCGTTCCGGCGCCGGCGCCAACAATCAGCAGAAGTAGAGCCGCAACCGGAGCGGCCTGCAGGCTCGAAAAGTTGTTGAGGATCCGCTGGCCAAACCGCTCGTACCAGCGCTTGGGAGGCAGCGTATCCAAAGCCTCTTCAAGCCGTATGCGGGAGCGCGTAACAAAATTGGGCTCTGGTTCAAGGACGGGATTGGCCGAGGCGAGGGTTTTCAGCGCGAGCAGTTGCTGCTGCTCCTGGCTGCACTCCGCGCAGCCGACTAAGTGCCGGTCCAGCTCGTGTGCCTGCTCATCGGGCAGCTCGCCATAGGCTGCCAACACGATGCGTTCATGTGCAAGTTCGCAGTTCATCTCTATACGTCCTTCCAGCCTCTTAAGTGCTACGCGAATCCAGTCCAAACGATTCGCCGCCCGCGAAGGGCCCTAACGCAATCCCGCCAGTTGAGTTCTCAACTTTTTAGTCGCTCTGAAGAGCGTATTTTTGGCGGTTTCTTCCGTGGTGTTCAACATCTCTCCGATGGTGCGCAGGCGGAGACCCTGGTAATGCTTCAGTTCAAATACCATGCGCTCGCGCGGGGTCAGCTTGCTGAGTGCGGCTTGAATCCGCTCTGCCAGAACTTTGCGATCCAGCTCCTTGGCGGGATTCGAAAATGCCCGGTTATCAGAAACCGATGCCAGAATGTCGATCTCGTCGCCGGAGTGATCCAGCACCACTGCCTGGTCTTCCCGGCGTGTCTTGCGGCGGCGAAGCTGATCCAGACACAGATTGGTCACAATCCGGTAGATCCAGGTGTAGAACGAGCACTCGAATCGGAAGTTGCCGATATACCGAAAGGCCTTAAGAAAGGCTTCCTGGTAGATGTCTTCTGCGTCATGCTCGGAACCGGTAAGGTGCAGGGCCAGCCGCAGCACCTGCTGCTCATACTGACGGACCAGCGCATCAAATGCTGCCCGCGATCCTGCCTGGGCCTCGCGAATCAGGGCCGCTTCCGGCGCGCGGGCTTGCGCACGCTCAGCGGCGCGATCCGGTCCGTCCATTGCTCGTGAGGCCATACCTGCGGAAGATTGTATCCTCCTTTTGTCAGGCCACGCTGAAGACCCGGCAAGAGCGGTCGGCGAAGATGGGTAGCTCACTGCGTCCGTTGCCATCGAGATTTTTACTCCGGCGGTGCAGACCTAATCGCATCTGAATAGACTGCGCTCAAGCCCGTTTGTGAGCAGCATTTGCGGCCAAATGGTGCGAAGGTACAACCGTTCTGGCCTTGGCCGTCGGGATGGGCGTGGGGTGCCTTTACACTGGCTAGAGCATGAACGAAAGTCTTTTTTCCGGAATGGAAGCCACGTCCAGCGAATCGGGTGGCTGGTATACCGCTCATTGTGATGGCGGATCGCGGGGCAATCCCGGGCCATCGGGTTACGGCGCTGTTATCGAGGACCCCCAGGGGCAGATAGTGGCCCGGCTGAGTGAGTTCCTCGGTCGCCAGACCAACAACTTCGCTGAATACAAGGGACTTTTGTCCGTTCTGGCCTGGGCACAACAGCATGGCGCGCGACGCCTGCGCGTCGTATCCGACTCAGAGCTGATGGTGAAACAGATGAAAGGCCAGTACAAGGTCGCCAGCCCCGGCCTTCGCCCCTTGTGGGAAGAAGCCAAACGCCTGGCTGCCCGGCTGGAACGATTCGAAATGCGCCACACCCTGCGGGGCGGCAACAAAGAGGCCGATCAGCTCGCCAACGACGCGATGGACAAAGGTATGGGGCGGCAGCCAAGCGTGTCAGGACCGGGGTCAGGCGTAGCCAGGCCCGGCAGCATCGTACAGAGCAAGAATTTGCCTTCAGCCGGCAATCCCAAACGGGTTCTCGAGGGCTACGTGAAAAATGGTGTAGTCCATCTGCTCGAAGGTGACCTGCCCGATGGTACTTTCGTCAACGTGATCCCCAAGTAAAAGAGCCACCCAATCGCGCCGGTCCGCCGTCTCACCTGTTTAAATTCATACGTATCCTGCTTCACTGTTTCATTCCCTCAACCGGGCTCGCGCCTGGAATTGCCTTGGTTCCCTCGTGTTCAAAGGAGACCCCTCTGGAGGAACTGAACGATGGAACAACGTAAAGCCATCTCATTGGGCCCGCTCTTTCGGCCTTTTCTGTCTCTGTGTTGCTTGTGCGCGGCCGCGCTGTTTGTGGCGGCTTGCAGCAGCATGACCGGAACGGTTCCGACTTCCGGGATGGGCGCCATCAGCACGATGATCAGCGACCCCGCGACCTGCGCGACCCCCAACGGGCCTTTCTCGCACGTCTACGTCACCATCACCGATGTCAAAGCCCATACAAGTTCCACGGCCAACGACGGCGACAGCGGCTGGGTTGATCTGACTCCCAACCTGAAAAACGTACCAAAGCAGGTTGACCTGCTCGGCCTGGCCAACAACCAGTGCTTCCTCGCCTCGTTAGGCGACTCCCAGCAAATTCAAGCCGGCACCTACCAGCAGATCCGCATCATCCTCGCCAGCGATAGCGCCAGCATCGGCACCAACGCCTGCGGCAATGGATCAGCCAACTGCGTCCAGCTCTCAAAAGACTCGAGCTTCCACACGCTGAATCTCTCCAGCGAGGACAAGACGGGAATCAAAATCCCAACCAGCCAGATGGCGGGAGGCGGCCTCACCGTGGCAGCCGGGAAAACGACCGATCTGGACATCGACTTCCAGACATGCCAATCGATCCTGCAGCAAGGCAATGGCCAGTACCGGCTGAAACCCGTGCTGCATGCGGGCGTGGTGAGCACTGTTTCAGCATCGATCAATGGCGCTGTTCTCGATGGATCAACCGGCAAGCCTATCGCCGGTACAGCCTGGGTTGCCGTCGAACAGAAGGATTCCAGCGGCGTTGATCGCGTCATTCAATCCACAATCGCCAACACCGACGGCACGTTCGTCTTCTGTCCGCTGCCCGCCGGCAATTACGACGTCGTTGTATCCGGCGTGCGCGCTTCGGATGGAGCGCTTTATCCGCCCTCCATCGTCACAGGGGTTGGGGTTGGCGACACAACCGGCAACATCAAACTCAATCCGCCAGCGCTGGCAGCGGCAAGTTCATTCGCCAATCTCAACGGCCTGGTGACCTCGGCAAACAATGCCAGCCCCGCCGCGCCCACCTCCATCGACGTCACGTTGACGGCTCTCGCGACGGTCAATTCCGCCATCTACACCATTCCGCAGCAGCCTGCAGCGACTCCGTTCTACGGTGTCTCGCAGGTTGTCACCACCGTGACAGGCCCAGTCGGCACTCCGCCCGTTGCCTGCCCCAGTGGCACCGACTGCATCAACTACTCGCTGCCGGTCCCGTCCGCCGGCGCCTACATCGGGGCTTGGTCTGCCAGCGGAACAACGCTCACGCAGCCCGCACCCCTGGCCGCCTACGCGGTTGACGGAATCACTGCGAGCACCTGCACCGCCACCGACCTCAACTCGAATCCGCCGATTGCGTTGACGGGATCCGGTCCATTCACAACCGTCGCAATCACGCCTAACCTGCAATTCGCTGGCTGCCAATAAGGCTGGTCAAAATGAAACGGGCCGGAACTCTCAGCGAGTTCCGGCCCGTTCTTATTCGCGTGCGATTTCGCCTGGATTAGCGTTACGTTATCCCAGTTGTTCCGCCAGACGTGTCCCTCGCGTTCCAGCAAGCGGTCGCCGCAATCCGGTCCCCACGTGCCCGCAAAATAATTCGGAAATACCTCAGGATTCTTCGCCGCCCATGCTTCCAGAATCGGCGTGTAGAGCGACCACGTTACTTCTACACCATCGCGATGAGCGAATAACGTCTGGTCGCCAAGCATCGCATCCAACAGCAACCGCTCATACCCGTTTGCAGTCGACGTGCCAAACGCAGCGGCATAATCGAAGTCCATGTTCACCGGGCAGACTGACATGTTTGGCGTATTCGGAACCTTCGCTCCGAAGCGCAATGCAATTCCTTCATTCGGCTGAATGCGAATCGTCAGCAGGTTCGGTTGAATATCGCTGCAAGGTCCGCTGGCCTGCATCCGGTTGAAAATCAGCAACGGCGGCTGCTTGAACTGAATGCTGATTTCCGTTGCGCGCTTCTTCATCCGCTTGCCTGCGCGCAGATAAAACGGCACGCCTGCCCAACGCCAGTTCTCGATGCCCAGTTTCACCGCCGCATAAGTCTCTGTGCCCGACTCAGGATTGACGCGCTCTTCGTCGCGATAGCCAACGACTTTCTTGCCTTCAATCACGCCGGGGCCGTACTGCCCTCGTACCGCATCCTTGATGTCAATACTCGGAATCGCACGCCACACCTTCACCTTCTCGCGGCGCACGGCTTCCGCCTCAAAGCTCGACGGCGGCTCCATCGTAACGAAGCTCAGCAACTCCATCACGTGGTTCTGCACCACGTCGCGCAGCGCGCCCGCCTTTTCATAAAACGGCCCGCGCCCTTCGACACCCAGCGTCTCAGCCGCCGTGATCTGTACGTGGTCGATGTAGTTGCGATTCCAAATCGGCTCGAATATTCCGTTGCCAAAGCGGAAAACCAAAATGTTCTGCACCGTCTCTTTGCCCAGGTAGTGGTCGATGCGGAAGACCTGGTTCTCGTGGAAGACCGCGTTCACCTGGTGATTGAGTTCGCGCGCCGAATCAAGATCATGACCAAACGGCTTCTCGATCACCACGCCCACGCTCCCTGCTCTGGCTGCGCCATTCCCTGCGCACCAAGATTCTCGATGATGGGCGCGAAAAATTCCGGCGCGGTGGCAAGATAGAACAATCGATCCGGACCGATGTTCTTCTCCTGCGCGATCTTGTCGAGTTCTTGCTTCAATCCCGCGTAGTGCGAAGCATCGTCGAAGGTCAGCGCGTAGTAGCTGATCTTCGCGGCGAACTCATCAAGCTTGGGATCGGCCTTATCGGCATCGCCGAACTCGATGATTCCTTCGCGCATATCGGCTGCGAATTCGTCACCTAGAGGCCGGCGTGCCACTCCAACGATCGCGAAATTCTTCGGCAGAAGCCCATCTTGCTCCAGGTGGAAGAGCGCAGGCAGCAGCTTGCGCTTGGTCAAATCGCCGGAAGCGCCAAAGATCACCATGATTCCCGGGTTCGGAATCCGCTGCCCGCTCTGGGGGAACTGCGACAAATCTTCCGGACGAACCTTCATCTGCACAGTTGCTGATGCCATACCGTCACCACGCTCCTTCGTCGGCTCCTTAGCCCCTAGTCCCTAGTTCCTGTTCTTCAGTCCTTCTTCACTTCATGTCCGCCGAACGCATTGCGCATAATCGCCAGCATGCGATCGGTAAAATTGTTTTCCTCGCGCGAACGGATGCGGCGAATCAGCGATTCGGTGATAACAGGCGCGGAAACATTCAGATCGATCGCCTCAATGACTGTCCAGCGTCCCTCGCCCGAATCCGCCACGTAAGCCTCAAGGCCGTCAAGAGTCGGATTGCCCGCAAGAGCTTCAGCCGTCAGATCCAACAACCAGCTGCGCACCACGCTTCCATAGCGCCAGATCTGCGCGATCTGTTCGAGGCTCAAGTGGAACTCTTCCTTCTTTTCGAGAATCGTAAACCCCTCTGCGAAAGCCTGCATCATGCCGTATTCGATTCCGTTATGCACCATCTTCACAAAGTGGCCCGAGCCCGCCGGACCGACATGTCCCCAGCCTTTATCCTTCGCCGGAGCCAGCGCCTCAAAGATGGGCCGCAGATACTCCACTGCTTCCGCATCGCCGCCGATCATCATGCTGTAGCCCTCTTTCAGGCCCCACACGCCGCCAGAGGTGCCCACGTCTACAAACTGAAAGCCCTTCGCGGTGGCCTCCTGGTGACGGCGCATCGACTCCTTGTAATTCGAATTTCCTCCGTCGATAAGGATGTCGCCCTTGTTGAGCAGCGGCTCCAGCTTCGCGATCGTATCGTCAACGGGTTTGCCCTGCGGAACCATGATCCATATCGCTCTTCGGCCGGCGAGTTTCTGAGTCATCGCCTCAAGCGACGAAACGCCCACATTGCCTGATGCGGTCAGCTTCTGCACTGCTTCCGCGTTGAAGTCGAATCCCACTACCTCCTGGCCTCCAAGGCGCAACCGCTCCGCCATGTTGCCACCCATCTTGCCAAGTCCAATCAATCCTAGCTGCATATACCGACCTCTCTTTGCTTTTCAAGATGAAAATTGCGGGCCGCACCCGGCGGCGGAAAGGGAAAAATGTGCCGCCACGACCATGACGCCATGCGACGGAACGAGGAAGCACTCGCGCCGATCGGTTAATCAGTGAGTCAGACCACCGGGATATAATCGTGGCCGAGATTGCGACGTCCAGTCGAAGTCCATTCGGAGAGAATGCATGCCAGAAGCATCGTGCGACATTGGCCTCATCGGCCTTGCAGTCATGGGACAGAATCTCGTCCTCAACATGAACGACCACGGGTTCAAGGTTGCCGTGTTCAACCGGACGGTGTCCAAAGTCGATGACTTCATTTCCAACGAGGCCAAAGGGACCAATGTTGTGGGAGCACACAGCGTCAGCGAGCTGGCGGCGCTGCTCAAGCAGCCGCGCCGCATCATGCTCATGGTGAAGGCCGGCTCCTCGGTCGATGAAACCATCGCCACCCTGCTGCCTCATCTTGAGCCCGGAGACATCATTATCGACGGCGGCAACTCGCTGTTCACTGACTCGACGCGCCGCTCGAAAGACCTTGCCGCCAAAGGCATCCTCTTCGTCGGTACCGGCGTTTCGGGCGGAGAAGAAGGCGCGCGCCGCGGTCCATCGATCATGCCGGGCGGCAATCCGGCGGCATGGCCGCACGTTAAACAGATCTTTCAGGCCATCGCAGCCAAGGTCGAGGACGGCACCCCCTGCTGCGACTGGGTCGGGGAAGATGGCGCGGGACACTACGTCAAGATGGTTCACAACGGCATCGAGTATGGCGATATGCAGCTCATCTGCGAGGCATATGACTTGCTCAAGCGTGGGCTCGGCCTGACCGCCGACGAGCTGCATACCGTCTTCGACGACTGGAACAAGGGAGAGCTCGACAGCTATCTCATCGAGATCTCGAGCCATATCTTCGCTACGAAAGATGAAGATGGCACGCCGCTCGTCGACAAGATCCTTGATGCTGCCGGGCAGAAGGGAACCGGCAAGTGGACAGTCATCAGTTCGCTCGATCTTGGGCAGCCGGTCACGCTCATCGGCGAGTCGGTTTTCAGTCGCTGCCTGTCTGCACTTAAAGAAGAGCGTGTGGCTGCGTCTGCCGTGCTCAAGGGACCTGACGCGAAACCCGCCATTGGCGATCGAGCCGCTTTCATTGAAGATGTGCGCCGCGCCCTTTACTGCTCCAAAATCATCTCCTATGCCCAGGGCTACATGCTGCTGCGCGCCACTGCGAAGGAGAACGGATGGAACCTCAACATGGGCGGCATTGCCCTTATGTGGCGGGGTGGATGTATTATCCGCAGTCGCTTCCTCGGCAAGATCAAAGAGGCTTTTGCAACCAACCCCAGCCTCAGCAATCTCCTGCTCGACAGCTTTTTTTCTGGAGTTCTCAATCAATATCAGGACGCGTGGCGACACGCTGTCGCCAATGCAGCTCTGCTGGGAGTCCCTACGCCGGCGTTTTCCACTGCTCTCGCATTTTTCGATGGCTATCGTGCGGAAAGACTCCCCGCCAATCTTTTGCAGGCACAACGCGACTACTTCGGCGCGCACACCTATGAGCGCATCGACAAGCCGCGGGGCGAGTTCTTTCACACGAACTGGACGGGACACGGTGGCCGCGTTTCCTCCTCCACCTACAACGTGTAGCAGTGTTCGCCTCATCCTTCTCAACTCGCCCGGGCCCTTCGTTCCAGGGTCCGGGTTCTCCTTTTCAGCAACGTTCAAGAGACTCCCAGCGAACTCAGCTGCTCGCGCAGTTGCCCCTCGCCTGTGAACTGGATCGCTTTCATCCCCACCGCCGCCGCAGCCGCCACATTTTCGAGACGATCATCAATAAACAAGGTGCGTGGTGCGGGTTTGCCCAGAATACCCATCACCCGCTGGTAGATGCTCGGATCCGGCTTGCGAATGCCCATATAGCATGAAGTGAACGTAAACTTTAGATACTGTCGAAGACCAAACTTCTCAACTCGAAACGCATGTGTATCGCGGGCCTCGTTGTTAAGTGAGCCGATCATGCACTTATCTGATGCCGCGAGTTCCTTGAGGATGCACATTGCGCCATCGGGCAATTCTTTCGACTGCTCGCACATGGCAGCAAAGAATTCTTCGCGTGTAAAAGTGCGCGGCTCATAAAACACAACTGCATCCAGATATTCATCGAGCGCGATCTCCCCGCGCTCCCATGCCTCGAAAGCCTTGGCGTGATGCTCTTCAAACGTCACCGCATCGAGTTGGAACCGCCCAACAACCGCCGCGCGTTCGCGATGATCCCAGCCGTTGGTCAGCAGGACCCCGCCAATATCAAACAGGATTGCGTCGAAGGGGAACATCGGCGCCTCGAGTGAAAGGGGTTCACGGGTCAGAATTCAGTGGCCCACAATATGATCGGCTACAGCTAGACTCAACCGCGTTGATACTTCGCTTCAATGGCGAGCACTTTCTTGAAGCGACGTGTAAACCGTGGCTCGCCGGAAATAAACTTCGCCTTGATGAATGCGTCTACGAGCTCGTAAGCAAGGGATGTTCCGACGATCCGGGCGCCTAGCACCAGCACGTTCATGTCGTCGTGTTCCACGCCCTGATGCGCCGAATAAGTATCGTGGCACATTCCCGCACGAATGCCGGGCATCTTGTTGGCTGCCACGCTCACGCCCACACCAGATCCGCATATCAGAATTCCACGCGGCGCCTCGCCCGCTATGAGTGCATCCCCAACGCGCTCGGCAAAATCGGGATAGTCGTCCTCCGGCTCAACCTTGTATGCGCCCAGGTCAAGAATCTCGTGCCCTGCCCGAGTCAGATAGGCGCGCACTTCTTCCTTCAGTTCAAATCCCGCGTGATCCGATGCGATAACCAGCTTCATGAAACTCCTTCAACTAAAGGGGACGAGGGAAGTGGAAGAAGGAGGAAAAAGCTGGCAAAGATAACTTGATTGTCAGTCCCTAGTCCCTGTTCCCTAATCCTTGCTCTTTCACTTCTTCAAAATTGCCTTGGCTCTCGCGGCAACATTCTCCGGCGTGAATCCATACTCCGCCATGACCTTTGGCCCAGGAGCCGACGCGCCGAAGCGATCGATCCCCACAACATCGCCGTCGAGCCCAACATACTTCCACCAGCCGAGCGTTGCGCCAGCTTCCACTGCCAGCCTCGGCACTCCCGCCGTCAACACGCTTGCCTTGTACTCGGCCGATTGCTCTTCGAAAATCCGCCAGCTCGGCATGCTCACAACGCGCGCGGCAATTCCTTCGCCCGCCAGCACCTTCGCCGCAGCCAAAGCAGTCGATACTTCGGAACCGGTCGCGATCAAAATCACCTTTGCACTTGCCGCATCTTCCAGAACATACGCGCCCTTGCTCACGCCGCCATAGACATCGTGTTTCGATGCATCAATCACCGGCAGATCCTGCCGCGTCAGCGCGAAGAAGCTCGGCGTGGTGCGATCAAGCGCCAGCCGCCAGCAAGCCGCCGTTTCGTTTGCGTCAGCCGGACGAAAGTCCGTCAGACCCGGCACTGCGCGCAGCATCATCAAATGCTCGATCGGCTGATGCGTCGGCCCGTCTTCGCCTAGGCCCACTGAGTCGTGCGTAAACACAAAGATCGAGTGAACCTGCATCAACGCAGCCAGTCGCAGCGCGGGCTTGCAGTAATCAGAGAATGTGAAGAAGGTCGAGCCAAATGGCACCAAGCCACCGTGAACAGCCATGCCATTCACCGCCGCGCACATGCCAAACTCGCGAACCCCAAAGAAAACATTGCGCCCCGCCGGATCGACGTGGAAACTTGCGCCCGGCTTGAAAATCGTCTTTGTCGACGAAGTCAAATCCGCTGCGCCGCCAAACAATTCCGGTACGCTATCCGCTATCGCATTCATGATCGCCCCGCCTGCGTTGCGCGTGGCCTGCTTCTTGTCCGCCGAGAATGTTGGAATCGACTTCTCCCAACCTTTTTTGCGCAGACCCTTTTGTGTGCGATCGAATTCAACCGCAAGGTCACGAAATTCAGCCGCATAATGCGTGAAGAGATGCTGCCACTCAGCCTCAGCCGTTGCTCCGCGATCGACGGCCTTGCGCCAGTTCTTCAGCGCGTCATCCGGGACATAAAAGCTTTGGTCTTCCGGGAAGCCGTAGAACTTCTTGGTCGCCGCGGTATCCGCCGGCCCCAGCGCTTCACCGTGCACCTTGTTGGTGCCGGCTTTCGGGCTGCCGTACCCAATCACCGTGCGAACAGCAATCAGCGAAGGCCTTCTGGTTTCAGCCTTGGCCGCTTCAATGGCGGCTTCAATCGCCTTCAGATCGTTGCCGTCGGCCACATGCTGCGTGTGCCAGTGATACGCTTCAAAACGCTCCATCACATCGTCGTTGTAGCTAAGTTCCGTCGGGCCATCCAGCGAAATCAAGTTGTCGTCATAAAGAACGATCAGCTTGCCCAGAGCCAGCGTGCCCGCCAGCGCGCAGGCCTCATGCGAAACGCCTTCCATCAAATCGCCATCCCCGCACAACACATAGGTGTGGTGATTCACGATTTCAAAACCGGGCTTGTTGTAAACCGCGCCGAGATGCTTCTCCGCAATCGCCATACCAACAGCCATCGCCAATCCCTGCCCCAGGGGACCTGTCGTCACTTCCACGCCATCGGTGTCGCCGAACTCCGGATGCCCCGGAGTGCGGGAATGCCACTGGCGAAAGCTCTGGAGATCTTCGATCGTCACCTTGTATCCGGAGAGAAAAAGCGTGGCGTACAGCAGAGCCGAGGCGTGGCCGTTCGACAGCACAAACCGGTCGCGATCCGCCCACTTTGAGTTCGCCGGATTGTGCTTCATCAGCTTGTGAAACAGCAGATAAGCAATCGGTGCACAGCCAAGCGGCGCGCCGGGATGCCCGCTATTGGCCTTCTGCACTTCGTCAACAGAGAGCAGCCTCAATGTGTCAATCGATAATGCGTCGAGTGAAAGATCCGCGAGAGTTGCCATAGACCCTTATCCGTTTCCTTTCGAAAAGCTGCGGAAAGTTATCTTTAATTTCTGGGCTCGATGCTGATTTCGATGTTGTAACCGAGCCAGCGATTCTGCTGCGGCCAGTGGAAAGTCCATGATAGACCACCGCTCCCGTGGTTTGGACCGGTGGAAAGATCCACACTGTAACCAGCGCTGCCAAGACTGCGGCCCATGGTCGATTGTGTGGTCTTCCACTGGTCCGTCGTCCAAATCACTTCAAATGGTGCGTCGTCGATGATGCGCAGCGTGTCCCCGGCAGTGATTTTCTGAATCGGCCGGCGGCGGCTATAGAACTCCAGGTTCGAACGCTGCCGTTTTTGGCCGGTCGGGTCGCAGTAGCGCTCGTAGACGCTATCGATCCGGTCGAAAACCTTGCCGTCTACCGTTGAGCGCAGAAGCTTCAGGTATTCGGCGTGCGCCCACACCAGCGGAACCGCCGATCCGGCCGGCTTGCCCTTTTCAAGACCGGGCTGGTCTGCCTCGTCCCACACCTGCTCCGGCATCATCTGTCCGAGGGTGGCAAAGCGCTCATACGTTTCAATCAGCGAAGCAGGATCCCTGCCCGCGGCCAACTCATAATGGGCACGCTCCCCAGTGAACAGAGGCCACACCCTCCCCTTCCCCCATCCCTTGAAGGGCCCTCCGTCGGATCGCTGGCCATAGCCGTCGAAGTTATACCGGTGCCATCCCGGCCCCTGAGGCAGATCGGTCTTCAGCACCTCATCCACCACCTTCAGCGAGTCAATAATCAGGGGATCATCCGCACATCGCACGCCATATCGAACCAGCTCAAGAAAGCCGGCATCGATAACTTCGCGCGCTTCAAATTCAGTGCGCTCGCCGGGCGGCCGGTTGTTGATGTGGATCATCTCGGTTCCACAATCCTCGCAGGCATACGCTTCCCCTTTCTCCGGCGGACGGATGCGCATGTAGTGCCGCTTGACTTCGGCCAGCAGCACTCCGTTGTTGGTGACCGTCCAGTCCTCCAGATGATGTTCGATCCAGTCGGCGAACTCCTCCAGGAACACGGCCATCTCCATCGCGTCGTGTGCTCTCGCTATCTCTGCCGCGCAAATCAGACCACTGATCACAGCCGCAAGCGTCGAGGGTGAATAGCCCGCGTTCTCCTCCCACCGGTCCTGATGGGTAATGGGCGCATGCTGCACCAGGAACCCCGCTGCCCTTTCGATAAATGGAAATATTTCCATCTCGCCCAGACCGTTGGCCTTCCACAACCGCCACGCCAGGATGATGGGGAAGGCCACCTCGTCCAATTGCTCGCCCGACCAGTAAGGCCGCCCATCAACCCAAAAATTCTGCGCGAAACCCCCGTCTGGCTTTTGCGTACACGCCAGATAAACCAGCGCGCGCCGCACTGTCTCGACACGACCGCAGGCCAGTAGCGCCGTCGCCGTCTGCACCATGTCCCGAGTCCACACCAGGTGATAACCACCCAGGTCATCGTCGCCATGCGCCTGCCCCCACGGAATCGAAGCAGAGGCTACAAACGCGCCGGAAAATGTCTTGTCTTCGTGCGCCAGCAGCACGTTGTGGCTGGCCCGCATCAGCTTGCCGCCGTCGCGCGATTTTGCCGCCAGCCACTCGGGATTCGCCAGCCGATGCCATTGCACAATGAACCGGTCGCGATGTTGATCGAATGGCGTGGCCAGCGCACTCACCGTCTTCTGCAGCGCCGTGTGGTTCCCTTCGCCAAGACCGAAAGCCAGCGTGAACTCGCGTGCGCCGTCTGTCCCCGCTGCGCCCAGGTTCAGTTCGCCAAACATGGCAATGTTGCCGTTTGTGGCCGAACCAAATTCCCAATCCATCTCGTAGTTGTCGCGCAGGTCGTGCCACCCGTCGCTTGAGCCCACAAACCCGCAGCTCACTCGTGAGAATCCGCAACTGGCGCCCATCGCCAGCGACCACTGGTTTTTGAACGCAAGCAGCATCTTCTGCCCCGCAATGTCCAGCGCACGGGCCGTGTTCCCGGCACCTCCACCATCAAGATGCGGCGCCAGCAGGGCATAGACCTTCAGGCGCGGAATCAGGTCCTCGTGGCCCTCCAGCCGCACGCGTTGCAAGACCACGCTATGATGCGGATCGCAGATGATCTCCTTGGTCAGCGTGTAGCGTCCGCCGGGGTCGCGATTGATATAGCGAACGCCGAGCGCTTCGGGGTGGATGTACTCGAACGTCGATACCAGGTCACGTTTCTCTTCGTGCGTAAACGTCTCGCCATCCGTGATCAGGAACCCCATATCGCGCACCTGCGCGCTGTCGATTGTCGGGTGGTAAATCTCGTTCAGGATGCCGTGAGAACAGGTAAACCACGCCCGGCTTGAAGCCGAGTAGGCTGTACCGATAGCGTCCTTTACGCTGGAGGTCCACCGCGGCAGGAGTCCGGGCGCGCCAAAAGCCTCACCCTGCTGGTCGAGCCAGCGATACGATAGTCGATCATTCATGCATTCACACCGGTCGTTTCGTGTTGGGAGGCTCAATATCGGGGTCCGACATGTCTAGGGATGTCCTGAATAGCCCCAAGGTTTCCGTTTTCCCGTCGAATACTTCGAACCCTGCCGGGGACTTACCGCATCCATCCAACCATGGGGCACCGCCCTTTGATATGAAGGAATCATTTCATTTGTCCGGGTCTTCTCTGTGGTCAACCGCACCAAATGCTCTCACACAGCCCCGTACGATCACCCTCCACTGAAACAGTACAATCCCAACTGAGGAGATTTCCCCGATGGCATACGAACTTGCACCGCTTCCTTACGACTACGCCGCTCTCGAGCCTTTCATCGACGCGGAGACCATGAAGCTGCATCACGACAAGCACCATCAGACCTACATCACTAACGTGAATGGCGCGCTCGCCAACCACCCCAATCTTGCCGCCAAATCGGTTGATGACCTCATCAGCGACCTAAACGCCGTCCCCGAAGACATTCGCACCGTGGTGCGCAACAACGGCGGAGGTCACTCCAACCACTCCATGTTCTGGACCATCATGGCCCCGCCAAAATCCGGCGGCGGCGGCGAACCAACCGGTGCCCTCGCTGATCAGATCAAAAAAGATTTTGGCGATTTTGAAGCCTTCAAGAAGACTTTCAATGAGACCACAGCCAAGCAGTTCGGCTCCGGCTGGGGCTGGCTGGTGAGCCAGGGTGGCAAGCTGAAAGTCGTGACCACCGCCAATCAGGACTCGCCCCTGAGCCAGGGAATCTATCCGATCCTCGGCAACGACGTCTGGGAGCACGCCTACTACCTCAAGTACCAGAACAAGCGCCCCGACTACCTGGCCGCCTGGTGGAACGTAGTCAACTGGGCCGAAGTTGCCAAGCGTTTCGAAAAAGCAAAGAAGTAAAAAGCGGCCGCTAGCCTCTAGCTCCCACGTTGCGACCGGAGCTGGAAGCTAGCGGCTGGAAGCTGATGTTCCGCAACCCTTCCCCAAATTTGGTGTCTAATTTCTCAGTAAGATGGACACTCGAATTCGCACTATGGCTCTTATCCCGTGCGCGGGACTTGTTGCTTCGGTTTTGCTTGCCACCTCGGCCCAGGCCCAGTCGGCCAGCTTTGCCGTCAGCCAGAACGGCAAATCCGTCGGCACCGCCAGCTTCACTCTCACATCCAAACCAACCGGCTACGACTCGACCTCGATTGTCCGCGTCGACATGCAGGGGTTGAACTACCAGCTTTCAAAGACTGAGCACCTTTCTCCTTCCAACACCCTCCTGCACGTCCAGGTCAGCGCCATCATCAACAACTCCGCCGTCAACGTTGTCGCCAAACCCGATGCCGCGCAGATCCTGCTGAACATCTCGGCCAACGGGCGAGCCAGCACAACGCGACTCGATTCCCATAGCCGCGCCGTCTTCCTTCCGGACTTTGATCCCGGCGCCCTCGAAACGCTCCTCTCGATTGCTGCCAGCAACAATAACCGCGACCTGTGGGCCATCATCCCCAAGCAGGCCGGCACCATTGAGCCCGTCAAACTCGCAACCTATCCCGATGAGCAAGGCACGCTCGACGGCAAGCCCGTCACCGTCCACCACCTGATCGCGACCATCGCCGGGAACACCACCGACCTCTTCACCGGACCCGAGAACCAGCTTCTTCAGGCCGAATTGCCACAGGAAGGCTTCGCCCTCGTCCGCAATGGATTCGTCCTCACTCCACCCGCCAGGCCCCAGGCACCCCCACCCGCTCCCACGACAGCCTCTCCCGCACCGAATGGGTAAAGAACAAGAAATTTTCGTTCATTGCCACGAATTCCCGTGGACCTCAACAATCGTGTCCCTGTCAGATTTGCCAGTCCCGGCAAAATTCTTCATCACTTATGATCTCCTCGTCCTGCGGAGGAGATACCCATGATGACCATGCTCCGGCAAAGCCTCTTCGTCGTAACAATCGCTTGCGGCCTGGCTTTCCCTTCCCCTGTCGCTCGGGCCGCTGACCCGCTCCCATCCTGGCAGGAGGGCAAGACCAAGCAGTCCATCATGGACTTCGTGGCAGCGGTCACCACTCCGGGCTCGCCCAACTTCGTTCCTCCTGCCGATCGCATCGCCGTATTCGATAACGACGGAACGCTGTGGGCTGAACAGCCATTGTATTTCCAGTTCATCTTTGCAATAGACCGCATCAAGGCGCTTGCGCCGCAGCATCCGGAATGGAAAACCCAGGAACCTTTCGCCTCGGTCTTGAAGGGAGACGTCAAGGGCGTCCTGGCTGGCGGCGAGCCGGCTATAGTGCAACTCCTTACACCCGCACAATCGGGAATGACCACCGACGAATTTGAACAGACTGTCCGCGACTGGCTCGCCACTGCAAGACATCCCACAACCAAGCGGCTCTATACCGAGATGGTCTATCAGCCGATGCTTGAGTTGTTGACCTATATGCGCGCAAACGGTTTTAAGACCTTCATTGTCTCCGGCGGAGGTGCAGACTTCATGAGAGTCTTCACCGAGCGCGTATACGGCATACCTCCGGAGCAAGTCGTTGGCAGCACCGGCAAAGTTAGCTTTGAATGGCGCGACGGCAAACCCGTACTCATGAAATTGTCTGCCATCCAGTTCGTAGACGACGGACCCGGTAAGCCCGTTGGCATCCATCAGTTCATTGCCCAGCGGCCAATCGCAGCCTTCGGAAACTCCGATGGCGACCTCGAAATGCTCCAATGGACTTTCGCAGGTCCAGGGAAATCATTTTGCCTGTATGTCCACCATGATGACGCCGTCCGTGAATGGGCCTACGACCGCAATTCCAGCATCGGCCGTCTCGACAAAGGGCTCGACCAGGCGGCTGCACATGGCTGGACCGTGGTAAGCATGAAGAATGATTGGAAGACCATCTTCGCCGAAGTGCCCGCGAAGCCTGAAGTTACGCCTTCATCAGGTAGCCCGAAATGAGTTGAGAGCCGGGTTCCGGATAGCTCACAATCCGACCCACGATCCGTCTCAATCAATAGCCCAGTCGCGGAAAACCCGCCGACGAAGTCATCCGGGATAAATCGTTAGCTAAAATTGAGCATCGACCAGCTTTACTGGTGCGGATGTGTGGAGTTGTTTTTTGTTATTGGCACTAAAGAATTTTTGCAGCATCTCGCTGCTTCTGTGTATCACCGCCTTCGGACTTGTGCGCTCTGCAGCCGCAGAAACAGATTCCAGCACCGCAGTGCAAAGTCCTTACGAGTTGCACTTTTTTCATACGCATACAGGCGAACGCCTCGATATCATCTACCGCGATGGTCATGGATACGACCAGGAATCGCTCGAACGCCTGAACCGTTATCTGCGCGATCACCGTACGGGCGATATTCGCACCTACGATCCGCGTGTCTTCGACCTTCTGCACGATCTAACCGCCTCTCTCGGCAATCCAAATCTCGAGATCGATGTGATCTGCGGCTATCGCACACCCTGGAGCAATGAATTCCTTCGCACCCACGGACACGGCGTAGCCCGACAGAGCCTTCACATGCAAGCGATGGCAATTGATATCCGCATCCCCGGCGTTTCCACGGCGCGGTTAAGAGACGCTGCTATGGCCCTGCATCGCGGCGGAGTTGGCTATTACGCTGGCTCACAATTCGTTCACGTCGACGTCGGACGCGTTCGCTACTGGTAGTGGAACGCCCGGCTAAGGGTACGGATACCCCTTGGCCAGCGCTGCTGCCAGCTTGGCATCAAAACCATAAATATCATCGCTGAAATGAACCTCGCCGTTCGCGTAGGCCAGCGCAGTCCCATAAACAATGAAGACCGGCACGGGCTTCGCGAGAGTCACCGTGACGTTGTCTTTCCCGCTCTGCATGCCTTGCTGCACCTTCTCGAGCGTCCATCCCGGGTTATTGCGCAGAACCCACTCGGTAAGCTCAGCAGGTTTCTCGACGCGAATGCATCCGTGGCTGAAGTCGCGGCGCGACCGCGAGAACAAGCTCTGAGAAGGTGTGCTGTGCAGATAGACGTTGTTCTCGTTTGGGAAAATCAGTTTGACAAGCCCCAACGCATTGGTCGGTCCCGGCTTCTGCCTCACCATCAGCTTGCCGGCCTTGAGTTGCGGCAGCACTTCGTCTGAGATCGTTCCCGAGGTCACAACTTTGCCGTCAAACGTAGTCACTTCGTAGTTCTTGCTCGCGATGTATTCCCGATCGCGCTGAATAGCCGGAACAATCTCGCTGCGAAGGATGCTGGGCGGAACATTCCAGTAAGGACGCAGAACCACATACGTCATGTCACGCGAAAAGACGGGAGTCTCGGTGCGCATCGCTTTGCCCACGACCACGCGCATGTCGAGTACAGGATTGTTGGCTTCGTCGAGCGCGCGCAGCCGGAAATCCGGGATATTCACGATGATGGGCGGCGCGGAAAACTCGGCCGGCAACCAGCGCCAACGCTCCAGCGTCAGTTGCAACTGGCGAACTCGATCTGCGAGCGGAACGTTGAGTTGCTTGATCGTTCCTGCCCCCAGGCGGCCGTCCTCATCGAGGCCGTGACGGCGCTGGAAGCGCTTGACCGCATCCACCAGCGCTCCGCCATAAACACCGCCATCCTGCGATCCCGCCGCGTCCTCCGGCAGATCGCCTACGAGACGCAAAAACCGGGCGAGCCGCGCCACTCCCGCGTAAGGCTGCCCCGGATCGATTGCTTTGGTGACCGCAGGAAGCTTCTCACCGTCATCCACTCGTGCCAACTCTGTGTAGCGCGCCAGAGCCTGCTCACTCCGGCGATATGCCGGGAACGGTGGTTCAATACCATCGATCGTCGCCTTCACATCTTGCGAAGGGATCAGCTTGTCGCGCAGGAACAGCGCCAAGTCATACTTCTTCCCTTCCACGCTCAATCCATACTTGAAATGCTGCGGGTTGATTCTCCCGATGCGCAGGTCCGACACATAACGCATTGTGCATACAGTCATTGCAACGTCAAACTGAGCCACGGTCGATGCATTCGCTGCCCCTTTCAGCGACTGAATTCGGTCGGCCCAACGCGAAGCATCGTAGTCCTCTGGATTGAGCCCTTTTTCGCCGGCTTTGCGAAACTGCTCAATCAGTGAAAGCGCCACCGGTGTCGGCTGCGATCCCACACTCCACGTCGAAGCGAACCCTGTCGGCTCGTAGAATTTCTGCAACCATATGCGATAGTCGGTGAAGTTCGGCCAGCGCATGCCGTCCATCTGTCCGCTCGCAACCAGCTTTTGGATGTCAGTCTGTTGCCCGATGGCGGGGCAGGCAATGCATACCGAAAGAACTACGATTCCCCAGGTAATACGCATCCAATTCCGAGCAATGTGCACTATGTCCGCTTTCTCCCATAATCCTGCGCTGTCGACCGCCGAGCCTACCGTTGCGGATTCATAAGCTGGTCATAAATGAGTTGATAGGGATCTGAGCTTACTCCTAGATCGCCCATGAACGGTCGATCGAAGGCGAAAGTCAAAAAGATAACCAGCGCTATGAAAGTTGCGAGAAGTGTCACCAGAACCGCATGCAAGCGGACATCTTCGACACTGAAAAAGAAGGAAGCGCACAGGCTGATAACCGCGCCTGCCATGATCACAATCCACATCAGCTCCGGCAAATGGGTAAGCACAGCATCGACACGCATACGGCGCGCCTCGATCAGGTTGTTATAAGCCCGGAGCGTCTCTGCGTGGAGGAGTTTCTGACCCTCGGTAGCCGGCTCGAATGAGAGCAGCAGTCCCTGCAAGCGATTCATCCACTCGACTCCCTGAGTCGGCACTTCCCCTCGCGCCTGCAAAGGCCACGCTCCGTGAATGACTTGAAAAACGTATCCGCGCAACTCCGCTTGTAGTCGGGAGCGCATCGGCTCGGGATAACCACTGATATCCCGGTACAACATGGCCGAAGAGGTTGCTTCTCGTGAAACGATCTTCGACACATCGGCATAGGTCTCGAAGACGTTCACTGCGATCAATGCGAGGGCGAGCCCGTAGAAAACCATCACGCTGTGCACCATGGTCCCGCAAAAGTGAGCGTCGTGATGGTTGATGTGCAAACGCGGCAGTATGAAGCGGCGCACCAGCAGGAGCCCGCCTATCGCAAACAGACAGAACAGCGCGACGATCACCAACCCGGAAACAACCAGCGGGAGCCTGAAGAAAAAATTAACCATTGCGTTTGCCTTCTGAACGGATCAAGGTACCTCTTCAACCACAACACAGCAGCGATGGTCAACGCCTTGCGGCCCGACATGAGGTTCTGATTTCCAGCCCCATTCCACCGCTCCCTACCGTGCCGGAAGCAAGATCCTCTACTTCAGATCAGTTGCGGAGTCAATTCAAATTAGGTCCTGTGCGCCCATTGCGGCTACTGTCAGTTGTGACAGTTTCGAGCCGCCGAACCATGAAGGGACCTTAGACGCTGGTAGCTATAGGCTGGATGCTGCAGCCATCGCCGACGCCCAGGCCCACTGGAAGTTGAACCCACCCAGATGGCCGGTTACATCAACGCCTTCACCTATGAAATAAAGGCCCGGCACGGTGCGCGCCTCCATCGTCTTCGAGTCCAGTCCATCTGTGTCCACGCCGCCCGCCGTCACCTCCGCCTTCTCGAATCCCTCTGTCCCTGCAGGCTGAAACTCCCAGCGGCGGAACCTCTGCTCCGCAGCCTCGAGTGACGCATTCGACCACCCTTGCGGGGCGCCACCTTCAGCGAGATGCGCAGCAAGCCTCTGCGGCAGCACATCGCGTAGCGCCTGTTTGAACTGCAGCGCATCGCGTCGGCCTCCATGCTCAAGCATCGATGCAAGCAATTTAGTTTTTCCATTCATTTCGGGCGCAAAGTCGACATGAATGGTTTCGCCGCTACGCCAGTACGACGAAGCCTGTAGCACTGCCGGCCCGCTCAACCCGCGATGCGTCACCAGCAGCTTTTCGCGAAACTTCGGCCCTCGCCCTGCCTGCACCGTCACGTCAGCGGATACTCCGGCCAGCTCTGTCCAGCCCTTCTCAGCTCCCCCGAGCAACAACGGCACCAGCGCGGGCCGGGTTTGAATCAACTTCAATCCAAATTGCCGCGCCACCTCGTACACCAGCCCAGTCGCGCCCATCTTCGGGATCGACAATCCCCCAGTAGCAACCACAAGCGCGCCTGCTGTGAACTCCCCGACAGAGCACACCACGCGAAATTCTCCCCCTGCAGCCTCGACCGCAACGTCGCGCGCATTCATTCGAATGTCAACGCGTCCCCGCTCGCACTCCGTGAGCAGCATGTCAACGATCTGCCGCGCCGAGTGATCGCAAAACAACTGCCCCAGCGTCTTCTCGTGCCACTTGATCCCGTATCGCTCCACGAGCTCAAGAAAGTGACGCGGCTGATAAAGCGCCAGCGCCGACTTCGCGAAGTGCGGATTCTCCGAGATGAAGTTGGCTGGCGTGCAATGAATGTTGGTGAAGTTGCAACGCCCGCCACCGGAGATGAGAATCTTTCGTCCCGGCTGCGCATTATGCTCCAGCAGCAACACGCGACGGCCACGCCGCCCCGCAACCGCAGCACACATCAGTCCGGCCGCCCCCGCGCCCAGCACAACTACATCGAATTTGCGGATCTCGCCCGGCACTCTCTCATTGTCGCCGAGTCATCCACGCCCGAGGAATGTGTTGAATTGTCGGGCAATTTCTGCGGATCTAGTTCGCCTTCATCTCTTCCTCGATCTTGTTCACGCGGTCTACCGCCTCCGTGAGGTCAATCTTTTCGCTGTTGCGCAAAAGCTCAACCGCATCCACTTTCCGCCCCTGTTTCAGCAACGATTGGATCGAGTTGTCATCGACACGGGCACCAGACACGTTTTCGACATGGAGGAATTCCGAAATCTCCGACTTCAGCGCTTCGTAATGCGCGCGATCGCCGGCGTACACATCCGACATCGGCACTGGCTTGTCAGGAGTGAGAATCGTCAAGCGATAGGTCAGCGTTCCATGCTCACCCGCTGCACTGGCCTCCATGCCGATGCCTGTAATTTCGCTGAATGGAACCATCCCGTTCGCCGCCTTGAATGCGCGACGGCGCCACCACGTCGCGCGCTGAGTTGCCGCATCGAATACGACCACTTCCTTGCGCCAGAACAGAAAGGCGCAAAGCGCGAAAAAGCCTGTGACCCAAAGTCCGCTCTGTCTGCCATGTGCAATCGATGTGTAGACCACCGGAATAGCTGCGCACAGGAGCAACACCGATACCCAGATACTGCTGTCGACCAATGCCAATTCCGTGTTTGTCTTGCGGCTGACGTGCATAACAGCCAATATGCCACGAAACCGCCAGCCCGTCTAACCTCGGTAACTGGAACCGTTTGGACCCCCAATCCGTAGTCTCTGATGGCATGGACTGTCACTACACCTCGGCGTGGGTCGAATCCGAGGTCACTGCGACCATCGAACAGTGGGTTTCCTGCGCCGGCAAAACGGTCAAAGACGGTCCTCAGCTGACTCGCAAGGAACAGTCGAGACGAGAAGAAGCCTACGATGAGGCCCTGCAGACCGTTGAGCATGAGGCAAAGCAGGTTCGCCGCGGCCGCACCGAGAGAACTGCCGCCCAGCGCCGGATTGTCGCAATCTTTCCGCGCTTTGCTTCCATCGCCCTGGGGCTTGAGGACGAAGCGGTGCGCCTGCTCACCGACGGCTTTCTCCCCATCGGCACCCAGTTTGCGCAGTGGGCGAAGCGCTTCGATCCAGATCTTTCCCTTGTCGATACCACTCAGGCCTGCCGCAATGCATGGACCGTATGCGGAATTCAGCCACTACTCGGCGACCCCATGCAGATGACTCCCGCTATCGTCGGTTACAGCCTTCTGTATCCCTACAGCGACAACTTTCTCGACTCCGAGAAAATCTCCACGGAACGAAAGCTCGCATTCAGCGCCCGCTTTCGCGATCGCCTGTGCGGTCTGCATCTCGCACCACGCGATCCCCATCAGGCCGCCGTGTGGGCCATGGTGCGGCTCATTGAAGAGCAATTTCCACGGCAGCACTTTCCGCGTGTGTATGAATGTCTGCTTGCGATCCACCAGGCCCAGGAAAACAGCATGGCGCAACTCAAAGGTCGCCGATCCGCAGATGAGTCCGAATTGCTTCGTTTGAGCTGCGGCAAGGGCGGCACATCAGTACTCGCGGACGCGTGCCTGGCGCACGGATCTCTCACCGATGAAGAAGCACGATTCGCCTTTGAGTGGGGGGTGCTTCTGCAGTTTGGCGACGACTTACAGGATGTCGAAGACGACCTTAAACACGGAGTAGCCACCTTGTTTTCGCGTTCTGTCCTTGCCGGGCTTCCGTTAGACAATCTCGTGCGCCAACTTCTGGCCTACAGCGAACGTGTCGCCGATCGGATTGAAATGTTGCCGCATGGCGAGCCTGCACTCAAGCGGCTGCTGCGCATGAGCTGGCGATCGCTCATTTTGATGGCCGTGGCGCGCGCTCACCGCTTTTTCACACCGGCCTTTATCGCGGAACTGGAGCCGGCTTCCTCTTTTCGCTTTGAGTTTCTTCGCGCACGCCACAACCGAATCGCAGGCAGACGCGGTCTCTACAAGGTCCTGTTTGAATCGTTTCTGGAGTCCAGCGATGCTGACCTCAGGCGTTTGCCGCAGCCTGAGGATTGGCTCGCGTTCACACTTCGTCCGGATTGCAATTATGTCTCGTCATCGCGAAACATCGGGTGCGGAATCAGCTTGCGATAGTCTTCCTGATGCGCCCCATCGAGACAGGCCTCGATGATTCGCTGACCAAGCGGCTCCATGTCCGGCACCAGAAACTGTCTCAACTCGCTGGCAAAGAAGTCGCGCCACTGACGTGCGCCCTCTTCATAAACATCCATTCCACCCTGAAGCTGTTCTTCAACCCGCAGGAAGACACGCGGAATCATCGAGCCTTCGATTTTGAGCTGTTTCGGAATGTATCCAAGCAAAGGAAACGTAGCTTCATCCACCTGTTCGCGGCCGAACTTCGCGCTGCCACGACGCGCCAGGTATTCCCGCGCAATCCACTCGGCCATGAATCCAACCCTCCACGCCCCGATGTGCTGGTTGGGAATAAGTACGTAGCGCGTTTCCGGTGTGTCGACGATTTGACGCAAGAGCAGATTTGCCTGGTCAACACGACGGCCCGTAGCGAATGCCCAATACGATCCCACGCCTTCCGATTGCATCTCCTTCGACTTCTGCGCCTGGATGCTGGGGTTGCCGTGGCCGCGCGGTGCAACCAGCCGCCACAGCCACGCCAGCGCGGGGCTCAGCACATGAAGCATCGCCAGAATTCCATAGAGCTGGCTGTCCCGATGCGTCGCGGGGCAGCGAACGCCAAAGCTGCGCACATCCACGGCACGTGGACCGCCTGCAATATCTTCAAGCATGCGACGCGGCAGAATCACACGCGGATTAGGGCACAGCTTGCCGGGCGCATCTTCAACGTGTTCCCACGTCAGGCATGTGCCGCCCGGCACGATGTAGTGATTCAGAAAAATAAGCGGCTCCGGCGGATCGATGCAGAGCCGCTCGAGATTCGGAGCCGTGCCATAGCTGTGGATGTGGTCAACCCGAACGAACCATGCATTCTCGGCATCGGCAATCGTCAGGCGCCCATGCTGTCGCTGATAGCTGGGATGCGCGCACGCCATGTCGTCGGCAATCGGACGCAGATGGCATGCCTCAGGAAGATTCAGCGTGCGCTCCTCTTTGGTGATGATGTTGCGACCGATCAGCAAGCGCCCATCTTCCATGCGATGGATATGCTCCGTCATCTCGCTTTTGCCGCCGCCGCTTGCCCCCTCGTGCATCAGGATCAACTGGTTTTCATACGGCGTCACAACCGCAACGGCTGCGCAATGATTCGTCGTCCAGCCTTCGCGCTCGCCAATGTCCAGCAGCATTGAGTAGACACCCTTCTTGGCGCTCGGCCCCGGATAGAGGTTGTATGCAAAGACCTCCTGATGCGTTGCAGAACGATCGTGTACCACCACCTGACGTCCACCGAAATGCGTGTGACGAAATGGCGGCGCTACGAAAAGGATTCCGCCGGTAATCTTGAAATCAGCAGGCACCTGGCTGCGCGGAATCATCCCCTGCAAATCAGCCAGCGCCGCAGCGAAAAAAGCCGCCTGACGCGGGACAATGAGCAGCGATCCATAACGAAGCGCATCAGCGCCCGCATAAAATGGCATCGCCACCAGTTCCTGCGTCTTGAGCCAGTCGAGTGTCTGCTGCCGCGTGTTGTCGAACGCTTCGCCAAAGCGCTGCTCGTAAGTTGGCTTGTCAGTGGGCAGCGCGTCGCCGATCACCATCGCATCGGGATCGCGCCGCCGCATCGCAGGATCTGGAAAGTTGATGGCCAGTCCGTTGCGCGCTTTCGTCACGACGGCCTCCACGATGCGGCCCTGGCCGTTGGGCCTGCCCGGTACATGAAAGATCGCCTCGTAGACTCCGTGATCCTCGCGATTGCCGAGGCGCCAATCCGTCGTGCCCGTGGGCCGGCCCAGAGCCCAATCAAGAAGTTGCGGACGGTTCTCCGGCACTTGCATCAATGGAGCAGCAGCTAACACTTCACGCACATGCGCTGGCAAATCCAGCTCGGCCCATGCGGATTGAAAGTCAACAAAGCTGGTGATTTCAGGGGCGATGGTCACTGTTGGTCTCACCTTCCGGGGATCAGAATGTGGTCAATATTGTTGTTAAGCGCCAGAGAGACCACACACTTTTTATCGCATCCGGCGGTACAACTGGCAGTGCGCTTCGTCACGCAGATTGCGATAGAGTAAGTGCAGTTCTTTCAACGTCAGCCAGCATTCACCGGAGCAATGGATGTTAAAGCAGCGCAATCTCGAATCGGTGCCTGAAGTTCCACTTGCCCCCGCGCTGGTCCAAGCAAAAGAAACTCCGCTGGAGGCGCTCGCCGGCATCTGCTCCGTCCTCGTGATTGGCCTCTTCGTCCTGACATTCCTCTGTCAGAACATGGTCATTCCCTCCGGCTCCATGGAGAAAACCTTGCTCATCGGCGACCACCTGCTCGTCGACCGCATCACCTTCAGCCCTGCAACGCGCTGGATGCCGCTCGTGCATTATCGCGAACCGCACCGCGGCGACATCGTCGTCTTCATCCGCCCATTGCCCCAGCCGGAACCCGACGCCGAAGGCAAGCCCGTCTATCTGATCCTGGTAAAGCGCCTGATCGGAGTGCCGGGCGACCATATTCATCTGCACGATGGAACGGTGTTCATCAATGGCATCGCACAGCCCATGCCGGCCGAGGGACGGGATACGCAGGTCACGCCGCCCAGCGAGCGCTCTTACATCGATGATTTTCCGTCAGTGGTGCCCACCGTTGACGATTCGCACGGAGCCCTCACTCCCTGGGTCGTCGAACTGCCCAGTCATCTCGAAAATGGCGACCTCTTCGTGCCGCCGGGCAAATACTTCATGATGGGCGATCAACGCCACGCCAGCTTGGACTCGCGCTTCTGGGGATTTGTGCCGCGGGAAAACATCATGGGGAGGCCGCTCTTTAACTACTGGTCGTTCAAGACTCCTGAAGATCAGCAGTACAAAAAAGGACTAGCTAACCAGTTTTCCTGGTTCGCACATGTGGCCTTCCGCTTCTTCACCGATACACGCTGGACTCGCACCTTTCATCGGGTTCGTTAGCCTGCTTGAGGCGAGCCGAATTTCTCCCGGACCAAATCCATCGCATCTTCAGGGGTTGCAATCGTGCCTTCAAGTTGCGCTTCTTCCACGGTCTGCAACATCTCCTTGAACGCCGGTCCCGGCTCATAACCCGCGACGATCAACTCGCGCCCGGTCAGCAGAGGCTTGGGGCGCATCGCTTCTTCTGGCATCGCCTCATAACGCTCATGCACAAAGTTCCAGATTTCGAGATTGCGGTGCGCCGCCATGCAGTCCATACGATGCAGCGCTAGATGCTCCGGGAAACCCTCAAGACGGAAGAATCGCTTCAGAGTAGAAGCCTTCATGCGCGGCGCATCTGCGAAGCGCATGTGATTTTCGATCAGTGCAAGAATCTGGTGCGTCTCGTCGTTGGAGAAGCGAAAACGCCGGCAGATCTCCGCGCCAATGGCGACCCCCACTTCCACGTGGCCATCGAAACGGATGCGATCAGGCGCTTCGCGAAATGTCGCCGGTTTGCCGACATCGTGCAGCAGCGCTCCCCATGCCAGCGTCATGGCGCAGCCGGGTTCCAGTTGCTCGAGAAGCATGAGCGTATGGATCCAAACGTCGCCTTCGGGGTGAAATTGCGGAGGTTGCGCGACGCCCTTCATCCGTGAGATTTCAGGAAGCACCTGCACCAGCAGATCGGTTTCATCCAGCAGTTCGAACGCGCGCCGAGCATGGCCCTCGGTCAGCATCTTCGTCAGTTCTTCACGGATGCGTTCGCGGCTAACAGCAAGAATGCGCGCGGCAAGTTTGCGCATCGCGGCCAGCGTAGCCATCTCGATTTCAAATCCAAACCGCGCGGCAAAGCGAACAGCGCGCAGAAGGCGGAGTTGATCTTCTTCGAATCGTTTCTCGGGCAAACCAATGGCGCGGATGACGCCAGCATCAAGATCTTCCAGTCCTCCAACATGGTCGATAACGGCCGTGCGAAGGCTTTTGGCATCCGCGAGTATCTCGTCCAGAGGTCTGCCTCCACGCAGTGGATCGAGCAACAACCCATTGATCGTGAAGTCCCGTCTCTGAACGTCTTCTTCAGCAGTCTCTGTATAGCGAACCTCATCGGGATGGCGCCCGTCAGAATAAACGCCGTCAGACCGGAAAGTCGCGACCTCCGTCACGCATCGTTCCTCAACCGCTCCGCCTTCGCATTCGGCGCCGAGGCCAGAAGCAACCAGTACCACGCCGAAATGCGCTCCCACGGCAAAGGTGCGCGGAAACATCTCCAGCACCACGTCCGGCGTCGCCGAAGTGGCGATATCAAAATCCTCAGGCACACGTCCCAACAGCAGATCGCGCACGCACCCGCCCGCGAGATACGCTTCATAGCCCGCCGCACGCAGCGTCTTCAAAATCCCAAGAGCGGCGTCGAATTGAGGTGAATCGGGCAACATCGCTTCATTCGAGCATAGTCCGTCTCAGGCGCCAGTTTCGAGCCCGTTAAACTTGAAGTATGTCCGGCGGCCTCATCCTCGGTATCGAATCGTCCTGCGACGAGACTGCAGCCGCTGTCGTTGAGCGTGGCGCACGAACCCTGTCCTCTGTCGTCGCCTCGCAGATTGCAACCCACCTTCGCTATGGCGGAGTAGTACCGGAGCTCGCCAGCCGCGAACATCTCCGCGCGATCGTGCCCGTGGTGCGCGCCGCGCTCGCCGAGGCGGGAGTCACGCTTGCCGATCTCGACGCTATCGCCGTCACCTCCGGCCCAGGCCTCGCAGGAGCTTTGCTCGTCGGCATCACTTATGCCAAGGCGCTGGCATTCGCGCAAGGATTGCCTCTGATCGCCGTGAACCACCTTGAGGGCCACATTCATGCAGTGCTGCTGAAGGAGCGTCAGGCACTTTCCTCAAAGCCCGATGGCGAAGCGTCGCCCGATTTGCCAGACTCGCAAGCCCTGGCCCTCGTCGTCTCCGGCGGCCACACGCATCTTTATCTAGCCCAGCCGCGTGACGGATCGTGGCACTATTCGCTCATTGGACGCACCCTCGACGATGCGGCGGGCGAAGCCTACGACAAAGTCGCAAAGTTGCTAGGCCTCGGTTATCCCGGCGGCCCATGGATCGATGCGCTCGCCCGCTTCGGCGATCCGCATGCCGTTCCATTCGCCTTCGCCCAAATCAAATCAAAGGCCCACCTGGGCGGCAAACCACCCCGAACCAAGGCAGCTAAAACCGCGCCAATCGCAACTCTCGATCCGCGTTTCCTCTTCTCGTTTTCGGGCATCAAGACTGCCGTGCTCCGGTACGTCGAGCTGCATTCACTCCGCGCAGAGGCTGCCGCCCGCATCCCGCGCATGCTGGCTGCTGCCCGCCTCCCAGAAACAAAGGACGAGGCTCTCTCTTTGTGTCCGCAATCTACGCTGGACTTGATTGCCAGCTTTCAGCATGCCGTAGTCGGCGACCTGATGAAGAAGACCTTCGCCGCAGCCGAATCGCTCGATGCGGAACGCATCCTGGTGACCGGCGGAGTGGCTGCAAATCGGGAGTTGCGCCAGCGTTTTACCGCGGAAGCGATGTGTCAGGGAATACAGATCGCTTTCCCAACCCTGGCGCTCTCCACAGACAATGCAGCGATGATTGCCGCGGCAGCGTGGCCCCGGTTTGTGGCTGGCGAATTTGCCCCGATGGAACTTTCGGCAGATCCATCGCTGGCGCTGGGCTGATACAAGATATGACGCAAAATCGGATTAAAAGACTGGTCTGATTTCAGACCGGCGCCCCCAATACAACACCTGTTCATTTTGCCAGTTGCCTCTCATCGGTCCCCTTCATATCCTCGGCTGCACGGTGCATTAGCGGCGATGTTCCAAGGGTCAGAGTCCGCGGCGAATTTGCACCTACTATCAACCCCAGTTCTACAACGGCAGTACGACTTATGTTGTCGTCAACCATCCTTAACTCTTACTAAGCTGCTCAGCTCACAGGAGAGGAATAATGCATCCGTCCATCACGCAGGCGTTGGCGTTCGATCGACTTGTAACGTCATCCTCTCCCGGTGAATGGCGGTCTCGAAGGCCTCTTGTGAATTGTGTGTGCACATCCGTCGAAGGCAAGCGGGTTGTTCGTCTCCCCGGCCGGCTTAGGCCACGACTGTTCTGCGGATTGACGCCGGCCGAACTCGGATCCATCATGTCTGCGGCGAGCCATCGGCATTTGTCCCGATCTGCTGTGATCGTTCAGCGAGATGACGCCGCAGAGCGAATGTTCCTTCTCACCAAAGGTCAGGGGAGGCAATTCGTACTCACGCCCGACGGCAGGAAGATCATTCTGCACTGGCTGACCGCCGGGCAGTTCTTCGGTGGCGTCACGCTTTTGGCTGCGCCCCACCCTTACCTTGCAAACACAGAAGTGGACTCAGGTAGTTGTGTGCTGGCGTGGGATAAAAAGACCATACGGGAGTTCGTGTCTCGCTTTCCCATATTGTTGGACAACGCCCTTTCCATTGCGGTCACCGAGCATATTGCATGGGCAATCACAGCAAGAATCTCTTTAATGTCAGACGACGCCCGGGGCCGCATCGCAAACCTCTTGCTCAGCCTCGCATGCGGAATCGGCAACGATTGCCAGGATGGCGTCGAGATTAGGATTGGGAATGAAGACTTGGCCGCCGGTGCGAATGTAACACCATTCACGATCAGCCGCACTTTAAGTGAGTGGCAACGCGAAGGCATTTTGAAAAAGGGGAGAGGCAAGCTCCTCTTGCTGAGACCGGAACTCCTGATGGATTCCAAATAAAAAATGCAAGCTTAGTGGAACTTGAGAGTCCCTTCACGGTCTTTGCCATGAACAACTTCCGCGACCGTATACGGTTGATTGCCTTCGCAATAGTAGTTATTTGCGCTTGAGCAACGACTGCCATCCGCAAATCTGCGAATCTTGTGTCAATACATAACAAAATTATAGAAATGCCATGGGGGGCGAGGGATCGCTGGGCAGTCTCCAGACTGCCCAGGACCTGGAGGGAGCATTCCGATTGGGACGGATCAACCGGCCCACGGGGCTAATTCCAAAATGATTCACTTCCTATTTGCCCACAATGCGGAACTTCGGCTATATAGACCCACCTTGGCTTGCCAAATGAGGTGTCATCCTCGGCGCAGCGAAGGATCTGCGTTACCTTTATATCTCGATTAGATCCAGCGCTCCGCTCATAGACTTGATCGATCAGGCTCATCCGCCCTCAAATCGGGTTCACATTTTTCTTGTTGCCGGCATGGAGAGCTTTCCGTGGATCGGGCGGATGATTCTGCAACAGATGGAGATCGAACTGAGCCGTAAACCAGGCAACATTCTCGATTGGGTTCGTTAAGCGCGGTTCGCCTTGCGGCATCTGCTTCCCACACATAGAACACTTCGCAGAGACGGGAATGCTGTTCTCGTCATATCTCATTTGCATCGTTGGTGTCGGCGGCATACCTGGAGTTTAGTCGCCCGCAGCCTCAGTCGGCACATTACCGGCATTTCAGACCGAATGCCTGCCAGCCGGTAATGTTCAGCGAGATGACCATCCGTTCGAAATCGACGCACGGTGGCGTACCATCAACTCTGTAGGAGCGAATGGATGCAGCAGTTAACGAATTTGTCCGGCTGGCCGCCTCAAGGAGGCGCTGGACCATTTGATACCCGCAAAGCGGCCTTTGCGAGCTCCCCCGAATCGGTGACCTTGAGGAGAGTCGACAGGATCGTAGGCAGTCGCGTCGACCTGACCTGCATGTTCGGCAAAGAAGTCGTGACCTTTCGATTCTTCGCTTCAAGCAGGGGAATGGCCGAAAATGTCGCAGAGCTTCTCAAAAACAACTCGGGTCAAAGTCTGCGCGATCTGGGTATGCTTTACGTTGCGGACGTTGAGGGCTAGCGAGATTCGTAATTAGGGCAAGCGCGCTTACGAGGTGTCACGAGTGTAAGGCTCACAGGAATGGCCAAGCTTCGGGTTTCTGGTCTGGGCTTAGACGCGGATTACGGTTTCCGGAACGTGAGGCAGTAGAGCTTTCCGCCGCAGATCTCACGGGCGGTTATGTCCTTCATTTCAGGCGGAACGAGAGCAATAGGACATTGCACTTTTTCGCGTTCCGGGCTCGTAGCTCTTTCCGATGACCGGCGTGCGCTGATAGTTTTCGCGGATGGTCCGTTCAGTCTCGTCCACAATCACAATCTTGGTGCCGGATTTCGCCACCCAGATCATCTCCTTGATGGCGCGTACCTTGTCTGTAAAGAAATTGATACCGCCGACATGAAAGACACAGTCGAAAGCTTCCACCTTGAATGGAAGCCGCTCGGCCTCTGCCTGAAACAGATGAGCCTGCCGCCGCCATTTCAGCAGGTTGCGCTGGCACTTTTTCAGCATTCCCCACGAAATATCGACGCCGTAGAAATCTATGTCGCGGGGCAGAAAACGCAGATTCGCACCCGTCCCTACTGAGGTCTCCAGCACGCGGGCATTTGGCTTCAACTCAAGTTCGCCGATGAAGTCGAGCCGATAATTCGGCTTGCGTGTAAACCAGTGATACAGTCTCTCAGCCAGATCGTAGCCCGGTGCGATGCGATCGTAGAGCGTCTGGTATTTCAGATTTGAACCGGTCACTGTGCTTACAAATAATGGAATACCATCGCGAATCGGATAGATCCGGCCAGTCGCTGTATTGCGCAGGTTATGGCCAGCCATCTCCAGGGCATAGCGCGTATCCGGGTCGCAAAGTAAAGATAAGACGTAATCTTCCATCTGTCAGCTGACGCCCAACCGTCGCCCTTGAATCAAGCATACGACGAAGTCAAGGTCACATTTTCGACCACAAAGGTAACCTGAATCCCACCCGTAATCCCCACTGCTACAATCGGAAAGACCAAGTTGCCGCGATTCTGACCCGAAAAATGAGTCCCCTGCCTGCGATACCCATGCCTGTACGCCTCTTCAATACTCTTTCAGGACAAGTCGATGAGCTCGCCCCGATCGATGGGAAAGAGCTTCGCATGTACGCGTGCGGGCCCACCGTCTACGACTACGGCCACATCGGCAACTTCAGAACCTTCCTCGTCATCGACGTTCTCCGCCGGTTCCTCAAGTTGTCGGGAATGCCGATTCGCCACGTTATGAACATCACCGACGTGGACGACAAGATCATTCGCAACTCTGCGGCGGCAGGCATCCCGATTGGCGAATACACCCCGAAATACGTCGATGCATTTTTCGAAGACCTTGACGCCCTCGGCGTCCAGCGCCCAGAGATTATTGCCCGAGCCACCGAGAACATCGACCGCATGGTCAACCTCATCGAGAAGCTGTCCGCCGCTGGTGCCGCTTACAAGACCGACGACGGTTCATGGTACTTCCGCCTCAGATCGTTTCCCGAATATGGCAAGCTGAGCAAGAAGGACTTGAGCGGGATGGAAGACGGCGCCCGCGTAGATGTAGACGAATACGAGAAAGACTCAGCGCGTGACTTCGCGCTTTGGAAGGCTGCGAAACCCGGCGAAACATCCTGGGAAACGTCGATCGGGCGCGGCCGTCCCGGATGGCATATCGAGTGCTCCGCCATGTCGATGGAGTACCTGGGCGACAGCTTCGACCTTCACGCCGGCGGCGAAGACCTGATGTTTCCGCACCACGAAAATGAGATCGCGCAGAGCGAAAGCGTCACCCACAAGCCGCTCGCGCATCACTGGATGCACGTCCGGTTTCTGCTGGTTGACGGGCGCAAGATGTCGAAGAGCGAAGGAAACTTCTACACGCTCCGCGACCTGCTGTTGAAGGGCTACAAGGCCTCGGCGATCCGTCTGGCTCTGATTTCAGTTCCCTATCGGCATCAGCT
The DNA here is from genome assembly GCA_963738035.1 of uncultured Acidobacteriaceae bacterium. Classification (GTDB taxonomy): domain Bacteria; phylum Acidobacteriota; class Terriglobia; order Terriglobales; family Acidobacteriaceae; genus Telmatobacter. The sequence goes on from CAVTVB010000008.1 coordinate 1,228,249, forward strand.
CAATTTCACCTTCGATGGTCTCATCGAAGCCACGGCAGCGATCGACCGATTACGTACCTTTAACAGCCGTCTTGTAAAGAGCGCGTTTCCTGCAGGCGAAAATCCTGAGATTCAGGCCGCCGCGAAGAAAGCCCATGAGGATTACCTGGCTGCGCTTGCCAATGACCTCAACACCGCCGAGGCCCGCGCGCCGATCTTCGATCTCATCCGCCTTTCAAATACGGTCATGGATCAGGGCAAGTTCTGCCAGTCTGATCGCTCAGCAGTTGAGGCGGTTCTCGCCAGCTTTGATGCAGTGTTCGCCGTGATCGAGGACCACGACGCAGGACCGACGCGCCTGGCCGTGCAATGGGCCGAAAAGGAAGGCCGTCTGGCCGACGTCTCACCAGAGCTGCTGGCCCAGCGGTCGCTCACCGACGAAGCCATCAATGCGCTCGTGGCCGAGCGAGATCAGGCGAAAAAGCGCCGCGACTTTGCCCGTGCCGATCAGATCAGGAAAGAGCTGACCGAAAAAGGAATCCTCATCGAAGACTCGAAAGACGGCGTTCGCTGGAAGCGAAAATGACGCTGCCCAGACACTTTCGACACGCAGGAGGCCACGCCCCCATGGAAGCCAATGAAGCCCAGGAATTGAAAGAACACGCTGAGCACGCGGCAAGCGACTCCGGCTTGCGGCCGGTAGCCTTTACCATGAGCCTGCTCGCTGTGCTCGTCGCGGTGACCACAGTGCTCGGACATCGCACGCACACTGAAGCTGTCCTCATGCAAAACAAGGCGACCGACAAGTGGAATGAATATCAGGCACACAAAATTCGCTCCAACAACACCGCGCTGGTCTCCGACCTGTTGAGCGTGGTCACAATCGCCGACAAAGACGCTGCAAACAAAATCGCCAAATCGTATGCCGATCATCAGATCAAGTGGGCCGACGACCTCAAGAAATCCATGGACGAGGCAACCGCGCTTGAAGCCGAAGTACTGCACGCCGAGAAGCGCGCCGATCGATTCGATCTCTCCGAGGCAATGCTAGAGATAGGCCTGGTCATCACCTCGGTGACCCTCCTCACGCGCAATCGCAGGTACTGGTTTCTCGGCATGGTGTTCTCACTCCTTGGTGTTGCTTCGGCGCTCTCAGTGCTGATGCTGAAGTGATCATCGTCGTACAGCGACACAGCAGCCAGCATGGTAGACTTGCCGCGAAATGATTATCCGTTCTTATCTGGCAATATTTATTTTCATGACCGCGCCATTACTGGCTCAGGACCTTGCGCTTCCAGCTCCTTCTACGGAATTTCTTGGATTCACCTATCACGTCCCGGCTGGCTGGGACCAGATTGAGACTCAATCGACTTTGCCTGAGGTGAAGAAGCGCCAGATGGAGACCGCGAAAACAGACGACGAGAAGAAAATGATCGCCTGCGTTCAGGTTCCCATCAGTGCCCGCCGCGGCGCACCACCATCTTTCCTGGCGGCTATGGCGCTGCCCTTCGATTGCTTTGGACAGATCATGACGGAAAAGGATCTGCCCGGCTTCGCTGAAGGAAGCTCGGAAGGCCCAAGAGCAATCTTCGACTTCGGCGATCCCGTCTTCGGCTCTTATTCCTTGGGCAGCCACAAAATGTGGATCGAGCGCGCCAAAGGAAGTCCCAAGGGCCATCCGGAAATGTCCTACACTCTGGAAATCGCATGCAGCCTGCTGAAGAAGTCAGCCGTATGCTGGATGACCGTGGCCGGCGATAACCAGGCACTGAAGGAATTCGAAAGCACCGCCGTCACTTTGAATGGTGACTTCTTCACCGAGCTTGTTCCGGCAACAGCCTTCGACAAAAAGCCCGCGTCATAAAAGATTGCAAGGACCTCACCTGGTCCATTCTTCAACTCACATGAACGACGGGCCTGCGCGAGATATCCCGCACGGCCTTCCGCAGTACTTCATGTGTCAGCGGAGCCGCATCACCCTCGCCGAGGAAGAGAAATCTAAAAATATTGATTACAGGATTTCCTTCCCTCCAGCTGAAATAGATATGCGGAACTCGCCCCGTCATTTTTCCTATCTGAATCAACATCGCTGCAATCGAATTCGACACCATGGGGCTTCGCGCGTGCAGTATGCAATGGCGCCCAATCCGCTCACCCCGCACCGAAAGCCGCTGATTAAACTCCGAAGCATCCGTGCGCTCTACTTGGAGAAAAATAACGGGGGCATGTTCGGGCAGTCCCTGGACCTCGCGTACGAACGCTTCGTTCCGGTCAAGAGCTTCGGCTGATGTGTTTTTAGGCCGGTGCGCGATGATGCGAATCGGCTGATCGCCGACGCTACGGATAAACTCCTCAGCATCCTTCGAAAATTCGACGCCGGAAATTCGAAGCTCCGTCGACCGCGTCGCACGCGAGACAAACGAAACAAACATGATGGATGCGATGAAAATGCACGAGATCTTTAAACCTTCAGGGCGCTCCCAGATATTCACTGCCGTCGTGTAGACAAAAATCACCACGACCAGCAAAGATGTCAGACGCTCGCGAACTGTCCGGACCGAAAGCCAGACGGCACAAGCTGCGGACGTAATCAGCACAAGGACGCCTGTGGCATAGGCACCTCCCTGGGCATCGACGTTGGCGTGAAAGCCATAGGTGACATAAAACGCCACGCCCATGAAGACCAGCACCAGCGGCCTCGAAGCCCGCGCCCACTCCGGAGCCATTCCGAAGCGCGGAAGGTAGCGCGGAATGAGATTCAGAAGCCCCGCCATCGCCGACGCTCCCGCGAACCCGAGAATCAAAATCGTGCTGATGTCGTAGGCAGAGCCGAACATGCTCCCGAAGTACTGATGCGCCAGGTAGGCCATGGCACGGCCGTTTGCTTCCCCTCCGTCTTCAAACGCGTGCGGGGGAATCAATACGGTCGTCACAAAGCTGGTGGCAATCAAAAATACGCTCATGATTCCCGCCGCGGTCGTCAGCAACTTCCGCGTGTTGCGAATGCGCGCCGCGAGGTCCGCGCCGGCGATCAGGGGCATCACGGCGACTCCGGTTTCAAATCCGGAAAGTCCCAGTGCGAGGCGCGGAAAAAGAAGCAGGCATATGCCAACGATCCCGAGCCAATGGGGATGCTGCGCAAACACCCCAGCCTTCCAATGCACGATGAGTTCAGGACGACGGAATATCTCCTCCACCGCGCGTGCCGTGACGACCGCATTCAACACGAGGTAGGCCGCCACCAGAACGACCGCAATCTCAATCGCCTCCTTGAAGCCCTTCAGAAAGACCGCCCCCAGGATCGCAAGCAGGACCAGCGTCACTGCCATCTGGCTGGCAAGCCATCGCGGTGCGAAGGGATTGTGAACAAAGTGCGCCGCCGCATCCGCTGCCGACAGCGTCATCGTGATTACAAAATCCGTAGTCGCGAATCCAAGCAATGCCAGAACGAAAATCTTGCCGCCCCACTCCGGAAACAGCCGTTCCAGCATAGCGATACTGCCCTGCCCGTTTGGGCTCGCCTGCGCCACCCGTTTGTAGAGAGGAAGGGCCGCGAACAGGGTAATCAGCACAAGCACGAGCGTGGCAAACGGAGAAAGCACGCCGGCAGCGAGGAACGCGATTCCCGGCTGATAGCCCAACGTGGAAAAGTAATCCACGCCTGTCAGGCACATCACGCTCCACCATGGATGGACTGGTTCGGAAGACCCATGCGCGCCCTGGGGCTGTTTTTGATCGGCAAGCAGCCAATTCGCCAAGCTCAGTTTTGTCATCCGTCCGTTCGCCTTACAGAAGCCACCAGGTGATTTGGATGCTGATGGTACGTTTATACCTTGATTGACCGGCGTTTCCGGCACCAGGTCCGGCCCTGCGAGCCCGATACGCGCCGAAACCGATGGAAAGTCGTCACAACCGCGTGCTATGCTGCGACCAGTGGGGTCTCCGATGGAAAGGCACCTTTCAAGCGCTATCCAGCCGATACCAGCGACAAAATGCTGGTCGCGGGAGCGCGCGCGGTGCATCTGCCCTCGACGCCATCTGCGCGTTCTGCCCATCCGAACCCGACCTAGTCTCTTCGGCGGCGATTAGTCTAGGACCGCCGAAGCCCTCGCCTGCACTCGTGGACTCGACAGTCTGCGAAACGGAAACGCCCCTTCCAGGGGCCGCGGCATTGTCACACCCCGAGCCGCAAACGAATACGACGAGGAGACTAGAGATGAATAAACAAGAACTGCACGCCAAATTTGGACCGAAGCTTTTGGGTTCGCTTCCAGGCCCCAAGGCCAAAGCTGCCGTCGAAGCCGATGATCGCCTCATCTCGCCCAGCTATACGCGCTCGTATCCGCTGGTTGCAAAGCGCGGTCGCGGCCTGCGCATCGAAGATGTGGACGGCAACGAATTCCTTGACTTCGCAGCCGGCATTGCCGTGACTTCTACCGGCCATTGTCATCCCGAGGTAGTAGCCGCAATCCAGAGGCAGGCCGCAGAGCTCATCCACATATCGGGCACCGACTTCTATAACGAGCCGCTCACAGATCTCGCTGAAAAGCTCTCCGCCGTTGCGCCGATGCCCGGTCCGCATCGCTTCTTCTATGGCAATTCCGGCGCCGAGGCCGTTGAATGCGCCCTGAAGCTTGCGCGCTATCACACGGGGCGGCAGCATATCATCGCCTTCCTCGGCGCCTTCCACGGTCGCACCATGGGCGCGCTCTCGCTCACTGCCTCGAAGCCCCAGCAAAAGCGCCGCTTTGCTCCGCTCGTTCCCGGCGTAACGCACGTACGCTATCCATATGCGTATCGCGGATGCACAGGCGGCCCGCAGGAAGAAGAGGAATTCAGCCTCGGCTGCGCGCGCTACATCGAAGAGAAAATCTTCAAGACCATCGTCCCTCCTGAAGAGGTGGCGGCGATCTTCGTCGAGCCTATCCAGGGCGAAGGCGGATACGTCGTCGCACCCGACAACTTCCTCCGCGAACTCCGCGAAATCTGCGATCGCCACGGCATCCTGCTAGTCGCCGACGAAGTACAATCCGGCGCAGGTCGCACCGGAAAGTGGTGGGCCATCGAGCACTCCGGCGTACAGCCCGACATTGTCTGCATGGCCAAAGGCATCGCCAGCGGCATGCCGCTCGGCGTATGCATGAGCCGCGCGGAAATTATGGACTGGGTACCCGGTTCGCACGCCTCCACCTTCGGCGGCAATCCGGTTTCGATCGCAGCCGCACTGGCTACCATCGACATCCTCCAACGCGAAGCAATCGACAACGCCGCAAAAGTCGGCGCTAAAATCCTCGAGCGCCTGCACGGATGGAAGAAGACCCATGCCCTCGTCGGCGACGTCCGAGGACGCGGCCTGATGATCGGCGTCGAGCTGGTGAAAGACAAAGCGACACGCGAGCCCGCACCTGCTCTTCGCAATCGCGTCGAAGCCCTGGCGTTCGAAAAGGGCCTGATGATCCTCGGTTGCGGCGAGACCTCGATTCGCCTATGCCCGCCGCTGGTGGTCACTGAAGAAGAGGCCACCGTCGCGCTCGATATTCTTGAAGATTGTTTGACGCAGGTTGAAAAAGAGCACGCGCACGCAGGCGAACTCGCAGTCACATCTGCGTAGATCCGGGACGAATCAAACAAGAAACGCCGCACATCAGTGCGGCGTTTTTCTTCTGCGCGATTTGCGCTCCTTCGACATCGCAGCGCAAAATAATCTGCATGGAATCCATTAGCCTGATGCGCGTTGCGTGGCTCGAGCGCGCGCTCAACGGCCTGCATCGCTTCGCACACAAGCGCGGCCGCAGCGGAAGCCTCCCTGCGCATCTCGCAGTCGGCATCGAAGGCGAAGATGCGGCACTCTTCCATCTCCGGCGCAAAGGCTACACCATCGTCGCGCGCCGCTGGTCTTCAGGCGATGTACCCGGCGATGTGGACCTGATTGCCTGGGATGGACCGATGCTTTGCTTCATCGAGGTGAAGACGCGATCAGCCCACGATATGACTCCCGCCGAAACGGCCGTCGATGAGCACAAGCGCAATGTACTGCGGCGGCTCGCCCGCAGATATGTACGCCAGCTTCCCCAGCAGACTGCGCCGCCGGTGCGGTTCGATGTTGTCAGCGTTTATCTGATCCCGGGACGGGAAAAAGAATTTCAGCACTTTGAGGGATCGTTCGGCTTGGAACACAACTCGCAGTTTTAGTCCCAACGTTGCGATCAACTTCCCCTTCGAGCTAACTTTTCTCCTCCCCAGTGCAACTTATTGAGCCGCAGTAACTTGGCCACAGAGCAACCGTGGGTACACCCCGGGGAAATCGATACGTCGGGTAAGGGCTCACCCCTTCGCGTCTTCAAACTCCTCGTGCCAGGCCATCTGTATAGCCTCAAGGCGCGACTCGTTTGACTTCGCCGGGTCGTCGGCGAAGCCTTCGAGTTCAGTCACGTACTTATGCAAGTCGGTGAAGCGCACCGTAAGCGGATCGACGTCGGGGAACTTCTCCTGCAATTGAATGCCGATCTCTTCAGAGTCGGTCCAGTGAATCTCGCGCGGCATCGTTTGCTCCTTGAAATTGAAAGAACATAGAGAGTGCTAACCCAACTTTTCACAAGGGACGTGAAGGGATGGGGCGCCAGGGTTCGCTGCTCTATTTGCCTTCGGCCATCGCCAGCGGCTTGCCTTCTGACGTGTAGTTGCGATTCCACTTGGGGATCTCGACAACGTAGTTGCCCGGCTTGGTGATGACGGCCTGGCAGCCCAGGCGCGAATTCAACTGCTGATCCGCGGCCATGTCCATTCGATCGAGTTCGTCGTCGTCGGCCGGGCTGATGCCTTCCTGATCCTTGATCCACAAGTGGCAGGTCGTGCATGCGCAGACGCCACCGCAGGCGTGATCCAGAAAGATGCCGAAGTTCTCGGCGACGTCGAGGAACGACATCGGCTTGCCGTGATGATCGTATGGCATGGTGCCGAATTCAAATTCGACGGTCTTGCCTTCAGGCATGAAGGTGACACGGACCAGCTTGTCGGGCGGTATGTTCTTCGTGTTTGCTTCGCTCATAAACTATCCTCAAATCTCTGCATCCGGATCGCACTCATTTGAACTCGGCTCGCGCCATCGGATGCGGGGCGGTTACTTCCTCGCCCAGTTCCTCATCGGCGGCATCCATCGTCTTACCGCGGATCGCCGCTGTTACTGCAGAGTCCATCATCAGTTCCGCAAAACGTCGAGTGGCCAGATCGAGTGCTGTCGTTGCTTCGCGAATGGAGGTCAGATCATCTCCCTGTTTCACGCTCTGCAGTCTATTCTGCGCAGCCATGATCGACGCCTGCTCTTCACCGCGTAATTGCTTCCACGCTGGATTTTCAGGAGCCCGTTCGACAGCCGCGAGAATAGTATCCGCCTCGTTGCGCGCTTCAATCAGCAGGCGCTTGGCGAAATCCTCTTCTGCATGATCGAACGAGTCGAGGATCATGCTTTCAACCTGTTCATCGGTCAATCCATACGTCGGCTTCACTTCAATCTGTGCCGCCTGCCCGCTGCGCTGCTCGCGGGCAGAGACTTGCAGAATTCCATCGGCATCTATCAGGAATTTGACTTCGATGCGCGGCAAGCCCGCGCTCATCGGCGGAATTCCCTTGAGATCAAACCGAGCCAGCGAACGGCAATCGGCGGCGAGTTCGCGCTCACCCTGCACCACATGAATCGCAACATTCGTCTGCCCGTCGACGCCAGTCGTGAAGTGCTCCGTTGCCGACGCGGGAATTGTGGAGTTCCGCTGGATGATACGTGCCACCGTTCCGCCCAATGCTTCAATGCCCAGAGAAAGCGGCGTCACATCCAGCAGCAGCATTTCTTCGGTAGTCTTCGATGCGCCGGCGAGAATGTCTGCCTGCACCGCCGCACCCAGCGCAACTACTTCATCGGGATTCAACCCAATATGCGGCTTCTTGCCTCGCACCGCGAGATGGAACAGATCGTCAACCAGTTTGCGGACTGCGGGAATGCGCGTCGATCCGCCGACCATAACGACTTCATCAATCTGTTCGGGCGTGATTCCGGCATCAGCCAGCGCCTGCTTGCACGGGCCAACGGTGCGGTTGAGTACAGGCTCGATCAACTGCTCGAAAACCTCGCGAGGAATCTCTCGCTGATAGCGGTCGCCATTGGGCAATTCGATATCAAAGCGAGCCACGTCGTCAGCCGACAGCGCAATCTTGGCGTCGATGGCCGCTTTTCGCAAAGCCTGCACCGCGCTTGGATGCTTGCGCAGATCTACACCGTGCTCCGCGTGAATCTCATCGAGCGCAATCGCGAGCAGCAGGTTGTCGATGTCGTCGCCCCCGAGGTGAGTGTCGCCGTTGGTCGACTGCACCTCGAAGATTCCATCGTTGAGCTTGAGTATAGAGATATCAAAAGTTCCGCCGCCGAGATCGTAGACCGCAATCGTTCCAACGTTGGCGCGATCCAGACCATAGGCAAGCGCTGCTGCCGTCGGCTCATTCACCAGGCGCAGTACTTCAAGACCCGCCATGCGCCCCGCGTCCTTTGTGGCCTGGCGCTGCGCATCATTGAAGTATGCAGGCACAGTAATGACGGCTTGCGTAACCGGTGATCCAAAGAACCGCTCGGCATTGCGCTTGAGCTGGCGCAGAATGTAGGCCGAAATCTCTGGTGGTGTGAAACGCAACTCGCCGAGTTGGACGCGTGGCACTTCACCCATCTCAACATCGTCGGCAAGCCGGAACGGGAACAGCTTCAGTTCGCTTTGCACTTCTTCGAGCCCGCGGCCCATCAGGCGCTTGACGGAATAGATGACGCGTTCCGGCGTCTCAATGAGCACGCGGCGCGCGCTATTACCCACGGTCACAGTAGGCCTGCTGCCGTCTGCCGGCATGGGGTCGAGCGCCACCACTGATGGCACAAGGTTCGAGCCATCGACCCCGGGAATGACCACCGGCTTGTCCCCTTCCATATATGCGACCAGGGAATTCGTTGTTCCCAGGTCGATTCCGACTACGCGTCCTTCTGCCATGATTCTCTTTTAGGCTCCCAGGGTCTCTGTTACGTCGCGGACGAGGTTGTTAACATAGCGCCGGCGATCGAGCAAGGCCACCATCTTCTTCTGCGATTCCTGTCGGACGTTTTCATCGCCCGCATCCCAAACCTGCCACTGCGCGCGCAGGTCGCGGTCAACATCGTCGAGCAGGCCGTCGAACTTCTTCTTCGCCTGTTCGAGGCTCGACTGCAACTCGGGATCGGTGTCACCCATCTTCTTCGCCATGCGCATCTCTTCGAGCTGCATGTTCAGGTCGAATGCTTCCTCGAGCAGGTCAGCCGGCACACGCGACACGTCCTTTTGGTCCTTGCGATCCTTGCCTGCGTGCTCTTCGCCGATTTCGGCACCGTGCAACTTCAACAGATATTCAGTCCGGCGAATCGGATCCTTCAGTGTGCGATAGGCATCGTTGAGCAACGCGGTGTCGGCAAGGCTCCACTGCTTTTCGTTCTCCTGCGCGCGGGCAAACCGATCGGGATGCAGCTTTCGGCTGAGTTTGTGAAACTGGTGTTCAAGCATGCCCAGATCGAGATTGAGCTGCGGCACAAGTCCAAAGACAGAAAAATAATCGCCTCCCGGAGGAGGCTGAATCTTGCTGCAATGCGGACAGAACAGCGTCACATCGTTGTGCGCGACGGCGCACGACCAGCACGCGACCGGTACTGCAGAATCGAGAACTTTCAACATGAAACGACTCCTGGGCGGAGGGCTATGAGAAGGAGGAACCGCAGCCGCAGGAGCGCGAGGAATTAGGATTGATGAAGTTGAAGCCCTGCCGCATCAGTGTCTCTTCATAGTCCAGCGTCATGCCGTGCAAATAGACGAACGACTTGGGATCGACGAACACGCGAACTCCATCAAACTCGTAAATACGGTCACGTTCGCGGGGGCGTGTGTCGAACTTGATCGAATACGAAAGCCCGGAACAGCCGCCGCCCATCACGCCAAGGCGCAATCCACCTTCAGTAGGCGACACGCCTTCCTTCTCCATTGCCACGCGAATTCGCTTCACCGCACGATCTGTGACCTGTAGCCCCTGCGAAGCAGCCGCTTTGTTCTCTGGCTGCGCCGGCGTAGCGCTCGCTCCCTGCGCCGGCTTCGGTTCGATTGACACAAAGTTCGACATTGTTTCCTTCTTGCCTTGAAACTGCGCTTACTTCACCGCAGCAGCTACTGCCACGTTTTCTGCGACACCGTTCTTCTTCTTCCAGTCGCCGATAGCTGCGCGAATGGCGTCTTCAGCCAGGACCGAGCAGTGAATCTTGACGGGAGGAAGCGAAAGCTCTTTCACGATGTCAGTGTTCTTGATCTCGAGAGCCTCCTCGACCTTGCGACCCTTGATCCACTCGGTCGCCAATGAAGAGCTGGCAATTGCCGAGCCGCAGCCAAAGGTCTTGAACTTGGCTTCTTCAATAACCTGTGTCTCTGGGTTCACGCGGATCTGCAAACGCATAACGTCGCCGCACTCGGGAGCGCCAACTAGACCTGTGCCTACGTCCCCAGAGCTCTTGTCGAGCGTGCCCACGTTGCGCGGGTTGTTGTAGTGATCTACTACCTTATCGCTATATGCCATGATTCGAACTCCTCCCGCGGGAAGCCGCGTCTTTCTGTTAGATTCGGCAGACTTGCCCGCCGATGCTTCTTTCACCCCATTAGCAACAAACTGTTGCAGGCCTTAACTCCAATGCCTAGTGCGCCTGCCACTCGATCTTCGTTAAATCAATTCCCTCTTTCACCATCTCGTAGAGCGGTGAAAGTTCACGCAATTTCTTCACAATGTCGATGACTTTCGCCGCAACGTAGTCCACTTCAGCCTGCGTATTGAAGCGGCCTAAACCGAAACGAATGGAACTGTGCGCTACATCGTCCCCGAGGCCAAGCGCCTTCAATACATACGAAGGCTCGAGCGTCGCCGACGTGCATGCGGAACCGCTCGATACGGCAACGTCGTTGATTCCCATCAACAGCGATTCGCCCTCGACATACACAAAGCTCACATTCAAGTTGCCCGGCAGGCGATGCTCCATCGATCCGTTCACGTGAATGTAATCGAGTTCGGACTGAAGCTTGTCGTTCAGGCGATCGCGAAGCCCGCGCAAATATGCAGCTTCATTTTCCATCTCGGCATTGGCAATCTCGCATGCTTTGCCGAGTCCAACGATGCCGGGAACATTCAACGTGCCCGAACGCATGCCGCGCTCGTGGCCGCCACCATCGATCTGCGCTGCAATCTGAACGCGCGGATTACGACGGCGAACATAAAGAGCGCCGACGCCCTTCGGTCCGTAAATTTTGTGGCCCGAAAGTGAGAGTACGTCGATGTTGTCGGCGATCACGTTCACCGGAACCTTGCCTACAGCCTGCACCGCATCGGTATGGAATAGAACGTTCTTCTCATGACAAATCTTGCCGATCTCGCGAATGGGCTGCAGCACGCCAATCTCATTGTTAGCCGCCATGATCGAAACAAGAATCGTCTTGTCGTCGATGGCGCGCTTCAGATCTTCGATATCAATAAGGCCGTCAGCCTTCACGGGCAAATAGGTGACTCGATAGCCGTACTTTTCAAGGCGCTTGCACGTATCGAGAACTGCCTTGTGCTCTGTCACCTGCGTGATGATGTGGTTGCCGCGCTCGCGATACATCTCTGCGATGCCCTTGATGGCGAGATTGTTCGACTCGGTTGCGCCCGAGGTGAAGATGATTTCCTTCGCAGTCGCACCAATCAGCTTCGCGATTTGCTCGCGCGCCGTCTCCACAGCCTGCTCGGCTTCCCAGCCGAACGAGTGGTTGCGGCTCGCCGCGTTGCCAAACTTGGCCGTGAAATAGGGCAGCATCGCCTCCAGCACGCGGGGATCGAGCGGGCTCGTGGCGTGGTTGTCCATGTAGATAGGCAGAGTGACACCTGCCGGCACGTCAACGTGACTTGTAACTGTACTCATCCGACCTCTCCATCATTCTTGCGGCTCCGCTCAGCGCGGAGAGTTAGCTAAATCGTCAGCGAAACCAATTTCGGTTCAAGCACGTGACCCGGCGGATGCTCATGTTCGGCCAGGTCCTGGATACTGATGCTCTTTAGAACTCCGGCTATCGTTTCGTTCACCCGCGCCAGCGGTTCCTTGATCGTGCAACTCGGCGTAAGGTCACATCCCTTGGCGCCCTTCGTGCACGAGGTAATAAAAAACGGCCCGTCAATCGCCAGAATCACCTCAAAAGCCGAGATTGAGGAGGCCGGCTTCGAGAGCGCATATCCGCCGTTCATTCCGGCGTGCGACTTCAGCATGCCGGCCTTCGTGAGTTGCTGCAGAATCTTGGCCAGCAATTGAGCCGGGATCCCGTAAGCGTCGGCGATGTCTTTGGCGCTCAAGGCAGCCATGTCGGGATGCTCGGCGAGATATTTGAGCGCCATCAACCCGTAGTCGGCTTTTTTGGTGAGCTTAAGCATAATATGCGACTTCTTCGGTCCTTATTTAGTATACGACTGATAATGTCGGCTTTTCAATCATTCGGCATCTGGAACCGGTTTCTGAGACCCTGCAGAGGGACCCGGGCGAAAAGATTTCACGAAATTGCCGTTCTAAAACGCGCAAAAGGTCGCTACAATCTGCGGCAAGAGCATCAAAACGAGCCAAATCAAAACGATGGTTACCGCCTGCAAACACCCAAGGGTTCGAATTGTTTCCCGCCACGAAGACGCCGAATATGTTGAATGCCTGGAATGTGGCGACGTCTTCGATTCCGAAGAATTCCACGACATGGCCATTGAGGAATCTGCCGAAAAGGAAGAAGAGAAAGCGGACGAGTAAGGAAGATTCGGCCACGAGCCAAGCCGACCTAAACCTCATCATCTAAGCATTTTGCCGTGGATCGTTTGGCGAGCCGGATCACTTCTGGGCCGCTCCGGTGCCTTGTGCGCTACTTCGGTGCCACACAATCATCCATGCGTAATGGAGACCGGAAGCCACTGTAAGCACTATGGTTGCATCCAGCGCCACCATCCGCAGCATGACCACCCACTTTACTGTCGTTAGCTGATGTAGAAGAACAACCGCCACAGCAGTAACCTGGGCCACAGTATTCGCTTTGCCGAAGATACTTGGGCCGAACTCCCGCCGACCCGCCACGACATAGAGGACGGTAGCCACAAGCAGAATCCCAACGTCGCGCCCAAAGACCAATACCGTCACCGTGATCGGCATGAGGCCCTTGTACATCAGAACCAGGAACAAGGTGCTCAGCAGTAGCTTATCGGCGATTGGATCGAGGTATTCCCCGAGCACAGTGCGCTGTTTGAGTACGCGCGCCAGCAAGCCATCGAGAGCATCACTCAATCCTGCGGCAATGAAAAGGAGAAAGCCGAGGCCAAACCGGTCCTCGAGAATGGCTGCCACGAGGAAGGGTGCGAGACATATACGCAACACCGTGAGCAGGTTCGGCGCGCTGCGCAGTGGGTTTCGTCGCGGGTTGGGAACCTCTGTCATCGATGCTGCTTTAGCCCAATTGCGCCCGCGACCTGATTGGCACCCGAGCCGGATAAGCACTGAAAAGCCTTGCAGTTGACGGCGCCTACGCGTCGGTAATAGATGGTACAGCATCGATGAGGTGATGCAACACCCCGTGCTTTTCCAGCCGGTCTGATCCTGTTAGACTAATGCAGTAACATCGCAGGCGCGTAGCTCAGTTGGTTAGAGCGCTTCCTTGACACGGAAGAGGTCGCTGGTTCGAATCCAGTCGTGCCTACCATTATTTTCAATAACTTACGTCTATCTAAAATGGTTGGCAGATCAATTCTCGCCTGCAAAACGTCGCCTGCCTCCGTTTTTCAAGTCCCCTATACCCTATTGAACGGTCTTTGATTCGGGCTGTAACGCCCGCATCATCGAGTCCTGCGCGGCCATCATCGACGAATTCACCCGGTGAGCGTACAGCCCGAGCGTGGTGGAAACGTTCGAGTGGCGTAGCAGTCCTTGAACCGTTTTTACGTCCGTTCCTTGATTGACCAGCCAACTCGCCAGTCCGTGCCGGAAGTTGTGGAAGCCGAACCGTTGCCCCTTCTTGAGCTTCACCCCGGCAGCAATCGCCGCCGGACGAAGATGGTCCCAAGTCAGAACACTGCTCGACCTCGGCTTACTGCCCCTTACTTCTCGTACTCGCGAAGACCCAATCATTGGGTCGACCGTACATCGTCTCCCGATGCCAATTGCGCAAGCAATCGGCCAGGAGATCGGTGAGCGGTACAGGCGCCTCGGAATCGTCCGTCTTCAGACGCTCCACGATGGTGTCCTGTACGGGAAGCGGCCAAAGTCAGGCTGAGATGTTCGACAAATGAGAAATGCGCCTTCGAGACAACGCGCCGGAAATTGGAGAAACTCCCGATAACAGCGTTTATCGATACCTGCCGTCAGTACGCAAATCGAACTGAATCACGGAGTTCATCTTTAAATTGAGATGTCGCACGAGCGGCGATTTAGCCGGCCTGCGGATCAACCCATCCTAGTTCGTTCCTTTGAGATGAGTTTTGCTCGCTCGGCGTACGATTTCCACAACAGCGGACATGTCTTTCTCCCCGAGTCC
>CAVTVB010000009.1:0-26956 GCA_963738035.1 uncultured Acidobacteriaceae bacterium
AGCGTGGTCGTCGATAAGCCTGTGGCGCTCAGTCCAGGCGAGATTGCGCAGCTGTCCGAGCTGGCGGGGGGCATCGGTCTGCACGTATTTCCATTTCATAACCGGCGCTTTGACAGCGATTTCCTGACGATTCGCAAACTAATGGATGAACATACTCTTGGGCGGCTCGTTCATTTTGAGTCGAACTTCGACCGCTGGCGGCCCGGGCAATCCACCCGAGCATGGAAGGAAGAAACGGACGAAGGCGGCATTTTGCTAGATCTGGGAACGCATCTCGTCGATCAGGCACTTGTGCTCTTCGGGCAGCCAGCCGCGGTTGGTGCGGAAATCCTGCGCGAACGCGATGGCGAAGGCTCGAATGACGCGATTACCATCCGCCTCCACTATTTCACCGGCTTTTCAGTCACGCTCGGAGCTAATTGCCTTTCGTCGCTTGCCCGGCCGCGGTTCCATCTTCGAGGGACGCGCGGGAATTTCTGGAAGTGGGGATTGGATCCGCAGGAAGACGCGCTTGGCAAAGTCACGAAGATAGAAGACGCCAACTGGGGCCAGGAGCCCAACGATCGATGGGGCACGCTCAGCGTCGATGCCGACGGAAGCCTGGTGACCCGTCCGCAACCCTCGGCGACCGGAGACTACAGACTTTTCTACGCAGGCGTTCGCGATGTTCTCCTTGGAAATGCAACTGCCCCACCCGTCACTCCCACTGAAGCCTGGCGAGTGGCGCGCGTGCTGGAGTGGGCGAAGGAAAGTTCGGACAAGCAGCGCGATGTCGAATGCGACTGGAGCGGCGAACCGGCCTGAACACGAGTCGCCTCGATCATTGGGGCGTTTCTGCTTCCTGCTTCTCTACCAGCGGCACCCAGAAGCGAAACGTGCTTCCATGCTCGGGATTGCTTTCCACGGAGATCCCGCCGCCGTGGGCGAGCATAATGGCGCGGGCAATTGCCAACCCCATGCCGGTTCCCTTTTTAAGCTTGGCGCCCCTTTTTCCGCGATAGAACTTTTCGAAGATGTGGGGCAGGTCGACTTTGTCGATCCCGGGACCGCTGTCTTCCACTTCAAATTCCAGCCGGCCTTCGACGCGCCGGCTGCGCAGGACGATCCGGCTTTCCGGCGGCGAGTAGAGAGCAGCGTTCTCGATGAGGTGGCGAAAAACACGGGCGAGTAGTCTGGCGTCGAACCAAGCCGGACGATCGGGCTCCTGCACCATCAACGTGACTTGGTGCCGCCCCAGAGCTTTGTGCGATCCCTCCACCGCGTGCTCCAACAGCGTCCGGGTATGGCGCGGGGCCAGCTCCGCCTTCAGAACGTTTGCGTCGAGTTGCGCCATCTCCACGGCTTCGCCAATCAGGGCATCGAGGTACGCTGATTCCTCGTCAACCACCGTGGCCAGTTCGCGACGCAGTGCCTCATCCAGTCCTTCATCCTGGGTAAGTGTAGTAGCCGCGGCACGAATCGAGGTTAACGGAGTGCGCAATTCGTGCGTGAGCGAATCGATAAGCGCAGTCCGCAGTCGATCGCTTTCGCGCGAAGCCTCAAGACGCGCAGTTGCCTCGATGGCAATGGCCCGTGTCAAGGCGATTCCCACCTGCGCAGATACTGCCGTTGCAACTTCGCGCGACAGGTTCGCAGGCCGCCATGCCAGCGCACCCACGGCGCGCATACCCACCATCAGCGCATGTGCCTCAAACCCATCCTGCTGCGCGCCGGCCATATGCGACCCGCCGGCGATGTCACGCAGATTTGCTTTGAATAGCTCCGCCAACTCTGCCACCGTCGAAACAAACTGATCGCGATCCCGCACATAGAGGACAACTCCCTCGAGCGCGAAGATTTTCGACACCAGCGCCGGCAAGTCGCGAATCAAACCTACTGAGTCTTCGTGCAGCATCATCTCCTGGCTCAACTGGTAGAGCCGCTCCACATCTTCGCGGCGCTGTTCGGCCTGCTGCTTTTGAATGCGGGCTCGTTCTGCGACACGTCCGGCGACCAGCGAACTCACGGCAAACGTAATGATCGATACCCACTCTTGTGGACCAGCCAGGGTAAAAGTGTGAATTGGAGGCAGAAAGAAATAATCAAAAGAGATGGCGCAAAGCAAGGCGCTATACAACGAGATTGCGAGCCCGGCCTGGGTTGCTGTAACCACAACGACAACCAGGAACACCATGCCTGCGGTGGTTTCCCTCGAGCTGGTCATCGCCAGGCCCACGGTGGTCAACACCGCTGCCAGCGTGGCGCCCAGCCACTGGATATAGTGGTGCGGCTTCGGCTTCAGATCCATGGTCGTCTCAACGGGAATGATACTCGGCCTCCCCGATGATGTAAGCTTCCGGTGGAAGAAGGCGAAACATGCCGGGCAGAATTTTAGTGATCGACGACGAACCGCAAATCACGCGCGTGCTGCGCGCAGCCTTGTCTGCGCAGGCCTTTGATGTCCGCACTGCGAACGATCCCGAAGAGGGCCTGCGCATCTTTGCGGAGTGGCCTCCGGATCTTGTCATTACAGACCTTATGATGCCGGGGCTGAGCGGCGTTGAAGTTTGTCGCGCTATTCGCGCAACGTCGCATACACCGATCCTTGTGCTCTCAGTGCGCGATCATGAGCGCGCCAAAATTGAAGCGCTCGACTCGGGCGCCGACGACTACGTAACAAAGCCTTTCAGCATCCAGGAACTACAGGCGCGCGTTCGCGCCCACATGCGGCGCGCTCCAGAGCGCACGGAATCGGCGATTACTGCAGGCGAATTCGTGATCGATGCCGCAGCGCATAGCATCACGGTCGCTGGCAAGCCGATCCACCTGACGCCAAAGGAATTTGAACTCCTGCTGCACCTTGCGCGTCATGCCGGCAAGGTGATCACCCATCGCGCGCTGCTTACCGCTGTGTGGGGAGCGCAATCTGCTCACCAGCCTGAGTATCTGCGCGTGTTTGTCGGCCAGCTTCGCAAAAAGCTTGAGGCCGAGACCGGAAAGCAATTCATCCAGACGGAACCTTGGGTCGGCTATCGCTTCGTTCCGGAAGGTTTTAACGGCAAAGAAGAGTAGGTACTGAGTCCTGCTTGAACAAGCAGCAACTTGCTGACGCACATTCGGCGCGGTCCTTATACATTCTTTAGATTTCCCTTCCGCCGGAAAAATGCGCTGCCCCGCAAAATCGATTTTGGAATGACACGACCTTAATCGGTGCCGTGCCGTTCTGAATTGAGGGTTCTCGCATGCAAGATCTCACCATGCTCTTCTTCACCACCGTTTTCTTCGCCGTGGCCTTTCTCTACGTCAAGGCCTGTCAGAAGCTGAGGTAAGCCATGGATCTCGTTACAGTCGTCGCTCTGCTGCTTTCGGTCCTGACGCTGATTTACCTCGCCGCCACGCTGCTATATCCGGAGAAATTCTGACATGTCTGCCAATGGATGGTTGCAATTCGCCGCATTTTCGATTGTCCTGCTCCTCACGGTGCGTCCGGTCGGCATTTACCTGGCGCGCGTGCTGGAAGGGCAAAAGACCTGGCTCGATCCAATTCTGCGCCCCATCGAGCGCCTCATTTACAAGCTCTGCGGAGTGCAAGCCGACCACGAGATGAATTGGCGGCAGTACGCGTTTGCCATGTTGGGCTTCTCCGCCGTGACCATGGTGCTGACGTACATCATCGAACGCGCGCAAGCCGTGCTGCCATGGAATCCGCAACACCTCGCGGGGGTAGGCGCCGATCTTGCGTGGAACACAGCGGCCAGCTTCACCACGAATACCAACTGGCAGTTCTACACGCCGGAAGCGACGATGAGTTATCTCACGGAGATGGCCGGTCTGGCGACGCATAACTTCTTCTCTGCCGCCGTCGGTATCGTCGTGGCCATCGCCCTGGTGCGCGCGATCAAGCGCACGTCCTGCGCGACCATCGGCAATTTCTGGGTTGATACAACGCGCACTCTGCTCTATATCCTGCTTCCCGGCTCTCTCATCTACGCGTTACTGCTCGTGGCACAGGGCGTCCCCCAGAATCTGCATGCCTACACGGTTGCACACACCCTCGAGGGGCAGACCCAGACCATCGGACAAGGACCGGTTGCATCCCAGGAAGCCATCAAGATGCTGGGGACCAATGGCGGCGGATTCTTCAACGCCAACAGCGCTCATCCATTTGAGAACCCCACGCCATTCTCCAACTTCCTGCAAATCCTCTCTATCTTCATCATTCCCGCGGGCCTCACATACACGTTGGGGCGGATGACCGGTTCGCCGGGGCATGGCTGGGCCGTCTTTGCAGCCATGTACGTGTTGTTTGCCGCTGGATTCGTCACGCTCTACTGGGCTGAAGCGCATCCGCATCCGCTGATCCATGGCGCGGCACAAACGGCGACGGCGACCGCTCCTGGCGGCAACATGGAAGGCAAGGAAGTCCGCAACGGCATTGCGGAGACCGCACTGTTTGGCACCGTTACGACTGACGCCAGCTGCGGCGCAGTGAACGGCATGCACGACAGCTTCACACCGCTCGGCGGCCTTGTTCCGCTCACCAACATCATGCTCGGCGAAGTGATCTTCGGCGGGGTGGGTGCCGGTCTTTACGGCATGCTGATCTTCGTGGTCCAGGCCGTATTCATCGCCGGCTTGATGGTGGGACGCACGCCGGAATATCTTGGCAAGAAGATCGAGTCGTATGACGTGAAGATGTCGATGCTCTACGTGCTCATCTTCCCGCTGGTCATCCTTTCGCTTACCGCCATCTTTGTACTGATGCCCACTGTAGGCCTGGGGACCACGACGAATGCCGGTCCGCACGGTCTCAGCGAGGTGCTCTACGCATTCACATCTGGCGCCGGAAACAATGGATCCGCATTCGCCGGTCTTGGACCGAACTGGTGGTACAACGTCACGATGGGCGCCGACATGCTGATCGGCCGCTTCCTGATGATGCTGCCCGTTCTTGCCCTCGCGGGCAATCTGGCGCAGAAAAAGAGTGTTCCGCCTTCCCCCGGCACCTTCCCAGTGAACACGCCGTTGTTCAGCGTATTACTCGTGGGCGTCGTGCTGATTCTGGGCGCGCTCACTTTCTTCCCGGCCCTGAGCCTGGGACCGATTCTTGAACATCTTCAGCTGAAATCCGGACAGCTCTTTTGAGGAGACCTGACATGAGTTCTTACGGCAAATTCAATTCTCCCGCGCAGGCTGAAGCTCATTCAGATTCGGCGATGGTCGCTCCTCTTTCCGATTCCGGTACACCGTCTGCGCTGCCACCGGAACACCACGAGCATCGCAGAAAGAAATCCACGCCCGGCGTTGTGGAGCAAAAGAGCCTCTGGAACACCACGATCATCCGCCAGGCTCTTATCGATTCATTTCGCAAGCTCGATCCGCGCTGGATGATCAAGAACCCCGTGATGTTTGTTGTCGAGGTTGGCAGTGTGCTTACTACGGCACTGCTGATCGATAACACCATCCACCATCGCGTCGCATTCGGTTTCAATCTCCAGATCACCCTCTGGCTCTGGTTCACCGTGCTGTTTGCCAACTTCGCCGAGGCGATGGCCGAAGGTCGTGGCAAGGCGCAAGCAGACACCCTACGCAGGGCAAAGGGTGAGACCATCGCGCAGCGGTATAACGCTTCCGGCTCGCTTGAGCAAGTTGCCAGCGGCCTCCTCCGCGCGGGCGACGTCATCTACGTTGCTGCCGGGCACTACATTGCAGGCGACGGTGAGGTGATCGAGGGCGTTGCCTCCGTCGATGAGTCCGCCATTACAGGCGAGTCTGCTCCCGTGATCCGCGAGGCCGGTGGAGACCGTTCCGCCGTGACCGGCGGAACCAAGGTGTTGTCGGACTGGGTGAAGATTCGCATTACATCGAACCCCGGCGAGACGTTTCTTGATCGCATGATTGCCCTCGTGGAAGGCGCAACACGGCAAAAGACGCCGAACGAGATTGCGCTTTCGATTCTGCTTTCAGGGTTGACGATTGTCTTCCTATTGGCCGTCGTCACGCTTCAGCCGTTTGCCATCTATTCGAAGGCGCCGCAGACGGTGTTCGTGCTGGTGTCGCTGCTGGTTTGCCTCATTCCGACGACCATCGGCGGGCTGCTTTCGGCGATCGGCATTGCCGGGATGGATCGCCTAGTGCAATACAACGTGCTGGCCATGAGCGGGCGCGCGGTTGAGGCGGCAGGGGACGTGAACACGCTTCTGCTGGACAAGACCGGGACCATCACGCTGGGCAATCGCCAGGCAACGGAATTCATCCCGGCGCCCGATGTGACGGCGGAGCGATTGGCCGATGCAGCACAGCTCGCGTCGTTGTCTGACGAAACTCCAGAGGGTCGGTCAATTGTCGTGCTGGCGAAGGAGAAGTACAACCTGCGCGGCCGGGATCTGGGTGGTATTCACGCGGAGTTTGTTCCCTTCTCAGCCCAGACGCGTATGAGCGGAGTGAATCTGCCCGGCATGCGCATCCGCAAAGGCTCGGCTGACGCGATCGCGCGATTCCTCGAGGATCAAGGGTCGTCGCTGCCAAAGAAGGTTCGCGACGCCGTTGAGGACATTGCGCGCGCGGGCGGTACGCCGCTGGTTGTGGCAGAGAATTCGTCGGCGCTGGGCGTCATTTACCTCAAGGACATCGTAAAAGGCGGACTGAAAGAGCGGCTCGCACGCCTGCGCGCCATGGGCATTCGCACCATCATGATCACGGGCGACAATCCACTGACCGCAGCGGTGATCGCTCGGGAGGCTGGTGTCGACGACTTTCTCGCCGAGGCAAAGCCCAAAGACAAGATGGACCTGATCAAAAAGGAGCAGGGCAAGGGCAAGCTTGTCGCCATGACCGGCGATGGCACCAACGACGCGCCCGCACTGGCGCAGGCCGACGTGGGCGTAGCCATGAACTCCGGTACGCAGGCAGCCAAGGAAGCCGGCAATATGGTCGACCTCGACTCCAATCCGACGAAGCTCATCGAGATTGTCGAGATCGGCAAACAACTGCTGATGACGCGCGGCGCTCTGACCACGTTTTCGATTGCCAACGATGTGGCCAAGTACTTCGCCATCATTCCCGCAATGTTCTCAGTCGCCTTCCCGGTGCTGAATGCGCTCAACGTGATGCACCTGCATTCGCCGCAATCGGCGATTCTTTCCGCTGTCGTCTTCAACGCCATCATCATCGTTGCGCTAATTCCGCTCGCGCTGCGCGGCGTGAAATACGAACCCAAACCCGCCGAGGCACTGCTGCGGCGCAACCTGCTCATTTACGGTGTCGGCGGCGTCATTATTCCGTTCATCGGCATCAAGGCCATCGACATGCTGCTCGTAGCCATGCACCTGGCATAGGGGATAACAGTTATGAACGCAACCACCACATTCACTTCAAACGGGCCAGGTCACTCCGCAGTGGTCACGCACTCGGTCTGGCGCACCTCAATCTTGTTCACCCTGCTGACCACACTGATATTCGGAATCGGATATCCGCTGGTTGTAACGGGGATCGCCGGCGCCCTATTTCCGCATAAGGCGGCAGGCAGCCTGATCCTGAAGAATGGTCAGGTCGTCGGCTCCGAACTGCTTGCGCAGAGCTTCACATCGGACCGCTACTTCCATCCACGCCCATCGGCTGCAGGCAACGGATATGACGCTACTTCCTCGGGCGGATCGAACCTTGCCCAGTCGAATACAAAGCTCGTGCAGCGCATTCAAGGCGACATCGACAAATTGGCGGCGGAGAATCCGGGCCACCCCGTTCCCATCGATGCGGTTACGACCTCAGGCTCGGGCCTCGATCCGGACATAACGCCGGACAACGCATTCTTCCAGGCGCAGCGCGTTGCCAGGGCGCGCGGTCTCAGCGAAGATCAGGTTCGCCAGGCAATTGAACAGCAGACGGCCGGACGCACCTTCGGCGTGCTCGGCGAGCCTCGCGTGAACGTTCTTGAACTCAACCTGGCGCTCGATCAGCTATCAAAATAGGCTTCCCCGGGCATCCCTTGAAAAATGGGGGAGGATCGCATTCTCTCCCGCTTTTTTCCTGCTTTCCCCTTTCTGCGTTGCATTATTCGACAAGCTTCTCCCCGCGAAATATCATCTTCTTTCACCACTTGCTTGCTCGATAGGTCTCGCGGATGCGCGCATCGCTCTTCATCACCTGCTACAACGACACGCTCTTTCCTGAAACAGGACGGGCCGTGGTGCGGCTGCTTGAGCGGCTTGGTGTCGATCTCGATTTCCTGCCTGCGCAGACCTGCTGCGGACAGATGCACGCCAACACCGGATTTCGCGCCGAGGCCTATTCGCAGGCCAAGCGCTTTGTGCAGCTTTATCGCGATGCCAAATGTGTTGTGATTCCCTCTTCCTCTTGCGTCGCCATGATTCGCGACCAGTATGCCGGCCTGTTCGAGGAGTTGGGCAATGAGGAACTTCGGAAGCAATTTGCCGCGCTGCTGCCACGCGTATACGAGTTGAGTGAATTCCTCACGGACAAGCTCGGCACTGAAGACGTGGGCGCATATTTCCCGCATCGCGTGACGTATCACGCAAGCTGCCACGGCCTTCGCGGCCTGCACGTGGGTGACCGGCCATTTCGGTTGTTAGGCAAGGTTCGCGGACTGGAACTCGTTCCACTTGCAAACTTGGAGCGCTGCTGCGGATTCGGCGGAACATTTTCCGTGAAGAACGCCGAGGTCTCCACGGCTATGCTCGATGCCAAGCTCATCGACGTGCTCGCAACGGACGCAGAGTATTGCACCGCACTCGACAACAGCTGCCTGATGCACCTCGGTGGAGCATTGCATCGGCAGAAGAAGAGCCTGCAGACCATTCATTTGGCCGGCATCCTTGCCAGCACCGCGGAACATCCGCACAGGACAACCGCATGAGCACGCCCGTCCAGCCGACCTCGCATGTCCCCTCCCCGGTGATGGATCCTCGGATTGCGCCGCCATTTCCGACGGCGGCCTTCACGATTCTAAAGAACACGCAACTGCGCAAAAATGTTGCTCACGCAACCGACGTGATTCAGGCCAAGCGCAACAATCTGGTTGCGGAGAAGAGAGATTGGCAGGAATTGCGCACGTCCGCAGCCGCCATTCGCGCTCATGTGCTGGCGAATCTCGGTACTTATCTTGAGCAGTTCGAAACCAACTGCACAGCGTCGGGCGGCACCGTCCACTGGGCTCGCGATGCGGCAGAAGCACGCGCAATCATTTTGCGTATTCTGCGTGAGGAGAATGCGACCGAGGTCATCAAGATCAAGACCATGACCTCGGCTGAGATCCAGCTCAACCCCTCGCTGGAGTCGGCTGGCATCGCGGCAATTGAAACCGACCTTGCCGAGCTCATCCTGCAACTCGGCGATGACGAGCCTTCGCACATTGTGGTTCCCGCGCTGCACGTCAACCGTCGTCAGGTCCGCGAAATCTTCGCGCAGCGGATGGGTCTGCCGGAACTATCGGACGATCCCGAGGCATTGACTGCCGCGGCTCGCGCATATCTGCGCAAGAAATTCCTGAGCGTGCCGACGGCAATCAGCGGCGCCAATTTCCTGATTGCTGAAACTGGCTCGGTGGCGATCGTTGAATCGGAAGGCAACGGCCGAATGTGCCTCACGCTTCCTCGCACGCTAATTACGCTCGCCGGCATTGAGAAGGTGCTGCCTCGATTCGCTGATCTTGAAGTCATGCTGCAAGTTCTTGCTCGTTCGGCAACGGGCGAGCGGATGAATCCGTATACATCGCTCTGGTCTGGGGTCACTGCCGGTGATGGCCCGGAGCGTTTTCACGTCGTGCTGCTCGACAATGGCCGGTCCGATATTCTCAAGCGCAAAGTCGAACGACAGACCCTGCAATGCATCCGCTGTGGCGCTTGCATGAACACCTGTCCCGTCTACCGCCAAACCGGCGGACACGCATACGGTTCGCCCTATGCCGGACCGATCGGCGCCATCCTGACGCCGCAGCTTGAGCACATGCAACACGCGCAATCGCTGCCTTATGCGTCGTCACTTTGCGCCGCGTGCTATGAGGTATGCCCGGTCAAGATCAACATCCCCGAGGTTTTGATTGAGTTGCGTGCACAGGTCGTCAATCAGGAGCGTGCGCAGCCTTCGCGATGGTTCGATCCCATGTACTTAGGCATGAAAGCTGCGAACTTCGCCTTTGCCAGCGAGGGGCGTTTCCGTCTGGCGCAGCGGTTTGGCCGCATTGGCCTGCGCCTTTTTACCGGCAAAGACGGATGGATTCGCCGCCTCCCAGGCCTCGGTGGACGGTGGACAATGTCGCGCGATCTCCGCGCACTGCCCGAAGAAACCTTCCGCGATTGGTGGGCCACCCACGATGCAAGTCCAGGCAAGGAGGGCCGCTGATGGCAACCTCTTCGCGCCAGGCAATCCTTGACCGCATCCGCGCGGCTACTGGCAACGATTCGAATTCCTATTCGGATTTGGATCGCAGCTATACTCATGCGGGGTCGCTCGATGACGCCAGCCGTCTTCATCTGATGACCGAACGGCTGCGCGAGTACGGTGCCGAGGTCGTCGAATCTTCGATTGCCGAACTTCCGGCAATCATCGCAAATCAGCTCCAATCCAGCGGTCGCCATACATTTGTCGCGCCGCCTGGCCTTTCAGCAGAGTGGCTCGCACCTGCCTTCGCGTGGAAGATAGACCATGCGCTGAGCCACGACGGGATTGAGCACTGCGACAGCGTTGTCACTGCCGCATTTGCAGGTGTAGCGGATTCCGGCACCATCGTTCTGCATCATTCGCCCACTGAGGGCCGGCGTGTTCTAACGCTGCTGCCGGATTTTCACCTCTGCATTCTGCGTGCCACGCAGATCGTCGAGACGCTGCCTGAATACTTTGCCCGGTGTCCGCAACCGCCTCGCCTCGCAACGTATATTTCCGGCCCCAGTGCAACTGCAGATATCGAGATGACCCGCATAAAAGGCGTACACGGACCACGTTTCCTGAGCGTGATCATCATTCGCGACGACAACTGAGCAGCCGGCGAGCCGATTCCGGCGCTACACTTGCAGAGCAAAGGCAGGAAGCCAGTCATGAATCCATCCGAATCCGCGCTCTTCGATCAAGCCGCACAGATTCTCGACAGTTTTAAAATTGAAATCCCCTCGTGGGGATTCGCGAATACGGGCACGCGCTTTGGCAAATTTGTTCAAGCGGCGGCTGCATCCACACTCGGAGAGAAATTCAGCGACGCTGCCGAGGTACATCGCCTAACCGGCGCAACGCCAACGTTGGCTCTGCACGTTATGTGGGACCTTCCGCACGGGCTGGCGGATGTTTCGGAGGTTCAGGCGCTCGAGCGCAGTACGGGAATCCGCTCGGGTTCGATCAATCCGAATCTTTTTCAGAATCAGGAATACAAGTACGGCTCGCTTTGCAACCCGGATGAAGAAATTCGCGAGCGCGCGCTTCAGCATGTGCTCGATTCGATTGAGATCGGCAAACGCCTTCACACCCGCGACGTTTCTCCCTGGATCGCCGACGGCTCAAATTATCCTGGCACGCAATCGATGCGCAACCGGATAAAGTGGCTGCAATCGGCGCTCTGCACCGCGCATCAGCACCTTGGACCCGATCAGCGTCTTCTCATCGAGTACAAGCCCTTTGAACCGGCTTTTTACCATACCGACATTGCCGACTGGGGCATGTCGGCCCACTTGTGCCGCGAGGCTGGCCCTCAGGCCTTTGTCCTTGTGGATACGGGCCATCACTATCTCTCGCAGAACATCGAACAGATTGTTGCGTGGCTCCTGCACCTGGACCTTCTGGGAGGATTCCACTTCAACGACAGGCGCTACGCGGACGACGATCTCACGCTTGGCTCGATCGATCCTTACCAGATTTTCAGGATTTTTCATGAGATCTGCCAGCAGTCGGACTCAAGCCCCTCCGAAGATCCGCTGCACGCAGTGCCTTTTATGATCGATCAGAGCCATAACCTCAAGGGCAAGATCGAGGCTATGATCCAAACCGTTGTCACGGCACAGGAGTTGTGGCTCAAGGCTGCGCTGATCGATCGCGCAAAGCTTGCCGATCTCCAACAATCCTGCGATCTGGTGGCCGCGGAGGAGCTTTTCCGGGGTGCATTCTGGCGCGATGTCCGCCCGCTGACAGCCGCCTGGCGTGAGGCCCGGGGCCTGGCAGTCGATCCGCTGGCGGCACTCCGCGAGAGCGGGTATATTGAGCGGATCACGCGTGAGCGAGCCAGCCGGCAATTGGCCGTCAGCAGCTACGCCTGATGGGGCTCTTCAGCGGTAGAATCGAACTCTGGAGTTCGATCATTTTCCAGCTTGGTGGTGCACTATGACGCAGGCAACTCTTGCCAACACAACTCTCCGATTTCTCGAAGACCGCTGGGATCCCGCTGTCGCTGCCACGCTTGATGAGCCGGAGCTTCTACGCTATCGCTCCAACCTGCTCGGCTCGGACTTGCGCATCACCAACTTCGCCGGTGGCAATACCAGTTCCAAGGTCGTCGAGATCGATCCGTTGTCTGGAGAATCCGCCGAGGTGATCTGGGTCAAAGGCTCCGGCGGCGATCTCGGCAGCATCAAACGCACCGGCTTTGCCACGCTCTATCAGGAGAAACTGCTCGCGCTCGAGCGAAGCTACAAGGGTGTCGACACAGAAGACGACATGGTGGCGATGTATCCGCTGTGCACCTTCCGCAACAACCCTGTTGCTGCGTCAATTGACACGCCGCTGCATGGGTTTCTTCCCTTCCCGCACGTGGACCACCTGCATCCCGATTGGGGTATCGCGCTGGCCGCGTCTGCCAACGGAAAAGCCAAGATGGAGGAATTTAATCGCGAGTTCAACCATTCGCTCATCTGGATTCCATGGCAGCGGCCGGGATTTGAACTTGGCCTGATGATGCGCAAAGCGGTAGAAGATAATCCCGGTTGCGACGGCATCCTTCTCGGCGGCCATGGACTCTTCACGTGGGGCCAGACGCAGCGAGAATGCTACCTGAGCACCCTGACCGTGATCGACCAGATCGGCCAGTTTATTGCGCGCCACGGCGAACTCAAGGGTGCCGGCCGTTTTGGTGGAGAGTCCGTTCCTTCTCACGCCGATCGGCAATCTGTGGCGCTGGAGATTCTGCCTTATCTGCGCGGGCGCGTGAGCACGCAACATCGTTGGATTGCCAGCTACAGCGATGCGCCAGACGTGTTGCAGTTCGTGAACTCCGCGCATGCTGAGGAACTCGCCTATCTCGGTACGAGTTGCCCTGACCACTTTATCCGCACCAAGATCCGCCCCATGTTCGTGCCGTGGCCGAAGAATGGCAGCGTCGCCGATCTCAAGGCGCAGATCAGTCGGTCGCTCACTGAGTATCGCGAGCAGTACTGGACTTACTACCACTACTTTGCCAAACCGGACTCTCCCGCGCTTCGCGATCCCAGCCCTACGGTCGTCCTCATTCCCGGGCTCGGTATGTTCAGCTTTGGCAAGAACAAGACCGAAGCGCGCATCGTGGGCGAGTTTTACACGAACGCGATTCACGTAATTGAAGGCGCAACGCTTCTGTCAGAAGGCGAAGTCTCTGGCACGCTCCCGCAATGCGGGGAAGGGATGGATCCGGCCAGCTTCAAGACGTTCAGCAACTACGTTGCGCTCCCGCCAATCGAGGCCTTCCGCATCGAATACTGGGCGATGGAGGAGGCCAAGCTGCGCCGCCAACCACCAGAGAAGGAACTCAGCCGCCGCATTGCGCTCGTTGTCGGGGGAGGTAGCGGCATTGGCCGCGAAGTCGCGCACCTGGCCGCCGCACGCGGCGCACATGTGATGATCGCCGATTACGATGGGGCTGCTGCTTCGCGAGTTGCGAATGAGCTCGCACATATCGCACAGAAGGAATTCGTCGCTTCGACGGTTGTCGACATCCGCAGCCGCGAGGCGATTCGCGAAGCTATCCGCTCCACGATTGCTGCCTTCGGCGGACTCGATATCCTCATCAACACGGCAGCGCTGTTTCCTTCTTCGCCCGACGGCCAGATCAGCGACGAGCTCTGGTCTGCGACACTGAACATCAACGTCACCGCCAACTATATCCTTGCCGATGAAGCTGCAAAGATCTTCGCCGACCAGGACCTTGACGTCTCCATTGTGCTGACCAGTTCGGCAAATGCAGTGGTGCCCAAGCGCGGCAGCGAGGCCTACGACGTAAGCAAAGCCGCGTTGTCGCATCTTGCGCGCGAATTGGCCGTATCGCTCGCGCCAAAGGTTCGCGTGAATGCGGTGAGCCCTGCGACGGTCGTCAAAGGCAGCACGATGTTTCCACGCGATCGTGTCCGCGCATCACTTGCGAAGTACAAGGTCCCCTTTGACGAAGCCAAATCGGACGACGAACTTCGTGCATTGCTCGCCGCGTTTTATGCCAAACGCACGCTGACGCATCAGCCTATCGATCCGACGGACTGCGCAGAAGCGATCCTGTTCATGGCCAGCCCTAAGACGCGCTGTACCACAGGTCATATTTTCCCCGTTGATGGCGGCCTCTCCGAGGCCTTCCTGCGGTGAATGGCGGCCAGGAGCCGGCCATAAGCGATCGCCGCGCGCGGGTTGCGATTGATCTCGGGGCGGAGAGCTGTCGCGTGTCGCTGCTCCGCTGGATCAACGGTCGCGCGGAGATCACAGAAGTCCATCGCTTCCCCAACGGGCCCATTCAACGCGGTTCATCGCTTTTTTGGCCGATCAAGAACATTCTTGCCGGCCTCGACGAGGGTTTGCGCAAGGCAGCCATGCAAGCTCCTGAGGCGATTGCCTCGATTGCTGTCGATGGCTGGGCGGTGGATTACGTGCGGCTAGATGACGGCGGCCATCCGCTGCTCGATCCGTTCTGTTACCGCGATGAGCGGACAATCGCCGCAAAGGCAAAGGCCGATAATTTGCTTCCTCCGGAAGAAGCCTTTCGCCGCACCGGAGCGCAGCCGCTGCGAATCAACAGCATCTACCAGCTTCTGGCCGATGATGCATCTGTCACGCAAGCCCCCTGGCTTTGCCTGCCGGAGTTCGTTCTTCACTCGCTCGGCGCACCGCGAGTTGCAGAGTACACCAACGCCACGCACACTGGCCTCGTCGATCCTGCAACCGGCGACTGGGCACGCGACATTTTCGCGAAGCTTGATTTGCCCATTGAAGCCGCGCCACGCATTGTTGCACCGGGGACGCGCTTGGGCAAGATGAAGGGCCCGCTGGCTGCACTTGCTGCATTTCACGACACGGAACTCATTGCCCCCGCGTGCCACGACACGGCATCCGCCATTGCCGGAATCCCCGCAGACCTCGATGCGACGGCATACATCTGTTCAGGAACCTGGTCGCTGGTGGGCACGCTGGTTGAGCGGCCCATCGCAACTTCCGACGCTCTCGCGGCTCGCTACACAAACCAGGGCGCTGCCACCGGCGGCTTCTGCTTCCACACAAATGTGAATGGCATGTGGCTGCTGAAGCAATGCATGGAGGCGTGGACCAGCGCAGGTCGCGACCTCAACATCTCCGAACTAGTTCAACAGGCCGGCGCCTGCGCACCGGACGCAGTGATCAACGTCGATGCCGAGCCGCTGCTCCTCGCCGGCAATATGCCTGCGCGCATCAACGAGCAGATCACTGCTGCGGGGCACGATGCCATCCCGGACATAGCCGGCAATGAGGCGCGATTCGCACGCGTGATTTTCGAAAGTCTCGCGGCTCGCTATGGGAGCGCACTGGCTGATCTCGAGGAGATGCTTGATCGAAAGCTCGATCGCATCCACGTCATCGGAGGAGCCAGCCGCAACCGGCTTTTGGCTGATCTTACCGCCCTGCGTACGGGAGTTCCAGTCGATTGCGGGCACCCCGAGAGCTCCACCATCGGAAATTTTGCCGTGCAGATTGCTGCGTGCGAGGAGCCGACCGAAGGGCTCACGCGCGAATCAGTCCGGCGCTGGGCGGGTGTGCTCTCTGACCCGGTCCCGCAAGCTTAGAGTCACTAACTTTTGCCATAACTAGCAGTTAGTGAGTCGGTTCGCGTTTCACACTTTAGTGATATAGGAGATTTGCGGATTCCGTACTAACTTCGGTACACAAACCTTTCTTGCGAACCGTCAGCGGTCAGATTCGAGGAAGCCCTTCCATCCGGATGGGCTCATCTTCACCGGCTCAACCCAGCGGCTGAACCGTCCCCTTCCCCGTCAATTCTTCTACGCGCTCAACCCAGCACCGATCCGCTGCAACGCTCATATTCTCCGGCTCGAGAATCACCTGAAATTCTCCCTTCTTTTCGAGGAAGATCATCACCTTGCCCGGCCCCGGTGCGGCATCGGCCGCGTTCTTCAAGTTGGCGAGTAACTCCTCGGTGGCACGGTCGAGACTTATGCGGATGCGCACGCCGGTAGGCAACTTGACCTGCACCGCCTCAAGCGGCTGAATGGAGATGATCGCAATCTTCGGCTGTGCATCCTCTTCCGCCCGAATTGTCCCGCGGATGAGAACGGGCGCCTCAATCTTGAGTTGCTCAGCCAGCTTCTCGTAGGTTTGCGGAAACGCGATCAAGTCGATCTTGCCTGTCGCATCTTCGAGCGTGGCCTGCGCGTAGAGCTTGCCTTCACGACGCGTCTTCTGCACTCGCAGCCCCAACATCATACCGGCAACAAGAACATCATCTGCGGGGTCTGACTCTTTGCCCCAGCGGCGCTCGGCCGGCTTGCGCTCCAGTGCTTCCGCTGTCGAAATCACTCCGCTAAGATTCTTGATCTTGTCGGCATACTTATCCAGCGGGTGACCGGAGACGAAGAAACCAAGCACCTCTTTTTCGTTCGTCAGGCGCTCGCCTTCTTCCCAGTCGGGAACGTTCGGCAGATCGTCGCCGTTTCTGGCGTGCGCGGGCTCTTCATTGAAGAGGCCGAAAAGGCCTGCCTGTCCTTGGGCAGCATCTTTCTGTGCCTTCTGTGCCCGCTCCATCGCCTTGTCGATTGCGGCGAAAAGCTGCCCACGCTTTCCAAGTGAATCGAGTGCACCAGCTTTGATCAGCGATTCAATCACGCGCTTGTTCATTACGCGGAGATCGACCTTCTCGCAGAATTCCCAGAAGCTCTTGAAGCGACCGCCAACTTCTGCGCGCGCCTTTGTGATTGACTCAATCGCGTTGCCGCCGACGTTCTTCACTGCGGCGAGGCCAAAGCGAATCGCTTCGCCGTGCGGCGTGAACTGAGCGCCCGAGACCTGCACATCTGGCGGCTCCACACTGATGTTCATCTCCCGGCATTCGCCAATGTACTTGACGACGTTTTCGGGTTTCGATGTTTCAGAGGTCAGCAGCGCAGCCATGAACTCGACCGGGTAGTGCGTCTTCAAGTACGCCGTCTGATAGGCCACGAGCGCATACGCTGCGGAGTGCGATTTGTTGAAGCCGTACCCTGAGAACTTCGCCATCTGCTCGAAGATTTCAATGACGGGATTCTTTGGCAGCCCCAATTTCGCAGCGCCAGATGTAAAGCGGTCGCGCTGTTCCGCCATCGCTTTGGGATCCTTCTTTCCCATTGCGCGACGTAGCAGATCGGCTTCGCCAAGCGAATAGCTCGCGAGCACATTGGCGATTCGCATCACCTGCTCCTGGTAGACGATCACGCCCAGCGAGTCCTTCAGGATCGGTTCAAGCTCCGGCAGCAAAAACTCGACCTTTCGGCGTCCCCACTTTCGCTCGACGAAGTCATCGATCATGTCCATCGGGCCGGGCCGGTAGAGAGCATTCAGCGCCGTCAATTCTTCTACCGTATCGGGCTTGTATCGGCGCAAAATGTCGCGCATTCCGCTCGACTCAAACTGGAAGATGCCTGACGTCAACGCGGTGTGGAACACTCTCTTGAACGTCTCTGGATCGTCCAGTGGGAGCAGGTCGATGTCCAGCTTCTCCCCGCGCGTCTGCTCGATCAGCTTCAGGCAATCGGTGATCACCGTCAGCGTCGCGAGGCCGAGAAAGTCCATCTTCAGCAGGCCCATCTTCTCGACGGCCTTCATGTCGTACGCGGTTACAATTTCGTCGTTCTTCGTTCTGTTGAGCGGCACCAGTTCCGTGAGTGGACGCGGCGCAATCACCACCGCCGATGCATGAACTCCGGCTCCGCGAACCAGGCCCTCAAGCTTGCGCGCGGTGTCAATCAGCTCGCGTACCTGCTTGTCACTGTCGTATGCCTTGCGCAGGTCGGGCGACTCCTCCAGCGCCTTCTCCAGCGTCATTCCCACGGTTGCCGGAACCAGCTTGGCGATGCGGTCCACATCGCCGTACGGCATATCCATCGCACGTCCGCAATCCTTGATCGACGCCTTCGCCGCCATGGTGTTGAACGTGATGATCTGCGCCACCTGCTCGCGTCCATACTTGCGCGTTACGTATTCGATAACTTCGCCGCGACGGTTCTGACAAAAGTCCACGTCGATATCGGGCATCGTCACGCGCTCTGGGTTCAGGAAGCGCTCGAAGAGCAGCACATTCTGCATGGGATCGATGTTGGTAATCTCCATGGCATACGCCACAAGGGAGCCAGTCGCCGATCCACGCCCCGGGCCCACAGGGATTCCGTTATCCCGCGCGTACTTGATAAAGTCCCACACGATAAGGAAATAGCCCGAATACTTCATCTGCTTAATGATGCCGATTTCATATTGAAGCCTGGCCTCATATTCATGCGGGGCAGAGCGGCGCACGCCGCGCAATTCCAGTTGCCGCACCGCCGTCTCCATCCGCTTACGCAACCCCTCGCGACACACCTGCTCGAAGTAGCTGTCGATGGTGTGGCCCTCGGGAACCGCAAACTCCGGAAACGGATTGTCGACCGGATGCAGCTTGAAGTTGCAGCGCTCGGCAATCTCCATCGTCCGCTCGGCAACGCCCGGGGAATCGGGAAAGATGCGTGCCATCTCGTCGGCGCTCTTCACAAAAAACTGGTCGGAGTCGAAACGGAAACGATCGGCATCGTGGATCTTCGAGCCGGTCTGCACGCAGAGCATCACGTCGTGCGCATGCGAGTCTTCGCCGCAGAGATAGTGCGAATCATTGGTCAGGACGAGCGGGATGTCCAGTTCCTTCTCGAGGCGAAAGAGGTCTGTCTGAATCTTCTTTTCTTCTGCGAGGCCCTGGTCCTGGATCTCAAGGTAGAAGTTGCCGCGACCGAAGATGTCCTGGTACTGCGCGGCTGCCGACTTGGCCTTTTCGTACCTTCCAGCCAGCAGCTCTTCGCACAACTCGCCAGACAGGCAGCCGGAAAAACCGATCAGTCCCTTCGAGTTGTCGGCGAGGTATTTCTTGCTCACGCGCGGCTTGCGATAGAAGCCGTGCAGGCTGGCCTCGCTGGTGAGGCGGATCAGGTTGCGATAGCCTTCTTCGTTTTCCGCCAGCACCAGCAGGTGGTTGTACTGGTCATTGGGTGAGTCGGCGCGATGATCCTCCGCCTTGCACACGTAGAGTTCGCATCCCAGAATCGGCTTGATGCCCTTGGCCTTGGCAGCGTTGAAAAAATGAACGGCTCCGTATATGTTTCCGTGGTCCGTCATCGCAACAGACTTCTGTCCGAGTGCCGCCACTCGATCAATGAGTTTGTGAACGTCGCAGGCGCCGTCGAGGAGAGAGTATTCGGTATGAAGGTGAAGGTGGGTGAATTCGGACATGGGGCTACCTTTGATTTTAGTCGTCACATGCGAATGGGAAAACGCCCCTCGCGTCCCAAACTATCTCCACTGAGGAAAAGCCGTCTGAAACTGAAATTAGCTCAGAAATCACCTGCAGAGCTTCTCGGCGCAGTGCCAAGCCATATTGAGCAAAAGTGAACAGCCTTAGTCGGGGCAAATGGCTGAGAGTAGATAAGAACCTCCTTTTATGCCCGTGGGGAATGCACCTGCCGTTTCCCAAGCGCATCCTACCCATGGCAGACCGCCTTGCCGATCGGAGTAGAGATCCATGGCAGAACCAGTTTTTCAAACGTCGTTCAACGCCGTCGGAGTCGCAGACAATTTCGAAGGGCAGTGATTGATTGAAGTCTGCAGGAAGGTAACACCTATGAAACGAGTTGGATTCATTATTCCAATTTCTATTTTGTCCGCGGCTCTCGCGGCATCTTCCCTTGGCTACGCCCAGGAGACCCAGGACAAGAAACCAGAGCAGAACAAGGGGCAGCAGCAAAAGCCTCAAGATCACGAAAAACAGAATCAAGGTCAACAGCACCAACAGCAGGCTCCGCAGCAAAAGCCACAGGCGCAGCAGCATGAGCAACAGAACCATGTCGATCAGCAGAAAGCTCAGCAATATGAGAGGCAGAACCAGACCAAGCAGCAAGCTCAACAGCAAACGCAACAGGCTCAGCATGAGCAGCAGAACCAGCAAAAGCAGCAGGCACAGCATGAGCATCAGAACCAAATCAATCAGCAGAAT
The DNA here is from genome assembly GCA_963738035.1 of uncultured Acidobacteriaceae bacterium. GTDB lineage: Bacteria > Acidobacteriota > Terriglobia > Terriglobales > Acidobacteriaceae > Telmatobacter. The sequence continues at coordinate 20,405 of CAVTVB010000009.1, forward strand.
GCTCAGCAGCAGGAACAGCAAAATCAGAACAAGCAGCAGGCGCAGCAGCAAAAGCAACAGGCGCAGCATGAGCATCAGAACCAGATCAATCAGCAGAATGCTCATCAGCAGGAGCAGCAGAACCAGAACAAGCAGCAACAGGCTCAGTACCAGCAGCAGCGTGGGCAGCAGATGCAGCGTTCGCAGCAACAGCAGCGGGAACAGCAAGTGCGAGCAGCAGCAGGTCTGGCAGCAGCACCGTTCAAACAACTGGGACAACGATCATCGCAGCTGGCAACAACGCGGCGGCTACCATGGCTACCGAATTCCGGACAATGATTTTCGCAACCACTACGGCAGAAGTCACGACTTCCGCATCTACAGCCTTCCCTTCATGTATCAGGGCGGCTATCCACGCTTCCAGTACGGCGGCTACTGGTTCACGGTGATGGATCCGTACCCCGACTATTGGGGCAATGACTGGTATGAGTCGGACGACGTTTATGTGGATTACAACGGTGACGGATACTACCTCTACAACCGCAGGTATCCCAATCGTCCCGGGATTGCGATCAGCATCTCGTTCTGAACGGGTAAAAGGCAGCAAAGAAGGGCGGACAGTGGGTCCGCCCTTCTCTGTTTTTCGCTAGGGGCAATGTCATAGGAATTCCAGCGGTGAGTCTTCGCTTGTCCTCCGCGAGACTTCTCGCTCCCTCGCAACTCTTTTTCAAGTTGTGGCCAATTCAGACCATCCATCTCTTCTGAAACTCGCTAGCCTGCGAGAGAGATAGTCAAGAAAAGGCGGGGTCACCCATGTTCGAAGTAGGCCAGCAGGTCACTGTCATTACAGATAAGGGAATTGGTTACAACTGCTACGTAATAGCCCGCGCAAGCGGCGACAACGGCATCAAGGCATATAAGGTGTCGAACGATGAGGGCGGCCTGGGACATATGGGCCAGTGGCACAAGTCGGCCGATATCTTCGTCATCGATCCTGATACCACGGCCCCCATGGCAATGCCGGACTCCCTTGAAGGCATCGTCCACAACACCACCGTCCCGCAGCCGGATAGCGTGGTTTGATTGAGGCTGGACTTCGCACCGTGCGGTGCTAGATTTTGATGGGAAGAATTTCCAGCAAGTCGACATAACGCTACGGCTCGGCCTGGATCAGATATTCACAGTCTGGTAGATCCGATTCGCCTGCCGCGCCATGGTCGAGCGCAAAAGGCCGCAGTATCGCCGCCGGTTGACCCCGCTCAGTCCAGTCCAATCAACGGCATACGTCGTTGGTCCAGAAGGCCAGGAACTTTGGATTGCTTGAAAGCAATTGAGAAAAATCATCGGAGCGGCAATTCGGGTAGCATAAGGAGCATCATCGTCCACTCAGTGCTGTCAGAGGGAATACGCATGACACGATTTCGCATTGTCGCCTCCGTCTCCACCCTGCTTTTCACGCTCGCGGCCTGCGCTCCAGGGTACGGTCAGGGCAATCAGGACAAGAACAAAGACAAACCGCAGAATCAGGGCAAACAGGCCAGCACGGGCAATCAGCCGAAGAAGAATGCGGGCGATAACGGCCGACACACCGGACAACAGAAGCAGATGGAGCGCTCACAGGAACAGGAGCAAGAGCAGAAAAGGGCGCAGGTTCGCGCCTGGCAAGAGCGGCGCGCGAACCACTGGCAATACGAACGCCGCAGTTGGGAGCAGCGTGGCGGGTATAACGGCTACCGGCTTCCCGATGACTATTTCCACGACCATTACGGCGATGAACACGCTTTCCGGATTTACAGCCTTCCTTTTCTGTATGAAGGCGGAAATCCGCGTTTCCAATACGGCGGCTACTGGTTCACGATGCTGGATCCGTTCCCCGAGCACTGGAGCGGAAAATGGTATGAGAACGATGACGTCTACGTGGCATACAAGGGGGACGGGTACTACCTGTTCAACCGCAACTATCCCGGTCCTCACGGAATTGCAGTCAGCGTTTCCTTCTAAGCTGCCGGTCTAGGAATTTACCGTCTCCTCCGACGGGTGGACACAACCTGGTTATCCGGGTTGTGATCTTTCAGTGGCCCCTCACAATTCTGGACGAGTGGACTTAACTATCACATTCTAAATATAATTATGCTGGGTCTAGACCGGGCGCGGCGTCTATGTCTGCGCAGGATCTGCCGACACCGTCTCCTTTGCTCCACGGACAAGGGGAATCCCTTCTGTCACGTTACCTCAGATGGGCTCCCTCACCTCTCCGCCCCGCATTCGACCTGAAGTCCCCGTAGACTTTGAAGATCAAGTTTGGATCGAGGTCCTGAAATGAGCAAGCCCAATTGGATGGGTTGGGGGATGGTAGTCCTGACGCTTGCGTCCTGTGCCCCTGCTGCCACCGCCCAGAAGCTGGAAGCGACTGTGCTCTACCGGCAAAATAGCGACGTAAATTACTTTGCCGTAATTCCTGGATACACGAGCCCGGTCGCAGAAAACAGCCCGACCTGTGCGCTCGATCCCGATCCCACGGAATGTTCTCCTACCGGCCACAACCAGCTCCTCTCCGAGCAAGGTGAAGTGACCTACAACGTTGTCGGCACCACGCTGTCGCTGCTGCTGCCCGATGGGCGCATCGCCCTTCTCAACTGCGTGAACAAATATTCCACCAGGGGAAACTATGTGAACCGCCGCAGCTGTGGCATGCCCATGAGCGAGCACGTGCAGGCGGAGATCAACGGGAAGACCGCGAAGCTGAAGTGGACCGTCGGCACTGAGGGCAAGAACGAATCTGAAACCTACAAAGTCGTAGCTCTGCTGGATAAACAGCTCATCGCCAGCCGCTAGCCATCGTCTGAAAGTTCCACGCGCTTCCACGCACTAAAGCTGTCCCACCACCAGAGTTGCCAGATTCGTCAGCGGCTTTTCGTCTTTCCCTGCACTTAGGAAAAAACGTACGTTGCCCTTGCGGACGTGAATGCCGTGGTGTGGATCGAAATATGCTTCGTCGCCAAGACCCGGCACCGGCGTCGGTGGACTGTAAAACATCTTCAGCTTCGCAAACAATCCGGTTGCATCCGCAGGCGACGGGTCAAAATAGACCCTGAACAGAAGACCCTCTCCGCCGCCTGAATACTTACAATCTGTCCCCTGAACAGTATTTGCGAAAGGTCGAGGGGCCACGCTCCTCTCAGGCTCGCTGAAGGTCTTGCCCATTGCGCTACTCACTTGCGCTGCCGACAGGAGAGAGCATGGGTCGGCAGGAGCTGTTGCGGCCTTCGCCAACGGAACTGCGCAAGCGAATGCGAGCAAACCCGCGACGCGCATCGTAATTCTTCCAAAGCGAACCAAGGAAGCTGCCCTTCTGCATCTCATCTGAGATTTTCCTTTCCTGAGGACTGGAAATGTTGGTGATTATCCCGCCCGCCTCGTTTTGGCGTCAAGAAAAAGCGGCTTGCTTCCTGTTAAATTGTTGTCATGCGCACCAACCGCTCCGTCCCGCCTTGCACCGTGATTCCCGTTCTCATCTATCCAGATCCTTCCGTCGCAGCTGAGTGGCTTTCAGCTGCCTTTGGATTCACGGTGCGGCTGCGGATCGCCAACCACCGCATCCAGATGCGCGCCGGCGAAGGATGCTTCACAATCGCCGAGGGCAACGTTGTGCCCGAGCGTTCGCACATCACCCAGGTGCGCATCGTAGACGCTCTTGCGCACTGCGAGCGCGCACGGCAGCATGGCGCCGTCATTCTCACCGAGCCTACAGATCATGTGTACGGCGAGCGCCAGTACAACGCAAAGGACTTTTACGGCCACCTCTGGGACTTTACCGAGACCATTGCGGATGTGGAGCCGGAGAGCTGGGGCGGGACTTCGGTCGCGCTTTAAGAAACTGCGCGGTTGAGCCGTCGTTCGCGACATCATCCTAAGCAAGGTACGTTGGTTGTATCCCGAGACATCGAAGTTGTATTTACGGTTGCTTCGCGCCCGGCGTGTACTGGTGCGGTCGTCACCAGCCCCGCGGCCTCGCAGTGGATCTGCAGAACATGGCATCCCAACCCGTGGGCTGAAATGAAGCAAGTTGAAAAGAGAGGTCGACCATGAAAGTACGTCTCATCTTCCACGGCGCCGCTGTTGTGCTCCTTATTGCCACAATTGCCATTGCCTAATGTCCAGGGGGACCGCAGAAGAAAGGGCAATGCAGCCCAATCGCCCAATCAGTCGATAACGCCCTTGCACATTGGTGGTAGAAGGATCCCCTCAGGTTGTATTTACGGTGCCCCCTTGCGTCGGGTGTACTAACACTAAATAGCACGGACCGCACGAACGGTTCGGCTTCTGGTCTCCCGCCAGGTTTCGGTTATCTGGAGAGTTGTAAATGAAAGCACGGATTCTGTTTTATTGCGCCGCCGTAGTTGCCTTGGTTCTCTTTCTTGCCGCTGTTCCGTCACACGCCACCGAACGCCGCGAGCCGTTCATTGTGCCCGACGCGACTCAGACGCCGGCTGCCAAACCGTCAGGCTCCGCGCACGTGACACCATCCCACAAAAAGCAAGCCCACAAGCAAAAGCCAAAATCGGCAACCGCCAATACGGAAAAGAATGCGACCGAATCAGGCCAGAACGCCGGCAGCACCCACAATGACGCTGGCAGCAGCTCGGCCGCGAAGTAGAGCGTTCTCAGGGTTGGAAGCGCGCCTTTGCCTGTTCTGATTTCAGTCGGATCCCACCACTCCACAAACAACTCCCGCTAGTAGCGCCAGCTCGTTAAGTCGGCTCCCGCAGGTGCTGTCTTCTTGATCCGTTCAAGAATCTTGGGCAGATACTGCGTGTTGTAGTGCAGACGCGAGTATGCATTCGGAAGCGTTGGATCGCCATTCCAGCAGTGCTCGGCGCGAGGGCCGTAGGTCACTTCCCCACCGTAGGCCGGATCCTTTGTCGACTTCAGAAAATCTTCCATGCGATAGACGGCGTCGTTGAGGAAGTATGTGTCGTCTGACCCGACATAAATGTGGATCTTGCCTTCAAGTTTCGGCCCCAGCGTGGGCCAGTCGCGTTCGAGAATCGCTTCAAGGTCGTAGTGCTGCCGCCAGTAGTCGGCCACGCTATGGTCGATTACGCCGGACTGCTTGTCGAAGATCTGCTTCGGATATCCGTCATCGCCAACGGGACCATAGACGGCTTGCCAGATGTCAAACTGCTCGCCGCTGCGCCCGTGATCGCCGAGCGCAAGTTCGTACTGGTTGTTTTCCTGCGTCGTGATCAATGTGTGACCGAGGTAGTCGCGCATCGCCGGCTGCGGAACGCGCTTGTGTGCGCCCTCGATGAAGAACGCATTCTTGTCATCGTAAAGATTGATCGTCATGTAGCCGTGAAAATCGATGGGATCAGGGCAGGCTGCGAAAGCGCCGTTGTAGTGGTCGGGATAGAAGACCTGCACTGCGAGCGACTCCCACCCGCCGGTTGATCCGCCATAGACAAAGCGCGACCATCCGGTGCCGAGTCCGCGAAATTGCTTCTCGATTGCGGGGATTAGCTCGTTTTCGATCGCGTCACCGTACGGGCCGACGTTCGCGGAATTCACAGCATACGAATCGTCGTAATACGGATTAGCGTGCTGAATCTTGACAATGAGCACGCGCGGGAAGTTGGGCGCTGTCCACTGTTGATAGAACTTGTAGGCCTCTTCCTGCTGGATGCGGTTATAGCCCGCAAGGTGAAAGCGCTCGCTATAGTCGGGCTTGAGGTTGGGATCGGGAGGCGTGGTGCGGAAGCCGTCGAAGTCGTCTACAAAGTGATCGTGGAAGATGATGAGCGGGAAATGCGCATTGGGGTGATCGTCGAAGCCTTCAGGAACAAGAACGACAGCACTGACAAACATGGGTCGGCCCCAGAACTTTGTAAGCGCGTCGCTCTGGATGCGGATGTGGCGGATGTACTTGGTATCAGCCGGCGGCTTGATGGGTGGGATGACTTCAGTAAGTGCCACAGAGACGGGCGCCGCGTTAGCGCCGATGACGATCTTCTGTGGCTTTGAGTAGAGATTGCCCGGAGAAATATTCCAGTGCTGGCCTTCGCCCATGTCGGGATGCAGCTTGATGGTTTTGCCGTCGCTACGATGAAAGGTCTCGTACTTGTTGAGTACGACCTGGACGGTGTATTCACCGGGCGGCACGTCTTTGAGGCTGCGTATGGGATAGCCGTATGCCGCGGCATCGACGATCATAGGCTGCGCGGGCTGCCACCCATCGACATTGAGGCCGAAAACCATTTGCGACCGTGGCGAGTCGTTGATCTGATTGCGCGGCTCGTCGCTCGGGTCAGTCGATAGGAGGAGAAGCAGGCGGCCGTCGAGAGGCTGCGCGCTGAGTTCTTTGGGGAATGTGACGGAGAAGGATTGCGCTGTGATTGTGGTCGCAGCGAGACAAAGGAGAAGAGTGAGGCTCAGGGCTACGCGTTTGTGCATGGAGGAAATATACAGGGTGATGATGGGAATCGGATCTCATTTCCCAGGTCTCAAAAACGAGACCTGGGGCACCCGATGCCGCTTCTATTTTTGCGGCTTGTCGAACGGCTGTCGATCCGTAAT
>CAVTVB010000010.1:0-125994 GCA_963738035.1 uncultured Acidobacteriaceae bacterium
TTCTGCTGCTGAAACGCAAGGTACGCAAGCTGATAGACGACGAAGATCCCCGCCATCCTCTCACGGACGACCAGCTTGCCGCCAAGCTGCAGGACCAGGGCATCCAGTTGACTCGTCGCACGGTGGCAAAATATCGCGAAGACATGAATATCCCTTCCACGCACCAGCGCAGGCAACGCGACGCCTAAGCTCATGGGGCAGTTGCTGTTGCAATAGCCTTCCCTTGGGTCGTATGCTCACATCACCGCGTTCGCTTCACTTTCGTTTTCCTGGTCGTCTTTGTTTTCAACTCAAAGGACGTGTTGAGGTCGGCCTGTGCCTGTGCTGAAGACAAGCTTCTCGGAAGGCGACCTGATTGCCGGCAATTACCAGGTGCTTTCCATCGCAGGATCGGGAGGCATGGGGGTGGTATACCGCGCTCGCGATCAGCGCCTTGATCGCACGGTTGCACTCAAGTTTCTACCGCCACAACTTAACTCGAGCGCGCGTGAGAAGGAACGGTTTCTGCGCGAGGCGCGCACAGCATCCTCACTCGACCATCCCAACATCGGCGTCATCCACGGAATTGAAGAGACCGGGGACGGCTTCACGTTTATCGTGATGGCGTTTTATGAAGGATCGTCGCTGGCGCAACGCATTCAGAAAGGCCCACTTAAACCTCACGACGCGGTCAGCATCGCGCGGCAGATGGCTCAGGGGCTTGGGGAAGCGCATCGGCGGGGCATTGTTCATCGCGACGTGAAGCCTTCAAACGTGATGCTGACGTCGTCGGGGCTGGTAAAGATTGTGGACTTCGGCCTGGCTCGCGCGATGACGGAGCAGACGGCTTCGCAGACCGGCGTAACCGGAACGATTCGCTATATGTCTCCCGAGCAGGCGATGGACCGGCAGGTGGACCAGCGGTGCGACATCTGGGCCCTGGGCGTAGTGTTCGCGGAGATGCTGACTGGCAACACGCCGTTTCATGCCGAGAGCATCACTGCGATGTTGTTCTCTATTTTGAATGAACCGCCGAAGGGACTGGATGTCGTCCATCCGGCATTGCAGCCGATTCTGTATCGCGCGCTGGCGAAGGATCCGGAGCGGCGTTATGAGTCTTGCGCTGAGCTTCTCGCGGAGTTGGATGCGGCGGAGAAGCAGATTCCAGCTGATGAGGCGAGCGCGGATGTGACGCAGAAGTTGCCTTTGAATACGCGCGGCAACCGCACCAGAGCGCATACGAAACGATTGTTGGAAGAGGCTTCGCGGGGTGCGTGGGGACAGACTGCGAAAAAGGGTTCTCCCCTGACGAACTGGTTGCTGGGAGCGCTGGTCGTGCTCCTGGCCGCAGCGGCTGCTCTCGGCTTCATCACGCCATGGCGGCAGAAGATGATCGCACTGGTTACCGGGGCACCGTCAGAAAAACATGTCGCGGTACTTCCATTCGACAATATCGGCAGCAATCCGGAAAATGACGCGTTGGCCGATGGATTGATGGACTCGCTGGCGGGACGCTTGTCGAATCTCGACGTGGGAAATCAATCGCTGTGGGTCGTTCCCAATAGCGAAGTGAGGCGGCGCAATATCAAGGAACCCGGGGATGCCTTGCGGGAACTGGGCGCGAACCTGGTGGTCAAAGGATCGGTTCAGCGGGATGGGAACGATATTCGTCTGACAGTGAATCTGATCGATACGAAGAATTTGCGGCAGGTGGGCTCGGCCATGGTGGAGGATCCAGCAGGCGATTTGTCGACACTGGAGGATGAGGCTGTTTCTCGGCTTGCCAAGCTGATGAACATCTCAGTGACCGCAGACATGCTGCGCAATACCGGCGGATCGCTGAATCCTGCGGCATATGAGGACTATCTCACCGCCTTGGGATACATGCAGCGGTATGACAAGGCGGGAAATCTCGATTTGGCGATTACCTCGTTACAGAAGGCGATCCAGACCGATCCCAGGTTTGCGCTTGGCTACGCGCAATTGGGCGAGGCGTACCGAATCAAGAATAATGTCGATCAGAACCCGCGGTGGCTTGCAGAGGCCGAAGCGTACGCGCAAAAGGCCGTAGAGATCGATAATCGGATCCCGTCGGTTTATGTGACACTAGGCCGTATGCACGATTCTGCGGGAAAGCATGATCTGGCCCTCGAAGAGTTTCAGCATGCGCTTGCGCTTGATCCGCGCAATGCCCCTGCACTGGCGGGAAGGGCGCGCGCATATGAAAGCGCTGGTCGCCTGGCCGATGCCGAAGCCGCTTACAGAAAGGCCGTCGACCTTCAGCCCAATGACTGGGATGGCCATAACAACCTTGCGATGTTCCTCGGGCGACACAACAAATACGGTGAGGCAATCGCTGAATATAAAGCGGCGCTCCAGCTTGCGCCGGACAACGCACAGGTGTTGTTCAATCTCGGAGGCACTTACATCGATTCGGGAGATACGAAGCTTTTTCCGGAGGCAGAAGCCAGTCTCAAGCGTTCCCTTGCGATCAACCCGAGCTTCCCCGCATATGCCAATCTCGGAGCCCTCTACGATCGCGAAGGGAAATACCAGGAGGCCGCAGAGGAAACCCGCAAGGCTCTCGACATGAACAGCCAGAACTATGTCGTCTGGGACAATCTTCGAGCGGACTATGTATGGCTGAAAATGCCGGATAAGGCCGCTGAGGTCCGGCGCAAGGAGATTCCGCTGCTCGAGCAGACCACGCAACAGCATCCTCGCGATGCTGTCCCGTTTGCGCTGCTGGCCAATCTCTATGCAGCGAACGGTGAGCGGGAGAAGGCACTGGCCAGTTTGCGAACTGCACTCGCCCTTGCTCCCGAGGATCCGACGGTTCTTGGTGATGCTGCCGATGTCTATGAACATCTCGGAGATCGCCGCGAAGTCGCTGCTTATATCGAAAAGGCCCTCAAGCACGGTGGCAACAAAGAGCAGTTCTTAAATGATCCCGAGTTGAGGGACGCACTGAATGATTCTGCTATCAAGGCTCTGCTGAAGTGACAGCCGCGCACGACCAATCGAGACCGCGTGGACGAACCAAACGATGTTTCAACCCAAGGAGAGGACTTCAATGGCCTGCTACGAGATTGACATACCCGGGAGCAAAGGCGTCGATATGGTCACGGGCGATACGCTCAAGATCAAATTCAAATCCCCAGCCAAGTTCTGTATCACGTCAGGGAATGCGAGCGACTTCAATCCCGCGCTTCCGGTTGGTGTCGCTGAGCCGAAAGACTATGAATGGAACGGTACTGCGACGGCGACGAATGCGACCATCACATACTCCCACGTCGGCCACGACCAGCCCTGCGGCAGTCCCGCAGCAGGTGCTCCCGGAACCATCAAAATTGGAAGTGGAATGAAGTAGTCGCTAGCTTCCGGGCGCTCTGTCCGCTCAAATGTCCCGATTTCCCCGATCGGGGCTACTTCCCGGTATAGCGAATATCTAAAAGCGTCCAATCGTCCTGCGCTTCGCTGGAAGCCTGAATCCTGGCGCAGTGTTCGATCACCGCTTCGAGGCTGGGTAGGTGAGCCAGGCCCGCAAGGCCATCAATTCCGATTTGCTGGCCTGCTTTATCCTCGATTTCCGTAATGCCATCCGTCGTCAAGAGAATGCGGTCGCCCGGTTGAAGGGTGAATTGAGACGACTCGTAAGTCGCTTCGGCGATGATTCCGACGATCAGGTTCGCCTCTTCGAGGTATTGTGTTCCCGTTGACGTGACGAGCAGGGGCGGGATGTGTCCACAGTTCATGTATTCGACACAGCCATTGGGGAACATTTTGAGCACAATCATTGTGGCGTACTTGCCAACCTGTCGCGTGCAGAGGAAACGATTCACCAGGTCAGCAATTTCCGGAAGGGACTGGCCCGTCAGCATGAGGGCGTGGATGATGCCCTGCAAGGTTGCGGCGACTATTGAAGCGGGGACGCCCTTTCCGGAAACGTCAGCGATGACAACGCACAGGCTGTCGTCCAGTGCGATGGCGTCGTAAAAATCTCCGCCAATGGCATGGCAGGGAAGACTGCGTGCGCGGAGTTCGGCGTAGTCGATGCGCGGCATCTTCATCGACATGAGACCCGAGTGGATAGACGCGGCAACCGCTAGCTCATCGGCAGCGTAGCGGGCCTTGATCTCCGTTTCGGCCAGTAGCGCGTTATGCAGCAGAGTGGAGGCCTCGATGGCGAGCGTGTCGAGCACCTGGTGATCGATTTCGCTGAGACTGCCGGCGCCAATCTGGCTGTCGAGGTAAAGCACACCGAGAAGCCGATTCGGTTCGGCGGGCGAGATATGTTTGCGCAGCGGGATGCAGTAGATGCTGCGAATGGAGTTAGCCAGAACGCTGGCCCATCCGGAGGCGCTGTCGTCTGCAAGTGTGTCACTGAGAAAGAACTTCGAGTCGCTTTCGATCGCCTTCTGCATGGCGCGGCGTGAGACGGATGGGTCCTCTTCGACAGTGCTTCCATCAGAACGAAGACCGAGGGCGAGGCGCATCTCTTCGCCTTCAAGCAAGTAGACAAAACCGCGCTCGACACCGGTGAGTTGAAGCGAGAGTTGCAGCAGCGCGTGGAAGATATCGGCTATGGCGCCGCCGGCGTTGAGCTGGCGTGCGGCGTTTAGCAGAAAGCTGAGTTTCTCAAGTTCTCGCGCGGGCTGAGGGATGTTTCTATCGGTGGGCGCGAAAACGGAGAGTGCGGAAAGAAGTTCGGATGCAACGCCGCTTGAACTGCTGTCAGTAAGACCCGATGGCTGCAGGAAGCGGAAAGTGGCCGCATTCAGAGAACCAAACTGGAGGGTGTCGCCTGATCTGAGCTTCGCTTGTTCGATGCGCTGGCCGTTGAGGAATGTGCCGTGCGAACTGTTCTGGTCCGCCAGTTCAAAGTGGCCATTTTTTTTGGTGATAATCGCATGGCGGCGGGAGACGTAAGCCTCTTTGAGCACGAGGTCCTGGTCGGGAGAACGGCCAATGGAGACGCTCTCTGTCGCGAGGGCGAAACTATGCTCGCCATCCAGGTCAGCGTACTTTAAGGTAGGCAATGTTGTTGGAACAGCCATCGAGCACATTCTATTCTGCGTATGGCACAAAGAGCGAAGCGAAAATTTTGAGTGGAGTCAAACCCCGCGTGGAATTGCAGTACGCATAGCCACCTTGAATCACTAGCAGGATGCTCAGAGGTGGATGGGCGGCGGAGGTGAGCGCCTGTTTTGCGGAGGAAAGCGAGGAATCAGCCATGAACCGGCCGGATCATGACATCTCCACCCCAAATGGTACTCACGCGAAGCACAGGGTCGGCCACAAAACGATCGAGCTGCTTCATTCGACCTTCTCCTTCTTGAGCGAGCTGTACCAGACATAGATGCAGAGGGCGATGAAGGCTAGCGCGGAGATCGATTGCGAGACGACGTTACTGGCGTAGAACGGAGTCTTGATGAGATCTTCGCGGAACCAGGGGAAAAGCCGCATTGCCGCGCCAATGACACCGCCGAGGGCGCCGCCTGCCATCAGTCCTGAGGCAATGATCACCCCGCGTTCGCGAATGCGCTTGCCGGGTTCGCCGCCGGTTTTTTCAGAGCGCTTGTTGAGGAAATGGGAGAGGAATCCGCCGACGAGAGCAGGCGTGTTGAGTTCGAGCGGGAGGTACATGCCGAGAGCGAAGATGAGGGAAGGCTGGCCGAGCATCTCGAGGATCAGCGTGATCATTGCGCCGACGCCGAAGAGCAGATAGGCGATAGGCTGATGGCTCATGAATCCCTGAACCAGAGCCTTCATGATGGAGGCTTGCGGCGAGGCGAGGACAGGGCGCATATCTCCGGGAAGGGATTCGCCGAATTGGAATGCGTGGGCGAGCATCCCAATGGTGAGGCCGACAGCGATGGCACTGGCGGCGACGCCGAGGAATTTTACTTTTTCCTGCGCGGCCGGCGTGGATCCCAGCCAGTACCCGGCTTTAAGGTCGGTGATGGTCTGGCCGGAGACGGAGAGCGCGGTGCAGACCATTCCGGCGATTGCCATCACGAAAAACATGCCTGCGGTTCCTGAAACACCGAAACGAAGAAGGACGGCCGAAGAAATGATGATAGTGAGCATCGTCATGCCGGAAACTGGATTGCGCGCAATGGTGGCGATGGCATTGGCGGCGACCGATGTGAAGAAGAAGGAGAAGAGCAGTGTCATGCCGAGGCCGACAGCAACGACTTTCCACGAGACGGGAAGCCGGCCGAAGAAAGCGGCGACGGCGATGGCGGAGATGATGATTCCGAGCAGAATCCCGGTCATGGGCACGTCACGGTCAGTGCGCGGCGGATGGGCGACTTCCCCGTGCCGAAAGACGCGGAATGCGATGCCGAAGGATCCCGCGACAACACGGAGTGATTTGACAATGCCGATGATTCCCGCGGTGGCGATGGCGCCCACTCCGATGAAGCGGACATAGTTGCGGTAGATGTCGACAGCGGTCATCTGAGAAATGGGAAGAATGCCGGGGTAGACGGCCACCATGAGGTGATTGCCGATGAACCAGATGAGAGGGACGAGTACGAGATTGGAAAGAACTCCGCCGGCACAGAGAATCATGGAACTGCGTAAGCCCATGACGTATCCAAGACCGAGGATGAACGCGATGGCGTCGAACTTGAAGACCATGCGTGCGCGGTCGGCGAGCGAATGCATGATGGGCACAAATTGGAAGTCGACGTACTCTTTCCAGATTTGGAACGTGGTAACAAAGAGGTCGTAGACGCCTGCGATAGCGGTGGCCTGGAGCAGAAGGCGCGCCTGCGATCCGCCTTTTTCGCCGGTGACCAGGACTTCAGTGATTGCAGTGGCCTCGGGATAGGGGAGAAGGCCATGCATGTCGCGCACAAAGTAGCGGCGCAGCGGAATGAGGAAGAGGACGCCGAGGCATCCGCCGGCGAGGCAGATGAAGATCGTCTGCACGGGATGGGGATCGAGATTGAGGATGTAGAGCGCGGGAAGGGTGAAGATAGCGCCCGCTACCACGCCTCCTGCAGCGCCGGCGATTCCAGTGATGATGACGTTCTCAAGCAGTGTGGAGCGGCGACGGTAGGTGCGTGCAAGTCCGATGGCGAGGATGGAAGTGGGGATCGCCGCCTCCATGACCTGGCCGACCTTGAGGCCGGAGTATGCCGACGCAATGGTAAAGATGACACAGAAGACGATGCCCCAAATCAGCGATCGTGCAGTGAGTTCGGGCTGCGAGGCATGCGCAGGAACGATGGGCTGATATTCCTCGCCGTGCTCTAGTGGGCGGTAGGCGGTTTCAGGCAGGGATTTCGTGTCTAACTCTGTCGCGAGCATCGCAAGGATGATAGCGCTGCCGGGCCAAGTTGTGGCTGTGACGCGCGGGATAGCTGAGGCTGGGGCTCGGATTGTAGACTTAACGGCTTTTCTTGATCAGGGAATTTAAGGTGAGAGATCGAGGAAACGCGAGGTGTAACCGAGACGCTCCGATACTGGTAATTTAGCCAGTCCTTACGCCTCGCCGGGATGACGCCTGAAATCGTAGAATTTCTCTAGAGGATTGCGGGCATTTCATGCCGGCGGTGAAATGCTTTACAATCCCATCTCCGGCGCGACCGTTTGCGCCGGGGAGCGAAGAGCGGAGGCTGACCATGGAAGTGGAGTTCACCGCAAGGCAAGTTAGCGTTCCCAAGTCCGTGCGTTCTCAAGCTGAAGAAGGGTTGGAACGTGTGGGCCGAATTCTGGGCCGAACAGCTCGCGCCAGCATCACGTTTCGCGCGCAACGCCATCTTCAGATTGCAGAATTGACCATCAAAGCAAGAGTGCAGACGATAGAGGCCGCCGGCAAGGCCGACACGCTTGAGGCGGCATTGCGCATTGCCATTCAGCACGCCGAGAATCAGGCGCTGAAGTACCGCGATCGCCAGTTTGAGCGCAAGCGCCTGCCCAAACTGGACAAAGTGCTGACCGCACCGCCAGTGGCGCATCCCAAGCGCGGTGCGCAGCCTGAGGGGTTGGCGGAAAACGGCAAGCTGACTCGCGCGAAGGTGAAGACGTCGATCGCGGTGCACTCATTCCCGGTGAGTACCGCCATTGTCGAGCCCCACATCATGACGAGCGGTGAAGCGCTCGCAGTGAAGCCAATGACCATCGAGGAAGCCGTCAAGGAAGCGGAATTCCGCGATCGCGATTTGCTCATCTTTCGCAACAGGTTAGGCGACTTGTTTGTGCTGCATCGCCGACGAGATGGACAAATGGAACTGGTTGAAGTTCCGTAGATGTCCTAATGTAACCTCCGGGTAACAGCTTGAGGTTTAGTGTGCACGCCGTTGGGTGTAGGATGAGCGCATGGTTCCTCCTCGTCCGAGCCCCGGTGTGCGCAGCCGTCGATCGACGGATCAGAGAGCAGCAACGAAATCTTTAAAGAAGGAATTGGTCATCCTGACCGGGATCTCCGGTGCGGGCAAAGCCTCCGCGCTTAAGACATTTGAGGACCTCGGCTTTCAAGCGGTAGACAATCTGCCGTTGGAACTGATGCCGGAGTTCGCAGGCATGGTTCAGAAGTCGAAGGACATAGATCGCGCGGCGATCGTAGTGGACATTCGCGAAGGGCAGGCTCTCGACCGATTGCCCGAGATCATTAAACGCGTGAAGCGGGTACTTCCCACGCGAGTCGTGTTTCTTGATGCGCAGGACTCGGTGCTGGTGCGGCGGTATTCGGAGACGCGCAGGCCACATCCCCTGAAGCGGTCGGAGACTGTATCGCGTTCGATTGTGGAAGAGCGGCAGATGCTCGACTCCATTCGCAACGTCGCCGATACGTTGATCGATACTTCACGGTTCAATGTTCATGAGTTGCGGGCGGAGATCCAGAAGCGGTACGGCCGCGAGGATCAGAGCAAGACCTTGCTTGTGTCGTGCCTGAGCTTTGGGTTCAAAAATGGCGTGCCTTTGGATGCGGACCTGGTATTCGACGTGCGTTTCCTGCCCAATCCTCACTTTGTGCCGGAGTTTCACGACAAGACGGGCCTTGATCCGAAGGTGGCCGCTTACGTGAAGGGCTTTCCACAGACGGGAGAGTTTCTCGATAGAGTTACGGACTTGATGCTCTACCTGATGCCACACTACGTGAAGGAAGGCAAGAGCTACCTGACCGTCGCGTTTGGCTGCACCGGGGGACAACACCGCAGCGTGATGATGGCGGAGGAGATGACGAAGCGGCTCGCGAAAGCGGGCTACGAAGTTAAGGCCGTCCACCGCGACATGCCGCGTTGATTAGTGGGCAGGAACCGGCAACTGGTCGATCCAACTACTTAAAGCGGACTCGAACTGTTTCGGCTCTTCGCGCGAGTTGGTGAGCCAGACCAGGGTTTTGCGTGCCGGGACCTTCTCGTAGGCTTCAGGTTTGTCTTCTTCCAAGTCGGCGCTGTGCAACGGCGCAAAATAAAACCATAACGAAGGAATCAGCACATTGCCCGCTGCGGCGGTCGACTGCCAGCGGTCGCTGACGAGCAGACGCGCCGGAACGAGCCGCGCACGCGCATCGTTGAAAATGGCTGCGGTTGGAGAATCGAGCGGCGCTTCGAGCACCACTCCGGCGAATTCTGCATGAGCCGAGGCTACCTGAAGCGCCAGGTTGGCGCCGAGATCCTTTCCGACGAGAATGATTGTATCGGCAGGGATGTGGCGAGTTCCGATCAGGTAGGAGAGCGCAGACTCGGCGTCCTCGCGCCAGCGCGTTTCGCTGGGGTGGGCGAAATGGCTTTGTCCGTATCCGCGATAGTCGAAGGCGAAGACGTTCAGTCCTGAGTCGTGCAGGCGGGAAACCGCATTTACGCTGTCGCCGAGGTTGCCGTCAGCGCCGTGAAAGTAAATGGCGGTGAATCGTGCCTGCGACGATGAAGGAATCCACCAGCCACGTAGCTGCGGTTCGCCGGCGGCGTTGGTAGCGAAACCGACGGAATCGAAAGGCAAATTCATACTGGCCGGAGTGCGGTTCACGGCGGAGGCGGGGTGATAGAGAAGCTGCCAACTGCCTTGCCAGAAGAGGATGCACAACGTACACCAAGCACAGAGCAGGGCGGCCGCAACGGCGATGGATACGGCACTGAGCAGCCATTTGCCCGAGACGGTGGGCGGGGCAGACGTGCTGCTCGAACCCAGCCTGGAAGCTGATCGCGCAGGAGACGACGCGCGGGGCTTTCCGGACAATTTTGCCTTCTTCATCTTTCCTCGCCCACGAGTAGCGGCACAGATTTATGCTAATTGGGCTATCGCAGTTCCGGCGAGGCGTTCAGCAAGAGATGGGAGAAATTGTGATGTCAGAGTTTGTGCGGATATGTGCCCAAGGCGAACTGCCTGCGGCAGGCAACGTAAAGGAGTTCACGGTTGATGGTCGAGCGCTATGCGTGGCCAACGTGGACGGAGCGATCTGCGTGCTTGATGGAACGTGTCCGCATGAAGGTGGGCCGCTGGGCGAAGGATCGATCGAAGGCGGGAAGGTCGTTTGCCCGTGGCATGAATATGCGTTCGATGTTCACACGGGCGCGAACGACGAGGATCCTGATGTGAAGGCTTCGGTGCTTGAGGCGAAGGTTGAAGATGGTGAGCTTCGTGCGAAGCTATGACGAACGCGCTACGGTGGGCATTCCGCCAATGATGCCGTAGCGCGGATCGTCTACGATTTCTTTGCCGGAACCTTTTTTCCTTCTTTGCGCGCCTTCGATAGACCGATAGCTATCGCCTGTTTCCGACTTGTGACCTTCTTGCCACTGCGGCCGGATTTCAGCTTGCCTTTCTTCATTTCGTGCATCTCGGTTTCAACGTTCTTGCCTGCGGATGGAGAGTATTTGCGGCTGGATGATTTCTTCGAGGCGGACTTCTTGGCGCTGGACTTGCTGGAACTGGGTCTCTTTTTGGCTGCCTTCTTCGTTGCCATAACTATCCTCCTCGGAGGTCAGATGGCACCTGTCTTGGGGCAAGTTGTCTGCAACGACGGTGCTTCAGGGCAGAGTCAGCTGAGAGTGAGCGCTAGACAATGCGTCGTACGCCGGGAATGCGCACGAGCGGATCGGCGATGAGCCAGGTTGCGATGCAGGTAAGCGTTCCGGTGACGGCGAACTTTACGAGTGCGGGCGCGACCCATGGGTGCAGCAACAGGCTGATGCCGACGAGGACGAGCGGATGAATGATGTAGACCGCGTATGCGCGTCGATTGAGCCAGGACCAGAACTGCGATGGCTTGTTCATGTATGCGCGCGCGAATAATAACCACGCGGCGATGAGGCCCCAGGCTACGAAGGGCTCCCAGAACGCGTAGAGGATTGCCGGCCAACTTAAGCCGCCGCCAAAGCTCGCTTTGCCGGGGCCATACAACTTGTTTGCGAAGGCAATGCCGATTGGAAGAGTGGGCCACGCGATGACAAGTGCGATTACCCACGGGCGTACATTCTTCCATTCAAGCTGGCGGAGCCAATCATAGCGCCATGCAGCAATACCGAGTGCGAAGAGGAACGTGTAGCTGGAGAAGTAGCCGAGCTGCAGGCCTATGACGTTCACGCCTGAAGGAACGAGTTGACGGATGGCAAGCGCGACTGCACCAACACCGAGAGCAGTGAGGAGCCACCAACGAAATGTTGGAACAGGCTTTGCGGTGCGAGCAGAGTTGATGAGAGGTACGCCGAATGCTACACGCCAGATGCAATAGCCAAGGCTGAAGATCAACAAGGCCTGTGCAAACCAAAGGGGGCCGTTGATGATGATGGTGTGATTCCAGAGATACGGGAAAACGCGCCAGAAACCTTTGCCCTCGTGGAATGCGACCATGGCTGCGGTTAGAGGACCAAGGATGAAGATGAAGGCGAGGAGAGGGATGCCAAGACGCGTGAAGCGGTCGCCGAGAAACGTTGCGTAGCCCTTGCGCTCGAGCGATGGAGGTGTGAAATAGCCGGCGAGCAAAAAGAAGAAACCCATGAAGTAGGCCTGTTGTGTGGCGCAGAAGAGCGTCAGGAGCAGGCTGGAGGTCGAGCCAGAGGGATGGAGTTCGTTATAGAACCAGCCGCCTGCCGCGCCATAGGTGATTGCAGTGTGATGCAGGATGACGAGCGCGGTCATGACACTGCGCAGGCGATCGATGTAGAGGTCACGTTGCGGAGCAGTGTGCGGGGCAGCGATGGCAGGATCAGCCGTCTTTACGGGTCGTGAATCCGTGCTTGCGGGCATGAGCAATGATACGAACATCGAACTGATTTTGTTCGTGGAATCACTGTCGTGGTCTCCCAGGCCTCAGAAGCGAGACCTGGGGCACGCAGGTTGGTGGTTAAAGCGGAACGTGCAATTAGTACTTGACGATGGCGGTGAAGGAGTCGGGTTTGAGGCTGGCACCGCCGACTAATGCGCCGTCGATTTCTTCCTGGCCGCAGAGAGCGGCGGCGTTGTCGGGCTTGACGCTTCCGCCGTAGAGGATGCGCATCTTCGCCGCGACGTCAGAGCCGAGCAACTTCGCAACTTCGGCGCGGATGATCTTGTGCGCGTCGACGGCCATCTCGGGCGTGGCGGTTTTGCCGGTGCCGATGGCCCATACGGGCTCGTAGGCGATGACGATTGGAGCGGCGGCTTCGGGCGTGATGCCGGCGAAGGCTCCAGTGACCTGCGTCTTGAGTACCTGCTCGGTTTTGCCGGCTTCGCGCTCGGCCAGAACTTCACCGACGCAGACGATGGGAACGATGTTGTGCTTGAGCGCAGTGTGCAGCTTCTTGTTGACGATCTCGTCGGTTTCCGCGAAATACTGGCGGCGCTCGGAGTGGCCGATGAGCGTGTGGGTTCCACCGACGGCGATGAGCTGGCCGACGGAAGTTTCGCCAGTGTAGGCGCCTTCTTCAGCGAAGTGGATGTTCTGGCAGCCGACGGCTACGTTGGATCCCTTAGCTGCGGCGATCACCGTGGGCAGCAAGACAGGCGACGGGAAAAGGGCGATCTCATCGCGGGTGTGGCCGGCGACAAGGGGTAGGAAGGCATCGACAAAGGCCTTGGCTTCAGCCGGCGTTTTGTACATCTTCCAATTGGCAGCAATCAGTTTCTGGCGTGACATGTTGTGTGGATTCCTCAGGATGATTTTATCGGACGGGAAATGAGGGTACGGGTGATATGGAGCACACGGGAAGGCCTAAGCCCACCATTCGAAAGTTGATGTGCGAGCACTACAAAAGAATAAGGCGTGGAAATGGCCGGGATATGGAAAGCCAGGAAGCTGGCTTTCCATACTTCTCGCCTTGGAACTCTCCACGGCGACTCTGAATTACCACGGGTACTACGACGGCTATCTGATTACCCGCCTACTCCGGCCGGGGCCTCTTTGCCAAACGACTGCAAGGCTAGATAGGCGGGGCCGAATTGACGGATGTGGTCCTGCTGCTTGTCGAATGCGCCGAAGTGCATTTCTTCGTCGCCGACGAGCTCTTCGAAGATTTTTTTGGAGGCTGCGTCGAGATTCTCGGCGCACTCACGGGCCCACTTGTTGTAATCGCGGGTGCTGTTCTTCTCCATTTCGGCCGCCTTCGCAAGGATCTTGATGGGGTCTGTGAGGCGTTCGACGGCAAATCCGGCGACCATCTCGACATCGCCCTTCAGAAACAGAATCCGTTCCGCCAGCTTCTCAATGTGTCCCATCTCGGTGATGGCGGTGCGCTTGAAGAGCGTAGCCAACGGTTCGAACCCCTGATCGTCCAGATGGAAATGGAAGTACATGTATTGGTGAACCGTGGCCAGTTCATCCGCTACCGCCTTGTTCAGCAATTCGATACTCTTCAGTTCGCTCATCGCTTCTCCTTGAGATCAATCATCGAAGGCGGGGAGGGATGGCATCCGTGACTCGCATCACGGGTTAAGAGGTCATTGGATAGGGAAGGAGCGATAGGCAGAGGCTTCGACCTTGATGTAATGCAGCATCACCGGGGCGAGGATCATACCCGGAATGCCCGCCAGTCTCTCACCGACTACCAGCCCGATCAAGGTCAGCCACATTGGGCTGTTGATGCGTTGGCCGATGATCTTGCTGTTGAGGAAATACTCCAGTTTGTGAATCACGACGAGGAAGACGAACGCATAGATGCCGGTTCTGGACGAGATCGTGAAGCCCACAAGAACAATCAGGGTGTTGCTGATGATGTTGCCGACGATGGGCAACAAGCCACACAGAAATACCAGTGCGGCCAGCAATGCTGCATAGGGATAACTGTTGAAGACGAGAAACGCTGCTGTGAGCACGGTGTTAATCGCAGAGATGATGATCTGCGCACCCATTACCTTGGCAAAGCATTGATACAAGCTCTTGAAGCGCATCGTAAGTTCTTGCGTAACCGCAAAGTAGAGATTCTCAGGTGCACTCGGCGCATGATGGTCCGCTGTCCAGCCGGAACCCAGGAAAATGCTGACCGCCACCACCAATCCCGCGACCACAAGGACGAACTGGAATGAGGCAACTCCGGCATATCGCCCGACAACAGCGAAGCCTTCCCTGGCTTGATCCAGGGCCGTACTCTTCAGACTCTCAAAATCTGTGAATGGCAATTCGATGCCATTCTTCTCGGCAAACGCTGCCATTGCGGGAATCGATATCTCGGCAATTCTCGGCAATGTGTGGTATGCGAGGTTGGAAAAGTAGATCAGTCCGGCGCCAATGACGGCGACGGCGATTAGATAAAAAGTCACAGCCAGCGGTTTGCTGCCGCGCACGGCGAACGCCTGGAGCGCGAGATAACCCAACAGTGCAGTAAAGAGAAATGTGCCGAGATGGAGAGTTGCGATCAGAATGAACGCAAGGACAACGATTCCGTACGAAATGCGGGTTGGTTGATTCATAGCGCGATCATGCGGTCAGGCTACTGAATCATACTTGAACGCGGTCGTGGGTCGGTGTTACGCGCTGGCCTGAGCAGGTGGGAAACGGACTAGTCTTTTGTGCCCGAAAGCTGGATTGAGGCCGCGTCGGAGGGGATTTCGCCGTTGAGGAAGGCTTCGCGGTGGTCGGGGTCGCCGAGGTCCATTTTGAAGTGATACCAGATGCCGTCCTGCAGGATTCCCATGTTCCAGGGGCCGGAAACGGAGTCAGAGAACTGCCAGACGATATGGAAGCCTTCTTCGTTCGTGAATCCTTCGTTGTCGGCCTGGAGGATGGAGTCTCCGCGCTCCCACAGGTGCGAACGCAGGGCGTGGAGAGCATTGCCGCCGTCTTCGGTCTCCGATCCCTGGAGATGCTGGAAGGCGTAGACGGTTTTGACTTCAGCCAGGAATTTGTGGAGCCATTGGACGCCGGTTTCCGGTTTGCAATCCTGGGTTTCTTCGAGGAATTCGGCGATCTCGTCCTGACCGATGGAACCGTTGGCGACGGGATTTCGCTCGAGGATGGCGACTTCGACTTCGTCGTTGCCGGAGAGGAGGAGGGATTCCCATTCTTCTTCAGTGCCTTCTTCGACAGTGAGCTTGTAATCCGGGTGGCTGGAGCTGATGAAGTCAGCGAGTTCGTCGAAGGGCGGGAACTCTGCATCTTTGGATAGGACTCGCGTGTAGTAGGACATGGTTTCTCTCGATCGGACGCTTTGAGTTTAATACTGCGGGGGAGAAGTTACGGCCCCTGAGCTTTATGTACGTGATAAATGGGTGATCGGCTTCGGGTGAAAAACCAAAAACAGATCCTTCGCACCGCTTACCCCACTGCGTGGGGCCCCAAGCTTGCGGCGCTCAGCGACTGTCTGGATTGTCAAGGATGGGTTGATGGAAAAGCGGAAAACGATGTTGCCGTTTTCCTCTTTCCCACAACCTCGACTACGGCTGCTGATTAGCTGCCCAGCTCAGTTGCGAGTGCACGTTTTTCTGGCGAACCTCGCGGGCTTTGGCGTTGAGGCGGACGAGCAACTTATGTGCCACGGCGATGCGAACGACTTTGGGCGGTTTGCCGGCGGCGCGCAGGCGCTGCTGGAAGGCGAGGAAGTCCGGTTCATGACGAGCGACCACGCTGCCCACGATGAACAGGATGTCGCGGATGGCGGCGCGGCCGCCACGCACCGCGCGTTTGCCCTGATGTTTGCCCGAGTCGTTGGCCAGCGGCGCCAGTCCTGCGAGTTTGGAGATGGTCTTGTTGGAGAGCGTGCCGATCTCCGGCATCTCGGCCATGATGCGGGCCACGGTGCGATCGGCTACGCCCTTGATGGTGCGGAAGGCTTGATTCAGTTCGCGCCACAACGGATCGGCATCAATCAGCGCAGCGATGGCTTGCTGGAGTTCTTCGATCTGCGTGGCGAGGAACTTGAGCATCTGGCGGAAGCTGTTCTGTATGGCGGGATTGGTGACCAGACGCTGCTGGTTCAACTGCGCGGTGCGCACCTCGGTGAGCTGGCGCAGACGCGTGACGCGGGCGCGCAACTGGAGCTGTGTCGGCGGGGCCAGGCAGAGCGGCTGAGACTTCTCTTGTCTGTGCATACCAGGCGATCATGCCGGCATCGATGGCGTCGGTCTTCTCGAGCGAACCCATGCTCTGCGCGAACTGGCGCACGGCACGCGGGTTGACCACCGCCACCGGCAGGCCGTGTTCGGACAGCTGCGCAAAGGCCCGCTGTTCGTAGCCGCCGGTGGCTTCCATGGCGACCAGCGCTACTTGATGGGTCTGACAAAAGGCAGCCAACTCGGGCGATGCCTTCCGGGGTGTTGGCGAAGGTGGCTGCGGCGCCGTCCTGTCCGATGCGCGCGGCTAAAGATGAGGAAGCAATATCCACTCCACAAATGATCCGTGTCACGGTAACCTGCCTTGTAGGTTCGAATGAAAATCGTGCGACTGTTCGGTCGTACGTGACTTGGGCAGCGGTCGCCTGTGCTGAGCGCCGGTCGTTCAAGACCGCAGGATGAACGGGAGCCGTCCGCCCGCGGGGGAGCCGATCTCTCGACTCCCCCACTGCAACAGTCTCTACCAAACTGCCGCTCATTTAGAGATACAAGGATGACAATCTTCAAATGCAGTTGGAGCTTCCTGTCACGCGTGGAAACGGGTGTGCGGATGCAGGTTACGCACGTCGCGCGTTTCTTTGCGCGGAGTGGCGAGCGCAGAAGACACGAAAATGGCGCCGACAATTGCGATTGTCAGCAGCAGGATTGGAAGCAGAAAGAGCAGAGCCTCGGCATGCGGGTCATAGATGTACGAGAAATTTCCGTGAAGCCTGTCTGCCGTGAGCCATATCAGCGCGACGATGATGCCTGAACCGCCGATTGTGAGGAGTGTTGCGCCGATTGCAACGAGAAACTGACGCGTCATCGGGTTACCCTCGGAGAGATGCCACTTGCGGCACGTCTCGCATCGACACCTCTGTTCCGGTAAAGATTATGGGCCGGTTTGAGAGGAAGGGCAAGTGATGGGAGATACGGATATAACTACTCCAAGTTCAAGCGGTTCGGCGAGTGATAGCGCGGCGCAGACCGGGACTCTGGCTCACTGCTAAGAGGTTACGATCCCAGAAAGAGAACCACCCCCCTCACCTTCAGTGGTGCAACAGGGGTCTCAATCTGTGGTGCAAGTGCTTCCGGGGAGCTTGCCGGTCCGCATCCCACGCGCCCACGACGGTGCCGGTCACGATAGATATACACACGATCATGATCACGACCATGCCAAAGTAGGATTCGGCAGGTGAACGGAAAAGGTGAGCGAGCGGCCCGGTCGCAAGTAGCCAAGTAGCAGTAAACAGACCGGCGAGGATTGCACAGGCTGCAAGGATCTCGATCCGATGTTTCATGGATCGGCCTCCAAGGGAATGCCACTTGCAAAGACTGCATTGGCATCAGAATCCCTCTTCAGCGGGAACTATAGCTCTGCACCAACTTTGTTTCGGTGAGCCAGGACACGTTGAGTGAGCAGCGAAAGGGGCCCCGCGTCGGCAGAGTCGCCAGCACGGGGCCCTTCTGTTCTACACGCTATCTCTTGTCGGTCAATGCTTCTACGCCGGGGAGTTTTTTGCCTTCGAGGAATTCGAGGCTGGCGCCCCCTCCGGTGGAGATGTGGGTGACCTGGTCGGCATAGCCAGCCTTGTTGATGGCGCTGACCGAATCGCCGCCGCCGATGATCGAGGTCGCAGCCTTGTTCATCGCTACGGCTTTGGCGATGGCGTTGGTGCCGACGGCGAAGCGCGGGAACTCGAAGACTCCGGCCGGGCCGTTCCACACGATGGTGCGGGCGGTTGAGACGATTTCTTCGATGGCAGCGATGGATTTGGGTCCGATGTCGAGGCCCTGCCAGTCGGCCGGGAAGTCTTTCGAGGTATCCCACGGCTGTGTCTTGGCGTCGGGTGAGAAGCTGTCGGCGAGGATGTTGTCGACGGGGAGGAGCAGGTTGACGCCCTTGGCCTTCGCCTTTTCGAGCGCGGCCTTTGCCATGTCGATCTTGTCTTCTTCGACGAGCGACTTGCCGGTGGCGACTCCCAGAGCACGCTGGAAGGTATATGCCATGCCGCCAACGATGACGAGGGTATCGACTTTGTCGAGCAGGTTGTCGATGACGTCGATTTTGCCTGAGATTTTGGAGCCGCCGATGATGGCCACGAAGGGCTTCTCGGGCGATTCGAGGGCCTTGCCGAGGTAGGTGATTTCCTTTTCCATCAGGAGGCCGGCAACGGCGGGCTTGAGGAAGTGCGTGATGCCTTCTGTTGACGCGTGGGCGCGGTGCGCGCTGCCGAAGGCGTCGTTGACGTAGATCTCGGCCAGCGAGGCGAGCGCTTTGGAGAAGGCGGGATCGTTGGCTTCTTCTTCGGGGTGGTAGCGGAGGTTTTCAAGCAGCAGCACCTGGCGCGACTCAAGCTGGCGGGCCATCTCCCCGGCAATTTCGCCAACGCAGTCGGGCGCGAAGGCAACATTGATGGACTCGCCGATCTGTTTGTCGAGCAGTTCGCGCAGGCGGTCGACGACAGGGCGCAGCGAATACTTCGGATTCGGTTTGCCTTTAGGGCGGCCGAGGTGCGACGCGAGGATGACCTTGGCATGGCGTCGGAGTGCGTATTCGATGGTGGGCAGGGTAGCTACGATGCGGGTGTCGTCGGTGATTTCCTTGCCGTCCTCTGAGAGCGGCACGTTGAAGTCGACGCGGATGAAGACGCGCTTGTTCTTGAGTTCGATGTCGCGAATGGAGAGCTTGGGCATAGTGTTTTCCTTGAAAACAGTTCTCAGTGGTCAGCCGTCAGTGATCAGCTGTCAGTTGGAGATTTCAGACACTACCGCGTCAAATTCGATTTCTATGCGCCAGTTGGGATTGAGCAGGGCGGCGACGACGACCATGGTAGCGGCAGGGCGGATGTTCCCGAAGAATTCGCCGTGGACGCGGCCGACGGCTTCCCAGTCTTCAACGTGGGTGAGATACATGCGCGTGCGGACGACGTCGTTGAAGGATGCGCCGGCTTCGGCGAGAGCTTTTTCGGCGATGGCGAAGATGCGGCGGGTTTGACCGGCAGCGTCTTCGTTATCGGCGCCGACCGGGCCGGTTCCAGCCAGGTGGACGGTGTTGCCGACGCGAACGGCGCGAGAGAAGCCGATGATGGGCTCGAAGGGAGATCCGCCAGTGATGTTTTTTCGCATGAGTCTTTGGCGAGAGTAGGTTCCCAGGTCTCAAAATCGAGACCTGGGGCACCCAGATTTGTGGTTGGACTAGAGGCCCTTCTTGGCCAGGAAGCCGACGAGGTCGACTACGCGGTTGGAATAGCCCCACTCGTTGTCGTACCAGCTGAGGACCTTGACGCTGTTGCCGACGACCTTGGTGAGAGGCGCGTCAACAATGGAACTGCGAGCGTCGCCCTTGAAGTCGGAGCTAACCAGCAGGTTCGAGTCGACGCCCAGAATACCCTTCAGTTCACCCTTTGAGGCGGCGACAAAAGCAGCGTTCAACGCTTCGACGGTGGTGGGCTTCTCGGCGATGTAGGTCAGATCGACGATGGAGACGTTGGGTGTCGGGACGCGGATGGCGAAGCCGTCGAGCTTGCCGGCGGTCTCAGGAATGACCAGCTTGAGGGCCTTGGCGGCGCCAGTGGAACTGGGAATCATGCTGAGGGCGGCGGCGCGAGCACGGCGGAGGTCCTTGTGCGGGAAGTCGAGAATGACCTGGTCGTTGGTGTAGCTATGAATTGTGGTCATGATGCCGCTGACAAGTCCGGTGGTCTCAAGAACGACCTTGACGACGGGCGCCAGGCAGTTAGTGGTGCAGCTGGCGTTGGAGATGATGTTGTGCTTGGACGGATCGTATTTGCCTTCGTTGACGCCGAGAACGAGGGTGATGTCTTCGTTGGTGGCGGGAGCGGAGATGATGACTTTCTTAACGGTCGTGCCGAGGTGAGCCTTGGCCTTGGCACCGTCGGTAAAGTGGCCGGTGGACTCAATGACAACCTGCGCGCCAACCTCTGCCCAGGGCAGCTTGGCGGGGTCGCGCTCGGCCCAGACCTTGATCTTCTTTCCGTCGACTGAAATGAAGTCGTCGCCGGAGGTGACTTCGTTCTTTAGATTTCCAAGAACCGAGTCGTACTTGAGCAGATGGGCAAGAGTTGCCGGGCTGGTCAAGTCGTTTACGGCTACAAAATCGATCTCGGGATTGCCGAGGGCGGCGCGCAAAACGTTGCGGCCAATTCGGCCGAAGCCGTTGATGCCAACCTTAACTGCCATGTGTATTCTCCTTCGTTATGGGTAGATCTTCTTAAAGTTGTGGTTGATGGCGCGCGGCGAGGGTAAGACGTGCACCAGACAATTCCACCAAACTCATCAGGCTAACACTGTTGTCAACCAGAACCAAATGAACACTGCGCAAATTGCGACCCCGTATCAAACTGCCCCACAAACCAGGACCTGTTTGTGGGGACCCCGGTCCAAAATGCGCTCAACGCTAGTTTGCAGGTTGGAACATGACACGGTATGTGACGAATTTCACACCATTTGCAGTGGCTCCGGTGAGTGTGGTATCCCGGTATTGAAGGTGCAGAAAGCGGAATGAGAAGACGTTCCCGACGTAGCGTAAATAATTCAGAATCCACAGGCAAAATCGGCCAGGAACTCCCATCGAATCAACCGCGCCCGCTGGTGCCGCTCTATCCAGACGAATCGCTGCCTGGCGAAAGCCGCACCGCGCGTCCGCCGGCAGCAGCCATGGAAACGCGTGCTCCGCGTCCGGCAGCAGTACCTCAGGAGGTTCGCGCGCCGAGGCCCCAAAACCAGGTGAGGAGGCCGGTTCCAGTCGAAAAGCCGCCGAGGCAGGAACGCCCGGCTCGTCCAGCTCGTCCGGAGTGGAATGAGCCCGCCGAGTCAGGGCGGCTGGAGATGGAAACGCAGCCGGATATTCCTTCCGCTCCTTCTGCGGAGGCGCAGGCGATCGAACGCTCCCCGCAGGCTCCCAAGGGTTACGTGGTGCTGGCGATCGGACTGCCGGGCTCCGGGAAAACTACTTGGTTTCGCCGTCGTGGGGTCACTCCGCTGTCGAGCGACTTGCTGCGCAATATTCTTTTCGACGATGTGGAGGAGCAGAAATTCCAGGGGCTTGTGTTTTCGACCCTGCGCTCGCTGCTGCGCGCGCGCCTCATTGCCAAGATGCCATGGAATTATGTGGACGCAACCAACCTGTCGGTGCACGAACGGCGTCAGTGGATAAAGATGGCCAAGAGCTTTGGCTATGAGACTCAGGCGGTATTTTTCGATGTGCCACTTGAGGTTTGTCTCGATCGCAATCGACAGCGCGACCGGTCGGTGAGCGAAGACGTGATGCGCAAGATGGCCGAGAAGCTGAAGGCGCCGATGTTCGAAGAGGGATTTGCGAAGATCACGGTGGTGAGGGTGAAGAGCGCGGGCCAGCCTTGATTTAGGTGTCACGATGCCTGACGTATTGCGATACGTGTCCGGCGAAGAGATCTGCAAGGGAGATCGCGTACAGTTCCACGGGCATGCGGCACAGATCGAGTTTGCAGCTGCCGAAATGAGCGATCCTGAACATAGCTGCTTTGTGCGGCTGTATGGTGGCGGGGTGATGGTGAACGACCCCGCTGTCTCAGGTCATACGTTTATACCTGTCGATCAACTCAAGAACTACGAAGACCTGGAATTTGTTGCCCGCGATAACCTGGAGACATCCCCATGAGTACTTCTGCATCTGTTCCCTACGTTGAGCCTTGGCTGAGCGGGACGCACGCCGATGTTCCCGCCGTTGGTCGCGCGGTGTTGCATGCTTTCGACCTTGCGCTGGACGACATTACGAAGTGGACTGCGGAGTTGAGCGATCTGGAAGTTCACGCGCAGCCGCTGGGGTTGCCGGCAGTTTCGTTTCATCTGAGGCATATTGCGCGCTCGACGGATCGGTTGCTGACGTATGCCGAGGGCGGCCAGATTTCCGGCGATCAACTGGCTCTATTGAAGTCGGAGCAGACCGGCTGCGAGACGCTGGCAGAACTGCTGGCCGAAGTTGAGACTTCCTTCAGCAACGCGGCGGATCGGGTTCGCGTGTTGGCGACGGCGGATTTCAATACATTTCGTGGAGTGGGGCGCAAGCAGTTGCCGACTTCAATCGGTGGCGCTCTGGTTCATGTGGCCGACCATACGCAGCGGCACGTGGGGCAGGTTGTAACGACGGCCAAGGTGCTCAAGGCGCTGCGCTAGCACTGAGCCCGAAAATCGCGCCTCCGTTTTTAGAGATGGTGCAGCCAGATCAGGTGCTGCCGTTCTTCGAGCGCCAGCAGAATCAGCGTAAGGATAGACAACACAAGCTGCAACCGCTCGGAGCGCAGCTTACGTGGCTTTTGCGGTGCTTGCCGCCACTGCGCTGCGGGAAGGTTGCGCAGCCGCCTGATTTGCCAAAGTACGATCAGGTTTAAGATCGAGCCCAACACCGCCAAAACGATCATTGGCACCCGCAACCAGCCGTTGTGGAAGCGGTCGATGGCGGATGTTGCGCTGGCCGCCAACGCCAGCGAACCGAGGCCGATGCCCACCCGGAGCCCGTTCATCGCCGCAAAAAACGTGCAGACGCTCTGAAGTACCGCAAACGCCAGGCTCGACCAGGCAATCGCGGTGCGCGCACGCTGCGGTCTATCCGCGTCACGCTGCACAGGTGGAATGGCTCTCGGGATATCCGCACTCGACATTGACTTGCTCAATCTACACAAGTCGCTGGACGGTGCGCAATTTCGAAGATTCGCTGTCAGCGTTCGAATGAGTCGAGGCAATTTGCAGCCGGGGAGAGCCAGGACTAGAATCCTCCCGACTTCTAAATTCCATTGAGGTGCTCATGCAAGACTCGCAACCTCGCTTTTTGCCTTTGGCTGCCAAGACCGTGGCATGCCACTCCATTACTTACATGATTTTGGGTGCGCTCGCGTATCACTTCCTGCACTATGCGGATTTCATCAACAATCCGTGCTCCGGCATGCGGCCGATAACGAGCCTCTGGGTGATACTCGGCGTTCCGCTGCAGGTGTTTCGCGGCGTGCTGTTTGCTTCGGTGTTTTATCTTTTTCGAGAGCAATTATTCGGGCGAAAGAACGGCTGGCTGTTGATGGCCTGGATGCTTGTTGGCATCGGGATTCTGGGAACATTTGCGGCACCGGCTGGATCGCTGGAGGGCTTCATCTTCACCACGACGCCGCTCTGGATGCAAGTTCGCGGCTACCTGGAGATCGTGACGCAGGCGGTGCTGCTTTCTGCGCTGCTGTGCTACTGGGTAAATCATCCGGGAAAAAAGTGGCTGAGCTGGACGCTCGGAGTCGCGTACGCCGTGTGCGTCGTACTTCCGATGATGGCGCTTGTGGCGCCGAAGCGATAATTGCAGCCGCGCCGATACCACTTTCGTAGACAAGCTATTATCGGATTGCAGTCCAAATTCGGCGGCCATCGGAAAGCGGTGGCTGCGTGGAGGGCACCCGATGCGCGCTTCTCATTCCGATGCTCTTGTGGTTTATGGCGTGACTGGCGATCTCGCCCACAAGATGATCTTTCCCGCGTTGTATGCGATGGTGAAACGCGGCACCTTGAACGTTCCGGTTATTGGCGTCGCGTTTCCGAAGTGGTCTCTCGAGCGTCTGCAGCGACGAGTGACGCACAGCATCAAGCAATCGGGAGGGATCGATAACAGAAAGGCCTTCCTCCACCTTTTATCGCTGTTGAAATATGTAAGCGGAGACTACAACGACAGCAATACGTTCATGGCGATCAAGAAAGCGCTGGGAAAAGCTCGCCGTCCGGCGCACTATCTCGCCATTCCTCCTTCGCTCTTTGCGACCGTAATTAAAAACCTGGGCGCTGCGGGATTAGCTGAGAACGCGCGGGTCATTGTTGAGAAGCCATTTGGACGTGATTTGGCGTCAGCCCGTGCGCTGAACCGCGTGGCGCGGTCAGTCTTCCCCGAAGATTCGATTTTTCGCATCGATCACTTCCTGGGGAAGGAAGCGATCATGAACATTCTCTATTTCCGGTTTGCCAATTCATTCCTTGAACCAATCTGGAACCGGAATTACATCTCCAGTGTTCAGATCACGCTGTCGGAAAGCTTCGGCGTCGGAACGCGCGGAGCATTTTACGAGTCCGCCGGCTGCCTGCGCGACGTAATCCAGAATCACTTGTTTCAGATTGTTGCATTGCTTGCGATGGAACCGCCCGCGGGCCGGCATTTCGCAGCAGTGCAAACTGAGAAGGCAACCGTATTCAAGGCTATGCGTCCTTTGAAAGCAGACGATATGGTGCGTGGTCAATACGTGGGTTACCGCCAGGAGAAGGACGTCGCGAAGAACTCGGATGTCGAGACATATTGCGCGCTTCGGCTTTTTATAGACTCATGGCGTTGGGAGGGCGTGCCGTGGTACATCCGATCGGGCAAGTACCTGCCAGAAACGGTGAGCGAGATCCTGGTAGAGCTGAAGCCTCCTCCGCAGAAGCTCTTTGCGGACGCAGCGGCAGCTCCCGGCCAATCCAACTATCTTCGCTTCCGGGCTTCTCCCAATGCAGCTATCGCTCTCGCCGCTCGCGTCAAGCTTGCAGGGGAGGAATTTATCGGTGAGCAGCGGGAGCTTTATTTGCTGGAACAGCAGGCGGGAGAAGAATCACCCTACGAGCGCCTGCTGGGCGATGCCATGAAAGGCGACGGCGGGCTGTTTACCCGTGAGGACGCGGTGGAAGCCGCATGGGTAGTGGTCGATCAGGTACTTAAGCACCATCCCCGAGTTCGTCCATACAAGCGCGGCACGTGGGGGCCGAAACAGGCGGATGCGCTGATTGCCGTAGATGGCGGCTGGCACAATCCCGGCGGGACGCTTTGATCCCAATCCCGAATTTCAAAGCAAGCAACGACGGTCGGAACGTCAGTGAAACTCAGATAGAGATTCTGTTTTCAACTCCACAGCAATGACGTGGAGTTCGGTGGTGCCGACATTCTCAAGGGTGTGTGGCGCCATCGGCGGAGTCCACAGTGCTGATCCCGGTGCGATCGCGGGAATTGTCCGGCTATCGAGAATGATTGCGCCGTTTTCATCGCGACGCACAAAGTCGCTCCAACTGCGGATATAAAGGGCGGCCGGCCAGCGGTGGGTGTGCAGAGGAGTGGTCTCGCGGGGCGCAATGGAAGTGTCGAGGACGCGAACAGAGTCGTTCTCGAAAACGAGCTTGTGGTGCTTCGGCGCTGCGATGAGGGCGTCCAGCGCCTCAGGCCATTCTTGCTTGTTCTGCACAATCTCCTCCACCCGTCGGCTCCAAAGGTCATTTCGACCATGGGGGCGCCACGCCGGTCATGCGGGCATAGGCTACCAATTGGCCCATGTGCTCGTTGGCATGAACGATGATGCGCAGGTACATGCCGTCGACCGTAGCATCATGGCCTTCGACCTTCAGCTTGCGCGACATGTCTTTGGGATCGGCGACAAGGTGTGCCTGCTTCACCGCATCGAGTGAGCGCTTGAGCCATGCGATGACTTCGGGTTTAGAGGTCACTGTTTTCTCGGCGTTTTCTTTGAGATCCGGCGGCATCTTGGGGCCGGTGACGCTCAGCAACCAGAAATTCGCCATCACAATGTGCATATAGACTTCGCTCGGAGAGCGCACACCTGGCGCCGGGCGCCATGCGAACTTGTCCGCCGGGGTAGCTTCGGCAAGTGCAATCAACTGGTTTGAAACGTGGCGCCACTCGCCGTCGTAGCCCTGCCACAGGCCGTCCAGCGGATCCTGCGCCTGCAGTTTCGGAACGCAGAGAACCACCAGCAGCAACACAACTGTCCGTAGCTTCGTCATCGTCAACCTCCTCGATCGATATGGACCAGAGTCTCCAAGATTACGCAATCGAGTTGTCGAATCGCCACAAAGTTTTTGCCGTTCGTTGGCCAGAGGACTGTACACTGCTGGCCTGTGATCCCGGAGGCGAAAAACGCGAACGCGGTGGATAGTGCAGCGCTGCGTTCTTTTGCGCCCACGCTGATCCTGCTGGTTGTTGCGCTGCTGATCAATTATGTCGATCGCGGCAATCTGGCACTGGCTGCGCCATTGCTGAAGATTGAATGGGGTATGACCGCGTCGCAGCTTGGCGTTTTGCTCTCGGCATTCTTCTGGACTTACACAGCACTGCAGTTTGTGATGGGACTCCTTGTCGACCGCTGGGGCGCGAACCGGATGATGGCGCTCGGCTTTCTGGCGTGGTCGCTTGCCACGGTGCTGACTGGCGCGGCGATGGGGGTCGCGACGCTGCTGGCGATGCGTCTGCTGCTGGGCGTCGGCGAGTCGGTGATGTTTCCGGCGAGTTCGAAGATCATGGCTCAGCATCTGCCGGAGCATGCACGCGGATTCGCCAATGGGCTGATGAATGCCTCGATGCGCTGGGGCTCGGCCATCGGAACATTTGGCGGAGGCTTGTTGATGGCACGCTACGGCTGGCGTGCAGCGTTTGTCGCCATTGGCGTTGTGAGTCTTGTGTGGCTGCCGGCGTGGTCGCGCTGGAAGGCACCGGAGGTTCACACGCCGCGAGCGTTGATGCGGGTGCGCCGGGTTTTGCCGCGATTCTGCGAAAGCGTGTGTTCTGGGGAGCAGCTTCGGGACATTTCTGCGCGAATTATCTCGTCTACTTCCTGATGAGCTGGCTGCCGTATTACCTCGTTCACGAGCGGCATCTTTCGATGGCTGCAATGTCGGTGGCTGCAGGTGCGCTATGGGTGGTCGATTCGCTGTCTTCTCTCGCGACTGGCACCATCACGGACATCTGCATTCGGACGCGGCGCGAGCCCGACTATCGCCCGCAAGTGGGCCATGGCTACTGGATTCACGCTTGCAGCAGTCTCGCTTGTCGGCTGCGCGTTCGCCGGGGAACACACTTATCTCGCTTGCCTTATAGCTTGCGCGGTTGGGAGCGGCACCGCCAACGCGGGCACTTTCGCCTTTGCGCAGACGCTTGCCGGCCCGCATGCGGCGGGGAGGTGGGTGGGGCTGCAGAACGGTATCGCGAACCTCGCGGGGGTCACGGGGCCAGCGCTGACTGGCTTCCTCATTGACTGGACTGGCCATTTCGCCGCGGCATTTGCCGTTGCCGCCGTCATCACGCTGGGCGGGGCGTTTGCGTGGTGCTTCGGTGTTACCCGACTGCAGCAGGTAGACTTCCCTTGATCGCCCCATGATCTTCGACCTTCTAAACCGATTCGGTCCCGAGCCGGACATTCTGCTCCGAGCAATCTCTGCGCACATCAATGACGAAATGCTGGAGTGTATTTCGAAGGCAGATTACGGATGCGACGCGGATGACCATCTTGTCGCTCTGCGACAGCTGCGGAATTCAGGCGCGCTCCCGGAGAATCCCGGCTGGGTTCCTATGGAGGTGCTGGAGCTGATTCGCTGGTCTGAGCCTGAGAATCCCGAATGGAAGCCGGGGCGGACGGGCGAGTTCGGTCATTGGATGCGGGCGTTTTCGTGCGCGGCTATTCTGCGAGCAGAACATGAGCCGTGGAATTATCACTACAACGACGGAAGCACGTGTTCGACGACCATCCAATTGATCCTCAGCCTGGAAGCATTGCCAGTCGATCTGAAGCACGAGGCTGCGCGACATTTTGCATGGCTTTTGCTCAAGTCGGATCCAGAGGGAAAGAACGACTCAATACGCGAGTACGGTGTCGCGCTGTTTTGGTTTGCGCTGCAGTTTCGCCTGCAGGTGGCGGATGCAGATTTGATCGAACTGGCAGAGTGGACAGTGAAACGTGCCGACGAACTTAGATGGGACCCGAGGGTAGCGGAATTTTCGGGCCTCAAGGGGATGGTAATCGGCTGCCAGAAGCGCTCCGGCTGGGAACTCTTCGGCGTCAGGCTCGCCGAATTCGATTTGAGCGATCGATCGTCTGATCTGCAAACATGGGTGAGGACTTATTGCAGAACAGCTTGCGGATTGACCCAAGACACGATGGCCCTGCGAGCAGCGACCTTAGCATCAAGGTTGCGCACGTAGCAGGGCCAAGCTGATAGCTAATGGATAGGAGCTAATAGCCCTCCTTACCGCGTCTTTGCCACTTCCTCCACCGTCACTGGATCGAGGAAGGGCATGCTGGCGCGGAGTTGTTTGCCGACGATTTCAATGGGGTGTTTGGCTTCAGCGTCGCGGAAAGCCTGAAACTCCTTGCGGCCTGAATTCTGATCGGCGAGGAAGCGCTTGGCAAACTCGCCGTTCTGGATCTCAGTGAGGATGGCCTTCATGGCCTTCCGACTTTCAGCGTTAATTACGCGCGGTCCGCTGACGTAGTCGCCCCACTCGGCGGTGTCGGAGATGGAGTAGCGCATGTACGCAAGGCCTCCGCGATAGATGAGGTCGACGATGAGCTTGAGCTCATGGAGCACTTCAAAATATGCGCTCTCGGGTTGATAGCCGGCATCAACGAGCGTTTCGTATCCAGCCTTGATGAGCGCGCTGACGCCGCCGCAGAGTACTGCCTGCTCGCCGAAGAGATCGGTTTCGGTCTCTTCCTTGAACGTGGTTTCAAGCACTCCGGCGCGCGTGCAGCCGATGCCCTTGAGATAGCTCAACGTGAGCGGATGCGCTTTACCGGTCGCGTCCTGATGGATCGCGATCAATCCAGGTACGCCGCCGCCCTCCGTGAAGACTTCACGTACGCGATGTCCGGGAGCCTTGGGCGCGGCCATGCCTACGTCGATGCCGGCTGCAGGTGCAATGGTCTTGAAGTGGATATTGAAGCCATGCGCAAACAGCAACAGTTTGCCCGCGGAGAGATTCGGTCCAATCTCCTCGGCGTACAGCTTTGCCGCGGTCTGGTCTGGAACGAGAACCATAACGACGTCAGCCCACTTGGTGACTTCAGGCACGGTGCCGACCTCGAGGCCTGCCTTCTGCGCCTTGGCAATGGACTTCGAGTTCGCAGCGAGGCCTACCTTCACCTGCACGCCGGAGTCTTTCAGGTTGAGAGAGTGCGCATGCCCTTGCGAGCCGTAGCCGATAATGGCAACCTTTTTCGCTTGAATCAGGGAAAGGTCGGCGTCGTGATCGTAATAAGTCTTAGCCATGGTGGTCTTGATTTTCCTTTACATGCGGGGTTGTGAGATTTCGTTGCGGGCTATGCCCTTAAGAATGTGGTTGTGCTGCGGCGTGTGCGTTCACGAAGCTGGCACTCGCGCAACTCGTCGGCGAGCGCCTCCAATTGCGGCACGCCATAAATGGAGAAGTTCTCAAGCTCGGCGTCGGTAGAGAAAATATGCAGAGACGATTGCCCAAGGAGACGGCTGCCCAGAGGCTTGCGCAGTTCAAAATGATCGATGCGAAACAGCTCCAGCGACTCCTGAACCTTCGATAGAAGCCCGCGCTCCAGCTTGATCCGTTGCGTTGTGATCCTATAGAACACTCGTCGGCTCTTCGTGAAGTACACCAGGCAAATCACCAGACACGCGACAACAAAGAACGAGCCGAGGTAAACAATGTACTGGTTGTTCTGCTCGATATATCCCTTTGCCATGGCGTAGCCGATGGCTGCCGTGATCGCTGCCACGATTAAAAACGGCGTCAACTGTCCCACCGTATAGATCAGTGCAGGGTGACCGATAAACAGGTCGCGCTCGGCTTCCACTTCCTTCTGTGCGACGTAATTGGAAAGGTCGGTGTTGCAGAAGCGGCATTTGATTGCCACGGCCTTGATGGTCTCTCCGCAAACTGGACAGGCTTTGCTATCTGGGTCCATGATCTTTCATCCTTCCAGGTGAGAATACCAATCGCGGGTTGCCGCAGGTTGAAGCGGACGATCCTATGTCGTACTATGCCGGCTCGATGTCCGCGCTCTCTTCCGCAGCATCTTCCGCCTCATCTTCGGGCAGAGCACTGTCGTCGGGAGCTTTTCCCATTGCCTTCAGCACGCTTGACGTGTGATGGCCACGCCGCATCGTCATCTTGCCACTGCGGCAGATTTCAAGGATACGCCCATCGTCTTCACGAAGCACTTCAATCAGGCCTTCGATCTTGCTCTCCACGCCTGTCATCTCGATCATCAACGATTCAGACGTGAGATCGACGATGCGCGCACGGAAAACCTCAACCAGGTCGAAGATCTGGGCGCGATTGCGCGGTGTGGCCGCGACCTTGATGAGTGCCAGCTCCCGCGTGACATTTGGCGCCTTGGCAATGTCGTCTACGTCCACTACGTTTTCGAGTTTGAAGAGGCTGGCGCGAATGCGATGGCCCGCTTCTTCGGATGCCTCGCAGACAAGGGTCAGCCGCGAGAGGCCGTCGCGCTCGCTTCGCCCCACGGTAAGCGAGCTGATGTTGATATTCAATCGACGGAATAACGACGCCACGCGTGTCAGCACGCCCGGCAGATCTTCAACGTATGCTACGAAAGTGTGCAACATAAATGCCTCAAGTTCCCAGTTGTAAGTTCTCAGTCTTCAGTTCTCTGCTTCCATTGGATCGTCGCCGTCACCTGGCACTTGAAAACTGACGACTGATCACTGAGAACTGCTTTTTACTCGTCTTCCGCGGACTCTACCAGCGGGTTCTTACCGGGGCGGCGAATCATCTCGTGCAATGCGCTGCCGGCGGGAATCATTGGATATACCGAATCTTCCTTTTCAACCATGAAATTCAGCAGGAATGGCCCATCGGTCTTGCGTGCTTCATTTACTGCATCGGCTACTTCAGCGCGCGTGGTGACTGCACGGCCTGCTATGCCGTGCGCATCAGCCAGCTTTACGAAGTCGGGGCTTACAAGTGGCGTGGCTTCGTAGTTACTCTCATAGAAGAATTCCTGCCATTGGCGAACCATTCCGAGGTAGCCGTTGTTGATGACGGCGATGTTGATGTTCAGCTTTTCCTGCACGATGGTCGACAACTCTGCTGCAGTCATCTGGAATCCGCCATCGCCGGCGATCACCCACACTTCCTTGTCGGGGCAAGCCATCTTCGCGCCGATCGCGGCGGGGAGCGCAAATCCCATTGTGCCCAAGCCGCCCGAGGTGACGAGCGAACGCGGCGTTTCGTGATGGAAGTATTGCGCCTCCCACATTTGGTGCTGGCCCACATCGGTTGACACAATCGCATTGCCGCCGGTGATACGCCAGAGGTCGTGCATTACATGCGCTGCATACAGGTGGCCTGAGTCCGGCAAATTTTTAATGTCGCAAACTGCAACCGCACCCTTGCTCGTCTCGATTGTCTTCAGCCATGCCGATCCGTCTCGTCCGGCGATGCGAGGCAGCAACTCCTCGAGCACCGCGCGCAGATCGCCGACAAGTGCGACATCGACCTTGACGTTTTTGTTGACCTCGGCAGGATCGACCTCGATGTGAATCTTCTTCGCCTTCTGTGCATAGGTGCTAGGCGTGCCGGTGACGCGATCATCAAAGCGCATGCCGCACGCAATCAGCAAGTCTGCTTCTTGAATCGCAGTGTTGACAAACGATTCGCCGTGCATGCCCATCATTCCCAGGTTCAGAGGGTGCGAAGCAGGGAAGTTACCCAGCCCCAGCAATGTGAGCGCCACGGGAATCTGGGCGCGCTCTGCCAGAGTTCGCACCTGTTCCATTGCGCCTGACTCCGAGATGCCGTGCCCAGCAAGAATCACCGGCCGCTTCGCATTGCGGATCAATTCGGCAGCATGTTTCAATCCAGCTTCGTCTACATGCAGCATCGGATGAGGACGGTAGGGCCGTGGTTTGGCTGCTTCGAAGTCGAAGATCGCGGTACCTTGCTGAGCATCCTTCGTAATGTCGACGAGGACGGGGCCGGGCCGGCCACTCACGGCTATCTGAAATGCGTAGCGAATCGCATGCGCAATGTCCTCGGTCTTGTTGACGAGAAAGTTGTGCTTCGTTACCGGTAGCGTAATGCCTGTAATGTCGACTTCCTGGAAGGCATCGGTGCCGAGCACTTTGCTGGATACGTTGCCGGTGATGCAGACCATGGGAATGGAATCGAGCATCGCGGTTGCGATTCCGGTGACGAGATTGGTCGCGCCAGGACCACTCGTCGCCATCGCAACACCCACCTTGCCGGAGGCTCGCGAGTAGCCGTCAGCCATGTGCGCGGCACCTTGCTCGTGGCGCACAAGGACATGATGTATGGGAAACTTGCGCAGCGCATCGTAGACAGGCAGGATCGCTCCGCCGGGGTAGCCGAAGACGGTGGTTACGCCTTCACCGACCAGGGTGGCCCACACAATCTCCGCGCCCGTCAGTCGTGTGGGCGTGGTCAAGTGGCTCTCTGCGGATTGTGCGTTTGCTTTGCTTCCCATGGTTCTCTCCTTGGTAGATTCCAGCTTGTTCCGATCACTGTTCACTGACCACTGTTTCTACGTTGTTGCCCCTTGCGATGCGCTTGTTACCCGATCGACATACTTGCGAAACACTCCAGCTGGCCAGCGCAGCGCCGGCGGTTTGAAATCCTTCAGCCGCTTCGCCATCTCTTCTGCGCTGATCTCGACATTCAGAGTGCGATTCTTGATGTCGAATGCGATGGTGTCGCCCTCGCGTACTGCTGCGATTGGGCCGCCCACGAAAGCTTCCGGCGCAACGTGACCTGCCGTGAATCCGCGTGTCGCTCCGCTGAAGCGGCCATCGGTGAGCAGGGCAACGGTGTGGCTCAGCTCTGGATGTCCGCTGACTGCTGCTGTGACTTGCAGCATTTCGCGCATGCCGGGGCCGCCTTTGGGACCCTCATAACGAATCACCAGCACATCGCCCGGTTTGATCTTGTCGCCTTGCACAGCTGCGAAGCAGTCTTCTTCGGAATCAAACACCCGCGCTGGTCCACGATGTTCATAGCGATCGGCGGCGGCGATCTTCATTACACAGCCTTCGGGTGCGAGATTGCCTTTGAGAATAACCAGCCCGCCGGTTGGCTTAAGGGGCTGTTCGAAAGTCTTGATCACCACCTGCCCGGGAGTCTCCACGGCCAGCGCTGCTTCTTCGGCAAGCGTGCGGCCGCTGATGGTCAGCGTTGAGCCATCGGCGTGGCCTGCGTCGATGAGGCGCTTAGCCAGCAGCCGGGAACCGCCTGCTGCCTGGAAGTGCGAGGCCATGTATTTGCCTGCCGGGACGAGGTCGCAAATGAAGGGCGTCTTCTTTGAAATCGCATCGAAGTCGTCGATTGAAAGCTCGATGCCCATCTCGCGCGCAATTGCCAGCAGATGCAGAACGGCGTTGGTCGATCCGCCGCTGGCTGCGACGCTTGCGATCGTGTTCACAATCGACTGCTTCGTGATGATCTGCGAAGGACGGCGATTTGCACGAACCGCTTCCATCAGCATGCGGCCGGCTTCGCGCGTGGCTGCGTGCTTGTCTTTATCGGTGGCTGGAACTCCGGAGAGCTGCATTGGCGAGATGCCCAGCATCTCACCGCTCATGGCCATGGTGTTTGCCGTGAATTGTCCGCCGCATGCGCCCGCGCCAGGACAGGCGTTCGCTTCGAGCGCTTCGAGACCGGCGTCGTCGATCTTGCCGGCGGCGTATGCGCCGATTCCTTCGAAGACGTTCTGGATCGTGATGTCAATCTTTTCGCCGCCGGGGCCGTTTAGTTTGCCGGGAGCAATGGATCCGCCGTAGAGCATCATGCCCGGAATGTCGAGCCTGCAAAGCGCCATGATGATACCCGGCATATTCTTGTCGCAGCCGCCGATGCCGACGAGGCCGTCGAAGAGATTGCCGCGGGCGACGAGTTCGATGGAATCGGCGATCACTTCGCGCGATACCAGCGACGCCTTCATGCCCTGCGTGCCCATGGTGATGCCGTCGGAGATGGTGACGGTGTTGAACTCCATCGGCGTGCCGCCGGCTTCGCGAATGCCTTCTTTCAACGCCTTGGCAACTTCGTGGAGGTGGACGTTGCAGGTGCCGATCTCGGTCCACGTATTCGCAATGCCGATGATCGGCTTGTGCAGATCCTCTTTTGCAAATCCAGACCCGCGTAGGTAGGAACGCGCAGCTGCGCGGCTGGGGCCCTCAGTCAACGGAATACTTTGTCGCTTGCCTTCGATGGTCATTGCTCGCTTTGCTCGCAGCTTTCAGTGATCAGGTGTAAGTTCTCAGTTGGTGATGCAGCACTACTTTGCTTTTAGCCAGACTGCCTTGTCGTGCTCTGCTTCGAATGTATCCAGGTCTGCGGCGTGCCGAAGCGTCAGGCCGATATCGTCCAAGCCTTCCAGCAGGCAGAATTTGCGAAATGGATCAACTTCGAATGTTGCCTTGAATCCGCGATCGTCCGTCACTGTCTGATCCTGGAGGGACACGGTGAGTTTGTAGTTCGGAATGTTCTTTGCGTTCTGGAGAAGGGATGCGACTTCTTCTTCCGTCAGGCGGGCCAGGACGATTCCATTTTTCCCGGCATTCGAAAAGAAGATGTCGGCGAAGGTTGGCGCGATCACTACGCGGAATCCATAATCGCTCAGCGCCCACGCAGCGTGTTCGCGGCTCGATCCGCAGGCGAAATTCTTCCCGGCAACGAGAATCTGCGCACCTATATAGCGCGGGTCGTTGAGCGGAAAGCTCGGATCAGGATCGCCGGACGTGGTTCGCCGCCAGTCGAAGAAGAGAAAGTCGCCGTACCCCGTGCGCTCAATGCGCTTCAAAAACTGCTTTGGAATGATCTGGTCGGTATCGACATTGGTGCGGTCGAGAGGCGCGGCCAGAGATGTCAGAGTCTTGAACGGTTCCATTAAGCCTTTACCTCCTCACGAGCAGACTCATGAACTGGCCAGTTACGAATGTCGACAAAGTGTCCCGCAATTGCCGCTGCCGCCGCCATCTCCGGCGAAACGAGATGGGTGCGTCCGCCGCGTCCCTGGCGGCCTTCGAAGTTGCGGTTGCTTGTCGAGGCGCAGCGCTCTCCGGGCGAAAGAATGTCGGGATTCATGCCGAGGCACATCGAACAACCCGGTTCGCGCCAGTCGAAGCCAGCGTCTTTGAATACTTGGTCGAGCCCTTCCTTTTCTGCCTGCGCCTTGACCTGCTGCGAACCGGGAACGACCATTGCGCTGACATGCGTAGACACCTTGTGTCCGGCCGCGATTTTCGCCGCAGCGCGCAGATCTTCGATGCGCGAGTTGGTGCATGAGCCGATAAACACACGGTCGATGCTGACCTCTGCCAGAGGAGTTCCTGGCTTCAAGGCCATGTACTCAAGTGCACGCTCCAGCCCCTTGCGCTCCTGTTCGTCTTTCGTCGCAGCCGGGTCGGGAACTGAAGCCGTAATCGGTGCCACCATGCCCGGGCTCGTTCCCCAGCTCACATAAGGAACGAGGCTTGTGGCATCAATGATCAATTCGCGATCGAACTTCGCGCCGGGATCGCTGGGCAGCTTGCTCCACTCGCGAACCGCTGCCTTCCAGGCCTCTCCCTTTGGAGAGAATCTACGGCCTTCCAGATACGCAAACGTCGTCTCGTCGGGAGCGATCATTCCGGCGCGCGCGCCTGCTTCGATGCTCATGTTGCAGATCGTCATGCGGCCTTCCATCGAGAGCGCGCGAATCGCGGAGCCGGCGTATTCGATCACGCATCCTGTTGCGCCATCGGTGCCGATCTTGCCGATAATGGCGAGAATGATGTCCTTCGCTGTGACGCCGCGGGGCAATTCGCCCTCAACGGCGATGCGGAAGGTCTTCGGCTTCGATTGCGGCAGCGTCTGCGTGGCCAGCACGTGCTCCACTTCACTGGTGCCGATACCGAAGGCCAGCGCGCCAAAAGCGCCGTGTGTCGAGGTGTGCGAATCACCGCAGACGATCGTCATTCCCGGCTTCGTGATGCCCAGCTCCGGCCCGATCACGTGGACGATGCCTTGCTCGCGGCTGTCTACGTCGTAGAGCTCGACGCCGAAGTCTGCGCAGTTTTTGCGAAGCGCATCAATCTGCGTGGCCGCGATCTGATCGACGATGTGCAGCCGACCTTCAATCGTGGTCGGAACATTGTGATCTACGGTGGCGATGCAACGGTCAGGGCGGCGCACCTTGCGACCGGCCAGCCGCAGTCCCTCGAACGCTTGCGGAGAAGTGACCTCGTGCAGCAATTGCAGATCGATGTAGATGAGCGTTGGCTCGCCTTTCGGCTCAGCCACAACGTGCTGTTCCCAGACTTTCTCGAATAGTGTTTTTGGTGCGCTCATTGACTCCTCAAAAAGCAGCTATTAGCTATTAGCCGTTAGCTTCAAGTTTCTGACCGATGCGCGTTCAACTTCCTATTCCAGCCGACTTTCTCTAGCCGTTGCAGGATGGAGCTATTAGCCAAGAGCTAATAGCTGCAATTTAAGAGCTAACAGCTAAAAGCTGGCTCTTTACCGTCTCCCTGACTTTTGCGCCCATCTCCTTCGTTGACAGCACTGGGAATCCTTGTGGATTTGCGCGCGCGAGATCCGGAGTGCGGAAGCCCTGCTCCAGTACTTTCCGGACGGATGATTCGATTGCGGCAGCTTCGGCTTCGAGGCCACCCGAGTGGCGGAGGATCAGTGCCGCTGTCAGGATTGCACCCAGCGGATTTGCCAGGCCCTTACCGGCGATGTCCGGCGCTGAACCGTGGACAGGTTCATATAAATTGACCCTGCCGCCGATGGTTGCCGAGGGCAGCATGCCGAGCGAACCGGTGATCACCGCGGACTCGTCGCTGAGAATGTCGCCGAAAAGATTCTCGGTGAGAACCACGTCGTAGTTGCGCGGCTGATTCATCAGGTGCATCGACATCGCATCGACGTACTGGTGCTCGACGGTCACGCTGGGAAACTCCGCAGCCACTTCATTCACCGTTGCGCGCCAGAGCTGCGAAACTTCGAGGACGTTGGCCTTGTCCACGCTGGTTAGTTTCTTGCGTCGCTTCATTGCGAGCTCAAACGCGATTCGCGCGACGCGGGCGACTTCGTCGCGGGTGTAGCGCATGGTGTTCCAGGCTTCGCCGGTGGTTTTGTTCCACTCGCGCGGCTGGCCGAAGTAGAGTCCGCCGAGGAGTTCGCGGACGAACAGGATGTCGGCCCCATCGATGATCTCGGGCCGGAGGGGGCTGTTGACTGCGAGTTCCTTGAACGCGAAGGCGGGTCGCAGATTGGCAAATCCGCCAAGGGCTGCGCGAAGTTGGAGCAGTCCCGCTTCGGGACGCTTGTCTGGGGGAAGGGAGTTGAATTCGTTGCCGCCCACGGCTCCGAGAAGGACTGCGTCGCTGGCGAGTGCGGCATCCAGCGTGTCTTTGGGCAGGGGCGAGCCATCCTTTACAATCGCGACGCCGCCGATGCGCT
This sequence comes from uncultured Acidobacteriaceae bacterium, assembly GCA_963738035.1. GTDB lineage: Bacteria > Acidobacteriota > Terriglobia > Terriglobales > Acidobacteriaceae > Telmatobacter. The sequence goes on from CAVTVB010000010.1 coordinate 37,676, forward strand.
TCTCGTCGATATTGATCGTGTGGCCGCCCAACTGCGCAACCTCGCGCAGGACCGCGACTGCTTCGTTGGTGACTTCGGGGCCGATGCCGTCTCCGGCAGTGACAAGTATCTTCAGGTGCATTCTTGGTGTCGTCCCTCGAGGGCTGAGGCCCCCTAATCAAATTGCTTTTTTCGGCACGCGACCCAGAGGGTACCCCTAGTCGTGCCCTGATACTAGCGACTGTCTTCAGCCAAACCTAATCCAGTTCCGCCACCGGTTCGTGTTTCCGGTCGCGAATCGGGTCTGGCAAAATTCCAATCAAGTCCTGGTCGTAGATGTTCTTCTTGCGATCGGCCAGCGCCACAAAGCGGTAGTACACCTGCTGCAACTCTTCACGCGAGAGCGCGTAGCCAAGCTGCTCCAGCCGATGCCGTAGAGCCGCTCGTCCACTGTGCTTGCCCAGAACAAGGTTCGTTTTCGACACGCCCACGAGTCCCGGCGTCATGATTTCGTAGCAGAGGGGATTGGCCAGCATGCCGTGCTGGTGAATGCCGGACTCATGCGCAAATGCGTTCGCACCTACGATGGCCTTGTTCGGTGAGGGCTTGAAGGTGATGATCTGTCCCAGCACCTCGCTCGTGGGATAAAGCTGGTCGAGCTTAATGTTCGTGGTGACGCTGTATCGCTCGCTGCGCACGTGCAGTGCAGCCGCAATCTCTTCGAGCGACGCGTTGCCGGCGCGCTCGCCGATTCCGTTGATAGTGCATTCCACTTGTCGGGCGCCGGCGCTGATGGCTGCCAGCGAATTTGCTGCCGCAAGGCCCAGATCGTCATGGCAGTGGGATGAAAGGATGATGCCTTCGGCATCGACTGCCGGAATACGCTCGCGCACTTCGCGGAACATCTGGCCGTACTCTTCCGGCGTGGTGTAACCCACGGTGTCGGGCATGTTAATCGTGGTGGCGCCGGCTTCGATGGCCACGCGGACGATCTCGACCAGAAACTCGCGATCTGAGCGCGTTGCATCTTCGGGCGAAAACTCCACGTCCTCTACGAAGGAGCGTGCTAAACGCACCGACTCGGCGGCCTGGTCGAGAGCCTGCTGGCGGCTCATTTTCAGCTTGTACTCCAGATGGAGATCGCTGGAGGCGAGAAAGACGTGGATGCGCGAGCGCTCCGCAAATTGCAACGCGCGGGCCGCCATCTCGATGTCTTCGGCTTTGGCGCGGGCGAGGGAAGCGATGCGGGGCTTGCGAACCGCCTGGGTAATCGTCGCGATCGCGGCAAAGTCGCCTTCAGAGGCCATGGCGAAACCAGCCTCGATGATGTCGACGCCCAGATCTTCAAGGGCGTGCGCCATGGTGAGTTTTTCCTGCGTGGTCATGCTGCAACCGGGCGACTGTTCGCCATCGCGCAGAGTGGTGTCGAAGAATGCAACGTGATTCGGATTTTTCATCATGTTCACGCCTGCCGGGGAAGACGTTTCCTTAACTCTTTTATTTTCTCGCATCGCGCGGCTATAAGGCAAAGTTATTCTTTTTGGGGAACCTATTACAATTGCTTATAAAGAAAAGGAATCAGTGATCAGTGGACAGTGATCAGAAAAGGCCAAGCCCGAGTTGTTCAGCAGGTTTAGATGCCGTTCGGGGGCAACCTCACAATAAAGTGCCGATGCACTTGTTTCGGTCGACTTCTGATCTTTTCACTGATCCCTTCCAGTCGGTGGAGGCGTCGTGGAACTCTCTCAACTTGAAACGTTTCTTGCCGTGGCCGAGGAGCGGAGCTTTTCGCGCGCGGCCGTACGATTGCACCGCACTCAGCCGGCTATCAGCCAGGTGATTCGCAAGCTGGAGGCTTCGCTTGGCGAAACGCTCTTTGACCGCGCCGCACGTGACGGTTCGCTCACGGCCTCAGGGGAACTGTTGCGCGACTATGCCCAGCGTTTGCTCGCTCTGCGTCGCGAAGCCAATAGCGCTCTGGACGAATTGAAGAGTCTGGAGCGCGGCCGCCTGCAACTGGCAGCGAACGAATACACCTGCATGTACCTGCTTCCGACCATCGACCAGTTCCGGCGTCAATTTCCGGAGATTGGCATTTCTGTCCATCGCATGCTGGCCAGTCGGATTGCCGATGAGTTGAGCCTGCGCACATTCGAGATCGGGGTGACGTCGTTCCGGCTCGACCCGGAAAAATTCCGCACCATCGCCGTCTATAACGACAGCCTGGCCTTCATCGTGAGTCCCAGGCATCGGCTTGCCAAGGCGGCCCACGTCTCCATCAACGACCTGGGGAAGGAGAACTTTATCGCCCATAACGTAACTTCGCCGCTGCGGCGCAAGGTGATTGAAGCGTTCCAACGCTATCGGACGCCCTTGAATATGGGCATCGATCTGCCGACGATCGAAGCCATCAAACGATTTGTCGCGATGGGCAACGGGGTGGCGCTGGTGCCGCACCTGACCATTGCCCACGAACTTGAGGCCGGTGAACTGGTACGCGTGACGGTGGACGAGCTTGAGTTCAAGCGTGTACTGAGGCTCGTACACCGGAGGCAGGCCACTCTCTCGTATGCTGGTCTCGCTTTTCTGCGAGTGGTGCGCGAGCTGGCTCAGAAGCATGGGCCACCCTACTACTACCACATTGAGAGGGGCGGGTAGAGGGAGGGACGGACCAGGGGATAGGGACTAGGGAATAGGGACTAACCATCCCACCTTTTTCTATGGAGGACCGCGCGACTCACTTGTGGGTGGAAGGGCCCGTTATTTCGTGTTCGCTGATTCCTCGTCCGCATTTGAAGGGGATTCCCATTCGCGCGGTGATGCGTCTATTGACTTAGACCATTCTGAATCAGCCCGTTCGAACTGCAACCCGTTCAGGCCATTTACAATGCTGAGAGCGGCGCGTGGGGGAAACCGGCGTGTCGTAATCAACATGCTGGTTGCCAGCCGGACGGTTGAGCAGTCGCGAGGTTCAATACCGAATGAAGAAGATCGCCCTTGTTACCTTACTGCTGGCCGTGTGCGTAGCAGCGGGCCGCGCTCAGGAGAGCCGGCAGGATATCAGTCTCAGCGGATCCGCCCTAATCGAACCTTTTGTTGCCTCTTCCACCACGGTTCAGGTCCACTCGAACACCGCCTGGGGTGGGTTGCTTAGCTACCGGTTCATGCTTACACCGAACAGCGCAGTTGAGGCCAATTATGGAATAACTAACAACAATTTCATAAACTATTACGTGAACCCGAATCACTACCAGGTGAACACCCGCACGCAGGAAGTTTCAGTCGCTTACGTGCGCAGCTTTACCTACAAGAAATTCAATCCCTTTGTAGAGGCCGGTCCAGGTGTATTCATCTTCCTGCCTATCCGCAACTCGGGCACTACCAGCCTCGATGTGAAGCAGCAAACCTCGGTCGGTGGACTCTACGGTGGCGGCATTGCCTACGAGATCAGCCCCAGTTTTGATATTCGCGCTGAGTATCGCGGCTTTGTAACCAAAGTGCCTACGTTCGGGGTTGAGCAGTTCACCACGAACAAGTGGTACAACATCTACAATCCCGTTTTGGGCGTCGCGTACCACTTCTAAAAGCAGGGATCAGGGATTTAGGAAATTCCAAGTCCGTCTGCTCTGAGATTAGGTTTTTTCAGAGAGCAAAATGGGGATAGCTTCGGCTATCCCCATTTTTGTTGTCGGCAATCTCTAAAGCCTTCCAACGAGGTTTGTTATTCCTTGATCCCTGTTCCCTTTACGGTCGATTCCCGGTATCTGCCGAGCTCTTTCACCATGGCGCAATGTGGTTTGATGGCTTCGATGGCGCGGGAACCCTCTTCAGACGAGTGCAGCTGGCAATCGACGTAGAAGACGTACTCCCATGGTTTGCCGTGCACGGGCCGCGACTCGATCTTTGTCAGGTTGGTTCCTATTTCAGCAAGCTGGTTGAGCGCGGCAACAAGCGATCCGGGCCGGTTTTCAACAGAAAACGCAAGACTGGTCTTGTTGGCATCCGATTCGAATCGAGCGTCTCTGGTACGCCGAACGAGAAAGAATCGCGTGAAGTTCTCCGGATTGTCCTCAATCCCAGCCTGCAGAATTTGCGCGCCGTAATAACGGGCCGCCGCTTCGCTGGCGATGGCCGCTGCGTGCCGGTCCCGCAACTCGACGAGTTGTTTCACGCTCCCGGCAGTGTCGTAAAAAGCGAACGATTCCATTTTCGGATGGCGCGCCAGGAATTTACGGCACTGCGCCAGGGCCACCGGATGCGAAAAGACACGATCGATGTCGTCGAGCGTTGACGAGATGCCGATGAGGTTGTGCCGGATGCGCAGCTGCGACTCGCGGATCACCTTGACGTCGTGCTGCAACAGGAGGTCGAAGTGCTCCAGCACCGATCCGGCAAGGCTGTTCTCGATGGGGATGACCGCTCCATCCACCGCTTCGTCGGCCAGGGAATTGAAGACATCGGCCGACACGGAGCAAGGCACGATAACGGCGTCAGGCAGCATCGCCAGGGTTGCTTCGTGACTGAATGAGCCAGGTTCACCCTGGATGGCTATCTTCATTCCGGTGCCCGATTCACTTTCTTCGGAGCCAGTTGAGTGTGCCGCAAGCGGAGTCTGTGCAGACTGCTTTCTCGCACCATACCACAGCTCTACTGCGGCTTTTTGTGTCAGTGCTTTGTCCATGTGTCTTTATCTCCGCAGCCAGACATCGGCGGCCACGAAAACCAGGAAGACCATGGCAATAACGCCGTTCATGGTGAAGAATGCAGCGTTGAGGCGGCGCATATCGCTGGGCGAAACGATGGAGTGCTCATAGGCGAGCAACAGCCCCGCGGCGGTGACCCCAGCCATCCCGCGATGCCGAAGCTGAACAAGAATCCGAACCAGACGAGCAGGACCAACATCGCGAGGTGCATCAGGCGTGCTGCCCAGAACGCTGCCGGAACTCCAAGGGATTGGGGGATGCTGTGCAGACCAGCCTGACGATCGTGCTCGAAATCCTGGCAAGCGTAAAGCACGTCGAATCCGCCGACCCACAGCATCACGGCGGCTGTGAGCACCACAATGCGCGGATCGAGACTGCCGCGTACGGCGATCCAAGCCGCGGACGGCGCCAGCCCAAGCGCGAGACCCAGCACCAGGTGGGACCAGCGAGTAACCCGCTTCAGGTAGCTGTAGCCCAGCAGCACGACCAGGACGACAGGGGCGAGGTAAAGTGTGAGCCTGTTCAGCTCGGCTGCGGCGATCACGAAGCCCAACCCCATCAGCATTGTGAATCCAAGGACAAATTCGCGCGAGAGCTGACCGGCGGGGATGGCGCGCATTCGCGTTCGTGGATTGGCGGCGTCGAGGTCAGCGTCTGCCCAGCGATTGAAGGCCATCGCGCAGGATCGGGCGGTGACCATCGCGACCAGGATCCAGCCCAGTGTTCGCCAGCCGGGCACGCCGTGGCTCGCCAGCAGTACAGCCGTCAGCGTAAACGGCAGGGCAAAGATCGAGTGCTCCCACTTGATCATCTCCAGCGTTGTACGGGTTTTCGCGGCCAGGCCCATCGCTTGCAACTCCATCATTCAGTGTAATGGAGGGGCATGCGCGCAACCCAAGGACGATCCGAGTTAAAGGCGGATTAAAAGCAAATGGTATTCAAAGAGCCTCAAACTCTCGTCGGGATCTATGCCTCGGCGTCTTCGAGCGTTCCGACGAGCGGCAGCACCGTGTCGACCTTGGTCACCTTGAACAGATCCATCACCCGGCTGTTGGCACCGGCGACGATCAGCTTGGCGCCTTTGGTCTGGCAGCGGACATAAGTATTCATCACGAGGCCCATTCCGGCCGAGTCCATGTAGGGGACTGCTGTGAGGTCCAGCACTGTCAACGGCGGAGGGGTCAATCCGCGGAGCTCGGTCTGCAATTCGAAGAGGTTGCGCAGCGTGAGTGGTCCAGTCAGGGAGAAGACCCGTGTGCCGGGGTTCTTTCCGTCTCTTCGGTCGATCGTCAAGGGGCCGTCGGTCAACATAGCGACTCAAGTGTAAGGAATGGAATGGCCTGAAATGGTTACAGTTCTGTAAATGTCGCACGGCGAATGCGCGCGCGTCCAGCGAAAACACGCGATCTTCCTAGCAAAGAATGAGAGCTGTCTTTCGCCAACGCTCAAAATGAACCTTGGGCCACGGTCGGGCAGTGGCCCAAGTCCTCGAGGCCCTTGGGAGGGCTCTCGTGATGGCAGAAGCATCGCGAAGTCAGGGCGGCGCGGTTATCGGTGCTACTTCTCGGTCTCGCTGGTCTGGCCTGCGACCTGCAGGTAATTCTTTACGCTGAAGACGCCAGGTACGCCATTTGCGCGAATGTAAGCCATGTCCTTGTCGCCTTTCGAATCGACCACACCGTACAACGAGACATTCCCATTCTGCACAGAGATGCGTATGGGCTTGGCGGGGTCGATAGAGTACTTGTTCAGCGTGGGAGCGCCGTAAACGGCGCGCGCCACGGCCAATCGCGTCTGGTCATCCATGATTGACGTGGGATCGACCTCGATATCATCCACAACGTCTTTCACGCCAGGGTAGGTCGATACAAGCGCCAATGCTGAATCCTTATCGACGTCAGTGCGCGCATGACCAGCCAAAGTCACCATGCCATTCTGAACGTCGAGTGAGATCGCATTGAATGCGTTTCCGTAACCAACACGGTCGTATGTCAGTTTCTCAAGCAACTTGGCTTTCAGTTCGCTGTCGGGCACATTGGGCCCTGCGACCTCGATTTGATTTCTCACTGCGGTCACGCCTTTCGCCTTGTGAACGCGATTGGCTGCGCTTTGCTTGTATTCGTAGAGGCTCACGGTGCCAGTCAAAGTAGCGATGCCGTTGTCGACTGCGACCTTGACGTCCTTGAATTGCGATTTCTTGAGCTTCGCCTGTGCGTCGCTTGCACTGTCCTGGCCGGCTCCGATCCCCGTGCCGGCTGCAGCATACAAGATCTCTGGAAGGCCCAAAATGCTGATAGTGAGTGCCATCGTTATTACCCATGCGGCAAGAATGTGCTTTCTCGTTGTCATTTCCGTGCTCCTTGTTTCAAACTGACCCGCACCCGGTTGTTTTTCACTTCAACTGATGGCCGGGAAGGGGAAGCTTTACTAATGCTTCTAAACACAGATGCGGGAAAGATGTTTCACGACTATGCGTTTGAAATGCGCCCAATTGTAAACAGACCAAGACAAGGGAATAATAGCGATTTGATGTGGCAGATATTGAACTGGCCGGGGAAGAGAATCGCCCGTTTGAAAGGGCTTATCTTATTTGTAACGCCGGGTGGCTTTCACCACCATTGAAAAGACGCCCGACTCGTCGCGTGCAACCAGCAGCGAAACGTGCCGATTGATTGCGATTTCTGCCTGGAGCAATTGCTGCGCCGTCGTATCCACGTCGGTGGCATAGGTCAGGGTGAGAATCTTGCCCACTTGCTCGACCACCGTAATTCTCGTGGTCGAGTTACCCAGCGAGCCAAGGTAATTCGGATCGACTTTCACTGACCCAGCGCCGAAGAGCTTCTGGACACGGTTGCTCATCGTGGCACTCAGCGCGCCGCCCAGCAACGCGTCGGTGGTGGCGTTGTTGGCAATATTCTCCTGCTGTTGCGTGTAGAGCCGCTGCTGATCCTGGGTGTGCCCCAGCGCCAACAGTGCCACCACGTCGGATTCGGGCAGGGGCGGGTCGCTTCGGTACGTCACGTTCAGCTGGTCGACAGACCCATGCAGGCCCAGCGTAATGTCATAGTCTTCAACGCGAGCTGTGGCATTCAGATCGATTGACGGCTGGATGCGCACCGGGTTGGTGAAGGTAATTTCGCCGCGCTGCAATTCATAGCGAGTGCCCGCAATGGTCGCGTTGCCTTCGGTGATCGATATCCGCCCCAGGAGGGAAGGCGAAGCGACTGTACCGCGAAGCCGCAGATCCACATCTCCCGCAAGCTTGGCGTAGGCATTCTGGAAATTCAACTGGGGAGAAGACTGAACGCGCACGTCGAGACGCACGTGGTTCGATGGTGCATTTGGCGGCGCAATTGGCTGAGCCTTGCCTGCGTGTGCCGTCAGAGCCACAAAGTCGAGGTCGGGGCTCACTGTAAATCGCGTGATCAACACGTTCCCGCTCAGCAAGAGGTTGCTCTGCGGTCCCTGTAGCTGCAGATTGATGTCGGCCGCCGAACTCACACCCTGGGGATAGCGGATGCGAATCGATTTTCCTTTCAGCGCCAGATCGGCAAAGATGCCGTGCTGATACGAAAGGTATCCTGAAACGCTTAGCAGACCGCCGCCGCTCATAGCCGTGAGGGATTTCACTTCGAGGCGATTCTGATTGAATTCGAGCGTCCCATGCAACTGGCTTAAGCTATTGGGCAAGTCTTCCAGTGCCAGCGAAGCGTCCGCGAAATCGATACGGCCGGACAGTCCCGGTTTCTCGAGTGGACCGTGTGCTTCAACGCGGAAAGTCGTTGTGCCGCGTGCGGTCAGGTCGGGATCGATCGTCTCTGCCAGCTTTAAATTGATCGACCCGTCGGCCGCTACATCGAGCTGGCGATTGCCGGTGAGGTCCAGACTGCCCTGCACATGGATATTTGTCTCTTCGCCGGTGATGTGCAGCGGGTCGAGAGTGATTTTTGAATTGCCCATGGTGGCATGCAGTCCGCCTTCGCTACGCAGGTGCACCCCAACGACGGTGGCGGCCAGCTCCTGTATCCGAGCCTCTCCCCGCATCTGCTGCGGCTGCGCCAGCGGTCCTTCCAGGGTCATGGTGCCTTCGAGATTCGACTCGCCCGTCAATCCGTTGATGTGCGCCATCTGAAGGAGTGCGCCAATATTGAACTTAGCGAACTTCAGGGTCGCCTTCGTTTCGTTGTCGCCGCGCAGTTCGGTTTGTCCGTGGGCCGTGAGCTCCGCCGCCTCGAGTCGTGAGGTGATGTCGTAAATCAGATTTCGCTTCGCCGTGTGTGCGGTCACGTCGAATTCCCCAAAGCGTTCGCCGCCGACCGTGAAGTTGGCGAGCGAGGCGCTGGCATTGAGCTGTGGATCGTCGAATGTTCCAGAGCCCGTCAGCGAGAACCCGAGGCTCCCTGCCAACTGCCTGCTTTCGTTGCCCAGCCGCTTAATCTTTGCAATGTCGATACCTTTCCCTTGCGCATTCAAATGGAATTGCTCAGTGTGCAGATCGTAAGCGCCAGAACCGGAAACCGTGCCGGCTGCGCTGTTCATCGTGATGGACGAAACTTGCAGCGCCTGCGCCGCGATCTTCCCCTGGGCGCGAACGCGCGTCAGCGGTTCCCCATACATGGATCCGTTATCGAGCTGAATCCAGCCATCGCCGTTCAGTGTCCTGATCGGCCCGTCGACTGATATTTGCGCGCTGAGCAATCCGGTGATCGGAAGCCTTTGGCCGAGCAGAGGCGCCAGTTCGTCAGGATTAACGGCGGTGGCCAGAAGGTGGGCATTGAGCAGGGAATCGGCATCAAAGGCGGGCACGCCCGGCGCTTTGGGGGAGGGCGGAACCGCTGCGGTCAGCGTGCCATCGACGCTGATCTTCGCATCTCCGTGGCGAAGTTCGCCGTGTTCAATCGCGATGCGCGCGGACGAGTAGCTTCCGGTCGCATCGAGCGAATCCCAGTGCAACAAATGCGTTTGAGAGGGATCATCTCTCATGGGGATTTCCACCGACAGGTCAGTTGCCTGCAACTCGCCAGTGAGGTGCGGATCGTCAAGAGAACCTGCCCAGGTGCCCTTGAAGTCCGCCTGGCCGTCGAGGTCTACCGGCAGCGCCGAGATTCCAGTCTTCCCATTCCGCGTGATTCCGAAGTCGCGGAACAACATGTCGAAGTCGTCCAGGTTGCCGGAGTGAACTTCAATCGACAGCCCCGTTGGACTGGTCATCGGAAAGGCACCGAGCTTTCCATGCGCGGTAACCTGGCTGGACGGCATATCTACCTGCAGGTTGCGGAGATCGACGCTGCCATTCCGCTGCTGATAGGTCGCGTCGATGACGCCGCTTGTCCGCGCCTCTCCAGGCACATCATTCTGAGGGGGACTGAGCTTGAGATTCGTCGATACCGACAGCGTATTCACATCCCCGTTTGTCCACGCCGCAGTGGTCAAGCCGTTCAGCAGCGCATTCAATCCGAGACGCTGGAATTGCGGCTCGCTCACCATGCCCAGCAGCGTGTCGAGTGTAACGTTGCGGAGATTCAGTTTTACTTTGCCATCCGTGTGAAGGGCGGTATCTACCTTCGGCGCGATGACGGGCTTCGGGGTATCGTGGCTCTTGCCTTTCTTTTCGCGTTTCACAGGTTCGGCCGCACGGATTACCGCTTCACCCGCGATCGGCGCGATCCAATGATCCAGCAGGACCTCGCCTTCCAGTTGGCCCCCCGACCTTAACCGCGCCGTCACATTTGTAATCTCCAGATGCAGCGGGTCCGCATGAACACGTGCGTCGAGGCCTACACCGCGCGCAACAACGCCAGTACCGATGTACGAGGCATTGTCGGCTTGGACTCTACCGTCGATCCGGAACTCTCCATCTTGTCCTGCCGCGGAGAGGTTCAGCCGGGTAATTCCCTCGGGCGTGAATGGATAGCCGAGCGCGGGCTCCATGTCTTTCAGATCAAGTTCGCCCTGAACCGTAGCCTTCCAGCGCGGATGGCTGAAGTCGTTAAGCTGACCCGTGATGTTGAGCACCCGATCCGCCGATCCTCTGCTGTGCGCCGTCAATTGGAGCGACCGGAGGTATGCAGCATTGCGAGTAAAGTCGGCGGTCGCCAGAAAATATCCTTCGATGGGTGGAGCATCGGGGTGCCCGGCTGGCCCGCGCAACACGCTTAGATCACGCACGCCGGCCTCAAGGTGATAGCTCTCTGGCGCATGTGCGGCGGCTGGAACGTACCTCAGCAACAGGGAGACATCGTTGGCCGCAAAATCCAGGGGAATATGGCGATCCTGGAAGTCGCTCTCGTCAGATCGCTCGTCGTAGTCAATTAATCCGTGGTTTACCTCGACATGACCTGCCTGGAGATCGAACAGCGTGTCCAGCACTCGCGTCTCAGATTTCGTACGTGGCTGGGGCTGGTTGGTCGATCCGTCACGATTGACGATGAGGTGAATCTGTGGCCGCTCCAGCACGAGGTTTCGCAGCAGAACTCGCGGGCTCCAGAGTCCCAGTACATCGAGGTCAACGTGAAGCGACGCGAGTCGTGCGTAGGGCGTCTCTCCGGCGGGTTCGCGCCCGTGCAACACCACGCCATCTGCCTCAAGTTCGAGTTTCAGTAGATTCCAATGGAAGGTGCCTATCTCTGCGCGGCCGCCGGTGGCGGCTTCGATTTGCGTGATCAATCGCTTTCGCACAATGTTCTCGAAGCGCGACGAACTCGCAAAGAAGTACAACCCGATCACGCCCAGGATGAGGACCAGAGCCAGCCCAGCACCGCCCCACATCACGTGGCGCAGATACCGCCGTCGCGACAAACGCGGCTTCTCCGGTTCCTGATCGGAATCGGGAGCGACTGGCGGCAATGGACGAGTCTCGCTCATTCTTTTACCGCTCCCGAATCGCCATTCGCGTCCTGTGTTTCGATGGTCGGATCCAGCACTTCAATTTGACCCTGTTTGCGCAGGTTTGCGAGCCAGTTGTCGAACACCTGGTTCACCCGTTGCTGCAGCAGGATTTCTTCGATGCGGGGTGACACCTGCTGCAAAGGCGGAGGCTGCTGTCCGGCGGGGTACTGCGGCAGCAGCGTTCCCGCATAGTACTCCTCTATCTCCTCCGGGGTAATGAAAATGCCCTGGCGGAAGCGCATTTCGATGAAGCTCAGAATCTCGATGCGACGGTGCAGGTAATCTTCCACCTCAGCCGGCGTCAGATCGTGCTGCGTTAAGAATGTCTTCCATCCTGCGTCAGTCTCGCAATGCGCGCGAACGCACGCGGGCAGTTCGGTCCGAATCTCTTTAAGCCTCGACGCAATCTCATCCGGTTTCGCAGGAGTTGCGGACGCATATTCCTGCCGAATCTGCTGTTGGATCAGCGTGCGGCTGATCAGCCGCTCGAGTGCCTGCTGCTCGGTCATCTTCTCGCGCAGGTTGCGGGTTGGATCAAGAACCGACAATTCCATTTCCTCTTCGACATCGCTCGCCAGGATTGCCTGCCGGTTCACTACGGCAACAACTCGATCGAATGTGACGCTGCTTCCGGATTCCGCATTCTGGTCGATCGACTGGGCAGAGGCGGGAAACAAAACAGACAATATCGCCGCGAAGCAGACGCAGCCTATCGCCGCGTGTAGGTTCGCCGATCGAGATTTCTGCGATCTGCTCATCAGAATGTCTGCCCGAAGCTGAAAAAGAAGTTGAAGTGCGGTGCCTCGCCGACGTGCTGGTTAGCATAGATGTCGGACTGCGAATAGTTGACGTTGACGGGGTAGATGGGCGGATTCAGGTTGTAACTGAAATCAAAGCGAATGGGCCCTACGGGCGTATGGTAGCGCAGGCCTAGTCCGGCCGCATGAGAGAAGTAATTGAAACTGCATTGGCCCTGCTGTCCGGTTGAAGTGACTGGGCCTGTCGGACTCGGAGGTGTGGGTGGATCTGTCGAGTAATCCGCGGGCGTGAGTATCTTACAGGTATCGCGATCGGGCTGATGAATACGAAGGGCGCTAATCCATGCGTCTCCGGCGTTCGTAAATATGTTGCCCATATCATGAAACAGCACAAAGCTTAGCGTATCTCCGAAGAAGGGAAGCATTGGAGGCGGCAAGCGCACTTCCGTGCTGTTCACCAGTGCTCCGGCGCCGCCAATGGGGAAACCAGTTTCAGGATCGCGCGGGCCGGCGGCATTGATCGAAAATCCACGATGCGATATAGGGCCGCCGGCATACAGACGCTCAGGCAGTGGAAGCAGCCTGGCTGAGGGCGGTCCATATGCCCGTTCCTGCCCGTATCGCGTGTTCCGTGCCAGCACAAACCGCTTCGTGTTGAAGCCGTAATAGCTCGCATTCGACAGGTCGAGCCTGTTGAACTCTGCCTGGGCTCCAAAAATCGAATCCGAATCAAAGTTCTGGAAGCTCGTGTAGGTTCCGCGGTGTGAGTCAAGAGGAGAATCGCGGGTGTCACGAATCCAGGTGATGCTCGGTCCTGCAACGCGGACAGCGGTCGATAACGCCGCGATCTCGCTCGGCCCCACCTGCAGAGTTTCCGGCGCCACCTTCACGCGTCTAAAGTCGAATTCATAAACTAACGTATTCGCTTTTGAAAGAAGGGAACCAGGCTGGCTGAAGTGCTGTGTCCAGCGCACCCCAGTCTCGAGTTTCGACGAGACGTACGTTGTGACATTCTGACTGCTTGCGTAGCCGCCCGCGTACGTAAGCTCGAAGTCACGATTCCCGAGAAAATGCGGACTGTTGTAAAGAAAGTTGATGTTCTGCTCAAGCAAACCGTAGGTGCCCTGTATCGAGGCGGATTGTTGGCGCCCAAAAAGATTGTTCCGCGTCACGACCCCCAGCACGCGCGGGCTGATTCCCGTCTTTCCATTTGGGCTGCAAGGCGCGCCCGTTGACTCGATGCCACGGCAATTGTTCTGGGGAGTGCCAGTCTGCGCTTCGAATCCGAGACCGTAGGTAACCGTCCAGCGCCGCGCCTCGGTGGTTTGCAGCAGAACCGTCTTGTATGGCTCTCCGCCGGCATTATTCTGGACAGCCATGTTGACCTCGTTGAACAATGCAAGCCCATAGAGGTTGCGCTGGGTCTGGGAAAGCGCTGTCTGGTTCAAAGGGTCGCCGGGATGAAGAGTGATTGCTTTTGCTACAGTTTCTGGGCGCGTATAGTGCAGACCCGATACCAGGACTTTGCGGACAAATATCTGTTGCCCTTCCCGGATGTGAAACACGACGTCCATTTTGGCCGGGTCAGTTGCCTGCGTTTGCTCGTCGATCTCGATTTGCACCTGGTCAAATCCGCGGCTCAGATAATCGGTCAAGAGTGCATCGCGATCTCCAGCGAGATTTTGCGGAGAAAACAGCTGTCCCGGTGAGGTGTTCATCAGCGCCTGCAGCTTGGCTTCGTCGGATTTCACGACGCCGTCTAACTTCAACTCGCCTACACGCTGCTGTTGACCCTCATCAATGTGATAGACCACTGAAATTGGTTCGCTCGAATTTCGAAACATTCCCTGTCCCGGAGCGCTCACCACATTACCGCCTATCAAGGTCTCGGGGGTCACGTTCACTTTTGAGAAACCGTTGTTCTGGTAAACCGCCTCCAATGCATTCACATCTGCTGCAACCAGGGCCTGACTGTACGTTCCATGCCGATCGAAGTGATTCGCGGCACGCACGCTCAAGAGTTCCTCGAGTGTTGCCGCGTTGAAATATTGATTGCCGGCGACGGATACCTTTTCAACCCGGCGGCGATCACCGAGCGATACCGTGTAGGTGATGTTCACCGTGGCAGCATCATGGTTTTGCTGATTGTGCTCCACCTTAACGTCGAAGTAGCCCTTCCGCTGGAAGTAATCGCGCAGGCGGCGGTCGCCTTCATTCAGCAGATCTTCATCGACGGTACCCTCTTCAAAGATCGGAACCAGCCGCTTCAACCGTTCGCCACCAAGCTTCGCTCCTTCAACGTCAAGCGTTACCACCGGACCGCGATTGGCTGAAAAACTGAAATTCGATCTCTTCTTCTCCGGGCTGTAGATCTGTGACTCGAGCTTTACGTCTGCTTCCAGGCGATTCTGTTTCTGATAGCGCTTCAACACTCGGCTCAACGCGCGGTTGTTCGTATCATGGTCAACTTTAGTTCCTTCTTTCAGACGTGCGTCATTCCGGAACTGATCGAGCGTCATTCCAGAGTCTCCGGAGACCGCCACCGTACCGACACGCGTCTGAACTCCCGAAGTCACCTCGAATGCGATATCCACCAATTGCTCGACCGTGTGCCGGGTGAGCTTATAGGTAATGACCGGCTCATTGAAGCCGTTGTCGGCAAGCGTCTGGCGCATCCGGACGATTGCATTTTCGAGCCGCGTCTGCGTGAAACGCGTTCCGGCTGTCAGCCGGCTGGCCGCCTCCAATTGCGCGTTGATAGTGGCGCCCTTTGCGCCGTCCACGTTGACTGTTCCGATAAATTGTCGTGGTTTTCCGCGGAAGACGAGGTTCACTCCGTCGCTTTGCCGGGTGACGACCGCTTCAATGCCATCGAAAAGGCCAGTCTCAAATAGAGTGCGCAGGCTTTGAGCAACCTTCTCTCGGTCGAGAGGCGTCCCCGCCTCCTGAGTCAGATGGCCGGGCAGCGGTTGCAGGCGGTCTGCAGAAACCCCTTGGAAGGAGATCTCATGGACTGGAAGCCCCTGCCATTTTGCCAGGGCAGCAGGAAGGTCATCATCATTCAAGGTTGTGGAGACGGATGAACCATGAAGGTCAATACCGGATTGTGCGAATTGTCGCCCGTTTGATAAGGAATTTGCGGTTTGCGCGCGGCAAAGCGTCGCCATCGCCAGCAGAAGAAAAAGATAACCCGGCAGCAATTTCCGCATCGTTCCTGACCCGAGCTGCCGTGCCGGCGAAGCCTTACGCACTATATCTCCCAGAATTTAACCGGATAGACCCACATCGGGCCGTTTGGTTGCATCTAACCAATCAACTTGAGAGCCTATCGGGTTCTTTCTTGCCGCAGCTCAAGGTTTTCACTGCTGCACCTTATACTAACGAGGAAAGAAGCTTGGCGCAGCATCAGACGGTTCTTACTGCTATCGATAATCCTCCCCAAAGGAAGCGCATGCCACGTACCAGGTTTCAAAAGCAGACGACGGAAGCTCCCGCGCCCGATTCCGCTGTGGAAAAGGACAGTGCGGTCCAGCTTGGCGACTCTGCACCCGACACAACTCCCCCCGCTCAACAACTCTCTCCCGACGCCGAAATGCTTGCCCGGGCGCAGGGTGGTGATCACCATGCTTTCGCCCATCTCTATTCGCTCCACAAGAGACGCATTTACTCGCTCTGCCTTCGCATGGTCGGCAACGTTGCGGAAGCCGAAGATCTCACCCAGGAAGCCTTCCTCCAGCTTCACCGCAAAATAGGAACGTTTCGCGGCGATTCCGCTTTTTCCACCTGGCTGCATCGCCTTTCGATTAACGTCGTTCTGATGCATTTGCGCAAGAAGGGGCTGCCGCTCATGTCGCTCGATGAGGCTATGGAGCCATCCTATGATGATGGTCCTGGCCGCAGCTTTGGCGCCCCCGATCTATCCCTAACCGGATCAATCGATCGCCTTGCGCTGGAACGAGCTGTTGCTGCTTTACCGGCCGGTTACCGGCTGATCTTTGTCCTTCACGATGTGGAGGGCTTCGAGCATAATGAGATTGCGGCCATGCTTGATTGTTCAGTGGGAAATAGCAAGTCTCAACTTCACAAGGCACGGCTCAAACTACGCGATGCACTGCGTCTCTCACTCCGGAAGGGAGACCGGCGATGACCACCAACCCCAAGACGATGAGTTGTGCGGAGTTTCAAGCTCAGCTGTCCGATCTCGTCGGTTCCGGGGCGGACGTCGAAAATCACCCTCACATCAAGGAATGCGATCTGTGCCGGCAGTTGTACCAGGAGCTGCAGGTTATTGCAGAAGCCGCCAGGCAGTTGTTTCCGGACCAGCAACCGGAGGATAATCTCTGGGAACGCATCGAATCCGCCATCAAAAAAGAAGACGAAACCGCCGAAGCCGACTAATCCAACTCATTCAAGGCTGCAGCCATGGCATTGGATCCCACGAGAGCCGCCATCTTTCGAGATTCAGCCTTTTTGCGTCACTGCCGATAAAGCAGTTGGACCGCGTGCGCTCAAACGCGGCCCGGCTCCCATCCCGGCTGCATCTTCTGGCTCTGCCGGAAAAGCACCGGAACCCGAGCGAGGAGAACAACCTACACCTGATCAGGCGACAGGGCAGGCAAAGGGACGAGAGGCTTGGTCTTTCTTGAAACTTTTAAGGCTCTGTGTTGTCTAATAAGGAAAGTTGATACGAGGACACTCAATGCCAAGTCAGCCTTCCGTACTGCCACCCGAAAATCCGCAGAAAAAGTCAGTTTCTGGGTCCAAGAGAATCCCTGTTCTACCCGTTCGCGATACCGTTTTATTCCCGCATGCTGTTCTTCCACTTACAGTTGGACGGGAAAGCTCCATCCAGTTGATCGAGTCGCTGGGCGAAGAGCGCTCCATTGTCGTCGCCGCTCAGCTTGATCCGCGCCTGGACGCGCCCAAGCCAACCGATCTGCACGAAGTGGGCACGCTGGCCACCGTGCACAAGGTTGTGCGCATGCCCAACCAGAGTCGTTTTGTGTTTACCGAAGGCGTCGAGCGTGTTCGACTGCTCCGCTACGTTCAGACCGAGCCTTACATGATCGCCGAAGTCGAGAGCGTCGAAGACATCGAACCGGAAAGCACCGCGTCGGTCGAAGCACTGGTGCGTAACGTTGTCGGCCAGTTCCAGCAGATCGTTACTGAATCGGCAACGCTTTCTGATGAGCTTCGAACGATCGCCGGAAACATCGACGACCCCAGCCGACTGGTCGATTTTGTCGCTTCCTCGCTGCCGTTCCTCACCACTGACGACAAGCAGGCGCTGCTTGAAACTGCCAGCGTGCCGGCTCGGCTCGAGTTGCTCACGAAGCACCTTGCCAAGGAACTCGAGGTGCAGCAGCTGCGCACCAAGATCCAGAGCGAAGTGCAGGACCAGGTGCAGCAGTCGCAGCGCGACTACTATCTGCGCGAGCAGATGAAGGCCATCCAGAAGGAGCTAGGCGAGCAGGACGAGGGCCAGCGCGAAGTCGAAGATCTGCGCAAGAAGATCGAAGAAGCGGGCATGCCCGAAGACGTGAAGAAAGAGGCGATGAAGGAACTTTCGCGCCTCGGACGCATGTCTCCGATGGCCGCCGATTACTCTCTTACGCGCAACTACATCGAGTGGCTGGCGGTGTTGCCCTGGGCGAAGAGTTCCGGCTCAAAGATCGACATTAACAAGGCTCGAGAGATCCTCGATGAGGACCACTACGAGCTCAAAAAGGTGAAGGATCGCATCCTCGATTACTTGTCGGTGCTCGAACTGAAGCCCGACATGAAGGGACCAATCCTGTGCTTCGTCGGGCCTCCGGGCGTGGGCAAAACTTCGCTGGGCCGGTCGATTGCGCGCGCACTGGGACGCAAGTTCCAGCGCGTTTCTCTGGGAGGCATGCACGACGAGGCGGAGATTCGCGGTCATCGGCGTACATATATCGGTGCGCTGCCGGGCCAGATCATCCAGAGCATACGGCGGGCTGAAACCAACGACCCGGTGATTATGCTGGATGAAGTCGACAAGCTGGGACGTGATTTCCGAGGCGACCCTGCATCGGCGCTGCTCGAGACGCTTGATCCCGAACAGAACAACACGTTCCGCGACAACTATCTCGATGTGCCGTTTGACCTGTCGAAGGTCCTGTTCATCTGTACCGCGAATATGCTGGATCCAGTTCCTCCACCGCTGCTCGACCGCATGGAGATCATTCCGCTCCAGGGTTACAGCGAAGAGGAGAAGGTCCACATTGCGAAGCGCTATCTAGTTCCGCGCCAGATCAAGGGGAATGGGATCACCGAGGATCAGATTGAATTCCCCGAGGCTGCCATTCGCCACATCGTGCGCCACTATACGCGCGAGGCCGGCGTGCGCAAGCTCGAGCAGGTGATTGGGACGGTGTGCCGCAAGGAAGCCCGTCGCGTCGTAGAAGGACACACGGAGAAGCTTGTCGTCGACAAGGATGTTCTCAAGGAATTCCTGGGCAACGTCCAGGTCCGCGTCGAAACCGAAGTTGCCGAGCGTGTTAAGCGTCCCGGTGTAGCCGTTGGGCTTGCTTGGACGCCAGCAGGCGGCGACATCCTCTTCATCGAGGCGAACAAGATGAAGGGCAAAGGCGGCTTCACCATGACCGGCCAGATCGGCGAGGTGATGCAGGAGTCGATGCAGGCTGCGCTAACGTGGGTACGCTCGAACTCAGCGCTGCTTGGTTTGTCAGAGGACTTCAACAAGGATCTCGATCTGCACATACATGTTCCCGCAGGCGCGATCCCGAAGGATGGCCCCTCGGCAGGCGTGACCATGGCCACGGTTCTCGCGTCGCTGCTGACTGATATTCCGGTTCGTCCGCTTACCGCGATGACCGGCGAAATCACGCTCAGTGGAAACGTGCTCCCAGTGGGCGGTATCAAAGAGAAGTTTCTCGCAGCGCGACGTGCAGGAGTGGAAACCATCATTCTGCCAGCCGAGAATCGCCAGGATGTTGAAGAAGACCTGACGCCCGAAATGATCGAAGGGGTTTCGATCCACTACGCAAGCCGTATCGAAGACGTGCTGGCCGTGGCTCTGCCCTCGCTGAAAGCCAAGCCCGAAGTTACCCCGATCGCTACTGATCGCGGAGCCTCAGCCGCGGCGTAATCAAAGCGCTGTCGAGATTGGCAGCTTTCGAAACAGAAAGGCCGGCTAACCAGCCGGCCTTTCTGTTTCGAGTCGGATCAGCCGATGTTCAACTCCCTTATCTTGGCGCCAAGTTCCAGGATTCAGTTCCCCATCCGTGATTGGCGGATGGGAAGGGGAACAGCAGATCCTTCGCGCCGCTTACCCCGACGCGCGTAAATCCGCGCGCCGGGGCCCCATGCGTGCGGCGCTCGGGATGACACGGTTGATGGAAGCGGAAAAAATCCTACTTCCCTTTGTACTCCTGGAACAGCTCAGGGAATTCCTTCCTGAGAGTGGCAATTTTGGGGCGATCACAGACGAGGATGTAGGGGCTGTCGGGATTGTGGAGAGCGTAATCCTGATGGTAAGACTCCGCGTCATAAAAACCTTTCAGCGGCGTCACCTGCGTCACGATGGGTTTCGGAAAGACATGTGCAGCGTTGAGTTGGGCGATGTAGGCGGTGCCGATATTTCGTTGTTCGTCGCTTGTGTAGAAGATTGCGGAGCGATAGGACGTTCCTACATCGGGTCCCTGGCGATTGAGCGTTGTTGGGTCATGCACGGCGAAGAAAATCTGAAGGAGCTTGCCATAGCTGATTTTGGAGGGGTCGAAGACGACCTTGACTGATTCAGCGTGTCCCGTGGTTTCCGTGGTGACCTGGGAATAGGTTGCGGTTGACGCGGAGCCGCCGGCATAGCCGGCTGTTGTTGAAATGACGCCCTTGACGCGTTCAAACACAGCCTGCGTGCCCCAGAAGCAGCCTCCGGCGAAGACGGCGGTCTGCTTGCCGGAGGCATGTGCCAACGCTTCGTCGGTTTGCGGGGCTGGAATCCGGCTTTGGGTCTGGGCTTCAAAGCACCCACCGAGTGCAAAGACAAGCAGGAGAGCCAATCGACTCAAAAGGTGGGGAAACATACGAAGCATAAAACCTCCTCGAACAGACGAGCGTCTTTTGATGAGACTCTCGAAAGTCCTTTGAGGTTACAGCGTCTCTACCGCGTTCCACCCTTTGCGCTGGCGCCGCTGGCGTCGTGGCAATTCGGCGCTGCGGAAGCCATCTCAGCCTTCCTTGGCGGAGCACCCATCCTTCGCGTTCCCGCCGCGGGTGCGGCACCGACTTCATTCAGTTGTTTGACCAGTCGCGCAAATCCCTGTTCCCGTGCCGTCTTGTTCGCGGGATTGGTGTCGGTGGGATCTTCTCCGGCACGCATGAATCCGTGGCCAGCGCCGTCGTAGGTAACCGGGTCGAATTTCTTGCCGGCCGTCTTCATCGCTTCAGTGGTTGCCGGTAGAGTGGCGCCAATGCGAGCGTCGTTGCCTGCATAGAACCCATACACCGGAGCGGTAATCGAACTGACATCCGCGGGGCCGGGCCCATAGAAGACGAACGCGGCTGATAGATCCTTGCGGTGGGTGGCGAACGCAAAGGACTTTCCGCCGCCCCAGCAGAATCCCACGGTTACGAATTTGCCGTTCGAGGCGGGGAGCTTTTTTCCATAGTCCGCAGCCGCGTCGAGATCGGCGGTGACCTGGGCTGGGTCGAGTCCGGAGACTGCCTTCACGGCTGCATCCCGGTCGGGCATCGAGTTTGAATCGCCGCCATTCGGGCCGAGGCCTGTGATCAAATCCGGCGCAACGACGATGAATCCTTGTCCGGCGAGTTCATCGGCCATCTCCTTGGCCCAGTCGCTAAGGCCGAAGATCTCGTGAATGAGAACAACGACCGTTGCCTTGCTCTTGACTTCAGGGTAAACAACGAAAGCCTGAAGGGTGCGGTTGTCATGCTTGAGGGTTACGTACTCGTGGTGGCGTGGCGAAGCGTCGAGACGGGCCTTGGCCCAGTCCTGCGCGGTGGCTGAAACGGCAGCGAGCGTCAGCAGCAAGGCTGCGGCGGTAAGTCTGGCAACATGGGGAATTAGTCGCGTCATGCGAAGGAGTCTAGCCGCGGGAAACCACTGTTCGCAAGATCATTGTTGCGCTTGGTTGCAGTCTCCGAGGTATTCAAGGACTGGAACATTCCTTGACCCCTGGGGCACCGCTGCTGCGTCTAACACCCAGGCGGTATTCTTTTCAGAATGAACGTGCGCATCCTCCCTTTCGGCATTCTTAAGGAGTCGCTCGGCTCCGATCCATTTGGGCTCGAGCTACCCCGTGGAGCTACGGTTGCAGATCTGGTTGCGCGCCTGGGCGTGCAGGCCCCGGCGGTCGAAACGCTCGGCATCGCAGTGAGTGTCAACGCCGAATACGCGGAGCGGAAGCAGGTTCTTCGCGAAAATGACGAAGTCGGTCTGCTGCCGCCGGTCTCTGGTGGCGCACCTTCCAGTGATTCACTTGCCACTGCGGACTCGGTCTTCATTCGCCTCACGCGCGACCCCATTCAGGCAGAGGCTCTTATTGCAGCGGCCAAGCACGGTGAGGATGGCGCCGTCATCGTCTTCGACGGGATCGTTCGCAACAACTCACGTGGCCGGCAAACACTCTATCTCGACTACGAAGCATATGAAGAGATGGCCACGAAGCAGATGAAGGAACTGGCGCGCGAAGCGATTACTCGCCTCGAGGTGCGCAATGTTGCCATCATCCACCGGCTTGGCCGTTTGCAGGTTGGTGAGACCAGCGTGCTGATCATCGTGTCGTCAGCGCACCGACGCCAGGCTTACGAAGCCAGCCGCTGGCTGATCGACACACTCAAGAAGACCGTGCCGATCTGGAAGAAGGAAACATTTGCTGACGGAGCGGTATGGGCAGATGGAGAGCCCTTTCCGCCGGGATACGCCGTGGAGGGCGCCGATGGGCTTTCCTCGTAAGCGGCTCGCCTGGTTGGCAATTGTTTTCTCGATTTTGCTCGGCATCGCGCTTCGCCTTGCAGCACAGGAAGACAAGCCGCTTCGCCTGGACGTGAGGCTTGTCAGCCTCTTCGTGAATGTCACCGATCAGAAGGGCGCGATTATCGGCGGCCTTACGAAGGACGATTTCAAGATCACGGAAGACGGTCGTCCGCAGACGATCGCAGTCTTCGAGCGCCAGTCGGAATGCCGTTGAACTTGACGCTGGCGATCGATACCAGTTCAAGCACCTACAAGGACCGCTACATCGAACAACAGGCGGCGAAGAAATTCGTCCGCGCCCTCATTCGTCCCCAGGACCAGATGAGCGTGATCCAGTTCAACACATACGTCGATGAACTGACCGGCTTCACCAACAACGTGGCTCAGATCGATCGCGGCCTCGACCACATGCGCGGCGCAGGTGGCACCGCACTGTACGACGCAATCTACCTCGGGTCAAAGGGACTGGGGAGTAAAGACGGCCGCAAGATTCTGGTGCTCGTCACCGATGGGGGAGACACGGTGAAAGGCTCAACCTACGACGATGCGCTTGAGCAAGCGCTTCGCAACGAGGTCATGATCTACTCCATCATCGATGTGCCCATCGAGGCCAGCGCCGGCCGCGACCTCGGCGGCGAACATGCCCTCATCACGCTTTCAGAGCAGACAGGCGGCAAGCATTTCTACGTCGATGCGGGAGGACTGGATAAGGCATTCGCCCGGGTGAGCGACGACCTGCGTACGCAATACATGATCGGCTACTATCCTCGAAACCAGGAGCCCGGAAGGACGTTTCATGGCATCCAGGTCACGGTGCCCCGCGCCACGAATGAGTCCTTCAATATCCGCCACAAGACCGGCTACTATGCCGACGCGCAAAAGGGCAAAAACTAGCCTCACTTCAAGCACGAGCGCTGCGTCTTTGCACGCCCAGGTCTGTGATCGTGCGGTCAAAAGGCAAAGCAGGTTCACCGCTTACCGCTCCGCTCGGGATGACACCAAGGTGCATGTCGCGTACCGTTCGAAATCGGACACATCTTCCCGGTTTTGAACGCTCCTCTTCTTTATTCATCTCGTAAGTATTCTGTCTAAATGGCTTCTACTGGTATTCAACGTGCTCCTCAACGGGCACGCCATTGTGTGTGCGGAGGATTTGATGAGGGTTTTGATCCAGGATCTTGCCTATGCATTTCGCCAGTTGAGGAAGACGCCGGGCTTCACCATCACCGTGATCCTTACGCTGGCTCTCGGCATTGGCGCCAACGCTGCCATCTTTACGCTGGTCCATGCCGTGCTGCTGCGCAATCTGCCGGTCGTGGATCCGAAGACTCTCATTCGCGTTGGGGACACTGACGATTGCTGCGTCAACTCCGGCACGAAGGATAACGGCGACTACTCTCTCTTCTCGACTGATTCGTACCTCATGATGAAGAAGAATGTGCCGGAATTTCAGGAACTGGCGGCGATGGAAGCAGGCTTCAACTACCGGCCTCTTACTGCCCGTCGCGAAGACGCCCAGAGCGTCGCGAAGTCGATCATGGGCGAGTTCGTCTCCGGAAATTACTTCCGGACATTCGGCCTTCAGCCTGTCGCCGGCCGGTTCTTTACCGATGCTGACGATACGAAGGGCGCCGCCTTTACTGCCGTGATGAGCTACGACACCTGGGCGCACGACTATGCTAGCGATCCTAATATCGTGGGTAGCACGTTCCGCATCAATACGCAGCCGGTCACCATTATCGGCATCGCGCCCAAGGGGTACTTCGGCGATCGCCTTACAAGTACTCCTCCGAACTTTTACCTGCCACTTGAGACCATGGCCGTGATCGCCAATGTGCCTTACCTGCACGATCCCGAGGTTGAATGGGTCTACGTCATCGGCCGCGTAAAGCCCGGCGTCTCGCTGGCGGCTGTGCAATCCAAAATCAGTGCGCTGCTTCGCCAGCAGTTTGCCACGTTCAAGATGTTCTCGATCGAGCGCAACAAGAAGTTCCTCGATCGCACGCATGTTGTGCTCATTCCCGGCGGTGCTGGAATTCAGCAACTGCAGGACAACGCCAAGTCGCAACTTCATCTGCTGACCTGGATTGCCGCACTGGTTCTTCTTGTCGCCTGTGCCAACATCGCGAACCTGCAACTGGTGCGCAGCATGAGTAGGCGTTCTGAGATGTGCGTGCGGACTGCATTGGGAGCACAGCGCAGCCGGATTATCCGTCAGTTGCTCACGGAGAGCGTTCTACTCGCTGTCCTCGGCGGCATCGTGGGTCTTGCCGTAGCCTTTCTTGGAGCACACATGCTGCTCGCAATGGCGTTTCCGGGAGCGCAGAATGTTCCCATCGATGCCACTCCGTCTCCTCTCGTCATCGCCTTCGCGTTCGGGCTTTCGCTGTTGACCGGGATACTTTTCGGCGTAGCTCCGGCGTGGATCGCCGCCCAGACGCAGCCTGCCGAAGCGCTCAGGTCGGGTACACGGACCACCGCCGGAGGTGCGTCGCTGTTACAGCGGGGCCTGGTTATTTTGCAGGCTTCATTGTCGCTGGTGCTGCTGGTCGGCGCCGGGTTGTTTGCGCAGAGCCTCAACAAGCTCGAGGGCTCCGAGATGCACCTGGACTCGAAGAATCGCTATATCGTCCACATCAATCCGCAGGCCGCAGGCTATTCGCAGACTCAGCTTGAGCCTCTCTATCGCACGATCGAGCAGCAATTTCACGCGATTCCCGGCGTCGTAAACGTCGGCATCTCCACCTACACGCCCATGGAAGACAACAACTGGAGCAACAGCGTTCAGATTCAGGGCGAACCCGATCCGGATAAAGGGGCATCCTTTGTAAAAGGCAACGCTGAATACTTTGATTCGGTGGGCACGCATGTGGTGATGGGTCGCGGCATCAAGCCGCAGGATCTGCTTGATGCGCCGCCGGTGACCGTGGTCAATCAGGAATTCGTAAAACAGTTTTTCAAGCCCGGGATCAACCCGGTAGGCCATCGGATGGGTTCGCCTGGACCGGACACTTCAGGGTCTTATGAAATCGTCGGCGTTGTAGAGAACACAACGTACACCGCCGTGCAATGGAAGAACCACGCGATGTACTTTGTCCCCATCACGCAGCGTCCTGCCAAGGCGAAAGAACCGATCACGGAAGACATATCGCTTTACGCGGGCGCCCTCGTCATCCAGACCGACCGGCCCATGAACGATATGGAGAAGCTGGCGGGACGCACACTATCCGGCATAAATCCCAATCTCACCATCGTCAAGTTCCAGACTTTCGATCAGCAGATTGCCGACCGCTTCAACGACGATCGCATGATTGCACGGCTGACTTCGCTGTTTGGCGGGCTCGCGCTGTTGCTTGCGACCATCGGACTCTACGGCGTTACGGCGTACACCGTCGCGCGGCGTACACCTGAAATTGGAATTCGCATGGCGCTGGGCGCGGAACGCATCCGCGTTATCGGTATGGTGATGCGCGGGGCGATGGTGCAGGCGGCCATCGGACTCGTGATCGGTGTGCCTATCGCGATGCTCTGCGTGCGCTATGTGAAATCGCAGCTTTACGAAATTACGCGTGTCGATACCGGAGTCATGGTTGGTGCGATCTGTCTACTGACCGTGGCGGCGGCAATCGCAGGCATGATCCCTGCGCGTCGCGCTGCGTCGATTGATCCTGTAAGGGCTCTGCGGGTGGAATGACGTATTTCGCGGGAAATCTGAGCTGAGATGAACCCCCGTGGCACGGCCGCGGGTGCTCCGTTTCCCACTCTTGGCGTAGGGGCACGCGGGGTCTGTGCAGATCGAGGAAGAAAAAGCAACCGCAGATTCCTCGGCTTCGCTCGGAATGACAGCCTCGATTTTCTGACGATTGGAGCAGTGCACGACTTCATCGGGTCGATGCTTCAAGGCTTCAGTGCGGGTTCATCGAGTTTGCCGATGCGGCCGTGCGGACCGACGACAAAGGGAAGGGAAAGCGCGTTCCAGTTGCGGTCGGCGTCGGGCGCTTCGTGCAGTGTTGGATCGGGATGGAGT
Source organism: uncultured Acidobacteriaceae bacterium (assembly GCA_963738035.1). GTDB lineage: Bacteria > Acidobacteriota > Terriglobia > Terriglobales > Acidobacteriaceae > Telmatobacter. The sequence continues at coordinate 64,013 of CAVTVB010000010.1, forward strand.
GCGTGCCAGTTTTTGCCGTCGTCGGTGGAGATGTCGGTGCCGTTGGGGCCTACGGTGATCCAGGTTTTGGTGGAGGGGTCGTAGGCTACGGCGGAACGGTAGCCGTGGGGTGGGGTTTGGGCGGGAGTCCAATGTTCTCCGCCGTCGGTCGAAAACGCCGCCTATCCGCGGCGTCATCAGGTTTGATGTAGTCGCCACCGACAGCCACAATTGCGCTCTCTCCCAATCTGTCTGCAATGGGGTGTGGCTTTCTGGCCAGCGAGAATGATGCCTGAGCTTTCTGAGTTTCTGCCCACAGGAACATTTCGGGCATCCCACTGGTATTTTTCGTCCAGGAAGATCCGGTCGGCTTCGGAACACTGATCGACGCAGATGAATGATCGGGTTTCGCGGTAAAGCTTTGCCCCTGCTGTCCCGCCTGAACCAAATACAACACTTGTGGTCACTGCGATGAGAGAGGAGTTGCTGGCGGCGAATGCTCCCTGCATATTCGAATCTGCTTTCAGGCCGTGATTGACCTGTTTGATCCATGTCTTTCCACCGTCATCTGTCGCAAATAGCGCGAACATTCCTCCAACGGGATCGCCAAGCAGCCAGCCCCATTTGCCTCTATCGAAGTAGATCGCATCCCAGAACCCGTCTTTGTCGGGGTTGGAGAAGACGAGTTTCCATGAGTGGCAGCCGTCGGTGGTTTTGTAGAGGCGGGAAAGATCGCCTTTGCCGCTGGACATGACGATGGCGGTGTTGGCGTCGAAGGCTTGAATGCCGCGGAAGTCGAGCTTTTCGGCGCCGGGCGGGACGGTGCACGATTGCCACACGTATCCACCGTCTTCGGTGCGCAGCACTGTGCCGTTCGTGCCTGAGGCCCAGGCTACGCCGCCGCCGATTGAATGAATGCCGCGCAGATCGGCGGTGGTGTTTGAGGTCTGGAGTGTCCACTGGGCCTGAGACGAGGAGGCTACGAGGAATGTGAGGAGGATGAGAGCCGGGCGCATGGGAACAGTGTGAGGCAGGGAAGTTGGAGATGGCAATGGACTGTGCTTTCACACCCATGCCACGTTGACACGATGTCATGCATGGGGCCACCCGGCAACCGTGGTCATCGATGGCGGGTGTGTTTCGGGCCTGAAGGCTCTCTTTCACCGCGCATCATTTCAGCAGCCTGAAGGCAGCTGCTCCCTCCGTATTCCCAATCCCAAGCGGCGCTACCCGGTGAATCCGCAGGGCAGATTCTTTGACTTCGCTCAGCGACTGTCTGGATTGTCAAGGATGGGTTGATGGAAAAGCGGAAAACGATGTTGCCGTTTTCCTCTTTCCCACAACCTCGACTACGGCTGCTGATTAGCTGCCCAGCTCAGTTGCGAGTGCACGTTTTTCTGGCGAACCTCGCGGGCTTTGGCGTTGAGGCGGACGAGCAACTTATGTGCCACGGCGATGCGAACGACTTTGGGCGGTTTGCCGGCGGCGCGCAGGCGCTGCTGGAAGGCGAGGAAGTCCGGTTCATGACGAGCGACCACGCTGCCCACGATGAACAGGATGTCGCGGATGGCGGCGCGGCCGCCACGCACCGCGCGTTTGCCCTGATGTTTGCCCGAGTCGTTGGCCAGCGGCGCCAGTCCTGCGAGTTTGGAGATGGTCTTGTTGGAGAGCGTGCCGATCTCCGGCATCTCGGCCATGATGCGGGCCACGGTGCGATCGGCTACGCCCTTGATGGTGCGGAAGGCTTGATTAAGTTCGCGCCACAACGGATCGGCATCGATCAGCGCAGCGATGGCTTGCTGGAGTTCTTCGATCTGCGTGGCGAGGAACTTGAGCATCTGGCGGAAGCTGTTCTGTATGGCGGGATTGGTGACCAGACGCTGCTGGTTCAACTGCGCGGTGCGAACCTCGGTGAGCTGGCGCAGACGCGTGACGCGGGCGCGCAACTGGAGCTGTGTCGGCGGAGCCAGGCAGAGCGGCTGAGACTTTTTTGTCTGTGCATACCAGGCGATCATGCCGGCATCGATGGCGTCAGTCTTCTCGAGCGAACCCATGCTCTGCGCGAACTGGCGCACGGCACGCGGGTTGACCACCGCCACCGGCAGGCCGTGTTCGGACAGCTGCGCAAAGGCTCGCTGTTCGTAGCCGCCGGTGGCTTCCATGGCGACCAGCGCTACTTGATGGGTCTGACAGAAGGCAGCCAACTGGGCGATGCCTTCCGGGCTGTTGGCGAAGCTGGCTGCGGCGCCGTCCTGTCCGATGCGCGCGGCCAAAGATGAGGAAGCAATATCCACTCCACAAATGATCCGTGTCACGGTAACCTGCCTTGTAGGTTCGAATGAAAATCGTGCGACTGTTCGGTCGTACGTGACTTGGGCAGCGGTCGCCTGTGCTGAGCGCCGGTCGTAAGACCGCAGGATGAACGGGAGCCGTCCGCCCGCGGGGGAGCCGATCTCTCGACTCCCCCAGATGACAGCGTTTAAACTGGTGACTTTTCTGATCGCTGGGAGTGATTTGGATCACGATGGTCGAGGCTTGGGGTTTCCAGATGCGGCCAGAGTTCCAAAACGGGAAGGATGGACAAGCAAAAATAGCCGGTGCGATTCAGCGGAACTGTGTTCGGGGCTCAGCCGTAGTTAGAATTGGGCGGCCATCATGATGACAGATCTGAGAGTTGCGTTTCGGAAGTTGTGGAAGTCTCCGGGCTTTGCATTGACGGCGATTGTGACGCTGGCGCTGGGCATTGGGGCGAACGCGGTGGTGTTCAGCGTGATGAACGCCGTGGTGCTGCGGCCGGTGAAATTGCCGAATGCGCAGAATCTCTACACGGTGCAGCGCTACAACGATTCTCCGTCGCACTCCTATCCCGACTATTTGGATTTGCGGGACCGGAACCGGACGTTCGAGAGCATGGTGATGACGCAGATTGTGGGCCCTGTGGGAGTGGATTCCGGGGGAAGTCCGTCGATTGCGTGGCCTTATCTGGCGAGCGGAAATTATTTTGATGCGTTGGGAATTCAACCCTACATGGGGCGCTTCTATCACGCCAACGATGAGAAGGGGCCCGGAAGCGCTCCGTATGCGGTGTTGAGCTATGCGTATTGGCGCGGTCATTTTCACGGAGATGCGGGCATCGTTGGGAAGACGGTGCAGATCAACAAGCACCAGATCACCATTATTGGAGTGGCGCCTCCGGCGTTTCGAGGTACAGAGCTTTTCTTCGCGCCAGCGATGTGGATTCCGATGGTGGAGCAGCCGACGATTGAGGGCTACGAGAATCTGAAGCAGCGCGGAAATCACAACGGGTTCGTCGTGGGAAGGCTGAAGGCGGGAATAACGGCGGCGCAGGCGACAGAAGACCTGAATTCTCTTGGAGCGTGGCTCGCGAAAACCTACCCGGCAGACGACGATGGTTTGAAGTTCTCGCTGACACGGCCGGGACTGATCGGCGACATGCTGGGTGGTCCGGCACGGGCGTTCATGGCTGGGTTGATGCTGCTTGCGGGACTGATTCTGCTGGCGGCTTGCGCGAACCTGGGAAGCCTGTTTGCAGCGCGCGCGGCGGATCGGGCGAAAGAAACTGCGCTGCGGCTGGCCCTGGGATCGCGGCGCGGGCTGATCCTGCGGCAGATGTTGACAGAAGCGGTGCTGGTCTCGCTGGCTGGGGGAGCGGTGGGTCTCGCAGGGAGTGTGGTGGTTCTGCGCTTTCTAAGTACGTGGCAGCCGATTCCGGATACGCCCATTAACGTACCGGTGAATCCGGATGCAGGCACCTACGTTGTGGCGCTATTGCTGGCGCTGGCGAGCGGCCTGCTGTTCGGGATGGTGCCGGTACGCCAGGTGCTACGCGCCGATCCGTGGCAGGTGATTCGGACGGGTGCGGCGAGTGTTGCGGGGCTGCGGCGGTTCACGTTGCGTGATGTTCTCCTTGCACTGCAGATTGCGATTTGCGCGGTGCTGGTGACGTCCTCGCTTGTGGCTGTGCGCGGGCTGGCACGATCGATGCATGGCAATTTCGGATTTGTGCCGCAGAATGTGATGCTGGCGGGGACTGAGTTGCACATGTCGGGCTACACCGACGAGCGGATGCCGCAGATGCAGCGTCGCATGCTGGATGCGGCGGCGACGATTCCCGGTGTGACGGCGGTGGGCTACATCGACCACTTGCCGCTAGGCTTGTCTGGCGGCGACTCGTATGTCTTCACGGATAGCACTACCGATTATCGGCCGACGAACCAGGCTGCCGACGCGATGGATTATCACATTTCGCCCGGCTACATACAGGCCGCAAGCACCGGCCTGCTGGCGGGCAGAGACTTCACGCAGCAGGACGACGCGAAGGCGCCGAAGGTGGCATTGGTCAATCGCGAATTTGCTGTGAAGGTTTTTGGATCGGTAAACAAGGCGATTGGCGGGCACTTCAAGTTCTGGGATGGGCAGCGGGCGGAGGTGGTGGGCGTGGTGGAGAACGGGAAGTACCGCTCGCTGACCGAGGAGCAGCGGCCTGCGATGTTCTTCTCGTACCTGCAGCAGCACTCGAGCAACACATGGGTGCTGGTGAAGTCGAACCGCGATCCGCAGGAGATTTCGGCGGCGCTGGAGAAGTCGTTTCACGGACTGGATTCCGCAATGCCTCTCGCAGTAAGGCCATGGACGCAGGAGATGAATTCGGCGTTGTTCGCCGCGCGCGTGGCGACGGTGGCTCTGGGTGTGCTGGGGCTGCTGGGCGCGATGCTCGCGGTCACCGGAATTTTTGGGATGGCTTCGTATACGGTGAGCAAGCGACTGCGCGAATTTGGAATTCGCATGGCGCTCGGGGCGCGTCGGAAGCAGGTGCTGCGCACGGCGCTGGGGCGGGCTTTCATTCTGCTGTCGGTGGGTTCGGTGGCCGGACTCGGGCTGGGCCTCGCGGCGACGAAGGTGCTGTCGTTCATCGTGTACCAGGCTTCGCCGAATGATCCGGTGGTGCTGGGCGGCGTAATTCTCGCGATGCTGATGCTGGGGCTGGTGGCTGCATGGATTCCGGCGCAAAAGGCGCTGGCGGTCAATCCGACGATCCTGATGCGCGAGGAATGAAGAGGATTGTGTTGGTTCGTGCTTTCCCACCCATGCCGCGATAGAGCGGCGTCATGGATGGGGCACCGAGAGGTCGTCCTGATGCGAGAGAAAGTGACGGCCGATCTCTTGACTCCCCGAAGCGCCGAAGCCAGGGCATGATCAGAAGTTGAGCTTGCGCGTGGGGTACCAGGTCAGCTTGATGGTGGTGGTGGTGACGGTTTGCTGCCCCGGGAGATAGATGGGGGCCTTCCAGTGTTCGAAGGCGAAGTTGCCGTTGATCTCGAAATCTTTGCCGATGCGCTTCACTACCTGGAAGTTGATGTCGTTGAGCGTAGTGCCGCCCTCAATGAGTCGGCCAGTGGCGGGATCAATCTGCGTGGTTGAACCCGGGATGAAGTCCTTCGCAACTTTTTGATTTCTCATGCCGGCCTGAATCCACTCATTGCCGCTGAGATGCCAGGTGATCCATGCTTGTCCGCCCTTGGCTTCGCGGCCGATCCAATCGCCAAAGATTTGCCCGTTGTTGGTGTAGCCCTGCTTCTGGATAAATTCCCAGTACATGAAGCGGCCGGTTTGGCTGCTCGAGACCGGCGGATCGGTGTACACACCTTCAGCGCGGATGTCGAGTTTTGGCAGGCCGGGTACGTGCGACAGATAGAGACCGGGGCGCCATGCTGCGCGGCGTGGTGCGTCGACGGGCGATACGTCATCATGCACTTCGCCGTCGGTATAGAGGGTGAGCCATTTACGGAGGAATGGTAAGCGATAGGAGAAATCGAAGGCACCGAAACGTGCGCCGGGATCTTCGGGCCCAAGCTTGTCTCCATTGGTCGGCGAAGAGAGACTAAAGAAGCTCTTCAGAAAGGTATGGAGGGTGATTGGCCCATGGCCTTCTCCGCCCCAGATGACGGTGCGCTGGAAACCGAATTCCAGGTTCTCTGTCGGCCGGAAGCTTACCTTCTCAAGGTGCGTCCAGGGGTTACCCGGATTGATCACGTTGGGCTGTCCCGCACCCGGATATAACGGATTGGGAATGTAGGTGTGACCGTTCAAGGCGCCGATCACAAATTCATAACGAAACGGTCCCGTCACATAGGACAACCATGGAATGCGCAACGGTTCGACGCGATTGATGCGGAAGGAATAGAAGCCTTCCGCATTGTTGGAGAATGCGAATCCGCCTCCCACGGCAGGCCCGAGCCAGTCGTCCTGCTTTCCAAATGAGAATTCGTGATGGAGAACGTTGGCCGAGACGTACGCTTCCAGGAAGCGGGCGTGCGTTGTTGTGTCAATGGGACCGAGGGGAATCGTTGGCTGGTGGTAGGGCTGGCCGGTGTTCGGGTCAATGAATGTTATGGCATCGACGCCGGAGAGGACCCCCGCAAGATCTGAAGAGTAGCCGGTGGCGGAAGGCGCCGTTTGAAACTCACCGCGTGCATAGACAAGAAAGCGGCCGGCGGAGGCGTATCCGCTGATGCCCGTGTAGCTGTTGAATCCGTTCTCGTAGGGGCGGCCATAATCGTTGATGACAGTCTGGCCGAGGTGATAGCTGTCGTGGAGCGGAGTGCCGCTGATGCCGCGAAAAGCAGTGTAGATGGACTCAATGCGTGCCGTGCCTTTGAGGTTGCGGCAGGGTCCCGATGTATCGGGGTGAAGCTCGCGATCGAGTGCCTTGTAGATTTCCTCTGCCTGGCCCAATGTCGGATCGGGTGTGTCCTGGGCGTCATCAATGCGCGCGCCAGCCTGCTCGAGCATGTGGTCGAGACTGGCGCGAGTCCATGGGCGCATATTGAGAAAAACGTCGTCGACATAGCCGAGACCGTAGAGCCGAAAGACTGCTTGATAGACCCAGCTGTCAACGGGGATATAAGGGGAATCGAGGACGGAAGGTTCACAAACGGGGACGGGGCGGCTGGCGTCGGCTTGAGCTGCGCTTTCGCCGGCCCCGGGAGTTTCGGCTACAAGTGGGGCTGGATTGAAGCTTGAGAATCCTGCCAGCAAGATCGCACTTGAGATAGCAAAAGCAATGCCTGGGCGTTTACAGACGCTCATTTCCTCACTTTACCATTCGGGTTGGCTCCGGGTTCTGCTATGTCGTATATAACCCGGAAGATAGAGGGCAACGGGATAGTGTATTGATGTTTGGACTACTGATCGAGGAATCGGGTAGCCAACTCCAGGTCGCGATTGAAGGCGGCGACAATTTGCTGGCGATGCTGCTCTGTTTCGATGCCTTTGCGCTTCAGGTAGTTTTCCATGGAAGAAAGGGGATCGCCTGCATTTTCATTTGTCTCAACTGACGAGTCGGGGTGAACCAGGCATTCGAGTAAAGTTGCTCCGCGACCCTGGCGTGCGCGGATGATGGCCTCGTAGGCCACGCGATAGACGGCCACCGCGTCAGATGCGTCGACAGCGATGGCAGGCACTCCGTGAAACAGGGCATCAGGGTTTTTGCCTTTAAGATTGGCCGGAGCTTCGCTGGGTCGATTTGCTACGTGATGCACGAAGACGATGGGGAGCCGTTGGGATGCGGCGTCGGCCAGGATGCTGTGCCACGGCTGAAGCGATTTTTCAGGGGAAGGAAGAATGACGGTAACGAGAGCGCCGTCTTTGGCAGCCTGCGCAGCAACAGCACGTTCGCGAACCGATTCGGGGCGATGAGGTTCGTCGACCGCGAGAATATTTTTCAGTTCAAGATCGGATGCTCCGGTTGTTGGGCGCCCGTTGAGTTGGGCAGAAGGGGACGCCAGTAGGCGCAACAGCTTTTCAAGTGGCGCGCCTTTGACAAATGCGGGAAGCCAGTCGCGAGGTGCGATGCTCAGTGTGTCGTTGGGCTGGAGATCGATTGCGATGGCAGCGGACTCGGCCTCGCGGCCGGAGGATGCGTGGAAATCGGAGGCGAGCCTGCCTTGTTGGAAGAGCTCGGTGGCGCGCTGTTCGAGCATTCGGCACTTGATCATTGCCGAATAAATGGCGAGCAGCTTCTCATTGGAGACGAGGGAGAATGTCTTCTCATCCGCGGAGGGCTTTGCTTTGAGTGCCGGTTTCGAATTGAGGATTTTGGCCATTGGTGAATTTATTGCGCGTTGCCTGGAGCGGTGGATCGAAGGTGATGTAACGGCGTTCCGTTAGATGCTAAGTCGTGTAGTCGGCGTTGATGCGGATGTACTCGTGGGTCAGGTCGGTTGTCCAGAATTTGCAGGAGCCGTGACCTTGATGAAGCTCGATACCGATGGAGAACTCGGGTTGCTGAATGTAGGCGTGCGCGGCGTTCTCGTCGTACATGGACGCTCGGCCTCCATTGCGGCAGATGGGAAGTTCGCCGAAGGAGATGTCGATGGTCTCGGAATTGATCTCGGCGCCCGAGTAGCCGATGGCGGCCATGAGGCGTCCCCAGTTGGGATCGCAGCCGGCCCACGCGGTTTTGACGAGCGGGGAATGGGCGATGGCTTTGGCAACGCGAAGGGCATCGGCATCGGAAGCTGCACCGCTGATGCGAAGTTCGACGACGTGGGAAACGCCTTCGCCGTCGGCGACGATCTGGCGCGCAAGAGAGGTGCAGACTTGGATTAGGGCGGTGGCGAATTCGGGGTTGTCTGCTCCAACGCTGGCGCCGCTGGCACCGGACGCGAGCAAGAGCACGGTGTCGTTGGTTGAGGTGTCGCCATCGACGGAGATACGGTTGAAGCTGACTTCGATGGCTTTGCGCAGATATGCGTCGAGTGCTGCAGGCTCGATGGCGGCGTCAGTGAGGATGTAGACCAGCATCGTGGCATGCGGCACGAGTTGCGGATGAATCATGCCGGAGCCCTTACAGACAGCGGCGATGCGGACTTCCTGGCGAATTTCTCCGGGGCCGTCGATCTCGGGAGTCAGGATCTCAACGCGCGCGAAGGCGGTCTTCTCTACGGTGTCGGTGGTGATGATGGCTTCTGCAACCTGCTGGAAGTGGTCGGACTGCGAGCCGATGGATTTGGCAAGGCCCGGCATTGCGGCAATCAATTTCTCTGCAGGGAGCGGAACGCCGATTACTCCGGTGGAGGAAGGAAAGACTTCTTCTGGTTTGCAGCCGAAGATTTCGGCGGCGGCTTTGCAGGTGGCGCGGGCTGCGTCGATGCCGGCCTGGCCCGCGGCGCAGTTGGCGTTGCCGGCATTGATGGCGACGACGCGGACCTTGCCGGCGGTAGCGCGGAGGTGTTCTGCGTCAATGATGAGCGGCGCGGCTTTGACGCGGTTGCCGGTGAAGGCTGCAGCAGCGGATGCAGGAGCGTCGGCGACGATCAGGGCGAAGTCTGTGCGGCCACTCTGCTTGAGCCCGGCCTTGGTGGCTCCGAAGCGGAAGCCGCGTGGAATTACAAATTGGGAGAGATCGCTCATTGATGTGATTTTGGTGGGAACCTGTGTGCGGGGCCTTCACCCAAACAAAGGAGTCAATCCATTTAATCTAACAAACGAGGGCGCCTGGGAGGATGAATGGGCGAGAGCCGGAACGAAGAAGCAGCTGATAAGACCGAGCAGTTTCTGGAACTGGCCCATGTGAACGTTGCGCGCGGCGATCGTATTGTGCTGCACGATATCAATTTGTCGATTCGCGCGGGCGAGCATGTTGCGATCCTGGGGCCGAACGGTTGCGGCAAATCGACACTGATCTTTACCATCACCTGCCAGATTTATCCGATTGTGCAGCCGGGGATGCAGGTGCGCATCTTCGGGCGTGAGCGTTGGGATTTGACACAGCTCCGCAAACACTTCGGGATCGTAGCCTCGGGACTGATGGGTACGGAATTGCCCGGTGAGCGCACAGCGGTGACTACGGGACTGGATGCGGTGATTGCGGGATTCTTTTCAGCGTCGACGCTGTGGCCGAATCTACATGTGACGGACGAGATGCGCGAGAGTGCCGTTGAAGCGCTGGAACGGATTGAGGCTGGGCACCTGGCAAATCAATTGGTAGGCGAGATGTCTGCCGGCGAGAAGCGGCGAATTCTGATTGCGCGGGCATTGGTGCACCGGCCGCGCCAGCTATTGCTCGATGAGCCTTCGAATGCGCTGGACCTGGCGGCGCAGAGGGAATTGCGCGAGACGCTGAGGCGACTTGCACAAGAGGGAACCGGGCTTGTGCTGGTGACGCATCACCTTGGCGACATTCTGCCGGAGATCGAGCGCGTGATCCTGATGCGCGGCGGGCGCATTGTAGGCGATGGACCGCGCGCGGAGTTGCTGACGGCACCGAAGCTGAGCGAACTCTTCAACACGCCGGTGAGGATTGGGCGCGATGAAGAGTGGCTGCATAGCTGGTAGACGACGCCGATTCAATCGAGACCTGCACGTCTTTCGTCTCACGAAGTAAATCCATGACCGAATTCCTCACCGCATGTATACTTTGGGCCTCCGATCGTCAGGAGGGACGCAACATGTCACGCGAGAAATTGACACGGGGATTTCTATGGTTTTCGATAATCGGATGGGCTGTCGCCCTGGGTGGAAAGCTGTACGACCTTGTAGTGGTGGCTGGAGCGTGGAGCGCGTCGCCGCCTGCGTCCTTCGATCTGCTTCCGTACGGTAAGCGTTGGCCAGTAGACCCAGGCGATTTCTTTCAACCGCTAAGCGTAATCATGGTGATTGGCATTCTTGGGGCTGTGATCGCTGGATGGAAGACACCGTGGAATTATCGAGTATGGTTGGTGGTGCCGCTGACTGTATTTGGGATCGCCTGGGCGGTTACCCCCACTATTTTCTGGCCCATGATCGGCGAGCTATGGGGTATCCACACCGGCAAACTGGTTAGGACTGACGCTGAAGCAATTCAATTGGCGCATCGGTGGATCGTCGCCGATTCATTGCGTGTGGCGCTCATGCTGGCAGGATTTCTTTCTTATGTTCGCGCAATCAGCGAGCCGTATCCTCGGCAAGTGTGAAGCACATCCATAGGTGTGCTTCACACTTCTCTTGCTGCATCGCAACCCGACAGGGCTACTCTGCGCTGGGTTTCGCGCCGGGGAGGCGTTTGCGGAGGAAGGCGATCTGGCCCGTGTGGTGTGCTTCGTGTTCACAGACGTGGAACCACTTGCAGAGGTTATTGGTCGGTCCCCATGGCCAGCTTTTGTCGGCGGCTAAGAACCACGCGTCATCCTTCTTGCGGAATTCAGCGAGGGTTTTCTCGCGGACTTCGTGGAGGATGTTGACGTAGTAGTCGCGATCGTGTCCCTTGATGGTGGCGCGGCCGGCGTCGCCGAGGTCCATTGCTGGATCCCACTTCTTTTTGATGTCGCCGGGCCACGAATCCCATTTCATCCCGTCGAAAGTATTCATCTGGTAGTAGGTTTCAGTGGCAGCGAGGTGGAGCATGAGTGCGCCGATGCTGTTGGCATTCTTGTCGAACAGATAATCGAGATCGGCTTGCGTCAGGCCTTTGGTGGCGGTAAGGACGCCGTTGGCTTCACGCATCCAGGTTAGCTGTGAAACAAAAGTGCCGATCTGCGGTGAGTAGCCCGGCAATGGGCCGAGCATGTTGGGGCTGGTGGTGTCGGCGAATGCTGCACTGGGCAGGGCTTCGCAGAATCCGACAGCAAGGGCCGCGGCGCCGGCACCGACGAAGGTCCTGCGGGTGGTGAATGGGTTGGTGGGGAGAACTTCGGGTCGGTTCATGGGGATCACCTCCGGGGAATTCGGTGGCCTATCGCGCGCGGAACATGGCGCAGCGGAAGGCCAGTGTACATGAACGGCGGAGGTTGATGGTACGGCCTTGCGGTTGATGATAATGATCAGAGTTCCGCGGCTTTCAATTCGGACCTTGATGTGGGATCTTCGCGCTCGACCGCGGGCCTGGCGGTGAAGATTGCACCAGCGATACACGCGACGATGAGGAATTCAGCGATGACCGGACCGGAAAAGAAGAACGTGTAGGAGTTCACGGTCATCGCGAGATAACCCATGAGGAAGACGGCCAGAATGGGGCGCAGACGCGCGGAATCGGATTTTGACAGCGAGGCGAGCAGCCAGAGAATTGCGGCGTCCATGGTGAGGAAGATGGTGACGGCGAGCCCCATGCCGCGATAGAAGTCGGCGTAGCTGCGCATTGCGCCGAAGGCGGGGAAGGTAAGCCGCATGGTTGCGGCGACCATGGTGGCTGTGCCGGATAAGGGCTTGCCGAAGACGCCGCCGACGGTGTGCAGGATGGAGTGGATCAGCGTGAGGATAGATGCGATGCGCAGGTAGAGGATGGGTTTCATCGTGTCTCCAATTTCAATGAAGCGAGAGCAGAGTGGGTTTGCCTTAAGCGGCTCACCCACTCAAGCGCGGCGTTAGAGTGTTTCGATATTCCTGGCGAAGCTTTCGAGAATACCGAACCAGGCGCCGGGGCCGTCGAAGAGTGCGCGAAGCTGTTCGGCACCTTCGCCGTGGCGTTCGATCTTGCGATGTTCGAGTTCGATGAGGGTGGTGTCGGGGCCTTCGGAGTGAAATCGGATTTCAACTTCGCTGGCCTTCGACATGTCGCTCTCGAATTTCCAGTCGGGTGAGTCGTGGCCGGGACCGACGTGCCATGAGAGGCAGACGGCATTTGGCGGATCCCATTTGAGGACCGTACCCCAGTCACATTGAACGTCTTCGACGTTGCGCTCGTACCAATGGCCGCCAACGCGTGGCTCAATGAAGATAGCTTCGAACGGAGTCTTGCCGATGTGGTGGGTTGCGGGCCACCATGTCTCCATCTGCTCGACGAAAACGGAGAAGGCGCGCTCAATCGGCGCCTTGACGCGAATGCTTTTAAACACTCTTAGATCGAGTTCTTCTGCCTGGTTTGCCATTACGACCTCCTCTGGTGGGTTTTTCTGCGGCTTCTTGAAAGGCGCCTAGCGCCCGCGACCACATTTGATCGAAGTGCGAGCGCAAGCGGGCTACGCCTTCCGGGTCGAGTTGGTACAGCCTGCGCGTTCCTGATTTGGTGTCGGTCACGAGGCCTACATCCTTGAGCACCTTGAGATGCTGCGAAACAGCGGGGCGCGTAACGGGGAGCAAGCGCGCGAGCTCGTTAACCGCGATAGGCCCACTGGACAGCTTTTGAAAGATGGCCATTCGAGTTGCGTCGGCGAGCGCATCGAGTCCGGCTTGAAGGTAAGCGTCCACTAACGGTAAGTTACCACGAACCGTTGCAGTGTCAAGAAGGATTTTTTAAGGAAGTTTTCTTGAGGGCATTCGTTACTTGGCTGGCTTTTGGAGGGGGAGATTGCCTGAGTCCACAACAGCGCCAGAGCGCGCGATCGTCTGAAAATACAGGGTGTCGCCATCGATCTCGACCAACATGAATGTACGGTCGGTGTCGAGGTTAACTACGTCGAGATCGCAGGACTCTCGTATGTTGTGATATCGCAACTGGCCGGAGTCCCCCTCGAGGAAGAAGTAAATTCCTTGCTGCGGTTTGATGTGCTCGTAGACGTGCTCGTGGCCGCTCCACACCGCGTTGACTCCGTATGTTGTAAATAGCGGCATCAACTGGTTACGCAGATCGACATCGGGTCCGTGGTATTTTGCGCACGTGTACAGGGGGTGATGGAAGTAGGCGATCTTCCATTTGGCGTTGGATCCTTTCAGCTTGCCTTCGAGCCAGGAGAGTTGTTGCGGCGTCATGTAATTGCTGTCGAGCACGAAGAAGTCGACGTTCTTTTTCTGGAACGTGTAATAACGATTCCCGCCCATGTTGTAAGGCTTGTAATTGATTTCGATCTGCGCGTCGTCGTGATTGCCGATCGAAGCATAGAACTTGACATTCTCGTCGAGAAGCGGCTTGTAGGGGTCTTCGAACTTTCGCTTGAAGTCACGTGGAGTGTGGCCGCCGTAGATGTTGTCGCCGTCCATGGTGACGAAGTCGAATCTGACTTTGGACCAATACCGCTGCATCTGCTCGGCGACCTCGAATTGGGGGCGATCGCCAGTGCCGTTGTCTCCAATCACGGCCCAGCGAACCGAGCCTTCTTTCAAGGGCAACCGGATGTCCAGGTTATCTGCGAAAAGCGATGAAGATGGCGACTGTGGCGGTGTTGTTTCATCGCCGGGCAGGCCGGGATAGAGAACCAGCAGCAGCGGCAAGAGAAGGAATTGAACGTAACGCATCGAGGTGAGACCTTTTTTCTTCACGGAAGAGCGTTGGGAAGATAGTCAACTACCAGATTTGCGGTCGAATCTCGCAATGCGAGCGCATTGCCAGCAATGCAATATTCAAGGCCCTTGGGTAAGAGTGGCAACACTTCGAGCACGGTGGGCGGGATTGATTGAATGGGTTGTCCGTTTTGATTGGGAAATTCGGCGTTGACTTTAAATTGTGCGGATGCACCAGGCTCGGCATGCCTGAGACTGGCTTTGATCTTTGCTCCCTCTGGACCATTGAGAATATTGGCCAAGACCTTGCGAAAGATGGTCGCGGTATCCGGCGTAAAGAATTCGCCCTGTTTAGCGTTTGGGCGTGAGAGCTGAACCGCGTCGCGTAGTTGTTTGCGCTCCTGCTCCAGTTTGGCGACGTCGGTTGTCGGTTTCATCTTGTCGGCTGTGAGGGCGTGTTCCTTGTCGATGTAGTCCTTCGCCTTTTTTGTGAAATCTGAGAGCAGCTTTTGATCCGCCGGGGAAGGCGTTGTTTGCACGCTTGCAGCAAGGGATGGGCCTGCTACTGAGGCAAGAACAAACACGGCAGCAATGCGGCATGCGATGGGTGCGAATTGAAACATGGGTAGTCCTCCTCGCGGGCCTAGTCCTGCTTGCCTTTTTCAGCGGGCTGGGCCTTTTCTTTCTGGGCGGTTGCAACAACAGCTTCTTTTAAAGCGTCCTTCACGGCCTCCTGCACTTCGTCATGGAACGCATCGCGTACGGTTTGCGAGACTTCATCGGGCTCAAAGGGTGCAGAATCTTTGGTGTCGATCACCTTTTCGAGGACCTGCTCAATCATGGGCTTGATGGCGATCTGCTTGGCGACTTCTTTCGCAACTTTTTTTGCGGGAATTCCAAGTGCGGAATCGAGCTTTGTATCTTCGATGGCGGGCTCTGATTGCTTCCAGTCCTTCTCGAAAACCGCCTCCATCTGTTTCACGATTTTCTTGTCGCGAAAGATAACTCCGATCTCGCGCCTGGCCTCGAGTTCCAGTTTGCGAAGGCTCTGGCTGCCGAGAAAAGCAGAGTTGCCATCGCGAAGAATGGCGCGCAGATGCAAGCGCGAGGGCAGGCGCCGAACGGGGACCGTGCTGTTCTTGGCGGAGGCGCGCGACAGCACACGGACTTCAACACCGGCAGAAATCTTTTTGTTCAAAAGCTTCAAGAAATCGCGATCGCTGATTTTCATCTCGTAAATCAGCAGTCTCTTCTTTGTGCCGGCGATGAACTCGGTGAGCCGCTTGCGCGCATTGACGGGACTCACGATCAGATCATCTTTCACCTTGGTATACGGTCTGCGTTTCGAATCGCACTCGAACAAGCGGATAGCTTCCTTCACGATGCCGGCCTTGGTGACGACGGCACCGAAGGAGCGGCTCAAGTCGATGTCCATGTGGGTGAAGTTGAAGCCGAGCAGGTAGAGTGTTTTGTCATCAATGATGAACATCTTGCCGTGATAGCGCACCAAGTCGCCCGCAGTGCGAGTAACGGTGACGCCTTCGGCCAGGAGCCGCATTTCGAGACGGCGCAGGTTCTTTTCTTCGCCCTGGTTGGTGTGGGCAATGAGGGCTTGTACGGTCACGCCGCGACCTACGGCGTCGAGGAGCGCCTTTTCGATTTCAACGCGATCGAAGCGGAAGATCAGAATACGGATACTTTTTCTGGCTTTTCGAAGTGCTTCGAGAATGGGCTTGATGCCATTGTCTGGCTGTACTAGCAGCTTCACTCGGTCTCTCCTTGAGAATGCTGCGGAATACTGCAACGGATACCTTCTAGAAAAGATGCAATTTGCGGGCTAGAGGATGTTCAGCAGGACGGGCATCCATCGAGTGCGGTTCACGCTTCTAAAGCAACGTAGTTGCAGCAAGGAGCGCAAGAATGAAGTGCAACCGCAGTGTGTCAATTGGAGTTCTGTTATTCGGTGGGCTCTTGATCCCCTTCCTTTCGGCGACAGAGCAGACTGCCGATCAACCTGCAGCGACATCGAACCAGCCGAAACACGATCACGATAAGGTTGTGGATTCCGGGATTGCTAATCCGGTCTTGTGGCGCGACCCCGGTCAAATTGCGAAGCTTGATCTCTACTATGGGCAAGGGAGCAAGGATGGGCAGCCTCTGGCGCCATTCAAATTCGCCGCCGAGGACAAGAGTGGATCAAACCCAAAGTTTGACGTGAGTGATGCGCACGGAACGAAGTGGAGGGTGAAGCTTGGCGACGAAGCGAGGCCCGAAGTTGTGGCTTCTCGACTGCTATGGGCAATGGGCTACTTTGTGGATGACGACTACCTGGTGGCCTCGGCTGACGTAGATGGCCTCGAGATCGAGCGTAGAGCGAAGGCGGCCAAAGATGAACGCATCACGGATGCGCGCTTTGAGCGAAAGCCGGAAGGGGAAGAAAAAGTTGGCATCTGGAGGTGGAAGGAAAATCCGTTTACCGGTAAAAGAGAATTCAATGGTCTGCGTGTGCTGATGGCCGTGATGAACAACTGGGATCTGAAAGATGTGAACAACGCTGTCTATTCAGATCAGAAAGCGAACCGCGCGATCTTTCTGACGAGCGATATTGGTGCGACGTTTGGCACCAATGGACTGAGTTGGACAAAGTCCCGGTCGAAGGGGAACGTGGAGAGCTTTGCGGGTTCGAAGTTCATTACACGCAAGACCGATACGGAAGTAGATTTCGCCACGCCCAAGGCACCGACAGCGGTGCTGATTGAATCGGCTGGCACAGCCGCAATCTCGTTTGAGGAACGTCGGGCGATGGAATGGATTGGAAAGAATATTCCACTTTCTGATGCGCGCTGGATGGGTTCGCAACTGAAACAGTTGAGCCACCAGCAACTGGTGGATGCGTTTCGCGCGGGGCATTTTCCGGAAGATCAGATTGAAGAGTACGTCAAAATTGTCGAGGGACGAATCGACGAACTTGCAGCGCTGTGATTGCTGATGTGTGCGTCAAGCGGTTGCAGCGGCGGGGGCTTCTTCGAGATTTGCTTGAATATCGTGCAGCTTTCGATAGACGCCGTCTTCCCGCTTCAGGAGCTCTTCATGCGTGCCTGATTCTGCGACGCCTCCGTTTTCGATTACATAGATTTTGCTGGCGCGCTTGATCGTGGTCAGGCGATGCGCAATGACGACGGAGGTCTTGCCTTCCATCAGATGGTCGAGGGCTTCGACGACCAGTTGCTCCGACTCGGAGTCGAGGCCCGACGTCGGCTCATCGAGGATGAGAATCGGCGATTGCCGAATGATGGCACGTGCAATTGCGAGGCGCTGGCGCTGTCCACCGGAGAGTGTGACACCGCGTTCGCCGACGGCCGTGTTGAATTTTTCAGGGAGTTTGTCGATGAACTCCATTGCGTTTGCTGCCTGTGCAGCTTTGTAGATTTGCGCCTGACTCGCATCGGGACAGCCGTAGGCAATGTTGTCCCAGATGGTTCCGCTAAAGAGAACGGTATCCTGCAGAACGAAGCTAATCTGGCTGCGCAGAGACTTTTGTGTGAATTCGCGGATGTCGGTACCGTCGATCTTAACGATGCCGGAACTGGGGTCGTAGAAGCGAGCAATGAGGTTGATTACCGTGGTTTTTCCTGCGCCAGTTGGGCCGACGAGGGCCATCATGGTGCCGGGTTCGAGATGAATATTGACGTCGCGGAGGACCGGCTCGTTCTCCTTGTACGCAAAATCGACATGCTCGAAATCGATCTGGCCTTTGAAGCGCGGCGCCTTACGCGCGCGTGGCTGGTCGTGCACTTCATCGTCGCTGCGGAGAATTTCCTGGATGCGATCGAATCCGGTGGCGGCTTTCGAATAAGAATCGATGGTCTTTGAGATGTCCTGCATCGGCTTGTACATCTTGCCAAGGTAGAAGACAAAGACGACCAGAGAGCCGGGCGCGAGACGGCCGGACATGGCCAACTGCGCACCGAACCAGAGCACAGCGCAGGTGCCGATCGCGGTGACGATATTGACGATGGGGACGAGACGCGACTTCAGCGACCTGGCGGCAAGCGCTGCTTCAACGGCCTCGAGGCTCTCGCCCTCAAAGCGGCGCACTTCATAGTCTTCGCGCGAGAAGGCTTTCACTACGCGGATGGAAGAGACGACTTCGGAGACGACGGAGATCATCCGCCCTTCCTTTTTGCGCACTTCACGCGAAGCCTTCTTCACCTTGCGGGTGTAGGTGTTCACGATGATGAAGAGCGGCGGCACGACGGAAAGGGCGATCAACGTGAACTGCCAGTTGACGCAGAACATTACGACGATCATGCCGACCAGGGTGAGGGTGTCGACGAGGATGCTGAGCAGTCCGGAGACGATGAAGGTCTGGATGGCGTCGATGTCGACCGTTACACGACTGATGAGGTCGCCCGTAGGTTGCTGATCGTGAAAAGCCAGCGAAAGACGTTGGACGTGGGTATAGAGCGTGCGGCGTAAATCATGGCCGACCCACTGACCTACGTTGGTGGTGAGGTATTTTTCAGCATAGGTACAGAGCGCGTCGGTCACGGCGATCGCAAGGACGGCGATGCAGGCGAAGACGAGGATATTGATCGGAGTCGATCCGGCAAGGCGGGTGATGAAATGGTGAAGCCAGCCGTGCTGATTCTTGCCCTGAAGCAGGTCGTCGAGGACGATCTTGAGCGGCCACGGTTCGAGAAGTCCAGCGATGCTTTCGCCGGCGATAGCGAGCAGACCAAGCCACAGTTCGCGGCGGTGTGGGCGCAGTAACTCGACGATGTTCAAGCCTTGCTTAGTGCTTAGTACCTGAGAAGCCACAGCGGTTTAGATGCGAAACCGCCAGACTGCGCGGAAAAGGAGACGCAAACAATTCTAAAAATTGTTTGATATCTGACGATTCTCTGGCACGTCTCCCCAACAAGGACGGGAATTACCGCAGAAAACCGTTTAGCGGTCCAGCAGGCCGTGATGGGGTTCGCATTCCAGAACGTGAGCAGGGACTGCGCCGCAGTTGGTTTCAGGAGTATCCAGGAGACGAGGGCTACTCCCAAGATGAATCTGGCGCTGAGGTAAAAGCAGGGAACGTAGGGACGGGTCCCAGCCTTTGTTCACCACGCGCCTTCGATGCGGAAGGCGCTAAGACCCTTGGCTTCGCTTTCGTCGAGGTAGTGCTCGACAAGGCGGTCAACGCGGCTGCCGCGCGGGCCCTGGCGGAGACTCTTGCGCAGCTCGGCGAGGTCTTCGGTGCTCCCCGCGGCTACTACTTCAACGTCGCCATCCTCGGTGTTGCGTACCCAGCCGTGCAGATCCAGCTCGCTGGCCTCTCGATGAACGAACCAGCGGAAGCCCACGCCCTGCACGCGACCTTGAATCAAGAAGTGGAGAACCATAGCCTGTGGCCAGTCTTTCAAAACTGTCGCAGTTTACGCAACCTTCGGCCGCGTGAATGCGGTGACACTTCCAGATCACTGCTCTTCCAGCAGCTCTCTCAACCGGCACAGTGCTGCGCCAATGGAGTTTCGCTCCTTCTCGCTTGCGCGCGCGAGAGCTGCAAGCAGCGGACCCCGGTTCAGCTTTGGAATGCGCTCCCGCACAAATTTGCGAACCGGTGCAGTGGAATAGATGCAGCTCACGCGTCCGTCATTTGGATCGAGATGGCGCTCAATCAAGCCGCGCTTTTCAAGCCGATCAATGATGCCGCTCACCGTGGAGTGCGCCAGGCTCACAGCGCGGCTGAGATCGCGAAGATTGATGCCCTCACTCCGGATTACTTCCCGCATCACAACCGTCTGCGGCGCTGTGAGCTCGCCTTTGGCCACCGCGGCATCTAGAGGTCGCCGCATGGCCTGGCGAATCGCACCAAGGTCTTGCTCCATCTTCTCGACCTGCGCGCCAAGTTCCGCACCGGCGCTCGAGCTTTCGTGCTCAACCATGAACAACCTCACCACAACGTCTCACAGCAAGCCCGGAATGAGCGCCTTTACCCGCTGCCGATAGCGCGGATAGGTCTCAGGAAACGTCTGCATCATCAGCTTCTCTTCCTGGCCGATTTTAGCGGCGAAGCCCGACACAATCAGCGCGAGCCCCAGGATGCAGCGCCACTCGGCCGCTGCCAGCGCAGTCCCGATTGAGGCCAAGCAGCAGGCCAGTGTAGATCGGGTGGCGGGCAAGGGAATACGGCCCGGTGACGATAAGTTCATGGCCCGCCTTGACGGTGGCGCGGCCACTCCAGTTGTTACCGAGAGTGACGCGCGCCCATATGGCGAAAAGGCAGCCGCCGATGGTGAGAGCGAGACCGGCGATCTGAAGGCCGTGCGTGGGGAAAGAAAGTTTTCGCCTAACCATCCTGCTCTGAAACGTGTGTTTCCCAGCAAGGTGAACCCGAAAAGGATGATCGCAATCTGGAAAAGGCGCGATCCCATCGGCTCCGAGTGCACGGTACGTTTGGTGAAGGCCAGGCCCGCCAGCCACACCAAGCCGAGCGCACCCCAGGTGTAGCCGATCAAGGAGGGAATAGTCAGATGCGTCATCTCCAACCTCCGTCGCATACGATACGTCGTATACGACATATATTGGCGTCGACTGTCGAAAATGTCAAGCGATTTAGGATCGAATGCGTTTTCTCCCAACTTAATCCACGGGCGCACGGCGGCAGTACCTATCGAACTGGGCAAACCCAACAGCACAATGCCGCCCGCGCTACACTGGTTTCACCCATGGTCTTCGTTCTCGATAATTACGATTCCTTCACCTACAACCTCGTTCAGTACCTCGGCGAACTTGGGGCCGACGTTGAGGTCCGCCGCAACGACGAGCTGACTGTAGAAGAGGTGGAAGCATTAAAGCCCGAGCGTATTCTGCTCTCGCCGGGACCGTGCACGCCGGGTGAAGCGGGCATACTGGTACCGCTGATTCGGCATATGGCCGGGAAGGTGCCGATTCTCGGTGTTTGCCTTGGGCATCAGGCCATTGGAGAGGCGTTTGGCGGGCTGGTAGTGCGGGCGCACAGCCTCATGCACGGCAAGACCAGCAGAGTGGACCACGATGGCAAAGGCGTCTTTTCGGGATTGCCGACACCTCTCACCTGCACTCGCTACCACTCGCTGATCGTTGCCGAGGACTCGCTGCCAAAGGACCTGGAGGTTACGGCACGCACGCCTGAAGCCATCGGTACCGGCACGCAGGGCGGGTCTGTCATCATGGGGCTGCGCCACCGCACCCTGCCGGTTGAGGGCGTCCAGTTCCATCCCGAATCCGTATTGACCGAAGGCGGTCATCAGATGATCCACAACTTCCTGGAAATGTAGGCGCAATGCAAGATCGGCAAAGGCCCTCGGAACACTTGTTGCATTGGATTCTGGCGATGTCCGCTGCATGCGCCGGAACTAGTGCATGGGGACAAGCGCCGCAAGTGTCGCCGTCTGTTCCGAGTCCGGCAACTCAGGTATCGCCTTCAACTTCAGCGCAGACACAACCTGTTCCGCCAAAGTCCTCGCCCGGTGTGCCTCCGCAGAGTGAAGCGACATACGGGCCCACGCAATCCGGCCCCATGGCGATTGTGCCGCTCGACAGCAAGGATCCGGGAAGCGCCGCGGTGGTAACGGGTGCACTGCAGGTGGCGAATGGACGAGCGATGATCGCCACAAACGGAGCCATCACGTCGGGGACGAACACGACCGAAGTGACATTGCCGCGGCGCGGTGTTCTGCGGGTGTGCGCTGCAACGACGGTGAAGTTGGCTGCCGATGCCAGCGTGCCGCAGGGAGAAGTGCCCGGGCTAATGATGGTGATCGACCACGGAGCAATTGAGGCCAGCTTTGCTACGGGCCGCAATTCCGACGTGTTGCTGACACCGGATTTCCGCATCCTGATTGGCGCACCAGGCGCTGCGGATGTGAAGGTGAGGCTTGGCCAGCATGGCGATACATGCGTGGACAATGCAGGCGTGAATGCGCCTTATGTGCTGGTGACGAGCGTCTTCGATGGCGGAATCTATCGCGTGCAGCCGGGACAACGCGTGATGTTCCAGCACGGCAGCGTGTACGCGGTGGTGGACCAGGAAAAAGAATCGTGCGGTTGTCCGGCTCCGGTGCATCCCAACAGCAACGAATTCCCCGAAGCGCAGAGTGCTGGCCTGGCGCCGCTGGCGGCTCCGGGGCCCACAGGTACGGTTCCGCCGGGTGCGCCTACCGAGGCCACAGACACGTTTGTGCACAAGAGCGGGGAACCGCCGCCGGAGACTGTCACCATCACCTCGACGAAGGGAACGCCGACACCCCACGTGCAGGTTGCGGCGCAAAAACCACCTAAGATCAAGGGCGAAAAGAAGCCCGGCTTCATGACGCGCATGGGCCACTTCTTCAGGCGGCTCTTCGGGGCCGAGTAGCGGCGCTACAATTCGCGGGCCCGTTCAATGGCGCGAATTACGGCCTGCGCTTTGTTGAGCGATTCAGTATGCTCGAGCTCGGGAACAGAATCTGCGACGATGCCGGCGCCTGCCTGTACGTATCCCTTGCCGCCGGTGGTCATCAGCGAACGAATCGCGATGCAGGAGTCGAGGTTGCCGGAAAAGTCGGCATAGAGCACGGCTCCGCCATATGTGCCGCGCCGGGAGGGCTCGAGTTCTTCGATGATCTCCATCGCGCGCACTTTTGGCGCGCCCGAGAGCGTTCCGGCAGGGAAGCAGGCGCGCAGGGCATCGACGGCGGTCAGTTCAGGCTTCAGTTTCCCTTCAATGGTGCTGACAATGTGCATCACGTGACTGTAGCGCTCGACGAACATAAGGCGATCGACCTTGACGCTGCCGAAATCGCTGACGCGGCCAACATCGTTGCGGCCCAGGTCGACGAGCATCACATGCTCCGCGCGTTCCTTGTCGTCGTGCATCATCTCTTTTTCGAGGCGTAGGTCTTCGGCTTCGTTCGCGCCACGCGGGCGAGTGCCGGCGATCGGACGATATTCAACCTTGCGATCGTGCACACGAACCAGTAGCTCCGGCGACGAGCCGGCAAGCTCTATGGTGTCGGACGGCTTCGCCTTTTTCGAGGAGCCCAGCGGACCATCCGGCGTGAATCGGAGGAAGTACATATATGGGCTCGGGTTCACTGTGCGTAGGGAACGGTAGACCTGAAAAGTGTCCATGCCCGTGGAGACATCGAGCCGCTGCGACAGCACCGCCTGAAAGATGTCGCCCGCAGCGATGTATTCCTTGGTTCGCTCGACGGCGGCGAGAAAGTTTTTCTTGCTGGTGCGCCGCTTCACCTCGACCGGCTTGGCGGCACGAGACGAGGGGAGCTTCGGTAGCGGCTTCGCCAGGCGTCTTTCAAGCGCTGACAGACGCTTCACAGCCTTGGCATAAGCTTCATCGGGTTTGGCAAGCGTGACGTCGGCGGTGGCAACCATCCAGATCTGCTTGCGAACATGATCGAAGGCCAGCACCTCGTCGAAGAAGAGGAGGCAGGCGTCGGGAACGCCAAGTTCGTCCTTGGCGTGGTTGGGCAGGCGTTCAATCTGACGAACTGCATCGTAAGCGAAGAAGCCCACGGCTCCGGCAGTGAAGGGAGGCAGTCCTGCGATACGAGCGGGCTTGTGTCCGCTGAGTGCTTCACGCAGCACATGGAAGATGTCGCCTTCAATACGCGTGGTGCGTCCGGCTTCGGTGATGTCGATCTGCTGGCCGCGGGCGACGATGCGCTTGTACGGATTAAGCCCGATGAAGGTGTAGCGTCCCACCTGTTCGCCGCCTTCGACCGATTCCAGCAGAAAGCATTCGCGTTCCTGCCACGCTGCGCGCAGAAATGCCGATACCGGAGTTTCAAGGTCGGCCGTGAGCGTGCGGTAAACAGGAACGAGCGTGTGCTTTTTGGCGAGCGCCGAAAACTCTTTGCGGCTGGGCTGAATGAGACTCGATGAAGGCTTCACAGCAACCAGTGTAATTGCAGGGAAGCCTTCTCGACGTTGGTGAATCGGGGCTCTGAGCGGTCTAAATACGATTCGTGGGGCCGATGATGTGCCAGTGAATGGCAAACCAACTCAGGAAGGCGACCGCGAGCGCGACAAATGTGAATTTCAACTTCGAAATCACGCGAATGTTTCGGCCCCATGCGTCAATTCCAGCGATGACCGCCAGCGTGCTGGTCACGATGGCCAGCATAGTTACGAAATTGATCAGAACGAACCACTTGAACCATTCCGGAGTGGGAGGCATGATGTCATCGCCCTTGATCATGAAATAGCCAAGCAGCGTGCCGAGAGACAGGACCCAGATGAAAGCTGCGAGTCGCGGAGTCGCCGTGAGCCAGATGGTTCCGGGCTGTGGTTCGGGACGCGGTCGACGGCGTTGAAAGAGCCGTCTCCACGTGCGAATGAGACTCGCGAGCACCACGAGCACCAGGATCCCCAGGCTCGAGCAGAGCGCGACAATCACCCATGTCTCGTTTTCGTACCAGGGCACCCGTTGAAGCTGCACTCCGGGGAAGTCGACAGCGAGACGCGTTACCTTGTTGTGGTCGTCGCGGATTGCGAAGATACGCTGCTGGTCTCCATCAGCCTGCCATAAATCCTTGCCGACTGCCTTCCATTTGATTGGATGGCCGCGAAGGTCTTTCGCTCCCTCGATTGTGAGGACGGCGTCCTTATCCACCGAAGCACCGCGCTGGCTGAAGAGCGATGAAAGTTTCAGCTGTGTTGTGTCGTCGCGGCGAGTGGACTGGTAGGTGCCTTCGATGCTCTTGAGGTCCTTCGCCGCGGTCTTCAGATATGGCGTCTCGGGTGCGCCGGGGAAGTAGCGATCGGAGAAGAAGTTGATGATCTCGGGGCGCGGCTCGGTGCCGCCGCCAACGGAATTGAATGAGACGAAGAGGACAATCTTCTGCGTCGGCTCAACGAAGAACAAACTGTGAAAAGCGATGAGATCGCCCTCGTGGCCGATCCAGCGAAGATGATTGCGCCAGTCCTGGTAGAAGCCCATACAGATTGGAGGCAGTTGATCGCTGGCGCGGAACTGCGGCGTCCACATCAAGGCGAGGGTCTCAGGTCTTAGGATGCGCTTGCCGTCGAGTTCGCCGCCATTCAGCAGCGCCTGCCCGAACCGGCCCATATCGGCGGCGCTGGAGGAGATGCCGCCGGCGCCGACTGGATTGAAGATTTCAAATCCGACGGCAGGTTTGGTTGTATTGGATCGATAGCCCTCCGAAGGCAAGCTGGCCAGCGACTTCTGCAGCGGCTGGTAAAACGACGAGTGCGTCATGGCGAGCGGCGAGAAGATATGCTCCTGCACGTACTGTTCGAATGGCTCTCCGCTGGTTCGCTGGACGATGTAGCTTGCAAGACCGACTCCGTAATTGGAGTATGAGGGAATTTCGCCCGGGGGATAGATGCGCATCGGCTGGTTGGCGATGAGAAAGTCGCGCAGCGAAACGGCCTGCTTGGGGTTGGTGATGATGATGTCGTTGATCGTCTCTTCAAATCCTGCGGTATGCGTCATCAAATTGCGCAGTGTGATGGGCTTGTTGAAGGCGGGGCGGATCGGGAAGTCGAGATACTGGTTCACGTCTGTGTCGAGGTTGAGCTTGCCCTGCTCTTCCAGTTGCATCACAGAAACCCAGGTAAAGAGCTTCGAGATCGAGGCGAGGCGGAAGATGGTCGAGGCCGGATCGACGGGCTTCTTCGATTTGACGTCAGCGTATCCGTAGCCCTTCTGAAGCAGCACATTGCCGTCCTTCATCACAAGCACTGAGGCACCTGCGATGTCGCTACGTTCCAGTTGCAGTGGGACAATGCCGTCGAAGAACGCGGCGAGGTCGGCCTGGTCAAGCGAGTGAGCCGGCGTCGGAGCACTGGTGCCCAGCTTGATGGCCGGCGGTTGTGCAACCTGGCTTGGAGAAACCGGCGTTTTTGCTGCGGGAATTTGAGCAACCGCAGTCAGTACCGAAAGCAGCGGCACGGCAGCGAGCGCCGCGCCAGCAAATTTGCGCATAAGCTTCTCCAGTCGCCCAAAGCATTATTCGACGATCGCGAAACACGCGTCCCCGGATAAATGCGTGAAGTTGGAATTGTTTATGGAACCCGGCAACCCATGTGAATGGCGACGGAATTACTGTACTTGGTGGGCGCGATGCGATTCAAGCCAGCGAATGATTTCAACGGGTGGAAGGGCACGACTGAAGAGATATCCCTGGACGCCGTCGCAGCCCCTTTCCCGCAGAGTTTTGTACTGCTCTTCGGTCTCAACTCCCTCGGCGATCACTTCCATGTCGAGTTCGTGACCCATTTCGATGATCTTTTCGACCATCACCAGGTCCGCATGATGATCGTGCATGTGCTGCACGAAGGTTTTGTCGATTTTGAGTTCGATCGCGGGAACGTTCTGCAACTGCTTCATCATCGAGTAGCCGGTGCCAAAGTCGTCGATGGAGAGCTGGAAGTTGCGCATGCGCAGGCGCGTGAGAACGTCCAGCGCCAGGGAAAACTCCATCAGGCCCGACTCGGTAATCTCGAGAACGATGCGTTCGGCAGGGAAGTCATATTTGCGGGCAAGGTTCATCAGGATATCGGGGAACTTAAGGTCGCGCAGTGAGCTGACAGAGACATTGATGGCAAGCCGAGGAAGGTGGCCGTTGGGGCCAGAAAACTGCTTGACTTCGTGAAGAGCTCGCTCGGCGGTAATCCAGCAGAACCGATCCATGAGCCCGAGGTCTTCAATCCTGTAGATGAAATTGTCGGGGAACACGAGCCCGAGTTCGGGGTGCTGCCATCGCGATAGAGCTTCGACGCCGGTGACTGTTCCGGTAGAGATGTTGATCTGCGGCTGATAGTAGATCACGAACTCGTCGCGATCGAATGCCCGGAGCAAATCCTCGTCTGGAATCGCGATCCTTTCCTCATTCTGGTGATCGGCGGGTTTCTCGGGGGCGATATTGGCGCTGAGCACATCTTGCAACTGAGTGATCGGAAAAGGCTTCTGGAGGTGGCCGACGACGGTGAGACCGAGAGATTGAGCCAGTTTCTTTGCAGTCTCAATGACGCGGATGTTGATCCCGCTCATCAGGACAATGCGCGCCTTGCAGTTTCGTTCGCCGAGCAGGCGGAGGATTTCAATCCCGTCCATCTCCGGCATGACAAGATCGAGCAGGATTAGCGTTGTGTCGGGCCCAATCCGTTCGAAAAAGTCCTCCGGGGTTCGAGTCACATCGCATTGCAACTCCATCGCCTTAGCCAGGGCGGAGACAATTTCGCCGACGACGCGATCGTCATCGATCAACACGATCTTGTCACCAGATGACATCGGTTCTCCCGGCTTTGAGGCGAAAACTGCTTCCGGCACAAGCGCTACCGGATAGTTGTGATTGGAATAGGCCATGGGCTCAAAATGAGTCTAGCCCAAGTAGTTATGGAACATGACACCGTCTAACAACATCCTCATTACCAACGTTGTAGGGTATAGCTATCTTATCGTTAGTGGCATACATCGAAGTGTCTATATGCGAGATCGCAATATCTTCCGTACCCAGAAAATCAAGAAGAGCTTTACCTCCTCGCCCATTGCCAGCCGTTCGACCTGAATAGCAGCTCGATTTGTGGTCCCTCTACACGATTCAAACGCAGTACCTGGGGGTTCCCAGACAGGTTCCCACTAGCTTGACGGGGCTGTGCTGGAGGCCTAGACTCACATGCGTTTGGGCGAATGTTGGGGATTTGAGGGCCCGGACGAAAGCCTCAGGGGAATCCTGGAGCATTTGAACTTGAGAATTGCCCCATTAACGGGGGAAATCCTGCTGCGTCTATCAGTTGGCAAGTGAAAGGGCCTAAGGCCTTTCCGCGGCAGGCTAAAGAATTGGAGATGGTATGGCACCAGCAGCAATGACATTGGACCAGGAGATTAACCCCTGGGAAGCGCAAAGCGCGCGGTTTGATTTCGCAGCACGTAAGCTCAATCTCGACGAAGGGCTTTGGAAGCTGCTGCGGACGCCCGCGCGCGAAATTATCGTTCACTTTCCTGTGACCATGGACGACGGTCGCATCGAGATCTTTACCGGATTTCGGGTTCAGCACTCCATTGCACGCGGTCCCGGCAAAGGCGGTATCCGCTATGCACCAGAGGTCACGCTCGACGAAGTACGGGCGCTGGCGAGCTGGATGACTTGGAAATGCGCGGTCGTAAACATTCCGTTTGGCGGAGCCAAGGGCGGAGTGATCTGCGATCCCAAAAAGATGAGCCACGGTGAATTGGAGCGCATGACGCGCCGGTATACCTCCGAGATCATCGACTTTATCGGACCGGAAAAAGATGTGCCCGCACCGGATGTAAATACCAACGAACAGACGATGGCCTGGATCATGGACACCTACTCCATGCATGTCGGCCACACCGTGACGAGCGTTGTTACGGGCAAGCCGCTGAACATCGGTGGGTCGCGCGGACGCGTGGAAGCGACTGGCCGCGGCGTGATGGTGGTTTGCGATGAAAGCCTCCGCTATCTGAATCTGCCCATCGATGGTTGCCGCGTGATTATCCAGGGCTTTGGCAACGTGGGCTCGAATGCAGCGCGGCTGATGATGGAGCACGGTTACAAGGTTGTTGGGATCGCCGAAAAAGATGGCGGCGTGTTCAATCCGAACGGGATCGACATTCATCAGTTGGTTGAGTACAAGTATCGGAACGGAACTCTGCTTGGCTTCCGCGGTGCCGAGGCCATGCCCAGTGAAGAATTGATCGTCTCCGATTGCGATGTGCTGATTCCGGCGGCGACCGAGAACGTGATTACCAGCCGCAATGCCGAGAAGATCAAGGCGCGCATCGTTGTAGAAGGCGCCAATGGTCCGACGACCGCCGTAGCCGACGAGATTCTGGCTGACAAGCGCATCTTCGTTGTGCCCGACATTCTGGCGAACGCCGGCGGTGTTACGGCCAGCTACTTTGAGTGGGTGCAGGACCGGCAGGGCTACTTCTGGAAGGAGGCTATCGTCAACGAGCAGCTGGAGCAGATTCTGCGCGACAGCTTCGACGACGTGGTTCGTTATGCAGAGGCCCACAACGTCAACAACCGCATCGCGGCTTACATGCTGGCCATTGATCGCGTGGCGTTTACCATCAAGCAGCGCGGGATTTACGCGTAGCTCCTGGCTTCGTGTATTCCGGGAATGAACGGGCCGCTTAGGCGGCCCGTTTTGTTTGTGTGGTGGAGAAATTTTCGAATCAACGGGCGGCAGCGAGTTTCGGGTCGCCGACAAAATCGCAGACCAGGACCGTCAGATCGTCGTCCTGCGTCTTCGCCCAACGCTGCACTGCGGCGATGAGGTGTTCGGCAGTTTCGGAAGGTGACATGCGGGCACTCGCTTTCAGTTCGGTGGCGACAGATTGTTCTCCGAAGAGCTTACCCTCAGTATTGCGCGCTTCAACAAGACCATCGGTGTAGAGCAGCAAGCGATCGCCGTATTCCAGGGGCAGGGACTTGTTGTCGTAGATTGCTCCGTCAACGGCAGCCAGCAGCATCCCATTCTCCGCGATCTCTGTAACGCTGCCGGCGCGCAACAGCAGCATTGCAGGATGACCGGCGGCCGAGTAGCGGAGCTCTCTCGCGTGAGCATCAAGATAGACGTACGCGGCGGTTACATACTGGCCCTGCGTGTTGCCGCAGAGCGCGGCGTTCATTCCAGCCAGCAGAGCTGCGGGGTGAGCGGCCTGCGCCCGCTGCGAAGTGGCGGCCATCTTTACCATCGAGGCAATCAGTGCTGCCGGAACACCGTGGCCCGAAACGTCGGCGATAAGGAGTCCTGCGTGCTGGTCGTCGGCGAGCAGGAAGTCGTAGAGGTCACCGGCAACCGATGTCATCGGGCACATACTTTGCCGCAACTCGAAACGAGTGAGATGCGGGAAACGCGGCGGGGAGAATGGAGAGTTGCATGCGGCGGGCCAGTTCAAGCTCCTGCTGAACCTCACTGTATTCGCGGTCGCGCTGCAGAGCACGCCGGGCCGCGACATAGCCCAGACAGGAAAGAAAGACTGCAAAGCCATACGGCTCAATACTTCGGTGCAGCCAGAAATCTCCGAGGGTGTTATCCCACAAGGCAAGCACAACGAAACAGAGGAGGCCGCGGCGCATGATGACGAAATCGCGATTCACGGCACCCTGTAAGTAGGTTCGCACCAGAACAAAGGGAAGGGCTGCGATGACTGCAATGTTGTTCAAGGTATGGAATACAGGCAAGCGGCCGAACAGCAAGGTCGCAACCGCGAGGCCAAGGAACAGCGAAATTAGTGACACAGCGAACAGCTTTTGGCGTCGAGGCAAAAGGCCCGCGGTCTGGAAGAAAAGAAACGCTGGTATAGGCGTAAGGAAGTTGATGGCCCAATTGATGCGGCCGAAGTAGGAGTTGCCGGCGAGAGCGATATTCACGATGCCGGTGATGAGCCATAAGCGGAAGCCATAAAGGAACGCAAATGCGGCAAGCCACAGCAGAAGAGGATCAACTTTGCGGCGAAGCAGGGAAAGCGCTCCGCAGAGAATTGCGACTGTAGTAAATGCGGAACCCAGAAACAGGAACGGCGCGTCGTGATGAAATGCGCGAAGTACATCGCTGCCGGTAAGCCGTGGATCGAGAGCTAACATTCGAGCCTCATGGTAAACGATGGGTGAACTTATACTGATGGCAATGGAAAAGCGCAGTGCGGGACTGTTGATGTTTCGACGGAGGGACTCTGAAGTTGAGGTGTTCCTGGTGCACCCCGGTGGGCCTTTCTGGGCCAACAAAGATGCGGGAGCGTGGATGATTCCCAAGGGGGAATACGTCGATGGAGAGCTTCCGCTGGATGCAGCGCGGCGCGAATTCCAGGAGGAGACCGGATTCGAGGCGAGCGGCGAGTTCATCGATCTGGGTACCGTGAAGCAGGCAAGCGGCAAGCTGGTAAGAGCGTGGGCGTTTGAAGGCGATTGCGATCCGCAGAAGCTGACCAGCAACTTGTGCGAGGTGGAGTGGCCGCCGCGTTCAGGGCGCAGGATCGAGATTCCGGAGGTGGATCGCGGCGCCTGGTATTCGCTGCCTGCCGCGAAATCGTCCATTCTGAAGAGCCAACAGCCATTTCTCGATGTGCTGGGGACGAAGCTGCAACTCCCGTAACGAGCGCGAGAAACAGTCAGAAATGTGTCGTATCCGGCTCTCCAATGTTCAGACCGACTGTTTGAGAGGCTCGTGCGCCACGGTCTATAGTTGTAATGGTGCCTGCTTTCGCGTCTGGCGAAGGTACAAAGGTTTCAGCATTTTGAAACAAGCAGTTCCGAATGGGCACGAATTCAGAGAGACTTTACAAGGTTGACGAGAACGTGAATCTTCCAAACTCCATCACGCTGAGCAGGATTGCGATGATCCCGCTGCTGTTGTGGATATTGTCGCCGCATTTCCCATTGCAGGGACCGAACGGCGAGCAGGAGATTCTGGCTTCAGTTCTGTTCATTCTGGCTTCGATCACCGACGGCCTTGACGGGTACCTGGCGCGCAAGCGTGCGCAGATCACAACAATGGGCATGCTGCTGGACCCGATCGCGGACAAGATCATGGTGACGGGTGCGCTGATTGCGCTGGTGGCGTACAACCCTCAGGTGGTCAAGGTGTGGATCGTGGTGGTTATCATCGCGCGCGAGTTCCTCATCTCGGGTCTGCGTTCCATCGCATCGAGCGAGGGATTCACTATCCAGGCCAGCGAACTGGGCAAGCTCAAAACAGTGGTGCAGATTGTCTGCGTTGTTTCTGCCGTGCTGGCGCATCGCTGGTACGAGTGGAAATTCGGCTTGCTCGTGATCCCGGTGGAGTGGATTGCCATCGCTGCGATCTATTTCACGGTACTGGTGTCGACCATCTCCGCAATCGACTACTTCGTGGCGTTCTGGAAGCAGATCGACCACGCGTCGAAGGACCGGCGGAAATCGTACGTGCTGACGCGGGAAAAGGGCGCCGGCACACAAGGTGCGAACTGAAACACACGAACCCACGCTAGTTCCTGCGGCAGAGCGTCATTCAGCGGTCGTGTCATGCCTGAGCGGTTACGTAACCAAATGGGGATGGCGCGGGCTATCGCGGAGGTTACCCTTTCAGTGGAGCTTACCCGATGATTTTGCAGGATCTGGTGGACGAACTTGGCGGGAGCCTGGTGCAGGGCGATCCGGAGTGGATGGTCGACGGCGTGAACTCATGCGAGAAAGCCGGCGCCTTCGATGTGGCCTTTGCCGATTCCGATGCTGCAGTGCCGGTGGCGCTCGGCAGCAATGCAGGTGTGGTGGTGCTGAAGCCGGGCGCGGCGAAGGAGTATCCACACGGAAAATGCATCGTCGAATCGGATCAGCCGCGGCTGTGGTTTGCGAAGGCAGCGCAACTTGCAAAGAAGCATTCCCACGTCGCGGGCATAGCGCACTCGGCCGTGGTGGCGCCGGACGCGAAGGTCGATCAAGGGGTTCTGGTCGGGCCGTGCGCCGTTGTGGGGACGCATGCGCGTATCGGCGATGGGACGATCATTGGCGCAGGCGCGGTAATCGGCGAAAACGTAACGATCGGGATGCACTGCCACATCCACGCGCGCGTCGTAATCTACGCCGGGACAACTCTTGGTGATCGCGTGGTGGTTCATGCCGGCGCGGTGCTGGGTGCCGATGGATTCGGATATGTGCGCGACTCGCTGAGCGGAGCGTATACGCAGTTTCCGCAGCAAGGCACGCTTGTGATCGAAGACGACGTGGAGATTGGCTCGAACTCGACCATTGATCGCGGAGCGCTGGAAGAAACGCGGATTCGCCGTGGCACGAAAATCGACAACCTGGTGCATGTTGGTCATAACTGCGATATTGGCGAGCACGTCATCCTCGTCGCGCTTACGGGCATTTCGGGTTCGAGCACAGTGGGGAAGGGAGCGGTGCTGGCGGGGCAGGTCGGCATCGGGGATCATGTGCACGTTGGTCCGGGCGTGATTCTAGGAGGGCAAGCGGGCGTGTTCAGTGGTAAAACGATTTCGAACGAGGGGCAGAGGCCGGGAACCGTGATGTTCGGTACGCCCGCGCGTCCGTTGAGGCAGGTGCTGCGTGAGCAGGCGGTGCTGGCCAGGCTCGCGAAAGCGAGGAGAGTGGAGACGTCCAAGTTGGACGAATAGAACCGGGGAAAAGGGACCAGGGACTGGGGAGCAAGGATTCCATTTGGCGATCGTGGTTGTGGGCGGGAGTGCGAAGGATATCGGGAAGACGGCACTCGTCTGCGGCTTGATTTCAGCATTGTCTGATTTCGACTGGACCGCCGTAAAAATCACCGGGCACGACTATGACTTCGGTTCAATCTCCCGGAGTCAAGTCATCAGTGAATCAGCGGCTGGCAGCGAGACAGACACTGCGCGCTACCTCGCGGCCGGCGCACGTCGCGCGCTGCTTGTGACGAGATGCGGCTCTGAAATTCCGATCGACGAGATCCGCGCGGCACTTAAAGACGATCGCAATATCCTCTTCGAATCGAATCGAATTATTGATGTGGTGAAGCCGGACGTTTGTCTTGCTCTGGTTGGAGGTTCACGAACGGAATTGAAGGCGAGCTTCCTCGGGCTTCTGCGGAAGGCGGATGCGCTAGTGAGCGTAGGGGTTATCGAAATGGAGTCGGCAGAACTGGCCGTGGACATTCCGCGCTTTGAATTGGAATCGCTCGATCACCTGACGCCGGAGTTGGTGAATTGGCTGCGGTCGCGACTCAGTCCAGCTCGAGGATTGGACGCGAAGGGCTGACCTACTTGCTTGTTTTGTCGGTGGGGAAGGGCTCGGTTTTTAGCGAGCCGTCGCGCTGCTTCATGAGAATTTGCACCTTGCCTTCGGCCTCGTCGAGTTCTTTCTTGCAGGCTGCGGAGAGGCCGACGCCCTGTTCGAAGAGCTTGAGCGAATCTTCGAGGGTCAAGTCGCCTTTTTCGAGCTGGTCGACGATGGTTTCGAGTTTCTTGAGGGAATCTTCGAAGGATGGCATGGTGAGGTAGGTCCCTGGTTTCATTGTATGGCGCGAGGATGTCGTTTCCCACCCTAACCGCAAAAAGTACGGTTAGGATGGGGCACCAACTTCTACGAGCAGGTGAGTGCATCACTGCGTGATGGAGATGCCCTGGGGAAGAACGCTGGCGATGACTTCGGCGGCGGCGGTGTAGCGGCCGAATGGTGCGCTGACTTGCACGCCCTGAACCATTGGGCGCACGGCTTCGAGCATCTCCTGCGCGATGAGGATGCCTTCCTTACGTGCGGCGTCGGGCGTGTCGGCTTGGGCCATGCGCAGCATGATTTCTTCTGGCATGGAGACGCGCAGATCGTTCTTCATGAATTCGGCATTGCGCAAGCTGGTGAGCGGCCAGATGCCCGCGATTACCGGAATCCGGAACGACTGGATGCGATTGAGGAATTCTTCGAGCAGGCGGAGATCGAAGACGGGCTGCGTGATGGAGTACTCGGCGCCGGCTTCCACCTTGTAGGCGAAGCGGCGGAGTTCGTGTTCAATGTCGGGCACGCCGGGGTTGGCAGCTACACCGATGGTGAAGTTGGTGGAGGCGCCGATGGAGTTGGAGCCGATGTCGAGGCCGTGATTGAGGCGGCGGACGATGTTGACGAGTCCGATCGCGTCGACGTCAAAGACGGCGGTGGCGTCGGGGTAGTTGCCAAGCTTGGGCGGGTCGCCGGTAAGGCAGAGGATATTGCGCAGGCCGATGGACGATGCGCCGAGCAGGTCGGACTGGATGCTGAGTACGTTGCGGTCCCGGCACGTGTAGTGCAGGATTGTCTCGATGCCGGTGTGCTGTTGAATCTGGATGCAGAGGCTTTGAGCGCTCATGCGCGCCGATGCGCGGGGTGAGTCGGGCACGTTGATTGCGTGGACGCCCAGTTGGGCGAGCAGGCGTGCGCCTTCGATCTCCTTGCTGCAATCGATGCCCTTGGGTGGAACGATTTCTACGAGAGTGACGAATCCGCCCTGTTCGACGAGCGAGCCGATGCGCGAGCGCTGTCCGAGAGGAGCGGGTGGCGTTTCGGTGGAGATCTCGGCATGCTTGCCGCCATCGCTGACGCGGGCCTGCGCGTCGATGGCGCGCATGGCAGACCGCATGGCGCGGATGTGATTGGGCGTAGTGCCGCAGCATCCACCAACGATCTGCGCTCCGGCAGCGATTGCTTTGCGCGCGAAGCTGGCCATGTATTCCGGCGAACAGAGATAGATATTGCGGCCTTCGATGGCGCGCGGCATGCCGGCATTGGGCATTGCGGCGAGTGGAAGGGTGGTAGCTGTGCGCATGGCCTCGATCGCCGTGAGGACGGTCGAGGGGCCGGTGGAGCAGTTGACTCCGATGGCATCGGCGCCCCACTCGGTGAGGAGTGCGGCGGCTTGCTGGGGCGATGAGCCATCGAGGCAATTGCTTTCATCGTCTACTGTGACCATGACGAGGACAGGAAGCTGCGGCGCGGTTTCTTCGGCTGCCAGCAGGGCTTCGCGCGCTTCGTTCAGCGCCGGCATGGTTTCGATGATGAGGATGTCTACCCCTGCATCAGCGAGGGCGCGGATCTGCTCGGCGAAGGCGGCGCGAGCCTCATCGAGCCCGGTTTTACCAAGGGGCTCGAGCCGGACGCCGAGCGGACCGATGGAGCCGGCGACATACGCGGTGCCAGCCTGCTTTTCCTGGAGGTGGTCGACGGCTTGCCGGGCGAGTTTGACGCCCGCTGCGTTGATCTCCGCTACCTTTGAGGCGAGACCGTGGCGCGTGAGTCGGAATCGATTGGCACCGAAGGTGTTGGTTTCAAGAATTTCGGCGCCGGCCTGAAGGTAATCCTCGTGAATGGAGAGGATGAGGTTGGGGTCAGACAGGTTTAGTTCGTCGTAGCAGCGGTTGATGAAGATACCGCGTGCGTAGAGGACCGTGCCCATGGCGCCATCGGCAAGCACGGGGCGGCTGGAGAAGATATCGGCAAACTGAGCCATCTTGTTGTCAATGCTATCGCATGGCCTTCAGAATGTATTCGATTGCGCGGCGAACGGCGCCGGGCGCGTGCTCGATGGCGCGAGGGGGCATTCAGTCGAATGAGCGGGTTGCTTTGTTATACTTCGAGAGTCAAAAGCTATGCAGAACCAGTCCAGGATGAGGCTGTTCGGTTGGGCCGGGTTTGCGGCAATCGCCATTCATTTTGTTCCTAGTTGCGGCAACTGCCGTGCATAATCCGCGGCCTGTCCGCGCCGGTATTTGAGGGAAGAGATTTTGAAGAAGAGAAGTCTTTGGTTTAGCGCCGCCGGGGCTCTGGCAGCGGCGATTGTGCTGGCGGGATGCGGTACCACCACCTATTTTGCTGGAAGAGTGCTGCCGCCAAGCGGGCTGCCAGACCGCGTTCTGATCGCAATCCAGAACCCGAGCGTTGCCACGCAAGGCGCACTCACTTTCGTGGATGCCTACTACGATATTCGCTTCAGCTATAACCAGAAGATTCCGGGATTCAGCATCGCCGGCTATTCCGGGCAGTTGCCGATCACGATCCAGAGCATGCCCGAGGAACAACTGGGGGCAGTTTATGGCTCCGCCGACGGGTCGTTACATACGGTGAACTATCAGACGGAGAAAGATGCCGGTGCCCAAAAAGGGTTGAACGGGCTATCTTCGAGCATCTTTATTACTCGCAACCTGAACTACATTTTTGCCGCGAACCAACTAGCGACGGTGCTCACGGTGGTGGACAACACTAACGGTGGAAGCTACGCGCTGAGCCTACCGGGCGTCTACCGTGTCAGCGTCAATCCGGGTGGGTCAGCGATGGTGGCGTTTGCGCAGAATTCCAACTTTGGCTACTACACGCGCAAGCTCACTGCCAATGAAACGCTCAGTTACTCTGGCGGGCCAAGCACCTGGCCAAAGGCTGCCACCGATTGCGAGCCGCAGAATGCTCCGGGCTGGTGCCTGTTCCAGATGCAAAGCCCGGATAGTGTGGATGCAACCGGGAACGGCTATGGCGCACCGCTGGTCTTCGATCGGCCGGTAAAGGCCGTGTTCTCCGCGGACGGCAGCACCGCTTATGTACTGAATTGCGGAAGCGAGTGCGGCGGATCGACCTCTTCGGTGACGGCTTTGCCGGTTGCGCCGATGATCTTTCTTTCTGGGCAGCACTCGGGCAGCCTTCCCACCAATACGGCGATGCATGCAGACTGTTCTGCGACACCGAGGGTAAGTTCCTGCACACTGGCTATTCCCGGCGGTTCAAGTAATGCGCTGGTGTCGACGAGCACAATGTATGTCGCCGGCCAACAGTTGCAGCCCGATGGGTTGTTTACCGGCAACCTGACCGTTGTAAGCCTGGCCGGAACCGCATCGAGCACGTTGACGGCGTCCGGGCCTGTTCCAATCAGTGACGGTGCGCCTGGTGCACCAAGCCGCATGCTGCTTGCAGACGACAATACGCTGTGGATCGGCATGACGAAGTGCAACAATGGCGAGCGCTTTGCCAAGGGCCTGCCTTATGGCTGTCTGACCATGTTCAACACCAGCACCAACACCGTGACCATGCTGGAGCCGTATCTTGGTGACCTGACTGGCATCGCCGGTGTGATCGGGCTGCACAAGGTCTATGTGGCGCAGGGCGGCCAGGTTTACATCTTCCATACGACGGATGGTTCGTCGATCAACAACCAGTATGTGACCGTGAACGGGACTGCATCGGACGTGGCGTTTATGGATGCGCACTCCGATGGCGACAATACTGTCTACTAGCTGACCATGCCTCCCATTGAAGAGGACGATCGTCAACGCGCTGATGTGCTGGCGATTGCCGCACACCGCGACGACGTGGAGCAAACCTGCGGGGGGACTCTGCTGCGGATGGCTGCTCGCGGCCTGCGGACTGCGATCCTGGACCTGACACAAGGGGAAGCCGGGACGCGCGGAACAGCAGAAGATCGTGCGCGCGAGGCAGCGGAGGCGGCCCGATTGCTGGGCGTAAGCCATCGCGAGGCGCTGGACCTCCCCGACGGCGCTATTGAGAACACACTGGAAAACCGCAAGAAAATCGTGCGTGTTTTGCGCGAAGTCCGGCCGCGCGTGGTGATTCTGCCGTACTGGCAGGCGCGGCACCCGGACCATGCGCTTGTGGCCACGCTTGGATATGAAGCGTGCTTTCTGTCAGGGCTGGCGAAAGTGGATACCGGAGCCGCTTCGCATCGGCCGTTCAAGATCGTATATGCCAGCTTGTATGCGGACGTGCGGCCCAGCTTTATTGTCGATATCACGTCGTTTATCGAACAACGGCATGCGGCCCTGATGGCATACAAATCACAGTATGCAAATCAGAGCGCTGGTAGCGCTTTATTCGTGCCGGAAGAAGAGATTCGCGAACGAACGTTTGCCGAGGCGCGGCATTATGGTTTGCTGGCAGGCGTGAAATATGGCGAGCCGTTTGTGCAGAAGGAAGTCGGGCTGGTTGACGATCTGACACTCCTGCCAGTGCAGTCGATCTAGGCATCGATTGCATGACGACGCGTATAAATATTCCTTATCCAATCTCAAAACATAATAACTTTGCGTTATAGATACGATTCGCCGAAACTGAAAGGCGGAGGTTGCCGATGACGCAGACCTGGGATGCGCAGGCCTACGGGCGGAACGGTGCATTTGTGCACGAACTTGCCGGCGGAGTGCTGGAGTGGCTGAACGCGCAGATCGGTGAATTCGTTCTCGACCTGGGTTGTGGCGACGGACAACTTACGCAGCGGTTGGTCGCGACCGGCGCACATGTACTTGGAGTGGATGCATCGGGAAGTATGGTGGCAGCGGCGCGCGAGCTGGGCATCGAAGCGGAACAGGCGAATGCCGAGTCGCTGCCGTTTCACGATGCGACGTTCGATGCTGTGTTTTCGAATGCAGCGCTGCACTGGGTACGCGACCATGAGTCGATGCTTGCACAGGTTCATCGTGTGCTAAAGCCGGGCGGGCGGTTTGTTGCGGAGATGGGTGGGCAGGGGAATATTGCGGCGATTCGTGTGGCGCTGATGGCGGTGTTGGAGCGGCATGGATACGGCGATCGCGAAGATGGCGTCAATTACTATCCGACCGCAGAGAGTTATACCGAGCGTCTGAGGCAGCATGGATTCAGGGTCGAACAAATGGCGATCATTCCGCGACCGACGAAACTTGCGGAGAGTGGAATGGAGGGCTGGCTGCGTACGTTTCGACGGGGTGTTCTGAATGGATTGCCGCAGGATCTACGCGAGGCCGTCGTGAAGGAAACATCGGAGTTGCTTGCACCGGCGCTGCGTGATGAGGCCGGGAATTGGGTCGCTGATTATGTGCGGCTGCGGTTTGTTGCTATCGCTTTGTGAGATTGATTCGCGAGCAGGCAAGTAAGTGAGATTCGATAGATGTAATGCAAAGAAAATTATTTAGGGAAGCTTGCTTTTCGAATTCACATATGGCAAAGTACTAACTGCGTAGGAGAAACGCCCGATGAATTGCATCACACCAAATTCGATGCTATGGCTGGGAAGGCTCGATAAGAGTCTCACCGGTCGCCGGGCGCATTTCGTCAATTTTCAATAACGCTTTCGGCGTCCTTATCCTGCGCGCGTTCCAGAAAACTCAACATTTTGCCTGAGTGGTGAAGAAGACAGGTACTTCGACTGTACTCGGAAAACCGTTCTGTCTTTGCTTGTTCCCTCGGGTAGGTTGAGTTGGGTGTTATTCGAGTTTTGTCTCCACAACGGTTAGTTGCGGACGACAGGGATAAGTGCGTTCGTATCGCGACTTATCGATAGTATGTCGCGGGTTCCCCTACGTAGTAGTGTGCAGCGACAATTTAGCCGGTGGCGTAGGTTACGGATACTTCGTTGACCCACGAGGAGACGCAGGTTCGAATCCTGCCTTGAGCGCGAGTTCAAGTGGTCGAGTGGCTAGGACACCTAATGTTCCGTTTCCGCTTGTTCCCCGGCCGATGATGCGGCGAGTTGTTTTTGACCACGCCTTAACAACTACCTTGGCCGGTGGTGTAGATAACGGATCCATCAATGGGTTGCGGGTTCGAGTCTCGTCGTGGAGCTTATGGCTCTGCGTAGCTCAATGGCAGAGCAATTCCGTTGTAGATTGTTCCCCGGCTAACTAAACCTCCGGCGTGTCCGGATAGAAACGATAGCGTTATGGGCAAGATGAATGTGAAGAACGGAACTCCGGTGGGCAACGTGCACTTGTGCATGAGCTGCAATTGGGGGCAAGTGGTCGCGGGATATCGCGAGTCGGATTTCCTGGTGATCTGCATGAACACCAGCCCGAATATTGTTGTGCCATTTACCGTGTTCGATTGCAGCGAATTCAGCGACAAGCGCAAGCCGACCTGGGATGAGATGGAGAAGCTGGCGATTGCTGTTGAACCCGTCAGCGTTTCTGCGAAGACACGCGGCTTCTACGCCGTGACGAAGGTTCAACCGGCGCGTGATGACGATGAGGACGAGGACGAAGCAGCGCGCGCTGTTTGATGAAAGAAATGAACTGCCGGTGGCGCAGGGTACGGATACTTCAGTCGGTAGAAGGCCGCTTGAAAGAGCGGAGGTCGCAGGTTCGATTCCTGCCGCCGGGCGCGAGTCCGACGTAAAATGCCGCACCCGATTTTCCCCGGCGGAGAATAGAGAATTAAGAAAGGAGGCGCACTATGCGTCTGAACATTGCAAAGCACTACACGCGTCCGCACCTGTTTCCGCGTACGCACGAGGGTGCGCCGGCCGTGGCGGTTACGCCGGAACAGGCGCTCCGCCGTTCGGTTCTCTCCTGCATGTTGTGGGAGGGAGAGTTCTACGAGGATGGCGTGCAGATCGCCGGGCGTATTCGTGAGCTGGTGCCGCAGGTGGCTGCTGAGAAGGTTGCTGCGTTGGCTATTGAGGCACGTGAGCGCATGAAGCTGCGTCACGCGCCGCTGTTGCTGGTGCGCGAGATGGCACGGTTGGCAACGCATCGCGGACTCGTCGCGGAAGCGCTGACGCGCGTGATCCAGCGCGCCGATGAGCTTTCCGAGTTTGTTGCCATCTACTGGGCAGGCGGACGTCAGCCCTTGTCTGCGCAGGTGAAGAAGGGACTGGCGGCTGCGTTCTGCAAGTTCGACGAGTACGCGCTGGCCAAGTACGACCGTGCAGGTGCGGTACGTTTGCGTGACGTATTGTTCCTGTCGCATGCGCGTCCAGTGGATGAGGCACAGGCTTCACTTTGGAAGCGTCTGGCGGAAAACGAGCTGGCTACTCCGGATACGTGGGAGATTGCGCTGTCGGCAACCGGGCGTGACGGAGCGGGCAAGCGTGAGGTGTGGGAACGTCTGCTTTCGGAGCGCAAGCTGGGAGCACTGGCGTTGCTGCGAAACATGCGAAACATGCAGGGGGCGAACGTGGAGGAGGAGCTGGTGCTTGCAGCGCTGGCTGTGATGAAGACGGATCGCGTATTGCCGTTTCGCTTCCTTGCGGCTGCACGTGTTGCTCCGCAGTGGGAGTTGGCCTTGGAATCCGCGATGTTTCGTGCACTTGAGGGCCGTGCTGGTACGTTGCCGGGGCATACGGTGCTACTGGTTGACGTCTCGGGTTCGATGGAGGCGCCGATTTCGCAGCGGTCTGAGATGCGCCGTTCAGATGCGGCTTATGGAGTAGCGATCCTGCTTCGTGAAATCGCAGAGAAAGTGACGGTGTACACGTTCTCGAATGAAGCGAAGCTGGTTCCCGGGCGTCGTGGAATGGCGTTGCGCGATGCGCTGGACCAGAGCCAGGCGCATGGAGCTACGTACCTGGGAAAGGCGATCGCGAAGGTGGAAGCCGACATGCGGAAGGGGTACAACCGCATGGTGGTAATCACCGACGAGCAGTCGCACGACCAGGTGCCGGCGCCGCACGGCCGTGGCTACGTGATCAACGTTGCCTCGAACCGCAACGGCGTGGGATATGGCGCGTGGATGCACGTCGATGGGTGGAGCGAAGCGGTGGTTGAGTTCATCGTGGAACGCGAGACGACGGACCCTGCATCAACGTAAGCATGGGCCTAAACAGCGGGGAGGTGCCAATATGCCTGGCAACTCCCCGAGTTTTTTGGGGGAAGGGGCTGAATTAGTCCACTTCTGAATTAGTCAACTTCCAGGGTCTTTGTGCGGAAGAGCAGGCCGGCGACTACGCCGGCGATACTGGGCACGAGCAGGAAGAGCCAGATCTGGCTCATGGCTTTGCCGCCGACGAAGAGGGCTGGGCCGAAGCTGCGAGCGGGGTTCACGCTGACGCCGGTGATGCGGATGCCGAAGATGTGGATGACGACGAGGGTGATGCCGATGACGAGGCCGGCGAAGCCTGCCGGTGCGGCTTTCTGTGTCGATCCGAGGATGACGATAACAAATATCAGTGTGGCCACGAATTCAAAAACGAAGGCAGAAGTGACGTTGTATTCGCCTTGATAGCCGGGTCCCCATCCATCCTGGCCAAGACCGCTGGTGGCGATGTCGTAGCCGGTTCCCACGCCGCGAACGATCAGCGAAAGCACGCCAGCTGCGAGAATTGCGCCAACAAATTGGCCGATCCAGTAACCGATCATCTCGCCGGTTTTCATGCGGCCAGCAGTCCAAACGCCAAGGCTGACGGCCGGATTGATATGGCATCCAGAGATTGGTCCGATTCCATACGCAGCGCCAATCAGGGCAAATCCAAAGGCAAATGCGATGCCGAGGACGCCGACCTTGTCGCCCGCAACCACGGCAGTGCCGCATCCAAAGAGCACGAGGATAAATGTGCCCACCAATTCTGCAATGTATTTCTTCATGAGTTCCTCCAG
This sequence comes from uncultured Acidobacteriaceae bacterium, assembly GCA_963738035.1. Taxonomy (GTDB): domain Bacteria; phylum Acidobacteriota; class Terriglobia; order Terriglobales; family Acidobacteriaceae; genus Telmatobacter. The sequence goes on from CAVTVB010000010.1 coordinate 106,953, forward strand.
TTCATGTTTGAAAGCGAGAACTTCGTTCGTCCGGTCGAAAGCACTCATTTCGGACAGCTGAACACCACGAATGAGGGAGACGAGAGTGACCCGTTATTTGGTCGGGTGCGAGTGTGGCAGAGCCCGATGGTGGATCGCCACTGCCGATTTTGCCAGCGAAAGGAAAGCAAAATAGCGAGCCGCGGGGCTGGCGATTGCGGGCCATAATGGTAGCGCGATGGATGCCGGTTTGGAGGGAAGTCTCAAATTCATCAAACGTTTGCAATTTCTTTGCCTGGCTGAATTAGTCTGTTAACGATTCCGAGCGGCCCGCATTAGACAATCCACTGGCCGCAGGTGAAAGGCATTCCGGTTGAGCCAAACCGTATTTGTACTGGAAGACGACACCGACATCGCGCGGCTGGTGCAGCACCATCTTGAGGCCGCAGGCTTTGCACCCCGGATTTTCCACACTCCCAGCAATGTGATTGCAGACGCCGAGCGGCAACCCCCGGCGCTCTTTCTTCTGGACATCATGGTTCCGGGAGGAGACGGACTGGACGTTTGTCGCAGACTAAGGTCTCATCAGGCACTTTCGACCATTCCGATCATTTTTCTGACGGCACGGGCGGGTGAGAATGATCGTGTTCTGGGGCTTGAACTGGGCGCCGACGACTATATCACCAAGCCGTTTGCCACGCGGGAACTGGTGGCACGGGTCAAGGCAGTACTGCGCAGGTTTGAGCGTCCGACGACGCCCTCAATCATTACGTTTGAAGAAGTGGTGATCGATGCGAATGCGATGCAGTTGAGGGTGCGCGGTGAGTTGACCACGACGACGGCCACGGAGTTCCGCCTGCTGGATTACCTTGCCCGCCACCCGGGACGGGTCTTCAGCCGGGATCATCTGCTGGACTCGGTTTGGGGCGATGCGCGCTTTGTCACGCCGCGATCGGTCGACGTGTATGTACGTCGTATTCGTGAGAAAATCGAGGTCGACCCGGAGAACCCGCGCTATCTGAAGACAGTGCGCGGGGCGGGGTATCGGTTTGAAATCCCCAAGGGGGAATAAAACCGCAGGCCAAAGTCCCAGCGTGAGCAGGCCCTAGATTGACGCGCAAAGTATTCATAAAATTGATGGCGCTGTTTGTGCTTCTGTTGCTGTTTCAGACTGCGGCAATGGAGCTGATTCTGCGTCGCATGATGGAGCACTCGGCAGGGGACACGCTGCATCGGCTGGGTCCTGAGGCAATCTGGTCGGGACTGATCGCACTGCTGGTGGCGTTGCCGATTGCGGCGTGGGCTGCGAGCCGGATCGCGATGCGGCTGCAGCGGGTGGTTACATTCGCTGACCGGATTGCGCAAGGTGATCTGAGCGCGCGGTTAGAGCATGGGCGCGGAGATGAAATGGCCGCCATGGAGGCTTCGCTGAACCAAACGGCCGAGCAGCTGGGCCAAAGCTTTGCCGAGATTGAAAGCAGCCGGCACGAATTGGCAACCATGTTGGAATCGATGCAGGAGGGCGTGGTTGCAGTGACGCCGGAGGGCGTTGTCAGGTGGTCAAACGCTGTAATGAAGCGTATTGCCGGAACGGAAATCCGGGTTGGTCGACCCCTTGTTCATTCGGTGCGCGATCCGGAACTGTTGGAATGCGTGAAAGGCGCCCAGGAGGCGCGCGAGGTTCGATACGGCCGATCGAGCTCTCTGGCACCGGGACGGACATTTGAAATCAGCGTTGCTCCGCTTCCGACTGGGGGAGTGATTGCGGTTCTGCACGATGTGACTCGTATAGAGTCGGCTGAACGGTCGCGCCGCGATTTTATTGCTAACGTGAGCCACGAACTTCGTACACCATTGACGTCGATTCAGGGATACGTGGAGACGTTAGTTGAGGATCCTCACCCCAATCCCGCGACGACGAATGAATTTCTGCAGGTGATTCTGAAAAACGCGACCCGGATGAACCGATTGACGGAAGATCTGCTGGCGCTGGCAACGATCGAAAGTCCCGACTACAAGCTTGCCATGCAGTCGACGCGGGCGAGCGAAATGGTGAATGACGCTATTGAATCGCTGGGCGGGCTGGTGGTGGATTCGGGGATTGAGCTTGAGTCGTCGGGCGCGCCTGACGACTCAGTCAAGGTTGATCCCGATGCGATGAACCAGGTGTTTGGAAACCTGATAGAGAACGCGATTAAGTATGGCAAGTCGGGCAAGCGGATCGAGGTGGGTGCGCGGGCGCTGGATGGCGAGATTGAGTTCTATGTGCGGGACTTTGGTCCTGGCATTGCATCGGACCACCTCGATCGAATCTTCGAGCGCTTCTACCGAGTGGATAAGGCTCGCTCGCGTGAAGCTGGTGGTACCGGCCTTGGGCTGGCGATCGTGAAGCACATTGTTCAAGCACATGGAGGCCACATTCGTGCCGAAAGCGAATTGGGGTCGGGAACTACCTTTCTGTTCACGCTTCCGATTGTGCCAGTGAAATTGCGTCAGGATGAGCATACGGATGTACCCGCGGCTTCACGAAGCGACGCTTAAGTCGATAAAGAATCAGAATCCTGGCAACTATTCAAATCCCCGTAACATTCGATAGCGAGAATAAGACAGGCAGTGATCCTGCACGGGAGCTAATGAACGTGAAAAAGACTTTGCTTACAGTTGGTTTGTTGGTGATGGCCATGGGCACAGCCCAGGCGCAGAAGTTAACCGCGGCGGGTGCAACATTCCCCTATCCCATTTACTCAAAATGGTTCAGCGAATACAGCAGCTCGCATCCCGGAGTGGAGGTCAACTATGCCTCGATTGGCTCCGGTGGCGGTATCGCCCAGGTGACCAAAGGGCTGGTCGACTTTGGCGCGTCGGACATGCCGATGACCGACGAAATGCTCTCGTTATCGCCAATAAAGCTCATTCACATTCCTACCGTGCTTGGCGCAGTTGTGCCTGTGTACAACGTTCCGGGTGCGAACGAGCTTCGTTTCAGTTCGGATGTGCTGGCTGATATCTATCTGGGCAAGATTTCAAATTGGAATGACGCAAGGATTGCGAAAGATAATCCGAACGCAAAGCTGCCGGATCAGAAGATCATCGTGGTGCACCGCTCAGATGGATCGGGTACCAGCTTCATCTGGACCGACTTTCTGAGCAAGGTGAGCAAGGACTGGGCAGGCGGACCCGGCAAAGGATCCTCGCCAGCGTGGCCGGTGGGCGTTGGTGGCAAGGGCAACGAAGGCGTAGCTGGACTGGTTCGCCAACTGCCCGGCGCGATAGGATACGTCGAGCTGATTTATGCGCTGCAGAACAAGATTGCATTTGGCTCGGTGAAGAATGTGGCTGGGAACTATGTCAAAGCCTCGATCGAAGGCGTTACCGAGGCTGCGGCGAGCATTAAGCAGATGCCTGCTGACTATAGGGTTTCGATCACCAACGCTCCCGGTGCGAATGCGTACCCGATCTCGAGCTTCACTTACCTTCTGATCCCAGTGAAGGGGACAAACCCGGCGAACCGCGCAGTGCTGAAGGACCTGCTGAGCTGGATCGTAAAATCCGGTCAGAGCGAAGCCTCCAAGCTGTCATATGCGCCGCTGCCAGATGCGCTCGCTGAGAAAGAACTGAAGACGGTCTATTCGTTGCAGTAGATCTGACTCTGGAGACACAATGAGGCTGCGCATCCGGCGCGGCCTCATTGTTTTGTTTTTCATTTGTATTGGTTGGCGCCCGCATGTCTGCCGAAGGATTGGCCGACGGCGTTTCGATAGATCGATTCTCAGTCCTGCTTGTTTTCGTTGATGAGGCGGTCGACGAGCGGGATGAGTTTTTCGCCGGTTCGCGGAAGTATGAATGCGCTTGCCGGGGCGTCCCAATCGAGTTTGAAGCTGGTCGAGAGAGCTGAGATCCAGATCTGGCGAACTGGCGTGTTGGGAGTGACGACAAACTTGCTGGGCGGCTCTTCGAAAACAACATTCAGCACGCCGCCCTGCTCCTCGACCTCGAAGCCGGCTTCGTCCTCTTCTTCGCGGGCAATCAGGTGCTTCTTAAGTGCTTCGAGGGCGCTCTCGGCCACACGGCGAAAATCTATTTCGTCCTGCATGACTCAAGTGTAGCAATCGATGGCTTCTGGCAACGAGGAAGCGACGATGCCTGGAAGATGCGTGTAATCGACGGGAGCAGAACCTCGACAATCCCTTACCGCATCTAATCTGTTTTAAGGCTTTGACGAAGAGCATTTTTCCCCAGCCTGCGAGGGAGTGGCCCCTCGTTGACCGACCAAAGGCCACCTAAGAGTCACAAACTGCACGTCACGAGACGAGGACCATGTGCCGATATTGACCAAGCCCTGTAAGGGAAAACTAAGCGAACAAACGCAACTATTACTCGGTGCCAGCCGGGAGAGCAGGGATTGGGTGGCGTACCCCTGCGAAATTTGCAACCAGAGCGTCGGGGTTTCTGAGGTCAATGGCAAGTGGGTTACCGAGAGACATTGGCCTTCAGTCGTCTATACCCCGCGCAAACCCAGTGCAGGCCGCTATATGGCGAAGGCCGTGATCCCGGCTAAGCTTCGAATGCGGCCCCATTGAGAGAAGGAAACCAAATGGCGAATCCATCGCTGGAAGTGCAGAGCCGCACGACAAATGATGCTTTCGGAAAGTTTGCCGCTTCTGCCTCGGGGTGGCTGGGATCAAAGTGGGCCTTTGCGGGTGCGGGCATCGTCATTGTCATCTGGGCGGTCGTTGGCCCGATCTTCCACTTCTCTGATACCTGGCAGCTGGTGATCAACACGGGCACAACCATCGTCACTTTTCTCATGGTCTTTCTGATCCAGAACACACAGAACAGAGACGCTCGAGCGATTAACTTGAAACTCAATGAGCTTATTCGCGCCATCGATAAGGCACGCGATCAGATGATTGATATCGAGAATTTGAGCGACCTTGAACTCGATGAGTTGCAGACAAAATACGAAAACATCAAAGCCGCATATATCAAGCGCCAGTCCGCCGATCGCCAGCTCGACCATCGGGCTGACGCTTCAGAGATCGCTGCGAGCGAGTGACCGCCTGAACGGACAGGACCCGGATCCGCAGCGACGATGTCAGGCTAACCCATAACTCAACCAGAAAACTGCTTCAAGGGCCCGCATCGGCCTGGATGAGTTACTCACGCTTACGCGCGGTTTTGAAGCTGAACTGCCGAGATCCGCTCTACCTGCAGCACTGCTCGCGGATCAATCTCTTCGAGATTCAGCGGCGCCTCTCTGCGAAGCCTAATCTGCTGCCCGGGGGTACCGAGACCACAGGCACTTAAATCTGCATAAGGCGCGTAAAGGCCGATCACGCCCTCGCGGCCTTCCGATGGGTATTGGGGGCCGTGGTCAGAGCCGAATCTGCGAAGCGGCTCTGCCTTTCTGCCGCGACTGTCGAGGAATGCAGCCAAGGCAAAAATCATGATGAGGACAATAGCAAAGGCTGCAATTATGTTTTCCAGGTTGATTAAATCGAAGTACATCGTGTTCTCCATTGCATCGATAGTCCGCAACCGCAGGGAAACTCTGCGGCGAAGCGGTGGCTACAAGAATTGTGATGTGAAAGGGGAGGCAGGGACTGTTCAGAATTGCTCAATTTGACCCTAAAGATCGCGGATTTCGGTCAGTGTCACCCTCTGTCAGTTTTGCCAGTTTCCTGATCATGCGTCGAGTGGCAAGATGAGCATCGAGTTCTGATGAGTAGTTAGTGCACCAAGCGACTCATCAGTAAACCATGCCCGTTTGTCCTGCATCCAACGAACGCCGGAAAGACCGACCTCGCAGCGTTGCAGTTGGATATCCGGCTCTGCTTCCCCAGGCCCGACATGCGCATTTGAATGTATCACTTGCCTGCTAGCTTGATGCTGTTGTTCCGAAGCTGTGACGATGTCGCTCGCGGATGCAAAGCGAGTTTGCCGTTCACCCAAAACCACATACAAGGAGTTTGACGTGTTTGAATTGAAGACTCGAAATCGGCTCAACTCGAAATGGATGTCCTGCTGCATGGTTGCAGGGCTGTGCTTAACGACTTTACTCGCCCGAGCTGATGAACCCAGCGAAAGAGTCGAGAGAGCCGCCCAGGTATTTAAGGATCTTTCAAATGCCGAGAACGGCCTTCCCATCAACGTACTGAACAAGGCAGACTGCGTCATTATTCTGCCGTCGGTTAAGAAGGCTGGGTTTATCGTCGGAGCTCAATATGGCAAAGGCGTAATGGTTTGCCGGAGCGGTGCGAATTTTAACGGCCACTGGGGCGCGCCGATCATGATGCAATCGAGCGGCGGAAGCTTCGGCTTCCAAGCGGGTGGACAGGCAACCGACTTTGTCATCCTGGTGATGAATGACGATGGTGCGCGTTCGGTGATGAAGGGAAGAGCTAAGTTAGGTGCTGAAACCAGCATCGCGGCCGGTCCGGTAGGGCGGAATGCGGAAGCCTCAACGACTGCCACCATGCAAGCCCAGATGCTCTCCTACTCCCGTGCGCAAGGCGTTTTCGGCGGTGTTTCTCTCTCCGGAACATCGTTAGGTCCCGATGACAGCGATAATGAGAAGCTCTACGGGAAGAAGATCTCCGCGCAAGAGATTTTCGCAGGAAGCGTACATGCGCCCGCGTCTTCTACGACGTTGGTCTCAGAGCTGGAGAAATCGTCGCCGAAAAACCTGGCTAAAGGGAAATAGTTCTTCAGTGGTTTGGGTTGGACGGCGTAGGCCAGAGTTTTTTCCGGCTCTTGCTGCTATTGCTGATCCTTGCGGCGGGTTTTTCAAGGCCGTGTCTCTCATCCCCAATGATGGGAGACACGGGCCAACCTATCATCACCAGTAGCAGACATTCTCTGCACACAGGGCGCTGCAAGGGCAAGAAACATTTGAATGCAAAGAATTCTATGCTCAGCCGATCGAATTTTGCGCCGCGAAATGATCGCGACCGCTGGTAGATCTGTGATCCGGATTCTTCTGTTACTTCTTGTTGCAACTTCATACGCGCAAGAAAAGACCAAAACGACAGCGCAACCCGAACAGCCTTCTGTAAACACCCAACTTCCGGTGAACTGGCTTTACGGCGCATACATTCCGAAAGAGGCTCCCCTGGTTGCGTTGAATGGCCGGGAGCGGTTCAAGCTGTACGTTCGTCAGACCTATACAACGCCGGGAATCTATATCAAGACGGCATTCTTTGCTGTGCATGATCAGGTGAGAAATACGCCTGAGGACTGGGGAGATGGATTCTCCGGTTTTGCGAAGCGGGTCGGTTCGAACCAGACAACGAATATCATTCAAAACTCATTCACCTCGATGGGGCAGGGAGTGGTTGGATGGGAACCTCGCTATGATCGCTGCAAATGCGACGGAGGGTGGCCACGCTTTCGACACGCGTTCACGAGAAACTTCATAACGTATAGCCATGATGAGCAATCAATCAGGCCGAATATCATGCCATTTGCGGCGGCATTCGGCGCGGGAGCAATTGGCGCAACCTGGAATCCCAACAATCCAACGATCACGGTCAAGGGATATCAGAGCGTGATTACTCAAGCGTGGGTCGGAGTGATCATTAACAGCGTTGGTGAATTCATGCCCGACGTTAAAAAGAAATTGGGCAGACACAAGGATTGATTTCGGTCGATCCTTGTTGCGCGCGGGGCGGCAATTGATTTACACCAATCGTCACGCTCTGACGGTCCATCTAGGGCGTGGATGCCTTCGGCAGGTTCCAATGGAACCAGACGCTGCAGACACGAAGTACAAAACAGACGACGCCGCCTAGAACCGCAGCCAATGTTGGATGGAGGCCTAGCTTGCGTCCAAGGACCATTACCGCTGAGCCAACAAGAGCGGCTGTGGCATAGATATCGGTGCGCAAGACAGCTGGGATGCGCATAAGCAAAATGTCCCGAATAGCGCCTCCTCCGACGCCGGTGACCGTTCCCATCAAAGTGGCGATAAATGGGGGAATGCCGTAGCTGAGGGCTTTTTGTGTTCCAGCCACCGCGAACAATGCCAGACCTGCCGCATCGAGAACCATCAAGAGCTGTGCGGGAATCTGTTGGGCAAAATGATGCAGGATGAATACGGCGCCGCCGGTCGCAAACGCCTCAGCAGGATATCGCCAATCGCGGATGGCCTGAGGCGGACTGGCGCCGATGAGCACATCGCGCAAGACTCCGCCGCCTAGAGCCGTTGCGAACGAAACGACCATGACACCGAAGAAATCGAGATTGCCTGCGATGGCGGCGAAGGCACCTTCCATCGCAAACAAGATGGTTCCCGCGTGAATCGACTACAAACAGCAGTCTGTCCGCCTGATTTTTCATGCTTGTCTTTGAGAGGACGGTGTGTTCCCAGCGGAGTGGCTATCCGCTTCCTCACAATTTAGCACTGTTGCAGGACGAGCAGGGCGATTGCAATCTTCTAGGCCGTCTTCGCGTAAGGCCAGACACTGCGCGCATGGGCGAGGCTTACTGCCCACCAATGGAGACGGCGGAGCATTGCATCCATTGATCGCTCGGCGCGTTCAGGGCTGCGCAGCCTTCCGTCTGCGTCGAACTGCTCCCAGGCACCAGCGAAGCTTACGCTATCGCGGATGGTGACGGTGTGAAGCTCCGCGAAGACCAAGCGGAGTTGCTCAACCGCGCGCAGACCGCCGGAGATTCCGCCGTAAGAAACGAAGGCGACCGGCTTGGCGTGCCACTCTGGCCCGTAAGAATCGATGAGCGCCTTAAGGGGCGCGGGGTAGCCGTGGTTGTACTCGGGCGTAACGACTATAAATGCGTCACATGCCGCGAGTCGTTGCTTAAGCTCTGGTGCACCAAGGGATTCAGCTGCGGCGGGATCAATAGTTTCCAGAGCGAAGCCTTCACGGGCGGCGACCTGGCCGGCGGCCCAGCGCGCAATGGTATCGCAGAAGCGGCCAGGTCGCGTTGAGCCGTATACCAGCCCCACTTTGATTTGGGATTCCATCCTGTGTATTCCTCCACTGGATCAATGGTAAAACCTCAAGTAAACTTGAGGTCAAGAGGTTGCGTATTATGGGCGCGAAGTTGCAGAAAGCGGAGCCTGGGAAACCGACGATCCAAAGGGCGCTTACCGTCGGCGAAGTTGCGTTGCGGAGCGGAGTGGCTGTCTCGACTCTGCATTTCTACGAGGCCCAAGGTCTGATCAGCAGTTGGCGCAACAGCGGAAATCAGCGGCGCTACGCGCGCGAGGTGCTTCGCAGAGTAGCGGTGATCAAGGTGGCGCAGAGAACCGGGATTCCACTTGCGGAGATTCGTGAAGCGCTCGCGACCTTGCCGGAGAAGAGAACTCCAACGGCTGCGGATTGGCAGAAGCTATCGGGCCGGTGGCGACTGCAACTCAACGATCGGATCGAGCGGTTGACGCGATTACGCGATCAGTTGGATGGCTGCATCGGATGCGGGTGCCTGTCATTGGAATCCTGCCCATTGCGGAACCCGTGGGATCGACTGGCGGCAGATGGTCCGGGGCCTCGGCTGCTGGATCCGGAGGCGTGCTGTCGTAAGTGAAGCGGCCATTGGCAGATGAAGGACGAGTTTCGCGGTCGAAGCTTGAAGTAATGGGCTGATCGCCATGGTGTGCATTTCATCACGCAGATTCATAAAACTTCGGAGCGATTCTCCTCGTCTTTGTATTAGGCATTCAATTTACCCAGTTCATTTAGTTGCGCCAGGCAGAACTGGGAGGGACCTTGCGTACGCTCCAATTGCTCAAACGGGCACTCCACCCTTGGTCGGTTCCAGGCTTGATGGTTCTTGCCGTCACCTTGACTTCGAGTGCGCTCGCATATTCGACAACAGTTGAGGATGCTGCAGCGGCCGGCGATGTCGTGACCCTGCGTGCGTTGCTTGAAGCAAATCCGGCGCTCGCTCTGGCGAAAAAGAGTGACGGAACAACCCCACTGCATCTGGCGGCACTGTACGGTCACCGGGAAGTTGCCAGCATTCTTCTGGCTTATCACGCGGATGTTGCTGCCCAGGATAAAAACGGCGATACTCCGCTTCACCTGGCAGCCGCAAAGGGATGGCGGGAGTTGGTGCTGCTGCTGCTGGATAGTCACGCCGACGTGAACGCAAGGGACGCTCACGGGGCGATGCCACTGCACGCTGCGGTGTTCTACAAGCGGGCGGAGACTGTGAGGTTGCTAATCGCCCGCCATGCGGAGGTCACCGAGGCGGATGACGATGGAGAGACTCCCTTGCACATGGCAGCACAGACCGGTTCCGTCGAGATAGCGGAGATGCTGCTGGCAAACGATGCCGAGATCAACGCCAGGGACGCGGCGAATGTGACGCCGCTGCATGCGGCGGTGTTTTTCAAACATGACGAGGTTGCGCAGCTGCTTCGCGATCGTGGCGGGCTCGAGTAGTCGCTTAAAGTTCCTGCTCTCTTGTGCCGATGAGATTCCAATGGAGGACGCTGCGTGGAAATCAGTCCCATAGCGGGTATTCGCGCGGCGAGATCTGCTGCTTTGCCGCGCGATGAGCTTGAGGTGCAACCTCCATTTGCGCTCGATCGGCCGGGACGTTTGGGCGACGATGCTTACAGCGACGCCCGTGATGAGACGGAACGGGGGCTCGAAGAGGATTCGGAGGTTGGTGAGGCGGCCCCAGATAGCGCGTCCGATGCGGAGAGTCGAGTTAATTTTTTCGCGTGATTCGGTCCGAAGGATGATTTTCTTTTGTGCTTTCGGCGGGACAGAGGTCGTGGCCTGACTTTTCGTGCCTTTCTGGTGGTTTTTCGTGCCTGCTAATGTCGCGACAGGCAACTGCGGATCCCTCCACTTCGGTCGGGATGACAACGCTTTGTGTGGTTGTTGGAGACGCTGCGGCCCGAGACTGCTGGACTGTCTGCTCCTTCAACTTCGTGAGAGCGACGTATACTTAGCCGCAGGTGGTGGTTCGCAGGTAATCTGATGCTATTGAAAATCCTCCTCTTGTTTCTTTGTGTCGGGGTTGTGGGCATGTGTCAATCTGCCGAACTCGGAATTTAGGCCGATCCCTACCGAATGGCCCAATGCACGGATTGAGGCAATTCCCACAGACTGGCCAAATCTCAAAATGGTCCCCCTGGCGACCCCCACGGGTGCTCCTGCGACAAAATCGATGCCGACAAAGTAGGCCGGACGGAACTCCCCGCGCTTTGGCGATTCCTGTCGCGCGGCGGGTCGCGGAATGCAATTTTGGGGTTGAAGCCGCCTCCGTGTCTTCTGGCTTTTCGCCAACTCTGCGGTTGCATATCTTAAAAAAATCGTTTTTGAGGTAAGTTCGTCAATCGACGCGACTTAGTCCTGAAAGGGGGTCTCGTAAACCATTCTAATCATTAGACTTAAGGTGCAAAGTCGTCATAAATAAGAACTTAGCGGGCGATTTTAAATATTTGCACCATTTTTGAGGCAAAAGGTTCCCACAATGCGGTCTATAAGACCGTCGGTTTTGAGGTTATTGCGCAAATCCAGGAAGGGTCTTCGGCTTTTCGCTGTTGAGACCAGTGTAGGAGATTCTCGGAATTAACCTGCAGGATCGACGAGAGGTTTTGCGCAATGCAATGAGGAGGATACCTCGGATTCTGCCGGAGTCGGTATTGACGGGGAATGCTCCTTGCATTTTTCGGCCGGTCGAGCTAATTTACTAACTAGTTAGTTTAACTGTTTGGTCAATATGGATTCCGAGACAAAAAACACCTCTTCTGTTCCAGTCGACCGGTCTGCTGAGACGCGGGCACGGATTCTCGATGCTGCATTGCGGGAGTTCAGCGCGCTGGGGATGGCGGGCGGCCGGATGGATCAGATTGCGGCTGCGGCGGGTGTGAACAAGGCGCTGCTGTACTACCACTTCGACAGCAAGGAAAACCTCTACATTGCGGCCGTGGAGATGATTTCGGCGAAAATTCGCGACCGCTCGATGGCGGTGTTTCTACGCGATGCCTCACCGGGCGAGCGACTGATGAGGGCTGCGCTGGACCATTTCGATCGGATTCTGTCGCAGGGTGAATTTCAGAGCCTGATGCAGCAGGAGATGATGCGCATGCACCAGGGCGAAGCGGGCGCGATGTCGATCGTGGTGAAGCGGGTGTTTGCGCCGATGCAGGCGATGTACCAGTCGATGGTCCGCGAGGGGATTACCGCGGGAGAGCTGATTGACGTGGACTGGATGCAGATTCATCTTTCTACGCTGGGAGCGAATGTTTTCTATTTTCTGGCCGCGCCGATGTGGCGCCTGTTGATGGATTTTGATCCGTTTGCGCTTGAGGCGCTGGAGGCCCGGCGGCGGGCAGTGGTGGAGTTTCTGGGACAGGCTGTATTTATCGATCGCGCCCGCGGAGCGGAGCTGGCGGCTCGCGTACTTGCAGATACACCGATGCCGGAGTTGCCGAGCACGGGACATCTTTATGGGAGAAGCAATGAACGCAAGAAATAGAGTTTTTGTGATCCTTGGGCTGCTGACGCTTGGATCCTTTGTCTGGTATCTGCTGACGGGGCGGGCGTCGGGTGATTTGAAGCTCATTGGCACGGTGGATGCCAATGAGGTGCTTGTGAGCGCGAAGATACCGGGACGGATCCAGACACTGAACGTGGAGGAAGGACAGCCGGTGAAGGCCGGTGAACTGATTGCGGTTGTGGAAAGTGATGACCTGGCGGCCGCGCAGAAAGCGGCCGAGGCCAATGTTCAAAGCAATCAGTCGAAGCTCGCGGAGACCGAAGCAACGCTGCGGCAGAATGAAGGCGAAGTCTCAAGTGCGACGGTCAACGCCGAAGCGCAAGTGAAGGCGAGTCAGGCGGCGCTGGCGCAGTCTGAGGCAAACCTGGAACATCAGAAGGCCGATACCACGCGTACAGTCGCGCTTGCCAAGCAGGGGATTGCGAGCGATCAGGCCAGGGACGAAGCGGTGACCAGCTTGAACGCGGCGGAGGCAGCGGTGGAGTCGGCGCACGCAAATGTGGCGGCAGCGAAGGCGGCTCTTCAGCAGGCGCGCGCGCACGAGTTGCTGGCACATGCTTCGGCACAAACCGTGGCGTCAACGCGCGGCATTGTTCAAAATGCGAAGGCGCTGTCTGACCAGGCGAATGTACTGCTGAAGTATGCGCAGGTGTTCGCTCCTGTTACGGGGAAAGTGAATGTGCTGGCGGCGCGGCAGGGAGAAGTACTGGCGGCGGGCGGGACCATTGCTACCGTGATGGATCTGACGCAGACATGGGTGTATGCGCCGCTGCCGGAGACGCAAGCGGACGCGGTGCAACTGGGTGACAGCTTGAAAGTAGTGATGCCCAGTGGCACGACGGTGCAGGGAAAGGTAATTGCAAAGTCGGCAGAGGCGGATTTTGCGACGCAGCGCGATATCAACGGCGGGCGCAAGCGAGACATCAAGACGGTGCGGCTGAAGCTGCTGATCGACAACCCGGATGAGAAGTTTGTGCCGGGAATGACGGCCGAGGTGTATATACCCAAGGCCAAGCTGGTGAAGCAATGACGTCGCACGCACACACCGTGACACCTACGCCGGACCCGCTGCAACACCAGGCGCCGCCTGCGATTCGCGTGGAACACATTGTTAAGAAGTACGGTGATTTCGAAGCGGTAAAGGGCGTGAATTTCACTGTTGCCGAGGGAGAGATCTTTGGGTTGCTGGGGCCTAATGGCGCAGGCAAGAGCACACTCATCCGCATGATGACGACGTTGATCCCGGTGACGAGCGGGAAGGCGATTGTTGGCGGACACGATGTAAGCAAGGAACCGGATGCGGTGCGACGGATGATTGGGGTGATTCCGCAGGCGCTAACGAGCGATCAGGATCTGACAGTTGAAGAGAATCTGAGCATTTACGCAAAGCTGTATAGCGTTCCGAAGGTACAGCGGGAGAAGAACATCGCCGAGGTGCTGGAAGCGGTGGATCTGACCAAGTGGCGTAAGGCGCAGACGAAGACGCTTTCCGGGGGAATGCGACGCAGGCTTGAGATCGCGCGTGGACTGGTGCATGATCCGCGGATATTTTTTCTAGATGAGCCGACTACTGGTCTCGATCCGGTTTCGCGCATTGCGGTTTGGGAGATGCTGAACAATCTGAAGAAGACGCGGAACCTGACCATGCTGCTGACGACGCATTACATGGAGGAGGCGGACCGACTGTGCGATCGGATTGCGATTGTCGATCACGGAACGCTGGTGGCGCTGGGGACTCCGGTGGAGCTGAAGCAAAGCGTGCCGGGATCGAATGTGGTTGAGGTGCAATTCAATCGCGAAGATCCGGAGTGGAAGTCGCGGCTGGAGGCTCTGCCCGATGTGACGGAGGTGCAGTCGCAGTCGGCTGGAGTGTATCGCGTGCTGACTTCGAATGGATCGCAGACGACGACCCACCTGGTGGAGATGGCGAAGGCGCTGGGCGAGCAGCTTACTTCGCTGAGCGTGCAGAATACATCGCTTGACGACGTTTTTGTGCACTATACGGGGCGTCAATTGCGCGATGAGCAGGTGAAGTCGGTCTTCATGATGCCCCCGCGTCCGGGAGCGCAACGATGAACAGATTTCTGGCAATTGTTGAGCGCGAGATGCGGAAGTTCTTTCGCTCGCCTGTGCTGATGATCATGTCGATGATGCTGCCGATTGTGCAGTTGATCATCCTGGGCCATGCGTATGGCGGACACATCCAAGGTGCGCGTGTGGCGGTGGTGGATCACGATGGCGGGCCGCAGGCGGTGAAGGTGCGCGAGGCTTTCGATTCGGTGGCGGCGAATATTGCGACATTCTCGACCATCAATTACACCGATGAGACGCAGGCGAAGGAGGATGTGCGGACCGGCAAGGTGGATGCGGCGGTGATTATTCCGGCGCAATATTCGCGGCGCGTGTATGCGGAGGACGCTCCAAGGCTTGGGCTGGTGGTGGATAACTCTGACCAAGTGATGAGCGGAAGCATTGAGGGCGAGATGCAATCGCTGGTGAATGCGCTGAATCAGCCGGTGATCCAGGATCGCGTGGTGAAGAACATTGCGCTGGAGATCGTGGAACTTTATCCCTATGTCGAGTACATGAAGTATTTGTTGTCAGGTTCGATCGCGCTGGCGATGTACATCTCGGTGATGATCGGCGGCGGAATGCTGTATATCGACGACAAGGCGCGGGGAGTGCACGAGGGATACCTGGTGACGCCGATCAGCAAGCTGGAACTGGTGATGGGGCTGAATGTGGCGGGCGCCATCAAGGCGGTGATGGCGGGGATTTCGATAACAGTGATCGGGTCGTTAATGGCGGGGCTTGGGGTTATTTTCCGGCCGGGTGCGGATTTGAATTTGCTGCTGCTGATTCTGGGGACATCGCTGGCTTTCAACGGAATGATGTTTCTGATGATGGTGCGGGTGGACGATCCGCTGGTTCCACGTGCGATGTTTGGCGTGCTGAACACACTGCTGTTCTTCCCATCTGGAGCGATCTCGCCGGTTGCGGCGTTTCCGAAGTGGCTGCAGGCGATTGCGGTTGTGGATCCGTTCACGTATGCGATTCACGGATTCAAGGCGATTCTGCTGAAGGACGGCGGGTTTGTTGCGATACGAGGCGATCTGCTGTTCCTGTTTGCATTCGGAATTGGCACGCTGCTCGTTGCCACGCCGCTGTTCAAGCGGACGCTGTGAGAAGCAGCTACTAGCTGTTAGCTATTAGCTTGTGCGGAGCCGAGCGAAGCAGATTGTGGAAGGCTCAGAGCTTAGGGCACACAGCTGAGATTGAGTTTCCGGCGGGCAAGCAGTTTTGTCGGAATGCGATGAGGCGGTCCACTCCTTGTGGGAGGGTGGGCCGCCTTGTTGTGTCTGGAAGTTAAAGGACAACGGATTCGAGCTGGTTTAAATCTTGGCCAGTTCGACGCGCCGGTTTTTGGTCTTGCCTTCGTCGGTGGAGTTGTCGGCGACGGGCCTGGTGTCACCGAATCCTTTGATTGAAAGTCGATCTTCGGCAATGCCGTGGCTCACGAGCCACGCCTTGACGGATTGAGCGCGCCTCTCGCTTAGGGATTGATTTGCAGCGGCTGCACCGACGTTGTCGGTATGGCCCTCGACGCGAAGCTTTAGGTCGGCATTGTCCTGCATAAGCTTCACGATTTCGTTGAGTGTGGAGTCAGATGATGGCTGGATTGTGGCTTTGCCAGTGTCGAAGAGGATTCCGTATATCGCGACGTGTCCGCTTTTTTCGAGCTCGTCTTTGAGAGATGAAGCGTCGGCTGTGACTTCCTGCTTCATCTCCTGCTCGGTGACGATGGTCTGGTAATAATAGGAGCCACTGTTCTCAATGATTACCCAGGTTTTTCCCTTGTTTGCAGAGATGTAGCCGGGGGAGTTTTCGTAGACGATGCGAAAACCTCCGGTGCGCAGAGCGGTTTCGAGGTTGCGAAACACCTGGATGTCGCTGACGCCTTCGCGGGTTCCGTAGTCCCACGAGTGCAGTTCTCCTTCAACATGTTTTTTGGGCGCGTCGTCTTTGCTGTCGACGGTGATATCGAACTGATCGAATTCCTTGTTATCGCAGCTATGGATGGTGCTGCCGGGCATGCGGGTGACGAGCGTTGAGTCTTTGCAATTTTCGGCGTCTTCCTGGGCGAAAAGCGGGCTGACGCTCAGGCAGAGAGCAAATGCAAGAGCAAGAGGAAGCTTCTTCACGTTTGAATCCTCGGGGTCACGGGTGTGGGCGCTGCACTGTCCGCGTGGAGAGTGGATGGAATCTGGCTCATATGTTTGAGGAAGTGCCGCGAAAAGCAGATTTGCCGATTGCCGTATGGCTTGTCAAACCAAAAATGAAAATGCCGCATCTCTTTTCAACCGTGGCAAGAGGGGGCATTCGAAGACGGCATGGGAGGTGTTAGTGGTACCTGATGAGTCCCCCAAAAGTACTGTTACTGCATTGGGGATTTCACGACGGACCAGAGTGGAGTTGCGCTAACATCGGACCAGTAAGCCGACACCCATGACTGCCCAGACCGCAAGTGACATGATTGCCAAGCGTATCGCGGAAGTGACAACTCCCGTGAACGGACCCGACGCGCCCGAGAAGAAGAAAGTTCCCCTGACATGGGAAGAGGAAGAGCTGGAAAATTACGAACCGAAGCGCTCTAAAGCGGTCGAAGCCAAAATAAGGGCTGACGCTCGCGCAGCGCTGTTAGTCCGGCAGCTTCCTCACCAGTTGAACGCATTGCGCGAGGTGATTGCGATTCGGTGTGAGGGCGTTAATACCAGGGCGGGCCGCACCGTTCTTCGTTCAGTGAATCCAGATCGCAATCGGTTCGAGATTCGCCGCGAGGACGAGATGGGCTTCGTTATGCAATTCGACGCTGAGAGAAAGAAAGTGATCTTTTCCGGAAAGGTGCTGGGATTCGATCGGGAGTACGAACTGGTTGTGCAAACACACGATGATGTCGACTCCACGGCATGGTTCTCTCACACGACGCTGGCGACTGAACAGACGGACGATCTGGCGAAAGGGATGATTTCGACCCTGCTTCGATTTGACCAGTAGCATTCCCATCAAAAGTTAGATTCTGTTCGCGCATCAGGCGTGTTTCCTCTTCGCGGCCTCACCGCCTACAATGGGGACTGACTTCAATCAAGGGGACCCCAATGCCGCTGTCTGGTGAAGCTATTCGACTGATGAACTACATCGATGATGTTGCAGTGACGCTGCGCCGCATCCTTGCGCTGGTTCCCACGCTGACTGCCGAGGAGCGGGCGCGGATTGCCGAACATCTTATACACTCCAGCCCGAACGCTGAAGACGTGGCCAAGGCCCTGGCCGCAAAGTAATCAAGAATCCAATGCAAGTTGCCATTATCGGAGCCGGGCCGTTGGGCCGATGGCTCGCGCTCGCCACTGCCCGTGCCGGCTACGCGGTGTTGCTGGAAGATGTGATGCCCTCAAATCTGCATCACGCGCAGGAGTATCTGCGACAGCAACTAGGGCCGGCGGCTTTACCCAGTGTGATGTTTGCTTCCACAATTGAAGAGGCTGTGCGCGAGGCAGACCTGGCGATTGACTGCGTGCCGGATGAACTGGAGTCGAAGCTGGAAATTTTCTGTCTGCTCGACCGGATGTCTCCTCCGCGAACGGTCCTTGTGACCCCGACCAAGAGACTCTCGATCGCGGATCTTGCATCGTGTACCTATCGCGCGGATAAGTGCGTGGCACTTGTGGCAGATGTGCAGGAGCTTACCGGTGCGGCGATGAGTGATGGCGAGGAGCGGGGAAATGGCGCTGCGATTCTGTTGCGAACTCCGCCGCAGGTGAGTCAGGAGACAGTCGCGCTGGTGGATGAGTTCTGGAGACGGGTCGGATTCATGCCGCGATTTGAAGGCTGATTGCAGCGTGCTGTGATCGCGTTGGTCCGAAAAAGCCCGTTTATGAAACACGCGCTAGCTGGCAAGAATTTTCTCGTAAAAATTGATGTATTTTGGAACCACCAATGAAGCGCAGAAGCGCTTTTGTGCGTCTTTGCGCGCCGCATCGCGCATTGCATCGAGGCGAGAACGATCCTTTAGAAGGGCGGTAGCGCCCGCTGCCATGGCGTCTACGTCTCCAACAGGGAAGAGCAGCCCGGTCACTCCGTCGTCGATCAGTTCAGGTACGCCTCCAACGCGGGTTGCGATGGCGGGGACTTTGCAGGCCATGGCTTCAAGGGCGGCGAGACCGAAAGACTCAAGCGAGCTTGGCATGATCATGAGATCGGCAAGGGGAAGAAGCTCGTTTACGCGGTCTTGCTTGCCGAGGAAATGAACTTTGTCATTGATTTTGAGCTCGTGCGCCAGCCACTCAGCGGCGGAGCGATCGGGACCATCGCCAACAAGGATCAACTGAGCGGGAACTTCGCGAACAACCTGCGCGAATACCTTGACTACGTCGACGACGCGTTTGACGGGACGGAAATTCGACAAGTGGATAAAGATGGCTTCGTCTGGCCTGGCGAATTTGGCTCGCGCTTTGGCGCGGAGAACTTCGTCTGTTATCGGCGTGTAGACATCGCAGTTGACGAAGTTTGGGATGACCTCAATGGGGCG
>CAVTVB010000011.1:0-22378 GCA_963738035.1 uncultured Acidobacteriaceae bacterium
ACTCAGTCGTGGTGACAGCGGTTTATGTCATCTCTATAATGCAATCTTCGCCGAACACGCAAGCAGGTAGAGCTTCCAGGAGCTTGCCTTTGAACCGCACTCATTGTTTGCTTTTGCTGTCCCTCTTGCCGCTCACCTTGGAGAATCATGCGCAGAAATCACCGACGAGCGGAACCCACCGTTCCACAGCTGTAGAACCCCGCGTCGAGATGCCACTCCGCGATGCATGGCGCTTCAAGCTGGGACCAGAATCTGCGACAGAACTCCAAGATGAACCGGATTCGACGTGGACAACTGTTAGCGTGCCACACACCTGGAATCGGGTGGGATACTACAAGGACGCGCCCGCGTCCCATATCAACACCGCGCAGAACGTCGTCACCACGCAGGGCGTCGGCTGGTATAAGCTCATCTTTACGCCGCCAGCGAACGTGGCCGGCATGGAAAGCTTTCTGCAATTCGACGCAGCAAGCCGCATCGCAACCGTCTGGTTGAACGGAACCTTGCTGGGCACCCACCGGGGAGGATTCTCGCGCTTTCGCCTGGACAGCACGGCAGCACTTAAGCCAGGTCATGAGAACACGCTTACGGTGAAGGTGGACAACACGAAACCCGCGCTGGGAAGCTCCACTGCCGACGTGTTGCCGCTTACCGGAGACTTTTTTGTGTACGGCGGTCTGTATCGTCCGGTAAGCCTTGTCTTCACGCGGAAGACGCACCTTGATCTGATGGATTATGGCTCCTCCGGAGTCTATGCGAAGACGACGTCCGTTGAGTCTGCCGCGGCGCAGGTTCAGGTGCGTGCGCGAGTGCGCAACGACAGTGACCAAAGCGACTCCGTTCTGCTTCGAACTCTTCTCATTGACGCGCAAGGCAAAGTCGCGGCACAGCAAGAGCAGTCCGTCGCCGTTGGAGCAGCGAGCGGGTCAGAGAGCACCGCGAACCTGGCTGTGCTGCATCCTCATCTCTGGCAAGGCGTGGAGGATCCTTATCTGTACCGCCTGGTTGTGGAACTCTCTGACAAATCCTCCCAGCTAGTGGATCGTGTCTCTCTCCCTTTTGGCATTCGGCAGGTTCGGTTCGATCCGGAGAATGGACTATTCCTCAACGGGAAACACGTGGCCGTGCACGGCGTCGGCTATCACCAGGATTATGAAGGAAAAGGCTGGGCGAGGGAACCGGAGGACATTGCTGAAGACGAGGCGATGATGCGCGAGATGGGTGTGACCGGCGTGCGCCTCACCCACTATCAGCACGGCCAGCCGATTCACGACCTCGCAGACCGCGACGGACTTGTGCTCTGGGACGAGATACCCCTCGTAAGCCAATGGACATTGGGCGAAAGCTTGCAACCGACGGAAGCACTTCGTGAGAACGCTCAGCAACAACTGCGCGAGCTGATCGCGCAGGACTTCAATCATCCCTCGGTCATCACATGGTCCATAGCCAATGAGGTCGATTTCGGAAACAGCATCCCGGCCTTTGTGGGGAACAAGCGGGGTATAGCTCCTGACCCGCTGCCGTTGCTTAAAGAGCTGAATCAGTTGGCGCACGAACTGGACCCCAGCAGGCCCACGACACTGGCGACTTGCTGTGAGGGACGCTACCCGCCTAATACTGTGCCAATCACGGCCTCGGTCATCGATCTGTCCGGTGCGAACCGTTACTTCGGCTGGTACTACGACAAGGCGGCCGACTTAGGCCCCCATCTTGACGCCCTGCACCACACTCGGCCAGAACAACCCATGGCGGTCACCGAGTACGGAGCGGGAGGCGCTATCTCGCTGCATTCTGACAACGCGCTGGGTGGCCCGGAATCTCGGAACCGGCCCCAGGCGGAAGAATACGAGTCCTACATTCACGAACAGAACTGGTCTACGATGCGCAGCAAACCGTATCTGTGGGGTACGTTTATCTGGAACTCCTTCGATTTTGGAAGCACGACGCGCAGCGAAGGGAATGCCCAGGACATCAACACCAAGGGCATCGTGACCTTCGACCACAAGCATCGAAAGGACCCTTACTTCTTTTACAAAGCCAACTGGACGTCTACGCCAACGGTCCATATCAACTCCAGCCTTTATACCGAGCGAGCCTACCGGATAGCCGACGTACGGGTGTACAGCAACGCTTCGAAGACGTCACTGAACGTAAATGGAAAGCTCATCGGAGTGCTGGCAGATTGCCCGGATCGCATCTGTATCTGGAATGGCATCGTCCTGAGCCCCGGCGCCAACAACCTTGTTGCGACTGGCTCCTTCCCCACCGGTGATGTAGACGATAAAGTGCAGTGGCATCTTTCCGACGCAGCCGCGAAAAACACCTATATCGATTGCGGCGCGCTGGTTGCCGGCGCCAGCCCGGACAAACGCTTCGGATCGGATACGTTCTTCGAGGGTGGAACGGCGAAGGTAATCACGGGTCCGGGATCTGGATTCAGACCTCCGGCCCCGGCGTCCATTGCTGCGACCAACAGTCCAGAGGTCGCGGCCACGTACCGTACCGGTTCGTTCACCTATCGCGTTCCAGTGGCTGACGGTCCCCATAGCGTAGTCCTCACGTTTGTTGAGCCGTCTCTCCATCCCGGCGAGCGTATCTTCGACGTCTTCGCGAACGGGCAGAAGGTTCTGACCAATCTGGATGTGGCAGGCGCCGCGGGAGGTGCTCTGACCGCGTATCAACAGCATTTCGAAGTTGACGCCAAAGATGGCATCGTGGTTCTCGAGTTCAGACCTAGCAAAGGAGACGCAATTGTTTCCGCGATAGAGGTGCAATAGCGTCGCACGTGGGATACCTCACTGTTTGTACCGAGCTCGTGAGAGTGAAGACCCGAACAGAGCAATGCGCCGGCAGCATGATAGGCAGCGGACTGAATGACCCCACGCTAGGCGCTCGAAACTCCCCGGCCACACTGTAGTCTGCAGTTAGGATGCGCGATGAGCCGCTGTGGAGAGATCGCAACGGTTCGCATGCAGCTTGTCCCGTGTGCGCCCATGCGCCGGCGCTCAGCGTGGCGATGGCAGCCAGCGTTATGCATCGTGCAAGGTTCACTTGATCAGATCTCCAGCGAAAGCATCAGCGAACTGAGACTCTTCCCATGCGCGTCGAGACGCAAGGAACGCGTAACGCTGTCAGTTGGCCGGCGCTGCAACACGAAGTTAAGGCCGCAAAGATTCGGAACGCGATATCGTGTGACCGGCCCCGTGATGTGTTCGCGGAATAGCTCGCTCACACGCTCCTCTGTCACGTGCTCAACCAACATCGCGTAATCCTCATCGCGATAAGCGAACACGGAAATGTTGACCAGGTTGCCCTTATCGCCGGCCCGCGCATGCGCAATTGTTCGCAGCTCCATCATGCGATCTCCATCGAGACGCTTGGAGTGACGAGCTCGCGCGCGATGAGCGCCGGCACGATGGCGATGTTCTCCCGCACCGCGAATGTGACTCCTGCACCTGCGGCAGGCCCATTCAAGTAGAGGCTCTCCACTTCACGTGTCAGATGCTTTGCATCCGTTTCGCGCCTGAATCGCGCCGCAGCCCGTAGCCGTACTTCGTAGGGTGCGGGCCAATCGGCCGGTGTGCCGTGCATCGAGCTCAGGCCGATCAGGTCGATCCTTAGATCTTCCGCTCCAATTTGCGCAAGGCGCTTTTCGAGGATTTGCCCTGCTAACTCGGCTCGCGCCAGCGCTCCCGGTCCCGCATACGAGATCTGACCCTCAGCGATCAATCCGTCATCAATTCCAATTGAGACTTTGTATTCCAGCGGACCCGGCTTCCCTTTTGCACCGGACACGCGCATTGTGCCAGTCGCCTGCTGATCGAAGCGGACCTCTGTGAAATCAGCGATGACGTCGGGCGTTATGTAAGAGGACGGGTTCAAAACCTCGTACAGGATCTGCTCGCGGCAAGTCTGCAGGGTGATGAGCCCGCCTGACCCCTGAACTTTGGTCAGAAGCGCAGAGCCATCTTCGCTTACTTCTGCCAGCGGGAACCCAAGCCGATCCAGATCCGGTACATCTTTATATCCGGGATCCGCAAAGTAACCGCCTGTAAGTTGCCCGGCGCATTCCAGCAGATGGCCGACCGCAGTGCCCTGGCCCATCAAGTCCCACGACTCCTTCTCCCATCCAAACGCGTGTATCACTGCGCCTAAAAACAGTGACGGATCTGCCACTCTTCCTGTCAGAACCACATCCGCACCGCGATCCAGCCCCTCCGCCACCGTGTCAGCGCCTAAATATGCATTCGCCGAGATGATCGTCCTGTCACCGGGAAGCGGCTGATCGTCGAAGGGCCTGAAGGCTTCTTTGAGATGCAGAACGTCATCTCCCTCGATGCATGCGACACGCAATCCGTGAAGTCCCAGCCGTTGAGCGATCTCGATAGTCTCTCGCGCAGCCGCACGCGGGTTCGCTGCACCCATGTTGCTGATCACACGAACTCCATTGCGGCGGCATGCCGGCAAAACGGCATGCATGCGTTCGCTGAGAAGCGGATCGAAGCCAGCGTTAGAATCTTCACGCTTGCGCCGTTGACTCAGCGCGCTAGTTCGCTCGGCCAGGCACTCGAAGACAAGGAAGTCGAGATGTCCTTTTTCGGCGAGTTCCACCGCGGGCTCAATCCGATCTCCGGAGAAACCCGCTCCCGCGCCGATTCTGATCTTCTTCATCTGCGCCCTCCTAAACGAACCCTTTTACAGCGGTATGACATGAAACAGGACGGCCGCGATCGTCATTACGACGGACGCCCCAAGCAGAAACGGGCCTGCAAAACGCTGATGCGTGCTCAATTCAATATCACTTAGTCCGGTTACAAGAAACGTTGCCGGCGTGAGCGGACTTACGGGAAAGCCAGTGGTCATCTGCCCCAGTAGTGCGGCTTCCGCCACGCTCGCCGCAGGCAGTCCGAAGCCCTGAACGGCGGCAGCAAGCACAGGGAGAATTCCGAAATAGAAAGAGTCAGGATCGAACAGCAGACTTAGCGGCATGGCGACCAGGCCGAGCACCACGGGAATGTGCGGCGCGAACCCCGGGGGTATGTGTGCAATTGACGCTTTAGCCATGGCGGCGAGCATGCCGCTGCCTTTCAGTATCCCCGTGAATACGCCGGCAGAGCAGAGAATGGCACACATGGATAACGCCGCTTTCGAATGACGATCAATCGCCGCGCTCTGTTCGCGCACTGATCTGAAGTTGAGCAGCAGGGCCAGCGTCGTGCCGAGCATGAAGGCGATTGCCGGCTCAACCTTGCCGCTGATTACGAGGGAAAGCACTGCCACAGCGAGAATCAAATTGCAGGCAAGGCGAACATGCGAACCGGGAACAGCGATCGTGGCAGTCGGGCTCGTCGGCATGAACTTTAAATTGGTGTGTCCAATGCGTCTGCTCTCTTTGCGCCCGAGATACACGGCAACAGCGAAAACATAGACCAGCCCCACGACCTGAACAGGAATGAGAGGCTTGAACAACGCAATCGGAGTGGTGTGGAGTGCGCTGGCGGCGCGAATCGTGGGGCCCGTCCATGGCAGAAAGTTCACGCCTGCCGCGAGCGATACCGCGCATGCCAGGATTCTACGATCCATCCCGAGTTCTTGATAGAGCGGCAGCAAAGTGGGGATCGCAACCAGAAAAACGACTGCGCCGGAACCGTCAAGGTGAAGAAGCAGCGCCAGTAGAGCCGTTCCCGGAACGATGAGCACGGGGTTTTTGCCGATTCCGCGAAGCAGAATCTTGACGAACGGCTCAATCGTTCCCGCATCAGTCAAAACGCCGAAGAACAGGATGGCAAACAGGAACATCGCCACCACGGGCGCGATCGATACAAGCCCGGAGAGCGCAAATTGAGCGGTATTCAACCCGAAGCCCGCAGCCAGGCAGGCGATTACCGGGAACAGGAAGAGCGCAACCAGCGGCGATACGCGGCGGCTGGCGATCGCTACGATCATGCCGAGGATAGTGATCAGACCCCAAATGGCAAGCATGCTCAGCGACCAGTGGTGCAGCCCTTTCGCGAATAGTGCGAGTATAGAGAGCGTCATATCAATATGTACATTGCATAAATCAGAAGTCTATAATCTCGATTTCCGATGATTCACGAGCTCCGTCACATTCGTGCTTTTCTCAAAATTGCAGAGACGCGCAACTTCACACGCGCTGCCAACGATCTGCATGTTTCGCAGTCGGCGTTGACCGTCCAGGTGCAACAACTCGAGGAGAGCCTGGGCGTCCGTCTCTTCGACAGAAACAAGCGTGGAGTGACGCTCACTGCCGCTGGCAAGGATGTGTTCGGCCCGCTGCAACGATTATTCAATGATGCGCAGACCATCGTGGCACATGCACGCGATCTGAGTTCCGCCTCAACTGGCTTTGTCTCCATCGCTGCTCTACCCACAGTGTGCGCTGGAGCGCTTCCAGAACTTGTACGAAGCTTCCTCGAGAGTCATCCGGGCATCCGCGTGCAAATCTCCGACGTTATCGCGGAACGCGTGCGTGAAGCTGTACTCAAGCGAGAGGTCGATTTCGGAATCGGGACCATCCACGGGCGCGATGCTGAGCTTCGCGCGACTCCCTTGTTTCGGGATCGCCTGGTTGTCTTTACGCCTCCGCGGCACCCGCTCTCAGATAAGCACACCGTCACACTTCGTGAGGTTTCAGCTCACGGATTGATTTTGCCGGGGCGGGAGAGCAGCGTGAGAGAGGCAGTTGAGGCCATCGCACATCGCGAGCGGTTGCTCCTCGACATTCGCTACGAGACAAATTTCATGCCAACTGCCCTGGCCTTCGTTCGCGCCAATCTGGGGATAGCCATTCTGCCGGAGACAGCTGTTGGCACTGACACTTCGGACGTCATGATCATTGCATTCAACAATCGCTTTGCGAATCGGCAGATTGAGTTGCTTCAGAGAAGAGATGCCACTCTATCTCCGGCCTCCGAGAGCCTGGTGCGCCATCTCATGCACAAACTCCATGCTAGAAAGCGCGAAGACCGCAGCGCAGTTTCCGCGAATGTCAAAAGAAAGCTAAAAGAATAGACAATCGGCAAATCCGATTGCTCCGTTCGAATCAATGAATTGTACTCATGCTTCCGGGCGCTGTTATAGTCGCGTGCATCGCACCAACCAGTAGTTCCGGAGGCTGTTAATGGATGGTTTGAAAAGACTCGCCGCGGCGGCAATCGCTGTACTGGCAGTGCCCCCCTTGTTTTCGCAGACCGGCGTAGTCGGCACCGATTCAGGCAAGCTGCAGGGCGTTACACAGGGGTCTGTCGAATCCTTCAAGGGGGTGCCGTTCG
Organism: uncultured Acidobacteriaceae bacterium; assembly: GCA_963738035.1. GTDB lineage: Bacteria > Acidobacteriota > Terriglobia > Terriglobales > Acidobacteriaceae > Telmatobacter. The sequence goes on from CAVTVB010000011.1 coordinate 7,293, forward strand.
CAGCGCCTCCCGTCGGCGAACTTCGCTGGCGCGCTCCTCAGCCTGTGCAACTGTGGACGGATGTCCGGCAGGCCAACGCCTACTCCGCAGATTGCATGCAGGTGCCATTCCCCAGCGACGCCGCTCCACTCGGCACCAAGCCGGCCGAAGATTGCCTTTATCTGAACGTGTGGCGTCCCGTCGGCACCAATGTGGACGCGAAGCTGCCCGTCATGTTCTGGATCTATGGCGGCGGCTTCGTCAACGGAGGCAGTTCACCCGAGGTATATGACGGCAGCAAGTTCGCCGAGAAGGGCGTGGTCTTTGTTAGCGCCAATTATCGACTGGGCCGTTTCGGCTTCTTCGCGTTTCCTCAGCTCACAAAGGAGAACGCCGACGGAATGGTTGGCAACTACGGCTTCATGGACCAGATCGCCGCGTTGAGATGGGTCCAGAAGAACATCAGCGCGTTCGGCGGTGACCCTGCCAACGTGACCGTATTTGGCGAATCTGCGGGCGGATTCTCGGTAAGCATGTTGCTTACTTCGCCTCTGTCGCAGGGCTTGTTCTCCAAAGCGATCATTGAGTCCGGCGGTGGCCGTACCAACCTCGGCGGACAGCGTTACCTCAACACGTCCCTGCCGAACGGGCCTCCCTCGGCTGAATCGGTGGGCATCGAACTCGCACGCAGCCTGGGAGTGGATGGAACCGATAAGGACGCCCTGGATAAGTTGCGGCGTCTATCCGCCGAAAAGGTGCTCGGCAATCTCAACATGGCAACCATGAATCAACCTGGATATGCAGGGCCCTTTATCGACGGCCGCGTGGTCCTTTCCGATCCGCAATCCGTTTACCTTTCCGGCGCCGGCTGGCATGTCCCACTGATGATCGGGACCAACAGCATGGATATCGGCTTCGGATTTGAGCGCGATAAAGAGGAGCTGTTCGCGCCATTCGGTGCTGATCGCGAGAAAGCGATCGCGGCCTACGATCCGACGGGAAAGGGCGACTTGCGCATCGTGCAGTACCAGGTCTCCATGGATCGATTCATGGTCGAGCCCGCTCGTTTCGTTGCGAGCGTATTCGCTTCGAAAGGTCTCCCTGCCTACGTGTACAGGTTTTCCTATGTCGCAAAGTCCATGCGCAGCAAATGGCCGGGCGCGCCCCATGCAACCGAGATACCTTTTGTCTTCGATACCGTGCAGGCGAAGTATGGAAGCGAGCTCGCGCCCGAGGATGAAAAGATCGCGCAGGCGATGTTGAGTTACTGGGTGTCATTTGCAAAGACCGGCGATCCCAGTACGGGCAACACGCCGGCGTGGCCACGGTACTCCCCCGCAACCGACATGCTGATGGATTTCACCGAGAACGGTCCGGTAGCCGAAAAGGATCCGCTGAAAGCGAGGCTTGATGTTACGGCTGCATACGTAACGAGCTCAGCTCCTGCGCCGGCGCCGAAACTTCCTCCCCGTCCATGAGCGAGTGGAACGAAATTGGACCCCAATCGCGGAGTCCTCAGCCAACTCAAGAGCACGCAAGCTGCGAATAAAGCGATTTATTTTATGTTGTTTGAGCGGCTCGGGAATGGGTATAGTCGAGAGTTCCGCGGACCGTTAGCAGCAAGCGGGCGCGGACATCCTGAGAGGCAATTCGAATGAGGTATTCAGAGATCGGGACCGTCGAGCTCGTAGCATGTTCGATTGCTGCATAGGCGCAGTCTGATTTATCGAACCGCTGCGCCGCCTTGAAAAGCGCGCAACGCTCACCGGAGTCGAGATGACGAATTCCGAGCCGGTTCCGGCGGGGAAAACCATTGCGCCTGCCTATCCGGGGGCATCGGCCGTCGGACCTCTCCCCGCACACTGCCGCGTTGACGGCATCATCAATCGCCGCAAGGGAGTTGATGGCGTGGAGTATGGCATCGGGTTTTCATTCGCTCTTCCGGAGCCGAGTGCCTAGAATAGCGAGGACTCGGGACCAGATCCGCGGAAAGCGAGCCTCGACAAGCAGCCGGAGCAATAACTGAGCATCCTGGCGGTCAGTCTTTTGCTTCCGTACACGTGCCGCCTTGATCTTGGCCGGATCTCCAATCCATAGCTCGAACTTCAACTCGGCCAGCAATCGCTCAAACCAACGTGCATGTCCGGTGGCCTCCATCCCTACCCGCACCTCCACCTGTCTTTGTTGCAGATCGCGGTAGAAGTGCTCTGCCTCTCCATCGCCGTGCTTCAATCGCCGTTCGCCGGTCTCGCCTGTCTGCATTTCGACAAATGCCACTTGCTGAACGCTTGGATGGTAATCCACTCCGATAATGATCATGTTCGGCTCCTTCTTCCGAGCCTTCCGTCATCGATGCTTCAGAGTCTAAGCGCCCCTCGATGGAGCAGACAGTGTTATGAAATCAGGTGGATTGGATTTGTAAACACTGGCCAACTTATGAGTACTGATCCGCAGTAATGCCGATCGATGGCATCTCCAGGCTTTGGACGACCAAACCCTTGAGAGCAATGTCGCCGTGTCGACCAACTGATAGAAATGCCAGCTTTCGCGGATCGCAAGGATCATTACCGATATTAAGACCGGCCGAAGATGATGTTCGGCGCGCGAGCCATCAAATCACGATCTATCGCGCACAATGTAAGGCGTCTTCTCGGAACGAACCGATTGCATTGTGGGCCAATGCTGATGGAGAGTACCCGATTACTTGTCGGTGCGGAACGGTGCGGCAGGCAGGCCTGCGCTGTTGAACAGCGTTGCGGCGGCTAAGCTCGACCAGGTATACCGCACGGCGGTGGGCTGCTGCACGAGCGAGGTAGAGACCACGACTACGCCGTTGACCAGGTGAGCCTCGGCCGGGTACCAAATGCGATCGGCACCGGCGATTTCGAAGGCGCCGCGGCCCGAGTTTCTGAGAAGAAGGCCGCCCTCAGCGTGGGTGAAATGGAGCAGCATGGCGCCCTGAGCGATCTCGTGAGAACTGAGCACTGGGCCCTGAGCGCCGACTGGTGCGCCCTGGTACTCGGGAGGCGCGGGGAACGGGTCAACATTTGCCGGCGCGGGCTGCTGCGCGGCGAGCGGTGTGAGCGAGAGAAGCAGCGCGCACAGGGTGGGAGTGAAGCCGTCGCGTGTTGAACGGTCTGATCTCAAGGATCGGTGCGATAGCAGAGCTGTCATCGAGACTCTCCCTTGCCTTTTGCGGCATTCGCCGTGAGTTGTTGGAAGAGGGCGGGGTCGTACTCTTCGAGTGCGTTGATTCCGTGAAGGTGATTGGCGGAAATCCAGGGCAGCCACAAGCGGTGGGAGCCTACGCCTCTGCCGCGAGGGCCGGGTCCGAGGCCAAAGTTCTCCTGCTGCCAACCCGGGCCGCGCATGTCGTACAGTCGGCCGGGCAGCGCGACCATGGATTTCGTGTCATGCAGCAGAAGTCGCGTCACCTCGAGATAGTGCGGGTCGTGCGTGTAGTTATAGAGCCGGGCGTAAAGCGCGACGGCGCAATCCAGATACTCGTCCGCCCCGCCCGCGTGCAACGCCGTGATGCCCTGGAGGCCTATGGTCGAGACACCCCTCTTCCAGTGGAGCAGCGCGTCGTCGGCGTCGGCAGGCATGGGCAGGTTCCAGATCCAGATCCAGCTCTCGGCGAAGTCACCGGCAGCCTGGGCGTAGTCGAGCCATTTGGGGTCGTGAGAATCTTCATAGAGTGCAAGAAATGCCTCAAGGCTGAGCAGGCCTGCCTCTTTGTCGGTTATGTTGGGATTGTCGCTGGCGCCGCCGATAAAGAGCCCGCGGCTGCCGTATTCGGTCCAAGTGTAATCGGCGGCGCGAATGGCTGATGCCCGATACTTGTCATCGCCAGTCATCTCGGACATCAATACAAGCACAGGGACGGCGTTGTAGCTGGCCGTTCCGGAGGGCTCCGCCGCTTCGTTGCTCGAAGGTTTCCAGCGGCGTGGAAATGAGCCGTCCGCGCGCTGCTGTTCGATCAGCCAATCGCAGTATTGGCGCACCCAGGCGAGCCACTCCGGGTGAGGGCGGCCGAGCCTGGCTTCACGGCGATAGGCCAGCATCAACACGCGCATATCTTCCGTGGCGTTGCGCAACCAGGGAGCGAGCCAGATGTGGTCCCACGCCTCGCCGGTGGTTAGATCAATCCCGGTTGCGGGCAGCGGCACAGAAGGGAGGCCTTTGATCATGGTTGAAATCATTGCTAGGCCGAGTGCGCGCATATGCTCTCCGCGCGGGCTCGGGTCGCGGTCCGCTTCGCGCAGCAACGCGTCGGCGCAGTCGAGATCTTTTCCAACAAAGCCCATGGCGATCATCGTCCAGTTCCAGTTGTGCGAGTCGTCCATGGTGGAGCGCACAAACGGCACGCCGATGTGGCCGTTGATTTCGGTAACCTGGGCCGCCAGGTGGTCTGTGAGCACGTGGCGCACCGCAGGTATGTCGATCTCATGGACCGGAGGCTGAAGTGTGTTCCACGACCAGCGCCACGCGTCGCGGCTAAACGACCGGAAGGTTGCGTTGTGAGCGAGGCGAAAGGCAACCTGGTAACTCTGCAACAAGCCATCCCGAATGGGATGGTACCGGCGCATAAAGACAGGTGAGTTGCCGTGGCCGGCGAAATAGCCCTGAACGGAGCCTGGGTACTGGAAGCCGAAGCTCAGCGGCATGCCCTGTGGTTGCGAGATGCTGAGCGAGCCAAACTGGAAGCGAGCGTCAGTCATCTCCGGTTGAGACAATTTGCTTTCGGCTTCGGTGGTATCGCCGCGGGGCATGGGGTCGAGCATCGCTACGGACGCGCCGTCGCGAAAATAGACACCCAGCAGTGGAGCGGGCAGAATGTCTTCGCGCATGCTGAGGTGGTGGGCCGCGTAGAGTAGCGAGCCGCCGGGAGAGCGTTCGCCGTCATAGGTGGGGTCCGCGTAGAGGACTCCAGGGGCAAGATAGTTCGCGTCTTTCCAGACGAGTTTCGGGGCAGAGAAAACGACTGCAGAAGAGAAGCCTCCGGAATCTGAGCCCTGAACGACAACAGTGCGTTGGACCGAGAGAACGTCATCGTGAATCTGCCAGAGATCTCGAACAAGAAAGGAGACATTCGGGCTGCTGCGGATGGTCGCGGTGGCCTCGACACCGGCCGCGGTGCGCGATGCCTGACTATAAGCCGCATTGAATTCGTGCACGCCCCCGCCGCTCCCGCCAGAGACCTCCACGCGCGCAGGCTCAGATTGCGAAAGCAGGGGCGAGTTTGGGCCGCCAATGCTGATCGACCAGCCGGCCTCTGCGCGGATGAGAGTGACGACGGTGCCAGTCGAGGTATGTCCCAGCTCGAGACGTTCGGGCGTGCCAGCGGTGGCGGCGCGGGGGCCACCGAGCGTGGCGATCAGGAAGAGAAGGGTCGTGAGCACGTAATACCACATGTGAATTCTAGTCTGCACCGTTTCGCTGTGAATGGACAGGAGCCGCCCATGGCGTGGTTCGTGACCGCGATAGGATCGGTAGTGCGTCGCCGATTTTACGGTATGAAACTTCTCAACCGGACGCTTACAATCGGAAGCTTCTGCCTTTTGAACTCGGCCCCATCGAGTCGACGACCTGCGCATCCGCGAAGCGGAAGGTCGGCAGATGGACAGTACGCATTGCCTGAGTAGTTTGCGGGCGATGTTCGAGCGGAGCAGCAAGAGCCGCGTGATTCGTGAATCGCGTGCGCGATTGGCACAGTACAGCAAAGGAGATGCAAACTCGTGTCTAAACCGGTAAATCGCATAGGTATCACACGGCGTGAGGCGCTGCTTCTTTCAACGACGGTTGGGCTGGGGGCGGCGCTGAGCAAGCCCGCCTTCGGTTCCGACAGCGTCAAAACGGGAACTCATCAGGAGCCGGGCAATGTGTCAACTCCGCGGTCGGCGATCGCGAAGACGCAATACGGCAATGTGCGGGGGTTTGTGGATGGCGGCGTGTTGACGTTCAAGGGCGTGCCGTACGGGGCCACTACCGCAGGGGAGAATCGCTGGCTTCCAGCCAAGCCACCTGTGCCGTGGACGGACGAGTATCCAGCCTTGGTTTACGGAGCAAACTGTCCGCAAAATCTGCATACCTGGACGGGCATCGAGCAGACTTTTCTCTTTGACTGGGATGACGGCTGGCAGAGCGAAGACATGCTGAAGCTGAATATCTGGACGCCGAGCCTGACGGGAAAGCGTCCAGTGATGTTCTACATGCACGGGGGCGGGTTCAGCTTCGGATCGTCGTACGAGCTGCCATCGCACGAGGGTGCACAGATGGCGCGCCATCATGATGTGGTGCAGGTGTCAGTGAATCACCGCCTCAATATTCTTGGCTTCTTCGATGTTGCTGAGATTGGCGGCTCTGCGTATGAGGACTCAGTAAACGTGGGGATGACGGATCTGGTTGCAGCGCTGAAGTGGGTTCAGGAGAATATCGAAAACTTCGGCGGCGATCCTGATCGCGTGATGATTTACGGACAGTCGGGCGGCGGGTCAAAGGTAACGACACTGATGGGCATGCCCTCGGCTGTGGGCCTAATCCATCGTGCGGCGGCGCAGTCGGGGGGTGGCGGCAACATTCCGAGCAGGGATCAGCAAAAGGAACTTGCGCGGCAGGCGATGAAAGAACTCGAGCTTGCGCCGAATGATATTGGGGCCCTACAAAAGATGGAATGGGCGAAGCTGTTTGCAGCAGGCAATGCGGCAGCGGCGAAGATCAATCCGCCGGGGCCGCCGATGATGGGACCGGGAACTCCGGGCACACCGCGTGTCGGGTGGTCGCCGTGCGTTGACGGGAAGGTGATCAACATGCGGTCGTTCTTTGATGCGGCTCCCGAGATATCGACGAATGTGCCGATGCTGGTGGGTTCGGTGAGCGAAGAAGGCAACCGAATGTCGTCGCGACCCACGGAAGAAGAGTGGCATGCAAACCTTTCGAAGATGTATGGCGCGGAGAAGGCGACGGCCATTGTTGCGGCTCTGAAGAAGGCGTATCCACAGAAGAAGATTCAGACGTTGTCGTACATCTGCAGCGGCAATCCGGGGCTGAATGGGCTTTCGATGCGCAACAACGTGGTGAAGATGGCGCGACTGAAGCGCGAACTGAAATCCGCGCCGGCATACGCTTACTACTTCACCTGGCAGACCCCAATCCTTGAGGGCGTGCCCGGAGCGTGGCACACGGCCGAACTTCAATTCTGCTTCGACAACACCAAGCGCTGCGAGCAGGGGACTGGGAATACCGCGGAGGCGCAGATGCTGGCAAAGAAGATGGCGTCGTCGTGGGCGGCATTTGCAGCGACGGGGAACCCGAGTATTGAGGGTGTAAAGTGGGCACCAACCGATCCGGAAACGAACAAGACGATGATCTGGGATAAGGAATGCCGGATGGCCGACGATCCCGAGGGGGAGGGTCGCAAAATCATCTTGGCCTGATTCATTCCTGCGTGCATCCTAGAGCAAAACGCTGATACTCGACGCCGATGCGGTTAATTGATGCTTCATCGCCAACGCACGTTTCCAAGTGTGATCAGCCTGGAAACGTGCATTGGCCTGTTCACGCAACGCAGAACGAAGATCCACCAGGCGGAGATTTGTTTGTTAACGGTGGAACATCGTTATCCTCCTCGATAGCCAAGTGGAGCACCGCGCATACGCCTGATTCGCTCGCGGCGAGTTTGAACTGCAACTTACAGTTCGCGAATCGCAGTCACAGGGTTTCGGCGCATCGCTCGATGTGCGGGAAGGTAGCATGCTAACAATGACATTGCTCCCAATAGCATGATGACGGAAGCAACGGTGACCGGATCGTTGGCGCCGATTCCGTACAACAGCCGGACGATCATGCGTGTCACTCCCAACGCAAACGCCAGTCCTAGCGCCAGCCCGATGCCTGTGAGCCACAATCCCTGCAACAGCACGAGCCGCAGCACGTCCACACGTGAAGCACCTAACGCCATTCGTATTCCGATCTCGTGAGTTCGCATTTGGGTTCGATAGGCCACGACTCCGTAGATTCCGGTTATCGCAAGGACCAGCCCAATCAGCGCGAACATTCCTGCCAGGGTGCTCTGTATGACGGCGAAACTGCTCGCGATTTGAGTGCTCTCGCGCATGGGACGCACATCGAATACCGGCAGTCGTGTATCGATTTCGTGGATGGCGTTTTCGACCGCCGGCGCCAGGTCGGCCGGATTTCCCTCGGTCTCCACCTGCACGATAGTCTCGTACCCCACCTGGAAAAAGCTCATATACACCATAGGCTCGGGTGACTCATTCATTAACATATGTATCGAATTTCTCCCGACGCCGACAACAGTGAAAAGGCTGCCCCATATCCTGAGTTTCTTTCCCAGCGGATCCTGTCCCGGCCAGTAGCGCCTCGCCGCAGTCTGATCCACGATGAGTACCCGCGGGGCCTTTTCATCGTCATCCGGCGTAAACTCGCGTCCTTCCAGAATGGGTATGTGAAGGGATTCGAAATACCGCGGGGACACCTCCGCGTGGTACACCTGCAAAGATTCATGGGGGTGTGGCACATACCCTTCCGGATACGCATCCTCGCCCTTGTGGCCCAGGGTCATCGGAATCCAGTCCGTAAAAGACGCAACCTTCACACCGGGCAATGCCGACACGCGATCAAGAATCTTGTGACGGATCACCTGTTCCTCCTCGTGGCTGTAGCCGGCAATAGTCAGCCCCACGGACGCAGTGAGAATGTGGTCCTGCTCAAATCCGGGATTCGCGCCGGCGAGATTCCGCAGTGTCCGCAGAAAGAGCCCGGAGCACAACAGTAGCGGAAGTGAAAGCGCGATTTGCGCCACCACCAGCCCGCTGAGCAGTTTCCGGTTGCGCGAGCCGCCGGAGATACTTGCGGACTCTGCCTTGAGCGCCTCAACGGCCGGCGCGTGGGACGAACGCCAGGCGGGGAGCGCGCCGCAGAGCATGCCGGCCAATAGGCTAGACACAGCAATCCCGATCACCACCTTATGGTCCATGGCCCCGTTCAGTACGCTGGGATTCGAGTTCGCCGGAAAGAACCATGCGAATGTCTTCGATGTCCACGATGTCAACACAAGGGCCACGACACCTGCGACGATGGAAAGCATCGCGCCCTCCAGCACCATCTGCCGCACCAGTTGAATGCGATTCGCCCCGAGCGACTGCCGGATCGCAAGCTCACGCCGCCGGGATACAAACCGCACCAGTGTGAGCGTAGCCACGTTCGCGCAGGTCAACAACAGCACCACAGCGGCGAAGGCAAGCAAAATGGGCAGCGTCGCCGCCATGTATCCGTTGGCGCCGAATGGCGAGCGCCACATGGGATCGAGCGTGATCCGGTTCTCGCCCAGATGATCGTCCGGATACGTCACCACGATGTTGTGCATCAGCGTGTCGAGATCCTGGGCTGCCTGGCCACGGCTCACGCCGGGCCGCAATCTTCCGATTACGTTCAGCCAGACCGCACCACCACTGCGATGCGTCATCCGCCACACATCCGTCCCCAGGGGATCGAGCGTTACCCACAGATCTTCACGGATCCCGGGCATTGCTCCGACAACCCCCTCCGGCGCCACACCGATCACCGTCACAGGATGCCGGGCGATCTCGATCGACTTGCCCACAATTGCCGGGTCTGCGGCATAGCGCAGCTTCCAAAGCGAGTAACCTAGGACCACGTTGGGAACGGCATCTGGACGCGACTCTTCTTCAGCCAGAAAGAAGCGCCCCAGCATCGGCTTGATGCCGAGCACGTCGAAATAGTTCGCCGACACGTTCGCAATATAGGCGCGCTCCGGCTGTGCACCGCCGGTCAGCGTGATCCAGTCGTGATGATAAGCGAGTATCCCGGTGAAGGTGTGGTTCTGCTCGCGCAGATCGCGATAGTCGAGATATGAAAAGGGCGGAGTCGGGGAAAAGTTCCGTTCCCCCCGCTGCAGGCTCACGAGGTCGCCCGTTTCCCGCGCGCCAGGAATCGGACGCAACATGGTGCCGTCGATCCAGCTGAATACGGTGCTGTTGGCGCAAATAGCTACTGCCAGCATCGCCGTCGCGGTGATCGAAAAGCCGGGGCTCTTGCGCAGTTGCCGTAACGCGTAACGGACATCCCGGCCTAGTTGTTCAAGCCACGCTTGGCCCCACATGTCGCGTGTCACATCTTGCACCAGAGGAATATTTCCGAACTCCCGCGCCGCCGCTTGTCGCGCCGTCTCCGCCGTCTCGCCTCGCGCCACTCGATCTGCAATCGCCATCTGCAGGTGCGCATCAATCTCTTCCTGCAATTCGCGCTTGCGCCGCTGAAAACCGAAGCTCGGGAACCACTTCATGACGCACTCTCCTCCGGTTCGACGTACATCACCGACCCAATCGCTTCGACAATCCGCTCCCATCGGCCCAGATCAGAGGCCAACTGCTTTTTCCCCTTGGCCGTGATTCGGTAATATCGGGCTTTTTGCTTGCTCTCTGACTGCTTCCATTCAGACTGCACCCAACTCTGACGCTCCAATCGATGGAGAGCCGGATACAGTGATCCGGTCTCCACCTGAAGCACGTCTCCGGATCGCAAACGTAAAGCCTGGACAATTCCGTATCCGTGCTGCGGTCCCCATTGCAGGGTCTGGAGAATGAGCATGTCGAGTGTTCCCTGCAACAGCTCAATCCGATTCTTATACTGGTCTTTTTCGCTCATAGACGTAGACACTCTACTCCAATGGAGGTAGATTGTCTACTTGGCCTTCGTAGTGAGCTCAAATTCGAAACCAAGCTACCGCGGATCCTCAGACGAGATCGCATCCGGCTTGACAGTGCTTAACCGAACGATCCGGAACTCGAAGGTGGTATGCGATGGCTCAGTGGCCGAACTTTGACATCTGCCGACGAGTGATTTATCGCCGAGTCACTCGTCGACTCCGGAAAGCGGGTGCTGAGTGTCTGACCGGCTTCACGGAAGGATGGATTCGCGTGATTTCACGCTCGACGATGACACGGCGTGCTCCACGATCGGGATTCGGATGATGGAGACGACACTGATATCGTCCTCCTGGCCGAAGGCCTGAGCGGCGGCAGCGATCTGGGCGGCGGTGCTTGCAATGCGCAAAAGCTGGTGAATGCGATCGAAGCCGAAGAGATTGCCAGCAGGGTCCATGGCTTCGACGACTCCGTCGGAGAGCAGCAACAGCTTGTCGGCTTCATTCAGCTGGAGACGCATGACGGATGGCTCCGCGGCTTCAATGATGCCCAGCGGCAGGGCGCCTTCGATGGCAACGGGATCGCCATTCAGATAGGGCGGCATGTGACCCGCATTGGCCAGGGTGGCGCTGCCGTCGGACTCGACAAGCAGGGCGAGGCAGGTGGCCTGGGCGTCTCCGCGGCGCGCGAGCCGCCGATTCAACACTCCCAAAACGTAGGAAGGGTCCAGGCTGGTGTCGGTTGCGGTGCGGATGGCTCCCACCAGCAGCGAGACAAGCATGCCGGCCTTGAGGCCCTTGCCGGCAACGTCTCCGGCGACGATGAGGGCACTTCCGTTGGTGGGATGTTCGATGATCTGAAAGAAGTCTCCTCCGACTTCGCGGGCGGGCCGATACTCGGTTTCAATGGCAAGGCCGGGGATGGAAGGCTGTTCCCTGGGGATGAGGACCCGCTGCAGCTCCTGGGCTTGCTTCACATCAAGGGCCATCTGCCGCTGGCGGCGAAGAGAAAGCAACAGCCGGCGCAGCAGCAGTAAAGCAATAACCGCAGCCAGGACCAGATCGGCCGCTTCGTTATAGAAAAACACCGTGCCGAACGCGAGGAAGGTACCGTGCATGCGCAGGCTGATCAGCTCGCTCTGAAACTGCGAGAACGCCAGGAGCACCACGGCGGGAAGCACCAGCCAACCCTCTTTGCCTTGTTGACGTATTCCCCTGGCCACGATGAAGACAAGGAACGCGAGAAGCACCAGCCGCACGACACCAGATGCCGCATGAGAGAACGCACCGGGCGCGCGAGGCATGCTGTAGAGCAGGGTTCCCCCGAGGAGTTCGAGACCCATATCCAGCAGAATGAGGACTGCGATTGCCTTGGGGATCCATGCCGGGCGGCGCAACTGAAACCATCTCCACCACACGATTGCCCAAACGCCCGCGATGAGCGGCGCGATCAGGACTTCGAGCAGAACGAAGAACTCCCGAAGCGAAACCAGATGGGTCCAGTTGGCCAGTGAGAAGACAAATTCTCGCAGGGCTGCCAGGAGGATTGCAGCGGCGACCCACAGGTACACCCCATCGGAGCGATCAAACAAGACAAGGCTCCCGGCAACAACTGCAAGCAGTAAAAACACTCCGACGAGCACGCCGGAAAACGCGTAATGTCGAATGAGTTCAAGCCACGCAATTTTATTTTGGGCGGCGATTGCGCCAGCTTCACCCAGGAATGGCGCGTAGTGAAATCCGCCTGTGAACGGATGATGCGAGAGCCGGACCGGGCTCATCCAGACGCGAATAGCGAGAGTCAGGGTAGGAGTTGCGGCTCCATTGCGAGCAGACGGAGCGGTATCAGGCAACACAAACATTGCGGGCTGGGGGAAGTAGACGACCGGCCAGGCTGGGCTTGGGTCGAACTTACCTTCGCTCCCCAGCAGTTGTCCCCCATCGAAGATTTGGAAGCCGTCGTCGACTCCGTTTACCAGAAGCGCTAATTTCTCTCCGGGCTGCGATGCAGCGGGTACCCGGATGCGGAACCATGCGTAGCCCCAATAGCCCGGGTGGCCCCGGGTGGTCCAGCCCTTTACGAAATTGGGATCTCCGGTGAACGGATCTGCCTGGCCGGGCTGCGGAGTGAGATCGACGGTATCCCAGGCGGAGTCATCGAAGGACGGCTCAGCCCATATCGGCTGTTGCGTCTCGGGGTCCAGAGGCGAGTCGCCGGTGTAGAACTTCCAGGGGCCGTACAGGGGAAACACGGAATGGCCGAAGGACATCGGCGGGGCGGCAGGCCGCTCAGGCTGGGCCGGAGAAAACGCGCTAGTCGAAAGGATTACCAGAAACAGGAGAAAGGAGCTGAGACGCCGCGCCATTGGAGACCTTAGGAGTTGGGAAAGCCGCTGCACGTAATATACATATACGGAGCCTGATGTCCGCCGGAGAACGGCAGTTTCCGGGCGATGCCTGGGGCGGGCACGGCCAAAGCACCCGCCTCCTGATGAACTGTGAACTGGTCCGTCAATCCGCCGGTACACACGATGTTCTTCCATCAGTGGTAAACGAGTGCATCATCGCCAAGTCACTCAACGGAGAACTCCAAACAAAAACACTCGCTGCGGACAAAAGTCAGGGCAGAGGTCTATACGGCAGAGGTCGCGGGCACAATAAGGGCACAATAACGGTTGCCATTCGTGCCTCAAAGCGCCAAAAGGAGCCATCCATTGCGCTTATTTTCTATAAGTTACCGCTTTCCTGTGCCCTGTCACGGCAGAGGTCGCGGGTTCGAGCCCCGTCGTCCCCGCCGGAATTGCAGCTCCGGATCGCAAGATTAGGCTGAATTTACAGCGAAGTGCAATGAGTTTCGGGGCGCTCTTAGGGCGCACTCAGTTGACGCTGCCACTGCGCTGCGTCTGCCGCCACAGGCTCGGGGGTATACCCTCCCAGCTTCGAAACGCCCGTACAAATGAATTCGCATCCTCATAGCCCAGAAGATAGGCAGCTTCGTTCAATTCGAATACAGAATTGCTGAGATAGTAGCGTGCCATTTGGTGTCTCGCTTCGTCGAGAACGCGCTGATAACTCGATCCCTCTTCCTGTAGCCGGCGCTGTAATGTGCGCGAGCTCATGTGCAGATCGCGGGCGACGTCCTCTACGGCTGGACGATGTCCGGTGAGTCGGTGTTGTATCGCTCCTCGGACGAGTTCAGTAAGACTGCTCTCCTTGCACTGTTTCAATTCTTCGTTAAATCGTGGAGCAAGCATGTCAAGCAATTCATCATTGCGCGTGATGAACGGGCAACTCTTGTCACTCGCGCGAAAAACGATGGCGTTCTGTGCGGCGCCAGTGGTGATCGGACATCCAAAGTGTCTTTCGAGCAGGCGCAGGTGAGTCCTGGATTGCGCAAGCTCAAGGCGCAGAGGAGTCATTGGGGTTCCGGTTCCATGGCGACCTATTGGAAGTAGCCAGGCGAACGAACACTAAGTCAGAGCTGGAGGTTCATTCTCTACCGCCAGTGTCCAGCGAATCGCGATTCGCCACTCTTCTCCATCACAGTGTTGCGGTAATTCCTCCGGGCAGGTCAGTTGCTTATATCGCGCAAAGTGATCAATAGCGGAACCAAAACTCTCGGTTGAGAGCGCCGCAATGCCGCTCGGCAGGAAGCGCTCGGTTCTGGTCGCGGTGCCGAGCTTTACGCCAATTCCTGGGTCTGTGCTGATCTGTCCGATAGCGCGCCATAGGGCGAAAAGTTCTTCGGTGTTGAGGAGCAATCGGGGTTGCTGAAAGAAGTCGTGACGAAGCCCAGCGTGACGCAAAACGGGCGAGACGGGAACTCCTAGTTCCTCCAATTTGAGAGGTAGTCGGCTTGGTATTCGAAAGTGTCTGACCATATCTCCAGCCTCCCGTACTCGACTCGTCCATCCCCACGATGGGTCCCAAAGTCGTGCGCAACGTTCTCAGACTAGCGTTTGTCCCACCGGGATGGGTATGCAAAGGACGCCAAAATGTCACCGAATCGCGCCAAAACGCCGATGGTCAGCCGGTCTTGAAAGAGCCCTCCAAAAGAATGGCGCTATCTGCTAGCAGTTTGGCGCTTGTTGCAGCGCATGTCCTCCAACGCAACTGCTATCTTCTAACCGTCCCCGAACTGCTCATTCGGTAACCAGGGAGCACTGGGTCCCCCACGATCACGACATGGAGGTTGTATGGCGATCACACTGAAGGTCAACAAACAGTCCCGCACCGTCGATGTACCGGCCAACTGATGCCGATATTGATGCGGCGATGAGCGAGAACCTATGTCGTTGCGGCACGTATCCGCGCATTCGCGAGGCCATTCATCATGCAGCCGGGTCGTTGTCTGCGAAGGGAGTTATCGCGCCGAACATGAACCGCGCCGCATCCAATTCCTTGCAAATTCAACTGCAGA
>CAVTVB010000012.1:0-91300 GCA_963738035.1 uncultured Acidobacteriaceae bacterium
ATTCATTCCTGCGTGCATCCTAGAGCAAAACGCTGATACTCGACGCCGATGCGGTTAATTGATGCTTCATCGCCAACGCACGTTTCCAAGTGTGATCAGCCTGGAAACGTGCATTGGCCTGTTCACGTCAACGCAGAACGAAGATCCACCAGGCGGAGATTTGTTTGTTAACGGTGGAACATCGTTATCCTCCTCGATAACCAAGTGGAGCACCGCGCATACGCCTGATTCGTCAGATTCGCGGCGAGTTTGAACTGCAGCTTACAGTTCGCGAATCGCGGTCACGGGGTTCCGGCGCATCGCTCGATGTGCGGGAAAGTAGCATGCTAGCAATGACATTGCTCCCAGGAGCATGACGACGGAAACGACGGTGACCGGATCATTGGCGCCGATTCCGTACAACAGCCGGGCGATAAGACGTGTCAGTCCCAACGCAAACGCCAGTCCTAGCGCCAGCCCGATGCCTGTGAGCCACAACCCCTGCAACAGCACGAGCCGCAGCACATCCACACGTGAAGCACCTAACGCCATTCGTATTCCGATCTCGTGAGTTCGCATTTGGGTTCGATATGCCACGACTCCGTAGATCCCCGTTACTGCAAGAACCAGCCCGATCAGCGCGAACATTCCCGCCAGGGTGCTCTGTATGACGGCGAAACTGCTCGCCATCTGGGTGCTCTCTCGCATGGGACGCACATCGAATACCGGCAGCCGTGTATCGATTTCGTGGATGGCGTTTTCCACCGCCGGCGCCAGGTCGGCCGGATTTCCCTCGGTCTTCACCTGCACGATAGTCTCGTACCCCACCTGGAAAAAGCTCATATACACCATAGGCTCCGGTGACTCATTCATTAACATATGTGTCGAATTTCTCGCGACGCCGACAACCGTGAAAAGGCTGCCCCATATCCTGAGTTTCTTTCCCAGCGGATCCTGTCCCGGCCAGTAGCGCCTCGCCGCAGTCTGATCCACGATGAGTACCCTCGGGGCCTTTTCATCGTCATCCGGCGTAAACTCGCGTCCTTCCAAAATGGGTATATGAAGGGATTCGAAATACCGCGGGGACACCTCCGCGTGGTACACCTGCAAAGATTCATGGGGGTGTGGCACATACCCTTCCGGATACGCATCCTCGCCCTTGTGGCCCAGGGTCATCGGAATCCAGTCCGTAAAAGACGCAACCTTCACGCCAGGCAATGCCGACACGCGATCAAGAATCTTGTGACGGATCACCTGTTCCTCGTCGTGGCTGTAGCCGGCAATAGTCAGCCCCACGGACGCAGTGAGAATGTGGTCCTGCTCAAATCCGGGATTCGCGCCGGCGAGATTCCGCAGTGTCCGCAGAAAGAGCCCGGAGCACAACAGCAGCGGAAGTGAAAGCGCGATTTGCGCCACCACCAGCCCGCTGAGCAGTTTCCGGTTGCGTGAGCCGCCGGAGATACTTGCGGACTCTGCCTTGAGCGCCTCAACGGCCGGCGCGTGGGACGAACGCCAGGCGGGGAGCGCGCCGCAGAGCATGCCGGCCAATAGGCTAGACACAGCAATCCCGATCACCACCTTATCGTCCATGGCCCCGTTCAGTACGCTGGGATTCGAGTTCGCCGGAAAGAACCATGCGAATGTCTTCGATGTCCACGATGTCAACACAAGGGCCACGACTCCTGCGACGATGGAAAGCATCGCGCCCTCCAGCACCATCTGCCGCACCAGTTGAATGCGATTCGCCCCGAGCGACTGCCGGATCGCAAGCTCACGCCGCCGGGATACAAACCGCACCAGCGTGAGCGTAGCCACGTTCGCGCAGGTCAGCAACAGCACCACAGCGGCGAAGGCAAGCAAAATGGGCAGCGTCGCCGCCATGTATCCGTTGGCGCCGAATGGCGAGCGCCACATGGGATCGAGCGTGATCCGGTTCTCGCCCAGATGATCGTCCGGATACGTCACCACGATGTTGTGCATCAGCGTGTCGAGATCCTGGGCTGCCTGGCCACGGCTCACGCCGGGCCGCAATCTTCCGATTACGTTCAGCCAGACCGCACCACCACTGCGATGCGTCATCCGCCACACATCCGTCCCCAGGGGATCGAGCGTTACCCACAGATCTTCACGGATCCCGGGCATTGCTCCGACAACCCCCTCCGGCGCCACACCGATCACCGTCACAGGATGCCGGGCGATCTCGATCGACTTGCCCACAATTGCCGGGTCTGCGGCATAGCGCATCTTCCAAAGCGAGTAACCTAGGACCACGTTGGGAACGGCATCTGGACGCGACTCTTCTTCAGCCAGAAAGAAGCGCCCCAGCATCGGCTTGATGCCGAGCACGTCGAAATAGTTCGCCGACACGTTCGCAATATAGGCGCGCTCCGGCTGTGCACCGCCGGTCAGCGTGATCCAGTCGTGATGATAAGCGAGTATTCCGGTGAAGGTGTGGTTCTGCTCGCGCAGATCGCGATAGTCGAGATATGAAAAGGGCGGAGTCGGGGAAAAGTTCCGTTCCCCCCGCTGCAGGCTCACAAGGTCGCCCGTTTCCCGCGCGCCAGGAATCGGACGCAACATGGTGCCGTCGATCCAACTGAATACGGTGCTGTTGGCGCAAATAGCTACTGCCAGCATCGCCGTCGCGGTGATCGAAAAGCCGGGGCTCTTGCGCAGTTGCCGTAACGCGTAACGGACATCCCGGCCTAGTTGTTCAAGCCACGCTTGGCCCCACATGTCGCGTGTCACATCTTGCACTAGAGGAATATTTCCGAACTCCCGCGCCGCCGCTTGTCGCGCCGTCTCTGCCGTCTCGCCTCGCGCCACTCGATCTGCAATCGCCATCTGCAGGTGCGCATCAATCTCTTCCTGCAATTCGCGCTTGCGCCGCTGAAAACCGAAGCTCGGGAACCACTTCATGACGCACTCTCCTCCGGTTCGACGTACATCACCGACCCAATCGCTTCGACAATCCGCTCCCATCGGCCCAGATCAGAGGCCAACTGCTTTTTCCCCTTGGCCGTGATTCGGTAATATCGGGCTTTTTGCTTGCTCTCTGACTGCTTCCATTCAGACTGCACCCAACTCTGACGCTCCAATCGATGGAGAGCCGGATACAGTGATCCGGTCTCCACCTGAAGCACGTCTCCGGATCGCAAACGTAAAGCCTGGACAATTCCGTATCCGTGCTGCGGTCCCCATTGCAGGGTCTGGAGAATGAGCATGTCGAGTGTTCCCTGCAACAGCTCAATCCGATTCTTATACTGGTCTTTTTCGCTCATAGACGTAGACACTCTACTCCAATGGAGGTAGATTGTCTACTTGGCCTTCGTAGTGAGCTCAAATTCGAAACCAAGCTACCGCGGATCCTCAGACGAGATCGCATCCGGCTTGACAGTGCTTAACCGAACGATCCGGAACTCGAAGGTGGTATGCGATGGCTCAGTGGCCGAACTTTGACATCTGCCGACGAGTGATTTATCGCCGAGTCACTCGTCGACTCCGGAAAGCGGGTGCTGAGTGTCTGACCGGCTTCACGGAAGGATGGATTCGCGTGATTTCACGCTCGACGATGACACGGCGTGCTCCACGATCGGGATTCGGATGATGGAGACGACACTGATATCGTCCTCCTGGCCGAAGGCCTGAGCGGCGGCAGCGATCTGGGCGGCGGTGCTTGCAATGCGCAAAAGCTGGTGAATGCGATCGAAGCCGAAGAGATTGCCAGCAGGGTCCATGGCTTCGACGACTCCGTCGGAGAGCAGCAACAGCTTGTCGGCTTCATTCAGCTGGAGACGCATGACGGATGGCTCCGCGGCTTCAATGATGCCCAGCGGCAGGGCGCCTTCGATGGCAACGGGATCGCCATTCAGATAGGGCGGCATGTGACCCGCATTGGCCAGGGTGGCGCTGCCGTCGGACTCGACAAGCAGGGCGAGGCAGGTGGCCTGGGCGTCTCCGCGGCGCGCGAGCCGCCGATTCAACACTCCCAAAACGTAGGAAGGGTCCAGGCTGGTGTCGGTTGCGGTGCGGATGGCTCCCACCAGCAGCGAGACAAGCATGCCGGCCTTGAGGCCCTTGCCGGCAACGTCTCCGGCGACGATGAGGGCACTTCCGTTGGTGGGATGTTCGATGATCTGAAAGAAGTCTCCTCCGACTTCGCGGGCGGGCCGATACTCGGTTTCAATGGCAAGGCCGGGGATGGAAGGCTGTTCCCTGGGGATGAGGACCCGCTGCAGCTCCTGGGCTTGCTTCACATCAAGGGCCATCTGCCGCTGGCGGCGAAGAGAAAGCAACAGCCGGCGCAGCAGCAGTAAAGCAATAACCGCAGCCAGGACCAGATCGGCCGCTTCGTTATAGAAAAACACCGTGCCGAACGCGAGGAAGGTACCGTGCATGCGCAGGCTGATCAGCTCGCTCTGAAACTGCGAGAACGCCAGGAGCACCACGGCGGGAAGCACCAGCCAACCCTCTTTGCCTTGTTGACGTATTCCCCTGGCCACGATGAAGACAAGGAACGCGAGAAGCACCAGCCGCACGACACCAGATGCCGCATGAGAGAACGCACCGGGCGCGCGAGGCATGCTGTAGAGCAGGGTTCCCCCGAGGAGTTCGAGACCCATATCCAGCAGAATGAGGACTGCGATTGCCTTGGGGATCCATGCCGGGCGGCGCAACTGAAACCATCTCCACCACACGATTGCCCAAACGCCCGCGATGAGCGGCGCGATCAGGACTTCGAGCAGAACGAAGAACTCCCGAAGCGAAACCAGATGGGTCCAGTTGGCCAGTGAGAAGACAAATTCTCGCAGGGCTGCCAGGAGGATTGCAGCGGCGACCCACAGGTACACCCCATCGGAGCGATCAAACAAGACAAGGCTCCCGGCAACAACTGCAAGCAGTAAAAACACTCCGACGAGCACGCCGGAAAACGCGTAATGTCGAATGAGTTCAAGCCACGCAATTTTATTTTGGGCGGCGATTGCGCCAGCTTCACCCAGGAATGGCGCGTAGTGAAATCCGCCTGTGAACGGATGATGCGAGAGCCGGACCGGGCTCATCCAGACGCGAATAGCGAGAGTCAGGGTAGGAGTTGCGGCTCCATTGCGAGCAGACGGAGCGGTATCAGGCAACACAAACATTGCGGGCTGGGGGAAGTAGACGACCGGCCAGGCTGGGCTTGGGTCGAACTTACCTTCGCTCCCCAGCAGTTGTCCCCCATCGAAGATTTGGAAGCCGTCGTCGACTCCGTTTACCAGAAGCGCTAATTTCTCTCCGGGCTGCGATGCAGCGGGTACCCGGATGCGGAACCATGCGTAGCCCCAATAGCCCGGGTGGCCCCGGGTGGTCCAGCCCTTTACGAAATTGGGATCTCCGGTGAACGGATCTGCCTGGCCGGGCTGCGGAGTGAGATCGACGGTATCCCAGGCGGAGTCATCGAAGGACGGCTCAGCCCATATCGGCTGTTGCGTCTCGGGGTCCAGAGGCGAGTCGCCGGTGTAGAACTTCCAGGGGCCGTACAGGGGAAACACGGAATGGCCGAAGGACATCGGCGGGGCGGCAGGCCGCTCAGGCTGGGCCGGAGAAAACGCGCTAGTCGAAAGGATTACCAGAAACAGGAGAAAGGAGCTGAGACGCCGCGCCATTGGAGACCTTAGGAGTTGGGAAAGCCGCTGCACGTAATATACATATACGGAGCCTGATGTCCGCCGGAGAACGGCAGTTTCCGGGCGATGCCTGGGGCGGGCACGGCCAAAGCACCCGCCTCCTGATGAACTGTGAACTGGTCCGTCAATCCGCCGGTACACACGATGTTCTTCCATCAGTGGTAAACGAGTGCATCATCGCCAAGTCACTCAACGGAGAACTCCAAACAAAAACACTCGCTGCGGACAAAAGTCAGGGCAGAGGTCTATACGGCAGAGGTCGCGGGCACAATAAGGGCACAATAACGGTTGCCATTCGTGCCTCAAAGCGCCAAAAGGAGCCATCCATTGCGCTTATTTTCTATAAGTTACCGCTTTCCTGTGCCCTGTCACGGCAGAGGTCGCGGGTTCGAGCCCCGTCGTCCCCGCCGGAATTGCAGCTCCGGATCGCAAGATTAGGCTGAATTTACAGCGAAGTGCAATGAGTTTCGGGGCGCTCTTAGGGCGCACTCAGTTGACGCTGCCACTGCGCTGCGTCTGCCGCCACAGGCTCGGGGGTATACCCTCCCAGCTTCGAAACGCCCGTACAAATGAATTCGCATCCTCATAGCCCAGAAGATAGGCAGCTTCGTTCAATTCGAATACAGAATTGCTGAGATAGTAGCGTGCCATTTGGTGTCTCGCTTCGTCGAGAACGCGCTGATAACTCGATCCCTCTTCCTGTAGCCGGCGCTGTAATGTGCGCGAGCTCATGTGCAGATCGCGGGCGACGTCCTCTACGGCTGGACGATGTCCGGTGAGTCGGTGTTGTATCGCTCCTCGGACGAGTTCAGTAAGACTGCTCTCCTTGCACTGTTTCAATTCTTCGTTAAATCGTGGAGCAAGCATGTCAAGCAATTCATCATTGCGCGTGATGAACGGGCAACTCTTGTCACTCGCGCGAAAAACGATGGCGTTCTGTGCGGCGCCAGTGGTGATCGGACATCCAAAGTGTCTTTCGAGCAGGCGCAGGTGAGTCCTGGATTGCGCAAGCTCAAGGCGCAGAGGAGTCATTGGGGTTCCGGTTCCATGGCGACCTATTGGAAGTAGCCAGGCGAACGAACACTCAGTCAGAGCTGGAGGTTCATTCTCTACCGCCAGTGTCCAGCGAATCGCGATTCGCCACTCTTCTCCATCACAGTGTTGCGGTAATTCCTCCGGGCAGGTCAGTTGCTTATATCGCGCAAAGTGATCAATAGCGGAACCAAAACTCTCGGTTGAGAGCGCCGCAATGCCGCTCGGCAGGAAGCGCTCGGTTCTGGTCGCGGTGCCGAGCTTTACGCCAATTCCTGGGTCTGTGCTGATCTGTCCGATAGCGCGCCATAGGGCGAAAAGTTCTTCGGTGTTGAGGAGCAATCGGGGTTGCTGAAAGAAGTCGTGACGAAGCCCAGCGTGACGCAAAACGGGCGAGACGGGAACTCCTAGTTCCTCCAATTTGAGAGGTAGTCGGCTTGGTATTCGAAAGTGTCTGACCATATCTCCAGCCTCCCGTACTCGACTCGTCCATCCCCACGATGGGTCCCAAAGTCGTGCGCAACGTTCTCAGACTAGCGTTTGTCCCACCGGGATGGGTATGCAAAGGACGCCAAAATGTCACCGAATCGCGCCAAAACGCCGATGGTCAGCCGGTCTTGAAAGAGCCCTCCAAAAGAATGGCGCTATCTGCTAGCAGTTTGGCGCTTGTTGCAGCGCATGTCCTCCAACGCAACTGCTATCTTCTAACCGTCCCCGAACTGCTCATTCGGTAACCAGGGAGCACTGGGTCCCCCACGATCACGACATGGAGGTTGTATGGCGATCACACTGAAGGTCAACAAACAGTCCCGCACCGTCGATGTACCGGCCGACTGATGCCGATATTGATGCGGCGATGAGCGAGAACCTATGTCGTTGCGGCACGTATCCGCGCATTCGCGAGGCCATTCATCATGCAGCCGGGTCGTTGTCTGCGAAGGGAGTTATCGCGCCGAACATGAACCGCGCCGCATCCAATTCCTTGCAAATTCAACTGCAGAGGAGAAGCGATGAATTTCAGCGAACATCCTGAACTTGTGGGCTGGCCCGAGATGCATTATGTGTTTGCAGAGCGCGTTGGACCCTTCATGGAAAACGCCGGTGTGGCCTGGCAGCAGGCGCATCCGTTGGTACCCGCGCTGATGGAGAACAACAAGATCACCGGCTATATGGCGCTCTACAAGATGGGGCCGAAAATCTACCGCGCCGGGTTTTCGCTTGCAGCACCGCCGGTGAAGCTTCCCGAGGGGCTCAAGTATGAGAAAATCCACGGGGGAAAATACGTACGCTTTGTACTCACCGGGCCGTACGATAATCTTCCTCAGGCATCGGGTCGCGCCTGGGCCATTGTCGGCGAAAAGAAAATCGAAGTGCGTGACGATTTTGCGATCGAGAATTACGTTAACGATCCGCGCGTGACGCCGCCTGAGAAACTGATTACGCATATCATGGTCCCGACGGTCTGATGCGGACCTCGATATTCTGAGGCAGACCTCGACGGTCTGTTGCTGATACTTCCCCGGCGAAAGCCGCATGCAGCGACAGAGCCAGAGCCGAGTAAGCCAGTAACCCGACCGGAGGTCATCTCATGTCGAACGCGACAAGCAGTAATGAAGCGATGACGGAACAGCCGTCGTCAAAAATCAAAACTTCGCAAAAAGGAATGATGTGGACCGGGCGCGTGCTCTCGGGAATCGCTATTCTCTTTCTGCTGTTCGACGCATTCGGCAAGTTCACCATGCCGTCGTATGTCGTGGAAGCATTCGCGCGGCTGGGCATTCCTGTTTCTCAGGGAATGAGCGTCGGCGTTCTGCTTGTTGTCAGCACGATCATCTATGCGATTCCGCGCACCGCGGTGCTGGGTGCGGTGCTGCTGACTGGGTTCCTTGGCGGAGCGGTTGCTATCCAGATGCGCGCGGGCAGTTCCACGTTTGAGACGGTGTTTCCAGTCATATTTGGGATTATTGTCTGGGCCGGGATTTATCTGCGGGACTGCAAGCTGCGCGCGGTGTTTCCCGTACACGGCTAGTTCGAGACTGGCTGTTCGGGCTCGCCTTTTACAATGGCTGCGGGAGAATGCATGCAAGGAAAGTGGCAGTATCCGCACCGCCGTTGGAATCCTTTGCGCCAGGCGTGGGTGATGGTTTCTCCGCACCGGACGCAACGGCCGTGGCAGGGCGAGGTGGCGCAGAAGGCGGCTCCTTCGGCAGTGACATATGATCCTGCGTGCTATTTGTGCCCCGGCAATCAGCGTGCAGGCGGAGAGGCGAACCCCCAGTACGATTCCATTTTCACGTTTGTAAACGATTACGCTGCGTTGCTGCCGGATCTTCCTGCACAAACCGATGCTCCGGCATCACCGCTGCTTGTTGCGGAATCAGCGCGGGGTTTGTGCAGAGTGGTGTGCTTTCATCCTGATCACAGCCTCACACTCGCGCGAATGACGCGGGCGGAGATTCGTCGCGTGGTTGACGCATGGACGCAACAGTATGAGGAGTTGGGCGCTATCGACTGGATCCAATACGTGCAGATTTTTGAAAATCGGGGCGCGATGATGGGAGCTAGTAATCCGCATCCTCATGGACAGATCTGGTCAACCGGATTTGTGCCGGACGAGCCTGCCGCCGAGACGACCGCGCAACGAAAGCATTTAGCCGAGACGGGTCACTGTCTGCTGTGCGATTACGTTGCAACGGAACTTGCCGCCGGCGAACGCGTTGTATTTGCCAATGAGCATTTCGTCGCACTGGTGCCATGGTGGGCGGTGTGGCCGTTCGAGGTATTGCTGCTTCCACGCAGACACCTGGGTGCGATGCCGGAATTGAGTGGGGAAGAGCGGGACGCATTGGCTGACGCATTGAAGCGGCTGACTACGCGTTACGACAACCTCTTTGAAACGAGCTTTCCCTACACGATGGGGTTTCATCAGACGCCGACGGATGGAGAGAGCTATCCGGAATGGCACTTTCACGCGCATTTTTATCCGCCGCTGCTGCGCTCGGCAACGGTGCGGAAGTTTATGGTGGGGTTTGAAATGCTGGGGATGCCGCAACGCGACATTACGCCGGAGAGCGCCGCAGAGCGGCTGCGCGGATGTTCGGAAGAGCACTTCTGGCCGCGAGAATAGCGGTAGGTGAAGCTTGCTGGTTTGCGGTGCGCGTTTAGAAGACGTGCTTCTCTGTCAGTTCTGGCTGTGTTGACCGCACCGAGCGCGCGCGCTTCATCTGATACATGGAGCGGTCTGCTGCTTCAACCAGCGCATCGACATCGTCACCGTCCTCTGGAAATCGTGCATGGCCGATGCTGGCGGTCAAATCCATCGTGTGATCTTCGAAGCGGAACGGCTGATTGGTTTCCTGGGAGAGACGCTCTACGATGCTGAGCAAATCATTACGGTCAGAGATCTCGGCCAGGATGACGCCGAACTCGTCGCCTCCGAGTCGCGCCACAAGGTCTGACTTTCTGGGCATGCGGCTGATGCGCTGCGCGATTTCGCGAATCGCAGCGTCGCCGGCGCGGTGGCCATAGGTATCGTTGACCAGTTTCAGGGCATCCATATCGATGACCAGAATGCCAAGTGGTTCGATTTGTCGGCGCCCGGGCGAGATCCGCCTGCGCAGCCGGTCAAAGAACAGGTTGCGATTGGCGAGGCCGGTGAGGGAATCGTGGGTTGCGAGGTGGTAAAGCGCATTCGTCTCATTGCGAGCTGCGTGAAACATTGATGCCGCAATCAGTTCGCTCATGAGCTCGAGTACGCGTACATCGCGAGAGGTAAAAGCGTGGGTGACGGTCGAAACGATCTTCAAAACTCCGACAGTCGAACCCTCATGTTTTAGCGGAGCGACGACCATGGAACGAATGCCGATCTCCTGGAATGGCCCGGCGTCGACGCGAGGGTCGAGAACAACATCATCTGAGACCAACACCTGACCGAGCCTGACGCACAATCCGGAAAGGCTTGCTTCGCGTTTGGTGCGCGTGTCTAGCAGGGGACTGGCGAAGCCGCTGGCTCCGCGATACACCATCTCCTCGCCTTCGATGTACTCCACGATTGCGCCTTCGGCGTTGGTGAACGAAGGGATTCGTTCCACCACTGCCTGCACAACGCCCGAAAGGTCGAGACCCTGCTTAGCAATATCGGTCTGCAGGCGAATGATCTCAATGAGGATGTGTGGATCGATGCTGATGTTATCTGGCACGTCGGTCAAGGGGGCCCCCGGTTTAACTGAGTAGAGGTTTTGCATCATCAGCTCTTCGCAAAATGCTTTTCCGATCTTTCGCCGGCGCGGCAAAAGATGCCGGAAATTGATTTTGGGCGTGCCAGAGCTCGAACGCACCCCTTTAAGGAGGTTGGATGCGCCCCGGGGGCAAACAGCAGCCAAGGTGTCGCGCTGTAGCCGATCTGCTAAAGAAGCCCTTGGCCGGTTTTGTATGGTGGGATTCGGGTCCAGAGCATCTCCGCGAAGGAAGGCCGAGGTTGTCAGGTCCGATGGCTGGAAAAGACACAAACGGGTGAGATTATTCGCATCTTTGTACGATATGGCGAAGATGAAACGAGGATGCCCCTGGGGGAGGGCATCCTCGCTTTGGTGATCGCATCGTGGCGGGCGGGAGTCCGGGTTGTGTTTTAGTTAGCTGCGCCTGCCTGAGCAGCGCCGATCTGCGTTCCGATAACGCTGCCGGAGATAACGATTTCAACGCGCCGGTTTGCCTGGCGACCTTTTGCCGTGTCGTTGTCGGCTACCGGGTTGCTTGGGCCATAACCTTGTGCCGTTAGCTTGCCTGCGTCAAGGCCCTGGGTAACGAGGAAATTGAGCACTCCCTGGGCGCGCTGCTCGGAGAGCTTCTGATTGAAATCAGCACTTCCGGTAGAGTCGGTGTACCCACCGATAGCGAGTTGCAGGGATGGGTAGTTGAGAACAATTCCGGACAGCCGGGCGAGGGCTACCTGTGCTGCCGAGCTAAGGTCTGACTTCCCGGTGGAGAAGAGAACATCTCCCATGTTCACGACGAGACCACGGGAGGTGTCTGTTGTCGGAAGGACTTTATTGAACTGCGCGAGAAGGCGGGCGCGCAGTTGTTGTTTCTCCAACTCTGCCTTGTCTTTGGCGGCAGCCTGGGCGGCGATTTCAGCATCTGCCTTGGCCTTGGCTGCGGCAGCGGCTTCATCGGCCTCATGCTTTGCTTCTGCGGCGGCTGCATCTGCTTTTGCCCTGGCTTCAGCAGCTTCAGTTGCGGCCTTTGCCTCTGCTTCAGCCTTGGCCTTTGCCGCTGCGTCTTCGCGTTCCTTTACGATTCGCGCTTGATCCTGGCGCTCGACGGAGAGGGCGCGGGCATCTTCAGCGAACTGCACAGTCTGGCGCGCAGATGCGATTACGACGTCGTTGCCGGACTTGTTCTTAATCGCGTATTCCATCTGCTCAAGGCTTCCTGCCGCCTTGGAGTAGACTTCCGGCGCGAACTTATCTGCCCCGTGGTCCTTCGCCACTTCGACGGAGTTACGAGCTTCATAAACTGACAGCGGGGTTTTGGGGTCGAGAGTCAATGAGAGTGGATTTCCCATCTTCTGGTATTGAGCTCGTTTCATGAGCTTGTACTCAGAGACGGGAAAAATCTTTCCTTCTGTCTTCTTGTTCGGCACACTTTGCAGGACGACCATTTCGCTGGGAACCCGGACCGCAAAGTAGGGTTCGGCCGTAACGATCAAGGAAAATGCCTGGGCCGGTGTGGTTGCGTTGAGCTTTCCCTCTCCGTTCTTGTTGAGAAGAACTTCTCCCAAGTTTCCTGTTCTGCCTTCGGGAGTAACGATCCAAAGAACGTAGGTCAGAAATTCAGTGCCAACGGTCTGGGCCGGTTGAAGGCCCTTGACGGAGAGGTTGACACTCGCCCGGTCAGCTTTCGATTTGATCTCGACTTTGACATCGCCGGTTGCGTTGGGCATCAAGTCGGTGCCTACCATGTTGACCTTTGTGCCGCCGCTTCCAACCAGGTAGCCGACGGCTTCGACGGTCTTTGTGGTCAAAGCGGACGCTGGAATCTGCTGGCTCTGCTGTGCGGCCGTGTCTTGCGCGACCGCGGCGGTTGTCAGCGCGAACAAGGAGCAGAATAGTGCGGCTCCAATGCGTTGCATTCCCATTCGTGAATTCATCTGTCTCTCCACTTTGGGATCGGACAAGTGATCGTCAGATCCAGCCTTGCGGCGGTTCAAAATTGCGCGGCCCATGCCTGGAGGTTTCCAGTTCTGTGCTCTCTTGAGCTATTTACGTAAAGCATTTAGGGCTGCGAGATGAAGATATTCGAACAAGAGAGGGTTTAACACTGTCAGAAATGCCAGTTCAGCTGGGCGACCGGAAGGCGGGTCAGATTTTGTGACTTAGGAGAGTATTCAGGTGGGCGGGGACGCTGGCCCGGGAAAGGGCTAAATCCATCAAAGTAAATGGTGAGCCCGCTGGGACTCGAACCCAGGACCCACGCCTTAAAAGGGCGTTGCTCTACCAACTGAGCTACGGGCTCTCTGCCGGCACAATCGGGAGGGAAAACCACTTCTACTTCCCGGCAAGCCGCTCATTCAAAATTAACACAGAGGCGTTCCTGCTGCATTTCTGACTGGTCTGGTGTGTGGAGTCCGAAGGTTTTGGGCTGCTTTAAGCGACGAGGCAGGCATCTTTGTTGGGAAAATTAATAAATTTAATAAATACACTTGTAATAATTCACAAACTGAATCATAATCACTCTCGTAATAAGAAACGAGGGACTTGCCTGATGGCCAACGATCCAAAAGCTGCTTCTGACTGGCAGGACCTGCTGCGCATGACGCAAGGGGCGCCGCTGGTGATCGAGCGGGTCAGGGTTCCGGAGAAGGGGATCGCCATCGAAGGCTCCTTTACGCTGCCGGAACTGGCTCGGCTAAGCCTTGAGGACCAGGTCTTTGTGACGGCTTTTTTGCGCTCCCACGGCTCGATCAAGGAGATGGAGCAGATTTTCGGGGTGAGTTACCCGACCATCAAGGCGCGGTTGAATCGTATCTCCGGATTGCTGCAGTTCATCGATACAAACCCTTCGCCGTCGCGCTCAGACGTTCTGGAGCGGCTGAAGAACGGCGAAATTACTGCTGCTGAGGCAATCAGCGAACTGGAGGCCATCAAGTGACACCGAACATCGCTATCGTTCATATGAATTATCCGCATGGGCCGAACTTCAGGCTTTGGCTCCCGCTATTTCTGCTTTGGATTCCGGCGATTCTGCTGGCGCCGTTCATCCTGCTGGCGCTGCTGATTGCGTGTCTGCTGGCGCGCGTGCCTTTCTGGCGTTCGATCGCGTCGTTTTGGACGCTGGTGTGCAGCCTGCCGGGCACGGAGGTGCGCGTAACAACCGAGGGCAACCACGTCCTGGTTCGGATTTTGTAGAGGTGCTTATGGACACGGATCGTCGAGCCATTCTTTCGCTTGTCGCCACGGGGCGCATCACGGCATCAGAAGCGGAACGCCTGCTGGTTGCTTGGAACGACAGCCGCGAGACGGTGTGGATTCTCGCTTTGAGCCTGGCGTTTGCGTGGCTGACACAAATTCACCTGCGTGAGTTTTTTCCGACGCTCATGCATTTGTTCAACGCGCAGATTTCTGCGCTGGCTGAGGGCGTGCGAGGCGCGTTCTCGCCGATAACGGATCTGGTGGGAGGATTGCTATGAACGAGAACAGACGACAGATTTTGGAAATGCTGGCTGCGGGAAAAATCACCGCGGACGAAGCCGAGCGGCTGCTGGCTGCGCTCGATCCTGACACCACACGACCCGTCGGGCGGCGCGGCGAATTCCACGGGGAGCGGTTCGCAGTCCGGGAGCGCGAGAACGCGTGCCAAATATTTGCGCGTTCTGGTGGATGCGGATGAAGAGATGACTGGATTGAAGGGACCAACGACGGTGAATGTTCGCGTGCCCTTGCAGTTGTTGCGCGCCGGGGTGCGGCTTGCGGCTCTGATTCCGCAACAGGCTCACAACCAGCTCGACCAGGCGCTCAGCAGCCATGGTGTGCCGTTAACGCTGTCTCAAATCAAGCCGGAGAATCTTGAGGAACTGATCGACCACCTCGAAGATTTGACCGTTGATGTGGACGGCAAGGACGGCAACAAGACCCGGGTGCGGGTGTTCAGCGAGTAGGTGCTGCGCGTGTTTTCTGCTCTGGCCGGTTGTCAGCGGCGGAGCGGCTTCTGCATCGGGACGACCTGCACGGTGACGTCGCGCACTTCGGCGAGGAAGCGATTGAGTACAGAGCCGCGGAGAAGGATGTCGAGGCGCGAGCGCACGGGTTGTCCGAAGATGACGTGCGAGATGCTTTCCTGTTGCGCAAAGCGGATCAGCGCATCGGCGACGTTCTTTTCATTGAGAGTGACGACCTGTGCGCCAAGGTCCTTGGCCATGCGGCGATACTCTTCGATCCGCTGAAATGCTTCGGGGTCTCCGTGGCCCTTGTCTTCATCGGGCCGGTTTACGTAGACGGCGTACCAGTTGGTTGCCAAGCGGCCGGCAACACGCGCACCAACGCGGATGAGCCGCTCGGTTCCTGGACGCGTGCTGAGGCAGACCATCACCTTGTCGGGAATTGGCGCCTGTTCGAGGCCCTGTGTGCGACGGTAGTCGGAGGCGCGCTTGCTTACCTGCTCGGCCGTGGCGCGTAGCGCGAGTTCTCGGAGAAGGTTCAGATTGCCCTTGCGGAAGAAGTTGGCGAGCGATTGCTCCACCTTTTCCGGCGCATAGATCTTGCCCTCACGCAGGCGAGACCGCAGTTCCTCTACGGTGAGGTCTACGTTGATGACTTCGTCGGCGCGCTTGAAGAAGCTGTCGGGAACGGTTTCGCGAATGACAACGTTCGCCGAGCGATTGACCGCGTCGTTCAGGGTTTCGAGATGCTGAATATTGACCGCGGTCCAAACGTCGATGCCGGCGTCGAGTAGTTCCAGTACATCTTCGTAGCGCTTGCGGTTTTTGCTGCCGGGCACATTGGTGTGTGCAAGCTCGTCAACGATTGCGATCTGCGGATGGCGGGCGAGAACTGCGTCGACATCCATCTCCTTCAAGTCGACTCCGCGATAAGGAATTACACGCAGCGGTACGATTTCGAGATCGCGGATCTGGTCGGCGGTGTCCTGACGCCCGTGCGTCTCGACCAGACCGATCGCCACGTCAACGCCCTGTTTGCGTTTGAGCAGGGCATCGTTGAGCATGTGGTAGGTTTTGCCTACGCCGGGTGCGGCGCCCAGATAAATGCGCAGGCGGGCGGGTTCCTGCTGGCGTTCGAGTTGAATTTCAGCCATCAGCCCACCTCGACCGGGTGCGGAATGGCTTCGGCCACGGCCACGGGCAATGTGAAGCGAAAGGTTGTGCCATGTCCGAGGCGGCTCTCGACGGCGATCTGGCCGCCGAGCGATTCGACGAGACGCCTCACCAGCGCAAGGCCCATACCAGTGCCGCTTTCGGAAAAGGGATTGAAGCGATCGAAGATGGTGCTCAGACGCTCGGCTTCAATGCCGCGCCCGCTGTCGCGCACTTTGAATTGCACGTAGTCCTTGAGTTCTTCGGCCGTGAGCAGAATCTCACCGTCGGGTGGTGTGTATCGAAGAGCATTGGCGACCAGGTTGTCGAGAATGGAGCGGACCGCGCGGCGATCGGCCATCACGAAAGAAAGGTCAGCGAAGGCGTTGACTTCGATGCGCACTTCTTTTGCTGCCGCTTCATCGACGTAGCGGTTGCGCGCGTCATCGAGGAGGGGAAGAGGCCGGAGGCGTTCGAGCTTCAACTCGCGCTTGCCGGTGTCGAGTTCGGCCACTTCAATCAGGTCAGACATCAGATCGCTCAGCTTTTCGGCTTCGTTGCTTGCCTCCACCACGAGGTCCGTTTGCAGGGGCAGCAACTCTCCTCCGAATCCTTGTTGAAGCGCGTAAATGCCGCGGCGCAGTTGAATCAGCGGATCACGCAGTTTTTTGCTGGCGACCGAGATGAACTGCGTCTTGAAGCGATCGGTGTCCTGCAGTGCGGTAATGTCTTCAAGCGTGGTTACAGTTCCCAGCAGGCGCCCTTCGGAGTCGCGCATTGGCATGGTGCGGAGACGATAGCTTCGCGACTGCTTGCCAATCCGCATGGGGAGCATAGCTGCCTCGCCCTCGACTGCAATG
Source organism: uncultured Acidobacteriaceae bacterium (assembly GCA_963738035.1). Lineage (GTDB taxonomy): Bacteria > Acidobacteriota > Terriglobia > Terriglobales > Acidobacteriaceae > Telmatobacter. The sequence continues at coordinate 16,845 of CAVTVB010000012.1, forward strand.
GGCTTCTGCATGGCGATGGCATCACGAATCGCGCTCAGAATCTTGTCGCCACCGGGTGTATTGGTGAGCGCCAGACGATCGTTCGCCGCTTCGCCGAGTACGTCGGCGGCAGCCTGGTTGAGCTTGAGGATGTGGCCCTTGGCGTCGGTGACGATGATGGGCTCGAAGATGGACTGCAGGACGGCATCGGAGAGTTGAAATTCCATTTGCCGCCGGCCTGCCTCGCTTTCGCGAAGTTCGCGGAGGCGCACGGCGATGCGATTCATTTCTGCCGTAATTACACCGAAGCTGTCGCGCCCCCCCCACTCCACGCGATGCTCGAGGTTGCCGCTTGCAATCTTGCGGGCATCGTTAGCCACCATCCGGATGGGATGCAGCACGAGCATGACGGTTGCTACTTCAACCAGGATGAGGGAGACGAGCAGAGCGATTGCGAGGCGCATTTCGCCGGCGGCAACCAATGCGCGATGGGTGGCGGCCACCAGGGCCACGCCCAGGGCTGCGATCACGACACAGCCGAGAATCAATCGCTGCGTTAGGTTCAGCATCTTTCCGGCTCCAATGCCGGAGAAAACCACACTTTCATTTTGTCGCACTGACCCTCAAGGCGCAAAACCGCCGCGAGGTTTACCTGTTGATTTTGCGGGGGCTTCAGGGGATGCGGCAGACGGCAAGCGAGGCGTTGTGCCACTCGCAGGCCAGCCCTGCAGGTTGGGGAAGCGAGACGATTACCCAGTCAACGCCGAAATCATTCTTCAATCGCTGAAAGTCGGCGAGCTTGAAATTCTGCCAGCCGGCGGTGGCGTCAACCTGCCGCTCCCATGCCGGACCGAGTTCGGGCACCTGGGTCACAACGGAGGTGTCTTTGACCATGTCGGCAAGTTGGCTGCGTTCCGCAAGTGCTCGAAAGCCGTGATAATCCTCGCCCGGCGCCGCGAGGTAGTTGGGATCCATCGCAAAGTAGGCGTCGGTGGGGGTATTCATGCGGATCCACGCAAACGACTGGAGCCACGGATTACTCGACTGCATCCCCGGCAACTCGAGATGCTGGCTGCTGCCGTAAAGAGCGCGTTGCGAAGCGAACATGCCAACATTGATGATGGTGAGGAAAGCCGCCCAGCGCAGGGTATTCGACTTGAGCAAATACTTGCCCAACAGACATCCGCCGATCAGCGCCATGAAGCAATAGATGAGGTGCAGAAATCGCATCGGCTGCATGGGCGTGAGCCGCACCAGCGCGGGAGACTTCAGTACGATCATCGCCACGGCCTGCTGAAAAACGCCATAAGAGAAGATGGCGAGGCTGAAGCGCGCCAGCATTGTCTCTTTGTGTTTGAGGGCGACGCGCCATAACAGCCAGAACAGGACGAGCGGGCCAATCGCTCCGAGCCACTCATACCACGTCCAGCTATAGAGGAAGTAGTAGCCGCGGGTTTGCAGGGCGCGGTGCCAGACGGGCGTGGGAGATTCCAGTATCCAGCCCAGCGGCACTACTGCGGCGAGTGAATCGCGCAGCGAGCGCAGCCATACGTGGACCGGGTCCAACATCGCCATGGTCAGGAAGAAGCAGAAAGAGATGCCCAGCGCTGCCATGATGGGATGGAGCACAAATGAAAGCAGAAGCAGAGGGACCGCTTGCCAGCGTTTGCCGGCAAGAATGCGGGAGACCGCCACCAGTACGAACGCGGTTGCAACATTGCGAGGATGAAGATGCTGGTCGGCAAGGTAAAGCGCAGTTCCCGCAACCGGCAGAGTCATCATTGCCGCAGTAAGGGCCACGCCGGCCCATCTCGCTCGTTCCTCCTCAAAGAGAACTCGCGCAATGCTCCAGGAACCCGCAATGATGAGGAGAATCGAGATGAACTGGAACAACAATTCCGTGACCGAGACGGGAATGTGGGTGAAGCTGATGAAATCTGCAACCCACTTGTCGAAAAGGGTCGCCTGCAACTGGACCCGGAAGAAGGCCGAATCGTGCGGATAGAGTGCCGGATTCAAGTCACTTTTGATGGCGGTCAGATACACGCCATCATCTTCAATTCCGGGATGGTAGCCCATCGTCGCCATCGCCAAAAGTGAGAAGGCGAGGATCAGGATTATGTTGCGCTTGCGACCGTTTTCCAAATGATTCAGCTCATACAATCTGATTGAAATTTCCCATACCCGGGCGGAACATGACCCTCAACGTCAAAGGGTCGGGGAAGATTTCAACCCTTGAGCAAACTGTATGCCCTTTTCGGGCACTGATGCGAGAATATGTCGCGAAAGGGCCGTGCGTATAGAGTTGGACGAATCTAAAGGGCGCTTAGCTGACTATAATTGAGATCGGCGTGCAGTTTATAGCGAAAATCGTCTATTTCCGCACATAAGTGGTCGAGAATTGTTACCGTAGAACCACTGAATTCGATAAAGTCCCTTGGTTTGAGTACACATTCGTAGCGCGGTCCGTCTATACTCCAAAGACATTCACGGCATGTCATCAGCATCCATCAGCTCGAGTCCGGTTTCGCTCGACGAGGCAGCAACGCGCGAGGCGCGGCGGCTGACGAACGCCTGCTTCCCGCGGAAGCTGGCGCTCGCCATACCCACGCTCTGCGAGGCGGACAACCTACCCGTGCTTTTGGATCGCGTGCGCGCTGTTCTGGACCCGCTCAACTTTGATTACGAGATTCTGATTGTGGATGACGACAGTTGCGACGGTACCGCGGAGATTGTCTCCGCGATTGCGCAGCAGGATCCGCGTGTTCGCCTTCTCGTTCGCAAGGGGCAGCGAGGTTTGTCGGGGGCCATTCTCCATGGCTGGGAAAATACCGACGCAGACATTCTTGGTGTGATGGATGCAGATCTACAGCATCCGCCGGAGCTGCTGCCGCAACTCCTGAACGCGGTTTCGGTGGGCAGCGACCTGGTGATCGGCAGCCGTTACACTCCGGGCGGCGGCCTGGGCGACTGGCACGCCTTCCGCAAACTGCTCTCTGCTGCTGCCGTGTGGGCTACCTGGCCGATTCAGCGCGTGGGGCTTCGCGCGAAGGATCCGATGTCGGGCTTCTTCTTCATTCGCCGCAACTGCCTTGAGGGGATTTCGTTTCAGCAATCGGGATTCAAGTTGCTGCTTGAAATCCTGGTGCGCGCGCACATTTCATCGGTTCGCGAAATTCCATTCGCGTTCGGGCAACGCTATCGTGGCGCGAGCAAGGCCAATATGAAAGTCGCGCTTGAGTACGGGCGTCTGCTTGCCCGGCTTTATCGTAGCCGATTTGGGTTCAGCCGCGCCGTTGCCGTGAGCACTTTTGATTAGCGAGTTTCTCTCGGGAGATGTTTAAAGAGCCGGCAAGGTCCAGCGCATCACAAGGAATCCCACCACACCCAGGAAGAACACCAAGGCCATACGAATGCCGGGCTCGCGATTGACCTCGGGCACCAGGTCGCTTGCGCCGACGTAAAGCGCCACCCCGGCTGAAACCGGCAGGCCATACGGGAGCAATCCTGGCGCGAGTTCTATGACTAACACTCCAGCAATGGTTGCGGCCGCGAGCATGACGGCGGAATAGAATGCCGCGGTGCGGCTGCGTCCGCTGGCCAGCATCACGGACGCCATTGTGAATCCCTCTGGTGCCTTGTGAAGGAATACAGCCAGGAAAATCAGCCAGCCAAGAGCGTTGTTCACCACGAAGCCCGAACCGATGGCCACGCCGTCAAAGAGAGCGTGCACGCTTAAGCCGCCCAGCACGGAGTAGCCTGTCCGCGCAGAGACGAATTCGTTGTGATGCGTTTCTTCGCCGTAGTGGAAATGGGAGTTGATGGTGTGCTCGAGCAGATGCACAGCGCAGTAGCCGATCATGATGAGTATCGGTCCCAGCGACGGACTTAGCTTGAGGCTCTCGGGAGTCATCTCAAGCAGCGCGACTGCCATGAGAAAACCCGCACCCAACGCGACGAAATAGCGCAGGTAGCGCTCCACGCCGCGGGCGCGCACCAAGACCAGACCGCCAGCGACGTCTGCAAGCGCGGCCAGTACGCCGAGGGCCACCGAGAGTTTGAGCATTCTTGCTTACCTTACCTGCTACCTTACCCGCTGTGGCGGATGTGCATTACATCGCCATCCTGCACCACGTACTCTTTGCCCTCAAGACGCAATGTGCCCAGCGCGCGTGCGTTCGCTTCGCTGCCGGCCGCCAGCAGATTGTCCCACCGGATGGTTTCGGCGCGGATGAAGTGATGTTCCAGATCCGAGTGAATGGCACCGGCGCCTTGAGGAGCCTTTGAGCCCGCCGGAATCGTCCACGCGCGGCATTCGTCTTCGCCCGCGGTGAAGAAGCTGATGAGTCCGAGCAGTTCATAGCTCTTGCGGATGAGGCGCACCAGGCCGCTTTCGTGCAGACCGTAGCTGGAGAGGAATTCTGCCGCTTCGGCTTCATCCATTTCCGCGAGTTCGGCTTCGACTTTGCCGCAGATGGCTGTTGCTCCAGCATTGGGGCGCTGAGCTACTTCGGTCAGGTTGTAGCGCGCGACGGCGGAATCGAGATCGTCGCCGAGTGTCATGCTTTCGCCGATATTAACTGCATATAGCACAGGCTTTTGCGAAAGGAACATGAATCCCTTGATGAGCTTCTTTTCATCCGGCGTCATCTCCAGTTCGCGAATGGGCTGTTCTTTCTCAAGCGCTTCTTTCGAGCGCAGAAGCAAAGCCTGCTCGCGTTCCAGTTCACCGGTGCGGCCTTTCTTCAGGTCCTTTTCGAGGCGCTCGAGGCGTTTTTCAACCTGGGTGAGATCGCTGATCATGAGGTCGAATTCGACGTTCTTGACATCGCGCAGTGGATCGATGGGGCCAACGTGCGGAATCGAATCGTCTTCAAACGCGCGCAGAACATGGATCAGGGCGTCGACATTGCGCAGGCTGGTTAGGAAGGCCGTCTCCTTCAGAGCTTCCTGTCCGATGGCGGCAACGTCGACAAACTCGACGGAGGCGTGGGTAGTCTTTTTCGGGGAGTAGAGGGCGGAGAGCTTGTCGAGACGCTCGTCAGGCACGCGCGCCACGCCGATATGCGCCTCGCGCGGATTGGAGTAGCCGCGATCTTCAAGCTTGGCCTTGGTGAGGATCTTGAATAACGATGTCTTGCCTACCTGCGGCAGGCCGATAATGCCAGTTTTCATGTGCTTCCGATGGCGCCCCTGCACGATACATTGCGCGCTTCAGGGCCTCTACGATGATACAAGAGCGGAAAGAGCAGGGATGCGAGGACAGGGAGTAGGGACTAGGGAATAGGGACTTTAGAACTGATCCAGTCGAGGCAGTGCAGTGTATCTTTCACATCGGAATCTCCCATGCCGCCTTTGCTTTATTTCAGATTGGGCAGAACGGTCATCATCAGCGCTCCTGCGATGTCCATTGGCCAGTGCGCGACGATTAACGGAGCCAACCTGCGCGTGCGCCAGTAGATTGCCATCATGGCGAAGGCTCCGGGCGCGAACGCGAGGGTACGGAAAAGGATGTACCGCCAATCCATGATGCACGGCAAGAGGCTGTGCTGGAAGGCCCATACGAACCCGACGACAGCGAAGGCGAGCCATGTGCGGCCAGTGAGCGCACGCATTCTGGGTAGTGCAAACGCCTGGTATGTGGCCTCTTCCGTCGGGGACCAGATAATCCACCATAGAGAGAGGCTGTAAACGACTGCCCACATCGGCATTGCATGCGGCTGCATCAGGTACGCACCGGGATCAGCGGTGTTCGCGCCGTACAACAGCTTATGGAAAAGAAAACCGCCGATGAGGAAGAGCGGAAAGACCAAGGCGAAATAGCCGAGTCCCAGAAAAATGTCCCTGCCATGGCGGAGTCGCACGGGTCCGAAGAGGTCGCTGAGCCGAATACCCTCGCGGCGGGTGAACCAGAACATCGCGGAAAGACATCCAATGTCGACCAGCGTTCCGTAGACGGTCCACCAGTGTCCGGCCTCATGCCAGGCATCGGGACGGTGCATGCTGGTGAGAATCAGTGCCGTGAGACCCTGCGCCACAATCATCAGTAGAGGTCGAGCGAGCATAACGATGAGCGGGCCAGCATACGAAATGCGGCCAGCGGCGGCACGGTCTTCAATCGCTGCCTGTGCATTTGGTTCTTCGCACACTTCGACGGCCGCTTCAGTTGTGGATGGCATTGAGTTCTTCCTTTGGCGAGTGAGCATAGCACCAGCCGGGAAAGAATGCAGTGACAAGTCGTGACAAACAGTGGTGAGTTGGACAAACGGGTCAGGTGCGGCGCTTCACAAATCGCAGAGCCGAGAATTCGGCTGAAACGGATGCAACCTTTGTGTCTACGATTCCCGTCGTCAAAGCTATATCGCGCACATAATTCTCGTTGAGGGGGTGACCGGGGCCTTTGCGATAGATGAACCAGATGGGCACTCCGGCCTTAAGTTGATCTGCCGCTTCGACGAGCGCTGCGTGTAAATCGGCCGGAGTATCGATGCGCGCAAGGATCAACTCGCCTTTACGCTGTGAGATGTTCTTCGCATCTTCGAGTGCTTTTTTGAGCGCGGGATCATCCATCGGGCCGATCGTTCGGACGGTCGTCTCGGGCGTGATGCCAAGTTTCTTTGCCAGAGATGGTGGTGGCTTGAGCAGCGCATCGGCCCATTTCGCTGCCATCGTGCTGCCAAGTTCCAGCGCGACAGAATCGCTCGCAAATTTGAAATGCAGGAGATCGCCGTCGGCTTTGATGCTTTTCATTTTTGAGAAAGGAACTCTCCGACGGATCTCACCGCGCAGGATCAGCTCGGGTGGTTCGAGAAGCGCCTTGACTTTGCTCTTCTCGCCATTCCAGATACAGGCACACTGCGCTTCGCGTCCCATGCTGAACTCCTACGCGCGGGTTGACTCTGCTCTCGCTATCAGCACCACGGTTGCAATGCCAAAGAGCAGGATTGCTTCTTCGACGTGTTCGCTGCGATTGTGCAGCATGTTGAAGTGCACTGTCGTGGGATTGGTGCTGTCGGCAGTGTCGATGGCGCCACCAGCCGCGGCGCGATCGCGCTCCATTGCCGGAATGATTCCGTACTGCGAATACGCTGTGCAGGTCAGCATCAAGACAAGGAGCACCATTGGCGCAAGCACCGATCGCGGCTTATAGATATTCCATGCAGGAGCAAGCGCTAATAGCGCCAGGAGGACAAGCCCGCAAACGATTCCCATGCCGTGGAGTATGCGCAACAATTCGCCGACGATGGTGCCGGCGGTGTGGGTTGAGCCCGGTAAAGAACCAAAGGTGACAGCCGCAACTACAGGGAAAAAAATCTCCGCGCCAATCCAAACAATGAGTGCTAGAAAAAGTAGCGTGCGAAGCAGGGTCTTCATTTGGGAAGAATACAAGCCGGGGGAAGGGCAGGGAATAGAGAATAGGGAATAGGGTCCAGGGAACTAGAAACAGTGGCGCTCGCAGAACATTGCCGCGAGCGCCATTGTTTTCTTGAAGCAGGGATCAGGATTTTTGTTTCAAGGCACGCTTCAACACTGTCTCCAGTGCTGCCTTGGTTTCAGCGTATTCGGCCGGAGATACGGCGCCGGTCAGCTTTTCGCTCTCCAGTGTAAACAGCTCTTCTTTCAAGACACTCAGCAGAGCGCCGTTTTTCGAAGCCGTAAAAGCTGCTGTCGAGCCTGAATATCCCGGCGATGCCACACCTGGGTTTGACACGTGCGCGATGGGCACACCCGGCGCTCCAGCGGGTTTGCGGAGCAGGAAGGCTGCAGCTGACACGAAGATCAGCGCCAGTCCGCTAAGAATCCACCACTTGTATTTGCTGAGCGGATCGGGTGTATTGATGGGTTCGCCGATGCCGCCGCCGGGCTGTCCGCCTCCGGGAGCAGCGGCTTGCTGGCCGCCCGCGCCCTGTTCTTCACGCGGCATTGAACCGGTGCCTGACACTGTGAACTCCAATGCCTTGCCCGGCGCTGCATTCTTCGCGACAAGTGTCTGGATGTTGGGATCCTGATTGATGGGCGTGAATACAGAGCCTGCCCCTGCTGCGAAGGTCATGCTCTTCGGCAGGAGTACGCCGACGCTTTGTGTGGGCAGCGACACCTGGGGACGAAACGTGAAAGATCCGCTATATGGAATCGAATAGATGATGTTGAATTGCGTGTCTTTATCGCCTTCGTCGGGCTGGATGGGGAAGTTGAATGCGTAGTGGCCCTTTGCGCCGTTCGGCTGCAATTTCAGAGTCGTGGGCAGGCTGGTGGTGCTCGGCCGTTGTCCCTGTGCCGACTCCACGATTGCTTCTTCGGGCAATACGATCTCGAAGCTCTTCGGACTCCACTGCGTGCGCGGCGGCATGCTGGTGTTGTGCACGAAGTAGCGCTCGATCACGTGCAACTGGCCATTGGCGACTTCGAGTTCCAGAACGTCGGCTTCAGTGAAGACGCCGTCGACTTTGGGTGCTACGTCGTAAACGGAGATGTCCCGGACGGCGCCACTTTGCGGTGCATCCGCAAAAAAGTCAGCGCCCTGATGAGTCACTTTTATGAGTGCCGGTGCATTGGACGGGCGAGTGATCGAGTAGTGTCCGCTGCTGTCAACGGTGGTATGCGCGACTTCAGTCATGCCAGTCATGGGCTCGACGAGCACAACGGCATCCCCGGTCGCGGGCTTGCCTGTGGTCTTGTTGGTGACAATGCCTGTCAACTGTGCGGCCTGCGCGAGAGTGCCGGCAAAAAGAAAGCTTGCAAGTACTGCATGCAGAAAAGTCTTCATCTTCATGATTTTCCGGTAGTCCTTATCTTTTGTTTCTACGATTGTCGTTCCAGGTGTTCCATCTCTGCCAGCAACTCTGCAGCTTCATTTTCGAGTTGTGCACGCTGTGCCTGAAAATCTTCTTCAGGATATTTTCCGGCGCGAAATTCGAAATTCAAGTCGCGCAGATTTTCGTACGCCTGTTCCTTGCGTTCCTCGAGATAGTCAAGCCGTGTTTTCTGCCGTTGACTCGCAAATGCATTCTCTGGCCAGAAGGTATAGAGAAAAAGCACCATGCCCATCAGGCATCCTAGCGCCAATCCGAGAGTTTCGCTCATAGCTCAGTAACCTCCTTCGCTGCCGGTTTCACGACGAATGCGATCATGAATTGCATCCATCTCCGGTGTACTTGCCGCTTGTGCAACTTCCTTTTTGCCCACGGACCAGTGCCGCACCAGCAAAACGGTGCCGAAGAGAGCCGCAGCCAATACGGCAAACGGAGCGATCCACGCCACCAGGTCAAATCCGTGTGTTCTGGGGGCAGCGAGCACCGTGGCGCCATACTTCGCGGTGAAGCTGTCGAGAACCTGCTGGTCATTCATGCCCGCGTTAATGGCCGTGCGCAACTCTGCGAGCTGTACTGGCGAATCCGGACAGCCCACGTGGTTGCACTCGCCAAGCACCTGTCCGCAGCCGCAACTGCACATCATCTGGTGGTTAAGCTTGTCGTAGCGCGCACCAGCGTCACTCGCTCCCAGGGAAAAACAAACCGCGACAGCGAGCGTTCCAGCTTGCAGTGCTCTTTTACAGAACGTGAAATTTATCGGAGTTGGCATCTCAGTCGCCACCCTTCAGTACAGCGTCGGCATGCTCAGGTCGTGCCGTTGGAACTCGCGGCGAAGCTGCAGCCGGCTTCAGGCTTGGAATCAGCGCCACGAATGTGCCCAACACCATCAGCGCAACGCCTGCCCAAATCCAGCTGACGAGGGGATTCAGGAACGCCTTGATGATGGGCTGGCCCGTGTCTGGATTTGTGCCTTCAAACACCACATAAAGATCCCAGCTTGGCACGGAATGAACCGCGACCATGGTCTGCGGCTGCTGGCTGGCAAGGTAGACGCGCTTTTCAGGCGCCATCTGGAACTGCTTTTTGCCGTTCCGGTAGACATCGAGCAATGCGTAGTCGGAGTTGTAGTTTGCGTTGGAGTCCTGAGTGAACCCGACGCACTCCAGTGTGTAGGGGCCGACACTCATTTTGTCGTGCAGAGCCAGTTCCTGTTCGGTATTGCGATTGAAAGCCGCGCCCGCGAGGCCGATAACCACGATGACCACGGCGATGTGGACGATATATCCGCCGTAGCGTCGCGTGTTGCGGCGGGTGAGCAGGTACATGGAAGTAGCGAGGTTTTTGCCGGACTGCCGAGCGATCACGCCTGCTCCGCGGAAGAACTCAGACAGGATGGCTGCCATTACCGCGGCTGACAGGGCAAAGGCAACCAATGCGTAGAAATTGCCCGGCTCGAAGGCGCCATCTTTCCATGGGCGGACGCCGGCTGCGAAGCAGACAATCACCATGCCCCACAGAGCAATCGTGGGCAAGATGAAGTTGCGACGAACAGCGCGGAGAGAAGTGGATCTCCATGGGAGGAGAGGTCCAACACCAGTGAGGAATAACAGGAACAGGCCGATAGGAATCGCTACACGGTTATAGAAGGGAGCGCCTACCGTAACTTTGCTGCCCTCGACATATTCGCTCAGGATGGGGAACAGCGTGCCCCAAAGGATAACGAAGCAGGCCACGAGAAGAACGAGATTGTTGAACAGGAAGCTTGACTCGCGGCTGACGAGCGATTCGAGGTGGTGATCGGCCTTGAGATGATCGCGCTGCAAAATGTAAGTGAAGATGCAAACTGCGAGCACGATGCCCATGAAGACCATGAACCATGTGCCGATCGACGACTGGGCGAATGCGTGCACGGAACTCACAAGTCCCGCGCGCGTGAGCAGGGTGCCAAGCAGTGTGAGCAGGAAGGTGGAGAAGATGAGCCAGACGTTCCAGCTCTTCATCATCCCTTTCTTCTCCTGCATCATCACCGAGTGCAAAAAGGCTGTGCCCGTGAGCCAGGGCATGAAGCTTGCATTCTCAACCGGATCCCATCCCCAGTAGCCGCCCCAGCCCAGCACGGCGTATGCCCAATGCATGCCGAGGAAGATGCCGCCGGTAAGAAACAGCCATGTCACGAGGGTCCAGACGCGGGTAATCTTGATCCATTTTTCGCCAGGGTAGCGCATCATCAAGGCGCCGAGAGCAAAGGCAAACGGAACAGAGAATCCCACGTAGCCGAGGTAAAGCATCGGCGGGTGAATCACCATCTCGGGATATTGCAGCAGGGGATTGAGGCCGTTGCCGTCGGCTGGAATCGAGCCCCTTAGTAGTGCAAACGGAGGCGCCGCGAAGTTGACGACCGCCAGGAAAAACACCTGAATGCCCGACATGATCGTTCCGGCATAGGCATAGAGCTTGACGTCTGTCTTATGGCGGAGGCGCAGCACGAACCCATAGGTGGCCAAAAGCCAGCACCACAGCAGGAGGGAACCCTCCTGGCCGCTCCACAGGGCCGCGAACTTGTACGCAGCAGGAAGCGCCCGGTTGGAGTGCTCCATGATGTAGGTGATCGAAAAATCGTTGGTGAATACCGACCAAACGAGAGCAATTGCCGCTGCGGTCACCGCTACGAACACTGCAATTCCGGCGCGGCGAGCCGTATCAGCCAGCCGTTCCGGCGCAATGGGTGCGGGCTGGCCGGTTGCCAGCAGCCTCAGCGCCACTCCGCCGGCAAACAAGTTATACGCTGCCAGCGCTAAAGCGATGAGAAGAGAGAGACTTCCAAACGTTGCCATCAGAGCTCCATCACTGATTCTCGCACTGAGGACTAATGCCTTAGGGGAATCTAGAGCAGTTTTCCAGCTAAGCGTGTGGCGTTTTAAGTAAGGTGCAAGGTGGCTTTTCCTTAAGGAAAAAGCCACTTGGCCTTGTCGCTTCGCCCTGCAGCAGCTGGAAACCCGCTGTAACGACCTTATTCTCAATCATTCTAGGCTTCTGAAATGTGATTTGCCTCACACCAGAGGTGGAGCCATATCACTGGAAGCATCGTGAAGATGGGGCGTATTGCACGCCTGCATACCTATTGAGACGGCCACGAAGCTGAATAGACGCTTCAGGAAGGGACGACGGCCCCGGCGTAGATTTTTCCTCCCTGGTCAAAGAGATTCGCGGGCGTGCTATTTCGGCTGACTTGAAAAGTTCGGCAGCTTCTGGCCCGGACCCTCGCTGCCGGGCTCGATTTGGTTGTGGATGTTCAGCAGGATTACACGCCAGCCGGCATCCGTTCTTATCAGAGTGTAGGTGTTGATCTCCCAGAACGGTGGAATCTTCGATCCGTCGTCGAGGGCAACTCCGTCAGGGTGATTGGCGCGGGCCTGCACGATGGCGATATTCGGCGCGAGGAAGCGAATGCTCTCGATCTGCCGCGGCGGTCCCGGTTTGCCGCGATAAGATTTCAGTGAATGTCAAATGCCACAGGTTTTCGTTGAACTGCGGACCATCGCTTTTGATCCAGTGTCCAAACCGGTCGATCATCTCGTAGTCCGGTGTTTCCAAAGCGGCAAGATCTTTTGCATTCAGAGTTGTGTAGGCGGTATTCCAGCGCTCAATGAACTGGCGGACGCCTGGTTCATCGGTGGTTGGGGTTTGCGCAGTCAGCTGAATTGCGGGTGCCAACAGCAGCGCTGCGATGGCAAGCTTGCGAACCATAGCGACTCCCGAGGAGAAGATTTGAACTGCTCTGCACAGAGGACACATCTGAATTGACCGTTGGCGCCTCGGTTTTGGGAAGATCTGCCCCACGTTCCGCTACGCGAGGGCTGATTCCTTGGTGATGGAGCCATCCAAGGATCTGCGATTTGCTGACCTTAGCCGAACAGGAATTCCTTGTCGCGTAGTTCCTTGATGCTGTCGCGGAGTTTGGCCGCTTTCTCGAATTCGAATTTGCGGGCGGCGTCGCGCATGTCGGTTTCGAGTTTTGTGATGAAGGCATCGACTTCGGATTGGGAATTGAACTCGGGCAAACCAGCCGCCTCTTCCACTTCGATCTCGCCGTACTCGGCTTTGAGGATCTGTGCCAGACCCATATCCATCTTGTTGATGATGGACTGTGGCGTGATTCCATGCTCTTCGTTGTAGGCACGCTGAATGGCGCGGCGACGGTCGGTCTCGCCGATGGCCTGCTTCATTGAGTCGGTCATGCGGTCGGCGTAGAGAATCGCGCGGCCTTCGAGGTGGCGAGCGGCACGGCCCATGGTCTGGATCAGGGATCCGGTTGAGCGAAGGAAGCCTTCTTTGTCCGCGTCAAGAATTGCGACCAGCGAAACCTCTGGAAGGTCCAATCCTTCGCGCAGAAGATTGATGCCGATAAGCACGTCGAACTCGCCTTTGCGGAGGCCGGCGAGGAGCTTTACTCGCTCCAGTGTTTCGATCTCAGAGTGCATGTAGCGGCAGCGGACGCCGACCTCGGTGTAGTAGCCTGCGAGGTCTTCAGACATGCGTTTGGTGAGCGTAGTGACGAGGACGCGTTCGCCGCGCTTGGCGCGATCGCGAATCTCGGCGAGCAGATCGTCGATCTGACCTTTGACCGGACGGATTTCGACTTCAGGATCGACGAGGCCGGTGGGGCGGATCACCTGCTCGACTACGACTCCGGCGGAACGGGTCAGTTCATACGGACCAGGCGTTGCGGAGACGTAGATCGTCTGGTGGATGCGGTTTTCGAACTCATCGAATTTGAGTGGACGATTGTCCATTGCCGAAGGAAGGCGGAATCCATAGTCGACGAGATTCTGCTTACGGCTTCGGTCACCGTGCCACATGCCGTGCACCTGCGGAATTGTCGCGTGGCTTTCATCAACAAAGAGCAGAAAATCGCGTGGGAAGTAATCGAGCAGGGTTGGCGGAGGCTCGCCCGGCAAACGGCCTGAAAAATGTCGAGAGTAGTTCTCGATTCCGTGGCAATAGCCCATCGACTTGATCATCTCGAGATCGAAGCGAGTGCGCTGGTGAACGCGCTGCGCTTCGACCATCCGGCCTTCTGCTTCGAGATATGTGACCCACTCACCCAGTTCCGCGACGATGGAATCGATCGCCTGTGTTTTGCGCTCGGGCTGAACGACGTAGTGGCTCTTGGGATAGATCGGCAGGCGCGCATACTTCTGCTTTACCGTGCCGAAGAGTGGATCGATCTGCGAAAGCGATTCAATCTCGTCTCCGAAAAGTTCGATGCGATATGCAGACTCGTCATAGGTTGGGAAGACCTCGATGATGTCGCCGCGAACGCGGAAGGTGCCTCGGCGGAAGTCAGCATCGTTGCGCTCGTAGAGAATTTCGACGAGTCGGCGGGTGATGTCTTTGCGGCTGATGTGCTGGCCTTTTTCGAGCAGCAGCAACATGCCGTAGTAGGCCTCAGGCGAACCGAGGCCGTAGATGCAACTGACCGAACTGACGATGATGGCATCGCGACGTTCAAACAGGGAACGCGTAGCCGAGAGGCGGAGCTTGTCCAGTTCCTCGTTGATCGTGGCTTCTTTTTCTATATATAGGTCGCCTGCGGGAATGTAGGCTTCCGGCTGGTAGTAGTCGTAGTAGCTGACGAAGTATTCGACGGCATTGCCGGGGAAGAACTGCTTGAACTCGTGATATAGCTGCGCGGCCAGCGTCTTGTTGTGCGCCAGGATCAGCGCAGGCCGGTTCGACTGCTCGATGACCTTGGCCATGGTGAAGGTCTTGCCCGAGCCGGTGACGCCCAGCAACACCTGGTGCTTCTCGCCCGCCGAGAGGCCCTGCATCAATTCCTCGATAGCGCGGGGCTGATCGCCGCGAGGCTTGTAGCTGGTCACCAACTGAAAATCCATTCGAAGATTATAGCTCAAGAGCGAAGATTAGGCGAAGACCTATCGATGAGCGACTGGCTCTGTTCGTCATTCCAGAATCATCTTTGGTATTTCGGCGCCTATTGAAAAATGCTGAGGAAGAGCGGCTTCACCATAGCTTCAATGCTGGTGGCCATCTCCTCCGCGGGGATGCGGTTGGGAGTCTGAAACCAGCGGCGTGCGGCCCCGAAGACGGCCCAGGCCGCTGTGGTCGCCAGCAGCGCTGAATCGACGTTAGGCGCCATCGCGTGATTAGCGAGACCTTCCTTGAACATGTCCTCGACGACCGGGATGATGGAGCCTTCGAGCGGTATCTGTGCCAATTGACCAGGGCAGCTTGTGGTCTCTGCGAGATAGTCGCAGACGCCGAGCGCAATGGCACGCAATGCTCCATTGCAGTCGGTAAAGGAGATCCCGCGACGCCCCATCAGGTCGCGGAACCGGACGTCCGTCATGGCCTGCAGCAGTGCACTCTTGTCTGGGTAGTGAAGGTAAAAGGTGGCGCGATTCAGCGTCGCCTCGTCGGCGATCTCCTGAATAGAGATGTCGTCGAACTCTTTCTTACTCAATAACGTAGCCATCGCATCCATCAACATGCGTCGGCTACGGAGGATGCGGGGATCGGTGGCATCCATCGTATTGCCGGATTGGAGCGCCTGTGTCATCTCGCCTTTTAAGTATAGCTGCTTCTACAACATTGGATGCGTAAACGACAGTTGTTGATTTCTTTTAATCGACGATTGTCTATTAAACATCATGTGTAGCATAGGAGATTTTTCACTATGTCCACACTTCTTCACATCGATTCCAGCCCGCTCTATGGTCGGTCAGTCTCCCGCGAGCTAACCGCGGCGTTCGTCACCGAATGGAAAGCTTCGCACCCGGATGGAACGGTGATTGACCGCGACCTCAATGCAACAGCGATCCCGCCTATCAACGCCGATTGGGTCGGTGCCGTCTACACGCCGGAAGAGGCTCGAACTCCACAGCAGAAGGAACTGCTTTCGCTTTCCGACTCCCTGCTCGCCGAATTGGAGCGGGCCGATGAGTACGTCATTGGTGCGCCGATGCACAACTTTGGCGTGCCGTCGGTTCTCAAGCTATGGATCGACCAGATTGCGCGTGTCGGCAGGACCTTTTCCTATGCGGACGGAGCGCCCAAAGGCCTGCTCATCGGAAAGAAGGCGACCATCATCATCGCAACCGGCGGCATGTACGACGCCCAGACGCAGATGGCTTCGTTCAATTTCGTTGAACCATATCTGCGGTCAGTATTTCGTTTCCTTGGCTTGACGGATATCACCGTCCTTACCGCAGGCGGAACGATGGCGCTGAACCACGGGCATGACCGTGACGCGTTTCTTGCGCCGCATCTTCAGGCCGTGCAGACGCAGGTACGAAGCCTCCAGGAAGCTATCGTATGAAGATTGCTTCTTCTCGACGATCAAATGCGGCTCGGTACTTCTGAAAAGAGTGGACGCTCTGGGCCACCCAAAGCCAGAGAGGTGCGACGTGGTCGAGCATCTCGGACCCGAGGGCTGTGATGGTGTATTCAACGCGGGGAGGAACCTCGGCAAAGACCTTGCGAGTTACGAGTCCGTCGCGCTCCAGTCCACGGAGCGTCTTCGTGAGGGACTTCTGGCTGATACCGTCGACCTGATCCAAGATGCGGGAGAAGCGCATGGGCTGACCGAATTGGGCAATCACGCTCATGGTCCAGAGCGACCACTTGTCGGAGATGCGAGAGACCATGTCGCGGGTGAGCGCATCTTCGGCTTCGGTCAGCGTCTCACAGAAATCTTTTATGTCTTCCCATCCGAATCTTGATTTCTTTTCGGATTTCTTCATTGGTTACCTCCAGGTATGTACAGGAACAAAAGGTGCCTTATTGCCAAAGGATACTATTGGGCCAATACTAATCCCATGAAGACCAAATGGACTACCGAAAATATTCCCTCGCAAGCCGGGCGGAGGGCTGTGATCACGGGTGCAAACAGCGGCATCGGGTTTGAGGCGGCGCTGGCGCTGGCCCACAAGGGCGCCGAACTTATTTTGCCTGCAAGGACGCAGGGCAAGGCCGACGATGCAGCCGCACGGATTCGGGAGCGGGTCCCGAACGCGCGGCTTCATTCAGAGATACTCGACCTTGCCGTGCTGGATTCCGTCCACGCCTTTGCAGGCCGCGTGAAGGAACGGTTCCCCGGCGAGTCGCTCGATCTGCTGATCAACAATGCGGGCGTAATGGCGCTGCCGACGCGTGAAGTGACCGGGGATGGGTTTGAGCGTCAGTT
Source organism: uncultured Acidobacteriaceae bacterium (assembly GCA_963738035.1). Lineage (GTDB taxonomy): Bacteria > Acidobacteriota > Terriglobia > Terriglobales > Acidobacteriaceae > Telmatobacter. The sequence continues at coordinate 33,843 of CAVTVB010000012.1, forward strand.
CGCCACGAACTACCTTGGGCCTTTTGCCTTGACGATGCTGCTGCTTTCATCCATCAAGCGAGTAGCGGGCTCGCGTGTTGTGACGGTTTCGAGTTCGGCAAGTAACCAGGGCAAAATTGAGTTCGATAATCTGCAGAGCGAGCGCGTCTATAAGCCGATGTTCCAGGCGTACGCGCAATCCAAGCTGGCCGACCTCATCTTTTCGCTGGAATTGCAACGGCGGTTGAAGGCCGCTGGGTCGCCGATTCTCAGCACTGCCGCACATCCGGGATATGCTGTAACAAATCTTCAGGCGGATCATCTTCCGTTGGGCTTGAAGATACTGATAACTACGATGAAGCCCTTCCTGTCGCAGGACGCGGCACATGGAGCCCTGCCAACGCTGTATGCCGCAGTCGCTCCGGAAGCAGTAGCCGGCGGCTATTACGGCCCGGACGGTATCGCAGAGTTGAAGGGTTATCCAACTTCTGTGCCGGTGCCGAAAAGCGCGCTGGACGAAACTGTTGCGAAGCGGCTGTGGGTGGAATCTGAGCGCCTCACACATGTGACGTTTGGCTCACTCTCCAATGTCGCTTAGAAACACATCCGGCGGTGACACTTAATTGAAAGGGAGACAACCTTATGGGAATCTTGCTTGCATTTGCCCCGTTCATCGCGTTTGCAGTCGTTGATAGACTCACCGGCCCAACACAAGGCCTGATCGCCGGGGCTGCGACTTCTGTGGCTCTGCTGCTCCGTGATTGGATCGGTCGACATAGAAGTCCAAAGATTCTAGAGATCGGAACCGCGATACTGTTTGGCGGATTAGCACTTTATGCCGTTCTCGGCGGCCCTGTCTGGTCTATCGTGGGTGTGCGCCTCAGAGTGGACACGGGACTTTTGCTGATCGTGCTCACCACGCTTATTGTCGGCAAGCCCTTCACACTTCAATATGCGCGAGAACAAGTCCCGCAGCATCTTTGGGACACGCCTCAGTTTATCCGCAGCAACTATGTCATCACCGGTGTGTGGTCGGGGGCCTTTCTTATCCTTGTTCTAGCTGATCTGATCATGATCTATCGGACCGATTTGCCGCCGAAGATTGGGATTCTCGCCACCGTCCTGGCACTTGTTGGGGCCTTCAAATTTACCCAGTGGTATCCGGAAAGAGATGCCCCTTCGAAAGCAAGTTGATTCTAAAAAGTCTCTGGAGGCTGCATGATCCAAGTTATCTTTACGCTGATTGCGATTGTCTGCGCATCTGTTCACATTGCATTCTCAGCCGGACGCCGTAGCAGCGGAGCGGCAATTGCCGGAACATACCTGCTGTATCTGCTCTTCTTCTATGTTGGCCTGATGGGAGTGCTCACCGCATATGCGCACGTCTTTCGTCCCGTTGAGACATCGGCGTCCATAGGATGGTCAACAAGCCCTTACGAATACGAAGTTGGGATGGCGGACCTCACCGTTGGCGCTTTAGGTGTTTTGTGTCTGAAGTTTCGGGCCGACTTCTGGCTGGCGACAGCGATTGCAAACGCAGTCTGGTTGCTGGGCGACGCCGTCGGGCATCTTCGGCAGATGACACTTAACAACAATCACGCCTCCAACAACGCCGGCATCTTCCTGGTCACCGAATTCACCATGCCGCTCGTAATTCTCTGTTTAACTCTCTACTACCGTCGTCGGGAGAGCAGAGTCATCTGAAGGATAGTTGGCGAAAATCAACCAACTCACTTAATGACTTGCGTGGGCCTCGGGACTTCAAGTTCCGGGCGAGTCGCCGCCACCTATCAAATCCAAGTCAAGTTTGTGCCGCCGATTGTAGTCCGGCACTGACCATCTGTGATGAATGTGTCACCCCGCAATCGCTACTTTCGCGAAAAGCAATCGATCCACACTGTATGTGGGACATCAATAGGAAGCGTCGGCAGGAGGCTGAATGTGCCCTGTAGATTCGTCTTCGGGATTGAATGGGGGCGGGTACTTCGCTCTGAGTTCGGCGATCTGACCGTCGCTTGCCTCAGCTCGCCACGCGACCGTTACCGAGCGCAGTTGGTTCGAGTGAGTTGAGACTTTATGCGTCCTGTGCGTCAAAGTGAGCACTCGATCGATGGGAGCTGGTTTAGTCATGTTCACGTCCCTGAATACACATCGAATGTCACCCATGACCCATCCGTTCGGCGTCAAGTGAAAATCAAGGTCAATGTAATCGTATTCGGCGCGGGCGCGAGCTATCTCCGACGCAGAGAGCTCTGTGCACTGATCATTCCCGCTTTGGAGGTCAGGCTGCATATTCACGCAATAAGCGAAGCCGAGCCTGGTGAAGCAAGGCTCCCGAGATCAACTTAACGCGGTCTGGGCGGTAGAAGATGGCAGTTTGGTGTGGAACGATATGACCATTTCGTGTTATCGCTGCGCTGACTCTCACGATCGGTGTTTGGTCGATGGGCCTGCCCGCCCCGGGATGCAGCTCTCCGGAGAATGCGCCCTATGAGGCGACTACGACACCAACAATCGAGCCAGAACGTTACTTCGGTAGAAGAATGTCTTTCAGCCACGGCACGGGAAGCGCGCCTTCGTCGAGTGCGCGATCGTTGAACTCAGCGAGGGTGAAGTTTTTGCCCTTGGCGGCTTCGTAGGTCTTGCGCAAGCGCCACCATTCGCTCGTCCCAACATAATAGGTCGGCAGTTGCGTGGAACTCAGCTTGGCTCGCTGCAGTTTGCCTTCGGCTTCGGCGCGGGTCTGGAAGGCATCGTCCATCATGAAGTGCATCGCCTCGTCATCGGTCATGCCCATGGTCTGCATGCGGATGTCGAGGATGCTGTTGGCGACCGCACGAAGCCATACTTTCAAATAGCTGATGCGATAGCGGGGATCGCTGTTGGCGAATCCTTGCTGCATCATTACCTGCGCTATGTATTCGGCCCATCCCTCGGTATATGCGCCGTTGCCGTAGAGACTTCGCACCAGACGCCTGGTCACGGGCTGAATCTCATTGGCGTGCTCGGCCTGTACATAATGGCCGGGCAGCGCCTCGTGAATGCAGAGCCACTTCAGCACCCAGTTGTTATATTCGCGCAGGCGCGACTCGGCGCTGGCTTCGGGGGTACTGGGGCTGATTGGAGTGACCCAGAACTCTGCCTCCGCATTTGGATCGAGGGGCGGGGCAGAATGAAATCCGCCGACCGAATAGATGCCGCGTTCGAACTCCGGTGTCGCGATTACTTTCAGGTTGTCGCGCGACTTCAGGGAGACGATCTTCTTGTCGATGATGAACTGGCGGATTCCGACGAGATCATCCTTCGCCGTTTGTATCAGGTCATCACGCTTCGGATGATCGTCCGCAATCTTTTTGAGAACTTCACCGATGATGGTGTTCTCGCGCTGCTGCCGACTCAGGCTGGTGTGATCGTCGTGGTCCGGGTAGTACTGCTTGTGCAAGGGCAGGGCTAGCTCGAGCATCTCGGTGCGCGTTTTGTTGAAGTCGCGTTCGGCGTCGGCGAGCACCTGGTTGGGAGTGATATCGGTTTCCATTACGAGACGGAACTTCTCGGCGTAGAAGTCCTTGCCGAGTCGCCAGGTGCGATCTGTTTTCCGTTTGGCGAGATCGTTTTGCAGCCACTGCGAAAAATCCTTAAGTGCCTTCACCGCTGGCGGCGCTACCTGATCGAAGCGCGCTTTCAACTCCGGATGCTTCGCAACAGCCGCGGCGATCGTGTCCTGGATCAGGTTGATGTTGCCATCGTTCTCTTCAACGGCAACCTTGATAAAGATGGGATCTGCATCCACCAACTCGGTTCGCGCCTGATCGACAAACGTTGGAGTGGCGGCAACCCGGGAGAGAACGTCGCCTAGCCGTAAGTCCTCTGCTGCGTACTCATCTGTCAGCGGCTGAAAAAGCGCGCTGCCCAGTAGCTCTATGTAGACTGTCGGATTGTGTTTGTAGTTCTGGATGCGATCGAGCTCGAGCAGGTTCAATCCAATCTGATCGTCGATCAGGCGCCAGTCCGCAGCGTCCTGGGCTCCGAGTGAGGCAACGGGTGTCTCGGTGTGGAAGCGCTCGCGCCATTGCGCGTAAAGCTGGCGCTGCTTCGCAATTCCCGCCTGGCTTACGTCGTCGAGAAGGGAATCGAGCGCAATTGTCTGACCCGTTTTTGGATCAACATGCTTGTGATAGCCAGCCTGCGATGCACTGGAGGGCGATAGTGCCAGCGTCTGGTGAATGAACTCTTCGCTGAGTTTTGCAAAGTTCTCATTCGCCTGTTGGTTCGTGTTTGCACTTTGGGCCGTGAGAGCGCTCGCACTCAAGACCAGTACGGCAAGAAATCCTATCTTCATGGCGCTCTCCTCTAATTTGGAAACTCAACAACGATATCTGTTGACGGTCTTACTCGTCGTCGGGGTCGGGGCCGCCGCGGATGACGCTAATCGCCGCTGAATATGGCTTCATTTGGTATTCGTTTGGCGGAATGCCGCCGGCAAGGTAGCGCACGAAGTAGTCCCACCGCCGCCGCATCATGTATTGCGATGCCGGCCCGTATCCGTGCGGCACATTGGGAATCAACAGCAGGTCAAAATCCCTGTTGGCCTTGATCAGAGCGTCGACCAGGAGGAGGGTATTGTTGGGCGGCACATTGTCGTCCATGGTGCCATGCGCCAGCAGCAGGTGGCCTTTCAGGTTTTTGGCGAAGTTCTGGTTGGCTTGCGAATCGTAATTGGTAGTGCCGTCCGGATTCTTTACTTCGATGCCGGCCCACTTCTCAGCCCAGTCATCTTCATAATCGCGCTGGTCGTGGTTGCCGCTCTCGGCTATGCCAACTTTGAAGAACTCAGGATAATGCAGCATCGCGGCGCCGGTTGCATTGCCGCCGCCGGAGTGTCCCCAGATTCCGACGCGATCGAGATCGATAAAGGGATACTGCTTCGCCAGGTCTTTCATGCCGGCTATCTGATCGGGAATCGTGTTATCGCCGAGGTCTGCGTAGTATGCCTCGTGAAATGACTTCGAGCGGAAGGGCGTGCCCATGCCGTCGATGCATACAACGATGAATCCCAGCTGAGCCAGTGCCTGCATATCTCCGTGTGCGGCGCGGAAATCGCGACCGCCACAAGAGCCGATCTGTGGCCCCGGGTAAATGTAGTTGATGATGGGATACTTCTTCGAAGCATCAAAAGGAAGCGGCTTGAACATGAAGCCGTAGAGGTCGGTTGTGCCGTCGCGACCTTTCACGGTGATGGGCGTGAGCGGTTGCCATCCGGTAGCGGTGAGCTTCGAAATATCCTGTCGCGCAACCTCCATCACCGTCTTGCCCTGGTCATCGCGTACCACGGTTACCTGGGGCTGCGTGGGGGTTGAGTAGGTATCGGTGAAGAAGCGTCCGTCATTCGAGACCTTGATGTGGTGATCCGCGTTCTCGGGAGTCAGGAGCTTTAGATCGGTGCCGTCGAATTTAACACTGTAGAAATGCTGGAAGTAAGGGTCGCGATCTTTCTCTCTACCGACCCCAACGAAATAAATCACGCGAGCCTTGTCGTCGACGTACAGTACTTGCGTTACGTTTCCCGGGCCTTGCGTGATCTGATTCTTCAGCTTGCCGGTGGTCAGATCGTAGAGGTAGAGGTTTCCCCAGTTATCGCGTTCGCTGAACCACAGAATCTCGTTCGATTGCGGCAGGTAGTGCCAGTTGATTTTGCCGTTCCCACTCTCGTAGAACTTCGGCGTCTTCTCCGTCATCACCTCGCGCACTTCGCCGGTCTCAGCATTGGCTTCGTGCACCCACTCCTGTTTGTGCTCGCGCGATGTGGATACAAACGCCAGATGCTTCTCATCGGGGCTCCATTCCACGTCGGCGAAGGTGTTGCCGTCGCAGGCGATGTCGTCGCACAACGTGGAGCGATGCTGATCCGGGGGCATCTTCAGGCGGATCACCTTGCGTGCGTTTACATCGATAACAACGCGCTCGATCATCGTCACGTCTTTATCCCCCACCAGCGGGTACTTCCACGCTTTCAGCTCAGGATGAGTGTTGGTCACGGGCACGAGGTACATCTCGCCGGTCTTGCGCTGATCTTGCTGGAAGGTTGCGATTTTCTTTGAATCCGGGGACCAAAGCAGGATTGCAGAGTCGGAATGCTTCCAGCCGGCGTTGTCGGTCGCGTAGCCAAAGTCCTTCACGCCGTCGGTGGTGAGTTGGGTCTCCGAGCCGGTCGCGAGATCGCGCACCCACAGATTCCAGTCGCGAATGAACGCGCCCAGCTTTTTGTCGGGTGAGAGGGTCATGGGCGGTTGGGGTGCTTGCCCTTTTGCCGGCGCTCCACCGGTCAATACCTTGCACAGATCCTTTCCAGCGCCGATGTTGCACTGATAGGTCGCGCCACGCATCGTAAACGTGAGGGTGTGGTCATCGCCGCTCAGGGTTATATCTGAAAGCTGAAGATGGCGTGCGTCGACTCCTGCGCCGTTTGTCACGGGCTTTAACGCTGCCGCAAGCTTTTCCTGGTCGATGAGAGCGGCTCGCGTGCCCTTTGCGGGATCAACCATCACGTAGTTGGTTCCCTTGTCGTCGACCTCGCGATACCAGAAGCGATCGTTGTCGAGCCATTGTGCGTTGACCTGACCCTTGTAGGCGAGGGGATTCACGTTGTAGGCCATAAACTTCTCGGCGTTTGCGTAATCCTGATCGGTGTACTGGCGTGGTTGCTGAGCGAATGCGGAGACACAAACCACGGCAAGAGTTGCAAACGGGCCCGCAATTGTCTTGGCAAGTTTCATGGCAATCATGTTTTTTGGATTCCTCTGGCGTAGACACACAGTCGCTCAAAGCAGGGGGTGGCGCTATGTGTGATCTAAAAAGATGTAACCTATCCGAATTCTATATCCAGCAAGCTTGCTTAGACACGCAGGGCAAGCCAGCGCTCTCGGGTCAGAGCTGGCTCAACTTTGCTTCTTGAATCTGACGGAATTGAGCGGCGTCACCTCTGCATCGCACCGGCATCTACTTTGAACGACGGACTAGCGGCCGTTCCTGTAATCGTCAAGGGAATCGCACGATTGGAGGCAGGTTTTGCATTCGCAGGTGGATTCGACGGATTCAGCTTTGCATTCAGGTTGAATGCGATTGCGCCAGACTCCGCGATGGTGCCTTCGCCGGTAGCGGTGCCGAGCTGGGGGAGATTGGCGTAGATCTCAGTGATTTTTGTGTCTTGCGGCGACGAATTCACGTTCGCCTTCAGCACCTGGATCTGCGTTTCGCCCGATGCACCGCGTATCGGATCCAGGCCCTGGATCCTTGATCCGAGGTTCAGGCCAGTGAGTTTTGTGTTGTCGATCTCGACAGTGCCCGCCAGGGTCGGGGTGGTCGCAGGGCCGGTGACGGTAATGTTTGCCGTCAACGTGCCGCCTTCCAATGCAGACCCTGTCGGCAAATGGATTCCCACGACCGGCAGAAGACCTACAAGCTGATCGATCGGCAAGCTTGGCTCTGTGACGTGCAGGTCGAGCATCATCTGCTGCTCGGTGGATTGAAAGCTGCCATTGACGTGAACCTCGACGGATCCCGCATGAATGGCGACGTCAGAGATGGTTCCTTTTTTGGTCTCGATATTGTGTGAGGCGACGAAGTCAAGGTCTACCGGCTCCTGCGCGGGCATGCCTCTTGGAGCCAGTTGTAGTTGTGATGCCTTGAGCGTTCCCGTGCTCGAAACTTCAATTCCATCGGACTTGAGCTGGGCATCCACCTCACCCTGCATCGCAATGCCCTTGCTCTTCTCGATGAGGCCAGAGGCAACTGGATCGAAGTTCCTGAGCTGCAATTTCGCCTCGAATGGCGTGCGTATGGTGTTCTTTTGCGGGATGGGCCCGGCCTTGCCAGAGAGACTCATCGTGGCCTCTCCCGGCAGCTTGGCCGATAGTTCGAATGGGGACGATTTCAGAAACGAGAAGTCCTTTATCGTCAGATTCACTTCTGTGTACTGGAACGGTTTCCGCGCGGTCGGGAATGACGATACCATCGCGCTTCCATTGGTGATCTTCAGCTCCTGCACCTTGAGATCTGGCACGGAACTCGATTGTTGTGACTCACCGGGTTTCGCAAGGATGCCGCCAATGCTGGAAAAATTCCACTTTCCGGCCGCGTTCTGAATAAGTTGAATGGAGGGTGTATCGATGTTCAGCTTCGTGATGTGCAGAGTGTGATGAAACACGATCGGCAGAACTTCCACGCCCACATTCAGCTTTTTCGCCTGGATAAAGGGAATACTGCTGAACTCAGGATCATCGGCGATGAAGATATCTTCGGCATCCAGGCTTCCGGCCAGGATCGCAAACGTGATGTGTCCCATGGTGACCTCACGACCGAGCGCGCTCGACAACTGGCTCTCGATCGTGGGCCTGAACGCTTCAGCGTTCACAAAGAATGGGACCAGAGAAAGAATGAACACAGCGAGGACAGCTACGGCAGCGACGGCTAGTACCCACTGCTTGAGCACGGCGAATCCTCCGCAAATTGAGACTTGGCACGATTGTATCGTCCACTGTGCCAGGCCGTGCTGTTCCGCGGAGCACTTGTTACGCTGAAGTCACTGCTGGAGCCGGAACTACCAGGGCAGCGGCTTGCCCATATGGAAGTACCCTCCGGTGGGTCCGTCGGTGGCAAGAGTGGCCAGCGCCGCGCTGGTTTTTCCGCCTTCAGAAAGCTCCATTGGGGCACTCTCCCCGCCCATATCGGTCTTTACCCAACCCGGATGCGCCGAGTTTACCTTGATCTTTGTATTCCGCAGTTCATAGGCAAGATGCACCGTGAATGCATTGAGAGCGGTTTTCGAAGCATCGTAAGCGAAAGACTTGGCGTCGTAGATGGGCGATTTTGGATCGGCATGAAGCTGAAGGGAAGCCAGAATGCTGGACAGGTTCACGATGCGTCCGGCAGGGCTCTTCTTGATCAGCGGCAGCAGTTTTTCGGTGAGTTCGACCTGCGCAAAGAAGTTTGTTTCAAAAACTTTTCGCAGCAGGTCCATTGGCACATCGGCGGCTCGATGCTCAGGTCCCTCGCCCGGGAACTTGCCGCCGGCGATTCCTGCGTTGTTTACCAGGATGTCGAGCTTTCCGTATTTTGAGTCGAAGTAGTTGTAGGCGGCCTGATAGTCGGCCAGATTTGTGATGTCGAACTGGATCGTGTCGGCGTCTACGCCTGCCGCGCGAAGCTTCGCGACCGCCTGTTCGCCCTGCGCCTTATCGCGAGAGCCGATTACCACCTTGATGTTTTCTTCCTTGTTCTTTCCGAGGTCGAGCGCGGTCTGGAAACCGAGCCCGCGATTTCCGCCGGTAATGAATGCAATCTTCTGTGCCATTGGGGAAGCGTCTCCTGTGTTAGCTGTTGATTCAACTCCGGGCGGAAAGGTGCGGCAAATTTCCAGATTTGGACAGCCGTTTCGAAATGCGGAACGGGCGGTGGAGGTCCGAAGGCCACGCAAGGCGTCTGCAATGCAGCCCCCGAAACTTGACTGGCATCGAAGGACGCTGGGAGGACTGTCATGCCTGAAAAAGCGACCATGCAGCGAGCTAAAGAGGATTTGCGCGAGGGCAAGTCGCCATCAACCGCAGCCGGCGAATTTGTGCGCGAAGAGATCGATCATGTCCGGGAGGGGAAGCACGGAGCCCGTTCTCCCCAGCAGGCGATCGCCATCGGACTCAGCAAGGCGCGGAGAGCCGGTATTCCACTCAAACCGCCCGCGCGAGGCAAGACAAGCGACGAAACTCGCTACAAGGCTGAGAAGGATGTTGAAAAAGGGCGTACCGAGCCGAAGACCGGGCCGGAAGGAGCGACCTCTCGGGGCCGCTCGCGACTCAAGGCGATGCAGCACGAACCAAAAAGCACTACTTCGTACAACGCACTATCCCAGCATGCGAAACAAGCCGCGCGATCGCAGAAGAAGAAGAATTGATCTGGGCTACCAGGTATCTTCTTGAATGGCTCTCCGGTTTTCGGCAAACGCTTGAATGCGTTGGCATTCAATGTCGTCTACCCGACATTCGATTCGTTTGCGTCCTAAGCTCCGAACAGGTATCGTTCGAAGCATAGTCAAGGTTGGAGCCTGGATGCGCCCTTCTGATTCCCCGGAACAGGACGCCGCGGCTGAAGTTGGGGTCAAGCGGGCCGAGTTTGGAAGATTTGCGCTGGAGAACCTGTTTGAGATCTCTCCTGACGCGATATTTATCACTGATGGCGAAGGCGTCATCCGGGAAGCAAACCCGCGTGCTGCTGAGTTATTTGGTTACCCGCCTTCAGAGTTGATTGGCCAGCCCGTCGAAAATCTTATGCCCCAGCGCTTCAGAGGGCGGCATCCGGCGCATCGCGAAAATTATGATGCCCATCCGCGGGCGCGGCAAATGGGCGCAGCCATGAATCTCTTCGGGCTACGCATAGATGGCGTCGAATTTCCGGTCGACATCATGCTGAAGCCATTGCAGACACCGGGAGGCTCAGGCGTCCTCAGCATAGTCCGCGACGTCACAGAGCAACACGAAGCCCAGGAACTGGTTCGGCGAAAGGACCTGCAACTGCGCTCATTGCTCGACGGCGTGCGCGACTACGCCATCTACCTGCTCGATGAAGTTGGCCACATCACTACCTGGAATCCGGGTGCAGAGCGCACCAAGCAATATACAGCCGAGGAGATTGTCGGCAAACACTTCTCGCGCTTCTTCATCCAGGAGGACATTGACAGGGGCCGCCCTGCCGAGTTGCTAAAGCGAGCGGCGGAGCGTGGGCGAGTTGAAGATGAAGGCTGGCGCGTACGCAAAGACGGTTCGCGCTTTTGGGCGAACATCGTCCTTACCGCCATTCGTGACACCAGCGGCCAGGTCACCGGCTTCGCCAAGGTCACCCGGGACTTTACTGATCGTAAGAGGGCTGAAGAGGCGGTCATGCTTCAGCTCAGCCATGCGCTACTTGCCAACCTGGACGTGCGCAAGCTCTTGACGGCAATCTCAGCAAGCTTGCAGGAGGTGGTGCCGCTCGACTGCGCAACGCTTGGTCTCGTCGAAGAAGGCTCAGATTCGGTCATGGTGCAGTTCCTCACCGTCAGCGACGCGCAACCCACTCGCGGAGATGTTCGAGTTCCACTCCACGGGTCGCCGGCGGGAAAGGCAGTTCTGACGCGGGAACCAGTTTGCCTGGGGCGAATTCATGACGGCGGTTTTCCGGAGGAGGGGATTCATCATCTCACCAGCCTCGGAATGCAGTCCGGTTGCTGGATTCCACTCATCCATCGCGGCGAGGTGATGGGTGCGCTGGCCGTCGCGAGCAGACTAGAGAGCGCATATACGCAACGCGAAACCGACATGCTTGTCCAAATCGCGGACCAGGTAGCAATGGCAGTCAGCAATGCCATGGTTTTCCGCCAGATAGCGGAACTCCGCGATCGCTTCCGCCAGGAGAAGCAGTACCTCGAAGACGAAATCAACCTCGAGAATCGATTTGAGGACATCGTTGGCGAAAGTGGAGGTCTGCGCCAGGTGCTGAAGCAGATTGAGACCGTGGCGCCTACCGACGCGACCGTACTCATCCAAGGCGAGACCGGCACCGGCAAGGAACTCCTTGCGCGTGCCATTCACCGGCTAAGCGGTCGCAGCGATCGCACTTTCGTCAAGGTTAATTGCGCGGCGATCCCAGCGGGCCTTATTGAAAGCGAACTGTTCGGGCACGAGAAAGGCGCCTTCACCGGCGCAATTGCGCGCAAGATGGGCCGCCTGGAATTGGCCCATGAAGGCACCCTCTTCCTCGACGAAGTCGGCGAACTCCCTCTCGATCTCCAGCCCAAGTTGCTGCGCGCGCTCCAGGAAAGAGAGATCGAGCGCCTGGGGGGGACTCGACCCATTTCCGTCAATGTGCGACTCATCGCCGCGACCAATCGCGACCTCGCGCAAATGGTCGCCGCAAAGGAATTTCGCAGCGACCTCTTCTACAGACTCAGGGTCTTTCCCATCTTTGCCCCGCCGCTCCGCGACCGCGTCAGCGACATCCCCGTGCTTGTCCGCCATTTTGTATCAACGCACAGTCGCCGCATGGGCAAGAGCATCGAGACCATCCCCGAGGAGACGATGCAGGCTCTCTGCCGCTGGCCCTGGCCGGGCAACATTCGTGAGCTCGAGAACTTTCTGGAGCGTTCCGTCATTCTTACGCGCGGCAATGTTCTGTATGTTCCACTCGCTGAACTTGAAACGAAGGTCGCGGAGGAGCAGCAAGAGTTGGAGAACGCCAACCCCACACTGCATGCAGCAGAACGCGAACACATTCTGCGAGTGCTGCGCGAAACCAAGGGGCAAATTGGCGGCAGCGATGGCGCGGCGGAGCGTCTCGGGCTCAAGCGGACTACTCTGAACTCGAAGCTGAAAAAGCTCGGCATCGAACGCAGCGACTATATGTAAGGTTGCGTGGCGCAATTCTGCGGGTTTCCCAAAGACACTTTCTGTCTGTGATGAAGTGCACGCGCGACGACATCTCGTCTCGTGACGAAATGTCGTCATCGTCACTTCGTCATCTGGAGATCGTCACCGGGTGCTGAGCAACTCTCCTCTAGAAAACAACTCCTTCGCAATCTGCAGCATGCAGAGCTATGCCGCGCGTCACTCGAGTTTGGCATAGCAGTTGCCTTATAGGGGGCAAGGCCGATGAGGGCCAACATACGTTGCGAATCACATTTCAAGATACGGCCGAAGCAGTAGAGATGAGGTTAGAAGGGCGAGTGGCGGGCCCCTGGGCGAGTGAACTCGATCGCGTCTGGGTGGAAACGGCTCCGCGGCTGGCTTCGAGAAAACTCATCATCGATCTGCACAACGTTACATACGCAGACGCTCAGGGCAAGCAGGTGCTGAGTACGATCTTTGCCCAGACGCATGCCACATTTATTACCAATACTCCGTGGGCACAGTTTCTCGCGGAAGAAGTTACGGCGAACAAGGCTGTAGAGAACGAAGAGGGAGACTGAAGATGCAGACGATGATGCGCGAAACAACGACCACTTCCAGAAGTCAGGCACAGCGGACGGGCGAATTCTTCAAGAAGCTTTCGCCAGCAGCTTTGAGCGACCTCGAATCGATGGAATTCCCCACGCTTTATCAGCCAGGCGTTCAGCTCTTCTCTGAGAAGTCGGCGTCGGCCGGCATTTTCATCGTCGTCTCCGGCGAAGTCAAACTCTCTATCAATTCGAGTGAAGGCAAGCGTCTTATTCTCAGCATCGCGAAGGCCGGCGAAGTTTTGGGTCTCTCTTCAGTGCTCTCCGGACTGCCGAGCGAGATGACGGCCGAAGTTCTCTATCCTTCGCGGATCGCAGTGATCGACCGCGATCAGTTCCTAGCTTTCATGGGCCGCCACCCTGAGGTCTACCAGGTGGTCACGCAGGAACTCAGCCTGCAGTACAAAGTTGCCTGCGAGCAGCTTCGCACGGTCGCACTCTCCGGCTCCGCACCAGAGAAACTTGCCCGCCTGCTGCTCGAGTGGAGCGAAAGCGGCCAGAAAACAGAAGCCGGCATGCGGTTCCGCTTTTCGCTCACACACGAAGAGATCGGCGAGTTCATCGGCGCATCGCGCGAAACTGTTACACGCACGCTGTCGACGTTCAAGAGCCGTCGCCTCGTGGCCTTCCATGGTTCGATTCTTGAGATTCCAAGCCGCGTGGCGCTCGAACATCTTGCGGGTGTTTAGACTAAACACTATTTATTCCGCGTAAGTGCACTCTTAAAGCAGTCTGTACATTAATTCGCCGCGATTTGCAGTCGGGCCCGGGTTCGCGGCGGCGCCATCATACAAATTCCCGAGCAAGTGCGCGCGGAAGCCTTCACGGTACAATGGCAGCCAACCAATTGCCATTTATTTCAAGGAGGCTTCCATGCGCAGGGTCTTTCTGATCGCTCTCTCCCTACTCATCACTCTTTCGGTTGCTGTGCCGGCTTTGGCGCAGGGCGCTCCACCGCAAGGCGGTGCCGACAAGCCTTACTCGATCGAGTACTACTACAAGGTGCAATGGGGACATCAGCAGGAATTTCACGACCTCTTCCTCAAGAATCACTATCCGCTTCTGAAAAAGATCCAAGCAACCGGTCGAATGCTCTCAATCAAAATCGAAGCGCCCGCCTACCATGCAACCGAAGATGGGCGCTGGGACTATCGCGTCACGATTACCTTCAAGAATTCGACTGTCGCCACCACCGCGAATCCCGACGAAGAAGCATTGATCAAGCAACTCTGGCCGGACCAGGACACCTATAAGAGAGAAGAGCAGCGCCGCTTCGAGATTCTTGCGGCTCACTGGGATTTGCCGATCACGGATATCACGCCAAAGTGAGAAAGGCAGGGAACAGGGAATAGGGCCTAGGCTCTGCTTCTGCGCCATCTCTCGACGAGGTCCTCTGCGGCATGCGCCCAGTTTGGAATGTTGAATGTGAATCCTGCGTCGAGCAGGCGGGTCGGAACAACGCGCCGGCTCTTTAAAACCAGTTCGGTTTCCGTCCGCAAGAAAAACGCCGCCAACTCCAGGAGCGGCTTCGGAGCGGGAACTCCATTCGGCATGTTCCAGGCATCGCGAAAAATTGCCATGAACTCCCGGTTTTGCTCGGGGTATGGCGATGCGATATTGACCGCGCCCTCCATGTCTTCGCGCAAGATCAGAAACTCCACCGCTCGCGCAAAGTCATCCTCGTGAATCCACGAGACCCACTGTCGCCCGTTGCCTTGCTTTCCACCTAGCCCTACTCGCACGAGGTTTGAAAGCACGGCGAAAGCATTTCCCGGCGTGGGGCTGAAAGTGATCGCCGACCGCATCGCCACTTTACGGGTGTGTGGAGTGTCCGCTTTGAAGAATGTTGTTTCCCAGTCCTTCGCTACGCGAATGGAGAAATTCCAGGCATCGGGCGCACCCGGCTCTCCGCCGCCAAGTTCGCCGGTCTTCTCGTCCATGGGCCGGTCCAAGGCATGGCGGTAGATTGTTGCCGTCGAGGCGTTCAGCCACACGTGGGGCGGGTGTTGAAGAGATGCGATTACCTTGCCCAGAAGGCGTGTGGACACAATGCGCGAGTTGTAGATCTCAGTGCGATTGTCGGGAGTGTAGCGGCAGTTCACGCTTCGGCCAGTCAGGTTGATGCAAACATCCGCGCCTTCGAGATACTGCGTCCAAAGGCCCGGGTTTTGCCCGTCCCAATGCACCGTCTGCCATTCGGCTGTATGGGGGCTGCGCGTAAGAACGACGACCTGGTCGCCGCGTCGATGAAAATGCCGCGCCAGCACTTGCCCCACCTGTCCACTGCCACCAGGAATGACAACGCGCAGCGGACGCACAACCGCAAACTGACTTGTGGTCATCAAGGAGGAGTTTATCTGAACGGCTATTGAGCCGGCGGCGGAGGTGGTTGCGGGGGCATGGGCGGCGCGTAGCCGTACGCAGCCAAATATCGCCGCCGCTGCGCCGCCCGAATCTCGCGCACCACGAAGACAATGATGACGATGAGAATCAAAAGAGGGGTAAAGAAGACCCACGGCGGTTGTGCGACGCGGTTACCCTGGATAATGGCCGAATCCGCAGCGTGCAGGCCGCCGAACATGACCACGAGGTCATTGCCGACGGTAACGTTTTCGCCAAGACGAACCGAACCGAAGAAATTCACCACGTCATGGCCAATGGTTGCCTCGTCTTCAGCACGAACGCTTCCAAAAAACACCACGACATCGTGCTTGGACTCGTGCTCAATGTGGACGTTGCCGAAGAAAACGACCACATCGTGATCGATGTCTCCTTTCGCATACACACTGCAGAAAAAGCACACTGCATCGTGGATGGATTGACCTTCCGGCACGACGATGCGACTGCCAAATTGCACCGCATCCTTTTCGGCACGAGCTGGAGTTGCCGCAAGCAAAAGAGCAGAGAACAGCAGCAAGGCAGAGAACAAGCGTTGAGTCATGGCGACCCTCACTGCGGAATTCTACGCGCAAAGGGCTCGAAAAGTTCCGTGAGGATGCTCACATTTTCAGATTTAGAACTCCACTCGCATCCCCATCTGAATGCGCCGCGGCGGGCCGACGGCCGTTACGTCGCCGAAGGTCGGCGAGGAATTGACCGTATCGAGGCTCGATGGATTCTGGTGGTTCAGCAGATTGAAGGCGCCAGCCGAGAAGCCCACGCGCGGCGCGTCCTCGTCCTTATTCGAAGTGATGGCGAAGTCGTGTCCCCAGCGGAGGTCCAGGTCTACATACGACGGAGCGGTTTCGGTGTTGCGCGCCACGCCGTCTGGACGTGTGTTGAAGAGCGAGTCGCCATATAAGTCGGTGCCTGTCGTGATGGTCCAGGGGCGGCCAGTGTTTGCAAAGACGCCAGCGGCAAGGTTGTAGACGCTCTTGGGATTGAACATCGCGTACATGCCCACGCGGTTGCGGCGGTCAAAGTTGGCATTCGACCACTCGTCATTCGGCGCGTACTGGTTCTGTGGGAACCACCCGATTCCGCCGGTATTTGATTCGTAGTGCGACCATGTATACCGCCCGAATCCAGTGAAGTATTTGTTGAGGCGTCCACGGTAGGAAATATCGAGGCCGCTGCCCTCAAAAAACGCATAAGGCTGCATCTGCCGAATCAGTGCGTAAGTGGGATCAGGCCGCACGGTGTATCCCGATTGTGGCGTTGGCGCATTGATATCCACGGAGCGGAACTCGTGTATGCCTCGCGTTGAGTATGCGCTGATGACGCCGGTCGCCTTCTCGCCCAGCTGGCGTTCGATCGAAAGACCGTACTGCATCTGGTAGGGAATGGCTGCGTTGGGCGCGAGCCGGGCCAGGTTCGCCGGCTGCTCCGTGAGGGTGGTGCACTCCGTTATGGGTACGCAGCCAGTTGCGGGCAGGTCAGCAGGGTCCAAAGAGATCTGGATCGCCTGTCGCCGCGGTTTCTCATATCGCACGAGATCAAGCAGCGGACCCGAACCGAAGCGGTCGTAATAGATGCCGCCTCCGCCGCGCACGACGGTCTTTGAGTCCTGATCGAGCACCCACGCGAACGAAATGCGCGGCGCAAATCCCAGGCGTTTATCCGCCAGGAAGTTCTGCCAGTCGTAGCGCAGGCCGGGCGTGATCGAGAACCGCTCATTCACCTTGAACTGATCCTGAACAAACGCGCCCATCTCCTGCTGGTGGTAGATGAAGTGGACGTCGCCGGTATTCTGCGAGAAGCCCGAGGGCAGCTCGTTCGTGAAGTTTTCGAGCGCCGTTTCGGCAACGCTTCCACCGGCATTGAGAGTCGGCCCAAAGGTATAGGTGCCGATAGCATTCGTGTTGTCGTCAAACGCGCGCCTGCTCATATGCGGAACGCTTGCGCCGAATTTCAGGGTATGCCGGCCGTGCGTCCACGTGACCATGTCGGTGATGCGGAGGTTATATTCGGTGCTCAAGTAATCGCCCTGAGCCGAGCCGCCTACAAAATAGCCGCTGACTGAAACCCGCGGAGCTTCGTTTACATTTGCGTGTTGATTGGAGACGTGCTCGCCGACAACTGAAAACTGGTTCAGGAGTACAGCCGAGAGCGTCGAGTCAACGTGCACCACCACATCGTCTTCGTGGTATTCGCTGTTGTATCCAGCGCTTTCGAGGGCCTGGCCGCCGATGCCCTGGTTCTGCCCGGTCCAGTCTTCGTAGCTGTATTGCGCGTATGCAGAGTACTTCTCGCCGAACTGGTGCGCTGCTCTTACGCTGAATTCCGTATCGCGTGTGGGTGAGGGGACGTTTGCCTGGTATATGCCGCTCGGATTGTCCGCGGTTGGAGCCACCGTCGCATACACTACCGAGTTGAGATCCTCTTCTGCGCGATTGAAGCTGGCGAGGAAGCTGCTTTTCTTCGCAAAGAAGATGGGCCCGGTCATGCTGCCCTCGTACACGCGCCGTTGCTCTGACGGCTTCGAAGGCGCCAGCGCATTCTGCGCATTTAGAGCTGAATCACGGAAGAGAAAATTAAATTGGCCATGATACTTGTCCGCGGCGGACTTGGTGATGATCTCCATTTGCCCGCGGCCCGGCCAGTAGTACTGCGCCGAATATGGATCCTGGTTGATTCGGACCTCCTGAACAGCAGAGGCCGATACCGTAGCGTGATTCGCCTCCACGCCGTCCACCATCAACCCCGATCCTCCGGTTCCCGAAGAACTGTCGTCGAGGAAGGAACTCATCGCGGTGACGTAATCATTGTCGAAAATTGGTAACGCTTTCAGATCGGACGAAGTCATGACCGACGAGTCTCGATTTTCTTCCGACGCGGTGAGGTCCTCATTCATGTCAGCGTTGACGCGGACGTTGGTAGCAACGGCGGCAATCGGCAATGTGATGTGCAGTGGCGCCGCCATTACATGCGCCGCCGGAGCCGCGGCCGACGCCACATTCGGATGCACGGTCACCGGCAGATGCACGGTTTCGAAGCCCGGCTCTGAAATTACGAGTGTGAAGCTGCCCGCGTGTGGCGCAGGCATTAGAAAATTTCCAACTTCATCCGACTTGGTCGAACCGGCGATCGACCCATCGTCGTTGAGCAGTTCGATTTGGGCATTGGGTACGATCGCGCCCGTTGGATCGGCTACGACGCCTTGCACGGTCGCTTCAGATGCAGGTTTTGATGTGGAATTGGAAGAGTCTGTGGCGACAACAAAGGCAGGCGATAGCAGTAGGACAATCAAAGCAGCAAAGCGCAACATGCGAATCTCCAGCAATATCCAACATTGGGCCAAGGGAGTGGCCCATTACAGCAGGTGCATCAGGCGCCTGGATCTTCTTGCAGAGATGGACACTCGTGGCCGGCGAATGTCAAAAACAGAAAACCACTTTTCTCGTGCGCTCTTCGGCTCGAGATGATCTTGGACTGCGCTCTAACTCTATGCATCTTGCGCACTTGCAGTCTGATTGAGGTGCACCTTATAGGTCGATTTTCGCAGGACTCAAGGCGGCTGTCCAGTCTGCGGGCGAATCCACCAATACATCAGGCGGGATCGCTTCCAGGCTTCCGGGCGCGAGTCCGAAGGTGCATCCGATGCACCACGCACCGGCGTTGCGTGCCGTCAGCACGTCAACCTGGCTGTCGCCGATCATGACGGTTTGCTCGGGCGTTGCGCCGGCTTCCTTCATCAGTGCAAGCAGGCCCTCGGGGTCGGGCTTCTTGGTGGGAAAACTGTTGCCGCCGTAGATGTGCAGAAAATATGGAGCCAGCCCCAGCGCCTCGCAGATTGCCTGCGCGGGACGTACGGGCTTGTTGGTCAGCACGGCCATGGCGCGTGCAGGAACGTCGAGTTGATCGTGCACCTTGTGGAGCGCGTCAAGGGCTTCCAGGACGCCGTCGTAAGCGTAGGTGTAGTCGAGCTTGTGTTCGCGGTAGTAGTCGAGGAAGAACTTATACGATTCGGCGAGAAGTTCCTCGCCGGGCTCTTTGCCGTCGTCGGTAGCAAAGGCTCGGCGCACAAGCATGAGCGCTCCGTTGCCGATGTAGCCGGCAATGATTTCGTCGGAAAGATGGGGCCGACCGAAGTTCTCGAGCGTGGCATTCACACTGTTGCAGAGATCCTGCGCGGAATCGATCAGAGTGCCATCAAGATCAAACACCAGCAGCTTGAGCCGTTCCACAGGCACAGGACGAATAACCCGGATCATGGTTCCAGTGTAACGGTCTTCGGAAGGCAATCGCATCTCTGCTGGGACAGAGACCGCCGGAAAGAACCATCCAGTCGTTTACACTTGCCCTTCGCAATCGTTTCAAGAGGATTCTGTCGTGTTGACCAAGAAGATTGCTTCACTCGTGATTTTTGTTTCCACTGCCTTGTTCGTAAGCCCCTCGTTCGCGCAAGAGACAAGCACAGCGCCAGTGGCTCCCAGCGAGAGCATTCCGAATCTGGGGCCGTTGCTCGATCGCGTCAACGCCCTGAAATCCGAACTCCGCGAGTACCACGCCTGTACATGCAAGTGCGGGTGCTACGCGAAAGATGTGGACCTCGAGGCTGATCGAGCCATCGCCTTCCTTCGAACGCGTGCCCGGCATATCCGGCCCAGCGAAAAGCTCGCGCTGGTTCTCGATATCGACGAAACTACTCTATCGAACTGGGACCAGATGTCGGCCGCGAACTTTGAATACAACAGCAAGGATTTCAATGCATGGATCGAGTCGGCGCAGGCTCCTGCAATTCCCGGCACGCTACGTGTCTACGATGAGGCGCAACGGCTCGGGGTAAGCGTCTTCTTCCTTACCGGCCGGTCCGATTCTCAACGTGCGTCAACGGAGACGAATCTTCGACTGCGCGGATTCAGCAAGTGGCAACAGATCATTATGCGCACACCTGGGCAGAAGGGTACTTCGGCCCTTGCATTCAAATCGGCTGAGCGCGCAAAGATTGTCGCGGCCCACTACAGCATCATCCTGAATATCGGGGATCAATGGAGCGACCTTAACGGCAATCCCAAAGCCGAATACTCGGTGAAGTATCCTGATCCCTTTTACTTCATCAAGTGACGGGGGAGCGGGCTCCAGCTTCGCGAAGGGGTCGAATTAAAGGGGGGAGGGAAAAAAGACAGGCGAGACCTCCCAGGAGGTTGAGCTTTGTCATCGCGGTCCGATCACAGCACTCACAAGGCCTCGCCTGAGGAACGAACTTGTTAGAAACGTTTAATGCTCGCAGCCAGCCCACCTAGACCGGGCCGCACAATGTTGCAAGAAACTCAATGCACCCGAATGTCGCCTGATCCAGTTTCAATGCGTACCGTGGGTCCTCCGCCATGCACCTTGCCGACGATATGGTGCTTGTCAAACGATCCCTGCACCGCCATCTCCTGGTCAGTGTGAACGCTGCCGGAACCCGTGGAGGCATCGAGAGTGAATCCGGTATTACCTGCCCAGAACTCAACGCTGCCCGATCCGGTTCCAAGCTTCCAGTCTGATGTCGGTGTGCCCGTGACCTTGATATCGCCTGATCCTGTGCCAGCGTGCAGGCTGCCGTGAACACCCTTCAATTCGACGCTGCCCGAGCCGGTCTGCGCCTTCACATCACCCTGGCCAGTCTGCTCGGCATAGATGTTGCCCGATCCAGTGTTGACGATGAAGCCGTTCTGCAGCCCGGTGGCATTGATGCTGCCTGATCCGGTTCCCAGCTTTGCGTTCTCACCTACGCCATCGTCCTTGATGTCGCCGGAGCCCGAGTTGGCTTCGAGGAAGGAATTTGCAGGAGCTTCGATATCGTATTCGATGCTGATGTTGTGGTAGTTTTCGTGGCGCTGCCCGATGCGAATGATATTTCCGGTTTGTTCGATCGGAGGATTATTCGCAATCTCCTGCACCTTCTGATCGTTACTGCCCCAGTTCGACTTGACCTTGCCGACGATGTGTATGCGATTGGCGGTACCGTGGGTGATGTGAATATGTCCTGAGCCGGTCGACACGGCGAGCTCCACGTGTCCATTGACCGTCAGGTTGCGTTCGAATGTCGCTTCATTGGCCAGCGCTGGAACCGCCGCGAGGGCCAGAATTGCTGCTGCTAATGCAAATCGCTTCATTATGTTCCTCGATTCACTTCACGTTCAGCGGTCAGAGTTGGGGCTTCTACTTCGTCGGTACCCGTTTTTTGTCTGACCTTGTTGACTTCATGGTTCACATCAGTTCATGGGGGAGGGAACTCGATTCCACGCCTGAGGTATGAGCATGCGCAATGCCAAAGGCGCATGCCAGTGCAACTTCATTTGATTCTTCGATTCAGGTGATGCCGCAGCTTTTGTTGCGCTGCATCCAGCTGTCCGATTGCGGACACCGTTGTGCGACCGCGAACATTCCGGCCAAGGCCAAGAGGCGAGATGAATGAGACTGATTTTTCGCACCGGTTTCTCCATTTGCCCCGCCTGCTAAAGGGATGACGTGCGAGAACCTACATCGGTTAACGAAGAATCGAATTCTGCGAATACGGTGTTGCAGCGTGTGAACTGACGAGGTTGTTTCTATTGCTGCAACACGACCTGGTCGCCTTCTTTCAGACCCTTCACAATCTCAGTCTGCGAACCGTTTGAGAGGCCGACAACGACGGCTACCTTGTGTGTACCGTCCTTCTGATTCTTGTCGGGAACCTGCACAAAGGCATTCTTCTGCGCGTCGTAGCTCACTGCGTTTTCAGGGACCATCAGCACGTTCTTATGTTCGTCGAGCATGATCTCGGCATTGGCCGTCATGTTTGCTTTCAATTCGCCGCCGGAATTGTCGATGCTTACGCGAACCTCAAAGGTGGTTACGTTGTCTTTCTCAACACCGAGGGGAGCGATCTTGGTTACCTTGCCATTGAAGACGCGATCGCGGAAGCTCTCCACCTTGATGCGGGCCGGCTGGCCCATGTACACGTGGGCGATATCGGCTTCGTCCACCTTGCCCTGCACGTATACCTGGTTCACGTCGCCTTCCGTCATCACGAGTGTGGCTGTGGAACCCAACACGAGGATGGAACTTACCGCGTCGCCCATTTCCACATCGCGCGACAATACCACGCCATCCATTGGGGCAACGATCGTGGTGTAGCTTAGCTGCTCTTCAAGCTGCTTGAGGCTGGCCTGGCTCTGCGCCACCTGTGCCTTTGCCTGTTTCAGCTTCGCGGTATCCACGCCGATTTGCGCCTTCGATGAATCGCGCCGAGTGAGTGCGGCGAGGTAATCCTTGTTCGCATCGTCCAGCGCCTGCCGGCTCACAATGCCTTCTTTGGCAGCTGCTGATTGCGCTCGAGCGTGGCCTTGTACATGGGCAGATCCGGGGCCGCTGCGTTGACCTTGTCCTGCTCGATGTTGGCTTCGTAGGTAGCAACATTTGCCTGGGCGGCTTCGAGTTGCGCGCGTTGAGCTTCGACCTGCGCCAGGATCTCCTGCTGATCGAGCTGCGCCAACGGTTGTCCCTTGTGGACCTTGTTATTGATGTCGGCGTACAGCTTCTCAACGATGCCCGACGCTTTGCTTTTTACTTCGACCTTGGTAATCGGCTGAATCTTGCCCGTTGCCACTACAGACCGCGCCACATCGCCACGATGTGCCTTGGCGATCCGATTCGGATCGATGGTTGTCGATCGCACCAGGCGCGCTGCAGCCACCCCAATCACCACAACGACCAGTAACGCTACCGAACCGATCCAGATCCAGATCTTTTTGCTTTTACGCGAAGCCATGGAGCACCCCCAGCACCGACAAGAGCTCTCGCTCCCCCAAATATGAAAACCAGATGAAAGTCTCAGCCTGTTTGCCTGTTATGAACTGAAATCCGCAAGCACCAGGTGCAATTTACGTTCCAAAGCAGGTCACAGCACGATCGAACCCCTTTTTAATCCCAATGACCGCTGCAACCTGATACGCACCGAAGCTGAGGTTAGTTCCAGATATGGCTGTGACTCGAAAGGGCCTGCTTGGTGAGCGCCAAATCGGGCACATGTGGTGCAAATGCTATCCTCACAACCGAGATGCACGGTATGCCGCTTCTCCAGGTTGTCGCCGTCGCCATGCTGATTCTGGCCAACGCCTTCTTTGTGGCCGCCGAATTTGCGATGGTCAGCACCCGCGATACCCGCATCGAGCAACTTCTCGCCGCCAAGGTTCCCGGCGCGCGCGCCGTGCGGCGTCTCCAACACGAGCTTGAGTACTTCCTGCCGGCCGTGCAGCTCGGCGTCACGTTGTGCTCGCTGGCGATTGGCTGGATCGGCGAGCCGCTGGCCGCCCACATGGTCCTCGATTGGATTCAGTTGTTGCCGCAACCGCCTAGCCATGCAGAGGTTTACGCCCACGCGGCCTCCATTGCGTCTGTCGCCGTCGGGTTCGCACTCATCACCTACTTTCACGTCACCATCGGCGAACTGGTTCCCAAATCGCTTGCCCTGCGACGCGCTGAGGCCCTCGCCGTTGCGGTGGCGCCGACCATGCTCATCTTTATGCGGATCGCCCGGCCCGCCGTCCGAGTGCTAAAAGGGTCTGCGGCGATTATTCTGCGCGGTTTCGACATTCCAATGACCGAGCGGGCCGCCGTCCACTCGCCAGAAGAACTAAAGCTGATCACTACAGCAGCGCGGAGGCTTGGGCTATTCCCACGCTTTCAAGAGACGCTGATCCACAGGGCAATTGAGCTTGATGACGTGCCCGTGCGTGAAATCATGACACCGCGACAGCGTATTTTTTCATTGCCTTCGAACATGCCGCTTGAAGAAGCCAGCGCTCATGTGATCGAACAAGGCAATTCCCGCGTGCCGGTTTACGATGAGACACGCGGCCCCGAGCACATTATTGGAGTGGTCTACTCCAAAGATCTTGCGCGGCTGATGTTCTTCCGGCCCAAGTCTCAGCAGAGAACGGCGACGCAACCGCCGCTCAACCCGGCAGACGCCTCCCCGGCCCGGCCGGCTAACCCACAACTTGGGCTGCCCTTCATGGAACTCCGCCTGCGGCAGGTGATGCGCGAAGTGTTGGTAGTGCCGGAGACAAAGTCCGCGCTCGATCTCTTGCGCGAATTCCAGAAACGCCGCCGCCAGATGGCGATCGTTGTCGACGAATACGGATCGACCGTGGGACTTGTTACCGCGGAAGACGCAATCGAACAGCTGACCGGAGAACTTGACGATGAGTTCGACGATCCGGCTCGCCCTGTGCTTGCCAATGCGCACGGCACGCTGGTGCTGGAAGGCAGCGCCAATCTGCGCGACCTTGAAACGCAGATGCAATGGAGCTTGCCGCGCGAAGGCGGAGTGGAAACACTCGCCGGATTCATGCTGACCCGCCTCGGTCACATTCCCAAGGTTGGCGAAACGGTGGATTACGAAAACCGCCGCCTGGCCGTCGTCGAGATGGAAGGGCGACGCATTGCCAAAATCCGCGTCGACAAGTTAGAGAATCCCGAGCCGACCACAACGACTGCAACGTGACCCAGCTAATGGAAAGTTCACGAGCGCTACGATTTCGTTTTGCTGCGACATGCCTGGTCCTGTTCTGGATTTTGGGCTGCCAGCATGCGGAGCAAGACCATGCAGATCGTCCGCGCCTTTTTCCGGGCGTTCGAATGCAGGACGTGATTTTCCATTCGGCTGCGCTCAATCGCGATATGCCGTATCGGGTTTTTCTGCCTGCTCAAGTTGCGGCAGGACAAAAACTGCCGGTGGTCTACCTATTGCATGGCGGTGATGGCGGTGGGTTTCGCGACTGGTCGAACGATTCAGACATTGCCAAATATGCAACGCGTAACTTGATCCTGGTGATGCCGGAAGGCGCTTTTTCCTACTACATGAATGCCGCCGAGAAGCCGCAGGACCGATACGAAGACTATGTTGTACAGGATCTGGTACACGACGTAGCTAACCGGTTTCCAGCTTCAGACGTGAGAGAAAGCAGAGCCGTCATCGGGATTTCAATGGGTGGATTCGCAGCGATTAAATGGGCGTTGAGCCGGCCGGACTTGTTCGTGTTTGCAGGCGCGCTCAGTCCATCGATTGAAGTGGTAAATCGAGAATTCAGAGTTCGGAACAGGAGTCGCGGAATCGAGGAGTGGTGGAGACTTCGAAACGTATTCGGACCTCCGGGAAGCGAGTCGAGGCGGTTAAGCGATCCGTTCGTGCTGGTAGAGTCAGCGCGTCCCGGTCAGACTCCATATATATACATCGCGGTCGGAGAGCAGGAGCGGTTCTTCGAGCCGAACCGACGCTTTGCGCGAAGGCTGCAGGAGCGCAAATTCCAATTCGAGTTTCGCACCAGCCCGGGAAACCACAATTGGTCTTTGTGGGAAGCGCAGATTCCCGGATGCTTTGATGCACTGTTGCAGCATCTTGAACTGACTCACTGAAGCAGGATGGGTGCCAGTTCGAACTCGATGATACAGGGCGGATGAAGGGATTTCACGATCTGATGGCGGGCTTGTAGTCAGCACGATAGGAGAGTCGATCGGGCGGAAACGGCGCGATGGATTTTATGCGATCGACCAAAACCTGGGGGTGAACGGGCTTGCTGAGAATCTCAAATCTGTGAAGGCTCGAACCGGCTTGAGAGACGAGATCTGCCGTGGCCGCCTGCCCGGAGAACAAGATGATCTTGCACTGGGGAAGCATCTGGGAAATGTTAATAGCGGCCTCGATTCCGCTCATTTCCCCCATGATGACGTCGGTGATCAGGACATCGGGCAGGAACTGCGCGGCAGCCTCCACGGCCGCCTCACCGCTGTACACCGGAGTTGCCTCGAAGCCAAGGAAGCCAAGGATTAGTGCCAGCGTGTCGGCAATGTTCTTTTCATCGTCCGCGATGAGAACGCGCTGCTTGCTCATGGATTTGGGCATGACAGGCAAGCTTAGCGACATTTCTCGAAAAAAGATGTGACGAACGGGACGTTTCTTCGACCTTGTCAAGTTCCAAGAGGCTTGTTGTTGGCGCCATTGAAGATCCTGGAGTCTGGAAATATTTTCGGTGGCTTGGTGATTCAGCTTAGGATCATGGGATGAGTTACGAGAACATCTGCTTAGCAATTGAGGGAAACATCGCGCTGGTCACTCTGAATCGTCCTCAGCGGCGAAACGCGCTGTCGCTTGCGCTGATGCGAGAGTTAATTGAGTGCCTGAAAATGGTCGAGAGCCGGCGCGACCTGCGCGTGGTCATTCTGGCCGCGAACGGCAAGGTGTTTTCCTCCGGCCATGACCTCTCCGAAATGGTGGGGCGCGATGAGAGTGAATACCGAAGGCTCTTTGACGTCTGTACGGAGTTGATGGCGAAGCTTCAATCGATTCCGCAGCCGGTGATTGCCGAGGTGCGGGGAATGGCGACGGCTGCGGGGTGCCAGCTTGTGGCCGCCTGCGATCTGGCGATTGCTGCTGAAGGAGCCGCGTTCGCTACACCTGGAGTCAGGATAGGACTGTTCTGCACGACGCCGATGGTGGCTGTCAGTCGAGCGGTGGGACGCAAGCGGGCTTTGGAAATGCTTCTGACTGGTGAACCAATCGACGCGCGAACGGCGGCTGACTGGGGATTAGTGAACCGTGTGGTTGCCGCCACTGAATTAAGAGCGCAGGCGCTTAAACTTGCCCGCCGCATCGCAGAAGCAAGCGACCTGGTGGTGGCACTTGGCAAACAGGCCTACTATGCGCAGATTGATCTCGATCAGTCGGACGCATATGACTATGCCAAGGGCGTGATGACGCAGAACGCACTTGCGCGCGATGCGCAGGAAGGCATCTCGGCCTTTCTTGAAAAACGACCGCCCGTTTGGGAAGGCAACTAAGCGGTCCCGCCACGAATTCGATCAGAAATGCTCCCAGGTCACCGACCAGTGTTCCTTGGGCTGTGCGGACCGAATGACCAGGTGGCTATCGTCAGTGAGCTGATAAACGCGCGGAAGATTCTTGCCGACGAGCAGGTCGCGCGTGACAGATCCCTGCACGTGATGCGTCAACGTGTGTTTGGCTTCATCTACGTCGTAGCTTCCGAAGGAGGCCTCATATCCACCGCGGACGTACTCGTTGGATTGGGCGTTGGCGGACTTGGGATACATGAGCTGCACCGACATGTGTCCGTCTCGCGTATAGATCAGAATGCCCGTCGGTTGAGGAGCATCCAAGGGCTTGCCATCGGGTCCCGGCGATTCAATGTGCACCAAATGCCACGCTCCGATCAGCTTTTCGCGATCTCCGCTTTGCTTCGAATCGGACTGGGCCTGAACGAGAGCAGCAATTGTCACGAATCCGGCCAGTGCAGAGTAATAAAGAACTTTCATTTTTGGCATCTCCCGCCGATTGGCGCTTACCGACCGACCAGCTGTTCATGGAACTTCGGAGCACGAGCCCTCTCAAGCTTAATCTTTGAAGAAGCATCTTCGAGTGCGTGCATATCTTCCGCGGGTAATTCAACTCTCGCCGCTGCTAGATTCTCCTTGAGACGAACAAGCTCGGTTGTGCCCGGGATGGGAACGATCAAGGGTTTCTTCGCCAACAGCCAGGCTAGTGCAATTTGAGCAGGGGCGCCTTCATGTCAGCTGCGAAGGAACTGACCAGATCGACCAACGCCTTCGACGTTCCGTTGCAGCGGGAGCAGATTTCCTTGAGCTTCTCTTAATGTTCATTTGCGATGCAGCAATCGTGAGAAGATTACTCTGCATTTTGCTGTTTATAGTTGCCTGACAGGCTCTAAACTTCGGCCATGGAAAGGTGATTCGCATGCCCAAAAGGGTCGCATCTGTTCCAGCGCAGACTATTTCCGGTGAGCAGGCTGCTTGTCTTGTCCGTTCGGGGATGTGGCTGGATTACGGTGTAGGGCTGGCGCAGCCTGACGTATTCGACAAAGCACTCGGCGGGCGCAGAGGCGAGTTGCACAACGTAAAGATCCGGTCCTGCCTTTCGATGCGGCCGCGAGCGGTGGCGGAGTGCGATTCGGAAGGGGACTGCTTTTTCCTTTTCAGTTGGCACTTCTCCGGCTACGACCGCAAGAAACATGACATCGGCCGTTGCAACTACATGCCGGTGAATCTGGGTGAAGTGCCGGACTACTATCGCCGTTTTCTGGCGCCGGTGGACATTGCGATTCTGAAGACCTGCCCGATGGATGAAAAGGGCTACTTCAATTTCAGCGCCTCGAATATCTGGCATCGTGCGGTGGTTGAGTCGGCCAGGATCGTGATCGTGGAGGTGAGCCCGCATCTTCCGTATGCGCATGGGGACCAGAACGGCGTTCATGCAACCGAGGTGGATTACATCGTCGAAGGGGATGACCAGCCTGCGCCGGAACTGCCGAATCCTGAGCCGACCGAAGTAGACCGTGCAGTGGCGCGACTGATTGCAGCCGAGATTGAAGATGGCGCGTGTCTACAGATCGGAATTGGCGGCATGCCGAACGCAGTCTGTGGGCTGCTGCTCGAAAGTGGAGTCCGCGATCTCGGAGTCCATACGGAAATGCTCACCGATGGCATTGCGGATCTTTACAAGGCGGGTATTGTCACGGGCTCGAGGAAGATTCTCGACTCAGGCAGAATCGCTTACACCTTTGCTCTGGGGTCAAAGGATCTGTATACAACGCTCAACCGCAACGAGGACTTCTGCTGCCATCCGGTGGAGTACACCAATACGCCGAACATCATCATGCAGAACCACCGCATGGTCTCGATCAACAACACTACGCAGATCGACTTGCAGGGCCAGGCCGCGTCAGAGTCAGATGGCCACCGCCACCTCAGCGGCACGGGGGGACAACTGCAGTTTGTGCGCGGCGCTTATGCATCGAAGGGCGGTAAATCGTTCATCTGCCTTGCATCGACTTACCAGAAGCAGGGGGAACGACGCAGCCGGATCGTCCTGAATATGACGCCCGGCAACATCGTGACTACGCCGCGGTCAGACATCATGTATATCGTTACCGAATACGGTCTGGTCAACCTCAAGGGAAAGTCAGTGGCGGAGCGCGCTTTGGCGGTCATCTCCATCGCCCATCCGGATTTCCGGGATGGGCTGGAGCGCGAGGCCTATGAGCACAGGCTGATTCCCCGCGGTGTTTCGTTCTAACAATCGAAGAACCTTTGGCCGGTGTCGACGTCACATTAGCAGGCGTATGCTGATTTCGCATGTGCCAATCCGTCGCGGAGGGGTCCTGATGAAGCTGCTCAAGATGGTCGCTGTTTGTGTCGCCCTCGTTGCGCCACTGGCACTTGCGAAGGACAAAAAGAAGAGCGGGCTCCCGGCGATATTCTCCAATGCGCGATATGTCTACGTCCAGGCAGAGGACGGAGACATCATGAAGCCCGGCCTTGTCCCGGAAGATCGCGAGGCCATCGCAGACGTGCAGGATGCATTGAACAACTGGAACCGCTATGCGGTGACCCTTAATAGGAAAGACGCCGACCTCATCATCATTGTGCGCAAGGGACGACTTGCCTCGGTCCAGCTAAACGGAGGGATTGGCGTTGGAGCCACTCCCGGAATCAACGGCTCTTACCCGAGTCGGAATACAGCCGGAACGGGCAACGCCAATCCCGACCGCAACGATACGGTTGAGAGTGTCGGTGCGAGGAGCGAAGTCGGTCCCAGAGATGACATCCTGCGTGTTTATTCGCATTCGCCGCAGGGAAGCCTGATCGGGCCATTCTGGTCAAATGAGATGAAGGACGGCCTCGATGCGCCGGACGTGCCGCTGCTGCGCGCACTCAAGGAAGCGGTCGAACACGCTTACCCGCCGCAGCCTGCTGGGCAGCCAGCGAGCCAGCCGGCCGGGCAACCGACCAGTTCACCGGGTAATCAGCCTGGTAATCCGCCCGCTGCGCCGAATTAGTCTTGACCCTTTCTCCCATTGACGCGCTGGTCTGCCTCTGATTCGGCTGAATTTCTCCTGTGAGCTCCGTTGGTAAATTGCTCTTTGTAAATTAGTTAGATGACATTTCTGGTCCGCAAAGGACGAATTCACGGGCTGTGGTGATTGAGGTCTCAGTTCGGAAACCCGAACTTTCAGGCCAGGAACGAAAGTCGCGCGGCGATCGCCAGAAACGCGGAAGGCCAAGTCTGGCTTGTTACTTAGGTTACAGCAGTAATTCGAACTGGAGTTACTTATCCCTTGTTTGGTAACACCTAGGTGGGACACAATGCCACCAAGGGTTGACTATGAGACAAGAAACTTATCGATTCGCATTGGATGAAGCAGCCTCGGAACTTCGTGGAATTGTGTCGCAGTTTGAGGCTTTGAAGGCAAAGAAGGAACAAATCGAGAAAGTTGTTGAAGCGCTGCGGCCATTCCTTGGTCTGCAGGCTGAGACCCCAACCGTCGAGGCAAGCCCGGCTTATTCGGTCGCGGCCTACTCCGCCGAGACGATCGCGCCGATCAGCACACCCGAAATCGAACAGGCAGTTTCTGAACCCGTCGAATTTACGTTCATGCAGGTCTCCGGACCCGGCATGGAGGTCACAAAATCCGAACCAGCTCACGTTGCAGAGGTTGAAGAAGAGCAGGTTCTTGAACCGGTGCACGCGATGGCGGAAGCCACACCGGAGCAGGTTGCATATTTCCGGCAACCCTCCGCTGATCCCTTCCAGCGGCGCATCGACGATGCCCTCTGGGGATGGCAGCAGAGGCCGGAAGGTCTTCTGTCGCCCATCTAACGGATCGGATCGGACTAAGAAATACCGGGCCAGAATAGCGGGCCTTTCCGAGTCGGAATGGTCAACCCAAACAGGCGCTCCCCGTCCCCAGGCGGAGAGCGCCTGCTCGCGTCTATGTGCTGTTCTATGTTCGAGATGGGACTAACATGATAGTTGCAGAAGGAATATATTTACGGCTTCTGAAATCATGCTAAATTCGCCAGTGGAGATCGAGATATGAAAGCGAATGGTGGGGACGTTTATCGCGTAGCGTTCGATTCGGCGAACGCAGAACTGAACGACATTCTTGGGTCGTTTGAGGAACTCCGGGCGCGCAAGGAACGCATTGAAAAAGTGGTGATGGCTCTCAAGCCCTTGCTCGGAGCTGAGGAAGCGGCGGCTGCCGCTGCCGCAGTGCAGAGCGCTTCAGATGCGGCCAATGAGGCGCTTCAATCTTCTGAGGAAGTTCCGACCTACCAGTACCAGGCAACAAACGGAAACGGTGCATCGAATGGAGCATCATCTGATCCGTTTGCTCGCCGTCTCGACAGCGCTCTGGGACACGGGGTGGGACGCAAGTTCAGCCGGCAGTTCTAATGCGTTCGCATCTCAGGGCTCGGAGGCAAGATGGTTTCCGAGCCGATTGAGGCAGAGCACGTCGGTGGTTTTGGGGCTCTCCTCGCTTCGCAGATCGATCTCTCATTCATGGCCCTGCCGAAGTTTCAGTGCAAGAAATTGCCCATCCTGCAGCAGCGAATCGTTGCTCTCCCGGCGCGGTAACTCTTACTAATGACTCTTACTTTGTGTCCTCTTGTGCGTGCTAGACTACGCGCCTGGAGAGGGCATGAAATTGGAATCACGCATTGAGGTTTATCGGGTTGCCTTTGAATCTGCGAAATCAGAACTGATCGAGATCAGTGCCGAGTTTGATAAGCTCCGCCTTCGCAAAGAGCTGATGGAGAAGCTGGTCACCGTTCTTATGCCGCTGATCGGTGAAGAACTGGCGGTGAATCAGGAGTCGCAAGAGGATCCAACCCCGCAGAAAACGGAAGTGGCTGCCGAGATTTCAAATGAGCCGCACAGCGGTCCGGAAGGGCTGGTAGCGGATCCATTTCAACGCCGGATCGATCACGTGTTGGGAATTGGTGCGGGTATTCGCGACGTGAGGAAATACAGCCGGCAGTTCTGATGGTTTCGTTCTGAGTGCATCTCCCGCGAGAACGAGCAATCAAGCCGTGGCGAACCGATCGTGCGGATGAGGATTTCTCTGCTCGGATGTGAAAGTGCGTTGCACGATAATGCGCATGGGTTGGCGTGTCGTTCCATTTGCCCGTTATCGATCTGAATCCACCTGTGCGCGGTGGAGTCGTTGCACGGCTGCGGTTCGTTTATCGTTGAAGCCAGCCCATGAAGCAGTTTTTCGTCCGCCTCGCCCTGACGTTGCCGGTTGTATGGCTTGTTGTGTCGCTGGTGTTTCTGCTGATACACCTCGTTCCCGGTGATCCGATTCAGATGATGCTGGGCGAGGGCGCGACTCCGGCGGATATTCAGGGGCTCCGACACCTATATGGGTTGGATCAATCGCTGCCCAGGCAATATTTTCATTACTGGATCGGCGTTTTCCATGGCGATCTTGGCGCTTCGATTCGCTTGCATGACAGCGTGGCGCATCTGATTGCAGTGCGCTATCCGTATACGCTGGCTCTCACTCTTACTTCATTGACGATCGCGCTTGCGCTGGCATTGCCGGCCGGCATAATCGCGGCGGTTCGTCGTGGGCGAGCCGTTGACCAGGGGCTCTCGGTGGTGAGTCTTTTCGGATTGTCGGTGCCGGGACTGGTGCTAGGGCCGCTGCTGATTCTGGTTTTCTCGATCAAGCTGGGGTGGTTCCCGGTTTCCGGTGCAAGTCCGGGAGGCGGAACGGGGGGCATCGATCCGATGTACCTCGTGCTGCCGTCGATTGCGATGGGCGCTTCGCTGGCGGCGATTCTTACACGCATGGTGCGAACGGCCATGCTGGAGGAACTTGGTCAGGACTACATTCGCACTGCACGTGCGAAGGGCTTGAGCGAGACGGCGGTGGTGTGGCGGCACGCACTGCCGAATGCGCTGGTTCCTATCATTACTGTGGTTGGACTTCAGTTTGGAGCGCTTTTGGCGGGCGCGATTGTGACTGAGACTATCTTCAGCTGGCCGGGACTGGGCAGGCTGGTGGTAACGGCCATCTCGAATC
This sequence comes from uncultured Acidobacteriaceae bacterium, assembly GCA_963738035.1. Lineage (GTDB taxonomy): Bacteria > Acidobacteriota > Terriglobia > Terriglobales > Acidobacteriaceae > Telmatobacter. Next base: position 67,152 of record CAVTVB010000012.1, read on the forward strand.
GCGATTATGCACTCGTACAGGGATGCTTGCTGTCGATTGGACTGACCTACGTGCTGGTCAACCTTCTGACCGATCTCACGTATCGGCTCGTGAATCCTCGCATGCGTTGAAAGAATGGGGCGGCCGAGACATCGGGCCGTTTTCAGTCTTCATTCGGCGTGTATTTTCTCAGGCAGAGAATGGCCTTCATCCAGCATCCAAATGGAACAGGTGCATCGATCCCAGGTGTGTTCGCCGGGTTTTCAACCAGTGGAGCGGTGGTCGCTGTCACCGACATCTGTCTCGGCCCCGTTCTCAAAATCTATTAATGAGCAAACGAAGGATTTGATTCGAGGAGGCGCGCACGCTTGAAGTTTCCCAGTCTTGAATGGCTGTGTTTCGATGCAGCGGCAATGGCCGCGAAGCCTGAAGAACCGAAGATCGCAGGATTTGGATTCGACGAGTCGGTGCATTTCAACGGGCTGGGCGCCGTGTTGGCTGTGGTATTGATGCTGCTGGCTGCGGCAGGTGGCGCGGTCGCCCAATCGACGGAGCAGGAAACAGCGGTGGCTGGCGCGGCTGATCAATCAGAAGCCGAAGGTGGATCCGCGGCCGCGGATCTTCCGGATGCGCCAGTCCCGGTTCGGTTTCAATTAAGCAGTGATTCCGCTGCGACGAATGCGGTTCCTTGGTATGTTGCACCTGCAACGGAGACCGCCGGCCTGCCAGCATTTGATCCTGCCGCTTGGAGCACTTCGACAGACGGGAGCCTTGGTGGCGTAGAAACGTCCTCACGCGCGAGCTATGTTCCGCTGAAGGACTGCCCGACGGATGAGACGCGAGCGCCGGAATGCCGGATGCACTGGGGCCCGATGCTGATCGAATCCATCCTGTATAACGCTTTTGAAGATGCGGGCAATCTCTACACGGGCTACTGGTATCGCTACGAGACGACCACGGGCAAATGGTGGGAACGCTATATAGATTCGGCCGCGCAGTGGCGGTGGGATCACTGGTCCGATGACAATCCTTTTCTGGACGATTATGTGGCCCATCCGTTCATGGGCGCGATCACCAACAGCATCTGGATCCAGAATGACCCCAAAGGGATGACGCTCGGATTTCAAAATGACCGCGAGTATTGGCGCAGCCGCTTGAGGGCGCTTGCGTGGTCCACGTTCTACAGCTTTGCGTGGAAGCTTGGTCCGTTCGGCGAAGCCAGCATTGGCCACAACGGCGACCACTATTTCACCGACAAAGGCGTGCTGACCAACGAGACCGGTTGGGTTGAGCTTGTGACGACGCCGGTGGGCGGCTTTGGGTGGACGATTGCAGAAGACTATCTAGACAAGCACGTTGTGACAAAGCTTGAAGACAAGAGCCGTAATCCGGTTCTGTTGACGATGGATAATTTTTTGACGCCTGCGCGGGGCTTTGCCAATATTCTGCGCTTCCGTCCGCCTTGGTATCGCGATTCTCGGATCGTAAAGGCGAACAGCTTCTTCAGCGATGCGGGGGAGGGTGTCTCGGCATCGACGGCGGAGGCGATGCGCTATGCATCGAGGCATCCGAAGAACAGCGTAGTGGAAGCGTATCTTGCCGAGGTGCTGCCCGCTCCCAGGCCGGGGCCACCTGATTGGAAGGGGCCCGGCGGCAGGCACGAGTTCGGGATGTGGTGGGGATTGTCGCTGATGAGCGGCCACGTGTGGGGATATGCAGGCGACGTGAAGTACATGCCAATCGATCTGCGCTACTCGTACGAGTTCTATCGCCACCACCAGACTTGGGCGATGCGCTATTCGCCGGAGATGACGGCGCTGGCGATGCTGGACTGGCCCACTCCGAATACGACGCCGTCGGGAACTGTCTATAACCAGCGCAAGCGCGCCTACGGCAGCGGACTGAGCCCATTCGGATTTCAGGCGGACTTCCTGCCGCTGCATCGGGTGCAGCCGTTTCTTTCCACCGATGGAGGATTCATCTACTTCCTCGATCAAGTGCTGAGTCCGCAAGGATCACAGTTTATGTACACGATCGACTTTGGGACCGGAGTGAATATCTTCCACCACAAGAACCAGGCGATCACAATTGGCTATCGTTACCAGCACCTGTCAAACGCAAACATCAGCCTGCATAACCCGGGGACGGATGCGAATACGTTTTATGTGGGTGTGTCGCGGTTCAAGACGAAGGGCGATCAACGGACGCAGATCGATCTGCGCTAAGAGACGGAGAGATGGATGATCTCCGGAAGAATCTCGGCATCCTTCTTAACCATCATCATGCCGATGGTGATGGGCAGTTCGAATCGGCGAGGACCGCAGGAACCCGGATTGAAATAGAGCACGCCCTTATGCCGGCGGATTTCGGGCTTATGCGAGTGGCCGAAGAGCACCGCGCCAAATTTTGCGGCAGCCGGATCGAGATGCAGCGTGTGCACATCGTGGAGCATGTAGATGTAGTGGTCTTCGAGGAGCAGCACTTCGGTTTCCGGGAGGCGGCTGCACGGGCCGCTCTTGTCCACGTTGCCGCGGATGGCGGTAACCGGTGCGATCTTCTCGAGAGATTTAACAATGGCGGGGTTGCCGACATCGCCAAGATGCAGGATGTGTTCGACGCCGGCGAGGGCGGGGATAACTTCGGGGCGCAGCAGGCCATGCGTATCGCTGACGACGCCAATCTTCATCGCCCGAAGCTGAACAGCAGCGACCAGCGGCTCCTGGTTTTTGCGACTTCCGATTTGATGACGGGATTGATCATCTGGCGGGGGCGGCCGGGAGCCTGCGGATCGTCCATCGCCATGCAATAGACGCCGCTCCAGTTCCTCTGCCATTGCCATCCTCTTCCAGCACCGGTGGCCTGCGCCTCAATGTGAGGCGCTGCGTGGAGGGGCGAGAGCGGCTCAAGGCAGGAAGGACAACGCGGCGACGCGCCCCGGCGGAAATGTCCACCACAGGCGCAGGGCTCAAGAAAGGGCTCCCACGATGTCTCGATCTCTGCATACTGCTGAGTTAGCGGAGGGAAGCCTGCAACGTGCGGGTTCAGGTAATTCAAGATGCCGAGCATTCCGCATGCATCGCAGTACGCGTAAGAGTTGTCGCCGAAGCCGGAGTGCCAGAGCGTGTATCGATAAAACCGGCCGCAATGTTCGCAATCGCCTTTTTTTGCGATAACCATAGTTCCTCACAACCCCATTTCCAGACGCGTACGCGGATCGAGCTGATCGCGTAGTGCGTCTCCGAGAAAGTTGAAACCCAGCACTGCACCTGCGACCGCTACTGCGGGAAAAAGCACGAGATGTGGAGAATCGAACAGATGAAGCCGCGCGTCGTTGAGCATTCCTCCCCAGCTTGGGGAAGGGGAAGGAATACCGAGGCCCAGGAACGACAAAGTGGCTTCGGCAAGGATTACGCCCGCCATTCCGATGGCCGCCTGCACGAGGATAGGCTGCACAACGTTGGGAAGGATGTGGCGGAAGAAGATTCTCAGTCCGCCTGCACCAAGAGCTCGTGCCGCATCGACGTATTCACGATCGCGAACCGCCATTACCTGTGCGCGAACCAGCCGCGCATAACCTGCCCAACCACCAATGGCGAGGGCGAGCACAAGATTTGAAAAGCCGGGGCCCAGAAATGCCGCGAAGGCGATCGCCAGCAGAATCCCGGGCAATGCCAGAAACGTATTCATGGCGAAGGTGGTGAGTGCCGTGTCGACCCATCCGCCGAGATAGCCGGCGAGACCACCGATGGAGATTCCAAGCGCAAGGGAAACGGTCACAACACTGACCGAAACGGCAAGCGAGAGGCGCGCTCCCCACAGGAGACGCGAGAGCGTGTCGCGGCCCAGTTCATCAGTTCCGGCAGGGTGCGCTGTGGAAATGCCTTGCAGGCGGTGAAGCAGATCGATGGAGGCGGGGCTATAAGGGGCGAGCCAGGGAGCTGACAGGCCTGTGATGACGAAAATTGAGAGCAAAAACATCCCAATCGCCGCGAGTGGCTGGCGACGGATGCGTTTTCCAATGGCCGAGAAGTTGACCATTACGATGGTAAGGATACCGCGACCGTGGAATGATTTATGTGTATAACGAAGCGTGACTATTTTCGGTAAACACTCGATTCTTTCCCTGGCGGTGCTGTTGCTGTGCGCTTCAGCGTGGATGCAGGCAGGGGCGCAAGAGCGCCGGAATCTCGAACCCGAGGCAAAGCAGCTAATGGCGCTGGCGAACCAGGCCCGTGCGGCAGCAGGCGTGCGACCGCTGCGTTGGGACAGTGCGCTTGCCGCAGCGGCGCTGAAGCATACGCTCCGAATGGTTGCCGAGGGGCCGATTGCGCATCAATACCCGGGGGAGTTGAATGTCTCTGAGCGTGCTGGCTTAACGGGAGCACACTTCGATTTGATCGAGGAGAATGTTGCGGTGGCGTCCACTGCACTGGCGATTCACGATGGCTGGATGGAGTCGAAAGGACATCGGGAAAACATGCTCAATCCCGAAGTCGACAGCGTTGGAATTGCTGTGGTGGCCAGCCGCGGTGTGTTGTATGCCACGGCCGACTACTCACGCGGTGTAGAGGCGCTGACGCAGGCACAGGTGGAGTCGCGTTTTACCGAGTTGATCCAAAGCGCCGGAGTGAAAGTGCTGGCCGATCATTCGCTCGCCCGCTCTGCCTGTGTTATGGACAACGGCGTCCCGAGGTCCGGAGGCGTTTCGGATCCGACATTCATCATGCGCTGGGAGGGCTCAGACCTGAGCCACCTTCCCAAGCAATTGGCCGATCGTCTCGCATCCCGGCAATTTCGGGATGCTGCGGTCGGCAGTTGCGACGCGCATGGCGACGATGGCACATTCACTTCGTATCGCGTGGCCGTGCTGCTGTATTAGAGCGGTTCTGCACTCAACCACCTGGATTCGCTTAGATCTGTCCGCTTTCGGAACAGCATTGCCCGCTTGCGAACAGCCTGGCAACAGCGTTGACCGCATCTCCGGTTCATCCCACCCGCCGGCGCTAGGACGCGATCGAACTTCGCAACTCTACCGCGTGGTCCACACGCTTCAAGGACCATTCCGTTTCTTCTCGGCGCCCAGTTCTGCGATTGGCCCTGAACATGCTTTCTTCTCAAGTCGCGGTATCAATTTCCAATTCACCTCCGGAGAACGCTAATGGTCATGCGATCCCTTCGTTGTCTCCTCTTCGTCTTCCTGTTCGCCACCACACTTTGGGCGGCCACTGATCCCTTTGCCGGAACCTGGAAGCTGAATCCCGCGAAGAGCAAGCTTTCCGATCAGATGAAGGTCGAAGCGGCAGGCCCCAACAAATACACCTTTATTTTCTCGGGTGACAACTCGGAGACCATCGTTGCCGATGGCGCCGATCAGCCGGGAATCTTCGGCACTACCTTCGCGGTCACCGTCCTTTCTCCGAACCAATGGAAGGTCGTGCGCAAGGCGGGCGGGCGCGTGACGATCTCCGCCATCTGGGATCTCTCGGCTGACGGCAAAACGCTGACCGACAACTTCACCGGCTATCGGGCTGACGGCTCGACGAGCAATCTGCTGTACAAGTATTCGCGCGCTGAGGCAGGTGGGTCAGGGTTTGCCGGCACGTGGGAGAGCACCTCCGAGCAGGTCAACTCCTCCTACGAGATGCAGATCGAAACCTTCGACAACAGCGGCCTTTCCTTCATCAATCCAGCCCAGAAGACGACGAAGAGCATCAAGTTCGATGGCAATGACTACGCAGCCGAGGGACCGAATCTGCCGGCTGGCTATGCCACTTCAGGCCGGCGTCTGGGCAATCGCGCCGTCGAACTGACGGACAAGATCAACGGCAAGGTTTTGGACACCCAGCAGGTCGAGGTCTCAGAAGATGGCAAGACCCTCACGATCATCACGCATATTCCCGGCCACGCCAAGCCAAACATCCAGGTTTTCGAGCGGCAGTGAGCCGAAATTGATTTCTTGAAAATCTTTGCCGCTCGTAAATCCACTCACGTCCCCTGGGCGTACTGGAAGCAGGCAGGACAGAGGAGGAAACCCCGCGCAGCGATCCTCGCTGCGATAGGCCTTCTGTAATCCTGACCTTCTCCGGAGGACTGCGATGAGTACATTGAAGTTTCGCGAACTGCTCGGACTGGACGTTCAGGGACAGCCCCAATTTTCGAGAAGATCATTCTTCAAACAAGCAACCGTACTGGGAGCAACAGCGGCCGCAGGCGCCGTGCTTGCGCCCTCGGCGTCAGCTCTGCTGCGGCACAAGGACTCGAACGACGAAATGCCGAACACGAGCAACCTGGCGGCAGGCGACAGGTCAATTCTCATTGCCGCTGAGATCGCCGAAGCGATAGCGGTCACCACCTACTCGCACATCATTCAACACTCGCCGTTCTTCAAACGAATTCCCAGCGACGACCAGGCCTATGTTGAAGCAGCTCTGCAGGAAGAGATGTCGCACTACGCGCTCGAGCAGTCGGTGACCAACGAAAACACTCCCTTCGATGAATTCTTCTATCCGAAGCATATGTTTCGCGACGCGCAGACCACGCTGAACACGCTGGTGACGCTGGAGGACGCATTTATTGCAGCCTACCTCGTAGGTGTGCGCAACTTCAGTTCGGCGGCTCTGCGCGTGACTGCCGCACGCATCATGGGCATCGAAAGCGACCATCGCACGCTGGCTCGCGTCATCGGTCCCGAAGTGACTCCAAGAGATGGTGGCCCGATCGAGTTCATCATCGGCGCCCAGGGATTCAAGGAGAGCGTTGACCCGCCCAACAACAACGGCTACGAACGGACCCTTTGCTGGACGGATATCAGCCAGGCCGTAGATGCGCTCACGCCGTTTGTAGACAAGGAAGCCGCCGACGGTGCCGGATTCGATACCTCGAAGAAGTACAAGTTCCGCCCGTTCACACCGAAGCTCCCGAGCCCGCACGGAGAGTTCTTCTCCTATTCGGGCTGCTGAAGAATTGTCGTTGCAACCCTCCCCAACAGGTGCGAATCCCAGGCCCTCGATCTTCGAACCTGGGATTCGCCTTGTTTTGCGGACTAGATGTCGCATCTCGAATGCCGTTGCACGAGGTTGCACTAATCGTCGTGATCACGACCACGGTCGCGCAAAGCGTGAGCCATGACGTAATTCGCCACGTTCTGACCAAGCATGTTGCCACGAATGCACGACACCCTGAAGTGAATTCCACCAAAGACCCGAGCGTTGGCTATCTCTTCAACCGCAGCCGAGAAACTTGCAAAGTTTCGCGATCCTGGACGGACGTCAGATACGACGGAGAATGCGGTGTCGTCGCCGAAGATGTCGCTCAAGATCGCAGCCGCTGCGCCACTCACCGTTGAGTGGCCAGAGGGATATTCTGGATGGGCTGGAGTTCCTGCCGGAAAGAAATCGAGCCAGGGCGTCCACGTCGCGTCCACGTCAGTGGCAGCGTTGCCATCGACATCCCCTGAGCGGATGGCCGTGATCGGGCGCCAGAACACATAGCGATATTTGGCGTCCCAGCAGGCAATGGCAGCATCTGCGATGGTGATGTTCAGCAACGCGAATAAGTGGGCATTCTCCGAGAGCGAGAGTGACCGTTCGGCAGAGATTTGCGAAGCAACCCGGTTCCAGGCGACGGGCGCGTTACCAGCCCAAAACAGGGCCAACTCCGACTGATCATCGGATCGCCCTGAGTTGCTGAAGATGCCCATAGTCTTGATTTCGTTGTAGTCCGCGGCATATTCGGCGCTGGTGAGGGCGTTCGGCGGCGGCGGACGAAACTGCGACGGCCGCTTCAAGACCCAGGGAGTCATGGAAGCGAACTGCGGGCCAGCTCCTGAGGCATTGACAAGTGGAGTGGGTCGCCAGGCGCCGATTGCGGAAGGCATTCCGACGATGCCGAGAACGCCGACGAATGGAGGCGGCGGTGGTGCGATGCCGTCGTTGAGCCGGCTGGTCCATATGGCGTCGGCTACTGTTTGGCCCCAGGCCATCCCATTCTCAATGGCCTTCCGGTCATCTCTCGGATCGTGGAGAGCGGCAATTGACGCATCGCGCTGCGTCGTCAACGAAGTTGTCTGCGCCGGGTAGAGCCTGATGAGTATGGCATAGGCCGACTGGATGGCTGCCGCATTCGCGGATGCGTGCGGAGGAGCATCAGGCCTCACCTGGAACTGTCGATATTGATGCGTGATGCCATTGACTGAGTCGAAGACCGAAGCCGAGACCAGAGCGACATTTCGTGACGAAACCAGCGGAGATGTGCCGCCAGCGAGCAGAGAATTGTTCATGATCGCGATCCAGTCGAGCACAGGGTCCGAGGCATAAGCCGAAGCCGTAATGAGCAGTGGAACCAGCGATAGGGCGAACAGCACCATGAGGCGACGGAGTGAGCGTCGACGTAAGCAAAGATTGGACAGCACCATTTGACCTCCTTATGCGCATTGCGCGCACTTGAGCCGACGTGGCCAAACTCGGCGGATTGCAAGACGCATTCGACTGAGGTGTGCGCGCCTTATCGAGAGATCCAGTGGCTGCAGGAAAGCGAATGCATCCGGGCACACGCCTGAAGTTGCGTGCGCCGGCTCCGATCGGTCGGCTGGAGCTCCAAGCTATGAATGCGATGGCCCGGCCAGTGAGTTGAAGGGGGTGAGAGCCGATTGTCTCAGGTACCGAGGAACTGGCGATGTCGAGTCTGGCAATTGCTGAGAATAATGTCAAGAATTTATTTCGGCGAATCCGAGAAAACGGGTCGGTCAATGACAAGCTTCGGGATACGCCAGATCGGCTTCTGGACGCAGCGATGGCGAACTACTCGCGATCAGGAGCCGCCGTTTTTTGAAGAGCCGGCGGGGCGCCTCGTGTAAATGAAGTCGTATTCCACGTGCCAGGTCTTTCCGCCGTCATTCGATCCCTGCGAGAACTGGCGGACCTTATCGGGGCCAAGGTTGAAAAACTGCAGATGCCGCAGCAGCGTTCCGCCTGTAGGTTGTGGCACATCGTCGGTCCAGTAATCCATCACGCCGTCTTTGAGTCCGCCGTGAAAGAAGATGACGCCCGCTGCATTGTCGACCCAATACTGCTCCCAGCGCTTGAGGTTCACATTCCAGGTGTTGTAGCTTTTGCCGAAATAGGGGCCTCCGGCCGAAGTCCAGTTCTCCCAGATGACACAACCGCCCATCTCTTTGGCGACGTGGCTTGACCCTGCTGCATGCCACCTGCCGCAGGGGCAACGTCCCAGTCGCCGACCCAGAAATCGAACTGCCGAAACTCGCCATCTTCGCAGGGGGCGGCATTGTGCTGAACTTGTTTTGATAACGCGATGAACTGCTGATTCTCGCGTAACGAACTCCACCCCTCGTCGGATGCGAGGCGATCCGGTTGAGAGAACCCGCCGTCGGCAGAGGCCTTCAGCGACGCGAGTGCCTGCTTCGAATCTCCCATCGCCGCGTAGATGGCGGCGATTTCATAATCTGCAATGAAAGCCGGGAGGCCTTTGCTGGCGCCCGTCGTCTTTGCCTTCTGCATTGCATCGAGCGCAACGTCAAAGTGCTTATCATGACGGGCGGAGACGGAAAGGCGATACCAGAAGCGCGCGTTCTCCGGGTTCTGTTGCGTGAGGGCACGATACTGGGCTTCTGCGTCGGTCCAGCTTTGCGCTGTGTATGCCTTGTCCGCCGCAGTGAGGGCTGGATCAGAAGATACGGTTGCCTGCGACCATCCGGCTGCGGGGAGAAGGGCTGCGATGAGTATCACGGATCGAATTCGCATGAAGAATCCTCGGCGTGTGCGCCGGTTCGTTACGAACAGCGCTATCCGGGACGATAGCGTTCAGAGCCGCGCGTGGGTTCGAATTTGTGACCAACGGAGGGAATCGGGGGACGCGCGGTGCGATCGGCAACGAATCTGTTGAACTTAGCCGAAGCGCTCGTGGTCCTTCCAGAACACTGGCCAGGGTTGGCGCGGTGGGCCGCAGACGAAGAAGTCGGAATGGTACTTGCTTTCTTCGTTTTCAACGCCTAGCGAGTTGCCGATGTGGCCGGCAATGCGGCATCCGGTGAAGTTCCTGTCAGCCCATTCCCGAGAAGATCCGATAACGATCACGGTTGAAGGCGGCGGTGATGGGTAGCCGCGCAGCCATGCTGAATTCGTCATGCTGATCGGCGGAGGCAGATGGTAGGCAGGTCCGAATAACTCGATTGCGCCCTGCTCACCATAGTTGCCGACAAGGATGCCGAGGCTGGCTTGTTGATCAGCCGGAAGGGAATCGCGAGCAGCAGCGACGGATTTAACCAGTTCGTCCCAGCCGATTTCTTCGCGGAGATCTTCACTGTGTTTGAGAGCGAAGTCGCGCAGTGGACCACTGGCGGCGAAGGGAACCCAGCCGGCAAAAAAGTACGCTCCGCACGTGAACAGGCCTGCGAAGAAGACAACTTCGATGGTGCGTTGGGTCCACTGCGGAATGCGCGCAAGCCAGCGCTCGCAGGTGACGGCGCCCATCGAAATCAGAACGGGGTAGGCTTCGGCGAGGTAGTAGAAGCGGCCCTTGTCGATCCAGAAGACAGCGAACGGAACGAGGTACATGAACGCGATCATGCGATAACGGCGATCGCGCAGGAATGTGTACAGTCCGATGAGCCATACTGGGGCGGCGAAGAGATTGGCACAAACGAGAAATTGATAGAGAAGGTATCCATCGGCGCGGCCCTCGCCAACGTCGCGCGCGTGAATGTGCTGGAGGAATTTGTAAGAGATGAAGTCGTGCCGGATGAGCCAGATGAGATTGGGTAGAAAGATGAGCAGCGCTAAAGCGACGCCGGACCAGAACCATTTCGATGCGAAGTATCGGCGCGCGGGCGAAAGCGCCATGCCTACCAGGATTCCGGCGATGAAGAAGACGACTGAGTATTTTGTCATCAGGCCCAGGCCCAAAGCTACGCCGATCGCCAGCCAGTAGCGCGGATTGTCGGTTTTGAGCAGGCGAATGGTGAACCACGCGACCAGGACCCACCAGAGAAATGCGAACGAGGTGTATTGGAATTCCGTCGCTTCAAAGATGGGGAGTGGCGAAAGGGCGACTGCGAGCGCGACTGTAACTTGCGCGAGGCGGGCGCCGCCGAGGTCGCGAGCCATGAGGCCGCTGACCACGATGACTGCTGCCTGCGCGATAACGGAAAGCATGCGCAAGCCAATCAGAGATAAACCGAAGAGGCTTAACCCTATTCGCTGGATGAATGGAGTGAGCGGCGGATACGAGACATATCCCCAGTCGAGATGGCGCGCGTCGCTGAGGAATTGCAGTTCGTCGCGATGGAAGCCGTACCGGCCATTGGTGGCGATATGCACGGCCGCAGCGGCAATGGCTATACAGAAGACGGGAGAAAGGCTCGTGCGGGTAGAGGTGTCTGGATCGTGCTGGGCCTGATCGCCGAGGGCCCTGGACACACTTAGATCTGCCACGGTGGCCTCCTGAACCCAGCTTACGTACCTGGCCCGGCACCGGTTCCGCAATTTTCACGCATGGGTTCGGCCACCAGCACCGATTGCATTCCGGCGGCGGTGGCTGCCTGGATGCCCAGGCCGGTGTCTTCGAAGACGAGGCAGTGTTCCGGGGCGACGCCGAGTTTCGACGCTGCGAGCAGAAATCCATCGGGCGCGGGCTTGCCATGCGTGTAGTCTTCGGCGCAAACAAGGATGGGGAACCTGTCGAGCAGACCAAGCGACGTAAGCGAACCTACGACTGATGCGCGGCGGCTGCCGGAGACGACTGCAAAGGGAATCTGCCTGTATTTCGCCTCGATTACTTCAAGTACGTCGGGGATACCTTTCAGCTCGGGTAACTGTGCATGGTAGAAACTTTCCTTGAGCGCTGCGAGAGCATCCACAGGCATGCTGAGGCCCTGCATCTCGTTGAGATCGGCGATGATTTTGCGCACCGGTTTGCCTCCCCATGCGTAGAAGAGTTTTTCCTCGTAGGTGGCTCCGTATTCGGCGAGCGCTTTTTTCCACGCTTTGTAATGCAGCGGCATCGAGTCTGCAATCGTGCCGTCGCAGTCGAAGAGATAAGCGCGGAAGTCGCCGTAGGGCAATTTGAGGTTCATCGAAAAGGAAGACTCCTGACCAGATATTAATTTGAGGTGACTTCAGCCGATCCGCATTGAGCGCACTATCGCGACGCTGCCGTTGCTTGTTCCGATGGCGTCGCGCAGCCGCCTTCGCCGGGCTTTGTTGGCTCCATCTTCAGCGCATTGTTGAAGCGGTTGAAGTAGTTGAAGAGTCCGATGGCACAGAGTAACTCGACAATCTCGCCCTCTGAATAAAAGCTGCGCAACTCGGAATACTGCTCGTCGGATACGGCGTTGGCGTCGCGGGTAACTGTCTCTGCCAGGCGCAAAGCGGCCTTCTCCGCAGGCGTGAAGTCTTCACGCTTTTGCCAATCGGCGAGATGCGCAAGCTGATCGTCAGACCAGCCGAGACTCTTTGCAAGAATCGTGTGGCTAGCGAGGCAATAGGGGGTCTGATTCACCTGGCTGGTGCGGACGATGATCAGCTCCTTGAGCTTGGTAGAGACGGTGCCTGTGTTCAGTACCGCGCCGAAATGTGCCTGCATGGTGGCGAAGATTTCGGGCCGGTGGGCCATGACGCGGAACATGTTGGGCACGTTGCCGCGCTGGGCAAAAACCTTGTCGAACAGGGCCGCCAGATCAGGGGTTACTTCGCTGCGATCGAGCCTGGATATGCGGGACATTGCCCCTCCTCTGCACCTACAAGCATATCGCGAAGGATCGAGAAGTTACGCACGGTGACCGCAGGCGTCTACGATTCTGTTGCGCCCACGAACGCTCCTGCCTGGTTATAACGGCGCGCAGCAGATGAGCCGATGATGCGGGCTGCAAAGACCTCGTGCTCGCGCACGTCCTCACCGCGCTGGGGCGTGTTTTGTCCCTCAATCGGGTCGGGAAGGGCCATGTGCATGCCCATCATCGCGAGCCGCTTCAATTCCGGCGAGAGATTGCCGAAACGTGCGGCGAGAAGAGCTTGCGGCGTAATCGTGATTTCCGCACAACCGGCGGCGATGCCGTTGGCGATCTTGCGCGCGGCGTGACTTGCAGAAGCAGAGGCTCCCGGCAAATTCGCAGCGAGGCTGAACCAGCGATACTCGCGTGCGGCATCGCCGGTGAACTGCGCATTGCGATGTGAACCGGTACGCATGAGCCCGGGGCAGATGGTGGTTACGCGAATTCCTTTGCCACGCAGTTCCATGCCCAGCCCCTCTGAGAATCCGACAGCGGCGAACTTGCTCGCAGTGTAGGGCAGAAGATGCGGCACAGCTACACGCCCCCCAATCGACGTGACGTTGGCGATGGCGCCCTCGCGCCGGCGCAGCATCTGCGGCAATACAGCAAGTGTGCAGTGCACGCCCGAATAGAAATTTGAGTCCATCACATGGCGGAACTGCTCGACACTCTGGTTCTCGACTGGGCCAACAGTGATGATGCCAGCATTGTTGATCAGGACGTCTACCTGCCCAAACCTGCGCGTGGCCTCCTCGATGAGGCGCTCCGCATCCTCGACTTTGCGAAGATCGACGGCCGAAATCAGCACATTGTCCGCGCTGCGAACGGCATTGCGATCGAGGAGTTGCTGGCGCGCCTGGCTCAATGCGGTCTCGTTGCGCGCGGCGAGGACCAGCTTGGCGCCTCTGCGGCCGAACTCCTCGGCGAGGGCCAGCCCCAGACCTCGCGAGCCTCCGGTGATCACCACGACTTTGCCGCTCGTCCATTGCGCTTTGTTCCGGGTACGATCGGCTATCGTGCTTGTGGCGGCCGACATCAGGCCGACGCCGAAATAGAGGGCATTGCGAAACAGAGATTCTCCGGGCTTTTTCATAAGAAGCTCCTCCGAAAGAAGCTTGGATGACAATCCTAGTTCACGCGCAGCCTCAGGGAAACAAGGGATTTTGGCCCAGTCAACGCAGCCCCGCAACACGTCCGGGGATTTTGACTCGACCCGATCAGTCTGTTAACTTTATAGAGGACAATTCACCGCCAGACACTCCTCAGTAGCTCAATGGCAGAGCATTCGGCTGTTAACCGAAGGGTTGTAGGTTCGAGTCCTACCTGAGGAGCCAATCAAATCAAAAACTTAGAGCAGTCGAGAGCAGCCAAAGACCCGCCAATTTTTCAAATTGTGCCCATTTTTGTGCCCACTCTCCTTCAAAACGGGCGCACCGTCCGTAGCAATTCTGCTCAGTTGTTTCCCTCCTCAGTGAATCGAATCGATCGCCTGCAATACCTCGGCTGACGTGCCGATTTGCACGAGTCCGTCTCCTGCTCCATTCTCCATTCGCACTGGCCAAATTGGCACTAGTGCCAAACGAGACAGAGGAGCGATCGATGGCAGTTTTTCCACGCGGCAAAATCTGGTGGTACAAGGTCTACTTCGCCGGGCAGTTTATCCGGGAGTCGTCCAAATCGACCTCGAAAACTGTAGCCAAGAATGCCGAGAATCAGAGAAGGCGTGAGCTCGAACAGGGCTTCAATAACGTTCAGACCAGGCGAGAAAGTCGCGTCCGCCAGTTGCGGGAAGTGGCCGCCGAATATCTCGCGGATTACAGACTGCGTTTTCGCGGCGTCACGTTTGCCGAATACGCAATCGGGCACGTGGTGCACCACCTGGGCGAGAAATTGCTCGTTGATATCGATGAGACGACCGTACTTGCGTACCAGACCGTCCGCCTCAAGGAACAGGCGGCGCCGAAATCGATCAACGAAGAGGTCCGGTTCCTCCTGACCATGATGGGGGAATCCGGCGACGTCGTTCGAGTCCGCCTGCGGAAGAAGAAGAAACTCAAGTTGCCAATGCGGCGGAAGATCGGAAAGGCATACGAGCTGGATTCAGAGCAAATGGGGAAGATGGCAGCTGAGTGCTGACGGTCGTCGTCTTGTGCTAGAGGAGCAAGTAGAAGGAGGGCGCCAGTGAGGTACTGCAAGGGCTATGTGGCTCTGTCCGACACTTGCGATGTACCAATTCTGCTTCACATCCGCAACGCGCGGGCTATCTACTTTGAGCAATTGAGAGAGCTCGTTCTCCTGGATGGGCCCGGGATGGCGATCACATCATTGCGCTGGCGTGTCGCACGGATGGAGAAGGCCGGACTCATTCAACGTCTCTCCGATCAGCGTCACCTGGGCAAGCCGGTGTTTGGAATCACGCAATCCGGGCTGGCATTCCTAGAATCCCGTGGCCAATTTCTTCTGTCACTTCCGAGCACTGCGGAACTGATGCTGCACCCGGCGCAGGTTCCGCACGCTCTCGAAATGGTAAACATCCGACTCGCTCTGATGAACGGTGGCATCCTTCGGACATGGAAAACCGACCTCGAGATCGCGTCCCGAAACCTTGTACTTGAGACTGTGGCCACCAAGGATTTCGATGCCATCGCAGAAATCGACGTTGACGGGGCGCCTCACTGCTACGGGATTGAATATGAAAGAAGCCCGAAATCCACATCGCGTTATCGCGCTATTCGCGAGGTGCTCGACAGGGACGCCACCGTTGATGCTGTGCTCTACCTGACCGCTAATGAT
The DNA here is from genome assembly GCA_963738035.1 of uncultured Acidobacteriaceae bacterium. Taxonomy (GTDB): domain Bacteria; phylum Acidobacteriota; class Terriglobia; order Terriglobales; family Acidobacteriaceae; genus Telmatobacter. The sequence continues at coordinate 82,708 of CAVTVB010000012.1, forward strand.
GACATTCTCTATCTTCATGCTCTTGAAATGCGAGGCGCCCGCAAACGCATCGGGTTCGCGCTCAGCGAATCTTTCCGTCAATCGCTGCTCGATACACGCACCCTGACAAATACTCCAAATTCCGACGTAGTGCCTCTCCGCCACCTGATCGAAGCCTGAGATTGCCGGTTCGTTGCCCTTCCATTGACCTCCCAATGCCTTTCCATATGCTTGCGATTGACTTCCTTTGCCAATCCTTTGACCTGAATCGGCCGGCCGCAACCGTCGCGACATCAGGCGTTTGCTTCTTGACTATCCCCTGTTGACAGATGTGTGGAGTCGGAGTGGTGGGTGAATAAGGATGTGGGGAGTGGGGAGATTATGCGCTACGCCCGATTCGTCTTGGGCCAATCAATGCGCCAGCGCCCGTCATTGCCGCCCAGACAAGGCGCTTCTGTGGTGTGCCGCGTGCGTGGTGGTAAAGCACGGCAGCACGCTCATAGAACCCGCGCGTGTGCCACGAATCGACAAACCCGAACTTCTGAAAATCGAGATGATGGCAGAACTCGTGACAGAGAGTGCTCAAAAACGTGCCGAAAGGTGTGATGTCCTTGCGCACCGCCGTTCGCATCCATACGCGGATCAGTTTGCTGTCCGGCGCGTAGTCGCCGAATAATTCTGTCGACCAATGCTCGCGTACGCGCAGCGGCCTCGATGCAAGGACCCGAACAGTGCATTCCGGAACTTCATAGAACTGGGACGCTGCTTTCAGAAACTGAGCACAAGCGCTGCGGACTTTCGCAGTCTCCTGAGACTTCATTGCCGACTCAATAGCCTTTGCGAACCCGGGCAAGAGCGCGTCATTTGGAACGTCGAGCGTTGTAATCCGGTCACTTTCCCGGAATCCATCGAGGTCCGAGTTGCGTGGAGGAGTGTCGGTGAGCATTGTTTTTGGGGTGTCTCTTTAAACCGCAAACCGCGCCATTTTACGACCTACCTAGGATGAGTGGCTGCGAGTCTGCTGCAACGTCCCTCGGGTGCACGCCCGCTGTTTTCACGCAGCAGGAAGACGATGGGCACGCACCCGTTGCGGTGATCAGCTATGCTCTGTGGTTCAGCCGCTATCATCTGGATCCGAAGATTGCGGGGACAGTGATCACGCTCGACCGCAGGAACTACACCATCGTGGGCGTCATGCCGCGCAGCTTCGAGTTCCCGTTGCTGCCCGGGCGAGTAGGACAGGCGCGGCTGTGGGTTCCGATGAGCTTTACGCCAGACGAGCTCGCACCATCTTCCGGCTCGTGGGGAACACGCCTGGTGGGCCGCCTCAAGGATGATGTGACCGTGCAAGAAGCCGCGCAGGATGCCGACCGCGTCGCACAGCAGGCGATGCGCGAGTTTCCGCCGGAGCTGTCCTCCATTCACATCCGCGGCGATGTTCTGCCGCTTAGTGAATCCCTTGTAGCAGGGGCGCGGCCTTTGCTGCGCACGCTTTTTCTCGCCGTGTGCGTCGTACTGCTGATCGCCTGCGCGAATGTCGCTACGCTTCTGCTCGTTCGCGCTCTGCGGCGTCGACGCGAGCATGCTGTGTGTCTCGCGTTGGGAGCTCGAGCGGGCGCAATTCTCCGCGGAAGCGTCTGCGAAGGACTGGTGCTGAGTCTCGCCGGGGGCCTGCTTGGCCTTGCATTGGCTGCGGTAGTTCTTCGGGTCGCGTTGCCCCTGCTTCCCGAGTCCATGCCACGCATCGATTCCATCTCCATCGATGCCGGCGTTGCCGGCTTTGCGTTGCTGGTTGCGGTTGCCACTGGAGTTCTGTGCAGCCTGACCCCGGCCTGGGCCGCCGTGCGCACCAACCTTCAGGAGGGACTGAAAGAGGATGCGCGCTCCAGCACCGGCAGCGTGCGCCAGAGCTGGATACGTTCTTGGATCGTGATCAGTGAGATCGCCGTCGCCACGGTGCTGCTCACCGTAGCGCTCGGATTCCTTCGCAGCTATCAGCAGATGCTGGCGGTCGATCCCGGCTTCCGGCCGGACCACCTGCTCATTGCCGGCTATCAGTTGCCCGTGCAGCAATATGCCACCGAATCGTCAATCGCCAGCTTCAATCGCGAAGTGATCGACCGCCTTTCATCGCAACCCGCCACGGTAGCTGTCGGCATCGCGAACTCGCTGCCTGACACCGGCAGCGGCGCACGCGGCGGTTTCACCATCGAGGGCGCTCCCGTCGGTGGATGGAAACTGAAATTTGCACCCTTCATCCAGACCTACGGCGATTACTTTCGCGCGCTTGGCATTTCTGTGATTTCGGGCCGATCTTTCACCGCCCGCGATCGCTCTAACGCACCGCTGGTTTGCATCGTCGACGAATCCATGGCTCGGCGCGCATGGCCCGGCCAGAGCCCAATTGGCAAGCGCATGCACCTTGGCAATCCCAGTCGCGCGTTGCCCTGGGCAACCGTAGTTGGCGTTGTGCCCGACGTTCGCATTGATTCCCCTGATCGGCCTGGCGGCGAGCAGTGGTACTTTCCTATGGAGCAGCCTGCCATCATCGAAGGTTCCGGAGCTATCGGTATGGTCAATCAGTCCTTCGGATGGATCGCTCTGCGATCGACACTGCCACCGACACAAATGATTCACACTCTCCGCTCGGTGGTCGCAGGCATCGATCCGCAATTGGCCCTCGATCCCGTGCAGCCCATGGCCCAAGCCATCTCCGCCGTGGAAGCGCCGCGCCGCTTCAATACTGTGCTCATCACGGCCTTCGCAACGGCCGCTCTGCTGCTCGCCGCCATGGGCATCTACGCCGTCATCGCCTTTGACGTTTCGGAGCGTACGCAGGAGATCGCAGTTCGCATGGCTCTCGGCGCGCGGCGCCGCCACATCGCGCGGCTGGTGCTAAGCTCCGGCGCCAGAATTGCCGCCGCTGGCTGTGCTCTGGGCTTCCTGGGATCGCTCGGCGTTTCCCACCTTGTCGGCACTTTCCTATTCGGCGTTAGCGCCACAAATCCATTCATTTACACAGCGGGCATCTGTCTCGTGCTGGCCCTGGCGCTTCTTGCTTCGACGATTCCGGCTCTGCGTGCAGCCGCGGCTGACCCTACTCATGCTCTGCGCTCGGAGTAGCGTGCCAGTCGTTCGTGCGGCGAAACAATTTCATTCTCCAAGTCCAGCTGCCACCGATCAACTCAATAGAAGTTTTAAATAGGCGCATAATCGCAAACGCACTTTTCCAGGCGCCGCAGTTCTGGAAACGTGGTTTGCCCCGTTGCAGACAGTTGATTTTGCAGTGCGAAAGGCTCGTCAAGCTCAACCGGATTTGCCGGACTTGCGGCTCGTCTCGAGCAGGCTTTGCCATCCGACCCGACTCATCCGAAGGCGCTGACCGTCTTTTAGGATCACCGCACCCTCACCGCGTCCTTCCCGAAAGATCTCGCTCACTCGCGCCACATTCACGATTACCGAGCGGTGGATCCGGACGAAGTGTGAGGGATCGAGTGTGCCGGCAAGCTCTTTGATAGTCTCGCGCAGCATGAGTTTCCTGTTCCCTACATGAAGACAGCAGTAGTAGTCCGCTGCTTCAATCCAATCGATATCGCTGACATTCACAAAGGAATCCTTCGAGCCGTTTGGGACCAGGAGTCAAAGGGGATAGCTCTGCAGCGGTCGCTCCGTGTTTCCCAAGATCGCCAAAACTGTTTTCAGCTGCTCCTGAGTGAGCAACGCTTTCTGCGAAGCGAAACGCTCCTTCACATGTGCAAGCGTCGCCCGCATTCTCTCCGGCTCGACAGGCTTGGTGAGATAGTCCAGCGCGTGTACCTCGAAGGCGCGGACAGCATGTTCATGGTGCGCCGTGACGAAGACAGTCATTGGCATTCTGGCGGATGCTCTCTGTTCGATGACTTCGAAACCACTCCGGCCCGGCATCTGGATGTCGAGAAACACTAAGTCGATCCGTAAGTCTTTGAGCGCCGAAAGAACCTCGCGCCCGTTGCGGCATTCAGCGACGATCTCAATCTCCTCATCGTTAGAAAGCAAAAGACGGAGCCGTTCGCGGGCGAGTGGTTCGTCATCGGCGATTAGGGTTCTGAGCTTCATCGCCGGTCGGACTCGTAGGGAATGGTGATGACAACTTCGAACCCGCCGGTAGCAAGAGGCTCAGCCCTCATCAGGAAGTTGTTGCGATAAAAGTGGGTGAGGCGCTCGCGGGTGTTGCGGAGGCCGATGCCGGAACCGCTGGGCTGAGCGTTTCCAGCGTCTCCGCCGGTATCGCGGACAAGCAGGCGAAGGGACGCTCCGTCACGTGTCGCAGAGGTCTCGAGCACACCGTCGTTTTCACAATGTGCAATGCCATGGCGAATTGCGTTCTCCACGAGCGGCTGGAGAAGAAAGCAGGGCACCAGGCCATCCAGGGCAGCAGGGTCAACACGAATGTCGAGGCGCAGGCGATCGGCAAAGCGGACCTGTTCGATGGCCAGGTAACTCTCGACCATTTCCAGTTCCTGCGATAAGGGGATCTTTTCCGGCGTGTTCCTTTGCAGCGTGCTTTTCAGGATTGCGTTGAGATGCCGTAGCATTTCCGCGGCCTGCTTCTGCCGCCCCAGGTCGACGAGCGTGGTGATTGCATTCAGAGTGTTGAAGAGGAAGTGCGGTTCAAGCTGCATCTGCAGCGCGCGGAGATGTGCGGCGGAAAGTTGCTGCTGCAGTTCCAGAGCCTGCAGGGCGTCCTTCTGTGCGCGCAGGCGATATTGAAGCACTCCGATGATGCCGAGGACAAAACCGTAGAGCAGCAGCTCCAGACCGAACCGATTCCAGTTGACCAAGGTGGCCCACATCGTCTGTGAAGTTTCGCCCGGTGCCCAGCCAGTGGGCATGAAGCCGAGGCTCCACAGGAGAATCAAATGCAAAAAGCCAAACAGTGACGCCAGCGACACATGAGTCGCGACCGTGCCGAGGGAAAGATTTGAGAGCGGCGGAAATCGCTCGGCCAGCTTCCAGCCGGCGCTGGCGAGCAAACCCCACCAACCCCACAGCACTGCACCGTACATCAGGGAGGGCAAATGAGTGATGGATCGGCATTCGCTGGCGGTTGCAAGCGTCAATGCGACGCTCATCGGCAGGATAAGCAGATAGCCGTTGATTCGTGGGGCGAAGGCGGCCTCCGCGCGCACAGGTGGTGAAGAGTCGGCGGAGCCGTTGAGCGACTGCGGTACGGATGCGAGACTAGTCATCTTCATTCCTTCGGTGGTCTTGCGAAGCGGTGACTCTCCAGTATGGCTCCGGGAGCAATGTTGCTTCCACAGGAATGCAGGGAGCTCCGCAGTTTCTGCAGGGAAGCTGCTTGGCGAGACGACGCATCGATGTTCGCTGCTGGGTCCGGCTGCGGGAGCCTCACAGGGTTTTTATATAAGCAACCAGGTCCTCAGTTTGGGTTCGATTGAATGTGCTAAATGCAGGCATCTTGCCCTTACCCCGCTGAATGATCGAACTTACGACAGCGTCTGTCGGACGAGGCTGTTGCCGATAATAACTCTTCAAGTTGGGACCCGACTTTGTTGTTGTGCCGAGCGTGTCATGACAAGCAGAGCAGGATTGATTGAAGATGCGCTTGCCGTCGGCGGCTGCCTTAGAGGTCGCTCTTTGCGGGATCACCGGCCGCGCGGTTGCAACGTCGAGGAGAAGAAAGAGCAAGACGGTGAATAGTGCTGCAGGTGAGCCTGGTTTCACGTTGAAGCCTCGTCAAATTGGAAGGGGAGCTTGCGCAGCCGCCTTCCCGTAGCGGCGAAGATGGCGTTGCCAACACTGGGGGCGATGAGGGCGAGCGGCGGCTCGCCAATGCCTCCCGGAGGACGTCCCCCTTCAACGAGATATGTCTCGAGCTGCGGGGCGTCCGAGATCCGGAGCAGGTCATAACTGTTGAAGTTCTGCTGCTGGATCATCCCGTCTTTGACGGTGATGCGCTCTTTGAGTGCAGCGCTCAACCCCATAAGAACAGCCCCCTCGATCTGCGCCCGGATACCGTTCATGTTGATCACTCTGCCGGGATCTACGACCGTGATCACTCGACGAACACGGATGTCGCTGTCCTTGACCTCGACTTCCGCAACCTGGGCGAGGTAGGTGGTCTTTGAGAAAAAGCAGGAGATCCCGCGGCCACATCGTTTTTCGAGCGGCTTGCCCCAGCCGGCCTTCTCAGTGACCAGGTCGAGCATATGAACCATGCGCATGGGGTCAGCCAATTTGCCGTCGAAGTTGGAACGGGACGCAACGGGAGATTCGGCGGCGCTCTCTAGTAGACGGCGACGATAGAGGTAGGGGTCCTGTCCTGCGAGATGCGCAACTTCGTCGATGAAGCTTTCCACCGCAAAGACATTGAAGGAAATCTCAACGCCGCGCCAGGCCCCCCGGGTGGCGCCGCTATCGATGGGGACGTAGGACATGCGGAAGTGCCTCGCCGGATACGGATGATCGAGGGCTCCTCCGAGCTCGAACAGTTGCGCCTGCTTTGGGTTTCCCTGGCCGATGATGGTGGTATCAGAGAGGCGGTCGGTCCATGAAACCAGGTCTCCTTCCCGATTAATGCCGGCGCGGAGACGGTGCATGCCCGCAGGCCGATAACGATCATGCGTAAAATCGTCTTCGCGAGTCCAGACGAGTTGAACGGGCCGATGGATACGTCTCGCAATTTGGATAGCCTGGTGATTGAAGGGCACGCCGAAGCGGCGGCCGAAGCCTCCTCCCATGAAGGTGACGTGGACGGTGACATTCGTCTTGTCGATACCAAGAAGTTTGGCAGCGGTTTCCTGAGTTCCACCGCCCGCCTGGGTTGGGGACCATATCTCGCAGCGGCCGTCCTCGATGCTTACGGTGAGGTTCATCGGCTCCATGGTGGCATGAGCAAGAAATGGAAATTCGTAAACGCTCTCGATCCGCTTTGCCGCTGGAACCGTGTCTGGGTTCAGGTTTGTGTTAGAGGAGTTCCAGTATTCCTGAGCGTCGAGGCCCGCGCGTATTTGTCGACTCAGGGATTCGGTGGATTCGTCGTGATACTGCCCCGGCTTCCACTCGGTGGCCAGCGCGTTGCGGCCCTGCATGGCGGCCCATGTGTTGGTAGCCACCACGGCAACCTCGCGCGTATTCTTGTTCGGCGACTGAGGATCCGTGGGAATTTCGAAAACCTCGAGAACGCCGGAGATCGCTTTTGCCTTGGATGCGTCGAAGCTGAGGAGGTCGCCGCGAAAGTAAGGACACTGAGCGACGACAGCATAGACCATATTGGGGAGACGAACGTCCATGCCGAATTTAGCTGCTCCCTTCACCTTGTCGGGAATGTCGAGGTGAGGAATCGAGCGGCCGATGAGTGTGAACTCTTTTGGGTCCTTCAATCGAACGGTGTCGAGATCAGGCAGTGCAAGCCGGCGGGCATCCTTCACAAGGGCGCCGTAAGAGAATGTTCTGCCTGAGGAGGGATGGATGACTTGGCTTTCGCGAGCGCGGCATTCAGCGGCTGGAACATTCCATCGACGTGCAGCCGCGGCAATAGAGGACTTCGCGGACCTGTGCTCCAGCCTGGCGCAGTGGTTTGTAGCCTTCCCAGACTGAGCCGCTGCCGCCAGTGCCATCGGCGTTGTCGGCCTGAGCGACGGTGATCCGAGAAAAGTCGATCTCCGCTTCCTCGGCAAGAACCATGGGCAAGGAGGTGAAGACTCCCTGGCCCATTTCGGATTTGTTTAGTACGAGTTGGGTCTCTCCATCGGGATGGATGCGAATCCAGGCATCAAAGGGATTCTGAGACGTGCCGGAAGAGAGACGGTGAGAACGGCCGCGAAGAGTCAGACCTATCACGAGAGCTCCGCCGGCGGCCGCGGCCGTTGCGAGAAACGTGCGACGAGAAATAATTGGCTGGCTCTGGTCAGGTGCAGCGCTGAGTCTGGTGCTCACCGATTCACCTCCTCGGCAGCGCGGTGAATCGCGTTGCGAATGCGCCAATAGGTGGTGCAACGGCATAGGTTGCCAGCCATGGCATCGTCGATATCGGCGTCGGTTGGGCTGGGTTTCTGCGCGATCAACGCGGCGGCGGACATGACCTGTCCGGGCTGGCAGTAGCCGCACTGCGGGACTTGTTCAGCGATCCAAGCTTTCTGGACCGGATGAAGACCGGTGGCAGCAAGACCTTCGACAGTGACGATTCTCTTGCCATCTGCGGAAGCGAGTGGCGTCTGGCACGAACGGGCTGCGGCGCCGTCAATGTGAACGGTGCAGGCGCCACAAAGTCCAATACCACAACCGTATTTCGTGCCTGTCATGTTCAGCAGATCACGGAGCACCCAGAGCAGAGGCATCTCCGGATCGGCATCTACGGTTCTTTGCAGGCCATTAATCTCGATCAGCGCTCGGGCCATCCCTTGACTCCTCGGACAAGGTTCGGGCGCTGAGAGCGTCTTTGCCATTAGTTTGCAGGGGAACCAGCAGCGAGTGCAGGGAACTTCGTTGATCGTGCAGCGAAGCTGCGGGCATAGAGACTGGCAAAATAGCCGATGCTTGGTTTGAGGTGCCAGATTTTGGATGCGTATCGCCAGCGCTCCGCATGAAGAGAATTCCCGTTCAGCGTCATGCT
>CAVTVB010000013.1:0-38122 GCA_963738035.1 uncultured Acidobacteriaceae bacterium
AATGGCGCGTTGTGTTGCATCATCATGGCTGGTGCAATCACATCTTCCATCTATCTCTCGCCATCACGCGGTCGCACGTCTCAGCAATCAATGTATCTGGCTGCGGGCTTTTGTCTCTTGACGTTTGCCGCAGGATGGCTGCTCACGCCGCTTGGCATTTCCAAGATCCGCGCCACGCCAACATGGTCGCTTTATAGCGTCGGAGCGGCCGTTCTCTTGTTCATATTGCTTTACTGGATATGTAACGTGAAGCAGTGGCAGAGCTGGGCATTTCGCGTGGGACCCGCTGGCTCCAATACTCTTCTGACTTATCTGCTACCCGATATCTGGTATTTCGCGGTGAGCGTCGCGGTGTCTGACCTGGCTCAACTGGCGCTTCAATGTCGGGGCAGCCGGAGTGGCAAAGACGCTTGCGTTCACTCTCCTGATGCTGGCGACTGCGGCGGGCCTGACCCGTGCCGGGCTTCGCCTTCAGCTCTGACGGCGCCTTTCCTGTTTGCGCAGTCTTTGCCTAGGTCGTGAAATTCGTGGTGAGCGTTATGTTGGACGAGCCACGGGCGAACACAGTAAGCGCCTGGTTCAATCACCCTCTGACGATTTCGGGCCCAGACTGCAACGGTTGGAAAGAAAGGAAGGCCGAACTCGCGCCCGGCCAATCTTACCTCCAGATTTTCAAGAATAGGATCATTCGAACGTAAGCATGGGGCCGCCGAATATCAACGGTGGCTTTCAATTGGATGATAGTGTTGACACCGTTTCTTTTCACAGCATCGAAGTACGGTTGGTCGGACCATAGCGGTTTGCGCAAGATGCGGCGCCTCGCCGGAAATTCTGGGTAAATACAGGTTAAGTTATTCATTAAATATGGTTTGCGGCGATGGCGACGGTTAAGGCTGCGAGTTTTGAACAGAGTTTTTCGCCTCGCCAACAATTTGGTGGGGATTTTTTTGACCTGCTCAAGCGGTACTGTCTCGGTACGGTTCAACTTCCCTATTGACACTCGAACACAGGGCTGAATAATATTCCGACCGAACCAGTAAAGCGTTTTATCCTGCTTCCAACTGGCCTCAACAGCTTCCCCGGGTCCCTGTAATTGAGGTGCAGTTTTGACTTTCTGTCGTATGAATACCCGATGCATTCTCAAGTGCTCTTCGGGTGTAGGTCGTAACGAATTCAGGTTATGAAATGCGGGTCCAATCGTTGATTCGGCCCAATGGTTCAATTGCAGCCCGGGATTTGTGAATGCTTAGATCGGCGACCAAGTTACGGTCGTCCTGAGCAGAGATAAAGCGGGACTAACACCGCGGCGCAATGCGAGTGCCTTATACCGCACTCGAACGTGGCGCCAAAAAAACAATGCAACAACCAGCTTCAATGGAAAGTGACGCATGAAAGTGAATCTAGCGACACCAGCGAGATACAGAGGACTTCTGTTATCGCTCGTTCTGCTACTCGTGTGCCTAGCTGGGCACGCGCAGCAGAATTCGACAATTACCGGTACGGTTTTGGACAAAGGCGGTGCTGCAGTTCCGGGAGCAGAAATAACGCTCACTCAACAGGGGACTGGCTTTGTGACCAAGAGCGTCCGCAACGATAGCGGAAACTTCAACTTTCCTGGATTGAACGTTGGACTCTACGATCTCAAGGTCACTGCGAAAGGTTTCAGTGCCTACGTTCATAAGGGGATCGTGGTCAACGTTTCACAGGTTACGCGCGTCGATGCAGACATGGCAGTTGGCAGCGTTGACCAAACCGTAACCGTGCAGGCCGACACCCTGACCGTGCAGACAGACTCGAACGTCGTGAGCACGCTCGTCACGAAGAACAGATCACTTCAATCGCAACAGAGAACCGGAACTTTGCAGCGTTGGTGGCGCTTGGACTCGGCGTCAGTTCCACACTGCCCGACAACAACACGCCAACCTCGGTTGGTGCAAGCGCAAACATCAGCGTGAATGGACTTCGCCAGAGCCATAACATCTGGTTGATCGATGGCGGCGAAGCGGATGACCGCGGCGGTGCCGGTGGCATCTCCATTCCTCCTTCTCAGGAAGCGATCGCGCAGTTGGAAACTCTTTCTTCGAACTATCCGCCGGACTACGGCATCTCTTCCGGCGCCACGATCAGCCTCTCACTTAAGAGCGGCACCCAGAAGTTCCATGGAGCAGCCTGGGAGTTCAACCGCAACACAGCTTTCAACGCGAACAGCTACCAGAACAACCAGAATGGCACCGATCGCGCGAAGCTGAACTACAACATCTACGGTTTCCAGATCGGTGGCCCGGTCTTCATCCCGAAGGTCTACAACACGACAAGACAAAGTCATTCTTCTTCTGGAATGAAGAGTGGCGCAGGCTGATCCAGGGCAACGCCCCTTCGCTGGTGAACGCTTTGCCGGCGGCGGACTTCCCGACCGCGGGTTCGAACTTGACGTATGTTTCTCCGAAGTGGGCCAAGACACCGGTTACTCTGACTGTTCCGGTTGTCGGAGATCCGGCATGGACGGCGAGATTGGCAGCAGCTTGCCCGACATGCGTTCAGGGCCAGCCCTGGCCAAATCAGGTAGTGCCCGCGGCATTGTTTGACTCAAATGCCCTGGCGTATCTGGCGTCCGGAATTGTTCCACACCCCAACACGGCCAACGATCAGTTTCTCGGCCAAGCCAGTCTTCCCATCAACGTGCGCGATGACATCGTTCGCTGGGATCAGCGCATCACGGACAAGTACCAGTTGCTGGCCCACTACATGCACGACTCGGTTTCACAGACCTTCCCCGCGCCGATGGTGGGTTGGTCCACAGGTAGCTGGCCGACGATCACCAGCACTATGTCCAACCCTTCAAACAGCGCGGCTATAAAGCTGACGGGAACCCTCAGCCCCAACCTGCTGGTTGAAGCAAGCTTGAACTACGACGGCAACATCATCGACATCGTTAACAGCGATTCGGGCAACCTGCCGGCCGGCTACCAGGTCAACAAGTTCTTCAACAACGGATCGACGTCTGCTCCGGGTATGAACTGGACGGGCATTTATGGCGTTCAAGAGAACCCGGGTTCGGCTCCCTGGCATAACGCTGCACAAGACCTCATGCCCAAGGGGGATATTTCCTACACGGTGGGCAAGCACGCGATGAAGTTTGGCGTGAGCTACAACCGTTACACCAAGAACCAGAAGCTCTTCCTCAACGCGGAAGGTAACAATACTTTCTCGGGCGCGACGGGCGATCCAATGATGGACATGGTTCTGGGCCTGGCCACGGGCGGCTACTCTGAGTCACAGGCTGCGCCTATCCGCCACTACGTCAACCAAACCCCGTCAGCCTACGCGATGGATACCTGGAAGGTAACTCCCCGGCTAAGTCTGCAACTCGGACTTCGCTATGATGCGCTGCCGCAGGCATGGGAGCGCGACAACCAGGTGGCCACTTTCGATGCGGCGACTTACCTGCCGGTTCAGTCGCCCAGGTGGTTGGTATCCGGATCGATGGACCCGACAGGCCCTGGCTTCCAGTCCGTCAATGGGACGCCTTTCTATCTGAACGGCGTACGTGAGGCTGGGGTCGGTGGAACACCGCCTGGGCTTGTCAAGAACGACTACAAAACGCTGCAACCACGCGTTGGCTTCTCTGAAGACCTGTTCGGTAACGGCAAAACAGTTCTTCGCGGAGGCTTCGGAACCTTCTATGAACGGATGCAAGGCAACGTCATCTACGATGCCGCTACCGCTGCTCCGTTTGCCAACACGCCAAGTGCGAGTGCTGTGTACTTGTCGGATCCCCACACCAGCTACGTTTCTGGACTTGCTGCGGCAACTCCGTTCTTTGCGCAGGGAAGCACTCCCATCGCACAGACATTTAGGGCGCCTGCAGTAGCCATGTTCAGTCTCGGTATCCAGGACCAGATTGCGCAGTCGATGATTCTGGTCGTTCAGTACGTGGGCAACCTCGCCTGGCATCAGAATATTCGGCGCCAGATCAACAACTACTCGCTCAACACTCCCCTGCTGGTTGGCAACAATCCGGCGTTCAACGTTGCAGGCGGCAACCCCCTCGACTACCTGAAGTACTCGCGGGCCAACGCGGGCGACCCGAACAACCGTTCAGGCACAAACCCGGGCGGCACGAACATCCCGATTCCTGACCAGATGCGCAACTTCGACGGTCTCGGAGCCCTGAACAACCAGGAAAACAACACCAACGGCAACTACAACGGATTCCAGACCGGTCTCCGTATACAGGGACGTTGGGGCCTGAGCGGCGAAGTCGATTACACCTACTCGCACGAAATCGACATCACCAGCCAGGATGACAATGGCATCGACAACCCGTTCAACATCAAGTACAACAAGGGCTCAGGAACGTTCGACCGGCGCCACATTTTCGGCGCCAACTACATCTACAAGCTACCAATCTTCAAGCAGCCGGGCCTGATGCACTCGCTTCTTGGCGGCTGGGAGCTTGCAGGCACTTTCATCGATCAGACCGGTGTACCCACCGTTCCTCGGATGTCAATCAACTTCGACACAGTTGGTTTGGGCGGCGGTTACACCAACCGTCCGAATGTATCCGGCAAGGTCAAGAAGGTATCTGGAACCTTACCGAGCGGCACCAAGCTCGCCTTCGACACCACCGGATTCAGTGTCCCAACCCCAGCGTGGGCGGGCGGCGGAAACCAGGGCTTTGGCAGCGCCGGAAAGGATGCCATTGCGGGTCCGAACCGTGTGAACTTCACGACGTCCTTGTACAAGACGTTCTCCATCAAGGAGAGAGTGAATTTCCAGTTCCGCCTGGAAACATTCAACACCTTCAACCATGCGGAACCCAACGGAGTGGGCAACTCCCTGAACAACGGGAACTTCGGACAGGTTACCTCTTACAATGACCCGAGAGCACTTGAACTCGGCGGCCGGTTGACGTTCTAACCTGAAGTAGTAAGTAATAATGGAAGGCGCGGCAGCTACCACTGCCGCGCCTTTTGTTTGCGCGTAAATTCGGAGCGTGGATTCGCCGGTGATGTCGAGACACAATAGAACCCATTCCAAACTTAGAACCATCTGCATCGTTGCGGTCGTACTCGTGGTGATGCCTGTCCTGGAGGGACAGCAGGAAGATCCAGCTCAAATTCGAATGAGGGCGATTGCGCTGGAACAGCAAGGGCTGAACGCTGAGGCGGAGCAGATTTGGGACGGTATTGCCAAAGCCGATCCACGAGACGCGGAGGCGCTTGCGCATCTCGGCCTGATTGAGGCGCGGCAGGAACACCTCGAAACCGCAATCGATTATTACCGTCGGGCAGTGGCGATCAACTCTGATTTGCCCGGCTTGCAGATGAACCTGGGACTGGCGTTGTTCAAGGTCGCTCAATTTCCGGCCGCAATCGAAGCCTTCTCAAGCGAGATCAAGAAGCATCCCGGCGACCCGCGCCTTACGATCCTGCTCGGCATGGCGCACTACGGAATGAAGGACTACCTGGTTGCCATTCCGTATTTCCAACGCGCGACGGAGCGCGACACCCAGAGCATTCCTCTTCGTATGGCGTTGGCACACAGTTGCATGGGTAGCAAGCAATATCAGTGCGTCCTGGATGTGCACGAACAAATTCTTGCGCTGAAGGGAGAATCCGCCGAGGCCGACATGCTTGCGGCCCAAGCCTTCGACCAGATGGGAAACAACGTTGCCGCTGAAAAGCAATTGCGCGCCGCTGTGCACATCAATCCACAGGAGCCGAATGTGCATTTCGGGCTTGGCTATCTTTTATGGAAACAGAGCCGATGGTCAGACGCTGCCCAGGAGTTTCAGTTGGAACTGGATAAGAATTCCGAGCATAAAAGCTCGCGAATCTACCTCGCCGATGCGTGGTTCCGGCAGGGAGAGTTTGCAAAGGCTCAGGCTGCGTTGGAAGAACTTGTCTCCACCGATCAATCCGAGCCGCTTGTGCTTCGAGACCTTGGAATCATCTATGCGAATGCTGGACGAAACGACGATGCAATTCGGGAGTTTCGGCTAGCGGCGAAACTCGATCCGGACGATGCAGAGACGCGTTTGGAAATCACTAAATTGCTCCGGGCTACGGGCAAAAAAGATGAAAGCGGCGCTGAGTCAGCCAGGATAACGACCGTTCCGGCGCGGAAACCTCCATCACTGCAAGAGATGATCGACTCGATTCAAGACCCGGCGCATTGATTCTCCGATGGGGAATTCAGTCTGCGGCATCAGGGGTTGGCCGGAGATGCAATAGTCTCTGGCAGCCGCATGTTCGGATAGATTTTGATCCAGTGGTTTCGCATCGTCGCATGCACAACCTGACCTGCCGTCTGGGAGACGATTACATTCGTCTCTTCCGTTGGCATGTGGCAATGAACGCACTGGTTCACGATTTTGTGCCCCAGCGTTTTAGAAAGGCCGCAGCTTTGCCATTGATGGCACGTCAGGCACTTCTGCGAATAGAATTCAGCCGACTGTCTGCGTAAGTGGACGTCGTGACAGGTCGTGCAGCTCATCTGTGTGGATGAGCGATAGCATTTACTACGCTGAAGCAACCCAACCTGATTGCCGTGAACGTCGGGATGTTCCACGTCGGGCGACGGAAGCTGTTTGAAGTATTCGCTCAGCGGCCGACCGGGAACGTAAGAAAAGGTTGGCGCGAGGGCCTCTCGCTGAATGCCGTTGTGGCATTCAGCGCACAAATCGACCTGGCGGTCGCGCGAAAACTTTGCTGGATTCTGAATGCTCGGCTGGGAAGCATCTTTTGATGTGGTTCCATGCTGTGTCTGCTGTCGAACATGGTCAGCCCCGGGACCATGACAACTCTCGCACGAGATGCCCGGTACGAGGCTCCCCCGGTCATATCGATTGGTTGCCGGATCGGTGGACAGGGCCCGAATGTAGGTGGCGTGGCACTCCAGGCAGGCGGGATTCACCGGGCGCGAAAATTCCGCGGTGCCGTCTATGTAGCCGGGACTGTTGATCCATCGATGGCCGTCGCTCCAATAACTTACGGGCAATTCGAATAGACGATCACGGTGCCAATAAAGGTAAGTCTGCCCGCGTTGTCCGGATCCCGTTATGAGATCAATGGGTTCAGTCCGCTGAGAAATACCGGAGTTCCACCCGGTGATCGCAGTCTCAAAAAAGCCGTCTTTCCGTGACTCCATCAGAAACTGCAGTCCTGGTTGAGCGGACTGAGCTGGATCAATGATGGTGAGCGTGTTGGCGCCCGCGCGAAAAGACCCAAGGATAGAACTGGTGCTGGGAAGCTGCGAGGTCAGATGGTGGGGAGTGTGCTGGTAACTCTGGCTTAGCTGTTGATGACAGGATATGCAACTCGCATCGCCAGAATAGCTGGTTCGATCTGTATCGTGCATTGTCTCTTGCGATGAAGGAAGGGCAACCACGAACGATGCGAAAGAAAATCCAGCTAGCGCAGAAAAAAGTATAAATCTGGTTCGGATCATTCTGCGCGGCTCCCGATCGATAACACTGAGTACCGCAAGAATAACGGTTTTCACTGATCCTGACGTTTGGCAGCGGCCACTTGCTGATTCATTTCTGCTTTCAGACTTTTGGCCAGCTTCTCGAGCTCTTGAGCCTTTTTGAGCACCGTGACCGAGAGACTCTCTTTGTAGGTCTTCGCCACTTCAGCTCGCAGCTCGGCTGACAACTGATACAGCTTCTTTGTGTCGGCTTCGATCTGGGCTTGCCTCATTTCCTCGGGCGTGGCCGGAACCGAAACTTCAGTCTTTGGGGTATCGGTGGAGGGTGGCAGTGGAGCGCTCTGGCCAGCTTGCGGTTTCGGTTCGGCCGTGGCAGGGTTGGCCGGATTGGACTGAGAATACACTGGAACGGCAGAAACCATTGTCAGGACCACTAAGAGGAGGGTCGAGCGGATCGGCTGCAGATTTTCGAATATCCTCATCATGGTTATTACCCGATTCAATAACAAGTCGTGCGTACCCAGTAGCCTGAACGCTTGTTAATGCTCTTTCATTTTCTCCTGCACGCTTTGTGCAAGCTTCTCGATTTGCCCCACTTTGGTGGCGTTCGCTGAGGTCGTGGCCGACTTCTTCGTGACGATTTCCTGCTGCAGCTGTTGGGCCAGCAACAGTATCTGATTGGACTCAAGCCAGATTTCTCGTGCACGAAGCTGACTCTTAAGCGAAAGTGCCTGTTGCTTTTTTAGATCTGCAGAATTATCGCCATAGACCTTTTCCAGATCGGGCTCTCGGGGTGTGGGATTGGGAATGATCACATGGCTGGATGGCGGGTTTGGATTCTGGCCGAAGGCTGCTCCAGCGCAAAGGACCAGCGTACATAGGATCAATCTGCTTGAGCCAAAACCCGGGGAAGAGCCTTGCATAAAGCCTCACTCAATCAATGCAATATAAACAGAGATTCGCATTCTCGGTCCAGAGTTTTCTTGCATTGCTAGCGTTGTGAGCCGGTGAGGAACGGGGTCTCCCGACACCAAATCCGATGCTGGCAGTCATCCCTTTCCCATTCCATACTTTAGGCTGGTCGCACTCTCCGGCTAACCGTCCCGCTCACCGGCTCTCTTCCACCTTCACCACGAAATAGGTAACGGTCTCCCCATCGGCCACCAGCGTTTGGTGTGGCATGCCTGCCGGGATGTGGACAACGTCGCCGGCTTTGAGTTCCTGGCGCGAACCGCCGTCGACAGACTTGCCGCGCATTTCGCCCGGAGCGGTTGTCTTGGCGTCCACAAGGCTTCCTCCGGTTACGACAGTCGCGTGCCCATCCAGGATGAAGAAGATGTCGGCAAAATCCTGGTGAGCCTCGCCGCCGCCACTGTGTTGCCGATAAGCGAGCATCGTGTAGTGGTGAGGATACTTCTCGAGGGTCTCGCTGGCTGAGCCGTCGGCCTTCGCCGCCAGTTCCTTCAGATGCTTGGCGCGCTCCAGCAACTCTGCCGTGGACCAGTGATCAGATTTCATTGTCTGTGCGTAGACTCCCATTGCACTCACCATTAGTACCGCAGTCAAAATCCTGCTGACGACCCTCTGCATTGTATTTCTTCTCCTCGACCGCATTTTCCTCTCCCGGTCCGGCACAACTGAATGTATCGAAACCATGCATGCTGTAGAGATATTTGTTTCTTTCAGCGGGAAGAGTGCGGCAGCGATCAGCTCAATCCGGCCAGCAGCCTCGCACGCTTGAAAACCTCAAGGAACATTGGCCGCGTCAGCTTTCCGGTATTCGTGTTCTGCAGCGAAGGATGATAGCTGGCGATCGTTTTCAACCCGCTCGGAAGCGTATATTCGGCTCCGTGCGCAAAAGTGAAGTTGGAGCGGGTGATCTTCGAGCCGCGCCGATGCTCGTGCGCGAGCAGACCGTCAAAGGCAATGCGTCCAAGGCAAACGATGACGCGAAGATTCTCGAGCAGGGCAATCTCCTTATCCACCCATGGCGCGCAATTGCGCAGTTCCTCCGGGGATGGCTTGTTGCCCGGCGGAGCGCAGCGGACGACTGACGTAATCCAAAGTCCTGTGAGATTCATCCCATCTTCGCGCGATCTTGCCAGAGGATGAGAGGCGAAGCCGGCTTCGTGCAGGACCGGATAGAGGAAGTCACCTGAGCCGTCACCCGTAAATGGCCGGCCCGTGCGATTGGAGCCGTGTGCGCCAGGTGCAAGCCCGAGAGCAAGGACACCCGCGTCGGGATCACCAAAGGATGGTACCGGTCGTCCCCAATATTCCCAATCGGTGTAAGCGCGACGTCGCACTCGCGCGACCTCAATACAGTGGTCTCGCAGACGCGGACAGAGTTCGCAGGCAACTATCTGAGCATTCAGCGCCGCGAGCGATTTCGGGGAAGCGGTCATGGCAAGTACTAGGTTATACCGCCGGTTGGCCGGACTTCGCTTTCACTTGAAGGTGCCGCGCAGAGTTGAATCCTCACAGCTCTACATCCATCAGATAACATGTGTCTAACTCTTTCCGGCGCGAGCGGGACCGGGTTCCTAAACCGCTCCAAGCCGAAGATCACCACGAAGACTTCCAACCGGAGAATATTCAAATGAAATCTGCCAAAATACTGGTGCTAGCCGGCGACTTTGTTGAGGACTACGAGATCATGGTTCCGTTCCAGGCCCTGCAAATGGTGGGCCACAAAGTGGATGCGGTGTGTCCGGGCAAAAAGCAGGGCGAACAGGTACGCACGGCCATTCATGATTTCGAGGGCGATCAGACTTATACGGAAAAGCGCGGCCACAACTTCACGCTGAACGCGACATTTGATGAAGTGAACCCGGCGAGCTACGACGCCCTTGTCATCCCCGGCGGTCGGGCGCCTGAATATCTGCGCCTGAACCCGAAAGTTCTTGAATTGGTACGGCATTTCGACAAAGAAGGGAAGCCGATCGCCGCCCTCTGCCATGGTCCGCAGATTCTTGCCGCGGCCGGAGTCCTGAAGGGACGCAAAGTCAATTGCTATCCGGCATGCGCGCCCGAAGTTGGACTTGCAGGAGGAACCTTTATTTCGCTGGACTTTGCCGATGCCACCGTTGACGGCAAACTTGTCACAGGGCCGGCTTGGACGGCGCATCCCGCGTGGCTTGCAAAGTTCCTGGATGTGCTGGCAGCGTACCTGAAGGAAGAGGCAGCCTGAGCTTCGTCAAACCTCGGTGATTGCCGGATGCACCGCACGCACCTGCCGGAGTGGCAGCGCTGAACAGTTGTTCAGTGTCTGTTGAATCTCCGCGATGATCGAGAGCGCAATGGCGGCAGGGGTCTCTGCGCCGAGATCGAGACCGGTGGGAGCGTGAAGGAACGGGAGCCATTCTTCGGCGCGCTGTGTTGAGTCGGGCAATCCGAGCAGCTTGGCGGCCTCGGCCAGGACCTCGCGCGTTCTGCGCTGGGGGCCGAGCACGCCCACATAAGCAAGCTGCACTTCACGGGCAAACATGTCGGCGAGTACATGCGAGTCCTGCTCGAAGCTGTGAGTCAGCAGTACCGCTGCATCCGTAGCTTTCACGTTTGAAAGCAGTGACGATGCGGCGTCGGGCAGGGTCGAGATCGACAATGTCGTCACGCTGTCCGCGGCAGGGAATCGCTCGCGCGTCGCTAGATTTCTGCGCCCATCCACGATGGAAACGAACCAGCCGAGTTCACGCGCAAGGCGGTGAAGCGGCTTAGCATCATCGCCCGCCCCGAAGATCCACAAGCCGGGCCGGGCGGCGCGATAGTCGACCCAGACGCGTGTTTCGATTCCGTCAAGTTCTACGCCACGGTCGATCGACTGCATCCGCTCGATTGACAGCGCGGACAGATTGCGAAGTATCGCCGCATTCGATCCGTTTGCTTGTTCGGGTTCGCCGTCTCTTACGGTCGGCCCAGCGAAGACCCGTTTGGCGATCGCTGCGCCATCGAGAATCGTTGCAATTGCCAACGGCATTCGCGCATGGAAGGCCACTTCTAGCTCTGTCAACAGAGGGAAAGCCGTCGCACGCCGCTCCAAGAGCACGGATACAGCGCCGCCACAACCGGAACCGTATGGCAACTCGCCATCATCTTGCGCCGTAGAGTACTGCTGCACCACGGGGCCCGACTTGGTGAGCCAGAATGCGCGCTTCGCAACCTCGGCCTCAAGACATCCACCGCTGACGGTGCCTGCGCGCCGTCCATCGGCTGCAATCAACATGCGCGCACCGGGCTTGCGATAGCTGGGGCCGTCCACGTCCACAACCGTGGCCAGAACGTAGTCTGAACCGGCAGCTTCCAGTTCGCGCCAGAGCGGCAGAATGTTCTCGAGATCGGTCATGAACTCCTATTCTCGTTCAAGTTTCCAGTATTTTCGACTCGAGCAGACTCTCGATTCGCACCGGCAGCTCGCGAACCCTGACGCCTGTCGCGTGATAGACGGCAGCAGTGATGGCCGCCGCTACGCCCGCCAGCCCGATTTCTCCGACGCCGCGCGCGCCATACTCACCCATCGCCGGGTCGGGATAATCGAGGAACGTCACGTCGATTGCGGGCGAGTCGGCGCAGGTCGCCATGAGGTAGTCAGCCATATTTCCATTGATGGGTTGCCCGGTGCGCTGATCATGGTGTGTCTCTTCCAGCAGGCCCATGCCAACGCCCATCACCACGGCGCCTGCAATCTGGTTTGCGGCGGCCTTGGGATTGATGATGCGGCCGGCATCAATGACCGTAACGACACGGCTCACGCGCAAGCGTGCAATCTCCGGCTCCCACTCGACTTCGACAAATTGCGCGCCGTAGGAATGCAGCGAGACACTCTTGGCCTTCGGATCTTCCCACGTTGGAGTTGTTTTGCCTTCGGCGCTCAATCCGTTGAGGTGAGCCATGTGGAGGATGTCTGCAAACTCAGGATCGCCGCCAGCCGCGGGATCCTTCTTGCGAATGCGGCCATCCGCAAAGATCACGTCTTCAGCTTTCGCACCTTTCAGCGGAGAGCCCTCTGTGCTGATCGCAAGTGCAGTCATCTTCTTCATCGCGGCGGTAGAGGCCGCCGCGATGGCATTCAGCACGGATCCAGTTACCATCGAGCCGCCGGACATGGGGCCGTCGGGAAGTGAACTGTCGCCGAGGATCACGTCAATGCGATCCAGTGGTATACCGGTCTTTTCGTAGACCACCTGCGCAAAGATCGTGTACGTACCGGTGCCGATATCCTGTGTGCCTGAGCGGACGGAGACGCGGCCGTTCGCATGCAGTTCGACCTTTGCCGTGCACGGCAGGCGCAGGGCAACCCAGCTAGCGCCTGCGAGACCCCAGCCAAGAATTTTCCCATCGCGGCGCATGGAGCCGATCGCAGGCGTGCGCTTTTCCCAGCCGAACTTCTTCGCACCCACTTCAAAACACTCGCGGAAATGGCGTGACGAAAACGGCATCTTCTTGTCCTCGTCGGTCTTGGTATCGTTGAGCAGGCGAAGCTGGAGAGGATCCATCTTCAATTCGTCGGCCAACTCGTTCATGGCCGCTTCAAGCGCGAACAGTCCCGGAACGGCGCCCGGCCCACGCATGTACATAGGCGCACCTAGGTTGCGATGGACGATCGCGCTCGTCACTTCGAGATTTGCGACGCTGTAGAGATACGGGGTGGCTTCGCCACAGCCCTCGTCGTAATCGTCAAGCAGTGAACTGACGTTCAAATAGTCATGCTTGAGCGCAAGCAGTTTGCCGTCTTTGGATGCCGCGAGGCGAACGCGCTGCTCGGTTCGCGGACGATAGCCGACGCTCGAGAACATCATGCGGCGGGTGACGCTGAGTTTCACGGGGCGGCCTAGCTTGCGCGCTGCGACGGCATTCATCGCGCAATGCGGCCACGGAAAGAGCTTGCCACCAAACCCCGATCCCAGAAAGCGGGTTACGACGCGCACGTTTTCAACCGGAATGCCGAGCGTCTGCGCCATGACGACTCGATGATTCACAACACCCTGGGACGTTTCATACATCGTGATGCGGTCGCCATCCCACACGGCTACGGAGGCATGCGGTTCGATGGGATTGTGCGTTTCGATGGGAGTGATGTAGGTGTGGTCGATTTTTACGGGTGCATCACCGAATGCGCCGTCGAAGTCTCCCCGCTCGCTGCCTTTCTTTCGCTCGCCGGAGTAGTCATCGAGGCTCGGCCGCAACTTCGCAGGCTCTGCATCGTACTCGGTGTGGACGGCTGCTGCCGCCGCCGTGGCCTGCTCCAATGTTTCGGCGACAACCAGTGCGATGTATTGGCCCCAGTGGCGCACAATCTCATCTTCAAACGCCGAGCGCACTTCGCTGTTGGTCGCGTTGTCGTCGCCGGGAACGGTTCGGTACAACGGGCCGATATTGCCGTGGTGAAGAATTAGCAGCACACCCGGCATCTTCTCAGCAGCAGCGGTACCGAGTGAGCGGATGCGGCCGCTGGCAACCGAGGCGATCACCGGCACGGCGTAGGCCATCTGTTCAAAGTGAAAGTCCGCCGCATACTCTGCTGTGCCGCTTGTCTTGAGCGGCCCGTCGATGCGGGGTGTTGGCGTGCCAATGATGGACGCGGGAGTTGTGCTCATACTTTTCTTTCCCTCGTTCTGCGACTTTCGAATACCGATCTTGAATCCGTCTATGCTTCGCGAATATCCGACTTCAAAAGATCTTCGATGCGAATGGGCAAATCGCGCACGCGCACTCCGGTGGCATGGTAGACCGCCCCTGCGATTGCGGGCGCAACACCGGCCATTCCGATCTCGCCAATGCCGCGCGCACCATATTCGTTGACGATGTAGTCGGGATAATCGAGGAAAATGACGTCAAGATCAGGCAGGTCGGCGCACGTCGGGACAAGGTAGTCAGCGAAGTTCCCGTTGATGGGTTGGCCGCGCTGGGGATCATAGACTGTGCCCTCAAACATCGTCATGCCGACGCCCATGACTGCCGCGCCAAGAATTTGATTCGTGCCCGCTCCCTTATTGATGATGCGACCGCAGTCGAACACAGAAACGATACGGCTCACGCGCAGACGTGCAATGTCGGGCTCCCACTCCACCTCGGCAAAGTGCGCGCCATAGGAGTGCAGCGAATACTGCTTGGCCTTTGGATCATCGAACGAGGGGTTGGTCTTTCCGTTGGCCAGGAGGTTGCCGACGTTGGCCACCTTGAGTATCTCTTCGAAGGGAACGCCGTTGACGGAGAGCTGACCGTCTGCATGGTAAGCCGCGCCGACGACTTTCGGCTGCTCTTTCGCATGCACAACACCGTTGGTGAGAGCGAGTGTTTCGGGCTTTTGTCCGTGGAACGGTGACTTGGGCGTTAATGTCGCAATGTGGAGAAGCCGGTTTACAGCCTCGTTTACCGCACTGGTGGCGGCAGGCAGCACAGCGCTGGTGGCCATGGAGCCGCCAGACGTGGGGCCACTCGGAAGCGAAGTGTCGCCAAGGAAGACGTCGATGCGATCGAGCGGCACTCCGGTTCGTGCATGCACAACCTGGGCGAAGATGGTGTAAGTGCCGGTGCCGATGTCCTGAGTGGCGCAGCGAACGCATACGCGGCCATTCTGGCACAGTTCAACACTAGCATTGCACGGGATGCGCGCGGCGGACCAGGAGGCGGACCCCATGCCCATGCCGATGATCTTGCCGTTGCGGTGCATTGAGCCCACCTGCGGCGTGCGCTGCTTCCATCCGATCTTTTCGGCGCCGGCGGTATAGCACTCCTTCAGGTGCCGGGAAGAGAAGGGGAGGTTTTTGCCTTCATCGCGGTCGGCATCGTTTTTGATGTGAAGCTCAAGCGGGTCCATGTTGAGCTTTACGGCGAGTTCGTCCATGGCAGACTCAAGCGCGAAGAGCCCCGGCACTGCGCCCGGGCCACGCATGGGTGCTGGAGCACCGACGTTGCGCCGAACCATGCCGGTACTGACTTCGAGATTGGCACAGCTATAGAGAAACGGAGTCTGTTCTCCGCAATGCTCGATAAAGTCGTCGAGTTGCGAGGTCTGGGTGAGGAAGTCGTGACGGATCGCCGTGAGCTCGCCGTCTTTAGTTGCGCCAAGGCGAATTCGCTGCTCAGTGCGCGGGCGATGGCCCACGCTTGAGAACATCATTCGGCGATCGACTGAGAGTTTCACGGGACGCTTGAGTTGGCGAGCGGCCGCGGCGGCGAGAGTCGATTGCGGCCAGGGAAAGAGTTTGCCGCCAAACCCGGAGCCAATAAAGCGGGAGATCACGCGCACGTTTTCGACTGGAACGCCGAGCACCTCAGACATCACGACGCGGTGATTGACGACGCCCTGCGAGGACTCGTACAGCGTCACATTGTCGCCGTCCCACACAGCGACGGTGCCGTGCATTTCCATGGGATTGTGGGTTTCGACGGGCGTCGAATAGGTCTCGTCGATTAAGACGGGCGCAGTTGAAAGTGCCTGGTCCGGGTCGCCGCGTTTCCAACTGCTCTGGCGCTGGCCGGTGAAACCATCCCCGAGATTTGTGCGCACATCGGACTTGTCGGCTTCGTACTCAATGCGGAGCGCCTGTGCTCCTGCGCGGGCCTGTTCCAGCGTTTCCGCAACGACGAGGGCCACAAACTGGCCCCAGTAGTAGATTTTGTCGTCGTCGAAGGGCGGACGTGTTTCACTCATCGTGCCGTCTTCCTGGTGAGGGATCTGACGGTAAACGCCCTGCATCTTGTTCCCGGGATGAAAGACCTGGAGCACGCCAGGCATTTTTTCCGCAGCCGAAGCGTCAAGGGAGCGGATGCGTCCGCTGCCTATGGTGGCCTGCACGGCAACGGCGTGAACCAGGCCGGGGAAATGATGATCCACGGCGTAGCGTGCTGTTCCGCTGGTCTTCAAGGGCCCGTCAATGCGAGGTACCACCGCGCCAATAATGCTCGCGTGAGGAAGTGTGTCCGTCGCCATAGAATCTCCTTTACGCAACTAAGTGGTTGCGGTTTTGAGCGAGCGAACCAGGCAGCGCTTGGCTAGTTCGACTTTGAATGCGTTGTCTTTTTGCGGCTTTGCCTTGGCTAGCGCAGCCTCGGCAGCGGCCTTGAATGTGGCGGCATTTGCCGGCTTGCCCATGAGCGCGGCTTCCGCCTCACGCGAACGCCAGGGCTTGGTTCCAACGCCGCCCATGGCTACGCGGATGTATCGAATATGACCGCCTTCAACGCGCGCAACGATCGCCGCTGAGGAAAGGGCAAACTCGTAACTGGCGCGGTCGCGAAGCTTGAGGTAGGTTGACTTCGCTCCTTCGACGGGCTTGGGCAGATCTACATACGTAATCAACTCGCCGGGTTCCAGCGCGTTTTCAATGTGCGGCGTGGCACCGGGAAGCTTATGGAAGTCGGCGAAGGCGATGGTTCGTTTGCCCTTCGGGCCTTCCACGTAAACCACGGCTTCCAGAGCGGCCATGGCTACGCACATGTCTGATGGGTGCGTCGCAATGCAGTGGTCGCTCGTGCCGAGTATCGCGTGTGTGCGGTTGAATCCTTCCAATGCCGCGCATCCCGTTCCCGGCGTGCGCTTGTTGCATCCATAACCGCCCGGCGCGCCTGCACTCGGCTCGCGGAAGTATGCGCAGCGCGTGCGCTGCAACAGATTGCCGCCGGTCGTCGCCATGTTGCGCAACTGCGGTGAAGCGCCAGAAAGAATCGCCTCCGACAGCACCGCGTAGGATTTTTGCACATCGGCATTCCAGGCGAGATCAGAATTGCGCACCATCGCGCCGATCCGCAATCCACCATTGGGCAGCTTTTCGACTTTGTCGAGCGGCAGCAGATTGATGTCGACGAGCGTCTTGGGTGTTTCGACGCTTAGCTTCATCAGGTCGACCAGCGTGGTGCCGCCGGCGATGAACTTTGCCTGGCTTGCGCTTGCCAGCGCCTTATCGACGCTCGGAGCTTTGACGTAGCTGAAGGTTTCCATAGTCTCTCCTTCGTCAGGTGGATGCCCGGCCTAGGCTCGCGACCGTACCTGGCGCACGGCTGCCACAATGTTGGTGTAGGCGCCGCAGCGGCAGATGTTGCCGGACATGGCGTGCTTGATTTCTTCGTCCGAGGGGCCGATGGGCTCCTTCAACAGGGCCACGGCACTCATAATCTGGCCGCTTGTGCAGTAGCCGCATTGGTAACCGTCGTGCTCCACAAAGGCCGCCTGCATTGCGTGAAGATTTCCGGGCTGACCGATTCCTTCGATGGTAGTGATCTCGTCGCCCTCGTGCATTACGGCAAAGGAGAGGCAGCTGTTGACGCGGCGGCCGTTGACGTGGACTGTGCAGGCACCGCACTGGCCGTGGTCGCAACCTTTCTTGGTGCCGGTAAGGTGGACCCTCTCGCGAAGGGTATCGAGCAGCGTGGCGCGCGCGTCGAGATTTCGGAGGGTATAGTCCTTGCCGTTAATCCGCAGGGTGACGTTGGCTGTGCCGCTTGATTCAGCTTGATCCTGCGGGACAGGCTCGATGACCGGAGCGGCAGCAGCCAGGGGAGCAGCACCGGCGAGAACGCCTGCGGCACCCAACCCCGACAAAAACGACCTTCGGCTGAAACCGCGTTTGCTCGCCGTCTCGGCAGTCAGGGGTTCCAGGTCTACGGATTGCTGATCGGGCGCCAAGCTATCCTCTGCGTTCTGATGGGCCTTTACGTTTAGAGGGGCGCGGGAGCGCAAATGTCTCAAGCGCGTATCAATCGTATCTGCCACAGGTCGACCTCCTTGGGACAGGACTGCTTTCGAGTTTTCTTCGGCGATCCGGCGTATCACAGCAGAGGAACGGCCCCATTCGGGGAGAACGCCGTGCCGCTATCCTAACCAAATCCCCTTACGACTGGGAAATGGGTTTTCAGCACACCAAAAATGGAGTGGCGAACACCGGCTGAACAGAGATCGAAACCCCATTCTTCTTTGATGCAAACGCTTTTCGCCGGTGTTTGCTTCCGGTCCCGCCCGCTAACGGGAAAGCGGTCAAAATCAGCTCGCCGTGGCCAATTCGCTTTCAACATCCTGCTCGGCAGGGTGGGGCCCTCCGATACGGATCCGATCCTCGAGCATTTTGTAGTTCGTGATCTTGTGGCTCAGCAGGGCATGTGCCTTTTCGAGAGCGACGATCTGGGCGGCAATGGCGGCCTGGTGGTCTTCCAATAACTTGCGCCGCTCGAGAGATGTGGCGTCGCCCTCCTCACGCAGCTCGGCATAGCGCTGCATCTCGCGGATCGACATATTCGTGGCCCGCATGCAATGGAGGAAGTTGAGCCAGGCCTCATCAGCCTCCGAATAGCGGCGATGACCGTTGCGCGCGCGTCCGACCGGTTGGATCAGGCCGACGCGCTCATAGTAGCGCAGAGTGTGCGCGGTCATACCGCACCTCTCTGCCATGGTGCGGATGGTGTAGCCAGCGTCTCTCACAAATTCAACGTACATCTTCGTGTGCGCTCGAAGTCAATAGCGGTAGGGGCCTCAATCCAGACCGTTTACAGGATGTTCAAGAATGAAAAGCTACAGAATATTTACCAATTTTTGCGTTTTCAAGCACATAGGGTCCGAAGCAGTGAGGCGCTCCCAATTGGGCCTTAACAATTCTTAAGGGAAAGGTGAGGCGGGAGGGGCGGCCAGGAAGGTTTTTGGGCGTCATCAACGCGGAGCTCCCATTACCTCTCTCGCCCGATGGAACGCTGCGAATCCATAGGTTTGGCCCTTTGCGATCTCGTATGATCAACATCGACTATGGCAAGTGATTTGAAACTCTATGAACGGATGCTGGCCGTTGCGCTGGAAGAAGCGCGCTACGGGCTCATGGAAGGCGGTATCCCGATTGGGGCCGCCGTATTCAGGAAAACAGGCGAACTGGTTAGCAGCGGGCACAATCGCCGGGTGCAGCAGGGCGACCCCAGCATGCATGGGGAAACCGATGCCTTTCGCCGTGCCGGGCGGCAGCGCAGCTATCGCCATCTGGTGATGGTGACCACGCTCGCCCCGTGCTGGTATTGCAGCGGGCTGGTGAGGCAGTTTCATATTGGCACGGTTGTTGTTGGCGAGAGCCGTACTTTCAAAGGCGGAGTCGACTGGTTGCGGGAGAACGGCGTGGAGGTCATCGATCTCGACAGCGCCGACTGCCGCGAACTTCTGGGCAGTTATATCGCCGAACATCCAGAGATATGGAACGAGGACATCGGCCAAGAGTAACTCAAATTCGTTCATGCTGTTTCAGCGGAGGATTGGATGCATCGTCGCGAATTTCTTGCCGGGAGCGTCGCCGCTTCTGCACTGGCCATAGGATCTGCCGCCCAAACAGAAACATCCGCCACGAGGCAGCGCGAGTTCTACCAGTTACGCCGTTATGCGCTGCAGTCGGGCCCGCAGCTGGCGATGGCGGAGAAGTACATTAGCGAGGCGCTGATTCCGGCCCTGGCCAAGAAATCAGGACCGGTCGGTGCGTTTCGCCTGGATATTGGACCGGAGACGCCGACATTTTATGTCCTGATTCCGATTCTGGCGCCGGCGATGGCGGGGGCACTTGAGCTTGAACTCGCGCAGGACCCCGAATATGTAAAGGCAGCAGAGCCGTTCTGGAGCGCTCCGGCAGCTTCGCCGGCATTTCTTCGGATTGACTCTTCGCTTCTGGTGGCATTTGAGGGATGGCCGCGGATTACGCCGCCAGCGAAGGGCAAGCGCATTTTTCAGCTTCGCACCTACGAGAGTCCCAGCTATCGGGATCACATCCTCAAGGTGCAGATGTTCCATTCGGGCGAGTTCGAGATTTTCAAGAACGCTGGCCTTCAGCCGGTCTTCTTTGGAGATACGCTGATCGGCCAGCGGATGCCTAGCCTGACCTACATGCTTAGCTTTGCCGATTCGACGGAACTCGACGCGAAGTGGGCCGCATTTCGCAACGACCCGGCGTGGAAGAAGCTTTCCGCCGATCCGCGATTCGCGTTTGAAGCGATTGTCAGCAACATCACCAATCTGATTCTCAGTCCGCTCGCTGCATCGCAAATCTAGATTCTGCCAATATGAAGTTGGGGCGATTTCCTAACCAAAAGTGCAAAAAGATTTGACCTTCGGCGTTAATGCGCAGTTCATACCCAGAGAAGGACGTTAGCCATGGATGCATTGTTCACTTCTTCCGGTCTAGTCGCTCTCGTCACATTGACGTTCCTTGAAATTGTGCTCGGCGTCGACAACGTTATCTTCATTTCGATTCTGTCGAGCAAGCTCGGGGAGTCGCAGCAGGGGACAGCGCGCCGGGTTGGGCTGCTGGCCGCGATGGGAACGCGCATCCTGCTTTTGTTGTCCATTGTGTGGATCATCAAGCTGACGGCTCCGCTCTTTGTTATCTTCGGCCAGCCAATCTCCGGACGGGATCTCATATTGATGGGCGGCGGTCTTTTTCTTCTCGCGAAGGCTACGACTGAAATTCATGAGCGCCTGGAGGGTGAAGAAGGCGGCGGCACGACGCGAGTGAGACCATCCTTTGTCGCTGTCGTTACTCAGATTGCTGTGTTGGATATCGTGTTTTCGCTGGATTCAGTGATCACCGCCGTTGGCATGTCAGGGGAAATCAGCATCATGATTACAGCGGTGGTCATCGCTGTGGGCGTAATGATGTTTGCAGCGGGGCCTATCAGCGGATTCGTTAATCGGCATCCGACAATCAAAGTGCTCGCCCTGTCGTTTTTGCTGCTCATTGGCCTTTCCCTCGTCGGCGAAGGCCTCGGCATGCATATACCGAAGGCCTATATCTACTTTGCGATGGGCTTCTCGATTTTTGTGGAATTGATCAATCTGCGCGTCCGGAAACCGGCTGCGCCCGTTCGCCTGCGTAAGCCCTACGTTGAGCGCTGAGGGACGTTACACTTCGCCGAACTTTGCGACCCCGCTTCGTAACTCCCGGGCGGGTTCAGTTCGTCAAGGCGCCTCGGCCGTTTTCCGTTACTGCTTGGTTGCGAGGGATTTCATCGGTTGCGACGGAACGCGGCGAATTACGATTTCCACGTTGACTGCGGTATCGTCGGTTTCAGCTCGCACAGTAGAAGGAGCTGAAACCGTCTCGTACAGTCCGTTGGTGATGAACTCGTCTGGAACAACGTTCAGCGGATAGGGCCCGTGCTTTCCCATGCGCGCCAGGAAGGTGCCTGTGCTGTCGCTGTAGACCACTTCCTTCCCGATGCGCAGCGCAGCTCCCTCTACAGGATTGCCCTGGTCATCTTTCACAACGCCTTGCACCACGAACTTTTCGATCGAGAAAGTCTCAGAATGAGCGGATATCATACCGCTCGTGCGATACACATAGGTGCTCAACCCGAACGTATAACGCAGATGTCCGGTCGGGTCCACATTTGACGCCGCCGTAATCTGCATTGGCCCAATGACCCTCACCGAGGCATTGAGTGCCAGTGCCTGCTGAAACGGATGATCGGGACGAAATGGCAGATATAGATTCTGGTAGTCGGCTTGCAGCATCAGCCGATTGCTTGTGAAGTCCCCGCCAAACGCAAACGTAGTCTGCCCGTTGGTGCGCGAAATCAGCTGTAGCAAGCTGAGACGCGAGGAAAAATTCTCCCGTATCGTTCCCGAGAGGACTGTGCTGCTCGGTTGACCTTCAGACTTGCTCTGAAACCAATTTTCGTTGACCTCAAGCAGTCGACCGAAGCGTCGGCCCACGTACAGGTTAGTTCCTTTTGCGCTGAGTCCGGAGGTACTGGACGAAAAAAGGCCGCTCCCGAAATAGAATTTCTCGACGCGGAAGTCGGCGGAGAGCTGGTTCACTGTGGCCTGCTGCATGGCTCCGCCTAGAGTTACTGGCTGCAGAATGTTCTGGTGTCCGGCGGTGAGGCTGACAAAATCCAGGGGCTTGTACAGAATCTGCGCATTCCCTTTGTTGACCTCGGAACTCAACGGGCTGACCAAAGAGATTCGCTGGAACGAGTTACCGGTCAGCACATAACTGGTCCTGAAGATGAGCTTCTGAGTCTCTGCGTCTAAGCTGGCAGCGAAATACTTCTCGTTTGAGCCAATACCAGCTGTAAGCGCGGCCCTTACAGATCGGTTCGGCCGATATTCGAGCCCCTGCAGGAAAGTCTGCTGCCGCGAGACGATGTTCCGTGAAAAGAATTTGAAATGATCATTGATTTTCCGTTCATAGAACAACATTCCGACAGGATCGTCGCTGGTGGCCGCGTTGAACAGGCCTGTGCCCAGCCACGTCGATGTCGCCCCGGCAAAGGCGTAATACCTTTTGGTGCTGTCTTGATGTGTGACGCCGATCCCGCGCGCAGAAAAATAATGGCTGGCGTCAAACACATCGGTGGGCAGGACAAACGGGATGGTCTCATCGCCGGTAAGCAGAGTAAAGCTATGAAACTGGTAGCGGTTCTCGGCTCCGTAGCGCAGATGACCTTCGAAATAGCCCAAGTTAACGCTCCCCTGATAATTGGGGGCCTTAAACTCGACCGATCCGCCCTGCGCGTTGAGCATCGTCGAGGTTCCGCCCTGCACGCGAAAGACCTGGGCGTTGGCTCTCCCGGCCAGCACCGTCGCCAGCACCGTTGCCAGCACCGGGAGCGCAGATTGGAATTGCGGGCGCATCGGTAAGCTCTAGGGCTTTTCCCCAGCGCTTTCTTTCACTGGGGTCACTCCTGAAGCTAGTTGGAGATTGTTATTTGTTTTGGCCTGCAGCTTCTCTTCGACCTTGAAGTTATCGAATTGGAAACTCACTTCCGTCGGAATGGTGTCCGCCGCAGCCTTTGCGTCGAGCGGGACCTCGAGGATGCGCCTGCTGTGTGGGAAGATCGGGAACCCCGGCGCTTCCTGCTTCTTCCTTCCGTTCGCCAACTGGGTTTGCAGGACGCGCCCGAAGTTGTCGCCCGTG
Organism: uncultured Acidobacteriaceae bacterium; assembly: GCA_963738035.1. Taxonomy (GTDB): domain Bacteria; phylum Acidobacteriota; class Terriglobia; order Terriglobales; family Acidobacteriaceae; genus Telmatobacter. Next base: position 23,307 of record CAVTVB010000013.1, read on the forward strand.
TTCTCGACCTCGAGAAGGACCTTGTTGTCAGCGGCATTGAGTTCCGCACGCAAAACGCGGACGTCCACTTTTTCTGCTCTCTGCTTGGGCAGCAGATAGACAGTATGGGGTAACTGCAGCCGCACATTCATTCCTTGCGCGGTGCGGAACGCGAACCCCGTGAACGATGCGTAGATCACAAACCACTTTGGACTGGGCGGGGCACTCGCCTCGTAGAACACGTAGTACGTCTGCTGCGGCTGGATCCGAAAACTGGTCGCCGAGAGCTTCAAATGAATATCCGGGTCCAGCGGTCGGTAGCTGATCTCGCCATTCTCCGAAACTGTAAAACTCTTAGCCTCGAGCACAACATTCAGGGGCGTGAGACCGTCGTTTACATACTCCACACGGCCCTTGGCAGGGTTGCCGAGTTCGCTGATCACGGGACGCACAGTTTGCGCGATTGCGCCTGCGCTGAGGGCAAGGGCAAAGATTCCGCTGGTCAAAAAACGAAATGAATTTCCAATCGAGCTTCGGTACATGTCGTTGCCTCTTTGGGTCAGAACGCCTGAGCCTGGATTGTCAGCGTTCCTGTGTATACGCCAGACGGCAGACTCGGCAGCGGCGCCAGATTGATGTTGAAAGTCATTAGGTCGCTATTTGTGCCCGTTTTGTTATTTCCTAGAATCCGTACCGACGATACCTGGAGTCCCGCGTTGGCTCCGCCAAACGCGACGGTATTCGTAAGGGCGGCAAATGCGCCCCCATTGTCCGAGATCTGAAAATCGGCCGAGGGGATATTGTGCCCGGCACCGTCACTGAGCGCGGCCGTGGATGAACTGAAAAACGCGTAGAGTTTCAGGCTGTTCACGCTTGGCTTCAGGACCCATGTTGTAGTGGCCGTGATGCCGGTGCTTCCCGGATTGCTGGCGCTGCCGCCAACGAGAGTGAAGTTGACCGCATTGCCAGAGAGCGTGAGGGTGATCGAATCCGAGAGAACCGCATTCAGTGCAATTGGGCTTGCTCCCGAACTCCGCACCTGTGCCTGAGCCGGCGCAGCAAACATCGCCGCAGCCAGAACCAGCGCCGCTATTGTTCCGAGTTTCGTCTGCATTCGCATTGCGCGTTTCTTTCCTTAGCCCGATTTGAGACACGGAGTGAGGGCGGCGTACCGTGATTTCGCGGTTCCCCACCCTCGCCGAATGCAATTTTTCTTGCAGAGTTTACGGAGTGGCCTGTGCCTGGATGTTCAGCGTGCCGGTATATGTGTTGGCGGGAAGCTGAGGAAGTGTGCCGCCAGTGAGGTTGATGTTGAAAGCCATGGCGTCGGTGCGGCTCGCCGTCCGATTCGCGGCCGTGATCGCAACAGTCGCCAATTTGAGACCGGCATTTGCAGCACCGAAAGCAACTGAGTTGGTAAGCGGGGCGGATGCGCCGCCGTTGTCGGCGATGTAGAAGGCGGAAGACGGAATATTGTCTACACCGTCGGTCAAGGCCGCTGTTGCGCTGCTGAAATACGCATAAACGCCTACTGAGGTCCGGCCCGGAGCCAACGTCCAGGCAGTGGTGGCCGTGACACCCGCAGAACCGGCGTTGGTGGCGCTCCCGGCGCTCAAGTTGAAGTTCACTGTGTTCGCCGAGAGAGTGAGAGTCAGCGACTCGGCTAAAGTGGCGTTCAACGCGATTGTTTGCGCGCCCGAGTTCAGCTGCGCAGATGCCATCGAGGACGAGAGTGTCATCGCGAAGCCGGCCATCGCAGCCAAAAAGATCTTTCCTGTTTTCATCATTCCTCCGAATTTAGGTGTTAACCAAGAGTTCTTCGCTGTTCGCGAAGGCCCGGGGATGCTTGGCATCTCGTGACCTTTGGCGTTTATATGAGAGACGATGGATACCTCCTACAGCACTTCGGTAACGGAAGTTCCTGTTTCGGGCTTAAGTTCTGAAAGAGAGCTCTCTCGGGCAGTCTCGAAATCCGTTTTTTGAAACCCCATGTTATTGAAAATGTTAGCTTTATAATAGCTTCGATCCAAGATAATCTATACGCTTGAAAACAAAGACTTTAGTAACTACATCGTTGGTAACTATAGGATTTTGTTGTGGTTGTGGTGGATCCGGGGGCTATTTCAGATGGCAACAGGGGCGGTTGCCGAGTCGGATCTGAATGCCGAAACAGCCACGATGTTTCGTAGCATCACGGCTTGGAGGCCCTCTGTTTCTCCGCCTCGAGAATCAGCTTCCTGAAAGCATCTACTGCCGGAACGCGCCGGGCCTGAAGCGTGGCGTGCGATAACCATGCATCCGTTTTCGGTAGGATGATATTCAACTCAAGCTGCTGATGTATGTTTTGCGTTTCGAGGGGGGAGAACTGTCCAGGAACGGAAGTCGAAAGGATAGCCGCGCTAGCTTTGGATTATCGGCGGATGACGTACGCACATTGCGCGCGCTGAAGACGCCGTCGCAAATCCAGAAGTTCATTGACGCGGTGCCCTACCAGTACGCGAACACGGCGTTATCTCCGCAGCGCGTGCTGCGTGAGCGCAAGGGGCACTGCCTCGAGGGAGCACTGCTGGCCGCCGCCGCATTGCGGGTCAACGGGCATCCTCCGCTGCTGATGGATCTGGAGTCTGTGCATGATGACGATCACGTGCTGGCTCTTTACCGCGTAGGCGGTTTATGGGGGAGCATCGCTAAATCAAATTTTGCAGGTCTGCGTTTTCGCGCGCCCGTCTACCGCACGCCGCGCGAACTCGCGCTCAGCTACTTTGAGTCCTATTACAATTTGCGCGGCGAACGCACCTTGCGTTCCTACTCGGGACCGGTAAACCTTGCTCGTCTCGACGGCCATCATTGGATGACCTCAGAAGAAGATGTGTGGTGCGTGCCGGACTTGCTCATTTCGGCCAGGCACTACCCGCTCTTCCCCGACAAGGTGGCGCGCGCCCTGCCTCGGCTCGACCGGCGCAGCTTTGAGGCAGGAATGCACGGCTGGACCAAGCACTGAAGAGCGTTCGTTCTCAGCCCTGTTGTTTACGCCAAGATCCGATTCTGGCGGCGAGTTCGAGAAGGCTTTCGTCGTTCTCGCGAGCCGCGGCGAGTTGCATGCCGCCGACGGTGCAGGCAATAGTGACGACCGGAACGCCTGAAAGGCTGAAGGGCGTGGTGTAGCGGAGAATCGTGCTGCGCGCCTTGCTGTTCTCCGCACCGATGTTCAATCTCGCTACAGGTGATGCGGGAAGCAGGAGCAGTTCGTGTTCTTGCAGTAAATCGTCGACATGGGCGCGGAACTCGGCATGGCGCTTGCGCAAATTTGCTAGTTCAGCATCCGTAATGCGTGCGCCCCATTCCAGCCGTTCGCGGATGGCGGGTTGAACCCTGTCGAAGTGGCCGGCGTGAATGCGCGCCGCCTCCCATGCCTGGATGGGAGTGAAGATCTCAAACGAATCTGCCCACCAGCTCACGTCCACGCGAGTGGTTTCGAGCCCGAGCCCATGAAGCTCATGTTCGACCTGGCGAAGACCGTCCAGAATTGCCGGCTCGCAATCGTGCAGGAACTCGTCGTGGACAACGGCGAACTTTTTGAAGTTGCATATGGCGGCGGCACTGCCAGGGGCAAAGATATCGCTCAGCAGAGGGCCATCCTCGAGATCGCGAAAAAGCCAGCCCATGGTGTCGAAGGATGGCGCCAGATGATCGCCACCGCGCCAGTCGCCCCGGCCGATGGAAGCACGGTATCCTGCGAGGCCGCAGAGCGCAGCGGGCCCGCGGACCGAGCCGCCAGTATCGGTGCCGACGGCTGCAAACGCCGAGCCTTCAAGAACGCTTGCCGCGGCGCCGCTTGACGATCCACCAGTCAGCGCACCGGGATTGCCGGGTTGTTCGCAATCGCCAAACTCGGGGTTTTCCCCGGTGATGCCGTAGGCCAGGGGATGCAGATGGGTTTTCCCGGTGATGACGGCGCCGGTTTTTCGGAGTTGTTCGACGAGCCATGAATCGTGCTCAGCAACTCCGTTCAGGTCGCGATAGAACCGCACTCCGCAACTGGTGGGCGCTCCGGCGAGATCGAAGCAGTCCTTCACGGAAACGGGCACACCCCAGAGATTCCCACGCCCATCGTGGAAGCTGCCGCCAGTCGTGCGAGGCATAGCAGCGGCGCGTCGGGCTTCTTCTATCGTCCAGTTGGTATCACGCCAGAGATATGTATTCTTGCCCGCATTCCGATTCGCGCGCTGCAGAACTTGTTCGGCAAGTTCGGGGGGTACAACTACTTTGTTGGCCAGAGCCTCGCGCACGCCGCGAATGGAGGTGAAGTCCATGCCAGCATTGTAGGCCGCGGACCCAACGGAGCCTGGCACCGGTGAGGAGACTGCTTTAGGATCAACGAAATCGCAACAGACGCTATGTGCGGCGCGCGCCAACCACCACCAAACCAACACCGCCGAGCAGTGCGAGGGTGCTGAGAATGGGCGAAATCGGTAGCGTGTTCGTTTCTTTGTGCGAGACCTGAAGAGGGCCTAGATCAACGTCTTTCTTTTCGTGGGTGAAACTGATTCCACCCAGTGCAAAGCCGATAACAGCGACGACAATAAGCAAAATCCCCACGATTGTGGCAGGTTTCATGAATTCTCCATTCAGTTTCCGGCGAAATGCAAAATGGCGGAGCAGGTATGCTCCGCCATTTTGCTACCTAGTCAGATGCTCAATTCAGCATCTGCGGTTAGTTATGGCCGTTATCGTGATGAGACTTGTCGTTGCCGCCGTGATTTCCCGAGTTGCCAGGGTGAGACTTGTCATTACCACCGTGCTGCGGGTAATTCTTGTTCGATCCCTGATTGCCGTGGTTCTCGTGGTAATTTACGTGGCCGACTCCGCCATGATAGCTTCCACCGCCATCACTCACGAATCGGTGGCCGCCCCAGCCATGGCTATAACCGTATCCAGACCATGGACCCATACCCACGAAAACCCCGTTGTAGAAATAACCCGAGCCGTAATAGCCTCTTGGCGCACATCCGTATGGCGCCGCTGCGTAGTATCCGTACGAGCAGGTGGGCTGAACGCCAATACTGATCGAAATCTGAGCCTGTGCGGTAGGCGCCAACGCGATTCCGGCGAGTACTGCTGCAGTTGAAACTAAAATCTTGAGTCCGCGCATAGATGACCCCCTTAAGGTGTCTGCGGTTCCTTGCAGTGCGTGGGATGCTGTATGAAGCCGGTAAGAATGACCCAGCAACAGCAGCGACCATAAGGATTTTGAATCTGTTTCAATGTGCCCTCGGGAAAGGGCACGGCCATCTATCTATTTGTCTATCCCTATGCTCCTGACTTTAGTGGTTTGCGACTGCCTTGTCTGAGCAATAGAGACCACATCATTGCCAGTTCCCAATTGCAGGGCGATCGCCATGGGGAAATGCGCGAAGAGAGGCGATTCGCCCGTGATGCAAGCATTCCCGTTATCCATCGAGCTGAAAGTGACTCACGCCGGAAAGTCACTCAAGGCCAGCGGGGCCATATCGTTCGACGGGCTTATGACGGGTTGCGCCGACCATATCGCTTCATTGGCATGCAGAGGTCGACTAGCGGGCGCTAGGATGGTGCATGCCAAAATCATCGCCAACGATGCAGCAGATGGCGTGATGCGGCTCTTGCCCATGGCAACTGGAGCCATCACCTATGATCACGCGTTTGGCCAAGATGCTGCTGCTGGCGGGTCTCGCGCTGTTTTACACGCTGGTGGTATTCAACAATCTTACCGATTTTGGCTCGAATTATGAGTTCGTCCGGCACGTGCTGTCGATGGATTCCATCTTTCCGGGCAGCCACACGATGTGGCGTGCGCTCTCGTCGCCGACGGTGCATCTCGTTTTCTATTGGTCGATCATCGCGTGGGAGTTCGTCACGATGGTCCTTGCATGGTGGGGGCTGGTCAATTTGTTCCGAGCCCTGCGCATGCCGGCAAGCGACTATATCGCTGCGAAGCGAGTGGCGATAGCAGCGTTGACACTCTCACTGCTGATGTGGCTTGTGGCGTTTCTGGATGTGGGCGGAGAATGGTTCCTGATGTGGCAGTCGCATGCATGGAACGGTCAGGCTGAAGCATTTCGCATGTTCGTGATTGTCGGGTTTGTCCTGTTGCTGCTACTGCAGCCAGACACTGATACGCAGCCATAGGCTTTGCGGTTTGTGGTCGACCTTGAGTTCTGAAATCAAAGAGAGCGGGGTAGACTGAGGGCGATGCCTGTCGCAGCCATCATTGTCGCCGCGGGCGCGAGCACCCGCCTTGGACAGCCCAAGCAACTGGTCTTGGTTGATGGCGAGCCGTTGCTGCAACGCGCTGTTCGATGCGCTCAGGAGGCCGGCGCGTCGCCGGTCTTCGTAGTGCTCGGCGCAGATCGTGAGCTCATCCGAAACGCCGTTGATTTTGGTGCCGCTGTAATCGTCGTGAATGAGGACTGGGAAGAGGGCCTCGCCAGTTCGATCCGCGCCGGAGTGAAGGCTGCAGCTGGTCCTGCGGGCATCCTTTTGATGACATGCGACCAGCCTCGCGTAACGGCGGAGCATCTGCGCAGGATGATCGAGAAGTTTGAGGGGATGGCAGAGCCGACATTGATTGCGTCGACCTACGCCGGTATCCGCGGCACCCCCGCAATTTTTCCGCGAGAGGCGGAACGGGCTTTGCTGGCTCTTCGTGGCGATAGGGGAGCGCGCGGGTTACTCCAGCAGCCAACATGGCCTGTGATTTCGATTCCGCTTGAGGGTGGCGAGCTTGATATCGATCGACCCGAGGACCTGGCGGAACTGGGATGAGCTTCAGCGCTTGATAGTCACGCCATGACATCTGGATGTCAAGTGCGCGAGGTACGAAACACGCGCTAAAGCGTGTGCCATACTGTGTTTGCTTTACCTTCGTATACACCGAAGGCAGCCATATGACTCGCGAACCAAATCTTGAGTTTCTACGCCGTGCCATCGCATTGGCCACTGAGAACGTGACCTCGGGCCGAGGTGGGCCGTTCGCGGCGCTGATTGTGCGCGATGGGCGGATCATTGCGGAGGGCGTGAACATGGTGACCGCTACCAACGATCCGACCGCTCATGGCGAGGTCACGGCAATCCGTGCGGCTTGTAAGGCGCTGAATACCTTCACGCTTGCCGGATGCGAGCTTTACACCAGCTGCGAGCCATGCCCTATGTGCCTGGCGGCGTCCCACTGGGCGCGGCTGGATGCGGTCTTCTTCGGAGCAGGTGCGGGTGATGCAGCCAAGGCCGGATTCGATGATGCCTACCTGTATGCGGAGTTCCGCAAAGCTCCATCGGAGCGGTCCCTGCCGGTGGCGCAGTTCCTTCGCGATGAGGCGTGGGCCAGTTTTGCGGCGTGGATTGTTTCTCCAAACAAACTCGAATACTAAACTGGCTAGAATCCCTTGAAGGGAAACAATTTCAGCCACTTTCGGCCGCCAATATAGCCGTTGCCCATTGCGAGGTGCATGCGATAACGTCTAATACTCATCCCCTTTCCGACGGGAGCCGCACCCGAATGCCGCGCGTAGTTCGATGTTCCCTCATCCAGGCGTCCAATGCTGTACCCGCCACTGAACCGCTTGCGGTCCAGAAGAAGGCGATGATCGACAAGCACTTGGAGCTTATCCGCAAGGCGGCCAGCGACGGAGCTCAAATCGTCTGCCTGCAGGAGATCTTCAACGGCCCTTATTTCTGTGCCGAACAGTCGACCAAATGGTACGAGACGACTGAACCCGTGCCGGACGGTCCGACTGTAAAGCTGATGCAGCAACTGGCCCGGGAGCTCCGCATAGCGATGGTGGTGCCGGTCTACGAGGTGGAGCAGGAGGGTATCTTCTATAACACCGCCGCCGTGCTGCAGAACGACGGCACCTATCTCGGCAAATATCGCAAGACGCACATTCCTCATGTAGCTCCGGGGTTTTGGGAGAAGTTCTATTTTCGGCCTGGCAACCTCGGCTACCCCGTCTTCGATCTGGGCTTTGCCAAAATCGGAATTTACATCTGCTACGACCGGCATTTCCCCGAGGGCGCTCGCTGCCTCGGGCTCAACGGAGCTGAGATTGTCTTTAACCCATCGGCAACAGTCGCGGGCCTGAGTGAGTATTTATGGAAACTTGAGCAGCCAGCTCATGCCGCCGCCAATGGTTACTTCATTGCGGCGATCAACCGTGTAGGCACTGAAGCGCCGTGGAATATCGGTGAATTTTACGGATCCAGCTACTTTGCCAATCCTCGGGGCCAGATTGTGGCCCAGGCATCGCGCGACAAGGACGAGGTGTTGACAGCCGATCTTGATCTTGACCAGATTGCTGAAGTTCGCAGAACCTGGCAGTTTTTCCGCGACCGCCGACCGGACATGTACGGGCCCCTGGTTGCCTCTTAGCGGAACGTGACAGCGAAAACCCTCGTCAACTCGTAGAGAACGGCAGAGAATAGCCGAAGACGGACAACAAAAAATTACCCACGGCGGACAGCAGAAAGCAAGAGAGCTTCCAGAGGTCTTCATGAGTACCGCAACATTACCCGATGATTTACTGCTGCGCGAGAGGTTCGGCGACATCAAGCCGCCGCTCGAGCCACAGGCGGCAGTTATTGAAGCCAATCGTTGCCTGAATTGTTTCGACGCGCCTTGCACCGGCGCGTGCCCCACGCATATCGACGTTCCGGGCTTCATCAAGCGCATCAGCACCGGCAACCTTCGCGGCTCCGCGCTGCGCATTCTCGACGCCAATATTCTTGGTGGCAGTTGCGCTAAAGCCTGCCCGGTCGAGGTGCTCTGCGAAGGCGCTTGCGTGATGCACCGCTACAATCACGCGCCTATCCAGATTGCCCGGTTGCAGCGTTATGCGATGGACTCTTTTCAGGCCACCGGCGAAGAATTGCTGACAGCGCCGCGCGGATCGCGCAACGTGCAGGTTGCATGTATCGGCGGCGGCCCAGCATCGCTCGCCTGCGCAGCCGAGCTGTGCCGACATGGCGCGTCTGCCACCATTCTTGAACGGAAGGATCTGCTTGGCGGCCTCAACACCTATGGAGTCGCAGAGTACAAGCTGCGCGCCGCCGACAGCCTGCGCGAAGCCGAGATGATTCGGCGCATGGGCGCGGAGTTTCGCACCGGCTCCGCAATTGAAACCGCTGAAGCGCTCGAAGAGTTGGAGTCGGAGTTCGATTTCATCTTCCTCGGCGTGGGCCTTGGCGCCATGCAGCGCATGAATATTCCCGGCGAGGATCAGAAAGGCGTGCTGAACGCGCTTGAATTCATCGCGTCTTACAAAACCGGCCGTCTTCGCGAACTGAGCGGCACGGTTGTCGTTGTCGGAGCAGGCAATACTGCGATTGATGCCGCCAATGCGGCGCGTCGGCTGGGCGCGGAGACGGTGTACCTGCTCTATCGCCGTGGTGAGCGCGAAATGTCGGCATTCGACTTTGAATATGAGCACGCCAAGCAGGAAGGCGTGCAGTTCCTGTGGAAACGTCAGCCCTATGCAATCCGCTCGAACGAGCGCGGCCGGCTGCTGCTCGATACGGTCCAGGTGAGCGAGGTGGACAAGGCGCTGCTGCCCATGCCTGATTCCGAATACGCCATTGAATGCGACTACGTAGTCCCGGCCATCGGGCAGTCTCCGTTTGCGCAGCTGGTACAGGAGCTTCGCCGGATCGAGTTGCGCGGCGGAGTGATTGTGACCGATCCGGAGACCGGCCAGACCGGCAATCCTCGCTATTTTGCCGGCGGAGACTGTGCGAACGGGGGTAGGGAGGTGGTGGATGCAGTTGCCGATGGAAAACGCGCCGCGCAGGCCATCATGAAGATCGCGGAGGCGGCATATGCCTGATATTCGCGTTCACAAATTTGCTGGCTCCATTGATGCACCGAATCCGTTCTGGCTAGCTTCGGCCCCTCCCACTAACTGCAGCGAGCAGATCATGCGTGCGTTTGATGCAGGCTGGGGCGGCGCGGTGTGGAAGACCATTGGCGAGCCGATCACCAATGTTTGCTCGCGATATTCCTCAGCCGATTGGCAAGGCCAGCGCATGATTGGCCTGAATAATATCGAGCTCATCAGCGATCGCACGGTTGAACAGAATCTGCGCGAAATGGCGCAGGTGAAGAAGAGCTATCCGTATCACGCGATCATCGCTTCGCTCATGGTCGAGTCGAAACGCGAGGCATGGCACGAGATCGTGCAACGCGCAGAAGATGCAGGTGCAGACGGGCTCGAGTTGAATTTCGGCTGCCCACATGGCATGAACGAGCGCGGCATGGGTTCCGCCGTTGGCCAGGTTCCCGAGTACACGGAGATGATTACCGCGTGGGTGAAGGAGAAGGCGCGCACACCGGTGTTGGTCAAACTGACCCCCAATGTGACCGACATTCGCATCATTGCCGCCGCGGCGAAACGCGGCGGGGCCGACGGGCTCTCGGCAATTAACACCATCAATTCAATTACTGGAATCGATCTCGACAGCTTTGTGCCGCGGCCGAATGTCGACGGCAAAAGCTCGCATGGCGGCTACTGCGGTCCTGCCGTCAAGCCGATTGCGTTGAACATGGTGCAGCAGATCATGGCCAATCCTGAAGCTGCACTGCCACTGTCGGGCATTGGCGGTATCTCGACCTGGAAAGATGCAGTGGAGTTCATGCTGCTGGGCTGCGGAACCGTGCAGGTTTGCACCGCAGTGATGCATTACGGCTATCGCGTAGTCGAAGACATGGCCGAAGGCCTTGAGAACTGGATGCGGACCAAGGGTTTCGCCACCATCGAGGATTTCCGCGGACTTTCCGTCTCGAAGGTGACCGAATGGAAGCATCTGAATCTGAATTACAAGATTGTTGCGCACATCAATGAGCAGACGTGTATTGGCTGCGACCTGTGCCACATCGCATGCTGGGATGGCGCGCATCAGTGCATACACATGGATCGAGTATCGGGTCCGGTGAATGGGCAAGTCGAGTTGCACGATGGTCCGCCTACCGTGGAGTGGCGCACGCGTACCTCGATCGCTACCACGCCCGTCACACGTAAAGAGCGCGTTGCTGCGGCAGCGCAGCACGGCCCCTATCCCACGCCGCTGGCTAAGATTCCACGAGTGGATGAGACCGAATGCGTTGGCTGCAATCTGTGCGCGCTGGTGTGCCCGGTAGACGACTGCATCACCATGGTGCGGGTAGATAGCGGCGTTCCCGCGGAGACATGGGATCAGCGATCGCATGGTGCGGAGTGCGCCATCGAGCCGCAGCGGTCGTAACACATTGCGGCGGTCATCTTGAGCGAAGGTCGCCGCGGCGTATTCGAAGAATGCGGTTGTCTTTGAAATAGCCGGACCTTTGCGGATTGTCGAGAGGATCGTCTTTCATGTCTTCGGTTCTCATTCAAAACGGAACCATCGTCAATGCTGACTCTACGATCAAAGCCGATCTGCTGATTGACGGCGCTGTCATCAAGGAAGTGCGTGCTGGGATTCCGGAGAGCGCTGCCGAGACCGTTGTCGATGCCTCGGGATTGCTGGTGCTGCCCGGCGGTATCGACGCGCACACGCATCTCGACATGCCCTTCGGTGGTACCTACTCAGCCGACGACTTTGAGACCGGCACGCGCGCGGCGGCCATTGGCGGAACGACGACGATTGTGGACTTCGCTATCCAGGCGCGTGGGACCAGGATGCGCACAGCGCTCGATACGTGGTGGAAGAAAGCCGAAGGCAAGGCCTGTATCGACTACGGCCTGCACATGATCGTGACAGACCTCGGCGACGCCGGACTCGAAGACATGGACGACATGGTGCGCGAAGGCGTAGCCAGCTTCAAGCTCTTCATGGCCTATCCCAACGTGCTGATGGTTGATGACGCGACGATCTTTAAAGCGATGCGGCAGACGGCGAAGAATGGCGCGCTGATCTGCATGCATGCCGAGAACGGGTCAGTGATTGACGTGATCGTGCAGCAGGCGCTGGCCGAAGGTAAGAGTGCGCCCATCTACCACGCGCTGACACGGCCTACGGCTGCCGAGGCCGAGGCGGTGCATCGCGCCATTGCCATGGCGGAGATGGCTGGTGTTCCTGTGTACATCGTGCACCTATCGAGCGAAGATGCGTTGAATCAGGTTCGCGAAGCGCGCGATCGCGGGCTGCCCGCGTTTGCGGAGACTTGCCCGCAGTATCTGTTGCTCTCGCTGGAAGACAATATGCAGGACAAAGGTTGGGAGGGTGCAAAGTACGTTTTCACCCCGCCGCTCCGCGAGAAGCGCAACCAGCTTAAGCTATGGGAAGGACTGCGCAAAGATCATCTGCAGGTGGTCTCCACTGACCATTGTCCGTTCTGCTTCGAAGATCAAAAGGCTCTTGGCAAGAACGACTTCACCAAGATCCCGAATGGCGGCCCCGGCATCGAGAACCGTCTGCAGTTGCTGCATCACCACGGTGTGGGGCTGGGCAATCTGTCGCTGAACCGGTTTGTCGAGCTGGTTTCGGCGGCACCCGCGCGCATCTTCGGAATGTATCCGAAGAAGGGCGTGCTGGCAGTGGGCAGCGATGCCGACTTCGTTCTATGGGATCCCGCCGTCGACTACACCATATCCGCCGCAACGCATCACATGCGGGTGGACTACTCGATGTTTGAGGGATTCAAGGTTAGGGGCAACGCACGCGACGTTTATTCGCGGGGGGAACTGATTGTGTCGAAGGGTGAGTTCATCGGCTCGCCTGGACGCGGAGAGTATCTGCGGCGCGAGGCTCGCGGTGGGGCGTGGAAGTAAGAGGCTACAACGAGCCACCGTCAGGTCAATTTGGCCAATGCTTCGGGTATTCGGGATTCAAACAGTCTCGAATTCAGTCACCGCCGAGTTCTCCCGCGCCTTTGGCTGGCGCGATCTCGCTAGCACCAGGCATCCACTAATGCCCGAAACAAGAGATGCGACCAGTACGGCAATCTTGGAGACGCTCAGCAATCCCTCGTCATCAAATGCCAGGCCGGCGATGAAAAGGGACATCGTGAAACCAATCCCGCAGAGCCAGGCAGCACCGAAGATCTGTCGCCACGAAATTCCGTCAGGCACTATTCCGAGACGTGTCTTTGCAGCGACAAATGAGAACAGCAGGATTCCCACGGGCTTGCCCGCGAACAAGCCAAACAGAATTCCAAAGCTGACCGGATGCTTCACCGCTCCAAGGAAGTTATGGGTCACATCTACGCCGGCATTTGCCAGCGCAAACAGCGGCATGACAAGAAAACTGATCCACGGCTGGAGTTCGTGCTCTATCCGGTGGAGAGGTGATTCCACCAACTGAACGTTCAGTTCCAGGGTGTGAATGACCGAGTGCTCTTCGAAGGAGTTCGGCGGAGCCGATTGAAGGCGGTCCAGCAACCATCGCCCCTGCTTAAGGAACTCGGACTTCTCGAGGAAGGTGCGTGCGGGGATGGTAAAGGCCAGCAGGATGCCGGCAACCGTCGCGTGTACGCCCGATTTGAGCACCGCCCACCACACAACAATGCCAATGGCGGCGTAAAACACCGGTTTTCGAACACCCAGCAGGTTCATAGCCATCGATACGAGGACGCAGGCTACGCCGATCGCCAGTGTCACGTAGTGAATCTCGCTGCTATAAAAGATCGCAATCACGGCAACTGCAAAGATATCGTCTACGATGGCCAGCGCGGTCACGAAGACCCTCAGCGTGACCGGGATCCGGGACCCGAAAAAGGTAAGGAGGCCAAGTGTGAATGCGATGTCGGTGGAGAGCGGAATTGCCCAGCCGCTCCGGAATTGCGGATGGTGCACAATGGCGACGTAAATGGCCGCAGGGACGACCATGCCTCCAAGGGCTGCCATGAACGGAAACGCGGCCTTGCGAAGAGACGAGAGCTCCCCGACCAGGACCTCCCGCTTGATTTCGAGCCCGACCAGAAAGAAGAAGATCGACATCAGCCCATCGTTGATCCACTCATGGCGGTTCTCGGTGAGCACGAATTTCCCGAATCCGATCGAGATGTGGGTTTCAAAGAACTGCTCGTAACTGTGCTGCCAGGGCGAATTGGACCACACAAGCGCCAGGATGGTGCTGGCCAGGAGAACAATGCCGCCCGCTGCTTCCATGCGGGCAAAACGCACAAATGGACTGGTGATGACCTCGATTGGCGTGCTCTGAGTTGGCGTGCTCTGAGCCGGTAAAGACACGCTCTTATCGGGCTGATTGTCCTTGATCATCGAACCATCTCATCAGGTCCTGCGTTCACCCTGCTCGTACCTTAGGGCGTCGCGCCTCGCCAACTTTATTCTCTTGTGCAGTTAGATCACACGTCACTTCCTGCGGAAACTGGCATTATTATCAGTCGATAATTGCCGAGGCGCGTTCCTCGTAGCCGGCAAAAATCCGCATCAGGCAACTGCAATCAGGCACTTCAATGAGATGGCTTTCGCCATCGGGATGCCGGGGGCGGGCAGCGCCCGGCATTTGAATGCGCGGGTACGAAACGATGCAGATTGAGCGTTGCCGACTAAAACAGGATTCGCGCTTCGGTGATCAGGTTGTGATTGTAGGTGTGGAAGCCCGATGTGGCGATCTGCATCCCTGCGTCGACGATGAAGAATGGATGTTTCGGCTTCCAGTTCTTTGGCCGGATAACGTAGAACGCCGCGGGAAGAAGGAAGTTCTGCACCTTGCCGTCGTGGCTGCCCGCGAAATAGAAGGTTGAGTTGTTTTCTACCTCGAACCATACATGTGGAGTGGCATGGGCCTGCGCTACGGCGTTCCAGGCAATGGACCTTCCCTGAGTGGCGATTTTGCCGGTAGGCAGCGTACCGCCGAGCGATGAAATCACG
>CAVTVB010000014.1:0-44058 GCA_963738035.1 uncultured Acidobacteriaceae bacterium
GAATCAGACACTCACCGATCAAAAGGCCGCTCTCCGGCTCGATTGGAGAACAGATGCTGGCAACTTCTCCGGCTACTACTTCCGCGATGGATATCAACTGAACAATCCCTATCCGACGGCACAGGGCGGCGCAAACGTGCCCGGGTTCAACGCCATCTCCCGCGGTCGCGCCCAGCTTGCGAATCTCGGGTGGACAAAAACCGCCGGCGCGTCACTGGTGAACGAGCTGCACTTCAGCTATCTGAGAAATGCAAACGTCATCGGTCAGCCCGTGGGCGGTGTAGGTCCATCGCTGGCTTCACAGGGATTTGTGGAGGGCGCCGGAACGCTGGGCATCGTTGCACTCAATCCCGCGACTGAAGGAATCGAAAATGTTGCCTTCAACGACTTCACCATCGGCGTCGATGTGACCGGCGAACGCCAGGCCAACAACACCTACCAGGTCACAGAGACGCTGTCGAAATCGATCGGACATCACACGCTTAAATTGGGCGCGAACTGGCACATCGATCAAGTCAACATCGACTCAAACTCAATCAATAACGGATCGTTCGTTTTCCAGGGATCCGAAACCGGCCTCGATTTTGCCGACTATCTCATCGGCGTGGCCAGCACGTATGAGCAAGGCGATGCCAGCGGCTTCTACATTCGCAACAAGTACTCCGGCCTTTTCGCGCAAGACACCTGGCTGGTACGTAGCAACATCACGCTGAACTATGGCCTGCGCTGGGACGTCCTTCCACCCTGGCGAGAGAAGTACAACCAGTTGCAAACCTTCGTGCTCGATCAGCAGTCCGAAGTCTATCCCGGCGCGCCTCGGGGTATGGTCTTCCCCGGAGACGCCGGAGTGCCCAACACGCTTTCGCCAACCAAATGGGCTAACTTCTCTCCGCGTTTCGGCATTGCCTATGCACCGAATTGGAGTGCCGACTGGGCGAAGCGCCTGATCGGAGCACCGGGAAAGACCAACTTCCGCGCCGGCTTTGGCGTCTTCTACACGGCGTTTGAAGGATTGTCGGCAGGAATCATGAGTGCGTGCCCGCCTTACGGATACGACTATGACAGCACCGTCGGACATCCCCTCTTTGAGGAGCCGTTCGTTTCCGCGAGTACCGGCGCGACAAATGGACAGCCATTCCCTTCTCCGATTCCAGCCTTTGGTGCATCTCGCCAACATCCGAACACCACCGTGGACTGGTCGAAGTACTCACCAATCACCGGCGATCCCGCTTTCTACTATCGCAATGCTTCTCCGTATACCGAGAGCTACAACGTTTCCATCGAGCGGCAGCTCGGGCAGCAGACCGTCCTCACTCTGGGCTATGTTGGCGCACGCGCTCATAATCTTCTTGTTCTAACGCCTGCTTCACCGGGCAATGCCGAGCGCTGCCTGAGCGTCAGCGACCCGAGCCTTGTAGCAGCCGGTTCCAACACCTGCGGTCCGTTTAGCGAAGGCGGCCTGTTCACGCGCAGGGACGGGAACACGGTTCAAGCGCGAGGCCCGTTCGGCCCCGAGTTCGACGGCATCACCTACCAGAAGACAATCGGCTGGAGCAATTACAACGCGATGGAGATTACGCTCAGGCATCACAGTCACATGGGCGAAATTATGGGTGCATACACCTATGCCAAATCGCTCGACAACTCCTCCAGCCTCTCTGAAGAAGTCAATCCCATCGAGCCAGGAATCAGCAAGGCAATCTCCGCCTTCGATTTGCGGCACAATTTCGAGATCAGCTACGTGGCGCCTCTTCCATTCGACAAAGTGCTGCCGGGGCCGCGCTCGCTCTCTCAAGGCTGGACGCTGTCGGGAATCACGCGATTGACCACCGGAATGCCGGTCACGCTCTTCAACAACGACGACACATCGCTCATTGGCTCCATGCCAAATGGCATCAATAACAACGGAGTCGACACACCGAACTACCTCGGTGGCAACCTCCGCCTCAATCGCAATCCACGCAACGGCCGCCCGGCATTCGATACTTCCCATTTCGCCATGCCCGCATTGGGCGAGATAGGCAATGCCCCTCGGCGTTTCTTCTACGGTCCTGGCATGGACAACTTCGACATGGCACTGGAGAAGAAGATTAAATTGGGGGAGTCGCGCGATCTGTTGCTCCGCGCCGAATCTTTCAACGTCTTCAATCACGCGCAGTTTTTCGGACCCGAAGCGGTCAATGGAAATCCTGACAGTACAAACTTCGGCCGGATCGTGAATGCGAATGCCCCCCGCCAAATCCAGATAGCGGCAAAGTTCAGCTTCTAACCGGCAGGCCGATTCTTTTTTCGGCATGCCTGGCAAGTTCCAAGTATCTGGAAAGTGTGGCGCGAAGGCTCGAACTGAAACTGGCTTCCAATCCGGCGCTGCACTTTTTCCAGCTCAGGCGCAAAGAACTCAACAGAATCGCCGCATGACGTACACACCATATGGTGGTGAGTGCGACGGTTCAGCCCATGCTCATAGCGCACTACGCCATCTTGAAAATCGACCTCGAAAGCCAGCCCGCACTGGGCCAGCAGCTTGAGCGTCCGGTAAACGGTTGTATACCCGATGCTCGCGTCTTTCTTCTTCACCAGCCGATGCAGATCCTCGGTGCTGAGGTGTTCGCGCGTATCGAGAAACACCTCAAGAACGCGGTCTCTCTTGCTGCTCTGCTTCAATCCTTTTTCACGCAGATACCCACCCAGGATGCGCTCGGCAACACTCAGTAGAGCGTCATGGCTGCCGTGTGGATCGTCGACACGTTTTTGCGGTGCAGTGCTCAGGGCTTTCTTCCTCGCCTGATTATATGTTTGCACCGTCCATCTGTGGTCTGCCCAACCCACTGCAGCACAGTGGGAACTAGCGCATCACCATGATTTCGACTTTGCCCGTGCGCCGCAGAATGTTCACGCTCACCGAATCTGCATAGCGCTCAAAGGAGAGGTCAACACTGCCGCTTCCGACCTTCAGGTTGCGAACCCGGATGTATTGAAGTTTCTCCGGCAACGCTGGATAGTGCAGACAAATCCGCGATTCACTCGCGCGAATCTCAAGCCCAAGGCAGGCCTGCAGGAGCATAAAGACTGAGCCCGCAGCCCAAGCCTGTGGCGAACATGCTACCGGGTATAGCGTCGGTCCCTTGCCTTGACGGCGATCAAAGCCACATATCAATTCCGGAAGACGCCGGAACATCACCTCGGACGAGAGATCGAACAGGCCAGACGTGATCTGCAAAGCCAGATCCTTCTCACCCCGTCGCAGAGAGCCGAGGGCAACGAGAGCGTTGTCGTGCGGCCACATCGACCCGTTGTGGTACGACATGGGGTTATATCGGCGCTCGCCCGAAACAAGCGTACGCACTCCCCACCCGGAAAAGAAAGCTGGCGACAGAAGTGCATCACTGATCGAGCGGAACTGTGCGTCGGTAGCAATCCCCGAAAACAGACACTGGCCCGCATTGGATGTCCCCACGCGGCATTGCTTCTTCTCGCCATCCAGCGCCAGCACGAACATACCAAGCTCGTCAGACCAGAACGCGGATTGAAACTTCGTACGTAAATCATCGGCTTGCACACGAAGCCGTTCAGCAAGGTCCTTGTGTCCCAGGTCAGCGGCTACCGAGGCGATCCCGTTCTTGGCTGCATACACGTAGGCCTGCACTTCGCACAGCGCAATTGGGCCGACAGCAAGGCCTCCATCGCTGTAAAACACCGAGTCCCCTGAATCCTTCCATCCCTGCTGAACGAGGCCGTTATCATTCTGCCGGGCATATTCCACAAAGCCGTCGCGATCACGATCTCCGTAAACATCAATCCATTCAAGAGCCGCAAGAATGTTCGGCCAAATCTCGCGCAGGAATTCAGCGTCTGCTGTGCGCTCGTAGTAGGCAGCAGCCAGCAGAACAAACAGAGGCGTGCCGTCCACAGTGCCGTAGTAGCGGCCAAAGGGCACTTCTCCCAGGCGAGCCATCTCGCCCTTGCGCGTTTCGTGAAGAATCTTGCCCGGATCTGCATCGCGCGCGGCATCATGACTCGTTGCCTGAGTTGCAGCCAGGTACGAAAGCACTCCCTTCGCAACCGAAGGCGTCAGCCACAGCAATTCGAGCGCCGTGATAATACCGTCTCGACCAAATACCGTGCTGAACCACGGCACGCCCGCGTACGGATACGGACCGTGCGCAGTCTGCGTCACCATCATGGCAAGGTCTGCACACGACCGACGGATCCAGCGATTGAACTGCTCGTTGGAAGTCTGGATGTCCACCTCGGCAAGCGGACCCACGCTCCGCGCGCGACTCAACTCCTGCAGTTCTTCGCTATATCCCGCAGAGGAAATCCTGCCTTTCCCCTCACTCTCGCACATGACATTCACAGTGAAGCTAACCTCGCCGTGAGCTTCGATATGAAGCGGAATCACGATGCCACCATCGTGCGGCTCGCACGAAGGGTGCGAGCAGACCACCCGCGTCGTCCGCCGGATATGATCCAGGCCAAGGTACGCAAGCGTCACCGATGAGCGATCGATCTCCTGCGGAAGTTTCTCGCCGCGGCGTGGGCGCTTCTCGCCGCGCACCTCAAAAATATCGGCGAAATCCGCCTCAAACGCGAAAGACACTTCGACATCGATTGCTGCATCGCTGTAATTGTTCAAAGTAACCTGGTCGTAGCAAACCAATTCCGTAAGGAACTTCGTCCGATAGATATGCACCGTGCCCCGGGGCAGCGATGCGCCGGAGTCCAGCTGAATATCGGGATTTGTGAGATCGATCCCAAACAGAACATTGTCTTCGCGGATCGTGGAACTCAACAGCAGCGGACGAAATCCGCAGAAAAGCATCTCCAGGCGCGACAGGTGACGCGTTTCATTGTGGAAGATTCCCTGCTGCCCGAACCCTACCGGCTGAATGTCTCCGCCGCGATCGAAGACAGCGAAAGTATCCCCATTCAGTAAAACCCTGGTTCGATCGTCGGCAAGCGCAGAAGAAGCTCGAATGTAGAACTGTTGATCGACTTCAATGACGTCGCGATTCTGTTCTCGCTGCACAATTGGCATCATCTCTCAAAGACTCCTGGCTTAAGCAGTGAGTGTGAGTCCGCGTGTCTCGCGTGCGGCCCGCTTCTTTTCCCAGATGACCCGTTCGTACGCAGTTAGATATTGCTCACACATGCGTCGCGAAGTGAAGCGCTCCAGAAACCGCTGGTGGCAGGCCCGGCGATCGATTGAGTCGATTCGTCCAACAGCCTCTACGGCTTGTTCAATGTTTTCCACGACGAATCCGGTCACACCCGGTTCAATAATTTCGGCAACCGATCCACCACGAAAAGCGATAACAGGTGTACCGCATGCCATGGATTCAATCATCACCAGGCCGAATGGCTCGGGCCAGTCAATGGGAAACAGCAGAGCAGCAGCATTACCCAGAAAATCGGTCTTGTCTTGCTCGCCGATCTCACCGACGAATTCTACATCGGAATTCGCCAGGAGATCGCTGATCTCTTCTTCGAAGTAGTTGCGATCGGCGTCGTCGATCTTGGCTGCAACCCGCAGCGGCATTCCCGCCAGGCGAGCAATCTCAATCGCCCGATCCACTCTCTTCTCCGGCGAAATCCTCCCCAGAAAGGCGAGGTACTCTCCCTTTGAGTAGTTCGGTCGATGCAGATCTTCCGGAATTCCATGATGCACCGTAGTAAGCCAGCTGGCCCAGGGCATCGGGGCGCGTTGCGCATCCGATATCGAGATCAGACGCATATCGTCGAATTCCCGAAAAAGCGGATACAAATCTGGAATATCCAGCCGGCCATGAAGAGTAGTGACGGCGGGAATCTCAAGCCTTCGAATCTGCGAGAACGGAAGGTAATCGAGGTGAAAGTGCACAACATCGAATTCGTCCGCATCCTGCGCAACCGTCTCGATGAGATTCAAGTGGTGAGCCAGCGGCGAGAGCAGCTTGCCGCCATCGAGGCGAAGAGCTCGTTCACACACGGACCGAAGGCCCGCCGAGGTCTCCGAATCTCCACTCGCGTAAAGGGTTATCTCATGGCCCAGCTTTACAAGCTCTTCCGTAATATACGAGACCACTCGCTCGGTCCCGCCATACAGCTTGGGGGGCACACTTTCGTATAAGGGCGCAACCTGCGCAATTTTCATAATGGCATTCCCCCAGACGGTTTCTAGCTTGCGGGTCAATCGGCTTGGATGCAGGGAGCGCCAGACTGCGTGGTCTGAGAAGCCAGGAACCACGTGAAAATGAAAATCAAGCTGGAACCCCTCCAGGCTCGCTGTCCATAACCCCGCACAATCGAAAGGAGATTCGCAAATGTCTGCAAAAGGATGCCCATTACGGGGGAAGCGGGTGGCCGGCACCTGCCACGCAACAGTTGCAATTTCCCTCACATCCTGCGAATATCGGTGCATGGACTTTAGGACCTGTTGTCGCCTGTGTATGACGCCTCGCGCGCACAGGTAGACCTTGGTCCGATAAAGTTCAGCTATTCATTTCAAGGTTTCCTGAGAGCCCGCGACACAGCCCAAGCTGCCGCGGGCTTTCCGTTTCTACTCGAAGAGGACATATGACCGAAGCTGTTGAACCCAAAGAGACAAAAGCCCAGCGCGCCGAGCGCCTGAAGCGCTCCAAGAATCCATGGGAAGCATTTGACGAGGTCCGGGCTTTTGCGCGCGAAGGGCGCTCCAGCGTGGTCCCCGAGTGGGCAAGCACCTACTTCAAGTGGTGGGGAATCTATACCCAAGGCGACGGCGTTGGCGCAACCGGCGGCAAGGGTGGCGAGGGTTTGGTCACTGACTATTTCATGATGCGCATCGGTATCCCCAATGGGATCATCTCGTCGAGTCAGTTGCGTACGATAGGCGGCCTTACTCGGAAGTATGCCCGCAACCTTGCCGATATCACCGTGCGGCAAAACCTCCAGCTTCATTGGCTCACCATTGAGTCGCTGCCCGAAGTGGTAGATGCGCTTGACGCAATCGGCCTGTCCCCCAAGGGAGCCTGCGGTGATGTGGTTCGAAACGTAACCGGGTGTCCGCTGGCCGGCGTAGCGCATGACGAGATCTTCGACGCATCGCCGATCGCGCTTGAGGTCGCCCACCTCCTTACGGCCAATCCCGAGTTCTATAACCTGCCGCGCAAATTCAAGATCTGCGTCCTCGGCTGCCCATCGTGGTGCAGCTATCCCGAGATCAACGACATTGCGCTTACGGCCGTGAAGCACAACGGACAGGTTGGATTCTCCGTGCGCGTAGGAGGAGGACTCTCCAACGAACCCCATCTCGCGGTTCGTCTCGATGCGTTCGTTCTGCCCGAGCAGGCCGTGGCTGTTGCCAAAGCGATAACCGAGATCTTCCGCGACCAGCAGGTGCTGCGCGAAAGCCGCGATCGCGCCCGCCTGAAATATCTCTTCATGAAAGAGGGATGGACCGCCGAACGGTTTTTGACCGAATTGCAATCGCGCCTGAGTTTCACGCTCCTGCCGGGAGCCGACGAGATTGTGCCGGATGAAACTCTCCGCGATCACGTTGGCATTCACCGTCAACGGCAACCAGGCCTCAGCTACGTAGGAGCATCAGTGCTGCGCGGCCGTTTGACCGGGGAGCAACTAGAAGCCGCGGCCGATCTCGCGGACAAGTACGGCAGCGGTGCCCTGCGCGCTACGGTTTCGCAAAACCTGCTGTTCATCGACGTGCCGAATGAGAAAGCTCTCGATCTCGTTCGCGAACTTGGCGCGATCGGTCTTCACGTAGAGGGTTCGGCCTTCTGGCGCGGAGCCGTCGCCTGCACGGGAACCGAATTTTGCAAGCTCGCCATCACCGAAACCAAAGGCTTTACGCGTTGGCTCGTGGACGAACTCGAAGAGCGTGTTCCGCAATTCGACCAGCAACTGCGTTTGCACGTAACCGGCTGCCCCAACGGCTGCGGACAGCACTGGATTGCCGACATTGGGATCGAAGGCAAGAAGATCAAGCACGAGGGCAAGCTCGTCGATGCCTACTACTTCTGTCTCGGCGGGTCGGTTGGACAGAATGCAGCCATTTCGCGCCCGGTCGGCTATCGCTCGCCGGCGGTACTGGTGCCGGAGGCAATTGCCCGGCTTTTGCGTAAATACCTGGTAACCCGTGATGGTGAGGAAAATCTGCGTGCATGGTTCGCGCGCCATAGCAACGACGAACTGCGCGCGTACCTTGCAGGAGAAACTCTCGCGCCGGTTGAGCGCGATCTGCCCACTGGCCGCGTACCCCACGCGGTTGCGGACTGAGGTTGCCATGAGCTTGCTGCCGATTTTCCTAAAACTCGATGGAAGACCCGGGCTGCTCGTTGGCGCTGGTAATGTAGCGCTCGAAAAGATCAATAGCCTGCTACGAACAGGTCTACGCCTCCGGGTCATCGCCCCCGAGGCAAATGCAGAGATCCGCCAACTGGCAGAAGGTGGCCTGCTTGAATGGATCGAGCGCAAATTCGATCCGGCCGACCTCGACGGGAACTTCGTTGTAATCGCCGCAACAGACGATCCCGAAGTGAATGCGGCTGTATATCTCGAATCAGTCCGCCGTGGAATCCTCGTCAACAGTGTGGATGATCCTCCGCATTGCGACTTCTACTTTGGGTCCGTTGTCCGCCGCGGCGATCTGCAGATTGCAATCTCGACCGCCGGAGAAAGCCCCGCAGTGGCACAGCGCATTCGACGTGAGATTGACGAGCAACTATCGACAGATATCGGCCCCTGGCTCACGGAACTCGGCCGGCTCCGCCGCGAGATCCTTGCAACGCTTCCGCCCGGAGAAGAACGCAAAGCTCTCCTGCATCAATTGGCAGATCGCCAATTCCTCAAATCGAATTCGACCATCGCTCAATCCCCGCAAGATGCCGAAGGCAAAGTCTTCCTCGTCGGCGCCGGTCCCGGAGATCCCGACCTCCTCACCGTAAAAGCCCTGCGGCTTATCCAATCAGCCGACGTAATTCTCCACGACGACCTGGTCACGCAAGCCATTCTCAAGTCGGCAACCGAACACGCCGAGGTCGTCAACGTGGGCAAGCGTTGCGGAACAAAAAACATCACGCAGGAAGAGATTCACGCACTGATGATTGCCCACGCCGAAGCAGGCCGCCGCGTAGTGCGCCTCAAATGCGGCGACCCGCTGATCTTCGGACGGGCAGCGGAGGAGATGTCGGCGCTGACCGATGCTGGCGTAGCTTTTGAAGTGGTGCCGGGCATCACCGCTGCTTTTGCCGCTGCGGCGGCAATTCCCTGCTCGCTCACCGATCGCAATGCCGCATCGAACGTCATCTTTTCCACCGGGCATCACGCGCAATCGCACAATCATGCACCTGTTCCAGAGCTCGAAGACGCTACCCGCATCGTTTACATGCCGGGTCGCGACCTGAGCCTGCTCGCGCTGGAATGGCTGCAGGAGGGCTTGCCGGTCGATTTCCCCTGCGCCATCGTGTCCCACGCCGCACAGCCCGGCCAGCAGGTTCAGCGCACCACGCTTGGCGATTTGGAAAATGCGCACCCCACCCAGTCCCCCAGCTTGCTCATCGCCGGTTGGGCCGTTCGCGAAACCGCCGGCGATCGCAATGGCAGAGTCCTCAGTCAGGTTGCGATCGGTTGAATTCCTAACCATGCCGCGTTGGCAGGGCAATCGCATTTGGAATTGAAATCCTGTACAGCAGTGGCTTTGAAAGGGCACGGCTTCAGCCGTGCCGCTAGCGTCGGCAAAAAGTGGCGGGCTTTAGCCCCTGGGGATGTATTTTCTGCCTTCAAACCCTACACACGGCTGAAGCCCGAGTCTTTCTCTTTTGCCTTCCTCGGCACGGCTGAAGCCGTGCCCTTTCAAAGCAATCCCTCCCGCTTTTTTTCAAATGCGATTTACCTGCCAGGTTGGTGCTCATGAAATCCGCCCGCCTCCGACCTTTATACTGAGTGTTTGTTGAATCAATCAGACAGGCCTCCTCTGGCCTGTTGATCGGAGCGGCATTGCCTCAGGCAGAGATCGGAATTATAGGCGGCAGCGGGCTTTACTCGATGCCCGGATTTACGAACGTCCACGAAGAACGTATTGAAACTCCCTTTGGCGACCCCTCAGACCCCTTCGTGCTCGGTGAACTGGAAGGCCACAAGGTCGCCTTCCTCGCCCGCCACGGTCGCGGACATCGCATCCTCCCGTCTGAACTGAACTTCCGCGCCAACATCTACGCCTTCAAGAAACTCGGTGTGGAGCGCATCCTCTCTGTCTCTGCCGTCGGCTCGCTGAAAGAGGAGCACAAGCCCACGGACTTTGTGATCCCCGATCAATTCATCGACCGCACCTTCCATCGCATCTCCACATTCTTTGGCGACGGCATCGTAGGCCACGTAGCGTTTGGCGATCCGGTATGCGCAACCGTAGCCGCGGCCGCTGAAAAAGGCTGCAAGAGCGTCGGCGTGGTCGGCAAGCTCGGCGGCACCTACGTCTGCATGGAAGGTCCGCAGTTCTCCACCAAGGCCGAATCGAACCTCTATCGAAGCTGGGGCGCGGACGTCATCGGCATGACGAATCTGCAGGAAGCCAAACTCGCCCGTGAAGCAGAGATCTGCTATGCCACGGTCGCCATGGTTACGGACTACGACTGCTGGCGAGAGGGTCACGATTCCGTCACCATTGAAGAGATCGTCGCCGTACTCCACCAGAATGCGGAGAACGCGTGCAAGGTGGTAAAGGCCGCGGTAGCCGCAATGCCCGCGGAACGGAACTGCGCCTGCGCCTCGGCAGCCCAATTTGCTGTGCTCACGCAGCCGGATGCGATTCCAGCCGCCGCAAAGGAACGACTGAAGCTGCTCTTCGGCAAATATCTCGGCTGGTAAAGCCGGAATCATCACCAACAAACGAATCCAGAGAGGTCATGCATGGCAATTACCGTTGTGGGCAGCGTCGCTTTTGACACTGTTGAAACACCCGCAGGGCGCAGAGAGCGCTGCCTGGCGGGCGCGGCAACCTACTTTTCGCTGTCTGCCAGCTTCTTCACCGATGTGCGCGTGATCGCCGTCGTTGGCGAAGATTTCAGCGCCAGCGAGCAAGCTGTCTTTGATGCCCACAAGATCGATACCACCGGCATCCAGCACGCCCCCGGCAAGACCTTCTTTTGGCAAGGCTCGTATCTCGACAACCTCAATGAAGCCAAAACTCTTCAGACGGACCTCAATGTCTTCGCCGGCTTCGAACCCAGAATTCCCGACGCGTATCGCGACTCGCAGTTTCTGTTTCTAGCCAACATCGATCCTGTTCTTCAACGGCGAGTTCGTGAAGCCACGCCGCAGGCCAAACTTGTAGCCGGCGACACCATGAATTACTGGATCAAGGACCACAAGCCTGCACTCCTTGAAGTCCTCAAGGGGCTCGATATCCTCCTCATCAACGACACAGAAGCGCGCATGCTCGCAGGCAACAACAATCTTGTTCTTGCCGCACGCGCCGTGATGGAAATGGGCCCGCGCATGCTGGTCGTCAAGCATGGGGAGTACGGCGCGACGCTCTTCCACAAAGCGATCCCGGGCGCGCCGGAGTCACACACATTCAAATCTCCCGCCTTCCCGCTCGAGCAGGTCACCGATCCGACGGGTGCGGGCGACAGCTTTGCCGGCGGTTTCTTCGGCTATCTCGCCTCGCAGCACGAACTCACGCCCGGCGCATTCCGCCGAGCCATGTTCTATGGCTCTGTCATGGGTTCATTCACGGTCGAGCGTTTTGGCACCGACCGCCTGCAGCAACTCACACGCGAAGAAATCGACCATCGGTTCAAGCTGTTCCGCGAGCTGACCCACCTTGACTGAAGAACCGATTCGCCGCCCCATCAGCCGCAACGAGTGGCTGATGGTGGTGGCGTTTACGGCATCAGCATCTGTTCTCGCGAGCCTGTGGAGCTGGCATAACGGCGCGATGTTGAACTATGGCGACGCCGTGGCGCACCTGCACATCGCTCGCCGCGTTTTCGATTCGCATCGCCCGGGACTCTCTCAACTTGGCTCGGTCTGGCTACCGCTGCCTCATCTGTTGATGCTTCCCTTCGTTGCGGTCTACGCATGGTGGGCCAATGGAATCGCAGGATTGATCCCATCGGCACTGGCCTATCTTGCCGGATGCGCCGGTGTATATCGGCTCGCTCGCCATTGGCTGCGCCCCTCGGCGGCAGTCGTAGCACTCGCGTTTTTCGCGCTCAATCCAAACCTGCTCTATTTGCAAACTACCGCAATGACCGAGCCGCTATTCCTGTGCGAGCTGGTCTGGCTCGCTGTGTGGCTGGTGGAGTGGCGCGAAGCCCTGGAAAACGATCCGGGACGTGCCACCCGACTGCTCGGCCCCATCGCGATGGTTCTCGTCGCGGCGGTTTTCACGCGGTATGACGGTTGGATTCTGGCCGTTCTCGCATGGACTTCTATCGGTATCGTCCAGCTTCGCCACAGCACTCTCCGCTCACGCACCTTCTGGATCGCGAGCGCAGCCGTGGTTGCGGCGCCATTGCTGTGGTTTGCATACAACGCAATTGTTTTCGGAGATTGGTTCGATTTCGCGCGCGGCCCCTACTCCGCCGCCGCCATCGAGATGCGCACTGCGACACCCGGCTCAGGCCCTCCTCACCCCGGCTGGCACAATCCCTGGGTTTCGTTTCTGTTCTTCATCAAGTGCGCGCAGTTGGACGCAGCCCCCGAAGCATGGGGTAACTTCCTCTTGAGCCTCGCCGTGCTGGGTACAGCCTGGGCGTGGTTCACAACACATCGGCGTGCTTTTCTCTGGACGCTGCTTCTATGGTTTCCAGTTCCCTTCTACGCCTATTCGATTGCCTTCGGTTCGGTTCCGATCTTTCTTCCCGTTTGGTGGCCTCACTCCTGGTACAACACTCGTTACGGTTTGGAGATGCTCCCAGCATTCGCGCTTGGGCTTGGTTTCGTTGCACAATTCGTGGTCGCCGTGGCAAGAGAATTCAAGCACAGTTCCACTCGATTCGCTGCAGCCGCGCTCTACGTAATCGTTGCCATCAATGCGTGGCAGGTGCTTCGCGCTCATCCACTGACGTACGTCGAAGGCATCAAGAACATCGAATCCCGGCGCGCATTCGAACGTGAGATACCGCCGGTCCTGCGTTCTCTGCTCGCAACACGACCTGACGGCCTGGTGTTGATGGAAACGTCGGTCTATCCGAACCTGGTCGCATTTTCGGGTATTCCGCTGCGCCAGACCCTCAACGAAAGTGACAAGGAATACTACTCAGCCGCGCTGGCCGCCCCCGCAACTCACGCGGCGATCGTGCTTGCCTTCGACGGTGATGAAATCGACAAGGCGGTAAAAGCTCATCCCGAAGGGCTTGAATTGGTGCGGCGATTTGAATGCCGCGGACAAAACGCTGGCGCGGTTTACGTCTCCGATACCCCGCCCGGTTCGAAAGCTGCAAAGCGGTGATAGCCTTAGCCAAGGTGACAGCCATGTGCACGACATTGGCCAGTATTTCGGCGCCCTTCGACTTCAGTTGGCTCCAGCAGCAAGTCGTATTCGACGGCGCGATCCCTCGCCTGATCGCTGCCTCTCTGCTTGGTGGCTTGATCGGATTGGAGCGCGAATACAAGCGCCGATCGGCCGGCGTGCGGACCAACCTGCTCATCTCTCTTGGCGCGGCGTTCTTCACATTGCTGTCAGCCGTGCTCGCCGGAGACGGCAGCCCGAACAAAGGGCAGGTCGCATCGAACATCGTGCAGGGCATCGGCTTTCTAGGCGCAGGTCTGATCATTCACAACCGCAGCCGCATCAGCGGACTCACCAGCGCTGCGAGCGTTTGGGTAGTAGCCTCAATCGGCATGGCGTGCGGCGCCGGACTCCTGGCTGTCGCCGCAGTCGCCACCATCATCGTAATCATTGCACTCGAAATGGTTGGCTTTCTCGAACGGCGCGCCAGCATCAAGATTTATTCGCTTATCTATGAAGCGCGCGGATCTGATCAGACCGCCATGCTTCGTTCCATTCTCGACGCCATGGATAAAGCGGGAGAGCGTCTGGCGGAGTTCGCTACGAACGCAATAGGCGATCTGCAGCGCGTGACTTTCACCATAACCGCAACAAAGAGGCAGCACGAGCATTTGCGCGGAAAACTTCTCTCGGAACCCGCTATCGATTCCCTGCTCAACTTCCGAGATCCGGAGGAAGATTGATTCCCTTTGCGAAAGCGCATGCGTGCGGTAATGATTTTCTGATTGTGACTGAAGATGCCGCGGCCAGGCGCGATTGGGCAGAACTCACCCGCCAACTCTGCGCTCGCAATACCGGCATCGGTGCAGATGGCATTGAGTTTTTTGCCTGGACAGGTTCCAAATCAGGACGCATCCGCCTGCACAACTCTGACGGATCTATTGCCGAGATCAGCGGCAACGGCACCCGATGCGTGGCCGCATGGATGAGCTCAATGACAGGCGCAAAGGCCGGCGACGAACTGCGCATCGAGACCGACGCAGGCTTGCGCATCTGCCGTATCAATGGCGTCGACACAGATAGCGGCTACTCGGTCAAAATCACCTCGGGCATGGGAATCCCCAGCGCAGCGCGCAAGACAATCAATCTCGTGGACGGTCGTAGCGTCGAAGGCATCGCCGTCTCGACAGGAAACCCGCATTTCGTCATTGTGGTCGATAACGCAGAATTCTCAGTCGCTGGCTCGTCCTGGCAGGAAATTGGAGCGCAAATCTGCGCCCACTCCGATTTTCCGCACCAGACCAACGTGGAGTTTGTGCGTATCGCGAGCCCCGCAGAGATTCAGATCCGCATCTTCGAGCGCGGAGTAGGTCCAACCACCTCATCCGGAACCGGCACGTCCGCATCCGCGACCGCCGCCATCGCGTTCCACGGTTGCACGTCGCCGTTGCGCGTCGTGGCTCCCGGCGGTGCCCAGACGGTGAGTTGGAACGGAGCAGGCAGCGAACTCGAACTCACAGGCCCGGCAACCTTGATTGCGCGCGGCGAAGCGTGGTGCGGATGACCGCCCGATCAAAGCCGCTGATCCCTCTGCGCCCAATCGAAGCGGGCACCGGCGTGAGCGTCGTTTCCCCCGCCTCCTTCGCAATCCCCGATCGCGTTGACCAGGGCGTGGAGCGACTGCGCCGTCTTGGCTACCAGCCGCACCTCGGCGCAAACACGCAAATTCGCGGCCCGCTATTCTTTGCTGGCTCACCTCAACAAAGGCTTGAAGATCTGCACGCGGCATTCGCCGATCCCGAAACTGCCTTTGTCGCGGCGGTGCGCGGAGGCTACGGTTCCAACTACTTGCTCGATGCAATTGATCTGGCGCTTATCGAGCGTCACCCCAAGCCATTCTTTGCTTACAGCGACATGACGGGATTGCAGCTTCGCCTCCTCGATCAGCTTGGCCTTCCCGCATTTCACGGCCCGATGGTGGCTGCGGATTTTTATCTTGAAGACGGTGTGCATCTCGAGAGCCTCCAGTCTGCGCTCGCCGGACGACCGTACTCGGTGGGAGGAACTGAGGGCTTGCGCACTTTGAAACCTGGTACAGCTACCGGCACTCTCTACGGCGGATGCCTCAGCATTCTCGTCTCGCTGATCGGAACCCCATGGGAGCCTGCAACAGAGAACAAGCTCCTGTTCATCGAAGATGTAGGCGCAAAGCCCTACCAGATTGACCGGATGCTCTGGCAAATGCGCCAGGCAGGCAAGCTGAACGGCGTCCGTGGCATTGTCTTCGGCGAGATGCTCGACTGCACTTCTCCCGGCGCACCACCCAATCTACTCGAAGACACGATTCTTTCCGCTCTCAACGGTCTTGATATTCCAATTGCGATCGGTCTTCGCAGCGGGCACGTCTCACGACAGAACGTCACATTGATCTTCGGTATCGAAGCGGAACTTCGGTCAGCCGATGAATCTCAACTCGCCCTGCTCGAACCGGCGGTGAAACCATGACATCCTCGCGCAAACACATTCACCTCAGCGGCATTTGCGGCACGGCGATGGCGTCGCTAGCTGGCCTGCTTCAACTGCAGGGTCATCGCATCACAGGTTCAGACAAAGCCGCTTATCCGCCGATGAGCGATTTGTTGCGCTCGCTCGGTATTCCCGTGCTCGAACCCTATTCGGAGTCAAACCTCGACCCTGTGCCGGACCTCGTGATCATCGGCAACGCTCTCTCCCGCGGCAATCCTGAAATAGAGCACGTGCTCGATCAACGCATACCGTTCACATCCATGGCCGCTCTCGTTCGCGAAGAATTCCTCAAGGGCCGCGAATCTCTTGTCGTTGCTGGCACGCACGGCAAAACCACCACCACCAGCATGCTGGCCTGGATTTACCAGGTAGGCTCTCACGATGACGCAGCGCTCGAGCCATCATTCCTAATCGGCGGAGTTGCGGAAAACTTCGGCACAAGTTTCCAGCTTCGTCCCACGCGCACGTTCATTATCGAAGGCGACGAATACGACACCGCCTTCTTCGATAAGGGTCCGAAGTTTCAGCACTATTTTCCAGACGCGCTGATCCTCACGCACGTTGAGTTCGATCACGCCGACATCTACGCCGATCTCGAAGCAATCAAAGTCGCGTTCAAGCGCCTCGTCAATCTGGTACCACGGCGCGGTCTGCTCGTTGCCTTCGATGGCAGCGAAAACGTGACCGAATGCATCGCCAAAGCATTCTGCCGCGTCGAACGCTACGGCTTCAAGCCTGAATCCCACTGGCAGCTTCGCAACCTGTGCCACACCGACGGCCAGACCCAATGGGAAATCTGGCACAACGGCGAGCTTTGGTCCGAGGCCAGCATGCGACTTGCAGGCGAGCATAACGCGCTCAACGCAACTGCCGCAGCAGCTCTCGCGGCGGGCCAGGGCATCAGCAGAGACGCGATCGTCACCGCACTGGCAAGCTTCAAAAGCGTCAAGCGCCGACTCGAGGTTCGCGATGTCATCCGCGGCATCACCATCATCGATGATTTCGCACATCACCCAACGGCAATTCGCGAAACCCTGCGCGCACTTCGTTCCGTCTATCCCGATGCGCGCCTATGGGCCGTGCTGGAGCCGCGCTCAAACACGCTCAGGCGTAAAGTGCTCGAAAACGATCTCGTTGAAAGTCTGCGTCTCGCCGATCACGTCATCCTGGCGGGTGTCTACCAGCAGCAACGCATTCCTGACGCAGAGCGCCTCCATCCCGAAGACGTTATCGACGCACTCAATGCTGCGGGAACGCCGGCCGAACTGCATCCTGATGCCACCGAAATCGTGGAGAGCATCGCGCCGAATCTCAAATCCGGCGACGTTGTTGCGATCCTCTCCAACGGCGGTTTCGATGGCATCTATGAAAAACTTCCTGCGCGGCTCAGAGCCCGTCAGAACTAATCGCGAAAGCCGGACATGATCTCCTCACTATTGCTGTTCTCCACGTTTGTGATTCTCGGAATTCCGACTGCGATCATTTTCATTCCCTGGGCCATCCTTACCGGCAATGTTCTGCCGCTCTACAATGCGACGCAAATGATTGTGCGGACCGGATACTTTCTCGCTCGCATCCGAATCGACATCAAAGGCCGCGAGCTGGTTCCGCCGAATACCGCCTGCATCTTCATGGCGAACCATGTCTCGAACCTCGATCCGCCGGCGCTCATTCCAAATATTCCCGGACGCACATCCGCCTTCCTGAAACGATCCCTGATGCATGTACCCGTGCTCGGTTGGGGATTTCGCCTGGGCGAATTTATTCCTGTGGACCGGGACGGCCGCAAGGAGAGCGCGCAGGAAAGCATCGCCGCCGCACGCCGAGTACTCGGGAAGGGCGTGCACATCACTACCTTCGTTGAAGGCACACGCTCGAAAGACGGCCGATTGTTGCCCTTCAAAAAAGGCCCGTTCTATCTGGCGAAGGAAGCTGGTGCTCCGTGCATTCCAGTGTCAATCTGGGGCACCGAAACGATGATGTCGAAAGGCAGTCTCCGGATTCGGCCCGGCATCGCGCACGTCACCTTTCATGCACCCCTCAATCCAGATGACTACGAGACACGCGAAGACCTCCTGGCTGCGGTTCGCGCTGCGATCGCATCAGGATTGCCGGAGTGGATGCGAAACGGCAAATAACGTTACTGCACAATGGCGTTGTACCCATCGCTCAACAGCTTCTGCCGCATCGCATTTGCCTCATTGCGATTCACAAACGGCCCAGTCTGCACGTGGATAAGACTGTCACCCACTTCGCGTCGCGCCGTGACGGTATAGCCTCGCTTGCGAAGTGCATTGACCAGAACCTCTGCATCTTCACTATGCGAAACAGCAGCAATCTGCACCATCCAGCCCTGCACCTGCGCCAATGCTGGCTGCACATGCAGGGTAGAACTCGGCTGCGCGCCACCTGCAGCGCCACCAAGAGCCGGGTGTACCGGCGGATCGACGGCACTCTTAGCCTGAGCCTGGCTTGAGCCTGTGGCTCCGCCGGAACCAGAGGGTAAAGGCTGAGCCGACGGCGTCGAAGTGCTCGAGGAAACGCCGAGCCCACCCGCAGTTGCTTGCGACTGCGGACGAACCGGCGCCTGCCCTGCCGCTCCCGGTTTCGATCCTGAGCCGGTCGGCCGCGCAGATGCTTTCGAATTTGACGGCAGCGACACTGCTGTCGCCGACTCAGATGAACTGCGGTGGCCAACCAGATATCCAATACCAAAACAGACCACGCAAAGAAAAAGAAGCCCCCCGCCAAGAACCAAAACCGTGTTGCCCCCGAGCGTGATTTCGGTGTCGCGTTCGCTCTCGGCGGGTTCGAGCTCTTCCTTGCTAAAGTCTCGGATCATTCTCTGCCTCTGGCTCAAGAAGGTCTATGGCCAGTCATCGAACACTGGCTTTACAAACGCTCGCCGCCAGACTTCTCGGCCTGCGGATTCGAAATTGTCAGTTTATTCAACATCGACAGCAGTTCCATCGGCAGCGGAAACACGATAGTCGTATTCTTTTCAACTCCGATTTCGGTGAGTGTCTGCAGATACCGCAATTGGAGCGTCATAGGCTGCGTCGCCAACAAACTTGCTGCGTCGACGAGCTTTTGCGCTGCGTCGAACTCGCCCTGTGAGTGAAGGATCTTCGCGCGGGCTTCCCGCGCTGCCTCTGCCTGCTTGGCCATGGCGCGCAACATCTGCTCCGGCAAATCCACTTGCTTCACTTCCACTGAAGTCACCTTTACCCCGAATGGCTCAGTGCGCTGATCGATGATCGTCTGGATTTTCAAATTCAGTTTGTCGCGATGACTCAGCAGTTCATCCAATTCCACTTCGCCCAATACGGAACGCAACGTTGTCTGCGCAAACTGCGAAGTCTGGTAGACATAATTCGCCACCTTGATGGCCGCATTGTTGGGGTCGACGACGTACAGCGTCACCACTGCGTTCACTTTCAGCGTCACGTTGTCACGCGTGATAACGTCCTGCGCCGGCACTTCCAGCACTTCCTGCCGCAGCGAGATACGTACCATTTGATCGAATGGCCTGAAAACCAGGATGATTCCGGGCCCCTTGGGAACGGGAAGCGCGCGGCCCAACCGGAAAATTACCCCTCGCTCGTAGTCCCGCAGAATCTTGATGGAATTGATGAGATACAAAGCTACGATGGCAACTGCGATCAGAAATGGCACAGAAATGTCAGGCATGTGCTTCCCCCACTCAGCACGGATTGTACTCCTGCGAGCTTTATGCAGCTGCTGGCGGCGGTGCAGGCTGTTCAAGCGGAGCGACCCTCAACAGGTATTCGTCATGTCCCACCACGCGCAACCGCGTTCCCGCGGGTACCGGCTCGCTTGCAACTGCATTCCAGATTTCCCCTTCCACCAGCACGTGGCCTTCGGGCGCCAGGGCCTCCATTGCCGAGGCTGCGCTGCCAACCAGTGCGTCAACACCCAGGCGAGCTTTCATGCGCCGCGCACGCCACGCAAGCCGCACCAGAAATACCGTGATACTGCCGAATCCCAAACCCACCCCGATCGCCACCCACGGACGAATCCGCAACTCCGGAATCGGCGCAGCTACTCAGCGTCAGCGTTCCAAAGATCAGGGACAGAATTCCGGCAATGGCCAGCACGCCGTGGCCGCCAAATTTCGCCTCAAGCAGCATCAGAGCAAACGCCGCAATCAGCAGCAGCACCGCCGTGAATCGAATCGGCAGCAGATCCAGTGCAAAGATGCCAAGCAGAACCATCAACGTGCCCAGCGCTCCCGGCACGATCGTTCCCGGCGTATTGAATTCCAGATAGACCAGCAGTGCACCACCCACCAGCAGCAGCAAAGCGATGTTGGGATTTACGAGCCATCCCAGCAGATTCTCCCGCACCGTCGGCTGCACCACTTCAACAATTGCATTTTTCGTACGCAAAGTCTGCTTGCTGCCGTCCATACGCGTGATCTGTCGCCCGTCAATGGCGTCAAGCAATTGCGCGTCATCCGCCGCAATCAGGTCGATGAGGTGCTGATTCAGCGCCTCTTCCGCGGTATAGGAGTGCGAGGATGCCACCGCGGCAATGGCCGCATCGGAATTGCGATTGTGCTTGGTGACATACGACCGCATGAAGGCTTCGGCGTCGTTCTCGATCTTCTGGCTCAGTGTCTCGTCAGGTTTCCCGCCCTCGAAAACCACGTGCGCCGCGCCCGCATTGGTTCCCGGCGCCATTGCGGCAATATCTGCAGCCTCAAGCAAAAAAAATCCCGCTGAACCGGCACGCGCACCCGCCGGAGAAACATAGACGATGACAGGAACGCGCGAACTCAAAATCGCGCCCGCCATCATGCGCATCGAGTCCACCAGACCGCCCGGCGTATTCATCTCGATCAGCAGGGCAGAGGCGCCCTGACTGTTTGCGCGCGCAATCGCACGCTGAAGCAATTCGGCGCTTATCGGTTGAATTGTCGTGTCCAGAACCAGCTTTTCCACGACAGGTCGTTGAGCGCGTAATGAGTTGGCACAGAGACACGCCAGTCCAATCATTGCAACAAGGCGGAAGGCTAAACGGAACTTGAATCCACGCGCGTGCTTTAGCATGGCTCACTCCAATCGCTATTGCTTTTTCCCTGACCTCGCCTCGATCTCCCGATCAAGTTCTTTTGCCGTGGCGCTGCCGGGGTCCAGTTTCAGCGCTTCGCGAACATTCTTGCTGGCGTCGTCCATGTGGTTTGCAGCCATGTCCAGTCGCCCCAGGACGAGATATGCATCCAGCGACGGAGATAGTTGCAGCGCCGCATTGGCTTCCTTGCGAGCAGCGGCCATATCTCCCGTACGCTCGCGCACTGCCGCCAATCCAGCATGAGCCTCTGCCAGGGAGCCGTCATTCGCCACCGCCGCCTGGTAAAGGCGCTCTGCCTCCAGCAGCAGACCCCGATTGAAATAGTCCTTCGCCTGCTTGGTGAGTTTCACGGCACGTTCGTGTGGCGAGAGCGCGGCTAGCTTGGACGCTTCCATCTGGTCCATCATCAGTGCTGCCTGCTTGAATGCGCCCGCATCGAAGCTGCGCACGATCCGCTCCAGCGGTTCTGCGGCATCGTCAGAATCGGCAGATTTGGGAGCCCTCCATGCCGCAAGCAACTGCTGAGCTTCCGTATCGTTTGGACGAAGTTTCAGACACTGATTCAGCTCGTTGACAGCATTCGCGGCAGACCCATGGCGCTTGAGGCTGAGCGCGAGATTGAAATGGTAGTCGGCATCGTTCGGGTCAGCCGCAGCCGCCTGTACAAACAATCCCGTACCGTCGTGATCCTGTCGGCTTATCGCAACGCCTTCGTTGTTCAGCACCTCGGCCAGAGGCAGTTCACGGGCAACGCTGGCAAACGCCTGCTGGGCCGGCACGTAAGAACCGAAGTATAAGAGCGAAAGCCCCCTGTAAAAGCCCGCTTCCAGAGCATTAGGATCATTCGGGCTGACTTTGGCGAATGCCGATGCTGCTTCTTCATACTGCTGTGCGTTAAAGTTCTCGCGGCCAAGCGCCATCCATGCAGGACTGTAATTTGGGCTCAGAGCAACGGCCTGCTTCAAATGCCGCTCGCGTTCCTGTTGGTCCGGCTCGGATATTCCGCGGATGTATTGCTCAAAAGCATCCAGCCGCAATCCCTCTCCGGCAGCAAGAAACGTATCCTGCGCCACGCTGAATCCGGGATCCATAATCCGTGTAAGCCGCCACGCAAGCGAATCGAAAATGGCAATCAGATCGTGCATCTCTCCGCGCGCCATCACCGGGTCGCTCGTCCGCAAACGCGGCACGTTCAAAACGCGCGCCTCCGCCACGATACTCGTGCCCTCCATCCGGTAACTTCCCACGATGATCGAATCAACATCGAGCGTCTGCGCCAGTTTGAGGGCGCTGGCCCGGGAAGGCTGAAACTGCTGAGGCAAACCAAGATGATCGAGCGCATACATGCGATCCGCACGGCTCATCGGCGCAAATCCGGCAGAGGCAAAACGCGCGTCCAGAATCTCCGGCGCTGCCTCGCGAACCCACTCGAGGTTCGGCTGACCGGTTCCATTCTCAAAAGGAAGGACCAGCAGTATTCGGTTCTTGCCCGCATTTGCCGCGTCTGTCGCGGTCGCCTGGGCGTGCGCATGAACGCTGAATGCCAGCGTCAGCAGCAACGGAATCCCGGCCCATGCACGCACCGGCTGCTTCCATCTGCGAAATTGAGTAAGGAAGAGCACGACAGGCTGATTATAGGTGTTCAGCCTCTTGTTTCGCAGTGTTCCGAAGGTGCTCCCCGCTCAGCGCACCGCGTCCGGCAAGCGCACCTGTGCGTCAAATTGCCGGTTAAATCGAATCAGGGCGATCCACTGCGCATGGTCCTCCCGTTGCCAGTTCAAAGTCCCATGCAGCCGCAGGGCAATCGCCTCCGGCTGCAGATCATGATGCAACCCGAAGTACTTCTGGTCGAGCCCTTCGCTCTTCGGACCGAGACTCAACAGCATGGAAGGCGGATCGTACTTCGTTGAGAACACCAGTGCAGTCGAGTAGCCGCCGGGGTCGTCGGCTGCGCGATCGATCTGCCCCGACGTGAAATCCTCCAGCCGGTAAACCTGGTAAGGCGTCTTGACGTACCCCAGTTCCGGCTTGGTCAGCTCGTCCGTAACAGGCCACGCTGAAAGCACAGTCGATCCGGGGTAACGCTTGTTGAGCTGCGCAATACCCGCCATATGCAACCGAATCACGCGAGCATATTCGAGGTTGTCCTCAGGCGCAAAACGGTAAGGCGGATTGATAAAGAGC
Organism: uncultured Acidobacteriaceae bacterium; assembly: GCA_963738035.1. GTDB lineage: Bacteria > Acidobacteriota > Terriglobia > Terriglobales > Acidobacteriaceae > Telmatobacter. The sequence continues at coordinate 23,234 of CAVTVB010000014.1, forward strand.
CCTGCGAGAAACGCCACAGCTGAGAGTGATGCAAGCGTCTGCCAGAACGGTACCCGGCGCGAAAACGTTGACACCGCAACCAGAAGCACCAGCGGATACATCGGCAGCAGGTAGCGTGTAAGCAACGCGCCACCCAACACGCTGAACAGTACAACGTTCGCGAGCAGAATAAAGAAAATCCGCCAAAGGATCGCAGAGCTTATGCGAGGCCGCTCCTGCCCTTCCGCGATCAAGACGGGGTTTCAGCATCAATGCTGCGATGGTCAGCAGCATCGGCACAAACATGTTCATGTGCGCCGTCAAGTGCAGCAGCCGATGCCCAAACGCAGCCAGGAATCTCGTCGGTTCGAAGTTGGCTTGCGCGTTGTACTTCAGAAACGCAGGATTTCCAAAAACGAATCCCGTCTTGATAAAGTGCCAGCCGTACCACGCAATCAGTGGCAAAGCGCAGCTTGCAAGCCAGCCGGCCTCGCTCCAACGCCTCTTTCGCAATGGCTGCGCCGAGCGAAATCCATCCACCGCAGCAATCACCGCCAGCGTCATCGGAACAACGATGGCCGTCTCTTTCGACAGCACCGCTGCGGTGAACCACAAAGCGGCAACGACCGGCCTGCGATCTTGATCCGGAAGCGCGTACACCAGCCCCCATAGCGTAAAGGCCGCTGCAAAAATGTCGGCATGCGCCAGTGTGCTCTGCGCAAACCACACCGGGTATAGCGCCGTCAGCACAACCGTCCAGAAGGCCACCGGCCCCGAGCCCGCAATACGCTGTGCCAGTCGCCAAACCGCAAGCAGCCCAATAGACGCCACCATCAAAACAGCTTCCCGCGTCACTTCGGGGTAAAAGCCTGAAAGCTTCCACCAGATGGCGAGGTAAACACTCGGCAGCGGCGGATGCGCATTCGACATGGTGGTGATCGGAATCAGAGATCCCGTGCGAAAAAAGTCCCATGCCGCCGGAATATAGTACCCGGCCTCGTCCCAGTAATAGGGCAGCCGCAGCAGCGAGAAGTGGCTGAGGTAGAGCGCCGCAAAGATGACGGGAAACACCATCCAGAGCGGGAATGGCGCATCCATGCGCGGTTCGATGATTGTTCTCAAACTCAGTCGTTTGTTCATGAACCCGTCTTCGCAACGCTACCCATTCTTATCCGGCGCGTAGCAGATCAGCGGCCCGCGTGGGAACCGCGTACACATCCTGAAGCTGCAGTTAGTTGACCGGGCCCTGGGGAAAGTTCACGTTCTGCGGCTCAAGATTCAGCGTGCCAAAGGCCTGCTCATATTGTGAGAGATTCTGCCCGAGCACGTTCCACAAGGCCTTGGCCTGTTGCGGGCTCAGAAAGATAGCCTGGTGGTTGCGGATGGTCACCTGGTCCGGGCTATCGCTGGAGGCGAGGCCAAAGACCAGCGAGAAATCCCACACGCTTACGCGCACCTGCACGCTGTTGGCGTAGGACTCCCGATAGTCCGGTGTCTGAACGACATTCATCTGGGGCTGTTGCGGGGTCTGACTCATAGTTTCTTCAGATTACCCTGTCCGAGCCGGCTTAAGGTCCACCCACTAGTCTTGAAAGATCGCTCGGATCATTCTTCCCCGCAGTGACGAGAGAGACCCGAAAGCTGAGGAATTGCCACGCTGCCCCATGAACAGGCAAAGAATCCGAAACTACTGGTTCACCACCCTAAGCTTCAGCCAGCTCATTTCACACGTCGAAGACAATTCCGCAGGACCAAACTGATCAAACGGATAGATCCCGATCCGACTAACCGCGTTTCCCTGCATGATCACGGTTGATCCGGATTGTTTTATAGAACCGGAGAGGCCCTGAACCGTCTGTTGACCCGACCATGAGGTCACATCCTGGGCCGGATCCTGGGTACAGGTAAATTGAATCCGCCCCCCGTATCCCTCTTTGTGCCCGGTAGGCGAGGCGTCGATCGGGCCCGTATCCACATCGAGCGAAATTTGGAAGCTGCCGTTCCAGTCTGGCCGTCCGCTGTACGTTACACTGGCGGCGGGAATCGGGCCTACAAACATGTTCTGTCCCTGTGTGCAATACCCGTCAGATACAAAACACATTGACCAGCTGTCGTAATACTGAAGATTCATGACAGGGCTCTGTCCGGTGCCGCCTGGCAAGAAACTGATATGTACAGTCCTGAATCCGTGAGAAATAACCGAGTCACTCCAATAGTCAGTGAAATCCGCAGAGGCAGCTGGTCCTGTCTCTTTGCTCATAGCTGCGGATTGAGCCAGAGCGATCGAGCTGCTAAAGGCAAGCAGAGCCAACAGAGCAGCGTCCTGATTCTTGAATGCATGTGTCTCCCTTCTCAACTTGGGAAAGATCGATCTCCCAGTTGCATCGACGCCAGCCCCAGACATTTTCAAGGTGTGTGTGCGACGCGAATCGCTCCGGGACCCGGCCGAGAAATGATTCCCGTCTCGGGGAGTGCCGATCAATTCACGATTTGGTCTTCGGGGAGACGGAGAACCTGGGGAGAAGGTTGCGCGCAGCTACTCAGAGAAGCAGTGACCCAGATTACCGCTGACTGTGACAAGGGAGAATTGTGTAAGGCGGCATCCGCGATTCGGTACTATTTGCCGGTTTCAACGAACTGGATACACTGTCCCTCGTTATGGAAACCGAAATTCTCCCAACCACTGTTTTTGCAAAGGTCTTTGCGGGCCGGAGTAAGCAAAAAGGGGCGGATTTGGCCGCTGTGTGCGCCCACGCCAACGATCTGCCCGGCATCGTTGATGCCGAATGCCTGCTGTAGGTCCCAGCCGGAGTCGGCCGGAATTAGATTGTTGAGGTCATACATCAGGCTGCCGCTGAAGAGGAATGCGTGTACGACTGTGTGGTCGCTGGTCGTGAAAGAATAGCCGACCACCTGGCCCAAATCATTGATAGCCATCCCATAACTTTCCGCACCAAGTGTACCGAGGTCATCGGTGGCGGGATTGATGGGACGGTTTGGAGCTGTGCGAAAGGCGTGATTGCTTCCGTCGTCGCTGGTCAAAGCATTGCCTGTCACTTGGCCTACGTTGTTGATCGCCGCGCCAAAACTTTCCGTACCGCCGAGCGTGCCGAGATCATCGGTGGCGGGATTGATAGCAAGGTTGGGAGATGTGCGAAAGGCATGGAGGAAGTGGAGGTTTGCGCCGCCACTCGTGGAAGCATAGCCGACCACTTGGCCCAAGTCATTGATGCCGAAAGCCGCGCTTTCCGTACCGCCGAGCGTGCCGAGGTCATCGGTCGCAGTATTGATGGCACGGTTTGGAGCCGTGCGAAAAGCGTGGAGGATTGTGCCGTCGCTCGTGGAAGCAAAGCCGACCACTTGGCCCAGATTATTGATACCCCACGCCTCGCTCTCCGTTCCGCCAAGTGTGCCGAGATCGTCAATGGAGGGATTGATGGCATCCTCAGGCTCTGTACGAAAAGCATGCAATGGCGCACTATCTGTGATTGCAGCCGACCCGGCCACCTGGCCCAGGTTGTTAATACTCTGGGCGTAACTTTGCACACCGCCAAGCGTGCGGAGGTCATCGGTGGCAGGATTGATGGGACGGTTGGGCGCTGTCCGAAAGGCACGGTAACCGTTGTTTCCGCTCGTCAAGCTTGCGCCTGCCACCTGGCCCTGGGCGTTGACGGCGTAGCCGAAACCTACGGTACCGCCGAACGTGCCGAGGTCGGTTATGAAATATCGGATCTGGGCGTGAAGGGCCGGGGCGATGCCCATTAGCAGCAATGCGGTCAGCGGCCTGACTCTGTGCAATGATGAGAACCGTGTCACGGTTTGTACTCCTCTTCTCTGAGGGTCCGTTGACCTGGAACTTGTTGATGGGTCGAAGTTGCTACTGTCGCTCAAGCCAATTGAAGCTTCGATGGCTATTCGCTGTACCACTCGAAAGAGGCGCATAGTAGCTCTGCTCGATGAATTGTGAAGGACCCTCGTACGCGCACCGATTATTCGGGGTGGAGTTCCAAAGGTCAACTGGCAATAGTGCGAGCTGAATGGGAAACTTTGGGGAGCCATATCTTGATGCGGAGGGATATCTTGATGTGCAGTTGGCACACTTTTAGGCACCGTGCAAAGTGCGCGATTGCCAATCGGCTGTAAGTTCCTGGTGCGAAAGGAGGGACTCGAACCCTCATGGGTTTCCCCGCCAGATCCTAAGTCTGGTGCGTCTGCCAATTCCGCCACTTTCGCACTTAGGTCAATTTATCATCCCTGATAAACCTGATGACGAGTTAGCCCGACGAAGCAACTATGCCGCGCGGTGCGTGTCGTCTCTGATTAGACGAGAGAATCCGGGCCGGCGTATCCTGCGCACAAATGCCGACGCTGAGCGAATCGAATCATCCAAGCCGAAGGAGAACCCACATGCGCCTGCTGGCACTTGCAACAATCGCCGGTACGCTCACATTCTCCGCGATTGCATATAGCGGCTCGCCCGCGAAGCCGCAGCAAATTCGCGGAGAGGGCTGTGTTGAGCCCGGCGTCGAAGCACGCTGCCTAATTGTCAAAGACGTGCGCAGCGGCGTGCAGTTCGACCTGTTCGTAAAAGGCGTTCAACCAGAGATCGGCTCCGGCATCGAGTTCGTTGGAGTGCCACACAATGGAATGACCACGTGCATGCAGGGGACAGCAGTCGATGTGCAGGCCTGGACGCACAGAAACTTGAAGTGCACCCAGGGAACGGCTCCGAAGCCAAAGGAATAAGCCGAAGATATCCCGACGTGACGCCCGCTTTACTCCACACCATAGAAGCGCATGCAGTTCGCGCCAAGAATGTCATCGGTCTCGTCCGGCATCGATTGCCTCACGTAATCCATCACAATCCCCATCGTCTCCTCATAGCTTCCCGATAGCGTGCAGACTGGCCAGTCGGAGCCAATCATCAGACGTCCTCTCCCGAACGCCTCGCAAACCACATCGAGATAGGGTCGAAAATCCTGCGGCGTCCACTCTTTCCACCGCGCCTCCGTCACCATTCCCGAAAGCTTGCAGAACACGTTGTCGAACTGCCCCAGTTCGCGAATATCCCGCTGCCATGGATCCATCAATCCATCCGCAATCACGGGCTTGGCGATGTGGTCCAGCACAAACCGCTGCTCGGGAAATTCCCGCACCAGTTTCACCGCAACAGGAAGATGGCGCGGATAAAGCAACAGGTCGTACGCAAACCCATGCTCAGCCAACCGAGCAATGCCCCGCTGAAAATCCGGCCGCAGCATGAACTCATCGTCCGCTTCGCCCTGCACGATGTGCCGTACCCCTACGAACTTTCCGTTCGCGGCAAACTCTTCCAGTTGTGCCGGCAAATCGGGTGAGCAAAGATCAACCCACCCCACCACGCCCTTCACGAAGTCGTTCTCATCAGCAAGCCCCAGCAGCCAGCGTGTTTCATCCAGATCCTGCCGCGCCTGCACAACAATCGATCCATCGAAGGACCCATCAAAGGCCTGGCCCACCAACAGCGGCTTCAGATCTTTAGGCAAAAAGTCCCGCTTCAATTCCGCCATCTCGTCGCTGATCCACCCGTACTGCGCCGGGCTGTACATCCAGAAGTGCTGATGTGCGTCGATTCTCATCGCTCAATCCCGTAAAAATCCCTGTCCAGAGGCCATGCTAACCCCTGCGGTCAGACAGGTATAGTGCAGATATGCGTTCAACTTTCCTCGTGCTTGTTCCTGCGCTCTCCTTCTGCCTTCTTTCGGCCTCCTCAAGGGCGCAAGGCCCCAGGCCCACCATCACGCTCGATGAGTACCTGAACACCACCGACATTGTCGGAACAAGCCTCGCGCCAGACGCGTCCGCGGCCGTCGTCTCCACCGAGACGCCCGATTGGAAGGCCAGCGCATATCGTCGCGATCTGTGGCTTTGGACCGCGCAGAACGGACTGAAGCCGCTGACCCATTCCGGCACAGACGAGCAGCCGCAATGGAGTCCCGACGGTAAATGGATTGCCTTCCTCTCCGATCGTGCACCCGCCGGCTCCGAAGACGCTGAATCGGAGACCGAAAAATCCACCCGCATCTGGCTGATCTCAGCATCCGGAGGCGAAGCGTTGCCCCTCTACAGCGAGAAGCTGGATGTGCACGTTTTTGCGTGGGCGCCAGACAGCTCTGCCATCTACTTTTCGGCCAAAGCCCCGCTGAGCCACGATCAGGAAGACGAGCAGAAGGACGAATGGAAAGACGTAGTCAGGTGGCGCGAGCAGTATCGCGGCGACCTCCTGCTGAAGCTCGCCATCGCACCTTCGCTGGCCCGTGCGATTGAAGTGCTGCCCGCAAAAGAAGCTCCCACGGCGGCCAAAGCCGATGCCGAGCCAACCTCGAAGCTGCCCACCGGAGCAGAGACCATTGCGAAAAGTAACCTCGCCATCAACGAGATTGCCCCTTCGCCCGATGGCAAGCGCGTGGCCTTTCTCACCGAGCCGATTCACAAGCGCACCGAGAATCCGGCTGACTACGAGATCTTTCTCGTAGCCTCAACAGCCGGCAAGGTTCAACAAGTAACGCACAACGAGGCCGTCGAATCCAATCTGCGCTGGTCGCCGGATAGCCATTGGATTCATCTCTCCGTAAATGCCTCGAGCGGATCGATTGAGGGCAAATACACCGATGTGCAAGGCAGGCTCTATCGGCTCGATCCGGCCTCAGGCAAAACCGAACGCCTCGGCGCATCGTTCGATGGCTCGTTCGATCACTTCACGCTGCTGGCCGACGGACGCGAACTTGCGCTCGGCCTCAAAGGCACCGAAGCACAGGTCTATCTGATCGAAGGTGAGAAGGCCACCAGGCTCCCAGGACTCCCCGGCAGCTACGCCGGCTTGGAGTCGGCGCACACCTCCAATGCCATCCTCGTCCGCCATTCCACCATCAACGATCCGCCGCAGGTGTACCTCGCCACCGATCCGCTCGCACTCGACAAGCTGAAAAAACTCACCAGCTTCAATCCCATCTTTGCCGAGCGCGCGCAGCCAGAGTGGCAGCCCTACACCTGGAAGTCTGACGACGGTCAGACAGTCGAGGGCGTGCTGATCTTTCCCCCGGGAAAAAAGGCGCGAAGCATCTCCGCATGTTCACATTCATCCATGGCGGACCCGCCGATGCCGACGGAAACCGGTTCGGCGCTGACTGGTACGACTGGGCAACATTTGCGGCAGACAACGGCTGGCTCGTCTTTCGTCCGAACTATCGCGGATCGACCGGCTACGGAGACCAGTTCATGCTCGGCATCGAGCCGCATCTGGTTTCAAAGCCCGGGCGCGATATCCTCGCCGGCGTAGACGCGCTGGTGAAAGATGGTTACGCCGATCCCGATCGCCTCGCCATCGGCGGCTACAGCTATGGCGGCTACATGACCAACTGGCTCATCACGCAGACCACGCGCTTCAAGTCTGCCGTCACCGGCGCCGGAGCCGTCGAGCATGCGGCAAACTGGGGCAACGACGACACCACCTGGGACGACGCGTGGTACCTCGGCGGTCGCCCATGGGAGAATCCAAAGCTCTATCAGGAAGAAGCCGCGCTCTTCCAATTCGACAAGGTAAAGACACCCACACATCTCGTCCAGGGTGGCGCAGACGTACGCGTCAGCTACCTTGAAGGCGAGACCATGGAGCGCGCTCTTGAATCGCTTGGGATCCCGCACACATTCCTGGTGTTTCCCGGTGAGGGTCACAGCCTCGAGAAGAATCCCTGGCACGGCTACATCAAGCTCCGCGAGGAGCTGAAGTGGCTGGAGAAGTACGATAAGAAGTAGCCATCATTCCGGGGCGGCTCAACCGGCATCAGCTTTGCCACCCCGTAAGCCCAGCGATTGTGCTGAAGCCACATGCCTTTATGGCGCATCCTATCCAATAGGAAACAATGAATCCCGCTGTCGAACAAGCCCGTCAAACCAGATTCCAGCAAACGCTGTTGAGTGCGCGCCGCACCATGATGGTCAGCGAAATCCTGAAGCTCGCCATCGACAGCTTCCGCGCCAGCAAACTGCGTTTTGCATTAACGGCGCTGGGCATGGTCATCGGCACGGCGTCCGTAATCCTGGTCGTGACCATCGGGCTCACAGGGCGGCAATTCATCCTGAATGAGATCCAGAAAATCGGCACCAACCAGGTCGAAGTCGAGTATTCGGGCGGAGGCGCCATCGGGGCCGAGAAGGTGCTCTATAACGACTTCCTGACGCGCTTGGACGAGCAGGCAGTTCTGAGGGAGGTGCCAAGCGTAGTTGCTTCTTCGCCGGTGCTGCAATCGCACGACCGCATCAGCTTCGGCGGAGGCGTGGTCAAAGACACGCTCGCACTTGGGGTGAGCCCTCAGTACAAAGACGTGCGCAACCTCATCGTTCTCTCCGGGCGCTTCTTCGACGAGCAGGATGAGAAGGCTCACATGATGGTCGCCGTGGTCACGGTGCCGTTTGCCCGCGACATGTTCGGAAGCGAGGATGCTGCGATTGGCAAGGAGTTCTCGATCCAGGGAATTCCCTTCACCATCATCGGCATCTTCAAAGAGAGCGTGGACACCTTTGGACAGACGGAGATTGCCGATCAAACCATCCTCATCCCCTTCTCCGTCGCTCGCTACTTTACCGGCACCGACGATGTAAAACAGATCTACTTCACCATCCGCAGCATGGACGAGGTTCCCGAGGCCACGCGCGAGATTCAGCGAGTGATTCAGGCGCGACACAAGCCCAGTTCTGTATACAAGACCTTCGATCTCCGCGAACTGCTTTCAACCGCGGACCGCATATCGATAGCCCTGATCGTAGTGCTCGTGCTGGTAGCGGCTGTAACGCTTGCCGTCGGCGGCGTGGGCATCATGAACATCATGCTTGCCAACGTGCGATCGCGCATCCGCGAAATCGGCATTCGCAAAGCGCTCGGTGCAACCTACCGCGAAATCAAGCTGCAATTCCTCGCCGAAGCGGTAATCATCTCGCTCTCCGGCGGACTGGTTGGCAGCTTCGTGGGTCTTGCAGCCCCCTTGTCGATCCGCCTCTTCTCCGACTATCACCTGCCGGTATCAATCTGGTCAGTGGTGATTGCCCTGGGCGCTGCGACCGTGGTTGGCGTTGTGTTCGGCACTGTTCCTGCAACACGCGCCGCGCAGATGGATCCCGTCGAGGCGCTGAAGTATGAGTAGCCTGAAGAAGCCTGACCAGGAAGCAGATTCGACCGAGGAAGCCTCAAGCGGATTCAATCTCAAATTGGCCTACAGCCTCCTGGCCCTGGCAATTCTCGCCGCAATCTGCATCGCGATCTTCATAGTGCTCCCCTTCTACCACCGCCACTAGCCGAGCGTCCCCACTCTGAACTTCATATCACAACAGAAGTGTCATCCTTGTATCTCTAAATGAGCGGCAGTTTGGTAGAGACTGTTGCAGTGGGGGAGCCGAGAGATCGGCTCCCCCGCGGGCGGACGGCTCCCGTTCATCCTGCGGTCTTTACGACCGGCGCTCAGCACAGGCGACCGCTGCCCAAGTCACGTACGACCGAACAGTCGCACGATTTTCATTCGAACCTACAAGGCAGGTTACCGTGACACGGATCATTTGTGGAGTGGATATTGCTTCCTCATCTTTGGCCGCGCGCATCGGACAGGACGGCGCCGCAGCCAGCTTCGCCAACAGCCGGGAAGGCATCGCCCAGTTGGCTGCCTTTTGTGAGACCCATCAAGTGGCACTGGTCGCCATGGAAGCCACCGGCGGCTACGAACAGCGAGCCTTTGCGCAGCTGTCCGAACACGGGCTGCCGGTGGCGGTGGTCAACCCGCGTGCCGTGCGCCAGTTCGCGCAGAGCATGGGTTCGCTCGAGAAGACCGACGCCATCGATGCCGGCATGATCGCCTGGTATGCACAGACAAGAAAGTCTCAGCCGCTCTGCCTGGCCCCGCCGACACAGCTCCAGTTGCGCGCCCGCGTCACGCGTCTGCGCCAGCTCACTGAGGTGCGCACCGCGCAGCTGAACCAGCAGCGTCTGGTCACCAATCCCGCCATACAGAACAGCTTCCGCCAGATGCTCAAGTTCCTCGCCACGCAGATCGAAGAACTCCAGCAAGCCATCGCTGCGCTGATTGATGCCGATCCGTTGTGGCGCGAACTGAATCAAGCCTTCCGCACCATCAAGGGCGTAGCCGATCGCACCGTGGCCCGCATCATGGCCGAGATGCCGGAGATCGGCACGCTCTCCAACAAGACCATCTCCAAACTCGCAGGACTGGCGCCGCTGGCCAACGACTCGGGCAAACATCAGGGCAAACGCGCGGTGCGTGGCGGCCGCGCCGCCATCCGCGACATCCTGTTCATCGTGGGCAGCGTGGTCGCTCGTCATGAACCGGACTTCCTCGCCTTCCAGCAGCGCCTGCGCGCCGCCGGCAAACCGCCCAAAGTCGTTCGCATCGCCGTGGCACATAAGTTGCTCGTCCGCCTCAACGCCAAAGCCCGCGAGGTTCGCCAGAAAAACGTGCACTCGCAACTGAGCTGGGCAGCTAATCAGCAGCCGTAGTCGAGGTTGTGGGAAAGAGGAAAACGGCAACATCGTTTTCCGCTTTTCCATCAACCCATCCTTGACAATCCAGACAGTCGCTGAGCGAACGGGGTCCCCAAGCGCTTTCTGCGGGGTCCCCAAAGAGCGGGTTGTGCTCTTTGGGGCAGAGCTTGGGGGTGGTAAGCGAAGGATCTGCTTTTGCACTTCGCACTTATGCCCTGAACAGAGCTTGGGGGTGGTAAGCGAAGGATCTGCTTTTGCACTTCGCACTTGAGCTAGGACACCACACCACCGTCCCGCCTCTGAATCTTCATACCAAAACAAAGACTGTCATCCTTGTATCTCTAAATGAGCGGCAGTTTGGTAGAGACTGTTGCAGTGGGGGAACCGAGAGATCGGCTCCCCCGCGGGCGGACGGCTCCCGTTCATCCTGCGGTCTTAACGACCGGCGCTCAGCACAGGCGACCGCTGCCCAAGTCACGTACGACCGAACAGTCGCACGATTTTCATTCGAACATACAAGGCAGGTTACCGTGACACGGATCATTTGTGGAGTGGATATTGCTTCCTCATCTTTGGCCGCGCGCATCGGACAGGACGGCGCCGCAGCCAGCTTCGCCAACAGCCGGGAAGGCATCGCCGAGTTGGCTGCCTTCTGTGAGACCCATCAAGTGGCACTGGTCGCCATGGAAGCCACCGGCGGCTACGAACAGCGAGCCTTTGCGCAGCTGTCCGAACACGGGCTGCCGGTGGCGGTGGTCAACCCGCGTGCCGTGCGCCAGTTCGCGCAGAGCATGGGTTCGCTCGAGAAGACCGACGCCATCGATGCCGGCATGATCGCCTGGTATGCACAGACAAAAAAGTCTCAGCCGCTCTGCCTGGCCCCGCCGACACAGCTCGAGTTGCGCGCCCGCGTCACGCGTCTGCGCCAGCTCACCGAGGTGCGCACCGCGCAGCTGAACCAGCAGCGTCTGGTCACCAATCCCGCCATACAGAACAGCTTCCGCCAGATGCTCAAGTTCCTCGCCACGCAGATCGAAGAACTCCAGCAAGCCATCGCTGCGCTGATTGATGCCGATCCGTTGTGGCGCGAACTGAATCAAGCCTTCCGCACCATCAAGGGCGTAGCCGATCGCACCGTGGCCCGCATCATGGCCGAGATGCCGGAGATCGGCACGCTCTCCAACAAGACCATCTCCAAACTCGCAGGACTGGCGCCGCTGGCCAACGACTCGGGCAAACATCAGGGCAAACGCGCGGTGCGTGGCGGCCGCGCCGCCATCCGCGACATCCTGTTCATCGTGGGCAGCGTGGTCGCTCGTCATGAACCGGACTTCCTCGCCTTCCAGCAGCGCCTGCGCGCCGCCGGCAAACCGCCCAAAGTCGTTCGCATCGCCGTGGCACATAAGTTGCTCGTCCGCCTCAACGCCAAAGCCCGCGAGGTTCGCCAGAAAAACGTGCACTCGCAACTGAGCTGGGCAGCTAATCAGCAGCCGTAGTCGAGGTTGTGGGAAAGAGGAAAACGGCAACATCGTTTTCCGCTTTTCCATCAACCCATCCTTGACAATCCAGACAGTCGCTGAGCGAACAGGGTCCCCAAGCGCTTTCTTCAGCTTGGGGGTGGTAAGCGAAGGATCTGCTTTTGCACTTCGCACTTAAGCTATGGACCACACTCCCGTCCCGCCTCTGAAGCTCATACCAAAACCGGTGTGTCATCCTGAGCGAGCCTCTGAAGCTCATACCAAAACAGGTGTGTCATCCTGAGCGAACGGGGTCCCCAAGCGTTTTCTTCAGCTTGGGGGTGGTGAGCGAAGGATCTGCTTTTGCACTTAGCACTTATGCCCTGAACAGAGCTTGGGGGTGGTAAAGGATCTGCTTTCGCACTTCGCACTTAAGCTATGCCCCCCTACCGTCCCACCGTCGGAACACCTTCCAAAGCAACAGCCGATTTCTTCGACTTCCGGTAGACGTTGGCAACCGCCAGCGTCCAGAACGGCACAAAGTCGACGCCCGGAACCAGCTTGGCGAGGAAAGAAGGCGCAAACTCCCAATGCCAGCCGAGCAGATAAGTCATCGCCCCGGCCATGCCCGCATCCAGCAGATCATCCGCAGGCGAAGCGGCGCCCTCAATGAAAAGAGGAAAGGCCACAATCTGAACCGCATCGGCAATGACCGCCAACACCAGCGCCGCCTTCATCCGATTCCCCGGAGAAAGAACAGCCGCATTCCGGTTAACTTCAATCTCAGTCTGCAAGGCGAAAATCTCCCCTCTTCAGAATAGACGTTTCACCAGCGAGAGTAGTTTTCGGCCCCGCGAAGTGCCGCGGCCCGGTTCCCCGAAGTTTCGTCAACCCTCGCTCCGCGGATTTCCTCTAGACCGCTCAAATCATTAGCAAAAAACTCTTCTCGCGTTTGCCGACTATTTTCGCCTCACGCGCATACTCACAACAGGTGCGAAAAGCACCTATTTTTCTAGGAGCGCCATGAACTCGGCTACCCTGCTCAATGCTGCGAGACCTTCAGCCTGCACATAGGAACGGCGTGAATGCATGGCGTCATTGCGGAACCAGTCTTTCAAGTGTGCGCAGTGACTACAAGCTTCGGCATAATAGCGTTGCTGCTCAATGAGTGCGCTTGATTTAGTCTCCCTGCGCAATTCATTACGTTTGGTTTCTACCTCTCGAATGACCTTTTCCCAAGTGGCAAACTCAACAGGACATGGCTTTCCATTGTCGGTGATATCCACCTTCAATTCTGCCGCTATAAAGCGCAGCCCATGCTCTGCTACGCGCATTGAATGAAACACACAAGCTGTATATAGCCCTACCGCATACGAGGTTTCGGCATCAATCGCATCAGAAATCGCATCGGGAAAGCGATCAACGAGATTTTTGGGGAATAGATGGTCACTCTTGTAAAAAGCTACATCCGATAGGGGCATGTATAGAAACTTGCGATTCCTCAATGCATCAACCACAGTTTCATGCAGAGAGTCTACTAGCGACGAAATAACCTCTGGAGCAGTATCGTGCATATCGCAGTCGATTTTGTCTTGCAGGTAGTAGATTTGCTGCTGAATTCCTTGATCAAAGCCTAGTACATCCTGAAGTCCTCGCAGATCTTTAAGGCAGCTCTCGATCCCCATCAAATGATAGCGACGAACGAAGCCCTTAGAATCGCAAGGCGGAAGAAGGCGCGAATCTTGAAGTGCTTCAAGAATGCGCACCAATTGGCTAATTTCAATTTCGAACATGAGTTTGATAGAGACTGATAACCTGTCGCGAGTTTAGCGCAAGTGTATTGTCAGCCTTATCTTTAGCCAGTTTGCGTGGTGCACCAAGTAAGTTTATACCCTCGCAAGCTATTTAAAAGCATGACTTTGCACCCAGAGTATGGGTGGGTACACCCCCCAAAAAACCCTCACCGAAACATCGCCGTCAACTCCGAGATATACAGCGTCTCGTCCGCAAACTCGAACGTCCCGTCATCGATCACCTCGCGCGCCGCGTGTAAAAACGCCGTCAACGCTGCCCGGCTGAACCCCGATCCAAGGCTGATCCGCCGCACTCCCAGCGCGCCCAGTTGCTGCACCGTCAGCCGCGGAGCACCCTTCAACCCCATCAGCACATTCACCGGTTTCGTCACGGATGCGCAAACCGTCTGAATATCCTCAGGCCGCGTCAGCCCCGGCGCATACAGCACCTCGGCCCCGGCCTTCTCAAATGCCTGCAGCCGCCGGATCGTGTCATCCAGATCCGCCCGGCCGTGCAGGTAGTTCTCCGCCCGCGCCACCAGCATGAAAGGAAACCCCAGCGACTTCGCCGCTTCGGCCGCCGCCGCAATCCGCTCCACCGCGTGATCGAATTCGTAAATCGGCTTCGTCTCGTCGCCAGTCGCATCCTCAATCGACCCGCCCACCAGCCCAACTGCGGCCGCCTGCCTGATCGTCTCCGCTGCGTCTTCCGGCGCGTGCCCATAGCCGTTTTCAAGATCGGCCGCAACTGGAAGATCCGTCGCATCCACAATGCAACTTCGCATTCGCCAACGCCTCGGCCCGGCTCACTGCCGCTGTTCCGTCCTTGCGCCCCAGAGAGAACGCCAGTCCCGCGCTCGTCGTCGACAGGGCCTCATACTTCAAGCTCGTAAGGATGCGCGCCGACCCCGCATCCCAGGGATTGCCGATGACAAACACCTGCTCGCGCTGGTGCAGCGCCTGAAACGCCGCTGCCCTTTCAGATTGGTTCATCTCCGCCGCCTCTATTGGGGAATGGGAAGAAATCCCGTCAGCGTCGATCATAAAACCAAACTACGCAGGAATCGATTTCGCGCCGTTGGCAGAAGGCAGCCTCCACCAACATTTGCCACCCACTGAATTACTCACTTGGCTGCCAGATGAACGCCCCCCGGATCAGACACCCGCAGCTTCACTCCCCATCCGAAGAAGTTATTCGCGATTGCTACTGCGACCTCGTTCTCGCCCGCTTCCAGAGGCAGCGTGAAGCTCGCATTCTCGAGCGAGCATCGCCCGTCGGGAATTTTTCTCTGCACCATCGGACTCGAACAGATTCTTGTCCGCATACACCAGTTTCCCGTTCACAAACACCCACACCTCGCGCGTCCATCCAATATCGACCTTCCTCATCTGCTTGCTGTCTGAGGTGATCGTCGTCTTCAGCCACACTACTGCTCGATTCGGATCGGGCAGCGCCTTGCCATACACGCGGCTGATGTTTACCAGCCCGCCCCGCTCCGTGCTGATCGTCTTCCACTCCTGCGAAGCGCCGGGCATTTCGCTGTAACCGGGTTCCTTGCCCGTCGGCAGTTCGGAAGCCGGTGACAGACGCCAATTCCGCACCACGCCGCCATCTCCATCCATCGGATCTTTTGCTGGCTCCGGCGAAAGTCCTTCCACCGCCCCGGGAGTGATCACCAGGTTTGCAAAAGTAGCTGGCCCCTGCAGCCGCAAGCCGCCTTTCAACGAATCCCCTTCTAACCTGCCAACCTCCAATGTCGGAGTCGGCGCATCATTTACGAACACATTCATGCGTCGGCCCGACACCACCATCTTGACGTGGTTCCACCCGTTCTCCCGCAGCGGCGCCCGCGTCTGATATTGCGGATAGAGATCCCACAGCAGCACTCCATGTGTCTCCGGCGTGTACTGTATGCACGCGTGAAAGGCCGGACATGCCGGATCAGGCCTCAGGTACAGAAGCTCAAAATTCTTTTCGTCCTGCTGGCGAAAGGCGATTCCGGGTGCGCCCCGCCCGACTGTGTTCACATCGAACTCAATCGTCCCATCGCTGAACGCGACATCTTTGAGCACCGCATCGCCGCTGTTCAGTCGCATCAAGCCGTGATAAAAACCAAGCTGCCGCAGAAACTCCGCGTTCTCCTTGGCCTCCCAGTGATCGCTCGTCATCGTGACTGCAATCGGTTCCGCGCTATGGGCAATCTGAAGTGCCGACACCAAGCACATGCAGAACGCCAATTTGATCTGGACAACTTTGCTGAAAAACGTCTTCATGTCCCCAGCGTATGCAACTGCCTTCCGCATGGCGACATAAGCGTGACGAAACGGACAGCGGCGTTGCGAGCCCAATCCAGTAGGTTGCAGGTTGGCACACGGCGACGTGGGTCAAGCGAGATCAAAGCTGAAGTTGACGCCGCCGCTGCGGACCTGGATTTCACCGATTGGATTAGTGGTGTTTGCCGCCACCCGAGTGGCCGCCGCCTGAATGGCCACCGCTGGAATGCCCTCCGCCGCCGCCAAAGTGTCCACCGCCTCCGGAGTGGCTGCCACCGCCCCCGCCAAAGTGACTTCCGCCTCCACCGCCAAAGAACGAGTGGCCGCCCCCATTGCTGCTGAAGTGAGGCGCTTTGGGAGCCTTATAGCCGCCCCCTCCGCCACCGCTCCCAAAGAAGGAGTGACCGCCTCCGCCACTGAAGCTCGGAGCCTTGGGTGCTTTATAGCTTCCGCCACCACCACTGAAGCTGTTGGAGCTGGAACCGCGACCTCCCCCGAACGGTTGGACGCCGCCACCTGACGGAGCTCGGGCGATGCTCGAACCCCCATAGGAATTGGACCCGCCGTAAGCTCGCGATCCGCCGTACCCGCCACTGGAGCCGCCCCCAGCATACGAGCGGTTCCCCCCGCTGTAGCTCGGCACTCGATATGATTGCGAGTTGTTGCCGCCCAAGCCCGGACGCACCCCGTAACTCTCGTGGCCGAAAGACCCAGAAGCGCCGGCGTATGCCTGCTGCCGGCCTTCATAGCTCCCCGAGCGGCCTTGTCCGTAAGGTTGGGCTCCGCCATAAGTCTGCGGCCGGCCGGTAGCCTGCGGACCGCGGCTGATAGCCCCAAATCCCTGTCCACCATTCGCCTGCCCATAGCCGTTGTTTCGACCGTAAACGCTCCCGTTCTGCCCGCCAAACCGGCTGCCGCCATCCCGCTGCCCATAGCCGCCATACGTATTGCCCGAGGACTGGTAGGCCCTATCCAAGCTCCGCTGGGTGTGGGCCTCCGTTGCGATTGCCGTAATTGCCCTGATTGCCGAAAGAGCGGTTTCCTCCATTGAAGGCATGCTGAGAGGGATGGGTTGCGTGCGGAAAGTTCCCGCGATCGAGCCCCGACCGGAACGTGTTGTGCTGCCACCCGCCGTGCTGCCCACCCCAGCCACCGCGATAACGGGCCATCTCGCCATGCGCTCCCCAGTAGCGACCGCCTCCATGTGCATAACCCCAGTCGCGCACAGAACCGCTGTGCGTGCACCAGACGTTGCCGCCGTAGAACACGGCATGGGCAAACCAGTCGAGTCCCCAACCGAGCCAGCTGAAGGGATAGGCGACAGCGTCCAGTGCAATGGCAGGACCCCAGGAGAGAGTTGCGTCGATCCCGGCACCGATGGCGCCGAAGAAATGGAATCCCGGATAGGGAGCGACAGGGGCACCGTAGACAGCCCACGGATTGTACTGGGGCACGTAAACCACTTGCGGCGTCGGCGGAGCAATCTCGATGTTCCCCTGATCCTGAATCACCTCCTGCTGCGGAGTGGGCTGCAGATTACCGGCTTCCTGGGCGCGCGCCCGCATCACCTGGATCGTCTGCATTACGTCCTGAGGCTGGTTGTAGTAGGCATTGCCCAGGTCGGTGGTCCATGCCAGGTTCTGCGCCATCTGGTCGAGCACCTGCGGAAAGGCCGTCAGAGCCTTGACGCTCGGGTCCCAACCGCCTTGCGCGTCCGCGCCGGCTGCAATCTGCTCTGGCGGCGCGCCACCTTGCATGTGTAGCCACTGATCGGCCGCCGCGACTTCAGCCGGGTACGTAGATCCGGCGAGCACTATGGAAACGAGATTGTCAGCGTAGAGCGCGATAGGGGCGACCATCTGCTCGAGGCGGTCAGCACTGAGCGCCGGGCTGGGTTGTAACGGAGCGGCGAACCCCTGCGTCGGATCATTATTTGGGTCGTTGTACAGGTCGCTGTAGGCCTGTTGCCCATAGCCCTGCTGCTGCCCACCAGGGCCCTGCTGCGGGTAGGCCTGCTGCTGGCCATATCCGGGCTGCTGATATTGCGGCTGGGCATATTGCGGCTGGCCATATTGTTGCGTTGGCTGGCCATAGTCCTGCTGATTTGGGGCATACTGGGCCGCCGGAGTGCCGGCATTGTCGGTTGACCAGTTGGGAATGGGAGTAGGCTCCTGTGCCACCGCTGCCAAACCGGCGAGCCCTATCCCTAAAACCATCCCCATGACTGCCAGGGCAGGGGCATCGATGCCTCGACCAAAGAACCGGATCCTGGGTAAGCCCGAAAGCCATGTAGGCGAGAGCGAGAGCACGGCGCGCAAATCCAATTGAGTTCTCATCTTCCCTCACTGATTCGTGCGAAGAGCCGCTCTGACTTGGCAGCACGAGTCTTCGCCGAATGCTCGTATAGCCCGTTGTGGTCTCGTGCGCACCGGCCCGGGAGGTACCTAACTGCGAACCCCACCCTCGCGGCATAGTTTCGCGGATGTAACGGAATTCTCGAAACCGGGCTCAAAGTCAAAGATCGAGGTCAAACCCTGGGGAGGGGATCGCAGTGGCGACCGTCGATTTAACTGCCTTTGCTTTCAGATTGTCGATGAGGTGCCGCGCAGGATCGCGCTGGAAGACCGCATAAGAAAAAGCCACTTTAAGAACTCATTTGACTCCAATCGTGTGGAACGCAAATCTCCTCCAGGGACTAAACTGGTTTCGCTATGGCAACTGTGACTCTTCCGACCGAAATTCAGCCGCGCTCGCCTCAGGGCGGGTTCCGCAATGAGCCGTTTACCGACTTCAAAAACCCCGAAAACGCCCGCAAAATGCAGGCGGCGCTTGACCTCGTGGCAAGCCACCTCGGGCACGAATACGATCTCATCATCGGCGGACACCGCCTGAAGACCGAGAGCAAGATCAAGTCGTTCAATCCTGCACGCCCAGCGCAGGTCGTGGGCATTCATCAGAAGGCCGGAGCCGAGCACGCCGAGAAGGCCATGGCCGCTGCGCTCGACGCATTTGAAACGTGGAGCCGGACCTCCGTTGAGACCCGCGTCTCGCTCCTTCTGAATGCGGCAAAGATCATTCGCGAGCGGCACTTTGAGTTCTGCGCCTGGCTCACCTATGAAGTCGGCAAGAACTGGGCTGAGGCCGACGCCGATGTGGGCGAGACCATCGACTTCCTCGAGTTCTACAGTCGCGAGGCGCTGCGGTTGGCGAAAGCGGAGACGCCCATTCAGTTGCCGGGCGAATTCAATCAATTGATCTACATTCCGCTAGGCGTAGGCGCGGTGATTCCGCCATGGAATTTTCCATTCGCAATCATGGCCGGCATGACTGTGGCATCGATCGTTACGGGAAACACCGTAATCCTGAAACCATCGAGCGATTCGCCCACCATCGCTGCGAAGTTTGTCGAAGTGCTGGAAGAAGCAGGAATGCCGGGTGGCGTTGTGAATTTCTGTCCCGGATCGGGCGCGACTTTCGGCAATGCAATCGTCGAGCATCCCAAGACACGCTACATCGCGTTCACCGGATCACGCGACGTGGGCCTCGAAATTCACGAGCGCGCGGCGAAGACACAGAAGGGACAAATCTGGATCAAGCGCACCGTACTCGAAATGGGCGGCAAAGATTCGATTCTGGTTTGCGCGGATGCCGATCTCGATGCGGCAGTCGATGGCACCGTAGCGGCCGCTTTCGGATTCAGCGGACAGAAGTGTTCGGCCTGTTCGCGCGCAATTGTCGAAGCGCCCGTGTATGACATCTTCGTGGAACGCGTTCGCGAGAAAGTGGCGAAACTGACTGTGGGTGATCCCGCCACGAATCCCAACATGGGCCCCGTGGTGAACAAGGCCGCAATGGATTCAATTCTTGGCTACATCGAAACGGGCAGAAGAAGGCCGCCTCGTAGCAGGCGGCAAGGCCGTGGAGAATGTCGACGGCGGATTCTTCCTCGAGCCCACAGTCATTGCCGATATCGCTCCAGATGCGGTGATTGCGCAGGAAGAGATCTTCGGACCCGTGCTCGCAGTAATCAAGGTTGCGGATTTCGAGGAAGGATTGAAGGTCGCAAACAACACTGAGTACGGACTCACGGGTGCGATATATTCCGGATCGCGCGAAGCACTGGAGACAGCGCGGCGCGAGTATCACGTGGGTAATTTGTATTTGAATCGCAAGTGCACAGGCGCCATGGTGGGTGCGCATCCCTTTGGCGGATTCAATATGAGCGGAACAGATTCGAAAGCAGGCGGCCCAGACTACCTGCTCCTGTTTACGCAAGCCAAGAGCGTCGCGGAGAAGCTGTAAGGAATTTGGCGGGGCTGGGTCGGTGCCGGATGAGCGCGTCTTGAGAACTGCGGCTAACCGTTGCTACGATCCAAGCTCTTTTGCCACGCGCAAAATGTCTGCTGCCGTCCTGCTATCAAACATCGACTCCAACTCAATCTTGCTCAATGGGATCTCGATGACGCTCACCAGTTGAGGCGTTCCTGCAACCAATCGGTGGCGCGACAGGCGTCCCTTCCTGCGGTTGGTCAGATGCAATTCGTAATTGACATCGTTAATTTTGACGACGCGGCTTCGATCCATGTTAGAGGCTCATGGCGAACGCAGGGAAGTTGATATCGAGAGCATGTGCTTGACCTCAATGCTTGACCTTAGGTCGTGATGTACTCGTATGCCACCAGGTTCGCTCCAGGTATCCGGAGAC
Organism: uncultured Acidobacteriaceae bacterium; assembly: GCA_963738035.1. Taxonomy (GTDB): domain Bacteria; phylum Acidobacteriota; class Terriglobia; order Terriglobales; family Acidobacteriaceae; genus Telmatobacter. The sequence continues at coordinate 43,967 of CAVTVB010000014.1, forward strand.
GTGTCATGATCTCAGCTTTATAAGCCGCATGCATTCGATTTCATGGGAAGCTTGGTTACTTCGGTCCCTTGACGGTTGGCGAGATCAGATTG
>CAVTVB010000015.1:0-19612 GCA_963738035.1 uncultured Acidobacteriaceae bacterium
AGCGTCTACGGCTTCTTCAGCTCCCTGGGCGGACATGAGTGCCGTTTCCTCCCTCGCTGTGGTCTGGCTTGCTGATCTGGGACCGAGAATCCACGGAACGATGCCGTGAATCAATCAACGTGTTCATCGGCGGCGGGAGCGGAAACTTGAAGTCATGTGTGCGAGTGGTTGCGAGTGGAAGCTGCAGCCGATATCCTTGGCCCGGTTTCGTATGGAGCTTTCAATGCGACGTTCGAGGTTTTTGCGAGCATGTTTGCGATTCGGGTGGCTGATGCCGGTGCTCGCTATTGGTGGCTGCAGCGCCTCGGGGCAAAATTCCTCGCCATTGCCGACGGTAACTCCGGTTCCTCAAGGTCAGGCTCCGGTGTACCTGACAGCGGAACAGGATCGGCTGCGGCTGCTCGGACTGCTGGGGTTGAAGGAGACCGATTTGCGGCCCGCGCCGGTTCCAGATGCGAAGTCGCCGCATGCGGCGAATTACGACGAGACAAAAGCCAATTTGTATCCGAAGCTGCCGGATCCGCTGGTCTTCAGGAACGGGCAGCCGGTGAAAACTGCATGGGACTGGGGCAAGAGAAGAAGAGAGATCTGGGAGGACTTCGATCGCGAAGTGCTGGGGCGGTCTCCGGTCTCGATGCCGGGTGTGGAGTGGCATGTGATGAGCACCGTTCACGAGAAATACGGCGGGGTCGATGTGATTACGAAACGGCTGGAAGGGCGAGTCGGGCCGTGGACGAATACGCAGATCAAATGCAGTATTGATCTGCTGCTGACGGTTCCAGCGCACGCGGCGGGCCCGGTGCCGGTGATTATGGAACTGGCGTTTGCAAAGGATTTTGAACTTGCAACGAGCGGCCCGCTCGACAGCTACGTTCCGACGCCGTGGGGAGTGGATGGGAAGCTTGTAGTGCAGCGCGGATGGGGTTTCGCCATTCTGAATCCGGTGAGTTATCAGAAGGACGATGGATCGGGGCTGACAGAAGGCATTATCGGCCTTGCGAACCAGGGGCAGCCGCGGAAGCTTGAGGACTGGGGTGTGCTGAAGGCATGGGCATGGGGCGCGGAACAGGGGAAGCGCTACTTCGAGATGGACAAGGCGGTGGATGCGAAGCAGGTGGGGCTGGTGGGTCACTCGCGATTCGGCAAGGCCGTGCTGGTGACGATGGCTTACAACTACCGGGAATTTGCGGTTGGATACATCAGTTCTTCGGGTGAGGGCGGCGCGAAGCTGTACCGGCATATTTATGGTGAGACGATTCCGAACCTTGCTAGCCCTTCGCTCTACCACTGGTTCGATGGGAATTTTTTGCGGTATGCAGGACCGCGCGATGCAGGCGACTTGCCCGTGGACAATCACGAGCTGATCGCGCTCTGTGCTCCAACGCCACTGTTTGTCGGGGGAGGAGCGGACACCGGCGATGGCTATGCCAACCCTAACGGCGATGCGTGGGCGGATCCGCGCGGAATGTTTGTAGCGGAAGTCGCAGCGGGGCCGTTGTATCAGATGATGGGCGCGAAGGACCTTGGAACAGCGGAGTTTCCTGCGATGGGAACGGCGCTGATAACGGGGGACCTTGCGTTTCGGCAGCATGACGGCGGGCATACTCCGCAGCCGAACTGGCCTTACTTTCTCGACTTCGCGAGCAAGTACCTGCACGCGCCGGTAGCGCGGGCGCATTAGCTCACAATTGCTTCGACATCACGATACAGTGGCACTTCTGGCCGTCTTTCAGTTCACGCGACATAGTGAACTCTTCAGTTCCGGTTTCAACGAAACCATAGCGCCGATAGATGCGTGGCAACTCAGGGCGAAGGCTGAGGACGCTGATGTCAACCGCTTCGCAGCCTTGCGCGCGGAAACGCTCTTCGGCAGCCGCGAGCATTTGCTGGCCGAGCCCGCCGCGCTGGTGAGCCGGGTCCACTGCGAGCATTCCCAGATAGCCCCGGTTGCCGCGGATTTCAGTGTAGATGGATGCCAGTAATTCTCCTTTGCCATTTTCGGCGACGAGGATCTCGCCTTTTTGCATCATTGCGGCCAGACGTTCCTCATCGGCACGCGTGCCTTCGAGGAAGGTTTCGATCGCGAAGGCCGCGTTGATCATTGCGATCAGGCGCGGGCGATCTTCCGGAGTCGCCGTGCGGAAGTGGAGTGCGGAAAGGGAGTCGTTCTTCATAAGCTGGAGATCGGACGGCACAAACATCGCGCCGTCCGATGGATTGATGGCTTGCCAACATGGTACATGCAGAAGATTCAGCCCTTGAGGATCCCGCGGTTACGAAGCACCTGCATGATGTCCTGATGGGCCATATACATTGCGATCTTGAATTCCTCTCCTCCGGTGTCGACCAGAAATGTTGAATCGGCGAGTACCTGCTCGGGCTCTGGCGAATCTGCGCGTGCGAAGTCAAACCGCCATGTCGTTTTCGCCAGAACGTATCGCGCGTCAAGCTGCGTCTCATGAAGGCTAATCAAAACCGCGGGCTTGCAGCCGAGCCGATCGAAGAGTAGCTTCCGCTTTGGCAATGCGGCCGCAAAATCGTCGACGCGCACGCAATGTGTTCCATGGGGATCGGCGGAGAAAAATGGGTCGGCAAACTGCGACACAAGTGCGGGAAAGTTGTCAGCGCTGCTCTTCTGCACATACAACTGGAAGAAGCGGCCTATGGCCGTTTCGTTCTGATTCATGGGATTCTCCTTTATGTGGTCTCCAGGTGAGGTTCCGTGGCTGGAGGCACTTTAGTATTATATCAGATCCATCTATATAAGTCAAGCATTATGATAAGTTTACGCGCATATGTTGAGGGTAGATTAGCCCCGGTTGGTGAGGCAGGACTAGCTGTTTTGCTCTTTGATCCACAAAACGTAGTCCACGCCAGGCGGAGTGCCACCGAGGGCGCGCAAACGCGTTGCGCATTGAGAGCGATGCCCTTGGGTGTGCATGCAGATCTGCAGAAGCGCCTGTCTGACCGAGACATCGATCCCGAGCCGAGAGGAGCGCGTTTCCAGGGTACGTTCAAGGTCCGGCTCGCTCACTTTTGACAGCCAGTCTGCTTCGAGCCGTTCGGTCTCTTTGAATCGTTCGACAACACCGGCGAGATTAGCGGGAACCTGCATCTCATCTTTACGATCAAATGGGCGCCCAAGGATCGCGAAAAGCCAGAAGCGGTTGGAGACGAGAATGTGGTGAAGCATCTTGCGCAATTCTTCGTCCTCTGCAGCGGGAGGATGTTGCTCGACTGCGCGCATCATGCCGCTGTTGGCCCACCACTTGTGCCGGATCAGTTCCTCAATTGTCGACAGCATCGTTCCTCCAAACATTTTGCGCAACGAAGTTTCGCGCGTCTGTTGAGCGTGTCCTAATCCGGAACAACTCGCGGCGTAATCCGGTATTGCAAAAGGACGAGATCGAGGAATCGGTCAAACTTGTAGCCGACCTCGCGAAGGTGGCCCACGCGCTCGAATCCGAAGCGCTCAAGAAAGCGAAGGGAGGCAGTGTTTTCAGAGTCGACACCGGCGATCATGGAGTGCTTGCCGTCCTGCCTGGCTTGCACGATGAGCGCTTTGAGCAGAAGCGGGCCAACGCCGTGGCCGCGCTGGCCTGACGCGACATGGACTGTGCCTTCGACGGTGTACCGATAGCCGGGCCAGGAACGGAAGTCGCCGTAACTGCCGAATCCGCAGACACGCTCGCCCTCCATTGCGACGAGGACCGGAAAGTGCTGCTCGAGGCGCGTGCGCCACCAGGCGATGCGATCTTCAACGGTGGCGGGGCGGTCGTTGTAGATGGCAGTTGAGTTGGTGAGGACGTCGTTATATTTAGCGGTGATCGCTTCGAAGTCCGCCTCAACAGCATCGCGAATCTGCATGCTCCCCTCGCAGTTGACTGGGGTCGTAGCTCGCAACCAGAATAGCTGTTTCGGCAAAAGGGTCTGGTCAAGATGGATGAGGCGGAAAAACTCGACGTTCTACGGAAGCTGCAAACTGGCCCCGACGCGCTGGGCGAGGCTCTTGCAGGCGTCGATGATGCGATAGCAGCACGCAAGGCTCCGTCTGGCGGGTGGTCCATTCTTGACTGCGTTGAGCATGTGGCTGTTACAGAGATATATCTGCTGACGCGATTGGAGGCATCAACAGTTGCAGATCAGCCATTCGAGAAGTGGCGGCGCGAAGCAAAGATCGCTGGGCTCGCTTCCGATCGCACGGGTCGGATCGAAGCGCCGGGACAGGCGCATCCGCATGGGCGATACGCGACGCTTCAAGAGGCCTTGGCGGCATTTGATGCAACCCGGGCCGAGGTGGTGCGCTGGGTTCAGAATTGCACCGGCGATTTGCGTTGCATGATGACGGATCACATGCTGATCGAGGGGCCGGTGACGTGTGCAGAGACGCTGATAATGATCGCAGCCCATCCGGCGCGGCATGCGCAGCAGATTGGCGAGATTCGGGCGAAGCTTGCCAGCTCTTTTCAGCAGCAGTAGAAGCTGCCCTCGAGCATCTTGAGCCATCATTGACGTGCACAGCGCTGCGCCTTAGGCTGAAATCTATGGAATTCAAAGTTGTTGAGCTGGAGCGAGAGCCGATCGAATTTGATCTGGCGCTGGCGCCGGGCCAGGTGGATTTGGGCGACGAAGCGAAGCAGATCGGGAATCTGGCTACTTCGGGGCTGGCTGAGGTCCTCCACGAACACCGCGGCCCGAAGGACATCGTTGCCGATATTCGCCTGCGGGGGAAGTTTTCCGGCAAGTTTGAGGTGCCGTGCGCCAGGTGTGTGGAACCTGTGGAAATCCCAATTGAGTCGGACTTTGACCTGATTTTCCGGCCCGTGGTGGCCGACTCCGAGCCTACGGAACGGTCGATAACAGCGCCCGAGACGGAAATCGGTTATTATCAGAGAGACAGTCTTTTGCTTGAGGATGTGCTGCGCGAGCAGGTGCTTTTGTCTCTGCCGGTCAGAACGCTGTGCAAGCCTGACTGCAAAGGACTTTGCCCGCGCTGCGGTCAGAACCGCAATAGCCAGGATTGCTCCTGCGATGAGGGTCTATCCGACCCCCGCTGGGAGGCGCTTTCCGGGTTACGCAGCCAGATAAAGTCCTCAAAACATTAATGTTCAGGTGTTCCGCCGTCGCCGAAAGGCAGTCTGGACTCGTGCGGTCCGGGAGCGGTGAGAACACGAAAGGAATTGCATCATGCCGAATCCGAAAAGGCGCCATTCGACGCGCCGTACTGCTCTTCGCCGTTCCCACGACTTCCTCACCTCGACCGGCTTGTCGGAGTGCCCGAACTGCCATGAGAAGAAGCTTCCCCATCGCGCCTGCGCCAAGTGCGGAGAGTACAAAGGCCGCGCGGTGCTGGAGACCAAGGAAGCCGCGAAGTAAACCGGCGTTCCTACCGAACCGGCCGGAATATGCAATGATTCAAGTGCTTAAGACTGCGGGGTCGTCCCAAGGGAACGGCCCCGTCAGTATTTCCGGCGTTTACGCATCATTAGCCGAGTTCACGGTGACGCAGCATGCTCGTCGACATCGTTCTTGACGCAGTCGGTTCCGACAAAGCACCCGAGCCCGAGATCAAGGGCGCCATCATGGCTTGTCGGGAGCTCCCGGTCCGGGTACACCTCGTAGGACCATCTTCAGAGCTTCGCGATCTGCTGGACGAGCACCTCGAAAACGAGGAGCTGCCCATCGTTATCCACCATGCCTCCGAACGAATTGGCATGGAGGAGAAGGCGGCGAATGCCGTCCGCAGTAAGCGCGACAGCTCGATGCGCGTTGGACTGAAGCTGGTGCGCGAGGGCAAAGCCAAGGGCTTTGTGACGGCGGGCAATACCGGTGCAGCCATGGCCACGGCCAAGATGGTGCTGGGCGCACTGCCGGGCGTTGACCGGCCGGCACTGGCCACTCCAATGCCGAGTTCAACGGGCAATCCCTGTGTGCTGCTCGACGTTGGCGCCAACGTGGATTGCAAGGCGCACAACCTGGAACAATTCGCAGTTATGGGCGAGATGTACGCACGCAGCGTGCTGAAGATTGCCCATCCGCGCGTGGGCTTGCTCTCGATTGGCGAGGAAGAGAGCAAGGGCAACGACCTGACCCGCGAGGCATTCCCGCTGCTGAAGGCGCTGCCGATCAAGTTCATTGGCAACGTGGAAGGGCGAGACATTTTCAGCGGTCAGGCAGACGTAATTGTCTGCGACGGGTTTGTGGGCAATGTGGCGCTGAAGACGAGCGAGGGCGTGGGGCGCTTTGTGCGCGATGTGCTGCGCGAATCGCTAACTAGGACAGTTACCGCGAAGGTCGGCGCACTGCTGTCGCGCCAGGCGTTCAACGATTTTCGTCGCCGGCTGGATTATCGCGAGTACGGCGGGGCCCAGCTGCTGGGTGTGCGTGGTGTTTGCGTCATCGGTCACGGGTCGTCAAACGATCGCGCCATTTACAACGGCATTCGCGTGGCCTACGAATTTGCTCATGCGGGAACGAACGAGCGCATCGAGCAGGAGTTCATGCGCAGGCCGCAGCGCAAATCGGGAGATGCTGAAAAGGGCGCTACCGACGCGACGGTTCACTAGCGCATTTCGATGGAAGACCAATTCAGAGATGCGAATCTGAACAAGCTGAAGCAGTGGGCGGACGATGTCGTTTGCCCGGTGTGCTACGCGCGCTTGAATTTCGAAGAGGCGACCGTGGTATGCTCCGGCTGCGCTCGCACGTATCCAATTGTGGATGGAATTCCGGTGCTGATCCCGCAACGAGCGAGCGAATCCTCAACAAATTAGAAGATGGTAGCCTCGGCGGTTATTCTGGGGAGCAAGCTTCCTCAGGGCGAACCAGAGAGGTCACTCTTGGCTACGGCAAAACTGAAGCGTGCGCTTGGATTCCGCGATCTCATCCTGTTCTACGTAGCTTCGGGATTGAGCCTGCGGTGGATCGCGACCGCCGCCGCCAGCGGGCCTTCAGCGATTGTGGTGTGGTTGACTGCGCTGATGGGCTTTTTTGTTCCGCTGGCCGCCTGTGTCCTGGATCTCTCGTCGCGGTACCCCGCTGAGGGAGGTCTGTATGTCTGGACGCGCGAGGCATTCGGACCGTTTCCTGCATTTATTTCGGCGTGGACTTACTGGATGAGCAACTTGCCGTATTTTCCATCGGTGCTCTTCTTTGCGGCGAGCAGTTTGCTCTACCTTGGTGCTCCGATGCAGCAGCTTGCGGAGTCGCAGCTTTACTTTCTGGTCTTCACTGTCGTCATGCTGACGCTTATCACAGCTCTGAACGTTGTGGGATTGGCCACTGGCAAGTGGCTTAACAATCTTGGCGCCATTGGCGGCATGATTCCCGCCGTCGTTCTCATCGCCCTCGGTCTCTTTTCCTTCGTTCGATTTGGTTCCGCAACGCATTTCACGCTTGGTGCAATGGTGCCGCGGCCGGGTATGAAGAATCTGATTTTTCTTTCGACCATCTTCTTTGCATTTGGAGGATGTGAGGCCGGGTCGTTCATGGGGGATGAGATTCGCGAACCGCGACGGGTGATTCCGCGGTCACTGTTTGTTGCGGGCTTGATTCTGGGGTTTGGATATATTGCGGGAACTTTGTCGATGCTGGTTGCCCTGCCGGTAGACAGGATCAGTGGCCTGGGCGGTTTCATGACGGCGGTTGATTTTCTCGCGCGGCGAGTAGGGATGGGTATCCTGGTGGTGCCGATCGCGGCGCTGGTGGCTGTGAGCAACATAGGCGCGGCCAGCGCTTATCTGTCGTCGACTGCGCGTCTGCCGTTTGTGGCGGGCGTTCATCGCTATCTTCCTGAGGCATTCGGAAGGATTCATCCGCGATTTGGCACGCCGCATGTTGCGATCATTTCGTACGGTGCGGCGGGAATTCTCTTCGGGCTGCTGGGACAAGCCGGCACGACCATTCGCGGTGCCTACGACATGCTCGTGAGCATGGCAGTCATCACGTACTTCATTCCTTACCTGTTTCTGTTCGCGTCGGCAATTCGGCTGCAGGTACAGCCATTGCCAGCGGAAGCGTTTCGGTTGCCCGGGGGCAAGCGGACCATTATCCCTCTGGCGTGTGTCGGATTGCTCTCGACGGCGTGCACGATTGTGCTTTCGCTTTTTCCCGCGGAGGACGACGCGCATCCGAGGGCGACATTTCTCAAAGTCGTCATCATGACGCTTGTCCTGCTTGGCGCCGGCATTGCAATCTATCGTTCAAGTAGTCGAGTGCAGGCGCACGATCGCTCTGAAAGGAATACTGCATGAGCAAAACTCTTGCGGAACTGCTGGATCTATATGACGCTGGTGCGCCATTGGAAGAGGCCTTCACGATTCCGGCGCCGTGGTATCTGGACACGCGGATTGAGCAGGCGGAACGCGAGCAGGTGTTCGGACGCAACTGGATCGCGGTGGGCCGGCTGGACCAGGTGGCGGCGGAGGGACAGTTCTTCACCGTGGAGATTGCGGGCGAGCCGCTGGTGATCGTTCGCGGGGTGGATGCCCAGTTGCGTGGCTTCTACAACGTCTGCCGGCATCATGCGGCGGCAGTGGCAAACATGCCTTGCGGAACGGTGCAGAATTTGCGATGTCCGTATCATGGCTGGACCTACGGACTGGACGGAGCGTTGAAGGGGGCACCGGAATTTACGGGAGTGTGCAATTTCGATCGCGCAGCCAATGGGCTGGTTCCAGTGCGTGTCGCAGCATGGGAACAGTTTATTTTTGTAACGCTTGATGCAAGTGCGCCAGAGTTGACGACGTTTCTTGGCGACTTGCCTGCACGCGTTGCGCCGTTGGCGATTGGCAATCTCAGTTTTTTTGCGCGGAAGACATATACGCTGGCCTGCAACTGGAAAGTTTACGTAGACAACTATCTTGACGGTGGGTATCACGTGCCGCACCTGCACAAGGGACTGAACAGCGTGCTCGATTACAAGGAATACACGATAGAAAACGGCGCACGCTATTCGCTGCAGTCGAGTCCGATGGTGAGTTCGCAGGAGCACGAATCGTTTGCCGCGACGCGCACAGGGGATCGGGCCTATTACTACTGGCTGTATCCGAATTTCATGATCAACCTTTATGAAGGTGTGATGGATACGAACCTGGTGTTTCCACTGGGGACTGATCGGTGCATGGTGCAGTTTGATTTCTTCTTCGCGGATGTGAGCGATCGTGCGCGTGCGGCGAATACGGAAAGCGTAGCGGTGAGCGATCGGATCCAGGATGAGGATGTGGATATTTGCGAGTCGGTGCAGCGAGGGTTGGGATCGCGGGCCTACGGTGCGGGGCGGTTGTCGGTGAGACGAGAAGGCGGCGAGCACCTGTTTCATCGGTTGCTGGCATCGGATTTGCGAAGGGCCGTTTGAGTGTGAGAAATGTGCAACTGATTGGTTGCAATAAAATAGACACTGCGAATCCTTCGACTCCCTTCGGTCGCTCAAGATAACAAACCGCGTTTAATTACTTGAAATATTACGGCTCTATCCAATGTTGATCTTGTCCCAAATGTCGCCGGGGCGGAGAGCCCGGGCTGTCAGGTTGGCGGGTTTGCGTTCGCGCATGGTTTTGTCCAGCAATTGGGCCGGTTCTTCATAGGGCTCGTCTGTGAGTTGGAAGGTGGCCCAGTGGACTCCGAGGAGATGCCGTGCGCCAATATCGATGGCGATTTGCACTGCTTCTGTGGGGTCGGCGTGCTGCGATTTCATAAACCAGCGCGGCTCGTAGGCGCCAATAGGCAGAATAGCCACCAGCGGTGCGCCCAGGCGTTCACGAATTTCGGCGAAGATTTTTCCATCCTGCCAGGCTGTGTCTCCGGCGCAATAAATTCTGCCTGCTGGTGTATCCAGCACAAAGCCGCACCACAGAGCGAATCTTCGATCGCCGAGATTGCGGGCAGACCAGTGATAGGCCGGGACAAGGGTGACGCGCACCTGTTCAGAAAGGGTGAAGCTTTGCCACCAGTCGCCGGTTTGAACTTGTACATCCGGCACATCTTTCCCGATCACGGCGTCGTTGCCGAGGGGCGAAATGACAGCGGGTTTGTGAATGCGCCAGAGCGTAGCGATGGTGGCGGTGTCCATGTGATCGTAGTGGTTGTGGGAGACGAGGACGGCGTGAATCGGGGGCAAGTCTTCGAGAGCCACCGCGGGCGCATTGCAGCGACGCGGACCGATTCGGCGAAAGGGGCTCGCACGGTCGGACCAGACGGGATCGACAAGAATGTTGATCCCGGCGGTTTGGATCAGCAGTGAAGCGTGGCCGATCGCGGTGATGCGGAGACCATCGACTACGCTGTCTGGTTTAATACCGGAGCGCGCGGGAACCGCCTTTGGCCATTTGGAACGCGTGCCGAAGAACTGCCAGCGAAGGAGATCGATGAGACTCTTGTCCGTTGAAGGTAAGCCGGTGTGGTAGAACAGCTTGCCATCGAAGTGGTCTGTGATGGGGCCAGTGTAGTAGCGGTTTCCCAATCATTCTCCATGAAAGACAGTGATTAGCCGTTTGCGGCGCTTCGGGCTCACCACGTTCTTTTGGCGACGGTTCACATCGTCAGAGCTTCGGTTTGTTTACTCATCTTTGCGGTGCGCTCGAGTTTGTCCCAATTGAAGGGTTTGCCGTCGATGGCTCGCTTGAGCGTTTTGGCCAGAACGATGGAGAACACCTGCCGATAAGCGAAGCGCTGCAGCCAAATATGGAACAGCAGCCATCCGTCGCCCTTGTTGGCGGGGTGGCGTCGCTCGAGGCTGAAGGCGATGGTTGAGGTCACAAAGTCGATGAGCAGAAATGCGCCGAAGTAGGCGAGAAGTTTTTCAAGGCTCGCGGCGGAAGCTGCTTCAGGGTGGTAGTGTCGATCCACGAGGTAGTGCACCAGGCCCGCCAGGAACATCAAGTCGATGAACGGCGAAACGAGAGGCAGAAACATCTGGAAGATGAGGATGTTGGGGAGCGCAAAAAGCCCCATCGCCTTATTGCGTACAAAAGCCATGCGGTGCTTCCAGACCGCCTGCAGAATTCCGAAGGACCAGCGGAAGCGCTGGCGCATGAGGCCGCGCGCATCAATGGGAGCCTCAGTGAACGCGAGTGCGCGATCTTCGTAGACGACCTTGTACTTCTGCTCGAGGAGGTTCATGGTCAGGTCGGCATCTTCGGCGACGGTGTTGACCGGGTATCCCCCTGCTGCTTTTGCCGCTGCTGTGCGCCATGCACCGATCGCACCGGGTACGACCATGACCACGTTGAAGAGATCAAGTGCACGCCGCTCGAAGTTCTGGCTGGTGATGTATTCAAGCGCCTGCCAACGTGTCCACAGATTTACGCGATTGCCAACTTTGGCGTTTCCGGCGACCGCGCCGACACGTTCGTCTTCGAAGTGCGGAATCAGTTTTGAGACCGCATCCATGGCGATGACAGTGTCGGCATCGATCCCGACGTAGAACTCCTCGTCGATGCGTTCGAGGGCGTAATTGAGGGCAGCGGCTTTTCCGCCGTTGGGCTTGGTGAGCACCTGCACGCGGCCGGCGGCGATGTCCTTCACGTAGGCTTCGCGCGCAACTTCGAAGGTGCGGTCTTTCGATCCGTCATCGATGACGACTACGTGCAGATTCGCGTAGTCAGAGTTGAGCACGGATCGGATAGTGCGAACGATGACCTTCTCTTCGTTGTAGGCCGGGATGAGCACTGCGACGCGGGGATTAAATCCAGGCGAGGCCTGCCGGTGCGGGCGACGGAGACGATCGATGACGGCGAAAATTCCGACGATGATGAGACGCGCGCTCATCAGCACGTCGCCAACGAAGAAGACGAGAACAATAAATCGGCCAATGATGGAGAGCGCAGAGAAAGCGATGGAGTCCGGGATCGCGCGGAGATATTGTCTGAATGTAAGCGGCGGCATCACCTGCGCGGTGGTCATGCCCATCAACGACGAGACCGGAACGATCGCGTAGCCCTTTGAGCGCAAAGTGTCGATGAGGTATGGAAGAGTTGCAACAGTGACGGAGCGATCACCGCCGCCATCGTGCATCAGGATAACGGAGCCGCGAAACTGCGGCTTGGTTTTCATCGTGTTCAGCTGGTCGAGCACAAATTGTGTGATCTCTTCACGAGTTTTTGGATTGCGTTCATCCCAGTCGTTGGTGTCAATCTTGTTCCCGACCACCGTTAGTCCGAGTTGTTGCACGCGCACGACGGGTGCAGCTTGGTCGTCGGTTTCAGGCTCTTCGTCGATGTCGTAGGGGGGACGGAAATAGAGAGGCTGCACGCCGAGTTTACTGGCGAAGAGCCGTTCGGTCAGCTTAATTTCAAGGTCAAGTCGATCGAGTGGGATTTCGCTGATATCTGGATGGAAGTAAGTGTGGTTGCCAATTTCGTGGCCTTCGCGCTGGACACGTTGCATGAGGCCGATGTTCTCTTGAGCTTCCGCGCCGATCATCATGAACGCACCCTTAACATTCTTCTCTTTGAGAATGTCGAGGATTTTGGGAGTCCACTTGGGATCGGGACCATCATCGAAGGAGATGGCGACCTGGTCGGGGTGGTAGCCGTAGTACTCCACCGTATAGGTGTGCGGAAACACATCCATGTGCTCGTCGATGATGAGCCTTTTTCGCGGATCTATTTCATCGGTGTCCACGGTGACGGTACGCTTGCCGGTTTTCGGCAATCCGGTAACGCGAAGTATGTCGCCGGAGCCCTGGGTGTCCACGTCGTGGCCGGGCTGGAGCGAGCCGAGAGCGTCGAGAGAAGCAGGATTGCTTGGTTTGTCCCACACGTTCCACATGGCGCGGTCTTCAGAGCCCAGACGCCACAAGGCGAAAGTTTGAAGGCCGAGACCGCGTGCGGCGCGCATTTCGTTCAGAAGAGTGACGCCATCGAGGAACCAGACGACGTGACGGGTGTGGGTATCTTCGTCGATGTACTCATAGTGAGGATTGAGCGAGTCGTAATCGAGATCGAGGTCGGCATCGGCGTCGCTGGCGCGCTGCCACACATCAGAGACGTGGTCCATGACTTCGGTATCGACGACGCGTGGCTTGCGCTGCTTGGGATCCCGGGCCTTGGGATCGGGAATCGACATCTCCCAGTCGTAGCCGTAGTTGCCCACCGCGCAGATGAGCTTGTCGAGGGGCACGGATTTGGACTTGAGGACGCGTGTGAGGTTTTCAACGAACCAGTTCTGGCTGGCGATGGGACCAGGCTGCGATTCCACTTCATGCTCGTCGTAGTTCATCAGCACTACGCCATCGGAATTTTCTGAGATTGCTTTCAAATCTTCAGAACTGGTGGATGCCGCGACGTTGACGTAAAGATGAAGATGACGCGCGTGCAGGTCGGAGTAGATTTCCTGGATCAGGGCCAGGTATGCGGGACGGGCATCGTCATTCAGGTTTTCAATGTCGAACGAAAGGCCATGGTATCCGGGAAAGGCCGTGAGGAGCCGCAGAATTTCCTGACGAATCTGGTTGCGGTTGGCAGGATTCTTGATTACCTCACCCATGACGGGGTCGAAGCTCTGGGTGTGGGCGTTGAAGTTGTTTAGGTGGGGAAAGATTTCAGTATCTTCGTGCGCCTGCTGGACGACGCGCTTGACCTTGTTATTTTCATCAGGGTCGTGAATTACACCACCCTGAAAGATGGGGAATTCATGGCCATCCGAGGTTGTTCCCTTGAGTTCGAGCGATGGCGCGTCAAAGTGCAGCCATTGCGGGAAAAGGAGGTCGATCTGGTGAACGTGTTCCTTGAGGGACGAGTAGCTGGCCGCGTCTTCCGGGATGTAGTAGGCAGCACGCAATCCTTCGCCGGTATTGAAGGGGATCTCAGAGGGCTTGCGGTCAGTCTTGCGGTGCGCGGGATGAGCCGGCTTCTGGCCGCGTGCTGCAGAAACCCTGTTTTGCAGCCCCTTATAGGTGTGCTTTTGCGTGGGCAGCAACAACTCCGGTAGTGGCTGGTTACGGAGTACATTGAAGATAAACCCGGCAAGCACGAGCGAGGAGAGGACGGCCGCGATATCGAGTATGCGGCGAAGGCGCTTCCATCGTGTGCGCTGAGGATCGAAAAATATCTGTTTATCGAGCATTGCCGTTTTTAAGGTATACAGTACGAATCGTATGGAAGCTGAACCCCTGAGTCAATCGACGGAGACGCTTAGGGCAACGGCCCGGCTGCGCACTGGTTTGTGGGTTCTGCTTGCTCTTCTGACCGGAGCACTGCTTCGTGTTTGGATGCTGAAGAAATTCTACGAGGTCACCGGCGACGCGCTTATCTATGGAGGCATCGCCAAGAACCTGATGCTTTCCGGACGCTATGCCCTGACGGTGGGCACAGGAGAAACATATCCGACGCTGATTCGGCTGCCAGGTTACCCGATTTTTCTTGCGGCGTGCTTCAAGTTGTTTGGAATTGAGAATTATGCTTCGGCCGCCTGCGTACAAATTGTACTGGACCTGATCGCGTGCCTGCTTCTGGCGGACTTTGCGCGGCGTGTGGCGCCGGAACGGTTGAGCCGAGGTGCTGCCTATTGCACATTGTGGTTGGCACTGCTTTGCCCGTTTACGGCGATATATGCGGCGAATCCGCTCACCGAGGGGCCCACACTTTTTGCGATCGCGTTGGCGATGTGGTGTGCTGCGAAGTTTCAAGAGAAGCCGGAGTGGTCGCCGGCTTTGGGATTTACGTTTGCGGTGACGTTTGCGGCGCTGCTGCGCCCGGATGGAGCGTTGGTAGGCCTCGCGTTTGCTCCAGTGCTTCTGATGGCGCTGATGCGGCAGAAGCAGCGCGTCAATATCCGAGGCGGAGCTGCGAGGTTGTTGGTGGTTTGTGTGCTACTGGCAGTAATGCCGTTTGCTGCGTGGACCTGGCGCAACTGGAGTACCTTCCATGTTTTCGAACCGCTGGCCCCTCGCTATGCAACCGATCCGGGAGAGTCAACTCAGGCAGGCTGGGTGAGCTGGGTGAAGACGTGGTGCGTGGATTTTGTTTCGACCTACCAGGTGTACTGGAACGTGCCCGGGGATACGCTCGATATTTCGAAGTTGCCGAGCCGCGCGTTCGATTCGCCGGAGCAGTATGCTCAGACTGCGGCGCTGGCGGATGACTACAACAACAACGGCCAAAGCCTGACGCCAGAGATCGACGCGCGCTTCGCAAAGCTGGCGGCGGAAAGGTATGCGACCCATCCTGTGCGTTCGCACGTGCTGCTGCCGATGGCGCGCGTTGCTGACATGTGGCTGCGGCCGCGCGTCGAGAATCTCCCCATCGATCTGGACTGGTGGGAGTACCAGCATCACCACGCGGAGACGCGATTCAGCTGGTTCTACGCGGGCTTAAACGCGTTCTATCTGCTACTGGGAATTGCCGGGCTCTGTATGCGGCCACGAATGTGGCCGTGGATGCTGGCGTACATGGTACTGCGCAGCGCATTGCTGCTGACGGTGGAGGCGCCCGAGGCGCGATATACGCTGGAGTGCTTTCCCATGTTGTTTGTGCTGGGCGGAATTGCGCTCTACCGGTTGACGTATTGGGTTTTGCTGTCGGTCTTAAAAGTGAAAGCGTCAGAGGGTAGGGGCTGATTGAACTTGAAGTTGAAATAGACCGAGACGCGCGACTGGCCCTGTCCCTGGTCGAATACTTGCTTCAGGCTGACGCCGTGCTCCGTATCCATCCACACCGTCACCTTCAGAAGATTCTTCCGAACTGCGGGGTCTTTGGGTACCAGTTCCAACTTTTCAGTCTTAACGCCGTCCAATGTCTCCGAGCCACCGTAGGTGATTTCCCATTTTTCCGAAAGCTCTTTGCCGCTGGCGCCAAAGCCAAGCAGAAGATAGCCGCCGAGCTTGTCATTCTTGTAGGTTGTAACCTGGTCGGGAAGTTTCTCATACAAGCGGAAAACGCCTTTTGAAAACGTGTAGATCTTGGGAACCGGCTTGTCGTTCTCCTGATCGATGTGCGCCGCCATCTGGAAGTCTGAACCTCGCCGCGCGTAATATACCGTGCCCTTCTGCACTTGTTTGTCGGGAACCGGATCGGTCTGGTAGGAGTCAAACTGGAAGTCGGCGGAGGTGGAGTGGAAGTTTGGTGCGGCGGCGTCGAGCTTGGCCAGAACCGAATTCAGATCCTGTGCAACAACGTTCCGGGTAACGAGCGCGAAGGCAAACGCAAGCAACGCTGTCAACAAGGTTTTCTTTCTCAGGAGCATAACCTTCCTTTTCCTATTGGACGGATAGATGCCTTGAACATGCATGCGGTCTAGCGCCGTGCCCAGATTTTCCAGATTCGATTGCCCTGGGCGTCGAGTGCCGTTTCCCAGCGGGTTACGGAGACGGCGTCCCCGGTGACCGGCTCAATGGCCTTGCGCAGCCGTTTGCGAACTTCGCTGACGGTATCCGTGTCAGGTACGGAAAGGTCCTCGGCATTCACGGTGACAATAATCCCACGGGGTCCGTCGCTGACTACCTGGATCGGATGCTGTGGACCAGGCACGCGCGATGGCTTGTCGCCGAAATCCCAAAATTGCGGTGTGACGAAGATGAAGAGCAGAATCAATGTCACCATGACGTCGTAGTGAACGTTGCCGCGCGGATAGGTCCAGTAGAAATAGTTCTTGAGGAGCTTGTTCATTTCTGCTCCTGTGCAGTAATTCGATCGAGGCCGCCCATATAAGGGCGCAGCGCCTCGGGGATGGCAATGGAGCCATCCGCCTGTTGATAGTTTTCTAGAATCGCGAGCCAGGTGCGGCCAACAGCCAGACCGCTGCCGTTAAGCGTGTGCACGAATTCGTTCTTGCCCTTGGCGGTGGGCTTGAAGCGGATGTTGGCTCGCCGAGCCTGGAAGGATTCAAAGTTGGAGCAGGAGGAGATTTCGCGATAAAGCTGCTGACCCGGAAGCCAGACTTCGAGATCGAAGGTCTTGGCGGAAGAGAACCCAGTGTCCGCAGTGCAGAGCAGGACGCGGCGATAGGGAAGCTTGAGGGCTTCGAGAATTTCTTCGGCGTCACGCGTCAGTCGCTCGTGCTCGGCGTCGGATTGGTCGGGGCGCGTGAACTTGACCAGCTCGACTTTTTGAAATTGATGCTGGCGAATGATGCCGCGCGTGTCCTTGCCCGCCGCTCCGGCCTCGGCGCGGAAGCAGGGCGTATAGGCGGTCAGGCGGATGGGCAGGCGAGTCTCGTCGAGGATTTCATCACGATAGAGATTGGTGACGGGGACTTCCGCAGTGGGAATCAGCCAGTGGTCGTTGTCTTTGAACTCGCCGCGAGCGACAGCCTCGGCGTCAGCATCGGAGCAGCGGAAGAGGTCTTCGGCGAACTTAGGCAACTGGCCGGTGCCGAAGAGGCTTTTGGAATTGACCATGAATGGCGGCAACACCTCGGTGTAGCCGTGCTTCTGGGTGTGCGTATCGAGCATGAAGCTGATGAGAGCGCGTTCGAGGCGGGCGCCGGCGCCCATGTAGACGGCGAAGCGTGCACCGCTGAGCTTGGCTGCACGTTCGAGGTCAAGGATGCCGAGCTGTTCGCCTAGCTCCCAGTGGGGCTTCGGCGTGAAATCGAATTGCGGCTTTTCGCCCCAGGTCTTTACGGTGACGTTGTCCTCTTCGGACTTGCCGACGGGGACTTCGTCGCGGGTGAGATTGGCGATCCCGGCCAGAGAGAGGCGCATCTGCTCGTCCAGCGCGGTGGCGGACTTGTCGAGTTCGTCGAGCTTGTCCTTGAGCGCACGTGTCTCGTCCATCACGGCGGTGGCATCCTTGCCTTCCTGCTTGAGTGTGGCGACCTGCTGACTGAGTTCGTTGCGGCGGGCTTTCAGTTGTTCTGAAGCCGTGATGGCTTCGCGGCGAGTCTGGTCCAAATGCCGAAAATTGCCCAGCAGCGCGGTAGGATCGGCGCCGCGGGCACGCAGTTTTTCTTCAACTACTTCCAGGTTGCCCCGGACAAATCCCAGATCGAGCATATCTCTTATCAGTTTACTTGATTAGGCAGCTGCTAGCTGTTAGCTTCCCAGTGCGGATCCTGGCACTTGGGACTCGTCGTTGGACTCACCAGCTATCAGAAAATGCAATGGCCTGGTTAGCTGCGATCAGTGAAACAGAAGCTAGTGGATAACAGCTAAGAGCTAGGAGCTGTTTTCATCGCACTTCGGCGGTGCGAGTTTCTTCGGCGGGAACGGGGCCCGCATCGAGCTGATCTTGCCAGCCTGGGAGATTCTGGTCGCCGGTAATAAGTCTTGCACTCCGCGTAAACCAGAAGTAATTCCAGATCCACTGAGAAAAGACAGTGATACGGTTACGGAAGCCGATGAGGAAGTAGATGTGGACCACCATCCATGTGAGCCAGGCTGGAAGTCCGCTGAGGTGCGCCTTGAAGGGCCACTGCACATTAGCCACGGCGGCCATGCGACCGATCGTAGCCATGTCGCCCTTATCGAAATAGCGAAAGGCGGGACGGCGCTGATGAGCGAGGTCGGCTGCGATGGCTTTGCCGACGAAGTTGCCCATCTGCAACGCGGGCTGCGCGACGCCCGGCACCTGTTTCCCATCCTGCTCGAAGTGGGCGAGGTCGCCCAGCACGAAGACTTCCGGCAATCCCGGCGGATTGAGATTGCTGTCGACAATGACGCAGCCGCGCTTGTCAGTGGGCGCGCCGAGCATCTTGCCGAGGGGCGAAGCCTGCACGCCGGCAGCCCAGAGGATTACGGCAGCGTCGATCCGTTGATCGTTAACTTCGACCCAGCCGGGACCGACGTTCGTGACATGGCTCTTGGTGTGAACTTCAACGCCGAGGTGAAAGAGTTCGCGCTCCGCTTTGGCGGAGAGGTCCTCAGGGTAGGCAGCAAGGACGCGGGGACCGCTATCGAAGAGCAGGACACGCGCCGTGGATGGATCGATATGGCGGAAGTCATGCCGCATGTAGAGCTTCGTGATATCGCTCACGGCGCCAGCGAGTTCCACGCCGGTAGGGCCGCCGCCGATGACGACAAAATTAAGCGGCGGATGCCAGCCGTGCTCCTGCATCTGGCGCTCGGCTAACTCGAAGGCCAGCAGGACGCGGCGACGGATCTCCGTGGCATCCTCGATGCTCTTGAGGCCGGGAGCATCCTTTGCCCATGCGTCTTTTCCGAAGTAGGAGTGCGTGGCGCCAGTGGCCAGGACAAGATAATCGTAGGAGAGTTGCGCGCCGGAGGCGAGGCCTACGCGACGTGCATGGACGTCGATGGCATTCACCGTGTCCATGAGGACTTCAGTGTTTTGCTGGTGACGCAGGATGGTGCGAATGGGCTGTGCGATATCGGCAGGGGAAAGAACAGCAAGCGCAACCTGGTAGAGCAGCGGCTGAAAGGTGTGGTGGTTGCGTCGATCGAGAACCGTTACATCGACGGGCAGGTGCCGCAGCCCACGGGCTGCGTGGATGCCTGCAAAGCCTGCACCCACAATGACCACGCGTGGCCGTCCTGCGTTCCCACCGGCCTCAAGAGGTTTTGTAAGTTCGCTCATTGCACCTCGCTCTCAGCTTATGTGATGCCCGAGGGGGTGTGGAGGTCACAGATGTTGGCATGTGATTGAGTGGATTTTATTTATGGATGATGACGTCGCTGGTTTGCAGGCGACAGTTTGGCCGAAAGCCGGTGCCGGAT
>CAVTVB010000016.1:0-12342 GCA_963738035.1 uncultured Acidobacteriaceae bacterium
TTCTAAGCAAGAGTCACGCCTCACAAATCGCTTCAACCAAAATGCCGACCGCTCACGAGAGCGGTCGGCATTTCATTTTCGGACCAGCACCTATGGGGTTGAATCAAAGCGAAGGTATAGTCACGCGCAACTATTTGCCTGCCGCGGCGGCGGCCGCCTTTTTTTTCTGCTGCTCTACAGTCCAAGGGGGCACAATGCCATTTTGGCGAGCGTAGGCGACGAGCTGGCCGAGGTGTTCGTGCGCGTCAGCAACGAGGATGTAAACAACGTCGCCTTCGTTTGCCTGCGGGCCGAGCTTTGGCAGTAGCTTTGCGAAATCCGCGTTGCTCATGCCATTAATCGCCTTGTTCGCGAAATCCCATGACTGATTCAGTTCCTCGACAATGCGATCTTTGTCGGTCGTAGATTTTTCAAATTCCTTCGCTTTGAATCCTGTGGGAGGGGTCGCACCCATCATGCCGAGGATTCCGTAGCGCTCTCCAGCAACGTGCAGAAACACTTCAGCGAAGGATCGGGCGTCCGGGGAAGGGCGCCAGGTGAGCTTGTCGCTCGGAAGCGCCTCGGCGAGCGCAACACACTTTTTATTCACGGCCTGCAGGTCAAGCAGGGCCTGGGCTTTCATGTCATAGCTGGGTGAGGTGCTGTCAGTGGAGTCGCCGGGAGTTTGCGCGTGCATCACGAGAGAACCGGCGTTCAACATGCATGCAAGACAAATCGAAGAGAGAACAGGAGTCTTCATTGGGGTCTCCGCTTAAGTCGTAATCGCCCGAGGCTAGAGGAGCGACGGGACAGATGCAAGCGGTTCGTGACGGGCCGATTGTTGGGAGGGGTGAATCGCCGCTCTGTGGACATGTTCGGGATGGCGGCAACGCGGCGGTATGGGACCAGCAGCTTTCAGGCCACGTGAGCCGAAAAAGCGTCCCGCAGGGGCTGAAGCCCTAATCTATTCTGCGCAACTTGCGGCATGACTGAAGTCATGCCCTGATACAAACTCTTGTGAAGGATCGCGAACACACTTGTGCTGTTCCTTCCATCAGCACATCAGTTATGATCCGGACTCATGATCGATCGACGCAGATTTCTTGTCGCTTCTGTTGGATTGGCAGCGATGGCTGCCGTTCCGGGTTCGTCTCTCACAGCCGGCGACACCATTTCTCGCGAGGCCGGCGTAAAACTCAAGCTCGGCCTCAACGCCTTCTCGTTTAACGGGCCACTCCTCGCGGGCACAATGACGCTGGCGGATGCCGTGGACTTCTGTGCAACGAATGGCGTGGACGCGCTCGATGCAACTGGGTACTACTTTCCCGGTTACCCCAATGTACCCACCGATGAGTACATCTACACGTTGAAGCGGAAGGCTTTTGTGAACGGCGTTGCCATCAGCGGCACCGGAGTGCGAAACAACTTTGCCGTGGCAGACGAGGCTGCTCGCAAGCGCGATGTGCAGATGGTGAAGGACTGGATTGTGGTGGCCAGCAAATTGGGTGCGCCGGTAATTCGCGTATTTGCCGGCCCGGAGCGGCCCGTGGGATACACGTTCGACCAGGCGTTGGACTGGATGGTCTCGGACTTCAAGCAGTGTGCGGCATTTGGCAAGGAACACGGCGTTGTCGTCGGACTGCAGCAGCACAACGACTTCCTGAAGACTGCGGCGGAGACGATCCGGGTCATTGAAGCGGTAGATTCAGAGTGGTTCGCCTCGATTCTCGACATTGGCAGTCTTCGTTCCGGTGATCCTTACGCTGAGATTGAGAAGCTCGTACCCTACGCTGTCTCCTGGCAGATCAAGGAGGAAGTGGGCCGCAACGGCAAGCCTGAGCCCACCGACCTCGCGAGAATCAAGGCCATCATCGATCAGCACGGCTATCGGGGATACGTGCCTTTCGAAGCGCTCGGTCCGGGAGACGCGAAGCCCAGGATCGTCCATTTCCTTGCAATGATTCGTGCAGCATTTGGTCTGCAGGGATCTCACTAATGCACCTAAAGGCGAGATCGAGTCGATTGGCGTGGCTACAGATTTTGTCGTAATCAACGCGGTCATCAGCCGTCGACAGTTTGGGTTACTATGCTCGAATGACAAAGGTTTGGCGGCCGGTTTTGCTCGCAGTATTTCTGGTAGTGGCATCGGTGAGCCACGGGCAACAAGTACGCAACTCAACGTTGAAGCCATTAGCTTTTTTGTCAGGCAGATGGGTGAGTGAAAATGGTTCGGAAGTACAAGAGGAGAACTGGTCGCCGGTGAGTGGTGACAGCATGGTGGGTAGTTTCCGGATAGTGCAAGGCGGCAAGCCGGTCTTCTATGAATTTTGGGCGGTTGAACTGGAAGAAAACCGGCCCGTTTTAAAACTGAAACACTTCAACGCAAATCTTGTGGGTTGGGAAGAAAAGACTCTCAGCATAAAAATGCCTCTTCTCTCAAACTCTCAGAACGACGCGGTGTTTGCAGAGGAGGATGGCAGCGTCTCGCTCCATTATCACCGGATGGGTGCCTCGCTCACATGCACCGTTCATCACATAAGAAACGGCAAAACCAGTGATGAAACCTTCACACTTACGAGGACTCCAGCAGACTGATCGTGGAGCATTCGAGTTTGGTTCTGAGTGGCGACGTCTCGCCCGTCGTCGTTTCAACAAGTCTCTGGTAGTTTCGACAGTTGAACGGACTGGATGGGGTGACTAGTATCGGGGACGGTCTTTGCGAGGGTCGATCTTATGCACCGATCCAACCGGATAGTTTTTTGGGGCATTATCTGCAGCACGATTTGCCTGTGCGGATGCAAGGACCTGACACCGGCTGATCCGCAGAGCATTCTATTCTCGGAATTCAAGCGGTCGGAGATCGTCGGGATTGTGGCGGGCTTTGGAACGACCTTTGCCGCAGTACCGGACTTGATTGCAATGTTCAAACGCCGATCAAGCGCGGGCATGAATCCAAGGATGGCCGCGATCATGTGCGTTTTTCAGGTCCTCTGGGTTTATTACGGATTGTTGATCGTCTCGAGGCCGGTGATTATTTGGAACGTTATTGCCGTCATGGTCAATTTCCTCAGCGTTGGCGCGTATTTTTATTTTGTTCACAAAGAGA
Organism: uncultured Acidobacteriaceae bacterium; assembly: GCA_963738035.1. GTDB lineage: Bacteria > Acidobacteriota > Terriglobia > Terriglobales > Acidobacteriaceae > Telmatobacter. The sequence goes on from CAVTVB010000016.1 coordinate 3,086, forward strand.
AAGTGGTTGCGACAAAGAGCAAGGAGCAGTGAGCGCCGAGATTTCCGGGATTATGGGGAGAAGCATGAAGAGAGCGAAGAATCCTTCAGATTCAGGGTAGAGCGCTCCTTTTGCACCAGCAAAAAGCCCCGTCTGGAGACGGGGCTTCTACCGATTGATGACCTGAGAGCTGCTTTACGACAGGTGCGTGAACGGAGCCTTATCCAGACGCCGGGGAGGCTTCGGCGTGACGAAGCCCACCGTACCGCTGCTTGGGGAATGGGTTAATTGTTTTAACAAGTGCTGTAGGCGTGCTAGGATTTCGGGAATCCATGCGTTTCCCATATCTGATACTCGCTCTCTTAGGGGCTGTCTCTGCCTATGGGCAGGAAATGACAAACACGCTCCCGAAACTGCCAAAAGACCCGCGCGACATGCTCGCAGCGGTTGAGCCGTTCTACGACTTCCGCAGCGGCGAGTTAAAGCCCTGGCATCTGAAGGGCAAATACCAGTTATTCGACCTCAATGGAAATCCCGGCGAACAGGGTACTTACGAATACTGGTGGATCTCCCGGGATGTCGATCGGAGCACATGGACGCGACCCAGTGGAATGCGTACAGAGTGGCACATCGCTGACGGTCGAACGATGTCTGTGGCTTCGGGCGCCCGCATCCTCTCACTTGAGCGAGAACTGCGCGAGTTGCTGGTTTCCGCGGTACCGGACATTTCAAAGCTCAGCCCTGAGAAAGCTGACATTAAAAGCGATGAGCTGCGGGTAGTTGGGAAGAACAAGCTGCCGTGCGCTGAGGTCAATTGGCGGAAACAAAAGGATGGGACCTGGCCGACGGTTCCGAATGTGAGGGCAGGAGCCTACTGCTTCCAGGATTCGCTCTTACGCGCGCAACGGATTTCAAATACTGAGTACATCGAGTTTGACCGTTTGATGAAGACGCAGGATCGCATTGTTGCAGGCGAGATCATCCGGAGCTATGGCGCTCGCAAGATGTTTACGTTCTCTCTTGACGAAATCGACCTGATCGCGGGTGATGATGCGGCACTGAAGCCGGCTCCGGACGCAAAGGAGTCAGCATCGGAAGGATCTCAGTCATCGATTGCCACCGTTCAACGCCTGGTTAAGAGGACTGTTCCCGTATACCCGGCAGTGGCGAAAGCCAGCCGTCTTAGAGGAGCAGTGCTACTCGATTCAATCATTGGGACGGACGGCAAGGTACGGGATATGTATGTGCTTGCGAGCCCTTCTCCGTATCTGACGAAGGCTGCGGAGGACGCGGTCTCGCAGTGGCAATATGCTCCCTATGTGGCTGATGGTGTGAGCCAGGAAATCTGCACGCGAATCACAGTGATTTTCGAGCTCAATTGAAAGTGACCTATCCTGGGTGTGCGACGAACTGAACACAAAAATGAGAGCCCCGCGCTTTGGCGGGGCCCATCCTGGCTGGATCGACCGACTACGACATGTGAGTGAATGAGCGATCCTGCAAACGGCGCGGGAGCTTCGGTGCCGCAAAACCCACAGTACCGCCATTCATCACTGCAGTGAAGTCCTTGCGGAAGGCCATCATTTCGTCGGGGGTACCGACGGTGATACGAACGCTGTCGGGCCATGCGGGCCAGATTCGGCCTACGTACATGTCCTTTGCCGCAAGGGCCGCCTGTACTTGCTTGCCGGGTTTGCGCACGTCGAGCATGAAGCAATTGCTTTCTGACGGCGTGCAGCTATATCCCTGGCTCTTGAGCCACGCGATGGTCTCAACGCGCGTGTCGGCAATGATCTTCTTGCGCGTCGGAACCAGATCCGGATCGAGCAGGCTGGCTTTTGCGGCAGCCACGGCCGTGATGGGCAGGGCATTCATTCCGCCGAAGGGAGTGATCTTCGCCAGCAGATCGGGCCGGCCGATGGCGAATCCCATGCGGATGCCGGCCATGCCGTAGAGCTTCGAGAAGGTGCGGAGGACGATGACGTTCTTGCCTTCCTTCACGAAGTCGATGGAGCGCGGCGCATCGCAGAGGTGGATGTATGCCTCGTCGATCAGGATCACTGTGTCCTTGGGTGCATTGGCGACGACGTATTCGATATCGCTGCGTGGCGTACAGGTTCCGGTGGGGTTGTTGGGGTTGCAAATGTAGATCACGCCGGGATTCGATGCGGCGGCCAGCATGGCCTTGACGTCGTGCTTGGCTTCACCCTTGGGATCGGCCAACGGCACCTTGAAGATCTGCGCGCCGCTTACCTTGGCCGCCCACATGGGCGCTTCGTAACCAGGATCGGCCACGACCAGCGGCCGGTCTTTGCCGGTGAAGGCGAGGACAGTGAAGTGCAGCGGTTCGCTGGAACCGGCGAATGGAATAACGGACTCAGCGCTCAGGCCTTCCTGCTTGGCGAAGATCTCGGATAGCTCTTCTTCACCGTTGAACAGGTAGCGCCCGCCGCGCGGAACGATCTCGATCATCGCCTGGCGCGCGCCCTGCGACGGACCCATGGGGTTTTCGTTGGCATCGATGTGGATGCCCTTGTTGGGGTCGGCAAATTTGGGGCGATCGGCGTATGCAAGATGGGCTTCGGTGAGGATGGGCAGGCTGGCCAGCGCGGAGGCTCCGGCGGCGAAACGGAAGAAGCTGCGGCGCGAAATTCCGGTAGGAGCTAGTGGATCGACGGTCGGGTACATCGGCAAGACTCCTTGAGTTGAGGATGGAATTGGACAGACCACCGCCTAAGGCGCGGAGAGACAAAAGGCCGGAAAACACGAGGATTGGGGAAGGGGAATCCCATATCCAAAGGTATCGTTCCGGCGCGGCAAAAACAAGCAGGAAATGCGGGTTCGCGCATGGCTGAATTGCTTATGTGAACCTTACGGATTTTCTGCTAATCTTGCGGACAGCGTTGGGGACGCATCCGGTCCGCGGAAAGGGCTTTAAGCCCACCCGAAGTACCCAAATCCAGCAAACCTTCTTTCAGCCCGCAACGCGGACACCGGGCGTGACATTGAAAGGAGGCTGCATGCCAACCGGATCAAGCGAATCCCCTCGCTCACTTCCCGAGCACCCCAATCTTCGCCATCTCAAAGACCAGGCAAAAGCCCTACTGAAGGCCGGTCAGGTCGCGTCGCTGACTGAGGCGCAATTGAATATTGCGCGCAAGTACGGCTTTCCAAGCTGGCGACGGCTGAAGGCGCACGTCGACGAGGTGAACCTCGGTAAGGATGTCATCGAACTGAAGGAGGCGATCGACGGCAACGACCTCGATCGCGTGAAGCTCCTGATGACGCGGAACCAAGCTCTTCATCGCGCTCCAATGGGCTACGGCAAGAATGGCCCGCTCACCTGGGTGGCTGAGTGCCGCGTACCGTGGGAACCGCCCGCGCCTGTGCGGCTGGCGATGGCACAGTGGATGATCGACAACGGGTCGGACGTACACCAGGGCGGCGACGGTCCGCTGATGCGAGCGGCTCTGAGGGATGATCGCGTTCCGATGATGGAACTGCTGGTTCGCAACGGCGCGAATGTGAACGCTGCGTGGGGAGGTTCCTTCCCAATCATCTTCGCGCCATGCGAATCGCTCGCGCCGAGATCTCTGCGATGGCTCCTCGACCGCGGCGCGAATCCGAACTGCCGCGATCATGGATACGAGATGAGCGGCCATTCCTATCCAGGCACTGCTCTCGACTACCTCATCGCGGGTTACGCGCGTTCTGTAGAACGACTGAGCGCCTGTATCGACATCCTGCTCAAGGCTGGTGGCGAGACCAAATACAGCGTGCCGGCCGTGCTGGAATTGTTGCGAGGGCGGCAGGATGATCTCGTCGAGCTGATCGTCGCCGATCCAGCACTCGTGAACAGGCGCTTTGCAGAACTGGATTGCGGAATGAGCGGCGGGCGTTGCCTCACGCTTCAGGGAGGAACGCTGCTGCACGTGGCCGCGGAATTCGGGAATCTCTCTGCGGTGATTCTCCTCCTCGATCACGGGGCCGACGTCAATGCGCGCGCGACGGTCGATGCCTCCGGCGTCGGTGGGCAGACTGCGATCTTCCACGCAGCTACGCAGTTCAACGACTTCGGTTTGCCAATCGTCGAACTGCTCGTAAACAGGGGCGCCGATCTGTCGATTGCGGCAAGGATTCCAGGGCACTATGAGCGCCCCGCCGAACTGGTGGAATGTACGCCCATTGAGTATGCGCGACTGTTCCCGGGCGGCGAAAACAAGACTACGGCTTTCCTGCAAACTGCGGGTGCTTCGGCATAAGGGATTGACCCTCCTTTCGCATGTGTTGTGCCTACGGCTGACTGTGGTAGACTCCGTGCCGGAAAACGTATCCCCTTCAGACGATTCGAATTTCGTGCCGAGCTGCGGCGCACCGCCATCCTGGGCCCGGAATTTTTATCTGGAGGCTTGACAACCCTTGGAGTAAACCCATTTACTTATGGGCGAACGTCCACGTCGACACCGGATGTATTCACCCGATCGTAGGTGACTGAATGCTCGCTTTGGTTCCAGGTTTAACCGCCGTTGGAATGCCACAAACACCCGCCGCGCTGCTGGCGCTCGCGGCGCCGTCGCTCGCACATCTGAGCTTCCTCGACATCGCCATTATCGCTATCTATTTCGTGATGGTGATCTGGATTGGGTTCTACCTCAAGGGCCAGGCCAACACCAGCGAAGAATTCTTCATGGCCGGCCGCGAGATGACGGCATGGATCGCAGGCTTGAGCTTTGTCTCGGCCAACCTCGGATCACTGGAATTGATGGGCTGGGCTGGATCGGCATATCAGTACGGCATTCTCGCCGCGCACTGGTACTGGGTCGGCGCGATCCCCGCCATGCTCTTCCTGGGCATCGTGATGATGCCGTTCTACTACGTTTGCAAAACGCACTCGGTGCCGGGCTACCTCAAACTGCGTTACGGACAGGGCGCCAGTATCGTCTCTGCGTTTTCATTCGCGTTCATGACTGTGCTGATGAGCGGCGTGAATATGTTCGCGATGGCCGAAGTGATGAAGGTCGTTCTCGGCTGGGATTTGAACTTCTCCATCATCGTCTCGTCGCTCGCAGTGGCGGCTTATGTTGCGTTGGGCGGCTTGCGGTCAGCAATCTTCAATGAAGTTCTCCAGTTCATGCTGATCTGGGGCGGCGCGCTGCTGGTGCCGATCCTGGGCCTGATCGAGGCCGGCGGCTGGAGCGGATTCAAAGCCAAGCTCGCGCACAACATCGCCACAGGCGCAACCGCACCCGGCGATTACACGCACATGTGGCGCAGCATGGGCCACTTTACCGATAACCCGATGGGCATCCACTGGACCGGCATCGTGTTCGGACTGGGATTCGCGATCAGCTTCGGTTACTGGACAACGGACTTTCTCGTCGTGCAGCGCGTTCTCTCTGCGCACAACCTGCGGTCAGCACGCATGGCTCCGATTATTGGATCCTTCTTCAAGATGGCCGTTCCGTTCATCGTGATCCTGCCGGGCCTGCTTGGACTCGTGGTTCTACAAAATCCCGACGGTAGCTTGATGCACCTTGTGGGCCAGAACCTGGCGACGCCGGAATCGGGGCTGCACAGTTACAACGAGGTGCTGCCGCTGATGCTGATTCGTTATTGCTCGCCTGGCCTTCTTGGCCTGGGTATCACTGCGCTGATTGCCGGATTCATGAGCGGCATGGCGGGCAACGTGAGCGCCTTCTCGGCTGTGTGGACGTACGACATCTATCAGCCGCTGATCAAGAAAAATGCTCCGGATGAGCACTATGTCTCAGTGGGACGGTGGGCCACGATTCTCGGTGTCGTCGTTTCCATTGGCACTGCCTACCTGGTGATGAGCGCGGCCGGCATTATGGACTACGTGCAGGCGCTGTTCAGCTTCTTCATCTCGCCGCTGCTCGGAGTGGTGCTGGTTGGCATGTTCTGGAAGCGCGCCACAAAGGAAGGCGGATTCTGGGGACTGTTGATGGGCACGCTCACTTCGATCGGGCTGTGGGGATGGGTGAAGGCTGATCCATCGGCGCTGCGGTTTGTTGCGATTTCGCCGAATGCAAGGGACATGGCGGAGAACATGTATCGCGCACTCTGGTCGGTGATTATCGCCATCCTGGTCAACGTGATCGTAAGTCTGGTCACCAAGCCGAAGACGCTTGCGGAACTGAATGGCCTTGTCTACGGCGCGACAACACTGCCTGATGAAGAGCCGGTGCCGTTCTACAAGAACGAATACTTCTGGCTCGTGATCGCCATCATCGCGTTCGTAGCCCTCAACGTTATTTTCTGGTAAGGAGGTCGTATGCATTCCGGCCATATTTCGATCTGGTTTTTCATCGGGGTCCTGCTCACCGTTTACGGTGCGATGATCTTCTGCTACGGCCTGTATGAGTTGGCAACGCACCAGCTGGCAAACGTGGTGTTGGCTAATCTGCATGCCCCGGTCTGGTGGGGCGGTTTGATGTTGTTACTGGGTCTTTTTTACAGTTTGCGTTTTCGCCCGGGCCGCAACGGTTAACGCGGCAAATTGAAGGAGCATGAATCATGGCAACAGAAAGAAAGATGACATTTGGAGTCATTGTTGGCAACCGGGGCTTTTTTCCGGATCACCTGGCCAAGACCGGGCGCGAAGAAATCATTTCAGTTCTTGAGGCCGCGGGAGCGCGTGCAATTGTCCTCGGCCCCGAGCAGTCAAAATACGGCGCGGTGGAAACGTACACAGAGGCTCAGCATTGTGCCGAGCTTTTCAAGAAGCATGCCGAGGAGATCGATGGCATCATCTTGACGCTGCCCAACTTCGGCGAAGAGCGCGGCATCGTGGATGCGATTCGGCTGTCGGGGTTGAAGGTGCCGGTGCTCGTGCAGGCCACCCCCGACCGCTCTGAAGCGATGACCATCGCCACGCGTCGCGACAGCTTCTGCGGAAAGATGTCGGCGTGCAACAACATGATGCAGTACGGCATCAACTATTCGTTGACGACGCTGCACACTGAGGCGTTGACGTCGGCGGAATTCAAGGCTGACCTGGAATGGTTTTCGGCTGTCTGCCGCATCGTGAAGGGCCTGAAGAACCTGCGCATCGGGGCTATCGGCGCGCGTCCCACGGCGTTTAATACGGTTCGCTATTCCGAGCGCATCTTTGAAACCAACGGCATCACGATCGAGACGATTGATCTGTCGGAGATCTTTGGCCGCATCAATCGCATGAAGGACAACGATGATGCCGCTCAGGGCAAGCTGGCCGCGATCAAGAAGTATGTGACCACGGCGGGAATTCCGGACGAAGCATTGATGAAGATGGCGAAGCTTGGCGCTGTGATCGACGGCTGGATGAAGCAGTCGCACATCACCATCAGCGCCGTGCAGTGCTGGACATCGATGGAGGAATTCTTCGGCGTAGTCCCCTGCACCATCATGAGCATGATGTCGAACGATCTGATTCCATCGGCCTGCGAAGTCGATGTGCCGGGCACGCTCAGCATGTACATGATGGCGCTGGCTTCGGGTACACCCTCGGCGCTGTTGGACTGGAATAACAATTACGGCAGCCATCCTGACAAGTGCGTGTGTTTCCATTGCTCCAACCTACCCAAACACTTCTTCAAAGAAGTGAAGATGGACTACCAGGAGATCATCGCCGGTACAGTGGGCAAGCTGAACACCTTTGGCACTTGCGTGGGCCGAGTGAAGGCAGGCGCGATGAGCTTCGCTCGCTACTCCACTGATGATCGTCGCGGCATCGTGCGCGGATACACCGGGGCGGGCAAATTTACCGACGATCCGCTGGAGACATTCGGCGGTGCGGGTGTGGCGGAGATTCCGCAGTTGCAGAAGTTACTGAAATACATCTGCCGCGAAGGATTTGAACACCACGTGGCTGCCAACTTCAGCGATGTTTCGAAGTCGGTGCACGAGGCCGCGCGCTATCTCGGATGGGAAAGCCACTACCACCCGAACCTTGAGGACTGATTTATTTGCGACTAAATACGGGCGTTGACTCCTGTGTCGGCGCCCGTTGTTGTTTGAGGAGATTGAAAATGGAGACGGCAATCATGACCAAGCGGATCAACAAGAGCCTGGTAGTGAACGGGACCACCATCGTGGCCGAGGAAGCGTGGAACGAAGAACTGAATGCCAAACACGAAAAACTTGTGGCGTGGCTGCGCGAGAACAAGCTTTCTGGCGTTCTTATCCGCCGCAATGAGAACGTGGCATGGCTGACGGGTGGGGCCGTGGAACTGCGCGTGCTGACTCCCTGCGAAACGGGTGTGGCGTCGTTGCTGGTTACCGCGGAAGGGAAGCGCTATTACTTCACGAGCGAGAACGAAGCTCCGCGGCTGCATGACGAGGAGTTTGGCGCTCTCGATTTTGAACCGGTGATATTCCCCTGGTATGCGGACGGTACTGCGGCTTCAGCGGCAAAGTTGGCAGGCGGTGCACTGGGATCGGACACTCCGATGCCCGGAACAACGCCAGTGAATCTGTTTCCGCTGCGCGCATCATTGAGCGAGACGGAAATCGCGCGCTATCGTTGGCTTGGAACGCAGACGGCTGACGCGACTGTCGAGTCGTTGCACGAAGTTGAGCCGGGGTTGAGCGAATACGATCTCGAGGCCCTCACAGCCGCCAATCTATTGCGACGGGGCATTCTTCCGTCGGTCTATCTTTTTGCCGTTGACGATCGCATCTACAAGTACAAGCATGCGGTGGCGCGCGGTGCGCGGCTGAAGAAGTACGGAATGCTGAATCTCTGCTCGCGCAAGTGGGGATTGGCGATTTCGATTACTCGCTTTGTGCATTTCGGCGCGTTGCCGGCCGAGCTCGATGCGCGATTCAAATCGTCCGCGCAGGTGAATGCCGCTTTGCTTGATGCTTCGCGCGCGGGGGCGACTTCTGCGGAATTGTTCCGGGTGGCGCAGGCAGCGTATGCAGCCGAGGGATTCCCCGGTGAAGAGCGCTTCCATCACCAGGGGGGACCTACAGGCTATGGCGAGCGTGAATGGGTAGCAACGCCCGAAGGCAAGGAAACCGTTGTCAACAACCAGGCGTTCGCGTGGAACCCGAGCATTCGCGGCGGCAAGGCAGAAGACACGGTGCTTCTGCGCGATGGGAAAATCGAGTGGCTCACTGCAACACCCGACCTGCCCGTGATCAATGCGGCGATAAACGGAAAGGTTTATCCGGCGGCTGGGGTGCTGGTGAAGTGAAGCAGGGAATAGGGACTAGGGACTAAGGACTAGGGACTCGGAAGTAGGGAGTAGGGAGTAACGAGCAGTTGCTCTTAGCTA
>CAVTVB010000017.1:0-731425 GCA_963738035.1 uncultured Acidobacteriaceae bacterium
CCGATGATGCGGTCTCTCAGCGGCTCGATGATTTCGCCGGACTCGACGATCGGGCTGACGTAGATGCCTTCGACCGTTCCGCAATCCATCTCGGTGACAATGACGTCCTGAGCCACGTCGACCAGGCGACGGGTCAGGTAGCCGGAGTCAGCGGTCTTGAGCGCGGTGTCGGCCAGGCCCTTACGCGCGCCGTGGGTCGAGATGAAGTACTCGAGCACGGTGAGGCCTTCACGGAAGTTCGCCGTGATGGGCGTCTCGATGACTTCGCCTGAAGGCTTGGCCATCAGTCCGCGCATACCGGAGAGCTGGCGAATCTGCTGCTTCGAACCACGAGCGCCGGAGTCGGCCATGATGTAGATCGGGTTCATGGCGCCTTCTTCGTCGGCCTGCTTCATGTTGCCGAACATCTCGTCGGCCACCTGTCGGTAACTGCCGACCAGATCTGGATGACCTTGTTGGAACGCTCGCCGTTGGTGATGGCGCCGTCCATGTACTGCTGCTGGACTTCGATCACCTTCTGGTCGGCTTCGTCCACCGTGGTGTACTTGCTGGCAGGAATGACCATATCGTCGAGACCGACCGACAGGCCCGAGCGCGTGGCGTACTGGAAGCCCAGTTCCTTGATGCGATCGAGCATCTGACGGTGACTTCGAGGCCCAGGTTCTGGTTGCAATAGTTCACCAGCTGGCCGATGCCCTTCTTCTTGAGCAGGCCATTGATGAACGGCATGCCCGAGGAAGCGCATCGTTCAGAATGGTGCGGCCAACGGTGGTGGAGATGTACTCCTTGTTGAAGTCGACCGGATCGGTGTGCATCAGATCCTGATCGTCATAGGCGGTGGTCATGTCGAGCACCTTGCCGGTGTAGCGCAGGCGGATGGGCGACAGAGTCTCGACCTCCTGCGCTTCGAGAGCCATCAGGATTTCTTCGGCGTTGGCGAAGGTGCGTCCTTCGCCCTTGCCGCCCTTCTTGGCCTTGGTCAGGTAGTAGAGACCGAGCACCATATCCTGCGTCGGCACGGTGATGGGCTGTCCCGAGGCCGGCGACAGGATGTTGTGCGACGCGAGCATCAGCACGCTGGCTTCAATCTGCGCCTCAGGCGAGAGCGGAATGTGCACGGCCATCTGATCGCCGTCGAAGTCCGCGTTGAAGGCGGTGCAGACCAGCGGATGAATCTTGATGGCCTTGCCTTCGACCAGCACTGGCTCAAACGCCTGAATGCCCAGACGGTGAAGCGTTGGGGCGCGGTTCAGCAGCACGGGGTGATCCTTGATGACTTCTTCAAGGATGTCCCACACCACCGGCTCCTGCATCTCGACCATTTCCTTGGCCTGCTTGATGGTGGTGCACTGGCCGGTCTGCTCGAGGCGGTGATAGATGAACGGCTTGAAGAGTTCGAGCGCCATCTTCTTCGGCAGACCGCACTGGTGCAGCTTGAGCTCAGGACCGACCACGATGACGGAACGGCCGGAGTAGTCGACGCGCTTGCCGAGCAGGTTCTGGCGGAAGCGGCCCTGCTTGCCCTTGAGCGTATCGGAGAGCGACTTGAGCGGGCGGTTGTTGGCGCCACGCAGCACGCGGCCACGGCGGCCGTTGTCGAACAGCGCGTCGACGGCTTCCTGCAACATGCGCTTTTCGTTGCGCACGATGACTTCAGGAGCGTGCAGGTCCATCAGCTTCTTCAACCGGTTGTTGCGGTTGATGACGCGGCGATAGAGATCGTTCAGATCGGAGGTCGCAAAGCGGCCGCCATCCAGCGGCACCAGCGGGCGCAGCTCTGGAGGAATAACCGGCAGCACATCGAGAATCATCCACTGCGGCTTGTTGCTCGACTTGCGGAAAGCCTCGACGACCTTGAGACGCTTGGCGTACTTGATCTTCTTCTGCGCCGAGGTTTCGGTCTTCATCCGCTCGCGCAGCTCGATGCCGAGCTCGTCGACGTTGACGCGCTTGAGCAGTTCCTTGATGGCTTCGGCGCCCATCATGGCCTTGAAGCCAGAGGGACGATACTGCTGGTCGAGCTCGCGGAAGCTGACTTCGTCCTTGATGATCTCGCGCTCTTTTACCGGCGCGTCGCCTGGATCGACAACGACGTAGGACTCGAAGTAGAGAATGCTCTCAAGATCGCGCAGAGAAATATCGAGCAGGTGGCCGATACGCGAAGGCAGGCCCTTGAAGAACCAGACGTGCGAGCAGGGCGATGCCAGCTCGATGTGGCCCATGCGCTCGCGGCGCACCTTGCTCACCGTGACTTCAACGCCGCACTTGTCGCAGATGACTCCGCGGTGCTTCATGCGCTTGTACTTGCCGCAAGGCACTCCCAGTCCGTAACCGGTCCAAAGATGCGCGCGCAGAAGAGGCCATCGCGCTCCGGCTTGAAGGTGCGGTAGTTGATGGTCTCCGGCTTGGTGACCTCACCATGCGACCAGCTGCGGATCTTCTCCGGTGAGGCGAGCATGATGCGGATAGCGTCGAAATCGGTAATAGGGCTGGTGAGTTCAAACGGGTTCGAACGGAACAAGGCGACCCTCCTTGGCAGGCCTTTCGGCACTCCGCCGCGGTATCTCCCGGGATTCTTTAGCGGGTCCTTCCTTCCCGGGAAGCGGTGTTTACCGCTTTCAAGAAGGACACCGAAAAACAGTCTTCTGTGATCAGTTCTAGCCTCAGTCTCGAGTACATCGCAGGTCTGCAGACCTGCACGACCTGGAGCTAACCCCAAGCTAGATCAGTCGGCTACTGCTGCAACTTCCGGCACGGGCACCTTCTTGATAAGGTCCGCGCGCTTGATCAGCTCCACATCCAGGCACAGCGACTGCAGCTCGCGAATCAGCACGTTGAACGACTCCGGCACACCCGGCTCGATGGCTGCTTCGCCCTTGACGATGGCCTCGTAAATCTTGGTACGGCCATAGACGTCGTCGGACTTGGCGGTCAGCAACTCCTGCAAGATGTATGCGGCGCCGTAAGCTTCGAGCGCCCACACTTCCATTTCGCCGAAGCGCTGTCCGCCGAACTGCGCCTTGCCACCCAGCGGCTGCTGAGTGATGAGCGAGTACGGTCCGATGGAGCGAGCGTGAATCTTGTCGTCGACCAGGTGCGAGAGCTTGAGCATATAGATGTAGCCCACGGTGACTGGCTGTTCAAATTGTTCGCCGGTCATGCCGTCGAAGAGCGCCGTCTTTCCGGAGGAAGGCAGGCCAGCCGAGGCCAGCAGAGCCTTGATCTCGTCTTCCTTGGCGCCGTCGAAGACCGCGGTACCGAACCAGATGCCGCGCTTCATGCCTGCTCCAACGCGGAGCAGCATCTCGTCATCGAGCTCGAGCAACTGGCGCAGCGTCGCGGTTCCGGCAAACTCCTTCTTCATGAGTTCGCGCGTTGCCTCAACGTCGCTGTTGGCCTTGATCAATGCGGCAATCTTGGCGCCCAGCGAATGTGCGGCCCAGCCGAGGTGCGTTTCCAGAATCTGACCGACGTTCATACGAGAAGGAACGCCGAGCGGATTGAGAACGATCTCGACGGGTGTGCCATCGGGCAGATACGGCATGTCTTCTTCAGGAAGAATGCGCGCGATCACGCCCTTGTTACCGTGGCGGCCGGCCATCTTGTCGCCGACTGAGAGCTTGCGCTTCATGGCAACGTAGACCTTGACCAGCTTGATGACGCCAGGAGGCAGTTCGTCGCCCTTCTGCAGCTTGGCGATCTTCTCATTGGTGATCTTGCGCAGCACTTCGATCTGGCGCGAGGTCATCTCTTCGATCTCATCGATCTGCTCGTTGACGCGGGGATCCTTGTCGTTATAGCGGATGCGCTTGAGGTTCTTGGTGGAGATGCGCTCGATCGTCTCGCGGTCAAGCAGCGCGCCCTTGGTCAGCAGGCGCTTGTTGGTCCGTTCATCGTGCAGGTCGGCGAGCACTTCCTTGCTCCCAGAATTCCTTCCAGGCGCTTGAGGCGCTCGTCGGTCAAAATGCGGATTTCGTCGCCGAGGTTCTTCTCGAGCTTGGCAACATAATCAGCCTCGATCAGCTTGGCGCGCTCGTCCTTTTCCTGACCCTTGCGGGAGAAGATGCGAACGTCGACCACGGTGCCTTCGATACCCGGAGGGCAGGTGAGCGAAGCGTCGCGAACATCGCCGGCCTTTTCGCCGAAGATGGCGCGTAGCAACTTTTCTTCAGGAGTGAGTTGCGTTTCGCCCTTCGGCGTTACCTTGCCGACGAGGATGTCGCCGTGGCCGATCTGGGCGCCGATGCGGATAACACCGCTCTCGTCCAGGTCGCGCAGCGCATGCTCAGAGACGTTGGGAATGTCGCGCGTAATTTCTTCGGGTCCAAGCTTGGTGTCGCGAGCTTCGATCTCGAACTCCTCGATGTGAACCGAGGTGTAGTAATCCTCACGCACCAGCTTTTCGCTGATGAGGATCGCGTCTTCGAAGTTGTAACCGCGCCACGGCATGAAGGCCACGAGGACGTTACGTCCCAGTGCCAACTCGCCCTGCTCGGTGCAAGGACCGTCAGCAATGACCTGTCCCTTGATAACCCGCTCACCCTCACGGACCACCGGCTTCTGGTTGATGCAGGTGTTCTGGTTCGAGCGCTTGAACTTGATGAGCGTGTAGATGTCCGAACCGACTTCACGCGACAACTGAGTGGGATGATGTTCGCCCTCGACGCGCACGATGATGCGCTCGGAGTCGACCGAATCCACGATGCCGTTACGCTTGGCCAGAATCACGGCACCTGAGTCGCGTGCCGTAACGCCTTCCATGCCGGTACCCACCAGCGGAGCCTCGGCAACCAGCAGAGGCACAGACTGGCGTTGCATGTTTGCGCCCATCAGCGCGCGGTTTGCGTCGTCGTGCTCAAGGAACGGCACCAGCGATGCGGCCACGGAGACGAGCTGCTTCGGCGAGACGTCGATGTAGTCGACTTCGGTCCGGTTTACCAGGACGAAGTTGCCCTGGCGACGGGCATTGACCAGGTCCTCAGTGATCTGGCCGTTCTCATTGAACTCGATGTTCGCCTGGGCGATGGTGTGCTTGTCTTCTTCCCATGCCGACAGGTAGAAGCTGAACGGGATGTAGTCGATCTGCCGCTTGCCCGCCTTCTTCAGGGAAGCATTCAGCTTGAATGCCTCTTCCTTCTCGATATGGTCGCCGACGCGCAGTCCGCTTTCGCCTGCGTTGACGATCTCAACGTAGTCGAGGATGCGCGACTCCTTCACCTTGCGGTAAGGCGACTCGATGAATCCGTACTCGTTGATGCGCGCAAAGCAGCTCAGCGAGCTGATCAGGCCGATGTTCGGACCTTCCGGCGTTTCAATCGGGCAGATACGACCGTAGTGCGTCGGGTGTACGTCGCGGACTTCAAAGCCTGCGCGCTCACGCGATAAACCGCCCGGTCCAAGAGCCGAGAGACGCCGCTTGTGCGTGATCTCGGAGAGCGGGTTGGTCTGATCCATGAACTGCGAGAGCTGCGAAGAACCGAAGAACTCGCGGATCGCGGCCATGACCGGCTTGGCATTGATCAGGTCGTGCGGCATTGCCGTCGAGAGCTCCTGATAAACGCTCATCTTTTCCTTGATGGCGCGCTCCATGCGGACCAGGCCGATGCGGAACTGGTTCTCCATCAACTCGCCCACTGCGCGAACGCGGCGGTTGCCAAGGTGATCGATGTCATCAACCATGCCGATGTTTTTGCGCAGCTTGAGCAGGTAACGGATGGTTCCGTAGAAATCTTCCGGCGTCAAAGTGCGATGGTCGAGCTGGGTGGCGTCCTGGCTCTCATAGAGCTTGATGTTGAACTTGAGACGGCCCACGCGCGAGAAGTCGTACTTACGCGGATCGAAGAACATGCCTTCGAAGAGCGCAGTCGCGGTATCCAGCGTCGGCGGATCGCCTGGGCGCAGCTTGCGGTAGATCTCGATCAGCGCTTCTTCCGGCTTGTGGACGGAGTCGCGCTTCAGTGTGTTGGTAATGATGTTGCCCACGTCGTCGCGCTCGGGGAAGAAGAGCTCAAAGCTCGTCGCACCGCTCGCCATCACCTTGTGCAGGCGATCGGCGGTGAGTTCCACGTTGGCTTCGACGATTACTTCGCCGGTGTTCAGGTCGACGATATCGGCGGCCGTGATTGCGCCATCGAGTTCCGCTGACTCAATCTCGATTTTGTCGATATTGGCTGCGCGAATTGCCTTCAGCGAGTTCGCCGTGATCTTGCGGCCGGAGTGCGCGATCTCTTCGCCCTTGTGGAGGACGGCGTGTGCCGGCTTTGCTCCCTGCAAGTGCGTGGCCACCTTGGGATCGGCGGGAACGGCCCACTGCAGCTTGCCGTTGGCAATGTGGATGCGATCGATGGTGTAGAAGGTCTTGAGAATCTCTTCGTCGGAGCGCAGGCCAAGAGCGCGCAGGAAGATGGTTCCCAGGAACTTGCGCTTGCGGTCGATGCGGACGTAGAGCGTGTTCTTCTGGTCGTACTCGAACTCCACCCACGATCCGCGATAGGGAATGATCTTGCCGAGGAAGTAGGTACGGTTGTTCGCCGTCTCAAAGAAGACGCCGGGCGAACGATGCAACTGCGAAACGATCACGCGCTCAGTGCCGTTGACGATGAAGGTGCCATTCGGCGTCATCAGCGGAATATCGCCAAAGAAGACTTCCTGTTCCTTGATGTCGCGAATGGTCTTGTTGCCGGTCTCCGCATCCTTGTCGTAGATGGTGAGGCGGACGGTCACCTTCAGCGGGGCAGAGAACGTCATGCCGCGCTCTTCGCACTCCTGCTGGTCATACTTCAGCTGCAGGCCGACGGGGTCGCCGCACTTGTTGCAGAAGTCGGGAACGTTCTTGTTGTACGTTCCGCACTTGTGGCAGAGAACGTCGCCGGGAAGGAACGGATCGGTGATCACCATGGCGCCGCAATGCGTACAGGCGGTGCGCAGGTGGTGAAGACCTTTCAGGTGGCCGCACTTGCATTCCCAGTTACCGATGGAGTAGTCGACGAAATCAAGCTGCGAGATACCGCGGAAGTCGGTGATGGGGAAAACGGAAACAAACACCGACTGCAGTCCGGAGTCATCACGCTCGTTAGGTAGCTTGTCCATCTGCAGAAAACGCTCGTAGGAGCGGCGCTGCACTTCGATCAGGTTAGGAATCTGGGTTGCGGTTGGAATCTTGGAAAAATCGAGCCGGCTGCGAATCGCGCGCTTCTCGTTAGGCATGCATCACTCCTGAGTCTCGCTCACGCCAGCGCAATTGAGTTCGCGCCGGGCCGGCACCCGAGTCTCGAGGCGCCAGCAGTTTACGTAAAGAAATTCGATCAATCAGATTGGCACCCTGCCAGTTGCCAATCCTGTCCTGGAGGCGCGGCGATCATTTCGCCGAACTCCCGGAATCCCGCGCCAAGCGTGTTTACTTGATTGAGGCGCCGTTAAAATTGCGCCACAGGCGTTGTCGCACTTCAGGGGTTTGCGCTAGACTTCGCACAATCGGTAACAGGCATGCCGTGAAATTCCGGTCCGGATGCCCGCAAACGCATGGTAGATTTCGCTAAGGAAGCCTAATCTGCCACGATAGAGACACAAATGCCCGCGAGGACGCAATTCCTCACGAGCGCGGCTTGATGCCTTTGCCCCCATCCGATTTTTGTTGCAATGCTATCGCCGATCCCAAAGCTCGCTTCTGCTGCCCGTCGCCTGCCAAACGACATCCGTCACCGGGAAACCCGCCTATCCCACTGACACGAGAGCACTTAACTTCGCGTTGATGTTCGCCCTATGGCTGCTTGGCCCAGCCGAGGGTGCGAACATTTGTGCCCTTTGACTCTTGAATAAGACGCGCTGTAGTGGTTTTCGCCCAAACCGCGGAAATTCCAGCATGGGCCGAAAAGACGCGCAACGTTTATCGTAGCGCGTCCCGGCTCGTCTTGCAAGTCGCGTACCAAACTACTTGATTTCGACGGTTGCGACGCCTTCGAACTTCTTCTTGATCGCCTCAGCCTCGTCCTTGGTCGCGCTTTCTTTCAACGCCTTGGGGGCGCCATCGACCAGGTCCTTGGCTTCCTTCAGGCCGAGCGAGGTAACCTCGCGGACGGCCTTAATGGTGTTGATCTTGTTCGCGCCGGCATCCTTGAGGATGACCTGGAACTCGGTCTTTTCCTCAGCCGCCGGAGCTGCTGCCGCGCCGCCGCCACCGGCAACCGCGACCGGAGCCGCTGCTGCCGCCGAGACGCCGAGGCGCTCTTCAAGCTTCTTCACCAGGGTCGCCGCCTCAAGCAGGCTCAGGCTAACAATCTGTTCTTCCAACTGTGCGAGATCCGCCATGTCTTTTCTCCATTCAATCCGTTTGATATTGATATTCCCGGCCGCACTCCAAACGGTAAGTTTCCGACGCGCCAGACCCGCGCACTTTCCGCCTGTTTTACTGCCAAAACTCTTAAAACAGTCGTCAGTGATCAGTTGTCAGTGATCAGTTCGAAACTGAAGACTGTTGACTGAAAGCTGATAACTTGCGGCGTCGCTATGCAGCGCCTGCAAACTTTTCTTTTTCGACGCCCTGGTTGATTACGACCGCCAGGTCGCGTCCCGTTGCATTCATCACGGTAACCAGCCGCTGCGCAGGAGCATTGATGAGGTAAAGCAGCTTGGAGAAGAGCTCTTCCTTGCCCGGCAACTTCGCCAGAGCCTTGACCTCTTCTACGTTCAGCAGCTTGCCGTCAACGATGCCCAGCTTGAACTGAAACTCCGCGTTCTCACCGGCCCACTTGGCGAAGACCTTGGCCAGCGCGACCGGGTCGCCGGAGGTGAACGCAACTGAGTTCACGCCCTTCAGGCCCTTCAGCGCGGGACCAATCGAGCTGCCCTCGCTCGAAACCGCCGCCAGCTTGTTCTTGACCACGCGATATTTGCCACCCGCTTCGCGGATGACCTTCCGCAGTTCATAATCCTTGGCAACGGTCAGCTTGCTGAACGTGCCGATAATTGCGGTTGTCGAGGTCTCAAGCTCCTTAGCCAGCAGCTTGACCTTCTCCGTCTTCTTCGCTTTCGAAATTGCCATGTCTTCGCTCCGCTCAGACAGTTCTCAGTTGTCGGTTCTCAGTTTTCAGTATTGAAGACTGCCGACCCTGAATCCTGCTTCCAATCCATCCGCCCTGTTGGGGGCGGCTTAAATTCCTCTACTTCGCACCAGCTCTAACTGAGAACTGTCAACTGAGAACTGACAACTGTCTCTCTTAGTGCTTGCCGGCCGCGTCGGCTACTGCCGAATCCAGCGGAACTCCGGGGCCCATCGTCGAGCTCAGCGTGACGCTCTTGATGTACTTACCCTTTGCCGCGGAAGGCTTGGCACGAACGATCGACGTAATTACCGTGGTCGCATTCTCTACCAGCTTCTGAGGCTCGAAACTCAGCTTGCCCACCGGTACGTGCACGAGGCTGGTCTTATCGGCGCGAAACTCCACCTTACCGGCCTTGATCTCTTTCACCGCCGCGGCCACATCCAGGGTCACGGTTCCGGTCTTGGGGTTCGGCATCAGGCCCTTGGGGCCGAGTACCTTGCCCAGACGGCCAACGACTTTCATCATGTCGGGCGTCGCGATGAGTGCGTCGAAGTCGGTCCAATTCTCTTTCTGAATCTTCTCGACCATTTCCTCGCCGCCAACGAAATCGGCGCCAGCTTCCTGCGCTTCCTTCTGGCGATCGCCAGATGCGATCACGGCAACGGTCTTGGTCTTACCCAATCCGTGAGGCAGGACGACTGTTCCGCGCACCATCTGGTCGGCGTGGCGAGTGTCAACACCCAGACGCATCGTCAAGTCGACGGTCTCGTCGAACTTGGCGTACTTAACTTCCTTGAGCAGGGTGACCGCTTCATTGAGCGGATAGGCGGGCTTGGTAACAGCCGCACGCGCCTTCGCAATATTCTTGCTGATTTTAGCCACTAGATCCTCGTCTCCCACCGCAGTTGCCAGCCCCATTTCGGGGAACCTGGAGGTTATGCGCCTGAAACCTTCGGCGCTTACGCCCTCGAACAGGTCCAAATGCCGTGGTGTTATTGACGGCCCAGGGATTTCCCTGGACACATCTATGGATGATAGCGGAATGGCAGCAGAACTGCAACAACGGGTCTTCTAATTAGATAGATGTCACCGCTTTAAAGATTCAGCGCCGGACCCGGCTGAAGTCCGGCGCCTGAAGTTCACCTCAAGAACGCCGGCAGACCCCGATCTTCTTGAAATTGCGGTATATAGACTGACCCGCCCAGGTCCGAGTCCCTGAACCCGAAGACAAAGAACTGGTTCGGGTTGTCGATCGTGTTTCCGTCTGGGTCAAGGACTGTCGTTGTGAAGTCGTTGTCGTTTGCGACCCAGAGAGTGTGAATGATCTCTCCGCCGCCCTTCAGATCAGGCCCGAACGAGATGCCCTCGATTTTCGCTGGAATCTCCGCGGTGGTGAATCCCTTGGCGGTAAACGACGCTACTAAGTCGACGAAGAGGGTCTTTGAAACGGCGTGGGGCGCGGCGGTCAATCCGTCCATAGCGCCTACGTCCGTCGCGCCGGCCAGATCGATCTTGAAGAGTTGCTTCACCTTGGCTTTGCTACCGTCAGCGCGTCCCTTGCCGTCTCGCTCATCGACCAGAAACTCATGGTTATTCAGCGCCAGAATCTCGCTGACTCCAGAACCGGTCGTTAGCAGGTAGGCGAATTGGTGGGTCACCTGACCGGATGCGATGTCAATCGTCACAACTCTAAGCAGGTTGGCTGCAGCGCCCTTTTGGAGCGCATCCTGGATGAGCGCGTTCTGCATGATGCCCACCAGGGTCTTGCCATCCGGCGTGATCGCCAACCCTTCCATGCCCTTGTTTGCCGTGCGGCCAACCGTATTGCCGCTGATCTCCGTTGCACCCATCGGCGACAAGTTCGGCACATAGAAGTACGAGGGCAGTGTGAACGTCCGGAGGCGCACGCCGCTATTGCGGTCAAACTGGTAAATATACGGTCCGTACTCGTCGGAGATGAACACGCTCTTTCCATCGTTTGAAACGCGAATCCCTTCGGTGTCGAACCGCGCGTCGTTCGGGTCTCCGGAGTTCTGTTTTGGATCGAACCCATCTGAACGCCCGGTAAAGTAGTACCGCATCATGCCATTGATTGGCGGAACTCCCGAGCCGTTCACGCTGCCGTACACCAGCGGCGTCGCACTCCATAGCAGCGTCGTTTGTTGCAGTAAAGGCTTCAGCTCGAATGGCAAACCCGATCGCGATGGGTTGGGAGTCAGATTGAGGTGCACGGTGTGGAAACGGTTCACGTAAGCAACGGTGTCGTCCACCGAGCTGTTGAAAGGGATGGCGTTGGGTCCCCGGTCTGGGAGGGCCAGGAACGTATTTCCGCCTGCATACGTGATGGCCGATCCGAGGCCGCCGAGATCGTTTGCGGGTGCCCCGTTTTCGAGCGTGTAGGTGAGACCCGAAACATCAGCCCAATCGCCTGCCCGGGATTGATTGAGCTGGCCTACAGCGAGTAGAGGAAGCGTCTGGGAGTGAAGCGCTGTTGTCGAAGTCAGGATGAAAGCGCACATCGCGGGCATCAGCCGCATGAGGGTCTGCTTCACAGTTAATTCTCCTTTAGTCTGGGAAGTGCTGCGAAGCCATCATCAAAGCGAGGTCGAGCAGGGTCAAATCAAAATCCGATGAATCGGCCAGGCGCGTTTCCACTTCGCTTTGCGGCATCAGAAGAGGGCGCGCAAACCGCTGGAGCGCCTGCGGTTGAAAGGGACACCACAACAAATTGGAGCTATTGGCATCTAAATAAAGAGAAGAGGATATGAACCTGCCCTGAGAATGAAGTTGGTGTCAACGGGGCGCGTCTATTGAGGAGCATTTGTATGAGAAAAATAGCATTAGGAATTGTACTGACCGCCGGATCCGTGCTGGCGACTTCCCTTACGTTTGCGCAGAAGAGCGATCAGCAGGGACAGGGACGAGCCGTAGTGACCATTTTGCCCGAACAGGCAAAAGGCAGTATCGGCGAGGTTCCCCAGGGCTTCAAGGTTAAGGTCAACGGCAAGGAATCGCCGGTGACGAGCTTCACGCCGCTGCAGGATTCGAATAGCCCGGTGGAGCTTGTTTTGCTGATTGACAGTGGTGCGCGCACCAGCCTTGGCACACAGTTCAGCGATCTCGAGAAATTCGTGACGGAAATGCCGCCTAACACCAGGATGGCGATCGCTTACATGCAGAATGGACGCGCCGCTTTTAGCAGCCAGCTTTCATCGAATGGGGCCGATGTGCTCAAAGGGTTGCATGTGAGCAGCGGGTTCCCCGGCTCGAACGCAAGTCCGTACTTCTGCCTGTCTGACCTGGCGAAGAACTGGCCGTCGCATGATCGGACTTCGCGTCGCGAGGTGCTGATGATCACCGATGGTGTGGACAACTACGATCGCCGGTTCAGTCCTGACGATCCGTACGTCGATGCGGCCATCAACGACTCAGTGCGGGCCGGTATGATCGTCTACTCCATCTACTGGAAAAATATGGGCCGCGCAAACAACACGGAGTATGCAAACAATGCCGGCCAAAGCCTGTTGCAGATAGTTACGCAGGCGACAGGCGGCAACAGCTACTGGCAAGGCATGGGCAACCCGGTTTCGCTCGAGCCGTTTCTCCAAGACTTGCGGCGCAGGCTCAACCATCAATACGAGCTCAACTTCTCGGCGCCGTCGAACGGAAAACCAGAGGTCGCATTTCTGAAAGTCGACCTGAAGGTTCCGTCAGCGAAGGTCGCCGCACCGCAGCGGGTTCTCGTTACCGGCGCAGCGAGTGCACGCGGGGAATAACAGAAGTTCTGCGGTCTTAGAAAACAGGCAGGCGATCTCGGATCGCCTGCCTGTTTTTGTTTCCGAAAAACCGATAACTGCAGAGTAATTTTTCCGACAGTTCAGAGGCCCGCGGAATGCGTGTAGGCGCCTTCTGGTGTTCGATGGCTTCGTTCTCCCGAGCCAATATAGCCAGCATCTCTGCCTCGGCCGCTGCCATCGGAGCCATGCTGCTTCACAAGCTTGTTATAGATTCCCAGCAGCAGGAACGGAGCGGCCCATTGGCCGACGAACATCGATTCATGCTTTTTGTTCCAGGCCTGCAGGCCGGCGGAAACAGCCATGGCGCCAAGCGCAAGGGCAAGATATGCGCTGGTGGGAATTTTGGATGTAGTCTTTTCAATTGCGGCGGTGAATTGATCTTCTTCGACTTCCCCTGGGTTTACACGATAATCGGCCATTGATCTGTTCTCCTCTGCGAAACTTCCAATCGCCTAGGTGTGATGCCGTTCGTGTAACAAAGAGCGGTCCGCAAAATGGCGCAGTTCCTGCGCATCAAAAACCAGTGGCCGGCCATTTCATCGCACTGGAAAGACTTCGGCGATTCTGCCCTCGTAAAGCTTTCATTTCAGAAATCGATCCCCTATACCGTATAGTTTTTTGAAGCCGGCAATGCCCGGACGGGCTTCACTGCTTTCAACTCCTTCCCCATCGAGAGCCCGCCGAAACCAATGCCGTTCCTCTGCAGCGCAAGGAAATAGCGACCACGAGGTCTCGGTCGATCTCACACTCGCACACCCTTGCGCGCGGAAAACCTTCTATGAGATGAGGTCTATGAGACAAGTCCGGTTGGCTTTGGTTTCTTCCTTCTGTATTTTTGCCGCAGGCGCTTCACTCCACCCGCAATCCCTGAACACGAACTTCGCCCGCGATCCGCAGCAGCCCGTCGATCAGGAATACACCGATCACATCCACAAGTACACGACCGACCCGTCGTTCACTTCGCCCCTGGTCGATTATCTGCCCGCTTCAAAGACCGTGCCCACGCCGTCGAAGGTGCTCGGCGACGTCTCCGGAGCGCCCGACATGCTGCCTTACGCCGAGGACGTCTACAAATATTTCCGTATGCTGGCCGCAGCGAGTCCGCGCGTAAAGGTCATCACCATCGGACATACCGAAGAAGGCCGCGAGATGATTGCCGCGGCCATTGCCGACGCCGACCTGCTGAAGAACGCCGACGCCAACAAGCAGCGGCTGGCCCAGCTCGGTGATCCGCGCACCATCAACTTCGACGACGCAAAAGCTCGCGCGCTGATTGACCAGTCTTATCCGGTCTACTACATCACCGGTACCATACACTCGGTCGAAACCGGCGCGCCGACGGCTCTGATGGAGTTGGCCTATCGGCTTGCCGTGGATGACTCGCCCTATATCAAGTACATCCGCTCGCACATGATCGTGCTGATCACCCCGGTGGTTGAAGTCGACGGACGCGATCGCATGGTCGACATCTATCGCTGGCACAAGGCCCATCCCAATCAGCAGTGGCCGCGCCTTCTCTACTGGGGTCACTACGTCGCGCATGACAACAATCGCGACGCGATGGGCATGACGCTTGACCTGACCCGCAACGTGCTCGATACCTACGTCGACTGGCACGCGCAGGTGTTGCACGATCTGCACGAGTCCGTTCCGTTTCTCTACGACAATACCGTGGGCGACGGTCCATACAACGCGTGGGTTGATCCCCTTCTCACGGACGAATGGGCCGAACTTGGCTGGAACAACGTCGCCCAGATGCAGAACTTTGGCATGCCCGGCGTTTTCACACATGGCGACTTTGACACCTGGAGCCCCGGCTACCTGATGTTCCTCGCCGCGATGCACAACGGCATCAGCCGCCTCTACGAAACATTTGGCAACGGCGGCGCCGACACTGAGAAACGCATCCTCACGCCCGAGGACTACTCGCGGACGTGGTACCGTCAGAATCCGCCGCTGCCTATCGTCACCTGGTCGCAGCGAAATAACAATAACTACGAACAGAGCGCACTGCTCTCCACGATCTCCTACTTCGCGCAGCACTCGCATCACTTCCTCGAAAACTATTACATCAAGAGCAAGCGATCGATTCAGAAGCCGAGCCTCGAAGGTCCGGCAGCGTACGTGATTCCACCCGATGCAGCCGCAACGAATCGCGAAGTTGAGCTGCTGCAAGTTCTCAAGCGGCAGCACGTCGAGATCCAACAGCTCTCCGATGAGACCACAGCGGATGTCGCGGGAGAGAAACGCGGCGACAAGCCGAAGCAGGAAAAATTCCCCGCGGGAAGCATTGTTATCCGCATGGATCAGCCTTATTCGCGGAGTGCCGATGCCCTGCTCGATCGCCAGTTCTGGGCTCCCGACGATCCGCAGAAGCATCCCTATGACGACACTGGATGGTCGTTTCCGCACCTCTTCAACGTGAAGGTAGTGCGCTTGACGGATGCTTCCATCCTGAAGGCGAACATGAAGCCGGTGGACGATCCGGCGACGCTTGCAGGCAAACTCGGCGGCACGGGTTCTCTCATCGCCGTGAACAACACCGGGCAGGTTTCGCTGCTTTCGCTTATCTACAAACTCAAGGGAGCCAAAATTCAGGCAGCCGAAAAACCCTTCGACGTTGACGGCAAACACTTCGCTGCCGGTTCACTCGTCATAAGCGGAGCCGACGACAAGATTTCGGGAACGCTGCACGATCTCGCGCTTGACGGAACACACATTGGCGCAGTTCCGTCTGGGCCTTTGCACGATGTTGCGGCTCCGCGCATCGCCTTCATGCACACGTGGCTCGCTACGCAGACCGAGGGCTGGTGGCGGTACGCATTCGACAATGCCGGCATCCCCTTCGACTACATGAGCACGCAAACAGTCGCCAAGCAGGATGATCTGCGCTCGAAATACGACGTCATCATTTTTGCGCCCGTTGGCCGCTCCTCCTCGCTCGACATCATTAACGGCCTGCCGATGTGGAACAACGCCATGCCGTGGAAGAAGTCGGACATCACGCCAAACCTCGGCCGTATCGACTCTACTGACGACATCCGCCCGGGCCTCGGCTATGACGGTCTCGAACACCTCAAGAAATTCGTCGAGCAGGGCGGCCTCCTCATCACTTGCGAAGACACTGCGCAGTTCGCAATCGACACCGGTCTTGCTCCCGGCGTCAGCGTCGTACCGCGTGGCGATGTGCGTGTCGTGGGCTCTGTGCTTAACACGGTTTTTGTCGCGAAAGAGAGCCCCATCGCTTTCGGCTATGGGACAAATCTTCCCGTGATCAGCGCCAACGGGATGGCCTTCAACATCAGCAACACGCTTGGCCGGGCTGGCGGACGCACGCTGATGGATCCCTATTCTGAACGCCCGACCGGGCGCGGCAGCCTGGAAGACAATGATGAACCCCTGGGGCGCAAAGCTGTCGACGCCGAGGCGTTGGAGAAGACACAGCCCTGGGAGGCGAAGAAGCTGAACGAAGAACAGGTGCGGAACAACTTCTCGGTGATTCCCGAGCAACAACGCCCCGAAGTCATACTGCGTTTCACCGACAGCAAGAGCCTGCTGCTCGATGGCCTGCTCGACAAAGCGACCTCTATCGCCGAACGCGCCGTGGTGGTGAATGCGCACCTTGGCCAGGGCAGTGTTCTGCTGTTTGGGAACAACCCCATCTATCGCGGCGAAACCATCGGCGACTATGCGCTGGTTTTTAACGCAATCCTCAACCACGACCATCTTGAGCGGAAGGCTGCCGCGCCGGAAGAGAAGAAGGGGCAATGAAATAGGTTCGAGCGGCCTCTAGCTGTCCAGGCCTGGAGCGTTTTCCGGGTTGGCACAGGAGAGGCCGATCTGTCAGTTTTGGCTTTTCCCGGAATGGCGTTTTGTGTCACACTTTCAGCTATGGGAAGCAAAGACAAAGGTAGAAAAGAAGCCAAGAAGGCGCCGAAACCGAAACCGAAGCCTGAACCGGCCCGGCGCGAGATCTTCACCCCAGCGCCGCCGAAATAGCTGCCGGACTACGATACAAAGCGCCGCAGATCATCGCGAACGCGGAAAGGCCCTCCCGATCGGGAGGGCCTTTCCATTTACGGCAAAGTAAGCCAGTCCGGACTTACCCTACGACTTCAATGCCCATAGACCTAGCGGTGCCCTTGATGCTCTTGATGGCTGCATCGACCGAGGCAGCGTTCAAGTCGGGCATCTTCTGCGTGGCGATCTCGCGCACTTGCTTTTCAGTCACCTTGCCAACCTTGTCTTTATTGGGGGTGCCTGCGCCTTTGGCGATGCCGGCTGCCTTCTTAAGCAGCACCGCCGCGGGCGGCGTCTTGGTGATGAATGTGAAGCTGCGATCGGCGTAGACGGAAATGACGACCGGAATGATGAGTCCGGCCATCTCCTTGTTCTGCGTGCGCGCGTTGAACTGCTTGCAGAACTCCATGATGTTGACCTGTGCCTGACCTAGTGCGGGACCGACCGGCGGCGCGGGTGTGGCCTTGCCTGCTTCGATCTGCAGCTTGACCTGTGCGGTAATTTTCTTCGGAGGTGCCATTAGGTTCCTTCGGAACCAGCTATGAGCTCCTAGCTATTAGCTCTTAGCTGATTGGTTCTTATTACGAATTTTGGTGCTGCAATTTTAGCGTTCCCTTTTAACCGGTCCCTGCTAGGCCCGACCGGCTAGAAGCTAAAAGCTAATAGCTAAAAGCTGCAGCTACTCAATCTTTTCGACTTTGCTGAACTCCAGTTCAACCGGTGTCGAGCGGCCGAAGATGGTCACCATGACCTTCATCGTCTCGCGATCTTCGTTGATCTCGTCCACCACGCCATTGAAGTTGGCAAAGGGTCCGTCAGTAATGCGGACCTGCTCGTTCTTCTCAAACTTGATCTTCATCCGCGGCTTTTCTTTAGCCGTCTCAGAGCGGAAGAGGATCGAACTCACTTCTTCTTCAGAGAGCGCCACGGGCTTGTCGCCCGTACCCAGAAAGCCCGTCACCTTAGGCGTGTCTTTCAACACATGCCAGAGGTTGTTGTCGAGATCCATCTCGACCAGCACATAGCCGGGCAGGAAGACGCGTTCCACGGTCCGCTTTTTGCCGTTGATGATCTCGGTCACGGGTTCGGTGGGAATCATGACGCGACCCACTTTATCCTTAAGCCCGAAAGCCTCAACGCGGCTCGCGATCGACTCGCGCACCTTGCGTTCAAATCCCGAGTAGGCGTGGAGGATGTACCACTTGAAGAGCGGGTTACGCTCGGGTTGCGGCGTCACTTCGGCCGGTTTTTCAAGTTCTTCTGCCATCTTTGTCTCGATTCGCGGCTGCGCCATTATTGTGCGCCTAGCTTGTGGAGTACCGCCTGAAGGGCCCTGCTGAAGATGCTGTCCGTTACCCAGAAGAAGAAGCCAAAGATAAACACTGTGATGATCACGACCGAAGTCGTGGCCTGGACTTCCTTCCGAGTGGGCGTGACTACCTTCTTCATCTCTGCGCGCACGTCGCTCAGAAAGCTGGTGAAGTTACTCCACGTGCTCATCGCGCCGCCCGAGAAATTCGACAGAGCGTTCGGCTCCTGCCGTTTGGCGGAATGGTCGTCGCCCTTTTTGATTGCCGATTCTGTTGCCATACTTCCAATCCTTCTAGCAAAACCAGAGAAAGTGCCTTTGCTAGCTTTTCTCCAAGGTTGCCGCTCCCTGGTGGTCGCGTCAACTTAAAATGAGCCGCCTCGACAGAGCGCCTCTGGTTTTGCGTTCGCCCCCAGCGTCATGCCGGGAGCACCGTACGAATCTGGCAGGGGCGGAGGGATTCGAACCCCCAAGTTCGGTTTTGGAGACCGACAGTTTAGCCGTTGAGCTTACGCCCCTAAAAATAGTGATCAGCCATCAGTCATCAGTTTTCAGTTTGTTCATTGTCAGTCGAATCATATTGGCTTTCCCTGACAGTTTGAAAAACTGATAACTAATAACTGAATACTGACAACTGTCGTGCTACTTCGTTTCCTTGTGCGGCTGATGCTTGCGGCAGCGGTTACAGAACTTCTTGAACTCGAGACGGCCGGTGGTCGTCTTTTTGTTCTTCGTCGTCGAGTAGTTCCGCTCCTTGCACTCAGTGCACTGCAATGTCACAATTTCCCGCATTTCAAATCCTTCCAGTGTTCAGGTTTCAGTTGTCAGGGATCAGTTTTGCTGACCCCTGAACTCTGAACCCTTATCCCTGCTACTTAATGATCTCGCTGATCGCGCCTGCGCCTACGGTGCGTCCGCCTTCGCGGATGGCAAACCGCAGACCCTTTTCCATGGCTACCGGTGTAATGAGTTCGATCACCAGCTCCACGTTGTCGCCCGGCATCACCATCTCCGTGCCTTCAGGCAATTCCGCTACTCCCGTCACATCCGTCGTACGGAAGTAGAACTGCGGACGATAGCCCTTGAAGAACGGAGTATGACGGCCGCCTTCTTCCTTGCTCAGCACGTACACGGTGCCCTTGAACTTGGTGTGAGGCGTGATCGATCCAGGCTTCGCCAGAACCATGCCGCGCTCCACATCCTCTTTAGGAATACCGCGCAGCAGGATGCCGGCGTTATCGCCCGCCAGGCCTTCGTCCAGCTGCTTCTTGAACATTTCAACGCCCGTGCAAACCGACTTGCGGGTCTCGCGGAAGCCGACGATCTCGACGTCCTCGCCCACCTTCACCTTGCCGCGCTCGATGCGGCCCGTGACTACCGTGCCGCGGCCGGAGATCGAGAAGATGTCTTCGATCGGCATCAGGAACGGAAGGCTTACGGCGCGCTCCGGCTGCGGAACGTACTTGTCGACCGCATCCATCAGCTCGTCGATCTTGGCTTCCCACTTGGCTTCGCCGTTCAGGGCGCCGAGAGCCGATCCACGGATCACCGGAACATCGTCGCCCGGGAACTGGTACTTCGAAAGCAGCTCGCGAACTTCCATCTCAACCAGGTCCGTCAGCTCTTCGTCTTCGACCGCGTCGCACTTGTTCAGGAACACCACGATGCAGGGAACGCCAACCTGGCGAGCCAAGAGAACGTGCTCCTTGGTCTGGGGCATGGGGCCGTCGGTCGCTGCAACTACCAGGATCGCGCCGTCCATCTGTGCCGCGCCGGTGATCATGTTCTTGATGTAGTCGGCGTGACCGGGGCAGTCCACGTGCGCATAGTGCCGGTTCGGGGTCTCGTACTCCACGTGCGCCGTCGCGATCGTGATGCCGCGCTCCCGCTCTTCCGGGGCGTTGTCAATCGAGTCAAACGAACGGAACGTGTTCTTCGGGTTGTGCTTCTGCAATACCTTGGTGATTGCCGCCGTCAACGTCGTCTTGCCGTGATCAATGTGACCAATCGTGCCCACGTTCACATGCGGCTTTGAACGATCAAATTTTTCCTTCGCCATGCGCTGTCCCTTCCCTTTAAATCAGCCTTCAGCTATTAGCCATTAGCTTTTAGCTTCTCTGCGCCAACGCCAAAAGAGTGTCGGCCTAACCTGAACCAGCTAGTAGCTGGTTCTTCTCAGTAGTACGCGTACGCCTTCAAATATCGCTGCCGCAAATCGGCGGCCACCTGTTCCACCAGCCACAGATAACGCTCGCGGGTCTGTCCCTGATCTGAAACCGGCAGCGCCTTGTACAACGCGATCGCTTGCTTGCCCAGCAAGCCACGGCTGAGGACGGTCTCGAAATCCCGAACCCGCAGCTTGTGGCGGATCACCCGATTCAGAAAAACCTCCACGTCGCTCGCCTTGAACGCCGCGTCAATGAACGTGTGAAGCTCTGCGTACGTCTTTGCGTCCTGGACCGAAATCGCTGCCTGCTCAAACATTTCTTGCTTCTACCTCTGTTCCTTAACTGGAGCGGGAGACGGGACTCGAACCCGCGACCAACAGCTTGGAAGGCTGTGACTCTACCACTGAGTTACTCCCGCGAAAAACCAGTTCGCAGTTCTAAGTTCACAGTTGTTTTGTAACCCGATTGGCGACTCGCCTTCTCATACGACGACAGCACCGGCAAACTCAACTACGAACTGCCCACTTTGAACTGCCTTTGAATCTCTGGAGCTGATGACCAGGATTGAACTGGTGACCTCTCCCTTACCAAGGGAGTGCTCTACCAACTGAGCTACATCAGCCCTGCAAAATTACAGAATCCCTAACGCCCGTCTTGCGCTTCGCGGCGGATCTTCTCCGCCCTCATTGCCAACACAGTTCGCAATGCGAAGCCACCGATGATGACCAGTGGAATCAGCTTCAATTCCACCAGCCTTCCCCCGACTGGAATCCTTCCATCAAGGGTAAACCAACTGAGTGCCGCCAGAATTGCGTATAGAACCAACGCCACTCGAAACTTGCGATCGAGTTCATTCCCCGATGGCTTAAGACTTCCGCGTCCCGAACCCGCGTCAACTGCCGCACCCGGTTCTTCGCGCATTTCCCTACCTCAAATCGTGGTGCACAGGGGAGGATTCGAACCTCCGTAACTCGAATGAGTGGCAGATTTACAGTCTGCTGCCATTAACCGCTCGGCCACCTGTGCCCAACTGCCCCACGAACAATACCGCGTTCGCAAGGACTTGCATTTCCCCCGTCGTTGCCCCACTTCCGCACATCACGACCTTACCGGAAAGCCTCCGGCTTGTCGGAGCATGCACCTCAGTGGGATCACCGCAGAGGACAGGTCCGGCGATCCATCATGCCGACCCTAAAACTTGCTGCCGCCCGTACTCTCGGACTGTCTCCAAGTGGAGCTGGCGAAGGGATTTGAACCCCCGACCCTCTGATTACAAATCAGATGCTCTACCAGCTGAGCTACGCCAGCCCGACCACCCCAAAAAACATTGCCGGGAATACCGGGAAATCCGCGGACACACTCCGGCTCCGCGCATAACACGGCACAGTTTCTAAGGTTAGCACACAGGAAAGAGGGGAGCAAACCGGCCAGAACACCAGGCAAAGCCTTGGTAAAAGTGGGAGACAAACTCAAAGTTGTCCGCGTCACCAAGGAGGTCAAGAACCCTGCGCGGGCGCTGTTATCCTTCGGCACTCAATGTCTATGGGAACCGTGAAGACAGCTAATGTGGATGACGCTTCCGCGGTCTGGACATCGGTTTCCGGCTCGGGATTCAAGGTCGGCGATTCGGTGAAGTCGGTTACGCAGTAGTTCGACCCCAACGTCATCCTGTTTCAGAACTGAACGGCCTCGCAGGCTTAATTCAGGGGCTCGATCCAAGAACAACCAAAGTTGTATTCGGCCCGATGCGAAGGTCACATACTGACTTTCTTCTAACTGATATATTCCGTGCCGGGAGAAAACGATGAGGAAAGTCCTTGCAATATTTATGTGCCTCCTTTTTCCGATTAGCGCCATTGCTGGCGATAACGGATACAAGATTGCCTATGATGGCGGATCAATTCAGAACGCTAAAGCCGGAACTGGAATGAAGCTATATCTCGAGGGAACAAACATACGAATCGTGAAAGACAAGGAAGAAATCGCGCTGATTCCGGCCGCAGCAGTAACGGAGATCAGCTATGGGCAGGACGTCCATCGTCGGGTTGGTGCGGCTATCGGTGTGGCTGTGGTTTCACTCGGCATTGGCGCTTTGTTGGCCTTGACCAAGTCGAAGAAACACTTTATCGGCCTCACATGGGATGATGCCGGCAAGAAAGGCGGCTTTGCATTCCAGGCCGACAAGAGCGACTACCGTGGCTTACTCGCCGGACTTGAAGGAGTCACTGGAAAAAAGGCAGTCGATTCCGAAGCGATGACTGTAAAGAACTGAAGAAGTCGACCTGAACGGCAGTCGACTTACACTTTCAAGGCGCGGCTTCGGCTGCGCCATTGTTTTCTACGCATGCACCACTCGTCACGTTACCGCTGTGAATCCGCTTGCTCGTGGCCAGCCTATCGCGGGATCATTCGATTGTCCCCATAGATGATCTACGTCGCGTCGACGAGGTGTGGTTTTATGCGTAACGGAATCTTGACCATCGTGCTGCTTCTTTTGTGCCCTGTTTTGTTCGCTCAGGAGGCGTTGGACAACGCGTCCGTCGTGAAGCTGGTGAAAGCCGGCCTCTCAGAGGACCTCATCATCACCACGATCAACTCTTCACCTGGGAAATTCGACACGTCGGCGAATGGGCTGATCGCGCTAAAGAAGGCGGGTGCCACCGATAAGGAAATCGCTGCCATTGTCGTGAGAGCTTCCGGCGTTTCAACGGCCGCTCCGGCAGCCGCACCCTCGAGTCAGGCTTCTGCCGGCAGCGGTTCAACAGGTGTTGTCCTCGCGGCTGGCGCACTGCCAGCGGGTGTGGATAGCATCGGCGTCTACTACCTCGACAAAGATGGCCGTACGTGGCAGGAAGTCCCCGCCGAGGTCGTCAACTTCAAAGCTGGCGGCGCGCTCAAGCATTACGCCAGTGCGGGTGTGCTGAAGGGCGAGATGATGGGCATCGTTGGCGGAAACCGCGGTTCTCTCAACCTCAAGACACCGGCTTCTTTCATTCTTTACGTACCTGAGGGCCGGGTTCCAGGCGAGTACCAGCTGCTGCATCTCCACGTGAACGCCGACAGTCGTGAGTTTCGTGCGGCAAACGGCGGAATTGTGCACGATGCAGGGGGCGCCTTGCGCGATGTGATGGAATTCACCGCCAAGAAGATTGCGCCACGGGTGTACCTGATCGAGTTCGGCGAAGATATGGAGAGGGGCGAGTACGGCTTCCTGCCTCCCTCTGACACCCAAGTCGGCAGCACCATTCCGACCGCCAGCAAAATCTATAGTTTCGCCATCGCACACTAGATCGCGGCTTCTTCCGACATTCCCGAACTGGATAGCACTTGGGCGGAGGCGGTTCGCAACCCCAGTCCGATATCCTGTAAATGGAGACCGGTTGCGGGATCCCCTGTTCATGCACAAGCGCACGCGTAGAACGCTGTTGGTTGTCGCCGGAGTGGTGGTATTGCTGGCTGTTGCGGTATTTCTGCGTTCCAAGGCGCCGCCCGAGGCCGCACGCCTGTTGCCCGAGTCTGACGGTATCGTCTACTTCAACCTCAAACCGGTGAGGGTTTTTTTCCGCAAGGACCTGAAGCCGCCTCAGCGCGTTCCCGAATACCAGCAGTTTGTCGACGCGACCGGCATCGACTGGGAACGCGACCTCGACTCTGTCGCCGTTGCCCTGCACCGCATGCCCGATCCGGACGGTCCCAACGGTCCGGTCGCCTATTCCATGGTGCTCACCGGCAAGCTGACCGGCAAGCGCCTGAAAACCTGGCTTGATGCCAACGCTACCGGTCGGGAAATCTACGCCGGACACACCATCTATAGTGTTCCCTCTGAAAATCGCACCGTGCGCGTCGTCCAGGTTGGCTATGACATGATCGCAGTCTCCAACACGCCTACGGCCGAGCAGATCCATTCGATTGTTGACCGCCACCGCACGGCCGCTCTGCCATTCGCCGGATCTACGCTGCTCTCTCAACATTTTCATGATGTGCCGTTACTCTCCGCAGCATGGGGAATCGGCCAGATCGGACTCCCCTTCTCAGAGAGTGGCGCCATTAAGGTTCTTGGCCTTTCTCTTCCACTGCAGGCAGACTCCACGATCATCGCCAGCATCACACCCGGTCTTCCGCTCGCCAACTCGGTTCGTCTTCGGGTGGAAGAGATCGCACCTGATGAAGACAAAGCCACCAGTCAGGCGGCCTCGTTAGCCACCATTGTGACCCTGGCGCGTGGCGTTACTACCCAGCTAGCCGATAATGGAGAGAACAATGCGCTCCGCGAATTGTTAAAAACCGCCGAAGTCAGCCAGAAGCGCAATCGCGTAATCGGAACCGCCACACTTTCCCCCGCGTTTTTCAAACAGATTACGAATAGTGAAAATTCCCTGACAGCACCGGCAACCCCGACACCGCAGGACGCATCGAAGTAAGTGACGCTGTTCTCCATGCTGCGTCCGCACTAGAGCATTGTGATGAGAGGCCGCCGGTAGCTTCCCTCCTCCTGGGTTGGGGTGGAAACTAAGATCGACGGCCTTTTCTATTTGCCATCCGGTATCTCCTACCAAATTTTGTGGACTCCGGGCCCTCTGATCCCGCATCTTGTTCAGCAGGCACTTGTTCGCTCCAATTCGAAACTTCCGAGAGAGGGTTCCATGACTCGCTTCCTCAGAACGCAAGCTCTGATTTGCGTCATCTTCTGCCTGATATCAATAGCAGTAGCAGCCGGCAAGAAGGCTTTTCCAATTCCACAGTCTTCGTCGGGAAGCGTCTTGACGGGCCAGGCCGCCTTCACTGACGCCGCCCACGAGTCGCCTGGCATTCGCCGCCATGTCACCGTCGGCGATCTGCCGGCGCCGGCCCCTGACCAATCCGTTGACAACGGCCCCAGCATGGTTGCACGTCCAGCCAACGCTTGGCCGATTGCACCGAAAGGCTTCAAGGTCGAGCTCTACGCCACCGGTCTCGATAATCCGCGACTTCTGCGCGTAGCGCCGAACGGCGATCTCTTTCTGGCCGAGAGTGAAACGGGCAAGATCAAGGTTTTTCGCGGCGTTACTGCAGACGGCAAGCCACAACAGGCCTCCACTTTTGCAGAAGGCTTGCATCAGCCTTTCGGAATTGCGTTCTATCCCCTGGGGCCGAACCCCAAGTACCTGTACATAGGCGATACCGACGGCATTGTGCGCTTCCCTTATGAAAGCGGTGATCTGAAAGCCCGTGGTGCTGCGGAAGATCTGGCCGAGCTGCCTGGCGGAGGGCGTCTGCGCGGCGGCGGCCACTGGACTCGCGATCTGGTCTTCTCGAAAGATGGCAGCAAGCTGTTTGCGTCGGTCGGCTCGCACTCCAACGTCGACGACAGCGACACGCATCCCGAGGAATATCACCGCGCCGATGTTCTTCAGTTCACGCCCGAAGGTAAGTTCGTGAAGGTGTATGCATGGGGAATTCGCAACTGTGTGGGAGAAGCGATCAATCCGATTACCGGCGAACTGTGGTGCTCAACCAATGAGCGCGATGGGCTCGGCAATAATCTCGTTCCCGACTATGTGACTCATGTGCAGGAAGGGGGATTCTATGGCTGGCCGTGGTGGTACATGGGCGGACACCAGGATCCGCGCCACGTGGGCAAGCACCCTGAGTTGGGTTCAAAGGTGATCACGCCGGACATCATCGTGAATCCGCACTTTGCGTCGCTCGAAATGATGTTCTACCAGGGCTCGCAGTTCCCTGCTGAATTCAAAGGCGACGGTTTCGCCTGCGAACACGGCTCATGGAATCGCGCACAGCGCTCGGGCTACGAAGTGATTCGGCTGCCGATGAAGAACGGACACGCAACCGGGGAATATGAAGACTTTCTCACCGGATTCACGGTGGGCGACGGACAGGTTTGGGGACGACCGGTGGGCATAGCCGAGGGTAAGGATGGTTCGCTGTTTGTTTCTGACGACGGAACCCGCTCGATCTGGCATGTCATTTACGTCGGCAAGTAACAGTTCGTCTTTGCTCTTCATTAAGTGCATTCCCACCCATTCGACAAAATTTGGGTGGGAACGCAACACCGCGCTGAGTCCGATCTACTTCTTCAATCCCAGTGCTTCCACCACAGCGGGATCGACCTTCGCAGGTTGGCCATCTTCTTTCCACACGACACCGAATCCGCCGCGGTAGTCCCACATCGTCCAGCCGATGTTGTCGGCTTCGAGCGCGGTGCGTACGTCGCGGATCCACTGCATGCGCGATTCCTTCGGCGTAACGCGGCGGTATACGCCGAATTCGTTGCAGATCAGCGGAACATTGTTTTCCTTGCCCCATGCGGCGGCGGCATCCATCTGCAAGCGGATGCGATGCGCATCCCAGTGGTCGAGCCAGTAGTGTTCGAGCGCGTAGCGATTGCCGGCGTCGGGAACTTCTGCGAGCGACTTCTGCATGCTGTCTTCCGTCGCCGGGTACGGTATGTCGTGGGTGTATATCCACCATGTGCCGCCCCAGCCTGCGCCCTGGTGGGTGAACTCATGCGGCTCGTAAAAATGGAAGGTATAGATTACGTTGCCGTCGGGCAGCGGATGCTGTGTAAGCAGATCGGCGATCGATGACCAATTTGGGCCGGTGGCGATGATGGTGTTCTTCGGAGCAACTTCGCGAATGGCGGCCGCAGCCCGTGCTTGCACGCCCGCCCAGCGATATGGATCGCGCTCTTCAGGCTCGTTCATGATCTCGTAAAAGATCAGGTCGGGATTGCGATCGGCATAGTGCGCGGCCAGCTTGCGCCAGAGCATCACGAAGCGATCTACGCCGTCGCCGGTAGTGCTGACGCGCTTCTTGTAATCGCTCTCCGGGTGGATATCGATCTGTACGGCCATTCCCTTCGCGATCATCTGATCCACAGCGTGATCGAGCCGGCCGATGAAGTTCGAATCGTCCTTCGTGAAGAAGCCTCGCGTGAGGGGTGCGGCATCGATGCTTAGCCGCACGTTGTCGAAACCGATCTGCGCCATCAGCGCGATGTCGGAGTCATCGGTGTAGCTGTTGGTTTGTTGGGCAGAGTAATTGCTCGATTGTGCGAACCACTCCGAAGCATTGATGCCGTGACGCAGATGTTGTGCACGGGCAAACGCCGTCTTTACTTCCGCAGGGCGGTCTTGAGCAAGGGCAGGTAACGCGATGATGAGCAAGGCAACGAACAGACGATATCGCATGAACACAGTTCATCTCCGGAGCGAATGTTTTGAAATCCAACAGGTAACGATACTATGTCCGGCTGATGCTTGCGCGACACCACGCGAACGCGCACAATGGCTGAAACCTTGCACGTGGAGTCTTCTTGATGCGACATCTTGTTCGCGCCGCCGCACTTCTATTTTCTTTGCCAGTATGTGGTTCCCTGTGCGCGCAGCAGCCTGATTCCGCGCCTGCTTCATCACAGGCGGGAGATACGCAGAGCCAGCCTCGCTCGCACAAGAGTGACGATGACGCAACGCTGGCGCGAGCAGCCAAGCTCTACTACTCCACCAAATCGACGGGACTGGCAGGGTTTGATTGCACCGTCCATCCTGACTGGATGACATTGATTCAAAGCTCGCGAGCCCAAAGCACAGTGACCGAAAGCAGCGAAGACGTGCTGCTGCTGAAAAGCGTAGCGATCAGTCTGCGTGCGCGGATGAACGGAAGCTCGGCTCTGGAATGGGTTCAGCCTTCAAACGCCAGCAAGCCGCTGGACCAGGCATCCGCTGAAATGCTTGACGAGATGCACAAGGGGATCGAAGAGACGCTGCTTGGCTTCATGCAGTTCTGGACATCATTTGTCGACGGTTCTCTTGTACCGCCAAATGCTACGGGAATCGAGATTCGTCGTTCCTCATCCGGTCTCATCTTGCTCATGAAACAACCCGATGCGGTCGTCACGGAAGTCTTCTCGAACGAACTCGTTTTGAAGGAGTTCAAAGTCGTCACTGGCGGGAAGATGATCGATCTCAAGCCTTCGTACGATTCCACTGATGACGGTCTTCTGGTGAGCCGCTTTGTCGCTCAGATTGGGCCGGCAAGCACCTCGGCCACCGATGTCAAGGAGATGGACGTGGAAATCTACTACCAGACCGTAGGCGACTTCCCTATTCCGTCGAGATTGAATGTGAATGTCGTGGGAACGGGCACGTTCAACTTCAAGCTCGATAACTGCCGTATCGTACCGTCGACCTGATGCCCATAAATGTGAAAAGCGGCTCCCACTTGGGAACCGCTCTCAGGTTAGAAACGGATTCGATTATTTGCTTGCGACGTTTGGTGAGTTGTCGCTGGCCGTGGCCCGCTCGAATGTGGTTCGAAGGTACTTGTGCGGATTGACCGGGACCTTGTGGATGCGCACTTCATAGTGAAGGTGTGGACCTGTAGCGCGGCCCGACTGGCCGACGTATCCGATGATCTGTCCGCGAATCACATGCTGGCCGGGGAAAACGGCGATTGCTGAAAGATGCCCGTAGAGCGTGAGGAGATCGTGACCGTGGTCGAGCACCACCTGGCGGCCATATCCGGAGCCCATGTTCTCGCCCGTCACTTCACCGTCGCCGGCCGCACGAACGACAGTTCCGTACGCCGCTTCGATATCGATGCCGGGATGGAATGCGCCTTCACCGTTGATTGGGTCTTCGCGCTGGCCGAAGCTTGATCCCACACGGCCTTCGACAGGCCAGATCGACGGCGCATCGGCAAACTTTGTCCAATCACCGACGAAGCCCGGAGCAAGACCGCCCTCCAGTGCGCGCGTCATGCGGCCTGACATTGCCTGGTCTCGCAGCGCGTTGAACTGTTCGAAGGTCATCTTCACGTCCTGCGCGGTGACATCGTCTTTGATGGCAAGCGTGACTGGTGTGGGCGCAGCGGCGGCGATGGCAGCGGATGCTTTCGCGGGAATTACCTTGTGCTGACGCAAGCCGTAGAGCGCGGTCACTTCGCTCGCGAGCGCTCCCAGGGAGGCTACCTGTACGTCGCGATCGTGTGCCACCTGAGCAAGCTGCTTGTAGTCCTTGCGCAGGTTCTGATTGTCTTGTCTGACCTGGTTAAAGCGCTCGGTCTTGAGCAGCATGCGTGTGTATGAGCCAGCCAGACCGACGATGGTGAATGCACCTACCAGCGCGGCAGCGACAAATCCGTACACATATTGCAGAGGAAGCGGAATCTTCCTGACCCGACCATCTTCATCTCTGGCAACAAAAAGAATGTAATAGCGTTTTCGCAGCATGATCCTGCTTTCACATCAACAAATTTGCAAGGTGCTACTTGCCGCGTAGCCAGTAACCATCAAAGAACTCTGATGCTGGGGGGAGCCCCGCACTAACTTTGTACACGCCCCTATAGGAGCGTTGTTCATTGAACGTCATTAAAGGCTAGCAGCCGCTCCCGCGCGGGGTCAATAAATTGGGCGGAAAAACCGGCTGGAAATCCGATTTAGGTCTTGCTCCAGCCCGGCCTTAAGTAACGATCGAGTCCGCACTGTTGAGCGTTTTACCCTATTCTCAATACGATGCGGGGCAAGCACAGTGAGTTGATTCCGAGGGTCCGTAAGGGCGAATTGGCCCTGCTGGACCGCATTCGCAGCCGAGCTTCCCGCTCGGGGGTTGGAGGATTGCGGCTCGGAATCGGCGATGATTGCGCGATTTTGCGACTGAAAGCCGGCGAAGAACTTGCTGTAACTACCGATTTATCAATCGCCGGAAGGCATTTTCGGCTCGAATGGCACCCGCCGGAAGCAGTGGGGCACCGAACCCTCGCACGGGGACTAAGCGACATAGCCGCCATGGGCGCTCGACCGATAGCTACTTTTCTTTCGTTGGGCTTACCGAAGGAACTCGCCGCTCAGAAAGGGCGGCGCCGGCCCTGGATTGATGGATTTTTGGATGGATTCCTCGCACTTGCCGACCGATACAAGACGCCGCTCGCCGGAGGCGACCTGGCGCAATCGCCTACGGCGGCTGCCGATATCGTTTTGCTGGGAGCCGTGCCCCGTGGGAAAGCCCTGCTGCGTTCCGGCGCGCGACCGGGGGATGCGGTGTGGGTAACCGGCGCTCTCGGCGGGGCAGCGGCGGGTCTGGAACTATTGAGCCAAGGCCGAAGCCGGGCAGTCTCGACTAATTCGGAAAAGATGAAGGATCTTCTCGCGCCGCATCTCTGGCCAGAGCCGCGGATTGCCCAAGGGCTTTGGTTGCGCCGTCGGCAGGCTGCCACCGCCGCCATAGATTTGAGCGATGGCCTTTCGACGGACTTAGATCATGTTTGCACGGAGTCCGGCGTCGCTGCGGAGATTGATGCGGGAGCGCTACCGATTTGCGGCACCGCGACGCTGAACCAGGCGCTGCACGGCGGCGAAGACTACGAATTGCTTTTTACCGCCCGGCCAAACACGGCTATTCCTCACAGCATCGCCGGAGTTGCCGTGACCCGGATTGGACGAATCGTAAAGAGACGGGTTGGGCAACCGAGAGTCGTGCTGGTGGACACCTCAGGCCGTCGGCCCTTGCGACGTGGCGGGTGGGAGCACTTCTCATAACGGCCTGGCAAGCATGAGTCTTTATAATCACTCACTTTCCGTGAAATAGCGGATTATGATCGAGAGAGTTATGGCGAGCGAAACAGTACGCGTGCGCTTTGCGCCTTCTCCTACCGGCCTGCTACATGTCGGCAACGCGCGGACGGCCCTTCTCAACTGGCTGTATGCCAAGCGGACAGGGGGCAAATTCATTGTGCGCATCGAGGACACAGACCTTGAGCGTTCGAAAACAAGCTTCGAGAAACAGCTGATCGATGATCTTGTCTGGCTTGGCTTGAGTTGGGATGAGGGCCCGAACGAGAACGATCCTGGAGAGAAGGGCGAGGTCGGGCCTTATCGTCAGTCGAAGCGGCTGGAAATCTATTCGACGCATACGGCGCAACTGCTGGCGGAAGGCAAAGCGTACCGCTGCTTCTGCTCGCCGGAAGAACTGGAAGAGGAGCGCCGGCGCGCCATCGCGGAAAATCGGACGAACGTCTACAGCGGGAAATGTCGCAACCTGAATAAGCAGGAGACCAGGGAAAGTCTGCTAAGAGGCAGGCCATACTCGGTGCGATTGAAGCTTCCGGATCACCCTATACGCTTCCATGACATCGTGCGCGGAGATCTGGAATTTGCTGCCGAAACGGTGGGGGATCCGATCCTGGTCCGCTCGGCACAGGGCGGCACCGCTGGAGCTAGCCCCGGTATTCCCGTTTACAACTACGTGGTAACGATTGACGATGCGCTGATGGGGATTACCCATGTAATTCGCGGCGACGATCATATCTCCAATACGCCGAAGCAAGTGGCGATTTACGAGGCTTTCGGTTGGCCGGTGCCGACATTCGCGCATCTCTCCGCGATTCTTGGCCCGGACCGCGAGCGCCTTTCAAAGCGCCACGGCGCCACGGCCATGTCGAGTTTTCGCGAGATGGGCTACCTGCCCGAAGCGCTGATCAACTACCTGGCACTGCTTGGGTGGGGCGCTGAAGATGGAAAGACCGAGACATTTACTCTTGACCAGCTCACACAGGCGTTCACACTGGAGCGGGTCTCGACGAGTCCCGCAATCTTCGACTTTGAAAAATTGAACTGGTTAAACCGGCACTACATCAAGCATGCGCCACCGGCGCGACTGACCGCGCTCTGCTGGGACTACTTCGGCGGACTAATGCCGGAAAAGGAAGAGGCCAGCGACGCGGTGCTCGTCTGGTTCTTCCACGTAATCTCGCTGTTCGTTCCGTCAATCAGTCGCCTTGACGAGATTCCGGCAAAGGCGGCCTTCATGTTCCACATGGATCCAAACCTCGCGCGAGCAGACCGGGAGAATGCAGCGATACTCGAGGCCGGTTCGTCACAGACTGTGCTGAACGAGATTGCCAACCACGCGAGATCGCATATGGGTCCTGTTACCGCGGCTGATTTTTCCGGCTGGTTGAACGAGGTAAAAGCCGCCACCGGGGTGAATGGCGCGGAACTACACCATCCTGTGCGCATTGCCTTGACCGGCACTCACTCCGGACCGGACTTCGAGAAACTCATTCCGTTGATTGAGCAGGGGGCCGGTCTGAATCTTGGTATCCCCGGTGTGCGACAGCGACTCGACGCATTTATCGGGGTTTGAGCTGAAGTGAACGATGTCTTCTGGATTGGCGATGCAGCCCTGGCGATCGTGATGCGTCCCCGCGGCGGCGATTGGTTGCGGGATCATTTTGGAGCGACGGGATGAGTGCTCCAACGTTCGGTCTCACATTTCCTCACACCTGGCAGGTAGAGGTCCTTCCGGCACGTCCGGTGATTTTGCCGGCACGGCATTACGTTTATCCACGCGAAGTGGAGGAGATTGAGCGCGGCGCGCTTGAAGTGCTGGTGCGCCCCGATGAGCCTGGATCTACGCCTTTTCTCGCGACTTGTGCGCTAGGGTTTCGCGATCCAGTGGTTCCGACGGGGATCTGGTCCACGCCGAATCCGCGGCAAATGTGCGCAGTTTCTGGCGGATATGCCTACATCATCGATACTGCCGCTCCGGAGCACTTTGCCATGCTGCCGTATCGGCCAGTGCTTCAGGTGCATCCGATCGTGCATCAAGGTCTA
This sequence comes from uncultured Acidobacteriaceae bacterium, assembly GCA_963738035.1. Lineage (GTDB taxonomy): Bacteria > Acidobacteriota > Terriglobia > Terriglobales > Acidobacteriaceae > Telmatobacter. Next base: position 32,943 of record CAVTVB010000017.1, read on the forward strand.
CTTCTTTTTGTTGGGCATCGCTCGATTCTGGCTTGGGGTACGGCGGGCGAGGCGTGGGAGACGGTGAAGCTGTCGGATGAAGGCGTCACCGTAACCGCTATCGAAGGGCCGGTGCTGCGCGGTCACGGCTGGAACATGATATCCGACAAAGAGACGCCATTTGCGTTGGATTTGAAAAACGGTGTTTTGGTCGCGATGTAGGGAACACCTAACCCTGCAGATCTTCGCCCAACAGCTTAAGCAAGGCTGGCGGCTTATGGCTGTCGACAACGTAAGTCGCCTCGGGATTGGATTCTTCGGCAAACGGACTGGCAAGAATGATCGGCTTGGCGGGACAAAGTGTCCTCACTTCGGTGAGCAGACTTGGCCTCTTCGCAAGCTGGCGCGAATGCACCAGAATGGCATCGACGTTGGGGAACCGCTTCAGCAGATCGACCCCATCTTTGGCGTTATAGGCGGTTAATACGTTGTGTTTGACCGTCTCCACGACGAGCTTTCGCGCCGACAGTCCCTCCGGCTGTTCTTCCTCAATCATCAAAATGACAAGTGATCTCAACTCGCACTCCCTCTTGGGGGAATACCCCTTCTGTGAGAGCCGGTTCCGAAGCCAGTGGTTGGATGCGATTTTCCTTTCCAAAGAGCGGACGCGGGGAATCGAATTGCTGCGTTCTTGTTTGATTTCAAGCTAAGCAATGCGCGATCTGGCGCAAATAGACTCGTAAGCTGCATATACGCCTTGAAATACGGAATCCCAGCTCGCGGTGAGCGCATAACTTCGCGCAGCGTAACGCATTTCGTCATGCAGTTTGGGGTTGTTCAGGATTTCGGCAATTGCGGAAGAAAATTCCTCATCCGGCACAATGCGGCCAGTGACTTCATCGCGAATGAAGCTGCAGGGACCACCATCGGGAGTAACGATGGCGGGAACACCGCTCGCGAGCGCCTCGAGGACGACATTGCCAAAGGTGTCGGTGTGCGATGGAAAGACGAAGAGGTCCATATTTGCGTAAGCGGACGCAAGCGCATCGCCTTTCAGCACACCGGTGAACTCGGCCCGCGCAAGCCGTTCGCGCAGCCATGGTTCCAGGACTCCGTGGCCGACAATCAGAAATCTGAAGTTGTGAAAGCTAGTTCCCTCCAACTCATGCTGCACCTGTGCAAGTTGCGCTACGTTCTTCTCCACCGAGAATCGGCCCACGTAGCCGAGAACGACATCATGATCGTCATCCTTCCTGCTTCGCCTCTGCGGATTGAACAAGCCAGCATCCACACCGCGGGGCATCAGGCGGCAAGGGCGGCCGGTCGCGTGTTCCAAGGTTTGGCAGAGTTCCGGAGTCGGCGCGAAGAGCAGGTCGGCGTTTGAATAGAAACCGGTCGCCACGGCCAGCGTGAGGTCTTCGATGGTGTGGCCTGCCGCTGCTGAATGGGTCCTGGGAAGAAATCGGAGTAGCCGATCGGAGCGGCGCGCCAGGTACTCGTGCACATTGGTGTGCCAACTTGCAGCCAGCGGCAGGTTGTAGTGGCGGGCGATGGCGACGCCAAGCATTCCGATTTCGCTGGGGCCGGTGATGTGGATGAGATCGGGATTGAAACGCTCAAGGACTTGATCGATGACAGGTAGATGACGCAGATAGGTTGGATCGAATCTCAGATCTTTTTCGAGCGGGATCGAAAATGCTCCGCGCGGGAGTTCCAGGGTGGTAGACATTGCCGTCATCTTCAAGCATCTGCGGCCGCTGACCTGCGCGCACGCATAGAAAGGGCAGATGGTGTCGGCGCGCAAAAGCTTCAAAGTGGCGGCTGGTGTGGGCGACTCCATTTGTCTCGTGAAAGGAGTCGGGCAGATAAGCAACTCGCGGCGGTCGTGCGTTCATGGAGGCGTGCGTTTCAGCCCTCCTGTTCACCGAGCGCGAGGCGCCGCTGGCCCTCGTCGTTCCACGCTATCCGCAGTCCACCGGACACCAGTCCGTTGCCCAGTATTTGCACGGCTTTGATTGCCCAATAAATTGAAAACGGCGGACGGCTTTTCGGCCAGATCTCGCTGAGAGGACGGATCACGCCGTTTGCGTCTGAGTGATACGCGCGTTCATCCCACGTGCGTGAGCCTTGCGGGAAGTCGGGATAGTCGCGGATAGCGTCGAGAGTGGATTGCAGCAGGCGATGTTTCCACGGCTGTGCGTATTGCGGCATGAAGAGCACGTTGCTCAGGCGCTCGCGCCGAATCTCATGCACAAACTCAGTGAAACTTGCAGCGTTGGTCAAGTTGATGTTTGCGTTTGGCTCGACGCCGTGGCGATCGCCGCCGCTGATCAGCAGCATGTTCCATTTCTGAGCGAGGCAGCGGACCGCGCGGTTCTCTTCCCAATTGCGCAAGCCATTCAGCTCGAGAGCATGCAGGAGAGCGCCATACTTTTGCAGAAACTCGTTAACCAGAAATCTGTGCTTCCCCTCGCCCGCCAGGAAAAGATCCCACATGGGATGGTTGAAGACAACGAGGACATCGGGCTCGTCATGGAGGGCGATGAGGATTTCCTTGAGTCGAGGCTCGCTCGGGTTGCCGGTAAAGGCCGCCAGGGTACTCATCCACTGCTTCCCGCGACTCGATGGCAGATTGTGCACACCGAGATGAAAGCCCTGCACTCCCCCGTAGGGCACGCTCCACTCGACAGAGACAGGAATGCGGCGGGCGCTGGGAACAGTGCGCAGCAGCATGGGCGCATCAATGTTGTCGTGATCGGTGATGGAAACCATGGAATGAAGATCAAGGTTTTCAATCTGCCCGCTCTCGAGATCGAATGCGAGTTTCGGAGTCATGGGCGGTGTCCAGTAACTGGTCGCGTAGTTTACGCGAATGCCATAGTGCTCTTGCGCGCGGCGCTCCAGACGCGCCAATAGCGGACGAATCGCTGCATACTTGCTGCCCAGGTTGGCGAGAAAATCCAGCGTCTCCCTGGATTGGTTGGTATGACTGTGGAGCGAGACGCCGGTATGGAACCCTTCGTGTGCTTTCTGGTCGCGCCACAGGTATGAAACGGTCTGATTGGCCATTTCTCCTCCTCATTCGCGAACTTGCGCCGGATTCTTACGACTAATTATTGAATCCGCTCGTCAACGGCAGGTTAAGAGGAGAAGAATTGCACTTCAATCGGTGCAGTGGGACCTACACAGTAACCGCATCTTTTCTGGCAGTTATTCGCCTGAAATGCAACCAGTTAGTTGCATAGAAGCAACCGGATGGTTGCATGTAAGATTGAGGTCCTATCTGCTCATTTTGGCCATCCCCGGCCCCAGGAACTCCTCAAAAGTATGGGGGGCCACGGGATCATGTTCCGACAGTTCGGCTGCGGCGTTCGCTTCGGGAATGAGATAGTTCTCAGTCAATCCGTTGCGGAGCAGCTCAAAGGCATCTTCAGGCGTGTCGGCATATTGGAACAGCTCGATATCCTTTGGGGAAATTGCCCCGGTATCGACCAGCGCATCTATGTTGAAGACCTTTTTCCAATATTCCGACCCGTAGACTACTACCGTGATCTTCTTGGCGAGTTTGTGTGTCTGGGCCAGAGTAAGAATTTCGAACATCTCATCGAGCGTGCCGAATCCACCGGGGAAGACGACCAGAGCCTTCGCCAGGTACGCAAACCAAAGCTTGCGCATGAAGAAGTAGTGGAACTCAAAGTTGAGCGCGGGCGTGATATAGGGATTCGGCGCCTGTTCAAAGGGCAGCTGAATGTTCATCCCGATGGTTTTGCCGCCGGCCTCGTAGGCTCCGCGATTGGCGGCTTCCATAATGCCAGGGCCTCCGCCGGAGGTGACGACGAAGCGGTGGCGACGCGAAGGGATTTTGGCTGCCCATCGAGTCAGCATCTGGGCGAGGCGACGCGCGTCCTCGTAGTAGCGAGCCATGGCGACTGCTGCGACTGCGCGCTTGCGTTGGAGGTTGGTGGCTTTGCCTGCGACGATGTCGGGCACGCTTGCCGGCTGCTCACTGCAGGGCGCCGGTTGGCGTGAACCCGTATTATCGAGGAGTTCGAGGGCGTGATCGGCTTCTTCACGTCCGCGAAACCGGGCCGAGCCAAAGAACACAACGGTGTCCTGGATATGTTCACGGCGGATGCGGGCAAGGGGCTCCACGTACTCCGCAACGATGCGAATCAGGCGACCGTCAGGGCCGTTGAGGAAAGCAGGATTTTCGTAAGCCAGCGGTGCGACTGCGAGCGCGGGCGGTACGCCGTTGGGTGGAATAGCGGCGACCGGAACTGGCACTTCTGCTTGTGGGTCCACAGAGGTTACCGTGTCCGTCGTTTGTTCCTTATTCCCTTTTTCCGATTCCACGCTTTTCGTTCCCTGCTCTTCGGCGCTCATGCCCTTATCCATTTCGATGCCGGATGGCGTCTTGCACCGCGATCCAGATATTCAGCAATCCTAGTCCTGAGATGACGCCGCGCACTCCGCCGTTTGCCGCATAAATTGCAAGTGTCGGGAATTGCACGAAGATCGGGTTTTGGTCCCAGAACAATTGCGACCACGGAGCATAGCAGATGGCTAGACCGATGTACATCCGCAACAGCACGCGTAGATAAAGTTCCGTACGCACCAGCCAGCGGGGAATGCGCTGAGGAGGAGGGTCAGCCTCTGGTTCCTGCCTGCCGCTTGATTCCGGCGCAGAACTCATGACGGTTCCGGGAACAGGAGCCGTGCTTGGAGGCATGGTGGTTGATATGAATTCCGGCTGGTTTGACATTCTCCAGGGCTCGTAACGCTGCCCCCGAATTCTTGCCGTTTCACCAGCTCAGGGACGCCGTAATCAAACGGTAACACAGTGATGGGGTTGAGCCCGGCGTGGCGGCTTGGCAGAGTTGGTGCGGGGCATTGCGTGCAGCAGTCGGCGGGGGTATTTTGGTGGTGTACGCAGGGAGTTTGCCGTGAAACATTCTGCCGTATCTTTCCTTCTCCTCTTCAGTTCATTGACGTTAGCCGGGCAGAATCAGGGTAAGGCCGACGCGCCCACTTTGATCTTCAATGGAAATACGATCGGAAATGGCTGCCCGATCGGAATGCGCGCAAGCCAAGGGGTCTGGGATCATTCCATCAAAGTTCGGCAAGGAGACAAGGAGTCTTCCGTTCAGCCCTTTGGCCAACGTATCCTCCTTTCTCTTGAGGATACGCATCCAGACCCGATCGTCTCCGCTACCGTGAGGGTGCATGGGTTGACAGGCAAGAACCGGATTCTGCAGACCGGCGAAGCAAACGCGGGCGGTGACTCGACGAAGCTTATGAGAATCACATTTGGTTCGAACGGCACAGGTGGTGTTTCCAGCGACGTATATGTATCGGGTTTCACTTCAGTCAGTTCAATCGAATTGGTTGAAATCTCATACGCCGACGGCAAAACGTGGAGAATTGCGGGATCCAGCGTGTGCCGTGTTACGCCGGACCCGATGATGCTAATCGCAAACCACTAATCCCGTTTCCGGTCCGCTATGGAGTCGCGCTTGCCGCCGGTCTGGGATGCGAGGCGGTGCTTCCCTCCGTCATTCCCAGCGCCCAGCGGATCGCCTCGAAGTACATCTTGCGGATGTCGGGATCCTGCCAGGCCTCTTCGGTGTGGCCCAGCGTTGAGTAGAAGACGCGGCCCTTGCCGTACATCTTGCTCCACGCAACGGCGAAATCGTGATCGGTGCGGTGGACGCGCGGGTTGTTGTTGTAGTCGAGACGGCCCGGATCGAGACTGAGCAAGACATTTACCTTGTCGCGAGACCACACCTTGGGCTGGTAGATTTCGTCGAACTTCACGAACTCTTTCGGAAAGTTGCGGACGGCCGGAAAATCAGGAGCCTCGTTGATGATCGGCGCATTGAAGGTCATCCAGGGGTGCTGATCAAACCAGCCGCCGATCATCTCGCCGTACTCGGGCCAGTTGTAGTTCGTATCGAGCGCAGCGTGAATGCCGACGAAGCCCTTGCCGTCATCGTGGATGAAGGCCAGCATGTCGCGCTTCTGGTCAGCATCCATGTCGAGTTCGCCGGTGGTGCTGGCAAAAACAATCAGATCAAAATAGTCCAGGTTCTTGGCATTTCTGCCGAGGTCTTTCTTTGTGAGCAATTCGGCATCGGTGCGCATTGTTGTATCCCACAAGCCGCTTTCCTGCCCAAGGTTGTATACGGTTGCCATGGCGGCCGAAATGGAATCGTGTTCGAATCCCTTGGTTTGCCCGATTACCAGGACGTGTTTTACATGCACTTGTTTGGCGTGCGGCGCGGGTGGAAGTGCACCCTGGCCCAATAACCATGTTGACGAGCCGGAGAACAACAAAAATGCCGAAAGGGCGAGAAAGGACCTAAGGATACAGAGACGAGCCTTGCGCACGAGAATTCCTCCGCAGGCCATTATCTGCTACCAGAGCGGATTGGCGGTGACTACTCGTGTGCTCCGTGCTTTTTCAGCATGTCGGCCCACTTGTGATCGTCCATTTGCATTGCATAGGTCAAGGGACGGCGCTGGCTCTGGTCCATTGCATTCACGTCTGCCCCGTGGTCGACGAGGATCTGGACCATGCTGCCATATTGCAGGTGCAGTGCGGCGTCGAGAATCGTGTCACCGTACGCGTCTGATGCGTTCACGTTTGCGCCCTTTTCAATCAGAAACTTCACATCATCGGGCTGATCGCGAAGCACGGCGAAGAACAGCGGTGAGGCGCCGCTCGAGGCCTGCGCGTTCACATCGGCACCCTTGGCGATAAGCAGTTCCATGATTTCCTTGTGACGGCTGGCAAACAGGCAAAGATGGAGCGGCGTGTAGCCGTTCTTCATGTCCCGCGAGTCCACACCATGTACGGTCAAAAGACTCACCGGGTCCTGGTGGTTGCTTGATGAAAACACGGCCCCAAGATCGCCGGGGGTGAAGGCTCCGTAGCTGTTTTTGGCGTTTACATCCGCTCCGGCATCGATCAGCACCTGGGCTGCCGCCAGTTGGCCGTGGAGGCAGGCGACATGGAGAGGCGTGTCTCCGTTCTTGTCCTGATCGGCGACGAGTTTCGGATCAGCCTGAAGAAGTGCCTTGATTTTGTTGACGTCTCCCTTGCGGGCTGCATCGTGGATTGGCGCGCAAAACGCGACAGTTGAACCGCCAAGCAAAAGCAAAAGCATCATCAAGCCTGACGCCCGCTTCGCGACAAAAAAGCGGACGAATGCATACGTTTTCATTGATTCTCCACGGGAGGAAAGATTGGCTTTGAGATCTGGACCATTTTATCTGAGACTGTGCACTAAGACTGTGACTGAGGCCGCCCTACAGATGACGGGTCTCGTGGCGTACCGGACGGGCTAAAACAGTGCGCTAGAACACCCAAAGTAATGTGACTTGGGTGTTACCAAAGTCTGGTTGCAGCTTAAAACTAGTACCCAATCCACGATAGGATGTGGCGATGCCGCTGATCCATTCTTTCAGCGATATGGAGCCAAGCCGTGAACGCTTCTGAAGATACAAAATATGGTCCTAGCGTCGTCGCCGAGACGCTGCGAGGCCTTTCTGAGCAGGCGAGAGTTTGCCATGAAAAGATCAACTTGCTCGAAGCGGGTCAAAGCTTCAATCGGGCGGATGTACTTGCGGAAGTTGGAAAGCTGCTCGATTCGTGCCAGAACCTCCGAGACGCGATTCTGTCGGAAGACGATCGGGCGAGCTGGACGACGAAGAGTGAATTGAGTGCGCTCGTCAACCGGCTCGATGACGTTGCCGCAAAGAGACGCCGGTACCTCGACCTTGCCGAAGTGCTTGCTACCGGGACGATTACGCATCGCCGCGAGCGCACGCGGCTGGAACGTCTCGCGCTCCGCGATAAGGCTGTTGCCGAGCTAATGGAGGTTTCTGACCAGCCGGCACCTCCGGAGTTGCCGGGGCCGGTCGCCGAGAATTGGCTCGAGTGGGCGTGCAGCCTTGAGGACGATATTCACGAGACGGAACTGCAAAAGCTGAAGAACGGCTTTCCGCGGCTCGATGACTTTGTGCGCCAGTTGGAGATCGATTGGTGGCACGACGATCCGTCTCCGAAAGCGACTGAAAACCACAAGCCGGTGACACCGATTTCGAATCGCTCCAATGGTTCGCGCGTGAATGGGAACGGTAATGGCCTTGTTAAGCAACCCATTCTCGAAGAACCACAGGTAAAGTCCGATGTTTCGATCGACATCCCCGTGCGCGAGGCGGCTACCCCGCTCGCAAAGGTTGTTTCGATTGCGGAGGTGCCCCCGGTCGAGGTGGTGGCTCCGGTTGCGGAAATAGTTCCGGTCGCGGAGCCGGCACCGATCGCGGACGTGGCTCTAATCGCTGCTTCGAGCTTTGAAACTGCTGCGGTCAACTCAGAGGAAGAACTTAAGGTCGGTCTGCCAGCTCTGACTGGAGACGAGGCCGCCCCGTCTTTCGTGGATGAGGAAGTCGTCGAACTTCCGGCCGAGATTCTCAATCCCACGCGAAAGGGCCAAACGTCCTTCTTTGCCTGGGAGCAAGTTGAGCAGTTCACCCGGCGCGTCGAGAAGGCGAATGTTGAGCGGAAGGATGCGCGTACCATTCGCGCACTGCTGGCCGTTTCACACTTTCTCGAGCCGCACGATTTGAATCCGATGACGCATCCAAAATGCGGCATCCGCACCCTCGTGGGGTATCCTGGCACGCCGCAAACCGACTATGTCGCTCCCAATGAAGTGATGCAGTACATCATCGAGGACGACGGTCTGCCGCTTCTTACCGGCGGGGCCGATCTACTGCGGTGGGGGTTGCTGCAACCTTCCGAACGCAATTTCCAGGGAGTGGCTTCCGTGCGTCGGATGACTGCAGAGCATCTGAAGGCTTGGTTCAGCGACGTTTACCGCATCGCTCTCTCTGACAAGCAGATTGAGGACATCCACAGTCTGACTTCGGGCATTCCCTTCCTGGTCGGCGAATTACACAAGTTGATCATTCCGCAGCCGGAAGATCCGCCAACATGGCTCGGCCTGGCGCGCTGGATGGAGATCAAGGCGCAGTTTGAAAAACTCATGCCAGAGTTTGCGCATACGTTGAAGAGGGGCGCGTCCACGGTGCGGTTGACCGACCGTGAGCTTTCGCTGCTCAACATGGTTGTGATTGTCAGCGGAGACTCAACACAAGAGACAATCTCTGCCAACCTCTCAGAGAACTGGGAGAAATACGAGCACCCCGAATACCGCGCGTTGAGTTCGCGAGACGAGGTGAGCTTGGCAGTTCTGCTGGAGCTCGGATTGCTACCCCGTCGTAATGTGTCGGGCGGAGTGCCCTCAAAGGCTCTGGTGCCGGTGAAACAGGACGACGCGGTCCGGAAGCTGGTCGAGTTGCTGTAGGGATTGATAAGTCAGACATCGGTGGGGCAGACAGGCGCAAAGCCATCTGCCCCATTTTTTCTGGGGTGACACTCCCCGGAAAAACTGGCCCTTCTCCTCGGCTGCGGCCGGACTACTCTACGCCGTGGAGTTTATTCTGTCGGAAGCTATGCAATTCATGTCTCGCTTCCCCGCTCTCGTAGCCCTTGCCACCGGTGTGTCATTCGTATTGATTGCGCCCGCCATCTCTGTCGCCCAGGAAGGGACGACCAACACGCTCTCTTATCGCGGCGAGCAACCGGTCCGTGCGCAACACGGCATGGTGGTCAGCGTGCATCACCTCGCCTCGGATGTGGGCGTCGAGATCCTGCGCGAAGGCGGCAATGCTGTCGACGCCGCGGTAGCCACAGGATTCGCGCTGGCGGTTGTGCATCCAATCGCCGGCAACCTCGGCGGCGGTGGATTCCTTCTGCTGCGCACCCACGATGGCAAATCCGCGTTCATCGACTACCGCGAGAAGGCGCCTCTGGCTGCAACAGAGACGATGTACCAGGACGCCAAGGGCAATGTCATCCCGGATGCAAGCGTGGTTGGCTATCGCTCCATCGCGACACCCGGCTCCGTGGCAGGACTGGTGTATTCGGAAAAGAAATATGGCAAGCTTGGCTTGAAGCGTGTCATCGCTCCCGCCGTGAAACTGGCGCGCGACGGATTTGAACTCACACCGGAAGAAGCGCACGAGCTTACCGACCGAGACCTGGCGAGGTTTCCGGAGTCGCGCCTGCTATTTCAGCGGAACGGCAACTACTATCGCCCGGGCGAAACTTTTCAGCAGCCGGAACTGGCGCGCACGCTGGAGCGCATTGCGGCCGATCCTGACGATTTTTACCACGGCAAGATGGCGCAGGAACTCGTGGCTGATCTCAAGAAAGGCGGGGCTCTCGTCACACTTGAAGATCTCGCGCAGTACAACGTCGTCGAGCGGGAGCCGGTGATCGGCACATTCCACAACTACACGGTCATCAGTGCGCCGCCACCCTCGTCCGGCGGGGTCGTGCTGCTGAGCGCACTGAATATCCTGGAAAGCTACGACCTGGCGAGTCTTGGCGACCGCAGCGCCAGCGCGATGCACCTGATCACTGAGGCCTATCGCCGCGCGTATATGGATCGCGCCGATTACCTCGGCGACCCTGATTACAACCAGATTCCTGTTGCTGAACTTACTGCTAAAAGATACGCAGATGCATGGCGCAAGAGTATTTTGCCGGATCAAGCGACTCGCAGCGCGGAACTGAAGCGTCCTACGGGATTTCTACCGCCTGCACCAACGACCGCCGGCAAGCGACATGAATCGCCTGATACTACGCATTACTCGGTCGTCGACGCGGAGGGGAATGCAGTGTCGGTCACGACAACGCTTAATGACAGCTTCGGCTCGCACGTGACGGCGGGATCGCTTGGTTTTCTGCTCAATGACGAAATGGATGATCTCGTCGCGAAGTTGGGAGTGCCGAATATGTATGGACTGATTCAGGGACCCGTGAACGCTATTGCGCCCGGCAAACGCCCGCTGAGTTCGATGACTCCGACGATCGTGCTGGAGGATGGCAAACTGCGCTTTGTGCTCGGGTCTCCGGGCGGCGCACGCATTATTACGACAGTCGCGAACATCTTCATTTCGGCAGCGGAGGGCGGTTTGAATATCCAGGAAGCCGTGGATGCTCCGCGTTTTCACCATCAATACCTTCCCGACAAACTCTATCTTGAACCGGGGTTCGACCCAAAAGTCTTGTCTGCATTAAAGGGAATGGGCTACAGCCTGGCTGTAAAAGATGGCCACTGGTCGAACGGTGAATGCATCGCCATCGATCCAAAAACCGGGGAACTCGAAGGTGGCCAGGACCACCGCAGTCACTACGGCAAAGCTGCGGGATACTGAGCGGAGCTCATGCGTACTGGTGCTGGAAGAAAGAAACCGATGCACTGGTTTCGGAGGCCTCGCTGGACGGCTCTTCAGCCGCGGAGGCATCTCCGCTCTCGCTGGATCCCTGATCCGCGGCTGCATCTCCAAAGGGTAGAAACACCGAGAACGCCGTACCGCTGGCTCCCGGAACCTTTGAACTCCAGACGCGAACACTTCCCTTGTGGCGGTCCAGCAACTGCGCCACGACCCACAAACCCAGCCCGGTACCTGTCTCCGTCTTGGTAGTGAAAAAGGGCTCGAAGATGTGACTCAGGGTCGCCCGGTCAATCCCTGCGCCGGTATCACAGATCGTCACGCGCATTCCCGCCGTAGTCCGATCGCGCCAGTCTCGCGAAGGCCGGACCCGTATGTGAAGGCGTCCGTTTCGCTGCATGGCTTCAATCGCATTGGCGATGAGATTTGCAAATATCTGCTGAGTCTCGCTGGGCATGCAGTGAATGGGACGTTCCCGTTCAGCTTTCAGCTCGACAGCAATCTCCATGCTTTGCAGCTTGCCGCGGAACATGCTTAAAACTGTGTCAATGACTTCGGAGAGCAATGTGGTCTTGGGCACTCCCGTTTCCCGATGAAACTTCAGAGTCGACTGGGCCACCAAGGCGATGCGCATCAACTCATCCAGGGCGCTTGATGCATGGCTACGCGCTTCTTCGAGCGAGTCGGTCATCGAAATCAGGAAGAGCATGTTCGCTACGGCTTCCATCGGGTTGTTGATGTCATGGGCCACGGAGGCTGCCAGGCGTCCTGCGACGGCCAGCTTTTCTGCACGCAGCAAGGCCTGATCTGCCAGCTTGCGACGACTGATGTCGGCCATGACACCGAAGATGCGCGACACCTTGCCGTCCGTGTTCATTTGACACTTTCCCTGGGATTCCAGCCAGTGAGTTGAGCCGTCTGGCCATCGAACGCGGTATTGCTCGTGGTAATCCGCACCTTCCGCCATGACTTTGGCAAATGCCACGTCCAAGGCAGGAACGTCTTCCGGAAGCACAAACTTGAGCCAGGCCTCCGGCTCTGAGCCAAACGCGCCCGGTTCGCAGCCCACCATCCGGTAGACTTCGTCGGACCGATGCACAACGTGCCTCTCCAAGTCCCACACCCAGAGGCCCATTCCGCTGGCCTTCAGCGCTATCTGTAGCGCGTCATCGCGATAGCGCAGTTGTTGGTGGGCAATGGCCCGTTCCTCGGCCAAGCGCCGTTCAGACTCCGCAAGCTCAAGCCGTCTCTTCAGTTCCTGATTCGCAAGTTCTGCTTTTTGCTGCGCGAGCCGCCGTACCGACCAACCGAGAAGCAGCGTGAACAGCACAAAAATTGCGAGACGAAGCTCCTGAGAAAAATTGCCGGTCGAGAATTTGAACTGGGTGCGAGTTAGAAATTCGTCAACCAGGACCACGACCGTCAATGCGCAGCCTGCGGCGCCCCACAAGCCCAGAAACCACGCGGCGAGAATGACCGTCGGGAACGCAAGCAGGAGCGGGAAGGCGCGCAGAGGAACGACCTCGGAGGTGAGTGCCACCACTCCGATCGCCATTAAGCAACCAAGCAGGAGCCTGACGGGCCAAGGCAACCGGCCCATTCTTTCGGAACTTGGGAAGTTAACGGTCATGTCCACAGCCTCAAAAAAGCGCTCAGCGCCATCGCAGGGCAGTTTCAGGATCAACCGCGGCGCAGTGCACTTGCCGAGATTGTCCAGTTTTTATCGGTCCGTTCTCTTGCAAGTAGCCTGGGAAAGACAGTGTGGGTAGCATAGGCAAAATCAAGAACGATGTCCAGTTCCGGAATTCTCTTTCAGTCCCGACTCATCTCTGTTTCCGCGGTTCGCCGTGAGATGCGGAAGCGGCAGCGTTGCGGTAAGTTGTTTAAAGAATGAGACAATAGGAGCACCGCTGGACTCAACGCCGGCGCGGGGGCCGTCAAAGCATGCTGCCAGTTCTTTCAACGCATCTGTTTTTGAAGCAACGGCTACACCCTGGGCTGCTTGAAATGGCAGCGCGCGCAGGCGCCCACGGGGTCGAGATATTTGCGGCGCGTCAGCATTTTGACTACACCAGCCGCGAACACGTGATGGAACTGGCGGGCTGGTTCGGCTCGAACCCGCTCGCGCCTTTCTCAATGCACGCTCCGCTCTACCCTGACCGCGAAATGGGACGTGCTGGCGCTCCCGCGGTGAATCTTGTTCATCCAGAAAAATCGCGACGTATCGACGCCATGGACGAAATAAAACGGGCGCTCGAAGTCGCCGAACACATCGCATTCAAAAAGCTCGTGGTTCATCTCGGCGAGAAGTACGATTCGTGGTCGCTGCGGACGATGGAATACGCGACCACAGCTCTTGAACATCTCGGCGCTTTCGCAAAGCCGCTGGGCGTACGCGTTCTGGCTGAAAACCTGACCAGCGATGCGACAACTCCCGAGCATCTGATGACCATCTTCGAAATGGCGCACCTTGACCAAATCGACGTCTGCCTTGACCTGGGTCACGCGCATATGGCGCCCGGAGTTGCCGAGGCGATCAGTACGCTGGGCAAGCGCATCGCTGAAGTCCACGTGCACGACAACCATGGCCTGAAAGACGAGCATCTCTGGCCCGGCGATGGGACCATCGACTGGGTGGCGGCCATGGAAGCTTTGAAGCAGTTGCCCACGCCGCCGGCTGCCGTGCTTGAGATCAGCTACGACATCTCTGACGCACCGGGCACAATCCCTGAACGAATCCTGCGATCGTTCGAAATGCTGGCCTAGTGTGCAGGCGATAAGCGCAGGCGGGGCCGAAGCGCAACTAGCCGATTGAGTTGTTGTACCAACGCAGCACCCGCAGGGCGCGGAGAGTGTTCCAGCGGCTTGCCCTGCCGACAGCGGTTTCCATTTGCAATGGAGTTTGTTCGGGGTGAAGAAGATTGAGCGGCCAGCGGCCGTTCTGGTGGCGGCGCGCTATCACGATTTCAATTGCTTCGCGGACGCGGCTGTCGGGTTTGATTCCCGCATCTCGCAGATAATCGAGTCCGCGCAAAACATCGTAGTGCCAAAACGTGGGATACGAGAAGCGGAGCCAGCGTTTGTTGATCACGTTCCCGGTTCGAAACGAGCGGAACATACGGCGCTCAAGCAAATAGTTTTCAGCTCTCTCGCGCGCCCTGGAGAGGGTCGCTGACTTGCGGCCTGCCCGCTCGTATTCGAGCAGCCCTTCGAGCACACAGATCGTGGTATGGAACGAAGAGCTCCGGCTTTTGGGTGCTTCGCAATTCCAGCCACCATCTTCGAGTTGCTCGTTGAGGAGTTGATCGGCCAGGGCGTCGTTCGGCTCCTTGAAGTACGCGCCGATGCCGAGAATCCTGCCATTGATGCAAGGCTCAGTTTCGCCGTGAAGGTATGGCCGGTTGTTGAGGGGTTTAAACACGAGGCCCTTGTCGACACGGGCTATCATCGTGCGAGCCTGCTTGCTCTTGGGATCGAGACCGAGGTCCTTCAATACGACCAGGCTCCAGGTCGTAATAAGGTCCCACTTCGACCCATCGCCCCAATGGCCGGCGGAAGACTGGCTAGCGAGAAGTTGGGCTCCCCAGCCTTCGGTTGCAACGCGGGACCGCTCGGCGGCAATTGCGCTGGGGGATTCGCCGGTGAGGTCGCGCATGACCTGCCAACGTATGGAAGGGTCAGAATCGAGGAGCCACTTGATGTGCGCGGGGCGGGGTGCGTAGTCGTGGCGCATGCCTATGTTTATAGCAAGGGACGTGCGGGTCTTCACCATCGCGCAAGGGCGTTGGCGTCACAGGATGCGACGTGGCGAAATGCGCTTTTGGCCTTGGCTGAAACTCACGCGCTTTTCGCGAGTTAGGTCGCATCGCTAGTTCTACTGCATACTGGAATTAGCCAAGCAAAAACCGGGCCGAGGAAAATCCATGCTTTCGAAGCGCGCACGATGCGCAAACCCGTTCTTTTTCCTGGCTCTGGCTTTCTTACTGCTGGTCTGCCCACGCAGCAGTGCACAGGCTGCGCTGTTGATGGAAGAACCCTTCGGTCTCTTTGGCTTCCTGAACCCTACGGGGCACGATGCTGTCTATTTTCAGCGCATTTGCGCGGAGACCCCGGTAAAATTGCGCCGGTGCGCGCCGGGCGAGAACGGCGCTGTGATCACGCGCTACCAGGGGATAGCGGAATACGACTGGATAGCGATGCCCCTGCTGCCTTACTTATATGCGGTGGAGAATGCCTCAGAGGTTCCTGCCCGCGCGGATCGCGATACTGTGACCGGCCTGCGCGACAAGTACCATGACGCCCGTTTGCAAAGCCTGGGCAAGGAGGTGCCCCGGGGCGGCAACGTGAAAAGGGGATGGAGTCAATTTGTGGGCGTCGCGTACGATCGGCGTGTTTATGCTTTCCGGTTTGCAACCACCGAAGAGCAGGACAACGCATTGATCGCTCAAATGAATGCCGGGCCGAATCGCTCCCGTTTCAATCTGCTTCGCAGGAACTGCGCGGATTTTAACAGCGGCATTTTGAACTTCTATTTTCCAAAGACGTTTCATCGCAGAGTCCTTTCGGACGGGGGGATCACAACCCCAAGGCAAGTCACATACCAACTGCAGAGTTATGCGCGCAAGCATCCCGAGACGCAATTGTCTGTTTTCGACATCCAGCAGATTCCCGGGAATCGGCGCCACAGCCATTCGAACAAAAGCATCGCCCAGTCGCTCATTACGTCAGGCTATGTCGTTCCCCTGGCCTTCATCAGTCCGTACATTGTTGCCGGAGTGGTTGTGGATTATGTCGGGTGGGGGCGCTATCCCCTCAACCTCAAGCATGCGCAGGCTCTGACGCCCGATAACATGGTTCCATTGACGGCTCCCGAGGGTTCAGAGCAGATTCCGCACGACAATGGCGGTCGGGCCGAGCCGCTGCTTTAGATCGTGTTTGGGTTGAGCGACGTCCGCTCTGGCCACCAAATTCAAGGCCTGTCACTTTTGGCAGTTTACGCAAGCTAGCAAGACGCCTAATGTGGTGGAACATTCTCGTTGAGCGCTGTCTCTCGAATCCATAAACACGCAATCCTTTTGAATCGGATTGCTGTAACCTCCGCATTTGAGAAAGACCGCCATGGTCTCCGAACTGCCAAGGCAACTCCTTGCTTTCATCGTCGACGAAGAGCACATTCTCGCTTCGACGCTGGCTCAATTCCTCGCGCCAGGAGGGGCTCGATGCCCGGTCATTCGCCAGCCCAATCGGGGCGTTGGACGCGGCTTCCACATCGCCGCCCGACCTGCTCATCTCCGACGCAACGCTCCAGCCTCTTTCAGGCGTCGAACTGGCGTATGCGATGCGAGAAAAATGCCCGACCTGCAAGGTGCTGTTGTTTTCAAGTAATGTGGACGCCAACGGCCTGCTTCAAGGCCCACTTGCCGCGGGAGATGGCTTTGCGCTTCTGCCCGGGCCGCTGGGTTTGCTCAACCTGATGGAAGGCATCCATAGCCTGATTCACGACCCGCCACCGCCCCACAACTTTCCCACCATAAACCCGGAAATGAAACCGAATTAGCAAAACGTCCTTGAAAGTTCATTCAGGGATTTCATGCGGATGGCATTTCATGTCTCGCCCGCAGAAAGTGCGGCGGCCGCTGATCGCTCCATTCAGCGGCCGAGAGCTAGCAGGTTGGATGAGGATTCTTGAACACAACCTCGATCGGAAGCCAGTCTGAAAGGCGTTTCGCGTCAATTTCAGAATCTCTAGCCTGGTTGGAGAGGGACGACCGGGCGAGCGCCACGGATAGCTTTACCTTTCCCTTCATACAGTAGGCCCCGAGAAACTTCGACAAATCTCGATTTGCTATATCCATGTAGTCCGGGGGAAGGGTGCCCTCGGCGCCATGGATATCGACTGGGGCCATAATCATCTGGTTCATCATCGGCCCCTCGTGTTTTGTAACTGTTGAAGAATCGAAGCGCACCACGAGGCTCGCTCTTGTCTCGAATTCGTCGTCAGGATTGGCAATGAATTTGATAGCCGGAATGGTGACGCCCGCCGGGTTCGGCTTGGCCGGCTGTGTGTCAAAAGAAATATGGTAACGAGCCCCTTGCCATTTCGGCTTAGCGGGAACTTTGGCAGCCGTGTCGCCCTTGTTTCCGCACCCCGCCAACAACACCAAACCTGCGACCGCGAGTAATAGTCCCTTTCTCAACTCATCCTCCTCATCGTGATGAAACGACGCGCCAGAATACCACTCCTGCGCCTGACTGGAATGTGATCGCGAGCAGTTGACGGCGTTGGAGGGTCAATCGTCAAGGACTCGAGGTTTAAATCTCGTTTCCCAACCCGGCACTAGAGAGATTGAAGGTTACTTCGATTCCGATTTCCGTTTCTAGAGCGAGCCTAAAAGGAGAGAATTCAGTTATTATTTCCCCGCTATGCTCCAGACACTGTTTTTACGCCGCCGTCTTGCGACGGTCCTGATCTTCTTTGCGCTTTCGGCGTCCGCCAACGCGAAAGATGCGCCGCTGGCGGTGATTGACTGGCCCATGACCGGGACGCCCTCCGTGCGCTTTACCTTCGGCAAGTTCAAAACACTTCCCGGCATGGGTAGCCTGCATGGATACGTCATGGAGACAACAGCTGAGAACCTAACTGCACGCGTGATACCTTCGGCGCGCTTCTCCGTATACCTGTTCGATAAAGCGAAGGTGCGAGTTGGCGAAGACTCGATCGTGCTTAGCAATGTGGGACCGGGCGAATCCATCCGTTTCCAAACGACCGTGATGGCCTCGGGACAACCCGTGTCTGTTTCGATTCAGGAGAAGACTGATGCAGCCAAGAGCGTCTCGCTGACGGTAAACTCCATGCCGCAGGGCGCTCTGCTTAAAGTGGACGGCACGCAGGCGGGGGTTACACCGCGGCTGATCAATATTGGGGTTGGCAAGCACACGCTCACTTTCAGCAAAGAAGGATTCAAGAACGGAGAATTTCCTCTTGAGATTGGTCGCGACGACGTTTCCGGCGGGTCGATCAGCTACGAGCTTGGGGCCGCATCCTACGATTCCATTGAGTTGCGCGATGGCAGTGTCCTGAACGGCGATCTTGTCTCCGTCTCCGGAATGGATATTGAAATTCGAGTCGGCGGTAGTCTCCAGCATGTCGATCGCAACAAGGTGAAGCGCATCATGCTCGTGCAGCGCGATGCACCAACGCAAGACCTTCCGCCGGCGACGCCATAGCAATAAGATTCGGAGTATTCGCACTAGCAGATGCGCGGCAACTGCTCGCCGATCTGTGTTGCGATCACCCGGTTCGCACCCATAGCGGTGCGAGCCACCAGCATTTTGAGGTGCTGCGCTGTGACCTGGCCGATGCGTGCTGCTTCGGTGCCAAGCGGGTGCGCGCGCAGGACCGCCAGTGCGCGATCCGCCGATTGAGGCGCGACGAAGAAGACCACCTTGCCTTCATTGGCGACGTACACCGGATCGAGGCCAAGCAGTTCGCACGCCGATTGGACCTCAGTGCGTATGGGCAGGCTCGGCTCGTCGATCTCGATGCCGATGTTTGAGGAGGTCGCGATCTCATTCAGTGTCGAAGCCAGCCCGCCGCGCGTGGGATCACGCATGGCGTGCACGTCATGGCCGACTGCATCGAGAACATCCGAGATCAGTCCGTTGAGCGCCGCACAATCTGAGCGGATCTGACTTTCGAATTCGAGTCCCTCGCGCACGCTCATGATGGCCATGCCGTGGTCGCCGATAGTGCCGGAGACTAGCACGACGTCGCCAACCTGCGCACGGTGAGGGCCTACGTCGATGCCGGGCCGCAATACTCCGACGCCCGCCGTGTTGATGTAGCAGCCGTCGCCATGGCCGCGCTCGACAACCTTGGTATCGCCGGTAACGATGCGCACACCGGCGGTGGAGGCCGCGTCGGCCATGGCGCGGACAACGGCCGCGAGTTGGGCCAACGGGAATCCCTCTTCAAGGATGAAGCTTGCACTCAGAAACTTCGGATCGGCGCCTGAGACGGCGAGATCGTTGACGGTGCCATTCACGGCCAGCGCGCCGATGGATCCGCCCGGAAAGAACAGGGGCTGCACGACGAAAGAATCAGTGCTCATGGCGACTCGGCCGGAGCCGAGTTCGAAAACGGCCGCGTCACCCAGATTTTCAAGCGCGGGATTGCGAAAGGCCGGAAGGAAGAGATGTTCAACGAGTTCGTTGCCAAGCTTGCCGCCGCCGCCGTGGCCCATCACGATGGCGGGGTAATCGGCCAATTGCAGCGGACAACTCCAGTTTGAGAAATCGGGCGTGCCAGCGGTTTCTACAAGCCTGCATTTCTCAGACATGGACCGCTCCGGAGAGTGCGGATCCGGCGGCGGCGAGGTCTTCGGCCGACAGGAATCGGCCATAGTTGAAGTACGCGGCACAGGCGCCCTCGCTCGAGACCATGGTGGCGCCGAGCGGGTGACGCGGTGTGCATTCGTTGCCGAAAGCCGGGCACTCGGCGGGCTTGATGGCGCCACGCAGAACATCGCCTGCTTTGCAGAGCGGCGACTCCTCGGTGTGAATGCCGGTGATCTGGAAGCGCTCTTCGGCGTCGAACGCACGGTATGGCTCGCGGAGACGCCAACCGCTTTTGGGGATGACGCCGATGCCACGCCAGGCGCGATCGGCCACTTCAAAGACCTCAGCCAGTAATTGTTGCGCCGGCAGATTTCCGGCGTAGGTCACGATGCGCTCATAGGCGTTCTCGACGCGGTGTTCGCTTTTTTCCAACTGGATCACGGCACGTCGAATACCATCGAGCAGATCGAGCGGCTCAAAGCCTGTGACGACGATTGGAATCTCGAACTTGTCGGCGATGGGTGGATATTCCCAATAGCCCATGACGCTGCATACGTGTCCGGCTGCGAGAAAGGCCTGCACCTTGTTCTCGGGCGAACTCATGATGGCTTCGATCGCAGGCGGGACAAGGACGTGGGAGACAAGCACCGAGAAGTTCTTGAGGCCGCGGCGTTTGGCAATGTGAACGCTCATAGCGTTCGCGGGCGCCGTGGTTTCAAAACCGACGCCGAAGAAGACGACCTGCTTCTCGGGATTCTTGACGGCTAATTCCACGGCATCGAGCGGAGAATAGACCACGCGAACGTCGCCGCCCTCGCCTTTGACCTGAAACAGATCGCGGTCAGTGCCGGGGACGCGGAGCATATCTCCAAACGAGCAGAAGATGACGCCGGGTTGCGCGGCGATGGCTAGAGCCTTATCGATGAGACCGAGCGGAGTGACGCATACGGGACACCCGGGGCCATGGATCATCTCGATGCCCGCGGGAAGCATCTGATCGATGCCATTGCGGATGATGGAGTGGGTCTGGCCGCCGCAGATTTCCATGATCTTCCATGGGCGCGTGGCGACCTGGTGAATCTCGCGAGCCATGCGCTGGGCGATTTCGCCGTTGCGGAACTCGGTGAGGTACTTCACTTTTTGCCGCCGGTGCCGATCGGTTCCTGAGCACGCAGATCCTTGCCGGTCAGATCGCAGCTTCCATCGGGGCAGGGTGACTGAGGCGCTTTGGCAGCACGAGCAAAGACTTCCTCCTCGGAGGCTAATTCCTCCTGGAGGGCGCCCATCTTCTCGAATAGCTCGAGGGTTTCAAGGGCGGTGGCTTCGTCGATCTTGGAGAGCGCAAACCCAACGTGGACAATGGTGTAGTCGCCGACGACGACCTCGGGCACGTAATCGAGGCAGACGTTTTTGACGACGCCGCCGAAGTTCACGCGGCCCATCCGAATGTCGCCTTCGGTGATTTGTTCGACTTTTCCGGGAATTGCCAGGCACATAGCAACCTTCTTATACCGCTGCGAGTATAGGCCCAGATGTGATTTAAATCACCTTTCACCGCTGAGGGGCTTCCTACTGTTATCGTGCCCTTTTTCGCTCGTTCTCTGCGATGCGTGCTTTCACCATCTTCTTGACGAGCGTTGAAGGCAAGGGCTTGTCCTGTGGGAATTGGAGCGTGCCTTTGGCGGTGCGATAGGCTTTCAGGTCGTCCTTCATCGCGTCGATCAGCGACGCTTGCATGGGAAAGAAGCTGCAGTGCTTTTTGAAGGCCGCGTAGGCGACCAAGCCGCCCTTATAGTGGAAGGCCGGAATTCCGTAGCTGAGTTTCTCAGTGGTTTCAGGTGGGACTACGGAGCGAATGGTTGCGCGGAGTTTTTCTAGGGTGGATCTCGCGGGCTCGGGAACTTTGGCCAGGTAGGAATCGACTTCGGAGATGTTGTTTGGAGGGGATGACCGGACAGGTTTAGCGGCGGTTTTGCGCATCGTTCGCTCCCGCGCGCTACTTCAGATCGGCGCGCGCTTGGCCGAGATAGTCAAGCCATTCTGGCATACCGGCACCGGTTTTTGCAGACGTCTCGAAGATGCGGATGCCGGGACGGATCTCGTTGATGTTTTTGAGGGCAGTTGCACGGTCGAAGCCACAAGGCTCTGCGATGTCGATCTTGGTGATGATGGCGGCATCGGCCGAGTTGAAAAGCGTGGGGTATTTGAGGGGCTTGTCTTCGCCTTCAGTAACGCTGAGCAGCGCAACACGCATCTTCTCGCCCAAGTCGTAGCTTGAGGGGCAAACGAGATTGCCGACGTTTTCGATGAAGAGATAGTCCAGGTCAGCGAGGTCCCAGCCCTCCAGATGCTTACCGATCATTTCTGCCTCGAGGTGGCAGATGCCGTGGGTGTTGATCTGGCGGACCGGTGCACCGCTGGCGGCAAGGCGGCGGGCATCGTTGTCGGTCTCGAGGTCACCGACCAGCGCAGCGACTTTTGCGCCGCTTTCGCGCAGTTCGCGGAGCGTGCGCTCAAGGAATGCCGTCTTGCCGGTGCCGGGGCTGGAGACAAGGTTGAGCACCAGCACGCCAGCCGATTGAAATCGGCCGCGCAGGTTTCGCGCCAGCTCATCGTTCTTCTTTAGAATGCCCTGCCGCAGCTCAACGATCCGGGTGGTCATACTGTTTCCTCGACCTCATCAATCTCGATGGATTCAATTTCGAGTTCACGGCCCTGTCGCAAATCCGAGAGGGGCTCGTCGCAGCGCGGGCAGCGAAAGCTTTGCAGGCTCGCGATTTCCACGTCTTGTTTGCAGGAGTCGCAGTGCATCATTACCGGGAGAATTGTGACTACCAGCTTTGAGCCTTCCAATGGTGTGCCGTCGGTGGCGATGCCGTAGCAAAACTGCAGCGAGTCTTCGACGACCGACGCGAGCGCGCCAACGCGCAGCCGCACCTCTTTAACCCGTGCGCCAGGATAGGCTTCGAGCGTCTCTGTCACGGAATCGACGATGCTGGAAACGATGGAAAGCTCGTGCACGCGACCTCGCTTGAAACGTCGATTTTACGCCGCAGACCGAGCAATATGTGTGCCGAACGGCACTCCACTTGTAGAATGGCACGAGAGGTCGGAGCCCTTCCCTGTGAGCAAAACCCTTGCGACTCATCCGCATACAGCGTCTCGTCTCACGCTGAGCGAGCTTGCACCCGGAGCCATGCAATCGGAGATCCGCGCCATGAGTGTGGAGTGCGAACGCATCGGCGGCATCAACCTCGCGCAGGGCATTTGCGACACGCCTGTGCCCATGCCGGTTGAAACTGCTGCGATTGCAGCGATTGTGGCCGGCCATAACACCTACACGCGGCAGGACGGGATTGCCCGGCTGCGCGCGGCGATTGCGGCGAAGCAGGAGCGCGACTATGGGCTGCGCTACGATGCCGAGACCGAAGTGATGGTGTCTTGCGGAGCGACGGCCGGACTGCATGCGGCCGCGATGGCGTTGCTGAATCCCGGCGATGAGGTGCTGGTCTTCGAGCCATTCTACGGATATCACGTGAGCACCCTGAAGTCGATGCGCGTGAAGCCGGTGCTGGTGGCGCTGGCTGAGCCCGATTGGGTGCTGGACACGGACGCATTGCGGGCGGCGATCACGGAGCGTACCCGGGCAATCATCGTCAATACGCCGGCAAACCCCAGCGGCAAGGTTTTTAATCGCGCGGAACTCGAAGCGATTGCGGATGCGGCGCGCGAACACGATTTGTTCGTGTTTACCGATGAGATCTACGAATACTTTGTTTACGACGGCACGAAGCACATTTGCCTTGCGACGCTGGATGGAATGCGCGAGCGCACTATCGTGATGTCGGGGTTCAGCAAGACATTCAGCGTGACGGGATGGCGGCTGGGCTACGTGACGGCCGATGCGAAGTGGATGGGCGCGATGGGCTACTTCCACGATCTGACTTATGTGTGTGCGCCCTCCGCATTGCAGCATGGAGCAGCGGCGGGGTTGGAGCAGTTGCCGCCGGAGTTCTACTCGCAGCTTGCGGCAGACCACCAATCGAAGCGAGAGCGGATTGTGGCTGCACTGCGCGATGCGGGAATGGAACCGAGCGTGCCCGCTGGAGCCTACTATGTGCTGGCGCGGGCGAGCCATTTGCCCGGCGACACGTCTGCTCTGAAGGCGCGACATCTGCTTGCGGAGACAGGAGTCGCCTCGGTGGCCGGATCGGCATTCTTCCGGCCGGGGCGCGGCGAGGATCTGCTGCGTTTCTGCTTCGCCAAGAAGGACGCAGACCTGGATGAGGCCTGCGCACGACTGCGCAAGCTCTGATCCGGTCAATTGAATGTCGATGCAAAGGCTTAAAATGGACCTTTAATCCAGTGTTCGAAAACGCCCTTCCGGAAAGGTCCTCCGTCGTGAACGAATTCCCTCATGCCATGCTTCGCGAAATCTTTGAGCAGCCCGCAGCTATCCAGCGGACACTCGATTTGTATCTGGATGGCGAGGCTCTAAAGTCTGAAGCATTTGCACCTCTCGAGGGCTGGCTGAATGCGCGAGGCGAAGTGCTGATCGCGGCCAGCGGGTCGAGCCGGCATGCGGGCCTGGCGGCGGAGATCATTCTCGAAGATCTTTGCGGGTTGGCAGTGGACGTGGAGTATTCGAGCGAGTACAGCACCCGCCCCGCAGTGAATCCGCGGCAGCCTTCGGTGCTGGTGATTTCGCAGTCGGGTGAGACTTCAGACACGCTGGCTGCACTTCGGTTTGCGAGGGATGGCGGACAGCAGACTCTGGCCATCGCCAATGTCACCGGCAGCACGATGCTGCGCGAGGCCGGCGCCGCGATGCCGCTGGCGGCGGGAAAAGAACTGGCGATTCCGGCGACGAAGAGCTTCACGTGCCAATTGACTGCACTGTATCTGCTGGCGCTATTCGAGGGCAGCAGGCTTGGCGCGATGGACGCGTCGCAGTTCAAGGCGAAGGTTGCCGAGCTTCGTGCGCTGCCAGGAATGATTGAGCGGCAGCTTGAGGGCTGGCGCGAACGGATGACAGCGCTGGCGAAAAAGTACAACGATGCAGCAAGCTTTCTTTATCTCGGGCGCGGCGTGCACTACGCGATTGCACGCGAAGGCGCGCTGAAGATGAAGGAGTCGTCGTATGTGCAGGCAGAGGGCTATCCAACGGGCGAGTTGAAGCATGGACCGAATGCTCTTGTGGGAGAGCATGTGCCGCTGGTTGCGCTGGCAACGGTGGACCGGAATGTGGACGACTCGGTGCTGCGGTATGAGAAGACGCTGCAATTGCTGACCGATATGAAGGCACAGGGAGCGCGGGTAATTGCGATTGCAAATACCGGCGACCGCAATGTAGCTTCGCTGGTTACGGATTGCGTATTTGTGGAGTCGGGAAGTGAGCACCTGCTGCCGATTCCCGAGGTCATTCCGCTGCAGCTTTTCAGCTATGCGATGGCGCTGGTACACGGCGTTGACGTGGACAGGCCGAGAAATCTTTCGAAGGCTGTGATCGAGGCTGAAAATGTGAAGTAGGCGGAGCACCGCCAATCCGTGCCGATCTGAGCCTCTGTTGAACTGTCTGAGATCTTGACATGTTTTCGAATGACCCGCGCCTGGCTAATCAGTCGGCTCCATAACTTTCCTTCCACGCTGGATCTGATTCCGGGGCCTGACGCCTGGGCAGACCGGGAGGCGGCACGAATATGGAAGAGTCGGGCTCGGAGCGATCGATGTTTTTCAGCTCGCTGTCCTCGATGAAACCGTAGCCGTCTTCCATGTAGGACTTGATGAAGAGATTGAGATCGGGGGCTGACCAGGTTTCGGTGACGCGGTGGTGGGTTGGGTCTGATGGAAGCGGCTCAACGGTGCGGACACCGTCGGCATAGACGCCGTTCTTGTAGATGGGGCCGAGTTTTTCCTCGTCCGGATTCGGGTTGAGGCGTCTGGCCGGTGTCAGGATCACGATGGTTACTCCCGGATGGCTGTCTATCGGGCGCGTTGGGAGACTGGGCCAGATTTCGGTCACGGCGTAATTGTCGAATGTGAAGTGGGTCTCGGTGACAACCGTTTTCCTGCCCGGTTCGACTCTCCAGATGTAGCGCACCATCGCGACGGGATCCTCGATGTGGGAGACGGTTGCGACCGCGCCACTCTTGCGCGTCCACGTTGTCTCCTCCCGCTTCCGTCCCTCGCTGTCGCGCCAGACTTTTCTGGTGCTGCGGTCCCTGACAACCTGTCCATCCGGGAATGTCGTCACATGCTTTGTAACCCAGATGCCTGAGTAGGGCATGCTGCGATCGATTGTGTAGGCGATCTTGCCTTGAACGAAGTCCTTCGGCATGTGGGTCCCGGGCACTGGCAAGACTCGAACGCCTGGTGCGAAGTCTTGAGCGGCTGCGATGCAAGGACCGATTGGGATTCCGGCTGCAATGAGGGAACTCAAAAGGGAGACGAGGACGCGCATAGCCGTTTCCTTTTCGTGGATGGGGACAAGGATACGTCTGCCAATGATTAAATTCAATTCGACCGCATTGACTGCGTCTCGTCGTATAAGCAACTTGAAACATTTCCCACATCTCTGGGAGATGTGGGGCACCCCGGCTGCAATGTGACTCAGAACAAAACGAGATGCAATTTCTCTGAAGTGCGAAGGCTTGACAACTTTCTACCGTACACCATGCGCTTCGAAGTGGGCCTCGATTTCCTCGAGGGTTTTGCCCTTGGTTTCGGGCAGGAGGAACGCTGCCGTGAGGAAGTAGACAACCGTGAAGCCGGCGAATAGATAGAACATTGACGAGTAGTTGTGTTTGGCGACGTAAGGCAGGAAGATGGCCTGCAGAATTGCCGAGACGAGCTGGTTGAGGACGAGGGCGATGCTCATGCCGTTGGAGCGGATGCGTGTAGGCATAAGTTCAGAAAGCGCGAGCCAGACGCAGACGCCGGGGCCGGTGGCGTAGAAGGCAATGAACATGTAGATGAAGAGGGCGACAAGCCAACCGTGACTCTCGTGCGGCACCGGGCCGAGGATGGCCTTGTCGATTTTCAACGGAGCAGTCTGGGCGGCCTCGTAGTTGGCAAACGGATTCTGGAAGAGGGCCTGAACCCGGTTGGCAGGCACTGCGGCGGCGCGCGAGACGAGGAGTGGCGCGACGGCGGGATCGTCAGAGCGGGCGTAGCTGGTGGTTCCCGTGAAGTCGCCATAGGAATAGATGATGGCGAAGGAAGCGCGGTCGGGGTCGATGCTGGATGCGGCTCCGGGTTGGGCAGTAAGGAGATGGCGAGCCTCGGCGCCGTCGAAGTGAACTGCCAGTTGCTGATCGGGTCCGACGAGGGCCTGGATCTGATCGCGACAGTCGATATTAAGTTTTTCGGTCTGCTTGAAGAGCGTTCCAACGATGACCATGGAAAGCATGATGCCGCTGGTACCCAAAATGAAGAGGAACTTGCGGCCCTTGCGATCGACCAGCATCATGCCGATAGCTGTGAAACAGAAATTGAATGCGGTGAGTAGAACGTATCCCCAATGGGCCTGGAGGTCGGAAAGGCCGCTCTGCAAAAGGATGTTGGTGTTAAATCCGATGACGGAGTTGATACCGGTTGCGGTATTGCAGGCAAGGATGACGCAGGCAAGCAGGAAAGGGATGACGTACTTGCGGCGAAGGAGTGAATCTCGAACTTTTGCGCCAGCGGGGGCGATGGCGGGCTTTGAAGCCGCTTCCATTTCCTGCAACTCGATGGTTGCCTGTTCGAGAGGCCGGGAGCGGAGCAGCGCGGCCCGGGCTTTTTCCGGACTGCGACGGTATAGCCAGCGAGGCGATTCGGTAACGAGGAAGGCGCCGAGGACGAAGAGGATTCCGGGGGGCATCGACATCCAGAAGATGCTCCGCCAGGCATGGTCTTTGAAGTTGAAGAGCGCCTGAGTGTCGGCTACGCGCGCGACGGCGTTGACACGATAGCTGAAGTAGATGCCGATGAGTGCCGCGACGACGATGCCGAATGTGAGCATCCACTGGAAGACGCCGGTACCCTTGCCACGCGTGGAGGCGGAAAGACACTCAGCGAGGTAGAGCGGAACGACGATGCCGATGATTCCTCCGCTCATACCCTGAAGGAGGCGACCGAAGAAAAGAGGCGCGTATCCCTGCGAGAGCGCGATGACGGGGATGCTGAGGATGAATGCGGTGCCACTGAGAATCATGAGCGGCTTGCGGCCCATCCAGTCGGCGAGGAGGCCGGCAAACAGGGTGGAGAAAACGCTGCCAAGCAGCACCGCCGCCACGATAATGGAAAGTTGCGCGGGGTTGAGCTTGGATGTGGCCTCGAGGTAGGGCAGCGCACCACCGATGATGCCCACGTCGATGCCGTAGAGCAGGCCGCCGAGGCCGGCCACAAGAAGAAGGAAGAGGTTATACCGTTGGCGACTGCGATCGCTGGTCGATGAGAGTGAATCCGGAAAAGTGCTAGCTGTCATGAATGTGCCCTAATTGTATTTCTATCGTTGTCACACATGGGGCGAAAACCGTATGCCGGAAATTGGAGTTCGTGCTTTCCCACCCATGCCGCGATGTTACTGCGTCATATCACCCCACGGACGAAGACCTGTCCGCGGGGACCCCGGAGATGGGGCACCCTCGTTCTTTGCCTCATGAATCTTTACTGCAGTGCCGAACGGATCGCGAGATTCAAGATGACCATCAAAACCGCCGAGGCGGGAAAGAGTAGTAAAGCTTTTTTGAGCCGTTTGGGATCACCGCCGGCGATGGCGCCAATGATCCACGAACTGACGGCGAGGCCGACCCATCCACAGGTGATAACGAAGCCGAGCGCTGTGCCCGTCATGCGCGGGAAGGCAGCGCCGGTGATGGCAAGCGTTGTGGGAAAGACGGGTGCCATGGAGAGACCAGCGATGAACACCAACACGAATGCCATTCCGGGCTTGTTGGTTTGCAGCATCAGGTAGGTGGTGACGGCCATGGCGATGGACGCGCCAAGGGTGACATTGATGGCTGGAACGTGCGCCAGGATGGGCGAGACGCCGACGCGGCCGATGAGGAGGCCGAGCGCAAATCCCAGAGAAAGGATGTTGAGCGCGCGGGACTCTGGGATGCCCTGGGCGATGAGATGACGCGGAAGCCAGTTCCAGACACCGACTTCGCAGGTGATGTAGAGGAACAGGAAGAGGCCGAGCATGAAAAGTAGCGGGCGGCCAAGGATCGGTCCTACGTCGGCGAGGAGAAATTGGGCGTTGCCGCTGGGAGCGGGCATATGCGAGATGGCCTGAACAACCAGCGCCGCAACGGTGAGCGTGGCGACGGTGTAGCAGAGTCGGACCCAGTTCCGCTTGAAGATGTTGGCGGCAATGAAGGGGGTGGTGAGTCCGCCGAGTCCGAAGAAGAGGTTTACGAGGTTGAGGGCGATAGCACTGTGCTCGCCGCTGACGCTGTTGGCGAGGGCATTGGCGCCGGTGACCACGATGCCGCCACCCATGCCGAGCAGAAACATCAGCAGCAGGATGGGGCGGAATCCCGTTGAGCGAGGCAATAGAAAGAGGGCGACGGCGATGCAGCCGAGTCCGAGAATGAGTCCGGCCTTGTCGCCCTGGGTGTCGAGCAGCGGGCCGACGCCAAGTGAGGCGATGATGAGGCCGAGGGCCTGCACGAAGGCTATGGTGCCGTTCTGCGTGGGGGTGAGGTGGAATCGCTCAGAAAGCTCAGGCAGAATGGTGCCGAGCATTGCGGCGATCATTCCATAGACAAAGATGGCCAGAATTGCGGCAAAGATGAGCATTGGAACGAGGACCCTTTCGTTATCGTAGGCAAGGATACGGCATGGGGCTGCCCATCCGTCACAAATCAGCTTTTACGTTAACCAAGCACGATGCTGGCACGTCTAGAATGTGTCTGCACTTCCCTTGCCTCGGTCTCTGGCAAATCACGAAACGGAGTTCTAAAACATGGGCGACCTCTGGAATGACGTCAAGCATGCACTGCATCTTTTCATCAAGAGCCCGGGATTTACGATTGCGGCGGTATCGGCGCTGGCTCTTGGGATCGGGGCGAACACGGCGATCTTCACGGTCGTGAATGCGGTGCTGCTGAAGCCGCTTGGCTATCCAGATTCGGATCGCATGGTTCAGATGATGCTGACGTCGCCGCAGGGGAGCGGGGCGGGCGCGTCGATTCCGAAGTTCCAGGAGTGGCAGAGGCAGACTTCGATTTTCAAGGACGTGGCGGCCTACGATTTTGCAGGACCCGGATTCAACATCACGGGAGACCGGCCGGAGCTGATCCACGGGATTCACGTTTCGGAGGCCTACTTCCGCGTGTTTGGAGCGCCTGTGATGCTGGGCCGCACCTTCACGCAACAGGAAGACTCGCCGAACGGCGGGCACGTGGTGGTGCTGAGCTACGGCTTGTGGCAGCGGAGATTTGGCGGGAATCCGAAGGTGGTTGGGCAGGCGCTTTCGCTAGGCGGCGAGCCGTACACGATTGTCGGCGTATTGGGGCGGGATTTCGCGACGGATCCTGAGGCGGACATCTGGATTCCATTCCAGTTTGAGCCGAACAGCACGAACCAGGGACACTTCTTTCTAGGAGCGGCGATGCTGAAGCCGGGCGTGACGGTGGCGCAGGCCAACGCGCAGATGAAGCTGGCATACGCCGATTTTCGACGCCAGTTTCCGACGGCTGATCCAAAGGGAGGATTTGCGGTTCAGCCGTTGCGGGATTCGATTGTGAGAAATGTGCGTACGTCTCTGCTGGTGCTGCTAGGGGCCGTGGGACTGGTGCTGCTGATTGCCTGCGCCAACGTTGCCAATCTGCTGCTGGTGCGAGCAACGGGCCGCAAACGCGAATTTGCCATCCGCGCTGCTCTGGGAGCGAGCCGGGCGCGGGTGATCCGGCAACTGCTGACGGAAAGCGTTCTGCTGGCCGTCGCGGGAGGGGTTCTCGGACTAGGGCTGGGATTTCTCGGGGTGCGGTGGCTGCTGGCGATCAGTCCGGCGGGACTGCCGCGGATCGGCGAAGACGGCGCGTCGGTGGGCGTGGACTGGCGCGTGCTGGGCTTCACGCTCGCGGTTTCGTGTGCGACGGGAATACTGTTCGGACTTTTCCCGGCATTCAGCGTGTCCCGGACCGATCTGAATTCGACGCTGAAGGAGAGCAGCAATCGCGCGGGAACGGGCTTCCGGCAGGGAGTGACCCGTTCTGTACTGGTGATTACAGAGGTTGCCCTGGCGCTGGTACTGCTGGTTGGAGCGGCGTTGCTAATTCGCACCTTTGTTGCGCTGCGCGCTGTGAATGCCGGATTTGATGCGAACAACGTGTTGACGATGGAGATGTCAATGAATGGCGACCGGTTCAGCAAGACCGCGGCCATTGCCCAGCTTTCGCGTGACGGGCGGCAGCGGTTGGATGCCCTGCCGGGGGTGGAGAGCTCGGCTTTCACATGCTGTCTGCCGGTTGGCGGGCAGTTCGGATTGCCTTTCGCGATTGCGGGGCGACCGGTCGATCCAGCGAAGGGGCAACAGGGCGCGGGATGGATGCAGGCATCGCCGGATTACTACAAAGTATTTCGGATTCCAGTGCTGCGCGGGCGCGAGTTCAACGATGCTGACACGGGTTCTTCGCCGGGCGTGGTGATCATCAACGAAGCGTTTCAGAAGCAGTACTTCCCGAATGAGAATCCAATCGGGCAGCAGATTCTTATCGCCAAAGGGATGGGGCCTCCGTTTGAAGAGCCGGCGCGCCAGATTGTGGGCGTGGTGGGGAATACGCACGACGCCGGACTCGACCAGGACACGCCGCCGCTGATGGTTGTGCCGGACTCGCAGGTGCTGGATGCAATGACGGCGCTGAATGCGAAGATCGTTCCGCTGCGGTGGGCGGTTCGTACGCACGGCGATCCGAGAAAGTTGAGCACGGAGATTGCCGAGCAACTGCGGCAGGCCAGCGGAGGATTTCCGGTGGCGCACATTCGCACCATGGATGAGATTGTGTCGAGGACGACTTCGCGCCAGAACTTCAACATGATGCTGCTTACAATTTTCGGCGCGATTGCGCTGGTGCTGGCGGCGATTGGAATCTATGGCCTGATGGCGTACTCGGTACAGCAGCGGACACAGGAGATCGGCATCCGCATGGCGCTGGGCGCGGACCGGGCTGCGATTCGCAAGCTTGTGGTGTGGCACGGCATGCGATTGACACTGGTGGGCGTGGCGGTTGGAATTGCGGCGTCGTTCGGACTCACGCGGCTGATCGCCAGTTTTCTGTTTGGCGTGAAGACGTGGGATCCGACGGCGTTTATCGCTGTGCCGCTGGTCTTGTCGGCGGTTGCGCTGCTTGCGGTTTGGCTGCCAGCGATGCGGGCTTCGCGCGTTGAGCCGATGCGGGCGTTGCGGATCGAGTGAGGGTTCCTTGTTGCTCGAGCTTCTTATCCCAGTCTCAAGATGCGAGATCTCCACCCCAAGGACGTGGACCTGTCCTTGGGGACCCAGGTCTCACAAGACGTAGACCTGCGGGCACCCTGATGAGGTTTTAATCGCGGCGCAGGATTAGGAAGACGCTGACGAGTACCAGGGCTGTTCCGGCGAGGATGCGGCCGGTGATGACTTCTCCAGCCATGAAGTAGCCCAGAGCCACGGCGACGATGGGATTCACGTAGGCGTGGCTGGAGACGCGCGTGGCGGGCATGTGCGCGAGCAGCCAGACGAAGGCCGTGAACGCGAGCAGCGATCCGAAGACGATGAGGTAGAGCAGGGCCCCGACGGCGCGCAGGGAGATGTGCGGGAAGGGGTGCATCTCGCCGAATCCGGCAGAAAGCACAAGGAGCATGGCGCCGCCCAGCATCATGGATGCACCCGCGGTGATGGGGCGCGATTTGGGCAGGGGCATGGAGCGGGTGAGCACGGAGCCGAGAGACCACGTTGTAGCGCCGGCGAGGGCGGCCAGGCACGGGATAACCGCCAGGTGCTGGTTGCCGCTGGGAATCAGGAGCACGGCTACTCCTACGAAGCCGAGGATGGTGGCCACGGCCAGCATGGGGCGCATGCGCTGCTGTCGCAGGATGAGCATTTCCAGGATCAGGGTGATGATGGGAAGCGTGGCTGCGAGCACGGAGATGACGCCGGAGGGGACGTATTTTTCTGCCCAGAAGAGCGGGCCGTACTCGGCGACGAACATGAGGAGCGCCATGATTGTGAGGCTTCGCCACTGCACAAGGGTTGGCTTGGCTTCGCCTTTGGCGCGCATGAAGGCATAGAGCACGACTCCGGCGATGAAGAAGCGGGTTCCGGCAGCGAAGAGCGGGGGGAGTTCTTCGACCGCTATGCGAATGGCGAGGAACGTGGTGCCCCAGACTATGTAGATGGCGAAAAACGATAGGAACAGGCGAATGCGGAAGGACTTGCGTTCTGCTTCGCTCTCGAGATTGCCGATCGATTTGATAACCACCGAATCCGCCATAGATGGTTACCATCTTTACATTGCCTTGGTAACCTGTCAAGATTGGTTTAGAGGTTAGCAGTGGAAATTGCAAGAAATGGGACTTCACCGGGAACGAAGGGGCGTTTTGAGCTAATCGGCGGCCATCCTGCACTCGACCTTGTCAACACTTTGGATTGGCGCTTCCGGGAAGCTGGGTCAGAAGAGCTTATCAACAATTATGCAGATGCGGTTCGCTTCATCGAGCAATTGGGGCTGATCAGCGCAGGCGATGCACGCCGGCTATTGCGCGGCGCGCCGGAGAACAAGGCTGAGAAGGTTGTGACGGCGATCCGCGAACTGCGGGAAGCGCTGGCGGAGATTCTGTATGGCGCCGTTGCCGAAAAAAGCCCGTCCGGCTCATCGGTGAGGAAGCTCGAGGCTTGCCTCAACGAGGCCAGGGCTCAACAGCAATTGCACTGGGAGGGCGCAAAGCTCGAGTGGAAGCTGGCGCAGTCCCCTTCCCTGGCGGCGCCGCTGTGGCTGCTTACCTTGAGCGCCGGTCAGCTCATCACATCGGACCAGATGCGGTCGCTGCGCGAGTGCGGGAACGATGAGTGCCGATGGCTTTTTCTCGATACGAGCAAAAATCACACGCGGCGCTGGTGCGTTATGAAGATTTGCGGCAATCGCATGAAGGCGCGGCGATTCAAGGCTCAGCACCGGGCCTGAAGTACGTCTGTCCTCAGCCAGAATTGCGTTTATCTGCCGAGCTGGAAGTCTGCTCGACAGCCGCGATCCACCCAGATTCCATTTTTGTTGAATCCCCAGGTTTGTCCCTGGATGCATGGGGATCCACTACGCTGGTTGACCATGCGAACGCCGCCGCTGGTATTTGCGTTGCAGTAGTTTCGCTTGCCATCGTTGGATGAGCAGGTAATCTTTTGGCCGTTCGGTGGATAGCCTCCCCCACCGCCTGGATAACCTCCGCCGCCGTGGTTCCCACCTCCGCCGTGATAACCGCCGCCAAGCCAAAAGTCGGCACGGCAGCCGCGGTCGACCCAGATACCCTTATGGTTGAACCCCCAGGTTTGTCCCTGGATGCATGGCGATCCGCTGCGCTGGTTCGTCATGCGAACGCCGTAATCGGTTGGTACCTGACAAAGATGACGCTTGCCATCATCCGAGGCACACGTAACCTGGCGTCCGTTTTGCGCGGTGATACCGCTCTGCGCGCGTAGTCCGACACAACTGAGTGCAATAAAGGCTAACGCCACCAGACAAAGCTTGCATCCACTCATCTGTTTCTCCTTTGAGCCGGCTCATGAGGTGGTTAATGTTTGAGACAAGCGGGAAGACCGCAGAGCCGATTCGGAGATTATACGTTGGAAGTGTCAAAAGCAAGGTCGCATCAACCCCATAGCGGCCTTTAGACTGAAAGCGATGATTTCGTTCGAGCGAAAGGCCTGCGCTGCGCTGGCAGTGATGTGATGCGTATTTATTTCTGGATGCGGAACGCCGGGTGCACCTCAGCCCCCGTCGCTGAACCTGGCTGATCCGGTGGGGGATTTGGCGGCGACCAGAAACGGTGACAAGGTGACGCTGACCTGGACGATGCCAAGGCGCAATACCGACAAAACTCCGATCAAGAGCGATGTGGCGACGCGCATATGCCGACGTGAAGGAACGGGCTCGTGCGATCCGGTGGGATCGGACCTGATGGTTGCGCCGGGTAAGGCGGGAAGCTACACAGATACGCTGACGCCTTCGCTCGCAACTGGGAATGCGCGGCCGCTTAGTTACTTTGTGGAATTGCGAAACAAGAAGGGTCGCTCAGCAGAATTGTCTAACGCGGCAACGGTGCTGGCAGGCGAGGCTCCCCGGCCTGTGGAGGGGCTCAAGGCGGAAGTGCGCAAGCAGGGAGTAGTGCTGAGCTGGATCGCGGATGGCGAGAAGGAGGCGGTGAGGCTCGACAGAAAACTGCTGACTCCGCCAGCGACGAAGGCAGAGCAAGGACTGCTGGCTCCCGCACCTGAGGCGGTCGATGTAACGCTGCTAGTGGATGAGGGTAAGGAACTGAGCCGCGCAATGGATCCGACAATTCGTCTTGGCCAGAGCTATGAGTACCGCGTGCAACGCGTGCGTCGCGTGGATGTGGATGGGAAGACGCTGGAACTGGCCGGTGAACTTTCTCAACCGCTCAATGTGGACGCGAAGGATGTGTTTCCACCCGCTGTGCCGGCGGGATTGGCAGCGGTGGCTGCGGCGGGAGAAAGTGGCGCCGGACCGGCGATCGACTTGAGTTGGCAACCGGACTCGGAGGATGACCTCGCGGGTTACTTTGTCTATCGCCGTGAAGGCTATGGAGAGTGGCAGCGGATCTCACCTCAGGCGCCTGCAATCGAACCGGCCTTTCACGATGCGCATGTTCAGCCTGGACATCGTTACGAATATGGAGTGAGTGCGGTGGGCAAGAACGGGCAGGAGAGCGAGCGGTCGGTAGCTGCACAGGAGACGGTACCGCAAAGCTAGGGGCTGTCAGGCGGATTTTTGGGGGCGACGTTCAATCCCTTTTAGCGGGTTAGCGATGCTTCGCGCCGGGCAAGTCAGTGGGTCTGTGCTGAATTCATATGCATTCCGTACTGCCGAAGGAGTTCGAAATCATGAAATATTGCCGGTTTCGTTTTGAAGGGCAAATCGAATACGGAGTTGTTGAAGATCGAGGCGGAGAGCCGTGGATCATCGACCTGATGCATGCGCCAGAGGAGGATACGGTAGCGCATCTGTCGAAGGCGCGCGCGGTCGTAAAGGATCCTGCCGGGTTCGATTTCGAGCCGATGCCGCTGAATGAGGCTGAGCTTTTGCCACCAGTGACTCCTTCGAAGATTATTTGCGTTGGGAGGAATTATCGCGATCATGCCAAAGAACTCGGAAACGAGGTTCCTTCAGAGCCGCTGCTCTTCTTCAAGCCGCCTTCTTCCTTGCTGGCACACAAGGGCACGGTGATGATGCCGCCGCAATCGGAGCGCGTGGACTTTGAAGGGGAGTTGGCATTGATAATCGGTCGGCGGGCGAGCAAGCTGGCGGCGAGTGGGGACTGGCGCAGCTATGTTCGCGGATACACGATCGCCAATGATGTGACGGCACGCGATCTGCAGAAGAAGGATGGGCAGTGGACGCGCGCCAAGGGATTCGATACGTTTTGTGCGGTAGGACCAGTGGTGAGCGGAGATGTAGATCCGGAGAAGGGGCTGACGTTGGAGACACGGGTAAACGGAGAGTTGCGCCAGCATGGATCGACGCTGGATTTCATCTTCTCGATTCCAGAATTGCTGACGTATATCACTGCTGCGATTACGCTTGAGCCGGGCGACTTGCTGCTGACGGGGACTCCTGCCGGAGTTGGGCCGGTGAGTGCGGGCGATACGGTAGACGTGGAAATCGCCGGGCTTGGTGTGCTATCGAACACATTTGCAGCAGCGCCGAAGAATCCATCAGTGAATGCAACCTGAGCGAAACCTTGGAATCAAAGAAGAGCGGTACACTGGAGCCGGGCGCGAACGCGCCGGGGCCCCTTCCCTGGAGGAAAAATGCCACAGAATCTACTCGAACAATTGCGCAAGTATACGACTGTTGTTGCCGATACCGGCGATTTCGATGCGATGGAGAAGTTCCGTCCCACAGACGCGACGACCAACCCATCGCTGATTACGACGGCAGCGCAGATGCCGCAGTATCAGCCGATCGTTGACAGCGTCATCATGGATGCGAAAAAGGAATTAGGGGAAAGTGCCAGCGACAAGGACGTCGCAAACCTGGCATTTCAAGGTTTGGCGGTAGCTTTCGGCAAAAAAATTCTAGCGATTGTGCCGGGCCGTGTCTCGACGGAAGTCGACGCCCGCCTTTCGTATGACACCGAAGGCACAATTGCGCAGGCGCGCAGCATTATTGCGCAATACGACAAGGCGAAGATTGGCCGCGATCATGTGCTGGTGAAGATTGCTTCGACGTGGGAAGGCATTCGCGCGGCGGAGGTGCTGGAGAAAGAAGGCATCCACTGCAATTTGACACTGCTGTTCGGCATCCACCAGGCAGTGGCCGCCGCCGAAGCTGGCGTAACGCTGGTGTCGCCGTTTGTTGGCCGCATTCTGGATTGGTACAAGAAGGACACCGGGAAGGACTACCAGGGAGCTGACGATCCGGGCGTGCAAT
Source organism: uncultured Acidobacteriaceae bacterium (assembly GCA_963738035.1). Lineage (GTDB taxonomy): Bacteria > Acidobacteriota > Terriglobia > Terriglobales > Acidobacteriaceae > Telmatobacter. Next base: position 70,193 of record CAVTVB010000017.1, read on the forward strand.
CGGTGACGAAAATTTACGACTACTACAAGAAGTTTGGCTACAAGACGCAGGTAATGGGCGCGAGCTTCCGCAATATCGGGGAGATCAAAGAGCTTGCCGGCTGCGATCTGCTGACGATTTCGCCGCAGTTGCTGGCCGAGTTGGAGAAGACCGAAGGCGAGCTACCGCGCAAGCTCGATCCTCAAGCCGCGAAATCAATGCAGATTGAACGCATCTTTGTGGATAAGGCAGCGTTCAAGAAGATGCACGCGGAAGATCGCATGGCAACCGACAAGCTGAAGGAAGGGATTGAAGGGTTCTCGGCAGCACTTGTGAACCTGGAGAAGCTGTTGGCGAATCGGCTCGCCGCGTTGGAATCTCGGGCGCCGGCGGCAGTTTGAGGTCAAACGAAATTGGAGTTACGAAAAGGGGCAGCTTTCGCGGCTGCCCCTTTTGCTGGCCGGAATCAGTTACTTCACTTGCATGGCTTGCCGGCATCCGGACGGCCGCCCTTAGCTTTCGCGTCGGCCTCGGTCATGTATGCTCCGGCTTTGGTCGTGCCGTAGTACTTCGTGCCGGGGCAGTGGTAGACATTGCTCGCTGTGTTCAGCCAAACCTTGCCTGCTCCGCCGCCGGGTTTCGGAGCGGTCGAAGAGGCTGCCGATGGCACCGGGGACGTGGACGGAGCTGGGGTGGGTGCGGGCTTGGCCGCCGGAGCAGCCGCGGGAGCTGGAGTTGCTGCGGGTGCTGTTGCCGGCTTTGCCGACGAAGCCTTCGCGGCAGGGGCGGCATACCAGGTCTGCACGCCTTTATGGCCGCTGCAGGCGCCGGACTTGCTTGACGCCGTGGAGTATGTTCCGTCCTTGCAGAGTCCTGTTGCACCTGCAGGTGCGCCGGCTGGGGCCTGCGACAGGCAGATTTGGGAAGTCAGGAGCCCAGCGCCGAGCGCAACTAAGGGGAATATTCTTTTCATTTTTTCCTCCGATGGGGATTGTGAGAATGATTGGGCTAACGCGGCAGAATCTACCATTCCCCTGCGAAATATGTCTAGTCAATTAAATGAGAGCGAGCTCGCGCATAACCTGTGATGGAATTCTTTCGGCGGCGCGGGAGCGGAATGGAGCATGGATTCAGTTGCTTTTCGGGAGGAATCAGCATGCATAGAACTCACTTTTGGATAGTTGCTTTCTTGATGGCAGTTTTCATACCGGGCTGCAAAGATCGGGATCACCCAACGGAAGCATCATCGAGCGCGAGCAGCGCTCCGACAACGCAATCAACCGCGGCATTACCTGCAACGAACGCCACCGACAAGTGGCTGGGAAAATGGATCGGCCCTGAAGGGACCTATCTCGTACTCTCGAAGAACGCGGGCAATTACCTCGTGCTGATCAATTCGCTGGACGGCCCGGCAACTTATGAGGGAACGGCGGCCGGCGAGGGCATCGAGTTTCAACGAAATGGCAAGACGGAGACCATTCATGCGGGCAACGGACATGACACCGGAATGAAATGGCTCCAAGACAAAACGAATTGCCTGATCATCAAAACTGGTGAGGGATTTTGCAGGGACTAAGAGCTAGCACGATTCAGAGTGGGCGCTTCCCTTTTCAGGGCGTCGTGGCCGACTTTGAAGATGGCAGTCGTGTGAAGCGCAGAGGTTTGTCGGACCCCTTGGAATAAATCAGCAGATAGGGATCTTTCCACTGGAAACGCTCGGCTGCCTGGAGCGCCTCGAGGTATTTTGACTCCTGATTCATGACTGCTTCGGGGCAGGCCATGCGCGTGGAACCCATCGCACCTAATTTGATGGCGTCTCCATTTATCTCAGATGAGCCAAAGAAGCGATTGCAGGAGCCATTGCCGGCGATTTTTCCTGCTTCGGGGAAGGATAGAGTTGCCTTGCCGTGATCGGCGGCGACGCCACCCAGGTCTTCGAGTTGCCACTCAGTGCCTGACAGATTGAAGGCAGCGCCCGGGGTGGTTGCGGAATCAATTGGTTCTGCCTCTTTGATCGAAGAAATGCTGAGAACAGGCTGTTCACCCGTCTCCACACCGGATTGCCTGCCGAGTGTTCCAGTGGCGCTTACGCGCTTGTTGGCCAGCTTTTCCAGCTTCTTTGTCTTTGGATAACTCACTTGAATCAAGTTGAGTTGCCTTCCACCGACCGTGATTGCAGGCTCGAGTTCAAGGACCCAGCCTGTGGTTTCCGCTCCTATCGCCATTGCGCGTGCGAGTCTGCCGGTTACGGTAATTTCTTGTTGCGTTGTCTGTGCCTGCAAATAGACGCCTGCAAGCGCCAGCACTAAACCTGCAACCAGTCGCGCGATGCGCATTTCACGCCTCTCTTTTCATAGTCCCCGTAAGTCACTTGGTGAGTGCGATTGAAGCCGCGAGACGAGACTATGCTGCTTGCCAAAGATTATCCACGCTGACCGAAGGACAAACAAGCGATGGGCTGAGCACGATCTTGCCAAGCTCGACAGGTCCTAGAAATAAAAAAACGGCATGTGAAAATCTCAGCCAATTGGGAACAAACACTGAAGTCAATTGTTTTCAGCGGGCAGGCTTGATGAGCGCTTTTCTGAGAGGGTAAGATACCTGGTTACTAATGGATGTTTCGCAGCCAGTGGGGTGATTTACCTCACATCTCCAGTGCTACAATTCCGCTAAAGTTTCTTTCAAAGCAATACAAATCCAGCGATGGCCGGGCACGGTTCCGGACTGCGCACGTTGCAACCGGGCCATATCGTTTCCCAGCCTTGTGCTTACTTGGGGACACGCATGCAGGTTCAATCTCATCCGCTCGAGCCGTTCTTCCATCAAGCAGTCCGCGGCAGTTATGAAGGCCGCCTCGGGCTCGCGCCTGAGATCACGAGTTACGTTTCGCGCATGCTTTGCGAGTTCTCTGAAGCAAACAATCTTCTCCGCCTGCATGACTCGAAGGGAAGACCTATCAAAAAACTGGATGAGATGGTGCGCGCCTCAGATCCGATTCTTGGCACGGCGCGCTCGTTCATCGCGGAGCGATCGATTCGGAAATATATCGGCGACTACACACTTTTTCTGGCGGGGATGTGTCCCGACGCAATTGAGTCCGACCCGAATAACTCTTCACAAAAGCCGACGCTGGCCGAACTGATTCGGGTGGGAAAAGAAAGCTACTACATTGTCAGTCAGTTTGATGTATTCGAGTATGAAAAGGAAGCTCCGTTGTACGGGCAGCTTTCCAACTCGTTTGAACATTGCATTCTTGGACTCGCCATCGCACGCAGAGAATTGTGGCGAACGATAAATCCTCCAGCACCGATACATTAGCCATATTCATAGAAAGACGCAGTGCAGCAGTACTATAGGCGGTCTGGTGGTTCGTGCCCCAGGGACAGGCAAAATGTCCCTGGGGTCAACGATCCGCGCTTTGACCGTTTGCAATTGACATTCCACTTTGCCAACAAAGTTGACCCTCCCTCTTTAGTCGTAGCAACATTTCGGCTAATCTCTGTGTCAACACTATGTAAATCGGGTAGTGGCTGGTGATTTCCCGGCTGCACGAATGCCGCAACCGGCCACTGCTGATAAGCAGCACCGATTGCGCGAAAGTGCTTTTAGGGAGGCCTGTATGCAAAGCCAGAATCATCCGCTCGAGCCGTTCTTTCAGCAAGTAGTCCGCAACAGCTACGAAGGCAAGCTGGGATTGCATGATCCTGACGTGACCGGTTACGTAGCGCACCTGCTCTGCGAATTCTCAGAGACCGACAAACTCTACCAGGTGAGGGATCCTGAGGGGCATCCGATCGAAGAACTGGAATCGATGATTCTGGCCGCGGATCCGGTGAACGGCACCGCGACTTCGTTCGATGCTGAACGCGCAATGCGCAAGTACATTGGCGACTACGCGCTGTTTGTGGGTGGCATGTATCCGGAGGCCAATGTTCCGGGCACACGGCGCCGCGCTCCGCATCCGAGTTTGTCGGAGCTGATTCACGCGGGCAAGGAGAGCTACTTCATCGTGAGCCAGTTCAACATGTTCGAGTATGAGAAAGAAGCGCCACTGTTCGCGAGATTGTCGGACGGGTTTGAGCGTTGCATTCTTGGACTCTCGCTGGTGCGCGAAGAGCTAAGGAAGCGGAAGGCGCTGCCACCGCCAGAATTGAATTAGGGGTCAGTGTTCAGGGATCAGGGAACGTGCGAACGCCCCTGGGGCCGTCTGGCCACCGGGGGCATTTGTTTTTTTCGGATACTTCCAGGTGGAGCTATTCGGACCAGACGGCGAGGACGTTGCCCTGGCCATCGGAGAAGTGGAAGCGCTTGCCACCAGGGAAGTCGAAGGTGGGGACGGTAATGGAACCGCCCGCGGCGATGATGGCGTCCTGCGTGGCTTTCAGGTCCTGGGAATAGAGGACGATGAGCGGCGCGAAATCGGCTTGGGATTGAGTCGGTTCGCCCTTGCGAAAACCTCCGTCAATGCCGGCGTGCTCCCGGTCGAAGCTGACGTAATCGGGACCGTAATCCTGGAAGTTCCAACTGAAGGCGCGCTCGTAAAAAGCCTTGGTCTTGGCGATGTCGGTGGTGGTGAATTCGATGTAGTTGATGGCGTGGTGCTGGGCGGGTTCGCTCATGCGTCTCTCCTATGCTGCGCTGCGGCGCAGACAACGTTGGGATGCGTGGAGTCGAGGGAAAGGTGACGCGAATGCGAAGCGCAGGCGCACCATTTCCAGGTGCTCTGATACGCCTCCATCCACATTCCCTCAGAAGCGGGAGAGTGCAGGTAGAGTCCGCTATCAAAAAAGCCAGCGGACTGCCGAGGTACGAGGGGAAGGTAGCACAGACGAAAGTCACATTGCAATCGGGTTTAAAGAGATGTTTCCATGGGTTTACTGCAGCTTCATTGACCTTGAGTCAATTCTGGTTTTCGCGCTGCGTTGTCGAGCCGAGGGAGATCAACATGAGAACTTTGCGGACGTGGCCCATTGCAATCATCCTGATGGGCGGCACAGGTTTGAATGTGACGGCAAAGCCAGCACCCGTTAACGGAGCGGACAACCGAGAAAGCAAGGTTACGATTCCCGCGACAACTCCGTTAACCGTGAAGTTGGATCAAGCGGTCAGCGCAAAGACTGCCGAGAGCGGCGAGGGCTTTACGGTTACGTTCAGTGAGCCCGTAAAGGTGGATGGCATGGTCGTGATTCCGGCGGGCGCAGCCGGTGCCGGATTGGTGAGCAGGAACTCTCAAAACGGCACGGAGATGGAGTTGAACTCGGTGTTCGTGCATGGCAAATCATATCGAGTGACCACCGTGCCGATCATTTTCAATCCGAAGGGCAGTCTTCGCGCGGGAACGAAATTCACGTTCGATCTCATGCTCTCGCTGAAAGTTGTTGAGTAAGAGCTACACTCCTAAGTTCTTTGCGAAGGTTCCACCGACTCACTCCCAGCGCTTTACAAGATGTAGCGGCTGAGGTCGTTGTCTTTCACGACTGCCGCGACCATCTGGCGGACGTATTCCGGTGAGATGGTGAAGACTTTCTCTGGCCCGGAGGCGGTGATGCGCTCGCTGTAGGGCAGCGGAGCGATGGCTTCGTTGGCGCCATCCTTCGTGAGCGCGGCGGCTTGCTCTGGGTTTCCGGAGTTCCGAGCCACATCGGGAGCGAGGTAGCTGACGTCTTCGAGCACGCGTTCCATGATGGTGTGGAGGCGGCGCGCGCCGATGTTCTCAGTCTGCTCGTTAACTTTGAAAGCAAATTCGGCCATCTCGCGCAGGGCTTCGGGATCGAACTCGAGGCGCACGCCTTCGGTTTCAAGCAAAGCTGAATACTGCTTGGTCAGAGACGATTTCGGCTCGGTGAGGATGCGGAGAAAATCTTCAACTGTGAGCGACTTGAGCTCGACGCGGATGGGAAAGCGTCCCTGCAATTCAGGAATGAGGTCGCTGGGTTTGGACACGTGGAATGCGCCGGCGGCGATGAACAGAATGTGGTCGGTGCGCACCATGCCGTAGCGGGTGTTCACGGTAGTGCCTTCAACGATGGGCAGGATGTCGCGCTGCACGCCTTCGCGGCTCACGTCGGGGCCATGGCCACCTTCGCGTCCAGCTATTTTGTCGATCTCGTCGAGGAAGACGATGCCGCTATTCTCGACGCGTTCGACAGCGGCGCGATTCACCTGGTCCATGTCGATGAGCCGGCCCTCTTCTTCCTGTACTAGGTAGTCGAATGCGTCGCCGACTTTCATTTTCCGCTTCTTCGAACCGCCGCCGAAGATGTTGGGCAGCATGTCCTTGAGGTTCATCTCCATGTCTTCAAGGTTCTGGTTGGAGATGATGCCGAACTGCGGCGAATTGCGCTCGCGGACGTCGAGTTCCACGGTGCGATCGTCGAGTTTGCCTTCGCGGAATTGCTGGCGGAGCTTTTCGCGGGAACGGTGATAGCTGTCGTCGCCGGGAAGTGTGAGTTGCCCTTCATGCGATTGCGGCGACGCCGGGGGCGGAGGCAGCAGGATGTCGAGAAGACGCTCTTCGGCGTTCATCTCGGCCTTGTCTTCTACCTCCTCGAGACGCTCTTCGCGCACCATGTCGATGGCGATCTCAACCAGGTCGCGGATCATGGATTCGACGTCGCGTCCGACGTAGCCAACTTCGGTGAATTTGGACGCTTCGACTTTGAGGAACGGCGAATTGGTGAGTTTGGCGAGGCGGCGTGCGATTTCAGTTTTGCCCACGCCGGTGGGCCCAATCATGATTATGTTCTTGGGCATGATGTCGTCGGCGATATCGGGTGGAAGCTTCTGGCGGCGCTGGCGATTGCGCAGCGCGATGGCCACGGCGCGCTTGGCGGGGCGTTGACCAACGACGTGCTTGTCGAGCTCGGCGACGATTTCGCGCGGGGTCAGTTCGTCAAGCGAGAGGTCCTGTTCTTCGGCGGATGCGGGAAGGTAGATGGCCATGGGTGGGGGCGCCTAGCCCTTCAACTCCTCGAAGGTGACGTGATCGTTGGTGTAGATGCAGATGTCTGCAGCAATCTTCATGGCTTTGGCTGCAATCTCGTGGGCATCGAGGTCGGTGTTCTCCATGAGGGCGCGCGCGGCAGCGGTCGCGAAGCTTCCGCCGGAGCCGATGGCAGCGATCGGCTCATCTGGATCGATGACGTCGCCAGAGCCGGAGATCAGAAATGTCTGGCCCTTGTCCGCCACGACCAGCAGAGCTTCGAGATTGCGAAGCATCTTGTCGGTGCGCCAGTCTTTGGCGAGTTCCACGGCGGCGCGATTGAGGTTGCCGGCGTACTGCTCCAGCTTGGTCTCGAAGCGGGTGAAGAGATTGAAGGCGTCGGCAGTCGATCCGGCAAAGCCGGCGAGGATTTTCTCCTGATAGAGCCGGCGAATTTTCTTGGCCGTGTGCTTGAGCACGTGGTCGGCCATGGTGACCTGACCATCGGAGGCCATCACCACCACCCCGTTGCGCCGCACGCAGATTACGGTTGTGGAACGAATGCGGCGATGGTTTGCAGCGGCGGATTTTGGGTTCTTCCTCAATGCCAAATCCTCAGAAAAACAAGACTCCCGGCAAGCCGGAAGCCATTGAATCGCAGTCATCAGTATAGGGCATCGAGCCGAACCCACTCATCGCGATGAAGCTGCGATGAATGGGGCACAGCTGGCGGGGTCTATCGCTGCCAGACTACCTTGCCGGAACGCACCACGGCGCGCACGCGGGAGAAGTTTGTAAGCGTGTTGGCGGGATCGGCGTCAAGGATCGTGAGGTCGGCGAGTTTGCCCGGCGCCACGGTTCCCTTGCTGCTGGTGACGCCCATGCGCGAGGCGGGATTTGTCGTCAGCATTCCGAGGACTGTCTTCCAGTCGAGACCGCTCTTGCCGAGTTCGACGAATTCTCCCTCGGTCGTGTAGTCAGACATGTAGCCGACGTCGGTCCCGAAGAGCAGAGTACCGCCGAGCTGGTGAAACTGCTGCACCTCGGCGCGCATCGGGTCCATATAGTGAGGGTCGGTGGTGACGGTAGTGGTGAACATCTTCAGCGTGGGGATCATGGCCATGTTTTTGCCGATGGCGGAACCGAGCAGCTTGGCATCTACGCCCTGGGTGTCGTCGGCGGCATGAGCCAGCACGTCGACACCGCTGTCGATAGCGACCTGGATGCCGGCGAGGTTAGAGGGGTGGGCGAAGACGAGCTTGCCGTTGAGATGGCTCTCGGTTACGGCGGCTTTAGCAATTCTTACCGGCATGGGGAGGACGTGTCCGCGCTCGATCCACGAGCCGGTGAAGAGCTTGGTGAGGTCTGCGCCCGAGGTGAGGTTGCGGTGGACGATCCCCGTTGCCTCCTGCGGCGTGGTGGGCTGCGGCAACATCATCACCATCCAGCGCGGCATGGCTTCGCGCAGATAGAACGGTGCGCCGTGAGGCGGATAGAGCGCGGTGCCTGCCGTGTAGATGTAGGGTCCGGTCAGCTCGCCTTTCTCGATGCGGCGGCGGATGGAAAAGGTGTCGGCCGGATTGGAACCGAGATCGATGACTGTGGTGAATCCGCGGCTGAGGAACATGTCGGCGAGCTGCGGGTTGAGCGTGGCAGCGGACTTCCACTGCGCCATCGACCACTTGGGCTCGGTGAAATGGACGTGTGCATTCCAGAAACCGGCGGTTACGACGCAGTGGTCGCAGGGCACAATGGTGGCATCCGCCGGAACCGCGACCTGCTTTCCAACTGCTTCGATTCGACCGTCGCGCACCAGCACCGTGCCGTCTTCAATGGGGGGATTATTCGGCGAGGTGTAGATTTTTGCGTGTTCAATCGCCAGCGTGCCTTTGGCGAGCTTGAGCGGAGGATGGGATCCATGACGGGGATAGAACTCGACGAGCCAGATTCCGGCACAGGCAACAACAAAAAGGATCAATATCAAGGAAAAGAGACGAAACAGCCACTTGCGCATACGCGGACCTCATCCGTTCAGAGATAATACGCAGCGAGCGGGCATCAGTTCACGCGGATCGCGTTTGACGCGTCCAAGTACACCAAATAGCTTTGAAACAGGGGCAGGTGTGCCCGCGCCCCGCTCGGAGGAGCAACGATGCAAAGGAACTTGCCGGGACGGCTCGCATTTGCGGCTGTTTTCGCGGCCTTGTTTTTGACCTGCTTGACCAGCCCGGCGCAGGATCTGAAGAGTTTTGAGCAGCGAATCACGACGAAAGTGCTGCCCAATGGCCTCACGATCCTGATCTGCGAAAGGCCGGAAGCGCCGGTCTTCAGCTACATCACGTTTGTGGATGCGGGAGACGTAAATGATCCGGCGGGCCAGAGCGGCCTTGGCACACATGTTTGAGCATCTCGCTTTCAAGGGCACAAACGAAATTGGCACCACGGACTACGCGGCGGAAAAAGTAGCACTCGATAAGGTCGAGGCTGCCGAGAGCGCGCTCGAGGATGAGGTGCGCAATCCAATGGGAAGCGACCCGAAGAAGGTCGAGGAGCTAAAGAAGTCCTTCGATGCTGCACAAGCAGAAGCCCTGAAATACGTGATCCCCAACCAGTTCACCGATGTGGCGGAACGTAATGGTGCGCACGGACTGAACGCCCAGACCGGGCAGGACGATACGATGTACTTCTGGTCGATGCCGGAGAATCGTCTGGAGCTATGGGCATGGCTTGAAAGCAGCAGGCTGGCCAACACTGTTCCGCGCGAGTTCTACAAGGAGCGCTCGGTAGTTCTGGAAGAGCGGCGCATGCGGACGGATTCAAATCCATTTGGGCGGCTCTTTGAACAGTTGGCAGCCACCGCGTATGTCGCGCATAACTACGGACGCAGCGGCGTGGGCTGGCCAAGCGAGCTAAGCCAGATTACGGCGACGGAGGCGATGGCTTTTCACAAGAAGTACTACGTCGGATCGAACATCGTGATTGCGGTGGTCGGCGATGTGAAGGCTTCCGAGGCGATGCCTGTTCTGGAGAAATATTTCAGCAAGGTTCCCGGCGGTCCGAAGCCGCTGGATATGACAACCGTCGAGCCTAAACAATTTGCCGAGAAGTCGGTGGTCATCAAAGACCCCAGCCAGCCGATTTACGTTGAGTCGTATCATCGCCCCGGCTATCGCAGCCCTGATGATGCAACATATGACGCGATCAGCGATATTTTGTCGAACGGCCGGGTCTCGCGCCTTTACCGCAGCCTGGTGCGCGACCAGCAAATTGCTGCCGAAGCAGCAGGCTTCGGTAATTTTCCCGGTGAAAAGTACCCCAGCCTCTTCACATTTGGAGCGATACCGCTGCCAGGACATAGCAATGCGGAGATGGCAACCGCGATCCACAAGGAAATTGAAAAGCTGAAGACCGCCGATGTTACGGATGCGGAACTTGCCATGTACAAGACGCGGGCGCGGGCCGATCTGTTGCGCGGGCTGGCCGATAACCAGGGGTTGGCCAATGCGCTCGCCGAATATCAAACTCGCTACGGCGACTGGCGCGAACTTTTCAAGCAACTGGACCAGGTGGACAAAGTGAGCAAGGCGGATATTCGACGGGTTTCCAACCAGATATTTATTGCCTCCAACCGCACCACTGCCGAGATTGCCACGCAAGCTCCTGCGGCACCAGCGAAGAACGACGGAGGCCAAAAGTGAGCCATCGCAAGACCGTAGCGATCATATTGAGCGTTGCCGGATTTGTTTCCTTCGTTCTACCGGCGGTTTCTTCCGCGCAGCAAAACAAGCCGTGGGAAAAGATTCCGATTCCTCCGCTAAAGGAATTTAAACCGCAGCAGCCGAAACGCATCGCACTGAAAAATGGCATTGTGATCTTCTTGCAGGAAGATCATGAGCTGCCGTTTGTGTCCGGTTCCGTGTTGATTCCGGGTGGATCGCGCGACGAAGATCCGGCCAAGTGCGGATTGATCTCACTCTACGGACAGACATGGCGCACCAGCGGCAGCACGAAGATGGACGGCGATGCCATGGACGATCTGCTGGAGTCGAAAGCCGCGCACGTCGAAACCGGCGGAGACGATGACTCGACCGCGCTCTCGTGGGATTCACTGAAGGCAGACACCGACCAGGTCTACAGCCTCGCGATGGATCTGCTGTTTCATCCCAAATTCGAAACACAGAAACTGCGGCTGGCCCAGCAACAGATGGCTACCTCGATCGTTCGGCGTAACGACGACGAGGGGCAGATTGCCGGACGAGAAGCAGCGAAGCTTGTGTATGGCGCAGATAGCCCGTACGCCCGGCAACCGGAACTGTCGACCATTGGCAAGGTGGCGGTGGCAGATTTGCAGGCGTGGCATGATCGCTCCATCGGCGGAAAGCTGATTATCAGCATCAGCGGCGATTTCGATGCTGCCGCCATGGAAAGCAAGCTGCGCGCCACGTTTGAATCGTTGCCCCAGGCCAAGCCGAATCCGGCGCGGCATGAGGTTTTTGCGGGTCCGAAACCGGGCGTCTACTTCATCAATAAAGAAGACGTGAACCAGTCGCAGGTGATGATCGTGGGCCTCGGAATTGAACGACGCAATCCCGATGTTCCCAGCATCGCAATGATGAACGACGCATTTTCGGGAGGATTTGCGAGCAGACTATTTCAGAAGATCCGGACGCAGCTTGGGCTCGCGTATGCAGTTGGTGGCGGGTTAGCGTTCGGCTGGGACCATCCGGCTACCTTCCAGGCCGTGGTGCTGACAAAAAGCGATTCAACGGTCGACGCGATTCAGCAAACATATAAGGTGATGGACGGCCTGACGACGCAGCCGTTCACGGAGGAAGAACTCAAGCGCGCCAAGGACAATATTCTGAATTCGTTTCTGTTCCGTTACGACACCAAGGACAAGGTGCTTGCGGAACGGGTGCGGCTGGAATTCTACGGATACCCGGCTGACTATCTTGAAACCTACAAGGCTGCGCTTGAGAAGGTTTCGGTCGCCGATTTGAATGCTGCCGCGAAGAAGTACATCCATCCCGACAAGTACGCGGTGCTAGTGGTGGGCAACGGACCGGAGATCAAGCCGGGACTGGATGACCTGAAGATGGGACCGGTGCACAACATCGATATCGCGATTCCGGGCGCGCAAGGTGATGCAGGCGGCGGGGCGGAGAAACAATAGTGGGCAAGGAATCGAGCAAGGCAAAGCAGGGCAAGCCAAAGAGGTCCACGCCGAAGCTGGCAGTGGCGATTATGGCGGCGGGGAAAGGCACACGGTTGAAGTCGCGCCGGCCCAAGGTACTGCATGAGGTCGGTGGCAAGCCGCTTTTGAGCCATGTGATTGCCGCTGCGAGCCTCCTGGCAGAGAACGAGGATATCTACGCAATCGTCGGCCACGAGGCGGCGCGTGTACGGGAGGCTATGGCCGGCACCGGCGTTCAATTCATCGAGCAAAAGGAGCAGCGCGGGACTGGGCACGCGATTCAATGCGCACACAAGGCGATCTCAGGTTACGAGCACATTCTTGTTCTCTCCGGCGATGTGCCGCTGATCCAGGCGGAAACCTTGCAGCACCTGATGACGCTGCATCTGGCAGAGGGCGCTGCAATGACGATTCTGACTGCGGAGCCGGCGGATCCGACCGGCTACGGACGAATTGTTCGCCATACGCCCGATCGGCCGGAAGTAGAAGCGATCGTGGAGCAGAAGGCGCTAAAACCCGAACAGAAGTCGATTGGCGAGATCAACTCCGGCATATACGCGTTCAAGGTTGCGCCTCTGCTGAAGCATCTGGATAAACTCACCAACAATAATGCGCATGGCGAGTTTTACTTGACGGACATGGCGGCGCACCTGAACGCGGCAGGCGAGAAAGTCTCGGCCATCAAGGCTCCAGAGGCCGTGGAAGTGCTTGGTGCGAACACCATCGCGGAACTCGTCGCGCTCGATGCAAGAATTCGCGCGACGGTCGCCAATCGGTTGATGGCAGCTGGAGTTACGATCTTCCGGCCGGAGACGTGCGTGATCGACGCCGAGGTGGAGATTGAGGCGGACACGATTATCGAGCCGTTTGTACAGCTGCTCGGGAAAACGAAGATCGGCACGGACTGCCGTATTCGCTCCTACTCCGTGATCGAAAACTGCACGCTCGGCAAAGATGTTCTGATTCGGCAGGGATGCGTGCTGGGGGAAAGCGCGGTGGCGGACGGCGCGCGGATCGGACCATTTGCGCACCTGCGGCCGGGAAGTGAAATCGGACAGGACGCGCACGTGGGGAATTTTGTTGAGACGAAGAAGGCCAAGCTAGGCAAGGGGGCGAAGGCCAATCACCTGACCTATCTCGGCGATGCCGAGGTGGGTGCGGGTTCAAACATCGGGGCCGGTGTGATCACCTGCAACTACGATGGGGTGCACAAGCACCTCACGCGCATAGGTCAGAATGCGTTTGTGGGCAGCGATTCGACACTGGTTGCACCGATTGAGATCGGCGACGGTGCATATATTGGCGCAGGGTCCTGCATTACAGAGGATGTCCCGCCGGACGCGTTGGCCTTGGGAAGATCGCGGCAGGTGAATATCGAAGGCTGGACGGTAGCACGACGGAGCCCCAAGGAGGAACAGAAATAGAGCGGGTGGTTTTTCCCGGTGGAGGGGCTGCCCACCCAAGTTTGTGTATCGAGGTGAAACAATTTCTTCTAAAATCTATACAACTTTAGTACTTTGGTACTTTGCCAAGAAGGCCTTGCGCCGTCGTCCGGGTAAGCGTAACTTCTTGATACGTTCTCAGAGTTTATTGGTCTTTGTGGGGAAATGACATTGGGAGAGGTCGTTCCGAATCCCCCTTCGGGCGGTCCGCGGGTAAATTTCTCGTGTATTTCCTATTATCTTGCGTCCTGATGACGATTGATCTCTCTAAGGGAGAGTGTGTTTCCAACTTGAAAAATGCTAGTGCCTAAGTTGAGAGGATTGCCCCGCCGGAGATGGACCGAGCACTGGCGGGAAACCGGGAAGGATACAGGGTTGGCGTCCACGCCGACAGGGCTGGACGCGTCCTCGACAGCGATGCTATCTGTGGCGAGCACGGACAAACGCGCGAGCGTGAATGCACGCAAGGTGGCGCGCATCCTTGTTGTGGACGACGAGGCTCACGTTCGGTCCATGATCGCCGCAACTCTTGAGCGCCAAGGATACGAGGTGATGCTTGCCTCGGGAGGGCGTGAAGCGCTTGAGGCGATCGACCAGGACACCTTTGAACTGATTCTGACGGACATTGTGATGCAGGAGGGCAACGGACTTGCTCTGCTGGAGCGGATTCACGGTCAGAATCCCAATCTCCCCGTCATCATGGTTACGGCAATTCACGACATCAGCGTGGCCATCGATTCCATGCGCCGTGGCGCCTATGACTACCTTTTAAAGCCATTCGAACGCGAACATCTGGTTGCGACGGTACAGCGTGCGCTTGAACACCGGCAGGCGTTGCAGGAAAGCCGCACCTACCAGCAGAATCTGGAACAGGTTGTAAGGGCGCGCACGGAGATGCTGCGGCAGGCCATGGAAGACCTTGAGCACTCCTACGATGTGACGCTTGAGGCACTTGGCGATGCTCTCGATCTGAAGGATTCAGAGACCGAAGGCCACTCCAAGCGCGTTACGGCGTATACCATTGCGCTGGCTCGAGCGATGGGCATCTCGCCGGCAGAGATCAGGGTGATTGCTCGCGGCGCCTTCCTCCACGATATCGGCAAGATGGCGATTCCCGACAAAATTCTATGCAAGCCCGGGAAACTGACGCCGGAGGAGCAGGAGATCATGCGCGAACATTGCGCGCGTGGTTACCAGATGCTGCGCAAGATTCCCTTCCTGGCCGAAGCGGCTGAGATTGTCTTCACGCATCAGGAGCACTATGACGGCAGCGGCTATCCAAGCGCATTGAAGAGTACGGCAATCCCGATCGGCGCCCGCATATTTGCAGTGGCCGACACGCTAGATGCCATCACAAGCGATCGGCCATACCGCCAGGCGCGCACGTTCGAGGCCGCGCGCGCGGAGATCATTCGCTGTTCGGGCACGCAGTTTGATCCCGCCGTGGTTGAAGTTTACCTGAAGATTCCAAACGAGCTCTGGCTCGAATTACGATCTGAGATCACAGGGCAAAACCGGCATTTCTCGACCTTCGATATCGCTCATCCTTTGGGCTCACCGAGGGAATAAGGGCTGCGATCGTAACCCTCCTTGCGACCTGCGGTTTCGAAATCCACTATTGAATCGAGTTGATCGCTGCAGCGGTCAGCGCTAGCTGAGAAAAGATCTGGGTCCACTCCATCACGCCACGCAAAGCTGACGGTTTGATCGTCTTCTCTGGGACCACGACCGTGTCGCCAGGGTTGAGGCTCAGGCCTGCGAATTCATTACCCCATGCCGATTTCGTTGCATCGCGGCTTACGATATCGCCGTTGGCCCGGATGATGAATGAATGCTTCTTGTCCGCTTCCCTGTTTGGACCGCCGGCCTGCTGCAAGTAGCCGCTGACGCGACGCCCCTTCACAAATAAAAAGGCATTCTGGTTGTACACCGCGCCAATTACATTCACGACGGCGGGAACGGGAGGAATCACGAAGCGATCACCGTTCTCCATTGTCATATCTGGAAGGCTGATTGTGCCACTGCTGTCCGGCTTAAGGGTCAAAACGATTCGGCCGGTGGCGCGGATCTGGCGAAGGGAGGCAACCAGGTCTCGTTCGCTGTTTTGGGCGGCAGCCGTAGTTGCGGCTTCCTGTGTCGAAGAGGCTGCGAGCGCAAGATTGGACCGATGCATGCTCGTCTCCAAGGTACGCGCATACTCCTCGATCCGAGCCTGCTGCGCGATACGGACCGACTCGCGTGTGAACATCGAACCATAAAGATAGGCCTTGGGACTGATTCCACCGGCGCGCTCTACAAGTTCCTTCAAAGTCTCATCCGGCCTCGCGCTATAGACTCCGGAATGCACGAACTCACCATCCAAGGTCACGAGTTTGGTCTGTTCCGCAAGAGGCACGCGGAAGTCTGCCTCGGAGAAGATGGAAACAATGTCGCCACTCTTCAACTCGAGATCGTGCGACGCATCGTGTTGCAGGACGAGCTTGCCGAGATCGAAAGGGATGAGTGTAGTTCTCAGCGTATCCGGATCGATCCGCTCAACAACTGCATAGTCCCAATCAATATCCGGTGCGAGAAGGCGAACGGAGGTCCGCTGTGCGGGACGAGGCCCCTGAGATGAAGTGTTGTCGAGACCTCCAAGGGAGGAACTTCCACTCCGCTGCTGGGCAGAAGGGTATCGATTCTGAAGCGAGCCAGATTGATCTTGCGTAGTGTCCTGCGTTGAGTTCTGCCCCGAACCCTGAGCCGAGCTTTGCATTGAGTTCTGGGTTGGGTACTGCGAGTTGGGTTCTTCGAAAACAGGCGGCTTCAATGTGATGGCGTTGTTGTCAAAGGGCTGGCGAAAATTCTGAAATCCTGGGGTGGGTTCAAACTCCGGAGATGGCAAGCCCAATTGTGACCGCTTCCACCAGTAGTTTCTGGTAACAAGGGAATCCTTATCGGGAATGAGTTCGCTGACGCGCATCCCAGGATGCCATGCGAAGCGCCCCGGGTTGGCGATGTTCCCGCGGAGGATCACGGTCTTTCCATAACGCGGCACGATGGGGAACACGCGCACGATGTCGCCGTCGGCGAGCGGTGTCGCCAGCCCCTCCTTGTCATAGGTGAGTTCCATCGCTTGACGCTCGTTGTGTTCATGAATACGCTCGACCGAAATGCGCGCTCCGGAAGCGACTGTGGAAACGCCCCCCGCATTAGAAAGAGCCGCGGACAATGGCTCGGAAGGAAGCGTCTCATAGATGGCCGGATTCTTTACGCTGCCTGTAATCGCAATTTGGGGTCCCACTGGCGGGATGAAGATCACGTCGCCGGGCAAAAGCTTGGCATCAGTGGACTTGTTACCACGAACCAGAAGCTCGTAAAGGTCAAAATGGGTGACCGTCTGACTCCCTCGGCGCAGTTCAATATTGCGGACCGAACCCTGCGCATTCGGCCCGCCGCCGACAAAGAGCGCATCCACCAGGGTGCTGAGAGAACTGACCGTATAAACGCCAGGTGTGCGAGCCTCTCCGGCCAGATATACCTGAATGGAGCGGATCTGCCCGAGATCCACGGTGAGGTCGAAATTATGGTACACGCGACCAATCGCACTGCGTAATTGCCCATCTAGCTCTGAAAACGGAACAGATGCGACATGAACGGGGCCGACTTGCGGGAGATAGATTTCTCCTGAACGATCTACCCGGACATTTGCCTGAAAGCTCAACTGTCCCCAGACGCGGATGCGCAGCTCGTCGCCTGGGCCAACGACAAAGTCGGAAGGCACCGGCGCCATATCAACTGGAGCGAACGTCGAGGGAACCCTACGAAACAGGTTTGCTCCGAAGATAGGAAGGATCTGGCCGGTGGTGGTGGCTACAAATTTCTGAAATTCGGTTAGCGGTTCTGGGGGAAGAAGGGGTTGCGGGTACTGACCTGATTGAGATTGCGGGCGGTTCATCTGCTCATTATCAGTGTAGTTTCCATTTGGGCGGGTCTGCTGAGAGCCGTATCTTCCAGACTCTGGAAAACGAGACTGGGGATTCTGCATCTGACCTGTGCCAAGCGTCTGACCAGAGCATTCAGGCGCGCTAATTTCTATAGGATCAGAGCAGTCGACGGAACTCGGGTACTGCGTCCCCTGATAGGGATTTTGATAGGGATTCTGGTAGGGGCTTTGAGTCTCATTCGGGTAGCTTCCCTGGGGCTGTTGCTGAGCATGCACACCGAGGGAAAGCGAAGAAACTAGAAAAAAGGCGGTGATCAGGTTGGCTACTTTGAACCTCAGTGAAGACCGGCGAGGGGTGGTCTCAGCGGAGAAATCCCGGACCCTCCTTTCACTAAGATGTGAGGAAACCATAGTGATGAGTCTAGCATGACGTTCGGTAACCAGCTGCCGCCCGGAAGAGGCTGGTTTAGAGGATGTTGGGCGGTTGCCGACGACCTGAATCCTTAGGAGTTTCTTGCCAATTCCGCAGAGGACAAGCAAGGGTTGCCCAACCTGTTGCCGCGATTCACAACCATAGCCCTGTCAAACCAAAACAGTTGAGATGGTTCTCCTCGAGTAAACAGGACTTGGGGTGTTTTGGCGTCTGAAATGTGATAGTTATCACGATTTCGTGTTACTAAGGATACTAATTCGCAAACTGGTAACGTTTCACTCCGTAAGGAGTGTTATTCTTCGTAGGCACAGTTGTGTAGTTTTCATTGAAGTTGCTTCACGGCTGCCTGCCGAGTTTTTCCTGGTTCTTACCCCCGCAATCTTTGAAATCCGGGGCCCTTTTCAGGATGACAAGGTGCAGCTTCATTGATGACACGGCCAGCAGCGGCGTGCCACTTTACATTGGATAGTTTGCTTCCAGCCTGCGGAGGGTTAATTGAGCGCCAATGTAGTGATTGCCTCGACCGGTTCGAAGGCTTCATCTCGGGAAAACCTTCCGTCCTTCGATCTGCAACGGGGCGCACAGACATCACAAAAGACAGCGTCTCAGGGGAAATCGGAAACAGGTCTGCGCCTATCTCTGCGACTGATCGAAGAGAGAGTGAGTGAATGGTCCCAGTCGGGCCTGAAGCGCTTCTTCGACGTAACTTGCGTGCTCCTGGCACTTCCGCTGCTGATTCCGATCTTCGCTGTCGTCGGGCTGGCAGTTCGCCTTACGTCCAGAGGGCCTGTTCTATTCCTTCAAAAGCGTACCGGGCTACATCGCCGGAACTTCACGATTTTGAAATTCCGCACCATGGAGCACCTAGAAAACGGTGCACGGAGCAAGGTTACAACTGCGGGCAATCAGCAATTCACTCCGGTTGGCTGTTTTCTTCGGAGATGGAAACTCGATGAACTGCCGCAGGTATTGAACGTGTTGGTTGGGGACATGACGCTGGTTGGGCCGCGGCCTAAGTTGCCTGAGCACCAGCTGATCGAGCTCAAGTGCCGGCCGGGGATTACCGGCGCGGCTACCATCGCGTTCGCTCGGGAGGAGCAGATTCTTGCTCGGCTACCGCACGATTGTGTCGACGAGTACTACCATTCAATCATTCTTCCTGCCAAACTGCGACTCGATCGGGAGTACATGGCGCGCGCTACATTTCTGACTGACCTGAAGCTGATTGTGGACACGATTTCGCGGCGGTGGGACTGCTCGGAGATCTACGAGTTGCTCGATCTTCAACCAGCTGAGATGCAGCGTAGAACGCTCAAAAACAAGGCGCCTTCGCCCTTGGCGATTGCGACCGGCCTGACCGATTTGCGCGGCGATGAATCGCTGACCTCCGGAGATTGATCTCACCAGCCGACATCCTTCTGACGTGAGCTGGAAGCGTCCAGATTTCTCAAAGGCACGAGTTCCCTGCCATGGCAGGACTGACATCTTCAGAACCGAATCCGCCGCTTTGGGAACCACGTCAACTGAATCGTGGTGGCAGTGACAGTCTGCAGTCCATCGAGATATATGGGCGCCTTCCAGTGTTCAAAGGTAAATTGGCCGTTGAGTTCGAGGTCCTTGCCGAGGCGTTTGACGATCTGGAAGTTGATGTCGTTAATCGTCGTCCCGCCCGGGATAAAGTCCTTGGCCGCCTTCTGATTCCTGACTCCGACCTGCAACCACTCGTTTCCGCTGAGATGATAGGTGATCCAGCCCTGCCCACCTTTGGCTTCGCGACCTATCCAATCGCCGATCAACGAACCATTGTTGGTATAGCCCTGCCTTTGGATTGCTTCGTAGTACATGAAGCCTCCGCCCTGACTATTGCTGATCGATGGATCCGTTGAGACCGCTTCAGCCCGGATGTCGAGTTTGGGGAGCCCTGGCACATGTGATAAATACAGGCCGGGCCGGATGGCTGCACGACGGGGGGCATCGATCGGGGAGACATCATCGTGGACCTCGGAGTCAGAGTAGAGCGTGAGCCAATTGCGGACAAAAGGAAGCCGGTACGTGAAGTCGAAGGCGGCGAATCGGGCACCGGGGTCTTCGGGGCTGTTCTTCACCGCGCCTGTTGTACCTGACGTGCTGAAGAAGCTTCGCAGAAATGTATGCAGCGTTATCGGCGCGTGACCTTTTCCGCCCCAGATTACGGATCGTTCAAAGCCAAACTCAAGATTCGGTGTCGGGCGAAAACTCAGCTTTTCGACATGCATCCAGGGATCTCCGGGGTTTACCCAGGTAGTCTCTGTTGGAGCTATCTCGGTGTGCCCCTGGAGCGGTCCAACCAGGAATTCGTACCTAAACGGTCCGGTAATCTTTGAGAGGCCGGGAATGCGAAGGGGTTCGACGCGGTTGATGCGAAATGCCCAGATGTTCTCCGCGTTATTTGAGTAGGCCATTGCGCCGCCCTCTGCCGGTGAGAGCCACTCGTCCGCTTTGCCAAATGAGAAGACGTTATTCATCACGGTTGCGGAAACATACGCTTCAATTAATCGCACGCGTGCAGTCGCACTAATAGGCCCGAGAGGAATAGTCGCCTGGTAGTAAGGGAGCCCGGTTGCCGGATCAATGAAGTTGATTGCATCGATTTTAGAAAGCTCTTCGGCCAGCGCAGCGGAATATCCGGTGGCCGATGGGGCTCCCTGGAACTCGCCACGAGCGTAAATCAGGTACCGTCCCCGTGAGGCATAACCGCTTAGGCCGGTGTAGTTGTTGAATCCGTGTGCATACGGGCGGCCGTAATCGTTAATGATGGTGGAACCGAGATGGTAGCTGTCGCGCAGGGGCGTGCCGCTAATGACGCGAGCGGACGTGTAGGCCGATTCGAAACGCGTGTTGTCGTCGCTGATGAGACAGTTCTTCTGGCGATCATAGTGAAGTTCCTCAACCAGAGAAGCGAAGATCTTTTCTGCCTGTTCGTAAGCAGGACTGGAGTGCTCTGTGCTGTCCTTTTCAAGGTGGTTATTCACGTCCTGAAGCATGTATCCGATGCTGGAACGTGTCCACGGGCGCATATTCAGGAATACTCGATCCAAGAAACCAAGTGAGTACAAGCGCAGCATCGCCGGATAGACCCAATTGTCGACGGGAATGAATGGAGAACCCGCGTCCTCCGCAATGCAATCGGCATTTGGACCGCCTGCGGCGGATACCGAAGATGAGGGACTAGCGGCATTTGTGGGCGATGACTGGGCGCTTGCCCTCGCACCATTTGCGCCGGCCAGAGCCAACCCGAGAAGAACAATCCAAAATGAGAACCGAAAATTGGGACGCGATCGGCTCAAAAGATCTGTACTTGACAAGTATCCTCACAACTTCGAATTCGGAGCTCGTAATAACAGTGTCCCATGAGCGATTGACTGTGTGGCAAGCGGAGCTGCATCACGTTAGCGCTTGCGTAATTTCACTTCAACCCTGCACCCTCCTTCGGTTGAACCCTCCGGTTCATCAGTTGACCGGCGGTCTTTGGCTTGGTAGCCTAAACCTTGATTCCGAGCGGGTTTCTGAGAGATTTACCGATTACCGGTACGGGTTTGAGACGATTTACGCCGAGGGGAATCAGGGGATTTGTCGCTGAGCTCCTCTTTGATATGCGGGTTTCCAGCCGGACGCCGCCGGCGATGATTTCGCGAAGCTTGATCCGGAACGCGCTTTCAGCAATGGACAGCCCACTTGATGCCTCCCGGTACCTCAGGTGCAGATGATGCGAGACGACGAAGTTAGAAGAACGCAAGTCGGCACTCAATCCGCTAAAACCGCTGGCACTACCGGATTGACGCAATGAGCGGTTCTCAAGGAACAACATCATGACGGTTGCGGTTCAAACCAATCACCTGGAGAGCTTTCTCCACAAGGCCGAAACAAAAACACTCACCACCGGCATCATTGGCCTTGGTTACGTCGGTCTTCCCCTGGCGCAACTCTTCTCAAGCCAGGGTTTCAACGTAATCGGCTTCGATATCGACGATTCGAAGATTCGCAAGCTGATGAACGGCGAAAGCTACATCGGTCATTTGCCATCGACGATGATTCAGCAAATGCGCAAAGATGAGCGATTCATTGCGGTCTCGGACTTCTCGCAGATTGCGAGCGCCGACACGATCAGCATCTGCGTTCCCACGCCGCTGGACAAGGCAAAGCAGCCCGACCTTACCGCTGTGAGGATGACTGCAGAATCGATGGCCGAGCACCTGCGGCCGGGACAACTCGTCATCCTGGAAAGCACAACCTACCCCGGAACAACCATGGAAGTACTGCTTCCGATCCTCGAAAAGTCTGGACTGAAGATCGGCGAAGAGCTGTTTGTGGGCTACTCTCCGGAGCGCGAGGACCCTGCGAATCCGCATTTCACGGCGCGGACAATTCCCAAGGTGGTCGGCGCCAATGACCCGGCTTCGCGCCGCGCCCTCGAAGCGTTTTACGCAATGGTCTTCGATCAGCTTGTGCCTGTTTCGTCCTGCGAAGCCGCGGAAATGGCAAAGCTGCTTGAGAATATCTATCGTTGTGTAAATATCGCGCTCGTCAACGAAATGAAGCTACTGTGCCAGCGCATGAACCTGAACATCTGGGAGATTATCGACGCCGCAAAGACCAAGCCGTTCGGGTTCCAGGCGTTCTATCCTGGCCCGGGACTGGGCGGCCACTGCATCCCAATCGACCCCTACTATCTTTCCTGGAAGGCGCGCGAGTTTGACTTTGCGACTCGCTTTATCGAGCTTGCGGGAGAAGTAAACACAAACATGCCGTACGAGGTTGTAAACCGGATTGCAGACCACCTCGGCAAAAATGGTGTGTGTCTCAACGGGGCGCGGCTTTTGGTGCTGGGATTGGCTTATAAGAAGAACATCGACGATTGCCGCGAATCGCCCTCTATCAAGATTCTAAAGATCCTCTCTGACCGTAGCGCACAGCTCTCCTATTACGATCCTCACGCGAAGGGTTTCGTCTCGCACCGTTATGGCAAGCTGCCGGGCACTGAACTCCAAGCACTCACGGATGATGAAATTGCGAAGGCGGATGGAACGATCATTCTCACCGATCACGACGCGTTCGATTACGATCAGATCGTCAGATGTTCGAAGCTCGTAATCGACACGAGGAATGCGACGCGGAATGTCAGTGAAGGTCGTGAGAAAATCGTCCTCGCATAGAACGCGCCTACAGGAAACCTTGTCATGAAAGTTCCTCTTCTCGATCTGAAAGTGCAATATGCCGGCATCAAGGATGAAGTCCTTCGTGCCATAAGTGAAGTCCTTGACTCGCAGGTGTGCATCCTCGGTCCAAAAGTCACCGAGCTAGAGCGCCAGGTCGCCGCGCTCTCCGATTGCAAGTTCGGCGTTGGCGTTTCGAGTGGGACCGATGCACTGCTTGCGACCCTGATGGCACTTGAAATCGGCGCTGGCGATGAAGTAATCACCACTTCGTTCACCTTTTTTGCGACGGCAGGATGCGTGTCCCGCACCGGAGCGAAGCCCGTCTTCGTCGACATTGATCCACGCACCTACAATATCGATCCTCGGCTAATTGAGCGGGCCATCACGCCCCGCACCAAGGCCATCATCCCCGTCCACCTCTACGGCCAAATGTGCGACATGGACCCGATTATGGAAATCGCGCAGCGCCACAAACTCTACGTGATCGAAGATGCCGCGCAGGCTATCTCTTCGACCTACAAGGGACGCAAATCCGGAAGCATCGGTCGCGTGGGCTGCTTCAGCTTCTTCCCCAGCAAGAACCTGGGGGGGGCGGGCGACGGCGGCATGCTTGTGACCAATGACGCCGACCTGAACGATCGACTTCTTGTAATGCGTTCTCACGGATCCAAGCCAAAGTACTATCACAAAGTGATAGGCGGCAATTTCCGCCTCGATCCGCTTCAGGCCGCCGTTCTTCTGGTGAAGCTGCCACACCTGGGCGCCTGGTCGGAGGGCCGCCGGCGCAACGCGAAAATCTACGATCAGGAGTTTGCGGGCAGTTCTATCGGAGTGCCGTGGATCAGTCCGGACGGTGTCAGCATTTTCAACCAGTACGTGATTCGCGTGCCGGAACGGGACAAACTCAAAGCCCACCTCGACGCGCAACAGATTGGTTGCGAGATTTACTATCCGGTTCCGTTACATATGCAGGAGTGCTTTCAGAACCTTGGATACAAAGAGGGCGATCTTCCAGCCTCAGAACGCGCCGCGAGCGAAGTATTGGCGCTTCCCATCTATCCTGAACTGTCAGGAGAACAAATCCACCTGGTCTCCAGCACTGTTCTCGATTGGGTTTCGAAACATTCCGTATCGGCCCGCGAAGGCTCATTGTCGCGCGCTGGACTGGATTAGCGCCAAGAGATAAAGCAAGAAACCGATCTTTGTCGGGATCTGCTCGAAGCCGGTCCACGCGTCTACTCGCAACCATGAGACTTAGATGCCGTTTTCCGATCTTGTCATAAGAGTGCCGCACGAAAGGCCTTACCTCCTCGCACTGCCTGTAGAATATAGTGATAGAAATACAGCAAAATCCGAGATCCGGCAGGAACTCATGTCCACAGATATTTCAATTCACCAACCGGGTGAGCGCTCCGATCCTGCTACCGAGTCCACAACGGTCGGAACAAATCGAAAGAACGATGGCGAGATATCCCTTCTGGACCTCCTAATTGTTCTCGCCGAACGCAAACGCGTTATTGTTCTAAGCACCGCAATCTTCGCCGTCCTCGCGATCATCGTCTCCCTCCTGCTGCCTAAGCGGTACACCGCGACGGTGGCACTTTTGCCGCCCCAGCAGAACTCTTCGATGAGCGCCGCACTCACATCCCAGCTTGGAAACATGGGTGGTATTGCATCCCTTGCTGGCGGGAGTCTCGGCCTGAAGAATCCCAATGAGATGTATATTGGCATGCTTACTAGCCGAACCGTCCAAGATGCCATGGTGCAACATTTTGACCTGATGCAGGAGTATCACCAAAAGTATCCCTCTGACGCCCGTAAGACACTTCAGGGATATACCACAATTGATGGCAACGGCAAAGACGGCCTCATTCATATCACTATCGAGGATCGCGACCCGAACCGTGCCGCGGAACTTGCAAACGGCTATGTCGACCAGTTTCGAAGACTCTCAGAGCACCTCGCAATCAGTGAGGCATCGCAACGCAGACTTTTCTTTGAGCAACAGCTTGAGCACGCAAAAGACAACCTGGCCAGCGCTGAGGAAGCTCTAAAGGAAACAGAGCAGAAGACTGGACTGATACAAATCGATAGTCAAGCGCGCGCTCTCATCGAGTCGGCAGCTGCTCTTCGTGCACAGATCGCATCAAAGGAAGTCCAGATTCAATCCTTGCGCACCTATGCTACAGCTGAGAATTCAGAAATAGTGCAGGCTCAGCAGGAGTTGGAAGGCCTGCGCACGCAATTAGCTAAATTGGGCGGCTCCGCAAACATCGACGCGGGGCTCATGATGCCCAAGGGACAGGTCCCAGCAGCCGGATTGGAATATGTGCGTAGATTGCGCGACGTTAAATACAACGAAACGATCTTCGATATCCTCGCGCGGCAGTTTGAGATTGCGAAATTGGATGAAGCTAAACAAGGCGCAGTGGTTCAGGTTGTCGATGCCGCTATCGCTCCCGACAAGCGATCCTTTCCGAAAAGGACTCTCATTGTCATTGGCGCTACCGGCGTTGGACTTTTTTTCGGCGTTTTTCTGGTATTAGTACAAGCAGCCCTCGAGCGCATTATGCGAGATGCTGAAGCGGCATCAAAATTTCATCACCTTCAAAACATCCTCTGGCTAAGAAGACGAACGTCACTCGCGAACCCTTCAGATCACTGAAAGATAGTGCTTCATTGTCGGTACCATTCGCAATTCGCCGAATTGACTTTTTCGAGCCACTCCTCTCCTACAGTCCGAAGATAACCCGCGCGACCCAGGGCGGCAACATGCCGTGCCGAACCAGTTTTCTTTATTGCGCGAATTTCGGTTTTGCGGAATGAGCACCGGTGCAGTCCTCTGCGGTATTTCAGGATGGCATTCTTCGCTGTGTAACGAACCCTCGCCGGTCCCTTCAGCATCCCGAGGCGTCGCAAGAGAGATCGTCTCGACTCTCGAAGAAATTCTCCGGGGCACATGGCGTCTGCGAATGGGCAGCAGACAAATGTCAAGACGGAGGGCTCTGCTTAGGGCACCTTTCCAGATGCGTGATGCAAGCTCCACAAGAAGCCCGGAAGCTGCACCTTCGTTCTTCCGTGACCCAGCTGTTCCGCGGATGGGGTCAACCCAACATCCGTGGCGAATCCGTGGAGCGGCGCTTCCCGCCCCTCACAGCAAGTCCTCTGAACCATTCTCCGGGGGTGGTATTCTAGGGCTGCTCAGCAATCCAGCATCGCACGGTTTCTCCCCATGTCGGACGATGTGTTTTTCTGGGCACTTTTGTCAGGATTGGTCAAATAAAACATGAAGGCTGTAATCCTTGCGGGTGGACTTGGAAGCAGACTCAGCGAAGAAACTTCGATTAAACCTAAGCCGATGATCGAAATCGGGGGAAAGCCTATCCTCTGGCACATCATGAAGATTTATTCAGCCTACGGGATCAATGATTTCATTATTTGCCTTGGGTATAAGGGTCATCTTATCAAGGATTTCTTCGCGAATTACTTCCTCTATTCCTCAGACCTCACGATCGATCTTGAAAAGAACAGTTTGGCATATCACCATAATGCATGTGAGCCGTGGCGCGTCACATTAGTCGACACTGGTACGGGTACGATGACGGGAGGTCGCTTGAAGCGAGTACTGCCATACGTTGCCGACGATGCGGAGTTCTGTTTTACATATGGTGATGGACTCGCGGATGTAAACATCGCAAAATTGATAGAGTCTCATCGCCAATCAGGGAGACTTGTCACCCTCACCGCGACCCAGCCCACAGGCAAATTCGGTGCATTGCGTATTGACGACAACTCTCTCGTGCAGTCCTTTCAGGAAAAACCACCCGGTGACGGGCGATGGGTGAATGGCGGTTTTTTCGTGCTTTCCCCAAAAGTCGGTCCCTACATCACTGACGACTCCACGATTTGGGAGCGCGAGCCACTCGAAATGCTTGCGAGAGATGGACACGTTTCTGCCTTTCGCCATACTGGATATTGGCAACCCATGGATACGATTCACGACAAGCAACTGCTTGAGGATCTCTGGTCGAGCGGCAGCGCTCCCTGGAAGGTGTGGTAATGAGCTTTTGGGAAGGACGCCGCGTCTTCCTGACCGGACACACTGGATTCAAAGGCAGTTGGCTTTCACTTTGGCTTGAGCAACTCGGAGCAGAGATTTGCGGAGTCTCGTTGGACCCGCCCAGCGAGCCAAATTTATTTTGCGAAGCAAAAGTAGCGCAAGGCTTACGATCTGAGATTTTCAATGTTCTCGACTTGCCGCGCTTGAAGAGCCTGGTCAAAGAATTCCGCCCTGAGATTGTTTTCCACCTGGCGGCACAGCCACTCGTGCGCGATTCTTATGCAGATCCGGTTGGCACTTATACGACGAATGTAATCGGAACAGCAAACGTATTGGATTCGATTCGGGAAGCCGGGTCTGTTCGGGCTGTGGTTGTGATCACAACCGACAAGTGCTACGAAAACCAGGAATGGGTCTGGGCCTATCGCGAAACCGATCGATTGGGAGGACACGATCCATATAGCGCGAGCAAGGCGTGTGCCGAGTTGGTCGTGTCGTCCTACCGCAATTCATTCTTTCCACCCGACGAATACCAGCGGCATGGAATCTCCGTCGCTTCGGCCCGTGCGGGAAACGTCATAGGCGGTGGAGATTGGGCCAGGGATCGCATCGTCCCGGATATCATGCGAGCGTTTGTCGCGAAAGAAATCCTCATGGTTCGGAACCCTAATGCAGTGCGTCCATGGCAACACGTGCTCGAACCACTTTCCGGTTATCTCAAGCTCGCTCAAGCTCTCGTCGAATCGGGCCCCAAATACGGTGATGCCTGGAACTTTGGTCCGCACGAATCGGACGAAAAGTCAGTGGAGTGGATCGTCCAGCAATTAGCCTACGAGTGGGGCGTTGATGCGCAATGGCAAATGGACGACAGACCACGGCCTCACGAGGCACAGATATTGAAGCTGGATTGGTCAAAGGCCGCAAAGTTGCTGGGTTGGCATCCCGTTCTCCCTCTGCAAAAGGCTCTTCACTTCACCGCGGAATGGTATCGACGCAGGGATCGAGGGGAAGATGTCCGTACAGTTACGATGGACCAAATCATGTCTTTCGTAGAGCTTTCACAAACCGGCCTCAGACATTGATAACGGAATTCATCAAGGGGCATCACATATATTGCTTCGAGGTTTCTCATGAGTCGCACAGCTGACCTCCGAAATCAAATCCTCGATCTTGTTGCCGAATACGTTCGGGAGGCATTTCCGGAAAAGAATGAGTTTGCAGCAGGCCAAAGCGCAGTGCCGGTCTCCGGGCGTGTCTTCGACGCTTCAGACGTACAGGCCCTGGTGGACTGCTCGTTGGATTTTTGGCTTACTGCGGGAAGGTATTCCGACGCATTTGAAAACGCGTTTGCGCGTCGAGTGGGCGTTCGCTGCGCCAGACTCGTGAACTCCGGTTCCTCGGCCAACCTTCTGGCCGTGTCAGTGCTGACTTCCCCTTTACATGGGGATCGCCGGCTGAACCCCGGCGATGAAGTTATCACCCTTGCAGCAGGCTTTCCCACTACGGTCAACCCGATCATCCAGAATCAGGCCGTCCCGGTATTCATCGACATAAAACTGGGAACCTACAACGCCGACGTGCAACTGCTCGAGGAGGCTCTGAGCCCACGTACGAAAGCTGTCATCTTCGCACACACTCTTGGCAATCCGTTTGATCTCGATGAGGTTGTGGCATTCACCCGAAAACACAACCTGTGGCTCATTGAGGATTGCTGCGATGCATTAGGTTCCACCTACAAAGGCCGCCATGTCGGAACCTTCGGGGATCTCGCCACGGTTAGCTTTTATCCGGCACACCATATCACTATGGGCGAGGGCGGATGCGTATTAACTGACAAGCCACAACTCAACCGGCTTGTCGAATCTTTCCGCGATTGGGGCCGGGACTGCTGGTGCGCACCGGGCAAAGATAATACTTGCGGCAAACGGTTTGCGTGGGAACTTGGCACCCTGCCGTGCGGTTATGACCATAAGTACACCTATTCGCACATTGGCTATAACTTAAAGGTCACAGACATGCAGGCAGCCGTGGGCGTTTCGCAGTTGAAGAAGCTGGACAAGTTTATCGCGGCACGAAGGAACCACTTCTCGGTCCTGAAAGAAGGCCTTTCGGAGCTAGAGGATGTTTTTCTTTTACCTGAAGCAACCGATCAGAGCGATCCCAGCTGGTTCGGATTTCCGTTGGCGGTCAAGCCTGAATCAGGTCTGACTCGAGACCAGGTGACGGCATATCTCGAGTCGCGAAAGATCGGAACGCGCTTATTGTTCGGGGGAAATCTTGTGCGTCAACCCGCATATAAGGATGTTCAATATCGGGTTGTAGGTTCGCTTGTGAATACAGAATACGTGATGAACAACGTGTTTTGGATCGGCGTCTATCCGGGGCTAAACGATCGCATGCTAGAACATATGCTCAATTCTCTCAGCGAGGTGGCAAAGGGACAATGCGCTGCCTCGTAACGGGAGCTTCGGGTTTCATTGGCTCGTGGCTTGTACGTCAGTTGCTGCAAGAGGGGCACGTGGTGCTGGCCGTTCTGAGGCCCGAAAGTGACCCTTGGCGGTTGAAGGATGTTGCTTCGCAAATCGAAATTGCTTATGCAGATTTGGCGACTATATCAACAATCGTCCGGCAATTGGATGCATTTAAAGCTGATGTTATTTTCCATCTTGCGTGGTGGGGCGGAAATACTGGAAAGCTTGTGAATGATCCGGCCCAGATTTATAAGAACGTTCCCGGCACCCTGGAGTTAGTTCAGATAGCGCACGAAACCGGCAGCAGGAGCTTTTTCTTTTTCGGGACATCAGTCGAGTACGGAGTGTACCAGGTGCCCGTGCGGGAAACCGACGCCGTGTCTCCGCGGAATTTATATGGAATTTCAAAGCACGCAATGATGGAGTTGACACAGGCACTCTCAGTGCAATGGGGAATGCGTTTTTGTGGCATAAGGCCCTTCTGGACGTACGGTCCAATGGACGATGGACAACGGATGATTCCCTATGTCATTCAACAATTGCTCGAGGGGAAGAGACCGAAGGTCACTACTGGTGAACAGCTCTGGGATTTTCTTTATATTGGTGACGCAGTAAAGGCAATCACCCAACTTGCGGCCACCACTGATGCAGCGGGTGTCTTCAATTTGGGATCTGGTAGACCAAGGGCACTCAAAGAAATCATATCTCTGATTCGTGACTCGATTGATCGACATTTGGACATAGGTTTTGGGGAGATACCATACTCCCCAAATCAGGTCATGCATTTAGAGGCGGACATCAGCAAGTTACAATCAGCGACGGGATGGAAGCTGGAAACACCATTAGAAGATGGGCTGCGCCGGACGATTGAGTGGCACAGATCCCGCAACATCGATGCGTGACGCTGTTGAGCGAGGGAACGAGTGACGTTTTCAGGGACGATGATTATTCGACGGGATGGCTGCCGTATCTGCTTCGCGCAGCTTCACGAGGAACTCATCGCCTTTGACAATCTGCCTGTGGCGGGTACTTACGTCTCACCGTCGGACTTGGGCCCCGATCCGGTTTTCCCATTGACGCTTCTGCGCTGCACCAACTGTGGACTTGTGCAGTTGAGGGAATCGCTAGCACCTTCGTTCTACAAGCAATATTCCTTTATGAGCGGTGTTGCCGATGGCTACAAAAACCATCTAAGCGCGATCGCAGCTCACCTGGGGGAACACTGGCAGCCGGGAACGCGCGTGCTCGAGGTGGGTTGCAGCGATGGAACCCTGCTTCATATGCTGAGTGGTCTTGGTTTTTCAGTAGCGGGCTTTGAACCAGCGACGAGCCCTGCAAAAGTTGCATTGGAGAAGGGTCTCGCGGTAAGCAACGAGTTTCTCAATGCGGACTCGGCGAAGCGGAGTGGGTTAGAGCCGGCGAAGATAGTTATCATTCGGCATGTGCTGGAGCATATCGACGATTTCGACGCGATCTTTGCCGGGATCGATCTACTAGCGTCGCGGGACGCGATGTTGTTGATCGAAGTTCCCGATCTCAACTCTACTGTCAAGAAGTCTATATTCAGCAATGTCTATCACATCCATCCCTGCTACTTTGATGTGGAGACGATGTCGGCTCTTCTGGCTCGACATGGTTGGCAACCGGTAGGATCCACCACCGTGAATACCTTTGGCGGTAGCTTGCTGGTATGGGCTCAACGCGAGGGCGGCCATGCGCTGAATCGAACTGCATTGACCTTCGAGGATGTTTCTTGCGGGGCATCAGGTGGCTCGACTCGCGAACGTCTTGAGAAGTTCGTCATGGAGTGGAAGACAGCGGCTCATGCCACTCGAGAGTTCTTTGATCGCTTGCGGGACCGAGGGGCAAAGGTAGCCGGTTATGGTGCTGCTGAACGCACAACTTCGCTGATGGGTGTGACCGGGCTCGATAGATCGCACATCTCAGTCGTCTTTGACCGCAACCCCAACCTCGTGGGTAGAGCATTGCCGGGCAACCGAATTCCGATCATGGATCCCGAAACCATCGGAGACCACGACCTTGAGTATCTGGCCATCTTCGCGCAATCGTTCCAGGAAGAGATCGTCAGCCAACAAAAGTCGTTTCTCGATGCTGGAGGAAAATTCATCTCCCTTCGATCCAACCAACCGGAGATTTTCGCATGAGCCGCATACCAAATGAGGGCGATTTGGGCACGACAACCACTGAAAAACTCTCCTCGGTGGCGCGGACACTGCGGGCGCACGCGGTGCGAATGGTGCATCGATCTCGAGCTTCTCACCTGGGTAGCTGCCTGTCGATGGCGGATATCGTGGCGTGCCTATATTGGGATACTCTTCGTATTGATCCCGAGCGCCCCGACTGGTTCGAACGCGATCGCTTTATCCTTAGCAAGGGGCATGGCGCGGCATTGCTGTATGCGGCACTTGCAGAACGAGGTTACTTTCCGGTCGATGAACTGAAGACATACTGTGAGTCGGGATCCCGCCTCACCGGCCACGCAACCAGTGGAGTGCCGGGTGTTGAACTATCGTCAGGATCCTTAGGACATGGGTTGCCAGTGGGTTGTGGCATGGCTTTGGCCGCAAAGCGAGAGAACCTGCCATTTCGAGTGATTGTGCTCTGCAGCGATGGAGAACTCGACGAAGGGTCAAATTGGGAAGCGATCCTGATGGCCCCTCAGCACCAATTGGATAACCTTGTCTTAATCGTTGATTACAACAAGATCCAAAGTTTCGGACGAGTGCAGGATGTTATCGATCTAGATCCTCTTAGCGATAAGTTCCGAGCATTCCGTTGGGCTGTGCGCGAAGTGGACGGACACGCTATGCAAGACTTGGCCGGAGCGTTCTCAGAACTTCCGTTTGAACCTGGTAGACCGAGCGTGGTGATTGCTCACACCATCAAAGGAAAGGGAGTGAGTTTCATGGAAGATGATCTTGCCTGGCACTACAAATCTCCGAGCCCCGCCCAAGTAGAAGCAGCCTTGCGCGAACTAGGAGTGGTGTAGTGAGAACTGCCTTCATCGAACAACTCTGCTCGCTTGCAGAACGCGATGAACGCATATGGCTCGTATGCGGCGATCTGGGCTATTCCGTACTTGAGGCGTTTTCAGGGCGATTTCCGTCGCGTTATCTCAATGCTGGAGTCGCAGAGCAAAACATGACGGGTATCGCCGCTGGACTGGCTCTGGTTGGGAAGACAGTATTCACTTATTCCATCGCGAACTTTCCAATCTTGCGCTGTTTGGAACAAATCAGAAATGACGTCTGCTACCACAATCTCAGCGTCAAAATTGTCGCAGTTGGAGGAGGCCTTGCCTACGGCAGCCATGGATACACGCATCATGGCGTAGAAGATCTAGCGATCATGAACGCCCTTCCTCACATAGTTGTTGCAGCTCCAGCGGATCCGATAGAGGCGCGCGCTATTACTACTCTCATTGCGGGTCATCAGGGACCGGCCTATCTCCGCCTGGGCAAGGCCGGCGAACCTATCCTGCACGCTCAGGACACCGAAGTGCGGTTCGGCAAAGCCATTCAGGTTTTGGACGGCAAAGATCTCACCATCATAAGTATAGGAGGCATGCTCGGCACGGTTCTCAAGGCAGCTGAAATGCTGGGGCGGCGCGGCATTCACGGACGCGTATTGAGCATGCCCTTTTTGTCGCCGCTGGATACCGAGGCTATTCTCGACGCGAGCGAGGAGACGGCGGCGATTCTAACTGTTGAAGAACACGGCCCAGGCGGCCTGGGAGCAGCCGTTGCGGAAACGCTCGCCATTCGCGGCCGCGCTGTTGCGTTTCAATCTTTAAGACTCGCAAGGTCGCCGATCAAGACCTCCGGTTCTCAGGAAGAGTTGCGTTCGGCGCAGGGCTTGAGCGTTGAAGGGATTACCGAAACTGCATTCCAGCTTTGCAGACGCCCAAAGCCGATGGTGATCCGGTGACGGATAGGGATTGTCCAAAGCCCGTTAACGAGCAGGAACTCCGAAAGGGGAGCCGGCTTCTTTCACGCGTGAAGCACACGATCGGACTGGATCGCTCTATTGCCTTTATCGTTCTTGCACGCGGTTGGAGCACTCTCGCGGGCGTTGTTACGGTGATGATGATCGCGCGGTTCCTGACCCCATCCGAACAGGGCTACTACTACACTTTTTCAAGCCTTGTTGCGCTTCAGGTCATGTTCGAATTGGGCTTCTCGTTTGTGATCCTGCAACTGGCAGCACATGAAAGCGCGCACCTTCACATCGCTCCGAGCGGCGCGATCACTGGGAATCCCGTCGCTCATTCACGGCTTGCGTCGGTGTTCCAGAAATCTGTTCGCTGGTACACCGTTGGTGCGCTTCTGATGGCTGCCTCATTGTTGCCTGCAGGATTTCACTTCTTTCAGGCACATCGACAGGCCGGTGTCCTAGCTGATTGGCGTCTCCCCTGGTTCGCTACGGTTCTGGCCACGACCCTAACATTCCAGATGGATCCTGTGTTTGCTTTCCTGGAAGGATGCGGTCGCGTACCCCAGGTGGCGCGCATGCGCTTGACCCAGGCAATCTGCGGAACCTTGATGGCATGGGCGGCCCTGGTACTCCACCATGGACTCTTCGCGCCGGCCGCCGTCATTGGTGGTCAAGCGCTTACCGGAGGTTTTTTCCTCTACTCCCAACGTAAGTTATTGCTGCCACTTTTTCGTCATAAAACATCGGAGGGCCTGGTGAGTTGGCGTCATGAGATATGGCCTTTCCAGTGGAAGATTGCTACCAGCTGGCTATGCGGGTACTTTATCTTCCAACTATTCAATCCTGTACTCTTTGCATACCGAGGCGCGGCAGAAGCGGGCAAAATGGGAATGTCTCTCAGCATATCGGCAGCGCTCAGTACGGTTGCGATTGCCTGGATCAGCACCAAAGCATCTCCCTTCGGAAATTTAATCGCGAGAGGCGACTTTGCGACCCTGGATCGAATATTCTTCAGGACCCTAATCCAATCCTCTGCGCTTCTTCTTTGCGGAGCTATAGTGCTTCTTGCTGCACTTGCATTGGCGGAGATATATCTTCCCCATGTGTCTGCGCGAGTTCTTCCTTTGCCGCTCTTCGCCATTTTGCTTCTCACGGTTTGTTTGAATCACATCGTTTTCAGCGAAGCAGTCTATCTACGCGCGCACAAACAGGAACCTTTCCTGGCAGTCTCGATTCTTGTTGGCGTCCTCACTGCGGCAAGTACGATTTTCACAGGGCGGCATTGGGGAACATCCGGCGTCACTATCGGATATTTCTTCACTAGTGGAGTTGTCGGCGTGGCGTTTGGAACAGCCATCTTCATGACGAAACGTCGCGAGTGGCATCTGCATCGCATTTCGGTCGCAGTTCCCGAGGCGGATGTCCTATGAGGGACGACAGTGCGATCAAAGCAGATCGACCGATATTGACTATCGCGGTGCCAACTTACAATCGAGCCACACTGCTGTGTCGTCTTCTGTCAACTCTGTTCGAGCAGATTGGCGCTGATTCCCGTGTAGAGCTGATCGTTTCGGATAATGCCTCTACCGACAATACACCCGAGGTGGTTCAAAGCTTTCGCGATCGCGGAATGTCTTTCCAGTCCATCCGTAATTCTGAGAATATTGGTCCCGATCGGAACATCCTGCAGTGTTTCGAGGCAGCTAATGGTAAGTATGTCTGGATTTTTGGCGATGATGACATGCTCGAACCGGATGGCTTGGCCTCTGTCCTCACTTACCTCTCCGCAGACGAATACGATTTGGTCTATGTGTCGGCAAGAGGCTACAAAGGAACATATGTTTCAAAGGAACGTGGTGTGCCGAAAGGTGCCGAAGTGTTCTACCGACCTGAGGCATTCGCACGTCGCCTGCACGTCATGTTCACGTTTATCAGCGCGAACATCGTGAACAAGGATCGAGTCTCAGCTTTGAACCCCACACCGTTTTCCGATCTGTCGGGAACGAGCCTCGGGCACCTAGGATGGATCTATACCGCTTTGGATTCGCTTCAGAAGGGCCTTCTGATCAAAGACGAATTGGTCGCCGGCCTAATGGAAAATAGCGGTGGCTATTCTGTCTTTGAAGTCTTTGGCCCAAACTTCAAGAGGATCTTGTATTCACGGGTAAGATCCAGGGCAGTAAGACAAGCAATTATCGGAGCTACTCTACAAGGATACTTGCCGGGACTCATTCTCGATTCGAAGCACAATGGCAAGAGCTTCTTCCGATCACAGCCAACGCGCCCCCTTCAAGAGGCCTTCGGGAGTGACATTCGGTATTGGCTTTTTGATGTTCCTGTCACGCTGTTACCTAAACCGTTAGATCGCCTGTGGGTATTTGGCGGCAGAGTCGCAACAAAGCTTGAGTATATGACCAGATGGCGTTTCGCAGGCCAGAAGTACTCGGACGGAACGGAGATATAGAGTCTCACCTGCCGCTAAGTTGATTCCACGAAATTGAGAGGGAGGCTTTCAATGCAACATGCCTTTGTCGGATGTTTGGATCCTATCGTGATTGAATGAGGATGAGGTTGGTTAGCTATGAACCGCGAAAGAAAAGACGGCAGCGGATCCGTACTACTGCACCGCCTGCGAAATAACGGATACTTTCATCTGTCCTACTTGGGCATCAGTGAGTTGCGCGACAGGGTCTGGAGTCATTTCATTGGAAAAAAGCTCGGTGCAAAAGGGCTCCGGATTGGATCGGGCTATTACATTCGAGGACTGAACCACATCCATATAGGAGAGAACTTCAATGCCGGTAAAGGATTGTGGCTCGAAGCCCTGACCAAGCATTTGCATCAAAATTTCTCGCCATCCATCGAAATTGGCGACAACGTGAGCATCAGTTTTTGGGGCCACATAGCAGCAGCAGGGTCAATATCTATTGGATCTGGAGTGATGATCGGCAGCAAGGTAACGATTATCGATCACAACCACGGTGAATATGGTTCGGACCGGGATTTCGACCCAGAACTGGCGCCTGCGCAGAGGTCGCTATCGCTAGCAGACATACGAATAGGACGGAACGTGTGGATTGCGGATGGAGTGGTCGTTACCGCTGGATCCGATATCGGAGAGGGCAGTGTAGTTGGCGCAAATTCCGTAGTCCGTGGAAAGATTCCGCCATTTACGCTGGCCGTCGGTATTCCTGCTCGTCCCGTCAAGACTTTAATTTTCGAGAGCCGCCGCTGGGTCAAGGCTTCGAGTTGACCCAGCGATGGACGATCGTTACGACTTGGAGCACGCGTGCTGGTAAGTGATACGCCAGGGTTCTCGGATGAGCCAGTTTCAATACTGGTCGTCGTTGTTCTGTATCGAATGCGACCCAGCGAATCGCCGGCGCTGCGTTCCATCGTGGCTTCCGCGAAAGGTTCGAATCAGAAGGACCTCCGCTTTAAAGCGTTGTTGTACGACAATACTCCCAACGGACAAGAGCCAGGCATACTCCCTGAATCAGTTGAATACTGGGCCGCCCGAACCAATCGAGGAATTTCTTCCGCTTACAACTTCTCATTGGAGATGGCCGAGACCGAAGGATTTGATTGGCTGGTGACTCTCGATCAGGACACCACTGTTCCTGCGTCTTATTGCGAACGTATTGTGGGCCTCGCGCGAGAGCTTGCCGCTCATTTTGAGATTGCAGGACTGGTACCGAAGATCTGGGACCGCGGCATCTTCATCTCGCCGCATGTTTCGGTTCGCGGCCGCTCCTGTCGATTGCCCCAGAACTTTGCGGGGGTTTCGAATGGGGAGATCACCGCAATCAATTCCGGCACCATTTGGCGAGCTCGTTCTCTTCGCGAGATTGGAGGATTCCATTCGCTCTTTTGGCTGGATTACCTCGATCACTGGCTCTTTCATGTGATTCAGCAAGCTGGAAAATTGATCTACGTGGTTGGGGACCTCGATCTCGAACATGAATTGTCTCTGCTGAAAACTGATCACCAATTGAGCCCTGATCGGCTTGCAGATATCCTGGCAGCTGAGTCGGCATTCTATGATCTCTATAAAAGTCCTTCAGAAGGCTGGATGTTGACGGCAGATATGTTTAGCCGGATTTTGAAGCAGTTTCTCAAAGGAAAGAGGAGCTTGTGGCCGGTGACTTGGGGTTGTTTGCAGCAGAGACTTCTTTGCGCCAGGGCAAAGAGAGTGGCATTGTGGGAACAGAAGAGCAGGCTCCGGTTGGAGAACTCGTCACAAGTTGATCGTTTTTAGCGTGGAGTTGTAAATGCGAGATTTGGCCGTTGCTTATCGAATTTATCCAGGGATTTCAAAGAATCCCGCATTCTTCTCAGAAGATAAACTTAAGTTGTCTGAAATGTGTCTCTTGTCTTTCAAAAAAGCATGCGCGAACTTAAGGGTCAAGATGTGGGTACTGCTCGATGGGTGTCCCATCGGTTACGAAACTCTATTTCGACGAGTGTTCGGCGATCAGGATCTCGAAATCATAAATCTGGAATCAATCGGAAATCTTGCTACATTTTCTCTTCAAATTGATCTTTTGACAAAGCAGACGGAATCCGAGTTTGTCTACTTTGCTGAAGATGACTACTTCTATTTCCCGGACGCACTTCATAAAATGATTGAATTTTCGCGGGCGAATAGTGACGTTGACTTTGTCACACCCTACGACCATCCGGATAGCTACGACACTTCTTCTCGAACTGAACGGCACCTTGTCAGACCATTCGGAGATAGATATTGGCGAACTGCAAGTTCAACTTGCCTTACATTTTTGACCTCGCGAAAGAATCTGCTTCGGACGAAGTCCACGTTCATGACTTATAGCAAAGGGAACATGGACTGCCCAATGTGGTTGGCACTCACTCAAAAGGTCGAACTTGCAAATGTTCGTGTTCACTGGCATGATTTGTTTCGGCTGAAGACTTGGATTAAGACATGGAAATGGGGTCTGGCGGACGTGCTTTTTGGCAGGCGCTATCAACTCTGGGCGCCTATGCCCGCGCTGGGAACGCACATGGAATCGAGCCGTCTTTCTCCCGTGATTGACTGGGCTGCTCGCTTCCATGATGCAAATGAAGAGATTGAAAACCATGAACCGTCCATCTGAGGCCACAGAACAGTGATTGGAACTCAGATCCAGCAACAGGCCAGTATCGCTCGCCCGATCCGACTGTCAATCGTTCTCGTGAACTATAACGGTTTGGAATACCTCGCCGCCTGCCTTGAGTCGATCAAGCGATTTGTGGACTCTGAGACCGAGGTGATATTGGAAGACAACGCTTCGACCGACGGTTCGCTCGAGAGCGTAGAGAGGGATTTTCCATGGATTCAGGTTGTTCGGAGTGACGAAAATCTTGGCTTTGCCGGTGGTAGCAATCTGGCAGCAAGACGCGCAAAAGGAGACTTCATCCTTCTTCTCAATACGGATACGCTTTTGCTAGAACCGATTGCCCCCGTCGTGGATTGGCTTGATGCGCATCCCGCTTATGGGGCCCTCACGGTCAATATGATCGATGGCAGTCAACGTGCCAGTGCCTGCACTGGGCGATTTCCTACTCCGCGGCGACTGATTCTTCTTCGTTCAATGCTCATAGCACCGGCAAGATACGGCGATCAAGAGGCTTATGATGTAGATTGGGTCCAAGGCTCATTTCTCTTGATCCGGGCAAAGCTATGGCGGCAACTGAAGGGATTGGACGAGCGCTACTTCATGTATGGCGAAGATGTTGACTTATGTAAAAGAATCTCGGATTCTGGGTTTCGCTGCGCCTATCTTCCACATCTCAGGTATTTACATTGGGGCGGCTTCAATCCGAGCCGGTTTCCCGATCAAGTTAGCGGCCTCACGACCTATATCGATCTTCACATCAGGGGAGTGCAGAAGGTACTCTGCTGGTCCGTCCTGTTGGGAGGATGCTTCTTGAGAGCTGTGACCTTTCGAGTCAGTAGCAAAGTCAGGAACAGTGAGTCCGACCGCGCAAAAGCAACCGCTTGCTGGCGTGCATATACTCTGCTGTTGAACCGGTCGGCGAAAGGACCTTCCATCTAATGGAATCGCGCCTTCAGGCTGGCACTGGAACTTGGACCGAACGCGGGGTCGGCCTAGACTCACAAAGAAGCACGCCGTTATCCATTCAGGCCTATCTTCCTGCTGCTGCGTTTTACTTCTTCTTCAATAGTGTTGGGTTGCCGCATGGCCTCTTTTACACGACGCTGTTGTCGCCGCTTCTTTTTGTGTGGCTTTATCTCAAGGGACAGCGATGGCTCACTGCTCAATTCCTGCTCTTCTTATCCCCATTCATCCTGGCTCACTTCCTTCTCGGAATTCATTCTTTTGTTTTTTATGCGAGATCGCTGTTCTTGTTATGGACTGCATATGTTACAACATACGCATTTTGCTGGGCGCTGCTCCGGTGTCGAGGTATCCACCGGTTATTTGACGAACTAATCATTGCCAATTTTCTCGCCGCGCTTCTTGCTGTGGCAGTTTTTTACTCTCCGGCGCAAAGTATTTTCTGGCTGGATGATCGCGACACTGCAGGAGGTGCTTCTCTTCATAGACTGTCACTTCTTAATTCCGAGCCCTCGGTTTACGCTGGCCTGATGCTCCCGTTGCTGGTCTTCGCTATCCTTAGGGCTCTATCCAAGAGTGACAAGCGTAATCTGTTGTACGTCTTCATGATTGGGCTTCCGTTTCTTCTCTGCCAATCATTCGGCGGCATCAGCATGTGTTTGGCTGGGATCGGCGTATGCCTCCTAAGCAGCTATCGCCGCCTCTTTCGTAGACCTAGGACTCTCTTTCTCTCTCTCGGTCTGGTCCTCGTTGTTGGAACGTTGTTCCTGACACACAACCCGATCTCGGATCGCTTACTACAGGTGGTAAGCGGCGGCGATTCCTCTTCGAAGTCACGTACAATTTTTTCCTTCCTCGTCGCCTACGAAGTGGCTTCTGCCAAGAGCTTGTGGTGGGGGGTCGGACTTGGACAAGCGAAGCTGGTCGATGTTTCCGACCTGGGATTGGGATTCACTGTGGGCATCATTCCTAATGCGGTCGCTGGAACCTTTGCCGAGCTTGGAATCATCGGCGTATTGGTTCGGTTTTCTTTGGAGATCTACCTCTTTTTCAGAACAAAGGTCTATACCAACTCATTCAGGCTTGCGATGTTTGTCGTGGCATTCATCTCACAACTCACAGGTAGTCACTTAATGGATGTGCAGCAATATCTTTGCTGGTGCTTCGCCTTCTTCCCATTCTTTCCCGAGATCAATCTTCATGAAGGCGCCAGGAAGCAGGCTGCGTAATGGCTCCTGACAGGAAAACTGGTGCAATAAAGTCACGCCGTCCACGCGTTGGCATTGATATGCATGTCGTGGATGGCATTTTTCAGGGATCGAGAACGCATTGTCTTGAACTGTTCTCGCGAGTTATCGCGATTACCCCAGAATGCGATTTCTTCCTCTTTGCTCAGGATTCAAAAGAATTGTTGTCGTTCAATCAGAGCTTCGGGCTGCCTCATGTCACCCATGTTCCAATGCCACACAGGGCAGCTCCAGTCAGGCTACTGCTTCAATTACCGCAGTTTATAAGGCAGCAAAGCATTTCACTTCTTCATACGCAATACATTGCGCCGCCGATCCCATTGTGTGGCACAGCAGTTACCGTGCATGACATTCTCTTCGAGTCGAATTCTGAATACTTCGAAAAGGCGTTTGTATTGAGGTCCCGGCTACTGGTTCCATCATCGATTCGCCGAAGCGCCGCGATCTTTACGGTAAGCGAGTTCTCTCAAGACCAGATTTGCAGGACCTAT
Source organism: uncultured Acidobacteriaceae bacterium (assembly GCA_963738035.1). GTDB lineage: Bacteria > Acidobacteriota > Terriglobia > Terriglobales > Acidobacteriaceae > Telmatobacter. The sequence continues at coordinate 111,586 of CAVTVB010000017.1, forward strand.
TCCATCTCCAAGGAAAAGGTGCATGCCATCCCAAACGGTGTCGACACTTCACGATTTTTCCCTGGGGAAGCCGGGTTGGACATCGTGCAGGCCCTTGGGTTGCAACGGCAACGCTATTTCCTCACGGTTGGTCGCCTTGAGCCTCGTAAAAATCAATCGACAATTTTGCAAGCGTGGGCACAACTTCCACATCCGCGTCCAAAATTGGTTATGGTTGGTCAGCGGCATTTCAGATACCAGGAAATGTTGGACTTGATGTCGACGTTGAATCTCGAGCAGGATGTCCTTGTGTTGGAGCAGGTCTCTGATTCGCAGCTGCCAGCTATCTACCGCAATGCGAAGGGATTCGTTTACGCAAGCTGGGCTGAGGGATTCGGTATGCCGTTGCTGGAGGCGATGGCCTCGGGGATCCCCGTGATCAGCCCGGCCAATACAGCCCTCTCTGAAGTCAGCTCGAATGCGGCCCTGCACGTTGATCCGAGCAGACCAGAGGAAATCGCAGCAGCGATTATGAAATTAAATCAACAACCGGAAATGGAGAGAGAGCTCATCAACCGAGGTCTGTTACGGGTCAGAGATTTCACCTGGGAACGGTCGGCTCAGAAGGTTCGCTGTACTTACCTGCGACATTTCGGACTCTTATCTTAAAACGATAATGCCCTCTTCATCGGTAGCCATTAGCGCTAAACGCAGTTTACTTGACTTCAGCTCCGATGACTTTCTCCGTCGTGTCGGTCGTCAGGCAGATTTTCTTTACTGCAATCTCAAGACGCATCGTCAGGCTGTATCGAAGAGATGTGCTGATCGCTTGATCTTGCCGATTGGCTCGCGGCAAGCTATTCTCGGTACCGATAACGCAATTGTGGGAATAGCGGACGCGGGTGAGGCGAAACAACCTGCGGCGGTGCAGTTGAATTCTGTGAGGGAAGAGCAGTATGGCAATTGGTCACCAAGAGGTTCGCCCTGGGGTAATGGACAGACGCAGTTTCATTCGGCGGGCAGGCATGTTGGCGAGTGGGTCAGCATTGAGCTTCTCCTTGGTGGGCTGTTCGGAGTTTGACCTAAACATACCGTGCCTCGGCCCGGCACCTCCACCAGAAACGGTCGCTGGTATGACCTACATCTGGGCGTCCAAGATTGGTTGTGCTCTCGATTGCGACTTGAGAAATGGACGCAACAAACACACGGGCGGCAAAGCCACCGACGACGCACCAAGAATTAACGCAGCGATGGCCAGCGCGAGTGAGGACAATCCGATTACGCTGATCATCGATGGAAGTGCGCTCGTTTCGGGACTGTTTCTACCCGCAGGCGGACATTGGAGCATCGCCGGACTCGGCTGCGGCACCGGATTCTTTGTAAAGTCGGGAACTAATAATGATGGTATCCACAACGGGCCTTCAGATGCTTTCGTCCCGTTTTATGCAGGGCCGCCTGCGCCCAGCCGTGGAATGAATGTCTCGCTGAGCAACTTTACGCTGAATGGGAATCAAGGAACTGGCCATAACGGAGTTTCAACCACCGGGTGGCGCCAGGGGACACCAGACAGGTGGTATTTCGGGATTAGCCTAATGAACCTGAACAATATTGTTCTGAAAGGAGTGGTTGTTGTGAATACCGCCGCATTCCACGTACGCTTTTCAAACGTCGGCAATGTGACGGTATCTGGGTGCGTGATGAAGAGCTACGGATTGAGTACGGACGGACTCCACTTCGACGGACCTGCGAACGATATAGCTATTTCGGATTGTGAATTCACCACTGGCGACGATTCCATCGCGCTCAACTGTCCGGAGGGTTACTCCGGAGATATCTCACGAGTCACAGTTACTAACTGTAAGTTCAATAGCCTCTCTCTAATGCGGCTGTACACGACAATCAACGGATTCTATAGATTCAATATTGACAGCGTGAGCGTGAGCAACTGTAACGGTACATTGTCGGAAGCAGCTTTCTTGATTGGTCTAGGCAGTGGCAGCAATCCGAATTCAATCGCCTCTCTGACCATATCGGATTGTAGCGTGACGAGTCTAACCGTACTCGCAGTAGCTGAGAATTTCGGTGCCATCGTGCTTTCAAACGTCACGTTTACACCGTCCCAATCCCACGTTCTCTGGACGCCCCCTCAAGCGAGCAGGTCTTGTGCGTTCTTGCGGCCCTCTCCACTCTACGGAACGGTGTCCTTTGTTGGATCGAATCTCACGCTAAACAATTGCAAGATCCAACGGAATTCGAACTTAGAGACCTTCTTCCTAATTCTGGAGAACCTTTCAAAGATCACCAACTTATCGTTTAACGGATTTTCTGTTGAACAATCAGGAGGCTCACCGTCGATGCCGGTATTGCTGCAACTAGAATCGGGGTCAATTGGACAGTTGTTGATCAACTCGCTGTCAAGCAACGGCATCGAGACTCCAACTGACAACTTCTCGAGCATTAGCAGCGTCGCTGGAGGAGGCGTACTGAAGACGGGTTGGAAGTTTCCTGATGCGGTAATGGCAGATGAAACTCCGTATATTTCAGCAAGCAACGGCCTGCCATCGATAAAGATCAACGGCGTGGTCGAACCCTACCCACTGCTATGATCGCCTCGATACAGGCCACCGTGCGCTGCCTCAATCTTTTGCACCATTAAACTTCGCCCTCACGAGCCGAGTCTCCACAGTTCCATGCATCCGTACTGGTAAACTTTCCACATAGCCACAAGGGGAAGACATTTTGACCAAGCTGGCCATCCTTGGTACGCGCGGAATTCCTGCGCGATATGGTGGATTTGAGACTTTCGCTGAGCAAATTGCCACGAGACTTGTACGCCGCGGCGTAGATGTGACGGTTTTCTGCCCATCACCCGGACCGAAACCTAGCGAATTGTTTAACGGCGTGACTCTGAATTTCGTGAAGTATCCCTCACTCGGCAAATTCTCTGAAATGTTCTGGGACGCTCGCTGCCTCTGGGGAGCCCGAAAGGGGTTTGACGTCGTCTATATGCTCGGGGTGGGGAGTGCATTCGCAGTTTGGGTGCCGCGTATTTTTGGCGCTAGAGTTTGGGTGAACACAGACGGTATCGAGTGGAAGAGATCCAAATTCACTTGGTGGCAGCGGGCATATTTGGAGTTTGCTGAATCTTTGAGCATCTTGTTCGCAAGCCGAATCATCGCCGACGCAGATGCAATTGCGGCCTATCTGCGAAAACGGTATCCAATGTTGAAGAACATCTCGACGATCGCGTACGGCGCTGAAATCCCTGCAAAGATTCCGGACGAAAACGCCGCTCAGGCATTGGGATTAAGAGCCCACGACTACTACATTGTTGTCTGCAGACTGGAACCCGAAAATCACGTCCTTGAAATCATCGAGGGTTTTGAGCGTGCCAATACTTCACTCCCTCTTGTGATTCTCGGGAACATTGAAAATCCCAATCCATATGTGCAACGACTCCTTGGACACAAAAGTAACAAAATTCGCTTTGTAGGCGCCGTTTATGACAGAGAGAAACTAGGTTCTCTTCGCTTCAATGCGAGAGCATATATACATGGACACAGTGTCGGTGGAACCAATCCTTCACTGCTCGAAGCAATGGCGAGTTCGAGTCTCGTAATTGCGCATGACAATCCATTTAATCGAGAGGTTCTCGGAGATTTTGGGATGTTCTTTCGAACATCCGATGATTTAAGTTCGAACATTCGTGCGATCGAAGAAGGCCGGGTCCGGAAAGACATACTGTTGCGTGGTGCCATAGATCGTATCCGAACCAACTATCATTGGGATCAAATCGTCGAGAGATACACGGAATTGCTTCACACTGACTAGGAAGTGGAGATCTGCCTCAGTGTGTGGCTCGCGTCTGTTCTCCACACAGTCCAGAGGACGGGTTGAGGATGCGAGTCTCTTGCATTTGAGCGCCGACTTCAGTCGACGAAGTACAAAAGCAAGGCTTGACTACTCGGTGGTCGGTCTAATTAGAGCTGCAAAACACGTCAAAAACACCACCCGAGTATGGCGGATGATTCAACGTGATAGTTCCGGTTCCTGTCGTCACATAACTTCCAGTGAGAACCGCGGCAGCGGCATTTCTCGCTGAGAACAAGCAGTGCGACGAGCCGGTGATTCCCTGGATATTAACCTGGTCCGCCGGTGTGCCAGTGGTTGTAATGGTCGCAACATATCGGGGCGGCCCTGCTGTGGCCGCAGTTGCGGTCTCTATCGGTCGCCAATAGGTGCCGTCGAATATAAACGACAAAGTTTCCCCGGCGTTGAGCGTCCTGTTTTGCCCGTCGGGAAATGCGATCTGGCCGTTGCCTCCCGCACCATTGGCGAGCACGTGACCGCTTGCGTTAATGGCGGTTATGTACAGCAACTGTCCAACATGCCCGCCTGTAAATGAGTTGATGGTGTACGGGCCGTAATACAAACCAATAGCATTGAGTGCGGCAACTTCGACGGAGTTACCATTCACCGAGGTAACTGGTTGGTAATCTAGCGAAAAGGGGAAAAGCATCCTCACGTGGGTCACACCGTTCCCATCCGGGACGACCATGGGATTGGAATTGAAATTCTGTCCTACGACGACACCGCTCGCTGAATGAGAGGTGGCTATATAGATCGTGAAGTTGTTGGAGCTGGTAGCGAATTTGTTTCCCGAATAAGTTCCGGTTGTCAGAGTCGCGTCGTTATAGATTCCGCCTTCGCCGTATTGAAGATTGAAGACACTGTTTATAATGTTTATTGACTGGGCGTATGTGCCCGTCAGGCGCACTTCCGCCGCGGTGTTATCGGCAGTGTTTCCCTCACAATTACCCTCGAAGTATGAATTCTGAATATTTGCCTGAGCGACTCCGGTTAAATATATTCCCGCGCAATTGCTGAGGCCGGTGTTTTGTCCGTTGTACTCGGCATTGACAGTGTCAAAGAGTATTCCATTTGCTAGATTATCCTGCGTGTTGTTGACGTAGATGCCATATCCATTGTTCCTGGACGATCGTACGTTTCGGAACGTGAGCTCGTTGGTTGTGCCTGCGCTCGCGATGTTTATTCCATTTCGCAGTGCGTGCGTCACTTCCAGATTCTCGAAAACCGTCCATATCGTTCTCCCGGCCAGATCGATACCATTTTGAAACGGGCCATAAACGCCGAGCCGTGAGAACTTATGAAAGTCATTTATCTGTTGAATGTCGGTGCGCCCCGTGATCTTTAGTCCATCAGCGCAAGAGGCAAAAGGGCATGTAATTGTCAGGTCACTGACCTCATCGAAATTTATTCCGCCGGTGTTAGTGGAGTCGATGTTGATAACCGGCAGAGTCGGATCAGCAGGTTGGAGCTTGACGCATCCACGTTCCGCCCCATGGATTCTCACATCAGAGGTCGTGATGACAATGTTTTCCAGATATGTGCCGCACGTTAAGAAGACCTCGACAGGTCCGCCTGGAACGGAATTGATAGCGGCTTGAATTGTGCCGTACGCATTGCGCGCCGTTATGATGCTTGGCGGCGCTTTGATCTGGGCGGCCGTCGGGTTTCTGAGGACAGTTCCTGCCTTTGGAGAAGCGACATTCTGACCCGGTAATTTGGCGATCGAAGAAGAAAGAAGGCAAAGAAAAACAGCTAGATTGTGAAATCGCATTTGGATCCATTGTATTCCAGCTAAATGCACCCATCATGGAGTTTAGCCGTAAGACTTGTGTGCATCGAGTTGCTCGCTGGCGCTATAGAATAGCGCTATGCGACACAAGGATATTTCTCCCCCGGAAGTGTATCCGAATTACCGCCAGCGCGTATCCAACCTGAGGGGAATTGAGCGGCTAACTCTGACTGCGTTTCCAGCTATTCCACGGCATGCATATCATCCTTTCATGTCAGAGCTTCGCACCGCGATTCGAAGGTTTACCTACGGGACCTGGCGGGTCCAGCGCCGATACAGGAATCGGCGAAACCTTCTGCTGAATATTGGCTGTGGTGCCTGCGGAAAGCCGGGATGGGAGAACGTGGATTTCTGCAAGATTCCCGAAGTGAACTGTGTCTATGACTGTCGTCGGGATTTGCCATTTGCCGACAATTCGGCGAAGTTCATCTTCACTGAGCATTTTTTTGAACACATTGACTACGCCGAAGAAGCGCCATATTTTCTGACCGAGTGCTGTCGGGTTCTGGAACCCGGAGGAATGATCCGGATCGTCGTTCCCGATGCGGAGAAGTACATGCGGGCGTATTGCGCCGATGGCTGGGACGAAATGGCGCGGGTTCGCCCGCTCAGAGCGGACCACTCCGACGTTCACTATGGGTCAAAGTTCCAAACCAAAATGGAGGTGGTGAATGCAGTATTCCGGCAGTACTTCGAGCACAAGTACGCGTATGACTACGCCACGCTGGAGTTTTTATTAAAGCGGCATGGTTTTGCAGAAGTTCACAAAATGAGCTTCGGGAAATCGCTCAAGCCGGAACTGTGCCTCGACCAAGCGAGCCGAGAATCAGAGAGCTTGTATGTCGAGGGGGTGAAGACTAATTAATTCGGCTTGTCCCACCACGAAAAGTGGACTTGTGACATTGCCGTACAACGGGAGCCAAGTACAACGCGAAAAACGAGCGAATCAAGCGAAGGGATTGCGGTTGCTTGAAAGAGGCTAAGCTTGGAGACCCTCTGCTATGCAGCGGGATGTAGAGCTTGATCGGGTTTAGGCCTAAAGCTCATAGGGGGCTCAACGCCAGACAACTTAGTCGACCGGTTCCGCGACCAGAGCAAGCAAAGTGTAAGACCGGGCCGTTCCTGCGCGGAAACGGCCCGAATTTCGTAATACTAACAAGACCTAATTGGTGGAGGCGGCGGGAGTCGAACCCGCGTCCGAAATCGCTGTCAGCCGGGAGCATCCATGTTCAGTCCAGTTCCGCATGTTTTCGCCTCAGACGCTCAGAACGGACAAGATGCGCCTGAAGCTAGTCCGATGATCTTATGGCTGCAACACGGACCGAGAAGCAGTCACCAGCCTACTGAATGACGTCCTGATCACAGCCCATAGGCAAGGCCGTGAGGGACGGCAGCTTAGTTAATTAAGCTGCAAGTGCCAGATTATCGTTGGCAACTTTGTTTTTGCAGGCGATTACGGGTGCCCACACCCCGACATGCCTCCCATGCCGCAATCGATCCCGTCGAAACCGTGACGCCCCCAAACCGGAAAACCAATCGGCTTTGAATTGCCGATCGATCCACAGGGTGCGAGCCGGGCCAACTGGCTCGTGCTGCAGCTTCTATTCTAGGCCAAATGCGTTGAACATCACAGCTCTGCGTTCTAAATGATTGTAGTTCTGACGTTTGGGTGGTGAAAAAGCCACGGAAACAAGAAGCATACGACTCAAGAACTGGCGAATTCACAAGTACTGCCTCTGGTGAAAAAGTGGCGATGATGTCTCCCGACGTCGGAGAATTGATGAGAGGAACGGGATGGACAGAATGCAGCAGGCAGAGATTCTAGGGAAGCTGTTCTTCGCTGAGAGCAGGGCGCTTGAACCAGCCAAATCTCCAGACACTGCCGGCCCGCGTTCCTGGGACCACTGGTCCTCGCCAGTGCTGCTGGAACGCATAGCGTACTTACGCAAGCTGGCCAGGTTCGGAGACGGGACCGCTAACGAAGAACTCAAGGCGTTTCCTGGGCACAGTGCGATGCTTTCCGTGCGACTTCGCAGCGGAACGGTTGAAATCAGTGAGGAGTTTGCCCAACTCTTCATCGTGTTGGAAGGCCGTGCGATCGTGATCAAAGGAGGCAGAACCGCGGAGACCGGCCCCGCTGACCAGGTCAAAGACTCGGATGTCAGCAACGGAAGCAAGCAAGAGTTGCGCGCGGGAGACGTGGTTCACATAGCAGCCGGCACGCCTTACCAGATCATGCTCACAGGGGACAAAACTCTCAGTTGCCTTGTCATCCGGATCAAACAGACCGAAGAACTCTGACCCGCGCACAACATCTCATCCCAATGAAAGTTCGCGGCTTCAGTGACGGTGTATTCTCCCTCACTGAAGCAGCACCCCTCACCCTGCTATTCCTGGCCCGTGGAACTAGAAGAATTCGTTTATCCCCGTTATGAGGCTCCGCTTGCGGAAGCCTATGGCGGACGGTTTGAGTCAGTTTTTGTTGTTCTTCATCCCTTCGTTCGCGTCCCGGCTTCCCTTTCGTGGAGCGTGGTGCGGACATATCCTGACGATGCGCAGATCGCCGCTTCTGGATCCAAATGCACATGGTCGGAGGTGGCGGCGCACGTGGGAATCACCTCGTGCGCGCGAATGAACCAGGCCCTGCTCACCTCGATCGGTTCGGTGGCCGATCCGATGGCCGATCCGGCAGGGCGCGACGTGCTTCAGCGGTTCCTTGAGACCAATCCTGCCTGGATGCCGGTGGAAGGGCGCTTCGAGCCGCTGCTGCAGTGCGATCTTCTGCAGGTTTTTGCGATGTCCGGAATTGAAGAGCTGCTATTCGTTCCCGAATTTCCGGAGTCAGACCCGGTGGTGCGTCTCGCCGTCGAGGGTCTTGCGGACGGCACGATTCCCTTCCCCAGCTGCGGGACACTTCTTGCTCCCGACGCTTCGTTCCTGTTCACGGTGGACTGGGACAGCTTTTTCACGCTTTTCTACGGCCGCCGTTCCTTTATAGCCGATGCAGCACGGAAGCTGAACCTAGAAGGCTTTTTCGCCACGGCGAATACCGACCACGCCTGGTGGAACTACTCGATGGGCTGCGCCACCGTGACGGTTTCGCCTGAAGACTGGCAGACGGCCTGAGCGCGGCCCGAATCGCTCGATCACTGAATCGGCGCGCCCGTTGACCATCCTGCGTGCACAGCTCTAGAAGATCTGGCAGGTGTCCGGAGCGTTTGGTTCGTCAATTCGGCGCGGCGCACCATGAGCTACGATCTGGACGGCGTACCCGGTGGCTCCCTTGCCATCTTCGTTCCGGATGAGATGCTCGTCATTCCCGCTATCCACCAGAGTCGGACCATTTGCGGTGCCCGGCCCATAGATCTCCGCGGTGCAATCGGCGTGATACTGCGTCACGGTTCCCGATGTGATGACAATGAGGCTGTGACCCGGGTGACGATGCCAGCCGCTGGAGCCGCCAGCCGCCCAGGTATTGGTCTGAATGTATAGGTCTGAAGGGCCCTGGGTCTTCTCAAAGGCTGTCCACGTTGAGTCGGGATAAGTGGGAGCCAGTTCCTGAAGCTCCTTCTTCGTGAGGTGATTGAAGACCTGAATATCGGCAAACGTTGGGGTGAAATTGGTCACAAGGCTCGTGCTCGTAAATCCCTTAGCCGGTGTGGCCCGCGCAAATTCAACGGGGTAGAAGATCGCTCCCGCAAAAACCGCAACGCACACTGAAGTCCAAATTCTTTTCTGCTTTGTCATCGATTCCTCCGGTATTGATCGGTTTGGCGTCCCCGGCTGACCCAGGCGAACACGTGAGACACACTAGCCGACTCAATGCCCGCGGCCAAACGGCAATGCGCGGATATGTCCTCTGCCGTCAAATACAGCCTTTTGCCGTGCCTCTTGATCGGGGTACAATCTGGTCACTTCGCTTCCCGGCGATTCCCTCTTCAAATCAGGAGAAACGAATGGGTGGACCTACAGTCGCGACCCCGCCCTCCGAGAGAGCTTCAGAAGCGCGCCTGGATTCATGGAAGGAAATTGCCGCCTACCTGAACCGCGACGTGACCACTGTCCAGCGATGGGAGAAGCGCGAAGGAATGCCGGTTCACCGGCATCTGCATGAGAAGCGCGGGTCTGTTTATGCCTTACGGTCGGAGTTAGACGCATGGGCGCGCACCCGCAATCTTCGGGATACAGAGGAAGTGGAAGTTGACTTTGTGCCTTCAGCGGCCCCCCCGATTGCAACACCCAACCCGAGATGGAAGCACGTTCTGCTGCCCGCTGCTGCTGTCCTCGTGTTGGCCCTTGGCGTATGGCAGTGGCTCGAACGAACAGAGTACTTCTGGCGCAACCCGATTCAGAATGCGAAGTTTCAACCTGTCACAGACTTCGGTGGAGCAGAACAGGCCGCCGCCATATCACGCGACGGGCAATTCATTGCGTTCCTGTCGGACAGGGACGGGCAGATGGATGTCTGGGTCACCCAGGTTGGTTCAGGGCAGATCCATAATCTGACCCGAGGCAATGCGCTCGAACTCGCCAATTCATCGCTTCGCACACTGGGCTTTTCGCCCGACGGGTCTTTGGTTACCTACTGGGTCCGCAGGCTGGATGCTTCGCACACCAGCCGCATTGGTGTTTGGGCCGTGCCCACTTTAGGAGGGGAGCCCAGGCCCTATCTCGATGGTGCAGCCGAGTTCGACTGGTCTCCAGACGGTTCACGGTTGGCTTACCACACGCCCGGCCCAGGCGACCCCCTCTTCGTCTCGGACGGAAGCCCCCGCCCGGGAGAGCGTCCAATCTTCACTGCACCGCCTGGGCTTCATGCGCATTTCCCTTTATGGTCTCCCGAGGGGAAATTCATCTACTTTGTCCAGGGCTCGATCCCGGACAAAATGGACATCTGGCGAATCCCAAGTGCCGGTGGGAATCCCGAACGGATCACGTCGCACAACACGCATGTGATCTACCCTGTCCTGCTGGATCGGCGAACGCTGTTGTACCTCGCCACCGATGTTGACGGGACAGGTCCGTGGCTCTATAGCGTCGACGTGGAACGCCGTATTCCGCATCGGCTTGGCCCCGGTCTCGACCGGTACTCGTCCCTTGCAGTCAGCGCGGACCGTCACAGGTTGGTGGCGACGCTTGCAAGCCCGAAAAGAACGCTTTGGCGTCTCCGCTTACCAGATTCGCAAACCAAAGCTGCGGCGGCGGTCCAGGTTCCCCTGACGGCAGGTGCGGGATTTTTGCCGCGACTGGGCAGCGACTATCTCCTGTATGTGACAGCGACCGGTTCAGGCGAGAGTCTCTGGAAGCTGAAGGGTGAAACCAGCACGGAACTGTGGAGCGGTCAGGGGGCGCGAGTGGTGGGCGGCCCGACCATTTCTCCAGACGGACGCTATTTCGCGTTCACGGCAAAACGACAAAACCAGATTCTTCTGTACATGATTCAGGCCGACGGCACAGAAGCGAAAGTAATCGCCCATTCACTCAGCCTCCAAGGTGATCCCGCCTGGGCACCCGACGGACAGTCGATCATCTCCGCGATCAATGAGGCGGGTGTGCCACATCTGTTCCGCATTCCAATCAACGGCAGCTCCCCGACTCCATTCGTTGACGAGTATTCGCTCGATCCTGCCTGGAATCCGAATGGCCAATTTCTGGTTTATTCAGGCCCCGACATTGGCACAACGTTTTCACTGAAAGCGGTAACCGCTGCAGCTGCGCCGCATGCTCTGCCTACAATTACGCTGACGCGCGGAGCTCGACACCTGGCCTTTTTGCCTGGAGGACATGTCCTCGTGGTGTTACGGGGAGAGATTCAACACAAGAATCTCTGGCTAATCGACCTGGACACCGGCGCGGAGAGGCAATTGACCAATCTCCCTCCCGATTTCGACGTTCAGGATTTCGACATCTCCCCCGACGGCCATGAAGTGGTGCTGGAGCGTGCACAAGAGAGCTCGGACGTTCAACTCATCGACCTGCCGCGCAGATAGAAGTCAAATTATGAAGGCCGTAGTGCCTACTGTTTTTCGAGAGCGATCTGCTCGTAGGTGCGCTTGGCGATGCCGGCGCGGTCGGCGTGATTGGGGCCTGCCTCCCTATGCAGTCAGGCTTGGGCCGATTCTACTGGTGGAAGACCGACCCGCAAGAATTCAAATTGAGCCGTGAGTATTTCCATCGCGCCGTTGATATTGATCCGGATTACGCCCTCGGCTACTGCGGGCTGAACAGCTACTACGGCTTCAGTTCAGCATGGGGGCTGATTCCGCCGACAGTGGGATGGACGAAAGCGAAATGGGCTATCCGCAAGGCGGTCGAGTTGGACGACACCCTCGCCGAGGTTCACCTTGGCATGGCCGCGCTAAAGATGATCAACAAGGATTGGGTGGGCGCCGAAGCAGAGACCACGCGCGCGATCGAACTGGATCCTCAATTCGACGAGATTCATTACTTTCACTCCTTTCTGCTGATGGTGATGGGCAGGTTCGAAGAATCTATCGCTGCGAACAAGCGGGCTCTTGGCTGCAATCCATTCTCGTTGCGCATCAATCTCCAGTTGGCCAATGTGTTTTATGTTGCTCGTCAATTCGAGGATTGCATACGCCAGTGCAGAGAGATGATCGAAATGAACGCGGACGACGCCGACACCTATGAATTGCTGGGAGACGTTCTTGAAATGACGTCGCGTCACGGTGAGGCGGTTGCGGCGTGGTTGCACGCGGCGAACCTTGCGGGCGATTCGGAGATAGCGCGGACCATTCGAGATGCAGCAAGCATGGGGGCTGCGTTGTTCGAGCCGTAGGGCGGAAGAAGCTTGAACGCACGCGGTTGCGCCTGGATAAAGGCGAATACGTGCCATGTGCCAAATTGGCCCGGCTGCATTTGCTGGCGGGAGAGCGGGAGCGCGCACTGAGTTTGTTGCCGGAGGCCGCAGAGGAGCGAAATGTCTACTCGCTCTTAATTGTGAGGGATCCCGTTTACGACTCCCTCAAGGACGAAGCGCGGTTTTTGAACATGCTCGCGAGTATGAACTTGCCGAAGTAGACCTCGAGATTTTCGCGTTTACTGCTTTTCGAGATCGATCTGCTCGTAGGCATGCTGGGCAATCCCGGCGCGGATCTGGGCAGGCGTTTTTCCGGCCTTGATCATGGCGTAGGCGTAGAAGGCTTCTTGAGCGCAGGTGGAGCACTCTGTGCCGTGGTAGCCCTCGTAGCAACTGCGCAGGCTGGTGTGGCCGAGAGCGCGGTCGCAACGGCAGTTGCAGGGGAGCTGGTAGAGCACGCTGCCGATCTTTATGGCCTGCTGATAGACATGCACCTGCCAGGGATAGCGGAAGTTTTCGCCGGTGAGCTTCGCTCCTGCCAGGATCGGAGGCAGCGCGGAGACCTTGAGGGGCGCCGCAGGGTGGTAGGCCGGAACATCGTCGGCAGGGTTAGACCACTGCGCATAACTCGCGGCGGTGACCGCGAAAACTGCGAAACCAAGGACCCAACGGTGTTTTGGAAAGTTCATTATGCGAGGCTCTCCTGTTCATTTTAGACCGCACGTTGAACGAAACGGAATCTGCCACGGAGGAACGCGGATAGACGTCACGCCGTTGGAGCCAGCTCGGGGCGGGCTGAAACGGAGAATCGATTCAGAGCACTATCACTCCGACGCCGCAGAAGCCGGGTAGGAATCCGGGGTACTATGTCTTCGGGCCTTGGAGCAAAAAAAAGACGGCACGAACGTTTTTTGTTCGTGCCGGGAGGCCAGTGACGCAAACTACTTCCAGCTCCGGTGCGATCAGGAAGACCGCTCTCCATCACTGGAATATCTACACGATACTATAGATTGGGTTCGAAGCAAATACAAAATTTCAGATTTTCTCGTCATGCGGGACGGATAACCATTTGGGATCGATTGGCATCATAGAACGGTTTTGTAAACCCAAATAGAAATGACAAAGCTCGGTAGCTGAACTGGATATTGGATGGCAAGTGACTTAAAATCATCGAGTTCTGACGCGGCATCGGGGACAACGGACACTGGTGTGCGGCGAGGCGACCCCCGAGGCTGGGTCAAGGTTGGAGCCGTTGCTGCCGGTTCGGCGGTGTTGGGAGGCTTGGCGGCAGCCTGGTTCTACCGGAAGACCCTCTCCCAGTTGCGGAAAGCAGAAAATGAAATTCCGGATTCTGATTCCGAAATTACTGAGGACGAGAGGGCGGAGGATATCTAAGCCCGGAGCCGTTCTGGCTGGAAACTCCCTGTCCCACGGTAAGTTCTTTTTCGAGAATTTCGCACAGGATGTGACCAGCTAGGATGTGCGCCTCCTGGATGCGCGGTGTGTCTGCCGAGGGAACTTCGAACAGAAAATCAGCGGCCGTGGCGATTTTGCCTCCGCCTTTTCCTGTGAAAGCCACAGTAACGGCACCGATTTTGCGGGCGGCCTCGAGGGCTAGAAAGACGTTGCGGCTATTGCCTGAGGTGGAGATGGCGACCACAACATCGCCCTTGCGCGCGAGCGTCTCGACCTGGCGCTGGAAGATGTGCTCGTAACCGTAGTTGTTGCTGGCTGCGGTGAGTATCGAAGTGTCGGTCGAGAGAGCGATCGACGGGATGCCGGCGCGATCGAGCCTGAAGCGGACGACCAGCTGACCGTTGAGATGCTGCGCATCTGCGGCACTGCCGCCGTTGCCGCACCACAGGATTTTGCCGCCCATCCGGACGGCGAGAACCATCTCAGAGGCGATCTGATCGAGGACGCGCTGCTGGTCGTTGAGGGCCTGGATGATCTCGATGTGCTCGGCGAGTGCGGCCTGAAAGATTCTGGCTCGGTCGGGGGTGGTTTCGGGCATGGAGGCTCAAGTTCCTGAAGAGGATGGGCTATGGCTGGCCCGCGCCCCCGTGGGGACGCTCCAGCATATTACTCCAGCGAGTGGTGGTTTGAGGATTGGAAACTGATCACGGCAGGAAGCAAAATCGGCGGTTCCGAATGCCCGAAGCCGCCGACTGAGTTTGCTGCTGTTACCGCACGGTGTTTAGTGGTTGATCATGAACTGCAGCTGGCCAACATAGACGCCGTAGGGGCCAAGCTGAATGGTTTTCAGCGATGCCGGGTTAGCTGCACCAGGGGTTTTCAACAACGTGTTGAGAGGCCCGTCGGGCAGGCCCGGGCTCACCAGATTCACGGTTTGTGGTTCGGCGGTGAAGTTGAGCGCGACCACGACCGGGGGTGCACCGGCGGCTTCGCGTTTCCAGCTCAGGACCTTGGTGTTTTGCTTGTCGAGCATGGTGTCGGCGCCTTTGGAGAAGGCCGGATTGGTTTTCTTCAGGCGAATCAGGGTTTGATACCAGGCGAAGAGTGAATTCGGATCGTTCTTCTCTTTTTCCACATTGATGGTGGATGCATTCGGAGGAATCGGAAGCCAGGGTATTGCATTCGGCGCGTCGAATCCTGCGTTCGGGCCCGAAGTCCACTGCATGGGGGTCCGCTCGCCGTCGCGACCTTTGAATTGCGGCCAATAACGGATGCCGACGGGATCCTTCACATCCTCCTTGCGTGCAGGTGGTGTGGTCGTCATTCCGATTTCGTCACCGTAATAGAAGAGCGATGCACCACGGCTGGCGAAGAGGATGGTGGAGATGACACGCTCGATGTCGGTGTCGTGTACGCCATCGCCGAAGCGGGCATCAAGCCGTGGGTTGTCGTGATTGTCAAAGACGATCAGAGGAACATTTGTGCCGAGATCGGTTTCCGCATCCTCGAGTCTGGCACGGAAGGTGGCAACGTCGAGTTTGTTGATGAAGCCGAGCTGCGTGTCCATGGGCAAGTGGAATTCGGGATGCTCGGGAGTTCCATACTGCTTGAGAAGTTCGGCAACGTTGGGCAGATAGGTTTCCCCAATGAATACACGGGTGCCGGGGTACTTGTCAGTGGAGAACTTGTCGGCTTCGGCGCGCATTTCAGCCATGACAGTGTGCACGCCGGGCAAATTGTCGGTCTTCACGTTTTCGAGCACAGGCTCGCCATTTCTCACTTCAGGATTGCCATTCTTGTCTTTCACTGCGTCTTCATCGCGCATCTGAGGATCTTCGAACAGCGTGGTGATCGCATCGAAGCGGAAGCCGGCAACACCCTTCTTGAGCCAGAAGGCGATGATGTCTTTGAAAGCCTGGTGAACCTTGGGATTGTTCCAGTTGAGGTCGGGCTGCTGGACGTAGAACTTGTGGTAGAAGTACTGATGCGTCTTCTCGTCCCACTCCCAACCGGGGCCGCCGAAAACGGATTGCCAGTTGTTAGGCACCTGGCCCTTGTCGGTCGCCGTTTGTCCTTTGCCATCGTGCCACACGTACCAATCACGGTAGGGATTGTCTTTTGACGAACGCGACTCGATGAACCACTTGTGTTTGTCGGAGCTGTGGTTCATCACCATGTCCATGAGGACGCGGATTTGGCGCTTGTTGGCTTCCGCAATGAGGCGGTCGAAGTCGGCCATGGTTCCATATTTGGGATCGATGGCTTCGTAGTCAGAGATGTCGTAGCCGAAGTCGACCTGTGGCGACGGATAGCAGGGCGTGAGCCAGATGGCGTCGACGCCGAGCTCTTTCAGGTAGTCCAGATGAGCAGTGATGCCCTTCAGGTCGCCGATGCCGTCGTTGTTTGAGTCGGCGAAGCTGCGCGGGTAGATCTCGTAGAAGACGGCGTTGCGCCACCAGTTTTTCTCGTCGGTAGCAGCAGGCGCTGGTTTGGTTGATTTGGTTTGAGCTCCAGCTTTAGGTAGTGCGATGCCCAGCATGAGAGCGGCTGCAGTAATGATTGCGATTTTTTTGGTCCAGTGCATTGCGGTCTCCTCGTCCCTGGGGAGGTCGCGCGCCTCGAAAAAAGGGCAGACGCACCCCGTTCCGATGCTCATGAATTGGCAACGGTGTGAACAGGCAAAACTAACACAAAGGGCTCGGGTTGGGGGAGTTGAAAAGTGGGACGAACCCAGGTCTCAAAAGCGAGACCTGGGGCACCCGGCCTTGGTTGGCACCCCTGTTTCCTGCTGAACTTCTTCTGTGGCCGGTGATAGACCTACTGCACCTTAGCCACCAATGCCGCGAATGGCGTCAGCACTACCTTGCCCAGCGAGACAGAGGCAGCAACAGGGGTGGAACTGTAGAGCGGCTGGAGTTGGCCGGCGCAGCTGGACAGATTCTGATCCGCCTTGCATTCAAACGTTTGCTGCTTTGCACTCATGTTCAGAAAGACCAGTATCGTTTCTTCTCCACTCTCACGCAGATAGGCGAAGACATTGGGATCGTTGCCGACACTCACCTGGATGCCATCACGTAACGCTGGTTCTGATTTGCGAAGCGCGATCAATTTCCTGTAGGTGTTCAGGATGGAGTTGGGATCCTTGCTTTCAGCTTCGACGTTGTATTGGGCTGAGCTCGGCGGGATGGGCAGCCACGGCTTGGTAACCGTGGTGAATCCGGCCTGCGGTGTCGCATCCCATTGCATTGGAGTGCGCTCGCCGTCGCGGCCTTTTTCCTTCGGCCAGCCGAGTTTGCCGATTGGGTCATGGACGTCTTCGACGCGAGCCGGATCGGTGGTGCGCATGCCGAGTTCTTCGCCGTAGTACATCTGCGGCGTGCCGCGTGTGGTGAGCTCGAGGACAGCCATGAGCTTGGCGATCTGATCGTTGTGCTCGCCGTCTCCGTAGCGATCCCACTGGCGGGGCTGATCGTGATTCGAGAAGAAGTACTCGGGTTGGCCGTGGGCGGAGTTGTTCTCAATTTCGTTGAAGAGCTTACGGAAACGCGAGGCCGAAAGCTCATTGACGTCGGCGATCTGGAAGTCCATTGGGAGTTGCACTTCATCGCCGTTACCGTACATCTTTGTCAACGCTTCGACGTTGGGCTCATCGGCTTCGGTGACGAGAACGGGGTCGCCGGGATACTTGTTGACGACGCTGCGAACTTCTTTCAGCACGTCGTGCACCTGGGGCAGATCGTCGGTGTATTTGTGCTGAATGTTGCGATCGCCGTAGGCATTGTGGCCTGGCAGGTAGGGATCGTCGCGCATTTCGGGATCTTCGTAAAGGCGTGAGACTGCGTCGATGCGGAAACCTGCGACGCCACGCTTCATCCAGAAGTCGAGCACGCCATCCATCGCCGTGTGGACCTCGGGGTTGCGCCAGTTGAGATCAGGTTGCTCGACATAGAAGTAGTGGTAGTAATACTGGCGGGTCTTCTCATCCCACTGCCAGGCCGAGTGGCCGAACCACGACTGCCAGTTGTTTGGCGGCGCGCCCTTGTCGATAGCCGTCTGGCCTTTGCCGTCGCGCCAGACGTACCAGTCGCGTTTCGGATTGTCGCGCGAAGACCGGGATTCGAGGAACCACTTGTTCTGGTCGGAGGTGTGGTTGATGACGTAGTCCATGATGATGCGAATGCCGCGCTTCTTCGCTTCTGCGACGAGGGTGTCGAAGTCCTCCATCGTGCCGTAGAGAGGATCGATGGCGGTGTAATCAGAGATGTCGTAGCCGTAGTCGATGCCCGGCGAGGGATACATCGGCGTGATCCAGATAGCGTCGATGCCGAGGTCGTGGAGGTAGTCGAGGCGCGCGGTGATGCCCTTGATGTCGCCGACTCCGTCGCCATTGGAGTCCTGAAAGCTGCGCGGGTAAAGCTCGTAAATGACGGCGTGACGCCACCATTCAGAGCCCGTGGGCTGCGATTGTGCGGTGGGAGTTTGTGCTGTTGCGGTGGGTGCGGGCGCTCCAAGGGATACACCAAGAGCGCAAGTCGCGATAGCGGCTACAACAGATTTGGTCCAGTGCATTGCGGTCCCTCATTTTGATTCCGCTGCTCGTCAATGCGGCAACGGTGTGAACAGGCCAAACTATCACATTGGGGGCCATCGACCGCGAGAGGTCTTCGCTTCGAAAGGATGAGAGATCTCGGAGACACATCTGACGGGATAGGCGCCGATCTTCTGTGGAAGAGATTTGCAGCAATTGGCCGGTTGGTCTCACATCTGGAACTGGATCAATGCCTTTCCGCGACAGGTAAAAACTACCTCGCAATGCAAACATTACACGCGCTAGGGTCAGGATTGTGGCGCCGGCAAATTGTGAGATCGGGATAAGACGAATGAATTGTGACTGAAATGGCGGAGAGCTCTGCCTGCGAGTTTGGCATGCATGTTGCATGCATGAAACGTTATAACAAACTAAGAGGATCACTGCAGTGCGGCTTCTGTACGCGCGATCCAGGCCGCGATTCATGCACTCAATCCACTTTCGGTCCGCTTCAAGGACGCGCTGAGAACTGAACGAGCTGTTTGCCTAAGGTTTAACCGGACCGTCTCGAACAACCAGACGATTCAATTCCGATCCAGGTGTCGACGCACTCGTGTGTCGATTAAACACCCGAGATAAAGGCTGGTACTTCTGCCTAGAAACTCTAGACCGGATTGCTATCCCGAAACCCGTACAGACAGATTCTGGAGGTATGCCAGGTGTCATCGATTCGAGCTTTTCGCGCCGTTCGCGCGAAATCCAATTCTCCTACTTTCCCGGTTCGCCCAAATTCATCTACATCGTACAGGCCTTCTTCGGAACATTCTTTCCTCATTCGATTTCTTCCGTGGGTCAAAAATTCCCTTGCGATTTCGTGCTTCTGCATTTTCGTTTCAGGTTGTGGCGTGCAAAACCAGAAAGGCTCGTCTGGAACGTCCGCCACCAATCAAGCCACGGGCAGTGCAGCGAACTATCAGACAAATTTTCCGGATAAAGAAGTTCCGTTATCGCAGAGCGGCGAGTGGACCAATGGGGGCACAACGGGGCTTGACTGGAATAACTGCCAATCCAAGCCGGGATTCGCATTTGGAACGCAACCGGGAACCAAGATCGCGGACGATTCGATCTGCTTACTGCCGGGAGGCTGGAACTCGAATCAATCGGCTCAGATCACGCTCAAGATCAATTCGACATCGAATGCCTCTCAGGAACTGGAAGAAATGTGGTTGCGAACTACCTTAGCGGCGCACAGTCTCACCGGTTATGAAATTTTCTGTTCGATCAGCCCGGGCAATCCCTTTTTACGCCTTTCGCGCTGGAATGGCGCAAAGGGCGATTACACCGTGCTGGCCACTGTATCGACCACATGCGTAGACGGCGACGTACTGAAGGCGACAGTTTCAGGGAGCACGTTTACGGTGTACAAAAACGGTACGTCCAAGCTGATCGTGACCGATTCGAAATACACTTCGGGTTCACCAGGAATGGGCTTCTATATCAGGGATGTTGTGAGTACTGCGGCGACTGCTAATGCTGAGTTCGGTGTCTCCGCCTTCAGCGCCACGGGAAGCGCGAGCACCGCCGGGTCAACAGGTGGGTCTACCGGAGGAACAACCGGTTCAGCGACTCCACACCAGGTCAGTTTGAGTTGGAACGCTCCTGCAAGCTCGAGTGATCCGGTGAAGGGATACAACATCTATCGCTCCACGGGAAGCAGCCCTTTCCAACGGATCAACTCCAGTGTCGACGACCAGACTGCGTACCAGGATGGTTCAGTACAGTCTGGAGTGACATATAAGTACTACGTGACGACCGTCGATAGCTCCGGTATTGAAAGCGGTCCGTCAAATACCACAACTTTGTCTGTACCATAGGGCGTGACTACAGACATGTCGAAGGAGGCCAGGATTCGAACTGCTTCTTTCGGTGCTCCCTCGAAGCCGAGCAGATTGTCGAATCGTTCGGCTGCGGCATCAGCCATTCCGTCGCAGAATCGGATTCGTCAATCCTGCGACGGTGTGAACAGGCCGAATTATCACATCGGAATGCCGAGCGGAGGAGGCCGACGCAATTGCCCGTGACGTGGAAACTGCGTTCTATGCCCGATCGCCTGGTTTGTGGGGCTTCTCGGACTGCTCCTTCAATCGAATATTGAATGAAGGAGCGACATATTCACTGGGTAAATTCTCGTTGGGAATCGTGGTCCGATTTCCATCGCGAACGTTGGCGTAGTGAGATGACATGATTTCAACACCCGCCTGATTGAACTTGTCCTGAATTTTCTCGTGCAGTTCTGAGTATGTTGTCGCCATCTCTTGTGGCTGATCGGTATAAGCATTAATTTCGTAGTGAACGTAGAAATCACTGAGAGCAGTTTGCAGGACAAAAGGCTTCGGCTCGTTAAGAATGGTCTTGCATTCCAGCGCCGCGTCGATGAGCAATTTGTGTACGGTGCGCCACGGCGCGTCGTAGCCGATCGTGACCGACGTGTTTAAAATCAGGCCGTCCTGTTTCGCGGAGGTGCTGAAGTTGATGACGTGGCTGTTTAGCACCATCGAGTTTGTAATCGTCACATCCACATTTTTGATGGTCCGGACTCGTGTAACCAGGAGCGTCTTCTCCATGACATCTCCCTCGGTATCGGCAATCTTAACGCGATCTCCGATCCTGAAGGCGCGCATGTAAGTGAGAATCACGCCCGACACTAGATTCGCCACCGCAGACGTGGAACCAAACGAGAGCAGCACGCCGATAAAGATCGAGATTCCCCGAAACGCTGGTGATTTCGAACCGGGGATATAAGGAAAGATGATGATGACGGTCATGGCGATGATCAGTAAGCGAACGATATTGTAAGTCGGCTCAGCCCACTCCGGATAGAAATCCGGAAGAGTAATGGTCTCCTTCCCGATTTCGGCAAAGATGATGCGGAACAACTTGATGACGTAAAACGAGATGAAAATGATGACGGCAATAAAGAACGCGTTAGGCAGATAGTCAGCCAGTGCTCCGCCTAAAACCTTTAATGGCGCTACGACGTACCCAAGCAGGACGTGCGCGTAACCTCGTGTCCACGGTAACAAACCAAGAACCAGGGACGCATATGAATAGAGCAGGACGAGGACGCCTACCAGGCGTACCGCCTTTGCAACTCCAATCGCGAAATCGGCAATTCGATCGGCGGGCAGCAGTTCAAATTTCTGAATTCGCAAAGAGCGAATACGGGTTCCACGCCAGGAGTCGATTTTCTTGTAGAGCTTGCGGAAGATGATGCCGATCAGACGCAGTGCAAAGATCAGGACGATCGTGGAAAGAAGAACGTAGGTACCACCAACAATAATGCTTTTGAGACTGTAGTGGTGTCGATACGCGATCAAGGCTGTATCGATCCTCTGCGCGTAATCCCTGGCCAGGGCCCGACGATCTTTACCGGCAATCTTTGCATCCCCATCGGTGACGCTCATGACAATCAGATCGCCAGCGGTAATGTCGGAAGTCACGTCCTCATCGAAGACAGTGAGTTTCGCATCCGGATCCACATTTTTGGAGAGTTCCTCAATCCGTTTCTCGATTGCTGAAGCCCTTACAGCGGCAGAAAAAGAAAGTACGCCTGGCACAGAGAAAAGCGTCTCGCCGTCGACAACAACTGGGGCCAGAGCTGGTTGGCTCGCAGTTGCGGTCTGTGCCAAAAGCCGGGTTCCCAGAATCAGAAACGTCAGACTAAGAGCGCATGTCGCTATCGAGGCTGCAACAGATTTGGTCCAGTGCATTGCGGCTCCTCGTCGTTTTTCCGCTACTTGCCAAAAGAGCAACGGTGGGAACAGGTCAAATTATCACAGTGGGCTATCGATAGGAGAAGGATTCGGCTTGAATGAAACTCGGAATATCTATGTGAGACGAAACTGAAAATAGCGGATCAATGAGCCTTAGACGCTATCTTTCACCAAGGAGAATTTGTTCACATCTCACTCGGTGTGGACCTCGACTTCGGCGGCAGCAGCCAGAGGACCGCGACGACTCCGATGAGCGCCAGGGAAGCAGCCGGCCGGTAATAAGCAACAGGAATCGCAGCAAGATAGAGCGAAACAGAAGCGATCTGCTTGCCCCAACTTACGTGCGGGGGCGTACCGCTCTGCGCTCGTATCTGAGTCCACAACGCCATATATCCAAGGCCCGGAAAAATGCTGACCGCGGCATAGAGCGCGGTGTTGAACGATGTCAACCCCTTGACGCCGATCCAATCGGTGGCAAACGGAAACAGCGAGAGACAAAAGAGAAACATCAGGTTGGACCACAGAATGCCATGGCTAACCGTTTCTACCTCGTCGACGAGATAGTGATGGTTGACCCAGTAAATCCCGATCTGTACGAAGGTGAGCAAATAGAGAAAGACGATTGGCAACACCGCACGCAGACCCGCCATGCCGTCCGGGGCCGGCACCTTTAGTTCCAGCACCATGATGGTGATGATGACAGCGATGACGCCGTCGGAAAACGCCTCCAGACGTCCCGGACTAAGGCCTTGTCTGCTCACTCTGACATCCCTCAGCGCGACATCACCGTCGAGTTTTGCGCAAGCAGCATCGATTCGAGAATCTGATCGGAGACTTCCTTTACCGCGCCGGGCGAGTGTGCGAGGAACAGCGTGTTGGTCTTGTCGTTCTCTCCAATCGACTTCAGCGTGTCGAAGTATTGTGTGACGAGGACGAGTTGCATGACGTCCTTTGATGTGGCACCTTCGACGGCCTTCTGGAATTGCTCAATTGAGTTCTGCAGTCCTTCGACAATTGCTTTGCGCTGGTTGGCGATTCCCTGCCCTTGCAGCGCCTTGCTCTCGGCCTCGGCTTCGGCCTTTTTTACAACAAGAATCTTGTCGGCCTCGCCGCGCGCTGTTGCAGCCACCTGCTCGCGCTGGGCGGCGTTGATGTCGTTCATCGCGGACTTGACCTTCGCGTCGGGCACGATATCGGTGACGAGCACATTGACGATTTCGTAGCCGAAGGCCGCCATGTCCGAATCGAGTTCCTGCTTGACGGCGGCAGCGATGCTGGACTGCGATGCGAAGACCTCGTCGAGGGTCATCGAGGGAACGTGGCCAAGGATGACCTGTTCGACATAGGACTTGATCTGCGCAACGGGGTCAGAGAGCTTGTAGAAGGCGTCGTACACACGCTCGGGCCGGACGCGATTCTGCACCGAAATGGGGATGGTGACGAAGACATTGTCTTTGGTCTTGGTTTCCATGGTCAGCGCGATCTGGTTGACGCGAAGACTGACTATGCCCGATACGGAATCGAGAAACGGAGCCTTCCAGTTGAGCCCCGCCTCGGCTACGCGGAGGAACTTTCCGAAACGTGTAAGGACGGCCACCTGCGCTGTACTTACGGTGAAGAAGCTGCCCAGGATGAGCGAAAGAACAATGACCGCAAGAATGGCGAGCAGGACCAGTGAGACCATATCCATAGGAGCCTCCGCAATGCCGACAGTGAAATATGCGGAGAATTATACAGACAGGCTACGAAAACGGATGTAACACCAGGGTGGACTCGCGGAGGAACTGCCGAAGTTTGCGGATGGTGCGGCTATTGTGTGCCGGGGCGCTGGGGATGAGTGCTCCAGTTGTTTGAGGAGTTGTAGCCGAAATGCGGCTTCTCGCGTGTACCGGCAATATAGATGGGAATCTCGGTGCCGGCTCCATTCTTTTTGAAAAAGCGATCGGCGGGTTTGAGCAGAAGGCCCTTCCAGCCGCCCACCATCTGCGAAACCGTCGCCTGCATCTTCGCGGTTCCGGTGAAGTCCAGGGTGCCGCCTTTGGTGTAATAGGTGCCGTGCAGATGAATGTCGGCGCCTGGAACCGAGTAGAGAACCGAGGGAAGTGTAAGCACACCCGCAACGAGGGCGAAATCGCCCTCAACGTGCGACTTGATCTTTTCATCTTCAGCGGACTTCAACTGATCGAGTCTCCCCTGTCCGCGCAAACTCAATTCGCGAATGCGCTTTTGCACCTGCAGGCTTGCGAATTCAGCCTGATCCAGCACGAAATGACCCTTGATCGCGATACGCTGGCTCACCGGCATCTTTCCGGGCGCGATATGGAGATTCGCCTGCACGCCGACGCCGCCGTCGATAATCGGGTTTGGCGAATCGGTGGAAAGGCGCAGGAAGTCTTCGATCCGCGCGCGGTCGACGTTCACCATCAGCGCAATGTCGTGGCCGATGCTGTGGAGCCGCCCGTCGTCGCCGGTCTTCAGTACACGAACAACCTGGCCCTTCGCCGTAAAGTGGGAGCCTCCAAGGGTGGCATCCACGGGCTCGAGCCACGTATCGCCGTTTGTTCCATCGACGCGCGCATGAAAGGTGGTATGCAGAGGCATAGTGTGGCCGAAGCGCGAGAGCTGGAAGTCAGGCGTGTCGGTTTGCCCGTCGACGGTGAGTTCGCGCAAGGGCCCCTGATAGCGGCCGGTCGAATTGAGAATGCCGCCAATGCCGGTGAAGACTGACAGATCGGCATGGTTAAAGGTGTAGTCGCCTCGAACCGGTGTGCTGCCGGGATCCGAAACAACCCATGGACCAAAACTGCCGGTGGTATGGATCGCACCTGGCGGTTTGGGATTTTCAAGCTGCGCGTCGAAGATGATGGGCGCACCCGAACGGACATTCTTGACCCGGAATTGATGGATGACGAATTCCAGCGGCAGCTTGTTTGGCTTGTCGGTTTCGAGGGCGAATCGAGCGTCAGTACACTCGACAGCGTCAATCACGAAGCTGACTTTGACAGCATTCGATGGCATCGGAGTGGCATTCCCGCGTTGAGACTCGAATGCCCGCTGCATGTGCGAGCGCGGAGGGAATCGAATGTCGAGGCCCTTGAGGCGAATCTGCGTGATGTGGATGGGCTGTCCGGAGGGATAACGCAGCGGCGCGTGAAAGTGAAATTCATCGAGCCGGATGAGGGGCTGGATCGGCGGATTTGGTTCAGGAACATGAACTCCCTCAACATCGGCCGGGGGCCAGATGCGCAGGCCTTTCCCTTCGCCCCAGATGCCCCACTCGCCGCGCAGGGTGTTTCCAAGCTTGAGATGGAAGCTATCGAGCTCGACGCGCGCGTGAAAGCGATCAGACAAGGCCTGGACTACCTGCTGGCGCACAAACGGCTCCGCCCGGTGCGCTGCGATGCCAATAAAGATGGCAACCGTCGCGATGAGCGCAAGAATGACTCCGCCCGCCCAAAACGGCCAGCGGGGTATGCGTCCGCGCGTAATCCTGGCTTCTGCAATCTCCATCTGATGCGTTGGATGCCTTCCGTTCGATCTGCGCTTGCATTTTCTGATTAGACGGGCGATGAACTAAACTGCTTGGCAGCGATGCAAGCCAATATTGAGAACCTGGTGAAGCTGCAAACCGTGGAAGTGGAACGGAGCCGACTGGTGCAAGTTGCCAAGGCGCTGCCCGCCCAGATCAAGGAAGCCGAGTCCGCTCTGGCGGCGATGCAGGCGAAGACGGCTGCCACGTCTGACGCGCTGAATCGCGAGGACTCGCTGCGCACGAAGCTGGAGCGCGAGGTTGCAGCACACCGGCAAAAGGTCGACCGCTATAAGGCCCAGCAGGACAGCGTGACCACCCCGGCACAGGCTTCAGCCATTGAGCACGAGGTGCAGTTTGCCCAGGCAGAGATTGACCGTCTGGACGATGAGGAATTTGCCAGTCTGGAGCGCACCGAAGCTCAGGAAGTGACGCTCGCCAAAGCCCGGGCGCAAGTGGAAGAGCTGGCAGCAGCCCTGGACAAGACGAAGGAACGCGTTGCCGCCAGCCAGACTGAACTGGCCGGCCAACAGGCCGCACTCGCTGCTGAGCGCGAGGCGCTTCGCGCCGAGATTCCGCCCGAATTGCTGGCTCGCTTTGATCGGATCGCTTCGCAACGCGGCACCGGAATTGCCCGCGCCGATAACCAGCAGTGCATGAGTTGCCGCATGGGAGTGCGCCCACAGGTGTGGAACCAGCTGCGCGAAGGCGAACTGCTGAATTGTGATAGTTGCGGCCGCCTGCTCTACTGGGATCCGGCCATGGTACCGGCACCGAAGACACCTCAACCGGAACCCGCAGCCGAAGCTGGGCGAGCGATCCGCAAGCCGCGGCAGGCGGGCGCTTAACGGGCGCAAGGGTCCGACAACTCCGCAACAGAAATCTTGGGGGCAGGAATTGAAGCGCGTCTGCGTCGACATGGACGAGGTGATGGCCGACACTCTGGCCGAGCATCTTCGCCGCTATAACCAGGCCTTTGAGGAGGATGTGACCGTCGATGACCTGGCAGGCAAGGGCTTGTGGGAGATTACGCCGCAGGATCGTCAGAAGGAGCTGCGCGCCTTTCTGGATGCAGAGGACTTCTTCGAAGATCTCCCGCTGATGCCAGACTCGCAGGAGGTCTTGAAAAAGCTTTCGTCGAGATTTGAACTCTTCATCGCGACGCAGGCGATGGCGGTTCCCAACTCGCTGGGGCCAAAGTATCGATGGCTGCAACGGCATTTCCCTTTCATTCCGCCCACGCATTACGTCTTTTGCGGAGACAAAAGCATTCTGCGCGCCGATTACCTGATCGACGACCTGCCGAAGAACCTGTTGCGCTTTGAAGGACAGGGACTGCTTTACTCGGCGCCGCACAATCTGACAGCTACAGGATTCGTGCGCGTGAATAACTGGCTTGAGGTCGCGGATCACTTCGCTGCGATCCCGGAATTATCGTAGCGGCTGATTATTTTGTCGGCTGTTCGCGAGCTGCTGCTGACCATGTCGGTCCGATCAGGGAGATGGTTAGCGCCTCACCACCTTCAAAGAGCGGACCGGTTTCTCGTAAAAATGCAGGCAACTCGCTTCGGAAGATCTCAATAGAAATATTCGGGGGCTGCTTGCCGATCACCGGCGCAATGATGCCAGCCACTCCGCCTAACTCGATTTTGATTTCGTAGACCGTTGCCTTGCGGGGCATGCCTGCAAGAAAGAAGGTTCCCGGAGCCTGCGGCATTATGTTCAGCGTCACCAAACGAGGCTTGGGTGTGGAGACGATCATGGACACCTTGGTTTCGCCCGCATCGGGCGAGATGTTCTTGATAACAGGTATGACCAAGCCGTTGCAGAGGTCGGCTGGCAGCTTGAGGCGGTCGGTGGCGGTCTCATCTTTGCCGTCTTTGCCTGGTGACCGTGTCACAACGACCCCTTTTGCAACGTCAATCATCATGTCGATCGGGTGTGGGAAGTAAGGGCCGCGCTGAATGTGGTGATCAGAAATGAGGCGGAAGACGCCGCGCTGCGTATATACGGTGGTTTCGTCGTCGAGCGAGCCATCTTTGAAGTGGAAGGTCAGATGAGATGTTACTCGGTCGCCGCGCACGGTTTCGATAAGGTCGCCAGCAGCAAGAACCTGGCCCTGCTCCGTGGTCAGCGCCAGGAAGCCGTGCAGCGTGCCCTCGAGGTGACGTACGCGAACGGCCTCCGCGGTGGAAAGGAGACCTACCGCACAAGCCAACGCGGCAACGTATCGCCCGCATCGAACCGTTAATCCGGAGGTAGCTTTACGCTGCAAGTGCACTGCGTCTCTAGATGGCGTGGTGGCGGCAACCGTTGCCTTGCAATCGCGAACGATCGAAGTCAGGTACGCATGCTCAACTTGTTCTATGCGAGAGGGATTGGCGATACTGAATGGACGACTTCGAGCCCGGCGAACGAACCGGTCGTTTCAGCCGTCTATCCCAAATGGCCTGCGCACCACCGCTATTCGTCAGGAAGGCAAATTCCCCATGAACATTTGTAAAGCCATCTTCGTCACCACCGTATTTTCGCCGATGTTTATTTGTGCCGCTCAAACGGTGGTCGGCGACCCGGCGGCGTCTGTAACCAGTCCAACGAGCAACGTTTTCACTCCTGTTCCGCCATCCGACATTCTGAAACCCGCCCTTCAGGAAGTGCTGCAAACCGTGGGTGCGGTGAACCTGGACAAGTGGAAGAAGGGCAGCGTGCGAGATGAAGCAGGAAAGAACATCGATGCGATTCAACGCTATATGCACGGAACCATGCCGCAATTGATTATCGAAGGAGACGC
Organism: uncultured Acidobacteriaceae bacterium; assembly: GCA_963738035.1. Classification (GTDB taxonomy): domain Bacteria; phylum Acidobacteriota; class Terriglobia; order Terriglobales; family Acidobacteriaceae; genus Telmatobacter. Next base: position 140,081 of record CAVTVB010000017.1, read on the forward strand.
GGCGCCCGGGACGTTAACCAAGGTGCTTCCGATCTCGGTCAACGTGGACGCACTGTATAACGTGCTGGTGCACGTGGTCGAAGCCTCCCGCGTCTCGGCTCCCGGGGACCAGGTGGGCCAATTGCAGCAAGCGCTGGCGGATCTTGAAAAGGCGCGCGTCACATTTGGAAACCAGATTCAGCAGATCGCATCAGTGCAGGAGAAGCAGATGGTGGAACTGCGTACCACGGTGCAGACGCAGGCTGCGTCGCTGAAAGCTGCTTCAACGCCGCCACCTGCTCCCAAATGTCCCGCTCCACCGGCACCGGTGAAAAAGAAGAAGGCCCCCGCAAAGACTACGACTCCGAGCACTGCCACTTCCGGCACCACGACTCCGGGCACTGCGGCGAAGCCTGCTGCGGGCACTCCAGCGAATCCAACCGCAAAACCGCAGTAGCACGGTTGTGCCGAGTACGAAAGCAAAACGCGGCAGCCGAAGCTGCCGCGTTTTTGGTTGTACTGACCGAATTGCTGCTGTTTCAATCGGCCGACGTCGTTAGAAGTCCAGCTTCACGCCCACTTGAATCTGGCGCTGGCTGTACACAAAGTTGGAGTCTGCGTTATTTGCAGTGCCAAAGCCGGAAGCGTTATAACCTGCGCCTGTAGCCGGCTGATAGACAAGAGTACTTGAAGTGGAGTTGATGGAGTAGGCAGTCGAGTTCACGCCGGTCACATTCTGGTGATTAAGGACGTTAAACATCTCTCCGAGCAACTCGAAGTTGAATCTCTCGCTAACCCGAAGATCCTTTTGAATCCGGCAATCGACAACCGTTGTGTTGGGCTGCTTGAAGGTGTTGCGTCCGAGTTGTAACAGATAACCCGAGCTGCCCGATCCGGTCATACCCGAACCGGCAGCTTTTTGGTTGCTGGCCGTGCCAATGGAAACCTGGGTGCCGCTGACGGCTGCTGAATAGGGCAATCCATTCTGCCACTGGAAGACCGGGTTCACATGCCAGCCATCGGTCATGAACCGCGTCCAGGTGTGAGAATTTCCGGGATACTGCCACATCACCCAGGATACGAGGCGGTTGGGCACGTTGAAGTTTGAGTTGCCATAGTTGGCCTTCGAGTTGCCGAGCGGATCGTACCAGTTATTGGAAGTCGGAGAGGTGCTTTGGTTCTGGTTGTAATCGAGCGAATGCGACCAGGTGTAGTTCACATCGAACTGCAGGTTCTTATTGCTGCGGTTCTGCAACTCGGCAATCATTCCGTTGTAGCTGGAGTTGATGTTGCTCGCAACTTCGGTCACAAAGCCGTAATGCGAGTTGATGTAGCTCTGTGAGTAGACGGTCGATGTAATGGCCGTTCCGCAGGCCAACGGGCCGCAGGTTCCTCCTGCGGTTTTCGGTGCGACAGTCAGCGTGGTCTGATAGGTCGTGGCCGGGTTGAGATTGATGTTGAGGAAGTTCGGCAATTGCCTGCCCAGGGCTCCCATGTAGCTCAGTGAGAAGAACGTGCGCCTCGGCAGCTCTTGCTGGAGCGAGAGGTCGAATTCACTCACCTGCGGATTCTGGTAGTTCTTCGCGAAGAAGTCCAGACTCGGCGTCGGGAACGTGCCGGCTCCGATGATGTTCGGGAACGTGGGCACTGTGCTGCTGGGCAAGGCGCCATGAACCGATGGAATGGTGTACTGGCCGAGCGGACTGCCGGCAGCTTCATAAGCGTTCAGCACGATGCCGTTGGGAATGCGTCCGTAGTAAAGACCGTAGCCGACGTGAACCACCGTCCTGCCAGTGCCTCGCGGATCCCACGACAAGCCGACGCGTGGTCCGAAGTTATTGTTGTCCGACGGCTGGTTCGTGATCTGTGCTGCATCATTCGGGTAGGGCCCCTTGCCATTGATTGAAACGTTCAACAACGATGAGGCGACAAGCGCGTCGAATGGTGCAGGAATCGCTTCCTTGTCGTACCGCAGACCCAGGTTCACCGTGAGCCGCGGCGTCATCTTCCAGTCGTCCTGCACGAAGAAGCCGTAGTCCACCGTGGTCAGCGAGAACTTCGGAGTGCCGAAGCCCTGCGTGAATCCGTAGTAGCACGGATAGGATGCGCCATTCGTCGAGATGCCTGTCTCGGCCTGCGTATTATCGCAGCCGCCATTCGGGCTTAGGATATCGGAGAAGAAGTTGGCGAAGTACTGGTAGGTGTAAACGCCGTTGCTCTGGTAAAGGTTGTCGATCGTATCGACGTTGCGAAGGATATCGAGACCGAACTTGACCGTGTGGCCATGATGCGACCACATCGCGGTATCGCCAATCTGCGACTTCTTCTCATCTGGATACGCAGTGCGGAATGAATAGTACGGCGATCCAGCAGTGAATCCATAGTTGCTCGATCCGCCCTGGATCGCGAGTTGTATCGGGATTCCGGTGGAGTTGGTGAGAGATTGCTTGGTGAAATCGCTGTAGGCCTGCTGACCTTCCCAATCAAGTTCGTGGCCATACTGCACGCGAAGTTCGTTGGAGAGACTGTTGGTGAACATGCTGTCGAGCTTCACCAGACCGTAGTCCAGCTTTACGTAGTCGGTGCCGAACGTGTCGATCGCGTAGTTGTTCGAGGTCTGTGTCTGCACGCCGCCGGGAGAGTCCCAACGCAGCCGGTGATAGAGCGCGCTCAAGTGCTCAGTCGGCGTAATCTGCCAGTCGACCTTCGGCGTGTTCAGCACTTCGTCGCCGGTGCGCGGAACGGGACCGAGATCATCGAGCAATCCCACTGTCTTCAGGCCTGTGACGGACGAAACCTGCGAACCGTACAAAAGCTGGTCGTACTGCGCGGCCGCAGCTGCATAGTTGCCGCCGTAGGCGCGATATGCAAGGGTACAAGCTTCGAGATCACCAGGCGCGGTGCCGGTTCCGGTAAGCTTCGCGTTGACGGTCGTCACGCCGCTCTTCGTTGTGGTCACCTTGGTGCAGGAGGCTCCGTTGGGCAAGGTAAGGTCGGCCCACTGGTTAAAGAACGAAGACGGAGTTGCTGGTTTTGCTAGGCCCGGGAAATTCCGCTTGAACTGGTCGTAGGCATAAAACCAGAACAGCTTGTTCTCGATCAGCTTTCCGCCGGCGCCGAATCCCCAGCGTTTGCGCCAATCTTTGGGTCCGTACGGGCTGTTCGGAAATGTCGGTGTGCCGCCGCCCGGAGGAAGGTTGACCGTCGTGATCGTCGTGAACGGGTTCAGCGCTCCCCAGTCATTGTCGCGATCGTAGAAATATGCCTGGCCGTGAAGTTGGTTCGTGCCGCTCTTCGTGACGGCGTTCAATACGCCGCCGGCAGACCGGCCGTACTCGGCGGAGTAGACGCCCGTGTTTACCTGGAACTCCGAGATGGAGATCTGCGAAGTGGAGTAGCCTGCGCGCGTGCGGCCGCGCTCTTCAGAGAAGAAGGCCTGGTTGTTGTCTGCACCATCGATCTCAACATTGTTGAGGATGGGGCTGATTCCACGGAAGGAGATCAGGCCGAAGCCATTGGAATCCGATGCCGCGCCCGGAGTAAGCAAGGCCAGGTTCGACCAGCGGCCACCGTTCAGCGGGAGGTTAACGATTTCCTGCGTCGTCAATGTCGATGAAACTTCTGGCGATTGAAACTGAATGACCGGGGCCACTCCGGAAACCTCCACGGTTTCCTGCGTAGATCCAGCCTTCAACTCTGGGTGCAATTGGGTCATCGATCCAACGGTGACCGGCACTGCTTTCGCGCTGTATACGCCAAATCCCTTGGCGGAAATGGTCACGGTATAAGTGCCAGGTGGAACCAGCGGAACTTTAAAGTATCCGCTCGGGTCAGAGACCACGTTGAAGTCAGCACCTGTTCCATCGTTGTGCAGGGTGACTGCTGCATCGGCAACAACAGCGCCGGTGGCATCGACAATCGTACCCGCGATGGCACCTTGAGTCGTGCTCTGCGCAGCGGCAACAACAGAGAACAAGCAGAGACACAGCAGGCACACCGCGAGCATCGTGAAGCTCTTACGGATCAATTGAACAAACATGAGGAGGCTCTCCTACGGATAAGGAGAGCCGAGTAGACCCGCAAGAATCTGTGCGCTGGAACACGCCTCGCGTGGCAAATGTGTAAATCGAGTGAGGGTATTCCTGTCAGTCGCCATCCGAGGAACCGACACTCGCGGAGACATCTTTGACAGTGACTAGATGGGCTAGTGCTATTTCAGAATAAAGAGCGAAATCGAAAGAAAGCGCCCAAATGCGTTATAAGGTTGTGAATTAAACGCCCGAATTGTACAAAACCTGTACGCTTATGGCTCGCGCTGGCCCAGTACGCCGCGACCTGCGACAGCGCGCTGCACTAACGATGCTCCGCTTCCAGAGCGCAACAGGGTGACCGGCTGCGACGCCGGCGGTTGGTGCATAGTCACGATCAGTGCATCGGCCGGTTTCTTACCTGCGCATACATAGGAGTGAGGCGTGCTCGAGTCGAAGTAAACTGCGTCGCCGGGCGTCAGCGTACAGTGGTGCTCGCCGTGGTGCAGTTCAAGTTCGCCGTCGAGGATATAAAGAAATTCGTAGCCCGGATGCATGTGCGCCCGCGGCTCTTTGGTCCGCTCCAGAGGTATGAATTCGGCAAAGTAGGGATCCATGTGCCGGTCGGGCACCATGTAGCCGAGGCTCTCAAAGAAGTACGTAGGCTCGTCCACACCAGTCTGCGGCAATCGTACGCGCTCTTTGCGGCGGTGCACGCGAAACATCGACTGCGGTTCTGCTTCAAAAAAATAAGAAAGATCCTTGGAAAAGACCATCGCGATGCGGGCAAGATTTCGGAGCGTGGGAACCACCCGCCCGGTTTCAAGCTGAGACAGAAAGCTCGCCGACAGACCGGTGTGTTTACCCAGTTCCACCAAACCCATCGACTTCTTCAGCCGCAACCGCTTGATGCGTTCGCCGATGTGTTTTTCAGCGATGAACTTTTCCGTGGTTTCGGTGTCAACTTGCGACTTTTGTGTTTCTTCGCTGCGAGCCGCTGCCTCTGTCATCACCCCTCCAGGGACCTTGGAGCACAATTTTGCCCCAATCAAAACCTATTCCCATGGTACTAAACTCAAGTCCCCTGAGCAAACGCGTCAAATCCATCGCGCATTGTAGGAACGGCCATCCTGTAAATATGGATTCCACAGCCCTTTCTGGCCGAATCATCCTGAGCGGCGCATCGGGGATGCTCGGCAGCGCCCTGCAGCGGGCACTCGCCACGCGAGGGATTCCGACCCTTCAATTGGTGAGACGAGGGCCAGCCACCGACGGACAGCTCCAATGGAATCCAGGCGCGGAGAGGGTCATTGAGAATCCGGCACAGCTTGAGGGCGCTGAGGCCACAATTCACCTTTCCGGCGCTAGCGTGGCAGCACATCGTTGGACCGACGCGTATCGAAAGGAAATGATCGCCAGCCGTGTGAATTCCACTCATAAGCTGTCTAAAGTGCTCGCTGCGTTGCATACTCCGCCGAAGACGTTTGTGGTCGCCTCCGCGGTCGGGATCTACGGCGATCGCGGCGATGAAATTCTGGCGGAATCGTCGTCACCTGGTTCGGGCTTTCTCGCCGATCTCTGCCGACAATGGGAGGCCGCAGCTGAGCCGGCGGTTCAGGCGGGGATACGCGTCGTACACACGCGATTCGGCGTCGTTCTGGGGCCGGGACACGGCGCGTTGCAGCAGATGTTGCCGCCGTTCCGTCTCGGGCTGGGTGCGCGCCTTGGGAACGGAAAGCAATGGATGAGCTGGGTTAGTTTGGCGGACGTGATCGCGGCGATCTTGTTTGCGCTGGAGCAAATAAAGCTGGCCGGACCTGTAAATGTGACTGCCCCGAATCCGGTGACGAATGCGGAGTTCACGCGCGCACTCGGACAGCAACTGCACAGGCCTGCGTTTTTGGCGGTTCCTGCCTTCGCGGTACGCACCCTCTTCGGCCAGATGGGCGATGAGGCGCTGCTGGCAAGCGCACGCGTGCAGCCTGAGAAACTGCAGGCCAGCGGATTCCAGTTTTCTTTGCCGAAGATTGAAGAGGCGCTGAGAGCTGCGCTTGCGGGTTGAAGCGTTGTTGGTCTCCCACCCATGCGCGATGAAAACTGCGCACGGATGGGGCACCAGAGTTACTCCGTTAGGAACAGCTTCAACGCCGGCCCTGGATCACCTTCTGATTGACGTTTCCGCCCTTGCCGGCACCCAGTTTCTTTGCGGCCCGGCGTGAGGCGATCTCATGCATTTCCTTGCCGATCTTGGACTGATTGATCGCCACCTGCATTATGAGGTTGATGATATTGCCGGTGATCCAGTAGAGCGCCAGACCTGAGGCGAAGTGCCAAAGCGTGAAGCCCATGATAGCGGGCATCATGATGGCCATCATGCGCCGCTGCGTCGGGTCCATGCCCGGCGACGGGGTGATGAACTGGACCAGGAACATGGTGCCGATGATGAGAATCGGCAGGAGGTGCAGCGGATCGGGCATCGACAGATCGGTGAGCCAGAACCAGTGTGCCTGGCGCAACTCCACCGCATTCAGCAGCACGCGATAGTAGGCGAAGAAGAGAGGCATCTGCAGCAGCAGCGGAAGGCAGCCACCGTACATGTTCACGCCTTCTTCCTTCATGATGGCCATCTGCTCGGCCTGCATCTCGGCGCGCTTGGGATCGTTGATCTTGAGGTTGGCGTACTTCTTCTTCAGTCCGTCAAGCCTGGGCTGAATACGCATCATCTTCAGCGAAGACTTCATGGTCCAAATGCGTGTGGGCAAGAGCACCAGGTTGAAGATGACGGTGATGATGATGATGGCCCATCCCCAGTTATTGGCTCCGGGGCCCATCATGTTGTGCAGGGCACGCAGTGCGAGATACAGCGGCTTGGCAATAATGCCCCACCAGCCGTACTGAATCATCGATGCAAGCGATTCGCCGGTTGGCTTTCCATCAGCGCTCATTGCGCGGATGGAGTTGAGAATATCGGTCTCTTTGGGGCCAGCGTAGATTCGCAGTTGGGTATCGCCGCTTTGGTCGCCCATGGCCATGCCGATCACGTCTGCCGGTTTCTTGGCACTATTTGGATCGCTTAGGTCGGTAGGCAAGTCGATGGTGTGGTGGAGCGTAACTACAGTGGCGCGAGCGGGAACGTCAGGCAGCATCGCCGCGGCAAAATACAAGTCCATGATCGCCGCATACTCGTATGGCTGATCGAATGTTGCGTTGCCGCTAATCTTTTTGGACGCCTCGGTGTCCTGTTTACCGTCAATCGACCAGCCAAACATCGACTGGGTGGGCACGAGGAACGTCGTGCGCTTACCGTTGGCGGTGAGGAACTCCTCCATATCGCCGAGTCCGGCGGGCCAGGCCACAAGAGCGCGGACGGGCGCGCCATTGCGCTTCACGCTGACGCGAGCGCCGATCGCATAGCTGGAATCGAAGGTGAAGGTCTTCTCAACATCGAGCCCACCGGCTGCGTAGTGAAAGCTGACCGAATTCGGAGCCAGCACCTGGCCCGTTGCCGACGCCTGGTAGAGTGCCGTGTTGAGCTGCGTGGTCAGTTCGCTCTCGTAAGTGTAGAGCGAGAGCGGCAACCCGAAGCGGCTCGCGGCATCCTGCTGCACCATATCTAACGGCTTGCCGCTGGAGTCGGTGTAGTGCTTCAGGATCCAGCGCTGGACCTGTGCGCCCTTGTTCGTAAAGGTGATCCGGAACTTCTCGTTCTCGATGGTCGTGGTGGTCTCAGCGCTGGCGCCTACTGAAGCGACCGGGCCGGGTACGCTCGCCGGGCTCGATGCTGCTCCGCTCGGATTTGGCGTTGAAACCGCTTGTGGCTGTGCCTGCTGCTGAGCGGCTGGTTCGCCGGAGCATTTGCTGCCGGCTTCTGGAAATACTGATAAACCATCACAGCCGCGAGGGCCAAAAAGGTGAATAAGATCAGGCTGCGGAAGTCTCCGCCGCCGGTGCCGCCGCCGGGAGATCCCTGCGACTCAAGGTTGGGATTACGAATTTCGGGCAAGTGTGACTTCCTGTCGTTGAGGAATGGCGTGCTGGAGGCCCGCCACTCTTTCTATGTTAACGGTTCGTGCGGCAAATGAGCTGAAGCTCCTGTATTCGACCCCGGAGCTTCCGAAGAGCGGTCTTTGCTCTTCGTGGCGGTTGGTACCGGATCGAGCCCCCCGCGGCAAAACGGATGGCAGCGTAACAGGCGCCAGACCGCGAGTGATGTGCCGCGAAAAGGACCGTGCGTTGCAATAGCGATCGAAGCATATTCGGAGCACGTAGGCACAAAACGGCATCCGCCGCCGACACCAAGCGAGTGCACCGCCGGCGACAGCCAGCGGCGGTAGAACTCGAGCATGGCGAGAAGGATGCGTGTCATCGAGCTGGCTCTGCCTTGCCGGATTGCATTGGGTGATTCGCGTTTGCACGGGCCTGCTCAGCATTTGCCTGCTGGAGAATACGCACAATCTCGGCATCAAGTTTCGTGAATTCGAGCGTCAGCACCGTTCGGTGCGGATGAAGGATCAGGTCGCAGCCGCCCGGCAACTGGTCGACATGCCGCCGCAGTACCTCGCGAAGCCGCCGCTTGATCCGATTGCGCTCGTGCGCTGGACCTAGGACCTTGCCGACAGTAAGTCCGACTCGCGGGCTAGCCGCCTCACTCTGCGCCGCCAAGAACCAGCTCATCGATGCAGAACGGCGCTTCCGACCTTCAGCGTATACGCGCTGAAAATCCGCGTGCCGGCGCAGCCTCGCGCCAGCCAGAGAGGCGCGAACCTCGCGCGCAACTGGCGCAATGGTTTGCGTCTCAGGCTTTGAAGAAATGCTCATCGCGAAACTGGAAGGATTTCGGCCAGAGGATTCTGGGACCTGCTCCAGCCGAAACAAAACGGCGGGAACGACTTAGTCGCGGAAGCCGGCGCTGACTGAGACGCGCTTGCGGCCTGCGGCACGGCGACGGCTCAGCACAGCAGCTCCCGCCTTGGTCTTCATACGTGAGCGAAAGCCGTGCGTCTTTGAGCGATGACGCCGGTTGGGTTGAAATGTGCGCTTTGGCATAAAAATGCGCTCCTGTTTCCTGTCTGAAATCTTCGCCTAAGTGGCAAGTATTAAGTATATCGAAGGTTGGGCTTTGAGGCCAGCCGGACCGGTTTGAGCCGGGATGCGGCCAGCCCGACGCGCTGAAGCCTATTCGGGAGGGACGGAACTAGAATGGTCAGACGCAGACGCCCGAAATTTCGATGAACGCGGCGATGAAGTTTGGTGGTCGAATTTACCAGAAGCTCGATGACAGCGATAACTGAGTAAGATTTCAGGATCGATGCGCGAAAATTTCGATCGCAAGTGATGTGTTTCACCGTACGTGGTGCAACCTTTCGACTCTTCCCAAAAGTTATGTGAAAGAGGGATTGCAACGCACCTCAAATGTGCTACCATCGGGACCGTTCAAGAAAGTTTCCGAGCGTCCCACGGAGTGATTTTCAACCCGTGCCTCGCAGTGTTTTTCCGAGGCAGACCAACGGCCCTCAGGCAGTTCTCAGTCGGCAAATGTGGATGAGCAATGGCTTCATCCGCAGCGTGAGCCATTGCCTCTACCGCGCGGTTTGAATTTCACACGGCAGTACACAGGTGGCGCCGGCAAGGATTAGCTCGATGGCATTCGCAATTTCGCCGGCTTCGGCTCTCAATCCCTGGCTGCAGATTCTCGCAGCCCTGGAAAAAAAGGTCATCCGCCAGTCGTTTGAAACCTGGCTCAAGCCGACTCGCTTCAGTCACGCCAGTGGCCGCATTCTTTTCGTTCGCGTTCCCTCCAAAGAGTTCCAACACATCGGTGACAAGTACGGCGACCTGATTCAGGAAGCCATCGACCTGCAGTCGCTGGAATTCGACGACGTGCAATTTGTCACCGTCGAAGAAGATCCCTCGATGCCGCCGCAGCGCAAGGATGGCGGTTTCGGTCCGCTGCCGGCGCATGCACCCACGGCACCTTCGTCGCGCTCGCCTGAGCAGACACGCTTCGACTGGTCCACCGCTGCACAGCTGAATCCGCGATACACCTTCGACGCCTTCGTCATCGGAAACGGCAATCAGTTTGCTCGCGCGGCTTCACTTGCCGTCGCTGAGCGCCCGTCGCGCGCCTACAATCCGCTCTTCCTCTATGGCGGCGTGGGAATGGGCAAGACGCACCTGATGCACGCCATCGGCCACGAAGTGAAGCGGCGTCAGCCTTCGGCAAGCATTTGCTATGTCTCGGCGGAAAAATTCACCAACGAAATGATCACTTCGCTGCGCAACGATCGCATGACCAGCTTCCGCGATCGCTTCCGCACCGTCGACGTGCTGCTGATCGACGATATTCAGTTCATCGCGCAGAAGGAGCGGACGCAGGAAGAGTTCTTCCATACGTTCAACGCTTTGCACGAGAGCATGAAGCAGATCGTCATCGCTTCGGACCGTCCGCCCAAGGAACTGGCCGAGATTGAAGACCGGCTGCGCTCGCGATTCGAATGGGGCCTCATCGCAGACATTCAGCCGCCCGATCTCGAAACCAAGGTCGCTATTCTGCAGAAGAAGGCGGAGAACGATCAGGTTCAGCTTCCCACCGATGTGGCTTTGTTCATCGCTTCAAACGTCCGCACCAACGTGCGCGAACTTGAAGGAGCTTTGACCCGCCTCGTCGCCTGGTGCAACCTGAACCGCACCGAGATTACGCTGGCGACGACACAGCAGTGCCTCAAGCAGTTCATCGACATGCAGGTTCGCAAGATCACCATCGAGTCGATCCAGCGCGCCGTGGCCGAGCAGTTCGGCATGAAGGTGAGCGACCTGAAGCAGAAGAACAACTCGCGCAACGTCGTGGTGCCGCGCCAGATCGCGATGTACCTGGCCAAGCAGATGACCGAAGCCAGCCTGCCCGAAATTGGCCGCCAGTTTGGCAACAAGCACCACACCACCGTGATGCACTCCATTGGCAAAATTGACGAACAACGCCGCACCGACAAGGACCTGCACAGGACGCTGAACAAGTTGCAGGAGATGTTGAACGGGTAAAGGCAGTTATCAGGGGTCAGTGATCAGTGATCAGAAAGGCCGCGCGATGCGCGGCCTTTGCTTTTGCATAAACTTCTGGGTGCCCCATGTCTCGATTCTGAGACATGGGAGGCCTCAATCTAAGCAGCCGGAAACTCCGTTACGCTCAGCACATTCCCATCCGGGTCCTTGAACCATGCCACACGCGCGCCGCTGGGCGAATTCCAGATGCCGCGAGCATCACCATCATTCATTCCCTTGTAGCGGTTGAACTCGACACCGGCTGCGGCAAGCCGGTCCACGGTCGCTTCAATATTCGCGACATGCCAGCCCAGCACTGTGAACGGATGCGGATGAAGCTCGTGAACTGTTGTCACGCGCAGCATGGTTCCGTTGGCATCGAAGACCAGCGCGAAGGGTTTCTCATCGGCCACCAGACGCAGCCCGAGAACGCCTTCATAAAACGCACGTGCTTTTGCGGGATCGGTGGTGGGAGCAAACGCGACCAGCTCGCTCCCACCCAGAATGAATTCGCCTGCCATGGATTTGCCTCTGCCGCATTGTTCCGCGGGGTCGCGCTGCTGGCAAGCTGTTTCTGGCTGCCGTTTAGCCCTGTACGACGAGGTCCTGCGCCAGCTTGAAGTGCACCACGGTTTCAGCCGGGATATCGAGATCGCGGTTGCCGGTCAGTCCGGCAGCAGCGGTACCTGCACCGCCACCCGCAAGTCCGCCAATCAGCAAGCCAGTGCCGCCGGAGGCGATGCCGCCGATCAGCATGCCAAGGCCTGCGCCACCGCCGATCATGGCTGCCGAACGCTTGCCCTTGCCCTTCTTGCGCTGGGTCAGATCGGCAGTCCTCAGGTGATACTCCGTTCCGTTCAGCGTCATCGATGTCAGACGCAGTTCCAGCACCGACGCGCCTTTGAAGTGGCCGCGCTTGTGGGCTGCATCGATAACGCCCGCCACCTGTGTGCCCTTGGGGACGATCACGCTCCCATTGGGATCAGCCACCGGTTCCACCACTTCGCCCGTGAACGTGTCGCCCGCGTGGTTGGTATTTACGCTGATGCGCTGGTCAACACGAATCGCCAGGCTGGTTCCGGCCTCGATGGTGACGTGCACTGGTCCAGCAGGTGAGGGCTTGCTGCCATCGTCCCCGGTTGCCTGATTCGGATCGCCACCAACGGGGTATACCTTGGGATCCTGCGGTGGCGGGACTGGCGCACCGGGCGTCGGGGGCGTGGTGGTGGTTGTCATTGCCTCCGTCGTTTGGCCTTTCGCAGGCGGCTGCACCACCGTCGTTGTCGTGGTTCCGGTCTTGTCAACGCTGACAACCTGCTGAGGCTGCCCTGTTGCCACTGCCTGCTTCTTTGCCTGGTCTATTGCCTTGTCCTGCTTTGACTCGCATCCTGCAAGCGCCACAGTCAGCAACAGCGCCAGCACCGGCGTGCGCCCTGTACGCGCAAAAAGGTTTGAAGAAAACATGATGGTCCTCTTTCCAAATGGGATTTGGCGCAATACAAGGCAATCAGGGAAAGTAGTGCAATCAATAATTTAGTGAGCTGCTTTCTTGATTAGATGCAGACTGGCCGAATTGCGCAAGAGTACCGAAGATCGCCTGAATTTAGACCAGTTACGAACCTTTACAGCTAGCGTGAAGTCACATCCTGATCGATCAGGACTTAATCGCTTCCGCGCAAAACGCACCGATGGCGCGCACATCGTCAGAAAAGAAATTTCAGCCTTAATTGATTGATAGTTTGGCAAACCAGCGTCGCGATGTTTCGGACCGCAACCAACGTTGTCGTCAAACTCTATCGGCGATCGCGTCTGGGTCCGCGTTCGCGTCCTGATCCCCGATCAGGGCCAAATCCACGCGGCTTCATGGGCGGTGTCACGGGCAAATTCGTCTTGCCTTCGGGAAAGACCACGAGGAACCGGTCCTGCCCCTCGCCGGAACTGGCCGTCTCTACGCCGGGCAGGTCGCGGAATGCCATGTGCAGCAGACGGCGCTCGCGGCTGTTCTGCGGCGGAAACGCATACGGTACGCCCGACTTGCGCACCTTCTCCGCAGCTACTTCGGCCGACATGCGCAACTCTTGCGCGCGCAGCGCCTTGAAGTTGCCCGCGTCGAAGCTGACCAGGTCGTTTTCACGTTGCTCGAGCCGCAGCATCTGTGCCGCGATGGTTTCGAGAGCCCGAAGCAGCTCGCCATTGTGCTGTGTCAGCAGCGGCACATCGGGCCCGCCCAGCTCTACGTAAATCTCCCGAGCTTCAAGTCCCTGGGGATCGCGCGCGCCATCTCCCGCGACAATGCGGTATTTCAAGCGCATTCCGCCAAGCTTGTTGAGGGAAGAAAGGAATCCAGCGATTTTCTGTGCAGCCTGCTGCAGGTCGGCAATTGGCATAACGGACTAGTATCGCAGAACGGGCCGGGTTGCGTTTGCGGAATTCTGCGCAGCGGGAACGGCCGCTTCGCTCAAGCTTCGCGCACTTGCGGTGTCAAATACTCCGGCCCCACCGGATCCGTGACAGATTCGGCGACAATTCGATCGATCTCCACCATCGTTCCCGCATCCAGCTCCCATCCCATCACGCCTGCAACGGCGTCGAGTTGATCGGGGCGCTTGGCTCCCCATAGCGCGACGGAGCAACCGGGCCTGTCAAGCACCCAGCGCACCGCCAGCTGCGCCATCGATTTTCCGAAACTCTCGCGAGCCAGCGCTGCCAGTCGTTCGACCGCCGTTATATATTGACTGAACCGCGGCTCCTGGAACTTGGGGTCGACAGCGCGAATATCGCCTGCGTCAAACTTCATGCCTCGATGCACGCGGCCGCCCAGCAAGCTGCGGCACAACGAACTGTACGTCAGCACAGCTACTCCGTTCGCCGCGCACCACGGCAAGGTTTCACGGTCGATCTCTCGCTCGAAGATGTTGTAGGGTGGCTGGTCCGATGCCAGGGGAGCGACTTGGCGAAATTCTTCCATCTGCGCTGCGCTGAAATTGCTGACGCCGAGGGCCCTCACCTTGCCTTCGCGCTGGAATCCCGCGAGCAGTTCCGCGACCTCCACGACCGGAATCAAAGTATCCGGCCAATGGATCTGATAGAGGTCGATGTACTCGGTGCCGAGCCTGCGCAGGCTATCCTCAAGCTCGCGCCGCAGCCGAGCAGCAGTGGAGTTCGCAAACACGCCGCGCTCTTTCCACTCAAGACCGGCCTTGGTTGCGATGTAGAAGGCGTCGCGCCGTCCATGAGCCCGCATCACCTTGCCGACAATCTCTTCAGCTCGTCCGCGGCCGTAGATCGGTGCCGTATCGATGAGGTTGATGCCGCGCTCGACGGCACTCAGACACGTCGCAATCGCCGCGTCCTCGGCCACCGCGCCCCACTCCGAGCCGCCGATGGCCCAAGTGCCCAGTCCCACCCGCGATACCTCAATACCCGCAATTCTCGTGGTTTCCATGCAGAAACATCTTATGCGCGCCGGCGTACATCTAGCCCTCTACTCCAATAGCTTCATCTAAGCCTCAGGTGAAATTAAGGTTTACCCGATATTCTGTCTCCCTGTGCCGATGGAATCCAAGTTCAATTCCCGCTCGATCCGCGCTGGCTTGCCTGTGCTGCTAGAGGCATTTCTACTTGTCACATTCGGATTTACCGTCGAACGCGGAACCGCGCAAGCCACGGCTCAAACCACGGTCCAGGCAGCTCCGCCCGACTCAACGACTCCGCAGCCGGTCCTCATCACCCTTGACGAGGCGCTGAAACGCGCGCAATCCAGCGAGCCTTCTTTCGCCGCTGCTGTGGCCAACGGCAAGGTCGCCGGACTCGATCGCTCCATTGCCCGCGCCGGGTTGCTGCCCAGCGTTACCTACCACAATCAGGCTATCTACACGCAGCCCAATGGAGTGATCGCCGAGACAGGCCAGGGCGTCAGCGCGCAATCGCCGATTTTCATCGCGAACAATGCCGTGCACGAATACTTCAGCCAGGCTGTGGTCAACGAAGACATCGGCCTTGCCCAGATCTCCGGCGTTCGCCGCGCGGATGCGGCTGCGGCCGTTGCCGCCGCCGAGTTGGAAATTGCCCGCCGGGGGCTGGTCTCCACCGTAACCGGCCTCTATTACGGACTCGCAGCCGCCAATCAGAGACTGACCATTGCCCAGCGCGCCAAGGCCGAGGCCGACGACTTCGTGAAGCTTACCGGCCAGCGCGAACAAGCGCGCGAGGCCGCGCACGCCGACACCGTGAAAGCGCAACTTCAGCAGCAGCAGCGCGACCGCGAGTTCTCCGACGCCAAGATCAATGCCGACAAGGCGCGGCTCGAACTTGCCGTACTGCTCTTCTCCGATCCGCGCACGCCCTACAGCATCAATGTGTCCGATGTGCCAGCGCCTCTCGCGTCGCGCGACGAAGTTAATCAGTTTGCTGCTAAAAATAATGCCGAGCTCAAGAGTGCGCTGGCCACACTGCGGTTGAACGATGCCGACGTTCTCGCAGCCCGCGGCGCCTATCTGCCCGGCCTCGGCCTCAACTACACCTACGGCATCGACGCTCCACAATTTGCAGTGAACGGCCCGGATGGCGTTAAGAACCTCGGCTACTCCGCCATGGTCACGCTCGATATTCCGGTATGGAACTGGCTCGCCACAGCGCACAAGGTGAAGCAGAGCGAGATCCAGCGCGACGCGGCCAAGGTGGCGCTCACCGCAACCCAGCGTCGACTCATTGCGCAACTCGACGAATCCTATGCCGAAGCGCAGGCCGCTCGAGATCAGCTTGCCTCGCTCGAGGCCAGCGTGGCCACGGCCGCAGAAAGCCTGCGCCTTACTCGACTACGTTATGTCGGCGGCGAAGGCACCGTGCTTGAAGTGGTCGATGCACAATCAGCATTCATTACGGCGCAGAATGCCCGCGAAGACGGACGTGTCCGCTTCGAGGCAGCACGCGCAGCATTGCAGACCCTTACCGGAACCATGTGAACCCATGAACGAAAAAATTCGAATCGACGACCACCGCCCCGCCCGACAGAGTCGGCGCGTCGGACTGAATGCGTGTGTGTTTTCAGCCGCTGCCCTTTTCATCCTTCTGGCTGCGGGCTGCAAAAAAGAAGAAGCGCCTGCCCCGGAAATCACGGTTCAGGCCGAACATCCTGAGCAGGGAGCAATTTCCGACCACATCACCGCCGACGCAATCTTCGCGCCGCTCGCACAGGCCGCCATCGTGCCAAAGATCAGCGCGCCGGTGAAAAAGTTCTACGTCCAGCGTGGAGCGAAGGTGAAGGAAGGTGAGCTTCTCGCCGTGCTTGAAAACGGCGACCTCATCGGCGCAGCGCAGGACAACAAAGGCTCTTACGAAGCCGCGCAGGCAGCCTACGCGACGGCCACCAAGGCGCAGGTTCCCGAAGATGCTCAGAAGGCCGAGTTGGACTACGCACAGGCCAAGGCCAATCTCGACCTGAACGCCAGCATTGTTAACAGCCGCAAGCAGCTTTTCGCCGAGGGAGCGATTCCCGGCCGCGATCTGGACACCGCGCAGGCCGCGCTGGTGCAGGCGCAGGCTGCTTACGACTCGGCGGCGAAACATCTCGAGTCCATGAGACATGTCAGCCACGAGGCCGCGCTTAAGTCAGCAAAGGGCCAGCTCACATCAGCTGAAGGCAAATACAATGGCGCCGCCGCTCTCGTCAACTTTTCTGAAATTCGGAGCCCCATCGACGGCGTCGTTACCGATCGCCCGCTCTACGCCGGCGAGACTCCAGCCGGCGGCGCACCGCTGATCACAGTGATGGATACTTCATCGCTGCTGGCCAAGGCGCACATCGCGCAAAGTCTCGCGCAGCAAATGAAGATCGGCGACGATGCAACCCTCCTCGTTCCCGGCATCAAGGATCCAGTCGATGCGAAGGTGACGCTGATCAGTCCCGCGCTTGATCCCGGCAGCACCACAATCGAAATCTGGCTGAAGGCCGACAACAAGAAGGCCACGCTGAAAGTTGGAACGCCGGTCAAGGTGTCGATCACCGCAAGGACTGTCGAGAAGGCGCTGAAAGTTCCTGTCTCGTCGATCCTCACTGCGCAGGACGGAGCGAAATCCGTAATGGTCGTCGGCGCAGATGGCGCAGCGCACAAGAAAGCCATCGAGCTCGGCATTCAGGATGGTGACGACGTCGAGGTCACAAAGGGTCTGACGACCGCCGATATGGTCATCACTTCTGGGTCCTATGGATTGGATGAAGGCGCCAAGGTGAAGGTCGGCAAGGCTGAAGATGAGGACGACGCCAAGCCCTCAGCCGGCAAGGGAGGCGACAAGGACTGATGTCGATCGCCACCCCAGCGCCGATCGCGCACGAGAAATCGTTCTGGCTGACGCACTTCACGCGGCCGATCTTTTTCTTCGCCGCGATACTCACCATCGCGGGCATTTACGCTGCGTTTGAGGTGCCCATCTCGGTCTTTCCTGAGACGAGCTTCCCACGCGTGGTTATCGGCATCGACAACGGCGTCATGCCCGTGGAGCAAATGGAAGTCACCATCACACGGCCCGTCGAGGACGCGGTCAACTCCGTTCCTGGTCTCGTCACCGTGCGCTCCACCACCAGCCGCGGAACGGCCGAAGTGAGTCTCTTCTTTGACTGGAACACCGATATGTATCAGGCGCTCCAACTGACAGAGGCGGCTCTTGCCAAAATCGAGCAGACGCTGCCGTCTACCGCGCGCTTCACGACTAACCGGCTCACGTTCGCCACTTTTCCGATTCTCGGCTACAGCCTCACATCCGAGACGGTCCCGCAAACTCAGCTTTGGGAACTGGCGACCTACGATCTCAAGCCCCCATTGAACCGCGTACTCGGCGTCAGCACTGTCACCGTGCAAGGCGGACAGGTACCGGAGTTCGGAGTAACTCCTAATCTCGCGCAACTCGCAGCAAACGGCGTAACAGTCACCGATCTCGTCAACGCGATTCAGGCATCGAATATTGTCGATTCACCCGGCCTCTACGAAGCCAATCATCAATTGATACTCGGGCTTGTTGGCGCACAGGTTCATGACGCCGAAGGGCTCCGCCAGCTTGTTGTGAAAACCACTGCCGCCGGAGCACCGGTGCGCGTGGCGGATGTGGCGAGTGTTCAGCCCGCAATGCTGCCCATCTATACAACGGTTACCGCGAACGGCAAGAACGCCGTCCTGATCAATATTGCGCGCCAACCGTCGTCGAATACAGTCGCTGTCGCCGATGCGGTTTCCGCCGAGATCGCGCAACTTCGCCAGAAACTGCCGCAGGGTGTGAGGCTAGAACCCTTCTACGACCAGTCGCAGCTGGTGCGCGACAGCATCTCCAGCGTGCGCGATGCCATCTTCATCGGACTCATCCTCGCCTGCATCATCCTCTTCCTCTTCCTGCGCGACTGGACTTCCTCTCTGATCGCGGGACTCGTTATCCCGGTTACGGTTGCCGTCACAATCCTCGTGCTGTGGGCCATCGGCCAAAGCTTCAACCTGATGACGCTCGGCGGTCTCGCCGCTGCCATCGGACTCGTCATCGACGACGCTATCGTCGTGGTTGAAAACATCGTGATGCATCGCGACAACGGCGAGCCTCGCGCCAGCGCCGTGCGCAAGGCCCTCAGCGAAATCACCGTCCCGCTCATCGGCTCGACCATCACGCCGGTCGTCGTTTTTCTGCCGCTTATCGCCGTGACCGGCGTGACTGGCAGCTTCTTCCGCGCGCTGGCCATCACCATGGCCGCATCACTGTTGACCTCGCTGATGCTGGCGCTCACGTGGACGCCCGGCCTGAGTCTTGTTCTGCTGCGCAATCGCGGCGCTGCAGAACACAAGGACCACGCCGCCGGCCGCTTTATGGGCCAGGTGCTCAAGGTTCATCACCGCGTGCTCGACTTGTCGCTGGCCAAGCCATTGTGGCTGGGCCTTGCATGTCTCATGCTCGTGATCGCCACGTACTTCGGATACAAGGCGCTCGGCTACGATTGGCTGCCAGAGATGGACGAAGGCGGGTTCATCCTCGACTACATCATGCCCGCGGGCAGTTCGCTCAGCGAGACCAACCGTGTGCTCCAGCACGTTGAGCGGATTTTGCACGACACACCTGAGGTGGAAAGCACCTCGCGCCGCACTGGCCTGCAGATGGGACTGGCTGCAGTAACCGAAGCCAACACGGGGGACTTCACCGTCAAGCTCAAAGCAAAGCGCAGTCGCGCCATTGACGAGGTCATGGATGACGTTCGTTCGCAGGTCAAAGCCACCGAACCCGCACTCGATGTCGAGTTCATCCAGGTGCTCCAGGATATGATCGGCGATTTATCAAATGCTCCCGAGCCGATCCAAATCAAGATTTTCTCTGACGACGAA
Organism: uncultured Acidobacteriaceae bacterium; assembly: GCA_963738035.1. Lineage (GTDB taxonomy): Bacteria > Acidobacteriota > Terriglobia > Terriglobales > Acidobacteriaceae > Telmatobacter. The sequence continues at coordinate 159,480 of CAVTVB010000017.1, forward strand.
GCCTTGCTGACCCAACTCGGTCCGCGAGTCGGTGACGCCATCGGCAAGATTCCCGGCGTGGTCGACGTGCAGGATGGAATCGAGAATACGATCAGCGGACCGGCAACAAATTTCCAGGTCAATCCAAACGTCGCTGCCCGTCTCGGCTTTACCCCCACTGAGGTTGCCGAAGACGCGACATCCATTCTCGACGGATTGCCCGCGAACGATCCGTTGATTGCCAATGGCCGTCCTTATACCATCCGCGTGCGCCTGAGCGACGATCATCGCAAATCGCTCGATGCGATCCAGAACACTGTGTTCAACAGCGCGTCGGGCCACACCGCGACGCTTGGCTCGCTCGCCGATATCACGCAGCTTCCACCGCAGAACGAGATTCGCCGCGAAAATCTGCAGCGGATGGTTGTCGTCACCGGTCGCCTTGAAGGCTCTGACCTCGGAACAGGAATCGCCAAAGTGCAGCGAACCGTGGAAGGTCTGCAACTGCCTGCGTCTGTGCGCGTCACCTACGGCGGAACGTACGAGGAACAGCAAAAGTCGTTCCACGATTTGTTGAAGGTTCTCCTGCTGGCGCTCGCGCTGGTCTTCGGCGTCCTGCTTGCCGAATTCCACAACTTCCCTGCCCCCATCGCGATTCTCACGTCCTCGGTTCTGTCGATCTCCGGCGTCATTCTCGCGCTGCTCATTACGCGCACGACGTTCAACGTGGCGTCGTTCATGGGTTTGATCATGGTCATCGGCATTGTGGCAAAAAACGGAATCCTGCTGCTCGATGCAGACGAGAAATTCCGTGCGGAAGGAGTCTCTCCAGCCGAAGCCATGATGCACGCTGCTCAACGCCGATTGCGCCCAATTGTGATGACCGCAATCGCCGCGGTCTGCGGCATGTTGCCGCTGGCCTTCGCACTCGGCGCCGGCTCGCAGATGCTGCAACCGCTGGCCATCGCCGTCATCGGCGGGCTGGCAATTTCCATGGTGCTTAGCCTCGTCGTCACCCCGGTGGTCTACTTCCTGCTCACGAGCAGCCGGAGGCCCAAGGAAGAACTGGCGTAGTCAAGTCAACTCAAGAAATATCCTGGGTGTCGCATCCATGCGAAGCATGAGCAAGAAAGCAAGGAACCGAGGCTGCACAATTTCTAAAGCGATCACGCAACAACGGCAAATAGTGCAAACCCAGATGTCACAATAGACCCATGGTTACTGAGCCCATCAAGCTCTCCGCCGCCGAAGCCCGCGCCCTGGGCGCACTCGTCGAAAAGGAAATCACCACGCCCGATTACTATCCGCTCACGCTCAACGCGCTTATCAATGCATGCAATCAGCGCTCAAATCGCGAGCCGGTGATGGACCTCGACGAAGATGACACGCGCCAAGCACTCCATGGCCTCGAAAACAAGGGACTCGCTGGTCGCGCCCGCTCCGCCGATGGCCGCGTCACGAAATACGAGCACTGGCTTGGCGAGGCCTTTAATTTCAGCCGCGCCGAAACAGCATTGATCTGCGTCCTGTTGCTACGCGGCCCGCAGACGCCTGGCGAACTCCGTGGCCGCACAGAGCGCATGCACCGCTTTGAAGAGATCGGCGACGTGCTTGCCGGCCTGCAAAAGCTGACGGAGCGCGATCCTTCGCTGGTCACCGTACTTCCGCGCCAACCCGGCACCAAGGAAGCGCGTTATGCGCATCTGCTTTCCGGTCCGGTCGAATCGATTCAAATGCCAGCAACCGCAGCGTCCGCTCAAATGATTGCTGCCACGACACCCGAGCAAGACGATCGCATTGCGAAACTGGAGTCGACGGTTGCGCAGTTGCAACGCGAAATCGCCGAGCTTCGCGAGAAGATCGAGAATCTCTTCGGCTAAGGCTGGAACAAGTCCAGCATCGCTGCCTAAATCAGCTCGTACCCTGCGAACCAATAGCCGATCTCGAACGTCGCCGTCTCTTCCGCATCTGATCCGTGAATTGCATTCGCCTGGATCGATTCCGCGAACCTCTTGCGGATCGTTCCCTCTTCGGCATTGGCCGGATTGGTCGCGCCCATCAGCTTGCGCAAATCGGCGATCGCGTTGTCCTTTTCAAGCACCATCAGAAAAATCGGACCCGAAGACATGAACTCGCATAGGTCGTTGAAGAACGGCCGTGCCGCGTGCACGTGATAGAAACCCTGTGCCTGCTGCTTCGAAATCGACTGCTTCCGAATCGAAATCAGCTTGAATCCGGCCTTCTCAATCTCGGCCAGAATGGCCCCCGCATAGCCCTTGCTCACCGCGTCTGGTTTGATAATGCTGAAAGTGCGTTGCGCCACTCGATAGCTCCTCAAAATCGGCTTAAGCCCATCCACTATTGTACTGGTCACAATTGGCGACCAACCCTACCCCAATCTGCTAGAGTTTCGCCATGTCCCGGTTCGTCGCTGCACTCTCTTCCTCCGGCCTTGCTTTCATTGCGTTCCTTGCCGCCACACCCGCTTTCAGCCAGAACGCAACACAGGCCACGCCCGCCGCACCCGAGTTGCGCGTCTTCGATACCTCGCTGATCGACAAGTCGGTCAACCCCTGCGAAAACTTTTATCACTACAGTTGCAACGGCTGGTTCAAGCGCAATCCTCTGCCACCAGACCAGACCGCGTACGGCCGTTTCACGGAGCTATATGAGCTGAACCGGCTGCATCTGAAACAGATTCTCGAAGACACCTCGAAGCCCGATCCCAATCGCACGGCCAACGAGCAAAAAATTGGCGATGAGTACGCAAGCTGCATGGACACGGCCAATGTGAATCAGCTCGGCCTTGCGCCGATCAAGCCGGAAATCGACCGCATCGCGGCGCTGCGCTCCACCGATGAGCTACCGGTGCTGCTGGCCCATCTGCACACCATTGGCGTGAATGCATTTTTCGATTTCAGTGCCGACCAGGACTTTGCCGATGCCAACCAGGTCATCTCGTTCTACGGCGCGGGCGGTCTCGGCCTGCCGGAACGTGACTACTACTTCCGTACCGACGCCAAATCCGTCGAGCAACGCAAGCAGTATGTCGATCATGTCCGCAAGATGTTCGTGCTGGCCGGCGAACCCGAGGCGCAGGCCGCCAAGGATGCGGAAACTGTGATGGCCATCGAGACGCGCCTTGCCAAAGCCTCTCTCACCATTACCGAGACGCGTGAACCGCAGAACCTAAATCACCCCACCGATGTTGCCGCGCTCACAAAAGTGCTCACGCACTTCAATCTGACCGACTACGTTGAGGCAGCTCATGCCCCCGCGAGCGGCAAGGCGAACGACGAGGAGCCGAAGTTCCTGGCTGAGTTCAACGCGCTCGTTGCCGACACGGCAATCGACCAGATCAGGACCTACCTCCGTTGGCATTTGCTTCATGCTTATGCGGGAACCAGCATGCCTGAGGCCTTCGAGACTGAGTCATGGAACTTCTACGCGCATATCCTCAACGGTGCGGAAAAACAGCAGGAGCGCTGGAAACGATGCACCAGCCGCGTCGATCGCGAGATGGGCGAAGCTCTCGGCCAGGTCTACGTCGCCAAATATTTCCCGCCTTCTGAAAAGCAACAAGCCCTCGAGATGACACTCGCAATCGAGCAGGCAATGGAAAAGGACATCGACTCGCTTGACTGGATGAGCCCTGCCACGAAGGTCCAGGCAAAAGAAAAGCTGAAGACCGTGATGAACAAGATCGGCTATCCCGACAAGTGGCGAGACTATTCAAAGCTCGTCATCGTGCGGGGCGATCCGCTCGGCAACCAGCAACGTGTGCGCGTGTTCAACTTCAATCGCAGCCTGGCCAAAATCGGGAAACCCGTAGACAAGGGTGAGTGGTACATGTCCCCGCCCACCGTCAACGCCTATTACAGTTCGCAGCAGAATAACGTCAATTTCCCCGCTGGATATTTTCAGCCGCCCTTCTTCAGCGACAAGGAAGATGACGCCGCAAATTATGGAGACATGGGCTCAACGATCGGCCACGAACTCACGCATGGCTTCGACGACGAGGGCCGCCAGTTTGATAAAGACGGCAATCTCAAAGAGTGGTGGACCAAAGAGGACGAAGAAAAGTTCAATCAAAAAGCGCAGTGCATGGTCGATCAGTACAACGCCATTGAAGCGGTTCCCGGCGTTCACCTGAACGGCAAACTTACGCTCGGCGAAAATCTTGCCGACCTCGGTGGGCTGTGGCTCGCCTGGATCGCGTGGCAAGACAAGGCCGAGGCCGCGCATCTCGACATGACTGCAAAGACCGATGGCTACACGCCCGAACAGCGCTTCTGGATTGCCTACGCGCAGCAATGGTGCACGCAGACACGCCCAGAGCAACTGCGCAGCCAGGCGCAAGCCAATCCGCACGCTCCGGATGAGTACCGGACCAACTCCATCCTGCAAAACCTTCCAGAGTTCGCGAAGAGCTTCAGTTGCAAACCGAGCGACAAGATGGTCAGCGCAAAACCATGCCGGATCTGGTGATGAGCTAGTTCCTGGGGCTTCGCGATCTACAAGAGGCGCGAAGCCTCCTCCCACAATTGGATTGCAACCTCGCCCGCCGGTTCACTCCGCGCTAGTTTCGCCGCCTGCCCCGCCCACATTTGCATCCGCTCTGCGTCGCCGGCCTTCGATGCCTCCTCGCGCATTGCACGCGTGAGGCCGCGTTGCAGGGGATACGATGCCGGTGAAGGCGCATCCGCAGACGCTGACGCGCGCACATATTTATTTGCCGCACCCCGCCCCGGCCGCCCCGTAAACGCGCGCGTAATCATTGTTTCGTCGGCTTCTGTTTTGCTCAGGGTATCCGCCCAGGCGCGATTCAATTTCGCTTCAGGACAGCGCAGAAATCCCGTGCCAATCATCGCCGCACTCGCTCCCAAAACCAGCGCAGCGGCAACTCCGCGCGAATCCCCAATTCCACCTGCAGCGATCACCGGAACCGAGACTGCATCCACTACCTGTGGCAACAGCGCAAACAAACCTACCATCCGCCGTTCCGCTTCGGCCGCATCAAATGCTCCGCGATGGCCGCCGGCCTCAGATCCCTGCGCAATAATGGCATCGGCTCCTGCGTCTTCCGCAGCCTTCGCCTCTGCCACCGTCGTCGCCGTCGCCCACCATAAAATCCCGCGCGCCTTCATCTGTGCGACAAAGGATGTTGCATACAACCCCATGATCGATGAAATCACTTTGGGCTTCGTGTCGAGCAGCGCCTGGCACTGTGCATCGAAACCCGGCAGCACTCCTTCTGCCGCACTCTCAGGCACCGCCGGCCCCCACTGAGCGAGATATTCTCGCTGCCGCCTCTCCAATTCCGCATCGCGTTTCGGCGGCGGCCCGGGAATCCATAGGTTGATCTGAAACTCGCCCGAGCTCTGTTGGCGAAACTCCTCGCACCACGCCGCAATTTCTTCCGGCTTCATCAACAATGCACCGCAAGCGCCCATCCCGCCGGCATTCGCGACAGCAATGGATAAAGACGACGGACACGCTCCTGCCATCGGCGCGAGCAATATCGGCAAACGAATTCCCAGCCCTGCCGCGAACTCTTCCGCTCGCTCGACTGGGTTTCTAATGTCCTTCATGGGAGTCTCTCCGCAACGAGAATAATCTTGCGGCTGTCCGACAGCAAAGCCCACCGCTCGGTGGGCCTTTTGCTTTTGAGCTGGAAGCTAGCGGCTGTCTTACTTCCCAATCACCTTCGCCAGCGTCGCGCCGATCTCGGCCGGCGACACCACAACATGAATCCCCGCATCGGTCATTGCTTTCATCTTGTCCTTTGCGGTTCCCTGCCCGCCAGAAATAATTGCGCCCGCGTGTCCCATGCGACGCCCCGGAGGTGCCGTCTGCCCGGCGATGAATCCCACTACCGGCTTCTTCACATGCTGCTTCACAAATTCCGCCGCAGCTTCTTCAGCCGATCCGCCGATTTCGCCGATCATGATGATGGCCTCGGTTTCAGGATCGTCATTCAACAGCCGAAGTGCATCGATGTGGGTCGTGCCGATAATGGGATCGCCACCAATTCCGATTGCCGTCGACTGCCCGATGCCACGCTGCGTGAGCTGGTGCACGGCCTCGTAGGTGAGAGTTCCGGAGCGCGACACGATGCCGACCGAGCCTTCCTTGTGGATACGACCCGGCATGATGCCGATCTTCGCTTTTCCCGGTGAAATCACGCCCGGGCAATTCGGTCCGATCAGTCGCGACGCGGAGTTCTTCAGTTTCGCCCAAACCTTCACCATGTCGAGCGTGGGAATGCCCTCGGTGATGCACACGATCAGCGGAATGCCCGCGTCCTCGGCTTCGAGAATCGCATCGGCGGCGAACGGCGGTGGCACAAAAATCATCGTCGCATTCGCGCCCGTCTCAGTCACCGCATCCGCCACCGTGTTGAACACCGGCCAGCCTTCGTGCTTCGTTCCACCCTTTCCCGGAGTTACACCGCCCACGACCTTGGTGCCATACTCCGCGCAACCGAGCGCGTGAAACGTGCCTTCTTTTCCAGTAATGCCCTGTACGATGAGCCGCGTGTCGTTATCAACCAAAACCGCCATTACCTCACCCCTTTCGCGGCGGCCACCACCATTTCGGCAGCCTCCTTCATCGTCGCGCCCACCTGGAAGTTCAATCCCGAGTCCTTCAGAATCTTGCGGCCTTCTTCCACGTTCGTTCCTTCGAGCCGCAGGACAATCGGCACCTTCACGTTCAAATTCTTCGCCGCCGCCACCACGCCCGTCGCCAGCCGATCGACGCGCAGAATGCCGCCGAAGATATTGATGAAGATCGCCTTCACATTCGCGTCTGACAGCAGAATCCCAAAGGCGTGCTCGATCTGTTCCTGCGTAGCGCCGCCGCCTACATCCAGGAAGTTTGCAGGCGACCCGCCGGCGTATTGAATGATGTCCATCGTCGCCATGGCCAGGCCCGCGCCATTCACCATGCAGGCAATCGTTCCATCGAGCTTGATGTAGTTCAGCGCGTACTTGCTTGCTTCCACTTCCAGCGGATCCTCTTCGGCCACATCGCGCAGAGCCTTGATCGCCGGATGCCGGAACAGAGCGTTGTCGTCGAAGGTGATTTTCGCGTCGAGCGCGAAGAGCTTGTCGTCCTTGGTCGTGATGAAGGGATTGATCTCCACCAGCGACGCGTCCGTATCCATGAAGGCCTTGTAAAGGCTCTGCAAGAACGCGACAGCCGCATTGATCTGCGTCGGCTTCAGTCCCAGCGCAAACGCCAGCTTGCGCGCCTGCCATGCGCCGAATCCCACCGCCGGGTCAATAGCCTCTTTGAAGATTGCCTCGGGAGTCTTCGCCGCGACCTCCTCAATCTCCATGCCGCCGGCCTGCGAAGCCATAAACACCAGCTTGCCTGTCGCGCGATCGAGCACGATGCCGAGATAGAGCTCGCGATCGATGGCCGCAGTCTCCTCGATCAGCAGCCGCTGCACCTTCTGCCCCTGCGGACCAGTCTGGTGCGTGATGAGCTGCATGCCGAGAATGTTCTTTACATGCGTCTCGGCCTCTTCGCGACTGCGCGCCACCTTCACGCCGCCGCCCTTGCCGCGGCCGCCTGCGTGAATCTGCGCTTTCACCACCACGCCATTGGCGCCCTCGGCGAATAGTCCGCGGGCCACTTCGGCCGCTTCTTCCGGCGTATTCGCCATTTCGCCCTTGGGCACGGCAACGCCATACTTCGCCAGGATTTCTTTTGCCTGATACTCGTGAATTTTCATGTCGGTAGGAACCGCAACGTCCGCTGATATGTTCGGGAATCAGTTCTGGAAAAACAACAAAGGCCGGTCAGCGCGATCGTTCCCGCGGTACCCAAATACTATCTTGCTGCACGACAGCCCCGCAAACGGGGATTCTGGCTTCGACGGTTGGCACTCAACGCGGGTGAAGAGTTCCCTCAGTGGCCAGAAGGCCGCCCCATGGTTGCTTCCCACCTACAAACGATCCAGCTTTCATCATCGAAGCGCGATTGCTGATTGGAGCGTTTAGACCGGAAATCGTGAGTACAAACTGAGTGCCGCTCGGGTTCACCGCGTAATAGACTATTCCCGGTCTTTCCGAGTTCGTGGAGTAGGGCGTGCCCTGATTCAATTCAAGCTTCAGGTCGAAGCTGAGTTTTCTCCCGGCCTGCTCGTACGGTGAAAGCTCAACGGCCAAAGCGCCCACTGCGTTGCTCAATTCCGCGGTGGATGTGGGAAACTCGCCAAAGCTTTCACCCCGGCGGCTGATAAGTTCATCGAGCCGTTCCAGGTGCCTTAAATCCGCAGCTCTTTCCGAATCCGCAAAAGGCAATTCTTCCAGTCCCAAGAAGCCGCTGGATTGTGCATCGAGCGAAGGTGCGTAGGCGCAGCTCACCGGTGCGACGATAAGGCACGCTCCCAAAATAGACAAAGCCAACGTGTCCCGCCGTCGGAAAAAGAAGAGCGTCGAAACGCTGAGAGCTAACCAAAGGGGCGTAAATAGGGCCGATCCCCACGTGTACCGTGTCGCCCAATCAGACACCACAAAGTCAGTGGCAGTCGCATGTTTGACTGCCAACCAGTACTTCAGGGCCATCACGGTTTCATCCGCCTGCCATGCGGACACAATCGCCACTGACGCAGCGAGCACCAGAACCGCCCTTTGCTTTGCATCGAGTTTCATTAACGGCAACCTTGAAAGTGTACGCAAACGATTCGACTCTAGTTCGCGATGCGCCAGGCACAATCACTATCGCATGTGCGCTTGGATCGCCGCCCAACCGGAAAGAATACGTGGTCCCGGTTGGTGAGCACCTCGGCAATACCATATTGAAGATATGGATTCGCTGAAGACCCTTCTCAAGCCTCTTGCCGAAGACGGCGCACAACTCACGCGCGAACAGGCTGCGGGCGTGCTCCGCCAGATCCTCGCAGGCGAAGTCCCCGACGTTGAGACTGCCGCCCTGCTCACCGTCTTGGCGACGCGTGGCGAGCAGGCTCCCGAACTCGCAGGCTTCGTCGACGTCATGCGCGAGCAGTCGGTTCCCGTTCCGCTCACCGACGAGGAGCGCGCCGAACTGGTCGATTGCGTCGGCACCGGCGGCGGCGGTCCACTTACCTTCAACATCTCCTCCGGCGCTGCCCTCGTTGCCGCCGCTGCCGGGGCCAAGGTGGCCAAGCACGGCAATCGCGCCGTCACCTCGCGCTGCGGAGCGGCCGACGTACTCGAAGCTCTCGGCGTTCCCATTGATCTCTCGCCGGAACTCGCCGTTGAATGTCTGCGTGAAACAGGCTTCGTGTTCCTCTACGCCCCTCTCTATCACCCGGCGATCAAGACGCTCGGGCCGCTGCGCCGCGCTCTCGGTTTCCGCACCATTTTGAATCTCTGTGGTCCGCTCACCAATCCTGCGCACGCCCGCATCCAGGTTGTCGGCGTTCTCGCACCCAGCCGCGTTCTGCTCGTCGGCCGCGCCCTGCAGGCCCTGGGATCGAAGCGCGCCTTTGTCGTACACGGGTCAGATGGTATTGATGAACTCACGACCACGGGCGAATCTGTTGTGGCGCGCATCATTGAAAGCGAGCCGGGCGTCGAACCGACGATTAAGGCCGCGCGAATAACCCCCGAAATGGCCGGCCTGCCGCGCGCGGCGCTCACCGACTTCATTGGCGGCGACGTCGAGATGAACAAGAGCCTGCTCTACGACGTGCTCACCGGCATAAAAGGCGCGCGCCGCGACATCGTTTTGCTCAACGCCGCTGCGATGCTCGTGGCCGCAGACCTTGCTGGCGATCTCAAAGAAGGCGTGGCCCTCGGCGCCGAAGCCATCGACTCCGGCGAGGCTGCCGCCACCCTGGCCAAGTTGCGCATGTTTGGAGAAAAGCACGCAAGAAGTTAGTGCGCACGTTCCTGAACCAGAGAGCGGAACTTCGCCCGCTCCCAGTTGATCTATAAGGAGCTGAATATGAAACTCGCTCTCCTCATTCCGGCAGTTCTTCTCGGGACTATCGCCGCAACAGCACAGCAACCGACCCAGCCTCAGCTCAAGGTCGACTCCAGCAATCGCACGCTCACGGTCAGTGCAACCGACAGCGTTACCGTCGAGCCCGATCTGGCGATTTTGCACATCGGCTTCGTCACGCAACCGCAGGACGCCAAGTCGGCATATGCCGATGGAACGCGCGCCTCCAATGCGATCATCGCCGCACTCAAGCAGGCCGGAGTCGAAGAGACCGCGATCCGAAGCGAGTCGCAGTACCTCGATCGCGACTGGACCACCAAACTGCGCAAATACACGCTCCACCAGCAATGGACTGTCAAAGTCCCGCCGGCACGCGCCGCCGAGGTCCTCGATGTTGCGATCAACGCCGGAGCCACCAGCAGCGGCCAGATCGACTGGACAGTGAAGGACGAAAAGGCGCTCGAAACCGAAGCACTCGACAAGGCTGCCGCACGCTCCAAGGCAAACGCAGAAGTACTGGCCAAGGGAATGGGTGTGCGCCTCGGCTCATTGATTTATGTGAGCAACCAGGTGACCGCGCCGCAGTACCCGAGGCCAGTCATGGCCATGGCAATGAGAAATGCAGAGGCGCCGCCCCCGCCGCTTGCGATCGAGCCGCACCAGGTCAGCCGCGAAGCCAGCGTCTACGCCGTATTCGCAATCGAGTAGTAGTTAGAGCAGCCCGCTGCTCCCGATTATCCGACGCGCCAGCAGCCACGACAGCAGGGACATGCCCAGCGCCGCCGCCACCCAGCCCGCGTCTTCCAGCGTCCCAGTCATGTTCGGCGGTAGATGCGACGGCAGCACACTCAGCACGCGCAGATCCGGTACGCCGGTCCTCATCCCTTGCCGCACAGCCTCGACGCCAATCCATGCCACGCCGCCAAGCGCAACCACCGCACCCGGTACCACCCGCTTCCATGGAAACGGAATCGGCTTCGGCGCCGCGGCCTCTTCGCGCACCCGCTCCATCACCGCCGACACAAAGCCTGACGAAGGCGACAGTTCTTCTTCCGCACCGAGAATCCCATCGAGGTTGTTCGTCTTCTTCATGGACTCCATCGTCACGCCTCCTTCTCCGCTAGTTCCATCGCCGCCTGCTCATCTTCGAGATGCGGAAACCGCTTTTTCAGAAGGGCCCGCGCTCTAGCCAGCCTTGCCTTTACCGTTCCCTCGGGCATCCCCATGATGCGCGCCGCGGCACCCACATCCATCTCGTGAAAATAAAACAGGATCACCGGCTCGCGATAACGTACCGGCAAGGCCAGCACCGCTCGCCTGACCAAATCCGAACTTTGACGTTTCGCCATTTCATCTAGCTGTGTCGCGGAACCACCGGGCTCCGGCGCATCCTCGATCCGCACATCGAGCGTTGGAAACCGCTTCAGCTCCGACCGGAACACATTCGCCGCCAGCGCAAACAGCCACGTCGAAAAACTGCCCTCGCGCCGCCACTGCGCCAGCCCGCGCCACGCGCGCACCAGCGCCTCCTGCGCCATCTCCTCCGCGCGCCCGCGATCGCGGCAGTATCGCCATGCCATGTTCACCAGCGGACCCTGCCACCGGCGCACTATGCCCTCGAACGCGTTCACGTCCCCGCCGAGCACGCGCTCCACATCGGCCAGGTCGGCCTCATTGCCTCGCGCCGCACTCACGTTCCGGGCAGTCGTATTCAAGTCCACCACTCTCTTAATAGTGGGACAAGGGTCAGCTGCGCCCGGTTGCAATTTCTCGCTTAGTGCCAGTTCTTCACCGTTGGCCAGATCTGCGCGAGCGGCATCTTTAGACCCCGGCAGTAGAACACATCGCCATGTTCACGCGGCATTGAATAGGGATGATCCACGTGCCCGCGCTTCTCGACAAAGGCATAGAGCTTCTCAAGCTGCTCCTGCCGCCCCTGGATCACGATCATGCTTTCGCCCGTATACCCGCGCGGTCCCCACAGAAAGTAGTTCTGGTGCCCGCTGAGGGCGTCTGGCAAGCCGTACTTCTTTCCGAACAGATCGATCGCACCGGCCTGCCCGAAGTTCTGCGCGAAGATGCCCGTCTTGTCTCTTTCCTCTGGCGGCACGGTCTCCCACACTCGCGCAACTTCCGCGGCCATCTCTTCCCAGCCAAATTGCGAGGCGTATATCTGCGGAAGCGGGCCAAGTTGCCACTTCTCAATTGCCGGCTGCTCCATGTGAAGCACCATTACATAGCGCAGATACGTCTCGACGGGCAACACCGGCAGCAGCATGGGAGCAAACACCGCGCTCATCAGCACCATCAGCCCCACGTAGCCCCATCCAACGCAACGCAGCTTCGGCCCGCTCAGCCATTGCTCCCACAGCACGCTCCCCGCTGCAAACAGGATCGGGAACGCCGGCCAGATGTAGTACACACGCGGGTTGAAGACGTAGATAACGGCAAACGTGACCAGGCATGCCCAACCCAGAACTCGAAACGCCTTGCCCTTCTCTGCCGCAAAGAAAAACCACAGGCCGCCAAGCCAAATCGGCAGCGACAGTGGCAGCATGGCGCGCGTTTCCTCCACGAAAAACATCCACGGCGCCAGTTGCACGTTGCGCCCGTCGCGCCGGATATTGGCCTGCAACTCGAGAAACGGAAAGTGATTCTGGATATTCCAGATCAGATTTGGCAGAAAGACAGGAAACGCGACCAGCATTCCCAGCCAGAACCACCGCGACCGGAAGCACCGGCGCTCGCGGGTGAGAAGCAGCCCAACAACCAGTCCAAACCCGAAAATCAGCATCGAGTGCTTGTTGAGCAGGCCAAGACCCGACAGCACTCCAAGGCCCAGCCACAGCTTCGGGCTTTCTCCGTTCACAATCCGAAGCACCAGGTATGCGCTTCCCAGCCAGAACAGCGGCTCATACGCATTCATCGATAGCAGGTTGTCCATGCCGAGAAATCCCGGCGCCAGCAGAACTGAAATCGCAGCCAGGCCCTGCGCGAATCGCCCGCCGCCCAGTTCGCGCGCAATCAGCCCTGTCAGCAGGATCTTCCCGACCCCGGCCAACGCTGGCAAGAACCGAATGGCCGCCAGGGATTCTCCCCAAAGGACGGTGCCCAGCCACGTCATCGCAGCAATCAGCGGGGGCTGATCGACGTACCCCCACGCCAGGTGCCGAGCGCAAGCCAGGTAATACAGTTCGTCAGTGAAGTATCCGTAATGGCGGCTCGCGTAAAGGTGAACCAGCAATTTCGCGATGGCGGCAATCAGCACCACCACTCCACCTGTTAAGAGCCAGGTCTTACCCGCGAAGCTCAAAAGGCGCGGGGCGGACGGCGCTTTATCACGAAGAATCTCAACAGAACTCATGTACAACCTATACGCAGATTTTCATCTTGTGGGCGGTTCGGTCACAGCCAGATGTGATGGCTGCCACACCAGCAACTTGATGGGTTTCACGCTAACGGAGATCTGGGCCCCAAACAAAATGCAACCGCCCAGCACGCCGTCCTGTCCCACTGTACGAATGGGATCGAAACTGCTCTCGGTAAGCAGGAGGATTTTATGACACACCTGGTACTTCAAATGATCTTTGGCAACAACGATGTTTTCGCGAACTACGGCCTCTGGCTCTTTCTCTCTGTCGGCGCGGTGGCTCTCTTCGGTATCTTCCTCCCGCTAAGCGTCTGGATGGATCACCGCCGCAAGGAACGGGAAGCTTTCTACAAGGCCGACACGATCCGTCGCATCGCCGAGGCACCGGGACAAGGCGGCAGCGCCGCGGTCGAGTTAATGCGCGAACAAGCGCGCATGGCGAGCCTGAAGACGCGCGAAGGCCTGAAGATCGGCGGCGTCATCAATATGGGTGTCGGCATCGGCGTGACCATATTTCTTTACGCCCTTCTACACGGGCAGCCGGTCTTTCTTTGCGGCCTGATTCCTGCCCTGATTGGCGTCGCCATGCTGGTCTACGTTTATGTGCTGGCCGAGCCGGCATTCTAGCGGCATCTGAATCTCCGCGTGCCTCCCGCACATCAGATAGTTGTTGTAACAGAGAATTCCCGGCCGGTAACTTGGCGGGGAATTCCGGAGATTCACGATGCCCGCCAACGCCGAAAGTCAGCCAGCTATTTTTCTGCCTCACGGCGGAGGGCCTTGCTTCTTCATGGATTGGACCTGGGGCCCAGCTGACACCTGGTACGCCACGCAGCGCTTTCTCGAGTCAATTGCTGCAACGCTCCCCGTGCCACCGAAAGCCCTGCTCGTTATCAGCGGCCACTGGGAAGAGCCTGCCTTCACAGTCAGCACCGCCGACAAGCCGCAACTTATCTTCGACTACACCGGCTTTCCGGCGCATACCTATCAGCTCACCTGGCCCGCGCCGGGCCATCCGGCGCTCGCTGTTCGCGTGGCTGAGCTGCTTAGGAACGCTGGCCTCTTATCCGCGACCGATCCGACTCGCGGCTACGACCACGGCGTCTTCGTTCCGCTCAAGGTTGCGTTCCCGCAGGCGGATGTCCCGGTTGTCACCCTGTCGCTCGATCACTCGCTCGATCCCGCGCTGCACATTGCGGCCGGCCGTGCCCTGGCGCCCCTCCGCGACGAAGGAGTGCTCATCGTCGCCAGCGGCATGAGTTTCCATAACCTTCGCGGTTACATGCGCCCTGAGACTCCGGGACGTGCCGACGCTTTTGACGCATGGCTCACCAGCGCCGTAGAGTCGCCCGGCGCAGAACGCAACTCCCTGCTCTCCAACTGGCGCGAAGCTCCATTCGCTGCTTACTCCCATCCGCGCGAAGAGCATTTGATTCCTTTGATGGTTGCTTCCGGCGCTGGAGGCGAAGCCGCAGGCAAGCGCATCTTCACGGATGAGCCGATGGGTGCGAGGATCAGCGCCTACCGCTTCGACGGCTGACCGCTTCTGATCCCCACCTGCCCCGACATCCGCAATCGGCTGCTCTGCATTAGCGTCCTCTCAATCGCAGGCTCATTCCGCTGTCGAGCAGAATCGCCACCAGCCCGAACACCATGCAGAGGTCTGTCCGTGCCTCGTGGATAAAACTGAGCAATCCATAGTGCTCCAGCTTCGGCGCCCCAAACCTGCCCAGCGAATGCCCCAGCAGGATCGGCGCCTTGGTCGTGAAGATCGCGGTCAGAATTACGATCAGCAGCAATAAGGCTGCATCGCCGGCATACAAATTCAAAACCAGCGCTCCGCCTGCTGCAATCTCCAC
Source organism: uncultured Acidobacteriaceae bacterium (assembly GCA_963738035.1). GTDB lineage: Bacteria > Acidobacteriota > Terriglobia > Terriglobales > Acidobacteriaceae > Telmatobacter. The sequence continues at coordinate 174,627 of CAVTVB010000017.1, forward strand.
CGCTCCCACAACCGGCGCAAGCACGTGCGGCAAAGGCAGCCCGATGTGCGCGAATCGTCCCCAGCCCAGTTCGCCGGGATACACAAACTTCAGAATCCCCTCCGTCAGAAATACCAATCCCACAATTACGCGTATCAGGATCATCGGAAGATTCTTGCGCATCTTTCTCTCCCCGCCTCGCTATCTGCTCTCAAGCAGATTTTCAATATCTTTCGTCAGACTCTCCGGCTTGGTGGTTGACGCAAACCGCGCCACCACTCTTCCGCTTCGATCGACCAGAAACTTCGTGAAGTTCCACTTGATCGCTCCGCCGCCCAGCGGCCCCAGCAGTCCCGGTTTTTCTTTTTTCATAAACCGATACAGCGGGTGCGTTCTTTCGCCGTTCACATCGATCTTGGTGAACATGGGAAAGCTCACCTCATAGTTCTGCTCGCAAAAGATGCCGATCTCCTCAGCCGTTCCTGGCTCCTGCGAGCCAAACTGGTTGCACGGAAATCCCAGCACCTCCAATCCGCGCTCCTTGTATCTCCGATAAAGCGACTCCAGTCCTGCATACTGGGGCGTAAACCCGCATTGGCTCGCTGTATTCACAATCAGCAGCACCTTGCCCCTGAAATCCGACAGGCTCATCGCGCGCCCTTCCAGTGTCTCGACTGAAAAACCGTAGACGGTCTCGGCGGTTTCTGCCATTTTCTCCTCAATCCTCATCGCTTTTGAGGATGTCATGTTGCCCGCACCTGCGTCTAAGGATCGTGCATTCGTTCATATCCAGTCATTTAGGGCAGGGAATCTCCGCTTACAGGTATCAGTCCATGGAGCGTCGTTAGCTCCCGCCATTTCGGTCCGGTAAACTGATCTAGGACCCAAATGAGCAGGCGGTTGACGGCCAGGTTGAGCATTCGATAGTAGATCTGTTTTCGTCCATCCATGTTCTGTCACTCGTTAGCGAAGTGCCCGGAGTCCCGAATGACGCGATAGGCGGTACCCCTCAGACAGGTTTTCGTCCGCAGGGTACTGATTTGCGCGGCAGAAAAATTAGGGAAGGTTTTGGTTTCCGATCCGAGCGCTTCATCCGTGGTTCCGATGAGGTTGTTGCGCTCTGAAGACACCGTCTTCGAGATGATAAAATCAATCTTTCCTAAAGGCTGTAACAGAACTTAAGCAGTGAGGGTGTGCATATTCTTCCCGTGAAGCCTTACCTTGGACCGCACCAGTACTTGTGCTCGCCGCAGGATTCCAGCCCGGTGAAGATAGGGGGCCCCGACGGACAGGTCCGTGGGGTACTCATCAAGCACGACGTGATTGCCCGCAATTTGCGGATCTCTGCCATTATTTCGCGGCTTTTTCTTTTGTTCGTGCTTGTCTTCTCTGCCGGTACAGCCCTGTCCCAGCAATCGCAGACCATTGAGTCCATCCGGGTCATCGGCAACCGCCGTATCCCCAAGGAGACCATTCTCGCCCGCATGTTCACTCATCCCGGCGACACCTATGACTCCGTTTCGATCGAGCGCGACTTCAACTCCCTCTGGAACACGGGCTACTTCGAAGACCTCCGGATCGAGCGCGAGGATACGGAGAAGGGCATCATCCTCAACGTCTACGTCCGCGAACGTCCTACTATTCGCGAGATCAACTACAAGGGCAACAGCTCCGTCTCGACCTCCGATATTCTTGACCGCTTCAAGAAGGAGAAGGTTGGCCTCTCGGTGGAAGGCCAGTACGATCCCACCAAGGTGATGCGAGCCAAGAACGTTCTCGCGGAACTGCTGGCCGAACATGGACACCAGTTCGCCACCATCAAGGCGGACGTCAAGATGATCCCCCCAGCCTCGGTGCAAATCAACTTCAGCATCAAGGAAGGTCCGACGGTCAAAGTCGGCCAGATCAAGTTCGTCGGCAACGAGCACATCAGCAGCCTTATCCTGCGCCGCTCCATGAAGAACCTGAAGCCTGTCGGCATACCGTATTCTTTGTTCCTTGAGAATCTTTTTGCCCGCACCTTCGACGCAGCCAAACTCGACGAAGATACTGAGCGCGTTCGCTTCGCCTATCGCGACAAGGGCTACGCCAACGCCGCGGTCGAAACGCCCCGCACCCAGATTCGCGACGAAGGCGGACTGAGTTTCCTCACCTTCCGGCCCAAGCGCGGCAAGCGCATCGATATTCTGATGCCCATTGAAGAGGGTGCGCGCTACAAGCTCGGTTCCATCACCTTCACCGGCAATGTCCACCTCAACAACACCAAGGCGCTGCGCGCCACGTTTGCGATCAAGGATGGCGACTGGTTTAACGCCACTCTCATCGGCAAGGGCCTCGAAAACCTGAAGAAGGCATACGGCACGCTCGGCTATATCAACTTTGGCGCCATTCCCAAGCCCGTCTACGACGAACAGAAGAAGACGGTCTCCTTTCAGATCGATATCGACGAAGGCAAGCAGTTCTATGTCTCGCGAATCGAGTTTCAAGGCAACGTCATCACCCGCGACCGCGTGATCCGCCGCGAGTTACTCCTCGACGAAGGCCAGGTCTACAACTCCCAGCTTTGGGAGTACAGCCTTCTGCGCCTCAATCAGCTTGAATATTTTGAGGCTCTCAAGGTCGATCAGGACTCCGAGGCGCACCAGAACGCCGAAGCCGGCACCGTCGACCTGCTCCTCAAGGTCAAGGAAAAAGGCAAGAACTCCATTGGTCTGAACGGCGGCGTCAGCGGACTCTCAGGCGCCTTTCTCGGCATCAATTACCAGACCAACAACTTCCTCGGCCTGGGCGAGACCCTCAGCGTTCAAGGCAACATCGGTAATGTGAGTCGACAGTTCCTCTTCGGCTTCACACAGCCCTATTTCCACAACCGCCCTCTTGGTCTCGGCTTCCAGATCTACAACAACAAGTCCGACTTCAACGCGGCCAAGTCCTATCAGACGAGCTCTGGCACCGCCCTCAACCTGAGCGCCGCGCAACAGTCGCTCACTCAGAACTACAATCAGGCCTCCACCGGTTTGAACTTCTCAGTGAACTACCCCCTGCGCCGTCATGCATTCCAGCGCGTGGGCTTCACTTATTCACTGTCTCGCGCCAACATCACTGCATTCAGCACGGCTTCGCAGACCTACTTCCAGACCATCAGCTTCCGGTCCGGCATCCAGGGCTCGAATGCGCTGGAAGGCATCGTCACCAGCCTTGCTTCCTTCACCTATACCTACAACACAGTCAACAATCCCGTACGGCCGCGCACTGGCAAGGAGTTTACGGCGGCATTTCAGGTGGCCGGCATCTGGGGCAATGTGCGCTACTTCTCGCCCCTGGTTTCGCTCAGGACCTACCGCTCCATGCACTACCTCAAGTTCAATCCCAATGGCCATAACGTACTCGCCTTCAAGTCTCAGCTCGGCTATATCCAGGGATACGGCGGTGATGTGGCTCCTCCGAATAACCGTTTCTACGCTGGCGGCGAATCGGAACTGCGCGGCTTCGACGTGCGTAGCGCGACACCCTACGGTTACGTGCCTACACGCCAGACTGTCCAGCTAACCAATCCCGACAATTCCTGCGTACCGCGCGATCCCAACAATCCTCAGCTAAACCAGTGCATCGCAGTTCCGATCCCGGTATACGGAATCGTCTCAATCGGAGGCGACACCAGCTTCCTCAGCAATCTCGAGTACCGCATTCCCATCGTCGGCTCCGCGATGTTTTCTTTCTTCGATGATTTCGGCCTCGACCTCGTCACCAACCACGGCCAGCTCAAGCAGAGCCCCGAGGGCTTTGCATCCCTCACCGCTCCCCTCTATGGCTGCCCGGTTTACAACAATGGCTCCTGCCAGGGTGGCATACCGGGTTCGCAGGTGGGATTCCAGCGCGACATTCGCCCCGTCGCTGGCACAAACGTTGTTCCGCGCATGTCGGTGGGCGGCGAGCTATCCATCATCATGCCAATCATCAATGCGCCTTTCCGCCTTTACTACGCGTACAACCCGCTTCGCCTCTACGAACGTCCCTATTGCAACGACGTAAACCTCGGAGCCAAGGTGCAGAGCTGCACGGCGCAGCTGATTACCCGCGATATGTTCCCCCCCGGTGGCGCAGGCGACTACACCTACGAGCAGACAATCCAGGCCTACGGCGCGCAGAATCTCTTCCGCGAACCGCGTAAGACCTTCCGCCTCAGCGTCTCCACTACTTTCTAATTCCAAACGCAACCATCATTTACGAAGGCCGCTCAATCGAGCGGCCTTCTCATTTGCTACTCTCTATTCGCTTGTCCCTGATCCCTGTTCCATGCTGTTTGACCCCCCTCTCCGCCCCTCATATAATCGTTGCAGTTCCTGCTGACGTCTCCGTCCGCGTCTTTTTGCCTCTGCTTCAACCGTCGCGGAGCCTCCAACGAAAAAGACGAATGAAGGTTGCTCAGGAGGCACAGGCTCGTGATTGCGCCGCATTGGTTGCAGAACCGCCTTCCAGGGATTTCAAGGAGTATTGGATTTAAATGAAACACACTCTCATAACCGTAGCCGCGCTGGCCTCTTGCCTCGCGCTCAATGCCGCCGCTCAATCGAACGCCGTCTCCGCCGCTGCGCCGGCTGCGCAGGTACCTGCTGGACCGCCAAAGATCGCCGTGATCAGCTTCCAGGAAGCGGTTGCTCAAACCAACGACTTCCAGCGCCGCTTCGCCGACCTCCAGAAAAAGTATGACCCAAAACGCCAGCAGATCAAGACGCTGAGCGACGAGATCGCCGGTCTGCAAAAGGATCTCCAGGCCCAGGCCGCGACGATGACCGATACCGACCGCGCAACCAAAGCCAAGCTTCTCGATAGCAAGCAGAAGGAACTAAAGCGGACCGGGGATGATGCGCAGGCCGACTTCCAGCAGGATATGCAGCAGACCTTCGGCGCTGTGGCCGGGAAGTTTGCCGAGACACTTGACGCCTACGCCGCGGAGCATGGGTTCAGCGTCGTGCTCGACAACGGCAACCAGCAGCTTCCTCTCGTGATTTACAACAACCCCTCGGTTGATATCTCGAAGCCCGTCATCGAAGCCTACAACACCAAATCCGGCATCCCGGCACCTGAGCATCCGGCTGCGGCTCCCGGAGCCAGGGGAACGGCTCCTGCCAGGACGACTCCTGGGGCTCCAAAGCCAACCGGAGCCCACTAAGCTCTAACGCTGTTTTTACAAAAGGCCTCGCCCGCGCGAGGCCTTTTTCTGCGCAGAACCTTCTCTGGTCTCTGTTCCCTGTTCCTATTCCCTCTTCCCAGTTACCAGTTACCTATTCCTCGGTCCCTTGTTTCCTTCCGATTGACCCTCCCACCGAGCCCCCCTATAATCCATCTAGTTCCTGCTGATGTTTCCGTCTGCTTCTTTTCTCGGCTTTGCTTCCGTCTAATGGAAGTCCCTCGAGAAAATTTGTTGCGAGGTTTCTCAGAGGGCGCGCGCGGAGAAGATGCCGTTCAAACTCCAAACTTGAATGCGCGGAGCCCCAGGAATTTCTAAGGAGTTTTCAAGTCGAATGAAGCGCTCTCTTGCATTAGCTCTCACGCTGGCCTCAGGCCTTACCCTGACTGCCGCCGCCCAAACGCCGTCCGCTCCCGATGCCGCTGCTGCCCCCGCGGGCCCAGCCAAAATCGCGGTCATCGCATTTCAGGTTGCCGTCGCGCAGACCAATGAGGGACAGCGCAGCTTCGCCGACCTGCAGCGCAAATACCAGCCGAAGCAGGTGCAGCTCAAAGCTCTGAACGATGAAATCGAAAGCCTGACCAAGCAGCTCCAAGCACAGGGCGACAAGCTCAGTGAGCCTGAACGCGCAGCTCGTGCCAAAACCATTGACGACAAAAAGAAGCAGCTCGATCGCTCCGCGGAAGATGCGCAGAACGACATGCAGAACGAGATGCAGGAGCTCTACGGCGCACTCGCTTCCAAGGTCTACGACGTCCTCAACGACTACGTGAAGAAGAACAGCTACACGCTCGTCCTCGACTTCTCGCAGCAGCAGAATCCCGTGCTCTATGCCGCCGACTCCACCAACATCACCAAGGCCATCATTGACGCCTATAACGTGAAGTCCGGCGTGCCCGCCCCGACGACTCCCGCTGCAGGAGCAGGAACAACACCCGTACCATCGGCTCCAAGACCAGCGGCTCCGAGACCCACGACTCCGCAGTAGGTTCGAACCTTAGCAAGCTTTCTCAATATCGAAAAGAGGGCCCCGAATCTCGGGGCCTTTCTTCATGTGGATTAAGCCGAATTCCACCGAATTCTGAGCGATCAGCTTGCCGAAAACATCCTCGGACTACCTGTGGAAAAATTTGTGGATATCGGGGCGCGCGATCCACACAAAAAACCATATTTCCCCACTTGCCAACTTTCAACCGCTCTGATAAACCTAGGAAGCCCTTTATTTATCTAGTAGAAGCACATTCTGCACCAGCCATGCAGCGAGTTTGTCGCGCGCGGACCCAGCCCCTGCCTAGCAATGAGCTTTCCACAATTCCTCATGAACAGTTGATAAATGCGATGTAAGCCAGGTCACCATCCAGGGTTACTTCTGCTGGTCTTCCCCTACTCGCAACACAGCTAGAAAAGCCTCCTGCGGAATGTCCACTTTGCCAATCCGTTTCATCCGCTTCTTGCCTTCCTTTTGTTTCTCCAAAAGCTTGCGTTTTCTGGAGATATCGCCGCCGTAGCACTTGGCAAGGACGTTCTTCCTGAGCGGGCTCACCGTCTCACGCGCCACCACTTTGGCCCCGATTGCTGCCTGGATCGCCACCTCGAACTGCTGCCGCGGAATTAATTCCCGCATCTTCGACACCAGCGCCTTGCCACGCTCATAGGCGAAGTCCCGGTGCACGATGATCGACAGCGCATCCACCGGCTCGCCCGAAACCAGAATGTCGAGCTTCACCATTGGCGACTCCCACTCGCCCGCAAGCGAATAATCCAGCGAAGCATACCCGCGCGAGATCGACTTCAGCCGGTCGTAGAAATCCAGCACGATCTCGTTCAGCGGCAATTCGTAGGTCAGCAGTACACGCGTCGGCGTCACGTACTCAAAGTTCATCTGCTTGCCACGCTTCTCCTCCACCAGTTTGAAAATCCCGCCGACATATTCTTCGTTGGTCAGGATCTTCGCCGTGATCACCGGCTCGCGAATTGCGTCAATATTTGTCGGCTCTGGCCAGCGCGAAGGATTGTCCACTTCCATCACCGACCCGTCAGTCATGGTGATGTGGTAACGAACGCCCGGAGCCGTCGTAATCAGGTCAAGCTCGTACTCGCGCTCCAGCCGCTCCTGGATGATCTCCATGTGCAGCAGCCCCAGGAATCCGCAGCGAAACCCGAACCCCAGCGCCGCCGAACTCTCCGGTTCGAAGAAAAATGACGAATCGTTCAACCGCAATTTTTCGAGTGCATCGCGCAGCAAAGTGTGCTCGTGCGAGTCCACCGTGTAGAGCCCGGCAAACACCATCGGCTTGATGTCTTCAAATCCCGGCAACTGCTCCGCCGCGGGCCGGCTTTCTTCCGTAACTGTATCGCCGATGCGCGTGTCGCTCACCGTCTTGATGGTCGCCGCAAAAAATCCCACCTCGCCCGCCGAAAGCTCGGCAATCTCCACCGGCTTCGGCATCAGCACGCCCATCGACTCAACTTCGAATGACTTCCCGTTCGACATCAGCCGGATCCGCTGCCCCTTGCGCATGGTTCCCTGCATCACGCGCACCAGCACGATCACGCCGCGATACGCATCGAACCACGAATCGAAAATCAGCGCCTGCAGTGGCGCGTCCGGATCGCCGGTTGGAGGAGGGAGCCTATGCACAATCGCCTCCAGCACCTCATCGACGCCTTGCCCTGTCTTTGCGCTCACCGGAATGGCATCGGTCGCGTCGAGTCCCACTGCCATCTCGATCGCCTCCTGCGTCCGGACAATGTCGGCCGAGGGCAGATCGATCTTGTTGATCACCGGAATAATGTCCAGCCCATGATTGATGGCCAAATAGGCATTCGCCAGCGTCTGCGCCTCCACGCCCTGGGTCGCATCCACCACCAGCAGCGCGCCTTCGCACGATGCCAGCGAGCGCGAAACCTCGTAGCTGAAGTCCACATGCCCCGGCGTGTCGATCAGATTCAACTGATACGTCTGCCCGTCGCGCGCCTTGTACATCATGCGCACCGCGTGAGCCTTGATGGTGATGCCCCGCTCTCGCTCCAGGTCCATGGCGTCAAGAATCTGCGCCTGCATCTCACGACCGGTCACCGAGCCGGTCAATTCAAGCAGGCGATCGCTAAGCGTCGACTTCCCATGGTCGATATGGGCAATAATTGCGAAATTGCGAAGGTATTTTACGTCCATCAGGGGTAGGTAATCGTTGGCGAAGAGGTACTAAAGTCAGCGATGTCTCTAGGTCATAGCTTATCATCGGCATAGTGCCTTCTGCGCTTTGGGGTATAACCGTCTCATCGTCAAATCGATGCTCATTCCGCCGACTACAGCCACCCTCTTAAATGGCAGCAAGCGATTTATGAGATGGGTTCAAGTGTCGTCACGGCAATTATCGTTGCGCATGATTTTGAATCGCCTGGATAAGCTCGGCTCCGCTGCACTGGCCCTCACACTGGCCGTCTCGCTGTCGGGATGCGACCCACCCAAACCCGCGTCTGTTGCAACTCCTGCTTCTCAGGCCTTCGCTCCGGCACTCACGGCGCCCGCAACAGAACAAGCACCCGAGCCGCCTCCGCAGCCAACTCCCTCGCAGCAACGCGTGCAGACGCTGATCAAGGAAGTTGAGAAAGCCTATTCTCTCGGAGAAGCCGCCTATAAACGCGGTAACTTGCCCGAAGCCCGATCCAACTTCGATAAAGCTGTCGACCTGATGCTCACCAGCGGAATCGACATCAAGTCCACTCAGCCGCTCCAGGACGAATTCGACCGCATTATCGACCAAATCAACTCGCTCGAGATGGAAGCCCTGAAGCAAGGCAACGGCTTTACCCCCAAGACGGAAGACACTCCCGCCGAGGCCGCCAACGACATCACCTTTGTCGTCGACCCCAACATTGTGGCGAAGGCAAATGCCGACCTCGCCACTACCAAGTCCGACCTGCCCCTCGTCGTTAACGACTACGTTGCCTCCTACATCAACTTCTTCGCCAATACCACCAAGGGGCACAACACGCTGCTTCACTCCTTCCAGCGCGCCGGCCGCTATCGGGCGATGATTCAGCGCGTGATGAGTGAAGAAGGCGTTCCGCAGGACCTCATCTACCTCGCAGTCGCGGAATCGGGCTTTCAGCCCCGGGCTGTAAACCCACGCTCGCGCGCTGGCGGCATGTGGCAGTTCATGCCTCATGGCAACTACGGCCTCACTCGCAACCAATACGTCGACGAGCGCTTCGATCCTGAAAAATCCACGCGCGCCTACGCCCGTTATATGAAGTACATCTACGCGCAGCTCGGCGACTGGTACCTCTCGATGGCCGGTTACGACTGGGGAACGGGCAACGTCCAGCGGGCGGTTCAGAAAACGGGTTACGCCGATTTCTGGGAACTCTACAGGCGCAACAACCTTCCCGGCGAAACCAAGAACTATGTCCCCGAAATACTTGCCGCCATCATCATCGCGAACCACCCAACGCAGTACGGCTTCGATGACATCACTCTCGACCCACCTGTCCTCACCGATACCGTGACCATCAACTACTCTGCCGACCTGCGTCTGGTCTCCGACATTGTTGGAGCTCCGATCGACGAGCTCATCGCGCTGAACCCCAGCCTGCTGCGTCTCGTCACTCCGCCCGACACCGGGTTCGATCTGCACCTGCCCGCAGGCACCGCCGCTCTCTTCCATGACAAGATCGCCGCAATTCCCGAGAGCAAGCGCAACTCCTGGCGCTATCACAAGGTCACGCCGGATGACACCCTTGCGTCAATTGCTCACACCTATAGCGTTTCGGTTTCCGCACTCGCCCAAGTCAATCAAATTGACCAGACCGAGAAGCTCGACGGCGTTGAAGCAATCGTCGTGCCAGTCGCCCCGGCTGCCGCCCCATCAGCACACACCGTCTACTACACCACCCGCCGCGGCGACACTCTGGTCTCGGTCGCCGACCGATTCGGCGTCTCGCTGACCCAACTCCGTCGATGGAACAAGCTTCCCGCCAGCGGTATCAAGATCGCCGCAGGCCGCCGCCTTCACGTTGCGGAACCCGCCCTGGTCCGCACAAGCAGCAGCCACAGCCGGCACGGCAAGGGCAAGATCAGTACCTCCGCCGGCGCAGCAACCTCTGGTTCTCACAGCTCGCGATCGAAGACCTCCTCGTCCCCTGCGAGCCACAGTAATCACACATCGAAGGTCACATCGGCGAAAGGCACAACCAGCGCGGGTTCCACGAAGCATCCTTCGCATTCAAAAACATCCACGACCGCGCAAAAATAATCACAGGCCCATTTCTCTTCACCTGTTTTGATAGCTTTTCATTCGAGGTGTTGTTAGAATGACTCCGCATGCGGAGATGATTTTTCCGCACAGCAGAGATGCAAATCCCACTTGGGCAGCGGAGATCCGCTGGAGGCAATCGGATGGACGAAGTGATCAAGATGTACGCGATGAATGACGGCGATTCGAATTTGGAGCCGGCTGAGTTGAGCGCCGATCACGATGAACTGGAAGAGGACGACGAGGTTGAAACCTCTAGCGTGCTCACCTCCTCCGACGACGACGAGATTGTTGTCGAAGAGGGCGTGATTATTGTGGAGCCAGAGCAAGTGGCAAAGCCAGCCCGCAAGAAGGCCGTAAAGAAAGCTCCGGCCAAAAAGGCCGCGGCGAAAAAGGTCCCGGCCAAGAAAGCAGCGAAAAAGGCAGTTAAAAAGGTAGCCAAAAAGGCTGCCAAAAAAGCTCCGGCCAAAAAGGCCGCAAAGAAGTCCGCCAAGAAAACCGCTGGCGCTAAGGGCGGAAAGGCCGCGGCGAAAAAGTCCGTGGCGGGTAAGCGCGCTGGCAAAACCACAAAAAGAGGTAAGAAATTGGCAGTTAAGAAAGCAGCAAAAAAGGCTCCCGCCAAGAAGGCAGCGGCAAAGAAAGCTCCTGCAAAGAAGGCGGCTAAGAAGGCAGTCAAGAAGGCAACCAAGAAGACTGCAAAAAAGAAGTAACCAGGCAACCGCAATTTTCAAAGGCAAGCAAAAATGCCCGGCATTCCCGCCGGGCATTTTTGCGTCCGCACGTTTTTTTTACATCGCATCCTTGCGAAGCAGGGTGGAAAGCTAGCGGCTAACAGCTAGCAGCTGTTTCAAATGCCATCTCTGATGCGCCACATAATCCTCAATCAGAAACCGCAGCGTCACCGGCGCATCCGCATCGAGTACGCATTCCGCCTCAAACCGCGATTCGTGAATCCGATCCACAATGGCCATCAGGATTTCGTGTTCCACCTCCCACCAGCTCAGAAGCGTCTCCCATGTCTGTTCGGCGTATCCGTGAGCAGCAACCCATGCGTCCTGCCCATAATTCGGCCCATTGAACGAACCCTCGCTCGCAGCTCTCACGAACCGCTGCCGATTGTTTGTAGCCGAATCGAGAAGGTGGCCCACAATCTGCTTTCGCGTCCACCCGCCCTCGCGCCACTGCACATCCGCCAGCGACACCGGCACCGACATCAGTCCCCGATGCACGTCATCCAAGCCCGCGCGAAACGCCTGCGCCAGTTCTGTCATACGCACTTTCCCGAAGGGCCTAGCTGCTGATCCCTTCAATGATGGAGCTAAAGGCTAAGGTCTAACAGCTAAGTCGCTGTCTAGCTCTTCTGCGCCTCCGCCAGCGCCGCCAGAACCTCTTCCGAGTGCACCTGCGGATTGACCTTTGTCCACACCTTCACAATCTTCCCCTTGGGATCAATCAGGAACGTGTTCCGCAGCGCAATCGTGTTGCCGTTGTAGTTGCCGACTGACCCGTATTCATCCACAACCTTATGCGCAGGATCGGCCAGCAGCTTGAATGTCAGCCCTTCCTTGGTGCAAAACTGCTTGTGGCTGTCCGGCGTATCCACGCTCACGCCCACAATCGCCGCGTTTGCCGCGTCATACTTCGCCTGATCGCGCTGGAAGTTGTGCGCCTCAATCGTGCAGCCCTGGGTCATGTCCTTCGGATAGAAGTAAAGTACCACCCACTTGCCGCGAAAGCTATCCAGCGAAACCTGGTTCCCATCCTGCGAAGGCAGTGTAAACGTGGGCGCCATCTGCCCTACCGAGGGCATCGGTTCATCCGCCGCACGCACCGTTACCAGAGAAACCGACAGCGCAATCGCCGCGGCAAACACAATCAGAATCGTCTTCTTCATCTGTAACCTCCTGTTGGTAAAAAACGGGAATGAACACCAGAGTCCAAGCTGACGCATCGGCATGTCATTGAGACGCAGCGGGAAGGACCCGGGACGCCCCGCACCCCGCCAGTATAGTTCCAGACCCAGGCCCCAATTGTCATCGAAAGGTCTGCCAACCAACCGGTGCTACGTATTCCCTATTCCCCGGTCCCTAGTCCCGGTCGTCGCGGCACCGCGACGACCGCAATCCCCGCCTCCGCCGCCCGCTTCAGCAGCGCCTCGCGATCGAACAGCAGCGTCCGCCCCGCCTCTACCGACAAACAGCTAGCTCCAGCTTGCACCATCGTCTCAATCGTCTTCATCCCGATCACCGGCACGTCGAAACGCATATCTTGGTTCGGCTTCGCGACCTTCACGACAGTCAGCCGCCGTTCTAGTGTTGAAGCAGGCGAACCGAACTCTTCGTCCATCGACTTCATCAACATCCCCGCCCGCTCGATCGTCGCGTCCGTGCCCTCCATCGCCTCAACCGCCACGCAGGCCTGCGCAGCCACCACCACCGTCTGCCCGATATCGAAACCAGCCAGCGCATTCGCGACGCCCAGGCCATACTCGATATTCTTCCGCTCATCCTCGCTCGTCGCGCGCCCGCCCACTGCCTCAGTCAACGAGCCTTCTTCGGCCAGCAGTGGCTTCAGAAACTGTGTCGAACTCATCAGCTCGATGCCCTCGTCCGCCAGCACCTTCGCCACCGCACCCAGCAGCATGTCTGTATTGCGAGTGCGCAGATTCAAGAGCAGCTTCGCCAGCCGCCAATCCGGCCGGATGCTGCTGAAGATTTGCTTGTGCTTCACCTGGCCCGCCATTACGGCAGACTTGACTCCCTCTTTCTGAAAGACCTCAATCAGCCGCGACAATTCCCCGAGTGACAGCCAGTGTACTGTAATCTTTTCGTCGGCAGCAGCCCGATCGTTGATCTCAGGGTCCGTCTCCTCGCGAATCGCCGCCACGGTGACCGCGAACCCCTGCCCCCGCGCTGCATCCAGCAGCAAAAACGGAAACCGTCCATTGCCGGCAATCAGGCCAAGCTTCATGTCTACTTGATGACCCCGCGCTCGCTGTGCTCAATAAACCTCACCAGCAGCGCCACGTCTTCGCCTTCAAGCTCGCGAATCTTCTCCAAAGCCTGCGTTGTGTTCAGCTTCGACACCAGCAGCAGCCGGAACGCCTTCTGCAGCGCCTTGATCCGCTCGGCGCTGAAGCCACGCCGCTCCAATCCAATGCTGTTCACGCCGAACGCCTTGTTCTCGCGCCGCGCCGAGGTCTTCGAAAACGGAAGTACATCCTGCGTCACAATGGTCCCGCCGCCGATGAAAGCATATTTCCCCACCGTGCAGAACTGATGCACCGGGCTGAACGCGCCCACCGTCGCGAAATCCTCGATGATTACATGCCCCGCCAGCGTCGCCGCATTGGCAAGAATGCATCCGCTGCCCACGATGCAGTCGTGCCCGATGTGAACTGCGGTCATCAGCAGGTTCTTCGAGCCCACGCGCGTAATGCCACCGCCCTTCACCGTTCCGCGGCTGATCGTCACGCTTTCGCGAATGGTATTGTCGTCTCCGAGTTCGCACTGCGTCGGCTCGCCGCCATACTTCAAATCCTGCGGCGCCATGCCTACCGCACAGAATGGATAAAACACATTCCGCGCTCCGATATGCGTCCGACCATCGAGCACCACGTGCGAAATCAGCCGGCAGTCTTCGCCCAACACCACGTCCGGCCCAATGGTCGAAAACGGCCCAACCTCACAGGAGTCGGGAACCACGGCTCCCTCGGCCACCACCGCACTCGAATGGATACTCACTCCGCCACCGGCGGCGCCGTGGCAGTCGTATCCGGGCCGTCTCCGTGTGCCTTCTGATCGCGCTCCCGCGGCACCACCGCACACATCAGCGTCGCTTCGCACGCCAGCTTGCCATCCACCGTCGCACGGCCATGGATCTTGCCTGCCCGCGTCCGGAATGAAAGCACATCCACTTCAATACGCAACTGGTCGCCCGGCGTCACCGGCCGACGAAACTTGGCGCGCTCGATCCCCGTAAACACCACCAGCTTCGAGTGCCGGTCTTCCATCTCGTGCATCATGATGATGCCGCCCGCCTGCGCCATGGCCTCCACCACCAGCACTCCCGGCATGATGGGATAGCCGGGGAAATGCCCCTGGAAAAACGGCTCGTTGATGGTCACATTTTTGATCGCCACCAGCCTCTTGGTCGGCTCGAATTCCGTGATCCTGTCGATCAACAGAAAGGGGTAGCGGTGTGGTAGGAATTCCAGGATCTCCTGGATGTCGAACGTCATTCTCTGGCTCCACAAAGCGCGCGAAAAACCACCCCGCGCTTCCTGAGGATTATAACGAAGCCAGTGCAAGTACCCCGGGCGGCCACGAGACTCCCGATCACCTCTTGCTCAGCTAAACGCTAACAGCTGCGCCAGCTACTTCTTGATCTTCATCGCCACCGCACTGATATCCCAAAAATCGGGGCCTAGATCCTGGTTGTAGTGCACCTTGTCGATAAATACCTGCCGCGCCATCTCGCCATTGTGCATGCGCGTGATCGAGTACGCTGTCGGCAGCCCTTCTATGTCGTGGTAATCCGCATACTCCTCCACGTCGGTGTTCAAGTCCTTGTATAACGGGTCGCGCCACTTGAAAGTGCGGGTTAGCGGCAGGTGCGTCTGCACATCCATCTGGATAGTGATCGCCTCATTTTCGGGCGAGATCATCGTCACCTGTTCCGCCATATGCCGCTCGGCCATCCGCTGGCCCTCGTACACCAGGATGGTATTTTGATCCTTCAGCCACACCTTCACCGCAAGTTCAATCGAGTGGTCGCGCCGCCGCAAAAAGTCATCCACTTGCTCCTGTGGCAGTGGCTTCGCACCTCGGTATGTCACCTCTATCCCTTTGCGTGCGATGTAGAACTGCACCACGTCGCGATGCTTCGTATATTCCACACGATCATGATCCGGCCACTGGTGGTACTCGAAGAACAGCGTCGTTCCCGGATCGGGATCGCCACGATGGAACGCCGCAATATGCCCCTCGCGCTCCACGTTCTTCAAATTCAGCCACGCATCGCCGCCCATGGCCTTCACCATTGCGTCCAGCGCGGCACGGGCCTTTGCCGTATTCTTCTCTCCGGTGTCATCCATCCGCGGCGACGCATGTTTCGCAACCGCATCGTCAGCCTGTGCATTTAATCCCAGCGGCATCGCCAGCAGCACCCCAGCCAGCACAACCGCCCATCCCTTCCCCATTCTTCCTCCGCGCTTTTGTCTAATGCCTAAATCCCTATTCCCTGTCTTTAGCCCACCAGCACCGCTCCCCCATTCACATTCACCACCTCCCCGGAGATAAACCCCGCCAGGGGCGTACACAAGAACAGCACCGGTCCTGCAATCTCGCGCGTCGTGGCAACGCGTCCCACCGGAATCCCTGCCCTGATCCGCGTTCCCAGCGCCGGATCGCCCAGCGTCCCGGCCGACATATCCGTTGCCACCCAGCCGGGAGCCACGCAGTTCACCATGATTCCACGCGGAGCCAATTCAGTCGACAAGCTCTTTGTCAGACTGATCAGCGCTCCTTTCGTCACGGCGTAGTCCGCGTGCATGGCCTCGCCTCTCTGCCCCGCGGTCGAGCTGATCAGCACAATGTGCCCCTTCGTCCCATCCTCGCCAGCCGCAGGAGGACCTTGCAGTTGCATCTGCGTTACCGCCGCCTGCACCAGCCCGAATACGGAGTCCAGATTCACAGCAATCGTGTTCCGCCACTGCTCCTCGGTCATCAGTTCAATCGGCGCATCCTCTGCCGGCCACACGCCGTGATTCACTACCAGCGCATCGAGCCTCCCAAAGGCCTTCACCGCCGCACCCACCAGTGCACGTCCGTCCGCCGGCGATCTCAGCTCCTGTTCAATCGCCACGCAGCGCTTCGGACCGCCGCACTCGTCCATCAGTGCGTGTGCCTGTTCCTTTGCTTGCCTGTAGCTGAAAGCCACATGCGCGCCCGCGACCGCAAACAGACGCACCGTCTCCGCGCCAATTCCCCGCGACCCACCGGTGATCAGCGCGACCTTGCCATCCATCACCAACGACACACCAGCCATAGCGCCAAACTAAAGCATCCGCAAGCGATGTGTCGAGCGAACGCGCGAGCTCGGGTGCCCCGTCCCAGCTCGTTAGGGTGGATTCAACCAGCTTGTTAGCAAGATCCTGATCCTCTGCTGGTCCTGGCGGCCAAATCAGAACCGGAAATACGCTCCGATCATTGGTTGCGATGTATGCGTAAATGCGTCCGTTGACGTGAAAAGTTTCGACAGGTCCGGAGCCTTGTACAGATTCCCGCGATACTGGAAGCGCAGCCCGAGGTGCGGTATCAAGCCCAGGTCAAGCCCGGCGCCGTACTGAAACACAGCTTGGGTGTCGCTGGTCGTTGCAAACTGGTCGCCCGTCGGCTGATTGAAGAGCACACCGACGCCGACAAGCGCAAACGGCCTCAGGTTCGCGAGGTGAAGCGACGCTACCCAGTCCCCCGTAACCTGGTGCGCATTGGCCTCCACAGTAATCGGCGCTATGGTCGTGCAGGCAATTCCAGAACAGTCCGACCGATACTTCTGGTTAGCGCGGTTGTATGAGTAAGTGACCTCATAGCCGACCAGCGGATTCTTGACGTGCCGCAGCTCAACCAGCCCGCCAGCCGAATTCGCGGGACTTTGTACTGTTCCGTTCGCGTTGGTCGTCCCGCTGAATGCGCCGTACAAACTGAGCGCCACATCAGTTTGCGCTCGCGCTAGTTCGGCGCCGCCAATCGCGGTCAGCACGGCAAGCAACAAAAATCTCTGCAACCTCAATCTACACATGGAGCCTCCCCTGAATTCGTTTGAATGGATAAACCGAGACGTATCGATAAACCTTTAAA
Source organism: uncultured Acidobacteriaceae bacterium (assembly GCA_963738035.1). Classification (GTDB taxonomy): domain Bacteria; phylum Acidobacteriota; class Terriglobia; order Terriglobales; family Acidobacteriaceae; genus Telmatobacter. The sequence goes on from CAVTVB010000017.1 coordinate 191,915, forward strand.
AAAGGATCGCTAAACAAGAATCGAGCCCGATCTTCCCTTGGACGCACCTTTCAAACGATCGGTGGGCTGTCCGCAGGTTACCGAGGTCTCTCCCTTCAAACCGAACCGCGATCAGGAGTTGCGGTGAATTGTCTTTTCCCAAGAGGAATTTGCCTGTTACCCCAATTATGAGAGGAGTTCACGGCAATCATGTTTCTCTATTCTTCTATTCTGTTGAGGTAGATGAATTTAGCCGTCAAGCGCGCGAAACAAATCTCGATGCGCCAGGCCGGAGAACAAATGCGGTTGGCCGAACTGCAACTCAGATCGCCCGCACCATGCGCACTGGCAGAAAAATGATCGCGCTTACCAATTCCAGCACCCCTCCCACCGCAATTCCGACAATGCGGAACGGTAGTAGAAGAAGCCACACAAAGGGATAGGCAATCACCGCCAGCAACGCCAGCGGCCAGCAGATAACCAGAAGAATGCACCACAAAAGAAACTTCGCCATGACGTCGCCCTCAAGCTGTGACAACGAAGATACGCGCGCTCCTCAATAATGGTTCCACGCAAACAAATCCACCCTGAGGCGTGCAGGAGGGTTTATCAATGAGGGATTCCGGTCGATGGTTCGCCGAAAAGAGCCTTCCAGAACACTCGGATTATAAAGCCACAACATCATCGGCATCCCTTTCTTTCTGCGTGGGCCGGCACCCTACTTTCCAACCTTTTGCTCGCGCCTTCAGCACTTTCAAAACTATGACTCTGAAAGGTACCCGCACACCTCAGGATGGTTCCACGCCGGGCAATGATCCAACCGGTGACTAGGCTTCTCGCATCTAGCCAGACTGGACTCGGAAGGCGCAGCCCTGCATGCTCAAAGTCGTTCTCGCGGTTGCCGCTCTTCTGGTGTGCGGAGATCCGGGTCTGGCGCACGCACAAAAACGCGTCGAAGCCGGATTCCTTCTCGATTATCTAAGCGTATCGCAGACACAAACCAACAACTTCGGAGTGGGTGGAAGGCTCGGAGTTCGCGTACATCACAACGTGATGGTGGAAGGAGAGTTCGCCTACGATTACGGGGTCAACTTCCAGGAAGCTTACAACAACATCGCCAGCGGCAATGTAAATGCGATTGAACAGACTTCGATAGGGGTCACTCAAGTTCTGTTCGGGCCAAAGCTCGAGCCTGCCCATGGTCATTTTCATCCATTTGTCACGCTGAAAGGCGGCTTCATCGACTTCCGGCTTAGCCCGAGCCTGATTCCATATAGCGGTGTCGTGAGTTCCGTGCTTGGCATCCGTGACTCCAATCTGACCGCTGTACTCTATCCGGGTGGTGGAGCGGAGGCAACACTGGGTCCCGTCGGATTGCGACTCGAGTTCGGCGACCTTGTTTATTTCAACGAGGGTGCGCACAACAACCTGCGGATTACATTCGGTCCAATCCTGCGATTCTGACATTTGCGGGTGTTCGGATCAGATGGTGGACCATTCGCGTCACTTACTTGTCTTCTTTGCCCGGCCCAAGGTCTTGCTCTCAACCCCTTTTGCTCGCGCCTTCAGCTCTTTCTTTCGTGCGCTGATGGCCTTTTTCCGCTCTTTTTCAGGCAGCGCCAGCACCGTCTTCGTCCGCTTTGGGAGCTTCGCGAAGATCAGGTCATGGGCCCGGCGCAGCTCCTCCTCAATCTCCCTCGGCCGCAGAGCGTCCCACCGCTCCAGCGTCACCCAGTATGCCTTTGCCAGGTACGGCGAAGCCATAATGCCCTCAACCTCGAGCAGCTCGTGAAACCGTTCCGCTCCGCAATGAAACCACAGCACCCCGGTTCCGGAGCCATCCAGGTCCGTCATAGCAAACATCTTGCCGCCGATATCCCGGCTCCCCGCCCAATAAACCAAGTGATGGCCCCAGTTCAGCGTCTCCGCCACATGCGGCAGCGCCAGGCAGATCGCGCGGATACGTTCGTTATCCATCCCCGAAATTCTAGCCCCGCCAAACTGTGCAAAAAAAATCTCAAATGCCTACTTGACGTCATACACTAGTTGTCATACAGTATGTGAAGTACAGTGTATGTCGCACAGCGATCCGAGGACAGCATGACAGTAGCTGAAAATCAATTTGAAAGCCTTCGCCTCGAGCTCCGGCGCGGCAGCCTGACGCTGGCAGTCCTAGCTCAGCTTCGCGAGGAGCACTACGGCTACACGCTCCGCAAGGATTTAGCCGAGCGCGGCCTGGAGATCGACGAAAGCACGCTGTATCCGCTCCTCCGCCGACTCGAGACGCAGGGCCTGCTCGTAAGTCAGTGGCGCGAAGAAGACAAGCGTAACAAGCGCTTCTACCGCCTCTCGCCTGATGGAGAGCAGATCCTCGCCAAACTGCTGGAAGAGTGGCAGGCAATCAACACATCCATCACAAGCATCTTCGAACACCCTGAATCCCAGAGCAGCAAGTAAGGAAACCGCCATGGAACTTCTCGAACGTTATCTCCAAGCCGTCAAGAAGTACTTGCCAGCCCGCCGGCAAGACGACATCATCGCCGAACTGCGTGCCAACATGGAGTCGCAGATCGAAGATCGGGAATCCGAACTTGGCCGCCCACTGACAACAAGTGAGCTCGAAGATCTTCTGCGCAAGATGGGCCATCCCATGCTCGTTGCTTCGCGCTACCAGCCGCAGCAATACCTCATCGGCCCCACGCTCTTCCCGATGTATCTCTATGTGCTGCGACTCACCATGTTGTGGGCGTTCGTTATCTGCATGATCGTGACGGTCGTCGTCACACCGCTCACCACCACAGGCGCCAGGGCAATCTTCGAGTCTCTCTTGCGCATGCCCGGCATCCTCATCCAGACTGCGGCATGGATCACCCTGGTCTTCGCAGCGCTCGACTTCTTCTGGGCGCGATATCCAAACGCCTTCCCAACTTCCACCGGCATCTCTACGGGCGTCACCAAAAACTGGAATCCCAGTACGCTGCCGCCGCTCGAGAAAGACGCCAACCGCCCCGGCAAGCGGCGCTCGTTCGCTATTGCAGTCGCTGAGATCATCTTCAGTTCCCTGTTCCTGGTCTGGCTTCTGCTCATCCCGAGCCATCCATTCCTGATGCTCGGACCCGGCGTTGTCTTTCTCAAGGTCGTTCCGTACCAGCTCTCGCCGGCGTGGTGGGCCTTCTTCTGGTGGATCGTTGCGCTCAATATCGTGCAGATCGTCTGGAAATGCATCGACCTTCTTCGCGGCAAATGGTCTCAGCCCAGCCGCGTCCTGCAAATCGCTTCCAAGGTATTCGGGCTCATTCCGATCGTCATTCTGCTCACGGCTCCTGGGCATATCTACCTCTCGCTCAAGAATCCCGCGCTCGATCAGGCCCGCTACGGCCAGAACCTCGACCAGATCAATAACGGAATTCACTATGCCTTCGTCGTGATCTGCGCCATCGTCGTACTGCAGCTCGTCATCGACCTAAGCAAGTGGGCCTGGGACACCCGCCGCGCTCGCCTCGCGGCGGAATAGCCCTCTCATGTTTTGGCTATCGCGCGGCCAACCGTCACTGGCCAAGCTTCATTGGATACGGTTTCAACACTCGCGGACGAGGGCGCCCGCATTGGAGGATTTATGCGCCGTCTCATCACCCACTTCAACGCTCTGTTCCTCGGCGCTATCCTCGGTATGATCTTCGTTGCGATCGCCCATGCGCCTCTATCCCATCGGCAGGACATGGTACGCGCTCACGGGATCACGATAGGCTACGAGATCGTCGGAGCGAAAGATCAGACAACCATTCTGCTGATTGCGGGAACGACGACGCAACTCGTCCGCTTGCCTGCAGGGCTCTGCGCGCACCTTGCGAACCATGGCTGCCACGCGTCGCCCTCTGTCACATCGGCCTCTCTCGTCAGACCTGCAACTCATCAGCAGGTAAAGAACTAGGGAGCGCGCCTTCTGTCTTGCCGATCACAGCGGCCGCCATACAGTTACCGACAACATTCATCATCGTCCGGCCCATGTCCATCAGCGTGTCCACACCGAGTATCAGCAGAATCGGCGCAGTTGGTAGATGGACAGCACTCGCCGTTGCCAGCAGCACCACCAATGAGGCTCGCGGAACTCCGGCAATTCCCTTGCTCGCCGCCATCAACACCAGAACCACGGCGATCTGCCGTCCAAATGTGAGATGAATCCCTGCAGCCTGCGCGACGAACACCGCCGCCATCGAGAGATACACACTGCCGCCCGTCATGTTGAAGCTGTAGCCCGTGGGAATTACAAACGAAACAATCCAGCGCGGAACGCCAAACTCCTCCATACGTTCCATCGCCAGTGGAAGGGCAGCCTCTGAAGTCGTCGTCGCAAATCCGATTGCCGCTGGCTCGCCCACAGCTTTGAAGAACTTGCCCAACGGAACTCGAAACGCCGCCATAACCGGAATCATCACGAGAACGGCAAACGCTGTGAGCGCAATGTAGTAAGTGACGACCAGCTTGGCCAGCGGAAGCAGCGTTGCGAGTCCGGTATTGCCCACCGTATAAGCAATGGCCGCTCCGGCCGCTAGCGGCGCGAGATACATGATGAAGCGCGTCATCTGGAACATCACATCAGCAAGCGACTGCAGCACCGAAACCAGGGGCGCGCGCTTCTCATCTGGCAGCATGGCCAACGCGGAGCCGAACAGAATCGAGAAGATCGCAACCTGAAGAATCTGGTTCTGCGCCACCGCCTCGGCGATGTTGTTCGGAAAGAGGTTGAGGACAATCTGTTGCCACGTTTGCGGAGCCTGCGCAACAACCGGCGCCCCGCCTTCGAGACCAGTGGGAATCACAATCCCCCAGCCCGCTCCGGAAATATTCATGGCCACAACGCCAATGATCAACCCTAACGTCGTGACGACCTCAAACAGGATCAGAGCCTTGATCGCAACGCGGCCCACCGATCGCAATTCGTTGTGGCCCGCAATGCCCGTCGTAATCGTGGCAAACAACAGCGGCGCAACGATCATGCGGATCAGGCGGAGAAACAGATCGCCGGGCAATCGCGCCTGCGCAGCTACATGCGGAGCATCGAGACCAAGCTCCGCACCGGCGATCATCGCGAGAAACGTCCAGGTCATCAACGACGGTTTGCGCACCGCGAAGACAACGAAGCAGACGATCCCGATCCATCGAAGCGTCTCGCCTGCGCCAGCCAGGTGTGCGAGTGAAAGAGCCGCACCCGCGACAACAAACAGCGCGCCCGCAATCGCAATTAACCGTGCGAGGCGGTCCTTGTCCCGTGTACGTGTTGTTGTGGAAGTCGCCATCGTGATCTATTGCGCCGCGGGACGCTTCAGCTTCATCGCCTCGGCAGTCACATCCGTATATTTCAGTCCCGCGCCGGTGTTGAACAGCACCACGCGATCACTCGGCTTCAGATATCCGTTCGCCAATAGCTTGTCATATGCCGCGGTAACGCTCGCGCCTTCGGGCGAAAGAAAAATACCTTCATTCCGTGCCCAGTCCAGAATCGACGCAAGAATCTCTTCATCACTGACTGCCATCGCCAGGCCATCCGATGCGCGCACGATGTCGAGAATGATCGCATCGCCATAAGGCTTCGGCACACGCAGTCCCGAGGCAAATGTTGCCGCATCCTGCCACATCGTGCTCGCATTCGCGCCTTCGTCGTAAGCGCGCACCACCGGCGCACAACCAGACGACTGCACCGCAATCATCTTCGGCCGCTTGCCTGGTCGCACCCAACCCAACTCTTCCATCTCCTCGAACGCCTTCCACATCCCGATCAGGCCCGACGCCGCCGCCAGTTGGATAGAAAACCGCGTCGGGATATTCCCAGCCCAAGTTGCTCCACCAACTCGTAGCCCATCGTCTTCTTGCCCTCGACGCGAAATGGCTCCTTCAGCGTCGAGATGTCGAACCAACCCTCCTGCTGCTTCCGCTCCTGCACGATGCGTGCGCAGTCCGAGATCAATCCGTCCACCAGTTCCACATGTGCGCCATAGGCAACCGCTTCAACATAGTTGGCAAACGGCACATCGAGCGGCATAAAGATATGCGCCTCAATCCCTGCTGCTGCGGCATAAGCCGCCAGAGCACCCGCCGCATTCCCAGCCGACGGCACAGCAAGCTTGCGTAAACCGTAGTGCTTCGCCATCGTCACCGCCATTGCCAGTCCACGCGCCTTGAACGTGCCGGTCGGATTGGCGCCTTCCTCCTTCACGAAAGCGCCCGGATGCCGAGTGCTCTTCAGCATCGGTGTCCATCCCTCGCCCAAGCGTGACGGGAACGACTTCAGGCAGCACCGAACGATAGCGCCACATGCCCGCCCACGGCCCCTCCGCGTCCTTCGCGATCACGTCGCGTGGATTGTTCCCTTTCAGATTGGAAAGGTCATAGCGAACGAAAAGCGACCCGGCTGGCTGGGTTGTGCATTGCGGGCAAACGGTCTGCGGAGATTCGGCAGAGGTGTGCGCATGGCAGCGCGAGCACTCAAGATAAGCAATTGACGGCATCTATTTGGAGACTCCAGATACAGATTAGCCGGTCGAAGCCAAATTGGAGCTGCGCCCTGACAGGGCGGGACTGTCAGAACTTCGCTTCGAACTCGCGGAACCGCCGCTCCAGTTCCCACTGCGCTGCCGCCTTCTCGTTCGAGTCAAGAAAGCTCTTGCAGGCGGCAGACGGCTTCGGGCCGCCGAGAATCTGTCCCTTGCATGCCGCTGCCGGCGCGCTGAAAACATCGGCCGCAGCCCACAGGCTCTCTCCCGGCAGGAAATTGTGCTCCATCCCGGTTCGCGCCAACTGCTTCAGATCTGCATAGCTCAGGTGATAATCATTCGCCGCTCGCACATACTCATGGGTCAATTCAATGCGGCTAACTCCCTGGTCATCCGTTGAGAGCGCTACCGGCACGTGTGCTGCACGATAATACTGGAACGGGTGATGATCGCCGGTGATTGCCAGAATTCCCTCATTCGAGCTGAGGTTGATCTCGACCATCACGTGTTTCTTCGCCATCTCCTTCAGCAAACCCGCAGCATCGTTCTCATACATCGCATCCACGCCGTGCCCGATCCGCTCCGCATGACCGATTTCAACCGCCTGACGGACATGGAACTTCATGCCTTCCGGTGGAACCATGCCCGGTGCCAGTTCCCCCGCATGCAGCGTAATGTGCACCTTTGGATAAAGACCGTGAAGATACTCGACCATCTTCATGTGCAGCGAGTAATCGCGCATCGCGACCATGTAGTCTTCCGGCTGCACAAAGTTGATGCCTACCCAATCGTCTGACCCGTGCTCGATCGCCTGCTGCACCGTCTCAAAACCCAGCAAAGTCTGTGCAAATACCTGCTCGGGAGAAAATGCGCGCAGAACCTGGTAAATAAAACGCACCTGCACCCGGCAGGCACTTATGGCCTGCGCCGTTCCGCAATGCTGAATCTCATTGCGCGAATCAATTGCCGACTTGATTTCTTTGCGGTCCACTGCAATTTCATCCCGCAGCCCATGATCCAGCAGCGCCTGACGCATCTGTGCAAAGTCCGGATTGAATCCCAATTCGTGCGCAATCCGTGCCGCATGCCCAAAGCTCGGAGTTTCCATCAGCTCAAGGTATTGGTTGTTCTCGGCATCCGAACGCCGGGTAATTTCATCGAGCCACAGCCCGGTATGGCTCTTGTCTAGACCGCCAAAGCGATCAAACGTAGAAAAGAATTGATCGTGCCCGCTGTAGCTCGGTGTCGGCACAAAGTTGCGCATCGAGAACGCGTCGACCACACGGTCATACAAACTCTGTTGCGCCGGCGTGAGGCTGCTTCCGTTCAATGCACTCGCCGGAACAAGCGGCGGTGCGCAGGGCTCTTTCACTACTTTTCCAGATTCGTTGCGCGCAAAATCCAGCTTCACGGGATCGATACATACCTTGTCCTCGGCGGCTACGCGAATCAGCGTCTCCGCATATACACCAGCCCCAAGGTGGAAATGCAGGTCGGCCCCTTTGGGAAAATCGGCTAAAAAGGCCTGCACCGCAAGCGGCCCCTGCTGAACCGCGGCCTGATACGCGCGCGCCGCCCGAGCCTCGGACCCATTCGTCGCAGATCCTGGCGCAGGCGACGCCGCAACCGGAGTGGCAGCCGAAATTCCGGGACAAGGAACAAAGAGAAGCGTTGCACAGAGCGAGACTGTAGCCAGGCGGACGAAGGTTGCTGTTGGATTGCGCATCGTTGCTCTCAAGTGTAAGGCGTCATCACCCCGCTCCGCACTCTCATTCTTGCAATCCCGTTTCGAGTAAATCTCTTCAAACCAACGCGGTTTCCGCATTCTGCAAATGAATATCCGGCCACCATAAGCGGCTCTCCTGGGGAGAGACACACTCCGTCCCTGAATCTGCATCAAAAAACAGAGCGCAATTGTGAGAATTGGTCGAGGATTCACCGACCTTTCAACGGGCCAGCGCAAAATGCCATAAGGTCGGTTAACAACGCATGGGCATATCTTCGGCCGCCTTCAGCCAGCAGGTCTCGAGGCGTTCTTTCCTTATAGGAGCACTGTATGGCGCTGGAGGCCTTGCGCTGTATGCGGGCGAGGTCGAGCGACATTGGCTCGAAGTGGTTCACAAGGACATCGGCATCAATCGGCTGCCGCCTGATTTTGACGGGCTGAAAGTTGCCCAACTAAGCGACATCCATCTGGATGAGTTCACCGAACCGTTCCTCTTGCGAGAAGCCATCGATGAAATCAACCGGGCTCGTCCCGACGTGGTCCTGCTCACGGGCGACTATGTCAGCTCAGAAGTGCTGCCACACCGCCTTACGATCGAGGCAGCGTGGCAATGCGGCGAGCTGCTGGGCCAGCTCAAGTGCAAACAGCGATACGCCATATTTGGAAATCACGACATCTGGGCAGGCGAACATCACGTTGGCGATGCGCTTCAATTCAACGGCATCACCGTGCTTCGAAACTCATGCCTTCCGTTAGAGCGTGGCGCAGGACGCATCTGGCTCGCCGGGCTCGACGATCCGGTTTGCGGGCATCCGGACGCTGACCTGGCAATTCCGCCCTCCATTCGTAATATCGCCACCGAGCCGATCTTGTTGATGTGTCACGCACCGGATTATGTCGATGAGTTGCAGAAACACCCGGGCGGTCAGGCCGTTTCCCTGGTCTTGAGCGGCCACACACACGGCGGCCAGATTTGCCTGCCGTTCGTTGGCCCCCTCCGCCTTCCTCCCTTAGGGCGCAAATACGTTGAGGGACTATTCCAGTTGGGAAAGACGCAGCTTTACGTGAATCGCGGCATTGGGAGCGTGGGAGTGCCTTTCCGCTTCTATTGCCGCCCTGAGATTACAGTTTTCACTCTCCATTCGATTTGAACAGCCGGAAGAGTCTTGGCTGGCTCATCCAGTGTCCCCAGTTCAGTCCTATTGTGATCTCACTGGCCGGACAAAGGATAAATATTCTGATGGAGTTCAAGGCTGCGTATGATAGACCGGAAGTGCGAACTAAAGGAAGTACGCGAATTCATCGCCTGAGTCGTGCAATTCCATGAAGACCCTTTTGATCTCCGATCCCGTTCGTTATCCCCGCATGACAACTCAAGAGCTTCGTGAGTCATTTCTTATCAACAGCCTTTCACGCCCCGGAGAAATTCATCTCACATACGTCGACCTTGACAGAGCAGTAGTCGGCATCGCATCTCCGTTGGATCGAGCGATTGCGTTGGAAAGCAGTCCCGAGCTCCGGGCACAATTCTTCACAGAACGTCGTGAGCTTGGAGCGTTGAATATCGGCGGCGAGGGCCTGGTTCACGTCGGAAACTCTTCGTACCCGCTCCAGAACCTTGATTTGATCTACATCGGGCGTGACAACCCGGAGATTCGTTTTGAATCGAAGTCGAAGGACACTCCGGCAGTCTTTTATCTCCTCAGCTATCCAGCGCACACGCCTTACCCTGTGACGGTCGTCAAGAAGGAAGGTGCGCAGCCAACAGAAATCGGAAGCGCCGCGCAATCCAATCGGCGCACGATTTATAAGTACATTCACATGGCTGGCGTGAAGAGCTGTCAGCTCGTGATGGGTGTAACTCATCTGCATGAAGGCAGCACCTGGAACACGATGCCTGCGCACACTCACATGCGCCGGTCTGAGGTCTACTTTTACTTCGACGTCGCAGAAAGCGCGCGTGTCTTCCATTTGATGGGGCCGGCCGAAGAGACGCGACATATTGTGGTTGCCGACCGCGAGGCCTTGGTTTCACCGGGATGGTCTATTCACGCCGGTGTAGGTACCCAAGCTTACAAATTCTGCTGGGGTATGGGCGGGGAGAACCAGGATTATGCCGATATGGACCCGGTGAACCTCGCCGATATGCGTTAGGCAAGTTAACGGCTTTTTCTGAAGACTACACTGTTCATGATCGGTCTCGCCGGGCGCGGGTAGTCGCGGTGCTCTCCTTCATCTGGTTTGAAATCTCACTCGGCGGCGCGCCGAGCCGTGATAGAAGGAGACATGCTCAAAATTCCCTTCCTTGCCCTGCTGTTCACTCCCCTTCTCATGTTGGCGCAAAGTGCGAAACCGGCAGCCGCACCGGGTGAGCCGACGGCTCCGCCAAGCATTCACGAGAAGACAGCCGGAATGAAGCACCTCGATGGGCTTATCCCGCTTGACTGGGACGCACGAACTGGGAAGCTTTACCTCGAAATTCGCCTCCCCGGAACGGATGGCAGGAGTTCCGATTTCATCTACGCGACTTCATTGCCATTCGGTACGGGATCGAATGACCTGGGCCTTGATCGCGGACAGGTAACAGAGGGGCGCATTGTTCGATTTGAGCGCAGTGGACCGAAGGTGTTGCTAGTCCAGCCGAATCTCGCCTTTCGTTCGTCAAGCAACGATGCGGATGAACAACTGGCGGTCACGCAATCGTTCGCCCAGTCGGTATTGTGGGGATTCACAGTTGCCGCGGAGTCGTCAGATGGCGCCGTGCTGGTGGATGCCACAGATTTCTTCTTGCACGATGGACACGGTGTAGCAGATCGGCTGATGAATCTAAAACAAGGCGCCTATCGGGTGGATGCGTCGAGATCTGCAATTGCGCTCGACGACACGAAGGCATTCCCGAAGAACACTGAAATCGAGGCGGAGCTCACATTCACGACAGATGCGCCGCCCAAGGGTGAGTTTGTTGCGGACGTTACGCCAGACCCGCACGCGATGACTGTGCGCGAGCGAACGTCGTTTATCGAATTACCTCCACCGGGTTTTGTGTCGCGTCGATTCAATCCACGTGCGGGATATTTTCCGAGCGGTTATCGCGACTATACCGCCCCGTTGGGCGAACCGCTCGATCAGCTTTTCATCATTCGCCACCGCCTCATCAAGCAGGATCCCAATTGCGCCGCTGACTGCAAACCCGTTGCGCCCATCCAGTACTACGTGGATCGCGGCGCGCCCGAGCCAGTTCGTACAGCATTGCTGGAAGGTGCGCGCTGGTGGGATCAGGCATTTCAGGCCGCGGGGTGGGCAAAGGGAACCTTTCGCGTGGACCTTCTTCCTGTCGGCGCCGACCCCATGGATGTCCGCTACAACATCATCCAATGGGTGCACCGCTACACACGCGGATGGAGTTATGGTGGGGCCATCGCAGATCCGCGCACCGGCGAAATCATCAAGGGCAACGTGACGCTAGGATCTCTGCGCGCTCGCCAGGACTATCTGATTGCGGAAGCTCTATTGTCTCCATATGGGGACTCGACTTCGGGCGGGGCGAGCAAACCCGCAGACAATCCGATGCTACAGATGGTGTTGGCACGCATTCGGCAATTGTCGGCACATGAAACTGGGCACACCCTCGGCCTGGCACACAACTTTGCGGCATCCTCGGTAAAGCAGGGCGACAGCGTGATGGACTATCCGCACCCGTACATCACGCTCGATAGCAATGGGCATGTCGATGCGTCGCACGCATATGCAACCGGCATCGGCGATTGGGACAAGGTGGCCGTCAACTATGGCTATCGCGAATTCGGTGCGGACACGACTGCCGAGGTCGAGAAGGCCGCACTCGACAAAATTCTCACTGATGCCGATCATGCCGGTCAGGTTTTCATTACAGACGAGGACGCACGGCCATTCGGCTCTGCGCATCCGCGGGCACATTTGTGGGACAACGGCGATGATCCCGCGGTGGAGTTGGATCGTGTGCTTGCAGTGCGTGCGGCAGCGCTGAAGAATTTCGGTGAGAACGCGATCAAGACGGGCACACCGATGGCCCAACTGGAGCAGACCCTGGTTCCGCTCTACCTGTTTCACCGATACCAGACCGAGGCAGCCATCAAGGAGATTAGCGGTCTCGACTATCGCTACAACTTGCGTGACGACGGTCTCGCAAATCCCACGGTGTTTGATCCTGTACAACAGAAGAAAGCGATTGATGCCGTGCTAAAGACACTGAAACCAGAGACGCTGACGCTGCCGGAGTCGATCCTTCGGCTCTTGCCCCCGGTTCCACCGGGCTATCCACGCACTCGCGAATCGTTCCCTTCACATACCGGGCTGACGTTCGATCCGATCGCTGCCGCCGAATCGACCGCTGACTTGACGCTGACGGTTTTGCTCGACCCTGCCCGCGCCAGCCGAATCGTTGAATACCACATGCGGGTTCCGGCCTCGCCGTCGCTGCGCGTCATGCTTGAATCGATTTCGTCGACCGTCGCCGAGCGGCCTGAAGCAGGGCACAGCATGTCTTCAGAGGTGGAGCGTGCGGTAGAGTTTCGCGCAATAGAGGCGATGCTAGCGCTGGCCGTTAATCCGGCAGCCTCAAGCCAGGTGCGAGCCATCGCGCACTGGCATATTCGCGACGTTCTCAAGCAGTGGACCTCGACTCCTGCGCCGCAAGATTCGGCAGAGGCGATCCATCGTGCCGCGCTTATCGATCGGATTGAGAGGTTCGAGCGCGACCCGGACAAGTTCATACCCGCGAAGCCCGTTGAAGCTCCTCCTGGAATGCCGATCGGGGATGACGAGTAGATTCCTATACTGGCCGCATCGATGAGATGACATCGCAAATGCCTGGGCCGAACGGAGCACGGTTCTCTGGATGGTCTACGGACCTGGCGAAATCTGATCCATCGGTAATTCCAATGCGAAAAGATTTGCATTTCCCTGATCTGCATGCGCCCAGATGCCGTGAAACGCCTGCTTCAATTCCGGGTGTTGTTGAACCAGTGCTGCCATTACGGAAGAAACTTGCGCCCGTGCTGAAGCGGGCGTTTGAAGTTGCGCCGCTTGCGTCGGGTTCGGCGTGTAATGAAGATCGAGGTCAAGACCGCCAAATTCGGTTGTGGTATTGATCGCGGTGATATCGAAGGTCAAACCCTGCGCAGTAAGGATCATTGGAGTCGTTCCGGGGAAATCGCCCGGACGAGTTTTTTCGGCCTCCAACTGCAACTTCTGCAAATTTGGACTCGACAGAAAATCCAATGGGCTCAGCAGGTCCTCGGCCACGCGGTAATAGAGCCATGCAGCCCAGTTCGAGTTCGTCTGCGCATACTTGCGCGCAGAGACCCAATACCAAAGTCCATCGTGATCGCCCTCGACCATCGGCTTGGCGTAGAAGCCGGCTAGCTGCCACTGATCCCCAGCCGTGCTGGCAAGAATGAACGATATCTGTTGCGGCTTCGGCACACCGGTCGCGTGCAAAATCGCCAGCGCGTACAGGCCGGGAGGTATTCCGTTGAACGTAAGCACGACAATCGGAGAACCACAGAAGAATTGGGTTCGCTCTGCTCCAGCCTGATCTTTTGAGGCATCGAGCGCGTACACGTTATCCACCGTTATGGTCGCGTTCTGCACCATGGGTCTAAGACTTGTTACCGACGAAGCGATGCCATCGAAGTCCGAAGCAACAGCCGGAAGTGTTTTGGCGCGTAATCCTGCAACGTCCCCACTCTGCACAATCGCAATCATCGCCCGCGCCTGGTTTGCGAGGTTGTCCCGTTGCTGCGCGGTCATCTGCGACTGCGTGGAGCAAGACGCTGCATTCACCCGACTTGCCGAGAGAGCAAGAAAACCAAATGTGAGGACAATTAGCGGAGAGACCTCGCTCCTTTTTCACAATCGCCTTTCGCATTACGCTTACCTCTTTCGTTTTCATTGGGATACATCTGCAATTCGCACTACATACATAAGATGCGTCCGCCGAGGGCGTTCGCCTTCGGGGCACGGAATTTTGTGGGAGATTTGGATGCTCACGAAGCCCTTCTTCGCGGTTTGCGAACAAGAAGCAGCCTGAGTCATCTCAAGATATGAACCAGGGGGTCGTAAGCAGACTGCGAAATCGCGTAATTCTTACCGGATTCCAATGGCAAGCGCGTAGGAATTTTACGAAAACATGGCTCCCGAAATTGCCGCTTAACTTTCGCTTTCAAAAAGGGTTGTAGGAAGAAGTTAAACGTGAAATATTTTGTCTAACGATTTCCAGAATGGTTGCCTCACCGAGCAAAGTTATTTGGAAGTGAGCTGTGGTTAAGCATTGCAACGCCCTCAGTTCCAGGAACGCCAAACCTAGCCGGTGATTGACTGCCAGCAGGCCGAAACCCTGCAGGCTGCCGATGGTTGAAAAAAGAGGTTGCTGGGTAGTACTCTCAGGCGATTTCTCGCCCTGTGTCTCAGAACAGCCAATCACAACCTGATACGTCAGAACTCTTTCGCATAAAGAGCGCGGATATGTTCTGTGCGAAAGAAGGCACGAAAGCCGGAGCGAAGATTGCTTGCTCGGGAATCAATCAAGCAAACCATTTTCTAGTGCAGAAGGAACTAATGAAGATCTCGAAGAAGCTGCTTATCGCCGTTTTTCTGTTTGGCTCGATCGCGATTCCCTCATTTGCGGGAGTTATCGTGAACGCGCCCGCCAACAACAGCCAGGTTAGTTCTCCCTTCAGTCTTTCCGCCTTCACATCTCTTTGCTCCGGGCAACAGGTCAGCGCCACCGGTTACTCGCTCGATAGCAGTACTTACACTGCGATCTTCAATGCTCCCGCAATCACCACGACTGTATCAGCCGCTGCAGGCGGTCACATCCTGCACGTGAAGGCGTGGGGCGCCTCTGGGGCAGCATGCGTTACCGATGTCGCCATTACTGTTGGTGCGTCTTCTCTCGTTCCGTCTTACGCAAGAAGTGTGAGCAGCATTCAGAGTTTCGGCGGTTGGACATCAGTCCATGACTACGGGACACCTGGAAGCTCGAGCGGGTGGTCAGCCACGACCAGTTCACCATCTCGCAGTGGAGCGGCTCGCAAGTTCTCAATGAGCTACTCGTACTACGGCGGTCAACGGTATAGCACTTCCTTCGGAGACGACGAATCAGCCTCGAACTTTATCTTTGACACCTGGGTCTTCATTCCCAGCCCGAATAGTGGCCTCGTCAATCTTGAGTTAGACCTAAACCAGGTTTTGTCCGGCGGTCAGACAGTGATCTACGGGATGCAATGCGATGGATGGACAAACACTTGGGATGTCAGCGTCAACAAAGGAACAACCTGGTCACCTAATGTCACCTGGGCCCATTCGTCGGTGCCGTGCAATGTTCGTAGCTGGTCCACGAACACATGGCATCACGTACAGCTCAGCTACTCCCGCAACGATACAGGCTGGATTACCTACAAATCCGTCACGCTCGATGGAGTCCAACATGGAATCAATATGACAGTCCTGGGTGCATACAATCTGGGATGGGCGCCAACGCTTCTGGTAAATGTTCAGCTTGACGGCGCGACCAGCGGCAGCGGTTCCGCGAACGTGATTGTGGATGACTTGACGATTTACAGGTGGTAACGCGCAGTCAATCGCTGCAAGACGGCTCGCTGTGATTCGGCGGGCCACCTCCATCATCATCAAGTTTCACGAGAGCGCCGGCCCTGTGTGTGAGCCATCGGGTTGCGCTTTTTGCGCCAAGCCGAAACGGCTTCCCATGAGCATATCCGTCGATACAAAACTGCTTAGTGTCTTCATTTTCACTTCTTGATGTGCTTCCTCAATCCCCATCGGAGCAATGATCGTAAGGCCCCCGAACATGCGATTCAACTCCATATAAGCTCGACGATTCCTGTGGACGAATTCGATCGGGTACTCCGGCTTTCTCGCTCGAGCTGCTTCTGGATCTGCGTCAAGTATGAAGCTGATGTCGGGCCTCGGAATAAGAAGCATGATCATACTGGCATAGGCTCGAGTCAAAGGCTGACTCAAGTCGAGATTTGCAAGTTCATCGTATGTGTATCGATCGAAGATGATGAAGTCAACCTCGCTCAGCAGCGCCTTTTTGAATACTCTTCGTAGAGAAATTGCATCGATCAAATACAGAAAGTAACGGAACCACGTCATTGGCCAGCCACCGACGTTCTTATCCTGCCGGTTGATTGGCGCCTCAGGGGTACCGATCCCCTTGTCGCCTTTGAAGATCTTATGCCCCGCTCCTTCACGGAACGTTTTCAGCCGTGCGACATCATCCCAAAAGCGAAAGAGCCGAATCCGCAGACCTCGCTCCTTGAGATGTTCACAGAGGCGTTCGATCTGCGTACTCTTCCCAGCTCCATCAACCCCTGAAAAACTCACTACCCCCACTCGGCTGCTGTTACGCAAACCACGCATTTTTCTCTCCGCTAGTCCGGCGAAACTTCTGCTTACTAAGGCGAGCTGTGACTAGCCCGTGAAAGACCAACGACTGCGCCTACAGCAGCCCCAGCCGCGATGACGATCCCAACCCTGATAGCAATGGCGCGCACGCGTCGTTGCTTGGCCGGTGCGATAACTGCTCCAGCCGGGCTCGAGCCTGGTACGCCAGTAGGCTTCTCATACGGGGCCGCAGCTGTTCCCACCGGTTCCTGCGGAGTCGCCTGCTGCTGCGCTGGCGCTTGTTGTTCCGCAGCCGGAGATTGCGGCGTCGGAGCGGAGGGCAAGGAATTCAGATCCGTATCTGATGTTACTTCGGTAGGCATCATCGGAGGAGCGCTCATCGCCTGCTGTGTTGTCGACGTCTGCGATTGCGATGATGGGGCAGGAGCCTGTTGCTGGCGTGTGGGCTCCTGCTGCGCGGCCACAACTGTCCCTTGCAGCGTCAGGATCGTTATCAAACTGCACGCGACCCATCGAATGCAATAGGTCCATACGAACTCTCGTCCATCTCGAGAGGCAGTTCTACTTCCTGTCGTCATATTGATTCCTCTTACTAAGCTGCGTTGTCCCGAGCTGGACGCTGATGTGCAGCGGACTGTTCTCGTTGCATGAGGCCGAGCATCGGCAGCCGAAAACTCTCGATCGCATCAGCGACGCTGTCGAAGGCCTGAAAAAGATGATCGAGGCCGGTGGATCGGAAAACCTTGCCGACCTCAGAGTGTAAAGCCGCAAGTCGAACGTCGCCATTTCGTTTGATGGCTTCTTCCAGGCAGCACAGGAGAAAGTGACTTGCACCGTCGTCTAGCCTGCAAAGCCTGGAGCAATCCAGTACAAGGGCAGGCCGATCAACATTAATGCAATTCTCAAGCTCGCGGTAGAGAGCCCTTTGCTGACTTGCATCCAGTTGCTCCGGCAGCGTTCTGACCGCAATGAGTTGTCTGTGTTCCTTCATCGTTTCTAATCCCTCAATCTCCAAGATGTTCGATTCGTCTCAAACCGATTTTTCTAACAGGCACTGTCCAGACAAAGGAAGGAAAGTATTGCCTTCAAAGCATCCGGGCAAGTTCTGCCGCTGGGTTACGACTCGAATGAGTAAGAACGTTCTTCGCATAGCGAAAAAGCGTCATAAGGTTGGTTCGGTACCAGCAACACTCGGTCATGCGCGGAGACAGCCCACAGATAAACCGAAGTTTGTGTGTGGCTCCATGCGCGCTCAACATTGCGGCCATCAAACGGTGGTTTCCGTCGAGAACGGTGAGAGGTTCCGATTCGTTGACTCCTATCAGCAACACAGCGCCAAGTCCGGAATCTTCAGCATCGAAGCGACGACCGATCGCCTGAATCTTTGCGACAAAACCTGAATCGAGGCGGTCTTGCCCTTTGCGCATGCCTTCTGCGATATCCAGGGTTGAGAACCTTCCATTCGCCACCTTACGCCATTGCGCACGCGGGAACATCCGAACATTTGCGAGATCATCCGCTGTTATCTCGACTTCGAACCACTCTGTGTCGGTTGGGATTTCTCTCCACAGATACAGATGTCGGATGAAGAAGAGTGCCCGGCGCTTTGCGTTTTCGTCAGGGTTTTCGAGATTCGGCGACATGACGATTTCACTAAACGAGTCTTGATACGCGCGAAACGCGAGGCCGTGAAAGTCGCTTCTCAAGAATTCGGCAATCGCCGCATCTTCAGAGATTCGGCGAATCAGACGAACCGGGCGATGGTTTCCAGATAGAATGTCTTTCGGGTCGGTCAGTGAATTGATCAGGAATGGAACAGCAATAAAGACGAATAACAATCCCATCAGCGCAAGTTGAACCAGCACCACCTCGCGCAGTGAAGAATGGAACTCGCAGATCGCTCCAATGAGAACGCCGCTGAATGCCAGCTGCACCCAGCTGGTATTTGCAATTTTGTAAGACATCTCGAAGGTAATGATCACCGCGGCTAGCGAGTAAACAACCGTGGCAAGCGCGTAAAGGGCGAGCAAGTAAGGCAGATTGTATTTCCCAGCGATCGAGAAGTCGGCCCCAAACAGATGCGTCCAAAGCTCTGCCGGGGCAATGCACAATCCAATTGAGATCGCAACGCCGACTCCGAATACCATGCCAAGCGACGTCGCAATAACCCGCAGATCCCTTCTCTCTTCATGGCTGGTTCCGGCAACAAGCGGGAACGTTGAATTCACAACTGCCTGCGAAAATGAAAAGATCACGCGCCCGACCATTGCGACGGCGGCATAGAATCCTGCCTCGCGAGCGAGAAAGAAGTGATTCACAAGCACGATGCCGCAGTTATTGATGACCATTTGACCGGCGAAGAAGATTGTTGCCTGGAACATCTCGCGAGTAGCGTGCGAGAACCTCAGCGGGTTTCTTAGGTTGCCGTAGAGCTTTACCCGAGCGGTGTAATAAGCGATCGCAATCGCTGCGGAATTCGCAGCGATTACTCCATAGAGGCCAAAACCGAGCGCGATCAGCGCAAGCGACCCACCGAGTCTGACCACTTGCTCGACCACAAGATTGATGGCCAGGCTCCGGAAGCCGCAGGTTCCCTGTATAAATCCTCTGCGCGCCCCCAGCGGAACGTAAAACGCCGCACCAATCGCAATCAGGCTGACCAATTTCGGATCGGGCAAGTTCAGGTAGTTCGAAATCCCACCCTGAAACGCTACAAGCAACAGACCAACAAGTACCCCGCATCCCCACGAGAAACGGTGAAAGAGCCTATACACGGCGGTCTTGTTTTCGCGCGATTCCTGTTGCGCGATGAATTTTGAGGCAATGATCTGGAAGGACAATGTAACGGCTGAAAGCAGAACGAGGATGGTGTAGATGACCGTGGCGTGTCCGAAGCCTGTCGGCCCCAGGTAACGCGCAACCGCGATGTTATACGCAAGGTTGATTCCAGTGTTCAGCCCCGATCCCGAAAGCAAAACAATGCTTCCGGAAATAATGCGAGCCTGCAGAGTCTTCCTGGGCGGAACAACAGAAGTCACCACTATGAATGATTCTCCAATCGGTTTTACAAGAGGGCTGGCTATCCATGTGGTTTTGCAGCCAAGTTCTTGAGGCAGCCTCCATTATTCGGATGCGAAAAACAACCTCATGGCTGCTCCGCGGGCATTTCTGACAACCAGTGAGGGGATTATGGCTTCTAATTTCACTATCGATGCTGAATCGTTTAGCTATTTCAGTTCTTCTCTTTTTCTTCGCGCCACACGGCTGCTTGACCCCTGTGTCGGATGCGCCAACCCGGTTGAAGTACCGTGCGATTGGAGCTTCGCCGCAGGTTATCGCGCTGTATGAGGCATGGTTTGGACACCCGAGGCACATCTCCGTCGGCTATTCCTCGCAAGATCCCGACGTCATCGATCATCAGATCAAAACCGCAAAGGCCATGGGAATCACGGCGTTTGTCGTCGATTGGTATGGCGATCGTGAGCCATTCATCGATCGCAGCTACGCCGAAATGCAGAATGCCGCCGCCAAGAATAACTTCAAGGTAGCCATGATGTACGACGAAACCAACCAGGAAGACGACGCGACTGACGTGGCGATTGCCGACTTCACCATGTTCCACGAGACCTATTTGTCGGCGAAGGCAAAAGGTCGTCAAGCGTATCTAACGTTTGATGGGCGGCCTTTAATCTTCGTCTTTCCGAAAGGTGGCCATACGGACTGGGACAAAGTGCGGGCAGTCGTCAACCAATGGAATCCCGCTCCGCTTCTCATTCAGGAGAATCTTCCAGGCCAATACGCGAACGCCTTTGATGGTTTCTACGCCTGGATCAATCCGGGCGAAAAAGGTTGGACGCAGGACGGCAGTAATTGGGGCGAGCAATACCTGAGCGACTTCTACCAAAAGATGAAGACCAAATATCCAGATAAGCTAATTGTCGGCGGAGCCTGGTCCACTTTTGATGACAGCAAGGCGTCGTGGGGACTCAACCGGCATATTGCCGCTCGGTGCGGTCAGACGTTTACCGAAACATTCAACTACTGGCGGAAAGAATTCCCTCCGGATCAGCCGCCACCATTCGTCATGCTTGAGACATGGAATGACTATGAAGAGGGAACAGCGATGGAGCATGGCATTCCCACTTGCGGTCCTGGAACACAGCCTATTCCGACCACCGCATCGACAGTACCCCCGGCCCCGCCTGTACATTAGCCAGAACCTCATCCACACTGCCCGTTGCAGCGCCGATACAGGATGCACTCAACAAAAAAGTGAGACCCCACTGCAATGCAATGGGGTCCGCCAGCTTAGGCAGATACCCTAAGCAGCATCCTGCTCCTGATATTTGGCGGCCTGAATGGCGAGGCTCCCGTTCGCAACACCGTAACTGCCAACAGGCACTTCGATGGTCCCAGAGTCCGTCTCGATCGTAACCTGCGGTCGGTAAACCTGGCTGATGAGAGAGAGCGGCCGATTGCGCACTTCATCGTAGACCCGTCCGACATACTCCCCAAGAATCCCCACAGAGAGCAGTAGAAGACCTCCGACGAAGAAAACTGTACTTGCCAGCCCAAATCCCGTTGTCGCCACCACGCTCGATGCGGGAATCATGCAAAAGGCCAGAAGCACTGACATAAGTGTCGTAAAGCCAAACAGGCCGAAGCTAAGCCGCAGCGGCTTGTAGCTGAAGCTGGTAATTGCGTCCATCGCGTACTTGATTCGGCTAATGAACGACAACTTCCCATCACCGCCCGCGCGGTCCTGTCGATCGTAGTAGACGATAGTGTTTTTGTAGCCGACCCATGCACGAAGACCAGGAAGATAGCGATTCCTCTCACGCAGGGCCACAATCGAATCGACAGCTTTACGATCCATCAGGCTGAAAATTCCAGCATTCAAAGGAATCGGGTAATCGGAAAGCGTTCCAAGCACGCGATAGAACAAGGGAAAAAGCGCGGCCAGAAGCTTCCGGCTTTCCTGTCGGCTACGCCTCACTCCCACCACAACCTCGGCGCCATTGCGCCAGGCGTCAATCATGCGCGGAAGCACCTGCGGCGGATCCTGGAAATCCCCATCCATCAGGATTACGGCTCGACCCCGAGCAGACTGAAGTCCGGCTGAGATTGCTCCCATGTGACCCCAGTTGCGCGATAGCTCAACTACGACCACATGCGAATCTATAGCTTGCAGACGCTTCAGCAGCTCGAGAGAGGAATCGGTTGAGCCATCATTAACGTAGACAACCTCCCAATCATCCACAACCCCCTTCAAGGCAGCCGCGACTGCATCGTTCAATCGTTCAATCAGTTCCTCTTCGTTATAGATCGGTATGACTATTGAGATCATATTTAGCTCCTGGGAATTCGCATTCTGTGTTTCTCCTTTCAAGTTCACGTTCCAATTCGAGCAATACAGCAGTAAAGCATTGCATTCTTAGATGCGCTGGATTTAGAACTCACTCCGACTGCGATTGGAAGATGCGCACCCGCCAACGTGTTTCGGTTGGGGTCAGAACCACAATGTATCGGGTGCGAACTTGCTCGGTTCCGATTAACTTGTCGCGATCGAACACTTGCACATCGTATTCAACCGTATCGGCTAATTCGATCGACAGCCCTTCGGGCGAGTAAAAAACAATCTGCAAGTCGTGCGAGCGATCCTGGTAGACAGCATGAACACCGGCTGCTGTCTGCTCTTTGATGGTGCTCGCAAGCTTGTCTTTAGCGGCGCCAATGAAGTCCCGGTCAAGCAGTTCCGGCCGATTTTGCTGCAAAGCATTGCTCAAGCTTGTCCATGAATCGAGATAATCCTGGATTGCGGCTTTGGCGGTTTGCTCCTGCAACGGTCTCGGTCCCTGCAAATTCGGTGGCTCAACGCGTACGGTCGGCTGGTCGCCTGCGAACGCCGACATCGCAGTGCCAAACGCGGAGATCAGCATGAGTGACTTCAACATACTCATTGCTCCCACCGAATCTGGTTGCCGAGCACGACACCGCTCGCGACAGAGATCGTTGCGCCGCGGTGGGCAGGCATCTCCACCTTCGCTATACCCTGTTTCAGCGGAACATCCACCGTTGATTTTGTGTCGTTGTACGATTGTGTGAATGTCACAATCGTGCCATCCGATACGGCGTTCCCATTGCAATCGCGCACAGGATCCGTTTGCAACTGGACCTTGTTCCCTGCTGTTCTGGCGTTCATTTTTAAGCTACAGGGATCGCCGGGTACCTGGCCGACAACTCGAGTACTCGAAACATCGCCAACGCGTGCAACAAACTGATCTTTGTCCTCGTGCGGTGTCGAATTCATCTGTGTCCACGCTGCACCGTTGCGCGTCTCCATCGTGCGCGTCTGCGTCGGCGATGACTTGCTCGATAGTTCAAACGAAACCGGTAATGGCGTAGTAATTAGATTCTGATAGCTGTCAAAGACGTAGGCCGTTCCAGTGATGCCGCCTTGCAAAGCTACCGGAAGTCGCGAGGGCTTTGCGATGAAAGTTAGATCCGCCGGCTTTTTTGCCGGAAGCACATCGATTGAACCGGTCTGGCTTGAAGAGGCGGACGTGACAACTACCGTGTAGTGACCGGCATTGTAAAGAGAACCCGCAGGGAACCAAACGGCTTCGCCCAGCTGTACGTCACGCTTGATCATTTGGTCCAGTCCGACAATGTAGAGGATCCCTTTTCCGCTCCCAGTGGATTGGATTGAGAATGCAGAACCGGCTTCAATGCTCGGCGGGAGCTTTAGTCCACTGTTTTGCGCGAGGAGCGCAGGAATGCCTAAAGCGAGACCACCCAGCAGCAACGAGAGTGTCGCCCTCATTGGGCTGCCTCCAAAAGCGTAGGTCGAGACCACGGTCCGCTCGCTACTCACTTTTTTCGCGAGATCCTCGGGGATGTGAATGTTGAATGCAACCGGAGTCTGGGGCAGCAGAGCATGGTCGACATACTGATCGCCGACCCAGACCACCTGTCCGGATTTGTCATAGAACGTACCAAGAACGTGCGCCACATTCGCAATTTGACCGCTCTGGTTGGTGAGTTGGCCCGTGAGAGACGCGTCCGGTGCCGGATTCAACTTTTCATTTTCAATCGCAATAACTGGATCGGCAGATGCAGGCACCAGCGTCGAAAATGGATTCATTCGCACGCTTCCGACGTCAGCGAGCGACACGTTTGGAAACCGGATGAGAAACGGCGTGACCTGCTTGGGAAGAAGCTGATGCGAGATCTTGTCAAAACTGCCTTCCGTCTCAATTGGCTTCTGATCCTTGGACAACAACGTTGCTGTCACCGAGACGTATGCTGGAACCACGTCTTCATTGAGAAGCTCGCCTAGCAAAACAAGGCCTTCTGCTCTCTGCACAGGGTGCATATCAACAATTCGCACGCGGGGCGCTTCAACATCCTGGGCTCCCCAATCGTCGCCAGCGGTGCGGTTGATAACATCCCAGCGCAAATAGTTCACCGGGATCACCTGCGGTGGAACAACAGGCTGCTTTTGAATCGGCCATTCCACGCGCCATTCGCTGCCGTTCCTCACTACGTGCAGTTCGCGCTCATTTAATGACGTTCCAACGACAGTCGACCAGTGCATCCTCAGCCTGACATTCGCGTCGGAATCTGAGGCGTGGAGAGGCTGTACTTCGAAACTGCTCAGCGTTGCATAGGTTCGCAGGTCTGGATAGTAGCTCGTTAGATCACGCCTGAATTCTCCTGGGGTAAACTCCGCCTTGTTAGCCAGGCTGGAGTAGGCCTTATCCCAGGCTTGGGCCCGTATCTCGGCGCCCAGGTTTTGAACCGCAGCTTCGGGTGTTGAAGAGGCCTGCACAAAACTCTCGCCACCGGCATATGCGGCGGCCGAAGCATTAGGCCACATGGTCCCGATCGCCACCAGGGCGATTGTTGCACCGACAAGTGAAACCGCAAGCAGGCGCCCGTTACTCACGATGCCAACCTCCCCGATACAAGTTCCTCTTCCGCCGGGTAAGGGAAAGAGACTCGGCTCTCCAGTGGCTTTCTCTCTGGAATCAACAGCACCAGCAGCGCAAGGATGCTGCTACCAATCGGTAGGAGGCCCCACATCATTCCCTGCCACTGCGGCGGAATCTGGGGCGCATTCAATGGAATTGCCGGCGGCACCCCGTCCTTGCTCCAGACGGTTATCGCGCCGTTGTCGACAGCGTCAACCGGCCGCCAACCGGCAAACGACAACAAGGGATCGTAGTAATGATCGCGAACGAACACCCACTTCAACCCGTAGTGGTCTGCATGTTCCAGGATGGCGCGTAACGCATCAATGCCGCTCTTGCCAAAGTATTTCGAACTTGTTAGTGCGCCGGCTCCATTCTTGGTAAGTTCGGGCAACATACGGCCTGAATTCCATTCGCCATCGACGCTGCCAGCATCGGTCATCATCGCAAGTCGCGCAATCTTGTTACCGAAGCCGAGTGTTACGTAACGATACTGATCATGGCCGTCACGATTCAGCCACGTCGCCACCGAATCGACTTTGAAATCCTCGGCGTCAGCAGGACGATACGTAGCCCAACCCACGGCTAACGCGCAAGAGAATGCAGCCAGAATACTGAGACCTACAATCGCCGGCGTTTTGAATCGGTCAACGAGCTCGGCGGCGAGCAGTCCCACAAAGGGCAATGCCAGCAAAGTTGCCCAGTAGCTGAAACGCTCCATGGTGAGCACATCAAACGCGCGCCCCAGTAGTATGTGGCCGACCGGAGTCGTCCCCCCAAGTCCCACCAAAAAAGCAAGCCAGAACCCAAACATCAGTGGACGGAGCCTTGCCACCGCGGATCCGCGGAGGAAGATGAACGGAAGCGCCAACATCAGGGCGCCGTATGGCACGACAAAATAGTTAAGTCCCCATTGCGGGCTAAGAATGTAATTCGCTCGGCTGGGATGAGGAATGGGAGCTTGCGTCACCGGATAGTGAATCAACGCAATCCAGAATGGGAGCAACACAGCTCCGATCAAGGCTCCAACCAGAATGGTAATGCTGAGGGTCCGAATGACAACTGCCGCCGTCGACGACTGCTGCCGCTCATCACGGTCCATCAGCGCAAGCGCGACCACTGGCAGGGCGAAAAAGAACGAGCCAAAGAGCAGGGTCGCGTGGTGTGCGGCAGCGGCGGCTGTAAAAAGTACTGTCGCTTTGATAAATGCCCGCCACCTACCGAATCGAATCCATTCGAACAGGAACGGCAGAGCATTCAGGTAAATTGGCGCTGCGGCGGTCGTTCCCAATTGCCCGGCTGAATATACAAGAAAGCTCTCAGAGCCGAGAAATACGCTGGCAAGAGCAGCAAACGAAGCCGCCCTTGGCGTGATCCACAGCAAAGAAAATCGATAAACTCCAACAGCGAGCAACAGGATCGCTACGAACTGCACCGTCATGTAAGCGTAGTCAAGCCCGAGAAAATGTGATGTGAGTGCGACCCATTGCTGAGGCAGGGGCGGGTAGGTGGCCTGCGAAAACCCTGCGTACCACTTCGTATTCCACGGATCAAACCAGTGAGACACGTAATGCGAAGCAAACAAAATATGGAAATTCGTGTCGTACGACTTCAGCGGCAATTTCATCAACAGCAGCGGCAGATGAACCATCATCACCGCCAGCAGGATGAGCGTAAGCGGAATCGGCCGTCTGGATTGTGAGATAGCTTCAGACTTCTGCACAGGTACCTCTCAAGATTTGTCAGTACGGAAACACCTGGCTGCGGTTTGCCCTCAAATGAACCAGATAAACAAGATTCGGGTATCGTTCAATGGGCTTTGATTCACAAACACTAATCGATGGTTGCATTTGCTCTCGAAAATCAACACCTTCACAACACACATTCTGGCAAGCAGGGTGCTAAACACCGCGATCAGCCAACGTTGTGGGCAGTTCTTGAATCAAATGAATAACCGTGAGTTCGCGGCTGTGTGAACTCCTTGCAGTTAACGAGCGGACTAGGTGAACCTTGAACGACATATATAGGTGTGTAAATATTGCTTGCCTCGCGGCAATCATTGCAGTTACTTGCGCAACGCCGGCGCAGACATATCAAGTTGGTCCCGAAACGTCCAAGCCGACAGCACCTCAACAAGGTGACGGTCAAAGTAATGGGCAATCTACCCTTGGCTGGGGATCAAACATCGAAAATGCCCGAATAGGTCGCGCCGCCCAGCAAGCGCTACAAAGAGGAGATCGCGTACACGCGTTAGAGTATGCACAGCGCGCGGCTCAATCAGCTCCTAATGATCCGCAGCTGTGGTTTCTGCTCGGCTATGCCGCGCGTCTCAATGCCAAGTATCAACTGTCCGAGGATGCATATTCTCGCGGATTGAAACTTAGCCCATCTTCGCTTGAAGGGCTCTCGGGACTCGCGCAGACGTACAGCGCAATGGGACGCAATGATGACGCAGTCCGATTGCTGAAGCAAGTGCTAGCCTCGGATCCCCGACGCGCCAATGATGCGTTGGTGCTCGGTGATCTATACATGCGGGCCGGCGATTACACCTCCGCACTTGACGCGCTGAGCCGCGCAGAGCGCGCCCACCCCGATGCACGGTCAGAGCTTCTGATGGCTCTCTGTTACCAGCACCTGAAAAAGCCGGATCTGGCAAACAAATATCTTGAGGCCGCAAGGAAGCGAGCACCCGACAATCCGGAAGTCCAACGATCGCTGGCAGGGTTTTTCCGGGAAGAAGGCAAATATCCCGAGGCGATTGCTGCTCTGAAGTCCATTCGTAATCCGAAACCTGATGTCACGGCTGAACTTGCTTACACCTATCAACTCGACGGCAAACCCGACGAATCAGCGCGCTTGTATGGCAAAGCAGCAGACGAATTGCCGAAGGATATGAGCTTGCAGTTGTCGGCTGCACAGGCCCAGGTTGCTGCTGGAGAGATCCAGCGAGCTCAACCATTCCTGCAGCGCGCTGAAGGAATCGATTCCAACTATTACCGCCTGCACGCGATCCGCGGCGAGATTGCTCGCACGCAAACTCAGGATGCGGAAGCTGTGAAGGAGTACAACGCTGCAATTGCCAATCTGCCTGCCGAAGCTGCAGAGGGACCCCTCTATGGAATTCAGCTCCATATGGACCTCGCTGAGCTTTATCGAGCTCAACGGGATGACTCTGCGGCGAAACACCAGGTCGAGATCGCGCAGGCGCAGATCAGCAAGATCAATGAACAGGGTTCCAGTCGCGCGCCATTCCTGCGTCTGCGCGCGCAGATCAAATTGGCATCCGGTGATTTCGATGGTGCACTTGCAGACGTGCAAGAGGCGCTGGTGATCGCAGCTCACGATCCAAATGGCCTCCAGCTGAGCGGCGATGTGCTGATGAAGCTCGGGCGCCCTGAAGAGGCGATCGCCACATACAAAAAGATTCTTGCGATTGACCCTAAGAACCGTTTTGCACTCATATCGCTTGGGTACGCCTCGCGAGCAGCAGGACACGATGGAGATGCTGAAAAATATTTCCAGCGTCTCGCGCAGGTCGATCCGAATTTCTACGTTCCGTACCTTGCACTCGGTGATCTGTATACCTCGCGCCGCCGTTTCAAGCCGGCCGAGGCTTCTTACGCCAAGGCCTACGAGTTGGCTCCGAAAAATGCTCTCGTGATTGCCGGCGGAATGAACGCCGCGATTGAAGCTCATGATCTGGCCTTAGCAGGGAAATGGCTTGATAGAGCTACGCCTGATATGGCACACGAGCCCCTTTTGCTCCGTGAAGAGGAGCGATATTTGGCCTTTAAAGGTGACTACCAGCAATCAGCGCAAATCGGTCTGCAGGCATTGAAAGCGATGCCCCATGATCGCGACGTTGTGGTCTATCTCGGCTACGATCTGCTGCACCTTGGAAAGTGGGACGAACTTCAGGCACTCGCACAGCAGTATGAGAGCGTCCTTCCAAAAGAGCCGGATATTCCACTTCTATTGGGGTACGTCCACAAACATCAGAAGCAATCAGAACAGGCGGAGCGGGACTTCACCGAGACGATTAACCGCGATCCCGACGTGGTCACGGCCTATGTGAATCGCGGCTACATGCTCAACGATCTGCACAGGCCCGCTGCAGCCGCGTCTGACTTTGAAGCGGCATTAAAGAGAGACCCGAAGGATGGCGAGGCTCATCTCGGACTCGCTTATGCCAGTCTGGACCTTCATAAACCTTCCGCAGCCATTCGCCATGCCGATCTTGCGGAACAGTTGATGGGCGATTCCAGAAATGTCCATGTCATTCGGGCAACGGCATTCGGACGCCAAGACATGCTTGCCAAAGCCGCTGCGGAATACAAGGCGGCCTTGAAGTTCACGCCCGACGATCCGGCACTTCACCTTGGGCTCGCGAACACTCTCTTCTCTGCCCGACGCTACCATGAAGCGATCACCGAGCTGCAAACAGCGGAAAGCCATTCGCCTGAAGACCCGGGTATTTCCGCAATGCTCGCGCGTTCTTATGCCAACCTCGGAGAACGCGATCAGACGTTTCACTATGTCCAGCTCGCAGAAACGCAGGCTCAGGCTGCCCCTCCGCCGCAAGGCCCTTTCGATGAATCCGTACAGAGCGCGACTTTTGTTTCGACCGGTGTGGCTCTGGGGACGCTCGGCGAGCAGAATGCTGCAATGGAACGCTTCCGGAAGGCGCTGGAGATTCCTCAGAGCAACCGGGTCACAGTTCGTCTGGCAATCGCGCAGACCATGGCACAGCAGGGTCGCGAGGAAGATGCGCAAAGGGAAATTGCACTTGCATTGATGGAAGCCACCGCAGGCGACTCGCTACCACCAAGCAGCGGCCAATATGTCGAGGCCGCGGATATCTTCCGCTCGATACATGACTACCGCTTGTCGCAGACTTACATTCAGCGCGCAAAGGCCGCAGGTGCTCCCGACATCAAAGTCCGCATCGGCATGGCAAACAACTATTTGGCCCTGGGAGAGACGGCCAAGGCAAATGCCGAACTTGCTGCGATCAGAGTTGAAGCAGACAGCGCCCCGGACTATCAGTACCTTCTGGCGCAGGCAAACGTCTATCGCCAGCAGCATCACAACGTGCAGGCGTTGACGGCGTTTGCACAAGCCGCTGATGCCGAGGGCGAAGATCAGGCTGCGGCGAACAGTCTGCTCCAGGCCGGTGCCAACGAAGGCCTGCGCATCACTCCCAACGTAAGTGTGCTCTCCGAGTTCCTAATGAATCCTCTCTTTGAGGACACAACGGTTTATGTTCTGGATGCAAAGTTGGACGCGCCATTTCCCATTCCGCCGTCGGACACTTCCCAGCTGCCTCCGCCACGCTCTTCGCTGCAGACTCAATTCACGACCGCCTTCCATCTTCACGTTGGGAAACTGCCCGAGCCGGGTGGCTTCTTTCAAGTCCGTAACCAGCGCGGTGAGATCTCCGTTCCGGCGACGAACTCGATCCAAAATCGCAATACGACCGATTACACGTTGAATTTTTCGCTCAACCCGACTGTGAATCTCGGAGCAAACGTCGTGGGCTTCAGTGGCGGCATCCAGACGACCATTCGCCGCGACTCCATCGTCCCGACCCAGATGGATCAGAATCTCTTTCGCATGTTCCTTTACATGAACACCAGTTCCTTCTTCAACGCGATCTCTGCCACCGGTTTTCTCATCCGCGAAAGCGGCCCATTCACAGAGACGAATCAACATTCCCGTAGCCTGACCGGTGCGCTCGCATTTCGAGTGGGAGCCCCCTGGGGAAAGACAGCCCTCTTAACCGGCTGGGGAGCCAGCGATCAGCTTTTCACTCCTGAAAACACCGAAGACTACTACACGTCGACATACATTGGTCTCGAACACCGGTTTTCCGAGCGACTTCAGCTACGGGGAATGGTTGAATACCTTCGCGCATGGCGCGTGGTGGGAGGCGCCGCTGGAACCGCGCAGAACCTGCGTCCCGCGGTTTCAGTCGATTACTCTCCTTGGCGCAACTGGAACTTCCAGGCCTCAAGTGCATTCTCAGACACACGGAATTACCAGGTTTACGACGCAACCCAAAACGGATTCTCAGTCTCATACGCGAGGCCGTTCCGACGCAAGTTTCATGACGACTCCGGGTCGGTTGTTTTGCAGTACCCCATTCGCTTTTCCGCAGGTCTCCAGACAGAGACGTTCTTCAATTTCAGCGGAGCCCAGAATCAGCAGTTGAGGCCTTATTTCCAGATAAGCATCTTTTAGGGGCAGTAATAGATGAAGATTTGCCTGGTAGCGACGTTTCCTCCGAGTGGGCGGCAGCTGAACGAATACGCCTTCCACATCGCGAAGGAACTCAATAGTAATCCTGACGTAGAGCTAACCATCCTTGGCGATGAGTTGACCAGCTATGACTTTGCAACCGACGAGAACGGACAACCGCTAAAGGTCGACCCCAAGGCAGAGCTGCCTGGTTTTAACGTCATTCGCTGCTGGAAATTCGGTTCGTTGTCGACGCCTTGGCGTCTTGTCAATACCATTCGGAAACTGAAGCCCGACGTCGTCTGGTTCAATCTCGTCTTTTCGAGCTTCGCGACGCCCGAGAATCCGTTTGCGGCATTTGCGGGCTTGTCTGCCCCAGCCTTGGTTCGCGCTGCGGGCTTTTACACGCACATTACACTGCATCACATTATCGAACATGTAGACTTTGCCGCCGCCGGCGTGCGCCTCGAGCGTCTTTATCGCGTCGGCACTGAGGTGGCTACGCGCGCTCTGCTCCGAGCCAATTCCGTTTCGGTTCTGCTTCCCGGATACCACCGAACCCTTGTGACAAAATATGCCGCGCAGAATGTTCTACTCGGCACCCACGGAACCTTCGCCTCTGCACCCGCGCCGCCGGATTTTACCAAGCGCGGCAATCCTCACCAGCGCATTCTTGCCATAGGCCACTGGGGGACTTACAAAAGACTCGAAACCCTCATGGAGGCGTTCCCGCTGGTACTCGAAAGAGTGCCGAACGCAAAGCTCGTTGTGGCCGGCGCCAATCACCACACCAGGGCTGGATACTGGGAGTCCGTTCGCGATGCCCAAGACCCGAGCTTGCCAATCGAGTTTCGCGGCTATGTCGCGGAGGATGAAATCCCGGAACTCTTCCAATCCACCTCGGTCCTGGTTTTGCCTTACGACTCGGCAACGGGTTCCAGTGGTCCTGCCCACCAGGCGTGTGAATATGGCATACCCATCGTCTGCGCAGATATTGACGATTTTCGCGGAATGGCAACTGACGAAGGAATGGCCGTGCGCTTTTACGACGTGGGCAATGCCAAGCATCTCGCGGAACAACTCATCAGAATCTTGCGATCCCCCGCACTGCAGCAGCAAATGGCGGCCCAGAATTTTTCTGCTGGCGTTCAAATGACGATGACCAATGTCATTCACAATTACCTACGCTGGTTCAGACTCCACCAGGCCAAGAGAGCCATCTTGAAAGATGGCGGATTCACGCCGTCGCGCATACCTTGGACCATTTCAGCTCATGTGAATGGTCAAACCAACGGATCAATCGCACCGTCGGCGTTCATTTCTCAATATCAACGCGAAGCAGTTCCTCATTTGCTTCCAGAAGAGATTGACGACTATCTCGTGATCGACGAGCACCCGGATCTGTAGGATGGGCCAGCACCGCAAATTCTGTCTAAGACATTCCGGAGAGGCTAATGGGCATCAACCGATCACAGTCCCCAGGCGTGTTAACCGGGATGACATCCTGTCCCTGAATGAAGAAGGAGAGCACCCCTTGTCAACGGAGCACATGCGCAGCCAGATTTCTCGTCTACTTCTCGGCTCTTCATTCACAGCTCTCTGCTTTCTTCTTTCAGCGTGTGAGTTATTCGTAGGCAGCAACGTTCTCAAGGCTCCGACGATCACCATGACGGCGGATCCCACTTCAATAGCCTTGGGACAAACAGCCACACTCACCGTGGTTGCAACCCAGGCAACGCAAGTGACAATCACTGGCAGCGACGGATCGACGTATAACCTTGGCACGACGGGCGGAACTCAACTAGTCAAGCCAGCGGCGACCACGACCTATACTGCGACTGCGATAAACAGCAAGGGCAGCGGCGTATCAACGGTAATCGTCACGGTTTCGATCGTCCAGGCGACAGTGAACATCACAGCTACTCCTTCCACAATAACCAGCGGTTCCTCTTCGATGCTCACTGTGACCGCGACAAATGCCACCCAGCTTACAGTCACAGGGACAGATGGCAGTTCCTATACACTGCAGCCGACGGGAGGAACGCAGTCCGTCAGTCCAACCGCGACGACAACATATACCGCGACGGCGACTAACGCCGGGGGCAATGACACGGCGACCGTCACGGTCACAGTTGAGCCGCCTGCTACGCTTCAATCGATCAAGCATGTCATCTTCATGCTCCAGGAGAATCACTCCTTTGACAATTACTTCGGTATGCTCAATCCGTATCGCAAAACGAATAATTGGAACATCGGAGATGATGGCGTCGACTACGAAGTCGACGGCATTGACGACAAGCTCGGCTCAATCAGCAACATCAACGATGAAGGGACCTCGTTCCCGCTTTTCAAATTCACCAGCACGTGTATCGACGATGAAAGCTCCGATTGGCTCGCGAGTTACGGGGATGTCAACCGATTCGATTTTCTGCCTTCTCGCCAAATTCTGATGGATGGCTTTGTTCACAATGCTGAGGGATACGCAAAGAGCTGCGCGGCATCTGGTGCAACATGCTCCGGCGACTTTACCGATCTCCCCGGCCAGCGCGCCATGGGCTATTACGATCAGGATTTTCTTAATTACTACTACTACATGGCTTCTCAGTTTGCGATCTCCGATCGCTGGTTCTCTCCCGTGTCAAGCAAGAGCATCACCAATCGGATTGCAACCTTCACAGGCGGCACAACCCAAGGCCTGGTGAAGGATCCCGGAGGTAACGATCACCTTCCGCAACTGGATATACCAAACATCTTCCAGGAGCTTCAACAGGCTAATGTTTCCTGGAAGATCTACTACACCGTCACTCAGGGACTTTGTCTGGCTGGTAACGACGATTGTGATACTTCGGCCTCCGCTGAATTTCCCGCCACCGATTTTGCCACGCTTAGCTATTCAACTCAATTTGTCTATGAAAACCCAACCGGCGCTGCGTGCACACCTCCAACCCAGCCTTCCAGCGTAGTTGGTGATTCCACAAACTCATTCTGCATCGACACAAATCACATTGCGCCTCTCTCCACTTACTTCACTGATCTCACGAATGGAACGCTGCCGAGCTTCGCGTTCATCGAGGCGGGTTACGGCAACAACGATGAGCATCCCGGTTCAGGCCAATCCATTCTGGCGGGTCAGGCTCAAGTGGCGAACATCATCAACTCATTCATGTCGAGCCCTTCCTGGTCTGACTCGGTCTTCTTCCTCGGCTACGACGAAGGCGGCGGCCCCTACGATCACGTGCCGCCTGTTCCCGGGCACTCTAACGATTTCACCGACACAAATATTGGCTCGATTGCCGACATCTCTCAGATTGCAGTCAATCCGGATGGATTCAACCCGTGTTTGCCGGCCGGCGGCATTCCCACGATCCATTGCGATCTTTCCGCCATCGACCCCGGCGCCAACCCTGCAGATGCTGCGGCCGTTGAAGGTTTTGCGGCGCAGTTGGGATTCCGGTCGCCGAACATCGTCATATCTCCATTCACGCGGCGGCACTACGTCTCACACGCGCCGATGGATCACACTGCGGTGATCAAGTTTGTTGAGAATCGCTTCATCGGGAACTCAGCTCATTTAACCGCCCGCGATGCTGCACAGCCAAATCTGCTGGACTTCTTCGACTTCACCAAGGTTCCGTGGCAGACACCCCCGACACCGCCTGCGCCAGCTTCTGCCGGCGGGTTCGCAACCGACCCGTGCAATCCGACGAGCTTTGCGCCGCCAACTGCCCCGGTAGGACAAAACTCGCGGTGAATCACGTACAATTCCCAACTTCAGGCGGTGCTAGTAGGCCGACACCTCATGCGCCAGATAATGGGTTCCATCGTATTCGGTAACCACCCGCACGCTTTGTCCCGGATGGACGTTTGGGAAAGTAGCCATGGTGCCGGAATTGAACCGAATCTGATAGCTCTGATTGTCTTTGGGATCGAGAACGACCATGGTACCGGCATGCATGTCGAGCGCGATGAGGTTCCCGCTGAATACGAACTGCGATCCCGGTGTTGCCAGAACTGTAACGTTGGTTGCCGATCCGCGGCCCTTTCCATCGGGTTCGAACTGAATCGACACCAATGAGCCTCTTTGCAGGTCGGAAGGCCCCGATTGCGCATATGTGAAACTTCCCTGCCCCTTGCGCGAGAATTTGGTATTGCTTGAAACCGTCACCCGGATTGGCTCCCCCCCGTGACCACCGACGAGTTGCAGATCTCCCGTTGACGGGTCGTAACTGAGAACCTCGCCGCGATATTCACCTTGTTGTGCCTGTGACAGAATATGCACGCTTATAGCGAAGATCGAGGTTCCGTCAAGCGTCGTCTGGATGGAGGCATGGTCACTCGCCCGCAGATCGCGCAGCGGAATCTTCTTGCCGTCTACGAAAACCTGCGTCCGCTCATCAAAGAGAATCTTCAAGGGCTTTTCGCCGACGATTCTCAGCGTGAAACGATCCAGCACCGGATCAACATCACGTATAGCGCCACCCAGAATCGTGCTCTTTCCAGGCGGCAGAGGCGGTATTGCAGACAGATTGTGGGCGGCGCTCGCGTCAGCCAAATCCGGATCGACTGCTACAACCTTCTCCTTCCCCTGCGCGTGGATTGCCACGTGAGCCGAGAGGACAATTGTTGCGGCCAGAGCGACTCCAAAGACTCGTTTCATATTCCACACCTGTATTTTGCGGTTTATCAGACAACCAATTAGATGAGCTTTTTGCGGAATTCGATGGTTCGCTGCCGGATCGTTTTCCAGACAGGGCAACACGGAGGCCGATTGAGCATCTAAACAAAAGTGCGAGTATGCCCTTTCGTATCGCGGGCTCGAACTCAACAGAAGGCTAGGAGAGCGGGTTGGCACATCGATATTTCACGCTGCTTGCATTCGCAGGGATCCTTGCCGGTCCTGCCCTTTCCCCTGCGGCGGGCGGCGATGTAAAGGTCATCAAAATACCTCGAAGGAGCGAATTAACTCCGGTTCAGCGCCTTAATCGCAAGGGCGTAGAAGCTGTTAAGAAACATGACTACCGCGGTGCTGAATCGCTTTTCTACAAAGCTTATCTCTATGACCCCGCGGACCCCTTTACTCTGAATAATCTTGGTTATGTATCAGAACTTGAGGGAGACCTGGAACGCGCCAATAAGTTCTACACATTGGCAGCCGAGCAAGGTTCCAACGCAAGCATCGATCTCAGCAATGTTGAACACCTGCGAGGGAAACCGATGCGCGATGCCTTAATCAACTTGCAGGACGTGCCGATCCGTGTGAACCGGACGAATATCCAGGCAATGCGATTGCTTGCGCAAAATCGTGGTTTCGAAGCCGTCGCACTCCTTAAGCAGAATCTTCCGCTTGCCCCACAAAATGCATTCACACTCAACAATCTTGGTGTCGCCAGCGAAGCAACAGGCGATATCGATAGCGCCCTTCGCTATTACCGTGCTGCTGCCGCCTCCAACTCCTCCGAACCGGCGGCGGTAACGCTAGACCAGGCGTGGCGCGGAAGATCCGTGAGCGAGATGGCGGCCGCGAGTGCAAAACGTCTTGAACGCCGGGTCCGCAATGCAGGACCCGCGGAGGCTCAGGCGGTCATGTTGAGCATTCGCGGTGTGTTTGCTGTTAACCAGAACGAGTGGGCTTCAGCGCGCGAAGATTTTCTTCGCGCCTATTCACTTGACCCAACCAGCGCCTTCACTCTCAACAATCGCGGCTATGTAGCGGAAAGAGACGGCGACTTGGAGACTGCGCAGTTCTACTACGGAAAAGCGCAGAAAGCCAACAACGCAGGTTCCCGGGTTGGATTCGCGACCCAGCTTTCGGCCGAAGGTCAAAGCCTTGGCGTGGTCGCCACTGACAGCAATGAGAAAGTCGACAACGCAATTGATGCATACGGCCAGCAGAGACGTCGTCAAACCGGCCCTATCGAGCTGACGCCTCGCGGAGGTTCAATCACTCCAAGTCAGCCGAATGAGCCGCCGAAGCCAGTAGCGACACCTCCAGGGCAACCGCAAACTCCTCAACAGTAATCGAGACTGCTTCCAAATGTCAGAACTGCTTATCGCTCACAAATCGCTGAATCGCCTCTCTCGCCTTCTTCTTCCTCCCGAGGCGGTTAAGACCTCCATTGGAGGATCCTATGTAGAGTTGGAGCGGGACCTTGGGCAACTGGCCCGACCGGAATTTGAAAGCCTCGTGGCTCTGGCCGAAACCAACCACGTTCTGATGCGAGGGATTGGAGTCTTCAAAGAGCTTGCTCGCAAGGCGGGAGACGATATTCGAGCAGCGTGGGCCGATGTCTGCCTTTCGGCGGAGGAAGCCCGAATCGATACGGCGCTCGCACATCTTTCATCCATATGCACCGCTTTCGCGCAGCATCAGCTTCCGGTAGCCGTAATCAAATCTCTCGATCACCTGCCTGATCTCGGAAGTGATTTAGACCTATACACCTCTGCCAAGCCGGACGATGTGATCCGTCTTATGGAAACGGCGTTTGAGGCACGCGTGGCATCTCGCAGTTGGGGCGACCGGCTTGCGTGCAAGTGGAACTTCATTGTTCCGGGATTACCGGAGCTTGTCGAGATCCATATCGGGCGGCTCGGACAGACTGGCGAGCAGTCTGCAATCGCCTCTTCGCTGATCGAACGATCGCGTTGCGTCACCGTCGGCGAGATGCAGTTTAGAGTGCCCTCCATCTCCGACCGGCTCATGATCTCGACGCTGCAGCGCATGTATCGGCACTTCTATTTTCGTCTTTGCGACATCATCGACAGTTCGCTTCTTGTTGAAAGCGGAAGCATTGATTACAGAGACTTGCAGGCTGCCGCAACCAGAGCAGGCATCTGGGAAGGCGTGGCAACCTATCTTGCAATT
This sequence comes from uncultured Acidobacteriaceae bacterium, assembly GCA_963738035.1. GTDB lineage: Bacteria > Acidobacteriota > Terriglobia > Terriglobales > Acidobacteriaceae > Telmatobacter. Next base: position 229,592 of record CAVTVB010000017.1, read on the forward strand.
CTTTCTGATTATGTTTGCCGCTATCGAGGCATCCCCCTGGACATTCCAGAGTGGGTGAGGTCGTCAGCGCGTTTCAACGGGAAGGAAGTCTACTTTGCGAAAGATTTCCTGCGGGTCCCGATTTTGCCGCAGTCGGCAATGCTTTACGGATCGCAATTGGCCGGCGTAATTCGGCGACGGCAACTCCATAGCGGCGTGCGCCTGAGCCTTTTGCCGTGGCTTGCTACTGCGGCGCTCGTGGGACAGAAGATCACCGGAAGCGATAAGGGAATTTGGTGAATCATTTAGCACTTCGGGCCATTGCGTGAGAGAGCCGAAGCAGTGAGGTCGTTTCAAACTGGAAGCCAATTTTGGTTCGACTGACCAAGAAAAAAGGGGGGGGGCCGATTGCCTCATATTCGGCGCAATAAACTATGGGAGACTTTGAACCGAGAACGCGAAAAACGAGCTCTAAAATAAGGCCGTTCGCAGTTCGCCAATCGTATTCCTACAACTCTTCATCACTGGCCATTGATCTGCTCGACAGTGATGCTGAAGAAACTGACGCACTTTACCTGGTGCCGTCGCGCCCGATTCCCATGCCTTCTTCGGTGCCAACATTTGGGAATCTAGATGCGGCTCTCAAGCAGCGAAGTCCGAAATCGCGCATTATCTCGGCCATTGTCCATGCCGGTTTGATCAGCCTTGTGCTCTGGCTGGGTATGCAGATTCACACTGTTGTTGCGCCTGTCACGACAACTACACATGTCGATTTCAAACTCTTCGCTCCCGCCCCTCCACCACCAAAGATTTTGCCGGTGGCCGCTAAGACAGGTGGCGGCGGCGGCGGTGGCGCGCATCAAATCGTTGAACCAACAAAGGGCCGTGCTCCGGAGGTTGCGAAGGTGCAGATGAATGCACCTCAACTGGCGAGGCTCGAACACCCGAAACTCGCGGTCGAACCGACCACGCCGGTTAAAATTCCAGACGATCCGAAGATGCTCGATCTTGGCGCGCCCGATTCGCCCCAGATCAAGCTCGCTTCACAGGGCAGCGGCAGCGGTTCCGGGTTCGGCCATGGATTAGGTGGCGGGCTCGGCTCCGGTCGCGGGATTGGCTCCGGCCCAGGAAGCGGTGGCGGATATGGCGGCGGCCTGATGAACGTCGGTGGCGGAGTTAGCGCGCCCGTGGTCATTCATTCGGTTCAACCTGAGTTTTCAGAACAAGCGCGCCAGTCCAATTTTCAAGGGAGTGTGGCCCTGCAGCTGATTGTCGATGCCAACGGCAATCCGCAGAACATCCACATCACACGGCATCTTGGCATGGGTCTCGATGAAAAGGCCATTGAGGCGGTCCAGCAGTACAAGTTCAAGCCCGCCATGTATCAGGGACATCCCGTAGCCGTGCAGATCATTGTGGATGTTGACTTTCACCTGCACTAGGGCGAGCTAATTCAGAGCAATTGAGGATGAGAAGTTGACAAGGCCGTTCCTCATTATGAGTTTCTGATTCTGAAAATCCCTTTGAATGCAAAGAATTTGGGTTCTCATTTTACGTTCGGGCTTGGCGGCGCATCTAACCGTAAGATGCGCTGCTGCGATCCGAGTCGACCTATGTCCAGATTCAGACTGATGTCTGCGAGGCTACCCCGATGGGAAAGGCTCCTGACATTGGCAGTCCTGCTTCCTTCCGCGTCGTTTTTAGTCGCTCAAGTTAATGCACCAGCGCAGCCGTCCGCGCCGCGTCTTCAAGACACAATTCCGTCCGTCACAACCGATCCGCGGCGGCCACAGATTCAGCCGAACCTTTCATTGGATCGCGATCCGGTCCCTTCGCCAGATGCCGAGGTTCCGGAATCCGCCTCGGTAAATATCGATACTCCATCCAAGTCGGCAGAACTCCAAAAGGGCCAGAACGGGGTCTATACTCTGCACCAGGATGTCGACGAAGTTCTTCTCAGTTGCACCGTAGTCGATGAGAAGGGGCACCCAGTCGAGGATCTCACACGCGACGATTTCCGCGTATGGGAAGACAGCGTTCCCCAGCGCACTAGCTCATTCCGGCATCAGGATCAACCTGTCTCCTTGGGTATTCTTGTCGATAATTCTGGTTCCATGCGCGACAAACGCACCGCCGTAAATGCAGCCGCAATGAATCTATTGAAGGATTCGAATCGCCAGGACTCCGCATTCATCGTGAACTTCAACGAGCACGCATATCTCGATCAGGGCTTTACAACCGATCTCGTTGCTCTCAATCGCGGACTGGCGCATTTCGATACACGTGGAACAACAGCGCTCTATGACGCCGTTGCCGCCTCGGCCGATGAGTTGGCAAAGAATACGAAGTTTCCGAAACAGGTGCTCCTTATCGTGTCGGACGGAGCAGACAACGCATCGAGACTGAGCGAACAGCAGGCGATCCAGCGCGTACAGAATCTCGGCGGTCCGGTCGTCTATTCGATTGGCTTGCTTTACGACGCCGATGCACGTGAATACCAGCAGGCCCACCAGGCATTGCAGACTCTCTCCGATGACACGGGCGGCCTTGCGTATTTCCCGCGCTCGCTCGCCGAAGTTAACGAGATCGCCTCTGAAGTTGCGAGGGATATTCGCAATCAATACACGGTCGGCTACCGCTCCACCCGGTCAGCCAGTCTCGGCGGGTATCGCGTGGTACACGTTGAGGCTGTTGCTCCCCGGCACGGCAAACTCACGGTAAGAACTCGCCGCGGCTATTACGCTCAACCAGGCCACGTCAATCAAACCGCGCAGAGCAACGTTCCTCAGGCAAATCAATAGTTGCACTCTAGAACAAATGTCCTAAAGAGAAGAACCACGATGCATGTCCGGTGTCCCCGACGCTTCCGCCAATGAATACCGGCCCAAATGCAGTGCGGACAATGATTCCGGCTGCGCCGTCATTTGGTAGCTTGCTTACCCCCGGTGCGTTTTGCATCTTCGCAATCTCATAGAGCGCGACACCGTAAACGCCCCCGCCCACAAAGGGTGGAAGACTCAGCATGCGATGCATATAGCCCGGCCGGAAATAGAAGTACTGATCCCCACGCACCTCATTCGAGCCATAGGCAAACAATCCCGGTGTCCCCCCAAGAAAATACTGAGGGATGCCGGTCTGTCCGAAGCCCATCGTGGTCCCGCCCTTGCCAACCAGGAAGAGAGAATCCCTGCTGGAGACCGGTTTGAAGAACTCCGCTTTCATTTCCAGACTTGGAAATGCATCTGGCGCCCCGGGGCTCTTATCCATCCAGTAGAAGTCCGTTCGCGCAAAATAGCCCGAGAACGGAACGTAAGGCTCGTCCAGGTGATCGTTGATGTAGCGGAAACGGGTTGCGCCCACTTGGCCCTTTACGGATTCGAACGCGGGAGTGCCCAGCTTTAGCGTCGCATCGAGATAGCCGATTTCATATCCGGCTCGCACTTCGCTGAAGCGGTCGATCGCATATCCAACGTCAACCCCACCGCCAGCTCTGCCTATGCGGTAGTCAGCTTGCGGATTCGTGTAGGAATAGATCCATTGACCCGAGTTGCTCGCGTGCACCTGCGGAGAGAAGAACCACCTGGAGGTCTGACTAAATCTCTTGTAGAGTTCCGAAGAGATTCCATAAGTATTTCCAACTGCGAAATCCGTGCGCCATTCTGAGCCGTAGCCTATGAGGTCGTGAACCGTCAGTCGACCTCCCAATGTGTAGGTCACGTTATCAGGCTGCGTGCCATCCACGCTAAAAGCGATCTGCAGAACCGGCGGCGCGTTATTCCTCTCACGGATATCGATCAGCAGGCCAGTTCCCTGGGCAGTCTGGGTCATGCCATAGGATGCGCTTGAAATACTTCCCACGCCCGTCAACAAAGTGAGATTTTTATCGAGCTTTACCGTGTCAATCGGCTTGTTCACCATCGGTTCGAGAAATGTCTCAATCTTCTTGTTCACATAGGGTGTACTGCCTTCCACTTTCACAAATTGCGGCGCACCTACTGGCCCTCGTTTGCGTGAATCGCGACGGGCCACGTATTCGTCCCACTCCGCCTGACTGAGTGCATAGGGCTGCAGCACTTTGGCCTTTTCCTCTGCAGCTTCCATGCCTTTTTGAATGAGTGCGTCTGCCTGATTGAAGTCGAGGGCCGTAAATCGCTGAACATCCACTTTGACAACGATGTCCGCAGCTTCCATGCCTCGAACCTCTGAGGCGGCGGAACTGATTTGGATTGACCGTCCGAGAACGCCGAAGAGAGATTGAATATCATCCGCCGTCGTCGGAGAAACCTGGAGATGAATCGCGATGACGATATCCGGCCCCATCGACCGCGCTAGGTCAGTCGGAAGGTTGTCTACCAACTCGCCATCCACGTAGAGATTCTCTCCGTCACGGACTGGCGCGAAAATTGCCGGCAGCGACATGGTCGACCGCATCGCCAGACCGATCGGACCGGTGGAGAACACATGCGCCTTTCCTGAAACCAGGTTGGTGGCAACGCAACGGAAAGGGATCGGCAGGTCATCGAATGATTTCACGTCAGAGTAAGCCAGCGTTTCCCGGTCAATGAGCAGGCTGATCTGATGACCGGCATTCAATCCCGATGGGAGCGATGCCCCCTTTTTGAAACCGATCGCCAGAGTGCTCTGAACTTCGCGCGCATCTTCCTTACGGCGGAAAGACAGATCTTCATACGGGGTTGCGCCTCCCAGCAGAAGCGGCCAGTCCATTTTTTTGACGGTTTGCTGGATTTGATCGGGACTGTGGCCTGTTGCATACAAGCCTCCCACCAAACCGCCCATGCTGTTTCCTGAGAGATAGTCGATGGGAATATGATGCTGCTCAAACCACCTGAGCACCCCGATGTGCGCCAGCCCCAAGGCACCGCCGCCTTCGAGCGCAATTCCGACTGTCATCCTCTTTGAAGGAGCCGCTGATCCGCTCTCAGCAATAGCCTCAGGCAAGAACACGCTTACAGAGACTAGAATTAGGGCGATCCCTGACCAACGAAAGCAAGAGCGAAAGCCAGAGACTGCAAATGGACGAACACGCTTCATGGCGAACCCCGATTTCTCGAATCTCAAATCCGATCAGTGCTCAAATCCAACCCGCCCGGCTCGAATCAGCGCGGAAAAATCAGGAGACTGATTCGCTGTTCGCGCCACTGCATTGATATGTTCACGTTGCTTCAGCTTTGCAAATGGAAGGCCGTCGCTTACCAACCGTCCCCGGTCATACAACAGCTCATCCATTGAGCCGTTCAACAGGAACTGGTAGCTCCAGGGCTGAGGATTGTCAGCGACAGCAGCCAGTTGCTTGTTGAGCGTGGTGGTACAGTTTTTGGTCACTTCGTTGTACCACTCGGGATCGTCATTCAGATTATTGAGGTAGTCGATATACGTTAGGAACATCTCTCGCGCGGTTTTTGCGTCTGCTCGGAGGCGGTACATGTATACCTCCTCGTCTTTGCGGTAATTCGTGCGCAATCGAATCAAGTCGCGTTCATCCGCCACAATGAAGATCAGGCCGAATTGCCGAAAGAATCCGAGAATTGTTGAGTATTTTTGGCCAGGCCTATAGCGCGCTTCAATCGAGAACGCGATGTGCTCATTGTCTCCAAATTGAAAGCTGACAATCGGGTGGCTCGCAAAGCTCAGTCCCCAGTTGGTCAAAAAGAAATCCGCGGCCCTGATTTGAGAAAGATTGACGGTGCGGTTGCTCCAGCAGTTGGAGTACTCAGTTTCGGTGCGGTAGTCGCAGTTGCGTAAGTTGTGAATGGTGACCTGATCTCCAGCAAATTCGGCCCATGCGGTGCGATTCACGTCAGGTTGCCAATTCCCGCTGTTTGTCGGCTTCAAGGTCAGCCACCATTGCAAAACGCAGAAAAAGCTCACTAGGCATAAAACCGCCGCCCAACGAGATCCCTTGAATTTGATTAAGATCGCGATGATTCCGAGGACGTAGATCAGCGTCAAAGGGACACGCAATGTCTCAATTCGAAAGTCCACATAGATGGCGGCTGTTGCCCAAAGGATGAGCAGCCCAAGAACAAACCACCCCGTCGCAATTCCAACTCCTCGCAAGAATCGCAATGGCTTCGTCGACGGCATAGAGGGTTGGACTTGTGGAGTTTCATCTCTCTTGGCCTTAAGGACCATCTCACTTCTCTTTCGGCATTTCCGGTTTCCGTCGCGACGATCCCCCGCCGATGATTTTCGACTGTCACCAATCGTGGATTACCCTCTAGTATGTCAAGTCCGCTACCCGACCGAGAACTGTCAGTTCTGCCAGTCCGCAGTTCCAATTCCTCCAGTTCCTTGAAAACATACTGTCGCCCCAACAATTAGTGCCCGAAGGAGAACTCGCAGACGCTCCCTAGCGGGCGCCTTCAAACCGGGTAACAGCCGATTCCGATCATTTGAGACCGTAAGACCAACTAAGTCCTGAAGTGGTTCCGTAATCGCTTCCTGAGAGGCCCGTCGGCGGTCGATTGTCCCAGTTCCCGTAGAAAGAGGCATTCCATTTCAGATCTCGGAACAGCTTCACGTAGTAGGTTGCGTTGGTATTGAAGTAAAGGCGACCAGGTTCTGAGAGGGCAGGCATCAGTACGCCGGTGACGTCGAAATTTGTTTTGCTGAACCGGAAGACTTTGAGGTTTCCATAGATCAATGCCGCAGTGACGTTTTGAGTGTTCGTAGTGACGCCTGGCTGGTTATAAGTTGTGCTCTGCCAAACCGCCCCTCCGAGAACGGAGAGGCTCGTCCGGTTCGTGTTCTTCAAGAATCTACCCACGCCGCCCCCGACGCCACTCTGATGTGAGATCCCTTGTTCCGAGCTCTGTAGAAGATTCGCCACACCCGCGTAATACCAGTTGTTCCGTGGCATCAACCGGGTTAAATTCCCGCTCAGCGAGTTTCGAGTGGAGGCATCGGTACCGGTACTGGAAGCAAGGTTGGAGTCGAAGTTGACGCCAGCGCTCCAACGCTCCCGGACGTAATCTGTTTGCGAGCCGAAGGAGAACTGGGTGGATTGATTGCCTTTGGAATAATTGATTCCAAAATTGACTTGGCCGTTGAAGCGCTCCCAGAACTTGTCGGAGATTCCGGCCATGGAGATGATCTTTGATCGCTCAAGCTCGATCTCGTGCGCTTCGTCCGCGACAACCTGGATCTTTACAGGCCGTCCGGCAACTGTCTCCGCTGTCCGAATCATTCCTGAATAGACTGTGCCATCCTCCGTTTTTACGATGAACGATTGTTTGCTTTCCAAACGAGCCACTTTAGACCAGTCCACTGACGTTGTGCCATCGATGTAATCGAAGCTGACATATAAGACGCCGCTATCAAGACCCTTCACCTCACATGTCATGTGGTCGCCGTTCTTCATAACGAGCACGTCGGTCTTGTCGCGACCAAAAAGAGGTGTGGCAAGAAAAAGGCCGATGAAACCCAGAATTACAGTGCGATTATTCATTGCAGTACCTCATTGCGTTGATCTCATGGCGCACCCACTCCAGCTGCGTTGTCGCTGCACAACACCAGCATTTCTGGTGAATATTGAAATGTATCCGGCGAGGCGGCTAGACCCGCGTGCGACGCTCCGGGAACATGCGTGTTTAAAGTAATAGCCTTCCCATGGTGCTCCTACTCGTTGGCAAGACTCCACTGTTAGTAATGACAGTTGTCAGTGACGGCGGATCCGCGAAGGATAGTAGATGTGGACTCCTCTGAGGATGCGGTGGACGCGACCGCGAAAGTCAACAAACATTGAAAGTTATTAGCTAGTGGACCTTGCGAAGTTTGCAATGAATGCGAACCCCCGTCAGCCTTCGCGATTGCCTTTCTCGTCTGTGAAGGCGATGGGACCCCCTGTGCGAACTATTGCTTGCGTGCTATGCATGGCATTGTTTCTTTGCGCGCCGGTCTTGAGCCAGACCCCCGCTGCCTCTACACCAACTGCTCCACAACCCGAAATCCCTCAAGACACTCTCGGACGAACCACCCCGCGAGGAACCGTCCTGGGTTTTCTGCTTGCCGCTCGCAGCGGAGATGACGAAGCCGCTGCCCGGTATCTGAATACTCGCCTTCGCGGCAAGGCCGCTTCAGATCTTGCCCACCAGCTCTTCGTCGTGCTCGACCGCCGTCTTCCCGCCCGGCTTCACGCGCTAAGTGACAAGCCCGAGGGTTCGCTCACGAATTCGATGAAGCCTGACCAGGAACTCGTCGGTACGATCAGCGGAGAAAACGGCAATGTAGACATCGCCCTCGAACATGTCATTCGCGGTCACGGAGAGCCAGGGCCCATCTGGTTGTTCTCAAGCGATACCCTCGCCGAAATCCCCGCTCTTTATGAAGAGGTCGATGTCATATCGGTCGAGAAGGTGCTGCCGGCGTTTCTGGTCAACAATCGAATATTCGGTGTCGTGCTGTTTCAGTGGCTCGCCGTATTGGTGGGCTTTCCACTGTTCTTTTTCGTCACCGAATTGCTAGACCGTGTTTCTCGTCCTTTAATCGGTTCATGGCGCCGGCGACTGCGCAAGAGACCAGACTTGTCGGACCTCGGCATTCTGCCAATACCTATACGCTTCTTGCTGTTGGCGGCCATTATTCAATGGCTGCTTACCAAAATTAGCCTCCCCCTGTTGGCTCGGCAATTCTGGTCCAGCGTCACCAGCATCCTTACCATCGCAGGCTGCGTCTGGCTTGTGATTCTTGTAAATGGTCAACTCGAGAAATACATCAGTAGATTTCTGCCCTGGCGGAATTTCTCGGGAGCCACGTTAATGCTTCGGCTTGTCCGCCGCCTGGTGGACGTATTAGTCGTCTTCGTAGGCCTCCTGGTTGCCCTTTACCACTTCGGCGTGAATCCAACTGCCGCCCTCGCCGGCCTTGGAGTAGGTGGCATCGCGGTTGCACTCGCCGCGCAAAAGACGCTGGAAAACGTAATCGGCGGCATGTCTCTCATCTTCGATCGGGCCATGAGCGTGGGCGATATGATAAAGGTCGGTGAGACACAAGGCACAGTTGACGATATCGGTTTCCGGTCTACCCGACTTAGAACTCTCGATCGAACCGTGGTCAGCGTTCCCAATGGACAGATCGCCAATTTGAGCCTCGAGAACTTCTCCGTGCGCGACAAGTTTTGGCTTCACCCTATCCTCGCTCTGCGTCAGACGACGACCTCTGTGCAGATGCACACCGTCCTAGAAAGCATTCGCAGCATGCTTGAGGAGAATAGGTCGGTCGAAACCAATTCGATTCGCGTGCGCTTCCTTCGATTCGGATCCTATTCGTTTGATGTGGAGGTTTACGCTTACGTCAGGGCTCGTGACTGGAACCAATTCCTCGAACTCCAGGAAGGCCTTTTTCTCGGCATCATGAAATGTATCGAGGCAGCAGGAGCTGAAATTGCGCTTCCCTCGCAGTCCTTGTTCCTGACGAACTCCCCGACATCGACTCAGCCCGAAACGAATGGGACTTTCAAAACATCCACTCCGGATAGCAAGACCACTGACCTTACGATCAAATCTGTCTGAAGAAGAGCGTCTCCTTGTGACACGAGAACAAATCCCCTGATGCCCATCCCTTGTAAGGGACACGTGCTCTTTAGGGCCATTCCAGTAAATCAAATCAGCCAAATGGAGGGATAACATGAGCCAGAATCCAGAATCAATAAGACTCGAGGAGTCAAGTACACTCGAAACCCTCAGATTTCAAAAGGTTGGCCCAGGCAAGAAGCCTTGGAGAAAGTGGGGACCCTACCTTAGTGAGCGGCAGTGGGGAACCGTTCGCGAGGATTACAGCCCGGATGGAAATGCGTGGGACTACTTCACTCATGACCAGGCGCGATCACGCGCCTATCACTGGGGCGAAGATGGTCTCGCCGGCATCAGTGACGCCAAGCAGTTGTTGTGCTTCAGCGTCGCCCTGTGGAATGGCAAAGACCCGATTCTTAAAGAACGCCTGTTCGGCCTGACCAACAGCGAAGGCAACCACGGAGAAGACGTGAAGGAATACTACTTCTACCTCGACAGCACGCCGACGCATTCCTATATGAAGTATCTGTACAAGTATCCGCAGGCGGCGTATCCATACGATGACTTGGTCGAGACAAACAAACACCGCACCCGCGCCGACATGGAGTATGAGCTGCTCGATACCGGGATATTCAATGAGGATCGCTACTTCGACGTTTTTGTCGAATATGCCAAGCAGTCGCCCGACGACATCTTGATCCAGATCAGCGTGAGTAACCGCGGACCTGAACCAGCTACCTTACACGTTTTGCCGACACTGTGGTTTCGCAACACCTGGACATGGTGGCCGGGTACACCGAAGCCGTCGATGAAGCAAGTCTCCGGAGCGAAGGGCGGTCCAGTCGTATCAGCGGTATATGCCGATTTGAAGGAGCGCTTTCTGTACTTCGATGGCGACGTCCCTCTGCTGTTTACCGAAAACAATACAAATAACAAGCGTATCTTCGGTACTCCCAACGATTCTCGCTATGTCAAAGATGGAATCAACGACTACGTGGTGCAGGGAAATCGTGACGCCGTCAATCCCGAGAAAGCGGGCACCAAGGCAGCCCTACATTATCAGCTAACCGTTGGGGCAAAGACCACAGCTACCATCCGGTTGCGACTGAGTGATGTCGCGCCCGCCGCGATGGGCGATGCTTTCAAAGACTTCACGGCGATCATGCAGACACGCAAGCAAGAGGCCGACGAATTCTACAAGTCCATAACGCCGAGCCATGTCAGCCAAGACGCAGCCCTTGTCATGCGCCAGGCGCTGGCTGGAATGCTCTGGTCCAAGCAATTTTTCTATTTCGATGTAGACAAATGGCTCAAAGAGCATGGCGACGATCCGATGAAGCGCAACGGCCGAACGATGCGGAACAGCGAATGGTTTCATATGGTGAACGAGCACGTCATCTCGATGCCCGATAAGTGGGAGTACCCCTGGTACGCCGCCTGGGACCTCGCGTTTCACGCTATAGCGCTATCCACGGTCGATCCCGATTTTGCCAAGCAGCAACTCGACCTGATGCTGCAGGCGTTCTTTATCCATCCGTCAGGTCAGATCCCCGCTTACGAGTGGAACTTCGGAGACGTGAATCCGCCTGTTCACGCTTGGTCGACCATCTTCCTCTATCGCACCGAGCAGGCTCTTAAAGGAAAAGGGGATATCGAGTTCCTGAAACGTTCCTTCGCCAAGTTGATGTTGAACTTCAGTTGGTGGGTCAACCGCAAAGACCGATTTGGCAACAACCTGTTCCAAGGTGGATTTCTCGGATTAGATAACATCGGCGTTTTCGACCGCAGTGCGCCGCTTCCCACCGGTGGCTGTCTTGAACAGGCAGACGGCACGGCGTGGGTGTCGATGTTCTGCCAGAACATGCTCGAGATTGCCGTCGAGTTGGCTGCGCATGATCCCTTTTACGAAGATATGGCCTTGAAGTTTGCGGATCATTTCCTTTGGATCGCACACGCCTTGAATCAGGTGGGCCCAGAAGGAATGTGGGATGAGGAAGACGGTTTTTACTACGACGTTCTGCGCCTTCCCGACGGCTCCGCGAGAAGGCTCAAGGTTCGTTCCATGGTGGGCCTTCTGCCCTTGTGTGCCACCGTCGTAATCGAACCGTGGCAGCGAGAGCGTGTGCCGACTGTAACAACCATCCTGAAAGAACGCTTGGAACAAATGCCCGAGCTGCGCGCAAGCATTCATCCCACAGGGCATGGCCACCTCGGGATACGCGGAGCGGGGCATCGCCGCTCTCGTAAATCCAGAAAGGTTGCGCCGGATTCTTACGCGGATGCTCGACGAGAACGAATTCCTCGGTCCGCACGGAATCCGCGCCCTCTCCCGCTACCATGACGACCATCCCTACGTCGTCAGCGTCAACGGACAAGAATTCCGGGTGAACTATCTTCCGGCTGAATCTGACACGGGCATGTTCGGTGGCAACTCGAACTGGCGAGGACCCGTATGGATGCCCGTGAACGCGATGCTGATCCGCGCGTTGCTGTCGTTTTATCTGTATTACGGCGATAGCTTCAAGATCGAGTGTCCCACTGGCTCAGGCAAATTGATGAACCTCTTCGAGGTGGCCCGCGAGATCGCCGATCGCCTGACAGGGATCTTCCTGCGCGACAAGTCAGGTCGGCGACCAGTGTACGGAGGTACAGAGAAGTTCCAGACCGATCCCGAATGGAAGGATTACATCCTGTTCTATGAGTACTTCCATGGCGATAACGGCGCAGGTCTCGGCGCCAGCCATCAAACCGGGTGGACTGGCGTGGTCGCGAAGCTAATCGAGATGTTTGGTCACCTTGACGGAGAAGCGCTTTTGAATGAGGGAAAAACAGCTGCCTTTACCCGGGAAGAGGTCAAGGCGTAGGCTTCTAGCCGATATTTGAAAGAAGAACGACTATGAAGATCTGGCCTCGATACCCTTCGCTCTACGAAGTGAATACCTGGGTCTGGCTATCTGAGCTCAGCCTGAAGTCTGGAAGGTGTGTCGACCTCGGTTCGGTGCCTCAAGCCGAATGGAACGCAATCGCCAAATTTGGATTCGATGCCGTCTGGTTCATGGGTGTTTGGGAACGAAGCCCTGCGGGCATTGCAATTGCCAATCAGAACAAGAACCTGCTTGATGATTTTCATCGGGCTCTACCGGACTTCAAGCCGGAAGACAACGTTGGATCGCCGTACTGCATAAAACGCTACATCGTCGATCAGCACCTTGGCGGCCCCGATGGCTTGGCCATCGCCCGCAAAGAGCTCGCGAAACGAGGAATGAATCTGCTCCTCGACTTCGTGCCGAACCATGTAGCGCCGGATCACCCATGGGTCACTTCGCATCCGGAATACTTCATCCGAGGCACTGCCGACGATGTCACGCGCGACCCGAGCTCATACCTTTTGGTGGAAGGCAATGTCTGCGCTTGTGGACGGGATCCATATTTCCCGGCCTGGCCAGACGTATTGCAGCTCAATGCGTTCGAGCATGGCCTCCGCCAGGCCGTGATCGAAACCCTGACCAGCATCGCCACCCAGTGTGATGGCGTCCGTTGTGACATGGCCATGCTTCTGCTCAACCAGGTCTTCGAACGCACCTGGGGAGATCGTGCCGGGCAACGCCTGTCAACCGAGTATTGGGAAGATGTAATTCCTCCCGTCAAGAAAGCTCATCCGAATTTCCAGTTTATGGCTGAGGCATATTGGGATCTTGAATGGGAGCTCCAACAGAAAGGATTCGACTTCTGCTACGACAAGAGGCTCTACGATCGCCTCGAGCACGAAAACGCAGAAAGCGTGCGGCTTCACCTCTGTGCAGATCTTGCCTATCAGGAGAAGCTGCTCCGCTTCATCGAGAATCATGATGAGCCGCGAGCAGCAGCCACTTTTTCGCTTGCAAAAGAGCGGGCCGCCGCTGTCACAATCGCCACCCAACCCGGAGCACGACTCTTCTACGAAGGACAATTTGAGGGGCAAAAAATAAAGCTTCCTGTCTTTTTGGGCCGGCGCCCGGCTGAACCAGTCGACAATGAACTGCGGTCCTTCTACGAGAAACTTCTGACAGCGATCAATGCCCCTATATTCCGCGATGGCAAATGGAATCTCTGCGAGCGCACCGGCTGGCCCGACAATCAAAGCTGCCAGAATCTGGTGGCGTGGAGCTGGGTCAAAGACGACGACCGACGTCTCGTAATCGTCAATCTCAGCGACAGCGCGGCACAAGCCCGGGTGAAGGTACCGTGGGACGAGTTGCGCGGATCATCCTGGCGCTTGACCGACACGCTTTCCGATTTAACCTACGACCGCGACGGGAATGAGCTGGCAGATTCAGGCCTGTATGTCGAACTGGAACCCTGGAGCTACTGCGCCTTCCAGTGTCGGAGCACCTAGCGACGCAACATTGCACCTGAATTAAGGGAGAACCCAATAGGGCTGGAAGGGATAATGGTGGCCAGGGACGGGATTGAACCGCCGACGCCGGCCTTTTCAGGGCCGCGCTCTACCACTGAGCTACCTGGCCTCAGTGAAGACTTTCAGTTGCATTTCCTGCGCGGAATCCGGCGCTGCCGGAGTTAGGTGGGCGGCTCCACGGACAGTCTGTTGCAACGACTTGAGTAGTATACCAACTGACAATCGCCCGCGCCAAACCCGCCAGATCGCGGAGGAAGCGAACCCTGATCGACTACTTGCTGGCTACGTTGTCCTTGACCGAACTGAGAGGAATCTCCAGCGTTCCCACTTTGTGCGACTCCTCATCGTACACACCCGTGCGAAGCCAGTATTGGCCCCTTGGCACCAAAACTTGCCCATGCATTTGCAACCCCGTCTTCTTGAAGACCGAGTAGGCGTCCGGCTTGATCTCGAGGCGCACAAGATGGTCTTCTCTGCTCGTAACCTGTCCGTACTTGTCATAAACAATCATCGACAGATTCAACGTGCCCTTATGTAATCCGTCGGGATCGAGAGTCAGATGCAGATCATCCAGATCCACGGCAAAGTCCACGGAGTAGCGATCCGTCGGGCCTTTCAATGAGGGCTTTGTCTGCGCAGTTGCTGGATCCGTCGAATCTTTGCGCTGTACCAGAGTCTTGTATAAAATCTGCTCGGACTGCGGCATTCCGAAGGCCATGAAAGGTTCCAGGGGGTCGAGTTTCGTCGGGTCTTGCGCTGCACTCCTGGCGGCCTCGGCCTGCCGTGCTTGCGAAGCTCCGGGTAGATCCTCGTCGCGCGCAAAGTATCCTCGGCGATACGACAGCGTATAGTGCTCGCCGTCTCCGACCTTCACTTCAATCTTTCGGTAACGGCCGTCCATCCCCGTATCGTTAGGCGAATACGAAAGGGTATAGAAATCACTGCTTTGATCGGTGACCTTGCCAATAATTCCCGACAGATCATTCTGGTTGTAGAACGCCTTGCCGCCGGTTTGCCTCGCCAGCATGTCCATGGTCGTGTCGCTTGAATTCTTCTTCTCGCTCTCGTCCTGCAGCATTTGGGAGAGCCCGCCTTGCCCGGCGCTGGGATTCTCCGCGGTCACGGCCGGCGGGGGCCCCAGCAACTGCGGCGCTCCGGTGATGGTGGGATCAAACGTATTCTCTGCGGTGTATAAGACTGGAACATTCGTTCCACGCACATCCACCGGATAGATAGCGACGCGGGCTGCCGACAGCAGGTTTACCGTTTTCTCGATTGAACCCTCAAAGCGCATCGCCGTCTGTCCGAACAACTCCACAGGAAACGATCCAGACATCCAGATCACATTCTTGCGACCCGGGAACGAGCCGAGAAAAGCTGCCAGCTCGTTCAGATTTTGAAGCGTCCGGTATTCGCGGTCGCTATCCTGCGCGTAACGCGTCTCCTGCAGAAATTGCTGAAAAGCTGCGATCGAGTAGGGGGAGACGCTGAAGATAAGGCTATTCCCTCCTCCCGCTTCCATCGCAACCATCATTTCGATGGTTTTGCCCTGCGCATAAGTCTCCGCTTGTGACTGCAGCAATACCGCCGGCTCCGACCTGTCATTCTTTCGATAACCCAATGCCGTGGCCAGCACGACCGGGTCATCCGAGAATCCCTGGATAAAGCTGAGTTTCATCGACATCGTGAAGATCGCAATCCGTGATCCCGGCTTCAGAGTCTTCAGATAATGCTGTGCCGCTTTTTTCAGGTACATCTGATCGCTCATCGGGCTATTAAGAGCATCCAGCAGCAGGATGTTGACAGCCGGCGGCGTCGCGAGTGGAGAAAAATTCGAAAACACGTTCGGCGGCATCTGCGGGAATGCCCGATCTTGTCCACGCCTGGCAAGCAAATCAGCTGTGTGTTCCTCGAAATAGGAGATCGATTGCTTCTTGCCCTGTTCCAGTACCCTGAAGTCTCCCTGCTTCAGGCCTTTCACTGCATTCCCGTTTTTATCGGTAACAATCACGTCCACCAGCACCGCGCGACTGCTTACCTTCAGCGTGTTCTCAGGCACACTGCTTGTTGTGTCGGTGCTCTGAGCTATCAGAGACGTCGCAAACACGGCCGTCAATGCAGTGATTCCCAAGTTGAAGAGCTTCATGCGGGGCCTCCAGGGCACGAAAAAGATTAGCACTTCGTTGATACGTCAGTCGTGATAAAAGCTGCGATCAGGGCCGCATATTCGGCCCGCTCACCGCCGGAGCGACCGGATAAATCTTCTCTCCGCCCGCCGCCGGCCGCCTTTCCTGCGAGCCTTCAGGCTCCGTGTGACCGTTTTGTGCTTCATCAAAAAAGATCGTCGCGCTTGAACCAAACCGGTGGTAATTGGAAAAGATCGTCTGGTTGATCATCGCAATCGGTTTCGGCAGTTTGTGGTTTCCTCGGCCACAGCCGTTCGCTTCTTCCACCATGAATGTGAGGCTCCGCAGAGGACAGATTGAGCGATGATGGCCCAGCACCACCGGCCCATATTCAATCACGCTCGCCACATGCGATACCGGGTCGCCCGGCTTTGATTCCGCCACGAGCGTCATACGCAATATGGCGCCTGACTTTGGGTCCAGCGCGATCTCTCCGTAATAACCGGGCGTGTCGTGAAACGAAACATGATCCTGGCAAACGTTGGTGACCTCGTAGTGCGACGATTCCCTGGGTACAGAGTATCGATAGACAGTTGCCGGGCCAGCCATCGATAGCTCCCAGTGGTCGAACACGATGGTTCCCTTCTCCACATCCATCAGAACGACGGCTGCTTCGGTTCCAAACTCGCCCCGACTCTCCAGGCCATTTTCCTTTCGCTTCGCGTCGTTCGCGCCAAGCGATCCGTCCGTGACTTCTTTGCCGTCCTGAAACGTGATCTTGCGCTGCGCGATTCCAACGCGATGAAATCCCGCATGATCGGTCGTTGTCTGAAAGTACTTGAGAGTTGCAGGAGAGGTGTCGAACCGTGTCGTCGTCTGGGTGGCCACGAAGTTCGGCAGATGCGACAGTTCACCCAGAACGTACGCTCGCGACCGCTTCAGTATCTCCTGCTGCGCCGCCGCATCTGGCAAGGGCCTGATGAGTCGTTCATTGGCCGGCAGTTTCAGCAACGCCGAACGATCGGCCAACTGCTCCAGAGCTTGCTGGGCATGCGCACCAAGATTGTATTTCCCAACCAGGTGATACATAGTGAGCGTGCTCAGGCGTTCGGTCAATTCAGTTTCAGCGATCCGCGGAACAAGTTCGTCGTCCTGGTCCAGTTGCTGCAGCAGGTCTCCGTCGCTGATGTCGATGATTTCATCAGACGCGGCGTTGTGCCGTTTTGCGGGCTCGCGAGGTCGCGTAGCATGCTGTGCGACCATCTGCTCAAACTGAGCCACCGTCATCTTTTCGACAGCATAGCCGGGCTCCGCCAGCGCCACCAAAACCCCGACGAGTACCAGCCATCGCATCAAAGGATGCCCTCTTCGCTCCACTGGAGCGCCGTCCGATCACTAACCAGATGAGCCAGATTGAAGAACCACAGGACCCGATCCCGTGAACCGTCGTTAGCCCTCGATTCTAGCGCAGTTCCGGTTCCCAATTGTCTCGGAATCATCTCGGAACGGCGGCATATCTCTGGCCGGTGTTACCCTTTCCACAGCTTCAGTTGCAAGGTGCTATGTCTTTCAAAAAGCCAACTCGCCGCGAATTCCTCGTAGCGGGTTCAACCGCTGCTCTGGCTGCTGCGGTTCCCGCTACTAATTCCGATGCGGCCTCCCCGGCAAATGCGGCCTCAACGGAGGCTGTTGAGCGCGCCGCGCTGCCCTTCTCCGCCGCCGAGCTGTTCCAGCCGAGCGCGCAGCGAACTTTCAGCGGAGACCGGGCCACCCAGGTTTCACTGCCTGTTGGCGGTCTCGGCGCCGGTTGCATCTGTGTGAACGGTTCCGGCGGTTTGCAGGATTTCTCCATCCGGACGCGACCTGAAACGACGGCACTTCCGGCAGGTTTTACCTCCAACTCGCCTGAAGCTGCTTTCGCCATACTCCATATCAAAGGCGCGACACCCGTCACAAAGCTGATCGAGGGTCCATTTCCGGCTTTCAAGATCTTCGATCAGGGCTTGCAGGGTCAGGGTTTGCGCCGTAGTGGGTCGGAAGGATTTCCGCGCTTCGAGAAGTGCAACTTCCGCGGCGAATTTCCGTTTGCTGAGGTTCGCTTTGCCGACCAGACCATTCCCCTCGATGTGTCCCTCGTGGCATGGAACCCCTTCATTCCTCTCGATGACAAGAACTCCGGCATCCCCTGCGCGATCCTCGAGTACACCCTGCACAACACTTCGTCCCGAGCGGTCGACTACGAGTTCTCCTACCATCTTTCGCATCTGGCGCCGGGTTGCCGCCCCGATCAGGCGGCCAGCGCCAACGCGGTCATTCCCGGCAAAGGCGCCTTTCTTTTCAATCGCGAGGCACCCAATGCCGAGGGTTATGGCAGCTCTTCGCTCACTGTGATTGGCGGCAAGCCAAAAATCAAAGCGATGTGGCTCCGCAGTCCCGGCTGGGAGTTCGATTCGCTTTCAGCACTCTGGCGCGAAGTCGCGTCCGGCACATTCACGACGAATGACGGTTCAAATACCGTCGACAATGCCGGCCGTAATGGCGCTTCCATTCTGATGGAAGGACATCTTGGCTCCGGTGAGGCGCACACGTACCCCATCCTTATTACGTGGCACTTCCCCAATTGCTATTTGCGCGAGGGCGGGATCGCGTCCACGCAGAACGCAAACGTCATCGAAGGCGCTCCCGGATGCCGTACCGTTCCGGCCGACGCACCTCCGCCATGGCATCCGTATTACTCCACACAATGGAAAGATGCTCGGGATGTCTCCGGCTATGTGGAGCAGAACTACGCAAGCCTGCGCTCCAGGACCGTCCAATTCAAGAACGCGGTCTTCACTTCAACTTTCCCGCCGTACGTGCTCGATGCCGTCTCC
This sequence comes from uncultured Acidobacteriaceae bacterium, assembly GCA_963738035.1. Classification (GTDB taxonomy): domain Bacteria; phylum Acidobacteriota; class Terriglobia; order Terriglobales; family Acidobacteriaceae; genus Telmatobacter. The sequence goes on from CAVTVB010000017.1 coordinate 248,496, forward strand.
GCCAATCTCGCCATCGTGAAGGCTCCTACGATCCTGCGCGAAGCAAATGGCAACGTTTGGGGATGGGAAGGCTGTTTCCCTGACGCCGGCTGTTGCCACGGATCGTGCACGCACGTGTGGAACTACGCGCAGGCACTTCCGCATCTTTATCCCCAACTCGAACGAACGCTCCGCGATCTCGAACTCAGCCGCTCCATGGATGACCGCGGGCACATCAATTTCCGCGGCGCGATTCCCGATGGCCCCGTCGATCACACCTGGCATGCCGCCGCCGACGGCCAGCTTGGCGGCATCATGAAGGTCTTCCGTGACTGGCAGATCTCCGGCGATACCGCATGGCTAAAGCGAATGTATCCGCTTGCCAAGCGCTCGATCGATTACTGCATTGCTACGTGGGATCCCGAGCATCGCGGCGCTCTTTTCGAGCCCCACCACAACACCTACGACATCGAGTTCTGGGGACCCGATGGCATGTGCACCAGCATTTACCTCGGCGCCCTCTCTGCAATGGCCCTGATGGCCACTGCTGTTGGTACCCCCGCTGATGCGACGCTCTATGCCGATCTAGCACAAAGCTGCGCGAAGTTCATGGATGAAACGCTCTTCAACGGCGACTATTACCAGCAGAAAGTCGAGTTTCAGAATCTCCGCGACAAATCATTCGCGCAATCAATCGCACAGGTTGACGACAAGAGCAGCGAGATGCAGCAACTGCTCAAGCGTGAAGGTCCCAAGTATCAATACGGATCGGGCTGCCTCTCAGACGGCGTCATCGGCGCGTGGATGGCCGGTCTCTACGGCATCGACACACCGCTGACGCAGAAGAACGTCCGGTCCACGCTCCAGGCAATCTTCCGCAACAACTTCAAGACTGACCTGAGCCAGCACGCCAATGCCCAGCGGCCCGGTTACGCAATGGGCCACGAGCCTGGCCTCCTGCTCTGCAGTTGGCCGCGCGGCGGCAAGCCCACTCTCCCGTTCGTCTACTCCGATGAAGTCTGGACCGGAATCGAATACCAGGTCGCTTCGCACCTCATCCGTGAAGGATATGTTGACGAAGGCCTCACCATCGTGAAGGCCCTCCGCAGCCGCTACGACGGACGCACGCGCAATCCGTGGAACGAATATGAGTGCGGTAACTGGTACGCACGCGCCATGTCGAGCTTTGCTCTGGTCGGCGCACTCTCCGGCTTTCGCTACTCCGCAGTTGACCAGACCTTGCACTTCGGACCGAAGCTGAAAGTGCATCCGTTTTTGAGCTTCTTCTCTACCGCATCAGGCTACGGAACCATTGCCCTCGACGGTCACACCGTAACCGTAACCATGACCGAAGGTGAACTCGCGATTCAAAAGCTGCAGTTCACTGACGCAGATGGCACCCGCTCGCTGGACTGGAAAGCAACGGCCCGGCCTAACACGCCTGCCACGAAATCTCTCTAGCTCCTGAAATCAATCCAATCACTGACGCGCGATATCACATCTCCACTATCATGGTGCCGTGCACAACCACTACCGCCTCGGTGACATCCTGGCCAACTCCATCACGCATGGTGTAGGCGCGGCGTTCGCAATCGCTGGAGCCGCTTACCTGATTGTCGCGAGCACACGCGGATCGGCCTGGGTCGTGGTGAGCTGTTCGATCTTTGCGGGGACGCTGGTGCTGGTGTACGTCTGCTCCACGCTATACCACTCGCTGGTGCGGACTCGCGCTCGCCACGTCCTGCACGTGCTGGATCACGGAGCAATCTACCTGCTGATTGCTGGAACCTACACGCCGTTCACGCTTGTCTCACTCCGCGGGCCTGTAGGGTGGATTCTCTTCGGCATTGTCTGGACACTCGCAATCGCCGGTATCATCTTCAAGAGTTTTGCTGTTGGCCGTTTTGCGGTGGCATCCGCGGTTGTCTACCTCTTTCAGGGCTGGGTTGTGATCTTCGCAGTGCACCCTTTGATGCACGCGATCAGCCCGCAGGGTCTGATGTGGCTGGGAGCGGGAGGCTTGGCTTACACCTTCGGGGTCGTCTTCTTTGCCCTTGACCGCATCCCCTACTTCCATGCCGCCTGGCACGTATTTGTACTAGCCGGCAGCGTTGCGCACTACGTCGCCATCCTCTTATATGTGGTGCCCGGGGCGTAGGGTCCTGAGTGGCAACCTCTTGTTCCGGAACGACGCTGCGCACATTACTTTTGGGTCGGATCGCGCATTAGACTTTCGATTTATGCAAGATGACCGATGCTACACTTCGCGTGGAGTGAACATCAGCATGACACCCGATCCCTATCGCAGTGCATACGAAAAGGCCCTTGAAGATCTGTCCATCATCTCCGACAGGTTCGAGTCGTTAAACACCCGCAAGAGACACGTTGAGAATCTCATCTCCGCGCTTCAACCCGTCTTTGCCTCGGACCACGAATTCGCGCCTGAGAACCCTACAAGCACAGCGGCAATGGTTCAGACGATTACGGAGGAGACCTCCGCGGAAACACAAGAACCCACATCCGCGGCTGAAGAGAGCTACACATTCCTCGATGTTCCCGCTCCCCTGCCCGCGGGCGACGGCGATCCGTTCGAGCGCCGCGTGAAAGCAAGCTTCCGCTTCAAAGGGCTCTCTGCACAGCGCTCGTACTAAGCTGATCGAAGCGCATTCCCCCCATCCCCGCAAATAAGCTCGCAGTTCGCAGACCACGGCCGGCACCGACTACAATCACGTGTCGGCCAAAGTGTTTGCACGAAGAGGATGGTAAATGGAAGCAACACGCCGGGAATTTTTGCTCGGAACATTGGGAGTAGCTCTTGCCAGCAAACTGGATGCCGCCTGGCTTCCGCCACACGCAACGCAGGCGGCCAATTCCGGGCGACAGGCTCCTTATGGATCAAGCAACTTTGGAATCTGGATTGACGACGAGTTTGGACTACCCGCCTTCCAATACACCTGCAATCAAACCACCGATCCCCGTGCCGTAACCCAGCTTCAGCCGGGAATTCTGACTACTACCGAGCACGTACACCAGGTAGGCAACGATCGAATCACCGCAATTGCCTCCAATTTCGGACATGTGCGCGTTCGTCAGGATGAGGGCTCTCCGAAATTTCTGAATGACGTCGATGCCGAGATGCACCAGTTCGGCGGCGGCCTCGGCTATCTCACCGACGGCCACGAATCGCTGACTACCTTCTATGACGGCTGGAATGATCCATTCGAGCGAATTTTTGGTGTGGGCTACTTCCGCAAGAGCGTGAAGGGGAAAAACTTCTCCGTTGAACAGACAATCAGCGCACCCTTCGGCGACGATCCCGTTCTGATTTCGCAGGCAACGATCACCAACCATAGAGACGAAGCTGCAACCTTGCGCTGGGTGGAGTACTGGGGATGCCAGCCCTATCAATTTTCCTTTCGCGCAGCCATCGAGGCGATGGCAGGAATCGGCACGCAAACGAAACTGCGCCGCGACATGGGCCGCCGGTTCAGCCATCAGATCTCCACGATCGAAGGAACCAGAGGCCTACTCGAATCCAAGCACTTCGAAGGGCGATCCGCCGAGGAAGAAGCGGCATGGCAACGCGCAAAAGCAATGTTGCGCGCGAATCCAAACGGTTTCATCGCCCCGGTTGCAGACCTCCGGCCGGGCACTGATTTCGAGAGCCTTGACCTTCCGCAGACATTTCTGGTTTCGCTAGATGGTTCAGTGAGCGCCTTCAGCGCCAATGCTGGAGCATTCTTCGGCGCGGGTGGTCCATCAAATCCCACCGGCTTGAATCACTCCCTCGACAACAAAATCGACACTAGCGGAACGCATGCAGGCCTACTGCTTGAGCGTACGCTGCATCTGGCTCCAAAAGAAAGCCGTACAATTCGTTTTCTCTACGGATATCTTCCAGAGGGTTTCGTGCTCGATGCCCTGATCGCGAAATACGAGAAGACAGCGGGCACGGTCCTGCAAGATTCGAGCAAGATGTGGAAGCAGAAGGGCATGCGCTTCGATGTGCCGGCGGAGCCGTGGGTAAAGCGCGAATCGACATGGAACCACTACTACCTCAGAAGCAGCCAGACCTTTGACGACTTCTTTGGCGAACACATTTTGAATCAGAACGGCTTTTATCAATACACGATGGGCTTCCAGGGCGCGCCACGCGATCCGCTCCAGCACAGCCTTCCGTTTCTGTTCAGCGATCCGGAGATTGTGAAAAGCGTCATGCGCTACACCTTGAAAGAAGTGCGCGATGATGGTTCGCTTCCCTACGGAATCGTAGGACACGGCGTGGTTGCGCCGATGGCTTCTGACAACGCCAGCGATCTACCGCTGTGGCTGATGTGGACGGTTAGTGAGTATGTGCTGGCCACGCGCGATGTCGATTTCCTGAACGAAAGAATTCCCGCAAGATTATCCGCAACCGCCGGCCGTAGCGACACCGTACGCAATCTGCTCGAGCGCTGCTACCGGCACCAGGTGAATGATGTCGGCGTAGGCCAGCACGGCATTATGCGCATGAGAGTTGACGACTGGAACGATGGGCTCATTTACACCTGGGCGCAGAAAGCATTCCAGGAATGCGTTGAAACCAGCGAGAGCGTGTTGAACTCCGCTATGGCGGCGTGGGTCTTTGACGAGTACGTACGCTTGCTCGACTACGCCGAACCTAATTCAGCGCTTGCAAAAGAGGTCCGCGCAAGCGCAGATCACCAGCGCGATGCCACCCGCGCACAATGGAACGGCAAGTGGTTCAAACGCGCGTGGCTCGGTCCGAAACTGGGTTGGCTTGGGGATACGACGTTATGGATCGAGCCGCAGCCATGGGCCATTCTGGCAGGCGCAACCACAGACTCCCAGACCCGCGAACTCGTGAAGACGATGAATGATCTGCTTCGGCGCGGACCGCTCGGCGCAACCCAGATGAGTGATGGACCCGACATGAGGAGTGTTGGCGGCACCAATGTAGGCACCTTGGAGTTGGGAGCCATCTGGCCGTCTCTGAACCAGACTTTGATCTGGGCACTCGTGGGCGTCGATCCCGCCTTGGCTTGGGACGAGTGGAAAAGAAACTCGCTTTCTTCCCATGCGGATGCCTATCCAGACATCTGGTACGGCGTTTGGAGCGGGAATGATTCGTATAACTCTCCGCTGAGCAAGCATCCCGGAGGAGCAGCCAACGAACCGTTCTTCCACGGCACCGATTTTCCAGTTTTGAATCTTCACTCCCATGCCTGCGCGCTCTACGGAGCTATCAAACTGCTGGGGCTGGAATTCACAGCCGAAGGCCTGAACCTGAACCTCGGCTTGCAAGTGGATTTGTACCGCCTCGACTCGCCGCTCGTAGGCGTTGTGAAGACCCAGGCCGGATTTGAAGGCTGGTACGCTCCTTCGAGAACCGGAAGGTGGACCGTGCGGATCACTATGCCTGAGGATGCGACCGAGAAGTTCTCCCATGCCAAGGTAAACGGGAAACGCTTTTCTCTGAAGAAATTGCCGAACGGGATGATTGAAATTGCCGGTGAAGGTTCTGCGCAAAAACCGATGCGCTGGACCCTCGACAAAGCGTAGCTTTTCCGAACGACAGGTATGCTCAAGCGTAGATCTAAGCTCCTGATGCGCAATGACATAATCGAACACCGCGGCCGCTCATTCCCTTGAATATGCACTGGAATGCATCTTGGCCTTTGCCGTACGACGTCCGAGCACGCTTCCAGGTGCGGCGGAGTACCGCTAACATTGACCCGGCCCCCCAAACCCGGTAAACTACTCTAGTTTGGCGATTCCTGCCTGTCGCCACGGAGCCAACCGCTCGCCCAGGTGATTTATTGGCGCTCGAGCGTACCGTGGCCATGGAAGTTTTGCCCGAGCAATTCAAGATTGGGAGCATGCACCCGCAGTTGCGCGTGCGTTTGCCCTGGAGGGTTTATGTACGCGGTCATTCGTACCGGTGGCAAGCAGTATCGTGTCGCGCCAGGCGATGTAGTCAAGATTGAGTCCGTGGCTTCAGACAACAAGACGGTCGAGTTCAGCGACGTTCTCGCCCTCAGCGGCGAAGAAGGCAGCATGACCAAGCCGTCGAGCGCCAAGGTCACAGCAGAAGTCGTCGGCGAGGGTCGTGGCGACAAGATCCTTGTCTTCCATCTGAAGCGCAAGAAGCAATACAAGAAGATGCAGGGACACCGTCAAAACTTTACCGAGGTGCGCATCAAGGCTATTGAGGCCGATGGCGTCACCTACACCGCTGAGAAGAAGTAAGCGGACAAAAGATCTAGAAGGGGATCAAGGCAATGGCACATAAAAAAGGTGGAGGCAGCTCCACAAACGGACGCGATTCAAATGCACAGCGGCTCGGCGTGAAGGCCTCTGCCGGACAGCTCATCACCGGCGGGTCAATCATCATCCGCCAGCGCGGCACCAAGATCAAGCCAGGCGCCAATGTCGGCATCGGATCGGATGACACGCTTTTCGCCAAGGTCACAGGCCGGGTGAAGTTCAGCGACCACGGCAACCGCGGCCGCTACGCCTCCATCGAGCCAGTCACAGCCGAATAACAAAATTCCAGAAGCATACAAAGGCCACGGTTCGCCGTGGCCTTTTGTACGTTCGAAGTCGCATATCTCAGCAACTAAAAAGGCCGAACCCCGACAGGCTCGGCCTTTCGCACTTCAATTCTCGTACTGCTTACGATTTCGATTCGTTGCCCTGCAGATTGCGAGTCAGCACCTTCTCCACAACCCGCTCCACATCGGTTAGGAAGAACCCATTTGCCGGCTGCTGCACGGCGACCTTCGTGCCGTGTCCTAGCGCGGAAGCAATCTCATTCCAGCGGTAGATAGTAGAGTTGGCCGGCATGACTATCGGCTTGCGGGCGCGCTCAGGCATGGCGCAATACGCGATCCATGTGCAAAGAGTCACGAGGATAACGCCCTGATAGGCAAACTGTATGGGTGCAGTAAGCGAGCCATCTCCCGGACCGATTGCCGCAATGATGAAGTCGTTCGCAGACATCAGTCCGAAACCGAGCCCGAACCCAAAGGCAATATCTTTCAGCGAAAGCTGAAGAGCGTTCAGGCACAGGCACAGGAAAGCGAGCAAGCAGAGCTCGAGAATGCTCACTGAGCGCATCAGCGCGAATGCGATGTCGGGAATGATCATTACACTCAAATGCGAGAACGAAACGCTTCCAAGGCTGGCGACGGCGGAGACGAGGGCGACCCATCGAAATACCACGGTTCCGAGCCGCTTTAGGCCAGAGAAGGAGGAGAGAACCGACCGGAAGATCTCAAGCGTGACAAAAAAGAGCGTGATCGCGCTGGCGATGTATACCGCCCAGTATGGGTAGAAATAAAACGGAAAATACTGATGTCCCCACGGTTGAGCCTGAACGTAAAGCAGTCCAAGAAGTACGGGCATAGAGCCCACGCGCAGTGCTAGATATACATTTAATGCGGGAAACCGCTTCTGCAAACCCTTCTTCCAAAACAGGAAGCCCAGAGTTGCCCAGAGCGCGAACTCGACCACGCTCATCAGCGACATCATGAAATTCAAAGGCATACAACGACCTTTCGATCCTGAGGGTTCTCTCAGAATAGACCGTGCAGCCTTTGGACACAAATGAAAACTAAGATGTCGCGTGTAGCACTTTGGTGCTACGCGACACTGAGCTTACCTGGTGTTTGTGCATCCCATGCCTGGTCCGCAAGACGGAACCGGCAGACCGGAAGTAGCCGTCTGATGGCTCGAGAAGGCGTGTTTCGGGGTCGAAGAAACCGAAGCAGCGGCGGCACCGGCGACGACAACAGACAGGACAAAAACGCGGAAAGCGAGTTTCATACTTGGTTACCCCTCACAGAAAAGTCTGTACAAGATATTGGACTAATGACACTTTTATGGTAGTGCAATTCCGCCACTAAGTCCAGCTTTTTCAAGTACATCGAAAGTATCGCACATGGAGGTGACAAAAGTAATATTATTCTTCGGTAATCTACCCTGAAGTACTCAATTTAGTTACCTACCTTACCCACTCGTAATGAACAGTTCCCTCCCTCTTTTTCAAGTACCCCGCATGGTAAAATAGACCTTGGCAGAGCTCACACAAAACCCTCGTGTTTCAGGCGGTTAATCCCCAAATCTGTGCCCGGATTTGTGCTCTGGGCGAGCCTCGGATGTGACCGCCAAAGGCGAAGATTCTGCGAATGGAAAAATATGGCGACTGAACCACGCGACCTGAATGGTAAGTACACCGGCGAAGATATTACCGTCTTGGAAGGCATGGAGCACGTTCGACTGCGCCCGGCGATGTACATCGGCTCGACCGGTGAGATGGGACTTCACCATCTTGTTTACGAAGTAGTAGACAACTCCGTCGACGAAGCCCTCGCTGGTTATGCAAAAAAAATCGACGTCACTATCCACGTCGACAACTCGATCACGGTCGTCGACGATGGCCGAGGCATTCCCGTTGACATGATGACGCTGGCCAACGGTGAGCAGATGCCCGCCGTGCAGGTTGTGCTCACAAAGCTCAACGCGGGAGGAAAGTTCGATTCCTCAAACTACAAGGTCTCCGGTGGGCTGCATGGCGTCGGCGTGAGCTGCGTGAACGCTCTCAGCCAGGAATTGAATGTCGAGATTTGGCGCGATGACCATACCTGGGAGATGGATTTCAGCTGCGGCGCCGCCACTAGCGAACTGCGCATGGCCGGTACATCTAAGCGGCTTGGTACCAAGATTCACTTCCTGCCTGACAAAAGCATTTTTACCGCGACTGAATATAACTACGACACCCTTGCGCAGCGTCTGCGCGAACTAGCCTTTCTCAACAAGGGCCTCGAAATCACGCTTACCGATGAGCGTACATCCGATCCTAAAACGGGCGAAGCTCGCCGCGCCGAGTTCCGCTACGCCGGCGGAATTGCGGAATTCGTCAAGCATCTCAATCGCGGCAAGTCGGTGTTGCACGAAAAGCCGATTGTGATGGAAGCTCAGCGCGACAACGTCGAGATTGAAATCGCGCTGCAGTACAACGACAGCTACTCTGAAACGGTCTTCAGCTTTGCCAACAACATCAACACCGTTGATGGCGGCACACACCTCTCCGGCTTCCGCACTTCGCTTACGCGCACCATCAACGCCATCGGGCAGCAACTCGGGCTGTTCAAAGACGTAAAAGAAAACCTGAGCGGCGATGACGTTCGCGAAGGTCTTGTCGCAGTGGTAAGCGTAAAGCTGTCACAGCCGCAGTTTGAAGGCCAGACCAAAGGCAAACTCAACTCCGATATCGCCGGAACGGTACAGGCCTTCGTGAACGAGCGCCTTGGCATGTTTCTTGAACAAAACCCGCCAGTCGCCCGCAAAATCATCAACAAGGCGATTGAGGCTGCACGCGCTCGTGAAGCAGCGCGCAAAGCCCGCGACCTTACACGCCGCAAGGGAGCGTTAGACGGCGGCGGCTTGCCCGGCAAGCTTGCTGACTGTTCTGAGCGCAATCCCGATCGCTGCGAGCTCTACCTTGTCGAGGGTGAAAGCGCAGGCGGCACGGCCAAGCAAGGGCGCGATCGCCGCTTCCAGGCGATTCTTCCCCTCAAGGGTAAAATCCTCAACGTGGAAAAGGCGCGCTACGACAAAATGCTGGGCCACGAAGAAATCCGCGCCATGATCACTGCGCTCGGCTGCGGCATCGGCAAAGACGACTTCGATCCAGCGAAAATTCGCTACGGCAAGATCATCCTCATGACCGATGCCGACGTCGACGGCTCGCACATCCGCACGCTGCTCCTGACCTTCTTCTTCCGTCACATGACTGAGTTGATCAAACGCGGCAACATCTACATTGCCCAGCCGCCACTGTTCAAGATTAAAAAGGGTCGATCTGAGCAGTACGTCAAAGACGAGCGCGAATTGAACCGCGTCGCCATCAAACGCGCCTCTGAGGGCATGATCGTGCGCCACGGCGAGAATGCCAGCCACATCGAAGGCAGCGAGCTTACGCGCTTCATGGGCTACCTCAATGAGTACCTCGCCTTCGTCGAGAAAGTCGACAAGCGCATCCGCAACGAGCAGCTTACTGAATTGATCGCGCGTGCAGAACTGACCCATCGCGCGGACTTCACATCAAAGACGGGCAATGACGTGCCCGCGAAGCTGAGCCAACTCCATAAGCAGCTTCTCGAAGTTGCCGATGATTTTGGAATCAAGGTCAGTAAGCCCGTTGAAGACGATGAGCACCACACCTGGTCGGTCTGCTACAGCGACTCACAGGGAGCCTCCCGCTGCGTCGACTACGCCCTCGCTTCGAGCCCCGAGTTCCGTCAGATGATGTCGAAATACTCGCAGATCAGCCAGTATCTTGAGCCGCCGTTTCTCATCGAGTACGCCGCAAAAACAACCCAGGAATCCGCGGCGGACGAGCTTGAAGGCACGGAGTTCGAAGAAGGCCAGACCCCGCCCAAGGTGAAAGCAGAAGCCAAGGCGGCACGCCGCGGATCGCGCATCGCGCACGAACCGGTTGAAAAGCAAACCGCTCGGGAACTGTTTGCCTACATCGTCGAACAGGGCAAAAAGGAATACGATGTGCAGCGTTACAAGGGCCTGGGCGAAATGACCGCGCCGCAGCTTTGGGAAACGACCATGGATCCCGATCGGCGCACGTTGCTTCAGGTCAAGCTCGAAGATATCGCCGAGACCGAGGCCATCTTCACCACGCTGATGGGCGAAGATGTTGAATCACGCCGCAAGTTCATTGAAGACAATGCGCTCGACGTGAAGAATCTCGACATCTAAACCGCAACATTTATTATTTCTGTCGCTATACAAAAGAGGCGAGCTCCCGGTTGAGTTCGCCTCTCGTATTTTGCGCGCTTCCGATTGTTGGTGCGCACCGGACCTCCTGCCACGTCTTCAATGCATTCAAGCCACCGCAACCGATAGAATTATCCCGAACCTCGGACTCGAGTCCTGAGCGCTTCAGAGAAGCTTGCACATTGCGATGAACATTGAAATCTGCGTGGATTCCGTTGAATCAGCAATCGCTGCCGCGAAAGGCGGGGCGCAGCGCATTGAACTGTGCAGCGCACTCAGCGAAGGCGGTATAACCCCGAGCGCTGGCCTCGTCAGTGCGGTTCGCGCCGCGGTCGATATCGATCTCTTCGTAATTATTCGTCCGCGGGGCGGCGATTTTGTGTACTCCAACCATGAACTCCCTGTCATGTGCAACGACATTCTTGAGGCAAAGGCGCGTAAGGTTGACGGCGTGGTCCTGGGTGTTTTGACCGAAGCAGGCTCGGTTGATATCGCGCGCACGCGCAATCTCATTGAAGTGGCGCGGCCGCTTCAGGTCACGTTTCATCGCGCATTCGATGTCTCCAATGATCTGGATCAAGCACTGGAAGATGTCATCGCCTGCGGGGCCGATCGCATCCTCACCTCCGGCGGTAAGCCCGATGCTCTGGAGGGCGCGGACCGGATTTCGCAGTTGCTGAAAAGAGCCGAAGATCGCATCGGGATCATGGCGGGCGGCGGAATCCGCGCTTCGAATGTGACAGCCATTCTTCTCAAGACCGGCGTTGGTGAGGTTCACACTTCACTGAGTGAAGCCCAGCCTCCCGAGGATGGCACAGGGCTTGAAACGTGGAAAAGTGGCCGCAAGAATTTCGTTGTGCTCGAGCACGACGTGCGCCTCTTTAAATCCGCGCTAGATGCAATTGCCCAGAAAGCCTAGTCGGACGGCCCCCAACACCTTGCTGCGGGTGCTAACGGCTCCAGTCATATAGCTGAAACTCCCGGATGTACGCTTCCGAAGTGCTCGAAAGGATATTCAGGCGAACACGCTGCGCCGTCACAGAAGGAAACTGATCGATCTTCTTGTGGCCGATGGCCTGCCCTTCCGCAATTCGTTTCCAGGCTTTGTCCGATTCGCTCCAAATCTCAAGCGCGTATTTCTGAATGTGCTGCCCGTCGTTTAACCACTCCATCGTAACTGCATGATCGAACGTCACAGGCTTTTCGAAATCTACCTCCACCTCCGCGTGACGTGAACCCGCGGGTGCCGACCAAATCGTATCCGGATCGCCATCGAGCGCGGCTTCAAATTCGGCCTTGATGCGACCTTGATGAAGAACAAAATTGTTCTCGGCTCGCTTCCGAAGAGCAGCCCCGAACTCCTCCATTCGCCTCACGTCAGAATCAGGCAGTAGACCGCGCCTATCCGGCGCTACTCCCAGCATCAGTTGTGCACCGCGGCCTACTGTCTTGTCGTATGTATCGAGAAGCGCATCGAGACTTTTCAGCGAAGCTTCATCATCGGGATGCCAGAACCAATGCTTATTGCGCAGCGGCGTATCCGCCTCAACGGGACGCCACCGCCGATAGCCGTGCCGATCGATCACGTTCCAGTTCTCGTAATCGACAATGCCGGCTTCGTTGCCCACCCAACGCGCATCGCCGTACTCAAACAATCCCGTATCGGCAAACACAACGGTATTGGGCTGGTAAGTTCTGAGGGTCTCAATGATCTTCTTGAAGTCGTACGCATGCCCGGCGCTCCCCGCACCGTCGAGCCAGAACTCCACAAGGTCGCCGTAATTCTGCGACAGTTCCTCTAACTCTGCGTTGTAGTACTTGTCGTATTCCGCTGAGTCCTTGTAGCGCGGCTCGTGCCGGTCCCACGGAGAAAGGTAAACACCAAACCTGAGTCCATATTTCCGAGCCGCCCGCGCCACTTCGCCAACAACATCCCCCTTCCCGTCTTTCCAGGGACTGCTCTTCACGCTGTAGTCCGTATGTCCGGTTGGCCAGAGGCAGAAACCATCGTGGTGTTTTGCGACGAGCACAACATATCTCGCGCCCGAATCGTGAATCGCCTTCATCCACTGGTCCGCGTCGAATTGCGTGGGATTGAAAACCGAGGGACTCGCGGTACCATCGCCCCATTCGCGATCAAGAAACGTGTTGGTAGAGAAATGCAGGATGACGCCGAACTCCAGATCTTCCCACGCAACCTGGTACGGAGCGGGTCGAATGTCTCCCACTGAGTCCTGGGCTGTCGAGGTTAGGGCGGTGGCAACCACCAAAGTAAAGAGAAAAGCCCCCATCTTCCAGTCCCATGCTCTGCTTCCCATGCAAGATGCCCTCGCTTCACCAAGGAATCATGGTACTTTACGCGATTAACCCCGAAGCAAATGTTCCGATATTTCAAGTGATGATATGTCGTGTTACGATATATAAATGAAACTCGAAACGGACCAGTCCGACCATCTGCTCACCACGCTGGCCGAGTTCAGATTTGAGCTGCGTCGGTTTTTGCAGTTCAGCGAAAACGCGTCGCTCGAGGCCGGTTTACAGCCGCAGCAACATCAACTTCTGCTTCAGATTGCAGGCGCTCCCGACGGAACAGCCGTCACCATCGCCTATGCGGCAGGCCGCCTCGGCCTCAAGCACAACAGCACCGTTGAACTGGTCGATCGTACGGAGCGTGAAGAGTTGATAGCCAGAACTTCTGACAAGGAAGACAAGCGCCGCGCCCTCCTGCACCTCACGCGTAAAGGCCGTCAGGTTCTCCATAAACTTTCTGGCGATCACGCGCGCGAACTGAACGAAATGGCTCCAAGATTGGTCCGAGCCCTGATGCGTGTGCGGCGTCATTCCAGGCTCTCTCTCGCGGCGGAGGTCCTGTGAGATCGCGACCATCAGCCCTGCGTGACTTCACCGTCGACCGGCGCACATGGTTCCTCTGCGGAGTTTCGCTAGTGATCGGCACCGGCGGAGCCGCCCTTGCAGTGCTGCTGCTTCGTGCCATTGCTCTGTCGACAAACATCTTTTTCTATCACCGCATAAGCCTCGCCACGGTCGGCCCTGCCGGCTCGAATGAGCCACACGTAGCGGTGCTGATTGTTCCCGTCATCGGCGGCCTCATCGTCGGCCTCATCGCGCGCTACGGTTCCGATAAGATTCGCGGCCACGGAATTCCCGAAGCCATCGAAGCCATCCTGTTGCGCGGCGCGCGTGTCGAACCGCGCATCGCCGTGCTGAAGCCTATCTCTGCGGCAATCGCCATCGGATCTGGCGGTCCGTTCGGTGCCGAGGGACCAATCATCATGACCGGCGGAGCCTTCGGCTCCCTCGTCGCGCAATGGCTCAGACTATCGGATGCAGAGCGCACGACGTTGCTGGTGGCCGGCGCCGCTGCCGGAATGTCCGCCACCTTTGCCGCACCAATCGCCGCCATCCTGATTGCCGTCGAACTGCTGCTCTTCGAGTGGCGGCCGCGCTCGCTGGTTCCTGTTGCGGTGGCAAGCGTCACTGCTGGCGCACTGCGCATCTGGTGGCTCGGCGCGGGTCCGCTCTTTCCCGTTGATCTGCCTGCAAATATTCACCTCGACCAGTCGCTTCTGATCGCCGCACCACTAGGCATTCTTGTGGGCCTCGCCGCGGCCGGCCTAAGCCGCTTGATGTACGGACTCGAAGATGCTTTCGAGCACTTCTGTGGGCGAATGCGCATTCACTGGATGTGGTGGCCTGCAATCGGCGGCATCGGAATCGGCATTGGCGGATACTTCTTCCCGCGCGGACTTGGTGTGGGTTACGACAACATCGCTGAACTGCTCCGGGGCAATGCACCCGTCGCACTTCTGCTGGGTCTGGTGATCGCCAAGTCGCTGATGTGGGCCTTCTCGCTTAGCTCCGGAACTTCAGGCGGCGTGCTGGCTCCATTGCTGATGATCGGCGCAGCCATCGGCGCATCTGCCGCACACCTCGCGCATCTCCCAGGACCCACACAGGCATTGTGGGCGCTTCTTGGGATGGGGGCCATGCTTGCCGGCGCGCTCGGCGTGCCCCTCACAGCAGTGCTCTTCTCGCTGGAACTCACGCATGCGCTCCCAGCGATCCTGCCGCTTTTGCTCGCCTGCACCGCGTCCTACCTTCTCACCTCGTTAATCATGCCGCGGTCGATCCTCACAGAAAAACTTAGCCGGCGCGGCTATCACCTCTCGCGCGAGTACGGTGTCGATCCGCTGGAATTGGTGACAGCGGCAGAGGTGATGACAGAGCTTCCCCCTGGCGACGAGGTGAAAATCGGCAAGCATGATCATCTGCCCGAAGCCTATGTCTTCTCTGACGAGACTTGCCGCGCAGTCGCCGAAGAGATGGCTACAACAGGATTGCTAAACCTGCTGGTCGTCGACCGGGAGTCAAACACCCTGCTGGGAAGCGTGGGTGCTGCAGAGCTGCTCGCCGGCCGTCGACGCGCCGTAAAGCGCGAGTCCGAACGCAGCGTTGCATTCCAGTTCGAGGCGCCGGAGCCCTGAACGTTACGCAGCTCGTAACGCGTCAACCGGGTCGGCAGAAGCTGCGCGAGCGGCTGGCAACGCCGAAGCAAGCAACGCCGCTATGATCATCAGAGAACGCTTCCCGCGTAGATCACCGGATCGGTAGCGACCAACCGCGAAATGGCGAAAGACCTCAGCAAGCCGACTCCGCAGCCAACCACTGCCAGCCGGGCGGCGCCGAATAGAACCATCCGCGGATATTGCCTTCCCGCGCGCCATGAGCCGGGAAACGTCCGCACTTGACGGAGCGCCACCCGAACGTCTTCCCGCACACCAACCATTTCTTGATCGCAGTGCCATTCCGCTTTGTGTCATCGGGAAACTTAGCGGCTAGGCCATGTGTCCTGTGGCTATCTCGTTCTTCGGCCCACAGTGATAGCCTTCCCATGGACTAAAAACAGAGGAGAAATCCGTGCGTACTTCTTTGCTTCACTTTGCCGCAATCGCAATCGTAACCGGATCAATCATTGGACTCTCGGCGCAGGAGCCACAGCAGCAGGCTTTGTCGCGTTCACTTGAGCCGCCGTTGGCACAGACCGCACCAGCACCAGTCACGCCGCGCACAACCACAGAAACCACCAACAATCCCGTTGCCGACCCCAAGGCCACGGTCGTTATTGGCAATGCAAGATTCACCGTCCTCACGCCCGAACTGATTCGGTTGGAATGGGCAGCGGACCGCAAGTTTGAAGATCATGCATCCTTCGTCTTCATCAATCGCCATCTGCCTGTACCGAGGTTCGAAGCAACTAAATCCGGAACCGGCGATGCCCAGACTGTGACCATCAAGACAAGTGCGCTGACGCTTCATTACTCAGCCTCACGCGATGGCAAGTTCACACCTGAAAACCTCTCCATCGAACTCACGGTCGACGGCAAGTCAGTCACCTGGCATCCAGGCATCGTCGACGCCGAAAACCTGCAAGGCACAACACGCACACTCGACGGCGCAATCGGATCCAAGACGCGCGAGCCGATCGAACAGGGTCTGGTATCCCGCTCAGGATGGGCCCTCGTCGACGACTCAACGCGGCCGCTGTTCGACTCTGCGAACTTCACTTTCCCCGAGGGCGAGAAGAGCCCTTGGCCATGGGTCATTGAGCGCCCCGCCGGTGACCGTCAAGACATGTACTTCTTCGGTTACGGCCATGACTATCGCAAGGCGCTGAGCGACTATATCCGCGTGGCCGGCCGCATTCCTCTGCCGCCCCGTTTTGCCTTCGGCACCTGGTGGTCCCGCTACTGGGACTACAGCGACCAGGAAATCGAGGAGATCATTCACGACTTCCACCAGAACTCAACACCGCTCGATGTCTTCGTCATCGACATGGGCTGGCACAAGAGCCTCGAACAGCTCAAAGACATGGGCGAAGGCGACAAGAATGGTGAGGACCAGTCGAAGCATCGTCTCGGTTGGAGCGGCTACACCTGGAACGATGTCCTCTTCCCTTACCCGCAGCTGTTTCTCGATCGCCTGCACGGCGAGCATTTGAAAACCAGCTTGAACCTCCACCCGGCATCCGGCATTCAGCCGTGGGAGGCAGCGTATCCGGCGATGGCCAAAGCCATGGGCATCGATCCGGCAAGCAAGCAGTACGTTCCCTACGACATCACCAACAAGAAGTTCGCCGAAAGCTACTTCAACCTCGTTCTTCATCCACTTGAGAAACAGGGAATCGATTTCTGGTGGCTGGACTGGCAGCAGGAACAAAACACAAAAATGGCCGGCGTAACCCCCACCTGGTGGATCAACTACGTCCACTTCACTGACCAGGAGCGCGAGGGTCGCCGTCCCATTCTCTTCCATCGCTGGGGCGGCCTCGGCAATCATCGCTATCAGATCGGCTTCTCCGGCGACACCGTCTCCGTATGGGATTCGCTGGCTTTCCAGCCATGGTTCACCGCGACGGCGGCAAACGTGGGTTATGCCTACTGGAGTCATGACATCGGCGGACACATGCCCGGCGCGGTCGATCCGGAGCTGTTCACGCGCTGGGTGGAGTTCGGCGCATTCAGCCCCATCCTGCGCACCCATACCACGAAGAATCCTGAGTCGGAGCGGCGCATCTGGGCCTATCCGGAGCCGTTCTCGTCCATTCTTCGTGCAACCTTCCAGTTGCGCTACGCTATGCAGCCGTATATCTACACTGAGGCTCGCCGAACCTACGACACAGGCATCGCGTTTCTGCGTCCGCTCTACTACGACTGGCCGGAAGCAAACGAAGCCTACGACAACAAGAATGAATATCTCTTTGGAGACGAGATGGTGGTCGCTCCTGTTATAACGCCGGGAGACAAAGTGTCCGGCCTGGCAACTGAGAAGGTCTGGCTGCCAAAGGGTGAGTGGATCGAGTGGCCCACGGGCAAACACTTCACCGGGCCAATTTCGGCCGATCGCAGCTTCTCTGTCGAGCAGACGCCGGTGTACCTGAAAGCCGGGTCCATCGTACCCATGCAACCCGAGATGAGCTACACAGGCGAGAAGCCCGTGGATCCGCTCATCGTAAACGTCTGGCCGCTTAATCCCGGCTCAAGCACTAGCTACATGCTCTACGAAGACTCCGGTGTGGCGGAGCAGTATCAGCACAGTGCATTCACCCGCACCCCCATCAAGGCCACTCAGAGCGGCGATACGCTTCGCGTTGAGATCGGTCCTGTGGAAGGCAGCTTCCCGGGCATGCTCAAAGGGCGTGGTTACACGCTCAAGCTTCCCGCGGACTGGCCCCCCTCTTCGGTCACAGTGAATGGAGCCGCGAGCAAGCAGGCAGGACCAACAGGCAAGGGCGGTTGGAGTTTCGATGGCAACTCGCTCACGACCATCGTTCCGATAGCCAGCCTGAACACTGCATCAAAGGTGATTATCGAAGTCCGTCGCGCTGCGGGCCTCACCGCCCAACGCGACAAGCTCGATGGCTTCAACGGTGCGATGGCGCGTCTGCGCGAAACCTACAATGCGCTGAACACCACTCCGCCGCTAGCCGCCCCGCCTGACATCCTCATCGATGCGATGCAGACCGGTAATCGCATCGGCTATCATCCCGAAACCGCGCAGAAAGAAATAGCGCACTTCCACGAGGTGCTTCCTAAAGCGAAGGAGGCAGTCGGCAAACTCGTCGCCGATGGTCGGAAGCGCCTCGACAACTTTGCGCCACGGCATGAGGCAGGACCAATCGACATGCAAGCCGAGAAGCAGAAACGCGCTGACGCACTCAATCGGGCTGAAAAACTCGTGGCTGAAACCGGAAATTAGGAACAACGGGGCAAAACAGCGGGACCATCGACAGACAACGTCGATGGTCCCGCGGCATTTCTACACGCACACTATCCCTGGTGTTCGCCCGAGCAGCAAGACCCTTTCGCGGCCGCCTTCGGCTCCTCATATTTCGCCGTCGGATCGACGAAATAGCCGCCATCATACTTGTCGTGGTGGCGAACCCACGCCATCGAGTGCGCCAATCCATCTTCATCCCGTCCCTTCGGCACAAGGTCAAGGAAGTTGTACGCACCGACCAGTATGTCGAGCCCCCGCGCATAGGTTGAATACGTGTGGTAGATCTCACCAGTCGAATCTTTGAAGAAGACACTTGCTCCGGGCCGCTCTTCGCTCGGAAACTCCGTCACCGTGTAGTTGTAATCCACAGTCCCCGTCGCCTGCTCAGCCGGAGTTGCCGAAACATGGTAGTCGTAGTTGAAATCCGCTCCGAACGACGAGACCCAGTGGAATTTCCAGCCCATCCGCTTTTTGAATGCATCGATCTCCGCATACGGAGCGCGTGAAACCACGGCCAAGGTCACATCGCGATGCGCGAGGTGGATTGTCATTCCATCGAATTGATCGGAAATGTAAGAGCAGCTTGGACAACCCGCCGCCCAGCCGGGACCAAGCATGAAGTGATAAACAACGAGCTGGCTGCGCCCGTCAAACAAATCGGCAAGCGTCTCTTTGCCGCGCGCTCCTTCGAATACATAGTTCTTCTCAATGTTCTCCCACGGCAATTCCCGCCGCTGCCGGCTTAGTTCATCGCGCAGACGGGTAAACTCTTTTTCTTTCGCGAGAAATTGCTTGCGGGCTTCAATCCACTCGCTGTGCGACACCACGTTCGACAGCCTCGGACCCGTTGTCATCGTAGCCATGTTCAACCTCCTTCGTGTCGGTATCCTGGATGAAATGTTTTCGAGCTGATTTGCGCAGCAGCTTGACGCCAACAAGCGCTGCAAGACCGCCGCTGCCAGTAACACTCGCCGCTACAACTGCCGCAGTCGCAAGACAGAATGGGCACATACGCTCTCCTGACGAACCCGATCAGCCCTGCTGCATGAATAACGGCGGCTCATCGGCACTCGGTCCCCAGCTTGCGGGCACAGGCACATTCAAGATGCGCAGATACACGCTGAACTGGCCGCGATGCTGGTAAACGTGGCTGAACATCACGTCGCGCAGAAACAAGCTACGCGGCTGCGCCAGTACTTCCTTCTCACCGGCCGTCAGACGCCATGTTTCGGCCATCTCCGCATCGTCAATCGTGGGCAGAATCTCGCGGACGACGGCAACGCTTTCGTCAAACGCCTGCAGAATCTCCTTGCTGCTCGCCGGTTGCGGAAATTTGGCGAATTCCGGAACCTGCGCGGGATTGGTCTGCGCGAAGCGAACAACCCCACCCGGCGTAGAGGCAAGGTGGTATGCCAGCTGGCCTGCGGTCATCGATTTCTCGTGCGGTTTCCACGTGAGTTTGTCTTCTGGCAGCCGTTCCAGGAACCGTCGCGTGATAGGCGCCTGCGTTTCGAATTCGTCAAGCATCGCTTGCGCAATGGACTCGCCAATTAGAGTTTGTGTAGTCGACATAAGAACCTCCTTGTGTTCTATGGGGAAATGTGAATCATTGACCAATCGGGCTTACTTCTTGCGCGCACCTTCCGCCAGCTTACGGATCTTTTCGTTGATGTGCCCCCAGCCGCCGGACACTCCCTTGCGGTGCTCATCCTGAACCAGGCCGAATCCGGAGTGGCGGAACTTGATCAGCGTTCCACCCGACTCCTCGCTGAGCCTGTATTGCACATTGTTGGCGACAGGGTGCGACATGAAGAGCGGGCCGGACAACTCAAGCAATGTCGGCCGCTTGATGGCCTGCACATGCGCCCAGAGATGGCCGTTGTCGTTATCCAGGTCGCGATACCAGCGGCCGCCCGGCCACGCTTCGAGTATCATCGGCATCGGCCTTCCCTCGCCGCCTTCATTCCCGGGGCCAAGTTGTTCCAGCAACGCCGCGAAAGTGTCCTCCAGCGATGCATGCACATGAATCTCCTGCTCCACGAGCAACGTGAGATCCTCAATTCCTGCGATTGCATTTGCGATCATTCTTCCTCCTCGGGGTTCACAGTTTTGTCTGCTGCAGACGCCTTGTCCGCGGCAAGTTTTTCCGCGCGATCTTTCACACGATTGAGCTGGTGCCTCCAATAGCGCTCGAACTCGGAGGTCCACGCATGCAGCGGTCGAATACCATCCGCGTTCGTCTGGTAGAGCTTCTGACGCCCGCTGCAACGCATCCGCACGAGCCCCACATCGCGCAGCACGCGCAGGTGCTTCGACACCGAAGGCTGGTCGACGCGGAGGCTGGCCACAATCTCATTCACCGAATACTCGCGCCCCGCCAGCAGCAGTAGAATCTCCCGCCGCCGCGGCTCCGCTACTGCATTGAACGCATCCGAGGTTGTTGCCGCTCGCGCCATGATGAAATCAAATATATGCCTATATAGGAATATGTCAAGATCTCTCGCGAAAAATAGTTGATCCGCAAAATGAAAGCGTTTGCAGGGCTCTTCCCAATCAATTACGATTCCCGCGTATGAAAACCCGCCATTTTCTTGCACCTACATTTCTCGCCATTTCCTTCCCTCTTCTCTTTGCCCAAGCTCCGCCGCAAAATTCGGGTCCTCTCGCGCCGACCCAGGACGTCAAATCCGCCGAACAGATCGATCGCGAATGGCAACAATCGGTCAGCAAGTACGATGCGGAACGCAAACGCCTTCTCGCTGAAGCCGATCGCCAGGCGAACGACGGTCCTTATCGCCCTGACTGGGCCACGCTCATCAAGTACCAGCAGCCGCAGTGGTACAAGGATGCGAAATTCGGCATCTTCATCCACTGGGGGGTCTATTCCGTCGCCGCCGCCGAGAACGAGTGGTATCCCCGCAACATGTACGACCCCAAGAACGGCGCCTACAAAAACTTCAAAGAGCACTTTGCGAACGGCGACGATGCCAAGGGCTATAAAGATCTGGTTCTCCTCTTCCGCGCAGAGAAGTTCAACGCCACCGAATGGGCCCAGATCTTCAAGGATTCCGGTGCCCAATATGTAGTTCCCGTTGCCGAGCATCACGACGGCTTCTCGATGTACGACTCCCATCTCTCCGACTGGACCGTCGTGAAAATGGGACCAAAGCGCGACACACTGATGGAATTGGCGACTGCAGTGCGTGGACAGGGCCTTCACTTCGGACTCAGCTCGCATCGCGCCGAGCACAACTTCTTCTTCTCCTACGGCCGCGCCACGCGATCCGACGTCAACGATCCGAAGTACGCCGCACTCTACGGCCCCGCACACCAGTGGTTCAATGCACCCGGCGATGCACACGGCCTCGACGACGACTGGACGTGGGTCAGCGAGGCATGGACGCGAGACTGGCTGGCACGCGACACCGAACTCGTAGAAAAATACAAACCCGAGATCGTTTACTTCGACTGGTGGATCGGCCATCCCACCTTCCGTCGCGCCGTCACGGAATTCACCGCCTTCTACTACAACTTCGCCGCCGCTAACGGTTACACCGGCGTCGTCGATTTCAAGGACTATTCGCTCAACTGGAAATCAGGTACGCGCGACTTCGAGCGCGGCCAGCAGGACCATATCATTGCCGATCACTGGCAGACCGACACCTCCATCAGCAACGCATCCTGGGGATACATCGAGCACGACACCTTCAAGTCGCCCGAGTTCCTCGTTCACCAGCTCATCGACATTGTGAGCAAGAACGGAAATCTGCTGCTCAACTTCGGCCCGCGCTCCGACGGCACCGTCCCCGATGAAGTCCGCACCACGCTCCTCGAAATGGGTACGTGGCTCAAAGTGAATGGCGAAGGCATCTACGCAACCACGCCTTGGAAGACTTTTGGCGAAGGTCCGACACAGGTGAAGGGCGGCGCCTTTCACGACACGGATGTAAAGCCCTACACCGCCTCTGATTTCCGATTCACAGCAAAAGGCGGCACGGTTTACGCAATCGGCATGGCCTGTCCCGCAAATGGCAAGGCGACCATCCACGCGCTCGGCACCGCGCACGAAGGCTCGTCGATCTCCATCGGCAATGTGGAGCTGCTTGGCTCAACGGACAAAGTCACCTGGTCCCAGACCGCCGACGCGCTCGACATAACCCTCCCATCGAACGCCGCGTGCAAGTATGCGTACACACTGAAGCTGACCGGCGCTGCAAAGTAGAGCGACCGATGTCGATTCGCCCGCGGCGTTATAGTTGCATGGGAGTTCTGTCCTGCGCATGAAGCGTGATCGTCGAGGTTTCCTGAAATCGCTCGGCTGTGGGGCAGCGGGCGGCCTACTGCTGGGTCAATCGCGACTAGCCAGGAGTGTCACACCTTCGAGCCCGGACGTCGCTCACGATCTTCTCCGCCCTGAATATCATCTCCTTCCGCCACACAACTGGATGAACGACCCCAATGGCCCGATCTGGTGGAAGGGACAGTACCACCTCTTCTATCAACTCAATCCGCATGCTGCCGTCTGGGGCGACATGCACTGGGGACACGCCATCAGCCCCGACATGGTCCACTGGCATCATCAGCCGATCGCCCTTGCGCCAACGCCCGGTGGGGCAGACAGTGAAGGATGCTTCAGTGGGTCGGCAGTTGTTTTTGATGGCAGGCCCACGTTCATCTACACAGGGGTGCAGGATGCGCCGCCGCCAGAGACTACCCTGCACGACGGCAATGACAAGCTGCGCGAAACACAGATGCTGGCCGTAGCCGAAGATGATGACCTGCTGCACTGGAAGAAACTGCCAACGCCCATCATTGCAACTCCACCGCAGGGCATCTACGTTACCGGCTTCCGCGACCCTTGTCTCTGGAAGGACCGCGACGACTGGTACCTCGGCATAGGCTCCGGCGAACGCACCATCGGCGGCTGCGTCCTTCTCTACCGATCCCACGATCTGCGCCACTGGGAGTATCTACACAAACTCGTGCAGGGCAAGCCCAACGGCAAGGTCGCCGTCAATCCCTGCGACAGCGGCGAAATGTGGGAGTGCCCCGACTTCTTCGCCGTCAGCGGCCGCCACTGCTTGTTCTATTCCACCGAAGACAAGGTTCTCTGGACCACCGGCGAATACGATGCGTTCCACCATCGATACGTCCCCATGCGCACCGGCGTTCTCGATCACGGCTCTGCGTACTACGCGCCGAAAAGTTTTCTCGCTCCCGACGGCCGCCGCATCCTCTGGGGATGGATCCGCGAGACGCGTCCGGAAGCTCAATACGCGGCAGCCGGATGGGCCGGCGCCATGTCGCTTCCCCGGGTTCTCACGGTGAATCAATACGGCGAGCTCGAAATGAATCCCGCAGTTGAGGTCGAGAAGCTGCGCGGCGCCGAGGAGATTTCGACTCTGGAGGTCGGCACTCCACACAAGCAAACACTGACCGCACTTCGCCGAGAACTCTACATCTCGCTTGGCGACATCCAGCTAAAATTCTCCGTTCGTCTCCTCTCGCAGGACAAAACGGTCTGGGAGCTCGTCGTCGACACTCTCGCCAGTCTTGTCACTTGTGCCAACATCACCGTCGCACTGCCGCCTCAACTCAAGTCCAATGACGCCATTCGCATCTTCATCGATGGATCCGTAATCGAATCGTTCATCGCAGGTCGTGAAGCGCTCACCAGCCGCGTGTACAACCTGGTGCCAGGCTCAACCGAACTGCAGATCGAAATGGTGAAGGGGCAGAGTCTCAAGCTTAGCCAGTGGCCGCTCACAGCAATTTCGCCCGACCGCCTGACGACTTAGCTGGACTCACACGCGACGCCGCTGACGCTAAAGCCGCATCCGCTCAGATCACTCTTCGGATTCCTGTTCGTGTCTTCGCCATTCCTCGCAAGTCCACCCATGTACCATTTCTCCATGGCGCTGGTTCAAGTCGACGCGGTCTCCAAGAGCTATCCCCGTCGCGCAGGTCTCCGCACGGAGTTGCGCACAGTGGTTGACAGTGTGTCGTTTGAGATCGTGGCAGGCGAGACGCTCGGCCTCGTAGGCGAATCCGGCTCAGGCAAAACCACCGTCGCGCGCATGATTCTCGGCCTCGTTCCACCGAGCAGCGGATCTATTCGCATCCAAGGAATCGATGCTGCGCAGGCCTCGCGGCCACAGTTGAAAGCCCTGCGCCGCGAGATGCAACCAGTTTTTCAGGATCCCTATGCCGCCCTCAATCCGCGCATGAAG
This sequence comes from uncultured Acidobacteriaceae bacterium, assembly GCA_963738035.1. Lineage (GTDB taxonomy): Bacteria > Acidobacteriota > Terriglobia > Terriglobales > Acidobacteriaceae > Telmatobacter. The sequence goes on from CAVTVB010000017.1 coordinate 273,296, forward strand.
GTCTTCAACATCATCACTGAACCCTGGGCAATTCACGGTATCGATATCGTAAACACAGCCCATCATCATCACAATCGCAACACTCTTTTGCGTATGCGCGCCAGCGAACTCCTCCGCGAAGTCGGCCTCGATGATTCAGCCCTCGGTCGTCATCCGCACGAATTCTCCGGAGGCCAGCGCCAGCGCATTAACATCGCGCGCGCGCTGGCGTTGCGGCCAAAGCTCCTGATTCTCGATGAGCCCGTCTCCGCGCTCGACGTCAGCGTGGGCGCGCAAATCATCAACTTGTTGCGCTCGCTGCAACGCGATTACGGCCTCACCTATCTGTTCATTTCTCACTCGATGCCGCTGGTGCGCTATCTCAGCACGCGCATCGCGGTAATGGAATACGGCCGCCTTGTCGAGATTGGCGAAGCTGAATCGCTGTGTGCCCATCCACGCGAGGCCTACACGCAGAAGCTGCTGGCGGCAACGCCGGAATTACCCGCCGACGTAGCCTGACCCAACAAATAGCCTGATCGTCAATTCGATTGCGGCTTGTCAGCCGGCGGTGGAGTTGTCGGCGTACCAGCCGGCGGAGTCGCCGGAGTGCCCGCCGGCGGCGTTCCAGCAGGAGGAGCCGAAGGATTTGCCGGCGATCCCGGCGCACCCTCAGTCGGCGGATGCGGCATCCGCATCGGCTGCCCGTTCGGCGCGGTTCCCATTCCGGGGTGCCCCTGTGGCATCTGCATCTCGCTCATGTCGACCAGTTCAATGTCGAAGATCAAGTCTGCCTTCGGCGGGATGCCCGGATTGGCCGCATTCGGTCCCGGCCGTCCGCGAGCGCCATATGCGAGTTGCCACGGGATAAACAGCCGCCGCTTACCGCCAATCTTCATGCCCCCAAACCCCTGGTCGAAGCCCGGAATCACCCGCCCGAAGCCCTCAGGAAAACTAATTGGCTCCCCTTCACTCATCTTTGGTTTGCCGTCTGCGTCGAGTTCAGGCTTGCCGTCTTTATCAACCGCTGGAGTCTTGTGATCGTACGACGAGTCGAACTTGTGGCCGTCTGCCGCAAGCCATCCCGTGTAATGGACCTTGTAAATTTTGCCGGGCTCAGCATCCGCTCCCGTGCCAATGCGGATGTCTTGATAACGCAGACTGAAAGCAGTCTTTACGATTCCCCGCGCTGGCGGCAAGCCGGGCGGCAGCTTCACACCGCTGGCCGACGCAGCCGGCTTGGCTGCAGCCGTCTTGGGAGCCGCGGGTTTAGCAGCGGTTTGAGCGAGACAAGCGGCGGCAGTTGCAGCCACAAAAAGACTCAAAATGAATTGTTTCATTGCAAAAATAGGCTCCGATTTGTTCTCATCGGGAGTGTAACAGGCTCTCGTTCCCCGCCCTGAGTGGCTTGAATTCTCGAAATCTTATGGGGGCTTTATGGCCCTCTCGCTAGAGTGACTCATGGCCGAAACCCTTTTCCGACTTCTTTATCTTTCCTGGCTTCCCGCCGGCTCCTTTCTTGCCGGGGTTCTAAACTCAATCGCGGGCGGTGGATCGTTTCTCTCGCTTCCTGCTCTTTTCGACTGCTCAGCCGCCATCGGCGTCGGCGCTGTCGCCGTGCAGGCCACCAACACCGTAGCGTTGTGGCCAGGCCAGTTGACCGGGCTCATTGCCTTCCGCAAGGAACTCCGTGAGTACCGCTGGGAACTGCTCCCGCTTGCCATTTCGTCGGGAATCGGTGGATGGCTCGGCGGTTTCCTTCTCCTCCGAACCGGAAACCATATGTTTCGCCAATTGCTGCCATGGCTGCTGCTCTTTGCTGCCGTTATGTTCGTGCTCAGCTTTCCATTGGGCCGCTGGTTGCAGACTCTCTCCGGAGGCAAACGCCATAGCAAACTGCTTATCGTGGGCATGGTCATCGTCAGCGTCTACGTCGGCTACTTCGGCGCGGGTGGCGGCTTCCTCGTCATGGCGCTCTTCGGCCTCTGCGGCGTTCACGATATCCATGAGATGAATGCGCTAAAAGTGCTCACCGCCGCGATCTCCATCGGCATTCCCGCGGTGTCCTTCATCCTCGCAGGACGCGTGGAATGGCGCTTTTGCCTCGAGATGGCTTTTCTGGCTGCCTTGGGCGGATATATCGGCGCCCACTACAGCCGCCTCATCAATCAGGGAATCATGCGTAGAACCGTTGCCGCCATTGGTTTCATGACTGCAGCCTACTTCTTCGTCCAAAACTACGCCGTACACCCCGTCCGCTGACTACCCAGCGCTCCGAAGCTGGATTAAGTTGCGCAATTAGGACAACCGCCGAAATCTAAATCCAACTCGAGTCTTGTATCGGGGCATGACTTCATTCATGCCGCAGAATTGCAGTATGACTGTGGGGCTTTAGCCCCGGAGGGATATGCAAATGAGACTTTGCAATCGCCTACTTTGCAACCCTGGTCTCCGAGCCCCTCGCCATCGTATTCCAATGCACGTTGTCGCTCGAGAACTCCTGTGCGTAGTCGATGCGATCCGTTCCCGTGAAAACATTCACCACGTGGAAGTACATGGTGCTTTCACCCATGGTTACCTGCCACGGAAATGTCCAGATGTTCCCGACAATCTGGAGCTTGCCTGAACCCGCTGCCGCGCCACCCAGCGGAATCTGATACGTGGTGTACATTTTGTCCTTGTCGTTATAGGTAAATATCAACAGCGTCTTCGATTCCCCATCCACAAACTGGTTGCAGGCATAGTAAGCGCCGCTCTTCCAGCAGTCATTGCGCAGCGTCCTCTCTTCCTTACCCGCCTGGCTGTAGGCCGTGGCAAACCGCTCACCCTGCACCTTCCACGTACCGGCGTATGCCGTAATGGCGTCAATGCCGGCCAGTCCTTGCTGCGCGTCCTGAGTTGCAGCCTGATGCGCAGCCTGCGCCGGCGGTTGCTGCGGAGCCTGCGTTGGCTGCGCAGCCTGCGCCGCGGCTCCAACCACACATAGTGCAATCGTTCCTATCCAGATCGAAGAAGCATAACGACACATTGAAATCAAACCTCCGCTTCCGATGTCATGGTAATGCGGGATTGAACCCGGCGTAAGTGCTCAACTTGATTGCACCAGCATGCCCGCAAGCAGAGCGGTGCGGGGCGCGAGGTGCTCCAGCACAATCGACTCATGACTCGCGTGCGCGCCTTCGCCCACAGCGCCCATGCCATCGAGCGTCGGTACTCCAAGAGCCGAAGTGAAGTTGCCGTCCGACGCCCCTCCAGTAGAGGCCTCATCGAGAACGAAACCAAGTTCAGCTGCAAGCGCTCGCGCCTGCGTAAACAACCTCACAGTTCCGCGCGTCCGCTCCATCGGAGGCCGGTTGATCCCGCCCGTGACCTCAAGAGCGCACCGTTTTTCTGCCGCCTTGAGAGAAGCGAACCGTCGCTCGATGCGCGGTCCATCTGCGATCTTAGCGATGCGAACATCCACTTCCGCAAATGCCTCCGCAGGAATCACGTTGGTTTTGCTGCCGCCGCCCGCCACGCCCACGCTTACCGTCAGCCCGCGCTTCAATTCCGTCCACCCGCTTACAGTTTCGATCACATGACCAAGCTCACGTAGTGCGCTTGCGCCTTTCTCGAAATCGACGCCGGCATGCGCAGCTACTCCGCGAATATCGATGCGCCAGTTGCCGGTGCCTTTGCGCGCGGTCTTGTAGGCGAGCCCCTGTGCAGGTTCCAGGACAAAGACGGCGGAGCACTGACGCGCCAGGTTTTCTGTGATCGGCCGCGACACGGGGCTGCCGATCTCCTCATCGCTGTTCAGCAGCAGCACGATCTCGCGGTTCAACAAGTCCGTTTCTGCAAGCATCTCGACTGCGGTAAGGGCCATCGCAACCCCAACCTTCATATCGAGCGTGCCTGGACCGCAGAGCCGGCCATCGCCGATGCGACACGGCATCTGCTTCAACGTGCCCACCGGCCACACGGTGTCCAAATGCCCAAGCAGCACTAACGGTTTCTGCCCGTCGCGCTTACGTGGCCCGAATCGCATCTCAAGAACATCGCCGAAGCTGCGCTGCCGGTGGAGCTTGATGCGTCCACCAAGCTCACGCCCGGTTTCCGCCGCGATCGAAACACAGGCATCCACCGCGGCCTTCGTGTCCGACGGCGACTCTGCGAGTACCATCTTGCGCGCAAGCTCGAGCAGCCCTGATTCTTTTCGACGCGCACCAGCCAGCAACGCACGCATGGGAACAGTAGTATCGAGAACTTCGAATGATTGTGCCTTCACGACTTCTAAGTTTAGTGGTCGGCCGTCGCTTTCGCAGTCGAAAGTTCGTAATTCAGTCTGAGCATTAAGCCTGGCAGCTCATACGCGGAGATTTCCAAGGGAACCAGGGAAGCTGGGCACCGCCGAGTGCGATATCATCGAGCAATCTTTTCGGTTCCCAGCTGCGACCGAAATGACCGATGCCCTGATGCGCCTCCGCACCCAACTTCGCCAGTTCGTGTTTGTCGCATTGTTCGCCTTGGCATCTTCGCAGTTCCACGCGCAGACGTCGGCCAACGCCGCACGTGCCGTGACCGTGCATGCGAAAAACGGCATTGAATTGAAAGCCACAATCAACGGCCAGGGACCATTTGATGCAGTCTTCGACACCGGCTCTGGAAACCTGATGACGGCCGGCCTGGCAAAGCGCCTCGGCCTCAAACCCGAAAGCTCAACCACGCTCAAAGCGGGCGGAGGCCTGGTCCCTGCGAAGGTCGTGAAAGTCGCAACCGTAAACATTGGCGGACTTACGTTATCCGATCAATTCTTCGCCGTAGTCGACACGCCTGTGACGCAGGGCCACGACGGCATCTTCATTGGCGATCTTCTTCTCCAGAATCTGCCCATCCGAATTGACTTTGAGAAGCAGGAGATTACCTTCTACTCCAAACAGGGATTTGAATACTCGGGCAAGGGCGCAGCGGTACCGATTCACTCCAAAGACGGCACACTGCTTGCGGAAGCCACCGTCGATGGGCTCGACGGCCTTTTCGGAATCGATACCGGTGACATGTACTCTCTGTCTCTCTATACCCCTTTTGTGATGCGACACAAGCTCGTGCAGCATTATGGCGCGAAGATCCAGGGCTATGCCGGTGAAGGATTCGGCGGGGCCGATCGAGGCTTCTTTACGCGTGTAGACACCCTGCTGATCGGCCACGTAGAGGTGGTTCGGCCCATCACCGTTCTCTCTACCGACACCGCAGGCGCAGAGTCCTCCACCACCGTTGCAGGCAACATCGGCCTCCACATCCTCCGGCAGTTCAACGTCGTCTTCGATGGCCCCCACGGCGAAATGTATCTCGAGAAAAACGCCAACTATGGTAAGCCTGACATCTTCAACCGCGCCGGACTTATGCTCAACTACGACCCCGCTAATCTGACGATCATGACCATCGTTCCCGGTAGTCCCGGAGCGAAAGCTGGCCTGAAAGAGCAGGACGTAATCACACAAATCAACGGAAGGCCGCCGACGGACGAAACCATGCAAAATGCATTCACGCGGCCCGTCGGGACCGTCCTTCATCTCACCGCTCGCCACGAGGGAAAGACGCGCACCATCGCACTAGTTCTCAAAAACGTTCTCTGATGCCGCAGTTGTATCCTTGCGGCAGTGATGACGCGGTTGCTTGCCGAACGCGACTTGAACGGATGACAATGACGCCTGAAAGGGGTCGAATCTTCAATGCATTACATGCTGTTCTATGAAGTCGGGGACGACTACGTCGCCCGCCGCGCGGAGTTCCGTAACGTCCACCTCAAGCTGGGTTGGGAAGCTGTCGAACGTGGCGAACTCCTCATCGGCGGAGCGCTGGCCAATCCCGTCGACGGTGCCATGCTTCTGTTCAAGGGCGACTCGCCTGAGGTGGCGGAGAAATTCGCGAAAGCCGATCCCTACGTCACCAGCGGCGCCGTAAAGCGCTGGTACGTGCGGGAGTGGACTACGGTTGTGGGCGATCTTGCATCCAATCCAAAGCGGCCTGTAACTCCTTAGAGGGACGGCTGCTTTTTGCTGAGAGTAGCTGCCGGCCTCAATATTCCAATAAACTCCAGCAAAACGCCGATTCGAAGATCAAAACAATCGTCTATGAGTTCAAATGCGCCGCGGAAGAACGATATCCCGTCCCACACAGCCGTAGCTGGCCGGTCGTGCGAGATCTTTGGGACCGGCGAGATGGCCGACTTAACCCGCGCCTTTCCGTGGAGCGGTACGCCCGTCGGACCAGTTGATCAGTGGCCTGACGCTCTCCTCATCACCGTCAACACAATATTGACCTCGAGGCACCCGATGTTTCTCTGGTGGGGCGATGACCTCATCCAGTTCTACAACGACGCTTACCGCCCCAGTATCCGCGAAGACAAGCATCCCAGCGCGCTCGGTCAACCGGGAAAAGAGTGCTGGCAGGAGATCTGGCACATCATCGGACCACAGATCGACGCCGTGATGACGCGCGGCGAAGCCAGTTGGCATGAAAATCAGCTCGTCCCGATCTTCCGCAATGGCCGCCTCGAAGACGTCTACTGGACCTACGGCTACAGTCCGGTTCGCGACACAACCGGAAGAATTCGCGGCACGCTCGTCGTCTGCACTGAAACTACAGAGAGCGTACTGGCCAAGCAGCAACTTGAGCTTGAGAGCCAGAGACTCGCGGAGTTATTCCAGCAGGCCCCAGCCTTCTTTGCAGTCCTCGGCGGACCCCAGCATCGATTTGAATTGGTGAATCCGCTCTACCACGAACTAATTGGCCGGCCCGACGTGGTTGGCAAAACCGTACAAGGTGCCGTGCCCGAAGCAGGGGAGCAAGGCTTCGTGGAACTGCTTGACCGGGTGTATCAAACCGGTGAGCCGTTTGTCGGCCGCGGCATGCCCATCGAGCTGGCACGCAACAAATCGCAGACACTCGATTTGCGCTACCTGGATTTCGTGTACCAGCCGCGCCGCGATCCAGATGGAAACATCTCAGGCATCATCGTGCTCGGTATCGACGTCACTGAAAGCCGGCGCGCCGAGCAACTGCTGCTGCAATCTGAAAAATTGAACGCCGTCGGCCGGCTCGCCAGTTCCATCGCACACGAAATCAACAACCCTCTCGCAGCGGTCACTAACCTCATCTATCTTGCCCAGCAATCCGCGGTTGACCCCGAAGCGAAGGGCTATCTGGCCAGTGCCGAAGTCGAACTCCGCCGCGTCTCCGCCATCGCCAACCAGACCCTGCGCTTTCACCGCCAATCCACCAATCCCAAGCAAGTCACGGGCGCTGAGTTGATTGATGCCACGGTCCCGCTCTACCAGGGTCGATTGCTCAATGCCCATGTGACGGTGCAGAGGCGTGATCGCGAAAGTCCCGCCATCACCTGCTTTGAGGGCGAGATACTGCAGGTTTTAAGCAACCTCATCGGCAATGCCATCGACGCAATGGCTCCCAGGGGCGGTCGTCTCTTCATTCGCAGCCGCGAAGGAACGGAGTGGAGGACCGGGAGAAAAGGAATTATCCTCACAGTTGCCGACACAGGTTGCGGCATGTCCCCGCACACGCTGAGCAGGATGTTTGAGCCTTTCTTCACCACCAAAGGCCACAAAGGCAACGGCATCGGACTCTGGATCAGCCGCGGAATCGTAGACCGGCATCACGGCATACTCACCGTCCGATCGCGCCGTGCGCCGGCACATTCAGGCACGGTATTTGCGCTATTCCTGCCCTTTGACGCCATTGCGCGCGACTGACCTGCGCGAGCCTACTCTTCTTCCGGCAACACAACGAATGGGTTGAGGCCCTGCGCAAAATCAATTCGACCTTGTGGGCCGACTGCTGCGGCATGCCACGCCGGCGATTGCAGATCCGGCATCGGTTTTGCCTGGAAGAGTTTCTTGCACTGCTTTGCGGTCCATCGCGCCCAGGTCTTCGATTTCTTTCTACGCGCGCTATCGGTTGAAATTCCCGTGCCCGCGTACATCTGCCGGTAGAGCTTTGAAAGAAAGATGAACCCAAGCCGCGCCCGCAGAGTGGGCGTGCAGGAGGACCGCTCCCAAATGGATTTCCAGTTGTAGAACCTGTCCCAAACTCGCTGCGTGCGCTCTCGAATTTCGTCGGAACTCATCGAAGGATGCGGCGTAAACATCTTGGGCCGGACTTCAATGGGAATGAGCCAATAGCGCGTGATCGGTACGTCGCCCACCAGCGTAGGGTGCGTGGACTGCTCTTTTTCCCAGCGGCCAAAGTCGACCGTACCCGGAAACGGCGTCATCATCACAAACTGGGCAAACGTCACTCCCGCCTTCAATGCCATTTCCACTGTCGCGTCGAAGGTCGCCGGCTTGTCGGTCGGCAATCCGAAGATGAACGAACCAAGCACGTGAACGCCGTGCTTTTTGAATGTCTGCAACTGTTTCGCCAGCGCCTCGCCGGAGTAGTTCCAATCCTTGAAGACCGCCTTGAGGCCCTCGGGCGTTACCGCTTCAACTCCAACCAGCGCACCCTTGATATTGGCTCTACGCATGGCGTCGAGATAGTCGCCGTCTTCGCCTGCCTCCATCGTGATCTGGGTAAAGAACACCATGTCCTTCGGCAGTTTGGCGAGCTCTTCCATCAACTGAAATCGTTCCTTGCGAATTGTTGTCAACTCTTCAAGCTTGGCGAAGTTCTTCTGCTCCCGCGCCAGCCGCAGATCGGTCAGCGTAACGGGATAGAAGTTGTCATCGGCCAGCGCAATAAATCGGAAGCCAAGTCGCCGAAGACTAACGATCTCGTCAATCACTTTTTGAAATGAACGCTGCCGTGGTTTTTGTCCATCGGTGCGCCAGACGCTGCAAAAGGAACAGTGCTTCGGGCATCCGCGAATGGTCTGTACTGATGCCCACATGTACTTATCGGGCCGCATCAGATCCCAACGCGCTTCAAGGAACTGGGTGCCCTCAATCCGGCCGCCCTCATATATCTCCTTGGGCGCTCCTGCAAGGCAATCCACCACTGCCTTGCCCCAGGCAATATCGCCATCGCCTTTCACCACCGCATGGGCTTCGCCGCGTTCCAGCGCTTCCTCAGGGAATAGCGTAGCGTGAATACCGCCGTATACCACCCATGCGCCGCGCGCTCGCGCCATGCGCCCAACCTGGTATCCGCGCAAGGCATTGCCAGTGTGCACACTGATACCGACAATATCTCCCGGTTGAATACTTTCGGGCACAATCTGCTCGAGCGATTCATCTACCAGGATCGGGTCTCCGACCGATGCGGGTGTTGCCGCGGCAAGCACAAATAGCCACCGCGGTGTAATGACAGCCGTGCCAAAGGAATTGTCGCTGGGATTGACCAGATGAACGCTCGTAGACCCCGCCTTTCGCGGTACATGTTCCATTGCTTCAGGGAAGATCAGGCGAAGAGCAAGGGCATCGCCTATGCAGAATTGCACCCTGGCAGGGAACGGAAGCGTCAGTGGCCTGCTGTGTCGTCTATCATACACAACTCACGGCACTCCGGCGAAACCCTATTAATCCCCTCCCTAAGAATTGACCGGCCAAGACGGGGGCGAAGGCGGGAAATGGAGCCGAAGTGCCTCAATCGAAAGTCCTTTGTCCAAACTTTCTCCGAACGCATATTATTTGTCGATTAACTCTCCTGTACACTGAAATGTTCACCTGTCATGCAAAACAAATATCCAATTGGCATCCTCGGCGCGACCGGAATGGTCGGCCAGCGTTTCATCCAATTGCTCGAAGACCATCCGTGGTTTGAGATCACGTGGCTCGCCGCCAGCGACCGTTCCAGCGGCAAGCTTTACGGGGAAGCCGCCAAATGGCGACTCGACACCCCGCTGCCTGAGCGCATCGCGCGTATGACCGTCTCGCCGGCCGAGCCCGAAGGCGCACCGAAGATTATCTTTGCCGCCCTCGACGCCGCCATTGCCCGCGAAATGGAGCCGAGATTCGCTAGCGCTGGCTGTGCGGTCGTCTCCAACTCCAGCGCCTACCGCATGGCGCCCAACGTGCCGCTCGTCATCCCCGAGATCAACGCCGACCACCTGCACCTGATCGAAGAGCAGCCCTCGCGCCGCGAATCCGGCGGCTACATGGTCACCAATCCCAACTGCTCCACGATCGGACTGGTGATGGCGCTCAAGCCCATCGAAGAACGTTTCGGCATCGAGCAGATCTTCGTCACCACCATGCAGGCCATCTCCGGCGCGGGCTATCCCGGCGTGCCGTCGATGGACATCCTTGGCAACGTCATCCCCTATATCGGCAGCGAAGAAGAGAAGATGGAAGCCGAGACGCTGAAGCTGCTCGGACATCTCGACGGCAACCACGTCACCCCGCTCGCCGCAAAGATAAGCGCCCATTGCAACCGCGTCGCCGTGGAAGACGGCCACACTGAGAGCGTCTCCATCAAGCTCGGCAACAAACTCGGCCGCCCCGTCACCCACGAAGACATTCTCGCCGCATGGGCTGAGTTCAAGCCGCTTGCTGGCCAGAAACTCCCCATGGCGCCCGACCAGCCAGTCGAATTTGCGCCGCAGCCCGACCGCCCGCAGCCCCGCCTCGACCGCAATCGCGGACGCGGCATGGCAGTCACCGCGGGCCGCCTGCGCCCCTGTTCGTTGCTTGACTGGAAGTTCACCGTGCTCTCGCACAACACCATTCGCGGAGCCGCCGGCGCTGCCATCCTCAACGCAGAGCTACTCGCAAGTTTAGGCAAGTTGGAACCAGTGGCCGAAACCGCCACCCGTGCATAGGGCTTTATCCCCCGAGGTCGAAACAAGGAACGCATGAGCCTGGTCGTGATGAAATTCGGCGGCACTTCGGTGGAAGACCCGACCGCCATCAATCGTACCGCCGCCATTGTCGCGGGCCGCGTCGCCGCCGGCAAACAAACTGTCGTCGTGGTCAGCGCCATGGCCAAGGTCACTGACCAGCTCCTGCGCGCCGCTGCTGCCGCCGCCAAGGGCGATCGCACCGGCGCTCTCGCCATCAGTTCTCGCCTCCGCGCCCGTCATCGCGACACCGCCTGCGCCCTCATCAAGACCCCCTGCGACGTCTCTGCGCTCGGCAACCTCATTGAGCAGAAGTTTGATTCGCTCGACGAAATTCTCCGCGGCCTGGCCGCCATCCTCGAGCTTACCCCGCGCATCTCCGACCTCGTCGTCAGCTACGGGGAGGACCTCTCCAGCCGCATCATCGCTGCCGCATTCGCCGAGCGTGGTATCAACGCCGCTCACGTTGACGCGCGCGAAGTCATCATCACCGATTCGCAATTTGGCAAAGCCGTTCCACTCGATGTGCTCATCGAGAAACGCGCCTCCGAACATCTGCGCCCAATGCTCGATCAGGGCAAAGTTCCCGTGATGGGCGGCTTCATCGCTTCCAACGAAGCAGGCATCACGACCACGCTCGGCCGAGGCGGCTCCGATTTCACTGCCGCCCTTCTCGGCGGAGCGCTCGCCGCCGACGCCATCGAAATCTGGACCGACGTCGACGGCATCATGACCAGCGATCCGCGCGTCTGCCCAGATGCTCTGCGCGTCAAGGTCATCAGCTTTGAAGAAGCAGCCGAGCTCGCTTACTTCGGCGCCAAGGTTTTGCACCCCGCCACCATCCTGCCCGCCGTCCGCAAAAACATTCCGGTGCTGGTGCTCAACAGCAAGAACCCGACGAACGAAGGCACGCGCATCATTTCCATCGCGCCCCATTGCAGCAGCCCATTCAAATCCATCGCAGTCAAGAAGAAGCTTTCCATCATCGACGTAGTCGCCAGCCGCATGCTGATGACGCACGGTTATCTCAAGGCCATCTTCGACATCTTCGACAAACACCAGTGCCCCGTCGACATGGTCTCGACGAGCGAAGTATCGGTGTCGCTTACGGTCGACTCCAACGACAAGCTGCCCCTGATCGCAGCCGACCTCAGCCAGCTTGCTGACGTGAAATACGAAGGCAAGAAGGCGCTCATCTGCCTCGTTGGCGAAGACATTCGCGGACAGAACGGCATGGCTTCGCAAGTCTTCACTGCCGTCAAGCACATCAACGTGCGCATGATCTCCCAGGGCGCCAGCGAAATCAACATGAGCTTCATGATCGATGAAGAAGACGCCGACGAAGCGGTCCGCTCGCTACACGCCGCTTTCTTCAAAGAGCCCGATCCGACGATCTTCGACACGGAAGCCCGCAAAGCCGCCGTTAGCTCCTAGCGTCGATAAAAAGCCGGCAGCAGTGATTAGGCTGCTGAATGACACGGCCTGTATCAGGGCTGACTTCAGTCATGTCGTGCGCGTCACAACATCGCGTCGGCTTCAGCCGCTAGCGCTCTGTCTCGAGTGCCCCGTTGCAATCTAGCCGTCGCCGCCATACACTCACATCCATTCAAAATTTCCTCGTTCGAAAGTTCGGAACCGCATCGTGAAAGACAGATCCCCGATCCTGCTGCTCCTCTGCGCCATCGCTGGAATCTTCGCGGGCTGCCACCACATTCAATCCCCCTGGGATGGCCAATGGACATTGAACAAGGCCAAAAGCCATTACGCCGCGCCAACATTCTCCGTCGCACTTTCTCCTTCCGGGGAATACCGCGTAGACAATGGCGCATTCAGCTACTCATTTCTCTGCGACGGCAAAGAACACCCCGCAGCTTCCGGTCACACGACCTCTTGCGCGCAGATAAGCCCGCGTGCCATCGCATTGAAGGGCCTCGCTGATGCAGTATCAACGAACGCCCGGTGGAAATTATCGGCCGACGGCAAAACCCTCACCATCACGGCCGATAGGATTCAGATCGATGGATCCGGCGAGGGCGACGCGAGACGCGTCGTCAAACATCAGGAGAAGGTCTTCGAGCGTGTCTCCGGGTCGAGCGGATTCACCGGACAGTGGAGAGAGATGAATCCCCTCGAATCACTGTCCAAAACAGTGGTGCTGATTCTGAATTACAGCGCTTTCCATTTTGAAAATGCTGAAACAGGCCAAGTCTCCGATTCTCGAGCGAACGACGCACCCTCCCCGATCCGAGGCGCCAACCAGCCTGATGGATTCACCCGTTCCGTCCAGATTCTTGGCCCGCGACAGCTTCAAACTGAAGACACGTTCGAGGGTCGAGTCATCGGCCACACCACCTGGAAGGTTAGTGACGACGGACATACTCTGTATGAGGAATCGTGGACACCGGAAAGCCCCGCGCAGAAAGACCTGCTCATATATCAGAAGCCTTGAGTGCAACCTGATCATTCAGGCAAAAGCGGGACGATTTTCCGCATTTAATCCTTTGTCGGGCGCACCATCGCCGGAGGGATCATACGTTGTGCAAACGGGCAGAAACACTCGAACGGTCGTACCGTGATCTTCCGTGCCCTGCCTGCTATCAAGTTCAATGCGACCTCCGTGGCCTTCGACAAACTGTGTTGCCACAAACAAGCCGATGCCTGTACCAATAGTGCTTCTGGTCGTGAAGAAGGCTTCAAAAACTCTTGGCCGATCAGCTTCCGCGATTCCGACGCCGTTATCCTGAACGGTCACGACGATGCCATCCGGGGACATTTTTGAATCTTCCACGGAGATAGACAAGACGCCACCCGCTTGCATCGCGTAAATGGAGTTCATGATCAGGTTTGAGACCATCTGCATCATCTCCCCCCGACGCAGCACGATTTTCCTTGATGAATTGATCGCCTTTTTAATCTCAATGCCGGCAGCTGTACACCGTGGCTCATAGATCGTGATTGCATTGAGAACGATTTCCCCGATTGAGGCACTGCTTGCCGCTGCATGTTCGTGGTAATAACCAAGCGTCTGCTTCGCGATATGCGAGACCCGCCCGAGTTCCGTCTCGACTAACTGAAAGTAACTGATACCTACCGGGTCGGCGATCATCGGACGAAGGAGGTATATCAAGTTCATCACGGCTTCGAGAGGGTTGTTGATCTCGTGGGCGATCGTAGCCGCCATGCGGCCGGTTGCCGCAATCTTTTCTGCTTGCAACAGGGCTTGTTCAACCCGTCTGCGTGTGGAGACATCGCGCAAAATCTTGGACGCGCCGATAACCCGACCTTGCGCGTCTCTTATCGGAGAAACAGTGAGGGAAACATCGAGCAATTGACCGCTCTTAGTGCGACGCACGGTCTCAAAATGCTCGACTGGGCGTCCGGCACGGATATTTTCCATGATGATTGTTTCGTCGGAGTGAAGATTCTCCGGAATGAGCTTGAGAATCGACGAGCCGATCATCTCTTCCGCCGAATAGCCAAAAACACGCGTGGCAGCAGCATTCCAGCTTGCAATGATGCCGTTCAGGTCCTTACTCAAAATCACATCGTCGGAGGATTCCACGATCGCTGCAAGTTGGCCAAGACGCTTGGAACTTTCTTGCAGCATCTTTTCGTTTTCAGACAGGCGATCCTCTGTCCTCTGATGTTCCGTGCCAAGCAACTCATAGTCCTGTCCGAGTCTCACATGTCGCTCTTTCAAATCGCGCAAGGTGATCAGATCATCTGAGATTCGACGAGCGACCTTGCTTTCCGGTCGCAACTCGGCCGGATCCGCAAGGACACACGCAGTGATGGCTTCATGGGCAGCCAGGAGCTGATTGATGTCGTCTTCTAGAACTAGTTCGGGATGTATCTCGGTCCAGTAGTGGGCTGTGCGGATGAAGGCCAGAAGAAGCTTTGTGTACTCCAGCATCTTCCCATCCAGGACACACTTGAGCGCACGTAACGCCCTCGACGCATCGGAAGTTCTCAAGAAGACATGTGCTACGCAAGCAAATATTGCCCTTTCCTGTGCGCTGTCTGGCTCCAGGGGCAATGGCACTACACCTAGCTCCTCACATAAAGCAAGGTGTTGATCGAGGTCGGAATCGAAAGGAAGATCCCGTCGGAGCAGTGGCAACACTTCATGAATCGATTGAGGCAGGCACTGCGGGTCGCCTGCCGGACGACCCAGGCCGAGCAAGAATCCAAGATGTCTGGCGAGACAGTAGCGGGCACTGCAGAAAAGGGATAAGTAAACAAACAGCCTCTCCTTCATGAGCGAAGGCAGCGGGTTGTCCAGGTACGCGAATTGAGCGAATCCCCACAGATTCTCTGTAAGCTCCGGATCGTCCGTGGTGAGGCGAAAGAAGTTTGGGAGCACCCCAAACCGTTCCAGAATCCTGGACTCCAGTTCGCTCCTCGTCTGTGACATGTTCCCCCCGTATTAACGCCCCCAGACAACGTCGTTGACTAACCTGCGACCTTCTTCCTCACCGTATACATCGGGGGGTGAGAGAACGATGGTACGCTCTTTACCCAGGCAAAGTCTGTTCTACGAGAATGAAGGTGCTCGGGTCTGCGGGGATGGCGGGAATTTTGGGACTTGGCCTGATGGGGACTACCCGCACGACACTCGCTAGCCGTTTTCCACGCGTGCCTTGATATCCGAATAAGCGCTCTCGATCAGCTGGCTTAGGGCCGCATCGTTCCCCACCATTCCCGGTTTCAGCTTCACATGGCGCATGTACTTGCCGCTGCCCTGCAACAATCGGGCCGGATCCGGCAACGACGCTCCCTGGAAAAATCCCACGTTGACGTGCGAGGTGAACACGTTCACATAGCCGAAGGGCACATCTCCCAGACACGCCACCGGACAGCTGTCATGCATGAGTTCGCGGACCTCGTCCCCGCATTTGCGCATCACCTCAAACCACCGCTGCGCCATGGTCCCCAAGTCCCCGGCATGCTCTTTCATCCACGCATTAATCGCGGGATCGCGCTCAACAGCGCCGTCGAATCGCAGCAACTCCGTCGTCTTCACGGAAACAAACTTATCATCGAAAAGATTGCTTCTGTCGTTGATGCTCGAGGAAATGTCTGCCGTAATTCCTGCTCGGCCCCTCTTCGTTCACACAACGACTAGTGTCTGGACAATCGCCCGGATTGCAGGTGCGGATTGCTGTCTGCACGAGGGCGACCTGTACCTTCCTCACACGGCATTTGTTTCCTGCAAAGAGCGGGGTGTACCTCACCCATCCTCTCGAGTAGAGTCTCTTGATATATGTACTTATAGTATTCTGCGCAAAGGACTTAGGAGCAGAGTCGTCACGGAAAAGGAGTTACGAGGCTGGATTCTGCAAGTTGTTCCAGGAATGTGAAGTGGAAAGTTCCGCGATGTGCTCGCCTGGCGGGGAAGCGATCTTATCAATCGTTTCGGTCGCTCGAACCTGTTTCCCTGTGGGGGAATGCTTTCGAATTCTGAGCATAGCGATTCGCGAGAAATAGCCTGCGAAGCTTAAAAGATTTTTTAGCGTGTGTTTTGAGGGAATTTGCCCACCCGCCGGCAAGCTGTAAGCTGGAAAACGAATTCATTTCAACGGAGCGCCAATGCTTGTACTCGTTCTAGGCAAAGGAAAAACTGGCTCACTGGTTGCCGAGGTTGCGCGCGAACGCGGCCACGGGGTGCGCGCACTCGACATCACCGAGAATCAGCAGGCCTCGGCACTCACCGCACCCAACCTTGCCGGCATCGACGTAGTCATCGACTTCACCACTCCCGATGCCGCCGTTGAAAACATCCGCGCCGTTCTCGCGCTCGGCTGCCGCATCGTGGTCGGCACCACCGGCTGGTACACGCACCTGCCTGACTTGAAAGCCGTCGCCGAACGACGGAACGGCGGCCTGCTCTACGGCACCAACTTCTCCATTGGCGTGCAAAAGCTCTTTCGCCTCACCGCAGAGCTCGCCCGCATCGAAGGCTACAAGTTTGCCATTAGCGAGACACATCACACGTCAAAACTCGACGCGCCCTCCGGCACCGCCATCACCCTCAAGCAGATCATCCATTCTGTACAGCCCGGCATCGACGTGCCCATCGAGTCGCATCGCGTGGGTGATGCCAACGGCAAACACATCGTCACCGCGAAAAGCGAGTATGACGAGCTGGTTCTGCGTCACGACGCTCACTCACGCCGCGGTTTTGCCGTCGGCGCAGTCCGAGCTGCCGAATGGCTCAATGGCAAATCCGGCGTCTGGGAGTTCCGCGAAATCTTCGACCAGCTCTAGTCCCATCCGAGTTACAATTCTCGGTTCACCGTTTCAAGTAAGAGCCAGCCGTGCATCAGTCCTTTGCTGTCGTCGCAGTCTGCTTCGCACTCAACGCCGTTCCCGTACTCTCGCAGCTACCCGAACATTCTCCTGCCGGGCCGCCGGCGCCTCTCACCTGGGACGTAGTTTCCATCAAGCCCCATCGCGCCCTCGACAACAACGCTATGACGCGCATTCTTCCCGACGGCTTCGAGATGCAGAACATGACAATCCACTCCCTCTTCGGAAACGCTTTCTCCATCAGGTCGGGAGACGAGATTGTCGGCTGGCCGGCGTGGACCAACTCCGAGCGCTTTGATTTCCGCGCCAAAATGGATGCCGAAACGACCGATGCCTTTCACAAGTTGCATGGCAATGATGGCGGGGAAATGTGGCGACTGATGATGCGTCAGCTTCTCGAGGACCGCTTGGCACTGAAGTATCACATCGAGAAGCGCGAGCTTCCGGTTTACGAACTCGCCATCGCAAAGCACGGCCCGAAGATGAAGATGTCCGCTCCGGGCGAATCCGGCTCATCGATGATGAGTCCCGGCAAGCTGACTGCGCATCAATGCCTGGCAAGCAGTCTCGCGGGCACGCTTTCGGGAGTGGTGGGGCGTGTGGTCATCGATAAGACCGGCCTGACCGGTGTCTATGACGTTGACCTCACGTGGGCGTGGAATGATGAACCCGGCTCTGGCGAAAACGGCCCGTCCATCTTCACCGCGCTGCAGGAGCAACTCGGGTTGAAGCTGGAACCTGCAAAGGCGCCCATTGATGTAGTCGTAATCGACCACATCGAGCGCCCTTCAGAAAATTGAATTGTCTGGAGCTTGGATGGCTATTTGCCGCCAGAACCAAACACCACGGTGATGTTCGTCTCCACCGCTACCGGCTGGTTGTCGAGCATATAGGGCTTGTACTTCCAGGTCCTCACCGCTTCCACCGCGGATGGCGCCAGAATCTTGGGGCCGCTCAGCACCTGCACGCCTTCAATCGTCCCCTGCTTCGTGATGGTCGCCTTCAGAACCACTTTTCCCGTGATGTGGGCATCCTGAGCAAACTTGGGATACACGGGCGGTGTCTTGTGGATGATCATGCCATCTGCGACCCCAGCGGAAATCGCCGACACATGAGGCATAACCTTCTCTTTGTTCGCATTGCCAAACACGGAGCCAGGAACCACGTTGTTATCTTCGAGAGACACGGGCGCCGGAGCGCTGGGAGGCGGCTCCTCTGCCGGTGCGGCTTTCTTGATCTGGCCGGCGATGCGCGTCGGCGCAACAAGCTGCGCGGCCATTGCATCGGGAGAGGGCGGCTGCGAAGGATTGGAATATTCAGTCGTATCGGCAGAAGTCTGCGGAGCACTTGCGATAGGAGTTCCTGCGGCCGGCTTTCCAGCAGTCTTTGCGACGGGCAGCGCAGCAGGCTCCGGTTGAACCTGTGCCGGTGCAGATGTCTCCTTCACTGGCGGTGCCGCATGGTTTTGCGGCGCCGAGGACGGGTAAAGACCACCAGCAGTACAAGCGCAAGCACCAGCGGACCGGCGGCGATGAGAATCCACTTCACCCAGTTGGCGCCCTGTTTCTCGGCAGCTTCGTCTGGCTCGGACTCGGAGTGGACATAGGAGGAACGGAAGAGGTCCACCGCGACCGGAGGCCGCTCAATCGCGGGGGCCGGTGCTGCTTCCGAGGTTGGTAAGGGGCGAGGAGCGGCAGCTTCAGTCTTTCTGCGCTCGGGAACAAGGGCGGGGCGCGGACGGGGTTCTGGCCGCTTGGCAGGCTGCGGTGGCGCTACCGGCGCGCGACGAAGATTGGCGGCGTCCCACTCGGCAAAGTCAGACATCGGCTTCTCATGAGCTGAAGCCTCCGGCGCAGTGGGGACAGTGATCTCTTCGATCACCTGGGCTAGCTCAGGATCTTTTTGACCTTCGTTGAATCGCGCAGGCCACTGTTCCTCGATCGGATCGACAAGCTTTTCCGGAACGATCGGTGTGACATTGGCGCGAGCAGCGGGTGCCGGTGGCAATGGCGCCGGCTTTGGCTCAACCGGCCGCTGAGCAACCTGTGGTGCAGCAACCGGTGGTGCAGCAACCTGCGGCGCAGCTGCAACGGCAGGCCTCGCGACTGGTTGTGACGAAGTCTGGTTCTGTTCCTGACCCGCTTCTGTAGGCAACGGCAAAAAGTCACGAGCGCCGGCACGCATGCAGCTCATCAGCAATTCCTGATCGCTGCGCGCGGAATACGCCATGACAGGCTGGCCGATCTCAGCAAGCTTCTCGATAATCTGAAGCGCGTAGCTCTCGTCTGTGTCCACATCGACAAGTACGACATCGAAGTTCTGCTCGACCATGCGCGGTAAATCGTTCAACGCGGCGGGGTAGTCAATGAACTCGTGGACCTTCCGGCCCTGCGAAGATGCAAGGGCCCTTGCAACAATCTGGCGATGCGCGTCATTCGGGCCGATCAGGGCAACAGCCATGCCCTTCGAAGCGCTCTTTTCGGCTTGCGGGCTCTGCGCGTTGTTCGATATCTCAGCTCTGGCGCTCATGATCCTCGATCCTCTACTCGGTCGATGTCGATGCAAGGTCCTGCAATTCCATCGTGCCGCAGCCCCAAAAATCGACATGGTGCAAGACCGTAACTGTCGCGATGGTGCATGGATTGCCCATCCGAACGGTCGGTTTGCAAACGGATCTGGGAAGAAAAGCAACATCGCCTGCGAATCGACTTGCGCCCCTCGCAGAACAAGATCCTTGGATTCAGCTGAATGCGCTTCGTTGTTCCGGTCGTTGCCGAAGACGATTGCGCAGGCTGGATTCCGGTCCTGTAACGGTGATGGTATACGGGTTCATATCCCCTTTGGAACTATTAGGTACTAGGGGATACATGCCTTTCGTCACGTATCGCAACCAGACATCCGTGTTCTTTTGCGGCAAACAATCGCCAACTTTGTTCGACTTCCCTTCAGCCGGGCAGAAATCACCGGGCCACCAGATATAGGCAGTCGGCTCGAGCTTCCTGCTCCAGAATTACAATGGACTCGAACCCGATGATTCTCCGCCTAGCTACCCCAGTCGACATCCCAGCCATTGTCGCCATTGAACGCACACCCTTCGCCCGCGAATTTGTTGGTCAGTGGAGCGAAGACCGTCACCGCGCCACTCTCACTGGCGGTGACGCCCGATATTACGTCAGCGAAACCGAGTGGGGCGAGGTTCAGGGATACGTCATCCTGCGAGGCATCAACGAGGACTCCCGCGCCATCGAACTCAAGCGAATTGTTGTCGCCGTACCCGAACGCGGACTGGGCCGCAGCATGCTGAAGGAACTGATACGCATCGCCTTTCGCGAACTCGGTGCGCACCGGCTGTTCCTCGACGTCTTCGAAGACAACGCCCGCGCGCGTCACCTTTATGAGAGTGTCGGCTTCCAGTACGAAGGCGTCATGCGCGAAGCGGCCAATCGCGACGGCCGCTGGTGCAATCTGCGCCTGATGTCAATCCTGGAGTCCGAATACCGATAGTCCTGCTCCAATTTCGAATTCCGCTGCCACCCTCAGCGCTATGCGTTCCATCACACGCCGAGGAGTCGCCCTGCGATATACACTTTTCAGTGATGGAAACTACGGGTTGTGGTACGGCAATCGTCACGCCTTTCCGGGCTGACGGATCGATCGACGAACCGGCACTATGGGCGCTGGTGAACTGGCAAATTGACGCGGGCATCGACTTCATTGTGGCTTGCGGTTCGACAGGTGAAGCCGCCACGCTCGAAGAAGAGGAATGGCTGCGTACGGTTCGCATCGTCATCGAGGCCGCGGCTGGCCGCGTTCCGGTCTGGGCCGGTTGCACGCACAACTCCACGCGCACCCTGCTACGGATGGCAACGATGCTGCGCCAGGTTCCCGGCGTCGATGCCGTGCTTTCCGCCAATCCTTATTACAACAAGCCCACGCAGGAAGGTCAGTTCCAGCACTTTCTTGCCCTGGCAAAAATGGTTGATCCCATTCCTGTCTGCCTTTACAACGTGCCCGGCCGAACAGGCGTGAACCTCGATCCGCAGACCGTCGTTCGCCTTGCCGAGGCCGCACCCAACATCCAGGCCATCAAAGAAGCCAGCGGCAAGCTGCCCCAGATTGCCGAACTCGTGCACACGCTTCCATCCACATTCAAGATCTTCTCGGGCGACGACAACCTGGCACTCGCCGCCATTGGCGTAGGGGCTCAGGGATTGATCAGCGTGGTCTCCAACGAGATTCCCGGCGAGATGGCGCGCATGATCGGAGCCGCTCTGCACGATGAGTGGGCCGAGGCTCGCGAACTCGAACGCCGCTATGGACGCCTTTTCGAGGCAAACTTCTGGGAGTCTAATCCGGGTCCCGTGAAGACTGTCCTCAGTTTGATGGGTCGAGCGTCCGATACCGTACGTCTTCCGCTCGTAATCCCCATGCCGGCCACGCGTGCCAGGCTCGAACGTCTCGTCTGCGAATTAGGCCTGCTGAAGTTAGCTCCGTTACCTGCCGGCGATCTGCGGACGTTCTGAACTTCCACATCATGCATGTTCTTTTCGTTTGCAGCAGGAATCGCCTGCGCAGCCCGACCGCTGAGGCGGTGTTTTCTAACAGGCCCAACGTCGAAATTCTTTCCGTGGGTACGGCGCCGGATGCCGCAAACCCAGTCTCCGCCGAGGACGTCGATTGGTCAGACATCATCTTCGCCATGGAGGCAGTTCACCGTCGGCGACTCCAAAAGCGGTTTGGAAAACTAATCGAAGGCAAGAAGCTCATCGTGCTGGGAATTCCAGACAAGTATCAATATATGGATCCGGACCTCGTGACGCTTCTGCTCAATAAAGTGACGCCTTT
Organism: uncultured Acidobacteriaceae bacterium; assembly: GCA_963738035.1. Classification (GTDB taxonomy): domain Bacteria; phylum Acidobacteriota; class Terriglobia; order Terriglobales; family Acidobacteriaceae; genus Telmatobacter. The sequence continues at coordinate 295,203 of CAVTVB010000017.1, forward strand.
CCTACCCCGTTCATGAATTGTTTCTTTGTGCCTGAAATAATTGTTTGCTGATGTCGAAATCTTGGTTCGTCGCGCGTCATGGTGGTGACGGCGCTTTCAACCATCGCCGTAAAATCACAACGGAGGATTTCCCCATGCAGTATTTGTTAACCATCTATGCAAACGAAGCCGGTTTTCAAAACATGACTCCGGAACAACAGAAGCAAGGTCTGGCTGCATACATGGCCTATTCTGAGGCCCTCAAGCAGGCGGGTGTATTGCAAGGCTCAAATCGACTCCAGCCTGTCGCGACTGCAACCACCGTACGCACGGTAAACGGCAAGACGCAGGTGCTCGACGGCCCCTTTGCCGATAGCAAGGAACAGCTCGGCGGCTACTTCCTGATCGATGTAGCCGACCTCGATGCTGCTCTTTCGTGGGCTGCGCGTTGCCCTGGTTCGCAACACGGAACCGTCGAAGTCCGTCCAATCTGGACAATGTAGACCAATGAGCGGATGCGAAGAGTCTGGAGCGCGCGACCTGGCCGAGCAGGTTGCGCGCCGCAGTTATGGCAAACTCGTCGCATTCCTCGCCGCTCGCACCCGCGACTTGGCTGCCGCGGAAGACGCGCTTTCTGAAGCTTTCACAGCGGCGCTTGCCGACTGGCCGCGCAACGGCTGCCCACAAAATCCTGAAGCCTGGCTGATGACTGTGGCGCGGCGCAAGTTTCTCGACGCTAACCGGTCCACGCAACGCGAAGCCGCCTCGGATGAAATCGAAGGCATCGCGCTAGCCATTCCATTCGACGAAAATGCGGCGGAGATTCCCGATCGGCGACTTGGCCTGATGTTTGCCTGCGCCCACCCCGCCATTGGTCGCGCCATCCGCGCGCCACTCATGTTGCAGGCCATCCTCGGACTGGATGCCGCCCGCATCGCATCTGCGTTTCTGATCTCGCCAGCCACGATGAGCCAGCGGCTTGTGCGCGCCAAGAACAAGATCCGGCAGGCGGGGATTCCGCTCGACATACCCGGGCGCAACGAGCTCCGCGACCGCCTCGACACTGTACTCGACGCCATCTACGCAGCGTTCGCTGAGGGCTGGATCGACGCCGCCGGCACGGATGTCGCCCGTCGCGACCTCGCGGAGGAAGCCATCTATCTCGGACGTCTCGTCACCGAGTTGCTGCCTAATGAACCCGAAGGGCTCGGACTGCTCGCGTTGATGCTTCACGCTGAAGCGCGCCGTCGTGCGCGCCGTACCAATGAAGGCGACTACGTTCCGCTTGCGCAGCAGGATTCTTTACTTTGGAATATGGAGATGATCGCCGAAGCGGAATCACTCCTGCATCGCGCTGGGGCCATGAAGCGGGTCGGCAGGTATCAACTCGAGGCTGCTATTCAGTCCGCTCACGCGGTTCGCATACGCACTGGCCAGTCCGACTGGTCCGCCATTGTGCAGCTCTACGATGCACACCTGGCCCTCAGCGGTTCACCAGTCGCGGCCATTAATCGTGCACTCGCAATCGCGGAACAGTTTGGTCCGCGCCAGGCGCTTGAAGAATTGGACCGCGTTGCGGGCGATCCGCGGCTCGTCGAGTATCAACCTTACTGGGCTGCGCGCGCAGATCTGCTCGCCCGCATCGGTGCCCGAGAGGAATCCCGTCACGCTTATTCAATTGCAATCGGCATGGAGCGCGACCCGGCGGTACGTCGTTTTCTCGAACAGAGGCGAATGTTGGTGGATGAATAAGCAACGCATTATGCGACTGCGGAAATCGCGCACGGCTCAGAATTCGTTTTTGAGCGCGCGGCCCGAGTACATCGCGTTCTGCAGCATCGCGTGCTTGTCGGAATCCTTGTCCTTGTCGTCGTCTTTCTTATCGTCCTTGCCCCACGTCCAGTAGAGGCCTAGATAGGCGTAGTTCTCGGTTCGGCCCGCAATGGAATGCCCATAAGCGAAGAGAAGCTGCATAGCTTCTTCGCCCTTCAGGTGCCAATATCCACCGGCGTCGATCATCGTTGAGCTCTCTGCCTGCGGCGTAACAGGTCCTTCGCCGCCGTGGGCGAAGATCTCTGCCGCAAGATCGAGCTTCTTGTTCATCTCGCGCTTCACCAGAAACCCCCCGTACGGAAAATTGTGGAAGCCGTCCTGCGAATTCAGCGTCTCCCCCGCGCCGCCGTCGAAGAGCCACTTGCCTTCATTCTTCTGCAGCCAAAGCGGAAGCCGGTACCAGACCTTGCCAACGCCCAGTCCTTTGTCTGCATCGCCCGTTGGGATCTCAATCATCGTGAAGGTGCCAATCTGCGGAAGGACCCTGGTCTCCTTGATGATCGCGAGCTTCACGCCAAACTCCATATCAAGCAAACCACTCGCACTGGATCCCGCTCCACTCGGCAAATAGATTGGATTATTGGAGGGACGGATGCCTCCGAACGGCAGAATCGTATGAATCTGCACGCGCGGCACTGCGCCCCAGTTGAATTCGAATGACGGAGCGGAGTAGTCCGTCTCTGCCGGTGTCCCGTCTGTTGAGCCGAAGATGTAAAACTCGTAATGCTTGAAGTCCACCGGCACCGGATCGTCCACCTGAAATGGCGGCCCCTGCGCCCAGAGCGTGGTTCCGCTCAAGCAGACGAACAGAAAAACTGTCGCCCTGAAGCAAAGAGAATTGATCCGCATCGACCAGCGCTTCCGGAGACGGGGAATTTGTACCAGATAGGAAGCCATCTCCAGCCGAAGTTATATCGAATGCCGATGCCGGTCAAGGACAGGACAATTCAGCGACGCCCGGCTTGACTAGACGCACAAATCGGCCGCGTGTAACCTCACTCCAAGGTAGCTGCTGTGAATGCAACCGGGATTTCAAGCATCCTCGATTACGTTCTTGTTCTTTGCATCCTCGCGGCTCTTGTTGCCTCAGTGGCCAGGTGTGCAGCCGACGCTAAACGCCGTGGCAAGTCTCCTTGGCTGGTCAGTCTAATAGTGATCGTGTTTTTCCCAGTGGGACTACTGGTGTGGCTCATCTTTCGGCCAAGACTGGGCGCCCCTGATGAGCAAAAAGAAACTTAAGATCGACGATTTCCGCGTAAAGTCAGACCACAGCGTCGAACTATCCAGCCAGCGCCTGCTTCACCATGTCGCTCACGACGCGCCCCTCGGCGCGCACTCCCGCCTGCGCCAGCCGTGCTTGCACGGCCTTTATTATGGGTCCCATGTCCTTCGGGGTTGGAGTATGTCCAGTCGCGCTCGCGTGTTCGGCAATTACCTCGATCAGCATCGCGCGCAGACCGGCTTCATCGAGCGCTTTAGGCAGAAACTCCTCGATCACACCGATCTCCGCGGCTTCCTTGGCTGCCAGCTCCGGCCGATTCCCTTTTGTGAATTGCTCGATTGAATCGCGCCGCTGCTTGATCATGGTGGCCAGAGCCTGCTGTTCTTCGGCGGGCGTCAACGGCGCGCGCTTCTCAATCGCCTTGTTCTTCAGCGCATTCTTGATCAGCCGCAACGTCTGCGTGCGCTCCGCGTCGTGCAGTTTCAATGCGGTAATTGCCTGCTGGCTAATCTGCGCTTCCAGAGCACCTGCGTCCATCGGGTTCCTCGCTATCAAATCACTGTTTCTAGAGTGACAACTCACCTAAGTCTATCGCTTCCAGTGCCGCGACCTAGCCCTGTTCAAACATTGGTTGGTACAAAGAAATCCCCGTCTATCAGCAGGATTTCATTTCACAAATATCACATATATGTGTATTATGTGATTTCGATGGGCAGAGCTGTAATTGGCGGCCCCTAAACCAGTTCTGGAGGCTAAGTCTATGATTCGCAAGACTCGTCTTTTTACCCCGGGTCCTACACCGCTGCTGCCCGCCGCCCAGTTTGCCATGGCGGCCGCGGACATGCACCACCGCACGCCGGAGTTCCGGGCGCTGTTTCAGAAGGTGCTTTCCCAGCTCAAGGTCTTCGTCGGAACGAAGAACGATGTCCTCCTGCTTTCGTCCTCTGGCACTGGCGCCATGGAAGCCTCCGTTTCGAATCTCACATCCCCGGGCGATCGAGTTCTAGTCCTTACCGCCGGAAAATTCGGTGAGCGCTGGACGGGTCTGGCAAAGGCCTTCGGCTGCGAGCCCGACGTCGTCACAGCTCCCTACGGCCAGACCTTTAACCTCGCGGACATTCGTGCTGCTCTCAAGCCCGAACATCGCGCGGTTTACATGCAGGCGACTGAGACTTCGACGGCGGCCAGCCATGATGTTGAGGCGATCGCCAAGCTGATCCACGAAGTTGCCCCTGAGGCGATTCTGGTCGTTGACGGAATCACCGGTCTTGGCACTACGCATTTCGACGTTGACGCCTGGGGCATCGACATCCTCATCGGCGGCTCGCAGAAGGCAGTCATGATCCCGCCTGGTCTCGCCTACCTCAGCGTCAGCGAGAAGGCGTGGGCGGCGATGGAAAAATCGAAGAACCCGCGCTACTACTTCGACCTCCGCAAGGAGCGCAAGAACGCCGTCAAGGGCGAAAGCGCCTATACGCCCGCGGTTGCCCTCGTGGCTGGCCTCGGCGCAGCGCTCGACTACATCGCCGGACAGGCCGGTGGCGATCTTGAGAAAGGCCGCATCGCTCTCATCGACAACGCCATCACCAACGCCGCTGCCACGCGCGCCGGCCTTGTCGCTCTCGGCTTCACACTCTTTGCGCCGACTGCGCCCGCCGCTGCCGCAACCGCCGTGGCAGTTCCTGAAGGCATGGACTCCGGCGCTGTGGTGAAAGCATTGAAGGCGAAGTTTGCGCTGGTCACGGCCAACGGCCAGGGCGAGATGCAGGGCAAGATCTTTCGCGTCGCGCACCTCGGCTTCTTCGACTACCTCGATACCGTGGCCTTTCTTGGCGCCATGGAACACATCGCGAAAGACACGCTCGGTCTGAAGGTCGAATACGGGCAGGCGGTGGCGGCAGCGCAGAAGGCGTACGCGGAGAGAACAGCTACTGGCTCCTAGCTTCTAGCCGCTAGCTTGGTTCGCTGGCACTCTCGACTTTCTTGCCCGCGATCGAGATTGATTTTTTCCTCAAGGCTTGAAACACAACCTGGCTCATGCCGAGAGCCAGGAGCTAGAAGCTAAAAGCTAGGAGCTGTCTTAAATGGCCGAACTCTCATTTGGCGAAAAACTTCTTATCGCGCGCAAGCAACTCGACCTCTACTCCTACCAGATGGCCGAGTTACTCGGCGTGCATCCAAATTCGATAACCAAGTACGAACGTGGCGAAGGCAAGCCACACGCCGCCGCAGTGCGCATGTTCGACCTGCTCTGCGAGAAGCACAACATCCGTTTCGATGACTTTGAAACCGGGTCCGCCACAGCGGCCAAGGGAGACAAGATGAAGATCGTTCTGGCGGAAAAAGTATCGCCCGCAACCCTCGCCGTTTTCGCAGCCGAACCTGGATGGGAAGTTCTCACGCACGATCAGCTACCTAACGGCTTGCCTGCCGCACTCGCCGACGCCGACGCTCTCGTTGTCCGCAGCGCTGTGCAGGTCGACGACGCCCTGATGGAGCACGCGCCGAAACTGCGCGTCATTGGCCGCGCCGGTGTTGGTGTCGACAACATCGATGCTGAAGCCGCCACGCGCCGTGGTGTGGTTGTCATGAACACCCCCGGCGCCAACGCAGTCGCTGTTGCAGAGCTCACGATCGGCCTTATGCTGGCGCTCGCCCGCAAGCTACCCACTGCCAACAACACCATGCACGCCGGCAAGTGGGAGAAGAAGAGCCTCCAGGGAGCGGAACTGCGCGGCAAAACACTCGGCATCCTCGGTCTCGGCCGCATCGGGCTTGAAGTTGCTCGTCGGGCCCGTGGATTCGGTCTCGACATTATCGGCAGCGATCCGTTTGTCTCCATCGCCATCGCCCGCGAAAATGGCATCCGCCTGGTTGCGCTTGATGAAGTCATCGCCGGCTCCGACTACATCACGCTTCACGTCGGCCTTACGCCGCAAACCGCCGGTGTCATCAACGCGAAATCTCTCGCCCTGATGAAGAAGGGCGTGCGCATCATCAACTGCGCTCGGGGCGAACTGGTGGACGAAGTGGCACTCGTCGCTGCGTTAAAATCCGGCCACGTCGGCGGCGCTGCACTCGACGTGTTTACCGTCGAGCCACCCAAAGATTCGCCCTACGCTGAGTTCGACAATGTCATTCTCACTCCGCACATTGCCGGGTCAACGGCAGAAGCGCAGGAGGCCGTCGGCATACAGATCGCCATGCAGGTGCGCGAGTATCTGAAGCTCGGCGTGGTCCAGAACGCCGTCAACCTTCCTTCGTTGAGCCACGAAGAGTACGTCCAACTCGCGCCCTACATCGACCTCGCCGGCCGTCTCGGATCGTTCCTCGCCCAGGCGTGCAAATGCGGAATCGAGGCCATCGACCTCACCTACGGCGGCGCGCTTGCCGAGGCAAAAACCGACCTGGTCCGCAACGCCGCCATCGAGGGCTTGTTACAAGGCTCAGAGAATGTGAATCGCATCAACGCCGCCGCCATCGCTCAGGAGCGCGGCATCCGCGTTCACGAAGAGAAAGAGGAGAGCCATCGCGGCGGAGCGGCAACCGTGCTTACGATCAATCTGCACACATCGGCAGGTGCCAGCCATGCCACGGCAACTGTGATTCACGGCGAGCAGCCGCGTCTGCTCGAGTTCGATGGAATTGATATTGAAGCGCCGCTCGAAGGCAATCTCCTCGTCTGCCGCAACCTCGACGTGCCCGGAGTAATCGGCAAGATCGGAACCATCCTCGGCGAACAGGGCGTGAACATTGCCAATTTTGCGCTGGGCCGCGAACGAACTGGAGATAAGCCCGTCAAGGCTCTCGCGGTTGTGCAAGTGGACGCACCGGTTTCCGGCGCCGTACTCGATGCTCTGATGACGATTGAAGCCCTGCTCGAAGCCAAGCTGGTTCAACTGCAATGAGATGCGCAACCGGTTGGTTGCACATCCTCAGCCCATGACGCCGGGCTTCCCTAATAGCGACCGGATGTAGGCACACTGGCCAAGGTGATAGGTCTCGTGTAGCGCCATGAAATTAACAATTCCAGTCAGCTTGCCATCTGCGCTGGGTGGCCCGGGCTTTGTGGCCGGCGTGTCAAGTAACTCTTCGGTTGCCGATTCCATTGCCTTGTTGAGCCTGCCGCAGCTCTCATCCCAGGCCTGCATCATCGCCTTCGGCGAGGGAGCATCCGGACATTCCACGCATTTTTCTCCGCGTGCATATAACCGCATCCACGGTAACGTCCACTTGTCTCCGAGCCGAGCCAGCACCATCGATCGCGACCACGTTATGTGGCCAACGATCCACAAGAGGTGGTTGGTATGATCGTTCGGGCGCTTCAACCAGTCCTCATCATCCAGGCCGGCGACGCCCTGTTTTAGAAAACTGGAATTCATGTTGAAGCTCTGCGACGCTACTTCGAGCCGTGGAGAGAGAGGCATGACAATCGACCTCCTGATTGCCCCATCAGGTTACACGCCAACGTCAACGGATTGAAATACCCATCGCGCGGGTTCAGCTACCCGGTTGCAGTGCCGTGGCATGACGCGGCTGATACAACCCCAGTCCGCCGCCGCCCGGCAGGCGAATGGTTGTGGTGGTTCCCCATCCGGCCTGCACAATCGCCGTGGTCTCCGCGCCCTTCTTTTTGAGCATCTCCATCGTCGCGGGCAGATCATCGCACATCAGATAAATCACGCTGCCGGAGAGTTCGTGGTCTGCATGGTGCTCGACAAATTTGCCGTCACCGGGATGAATGCCTATCTCCGCCGGAGGCAACGCGAAGATAAGCCAGCCCTCGCCGGCATCCACAGACTGGAATCCAAGCACGTCGCGAAAAAAAGCGCGATCCGCTTCCGGATCGCGACTGTACAGGAGAAGATGAACGCCATTGATCATGATGGGCGGGATTCTAGCGCAAACATAGCAATCCCGCCCATCGAAAATTCCCGGTCACTGCACCGGGTGCGCCTTCCCGTTCTGCAGGCTCTCATTGATGATCGACTTCACCTTCTGGTCTGCTTCCTGAGCAATTCTTCCCTGCTCCGCTCCCAGGCGGCCCTGCTGCGCTCCCAACTGACCCTGCATCGCGCCCAGCTTGCCCATCTTGTCGCCGAATTCGCCCTGCCTGGAGCCGATTTGCCCTTGAATCTCGCCAAGCTTACCCTGCAATTCGCCGAGTCTCTCCTGCAATTCGGCAAACTGATCCTGTGTCATGGTTTTGCCTTCGCTCGCCTTCAGCTTCGCCATCGCTTCATTTAGCTGAGCAAGCTCCTTGCTCATGTCGGGAGTGGGCACACTGACCGATTCCATCTGACGGCCTATTGCCTCCTGCTGCTTTCCCAATGCTTCCTGCTCCTTGCCAAGAGCTTCCTGCTTCGCTCCCAGCGCCTCCATCGGCTTGTACATCGCTTCGATCTGATTCAGGATTGCGGGATCGTCGACAAAGTACGCTTTGCCATCGCGAGTGAACCACAGAAAATCGCCGTGTGCCTGCTTGCTCGCCTTGGCGATCTCTTCGCGCCGCCCTTCCATCCAGTCGCCTGAAAAGCTCATATGCGCCGTGTCACCGCCGCGGATCACCGCATACGACTGTCCGTTGGAGGAATGGTAGTAGCGATAGCCGGAGTGCTTTCCGTTTTCGCTATGGGACGAGCTCCCGCTCTCCGTGGTCGTGCTCTGCCCCGCTCCATATCCGCTCGCGCCGTAACCACCCGCGCCATAACCGCCGCGCGGCGCAATGATCGCCATCGTCGGCGCCATCGGCGCAACCATAATCATGTGCTTCTGTGCGAGCTGGCTGTCTTCGAGCGCCTTCATCATCAATTCGCGATGCACGGGGCTCAGTGGCGCGATCGCCAGCACAGGCGGAGCATTGGGCGCGCGTGGTGTAATCGTGAGCACTGGGCTCGCCGGGGCTGCCGGTGCAGTCAAAGCAACTGGCGACGTTCCAACCTTCGCAGGTGGCTCGGGTGTAGGTGCAACCGCTGGCGTCGCCGGCTCGTCGAGAATCTGCACAGGTTGCGACACACCGCTCTGCGGTGCAACCGGCGCAACTGCAACCGGCGGGGCAGGCACTTCGCCCGGCGCAACAGCGGGGGCAGGCGGAGCGGGAACTTCGCTTGGCGCCTGTTGCCCCGCGGCCTGCACACGTACCAGCGCCGTAGCTGCAAACAGCGCAACCGGCACGATCAGCACGGCCACCAGGGCGCGTCGCGAACCCGCAAACGCCTGCCGGAAAGAAACATCGTTCAACAGCCGCTCGATGCGGCGCGAGAGTGATCCACTGTTAGCCATGGCAACTCCTGTCAGGGTTGGGCGCGGCAATGCCGCGAATTCGAGCAAGATCTGCGCATAAGAAGCTCGATCGGCCGCCTCTTCCAGTCCTGCACGGTCGCTGATTGCCTCAGCCAGATCTGAAAGCTTGCGTTTGAGCCACCAACCCAGCGGGCTCGGCCAGAAAGCAGCGGCGTAGACCCCGGCCAGCAACTGCAGATAGAAGTCCCTCTGCCGGATGTGCGACCGCTCATGCGCAAGCACCACGCGCAGCTTCTCGCTATCCCAAGTCGGATAATCCTTGGGCAACAGAATTGCCGAGAAAATGGTGACCGGCGACGAAACCTCGGTGCTGCAGCGAAGGGCGACGGATGCTGCCTGGGCCGTCAGCAAATCGCCGGAGATCGGCTTCGCGCGGCGATACAGTCGAAGCGCCGTAATCAATCCGTAGGCGAGTCGAATAAGGAATACGCTTGCGACGGCAAGATAAAGCACAAGAATGATCTTCGATAGTGAGAACGCTGCACGCGCCGGCGTGGCTGCATACTCCGGCAGCACTACGCGCTCCGGCGCGGTTGCGCGAGGCGTTGGAGATGTCGGAGATTCGGTCTGCTCCCTCGGCCGAGGTTGCATATCTTCGATCACATTCGCCGAGGAGGTTTCAGGCTCGGGCGACGGGAGTGCGCGGCTTCCGGCAGGGCCGCCTGCCGATAGCCCCGACTGCAGATCAATATGCTGCGCGCCTTTGTCAGTGGCGGCTGCATCCGCTGCTGACGGCTGCTCGGGCGATGTCTTGGCTTGAATCCTCGCCTGCAATTCCTCAAGTAGCGTCTGAGGATCAGCAGGCAGCACGACTCTCACGTTGGCCGGCAAGACAGTCCAGTGCGACGCCATGGGTAGCACCATCGGCATCGATAGCGCCCCGGCCAGTACCAGTCCCCACGCGCACTTCTGCGCCAGCACGTTACGCACGCCAAATATCCGCAAACCAATCCAGACGGCAACGGCCAGAAGTGCGGAACGAACTGCAGCTTCAAACAGAATTGAGGAGATCATTGCTTGGCGTCCTTTTTCATTTCTTTCATTTCGCCGGGAGTAGTTCGATCGCCCGCTCGCTTCTGTGCTTCGAAGATACGCGTGGCGAGGCGCTGCAGTTCGGCCTGGTCGAGGACTTTGGAGTCCACCATGCCCACCAGAAGCTCTTCCACCGATCCTTCGCAGAACCAGTCGACGATACGCTTTGCCGCCCGCCCCGCCACGCGCTGCCGCGATTCCGCAGGACGATAGAGAAAGGTGCGGTCTTCGACGCTGTGCGCAAGGTAGCCCTTTTCTTCAAGACGCCGCAGCACCGTGCGTATCGTTGAATCCTTCAGGGGCCGGTTGAGTTCCTCGCGTGCCTGCTCGGCTGTCACCGTCCCAAACCGCCACACAATCGAAAGAAGGTCCCGCTCCAATTCCCCCAGTTCCGCCGGATCGTGAGTGTTACTCGCCATAATGTTACAGACTGTAACACATAAAGAAGGTGAGCGTGCAAGTGAATTTTTTCTTAGCTAGCTCGCCTCGATCAGCACTGCGCCGTCCACCCCACGCTGCCTTGATCCCCGATCAATTCCACCTGATCGCGCTGAGAAGATTGGAATAGTCGTCGGTCCACAATCTTGAAGCCGGGTGAGCCGGTATCGGAACCCAGGTTGCTGCTGCATCATGCTCAGAATGAAGCAATGTAAGGTCAGCTTGATCCCGTGCCATCACCACCCAGATCGAGGGAAACTTCCCCGCATCGATTTGTGCCTGTGGGACGTCAACCTCATTTTCGATCAGCGACGCCAGGTGCGCATCCGTTGCCAGGGTGTCCAACGTGGGGCCTAGATTCATGTAAATATTCGAAATGTGAACAGCGATGATGCCGTGCGGTGCAAGTTTGCGCAGATACAGCGCCAGTGCCTCTCGCGTCACGAGATGCATAGGGATCGAGTCGCCGCTGAAAGCATCCAGAACGATAAGCCCGTAATGTCCGTCAGGCGCATCGCGAAGTTTCAGCCGTGCATCGCCCAGCACGATCTCTGCCGCCGGCGCACATTGGCGTAAAAAGCTGAAATAGCGTGGATCCCCGGCAATGCTCGCAACGTGCGGATCAATCTCATAGTAAGTAAGCGTCTGTCCCGGTTGGACGTAGCAGGCCATTGTTCCGGCGCCGAGGCCCACAATCGCCCAGTTTCCCTGCGGCGTACTCTTCTGCACCGCCCGGAATATCTGTCCCGCGGGACCGCTTCGCGTGTAATAGATAAGAGGTTCTCTGCTGAGGGCGGAATCGAGATGCTGCATCCCATGAATTGTTCCGCCGTGAATCAGCATGTGGAATTTGCCGTCTGAATCGCCCGTCACGCGAGAGATGCCGAAGAAACTGCGCTCCGTGTGGATGACGTGCCCGAGAGGACCAGAATAGAAGAAGCTGGCCAACACCACCGCCGTTAGCCCCCAGACAAAGCGCACACGCCGCTTGGCGAAGCTAAGACACCACAGCAGCGAATAGCCGAAGATCAGAATGTTTGAAGTGCGACTTGGCCGGATGCCCGCCCGCTCAAGCCCCAGGATGACGGCAACCATGCACAGGCCGAGCGCGATTGGGAGCAACCAGTCTTTGCGCTTTGCCCACACGGCAGCCGACGCGGTCAACACTTTTGATTCGACGGTCGGACGCAACAGCGCTGCAAAGATCAGTGCGAGCGGTAATTCAAGTACGGTTCGGAAAATGAGCGGGGCCAGAAGCGCGTTAAACAAACCGCCCAGAACTCCGCCAATCGATATGCACAGATAGAACTCCGTCAGTCGGCGAACGGCCGGCCTCGTCCCGGCGAGTTCTCCATGGCAGACCATCGCCACCCCGAACAGCACAGCGAGATAGAGGGCCAACAGAATAGGAAACGACAGTTTGGATTGCGCGACAGTCGGAATCAGTCCGGCGAGGATGAGAAACGGCTCTCTTCGAATCATCCACGCGTGCGAGATGGGCGGCCGCTTGGCAAACACCAGGATGAAGCTGATCAGATAAATCGCAAGCGACAAGACCCAGAGGAGCGGGATCGCGGGCACGTCGGTCGTAAGAGCCGTGGTAACGCCAAGCATCAGGCTGGAAGGAACAAACGCCAATGCAATCCAATGCAAACGCTCTTTCCAGACACCGGCCCCTGCAGGCTGCTCGATTTCTGCGCTTGTCGCAGCCTCGCTCCAATCAGGTGATTTCCAAACAAGCAGTGCGCAAATCCCAATCGCAAGCACGTAAAACAAGTAGCCGCAGCTCCATAAAACTGCGTGGGTGTGAAGGCGTAACAGAGGTTCCAGCAACACCGGATACGCAAGCAGGCCGCAAAGGCTGCCGGCATTACCGGCGGCATACAAAAAGTAGGGGTCGCTCGCCCCTTTGTGTGCCGATTCGGCAAACCATCGCTGCATGAGCGGCGCAGTCGAAGAGAGTATGAAGAACGGCAGCCCAACCGACACCAGCAACAGCCCAAATATCCAGAAAATCGGGTTGCTTTGGGTCGGCGGAGCCCAGCCCGACGGAAGATGCAACGGAAGAAGCCCAACAATCGCTAGCGGCGTCAGGACAAGCGCCATGTGCAGAGCGATCTGGGTTCTGCGCTTCAGCCATCGTTCAATGGCGTAGGCATAGAAATAGCCACCCAGAAGCATAGCTTGAAAGAAAACCAGGCAAGTGTTCCAAACGCCCGCACTGCCCCCAAGCATCGGCAGCATCATCTTCGCGATCATCGGCTCTACCAGAAAAAGCAGAGCCGCGCCCAGAAACATGGGAAGAACAAATGCCAATACGAGCATAAGGGAGCAGATTGTCTCCGGTAGATTGGTCAATCATAGCGGTGGAGATGGAGACTACGAGGAAAAATCCCGACGGGAGAGTTCTCTTTTGTACCCTATGCAACAGCAGTAGACCGGATCACATCACAACTACATGTCGCACCCGCGGAATGGCCACGGAGCGCGCTAACTATCGCAATAGAAAGAAGAGGGCTAATCTTATGGCATCAGGCTTGATGGAAAAGCAGGCTTCGGTTGAAGATGTTCTTCGCGAAGTCTCCAGGCTCAAATCAGTGGTCACAGAAGCAGTGGAAGACGGCGTTCAAGCTGCAGTAAAGGCGCTGAAACAGGGCCGTACCGCTGCAGAAGACGTCATCTACGATGCGCGCCACACGGTCAAGCAAAAGCCTTTGCAGGCTGTAGGAGTCGTTTTTGCGGCCGGCGTCCTGGCAGGCAGCCTTCTGGCCTGGTTCAGCACCCGTCGCAGCTAGCAGGAACAACCCCAGGAATAAGCGCTAACGCAAAAGCGCCGGGGCTCCAACCCCGGCGCTCACCTCGGCTGTCCGAAACGGCTAGGCGCGGCTCATGTAAGCGCCTTCGCTCGTATCGACGCGAATCTTCTCGCCTTCATTGATGAATGGAGGCACCTGCACTACGAGGCCGGTCTCTGTCTTGGCTGGCTTGGTCACAGATGACGCGGTCGCCGATTTCAGCCCGGGTTCCGTCTCCACAACCGTAAGCTCCACAAACGTCGGCAGTTCAATGCCCACGGCCTGTCCGTCGTGGTAACTGACCTTGATCTGCAGATTTGGCGTCAGGTATTCAACCGCATCGCCCAGGGTCGAACCCTTCAGCACCGTCTGCTCGTAGTCCACGGGGTTCATGAAATAGTAGTCGTCGCCGTCCGCGTACAGAAACTCCATGGAGACTTCGTCAACCACGACCTTCTCAATGGCGTCGCCAGAACGGAAGCGGTGTTCGAACATGGCGCCCGACTTTAAATTGCGAAGTTTTGCCTGAATGAAGGCACGCAGGTTGCCCGGGGTGCGATGCTCCACCTTGAACACAAGGTGAAGATTGTCGTTGTGCTTAATAATCATGCCCGGACGCATTTGGGTGGCGGGAATCGCCATAAACGTGAAACTCCTTGCTCTACTTGAAAAATTCGGCCTCGGCCCAATCTCCATTGTAACTTAGCGGCAGATCTGCACCCGTTCCCAGCCATGTCCTGCCGCTGACGCGCCACTGTGTTCTGATCGAAGACAGAAAGGACGCTATTCTGCCCGGATTGAAGACGAAAACGGCGCCATTCCTGGCATTGCTGCTCCTTTGTCTGCTCTGGGCCGCAGCTTCTCTGCGCTCCGATCTGCTGCCTGGCTCGACACCCAGCGGGAGTTCATCCTCGGTGGTGCGGCAGGCAATACCTCTGGCGCTATTAGCCGGAATTTCGGCGGCCGCAGCATTCGTTCGCAAAGCATCGTGGCCGCGCGGAAGCGTGCTCGGTTCAACCATCCTCACCGGCATCGGGCTGTTTGCCGCGCCCTCGTTACTGATCGCGATTGCAAAAGGAAATATCGACGACATTACGCGCGTGGCGCTTTTCTCACTCACGCCAGTCTTCGCTGTGGTCTTCGAGCCTTACCTGGGTTCAGGACTGACATCGCAAACACGCGGCGGGTTGGCGGCCTCGCTGATTGCAGTTTGCGGCACGTTGCTTGTCTTTCCGTTCAATGTCCCCCAATCCGGGGCCGCAGGTCTTGCCTTCAGCGGAATTCTGGCAGCGGTCGCTTCCGTCGCGGCAGCCAACTGCTTTTCCGTGGGCCTCGCGTGCGAACAAACCGCTCCATCTTGGCTCAGCTTCGCAGCGGTCGCAGCGGGATCCGCCGCAGTCGCTCTCGTCGCCTGCAGCGCCGTCTTTGAGCGGCACACATGGTCTTCTCCGCGCGTAGATGTATGGACGGTGCTCGATCTGCTGGCGCTCGTGCTGCTTTTCTGGCTCATGCGCCGCATGACCGCCGTAGGCATGACGACGCGATTTCTGATCGCGCCGCTGCTGGCGAACCTGGTTGGACTTGCCTTCCTTCAACCCGCAGTTCAGGCCCGCGGCTGGCTTGGCCTTTCGCTGATTGCCGCGGGTGCAGGTTGGCTGCTGTTCGGGCCTGAAGACGAGCCTGAGAGGACCGGCTCGTCGCTCGGCATCAACTAATTGCTGCTTGACCGTCAGAGAACTTTCACGGCCGCACTTCATACACCAGGTTGAACGGCGTCTCCGCCGCTCTGCGGAAACGCTTGAACCCCGCCGCCGTCACCACGTCGTGGATGCGCTCTTCGCCGGCCTGTGCGCCAAGAGCCGCGCCGACTTCCTGCGCCAGAGAGGCAGGCGTGCAGATCATCGTAGAAGCGGAGTAGAAGATGCGGCCGACCGGGTTGTGATTCTGCTCCGGCGCGTCATTCGCAAACGGCTCCACGATCATCCAGGTTCCATCGGGCTTCAGCGAAGACAGCACGTGTTGCGCTGCTCCTGTTGGATCGCCCATGTCATGCAGGCAATCGAAGAAAGTAACGAGATCGTAGCCGCCATTCACGGGATAGCTCTTCGAACTCGCAACCTCGAAGTTGATCTGATCGAGAAGCCCATCGCGTCCTGCAACGTGGCGCGCATATTCGATCGACCCACTGTGATAATCGAATCCGATGAACCGCGACTTCGGAAACGCCTTGGCCATCAGCATCGTCGAAGCGCCGTGTCCGCACCCAACGTCGGCAACCGAGGCGCCCTTTGGCAAGCTTGTCGCCCACTCCTTCGAGGGCAGGGATCCATCCGCTCAGGAGATTCTGCTCGTAGTTCGGCCTAAAGAACCTCTCCGTGCCAAAGAACAGGTTGGCGTCATGCTCGTGCCAGCCAACGCCGTCCCCGGTCCGGAAAGCCTGGGTGATCTTCGGCTCATCTTTAAAACAGGCTGAAATGATGTGAAACGCGCCGGGCAGGTCGACGGTGGTGAGGGCGAATGCCTGCTCGGGCGGCAACTCGAATTTCTTCGAAGCCGCGTCATAAGTGACGTAACCGCTGGCGGCGTTGGCGTTAAGCCACTCGCGAACATAGCGCTCGGTTGTCTTGGTCTTTGCAGCCAGTTCTGCCGGGGTTAGTGGGCCCGCGCCAGCCATCGCTTTGTAGAGGCCCAATTTGTCGCCAATGACGATGAGCGCCGCGTGCATTGCAGCGCCCATATCCATAACTGCCTTCCCCATGAAGGCATCGAACTTTGACTGTTCAAAAGTCGGTGTAGCTGTAGTGGTTCCCATTGCTGACCTCCAGATTTTGCTTAGGGGCCGGTGTTGCGGCATGATGCTACGCCCGTTCAAAAAGCGCTGTCAAAGACTTTTCGGTCGTTGTCGCGCATGCAAACGACAGCGCCAGCATTTGTTTGGACCGACCATCATCCGCTACTATTGCCGCAACTTTAGGGCGGGTCTCCTCCCGCCACAGGAGTTCCACTCCATGCGCTGCACTGTCCGTTCGAGCTTATCTTTGCTGCTTTCCATTGCAGCGCTCAATGCATCATTCCTTTGCGCACAAGGCGCCTCGCCTGCAGCAACGCAGGCTGCCCCGCCATATAAGAACACGGCGCTTCCGATCGACCAGCGCGTGCAGGACTTGCTGAAGCGGATGACGCTGGAAGAGAAGGCAACCATGCTCGCGGGCTCCGGGTGGATGGAATCGGCTCCGATCCAGCGCCTCGGTATTCCATCTATAAAGATGGCCGACGGTCCCATGGGAGTGCGTTCATGGGCGGGCAGTTCGGCAATTACCAACTCGTCGGCAAATGCAGTCAGGGTTGAGACAACATCGTTCCCGTCAGGCGTGGCGATGGCGGCCACGTGGGACACCGCGCTCGTGCAGCGGGAAGGCCAGGCCATTGCGCAGGAGGTCAAAGCGCTTGGCCGCGATATGATCCTCGGTCCCACCATCAATATCAACCGTGTTCCCTTGTGGGGTCGCAATTTTGAGGGCTACGGCGAAGACCCGTTTCTCTCCGGCCAGCTTGGCGTCGCATATATCCGTGGCGTACAGGGCGAGGGCGTGATCCCGTCCGTGAAACACTTCGCCGCAAACAACCAGGAGTTCGAACGCCATCGCATTGACGAGAAAATCGATGAGCGCACGCTGCGCGAGATTTACCTGCCCGCATTCAAAGCAGCGGTCCAGCAGGGAGACGCATGGTCGGTAATGTCCTGCTACAACCTGGTGAATGGCCAGCACTGCGCTGAGAGCGATTACCTTCTGAGCGTCGTGCTAAAGAAAGAGTTCGGCTTCAAGGGCTTTGTCGTCTCAGACTGGGCCAGCACATACTCAACGGCTCCCACGGTGAACGCCGGCATGGACCTGGAAATGCCCGGCGGGCCTCCGGCAACGGCAATGTTGGCGCGGCCTCGGGCCCAGGAGCAGGGTAGCAGCGGCACTTGGCTCACGGCCGACAAAGTGCTAGCCGAAGTGAAAGCCAGCAAGATCACCGAAACGACTATCGATGACAACGTGAGCCGCATTCTGCGCGTCATCCTACTCGCTGGCATCATGGACTTCCCGCACACCGCGCTCGGCGAAGTGGACACGCCGGAGCAGCAGAAGACGGCACGCGACGGTGAAACGGAAGGCATCGTTCTTTTGAAGAATCAGAACTCGTTGCTGCCGCTCGATCCCGCGAAGATTCATTCCATCGCAGTCATCGGCCCCAACGCGATCGTCGCGCGCACCGGTGGCGGAGGCAGTTCTCTGGTTCGTCCGAAGTATGCGATCTCTCCGCTCCAGGGCATTCAGAAACGCGCTGGAGCAGGAATTCAGATCACGTCTGCGCTCGGCGTCGGTATGGAGGGCGAAGATCCCGCCCACGACACGCCCGAAGCTCGCGCGAATGATCTGAAAGCTGCGACAGAGGTGGCGGCGAAAGCTGACGTCGCGGTGGTTGTAGTTGGACGCTACAACAAGAATGAGTCCGAAGGCTTCGACGTAAAGACGATGGACCTTCCCGCAGGCCAGGACGAGCTAATCGCCGCCGTCGAGAAGGCAAATCCCCACACCGTAGTCGTCCTCAACACTGGCGATCCGGTAACGATGACGAAATGGCTCGACGCGACACCGGCCCTCTTGGACATGTGGTTTGGCGGCCAGGAGGGGGGCAACGCGCTCGCCTCAATCCTCTTTGGCGACGCAAACCCGTCTGGCAAACTACCGGTATCTCTTCCGAAAAAATTCGAAGACTCGCCGGCTGCAAAAACTTACCCCGGCCAGGATCTCAAAACCACTTACGCCGAAGGAATTTACGTCGGCTACCGCTACTACGACACGAAGAATGTAGAGCCGCAATTTCCGTTTGGCTTTGGCATGAGCTACACAACGTTCGAATACAGCGATCTGAAAGTGGCCAAGCGACCGAAGTTCACGGGCAAAGAGACGAATGAGCTTGTTGGGATCACTTTGAAAGTTCGTAACACCGGCCACCGCGCGGGCGGTGAAGTGGTTCAACTCTACGTTCACGACGGCCATGCAAAAATCGACCGCCCGGCACACGAACTCAAAGCCTTCAGCCGCGTGGAACTAAAACCGGGCGAGACGCAAACGGTCGAGTTCAAGCTCGATCGGTCCGCATTCGAGTACTGGAGCCCGGAGAGCAAGGCGTGGACCTTCGATCCGGGTACGTTCGAAATTCAGGTCGGCGCATCGTCGCGCGATATCCGCTTGAAGGAGTCGTTGGAAATCGCTCGCTGAGGTGGTATTTCTGAAATGCCGTAAACTCGGGAGAGATGGCCAGGCAGGTTCACTACAACGCGGCGGAAAACATCCCGGCTGAAACGGCGGCCGATCCTTATGAGCGGCCGGCCTTCTCCCTTGGCAACCGCATGCGGCGACTGATGTGGAATCTCTGCTGGGCGGTCTTATATCGCTTCTCGCCGCGGCCGTTTTTTGCGTGGAGGGCGATGCTGCTCCGCCTCTTCGGCGCAAAGCTGGGACCTACTTGCAAGTTCTATCCATCGTCGCGGGTGTGGGCGCCGTGGAATCTAATTTGCTCTGATCTGGTTGCTGTAGGGGATGGCGCCGAAATCTATAACCCCGCACCCGTTCGGCTCGGCTCGCACGCAATTCTCTCGCAGAACTCCTACCTCTGCGGTGCGACGCATGACTTCGACGATCCCGCTTTTCCGCTGCTGGCTTACACCATGGAAGTGGGCGCATATGCATGGGTCGCCGCCCGAGCCTGTGTTGCACCCGGGGTAAACGTCGGCGAGGGCGCGATCCTCGGGCTGGCCTCCGTGGCAACGCGTGACCTTGAACCGTGGGGCGTGTATGCCGGGTCGCCCGCTGTGAAAGTAAAACAGCGCAAACACGTCATCCCTTAGGACAAAGTCAAAAACAACAAAGCCCGCCAAAACATCCGCTCGACGGGCAAAATCGGTTCGGATTACAGGTCATTGCCGCGGCGGCGCGTACGGTTCGACCTGCAGCATGTCTGACAGGATTCCACGCTCTTCCGGGCTGAACTGGCCCTGGTAGCGGCT
Source organism: uncultured Acidobacteriaceae bacterium (assembly GCA_963738035.1). GTDB lineage: Bacteria > Acidobacteriota > Terriglobia > Terriglobales > Acidobacteriaceae > Telmatobacter. The sequence continues at coordinate 314,866 of CAVTVB010000017.1, forward strand.
TGAATTCAGAACGATCGATCGCTGATCGGGCGGAACAGCCTTCAGATCGCGAAAGGCATTGCGCATCATTGCCTGCCGGTCCTGCGGCATCGCAGTCCAGCGGCGCGCCGATTGCGAAACGCGCGCACGGTCTTCCGGCGACAGCTTTTCAAGGTTCTCTGCCCGTGCCAGGCGCCGCTCGCGCTGCGCGTCGGGCAGCTGGTTCACCTGGTTGAGCTGATTCATCACGCGCTGCTGTTCACCCTGCGGCAATTGGCGGAAGCTGGGATCGCTGCGCAACATCTGCTCCTGTTGCGGCACTGGAACATTGCGATGGGTATTGAGCCATGCCCCAAGGTGGCCCGGAGGCGCATACGTCTGCCTGGCAGTGCCCGGATACGGCTGTCGACCATAGGTGTTGTAGTTCGAACTCGGGTAAACACCGCGCGCACCAGCCTGCGGAGTGTATGGATTCTGCGTCGGACGCTGCGGTGTTCCGGCCGGCGGCCGATAAGGCTGGTACTGTGGCGCTTGCCGATTCTGATACTGTGGTGCCGGCTGATTCTGGTACTGCTGCTGTGGCGCACGATTTTGATATTGCGGCGCAGTCCGACCCTGGTTCTGGTACTGCTGCGGCGATTGTGGATGTGTCGACTGCGGACGACTCTGTTGCTGAGGAGCAGAGGAATGCGAAGGAGCCGAGGGATGCGGATTATTTTGATGCTGCGCGATCAGTGGGGCAGCAGGCACAGCAAAGACAGACTATCGCCACGGCCGCCATAACCGCCAGGCGCGTCTCCTTCACATTCCCTTTGTTTCTTTCCCCATTCATGATCCTGGCCCCCGCCATTTTTCTTGTACTTCCCTCAGCTATTGCAATTGAGGATCATCGGAGTTCGGATCGTCCGAGATCGCGTCGTCCGGGTTGTCAGAGATCGCCTCCAGTTGATCAAGCACTTGCTTATTGTTGTCAAGCGTCTGCAAATCGCGCACCACGGCAGCGTCATGGTCTGGCGGCTGCGGCTGCTCAATGTTCGTAACGCCCAGGTACGCTCCGCCACCCACCAGCAGCATCACCGTCAGCGCCATCGCAGCCAGCGGACGAGCATGCATGTGGCGGGCCATAAGCAAAGCGGGCGCGGATGCGCTGGAACCAGGATTGTGGAGGAGCTTCCCGCTCTTCGCGCATCCGCGCACCAAGCCGGGTCATGAAGTAAGGGCTGGGCTCAGGCGCCGTCCAGGCATCCATCGCAGCCATGGTCGCGCGCACCTCATCAAGCTCCTTGCGGCAGCTTTCACACGCGGCAACATGAGCCTTAACCTTGGCAGGCGCCGCTTGAGGATCGAGCAGCAGGTCAGCCAGCTTCTCTTCCATCGCGGTGCATTTGTTCATCGTTTTCATCGCTACCACCCCACTCCCCGCCGGTGTCGCCCGGCTTTCAATCCCTAAATGAAATCCTTCAACTTATCCCGCAGTGTCTGGTATGCCCTGAAGAGCAGCGACTTGGTCGCCGACTCACTCAGTTTCAGTACGTCCCCGATCTGCCGATAATCCATCCCTTGATACTTGTGCATCAACACTGCCATGCGCTGTCGTTCCGGCAATGCCATTACGTGCGCCCGAATCGCCGCCATCCGCTCATCGCGCAAAATGTTCTGCTCCACTGAAGGAGTATCGTCGGCCACATCCGGCGTCGTGCCCGATTCCTCGTCCGGTGCGTCCAGATAAATCGTCGACGCAGAGCGTTCGTGCCGGGTGTCGCGTGCATGATTTACCGCAAGATTCGTTGCGATGCGGTAGAGCCACGTCGTAAATTTCGCTTCCGCCCGATAGCTCTCACGCGAACGATACACCCGCAGGAAAACTTCCTGCGCTAATTCTTCGGCAACCGCCTGGTTGTGCACCATCCGAAAAAGGAAACTGATCATTGCCCGGTGGTACTTGCCCACGAGGTAATTGAAACCGGCCTCATCGCCTGCTGCCACCCGCAGCATTACCGCCGCATCACTCGACTCGTCCATCGCATAATTGATGGGCTTTTGCGTCTCGGCTGGGTTATGCGGTGTGCCCTGTCCCAGCGCCGGATTGTCCAGTACCAGGGTTGCCATATCTTCTGGAACCCCGTCTTCCTCGGAAGGTTGCGCAGATTCGTCAGTTTCAGGCTCTGGATTTGCACTGTTTACTGGCTTTTTACCCCCGGAATGCCGCCGCGGAATGCCCTGAATCGGTGCCGGTCTTTCGAGCAGGCTCGTCGTCCCCTGACCGGCTCGACATAACCGCCAGATGAGCACCCGACAGGCCGCCCACGGCGGCAAGCTCAAAAACCGGCAAACCCAGGCCACCGTTCAAAGGCCATGGAGAAACCAATGGCTGGTCCCCGGGAGCGGATTCGCGTGCCACTCGGATTGATCGTACTCGCCAGCGCATCAGTAACTTGGAGCGATTTCAGCTGCCTCCCCGGCGGCCGTGCAGCAGGGTTGGCCGAGGAGTGTCGCTGGTGATACTCTAACCTACAGCGAGCCCCACTGGCGCACCTTGCGCCCACCCGGGGCGCCCCCTCCAGGCCGGGCGCTTAACTCAGCGGTAGAGTGCCACCTTCACACGGTGGAAGTCGCAGGTTCGAATCCTGCAGCGCCCACCATACAATTCCCATTTTCGCTGGCCAAAGGCACCTGCCTAGTTTTCTCCCCCCCAGACCCAATCCATGGCATCCTTAGAATCTACGTTGGCTGGCCTTCCCTGGTAAATCTTCCCCCGGAGGTTCATCTTTTTGCCATTTAACGCAAAGGATCCATCGTCCGGTTCCTCTTATATCTACGGCATCGACCTTATTCGATTCGTGTGCGCTGCAAGCGTAGCCGTTTTTCATCTAACGTGGGCTTCCTCCGATCAGGTGTGGAGTTTGCCTTTTGGATGGGTTGGAGTCGAGATTTTCTTTGTGATTTCCGGCCTGGTGATTGCAAATTCCGCCTACGGATCAACGCCGCGCCGATTCGCGGTGGGACGCTTCCTACGTCTCTATCCCGCCGCCTGGTGTGCCTTGCTGTTGAACATCGTCTTCATTGTTGCGGCGCCCAAAGACGCCTTTGTTCAGCAGGGAATCCTCGTGTCGGTAACCCCCGGACCGTGTTCGGCTCCGCGATCCTCATCGGACAGTGGCGCGTAGCCTCGGCCTACTGGACGCTTCCGATTGAATTTGCGTTCTATGCGCTCGTGGCCTGGCTTCTCGTTGTCCGGCGATTCAAGGATGTGCAATTCTCAGCGATTCTGCTGATCCTCTGGAGCCTTCCCTATCTTGCGTTGCTGCAATTCACCGCCCTTGGAGAGATTCGCCATACGATCTTTACTGTCGGCTACGGCGTAAAGAATCTGACCCTCGTCCGCCACGGTTGCTACTTTGGACTGGGAATGTTGATTTGGGCCTTCAAGGAGAAGCGCATCACCCTTCCCGGGTTTGCCGCATGCGGAGTTGCGCTTGCGCTGGCATGGGCCGAGATTTTCAATCGATCGCGCGAGATCCATCACTTTGCGCACCCTGTATTTGCAGGTACTCAGCTCACGCCCCTATCGCTCTCGGCATTCGCATATATTTCTTTTCTGGCTGCGGTTCTTGGCATTGTCCTATCCGTGAAGCTGAATGCGCTGTTTCCCAAGCAGGCTTTGTTTCGGAGCCTTGTCCGAGCGCTCGGTCTCGCCACCTATCCGTTCTATCTCCTGCATGAGGCTGTTGGAGGGTGGGTTGCTGATCGAATGCATCGGTTTGGATTTGGGCCACGAATCAGCCTCATCGCCGCCCTGTTCATGATCGGCGGCCTATCGGTCGTGATTGCGGCCTATTTGGAGCCTCTCTTGCGAAACTGGCTTAAGCGAGCGGGCGCCAAACTCGCAAACACACGCTTCATCTGGTCGCCTGCAGTCGCGCCCGAAACCTCCGGCGGCAGATCAGACGCTGTCTAGATTTCCCGGTGACTGCTTGGTATTGCCTCTGTGGCCGGTGCCTCTACACGCTTCGGTGCAGAGGAATCCATCCACTCCTGCAGACTGAATGCCAGCACTAGCAGGAACGAAATGAACAGCAAGCTGAGGTCGCGAAATTCTCCCGGCTGGCAGAAAAGCAAATAGAGCGGAATGTTGATGACAGCCGCGATCTGTGCGTGGCGCTTGAGCCAGCCAGGCAAGAGGCGCCAACTTCGCCAGACGACCCAGATCAGCATCATAAGAGGGATGGGCGCGCTCAAGGCCGGGAACATGAGGTCGTAGGTCCTGTCGACCCACGTATCCACCCGGAAAGGATGCAGGTAGAAATCAACCTGATCCTTGAGATGCCACTCGACGGTCCCACCGGGATTATGCGCGAAGTGATGCCGAATCGGAAGGTAGACCGCGACACACACCGCGACCAGAACGCAGACTCCGATGAGCGACTTCAAACGCGCACTGCGGAGGCGGAACAGCGGATACAGCGTGAACATGAAGAGCAGGAAAGACTCCTTGTTCCATGTTCCCAGTGCTGCGATGGGGATGATCCACCACCATTCGAGTTCCAGAGCCATCCATGCCGCCACTGCCATGAACAACAGTTCCGGATAGTCGAAGAAGTACCCGCCTTTGATCCCGATCAAGGGAAAGAGAAGCATGAACACGACGGTCGCAAACACTGCCACCGGCTGCGATAAGTTCACTGCAGTACAAACCCGGTACAAAGCAAACGCCGCAAGCAACGCGGACAGGTAGGTCGCGATATACACGATCAGATATTGCGCAGGGTATTTCTTTGAAGAAAGATTGAACGCAACTCCGATTCGCTCTTTCGCCCTCGCCGGCACCCGTCGTGCAATCGCATCTACCGGCAGCACGTGGGTGAGTGAGTTGGCTACGTCGGGCAACAGTTGCCGGTAAATATAGGGGCGATTGGCCGTGCCATCGATCATCCGATCGAATTCGGCTATAAGGTCTGTGCCGCGAGCGCCCTGCTCGCGGAAGTGCCACTTTTCATAAAAGGCGCTGAACGATGCCGCCGCAGCCACAATCAGCAAAACCGTCAGACACATGCCATGAAAGAGCCGGGTGCTGAGGAGCTTTTCTCGGCCGGGTTCTGTTTCTCGCGGAGATAGCGTGACCGGTTCTTCGTAAGCTGACGAAGAATCTTCGCGATTAGGGGAGGAATTCATCGGATTTCTGCAGATTATAGCGGATGCCTTGTCTCGCACTTGCGCATCTTTCTATGACAGCACCCCTTCTACGTCAGAGATTGGGTCACAGGAGACGCCTCGTTTCCCTTCGAGGTATAAACATTGCATGAACAGAGCGATCATCAAGGCTCGATCGATAGCGCGACGCATCGGCCTCAAACGGCTGTATTACCGCTTCGTTCCTGAACGCACCTATGAAGAGAAGTTTCACCACCAGATCTCCGCGGAACTGCGTCAGGGCGACGTTGTTTGGGATGTAGGAGCGAACCTGGGTTACTACACAAACATATTTGCCGAGAAGACCGGAAGTACCGGCCGCGTCTTCGCCTTTGAGCCGGTGGCGCATACGTATGAAGAGTTATGCCGGCAGACAAGGAATTACCCTTGGGTGCAGAATGAGCAGATTGCATTGAGCGATTTTGATGGATCGAGTCGATTACTCGTTCCTGAATCCGACACCGTTGGCCATCTCGAGACTTTTGTGGGAGAACCGTGCACCGGAATCAGCGTCGAGGTCCCAGTTATTTGCGGAGACTCGTACTGGGCCAAGTCGGGCATAACCCCTAACCTGATTAAGATCGACGTTGAGGGCTTCGAAGAAGAGGTGCTTCTCGGGGTGAAGTCTCTACTGGCGGCACCGGAATTGCGTGCCGTTTTTCTTGAAGTGCACTTCGAAATCCTCGAATCACGTGGTCGTTCCGAAGCTCCGCTGCGAATCGAAAAATTACTTCGCCGCAATGGGCTGACGCCAAATTGGGTTGACGGCTCGCATATCGTCGCCAAACGACCCCGCGCCTGATTTCCATTTCATAACCAGCGCAACACGATCCGGCAGACATAAAGCCTCGCAGAGCTCAGGCTGCGACTCCGTCTGCTTGTATCATGGCTGCCATGTCGAAAAAGCTTCGCTGGGGCGTTCTCAGTACCGCAAACATCGGAATCAAAAAAGTTCTGCCGGCCATGCAACACGGCCAATTCACGACCGTCGATGCAATCGCTTCACGCGATCTCAGCAAAGCCAAAGACGCAGCGGCGAAACTGGGCATTCCGAAAGCCTATGGCTCGTACGAGGAACTGCTCGCCGACCCCGACATCGACGCCATCTACAATCCTTTGCCCAACCAGATGCATGTGCCCTGGACCGTCAAGGCCGCCGAAGCCGGCAAACACGTCCTCTGTGAAAAGCCCATCAGCATCACCGTTGCTGAAGCCAAAGTGCTCCTCGACGTCCGCGCCCGCACAGGCGTAAAGATCGGTGAAGCCTTCATGATCCGCAGCTACACGCAATGGCTGCACGTCGGCGAACTGCTGCGCGCAGGCCGCATCGGTCGATTGCGCTCCGTAGCCGGATTCTTCAGCTACTTCAACAACGATCCCGCAAACATCCGCAATCACATCGAGTCCGGCGGCGGAGCCTTGCTCGATATCGGCTGCTACTGCATCCAGGCCGCGCGCTACGGATTCGGGCAGGAGCCGCGCCGAGTTGTCGGCCTCATCGACCGCGATCCCACGATGAAGATCGACCGCCTGACTTCTGCGCTATTGGATTTCGAAGCCGGACAGGCGACCTTCACCTGCAGCACGCAGTTGGTGGCTTACCAGAAAGTCTTGTTCTTCGGCACCAAGGGGCGCATCGAAATTCAGATTCCCTTCAACGCACCCAAAGACCGACCCACCCGCATCCTCATCGACGAAACCGGCGAACTCTTCGGCAGCGGAATTAAAGTCGAGGAATTCCCGAGCTCCGACCAGTACACCATGCAGGGCGATGCGTTCTCCCGCGCCGTCCTCGAAGGCGGCGAAGTTCCCGTGCCGCTGGAAGAAGCCATCGCCAACATGGCCGTCATCGAAGCCATTTTCAAATCCGCCGAATCCGGCCAGTGGGAGAAGCCACGAGCTTAGAAGCAAAGAATGTAGCCGAGGGTCAAACGAACCATGAGTCCATATGGTGTGCTGGATCACACTTCAGCTACGTTCCTAAGCGTTAAACTGCCCATTTGGAAATGCGAGCCTGCACCATGCCTGCTGACGACGACCAAACCGAACTGAGTTACACCCGCGGAGAAGATCGCCGCCTCCTCAACCTCACCATCGGCGAGCTTCTTCATCGCACCGCCAGCCGCTGTCCGGATCGTCTTGCCGTAGCATCGCGCCATCAGTCGAAACGCATGACATGGGCAGAACTCAGCGACGCTGCCGATCGCGTAGCCCGCGGTCTCTGGTCGCTTGGCGTCCGCAGAGGCGACCGTGTCGGTCTCTGGTCCACCAACTGCATTGAGTGGGTCATGTTGCACATGGGCTGCGCGCGAGCGGGTGCGGCTCTCGTCAACGTCAACCCCGCCTACCGATCCCACGAGCTCCAGTACACCCTCACGCGCTCTCGCATGAAAGCGTTATTCCTCTGGCACCAAGACAAGCGTGCCAACTACGCCGAAATCCTCGACCGCGCCCGCCATGGCCTCAAGCTGGACCTCCAGCACACAATCTACTTTGACTCGCCCGAGTGGTCCGCCCTCCTCGATGCTCCCGGCCAACTGCCAGATCATGTAGCCGTCGAAGATGTCGCCAATATCCAGTACACCAGCGGCACCACCGGACTCCCCAAAGGCGTGATGCTGACGCACCACAACGTGGTGAACAACGGTCAGTTCCTTGCCCAGGGATTTCACTACAGCGAGAAGGACAGCATCGTCGTACCGGTTCCGCTCTTTCATTGCTACGGATGCGTCATCGGAACCATGAGCGCGCTGAACTCAGGCGCTGCCCTTATCCTGCCCAACTGGACATTCGACGCCCGCGCCACGCTGCAAGCGATTCACGACGAGAGGGCGACCTCTGTCTACGGCGTCCCGGCAATGTATGTAGCCGAGTTCGGCCTGCGCGAATTTTCTACCTACGACTTCACCAGCCTGCGCACCGGCATGATGAGCGGCGCACCTTGCCCCGTCGAGCTCATGAAGCGCGTGCTCAATGAAATGCACATCGGTGAGCTCGTCATCGCTTACGGCCAGACCGAGACCTCGCCCGTCGTTACCATGAGCGACGCCGGTGACACGCTCGAAATCCGCGTCAACACGGTGGGCCGTGCCATGCCGCAAACCGAAATCCAGGTCATCTCCACCACCGATGCCGCGCGTCAACCCGTCGGCATCCAGGGAGAAATCTGCGTGCGCGGCTACGCGGTTATGAAGGGCTACGACGGCGACCCCATCGGCACAGCAGACGTGGTCAAGCCCGATGGCTGGCTGCACACCGGCGACCTCGGTGTGATGCGCGCAGACGGCTGCCTTCACATCACCGGCCGCTCCCGCGACGTCATCATTCGCGGCGGCGAAAATATCTATCCCCGCGAAGTCGAGGAGTTCCTCTATACGCATCCCAAGGTCGGCGAGGTACAGGTCGTCGGAATCCCGAACGAACGCCTTGGCGAAATTGTTGTCGCCTGGATCCGTCTGCGCCCCGGCGTCGAAGCCACCGAAACCGAAATCCGCGATTGGTGCAGAGCGCAGATCGCGTACTACAAAATTCCTGAGCACGTGCGCTTCGTCGACGAGTTTCCGGCTACGCTCTCAGGCAAAATCCAGAAATACAAAATCCGTGACTTCGAGATCGAAGCCCGCGGCCTGCAGACCATCGCGAAGACAACGACCGCCTGATCGAAGCGGCCGGGGCCCGCTCATCGATGTCTGAATACTCGCTTTTGGGATTCGAGGAAAAGTGCTCGTTCATCGCAGCTTTATCGCGAGGAGCGGGTCTTCGAACGGGCAGTAGCGTCCTGTCAGCGCGTCTCCCCAGTACGAAGAATGGCCTCAGTTTGCTTGCTGTACCGTCCTGTCAGTGCGTTCCACCGGACGATGGCCAATTCCTTCAGCATCTGCAGCCCATCCCGCAGGTAGCTCATCCGGGTCCGCTCGTCGTGTGCCCAGCTTACCGGCACCTCGACCACACGAAATCCTCGCTTGATGGCAATAAACAGAATTTCGGGGTCGAAACCCCAGCGCTCGATGGTCTGAAGCTGGAAGACCGTCTGCGCCGCCGACCGGGTAAAAGCCTTGAATCCACATTGCGTATCGGCGAACGGCAACCGCATTACCATCCTGCAAACCGCGTTAAAACAGCGGCCGAAAAACTGGCGATACAACGGTTGGCGGTGAGTCTGCCGCCCGCTCTCGAGCCACCGCGATCCGATGGCGATATCGGCCCCATTTGCGATCGCAGCAAATAGCCGACCAGCCTCATCCATCGGGGCTGAAAGATCCGCATCGGTGAACATCACAATGTCGCCCTGCGCATCGAGGATACCCGCACGCACACTATAGCCTTTGCCGCGATTTCCGGGGTTTTCAAGCAGGCGGACTTCGGGAGCCTGCGAGGCAACATCACGTACAAGCCGGGCCGTCGAATCGGTCGAACCATCGTTGACCACGATGACCTCGGCCCTCCATTGGTTGGCACGGATCGCGGACACTACAGATTCAAGCGTCGCGGGGATGCGGGCACTCTCGTTGTAGGCCGGAATGACGATGCTGTACTTGGGATACTCCACCAACGGCTTGCTCCTTCCCTTCTCGATGACTCAGCTGTGGGGGAAGACTCAGGACATCATACCGCCTCGCGGCCAGCACGGCATCGATCGCGAGAAACAAATACCGGGCCGGAGCCCCCGATCCGCGGTCGAGCAACGTCAATTCCACAGAAGATTCGTTTTTTCTTAACCTCCTGTGCTGAATGCGTTTATCCTGTGGTACGGAGGCCAGAGGACATGACTAAGGCAGATCTGGTGGAAAAGGTCACCCGCTTGGGCGATCTGACACGACGCGATGGCGAAGTCATCGTGGAGACGGTTTTCGATTCGGTGATTTCCGCTTTGCAGAGTGGTGACAAGATCGAGATTCGCGGTTTTGGCTCCTTCCGTATTCGCCAGCGCAATCCTCGCATTGGCCGCAACCCCAAGACAGGAGAACGCGTGGAGGTCCCTGCCAAGCGTGTTCCCTACTTCAAGCCCTCAAAGGAACTGCGCGACCTGGTCAATCCAGGCGAAGCTGCTCCGGCAGCCTAGCAATCCGGTCGCGTTGATTTCAAACGCAGTGGTGCGGTCTTTGCTTTCTTGGGACAACACCCAGCGGGCGAACCATGAACGCTGCGAGACCCTTCGCGATCAAGTGCTTCAAACGAAAGCTGCGACCCATCGGGCCGCAGCTTTTGCGTTCACGAAGTTTGGGAATTCAGATCGTTCCTTATAGAAGGCTGCAACAAAGCAACTGATGGGATGGACACCAAACACTCGAAGCCACTCCTCTAACGTCAATTCTGGCCAGAAACTCAACCGGTTTGCATAGTTAGCGATTCAACGATGCTGCAATCGCCACCGAAGAAATAGGGATCTCTAGCGTTCCCGCCTTTCCAGATCCCCAGTCATAAACGCCAGTGAAAAGAAACACATCCTTATCCGAAGGAACGTCGATTTCAAAGTGCGCGGGAACGCCGGATCGCTGAATTGCGGCGTACACATCGGGAGCGAGGTTCATTGCGAGGGTTCCTCCCTGCCAGTTCAGCGCGTGTCCATTGGGATCGTAGGCGAGCAACTCCACCTGGACCCTGCCCGTGCGCTTACCATCGACTGCTAACTGCAGCTTCACGTCGGTCGAGCGAATCATCAGATCCACTGCGTAGCGTTTGGTCGGGCCAGCCAGTTTGGCGTTCTTTCCGGCGCGGGCTGCGTTTGGCGTCGGCTGCGGATCTACAGGAGCAACGCGGGCCCCATAGAGGATTTCAGTGGAACTCGGTGCTCCACGCATCATCAGCGGCTGCAAGGGATTCGGAGTCGTCGCTGTCTTCTCCTTGGGCGAACTCTTCGATTCGGCTGGAGCATGATCGGAATCGAGTGCGTAGTATCCCTTCCGATAGGCAAGCGTGTACTTCGCTTCCGGGATACTCACTTCGATGCTGCGGAATTGCCCGTCCATCTTCGGATTACTCGGCGTATAGCTCAAGGTATAGAAATGCGACCCGTTGTCGATCGCGTGCGAAATGGCCTTGCTTAGGTCATTGGTGTACCGAATTGCCACGCCTCCGGTCTCCGAGGCAAGCTCTGCCATCGCAAAGTCGCTGGCGGTGCGCTCTGCTTCATCCAATAAATCTCCAGCGGTAGCGCTCGACTGGTCATATTCTTGAGCCAAGATCGAATCCCCGGACACCAAACCGGCCGCACCAACGGGATAGATGGCGACGCGTGAAACTGTCAGAAGGTCAGCCGTCTCTTTTAACTTGCCGCTTTCGATTCGAACCTGCTGCAACGGCTCCACGCCGCCTGTCTTCAGTCCCACCGGCAAAGCGCCGTTCCCGTTTGCAACCGGAAAAAACGCCACCGGAAATCGACTCGCAAACCAGATCAAATTTTTGCGCCCGGGAATCCTTGCCAAATAGCGAGCGAGGCTCTGGAGTGCCTCGGCCGTCAGCGCAGAGCGCTGGACAGCTTGATAAACTTTCTCGTTCTTCTGGTGCTCTTCCATTGCGTCAACGCCCGCATTCCTGTGACCGTGACCACCTAACATTGCAATCTTCGTGTCTACCTGGTGGCGGTCGTCCATGTCGTCGCTTTGCGAACGTGAAAACGCGGTGGTTTCATGCCACACTCCGTTCTTCTTGTCCTGCAATGAAGCCAGCAGAGTCGATGGGGTACCAGTAAACCCTTGCACCAGCCGCAGATCGGCAGCCAGGGAAAAGACGGCGAGAGGCGTGCCGGGTTTCATGGTCTTCAGGAACTCGATAACCTGCGCTCGAACATAACCCTGATCCGTTGTTCCCGGTGTATTCAAAGCGTCCAACAGAATCACGTTAAGCGCGTCCGCCTGTGGTGCGACCGGAACATTTGTAAAGACGTTCGGTGGCATCTTCGGAAGCTCAATGGGAACCACCGCTGCGCCTTTGTGCTCTTCAAAAAAGACGACAGATTCGGGCTTCCCGTTCTCGGTCAACTTGAAATCCTCTTGACGCAACCCGCTCACCGGATTGCCGTGGCTATCGGTGACGACGACGTCGACCAAAACTGCTCGCGCATTCGCTTTGAAGACGGGAGTCTGGTCCGAGTCCGCGGAAGACGCGGTCTGCGCAGCTGTCTGAAAAGCGAAAACGGAGAGCAGGGTAACCGGCAAAAGAGGAAGAGCGAGCAGCCGCAAAGCCACCTCCGCACGATGAAAGTATAGACCGACGCATTGCCGACCGGCTGATTCGTCCATTCACTCAGCAAAATGTGTATGACGGACGTATACTTCTTGCGAATCCGGTGGCCTGAAACGAGGGTATGTCGATGCGTTTCAAGATTCTTGTTTTCTTCGTCTGTGCCTCGGCTGTTGGGACGTGTCAATCGGTGACGCCCGCTCCCAAGACAACAGCGCCGGTGGACGAGAGCCGGCAACGCATCCAGCAAAGGACGGATTGCAAGAAAACTCCGCCGGACTCTTCCGTTTCGAACCTTGCACAGTGGCGAGGCGAACCCCCATCCGACGTGCAGACGCGGCGTTTGGATGATGCGCCGTTTATTTTCCCTGCAGCGCAGTCTTGTCTGTTTGATCAACGGCTTTGGCTGTCGTTCCAAGCGAAGTTGGAACCGCTTCCGACTCAAGGACCACACTTGAAATTTGAGCCGATCCCTACGGAGTGGCCCAATGCAAAGTTTGAGGCTATTCCCACAGATTGGCCAGATCTCAAAATAGTTCCCCTAGCGTCACAAGTGGGGACACCCGCGGCCCAAAGTAAGGTCAGACAAGACTCGAGTTGCAAAAACAATCTGCAAATATCCCTTAGCCCCGGATCCCGATCACGCTCATCATGCGCCCCGCGTGGCCTTGCGATGCACGGTGCGAGAAGAACAGATCCGCGTGGCAACTTGTGCAACCGCCCGTAGCACTGATCGATGAAGCCTTCAGTCCAGCATCGAGCAACTGCCTGCGATTCGCTTCGATCAGATCGAGGTGCATCGCGGGGCCAATCGGCGAGTGTCCCGGAGCACGCTGCGTTAGAAACAGCATCGGATACTTCTTGCGAACAGGATCGGAATCGTAAACCTCGCGAAACAGCTCGCGCGCATAGCTGAATTGCGATTCAAACTCAGAGAGAACTTCTTCTCCTACGGCATAACAGCACTGGCCGACTCCCGGCCCAATGGCTGCAATCATATCTTCGGGGCGGCAACCGAACTCGAGCCTCATCTTCCCGATTCCCAGTTCCACGATCCGCTTTACTGTCCCTCGCCAACCAGCATGAAACGCCCCCACAACCCGCCGCCGTTTATCCGCCACCAGAACTGGAATGCAATCCGCCGTCTGAATCGCAATCAGGAACCCCGGCTCAGCCGTGATCACTCCGTCAGCCTTCCGCGGACGATCGCGATTAGCATCGCTGGCGCCGACCCTGACCACAAGGTTCGAATGAAATTGCCGCGCCGTCACAATCGGCGTGGTCTTGTCACCTGTTACAGCTTCAGCCAGAAGTTGGCGATTCTTCACGACAGCTTCGCGATCATCCGCAGCAGTAAAGCCCAGATTCAATTCGCCTGGAGACTCTTCGGCACAATACGCCCGGCTCATACCGCCCACCCGGGTGCTGAATCCATGCCAGAGCCACTTGCCAGTCGTCTTCTGATCGCGCCAGTCCGGGATCTGAAGCAACCCGACTCCGTTTTTCGACAACCTCGGCAACGGAGCAGTTCCGGCAAGTTCCTGCTTGGTCGCTGCATCCTGGCGCACCTTTCGCAGCCGGCTTGTAATTCCCGGCGGAGATTTGCGTCGGTTGCGCACCAAACCCGCGACCTCCAGCAGGTCGTCGATAGGCTGCAGGCTCTGATCCAATTCGACTTGGGGGGAAGTTAGAGACCGCTTCACAAATCCGATTGTAGCGGCGTGAGCACTCACTCAGCGAAAAGCAGATGGGCTCACCTTCCGGTGAGCCCGCTCGAGAGGCATTTTTGTTGGGAGGGAGGTCCTGAAGGGGTCGAGAGAAGGGGTCTAAAAACAGACCCTCAAAAGGGAGTAGATACCTTTCTTGGATGGGTCAAATTCGAGGAAGCCTCTGCTAATTACCTAGTCAGATGCGCGAAGAGGCAAAACGTTGCCCTCACCGAAGAAAATTATCGAATTGCCCTCATTTATCTGTGGAAATCTTCCTCACAACCTCTAAGTCCATCTATTTGAACCCAAAATGGTGCAATTCGGACTGAAAAACTGATCCTATTGAATCCGGTCCACCTACTGGCTCGGCGGTTTCGGAGCCTCCTCCTGTTTCACCTCGGGCCCCTCTCCTGCGAACGGCCAGTTCTTGTCCAGCAGAAGCTCCTTTTCCCGCTGCTCCTTCGGAACCTTGTTGACCTGCAGATTTTCAAGGAAGTGCACGCCGGTCTTCCCGGCTACCACGATATCGATATCGCCGTCCTTATCCATATCCTCAGTCACAAACTGAGTTCCGGCTCCCGCAGTCCCATTCACACTGACGGGATAGCGATTGAACGCTCCTGTCTTGCGATCGATTTTGTAGTAGTAAATGACCAGCGGATCGTACGAACCTGGATCCTTCCCGTTGTGTCCGCGATATCGCTTCCCTGCCAGCAGTTCCGGCTCGCCATCGCCATCAATATCCACGAGTTTGAGTGCATGCACCTGCGAAAAGGACTCGTCGATCGCGCGCCGCACCCAGTGGCGATTATCTCCTTCGCCAATCTGCTCGAGCCAGTAGAGGCCGTAGCTGTGCCCCTCCCCGTAGATCACGTCCATCTTGCCGTCGTTGTTCACGTCGTAGCCAATGATTGGAAATCCCGCATCGCCCATCTGCCAGTCCGGATGCCACTCCCAGTCATTCTTGTTGGCATCTACCTGCTTCAGCCAACCGTTTGGCGTGAGTATGTCAGCCAGGCCGTCGCCATCAATATCGGCTACGCCAACTCCGTGCCCGTCCTGCTCTGCTCCGCCAGCATGATGAACCTTGGGCTCGGGACCGGCAAAATCAATCCAGATCATTCCGGAGTGGTTGTAGTGGGCGAAGACCAGATCAGGTACACCATCTCCATTGATGTCGCCCATCACCCCGCCCTCGGTGTCGAAGCTGTCACTAATCAAATGCTTCTTCCACACCCCGCCGGGCTGCTTCGGATTCTCGTACCACCAGATGCCATTCAGTTGCCATCCTGCCGTCACAACATCCGGCGCTCCATCGTGATTTACGTCGATGGCCCACTCGCCGCAGTCAGCAACAAACTCGCCGACTGTGCCAGCCTCGCGATATTGGTTGCGCTTCCATTCGCCTCCGTTGGGCCCGGGATTCTGGTACCAGTACGCGCCGCTCAAAATATCGAGGTAGCCATCTCCATCCATATCCAGCGTCGTCACGCCCTCCGCATGATCCGTTCCCAACCGGTGCGAGAGAAACGTAACCTGTGGCAACCCACCGGGACCAGCGCCGGCTGTAGTCTTTTTTTCCGATTGCGACAAGGCTGGAGCGGCTAAAGATACGAGAAGAACTGCGAGAAACGCGAAGCGCACTTTGACCCTCATGGCAAGGACCTTTCGATTACCTGCACCTACTTCGGCTGCCCCGGCTGAATGGAATTAATCTCGCTCGCCATTGTCATGCAGTCGCGAGCCCATTGCAAGCTGTTCGCTCAGGTCTTATCTAGGCGCAGTTCGTCACATCACTCTTGCCAAAGCTGCGGGGGCGGGCGTATTTGTTCCCATAGATCATCTTCTGGTATTCCAGTCGATGATCTTCTGGGGAACGCAACCATGCCAAAACGAGGCGCACCGCCGCTCGAAGCCGATCTCCTGCAGGGCACGCTCGATCTGCTGATCTTGCAGACACTGCTTCTCGGCCCAGCCCACGGTCACACCATTGCCCACGTTATCGAGCACCGCTCCGACGAAATCCTGCAGATTGAGCACGGTTCGCTTTACCCCGCCCTGCACCGGCTGCAGGATCGCGGTTGGATCGGTTCGGAATGGGGCCCTTCCGAGAACAATCGCAAGGCCCGCTTTTATAAGCTCACCGCCGCTGGGAGAAAACAGCTCCTCCGGCAGACAAGTCGCTGGGAGCAGCTCGTCCGCGCCGTCAACCGTGTCTTGAAGCCCGCAGAGGAGTAGACCATGAGTTGGAGCCGTTTCTTTCAGCGCCGCGCCCGCCGCGAAGAGTCCACCCGCGAACTCGAAGCCTACCTGCAAACAGAGACAGAAGAAAATATCCAGCGAGGTATGTCTCCGCAGGAGGCGCGCCGCGCCGCTCACGTCAAGCTGGGCAACGTCACCAACATCCTCGGCGACATCCGGCAGCAGGACAGCCTCGGCCTGCTCGAAACGCTCTGGCACGATGTACGGTACGGCATGCGCGTGCTCGTCAAGCATCGCGGATTTGCGCTGGTCTCACTGCTCACCCTCGCGCTCGGCATTGGCGCCAATACCGCCATCTTCACCGTCGTCGATGCCACACTGATCAGGCCCCTGCCTTTTCCCAATGCGAACCGACTTGTCATGGTCTGGGAACGTCGCATGCCCGACGGCGAACAGCAGAACGTAACTTCGCCCGCGACATTCCTCAATTGGCAACAGGACAACACCGTATTCGATCAGATGGCGGCCATTTTCAATGACTCGTCCATCCTCTCCGGTGGAGACACGCCGGAGCAGATCGCAACCGCCTCTGTTTCGCCCAACTTCTTCTCCCTGCTCGGAGTCAACGCCGCTGTCGGCAGGGTCTTCGTTCCCGCACAGGACGCAAACGCCTCATCCAATCGCGTTGCCGTTCTGAGCTTCGACGTATGGCAGCGCCGCTTCGGATCCAGCCCGAACATACTCGGCAACCAAATCACGCTCGACGACAAGCCGTACACGGTCGTTGGAATTCTGCCGCGCGATTTTCAGTTCTTCATCAAGCAGCAATCTTTCTCACAGAAAAAGCCAGAGATCTGGGTTGCGATGAATTTTTCGGCTGCTGATCGTGCGCGTCACGGCAGATGGCTTCAGGCAATCGGGCTTCTTCGAACAGGCGTTACGCTTCCGCAGGCGCAAAGCTCGATGCTTGCTCTCGCCACGCGGCTCGAGGCGCAGGATCCCGCTTCCATGAAGAACTGGAGCGTCACTCTTGTTCCCCTTCGCACGCAGCTCACTGGCGAAGTTTCCCAGGGACTGCGCCTTCTGCTTGCCGCAGTCGCAATGGTGCTGCTCATCGCGTGCGCCAATGTGGCCACGCTGAGCCTTGCACGAGCTTCGTCGCGCCGCCGCGAGATCGCCATTCGCATGGCCCTCGGCGCCAGCGCAAAACGAGTCGTCCGCCAGGTTCTCACCGAGAGTTGCCTTCTTTCGCTGATGGGGGGAGTGGCCGGATTCTGTCTTGGCTATCTCTGCCTGTCTCTTCTGAAAACCATCGCTCCAGCCAACCTCATTCCGCTCGAAGCCTTGCAACTTGACTTCCGCGTCTTTGCTTTCGCCACCGTGGTCTCTCTTCTCGCGGGCCTGCTCTTCGGCGCCATGCCCGCCATCGACGCCGCACGCACCGCCCCTCGTGAGCCATTGCAGGAGGGGTCGGCGACAGCGCGCGGCGGTGAACGTCGCGGAATCGCGCGGCGCATCCTCGTCGTTACCGAGGTCGCCCTCGCCCTGGTTTTGCTCATCGGCGCAACCTTGCTCATTCGCAGCTTCCAGCGGCTGATCGTCGTCGATCCGGGATTCCGCGCCCAGAATGTTCTCACTGCATGGATTCAGTTTCCCAACGCGCGATACGAGAAAGACGAACAGAAGAATCAGTTCTTCGCGAATCTGCTCGACTCGGTTCGGGCTATTCCAGGTGTGAGCTCGGCCAGTGCTGACGGCTTTCTTCCCTTTGCCGGCATCATTGCCGGGACCGGCGTACAGGTCGAGGACCAGCCCAGGCTTCCTGAATCTCAATTGCCCGTCGTCAATGTGTCACTCGTAGAGCCGGACTTTTTCGAAACGCTCGGGATTCCACTCATTAGTGGCCGAACCTTCAATCGCAGCGAGGCATTTGCCGCGACCGGCAATGTCGTCATCAGCCAGTCCATGGCGCAATCGCTCTGGCCAAATGAGAACCCTATCGGCAAGCGTGTCACCATTCACATGAAACGCAACAACACACCGAGCACGGTAATCGGTGTTGTCGGCGACGTCAAACACTCCGGCCTCGCCACGGCTGTACGCCCCACAGCGTACTGGTCCTACCCCGAGCTCGGTTTTCAATTCATGACCCTCGTCATCCGCACGGATGGGGATCCTCGCGCCGTGATTCCCGCCCTTCGTGAGGCCGTACTCCGCATCGATAAGAATCAGCCCATCAGCGATGTCGTGCCCATGGAGACGCTTCTCTCGATGTCGACAGCACGCACCCGTTTCGCCACGCAGGTGATGGCGGCATTTGCATTCCTCGCCTTTATGCTCGCCGTTACCGGAATCTACGGAATCATCTCTTATGACGTCGATCAGCGGACTCGCGAGATAGGCATTCGCATGGCGCTCGGAGCCGAGCGCGCAAGCATAATTCGCCTCATGCTGAATCGGGGAATGGCGCTTACCGGCATTGGAATTGTTTTTGGGATTGGGGCATCCCTTGCGCTGACGCGATTACTCGCCAGCATCCTTTACGAAACGCGACCGAATGATCCAGGCGTCTTTGCACTCGTCGGCATCACGCTTGCGATGGTGTCCCTTTGCACAGGGTTTTTCGCAGTTCGCCGTATCAGCCAGATCGAGCCAATGACCGTGCTGCGCCGCGATTAAATTCCACTCTGAATCGGCTTAGTCGTTCAGTCCGTAACGTCTCTTCACACTCTCCAGCATCTCGGGAGTCGTGAGACGTGCGCGGATCTCCGCCTTGCGGCGCTTGTCCATCAGAATCATTTCGGGGTTTTTAGTGGCGGCCTCGCTGCGCCTTTTCGCCGCATTCAACGCTCCCTGACGCGCGTTCTGATTCTTCTCAATGCGAAGTTTCCAGGCACAACGCAACGCACCGGTCAGAACGTCTTCGTTGACTTCGGCAAGACGCACATGCGTTGCGCCATTGACTCCCCACGTACCCGCCACCGGAAGAAAAATGTCAGGTTGTTCGGCGATGAATTCAGCCTGGCGCTCGGGATTCAGCATCAGGTTGCCGTATCCGTGTCTTTCGGCAGCCAGTGTCGCAAAGATTCGTCCACCTACGCGGAAATCCGCCGCCCCCATGTGTGAACCCTCTTCCGCACCTTCAAAGCTGAGAGCGATACGGCGAAAATCAGATACAGTCACAGTCATTATTCCTCTAAGGTTCTCTTGAGTCTCTTGTCGCGGGGCCTTTCGGAGGATGACGCGTCTTGCATCATGGAGTTCTCAAACGCTTCGGAGCAGCGCCGAGAGACTTCAGAAGAACTTTATCTTCGCCAAATTCGATTCCCACTCAATTCATGCCTCTTTCCGGCATATTGGGTTGGATGCTCAATTTCTGCTTCCGGAAGCCCGGCAGAAATCGAATTCAAACGCTTTTGTAATGGACTTGGAAATTCGGCGCTCTGCTACTCACAACGCGGGACAGGGCCGAAACGACGCCCAGTCAATCCCGTGCTGGAAAGTCTCGCTCGCTGGGACGATCGTTTGAAACGTGAATGCAAACTCCGTCGGCCCATGCGCCTCGAGATGCTCCAGCCGTCTCTTCGCCTCATCCACACTCGGAATGTGACCTGTCGGCACCCACCACAGCGCCGTGTAAACACCCGCAAGCTTTTCAAACCACGCATGCCGCTCGCGAAGCAATTCGATATGCACCGTCTTATAAACGAAGTTACGGAGTTGCTCCGCCGTCTCCCACACCGACATGTTCAGCAGCATCCGGGGATCTCCAAACGGCCGGAGATACGTCGCATTTCCGTCTTCCACAATCAGCCGCCACACAAATCCCGGGCTCGCATCGGCGAGCGCATTAATCTCATCCAGCCGATTCACAAATCCCGCCATCACGGGATCATCCAACTCCGCAAGAATGCGCCCAATGTTCACCTGCGCAATGTTGTATCCGCTCATGGCCAATGCTCCGCGCTTTTTAGTCCCTATTCCCTGGTCTCTATTCCCTGCTCTTCAAACTCCTCATTCAGCCACTTCGAAAACGCGGAAAACTCCTCGTCCCGTCCCAGAAAATCGCGCACCATCTGCCGCCCCGGCTTTGACCCGCCCTGCTCCAGCACCAGCTTGCGATAACGCGCTCCCGCATCGCAGCCCAGCGGATCGGCCGGGTCGAACTGCCCAAAGAAATCCAGCGCAATCACCTTGTCGAACGCGTATGTGTAGTAGTTCGACGAATAGCCGGTAAGATGCCCGAAGCTCGCGTACATGCGATTGCCATCGAGCCACGTCCACGGCACCAGCGATGTGTAGAGCCGCTTCGTAATCTCATCGAAGTCAATCTGCGCCGGATCCTGATCGTGCAGATCAAGCGAGAGCGTCGTGTAATAAAGCTGCGTGCGCGTCCAGTCCGCGCGTCCAAACGCGCCGGCCGTCTTCATCTTGCGAATGATCTCCGCCGGAAGCACCTCGCCCGTCTCATAGTGCTTCGCGAAATTCTGCAGCAGCTTTTCGTCGCGGAAAAATTCCTCCAGCATCTGCGACGGCACTTCAATAAAGTCGCCTTCGGTCGAGAAACCCGAAACGCCAGCCCACTCCGTCTGCCCTCCGAGAATCGCGTGCATCAAGTGCCCAAACTCGTGGAAGAACGTCACCACGTCGCTGTATTGCAAAAGGCCCGGATCGTCCGCGTCTCCTGCCGGGAAGTTACAGATCAGCGCAGCCTCCGGCATATAGCGTCCGCGAACCCCAGCCACGATCGGCGCCGCAGAAAACCACTTATCCTTGCCTTCGCGCGGATGCATGTCGAGATAGAAACGCCCCACCTGGATGCCCTCTTCGAGCACATCGAAGACACTCACCGCCGGGTGCCATGCCGGCGCCGTCGATTTGCGGAACTCAATCTTGAACAGCTTCGCCGCTGTCTCCAGTACGCCGGCTTCCACCTGCTTGTATGGGAAATAAGGCCGCACCGACTGTGAATCGAAATCAAAGGCCGCCCGCCGGAACTGCTCGTACCAGTAGCCGCGGCTCGTGATATCGATGGCCTTCAAATCCGGCTGTTTCATCCGCACGAATTCCATCACCTGCTCGAACTCACGGACTGCCCCATCGCGGCTTGCTTCTTCCAGCTTCGCCAGAAACGTGCGCACGTTTGCCGCCGAGCCCATCATCTGATCCGCCGTTGCCAGGTCGGCCCAACTGCGAAAGCCCAGCACCGAAGCAATCTCCTGCCGCGTCGACAACAGATCAAGCAAGATTTGTTTGTTCGCTGGATAAGCGCGCGTGTTGTACGCCAGAAACATCCGCTCGCGCAGATCGCCATTCGAGGCAAACGTCATTACCGGCTGCATGTCCGGCTGATCCGTAGTCAGCGTAATTTGCCCGCTGGCGTCGGGCTGATGTCGGCCCAGGTAATCCGGCGGCAGACCATCGACTTCCGCCTGCGTCGCGACAATGGTTTTCCCGCCCTCCTGGATATTGCGACTGAATTCAAGTGACGCCATGGTGGCCTTTTCGTGCAGCGCCTGAATGCGATCGCGCGTCTCCTTGTCTTTATCGACGCCGGCAAGCCGATACCCCAGAAGCGTTCGTTCCACAAAGTGACGAGTCGCCGGGCTCGCGTCCGTCAGGTCCATCGCCACCATCGCGTCGTACACCCCGCGATTCAGGCTCAATGCGCTTCCTGCCATCGCCACGCGCTGTGCTTCCATCTGCGCCTGGTCGCGAACAGCCTTGTCGGCGGCAACAGAGTTCAACACGCCAGCCTGCGCCCCAGCCAGTGCCAGATGTTCAATCGCCGCATCGTAGAGCCGCAGCGTGTTTTCCACGGTACGCGGACCCTCCACCGCGAGCAGCGCAGCGAGAGCAGCCTCATGCGCCGCAAGCCGCGCACCTACCCAGGCCGCAAGCGCTTCAGGAGACGATGCTCCGCCTGCCTCCCACGCATGAATATCGTTGGTCACTTGAGCGGCAGCTACGGTTTCAACAGGCATGATGAAGACAACCTCCAGATCTAGGTTGCCACATCCTGCCCGGTTGCAGTTTCTGCTGCCGCTTTGCTCAGGCGACTGCTTCTTCCATCACGGTGGCAGTCCGGGTCACCGAGATGACGCTGATGTCGTCTGCCTGGCCGAACCTTTGCGCTACGCCGGCGACCTCGGCGGCGCTGCCTGCGGTGCGAAGCAGTTCCTCCACGCGTTCGAAGCCGAAGAGATGTCCATCCGCATCCGTGGCCTCTGCAACACCATCGGAAAGCAGAACAAGACGATCGCGCTCTTTCAGATCAAAGCGCATGACTGAGATATCGGTGCCCTCTTTCATCCCCAGCGGCAGCGTGCCTTCCACCGCCAATGGCCTGCCATTCAAGTAGGGCGGCATGTGCCCTGCATTGGCCAGCGTCACACGTCCGTCGGCATCAATTCGCAGCGCAAGGCATGTTGCCTGCGCGTCGCCGCGGCCCATCAAGCGACGATTCAGTGCTCGCAGCACAAACTCCGGCTGGGCGTTCAACTCCGCCGTGCTGCGGATCGCACCCACCAGCAGCGCCACCAGCATTCCCGCTTTCAGTCCCTTGCCCGTGACGTCTCCCGCCACAATCAGCAAACTCCCATCTGTCGAGTGTGGAATGATCTGGAAGAAGTCGCCGCCCACTTCGCGCGCCGGCAGATACTCGCTCTCAATCACCAGGCCCGGCAACGTGGTGCGGCCCTCCGGCAGAATCACCTGCTGCACTTCCTGCGCCTGCCGCACATCCAGCGCCATCTGCCGTTGTATGTTCAGCGACGTCAGCAAGCGTCGTAGCAGCAAGATTGCCACCGTGGCCACCAGCAGCAGGCTCGCTAATTGAGTCAGGGTGATCTCTGTACCAAAAATGAGCCAGTTAAGCTGAATGTGCATCAATGACAACTCCGAGCGCAGTCCTCCAACTGCCGCAAAGAGCGTAGGCGGCAGAACCAGCCAGCCTTCCAGTCCCTGCTCTCGAATGCCCAGGAAGACATTTGTCAGCATCAGAATTGCCAGAACGACTCTGACTGCGATTGCGATTAGATGGAATACATGGCTAACAGGCTGCGAGACGAAGTTATAGAAGATGTTGTCGCCTAGCGCGTTCGAAAGCATCAGCAGCGCTACGAGCGCCGCGAGCAGCCATGGCATCCAGGTGGGCTGTCGCAAACGAAACCAAACCCGCCACACCATCACCCATCCCGCATAGGTGAGTGGAACGATGATGACGTCTGTGAAAATGGTCAGGGGTAGAGCCCCCATCCACTCGGTCCACGAGCCGACGGCCTGCACCGTGTAGCTGACCGAAGAGGTGAGAAGGATCATTCCAATCCAGAGATAAACTCGATCCGATCGATCGAAGAGCATCAAGCTGCAGGCGACCACGCCAAGGAGGCCAAACACAAACGCCTGGATGGGCGACAAAATGTACGAGCGAATAAGTTCAAGCCAGCGCATCTGATGTCGAGCCATGACTGCACCGGCCTGTCCCAGCAGCGGTGCGACGTGCATTCCGCCCACTTCGTCTCCCTGAAAGAGAGTGTTCGCTTCCATCCAAAACCGAAAAGCGATCACCTGCCCGTCTCCGTTTGGTGAGTTCTGCCCGACGGCACGATCGTCCGATGTGTCAGGCAAAGTCAGCATTACGGGCTGCGTGTAATAGATCACCGGCCTGGCGCGCGAAAAATCTCCGAAACTCCCCACCAGCGATCCATTGAAAAATGCCTGATAGGCGTCATCCACATTCGAGGGTCCCGCAATTGCCAGCTTGACTCCGGGCTTGGTCTCCACGTGCACATGAATCCGATACCATGCGTAGCCCCAATAGCCGCGATGACCTCTTGCTGTCCAGCCCGGTACGAAATCCGACAATCCAGATATCGGATCGACAGCTCCGCTCGGCGTCAAATCGACAGTCTCCCAACGCGAATCATCAAATCCCGGCTCCGACCAAAACGGCTTGCCGGTTGCGGGATTAGTCAGCGAATCGCCGATCGTAAATTTCCATGGCCCGTTCAGCGCTACCACGCTGTCGCCCAGATGAACCTGTTCGATGGGTGCAGCAGCAGGCTGAGCTTGAGACAGAATGCCGAACCCGCAAACCGCCATGAATAGGACGAAGCAACGAGAACGTCGCGCCATTGCCGAACCTCTTGTATTGCAGGGAAAGCCGCTTCTCGCACTATACGCAACAAATACTTTGCTTTGGAAGCATTTATCGATCCCATCGGCATCAAGGGTTGTCATCCAGGCAATGCTGAAGATTCATTCGTCTAGACATCTCATGAGGTCACTCCAAAGTTACTTGCTCAAGCAACCCGTTATTCGCAAAATAGATTCACAAAAACAAGCAACTGGCCTGGAGGGACTTCCCATTCCTCTCGTAACCATAAAGACGGGCCTCAAGACCCCGGACGGCCACGAAGAGATCCTGAGTGAATACCTCTGTGATTATCCAGGCTGTCCGCAGATAGCCACACGCATGCTCGGTTGCGTTGTGGAGCTTGGCGCCATCGCCGTGGTTTGCGAAGAACACGCCGGCCAGAAATCGCGGTAGCATCTCCTCTCCCTGTTCGCCACATGTCTGTTCCGCAATCCATCCACTACTCTGGAACTGTCGGCAGCCGTGAAGACGTAGATAGCTATGTCCGGATTGTTCGTAACTGGACAGCGCGATGCAGTCCGAACGGTCCTTAGCGAGACGTCATCTCACAATCCATTCACGTTACGCGAAGCCTTTTTTGGCATTACGATTGCTTCAAGATTCTCTTAGCTTTTCCCCTGTTGTTCCCAAAACTGGAGGCCTAACCGATGAGTTCTCTTGGACAGAATCTTCGTTTCGCGATCCGGCAGTTGGGCCGCAACCGCGCTTTTACGTTCACCGTCGTCGTCACTCTGGCCCTTTCCATCGGCGCCAACACCGCGATCTTTTCGGTTGTGAACGCACTGATGCTGAAGAGCCTGCCCTACCCGCAGCCCGACCGGATCGGAACCCTCTTTCAGCGTGAACAAGGCCCCGACGCCTCCGACGCGCTGCGCTGGATCGACGGCACCCAGTGGGAACAGTTGCGCGACAACGTGCCCTCGCTCACCTCCGCTGTCTACGCTGCACTGGCGGGCGGTGCAAATCTGGAAGCCGGCTCGCAAATCGCCTACGTCCATGCAGGCCGCGTTTCAGCGCGCTACTTCGACGTGCTCGGCGTCCACCCCGCCGTCGGGCGTGCCTTCTCCAACACTGAAGACGCCCCCAAAGGACCGAAGGCCGTCATCCTTAGCTACAACCTCTGGCACACCAACTTCGGTTCCGAACGCAATCTGATCGGACAGACCATCCACCTCAAAGGAGAGCCGTACACCGTCATCGGCATCCTTCCTGAGGGCGCAACCACCCCCCTGAATGCCGACCTCTATACGGCGCTGCAACCCAGCCGCGACGGCGAAGGGCAGGGCACCAACTTCGGAGTCATCTTCCGCCTGAAGGACTCGGCAACCTGGCAGCAGGCCGATTCAGAAATCAACCGCGCCTGGGCTGCGCGCATCGCGCAGATCGAAAGCAAAAACCCCGGCAGCAAAATCCAGTTCTACACGGTGCCCTTTCAAAAGGGCGTCACTTCCGAGCTGCGTCCCCGTGCCATAGCCCTCATGCTTGCCGCCGGGTTTATCCTGCTCATCGCCTGCGCCAACCTCGCCGGACTCACCCTGGTACGCATGACCCGGCGTCTTCCCGAGATCGCCACTCGCCTGGCTCTCGGCGCTTCACCATGGCAGATCCTGCGCCAGCTCTGGATCGAAAACCTGCTCATCGCCTGCCTCGGAGGAATCGCCGGCGTCGGCATCGGTTTCTCGGCTCTTCGTGGACTGCTCTCTCTCCTGCCCGAAGACTTCCTGCCTGTCGAGAGCGTGCCGCTCGATCTTCGTGTACTTCTATTTACCGCAGGCATCACTCTTTTCACCAGTGTTCTATTTGGAATGCTGCCGGCATTCGTCACCAGCCGCATCGACCTCCGCTCGTCTCTCGCGAATCGCATCTCTTCTTCGGTTCAGTCCCTCCGCATACGCCAGATTCTCATTGCCGGCGAGGTCGCGCTCACCGTTATGCTTCTCGCGGGATCCGGCCTGCTCATCCGTTCGCTGATACATCTGGAGACGCTGCCGCCCGGTTTCAATCCCAACGGCGTAATGACCGCCAAGGCCTCCCTTGACGACGCCCGCTACCATGACCCCGTCGCGTTTCGCCGGCTCTTGAGCGACGGCGTGGACGCCATGCAGCGCATTCCGGGTGTCGAATCCGCTGCAGTGGGATTAACTCTGCCCTACGAACGCACACTCAACGACGGGGTCGTCCTCCACGATGGTCCGCAAAACGGCAAGTCCGTCGGAACCGATGTCGTTTATGTCACTCCGCGCTTTTTCGACGTGCTCCAGATGCCGCTCGTCCGAGGTCGCGCCTTTAATAGTGCCGATGGACCGAACTCGCGTCCGGTCGCGATCATTAACTCCACTTTCGCGCGAAAGTTCTTCCCAGGTCTCAATCCGGTTGGCCTCGTGCTCGCCAAGAACCTCGTGATCGTCGGCGTTGTCTCCGATATCCAGCTAACCTCTGGCCTCAACCCCACCGCTCCCATCCAGAGCGAAGAAACCCTCTACATTCCCGCCGCTCAGGTTGCCGCACCCATGCTCTTCGTCCATGTCTGGTTCCAGCCCAGTTGGGTCGTGCGCACCAGCGGAGCTGCCAATAATCTCACCGAGCAGATGCAGCGCGCTCTTTCTTCCGCCGCTCCCGGCCTGCCCTTCTCCGGCTTTTACCGTATGAACGATCTGCAGGCGAAAGCGCTGGCGATGCAACGCATTGAGGTGGCTCTGCTCAGCACCATGGCGGCCCTGGCCCTCCTGCTCAGCGCCGTGGGAATATTTGCGCTAGTTGCCAGCCTGGTAACGCAGAGAACCCGCGAGATCGGCATTCGCATCGCGCTCGGTTCCACCATCCGCCAGGCCATGACGCATATCTCGTCTTCTGGCATTTGCGCCGCCGGAGCCGGCCTGGCGCTTGGCCTCGCGCTCTGCTTCATCACCCTGCGAATGATGCGCAGCGTTGTCTACGGCGTAGGTGTCTACGACGCACCCAGTCTTTTCGCGGTGATAGGAACGCTCGCTGCCGTAACCCTGCTGGCTGCGATCATTCCAGCTCTGAGAATCGCCCGGATCGACCCTGCCACCACGCTGCGCGAAGAGTAGGAAAGAGCTAATCCGGGCTACCCATTCAGCGGCAACAAGACCCAGAATTGACAGCCGAAAGCTGACAGCTCATGCCGAAGAAAGTTACGAAAGGGCTTATCTTGCTGTTGCATACGAAACCCAAGCCATCTAAGATGCGTCAATTAAACGAAAATGCCGCAGGCCCTCACCATGTCGACCCCCGCCCCTGCGCCGCCACGGCTGCGACTTGGGAAATTGTGCGTGGCTGTCCAAGGAAATTCTCCGGCAGAGTTATTCGATCGCGCGGAGGCGGTATCGAAAGACTTTAAATTCATTGAGTTGCGCTTGGATTCGCTTTCCAAGCCCGCCAATGCTCTGTCTTATCTGAAGCAATTTCTCGGCGAGCATCGGGACACAACCGTGATTGCCACCTGCCGGCGTAAGTCGCATGGCGGAGGATTTGACGGACCGCTAGCGGTACAGCTCGAAATCCTCACCAAGGCGGCGCTGGCCGGATGCCAGATCCTTGATCTGGAAGTGGAATCGGCGGAAGAAGCCAAAGCGGCCCAGGTTAATAAGCTCCGGACCGCTGGCGCAGCCTTACTGATTAGCTTTCATGACTTTATCCGCACCAAGGGCCTTGAGCAGGCCGCGGATCGTATCGAGGTTTTCAAGCCGGATTTCGTGAAAGTAGTCTCCACTGCCCGCACCCTTGCGGACAATCTCGCGGTGCTCCGGCTCATTGAAGATCGCTCGCTGGCCTCTCAGGTCGTGGGGATCGCCATGGGCGAAGAAGGTCTCGTAAGCCGCGTCCTCGGACCACGTGCCGGAGCAGCATTCACCTTCGCTTCCTGGTGCGACGGTGGCGAGACAGCTCCGGGACAGGTGAAAGCTGAAACGCTGCGCGATGTCTATCGTTTGGAGCACATTGATCAGGCGACCCGTATCTTTGGCGTTGCGGGCAATCCGATCACCCACTCGCTCTCGCCGTTGCTGCAGAATACGGCCTTCCGCCGGGAGATCGTGAATGCCGTCCTCCTGCCGCTGAAGACGAAGTCCGTGCAGGACCTTCTCACGCTCGCGTTGGAGCTTCCGCTGGCCGGCTGCGCCGTCACCATGCCGCTCAAGACTGAAGTCTTGCCGCATCTTGCCAACACGGATCCGCTCACGGCTCGCATCGGCGCCTGCAACACGCTTCGCATGGGAGCCGACGGAAAGCTCTACGGCTTCAACACGGATGTGGCCGGAGTTGTCCGGCCCCTGGAACGCCGCTTGAAGCTCAAGGGCGCGCGCGTGGTTGTGCTTGGAGCCGGAGGGGCCGCACGAGCGGCTGTCTTCGGGCTGGTAGAGCAAGGCGCGGAAGTGCTCGTGGTCAATCGGACGCACGAACACGCAGTCACTCTGGCTCGACAGGCAAAGGCCAAGTCCCTGAAGCATGACTTGCTGGCGAAGCAGCGCTTTGACGTCATGATTAATGCCACGCCTTGTGGTATGGCCGGAGCCAAGCAGGCGCTACCCATCGCGGAAAATGAGCTGAACGCGAGCCTCGTCTTTGACATGGTCTATAACCCGCTCGAAACACCTCTCCTGAAGCTTGCGAAGTCGCGCGGCATCCCTGTCGTCAGCGGGCTCGAGATGTTCGTGCAGCAGGGTGCGCGTCAGTTCGAAATCTGGACCGGCAAGCCGGCTCCCGAATCGGAGATGATGCGCGTTGTCGAGCACGAATTACGCAAGCGCGCATGAACTAAGCTATCTTCTCCGGCTCCTCAAAAAGCGCCCTCCATAAGCACCCTTCTTCCCATTCCGCCCGTCAATAGCTTCAGCGCTCTTCCCGTTCTATTTGCTCGAGAATCCTTTGCCTGTTTCGCTTGAAAGAGGCTGATGCGAACTTCCCCCGAGGTCGACTGCTATCTCCTGCGCAGGCGGATAGTGCATTTACTTTGCCGTGTTGAGATTTGCTACGCGCATCTTCTTCTCCTGGCCCTTGCGGCTTTCTTATCGGGCTGCGGATACTTCATCAACCCGAATGCGATTCTGCCTAGCGGGCCCGGCACTCCTTCTCAGGGCGGGATCAGTAACCATTTCGCCAACGTACATTGCACTCTCACAGGGACAGAAGTTTCAGTTCACCGCGACGTCCACAACGGGAGGAAAAATCGAGTGGCTGGTGAATGGCGTAGTCGGAGGAAAACCGCAAACCGGCCAGGTGGACACTGCGGGCAACTACACGGCACCGGCAGTGATCACTCAAACCGAGAACATCTCGGTCACGGCAGCGCTGGTTTCTTCGCCGCAACAAAACTATGCGACAGCCGTGGCCGCCATTGTGCCCGGCGCTCAAGTGTCGTGCCCCGACGTCACGGGAAGTCCGCTCGTTGCCGCGTATTCGCTCAGTCTTCCTTCATCCGGCAGGATGATGGTCGAATTTGGAAAGACCACGGACTACGGCTTGATCACGTGGGAGGTTCAGAGCGGTACGAAAGGCGGCCCCGTGAAAGTGCTGGTAGCCGGCATGATGGGCGATACGCTTTACCACATGCGCGCGAGGGTTACGCTCGACAATGGCGCCACCTATACCGATGCTGATCACACCTGCACCACGGGAACGCCGCCGCCAACACCGGCCATACAGATTTCCGCGATGAATGGTGGAACGCCTCAGCCGGGCATCGAGATATGGAATACGGTTATCCCGTCAAACGTGATCCAGGCTTATGCCACCGATCTGCAGGGCAACGTGATCTGGTCGTATCTCTATCACGGTTCATTAGTCGATCTGATCCAGGGAATCCAGCTTCTGCCGAACGGGGATATGTTGATGTTGATTTCGTACCTTTCCTCGACCACGGTAAACGGAACCCTGGGGCTGGTGAACGACGTTCGCGAAGTCGACCTTGCTGGAAATATGGTTCGCGAGATCACCATGGACACGCTGAATCAGAAACTGGCGGCATCAAGCCTTCGCGATGCCAGCGGGCAATGTATACGCGTTCAAGAGCTTTCATCATGGCGTAATTGCGTTGCCCAATGGCCACTGGGTGATGCTGGCGGCTTATAACAAGAGCTACACCAATCTTCCCGGTTATCCCGGAACCACCTCGGTGATTGGCGATGCGATCGTCGATGTGGATGCAAACGGCGATCCAGACTGGGTGTGGAACACCTTCGATCATCTCGATATCAACCGTCATCCGATGAACTTCCCAGACTGGACGCACTCGAACGATATGGTGTACTCGAGCGACGATCACAATCTGCTCCTGTCGATACGTCACCAGAACTGGATCATCAAGATCAATTTCCTCGACGGCGTGGGCTCCGGCAACGTGATGTGGAGGTTGGGAGAGGGCGGTGACTTCAAGCTTGTGGGTGGCACTGATCCCACTGACTGGTTCTATGCGCAACACGGTCTAAGCTTCTTTTCGCCGAATACGACCGGCGTGTTTCGGCTCGGCTTGTTGGACAACGGCAACGATCGGATGTTTCCGGGCGGGCCGGTGCTGTGTCAACCGCTCAAGCCGCCTGTTCCGACTTGCTACTCAACGGTTCCCGTTCTTGAACTGAGCGAAGGAGCCATGACCGCCACATTGGTAAAGCACTATGAGCCGCCTCCAAGCTATTTCTCGTTCTTTGGCGGCAACGCAGAGCTCCTGCCGAACGGCAACATTCATGCAAACTTCAGTGCTGCTGCAACGGGTGCGATCGTGCAGGAACTGAATCCGCAGGCCACACAGGTAATCTGGCAAGGGACGACCCCAAATGCCTACCAGTTTCACGCTTATCGGTGGCCAAGCCTCTATCCTGGCGTACAGTGGTAATTCCACCCCCGGAAGATGTTTACGGCGTAAACAGGGTTGTGAGCGCTGGATGATCTGCTGAAATTGACGTTACATTTGGATGACACTTCCGGGCCCGCACGAATCTAACAATGTATAAAGCAGCTATTTTGCGCACCGAGGTATACCGTGACAACTGCCTACATCAATCGGATCGCGACATCGGTGCCACCGCACGATGTGCACCGTCCCTTCATCGCGTTTGCCGAAGGCATGTTGCCGGAAGGGACCACACGATCTCTCTTCAAGCGCATGGTCCGGATGTCTGCAATTGAACACCGTTACTCATTTCTGCAGCCGATTGAAAGCGACAACGGATTGTGGCGAGATGCCGAGGACCTCTACGCTACAGGCAACTTTCCCGGTACCGCCCGGCGCATGCAGGCCTTTGAAAAATTTGCGCCGCAGTTGGCCGTCTGTGCCCTGAACAAGCTGGGATTGACCCACGAGGATCGCCAAAGCGTTACCCACGTGATTGTGACTTCGTGTACCGGGCTCTACGCGCCGGGCCTCGACTACGACATCGTGAATCATCTCGGCTTGAATCCTTCTGTAGAACGAACCATGATCGGGTTCATGGGCTGCTATGCGGCAATTAATGCACTCAAGTCTGCCCATCACATTGTGCGATCCGAACCGGAATCGGTCGTGCTGATCCTCAACCTGGAGCTTTGTACGCTGCACCTGCAGGAGACGGTTGAACTGGAGCAGATGCTGTCGTTCCTCCTGTTTGCCGATGGCTGTGCAGCCTGCCTGGTGAGCGCCAAGCCGGTAGGCCTCGGCATCGACAGCTTTCTCGCGCTGCGGATTCCGGAGACGAGTCACCTCATCACATGGAAAATTCGTGAGATGGGATTTGACATGCACCTCTCTGGGCAGGTTCCCACGGAGATTTCCAAAGCGATGCGAGGGGTAGGAGGCCAGATCACTCCGGGCAAAAATCCGCTGGAGATTGATCTCTGGGCCGTGCACCCCGGGGGAAAAACAGTGCTCGATGCCGTCGAAAAAGGACTGGGGTTGCATCAGGATTCTCTCCGTCCATCGCGCGAGGTTCTCGCGCAATTCGGCAACATGTCTTCAGCGACGGTGATGTTTGTGCTGCAAAGCATCATGCGCGCGGCGAGCTCTGGCCAGCAGGGTTGCGCCATGTCGTTCGGCCCCGGAGTGACCGCGGAGACTATGCTCTTCCATGCCGCCTAGCACGCTCGACTTCAGTAAGCGCGCCGATCTGACGGAAATGATGGACGAGCCGTGTAGCCGCGACGAGTTGCGAGCGTGCCTCAAAGATCTAGAAAAACTGAATCGCTGGTTTCTGGGTTATAGGCCCACCCTTCGCTGGCTTGATTCCCTTCAATTGCACAAGCTCGGTACGCCGGTGCATATCGTCGACGTCGGTTCCGGCTACGGCGACACTTTGCGTCGCATCGAAAAATGGGCACAAGAGCGCGAGGTTCGCGTGCAATTGACAGGGTGCGATCTCAATCCGGACACAATCACTATCGCGGCACAAGCCAGCTCAAGCGCAAGCCGAATCGAATGGGTGGTCGCGGATGTCTTTCACTTCCAAAGCAGAGAACCCATCGACATCGTCATCAGCTCGCTTTTCACGCACCATCTGGTGAAGAGCGATGTCGTGCGTTTTCTCAAGTGGATGGAGGAGCATGCACGCCTGGGTTGGTTCATCAACGATCTTTCCCGAGCGCGCATTCCCTATCACCTCCTCAACGCGTTTTCAAAGCTGGCTGGTTTGCATGCTTTTGTGCAGCATGACGGCCCCGTCTCCATCGAACGTGCCTTTGTGCCGGAGGATTGGCGCCAAATGTGCGCTGCGGCGGGATTGAGCGAAGCAGACGTGACGATCGAGGGATTCACACCAGCACGTCTGTGCGTGGGACGAAACAAATAGCGGAAGTGACGATGCTGTTTCGCAATCCCGCCGATCGTCTGTGGGGCGCTATTAGCGCTTTTTCTTCTCAGCTTTCCCGGACTTTGGCTTTTCTCCCGGCAAATGCGATGTGGGAATTGGAGCCATGTCGGGGCCGACGCGTCGCACCTGTGTGTCGCGCATCGCGTATACGATCGTGCGCGGATTTACAGGCTTGGTGATTCCGGTCTCCGGATCGATGGCGACATCGCGAGAACTAGAAATCTGAAAGCTGAATACTGGCTCGGTTCCGTTTTGCCCGGGTTGCGTCCAAACGCGAACCGGCAGAAATCCCTGGATGGGATGAATCCGGAATGCCGTCTCGTACCGGTGCCGCTTCACGCTCCAGGTAAAGACGCGAATCTGGTCGAAGTCAAAAGGCAGCCCCGACTTCGGTGGACTCAGGGCTGTCACGAATTCCGGAACCTGGTGATTGGGAACATTAGCTTCGGAATCGGCGACGTGTGTGAGCACATAGGCGCCCACGATGCGTTGGCCCTCGGCATACTGCCCAACCTCGTCGGGCACGTCAACATCGATGCGACCGCCCAGCAACCATCCGGTACGACCCTGGCTATCGCGGACCAGCCACCAGTCCTCCATCGGGATTTCGGGATGGTCCGGTTCCTCAGACGGCTCTGAGGTCGGCAACTCTGTGGATGTCGGCTTCGAGGGTTGGGCGCCGGGTGCCTTGGTCGTTTGCGGAGCGGATTTGGAAGCAGTCGCAGGCACCTCTACGGGACGCTTTGCCGGCAAAGCAGAGCCGGGCGCTACCTTCGGCACTGAGGCGCGCACCAGCATCTGGATCTTGTCGCTCTCGAGAAGCATGTAAAAGCGATCGGTCTTGCGACCTGGACTAATGTGCAGATAAACGTCGTCGCGCACTGCGCCCGTCGCGACCACCGGATCCTGCTTATGCTCCGTCCCAAGATGCGCAAAGCCGTCGTAAGTTTGGGAATCGATGACGGCTCGCTCTTCGATCCAGCCGATTTCGTTCTTTTCGGTCTTGACCCTCAGAAACCGGCGTCCGTGTTCGAGGACTTCGAGTGGTTGCCCATTCGCAACTTCGCCGACGCGGTTGGATACAGCTGCAATGCGATCTTTGAGGTAAGTTTGCCGAGCGGAGACATAGACGGTCTCATGCCGTTCGTGGTGTAAGCGGTTGCATCCTGTGCCGACGAGAAGGAAGCCCGCTACAAGCAGCGCCGGAAATCCAGCCACATAGCGAGAGATAGATAAGACGAAATGATTTGGCAATCGTGTGGACACAGCCAGGAGGATCTAATTGAGGATAGCAGCAATGCGCAGCCGGGCAACAGCGCGCCGCCTCAATGAAGCGCAGCCATGGCCCCAGCCTGGGTTGGAGCGGTCCCTGTGGCGTTGGAGGTCACCTGGTCCAGATAGCCTGCCTTGGTCGTGTCGATCACATAACCTGTCAGGTCAGGGTTGCCGCCGAAGTTTACGGCAAAAACGAACTGGTGGGTGCTGTCTTCAACGATCGCCTGGGGATTGATTCCCGTAGCGAAAGTGCTTCCAAGTTCCGTAAGAGTGAAGGTGCTATTCGCTGCAGCGATTGAGAAGCCCGCAATCACGCCGGTTTGGCCGCTGCTCGTCTGCCGGCTCACCACGTACACGAAATTCCCGGTTGAGAATGGCAGGATTGAATAAGGTGCCAACCCGCCAATCCCGAACGGCGAACCTGAGATCTCCTTAAGTGTGCCGTAGTTAAAAGCGCGGAGGCCGCCCGTGTTCGATCCGGTGGTAGCAACCGTTTCGCCGATATAGAACAGCCGGGATGCCGTTGAACCCGTAACTATTGGATCGAAGGCTACAGACAATGCCGCGCCCGTAGCGTTCTTCACGGGGATGTTTCCCACCGTGCCGAAAGGATTGGCGTTGTTGGGATTGAATGGTATGACGGCCGTCCCCTGAGACCCCATGGCCGCTAGGACGAATGCATCGTTAGGTGAGATTGCAACTTGCTGGAAAGTCGTTGACGGCAATACCACGTTTTCGACCTGGTTGGAGGCAAGCGAGCCATCGCTCGCGTTTACATGAATTGCATTCAGATACTGAGTCGCCGAGACACCTTCAATGAGCCACGTATTGGTCGCATCCACCTGCATGTTTGTGGCAGGATCCGACGAAATGGGCTGGCCGGAGTTTCCTAAAGTGAGTTCGCCGGTCGAAGTATTCACTGCGTAAAGAAAAATGCCGCCGACCGTGCTGACATAAAGAAACGCGTTATTGGGTGCGACCGCGATGGCGATCGGAGCAGCAGCGAGCGTGTAAGGGCTTCCCGGCAGAACAGTCATTGTGCCGGTGTTGACATACAAGGCGACCATCTGGCTGGTCGCGTTGTTCAGCACGTAGATATCGCCGCTGGTCAGGGTCGTCTTGCCTCCTCCGCCACCCGAGTCTGGCTTATCCCAAAATCCCGAGCAGCCCGCCAGGCACAGAACCGCAATCGCCAAACACGCCCAATAACGAGTCCTCATGGCCGCTCCTTCGTCCATCATGGTTAGCTTTCGCCCGCCGCCCTTATTCGATGTACTGGTCAGCTCTAAGAGTAACGCCTTCCAGCGTATCCGCCCAATTCAGCTTTGGACAAGGATTTACTGTTTTTCCGATCTGGCAGGAAGGACGCGCAAAGATGATGATTCGCTCAACCGGTATCGCGACTTGTAAATCCCGGCGCCTTTTTGGAATCGTTGCCGCGCTCGAAATCTTGCGCGATGCCATTGACCGATTACGGTGAGACTCCACCTAAGGATTGAGTTACCTACCCATCGACCGATCCAAGACAGCGCATCGACTGACCGACTACCGTTCATCCGTACAGGCTCCACGCGATTTCTTCCCCCGGACTCGCGCGGAGCTCTGTTCCTGGTGATTCCCGCCAGCATTCTCTAACTCATGGAGCCTTTGACGATCCGGCCGTTTTGTGGCGCATACGTCAAGGCCATCAATGTCGCTGGTTCCACGCGAACCACGACGTCACTCTGTTTGTAGTCTTCTGGGAGAGGCCGAAACAACATGAAGATGGTTCGCAGTGTGCTGGCATTTCTAGCACTTTCTTGCATCAGCTTATCTGCACAGCAGATCACCGGAAACATTCGCGGAACCGTTACAGACCCAAGCGGCGCCGTCATTCGTGGCGCCGCCGTTACTGCCCTGCAGGCAGAAACGGGACTGTCGCGCACCACGACCACCGATCGCGACGGGAACTACGTTCTTCTGGAACTACCCGTCGGACACTATAGCCTGCGGGTCGCTGCGACAGGATTCCAGGAGCACGTGCAGAATGGCATCACGCTCAATGTGAACGAGACGGCTTCGGTCTCGCCTCATCTCGCGGTCGGATCAGAAAAGCAGCAGGTGGTGGTGAGCGCCGATGCTCAACTGATTGAGCCCACCGTCACCAGCATGGGCAAGGTAGTGCAACAGCAAGAGCTGGAGGATCTGCCTCTGAACGGACGCAACTTCGCGCAACTTGGCCTGTTGCAGCCTGGAGTCGTTCCCTTGACGCCCGGCATCGCTGAAGCCGGCGGCTCGCTACGCAACGGACAGGCTTATGCGGTCAATGGCCAGCGACCTGAATCAAACAACTTTCTCATCGACGGCGCGAACAACTTCAACGGTGTTGACGGCGGATTCGTCCTTAAGCCGCCGGTGGACGCGATCAGCGAGTTCCGCATCATCACGCACAGCGCGAACGCCGAGTTCGGAGGCTCGCTGGGATCGACGACGAATGTCATCACCCGGTCGGGCACGAACCAGCTTCACGGGACATTATGGGAGTTCCTGCGCAACGACGCATTCGATGCGACCAACTATTTCGCGCAGACGCAGGAGCCGTTGAAGCAAAACCAGTTTGGCGCAGCCGCCGGCGGGCCGATCAAAAAGGATAAAGCATTCATTTTTGGATTCTATGAAGGCTTTCGCAACAGCCAGGGCATCTCAGCGCTCACTACGGTGCCATCGGTAAAAGAGCGTGGCGGCGACTTCTCGGAACTGTGCCCTGAAGGTTTTTCGCATGGCTTCTGCAACAACCCTCAGAACCAGCTATTCAACGTCTTCGCCAATGCGCCATACCCGAACAACGTGGTACCGTCGCAGCAGTTCAACCCGGTTTCGCTCAACCTGCTGTCCTTCTTCCCGCTTCCGAACGCCGGTACAAATCTGTTCGCGACAACGCAGACTTTAACCAATGATACGAATCAGTTCGGCATCAAGGTCGACGATTACCTCGATCCCCACGACACGCTGAACTTCAGCTACATGTTTTACCAGCTCTCCCAGCTCAGTCCGTTATCGCCGGGGGGCGCCAGCGTGCCGGGCTTCCCGGTAGCAGAAAACCAGCGCGCGCAGAGCTTTGTCGCACAAGATACGCACTCTTTTTCGCCAAGCCTCATTGCGGTGGGGCGATTCTCGTTTCTGCGTAACAAGTTCCTCTACGGCGAGGCTCAAAACCACCAGTCACCCGAAAGCCTTGGATTCCAATACACGCCGAGTCTCGATGTCTCCGCTGGACCGCCGTTCATCCAGGTGAGTGGCTATACCCTGGTCGGCAATCCGATTACCGGCCCGCGCGACACCTACGAAAACGTCTACGATTTCTCTGGATCGCTGAGTTGGGTGCGTGGTAAGCACGCGCTGAAGTTTGGCGGCGGATATCAATATCAGCAAATCAACGTGCTGCAAGGGATCGCAACCAACGGCTTCTTCGTATTCGCGCCATTCCCGGTAACCGATGCGTTCGCCAGCTTCCTCACAGGGCAGCCGGTCGTCTTCCTGCAAGGCATCGGCGATTTCTCGCGCAATATCCGCGGCAACAATGCGAATGGGTACGTGCAGGATACGTATAAGGTCGCCCCGCGATTCACGATCAATGCCGGACTGCGTTACGAGTTGCCTCTGCCGTCCACCGAGCTTCGAAATCGCGTGTCGCTGTTTGAGCCGGGGAAGCAGTCTACGGTCATGCCGGACGCTCCGGCGGGTTTGCTGTATCCGGGCGATTCCGGAGTTCCTGCCGGCCTGATCCCCACGGACTATAAGGCGTTTGCGCCGCGCGTTGGCATCGCCTGGGATCCGAGTAGTGATGGCAAAACGCTGGTGACCGCGGCGTACGGAATCTTCTATGAGCCTTATTACACGGGACAGGGTGGCCCTTTGCAGGCGCCGATCAGCGCGCCTCCGTACCTGGGAACACCGCAGGTGAGCCTGCCGAACTTCGCGGATCCGTTCAACGGCAATCCCCCCGCCCCGGGGACATTCACCCATCCACTCACGAACCTGACTTTGGCGCCGACGTTGACTCTTCCTTATACGCAGGACTGGGACTTGAACCTGCAACAGTCATTTGCGAATGATTGGCTGTTCGAGATCGGATACGTCGGCACCAAGGGGACACGCCTGCCGCGCTTTATCGAAGCGAACCCAGCCGTGTTCGTCCCTGGAACCGTGGACGGCCAGCCAATTTCGAATTCCAGCAATGCCGATCAACGACGGCTTTATTCCGGCTGCACGCTCGCCGATCAGCCGAGCAGTTGCCAGTATTCCTCTACCGGCGAGATCGCTGGCATCGCCAATTCGTCGTACAACGCGTTGGAAACGTCGTTGCGCAAGCGATACAGCCACGGACTGTCATTCCTCCTGTCGTACACATGGTCAAAGGCGATCGACGATGTTTCGTCATTCAACATAACCGGATCGGCGGCAAAGCCAGTGGCAGGCGAAAACGATCTCGCCCAGAATCCGTTCGATCTTGCAGCAGAGCGTGGGCCGTCGCTCTTCGACGCGCGCCACCGATTCGTTGGGAGCTATGTATGGGCACTCCCGTTCTGGAACCATCCTCAGAACTGGTACCAGTCAGCGTTGGGCGGATGGCAGTTGAATGGCATCGCCACGTTGATGAGCGGCACGCCGTTCACCGTCTTCGACTCGAATGATGTTGCCGCGCAAGGCAGCGCGCCGGAGATCACCGGATTCTCCGCCCAGCGGCCTAACCTCGTCGGTAACCCCAATAGTGGGCCACGTACGGTTAGCGAATGGCTCAACTCTGGCGCTCTACAGCGACTTGATCCCACAGCCAACGCGGGACAGTTTGGCACGGAAGGCCGCAACGTGAATATCGGTCCGGCGTATGCCAACTGGGACTTCGCCACCCTTAAGAATTTCAAGGTGACCGAATCGAAGCAGCTCCAGTTCCGCGCGGAGTTGTTTAACATCCTGAATCGCACGAACTTCTTTTTGCCTGACTGCGACATCAGTTCGCCGACATTCAACCATATCCTTGCGGCGGGAACTCCGCGCCAGATGCAGTTTGCATTGAAGTTCATGTTTTAGCGGTGATCCAGCGCGTACACGAGTAGAGATTTGAGATATGAGTTCAGAACTGTCATCCGATGTACCACAGTTGGAGGCTCTCGAACGGCGCCGAGTGGCGCCGTCCTCCACACATTTGCCTCACAGAAGCAGATGTTGCGGCATCGAACGTTGATTTTGATAAATGCATTCCCCGTTTTGTCGAAACAGCATCCTGCGGCATTTGTATTGCGGATGTCCATGGAGGCGCCCGTCGGTTCGGCCAAGGCTTCTCACTACAATGGCTCGACGCATTGGTAATCAATGAAAACGAATCCCCAGCGTTTAGATGAAGAGACCACGATTCAATATCCCGGCTGGGGTGTTCTTGCCGCCGCATTTACTGGCGTGATGGTAAGCTTTTCACCAATCGTTCCGTACACGTTTAGCTTGTTCCTCGACCCATTGCATGCAACCTTCGGCTGGAAGCGGGAAGCGATGGGCGGTGCATTCGCGCTAGCCGCCATTACGGTTGCACTTGTCTCGCCTCTGATCGGTCTTTTGCTTGATCGATTTCCACCGCGCCGCATCATCCTTCCCGGAATTCTGGTTTTCGCCTTCGGGCTTGCCACGCTCAGCCGGCTAACCCCGCATATCGTTCAGTTCTACGTCACATTCTTCGTAATCGGGCTTGTTGCAAACGCCACTGCACAATTCGCGTATACGCGCACGGTCCTTACCTGGTTCACAACCCACCGAGGCTTTGCGCTGGCCCTGCTGCTTAGCGGAAGCGGAGTTGGCTCCATGCTGATTCCGCCTCTCACTCAGTGGATGATCGAGCATCACGGGTGGCGCAGCGCTTTTCTGCTTTTAGGTGGCATCGCGCTTCTGGGCTTTCCACTCACCGCTATGCTCGTGCGCAACCGCCCCGAAGCGTCAATCGTTCGTTCAGATCATCGCGCCGACACGGGCATGACAGTTGCGGCTGCATTGCGTACTGCCGCCTTTTGGATACTCGCCTTTATCACCATCCTCTCAGCATTCAGCGAAAACGGCCTGGTGACGAACCTTGCTCCCATCCTGACTCAGCACGGTGTGCTTGCTGCCACTGCGGCTCTGGCCTTGTCGGTCCGCGGAGGAGCGGGAATTATTGGCCGGCTCGGAATCGGGTTTGCCATCGATCGCTTCTCT
This sequence comes from uncultured Acidobacteriaceae bacterium, assembly GCA_963738035.1. Taxonomy (GTDB): domain Bacteria; phylum Acidobacteriota; class Terriglobia; order Terriglobales; family Acidobacteriaceae; genus Telmatobacter. The sequence goes on from CAVTVB010000017.1 coordinate 355,575, forward strand.
CCGGAACGGATTCAGTCTCTCGTTCTCGCCTTGTCGGCTGCGGGCATGTTGATCCTTGCTTTCGCCAGTAGCCCATGGACGAGTCTGTTGGGTGCGGCGATCCTTGGCGTGGGGCTGGGGAGTGAGGCCGATGTGGGGCCCTATCTGCTCGCGCGCTACTTTGGCCGCAGGCATTTCTCCGTGTTGTATGGCCTTACCTGGACGGCTTACGCCATCGGCGGCGCCACGGGGCCTCTTTGGATTGGACACATGTATGACCGTGCCGGGGCCTATCTGCCGCGGTTTATCGTCTGTCTCGCGGGAGTGGCATTTGGCGCCGTGATTCTCAGCTTCTTCCTCCGAGCCGACCAGGAAAGCATCGCGTCTGAGCAGGGAATGACCGCAACCGCGGACGTCGGGCTAGAAGGCTAACCTTCGAATTGCATAATGTCGCAATTAGTGAATCGCAGCCGGTTGAATTGATTGCCACACGAGACGCGCGGCTGTGACATCTTCGATTGCCATTCCAACTGTCTTGAAAACTACTCGTTGATCACGCGGAATCTTTGCGGTGGACGGAGTAGACAGAACTTCTCCGATTTCGGCCTGCACCTTCGCGCCGGAGAGAATCACATCGCCCGATTCGCGCTCGACACATGATCTTCCTTCCGCAATAACGTAGCTGGAAAGCATGGCTTCATCATCCAGTTCGCGCAAACTCGCGCCGCTTGCACCGACGGCGATGACAAGCGCGTTTTTCTTCAGCCACCTCCCCTGTAGCACGGGGACCTGCGAGGTTGTGGCCGTAAGAACAACGTCGGCTGCGGCGGCTTCTTTGGGGGTAACGGCGCGCGCATCCATCTCATCGGCAAGACGAGCCGCGTTTGCCGCATTGCGACTTGAAATGCGAACATCCCGTATCTCGGGCCATACATATCTCAGTGCTTCGATATGTGCCCGGGCCTGTACTCCTGAACCGATGATGCCAAAGCTCGTAGGTGCAGACTCGAAGTGCAATGGCGCAATTCCGGAGAAGGCTGCGGCGGAGACAGCCGCCGTGCGCATCTCGGTAATCAGGCGACCATCCATCAACGCCAGCGGCTCTCCCGTCGCGCGGTTGATGAGTTCAATGATTGCCATGTGCGTGTGCAGACCGAGTTCATCGTTGCCGGCGTAGAACGTGACGGTCTTTACACCCATTACATCGCCAGCAACAACCGGCATCACACCGAACCAGCCGTTGCGATGATCGTCCGCATTGCCTGCGCGAAGGATCATACGCGGCGGCTGATTCACACGTCCGGCAGAGTAATCAATCAGCGCCTGGCGGATGGCAGGGATCAGGACTTCATACTTAAGAACTGCGCGAACCTCTTGCTCGGAAACGTACATAGAGGTTGTCAGTTTACAGCGACGGGGCTGGGATTAGTTGGGCCGATTGCTCGAGTTCGAACGACGCCGGAACCGCTCATCCACAGGCTTGCGGCCTTTGAAGCCGTCCTCGATGGTATGCCAGTGCTCGATGGTCGTCTCGCCCATGCGCCAGCACAGCAAGACAACCTGGTCATCCACACGGCAGGGAAAGTCGAGAAGACCCGTATCGACGTCCTTCACCTGCACACCGATCGCATCGATCTCGGCAATGCTCTCGCGAACTGTCTCCAGGTGAGCTTCTATCGCCGTGCGCTGACGGCCAACATCTTCGACATTCACTCGCATGCCTCCGGCCAGGTAGATACGCCTGCCCAATTCGGCAAGCTGCGACTCGATCTCCTGCGCCGCGCGCTTCCCTTCTGTGGCTCGCTTCAACAGCGACTCCAGCAACGGAAGTAGGGATTGTGCTTCGTCAATGGTGAACGTCTTCATTTTGATTTCTACGACTAGCATACGACGGATGCGGTCACTCCACCAGCAACTTGAGTAACCGGGGTAACGGAGCTTGCCGCTTCATCAAAGATGATCAACCTGGCCAACTTGACGCGACCATCAGGATTCGCCTCACATGAGGTTGATTTCCGGACCGGTCGCGCTAAGTATGACTAATCACCCAATCTCAAGCATCCGGTTGAGCGCCACGCGTGCCCATTGCTTAACGCTGGAACGTACCTTGATTTGGTTGACGACACGTCCCTCCACCAGGTTTTCGAGCGCCCACGCCAGGTGCTGCGGGCTGATGCGGTACATCGTGGTGCAAAGGCACCCGTGATCGTCGAGGCTCAGGATGCGCTTGCCCTGCGCAGCGAAACGATGCGCGAGGCGATTCACCAAATGAATCTCCGTACCGATGGCGAAGGTGGTCTCCGGCGGAGCATCTTCAACAATCTTGATCAGCCGCTCCGTCGAGCCTAGCGCGTCCGCCTTCTGGCAAACCTCCCAGCGGCACTCAGGATGCACGATCACCTGGATGCCCGGGTGCTTGGCGCGTATCTCATCCACATGGCTCGGCAGGAATCGCTGGTGAACGGAGCAATGCCCCTTCCAGAGCAGAATCCGGCTACCGGCCAAATCTGACGCGGACTGACCGCCTTGCAGAGCCCACGGATCCCACACCACCATCTGCTCCAGTGGAATTCCCATCGCATAGCCCGTGTTGCGGCCGAGGTGCTGGTCAGGAAGAAAGAGAATGCGCTTGCCACGCGCGAAAGCCCACTCAAAGGCGGCACGGCAATTGGAAGAAGTGCAAACCAGCCCGCCACGCTCGCCGCAAAACGCTTTAATCGCGGCTGTCGAGTTCATGTAGGTCAGCGGGATAATGTCCGCCGTCAATCCGAGCCTCTCGAGCGCTTCCCAGCAAGCTTCCACCTGCGAAATCTCCGCCATGTCTGCCATTGAGCACCCGGCGTTCAGATCCGGCAGGATGACCTGCTGTTCATCGCGCCCGAGCACATCGGCGCTCTCCGCCATGAAGTGAACACCGCAGAACACGATGTACTTGGCGTCCGTCTCGGCAGCAATCTTCGAAAGCTTGTAGCTGTCGCCAGTGAAGTCGGCGAAGCGAATCACCTCGTCGCGCTGATAATGGTGGCCCAGCAGAATGGTTGTCGCGCCCAGGCGTTGTCGAGCTGTCGCGATCCGTTCGTCCATGCTGTTGTCTGGGAGTGCCAGGTAGTTTTCGAGACTGCAGGCAATGCCGGTCTCCGGCGAGACCGCCGTTTCTTCGTCGATAATCAAATTCACCTTGTCCGCCTTCAGTCCGCCCAGTCATCAAAAAAACCGGCGAACGGGGATGTTGAAAGCACCGAACGGCTGCAGTGGATGCGCTGACGCCTGCTGGCGACCCCACCCACGGGGATGTTGCAACCCTCTTTAGAGTGGATGCGATGGACTTCAATCGGACTCAGCAAATCGAGTCCGCAAATATCGCTCCCACCGAATTGATTTTATCAAAAAGCTTGCGCAACTCCACACTCCATTGTGCTGATGGAACGGGGCTTCTCGAACCAGCGTTTGTGAGTGCGGAGCACGGGCAGTTATCATTAGCCTTCATGGGCGCACACCCGCCAATCCTGCTCGGCACATTGGGGATGACCGATACCCTCATCCTGATGGTGATGGCGCTCGTCGTCTTCGGCCCGAGGCGCCTGCCCCAGATCGGCCGCCAGATCGGCAAGCTGATGTATGAATTCCGCAAGGCCTCCAACGACTTCAAGTTTCAGATGGAAGAGGAGTTACGTCTCTCCGAAGAAGCCGACCGCCGCAAGAAGGAAGAGGAGCGGCAGAGGTCCCTGGCAGCTCTGGCCGCGACCGAACAAGCATCAGTTTCCGCTGACCCTCCTGCGCCTGCGCAAGCTGTCGCATCGCCTTATCCCGGCGAAGGCACTTATCCGGCCCAGTACCCGCCTGAAACTCCCGCGACGACAACCGAGGAGACTGTTCCACGCATCATGCCGCCCTCGATCGGCGAGACCGTCGCAGCCCCACGGCCGGGACACACTTCAGAACCAGATTTGGAAACTCCGGCAGAGTCTGCTGAAACGGCGCCGATTCAAACCGATACGAAGGCCGTTGAATCCGCACCAAACGGGACCCTCTCCCCGGATCCCGCGGAGGCCCTGAACCAGCATGGTTGATGCCGTCGAAGCAATCGGAAAGGCGCGAGCGGCGGTATCAGAACGCGCGGAACTCCCAGGCATGAGCCTGATGGAGCATCTCGATGAACTGCGCAAGCGCATCGTGCACTCGGCAATTTATCTTTCGATTGGCTTCTTTGTCTCGTGGTTTTTCCGCGACCGGTTGGTCGGCTTCATCCAGGCGCCCTTGAATCGCATTGGCAAATCCATGGTCTTCACCCACCCCATGGACCCGTTGAATCTTGACCTGCAGGTTGCGCTCGTCGCCGGTGCGATTCTCTCTTCACCGTTCATTCTTTATCAGGTTTGGTTGTTCATCGCCCCGGGCCTTTATCAGCGCGAACGGCGCTTCGTAGTGCCGTTTATGGCGGCTACTGTCGGCCTGTTCCTGGGTGGTGCGGCGTTCGGTTATTTCTACGTGCTGCCGGGCGCGCTCAAAATCCTGATCGTCGACTTCGGACACAACTTCACGTCGATGGTCACCATCGAGGACTACACCGGCTTCTTCCGATCGATCATCCTCGGCCTCGGTATCAGCTTCGAACTGCCGATCCTCATCTTCTTCCTTGCCATGTTCGGAATCGTCAGTCCGAAGTTCCTCTGGAAGAACATCCGCTACGCTATTCTCGCCGTCTTCATCATTGCTGCCATCATCTGCCCCAGCCCCGATCCATGGACCATGTGCATCTACGCGGTCCCCATGCTTGCCCTCTATTTAATTGGAATCGGAGTTGCATGGTGGGTTCATCCCTCGCGCAAAAAGGCCAAAGAGGCCGCTGTATGATCCGCGCGTCATGCGCGAGCATGACGACTAACCCTCGGCTGCCCCATGTCTCGATTTTGAGCTGGTACCCCCTGGGTGCGTCGCCAAAGTGGTTGAGAACTGGGAAAGCGCAGACCACCCAGGCCCGTGTCATCCTGAGCGGAGCAGCTTGGGGCCCCACGCAGTGGGGTAAGCGGAGCGAAGGATCTGCTTTCGTCTTTCAGCATCGCTGGAGAGCACGAATCTGGCGAATGATTGCGGCGCTGGCTGTCGTGTTCATTCCTCTCGTTCTGCCGGCCCAACAACACTTCAACGGCGGCAAAGCCTATGAATACGCCCGCTCATTCGCCGCGATTGGTCCGCGCTGGCCCACCGGCCCGGGCCATGTAAAGGCGGAAGAATTCATCCGCAATCAGTTCAAGCACGATCAGCTTGAAGAAGACACGTTCACCGCAAATACCGCCATCGGCCCGGTCACTCTGCACAACTTCATCGTGCGCTTTCCAGGCAAAAAGGATGGCGTGATCGTTCTGGGCACTCACTACGAGACGAACTATCCGCTGCGTAGCATCAATTTCGTAGGCGCCAACGACGGCGCGGCCACAACGGGCCTGCTGATGGCAATTGCGGATCAGTTGCGCGGCAAGAAACTTGATGGCTACTCAGTGTGGCTGGTCTTCTTCGACGGTGAAGAAGCCTTTCAGAAGTGGTCCGCGTCTGACTCGACCTACGGAAGCCGCCACCTTGCCGCAAAATGGGGCGGCGACGGTACACTGGGCCGCATCAAGGCCTTCATCCTGGCCGACATGATAGGCGACAAGGACCTGAACATTCAGCGCGAAACGCGCTCTACGGGATGGCTTGTGGACGCGGTGCGCAAAGCCGCAAAGAAATTCGGCTACGAGCACTACTTCTTCCAGAACGAAGAGCCGGTCGACGACGACCATCTCCCCTTCGTGCAGCGTAATGTGCCCGCAATCGACATCATCGATCTCGACTACGGACCAAACAACAGCTACCACCACACCGCGCAGGACACCATGGACAAGGTCAGCGCCCACAGCCTCGCTGTCGACGGCGACGTGTTCATGGAAACCATAAAGCTAATCGATCTGCGCTGATTGGCCAGCGCTGATCTCCGACGCTCCATCCCATCCCTTACGAAAGGCTGTAGTCGTACTCACACAATGATCGCTGGCGCGTCCTGGGGATGGTGGATTGGATTTCACGGTGCAGTCCTCACACTGCTTCTGGTGGATGCCTTCCTGCCTGCAAATCGTCGAGACCAACCACGCACCCAGGCGACAGCATGGTTATGGACGGCGGTTCTTGTTTTAGCTACGGCTGTATTCGCAATCTGGATGGCAGTCGGGCAGAGCCGGCACAATGCACTCGAATTCGTGGCAGGCTATGCCATCGAGACCTCGCTGAGTATCGATAATCTCTTCGTATTCATGGTTCTCTTTGAAGGATTCCGCATTAGTCAGAAGCGCCAGCACACGGCCCTCCTGTGGGGAGTCGGAGGTGCAGTGATTTTGCGCGCGCTGTTTATCGCGATGGGCGTCTCATTGATCGACCGATTCGACTGGATCAGCTGGATCTTCGGTCTCTTCCTGCTCTACGCGGCATATAGGCTTTTCCGCGGCGGCTCCGCAAACGCAGTCATACCCATGTGGATTCGCCGCCTGCAGCCCGCAAAGGGTTCTCTGCTCCCGGTTATCCTCGCCGTCGAAGTCACTGACGTCTTGTTCGCCGTGGATTCCATTCCCGCCGTGCTGGCTGTCTCCCGCGACCCTTTCGTCGTCTACACCTCAAACATCGCGGCAATTCTTGGGCTGCGCTCGCTCTACTTTGCGCTCGCTGCATTGCTCGACCGCCTGCGCTACCTGCACTATGGCCTTGGCGCCATGCTGATGTTTATCGCCTTCAAGATGCTGGCCTCTCGCTGGCTCGAGCTGCCCATTACGATCTCGTTGGCGGTGATGGGGGCAATTCTTGCGATATGCGCAGTCGTTTCGTATATCGCGGGCAACAAGCCCGCCCCTACAACGGCAGGAAAGCATTCCTAGCCCTGATTCCGTTTCACCAGGATTCGAACACTACACTTCCATCACTCCCGTAGATTGAGTGCTTCTGAAACCGCTCATCATTGCGGTGCGGAAAGTCGCCGCGAAAGTGAGCTCCGCGGCTCTCTTCCCGTGCAACCGCCGAGCTTAAGATCCCACGAGCTACACGCGCCATGCATTGAGCTTCGAAGAGCTGACGGCTTCTCTGGTCCCCCTTCAGAAAGGGCGCCAGTCTGTCTTCGCATTCCGCCTGCGCGCGGAGTCCGCGATCCAAAGTAGTTGCGGAACGGAGCAGTCCGCCATCCGTCCACATTGCACGCCGCAAAGCTCGGACATGCACCGCAACGAGCGCTGCATCGCTGACGTCCAGCGGCAAGCTCGCGGGAAGTTGGAAGTCAACCGGCAAAGGCGCCACATGATCTTCCACCATTGCCTGCGCGGCTCGCGCGCCAAAGACCAATCCCTCAAGCAAGGAATTCGAGGCCAAGCGATTAGCACCATGCACGCCCGTGCAAGCCACTTCGCCAGCCGCATAAAGCCCTCGCACCGTCGTCCGACCCGTCAGCTCCGTGCGGATACCGCCCATTAGGTAATGCGCGGCCGGCCGCACAGGAATCAGGTCTCGCCCAAGCTCAAGCGAATAGATCGCCAGGAACCGGCTGATCCCAGGAAATCTCTGCTTCAGATCGATTCCCTTCACATGCCGCATGTCGAGATAGACCGGGCGCGTCGCTCCGGATTCTCCTAGCCCCTCGCGCGTAATGGCGCGGGCGACTACATCGCGCGGCGCTAATTCGAGAAGCGGATGGTAGCGCTCCATGAAGCGTTCCCCACGGTCGTTGCGGAGGTAAGCTCCTTCCCCGCGCAGCGCCTCAGAGATCAGAAAACGAGGCGCGCCCGCCAGCGAGAACGCAGTGGGATGGAACTGGTAAAACTCCATGTCGGCGAGTTCGGCACCGGCATCGAGAGCCAGTGCGAGCCCATCTCCCGTGGCAACGTCTGGGTTCGTAGTGTCGCTATACACCTGGCCAGCGCCGCCCGATGCGATGAGGACTGAGCCAGCGCCGATCCCCTTCCGATCCTCGATTTCATCGCCAGCGCCCTTTGCCCAAGCCAGTTCCGCACCGATCACGCGGTCATCTGCCATCAGCAGCTTCGTGACCATCGTCCACTCGGCAAACTTTATTCGCGGATGCGCATGTGCATGAGCCACAAGCGATCGACTGATCTCTGCACCCGTAGCGTCGCCATTTGCGTGGAGAATACGCGGCCGCGAATGCGCTCCCTCGCGCGTTCTCAACAGCCGGCCGGAAGCACTATCAAATCGAGTGCCCCACTCGATGAGTTCAGCCACGCGCTCGGGCCCTTCGGCCACCAGAACCTGCGCGGCAGGTCCGTATACGAGACCATCGCCGGCGGAAATGGTGTCTTCAAAATGCAGCTTGAGGTCGTCCTGATCCTCAGCCTCGGCGACAGCGATACCGCCCTGGGCATAGTGGGTGTTCGATTCGCCGAGCGATTCTTTCGTGATAACAAGAACTTCCCCGTGATCGGCCAGTTCAATAGCTGCGCGCAGCCCAGCCACGCCAGCACCCATCACCAGGTAGTCCACAGAAGATGCCAAAGCCATCGAATCCGAGCCTATCATTCAGAGCGCATTCGGCAGAATACGCAACGGTCTCACCCACAATGAGTCCGGGACTCATTGCGAGCCTTCACAAAACCGAAATCACTGCGAGGCCAACTGGCCGATGTCATATGCGCGCGTGTTTCCTGACGGAAGCGCAGAAATCGTCACTCGCAGGTTACCGCTCGAGTCACACGTATATTCCTCGCGGGCAAGCAATCCATTCTCGGCTGTCATGGACTCCACAGAAACCGTTGAAAGGTCTGCGCAATTTGAGAGCCGGGAATCAAATGGAAACTGAATCTGCTCCCAGTTGGTGATTTCGCCGATAGGCTGCCCGTGCTCATCCAGCCTTGAACACTCGAGATACCGAAAATGACCAACGTTGTGGGCTGGCCGATAGGTGCGCTCGAGCCGCAGAGCTGGCTCGTCCGGCTCGGGCAAATGCATGCCGCGTGGAAAGATCAGGTCGAAGACAATCGCGCGGCCCGATTCTGCTTCGCGCCAGATCCCAAAGTTCTGATTGAATTGCTCGTGCAACCGCTCGGAGCCCGAAGACGCGCGGATCGCAAGACCAACAGCACTGGCTGACCGCATGTATGCGGAGCGGCGCACTTTGCGCCCGAAGCTCTCCTTCAGCACGCGCGCTACCGGCGGAAGTTCCGATCCCCCACCCGTCACGTATAACGTATCGAGTTGGGCATCAGGGTGGGCTGCGAGCAGCTTTTCAACTATCTCCCGCGTTGACTCAATGATCGGCCGGCAGCGCTCGTAATACTGGTCAACGGGGAACGTCACCTGCTCCAGTTCAGGACGCACCCTCTCCAGGTCGATACTGATCTTTCGCGTGTTTGGACTTAGGCTTTCTTTTTTCTCGCGGCACTCATCCAGGAGCACGCGTCGTTCTGCGGTCGTGAGCGGCGTGGGCAACTTCGCCTGTTCCAGCGCGAGGTCCGCGAGTATCTCGTCGAAGTCATCCCCACCCACCTGAGGCAATCCATCAGAAGCCTCGACCGTGTGTTCCGTCGCGCCCAGCGTCAGAAGCGAAACATCAAACGTGCCACCGCCAAGGTCATAAACCAGCAGGCTTCCACCGGCACGGTGCTTCCGCTCGGCGCTGTTGCGATAGGCGTATTCAATCGCGGCAGCCGATGGCTCATTCATCAACCCGAGCACAGTGAAACCGCCCGCATTTGCTGCCTCCTCGGTTAGAAAACGCTGATTGCTGTTGGCGTTGGCCGGAACCCCAAGCATCACTTCGAGTCCTTCGTTCGCCTCCGCGCCGAGGTTCGAGTGTTCAAGAAGTTGCACACGCAACGCAGCCATCATCTCTGCCATCAACTGCTGCAGTGGGATCGTCTGATCGCCGACCTTTACCTTCGTCTTCGGTCCGGCGGTTCTTAATAAACGCTTGGGCGAACGAAGTAAAGTCCAGTCCTTTTCGTCCTGCACCGCAATGGCTTCCCAGCCATAAACTCGTTCAATTCCCTTCGCCGCAACAGCCGGCGGAAACCAGTCACGCATTTGTCCATCGGGAGTTTCAAAATATACCAGGGGATAATTGCCACGATCCACAGCCGCGACTACAACGCGGGTCGTTCCAAAATCAACACCAATACGCATGTTTACCAGTTTACCAACAGGCATACTCGATCTTGAAGCCGGAATGCATGCGCTTGATTCCGTTAGGATGGAAATAACGTGCAAACCATTCGAGTCGATACACCTTCGGCAAAATACGACGTAATAATCGGCAGCGGACTCATCGGTTCGCTCGCATCGCGCATTCAGCGCGTGGCTGGAAAATTGCCGCCCCGCGTTTTTGTGCTCACTTCGCCTGAAATCTGGGCTCTGTGGGGTGATCTGTTCCTTAAGTCATTTTCCGAGCCTCCAATAACCTTGTTCCTCTCCCCCGGCGAAAAGCACAAGACAATGCAGAGCGTCGATCGCCTGCTGCGCCAGATGGTCGCGGCGGGTGGCGATCGCGGATCGCTGTTGATTGCCTTTGGCGGCGGAATTGTAGGCGACGTTGGCGGATTCCTGGCCGCAATCTTCATGCGCGGAATCCGCTACGTGCAGGTGCCCACAACATTCCTCGCCCAGGTCGATTCGTCGGTGGGCGGCAAGACCGGCGTGAATCTTCCCGAGGGCAAGAACCTCGTCGGCAGCTTTCATCATCCAGTCGCAGTCTTCGCTGACATCGATGTGCTCGGGACACTTCCCGATCGCGAACTGCACGCAGGCTTGATGGAAAGCGTCAAGGCCGGCATCATTCGCGATCGCTCGCTGGTGCGCTTCATGGAAGAACACGCCGACGAAGTGCTTGGCCGCGATCCCAAGGCGCTGGAGAAGGTAATCGCTGCCTCGATCCGCATGAAAGCGGGAGTCGTAAATCGCGATGAGCGCGAGAACGGTCTGCGCATGATTCTGAATCTCGGCCACACCGTTGGCCACGCAATCGAGCAGGTGACGCGCTACAAGGCCTTGCTCCATGGCGAAGCGGTGGGATGGGGCATGATTGCAGCCTTGTATGTGGCGCATCGCCGCCGCAGTATCACCGGCGCTCAAGCGGCGCGTCTCGAGAGCCTGATTCATCTCTATGGTCCACTGCCGGCACTCAAACTCCGTGTACCCAAACTGATTGCGGCGACCGGCAGCGACAAGAAGAACGTAAGCGGTGTGCGGCGATTTGTACTGCCAATCGGCATCGGCGATGCCGGTGTGATCGAAGACCTCGCAACTTCAGAACTTCACGCGGCGGTCACCTACATGCTTTCGCAAGCCAAAGAGCCACGCGCGTGAGGCCGATGCCAACGACAGGCGCCAAGCCGATCGGTGCTCAGGACGAGTCCCATGCCGCCGAAGCCGTGCAGCAGATGTTCAACGCCATCGCTCCGCGCTACGACTTGCTCAATCACGTTCTCTCGGCGAATATCGACCGCCTGTGGTGGCGCCGCACCGCATCGAGCTTTCGCTCCGTATTAGCCGATCCGAATGCCGCAGTGCTCGACATCTGCTGCGGCACCGGCGACTTGACCATGGCCCTGCTGAAGCACCGTCCTGCGGCCGCGCGCCCCATCCTCGCCGCAGATTTTGCGCATGGCATGTTGCGCAGAGGTGCGCAGAAATTCGCTACAACCAACCCGAACCGCCCCGTCGCAATTCGCTCTGGAAGCCGACGCCCTGCATCTCCCGGTTCGCTCGGAGTCACTCGATCTGATCGTCACTTCGTTCGGCTTCCGCAATCTGGCCAACTACGAAGCCGGACTGCGCGAGTTCCATCGCGTCCTGAAGCCGGGCGGTCAACTCGGCATCCTCGAGTTCAGCGAGCCCGGCGGCCTCATCGGCAAGATCTACGCGCTTTACTTTCGCCGCGTATTGCCGACCATCGGACGTCTCATCTGCGGCACCGAGGGTCCCTATAGCTATCTGCCCGCTTCGGTCGGCGCGTTCCCCACCCCGCCCGAGTTGCTCGCGATGATGAAGAAAACCGGATATTCCAACTGCAATTGGCAACCTTACACCTTTGGAATCGCCGGGTTGTACACGGCAGTGCGCTCGCCTGTACTCTAGGAGTCGCAATGAACTCCGCCGTACCAAGCCGCGCCGTAGCAAGCCCGATCGACAACTCGGCGCTGAAGCGGCGTGTCGCATTGCAGTCGATGCTCGCAGCCACTTGCATGACTGCTCTGAAGCTCGCAGCGGGCCTGATTTCCGGTTCATTGGGCGTCTTGTCGGACGCGGCACACTCGGGGCTGGACCTTGCGGGAGCAGGGATTACTTTCTTCTCGGTTCGCGTTTCCGATAAGCCGGCCGACGAAGACCATACCTACGGCCACGGAAAAGTCGAAAACCTTTCCGCTTTTTTCGAAGCCGGACTCATGGCCATCTCCTGCGTCTGGATCATCTGGGAGGCGATTCAAAGGATCAGGCACAACACCTTTGAACTCCGATACTCCGTCTGGCCCGTGCTTGTATTGTTGACTTCAATCGCCGTTGACTTCTGGCGTTCACGGGAATTGCGCCGCGTGGCCGAGCAAACTGGTTCGCCGGCACTCGCCACTGATGCATTCCACTTCGCGTCGGATATCTGGGCTACGCTTGCGGTCCTGCTGGGGTTGCTGGCTACGTGGGTAGGAGCTTATTTCCACATTGACTGGCTGCGCTATGCCGACCCGGTCGCCGCCATCTTTGTATCCCTCATGATTATCCGCATCACCGCGCAGCTCACGCGCGAAGCGATCGGCGTCCTCATGGACCAGATTCCGGCAGAAACCCGATTGCGCGTGATTCGCGAAGCCGAACAGGTACCCGGCGTACTGGCAGTTGAACAGGCGACGAGTCCGCCGCGCCGGACCTAACTACTTTGCCGACCTCACGCTTGCCCTGCCGCGCAGCTTCACCTTTGAGCACACAGACGAACTGGTTCGCGCTGCCACCGAAGCCGTGCATCGCGCGATTCCAACGGCAGATGTCGTCATTCATACGGTTCCCCGCAAGGCAAGGGCTGAAAACATCTTCGATCGCGTGCGCGCAGTGGCCTCGAGAAACAATGTTGCCGTGCACGATCTCAGCGTGCAATCGCTCCACGGCAAATTGCATGTAGAGCTTCACGTTGAGCTGGACGAAAACCTGCCGCTGATTGAGGCCCACAACTTCGTGAGCGGCCTCGAAGCCGAGATCCTGCGCGAAACTCCGGAGATCGATTCGGTCCTCACGCACATCGAAAGCGAACCCGCCACTATCGAACAACCCGAGGAAATGGTTGAAGAAGATCGCAGGATCGAGAAGGCTCTTCGAGACGCAGCCGCCCAATATGACGAGATCGTCGATGTGCACCAGATCCTTGTGGGGCGCACTGCGGAACATATCAGCTTGTCCTGCCACTGCACGCTCCCTGATGACCTGTCGATGCATCGCGTACACGAAGTGATCACCGCGCTCGAAGATCGTTTCAAGCTCGATTGTCCCGAAGTTCACCGCGTAACAATTCATCCCGAACCCGTCACCGACAACACGCGCTGACTGCCCTTCGAGTTCAGTGCAAGCGCAACCAGCCCCCCACGTTCCCCGTCTATAGAAGCATCACTGGAGGGATTGTCGGATGCGCAGATATCTTCCGGTCAGAACCAGACCAGCATTCGAGCTTTCGACGACCCTTTTTGTCGCGTCCTTGTTGTGCATGTTTCTCGCCGAGGCATTCATGATCCGGGGCTTGTGGTTTCGCACTGCTCCGATCCTCCATCGCACGCGGGGGTTCGATCTTCCGTTTCTTGTCTGGATTCCGGCCTTTGGGACATTTCTTTTCCTGCTTCTCATTCGAAGGCAAACAAGACAGGGCCGCATCAGTCCGGCGATTGCAGGCAGTCTCAGCACCGGCTTGGCGCTCCTGTTGCTGGTTGCGTATTTGCTGATTACACGCTGTGCCCAGATCGCCTTCCGTTAGTCCAAAGAGCCTTCAGGTGGAATACCGGATAATAGATGCAGGGTCGCAGGAGGCCAGGGTTTTGATCGCCCATAGTGATTGGAAGGAAGACGAGGTCTTCGAGGCAGTCGCAGAGAACGGCAATTCCGTCACCCTTGATGGGGACTGCGCTCACAAGCACGGCCCTAGCCCCATGGAAGCGGTTCTAATGGCATTGTGCAGTTGCACTTCGGTCGACGTAGTCGGCATTCTGAAAAAGAAACGCCAGCCACTCACCGGACTTCGCGTATCTGCGAACGCCACGCAGGCTCCCGCACCACCTCGCGTCTTCACCCACATCATGCTCACCTACGCGGTCCGCGGAAAGCTCAGCCGTAAGGCCGTCGAAGATGCAGTCTCGCTCTCCAAAAACAAATATTGTTCCGTCTCAAAGATGCTGGAAAAGGCGGCAACCATCGAGTACGAAATCGTCTACCCCGACGGAGAACCAGAGCCATGAGCAGAGGATTCTTTATCCGCTTCTTCCGCATGGCATCCGTCGTGATGCTGCTCATAGCCGCCGCTCTTCTCTCCGCCATCACTACGATGCACTTCGCCATCCACGGTGCCGAAGTCAAAATTCCCGTGCTGAAAGGGATGACCGTCGCCGAAGCGCGCAGCCAGGCCGCCGGCATGGGCTTGAACCTCGATGTGGACAACCGCTACTACTCCGCGGATGTCGCCGCAGGACACATCCTTTCGCAATCGCCCGCACCGGGCTCGGTAGTGCGTCGCGAATGGCATCTTCGCGTCGCCGAGAGTCTCGGCCCACAAAAAGTGGATGTTCCCGACACCGTCGGTGCTGAAGCCCGCGTAGCCGCATTGCGCCTGCGCCGCGCAGGACTTGAAGTCGGTGTCACCGCGAAGTTGCCCGATGCCGGTGCTCCGGATGGCATCGTTCTCGCGCAGGATCCGCCCGCGCACTCCCAGGGAATCGCGCAGCCGAGCGTGAACATCCTTGTCGCCGCGCCAGACGACGCCGCGCCAGACGGATATGTCATGCCTGACCTGACGGGAATTCCCATCATCACAGCGCAAGCTCTCCTCAGCAGGATTGGCCTGAAGGTGGATACGCCAGCCTACGCAGATGTGTTTGTGCCCTCCGTGAGCACGGGACCTGAGCCGCCTGAATCACCCATCGCCCCCGGCACCGTAATTTCGCAGCAGCCGATGGCAGGGGCGCGCGTAGACCAGACGACCATGATCAAACTCACAGCAGCGAAATAGATCGGTTCGACGGCTTCAAACGTACATCTAAAACAGAGTCGCATGACTCCCGACCAGAACAGCGCCCAACCGGAACAATTATCCTCGCCCGTTCCCCGCGACTATTCGCATGCGTGGCGAGCCTTGCGCCATCGTAACTTTCGGCTCTTCTTTGGCGGCCAGAGCATTTCGCTCATCGGCACATGGATGACACGTATTGCCACGTCCTGGCTTATTTACCGGCTCACGAAATCGGCACTCCTTTTGGGCACCGTTGGCTTCGCTGGCCAGATACCGACGTTTCTGCTCGCGCCACTCGCAGGCGTCATCGTCGATCGTATCGACCGCCGCAAGGTGCTGGTGTGGACGCAGACACTCGCCATGGTGCAGTCGCTCGCACTCGCGTGGCTCACGCTGTCGCACCGCATCAACGTCGCTGAGATTCTGGCGCTCAGTGCGATGCAGGGCGTCATCAACGCCTTCGACATGCCCGGTCGCCAATCCTTCATGGTCAAAATGGTGGAGGATCGCGCCGATCTATCGAATGCCATCGCCATCAATTCTTCGATGGTAAATACAGCGAGATTGATCGGGCCGTCACTGGCAGGTTTGCTGATCGCCGCCACCAACGAGGGTTGGTGCTTTCTCGTGGATGGCGTCAGCTACATTGCGGTAATCGCGTCGCTGCTCATGATGCGCATTCCGCCCGATGACCTCCAGCGCGCCACAACTTCGATGATTTCTCAACTCAAGGAGGGCTGGACCTACGTTACGGGATCCGTGCCCATCCGCTCGATCCTTGGGCTCTTTGCCTTGTTGAGCCTCATGGGCTGGCCCTTCATGGTGTTGATGCCCGTCTTTGCCGGCCAAATTCTTCACGGCGGCGCTCATACTCTCGGCTTTCTGATGGGCGCTGTCGGTGTTGGCTCGCTCATCTCGGCGCTCTCCATGGTGATGCGCCGCTCGGTACGGGGACTCTCCAAGATGATTCCGATCGCCGCTTCAGTCTTCGGCATCGGCTTGATCTGCTTCGGATTCTCGCGTGTCCTCTGGCTCTCGATGCTGATGATGCTCGTGACCGGCTTCGGTATGATGCAGGGTTTGACCGGAAGCAACACAATCATCCAGACGCTTGTTGACGAAAACATGCGCGGACGCGTGATGAGCTACTACACCATGGCTTTCGTCGGCATGGCTCCGTTCGGCAGCCTGCTGGCCGGCGCCTTGGCGCATGCCATCGGCGCGCCGCGCACGGTGATCGTCAGTGGTGTCGCCTGCATCCTCGGTTCCATCTGGTTCACGTCACGACTGCCCGCCATTCGCAAAGATATGCGGCCAATCTACGAACGCCTCGGCATTGTGCCGCAACGGAATCCCGTGGAGGAAGTCGCCGAAAGCTGAGTCAACCGGATTATGATGACAGGGCAGAAGGGACTCGACCGATGGGTTTAAGCGAAGACCTGGAGAAAATCGCGCTACAGGAAAGCGAACTCGTTTTGCCACAACTGGATGCAGAGACTGCGTGGCAATTGGGATCGCTGCTGCGCACGATGTGTGTCGAGCGTAGCCTCGCCGTCGTAATTGACGTGCGAAGATTCGGTCAGCCCCTCTTCTACGCTGCGATGGAAGGGACGACTCCCGACAATGTCGAGTGGGTTCGCCGCAAAAGCAATGTTGTGGCTCGCTTTCATCGCAGCTCTTACGCTGTCGGACTGCGCGAAAAACAGAAGGGACAGACCGTCTACGAGAATCAAGGACTCTCCCTCTCTGAATACGCAACCCACGGCGGGTCGTTTCCTTTGAGGGTGGCAGGCGCAGGAATCGTCGGCAGCGTAACCGTGTCTGGACTGCCCATGCGCGAGGATCACGAACTAGTAATCGAAGCGCTGTGCACACTACTCAATCGATCGTACTTGGAACTCCGGCTGTCGCCCGAATAAAGCGACAATCGAGCCCTTCGCATCAGGCAATCTTCTCAATCATCGCCACAAAAAAGCCGTCGCTCTCGAACACACCCGGCAGGAGTCGGAGACTACCCTCCGCAGTGATGCCGTGAAGCAGGTTCTCCGCGCCCGAAGCAGAGAGAATGCCCTCACCGGAAAGCTCCTCAATCCTTGACTTCAGTGAGATGAGCCGCGCGTCTTTGCGCTCAGAGAGCACAGCCGCGACCACCTGCTCATTCTCCTCCGGTTCAAGCGAACAGGTAGAGTAAACGACATGCCCGCCGGGCCGAACTGCGCGCAGCGCAGCACGAAGAATCGCGCGCTGCCGTTCTGCCTGCCGCTCCAGTTCCTCCGGCTTGAGCCGGTGGCGAATCTCAGGATTGCGACCCAGCGTACCGGTGCCGCTGCAAGGCACATCCGCCAGCACAATATCGTATGCCGCATCATCTTCCAGAGTGGCTGCATCTGCGAGCCGGCACTCAACTCGATCGCCCAACACCGCAACCCGCTCCCGCAAGTGGGCAAGGCGCAGCGGGCTCGACTCGCAGGCCACAATCCGCGCGTCAGGATTCCGCTCCGCAAGAATCAGCGTCTTCCCCCCGGGAGCAGCGCAACAATCCAGAATCGTGGCGCCGCGCGGCGCAAGCTCCGCCACCAGCTGCGATCCTTCATCCTGAAGTCGAACGCGGCCCGCGCGAAATGCCTCGCTCCCGGCGACGTCGCCTGAGATAACCCGACGAGCCGAGGTCAGCAATTGTCCAGGAGACAAACTCACGCCTTCGGCCGCAAGTTCCGATTCGATATCGCCATCAACCACCCGGATCGTGAGGTGCGGCTCGCTCTGCCCATGCCGACAGATCTCGCACGCAGCCTCTTCGCCGTAACTCGCCCTCCAGCGCTCGACCATCCATGCGGGAAATCCGCGCCGCCAGTCTCTCTCATCCGAAGTTTGAGCTTCCTGCTCCGAACGCGACGCAGCCAGCTTGCGCAACACAGCGTTCACCATGCCCGAAGCAAAGCGGTGACCGGCCTGCTTCGTAATCTCGACGCTCTCATCGATCGCCGCATGCGCGGGAATGCGATCCATATGCAGCAGCTGAAATGCACCCAGCCGCAACGCAAGAAGAACCTCTGCATCGAGCTTCGCGTTCGGATGCTTGAGCAGTTGGCGAATACGCCCGTCGAGGTCAATCTGCCAGCGCAGGACTCCAAGAACCAGGGCCGTCGTCAGGTGGCGGTCTGCCTCAGAGAGAGCAGAGACATTTTTGCCGCGCAGCAAATCGTCTGAATGCCCCTTACCCTTCTCGATATTTTTCAAGATCGCGAAGGCAGCCCGTCGCGCCGGTGAGACAGCACTCATGGCCTTAACCAAGCCGAACTCCGGGACGCAGTCCCGCGCCTCGCAGAAATTCAGCGGCGGCCATGCGCTTCTTGCCTTCCAACTGCAACTCGGTGATCTCAATCCACGTATTCTGCGCGCACGCAACCTGCAACCGGTGATCGGTGAGGTCAACCGCGCCCGGCTCACCATCAGCCCTCTTCGCTGCCACGCGCATTTGATGCGCAATGAGCTTCTTGCCTTCCAGCATTGTGTACGCCCCCGGCCACGGCTGAAACCCCCGCCAGCGATTCCAGGTTTCCGTCGCCGTGCGGGCCGCAAAGTCCATGCGCCCATCTTCCCGATCCAGAATCGGCGCCAGCGTCGCGCCTGTATGATCCTGCGGCTTCGGCTTGATCGTACCGGCGTCCAGGCCCGCCAGCGTTTCAACCAGAAGCGGAGCACCATCCTTCGCCAGAAGGTCGAAGAGATCCGCCGCAGTCTGCTCCGAGCTGATCGGAATCTCACGCTGCAGCAGAATCGGTCCCGTGTCGAGACCCTCCTCAAGCAGCATTGTGGTGTTTCCGGTGACGGTCTCGCCCATCGCCACCGCCCATTGGATCGGCGCTGCTCCGCGATACTTCGGCAGCAGTGACGCATGCAGATTGATGCAACCGAGCCGCGGCAGCGCCAGCATCCAAGGCGGAATGATGCGCCCGTACGCCACCACCACAATCGCGTCCGGCGCGATTGCTTCCAGCCGTTCGCGAAACTCTGCGTTGTTTTTGATCTTCTCGGGCTGAGTGACTTCGAGCCCAGCGGCCAGCGCCGTTTCCTTCACCGGCGGTGCTGTGAGCCGCTGCGTACGGCCCACTGGGCGATCTGGCTGCGAGACAACGAGAGCTATCTCATGTCCCGCTGCTGCGATCAGCGCCTCCAGCGTTGGTACCGCGAAGCGCGGAGTCCCGCAAAATACCAGCTTCACGCTCTTACCACGTGCCTTCACGCTGCATCTTGCGGATCTTGCGCAGCACCAGGTCGCGCTTGAGCGAGCTCATGCGGAAGATGAACAGCATGCCATCGAGATGATCAATCTCGTGCTGAAATGCCCGCGAGAGCAACTCCTCGCCATCCATCTCGAACCACTTGCCCTTCAAATCCTGTGCGCGGATGCGAACCTTCGCGGCACGCTGCACCTTCTCACGAATCTCGGGAAAGCTGAGGCAGCCTTCCTCTTCGTATTGTTTCCCTTCGCGAAAAATAACTTCGGGGTTCACGAGCACAAGTTTCTGCGCCGGATCCTTTCCCATGCTGAGATCGACCACCGTCACGCGCTTTGCCACCGCCACCTGTGGAGCTGCCAGGCCAATACCCTGCGAGGCGTACATCGTCTCGAACATGTCGTCGACCAGCTTTTTCAGCTCCGCATCGAATTCCGTCACCGGTTCACCTGGCTGCGACAGCACCGGCTCCGGGTATTTCACAATCTTCAAAATCATGTCTGCGACTAATAGCTCCGTATCTGTTCGATGTATCCCTGAAAATTTCGTTTCATCTCGGCGGCTGAATCGCCTCCAAACTTCTGTTGTGCCAGCCCGGCCACAGTAATCGCGACCATCGCTTCGGCAGCCACTCCGGCCGCGGGCACCACGCAAATATCGCTGCGCTCATAACTTGCGCTCGTAGCCTCGCGCGTGTCAAAGCGAACCGATTCCAGCGGACGCCGCAGCGTCGAAATCGGCTTCAAATATCCGCGCACAACAATGTCTTCGCCGTTGGAAACGCCGCCCTCCACGCCTCCTGCATTATTCCGCTCACGAGTAAATCGCGTTGGCTTGCCGGTGTCTTCTTTAGCGTAGTGAATGGCGTCATGCACCGTCGACCCGAATGATTCAGCGGCCGTAACCCCGCGCCCGATCTCAACGGCCTTGACCGCCTGTAGGCTCATCACCGACCACGCCAGCAGCCCATCCAGCCGCTCATCCCAATTGGCATACGTTCCCAGGCCGGCCGGAGCACCGTGCACCACCACCTCGAACACCCCGCCCACGGTATCACCTGTCCGGGATGCGTGCTCGACCTCTTCCTTCATTCGAGCCTCAGTGGCTGCATCCACGCAACTCAGCACGATCTCCTGCCGGTCCGCAACAGCCGCGATCTCATCCCACGTAGCCGCACGTTCCAGCTCTACGCGCCCCACGCGAATCACGTGGCTGCTGACTTCGATGCCCAGAAAGCGAAGCATCTGCTTCGCAAAGGCTCCCCCGGCCACCCGCGCAGTCGACTCACGCGCAGAAGCCCTCTCCAGTACATACCGTGCATCGGGAAAGTCATACTTCAATGCACCCGCAAGGTCCGCATGCCCCGGCCGTGGCGACTCAACCGGCTGATGCTTCCCGGGGTCACCTGTTTCCACCGGCAGCTTCTCTTCCCAGTTCTTCCAATCGCGATTCACAATCTCGATCGCAACCGGCGAACCGATGGTCTTCCCGTGCCGCACGCCCGACAGGATATGCGCCTTATCCGTCTCGATCTTCATTCGCCCGCCGCGCCCATAACCCTGCTGCCGCCGCCAAAGCTCGCGATTGATGAATTCGAGGTCGACCGGCAACCCTGCAGGCAGGCCCGATATGAGCGCAATCAGGGCCTCTCCATGCGACTCGCCCGCTGTTGAAAATCGGATCATGTTCTTTTGATTGTAATGGAACGAATGCCGGACCATCCGAGCCGATGCCAGGCTACGAGCAACCGATAAAACAGGTTAATCGGCGATAAGTAATCCGATCCGTCTGTCCGATTCCGATACCCCTGCCGGGATGCCGGTCAGTTCGTAAAGATCCCTGGCTTCCCGCCAGAGCCTCAGGGCTTCCGTGCGGTCCCCGACACCTTCGTTGAGCAGCGCAAACCCCCGAATTGCATTCGCAAGATCGAGCGGTGGCGTGTCTTTATGCTTGCGATAGATTTCAAGCGCCTCGGTATACAGCGGAGCAGCCTCATCCAGTCTCTTTTGCTCGAGCAGGATATCCGCCGCATGCCGCATAGTATGGGCTGCCTTCAGAGGGTTGCCGAGATCGCGATAGACTCTGCTCGCCTGGCGGTAGAGCTTCACAGAAGTGTTCAGGTCCTGCAGGTTGCGCTCAACGTACGCCAGCTCCTCATAAAGCGTCGCACACAGCGCGGGGCTGTCGCTCGGTACGCACTCAGTAAGTGCCTTCCGGAATAGCTCCGCCGCTTCTCCCAGCCGATGTTCCTTCTTTGCAGTGCGGGCGTGTTCCAGCAGCGATTCCGGGGGACCAGAAATCATGCCGAGAGGCTACCATATCTTTCCCGTTTCCACATCCCCGCCCCCTCGCTTACGATGAAGCGCATGGCCTACTTCCTCTTCAAAACAGAGCCTGGCGTCTACTCCTTCGATGACTTCCTTCGCGACAAGGAGACAAACTGGGATGGCGTCACCAACCCGACCGCCGTCAAGAACCTCCGCGAAATGAAGCCCGGAACAAAGTGGATCTTCTACCACACCGGCGATGAGCGCACCGCGGTCGGAACCGGCTCCGTCGTCAGCGTCGACGCCAGTGACCCCAAAGTCCCCGTAGTACGTGTAAAGGCTGGCCAGCATCTCAAGCATCCCAAGACGCTGGACGCGATCAAAGCCGACCCCGTCTTCGCCGATTCCCCGCTTGTCAAAATCGGGAGACTCTCCGTCGTGCCGGTTACAGAAAAGCAGTGGGATTGGTTTTTAAAATAGCTTGCCCGGTTCCGGTTTCGCGTCAGCCTTCAGCCACTCGCGGGTGTTCAGCATCTGCCGCTGATCCAGCGCCCAGATCCTGCCCGTCAGTTCGTCGGCACCCTTGCCCTCGCGCGTCGACTTTTCAAATTCGCTGGCGACCGCCTGCATCTTGGCATCGAGATCGTCGATAAAATTCAGCACCAGCGCCTCGGGAATCATCGGCAGCTTGGGCGAGCCGAACTCCAGCTTTCCGTGGTGCGACAAGATCATGTGCAGCACCAGCGTTTTCAGCCGCGGCGGGAAATCCGGTAGCTTGTCGATGGTGTTCTCCACAAGTTCCATTCCCATCTGGATATGGCCCAGCAGAGTGCCTTCCACTGTGTATTCGAAACCCACGTCCCACGCCAATTCGCGCACTTTGCCAATATCGTGTAGCACCACGCCGGTAAGCAATAAGTCGCGATGCAAGACCGGATAGTGCGGCGCCACGCGATCCGCCAGGGTGAGCAGACTTACAACATGCTCCAGCAATCCACCCAGCCATGCGTGATGAAGCTGCTTTGCGGCCGGGGCCTCGCGGTAGGCCTGTGCCAGACCGGAGTCTGCCAGCAGCGTGCTCAGCAACTGCTTCAAATGCGAATCAGTAAAGCTCTCTACGAACCCCAGAAGCTTTCGCCAAAGCTCGTCCACATCGCAGGTGGTGCACGGCAGCATCTCGTTTTTCTCTACTTCGCCCGCCGCCCCCTTTCGAAGATGCTCAACCTTCATCTGCAGCCGGTCGTCAAAGCGCGCCACGGAGCCGCGAACTTTAACGATGTCTCCCCGTTCAAAATCCTTCGCGACGCGCGAATCACCCGGATCCCACACTCGCGCCTCAACCTGCCCGGTCTTGTCGCCAAGGATCAAGTTCAAATATGGCTTGTTGGTTCTCGTAGTTCGCTGCTGCTTGTGCAACACCAGGAAAAACGCATCGAAAATCCTGCTCTCTTCGAAGGCTGAGAGATCGGCAATATAGATGTCCTTCATGCTGCGGGAAGCATACAGCAATCAGCAGAGCCCATCAAAAGTCCGCCCACCTGCGTAAGAATCCAGATGCGTGAGAATATGGTGGCGTGATCGATCTCGAAGATGCAGTAAATCCCCATCTCCTCATCCGGCCCATCGAGTCGCGCGATGCCGCGGAAGTCTGCGTTCTCGTTCAGCAACTTGGCTATGACCGCGCGCAGGATCAAATATCAACTTGGATTGAATCACTCCCGAGCCGTGCCGAACAGCAAACAGCATTTGTCGCGTGCGTTGCCGGTAAAGTGGTTGGGTGGATCGAAATCTCAATCGAACAACGCCTGCAATCATCTCCCTGCACACTGATCGGCGGACTGGTTGTGAAAGAAGGATTTCGCGGTCAGCAGATTGGTCTTAGGCTCTGCGAACGGGCCGAAGCCTGGAGTTGGGAGCACGGCATTTCCACGGTTCGCGTAACTTCACGCAGCACGCGAACCGGTGCGCATCGCTTCTACCTGCGCAATGGCTATCGTCCAACCAAGGTCTCGCAGGTCTTCGAAAAATCCCGCCCCGCATAGCCCAACGCAATCATCGGCTTTGAATATTTCAGCCTAAAAATATCGGGCCTGAGAACTCATCTCAGGCCCGATTGCTTTTCCCTGAAAGCCCTAGCCTACTGCGGCGGGGTTGTAGGTACGCCCGGCTGCGGTGGCGCAGGCGCAGTTCCGTTCGGAGCCTGCTGCTGTGGCGCATTCCCCAATGGCTTCTCGCCCGTGTCCTCAGGCTCGTCCGTCTTCTTCTTGTCGCTTAGGCGCGTCTTGTCGCCGGTAGTGGTAGCCTTTTTCTTCTTCTTGTTGGTCTCATTCCCGCCTAGGCCCAGCGGTCCGGCCTGCGCCTGTCGATCTGCTACTTCGGCTGCATCCGCCGGCGCGGGCGTCTCGGGATCCAGTTGCGGTCCCTTCGGTTTCGGCTGCTTGGGTTGCTTGGCACGATCGCTGTATCGCGTCTTCTGCTCGGGCTTCGCATTGGTCTCGAGTGGATTCACAGGCTCATTCGCGTTAGCGGAAACCTGTTCTCCCGCGCCCGCATCCTCCGTCTGGCTCGAAGGAGCTTGAGGTAGGGTCTCCTGCGGAGCCTTGCCGTAGCGGATTTTTTCCTTCTTGCCGGGCTTCATGGAAGCAGTCTGATCAGTCTTGCTCGTCGTTGCTGGCTTTGCCGGCGCCGCTGTTGCAGTCGCTTGGTCGGCAGCAGCAGGTGCCGCGCCTGACTTCTGCCGGAAGGTGTGGGTGGTCTCCCTGAACCGGGTCCGCTCCACTTTCCGCTTTTTCTTGGTTGCTGGCGGCGTGTACGCACTGAAAGTGATGCTTGGATGCTTCTCCGCCGCAGTCGCCGCGCTGTCCTCGTATCCAGGCTTGATGTAGATCGCCGCCTCGTCCCTCAACTGGGCGAGATACTGGCGCATCGCCGGGCCGGCTTTGGCTTCGAAATAGTTCTGCTCGACTTCGCTTTCAACATCCTTGAACTGCGGGACGCCGCCAGGGGTATGTTGAATGACCTTCAGAATCACAAACCCCTGCTTGGTCCGAATTGGCTCGGTCACCTCGCCGACTTTGAGCCCAAAGGTCTTCTGCTCGAACAACGGATCCAGCTGACCCTTCTTGTACTGCCCCAGGTCGCCACCTTGAGCGGCCGTCGTGCCATCGCTGAAGCTGCGCGCCAGTTGGCTGAAGTCGCCCCCGGCGTGCAAACGCGCTTCGATATCGTCGGCTTTCGCCTTGGCTTCCGCAAGCTTCTGTGCATCATCGGGTTGCGTGCCGGTGGAGATCAATATCTCGCCCAGTTTCACGCTTTCCGGCTGCACGTACTCCTGCTGGTGCGCCTCGAAATACCGCTGAACCTCGCCCGGAGTCGGTGCGATTTTGCGGCCTACCTGGTCGCGCATTACGTTTTGGGTAATGATCTGGTTGCGGATATTCGCTTTGAAGTCCTCAAACGATACCCCTTGCTCCTTGGCAGCCTTCTCCAGGTCTTCCATCGTGGCAAGGTTGTATTGTTTGCGGATCTCGTTGAGTCGATTGACTAACTCGGTCTCGCCCGTGATTCCCAGTTCCTTGCCTTTGGCCAGCCAAAGCTGCTGATCGATCAGGTTGCGCAGCAACTCCTTGTGGGACTCGGAAATCTGCTGCATCGTCGCGCCCCGCTGGCGCATTTCCTGGTCAGACTCGGCCTGTGCACGGTTGTAGTCGGACCTGGTGATGATCTGGTCATTAACCCGCGCCACAATCTCCTCTACGGTGGTGCCACCGTAAGGACTTTCAGGGGTTGAAGGTCGCGCTTGTGCTAGGGCAAAGCCGGTAAGCAGGAGGGCGGTGAGCGAAACCGCTCCGGGGATTCTAAGATTTTTTGGATTCATAATTTCGCACACAAATGATGGTCAGCGCACTCCATCATAGGCATAGACGTCATTGTAAATCCCTGGGCAGCAAATCCGCCTCAAGACGTCCGAATCCTTGAAATTCCTGGGGCGAAAAGCAAAAACGGGCTACCCGAAGCGGGCAGGAGATCGTCAAATCACCCAGTGCTATACTTTAGCCCAGGTCTGGCCTGCGAGGTCCCTCGGAGGCGCCTTGTGCAGTTGCACTCCGGAGGTTCCTTCCGCATATGACTCCCCCCGCCCGCAGGGCAGTTTTCAGCCTGATTGTTTTCTTTGCCGTGTGCGCGGTCGTTGGCACGTTTTTGCAGCGCGGCGTGGGTGCCCAGTCGTCGCAGGATGAGAGCCAGATTCGCGACAATCTGAAGTCGTTCACCGATGTTTACGCCATCGTGGAGCAGAATTACGCCGAGCCCATCAAGGGCGACAAGGCTGATTCAGCCATCTATGACGGTGCAATTCCCGGCATGTTGCGCGTCCTCGATCCGCACTCAAACTTCTACGATCCAAAGGCGTACGCCAAGATGCGCGAAGACCAGCGCGGCCATTACTACGGCGTCGGCATGGTGATCCAGCAGCAGAACAACAAGGTCTACGTCATTACCCCATACGAAGGAACGCCCTCTTTCCGCGCAGGCCTTCGCCCGGGAGACATCATCTCCGCCATCGACGGCAAATCGACGGAAGGCATGACCTCTGACACAGTCGCCAAGAATCTCAAGGGACCTAAAGGGACCCACGTCCAGGTTTCAGTGATCCGCGAAGGACAGTCAAAGCCGCTTACCTTCGACCTGATCCGCGATGAGATTCCACACCCCTCCGTCGATCTGAAATATGAGATCCGCCCCGGCATCGGCTACGTCCACCTTACCCAGTTCCAGGAAACCACCGCCCAGGAAGTAAATCAGGCCATCGACAGCTTCCCCAACTTGAAGGGTTTGGTGTTTGATCTTCGCGGCAACCCCGGCGGCCTCCTCAGCCAGGCAGTTGAGGTATGCGACCATCTGCTGACCAAGGGCCAGACCATCGTCTCCCAGCGTGGACGCGCTTATCCCGATCAGAACTACACAGCCACGCACGGCAACGACGGCAAAACATTCCCAATCGTGGTTCTCGTGAATCGCAACACAGCTTCGGCAGCCGAAATCGTATCCGGCGCGCTGCAGGATCACGACCGCGCACTCATCGTCGGCGAGACTACCTTCGGCAAAGGCCTGGTACAAACGGTATACAACCTGAGTGAGAACACCGGTCTCGCGCTCACCACGTATCACTACTACACGCCGTCCGGCCGCCTCATCCAGCGCAACTACTCCGGCATCTCGCTCTACGACTACTACTACAACCACGCCGGGGCAAGCGCGCCAAACTCCAGCAACCGCGAAGTAAAGATGACCGATTCAGGCCGTACCGTGTACGGCGGCGGCGGCATCACGCCCGACGAGAAGATCGACAGCCCCAAGAGCAACAAGTTCCAGGAAGAACTGGGCCCCTACGAGAAGAACGCCTTCTTCCACTTCGCTCCGCACTATCTTTCCAATCGCACGGTCGATAAGAATTTTCAGGTCGACGATGCGGTCATGAGCGATTTCAAACAGTACCTCACCAGCCAGGACATTCCTTTCACAGAGAAGGACCTGAACGACAACATGGACTGGGTGAAGATCAACATCAAGGAAGAAATCGTGAAGAGCCAGTTCGGTCAGATCCAGGGCCTGCGCATCATGGCCGATTGGGATCCGATGATTCAGAAGGCGCTAACCTTCCTGCCCGAGGCACAAGCCCTGGAAGACACCGCTCACAAGGTGCTCGCCCAGAAAGCCGAAGCCCGCGGGGTGCCAACCACCCAATAAACCGCTGGCAACTCAGACTGCAAAGACCATCCCTCGGGATGGTCTTTCTGTTTGTCCCGCGCTCATTGCTTGCCGCTTCAATCCGCAGGACCGGCAAAGAGTATGAGATTTCCGTCGAGATCTCTGACGACGAAGGTTATGGCGCCCCATGGCTCCGTCCTAGGCGTCCGATGAAACGGCACGCCCGCAACCTGATAAGCAAGAAACAGTTCTCTGATCCCATCCGCGGAGTCGAGTGTGATGGTTGCAGAAAGCAGATCCTCACGCTCGCGAACATCTCCCGCGAACACAGGTTCGTCAAACTGACGCAACGAAAGCCGTGCGTTATCGCAACTTACCTGCCCATAGAACGGAGGATCGCCATAAACAAAATCAGCGACAAATCCGAGCTTGCCGGTAAAAAAATCGCACGACGCTTTGATGTCCGCAACGAACAGTTGTGGGGAGATCGATGTGAGAATCGGACGCACGGTGGTTTGTACAGCTTCATTGGTCACGGTGTGAGCTCCTGCTCTGAGCGCCTGCCATCTTTGGAAACTTCGAGGTAATTCAGCAAGACCAAATCTACCGCTGACTCGCCTCGCCCGCCGACACCTTGCGATTGAACTCCCCCGACTTGTTCCGCGCCACGCTTAGCGTCTGCCAGCGCTCCCCAGCGAAGTGCTTAGCAAGCATCACGATCTGTCCCACGTGCTGCGGATAGTGCGCCAATTGCCGGTTGATCGCTTGCATCACCGAGTGCGCCTCACCCCGAATCGTCACCACCCGCCCCAGATCAGCATCCGTCAGCGGCTCGATTGCCCCGAATACACACGCCCAGCCAACTTCCCACTCACGCATCAAAGCCTCGCGCGTTGCCGGCGGATCGACAAATTCGCCATCGCGGTTACGGGTCGCTTTCTCGCCGTCTGTGGTCAGAAAATCTGTCCATCGAGATCGCATATTGCCGGCGAGGTGCTTCACGATGATCGCTATGGAATTCGATTCGTCATCAAGAGAAGCGAAGAGTTGCTGATCAGACACCTGCTGCATGGCCCGCTCGCCAAGTAGCTTGTACTGCCGAAAAACCGCCAGTGCATCTTCGATGTACGAAGTGGTGAATTTCAACGTCATGCGGGAAGTGTAGTTGAGGCGGGGCTCAACCGGCCACCCGCCTCTCTGGAATCGAAACTCCTATCCTGCTCCGTGAGTAAGTCCGCCGATCAAGGCTCGTCGCGGTAAATCCCCATCTGCACCTGCCCGCCTTCCACCAGCCGCGCACGGAACATCCCCGGCGTATTGAAACTCCACGCCAGTTGCCCATCCGGTGTAATTGCGATCACGCCGCCGTCGCCGTGCAGGTCTTCCAATTCCTTGTGGATCACCTGGTCCACCGCATCCTGCAGTTTCATACCCTTGAAGAACACCAGGTTGCACACCTCCCGCGCCACGCCGAGCCGAATGAAGTACTCCCCTGTGCCCGTACCGGACACCGCACACGACTGGTTCGACGCATACGTGCCTGCCCCAATAATCGGTGAATCGCCTATGCGGCCCGGCATCTTGGCCTGCATCCCTCCAGTGGACGTGCCGGCGGCGATGTTGCCTTGCCTGTCCAGCGCCACCACGCCCGTCGTTCCGTAGCGGTGCATGTCCGGCGCCTCGTCAAATGAAGCGACCGGCACCGTGCTGCCCTCAGGCGGCACACCGGCAGGCCGCGGCGGAACCGGCTTCCCTTCCCGCTTGAGTTGCTTCACCAGCGCATCCCACCGGCTCTCGGTAAAGAAGTAGCTCGGCGGCTCCATCTCCAGCCCCACGCTCTCCGCGAATGTATCCGCCCCCGGGCCCGCAATCATCACGTGCTGCGACTTCTCCATCACCGCCCGGGCTGCGCTGATAGGATGGCGCGGGCGCGTAACCCCGGCAACCGCCCCGGCCATGAGATTCGAGCCGTCCATGATGGACGCGTCCATCTCGTTTTTCCCTTCACGAGTAAAGACCGCGCCCTTGCCGGCATTAAACAACGGATCATCCTCGAAGACATCGATAGCAGCCTCAACCGCATCCATCGCCGAACCGCCCTTGTCGAGCACCGCCGCACCCGCATGAATCGCCCGATCGAGCCCCGCTCGATACGCCTTGTCGCCGTTAGGCCCCAGCGCAGACTTCTCAATAACACCCGCGCCCCCGTGCACCACGATTGCCCAATGGCGCGCAGGTTGCTGCGCAACGCAAACACTCACTGCACTCAACAAACCCATCGCTACAACAGAGACCGATCTCTGCATTCTCCTCACCTCATCGACGTCCGGTCTTGGTTTCTGTTTCAGTCTGCAAAGCCATCCTATTCTGCCTGGCGTTCTCCACCAAAGAAAAAGGGCATGGCGTAGTCCGCCATGCCCTCCTCTCTCTTTAGCGCAATTAGAAGAACAGTTTCGCCGAAACCTGAAGCTGCCGTGGCCCATACAGCAGGCTGCTCGTCCCCGTCATCACGCCGAAGGCGCCGGCTGGCGTCGACGACACGAACGGCACGATGCATCCGGCAAACTGCGATCCGGTCGGCACTCCCACTGTTTGGCAGGCGCCGCTCGTTCCCGTCGGAGCGAGTTGCGTCGAGTACGACGAGTTCACACTGGAGATGATCGTGTGGTTCATCAGGTTGAACGCTTCCCCAACGAACTGCATGTACACTCTCTCGTGAATCGGGACATCGCGCGTGACACGGAAATCAATGTTGCGCGTGCCCGGTCCCGGTTGGCTGTTGCGCTGAATCTGCGGGGGACGGCCCGTAGTCGCCGCACCCGAGGACGAACTCATCGCGCCTCCGTAGATGTTGCCATCCGCCGCTGCTGGAGTGCTCCTGATGACTGAAGCTGGGCTTGTCATCGAAGCTACGATCGGGAAACCGGTGGCTTCCGTCGCAGTTCCTGAGAACGTGAAGCCATTGACCACATGCCTCATGAAGCTGTTCTCCATCTTGATCGATGGTTTGTAAAGAAGCGTCCCCACAAACCGCTCACGCATGTCGATATCCGAACGGCCATACTCGCCTCTCAGGTTGTTCGGATCTAAGACAGGGTTGCCGCCGTAGAACGTTCCGAAAGCGCCTTGCACCTGGTCATCGTCCAAAGCCTTAGCCCACGTGTAGTTCACCAGCACCTCAAGCCCGTTCTGGAACGGACGCCGCAATGTAACCGCCATGCTGTTGTACCAGGAGTTGGCAACGCTGAATCCGGCATTGATGGATGTCAGCGTCGGATCAATGCGATCGGTCGCCAGGTAGTAGGGCACCGTGGTCAGCTTCTTCGAACCATCTGGCTGGGTGATATTGAACGAGCGCACGCCATGCGGCGTTTGACCCACCAGGTTCGCATCGAGGAAGACAGGGAGCCGCAGCGCGCGCGTTCCCACATATCCCACCGACAGCGTCATCTTGCCGGGCATCTCCTGTTCGAGCGCCAAATTGAACTCATGCACTATCGGCGGAACAAAATCGGGGGAGAGCCCGTGGAAACTCGGCGAGACCGCCGCGTTCACACCAGTAACTGTTGGCGCCGTGCCCCCATCCGGAAAGAGCGCTTCAGAGAGCGGCGGTCCGGGCGGCAAGAACGGCACATTGGGGAATTGAAGCGCAGCTGGCTTCGTGCAGGTCGCGTTGCAACCGTTGTAGTTGTAGTTGATCTGGTATACGCCGTTCTCAACTCTCATTGCGTAATACGTGCTTCCCTGGTTCAACCCGGTGAAGATTCCGTAGCCTCCGCGAAGCACAGTACCGGGATTTGCGTTCCACGCGAAGCCTATACGCGGCTGCACGCGATCCAAGACATTCTTGATGGTCGTGTTGTACTTGGCTGCCAGCGCGGACGACGTGTTGGGAATGCCAGGGTCAGGAGTCAATTGCAGATCGTAGCGCACTCCGAGGTTGAGAGTGAGCTTCTGGTTCACTTTCCACGAGTCCTCGACGAAACCGTCATACATCTGCATCCAGAAATCGTCACCGCCGGCTTTGGCGGTCGGATTAATTTGATCTATCGTCTGCACAAAGGTGTTGTAGTGCGAGCCGGCAAAGGGATCAGTATTTCCCGGCTGACCCGCAAAGGCATCCACAATCCAGTTCTGAAACTGCTGTGTCACAGTTCCGGAGTAGCCATAGACACCGCCACCCTGGAAGAGGTTGATCATGACCTCGTGGACAAGATTGACATCCGCGCCAAACTTAACCGTGTGGCGGCCAAAAACCTTGTTGAACACATCGGTAATCTGAAAACGATGCTCATCCGGCTCGGCAGTGCGTGGAAGGGCATTCGGCATCCCGTAGATCTCAGCACCCATACTAATGCTGGGACCGGAGGAATACGCGCCGGCGGTTTCGAGATCGCGGCCCCATTGGAAGCGAAGGTCATTCACTGCCGTGTTGGTCAGCGTTGACGTCCAGTGCGCAATGAGGAACCGCTCGTGGTAGCTTGTGGGGGCGTTTGTGCTGGGCGAGGTGTTTGCATAGGTTGCGTTCGGCGCGTATCCGTAGCTTTGGTCGAAGTCAGCCCAGTTGAAATTGGCGTAGACAAGATTCTTCGGGTTGATCTGATAGTCAATCCGAGGGAATATGAGCGTTTCCTTGGCGAAACGGCTCGGCGCGGCCTGGAGGCCGAGCAGGAAGTTAATGCCCGAAGTGCATTGTGCGCCGGTAATTGTGGCCGGACACTGAGTCGGAGAGACGATCGTGGTGGCATTAAAGGCGCCTGTCGGCGTTGTGGTCACAGTGTTCGTCTCATAGTAGAGAGCGCGACCCGCGCGGCGGAAATTGTCCGAGGTGACGAAGAAGAAGAGCTTGTCCTTGATGATCGGCCCTCCCACGCTGCCACCGAATCCCTGTTGCTGGTGAACCGGCTGGGTGAGCAGAAACGGGTTGCCGTGGTTGTAGAGCGCCGACCACTTGCTGATAGGATCCAGTGCGTTCAAGTCGGGATAACGAAGAGAGTAGAACAAATCACCGTGAAAGCTGTTTGTCCCGTTCTTCGTGATGGCGTTCACCTGCCCGCCAGCCGCCTGCCCGAATTCAGCAGAGTAGTTTGCAGCTTCAGTCTGAAATTCCTTGATCGAGTCGAGACTGTAAACAAATGGAGCGCCTGAAGCGCGCCCGCGCGCCTCGCTGAACAGCATCTGGTTGTTATTGGCGCCATCGACATAATTTTGGTTGTAGAGACCGCTGATGCCGTGGAAGCTGACCAGACCGCTGCCTCCATCCGGCACCACATTCGGGGTCAACAGAACAAAGTTGCTCCAGTTGCGCCCGTTTACCGGCAGGTTCTGAATAATCGACTGGTCAACGACTTGAGAAACCTCTGTCTGTTGGACATTGAGGAGCGGAGTCTCGCCTGAAACCTCAACAGTTGTCGTGCTCGACTGCACTTTCAAACTAAGATCGATCGTTAGCGTTTGACCGACAAGCAGCGTCAGGTTATTGGCACCCACAGAGCCGAAGTTGCTTGCGGTTGCAGTCACCTTATAGTGCCCCGACTGCAGGAACGGAGCGACATAAAACCCAGAGTCGTTCGTCTTGTAGATGTGGGCTACACCCGTGTCAATATTTGTGACCGTAACCGACACCTCGGGAACCACGGCCTGGCTGGGGTCGGTGATGGTACCCGTTATGGTACCCGCGCCAGCCGTCTGTGCGTTTGACGGCAGGGTCGTTGCCAAAAACAAAACACTCATCAGGATGCCGAAGAATAGACCGCGGCCCCTTCCGAAGAATGGGTATTTGAAATTCATCACAGCTGGTCCTCCAAGAAGTGGTAGTGGTGCCGTTGCAGAGGCTAGAGTCTGCCTGCACATTCGTAGGTGTCTGATTGCGAATACAGCTTGGTTCAAGAAAGAGCCGAGCGAAGAAGAAATGCCGTTGAGGGCTTCGCGGGAAATCGGCTTCTTTCCAAGCATGTTAGCCCGAAAAGAAAGTTGTTTGATGAAGAATTCTCGTAAATCAAGTCTATCGAAGCCGGGGCGCTAACTTTCTTGAATACTGTGTAAATCCCGCAAAGCGGTACTGGTAAGGCTTGCTTTCACCGTTGCTACTATCGAATCATGCGCTCGTCGTCACGCCTCGCCGCAACTATCTCTTTCGCCATGCTTTTCGCCTTCGCTCCGGCTCTCGAAGCCGCTCCTGATCCGATAGCAGTCAAGGTGGTTGTCGTCGCCATGTTCGAAATCGGACAGGACACCGGCGATCAACCCGGCGAACTTCAATATTGGGTCGAACGCGATCATCTCGATCAGGTTTATCCTCTGCCCGCTGGCTATCATGCCGCCCGCATGAATTCCAACGGCGAGATGGCGATCCTCACCGGGGCGGGAACGGCACACGCGGCAGCCACCATCATGGCGCTCGGCCTCGATCCCCGCTTCGACTTCAGCCATGCGTACTGGCTCATCGCAGGAATCGCAGGCGGCAGTCCCGATCGCATCTCGCTCGGCTCAGCCGCCTGGGCGCGGTGGGTCGTCGATGGAGACCTCGGCTACGAAATCGATTCGCGCGAAATCCCACCTGACTGGTCCACAGGCTATTTGCCGTTGCGCAAGACGCGCCCCTTTGAGACTCCCGCCACCCCGCTTGATGGACAGGTCTACGAACTCAATGCCGCACTTGCGCAATGGGCCTACGACCTCACGCGCAAGACCCCGCTCGCCGATCCCGACACACTCAAGCAGATTCGCACTCACTTCGACGGAGATGCCGCTCAGCGTCCGCCTTTCGTCATCCTCGGCGACACGATGTCCTCGTCCACCTTTTGGCACGGCAAACTCTCCGACGCCTGGGCCAGCGAGTGGGTCAGCTACTTCACCAGTGGCAAAGGCCAGTTCGCAACCACCGCGATGGAGGACACCGGCACCCTGCAGTCGCTGACCTACCTCGCCCACGCTGGCCGTGTCGACCTCCAACGCATCCTCGTCCTGCGCACCGTCAGCAACTACGATCGTCAGCCCCGCGGAATGTCCGCCGCCGAAAGTCTCTCCCGCCAACGCATCGGAACCTATAGCGCCTACCTGCCGGCACTCGAGGCCGCCTACGTCGTAGGGCATACCGTCGTGAATGAACTGCTGACCAACTGGCCGAAATACAGAGTCGCGGACTTTTCAATCAACGGAAATAGCCCAACCGCAAAATAGCGCGTATCGACATGCCCCTTCTCTCCGACCCAAAATCTCCCACCATCTTGGCGCGGATAGGTCCGGCAGTGCACAATGCTTGCGATCCGCAATTTCCGAATTTGCCGTTGACCTGCGCCAGACGCCTGATGTTTTTGGCCAGTGCAACGGGCACGAAAGAAGATGATGCATTCAGCTTGGTTCGGCGAATTTATCGGCACCCTTGTTCTTATCCTGCTCGGCAATGGAGTCAATGCCGGCGTCACCCTGCGCAAATCCTACGCAGCAGACGCAGGATGGATGGTCGTCACTACGGGCTGGGCCATCGCAGTGCTCTGCGGAGTGCTGACGGCCCAGGCATTCGGCAGCCCCGGCGCGAATCTCAATCCCGCCATCACGCTCTCTACCGCAGTCTCTAGCGGAGACTACTCGCACTTGCTATCGCTCTGGTCGGCGCAAATGCTGGGGGCCATCTTTGGTGCCGCCTTGATGGCGTTGCATTATGCCCCTCATTGGTCGATCACGCCCGATCCCGCAGCCAAGCTCGGAGTCTTCTGTACCAATGGCGCCGTCCATCATCCCATCTCCAACTTCGTCGGCGAAGTCATCGGCACCATGGTCCTGGTCGTCGTCGCCGGCGCCATCTTCTCTCACGGCGTGTCAAACAGCGGTCCCGGCCGCCGGAATGGGTCAGTGGCTCGTAGGAAGCCTCGTGTGGGGCATCGGCCTTTCGTTAGGGGGCACGACTGGCTATGCCATCAACCCCGCGCGCGACCTCGGCCCGCGGCTCGCACATGCTTTGCTGCCCATCCCCGGCAAAGGCGGCTCCAACTGGAACTATGCCGCCATCCCGGTGCTCGGTCCATTGACCGGTGGCGTGCTCGCTGGCGTGCTCCTGCACTTTGCGAAACTCTAAGCCGACACGAGTTTGCCTTGGGCATTAGCTGTCTTGAAAGAGCACGAATTCACAGCTTGCTGAAAACTCGACGAACCCACTGTTTTGTAACAAGGGCATGGCTTCAGCCAGGCCGCAAATACACCAAAATGGGTGTCGGGCTTTAGCCCCTGTGCGATGCGTCGTTCAAGATTTTAAGTTTTTCAGCAAGCTCTTCCAGTCGTGCCGAAAAAGCCTCAATAAAACCGAGCGGCTTTGGCCCAGAGGGACGCCCTTGCACTTCTGCCGCGCTCAACTCACCTCGATCATGATCTTGGTAAATTGCGCCGGCTCCCGGCTCCACGCGTCCAGGATCGTCGGCGTCTCATCGAACGGCACCATGTGCGTGACCGCGGCCTCAACAGGAAAGCGCTTCGCGTCCAGCATCTGGATCACCTCGCGAAAATCCTCCGGCACAGCATTACGCGAGCCAAGAATATCGAGCTCCTTGTGCACGAACGGCCGCGTCTCGTAGGAAACCTCTTCCTTCGCCCAACCGATGTACACCACGCATCCTGCGTACGCCACTTCTTCCACCGCTGCGCGATACGTCGCCGGCAAACCGATGGCCTCAATCACCACATCTGGGCCACGACCGTCCGTCAACTCCATCAACCGCTCATGCACATTGCTCGTCTTCGAGTTGATGCCCTCGGCTGCGCCCGCTTTCCGCGCTGTCTCCAGTTTGTGGTCGTCCACATCGATGCCGATCACGCGCGCCCCACGAAATGCCGCGCCCGCCACCACGCCCAGCCCCACGCCGCCACATCCAAACACGGCCACTGTGTCCTCCGCTGTCACGCGCCCGCGCCCCACCGCATGAAAGCCCACCGTCAATGGCTCAACTAGGCACAACTCCTTCAGCGTGAGATTCGCCTTATACAGCTTCGTCACCGGAACCGCGATCAACTCCGTCAGCGCCCCGTCCCGCTGCACGCCGAGCGTCTGGTTATCCCGGCAGGCATTCGGCCGGTTGCGCTTGCAAGCAGCGCAATGTCCACAAGCGGCGTAAGGTAACACGGTGACTGCCGTCCCCACCTCCCACTCGCTATGTGTCCCGGAATTCACGACCGTCGCAGAAATCTCATGCCCTGGAATGCGCGGATAGCTCACCAGCGGATTTCTGCCGCGATACGAATTCAAGTCGCTTCCGCATAAACCAACCCTGCGCACTTGCAGCAGAACCTCGTCCTCACCAATCCGCGGCTCTCCAACCTCTTTCACCACCGCCCGTCCCGGCGCCTCCAGCACAATCGCCTTCATATCAAGACCCTCTCGCCGCATTTCCTGCGAACCCTCGATGATATCCGAGAGCGATCCAGCGATCCGGCGACAAGCGATATCCTTTCCAGAGACAGATAGTCCGCTGCTCCGCCATCGAGGAACCACCCACATGCCCGAAACCGCTCTTCAAATCGATCCCCGCGACAATGTCCTCGTTGCCCTCGTTCCACTCGCAGCAGGAACCGCCGTCACCATCGGGCAGAATTCCTGTCCCGTCACCGAGAACATTCCTGCGAAGCACAAACTCGCGCTCGTCGACTTGAAGCCAGGGGACCTCGTCACGATGTACGGCATGGTTGTCGGAGAAGCGACCCAGGCAATCGCTCGCGGCGGGCTGCTTTCAACGCGGAACGTCCGTCATCGCACCGGCGGATACACGGCGCAGCGTCATCCCGTCACTTTCGCACTTCCCGATGCGTCTCCCTGGTCGAGTCGCACCTTCATGGGCTATCACCGCGCCGACGGCCAGGTTGGCACGCGCAACTACTGGCTTGTGCTCCCGCTCGTCTTCTGCGAAAACCGCAATGTCGATCGCATGCGCGAAGCTCTCGAAGAAGAACTCGGCTATGGCAGCTCGCATAACAGCTATCGCCCCCTAGTCCGGCAATTGGTCTCAAGGCAAATGGCGAATGGAAACGGTAGCGCTCATGAAGCGCAATCAAACGCCGATCGCATCTTCCCCAACATCGACGGCGTCCGCTTCCTCACGCACCAGGGAGGCTGCGGCGGCACGCGTCAGGACGCGCAGGCGCTCTGCGGCTTGCTCGCCGGATACATCCATCATCCCAACGTCGCAGGCGCAACTGTGCTCAGTCTCGGCTGTCAAAATGCACAGTCGAGCATGCTCATGGACGAGCTTCGCGCCCGGGATCCCAAGCTGACCAAGCCCGTCCTCTTCTTCGATCAGCAGCGCTCTGGTCGCGAAACCGTTCTCATGACAGGCGCTCTCGAGCAGACATTCGCCGGCCTCGTCGAAGCCAATCGCATCACACGCGCGCCCGCTCCGCTCTCTGCGCTTACCGTCGGACTGAAGTGCGGTGGCTCCGATGGCTTCAGCGGCATCTCCGCGAACCCGACCCTCGGTTATATCTCCGATCTCCTCGGCGAACTCGGCGCCAAATCCATCCTCAGCGAATTTCCTGAACTGCACGGCGTTGAACAGGAACTCATTAATCGCTGCGCCACCGATGAACTCGCCCAGCGGTTCTTCGATCTGATGCAGTCTTACTCTGCGCGTGCCAAGGCCGTGCACTCCGGCTTCGAGATGAATCCCTCTCCCGGCAACATTGAAGACGGCCTCATTACCGACGCCATCAAGTCGGCAGGCGCCGCGCGCAAGGGCGGAGTGGCCCCCGTACGCGACGTGCTCGACTTCCCGCAATACGCGACCGCACCCGGCCTCTCACTGCTCTGTACACCGGGCAACGATGTTGAGTGCGTGACGGCTCAAGCGGGTGCCGGCGCGAACCTCGTGCTCTTCACAACCGGACTCGGCACTCCAACCGGCAATCCGGTCGCTCCAGTCGTCAAGATCTCCACCAACGCGCAACTCGCCAATCGCATGGGCGACATCATCGACTTCGATGCTGGCGGCATCGTCACCGGCGAATCAACAATCCCGCAATGCGCAGATCAGCTTCTCGATCTGTGTCTTGATGTGGCCAGCGGCAAGCGCTTCACCAAAGCCGAGGAGTTCGGCCAGAACGACTTCATCCCCTGGAAACGCGGCGTCTCGCTCTAGCGCTTCAATTGAGTGATCGTGCAACGCATCATATCCGCATCATTGATGGCCTGGGTGCCCCAGAGCCTGCCCTGAGCGATGTCGAAGGGTCTCGCTTCTGAGACCTGGGGTTTCTAAACCGTTACTTCAGCATCGAAGCCACAACCCAAGGGTGCCCCATCCATGACGAAGTCATGGGTGGGAAAGCACGAACTGTGGCGGGCGCTCTCTACTCCAGAATCGAAGCCACAACCGCCAATGCAGCAATCGCCGCCGTCTCCGCACGCAGAATGCGCGGACCCAGCGACACGGCCTGCCATCCGTTCGCATCGAACAGAGCTTCTTCCTCCGGAGCCCATCCGCCCTCCGGCCCTATCGCAATTTCCAGTTCCGGCATCTCGGCGCCAGCAGCGACCATGGCTTCCTCAAGAGCCCCGCGCAACGTCGCAGATCGTTCCTGCTCCGCCAACACGATTCGCTTCAACTTGGAATCAGCCTTCACGCGATCTGCTAGTTTCACGGGATCATGAACCACCGGCACATCCGACCTACGCGACTGCTGCGCAGCCTCATGCACGATGCGTCTCCATCGCTCCACACGCTTCATCGCAGCGAGTGCGAGATGCTTTTCGGTGCGTCGCGCGATCACCGGCACAATCCCAGCGACTCCCAATTCGGTCGCTTTTTCGATTGCCCACTCCATGTGATCGAACTTGAAAATCGACATTACCAGCGTAACGGGCATTCCGGGTTCAGACT
Organism: uncultured Acidobacteriaceae bacterium; assembly: GCA_963738035.1. Taxonomy (GTDB): domain Bacteria; phylum Acidobacteriota; class Terriglobia; order Terriglobales; family Acidobacteriaceae; genus Telmatobacter. Next base: position 394,846 of record CAVTVB010000017.1, read on the forward strand.
CGACCTCAGCGACCAGGTTGAACCTCACCTCTGGTGCTCCACCCTGGCCGCCGTCCGTAATCGAAGCGACCACGGAGTGGAACACTCTGCCCCCAGCAACCACGTCTGCTTCCTCTCCCGGCTGCGCGCGAAGCACGCGAATCATGTGTTCCGCTTGCGCTCCCACCAGAGTCGCTGTGGCTTCATCCCAATTTTCTGCAATCCATCTGCGTCGCGTCATCGCCTGTATTCATGCACCTTTCCGCTTATGCGCAAAAACACTTCGGGGGACGCTGTTGCGTCCCCCGAGGTGTTGCCTTTTTGGTTGGATTACCCGTTACTTCTTTTTCGCGGTTTTCTTCGCGGCCTTCTTCGCGGGTGCCTTCTTGGCTGCTTTCTTAGTTGCCATTTGCCTATTCTCCCTTTTCGATGGTTTGCATCGAGGTCTGCAACATTTGTTGCAGTTGAGGAATGTATAGATTCATGCGTCGTAAGTGTCAAGAAAAAAACGACAATGAGGTGGAAAAAGTGGCAACAATTTCTTCAGACCTCAATTGCCCTCTCGTCCTCTTCGATCACAAAACGTGACGCGAGTGGAGAAACGCGACCGTCAATCCGGCAATCGCATCATGCCAGCTGTGAGCAAAAATTCCCGCGCGCAGGTTGCGACGAAAGAGAGCAAGCAGACTGAAGAGCGCACCGAACACAGTTAGCAGAAACATCGCGCGCGCTCCTTCATATCCATGCGCCGCACCAAACATCACTGCTGAGAACACCACGCCGCCTGCCGCCGCACCGCGAGTCCACGCAGTGAACTGTTGTTGCAAATAGCCGCGAAACACAAGCTCTTCCGCAACACCCACCAACATACACAGCAGCAGCCAGCACGCAATCTCCTTGCCGTTCGCAGGTGCCAGTTGCGCCACCGCGCGTGCTGCCTGGTCCTCAGGCAAACGCGGGGACGTCGTCTTTCCACTCGGCCCAGTCGGAATCGGAATGGGACGATGCGTGATGGCTGCCTCGATGCTCATCCACATCAACGCAAGGGTTGCGAGGGCCATCAACGAACCCATCCAGAACAATATCGCGATGCCCGCATCCACCACGATCGAACCAAAGCCGCCAGACATCTTCCCAAAGAGAGATCTAATCGAAATTCCCCTGAGGTGCACCCCGAAGGCGACCCAGGCCACTAGAAAAAACTCGAGCCCGGCGGTCACGCCATAAGTGCGAAGCCTGTTCACCGCGCTCACGCCCGCTCCGCCCGGATGCCGATATACGCCCAGGAGCGACACCGCGAGAATCCCGACGATGAGCACCACCGTATGCCACACCGGAGCGATGGATGTCGGTTCGGGCGAAGCCGTTTCGGCGATCGGCGCAACAGATCCGTACGCTTCTGTCCCTGCCTGTTCGCTTGGCTCGTTGATGGGTTCCATTGATATGGATGTTAGTCGAGAAAGTTCTCTCTCAACAACGAAGAATCCCTAGGCTCAGCATTCGATCACATTCAGAGCAAGCCCTGCCAGGCTCGTCTCCTTGTAGCGCGATTGCATATCGAGCCCCGTAAGGTACATCGTGCGGATCACCTGGTCGAGCGAGACCTTGTGCTCCTCCAAATCGCTTTGCGCAATCCTCGAGGCATGCACCGCTTTCACCGCGCCCATCGCATTGCGCTCGATGCATGGAATCTGCACCAGCCCTCCAATCGGATCGCAGGTCATCCCCAGGTTGTGCTCCATCGCGATCTCCGCCGCGTGTTCTACCTGGCCATTCGTACCGCCCATCGCTGCAATCAATCCGCCGGCCGCCATCGAGCAAGCCACGCCCACCTCACCCTGGCATCCAACCTCTGCTCCGCTGATCGACGCGTTCTCCTTGTAGAGAATTCCAATTGCCGCCGAAGTCAGAAAAAATCGAATGATCCCTTCATGATCGGCTCCTGGCACAAAGCGCTCGTAGTACCGCGCCACTGCCGGCACCACTCCCGCGGCTCCGTTCGTCGGCGCAGTCACTACGCGTCCACCTGCCGCATTCTCTTCGTTCACCGCCATCGCGTACACCGTCACCCAGTCCAGGGGTGCCAGCGGATCACTCGGCTGTCCAGATGCTTCCTTTTCCTTAAGCCGCTCTGCCAGCCGGTGCGCCCTGCGGCGAACATTCAGCCCACCCGGCAAAATTCCTTCCGTCGCAATACCGCGATCGATGCATCCCTTCATCGTCTGCCAGATGGCATCGATCCCGTCGCGTACCCGAACCGCGAGCGCCTCATCGGTCGCGATCGCATCATCGACGCGCAACCGGGCGCATTCGTTCGCCATCATCACCTGGGCGATGGTCAGGCCATGTGTATTCGCAACCTCAAGCAATTCCGCCGCGCTGCGGAACCGATATGGAAGCTGCGCCAACTCGCCCCCTGAAGCCGCCTCCGCGCCATCCTCCACGATGAACCCGCCGCCAATGGAGAAGTATGTGCGCTCTTCGACTCGATTCCCGGCGCCGTCGAGGGCAACTAGTCTCAGTCCGTTCGGATGCCGCGTGCGCGCTCCGGGAGGAAACATGGTCTCGCGTTCAAAGAGCAGGTCTCGCGGCTCGTTAAACGCGATGTTGCGCCTTCCTGCAAGTTTCAGCGTCTTCGTCGCGCGAATCTCTGCCACCGTCGCTTCGATCACTGCCGGATCAATCGTCGCCGGTTCGTTTCCCGACAAACCCAGCAACACGGCGCGATCGGTCCCGTGCCCCATGCCCGTCAAAGCAAGCGAACCATATAGATTCACCTGCACCCGCTGCACCTTCTCAAGTTCGCCATTCGACTCGAGCTCACGCGCAAAGCGGCACGCTGCGCGCATTGGACCCATGGTGTGGGAACTCGAAGGCCCTACACCCAGCTTATAAAGATCGAAAAGACTCGTCGTCACGCAGAAGATTGTAGTCCCTGCGAGGAATGGCAGTCAGATTGCCTAGTTGAAGGAGTCAAATACCTACTATTCGCGACGAACTTGCTTCACCCATGCCCGCATCTAACTCGCCTTCGAGAGTTGATCTCGAATCGGAGGAATGGATGTATCACCACATAAAGCAACTCATGTACTCGGTCAACGTTGGAACCCCGGATGTGGCATTCGGCAACATGCTGCTCGAACAGTTCGGCGGCGCTAATGGCGAACTGGCCGCCGCAATGCAATACACCCTCCAGGGCTGGAACTGCGTCGATGACCTGGCACGCCGCGATCTCCTACTAGATATTGGTACCGAAGAACTCAGCCACCTTGAAATTGTCGGCGCCCTCATTCGCATGCACTTGAAACCGATGAAGGAGAAACGTGAAGCAGCGGAAGCTGATCCGCTGGTCTGCATCGCAGGCGGTGGCGGCCTCGCTCTCATCAACTCCATGGGCAACGCCTGGACCGGTGACTACCTCAAAATCACCGGCGAGCTCGACGTGGATCTCCGCAGCAACATCGCTGCAGAAGCCCGCGCCAAGATCGTCTATGAGCGCCTCATTAACCACACCGACGATCCGGGCACCGTCGATGCTCTCCAGTTCCTCATGACGCGCGAGATCACCCACATGAAAGCATTCTCGGCGGCGCTCGAAAGCCTGGAGAAGCCTCCGTTCTCCATCGGCCGTCTCGCCGTCACGCCCAAGCTTGTGGACGAATACTTCAACGCATCCACCGGCGAAGGCAATGAGGGCGACACCGACATGCATGGTCCCTGGCAAACTTCCTTCGGCCTTCAGCCTGTCGAATCGCAGATGAACGGCGGCAAGGGTCTTTCCACCGGCTCAGTCGATGGGGTCGCGGGTTTCGAAGCGCGAGGCAAGCAGGACTCCGGCCAGAAAGCCACTACTGCCACCAAGGTTAAGACGGTCGACAGCAAATCCGTGCCTGATAACAAAGATGTTGCCCAAACCGGCCTGCAGGCCACTATGGCCGACGAACCCGTTTCATCGCGTTAGCACTTCCTCGATCCTCGCGCAATCGAGCAATACGGATAACCAGGGCTGCTCCCACACCTGTGACGAGCAGCCCATCCTTTCCCGCATGGCATCTGCTAAACTCCACGCAAAATTACCGCCATGCTATTTAAAGCCCTTAGTGCAGCTGTATATGGAATCGACGCGAACTTAATCGACGTAGAAGTCGATTACAGTGGCGTTGTTGCTGAGAAAGATGTCTTTCACACCGTGGGCCTGCCCGATGCGGCAGTGCGCGAGAGTCGCGATCGCGTACGCGCCGCCATCAAGAATTCCGGCTACACCATTCCGCCCACTTTCATCACCATCAACCTCGCTCCCGCCGACTTGAAGAAGGAAGGTTCCGGATTCGACCTTCCCATTGCCGTCGGAATCCTCGGCGCTTACGGCGCACTTCGCGTCGACAACGTCGATCGCTTCCTACTCGTCGGCGAACTGGGACTTGACGGCAGTGTGCGCGCGATCCCCGGCATGTTGCCCGTCGCCATCCTCGCGCGGGAGAAGAGCATTCCCAACCTCATCCTTCCCGCCGCCAACGCCGCCGAAGCGGCCGTCGTCGAAGGAGTCAATGTCTATCCCGTTGCCTCTCTTCTCGATGTGATCGATCTGCTCAACTCCACCGTCGTCGGCCAGGTGCAACGCGAGCCCTTCCGGGTAAAGACTGAAGAGCTTCTCGGCGAGCTCCAACATTTCTCCGTGGACTTCAAAGACGTCCGCGGTCAGCAGACCGCTAAACGTGCTCTTGAAGTCGCAGCAGCCGGCAGCCACAACATCCTCATGATCGGCCCTCCCGGTTCCGGCAAAACCATGCTCGCCAAGCGCCTGCCCTCCATCCTCACTCCGCTCACCTTCGAAGAAGCGTTAGAGACCACCAAGATCCACTCCGTCGCCGGAGTCCTCGACGCCTCGGCCGGGCTCGTTACCCAGCGCCCCTTCCGCTCGCCTCATCACACCATCTCCGACGCCGGACTCATCGGCGGCGGAATCGTCCCGCGTCCCGGCGAAGTCTCCCTCGCCCACAACGGTCTTCTCTTTCTCGACGAACTGCCCGAGTTTCCCCGCAACGTCCTCGAAGTCATGCGCCAGCCGCTCGAGGACCACACCGTCACCATCGCCCGCGCCTCCATGTCGCTCAGCTTTCCGGCGCGCTTCATGCTCGCCGCCGCCATGAATCCCTGCCCCTGTGGATATTTCAACGACAAGTCGCGAGAGTGCCTTTGCACCCCGCCGATGATCCAGCGCTACGTCGCGAAGATCTCCGGCCCGCTCCTCGACCGTATCGACATTCATATAGAAGTTCCGGCCGTCCAATATAAGGAGCTTCGCGGCGGAGCGGCCGCCGAAGGCTCTGCCGAGATCCGCACCCGCGTCATGGCAGCCCGCGACCGGCAACGAACTCGGTTCAAGAAGTCCGGCGACAAGGTCTTCTCCAACGCCCAGATGTCCACCCGGCAAATCCGCTCTCACTGCGAGCTCGGGCCCGATGCCGAACGCCTTCTCGAGCGCGCCATGCAACAGCAGGGCCTCACTGCTCGCGCCCACGACCGCATCCTCAAAGTGGCGCGCACCATTGCAGATCTCGAAGGTGCTGATCGCCTCGCGGTCTCCCATCTGGCCGAGGCAATTCAGTACCGCACTCTGGACCGCAGTTATTGGGCCTGATAGCAACTAGTGTGATCGACATCACATAGCGTTGTTAACTCCAATGGCTCGTTAATTTGAGGAAAAGCCTTCCGTAGAGCAGTTTCGTGCCTACCTCGACGACGAGATTGGTCAAAGTGAACCAAAATATAGACTTAGACGATCGAATATCGCCCGTGAAATATCCAATTCCACGCCCTCAATTGCACAAAAAAAATGTTGACCCCTAAACGGCCTCGTTATACATTCATGAGTGCCATCCATAGGGGAAGATTGCATAGCGCGATCGCGCGTTTTTCCGCTTTTTCCGCCTCCAACTTCGGGCCTGAAGACATCCACAGGTGGCAGGGTGTGTACGGGGTTCCGCAGAGGCTGAAAACTGCCAGGCGCAAAGCTCGTCGCTGCAGTCACTTCTATCCGTTACAGGGCAAGCTGCCTGTTCCCAAAGAACACTGCTTTGCGGCAAAAGTTTTTTCAACTTGATGCCCAATTCGTGCGTCTAAAGGGGAGGACAGGCTGTTTGGGGCAGCAGCTCGATCTTATATCTATCAAATGACTGTACCGAGAGCACCAAAGCAGTGCCAATCGGACAGATCCGGAAGGAGATTCAATTCATGCGTTCTGATTTAGTATTTGGTGCACTGTCTCACGTGACCAATCGTTACCAGCTCTGCCAGCTTGCCAGCAAAGCTACCCGGATGCTCCACAAGCCGAGCACTCGCTTGCAGGACACCACAAACGAAGTCCTCGTCCGCTTCCATTCCACCAACCCCGGAACCCTGACACAGGTCAGCGTTCCCGCGGCTCGGCCCGTTGAAACCCGTCGTGCAGCGTAACGGCATCTCCTGTATGATTGAGTAAGTTAAGCCAGACATTTCTTGGGCGGCCATTCCGCAAACCTGATTGGCCGCTTCCATCCTGTGTTAAAGCCCATCCTTATTTAGGTTTTTTGCTTTAGCGCAGAGCTGCAACACAACCGCAACTCTTAAACCCCGCCTAATTTTTTTCTGGAGCACTTCCCCCTCTCGGGTCCCCCACTCACTCCCTTCCGCAGGTGAACATGACGATCGCCGAACTCAAAGAAAAGAACATCACTGAACTGAGCCGCATTGCGCGCACCCTGGAGATCCCGGGCGCCAGCGGCCTCCGCAAGCAGGACCTGATCTTCAAAATCCTTCAGGCCCAGAGCGAAAAAGAAGGCCACATCTTTGCCGATGGCGTGCTAGAAATCCTGCCCGACGGCTACGGGTTCCTCCGCTCTCCCGACTACAACTATCTGCCCGGCCCCGACGACATCTACGTCTCGCCCTCGCAGATTCGCAAGTTCGATCTCAAAACCGGCGACTCCATCAGCGGCAACGTCAGGCCTCCCCATGAAGGCGAGAAATACTTCGCTCTGGTCAAGATCGAGGCCATCAACTTCGAGTCGCCCGAAGAGACGCGCAACAAGATCCTCTTCGACAATCTGACGCCGCTCTACCCGCAGGAGCGCATCAAGCTCGAGACAGTGCGCGAAGCCGTCAGCGGCCGCGTAATGGATCTGCTCACTCCGGTCGGCAAAGGCCAGCGCGGTCTTATCGTCGCTCCGCCTCGTACCGGCAAGACGATGCTGCTGCAGTCGCTCGCAAATTCCATCACGGCCAATCAGCCTGAAGTCGTCCTCATTGTCCTGCTCATCGACGAGCGTCCCGAAGAAGTCACCGACATGCAGCGCTCGGTCAAAGGCGAAGTCATCAGCTCCACCTTCGACGAGCCGGCAGCCCGCCACGTGCAGGTCGCCGAAATGGTCATCGAGAAGGCCAAGCGCCTCGTCGAGCACAAGCGCGACGTCGTCATCCTGCTCGACTCCATCACCCGCCTCGCCCGCGCCTACAACACCATCGTGCCTCCATCGGGCAAGGTACTCTCCGGCGGCGTCGACTCCAATGCTCTGCAGCGCCCAAAGCGCTTCTTCGGCGCGGCCCGCAACATTGAAGAAGGCGGCTCCTTGACGATCATCGCCACCGCCCTCGTCGACACAGGGTCCCGTATGGACGAAGTCATCTTCGAAGAGTTCAAGGGCACCGGCAACATGGAAATCATCCTTGACCGCAAGCTCGTCGACAAGCGCGTCTTCCCGGCTATCGATATCCAGCGCTCCGGTACGCGTAAAGAAGAGCTGCTCATCCCGAAGGAAGATCTGCAGCGCATCTGGATTCTCCGCAAGGTCCTCAACCCGTTGTCGCCCGTCGAAGCGATGGAACTCCTCATCAGTCGCCTCGAGAAAGTCCGCAACAACGCCGAGTTCCTCGCCAACATGAACCAGTTGTAAGGCGGATCGGCGCCGAAGGCGCAATTTGGCCGAACCGCATGTGCTTCCAGCTCTGGGGTCTAGGTGGTACTGGTTTCCAGCAGCTGGCGAAAGGCCGGGGCATCGTCCCCGGCCTTTGTGTTTGATCTGGCGAGTCTCCCGCTGCGGCAAAACTTGATTTTGGTTCGCGGCAAAAAGCGATGTCATTCCGACCGTAGCAAAGCGAAGCGGAGGAACCTGCGGTTGCTTTTTGATCGCGCAATAAAAGGTGCCGGCATTTCTTCCTAACCCTCGTATTTCGATCCCCCTTCCCTTGCTTTCTCTGTGACTCTGGTGCATTGTGGACATGCAGCCACGATGCCCACACCCGCCAAGCTCTGGAATGGCGTCTCATGCGCACTGATCGCGCTCCTGATTTTTCTTAGCATTCAGTCTGACGCACTTCCTCATCCGCAAGGTCGTCTCTCTGCGTTTCCGCGCGTCACCCTCTGGGCATGGGAGCGCCGTGAAGACCTGCACGCACTCGACACGCGCCGCTTCGCCGTTGCCTACCTCGATCAGACACTGACCATCGGCCTCACGGTGCAATCGCAACCACGCCGCAACGCCCTCGTCATTCCTGCATCAGCCACACGCATCGCCGTCGTCCGCATCGAAGCGCCATCAACAGCAATCCTCAACGATGAAAATCGCAACGATGCCATTCAATCGATCCTCGCAACCGCGCGCGAGCCCGGCATCGCCGCCCTGCAAATTGATTTCGATGCCACCCGCTCGCAGCGTCCCTTCTATCGCGATCTCCTCATCAACCTGCGCCGTCAGATGCCCGCCGATCTTCCCCTCTCCATCACGGCCCTTGCCTCATGGTGCAGTTGGGATAGCTGGATCCACGATCTTCCCGTAGACGAAGCCGTCCCCATGATGTTTCGCATGGAGCCCGATCGTCGCCGTGCTCCGCCGTCCGTCGAAGACTTCCAGATCCGCGAACCACTCTGCCGTACCTCAACCGGCGTTTCCACCGACGAGCCGTGGCCCTCCACCCTCGCCGGCAAACGCATCTACGTCTTCCCCGACCACGGCTGGCGCAACAATCCGCCCACCGATCTCGCTCGGAGACTCCCATGAGAACCCGCCTCTTCGCCATTGCCGCCCTCGTAGCAGTTGTCCTCTTGTCCCCCATCGGCAACGTCGAAGCCTGCGGTCCCGTGGTTTGAAGACGACGTCTTTGTCAGCACCACTGGACCAGACGACATCGCTGCATTCGCCAGGGGTCAGCTCGGCATTTTGCAAGCCGGCTTCGACTCCAACGAATACGCCGTCGCCTATCGTTACCTGAACGGTGGAAGGCTCTCCGACGCTGAACGCAGCGTTTACGCACCGACTACCAGTCAACCCCACGCTGTCGTGGATTACCGGAATCTCACACCGGAACAGATCGTCGCTGCGCAAAAAGCCAGAGAAGGAAGCGCAGGAAAACGCACAACCCTTCGGCCAATGGCTCAGAGATCGCGCGAAGTATATTCCGGAGGGCGCCCCCGGAGAACAGAAGCCAGTCTTCCCCACCAACTACGACGGCACAATATCCCTCGACGAGGGCTATCTCAACTGCCCCGATCCCGCCTTCCAAAATGCAATGCTCACGTTGACGAAGCGCGCCGACACATGGGGCAAGCAAAGCCCGTCAGCTGATCGATTGGATCCACGGCCAGGACGCGGTCTTCTCGAATTGCACTGGCAAGACCGCCGTGATCCCCGCGCCTGCCGCATCCGACAGCCCCTCCCTGCTCAAAGCTGATCGCGCCTATCAGATCGCCTCCGCCGCCTTCTACGCAAAGCAATTCGACGAAGCCGTCCGCCAATTCGCCGCCATCGCTGCCGACGGCAGTTCCCCCTGGGCCGCGTGGGGCCCCTATCTCGCCGCCCGCGCCATGGTGCGCAAAGCCTTCGCCATGGGCAAAGCAACCAATCCCTACAGCGGCGATCTCGCCAGCTATGACGCCGACACAATGCGGGTTGCTCAACAAATGCTGGAGTCGATTCTGCAGCAGCCACACCTCAGCCTATCGCGCACCATCATCCAGAACGAACTTAACTTCATCCGCATCCGCACCGAGCCCGAGCAGCGCGCAAAGGAGATCGGCATCGCACTTGCCGGACCCGCGCCCGATCCCAACTTCGCGAACGACATCAAGGATCTCAACTGGCTCCTTCTAAAGCGGGTCAAGACTTCCAATCCGCCACCATTGCTCTCCTGGATCGCAGCCTGGCGCGGAGGAGCAACGGGGGCCACAGCCTACGCCACCTGGCAGCAAGGCCACGCGCTCCCATGGCTCGTAATGGCAATCGTCAAAGCTGACGCATCCGACGCATTCGCCTCTGAACTGGTCAACGAAGCCGCAGAGATCCCGCCCGGCACACCGGCCTACGACACGGTCTTCTTCCATCGTGTCCGCCTGCTCACCGCACTCAAGCGCACCGACGAAGCACGCGCCCTGCTCGACGCCGCCCTTCCCACGTTGCAGCGCCAGAAACCAACCTCCAACCTGAACGCGCTCCTGGGCGAACGCCTGGCCGTCGCCCGCAACTTCAGCGAGTTCCTCATCTACGCTCCTCGCTCCGCGCTCAAAACCGAATCGCAAGGTTCGTACGATCTGCGTGGCCAATGCAACGAGAGAGAGCGCGCCGTGAACAGAGATGCTGATTGCCCCGAACTCAAGCAGCCGGAGTTCAACGAAGATGCTGTAACAGTGCTAAATCGGCATACGCCCATCAGTCTCCTCACCGGTGCGGCCACTTCACCCAGCATGCCTGCCAACCTCCGACAGAACATTGCAGTCGCCACGTGGACCCGGACCGTCCTCTTGCAGGACTCAGCAAACGCCGCGAAGCTCTCGCCCTCCCTGCCCAAAGCGATCCGCGACACTGCCGGTTCCAGCATCGGCTTCCCGGCCAATCTCGCCATCCTCCGCAATCCCGGCATTCGCCCTTACCTTGAAACCGGAATCCCTCGTGTAGCCAGTTACAGCTACTTCGATAACTTGCGAAACAACTGGTGGTGCAAGCCGTGGGGCCAAAGCCAGAGTTCCGGCGAGGCGAAGCCAATACCGGATCCAGCACTCGGATTCATGCCTGCAGACGCTCTCTCCCGTGCCGACTCCGAATATCAACAACTCCAGCAGCTTCCTGACTCTGTCGTCGTCATCGGTCAGCGAGTGATGGACTACGCAAAAGCCCACCCCGACGACTCCAATATTCCCGAGGCTCTCGCCCTCGTGGTCCGCGCCGGCCACTACGCCTGCCAGTCTTATTCAGGATCTGATAAATCCGAGTACACGCCCGTCAGCAAAGCCGCCTTCGAACTCCTCCACCGCCGCTACCCCAAGTCGCCGTGGGCCCTCAAGACGCGCTACTACTACTAAATCGGCTTGGGCTGGCCGTTCACAACCAGCGAATCTGCTCCAAAACGTGAAAGCGCGGAGCAGCTTTGCCGATTGCCCGCTCGCTGGTAAACTAAATAAGTCGTGGGGCTGTAGCTCAGCTGGGAGAGCGCCTCGTTCGCAACGAGGAGGCCAGCGGTTCGATCCCGCTCAGCTCCACCAACTCTCTTCCAAACAGATTAAGAAGTTTGCTGCTGCCGCCTAAGGCTGCACCCAGTCGAGCGCATAAATATCCTGTGTCCCTCGATCGCGCAGCAGCAGCGGCGAACCATCCGGCGCCACCGACACAGCTCCACCGCCAAGCCCCGTCAGCGCGAAATCCTTCAGGTCCACCAGGCGGTCAACTTTCCCGTCCGGAACACGAACCCGTTCCACCGAACCCTTGTCCGTGAGGTCCTTCATGTAGACATACTGCCCATCGCGCGACCAGTTCAGCCAGCTCAGCGTTCCGCTCGCTATCTGCTTCCAACTCTGTGTCTGGAAATCAAACAGCATCAGTTTGCTTGAGTCGGCCGTCATCGCGACAATGTAGCGTCCATCCGGAGACCACCGCGGCGAAAACATCCCTTGCGAACCCGGCAGCGGCGAAGACTTTCCGGTCTGCACATCCAGAATCTTGATCGCGGGGCCGCTGTTCCGCACAATCGCATCGTTCGCGTCCCCGGCGTATGCAATCTTCTTCCCGTCCGCTGACCAGGTTGCGTCCTGCTCGTTCTGCCTGTCATCCGGAATCAATTCGCGCGGAGTGCCGCCTGCCGCTGGAATCTCGTATATCTTCCCTGGCTTCGTCTGGCCAGCCGGAAACTCGAAAAACAGGATCGTCTGTCCGTCAGGAGACCAGCGCGGCAATACGGGCTTCACCGGCGCGAATGTCAACTGCACGCGATTCGTTCCATCCGCATTGCTCTTCCACAAGTCGCCCTGCGGATATGAAACATATACAACCTGCTTGCTATCGCGCGATGCGTCGACCCAGTCGGCTGAAATTCCGCCAAGAAAGAGCGAAGGCTTGTCCGTTTTCGCATCAAAGGATGTAAGCTCGCCTCGAAAGGTCATTCCCACCACAAACAGCTTCTTCCCATCCTTGCTCGGCAACGGCGACTGCAGTTGCATCGGGCTCGATGTCAATTGGATCGGCTTGACACTTTTCTGCAGGAATCGTCTCTCGCCCGGAATCGCCCAGATCTGGCCCTCTGACTGAAAGACGAAGTACCGCCCGTCCTCAGTCCACATTCCGCAACATTCATTCGGGTTCTGCCACGCAGGAATCAGAGCAGTCGGTTCCGACCCCTTGGTTGACACCTCCCAGATAGATCGTTCGCCCACCACCACGCTCGTGCCGCTTTGCGATATCTCTTCCGTTTCCACCTGCACCCGCGAACCATCCGGCGAGATTGCCAGTCCCGAAACGAGGTTCCTCATCGTGGCCAGCTTGCGTACATCGGTCCCATCGCCCTTCGCGAGGTAAACATCGGCGTCCTTCCCGAACGCCAGCAGTTTCCCGTCGGTCGACCAAGCCGCAATATGACCAGACGCATCTCCCAGGCGCCTCGGAGAGTCACCCAGAACTGGCAAGCTCCACAAGGGTCCTTTCGTCGGATAGCCGCTTCCTTCCACCACAAGAAACGAAGAACCATCCGGCGAAAGATCTACCGGAAACATGCTCGGCCCCGGCATCGCGATTCGTGTCTCCTCGCCGCCCGTAACCGGAACGGCCGCTGTGTCGTTCACGCCGGAATCGGCCATTGTCAGAAATATTCTTGATCCATCAGTTCCGATCAGCGACTTCTGCAAACCGTCATGGGTCAATTGGACGTAGTTGGCCACCTGTGGTTCCGGCATCGGCCGCATCCACGTGTATGCAATCACCGCCAGCACCAGCAGCATTGCTGCGCCGATCAGGATCAGAAACTTGCGCGATATCGTTGGCCGCTTGCTGTCGATCCGGTAGTTGGACGTGTACACCGACTGGAGGGGGCCTGCTGCTGCCTCCAGCGCAAAACCCAGATCCGAGGCCGACTGAAACCGCTGCTCCGGGTTCTTCTCAAGACCACGCTGCAATACCCGCTCAAGTCCTGGAGGTGCGTCGGGCATGAGCTGCGCTAAAGGCGTCGGTTCCTCATTCAGAATCGCCGTCATAGCATCGATTGACGTCGCCTTCTGAAATGCCCGTTGTCCCGTCAGCATCTCGTAAAGCACCGCGGTAAACGTGAAGATGTCCGATCGGTGATCCGCTGGCTGCCCACGAACCTGTTCTGGAGACATGTAACCCATCGAGCCCATCAACATGCCTGCCACAGTCTGTACTTCTTGCGTGGACTGCCCCAGTTCCGATTCCTTTGGCTGCGTCAAGCGAGCCAGGCCGAAATCCAATATTTTGGCATGGCCATCTTTTGTCAGGAACAGGTTCTCCGGTTTCAGGTCACGATGAACGATTCCCTTTTCGTGCGCCGCTGCCAGTCCTTTTGCAATCTGGATGCCATAATCGACGACCTTCCGAATCGCCAGTGAACCACGCTTCAATCTGTCGCGCAGCGTTTCACCTTCGAGCAACTCCGATACCAGGTAAGGAGTTCCCTCGTGCGCGCCCATCTGGTAAACGGCCAGAATGTTTGGATGATTCAACGCGGCCGCCGCCCGCGCTTCCTGCTCAAACCTCCGCAACCGGTCCGAATCGGCAGTCGACAATCCCGGCAAAATTTTGATCGCTACCTCGCGGTTCAAGCGAGTATCGCGCGCGCGATACACCTCACCCATGCCTCCCGACCCAATCAGCGCAATGATTTCGTAGTGGTCGACGGACTGGTGCGGATTGAGTGGCATCTGCGCGATTATAGCGCTCCGTCCCGGTAATTTGCGTCCGCAACGCATTGAAGCCACAGGCAAAAACTGCTTTGCTTTCCTGGCTTTGAATCGCCCGCTGAAGGTCGCGCCATCGCCTCCATCTCACTCTTCGTTCCTCCTTTTTGCTCCGTCGTGGCTGTATACTTGAGCCGTTCCGGGGAGTTTCGTGCTCGTGAATCTTCGGTTCGTCATGGCAGTCGGAAAGTAGCAGCAGGATCACGCTTGCCAGGCTCTCTTCGTCATTTGCACACGAGGTAACGGTTGCCGCAAATCCTGTCTCAGCCGGATCCCACAACTGCAGATCTCAAGCCTATTTGCGTCGATCTCGATGGCACTCTGGTAAAGTCGGATACCCTGATCGACTCCCTCCTGGTGCTTGCCCGTACCCATCCCCTCTTGCTGCTTCGCCTCCCCGCACATGTCCTGCGCGGCAAGGCCGAATTCAAAGCGTTCGTCACCGAACATGTTGCCCTCGACGTCGCGCATCTGCCCTATAACCGCAAGTTGCTGCACTTCCTCCAGAACGAACATGCGCGAGGCCGCGAGATCTATTTGGCAACCGGCGCCAACGTTCGTCTGGCCCGGCGCATCGCCGATCATCTTGAAATTTTTCAAGATGTTCTGGCCAGCAATGGCACTCAAAACCTGACCGGCAGCACAAAACTCGACAGCCTGCGCCGTCGGTTCGGAAACACCGGCTTCATCTACGTCGGCAACGACACTCCCGATCTGCCGGTGATGGCTGGAGCCGCCGAATCCATGGTCGCAAACCCAAGTCGAAGTCTGCGCACCAGGCTGCGCGCGCAGGGAATCACTCCCTCCCGTGCTTTTGAGGAACGAAGCCGGCTTTTGCGATCACTCGTCAAGGCGCTTCGACCCCATCAGTGGGCCAAAAACCTGCTCGTTCTCCTTCCGCCGCTCCTCGCTCACAATCACTCCGCTCGCCTGCTTGGGTCAGCGGTCCTGGCGTTCGTCAGTTTCTGCTGCACGGCATCTGGAACGTACATTCTCAACGATCTTCTCGATATTGAAACCGACCGGCGCAGCCCCCAAAAGCGCCTGCGTCCCTTTGCCTCTGGCGACCTTGCACCTGCCGGTGGTCTCGTTGCGATTGTCCTGCTGCTCACGATAGGCTTTGCCGCAGCACAATTCCTTCCGGCTGCATTTTTCTTCTGGCTGCTTCTCTATCTGGGTTCGACGCTTTTCTATTCCCTCTATTTGAAGCGCATTGCTCTAGTAGATGTGGTGATTCTTTCCGGCCTCTACACTCTGCGCCTCCTCGCCGGTGGCGCGGCAACAGATACACTCATCTCTCATTGGCTCGCCGGTTTTGCCATCTTCCTGTTTCTCTCGCTCGCCATCGTCAAGCGTTTTGCTGAGTTGGAGAATCTCCGGCTGAGCGGTTCGCAACTCGAAAATGGTCGCGGGTATCTGATGAGCGACATAGAACAGATCCGCGCCTTTGGAACTGCCAGTGCGTTCGCCGCCGTCGTCGTTTTCGCCAACTACATCAGCAGCCAGGATGTTACGACTCTGTATCACCATCCGCAACGGCTATGGCTGATTGTGCCTTTCATGGTTCTCTGGCTATGTCGGGTATGGCTGCTGGCGTCGCGCGGCGAACTCGACGAAGATCCGGTCGCGTTCGCTCTCACTGACGCCGCAAGCCTTGCGATGGGTGTAGCCGTCGTGACGTTCGTGCTGCTCGCGATGTGACTTCCACGGAGCGAGAGGAGTATAGACAACCACGCGCATTTCCGCTGCATTGGACCTGCTATTTCCTGCTCAACCTCGATCCACTGCGGTTTTATGAACCATCAGAGCTTCTGCCGACTCCTGCGCTGTGCGCAATGTACCCCATGCGAGCCCCACGTAGCATCCGACCAGCGACACTTGCATCGCGATCATGAGCCACGCGACCCAATTGCCAGACAGCCACATCGCATGCAATGCCGTGGCCCCTTCCCGATTCAACGGCCAATACCAGAAGCTCGCAATGGGAAGCGAAAGGAAAGAGAGAAGCACATACAGGGCGCTCATCGTCCGTTTGCCTCGGTCCGCATCAAATGCGGCAAACGCACAAAGCAGAAAGAAGCACATGGCCAGATACGAAGTATCTGATTTCTTGCTTACAGTCAGGAAGGTGAGAAGAATTAACTGGACCCCCAATGCTGTCGTCCATAGCTTTTCCGGCTCCTCTATTGCCCTCATTTGAGCTCTAATTGCGACAACGAGAGCAGCCCCCATAGCGAGAAGCAATAACAGGCCCAGCACGATTGCCGGCAGGTCGTATCCCGTCAGGGCTCCCATCAGATATGGCAGATTCTGCGGGGTTACGAGGCTGCCTTCTGCCCGGGCACCTGCGGTCACATCCGCCTTGGCCAGAATAAAGCCGCTATACACCAGCACCGTCGGCAGTGCGACGCTCATCAGCCACGTCACGCGATTTCGTGCGGCAACGAAAAAGGTCGGCAGGAACATTACCGGAAGGAATTTCACCAGGATCCACGAGAGGCTCAAGGATAGCCCCGAAATAGTCTCCCGCCTCGCAATCGTACAGAATGCGATTCCGAGCAAGAGCGAAACCATTCCCTGGTTCTTGCCGTCCATGCAAATTTCCCAGGCCACCAATGGCTGCAGAAAATAAAGCACAGCCGCTTTCCGGACCGTCCTTTCATTCATGAACCGGCGCAAAAATCGAATCCAGAAAGGAACAGAGAGAATATCGCAGACGATTTGAAAAGCCAGGATCGAAAGTGGTGAATCGTGCACCTTTAGGATGAGCGCGTCGAGATATGGATTGAGGGGCGCATAACTCGATGGAAAGTCCCGATAGGGAAACAGGCCATGCATCACCGCATGCGCTTGCGGCACGTAGACAAAAATCAGGTCAGCCCACGGCTTTTGGTGCAGAATAAAGAACGCAGTGAAGAAAAATAGAAAATGGCAGGCAGCATAGAGTGCAATGAAATAGAGATCGAACTGCCGTTCAGTCCATTCAGCCAGCTTCCCTGAGATCTTCCAGCGCGTCACCAGAAAACTCAAAATAGCCAGCAGTCCGCCAAATATGAAGCGGAGTAGAAGGTTCCGGAATGCCATGGTCCCTTTACCTTACCATTGCAATTTCAATCTAATTTGAATCGAAGGCAGTCAAAAGGGACGGCCTGCACGGAACTTCAAGTAGAAAGCTCGATGCTTAATGCAGGACAATTGAAAACAACCTTCAAAAGCCGGATTCTATCAAGACACGACTTCACAGCAAACAGAAAACCCAGCCGGTTGACTGGGTTTTGTATCAGGTAAAGGTCTGAGTCAGGCTGTAATCGCACCAGGAATAAAGTGGGTTTCTAGCTGAAAAGATCCTTCATCTTATCCAGAATTCCCGGCGAAGTCGGCTTATTCTCCACTGCCATAGACTTGCCCAATTCGCCAATCAGATCTCTCTGTGCCTTGCTCAGTTTCTTCGGAATCTGCACAACGACCTTCACGATCAAATCGCCGCGTCCCTTTTCGTTCAGATACGGCACACCTTTGCCGCGAATGCGCAGTTCCTTTCCGCTTTGTGTGCCCTCGGGAACCTTCAACATCAGCGCACCATCAACGCCAGGGATCTCAATGTCCGCCCCCAGCGCCGCCTGCGGAAAGCTGATTGGAATAACACAGTGCAGGTTCTGCCCGTCGCGTTCAAAGAAGTCGTGCCTGCGAATAGCAAGCACCACATACAGATCGCCGCTCTGCGCGCCTCCGCGGCCCACATCGCCTTCGCCCGTATAGCGAATTCGCGTTCCTTCTTCCACGCCCGGCGGCACCTTGACAGTAAGCTTGATTTCCTTCGTCAAGCGGGTTTCCCCCCGGCAAGTCAGGCAGGGATCGCTGATAATCGACCCGCGCCCCGCGCACGCGCTGCAGGTCCGAGCCACCGAAAAGAATCCCTGCTGGTAGCGAACTTGTCCGCGTCCATGGCACTGCGAACAAACAGATGGACCGCGTCCCGAAGCGCTCCCCGTTCCCTTACACGTCTCGCAAGCTTCAAGCCGGCGGATTCTGATTTCTTTCTCGGTCCCGAAGATCGACGCTTCGAAATCGACCGCCAGGTCATAGCGCAGATCATCACCGCGATGCTGCCGCGCGCTCCGCTGCTGCCCGCCGGCTGCGTTGAACATCTCGCCGAACAAGTCACCAAAAATATCGCCAAGGTCGACCGCGCCTGAGAACCCGCCGAATCCGCCAGGCCCTCCGTTGCTCACTCCCGCGTGACCATAGCGATCGTAGGCCGCACGCTTGTCGCCATCGCTTAGCACCTGGTAAGCTTCGCTGGCCTCTTTGAATTTCTCTTCCGCAGCGTGATTTCCCGGATTGCGATCCGGATGAAATTTGAGCGCGAGCTTGCGATATGCGCTCTTTAATTCCTGGTCGCTCGCGTCCCGCGATACTCCCAGCACCTCGTAATAATCTGCTTTACTCACTCTCGTATTCAAACCCTTCGCAACCTTTTCTCGATATAGGCACAGGTCCTAACCCGCGCTCTCTCTGTTTGCCGCGCCCGCTCACTAGCCCGGAAACGCCGGCAGATTGATCGCCACTTGCGTTCACTCGCTCGTCTGTTTTGGGTTGGATACTACGCGCACCAGCGCTGGCCGCAACAACTTCTCGCGCAGCCGATACCCACGGCGAATTTCCTCCGCCACATGCTGATCCGGCAGATCTTCGCGCTCCACCGAGCCCATCGCTTCATGATGTCGCGGATCGAACTCCTCACCTACGGTCGCGACTGGCTGCACCTGCAGTCCGCGCAAAACCTCTTCCATCTGCTTCACAATCAATTCGACGCCCGCACGCAATTGATCCAGCGAGCCTGTCGACTTCAGCGCCAATTCGAAGTTGTCCAAAACCGGCAGAAACTGCTCTACCACCGAACCAAGCGCAAAGTCTCTGAAATCGGCTTTCTCTTTCTCCGCCCGCTTGCGCGCGTTCTCAAATTCCGCTTGGAGCCGCGCCAGCCGGTCCTTCAGTTGGTCGCGCTCCTTCTTTAGTTCGTTGTTCTCTGCCTGAAGCTGTCCGAACTCCGCTCCGCCAACAGTCGTCTCTTCGGCCTGCAACTCACCCGCAGCCCCACCTTCAGCACCTTCTTCAGGCACCATTGCTTCCACATTTTCCAACGCCGACAACTCTGCTTCCTTCTCTGGCATATCTTTACGTATTCCCCAAATATTTCTCTTCTTGGTCAATGATAAATTCCTCGACACCTGCCGGTCTTTCTCCGGCTGTCTTCAGCAGCGCAAAGCCCCACTGCGTGCGGAGCCGCCTCCGCGCTACATCTTCATCGATCCCTTCAGCCTTCTATTGAGATGGAATTTCCAGCAGGCGCTCCGAGAGTCTTGCCACGTATCGAACTGCCTGGATCATCTCCTGGTATTGGATGCGGGTCGGCGCAATCACTGCCACTGTTCCCAGGCTGCTCCCACCTAGCCGGGCCGGGGAGCCGATCAGAACCAGGTCCTGCATCGCCGGGGAAGCCTCATCCAGTCCAACCACAACCCGTACTTCCTGCTGGCTGCCGCTCACGTACGCAGTCAGCAAATCCACCAGCCGCTGCTTGGCCTCAAGCGCCAGCAGCATCTGCTTCAGTCGCTCCCGGTCCACCTCTGCCGCGATCAGATTCGCCCTGCCCTCCACGTAGAGCACCGACGTCGCGTCTTCCAACGTCAACGCACCTTTGCGGCAAAGTTCCTCAACCGAAGCCAGCAACTGGTCGTACGCCACCCGTTCCGCTTCCATACGGCGCGCAATTTCGGTCCGGATCCGGTCAATCGGCCAATTGTGAAACGTCTCGTTCAAATACCTTGCCGCGGTCTCTAGTTCTAGATGCGTCAACTCCCGGTCTAGAACCAAAACTCTGTCCAGCACCGCCCCGGCCCTCGTTACCAGAACCGCAAGAACCCGTCCCGCCGACAGCCGCGAAAAATGAATATGTTCCAGCACCTGCTCTGCCGGACTACTGGCCAGCGCCACACCCAGGCCGCTCGAAATCAGCGCCAGCACATGCGATGTTCGTTCCAGGTACTCGTTCGAACTGGTCACTCCGGAGAAACTTTCCTCAATCTGGCCGCGGCGCTCCTCGCTGAGCGGAATCCCGCTCTGGGGCAGATGCGCGAAAGCAGTCCCAGCTACCCCCATGCGCCCCATCAGAGCCTCCGGCCGCGTGATCTGCTCCACGTAGTAGCGAAATGCCGCCGCGGTCGGTACCCGTCCCGCCGAAGTGTGCGGCTGCTCCAGCAGTCCGCCGTCACTCAGCGACACCATCACGTTCCGAATAGTGGCCGAACTCAGTCCCTCTTTGTGCGCAAAATGGTCGGCCACAGCCTGAGAGGCCACCGGCTCACCGGTAGCGATATAGAGCTCGATAATCGCCGTAAGAACCAGCCGCTCCCGCGGACCCACGCGCGCTTCAGGCATCTGATCAACTACCTCATCCAGACCAGCCAACCCGCTCATAAACTCAGAGAGATCAGCTAATCCTCCCATAATGAGATGCTTAGAGCTGCAAATGGGTAGGATTGTCCTTCTTAATCTTAGAAATCTCACAGCAACACTGTCAAGTTCCGGCGAAGTTCCCGAACCCCATCCGACACGTTCGAAAGCCTTAGGGCAACCGAATCAACCCCGTAGGGCTCTCAGCTTCCAGGATGACGACCTCCAGATAATCAGATGCGGAGCGCCCAATGGCAAAAAACACCAGAAGCTTGGCAAATCCCGTCCTCCTCAAACCCGTGGATCGAAGTAATGGAATTATCCAGGTCATCATCGAAACACCCAAGGGCAGTCGCAATAAGTTTGCGTTCGATGCAAAGCAGAATACCTTTACCGTCAAAGCAGTTCTTCCCGCCGGCATGAGCTTCCCTTACGACTTCGGTTTCCTGCCCAGGACCCTCGCTCCCGACGGAGACCCTATCGACGTTCTTCTTCTCATGGACGAGCCCGCTTTCCCTGGCATAGCCGTCCGTGCGCGCCTCATCGGAATCATTGAGGGGGAACAGACCGATGGGAAGAAGAAGATTCGCAATGATCGCCTTATCGCTGTTGCAGAGATGAATCATGAGTATGCCTACCTCAAAAAGCTTGACGACCTGCCCAAAAAATTCCTCCGCGAACTCGAGGAGTTCTTCGTGAATTACCACCGCCTCGAAGGCAAGGAATATAAACTTCTGGGCTGCAAAAAAGTCGACGCCGCCATGCGCATGATCAAGAAAGCGCAGCGAGCCGCCTGAGGTTCGCGCTGCCCATGCACCTTTCTGAACTCATCGTGCGTTTCCTGATCGGCGGCGTCATCGTCAGCTTCTTCGCCGTCCTCGCCGAAATCTTTCGCCCCAAGAGCTTCGCCGGTCTCTTCGGCGCTGCTCCCTCCATCGCGCTCGCCACCATCGGCATCACCATCGCCGGCCACGGCAAAACCTACGCGGCCATCGAGGCGCGCTCCATGATCTACGGCGCGATTGCATTCCTGCTCTATGCCTCATGCGTATGCATCGTGCTGATTCGTCATAAACCGCCGGCTCTCGCGGCAACCGTCTTTCTCATGCCTGTCTGGTTTGCCGCTTCGTTCGCATTCTGGTTCATCGTAAGGTAGCCGCCATGATCGTCCACGCCAGGCTCGCCGCGATCAAAGGCATCAAGTTCCACGAATGGATTCTCCGCTTCGTGTTCGGCGGTTCAGTATGCGTAATCGCCGGGCTGATCGCGCATCGATTCGGCCCGGTGATCGGCGGCTTCTTCCTTGCCTTCCCCGCTATCTTCCCCGCCAGTGCAAGCCTCGTAGAGGCGCACGAAAAGCTGCACAAAGCCCGCGCCGGCTTCAACGGAACCAATCGCGGCCGCATCGTCGCTGCTATTGACGCTCTCGGCACCGCGATGGGCTGCATCGGCTTAGCGGGCTTTGCGTTTGTTTTTTGGATATGGCTGCCGCGCACCGGCCTCTTCGTGGTCTTCTCGCTCGCCACCCTCGTCTGGCTCACGCTCGCCGTAGGAGTCTGGCTGCTACGTAAGAAGCATTTCCTGCGTCGATAAATCGCAATCCCGCCAAACAGTCGCGGCCGAAGATGCGAATCCTTCATTCATTCGGGCAAAATCCGCGTCTCCGTACGGAACACGTGATACCCGCTGAAAACGACATCATCCAGCCGGGTGACGTAAAGCGTTGCACTCAGTTTCATTGGGGACACTCCGGTCGCGATCGAAACACTTCGCACGGGACACGTGTATCCCTTTCCGCCAATCGTGACTGCCCCGTACTCCACCATGATGTCCGCACGCTGCATCGACGAGCCCGAATCAGGATCGGCCTGCAACACCAGCCGTAGAATCGCTCCTGAATGCGGGTCGATCCCCAATTCTCCGTGATATGCAGTCGGCGCGGTCATCCCGAGATCACCGTCAGCGAAGGTAGCGAATGAAGCCTGATAGTGGGACTCCGCTTGCGGTACATGGAAGTGAAAAACGGCCATGGGTCCATTCGGCCCCTCTTCCCATCGGCTCCATTCCGTCGTGCTGTGCGCTGCATCTACAACCACCGTGCTCAGGATGGGCCCAAACGTTCCCTCAGTCATGAGTCCGAACTCCTCCGGCCCGTCGGCGTGCACAAGTTCCTTCCCACCACGGTAGTACACCGTCGCTTTGAACTCGCCGGCAGGCTGCAACACGCTCGGATTGTGCGCTCCGCTTTGCCGCTTTGGCGTCGAGGCTTCTTCGAACGATGTCGTGAAGCGATTCGCATAGAAGTCCGGAAGCTTCGGAATGACCTTCTTCAAGTAGTCGACTGCTTGCGACATCACCTGCCTCTGTTCTGCCAGATCCGGCTGGGCTTTCTCCGGGATTTCGTCCGGCGGCGGCTTCAGAAATACCGACGCATCGCCAACCGCCATCAGCGCAGACTTTGATAGTGGCCCCGGCAACTGTGCGCTCAGCGTAGCCAGTTTTGGGCTGCTCAACCGCTCCGTTAACTTCAGATGCTCGATCTCTCTTGCCGCTTCCGCGTCATGCCTGCCCTTTGCCCGCCCGACAATCTCCGTAAGTTGCACCACGCTCACCAGCAACAATCCACTCTGCTCCTCAAACGCAGGTCGTTGTCTAAGCCGAGCCGTCTGCCCTGCGGGCTCCTCGCTTACGTCGGACGTTGGAATCTGCGCTCGTTGTGCCGTGACAAAGACGGAGAAGCCCAACACCAGCAGCCAACAGGTGATGATCATCCTGCTTAACGGAGCCACGGTCCCTCGCATCTCTTGCTGACTCACGCCAAGCCAGTCCTAATGCCCAGCCGGCTCATTGTAGTACCCGGAATTTGTCCGTAAGATAGCACCCGGCCTGTCCACCACAATCTTCAGATCGTGATATTCATCCGGTCTCAACGCTGCGGGCGGATCGAACGAAATCCGATAAAACGCGCTCGCATCTTCGACACAGCGGTTGATCTGTGCGATCAGATCGTTATCCGGACCAAGAATTCGTCCACCGCTTTGCGTCACCAGCACCTTAAGCGCCAGGTTCCCAAAATCCGCGTCCCTGTAAGTTTTCACAGGCTTTAAAAATGTCCTGTAAAAAAGCGCGTTCGGAGTTGCACCTGTGCCCGGCGCCACGCTGTACGGCGTAATCCGCGCTTCTCGCAAAGCCGTCGTCAACTCGATGATGTTGGCAAAATTTCGCCGCTGCTCCTTATCGGAGTAGCCATCCGCGGGCCGGCTCAGCATCGGCCAGCCCGGCCCCACCCAGATCAACAACTTCCTTCCCGGTTTTCTCGCTTCATTCTGCGCGATATTGTCCATTGCTTTTGCTGAGCGTTGAAAGCGCTCTACGTACCCTCCCCCACCCATCGCCGGGTTGATCGTGCTTACGCTTCCCTTGATCCCCTCCACCACGCTCGCAATTGCATTTCCGTCCGTCGACGGCCGAGGTTGAAACCGGATGCCGGCATCGGTTAGCAGAACCAGCGTCAGGGGCTGCTTCAGCTTTCCACCATCCTGTCGGAGATACTCTCCAATCTCTCCGCGCACGAACGCCACCTGCTGGAAAGGCAGGTTCAGCATATCCATCACGAGGATCACCTCAACAGGCGGATCCGCCCTGACTCCCGCATCGCTGAATGCGCTGAACGACATCACCTTGCGCGACTCGTTGTTGTCGAGAACCGTGAAGTCCCCCGGCTGAAGCCCCAGCACCGGCTTCCCCGCACTGTCGTCCACCACCACATCCAGCTTGATCTTGCCCTCAGGAATTACCAGGCTCTTCGGCTTGGGCGCCGGTCGCTGCGTGAGCACCGGATTGTCGCTCCCTTGCTGCTGCCCCGTCTGCGCTCCAGTTCCCGGACTCGACTGCGCAGCCGCGCCCCGATTAAAGCCCGCCAGCAACACCATGAACGCAATCACAACCGTGCCTAAACACGACAGCTTTACCCTCACTAAATCTCCGTGGCCCATGAACCCCCACCGCGACTGCACCGATTTTTATGCCTCACTCTAGCTCTTAAGACGGTTCGAGCAAGGTGACAGGCTGCACACTATCGCGTTCGCTATCGGCAGACAATACGATCATTGGATCGCTTACCATGGATGGGTTTAGAGGAGCCGTCTCGATGGTCACCCTGGAACTCACCAAACAGCAACGCACCGACGCCATCGCTTCCATGCAGCGTTACTTCGAAGAGAATCTCGATCCCATCGGCGATATGCCCGCGGGCCTCCTGCTCAATTTCCTCCTCGAAGAAATCGGCCCGCTCATCTACAACCAGGCCATCGCCGACGCCCAAACGCGCCTCACCCAGCGCGTTGCCGACCTGAACGGTGAACTCTACGCCGACGAATTCCAGTACTGGCCCCGCACCGACGCCAAACGTAAATCACGCCGCTAACCACCCCTACGTATGCTTCCGACCGAACACGTACGCTTGTATCAGGGCATGACTTTCAGTCATGCCGTAAACGCAATAAAAAGTTGATTGGGCTTTAGCCCCTGAGGAAAAATTTTTCCGGCGATTCACTAGCACCCGCCGTGAGCGTTGCGTCACGCGATCAGAGCACTCCCTTGATCACCTTCCGGTAGTTATCCAACACTTCCTTGCCCTCTTTTGTAAGTCGACAGATGGTCAATGGATACTTGCCCCGAAAACTCTTTTCGATCCCGATATAGCCAGCCTCTTCCAGCTTCGACAAATGAACAGAAAGATTCCCCTTCGTCAGACCGGTCGTCTGATGCAGATACTGGAAGTCTGCCTCCGCCACCGCAGCCAGTAGCGCCACGATCATCAACCGCGCGGGTTCATGAATCACCCGGTCGATTTGCGCCAATCGCTGAATCTTCGTGCTGCTCATTGTCAATCGTCCGCCCGATCCGGTTTGCATATGAAAAGCAACAGCGCCATCACGCCTGACGCGAGGGAAAGCATGCCCGTGATCCCGTACAAAATCGCCTCCCCTGCTCCGAGCGAAACTTTGCTCAGCCCGACAACAATCCCCACAACTGCGATGACCCCGCCGCCGATGACAAACCGCGGAGTTTTGCCCGCGTAGGCTGCCAGCGCCCCACCCCAAATTCCGAGTCCTGCCAAAAACCAGCTGGCCGGAGGCATTGATCCTTTCCTGAGAACAATTGCCGTCACCGCTCCAACCACGAACGCGATACCGAAAATGAGAGCGATACGTCTCCGATTCACCGGCCCGAAGTCCACGTAGCCTTCTCTCTCGATAAAGTACCGTCTCCGCACCTTCTTTATCGCCCACGGAGACAACCCGGCCATGGGGGAAACAAAAAAGATCAAGCCCAATGGCGATACCCGCCCAGCCCGCGGAAACACGATCGGCACCCACATCAAAAGCGCCACCGAAAGAAAAACCACTCCCATCGCGATCTCCGGCAAACCGTCGCGATTATGGGCCCGTTGCATCAACCGCCTTGCAGCCGCATCCGGATTTCTCTCTATACCCTCGAATGATGAGCTTTTCATTTTCTTTCTCGTAGACCAGTTTGCATTACAGACTAGTTGGCAACAATAATGCTCCCGAAGCTCCCGGATGTCAACCCCCGCTCCACACGCCTGATAAATTTGAATCAGCAATTATCCCTGTCATAGCCCGGACAATTATTCAAAACCGAAAGATTGCGCTGAAGCAGATCCCATGAATCAAGGCATTGAAGACGTTCGCATCCAGTGGACCAAGGTCGTCCTTCCCCCCGTATTCCTCGAAGAGGAACGCCCCATCACCGAGGAGGCCATCGCCACCATCTTCAATGCGCGCCTCGACATCTCCCGCATCCTCGCCCATCGCGACCCGCGTCTGCTGGTCCTCGTCGGCCCATGCTCCATCCACGACACCACTGCCGCCGTCGAATACGCCGCGCTGCTCAAGTCCGCCATCGCCGAATTCTCCGCCGACCTCCACATCGTCATGCGCGTTTACTTTGAGAAGCCCCGCACCACCGTTGGGTGGAAGGGCCTCATCAACGATCCGCATCTCGACGGCTCTTACAAAATCAACGACGGCCTCCGTCTATCGCGTCATCTTCTTCTCGATCTCGCGGAGATGGGCGTTCCCTCCGGCACCGAATTCCTCGACATGATCTCCCCGCAATACATCGCCGGCCTCGTCAGTTGGGGAGCTATCGGCGCGCGCACCACAGAGAGCCAGGTCCATCGCCAGCTCGTCTCCGGAGTCTCCTGCCCCGTCGGATTCAAGAATGCCACTTCGGGAGACATCCAGGTTGCGATCGACGCCATTCTTTCCGCGTCAAACTCGCACACCTTCCTCGGCCACACCAAGTACGGCCAATCGGCAATCTTCGTCACCACGGGAAATCGCGAGACCCACATCATCCTTCGCGGCGGCCGCAAAATGGTCAATTACACCTCCGACTGCGTCGCGCAAACTTCCCTGGAAATGGAAAAAGCCGGCCTTCAGCCCCGCATCATGATCGACTGCAGCCACGCTAACAGCAATAAGGACCATCTGCGCCAGCCGATCGTATGCCGCGATGTCGCCTCACAAGTGGCCGCCGGCAATCGCAACATCATCGGCGTCATGCTTGAAAGCAACCTCGTCGCAGGCGCGCAAAAGCTCGTCTCCGGCACGCCTCTTGTGCACGGCCAGAGCATCACCGACGCATGCATCGACTGGCAGCAGACCTATCCACTGCTCAAAGAACTTGCCGCAGCAGCCCGCACCCGCCGCTTCGCCACCTAGGTCGCCTCGAAAGGCGATTCTCGTTGATTTTTTTCAAGGCTTCCCTTTTTCACTATCCCACATCCTATGTTTCATACCGGACATAGCGGATTCCTCGAACGCATCGAGACCCGCCATGCCGAAGCTTTAGAAACTGGCCCGCGGAGGCGCTTCCCTCCAGGAAAGTCGATGCCCGCCAAATGGCATCCTCCCCAGTGTTGTTGAGCAAGGAGGATCCATGATCAGCACACTCACGAACGACGGCTTTAGCCTGAAACAGGAAATCCTGGAGATCGCTCGCCACAACCAGGAGCTCGTTGTGGCCGGTCAATTCGCTGCCATGGTGATGCATGAGATAAATAGCCCTCTGGAGGCAGTCCAAAATCTCAACTATCTCATTGAGCAGGATGCAGACAACGCGACCCAGGTCCGGATATACACCAAGATGCTTGACGAGCAATTGGATACCCTCACCAAGCTCTCCCGTCAGACCCTGAGCCTCTACCGGTCACCCGAAACTCGTGAGTCGGTCGCCATTTGCGGTTTGGCAGAAGCTGCCTTGCGCGTTCACCAGAGGAATATCTCAACCAAGCGAATCATCCTCCGCAAACAGCTCAAGGCCGATGTCACCGCTGAAATCCACGCAGGCGATATACTCCAGGTGTTTTCCAACCTGATCGCCAACGCTGTCGACGCTCTTCCTGAAAAAGGAATCTTGTGCATTCGGGTAAACCGGTGCGCAGAAGAAGCGCACGTCACCGTCGCCGATAACGGACCAGGCATCCCTGCCCCAATCCTGTCCAAAATCTTCGAGCCCTTCTTCACCACCAAGAAGGAGAACGGCACCGGCCTTGGCCTCTCTATCTCCAAATCCATCATAGAGAAGCACTGCGGCCGCATCCGAAGCCGCTCCACCACCCGACCCTTCCGAACCGGCACAACCTTCCGCATTTCCATCCCCCTCCGCCAAGGGTGGGTGAATTCCACAATTCTGTAGGTTATGTGCGGTATTGAACATTCATATGTCGGGTCAAAGGCATATAGTCATGCGCAGATAGCGATAGATCTTCACCGAGCGCAATCCTTCTCGCCCAATCCGGCGGAATCCCTTGCGACTGTCGCAAAGGATTGCCTCCAATGGCCGCCGAACTATCAAATCTGATCATCAACGCCCTTCCGCCTGAGCTGAAATCGTCTCTGCTCACTCGCCTGCAGCCTGTCGACCTGCCCGTCGGAACAGTGCTCTCCAACCCCGGCCAGCCACCCCCGTTTGCGCACTTCATGACCTCCGGCATTGCCTCCGTCGTCACCTTCATGTCCGACGGCATCGGAGCCGAAGTCGGCGTCATTGGCCATGAAGGCCTCGTTGAAGCTATCAGCCTCCTTGGACCTGCCTCTGCCCCTACCACTGCATTCATCCAAAGTGAAGGGACCGCACTTCGCATGCCTTTTGCTGAGTTGCAGCAGCTCTTCCGCCTGCACGAGCCGCTCAATCGACGCATCATGGAGTGTGTACAGAGCCAGGGCTTCATGCTCAGCCAGCTCGCAGCGTGCCATGGCCTCCACGAGATTGAAGAACGCCTCGCCCGCTGGTTGCTGATGGTCCGCGACCGCCTCGAATCAGATCACTTTGAGTTGACTCAGGAGTTCCTCGCTGAAATGCTGGGCGCCCGCCGCACCAGCGTCACCCTCGCTGCAGGAACGTTGCAGCGCAGCGGCCTTATCAGATACAGCCGGGGACGTATACAGGTTGTCGATCGCAAAGGCCTTGAAAGCGCTGCCTGCGAGTGCTACCCCATCGTTCGCGATCTGGTTTCACGCCTCTATTCGGATTAGCAAGAAGCGCAACCTCACAGTTGCGCTTTAACTCATCCCGACCGAGACAGATGGCGAATCGGACCATACGCATTGCCGCACCGGGTTTCTCTCATGTCACGAACATGCCCAATTGAAGGCATGCCGTCATCCTGAGTGCACGGGGCCCCAAACGTTTTCTTCAGTTTGGGGGTGGTAAGCGAAGGATCTGCTTTTGTACTTCGGGGTCGGCCATCAACCGTTCACAATCGCAGACTGGTACTTATTCTTCCCTGCCTTACGCGTTCCCCATCACAATCGTATGCGGGCTCATCGGGATCGGGTGCGCCTTCACACCCTTGAACCCCGCCTCATCGTACATTGCGTTCAGTTCGCTGAATGTGTATGCATCTCCCGACGCGGTCGTTGTCAGCATCGTCATCGCAAAACCCGCGGGCATTGGCGGCGAAACGCGATCTTCGTTCGGTACAAACTCCAGCGTTGCCGCACGTCCTCCCGGCTTCAATGACGAATGCACCTTCTTCAACAATCCCACGCAAGTCGGCTTGTCGAAATGATGCAGAAAATTCGTTAGCAGCACTGCATCGTAAGGCCCGCCAAAATCCACATCGAACGCGCTCCCCGGCAGCATGTTGTAGCGATCGTGCACACCCGCCTTCTCCGCATTCTTCAGCGCCACGCGCAGCACCGGAGCCCAGTCCAGCCCCGTCACCTGCGCCTGCTTATTCTGTTTCGCAATCTCGATCCCGAAAAGCCCGTGTCCAGCCGCAATATCCAGAACGTGCATCGGCCCATCATGCCCTTCCAGCACCACAGCGCCCAGCGGCCCGGCCATCGGACCCATCATCGGGGCCATCTTCTCCGCAAACTCCACCCACAGGGGATTCTCCGGCTCTACACTGCCTTCGCCAGGCAGATGTGTACGCCCCGCGCGCACCACATCCGCCAGACCTGTCAGCCCACTTATGAGCTCAGGCCTCGCCATAAAGTGCGCCACGCTCGCCATGCACGCAGGCGACGCGGGATCCAGAAACGCCGCACTGCTTGGTGTGTGCTTGTAGCGGTTCCCCTCTTTCGCCAGCACACCGTTGATCACCAGGAAGTCGCACAGAATCCGTATTCCGCGCTCCGACGCCTGTGCGTGCTTCGCGATCGAAGCCACGTCTCCCGGCCCCTGTCCTACCGCTCTGAAAATGTCCAGATCAATAGCAGCCTTCAGCGCAGCGGTCTTTTGCACTGCCTGCACCATGTCAAATACCAGCCCCGGATTCAAAGGAGCTTCCGCGTGATTTCCGTTTTCCATAACCGACCTCCGATGGTTTTTTACCTTGCTCGAGGAAAGTCGATTCAGAAAAGGGAAGAACGACCTCGCCATCCTGTGCAGGCTCGCCGAGTGTATCACTCGCAATCTCTCTCAGGAAAGGTTTAAGCTTCTCGAAAGAACCTGTAGCCACAAACCACCGTCTAGCATGCTGAGGGGATGAAAATGGGCCACCGGCACGCAGTGCTCTTACCTTCCGCTCTGCTATTCCTCGTTCCTTGCGCTCTGCTCGTGGCCCAAAGCAACCAGCAACCGCCCAAGCCGCCGCAATCCGTTCCCGCACCGACCCTTCGTGTCACCTCATCCCTCGTCTTCCTCGATGTCACCGTGCTCGACAAGAAAGGTCATCCTGTCGTCACCGGCCTCACCAAAGAGGACTTCACCATCACCGAAGACAAGAAACCGCAGCGCATCTTCTCGTTCGAACCACCCGACGTTCACGCTGTCAACGCAAACGACTCCGAGGAAGACTCGGAAAGCAAGACGCCGGTAACAATCCTCGTTCTTGATCTGCTCAATTCGCGTTTCGAAGACTTCGCTTACATCCGCTACTCCGTGCGCAAGTTTCTCCTGGCTCAGCCGGAGCAGCTGACCTCGCCCGCTGAAATGCTGGTGATAGGAAATCAAACGCTCGACATGCTCCAGGGATACACGCGCAGCCGTGCCGATCTGCTTTACGCGCTCGATCACCTTCCTCCGGCTCTTCCCTACAAACTCACGAACGCTTTCTGGGGAGAGCGTTTCGCGCAATCGATCGATGCGCTTCAGCAGATCGCACTCCAGAACAAAGGCGTCCCCGGTCGCAAAAACATCATCTGGGTCGGTCATGGGGGTCCCAGTGTTGAACTTCGAACTCTTGCCATCTCGGCTGAGACGACCGAGAAAACGCGAGAGTACGTTCACCTGACCACAAATCTGCTGGTCGCTTCGCGAATAAGCCTGTTTGTTATTTATCCCGGTCTCCCAGTAACCGGCTCTTCCGTGACTGGCCTGCAGTCCGTTTATTCTTTAAGCGCCCTGGAGTCACAGAGGATCATCGGCGACAACGATCCATTTAGCGGTGACATCAATTTCGGATTGTTTTCCAACGAGACCGGCGGCAAGCTCTATTACAACCGCAACAATGTCGATGCCGAGATTCAGCAATCAGAGCAACTCGGCGCCAACTACTACACCCTCACCTATCAGCCGGACTACGTCGATCCCGACGGCAAATTCCGCCGCGTACGCGTCAGCTTGCGCGACCCCTCTCTGCACGCCGTCACCAAGGCCGGTTACTACGCACCCGACGCCAAGGCCATCATCAACGTGCAGCAACAACAAATGATCAAGCTTGCCGACGCCATCCACGCTGCGATTCCCTTCAACGCGCTCTCCGTGAGTCTGGCCAACGTCGTTCGCCATCCTGATTCCAGAACAGCCGAGTTCACGGTCTTTTTGCATTCCAGAAATCTTGATTTCCTGCCCACCGAAGATGGCAAGGATAGCGTTCCTCTGATCATCGCCGCCGCCAGCCTCAGCAACGACCACAACATCCTGGCTTCGCGCGTTCAACACACCTCCCTTACTACCGCCAACCAGGATCTGACCAGGCTTCCAATCGTCGCCTCTCACTTCCAGATCACTGTCCCCTACCCCAAGAAGACGCAAACAATTCGCATTGCCATCGAAGATCAGAACGGCGGTCGCATCGGAACCGCGGAGCTCGATCGCAAGTTGATCGACGCCGCACCGGAAGCCCCCACTCCGGAACCGCAACTGGTGTCTCCCAACCCGGGCCGCGTTGCAGCTCAGAACCATGAATGAGTGACTTACTCGCCTGCGCCAGCGAGCTACTTATCTCTCGAAGAGCCGAATTCCGCTTGTTTGCGCGACAGTCTATTGCTATTCTTAGCCCTCGCTGCAACCGGTCTCATAAATGGCGCTGCAGCCGCTTCTGGCAGTATGGGACCCCAACAAGAAAGTGGATCCAGGTCGTTCCAACGAGCGACAGGATGACCTCGGTCCATGAGACATGGTTCGAGGAGGTTTGCATGTCTGAAGAAAACAAAAATTTGATCCGCCGCTGGTTTGACGAGGTCTGGAACAAGCAGGACACGGACGCCATCGACCGCATGTTTGCCCCGCACGGCAAGGCGTACGGATTCCCCGAACCGACTTCCGTGCTCGTCGGACCCGAGAGCTTCAAGGCTGTCCATCAGTTCTTTCTGGGAGCTTTCCCCGACATGCAGATCACGGTGAACGACATCGTCGCGGAAGACGATCGCGTCGCCGTCACATGGACCGCCCAGATGACTCACCTCGGCGATCACCTTGGTTTCTCGGCCACCATGCAGAAGGTGACGCTCGAAGGCGCCTCCTTCATGAACATTGCCGGCAATCAAATTGTCGACGGCAGGAACTACATGGAAATCGAGGCGCTGACTCAGCGCCTGAAGATGATCGCGCAGTCAGAGGCAACAACGGAAACCGCCGCTCTTTGATCTTCGTTGCATCCGATCACGCCGCCGACACTGATCAGGGGTAAGTCGCTCCATCCCCAACCCGTTATCATGGTTCCATTGAGGGACAAGGCATTCGTATGTCCGATCCCACCATCTTCATATCGGCAGGCGAAGCCAGCGGCGAACACTACGGCGCCATGCTGATTGAAGAGCTGCGCAACCAACTTTCCGAGCAGGGCGGGCAAGCCACCTTCGTCGGAATGGGCGGACCGCGCATGGTCGAGGCGGGCCTGCAACGCGTCGTCCGCTCTGAAGATATGGCCGTAATGGGCATCACCGAAGTCGTCCGGCACCTGCCCCGCATCTATCGCGAATACCGCAAACTCAAAGGTGCGGCTCAAGCTCGTCAGCCCGACATCGCTATCCTCATCGACTTTCCCGACATTCATTTCCGCCTCGCCGAAGAGTTTCACCGCCTCGACATCCCCGTCATCTTTTTCGTAAGCCCCCAGCTCTGGGCCTGGAAAAAACAGCGCATCAAGCTAGTTCGCAAGTACGTCCACAAGATGCTGGTAATCTTCCCCTTCGAAGAGCCTTTCTATCGCGAACACGGTGTAGAAGCCGAGTTCGTCGGCCATCCGCTGGCTGACCTCCCGCAGCCGGAAATCTCCCGCGAGCAATTCGCCCGCGAAAGCGGACTGAATTCTTCTCGCGCCTGGATCGGCCTCTTGCCCGGCAGCCGCGCCAAGGAGATCGGCGACAACCTTCCCCAAATGCTCGCCGCCGCCCGTATCCTCACTCTGCGCGGACCTCGCGGCGCGGGGTCCCGCAAGGAATTCGAGTTCATCATCCCTCTCGCGCCCACCCTCAACACCTCGCAGCGCAAGATGCTTGCCGGTCTGGTCAAACACCACGGCGACGGCCTCCCCGTCAAACTGGTCGACGATGCTCGCGCCGCCTTGATGCATTCCCGTGCCTCCGTGGTCGCCAGCGGAACCGCCACCGTTGAAGCCGCTCTCATCGGGAACCCATTCGTCGTGGTTTACCGCGTCTCGCCCCTTACCTATGAAATCGCTCGCCGCGTGGTGAAAGTCCCGTTCGTCGCCATGGCTAATCTGATCGCCGGCAAACTGGTAGTCCCCGAACTCATTCAAACTGAATTCACTGCCGCCAATATCGTCCGCCAAATCGAGCCCCTGCTACCCGATGGCCCACTTCGCCAGTCCATGATGCAGGAGCTCGCCCGCATTCGGGGCCTGCTTACCCCCCACCCGACCACTGGCGTCGGGGACGAAGTTGAAACAGCCATCAGCCGGGTGGCAGGTATCACGATCAGAGAGCTGGGCGCCGCAATGCAGGTCTCCGAATCCGTGCGATCCTGAGCATGCGTTTGTAGCGAAAATGACATCGAAAGCCTTGTTGCGATTGGAAGATAATGCGTCTAACACTCGGAATAGAGAAAATGAACTCAGCTATCTGCAAGCCCTTGGCGACCTCCGCTTTTAGGTCGCAGGCCTCAATCGGAACCTTGGCAGCAATCCTGATTCTTGTCGCCGGGCTTTTAGCGCCGCATCCTCTCGATGCGCAAAGACCCGAACGCCCCACGCTCGAAATCACCGGCTACGTCATCGACGCCGAGATCGAGACCACCACTCACCATCTCTCCGCCAAAACCACCGTCACCTTCAAAGCGCCTGACAACTCAGAGATGGTCAGCTTCGGTTTCCATCCTGCTTTGAAGGTCAACAAGATCACCGATGCTTCCGGCAAGGTGCTCACGGGGGAGCGTTCCGCCGACGGCACCATCCGCATCACGCCGGCTTCCCCACTCGTTTCCAGCCAGCCCACTCGTTGGACATTCGAATACGAAGGCACCATCACCGGTAACGAAGACGGCCCTGTCGAAGGCCTGAAACTCGCAGCCATCCAGGAGCCCATCACCTACCTGCTCTATGCCGCGCGCTGGTTTCCCACCACCGGCTACTTGACCAACCGCTTCACCGCCGAAATCCACGTCCGCGTGCCGCAGGGAATGAGAGTAATATCCAGCGGTGCACAAGGCGCACCTCGCTCCGTCAAGCTCGCAGACGGCAAGCCCGGAGACCAATACGATTTCAACTGGACCAAACCCGGCTTCCCCGGCACCATTATCGCTGGCCGTTTCGTCGCTCCCGCGTCAGCAGGCGCGGGCAGTCCTAACGTCTATCTCACCGTTGCTCATCAGGCGGCTGGCCCACAGCTCGCCCAGACCGCAAGCCGTGAATTTGCCTTCTTCACCGACAACTTCGGAGCGCTCGAAAGCGGCCGCCTCAATATCGTCGAACTGCCCGACGATACCCTTCCCGCCGTCTGGGCGCCGGAACTCGCCGGCATCATGGGTTCCCGCACTGCCGATAAGTCGGGCATCCGCCTCCTCGCCAACACCATCGCCCATCAGTGGTGGGGATCGCAAGTAAGCCCAAAGACCCTCAACGATGCCTGGATCACCAACGGTATGTCACGCTACGGCGAACTGATGTTTGTCGAAGAGGAGAACGGCAAAACCGCCCTGAAAGCCGCACTGCAGGATGTCTCCGCCGGAGCCCTCGCCTACGACACCATCCCGCTCTCCAGTTCCGCTCGCCTCAACCCCTTCTCGCCTGAATTCCAGTCCATGACCCTCGAAAAGGGAGCCATGATCTTTCACATGCTCCGCTGGGAAATCGGCGACAAGGCATTTCAAGCCACAATGAGAGGCGCCCTCAGCGAGTTTACTGATAAATCGATCCGCATGTCCGACCTCGTCAAAGTAGCCGAAGCTCAAAGTCAGGAGCAGCTCACACCGTTCTTCTCACAGTGGGTCGATGGCACCGGCGCTCCCACCTTCACCAACAAATACGCAGTCTACCGCCTCGGCAATGGCAAAGGCTTCCGCACCATCGGCCAGATCAATCAGGACCTCGACCTCTTCCGCATGCCCGTGGATCTGCGCGTTGAAACCGACGGCAAAACCGAAGACCAGAAGGTAGACGTCGTCGGCACCGACTCGCAATACGTCGTAGATACCTTCGGCCGTCCGCGCCACATCGTCATCGATCCTGGCGACTGGGTGCTGAAGTCCTCGCCCGATCTCCAGGTCCGCATCGCCATCCTCAAAGGCCAGCAACTCGTCGCGCAGAACGACCTCACCGGCGCCCTCGCTGAATATCAGAAGGCTCTCGAAGCCAATTCCCAAAGCTCATTGGCCGACTACCGCATCGCCGAAGTGCTCTTCACCCAACGCAACTTCCAATCTTCCGTCAACTACTACCGCGACGCGCTCCGCGGCGACGGCGAGCCTCGCTGGACCGAGTGCTGGAGCCATATCGCGCTCGGCAAAATCTTCGACATCACCGGCCAGCGCGACCGCGCCGTCAATGAATACCGGCTCGCCGTCCAGACCAACGACAATACCCAGGGCTGCGTGAATGAAGGCCGCCAGTGGCTCTCCAAACCCTACAAACTCCCCGAAACCGGCCAATAGATTGTTGGCTGTCCTAGATTGATCCCATGTGGGCCGACGTTGGTCAACGCTCCGGGCGGGGTTGATGCGCGGGAACAGCCAGCATGCCGGACTGACTGGCACACAGGATGGTCCGCCGCATAAATGGCAGACCATCCGGCAACAGCATGAATCTCCTTTATCGCACGGTGCCTGAAAGCGCTACCGCATCCGCACCTGCTGGGAAATGAAGCTTGCCGGTGGCGTCGTTTACCGCCAACCATACGGCCTCGGCCACATCGCTCTCCTTCGTGGTCAGAGTCGGTCGTGCAAACTCTGCGAAGATCGGGCCTGCGAAGTCGGCGTAGGCTTTCGGAATGAGGTCCTCGACGCGAACCTCGGTATTCTGCGTGAACTTCGTCGTCGGAGCGTAGCCAGGTACGACCAGCTTCGCATGAATGTTGAAATGCCCGAGCTCGTGGACCAGCGAACCGGTGAAGCCTTCGATGGCCTGCTTGCTCGCGGTATAGGCTGCCGCCAACGGGAACGGCGCCAAAGTTGTGCTCGATGTGACGTTAACAATCACACCCGAGCGCTGCACGCGCATCTGCGGGATCACGGCCTGAGTCATCGCCATAACGCCGAAGGTATTGGTCTCGAAGACCTTGCGAATGTGCGACAGGGGCGTCGCTTCAAAAGCACCGACAACTCCGATGCCGGCATTGTTGACAAGGACATCGATCGGACCAGCCGCTTCGATAGCCGCCGCAATGCTTTTTTCATTCGTCACGTCTAACGGCAGAATGCGCAGCATCGGCGATAGTGGCAGGATCTCTTTACGGGGAGTACGCATGGTTGCGATGACATTCCAGCCTTTCGACAAGAAATAACGTGCCGTTTCAAGGCCATATCCGGAAGAGGATCCGGTGATCAAGATAGTTTTCATGGTTTGTCTCCTTTGCTGGATTCCAATCTAACCAAACTCGCTCGGACTATCTACAATTGACAGTCCATGTTTTATTTGAGATAGTCCATAAACATGGTCGATCCGCTCTCCGAAGTCATCGGTCTGCTCCGTCCCCGTGCTGTGTTCACTAAGGGCATCAGCGGGGCGGGATGCTGGGGTGTCCGCTACGCGGATTTTGGCCACCCAAGCTTCTGTATCGTGATTGAAGGGTCGTGCCGTCTCGCCGTAGACGGACAAAAGGAATTGAGGCTGGAGGCGGACGACTTCGTATTGCTGCCTACCACCCCGGGCTTCACCATGTCGGGGTTCGAGCCCGTTATTCCGGAGTTCATCGATCCGCATTTGGCCGCGCTGGCGGGCGGAGAAGTTCGTCATGGGACACAGGATGGTCCGCCGGCCGTCCGCATCCTGGGCGGCTACTTCATCTTCGACAGCGAAGACTCCGACCTCCTGGTTACTCTGTTGCCTGAGCAAGTTCATATTCGCGGAGTCGAACGCCTGTCGACTCTGGTCAAGCTTCTGACCGACGAGGCAGCTGAACAACGATCGGGACGCGAATTGGTATTGAGCCGCCTCGTTGAACTCTTGCTGGTCGAGTCGTTGCGGCTGACACCGACTCCCGAAACCCCCGCAGGCCTGTTGCGCGGTTTGGGGGATGTGCGATTGGCGGAAGCAATCCGTAAGATTCACGCCGACCCCGCTCGTTCCTGGACTATGGCTCAACTCGCGAAAGAGGCCGCCCTGTCGCGATCAGCGTTCTTTGATCGTTTCACCCGCAACGTCGGCATGCCGCCCATGGAATACCTTCTGGGGTGGCGCATGGCGCTCGCAAAAGACTTGCTTCGGCGCAACGCGATCGACATTGCAGATGTTGCCGAGCGAGTTGGGTACGGATCTGCGAGCACGTTTAGTACGGCATTCAGCCGCTATGTGGGCCAGCCCCCCGGACGATATTCGAAAGCCACCACGGTATCAGCAAAATAGATTACTCTCGTCCGCGCGGTGCCAAGGGACGCGGCCTTGCGTAAGCGCGGAAGCCACACGCCACAGCCCCAGAGTTCGATGAGGCTTGCCCAAACAATTTGGGCCAGCCCAAGGCTGACCCTTATCATCTCAACGCAAATTTCGAACTAACTTGCCGGATGTCCCGTCGACAACACCTCAACCGAGACTCGCGCCAAGCCCGCCTGCGTCATATGCAACTTCTCAGCTGCCGCGAAAGACAGATCGATGATCCGGCCATTGTTGCTCCCCAGGTCGCCGCGATCCGTAATCCGCACCACCACCGACTTCCGGTTCCGCAGGTTCACAACCCGAACCATGCTCCCGAAGGGCAACGTGGGATGGCAAGCCGTCATGTCGTACATGTTGAAGGTTTCACCGCTGGCCGTCTTGCGTCCGTTGAAAACCGATCCATACCAGGACGCGATGCCGCGGAAAATCTTGCCATGAGTCTTCGCGGGCGTTTGCGCCGCCGCGTTCATCGCCGGAGTCGCCCTCACCACCACCGACGGAGAATCTGCCGTAGGCCTTTGCACTCCAGCATCCGCTTGCACTGTCCGTGTGGAAATGGTTCCCAACAACCCGGCCATCGCCAAGCAGGAAATCCCCACAAGCAGCCAGAACGGCAGCGGCTTTTTGGAGTTCATGTTGGTTGCTTCTGGTCGAATAAGCATCTTCCGATTTTACCAGCCCGAAAGCCGGTATCCTCCAATAAATTCAATCAGATGCAGGCAAAAATACTTCCAAATCGACCCACGTTGCGGTACGCATCGTAAGCCTCTGAATCAACGCAGCTTGGCAGTGCAAAAATCCCGGTGAAAGATCGTCCTGTTTACCTTTTTTTTGACCACACGCAGCGCCGGTGAACCTCTCCTCCAGCACTCCGGGAATCGATGGAAATCCCTGAGGTCGCAAAGACTATCACGCCAATCCCGCCCGCGGAAAGTAACTTTCGACCAGTGCAGTCCCCACCCCGCCAAGGGCGGTTCATCCCGTCAATAGCTGCTTACTCCTGCCGGAATTAGCAGACCCCACTCCATACCAATAACCCCTCATATTTTCATCAACTTGATAACCTTTTCCACCTCCAGATATTTCTCTCTCCGGTTGCAGTCTATTTCGCGAATTCTGCTAGCCTCGAAGAATAGTCCACAGACTGGCCGGCGCAAACCCGCCCACGGGATGACCGCCGAAGATGAGTGTCCTGATTGCGGTGAGGATTCCAGCAACGAACCCACTGTTTTGTAACAAGGGCATGGCTTGAGCCAGGCCGCAAAATGCAACAAAAAGAGTGTAGGGCTTTAGCCCCTGAGGGATGCTGGCCTGGCCCATTTTCGCCAAACTGTTTCAGTCATGCCTTAACCGACACAATATCGTCATCAGCTCCAGCCGCTGAAAACCATTCTCTCTTTAAAGACGATGCCGAGCACCATCACCCCAAGGCCGCGAAAGCGGCCTTCTCTTTTGAAGGAGCAACCATGCACCTGAGTTCCGCAGGACTCGAATTACTGAAGAAATCCGAAGGATTCCGCGCTCATGTCTACACCGACGCCGCCGGATTCCGTACTATCGGCTTCGGCCACCGTCTCGCGGCGTCCGAGAGCTATCCAAACGGCATCACCCTGCCGCAAGGCGAATCGATCCTTGTCCGCGACATTGCCATCGCCGAAGCTGCCGTCAGCCGACTCGTCAAAGTGCCGCTGACCCAGGGCCAATTCGATGCCTTGGTCGATTTCGTATTCAATCTCGGCGCAGGCCGTCTCGCCTCATCCACGCTCCTCAGCTACCTCAACTCCGGCAATTCGGATGCAGCCGCCTGGCAATTGCTCGCCTGGGACCACGCCGGCTCGCAGGAAATTGCCGGCCTCAAAGCCCGCCGTGAAGCCGAGTTCCGCCTCTGGAATCCGCAATCCAAATTCCGTCCAGCTGCCGCTTAGCGGGTGGCCAATAGCCCCCATCGTCCATAGGCCATGATGTTAGGAATTCTGCCCCGTGGGCCTCTATGCGAGAGGAATTTGCGATTGACGGTCGAGCTCCGTCACTTCCACCCGCTCGTCGGCTTTGATGTACCCCTTGCGCCTGAACCACTCCTCCATCGATGACTGCAGCCGGTCAAGAGGCACGCGATGTCCGGCCTCCAGCAATCCATCGGCGCTCGGAAGCGTGTCGTCGAAGATCGCATCATTCGTAAAGTTGCGCATCGCGAAATTGTCGATCCAGTGCAGCGGACAGGCATGGCGGCTGCCCGCTGCATCGACGCGCTCAACTGATAGCTTGCGAATGAACATGAATTCAGCCTAAATGTCAGATCGAACGTCTCGCCAGCATTCAGTCCTGGTCCGGGAGCAAAGTCGAGTCGTGCTCTTCAAACACCGCTGCAAGCGCATCCCGTGTGCGCAAGGGCATCGCGTGAATCGCCTGGATCAGATGATGAATGTTGGGTGTCATGATGATCAGGTAGCGTGCCGGATCTTCCGACGGGTTCCAGTAAGTATGGGCGGTCCCGGCTGGCACCAGCACCGAGCTTCCGGC
Organism: uncultured Acidobacteriaceae bacterium; assembly: GCA_963738035.1. GTDB lineage: Bacteria > Acidobacteriota > Terriglobia > Terriglobales > Acidobacteriaceae > Telmatobacter. The sequence continues at coordinate 435,759 of CAVTVB010000017.1, forward strand.
AGGCGCCTCAACCTCATCGTCGCCAACCCTGAACCCAAGCGTGCCTTCGAGCACGTACCACGCCTCATCGTCAGAGCGGTGCAGATGCGTTGGCGCAATCAAGCGCTTCTCTCCTCGAGCGCCACCGGCATCACGCCATTCCGCAATCACGAACTGGCTGCGATCGGCTCCAAGTACGTTTCCGGCCAGCGGCGATGCAATCATCTCTGGTCTCCTGGTCGATTCAACTTGCAGCCCCGTTTCGCAGGCGCGATCCGAAGATTCACGGCTTCTGGTTCGACGTGCTCTTTACGTCCTTCGTCTGCTGCTGCGTCTCCACCTTGAATCGCTGATAGTCGTAGTCTCGTTCGCGAAAGTGCTGGCGAAGGTTCTTGAACATCAGAAGACGAGCCTGCACCGTTCCCTCAGCGCCGGTAGGCAGCCAGATTTCGCCGTTCACCTTCGACTGGTCGAAGCGAAAGCTCGACCCCTTCTGTACCGTCGCCAGAATCCCGCCCACCATCCGAAAGTTGTCGTTGAACCTGACTTCAAGGTGCGCAACCTGCCGATCCGCTTCGTTGATCCAGACAGTTCCCTGAAGCTTCTTTGAAGCGTCCTCGGCCATTCCATGCGTCTTCGCATCCTTGCGTCCAACGAAGTCAAACACGATCGTCGGATCGTTCCGATAGAGCTCACGTCGCTCGTTACTCACGTCCATAATTTCGAGCACGCGGCCGATGCTGATGCTGGGGCCCTCGAGCGACTGCCCGCGCGGCGTCTTCTGCGCCTTCTCTGCAAGTTTTGTAACCCGCTCCGTCTCTTTCTCTTGGTCGTGCTCACTAAGAGGCTTATCGTTCGACTTCACCTTGCGCTCAATCACATGGCCGCTCACAAAGAAAGCCTCGTACTCTGACGACTCCGTCTTCTTCACCTGGCCATCGGCATCGATGTCCTGAACAACCTGGTAGGAAGTGTAGGTATAGTTCTCCCGAATCTGATCGAGATGCTTCTGATGCTCCTGCACCTCACGCATTAGTTGACGAATGTCAGGCAGAGGCGCCTGCGCCGGCTGCTGACCGGCGGCGACAAGCAACGAAATCGAAAACAGAGCACAACCCGATGAAACCAGATGATTACGAATGTACATGCAAGAAGTTGACCGTTGGTGCCGCGCATCTTGTCGAAGAACGTGGAAGGGTAACGCCGCAGGAGTTCGTTACTAGAATGGTCGCATAAATTGCGAGTCAATGCCCCCGTGCCGCGATATGATTGCATACCAATACGGCACCAGCTTCCCAGACATCCAAACAACAACCCCGGTTTCGGAGAAAGATTCAGCATGTTTCGAGCATTGATTCACTGGATTCTCAGTGGGATTGCGGTCATGGTCGTGGCCAATCTTATTCCCGGGTTTTATGTGAACGACTTGCAGTCGGCCCTTTTGGCAGCGCTCGTGATCGGCGTTTTAAACGCCACACTCGGCTTCGCACTCAAGGTCATCACTTTCCCGTTCGCCATCGTCACATTCGGAATCTTCCTGCTCTTCATCAACGCAGCCATGCTCATGCTCGCCGCAAAAATCGTTCCCGGCTTCATTGTGTATGGATGGCTTCCGGCCTTCTGGGCCGCGGCGATCCTGGCCGTCCTCGGAATGCTGATCAACGCGCTGATGAAGGATCAATAGACCCGAACCGACCGCCCAATTGAACCGACCGCTTCGTTATCGCTGAGTTGCCTGCGAGGCTCTGCTCTTCTCTTCCGCAGAGCCTGCACGATGACCATGCGGAAGCAAGTTCGTTTTGCCTTCAGCCGTTCTTTGCTTCGTGCTCGCCTTAGGCGCTACCACCGGTCCATCCAGTGTCTTTGGAGTGCGCCTTGCGGCTGCGGCAGACATACCCGCGCCGCCCGCACCAACTTCGCCCCGCTGCGGCGCCGCAACCGCTGTAGGAACAGGTGCCACTCGGATATGCGAATACACTCCCCATCCACCGCCCGCAACAACAAACACAATCGCAGCCGCGGCAGCCGCGCGCATCCCGGAAACCTGCATCCAGCGCGCCTTTTCTGAGGGCACAGGCCAGGACATCACCCGGGCCTGGCGATCGGCAGCGCGAACGCCGGCCTTCACGCGGTCTTCGATTCCTTCAGGAGCCGGCAGTGACGCAACAAGTCGCAGCGTCCTTTCGGCCTCGATAGCACCGGCACTTCTGCTCAAATCGTTTTGGCTTGAAAAGCTCATCGGATACTCCTCGGATGCTGGAGCAGCTCGGCCAGCAGGTTGCGCGCGCGAAACAGACGCGAACGAACGCTCGATTCCGTAACGTCCAGCACCGCGGCAATCTCTACGCTCGAAAGCTCCTCGAACGCGGAGAGCATCATCACCTCGCGCTCGCGCGCCGGCAGCTTCTCTACGCAAGCCATCACATGCGTGTGGTGTTGCACCGCAGCAGCGCGCCCTTCCGCCGTCAATCCAGAAGCGGGCAACACTCGTGCCAGATCGGCGATGTCATCTGTTTCAGGACGGGTCTTTGTGCGACGTTTGCGGTCCAGCACAATGTTCCACACAATTCGGATGAGCCAGACGCGATGGTCGCGAATTTCTCCGAGCGTTTCGCGATGGCGCAATACGCGCAGAAATGCTTCCTGCACTGCGTCTTCAGCGTCCGATTGATTGCGAAGGACGGAAAAAGCTACCCGGAAGAGAGTGGTCGCATACTGGTCTACCAGCGCCTCCAGTGCTTCCTCCTGGGCGCGCTGGCGGCTTTCGTCATGCACGGCGCTCTCGACGATCTCCATCCAACCTGGGACTAAGGTCTGGCTCGCGCTCATACCAAAACCAGACGCAGATACCCGGCAAAACGCTCAAACGCTGGTCCACCTCGGACCTCGGCCGACCCTGCCTCGCCGTCGAGCGCATCGGAATTCTACTGTTTGCCGGAAAGCTTCTGCGCGGCGATCGAACCCGCTGCGCCGTCCTTATCCGAATCCTTCAGCTTGGCCCAAAGGGCCCGCGCCTGCTCCTGCTTGCCTGTCGCGGCATAAAGGTCCGCCAGGTCCAACTGGGCAGTCCCCGCCGTAACGGTATCGGAAGGCTTTGCAATGATTTCGTTGTAGAGATCGATCGCCTGCTGGTCGCGATTGGTCTGGTGATAGATCGACGCCAGGGCAATCTTGGCAAGGTTTGCGAGGTTGCGATTCCACGAACCCGTGACCTTCTTCAGCTCGGCTTCGGCAGCTCCGGTCTTGCCCAATTCCTGGGCCGTGACGCCGGTAAAATACCGCGCCTTGCCACCTTCCGGCAGCCAGCCATATTTATCGGCAACTGCCTGAAACTGCTGATTCGCCGCCTTCGACCGCTCAGTCGATGTGGCGTATTCGCCCTTTTGGACCGGACCGCCCGGGCAGCGCCAGCGGCGCGGAGTACGTATCCAGCGCAGCGCCCAGGGCGGTTTCCGCAGCCGATTCCCGCATGTTCCAGAAAACGAGCAGTCCAACGCCCAAAACCAGAACCGCGGTAGCCGATATGGCCCACGGCATTACGTTGCTGCGATGTCCGCTGAGCCAGGTGACGCTGGTTTTCGTGGCCTGGGCAAATTTATCGCCCTTCAGGGCGTGACGAGTCTGTGTATCCACTGGGTGTTTTGTCCTTCGCTTCGATCAACTTGCAGGCGGGTCCGTACAGGTGGGGGCACAGCCACTGCAACCCTATTAGTTTAACAGTGGGGAAAGAACAACGCCACCATCGTGACCTCCATCCTTGCCCTGCGTGGGCGGGAACGATAGGCTAGTTCCATGTACGAAGATTTCCATGTGACCGACCGCTGGAGCGGCGAAGACCTGCACTGCTCGTGGAAGGCCAACATCGTGGCGATCGCCACACGCCACGCTGATGCCGTTGACGTGCGATTTGAAGTTAACGGGCGCCCGATGTGGATAGCACTGCCCTGCACCGCATGGCTAGAACAGAAAAAGCGCTCCGGCAAAGTCATCACCGATCAGCTTGCCGCCCAGATCGCCGGCCGCCACCTCAAGCAGTTAATCGAAGAAGGCTACGACGCTGGCCGCGAAGTCTACGCGGTCTCGGTTCCTGAAGTTCTCGCACACCTCGACGCCATCATCGCCGAAGCCAAACAGCAGCGCGGCCTCCCACTCCTGCCCGTCGGCGTCTAGGACCTGAATTTTGCGGTTTCTGTCACAACACTAGTGCACATTCACGGCAACGGGTTCAGATGGAATTCCGTTCGCCACCACGACCAGACTGCTGGGTCCTCTCTCCTGGCCGGCCGGCACATCGAAATACGTGGACACCAGGCCTCCAAAGGCGACGGCCATGCTGCTGTGATCATGTGTCCGGCTGTAGAAAACGTGCCCGGTTGACAGATTTGTGATCCGCACGAGCGGATAGTTCGTCGCCGATTGTGCATCGTCCCCGTAAGCAGCCCCTTGCGAAAACCCGTTGAAGTAGTGCCCTTTGATGACATAGGAACCACCGGGGCTAACGGTGGCCGGGTATTTCTGAATTCTTGGCGCCCAGTCCGGATTGTAAGTTCCACTCGGCGTGTAAATTTCGATGTTCGTAGTAGCGCCAGTGAAGAAAATCTGGCCGGTCGGAAGCACGAGCATTCGTGACTCATAGGGAAGTTCCACCGATGCATCCGGAGGACCGTCAACCGGGTTCAGGCTGGTTCCGTCGAACTCAAAAAAGTAACTCGGCGGCCCAGAGTTGGAACTGGCCGCACAAAGAACGTTGCCGTTGATGAGGAGCGCCGCGGGACCATCATTGATGACGAGTTGTCCTTGCGCCGAAACGGGGAAACTGGGGCCAGCGCTCCACGTTCCCGTCGAACTGTCATAAATGGCAGTGAATCCGCTGGCTCCGGTTGCAAATACGGTCCCATCGGGTCTCAGGACCGCAGGACCCACTTCTAAACCTGCCGCGAGAGGAACGATCGTACTCCCGGCGCTTTTCCATTTCCCCGACGCGGGAATGTAGACTTCGGAGTTCGTGCCGTTTCTGGCATCCACAGTCAACACTTGCTTGTTGGGCAGCAGCGTCCATCCCTCCTCGTCGTTGATGTCAGCCTTGCCCTTGCCAGTCGGAGTCCATGTCAGTGTTGTTGCATTGAACAACGCCTCCTCTGTGGAATAGGCATTCGCCAGCATGAATTGTCCGTTGGCCAGCACCACGCTTTGCGCATCGCTGATGCAGCACCAACCCGGCGGCGGTGTTACCGGAGTCCATTCATCGGATATCGGCGAGTAAATCGCACCCAGAGTCGTCGAAGTTAATGGGCTGCTGCCGTAGTTATATTCCCCGCCTTCGACGATAACTCGACCGTCGGGTAGAACGGCAGAGGCGAAGTAAAGAGGGCTGTATCCTGCCGGCAGTGACGCCGCCTGTGACCATGTGCCGTTGACATAGCTCCCTGAGTCATCCGGTGTAAGCCGGTACCAATTGCCCGTGAAGTTACCTTGGACAATCACAGTCCCGTCGGTTAGCAGCAGTGCTGTGCCCGGAGAGAAGCACGCCTGGCCGGCAGAGCACGGTTGATGCTGCAGCGGACTCCACGATTGCGCACCGGCAATATTGGACATCGTGAGCAAGGCGAGACACAGCATTTCCAAGGCATTCACGCGAAATTTCATGATCTTCCTCCAGTTCCCGTTTGTGTGGTTCTAGCCGCACGTCTGCTCCGTCGCGCGATCAACATTGAAAGCGCGACTTTACGCTGGAATTGAGCCGATCAGTTAAAGGGATTGAAGAGCCTTGCTAGTGGCGGATAGTAAGAGTGCCCGTCCGCATGTGGCGTGGATTATGCTCGATCGCAATTCGTCTGTCAACTGGGAATGAAGAGATCTTGGTGCAAATTAATCCATAACTCAACGGTTGCGCGGTTATCCGAACTGAATCCTCGCCATCCCCGGTCTGTGTTCTTCTCGATGAACCCAGTTTTGCATTTGATCCTTCGCTTGGTTGCGATGCTTTGTCATTTCGTCACTGTCGGGATTACGTGACACCAGGTGGCCTCCCGCCGCAGGTCAACCCCGACGGCCAAACTTTTCACCAGGCCTCCTCATTCCACTGCGTAATCTCCGGCCGGGGATTTGCAGGCTATTTCGCATCATTGGCGCACAATAAATGTGCACCTCCAAAATAAGATTTCACCGCCATCAATTGGCTGAAAAGTAGCGAACAAACGTGAGGAACGTCACATCGGACGCCCTCTCCTTTAAGAACTGCACCCCACAATCTGGAACAGCCCGCACCAGAAACGGTGCAAAACTTCGCAAATCGGTAGCTAAGTCCAATATTATGACGACTTTGAGACTTAACAACAATGGAAACAATGACTTACGCTACCCCCTACCACATAAGTCCTTACCGCTCAAGATCAGCGTGAAAAAAAACTTTTAACGCGCAACCGAATGGTTGCATATTGTTCAACACGTCACATTCCAACGCGAAAGGCTCTCCAACGGCCGCGAAGCTAGTGTCACTCCGCTCTCGTCCCGGCACTCCGTATCCGCGCGGCAATCCCGGCGCAAACACCCTACTCGTGCCGCAGCGCCTCCATCGGCTGAACGCCCGCGGCGCGCCGCGCAGGAATCCACGTAGCTGCCAGCGCGACAGCCAGCAGCAATCCGACACCGGCTGCAAGCGTAACCGGATCATTCGCCGTGACTCCAAACAGCATCGACTTCACCAGCCGCGTAAGTCCCAGCGCGGCACCGACACCGGCAACAATCCCAACCGTAGTGAGCCATGTGCTCTCGCGCAGAATCATGCTCTGCACCTGTCCGGGCTGCGCTCCCAGCGCCAGTCGAATGCCAATCTCGTTGGTGCGCTGCGCCACGGAGTACGCCATGATCCCGTAAATACCCACGCACGCCAAGGCCAAAGCAAGCACGCCAAAGCCCGCCGTCAGTGCAGCGAAGGCACGTTCCATCTGCATGGTCGCATTGATCTGCTCTCGCTGCGTGCGCAGATTTACGACCGGCAAATCAGTATCGACCGCCTGCACCACGCGACGCAGCAATGGCGCGATCGTGGCTGGATCAGCCATCGTGCGAACTTCGTACACCATCGTTCCGGCATGCGGTTGCTGCCGATACGGTAAAAAGAACTGCGCCGGGGGTTCATCTCGAAGGTCGAGGTAGTGAGTGTTGGCGCAGATTCCAACGATCTGTATCCAGTCGCTCAGAGATTCGGCGTCCATCTTGAATCGCCGCCCAATCGGATTGACGCCAGGAAACCGCTTTTGCGCCAGTGCCTGGTTGATGACCGCGACCTTTGCGGACGTCGCGGTGTCGCGCGCATCGAAGCTGCGACCAGCCAGGATGGGAATCTCCATCGTATGAAAAAAGGAATTGCCCACCACATTTAAATCTTCCGCACTGTTCCTGTGCTGCCGCTTGTAGTCGTCTGCGCTTTCCCCTTCGGGCAGGAATCCGGAATTGTTCAGATTGTCGGCGATGTAGGGAGTATTGGCCATTGTCACGCTCTCCACACCCGGCAGCGCGGCGATGCGCTGTTCCATTTGTGCGTGGACGGCAACATCCTTTTCGGCCGGATAGCGCACTTCCGGCGGAGCGATCTCGAACAGCAACAGGTGATCGGTCTTAAAGCCGACGTCTACGGAGTTGAGTGCGATGAGCGTGCGAGCAAACAGGCCGGCGCCAATAACGAGCAGCGTGGAAAGCGCGATCTGGAAAGCGACGATGGATTTACCGGTGAGACCCTTGCGCCTGCGGGTCGTACTTTGCGCAGTGTCTTTGAGCGTGCCGCTTAACTGCGTCTGCGATGCAAGCACCGCGGGGGCAAGGCCAAAAAGAATACCAGTGGTTAGCGTGACGGCAGCGGTGAAGGCAAACACCGTCCAGTCAAACGGTGCATGAATGTCCTGCCGTTCCCACGCATTGGTGAAGAGATTGGGAATGATGCTTCGTCCGAAGTATGCGGAGATAAGTCCGGCGCTGCCGCCGAGCGATGCGAGCAGCAGGCTCTCGGTAAGCAATTGGCGGAGGATTCGCGCCCTGCCTGCACCCATGGCGAGGCGCACACTCAATTCGCGTTGGCGTTGCGCGCCGCGTGCGAGCAGAAGATTAGCGATGTTGGCGCATGCCAGAAGAATCACGAATCCAGTAAGCGCCAGAAGCACATAGATCGGCTTCCTCAGCATGCGGTCGGAGTAATGAAGGCCGCGACTTCCATCGACAAGTGCAAAGCGCGGCATGGTTTCGCCGGCTCCCATCGAAGTAGTGGCATTTACAGCGGCACGCAACTGTACATCCAGCGCAACCTGGGCGGTCAGATCGTCGATACCAGGCTTGCTACGTGCCATGATATTTACCCACCACAAGCCGGGATCGGAGAGAAGCGATGATTTCCCCTTAGGGTCGATCACCGGCTGCAGAGAGATCGGAACATAGACGTCCGGCCCACCCATCACTCCCTTGGCGCCAGTGAAACCGGGCGGCGTAACGCCGACAATGGTGAACGTGATCTGGTTCAGCGTGATGGTCTGGCCAAGCACCGATTCTGCACGGCCGAACTCGCGCAGCCAAACGGCATCGCTGATCAACGCAACATTTGTGGACCCCGCAACATCGTCAGAAGCCCGAAGTGCCCGGCCCAGTTGCGGCTGCACTTCAAGGACAGTAAAGTAATTTCCCGAGACCATCGCTGCGTTAACGCGTTGCGCATCGTCATGAATCGTGGCATTCATGCTGTCTTCTTTGTAGGCGAACAGATCTCCCAGCACCTGGTTATGCGCGCGGAGTTGCTGGTACACCGGGTAAGAGAAGACTGAACTGGTGGTTCCCGAGTTTGGCGTGGAATCGAAGTCGCCCCACATGCCGTGAACCACTTCCTTGCCGTCGCCGTTCCAGCGCAGCAGTCGAAGCTGTTCCGCATGAGGCACGGCAAGCCGCTGGTAAAGCAATTGCCGTGCAAGCGAGAAAATCGTGGTGTTGGCCCCAATGGCGAGCGCCAGAGACACGGCCGCAATAGCTGTGAACCCCGGGCTCTTGGCAAGAATACGCACACTGTAACGCAAGTCAGCGCGCAGCTCATCGAACCAGCGGAGCCCCACAGATGCACGCATTTCTTCCTTGTGCATGAGAGCTGGCCCCAGTGCGATCCGGGCTCGGCGACCAGCCTCGGCGGCCGAGTGGCCAGCACGGACGAGGTCGGCAGTGAGCAGTTCAACATGCCCGGCCAACTCAGCATCCATCTCGGACTCAAGACGATTTCGCCGCCACATGGCTCGCAACCATGAACGCATCCGGCTAAACATGCGACCGACAGACAGACCTTGTTTCATCATGTTTATTTCCCTAATCCCTGTTCCTGGTGCCTGCTCTCTGTTCCCTGCCGTTCATACATTTTCCGGCGTCGTGCGAAGAATTCCCGCGATGACGTCAGCCATGCGATTCCACTTCTCGGTTTCAGCCTCGAGACGTCGGCGACCTGCGGCAGTGAGCTTGTAATATTTGGCGCGGCGGTTGTTTTCGCTGTCGCCCCACTCGCTGGCAATCACGCCCTGATGCTCAAGGCGATAGAGCGCCGGGTAGAGCGACCCTTGCTGAATGACCAGTTCCTCGCCCGAGATCTGCTGGATGCGCAGCAGCACTCCGTAGCCATGCAGCGGGCCAAGCGAAACTGCCTTCAGAATCAGCAGGTCCAGTGTCCCCTGCAGCAGTTCCATCTGCTTGTCTTGCGATTTGTCGGCCAACCGGCACTCTCCTTGATGCTCTAGGAGAGAGAGTACGACGGCTCTCCTAGCCTGTCAAGGAGAGTCGGCCCGATCGCCGGATGTGGCTTCTCGTCAATGCTTTGCGTTTTGCTCCTGCAGCCACTTGTACAGTGGCGCAAAATACTCGAGCATCGGGCTCGCATCCAGATGATCGGTGCCTGTCATCTCCTTCAGGGTCTCCTGCCAGGGACGCGACTGTCCTGCCTCCAGCATCTTTGCAAGCTTCTCACCGGCTGCTTTCGAGCCATAGAAGCTGCACCGATTCAGCGGGCCTTTGTAGCCGCTGGCATCGCACATCGCTTTATAGAACTGGAACTGGTAGATGCGCGCCAGAAAGTACCGTGCATAGGGCACGTTGGCCGGAATGTGATTCTTCGCGCCTGCATCAAAATCAGCCTCCGTTCGCGCAACCGGCGGGGCCACGCCCTGGTACTTCTCGCGAAGCGCCCACCATTCCTTGTTGTAGTCCGCCGGCTTGATCTGCCCGGAGAAAACTTCCCAACGCCACTTGTCCAGCGCCAGTGCAAATGGCAGAAACGCCACCTTGTCGAGAGCTGTTCGCAACTGCAGCGGCACATCGGCTTCTGCCGGTGGCTCCGTGTTCGCCAATCCCAACGTCTTCAGATAAGCCGGCGTAATCGACAAAGCGATAGCATCTCCAATCGCTTCATGGAAGCCATCGTTTGCTCCACCGCGAAAAAGATACGGCTGCTTGTTATAGGCGCGCTGATAGAAATTGTGACCAAGCTCGTGATGCACGGTGGTGAAGTAATCTGCATTTACCTCGATGCACATCTTTACGCGAAGATCATCAACTGCATCCACGTCCCACGCCGATGCATGACACACAACGTCTCGATCGCGCGGATGAACAAACTGCGATCGTTGCCAGAATGTTGCCGGCAGCGGCGCGAATCCAAGCGACTTGAAGAAGCTTTCTCCATAGCGGACCATGTCCCGGCCTGCGGCGAGTTTGGCCGCATGTCCGGCGTCCGATGTCAGATCCGCGCCAGCAGCGAGGGCCGGCGCCGCTGCCGGATCTTTCGCTGCAATCTGTTGCTTCAGCGCAGATTCAAGATCGACCGGCTTGAACTGCGAAAGCGTTGGATCGGTCGGCGCAACGATGTCGTAAATGTTGCCCCACTCCTGCGCCCACATGTTCCCCAACAGCTGCGCCGGGATGAGGCCGTCCGGACGCTCCGCCGCCTTGCCATACTTGGCGATCAGCCTGTGACGAACGTATTCATGCAGCGCGCGATACAGCGGCTCCAGTTGCGTCCATGCACGGTCGAGCTCGGCCGAAAACTGCGCCGGGGTCATGTCGTATCCCGCACGCCAAAGCTCGCCCGTATCGTGATATCCCAGCTCTTTCGCGCCAATGTTCTGGAGTTCGATCAATCGCGCATACTTCTCGCGCATCGGCGCGCCCACGGCGTGCCATCCCACCCAGAGCTTTGTCAACTCCTCGGGATTGCGCGAGTTCACCATAATGTTCGAAATCTCGTCGATGCCTATGCATTTCGCATCAGACGCTGGCTCCTGCCCTGCCGGAGTGCCCGGGCAATACTTCCCTCTGCCATACATCCCCAAGAGTTGAGCTGCAAGTTGGGTCTCTTCGGCCAGCAGCTTCGGTTCTTTCGGGGCCGCGGGAGCATTCAGTTGCAGCAGCAACATCTCTCTGCGCAAATCTGTCGACAGCGCAACCTTGTCCCAGCGATGACTCTCCTCCACGAACCGCAAGCCTTGGGCCGTGACCTGCTCGTTGATCAGCGCAGTGGTGGATTCCGTATCGTCCGTGATATAGGTTTCCGCCGACCATCCGGCACGCGACGCATCTGTCGCCGACTTGAGCGCCTCACTGTTTACTCGCTCGATAAATGCGCGCGCCTCATCCGCGGACGGGGGCTTCGATCGTTCAATGGTCTGGGCAGAAATGCATGAAAGCGTCACGGCAAAAAAGAGCGAAGTCGAAATCACAAATGAACGCATGGCGGAAAGTATAGTGCCCCCGGTGCGCGGAAGGCTGTATCGAGGCGCGGGTTGATCAAAACCCATGACGGACACCGAATTTTCGGTCTCGCGCGCCAGGTATTCTGCATCGCACAGGAAGGGGTATTCGGTATTCGACAGAAGCTGAGGGTTGGCGTATTCTGCCAACTCTACGGCAGGACAGGGGATAAACCGTCGTAGATCAACCCCCATATACCGGCTTCAAATCCATTTATCACTTAAGGAGGAGTCAACATGGGTCACGGAATAATCGCGTGGATCATCATCGGATTGATCGCGGGTTGGCTGACCGGAAAGCTGATGAAGGGCTCGGGATTCGGCTTCTTCATGGACATGATCGTCGGTCTGGTGGGCGCGCTGATTGGAGGCTTTCTTGCAAATCTCATCGGATTTGGCGGAGCCAGTCAACATGGCTTGATCGTCAGCATCATCATTGCGACGATCGGAGCAGTAATTCTCACATGGATTGTGCGGCTGATTTCAGGTAATCGAAGCGCCAATCTCTGATTCATCGGACAAAGAGCGGGCCGCAACTCTTCCTCTCTCAAACCTCCATGGGGATCTGCTGGAGCCCGCCTGAACAGAATCACCTCTCCCACATTGGCAGGGTCATCCTCCCCCCGCGCCTGTTCGTCCCAAAGGCCGCCAATTCCCGGACACGGTGTGAGAGACTAGCACCCAGTAAAGGGGCAAAAAACGCCCCGATTCCCCAAAGTCAGAGACAAAGGTGAGGCAACCTTGAGCCTGGTCAGAGACCTGCAATTCTCATTGCGTCAACTGCGCAAAAGCATGGTGTTCACCGTGGTTGCAGTGGTGACCCTGGCATTAGGCATCGGATGCAATACTGCGATCTTCAGCGTGTTTTACAGCGTGCTGCTACGGCCTCTTCCCTTCCCCGATCCTGACCGCGTGGTGATGGTCTCAGAGCGCGCCACTCAATTTCCCATTCTTTCTGTCTCCTGGCAAAACCTGAGAGATTGGAAAGCGCAGAGCACCTCGTTCGAAGAATTTGGTGCCGCCCGCGTCTTCACATCCGCGCTCACCGGCAACGGCGAGCCTGAGCAGATCCCCAGCCTGATGATCAGCGGAAACCTCCTGCATTTGCTCGGCGTGAATGTGATTTCCGGCCGGTCCATTCAGGCAGCGGACGACCAGCCCTCATCCCCTGCGGTGGTCTTGCTCGGCTACGGCCTGTGGCAGCGCAAGTACGGCGGCTCGCAAGACATCATCGGGCATGCCATCAATTTAGACAGCCAGAGCTACACGGTGATCGGCGTCTTACCAAAGGGATTTGAATTACTCCAGCAGTCGCCCGACGTCGTCGTTGCCATGGGTCCCTGGGCCAGCAAGCTACCAGACGATCGCTCTTGGCACCCCGGCATCATCGCAATTGCGCGTCTCAAGCAAGGCGTGTCGCTTCAGCAGGCACGCGCCGAGATGAGCACCATCGCAAAGCGGCTTTACGAAAAGTATTCCGCTGACAACATTGCGCTCGATGCAGTCGTCAACCCGATGCACGAGCAGCTCGTAAGCCAGGCAAAGCCGGCCCTCATCACCCTGCTGGGCGCCGTGATCTTCGTATTGCTGATCGCATGCGGAAACATAGCCAATCTGATGCTGACCCGCGCAACCGCACGCCGGCGAGAAATCTCAATCCGTATTTCGCTGGGCGCATCCGACTGGCAGATCATCAAGCAGCTCGTGATCGAGGGTCTGTTGCTGTCTCTCATGGGCGCGGCAGCGGGAGTGGCACTAGCCTATGCGCTTATGCCCTCGTTGCTGCACCTGGCCGCGGGCTCTCTGCCGCCGGGGACTGACGTTCACATCGACATTCATGTTCTGCTGTTCACAGCAGTTTTGTCGATCTGCGCAGGTGTCTTCTTCGGGATCGCTCCGGCTGGCCATGTCCGGCTCACCGATCTGCGTTCGATTTTGAACGAAAGCGAGCGCGGCGCGGTCGGCAAACAGGCAAAGGCTCTGCGCAACACGCTTGTAATTTCGGAGATTTCATTGGCGCTCCTCCTGCTGATCGGAGCCGGCTTATTTGTCCGCAGTTTGAATCAACTTGCAGCGGTGAGCCTTGGGTTCTCTGACGACCACATCCTTGTGGCCGATTTGCCGGTTCCCCCTGCGGGCTCCGCTCCGGCTGACGCTCACCGCAACATGGATTTCTATGAGAACACCCTGCGCCAATTGCATTCCTTGCCCGGAGTCCGATCGGTCGCAGCCTCATCCTTCTTACCCGTGAGCGGACAGGGAGCAGTGATTCACTTCAACATTCAGGGCCACCCGCCACGCAACGCCTCGGAATACATCATGGCCAACTACCGCACCGTGAGTTCCGAATATTTCCAGGCACTTCGCATTCCCCTGCTTCAAGGTCGCTGGATCGAAGACTCGGACCGCGAGGGTATGCCGCCGATCGTGGTCATCAACCAGGCAATGGCGAAGACCTATTTTGGGGATCAATCGCCCATGGGAAAGAAGATGCAGATCGGCGCGACGCCGGATAACAGCGTTCCCTGGATGATGGTGGTAGGCGTCGTAGGCAACATCAAGCAAACACTCGTCTCCGACATGCCCACGGAGATGTACGTGCCATATCGCCAGGCCAACGAAGTTCTCCCAGTCCGAAACATGTCTTTCGTGATGCGAACAGAGGTAGACCCGCGCTCCCTCATTCCTCAACTGCGCGACACCGTGAGCAAAATCAACCCAAATCAACCGGTAGTGCGAATCCGCACCATGGAAGAAAACGTCGCCAAGAACTTCGCGCAACCACGCTTCCGTACTCTGTTGCTGGTTGTCTTCGCAGGAATCGCGCTGCTGATCGCAGCGGTCGGTGTCTACGGTGTAATGGCCTATGCCACGTTGCAGCGATCAGGAGAGATGGCGATTCGGCTGGCTCTCGGCTGCAGCGTAGATCGCATCTTCATGCTCGTGGTCACCGACGGCCTCCGCCTGACGCTAATCGGCGTCGCAATCGGAACGGCCCTGGGCCTAGCACTCGGCCGCTGGCTGAAGTCCCTGCTATTCGGAGTTTCCTCCGCCGACGCGTTAACCCTGGCAGGCTCGATCGCAGTAGTAATCGTAGCCGGCCTCGCCGCTACCATCATCCCCGCCCGCAGAGCCTCGCGCATAGAGATCGCGACAATGATGCGGGAGAACTGAAGCACCGCAATATAGGCAAGGAATTCTCCATGGACCGCGCTACCTTCTTGAACTCGTGACGGGAAACTTTGCGATATCCGACTTGAAAATACTCCGCACTTGCTTGACTGACCTGGCGACCCGCCCGCTTTCACTCTCACGTGCACTGCACTGCAGGAGGGTACTTACAGATCAATTTGGACGAGAGAGAGGCAAATATAATGTGCGGACCAATCAAGATCTGCATTGCGGTCTTTTTCCTGGCGCTCTACGTCACACCAACCGAATGCCAGAAGATTGCTCCAGACCTGGTTCTCCTCAACGGAAAGATCTTTACCAGTGATGCTGCTCATCCATATGTGCAGGCTCTTGCAATCCGTGGTGAACGAATCGCGACGACCGGAGACTCCGCGAAAATCAGGGCTCTCGTCGGGCCGAACACCGAGCTCATCGATCTCGGCGGCCGTACCGTAATTGCAGGAATCAATGACGCGCACAACCACCTCGGAATCGCCCCTGCCAATCATCTTGACCTGGATCTCGCGAGCCCCGATCCTGCGTGGCCCGAAATGAAGGCTGCGATCACTGCTGCCGCGCTCAAGGAACCGAAAGGTTCATTCATCAACGGCACGATAGCCTGGAAGATTTTCCGAGATCTGGCGGTCGACCGAAATTCCCTCGACCAGCTGGCTCCAGAAAATCCGGTAATTCTGCAAACCATGACAAATCATGCCTGGATCATGAATAGTGCCGCGCTGACGCGGGCGGGGATTCGGGAGGACCAGTCGGACCCTTTGGGCGGACGGTTCGAAAGATCCTCCGATGGAAAACTCACCGGTGTCATCCGTGAATATGGCGTGTTCAACGTGGAGCGCGCATTTGCCGACCAGACTAGTGAAGCGGACGCCCTTGCCGAGTTGCGCCAAACCTTCTCTGAAGCCGTCAAGTGGGGCATCGCCACCATTCAGGACATGTCGAATGACATGCCGCCCGAGCGCTGCGTTGCCCTTCTTGAAAAAGCACCCACGCCCATTCGTGTTCGTGTAATGAGGATGCCCGGAACGACGCCAGCAGGTCGCGATACTAAAGAGGGAAGGCCTGCGCCTCACAGCTCGAATCCTCTCAGTCACCCGTGAGTGACCAAGTCGGACGCACGAGGAACTTCCGTGTTCGGGATGGGAACGGGTGATCCCTCGCAGTATGGTCACCGGCAAACTTGGTATGGCGCTTGGCGGGTTGGTTTGCCCGCAGCCTGCCGCGGCGTCTGCTTGTCCTGGACTGTTTCTCCCAGGCCCGGCAGGAACGCGGACTGCAATCTGGCGCCACAAAAATTTGCTCAGAGTTTATCTGATTGACACGAAATTGATTGGTCGTACAAGGCTTGTAAGAAGAACGTCCGCGAATAACTATACTGCGCGGAGTTAATTCTATGGACAAGCCGAACGGGCGATTAGTACTGGTAAGCTACACGCATTACTGCGCTTCTACCTCCAGCCTATCAACCAGATGGTCTTTCTGGGCCCTTCAGGGAGATCTCATCTTGGAGCGTGCTTCCCGCTTATATGCATTCAGCGGTTATCACAACCGAACTTCGCTACCCAGCCGTGCCCTTGGCAGGACAACTGGAACACAAGAGGTTCGTCCATCCCGGTCCTCTCGTACTAAGGACAGCCCTCCTCAAATCTCCTACGCCCACAGCAGATAGGGACCGAACTGTCTCGCGACGTTCTGAACCCAGCTCACGTACCGCTTTAATAGGCGAACAGCCTAACCCTTGGAACCTTCTACAGCTCCAGGATGCGATGAGCCGACATCGAGGTGCCAAACCAAAGCGTCGATATGAACTCTTGGCTTTGATCAGCCTGTTATCCCCGGCGTACCTTTTATCCGTTGAGCGATGGCCCTTCCATACAGAACCACCGGATCACTAAGGCCTGCTTTCGCACCTGCTCGACTTGTAGGTCTCACAGTTAACCACTCTTATGCCTTTACACTCGACGACTGATTTCCAAACAGTCTGAGAGTAGCTTCGCGCGCCTCCGTTACAATTTAGGAGGCGACCGCCCCAGTCAAACTACCCGCCTAACTATGTCCCTCTCCCGGATCACGGGAGCAGGTTAGAATCACAGCACTCGCAGGGTGGTATCTCACCATTGGCTCCACCAAGTCCGAGAACCTGGTCTCAAAGCCTCCCACCTATCCTGCGCAGCAAGAACCATAACTCATAGTTAAGGTGTAGTAAAGGTGCACGGGGTCTTTCCGTCTAGCTGCGGGTAACCGGCATCTTCACCGGTACTACAAGTTCGCCGAGCAACTCGTTAAGACAGTCGTACGATCGTTACGCCATTCGTGCAGGTCGGAACTTACCCGACAAGGAATTTCGCTACCTTAGGACCGTTATAGTTACGGCCGCCGTTCACCGGGGCTTCAATTCAAAGCTTCGCTTGCGCTAACCTCTCCTTTTAACCTTCCGGCACCGGGCAGGCGTCAGCCCCTATACGTCGTTTTCGACTTAGCAGAGACCTGTGTTTTTGTTAAACAGTCGCCGTACGCGCTTCACTGCGGCCCACTTGCGTGGGCGCTCCTTCTCCCGAAGTTACGGAGCCAATTTGCCGAGTTCCTTAACGAGCTTTCACTCGAGCGCCTTTGGATATTCTCCTCGTCTACCTGTGTCGGTTTGGGGTACGGTTCCCTTTGTTCTCCTTAGAGGTTTTTCTCGGCAGCGTGGAATCAGAATCGTAAGCCCCATACGGGACTGTGTCGCACCTCACTGTTAATGACCCAACGGATTTGCCTATCGGATCCAGCTTACGTACAACAACCGCAATAGCCATAGTGCGGCATTCTTATCCTTCTGCGTCACCCCATCGTAATAACGAACATTGGGAGGGACGGAATATTAACCGTCAGTCCATCAGCTACGCCTTTCGGCCTCACCTTAGGGACCGCCTAACCCTGAGCGGATTAACCTTCCTCAGGAAACCTTAGACTTTCGGCGCGGAGGGTTCTCACCTCCGTTATCGCTACTTATGCCGGCAGGGTCTCTTCGCAACGCTCCACCAGTCTTCTCAGTCTGGCTTCACTGCTGTTGAGAATGCTCTCCTACCACGCACACCTAAAAGGTGTGCATTCGCTGCTTCGGTGTACAGTTTTAGCCCCGTTGTATTGTCGGCACCGGACCGCTTGACCAGTGAGCTATTACGCTTTCTTTAAAGGATGGCTGCTTCTAAGCCAACCTCCTGGCTGTCTGAGCGTTCCGACTTCCTTTCCCACTTAACTGTAACTTTGGGACCTTAGCAGGCGATCTGGGCTGTTTCCCTCTCGACAATGAGGCTTAGCCCCCACTGTCTGACTCCCGGATATGTTGTCACTGGCATTCGCAGTTTGGTTGGATTCAGTAAGCCGGAAAGCCCCCTAGTCCATCCATCTCTCTACCACCAGTGCAATTCGTCCGAGGCTAGCCCTAAAGCTATTTCGGAGAGAACGAGCTATCACGGAATTTGATTAGCCTTTCACCCCTACCCACAGCTCATCCGAGCTTTTTTCAACAAACACCGGTTCGGTCCTCCAGTGGGTGTTACCCCACCTTCAACCTGGCCATGGGTAGATCATCCCGCTTCGCGTCTATTCCTGCCAACTGAACGCCCTGTTCAGACTCGCTTTCGCTTCGGCTCGCTTACGCTTAACCTTGCTGACAAGAATAACTAGCCGGCTCATTATGCAATAGGCACGCGGTCAGACATTCCCTTGCGGGCATAGTCCTCCCACTGCTTGTAGGCACACGGTTTCAGGTACTTTGCACTCCCCTCGACGGGGTTCTTTTCGCCTTTCCCTCACGGTACTGGTTCACTATCGGTCAGAGACTAGTATTTAGCCTTACGGGATGGTCCCCGTGGATTCAAGCAGGGTTTCACGTGCCCCGCCTTACTCAGGTATCCGCTTCGAGTCTGGACTACTTTCGCTTACGCGCCTGTCACGCTCTATGGATCCACTTTCCAGAGGATTCAGCTAGCAGCCAGATTGGTAACTCTACTGTTGCGGACCCTACAACCCCCGAAACACCGAAATGCTACGGGTTTGGGCTATTCCGAGTTCGCTCGCCACTACTATCGGAATCGAGGTTTCTTTCTTTTCCTTCAGGTACTGAGATGGTTCACTTCCCTGAGTTCGCTCTATCCCACCTATGTATTCAGTGGGTAGTTCCCGAGGTTTGCTCGGGAGGGTTTCCCCATTCGGAAATCTCCGGTTATAACGCCTGTGTGCGGCTTACCGAAGCTTATCGCAGCTTGCCACGTCCTTCTTCGCCTGTCTCTGCCAAGGCATCCACCGTGCGCCCTTAGTAGCTTGACCATAGAATTAACTCCAGCGCAGGGAGCCGAATCACTTCGGTCCTGTCTGCTTGTTATTCTCAGTTATTCGCCTTGAGAGTAACTCAACTACGCTCACGCGTATTCAAGTTACAACTCCTAAAGACACTCTTCTTACTTTGAACACTTGCCTGAGTCGCTGACTTGCAGCAACTCAATTGCTTGTGCTCGGCCTTGTATGTATACGCTCCTCGGATACTTTCACCACAGTGCGCGCCTCGCGGCGGACATGCGGCTATCCGATTTGCGTTACCCAATCAATTTCGTTGTCAAACATCAGATCCCCCTCTATCGAGGAGGACCAGCCCTGAGGCTGTTGAAACCTGCGCGAACCCAAACTGCGCAAATGCACAGATCAGATCCTAGCCTGCTTCCAGGTCGAAGCCCTCAATGAAGAAGGCGCCGAACTGGACGCAGTGAATGAGGTTGGTGGAGCTGACCGGGATCGAACCGGTGACCCCCTGCTTGCAAAGCAGGTGCTCTCCCAGCTGAGCTACAGCCCCTTTAAGGGTTGCGTGGCTAAGATGGTGGGCCTGGGTAGAGTCGAACTACCGACCTCACCCTTATCAGGGGTGCGCTCTAACCAACTGAGCTACAGGCCCGCGTTGCGCGCTCCCCCGCCGATAAGTTTGCCGGCGGCTCGCCCAAATCTCATTCAATGCTAATGGGTTTCGAGGACAAAGGTTGAACATGCTGCGTAGCTACGCTACGCATGACGATCGTAAGAATTTTCGGCCAGGAAAAGAAGGCTCGTATCGAATTTCCTGCATCATCCGTAAACGGCGGATACAGGATTTGCATGGACACCTATCCGATCGCCGAAGCGACTCCGCCATCGCGGAAGGAATAAGTGTGCCATGTGTTCTCTTTTAGAAAGGAGGTGATCCAGCCGCAGGTTCTCCTACGGCTACCTTGTTACGACTTCACCCCAATCATGAATTACACCTTGGGCGGCTGCCTCCTTGCGGTTGGCTTACCGACTTCTAGTGCAACCCACTTTCGTGATGTGACGGGCGGTGTGTACAAGGCCCGGGAACGTATTCACCGCGGCATTCTGATCCGCGATTACTAGCGATTCCAGCTTCACGTAGTCGAGTTGCAGACTACGATCCGAACTGAGGCCGGCTTTTTCCGATTAGCTCCCCCTCACGGGTTTGCGACGGTTTGTACCGGCCATTGTAGCACGTGTGTAGCCCTGGACATAAAGGCCATGAGGACTTGACGTCATCCCCACCTTCCTCCCCGTTATCCGAGGCGGTTTCGTCAGAGTGCTCAACTAAATGGTAGCAACTGAAGATAAGGGTTGCGCTCGTTGCGGGACTTAACCCAACATCTCACGACACGAGCTGACGACAGCCATGCAGCACCTATATTACGGCCCCTTGCGGGGAAGGAATGTTTCCACTCCGGTCCATAACATTTCGAGCCCAGGTAAGGTTCTTCGCGTTGCGTCGAATTAAACCACATGCTCCACCGCTTGTGCGGGCCCCCGTCAATTCCTTTGAGTTTCAGCCTTGCGACCGTACTCCCCAGGCGGACTGCTTAACGCGTTAGCTACGGCACGGCGGGATTGGGTACCCGTCACACCAAGCAGTCATCGTTTAGGGCTAGGACTACCAGGGTATCTAATCCTGTTTGCTCCCCTAGCTTTCGTGCATCAGCGTCAGTTATGGTCCAGTGAGCCGCTTTCGCCACAGGTGTTCCTCCTGATATCTACGCATTTCACCGCTACACCAGGAATTCCACTCACCTCTCCCATACTCAAGCCCTGCAGTTTCTCATGCAGTCTATGAGTTGAGCCCATAGATTTCACATAAGACTTACAAAACCGCCTACGCACCCTTTACGCCCAATAATTCCGAACAACGCTCGCCCCCCTCGTATTACCGCGGCTGCTGGCACGAAGTTAGCCGGGGCTTCTTCTTCCGGTACCGTCATAATCGTCCCGATCGAAAGGAGTTTACGTCCCGAAGGACTTCATCCTCCACGCGGCGTTGCTGCGTCAGGGTTTCCCCCATTGCGCAAAATTCCCCACTGCTGCCTCCCGTAGGAGTCTGGACCGTGTTTCAGTTCCAGTGTGTCCGTGCGCCCTCTCAGGCCGGATACCGATCACTGTCTTGGTGGGCCATTACCCCGCCAACTAACTAATCGGCCGCGACCCCCTCCTGAAGCGAATTGCTCCTTTGACCCGTAGGTATTATGCGGTATTAGCTAAGGTTTCCCTCAGTTATCCCCCACTCCAGGGTAGGTTAGTCACGTGTTACTCACCCGTGCGCCACTTTACTCATGGTATTGCTACCACTTTCTCGTTCGACTTGCATGTGTTAGGCACGCCGCCAGCGTTGATTCTGAGCCAGGATCAAACTCTCGTTTGAAACCTAGTTGTCTAACTACCCGACGGAGGTCGGAATAGTTTCGACTCGTCTGCGCATCACTGCGCGAGACGTGTTACTTACCTTGTGAGAAGATCAAGCCAAACCTGATCGTTTCTCACGACTGGCACGTTCAACCTTATTGTCAAAGATCCGTAAGAGCGGTCCGCCTGAGCGGTGCCCCTTTTGGATCGAGGCCCAGGCTGTTACGCCAAGGTGTCCTCGAACTTATTGCGCCTTGCCAATTTCTCGCTTCCTAGCGGTCATCGGCATTTTTGCGCGAACCTTCTAAACCTATCGAAGTTCCGATGTCGTGTCAAGCCATGATTCTGTGTGAATCAAGGCAGTAACTCTTCATCTTCGGCAGGCAGGTTTACCTGCCTATTCGATCGACATAGCGGCGAGGTTAGTCGGCCGCAGAAGGTCGCACTGCGCAAAATATCAAAGAGCGACCGGCATCAAATGCCTAGCGCCACAAAGGCGCACGAAAGGATTTTCCTCTCGGGTCATGCAATGGGTTTGTTCTCTGCGGGATTCCCTACAGGGGCTGGATGAGCTTACGCTTCCTATCCGCCCTACGAACCGGCTTCCCACTTCCCCACTCGGGGCAGGCCCTAAGGCCACCGGGAGGCTCCACTGCTACATCTGCAACTTTTCAAGAGTAGCACAGGCCACTCTTCAATGCAAATCACGAATCGGCTGATTTCACGCGCCGTTTCGCGACTTCCTGAGAATATCAACGCATCCTGAATCACGCAACCCACATCGGCTGTGGAAAGGACCCGGTTTCTGTGGGAAACACTTCACAGGCCCGTGGAATGAGCTCTGAAACTACTAACTGATTACAACCCTTAGCCCTGAAACGACCAGGAAGCAAATACGCCACGTGGCGTGGAATAGCTCCGAAGCCGCTCACTGCCTCGGAATAACCCCCAGATCCGTCAGCCCATTCACAAAAAACTGCATAGCCAGCGCTACCAGCAGCAATCCCATGATTCTCACCAGAATCCGGATGCCCGTCTCCCCCAATACTGCCCTCACACGTCCCGCCCCAGCCAGCACCAGATAGCTGATAACACAGGTGATAGCAATGGAAGCCAAAACCGCACCCATCTCCCAGCGCCACAAACCTGCAGCCTGACCCACCAGCACCATCACCGACGAGATTGCTCCCGGCCCAGCCAGCATTGGAATCCCCAAAGGAACAATGCCCGCATCTTCCTTCGCAGCACCTTCCTCCGTATCTCCATGCGCTTCCTGGGTAGGCGAGCGCTTGGCCTCCAGCATGTCCAACCCAATCAGCAGCAGGATCAACCCGCCTGCAATCTCGAACGCAGGCAGCGTGATTCCGAACATCCTGAAGATCAGTTGCCCAGCCAGGGCAAAGCTGGTGAGCACGATGAAACACGTCAGCGCAGCTTTGCGTGCCATCCGCTTCCGTCGCGCCGGGTCGACACTCTGCGTGATCGCAAGAAACGATGGAATCGCCGCGAAAGGATCGACGAGAAAGAAGATGGAGCTAAGCGCCAGCACTGAAAACCGCACCAGCGGCGCCGTGCGAATCTCGTTCAATGCTGCGGTCGCAGGATTCGTCCATTCGAGCATAGGTTTTTGATTCCTTAACGATCAGTGCTGATTCCAGAAGGCTGAATGGCAGATAGGTATTAGAGAACGTTAAAGCTCTTGATGCGGCGGTGACCGTGACCATCGTCAACCGGAGCATTTCCTTCGCGCATCACCAGGCGCGTATGGCAACCGGCTTCGCGCGCTGGATCGAGTTCGCGAACAGCGTCGGAAAAAAACATGATCTCGCGCGGATCGCATCCCATCGCCGAAGCGATCGATTCGTAGCTCGTGCTGGATGTCTTCGGTCCGGTACGTGTATCGAAATAGCCTGAGATCAAATGAGTCAGGTCGCCGTAGTTTGAATGCCTGAAATAGCAAGAGTTGTGCTGCGACGGATCCCGAAGAATAAATGGCCACCTGGGCGCAGTCGACCAGCGTTCAAGGGCCTTTGGCACATCGTCGAACAGCGTGCCCTCAAGCTCATCGCGTTCGAATCCGCCCTTCCAGATGCGGCCCTGCAGGCTTTTGAGCGCCGTCGATTTGCGATCGCGGTCCATCAGCCAGTTCAGGTAAGGAATCGCGTCATCCCAATACTCCGGCGTCGTGAACTTCGGGGCAGTCTCGTCGATTTCAGCGGCATTCTCTTCTGCCAGCATGGTGAGATCGCTCACGACCCCGGGTTCAGCGGCATGCAGCTGAGATACCTCTCGAAGTGAGCCCGCGCGTAAGGGAAAAGCTGCTCGTAAACCAGAGAGAGGGCGCGATGGTGCCCTCTACATCCAGCAAGAAACAGTCTCGGCGGCTTCGGCTTCGTCATATGCGGATGCCAGTGGCTGCGCGCGGCCCGAAGTACGCAGGTCCGAAACACAGCGGCTGGTAGCTCTGGTCAACCCCGGAGCCGGTGTAATGCGGCGTCCAACCGCCAGTGTCCTGAAACCAGCGTATGGCGCGGATGCGGCGATCCTCGCAGAGCGTAAACCAGTGCGTCGTCCCGCGCGGCACGCGCAACATATCGCCGGGACCGACTTCCACCGAAGCGACCCGACCCGCGATATTCAGAAAGAAAATTCCGCGGCCGGCGAGAATAAAGCGCACTTCGTCCTCGTCGTGCGTATGTTCTTTGTCGAACTTCGCCAGCATCGCTTCAAGATTCGGCGTAGCCGGATTCACGTCGATCACATCGGCAGTCACATATCCGCCGCGCTGCTTCATCTCTGCGATTTCGACTTCGATACGCCGCGAGAACTTCCTCAGCCGATGCATCCGTCCCCACCCGATCGAGACTCCAGCGCTCGTAGTCGATACCCAGAGCGGCGAGTTCAGCGCGGATTTCTGGCTCGGCTTCAATTGTGCCGATTTTCGTTTGGGAAATCGCAGAACTGCCATGTCGTGCTCCTGGAGATTAGCCGGCAGAAAGAGAATGCCATGACTCGAGAGCCCGACCGCCCTCAAGCAGGCTGGCCGAAAAGTCGCCGTCCCTCTACCTCGAAGAGGAATTCGAGTGCTTCAAGGTGACGGCGTCCTTCAGCCACCGATTCACCCCAAGTATAAAGCCCGTGTCGGCTCAACAAAACCCCGTGCGCATCGGGATTATTGCGAAGCACATCACGAAGGTGTTCCGCCAGCGACGAGTATTCCTGTGTGTTCTCAATGATCGGCACGCGTTCCGCATGTTCGTGCGTTGCGACTCCGGAAAGTCCCTTGAGAATTTCGTACCTGCGCAAGGTGACATGCCCGTCGGCCGCAAATCTTCCCGACAACAACGTGTTCCAGATCGTATGTACATGCAGAATTGCCTTTGCATGCGCCCGCTCCCGATAGATCACCGTGTGCAGGCTCGTCTCAGCCGATGGGCGTCCCTTTCCTCCAAGCACTGCTCCATCTATATCGATCTCCAGCAGATCAGCGGTGTCAGCGTGCCCTTGTCGAGCCCCGTCGGCGTAATGAAGATCCGGCTTCCCCAACGCACACTGAAGTTTCCGCTCGTCGCTGGAACCCATCCGCGCTCGTGGCAGGCGCGCGCATCCGCGCATAAACCACTGATCTCCTGCTCCAGCGAAGGTACTTCGAGGGCCATACGTTGAAACAGTTTAGCAATGCCGTTCCGCAACCACGCCAAAGATCAACCTGTCTTATATACTTAGCCGTTCTCAGCGGAGGCAGCTTTGCGGAGCCGTCCTTTTGTTCTCTTGTCCACCGTCCTCGCAATACTCACCCTCGAGATGCAGTCCCAGAGCAATTCCCAGCCCCAAGGCAATTCCAATGATCCGCAAAAAAATCCGCCAGTGTTGAAGACCACCACGCGCGCCGTGATTGTGGATGTGGTGATCACAGACAGCAGCGGCGCATCGGTTGGCGGGCTGCAGCAGAGAGACTTTTTCCTGTGGAGAATGGCAAAACCCAGTCCATCAACTTCTTTGAAGAACACACTGCGACAACTGCTCCAGCAGTGACGCTGCCCGAGCTGCCACCCCACGTCTACAGCAACCAACCCACCGTGGCTCCCAATGAAGCGGTCAACGTGCTGCTGCTTGACAGCCTGGACACCGAAGAAGCGGACCAGGCGTATTCGCACAAACAGATCGTGGGATTTCTCGGGAGTCTTCAGCCGGGTATGCGGGTGGCCATCTACACGCTGAACACGCGTCTGAGGTTGTTGCAGGGTTTCACATCAGATCGCACTTTGCTGCGGGCCGCCGCCGATAGCAAAGCCGCTGCGCCCGGAAAAACAATCGTCTCACGCGGTCGGGAGGACGAACTCAGCGACAAGGAATCGATCTCCTCGGCCGGAGATCCACAGGCAGCATTGGCAGAAGCGCGATCTCTGCGCGAATACGCGAACAGCCAGCAGAGTCGATCGGCTTCAATGACGCTCACTGCGTTGCAACAACTCGCGCGCGCGCTCGAAGCGATTCCAGGACGCAAGAACCTGATCTGGTTCGCGAGTAAGTTTCCCCTGGCACTCTTCCCCGAAGGCGACAACCGTGCGGCCCTCCAGGCATTTCAAGGCCACGAATTACCAGAGGCGCTTCGCGAAACCGTAAACATGCTGACGCGGTCGCGCGTTGCGCTGTATCCCGTTTCGGCGAGGGGATCAATGGACGATCGCACCATGAATGCGGACTCGGGCGGACCATCCACTGGCGACAACTTCAATGCGAATCCCTACCAGGAATCCTCCGCAATCCGTGCCACAACCGCCACCATGGACCAACTTGCCACCGATACCGGCGGCCGGGCGATCTACACCACCAACGATGTTGGTGCGGTGTTAGCGCGGCACATCCAGAACGGCTCGCACTACTACACGCTGTCGTATACCCCTCCCAACGACAAGATGGATGGCTCATTTCGTCGAATCGAGGTGAAACTTACTGAGAGCAAATACAAGCTTGCCTACAGGCGCGGCTACTTCGCAGATCCCGTCCCCGCGGTTGCGCAAGCACCTTCCGACCCGCTTGTTCCGCTGATGGCAAATGGCCTTCCCGATTCGACGCAGATCGTGTACCGCGTGAGCCTGACGGCTGAGGCCCAACCTTCGCCAACTGCTCCACGAGCTGGAGGCAATGCGAAACTGGTTGGCCCGGTCACACGATACAAATTGCTGTTTCAGATCCCCCGCGACAGCGTAAGTTTTACAACTTCTTCTCCCGGATCGCACGAGGCAAGGCTCCGGGTCGACATCGTAGCCTACGGACGCGACAGCAAACCGATGAACTGGACGGGCGGTGCGATGTCGCTCAGTCTCAATGACGCGCAGTTTGCACGGGCGCAGCAGAATGGAATAGCCGCACCCATGGAGATCGATTTGCCTGTGGCCGAACTCTCGCTGGCAACAGGGATCTGGGATATGAATGCGCAGCAAGCAGGAACCATGCAGATTCCCATCAGTCCCAAGGCGGACGCGATCGTGCAGCCCGTGTCCCAGTAAGCCCGAGAGAGCTTGCCCGATGCGGCGAATTGGCGACGCTCTACAATCGTTCTTTGCTCACAGAATCCCAACGCGAACGCGTCTCCGTCGTCCTCGTCTCCCCGCGCAATCCCTTGAACATCGGCGCGGTGGCGCGGGCCATGGCCAACTTCGGCTTCTCGCGGCTCCGCGTAGTAGCCCCATTCGAGGCGCATTGGCGCGAAGCACGCTCCGCGATTGGCGCACCAGATCTGCTCAACAATGCCCTGGAATCAACCTGTCTTGCCGATGCCGTGCGCAACTGCACGCTTGTGCTCGGAACCGGCACCCTCACCCATCGCAAGGCAGAACAGCCCGTCGTGCGTTTGGATGAACTCGCTCCTGTCGTCGAGCGAGCCCTCCATAGCGGAGGACAAATCGTCCTTGTCTTTGGGCCAGAAAAGCATGGGCTCACCCGCGAAGACCTTTCCTGGTGCCACGCGCTGGTGGAGATCCCCACCGATCCGCATCAGCCCTCAATGAACCTCGGCCAGGCGGCGGCGGTTTGTCTGTACGAACTGGCGACGCGCGTCGGTCCCTCGAATCCCGGGTCTGGAATCGCAACGACCCAAATCGATCTAGACGTTAAAAGCCCCGGTACCCCGAACGCCTCAGAACCTGCGACGACCTCCGGCAGCCTCGACATCCTCGCCGGTCTGATCGAACAGGTTATGAAAGCCGCAAACTACTCGCCAAAATTAATGCAGCAAGCGAACCGGCATGATATACGACTGATGCTGAGGCGCTTGCATTTGAATTCGGCCGATGGGCGAAGGGCTTTGGGACTCTTCCGGCGGATTCTTCGGCGCCTTAAGCTCCCACCTCCGTAACGTTACATTTTGAAGGCTGAATAATCCACGAATCGCGTGCAACCCCCTCTCGCGCGAATCGCAAGTTGCTAGATTTGAAGACGAAAGGTAAGCCGATGCGCACGATCATCGATAGTCTTCGGGGATTGCCAGCTTATTCGAAGCAATTTCGTTCGGCGTTTACAGCGTGTTGCGTTGCAACGCTGGTAGTCGCTGCGCTCGGCCAGGCGCCAGTTTCTTCGCCGGACTCATCCGCGACCGAGCCTTCTGCCACAACCACGCAGGCTCCGTCGAATGAGGGTCAGCCGGCCGCCCCGTCAGCCCACCCGCCGGAGAAAGATCCCACCCTCAGTCAGGGCCCCTTTTCCATCCAAACCATCGGAGGAGAAATCAAAGAGGATCAACTCAAGCAGATCATCGTGGGCAAGTCGCTCTATCTGCGCGCCGGTTACCAGGACAACAACCTGGAGTTTGATGAACATGGCCGCCTGTTAGGACATTCGCCACAGGGCTCATACACGCTGAGCCAGATCCAGATCAACAAAGTGAAATTGTCTAAACACAAACTGGAACTCGAAGGCGACCGTTACGCGCTCCACTTTTTGGGCGCCGCACCTTTCGAAGACCCAACGGCCGCTACGGACTGGGTAAAGATCACTCCGAAGAAGAAAACCGTCCGAATCTCTTTCGATCGCGAGCAGGTTGAAATTCCTAAAAAGAAAAAAGAGAAGAAGAAGCACAAGGATCAAGCAAAAGCTGAGAGTGCAATTGAAACGGTCCCGGCAGGCTCGGCCGCTGTTCAACAGGGTGTAACTGCGTCCGCAAATTCCGCCTCAATTCAGACCGCCGCGGACAATCACCACACTGACGATAAAAAAGTGACCACCACTACTTCACCGGCTCATGCCTCTCAATTGCTACTGAACGCGCTCGACAAGGTGTTCTCGAGTGGAATTGACGAGCGGATGATCGCGGCGATGCCGGATTTCTGGAAGCTTTACTACCAGGCTGCCGAGGCAAAGGCCGACTATAAGCCCACCGATCCCGGTGTATACCGACAGAATGCGGTTGATCAGAAAGCAAAACTGGTTTCAGTGATTGATCCCCCGTCGAACGAATTCGCGCAGGCCAATGGCGTTGCAGGCATGGCCCTCTATCACGCCGTCATCGGCAGTGATGGCAAGGTTGAAGAGGTGGTTGCAGGCAGGCCCATCGGCTTCGGGCTCGACGAGAGCGCCGAGCAGACAATCCGCAAGGCATCGTTTGAACCGGCGATGAAAGACGGTAAGCCTGTTCCCGTGGCGCTCGACGTCGTGGTGTCGTTCCGAATCTATTCCAAGCGAACATCCCAGATTGTCACACAAGCAACGACACAGGTTGCACCCGCCCTGCCCGGCCCATACACCGTAAAAGCCCAGTCGGCTCCTCAAACTCCGGCCGCCCAGTAAAGTACTTTCCGAATCGCAACCACCTGGTTGACGCAGGCCGTGTGCCGTCCTCAGCGAGGAGGCTCCCACAGTTCAATGCGATTGCCCTCCGGGTCCCATATCCAAGCGAATTTTCCATACGCATAATCTTCGCGATTAGGATCGATGCGAACATTGGCTGCTGAAAGCGCTGCAAGCAGCTCATCGAGATTATCCACGCGAAAGTTGATCATGGCCTGCTGCGACCCTTCGCCGAAGTACTTCGTACTCTCGGGAAAATGCGCAAAAACAGTCATCCCCATCGAGTCCGGCCCGTCGAATGCCAGTGAGCCGCCATCCTGCAAAGGAATCCCCAGGTGCTGCGCATACCAGGCAGATAGCTTTTCCGGTGCGCTGGCCTTCAGAAAAACCCCGCCGACTCCAACTGCTTTGGCCATGATTTATTCCTCCTGCTGAAGCACCTGCTCCAGCTTTGGCTTGTGCTTGGCCTGGCGGCCGGTCCGGGGCCTGTCTTCGACAACACGAGCGGCCTTTGGCTGCCCCACACGCTCGCGCGCGATGGCCTTCACCGCCTTCGTAGCCGAAAATGTGCCTGGCTTGCGTTTCGTCATTGCAGTGCCGTCACGGTGGCACTAGTTTCGCATAGTACACACGTATCGGTTACTGAGGAAAATGCATCGTGAATTGCAGTCCCGCGCGATCGTGGCCTTGTTGCTTCTGTCGCTGCGGTTGTTCTTGGTGTTGCATTTGCTTCAGACCCAGCCCTGGAATGGTATTGCTTGAGAACGGCTCGATAAATGTGTGAGCCTCCTCTCGCCCTTTGATTGGCCCCTTCCTCCGAAAACGAGTGGGACGCGCTGCACGGACTCGTGACCGATACGTTGGAATTCTCCGCATCAGGCGTCCCATTAAAGGTGGTTTCTTTTATTGCACTAACTGTTGTCGACGATCAGTCTTTCGGCATTAGTTTTGCCACCGCCTGATCAATGGTGAAGCTTGCCGCCTTGGCGCGCGGCGGGAATTCCTTAAAGCTCGTCAGCCATTGCGTGAGAAGGGGCGGAGCCGCGTACTGGAGGGGCATGTTCTCAATAAACCAGCTGTCGTAACCGAAGGCCTCCTCGCCGCGCTCGAACGGGTCAGCACGGAGATCGAAGAATTTCGGAATGCGCATCGGCGACAGCGGTTCGCGCCAGACATCGAGACCGACACTTCGCTGCTCGGCAAACACAATCTTGAATCGCCCCATGCGCATTGCCATGCAATCGCCGTCGTCACTCCAGTAGATGAAACCGGGGCGTGGCGATTTGTCCTCCTTGCCCGCCAGGAAAGGCATCAGGTTGACCCCATCAAGGTGAACCTTGTAGGTCTTGTCGCCCATCTTGTATCCCTTCTTCACCTTCTCGACCAGATCAGGCTCTCCGTTGGCAGCGGCGAAGGTGGGAATGAAGTCCTGCAGCGAGGCGATGTCGTTGATGACGCGGCCGGGCTTGATGACGCCGGGCCAGCGCATCACGCAGGGAACTCTCCAGCCTCCCTCCCAGTTGGTGTCTTTCTCACCGCGGAACGGTGTGGCACCTCCGTCTGGCCACGACATGACTTCGGCTCCGTTGTCGGTGGTGAAGACGACGATGGTGTTGTCGGTGATTTTGAGATCATCGAGCTTCTTGAGCAACTGGCCGACGTAGCCGTCGAGTTCGACCATGCCGTCGGGGTAGAGTCCGAGCCCCGTCTTGCCGACCGAGGATGGTTTCAGATGCGTGAAGACGTGCATTCGCGTCGGGTTGAAATAACAGAACCAGGAACCGCCCTCTTTTGTTTTTCGATCGATGAAATCGAGGGCTGATGCCAGGAACTCTTCATCGACGGTTTCCATGCGTTCTTTTGGGAGCGGGCCGGTGTTCTCAATTGTCTGCTTGCCGACTTTGCCGAACTGCTCGTCGACTGTGGGATCGTCCTTGTCGGTTGCTTTGCATTTCAGCACACCACGCGGACCGTACTTCTTTCGGAATGCCGGATCTTTGGGATAGTTCGAATAGTAGGGCTCTTCTTCGGCATTGAGGTGATACAGGTTTCCGAAGAACTCATCGAATCCATGGACGGTGGGCAGGTGCTCGTTGCGGTCGCCAAGGTGATTCTTGCCAAACTGACCGGTGGCATAGCCGAAGCTCTTCATCACATTTCCAACCGAGGGATCCTCAAAGCTGAGACCGAGCGTTGCGCCGGGCATGCCGACTTTTGTGAGGCCGGTGCGGATCGGGGATTGACCGGTGATGAAGGCGGCGCGCCCGGCGGTGCAGCTCTGCTGTCCGTAGAAATCGGTGAACATCGCGCCTTCTTTGGCGATCCGGTCGATATTGGGGGTTTCGTAGCCCATGATTCCGTGGTTGTAACAACTGGCATTGAACCAGCCAATGTCGTCGGCCATGATGAAAAGAATGTTGGGCTTCTTTTGTGGGTCTGCCATCGAAGATTTCCTCCTCTGCTCCCGAAAGAGAATCGTCTCATTCGGCGCACGTTGTGAAACGCTAGCGCGCTTTTTTAGCCCGGGAAACTGTCAGAAGAAACAGGCAGCTCCCGCACCGATCCACGACAAATGGTCGTCTCAACAGGTTGTGCCCGAACTGCCGCTAACCGGAAGTTCCCCACAACAAGTCGATGCGGTCCAGCAAATCGGCGAGTCGGCACCAGGGAGCATCAGCCCAACGTGCGGGTTCTCTACCAGAGAGGCGCCGGAGGATTACTATGGAAGAGTTCGGGCTTGAGCGAAAGCGCCTGAAACGGCTACCTGCGCGCTCTGTCTGGAAGGTTTTCGCGGCAGGGCTTTTCGCAAGTTGGAGAAGTGAAGAACATGGACGAACGGGACTTTTTTAACGAGACAACAGAGACGCGGACGCACAGCCTTACCTGTCCAAAATGCGGCCAGGCAGGCGAGTACAAGGTCACTTGGGTTGTTCGACGGAAGCGGCCGCAGTTGCCGCGCAACGCTGACGAACGCGATCGGGCAAAATTTGCCAAGGCGCAGTCTTACATGGTGCGGCGGGACGACAAACTGAGCTGCGCGAATGTCCGCTGCCGAAAGCCCTTTGAAATTACGTCGCTGCAATCGCTGGCGTTCTTGAACGAATAGTCGATAGGGTGAAAACCCCAGCCACGCACCTGTGGCGCACGACGGGCGGCATGTGATTGAATCGAAACATTGAGCAGCCCAAGGCCCGGAGGCCGAACAGGGCCTACAGGAGACGAGTCAGATGGCGAATTCCCTTCTTCCCCCTGAAGAGCGCGACCTTACCCCCGACCAGGTTGAGGCACTGGATAAACGGCGCGAGTGGGGTCACACCCTACTGGTGATTGCCTGCCAGTTTGCCGTGATTGCGACCGTACTTCTTCTCTGGGTGGGACAGGACCTGACGTATTCGCCGGGGTGGGTCCATCCCATGGCGTACTACTTCGCGATCGCAATAGGTTTGGTTGTCGTCCTGGGCGTTACGGGCCTGTTTCTTCGTTCTGGGACTCCTCGAGTCGACTGAATGCGCCCATAACCATGGGCGTCGAGCCAGTGGAGCCGGCCTTCAGCCGGCTCTCAGTGTTCTCGCCCTGCAAAGCTCGCAAAAACGGTATAGCCTGAGGTTGGATCGATGGCCGCCATTTCCCCAGTAGCACCTGCCGCCGAAACCTCTGCTCGCCGCCTGATTGACAGTCATGGCCGCGTGATCCACGATCTGCGCGTCTCCATCACGGATCGCTGCAATTACAAGTGCGTCTACTGCAGAACTGGCGAGTTTGGCGCCCAGTATCCCGAACTGGGGATCGATGAATATCTGCGTCTGATCAAGCTATTTGTGAACCTCGGCATCGAGAAAGTCCGCATCACCGGTGGCGAGCCTCTGCTGCGCCAGGGCCTGATCGAACTAATTGAAGAGCTTGCGCGCTTGCGGACCCCAAAAGGCGAACCGCTCGACCTCGCGCTCACCACCAACGGTCATCTTCTCGACAAACTGGCCCAGCCCCTGAAAACCGCCGGCTTGAATCGCGTCACCGTCAGCATGGACGCAGTAGACGCTCCCACTTTCGAACGCATCACGCGCGTTCCCGGCAGCTTCAACAAGGTGGTCGCCGGAGTTCGCGCGGCACGCGACGCAGGCTTGAGGCCGCTCAAAATCAACTGCGTTCTGCTTCGCGGATTCAACGATAACGAAATCGAAGGATTCGCCCGTTTCGCCCGCGAGGAAGATGTTGTGGTGCGTTTCATCGAGTTCATGCCGCTGGAAGAAGGCCGTTTGTGGACGCCGGAAATTGTCGTCCCCCTCAAAGAAATCGTTGACCGCATCGGCCGCGAGATGCCGCTTGTGCCCATGCCGCCGCGAGAAGCCAGCGAAACCGCGCGTCGCTATACCTTTACCGACGGCGTCGGCGAAATCGGAATCATCGCGCCGGTCAGCCAGGCATTCTGTGGGGCCTGCAGCCGTGTTCGCCTCACCTCCGATGGCAAAATCAGAACCTGCCTTTTTTCACAGGTCGAACACGATCTTTACGGAAGGATGCGCGCCGGCGAAGACGAGAAGGAGCTGTCTGACTACATTATGCAGACAATCAATCGCAAAGAGGCACGACACCATATCGGC
Source organism: uncultured Acidobacteriaceae bacterium (assembly GCA_963738035.1). Taxonomy (GTDB): domain Bacteria; phylum Acidobacteriota; class Terriglobia; order Terriglobales; family Acidobacteriaceae; genus Telmatobacter. Next base: position 469,765 of record CAVTVB010000017.1, read on the forward strand.
GAGCCCGGATTCCTGAAGCCATCCCGCTCCATGGTCCACATCGGCGGCTAAAGCCGAACTCTCTCCCCAAACTTTTTTGAACCTCACAACCGATTCATCAGGCAGAGGCTAAGATGTGCGAAGGAAGATTCTCTGCATGGAGGTTTCGACGTGCGGTGACGAAAAATTCGTCCCACGTAACTTTGGTGCATAGCAGCATGGACTAAAGACAGTATCGATGCGCAATTTGAACAAGCGCATATGGCAAAATTCACATCAGAACAGATCACGCCTTTCTGTGTAGAGATGACCCAGTTGACAGAAAATCGCATTCCGCTTGACGACCTCATGGTCTTTCACCAGCTCGCAAGGTCGCTCAACTCCAGCCTCGATCTCGATACGATTCTGCGCACAATTCTGGACCAGATGGAGCGCATCATCCCGGCAGATATGTGGACGCTGCTGATGCTCGATGAGAAACGCGGCGAACTCTACTACGCCATCGCTTCAGGAAACAATGCAGGTGCGCTGGGCGACCTCCGCGTAAAGTTGGGCGAGGGCGTGGCAGGCTGGGTGGCAGAACACGGCGAAACGCTGATCGTTCCCGAGTCCGAGGATAATGATCCCCGATTGCAGCAGACCGTCGTCGCGGAAACGCGCAGTGTGCGCTCGATGATTGCGATGCCGCTGCGCGGGCGCAAGGGCGTCCAGGGCGTAATCGAGATTCTTAATCCGCGCGCCAGCCAGATGAGCGATTACACCATCGCATTTCTCCACATCCTCTGCGATCACGCGGCCATTGCTATCGAGAACGCACAGGACGTCGCGCGAATCCAGCAACTCACCATTACCGACGACGCCACCGGACTCTACAACGTGCGCCATCTCTACAAAATGCTGGAGCAGGAACTGGAGCGCAGCAGGCGTTTACGTCAGCCGATCAGCCTCGCGTTCATCGATCTGGACCGGTTCAAGCTGGTGAACGACGTGCACGGGCATCTGATCGGAAGCGAACTGCTGATGCGAGTCGGGGGCCGACTGAAACAGTTGAGCCGCGAAAAAGATTTATGCTTTCGTTACGGCGGCGATGAATTCGTGATCCTGATGCCTGAGACATCCACAATGGACGCTTTCATGCAGGCAACAAAGTTGCACGAACAACTGATGAATACGCGCTTCCGCATGAGCAACGGACTGGACCTCTCCGCCAGCGCCAGCGTAGGCCTGGCCACCTGCCCGCCAGAAAACGACGCAGTCCATGCAATCATCGGAGCCGCCGACGCACGCATGTACGAAGTCAAAAGCAATGGTCGAGGTAATGTTCGCGGAGCATAAGCCCCGTCACTAGAATTCTTCGTCGGCCGCTTTTTCGTTTCCCTGCTTCTCCGCCAGCTTTTCCAGCTGATTGCGCCAGTCAAGCGAATCCACAAACGGCCGCGACTCGCGCCAGTTGGGCTCCACGATGACATGCAGTTCGAGATAGACCCGCGTGCCCAGCAACGACTCAATCTGCTTGCGCGCGCCCGTGCCGATCTCCTTCAACTTCGCTCCGCCCTTGCCGATAAGAATCGCCTTCTGCCCATCGCGCTCGCAGTAGATCGCGGCAGCGATGCGGGTCAGCGGTAGCCTGGCCGGAGGCTGGCCTTTCTTGCGTGGCGGAGCCGGCGGCTCGGCTTCTTCAAACTGCTCAATGACCACAGCAGCAGCGTACGGAACCTCTTCGCCCGTCTCTACAAGAATGCGTTCGCGAATCAGTTCCGCAACCATGAAGCGCATCGGCTGATCGGTGTACTGGTCCTTCGGATAGTAGCGTTCGCCGACAGGCAGCGCATCGACAATTTTCCTGACCAGTAGATCGAGCCCGTCCTTCTTGCGTGCACTCACAGGAATGATCTCCGCGAATTTGTACTGCTTCATCAACGTCTCGATCAACGGCAGCAAAACGTCCTTCGCAACAAGATCGATCTTCGTGAGGACGAGGAACACCGGGCAATCCAACCCGCGAATCAGCGAGAAGAGAAACTCGTCTTCGCTGGCCCAGTTGGGCTTGCCGTGCTGATGCGCTTCGGCCGGCTCACCCGAAGATTCCAGTTGCACCCGCCGACTCGCGTCCATCAACACCAGCACAACGTCACGCGTCTCAAGCGCTTCGTGCACTTCCTGCAGCATCCGGCGATCCAACTGAGACGCAGGCTTGTGAACGCCCGGTGTATCCACAAAAACAACCTGCGCCGCGGGGTGAACCTTCTTCCGCGCCTCTACCTCCAGCACGCCGATAATGCGGTTGCGCGTGGTCTGCGGCTTGGCGGTGACAATGGCCACCTTTTCGCCGGTTAGGGCGTTCATCAACGTGCTTTTGCCGGCATTCGGCCGGCCCAAAATCGCAACAAATCCTGACTTCAAATCGAATCGCTCCTAATCCCTATTCCCGAATCCTGTTCCCTGTTCTTCACGGCAGCGCCGTCGCTTCTTCCTTCGCAGGCGGGAAGATGCGCAACCGGTCCACGCGCCGATCTGTAGAGGCAACCACTTGGATGCGCAACCCGCTGTCTTCGAGTAGCACTACTTCTCCCGGCAGCGGAATCCGCCCCTCGATCTCACTGACCAGCCCACCAAGAGTGGTGGCTTCGTATTCTCCGTCAACTCCGACTGCATCACCAAACAGCCGCGGCAGTTCATCCACCGGATAATCCCCCGGCACTACCCATACACCGCCTGGCTCTCGCTGCGGATCGCCCGTATGCGCATCCTTCTCATGCTCGTCGCGGATGTCGCCGACAATCTCTTCAAGCAGATCTTCGATCGTCACAAGGCCCGAGACTCCCCCATACTCATCGATCACGACGCGCATATGCTGTTTCTCGCGCTGCATCTCGCGCAGCAATTCGTAGCCCCGTTTCGTCTCCGGAACAAAGACCGCGGGATGCTGAATGCTTGCAACGGTTCTGATTCTCGCTTCCTCATCGGTAATCTGCAGCAGATCATGCGCAAATGCGATCCCCGTAACGGAGTCGAGGGTGCGCTCGTAGACAGGCACGCGCGAAAAGTTATGCTCCTTCAGCAGTTCAAGAAAGCGCTCGATCGTGATCGACTGCGGAACTGCAAACACCTGCGGACGCGGCGTCATGACCTCGCGCACCAGCTTGTCTCCGAACTCAACAGCAGAACGCACCAGATCCCGGTCGCTCTCTTTGAGAATGCCTTCTTCTTCGCCCGCCTCGAGTAGCGACTCAACATCAGGCGCTGGCTCGTCTTCTTCGGCCACAGGCTTTTCAGCTAGTGCCGCAAGGGAGAAGAAGAAGCGGATGATAGCCGTGATGGGCGTCATGAGCCAAAGCAGCAGCCGAATGGGCCACACCAGGCGCGCTGCCCAGCGGCCCTTGGTATGTGTAAAGAGCAACGACGGCAAAAGCTGATTGCAGAAGACAACAGCCAGTACGACAACCAGCACCGCCTGGGCAATTTCGGCATACGTGGGCCGTGCTGCATGCGGAGCGCGGTCAAAGAGGACCGCACCAATAGCAAGCGCAAACACCGCCAGTGTCAGTTGCTGCAGCACAGTCGCGCACAGAGCGGCATGCTCGCGCGTTAGTCCCATCAGAGGCTCGATTTTCTCTTCCCATTCGTCGAGATTGTCCTGAACCTCGCGCGGAAGAATCTTGCCGAACTCCGAATACACGCGGCTGATGTAGGCGGCGAACGTGTCGACGAAGGCCGCGATAACGAGCAGCGTGATGGTCAGCCAGCTCATGGTCGCGCGCCTTTCTCTGTTCGTTCGATAAGACCATGCGGCAGGCGCAGTTCGGCGCGAAGATTCTGTTCGCGCCGCGCCATTTCACCCTTATCTGTTTCATGGTCATACCCAGCCAGATGAAGCAATCCATGAAGCGTGAGGATCTTGATTTCCGTCCCAAGCGAATGGCCTCGTTCGTCCGCCTGGCGGCGCGCGGTGTTGATGCTGATTGCCAGATCGCCCGCGATCTTCATCGGACCAGGCGCAAAGGCTGGAAACGAAAGCACGTCTGTGGCTTTGTTCTTCCCCCGAAATTGCCTGTTCAATCGCCGGATCGCTGCATCGGTGGTCAGAAGCACGGTGACCTGGCCGCGCAATTTTATGGCAGCCTGCGCCTCACCCAAAAAACGGGCGAGCGTTCGCGCATTCGGAATTCGCTGTTTCCGGAGAGTGGCGGTCTGAGCGGAGCCACCGGGCCTCGCAGGCAGTCTTACATGCGAGGTGGGATCGGGGTCCAGATCTGGGTCGAGAAGGATCATCGTGCGCGAGGCCGCTACTGTCGGCGGCCCCGTGTCTTCTATATTTTACGCGAACCACGCATTTACTGCGGTTTGGCAGGATGCGCGCCTTGCTGCGGCGCCTGCTGGTCGGCCGGCGGTTGGATAGTTTCACCGAGATTCAGAGGCAGTTCCTGCTGCTGAGGCTTAGTCGCCTCGTAGGCGCGCACGATCCGCTGCACCAGCGCATGCCGCACCACATCCCCGTCGGCAAAGTGGCAGAAACAAATGCCCTCCACGCCATCTAGGATATTAATCGCATCCAGCAAACCCGACTTGCGCGGATTGGGCAGATCTATTTGCGTAATATCGCCCGTGATCACCGCCTTCGAATTGTTGCCCATGCGCGTCAGGAACATCTTCATCTGCTCGATCGTGGTGTTCTGCGCCTCGTCCATGATGATGAAGGCGTCGTTGAGTGTGCGCCCGCGCATAAAGGCCAGCGGCGCAACCTCGATCACGTTTTTCTCCAGCATCTTGTCGACCTTCTCAGGATCGAGCAAATCGTAAAGCGCGTCATACAGCGGACGAAGATACGGGTCGACCTTCTCCTGCAGGGTGCCCGGCAAAAACCCAAGGCGCTCGCCGGCTTCCACGGCCGGACGTACCAGCACAATGCGGCTCACCTTCTTGGCATTCATCGCAGCCACGGCCATTGCCACAGCAAGATACGTTTTGCCAGTGCCCGCCGGACCCACGCCAAAGACCATGTCGTTCTGCTCGATGGCCTCGATGTACTTGCGCTGATTGATGGAGCGCGGCTGCACCGTGCGCTTCACACCCGCAGACCGCTGCTTCCCCGAATCTGCAAGCGAGCGAAGGGAAGTCGCCGGATCGGCAACGACCAGTCGCAACATTCCATTCAATTCGCCATTGTGTGGGTTGATGCCCTGGCGCCGCAGAGTCTCGAAGTCTTCAAAAATTCGTCTCACTCTGCCGACCGCTTCGTCTGGCCCTTCCACGTGCACGGCGTCGGATCGTAGATCGATCCTTACACCTAGTGAATCCTCCATCAGTCTGAGGTTTTCATCGCGGGTCCCGAATAGGGGCTCAAGATTTGGCGTGATCTCCAGAGCAGCGTTCAGATGGCCTCCTGTGGCCCTGCCTCAAGGGCAGAAATCGGCTGTTGATTTGATGTGTGTGTGAGTGGAATAGGTAAAACATGAGAGTAATTATTTGCGAGTTGCAGAGAGAAGCGCGGGGTCCCCGGCGACAGGTCTTCGTCGCTGGGGTGGAAGAAGCGCACCGGGCCGTGGCCGTTGTGAAGAATTTCCGTATTGGCGCTGGCAACCAAGTGGCTGTGTATGGGGAGAGAGTAGCGCCGGAGGCAAAATCCGTCAATCCCATCCCTCATTAAGATTGATGCAATTAGTCACCATTTCGATACGTGCCCAACTGCCCTGAAGAGATTGCCCGGCGAGACTATGATTGCGTGTGACTTCCCCAATGGAGAGCCGGGGACAAATGCACTTTCGCCGATTTGTAGAAACTGCCGCATCTTCAATTGCTTTAGCGGCTTTAGTCATTGCCATAAGCTCCTGCGGGGGCAGTAGCGGTTCGACCCCGACTCCGACGCCATCCCCGACGCCCACACCCACTCCGACTACATCCGATGGAAAAGCCGACGCGCTACTTGCGAAGATGACACAGGCCGAGAAGCTGCAGTTGGTGCAGGGCGGAGTCACGTCAAATCTCACCTACGGGTACTCGGTGCCGCGCGGCGCCGGAGGATGGGTGCCGGGAGTATCGCGGCTGAGTATTCCGTCGCTGTACCTTGCTGACGGAAGCGTGGGAGTAGGCAACGGCGTCGGCCCAGCTACCGCCCTTCCTTCTTCCCTCGCAAGTGCCGCAACCTGGGATCTGAATGAAGCCACGAAGTATGGCAATGTCATCGGCACCGAATCGGCAGCCTACGGCATCAACGTCAATCTCGGTGGCAACGTGAATCTGATCGGACGCGATCCGCGCGACGGACGCACCTTCGAGACCAAGGGCGAAGATCCAATCCTCGCGGGCAAGATCACCGCAGCACACATCAATGCTATCCAGGCCCAACACGTCATCGGCGGCATCAAGCACTTCAGCTTCAACGATCAGGAGTCAGGCCGCACCACGGCAAATGTCATCATCGACGAGCGTGCCGCGCGCGAAAGCGATCTTTTGGCATTCGAGATCGGCATCAAGGATTCGAACGTGCAATCCGTGATGTGCTCCTACAACCTGATCAACGGCCAGTATGGCTGCGAGAACAATCACCTGCTGAATGATGTGCTGAAAGGCGATTGGAAATTCCCCGGCTTTGTGATGTCCGACTGGTGGGCCACGCACAGCACAACAAAAGCGGCAAACAACGGACTTGATCAGGAGCAACCGAATCAGCAATATTTCTCGAACCTCGGAGCAGCCGTCACCAATGGCCAGGTTTCCCAATCGCGACTCGACAACATGGTGCACCGCATTCTGCGCGCTATGTATGAAGTGGGCATTTTCGACAATCCGCAGAATATTCAGCCCATCCCAGCGGCAGCCGACGCAGCAATCGCACAAGAAGTTGAAGAGCAGGGCGCGGTGCTCCTGAAAAATGTGGCGAACCAGTTGCCGCTGAGCACATCAGTCCAATCCATCGCCATCATCGGATCGAAGGCGGACACGGCAGTACTCTCCGGCGGTGGCTCGGCACAAGTACAGCCCGTGGGGGGAGCGATTCCCGGGCCCCAATCCCCTTGCCCGCCGTGCTGGGCGCCGGTTGTGTGGGATCCGTCATCACCTCTGAAAGCAATTCAGGCAAAAGCACCGAATGCCAAAGTCCAATTTGCCGACGGCTCAAGTGCGACCGCGGCAGCCGCACTCGCCGCCGCATCGCAAGTCGCCATCGTCTTCGTCAATCAATGGGACAGCGAAGGCATGGACCAGCCGAGTCTCGCTCTCAGCGACTTGGCGGATACGATACCCATCAATCAGGACGCTCTCGTCTCGGCAGTCGCAGCCGCCAACCCACACACCATCGTTGTGATCGAAAGCGGCGGCCCTGTCCTGATGCCGTGGCTCGCCCAGGTCAATGCAGTTCTGGAAGCGTGGTATCCCGGTCAGAGCGGCGGCCTCGCCATTGCCAACCTTCTCTTCGGCACAGCCAACCCTTCAAGCAAGCTTCCCATCACCTTCCCCGCCAGCGACGCCCAGCTTCCTCGATCCGTCACGCCGCAACCGCCCGACGGCACTACGCCCTTCACATTGAACTACTCCGAGGGCTACAACGTCGGCTACAAGTGGTTCGACGCGAACGGCCTCACCCCACTCTTCCCCTTCGGATTCGGGCTATCCTACACCACTTTCTCAATCACCAATCCCGCTGTCGTCAACAATCTCGGCTCAACTGCGAAACCGAACTTCCAGGTCACATTCAGCCTCGCCAACACTGGCACGGTCTCCGGCGCAGAAGTCGCGCAGGTCTATCTCGGAATGCCTGCCGCCCTCAATGAGCCACCCAAACGTCTGGTCGGCTGGCAGAAAGTGAAGCTCGATCCCGGAGCCTCGCAAAACGTGACAATCGAGGTCGACCAGAACGACTCATCGCATCCCATGTCGTATTGGGACACGACTTCAAACGCCTGGAAGGTAGCCTCCGGCACTTACACCATCTACTTCGGAAACTCATCTGCAATCTCGAGTCTGGTAACGGCAGGGACGATCACAGTGCAGTGAACCCGATCGACGCAACCGAAGATTCAGTCTCAATTAGCGCAACGGACACACGAAGACGAAGACACACAGCGAATACGAAGAGACGAGTACCGTCCCGTCCGAGTGGCCACACCCAAATCCGCGCCATGCCCACGAATACCAGCCCACGAACAACCCGCCGGGACTTACCGCCTTGAGTGGTTGCAGTGAACCCCTCGCTCTGATCGTCCTATTTGGAGAAAATGCCAGACTTGCTCTGGCCAAATTCCCCAGATGCCCTGTGCGCAGCTTTCTTGAGAATTCGATTCAGTCTCTTGCTGTTAATTGGCGGAGACTCAGGCTCTTTGTACTGACCGTTGGGATCGTTGGGAAGATTGTCGGCCGCGGCTTTCTCGCTATCGCTGCGGAGATTTAGCTGAATCATGCTTTCCATGGCTTAATCCTCCGGCTACATTGTGATCCCAATGCTCCACAGAAGCAAAGGCAAATTCCCTCATTTACGTAGTCTGTTTGGCAGTTCGGTTGCTCACCACTATCAGCATCTCGTAACCCTCGGACATCTCAGGGACTTACGGTCTCAGGATCATTGAGTAGCGGCCCGTGCAGCGGCCGGCGCATGCGGCTGCCACGCCGGTCCGCCTTCTTCCCACTGATCATCAGTCAGTTGCTCCACATGTGTTCCATCCGCGTCCATCACGAAGATCTCCCCGTACGGCTGCGGCGATCCCGTAAATGGCGCCTCGTCCTTGAATCCCATTCGCGAACTCGTGAAGAGAATTCTCCCTCCATCGGGCGACCAGGCCAGGTGCGCTTCGTTGCCATGGGTGTGGGTCAACTGCTTCACGTGGCTCCCATCTGGATGCATGGTCATCACTTCAAAATCGCCGGAAACGTTGCGCACGAATGCGATGAGATCGCCGCGCGGCGACCAGAGCGGAAAGTTATCGTACTCGCGAGTGAGTGTCGTGATCTTCTGATCGTCGAGATTCAGGATGCGCAAGCCCTCACCGTCCGGTCCTGCGGTACGGTACACAATGCGCTTGCCATCCGGCGAGAAGGAGGCAAAGGCATTGTTGCTTGTGCCGGATGTGACAACGTGAAAATCCGAGCCATCCGCATTGAGGATGGCCACCTGCGCTCCGCCGTTGATGCGATCGATCGGCGTCTTGTCTCCTGACGCGAAGTTGAGAAAAGCAGTGAATTCGCCTACGCCGACAACAATCCGCTTGCCGTCCGGCGACCACTGCGGGCCAAGAATCAGGTCCTTTCTTTCGAGGATCGAGCGAGCCGGTTTCCCCTCTTCTACAATCATCAGGCTCGTCACACCGCCAGGAACCACATGCGAAACGGCGATGCGATCTCCCGCAGGATCGTATGCAGGCAGTGTCGTCGTTGCATAGAGATCGAATTTCGGGTCGCGGCTGAATTGCTTCACCGGCTCCGATGTGCGGTTGTATCGGCCGCGGCTGTAAACCATACGAGCGCCGTCAGGCGACCACGCCGCCGGATGTGGCGACAGGTCGTTTCCCGACGGCCCAAGTCGGCCGTCTGCGTAGACAACCTGGACGCCCACCTCCTCGCCGCGTAAATAGGCAATCTCACCGGAATTGAGAACGACCGGCGACAATTTCACTCCGGGACCGCTCGTTACGGGAGCCGCAGCGCCGGTCGCGATGTCGATTTTGAAGAGTTGGTTCTCGCTGCCGGCAGGATAGGCGACCAGAATCTTCGACCGGAAGGTCCATGTATCCTGCGCCGACATGCAATACGCAATCACATTTTTACTGTCTGCCGTCCACCGTGGTCCCCCGCAGAAGTTCCCATGGCGCGAGATGCGCCTGAGGCCCGAACCGTCTGGATGAACGAGGTAGATATCAACAAGGTGCAGCCGCTCCCACCGGCCTTTCGCCGTGGGAAGGTCACTGTCGCGATCCGACGAAAATGCGATCCACTGGCCGTCTGGCGACCACGAAGGACGGAAGTCGCCGCCCTGCCCCGACGTGAGCGGCACCGCCTTGTGCGTGGCAACATCGAGGATCCAGAGGTTCGCATACCCTGCGGCGCGCGTCGATACAAACACCATCTTTTTCTCATCCGGAGAAAACGCTGCCTGATCGTCGAAGGCCTGACTGTCAGTCAGGCGTTCCAGCCCCGTCCCGTCAGGATGCACGCGAAAAATGTCGGCCGAGCCCTCCCGCTCCGAGGTGAAAGCGATCCAATCACCTTTCGCAGACCAGGAAGGGTTGTAGTCCAACGTTCCAGTCGGCAGCAGTGGACGTTCACCCGAACCATCTGCCTTCGCGATGTATAGGGTCGATTCCGTGGGCGCGATCCGCAGGAACACAACGCGGTCGGCTGCAATGCATGGAAGCGAGATCGCAGCGACAACAAGCGCGCAAACGGGTAGATTGCGGACACGGGGCATCGAATACTCCGAAGAAGATGGGGTTGGGGATGTGCCCCGTGAGCATAGCATCCCCTGGTTTGGACAGGCCAGTAGATTCAAACCCCTGATTTCAAAGCACCGGTATCGCGATTTGGCTGGCAACTCATCGTCAATCGGAGCGCAGAACCGCCGCAAACTCGCCCCACTGCTTCGAAACCGCGGATTGACCCCCCGCCCGCTTTCCCGTAGACTATGAAATTGCGAGGGATACGGTGTGTCTGCATTCTGACCCGCACCCGGCTAGTCTTCTTGACCCGCGTCTGGGCGTATGTCGCTCTCGCACCAATTTCCCTGACAATTCAGGGCTTTAGATCAAGGAAGCATAATGGCAAACCACGTATCGTCGCTGAAGCGCGCCCGCCAGACAGAAACAAAGACCGCAGTGAACCGCAACAACCGGACCCGGGTCCGCAACAGCCTCCGCGCCCTGCGCGAAGCCATCGCCAAAGGCGATGTCAAGGCTGCCCAGGCGCAGTTCCGCGAGACAGTTTCCGCCCTCGACAAGAGCGTCCAGAAGGGTGTTCTCCACTCGAACACCGTTTCCCGCTATAAGAGCCGCCTGAATGCCCGCTTGAAGGCTCTGTCGACAACAAAAGTTTAATCTCATGGGGTGGCCGATTCCTGGGGTCCCAGCGAAGGATCTTTGTCGCCGGGGTGGTGAAAGGCCATATGAGCAGGTAGCGGCCGGGAGCAATCCCGGCCGTTCCGTTTCTGTATCAAGGCTGCACTGGTCGCTCACAGCCAGAACGTCAGAAATATTGATGAAACAGCGTGGCCTTCTCACGAAAAGGTGAGATTGGGCGACCATCTGCGGCGTAGGCTAATTCATAACTCCGGTTGAGCGTTCATCCACCCAATCTCCCTCTTCCTTGCGGCGTCGTCTGACCTGTGAAACCAAGTCGGAATGACTCCGCGAGAAGCCTTGGGCCGCGATTCGACATTGTCCCGCGATTGAAGCTTTTTCAGCATTACGTCATAGGCTGGTTTTTTTCGGTAATTCGCGTCAAAAGGTAACGCCCAGCCGTATTCGGGGAAAGCTTCTGGAATCCAGGAGGATCTATCTGTGAATCCCCAGGTCTGGAAAAGCGTGCAGGCAGGTTCTCGCAGGCACGCGTCTACCAAATTCTCATAGATGTCCGCCTCTTTTCGCAGACTGGATTCACTGTGGTCCCTCAATCGCACATCCACTTCGGTGAAATGCACCTCAAGCCCAAGGTCAGCAAGGCGATGGATGTTTCGGCGAAGCGAATCAAACGAGTTGAAATCGGACCCGACATGCAACTGCAAGCCAATTCCGTGCAGCGGAACACCCCGGCTCAGGAAGTCCTTGGCCATTGCGTACACGGCATCCGACTTCCTATTGAGGTTCTCCGCACCGGACTCGTTTACAAACAGCTTCGCCTCAGAGTCCGCGGCATGAGCCCAAATCAGCGCCTGCTCGATGTACTTGGTGCCCTCGCCGCCGAACCCGATCCCGGGCTTCTCATACCAAATGCTGCTACGCAATGAGCCGTCCTCATTGAACGGCTCATTCACAACATCCCAGGCGTAAACCTTACCTCTGTAGCGTCCAACCACGGTTGCGATGTGTTCAGCGAGTATCTTGTTAAGAGCTTCCGGTGTCCATGGAGCGGATGGTCCGTTCTGGGCGTGCATCCAGTCCTTGACCGAGATCCAATCTGGTAGTGGGAGATGGCAAACCAGACTGTGCCCACGCACTCTTATCGAGTGCGTCTGCGCAAAGGCCACCTGCGCGTCGGCGTCGGCAAAATTGTAGGAGTCCGCCTTCGGGTGGATAGAATCGAACTTCATTTCGTTCTCTGGTTCCAGCGCGGAGTATTCCCGTGCCAGCGTTGCCGCATAAGGAGCCTCTCGAGAAAGGAAATGTGAATCGACAGCAGTTCCCATCAGCAGATGGTGCTTCTCGGCTGTGGCTCTCAGCGTTGGCGCACCGTCAGATGTCCGGGCAATGAATTCGCGCTTTGCGCCTGGGCTCCGAAGTGAGTCGTGTGCGAGCGCCAAGTACCAACCGAACCCTGCGAGCACCAACCCGCAAATCGCCAGCCCGCTAATCGCGAGCTTAGGCAAGCTGGAGTGTTCAGCAGTCTGCGTTCTTTCTGCTGTTCGAAAATCAAAATCCATTCGACTCACCTCTCCGGGTTCCTTCTTGATTCGAGCCTTTCAAAGATAGAAAGTAATTTCCGGGTTGGCGATCATCCCGCAAAAATCCGCTTGACAAGAAAATACAATGTGGGTATTAACAATCAGCTGGAATTTTGCTCTTGCTTAGCGCCTCATCTATTGGCCAACCGATTTGCCAAGGCTAAGCCGTACCGGCCGATCCCAGCGCACTGCTTAGAAACAACGACGGCGCGATAAATCCCTCGGGCCCTCAGCGTACCGCGAAATCCGATCAAAATCCATCACCCTCGCAGAGTTGTTTTTCTGCGGTCGGTTTCATTCGTTCGCACCCTCTATTCGAGATGCGTTCGGATGCCGATTTGCCAATTCTTGAGGTTTCCATGAAATGGGGAATTGAACGTTCGCCAATTGTCACGAAGATGGCACACATTCCGGGATGCGGACAACTCACGAATCGCCTCTACGATCGGTATCTGCGGACAAAATTCGAAATCGACTGGCATTGGAGACGAAATCCCTCCAGTCATCGTCGATACCTCCAATCTGCGCCCGGCTTAACGGCTTTGCAGCAGCGAATCGTTGGGGAACTAAACTCTCGCGGAGTTGCCTTATGCCAACTTGACGAGTTGTTCAAGAACTCGGAATTGTGGTCTCGCCTGAACTGGTTTGTGAATAATTTCAGTTCAAGTGAACGCGTCCAGTCATCAATTCGCGAAGGACAACGCGAATTCAACAAAAATCAAGAACTTAAATCAGGTAGTCACTACATACTGACGTACTATGACCAAAGCACGAAACCTCTTATCGATGTGGGCAATCCATTGCTCGACCTAAGCTTGAGTCCAGAAATTGTGGATGTTGTGAACGCCTATTTGGGTATGTGGTCCAAGCTCATTTACTTCGATGTTTGGCACACGCTGCCATTGAACACAGAACGCAGGGTTCTCTCTCAGCGTTGGCACCGAGATCCTGAAGACCGAAAGAAGATTCGGATCTTTCTATACTTCAATGAAGTCAACTCCGAAGCCGGAGCGATGGAGTACTTCGCCGGCAGTCAGCTTGGCGGCCCTTACCAGAACCTCTTTCCGTGGAGCGATCCTCTTTCAATGCCCTATCCGCCGGAGGGAGAGTTGGAAAGGCAGATTCCTGCATCGAATCGCGTTCTCCTGAGCGGGAACGCAGGCACACTGGTGTTCTGCGATACTGCCGGATTTCATCGAGGTGGAATCGCAAAGTCGAAGCCTCGGATCCTCACCACTGCGGCATACGTAACTCCCGCCTCTTTGCATCACCGGCGCTTTGAATTGGGGTCGGATCTCAGACATACCCATATGAGTCCGGTCACGAGATTTGCCTTGGTATGACCTCCAACCCCGTCCCGCGCTTCGTAGAAGGTCCATTCACTTTTCTGTTCTGTGAGGTTCTGCACTCGAAACACCACTTCCCGTTATAAGAGCAACCTCAATCTGAGGCTGAAAGCCCTTTCCCCGGCAGAGGCAAGGTGAAAGCGGCAAGTTGAAAGTCGCACACAGATGGACACTCACCTAAAGGAGCTCGAAAATCCCCGCCGCCCCCTGCCCCCCGCCCACGCACATCGTCACCATGCCATAGCGCGCCTTCCGACGTTTCATCTCGCTCAACAGAGTTGCTGTTAGCTTAGCCCCAGTGCATCCTAGCGGATGCCCTAGCGCAATCGCACCGCCGTTAACGTTGACTTTGTCGGGGTCGAAACCAAGCTCCCGCATCACTGCCAGCGCCTGCGCCGCAAAGGCTTCGTTGAACTCGATCAGTTCAATGTCCTCGAGTTTCAGCCCGGCCTTCTTCAATGCCTTCGGAACCGCATACACCGGCCCCATGCCCATCTCTTCCGGCAGGCATCCGGCCACCGCGTATGCCACGAGGCGAGCCAGCGGCTGAATACCGAGTTCTTTCGCGCGCGCCGCGTCCATCAGAACCGCCGCCGCCGCGCCGTCAGAAGTCTGCGACGAATTACCGGCTGTCACTGTTCCCTGCGCGTGAAACACCGGTTTGAGGGCGGCGAGAGCCTTGGCAGTCGTGTCCGCTCGAGGCCCCTCGTCTGCCGAAAAAACAGAATCCGACGACACCGGCTCGCCTGCCTTGGTGCCTGGGACCACACTCGTGATATTCACAGGCACAAGTTCGTCATCAAATCGCCCCGCTGCCTGCGCTGCAACTGCCTTCTGGTGGCTCCCGAGGGAAAACGCATCAGCGTCTTCCCGCGAAATGCTGTAGTGCTTCGCGACGCGCTCCGCTGTCAGTCCCATCGTCAGCAGCGCCGCTGGGTAGTTTTCCGCCAGCCACGGATTAGGCCTCGGCTTGATTCCGCCCATCGGCAGCATGCTCATGGTCTCGGCGCCGCCGGCAATCACCACCCTCTGCACACCGCCGCGAATCCGCATGTCGGCCTGCGCAATTGCCTCCAACCCCGAAGCACATAACCGGTTCACTGTCATGCCGGGCACGTCGATGGGAAGCTGCGCACGCAGCGCCGTCATGCGCGCCATGTTCCAGCCTGACTCGCCCTCCTGCTGTGCACAGCCCAGAATCACGTCTTCGACTTCGGCCCTCTCGAGACCCGGAACCCGCTCCAATGCGTTTGTCAACGCGAGCGCGGCAAGATCGTCGGGGCGCGTGGTCGATAGAGCGCCCTTTGGCGCGCGCCCCACCGGTGTTCGTACTGCGCTGACAAGTACGGCTTCAGGCATTTGGAACTCCAGGGAACAGAAACGGTTCCCACTGGCTCATTGTTAGACGCCGGGGGTCACCGTGGTCAACCAGTCTGCCGCTACTGTGTCGTCTCAACCACGGTCCATGCGTTGCGTGCGTAGAAGTGATAGACCGTCTTCTGATTGAGCACGGTCTCGGCAAGCGCATCGTGATCGAGCGGCGGCGGATGATGTGCCATGCTTGCCTGCGCTTCGCGGATCTGCTGAGGAGAAGCCGGATCGATACCCCAGTTGAAACCAAGCACACCGGAAGAGTCATGCTTCTGCAGGCGCTGCAACTCCGGCGCCGTAGCCAGTGTCATGGGCTTCCGTGGTGTTCTGGCAAAAAAAACCAGCAAATCAACATTGCCATGCGTTGAACAGAGCACGGCCCAGTCCGACGAACCGGCATGGTCCAGGCTAGCGTTGATCACATTCTCCGGCCGATGCGCCTGAAAGGTCTGCGGAATCATGCATCCCCGCTGGTCGAGGACTTCGGCAACAGCGTCGGGCAGGTCTGGAAACGAACTCGCTGGCAATCGGCGGATCAGGTAAGACACAGTACGCCCGTCAAGGCTCGTCTTACCGGACTCGTTGAATTGCTGCGCGCTGGCTGTTGGGGCAGGAGTGGCGTCCTGTGCACTTGCGCCGGAACATGCGAGCGCAAACGATGTGGCCGAAAACAGTATGAGTGCTGCGAACTTCATTTCAATTGCGCAGTGGCTTGCCGGTCTTAAGTGTATACGCGATCCGCTCCTGCGTCTTGCGCTCGGCGCACAACGAGAGAAACGCCTCACGTTCCAAATCGAGTAGGTACTGCTCGTTCACAAGCGAACCCGCCGTGACCTTGCCACCGCACAGGATGTACGCCACCCAGCGTGCGACCTTCATATCGTGTTCAGAGGCGAATCCCGCCTCGCCCATCAGGAACACGCCGGTATTCAGGACGGCAAGTGAAGCCATGCCCGGCGCGGGAATCGTGCGCGGCTGCGGAGCGGTATAACCCGCCTCCGCCAGCGCGATGGCCTGCGCCTTCGCGTCCAACAACAACCGTTCCCGATTGAGCGTGATTCCATCGGCAGGCAGCAGCAGCCCAAGGCCCCGCGCTTCCGCTGCCGACGTCGAGACCTTCGCCATGGCAATCGTCTCCAGTGTCCGTTTCAACGCCGCATTCATCTCCGCCGATTGGGCGAATCTCGATGGAGGATCCTTGGGATCGGGCGGCGCCAGCGCTGCAGCCGAATCCACCGCGCGCAGCAACATCTCCTTCGTGCCGCCGCCGCCGGGAATGAGCCCGATGCCCGTTTCCACCAGCCCGATGTAAGTCTCGGCGTATGGTTGACGACGCGCGGCGTGCAGCGAGATCTCCGCACCACCTCCCAGCGTCAAGTTGAACGGCGCCACTACAACCGGGCGCGGACAGAACTTGATGGACATCGACATCTGCTGGAAAGCGCGAATAGCTCCTTCGACTTCTTCCCAGTCGCCCTCCTGCGCGCCCAGCAAAAGCTGCATCAGGTTTGCGCCCACGCTGAAGCGGTCGCGATCACCGCTGATCACGAAGCCTCGGAGATTTTTCACCGCCTCCGACGTGGGATTCAGCACAGACGAAATCATCGCCACCACGTCGCCGCCAATGGCGTTTTTGAGCGAGTGCAGTTCAATACAGCCGATGCCATCGCCAATGTCGACAAGCGACGCGCCCGGATTGCTGCGGACCACGCCATTGGTTCGGCGGAAGTCGGCAACGCGTGCGTGCCCGGGCTGTTGCTGAATCGGTTCCCACGCGCCGGTTGTCGGGTTGTAGCACTGCGGACCATCCGGGGAATACCACGACACGGTCGCAGATTCAGGAGCAGAGTCCAGCAGCCCTTGAACCGCGCCGCTCGCGGGAATGCCCAGCGACTTCATGCGGCTCACCGATTCGCGCACACCAGCCGCATCCCACAACTCGAAGGGCCCAAGCTCCCAGTTGAAGCCCGCGCGCATCGCTTGATCGATCGATGGCGCATCGTTCGCGGCTTCTCCAATACGCTCCGACGCAAAATTCCAAAGCGACGACAGAAACGGCCAAAGAAACTTCGCCGCTTTGTCCTTTGCCGGATCATTGGCCAGCAGCAGCTTGATCCGCTCCTGCACCGTCGCTGCGTTCTTCGCCATCTCTAGCGAAGGCAGGGCCGCCTTCGCCGACGGGCGATACTCAAAAGTCGAAAGATCGAGCACCATCCTCAGATCTTTGCCATCGTCACCCCGCGTCTTCTTGTAAAAGCCCTGGCCGGATTTGTCGCCCAGCCATCCGCGCTTCACGATCTCCTGCAGCTTCTCAGAGAAGCCGCCCGGCGTAACTCCCTCCGGAAAATTGGCGGCAACATGGGCAAGGATGTCGATTCCCACCATATCCGCGAGCCGAAAAGTTCCGGTGCGCGGAAACCCCAGCGCGGGACCGGTCAGCGCATCCACTTCTTCAACGGTCAGCCCCTGCTCCAGCATCAGCGTCGCCGCCGTGAACATCACCGCCACGCCGATGCGATTTCCAATGAAGTTTGGCGTATCGTTCGCAAACACCACCTGCTTGCCCAGCACGCGATCCGCAAATGTCGCGAAGCCCGCAACAAGATTGGCATCGCTTTCCACCGTCGGGATAATCTCCAGCAACTGCATGTAGCGCGGCGGATTGAAAAAGTGCGTCCCAAAGAAGCGATCCCTGTGCGACTTGAGCCCGGCCGCGATCTTCGCAATCGGCAAGCCCGACGTATTGGTTGAGAGCACAGCCTGCGGAGTAAGATGCGGCACCACACGATCCAGCAGCGACCGTTTGATCTCGAGATTTTCGGTAACGGCCTCGATCACCCAGTCGCATTGTTTTAGCTTTGGCAGATCATCTTCGAAGTTGCCCACGGAGACCATCGTCGCCAGCGACGATTCATAGAATGCCGCCGGCTTTGCCTTCCCCAGGGCGGCCAGTGCCGACTCCGCCAGCCTGTTCCGCGATCCTTCTCCCGCAGGCACCATATCGAGCAGAAATGAAGGAATCCCGGCATTGGCTAGATGTGCGGCAATACGCGAGCCCATGGTGCCGGCGCCCAGAACCGCTGCCCGGCGTACCAGCAACGGCTGGGCCGCGAAGCGATGAACGGGAACCGTCGCCGGTGCAATCGTACTCATGCTGCGCTCTCCCAGCGCATGCGCAATCAGAGGCAGCACATACGCGCAATTGTCCCCGAGCATACGAGTGGGCGCTTCGCCGGGTCAAGGCAAAGACGTTTCGCAATGATCACTGGGTAGCACCCGGCTTTGAGAAAACCTAGCCATCGCGCCGTGTCCCATTCGCCGCCAGCCAGTCTTCGCGCTTGAGCCGATACAGCACGTGGCGTTGCAGCGGATGACCGACCGGGATCGACGGGTGATCGAAATCCTCACGAGGGTCGCGGGTCATGCCGAGCTTCTGCATAACGCGCAATGACCGTAGATTTGCCGGAGCCGTAAAAGAAACCAGTTCAAGCAAACCCTGATTCTCAAATCCATGACGAACAAGTGCCCGAGCACCCTCCGTTGCCAGCCCTTTGCCCCAGTGTTCTCGCGCCAGGCGCCAGCCGATTTCAACACACGGCGTGAAGGGCGCCTCAAATTGGGGAACATAAAGGCTGATGTATCCGATGAACTCCTGCGACTTCCGCAGTTCCGCAGCCCAGGGCCCGAATCCGTGCTGCTCCAAATGCGCCTCGGCTCGATCGACCAGGGCATCGCTTTCTTCCTGCGATAACAAAGCCGGGAAGTGTTCCATCACCTGCGGATCGCAATTCATGCGAGCGAACGGGGCGCGATCACTTGCGCGCCATTTCCTCAGAATCAGCCGCTCGGTTCCGACTTTCGGAGTTCCGTCCGTCATTTCGTTAGCAGCTTGAATGCATGAGTCCAATCATTCCGCGTGAAACCGGGAATGCACCACAGAATGCAGAGCGGCTCGATCGCCCGAGCTGCCTCCGCCGGTCCCATATCCGCTGTCTCCCAGCCAAACTCCTCGTTGATCTGTGCCACCTGCTTCTTCGCGCCCTCATCATTGCCGCAAATGAACATCGTTGGCCGCCCACCGGCAAATTCGGGATTGATCATGCAAGGAAAACCAACCGAATTGAACGCCTTCACGAAATGGGCCTCCCTGAACTGGCCCTGCAGCGTCTCCATCAGCGACTTGTTGATGTCCGTATAGAACCGCAGCACGCCCTTCTCCGGCGGAGCATCCTCGATGGGGTTGCAGGCGTCCATAACCGTCTTTCCACCAAGATTCTTCGCCCCAGCCAGCGTCAAGGCGTCGGCCGCGACACTGCCTTTCACTGCCAGCACCAGCAGCTCGCCAAATTGCGCGGCCTCAGCAAACGTGCCAACAGAACTGCCGGAATTCTGCGCCGACCAGTCCGCAAGCTTTGCGGGGCTCCTGCTGCCCACCTTCACCGTGTGGCCATGTTTCAGAAACCCACCCGCCAGCGTTTTCGCCACGTCGCCCGACCCAAGCACTCCGACCTTCATCACAAGCCTCCGATCTACGCGAGTTTAGATTCACGAGATGAAGAGATCAAGAAAGCGGTCCGGTACCTTCGGACTGTTAAGGGTTCTCTCTCATCGCTACAGAGAATTCGATCTGCGGTATCCTCAAATTAGGACAACATTCGAAATCCCTCGCAAATGACACTCCTCAACAGAGACGTATGGGAAGCAGCAGCCGGGGTCACTCTCGTGGCCGGTCTGGCCGTAGGCGCGGTCCTCTATCTGCGGCGTAAACGGCCTACAGAAGAGGAGTTGGAGCGGGCGCGCCGCAAAATGCTGGCCCTCTCCGGCCGCGTCATCGATGGCATGTTGCTCGACATCCGCGAGATAACCTTGGAAGATGGTCGATCGCTGACCATGCTCGAGTACAGCTACCGCAGCGCCGGCGTGGACTACGAATGCTCACAGGACATCACTACCCTCTTGAACATGATTGATCCTGCCGAAATGCGCGCCGGCTTTCCCTGCTCTGTTCGCTACCAACCCGGCAACCCGCAGAACAGCATCGTGCTCGCGGAAAGCTGGTCGGGACTCCGTTCCAGCCTTCCTGTATACCCGTTGATTGGGTCCTCAAAACGTCAGGATATAGGCCAGTTGCGGCCTGACCAGAGCTAGCATTTGGTCACAAACGCCCCGGAAGACAGTTAGCATTGCACAACCGGCCCCGTTTACACTTTCCCTATGCACGTCCACGCAGCGCCCACGTCCCCCGGCGCGTCAAGGACACAATCCGTACTCCGTTTCTCGCTCGTCGCCACGCTGGCGTATGTGGTCATTACGCTCATCGCCGGACTGCGCGCCCACTCCCTCGCGCTGCTTTCTGAGGCAGGCCACAACGTATCCGACTTTCTCGCGCTCCTCCTCAGCTTTGTAGCCGTCTATTTCCAGAGCCGCCCGGCCACCCACTCCAAAACCTTCGGCTATCAGCGAGCCGGAGTGCTAGCCGCATTCATCAATGCGGCCACCCTCATCGTGATCGCCATCTGGATCGGCATCGAAGCTATCCATCGCCTGAGCGCACCTGTCGCCGTCCAACCGAAATTAATGATGGTCGTGGCCGCCGCCGGCGTGGTGATGAATGGCGTGATCGCCGCCCTCCTCTGGGGAGTGGCCCGCGATGTCAATATGCGCAGTGCCTTCCTCCACATGGCGGGCGACACGCTTTCCACCGCTGCGGTCATCGCCGGAGGTGCAGGCATCCTTTATACCGGGCATAGCTGGATCGACCCGGTTCTGTCCCTCTTGATTGCCGCCCTCATTCTGTGGACCAGCCTCGACATCGTCCGCGAGACCCTGAACATCCTTCTCGAAGGCACGCCGCGTGGCGTTACCTTGAATGAGATCCGCTCCGGCATGGAAGAGGTCGAGGGCGTCCACAATGTCCACGATCTGCACGTGTGGAGCCTCGGCTCAAACAGTCATGCGCTCGCCTGCCACGTCTGCATCGCCGACATTCCCCCCTCTGAGAGCGCCTTTATCCTGGTGAAGCTCAATCACGTCCTGCGTGACCATTTCTCAATTCAGCACTCTACAATTCAGTTTGAACATGAAGGATGCGGAGAGCTGGAGGGCTGCGTCGTGCCGATTGAAGAGATGTCAAGCCCCGCCGCTCATAGCCATCACGGCCACGCACACTAAAGCATTTCTCAGGAGGTCTCTGCCTTGACTCAACGTCGAGTTGCTGTTGGTGCTCTGTGCTTCGCGCTGCTGTTCTCAACAAGCAATATCTTGCGCCTCGCACCCCTCGCGCATGCGGCAGCGCAGCAGCAAGCCACCGCTTCTCAACTCGAAGCCCTCTCCGGCGAATACACCGACCCGAATGAGCCCGACACGCCCGTCAGCTTCTACGCGCAGGATGGAAAGCTGATGCTGGAGTCCGAACGAATGGTTCCGACGGCACTCAACCAGAATTCACCGACAGAATTCGGCATCCCCCAGACGAAGATGACGCTGAAGTTCACCCTGGATTCCGCAGGTCGCGGAACAACCGTGTCCTCAGCAAACGAACCCAACGTGATCTTCAAGCGCACCGGCGATCCAGTCCACCAAACCTTCCACGATTACCAGCGCACCGAATCGATGATCCCAATGCGCGACGGCATCAAGCTGCACACCGTTGTCCTCAAGCCAGCCGACATTACCACACCGCTCCCACTCCTCATCCAGCGCACGCCCTATGGCTGCGACCAGACCAGCCGCGCATCATTTTTCGGCGGGCGTCCAGAACTCGCGCGCGCAGGCTACATCTACGTCTGCGCAGACATCCGCGGACGCTACAAGAGCGAAGGCGAATTCGTGATGAGCCGCCCCGAGGCCGACCACCACCCGGGGTTCCCGCGGACAGATCTTGGTCCGGGGGGTGGTCAAAATCCCAAGGCAATCGATGAAAGCACCGACACCTACGACACCGTCGACTGGCTCCTCAAAAATGTCCAGGGCAATAACGGCCGCGCCGGGTTCATCGGCACCAGCTACCCGGGATTCCTTGCCATGGCTGCCGGCATCGATCCGCATCCAGCCGTGAAAGCCATCTCTCCGCAGGCGCCCATGATCGACGTCTGGATGGGCGACGACTTCTTCCACAACGGCGCCTTCCGCCAGACCTATGGCTACGATTACGTCTTCGGAATGGAGTCAAACAAGGAGAGCGCAGAAGTCAGCTACGGCAAGAACAAGGACGGCAAGCCCGAAGACGGATTCGACTACTTCCTCGCGCGCGGTTCCTTCACCGAAGACGTGAAAAAGTCGGGCGTCAAGCAGCCCTTTCCTTCGTGGAAGCTCTTTCTCGATCACCCCAGCTATGACATGGTTTGGTCGTCGCGCGGCGTCGAACACCACTTGACTTCAGTCACCGTTCCGACCCTGAGCGTCGGCGGTTACTACGATCAGGAAGACATGTGGGGGCCACAGGAGGAGTACAAGATGCTTGAGCCCCACGACAGCAAACGCGAAAACTTCCTCGTGTTGGGCCCCTGGCGTCACGGATACTGGGGTTCGTCATCCCGTCATCTGGGAAATCTGAACTACGGCGAATCCATCGGCAAGGAGTATCGCTCGCAAATCGAGGCGAAGTTCTTCGCCCACTATCTGAAGGACGAACCCGGCTTCGACCTCGAAGACACCGCCAGCTTCCAGACCGGCTCGAATACCTGGAAGCGCTATTCGCAATTCCCACCCAAGGAAGCCCAGCCGACCAGCCTTCACCTCGTCGGGGATGCCCTCCTGAGTTGGAGCGACGCCAAGGAACCCGCAAAGACCAGTTACGAAAGCGATCCGGCCAACCCCGTTCCCTACAGGCACCGGCCCATCCAGCCAACCTATGGAGATGGTTCCCAATGGTTCAACTGGCTCACGGAAGATCAGCGCTTCGTCTCCGATCGCAAAGACGTGGCTGTCTGGAAGCTGCCCGTGCTCAAAAAGGACCTCATCGTGACCGGCGAAGTCCTTGCCGACATCTTCGCCTCGACCACTGGAACCGACAACGACATGATCGTCAAGCTCATCGACCAGTACCCCGACGACGATCCCGACCCTAAGATGCGCGGCTACCAGCTCATGACCAATGAAGAGATCTTTCGCGGCCGCTATCTGCAAAGCTTCGAGAAGCCGACGCCGATGCGCCCCGGCTCCATCCACGAGTATCGCTACAGCCTCCACGACGTGGATCATGTTTTCAAGGCCGGCCACACCGTGATGGTTGAGATCCAGAGCACCTGGTTCCCGCTCTACGATCGCAATCCCCAGACCTTTGTGCCCAACATAATGACCGCCAAGCCCGAAGACTATAAGCCCGCAACCATCACCATCTACTCGGATCCAGACCACGACTCAAATCTGCAGGTTCCGCTAATGAACGCCTGCGACCATATCGAGTGCTTCTGAATCTTATTTCTGTAGATCGTTCTGAAATCGCGCCGCCATCAAACTGGGTGCCCAGAGCCTTACGGGTGCCCCAGGTGCCTCGCTTTTGGGCACCTGGGTTCGATCGACACTCAGACAATTACGGTTTCAGGATAGAATAGTGAAAGCTCTATGACCCTCCATCAGCCCATCCCGGCCCTCCTCTAGCGGCGCCCGCCGCCTACACTGTTCTGCGCCCTTTTTTGAACCAATCCCCAAACAGATAGCCATCAGCAGTAGCGCGCCCGAATGGCGCGACACGGAGATTCGGAATGTTAGATCGCCTGGAACAAATGGAGCAACGCTACAACGACCTGCAGGCGCAGTTTTCGTTGCCGGAAGTGCTGAACGACCACGAAAAATACCAGAAGACCGCCAAATCGCTTCGCGAGATCGAAGAGCCGGTCGAGAAGTATCGCGAACTGAAACAGGTTGAGCAGGGCCTTGCAGAAGCCCGCGCCATGCTGGCCGAGTCCGATCCCGATCTGCGCGCCATGGCTGAGGAAGAAATCGCCGCACTCGAACCGCGCGCTGCCGCCATTGAAGAAGAAATCAAGATCCTGCTGATTCCCAAAGATCCCAACGACGAGAAGAACGTCATCCTCGAAATCCGCGCCGGTACCGGCGGCGACGAGGCTTCGCTCTTTGCCGCCGAAGTCTTCCGCATGTATACGCGCTTCGCCGAGCAGCACCGCTGGAAGGTCGAAGTCATGTCTCTTTCGGAGTCTGGCGTAGGCGGATACAAGGAGGTCATCGCCATCATCGAAGGAAAGCGCGTCTACTCACAGCTCAAGTGGGAGAGTGGAGTCCATCGCGTGCAGCGTGTGCCCGCCACTGAAACTCAGGGTCGCGTGCATACCTCCGCCATCACTGTCGCCGTACTGCCCGAAGCCGAAGACGTCGACATCAAGATCGAAGCCAAAGACATCCGCATCGACACTTTCTGCTCTTCCGGTCCTGGTGGCCAGTCGGTAAACACGACCTATTCGGCTGTGCGCATCACCCACATCCCCACCAACACCGTCGTCAGTTGTCAGGACGAAAAGTCGCAGATCAAAAATCGCGAAAAAGGCATGCGCGTGCTGCGTTCCCGCCTCTACGAGATGGAGATGGAGAAGCAGAACGCCGAACTGGCTGCGGCCCGCAAATCACAGGTTGGCTCCGGCGACCGCAGCGAGAAGATTCGCACCTACAACTTCCCGCAGAACCGCCTCACCGACCACCGCATCGGCCTGACCCTGCACCAGCTCGACCTCATCATGGAAGGCCGCCTGCAGCCCATCGTCGATGCCCTCATCACCCACTACCAGGCCGAGCAGCTCAAATCAGACAACGACCAGGCAGCTTGATGAACCTGCGTCAGTGGCTCGCCCAGGCCGAATCACAGCTCAGCGACAGCCCGCATCCCGATCGCGCGAAGCGCGATGCAGAGACGCTGTTACTGCATCTGATCGGCAAAAACAAAGCCTGGCTGATGGCGCACGCCGACGATGACTTCGCCGGATGCACCGCGATCCGCTACGCCAGTCTGCTCGAACGCCGTCGCAAAGGTGAACCCATCCAATACATCACCGGCGAATGCGAATTCTACGGCCTGCCCTTTCGCGTAACCCCCAACGTCCTCATCCCCCGGCCCGAAACCGAACATCTCGTCGAAAGGATCATCGAACTCACATCGCAGACGCACGCCCGAAATCCGGAAGAGACGTGGGAAGGGCCTCGAAACCCGGGTGACCCATCCATCCGGCGTTCTTTGCCGGATGGGTGGGAAAGCACGAACTCCGCCCCGTCCATAGGCATTCTCGACGTCGGCACCGGCTCCGGCGCTATCGCAATCGCTCTCGCACACCATTTCGCCCGGCGAACTCCAAGAGATCAAGTCTCTGGGGAAGGTACGGGCTTCAGCCCGTACATAAATTCCAAAGAATCCTCCGGGGCTTTAGCCCCTGAGGGATGCGATTCGAAAAACTTCATCAATGCTCAAATCACCGCCACCGATATCTCCCCCGCCGCCCTCGCCCTCGCCGTGGAAAACGCAACCCGCAATAGCGTCGCGAACAGCATTCGCTTCCTCCACGGCGATCTCCTCGCGCCCGTCGCCGGCGAGCAATTCGAAATCATCGCCTCCAACCCCCCTTACGTTCCCAATACCGACCGCGCCCTAATCTCCGTCGAAGTCCGCGAACATGAGCCGGCCGTCGCGCTGTTCGGCGGAGAAGACGGCCTCGCCATCTACCGACGATTGATTCCCGCCGCGCATGCAGCCCTTGTTCCCGGTGGATTCCTCGTGTTCGAATTCGGCTTTAGCCAGATGTCCGATGTCGAATCTTTCCTCAAGAGCGCCAGTTTCCAGAACATCGAATTCATTCATGACCTCCAGGGCATTCCCCGCATCGCCTCTGCCCAGAAGAACTAGATTTCCAACCAATAACAGAATTCACAAAGTCCTCTCAGTTTCACCTTCCCCCAATGCTGAATCACCGCGCCCGTGATTTACACTCGTCTCCGGAAAGGAATCATTCATGCCGTCCTCCAAAGGTTACGCAGCACTCGATACCAAATCGCCGCTGGCTCCTCACAATTTCAGCCGCCGCGAGCCGGGCCCTACTGAAATCGTGATCGAAATCCTTTATTGCGGCGTCTGCCATTCTGACCTGCACATGGCCCGCAACGAGTGGGGCAACGCCATTTATCCCATGGTCCCCGGTCACGAGATCGTTGGCAGCGTCGCCGCCGCCGGCAAATCCGTAACCAAATTCAAGCCGGGCGACATTGCAGCCGTTGGCGTCATCATCGACTCCTGCCGCCACTGCGAACCCTGCAATCGTGGTGAAGAGCATTTCTGCGCCGAAGGCCCAACCCTCACCTACGCCGCCAAAGATCGCGTAGACGGCTCCATCACCATGGGTGGATACTCGAACAACTACGTCGTCGATGAGCGCTTCGCCCACACCGTCCCGTCCAACCTCAGTCCTGCCGCAGTCGCGCCCTTGCTCTGCGCCGGCATCACGACCTATTCCCCGCTGCGCCACTGGAACGTAGGCCCCGGCAGCAAAGTTGGAATCGTGGGTCTCGGCGGCCTCGGCCACATGGCGCTCAAATTTGCCCACTCCTTCGGGGCGCACACCGTGCAGCTCACCACCTCACTTAAGAAAAAGGAAGACGCCATCAAGCTCGGTGCAGACGAAGTCGTCGTCTCCACCGACGAAGCCGCGATGAAAAGACACGCCGGCACCTTCGACTTCATCCTCGACACCGCCTCGGCCCCACATGCCCTCGAACCCTACCTCGCGTTGCTCAAACAGGACGGCACCATCACCCTTGTCGGCTTGCCCGAAAAACCTCCCTCCATCAACATGTTCGCGCTCATCAGCAAACGTGCCTCCATCGCCGGTTCAATGATCGGCGGCATGCCCGAAACTCAGGAGATGCTCGACTACTGTGGCCGCAACAACATCGTTGCCGACGTCGAAGTTATTCCGATCCAGAAAATCAACGAAGCCTTCGAGCGCATGTTGAAACAGGACGTCAAATATCGGTTCGTCATCGATATGACTTCTCTCAAGTAGAACCGGGCGTAGCGAAGACACGAAGTTTGAATCAAGAACAAGGGAAGCGAAATGATCACACTCAATAAGACAAGGGCCATGCTGACGGACAGTCACTTCGTGATTCCGGTGATCGTCTTCTGCTTTGGCCTTGCCTTGCTCATCGCGCTTCATTGAGAGGACGAGCCCGCGGTTTGAGTCCCCACTACAGTGCTGCGCCGGGTCCGCGGAATTTGGAATGAAGGGAACAGCACGGAGAAGCATGAACGCAGCCGCCCGCACCAATCCCCAACCCGTCTTCAAATCGGTGCACGGCATCGGCGTCGTGTGTGGCCTCGCTGCGGGTGTATGGCTCGGTGCGGCCGAGGCGCCCACCAAGCTCGTCAACTCCGGCCTATCCCCCTACGCCATCTCGCTCTGCATGGTCGCGGGCGTCTTCACAGCGCGTTGGACCGTTCCCACGCTCTTGAAAGGCACCCGCCAGGTCTTCGCCGATTTGTCCGAGCACCGCCATCTCATCCCCATCGCGATCCTCGCCGGCATGTTGTGGGCCGTGGCCAACACCCTTACCGTCTTCGCTATTCGCGATGTCGGACTGGCCATCGCATTTCCGCTCTGGAACACCAACTCCCTCGTCGGCATCCTCTGGGGCCGTCTTCTATTCGGTGAGCTGAAAGGCGCGAGCCGCATCAACATCGCCAAGGTCGTTCTCGGCGCGCTGGCCATCGTCGCGGCAGCCATCATGCTCGGCTTCAGTACGATTCACGCGAGCGGCGCGCACGCAGACCGCGCAGTCGGCGGAGTTCTCGCTGCGATCGGCGCCAGCCTGATGTGGGGAACCATGTATATCCCCTATCGCAAGGCCTACATCAGCGGCATGAACCCCCTCTCTTTCGTCACGGTTTTCACGATCGGCGAACTGGGCACGATGTTCGCACTCGTGTTCGCGCTCGACGGCGGAACGAAGGCCGCGGTCTTCCACTCCAGCGAAATCCGACCTCTGCTCTTCTGGCTCTTTCTTGGCGGATTCGTCTGGGTCATCGGCGACCTGTTTCAGCAATTCGCAACCAAGTACCTGGGCATCGGCCGCGGCATCCCTCTCTCCAACACCAATCAGATGTGGGGACTCGCATGGGGCGCTCTGGTCTTCGGCGAACTGGCCCATGCCGACGCAGCACATCGCCTCCTTGTGATGATCGGCTCCCTGGTCATGATCTGCGGCGCCCTCGCCGTCTGCACCGCCGTCGCCACCGAGAAGGAGAACGCCTCGATGCGCGAGTCTCTGGTCCGCGAGTGTGCCCGATACGATCTCGACTACGATCGCGTCGTCCGGACTTATGCCGGAGAAGTATCGACCGTGACTGCCCAGCGCCGCGCCTGGTGGGATTACGTAATTCTCGCCTGCGCAGTCGGCGTCTTCATTTGGCTCGGCATCAATGCCCGGGTACCTTCGCTGCCGATGAATTTCTCCTGGGTGGGCATCCTTAGCATTCTTTTGCTGACCAGCGCTTTCGCTGGTGCGTGGCTCCTCTGGAAGAAGACAAAATTCTCATAGCACTCCCTCCACACCTGTCGCGCAGATTTCTCCCGCTAAAATAGAAGTCATGGCGGAATTCAGTATTGTCGATCTCGTAGGTGTAGGTCTCAATGCAATCGACACGCTGATTCCCCTCGTGAACTTCCCAGCGCGCGGATCCAAAACCGAATACACCAACGCCAGCATCCTGCCCGGCGGCCAGACCGCTACCACCATCATCGCCTGTCAATCCTGGGGCCTCAGCACACGCTACATTGGCAAACTCGGCGCCGACGAAGCCGGCAACCTTCATCGGCACGCATTCGCCGACGCCGGCGTAGACGCGCGCCTCGTCACCGTCCCCAATGCAGCCAGCCCGCAATCGCTCATTCTCGTAGATGAGGGTGGAGAAAGAACCGTGCTCTGCCGCCGCGATGAACGCCTGCTGCTCCAACCTAGCGACCTCGATCGCTCCATGATCGTCAATGCCCGCGCCCTCCACGTGGACGGCTTCGAAACAGCCGCCGCCACCCAGGCAGCATCGTGGGCCCGTTCCGCCGGCATTCCCGTCATCGCCGATCTCGACGAGACCTACCCCGGCGTCGAAGATCTGATCGATAATGTCGACTACCTCGTCGTCAGCCGCGATTTCCCAACACGTCTCACCGGCGACCGCAATCTCGAGCAGGCTCTCCGCGCCGCCCGGAAGCGCTTCGGTTGTACTGTGACGGCCGCAACCTTAGGCGCCGATGGCGTGCTTGCGTGGGATGGCAAGCGTTTCTACTCCTGCGCCGCCTATCGTGTGCCCGTTGTCGACACCACTGGCGCCGGCGACATCTTTCATGCCGGATTCATCTACGGGCTGCTTCAAGATTGGCCTTTGGATCGCCAGCTCGACTTCGCCTGCGCCGCTGCTGCGCTCAATTGCACCTGCTCCGGCGCCCGCGGCGGAATTGGCACCGTTGCAGCGGTAGAAGAGCTAATGGCAACGACGCCTCGATACGCAGTTGCTCCCGCCGCAGATTGATGCTGCCCAGTCTCCGCGACTCCCACTTGCTCGTGTGATGCGTAAGCCCCCTCTTTAGTCTTCCGGCTCGGCCTGCAGCGGCGCAGGAACCGGCGACATCGCCGTCCGCGTGCGCACTTTATAAAAACTGAATGCGACCAGGTTGCTCACCACAAGCGTGCACACAATCTTCGCTGCGTATGCCATCGGGTTCACCACATCCACAAACGGGTAAGCTGAGATCAGCAGGCTGAAGACCGTCGCGCACAACCCCACTACCGAAGTCCATTTCAGCCAGGCAGGAAGATGTCTGCGCAATCCAGCCGCCCCCACCAGCGGAATCGCGAACATCACAATATAGGCAACTTCATAGTGCGTCAGGCTCGCATTCGACAGCACCTGAAACGCCTCCTGCGCGTGAACCCCGACATTGGCCATCACCACCAGCAGCAAGATCAGTACCGACGTGCACAGAATCGAATTTGCCGGTGTTTTCCAGCGTGGATGCAGACGTGTGAACCACGCCGGAATCAGTTCGTCCCAACCAACCGCCAGCGGCAGACGGCTCACGCCCGTCATCAGCAGGCTCACTGCTCCCATCAGCCGAATCTGCACCAGCAGAATAGCCGCCGTCGCCAGCACATTCCCAATCCCAACATTGCCCAGGGCCACGCGAAACGTCTGCGGAATCGGCGCAATGAAGTTGATCTCGGCGCGCGGAACAAACGCCACCACCGAGCCAGTCCCCAGGATGAACATTGCGCAGATAATCGGCGATGCAATCCATACCGACTGCGTTATCGTCCGCTCCGGGCTCTTGCTCTCGCCGGCAAGAATCGCAATGTACTCAAGTCCACACAATGCGCCAAACAGCATCTGGCCAAACAACGCCAGCGTGCGTGGATCATGCGAAGGAATTTCGAGCGCCAGCGGAGTCCAATGCACGGGCGCGTGCCGCAATATCGCCCATGGGCCAAGGCAGATCAGTCCCGCAAACGCGATCATGATGGCTATGCCGCCCGCGTTATGAATCCATTTGCCGATCTCAAGCCCGCGCAGCTCGGCAAACGTCAGCGCTACCACCAGCGCCGTCACAATCATCACAGCCGCCATGCGATTCTCCGGCAGCCAGGCGGCCGACGGCCCAATGAGGTACGCCAGTTCCGTCGGAATCAGATAAAGAATTGCCGCGGTGACCGCGATCCCATAGAACCAGATGTTCCACGCTGTCAGAAATCCGCCCAGGTTTCCGAATGCCCGATGCGCCCAGACATACAGTCCGCCCTCAAGCGGCATAACTCGATTCAGTCCGATGACCGATGCGGCCATCGGCACATAAAACAGCACCATCGCCCCCAGCCACATCAGCGTCTCGGCTTTGCCCAGGCCTGCCGCCACGCCCACCCAGCCGCGCCCACGACGCACAACACCTGGGAGATCACGAGATCCCGCAAGCTCAGCTGACGCCGAAGCCCATGCTCTGCTGGGGATGAGGCTGGATCCATGGTTCCAAGATGTTCGCACCCGGGCTCGCGTCCGTCGCAAAATTCCTTCCCTCGGCAGTCTCTGCAATTGTCAAACCAGCGCGCCCGCTTAGTATTCCCAGTTGTAATCGTTTCCATTGGAGAACAAACGATGCGCTTTTCTGCTTCTCTCTCACTTGCCGCTGTCGCACTCATATCTTTCACAGCGACGTCTTTGTCGGTTAATCTCAGACGCCAACTCAGCCTGGGAATGCGCCGCAGGCGCGACTAGCCGCACCGCAGGTGCCACCCATGGGCTGGAATAGCTGGAACTACTTCGCCGAAAAAGTCACCGACAAAGACATCCGCGACTCCGCCGACCAGATCGTCTCCAGCGGCATGAAAGATGCCGGCTACATCTACGTCAACATCGACGACACCTGGGAAGCGGAGCGCGACGCGAGCGGCGTGCTCCACACCAACTCCAAGTTCCCTGACATGAAAGCGCTAGCAGACTACGTGCATTCGAAAGGCCTCAAGCTCGGCATCTACTCCTCGCCCGGCCCCAAGACCTGCGCCAATTCGAAGGCTCGCTCGGCCACGAAGAACAGGACGCGAAGATGTATGCCGACTGGGGCATCGATTACCTCAAGTACGATCTGTGCAGCTTCATCCCGCCGTCATGCAGAAGCAGGCGCCTAACGACAAGGCCGCGCAGATGCGCCTCATGGTCGCCGCCTACGACAAGATGGGCAAAGCACTCAAAGCCACCGGCCGCCCCATCGTCTATTCCTTGTGCCAGTACGGGTGGGACAACGTGTGGGAGTGGGCGCCCGCCATCGGTGGAAACCTCTGGCGGACCACCGGCGACATTGAAGCGCGCTGGCAAAGCATCTACGACATCCTTAGCCAGCAGAAGGGCCTCGCCTCCTACGCTGGTCCCGGCCACTGGAACGACCCGACATGCTCGAAGTCGGCAACGGCAAATTATCCCTCGCCGAGAATCGCACCCACTTCTCCATGTGGGCCATGCTCGCCGCGCCACTCCTTGCCGGCAACGACCTGCCCCACATGAAGCCTGAGATCAAGCAGATCCTCACGAACCCAGATGTCATCGCCATCAACCAGGATCCGCTCGGCCACCAGGCCCGCCACATCTACAGCAAAGGCGAAGTCGAAGTCTGGGCCCGCGATCTGAAGGCGGAGCCAAAGCCATCGCCATCGTCAACGTAGGTAGCGACGTCTACTCAACGCATCCATTCCATCTGGATCTAGCGCAGCTCGGCATGCACGGCGCCCAACACGCAAAAGACCTCTGGACCGGCAAAGAGATGGACCTGACCAACAACATGCCCATCGAACTCCCAAGCCACGACATCCTTCTGCTCAGAATCACGAATCCTAAATAGAAGATCAGGTGGGCTGAAAGGTCTAAGACTTGGGTGTCCCAGGTCTCGCTTCTGAGACATGGGAGGGAACCGGGGTTCCAACAAACTATCGCTTCACACAGCCCGCGCAAGGCAAACCGCAAACCACCCGCGCTCATCCGTCCACGTAACCTCGTGCGCGAATCCTGCCTTCGCCACCAGCGCCTCCGCATCGCCAGCCCGATACTTGTAGCTGTTCTCCGTGTGAATGCTTTCTCCCGCCTCAAAATTCACCCGCAGATCAATGCCGGGCAGCCACACGGTTTGCTTCGTCTCGCTTACCAGGTGCATCTCCATCCGTGATTCAGTCGCATTCCATATCCGCACGATGAGCAAACATCTCCGGATGAAAATCCGCATCCAGTTCCCGATTCAGCCGCACCAGCAAATTGCGATTGAACGCCGCTGTTATCCCCGCCTCATCGTCATAGGCCGCTAAAAGCACGGAGTCTCTTTGGCCAGATCAACACCCAGCAGCAGACAATCGCCCGGATCGAGAGCCGCACGCACACGTTCCAGCAGCATCAACGACTCGCCGGGCTCAAAGTTGCCGATGCTCGATCCGATGTAGAGCACAAGCCTGCGCTCCGTAGGCAACGTCGCGTCCAACTCCAGGTCGTGGGTATAATCCTCCACGCGCGGGCAAACAAGCACGCCCGGGATCTCTTCTTCAATGCGCATCTGCGCCTCGACCAGCGCACTTGCCGAAACATCCACCGGCTCGTAAAACACAGTGTCCTGCCGGTCGACCGCGGCGCTCAACAGCAACCGCGTCTTGTCGGCTGAGCCGGCGCCGAGTTCCACCAGCCTCAACGAATTCTCGCCTGCCGCGCGCGAAACAATTTCGACTCGCGCGTTCAGACAGAATCCCGCGCTCTGTCCGCGTGACGTAGTACTCGGGAATGCGCGTGATCTCGTCAAACAGGCGTGATCCGGCGGAATCGTAAAAAAGCCACGAAGGCAACCATTTTGGACTCGACAACAATCCCTCGTACACCGAAGAAGAGATCTTGTCTGAAACGTGAAAACTGGCTGGGGAAACAGGGATCGTAGTCATGCCGTTACTAGGATGCTCCTCCACCTATCGGAGTTACTTGTCTGCCAATCGGATTCCGGAAAATTGCCAGCGTGTTTCTGGTTGAAAAAAATTGCGATAACTCGAGCGAATATGCGCCTTCGGAGTCGCGCAAGAACCTCCCCGCAACACCATCTGCCCGCTCATGAATTTGCCGTTATATTCGCCAAGCGATCCAGCCAGCGGCTCAAACCCCGGATAGCCCAGATAAGCGCTCGCCGTCCACTCCCAGCAGTCGCCCCACATCTGCGAGAGCCCCGAGCCTTCATCGAATACCGGGATCGGCGTCAGGCGTTCCTCATCGAGAAGGTTGCCGCCAATCGGGTGTCCCTCCGCAGCAACTTCCCATTCAGCCTCTGTCGGCAGCCGCTTGCCGGCCCAGCGAGCATAGGCATCCGCTTCAAAGTAGCTGACTTGGCTAACCGGCGCAGCCTCAGCCTCTTCCAGAGAGACCTCGCCGCCCAGCGTAAACAGCCTCCACCCGTCGGCGGTTTCATTCCAGTAAAGTGGTGCCTTCCAGCCGTTCTGCTCCACGGCGTCCCATCCGGCCGAGAGCCACAGCTCCGACTTCCGGTATCCCCCGTCCGCGATAAATTCGGCAAATTCCCCGATGCTCACCAGGCGATCCGCCAACGCGTAAGGTTCCAGCCAGACCCGGTGGCGCGGCAACTCATTGTCATAGCAAAAGCCGGTTCCGGCGAACCCCACATCGACCAACCCTCCCGCAAACTCCACAAACCGCAGCGGATCTTTCTCAGAGCGCCTCTGACTGGGTGCCCCAGGTCTCGCTTTTGAGACCTGGGAGCCGGATCAAGATCACCCGCCAACCCTCTCTCACCCTGCCGGTAAACCGGTCGCAACGGATTCGTATAAAACGCATGCAGAATGTCGGTCAGCATCAATTCCTGGTGCTGCTCTTCGTGGTTGGCTCCCAACTCAATGCGCTTCAACACCTCCGGCTCAGCACCTGCCTCAAGAAGTCGCTCGATCCCTTCCTCCACATAGGTTCGATAAGCCAGCACCTCATCCAGCCCGGGCCGCGAAAACGACGACCGCAGCCGCTTCTCAGGAAACTCGTCAAAACTACGGTAATAACTGTTGAACAGCCAGGGAAAATCCGCATTGTAGAGCTTGTAGCCGGGCAGAAACTCCCGGAGGATGAACGACTCAAAGAACCACGCCGTATGCGCCAAATGCCATTTGGCAGGGGAGGCATCGGCGCACGACTGCACCATCATGTCCTCAGGCGTCAGCGGTTTACACAAAGCCAATGTGCGACACCGGACATTGCGAAAACGCTGCGCGATCTCAATTTGTAGTTGCGAAGAAACCGAGGTGCTCATGACCAACGATCCTCTTTTCCGGCAAGTCCGAACCCAACTCCCTGGCTCCGGCTCGTGTATTGTTCAGTCCGCCTTACACCCGTGCCGTGAACTAACTTGACGATGGTATACAAATTGGTGCTCTAATTTCATGTGACGATGAAGCAGGTTTGTCGCCCCCAATTCCTTCTTGAGGAGGGAATATGCGCAGGTTAGATGAACGCTCGCTGCCGGCATTGACTCTGATGGCAGCCATTGTGTGTGCCCCCTGGTTGGCTCTCAGCCAATCTCCCACGACCCAGACGTCCAGTGAAACGCCAGTTCCAGGTACACCGGCTACAACTACCACCGCGACCACGCTCCCAGCGACTCCAGCAACCGCCGAACAGATCGGTGATGCCCTCATGGCTCATCAACGTTATCAGGCAGCCATCGAAGCCTACAAGAAAGCGTCACCTGATAATGCCACCGTCTGGAACAAGGAAGGCATCGCTTACCAATTGATGTTTAATCTAACGGACGCGATGCACTGTTACCGCACTTCCGATAAGCTCAGCCCCAAAAATTCAAATGTCCTCAATAATCTCGGCACCGTCTACGATGCGTTGAAGCAATATCACAACGCGGAAAAAATGTACCGCAAGGCGCTCAAAATCGATCCGAACTCCGCTCTTATCCGCAAAAATCTTGGAACCAACCTGCTGGCTCAACACAAATACGAGAAGGGTTGGGAAGAGTACAAAGCCGCGCTCAAAATCGATCCGGCGATCTTCAACGACAACTCCCGACCTCGCATTCAAAATCCGGCATCGGTTAGCGATCGCGGCGCCATGAACTATTACCTGGCCAAGGGATGTGTCCGGGCAGGTATGCCTGAACGCGCCATTCAGTACCTCCGCATGTCACTCAACGAGGGCTACGCGAATCCGAAAAAAATCATCGCGGATAACGAGTTTGCGGCCCTGCATGGACTGCCCGAATTTGAAGAGCTGATCGCCGCCCAGACCCAGCCCCAAGACCAGAAAAGACAGTAGTCACCTCGCGTCCGGCTTCGACGTGTCGTCCTGCCGACGCTGATCTGCGTCTATGCTTACAGCACCGACTTTTATCTGGAGACCCATGAAAGTCCGCCTTGTCTCGTTGCCGCTTGTGGTATTGCTTGGCGCTGTCAGTTTTCACACCTTGGCCCAGAACACAAATCCCTCTCAGGACACCGGCCAACCCGCGCAAGGCCGCGGACCCGGACAACGCGGTGGACGCGGAGAGTTTGGCGGAATGATGGGCCGCGGTGTCATGGGAACGGTCACCGAGATCTCCGCAGACCACTTCACCATCAAGACGGACACCGGCGAACTCTACAACATCCACTACAGTGTCAACACCCGCATCATGAAAGGCGGAGGCGGCAGCCCACGTCACGGCCAGGGCGGCGACAATGAGCCTCTGTTCACCCCGCCAACTGCTATCAAGGCCAGCGACATCAAAGTCGGCGATGCCATCGGTGCCTCCGGCGAGATGGACGCAAATACCAAATCCGTCGGTGCCGTAGTCATCTTCCAGATCGATCCAGAACGCGCCAAACAGATGCGCGAGATGCAAGCCAACTACGGCAAGACCTGGATCATGGGGCAAGTCACCGCCATCAATGAGACCAGGGTGACCCTACATGGCGGCCCGGACAACGCGACCCACACTTTCGTCGCCGACGAGAACACCACCTTCCGCAAACGCCGCGACCCCATCACCCTCGGCGACATCCAGGTCGGCGATATGGTCCGCGCCGAAGGTGCAGTCAAGGACGGCTCCTTCCTTGCCACCGCAGTCGCCGTCATGGGCCAACCACCCCAGCGCAATGACAGCGCAGCGCCGCCGCAATAGTCCTCAACAGCCCGATCCTTTCGGACTCCTCACCCTTGGGTGCCCCAGAACCCGTCCTGAGTGCGTCGAAGGATCTCGCGTTTGAGAGTTGGGATCTTTTCCGCCGGCAAACCTCTCGATATTCCAGTTCCCGATTCTTGAAGCCTGGGATCTCATCTTCGATTCATCTGCTTCTCCGCACCGTTCATCCGCCGGTTTAGCCCTTCATCCAAATCGTCGCGCAATCCCACTACATCCCCGCTATCTTCCTGACCAGCGCACAATAACGCCCCGGAAAGGAAGAAGTGCCGATGCCTCCCACCGACCCACTCGTCAGCGTTGAACAGGTCACGCGGAGATTTCCCCTCGACCACAGCGCCGTAACCGCCCTCGACCAAGTCAACCTCCGCATCGATGCCGAAGAATTCCTCGCCATCTCCGGCCCCAGCGGCAGTGGCAAGTCAACCCTGCTGAACCTCATTGGTTGCATCGACAAGCCCACCAGCGGCCGCATCCTCATCGGCGGAGTTGACTCCTCGAAGCTCAGCCCTTCGCAAACCTCAATGCTGCGCCGTGAAAAAATCGGCTTCGTCTTTCAGACCTTCAATCTCATCCCCGTCTTCACCGCCAGCGAAAACGTCGAATACCCGCTGCTGGTTCAAGGCGTAAGCGCCAACGAACGCCGCAGACGCGTTGCGGAAGCTCTCGAAAACGTCGGCCTCTCTGCCCGCGCCCATCAAAGGCCCGACCTGCTTTCCGGCGGAGAACGCCAGCGTGTAGCCGTCGCGCGTGCCATCGTTCATCGCCCTGCACTGGTGCTGGCCGACGAACCCACCGCCAATCTCGACACGCGCAATGCGACTCAACTCATTGACCTGATGCGCGACTTGAACCACAGCCTTGGCCTCACCTTCATCTTCTCCACCCACGACCAGCGCCTCCTCGAGCACACCCCACGCATCGTCCGCCTCACCGACGGCCGCATCATCTCCGATACCCATTCTGAACCGTCTCAAGGAGCCAGCCATGAGCAAGTTCTTGCTGCTTGCATTTCGTAACGTCTTCCGCAATCGCCGCAGAACCCTGATGACGCTGCTCATGGTTGGCGGTGGCGTGGCCGGCCTTCTCCTCGCCGGCGGATACTTCGCCTTCATGACCCGCGGCCTACGCGAAGACACCATCCGCGCCGGCCTCGGTCACTTGCAGATCTTCACCACCGACCACTTCAAGCGCGATGAAGTCCGCGTGCTCGACACCGGCATCGAAAATTGGCGCCAGGTCGCGGCAAACGTTAAATCTGCCCCGCACGTGCGCGGCGTTGCACCTCGCATCGAGTTTTACGGCATGGCCTCCAACGGAATCAAGGCCGTCGGATTCATGGGAAGCGCCGTCGATCCCGACGCGGAAAGCAGTCTCGGATTCTCCGCTCAACTTGCCTCTGGAACCGGTCGCAATCTCTCCTCCAAATCCAGTGGTGACGTCGAAGCGCTGATCGGCTCCGGCTTGGCCAAGTCAATGAACGTGAAAGTCGGCGATGGCCTCACTCTCCTCGCCATGACCTCTGACGGTGCCCTCAATGGCGTCGATGTTCAGATCGTGGGCATCGTCAAGACCGGCATCGCGGAAATGGACGCGCGCTATCTGCGCATCACCTTGCCCGCGGCACAGCGCCTGCTGCAAAGCGACCGCGTTACCAACCTCGTCGTCGGCCTCGACGCTACCGAAAACACCGACGCTGTCTATGCAGATCTGGCACCGCGCCTTAGCGGACTGCCGCAACAGATGACGTTAAAGAAATGGATTGATCTGGCCACCTACTACAACCAGGTCCACACCATGTTCAACGGAATTTTCCTCTTCATGGGCCTCATTGTTTTCCTCATGGTGCTCATGGCCAGCATCAACACGCTGCTTATGGCCATGCTTGAGCGCATCCGCGAAATCGGCACGATGCTCGCTATGGGCACGCCCCGCGCTTGGATCGTCGCTCTATTCATGCTCGAAGCCACTGTCCTGGGAGTTCTCGGAGCGGCAGTCGGCGTCGCAGGTGGCAATCTTCTCGGCTGGCTCCTCAACGCCGCCGGCCTTCACATGCCGCCGCCTCCCGGATACACCATCAACATCCCGTTCCGCGTCCTGCACGTGCCCGCGTTGATGATCGGCTCTTCGATCATGGTCATCCTCTCGCTGGCACTCGCATCCATCCTGCCCGCCATTCGCGCATCGCGCCTGCAGATTTCGGAGGCACTCGCCCATGTCTAAATCCATTTCCAAAGTCGATCTCACTCTGCGCGCCTTCCTGTTGTTGATCACTATCGCCTTCCTCATAGCCTGCGCAGTTGTCGGCCATGCCGCAACACCCGATGCCGAGGCCCTTCTGAAACGCTCCGACACCTACCGCAACGGATGGCCAGCTTTCACCCTGCGCGTCAAAATCACCAACTTCGAATCCGGGAAATCCGACGAAGAGGCACTCTACCAGGTCTCGCAAAAAGGCACCGACAAGACTTACGTCGAATTCATGAGCCCCCGCGACAAAGGCCGCCACCTGCTCATGCTCGGCGACGACATGTGGATCTATCTGCCCGATACCAGCCGTCCCGTACGCATCACGCCTCTCGAACGGCTCTCCGGCGATGCCTCCAATGGCGACGTTGCGCGCACCAACTATGCGGTCGACTACACCGCAACCTACGTTCGCGACGAAAAAGTTGGCAGCGAGAACTGCTACGTTCTCGACCTCGCGGCAAAACGCAAAGGCGCAACCTATCAGCGCATTCTCTATTGGGTCCGTACAGAAGATGCCCGTCCCGTGCGCGCCGAGTTTTATCTCACCTCCGGTAAGCACATCAAATCCGCCACCTTTAACGAATACGCACCCTCTGGCGGCAAGATGCTCCTCCGCCGCCTCACTCTCTATGACGAAATCCGCCACAACTCCCACAGCGTGCTTGAGTACTCGAACTCTGCGCCGCGCGATCTGCCTGACAAGCTCTTCTACCAGGGCCGCTCCGACAGGTTCTGATTCACCACATCACAGGCAAGTCGCGTTGCAAACGGCATCATCCAGTAAGTCGATTAGGAAAGGAACACGCAATGATCGCAAACATCCGAAGAAAGCCGTGGCTGGCCATATTGCCCCTGCTCTGCTTCTCGCTATTCATCCTCGTCGTCGCGTACTCCACCGCGCAGACGCCGAAGAGCGGCAAACTGACCATCAAGATCACCGGCATTCGAAACAGCGAAGGCAACATTCGCATCGCTCTTCGCACGGACGACAACACCATCGTCGACGCCAAGATCGTTGAGATTGACCCCAAAACCCTCACTGCCGAAGCCGTGTTCGACAACGTCGCCTCAGGAAACTACGGAGTCGCAGTCATCCACGACGAAAACAAGAACGAGAAACTCGATTTCAATGACGTGGGAATGCCCATCGAGGGATACGGCCACTCCAACAATCCCGCAAAGCGCCCCGGCCCGCCCAATTTCGACGAGACTCAATTCACCTTCGCAGCACCGGGCTCATCCGTTGAGATCGCACTCATCTACTGGCCCTGATGCGGGTGTACGCAGACCATGAATGCGCGATTACTCATTTCGGCTCTCATCCTGGCAACGGCGGCGCCCTGCGCTCACCCACAGGATCCGCCGCCAGCCGAAGAGAGTCCTCTCAACACGCGCTTCTCCCTCGCCATCATCGACGACGCCACCTTCTTCAGCGGCCTCCGCGAATCTCAGCCGCAAATCCTGAACCAGGTTCTCGTCGAACCAACCTTCGATCTCCGCTATCGCAACCGCCTCGCCTTCTCCACCAGCCTCATCGGCATCTCAACCGCTTACACCGATACAACTTCGAAGGCCCTCGTCAAAGAAACCTACGCAGGACTCTCCGCAGGTGATTTCGATTTCACCGCTGGCCGCAAAATAGTCCGCTGGGGCACGGGCTATGCCTTCACAGCCGCCGGCGTACTCGATCCGCCGCGAGATCCGACCAACCCGTCAGACCGACTCAATGTGAATCAAGGCCGCGACATGATCAAGGCCGACTGGATGCGCGGCCATCATGCATTGACCTTTGCTTGGTCCACCGCCGCGCTCGCCCCCGCACACACCACACTGCACGACACCACCGCGTTCCGGTATAACGTTCTGGTGCGCGGATTCGACACATCGCTCATCGCAGGCAACGACAGCGGCGGTGATACCTTTGGCGGTCTCACCTTTACGCGCGTTGTTGGACAGGCATGGGAACTGCACGGCGAAGCAATGTGGCGCGAACAAGCAGCGGTACTCATCGGCGCCAAATGCACACTCCACTCCGGCGTCACCTTCATCGGCGAGTTCTACACTCCCCCCAACACTCCATACTTTCGCGACGCTTTCGTATCACCTCTCGCTGGCAGGCAGTCCTACACCTATTTCGGTGCTGGCAAAAATCGCCTTCGTGACCTGCCCGGATGGAAAGAATGGAATGTCTCCGCAGCAGTAGTCGCGAACCTAAACGATCACAGCCTCGTCGGCGTGGTCGATGTGAGCCGCTGGTTCGGCAAGCATTTCACATCCTATGTGCACCTGGAGGTACCTTCAGGTAGCAAAACCTCCGACTTTGGCGCAGCACCCTACACCACAGCCACCTCCGCCGGAGTGCGCTTTCAACTATGAACCCCACCCGCAATCCATCCATCGACGACGCCAGCCGTCAATCGAACAAGACCGTCCGTGCGTTCAAGGCCTTCTGCAGCGAAATCTGGATCGTCCCTGCGATCGCAGTCGTCATCGCAATTCTCATTCTCGTCGTTGAGCATTCACGACTCTCCGATATCGGTCCAAGGTTCTTCGGCTCTTTCATCTACGCGATCGTGATTGGCCTGCCCACCGCTCTCGTCCTCAACTGGATTGGATTTCGCTACACCGAGCGTTTCCCCGGCTGATCATTCTGATCTACACGGCCGCGCTCGTCGCCACAGCCTCTTTCGGCTCTTTGATTGGCGCAATCGTCCTTCGGTTAGTCGGCATTATTCCGTCCGGGTTTTATTGGCACGAAGTCCAATCCTCTTTGCCGACCTGTCTGGTGATTACGCTCATCGTGGGTATGAGTACCACATCGTTCGAAACCCTTCGCCACCGCCTGCAGGATGCCACTCTCGAACTGCGCACGCGCCAGGTCGAGCAGGAACGCGCCAACAAACTTCTCGTCGAAGCGCGCCTCTCATCGCTGGAATCGCGCATCCATCCGCACTTCCTCTTCAACACGCTCAACTCCATCGCCTCACTCATCCCAAGCGATCCCAAACGCGCAGAAGACACCGTCGGCAAACTCGCCTCACTCCTTCGCTTCTCCATCAGCGCCAATCAATCCAGCCTCGTCCCGCTCTCGCAGGAGCTGAAGATCGTGCGCGATTATCTGGAAATCGAAGCAACGCGTTTCGGCCAGCGTCTCCGGTACGACATCTCGGTCCCCGATGTGCTCGGCGACTGCAAGATCCCTCCGCTCGCTCTGCAGACACTCGTCGAGAATAGCGTCAAGCACGTCGCGGCCCAGCGCAGCGCGCCCTCCTCAATCCGAGTCGACGGCACGCAACGCAACGGCCACCTCGAACTCCGCGTCACCGATGACGGCCCGGGGTTCTCACTCGCCGACATCTCCGCCGATCACGGCCTCGGAAACCTCGTCGGCCGCCTCGAGCTTCTGTTTGGCGAAGCGGCGCAGCTCAATGTGAGCCGTGTCGATGACAAAACCGTAGTCTCCATCGCTGTTCCTGCAGGAGAGCCGCAATGATACAAGATGCAGTACCTCTGTGCGCTTTCCTCGTTGACGACGAACCGCTGGCGCTCGAACGCTTACAGCGACTGCTCGCCGCATTCCCCGAGATTGAAATCACCGGAACCGCGACCGACCCCTCTGCCGCCGTCGCGACCCTCAACGATCATCACTCCCAAGTCGATGTGCTCTTCCTCGACATCCAGATGCCGGGCATGAACGGCTTCGAATTGCTCGGTCATCTCGCCACTCAGCCTTTCGTCATCTTCACCACGGCCTTCGATCAGCACGCTCTCCGCGCTTTCGAAACCAATGCGATCGACTACCTGCTTAAACCAATCGACGCCGAGCACCTGGAACGTGCCATCAACAAACTCGGCCGCCTGCGCCCCATCGTCAAGCCGGATTGGCAACAGAACCCAGCCCTGCCGGAACTGCTGAGAGAGTTGACCGCATCGTTGCGCGAAGGCCACGCCGCCTATCCCAGCCGCATCGCCTCCCGCATCGGCGAGCGCATCTCATTTCTACCGCTCGACGACATCACGCACTTCATCGCCCAGGACAAGCTCACCTTCGCCATCGTCAGTGGACGCCGCCATTGCATCGACCAGACCATCTCCGATCTGGAGCATCGCCTCGATCCCGCAAAGTTCCTTCGCGTTCACCGCTCTGTGCTAGTCAATGTCGATTGGATTCACGAGGTAAATTCCTGGTTCGCGGGCAAAGTCGTGCTCACGCTTAAAGATTCGCAACACACCCAGCTAACCGTAGCCCGCGACCGAGTCCGCACCCTAAAGGATCGCCTCGGAATCTAGCGTGCTGAGTGTCTAGTGCGCTGAGTATCTAGTGTGATGAGTGTCTAGTGCGCTGAGTCCGCGGCTCTCGATAAAAGTTGGAAGTGTCATTCTGAGTGAACGGGGCCCCGAACGCACCAGGGGCCCCAAAGAGCGAGTCGCTCTTTGGGGTAGGTTCGGGGGTGGTGAGCGAAGAATCCGCTTCTCTGGCACTCCCAAGTCGCACAGCCTGCTTTCGGAAAGGCAATTTTGAGACGAAATCTGTTAT
Source organism: uncultured Acidobacteriaceae bacterium (assembly GCA_963738035.1). Taxonomy (GTDB): domain Bacteria; phylum Acidobacteriota; class Terriglobia; order Terriglobales; family Acidobacteriaceae; genus Telmatobacter. The sequence continues at coordinate 513,514 of CAVTVB010000017.1, forward strand.
TCCAGCAATGCAAGCCAGTGGAGCTCACAATCATTCGCTGCGAAGCGTTTCCAGCGGATCGGCAAATGCCGCGCGGCGCGCAGGGATGAGCGTAGCGACGGAACCAGCTGTTGCGAGAACAACACCTGCGGCGACAACTACGAGCGAATTCGCGCTAACAGACCCGTACAGAAAATGACTTGCTGCGTGCACTGCCAGAATCGATAGAATCGCGCCGGGTATTATGCCGCAAAGTAGGATGCGCACGGTCTGACCCACAACCAGCATCTGGATGTGGCGCCGAGTGGCTCCAAGCGCAAGGCGTATACCAAACTCGCTCCTGCGCCGCGCTGTACGCGATGACATCACACCATAAAAGCCGATCGCAACCAGCAGCAGCGTCAAGCTCGCATAGATTCCCGCAAGCCGCGCAAGCAGCTTTTCTGTGCCAAGGTCGCCATTCAGCTCCGCATCCAGCGGCACGATTTCGCTGACGGGCAATGTAGGATCAACCTCGCGCAGCGCCTGACGAACGCTCTCCGATAACTGGCCCGGATCACCTGCCGCTCGCACCCGGATGCTGTTTACCGGCGCAGGATTCTGATTGATGCTCATGTAAACCACGGGCGGAGCCTCGCGCTCCGCTCCATTCACGCGCGCATCGGCAACTTCCCCCACAATCAGGAATTTGTGGTCATTCGGTGCTGGCTCATAACCAACCCATTGCCCAATCGGGTCCGCATCTCCAAATAATTGGCGTGCGTAGGAATGGCCGATGATCGCCACACGCTGCGTCTTGTCCGTATCGCTCGAAGAGAAATCGCGCCCGCGCAGAATTGGAATGCCGAGCGTGGAAAAGAAACCACGGCCGACATGATCTTCCTGCCCATGCACCTGCGCATCCGTAAGACCGCCGCGCCCATGCACGTAGAGCGCCGTAATCCAACCGCAGTGAATGCCGCCGCACATTCCTACGGCTGCACTGCGCACGCCGGGCAGTGCCTGCAGGCGCTCTTGTATCTGTCGATAAAGCTCGGGCAGCATCTCGCTGTGATCGGTATACCTTGCGTCATGCAGTTCCGGGCGCACAATCAGCACATGCTCACGATCCATGCCCACATCCACAGTTTCCCAGTGCACCAGAGTCGCAGCGAAACATCCCGACATGGTGGAAAGCAGAAGTGAAAGACTGACCTGCGTACCAAGCAGCACATTGGACCGCAAGCGCTGGCGTGCAGTTTGGGAAATACCAGAAACTTTGGCGCTCGATCCTGCCGCCTGCGCAACGCCGGTACGGATGAAGTTCACCGCCGGAAGAATACTGAAGCACAGCAGCGACAGCACCATGAGCCCTGCGCCGAGACCTGCAAGAGGCAAATTCGGATGCAAGTCGAATGTGAGAAGAGCATTGCGATTAGAAACCCAGCCAACGAGGATGCCGCTCGCCGCACGGCCCAGCACGAACGCGCAAACAGAACCGCCCGCAACCAGCAGCGCATCCTCAAGAACAATCTGCCGAATAAGCCTGCCCCTGCTTGCTCCAAGCGCCATACGCACACTGAGTTCATGCGCACGCGCATTGAGCCGCGCAAGCTGAAGATTCGCAAGATTCAGACAACCCACAGAAAGATGGACGCTGAAAGCGCCATCAGTAGTGTCAGAGGAGCCGTGAACTTCTTCCTTATGCCGTTCTCGCTAAGCGGCGCTACTCTAGTCGTCACGTGCAGAAGCGCGGCTTTCACAGCCGGATCTGCAGTCGCTTCCGCCATCACCGCACGATCATTGCGAAAAACCTGATCCCAATGCGCAAGTACTGCCGCGCGTCGTCCTGGCGGAATGCGCGCCGTCAGCGCAAGCCAGAAGATCGTCGGCTGGTTATACCAGGGCTTGTCGAGCGATACATCATGGCCCGGCCCAAGCGAGTCCCATGAAACGGCAAATGCTCCGGTGCTTTGCAGTGCAAGCGGCAACCAGATGTCGGGAGCAAATCCAGTTGTATCGCCGAGGAATCGCCGGTGCGCCACGCCAATTACAACAAATGCGCGGCCATTGATAAGAACGTGCTGCCCCACGGCCTGCTGTGCAGCCCCGAACGTCTTCTGAGCAAAATCGTAACGAAGGACCACAGGCCACTCATCCTGCCCCATGCGCCCATCGGCCCTCATGAACAACCGCCCCGCTGCCGGCGCAACGCCAAGCCCGCTGAAGTAGTTGTCCGAAACAAGCGTGCAGGAGGCCTCCATCGACGCGCGGCCGGGAAGCTCCAGCGTAGCGGCCCACGTATAAGCGGTCGCCATCAGTGGAACATCCGGAGTGGCCTCGCGCAGGCGCTGGTACGCAGGGTAAGAAATCGTCCAGCTCTGATCGAATGGGGTGCGCGCAGCGTGGATTCTGACAACTTCCTCCGGATGAGGAATAGGCAACTCGGCCAGAATTACTGCGTGGAGTAGCTGGAACACGCCAAGATTCGCGCCGATGCCGAAGGCCAGCGTGAGTAGCGCAGTCGCCGTAAACGCAGGAGCGCGACGCAGTTGTCGAAATGCGCAGCGAAGATCGTTAGCCAAAACTTCCAGCCACATCCACCCCCAGCGATCACGCGGACCGTCATCGATAAGTGGCGAGTTATCGGGTTCGCCCAGCGCGCCAGCGCGGGCCTCTGCCGGCTTTACTCGATCAGCAACCCGCTCAGCGATTTCCGTTTTCAGTTTCGAATCGAACTCTTCAGACACGCTATTATTTGCTCCGTCCCAGCGCCACCACCCACCCACTTTTATTTCTGGTTCCATCACAAAGGACGGAGATTTCTACTGGATGCAGCGAACAGGTTCGAAGACGGAGCTCACCCGCCCATAAACATTCCGCCATTTACATCCAGCACGTGCCCTGTAATGTAAGCCGCGGCATCGGACGCTAAGAACACAACCGGCTGAGCAATCTCGAAATCCGTACCCGACCTCCCCAGCGGAATCTGCTCGATCATCTTTTCGCGCAGTTTCTCGCCGAGAACGGTTGTCATCGGCGTCTCAATATATCCCGGCGCCACCGCATTCACCGTAATTCCCCGCGACGCAACCTCACGCGCCAGCGACCGAGTGAACCCTATCAGCCCTGCCTTCGAGGCCGCATAGTTCACCTGGCCTTCCTGCCCCGTGCGGCCCACCACGCTAGTGATGTTGATGATCCGACCCCAGCGGTTCTTCATCATCTGCCGCAGCAGCGCCTGCGTCATCAGAAACGCGCCCGTCAGGTTCGTGCCCAGCACATCATCCCAATCCGCACGCTTCATGCGCATCATCAGGTCGTCGCGCGTAATTCCGGCGTTGTTCACCAGAATGTCTACCTTGCCAAATCGGTCCACCACGGCCTTCGCGCCGTTCTTGATCGACTCCTCGCTGGCCACATCAAGCGCAAACGCCGCAGCCTGTCCGCCCGCAGCTGCAATCTCTGTCGCAACTTCGGCCAGCTTCGCTTCATTACGAGCTGCCAGCGCCACCGTGGCTCCGGCCTTGGCCAGTTCCAGCGCGCATGCGCGTCCAATCCCCTGCGACGCGCCAGTAACCAGCGCGACCCTGCCCTGCAAATCCGCCATCGTTCCATTCACCTCTGCGCGCCACCTTAACTTCAATCGCACCGCGCACTTCCAAGGGCAATTATAGGCAACAGAAGGCCGCCCTGATTTCCTGCGCATGCGGACTTGCCGTATCGACCCGTTAACCGCATTTGTCTTACATTAGCTCATACGATATAGTTCAAATGAACTATATGACAACCGAACTCGGAATCTGGGAAATCGCCGTTCTTGCTCTCTTGCGTGAAGCGCCCATGCATCCTTACCAGATGCAAAGCCTGCTCCGCCTCCGCCACAAAGACGAAATCCTCGCCCTCAGGCGCGGCTCTCTCTACCACGCCATCGGCCGCCTCGTGAAAGCCGAGCTCATCACCGCAAAATCCACCGGCCGCAACGGACGCCGTCCCGAACGCACCACCTACGCCATCACCACGGCAGGCCGCAAGGAATTTACCCGCGTTCTTCGCAACATCATCGCAACTCCGCGGCGAGAGTCCTCTGAGTTCATGGCCGCAATGAGCTTCCTCGTGCACCTAACGCCAGCCGAAGCCCTGCCCCGCCTCGAAGAGCGCGCACATCATCTCGAAAGCGAAGTCCATCTGCGCAGCGCCGGCGTTTCCGCCGCATCCGCGCACGTGCTCCGCATCAACCTCGTTGAAAGCGAATACCTGATAGCCATGTTGAAGGCTGAACTTGCCTGGGTACGCAGTCTCATCTCAGAAATCTCGTCAGGCAAACTCGCCTGGGATCTCAAGAGCGTTTTGAAAGAGGCGCGAACATCCGCCATGGCCGCCGCGCACCCCGAGGAGTAATCCATGCAAACCGAATCCGTCTCCGCCAACACAAATCTGCAATCCCACGCCCCAACACGTTATCGTGGCGCCATCTGGACGCTGCTTATCCTCGCTCCCGTCATCAGCGAGGTCCTCAGCGGCTCCACGCGCCTCAGCATCCTCTTCGTGCTCATTCCTGAAGTGATGGTCTGGGGAGGCGGTGCGCTCCTCTGTCGCGAACTCGTCCGCCGCTGGCGCGCTGGCGCAACCAGCCTTCTGCTGCTTGGCCTCGCCCTCTCCGTTGCAGAAGAGTTCATCATCCAGCAGACATCGATCGCGCCACTGCCTTTCCCCGGCGCCAATGCCGCTTATGGTCGCTATCTAGGCGTCAACTGGGTCTACTTACTCTTCATGCTCGGATTTGAGAGCGTGTGGGTGGTGCTCGTTCCAGTGCAGGTCACTGAACTCATCTTCCCGGATCGCCGCGAACAACCCTGGCTCCGCAAACGCGGCCTCATCGCCACATGCATCGCATTCCTGATCGGCTCCCGTCTCGCTTGGTACGGCTGGACGCAGCAAGCGCGCCCGAGACTTCACGCAGATCCCTACCACCCGCCAGTTTCCCTGATCCTCATCGGCCTCGCCGCCATCGCCGCTCTTATCGGACTCGCCTGGCTTGTGCGGGGATACGGCCACGCCGGCCAGGTCGATACCCGCCAACCCGCCAGCCCATGGCTCATCGGGATCAAGGCTTCCATCTTCGGTGCGGCCTGGTTCGAACTCATCGGCCTCATCTTTGTTCTCCATCCGGGCATCGCCGTCTGGATTCCGATGACCGCCGGCCCCATCTGGGCACTCCTGTCGTTTATCCTCGTGCGTTACTGGTCAGCCGCACGCGGCTGGCGCGACATTCACCGCTTTGCGTTGTCCTTCGGAGCCGTACTCGGCTGCATGGTGATCAGCGACGTCAGCTCCGTGGGTTGGACCCGCGTCGACCTCATTGCCAAATTCATCTTTCAGTTTTTAGCGTTTGTGGGATTTCTTTTCCTGGCGCGAAAAGTGCGGCAGCGCGAAGCCTCAAGCCACGAGCCCTGCAATTAGTCTCACCTGCAATCAGTTCGAGGGCATCGCCTGCACCGGTATCCGCTCGGGCCTGCGCACCGGCGCGGCCAGTTCTGACGGCCACACATACACCGCGAAGCGCCTGGAGTAATGCAGCACCGGCTCCTGTTCCTGCAGACGAATCCCAAGAGCAGCCGCTAAATCGTTGCGCTCGATCTCAGCTTCAGCATCTTCCAGTGGAGAGGCCACCGCGTGAATGTTCGCGCGCACGGCCATACCGGCGTGATTCCTGGTGAAAAGGCAGTATCGCTCCGTAAAGAAATACTCCAAGCTCCCGCTGCGAATCTCAGCCAGCCTCCGCGTCGGTCCAAGCCCCCGGTACCGCGCGTTGAAGACTACTGGATTACTGACAAACATCCTGCGGCTATAGAACGAAAACTCGCGTTCGGTGCGCTGGTTTAGCCGCATTTCAGCCCAGTTACACGGCAAGCGGAGTATGAGTCTCACTGCAGCGGTTGCCAGCAGGCTGCCGATATCCACTGAGAGGTTATAGATGCCCGGTGTATTGGTGTGCTGGTCGTGAACGTAGGTGCGAAAGTGGAGTTCGGGAAAACCCTGTGTCCCGGGCACCGATGGCACACCACGAAAGTTGAAGCGATCCATCCATAGGGGAATAATCCCAATCCAAGCCGAGCCCTGAAAAGTATCGGGCTGCAACCCTTCCGGCAAAAATGGCGCGATTGTCGCCGCTGGTACCCGCCAATGGGTGAAAAGGAGATCGTTCCACCGCTGAGACATCGACCACCGCCCCGTTGGCAATGGCCGCGGCCTTTGCGATGTGCGCAATTTGAACTCCCGCATTCCGCAACCGTCCAGCTTTGAATCTTTGACGCTCTGATTCGTCCGGGGATTCACAGCCCCGGCTTCCCAATGCCGTATTCTGGTCGCGAGCCCTCGTCCATGTCCAGTGAATCTTTCTCGCCCGCAGGCGCCCGCAACCAGACCGATGTCTATGCCGTTCACGGAGCCGATCCCGAAGTTCTCGCCTATGCCATGGCGAAGTACTCGCGATCCTCGCTCTCCATGCGCGAGTCCCTAACCGAAATCAGCGCCCAGCGCGCCGAGCAATTCCTCAACACATTCTATTTCCAATATGGACACCGGTCTATCGCCGACCTCGCCCACATAGCTTTCGCGGTCGAGCGCCTCAGCCTGCTCGCTGCCATCGTGCTGGTGGATGAGCAGCGCTGGGACGGCCAGGAACGCTCCACCCGCTATCAGAACTTCCAGAAATCCGGCTGGTACTTCCCCGACTTCGGCTCCGAAGCGGCCTCTGCCAAACTCTACAGTGATACCGTAGAAAATCTCTTCGCCAGCTACCAGCGCACCACGGCCGCCGTCCACGAAGCCCTGCGCCAGCGCGTCGCCTGTCCTGAGGCGATGAAACCCGAAGCCTACGATCGCACTCTGAAGGCGCGTGCATTCGACGTGGCGCGTTATCTGCTGCCGCTCGCCACCAACACCTCCCTCGGCCAGATCGTGAACGCCCGCACTCTCGAAACCCAAGTCTCGCGCCTTCTCTCGCATCCCATAGCCGAGGTGCGCGATCTGGGAGCAAAGCTCCGCGATGCCGCCACCGGCCCCGCCTGGAATGTGAACTCCCGCGCCGCCGCCGAATTCGTTAGCAAACTCGATGACCCCGACTTGGCTGCCCAAGCCGCCAACCTCCTCACACGCGAGGTCCGCACCGCCCCCACCCTCGTGAAATACTCCGAGCCCAACCAGTATCTGATCCAGACGCGCGCCGAACTCGAACAAGCCGCTTCCGAACTGCTCAAGGGAATCGCGCCCGCTCCATCCCCTGTGGTCGATCTCGTCGAACGCATGGAAGCCCTCGAAGTCGAACTAGCCGCGACTTTGATCTACTGGGCCAGCCACCATCCCTATCGTCAAATCCGCGACATCGTCGCTGCGCTCCCCGCGTCTCGTATTTCGGAAATCATCGAGCTCGGCCTGCGCCACCGCGGCCGCCATGACGAAGCCCTCCGTGTCTTCCACGCCGGAGCAGCCCTCCGCTTCGACATCCTCATGGACATTGGCGGCTTTCGCGACATGCACCGCCATCGCCGCGTCACGCAGATCCAGCAGGGCTTCACCGCTATCCACGGCTACGAAACACCGCACTCCGGCGACGCTGCCGGACTGGAAGAAGCCGGCGTTCTCGCCGACTTCCAGTCCGCTATCGAATCCGCCTATGCCGCCAGTGCGAAGATCGCCGCCGGCTCTGCTCCCGAAGCCGCCGCGTCTGCCCTCTATCTGCTCCCGCTCGCCACGCGCGTACGCTGTCTCTTCAAAATGGACTTCGCCGAGGCACAATACATCAGCGAACTCCGTTCCGCACCTGCAGGTCACTTCAGCTACCGCCGCGTAGCCTGGGAAATGTATCTCGCCATGGAACGCCAGCACCCCATCCTTGCCAGGTACATTCGCGCCACTGATTTCACTCAGCCGATCGACATCCTCCAGCGCTAGCGTATTTCCCTGCAATGGCGGTCAACTCGTGCTAGGTCTTTGGCTGGACTAATTTGAGGCCGCATTATCGTCGCAAGTCGCTAAAAACAAGGAACTTTTCTACAGAATGAGGGTGGGTACACCCCCGACGCTAATCCGCAAGGACCGGGCATAGTGACCAACATTTTTGCGCCTGGGGGATCTGGCCTCCCATAACGCTGGCAAAATGAATGTGCAATTGGTAGTTTTGTCGGAGATGAACTAACCCGGGTGAAAGACAGCATGAGCCAAACAGCAAGCGATCTTGTTGATCGGTTGGCAGAGCACAATACACTTGGCTCCGCGCCCCGGGAAGAGCTGGCGTGGCTGGCTGCCCATGGGGCTGTTCGCAACCTGGCCGCGGGCGAAATACTGTCACACAAGGGACAGCAGGTTGAAGGCCTCTACGTGGTGCTGTCCGGCCACGTATCGCTCTCGGTTGACCGGGGCTCTGGCCCGCAAAGAATAATCGAATGGCGTACGGGCGATGTGACTGGAGTGTTGCCCTACTCCCGGCTCGTGAACCCGCCGGGAGATGCGATCGCCCAGGAACCCACTGAGATTCTGGCCCTCGATCGAAGTCAAATTCGTTCTCTGACACACGAGTGCTTTGAAATCACGTCGATCCTTGTGCGCACAATGCTCGATCGCGCGCGATTGTTCACTACCAGCGACCTGCATAACGAGAAGATGATTTCGCTGGGCAAGTTATCGGCGGGCCTGGCCCATGAGCTGAATAACCCCGCATCGGCAATTGAGCGCTGCGCCTCTCTGCTTGAGGATCGCCTCGAGGATACCGATAAGGCAACACGCGCGATGGGAGCCGCAAAGCTGAGCGACGCCCAACTGGCCGCCGTGGATGCTATCCTCGCCTCCTGCCTTGCAAAGCAATCACAAACGGTGCGGTCCTGTCTTGAGCAGTGCGACCGCGAAGAAGCAATTACCGATTGGCTTGCCGGCCGCCAACTGGACACTGCCAACGCGCCAATGCTGGCCGACACTGAAGTCACATTCGAAGCCCTCGACCAGATCGCCGCCGTGGTCTCCGGACCAGCATTGAATGCGGTACTCCGATGGGCGGCAGCCGGTTGTGCCGCACGTCGATTGACATCGGGCATTCAGGGCGCCGCGATGCGCATCTCCGGTTTGGTGATGGCGGTCAAAGGCTTCACCAACATGGATCAGGCCATGGTGGCCGAGCCTGTCGATCTGGCATTCAGCCTCGGCAACACCGTGGCCGTGCTGAATTCAAAAGCGACTGAAAAATCAGTGGAGGTGGCAGTGCAGTTGCAAAGCGACCTGCCCCCCGCGCACGGCTTCGCTGCCGAATTGAACCAGATATGGGGAAACCTCCTCGAGAACGCACTCGATGCAGTGCCCGCTGGGGGCCGCATTGACGTGATTGCTACCCGCGAAGATCAACGAATAGTAGTCCGCATAGTCGACAATGGGCCGGGCATTTCGGCGCGGGACCTCGCGCGAATCTTCGACCCCTTCTTCACGACTAAGCCGATGGGAGAAGGCACAGGCCTCGGCCTTGATATCGTCCGCCGCCTCGTGCGCCATAACGACGCAGCAATCGATGTCGACTCGAAGCCGGGTCGCACCGAATTTCGAGTCACTCTGCCAATTTCCAACGCCACCCCAGCCCGAGTTCCAGAATGACCAGATCGCTGGACTTCCCCAGCGCCAGCCATGAGCGAAGCTGAAGAGTCTCGCCTCCGTGACTCGGATTCAGTCATTACCGGTTAGCCGGTTACTCTCCCGAGATGAGTTCTCAAGCAATCGTTTGTATACTTTGGCCAACAAAGGAGGCCGCATTTGGCCGTTTTGAATCTGCTGAGTGGCTGGCTCGGAATGTTGGCAGGAGTGCTCTCGGGTGCGATTGTTGGATTGTTCTTCTATCGCGAGGACTGGATGGACGGATACGCGTCTCATCGTAGGCGGTTGACGAGGCTTGGGCACATATCGTTCTTTGGACTCGGTTTTCTAAATCTCATTTTTGGCGCCACCGCCAGCTTGATGAATCTGCATGGCTGGAGTTTAGATACTGCTTCCATCGGTTTGATAGTTGCTGCCATAACTATGCCGATTTGCTGCTTCCTGACTGCCTGGAGAGTACCGCTTCGGCATCTATTTCCGATTCCCGTCGGGTCGGCTACCGTTGGCATTCTCGCCATTTTGATTGGTTGGTGGCGACAGTGAAACTTGGGTTAATTGCGATGAGTGGGGTTCGAGCCCCACAACCCCGAACTCACGGCTCTTGGGCTGACACTCCCGGGCTTTGTGGAACGCAATCGGGTCATTGCATCTTTGCCAAGCCTTGGGCTGTTGACGCTTGCCGGCCTCACGCCGGCTTCAATCGATACAAGCTACTTGGAAGTTGCAGATATCGCAGATTGCACAGGGGTGCCGGAAGAGTTCGACGTAGTCGCGATTTCGAGTTTTTCTGCTCAAATCAACGAAGCATATGCTCTCGCCGACCGGTACAGATCTCTCGGGAGCAAGGTGATCCTTGGAGGCATGCATGTAAGCGCAGTGCCGGACGAAGCACGCGCACATGCCGACGCGATTGTCATTGGAGAAGGTGAGACGGTTTGGCCCCAGGTGATGGCCGATTTAACGGAGTCCGGCGGACCTCTTCGTCAGGTATACGACGCGCGAAACGCGAGTTTCGATCTGAGTCAGTCTCCGATGCCGAGGTTCGAGTTGCTCGATCATGAGCGATATAACCGCTTAACGGTACAAACGCAAAGAGGATGCCCATTTCGCTGCGAGTTTTGCGCTGCGTCTATGCGAATTTCGCCGAACTTCAAAACTAAACCAGTGTCGCGCGTAATTGCGGAAATCAGAAAGATCAAATCACTTTGGAAGCGCCCATTCATCGAGTTCGCTGATGACAATACCTTTGTGAACAAGACCCACGGAAAGCAATTGGTGAGGGCTTTGACGAAGGAGCAAATTCGGTGGTTCACGGAAACGGATATCTCCCTGGCCGACGACGTAGAACTGCTGGATATGATGAAGGACTCTGGTTGCGCTCAAGTGCTGATCGGGTTGGAGAGCACGAGTCTCTCGTCGTTGAATGGTGTAGAGCAAAGAGCGAATTGGAAGGCAAGGCAGCTCGATAAATACATGGAAGCAATCCGGCGCATTCAGGATCGTGGCATCACGGTAAATGGATGCTTCGTGTTGGGGCTTGACGGAGCCGGCGTGGAGTCCTTCGAAGACATCTGGAAATTTGTTCGACAAAGTGGCCTCTTCGAGGTGCAGATCACTGTGCAGACAGCATTTCCCGGAACTCCGTTGTATGAACGGCTGAGACGTGAAGGTCGGCTGCTGCGTGAAGAGGCATGGGAGCTTTGTACATTGTTCGACGTCAATTTTCGCCCCGAGAGGATGTCAGTTGCGGACCTTGAATCTGGGCTCAGAAGTCTCGGCAGGCAGATCTATTCCGCGGAATTCACGGCAGAGCGTCGTTCGCGCTTTCATGAAAACTATCGGGAAAAGCGTCGTGTGGTGTCGTCTTCATTCAGGGAGGATTAGGAATGTCACTAAAGTGGATCAAGGTGCTGTTTGTCGCAAGTGGAATCTACGATGCGCTTCTCGGCGTGGCGTTCCTCCTCTTTGGCCCTGAAGTTTTCCGGCTCGCGGATGTTACGCCGCCGAATCACATAGGCTACATTCAATTTCCTGCATTGCTATTAATCCTCTTCGGAATCATGTTTCTGCGTATCGCTGGAGATCCTAACGGTCGCCTCGAATGGATTCCATTTGGAATGGGATTGAAGTTCGCATACTTCGGCGTGGTTTTCTGGCACGGACTCCGTGACGGAGTTCCTATGCTCTGGATTCCATGGGCTTGGGCGGACCTTGTCTTCTTTCTTCTCTTCTTTGCAGCATGGAGACATCTCCGTAAGCAATGAATCTGTGATGAGCGCGTAATCCAACTCCCTTCGTTGATCACGTTTTCCGGGTTCCGGGGCGATTATGGCCCACTTGGACGCTCCCCACTCTCCGCCCGTCAATCAGCCGTTGTGGGAGACTACACGACTCGCGATTTGCCGTGCTCTACCCGTTCTGAACCTTCGTCGCCCGGTCCTTCACAAACGTCATCGTCCACTTCTTTCCGTCCGCGTCATACGTGACGGTCCGGTTTCCTTCGGCTGCGTGGATTGTCAGTCTGGATTTTTTGACCCAGGGCCAACCGCGTCTGCAGTTCGTTCATGCCCGGCTTTGCCTGATGCGCGTCCACTGCATCCCAAATCTCTTTCGACCAGTTCGAATAAATCGTGTGCGGGTCGTCGTAGAAATACAACAGGTCGCTGTAATACTGCTCCTCGTTCCCCTCCATCGCACCCACGGGTGTCGCGTACTCCTTCGTGTCGCCGGGTAGCGTGAACACATACATCGCCTGTCGCGTTCCGTGGCTGATGCCGTCGTCAACATCGGCCGGAACCGCCGCCTTGATGGCCTTCTTCAAATCTAGCTTCTGCAAGGGAGGGATCACGCCAACGCGTTTCTTGAAGTCGACCTTGCCACTCGCGTATGGAAAATATGGCATCGTATAGCCATTCTTCATCCATACCGTTTTGCCTTCCTCGTCTTTCAGGTCTTCGAAGTGCGATGGAAATTCCATCCGCACCACGGCCACATCGTCCGCGGTCAATTTTTGCTCGTGCGGTTGGTTCACAATGCCGGGGTTATGCCGCTTCTTCCACACCGAGAACATATAGACAGTAGCAATGAGCAGCGTGATCAAAGTCGGAAAGACCACAATTTTCCAGGGCTTCATGCGTTCCTCCTGCTGATTCGATGCAGATGTCAGATTCGAATTCAGCCTGCCGTAGGCGTTTCCACACTCGCCGTGTCCCGATTCGGCCTGAGAGCCTCGGCAGTCAACTGGTCAGTACGCCGCAGACCGGGAAACACAGCCGCCCACGTACCCGCAACGGTCAGCGAAGCCAGCCCGCCAACGACGGTGGCCCGCACTGCGCCCCACTATTGCGCAGTCAGACCGCTTTCAAATTCGCCCAGCTCATTGGATGCGCCAATAAAGAGCGAGTTGACCGCGCTCACGCGGCCACGCATCTCCGGAGGCGTCGCCAGTTGCAGCAACGACCCGCGAATGATCACGCTGATCATGTCGGCAGCGCCGCTCACGGCCAGTGCTGCCAGTGAGAGCCAGAGGTTTTTCGACAGTCCAAACACCACCGTCGCCGCGCCAAAAATTCCTACGCAGATAAACATCCGCGCACCCGCCCTGCGGCTAATGGGAAAGCGCGCCATCACCAGGGACATGGAGAACGCCCCGATCGCCGGCGCTGCTCGCAGCGCGCCGAGTCCGCGCGGCCCGGTATGCAACACTTCGTTGGCAAAGATCGGCATCAACGCCACCGCGCCGCCGAGCAGCACGACGAAAAGGTCCAGCGACATTGACCCCAGCAGCAGCGGAGAACTGCGCACGTACTGGAATCCCGCCAGCACCACTTTCAGCGATGCCGAACGATGCTCCATGCGCCCCGGCCTCGCATGCAGGCTGAGAATTAGCGCCAAAAACCACGCCAGCGTCAGCAGCGTGAAGACGTACACGATCCCCGCCCCTTCAAGGCCCGCACTGTGAAGAAAACCTACCAGCGGCAGCGTAAACAGCAGTCCGCCCAGCGCCGGCCCGCTCACATTGGCTAACTGAAAGATCGCTCCGCCCCACGTCACCGCATTCACAAAATGCTTCTCCGGTACCAGGTGCGGCAGCAGCGCCGAACTCGCTGGAGCCGAAAACGCGCGGCCGGTTCCAATCAGGAAAAGAACTGCATAGATATAGGCGACTCGATGCGTTCCTGAAATCGCCAGCAGCAGTAACGCCACGGTACAAAAAACCTGAAGCGTATAGCAGCAGAGAATAACCTGTCGCCGATCGAAACGGTCAGCCACGTGTCCTGCAGGCAGCAGGAAAAACAACCCCGGCAGGAACAGAGCAAGCCCGGTATATCCAAGATCAAGCGGTCGATGCGTTATGGAATAAACCTGCCATGCGACCGCGACCGCCTGAGCCTCGGCCCCCAGGATCACGGCTACGCGTGCCAGTTGATATCGCCTGAAATCGCGAGAGGCAAATGCCTCCATCCCTCGTCGTGAGGGCTTGGCGGAAGGGGAATCCATCTCCGCCTAGGTTAACCGCTCGAAGCAGCCGTGTGAAAGATGCCTGCATACCGGTTCGCAACCAAGTCTTCGCGCCGACGCCTTATATCCGGATGCCGTCCTTGTATTCTGATGTTTGGAACTGCTCGCCCAGCACCCTGAGCCAAGCCGCAAGGCCGCCGCCGCCGTGACATTGTGCGGCGTCTGCGCCTTTCTCGAGCTCTATTGCACTCAGCCTCTCTTGCCGCTTCTGGCGCACAACTTCCACGCCTCCAAGACCGGCGTCGGCATGACAGTCTCCGCGGCCACCATGGGCGTCGCCCTCTCCGCCCCCGTCTTTGGCGCCATCACTGAGCGGCTAGCCCGCAAGCGCGTCATCGTCATTTCGATCCTCGGCGTGTCTATTCCCACTCTGCTTGCGGCAACCTCAACGTCACTTGCACAACTCATCTTCTGGCGTTTCCTCCAGGGAACCATGGTGCCCGGCATCATCGCCGTCGTCGTTACTTATATCGGAGAAGAGTGGCCGCCCCAACGCGTCGCCCTCATTATGAGCTTCTATGTCAGCGGAACAGCTTTGGGCGGCTTCCTCGGCCGCATCTCCGCGGGCATTCTTGCAGATCAGTTCAGCTGGCGTGTCAGTTTCCTTGCGCTCGGCACCGCCTCGCTTGTTGGTGCCGCGGCGGTTGCAGCGTGGCTCCCTCACGGCCATCGCCGCACGCATCCTCCGCCAACCCCGGATCCTGGCGAAAAAATCTTCATGGGCGGGATCAAAGAGATCTTTCAGACTCGCAGGCTCGTCGCGACCTTCGCCGTCGGGTTCAACGTTCTCTTTTCGCTAGTCGGCGTATTCACCTGGATCACCTTTTACCTGAGCGCTCCACCGTTCTCTCTATCAACCACTGCGTTGAGTTCCCTCTTCTTCGTCTATCTCATCGGACTCTTCGTTACTCCGGGCGCGGGATACCTCATCACGCGGGTCGGCCTCCGCACGGGCATCGGCGGAGCCATCTGCTGCTCGATTGCCGGCGTCTTGCTCACACTTGCCCATTCGCTACCTCTTGTCGTTCTCGGCCTCACCATGCTTTCGAGCGGCGTCTTTATCGCGCAAACTGCCTCGCAAAGCCATCTTCGCGTAGCCGCGCCATCCGACGCACGCGTGACCGCCGCCGGCATCTACATCACCTGCTACTATCTGGGCGGCACTGCAGCCGGTGTCCTTCCCGGAGCATTTTGGGCCTTTGGCAAATGGCCGGCCTGCGTCGCCTTCATCGTGCTCATGCAACTGGTCGCCTTGACCATCGCTCTCATCGGCTGGCGCACGCCAGTCACCCAGCAATCTGCTGAACCGGCCCCAAGTGCCGCATTGTGAGGCAGTCACAACAATCCGTGAACCCCATCGACATCGATCCACATCTATAGGTGAGTGGTAAAGTAGCGGCATCGCAACCCGTCGGTGGACCACAGCATTCCCCGGTTCCCCCTTAACTAAAGACAGACAGTTCGTCCCCCAGGAGAGAAGTTTTTGCCCGAGTTGCAGACAGCGCCGGCGGCGCCCGCAGGTGCGGCAGGGTCCACAACGGTGGTCAATCCCAACGCCGCTGCAATGACGCAATGGAAGCCGCGCGTCAATCCCTGGCTGATTGCCGCCACGGTGGCGCTTGCGGCTTTCATGGAAGTGCTCGACACCTCCATCGCCAACGTGGCGTTGCCCCACATTGCAGGCAGTCTCGGCGCAAGTACTGATCAAAGCACGTGGGTACTTACCAGCTATCTCGTCTCCAATGCCATCGTGCTTCCCCTCGGCGGATGGGCCTCCAGCCTGATGGGCCGCCGCAACTTCTTCGTCTTCTGCATCACCGTCTTCACCATCGCGAGCTTCCTTTGCGGTGCCGCGCCGTCTCTTCCCATGCTGCTGGTCTTCCGCGTCATCCAAGGTGCGGGCGGCGGGGGCATGCAGCCGATGGCGCAGGCCATCATGGCCGACTCATTTGAGCCGCACAAGCGCGGACAGGCCTTCGCGCTCTACGGACTCGTCGCAGTGCTCGCACCATCCATCGGCCCCACCCTTGGCGGCTGGATCACCGACAACTACACATGGCGCTGGATCTTCTTCATCAACATTCCTGTCGGCATCCTCGCGTTCTTTCTTGTCACGCGACTCGTCGAAGATCCACCGTGGATCAAGGCCGATCCTTCCAAGCTGAAAAACATGGACTACGTGGGCCTGGCGTTCCTCACCATCGCCATGGGCGGCATGCAGATCATGCTCGACAAGGGCGAGGAACAAGACTGGTTCAGCTCCGGCTTCATCTGTTTCTTCGCCGTGCTCTTCGTCGGTGGAATCATTGGCCTTATCGCATGGGAGTGGCGACACAAAGACCCGCTCATTAACCTGAAACTGTTTCGATTTAAGAACTTTGCAATATGTTGTTTCCTCATGATGCTCGTGGGCGGAGTGCTGAACGCAAATACCGTTCTGCAGCCGCAGTTCATGCAGCAGTTGCTGGGCTATAACGCCACTACCGCCGGCCTTGCGCTCACCGCGGGCGGCATCGCGCTGGTTATCGTAATGCCACTGGCCGGATTCGCAACCGGCAAGATCTCCGCGCGCACGCTGGCTGTCGCCGGATTCATCATGTTCATCGTCACCTTCCGCTATGCCGCCTACGTCACCAATCTGCAAATGAGCTTCTCGCAGGCGTCGTGGCTGCGCGTCGTGCAGATGTTGCCGCTTCCCTTCTGCTTCATCTCCATCACCAATGCAGCCTACGTGGGCATGCCCAAAGAAGAAAGCAATCAGGTTGCTGGCCTCATCAACTTCGTGCGCAATCTCGGGGGCAGTATCCTGATTGCCATCACCAACGCGCAAGTCACATCGCGATCGCTTTGGCACCAGCAGCATCTTCAGGCGGCAATGCAGTCCGCCTCCAGCGGTTTTGCGCAGCACAGCCAGGCACTCACCGGGTTTTTCACCGGCACCGTTGGTGAATCCAATAGTGCCAGCATGGCGCTTGCGTCCATCTACAACCAGCTCAATCAGCAGGCGCAGATGCAGGGTTACCAGGACGTCTACATGGAGCTCTCCTGGCTGTCATTCTTCCTGGTCTTCATGGCGTTCATGCTCAGCTCCAACCGCCCCGGGCAGGGCCCCGGCGCCTCGGCAATGCACTAAGATCTGAGCGTCCATGCGTGCTTCCCCAAGCGGTCCGCTCATTGCCGACGGGCGATCCCGGGCCCTACTATTCCGTAGAGGTCCGATGAAGCGCCTTCTGTTTCTTCTCCTGATCCCTTCAATTCTTCTTGCCCAGCGAAAGCAAGGCAATCCTCTCGATTCTCTTCCTCAGAACATGGAAGTGCTTACCCACTTCGGTGAGCGTGCCGACTTCTCTCCTGATAACCAGCGCTTGGCCTTCATGGACAAAAGCTTCGGCGACGCCTTCGTGATCGACCTGAAGACCCGCATCATTCGGTGTCTCACCTGCAGCATCCCAGGAGCAGCATTCCTGCGCGTCATGCACCTCTCGAACGGCGACTACATTCTCATCGGCCCTGAAAAGTTCATCGACCCGAACATCAGCCGCGAGCGCGACAACGAGCTCTGGTATCTCAGCTGCAAACCCGGCTCAAAGCCGGTTCGTCTCAATGAACGCATGCACGAAGGCGCCGCAATTTCAAAACGGAGCATGCTGATCTCATTCTCTGAAACCTCCGGTGATCATCCCGAGTTCCCCAGGGACTACTCGCGACTGATGGTGGCTGAAGTCGATCTCTCCGGCCCGGCACCAAGTCTCATCCATGTTCACAAGGTCTACGAAAGCTTCAACACAGACTGCAGTCTCGAAGCTCAGGACTTCTACGACAACGACACCAAGATGACGTTTACCTGCTATGTGAGAAAAGTCGAGCCTCAAGGCGTCGTTGGTCTTGCAAAAGTGATGGGCATCGATCTGAAGACTGGAAAGATCACAGATTTCTCGCAATCGCCAGACACGTACAACGAATGCGAAGGCATCTTCCCCGATGGCAAATTCACTGCCGTCGAAGGCGATCGCCAGGTGGCTGAACTCGGAGGCGACCACGGCATGCGCAACATCGACATCTGGAAGCTTCGCCTTGACGGCACAGGCAAGGACTTCGTTCGGCTGACACGCTTCAACGACTACGAAGGTTGGAAAGCATCAAACCCCGTGATCGCGACCGATGGCAAAGTCATGGCGTTCCAGATAGCACACACCAGCGATAACGCCGGAGTAGGCTACGGAATCGTCTTGTATCACTTCTAAAAACGATCTCAATCGAAATCAAGAAATAGCCGCAGGCCAGCCCAAAATCGAAAACGCCAGAGACCTTGCGGCCTCTGGCGCTTTCCGGATGATCGTATAGCCCAATGGATCATGCATCGTCTCGTTCTGCCTGTCGATGAAGCTGCGGGTTGCCCCGCCTCCTGCATCTTCCCGCTCAGTCCGGGTTACGTCTCCGGGTTGCCCCGTACTCCGCTCCCTTTCTCCTGAGCCGGCGTCCGAATCCTCAGGTTGCCCCTTGGCTTCGTCCCTTCGGCTGTGCCGGCGCTGTCCGCTCGAGTTGCCCCGAACTTCGTATGCCTTCGGCGGTGCTGGTTTCAGCAGGGTTCCGAGTTGCCCCGGTGGCTCCCACTTCCTCCTGCAGCGCCCCTGATGTAGCACTTGGGTTTCCCCTCGTCCTGCATCTCCGGCTTTACCGGCGATGGATCATCGAGTCGCCCCGATTCTCGCATCTTTCGGCGGTGCCGACTTGCCAGTTCCCGAGTCGCCCCGAGCCCCAGCCGTTCGGTATCGCCGACGATTCATCGCTCGAGTTGCCCCTCGCTTTGAATCCTCCGGCACCGATTGATGGATATCCGAGTTACCTCGGATCACGCACCATCCGGTTTGCCTTGGTTCGATCTCCGAGTTGCCCCGGACATCTTCCCTCGGCTTCGGCAATCGACCTATTTTTCAGGTTGCCCTAAATATTGGTCTCTCACCGTTCGCCGATTTACCGCCTTTCGAGTCGCCCCGAATCTTGGTTCCTCGGCTGACCTGTATCTGCTTCCCCGGGTTGCCCCGTTTCGGCATCTACAGCTGAGTCGATGATGTCTCCCTGGTTGAATCGAACTTTGCATCCTCAGCCTGCGCTGCGGATGAATCTTCGGTGTTCAGTCAGGTCACAACATTCCTGATCTGGCTTCCGGCGCTCTCTCAATCTCAATCTTTCAATCCACTATCGACATTGCTGCCGACCGCGAACCTACAAACCAAAACCAGTACTCACGCTTTCTACCAGGCCGGAGCTGCTGTTCCAATCAGCTACAGAGTCACCAGCTAGTTAGAGACAGTAGGCCCACCCAACCTGTGGATGCAAGTGCAAAACCCTATTGTTTTCTGTGGATTTCACCATTCATGGTGCATTCACGTTCGAAAACTACATCGCCGATTCTATTTCCCAACTAATCTCTCCACGGCCTCAACTAAGTTGCCGACTCTGAGCTGCCAATAAGTTTCCAAATACCGAACTGAACCGCACTTACCACCCTTGATTGACGCCGTCGATTTGCATTCCAGTCACAAACGGTGTTTCAATCGTAATCACTGAAACAGGGGTGCTCCACGATGTGGGGCTGAGAAGATACCCTCGAACCCGATCCGGATAATGCCGGCGTGGGAAGCTTTCGAAGCCAGATTTGGCCAACTTCTTCCACTCCCAGCACAAACGCCCTTGTTTCTTGAAAGTGGGAACAAGGCATGCGTGCGCGCCAACCTCAACCGCGGCTTTTCGACATCAATTCACCGCAGAGACAATCTGATCGCAGCCTCACCGTCGGAAATCCCGAATGCTTCCGACTTGAGCCGGCCTGGCGCTGGTTGATCCTGTCCATTTTCGCCCTCGTCGGATGCACTGTATGGGCACAAAGCCCGACGCCCACAACCTCGCAAGCGCAGACTCCGGCCCCAGACCAATCGCAACAGAAACCCGATCGCGTCACCACAACCGTCGTCGTGCACGGAGAGGTCAAGGACGACTATCTCTCAAACGCCGCCTCAGCCGCGAGTCTGGATAACACTCCGCTCAGTGAGACGCCGCTCTCCGTCACGAACCTGACGAGTGCCCTGATGGGCGATCAGGTTTCGCGTCTGCTCTCCGATGTCGTCAAAAACGATGCATCCGTCGGCGAAGATTATGCGCCCGTTGGCTACTACGGCGACTTCCAGATCCGCGGATTCCCCATCGATCTTGCCACCGGCCTGCAGATTAATGGCATGACCATCGCCGGCGAGCAGGATGTTCCCCTTGAAAACAAGCAACGCGTCGAAATCGTAAAGGGCATCGCCGGGCTCGAGAGCGGAGTGGCCTCTTCCGGCGGCATGATCAGCTACGCAACCAGCGAGCCTTACGCCGGCCAGCGGCCCACGCTCGACCTGGCTACAGATCAACGTGGCACGGCCTACGGAGCCACGCAGTTCGCCATCCCCGGCCTACATGGCGGCTCAGGCCTGCTCATCACCACCGCCGCCGAAGGCATCCACACCTATGTCGAAGGAGCAAACGGATGGCGCGGCATGGGCGCCGCAGACGGCCGCTGGCAACTCGGAGCCAGCACACAACTCATGACCGACTTCGAGTACCAGCACAAGGTCCAGCGCTCAGAAGCCGGATATCAGTTGCTCGGCGGAACAATCGTACCCGCTCCCGTCTATCCCTCGGTGATGCTCGGCTTCCAATCATGGTCCAAGCCCAACACATTCGACACCTTAAACGCAGGTGCGCGCCTCGATCGCAAGCTCGCGACAAATTGGACTTTTCACTTTGGTGGTTCCTACAGCCACTCCCTGATCGACGACAACGTCATCTGGCCCTACGGCCCGGCACTCGACGCCGACGGCAACTCCCTCTGCCCCGACTCGCCCTACTACTTCTTCTGCCCCGATGGTAGCTACGAGATCTACGACTACCGCAGCCCCGGTGAACTACGCATTGACGCCCTAGGAGAGGCATTGGTGCTGGGCCACTTCACAACCGGCAAAATCAGCCACGACGTGGTCGGAGGCGGCTCTCTCTTCCACCGCACAGTCGATCTGTCTTCCTCGGCCGTTTATGCGCCCCTCGGTGTCGAGAACGTCTATCAACCAAATATCTCCTACGACCCGGAGGATCCCTACGAACAGGCAGGTCCATCCGCGCTCGCCGACTTCGACCACCAGCTCTCCGGCATCGTGCAGGAGCGCGCCCATCTCCCCGGTCACGTAGTCCTTCAAGCCGGCGGCCGCATCGCCCGAGTCACCGACTTCAACTACACCGAGTCTCGAACTTCCTGGCTGCCGCAATATGGGGCCACCTATTCCCCGGTCCACAATCTCACGCTTTACGGCAACTACGGCGTCCTTCTCTCGCTTGGACCTCAGGCTCCATGGTGGGTCGATAATTCAAGCGAATTTCTGGCCCCCTTCAACACACGCCAGACGGAGATCGGCGCGAAGTACGAGCACACAATTCTCCTGACTGGAGCGCTCTTTCGGATGCGCCAACCCTTCTTCTATCCCAAGATCATCTCAGGCCCCGACGCTTTCTGCCCCACCGGAAATCCTGGCGATCAGTGCTTCGAGTCCGAGGGCCACCAAACGCACAGCGGCATCGAATTCAGCGCACAGGGCAAGGCCGCAAACTGGATTCAACTGAGCGCCTCCGCCGCAGCTCTGCGCGCGATCTCAAGCGACACAGGCACACCCGCATACGACAACAAGCAAGTCATCAACGTTCCTCGCTTTCATGCCGCACTTTTTACCGATGTCCTGGTGCCCCATGCCCGCGGTCTGCACGTGATGCCTGGCTGGAGTTACACCAGCCGCAAAGAAGCTACGCCCGACGACACGGTCAGCGTCGGCGGCTACAACCTCTTCAACCTTGGCGCACGGTATACCCCCGGCGGAGAGAACGGCCGCATCACGCTCCATCTCTACGCCGATAACATCTTCAACAAACGCTACTGGAAAGACACGGGAGCGAGCTTCGGTGATACCTTCATCCATCAAGGCGCTCCAACCACGGTCAGACTCGCCGCGCATTACACGTTCTAGCGATAGTGACGCATGCAAGGAACCAAGGTGAACGACTCCGCAAAAGCCCACGGATTGGACGGCTCGCTGGTGCAGCCCGACTGGCTGCCGCTGACCCTCGACGAAGTCCGTGCTCTCTTGGCAAAAATACCCGCGGCAGGCGTCCCAATCGAAATCGTATCCTCCAGCCCGCGCCCGTTCTCCGCCGCATCTGTAGTCCAGACTAACCTCGGAAAAGTCTTCATCAAGCGTCATGCGCGCGCAGTTCGCGACGCCGAAGGCCTGATGGAAGAACATCGCTTCATGGAACATCTGCGCGCCAACGGAGTCGGAGTGCCCCCCATCTTCGCAACGGACTCCGGCGATACCGCAATCGAAACCGACCAATCGACTTACGAAGTCCACGGAATTCCAGAAGGTTCTGACCTGTACGAAGACGCGATCTCATGGACTCCGTTTCAATCGGTGGAACACGCCAGATCCGCAGGCGAAATGCTGGGCCGCCTGCACCTCGCAGCTTCCAACTACAACGCTCCGCCGCGCAAGCCGCGTTCGCTCGTCGCAAGCTTCACCATCTTCGCCTCGCAAGATGCCCGGATCGCGCTCAAGCAATATCTCGCAGCACGCCCGGAACTGAACCAGCACGTTCCAGCTCGTCGCGATTGCGAAGAGGCCCTCTACCTCCTCGCTCCCTTCCACGACGAACTCAAGCCGCTTCTGCCATCGCTCCATCCGCTCTGGACGCACAACGACCTCCACGCCTCAAACCTCTTCTGGAGCGATTCTAGTTCGAACGCCCGCGCCACATCGGTCATCGATTTCGGATTAGCCGACCGCACCAACGCCGTCTACGATATCGCTCAGGCCATCGAACGCAACATCGTGGAGTGGCTAGTCCTGATGCACAACCCCGAACACGGCGAAGAAGTCCCCGTTCACCTCGACCACCTCTGGGCCATGCTCGGCGGCTACGAGCAAGTCCGCCCTCTCAACGCAGCAGAATCTGCGGCGCTCGTCCCATGCTCGCCCTCAGCCATGCAGAGTTTGCGCTCACCGAGGCAGACTATTTTCTCAGTGTGCTGCATTCACCGGAAAAAGCTCAGGTAGCGACCAGTGATTATCTGGTGAAACATGCGCAATGGTTCCGCGGCCCGGGCAAAGAAAAGCTTCTCAACCCATTGCGCCGCTGGGCCGAAACACGCCAACCCCAGGCGGTACGCGCATGATTCTCTCCGCCATCACTCACTATCTCGTCGCAAACTGGGTGGAACTCGCCGGTTTCGTAACCACCGCAGTCGGCATCTGGCTCACCACCAAACGACTCCTCATCTGCTGGCCCGTAGTTCTCGCCGCCGACATCCTCTACCTCATCGTCTTCTATCGTGCCCGCCTTCTATCAGACGCCCTCCTGCAAATCTTCTTCATCGCCTTCACCCTCTACGGCTGGTGGCACTGGTGGCGTGGCGTACACGAAGAAGGCGAAGTACGCGTAGTCCCCCTCGCTCCGCCAAGCCTCGTCCTCGCTATTGTTGCCGGAATCGCCGGCAGCTTCGTCCTCGGCGTAGTGGCCAAGCAACTCCATGCCGCCCTGCCCTATCTCGACGCCACGCTTACCAGCTTCAGCCTTGTAGGCAGCTGGTGGCAGGCCCGCAAACACATCGCCAACTGGTGGCTCTGGATCGTAGTGAACCTGGTCTACATCGGCGAGTACGCCTATAAGGACTTGTGGCTCACTACCGTCCTCTACGCCGGACTTGTCGGTCTCGCCATCCTCGGCCTCCGCGACTGGCAGCGCGCCGCCCGCGCCGCTCAAACCGCCGTCTGCACCACATTACGCAGCGGCTCGCCCGCCATGTAGCGCCGCAGTTCATCGGCTGCAATCTTCAATGAACGCCGCGCAAACTCCGGACTCGACCCGCCCACATGCGGCGTGATCAGAAGATTCGGGCACTTCCACAGCGGATGCCCAACCGGCAATGGCTCCGGATCGGTCACATCCAGTGCCGCGCGAATTTTCCTGCTTTGCAAAGCATCGACCAGCGCATCCGTATTCACAATCGGCCCGCGCGCCGCATTCACCAGCAGCGCCCCTTGCTGCATCAGTGCAAACTGGCGTGCATCAATGAGCCACCGCGTCTCTGCCGACGAAGGCAGGATCAGCACAATGACCTGTGCCTTCGGCAGCAATGCATCCAGTTCTCCCACCGCATGCACCGTTGGATTCTCCCGCGCCGTCCGCGCGATCCGAATCAGCTCAACGTCAAACGGCTCCAGCATGCGTTCGATTTCCTTGCCGATCGAGCCATACCCAACCAGCAGCACCGTCTTCCCCGTCAGCTCCTCGAGCATCACCGGCGGATAATGCACCCTCGAATCGCCCGCAATCTCCGCATATTCCGCGCTCGCCTCAAACCGGCGCTTCCACTCCCCCGACCGCTGAACGTCAAGAAAAAGCGGAAAATGCTTCAACATCGCGAGAATCGCTGAGAGCGTCCACTCCGCCGTCGAGATATTGTGCGCCCCGCGCGCATTGCAGATCGTCACGTGCGGCCCCATTGCTCCAGGAATCCACTCCGTCCCTGCCATCAGCGACAGCACCAGCTTCACGCCCTTCAGATGAGGAACAATCTGCGTATTCCTCGTCGGGTATGGATCAGGAATCCAAACCTCAATCTCGACATCGTGGTCAAGATCGCGCGGCAGGCGAATCAACTCGATTCCCGCCGGAAAATCGGAGAGCAGCTCAGGCGCTAGATTTGTTGAATATCCAAGACGAAGCATAGACAAAGAAAATTACGCAGAGATTCGTGATGCTGCCTCTATGCTACATGCTGTGTGGTCCAGACTACGGCACGAATGCTTGTCCAGATGCGTCATGCTATAGCTGAGGAGTCTCGCCTTCCCGCTCATGCGATTGACCAAAGACAGAACGTGGTCGCAACAGCAGCTGGCAGTCAAGCTGCGCGTCGACGGTACCATCCAGCAAGGTCTGCTCACTTGGGAGCGCAAGCGCCTCGCTATCGACGCGACCAAAACCGCTCTCGCAGCTGCCCTATGTTGGTGGATCGCCCTGCGTTTCGGCCTGCACGACGGCTACTGGGGAGCGATAAGCGCCATTATCGTCCTCCAGTCAAACTTCGGCGCCACCATCTCCGCCTCGCGCGATCGCATCCTCGGAACAATCATCGGCGCGTCTTTCGGTTTCGCATTCTCGCTCTTCGGCGCAGTTCCGTGGAACTTCATTTTCGCCGTCGTTTCCGCCGTCGTACTCTGCGGACTCCTTGGTCTCCGCAACAGTTCGCGGCTCGCCGGCGTAACCATCGCGATTGTGATGCTTGTCCCGGCAACCGGCTCTCACTGGCTGCTAGCCTTGCACCGCGTCGGCGAAGTCTTCCTGGGGATTATCGTCGCTGTCACCGTCTCAACCCTCGTCTTCCCCGATCGCGCGCGCCTGCGACTGCGCGATGGATTAGCCCAGGAGTTCCTCGTTCTCAACGCCTTATTCGAGGCCATTCTGCAAGGCTTTCGCGGGCATCCGGCAGAGAACCTCGCCGAACTCCGCGAAGACGCACTCGCCATGCTCCGCGGCAACAACGCACTCTTACAAGAGTCGCGCAACGAACCCTCCGGCGGCCCCGGTTGGCGCGAGGGCCTCGGCATGCTGGCGCAGTTTGGCCGCACCATCTTCGACGCGCTCGTAGCCTTGGAACTCGCCGTCCGCGAAAGCCACGAAGACCACTATGCTCAGCAACTCGAGCCCGAACTGGGCCGGCTAGTCGCGGATATTCAATCGGGATTCCAATACCTGGCAAAATGCATTCATGGCTGGCGATTCCACATTCCGCCGCCCAACCTCAATCTCGAGGAAGACATTGCACAACTCGAAGACCGCATGGCCAAAGTGCGCCACACAAGTTCAACCTTCTCTCAGCCAGAAATCCTGCGCGCCTACGCTGTCCAGTTGCACCTCAAGCAGATCGCCCGTCTCCTGCGTTCATCGCGCGTTGAAACCAGCCGTGCAATCGGCGAAGCGCAACTCAACGAAAGCTAAAAGCTAGCCAAGAAACTTGCGCAAGGCGTCCGCGCAATCCTCGATCTCTTTCATTGTGATCGCGTAACCGAATCGCAGATGCCCTTCCCCTTGCGCGCCGAACACCGATCCCGGAATCGTCGCAATGTGCGCCTTCTCGAGAAGAATCTGCGCAGCCGAACGACTATTCTTGTGAACCTCTTCTACATTGGGAAACGCGTAAAAGGCGCCGCCCGGCGGCTCACAAGTCAGTCCGACTTCGTTGAGCACCTTCACCAGCAGATCCCGCCGTTTCCGATACTCTTCGCGATGCGCGGCGATCTCCGACTCCGGCGTAGTGAGCGCATGGATCATGGCCTGCTGTACAAAAGTGGTCACGCCATTTGTCGAGTAAAGAACAATCTTCCGCAACGCCGTCATGAAGGGCTCTTTTGCAACCGCGTAGCCTGCGCGCCATCCAGTCATGGCATACGTCTTTGAAAAAGTGAAGCACGTGATCGTGCGCTCCGCCATTCCCGGCAGCGATGCAATTGAAACGTGCTCGCCCTCGTACACAAGGTCCTCATAAGCTTCATCGGCAATCACGATCAGGTCTCGTTCGCGTGCAAACGACGCCACTTCTTCTGCTTCAGCGCGCGTGAAAACCAGCCCGCTCGGATTCTGCGGTGTGTTGTAGTAGATCGCCCGCGTCTTGGGCGTTGAAAATTGCTCCAGCGTTTTGCGAATTCCATTACGGCGCGCCGTAATCGTCGGCACCAGCAGCGGACGCGCCTGCGCTCCAGTCACGAGGTCGCCGATCGGTGTCCAGTATGGCGAAAAAACCAAGGCATCGTCGCCCGGATCAAGCACGCTTTGGAAGGCTCCGTACAACGCCTGCGACCCGCCGACCGTTGCAATCACCTCGTCGGTCGTAGCCTTGATTCCATTCTTCGCGGCCAGCTTCTCCACCAGAGCTTTGCGCAACGGCAGTACGCCAGACGACGGCGCATAGTGCGTGTAGTTCTCCACCAGTGCCTTCACCGCAGCAAACTTGATCGCTTCCGGCGTCTCAAAATAAGGCTCGCCGCCATGCAGCGAATGCACCTGCAGCCCCCCCGCCCGCATCTCCATGACCTTGTTGCGAATCTGCACGATGTCAGAGAATCCAACCTCGTCCAGGCGCTTTGCGAGGCGGATCCCACTTGGTTTCGTCATGGCCTAAGATCTCTCTTTCGCACACATTTGAATTGCGGGTATTTCCAGAATATCCGATGAGTTGTTGCGTCGAGCAGAATGTGAGATACGGTCGGCGTCTCTCGCATTCAAACCGGGAGCAGATTCGTATAGACCGCCATCCCCACAACGGCATCCACGCCCATTGCATCAAGCTCATCAATTTCCTGCTGGCTACGAATGCCACCCGCGACAATCAATTGCCGTGCGGTTAATTTACGCAACCGCCCCGCGCTGGCAATTGGAAAGCCCTGCATCAGGCCCTCGCCATCCACATACGTGTACAAATACCCGGCTACATGCGGTTCAAGCTCCGGAATCGCCTCATCCGGAGTCAGCTCCACTTGAACCTTCCAGCCCTTCACGGCAACGCGGCCGCCTTTGGTGTCGATTCCTGCGATAAGATTCTCGGATCCTACTGAAGAAGCAAGTGCCGATGCGAAATCGACATTTACTCTCCCGTCTTCTGAAAACAACGCCGATCCAATAATCACCCGCCGCGCGCCTGCATCCAGAACCTCGCGCGCACGCTCGGCCGAACGAATCCCCCCACCCACCTGGCACGGAAGCCGTCGCGCAATCTGCGCGACCAGTACGGAGTTATCCCCCTGTCGCATCGCCGCATCCAGATCGATAAGCTGCACCAATGGAAACCGTGAAAACTTCTCAATCCAGTATTCGAAATCGTCAAACGAAAGGCGCAGTTTTTCGCCCTGCACCAGCTGCACAATCCGGCCGCCCATCAAATCGATCGAAGGAATTAGCATGGCAGTCTCACCGGAATTCCAGCGGCAACCAGTTCCTCTTTAAGCGACCGTGCACTCGACACTCCGAAGTGAAAGATACTCGCCGCAAGTGCCGCGTCCGCCTTGCCTCTGCCAAAAACATCCGCAAAGTGCGCCACCGTCCCAGCTCCACCCGATGCAATCACCGGAATATTCACCGATTCGCTGACCGCCGCCGTCAGTTCGCAATCGAATCCCGTACGCGTCCCATCCGCATCCATCGACGTAAGCAGAATCTCTCCCGCACCACGCGCTTCAGCCTCCAGCGCCCATTCCACCACGCATCGCCCCGCGCGCTTTCGTCCGCCCTGCACAAACACCTGCGCATCGCGCACCGGATCCTCGGCCTGTGGATCGCGCCGTGCATCAATCGCCACCACAACAGCCTGCGCGCCAAAACTGCGCCCGATCGCGCTGATCAGCGTGGGATCGGCAAGCGCAGCCGAGTTGATGCTGATCTTGTCTGCCCCCGCCTCGAAAACCTGCTCCGCCTCCTCCGCGCTACGGATACCGCCTCCAACCGTGAACGGCACAAACAACTCCCGCGCCGTGCGCCGCACCGTCTCCAGCAGTGTCCGTCGCCCCTCATGCGTAGCCGTAATATCGAGCAGCACAATCTCGTCCGCTCCTTCTCGCGCATGCCGCGCCGCCAGCGCCGCCGGATCGCCGGCATCCACAATATCTACGAATTGAACGCCCTTGACCACGCGCCCCGCATGGACATCAAGGCACGCAATGATCCGCTTGGTCAGCATGTCCACTCCAGGAAGTTGCGTAGAATCTTCAACCCCGTCTCCCCCGATTTCTCTGGATGAAACTGCACACCCATCACGTTGCCACTCTCAACGGCGGCGGCGAAGGGTTGAATGTACTCCGCAACCGCAGCGGTATTAGTCGTGACGGGAGCCTTATAGGAATGCGTAAAGTAAACGAAGTCTCCCGCCCCAACACCAGCAAGAAGACGCGATCCAGAGTTAGCCTCCAGAGAGTTCCATCCCACATGCGGAACCTTTTGGTTGCATTCCGGAAAACGCGTGCAGGATTCCTCGAAGTGTCCAAGCCCTCGCCGACTCGCAGCTTCACTCGACCCCGCATACAGCCATTGCATCCCTACGCAAATCCCCAGAAACGGGACCCCCCGCGAAATCGCACCACGGATCGCTCCCGTCATCCTAGTCGAGTCCAATCTCTCCGTCGCCGCAAAGTGCCCCACCCCCGGCAGCACAATCCGCTCCGCCGACTCGATAAGCGATAAATCCGAATCCGTCACCACCGCGTCCGCACCCAGATGCCGCAGGGCCTTCAGCACCGAGGTCAGATTCCCAGCCTTGTAGTCGATGACCGTGACACGCATTAAAGAAGCCCCTTCGTACTCGGCAGCATTTCGCCCAGCTGCTTATCGCGCGAACACGCCACACGCAGCGCCCGTGCAAAAGCCTTGAAGATCGCCTCAATCTTGTGATGATTTGACCGCCCGTACATCGTTTTCACATGCACATTGGCCCGCGCACCACGAGCAAACCCTTCGAAGAAATCCGTCACCAGTTCGCTCTGTAAATCGCCTACGAGCCGCGTCCGCACCTTGGTGTCTACCGCATACGCCGCACGCCCGCTCAGATCCACGGCAGCGATGGCCAGCGTCTCGTCCATAGGCATCAGAAAGTAGCCTGCGCGCAGAATCCCGCGCTTGTCGCCTAGCGCGCGATCGAACGCCTCGCCCAGCGCAATCCCCACATCCTCGACGGTGTGATGCTGATCCACATCAAGATCGCCCTTGCAAGTGAGCTCAAGGTCAAATGCGCCGTGCCGCGTAAACAACTCCAGCATGTGATCGAAGAACCGGATGCCGGTCGAAACCTTGTACTGCCCCTTGCCTTCAATCGCAAGATCGATGGCAATGCGCGTCTCATGCGTATCGCGCACAACCACTCCCCTGCGAATCGCCTTGCCCCGCGACGTCTTCCCAACAGCTTTGGCAGTCATCGTTCCCCCTCCGTTGCGCCAAGCACCTTCAACGTTGCGCGGAGAACCGCTGTGGCTTCGCGCATCTGCTGGCGGGTACCAATCGTTATGCGGACGCAACCATCACAACCCGGATCGTTCGACCGGTCGCGTACCAGCACGCCGCCAGCCGACATCAGCCGAACAAATTCAGCATGCTGCCCGCCAACATACACCAAAATGAAATTCGCATGACTCGGCCAGCGGCGCATACCCACGGCTTCAAGGGCTGCTTCAAAGTCTGCGCGGGCAGAAATCACCTCCCCGACGTACCAATCCAGGTACGCGGAATCCTCCAATGCAGGCGGCAGGCAAGCCAGTGCAAGCGAGTTCACGCTATACGGCGAAAGCACGCGCCGAATCCACCGCATCAGATTGGTCGGACCTGCGAGAACCCCCAGGCGTAACCCCGCCAGCCCATAGGCCTTTGAAAACGTACGCGCAATCATGACGTTTGGAAGCGTCTCGATCAGATCGATAACAGTTTCTCCGCAAAAATGGAAATACGCTTCATCCACCAGCACCACAGCCTGCGCAGCGCGCTGCGCCAGTTCGACGATTTGTTCCCTCGTCGCTAGCGAGCCCGAAGGACTGTTAGGGTTCGCAATGGCGATGATCTTCGTCTGCGGAGTAATGGCGTTTAGAAGGCGATCGAAAGGAAACTGCAGATCTGCGTCCGCCGGCACCGCAATTACTTTGGCATCCGTGGCCGACGCGTACACCTCGTACATCGTGTACGTCGGAACCGGCAGCAAAAGCTCGTCGTCGGAATCGAGAAATGTCTCAAAGAGCACATGAATCGCTTCATCCACACCATTGGTCAGTACGACCATCTCCGGCGCGATTCCAAGATGCTCAGCAACAATCCGCTCCACCGGCGCACGTTCCGGATAGCGTGTAAGATCGCCCGCCGAGATGCGACCGAGGACCTCCCGCACTCTGGGGGAACACGCAATTGTGTTTTCGTTGAAGTCGAGCCGCATCGCATCGCGATTCCCCAGCGGCGGATGATACTCCTTCATCGCCTGAACTCGCTCACGCGGAATGGGCTGAACTACCGAAGCTGATTTATGCACCTACCCTCCTTCCGCGCTCGCCAACCCGGCTTGCCGGCCGTGACGCCTTGCGCAATCGCACGCGTATCGCTTCAGCATGAGCAGTCAACCCCTCTGCCTCGGCCAGTAGCGCCGCATGGGGTCCGAGCGCGCGAATCCCTTGCATTGCGTACTCCTGCACCGTGACCAGCTTTACGAAATCATTCACGCTAAGCCCCCCGCGCACTCGGGCCATTCCTCCAGTGGGCAGAGTGTGATTTGGCCCCGAGATGTAGTCGCCCATCGGTTGCGCGGACCATCCATCCACAAAAACTGAGCCTGCATTCGACACCCAGTTCAGATCCTCAGCCGAATCGACAGTAAGGTGCTCAGGCGCCAGACGATTCGTGATCGCACGAGCCTCCTCAATGTCCGCCGTCACAATCGCAACGCCATTGCCCGCCAAAGCTTTTCGAGCAACGGCGTTGCCGCGGCTCTGCCTCCGTGCCTCCGCGATTACCTGCTGCGCGAGTTCGCCCCGCGTCGTCACAAAGATTGCGACGGCCTCCGGATCGTGTTCTGCCTGCGCTACAAGATCGGCGGCGATCTCCGACGAATTTCCGCGCTCACTAGTTACGACAATCTCCGTAGGCCCCGCCAGCATATCAATCGCGCAATCGAACGCCACCAGCCGCTTAGCCGCCGTTACGTACAGATTGCCCGGTCCAACAATCTTGTCCACGCGCGCAATTGTCGCCGTACCGTAAGCAAGCGCCGCAATTGCGTGGGCCCCGCCAACGCGATAAAACTCGGTGATGCCAAGCAAATGTGCCGCAGCAAGAGTCTCGGGCGCAGGCTTTGGCGAAACTACCACGATCCGCTTCACGCCTGCCACCTGCGCAGGAATCGCCGTCATCAACAGCGTCGAGGGAAGAGGATGCCGCCCGCTGGGTACATAGCAACCCACCGAACTAAGCGGCCGTACCAGCTGCCCCACCGTGAGCCCCGCCCCCGAAGACTTGTTCCACGACTTGGGAAGTTGCAACTTTGCAAACGCTCGAATCTTCCCCGCTGCAGTTTTCAGTGCTGCACGAAGCGCCGGATCAACCGCCTCCCATGCCTCAGCCATCTCCTGCGGCTCAATCCTTAGCCACGCCGCATTTTCAAGCCCGTCAAATTGCGCCGCATAACTCAGCAGCGCTTGATCGCCGCCGCGCCGAACCCGCGCGACGATCCTCTTCACCACCGGCAGCACCGAATCGAGCGCCGCACCACCGCGACGTTCCAGAGCCGCCAGAACGGCCTCCGCGCCGCGTGAACCTCGTCCTCGAGTTCGAATCACTTTCATCGCTCTCGTCCAGTCTCTTTTTACAGCACTACTTTGTTCAGCGGATACTCGACGATACCGGTAGCCCGTGCGGCTTTGAGCTTGGGGATCACATCTCGCGCCACTCGCTCTTCCACAATCGTGTTCACAGCTACCCATTCGGAATTGCTCAACTGCGAGATCGTCGGCGAATTCAACGCTGGAAGCACCGCGAGGACCGCGTCCAGATCTGCGCGCTTCACGTTCAGCATCAGCCCCACCTGCGATTGCGCATCAATTGCGCCACGCAGCATCAAAGCGATCTGTTCGATCTTCACTCGCTTCCATACATCCGCCAGGGTTGCCTTGCCGGCGATCAGGTGCGTCTCACTCTCCATCACCGTCTCGATGATTTTCAGATGATTCGCCTTCAGCGAGCTGCCCGTCTCCGTCACTTCAACAATGGCATCCGCCAGCATCGGCGGCTTCACCTCAGTGGCGCCCCAGCTGAACTCCACCTTCACACTTACACCTTTGTCGGCGAAGTATTTCTTCGTCACCTCGACCAATTCGGTCGCGATGATCTTGCCCTCGAGATCTTCAGCCCGCTGAAATCCGCTCGCTTCCGGCACAGCCAGCACCCAGCGCACCTTGCGCCGGCTCTGCTTTGCATAGGTCAACGTCGTCACGCTGGTCACGTCCAGCCCGCTTTCGACAACCCAATCAATACCGGTCAGCCCAGCGTCCAGCACTCCATGCTCAACATAGCGCGCCATCTCCTGCGCACGAATCAGCATGCATTCAATCTCACCATCATCAATCGATGGAAAATACGATCGACCGTCGGCGTAGATATTCCATCCCGCGCGCTTGAATAACGCAATCGTCGAATCCTGCAAGCTGCCTTTAGGAAGGCCCAGACGCAGTTTGTTAGCCACGCACCACCTCCCCCACATTTGAGAATCCGAGCGGTTTGGTAAAACAACTCGAGGTACCCTCATGGCAAACCAGCCCGTCGCCCTCTACAACTACCCTGAACAGTAGCGCGTCGTTGTCGCAGTCTGTCGCGGCCGAGACAACGCGCAGCCGATTACCGCTTGTCTCGCCCTTCATCCACAGCTTCTGTCGCGTCCGGCTCCAAAAGGTTACGAAACCCGTCTCCAATGTCTTGGCATAGCTGGCGTTGTTGAGAAAACCCAACATCAATACCTCGCCCGTTTGTGCATCCTGCACAATGCCAGCCACTAGCCCTTCCATTTTTTGAAAATCAATCTTTGGTTGTGTGCTCATAATCTTTCCTGATCTGCAATGGATTCTGCTGCAAAATCAAAAGCCCGCCGGCTTCTGCGCCGGCGGGCTTTGGGTTTTTCGATCTCTCTGGCCGTCTAGTTCAGGCCATGGCAGTCCGCCGGCATGGATGTCCCATGATGGTGGTGATGACCGTGATGGCGGCTGCGCTGCATCTGTCTAAAAAATAAGGGAAACACGATCCCGTGTCAACCTCACGCGATATCTTTGGTCTGCGCCTATCCTCTTTGTGTGATAGCTGCGGTCCCTGGATCCGCCTTATTTCCCGGCTCCCGCAACATCTCAAGCAGCTTCTGATACAGGCGATTTCGCATTTCAAATCGCTCCGATGCGCGCGTCACATACCGAACCAGAACCTCAATTCCAGAGGCTGACGGCCGAAGATTCTCGACAGCCTTGGCGCTGAACTGGCCCAGACTGCCTGCGTGCGCGCCTCGCTTCCACTCCTGCTCGGCGAGATCCGCATTTTTCTCTGTCTCTGCCACAACTACCTTTTGAATGCGCTCGAGCCATTCGTGGACATTGTCAGACGCAGGAAGGTTAAGGGAAATCTCATCCCACATCCATTGCCCGCTCGTCGAAAAATTGAAGTACTGGCCGCGAATGGCAAACCCGTTCATGAAGGTAATACGTCGCCCTGTCGGCAACCCTCGATCCGCCAGCGTCCCGGTCTCCAGCAGAGTCGTATTGAACAACTTCACCTCAATCACTTCTCCGCCCACTCCATTGATCTCCACCCAATCACCCACGTGGATTCCATTCTTGCCAATCAGAACGAACCAGCCAAGAAACGCGATAATGAAATCCTGCAAAGCGATGGTGAGCGCAGCTGTGGCGAGACCAAGGATCGTCGGAGTTTCCTTCGGCGTACCAAAAATCACCATCAGGATCATCACACCTCCGATGACCTGAATCGTCAGTTGCAGAATGCTTTGCATGGTCTGTGAGCGCCGTCGATCAAGCACCGGTTTGTCCATCAACCGATGCACAAGACCATCGCAAAGAACCATGCAAATCCCGATAAAGGCGATGAGCGCTAGCGATTGCAAAATGAGATGCAGCACGATGCGATGCTGCAGTTGGACCTGTGTCGACCACTTTGTATACACCGTCACCAATTGCTGTTTGGTCTGAATGCGGTCGTCGTAAAGGCTCAGTATCTGGCGCTGCGCTGCTTTGTCCTTGATGAGGGCAAGCCTGGCTGAGTGATCGGAACTCGAAGGCGAACCGCTGGACGCCCCTTCGTTGGCCTTCAACTCAAGCGCGTTGTGTGCCACCCCAATTGCCTGGATATCCGCCTGCGTCTGCTGAATCGCCCGCTCAATCAGCTCAGCGCGGCTCCGTTGAGCGAACCACGCATTCACGCGACTGGCCATGGTTCCCTGTCGTCGTGCCGACAGCACTGCCACGTCGCCGCCGGATTGAGCCCTCTTGTCGTAATCCTGCATCGACGCTTCGTGCGCGGCCAACTCGGCCTGAATCTGGGCGGTCTGGTCGCCAGTGGCACGATCCAGATCCTTTTGAGCATCGGCAAGCCGATCCGAGTCCAGTCCCAGCTGAGCCTTGGCCACATCCAGATCGCCGCTGTCCACCGGAGCAGGCGCGCCATCTCTTGCCTGGTTCGAAGGCGAGTTCAACTCCTTCGTGATGCTTTGCACCAGATCCTGGTCCTGCCTGATGAGTTGCTGAAGCTCTGCGATCTTTTGCGACAGCGCCAACGCCTCTCCGGAGAGCGTAATGTGCTGCGCCTGGAGCGTGGCCTGCCGCAGCGCGGCGGCGAACGCCTGATCTACGTCGTGATCTGCAAGGCGCTCCGCCTCGCGCGCGAATTCCTTCTCTTCGGCAGTAACTGCCAAAGGTGCAAGAGCCTCGGCAGTTTGCCAGGGGCTTATATTAACGATCGCCTTTTTGCTGGCTCCGAACCGGCCCCGGCGACCCTGGTTCAGAAAGGAGAAGTTCGCCATCGCATCGCGCGTCAACCACGCAGACACCATACATGCGCCGAGAACCACCAACAAAATAAGCAGGATCACTAGTCTGGTGCTGCCGAAAATTTTGCTGCGTAATGTACGGATTGTGGATGATCCAAGCGGAGTAATCGGGGGAACTGCCATGCAACCATTTTTGCAGGAAACCGGCACTCCAGTCTCCAACTTTCAGTAGGATCGCGACCGAAGACTTACGTTTTAATCACCAGATGGCAGAGAATAAGCAATGTGAGAATGCTGGCGCCCTTTGGAGTCCTCGCCGTCGCGCTGAGTTGCGCGCTTGCGCCCGGTCTAGCGGGGCACGCATATCAATCGCTTGCCCCTCAGGGCGATTCGCGCACTATCCCCGCACCAGTCGAGCGCGTCGACATCAATGCGGCCACTCTCGATCAGCTCATGAAGGTACCGGGGATGACGCGCACTTGGGGCGAACGCATCATCCGCTACCGGCCCTATCGCGGCAAAAACGAACTCGTCGATCGGGGCATTGTCACAAGCCAGGTCTACGACCACATCAAGGACCACATCATCGCGCATCGCGCGAAACCCTGACGCTTTTAGACTGCCTCTTCCGCATTCACCACGCCGTGATCATCTCCACGCCGCAGTAGCCGGCTCAGCAGTACATACAAAACAGGGATGAACACCAGGTTCAGCACCGTGGAAAACAGCATGCCACCAACGATCGTTGTACCTACTGAACGCCTGCCTAGTGCGCCAGCCCCGGTAGCAAAAACCAGCGGAAGAACGCCGAGGATGAACGCGAATGACGTCATCAAAATCGGCCGGAGCCTCAGTTCCGCAGCCTCAATCGCTGCTTCCGCAATCGACCGCCCCTTCTTCCGCAGCTGCTCCGCAAACTCCACAATCAGAATTGAATTCTTGGCCGACAAACCGATTAGCATCACCAGTCCGATCTGACAGTACACATCATTCGACAGACCGCGCAGCGACACCAACCCCAGTGCACCAAGCACCGCCATCGGTACAGCCAGCAAAATAATGAACGGCAGAGCGAAGCTCTCATATTGTGCCGACAGCGTGAGATACACAACCAGGATGCCGAGTCCGAAGATCAGCAGGGCGCGCCCGCTCGACTCAATTTCATCAAGCGTCAGCCCCGTCCACTCGTAACGCATGCCTGGCATCATGCTCTGCTTCGCCAGATCCTCCATACCGGTAATGCCCTGTCCTGAGCTGTACCCTGGTGCCGGCGAACCATCGATCTCCACCGCACGGAACAGGTTGTAGTGAGTGATCACAGGCGGCCCCGAACTCTCCGTCACGGATGCAAGATTATCCAGCGGAATCATCTGCCCCGCATCGGACCGGACATAAAATTTGTGCAGATCCTGCGCGGTCATACGGTACTGCTGGTCGGCTTGAGCAAAAACTCGGTAGGTTCGATTATTGAAATCGAAATCGTTCACGTACTGCGATCCCATAAAGACGCCAAGTGCAGTAGTGATCTGCGAAAGCGGAACATTCATTGCCTTCGCTTTCTGACGATCGATGGTAACGAGCACCTGTGGATCATTCGCTGAAAACGTGGTGAGGAGGCCGGTAATGTCTTTGCGCGCACGACCTGCTCCGACAATCTGGTGGGCCACGCGATCAAGATCAGTGATGGTGTTGATTCCCGTATCCTGCAGCATGAACTGAAAACCGCCGTAGCTGCCGACGCCCTGCACAGCCGGTGGCTGGATCACTGCAACTAAACCGCCGTTGGGTTGAAACATGAACGCACTCAGTTTCGGGCTTAGGTCCGCAACAATATCCGCGGCCGAGTGCCCCTTTCCTCGACGCTCTTTGGCCGGCTTCGTGCTGATAAACATCAATCCGGCATTTGAAGCGCTTCCCGTAAAACTGAAACCCATAATCGAAAACGCGCCGGTGACATCCTTGTTCGAATAGATGACCGCCTGCGCGCGCTCCGCCAGCGCTGTCGTGTAAGCCAACGAGGAGCCTGGCGGCGACTGCACGATTCCAATCAAATACCCCTGATCCTCTTGCGGAATGAAGCCTGTCGGAACCTTGTTGTAAATCCACACAGTCGCGCCAAGCCCGGCGAAGAAGACCAGCAACAACACATACCGCAGCTGCAGTGCGACGTGAATAATCTTCGCGTACGTCTTCGCCAGCCACGTGATAAATCCATCAGCACCATGGATGAATGCGGCGAACGCACGCGAAAGCGGCCGGATATGCAGGAAATCGAGTTGCTGCGGCCGAGCCTCTTCGCCTCGCAAAAACATCGCCGAGAGAGCCGGCGATAGCGTTAAGGCATTAAATGCCGAAATCGCAATCGAAAATGCGATCGTCAGCGAAAACTGCCTGTAGAGAATACCCGTCGTTCCCGGAAAGAAAGACACCGGCACAAACACCGCAATCAGCACTAGCGAAGTTGCAATCACCGCGCTCGTCACTTCGCTCATCGCGCGCGACGTAGCTTCGTGCGGATTCGAATGCTCCATCGCAATGTGGCGCTGCACGTTCTCGATCACCACGATTGCATCGTCTACCACCAGCCCCGTGGCCAGCGTTATCCCAAACAGCGTCAAAGAATTAATCGAAAAATTGAAAACCCGAATGAACGCAAATGTTCCAATCAGCGAAACTGGAATCGTGACCGCAGGAATGATCGTCGCGCGCCAGTCCAGCAGGAACAGGAAGATGACGAGAATGACGATCCCGACGGCCTCCGCCAGCGTCACGAGAACTTCGCGGATCGAATCACCCACTACCGTTGTTGAGTCGAACGCTATCGCGTATTGAAGGCCCGGAGGAAAGCTCTTTGACAACTCCTGCAACACAGCCTTCGCCTTGGTGTCCACATCGAGCGCATTCGCGTTCGACAGCTGAATCACGCCGACGCCCTGAGCGGTATGGCCGTTGTACTGAAGCAGCGAGCTATAGTCTTCCGCCCCAACTTCCGCATGCCCGACGCTTCCCAGCAAGATCAAACCATTTGCTGTGCTTTTCAGAATGATGTTGTTGAACTCCTGCGGGCTCGAAAGTCGCCCCACTACGCGCACTGGGATCTGAAATGCCTGCTTGCCCTGCGAAGGCGGTTGTCCAAGCTGGCCGGCCGGAATCTCAACGTTCTGCTCCTGCAGCGCGTTGATCACGTCCGTCGCAGTGAGGCCATTTACAGCCAGCTTCAACGGATCGAGCCACACACGCATGGCATACTTCCGCTCGCCGAAAATATTCACATCGCCCACGCCGGGCACACGCTTCAGGGCATCTTTAACGTAAACGTCAAGATAGTTCGAGATAAACTCGTTGGAGTAACGGCCGTCCAGCGTAAAGAATCCTGCACCGAACACAAAATTGGTATTTGCTTTGAGAATGCTGACGCCGGTCGCATTCACAGCCGCGGGCAGGCGACCCGTTACGCTGGCCACGCGGTTCTGCACATCCACCGCCGCGATATCCAGGCTGTACCCGGTCTGAAATGTGGCCGTGATCTGGCTGGTCCCATTATTGGTGCTGGAGGAGCGAATATACCGCATGCCCTCTACGCCGTTGATGGCTTCTTCCAGCGGAATCGTGACTGCCTTCTCTACGGTGTCAGCGTTCGCACCAACGTAGTTGCAGACCACATTCACCTGCGGCGGGGAAAGTGTCGGGTACATCGCGATCGGGAGATTCGGAATGCAAACCGCGCCGGCCAGAATAATCAGCAGTGCACAAACCGTGGCGAACACCGGTCGATGAATAAAGAAATCAACAAACAAGATGAGCCCTCTTTCGTTGTGTCCCCAGCGGCGCCATCAGCGCAACGCTCGCAGCGGCGGATTCGCTCAACCGGGAATAGGAGAAACCGGCATTCCATTCACCAGGAACTGCGTGCTCGAAATAACCACCTGGTCCCCGGCGTTCAGACCGGAACTGATGGAGTAGGTGTTCTCCACGGTATCGCCCAGTGTTACCGCTGTCTGCGCAGCAATAACCTGCCCATTTGGCTGCTTTCGCGCGACAAAAACGAACGTCTGTCCGCCTTGCCGGGTTACCGCCAGCACCGGAACCACCACCATCGGCTTGGTCGTCCATATCACACGCGCTTTGATCAACTGCGCATTGCGCATGATGTCAGGGGTGGCGTGCACCGGAGCCTTCGCCAGAATGCCCTGCAGACTCGGATCCACCTGTGGAGACAAGAAGTCGATCTTGGTCTTTTCGAGCAGCTTCCCGCTGGTATCGAACAGCTGCACCTCGAGCCCGAGGCGCGCCTGGCTTGACCGCTCCGTTGGAATGTAGATGTACGCCTCAAGATCCCCCGGCTGATCCACGGTCGTCAGCATCGCATTCTGCGACTGTGGCGAAACATAGTCGCCCAGATGTACCGGAATATCGCCAACCACACCGTCAAACGGCGCACGTACCGTGTAGTACGCTAGCGTTTCTTCCTGCATATTGCGGGTTCCGTGCGCAGCCTCATAGTCAGCCTTCGCATTCTCGTAAGCCTGCTGCGCCTGGTCCAACGCATCCCGGCTGGTCACCCCTGCGGCGAACAGTTTCTTCTGGCGGTCGAGCTCAATCGCGTCGAAGTCATACAGAGCCTTTTTTTGCCGCTCCGTCGCGCCCTGCGAGGCCACCATAGCCAACTGCTGCCGGGGATCAATCTCCATCAGCGCCTGGCCAGCCTTTACGTGGTCGCCGCTGTGCACCAGGATCTTGGTCAACAACCCGTTCACCTGCGGCAATATCGTCGCCGACCGCCGCGACTTGATCGTCGCCATGTAATCGCTGCTCTGCGGCACCGGTTGTAACGAGACTGCCACGGTTTTCACCGGCATAGCCTGCATCCCTGCTGCCGCCGGCGAAGCCTTTTGCGCTCCCTGTTGGCACCCGATTACGGCCATGCCTATCACTAATGCGCAACCTGCGCTAAAAATGCGTCTCAAAATAACAGCCCCTTACTGGTCTCCATAACCTCGCCGGTCAATGGAGTAAGAAATGCAGCATTCATGTTACAACCCGCCAGTTGTCGGCACCTGTGATGTCGCGCAGATAAAACAGCACTCTTCGCAACAGAAACCCTTGGCTATGACTCGCTTGTTGATGCGCCAGATGAGGCGATTGTCGCAAAAAATCGCCCCAGCGACATGCGGCTTGTTGCCAACCGGCTTTTTGTGACGCCAGGCATTTTCTCGCAGTCGTGCGAACAGGCTAAGAGCGCTCGGGCGCCCAAGGGCATACTCACGTCCGGCAGTCGAGGCACGCCCACATCCGGCAGCCAAAGGCGCGTCCTCAGAATCGGTCTGTACGCCGTGTCCCGAAAACGAAGCCGTTTTGACAGGGTTGGAGCGGGGTTGATAACCTTCTTGAGGGCGCATTCCGGCCGTTCTGACCGTCTTTCTGCCCTTCTTTAGCGTCCCCGTCGTCTAGCCCGGCCTAGGACACCGCCCTTTCACGGCGATAACACGGGTTCAAATCCCGTCGGGGACGCCAATAAAAACCAACAGACTCAAAGCAATGTGCCGCCACTCGAACGCACGTGTGCCTACTGGCTAGCCGTAGGCACCAGCCGCAGCTTCCGATTGATTTGCGGCCAATACTGGCGCAACAAATTCCCCCCAAACCTCCAACCAAGGTCACTTGCATAGCGAGTCAAAGTGCTGCCAATTCCCCGGTTTTCCTCGGGCCAGTACGTGTTAGCCAGGGCCTCGCCCGCCAGGGGGCCAAGCAGCCCGGCGTAGTTCACGACCGGTTTCCCCGAGTCGCTGCGCGTTATCACCAGCCTGACGGCGCTGTATTTCACCGCCTGTTTGAAGTCGAGGCCCGTCTTTACATAGAAACGTGGATCTTCATGCAGTATTGACGCGATCAGGAAAGTTCCAAACAGGTTGTCCGAGGCACTGCGGGCCATGCCTGACCCGAAGCGTTTGCCATATCCTGAGCCGCCCTGGCCGTACCCTGAAGGGCTGTCGAGCGCCTGGCCGTACGCTGCCCCAATCAGCGCAGATCCAATGGTGGCTGGCGAAACGCTGTTGTTGGCCGCCAGCTTGAACTTGTCCCAGCTGTTGAGCTGCCCCTTATTCGTAGCCAGATCAGGAAAAACCAGCGACTTACGCTCCAGCACTTGGACGAGGTTCACTCCAGTTGCCAGCGGGTTGGTTTCCTGCGACGTTTTCTGCGATTGTTCGTCGACAGGAGGGGTTTCGAGCGCCAGCGAAGCCAGCAGTGAACCTGTTTTGGTTTCTTGATCGGAGTTTGGCGACAGTCCCTTCGCATTCACGATCTGTTCCAGGTTGGCGGATTTAAATCCGGGTTCATTTGGCGCGACCCGGGTCGACAATTCGAGAACCTCGCCCTCGGGCCATTCCCAGTGTTCCAGTGTGAGTTTGCGAAACGGAGGCTGGGATGTGGTTTCCCATGTCTTTGAGTTGATGTCAATCCTCTTCAAGGAAGACCAATCAATGGAAACCTTTGCCGCCTGAAGGAGCTTCCGCTGACGGGGGCTGAGAGCACTGAGGAAGTCGTTTCCTTTTACGGGCACAGAGTTAGGCGTGTATTTCTGTCCGACGGAGAAAGAAGTACTCGATTCGGAGCCCGTCCGATCTGTCTCGCAATCAAAGTGCTCGCGAAGTTCCGCGCTCGCAGCTTTCTTGTCGCCATCCGGAAAGCGCACCTTGACCGTGAGGTCGTTTTTAGCTCCTTGCCTGACCCTGAGAATCACTCCCTGGTTAAGAAGGCCAAGATTAGCGGTGTCGAAAAAATAAACCTGACTGCTCGCCTCTTTTCCAAATCCGAGTGAAGAAATCACGGAGTCGATCGTCGGAGGGGAAAGCAGAAGCTTGATCTCGACCGGACACGCCTTCTCGGCACGCAACGAGGAACACAGAAGAAAGACAGCAACCAGAGATAGGGATCTCCGCTTCCACTTCTGTCCAAGAGGTCTCGCGAAATGATTTTGCATTGGCTGGATTCTAATTCAATTACAGTGAAGGAAACCTGTCATAAATGACAGTTTCGAATTAGCCGTGGTCGTGATGAACTCTAAGAATCCAGCAAAGCTGCAAGATAATTGCGGTATTGATGCTGGTCGCATCTGTCTGCATCTTCTATTCAAGGGCATAGAGTTTCAATGAAAAAAGGGCCGGCAAGGATCTTTATCGTCAGGCACGCCGAGAAGCCTGCTTCGCGGGCACCTCACCTTGCGTTGCGCGGAAGAATGCGGGCCATCGGCCTGTCAAAGTTGCTCCCGAAAATTGTGAAGCCCGATTTCGTGTTTGCTTCCACTTCCACCAAGCATTCCGCCCGTCCCTATCAGACAATCCGGCTCACGGCAGACAAGATGGGGATCGATGTCAGCACAACCTACGCCGATCGAGATATCAAAAGGATTGTGAAAGACCTGCGCAAGAAACAGTTCAACGGAAAGACGGTCCTTGTCTGCTGGCATCACGGCATGATGCCCAAGCTCATCCGTGAACTGGGCCACGAATCACCTTACGAACCGTGGCCGGAGGATCTCTACGATCGCATTATCTGTATTGATCGGGATGGAATTAAGAACCTTCCCCAGCGCCTTCTTTTCGGAGACACACTGGATTGAAGGCAACGGGTCTCCGCCTCAGCTCCCTGCCGCACAGCTCAATTATTCCTAATTAATAGCGCGTCTCCAAACTACTTCGGCGCCTTCGGTGGACATTGCGCGTCATAGATCGCCTGCATCTGCCTGAGTTTCAGCACACCATAAAACACGGTAATCGCCATCGCGACAATCAGAATCCCTGACAGCCTGCGCTCGATGTCGAATGCCCCTTCACGGTTAGCGATGTACCCTGAGACGATCAATCCGAAAATCCCGATGTTGATTATCCAATTCACCGGCTTCGATACAACGTAGTCCAGCGTTCCGAAACCGCTCAGCTGGTAAAGCATGAATGGCAGAATTGCGACCATAGGCAGCAGTTCCGATGCACCCAGGCTAACGTCAACGGCGCCTGGCGCAACCGCGTGCAACAGCCTGCTATGAGCGAGTTGATGAAACAGCGCCGGCATTGCACACAAAAGCGGTACCACCGCGAGCAATTCAAGCACTAGCGACCCGCTCCAGGTGCCAATTCTCGACGTGGTATCCGCGCCCTCACCCGATTGTTGTGTACCGATGAAAAGTCCAGCCACAATTGCCGCCGCGCTTGACAGCATCAGCAACTCGATGGTGATGCCAAAGCTCTCCGGCTCACCTGCCTTGAGAAGCAGCATCGCAAGAAATCCCGGAGTGTAGAACGTGACGCGTATGAGCTTTGCCCAGACGCGGGCATCCCGATCCGGTGGAAGAGTGGGAAGCGGACGTCCGTCTATCCCAACAGTTGGTCTGGCTTTTGACATGATCGTGTTCTCAGATCGCTTTCTTAAGAGCGTGGATCTTCGATGCAGCCGCTTACTTACTGTGCTTCCCTGTAGCAGCGTCTTACTTCGACGCCGCCTTAATCCGCCACAGCCTTCGCAGTAGCCTTCGAGGCGTCCTTAATACCCACGGCGGTCTTCTCGCCGGCTTTTTCCGTGTACTTCACGGTGACTACGGATCCTTTTTTGGCCCCAAGATAAGTCTCGACGCCGGCCTTTTCGGTTCCCTTGGCCGCACCCTCGCTGGCTTTTGCTGTTCCCTTGGCCGCGTCCTCGCTGGCCTTGGCGGTTCCCTTCGCAGCATCCTCGCTGCCTTCAGCCACACCCTTGCCGGTGTCTTTGGCGCCCTTTACCGTAGTCTTCTCCGTCCACTTGAACGTATGTTCGGTGCCGTCGGAGGCTTTGACAACAAAGGTTTTTGAATCTTTATCGACGCTCTTCACAACTCCACTTACGGCGTGCGCCACGTCTTCGCCAATCGCCCTCTGAACGCCAGTCGCCATTGCGAGAGCTATGAAACTAGCCAGGACCAATCTGAACCGCTTCGAATTGAGAGTCATTACCAATTCTCCTTTTGAGCAATCTCTTTGTACGGCTCACCAAATTCGGTGCCTTGCCTCCAGCGCACCCTGCTGATTATCTTTGGAATCGGCCATTTCCAGGCACTCCTCCCAGTAACAGAGCGCTCCATAGACCTACACCTTATAGACCTCTGAACCTCTCCACATCTGTCAGATTTGACAGGTCGGAGGAGTTGAACGAAGACCCGCGACCATTGATCCGCAAGGGGGCGAATCACTCCCACCCAAGGTGGTGTCCCACAAGAAT
This sequence comes from uncultured Acidobacteriaceae bacterium, assembly GCA_963738035.1. GTDB lineage: Bacteria > Acidobacteriota > Terriglobia > Terriglobales > Acidobacteriaceae > Telmatobacter. Next base: position 558,512 of record CAVTVB010000017.1, read on the forward strand.
AACTCGAACTTCCCACGAACTGTTTGAAATGACAGTTGCCATTAAATCGCAATCCGATTGAACTGACTGCGATCGTTCTCGTTGGTCCGTCGAAGGCTCAAGTCGATTTCAGAGCTCGATATGGCATTTTGAGACGCCTGCAGCTCTCATCTGCTTCCCGATGAAGTTGCTAGGAGCAGGTTAGTTGGGTAAGTAATATGCTCGGTTTTGATTTGGATGTTTGGGACTATCTGACTTTCTTGGTGATTCTTGCCCTGGTCGCCGCTTTCCTCACTGTGGCCGTGTTAGTGCTCGGTTTGCCAGGGCGGATCGCAATTGCGCGCAAACACCCCGACGCCGATGCCATCAACATCATGGGATGGTTGGGCTTCCTGGCGGTTATACCGTGGATGCAGGCCTTCATGTGGGCATTCAAGCCTACTAACGTCGTCGATATTCGCTATTTCCCAAAACAAGAGCGCGAAAACATTCAAGAGGAGTTGGCGCGACTGACCGGGCGGACGGGCGCAGGGAAGCAGCCAGGTTCTGAACAGTCGACGTCTAACGCTACGGCCAAGCCTCCTGCCTCGGACTCAACCTTATGATGTTCGCTTTCCTTATCACGTTTATATTCGGTCTATTTGTCTGGCTGGTTTTCTTCAAATTCAAATGGCTCAAGTTGACGCCGACGTGGGGAGTTCTCAGCCTCTTCTTTGTCGTCCATTTATTGCTCACCTTTGTTGTCGGCGTTCGCTTCGTCGCTCCATACTCGTCAAACTTGAAGGTCGTTCAGCATACGATTCAACTCGTGCCGCGGCTACCTGAGCCGACGCTTGTGAGTGCCGTATTGGTTCAACCCGATGTTCCCGTCAAGAAAGGCCAGCCACTGTTCCAGTTCGACCGCCGCCCCTATGAATACCAGGTTCGGCAATTGGAAGCGCAGATTGAAGCTGCCTCCGCGAGTGTTGAGTCGTCGGGGTACAAGGTCGAACAGTTGAAGGCAGAGCTCGCTTCTGCGAATCAGGATGTGCTCATGTACAAAGCAGACCTTGATTCGGCCGAACAGAAGGTTGTTAGGACAAAGAGCGAACTGGAATATGCGAAGTATCAACAACAGCTCTCCCAGGGTCTGGCTCATAACGGCGCTGGGCCGGAAGAAGATGCTCAAAAGTGGAAAGCGCAAATGAACGCCGACGAGGCAGCTGTGCTGGAAGCTACAGCCGACGCGCAACGCTCGCGTCTGAAGTACCAGTCGCAGTGGGAAGGAGTCAACACCACGGTGGCCATCGCTACTGCCCAGCTGAAGGAAAGTGAAGCTGCACAAAAGCAGGCATCAGCGACGATTGCCAGCGAAAAAGCTCAACTTGAGCTAGCGCGCTATTACCTCGACAACACCCTCATGGTGGCGCCGGATGACGGCTACATCGTAAATCTCCAGGTTCAGCCGGGTATGGTCGCGGGCATCGTCCGTGTCGGCGGAATCGCCTCCTTCATCGTGGACAACGACCGCTACTTGCTGGCTAGCTACACTCAGCAGAATCTCAAGTATGTGAAGGTCGGGCAACCAGTTGAAGTGGCCCTGGACCTTTACCCCGGCCAGATCTTCCAGGGAAAAGTGGACAGCGTCTGGTGGGCGAACGGAGAAGGACAATACCTTCCCAGTGACATCATCCCGAAGTTCTATCCAGCAGATCCGATGAAGCCTCAAGGGGAGTTTGCTGTAAAGATCTATCTCAACAATCCCGCCAAGGTTGGGCTTCCGATTGGCGCGCAAGGCGCAGCGGCCATTTATGCGGGTAAAGGTGGCTTCGCCGTCGTTCGGAAAATCACGATTCGCATGCACTCGTGGTTCAACTGGCTTTACCCAATGCCATTCTGATGAAACCTTCCATCAACTCAGCGCCGAACAATCGTCCGGGAATCGGACCAACCTTCATCTCGTCGCTGCGCTGCGTGATCGTAAGTGCGGTGGGAATTACAATCTGTGGGTGTGCGCTTCACAAGCCACCCTCACACCCTGCGATTGTCGATCAGGCACTGCCAAAAGCTACGCCCTTGCCATCGACTTGGAGCGCTAGCCAGAATACCGGGAGTGTTGCTGGTGACTGGGTAAAGTCTTTCAAAGACCCTGGTCTTGATCACGTCGTCTCCGAAGCCATTGCAAACAGCCTCGACCTACGGCAGTCGGCGGCAAGGGTTGAGGCAGCCCATCAAAACGTGATTGTCGCCAGTGCAAAACTCAGGCCACTCGTTCATGTACCTCTCACGGGCGCTAGTACGCTTTCCACCGACTCAGACAAGACCGAGCAAATTCAAAGCAGCACAGCACTCCTGGAGGTCGCGTGGGAAATCGATGTCTGGGGTCGCGTCCGCTCCCAGCGCGCCGCTGTCGAAGAGAACTACGAGGCCATCGCCCTTGACTATGCGTTTGCGCGGCAATCAATAGCCGCGACCACCGCCAGGAGTTGGTATCTGGCAGTCGAGGCTCGTCAGTTGCTCGCGCTGACCCGGCAAAGCGTTGACATATACGCAAAGCTTCTCGAATTGGTGAAAGTGAGGAGAGCTGCGGGAAAAGTTGCGGATCTCGACGTGGCGGAAGCGGGTTTCCAGCTTAGCGAAGCACAAAGCCAACTTGCAATTGCACAAGGTGTCGACAGCGAGGCGCGGCGCACCTTGGAGTTGCTCATTGGACGGTATCCATCAGCTCAACTTGAGGTGGCAACCGCGTTCACTCCTCTGCCGCCTCCGTTGAACCCGGGTCAACCTTCATCGCTACTTGAAAGGCGACCCGACATTGTGGCGGCTGAGCACCGGGTATTTGCTGCATTCCGCACGGAAGAGGCTGCTCGGTTGGCGCTGCTTCCCAACTTCACGCTCAATATTGAGGGAGGGCGCCTGAGTGATCCCCTGCTTTCTGTGCTGGGTCTCAATCCCTGGTTGATTCACAGCGCCATCGGAATGGTCCTGCCTGTCTACGAGGGAGGAGCATTACGAGCGCAGATCAAAATCGCGACGGCACAACAGGAGCAATCCGTCGCGAGTTTTGGCAATGTGTCGCTGAAAGCCTTTGGCGAGGTGGAAGTGGCGCTCACAAATGAAGGATTGCTGGCCAAGCGTCTTCCGTACATTGAAAGCGCGGTTCGCGACCATGGCGACGCTGTCCGGGTGGCCAGCCTGCAGTACAAGGCAGGAAGCATGGATCTCCTGTCGGTTCTGCAGCTACAGGAAAGCCAGATTCAGAGCCAGGCAGAGCTTATCAAATTGCGCAATGCGCAACTGGCCAATCGCATCAACCTCCATCTGGCTTTGGGAGGAAGCTTCGACAGCTCACCTGCCGATTATTCCCAGCCGCCAAGTCCTTGAGAATCGCCTCGGACTGGTACTTGTAACAGTTGTGTCCTCAACGTTGGCTCATTAATGTGACCAAACGGATTGAAAACCCCAGTTGCTAGAGCGTGCAAAGAATTCGATAACGCTACGCAAAACCACCAGATCGGAGAAAAAAGATGCGCGGACAACTAAGAATCGCAAAGGTCATGATTGGCGCAGGCCTTGTGACCGGCCTCTTCATGGCGAGCAGCCTGCCCGGATTCGCAAGAGAAAAGTATGAAACGATCGAAGCGCAAGCGATGGGCACAGGCACTCAAATGGGCGCCAATATTGGCGTGACCCTCAACATCTATGAGTTCTCGACTCCTGCAGAAAGGCAGGTTCTGGTGCAGGCATATGAAAAAGGCCAGAACCAGGGATTGGTCAACGCGCTTCAAAAGATGAAGGCGGTAGGCCATGTTGAGATCACTGGGACACTGGGCTACGACTGCTCCTATATCAAAATGGTTCCCACGCCTACAGGTCGGAAGATCGTTTTTGTGACGAATCGCCAGCTCCGATTCAGTGAAGCCTACTTTGACACTCAGTCTCAGTCGTTCAATCTCACCGCAGGCATCATCGAAATCAACGACCAGGACAAGAGCAAGAGCACAGGCGTTGTATATCCCGCCGCACAGCTCACTCTCGATAGCACGGGCCAACTGCAATGGGATCTCACCCAAAACCCCTGGAAGCTCGTTGATGTGATCGACTGGAAGGGAACGCCCGGCGTTAATTAGGTCAAATAGAACGCAGGTGAAAATCGGCGTCGCCGAGTACCTGACTAAGAAATGGTCACAGCGGCGCCCGATTCCTGCAACACAGGAATCCTCGTTTCAACTAGTGTTCCCATCGATGGCGTGGAAGAGAAAGATATATCTCCGCCCACTGATCGAATTCGTTCCCTCATACTGATCATCCCAAGACCTGCCTTATGTTCAGGCGCATTGGGATTGAATCCAATGCCATCATCCGACACCCGCAACAAGACCGAGTTGCCCGTTCCCAACAACTCCACCTGCACTTTTCGGGCTTGGGCGTGTTTCGTTATGTTGTGCAGGCTCTCCTGGGCCACTCGAAAGATGCTCAGCGAAACATCGGAATCCAGAACCGGAACCTGCCGGAATTGAAAGTCAATCTCAATCCTGCTCTGTGCCGAGATCTCATTGCATAATCCGCGCAAGGCTGCCACAATCCCCAGATGATCGAGCTTGGATGAGTGAAGTTGATGCGAAAGGCGCTGGATGTCCAGTGACAGCGAATGAGTCTTCTTCCAGATGGCATCGATCCGCTCGTTCCTTTCCTGCAATTCACCCGGCGGCGAAGACTTCAGCTGCTGCAGTTCGATCGCCAGCATCGCCACTTGCTGGTTGATGTCGTCATGCAACTCGCGAGCGATGCGGGATCGCTCCTGCTCCTGGGCGTTGATCAGGCGACCACTCAGCTCCCGGATAGCCTCCTCGTGTCGCTTGCGCAGCGTGATATCCTCTTGCGAAATCACGACTCCCTTGGTTGATGTTCTCAGCGGAGTCACCGATATCAGAAATGAGCGGATGCCTATTCCCGATTCATATCGGTATTCCATTTCGAAGAACCTTACCTTTGCATCGTAGACCGCTTGAACTCCCTCCAGCGCCGTCACCGCGTCCTGGTCTCCGGCCTCTGCCGCGGCCTTCCACGTCGCAAGATAGTTATCACCCGACGCGAAGCTCTCGCGTGTCCATCCCGTTCATCGGGATGAACTCAGGACCTTGAGCAGTTGTCGCAACGATCACGCCCTCGGAATCGAGCACTGCTAAATGCTCTCTTAGCGATTGGAGAATGGATAGGCTCAGTTCGTTACTCTCGCGCAGCTTCTTCTCCGCCTGCTGGCGCTCAGTAACGTCCCGAATGATCACCGTGAACAGATGGCGATCCACCAACCTTGACTTGCGATATCGAGGCTTCGATGGGAAACTCTTGCCCGTTGGTCCGCAGCGCAATCAAGGGACGCAGACCGCCCATCGAGCGATTCGTCACTCCTGCTTCTGCGAACCGTGCTACATGCTCGCGATGGAAACCGCGCAAACGCTCAGGGATGAAGCGCTCAAGAGGTTGCCCTAACGCTTCATCAGCGGAGCAGCGCGAACATTTTCTCCGCCGTCGCATTGAACACCATGATGCGCTGATCGCTGTCGATCGCAATGATCGCGTCCATCGCAGATTCCACGATTCCGGTCAGACGGTCGCGACTTATGCCGGCCGCCTCTTCCGCTGTTTTGCGTTCCAGAGCGCTACCAAAGATATCGGCAATAGTGGACAAAGCCGCAACAAGATCAGCCTCCCACGTGAGACTGTTTCGAACGGTGGAAAAGCTGATGGAGGCATAGGGAACCTTGCCGCGCATCAGCGGAAATGCAGCGAATGAAAGGATACCGTTGCCCTTCAGGTAATCCTTCAGCGCCATCGCCTCTGGCGGCATGTCGGCGAGACTGCTGATTAATACCGGCTCTCCCTGTCGTAACTGGCCCGTGAACCAAGGCATCTGATCTTCATCTATGTCCTCCGCCGGCGGTGGTGAACTAACCGTGCCACGAGTGCACAACAGCCTGAGCTTTCCCACTCCCGGATTGAATTCAAAGAGGTTGATTCGATCAAGGCCGAAGAACCCGAGTACCTCCTGAAATGAAATCTCAATTTCGTTGTCGACTAACTCTCCTGGGAGATTGATGAAAGCCGCCGCACAGTTTGCGATTAAAGCCTGGACTTTCCGCCGATACGCGAGATTACTGGTTTGGCGCTTCTGGTTAATCGTCAGCCTGAACAAGCTCAAAATAAGAATCGCTTCGAGAAGCACGAGGCCGATCAGCCCAAGGATCTGCCACTTGTAGAGTTCCCAAACTGTAAACTCTCGGTTGATCACATTACTGCCCGGGGGAACCGTGTGCAAGGGTATGCCCCAGCGCTTCATCTGCTTTCCATCGAACTCGTTTTTAGACAGATCGCCGTTCATTAATGGGATTATTCTCGGGTCTTCTCCGCGGACCACCCGCGCGATCAGTTTCCCGAATGCTCCTCCGTTCCCCTCCATATCAAGAAGGTTTCCACCGACGATTCCCCTGCCTAGGTAGATCGAAGGCCAACCATACATGGGCCGGTTTGAAGCGGCCGAAAAATTGGGGAGAATGCGCGCCCCGACAAAGGTCTCGCCGGTAGAGTCTCCAAAATAACTAACAAAGACGGAGACCGTGTCCGGCGGCAAAGTTGCTACCGCCTTCAAATTCTCTGCGAGACTACCGGGGGCGAGGGTCTGGAGAACGACCTCTTTGTGCTTTTCCAGCAGGTTCTGCGCGCTTCCCAGAGCAAGTTGGGCAAGACCGTGATCCACAGCGGTCGCCCCTGCGATCACCAACAAATGCCGGGTCCCTGGGTTTTGCGTCAGCGCAATCTCGATCGTTTGACCGATATCGATTGGCATCACCATGCCGGTCGCATTGGGAACTGACTCTCGCGGTGGCATTCCTATGCTCAGATAGAGGAGCTTGGCGTTTGAAAAGAGCGTTTTCCGCCTGGCTTGAATGAATTCGAGCGGATATTCCCCGATGGGTACGACAATGTCGATCTCCCGCTCCGAATACTTCTTGCGCAGGAATTGTTCCATCGCGGCGCCATATAACGGACTTCGACCTAACCCCTCCTCGTCGAAAGATTCCGTATAGATCGTGACTGGAGCATCCAGATCTTGCTCCAGTTCGGTTCGGATGCCGACCTGAAATCTGTCCAAAGCAAGTGAATCTCTGCCTCCGAAGTACAGCATCAGCACCCTGACCGGCCGTGTAATTGGCGCACCCCAGGAAGAAGCGGCGGCGAGAAGGAGGAATGCGATCACAAGTCCCCGACTGGACTTGGGCCAGTTGCTGCCAATCCGACTAAAGGGAGTTGCCGAGCGGGGGAGCCGAACGTCGGATTGCACTTTCATTGCGACCTTTTGCCAGGAAACGTGGTTCGAAGTAAGATCCCTGCTGCTCAGCGACTTTCAGGTGCGAACATTATCGCCGATTGCACCGCCTGCTCCTACGGACCAAGGATCTGCTGTCAAAACTGACAGTCAAAAATTGCCCCTCAGTAACCGCCCGATTACAAGACCAGGGGTGTGACTTGCTCAATCGATGCGATCGACTTTCTTTGAGAAGCGATTCTCAGATTTTGACTGAACCGTTACTTCTGACAGTAGTCAGCACATCGATGCAAGGTTAGAGTCCTGATTGAATAAGGAGCGGATGCTCAGTTCTCTGAGGAAGGCTCATGTCCAGTACCCGCTTTTTAAAGCTCGAAATTACGGTGGACGCCTTCGGAAGCCAAGCCGCAAAGCGGTCCCGCGTTCGCATTTTGCTCGTCGATGATAGTACCGAGATCCTGGACCATGTCAGCAACATGCTCCGATCCGACTATGAAGTCATCGGCAAGATCTCCGACGGAAATGCAGTTTGTTCTGAAGTGGCAAGCCTAAACCCTGATGTCGTCATTCTTGACATCTCAATGGGGAACCGCAGCGGCCTCGAGATCGCTCAACGATTGCGAGAGCAAGGCTATGCGAGAGAAATCATCTTCCTCAGCGTCCACGAAGATCCTGACTTCGTGACGGCTGCGATCGGAGCCGGAGGCCGGGCCTACGTAACCAAGCCGCGCATGAATGAGGATCTTGGATTGGCTCTGCAATCCGTGTTGTCACACCGAGTCTTTGTATCAGCGCCACTCAGGTAAGAATGACTCGCCGAATTGCCCGCTCTGCCGCGACACCCTGAACGCCAGATACTCCGCTACGATCGCGGCGAGACGATATGCTCCTGAATCGCATACTGGATCAAATCGGCGTTGGTCTGCAGTCCCAGGCGCTCCATCAGCTTGTACTTGTGAAACGCCACCGTCCGAGGCGTCAGCGTTAGGACATAGGCGATTTCCTTCATCGTTCTGCCTTCCGCTAACAACTTGAGAACCTCGCGCTGCCGACCCGTTAAACTCTCCCGGCTGAGGTGCGAATGGTTCGTCTCGAGAGACGACTCAGCCACGGCATCCATGATCAATGCGGAGATGTAGCGCTTGCCTTTCAGCACCTCACGGATAGCATTCAAAAGCTCTGTCTCATAGCAGGATCTCAGCAGGTACCCGGAGACGCCGCTTCGAAGCGTCTCGGACGCAATCGCAAGATCGATGGTCGTTGACAAATATACGAAGCGGACCATTCGGGTCAGCTTCTTGATCTGTCCACGCGTCTCCAAGCCGCTCTTCCAGCTCTCGCCAACGTCGAAAATGATGACGTCCGGCTTAAGCTCCTGAACAGCGGCCAGAAGAGCCGGCTCGCCAGCCAGGATTCCAACTACTTGAAACTCCGGCTGCAAGAGCCTTGCATACTCCTCTGAAAGGAGCAGCTGATCGCTTTCGATCAGGACTCGCGGCCACTTTACCGGACTCATCTCAAACTCCTTGCACAGGTCCTACAAAAGACACTTCGTTGGTAGCCAAACCCATCGCACCACTCTGACGCAAAGCGCGTTTCAGTAGAAGATCCGGGTAACTCCAACGTCACTCTCCTGCCAAACAGACCGCACTGGAATCCCTTTCCGCCGCGCCTTGTCACACGGCGGAAAGGTTCTAAAAGCTACTTGCTGGTAGCCGGGGTAGCCGGCAGGATCAACATCGGCGGAAGCTGCGAGGCTATCTCGAGATCAACCAGCAGATCCAGGCGATGCTCCAACTGAAGAAACTTCGCAACTGTCAAAGGTGCGAGACCGGCTTTCAAAAACTCGTTTGCGTATTTCTTCCTCAGGTCCGCGCGGCTCGACTCAAAATCGAGGCTCTGGTCGATCATGTTTTTTGCGTCGGCGTCGGTCAAGGAACCAAACTTTTCAGCATAGCTCTTGATAAGAGCCACCCGCTTGTCATTGACCGTCATTAGGTCGGCTTCGTATTTCCGATACACGGGCCAGAACGCCTTGCCATCCTGATCGTTGAACTGCATCCCGGCGGTAATAATCGCAGTCTTGTCTGCCCTGGCATCCGCACGGATTGACTCAATATAAGAATCAACACTCTGAGTCTGACTGCTCTGAGCTGCGGAAACGTAAGGAAGGGCTGCAAGCGACAGTAATGTTGCGGCAAAAATCGGTCTCATATTCAAATCCCAGCTTTCTCTGAAACTCGGGTTACCGCGAGCCAGGCACCAGGCACTTTAGGTCAAATCGACCGAATCAAAGCGCACTTTCACCAGCGGCGTTTCACCTCTTGAGGGATGCTACCCATCCGGCAGCCGAGTGCCTACTGTCAAAATGAACAGGCTGCAACATTCTTTCTTTTAGCGGGAAGAGGGACTGAACTAGACAACCAGCGCGGCATTCCTGCGCACAAGGCTCGGAGAACTCAGTTCCCTACGAAATCTTTTCCCGGGCGAAAACCCTGAAAGCGAAGTTCGGTTCCTTGCCATTCATGTGGAACTTACTGGTGCCTCGAAGTGTCGAAAACCACTTGATCCTGCCACCAAAGCTGCTCAAAGAACTTACACGCAGCCTCGACGTTTTCGGCTCGCTCCGAAGAGGCAGAGGCGGCCTGCACAATCTTCCCGATACTAAGTCTGCCATCGACCACGTCGAACAGCCGCTTTTGCAGCGCTGTGATGGGCAGAAACAGATCTCTAAACGTGTGGGCCCGATTGATCAGAACCCCGGCAGCTCCCCGCGGTAATCGCTCAAGCACACAGATCGTATCTGGGATTCGGATAGGTACATACTCCAGCCATTCGGTCCCAGAGAAATCTATCTTTTGAAAGGCGGCGGAGCCCTCGTCTCGATAAACAACAGCACTGTGACGAACCATCGTGCCGCGAAAAAGCTCGACCGCCGCATAAAGCTCCTCCAGCGGAAGCTCCGCCAGCCGCTCAGCCTGGGGAAGGCTTGCGATCACACCACACCTTGAACTGTACGGCGCCTGCCGGGTCCATCGTCCGAACGCCAACTCAGCTCGGCTAAGAAAATCAAAGAACTGCGGCACGGAATACGCTCGGTCCTGCGGATGCAGCAGAGCATCTGCAAGTTCCGCCTCATTTCCAAAGTCCGGCGCCGTGCGCAAGATGGTCTCCAGCGGGTGTCCTGTCGGCAGCACCCTTAGCGCAGCAACGAGGTCCCTAATCGCATCATCGGATGCGGAAATACCGAGCCGCCGGCAGAACTCCTGCAGCATGTAAACTCCGGTTCGACCGTAAGGCGCATATACCATGAGGTGCATCGCCCCGTCTGGTTTGAGCACGTTGCGCAGAGCGCTCAAACCGGCATCGGGGTCTGCAAGATGATGTAGAACCCCAGTGCAGATGATTTGATCGAACCGCTTCTCTAACTCGCCCGCTCGCTCGACTGCCAACTGCTGCACATGCAGATTCTTAAGGTCGTACTTTCGTTTTAGATCTTCTGTACTGCGCAAGCTCGTCGTGCTGAAGTCGATTCCGACGACCTCCGCTTCGGGCCATCGCATTGCATACTTCGCCGCCTGCGACGTCCCACAACCGGCAACAAGAATCGAAAAACCTTCCCGATACGATCGGTTGGGCCAAAACAGATGAAATTCCGCCATGCGTTTCTGAGGGTCGTTCCAAACGCGTCCATAATTGCCAAGATCATCGACCGGACGAGGATAGGGATAACGCTCATAGAAGCTCTGGACTTCTTCTGATATGCCGAGGCCTTCGGGATGTTCGCTATTCGTCATGCGCATTCCAGAGTAACAGCAGACTGGTTGCGACCTCCCCAGCGCAGGATCCGTTTAAGAAATGCAGTGCTGGTCCTATCGGCCGACGAAAAGCTGGATTTGTCTCGAGTTAACGGACACAAGCTGCATTTCCGCGCGGCTGTAACTACTGACAGTTTCAAACCACCCGCACGCCATGATGCACTTGGATTGAACGCCAGAGGCTTTTTGGCGCGGATTGCCTGAGCAGGTCAGGACAACAATTGTCCAGGTTACAGAACGGATCGTGAGAGGAAATATGAACAGAACAGTCCAGCGCAGCATGAATACCGCACTGCCGTCCCTACTGGTCCTGGGGGCACTCGCAGGATTCATTGGCACCGCCAATGCACAAAGTCCCGAAATGCAGCAACGAATCGCAGAAATCAAGGCAGCGTCCGCTAAAAACAAGCAGGCACTGATGTCTTATAGCTGGAATGAGCAGGACACCATCAGCATAAAAGGCGACGTGAAGAAAGTTCAGCACTATCAGGTACGCCTCGGGCCGGACGGCAAGCCGCAGAAAACTTCACTGGATCCGCCCACCGAAGCAGCTCCCCCAAGCGGCGGTCGCATGAAACAACGGATCGTCGCCAAGAAAACCGATGAGTTCAAAGAGTATGGCGGAGATATGAAGGCTCTTGCTCAGCAATACGCGCCGCCAGACCCCGCCCTGATTCAGCAGGCCGCCGCCCAGGGCAACATCGCCTTGAGTCCGGTTGCGGGTTCCCCAAGCCAGGTCCAGCTTGTAATCAAGAACTATCTGAAACCCGGCGATTCGATGACACTGGTCTTCGACAAGGAACAGAAATCAATCGTCCGCGTTCAGATCGCTTCCTACATGGACGACCCAAAAGATGCGATGAATCTGACCGTGCAATACAGCAAGCTGCCCGATGGAACGAATCACATCGATAGCATGGTTATCGATGGAGTGGAAAAGCAATTGAAAGTCGCGGTCCAGAATTCCAATTACGCGCACGTCTAAGTCTTCACTGAACCGCTGAGTCCTGTGCGGCAATCTGCATTCCATAGAACTTCATCAACGCCATTCCGGAATTCTCCGGGATGGCGTTGCTGCGATTGCGCCCTGCGACGTCCTGTTTCAGAGGATGTGAGGCAGGTCAGTACGAGTGCGGTGCGGAGTGACATTGGAGACAAAACGATGCCGGAGTAGATTAAGAATCTACTCCGGCAGGTTTACCCTGCGGTCGCCGGGGAGGGCTTGGCACCGCAGATCTTCATCGAAACAGAGACGCTCTGTTCTAATCCCCAACCAGGTTCCAGGACTGATCAGGATCGAACGCGCTCATCGCCGTTGCCGTCTCAGCCGTAGTCTTGCCCAGATCTTTCTGAAGCAGCACTCCATCCTGATTCACGATGAACGTCATGATTCCCGTATTGCCATAATCAGCCGGATAAGCAACAAAGGCGAACCCCCCAACCATCTTTCCATCGGCCATGTAGTCCTTCGCGCCCCCCGGAGTATTGCTCGTTTGCTTGGTGAGAATGCGGAAAAAGTACCCATGGAAAGGTACGTGCGCATCCTGCTTCACCGTGTATCCATCTGCGGTTGCGAAAGCCGCCAGCGGTCCAAGCGGGCTTTGAGGCTGTCCTGCGGGCGAAGCCCAGTACAAACCGTTCTCTTTGCCGGCATCACTGATGAATTTCTGCGCAAATTGCTTTGTTGTGCCGTCGCGAGGTTGCGATATGTACTCGTACTGCGCATCCACCAGCGCCATGCAGACGTCCATGACTGCGAGTTCATTGCGCCCCACGCGCCGCCGTCGAATCTCCTCTTCGCCGGCTCCCGCGTCAAAGAACCACTGTCCGGTGGCAGTCTTTCTCAGCGGGATCGGAAATGGAAAATTATCGGCCCCGACCAACAGGACTTGCGAACCGTCGGGCATCTTCCGCCAGCGATGCATCACGCCATACCCCTTAATAAACGCGTCCGCTGCAACCTTGTCCTGCACAGGGTCGCTTGAGTAGATGATCTTCTTCGACTCCGGCCCGAAAACTGCCAGCACCTCGTTTTGATCGCCCGACTTTCCGGCCTGCACGAGTGCGTTGCCGGCATCCTCTGGATTTGCAAATACCTTGTACGAGGGTGCATCGGCCTTTTTGCAGGAGACAAAAAGGACGAGCAATCCCATGATCATTATCCAGGTGGAAAAAGAGACCTTGCGGATATTAAGCGACATACCAAATCTCCAGGAACTTCAACTGTTAAAGAAGCCACGACGCGGTTGGTCAAACTTCGTATCTACCGCACAGACTGGTTTTGCGTTTTTACCTGCGCCTGCCCCCACCGCCGCCTTCGCGACCGCCCCAGCCACCGCCGCCACCCATGCTTGACGCTCCGCGAGCGCTCTCGGAGCGGGACTGCCATCCGCCGCCACCGCCGCCGCCCCATGCTGATGAGGTGCTCTTCTCCTGGCCGCCGTATCCCTTGGCAGCCGCAGAACTCTGCCCTGAGTAGCTGGATGTGGATTTCTGAGTGTTGTTCGAATTTCCATTCCACCCACTCCCAGTGTTGCTGTAGGTGTTCCCATTCACCGACGCGTACTTATTGCCATTCGCGGTTTGAGCTGCAGCGGCGCTATTACCGTACTTTCCCGATGCACCGTAAGCTGAGCCGCCGTTGGAAGTTTGAACTTGCCCGGTGGTTCCGTTCGCAGTTGTCTGGTGCTGCCCGTAAGCTGTGTTTCCGTTCTTGGAGACCGTCGAGGCTCCATAACTTCCGTACGCGTTGGAACCTTGCACTGTTGACGCGGATGCCCCGGTTCTTGGGTTGTATGCCTGAGCCGCGCCTACGGAGCCGTAAGCGTTCGATGCGGATGCGCCGCGCGCATAGGTCCCGGTCGACGGGTTATACCCTCTGCTTGCGGAAGCGGAACCGTACGGACCGTAAGCAGAAGCACTTGAACCGTAATAGCCTCCGTGCCACGCGGCATTCCCGTAGTAAGAGCCCCCGTGATACACGACAGTCGTGCTGTGCCAGTTGCAATTCCAGCTGCTATAACCCCAGCCGTAGCCCCCGCTCATCATCGCTCCTACCGCGATGCCGACTCCAAACGCAACCACGGCGGTCGTCGCCACAGCGGCGGCGCTATAGCCCGGAGTCACGTACGGATACCCGTAAACAACCGTCGGATTGTAAGTCGGAACGTAGACCACCTGAGGATTCGTAGGCTGAATCACGATGGTCTGCGGTGACTGTTGCACAACCGTGATCTGCGAGCCTGATTTCAGATTGCCGGCAGCTTGTGCTTTGGCCCGTAAAGTCTGGACTGCCGTCATGACGTCGCCAGCCTGCGTGTGGTAAGCCTCACCCAATGACGACGTCCAACTCAAATTCTTCGCCATGTTGTCGAGTACCGAGGGGAACTGGGTGAGAGCCTTCACGCTCGGATCCCACGGCTGCTGGTCAACAACCTTCATTAGATTGTTGCCGGTGAGATTCGAATTCTGATTGAGCCATCCGGCGGCGGCGTCCACCTGATCCGGAAACGTCGCAGCTCCAAGAATTTGGGCCACCAGCGAATCAGGATAAAGCGCGATTGGTGCGACTAGCCCTTGTATTTCTTCCGCCGTCAATGGAGCGCCTTGTCCTGAATACCCGGCGGGTGGCTGTTGTGCCGGTTGCTGTGCTGGCTGTTGCGCGCCCGCTTCAAACGGCGCTGTCGTGAGCACAAGCAGAAAGCACATTGCCGCTGACAAGAACTGCTTCGCGAAGGTCCTGATCATCTTCATTCCTCTATGCACCAAGTCGCGCGCGCCTAACCTCAGAACTTCGCACCCGGCGCATGTTTTTCCACTGTTACTGGACCACACCAGGGAGCCGTTGGATAACTGTCATTTGTGACAGTGCGAGCGGACAGGAGGCTCGCATTCGATCTCCCTTCATACCAATGTCACTAGCAAAAAACTCCCCGGCTCGCGCCGGGGAAAGTGGGTTTCTGCCTTCAACTGTTTCTTTGCGAGGAGAGGCCTCTCGACCCTCCCTCGAAAGATTGCTCTTACTTGGTTACCGGCTCGGGCTTGGCTGCCGCCGCCTTTTGCGCCGCCAGCTTCTTGGAATCTGCAGCCGCGTCCAATTGGCGCATTACGCCATCCAGGTTGAACGACGCCGCCTTCTGGCGCGGCGGGTAATTGATATAGTTTTGGATCTGCGCGGCCACGATCGCCTGGCACTGATAGAGCTGAGGCACATGATTCACAATCCAATCCCAGTACGTGTTTGAATTGAAATCGGCGCGCTCAAACGGATCGCGACGCAGGTGAAAGATGTGCGGTACACGAAGCGACGTGAACGGATTAGCCCAAAGTTCCATGGTTCCCGTTGCACGCTGCTCTGCAAACGTCAGCTTATAGTCGCCGACGCGCACTGCCATGATGCCGCCATCATCGCTGACGTAGAAGAAATACTCTCTCGGACTCCTCTTCGCCTCCCCGGTAAGGTAGGGAAGCACGTTAAAACCGTCAATATGCACTTTGAAGGTCTTGTCCCCAGCCTTGTATCCAGTCAGGAGCTTCTTGCTTACATCCGGATCTCCTGCCGCCGCAAGCAGAGTCGGCAACATGTCCTGGTGAGAGACGATGTCATTGAAGACAGTTCCCGGCTTGATCTTGCCTGGCCAGCGCATGAAGCACGGAACCCGCCAACCGCCCTCAAAGTTCGTGTCCTTCTGCCCGCGGAAGGGGGAGTTCGCGCCATCCGGCCAGGTATCGTTCTCAGGGCCGTTGTCGGTCGAATACATGACGATGGTGTTATCGGCGATGCCCAGTTCATCGAGCTTATCGAGCATCATTCCAATCTGTTCGTCGTGCACCACCATACGATCGCTGTACTCATCCTGACCGCTCTTGCCGATATTCTTCGCCGCAACATGGGTGCGGAAGTGCATGGCAGTCGAGTTGTACCAGAGGAAGAACGGTTTGTCGGCCTTGACCTGTTTCTCCATCCAACTGAGCGCGGCTGACGTGATCTCTTCATCGATCGTTTCCATGCGCTTTTTGGTGAGCGGACCTGTGTCTTGAACCTTCTGCTTGCCAACCTTGCCCCACCGCGGTTGAACCGTCGTATCGTCGGTTTCGGTTGCGAAGGAATGCATCACACCACGGGGACCAAAGGCCGCGAGGAATGCGGGATCCTTCGGATAGTCCGGCAGCTCAGGCTCTTCTTCCGCGTTGAGGTGATAGAGGTTGCCGAAGAATTCGTCGAATCCGTGTACTGTGGGCAGGAACTCATTCTTGTCGCCAAGATGGTTCTTCCCGAACTGACCGGTTGCATACCCGAGCGGCTTCAGCATTTCGGCGATGGTCGCGTCTTCTGCCTGAAGGCCGAGATCCGCACCAGGCATTCCCACCTTGGTCAAGCCGGTGCGGAGCGGGTTCTGACCAGTGATAAAAGCTGCGCGGCCGGCGGTGCAGCTCTGTTGGCCGTAATAGTCAGTGAATACAGCGCCTTCGTGGCCGACGCGGTCGATGTTCGGGGTGCGATACCCCATCTGTCCCCGGCTGTTGAAACTGATATTCCACCAGCCGATGTCATCGCCCCAGAGAATGAGAATGTTGGGTTTCTTTGTAGCCATGTTCTGTACCTTCCTTGTGCGTGTGTTGGGTATAGAGATTGCGGCACTTCAGTGGGCGGATACCTCCGCTGCATCGAATGTGCCAGGTGCGCTATTCCTGAAAGAACAAGTGCAGTTGACCTTGCCTCGACTTGCCCCGCAGGTGAAAGCCTGCAGCTTTTTGCCTCTCACGGATCGCCGAGCGTCAGCCGCATGCGTACCTCCTCCGCTGCGCCGCGCGAGATAGGCCACTCCACCATGAATCGAAACGCCGCAACATGTCTTCACTTCTGACGGCGGTTCATTCCCGGAAACAAATCCTATGCGGCAGTGTTGGCGAGGGGAACTGTCAAAACGAACAGATGTAGACTGAAATTCGCCGCGCAGCGGCAGGGGTCATGCCCTCAAAACAAATCCCCGGCATATAGCCGGGGATTTGACCGTGTCGCAACTTGCGGGCTCCTCGGTCGTTATGGCGATTCAACTCGCCTTGCCCGTTCCCCCCCCAGTGGCAAAAGACGACATCTTTTCGAGTGCATCGCCAAGCGTGAACGTCGCGGCCTTCTGCGATGGCGGAAATTCCTTGAAGGTACCAATGAACTCCGCAGCCATCGCTTGCGCCGGATAGACGATGAAACAATTCTCAATGAGCCATTCCCAGTAGATGTTCGAGGTGATATCCGCGCGTTCGAATGGATCGGTTCGAAGATTGAATATCTTGCACAACCTCAACGGGACAAAAGGCTCTGCCCACACCTGTAAAGTGCCTTGGCATCGCTGCTCCATGAACACGACCTTCCAGTTGTCGAACCGAAGGCCAAGCACATCACCGTCGTCGCTGAAGTAAAAAAAGATCTTGCGGGGACTCTCTTTTTCCTTGCCCGTCAAGTAAGGGACAAGGTTATAGCCGTCGATGTGGTTTTTGAATTGACGTCCAATCGCGCTATATCCTCCCTTTTTGAGCTTCGCGATAATGTCCGGCTCCCCGGCCATGGCCAGAAATGTCGGCAGCCAGTCATGATGTTGGACAATCTCGTTGGATATCGTCCCCGCCTTGATTTGACCCGGCCAGCGCACGAGCAACGGCACTCGGAAAGCGCCCTCCCAATTAGTGTTCTTCTCGCTGCGGAACGGCGTCATCCCTCCATCGGGCCACGAATTCATGTGAGGACCGTTGTCCGTTGAGTACATCACGAATGTATTGTCGGCAATGCCGAGTTCGTCGAGATAGTCCAGCACGTCCCCAACGTTCTTGTCGTGATCGATCATCGTGTCGTGGTAAGGCGACTGCCACCGGCCGGCCTGGCCGATGCTCGACGGCTTTGTGTGGGTGTAAAGATGCATGTGTGTGAAATTCAGCCACACGAAGAACGGCTTGTCTGCATCGTGCTGACGTTTGATGTAGTCCTTTGCCGCGGCGGCGAATTCGTCGTCGCAGGTTTCCATGCGCTTCTTGGTCAACGGACCGGTATCCTCGATCTTCTGCTTGCCAACACGCCCCCATCGCGGTTGTTCGGTTGGGTCGTCTTTGTCGGTTGCCCAGCAACGAAGAACGCCCCGAGGACCAAACTTCTCCCGGAAATTGGGAAATTCTTTTGGGTTCGGATAGTTGGGCCGCTCCGGCTCCTCTTCCGCATTCAAGTGATAAAGATTCCCAAAGAACTCGTCGAAGCCGTGCACAGTGGGTAGAAACTTGTTGAGATCGCCAAGATGATTCTTCCCGAATTGGCCCGTCGCGTAGCCCTGATTCTTCAGGCAAGCGGCTATCGTGACAATGTTGTCTGGCATGCCTACGGGCGCTGCCGGAATTCCGACTTTCGAGAGCCCTGTCCGATATACACTCTGTCCGGTGATGAATGCTGAACGCCCCGCCGTGCACGATTGCTCGCCGTAGCTGTCGGTGAACATCATGCCTTCCTTGGCGAGCCGATCGATGTTCTTGGTGCGATATCCCATCACACCGTGGCTGTAGCAACTGAGATTGTTAATGCCGATATCATCGCCCCACATAACGAGAATGTTCGGCTTCTTTGCTGTTCCCTGCACCTTCTTGCCTGCGTCCTGCGCCTTGTTTGGCATCGTTTATCTCCTTCTTCGACTCTCTCTTTGCGTCGAGTTGTGATCAGGCCAAACGGCGGACTGCTTCCGATAAAGCAAGGAGCGGCGGTCCGCAGTTTCGGACTATCAAAATGTTTCTGGCTTTCAAGGAGGGGTAGAGGCCCGCTGAATTGCGACGGTCAGGAATCATCAGACATGAAGCCCATTGGCGCTCCTTCTCTGGAAGGCCAAACGAGATCGGCCACCAGCGCAAATGAAATTTCCGACGCGCAATCATCAAGGAAACGCATGTGCGTTCCTTCGAGCAAAACCTGTTCGACGTTCTTTAGCCGATGTGAAGAACTAACGGGGAAGCTGGTCGGCCAGCCAGATTAATATGTTGAGTCTGTCTTGGGAATGAGCGTCTACACCGGCGATTCCGCAACAGTGTTCGTATCGATCTCGACAGGCGCTGTCAAAGCGTCTAGCTTGCTGAACGGCGATTCCGGATTCTGATCGCCATGACATTTGCGAAACTTCTTGCCGCTCCCACACGTACATAGCGCGTTGTGTGCCTGCTGGGCATCGCGGTCAGCGATGATTCCCATCACTTCAGAGGGCGCGCGGCGCTTTTGCAGCAATTGTGCCATCATCGCCATCGTCGGGCCCGTGTGCATGAAGAACAGTTCAAGCCCTTCGCACAAATAGTTGTGTCCACCCTCGCCATCGCGCGAGACGCCAAATCGATCTTTCGGACAGCCACCATTGCAAAGATGCCTGACCTTGCAGTTCTGGCATTGGTTGGTGAGCAGATTGCGCTTGTCATCGCCAAATTTGCGCTGCTCGGGTGACGCCACCATTTTCAAAAGGCTGCTCTGATGGATGTTGCCCAACAGATATTTCGGCTCAACGAAATGGTCGCAAGAATAAAGGTCGCCGTTGTACTCCAGTGCCGGACCATATCCGCAGGTTGGAGCGTGGATGCAAAGCAGGTGGCGTCCGAAGAAAGCCTCAAGCGTCACGTCGAACAGTTGTACATAGACTTCGCCCACGTCATGGCGAACCCACTCTTCGAAGATATCCACCATGAACTGGCCGTATTGCCTGCTGCCGACAGTCCGATTTGTCACCATATTCCCGGACTGTGTGTAGAGGATGCGCTTGCCGTCGGCCTGCTCGCTCCAGCCCAGATTCGCGATTTGGATCGTGTCAGCATTGGCGCGCTCAACAATAGGAATGAACTGCACCCACTTTGCACCCATCTCGTCGCGAAAGAAACGGTAGACCGTGCGGCCGTGTTTCTCGTTGGCCGCATTCACCGTGCACAGAACGTTGAAGTCCACGTCGTGCTTGCGCAGGTAACGCCAGCCCTTCATCACCTTGTCAAACGTTCCCTGCTTGCCGCGATCGAGCCGGTAGGTGTTGTGAATCTCGCGGGGACCGTCGCAACTCAGGCCCACAAGAAAATTGTGTTCTTTGAAAAACGTGCACCACTCGTCGTCAAGAAGAATGCCGTTGGTCTGAAAAGTGTGCTCGATTGTCTGCCCCGGCCGGCGATACTTCTCGACCAGTTCAATCGATCGCCTGAAGAATTCGACCTTCATCAGCGTCGGTTCGCCGCCCTGCCAGGCCACCGTCACCGTCGGCGTGCGATGTGCCTCTAGCAGTTGCTTGATATAAACCTCAAGCGTCTCCTCTGACATCCGATGCTTCTCGTTCGGATACAGCGCGTCTTTCGACAGGAAGAAACAATACGTGCAATCGATGTTGCAGGTTGACCCGCTCGGCTTCGCCAGCAGATGAAAACCCGGTGGTGCATTCGCGGGCCGTGTGGAATCAGTCATCAAATCCATATTATCTTCCCTGCAACGCCGAACGCTTCAAGGTTGCTAGTCTGAAAGGTAGTGACTCAACATATTCCTGAAAGCGATAGTCTCGTTCTTCTCAGGAAACTAGTCCGATCGCTCTAAGTTGGGAACTGTCAATTGTGACAGGCTTCGGTTGACCTGCCCCATTATGGAACGACATTGAAGCCAGCTCTCGACTGGTTCCGCGCGCGAGGCGAATCACCGTCGCCGCAGATACGAAGCAATCAGCAAACTACCAACAATTCCCGATATGAGCCACAAAATTGCAACCGTAACGGAAACGACGATGTCGGTAATCGAACTGTCGTTTGCTCTACGTTTGGCTTCTGCGGCTTCCGCTCGTTCGCGACACTCTTTCAACACATCGGGAGAGATCGTCTTCTGAATCAGCTTGAATCCCAAAACCAGTACCACCAGATCGTCCATGAATCCAATAACCGGAACGAAGCTTGGAATGATCTGAATGGGACTCAGTAGATAGAACGCGGCGCATGCAGCAATCAGCTTCGCATACCATGGCGTTCGTGGATGTTTGAATGCGAAGTAGAAAACGTGCGCCTCTTTTTGGAGCTTCTGCGCCTTCCGAGCCCACGACGCGATAAGCGCTTGGAATCGCCGGGTCATCGTGAGGCTCCGCAAAGAGCTCGCTTCCGAGATCGTCGAATTGGGGAATTCGCCTTCCAGCATTGCTGTCCGTTTCTGATTGAGCCGGCGATCAAAACAACTCGGAAACTTGGGAAGTAATTCGAATCAATTTCTAGCTGCCTTAATGCCTGTGATGTCACGCTTACCGTCGCACACCACAACCGCTCTTCGCGTGCGCTTCGTTCTGACAAAAATGGAGAAGAGACGAAGCGCTCAATCGGAGTGCAGGCAGGTCGTATCAGTCATCAGCAATTTCGAGCCACGTCACAGTGCATTAGCGCCCATGGGTCAGAGGCGGTGGGACCGCCGTGATCAGCAGCCCGACCCCTCTCACCGCAATTACTTTGGCGGGTAGTTCTTCAAAAGCTTCGCCATGGCGTTGTTCAGATTCTTCTGATTCTTTTCCTGGTTGCTGCTCGGATTCAGAGTCTTGGTCGCACTTCCGGTCCATACGAGCGTCTTTGTTGCGGGATCATAAAAATCCAGAACGAGAGTGCCGGTATTGATCGTCGATTGCGTCGCGCTAGCCATGCCGCCGCCCCAGCGATACCCTCCGGTCCCATAGGCGTTCCATTGCGTCGACTGCTGCACCGCGACCTGATAACTGATGTAGAGATCGGCCGGATCACTCTCCACCTTGCTCAACCCCTTCGATGAAAGTTGGCCGTCAATCGCTAGCTTGATTTGAGCATCCATGATCTGGTTTGGATATTTCGCGCCCTCAACGGTTACCCATTTGTACGTGTGGTACTTCGAGAAATCTGTACCGGGCATGGCTTGCGTCTTGATGTCCTGCGCCATGGCGACTCCACAAGTCAGAAGCGCAACTCCAAGCACCGCTAAACTGATCCGAAATCCTCGCTGCATTGCTTTCTCCTTTTTCATCTAGAAACTTGATTGGGCTTCCATCCCGAAGTCACAAGATTGGCTTCGCAGAACGGCGCATCGCACGTGTCATCAGCCGAAGGGTACAGACTGGGCGCCGACCTCCACCCGTGACCGCCAAATTACAACAGACCCTCGAGCATGAAAACTGGCAGAAGTGACAGTTCGCGTGACTCTTGCGGAGAACAGGCATCGCGTCGCTAGGCGCACCCTCACCCGAAAACGGCCGCTGTTAGTTCTGCCAGTATCTCCGCCCTAAGGGGTCTGTTAGGTTTGAGGACGCTGAGATCTCTTTTAGGAGCCCGACCCAGATGATGCGTGCAAGAAACCCTCTCACTAGGGCACTGCCTGTTTTGCTTTCCTTGTCCCTCGCGTTGCCCGTTCTCTTCGCCCAGGAAAAAAACGATCCGGATGCCTCCAAATCGAGGGTTGCAGGCCCTGCATACAGTACCGAGAGCGCCAAGATGGCTCGGGAGGTAATCCCCGCCAGTTCCCTCTCATTGTTCTCGCAGGCAGTGGACGGTCCCTCGGAGTCATCCATTTTTTCGAGTTCCGAGACCGCCGGCGCGACAGATTCATCAGGTTTGGTCGCGACAGAGACTGTTCTTGAAACCCCAAACGCGGACTCACAGGTTGGTCCACCGGCAAACACGAAGTCAGATTGGGATAAAGACCCGAATGCATGGAAGTTCATCATCTATCCGGTCTACGCCTGGGTTCCATTTTTCAGCAGTAGAGTGACCCTTCCTGAGATTCCCTCGCCACCAGGTGGCGGCGGTCCGGTAGTTCCCACTAGTACAACATCCGGATCGCTAAACGGGGCGGCATTCGCAGGCGCGGAAATCTACAAAGGCAAATGGACAGGAACATTCACATTCCTCTATGCCGGACTCTCGTCCACGCGAACCACCCCGAGAACCACTCTGACCGCGGATTTCCTTTACGGGCAGGCCCTGGTGGAACGCGATGTGTACAAGGGGCTAAGTTTTGGCGCTGGTTTCAGGCGCATGGCTTTGGACCTTACCGCTACACTGGACACCTATCCATCGGTGAGCAGAGAGCCCGGATTCTGGGATCCCATCCTCAGTGCGACCTATCGTAAGCAGCTCAGCAAAAAGTGGCGTTTTACAGGTCACTTCGACGGAGGCGGGTTCGGAGTCGGCAGCGATTTCGATATCGGTGCAGCCGCATCAGCCGACTGGAGATTTGCCAAGCACTTTGGACTCACCATGGGTGGCGCATATCTACACTTTGAGAACTCCGACACAGTTCTGAGAAAGACGCTGACCATCGAGCCGACGATGTACGGTCCTACGTTTGGTTTTGGAATCTATTTCTAAGCATCCGACGGTTGCTCTTCATACTAAATTCAGCCGTGGAGTTCTCTGTTCGCATCGACCTCCATGGCTCAGAAAGCTGCGATTCTTCATCATGAGGCCGACCCGAATGATTCCTGCAACAAGCCGACTAATCAAAACTCTAATCGTTTTACTTTCCCTCTGCTTCGCCCTACCGGTCCTGCACGCTCAGGCAAAAGAGGATCTCGACGACTACAAATGGCGCGTGACTGGAATGTGGTGGTTCTCCCACCCCACAGGCAGTCTTCGCGCCTCAGGGGATAAGGTCTCAGTCGATTTGGGTGAGGACTTTGATTTCTCCAACTACTCGACCTTTACGGGCAACGTTGATTGGCATTTCAAAAGGAAGCATCACTTCACTTTCGCGGCAAGTCCTGTCTACAGCACGAAGACTGCAACAATGACGCGCGACGTCACCTTTGAGGGAGTGACCTATCATACCGGCGCCACCGTAACCGCCGATCTCAACTCGTTGACGTTCTCGCCCGGGTATCAGTACGACATCATCCGCCGGCGACAAGGCTATCTCGGATTGGCGGTATCAATTCACCTCCTCGACACGTATGCAAAACTCGTCGGCATCGGAACCGTCAACAATGTCTCTGCAACTCGCACCGCTTCGGCCTCGGATTTTGCACCGTTGCCGGTTCTCGGACCAACGGGCCGTTGGTATCCAATCAAGGATTCCAACCGCTTCTCATTGGCTGGCGGGTTAGAGGGGATGTACTTCTTTGGCTACGGAAACTTCATCTTCTCGCAGGGCACAGCCCAACTCCGGCTTTACAAGGGATTGGATTTCAAGGGCGGATATCAGCTAGGCACCAGGCTCAGTATTCAAGGAACCGAAGATCGCCTGGGCTTGCGCTTGACTCAAACGGGACCCGTGGCAGGACTCGAAGCGAGCTGGTAAGACGATTCGGGTCTGTGTCCAATTGGGTCTGCGGGTGCTATTCTCGCCCGAACCAAAGCAGACATCCAGTCACACAATGGGAGCTGGCAAACCGACAGTTTTCGAAATGCGCAACAGCTCACTTCTTCACTCTTGAAAACAGAATGTGAGCCGCCAAACCAATATTGTTTTCCTGTTGATTTGGAGCCTTGCCCGTATTGTTCTCATGCTCGTAGTAAGCATCGAACTGCACGTGCTTACCGACGGGAAACAGACAGCCCGCATACAAGTCCGTAGTGCTCCATTTTGAGTATTGGCTCGTATAGTACGGTTCGGCACTGATCTGAGGAATTAAATGATAGGAGTGGATTGCGAAAGTCCGTCTCCAGCGTCAGCTTGTTACGATAACGCCATTTAAACTCCCCTCCTTTCCAGTCAAGATCTGCGCGGTTCCTGTCCGTAACCAGAAAATCGCCCTTCATCGGAAAGTTAAACGTCGCCAGTGGCATAAACCTGTTGTCGGTGGGTTCGTTCGGAGCGGTTATATATCGATATCCGGCCTCGAAAACCAGGGGTCTTTGTTTTGAGTCGTCCAGATCGAACTCGGATACCTTCTTCAGCTTGACAAGCGGTTTGAAGTACAATTGCAGGCTCGGTCCCAGGGTCGATTGGATCGGGGCCCCCTCGTCCCTGTCTCCCTTCGCCTGAAAGTACACGCGAGCCTTGGGATTGACTTTGAGATATACGTCAACCTCCGGCAGGAACTGTGGCGCTTGAGCCGCTGCAAAAGCACCCGCGACCAGGATCAAAGTCGCAACTTGCAACCATCGTCCTCTTGCCCCGTGACGTTCACCCGCCAAAAACGACCTTCCGCCAGGCTGGGTCCGTAACTCACAGGCAAAACCAAACCCGGAAAGGAGCCGAACACACGAAAAAATCCCGGCTTCGAATTTGCTCAGAAAGTGTCTGTTCACAGATTGCCCTGATCATTTCGAGTCTAGGAGTTCTCCAGATCGGGTCAACTGCCACTTCTGACAGGTGCGTCTCCGCGGGCAAGGGTTAATCGCAGTAAACACAATTCAGTATTTGCCGTCCAACTCTCTGTACGGCAAACAGCGGCAAGGTCTTCCGCAAGGCAACTAGCTGCCAACCGTAAACATCCTATCCAGGTCAGCCCTGTGACTAGAAAAGATGCGTAAATTGACACCCGCCTGTAAATGCCAGACAATAAGCGTGTTTCTTCCCCCACTTATAGCTAAGCTCAATTCAAAAAAGGGGTAAGGGACGCTGTATAAATCAAACGTGCCTGTTCGGGTAATGGTCGTCGAGGACTTCCTGTCCTTTCGTAAATTCGTGTGTTCAAAATTGGAACAAACGGCCGAGTTGCAGGTTATCTGCGAGGTCTCCGACGGGTTGGAGGCAGTTCAGAAGGCCGAGGCACTCCAGCCAGACCTGATTCTGCTCGACATAGGCCTCCCAGGACTCAACGGAATCGAGGTTGCCCGACGGCTCCGCGATCTGGCCCCAAAATCGAAGATTATTGTCGTGAGCCAGGAATCTTCGGCTGACTTCGTAGGGCAAGCCATCAGTCTGGGTGTCAAGGGTTATGTCTTTAAGGCGCAAGCCGAAGGCGATCTGCTAACCGCTATCGACGCCGTGCTGGCAGGCGAGCAGTTCACCAGTAACCCGTAGGAGATTACAACTCAGCCATTCCGATCAACGTTCAACCTGGGAAAGGTGTCTCCATTGGTCGCTCGTGCGTTGGATAGTTCTCCTGGCCGGTGCAGATCCTGCAAGCTGTGCCAATTCAGGCTCTGGCGTCATGAATGACGAAAAGCCGCAATCAAGGCACACCAACACTCTCGGAAACACAAACACCCCGGCTCTGTCCGCGTTGCTGAGGCCCAGACGATGGATGTTCACTTCGGCAGGAAACTCGGTTTGATTGGTCGAGGTGCAAAACGCGCAGGACATTACTCACCTCCGTCGAGACAACGATGCTGATTCATCGAGAGCGCCTTGTCAACCCAAAAGTAACCACGTTCTGCCTAATCAACCTTTTTCCCGCTAATTTTGACCGTGTATTCATCCTTTCGGTTGAGATACACGGCACTGCATATACCGCTATCTGAAGCGAACCTCCCCTGGCTGCAAATCTGCCGGATTCTAGTGGAAGACCAATTTGACCAGAAATCTCAACAATTCTGCGGGGGAAAGTATCGTCAGCGACAACGGCAACAGAGGCAGGGCCACGCAAACGGAGAGGCGAACGATGTCATTTGTCCAGAATGGAATCAGACGCATCTGCCGGACATTCGTGTAAACGTTTGACAGTTCAGAGAGCGACCGAAGGTCCTCATTACTGAGTAGTTCACTCGCCTCGTGTTCAGTGTCCCGCACCCACTTCTCTTCAAAGCAGAATACGAGCCTGCTGGCCAGCACACCGTATTCGGCTGAACCCTTCCGCAGGGCGGCAGCAAGCTGGGGCGTGAACATCACGAGTGGGCCCAGGATGACTAAAATGAGGAATCCCGCAGTTCCGATCGCCTGCACCTTGAACGACAGCAAAGGGCGGCCGTCAATCAAAACCCGGTCTGCGATCCAACCAGAGAGCAATGCGCCCTCTGCAAAGAGGATCGGCGCAAATGCGAAGGAGCCTGTCCCGAGAAAGCCGATCCCGCCTGCGCGGTCCGGGTGCGCTGCACTCAAATGAAGTGGAACTCTCGAAATCTGCCAGAGAAGCCGAAACCATATCACCAACCGCAGATACCAGCGCATTAACAGAAACTGGAACATGGGAATACTTACGAAGACGTACCAATAGCCGGCGAGAGTGAGATTCAAGTGGTTTCCACCGGGTAACGCATACCACGTGTGATCGCCCAAGGCGATCTCTCTCCGCCATACCCACAGACCAATTGTGTAGACCGAAACCAGCAGGCCAGCTTCAACAGAAACCATGTCACGAAGTCGCTTCGCTGATTTCACTGCTCCTGCAAACTTCGGCATATCTGCGATTGAGATGATGTGCCGTTGCGTGAATCTACGAACCAGGGGACTTACGCGACGGTGCACAGCGAGCTCGGCAAAAACCAGCGCAGGAAGTGCGACCAGGAATCGAGCATTGGCTTCGATGTCGCGAAGAAATGGAACCCTGACCGCCCCATCGAAGGCGTGGCCCTCCAGAAGAGAGAGCAACAGCAACGGCAGCCAAGCGATCAATATGAAGATCACGGCCCGACGATGCACTAACTCCAGAGCTTCGCCTGCCAGGTGTGTGCGCCGCCAGAAGCGAAACAAAAGACCACCCTGGACCAATGAGAACTCAAACGGATCCTGCGTGGCATCCTCTGGCATTGAGTTCGCTGATGGCTCGAAGCTTCTTTTCATACTTCTCCGGAATCTTGCGTGAAGATGAGATTCCCGGCACTCTAACCAAATGCGGAGGAGTTAGCATCGGGAAGATCGGCGGCATCTGATTGTCCCGTCGCCATTTTCTAAGACCGCTCTTCTCGGCTAAAACGGCCCTTCATGCAACAGAACACCGTAGAATGTGACGATTCCAATAAGAATGATTGCCATCGCAACCACGAACGAGACAGACACTGTATGCCGTTTTTGAGAAGCCCCAATTTGCTTGAGAAAGGCTCTGTGCTGCCATGCGGCGGCCATCAGTCCAAGAGTGCCTACCGTGATCAGGCTCAAACCCAGGTTGCGCGGCGCATTCGGCCGTCGCACAATTCCTGCGGCTAAATCTTCTGCCTTGTATTGGAAAAATTTATAGATGGTAAAACCGAACCCGATCATCGACAGTGCGGTCCGAATCCACGCCATTAGCGTTCTTTCCGCCGCCATCACTGAACGCTCGACAGCTAAATCCGTTCGCTCTTCTGCAAGAATCGTTCCTTTGTCTTTTCGCTCTATCTCTGCTTCCATTGGATTCGTCCTCAGACTGGCTCCTTCACTCTAGCTAGGCGTATGACTGGCCCGCGCAAAATGAGATAGGGCAGGAGCGCGGACCTGCGTTGTTCAATTCTACTCAGCCGCCATTCGGGAGTTCACGGCGACATTCTGGCTTCATCCAATTCCCTTGCGAGACGAGGGGTCCCCCGAATCACTCCTTCTCGTGACTGGCAGGCTTTTGTGCCGCGCCCACCAGACGCGCGACCGTAATGGCTACGTACAGCACTCCCGCGGATGCCTCCAGCACCGCAAGCATCCTCGCAGTTGGCCGGACGGCAACGACATCGCCGTACCCAAGGGTTGTGAGCGTGGCCATGCTGAAGTAAAGAAACGTGCTCCAATGCGCCACGCCTCGAATGGGAATCCCGCCTTCTGCAATCGATCCCGGCTGAACAGAATTGACCAGGTGGTAAAGGGCAAACCAACTCATTCCGAGGAGGAAATACAAGCTGACAGAGATGGTCAGGCGCTCACTCGTCGATCCCTTGCCTTGGCCGAGGTAGTTGAACAAGCTAATGGAGACAAAGAGCAGGAACGCCGCGAGGACAATGCCATTCGCGATCAGCATGATGCGGGTCGGTTGATAGTGACTCAGGAGGAGAAGGACCATCGAGCTGAGTGCGATGGGAATCGCGGACCGGAAAAGGATCCGCTTCTCGGCCAATTCCATCGTTGCCGAAACCAACGTCACATATAGATTGAGAATGAGAATAAGCTTCCCTACCTCTAGTTCTTCCAACAAGGGAGCGAGTAGAAAAAATAAAAGGATCGAGACCAACAGAAACTTCGATCTTCGCTCCCGGTTAAGGGGTCCTGCCTCTGAAAATAGTTCGGGAAACCACATATGTATCCGATCCGTCGTCAAGTAAGCCCCAGAGCACGCCTGGGGTCTTGCTTTTGATACACCAGGTCAGCTTGACCAGCTACTGCCAAAACTGCGAGCTTTCAAGCCATTTTAAGGAGCGACCCCGTCCTGGATTGGCGGGATTCTGTACCGGCTGGACCTGTTCGCGAATTGTCGATCACTAGCAACGATGCCGGTGAAACCCGTTCGATCGACGTGATCCATGTGCAGAGTCGGATTGATTTGCCGTGGATTCCCAGTTGATTGTTGGTTGTGCCGACAAGCACTAGCACTTTTTGCAGTTGCTGAGTACTAGGAAACCTGATGTGATGTGAAGCGGATTTCAACGATGATCGCGTGGAAATCCCGTGTTCCCGGGCAGGCCGAGGGCGACAGAGTTGGAGATCCGGTATTTCTTGACTGGTGCCAATTGTCGCTGATTGAAAGAGGAGTTGCGCGACAGCTTGTTTCGCGTGACTCAACGAGGTTCACCGAACCCGGGAGGTATTTCAATGATCGAGCGAAATCGCCCAGCGGACATCACTGCGCTTAGTCTCCTCTTCGTGTTCGGCGCACTTCTATGCGCGACATACGGGATAGCGCTTCTGATTCCCGGCACGAGATCGCACTCGTTCCTGGGAATGGTTCCTTCACTTGCAAGCATGGGAACTGAAGCGTTCTCCTGGCTAGTTTTCGTTTGCATATTATGCGTTGTCGCTGGGCTGGGACTTTGGCGTTGCTCAAATTGGGGTTTCATCTCGGCAACCGTGATTGTTGTTTTGCTTTTGGCAATACTCTTTTTCCGTGCACTGTTTACGAACAACTGGTGGGAACTCCTGGTAATCGTGACGATAGGTACGCTCGCCTCGTGGTACCTGCGCAGAAGGGCTCACGTATTCGAGGATCCAACTGTTGGACCGTAAGCGATGTTCCCAACGCAAACAGAACTAGAAGGATCTGGTGAGATTCATGAATTCTCGTGTGGTCTTCGAATCCGCAGCGGAAGAAAAAGGCTATTTCATTCGCTCACGGGAAGTGTTCATCCGCCTCTGTCTCATTGCGGTGATGGTGATCAGCTGCTTCCTTCTCCTGCGTCCATTCCTGAA
This sequence comes from uncultured Acidobacteriaceae bacterium, assembly GCA_963738035.1. Lineage (GTDB taxonomy): Bacteria > Acidobacteriota > Terriglobia > Terriglobales > Acidobacteriaceae > Telmatobacter. The sequence continues at coordinate 588,783 of CAVTVB010000017.1, forward strand.
CTTGATCACCTGCGGGATCATCATCTCCGTCGGAATCTACCCCGCGCATCAAATACTCACCAGGGCATTAGGTGGACGCGCGAAGCTGAGCGCTGCGCTTTGTAGCATCATCCTCTTGCTCGTGCTGATCGTGCCGTCCCTGTTGTTGGGGGGAACTCTGGCAGACGGCATCCAGACGATGACTGGTCAACTGCAAGCTGGCAGAATCGACTTGCCTCCACCTCCGCCGAGTCTCGGCAAGTTACCGATCGTGGGTAGTCGCCTGGAGGAGCTCTGGATCCTGTGCTCCACGAATCTATCCGAATTGGCGACGCGCTTTGCTCCGCAAATCAAGGAGAGCATTCCTGTTGTGATATCCGCGTCGGCTGGAATCGGCGGTACGATCCTCCTCTTCCTTGTTGCCATCGTCCTCGCAGGATATTTTCTAGCGACCAGCGAAGCAAACGGACGCTTTGCCAGCAGGGTCTTTGTTCGAATCTTCAGTGACAGGGGCGTGGAGTTCAGGGACCTGGTATTTTCCACAATCAGAACTGTCGCCACTGGAATTCTCGGAGTAGCGGTCATTCAAACGGTTTTCGCCAGCCTGGGATTCTGGATCGTGGGACTACCGGGTGCAGGTCTGTGGGCATTGGTCTTTCTAATTGCCTCGGTCTTACAGGTTGGCGTCATTGCGCTTCTGCCGGCAGTACTCTACGGGTTTGCAGCGTTCTCAACAACCCGTGCGGTCATTTTCCTGGTGTGGTGCATGGTTGTTGGACTGATGGATAACATCTTGAAGCCGATACTATTGGGGCGCGGCGCCAAAGTTCCAATGCCCGTCATTTTCCTTGGTGTGCTAGGCGGGTTCATGTTCATGAATTCCATCATCGGCCTTTTCGTCGGCGCCATTATCCTCTCGGTCGGCTACAAGTTGTTTATGGCCTGGCTGGACAGCGGAGTGCCTGCTGTAGATGCAGTTGATGAAAGGGTCCCTGTCCCTAAACCCGTTCCTGGAATTTCAGGATTGTAGGCCAATGGTCAGCAATTTTCGGCAAGAGACGTAGCTCTATCTTCTCGCTCGGTTTCTACGTTCGTAAGAACTGTCCCTTAGTCCGGGGCGTTTGCCGGATTTGTCGGCGACGTCTTTTTCTTGCTAAACAGACGGGTCACGAGTCCGCGCAGAATCAAATAAGGCAGGAGCGCCAGGACGATGGCGACGATAATCGCTTCACCTATATACACAAAATGGAGTTGTTTGATCTGGTAAATGACGTCGAGCACAATGGCCAGGATCACAACTCTGTAGATACTCTTCCATCCGTCCTTGCTCAAGGTGGCACGGTCTCTTCGTTTCGGAAACAGAAGAGCCCAAAAATACGGCCGATTCCCGAGCTTTGCGTCGATCAACCCCGCCCGAATCGCGAAGAAAGCAGCCATGCACGGTTGTAACACCAACCGGAACTTCATCGGCCCGCTGACACGTTCGATTAACTGACTGCCAACTCGTTCCCACATGTGGTCCATAACAGTTCCTCTCGCTAAACAAAGTCCGGTTGTAACTCGCCGTGAACCGCTTGCCTTTCGTAAGGAGGCCTACACGCGCACATCGGGCCCTTCAGCAGGCGCTTCGAACGGAACAATCTGCGCCCAGTGCTCTTTCACCGCGACCACACGGAAGATAAACGCAACGCCAACCGCAATCAAAGTGACAGGAAAGAACTCAGTGTTGTTTTTCATCTGAAGCGCAATCAGCGTGTAGACCGAGCTCGCGAGCACCGCAGTCGTCACAAGATGTTGCGATGGCCTCACGATCTCAGGCGTCACACCAGAGAAGAGATCGATAAACACTCCACCTGCAGTGGTGGCGGCCAATCCGATGAGAATCGCCGCCCAGAATCCGAGTCCGTGATCGAGCGCCCGATGAGCTCCCAGAACTGCAAACCACGGCAGTGAGAACGACTTGAAGAAGGCCAGCGTCCTCGTGCGGAACCATTCCTCCTTCGAGTCAGCAAACCAGTAAATCATCAGGCCAAGTATTCCGGCACCTAGGCAAACAAAGAAATACGTAGGGTCCTTCAACGGTGCAGGAATTTCATTGAGCAATATGTCGCGCGTCACGCCGCCGCCGATTCCACCAAAGAAACCCATGATCAGCAGTCCTACAACCGCGTAGCCGCGATTGTGAGAGGGATTGCGGGCCACAAGAACTCCGTTGAGGGCGTTTATGCCGGCGGAGAACAAATCGACGTTCGGAAAACTTGGCAGATACATTTCAGTTTCCTCCTGAATTTGGCGACGCTTTGCGTGCCGCGACAATCAAAGCTGATTCTTAGTTCGTTCCGGTTCCGCATCAAGGTCCCCAACCGCCCCGAGAACAGGTCCTCTGTCGTCCTCGATAGACTTGGTATTTCTGCCCCTGGCAGCCGTCGCCTGCCATGGCCAATGACCCTCAAGCTCTACAACCAGCGACCAACTGAGAAACGTTCTCACCACAACCAGCGCGCCAAGAATCTCCAGGCCCTGCGCTGTCAGATCCAGCAAAACCGTTCGGATCACGTCCGCCGCAACCAGAATCTCAAGTGCCAGCATCAGCGATCGGCCAAGCAATCGTTTGTATTCGCTATACGAGGATGGGACCCGCTTCACCAACTGCAGAACATAGCGCACAAAACCAAAAACGATCGATACGACAATAATCACGACTGCCAGCGCCTGGATTCCCTGTGACGACATTTCGATCCATTCGCGCATGTTTCGTGCCTCAATCCACCCATCGTGCAGTGCGTTGTATCAGCACGGTCAAAGACAATTCATCAAACGACGCCAACACCCTTCGTGAAATTCATGCCGGCGAGCATAAAGAGCCTTGGGATAGTGTCACAACTGTCATATTTGACAGGAGCATCTCTCCCAAGCTTTCTTAACACCGGATTGGACGCTGGGCATGGCAATCACGAGCTAAAGAAGCATTCTGTCAGTTCTGCCAGTAGACGCAAGTCGCCCCCGAACAGAAAATCTCCACAAGTGGAATCACAAAGACCTGATGCGCGTAACTTGCCCTAATCCTTTGAGTGGCCATAAATGAACGCCTTCCTGAGTCTGCGATTGTCATGCGTATTGGGCCTGCTTGCATTTGGTTCACAGCTTGTTGGAGGGCAGGAACTGCTGTCCGCATCTCGTTTCGTAATCGAGAATGACGAGCCAGCCGACACACTCGGACAAGAGACCAAACCAGTGCAGACACAGGTGTCCGCGGGCATCGATGCGTCAAAGTCAAAAGAAGAAAAGAAGAAACGCGAAAAACGCGGTTCCTTTGTGATCGCCCCGATTCCGATCTCAAACCCCGCCCTCGGTTCAGGAATAGTGCCCGTAGTCGCCTTCATCTTTCCAATCACCAAGAGCGACAAAATCTCCCCGCCCTCTGTCGTTGGAACCGGCGGGTTGATTACGGACAACGGCAGCAGGGCATTTGCGTTGGCGGCGCAACTCTATTTCAAGCAGAACACCTACAAGTCCACAGCCATCTATGCTCGCGGCAATCTTAACTACGACCTGTATGGGACTGGCGTTAACGAAGGACTGAAGCTCCCTCTGATTCAGACTGGCAGTGTTTTTCATGCGGAATTCTTGCGCCGCATAGTTTGGAAATTTTTCCTTGGCCCTCGTTTTTCGATTGGAAGCTCACTCATCACCATCGCTGAAAGCGACACTAAATTCGCTGAACCTCCTCCCGACATTGGACTCAACACGAAGCTGACCGCTCTCGGCGTTCGCCTGACCCGCGATACCAGCCCCAATCGCTTTTACCCGACCAGCGGGACCTATTTCACCTTCACGTCCGATTTTTACTCGCCCGCTCTGGGCAGCAAGTACACGCTTCAGTCCTACACAGGCTCTTTCAATAAATATTGGAAGATTGGCGAGAGGCAGGTTCTTGCCTATGACGCTTATGGCTGCGCAACCGGAGGGAAGCCTCCGTTTTATATGAACTGCATATACGGCAGTGGTAATGAATTGCGAGGATATGTGGCCGGAAAGTACTTTGATCGATATATGGCCACTACGCAGATTGAAGAGCGGGTTGCACTTCCATACAGGTTGGGGTTCGTTGCATTTGGAGGTGTCGGCGAAGCATTTCCCGGAGGAGACGAATTCCTGTTCCCACACAACGAATTCCTGCCCGCCGGAGGGGTTGGCGTTAGGCTTCTCTTGAGCAAGGCATACCACGTCAACCTTCGTTCCGACTTCGCCTGGGGAAAAGACGGCCACACCTTCATCCTCGGAATCGGAGAAGCATTCTAGCTATAAGCGGCGCTGCAACCTGCACAAGCTGATGAGAACGATCTCACTTGGGTCTCCCCAGCCATGCATACTGCCACGCAACCGACACGTTCTGATAGTCGCCGCCAAATTGGACGTAGGCGCCGTTGCTATAACTGAATTTCAGAGACTGGCTTTTGCTGATCGGAACTGCGGCAGTGACTCCCAGACGCGAGTTCTCCTGCTTCGTAAGCGGATTTTCAAGACCAGACACTGTCGTGACCCCTCCAGCCCAGAAATTCGCATCGAACGATGCCCAGAGGCGCCGCGTGAAGTCGTGACTAAGGTGCGCTTCAAGTGATGCGACGGGCTTTTTCGATTGCGTTCTCGTCCCCGGATAGAACTCATTCCGTGACCAGAAGTCGTTGTTCTCTGTGAAAAACCACACTCCCGTGTAAGCATCGACCAGCCACTTCCCCCATCGCTGCGAATAGCCAAATTCGGGCTTGAAGGACCAGCGGTTACTACCCCAGTTGATGAGTTTCGTGGGATCATATTGTCCCGTGGGTGCTTGCACCTTAATGCTCGCGCCTAGAAGTACCTTTTGTTTCCACTTTATGAACTCACGCGGTTCCATCGCTGGGCCCCCCTTCAGGTTTATCGCAACGCGATAGAACGAATCGGTGAGACCAGAGCGGTATAGGTGCACACCCGCGCCGTTCACCGTTCCCCGAAAATTCCCTTCTGCGTAGGGAACAACGGCGAGAACATTCGCCGAGCGGCCAAGGATTCCGAACGAGTGATAGAAGTTCCCGATGAATAACGAGTAGGTTCCTGTTGCGTCGCTACTGGGAAGCGTGCCGTTGAAATCGATACTGCCGTCGTAGAACGACCACGTGAGCGTCACCGCGTTCGAATGGTAGGGCGTGATCAGATAGGCCCGGGGCGCAAGATCCTGCGCTCGAACGGCCTGAAGGGAAAACAACACCGGCAAAGTTACCATCGCCAGCCAGGTGCAGCACCGATTCATCATTCTTCCGAGCTTCATGCCATTACTCAACTTCCCACTGCATCCACCATCGCCTCACCTGGTCGCATTCAACGATTCGGAGAGGATGATCAAGGTTTGAGGCTGCACGCTAATTGGGCCGTTGCGCGGGCTGTCAATGTCGGCAACAAGTTCTTCCTCTGATCGTACCTGCTGATCGCCATCGAAAAAGTGAATCCGATCAGAAGTCCGAGCAGCGTCAAAGTGGCCGTCAGAACGGAGCCGAAGTCGTCTCGCTTTTCATCTTTGAGCGGGCGCATCCTTTCCCCGAACAGGTCCCCCACGTTGGCCGACAGCCACATCGTAGTGAAAGTAATAAGCAGCACAAATACGGGTTGGCTGATTAGCCGACTCATGGAACCTCGCTTTCAGGTAACTGACTGAGCCATGCACCAACGCCAGAATAATTGCGGCTGCCAGCACCGGCTCCGTGACCAGACAAACTGAAAATCAGCTCATCTGGTCAACAGTGCTCGTGAAGGGTCAGCTGCGTTTACGGTTTGAGCGTCAAGCGCTGGGTGAGCGCAAATGTCAGTGCCGACTCTGAAGGAAGTTCAATGTCTCTGTTATTACCCGACGCGCCGGCGCCTACGGCTCCTGCTGTGACGCCCACCAGAGCACCAATCGCAGCTCCCTTCCCTCCGCCAGCCAGTCCACCGATAGCCGCACCTGCGCCCGCGCCGCCTACCATTAACCCGGTAGTCCGTTTGCCTTTGCCCTTGGTCTCCTGGCTCGCGTCATCGGTCACGATGTTGTAGTGTTGCCCATCCACGATGATCGAAGTAAGGCCCAATGAAAGAACAGCTCCACCTTTGAATTTCCCTGCCTTCTTCGCGTCGCGAACGATTCCGAAAGCCTTCGCCCCTTGCGGGATCACCGTATTCCCATCGATCGTGATCGGGTGAGCCATGGTCGCCGAGAACGTGCCACCCGCCTGGCTCGTCTTGGAGCTCAGTGGCTGCACGATGCGCACTGTCAACACAGTTCCGGTCGGAACGACAATCGGTTGGGGAGGCGGAGGGGGAGGAAGAGGAGCGGGTGCCGACGCAGGCTCAACATTCGCCGCTACAGGCGCCGGTGCCGGCTCAGTCCCTGTCGTCAGGCTTGAATCCACAGAAGTCTGGTCGACGACATCGGTAACTCCCGGCTCTTCCTTCGCAATCTCCTGCAGCTTCTTTTCTACCGCAGCGCTCTTCACCTTTCCGGACAGCGTTACCTTACCCTCTTTCGCCACAACCCCAACTCCAGAGTCCTTTACCTCGGGATCAGCAGCAACCTTGGCTTGAATCTCGCTCTGTATCTTTTCGTCACTCGGGTGCTTTGAGCAGCCCACACAAAGTGCTACCGACAGCAGTAGACAAGAATGAAACACTACACTTCCACGCATCGACTCTCCCTCCGGATACCCTTACAACGACTTGAATATCACAACAAGGTTAAAAACGGACCCTCTAATTCGATACTGGCAAAATTGACAGGAAAACTTCCAGGAAAAGAGGCATAATAGCTCGTTCACGCTTCCGAAACTGGAACGGTCCGCCATGTTCTGAACAGAACGTATCGAACGCTGGCAAAACTGACAGGTAGGCGGAGGTGACGCTAGGGGTATATCCTGCGATCGAATCTGCGGAATGCGCATTCCCCCTCCCTCGCTCAGAAGTGTGCAAGTTCACCCGCGTTGGCAGCCTCCACCAAGGAATCATTCCATGTTTGAGAAATACCGTCCAAGAATCATCATCGCCGACGATCACACATTGATCGCTGAGGCTTGCAAGCAACTTCTGGAAACGGAATTTGAAGTTGTTGCGATTGTTAGTAACGGTCAAGCACTCATCGATTCTGTCTGCCGCCTCAATCCTGACGTGGCCTTGGTCGACATCTCGATGCCTCTGCTCAATGGCTTGGACGCGTGCGAACACATTCGAAGCGTCAAGCGCACTGTCAAGATTGTCTTTCTCACCATGAACGCCGATCGTGCAATGGCAGCCGAGGCATTTCGGCGCGGCGCATTCGGATTCCTGCCAAAGACCGCCGCCGCCGCGGAGTTGCCCATCGCGATCCGAAGCGTGATTAAAGGCAAGCCATACATCTCGCCTCTCATCGGTGGCGACTCTTTTGACCTGAAGACTGAGTACGAGGGAACGAATGGAATGCCAGGCCTGTTGACCACGAGGCAAAAGCAGGTAGTGCAGTTGCTGGCCGAAGGAAAGTCCATGAAGGAGGTCGCGTCGGACTTGACCTTGACCCCGAGAACCGTCGCCTTTCACAAATACCGCGTCATGGAAATCCTCCATCTCAAGAACAATGCCGAGTTGGTACAGTACGCAATGAAGGAGCGCATGGTCGCATCGAAGTGACCCGCTCCAAGTAGTCGCACCCGCCTCCAAACTAATATCGACTCTCAGTTCGTGGATTCGTCCGCATCGAGGGCCGCGCCCCGTCCAATTGATTCGGCAAGCCTATATTGCCTGCGGTTGCGGCCGATTCGTCGGAGCAGGCCGTGGTTGGGGTGCAGGTTTCGGCTGCGGAGCAGGCCGCGGAGCTGGCCGTGGTTGAGGATTGGGCGTCGGCTTTGGTTGCGGCGCAGGACGCGGTTGTTGCGGAACTGGTTTCGGCTGCGGCGTCGGCCGCGGTTGTTGCGGAGTCGGTCTCGGCTGCGGTTGTTGCGGCCTCGGTTGAGGACTCGGCTTCGTCTCAGGCGGCCGGTTCGGATAAGGCTTGGCGATCGGTTGTGAGGGGTTCCCCGGCTTGGGTTGCGGCAGGGGCGGCCGACCAGCACCAGGCCGATTGTTCGGCGGAGTTGGATAGCCGGGCCTGTGATTCGGCCCCCAAGGCGGACGATTCGCAGGAAGTCTCACCGGCGTAGGTGGACGATAGTTGGGTGGGCGATAGTGCCAGTTGCCGCCATATCCCGGGCGGCTGTTATAAGGAACCGGCCGCGGGCGATACCAGATGTGCGGCGGACGATAAGGATTTCTCCATCCAACCCAGACGGTGTGATTGTAGTAGCACCGGTGCGCCGTCCAGTTCCATCCCCATCCCATCCATCCCCACGGCCGCGCGCTCATATACCAGAACCCGATCGGAATCGCCGGCCCGTAACTTACAACCACAACATTCGTAGGAGGCCTGACATAAACCACAGTAGGGTTGTAGACCGGCACATAAACCACCTGTGGGTTCGCAGGCTGAATTACATAGATCTGCTGCCCGGCTGACTGCTGCACCTCCACTTGCTGCTGCTGATTGCTTTGCAGATTCCCGGCAGCATACGCCTGTGCGCGCAACCTCTGAACTGATGCACTCACTGCTCCCTGATCGGCCGAGAACGCTTGTCCAATGGACGCGAAGTCGTCCACGTTTTCCGCCATCATGTTGAGCACGTCAGGAAAATTCACGAGCGCAATAAACGCCGCATCGAAACCCTGCGCCTCTGCCGCATCAGTGAGCGCCGTCCCATTCAGCCCCTGGTTCTGCTGCAGCCAGTTCGAGACATCCAGAATCTCTTGAGGATTCGTTGATGCTGTTGTAATCTGCGCCAGCAGAGAATCAGGGTAAAGCGCAACCGGAGCCAGCAATTGATCCAATTGCTGCGCCGTGGGAATTGGTGCTTGCGCTGAAGTCGCTAGCGAAAGTACCAGGGCGATGAAAACAACTAGCTTAGTGCAACTCGGCTTCGATCGCATCAGGCCTCATGTATTAGTGTTTGCTATCCGTGGGAGGAAGGATTATCGTCATCGCGCTGGTTTTTACAGCTGACCGTTGCAACACGATCGTAAACCCGAAGTTTCACCTTTCGAAGAAACGCTTCAATTATGTCAGCAAGAGCTTGCATGCATTTCGCGGATGGACGCCGCCTTGAGAACACGCCTAATAAATCTGCGCCCACTGCATTCGCTCACGCGATTTTCCGCCGGCCCGCAATCGACCTAGGTTTCTTTGGCACTCCGACTGTTATTTATGACAGTTGCGACTTCGGCAGCTTGCCGTTAGTTTCCTCTTAATCGTTGCAACATCCGGATGGGATCACTCGGATGACGATACTTGCTCATCACTAGAAGGCAACTTCTTGAGGAGTGTGAAAACAACCTCAATCTTTTTCGAGCGGTGCTTACTCATTGCTGGATCGGTGCTTTTGGCCGTCTGGTTGGTAGCGCTGCTCCATGGGGAGATTTTTTCCCGATTTGCACTGTGGCACTTTGAGCACGCGCAGGCTGCCGCAATACAGAGTGATGTGTCGAAGCCGGCCGGGCCAGATGAAAATGTCGATTTCAGTCTTTGGGCGGCGAAACGCATTCAGGCCTACAAAAGCAGTCTGCTGAATGCCACAGGCCTTCCCCTGGCTGTGCTCGAGATTTCGAAGGTGAAAATCCGAGTCCCGGTCTTCGAAGGAACAGACGACTTGACGCTGAACCGGGGAGTTGGACGTATCGCCGGTACCGCGACGCTGGGTGATCCGGGCAACGCTGGAATCGCTGGGCACCGCGACGGTTTCTTCAGAGGACTGAAAGACATTTCGGTTGGAGATGAGATTGATCTGGTTATGACCACCGAGAGAGACACTTACGTCGTGGATCAAATTGAAATTGTCAGTCCCGCTGACGTTCATGTACTAGAACCGCGCCCCAGATCTTCTCTCACCCTGGTCACTTGTTATCCGTTTTATTTCGTGGGCGATGCGCCGCAGCGGTTCATTGTCCACGCCTCCATCGCAGCGCGTCGGCCGCTTGTCGGCCCAGGGAATCAACCCACAACCACTTCCGCAGGCTTGGGAAAAAACAACAAGGAGAATTCGCAATGAAAGTCAAAAGCACAACTCTACACAGTTTGCTGGCTGTGGCGGCAGGCATGGTTTTCTTGGCCTCCTCTGCGGCCGTGAACGCGCAGGTTCAAACTTCTACGTCAACCACAAGCGGGGCTGCAACCCATGACGTCAAGGTCGAGAAGGGAACCGTAGTTATGGTTTCTGGAAATGACCTCTACGTGAAGGACGAAGCCGGCCAGATTCGCCATTTCACAAACGTCCCGGAGAGCGCTCGCGTCACAGTCGCTGGTCAGCAACTCGGCATCCATGACCTGAAGCCTGGAATGACGATCGAGCGCACCACCATTACCACCACGACACCAAAAATGATCACAACGACGCAAAGCGTGACCGGCAAGGTCTGGCACGTCAATCCGCCGTTGAGCGTAATTCTCACCCTGGACAACAACACAAACCAGGAATTCAAGATTCCCAAAGGCCAGAAGTTTGATGTTAACGGCCAGATGGTAGACGCCTGGGGCTTGAAGAAGGGCATGACCGTTACTGCGACCAAGGTCGTTGAAGTTCCGGAAACAGTAGTTACGCAGAAGAAGATCCTGGCTGGGCAAATGCCTCCTCCTCCTCCTCCTGCTCCGAATCAGGCGGTCCTGATCGTCGTAGCCGAGCCGGTTCCAGTTCCAGCCGCCGCTCCGCAAGAAGCAGCTGCTGCTCCCGCTCCGGCTCTTCCGAAGACAGGCAGCTCATTGCCTTTCGTTGGTCTTCTGGGCTTGCTGTTGTTGGGCGCTTCGTTCGGTCTGCGCTCGTTCCGCCGGTCGTAATCACCGTCGGTTTTATCTCCGGGAAGGGCTCGCCTTCAATAGGAAGGTGGCCCTCCCCCGAGAACGAGTCCTGAAAAACGAATCGAGAACAAATCCTGCGACCTCGTTGCGGATCGCTCTTGCACTCATCCGTCCGCTCTCCAAATCAAGCGAATGACAGATACAGTTCCCCTCAGGCTGGAATCTTTTGGAATCAGCCCATCGCGCCGCATGACGCCTGCAATCGCCCAAACGTGATCTGAAGATTCGATCCAGCCTCTACGAAGCGCGCTCCCACGCCTCTGAAGTCGACTCCGACAGGGGAAGCCCTTTCAGAAACTGTGCGAGCTTGGTCAGATCCACCCGCGTCGTCCCATATGCCTCGCCATCGTGATTCTCCTCGTCTGCGGGACGAAGGAAAGTGAACCCCACGCCGTCCGCACCGGTCCTCACCACGGTGGAGAACACCGTCAGTGTCTGCCCGTTTGCGGGATCGTCCGTGCGCTCAAGAGTCACCGGAAATCCTGTACCAGGGATCCAGCGCTCCTCGGTAAGCATGTAGAACCCGGCCACGCTGACGTCACCGATCTTGTATACCTTCGAAGATTGAACCAGCCCAAGGTAAGCGACCAGTGGCGGCATCGTGTGGCGGTTGGCTACGCGCTGGTCCGGAACTATCCAACGCATCAACCGCTTCATCAGCGGTTCTTTGGGGCGGGAGGCCGTCATGTTCTTCTCCAACGGGGGGTTCGAGGAGTGAATGACCTTGATCTCAGCGAATTGTGGAGTCGCTTCGGCTTGCTCGGACCTGTCCTTGGTCAGCACGTCCATAGTCGCAGATTCCTTTCCGGGGCACCAGTACAAATGGGGGTCGAGTTGCTGGCCTGATCAACGTAGCACTCAGACAAAAGATGTTCCCATACCCATTAAGTTGAATTGCCTGCCCGCAAAGGAACCCAAGTACCGGTTACCAAGGTGGTATGCCTCATGTTTGAGGTGCTTTCCGGGGTGCAGAACGCTCAAACCGCCCGATCAGATAAAGCGAGCAAGAGCGAATCTGTCGGTGGTCTGCGTCGGTTGGACGTCATGGCTATTCCGGTCGAGAGTTTCCGGCGTCACAAACTGCGCGGCCACACCATCCGAACCTCGCCGCACGATCTTTGCGAGGACCGTGATGGACTGTTTCCGCTCTCCCTTGGCGCACGGTTTTTGCAGAGTCATCTGAATCATTGTCTCCGGCATCCAGCTATCATCGGTCAGCAGGTAAATGCCGGTCATACTGATGTCCGCAACATCGTGTGGCTTCGGCGCTCCGCCAGTGTAATAGTGAGCGACCATCCCGGGCACATAACGCCGATACGCCTTGCGCCGATCGCTATTGGTTGGGGCTACCGGGTTAAGCCAGCGCTTGAACCGCATTCCAAGGCTCAGGGGCTGCTCCTTGGCCTTTCCGTTCGTATCCACCGGCTTGGTCGAGATCTTCGGATTTACCTGCTCTGCCTTCCCAATGCCGTGCGATGGCTCAGCCAGCGAACCGCTAGCGGGCGTAGTCGAATTAGCTTTTTTCTTGTCGACTGCCTGTTTCGCGCCAGCGGTCAGCACCGGCTCGGCGGGCTTCGGTTCCACAAAGACCGTGGCCTCCGCCGGCTTAATCTTCCGCGCCGCTTCCAGGATTTCCGCAATGGCCGCGTCTTCACCAAGAGCGTTCGGTCTTACTGTCTCGGCTGGAATGGTAGCGGTAGCCTTCGCCGTCTGAAGCTGCCTGGCTGCGCCTGTCACCTTGTCTGGCAGTTGTTCCACGGCGCTCTTCAACACATTCACCAGCGGCTTCAAATCCGCAGCAGCCGTCATGGAAGCCTGTCCAGTCGCAGGCAAAGGAGGCTTGGGCAATTTCTCTCGCGCGGGTTTCGAAATGCTGGAAGAGAGCGGAACCTTCGCGGAAGCCCTCAAATCATCGTCCAGCTTTTGCGGTTCTGCCGCCTTGCTCGACTGGGCTGCAGAGGCAGCAGGCCGTTCCGCCAGAGGCCCATGAACTCCAGTCAGAGACTTGACGGCCGTAGGCGTGCTCACCTGCCACATTCCGTACTGCGAAACCGTGAAGGTCGTCGCCAGTGGTGGCGGCGCGATGCGCGCCGAATCAGTCCCTGCCGGCACCGTTACCGGCGACCAACTATTCGTCTGAGCTGGCTTTTGATTTAAAACCGTCCCCTTCTTTCTGGTCTCTGCCTGTGCAGTCGCACCAGAGTCCTCGCGCCTCTCTGGCAATTCTCGCGGAGCACTCGGCATCGCCAGTCCTTGATCGGCGGCCACCGGCACCCCCACGACGCTCTGCAGCTCCGTCTTCACTGCTTCCACAACATCCTGAGTAACAGCCGCCGCACTCAGATTGGGCTCCGTCACCCTCTCCGGCACAGGAGATAGGGGAAGAGCAGGGGCAGGCTGGGGGGGATTAGTCTTTCTCGCTTGTGGCGCGCCATTCCGCGGGATCCATCCCGCAGCCACAGAAGGCGTATCTACCCAATTCGCGAAAAGATCTTCCACACCTCCGTGCTGACCACTAATGGTCGGCGCTTGTTGCCCGTGTGCTCGCTCCAGAACCACTTCGGTAATCGAAATGACCGGAGTCTCCGCTTCTACAGATTCCACTGCCGAGGCCACCACAGCGTTTTCGGGTGCTCCAGTTATAGCCGAAGAAACGTGGGCTGCAATCAATGAGCGCTCCGGCTCTGCCCCCGCAACTTCTCTTTGTTCTTTCGGGACCGATACTGGAAGCTTGCCGCGATACGACCTTCCGTTCTGCGTGACAGGTTCGGCGGCCTTTGTCTTTCCATCCGCAATCTCCTGCTCAATTTCTTCTTTGCAGCCGATCAGCAGGCGATCGCCCCGTACCGTCTGGGTGGATTGCAGTGTGTGACGTGCCAGCAGGAGCGCGCTCGCGACATCCGGACGAAACGGCGGAAATTCGACTCCGGGTAGAATCTCTTCTGCATCCACGACTTGGTTATCGCTATCCAGATAGAGCAGATCAAACGGAAAAAGCCGCGGAACCGCGGGCGCGGCATGAAGCGGCGACAGCAAAAGACCGGATACCGTATCCAACCCCAGCCCGCCCACCAGCACCTTCAGCATCTTCAAAGGCTCACTCGCTGTGTCGGCGACAGTCACCTTTGAGCTGAGGAAGACTCCTCGGGCCAGGTTGTACACGCAAAAGACTCTGGTATCCATAGGTCCACGGTCTTGGGGAAGGGTTGCGGCTACCCGCCTGCGTTGGCCCTTCTATCGCTTTCGGCTCCCTTGCTCGGAAACCAGTCGTAGCACAGGATCATCTCAATTTCACAAGCGAAATTCAATCAAAGCCTGCGAAAAACAGCCGGCTCAGAACCGCCCGATGAATTCGAATCCGAGACTCTTGAAGCCAGTCTAGCGTTTAAGTAATTGATTCAAATAAAGAAAGCCCCCGCATTGCAAAATCGCGGTCGGTCAATCTCTGGCCGATCAGGCGGTCTGCGTCATGCGGGTTTTCTGGGCCGGAAGCGATAACAGCCGGGCGTGTCTGGGGTCACGCCCGGCTGTATCAACGGGGAATATCGGGTTGGGGCCGATCGAACTTCCTATAGAACCGTGAGGCGCGTAACAACGGTGCAGTACGGCAGGTGAGTCGTTCGCTTCACCTGATCGCCGTTTTCGCCCTGCTCGGCCATTCCGATCTCGGGCTTGAGGACCTCCATGAGCTTCTCGACACGGTTTTTCTGAGCGCACAACTGCTCAAACGATTTCAGAATTTTGCGCAGCTCTGTAGACGCCTCATCGTATGCGAACCGGTAAACGTCTTTATGAACGTTCTCTCTCATAGAAGTTCTCCACGATTGAGAGTCTAGCCACTTATCTCCTTTAGGGCATCGCACGATCGTGGTAACAAAAGTACAACTTCCATCGTGCACTCCTGACCCGTCGGAGCAATCTAAGGTGATGCCAATCACAGATAAATGAGTGGTTTAGTCGTCCCTCAAAACGCCCTCTTTCCGCGCAACGCTAGCCGGACGAGCATGATCAGTTACTCTCCCGGGAGCTTCAATTCGCCAGCTCGCCTTCCCGTATCCGGCGCCAGCAATCCGCCACCCGAAACCCATCTGAACCGTCAATGGGCAGCGTATTCGCAAGCAGACAACACAAGTTCGCCAGGCTGAACATCGGAAACCACGGCTCAAGCGCAATCAGCAACAAATTCACAGAAGGACCAGCCAGCGCGATCATCAGATTCTGGTGCACAGTCCCCTGCTCTCGAACCGTGTAGAGTCCTTTCTTCCAATCGATTCCGATTCGTTTCACGCGTACGCCCAGTGCGGCAGCTGCCGCAAGATGACCGCATTCGTGCAAGACCATCGCCAGAACACCAAGGCCAAACCCAAAAAGGACAGGTTGAAACCACCGTACCCAGATCCAGTACATATGCCGCCTTCCTCCGCACAACCTCGAATCGCCATCGCGCGCACTTCGATTCTCACCTTGAACGCCCGGCGCCGCACCAGGACCAGCGCAGAAAGCAAAGTCGCGATTACCAATCAGGGAATCCATGTGCCCGTGTCCCCATAACGGAACACGCAAGAAAGCCCCGGCAGGAAGCGTGGCTGCCGGGGCTACAGATGAATGTATCGACGATTCTTCAAGCTGAAATAAGCAATCTAATCCTGCTTACGAAGTCGCAGTCGAATGCTTCTTGGGGTTGACTTCGATCTCGTTCACGACCTGCTGTACATTCGGCACTTTCTTGGCAATATCTTCAGCTTCCTTCTTCTGCTTGGTCGTCTTTACCGTGCCTTTCAGCACGAGCGTGCCATTCTTCGCATCAGCGCTGATGCTCTGATCGTTCAGGTTGGCGTGAGACTTGATCATCGCTTTGTAATTGTCCTCAATGGCGCTGTCGAGGTTTGAAGCCACTGCCCCAGCTTCGCTCGCGCCCGGAGGCCTTACGCCAATCTCATTCGCAATCGTGTAGTCGGGCGCTGCCTGCTTGGCAACATTTTCAGCCTGGCTCTTCAGCTCCTGCGAATCCACATTGCCCTTGATCGTCATTACGCCTTTTTCCCTGTCCTGCGAGACATCCACAGCGCTCAGGTTGTTGTTCTTGAGTGAATCATTCACCGCTGCTTTCTCATCGGGGTGGGCAGGCTTGTCACATCCTGCAACTACCATCGCGCCAACCAGAATGCTGGCTGAGCTAAGCAGGAATTTGTACCGGATATCTGTAGATTTCATATATTTCCTCTCCTGTATTGCTTCTCCTGAAACGAACGCACAATCTCATACGCGTACAGCAGGTCAGATGTGAAGCAAACTGAGGGGGGTTGTACTTTTACAGAAATAGCTGGCTCCTGATTGACTCAACTCGGTCAAACTCCGGCATTTGCGAAGCCCGCTTCGCATTCTGCTCAGGCGCATCCCGCAAAACCGGACTCAACCTTCAACATGCAACTTTTGAGGCCTGTTTTCCTTCCTTTTGGCGGTCAAGGAACCGCCCGCAAACCCATATATTTGCCGGGCTTCAGGGGTGACTGCGGTCACAGTACGGATACGGTGAGCGAGAGCAACATATTCCGGGCTTTGGGGCATGCTCTCTGATGCCGAAACTTACAGCACACCCTGAAGTTGTTAAGTAAATCGCCCCGGAGACGAAACATTGTGAGATGGCAAGAGGAATACCGAAGCAAGTGCATGAACGCGGCACAAGCACTGAAAGCAGTGCGCTCCGGTGATCGAGTTTGGGTTCAACCGAGCTGCGGCACCCCCAAGCCGCTCATCGATGCACTGGTTGCTCGCGCGCCCGAACTCATCGACGTAGAACTCGTCCACATGAAGACTCTCGGCGAAGCCGAATACACCAAACCTGAGTACGAAGGCCACTTCCGCCTTCGCGGCCTCTTCCTCGGTGAAAACGTGCGCGAAGCCGTGGCTGCGGGACGCGCCGACTACACGCCGATTTTCCTCAGCGAAATTGAATCCCTCTTTGAAACAGGAGCGCTCCCGCTCGATGTCGTGCTGATGCAGGTAACACCACCCGATACCCACGGCTTCGTGAGTCTCAGCACCACCGTCGATTGCACAATGACCGCCGCCCGTTGCGCGAAGACCGTCATCGCTGAGGTAAACGAACGCGCCCCACGCACCCACGGCGACACCTCCATTCACGTCAGCCAGATTTCCGCATTCGTTCTCACCTCGCGTCCGCTGCTTGAGTTGCAGTCCGAGCCCATCACTGAGATGCACATGAGCGTGGCTCGCAATGTGGCCTCACTCATCCCCGACGGCGCAACACTTCAACCCGGAATCGGCGGCATCTCCGAAGCGGTATTGCATTGCCTCCACGACAAGCACGACCTCGGCATTCACACCGAAATGTGTCCCGACGGCGTAGTCGACCTCATGGAAGCGGGAGTGATCAACGGAGCTCGCAAATCGCTCCATCGAGGCAAGGCAGTCGCGGCATTCGTTCTCGGCACGCAGAAGCTCTTCGACTACATCGACAACAATCCCAGCTTTGAGTTCCGTTCCATCTCTTATGTCAACGACCCGTTCATCGTTGCACAGAACGATCGCATGGTCGCCATCAACTCTGCCCTTCAAGTCGATTTGACCGGACAAGTGTGCGCCGATTCGCTCGGCACCCGGCCCTACAGCGGCTGTGGCGGTCAGATCGATTTCATTCGCGGCGCTGCACGATCGCGCGGAGGAGTTCCAATCATCGCGCTGCCCGCCACCGCGTGCCGCCAGGCCGTATCCCGCATTGTGCCGGTTTTAGAGCCGGGCGCAGGCGTTGTGACCTCGCGCGCAGACGTCCACTACGTTGTAACCGAACATGGAATTGCATACCTGCATGGCAAGACGCTCCGGGAGCGCGCCGAAGCGCTCATCGCGTATTGCCGATCCGCGCTTCCAGCAGGAGCTTGAAGACTTTGCGATACGCGCGCACTACCTGGAACGCAAGGTCCCCACATATGCGTGACGCAGCAACCAATATGAGGAGCAAACTATGACAGTCGCGGAGAAGACGGGCACGGTCAAGCGAGATCGAGGCCTCCTGCGCGTTGATGTGAATGAGTGCAAGGGTTGCGGACTGTGCATCGAAGCTTGTCCGCCCAAGGCAATTCATCTGAGCGAGCAGCTCAATCACTACGGCTACCGCACCGCCACCTACAACGGAACAGGCTGCACCGGTTGCGGAATCTGCTTCATGGCCTGCCCCGAGCCCGGCGCCATCACGGTCCTCCGTCTGCGCAGCGGCGCAGCCATGCAGCATCAGGAGGCACTCGCATGCGCAAGCAACTGATGAAGGGCAACGAAGCGATTGTGAGGAGCGCGATTCTCTCCGGTTGCCGCGGTTTCTACGGCTATCCGATCACGCCGGCCAGTGAAATTACAGAAGCTGCAGCCCTCTACATGCCGCAGGTCGGCGGAGTCTTCCTGCAGGCCGAAAGCGAAGTGGCTGCGATCAACATGCTCTACGGCGCCTCTTCCGCCGGCATTCGCTGCATGACAGCATCAAGCGGTCCCGGCATCAGCCTCATGCAGGAAGGCATCAGCTATATGGCCGGCGCCGAGCTGCCCTGCGTCATCGCCGACATCACCCGCGGCGGCCCCGGCCTCGGCAACATCGCCTCTGAGCAAAGTGATTATCACCAGGTCGTCAAGGGCGGAGGCAACGGCAACTATCGCACCATCGTGCTCGCCCCCCACTCCGTCCAGGAAATGGCCGACCTGACAGCACTCGCCTTCGAGCTTGCCGATCGCTATCGCAATCCCGTTGTCATCCTCGCCGACGGCTTCGTAGGCCAGATGATGGAGCCGGTCGAGTTCGCAGAGAAAGCAATACTTCCGCCGATTCCTGAGTGGGCCGTCGCCGGAACCGCCGAATCGCGCGCCAACATGATCACCTCCCTGCACATGGGCACCGACGACCTCGAAGCGCACAACAACGCCCTCGAAGCAAAATACCGCCGCGCCGAGAAGCGCGAAACCCGCGCAGAGCACTGGTACACCGAAGACGCCGACATCGTTCTCGTCGGATACGGCATTGTCGGCCGCATCCTCAAGGCCGTCGTTGCAGACGCTCGCGAGATGGGAATCAAAGTTGGATTGTTAAGGCCCATCACGCTGTATCCGTTCCCCACAGCGGATTTCCAGCGCCTCGCCCGGCACGCTCAATCCTTCGTCGTCGTTGAGATGAGCAATGGTCAACTCATCGAAGACGTTCGCCTCGCCTTGAACGGCTTACGTCCAGTCGAATTCCTCAATCGAATGGGTGGCAATGTGCCATCGCACGAAGAGGTCCTTAAATTTGTTCTGGCTCATGCGCAGGCTTGCGCGGAAAAGGAGCAGATGGCCCATGTCTAATCTGGAATCCGATTACGAAGTCGTACACGCCAAGCCCAAAGTCTTCTACGAGACCTATGAGCGCAAAGAGGAGCTCCAGCATCAGACGCACTACTGTCCCGGCTGCGGCCACGGCATCGTGCACAAGATGCTGGCCACGGCCATCGATCAACTCGGCATCCAGAACCAGACGATCCTCATCAGCCCCGTTGGATGCTCCGTCTTCGCCTACAACTATTTCGACGTTGGAAACATCCAGGCAGCGCACGGCCGCGCACCCGCAGTTGCAACCGCAGCAAAGCGTAGCCATCCGCACAGCATCGTCATCAGCTACCAGGGCGATGGCGATCTCTCCGCCATCGGTTCCGCTGAAATTCTGCATGCGGCCAATCGCGGAGAAAACATCACCGTCATCTTCGTCAACAACGCCATCTACAGTATGACCGGCGGTCAGGCCGCCCCCACAACGCTGATCGGACAGAAGAGCACCACCACTCCTTTCGGCCGCACGGCCGCGAACGAAGGCTATCCGCTCCGCATGAGCGAGTTGCTCGCGACCCTCGACGCTCCCGTTTACATTGAGCGCATCGGCCTCGGCGACAACAAGCAGATCGCACAAGCCTCACGAGCCATCCGGCGGGCTGTCGAAAACCAGGTCCGCGGCCTCGGATTCTCAATGATCGAAGTCCTGTCTCCCTGCCCCACAATCTGGAAAATGTCCGCCGTCGAGTCGCAGCGCTGGGTACGCGAAGTGATGGAGAAGACCTATCCACTCGGCGTCGTCTGCGACCGTACAAAAGATCGCGAACCGCACATCGAAGCGAATCCTGCTCCGGGCCTCGAAGAGATTCCATGCAATCCTCGGCATCGTCCACGACGATCAGCCCGAGCATCCCAGTCGTGCAACGCGAAGCAAATCCCGTCGACCTTCACGTCCGCGTCGCCGGCTTTGGCGGACAGGGCGTTCTGCTGCTCGGCGAAGTCTTAGCCGAAGCCGGACTCGATGCAGGTCTCGAAGTTTCCTGGCTGCCCTCTTACGGCCCCGAAATGAGATCCGGCACCTCCAACTGTCATGTGCGCGTCTCCAAAGAACCCATCGATTCGCCGCTCGTCACGGTTCCGAATTTCCTCGTCGCCATGAACGAGCCGTCCCTCCGCAAGTTCGACAGAAGCGTAAAGCCCGGTGGATGGGTCATCTACAACGGCGACGTATTCCCCGAAGATTGTGAGCGGGACGACGTCCATGTGCTCGCGCTCAACTTTACCCGCGCCGCCGACGAACTCGGCGACCCACGCGCAGCCAACATGGTCATGCTGGGCGCGCTGCTTGAAATCTCCGGTGGACTGCCGCAAGCCAGCATCGACGAGGCTCTGCGTCGTCTCGTGAAATCTGACCGTTGGTATCAGCTCGACCAGCGCGCCCTGGCGCGTGGGCGCGAACTGTACAGCGAATCGCGCAAAGAGGTTGCCGTATGAAAGCCACTGCCGATCCAAATCTGATTGTCTATTTCGATGGCAAGTACATGCCGCTGCGCGATGCGCACGTCAACATTCTCACCCACGCCTTGCATTACGGCACCGGGGTTTTCGAGGGCATCCGCGCACACTGGGTACCCACCGACGATGATCTATTCATCCTTCGCGCGCACGAACACTACGAGCGCTGGAAGAAGAACTGCGGCATCCTCCGCATCCATGTCCCGGCCACCGTTCCTGAACTGTGCGCCATCACCGTTGAACTGATGCGTCGCAATGCATTCCACACCAACGTCTACGTTCGGCCCCTCGCCTTCAAATCTGCCGAACGCATCGGCGTCAGTACCGACGATCAGGACTCTTTCGCCGTCATCGCCCTTCCCTTCGGCGAGTATTTGCACAGTGACAAGGGGCTGCACGCAGGCGTAAGCTCCTGGCGTCGGATCGAAGACAATGCGATTCCGGCGCGCGCCAAAATCTGTGGCGCCTATGTGAACAGCGCACTGGCCAGCGACGACGCACGTCAGTCCGGCTTCGACGAAGCCATCTTCCTCAACGAGAACGGACACGTTGCCGAAGGCGCCACCTCGAATCTCTTCATGGTCCGCGATGGCAAACTCATCACGCCCTCTGTAACCGAAAATGCCCTCGAAGGTATAACCCGCAATTGCATCATGGAACTCGCCTCTCGCGAAATGGGACTCCGCGTCATCGAGAGATCCATCGACCGCAGCGAACTCTACATATGTGACGAACTGTTTTTCACCGGCACCGCAGTCGGCGTCGCGCCCATCGTGCGCGTCGACCATCGCCCGGTGAAGGACGCTGTTATCGGAGCGGTCACGCACGCAATACAAAAGCTGTATTTCGATGCGACCCGCGGACACCTGCAGTCTTACTGGAACTGGCTCACGCCTGTTTACCAGTCACGGATGAAGCACGAGCAGGAATTGGCCTCCATGGTTGTGTAGTCGTTGACGGAGCAAACTCTCCTGAGGCACCCGTGCAGTAGACGGTGTTGGCGAGGAGGAAACAGCAATGCTCGCAACAAAACTCGCAGACAATGCCTATGACGTGGCGATGGAGAATTTTGACTCCGCGGCCAACGCCCTGGGCCTCGACAACGATACACGGGAGATGATCAAGTTTCCCGAGCGCGTGCTGACCGTAACGGTGCCGGTGCGCATGGACGACGGCCACATCCGCCGTTTCGAAGCCTATCGCGTGCAGCACTCCACAGCGCGCGGCCCGGCGAAAGGCGGCATTCGCTTCCATCCACAGGTCACATTGGATGAAGTGAAGGCGCTCGCCACCTGGATGACCTGGAAATGCGCCGTCGTGAATATCCCGTTTGGCGGTGGCAAGGGCGGCGTCACCTGCGACCCGAAACACATGTCGCAAGGCGAGCTCGAGCGGATGACGCGCCGCTACACCAGTGCGATCCTCCCGCTCATCGGCCCGCAACAGGACATTCCCGCGCCCGACGTCTACACCAATTCGCAAACCATGGCCTGGATCATGGACACCTACAGCATGACCAAGGGCTACACCATCCCCGGCGTCGTCACGGGCAAGCCCATCAGCCTTGGCGGATCGCTCGGCCGCAACGAAGCCACAGGTCGCGGCTGCTTCTACACCATTCAGTGCGCATGCGAGCACCTCGACATCCCGCTGAAAGGCGCAACCGTCGCCGTGCAAGGCTTCGGCAATGCCGGATCGATCGCGGCACAACTTCTGCATGAAGCCGGCGCCCGCATCATTGCAGTCAGCGATTCCACCGGCGCCATCTACAACCGCGATGGCCTCGACATTCCCGAACTGATGCACATGAAGGAAATCGCCGGCCATGTATACGGATTCCCGGGCAGTGAACCCATCGAACCTGCCGCACTGCTCGCATTGAATTGCGACATCCTGGTACCCGCAGCACTTGAGAACGCCGTCACTGGCGAGAATGCGAACACCGTTAAGGCGCGCATCATCGCTGAAGCGGCAAACGGACCACTCACGCCTGCAGCCGATCGCATTCTTCAGGCCAAAGGCGTCTTCATCATCCCCGACATTCTCTGCAATGCCGGCGGCGTCACCGTGTCCTACTTCGAATGGGTGCAGGACGAGCAGCACCTCTTCTGGGAGGCGCAGGATGTCTACAACCGGCTTGAGAAGGTGATGAAGACCTCGTTCCGCGACGTCGTCAAGATCCACATCGATCGCAGCGTGCCAATGCGCATCGCAGCCAACATGCTCGGCATCGGCCGCGTCGCCGAAGCCATTCACCTCCGGGGAATCTACCCATAAGAACGGACTGGCGCAAATCGAAACAGAAATGCAGTTGTTCGGGGCGGCATCGCAAGATGCCGCC
This sequence comes from uncultured Acidobacteriaceae bacterium, assembly GCA_963738035.1. Taxonomy (GTDB): domain Bacteria; phylum Acidobacteriota; class Terriglobia; order Terriglobales; family Acidobacteriaceae; genus Telmatobacter. The sequence goes on from CAVTVB010000017.1 coordinate 611,837, forward strand.
CCTTCTTTGTCCGCAACCTTCAGCACCTTCCTCCAGCACTGTCATTCCGAGCGACCAACGGGAGCCGAGGAATCTGCAGTTGCCTTTTCAACGCATATCCCAGAAACCGGGGTGCCCCATCCAAGCTCCGCTTGAGTGGGAAAGCACGATCCAACCAGCCAAAATTCTCTCTGGCCTCCCTTCCGTCCTCCGTTCAAGCACTGTCATTTCCGAGCGACCAACGGGAGCCGAGGAATCCGCGGTTGCTCTTTTAGCGCGCAGCCCTGGAGCCAAACCAGCCCCGGCCCTGAAATCCCTTCACAAACTGCCGATGAATCATTCAGCAGCCAAAAGGTCCACACGATGCGCGCGCATTTCACCCTCCTCGTTCTTGCTCTTCTCGCCCCACTAATGACAGCCGAAGCTCCACTCACCGCCAGCTCCGAACTCGAAGGCGGCCTCGTCATCTCACGCTCCTTACCAGCGGAAGCAGCCAAGCCACGCATCGACCGCCTCACTTGGACGCTCCTCGCCGCTGATGGCGGAGCACGCGCACTCGACGCCTACTCAACTCAGCGGATGCTCAAGAACAGTTGCAGCTCGAGCTTCCAGAGAACCGGCACATCCACATGCAACTACGAGCAGAATCTGCCCGGCTTCATCGCAAATCACGCGTCCGGCATTTATGCATTCGATACAGCCGTGTGGCTCTCTGAATATGCCGCAACAAGATTCCTGATCGAGCATCATCACCGCCGCATCGCCCGCTTCATTCCATTCATCGATTTCATTTCGACGACATCCTTCGCAGTGAACAACCTGACTTTGTCGATCGGTGAAAGCAGCGTGGTTGTTTCAGCGGCCTCCAGGTCGCAGAGCCGCAGAAATCGATAGCGCGACAACCGCACGGGGAGCTGTGATACACATACGGTCAACCTCGATGAGAATGAAACGAACAGCGATCGCATTGTCAGCCTTCGTTCTCTTCTGTCTGTTGCCCTGCGCCAGTCCGGCGAGCGATTATGACGCGCGCAGGGCTTCGGCAAAGCAGCAGTGCGACGCAATCGATCCCAGCGCGTATCAAACCGGGTTGTTCTTCAATCCGGATGGGTACAGATCGTATTACGTCCAGTCCGAATGCTTTCAGAAGGCAGCCGTTCAGTTTCGCGATTCATCGCTATGCGAACGAGTGCGCCGCCGCTGGTCGCTGTTTTCGTCCAGTTGGGGAATCTCGTCGGCGCAGTGCCAGAAGCTCGTATCCGAAGGAGTGCAAGCAGACCGCGAGGAGCTCGAAAAACAAAAGCAGCTATACGCCGCACATGCGATTCGGCTGCTGCGCTTCCGGGTCGAACGAAACGGCAACGGACGAGATTTCGATCTCATTCCCGAATTCTCTGCGGGCACTGGACACGGATACAGGATCGTCTTCGAAATTGTCGGCGTCAGCCAGCAACCGATCCTTCTCCATTCTGATGGATACTACGTCGATGCAAACTCCAGGCTGAACATTTTCGTTCGTCAGGCCGACATTCGCTCGCGCTTTCCCCAATTCCAGATCGACCACGCTTACAATGTGCGCGCAACCGTCACCTACAGCGTCGGCATGGGCGGGGCTTCCGGGTATTGGAGCGACGAGTTTACCGAGAGCGTGTTTCCTCTTCGTGAACGCTCGCAGTCGGTGACGCTACTGAGCATGTTCTAGTTCGCGCCAGAAAGCCGGAATGATGCTCTTCTTTTTACAACGCGTCGTGCCCGCCAAATTCCATTCCTGTCCGTAATGTTTGTGCAAAAAGAGTTGGTACTTTTGACAGGCCTCTTGCCTCGCCTGTCACATTTGCCAGTTGTATCTAGGCCCTCCACCGACCAAGCTCAGAGTGTTTGCAGTATTCTCCAATCCCCCAAGTGGTGCGAACCAAGGAGTGAATATGAATTCGAGAGGCAAGAACTTTAATCTGCTGGTCGCGGCAACGCTGACACTGCTATGTACGTCTGTCTTGGCCCAGGGACCGGCGGACCCGCCACTAGCGGGCTCGACTGCTGTATCAACGTCTTCTTCCGCGGTTCCGGACGCACCTCTCCCGCCGCCCGGTCAGGGCCCCGGCCCAGTGTCAACTTACCCGACGGGAAGTACAGGCGGCGATTGGCGAGTCGGGATCTCGATCTACGGTTGGTTTCCGGGATTGCACGGAACCGTTGGAGCGCTAGGCCATGATGCCAGCATCCATGTTCCTTTCAGCGATGTCTTCCATACGCTGAAAGGAATCGTCCCAATCGCAGTCGAGGCCGATAAAGGCCGCTTCGTGATGCCGGTGGATTTCTTGTGGATGAAACTCGGCGTCGACAACGGGCTCCCCATCAACGACTTTACCCAGACAACGATCAGAACGGATCTGACACAGTCGATCTTCACACCGAAGGTCGGCGTCAGGCTCCTTAACAGCGATCACCTGAAGTTCGACGCCCTCGGCGGAATTCGCTATTGGTATTTGAGCCTTGACAACACCCTGGAGCCCTCGGGTCTCGGTACTTCGAAATCCACCCAGTGGGTCGATGGCCTCGGCGGCGGCAGATTCATACTGCCCTTCGGCGAGAAGGCCTCCGTGACCCTGGCAGGAGATGCCGGAGCTGGCGGAGCCAACCTGGACTACCAGATGCTGGCCCTGATGAATTTCAACTTCACCCCCAAGTTCGGACTGGCTTTCGGATGGCGCTATCTGGATGTGGACTATCAACCCACCACTAAGCAGTTCGTATATGACACCATCACAAGCGGCGCGATTGCGGGTTTCGGCTATAACTTTGGCGGCAAGCCACCAGTTCCTCCCACTGCCTCGTGCTCGGCATCGCCCTCGCAGGTCTACCCGGGCGAGCCGGTCACTGTCACTGCCAACGCAGCAGGTCTCAATCCGAAATTGAACACGGTGTATACCTGGAGCGGCGACGGCGTTACCGGCAACGGATCAACAGCGACCGATCAACACCTCTGCCTTGAATCCCGGATCCTACACCGCGATGGCCAACCTGAAGGAAGGAAAGCCGGGCAAGGAAGGCGAAAAGCCCTGGCAGGTCGCCGGCTGCTCAACCACTTATGTGGTCAAGGAGTTTGAGGCACCCACACTGAGCTGCTCGGCAAACCCGACCAATCTCCAGCCGGGAGACTCTTCGACCATTACTGGCCAGGGTGTCAGCCCGCAGAACCGTCCGCTCACCTACAGCTACCAGGCTTCCAGCGGCGCCATCACTGGCAACGGAACCACCGCGACCTACGCCTCGACGGGCGCCACTTCCGGCCCGGTGCAAATCACCTGCAGCGTGTCGGATGACAAGGGCCACACAGCGACGGCAAATACCAGCCTCAACATTCAGGCGCCGCCTCCGCCACCACCTCCTCCTCCGCCGCCGAGTCTCTTGCTGCATAGCGTCTTCTTCCCGACAGCTTTGCCGAATGAGAAGCGTCCGGATAAGGGCTTGGCTGAAAGCCAGGAGCAGATTCTCACCGCCTTGGCAACGGACTTCAAGAATTACCTGCAGGTCAAGCCGGATGCGCGTCTGACCCTTACCGGTCACGCGGATCCACGCGGCGGAGCCGAGTACAACAAGGCGCTTTCAGAACGCCGCGTCGGCAGTGTCAAGCACTTCCTTGTTGAACAGGGTGTTCCTGAGGGCTCCATTGACACGCAAGCCATGGGCGATGAGCATCCGCTCTCGAAGGATGACGTCAAGCAGCTTGTCCAGAGCAATCCCGAACTGACGGATGAGGAGAGAGCGAAGATCATGCGCAACCTCACCGCCATTTACCTCGCGCAAAATCGGCGTGTCGACATCACCCTGGCCAACACCGGTCAGCAGTCGGTGCAACTCTATCCCTTCAACGCGCATGATGCAGGAACTCTCCTAAGTGAGAAGGCTCAGGCACACGCCAAGAAGCAACCGAAGAAGTAGCAACCCTGAACACCGGAGCGGGGGCAACGCCCGCTCCGGTGCTTTTTAATTTCAGGCACTGTCATTCCGAGCGACCAGCGGGAGTCGAAGAATCTGCAGTTGCTTTTTCATGGCTCAGCCCCAGAAGCCGGCTGCCCCATCCAAGCTCCACTCGAGTCGGAAAGCACGATTTCAACCCGCCAAGATCTTCTCTGGCATCCCTTCCGTCCTCATTTCAAGCGCTGTCATTCCGAGCGACCAACGGGAGTCGAGGAATCTGCAGTTGCTTTTTCAGTGCTCAGCCCCAGAAGCCGGTGCTCCACTTGAGTCGGAAAGCACGATTTCAACCCGCCAAGATCTTCTCTGGTATCCCTTCCGTCCTCATTTCAAGCACTGTCATTCCGAGCGACCAACGGGAGTCGAGGAATCTGCAGTTGCTTTTTCAGTGCTCAGCCCCAGAAGCCGGTGCTCCACTTGAGTCGGAAAGCACGATTTCAACCCGCCAAAATCTTCTCTGGTATCCCTTCCGTCCTCATTTCAGGCACTGTCATTCCGAGCGACCAACGGGAGTCGAGGAATCTGCAGTTGCTTCTTCATGGCTCAGCCCCAGAAGCCGGGTGCCCCATCCAAGCTCCGCATGAGTGGGAAAGCACGATTCCAACAAGCCACATTTTATTTGCTTGGGTCACGCAGAGAAGCGATGTGCAGTTGCCTTTAGGAAATAAATCTCAAGCCTTGTCATCTTGAGCGAAGCGAAGTCGAAAGATCTGCGGTTGCTAATTAACAACTTCCAATCCCACTCAGCTCAGATTCGCAGTCGCCACCCTCGCGTCAATCATCCCCGCAATCTTCGCCACTCGATGGTAAGAATCCAGCCGCGCCTCGTGATCCCACGTGTCCGTCACGACAATCACTTCGTCCGCACCCGTCTCCGCGACCAGCCTCTCCAAGCCGGCCTTTACGGTTCCGTCCGAGCCAACAATCGCCGCGCTCAGCCTGCTTTCCACTGCAGCCCGCTCGAAGTCGTTCCATGGCCGGTCGATCGCATCAAGAGAATCCACCGGCGGCAACAGCTCCACTGGCTGGTTGCGAATAAGGCGCAGAAACCGCTGTTGCGGTGTAGTGAAGAGCCGACGGGCGGCCGCATCACTCTCGGCAGCGATCACAGCCACCGCAACCATGAGCCACGGCTGCTCCATCGTCTCACTCGGTCGAAAAAGCGTGCGATACAAATGCGCGGAATGCAACAGCATCTCCGGTGAAAAGTGGGCCGCGAAAGCGAACGGCAATCCCAGCTCAGCCGCAAGCTGCGCGCTGAAGTCGCTCGACCCCAGCAGTGTAATCGGGACCTGGCTGTCTCTGCCCGGAATCGCTTTCACCATCTGGCCCGGCTTCTCTGGACCCAGGTACGTCCGCAACTCCGCAAGCAGTTCTGGAAAATCGTCGCCCGTTTGCCGCAGATCGCGACGCAGCGCACGCATGGTGTAACCATCGCCGCCGGGTGCGCGTCCCAGTCCCAGATCGATCCGCCCGGGGTACAAAGCTTCCAGCGTTCCGAATTGCTCCGCAACCACCAGCGGCGCATGATTGGGCAGCATCACGCCTCCGCTGCCAACCCGAATGGTCTGGGTGGCTGAAGCAACGTGCCCAATCAACACTGGTGTCGCCGAACATGCGAGACCTTCGATCGAGTGATGTTCGGCCAGCCAGAACCGCCGATACCCCCACTGCTCTGCGCGACGCGCCAGATCAACCGACCGTCCTATCGCGTCCCGCGCATCCTCATCGGACCGCATACCTACAAGGTCAAGTACTGAAACCGGCAAACTCATCTAGAAGTTAGATGTTCGATTCGCATTGTCGATTCACCCGAGGCACAGTCTAGAGCCTTGGCCCCGATTTCCCTGCCATTCGTAAAAATTTCGGCTGACGGAACACAGCCATAACATTAAGAATTGTTAAGTGGACTACGAAGGCCTTACTGCGGTGTGCGAGACTTAACAGCCGTAGGGGTTTTCGCCTTGTCGATAGCGGTCGATGTGAAGCCAATAGAAAGCGCGGAAAGGCCGAGGCAGCTCTCCTTGTTGCTAGTCGACGACGACGTCGAACTGTGCGGCATGATGCGCGAGTTCTTCACCCAGGAGGGACATCATCTCGACTGTGCCTACAACGGCCGCGAGGGCCTCACTGCCGCGCTCAACGGCGCCTACGATCTAGTGATTCTCGACGTCATGCTTCCCGTAGTCGACGGATTTGAACTGCTTCAGCGCTTGCGCCGGCGCAAAGATCTACCCATCATCATGCTCACCGCGCGCGTGCAGCAGCAGGACCGGATTCGCGGACTCGACTCCGGTGCCGACGATTACCTGCCCAAGCCCTTCGATCCTGATGAGCTGCTAGCGCGGGTACGCGCCGTCTTGCGCCGTTCAGAATCCTTGCTGCGAACGGAATCCGAAGACGTTGTCATCGGCAATATTCGCTTGAATCCCTCCACACGCGAGGCGCACCTTGATGACGAACTCTTAGATCTCACCGCCGCCGAGTTCGATCTCCTTGAAATGCTCATGCGCGCTGCCGGCCGCGTAGTGTCGCGCGAAGAAATTACGGCAGCGCTCTTCGAGCGCGAGGCGACGCCCTACGATCGCTTCCTCGATGTGCACATCAGCCACTTGCGCAAAAAACTCGAGGGCGGCCGCAGCCTCATCAGAACGGTACGTGGAGTGGGATATGTCTTTACCGGCGCAGCCTAAAGTTCTCCTCAGACAATCTCTGTATATCTGGGTGCTGCTCGCCATGGTGGGCATCCTGTCTCTCTCATTCGTCGCCTTTCGCGCCATCTCTGAACAGGTGAAGGCGCAAAAAATCGACCCGGTCTATGACCGCTTCGACGAGTTGCAGCTGGAGAGCGCGAGGAATATTCAACAGAGATGGGGCCAGGACGCTCTGGCGCAGTACTTGCGGAAACTCGACGGGCTTTTCAGCGGGTCGCATTATTTGCTCGATGGCTCGGGTAAAGATCTCATCTCGGGTGAAGATCGTTCAGACATGCTGCCGAAGCCGCCGGCTGTGAAGTCGCGCATGGTGCGGCATGGTCACTGGGAGATCACCCACCGCTCAGCGGATGGCAAGTATTGGTTCGCGGCGGAGGGGCAGGAGCAGCCGCCGAGGATCTGGTCATTTCTGCCGTACTATTTCCTGGTGCTCGGCGCGACCGGAATCCTCTGCTGGATCGCGGCCGCGGGCGTGATTTCGCCGATTCGAAAGATTGCCAACAGCATTGCGCAGTTCGGGCGCGGAGATCTCAGCGTGCGCGTGGAGACGGATCGCGAAGATGAAATCGGCCAGCTGGGGCGATCCTTCAACGAGATGGCAGAACGTCTCGAGCGTCTGATCGTCAGCGAGCGGCGCCTGCTCGGCGACATCTCGCACGAATTGCGCTCGCCCCTCGCACGACTGAAGTTCGCATTGAAGCTGGCGCGCACCAGTCCCGATAAGACCGCCGCTCTCGAACGCATTGAGCGCGATGTAGACCGCATTGCCTCCCTCGTCGCGGATATCGTCGAAATCAACGTCGTCGAAGACGATCCAGCTCTGCACGACAGGCGGGAGATCTGCGTGCGCGACATCATCGATGAGGTCGTACGCGATTGCGCCGTCGAAGCGGAGATGCGCGGATGCAAAATTGAGGTCACCGGCGACATTTGCGGGCAGGTGCATGGCAATCCCGAATTGCTGCGCCGCGCCGTAGAGAATGTACTGCGCAATGGCATTCGTTACTCGCCCGAGAAATCATCAGTCGCGCTTTCCCTCATCGAAAATGGAGACGACGCAACCATCTCTGTCCGTGATTTTGGTCCCGGAGTGCCCGACAAAGCCCTCGCGCGCATCTTCGATCCCTTCTTCCGCGTTGAAGAGGCACGGAACACCAATGGCGGTGGATCGGGCCTTGGCCTTTCCATCGCAAAACGCGCCGTGCATCTGCACCGCGGCTCAATTACTGCGGAAAACGCAACCCCTGGGTTGCGTGTCACGATTGTGATTCCGCTCACACATCAAGAAGCCATAAAAACCGCATAAAGAAAACTTCGAGTCTACTTCAGCTTTAAAACTTGTTTTCGTTTTTTTATTCGGCGAATCACCGCGTGTTATCTGCGGTTTGCACCACTCCCCGTCCCCAAGCGCGATTCGCTTAACGTTTCTTAAGCTTAAAAAGCTTGCAAGTGGTGTTCACTGTGGACAGTGCCTCACCTTACAAACCTCAAATCTATCGAGGCATCTGAGGAGAACATCATGAAGCGTTTATTTGGATACGCACTTATGCTCACACTCGTGGCTGCCCCGGCGTTCGCTGCCAAGAATTCACAGTCGTTGAACCTGGCACAGTCAGTCAAAGTGGGCACAACCGAACTTCCCGCAGGCGATGTAAAGGTTTCCTGGACCGGCACGGGAAATAGCGTTCAGGTCACAATCGCACAAAACGGCAAGACGCTGACCGTCCCCGCCAAGCTCGTGGAAGAGAAGCACAACCACAAGGGATACGTCGTGAGCCGCGAAGCTGGATCCGATCAGCTGCAGACCATCCAGCTGAGCAACGTGACCCTGCAGCTCGATAGCGCGACCGCTACCGGACGCTAAGAGCTAAACCCTTAACCCGAGGTCAGAGCCAAGCCTGACACTTCGCTAGAGTTTTGTTCGTTCACTTCATGTGAATTGAACTCTCCATTCCCCTTCCGGCTCGTCCGGAAGGGGATCTCTTTCTCCATCAGCAATTTCCCTTTCCTTCTCTCAGTGAAACCCCTGCCTTTCCCCGATGCGACGTCCCGGTTTGGTTCCGGCGAAGGTTCGAGGTATACTGGATATTCGGCAAGCTGAAGGGTGGGTGTGTCTTCATTCGCCCCTTCGCCCGTCTGAGAGCTGAAGGCGCACATCAGGACGGATAAGAGCTGCTTTGAAAGAGCAGTTCGGGCGTGCCCGGAAACTCAGACAAGTCTGGAGCAAATTGAGATGGCACAGGTATGTGATATTTGCGGCAAAGGCCCGCAGTTCGGCAATAACATTTCGCACGCGCACAACGTAACCAAACGACGCTGGAACGTGAACTTGCAGGCCGTCAAGGCCCTCGTCAATGGCAACCCGAAGCGCATCCGCGTGTGCACCAGTTGCATCAAGACCGGCAAAATCGCAAAGGCCTAGCCTGATCTAAAGGCCCAGCCTGATCTTCTGACCGGCCCGTCGTAGCAGCAAAACTGAATCCGCCATCACTGGCGCCAAAACCCCGTCCTCAGCAGGGCGGGGTTTTTGTTGAGCCTTCTATTGCGCAGCCGGTTTTGGTGCCGCTGTCACTTCAACCAGCGGATTCTCCCACGAGAACAACGCTCCATCGAGCCCCTGCGGCGACCACCTATCCACGACCGTCTTCGCCAGTTTGCCCAGCGTCTGCTCCGCTTCGTTGTCCCCGGTCCAGCGCTGGTCAGCGTTCCCCCAGGTGAACGCCGCAATCACGATCAGCCCCGCTTTCGACGAGATCAGAGCGACATCATTGCGAACTTGGTTAAGCGCCCCCGTTTTATTGCCGATAGCTGAACCGTTCTCGCTGGTATCAAGTGTTTCGAGGTAGCGCGGCAAGCTATTGCGGTCCTGCTGGTTGCGGAGCATGCCCAAAATGACGCCGCAGATTTTGCCGTCCGACGGCGGGGGCGGCGCGTCTCCCGGGGCAAGATGGCAGTTAGCGAAACGCTCCATGATCGAGGCCATTTCGCGCGCCGTGGTTTTGCCAAGGCCAAATTTCGGCTGATCGGCCGGCATAGGCTCTGTGGCTGGAACGTAGACTTTCTTGTAAAGCACAGTTTGGGTCAGGCCGGCGGTCCGCAGAGTCTCATTAATGTGCGCCAGACCAAGCCGGTCAATCGCCATATTCGTAGCGGTGTTGTCGCTCAGAATCACCATGAGCCTCAGCACATCGGCAAAGGTGAGAGCGATTGGAGGCGTCAGCTCTCCCAGCACTCCAGAGCCTTCCACTTGGTTCGCCTTTGTCAGAAGAATGCGTTCGTCAAACGTCACCTGACCAGCACGAACCTGCTCCGCAGCGTCAAGCAGCACGCCCATCTTGATCACTGAGGCGGTTTGCACCGGCTCGTCCGGCAGCAGCGACGCGGTCTGGCCGGTGCGGAGGTTGTGTGCGTAGAGCGCAACGTGCCCGTGATGCGCCGCGGCGATCGATTTGATTAGCTGATCAAGCTGCGAATCCTGCTGCGCAATGGCCAACAACGAGGAGGCGAACCCCAGGATCAAAGCTGCGGCAATGCTCCGGTACTTTGAGGAAGTCATGCGCTCAGACTATCGCACCCTCGCACCTTGGAGACATCTCTCGTTTTCACGCGTCTCGACCGATTGTCCAGCAGACGCTCTCAACACTCCAGAAAGTCTTTGCCCTTGCTGGGAATGAAGGGATCGTCAAAACTGGATTTGCGAACCTCAGGACCAGACATGTGCTTGATCAGCAGCACTTCATTTCCTACTTCGCTGTAGATCAATTCATCCACGATTCCGCTCGCCAGCAGAATTCCGTATCCCCCGAGGCGCATTCCCAACTTGTTGCGAACCTCGATATGGCGCGTGGGGTCGTCCGGCGAGTATGAGATCGCAGCGTGCGGAATCTTATCCGGACGAAATCCCTTTCCCGGGTCCGAGATATAGAAAACAAAAGCACGCGCCGTCCGCACGGCAGCTACTTCCATCAGCTTCGACGGGTCGTTCTGCGCGCCATGTTCAATTGCATTGTTCAGGATCTCCTCAAACGCAATCATCATCTCTTCAGGCGGGCGCTCTGGCAGCGTCATTTGGAACTGCTTGAAGAATTCCGTCAGGCGATCGGCATTCAACATGTCGCAGTTCATCTTCACCGAGATCCAGTCGCGTTCAGCGGAAAGCACTTCAATGCCAAGCGAGGAATCCTTCGCCTCCATCGCGCTCACCGCAAACCTCGCGATGTCCTTCATGTCAAAAGGCGCACACTGGCAGAGAAAAACTTGCTGGCGCAACGCCGCAATCATTTCCTCCGGTGTACCGCTTGAAGCGAGGACAATCACGCGCACACCCGGCCGCAGATGCTGGATTTCTTCCACCAGTGCGAGATCCTCGTGAATGCTGGTATCAGGGTCGGTGATCACGACAGAGTAAGGACTGCGGCGAAGCAGTCGAAGAGCATCTGCACTTCCCGCCGCGTGAACATACGAGCAGTGAAGGCTCGTCAATTGCCGTTCAAGACCCTCTTCAGCATGCCCATCGTGGCCAATCAGCAGCACGCGAGATTCAACGACGGAATCTCGACTCTCACCAACTTCGGATTTTTCTTTGACCGCCATGTGTCTGCACCCCAATCCAATTCTTCCGAGTACAGTGCCCTCGCAGCTAATCTACATCCAAAATGACCCGTTCGCGAGAGGAACTAAACAGGCGATGCTCCCCCGCTGATAGTTTTGCCAGTTCTGCCTTGCTTTAGGCGGTAGTAGTCTCACCTAATCCTGCAACTTCACGGGAGACAGCGAACTCCTTGAAAGTTGGTTCGTCCCAAGCCGATCGGCATTCGGAGGACTGGTGCAGCAGAGCGCGAGTTGCCTATGACCTTGAAGGGAATCCTCTCCGGAAAAGGCCTTCTAAATAGAGACCGTACCTCAAGACTCCTCCTTGTTTCGCTGGTGCTCTTTTTCATTTTGGCTCCGCTCCTCGAAGGCCGCGAGGTCGGTAGAATCATTCTGATTCTGAATCTATACGTGACCCTCGTTGCGGCGACCATGGAACTGGCGGAGAGTCCGGTCCTGTTTCGGTGTGCCATACCCATCGCCGTATGCTCGATGGTTCTTCTTTTGGTCAATCACTATCATCCGACACCATCGCTTGCGATGGCGAGCGGTATCGTCCTCGCCGCATTTCTCATTCTCGTTTCGGTCAGCCTGTACAACTACCTGGGCCGTGACAGTGCCGTCTCAAAAGGACGCTTATACGCCTCCGTCAGCCTCTATTTCATGCTGGGTCTCAGTTGGTTCGCCATCTACTACGTAATCAATATCCTTCAGCCGGGCTCGTTCACTGAGCAAGGCGTACCGCTGCCCATCGACGTGCATTGGAGCACGCTCCTCTACTTCAGCCTCACAACCCTCACAACCTTGGGATACGGCGACATTGTTGCGGTAAAACCCGTGGCGCGCATGATCGCGACACTCGAAGCCGCATCAGGCGTGCTCTACATCGCAATCACCGTTGCCCGTCTCGTCGCCTCCACACATACAGAGAAGACCCACGATCAACAATGAACAGCAATCCGAATTTCCTCGGAGCAAACTTGTGAATGGCGGAGTCAAACTGTCCGCCATTCAAGGTTGAATCGAGCGAGTCGAACTCAGCTCTCAGTCTTCGACTTTCACGCCGATTGCCGTTACCGCATTCGCGTCGACCACCTGATGGATTTCCCTTCCATTCTTGACAATCACGAAGTGCAGCGCCAGAGGAGAATTCTCCGAGGTGTTGAGAACCGCAGTTCCGGTGCAATCGGGGTTGACGGTGTAGGTGCCGTAGCCGGGAGTCCAATCCTGGGATGCCGGCGCGAATGCGACGACAACATGGTCCACCTGCGTGAAATTGCCTCTACCATCGTAGTGCGCCATGGAAACGCCGCGGACCGTGAGTCCGAGTCCAGGGGGAAGCTGGGCCCCCGGGATTCCGAGAATCCCTTCAATCGTGAATCCGTAATCGCCCTTCAAAGTTCTGTTCGAACACGGTTCGATTCCTGAGTCGGCGCGAGCCGGGCATGCCAGCCCGCAGACGGTTATCGTGAGAGCCGCAACCATAATGAGCTTCGAGATCGATTTGCTTTGCATTGGGGACCTCCTTGTAGATCCACGGGGAATATAGCTTTAACTCTGCGGGCCCTCAATTCCCTGCATGTTCTCGTTTTGTTCCGAATTTGTTCCTGCGTAGACACTTCGGGAATGAGCGGGTTAGAGAGAAACTCAACGTGCAAGTGAAAGACGGATTGTTATACGATGACAACTCTCATGCCCACCTCTGCTGGCCCACGAATCCGGTTCGGACCCTTCGAGGTAGATCCCCAATCGGGTGAACTGCGCCGGATGGGCTTACGGGTCAACTTGCAGGGTCAGCCGTTTCAAGTGCTCGCATTGCTGTTGGAGCGTCCGGGTGAGATGGTGACACGGGACGAGCTATGCACAAAGCTCTGGCCGGCGGACACCTTCGTCGACTTTGAACGAGGGTTGAACAAAGCAATCAATAAAGTGCGCGCAGCGCTCAGGGACAACGCGGATAAGCCTCGCTTCATCGAGACTCTACCCCTGCGTGGGTATCGCTTTATAGCTCCCGTCGAGAGTCTTCCTGCAACTCATGCCAGACACACGCCGCAGATCGACTCGCTGGCAGTGCTCCCGCTTGAGAATCTTTCCGGCGATCCCGCGCAGGAGTTCTTTTCTGACGGACTGACCGAGGAACTGATTTGCGCCATCGCAAGCATCTCTTCCTTGCGTGTGATCTCTCGGACATCTGCGGCCGCCTTCAAGGGATCGCGAAAGTCGCTTCCGCAGATCGCGAAAGAACTGGGCGTGGCAGCGGTGGTGGAAGGCACAGTCGCGCGGTCGGGCCAATCAGTCCGGGTCACAGTGCAACTCATCCTCGCCGCCGATGACAGCCACATCTGGGCGGGGAGATACGAGCGCGATCTTTGTGACATTCTCCCACTGCAGGCTGAGATTGCGCAGTGCATTGCCAGAAAGATTCACAGGCTGATTGAGCCGGCGAAGCCTTCGCACTCGCAACCCATGCCGCGTGTCGACCCACGGGCGTATGAGGCATGCCTGATGGGAGTTTACCTTCGGGACAAATTGACCCCATTTGATCTGGAACAAGGCGTCACATGCTTCACCGAGGCGATCCAGTTCGATCCCGAGTACGCTCGGGCCTACGGAGAGTTGTCCCTGACTTATTTTTATCTTGGACTCTTCGGCATGGGCCCCTCCGCAGACCTGTTTCCAAAAGCGAAAGCGAATGCAATTCGGGCCCTTGAACTGGATGAAACCGTTGCTTGCGCTCACGTTGCCTTGGCGGCCGTTCACGTCTTTTACGATTGGGACTGGAGCGCAGCAGAGTTGGAGATCAAGCGGGCGATGGAACTCCGATCAGGCGAGTCCGTCACCCACGCACATTACGCAGATTTTCTATCCATACGCGGATGTCACACGGAAGCCATCGCGGCATACGCCCGAGTGTTGGAGCTTGACCCGATTTCACGTGTAAATCTCGGCCACTTCGGATTGATTCTTCACCGGGCGCGACGGTACGACGAATCGATTGCCCAATGCCAAAAGGCGCTGGCGATCGATTCAAACTGTGCGAATGCGCTATGGTTCATGGCTCTCTCGCTGGAACAGATTGGAAATCTTTCCGGAGCGATCGAAAATCTGGAGCAGGTTGTGAGCCTGACCAGGGGATCGCACTTCAGCGCTCTACTGGGCCGAGCGTATGCAATCGCAGGCGACAAAGGTAAGGCAATCGCGATTCTGGAAGAGCTGAGGAACCTGTCCCGGCAGAGATATGTATCGCCTTTCGATATCGCGGTCATCCACGCCGGGCTCGGCGATCGGGACGCCGCCTTCCAACGCCTCGAGGAAGCCTATCAGCAAAGGGTATTTCGAATCATCGAGCTCACGCTCCCCATGTTCGACGATCTTCGATCGGATTCTCGCTGGGTAGATCTGGTACAGCGCGTCGGTCTTTCGCGACACGTGTGATTTAGTCCATCGTTCAAAACCAGCCACCCAGCATGATCTGCTGCGAGCGACTCTCTACTTCCTGTCGCCTTGATGCGTGAACGTCAGCGATGCGGAGTTGATGCAGTACCGCAGTCCTGTGGGGCCGGGGCCGTCTGGAAAAACATGTCCCAGGTGCCCGCCGCACCGCGCGCATGTAACTTCAACGCGGCGCATGCCGAACGTGTTGTCCTCGTGCTCAGCGATGGCCTTCGAATCGGCAGGAATCACGAAGCTCGGCCAGCCGCAGCCCGAATCAAACTTCGCCCCGGAAAGAAACAGCAGCGTACCACAGCCCGCGCAATGATAGTTGCCCGTATCGTGGTTCTCAGTCAATGCGCCGGTATAGGGCCGCTCAGTGCCCTTTCTCGCGCAATACGTGATACTGCTGCGGCGTCAGCTTCTCACGCCACTCGGCGTCGGTATGTGTAACTTTTTCCGGCGCGCCGGATTCTTTCGGTGTAGAGCTCATAAGACCTCCAATGGGGACCTATTGGATGCGCCAACTGCCCGATTCGATCCGTCAGTCGTCGACTGCGACAGTGGCCGACTGCCTCAGTTCCCGGCTTCCGCAATCAGCTCAATTTCCACCAGCGCATCCTTTGGCAGCCGTGCCGCCTCAATGGTCGTACGCGCCGGCGCGATCACGCCCTGCGGCGCCAGGTACTCGGCATACACCGCGTTCATGGCCGCGAAATCGTTCATGTCCTTGAGATATACGTTGGCTTTGACAACGCGATCCAAGGTCGTGCCCGCGGCCTCAAGCACGGCCTTCAGGTTCTCGAGAGTCCGCCGAGTCTGCTCGGCGATTCCTCCCGAGATAAGCTGTTGCGTAGAAGGATCAAGAGCAGCCTGTCCGGCAGTGAAAACAAGGTTGCCGCAGCGAATGCCCTGCGAGTAAGGTCCAACCGCTTTTGGCGCCAACGAAGTAGAAACCACGGTTTTGCTCATGAATCGATTTTAGAGGCTCATCTCGCTTCGAGTCTCGTGAAGAAATGGAACCCCCAAACACCGCCGTCAACCCGCAATCAGCGCCATGCCCCGAGTAGCCCGCCAACCAGGAACAGCCCCACGAGCCAATAGCCGCCATTGATGGCAAACAGCTTGAAAGGCCTGCCTTCATAAATGCCCTGCGGCAGATTCGGCGCGGCAATGAACCCGATCCACATCAGCACACCCATCACGCACCCGTTTCCAAAACCAAACGCGCTCGTGGCGAAACCAAACGCGTTTGCCCAAGAAATGATGTGCGCCAGGATGAACGACAGCACAAGGTCGCCAATGAACGAAGCGACCATGCCGAGCATCAGGCCACTCTTTTTGCCTTCCTCTTTCTTGATGCCCAGAATCGCCATCCACGGCTTCGCAAAAAGTGCCGGCGAGTACCAGATCGCTCCCAGAACCCAAAGGAGGACCGCCGAAACCACGATCGCGACGTAATTCAACGAGTGAGGCTGGATCATGAAAGTCTCTCCGCAGGCGCACTTGCGCCACAGTTCACAGCACAATCAGTCTGCTTTGTGATTGCGCATAAGACTCTCGTCCAGGCACAAACTGCTGTCAAGCAGAAAACGGGGCGCAACAGGTTGCCCGCCCGCGGTAGTAGCCCGGTGGCGTCAACCCGGCGTCTTCACACCCTTCTTCAGCATTGCCACGGCCTTCATGAGACGGGCCTGCCGCGTCTCTTCCTTCTTTGCTTCCGTAATCCAGCGGCAATATTCCTTCCGGTGCGTGTAGCTCAACTTCTCAAAGGTTGCGCTCACGCCTTCCTTCTTCATCAGCTTTGCAAACTCCGGCGGCACCTCCACCGTGCGCACTGACTCGTCGCGCTTGATGACAACTTCGACCGTGTCTCCCGGCTCCTTGCCAATCCGCTCCCGAATGTTTTTGAGAATCGGCAGCATGTGTTGCGGATGACCGTACTTCACCAGCGACCCTGCGTACGGAACCCCGTCAAACGAAGCAACAACTCGAATCTGCGCGCGCGTTCCAAACTCCGTCTGAGTATCGTAGGGGAAGAGGACGTACGCGCCGTTGCCGCCGGCGTCTTGAACGGTCGCCTTGAATTTGTATTCCTTCATGCGACATCCCTCGCGTGTAACGAAATCTGCAAATTAATCTGGCACACGCATTTTGCTCTTCGCAAGACAAAAGAAGCATAATGGCTTTCTATCTTAGTTCTCTGTCTAGGCAGGTTGTATCTATGATCGTCTCGGGGGCGCGTCCAGGTTGGCGTGCGGAAGTGACCGAGGAGCAACTTCCGCATGGTCCACAAGCCTCCCGAAACGCCAGCAGCGAGAATTTCCCTCGAGATCAAAGGTAGGATGAAGGCTATTCATTTTTCATGTGAGGCGACAGCTAAATTGAATACTGGACGTAGCGCGATTTTGCTTTCCTTCTTAGCTGGCGTAACGATCACGATGGGTTTCGCGGTCGTCGCAATGTGGTTCTCGTTCCGCGTTTGGAGCCACCACATGTTTATCGTTGGCCTGCAATTTCCCAGAGCATTGATCGCACTGTCGCTGCCTATCATTCTGGTGACGGCGGGAATCGTCTCATTTCTTGCAGCTTTGCGGCGTATTCGAACTTGAGCGGCGATTCGCATTCCAACCAAGAAACCGGAAAGACCGTGAAGGCGATTGGCGTAAGCCATCCCTGCTCATCGGCGCACACTGTGTAGCGCTACGATCATCTCCGATGGGAGGTTGCACCATTTTCGGTTATGTCCGGTTAGGCCACCATCCGACTGGGACTCGAGAAATAGCCGCTGGGTCAGTTAGATCAGTACATGGGCGGTTTATGAAGAGGATCTCGTCAGCGTGTGAAGCGAAGTGTAAACTTGGCACGAAGCCGGAGGACCCCTATGCCTTTTCGCAAGTTCCTCGCGCTCGCTGCGGTCATCCTTTTCTGTGCCCTTGCTGCCGCCAAAGATAAGAAAAAAGCGGTTCTTCCGGCGGATATCCTCCATGCCGAGACAGCCCTCGTGATCATCGACCCAGAGGCCGGTGTAGACGCAGCGAACCCTAACGCCAATCGCGCCGCTCGCCAGGCTGTAGTGGATGCCCTGAACCGGTGGGGGCGGTTTAGGCTTGTGCAGGAGGGAGTTACAGCAGACCTTGTGATCGTGGTGCGCAAGGGGAACGGCAAAGTAGTACAAACCACTATAGGTGGCACCCCGCTCAATGGAGTTCCTCCCTTGAGCGGAGGTTCAACCACCTCGCCGACTCAAACTACCACTCGTGCAGGTGGTCGTTGGGGCGACCCGGGCGCCAACGACCCTTCCAGTACCGAGCCCGCAGTTCCCCGGCCGCAGGTCGAAGCTGGCTCTTCGCAGGATATGTTCGTGGTCTATCGCGGGAAGAAGGATGATCCAACCTCGTCTCCTCTCGAGGCCCCGGCGGTCTGGCGGTATTTAGGGAAGGATGCGCTCGCATCGCCTTCGGTTCCAGCGGTAGAGGCCTTCCACAAGCTGGTCGTGGAATCTGAGAAGCAACTGGCCTCCAAACCGTAGCGGGACTTCTCGTCAGTAGCGGCGATTCAATCTGTCCCGCGCGACCCGAAGCGCAAACCTATTTTGCGGAGCAGGTTTTCGTACCGGTATCGGCGACGCTGGCGATCAGCCATTTCCCGTCGACACGAACCAGGTTGAACAGGTCTGTTCCGCAGTGATCGACCTTCCCATCCACCAGAAAGTCGAACGGTGCCCATACCACGGCAAGGTCGTTATCGATCCGGACCAGTGGATCGTGAATACGTTCTTCGATCTGTGTCTTGCCGGGTTTACCCACCCGCTCAGCGAAGGCTTCAAAGGTCATCTGCGAGGGCTTGCCGTCGCGCATCAGCACCATCGTGCCACCCGGCAGCGTGGGTGCCTTGATCGCCACAGCATCACGTTTTGACATGCCATCAAACATCGCATGGATCGGTGCCAGCACAGCCTGCTCCTCCGCCGATTCCGCAAAGGTGTGCGTGGCGAGGCTCGTTGCCAGAATCGTGCCAAAAAAGAAAACGAACTGCTTTGCGTGCCTGTTCATGCTCGCCATTCTATCTTGAGATTTGTCCGAGAAAAAAGTGATAAGCGGAAGAGTCGCCGGCCACACTCCCTAAACTCGAAGACGCAGGATGTGCCAGACAGTCAGGAGACCGTCTGGCACACAAAGAGACACCGGTGGAAATGGGAAATCTGTGAGTGGTTCTAGACGAGCTTGGCGTCCAGCGTAATCTCGGTGTTGTTGGCGAAAAGCTTCGAGATCGGGCAACCCGCCTTGGCATCCGCAGCCGCTTTGTCGAAGACTTCCTTCGAAGCGCCCGGAACACTCGCAGTCGTTGTCAGCGCAATCTTGGTTACAGAGAAACCGTCACCAACCTTGGCCAGCGTCACCGCTGCATTGGTCTCGATCTTCGAAGGCGTCAGCCCCGCTCCGCCAAGCTGCGCGCCCAGCGCCATCGAGAAGCAGCTTGCATGCGCCGCCGCAATCAGTTCCTCAGGCGTGGTGCCGCTCGTTGCGCCTTCAAACCTTGTCGCAAACGAATAGTTGGCATCCTTCAGTACGCCGGTTGCCGTGGAAATGGTGCCCTTGCCTTCCTTCAACGAACCTGTCCAAACCGCGCTTGCCTTGCTAGCCATAGATATTCTCCTTTGGGGATTGTGGATCGAGTGATGAATGTTCTGGGGGTCCGCCGCCCAGGGAAATGCAAGGACGGCGTTACGGATTTGATTCTTCGGGCGCTGGCCGCAATGCAACATGGCCCATGCCCACAACTCCATGCTAATCTCTCACCCATGCTTCCCAACAGGCCCCATGTCTTCGACGATGAATTTAACGGCAATTTCCCACAAAGCGGTGCGGTCTGCCCCCCCGCCATCGAGGCAGCCGACGATTCCCCGGTCGACCACCATTGCCAGATCTGCCCTACCTGTTCGCACCGCCTCACCGGCCACAAATGCAAGCTCGTGTGCACCCATTGCGGCTACTACCTCAGCTGCGCGGACTATTACTGAGAGCGTCGTGCCCCCCGGCCCCTGTCAGCTCTCCATGATTCGGTCCGCGCGTTTGGTTTGACCCAATTTTGATTCCCCGCTATATTTACGACATGAAGCTTGTTTTCACCTCCGCCGTCAGCGTCGCCTGTTGTTGCGCGACCGACCGGCCGTGGGTGTAATTCGAGCTCGATTCTTTTAGCTTCACCACCCGGCCGCATTCAGCTCATCTCGCTGATGCGGTTTTTGCATTTCTGGACCATTTTTCAGACCGTGCGTTTTACGCCAGGATTCAATGAGTTCTGTTCTTCTCAATTCGCGGCTCCGCGCCACCGCCTCCCGGCGGACGGGCTGTTGTTGTAGCCGCTGACCCCGATTCCCTTTCCCCAATCCAGGCGCGAATCCCCAACTTCAGGCTGAAGCGCGCACTCAGTACCCGGCCCCAGGAATCCGGGACTGATCCGGCCCCGATCCAACTCCGATCCACCGCAATTCTTCAGGAGGTCCCGTAACAATGGCATCCCGCTTCTTTCGCTCTCTTCCCTTCGTTCTTCTCGCTGTTACCATCAGTGCGCGAGCCCAGGTCGTCGGCGGCAACATCGGCGGCGTCGTTCATGACTCAACCGGCGCCAGCCTCTCCAATGCAGCCATTACCGTCCGCCAGGCAGAAACCGGCGCCACACGCACCCTCACCACTGACACCGAAGGCCGCTTCGTCGCGCCATCCGTCCCAGTCGGCCCCTACACCGTTGAGGCAAAACACGAGGGATTCGCCCCGCAAAAGCAGACCGGCATCTCGCTCACCGTTGGACAGAGCATTCAGCTCAACTTCGTGCTCAGTGTCGCCGCCGTCGAGCAAGCTGTCGAAGTCGACGCGTCCGATCCCGGCGTGAACACCACCACGCAGCAAACCGCCGGTCTGGTAGACGAGCGCCAGGTCAAGGAGCTTCCCCTCAACGGCCGCAGCTACGATGGTTTGCTTACTCTCAATCCCGCAACAGTGAACTACACAGGCGAACGCTCTGGCGGAATCGGCACCTCCAATTCGTCAGTCGGCAACATGTTCGCCGTCAGCGGCCGTCGCCCCCAGGACAATCTCTTCCTCCTCAATGGCATCGAATACACCGGCTCTTCGCTCATCAACGTCACGCCCGGCGGCACCAGCGGACAGTTGCTCGGCGTCGATGCAGTGCGCGAGTTCAACGTGGCGACTGACACCTACGGCGCCAGCTACGGCAAGCGCGACGGCGCACAGGTCAGCATCGTCACCACCTCCGGCACCAATCGATTCCACGGCACGGCATTCGAATTCATTCGCAACAGCGCCTTCGATGCACGCAACTATTTCGACCAGGGAGAAATTCCCGAGTTCCAGCGCAACCAGTTCGGCGGCTCTCTCGGCGGACCCATTCGCGCCAACAAGCTTTTCCTCTTCGGCAACTACGAGGGCTTCCGCCAGAACTGGGGACTCAGCGCCCTCACCCTCGTGCCCGACAACCGCGCGCGTGAAGGATATCTCCCCACCTCCGGCGGCGGCGAGCAGTTCGTTGGCGTCAATCCCGCCGTCGCGCCTCTGCTCGCACTGTGGCCCGTCCAGAACGGTCCCGAATTAGGCGGCGGAATCGCAGAAGCCTTCAGCCATCCCCAGCAGGATATCCGCGAAGACTTCGGCACCACGCGCTTCGACCACAACATCAGCGCCAATGATTTGCTCTTCGCCGTCTACACCGTCGACGACAGCACCGCCAACACGCCCTCACAAAATCCGCTCAGCCTCATCGATGAAAGCCTCCGCGAGCAGGTCGCCAGCGTGCAGGAGCAGCATGTCTTTTCGCAGTCTCTGCTCAACACCGCCCGCTTCGGCTATTCGCGCGCGAGCTACTTCTTCACCGGCTACTCGCCCGTTCCACTCTCCGGCTGGGTCGACGGCAAACCCATCGGCGCCATCGTCATCAGCGGCAGCACCGCTTCCAACGGAGCATCCGCCATCTCGCTGGCCGGTCTCAACGTTGGCAGCAACAACTCCGCTACGCGCAATCTGTTCACCTTCGACGATCACGTCTACTGGACGCGCGGCCGCAATCAGGTCGAGTTTGGCGCATGGCTGCAGCGGATTCAATCCAACGACTTGCTGGCCCAGTATCAGTACGGCCAGGCCTCGTTCAGCACCCTGCAAACATTCCTGCAGGGCACCGTGAAGACATTCACCGTCGTCCCATCGCCCACCGAACTCGGCTGGCGCTCGCTTGAAGGCGCGGGCTTTGTGGAAGACACTATCAAGCTGTCGTCCCGTTTCGAACTCCGCGCCGGTTTCCGTTTCGAATCCACCAACGGCTGGAACGAAGCCCAGGGCCGCGCTTCAAACTACGCAATTGTCGACGGCGTTCTCCAAACTGACCCCATCATTGGCACGTCCGCTCTCAGCAAAAATCGCGCCGTCTTCCTCCCTGAGCCACGTGTCGGCTTTGCATGGGATGTGCGGGGCAACGGCAAAACCGCGGTTCGCGCCGGCTTCGGCATCTATCACGGCCTGCTCGACACACTCGACTATCGCCTCGACCAGACCGCGCCCTTCAACACGGCACAGTCCATCTCCAACATTGCTGTCTCCAACCTCCACATCACTCCGGGAACGGCTCCGCCCGCGGGTGCCAAGGTTTCGCCCAGCAATGTGCAGCCCGATATCAACACACCCGCCGTGATCACCTGGAGCCTGCGCATCGAGCAGGAGATCGCTCCGCGCACCTCGCTCACTGTCGGCTACATCGGCTCGCACAGCTATCACCAGATTCTCTCTGAAGACATGAACGAGCCTGTGCCCACCTATCTCGCCGACGGGTCGCCCTACTATCCCCCAGGCTCAAAGAACGTCAATCCCGATCTCGCCAACACCACATCGTGGGTATCCCAGGGTATCGCCGCCTATCACTCTCTGGTCGTCGATGTCCGGCGCTCATTCGCCGGTGGATTCCAGTTCCGCGGCAACTACACCTTTTCAAAGAATCTCGACGACGGATCGGCATGGAACACCAGCGTCAGCGGCAACACGCCCGCGTTCGTTTCTTTCCCGCTCGATCCCAAGCAAGACTGGGGACCGGCCGCCACCGACGTGCGCCATCTGGCTTCCTTCAACGGCAGCTATGAGTTGCCCTTCGGCCCCCATCGCCGCTTCCTCGCCCACGCATCCCGGCCCGTCAACATCATCGCCAGCAACTGGACCACCAGCGCCATCGTCGCTATCCAAACCGGCTTCCCCTTCACGCCGCAACTCGGCTACAACCCAACCGGCAACGGCGACACCCGCAATCCCGTCCGTCCCGACTGGAACCCGAATTTTACCGGCGTCCTCTATCCGCGCACCCCTCAGCAGTGGTTCAACGCCGAAGCGTTTCTGCCTCCTGCCACCGGCACCTACGGCAACGTCTCCCGCAACGCGCTCACCGGCCCCGGACTCTCCGAGCTCGATTTCTCCGTCACCCGCAACGCGCATCTCACCGAGCGATTCGGCCTGCAGTTCCGCGCTGAGTTCTTCAACATCCTCAACCACACCAACCTGCTCACACCAAATGAAGTGGTCTACACCTCCGCCACATCAGGTCCCTCCCCCAGCGCTGGCGTAGTCTCCGCCACATCCACCACCTCGCGCCAAATCCAATTCGGCGCCAAGCTCTCCTTCTGATTCCCGCGTCAAGTCTTCTCCGCACACGAAAAACCAGCGATGCCATCCAAGCATCGCTGGTCCTTCTAGTCCCTGGAACTGGTGGCACAAATGTAGTTTTGAAAGGGCACGGCTCGGGGAACCCGCGTAGTGGGTCGCGTGTCGTAAAAGCCTCATAGACATCAGAGCTTTATATGCTGCAGAAACTCAATCGGAAACGCCGTTTTGAAAGGGCACGACTTCAGTCGTGCCAATAAAACCAATCGCATCAAAGTCGGCTTTAGCCACTGAGGGATGTTCTTTCCCGCGATTCACTCATTCATCACCGCTTTTCCAAAGCATCTTCAGCCCTCGCGGAGTGTCTTGCAATACGCAGCCAGCATTTATGCAACCAACCCTAGTCCCCTATTCCCTATTCCCTGCCTTTGCGAATTCATCCCCCGCCTGCCACTGCACCGGCTTCGCCTGCGCGCTGGCCAGCCAGCCCAGCACGAATCCAAACCGCGCCATCTTCGCATCACCGCGGAAATCCCACTGCGCGCTGTACTCATCGGAAGGCTGGTGATAGTGGTGCGCCACAAAGTCATCAAACTGCGCGCGGCCCCACGCTTCATCATGACCTTCGAAGAGCCGCCCCTGGTCGATCGAGAACGCGGGAATCCCCGCGCGCGCCAGCGAGAAGTGATCCGAGCGATAGTAGTGACCCGCCGACGGATCGGGATCCGGCAGTAGCTTCAAATCGAAGTCCTTCGCCACCGTCTCGATCGTCGGCCAGAAGCTGATGCGCTCAGCGCCGCCAAGGCTCGCCGACAGCGGCACGCCGATAGGCAGCAGCATGTCGTAGTTGAGATCGAGCGTGATCTCCCGCGCCGGCACCGGCGGATGCTGACCGAGATACTGCGATCCCAGCAACCCCTGCTCCTCCGCCGTTACTGCAGAGAAGTACATCGCATGTGGCGGCCGCTCGCTCGATTGGGCAAATGCCCGCGCAAGTTCCAGCAGAATGCCGCAGCCCGTGCCGTTGTCGGCCGCGCCGTTATAAATCCCATCACCCTTCGCATCGGGATCGACACCGAGATGATCGTAGTGCGCCGTGTACAGCACGGCATTCCCAGCCCCCGCCGCCGATCCCGCAACCCGTCCCGTCACATTCGTAGAAACATACTTCCGCACACGACTCTCAACGTGGGCCTTGAGCCGCACATTCAATTCCTGCGCGTGAAATCCCCGCTTGCCCGCCCGCTCGATTCCCTGATCCAGATCTCCGAGCCCCGCCATCGTGAACAGCCGCTGCGCCACGTCATGCTGAATCCACGCAGCCGCGCGCAAGGTATTCTGCGGGTCGCCGGCCAGATAGCTCTTTTCGATGGCTTGAGAATTCTCCACCACCTGCCATCCATAACTCGCAAGATCGGCCCGGTGGATGATGAGCACGCCGACAGCCCCACGACGCGAAGCCTCTTCGTACTTGTAGGTCCAGCGCCCGTAGTACGTCATCGCCTTGCCCTTGAAAAACTTCTCATCGTCCGAGGACGGCTCATTCACAATGACCAGGGCAATCTTTCCCTTGAGGTCCACACCCGCGTAGTCGTCCCAGTTGTACTCGGGCGCGTGGATGCCGTACCCGACAAACACAATCGGCGCGTCAAAATCAGCAGTGGCCTGCCCCGTCTCATCCTTCGAAACAATCTGGCTGCCATACGTCAGGTCGACAGGGGCGCCGCTCCCAGGGACGAATGCAAACTTCGTCTTCTCCTCAACCGTGTGCACCGCAATCAGCGGGACTTTCTGAAAGTAGCTTCCGTCATCGCCCGCAGGCTCCAATCCGTCGAGCGCGAATTGGGTCGCGATATATTCCGCGGCAATCTCGGCGCCACGCGTGC
The DNA here is from genome assembly GCA_963738035.1 of uncultured Acidobacteriaceae bacterium. Lineage (GTDB taxonomy): Bacteria > Acidobacteriota > Terriglobia > Terriglobales > Acidobacteriaceae > Telmatobacter. The sequence goes on from CAVTVB010000017.1 coordinate 637,073, forward strand.
CCGGCCCGCGTCCCTCCAGCAAATCCAGTGACAGAAAGCGCACATGCGCCCGCATCTTCTCCGGATCGATGGAAGCGGCAGCAGCACGCGCTGCCGCAGGAAGCCCTGCAACAGCCGGAACAGCATCCGTCTTCGAAGCAGGTTGTTGCGCAGTTGAGAGACACGGCAATAAAAGGCCGACAGCCAAAATGCAAATAAGACTTTTGCGGGACATGAGTTCTCCGATGGGTGTGCAGATTCGCGAAGACTACCTGCGAGTGCTCAACAACGCGACATGTCAGACTAATTCCTGAGCGCCGGCGAAGCAAACTTGGCCGAAGTGCTTCCGGTCGTTCTTCGAAGAAGTCCCGCCCGCGTCAGCACCTTGCGCGCCAGCCCCGTCAGCGCCATCGTCGACGCCTCCTCCGCCACAACCCAGCGTCGCACTCCGCCAGCCTTCTCCCTGAGACCCCCCGCCGGCAACGCGTAAACCCGCACGAGGTAATTCACCTGCATGATTGCGTGCCGCACTGTCAGTCTCTCTTCGAGATTCACCATGTCATCAACAGCAATCGCTGGCAATTCCCACAAGCCCGGCATCACCGTATTCGTCGCCGCCCGCTGCACCAGAAGAATCTCTGTCCCCGCATCGCCATCACGCACCACCAGCGCACACGCAATTTCACGGCTCGTCATCGGCGCGCGTTTAGGAGTCTTGTGCTCGCCCAGCGTGCGGCACTCCTTCGCCCACGGACACACCAGGCACTGCGGATTGCGCGGCGTGCAAACCGTCGCTCCCAATTCCATAATGGCCTGGTTAAAATCGCCAGCCCTCCGCGGATCGACAAGCCCGCCCGCAAACTCCGCCACCTTGCGCCGCACCGCAGCCTCGCCAACCGAATCGTGCGACTCCCATCCGCGGATGCGGCTCAACACGCGCTCCACATTGCCATCCACCACCGCCACAGCCTCGCCATGCGCGATGCTCGCGATAGCTGCAGCCGTGTACGAGCCAATCCCCGGCAGCTTCCGAAGTCCGTCAGCATTCGCCGGCATCTTGCCCGCGTGCTCTGTCACCACGCTCTGGGCGGCCTTGTGCAGCATCCGCGCACGTCGGTAGTAGCCCAGCCCGCTCCAAAGCGCCAACACATCCTGCTCGTCTGCCTTCGCCAAATCCTGCACAGTCGGGAACCGCTCCAAAAACGCCGTGTACTTTTCGATAACTGCGGCGACCCGCGTCTGCTGCAGCATGATCTCCGACACCCAGATCGCGTACGGATCCTGCGTATGCCTCCACGGAAGATCGCGTTTGTTGCGGTCATACCACCCCAGAAGCTCGTGGCGCATGCGGGCAACAGTCTGTGGGCTGGGAAGGCGGGCCATGCGGCCAGATTACGGCATCCGGGCTCACTTTCGCCCCAACCCATGCGCCCTCTCGCAAGTCCCGCAATGTGATTAATTCCTGTGATAACCTCGCAAGAAGAGGCCTTTGCTCATGTCCACGAACAACGCACCGGGCACCCGTATCTACATGGATGCCAACGCCACCACTCCCCTGCTACCGGAGGTGGTCGACGCGATGCGTCCCTATTGGATTGAGCAATTTGGCAACGCCTCCTCCATCCATCTCGATGGCCAGCAGGCACGCACCGGTCTCGACCGCGCCCGCGAAACACTCGCCGAGTTCTTCAACTGCCACGACGCCGAAGTCGTATTCAACTCCGGCGGCACGGAAGGCGACAACACCGCCCTCTTCGGCCTGCTTCATCCCGGCGATCACCTCATCACCACATCCATCGAGCACTCCGCCATCATCCAGGCCGCAAACAAGTTGGCCAACTACGGAGTGCAGACGACCTTCGTCGCTCCGCAGCCCAGCGGCCTGATCGATCCACACGAGATCTTGCGCGCCATCCGGCCGGAAACCCGCCTCATCAGCGTAATGCTCGCCAATAACGAGACCGGCGTTCTGCAACCGGTTGCCGAAATCGGCAAAATCGCAGCGGATACCGGCGTCTTCTTCCACATCGATGCGGTTCAAGGCGCGGGAAAGATCAAGTTCGACGTGCGCCAGTTCGGCTGCCACCTGCTCTCCATCAGCGGCCACAAGGTTCACGGACCCAAAGGTGTAGGCGCAATGTTCGTGCGTCGCGGCACTCCGGTCGAGTCCCTCATCGTCGGTGGAAGCCACGAGCGCCGCCGCCGCGCCGGAACCGAAAATGTTCCCGGAATCGTAGGCTTGGCCAAGGCCATTGAGCTCGCCATGCACAGCATCGAAGACGGCACCATGACGCGCCTCGCCGCCCTCCGCGACAAGCTCGAAGCCGGAATTCTGGCCCTGCCCGGCACCGGGCTCAACGGAGTCATGACCGACGGCAAACCCGCACCGCGCGCCGCCAACACCACCAACATCTGGTTCGACAATCTTGAAGGCGAAGCCCTCGTCATCGGCCTCGATCTCAAGGGCATCGCGGTCTCAGGCGGATCGGCCTGCCACTCCGGCGCCACCGAGCCAAGCCATGTCCTCATGGCCATGGGCCTCGACAAAGCCCGAGCCCGCGCAAGCCTGCGCTTCAGCCTGCTGAAGACAGTGACCGAAGCCCAGATCGATCATGTGCTGAAGGTCGTCCCAGAAGCCGTCCAGCAGCTTCGCGCATTGTCCCCCGTAGCCGCCGGCACCCTCGCCTGAGCACCCTCAGGGAAGACCCGATGCTTTGAAAGGGCTCGGCTTCAGCCGTGCCGTAAGCAGCACGACCATCGTCGGCTTTAGCCGCTGAGGGACGTCCTTTCGGAATTTGCCATTTACAAGCCGTGCCGCATCCACTGAAATCCCAGATTCTATTTGTTGGCATGAACTTGGCGATTCGCAAAACTCGGGAAGAGACTGTATTGATAGGACCGAAGCTGACGCCGTTACCCTCCCCAGGACGGCACCCCAATTGCAACTATCTACCCAACGACGCGGAGCTGGCCTTGGCCAGGTTCTGAACGAAGGGAGAGAAACCCATGTCTCAAGCCTATACATTAAAGTTCCTACATCGACTAAACGATGACGGCACAATCGATTCCATCTGTCGCGACTGCTTCGTCACCATCGCAACTGCCACCTCAAGATCCGCTCTGGACCCCGAGCAACGAAAGCATCGCTGCGACCCCTTGCTGCTGGAACGGTATAAAAAGATCAAATCGTATAAAAATTTCCCAGTCACTCCAAGGTTGGCCTGACAGGAAGCCTCAAGCGGACCAGCCCCAAGACATGTCAACCACTCAGCAGGCCGCAAGTAGCTGAAAATAAGACAGAAATGAACGGGAATTGGCAAAGCGAGACCACTTCGCAGGTTGAGCATATCGAGGGAACAGCAACCTTCAGGCTGCTGGAATCATGTACAGAGCCGTGGGCTTTACGGGCTGCGGAAAAAACCGTTGCGTTGAAAGGGCACGGCTTCAGCCCTGCCGTAAATGGCGCATTATCATAGTCGGGCTTCAGCCGCTAGAGACGTTTCTTCCGTTCGGATGGACTTTTTCCGCAGCCTCTTCAGGCCCGGACATTCCGGCCATCCGACTTTCACGCGCACCGCAGGAGCAGTGGTTGCTAGTGGCTGATAGCAGAAGACCAGCAGCTCCAAACCACAATCAATGCGAAAATGAAGTTGTACGCATCCCCATGCCCCAGAACCAGACCATCGCCGTTGCCATGTCCGGAGGAGTCGACTCTTCGACCGTTGCGGCAATCCTTGCCCGTCTCGACGAAGGCACCAAGGTAGTCGGCCTCACCCTTCAGCTTTGGGACCAGACTCGTCTCGCCGGCAAGCACGGCATCCCCGACACTCCAAAGGCCGGCCGTTGCTGCTCACTCGACGACGTGTACGACGCCCGCCGCGTGGCCGAGCATCTCGGCATCCCCTATTACGTAGTCAACCAGGAAGAGCGGTTCGAGCAGGATGTCGTCCGCCCCTTTGTCTCGGAGTATCTCGCCGGACGAACGCCCATTCCCTGCTCGCTCTGCAACAACCATCTGAAGTTTGACCAGTTGCTGAAAACGGCGCGATCCATCGGCGCGGACTCCATCGCCACCGGTCACTACGCCGTCAACGAGTACGACCCCGCGCGCAAGCGCTGGATCCTCAAGCGTCCCGCCGACCTAGCCAAGGACCAGACGTATTTTCTCTTCGGCCTCACGCAGGCGCAGCTCGCGCACACCCTCTTCCCGCTCGGCCACATGACCAAGCCCGAGGTCCGCGAAGTGGCACGCCAAAAGGGCCTCGCCCTCGCCGAGAAGCCCGACTCGCAGGAGATCTGCTTCATCCCCGGCGGTTCGTATCAGAACTTCCTCGCCGCCTACCTCGAGGAGCAGGGCGAACCAATGCCGGACACCACCGGCGAACTAGTCGCCTCATCCGGCGAGGTCATCGGCCATCACGAAGGCATCTCCAACTTCACCGTAGGCCAGCGCAAGGGACTGAAGGTTTCATCGCCTTCGCCGCTCTACGTGCTCAACATCGATCCGTCGAGCCATCGCGTCACCGTCGGTGCCGATGAGGAACTCGCGACCACCACGTTGCGCGCCAATCGCCTCAACTGGATCAGCATTCCCTCGCTCGCCCAGCCCATGCGGGTTAAGGCCAAGATCCGCCACCGCCACGAGCCCGCGTGGGCCACGCTGGAGCCTGCGAATCCAGACGAGGTGCTCGCAACCTTCGACGAACCGCAGCGCGCCGTCACCCCAGGCCAGTCCGCCGTCTTCTACGACGGCGACGAAGTAGTAGGCGGCGGCTGGATCGTCTAACGCCCGCCTTCAGGCTGCTGAAATCATGCGCAGAACGCTACAGGGCCTTGCGATCGGAGCAAGGGTCGTGGGTTGCGTTGAGTGCCCGAAACTACGATCTGCGTGGGTGCCATAAGACTGCAGGTATCAGGTCGCAAGCCGGTCTTTTGATGTCGCCTGCAACGGGCAGAGATCGACCTCGATTCGACCCTTACCGGCGATTGACACCTCAACTTCCGTTTCGCCGGGTGCCAGTGAGTAGCTGCGGCTTGTAATGACTTCTTGACCGCCGATGAACGCCTCTATCACAGAGTTATCGACAAAGATGCGCAATGCCAGCATTGAAGAGGGAGCAGAAGGAAGCGGGAAGCTGACGTCGCTGGTTCGGATGGAATCGCCCTTTACATTGACCACCAGGTGCCAGACTTCGGTTCCCTTAGTAAGCAGCCGGACAGTAATCGCGCCCGTCGAGAGGTCGATCGGAACTCGCAGCTCTTGTCGCAGATCAGCCAGTTTCCTTCGGAATGGCGTCTTTGCCTGCACCGTTGCCTTTTCTGCGGTGCCTCGAAGCTTCGCCATCTCCGTCACGGGCCGACTCTCAAGCTGCCCCTGCTCGCCCACTGTCAACACGCGTGGAAGCGACATCGCGCCGGCCCAGCCCGCTGATGTGAATTCGGCTTCGGGGCGAGTCTCGCGGATCCATCCCCAGAGGATTCTGCGCTGGTCGGGAGCAAGAAAGCTTTTAGGCGCGTAGTAGGCCCCGCGATCGAGAACGCCGCTCCGCGTGGGAGTGTAGATGTGCTTTTGAGCGTCGTATTCTCCGGTCGTCCAGATCACCTTGTTCGCAGTGGAGTAGAGCAGGCAGTACCTCTTGTTTATCTCAAAGAAGTCCGGGCACTCCCACATCTCTCCACTGTCGCATGGATTCGCTGCCTGCTTGCCATTGGGTATCCCTTCGGCCAATTTGTGCAGGTAGTCCCAATGGCGGAGATCCTGCGAGCGATAGAGCAATACGCAGCCGCCCTTGCCGCGTTCTCCTGAGCCGATTCCCAGATACCACCCGTCGCCTTCACGCCAAATGCAAGGGTCACGGAAGCCGGTCACAACCATATTCGCGGGTGGCGAAGGAATGACGGGCTTATCAAGCTTTTTCCATCGGATGAGATCGTCATCGAGCGCCGTGGCAAGGAGCTGCGATTCGCGCAGCTTGTCGCTTCCGTCGCGCAGGGTGACGAGTGGCAGAGGCGCGTTCTGCACTCCCGTGTAGATGAACGTGGGTACGCCATCCGCGACGACAGCCGATCCGCTGAAGCAGCCTTCGCTGTCGGGCCCGCCTGGTGTGGGAGAAAGCGCGATCGGCTCATGGCGCCAATGCAGCATGTCTGTGCTGACTGCATGACCCCAATGCATATCGCCCCACGCCGGGCCGTGTGGGTTGAGTTGATAGAAGAGGTGGTATTTGCCCTTCCACCAGATCGGCCCATTGGGATCGTTCATCCAGTTGTGCGGCGGAAGGAGATGGTATTCGGGCCGGAGCGGGTCGCGGGCCAGATCGAGCTCCCCGCCGTTGCTCGCAGCGTATGCGCGCGCAAAGCGGGGGATAGCGGCCATCACTGCACTTGATCCGATGTGCGCAAGGATGCGTCTACGGTGGAGAAGCATCGCGATTACTCCCTTTGAACCTCAAGATGCCGCATCCGGTCATGAGTGCGTGGGCTGCTTTCGGATGGCAGGCAAACTCACAGGCTCTTCCACTGACGGAATCTTCTCATACAGCATTCCAGACATGTCACAACACTCGGAGTTGATCGGTAAAGGCCACTTCGGAACGGTTCTTCCAGCATTCTGCAATTAGACATTGTGGTGCTTGGGACTTCGCTTGGATGAAAACTTCGAATACAGCGCATAGATTCTGCCATCGGTGCTAAACGCTCACTCGTATTCCAGAGTGTCGACTTTAAGATGAATCGTCATGCGGTCCGTTTGACCGTAGATAATCCGGCCGACCGAATCTGACCGTTCATCCAATCTGCTTCCGCATAAAAAGCGTAGCCTGCGGATTATCGTTGTACCGCTCGCATCGCTCATATCCGCGCCATTCATATAGCGCAATCGCAGCCTTCAAGTCGTCATACGTATCGAGGTAGATCCATTCCAATCCCTCGTTCCGCGCAAATGCTTCCAGCGCATCCATCAACTTGTCCGCAACGCGGTTGCCCCTCGCCGACGGCCTTACATACAGCCGTTTGCATTCGCCAGCCCGCGGAATCGATTCGAGCTTGCGCAGTACAACACACCCCACCACCTCCTCGCCGATATAGGCCAGCCACATTCCAGAGGAGGGAGCGCCAAGAATTTTCTCGACACTGGCCGGCGTGTCCCGCTGCACAACATGAACCGCTTCGTAGTACTCCTGCAGAATGGCGAGCGCCTCCCGGCTCGAAGCACGGAGGCGCTCGATCCTAACCGGATTCTCCGCGGCCTTGGCAAGAACCGACCGAACATGTGTGAGCGATCCGGCAATCGCCTCCCGATCAACGTCAGTCAGGTGAGCGAGCATCTCTTCGATCTGCGTGGTCGACTGCTGATTCAGCCGCGCAACAGCCTTCCTGCCAGTCGCCGTGAGCGTCAGAAATTTTTCACGCCCATCTGCCTCTGAGGCCGCTTGTCGCACCAGCTTCCGTCTGGTCAGAGCCGACAAAAGACGGCTGACATACCCCGCATCCAGTTCAAGAATTCCGCACAATGCGCGCGCCGTCATCTTCGGTCTCGCGCCGATCTCATACAGAATGCGAGCTTCCGTCAGCGAAAACTCGCCATCCAGGTGACGCCGCCGCAAGAGGCCGAGCCTCGCCGTATAGAACCGGTTGAATTGCCGCACCGCGGCAACCTGACCTTCCTCAACCCGTCCGATCCCGCTCCCCATCGACATGAAACCAGCCTAGCTCCAGTTAGTTGCTTTTAGCAACTATCTCATCGCGCCGGCCCGACGCCCCATTCAGCCAGATTCACGCGTTATACTGGCCCGGCCATCTTTTCGGAGAGAAATCCGCATGTCTGAGAAAACGTTTGCCCGTGCCGTCGCGATCGCTGCCCTCGCCGCTTCCACCCTTATTGCCTCCGGTCAAAACGCGCCCGCCACGCTGACGATCCATCCCGATCAGCCAGTCGCCTCCGTCAGTCCCACGCTCTACGGGCTCATGACCGAAGAAATCAACTACTCCTACGACGGCGGAATCTACGCGGAAATGGTGCGCAACCGCACCTTCCGTGGCGACTGGAGCGGCATTCTCTACTGGTATCTCGTCGAAGGCGGAAACGCACGCGCAAAGATGGCAGTCGACGAATCCACCGGCCCCAGCACCGCACTCCCCAAGAGCCTGAAAGTCGAAATCGAACAGGCCGACTCACACAATCAGGCTGGCGTTCTCAACACGGGCTGGTGGGGCATGGCGCTCCACGCCAACACTGAGTACAAAGGTTCCTTCTACGCCAAGGCCGATTCCGCGAGCCTCGGACCAATCACCGCAAGCCTCATCAACGACATCACTGGCAAGTCCGTCGCTACCGCCACCGTGAGTGGCATCGGCACCGGCTGGAAGCAGTACAGCTTCGCATTGAAGCCCGGCGCAATCGAGCCATCGGCGACTAATCACCTCGTTATCTCCGCCGGCCATGCGGGCACGCTGTGGCTACAACTCGTCTCGCTCTTCCCACCCACGTATCACAATCGCCCCAACGGCAACCGCGTCGACCTCATGGAGAAACTCGCGGCCATGCATCCGGCGTTCCTGCGCTTCCCAGGCGGCAACTACCTCGAAGGCGATCACATCAACGAACGCTTCGAGTGGAAGAAAACCATCGGTCCCATGGTCGACAGGCCCACGCATCCGAGCCCCTGGCGTTACCACTCGTCCGACGGCCTCGGTCTTCTGGAGTTTCTTGGATGGTGTGAGGACCTCAACATGCAGCCCGTGCTCGCGGTCTACGCGGGATATTCGATGGCGCAGGAGCACGTGAATCCCGGCCCCGACCTCGAGCCCTACGTGCAGGACGCGCTCGATGAGCTCGAATATGTAACCGGCGGCCCAGACACGAAGTGGGGCGCAGAACGCGGGAAGAACGGTCACCCGGCTCCCTTCAAGCTCACCTACGTTGAAATCGGCAATGAAGATTGGTTCGACCGCTCCGGCAGCTACGACGAGCGCTACACACAGTTTCACAAAGCGATCAAGGCGAAGTATCCTGACCTGCAGTTGATCGCGACTGCACCTGTCAAAAGCGTGAAGCCCGACGTGCTTGATGAACACTACTACGTCCGCGCCACGCAGAATTTCCATACCGCCAATCACTACGACACGCCCGACAGCACAGCGACCTCACCCAATCGTTGGGACTCAGGCCACTACGACAAGGCCGACCGCAATGGCCCGAAGATTTTCGTCGGCGAGTGGGCCACCCGCGAGGGCGCTCCCACGCCCAACATGGGCGCCGCCCTTGGCGATGCCGCGTGGATGACCGGCCTCGAGCGCAACAGCGATCTGATCATCATGGCCGCCTACGCACCGCTTCTGGTCAACGTGAATCCCGGCGGCATGCAGTGGGAAACCGACCTCATCGGCTACAACACCCTCAAGAGCTACGGATCGCCTGCCTATTACGCGCAGGTCATGTTCGCGTCCTACCTCGGCGATCACACCGTTGCGTCAAAACTCGAAAACGCCGGGCCTAAACTCTTCTACTCGTCCACCATCAACACGGCAAAAAAGCAACTCTATCTCAAGCTGGTCAACGCATCGTCCGATCCGCAGCCGGTTCAACTCGGATTGCCCGGGGCGAATCCGAAGGCCACGGCGAAACTGACTCGCCTCAGCGCGCCCGACACACAGACCACCAACAGCATCGACGATCCCAACCGCCTGGTCCCGGTGGAGTCATCCGTACGCAACATGAGCGCCAGCTTCTCCCTCACCCTGCCTGCCTACTCCATCCAGGTGTTGCAAATCGACCTGCAGTGAAGACTGTCAGATAAAAGACTTGGATGGGGGATACATCTCTCACGTGTCCCTCAAAGATCACTTCCCCGTGATCTCCTCGCCCAAGTGCAACACCGCACCGCGCTCGCGCAGCTTCTTTTGTAGCTCCGCAATCGGCACACTCTGCACCGCGCCTCGACTCCGCACTGCCAGCGCCGCCGCCACTCCAGCAGCCTGTCCGATGATCATGTACTGCGGCTCCATCCGCACGGACGAGTAGGCTGCGTGCGTCGCCGAAAGACACACCGGTACCAGCAGGTTCTCCACCTGCTCGCGCTTCGGCGTGATGCTCCGGTACGCAATCTCATAAGGCTGCACCGGAACCTCGACGTTGCCCTCGTTGCGCACCGACCCGTCCGGCATCGCCACCCGCTGAATGTTATGCGAGTCGCTGTTGTACGATCCCATGCCAATCGAATCGTTCTTCGTCCTTTCCGTCTGCAGGTCCGATTGCCGCATCACGTAGGCGCCCACCATCCGCCGTCCTTCGCGAATGTAGAGCTGTCGCGGCCAGTGATCCGTGTCTGCAAACTCATCCCGCGGCAGGCCCCATTCGTTCAGCTCTACCCGCAGAGTCTCCGGCACGCTCGCATCGTGCGAGAAGAAATACATCAGCGACTCCGTGTACAGCAGATGCTCGCGCCAGATCGCCGCCTTCTCCGCATAGCTCGCCTCCGGATACTTCCAGCTGTGCCCGATGTAGTCCGTTGAAATCGGCCCGTTGTTGTTGAAGTCCGCCTTGTGATTCGGAATCAGAACGGGATTGAAGACATCGCGCATCCGCGGCACCCTGCCCACATGCTTTTCAAATTCGCCAAGATACCGCTCCAGCAGTGCGAACCGCGCGCGATCGTACCCATCCGGCTTCGGAAAAGGCAACCGATCAGTTGCATCATTGGTCAGGATCAGCCGGAAGTTGTAAGCCTGCACCTTCTTGTCGCCGGTGCCCGCAGCCGCCAGCGGCCCCGCATCCACCTCCGGTAACAAATGATGCTCCCCGTCATACGGCGACATCGCCCAGCGGAACTGGTGTCCCGGCGTGTCTGCGCGAACGCCCGCCAGGTCCTCGTCATATTCCTTCGCACTCTCGCGCCCCCAGGTATAGCTCACGTGCGACTGCGCCATCACGTCGCCTTCATAACTGCAATCGGCAAACACCGCCGCCCGCCACCGTTTCCCATCCTCCGTCGCAATCGAGACGATCCGCCCGCCTCCGATCTCCACGCCGTCCGTCTCGCGCAGCCGTTCATGGAACACAACCTCAACTCCAGAGCCCTTCAACATCTCGTTGAAAATCGCCTCATCCACATGCGGTTCTGAGAGCCAGTTCTCCGCGCGCTCCAGATCGTGCACGCCATAATGCGCGGCCGCCTTCATGTAATAGTCCCGCGCATACCCGCCGATGATGGCGAAGTGCCCAAGGTCCGTGGCTGACAACCCGCCCGTCACCATCCCGCCCAGGTGTGCACCCGGCTCCAGCAGCACCACGTGCAAGCCCTCTCGCGCCGCTGAATACGCCGTCATCACCCCAGATGCTGTCCCGCCATAAACAACCAGATCAGCCTGCGCCACGTCCGAGTGCTTCGCAACTTCCGCTCCTCGTACAAACGCGGCGCTCATCAGCAAATAAAAAAGCCCACACACAAACCGCCGGCCAAATTTCATTGTTCCAGTGTCGCCTCCGCATCCTCTGCGGCGCAATCTCGCCATCCGTCAATACCACCCCGAAAAGCTTCTTTCTAACCACCTCATTTCAAAAACAACACCGGCCATTTTCGCCCCTTCGTGTGTCGCAAAGGTGCCGCAAATTCCAGATGTGTCATCCTGAACGCCGCAGGCTTGGGGCCCCCATGAACTCGTCGTTCATGGGGTAAGCGGCGCGAAGGATCTGCTTTTGAGAAAATACGTCACACACTCAATGCTGCGGCGTCGCTGACGGCCCATGATGCATCTCTGCCTCGAGATCATCAAGCTTCTTTTTCTGATCGTCCGTCAGAAACACGCGAACCTCTTTGTCTGACTTCATGAACAACGCATGCATACCCGCCTGGCGCTGGTCGGGTGTCAGGCTCTGGTCATCCTCAAGCTTTTGCGTCCCATCACGCATCGCCTGCAAAATAGGCCTCGTCTTGTCCTGCTGTTCGGCAGTCAAGGCGAGTTGCTCACTGAGCATCTTCAGGTGTTGTTCAACTGGCGCCACGGCTGCGGCATGTACGTCCGGGCCGGTTGCGTTCTGTTGGGCCACCGTGCTCATCGCGAACATCAGCACGGTCCCCACTGCAAGCAAGCAAAGTCGATTCATCGTCTCTCTCCTTTTTTGATCGGCGAACCGCGCGATTCAGCCTATGATTCGCACTGTAGCCTTGAAATACAGCCGCGTCGAGAGGCAGACCGGCGTTGTTGAACAAAGAGGCCGGCATTGTCCAGAAACGACACCAGAAAAATGCGCTCCACGGTGAAAAACCAAACCGTGAAGACGAAAGACAAGTCGAAGCGCAAGCCGGATGCGCGTGTAAAGCGCACTCGCGATCAGCTTGGCTCTGCCCTCATCCAGCTAATAGTTGAGAAGCCCATCAACGATGTCACCGTGCAGGATGTGCTCGATCGCTCGGGCGTCGGCCGGTCAACCTTCTACCTCCATTACCGCGACAAAGACGACCTGCTCATCAGCCAGTTGGAAATGTTTCTTGAATTCATGAGCACTTCACTCAGCGTGCGCAACGACAAGTCGAATCGCATCGCGCCAGTGGTGGAGATGTTTCACCACATCGGTAACCAGAACAAGCTCGCCCGCGCTCTCTCTGATTCCGGCCATCTCAAGGAGTTCTTCGATCTCGCCGAAGGCTACTTCGCCCGCGGCATCGAGCGGCGCCTTAGGGAATCAGGCCGCTTCGCAAAGATCCCGCAGCGCGAACTGGCCGCACGCGCCTCCGCACTTTCCGGAAGCCTGCTGTCCCTCCTGCGCTGGTGGCTCGATCGCGGCGAAAAAGAATCCCCGCAGCAGATGGACGATATGTTCCACCGAATGGTCTGGACCGGCCTCCAATAGTCTCAGTAGCTGGGTGCCCCAGGTCTCGCTTTTGAGACCTGGGAGGTATGCTCCACCGGGCTCACTTCTTGTCCGCTAGATACCAAGTCCGCGCTATACTCGCCGCATGCAACAGAGGCGCGGCTGTCTCGGATGTCTGAGCGGTTGTCTGATGAAGCTCGTGCTCTTCAGCATCATCGCGGTCGCCGGAATCTGGGTGCTGACCGTGGCGCTGAACCCCTGGGCACTGCACATCGGCCAGCGCTCAACGCCCCTCCTCTACTGGCACGGCGCAGGCACTGTGGTATCGAAAGACGGCAAGACCTATCCGCTCTACGCATCGTTCTGGCCGGGGAGGCCGTCGGGGTTCCACGGCGGCGGTCGACGCAACGGCAAGCGCAAGAGCGCAGATCTCAGCGGCACGGGCTGGCTGTGCGTTGCGCCTGGCACTGTCGAGCGGATGGACATCAGCGGCGATATGTACGGCGGATACACAACCGACACCGACAGCCTCATTGACTTCCGGCTGCTCGAATGGCGAAAGCCATTCCAGATCAACTACCAGCACCGTGGCTTCTTTGACGTGGCGGGAAGCTGGCATGGACAGGAGCTGGTGATGGACCGCCCCGGCGAACAAGGCATCAAGTTCAAGTCCGGCTTGTTCATCGACAGTGCTACAGTCACGCTCCGCTGGGCAAGCTATCAGGAATTCGAAGCAGCATGCCGTGCGATGGGCGACGCGACGGCGCGATGAGAAGATACATCATCACCGGCGCGCCCGGCGCGGGCAAGACTGCGATCATCCGCCAGTTGGAGCTCGACGGCTTCAGCGTGGTCGAAGAGGCAGCCACCGACGTTATCGCCGCCGCGCACGCCCAGGGAATCGACGAGCCCTGGCAGCATCCCTCGTTCCTCGATGCAATCGCCCGCCTGCAAAAGGACCGTCAGATTCGCACGTCGTATCAACCAGACGAAATTCAGTTTCACGACCGCTGCGCCGTCTGCACCGCGGCGTTGGCAGCCTATCTCGGATTTCCGTACACGCCCCTTCTCACCGACGAGCTGGAGCGGATCCAAAGAGAAGCAATCTACCAACCGCAAGTCTTCTTCATTCGCAACCTCGGCTTCATCAAGCCCAGCGAAGCCCGCCGCATCAGCTTTGAGGAGACACTGCGTTTCGAGAAGATCCACGAAGAGACATACCGCGACTTCGGCTTCGAACTGCTCTCAGTCGAGCCCGGAACTCTGGCTGAACGAGTGGACGTCATCAAAACAGCTATTCGTCAGCACGCGCCTTAAGGCGTCGGAAGCCCCAGAAACCTAAACGGCTCTGAAGCCTTGAAGTCCTTCGCCGCATTTCCTGAGAAGACTTCCTTCTGTCCTTTGCCGAGATCGAGTTTCATCACCTTACCGGTTGCTTCAGAAAAATCGATTTCGTGCAGATCCACCCAGAACGTGTTCGGCGAGAGCGCGGATTCGAAGTAATAGACCAGGTGTTTCTGATCGCTCACGGTGCGCCAGCGGGTGGAAGAAATGTTCGGTTGATCAAGCGTAGAAATGCCGTAAGGAACCGAAGCATTGCGTATCACGCTAAACGCGGTAGCGACAGCGATGGCACGGTCGTCTGATTTGGGAATGGCGTTGATATAGAACGAAGCCCGCGCGAACCTGTCGGCAGCGCGATTGGTACCGGGCAGCATCACCGTCCCGCCAATCTGTTTCCAGTACTCATTGAGTGCGAGTTGCTCATCGAAGGTAGGAGAGTTGGTCATCACCTGGAACTGCTTTCCGTGATGAATAACCTGTTTGCCGTTGAGGTATTCCACAATGGCGCTGTCGCCAGTTGCGTCGGAGATCGAAAAATGCAGTGTGGCGAGCCGGTCTTGTCCGGGCACGTTGGCGGTCACAACCACGAAAGGTTCCTGTTCGAGTGCCTTGACAGCCTCATCGACTGTTGCAAAGTTGTCGAGCACGTATTGCGCCCATGCGGAAATCGCGAGGCCAGCCTTGCCGGACTCATGCGGTGGGTAAATCGATTCGACAAGCCAGAGAGCATTCGTGACCAAGCCTTTTTCGTTCATTCCGTCGGTAGTGGAGATGTCGTAACCCGAAGCGATGACGCTGCCGTACTTCGAGGTCCACTGCACGGAGTGCGGCCCGACTTCGCCGTTGCGGTGCATGCCGCGAGGAAGAACCCAGAGGTTCGTCAGGATATCGTCGGCCCAGTCCATCGAGCGGACGGTGATAACGTCGCCATTCGCGCCAAGGTAGACTGCACGCGTACAGGCCGCCACTGGGAAAGGACAGCAGATGCCAACGCATAGTGCGGCAACCAGCAGGGACCGATTGCAAAACAGGCGGGGGAGATATCGCATAGGTACTCCTCTGAGGGAATGGGGGGACGAGGAAGTTGACCGTGCCCAGGATCTGACGCGAGCAGAAACGAACGAGAGAAGTATACCCACATTGCCATTCTGCACGCGGGATGGCGCGTGAGAAGCAGACTCTGGGCGAAGGGCCTCGTTCATTTGGGAGCGGGCCCGAGTTGAACGATGTCACAGCGGGCCGCGATCTTCTTGAATTCCTCAATAAACTCCGGCGTGCCGGGCTTCGCGCGCTTCATCAACGCATCAACTGCCGGGAACAGGTTCTCAAAACCCGAGGGCGCACCCGATCCGACAAAGTGAACTGGCTTGTCGCTCCGATTGCCCTGTGCGTGCGGCTTGCCACGAGGCAAGGTGCCAAGTGTTCCGGCGCCGAGTTCGTGCCAGTTGCCATCGGCATACACAGAGAGAGTCCCCTCGATAATGTAAACCTGCTCGTCCGTGTTGGGATGGTAGTGCAACTGGGTCATGAATCCTGGATCTTCACGGAAGCGGCCCATCCACCATGCTCCATTTGTTTCTTCTCCAGTCATCAGTAGGTGTGCCTCGCCACCTCCCAGCATGTTGTACACCTGAGCCTGTTCAGGGGTAACGATCATCGCAGATGTTGATTTTTCCTGCATTACAGTTTGCATAGCAAAGGTCTCCTTCAATGGTAAGGCGATTGCGGCAACTGACAAAACTTCAAGAAATTGCCTTCGATTCATCCCGACTCTCGCCGTTGCTTTGTCCACGTTGATGCTGGAAACGCCTTGAGCTGTATTACTGACGTTCATGCGCTCAACCTCTCCGAAGCTGCGCCGGCACCATCGCCCTCCGCCTCACGTTCGTGCACCACTTCGTACAAGCCAGGGCGAAACTGAAAAACTTTGGAAGGCTCGGTGACCATGGCTCGAAAACCTTCGTCGTGCGCCGCAAGGCAATGTTCCGCCGAAGCCCACTGGACCACATTGACGAAGCGAAAGGAGGCGTCATTCGTCAAAGCGCGATGCATCTTGTGCCCCAGGTAGCCGGGCTTGGATCTCATGTAAGCATTCACCCGCTTGAACAACTCGAAAAACTCATCCTCCCGTCCGGCGGGAAACTCGAAACAGTTGATAAATGTGACGGCCATAATCACCTCGTTGAAATCCGGTATTGAGCTTAATTGCACATGTGTGCAATTACTGCACTCGTGTATAATTACCAAATTCGTGAAAAAGGTCAAGAAAAATCTCAAAGCAAATGAGGCTGCGGCAGTAACCGGCGGTGAGCGCACAGCCCAGCGCGGCCGTACGCGCGCTGCGATTGTGGACGCAACGATGCGACTTGTAGCGGCCGGAGGGACGCCGTCAATGGCCGAGATTGCCGACGCAGCTCAGGTGTCGCGTCGCACTGTCTATATGTACTTCCCAACGTTGGAGCAGCTTCTGATCGATGCAACGCTCGGCGCGTTAAGCGCAACTGCCATCGATCCGGTGGTCGAGGCGCCTACCTCGAACGATCCCGTCACGCGCATCGAGCAGTTGAGCCGAGCTTTCAACCAGCACTCCGGCGAAACCATGCGTCTCGGCCGCGCCCTGATTCGATTGACGGTCGAAGGCGAGGAACCGCAGGCCGGCGGTCCCCGCCGCGGTTATCGGCGTGTTCAGTGGATCGAGCGCACCCTTGAGCCTGCGCGCGAAAAGCTGAGCCGCGCGGAATTCAACCGGTTGGTGTCGGCGCTGTGCGTTCTGATTGGATGGGAACCTCTCGTGGTTCTCAAAGATGTTCGCGGTCTCGACGGAAAAGAGGCAGACGACGTTCTCACCTTCGCCGTCCGCGCCGTTGTTGAGAAGGCACTCGAGAGCGCTCAGACGCGCGTTGAAAGGCACCGCCGCCAAGCATAGAGATCCACAGCGAATGGCCAACCGGCCAGCGCCGTTTCACGCAGTGCGGAGCTTTGACTTCGTGACTTGCAACAACGCTGCGCCTGCGTAGAGGACGAGTGCAATGAGCAACAGCGCCTTCATGCCGAAGACGAACGACAGATTCTGAGCGAGTCCTCCGGCGACTGCGCCGAGCATGTTTGCGCCGAAGGCTTTGCTGCTGCCGGCTGCGCTGCGAAATGTTTCAGTAAAGATGACGCCTGCAAAGAAGAACGGCACGCAATAAGCCGCGCAAACCAGTGTGCCCACCATTCTGCCCGAGCCCGGAATGCTGGCAAAGGGTATCAGGTAATTGGCCGCGAGCGACGCGCAGAGGCAGGCGTAGTAAATGCCGAGTTTCTGAGGGCGTCGAAACTGGACATAGAAGTTTGCGAAAAGCAGCACGGTGAGAATGCCGGTCAGCGCAATGCAGTTCACCAGCCAGGTGGTGCCAAAGTACAACGCAAGGCGGCTTACAAGCTGAGTCTCCATCAGCAGAAAGCCCGCGCCGAGCAGGAAGAACTGCCAGGTACCCTTTTCCTTCGGCTTGAAAAATGGGCCCGCCATATACAGCGCGAGCGCCAGGATCACCGCGGATACGGCGAAGTACGCGCGCGGAATGAAGTGGCCGCGATTATAGACGTAGGGCCAGTCATCTGTGGTTGCCGGCGGACCATTCTCTGCGGACAGTGGAAATGCAGGCGGATGCGCACGGACGAATGAGGCCTGCTCCGCCGCAGCACTCTTCTGCCACAGCGACGGGTCGTTGGATTCGATGAAGACGGTACCGTGCAGAAGAGCACCGACGGACTCAGAATAGTAGGTCAATGGCGGGTGAGGAAATATGCTGGTCAGCATCCCATAAAAGCGCTGCCCTATCCACGTCCACGGACTCCGCACCTCAAACTTCAGAACCAGGATTCCGTCTTTTGCGAGCAACTGCTTCGCATCAAGAAACGACTGCTCGGTATAGACGTAGTTATCGACGCGCACGTTGCTGTAACCCGAGAATTCCGTGTGTGAATCGAGCAGCCCGAAGATAATGACGTCGTACTTATCGTGGCTCTGACGCAGAAAGTTTCTGGCGTCGTTGGTGATGAGGTGCACCTTTGGTGAGGAATAAGGGCGCTCCGGATGGAGACGCGTACCAAGGGTCGAAATGACTGGATCGATTTCAACGGC
This sequence comes from uncultured Acidobacteriaceae bacterium, assembly GCA_963738035.1. Lineage (GTDB taxonomy): Bacteria > Acidobacteriota > Terriglobia > Terriglobales > Acidobacteriaceae > Telmatobacter. Next base: position 655,333 of record CAVTVB010000017.1, read on the forward strand.
GTCGATGTTGGCTGCGCCATGACGCAGCGCGGCGGCGATATCGTTGCCTGCTCCAGCACCGATAATCAGAACCCGGTTCGCGCTCTGAGCAAATTGGAACGGGCTGTCATAAGAGCTGTCCTGATAGGAACTGGCGAGTGCGGGATCGGCGGCCAATGCAGCGGGGGTCAGATTGGCGATCGTCATGTAGCCTTCGTTGTTGACGTCGATGTTGTATTGCTCATTACCCGCTTCAGTAAATGAAAGCTTCTGGTAGGGAGACCAGTAGACCTTGGTGTCGGGCGCGGGCTTCAAGGCAAACAAAGTGATGCCCAGGAGCGCGGCTCCGATGAGAGTGTCTCGCCAGGAGAAGGGCTGCGCAAACAGCACAAGTGCGAAGGCCACGACGAACCAGTAAGACGGAGAAAGCCACATAAAGGCGAGAACGGCGAGAAGCCAGATTCCAAGCACGCTGCCCAGTAGATTTACCGAATATGCCGACACGGTGTTGGGCATCGTCTCGAGGTAATACCCTACCCACCGTCCCAGAGGGATCATGGCGATGCAGATCAGCAACAAGAACATTGCCACGATCAGCAACGAAGATGCATACGCCTCGGCAAAGGTGCCGAGGGAAACCTGCATTGCACTGCTCCAGAGTGCGCCGTCGGAAGTATAGGAAAGTACCGCCGAGACGGAACGCAGAAATTCGTGCCATGGACCCACGCGCAAGCTGGCGACAACCACGATGATGGATGTGGCCACCAGAGAAAGGATCAAACTGCCGCGCTTGCGGGCATTAAAACAACCGACGCCGAAACCCAGGAAACAGGCGATGAGAGACAAGTTCTGTACGAAAGCGAAGATCTTCACTTCCGTGCCCAGCCAGCGGATCAGGACGATTTCGAGATAGAGAGCTGCCGAACTGACCACCAGCAGGCGCCACAATGACGCGGGTTGCACAGTCTCATGGGCTGCCTGGATCGGCTCTAACAGTGCTTTCGATGTCATTTGCGGAGACTCCTGGAATTGTTCAAAGTCGGCGTTCTGGTGTTTAGAGAAGTTCTAATCGAATCTTACCTCTCCATTGTGCACACTCAGTGTGAGCCATCAACTCTCAGGCATCCGGCGGTAATGGCCTCTTGAAGGGTGCCTCATCTTCCTGTTCTGCTTCCTCATCTTCTTCGTTGGCTTCTAGCTCGGCTTCGATGCGTTCCTTGAGCTACTCGACATCCTGAGATTAGCTGTAGAGATTTGTACGGATTGGACTTAGAGGCGCGAAGCGGCGCTGGCTGACTTAGCCCCGCTCCGTCCCTGTTAGCGGGGCTGGACATGGTTTGTGCTTTTCAGGAATTCAAAAGCGGGAACTTTGGACTACGCTCAGACATGCTCTGGAAATGAATCAACGGAGAGTGCCATGAAGAAAAACAATGTCGCGATCATCGCATTGGCGTTGCTGATCCCGGCTGCCATAGCAGGCTCTGCCTTTCAGGCACGAGCGCAGACTGAGAAGACTCCTTATCCGGCGATGGCTCCGGTCGATCAGTATCTGATGCCAGACCAGAACGCAGAAATTGCTCTCGCTCGCAGCGGTGCGCCGGCGTCTGTTTCGGATGGAGCCGAAGTGATGGTGCTGGGACGGCAGGGATACACAACTGCGGTAAAAGGCACGAACGGTTTTCTATGTGTTGTCGAGCGATCGTGGGGAGCCACGACCGATGATGCGGAGTTCTGGAATCCCAGGATCAGTTCGCCAATCTGCTTTAATCCAGAAGCGGCGCGGACGTTTGCGCGGATCTATCTGATGAAGACCAGGCTGGTGCTTGCGGGGAAGTCCAAGGCAGAAATCCTCGCCGCGACATCGACGGCGCTGGATAACAAGGAACTGCCCGCTCTGGAGCCGGGATCGATGTGCTACATGATGTCGAAGCAGCAGTACCTGAACGACCGCGGCGTGCACTGGCATCCGCACCTGATGTTCTTCGTTTCGGCCGACGCGGAGAAAAGCTGGGGAGCGAATGTGACGGGCTCACCGATCATCGCGGCGAATGACCCGGAAGAGCGTGTCACGATTATGATGGTCCCGGTTTGGGAGTGGTCAGATGGAACGCCGGGGCCGCCGCTTGCGCACTGACGAACCGCATCGACCAATGACCCACTCGCTCCGAGTTTCCTTGATAGGCTGTCATAACCACAGAGGTGTCATCCTGAGCGGAGCAGCTTGGGGCCCCGTGAGCGCCCAGCGTTAATGGGGTAAGCGGAGCGAAGGATCTGCTTCTTAGTCCACGCGCTGAGCCACCAAAGTGGGAAACCATTACGCACTCACCTCCAAGTCTTCTGATCAGGGGGAATAACCACAGAGGTGTCATCCTGAGCGGAGCAGCTCGGGGCCCCGTGAACGCTCTAGCGTTCATGGGGTAAGCGGAGCGAAGGATCTGCTTTTACGTCGCTCTCTGGCGTGCCAACTGCGAAGAAATGGCTTACTCAGCTCCAGGTTTTCTGATCAGCTCTAATAACCAAGTGTCATCCTGAGCGAAGCAGCATGGGGCCCCGTGAACGCCGCCCAGCGTTCATGGGGTAAGCGGAGCGAAGGATCTGCTTTTACGTCGCTCTCTGGCGTGCCAACTGCGAAGAAATGGCTTACTCAACTCTAGTTTTCAGATCAGCCGCAATAACCACAGAGGTGTCATCCTGAGCGGAGCAGCATGGGGCCCCGTGAACGCCCAGCGTTCAAGGGGTAAGCGGAGAGGATCTGCTTTTACGTCTCTCTCTGGCGTGCCAACTGCGAAGAAATGGCTTACTCAACTCCAGGTTTTCTAATTAGCCGTAATAACCACAGAAGTGTCATCCTGAGCGGAGCAGCCGGGTGCCCCAGGTCTCGCTTCTGAGACCTGGGAAAGCTGTGACGCCACTAACCCACTAGGACGCTCTTCGCCAGCATCTGCTTGATGCCACGGATGGCTTGTCTGGTCCGCTCTTCATTTTCTATCAGCGAAAATCTTACATGTCCGTCGCCGTAGTCGCCGAAGCCTATGCCGGGGCTTACAGCTACTTTGGCTTCAGTCAGCAGCAGCTTCGAAAACTCAAGCGAGCCGAGGTGCTGATAGGCTTCGGGGATTTTGGCCCACACGAACATCGTTGCCTTCGGTGACGGCACTACCCATCCAGCGCGGTTGAGCCCTTCGATCAGAACGTCGCGGCGGCGGCGGTAGTTCTCGCGGATCTCGGCGACGCAATCCTGCGGGCCTTCGAGTGCAAGGATGCTGGCGACCTGGATCGGAGTAAACGTCCCATAGTCGAAGTAGCTCTTCAACCGCGCCAGCGCATTGACCAGCACCGGGTTACCGACCATGAATCCGACGCGCCAGCCGGGCATGTTGTAGGACTTCGACAAGGTGAAGAACTCGACGGCTACGTCTTTGGCGCCGGGGACCTGGAGGACGGAGGGCGGCTTGTATCCGTCGAAGCCGAGGTCGGCGTAGGCGAGGTCGTGGATCAGGTGGAATCCATATTGACGTGCCAGCTCGACGAGGCGCGCAAGAAACGGCAGCTCGACGCACTGTGTGGTCGGGTTCGACGGAAAGTTGACGATCAGCGCCTTGGGACGCGGCGTCATGCGCGGGATGATAGCTTCGAGCTCTGCCAGGAATTGATCACAATCATGCACAGGCACGCTGACCACGTGCGCTCCTGCAATCACCGGACCGTAGATATGGATCGGATAGCTGGGATTCGGCACGAGCACGGTGTCGCGCGAATCCAGAATCGCGAGACACAAATGCGCGATGCCCTCTTTCGACCCGATGGTGACAATGGCTTCCGAATTGGGATCGAGATCGACGTCGTAGCGCGTCTTGTACCAGTTGCAGATGGCCTTGCGCAGCCTTGGAATCCCTTTTGACACGGAGTAGCGATGGGTGACGGGCTTCTGCGCCGCCTCAATCATCTTGTCGACGATGTGTTTGGGCGTGGCTCCGTCGGGGTTGCCCATGCCGAAGTCGATGATGTCTTCGCCGCGGCGGCGGGCGTTGACCTTCAACTCCCCGGTGATGTTGAACACGTAGGGCGGGAGGCGCTGAATGCGGCTGAACTCTTCCATGGTGACTCCAGTGTAAGGCGAGTGAACAATGCACAGTGAGCAGTGAACAGCGGTCCGGTTACGTAGGGACCTTAATTGGAACTCTCTGCTGGGATTTGGGATGAGGTAAGGCGGAATCTAGGCGGCCGGAGCCGCAGCGCGGGCCGCGCGCGCGATGGAAGCGGAATGGTAGGGGTACCGCATTGTTTGATTGTAGCGCGGTGATCAAGCAGAACTCAGGACAACGAAGGCTTGATTATGGTTCCTGATTTCCCATCCCTGCGAGCAATTGCATCGCAGGGACGGGGCGACCGCGGTTGTTCGAATGGAAAACGCGATCCAAGGTCTCGCAGTGAGACTGGGGCCACACAGCGTTATTCACTGACCACTGTCCACGGATCACTCTCCACTGATCTGCAACACCACGCGGAATCTAGCCTTCCCGCTCATCATGCGCTGGTAAGCTTCTTCGGCTTTCTCCAGCGGATAGCTTTCGATCATGGGTTTGACTCCCGTGAGCACGCTGAACTTGAGCGTGTCTTCCGAGTCCATGCCGGTGCCGGAGGGCCAGCCGGCAACGGTGCGGCGCCCGAGCAGCAGCGGAAAAGGACTGATGACGATAGGGCCGTCTTCGGGCGCACCGACAACAATGAATTTGCCGCCAGGGGCGAGTCCGTCAATGACCCATTCGAGAGCCTTGGCGCTGGTGATGGTGGAGAGGATGATGTTGGCGCCGCCGATCTTCTGGAGTTCTTTCGCGGGATCCTGCGAGGTAGTGTCGATGTAGATGTGCGCGCCGAGCTGTTTGGCGAGGGCCGCCTTATCCTGGCCGCGGGCGACCGCGATGGTGCGATAGCCGGCTTTGGCGGCGTACTGGATTGCGAGGTGGCCGAGTCCGCCGATGCCGACGATGACGACGGTGTCGCCGGTGCGGGCTCCGGAGTTACGCAGGGCGTTGAAGGTGGTGATGCCGGCGCAAAGTAGCGGCGCCGCGTCGGCGTCGTTGATGCCCTCGGGGATGAAGGCAAGGGCGTTGGCGGGAGCGATGACGTAGTCGGCATAGCCACCGTCGTAGTTGATCCCGCTGACGGGCTGGTTTTCACAGAGAATGAAGTCGCCGCGGCGGCAGGGCGGGCAGTAGTTGCAGTGGCCTCCGTGCCAGCCGAGGCCGACTCGCTGGCCGGGTTTGAAGAGCGGAACGTCGGGTCCTACGGCGTCTACGACACCAGCGACTTCGTGGCCGGGGGCGCGCGGGTATTGCAGACCGGGCCAATGGCCTTCTTTGGTCAGCGAATCGCTGTGGCACACGCCGCAGGCATTCACGCGAATGCGCACATGGCCGGGGCCGGGCTCGGGAAATTCTTTTGTTACGAGTTGGAACGCACCGCCGGCGGCGGGTACCTGCATGGAACGGCCTTTGACTGGTGGCATAAGGAAGCTCTCCTGCGGCTTGGATGTACCCAGGTCGGCCCGGTCGCAAACTTTTCTGAATCTTCCGTCAGAGTTTGAGTGCGGTGCAGACCGGGTCGACGTCGGGGCGGATTGAACTAGAACGTGCCGGTAACATCGGCGATGACGATGGCGGACTTGCGCGATGCCTGTTCATAGTATGCGACAAAGCGCTGCGGCTCGACGGCCTTGTAAGGTTCCAGATTATGCGCCCACCGGTAGCCGATGGGCTGGTACCAGAGTTCCGCTCGAATCTGGTAAGGGCCGGCTTGCGGCGATTTGATGGCATAGCGAACGCTCGCGCTGCCACCGGTGAAGCTCGGATCGTCGTGGGCGGCTCCCACAACGGCGATGTCCTGTTCCGCCGTCTGTTTGTCGAAGCCTCTGGGGAGAACTCGATTGTCTTTGAGGTATCTGACGGCCGAGAGAAGGCCGGTCGTGACACGTCTCTGCGAGTCGCCCAGTATCGGTTCGAAGATTTCGACCTGGTCGGGATTGGTGATCTCAGTGTAATGCGGCTCGAAACGAAGCGGGTCGGCATCGTTGTCATTGCCGATGATGGAGCCGTCAGGATTCAACGCCCCTGATTCGAACACAACATCGCCGGCGTTATCGCGGACAGTGACATGCAGCCAGGCGCGGCGCGAGGGGTACGCGGTTGGCAGCTTGTGGCCGGTCAGGTTGTCAACTTTGACGAAGAAGGAAAGGCCATCGCGGGTTTTGCGAAGGTCGAGCAGGTCGAGTCGCGCTGACTGTGTGCGGACGAATTCTGATGTGCGGTTATTCGCAGCCTGCAGCACTTCGAGTTGCGCGGAGACGCCGAGTTCCTCGCGATGTTCGATGAGCATCTGCTCCACCAGAAAATTGCCGCCGACAAACACGTGGCGGTGCAAGCCTTCCCGCTTCGGTCCGTAGAGCGCGGTGACAGGAACGGCTTCGGTCACTTCGGGCATGTGGCACTGTTGGCACGTCTGCTTGGTGCGGAAGTCGCTGTGCTCCCACTCCTGGAATGGCACCTGCTCAGGCAATCGGCCAATGGGTTTTCCGTCCGGCCCACGCGCCGTGGTGTACAGCGTGTGGCAGCTTCCGCAAAGTCCTGCATCGCGGATATGTGCGGCCTGCTGCGGAATAAAGCCGCCAGTTGAAGATCGCATCACGGTCTGGTGGCCGGCATCGACCGCGAACGGCCCGTATTCGGGACGATTATCGTGATCAGATGCAACGGCGACAACCACATTGCCGTTGAAAGTCTGCTCGGTGCCCAGTCCCGTTTGCTCGACGCGGTGACACACTGAGCAGGTGACTCCGTCCTCGGCAAGCTTGTTCTTTTCGTGGTTCTTCGTCAGCGGAAAGCGAGCGAATACCTCCGTCTCCCGGCCTTCAGCCTTGTCAATGAGGTGCTGCGCGGGCATGTGGCAGGTCGAGCACTCGTTCTGAATGGCCGCACTGGCTTCGGGGTGATCGATGGACTCGCGGCGCACGCTTCCCTGCCAATACGGATCGCGCGCGGAATTGGCCATGATGCTCGCACTCCATTGAAAACCGATGGAGATGTCTTCACCGGAAGGCGTCTTCAGCCCGTTGTGGCAGGCGACGCAGCGAGTAGAGTCGTGAAGCTCGTCCTTGGCGTTGCGACGGGACGCTGCGTTCACCTCCGTTGCATGCGGCAAGCCGGGCAAGTCGATCGAAATGACCATGCCGATCAGGGCGATCGGAGCAAAGCAGAGGATGACGGCCAACCGGAGTCGCATGTCCATCACCACCCATTCCAGAAATGCCCTTCGGCCCAATCCCACAGAACATAGAAATAAACCTGCGGGACACGGCCGGCGGTATTGGTGAAAGGCGCACGCACGCCAATGTCGGCGCGAATGTGCTGTCTCGGACTGATAGTCACCTGCATCTCCGGCATCACATCCCAATTCGTCTTCGCGCCGTCCACGAGGTCGCGGGTTGCGAGGAATTCCACCATCGGCGACCATTGGCGGCCGAGCCGATGATCGGGAGCGAGGGTCTGGCCGAGAGTTGTGTACCAGAAGAGACTCTGCGGCGTGATATCAGGATGCACCGGCAAATCGGCGCCCATCTGAAACTGCACCCAGGTATTCGATCGGAAGAGCTGATCGAAGGCGGCAAAGGGTTCGAACACCGTGGTGCCGTTCCCGCCGAGTTTCGTGCTGCCGGTGGGCGGAAGAATGCCACCTTGCAAAGCGAAGATGGAGCCGGTATGCAGATTCGAATACATCACCTGCTTCCATGCGAAAGTGATGTCTCCGACATGGCTGTTCCACGAGTGGTTCTGATTCTGGTAGTCCCAGGGAATATCGACTTCGAGTTGTCCCCGCGTGCCGAACGCCTGTTCGTGGATGAAGTGCGTCTCGAGGCCGGGCGCACCCGACGCATTGACGGCTGTCGATATCACGAGCTCATCTTCCGGAAATGCCTTTTCAGTAACGAGTGCGCGAGGCAGGTTCAGCTCTCCGCGCGGCCAGCGAGGATTGGGGCAAAACGTACGCAGATAGGCCACGACGTCGTCGATCTGATCGTTCGAGAGCAGATCTTTGAAAGACGGCATGATGGTAGAAAAGCCGTAATAAGGTCCGCCATGCACAATGACTGCCTTCCATGCGGAATTGGGCTCGGGCGTCGTCTGATCGCAACGGCTGAAATCGGGAAAGGTATCGGGCCGTTTGAACTGTGTGCTGGCTTCGGGTGCTCCTTTGCCGTCTGCACCGTGACAGGCGATGCAGCCGCCCTCGTAAACAGTCTTGCCAGCCTTTGCGTCGGGCTTGCGGGTATAGGTAAGGGTCTGCGCAAAAAGAACGGAGGCTGTCGCGATAACAATCAACGCAGACAAGCTCACGAACAAGCGTCGACGCATGAAATGCTTTTCCTCCGAGCTAGACCTCAGGATCAGAACCGAAACCCGCACAGGCCGTTTAAACGTGTGATGCGAGAAGTACAATGTCCGATGTTCTCCATGCTAAGTCGGCGTGAGCGCGAAAACGTGAGCCGTATCAAGGCGCGGCCTTGGCAGTGCCTTCAGCGTGGGCGAGAACGAGAGCAGACTGTGCGGCGCCCTGATCGAAGTAGCGCGTGAAGCGTTGCGGTTTCATCTGCTTTGTAAGGCGAGAGGTTATGGGCCCAACGAAAGCCGATGGGCTGGTACTGCAGTTCTGCGCTGACGTGGAAGGGCCCGCAGGTGACAGGAATTTCGTAGCGGGTGACTGGCGCTGCCGCCAATGAATGCTGGATCGTCAAGCGCCTTTCCTCGTACGGCGATGTCGGGCGAGGCGGAGCTTTTGTCGAAGCCGGCCGGAAGGATGCGGTTGTCTTTGAGGTAGTGGGTGGCAGTAAGTAAGGCAGTAGTCACGTGATCCTGTGCGTCGCCAAGGATCGGTTCGAAAATCTGGACCTGATCGGCCGCGGTAATGGCGGAGTAGTGAGGCGAATAGCGGGCCGGATCGGCGTCATTGAGGTTGCCGGCGATTGAACCGTCAGCGTTGAGATGACCGGACTCAAAGACCACGTGGCCCGATGCATCCGTAACCGTAACGTGGAGCCACGCGCGTCGCGACGGAAAAGCGGTGGGAAGCTTGTGGCCGGTGAGGTTCTGCACGGTAACAGCGAAGGAAAGATGTCCGCTGGCGAAGGTGATGGCACTGAGCGAAACTCGAGCGGCCTGCGACTGAAGATAGGCGCGTGTCTCCGCTGACGCTGCGGCCAGTTCGGCTGGAGATGCGGTCACAGCCAGCTCGTCGTGATGCGCATTGAAAATATCCTGCATGAAGAAGTTGGCGCCGGGGAAAGAGTGACGCCGGACGCCCTCGCGGGGCGGGCTGTTGAGTGTCGCAACAGGCGCGGGATCGGCCACCGCAGGCATATGGCACGACTGGCAGGTTTGCTTATCGTGGAAGTCGCTGTGCTGCCACTCGAGGTACGGCATCTGTTCGGGGAAGCGGCCGGCGGCCTTTCCCGAAGCGTCAAGCGTAGTGGTGTAAAGCGTGTGGCACGATCCGCAGAGTGCCGCCTGGCGAAGGTGATCGGACTGCGTAAGCGTAAGGCCCGAAGCGAGAGTGTGAATCGATGTCGCGCGAGCCTCAGCAGGAAACGGACCGAAGAGAGGGCGAGGCTGCTGGCCGACTGCAGCAACGGTAAGGTTGCCGTTATAAGATTCCGGCGTACCGAGGCCTTTCGGATCAGCCTGGTGGCAGACCGCGCAAGAAACTCCGTCAGCGGCAGCTGCGGCTCCGTCATGCGCAGAATCCAGCGGCATCCGAGAAAAAACCGCAGTGTCCTGACCAGCAGATTTGTCCATGAAGTGCTGCAGCGGCATGTGGCACGTGGCGCACTCGTTCTCAATCGCGGAAGCGGCAGGGGCGTGGTCGATCGTCTCGCGGCGGACACTGGCCTGCCAATAAGGATCGCGAGCCGCGTTCGCCATGAGACTGGCACGCCACGGCGCGCCGATCGAAACGTCCTGGCCCTTCGCCGTTTTCAGATTGTTGTGGCAGCTATAGCAGCGGGTAGACAGGGGATACGGAGGCTGCTGCGCGAGGAGGTTCGCGTGCGGCGCAATCGCAATTGAAGCCCACATAACCGTGGAGAACAAAGCATACATCGAAGCGCGAAGAGACAATCCATTTCTCCCAGAGACCGCCCAGGGCCCTCGCATAGAGCATATAAGGTCAGCGGCGAAAAATGACCTCTCGCGCCGCAAAGGGTCAATGGCTTCTGAAGTTAGAGGGCAGGCGAAGGACCTACGATAACCGGACTCTATACTGGAAACGATATGAGTTCGTTTCTTCCAGTTGATGAACAGATGGATCTGCTGCAGAAGGGTGCAGCGGAGATTATTCGCGTTTCCGATTTGCGCGAGCGCCTCGAAGAAAGCCGCAGGACGGGCCGCCCGCTCCGGGTGAAGGCCGGCTTTGACCCGACTGCGCCCGATCTGCACCTGGGGCACACTGTGCTGATGCGTAAGCTGCGGCACTTTCAGCAGCTGGGCCACACCGTGATTTTTTTGGTCGGCGATTTCACTTCGCTGATCGGTGATCCGACGGGCCGCAACGTGACGCGCAAGCCGCTGACGCGCGAACAGATTGACGCGAATGCCGAGACCTACAAGCAACAGGTATTCAAGATTCTCGACCCCGACAAAACTGAAGTTCGCTACAACTCGGAGTGGCTCGGAAAGCTTGGCTACGAAGGCACCATCCGTCTCGCGTCCCACTTCACAGTCTCGCAGATGCTGGAGCGAGACGAGTTTCACAAGCGCTTCCAGGCCGAGCAGCCCATCAGCCTGCACGAACTCCTCTATCCCCTCATGCAGGCCTATGACTCCGTCGCTCTCGAATGCGACGTCGAACTCGGCGGCACCGACCAGCGCTTCAACCTCGGCGCCGGCCGCGAGCTTCAGCGTCAATACGGACAGAAGCCGCAGATCGTGCTGATGACGCCGATTCTCGAAGGACTCGACGGCGTTCAGAAAATGTCGAAGTCTCTCAATAACGCAATCGGCATCAACGAGCCGCCGGCAGAGATGTACGGCAAGCTGATGAGCATCTCGGATGAGTTGATGTGGAAGTACTGGGTGTTTCTGACTGACCTAAAGCAATCAGAAGTGGATGCACTGCAGGCGGAGGTAGCTGCAGGCACGGTGCATCCCATGGATGTGAAGAAGCGGCTGGCGCGGACGATCACTGCTGACTTTCACGGCGAAGCAGCTGCACAGCATGCGGACGAGAACTGGGCGCGGATGTTCCAGCAGAAAGAGACAGCGGAAGATCTCGATGAGGTGCACATCGCCTATGCCGACCTGGTAAGCCCCTCCTGCCCACCGGGAGAGTTGCAGATTCGTGTCTCGAAGCTGCTATTGCAGACGGGGCTTGCGGCCAGCGGGGCCGAGGCCAGCCGCAAGCTTGCCGAGAAGGCCGTCAAGATTGATGGCGAGGTCGTAACAAATGCAGCAATTCCGCTGGACATCTTGCCCGCGCGGCTTGTGGTGCGCCTAGGCAAGCGCGCCAAGGCAGCGATTATCGGCGGGTTTGGCGAAGGCGTTTAGCCAGGCTTTTGCGCTGGCCGACAGACGTGTGACAGCCAATCCGGAAGCCTCAACTTCGCCGATACTTCGCGCAACTGTTGCTCAACTAGTTATTTCCGAGAAGGCGGTAATCCGGGCGTTACGGCTCAAATCGCATTGCGCCTTTGCTGCCTGCCTCATATCCTTCCACACTCACTTCGTCGCCACTCCCTTCAAACCTGGCTGCGAGATTTGTACAAACGGATAAGCGTAGAACGTGGTGTTGCCAACTTGTCTCCAGCTCGCCGCACGAGCAAGATCAGGCGGGGGCGTATCCGAGACGGCAAACGTGGCGCCGGTCTTTTTTAATGCCGCCAGCACGCGTTGCTGGTCTGGGTCGTTGAGCCGCCAGAAGGACACGCTCCAGTCAGGTTCCGCGACAATGTGGACGCGTGCGAGACGAGCCCAAAGTACATTTTTCGCGTTCGAATAGCACACCGATGCAACCTTATCGTTCGGGTGCAGGCCCAGATCCTGCAGACCGGCAGCTGCCTCCCAGGCGACGTTCGTTGCGGGGCTCTGCCACGGGAAGAAATGAGCGCCTGTGGCGGGCTCCGGAGCAAATGCGATCGCCCACGCCAAGCCTGCTGTCGCGATGCAGGCTGCAAGGCGGGGCTCCTTCATCTCCAATGAACTGAAGGCAGTCAACATCACCACTGCGACAAACGACCCGATGTATCGACTTTCGATATGCACGACGAGGTAAAGGACAATCGCAATGATGGCCGGTATGAAGGCGGGCCACATAGTGGCGAGATTACGAAGAACAGGCGTCCTCTTTCTATAAATCACGAAACAGATTACCCACCCTAGGAGGAACCCGCCTCCGTCGCGGACAAGGAGCTTGAGAAGCCAGTGGAGATTGGTTCGGATCGCGGCCGCCTGCCTGTGGACGCCGAACCACGCGTGCAAACCCTGGTACCAGTACGCAAAGTCGTACCAAATGGGATATGTGGCGTTTGGGTACACGCCTCCGAACTCATAGATTCGCGGCGAATCGAGGACAATTCGCGGTGGATGGAGTGGTTGGCCGGCCCGCGCAGGTCCTCCCTGCCACCATCGAATCACCACTCCATCAACATTCCACGCGTAATTAACTTTGCCCGTTTCGCCGATTGACGGGTGGCCGGCGGCCAGCGAGTTTATCGCTATCACGGGCAGTGACAGTCCGCCAAACACGAGAGCCGCGATGAGCACTCGTTGCCAACGCGTAGTTGTGGCGAGGATGGCAAGAATCACCAGGCTCACCGGGAAGAAGAATTCCTTGCTCCAGTAGCCCGCGCCCAGAAGAACACCCAGCAGGACCGAGTCACGCAGCGATTGAGACTCCTGCATGCGCAACCGAATCGACAGGCCAAGCCCGAAATAGACGAATGCTGCGACCAGCATGTCCGCGTTTGTCGTCCAGGTTCCGATCAGGATCAGAGAAGACCAGAGAAACAGTGCGTAGGCCACAAGGCGAATGCCCAGATCATCGCGGAACTGCCTCCAGGCCACCAGTTGACGGAGAAAGAACTCAAAGCCGATGACTGTAAGAGCGTAGATAAAAAAGTTGAGGAGCTGTACGGCTGTGTACTCCCAATGTGCCGGGGGACGGAGAATGAGAAAATCGAGTCCGATCAGCCAGGCATACAAAGGACTCCAGGACGAATTGAACGCAGTGTGCCAATCGCCGCGCAGGTACGCATCGGCGATGTCCAGATAGGACACTCCATCGTTTCCCATGTAAAAGCGATTCGACCAGAGCTCGAGATATCCAAAGACAAGCGCAGAGCCCCAAAACAAAACCGGCTTGTTCCAGGGGCGGGAGCTGACCGAGGACACAGAATCCTTGTCTGACATTGCGGATACCTACCGGAACTTTAGGGCATTCGTTCAACAGAACACAATGAGAAGGGCGAGTGGCTCTCTTTTTCTCGCCCCACCATCAACCCTGGGATAAGTTCGAATCGTCGTACTTCGTGGGAGAGTCCTGGCTGACGGCTCTCATTTGGAACAGACCGAGTCGGCCCGGCTGTTCGGAGTTCCGATCGTATCGTGGTCCCCCTGGTAATAGCGAGTTGATAAACAGTGTTCTCGGTGGCGATCGATCTTAATGGGGCGTTTGTATCCCGTAGCCATTGTTCCGAGAAATACGCTGCCCGTGCGGCCCGTGGTTCGATTAGGCAAATGCGCCAAGGCCGCGATCATCGGCGGGTTTGGCGAAGGGAACCAGCCAGACAGGATAAGCTTTCATGCGGAGGTTGACTGCATGCGAACGCTCTTTCTTCTCGCCGTCAGTTTTGCCGCGTGCCTGACCGCTTCAGCGCAGCAGAAGTACTTCGGCAATTGGCCCGAGAATGCCGATCCCCAAAAAGTTGGGGATGCGGTCGCAACCCACTTCGTCCAAACCGGCCATTTGGAGTCGATCGTCTATCCAGAGGTTTGCACATGGTACGGAGCGCTCGTCTATGCCGAGGCCACCGGGAATAAGACTCTCGAGACTCAGTTACAGGCGCGCTTCCAGCAATTGCTCACGCCTGAAAAAAAGGCGCTGATACCGGATAAGGAACACGTCGATTACGAGATCTTCGGAGTAGTCCCGCTGCAAGTCTCCATTGAGACAAAGGACGCATCCGCACGCGCGATGGGCCTGCGCTTCGCTGACAGGCAGTGGAGCAAGCCGCAACCGGACGGTCTTTCCGGCCAGACTCGCTATTGGATCGATGACATGTACATGATCACGATCCTGCAACTCGAAGCCTATCGCGCAACGAATGACGCAAAATATCTGGATCGCGCAGCGAAGGAGATGGTGGCGTATCTGCGCAAGCTTCAGCAGCCGAATGGCCTTTTCTTCCACGCTGATGACGTGCCGTTCTTCTGGGGCAGAGGCGACGGTTGGGTCGCTGCCGGCATGACGGAGATGTTGCTGTCCCTGCCGCAGAATCATCCACAGAGCGCGGAGATTCTCGGCTCGTACAGGAAGATGATGGCAGAGCTCGCGAAGCATCAGAACGCGGATGGGATGTGGCGGCAACTGATCGATCATCCGGAAGCGTGGGAAGAGAGCTCATCCACGGGGATGTTCACCTTCGCAATGATCGAGGGCGTGCGTCACGGTTGGCTTGCAGAGGAGACGTACGGACCAATCGCGCGGCGCGGATGGATTGCCCTGGCGGGATTCGTGGACCAGAACGCGGATGTGACGAATGTGTGCGCCGGCACCGGCAAGGAAAACAGTTACGACTACTACATGGCGCGGCCGAGGCGAACCGGCGACTTTCACGGGCAGGCGCCTGTGTTGTGGGCAGCGCGAGCGCTCTTGGAGAAATAGGAGTGGCAGGAGTTCGAGACCGCAGCCTGACGAGCGGACATTACTGAGTGGCAACCTCCCGATTGCTCACCGCTCGTTCGGAACCAGCCCCCGCATTGACAACTTTACAGGTGCGCTCATCTCGAACTACCGCAATTGTGAGAGCGTTGCAACAAGGCGCATCGGTCAATGTTGTTTGTTGGAAGGCGAGGGAGTTTTTGTCTCGTCCGTCTCTTCGAATCCAGGCAGAATGCGCGCTTCCGACCCGAACTTGTGGTACCCGGCGAATGTCACGTCGTTGATCATGGTCTCGAAATAGCCGTAGAGGCTGAAGACCATGCCCCACTCATGGAGTAGGCGCACGGAGCGGCCGCGGGAGACCTCCACGCTTCGTTGGGGACAGATGTAAGCCTTGCCGCCCAGTTCCTCCGGACCGTACTCGACCATGATTTGTGACCGAATGAGCGGCACGTCAGGGTCCCGTTCTTCGTTGAGATCCGCATTGGTCACGACCCGCATGATGGCCCCGGTGTCGGGGTTGACCGCAAACTCGCCGTAGGTGTCGGCCTTGTTTTGGTAGAGAGTGGTCCCGTTACCTTCAGGAAGGCAGCAGTACGTGATATCGGGTCCGAGATTTGGGCTGGCAGCTCTGTATGAAAACACGGCCAGATCTCCGTACTTGCCGCGCTCCCAACGCTTCCAGATGAGGTTGCCTGGGCGGGAAGCGGCAGCCGTCCACACGTAGACGAGAATCGGACCGAACGTGCCCGATGTTTCAAGATTGCGTGCTCGCATCACGCGAACTTCGGGGCGTTTGCCAAGTTTCTTCTTTTTCTCAACCTCCTCGTGCCCGTTTCGATAGAGGACGGTAGCGTGCTCTCCGGCGGCAAAGTGGAGAGTCTGGTCCTGATGCAGCAGCTTCCAGCTCTCGATGTCGCGTCCCAGAGGCTCTTCGAAGCGCACCGTGTTTCTCAGCGCATAGAAGTCGGGCAGCTTGGGAGTGACATTTTGCAGGTACTCGAAGGTGCGCCCCAACATGGCGCGCTGCTTCTCCAGCGGAGGCGGCGGGCGATTCGCAATTTCGTCGGGCGGGGGCGCGAGTGCGAACGAAAGGTCGGCATCCGCCGTCAACGCCTGGCGTTCCCGCTCGCTGTGGATCGTGCTCAACAGTGCATCGAGGCGGGGCGTGCTTAGCCGTTCGGTTAGTTCGAGAGTCTCCAGCTTTCGTAGCAGATCGTTGTGCGCATGCACCAGTTCTTCCAGCTGCGCGACGGTGACTTTCTCTATCCCCGGCCGGGGATTGTCGAAATACACGGGCTCGTTGTAGTAGCCCGTGGGAGCGCGGGCCGTTAGGGCAGGACGAGCCACCTGCACACGGAGGTCGTGGTGTTCGTCCATCTGGTAGGTGCGCGGCGGATTGAAGGTGAGTGTGTAGAAGCTCCGCACCTCACCGGCACAGCGCGCAATGTCTCGATCCAGATCGCCCGAGTCCAGCACCAAACCTCCTGTGTGCGTCGCGATCACCTCCAGTGCCATTTTGGCCGGTTGCATGTCCTTTTGCGACCGGGGCGGCTCCAGATAGCTGTGGTAGTCAAAAGCCCGCGCCTCTGGATTGGGCAACATAGTAACGTTGTCCAGCGTGATGCGCGCTTCCCGCAGCCGAGTGGAGAGTTCCGTGATCTCGTTGAAATCGCTGTCAGCGTTGCCCATCACTGGCCAGCCGGAGCCGATCCATACCACGATCTTGCGGCCTGCGATCTCCCGTTGATCGATCGCAATCGAGCCAAGGGCGCTCAGAGAGAGCGGGTTGCGCTGAGTCCTGCCCACCCATGAGCCAAGTAAAACCTGTTCACCATTTCGGCCCGCTCTCCACACCGTTCGTGGAGACTTGTGCTCCTCCACTTCTTTGGCAAGCATGTCTCCGTCTCGCGTCGGCTGCGAAGACGAGAACAAGCCGTCCCGCGTAAGCCGGTAGAGAAAGCACGGGTCTTCGAGACGGCCGTTATTCCGGAGCAGGAAATGAACAATCGCGCTTTCGGTTTGCATGAGTTGCTGGGGCGAGAGATTGACGGTATCGATGACGAAGATCAGCTTGGGAGTTGATTCGGACGCCTTCCGCGAGTTCTGCAGGGTGCGAATCTTTGCCGGTTGGCCGTTGTCGAGAAGAGTGAAATCCTGTGGCGCGAGGTCCGAAACCGGTTTCCCCGCCGCATCGCTCACGACCACGTCAATGGCGAAGAGTCCCTCCCGCACAACGGGATCGCTGGCGCTCAGCGGAGCCAGTGGCTTCCGCGCAGCATAGGGGTTAGGCAAAGGCGCGGTTTGCCCCACTGCCCCGCAAGTTCCGACAATTATCATTCCAGCGATAAAAGCCGTGCGCTGCGGGTTGAGTCGATTCACCACGATTCATTATGTCCCGGAGGGTTCGCGGCGAGCATAGCATGGGATGGCGGGTGGCCCAGGTCTCAAGGGAATGGTTGCACGAAATTGGGGTGCCCCAGGTCTCGCTTTTGAGACCTGGGAATCGCGAGACCCAGCCGTAGTTCGAATCGCCGAGCGTGCCGCGTAGGCAATTGGCGGCAATAGCCACTCAGTAATCGATGAGTTGGCGTCGATGGCGAATTTCGACACCCCGCTCGCACCACGTATGCCGGATTTCTGCGCGTTGCGATCCGTCCGCAAGGCGCATCGTGAAGACGTCATTTCTATTGCGTGCGATAGATGAGATTCTCGTCATCTGCTGAGAAGTCGAGCGATCCCGAAGCGAATTGCTAGAAGCGTCTATCAGGTGTTGCGGCTTGAGCCGTTTTTAAACAGACGAGGAAACCATCTTCATCAAGAAGACGAACTCCCTCTGCTCGAGGTTTGCGATAGAATTACGCCCATCTTGACGCGAATTTAACTGGCTGAAACCGTTTCGGGGTTGTTGTCCTTTTGCGCCGAATCTTCGAGGAGGGCCTTTGACTGCAGACAAGCGATCTGGAATGTCCATTCTTCTCCTTTTCTCGATATTGCTGGTACCCGGCTTCGCCGATTCGATCCTGGGCCAGGAGGAACGCGGCACGGCGAAAGTCGACTCCCTCCCGGTCTATGCACAGATGTCGACTGACAGTGACATCGTTACGACGCTAGCGCGCGGCAAACTCGTTCGTGTAACACTGTCGGCCACCAATGGCGAAGGTAGTTGGTGCAGCATCTCCGATATCGATAGTTCAACGAAACTTGGATTTGTTCGCTGTGACGGACTTGACCGCCAAAACGTCCCGAGCACAGCCGCATCCGGAACTGGAGCACTGTCGACAGTCCCCTTTGACGCGGCCTCTTCGAATCAACCTCGATCACGTGCCCAGGAACGTTGGGCTCTTGCAGCTTCTGCTATCTTGTCCACCTATAATCAAGAACCCCTCGACACCCTCTCTGCAGGCGGCAGTGTATTGGGAGCAAAACGTTTGCTTCATGATTCTTGGGGCATTTCGAATCACGACGATCTCCTGAAGACACTGGATTGGATTGACCAGGGTGGTCATCGGCAATTGTTCTCCGCAATTGGCGCACGCACTTCGAATCTTTCAACAGATGAATTGGCGAGGGCCGTTAGCCATCTTGACCCCGAAAACGCGAATAGCGTTATGGTTGCGCACCGCTACTACGATAGGTATTCCGCGCAAAGCATTTCGGCATGGGACTACGCCCGTTACATCAACGTGTGCCGCTGGGGTGTAACCGCCGGATACATCTCGGAAGAAGAAGCCTGGCCACGCGTGATGCACGCGGCTCAAATTCTTCAACAGACGTTTACTTCATGGAATGAATTCGGAGAGAACTATCTCATTGGCCGCGAGTTCTGGTCATTGAGACAAACCAAAATTGATGGGCAGGCGATGCGGACGATATACCAGGGACTTCTGAGTCGCCCCGGCAGCCCATGGAATCGAATTCCGTGGAACCTCTCCCTGCAGCAGTCCGATTCGCAAAAGCCCAACACGCCGACCCTTCCGCCGAGCGCCCAATCCGGGACTTCAACCGCAGCCGGTGGTGCCTGCAACGCGTTGCAGCGTGTGGCTGCAAGCGGAGAAGTCTCGAATGTGGAATCGATTCTTCAAACCGAGCCCACCCCGGTCAACTGCAGAGACGCGCGCGGCTCGACCCCCCTCCATAGCGCAGCTTTCAACGGACAGACAAAGATGATCCAGATCCTCGTGGCGCATGGAGCAGCCGTAGACGCAACCGACAACGATGGAGCCACACCGCTGCACGCTGCGGCGTTCTCGGGTTATCCGGGCGCAATCGAGGTTTTGCTCGAAAGCGGCGCTCGAATCAACGCATTGGACCATCATGGCGATACCCCTCTACAGGATGCCGCGGCAGCGGGAAGTGCGCCCGCCACAGATGTACTTCTTAAACATCACGCCGCGATCGAGGAGCGCAGCAAAAAAGGTGATACGCCTCTGAACAACGCAGCCTTGAGGGGCCATGTAGATGTGGTACGTTTGCTGCTCGAGCACGGCGCCAACATCGAGTCCCGAGACAATGACGGTTACACTCCATTGAATTCGGCTGTCTGGTTCGAACAAACCGATGTGGTCGCACTTCTCTTGGCAGCCAATGCGAACTTCAACGCAAAGTCCAACGACGGCGCAACTCCGTTGCATCGGGCGGCTGCCAAAGGGGCCATTGAAAGTGCGACGCTGCTATTGGAACACGGAGCTCATGTCAACGCTGTCAACGCTCACGGGTTCACGCCTCTGCACACTGCTGCTGAAAGCAATCAACCTGAAGTTGCCGAATTTCTTATCGCGCACGGAGCCGATATCAACGCTCGCTCGGACGCAGGTGACACTCCGCTGCACTGGGCTGCGTTCGAGGGCAAGATCGATGCAGCAAAGTTGCTGCTCGCAAAGGGCGCTCAGGTCAGTCCGAGTGACAAGGACGGCAACACGCCGTTGCACTGGGCTGCCGCACGCGGGCACGTCGAAATGACCGAACTGCTGATTGCTCACGGCGCCAACATGAAGGCCGTGACGCGCTCCGGTTGCACTCCTTTGCGCGGTGCACGCGATTACCATCAGGCAGCCGCGGCGCAAGCGCTTCTGCAACATGGCGCAACCGAATAACAATTTCTATCGATTAGTTATGTCCGGGGGCCCACAATTCGCCCGGAAACGTGCAACCGAGAAGTCAAATCAGCCTTTGCTGTCCCGCGTGGTTTCGCGAGCGATGCGTATCATGGACACGATCAGCAGAAAAACCGTGATCAAAATCAAACCGTCGCGAACGTAGTTTCCTGTTGCCCATTCTGTAGCAACCTGATCGTAGAATGCCGACGTATTCGTCAGCGGAGCAACAAACAGGATGCGATTCCGGGGATAGTGAAAACCGAATGTGATCACGTCTGCCAAAATCAGCAGTGCCAACCCTCCAGCCAACCTCCATCGCGTGATCGGAGTTGGCTTCCAGTTGCACACGATCGCTACCAGGAGGAGAAGTTGCGAAGCGGGTGCGAATGTCCTGAAAAACCCTCCCGGGTTCACCGCATGATAAAAGCCGCGAGCATGTTCCAAAGCAGCCGTGCCACCGTGGTAATTCGGCGCGTCCACAACGCTTTGATAAACGCTGGCTCCGAGTAACATTGCCGAAAAAACCAGCGCGACAGCCACGGATGCGAGGCGAAGGTTCATTTAAGACCTTTCATTTAGAATTTCCCATTTTGCTGTTTTAGGCAGCTTCGATTGTACGGCTAAACCATTGAAACGTTCTCTGGCGGGAATTAACAAGCCAACACCAACGCGGCGAACGAATCCGCAGGAGCCGCTGACGGAGACTTCTGCTGACAAACTGATAGAGCTGGCGATCTAGATTGTAGCCGAATCGCCGATGCACTCATCGAGCCCAAGGGTGGCGAATTACGGGTTCCGGTCGAATGACCGTCAATCAGGAAGTAACCCCGTTTTTTCCGTTACTTCCTGTTTGGCCACTACTCGACCGGAATGGCTTTTCCGCAGACCAAAGTTCGTCTACGAACGTAAACTTGTCTCGATGAACGCGAGAGTAGCACCTCTCATCGCCCTTGCTGCTGTCGTAACGATGATTGTCGATGCTCGATCGACTGAGCCACCCTTCGCACATGGGAACCAGATACGAGAGTACTGGACCGACGCATCCACTGGACTTATGTGGGCTGGGAGGGACAACGGTAAAGACGTGAGTTGGAAAGGTGCGGTGAAGTACTGTCGCGATCTCCGGTTGGCCGGGTACTCGAACTGGAGGCTGGCGACACTTGCTGAATTGGGGGCAATCTTCGACGGCAAAGCCGACGCTCCCGGGTTAGCTGGCCTTGACAAGGGACCCTCCACTTGGCACGTAAAGGGCAATCTGTTTTTGACCGGTGATGAGTGGAGCAGTGAGCGCAGATATGATGATCGCGGACATCCTTCAGGTTACGAGTGGCACTTCGATTTCAACGAAGGAAGGTCAGACAACCAGCCAAGCGGGTTCCCTTACCCCCATTCCCTAATGCGTGCGCTGTGTGTACGCGGTTCCGACAAGTGAGAAGCTTGTGGCACATCAGAACCGGAAGAGATACGAGACCTTCACGAAGATCTGCTTGCCGGTATTTAGATAGTCGACTGATCGGGGCGGCACCGGATTGCTGGGATCGCATGCCCCGCTCGGTTCGCGATTGCAGAGCGATCTGTCGAGATTCTGAATGTCGTTGTTGTATCCGATGTAGATGACCGTGCCCGGGTGCGGAAGCCAGGTGAATAGAGCCTGGGTTTGAATCTGTTTTGTTCGCTGCAAAGACGTTTCGGCCGGATTCGCCAGCGTCGAGTCGTACTCGGCGATGACGCGTGCCGAGATGGAGCGCGTGAACTGATAGTTGATCTTGGTGCGAAAGACCTGGTTTTCGTAGACGAACGCGCCATTGTCAGCGGCATGATCGCGGTCGAGCAGATAGGTATTGTCTGCCGTAAGCCGCCTGATGGGCTGCAGCGTGATCAGCGCCTGGACCAGTTGGGCATTCAGCAGCGACGGCACTCCTCCCGCAACCGGGTTGTAGTTCACGTTGCCGGTTTTCAACCCGATGAGGGTGAAGTTCAACTGCGACCACGGCGCACCGCGAACCACCATGCCGCCAAAGTTTTGAGTGAAGTTCACGTTGTGGTCGAGCGGATAGCCATCCTGCGGGCCAACGGTATCGGAGTTTTCTCCGAACTGTGGCACGATGATGATCTGCCGCGCGAACGACACGTAAGGAGCGAAGGTGAAGTAGTGATAAAGACGGTTGCCCTGGTGGTCCCATCCAACTAGCGAAAGCCCGTCAAGGCCTACGCTCTGAACGGAACTCTTCTTTGGGTACCAGATGTAAGTGGCGTGGGTTTGATTGCTATAGAGGTTGGTCGTTGGAATGAACCCAAGCTGCGTTTGAAAGCCGGTGCTGTAATCCTTACTAAGGCTGTCGAAGACGAAAGAGTGTCCAGCGCGCTGAAACTCCAGTTGCGCGGCCGGTCCAGCGGAATACGTGGGCGGGTTTGCAGGGTCGTCCGGTCCCATAGTCGAACTTGCCACCATTTGGCCGATCGCCGTCCAGTTCTTGTTCAGATGCGCCGTGAAGTCGAGCCCGCCGATTCGATTCCATCCGCCCCCGAATTCCTGGTCGGTATAGATGAGCCCGAGGATCGAATTCTTCCCCAGATCTTGTGAGATTCGGCCTACGAAATATTTGGCTCGCTCGAGATAAAGCGGATTGCCCGGAGCGTAGGTTTCGCCCGGCTCGCGATCGTCGATGGCGAAGAAACCGATGTTCGTGCCACCCAGCTTGCCCGTCAGCCGAAGCCCGAACTCCGGGTGCACGATGTTTCGCGTGTAGACGAGGTTGATTGGCGTGCTGAAGTAATTGGCATTCTCCAGAAAGAACGGCCTGAGCTCGGGAAAATACACCGGGTAGCGCTGGTTCACGGTGAACTGCGGCTGATCGGATTCCACGTTGCTGAAATCGGGATTGATGGTTCCATCGAGAACCAGGCTGTCTTTGAAGATGAACTTGCCTTCGCCGCCGCCGGTGCCTTCCAGGGCCCTTGAGCTCCAGTACGGATTCAATGGATCGATCGTTATCAGTTCTTTTTCGTTCTGGCCCAGCGCGTAGGGATTGAGTTGCAGGTTATGGGAGCCCGTGACTCCTTCAATACCGTGCATGGTGGCTTCCTGGGTGAGCACGCCGGAGATGCCGGTGGAAACGCGCGGCCAGTAGTCAACTTCGCTGTTGCGCGGCAGATTGCGGGAGAAGACAACACCCCAGTCCGATGCGGCAGTGCGAAAACGAACGCTGCGGAATGGAACGGCAATCAGGGCCATCCAGCCACTCGAAGTAATGCGTGCCTCGGAGTCCCAGACCTGGTCGTAGCTGTAATCGGAATCGCTGTTGTAGTCCACGCTGGAGGTATCCGTCCAGGCGGCATCGGCCTGCACCCCTGCCGGATTGACAGAAAAAAGGACACCCCTGCGCTGGTCCTGGAAGGGATCGAGGATCACGGAGACCGTGTCGTCACCGGCTGTGTTCTCCCGCCGGGAAAGATGACTGCGAATCGCGCCGGGGCGGTCGTCGTGACAGATGAATACGAAGTAGAGTGTGGACTTGGTATGCGCGACCCAGACCTCGGTCTGCTGTGTGGCGGGTTCTCCGTCGTTCGGTACGTTTTGAATGAAACCTGAAACCTTCACCAGCCGGTCTTTCAACTCCGCCTTCGGCTCCATGTCTGAGAAATCCGATAGGCGCAGGGGCTCCGTGAGGAGGGGAACCTTGAAATCGGCAGGCGGAGCTGCCTCGGGAATTCGCGGAGAAACTGCAGTTGGCTTGCTATTTTGGGCAAGAGAGTACCCCGCGCCGATGAAGGGAACACACAGAAGTAATCCAAGAAAGAGTGCCCTGGAGCGTCTGCGGTACCTATCGCGCTCTGTTACGTCCCGAGAAAAGCCATCTCTGGATGGCTCTTTGAGAAGAATCATTCAAGAGTCCCGGATGATGCGTGCATTCGCTGAAGCTTCAAGATCACACCGAAGTGTTATCTGCGTGTATCAGCGAATATCTTTCGTCACAACTGAAAACTTCGGGGCGATCCGCGGATTTTCGAACGACAACAAATCAGGAAACATGTCTGAGATTCAGACAGTCGAACAAGCGTGCAAATGGCTCAGTTAAAGTCATGCGTATTATATATTTATTCCATCTGATCACATCGTCTGTTTGCCTCGAGTCATGGGGAACCTTGTTTGGCATCGCTCAGTTGGCCAATGGTTTGACTCGTGAGCTATCGGCGGTGAGATTTGCGTTCGCTACGGAGTCGTCACACCGCTGAACTCACGCACCTCCATCGCACACGGGTGCGCTTATGTGATTACGGTGGTGCTTGCGATAGGTGACGATTTGCTCGGTTTTTCCTTCGCGGAGTAGGGGTCAAGTCATTGAAAACAAGTTCACGAGCTTTACAATTCGAGCACGCTAACTTTTCAGAACGGCAATCTTCAATGTCCGATAAGCCTACCTTTGAAAGCCGGAGTTTCTTTGAGCAGGCTCCGGTGGGCATTGTCCACGCCACTCCGGAAGGGCATATTCTCCGCTGCAACGCCGAGTTTGCCGAGATCATCGGCTATCCACGCGAAGAAGTCCGTGGCCTGATGATCCAGGAGATCACCCCGGACGAGGACGGCGCGCAGTGTCTCTCGTCATTCCAGAAACTGTGGACCGGGGCCAGCGATGCCCTGAGCCTTGAGATCCGGTTGATTCGCAAAGATGGAAGCATGACGTGGGCCAAGCTGACCGTATCGCTTCTACGTGATCGCGAGGGTTGGCCATCTCACCTGCTGGCGCATGTTGAAGCCATCCAGGACTGCAGGAGCGCGGAAAGCACCCAAGCCGCACCCGCAGAGGAGGCAGCGCCGGCGAAAACAGACCGCTTTCGAAGCTTGTTCGAGACGAGTCCGGATGGCGTATTGATCGCCCGGGCCGAGGACGGCAAGATTGTGGAGGTCAATCCTGCGCTGCTGGAGACCCTGCAATTCAGCCGAGACGAGGCGATCGGCCATACTTCGCTGGAACTGGACATTTGGGCGGATGAGAACGACAGCCTCAGGGTCGCCGAAGCGCTCCATGAAAGAGGAGGCTGCCGCGATCTGGAGGTCAGGCTGCGACGGAAGAGTGGAGAGGTCTTCTGGGGTCAGCTTTCCGCTTCCTATGGTGATTTCGACGGAGAATCCTGCGTTATTTCCTACCTCCGGGACGTCTCAGAGGCCAAGGCGGACGAGGAGAAGATTCGCAACCTGGCTTTCTACGACACGTTGACGGGGCTGCCAAATCGCCGTCTGCTGTGGGAGCGGCTGCGCCAGGCACTCATCTCCAGCATTCGAAGCGGCAGCAAGCACGCCCTGCTGTTTGTCGACCTCGATGGATTCAAATCGCTGAACGACACGCTGGGCCATCACATCGGCGATCTGATGCTGCAAGAGACGGCGCGGCGCATCTCAGGTTGCGTTCGCGAAGTGGATACCGTCGCACGGCTCGGCGGTGACGAATTTGTGGTCATTCTCGAAGACCTGAGCCAGATCGCGGAGATTGCCGCTGCCCAGGCACGCACTGTGGGTGGAAAGATTCTGGCTGCGATCGACCAGCCGTTCCTGCTCGAAGGTCGCGAGTGCCATACCACGTCGAGCATGGGAATCACGGTCTTCGGCAACCAGAACGAGAGTACCAACGAGGTGCTTCAGCAGGCCGATATCGCGATGTACCAGGCCAAGGCTGCAGGACGGAACGCGATGTTCTTCTTCGCGCCCGCTCTTCAGGCATCAGTGAATGCGCGCGTCGCCCTGGAGCGGGATCTGAGAGCGGCGATTCGCGACAATCAGTTCTCGCTGTATTACCAGCCACAGTTGGATCGGGGGCTGTTGACCGGCGCAGAAGCGCTGATCCGCTGGAATCACCCCACACGGGGCATCGTGGCGCCGCAAGATTTTGTCCCTCTCGCAGAAGAGACCGGGCTCATCTTCCCCATGGGCAGTTGGGTACTGGAAACGGCCTGTACACAGATTGCGGCGTGGGCCGGCCGCAAAGAGGGTGCGCATTTATCGATCGCGGTAAATGTGAGCGCGCGAGAGTTCCGGCAGCCCAAGTTTGTGGATCATGTGCTTGCCGCGCTGGAGAGAACCGGCGCCAACCCTAACAATCTGAAGATTGAGCTGAGTGAAAGCATGTTTGGCGAAAACGTCGAAGACGTGATCGCCCGCATGACCAAGCTGAAGGCACATGGGGTGCGATTCTCGCTGGAGGACTTCGGAACCGGCTATTCGTCGATGACGTATCTGAAGCGCCTGCCGCTCGACCAGATCAAAATTGATCGCACGTTTGTGAACGACATTCTGAAGGATCCGATCAGCGGTGCCGTCGCGCAGGCCATCATCTCCTTCGGCAAGGCGATGGGCCTATCCGTCATTGCGGAAGGCGTGGAAACAGAGGCGCAGCGCGCATTCCTGGCGACGCTGGGGTGCCATTCATTCCAGGGGTTTCTCTTTAGCCATCCGTTGCCACTCGGCGAATTTTATGAAGCCTAGCCGCCTCAGGCACTGCAAGCGGCCACTGCCTCGTCGGCCGAATCGTACAAGCCGAAGAGTGAAAGAATGCCAACCATCTTGAGGGTCTTGGAGACGAACGGCGCGGGGTTGACGAGTTTGACCGTGCCACCAATCTTGTTGGACTGCCGGAGGGCGTTAACGAGGGATCCAATACCGGACGAGTCAATGTAGGGCAAGGCTTCGAGGTCGAGTACCAGGAAGAGATGTCCGCTGGCGAGGGTTTGCTGAAACGCTTTTTCAAACTGGGCGACGGCATCTCCGCCCACCAGCCTGCCCTTCAATTTCAAGATGCATACCGCACCAGATTCTTTGATATCGAGGTCCACGACACCCTGTCTTTCAAGCGAGATTTCGCTTTACATGAAGAGTTGAGGCTTGTTAATCTCCAAGCCTCAACCACCTGAGAATTAACGCCATTTTCCCTATTGTCAAGCTAACTTTTACCGAACGCCCCGGGACCGGATGATCTCACCAGTAAACGAGGCCGCTCTTGAAGTCGGCGCGCTGTTGCTTTCCACGCCCGACACAGTTACACGCGCCTCGATAATCGCCTCAGTAGTAGCAGCGCAACTGCCGAACTGCGCATGCGCGGTCCACCGGTTCGTGCACGAGGACGTGGAAAATGCCTGGACAGTCGTCGGGCTGGCCGGAGATATCTCCCTGGAGCCTACGACGACCGGATCAGGAAACCGACTCATGGCCCCTTGGATGCTTGAGTCGCCGGAACCCCTGATTTATGCGCACCCCGATATTCTGCGCGAAGATTACTCGCATCTGCGCATCGCACGCTCAGTTTCATCGATTGCCTACGTACCGCTTCTTCACGGAGAGGATTTGGTCGGTGCAGTCGAGATTCTCTTCTTCTCAGGAACTCCACGACTGCAGGATCTGGAAGCAATTGCGCCGATTGTTCAGCTGGCGGCTCCGGCGATTCTGGCTTCAGAAGGCTCAGAAGCGCAGCGACAGGATCTACTCGACTCAGTACACCGGATGTCGCAGCTTTATGACCTGGAAAAATCGCTGAACGCAACTCTCGAACTGGATGCGGTCACCGCCCTGGCGCCTGTCAAGGCTGCAGCGATGCTGCCGTGCCAGGCGATTCATCTCTGGATGTTTGACGGCGAGATTCTCCGGCTGATTTCGACACACGGAGAAGACTCTACCGTCGAAACCGGCATGACGCAGGCCCCCGGCGCGGGCTACGTGGCAGACATGGCCGAGGAGGGCGAAGCCCTGCTCATTGCCGACGCTGACGACGAGCGGCTGACCTCACGCAATTCCCCCCTCGATCCCGAGTCGGGGACAGCACCAGTGACCAATGCACTTCTTGTTCCGCTGATGCAGGACGAAGCAGAGATAGGCGTACTTGAGGCCATCAACAAACAGGATGGCGTATTCGACGACGACGATCAATTCCTGATGATGTCGATGGCGGAAACCATCGCCAACGCGCTCAAGAACGCGAGCTTGATGCTTGCGGAGCGGAAGTTGGAGATATTGAAGGCGCTGGTGAACGTAAGCACCGAGATCACCTCGACGCTGCGTCTCGATCGGCTGCTGGGAATTATCGCCAACAGCCCACAGCATGTTCTCCCGTACGAACGCTGCGCAATAGCCCTCGATCAGCGCGGGAAGCTCCAGCTGAAGGCTGTGTCGGGAATGGCTACGCTGCCGCTTGGCGATATTACAGTGGAGCGGCTCAACCAACTGATGCGCTGGCTTTCGACGCAGACCGAACTTGTATACGTGCGCCAGTTTGATCACGAAGGTGAAGAAAAACAGAATGAGATTCCCGGGCCAGTTGCCCAGTACTTTGCCGCCACGGGATTTCGGGCGCTCTACGCCTTACCGCTAAATGACGATCAGGGCCGCGTGGGCGTAATGACATACGAGAGCAGCGACCCTGAGTTTCTCGATATTCCGCACATCGAGATGATCAAGATTCTCGCGGCTCAAGCGACGGTTGCAATCCGCAATGCCCTGCTCTATCGCGAGGTTCCGCTCATCAGCCTGATTGAGCCTCTGGTTCGAAAGAAGCGTGCGCTGCTCAACAACCGTAGAAGCCTGTGGATGTCGGTCGGAGTTCTCGTCGGATGCGCGCTCTTCCTCTCGTTTTTTCCCCTGCCGATGCGCATCGCCGGAGACGCTGTTGTCGCACCGCAGCACATGGTCACTATCGCCGCGCCGGTCGATGGCAACGTGACGATGGTCTACGCACACGAGGGGCAGCGCGTGGCTTCCGGGCAAGTGCTGGGAGCGATGAACGACTGGCAATGGCGTGCCGATCTCGCGTCGACAGAAGCCAGATATCAGCAGGCAATGCTTGTAATGCAGAATGACCTTGCCCACGGTGCAGCACAATCGGGCGCCGATCGCGAGCAGGCGGAGTTTCTTCGTGCTGAGCTTCAACGTGCGCGCACCCGTGTACAAGAAGCGCAGCTGCGTTCGCCGATTGACGGAATCGTGGTGACGCAGAATCTGCAGAATGTTGCGGGGAAGCACCTCGACGCTGGAACAGCCTTTGCGCAGGTGCTGGACCTCTCTTCAGCAATCGTGCAGATCTCGATTCCCGAGCGAGACACTATGCTGATGCGCGCCGGTGAAAGTGTCGCCATAAAGCTCGACAGCTATCCCCAGCGAACATGGCGCGGACGCGTCTCAGTGGTGAGTCCCGAGGCCAGACTGGGAGATGGCGAGCGCACTTTTACGGTTGAGGTGCCGCTGGCAAATGCCGATGCCAATTTGCGTGCCGGGATGACCGGGCGGGCGAAGATCTCCCTGGGCTGGAAACCTGCCGGATATGTGCTGGGGCGGCAGCCGGCGCTCTGGGCGTGGCAAACACTCTGGAATTGGATTGGGTGGTAAATCGTATGACGAATGTATATCGCAGCCTCGTTCGATCTTATTTCGCGGTGACCGTCACGTCGATTGCGATCACACTTCTATGCACCGGCTGCGATTCTCGCCCAGTCGCGGCAGATGCGAGCGTGGCGACGCCTGCGAGTGTTCCATCCGCCAAGGCCGCACCCCAGAGTATTCCCGCTATAGAGGCGCCGGATCCCAAGTCGTTCATGACGACCGGGCCGCTGGTCGCGGAGCAGCAAGCCGACATTTCCGCGGAACGCAACGGTCGCATTGTAAGCATCAATGTCCGCATTGGCGATCGTGTGAAGCAGGGCCAGCTTCTGGCTCAGCTCGATGACCGTGAGCTACGTTCTGTCTATGAAGCGCGAAATGCCCGAATGGCTTCCGCGAAGGCGCAGCTCAACGGTTGGAAGTCGGAGCAGTTAACAGCAGAGGCCGATCTGAGGCGCGCCGACGCCATGCGCGAGGCAAAGATCATTAGCGAGGAAAATTGGGAGCACGCGAAATATCGTGTCGACGAAACTATTGCCGAGGTCGCTCGCTACCGTGAGGAGGCTGCTGCAGCGAATGCGGACTTGAGCACTGCCAATCTGCAACTGGAGCAGTCGCGCATTGTGGCTCCGTTTGCAGGGGTTGTAGGCCGCAGCACGGTGCGACTGGCACAGGAGGTCAAGCCTGGAGATGTGCTCTTCTGGATCACTGCGGAGGCGCCGTTGCAGGTGCTGTTCACGGTCCCCGAAACTGCAATGGGAGCTTTCACTGTGGGAAAACCGCTGGAACTCACGACCGCCGATTATCCCGCGTTGCGTCAGCAGGGACGCATAGCCCGCGTCAGCCCGGTGGTTGATCCGGCCAGCGGCAGCATCCAGGTCATCGGCGGCGTGGTTCATCCCTCACCCCTGCTCAAGCCGGGAATGACTATGCAGGTGCGGCTGGCGCCATGAACCTTGTCGAAGCCCTCGATGCGGCACTTCCCGCGATTCCGCGTGAGCGGCTGTCACGCATCCGTCCACCGCAACTCGACCCGGATTTGATCACTCACGAAACAATCCTCGATGGCGAACCCGTGATCGGAGTACTGCAGCGGGGAAAGAGCAACTACTACCGGTTTAGCCCGGCACAATGGGAGCTCGCGCTACTATTCGATGGCCAACGATCGTACGAAGAGGTCGCAGAGGTTTATTCCAATCAGCTTGGGACCGCCGTTGCAACGGAACAGATTCGAGAATTTGCTGAACAATTGGATTCCGCTGGTCTCTACTACGAGACACAGCAGGAAAAGAACCTGGCAATGCGCGACAAGCTCCTGGAACAGCGAATAAGGCGCACAGAATCAAAGATTAACTTCGCACATATCAGTTTCTCCGCTTGGGATCCGGATAGCTATCTTGAGTGGCTTGACGGGATCGCGGGCAAATTTATCTACAGCCGCTGGTGTGTGCTGACCGCCCTGCTTCTGTTTGGATTTGAAGCTGTCGTCGTGGTGAACAATTGGCATGCCATTGGTCCGGATACAGCTTTGTTCTTCAACTTTGGACAAAAGACCTTTGTAGAATTTGGACGATTTTGGATTCTCATCCTTATCGTAGGCTTCCTTCATGAATCCTCGCATGGGCTTACCTGCAAGCATTATGGCGGGCAGGTCCACAGTATGGGTCTGATGTTTCTGTACCTTGTGCCCTGCTTCTTTGTGGATGTAACTGAAAGCTGGGTCTCCGCGACGAAGACGCAAAGGCTGGCAACAATCATTGCCGGCATCTGGATTGAGCTGGTGGTTTGCGCAATCGCGATGATGTTCTGGCTGCAATCACCCGCGGGCGGATGGTTCCATAACTTCATGTATGAATTCATTCTGCTGACGGGATTCGCGGCTGTGGTGATCAATCTCAATCCCCTGATCAAGCTGGATGGCTATTACCTGTTGACTGAGATTATCGAGATCCCTGACCTGAAAGAACGATCCACGGCATTCCTATCGAGCTGGGTGCAAGCCAGAGTGCTGAAGCTGCCGGTTGAAGTGCCGATTATTCCGCGCCGTCGCGTCGCTCTCTTTGTTATTTATTGCATCGCATCAGGAATCTATAGCTACGTTCTGCTTTTTCTTGTTGTTCGTTTTTCGTACAGGCTCGGTTCACGATGGTTCGCGGATTGGGCCATTCTTCCTGCACTCGCTCTCGCCTTTGTTTTGTATCGCTCCCGCCTGCGCTCCTTGCGCCGCGTGATGACGGAAAGCTGGGAAAGGAACATCAAGTCACGTTTCCGATGGCGTCCTATCTATGCCCTCGTGGCGCTGGGGGTGGCTGCCTTGCTGTTTGTTCCCCTTTGGCGCGATCGGGAAGACGCGTTCTTTGTTATTGAACCTCTCGAAAGCCACACGATTTGTGCGGCGCTTCCAGGGCGGATAGACGAGGTACTTGTGAAAGAAGGCCAGAAGGTTCGTGCCGGAGAAGCCTTGATTCACATGACGAGCCATGCGGCGGCAGCGATGGGCTCCGCTGCCCTCGCAGAAACCAGGAACGTTCGATTCAAGACATTTGATTCGCAGGTTCAGAGGCAAAGCATTGGGAGCGCGGCAGCTCAGCAATCTGCAGCAGTGCAGATGACGAGACTTGCAGCCGAGGCACAATCGTCACTTGAGCTCACTTCTCCCGCTGATGGCACGATAGTGAGCGAGAATCCCGCACTGCTTGTTGACCAGAATGTCCGAGATGGCCAACCGCTACTGCGAATTGACGGCGAGGCTAGAGTCGTACGCGTGTTCATCCCGGCATCGGCCTTAAGCCGCATCCCACCGAATTCGGAAGTCGCGCTCGCGCTGCCCGGCAGATTTTCGCCGCTTCGTTTGAAATTGCCCGAACCCACTGGAGAGCCCAGCCTGCTGCCAGTCGGCCTGTTGGCCGCTGAGAAATACCAAGGCATTAAGCTTCCCGTCTTTTACAACTCTCGGATTCCGTGGCCAGCGACGGGAGGAGATACTCGATACGGGCTTTCAGGGAAAGCCGTGATCTTTGGTGTTCGCCGCAGCCTGGGCGGCCGAATCGCGACCGCTTTTGCCAACGTGGCGAAAGCTCATATCTGGTAACGAAGCAAAACGGCGACCGAGTGGGGTCGGTCGCCGTTTTGGTTTCCAGGGGAGTGGCAGTTTCAGAGTCTCTCACGTCTCGATTCAATTCCGAGTGGTGGAAGACGTCAGCGTCCGCCTCATTCGTAAGACCAGAAGTCTAGTTCAGAACGCGGGTCGTTCTGAGTGTAGTCCTCATGGCGGCCACGTGAGTAACGGCGGTCGCGAGCTTTGCAGCGGCTACGGGGCCGCTTGCCTTGGTGGTCGACTTCTTGGTGGACTTCTTGGAAGAGCTGTTGCCGATTAGAGATTTCTTCGTGATTGCCATTTTGAGTTCCCCCAGGATTTGGAATTGAACTTCTTTACGACCAACCATGTTGCAACCTGCGTGCCAAATCCGATTTATTTTCATAAACCTTTTCAGATGTTGGTCTTATCTGATTTCGGGATTCTGAGACTTCGAATCAGGAAAAGGCAGAATTTGGGTTAATAATTAATTTTTCACCGGTGACTTTTTAACCCTTCGATGTCAAAGGGAGTATTTGCGGCAAAGGTATTTCATTTTCTGGACGTCGACATTGAGGAGGCGTGCTGCTGCAGTCTTGCTTCCCTGTCCACGACTGAGAGCTGTGGAGAGCAACGCAATTTCAAGCTGGCGGACTTGACCGTCGAAATCTGTGCCTTCATCGGGAAGGAGAATCGCCTCACTTGCTGCCAGGCTTTGCTCAAGCATCCGCGGCGGAAGGTCGGCAGGACCGATTTCCTGGTGGCGAGTTGTGATGATCAGGCGCTGAATCAGGTTTTCCAGTTCGCGGACGTTGCCGGGCCACGTGTGCTCCTCCATTGCAGTCAGGGCATCGGCGCGGATCCGTTTCATGGGAATTCCATTGGCTGAGCAGTGGGTTTGGAGGAAATACTCGCATAGCAATGGCAAGTCGCCGTGGCGTTCACGGAGCGGGGGAAGCTGAATGGGAATCACGTGGATGCGGTAATAGAGATCTTCTCGAAACTTGCCGGTACGCGCCATTTCTTCCAGGGGCTCGTTGGTGGCGCAGATCAACCGGAAGTCGATTTTGCGGAGGGTGCGGCCACCGAGACGCTGAACGTGATGGTCTTCGAGGACGCGAAGAAGCTTGGTTTGCAGGGGCAGGGTGAGGGTTGCAATTTCATCGAGGAAGAGCGTTCCGCCGTCGGCCATCTCGATGTGCCCCGGCCGAGATTCTGTGGCACCGGTGAACGCGCCCCGCTCGCTGCCGAAGAGTTCCGATTCGATGAGATTCTCGGGAAGCGCTGCGCAATTGAGCCGGATGAATGGCTTGTTGGCTCGGCGACTAAGCGCGACGATGGCGCGAGCGGCTAATTCTTTGCCCGTGCCGCTTTCACCTCGAATGAGCACGTTGATATTGCTAGCGGCTATCTGCTGGATGGCATCGTAGACAAGCCGCATGGGTTCGCTGGCGCCGATGAAGTCCTGAAAGCGGCTGGCTTCGAGCGCCTCGTGCCATGATCGTTCGCGCTCTGCCTCATCGCTGCGCCGGCGGATGGTCTCGAGAAGCGTCATCCGCAATTCGGGGACATCTACCGGCGTGCGAAAGTGGGCGTCAGCCCCGGCACTGAGTGCATGCTTCTCGACGGAACGCGCGCGGGCACGGCTGATGGATATCAGAGTGAAATCCTTGTTGAGCCTGCGAAGTTCCGTGAGAACCGGGACTCCTCCGTACGGGTCATCTCCCTGAGTATCGATGTCGAGCACCACTGCGGAGACTTGGTTTTCGCGCGTCCATCGGGCGAGGTCTTCGTATGAGTCGCGGAAGACGATCTGAACCCACGGCAGCAATTCGGTCCTAAGGATATCGAGGAATTCCTCGTCAAGCGTGACGATGCAGACGGCGGGGCACAGGCTGTTAGCGGATGCCTTGGGGGCACGTGGGCCGTTCTGCGTCGGGGACATACCGCATTCTATATAGGAAGGTTGCGCCTGTCCTCAATCTTTTTTCACGCGGGAAGCATGGAAAGAAATGTTAGAGTAGGGCATCCCACGTGCGTGCACTAAGGTATCAAGGGAACCGCACACGAGTGTACTGCTACCTAGTTACCGGGGTGCTAGGCGCAAAACCAAATTCCTGTTTCCAATTGATTACGAAGGATGAGACATATAGATATGTCCTGGGGAAACGCAATGGAACCTCTGCTCAATCTGCAAGAATTCATGAAGACCGACCCTTCCACAGGGCCGACGCATAAGCCCGTAACTATTCCAGAGGTCGGGCTTCGGCAGTCTGTTCTCGAGGATCTGGCGCTCAAACATCTTTATCTCTCCGGTCCCTTCTCAGTACTGGAAATGGCGAAGATGATGCGGATCAGCTTTGAAGTTGCGAGCGAGCTGCTGAAGAGGCTGCGCGCGGAGCAACTTTGCCAGGTAACTGGTTTGAGCGGACAGATCCCGAACCTTGCGATTACGTCCCAAGGCAGGACGCGCGGGCAGGAGTTGTTGACGCAAAGCCAGTACACCGGTCCCGCACCCGTGACGCTGGCAAGCTATGTAGCCCAGGTGAAGCTGCAAAGTGTAGCGCACGCCGAGGTGCATCCTGCCGACGTGCATCGTGCCTTCGCAAGCATGGTGCTGGACGACCGCATCTTGTGGCAGCTTGGAACTGCACTAAATTCTGGCGCAGCGATTTTTTTGTATGGTCCGTCTGGCGTCGGCAAGACGTCCATTGCGGAGTTATTGTCGAAGGTGATTGCCGAGGACGCCGTATGGCTGCCATATGCAATTGAGGTTGATGGGCAGATCATCACCGTTTTCGATCCCACATTGCACACGCGCATGGCTCATATGGAGCCGCCAAATCATGACGAACGATGGGTGCTTTGTCAGCGGCCTTCCGTAATGGTTGGAGGCGAATTAACCATCGAGATGCTCGATCTGCAGTTTAATCCGTCCACCAAGTTCTATACCGGTCCTGTGCAGATGAGGGCTAATAACGGCGTGCTGATTATTGATGACTTCGGCCGCCAGCGAGTCCGGCCCGATGAGTTGCTGAATCGGTGGGTGGTTCCACTGGATCGAAAGATCGACTTTCTCACCCTGGCAGGTGGCCGGAAGATAGAGATGCCGTTCGAGATGCTGGTGGTTTTCGCGTCGAACCTCGACCCCGCTCAGCTTCTGGATGCGGCCTTCCTGCGCAGAATTCAAAGCAAGATTCACATCGGAGAGGTAAGCAACGAGGAGTTCTGCGAAATCTTCCGCAGAGTCGCGACAGACCGGAAGATCGACTGCGACGATACCGTGGCGCACACGCTTATCGACTTCGTCCACGGCACGCTGAAGCAGGAACTGCGTTCGTGCTATCCGCGCGACATCATCAACCAGATTTGCTGGGCGGCGAAATACGAAGGCAAGGAACCGCAGATCAATCACCGCACGGTGATGAGGGCCATCGAGTCCTACTTCCTCACTAAGGATTAGTCAGCTTCTGCCAATATAGAAGCTCGGCTCCGTCTCGGATCTAAGCCATGGACATGTAGCCAGCGTGCTTTCTTCTTGACATATGACTCACATGAGTGCCGCCAACCGCCCGGAACCGTGGCGATTTTGTCTCGCGTAGTCCACGCAGCGGCCGCTCTATGCTCGGGGCAATGTAATGATGTGATATATCGGAAAGCACAGCAGGAGCACGGCGACCACGATTAGTCCCAGGCGGACTTTCCGAATCTTGAAGCGCTGACTGATTGCCATCAGCAGCAACACGGTCGCCAGCGTCACGGTTACCCGCACGTATTGATCGGCGCGTTGCCTGCTTCGAGTGCCCTGCTCGAAGACTTCTGTGGCCTGGTCATTCAACCTGGCTGCCGATTCCGTCATCGCGCTTCGGTATTCCGCCATCATCTGGGGACCCGCCGGAGCATTGAGGTTGTTGACTGGGTCAGTCTTCTTCCAGGCTTCAAATACGGGACGAAACTCGGGAAGGATACGTCGCTCAAAAATGCCGGCGAGCTTCTTGTCGCCTTGGGATTCGGCCTTGAGCCACTCCACCACCGTCGAAGAGTCATACAAACGCTCTTGATTCGCGGATGTATTGGCTCCCTCAGCTTGAACGCGCAATTTGCTTGCCTGGCCGTACAGCTCTGACTGACGTCCCGTCCAAAGCTCTGCCTGATATCCACTCCAGGCAGTGGAGATAGCTACTATGGCGAGCACCAAGGCCTCCACGATCTCCAATATTTCCTGTCCCAGGAAGTGTGACGATTCTTTGTGTTCGGTGAGGTGGTGGGCGATTTCGACGTTGGAACCTCCAGCTTCGGGCATTGCCAGACCTCTTTCGCAATCAAAGCTAAACTCGCGGGACAGATGCAGCTGGATGTATCGTTTACTAGCCCTTCTGAACTTAAAAACTCCTCTTCTATGCCACAACTGTCAAACTTGACAGCGAGACGTTGAAAGCCGCGATCCGACCAAGTAGCATTCCGAGTGTCGAAACTGATGCGCCATTATTGCTCTGAAGTTCAGCTGAAATCGAGATTGCCACGTCGAAGCCGGTATTCCGACCTGCAACTATCGTCAATTTACTGAGGCATTGCCATGCGCAAATTGACGGTCCTGCTGCTGTTGGTTGCAATGACGTGCCCTGCATTCGCTTCAAAACGCGTCACCGTTTCCCAATTGGAAGAGTTTCTGGCCGCAGCTCCCGGAAAGCCGGATTCGGAAGTTGCTCAGCAAATATCAGATCTGGAACTGACCGAGCGGCTGAGTGCGGAAAAGCTTTCGCAACTAAAGGCGGCTCTACCGGGCGACAGAGCCCGCCAGAACTTGCTTATCCTGGCCGACAGATCAGCTTTCCTCGACCCTCCTGCGTCTGAAATTCCGGCAATCCCGACACCGGATTTCGCGGAGCAACGGAGAATCATGGGACTCGCCGTCGCCTATATCGGGAGGACGATCCCGCTATTGCCAAATTTCTTTGCCACTCGCAAGACAACGTATTTCGAAGATACGCCGCTGTTGCAAACGCCAACTGGCAGCATCGCCTACCAACCCATACACTTTGTCCGGGCCTCAAGCGAAACCGTCCTCTACCGCGATGGCCGCGAGACGGTCGATCCAGGACCAGTGAAGAAGACGGCGGCAACGGATCACGGGCTGACTACCTGGGGTGTTTTTGGTCCTATTCTCGGAACCGTTCTGGTTGATGCTGCGAGAAGCAAGCTGGGCTGGAGTCACTGGGAAAAGGGGCCTGGTGGACCTGAAGCGGTCTTCAGCTATGAAGTTCCGCGCGAGAAATCTCACTATGAGGTGAATTACTGCTGCACGCCGAAGAGCGAGGCGGAATGGAATGAGTTGGCGCCTTTCCGCCAGCTTTCCGGTTATCACGGGGAGATCACTATAAATCCTCAGGACGGAACCATTGTTCGACTCAGTGTGGAGGCGAATCTTTCCTCCAGCGATCCCATCACGCGAGCGGCTCTCGTTGTTGAATACGGTCCGGTAGAAATCGGCGGCAAACGCTACTTCTGTCCCGTAAAGAGTGTTTCGATATCGATTGCACAGGAGGTTCGGTACTCCAACGATGGGCAACATCGGGCCCTGGAACTTGTGATGCGTCCACTGAAAACCATGCTGAATGAGATGGTTTTCGAGCAATACCACATGTTTCGAGCGGATGTGCGGGTGCTTCCTGAGAACGAGGCAGACGAAAAAGCGAATCCAAACATTACTGAAGGCGCAAATTCACAGGCCGCGGCGATCGCGCCCCAACCACCACCCAGCGAGGCGGCACCGGAGAAAGCCGAAGTTGCGCCTTCGCCGGTTTTGCCGGCTCCTGCGGAGTCGAAGCCTGCTGCGCCTCCAACGGCTTCAAGCACGCCGACACCCTCGAAAGAGGACGCTGCTGTCCAGGCTCCGATTCTCAGGACTACAACACGCGAGGTGGTGGTTGATGTTGTGGTTACCAAAAACAATGGCGAGCCTGTCCTTAACCTTGGCGAACAGGACTTTAAGGTGATGGAGGACGGCAAGCCGCAGAGTATCGACTTCTTTGAAGAACGCACAGAAAGCATGCGCGCTCAGACCGAACCTCCGGTGATGCCGCCCATGCCCGTGGGTACCCGAACCAACGCTTCGCCTGCCCCGGAGAGCGATGCGGTCAATGTCCTGCTGCTCGATACCTTGAACACTGAACCGCAGGATCAGGCATACATGCATCGGGAGGTTATGGACTTCCTCGCTCACATGCCGCAAGGGAGGCGTGTAGCAATCTTCATGCTCGGTTCTCGACTGCGCTTTGTGCAGGGATTCACGACGGACACTTCGGCGCTGATTGCCGCGCTCAACGATAAACGATACGGTCTGAAAGTGGATAAGAATCACGCCGCTCGGAGCCGCAGCGACGAGGCTGACGATGCTGCAGACATCGCTCAATTGCAGGTGATGCAGGCTTCTCCCGCCGCCATCGCGGCGATCCGACAAGCGCAGGCCGATTCCCGGGCTCATAACGCAGGCGACCGAGCCTCCATGACTTTCGAGGCTCTTAATTATCTCGGCCATTATCTCGCGGGTGTACCGGGACGCAAAAATCTCATCTGGTTCGCGAGCTCATTTCCGGTCGTCATCTTTCCCACGGCAGCACAACGCGAGGCGATGAAGCAGAATACTGCGACTCCGGGATATCTAGACAAGGTGAGGACGACGGGTGATCTGTTTACCATGTCCAGGATTGCTGTGTATCCCATCAACGCAGAGGGAATGATGATGGAGCACGTCATCGAAGCCAGTGTCGGCGGTGAAGGCCCTGAAGGAATAGCCGGGCACGCAGGCGGCCAGGGTAATGACTCAGCCAAGTCCGCTTACAGTGCAGGTGCCGCGGAGCGTGCCGATACCATGAATGCAATGGAGCAACTTGCCTCCTCGACAGGCGGCAAGGCCTACTTCAATACCAACGATCTGAATGCCGCTTTGCGGCACGCAATCAATGACGGCGCGAATTACTACACACTCGGCTATTCGCCCAGCGAAGCCAAAATGGACGGAAGCTACCGCCAGATCGAAGTCAAGCTCGCGAAAGGAAAGTACAAGCTCGCCTATCGGCATGGTTATAACGCCGACGATACGCCGATGATTCAGGCCGAGTCGGCCGAAAATCCTCTCGCGCCCCTTTTGCTGTTCGGGATGCCGAGCGCCACTGGCGTGCTCTACGGTGTTCGTGCGGAACCGGCCTCAACTCAGCCTGCGCCAGGTGGGCCGCTGGCCGGACAAAATGCGAAACTCAACGCGCCATTCACCCGCTTCGATGTGGACTTTGTCATTCGCGAACAGGATGTTGTCCTGCGGCCTGACGCACAGGGAGTGCGAAGCGGCAAAATTCTCATGGGCCTCAAGGCCTACGATCGCGATGGAAACGCCGTCAACTGGGAGGGCGTAACAGAGACTCTGCGCATCAATCCTGATCAGTACTCTTCGCTCCAGAAGACAGGGATTCCGGTTCATCTCGAGATCGACCTGCCCTCCAATGTCTATGTCCACCTGGTAACGGCGGTTTATGACTGGAGCTCAGGCAAGGCCGGGAATCTTGAGATTCCGGTGAAAGCTGCGCGAGTTCAGTCAAAGGCAGCTACCCGAAGTGTTGAGAGTAACTAGTCGCAGAGTCATTTGGTCGCCTGAGCACCCTTCTCTATGCGGTTGCCCAAGGTCTCGGATCGAAAGCAGAGAAGCTCGTTCGAGATGTCAAAATCACTCATGGCTTGGAGCTCACCAACTACCACGAGTATTCTCTCACTAAGGATTCCACGGGGGTACGTTGAAATGAGGGTTCTCGTCACTGGCGGCAGTGGATACATCGGTTCTGCCACAGTCCATGAGTTGGAACAGAACGGGCACGCAGTCATCATCTACGATAATCTTTCGACCGGACATCGTAAATTATCGAAGGGGTTCGAACTCATTGAAGGTGATATAGCCGACCGATCGAAGATTCTCCTTGCACTGAAACGGGTGGATGCCATCATCCACTTCGCCGCTTCTGCGTATGTCGGAGAATCGGTGACGAATCCCCGCAAATACTTTCGCAATAATGTTGAGTCAGCCCTCGCTTTGATGGACAGTGTGCTTGAAAGCGATGTTCGGATATTTGTGTTTTCTTCAAGCTGCGCTGTGTATGGCGCGCCCCAGGCTCTTCCCATCTGAGAATCGAGTCCGAAAGAGCCCATGAATCCTTACGGGGCTACAAAGCTGTTCTTCGAACGCGTGCTTTCTGCCTATTCTGTTTCACACGGGCTTCGTTTTGCTGCTTTGCGTTATTTCAACGCCGCTGGATCTCACCCACTCGGAACCATCGGTGAAATACACAACCCGGAGACGCACATCGTTCCGCTTGCAATCCGTGCGGCTCTCGGCATAACTCGGCCGGTCACGGTCTTCGGCCAGGATTTCGATACCCCGGATGGAACTTGTGTACGGGATTTCGTTCATGTGGCCGATCTCGCCAGCGCCCATGTGAAAGCCCTCGAGTATCTTGTTCGAGGGGGAACATCGATGGAATTAAATCTCGGCACCGGTACGGGTACATCTATCAAGCAATTGATCCGTGAAATCGAAGAAGTTTTCGGCCGAAGTGTTCCTCATGTCTATGCACCGCCCCGGCCCGGTGATCCTCCGTCCCTTTTCGCCGATATCCTGAAAGCGAAACACACTCTGAACTGGCAACCAAAATACGATCTGACTGAGATTGTCACTGGAGCAATAAGGTGGGAAGTGAATCTCGCGAAGTTTCTGAGGGAGCCCTAGTTCCCCTTCTGACGCTCTATAAGTTGCAAGAATCAGACGCCGCAGCTCTCATCGCAAAGAGCTTCAGATAGCCATCGCGCTGCACTCTTCATCATCAGCGCTCGTCATTGGAGGGCGGACAAAACCTGCGAATCAAATTTTTAGTCCTTTGAAGTTAGAAGATTGGAAGGAGTCAGGCGACCTTGCGTCCAACATTCCTCCTCAATCAATTGACTGCGTTCTGAGAATGTTGGCGCTTTCTTGTTATTTGTTGCTAACTCCATCGCCTCTTTAATTTGCGGTTGAGACTGCACTTCGAGAGTCCTTATTCAGAGGCATGTCTCGGATCGCTAGCAGGATCACCAACCCGAAAAACCGCTCTGTTGATCTGCTCTCAAAAACCTCCTAAACCTACATAACCTCCCTAAGCTTTTGAAATCCAAAAGAAGTCGACGTATGTAGGTTTCATTCTAATTATTCAAATCCTCCTGCAGGTACACCTCGGCAAGGGCGTGAAGATGTTGCCGAGTAGCCTGATCAAGGCGTAAGCCGTTTCCCGCCTGGCTGAGTCTGCGAGTGAGCAGTCCAATCCTCTTCAAGCCGTGGCCAACCTTTTCTGGATTGAGACGCTGGGTCTCTCCACGCGCCTCGAGAAGTCGATTGAGTTCGATGGCAATGTCCTTGACGAACAATTCATCCCTGCCCTGCTGGCAAAGGTTGAGAGCAGCAGCCACGGTGAGGGCTTCGAGGCTTTCGGATCGCTCGGCAAGACGCTGCTGATCTCTGGGCTTGAGAAGCGCGATTAGCTGGGTCTGGAGATCTGCGGCGTCGACCAGACAGCTTCCCAGCGCATTGGCAATAGCGTAGGTTTCGAGCGAGAGACCGGCCGGCGCAAACTCCATAAGTTGCACCTTTTCCCTGTTCCTTCGGCTGTATTCACCGAAACTGATCACGAGAGGGTCCGCCTTTCGATCCAGAGGTCGAGCGAAGGGCCTTGGCTTTGCGTTCGGAGAGGCGGTCACGTCGATGGAGATAGAATTCTGAATTTGCCTGACCGTACTGTTCTCGCCGATGTAGATGGCAACCGACGCGGCGCAATGCCTCCAGGATTGACCCTCCATGAACGAAAACCTCCGGTTGGTGAGGTTGCCCAAAAGGACGGCGGTCCGGCTATCCAGGTCAGGCTTCGAAATCAGAAGCGTCGAACCGCGGGCCAGGTATTTGATGTCGGACCACTGAACTCCAGCGAGCAGACCCGAGTTGGCACAGAGATCGTCGAGGAGGTGAAGCAAGTTTGTGGCCTCATGCGCAGGGCCAGTGATGACTAGACATGGATTTATCCACAATACATCTACGAACCACGTCGAAATAACCCAATACGCAACGGTCGCACTGTCGGTCTCCGACAGGTAGCTTCGACGAGCAAGAACATCCTTGACATCGGCAAAGAGCTTGCGCGCCTCGACGGGTGGCCTCTGAACTGAAGGACTGCTTTCGGTGCGCGCTGGTGTCTGGCTCTGCGGAGCTTCGGCTTCCTTCGAAAGGGTTGTTTTCCCGAGTACTATCTCATCGAAAATGTCGC
The DNA here is from genome assembly GCA_963738035.1 of uncultured Acidobacteriaceae bacterium. Lineage (GTDB taxonomy): Bacteria > Acidobacteriota > Terriglobia > Terriglobales > Acidobacteriaceae > Telmatobacter. The sequence goes on from CAVTVB010000017.1 coordinate 698,101, forward strand.
CGAGTTTTCTCCGTCTGGTTGGCTGGAACATAGCACGCTCACGAGAAATGAGATCAAATCGAAATAAATTCTGTCTCTAAACTTCTGCCACCCAAGTCTCTTTGGGAAGCGATTGAAGAGGGACCGAAGAATCAGTTGGCTAATCTATCACTGCATTCCAGAAATCCGTGCGCGTGCGCCGTAAATGACAGCAACATCGCCCACATCGAGTAACGTGAGCAAATAACTTCTGGGCAGATATCCTATCTCGCAATGAATGCTTCAGATCCATCTCAATAGCTAACCCCGATCTTCGGCTGTGATGACAGACACAACACAGGTGCTTGACTCGCAGTTACACTCTTGCCGGGTCGCCAAGCCAGTTTGTGGCGTAAGACCATGACGTATTTCGACGTGACAGATGTTGCGCCTTTAATCTTATCCTTCGATAATCGTCCACTCAGTGAGACAAGATCGAATCACAATAATTACGTTGAGACAACAAAGGAGAGCTGTGAACAAAACGAACGAGCTTCACGCTTATCAGACAAATGCGAGAACACTTTTGAAGGCCTTCAGTGCACTTAATCCCGACCGGCGTGAAGTGGTTACGCACATGATGATTTCGCACATGAGTCCGACTAGTGGTCGACCACTTGCGTTTCTAAAGAAGGAACCCGCAGCGAAAGTGATGAGGAGGGAATTTAGCCGTTGGCTGTGCGAGACGGTTTCCCCTGATTTTGGGAAAGCTTGGAAAGATTGGATAACCACGTTTGATCGAATAAAGGGCATTAATGAGCATTCGGCTCGTCTGGTTATTAGTTACCTTGTAACTAATTTGCTCGAGCTGGAGAAAGAGTTTCATGAGAAGCACAAGACGCCGACAAAAGCATAATCAACTGAAAAACACGTTATCTCTTTCTTCGACTGATTGAGGAAATGTTTACGCATTTCCTCAATCGTCTTTGATCTTTCGGTTGCACAATCGGATTTAGAATCAACTAGCTTCTGGATCTATGGCGTAACACGTTAGATTACTTGATTTGGTTACCACTATTTAAAAGTCTCATCTTGCGACCGTAGACCAATAAATACATACGACTCCATAAACATCTTTAGGCTCCAAAGAGTGAAGTAGAGAAGCTCATGGGTGCTGAAAGCTATCGCTGTAACTTCGATGGCTGCAGCTCAATCCGTACGTCCTCTCTCTTAGAACCTCAGCCTGCCAAGGTGGATCTATGGAAAACTGCCCTCACTGCCACTGCTTCTTTGGCTATGATGAAGAGCCCGACCCGTTATGCAAATGCGGCCATCCCAGAGTATGTTGCCTGGAGGGACAGTGCATTTCAGATGGAGCCCCGCCGCAAAGGCGGGTAGTGCTGGATTTCTTTGGTTTGGCTGAATCTGGCTATTCAGATTACGAGTTGAAATTACTTGTTCAGCTGAACCAGAATCCTGATTCGTTCGACTGATGCTATTCGCCAGAGCGCGGATTCAGGGGGGTTCTCATTCCGATTGGAGCGAAGATTAGTGGAAATCACCGCCAACGCGATTCAATGAATATCGCGCTCACTCCATAAATGCTTCTTCTAATCGGAAGAGTAATGTGTGCGGAACATTCGACACGGGAGAGCATTTCATGCTGAAAACAGAATATATTCGGAACGGCAAGAACCAGATCATTGCGAACACTACGACCGGTCTTGCAGATTCGGAAACCAATGTACGAGACAGCGGTGGCCGAATTCTCGGTCACTCCAATAGCACCTTCAACAATATCCGCGATTCCCAGGGGCGCCTGGTAAGTCGCAACAGCGATGATCCAGGTCTGCTTCTGCGCAAATGAAGCGACAGGAAGCAGATTCTTTGTCTGGTCACGTATTGGATGACCTTATTGCCAGGACGGTTTCAATTGTGCACGGAAATTCGGATAGAGTCCTCAAAGTCGTCTGCATCTCAGATACGCACGAACTGCATTGCGAGCTCGCAGTGCCTTCTGGTGATTTGCTGATCCATGCAGGCGACTTTACATTCTTTGGTCGTGGAACTCGAGCAATTATCGATTTCAACGACTGGCTTGGAGATCAACCACACCCGCATAAGATCGTGACCTGCGGTAATCATGAATACGCGTTCGAGTCCGATCCAAACCTGCGGAGGCTGATCACAAACGCAACTCTACTGCTCAATGAATCTGTAATGGTTGGCCCGGCAAAAGTGTGGGGCTCTCCGCTGACGCCACATTTTGGCGGAGCATTCGGGCGAAGCAATGCGGAAGAACGGTTGCAGTGCTACAGGTGTATTCCGCTGGACGTCGACATCCTCGTCACTCACGGTCCGCCTTATGGAGTACTTGACCACAGTCTCAATTACCCGGAGCCTGAGGGAGACAAGGAGCTTCGCGAGGCAGTCATTAAGGTCAAACCAAAGCTCCACGTTTTTGGGCACATCCATTCTGGCTATGGAGTCATGCCGACTCGCCACACGGTCTTCGTGAACGCCGCGCTTCTTGGCCCGGAGGGCAGTCTGGAGAATCGGCCGATCGTGCTCGAGCTATCGCAATTCAAACCACACGAATATAGAAAATGAGGCGGAAACAGTGAAAGACGATTGGGTTCCAGTTCAAATTCCAGACAATTTCGACGAGATGCTTGAGGCCTTCGCTAACTATTCTGAAGAGCGGATCGGGTGGTGCCTGCTGTGCAACAGTCCGATCCGCTCCGAAGCCGACTTGATCTCAAGTACAAACACGCATGACTGTGAAGCCGGACGCGCGTTCGAAGCCACGCACATATCTGACCTTAATTGAAGACTTGTCTACTCTGGCGGACACGTCATCCGGCTGACTTGCCATCAGAGTAAATTGCGGGCGCTACAGGCCGCCCATTATTCCTGCATTCAAAAAGGCGAATCATGGCGTCTCCTCTGAAAGTTTCGTCAAACGAAACATCCTCGCACAAACCGCCTCTGAGCATGTCTGGAGATGTTCCGTGCGAAGAACCTCTAGTGCTTAGCCTGACGATAGAAGATCACGATCTGGGAATCGAACTTCGCAGGCGCGAAGAAGGAAGTCACCGAAATTCGTTCGCCTTGTCGGCGCTGAGAATCGGAGTTCTCGCGATCCGCCAGGCCCAAGGCCATGTGGATGCCGAGATCGTTCGTACCGAGGGACAGCGGCTGCTTGGCGAATTGAACCGCGAGCTGTCCCTCGGGATTCAGGAGATTGATAACAGGATCGGCGCAAGTCTCAAACTCTATTTCGATCCCCAAAGCGGCCACTTCACGGAACGAGTGGAACGACTTGTCCGAAAGGACGGGGACCTCGAGAGAGTACTCCGGTCCCAGGTCGGCGATGGCGAGAACTCCGAGCTTGCACGTACCCTCGCCAGGAGAATTGGAGATTCCAGCCCCCTGATGCGCCGTCTCGATCCACAGGATGCGGAAGGCATCGCTCGGTCCATCGAGAACTCCGTGAAGGAAGTATTCGATTTGGAGCAGAGGCGTCTACTGAATGAATTCTCGCTCGACAATGAATCAGGAGCAGTGGCTCGTCTGATTCATCAGGTCAGATCCACTAATCACGAGTTCAGAGGAGACATTGAGCAGCAGCTCAAGATCGCACTCAAGGAGTTTTCTCTTGACGACGAAAATTCCGCTCTAAGCCGCCTCGTGAAGAGGGTCGAAAAGGCGAATGAACAAATAACAGATGAATTCTCCACCGAGAATGAAGAGTCGGCGATAAACAAGCTCAATGCTGTTCTGGAAGAAACGCGGAGGTCGATTGATGACAATCTCACCCTTGATAACGAGATGTCCGCGCTCGCCAGACTCAAAAGGCAGCTCACGGACGTGCTTGGCGAGATGCGCGACAACAATCAGAGATTTCAGCAGGATGTGAGTGCAAAGCTGGCGAGCCTCATCACCAAGCATCAGGAAGAAATGCGCTCAACAACGCATGGACTGAGCTTCGAAGAGGAGTTCTGCGCTTTTCTCCAGGCAGAGGCTCAAAAGGCAGGAGACGTTTTCAGCGCAACCGGATCGATTCCCGGAGCCATTCCAAGGTGTAAAATCGGCGACGCAGTCATTGAATTGGCGCCTGAAGGAGTGGCTGCTGGAGAGCGGATCGTTTTCGAGGCCAAAAGCAAAAGGGGGGCTGCGCTCAATGCTGCACGTAAAGAGATCGAACAGGCCAGGAGGAACAGACAGGCCAACGTTGGAGTGTTCGTCTTCGCGAAAGGAAGCGCACCTCACGGGATACCTCCCTTCGCGCGAATAGATCGAGACATTTTTGTAGTGTGGGATGCCGCCGATTCCTCGACCGACATTTACTTGTCCGCGGCGATCAGTGTTGGCAAAGCCATTCTCTTCAGGCAAAAGACCTCTGAAAACAAGGCACAGGGGGATATCCTCGCAATCGAACGCGCACTCAATATATTAGAGAAGCAATTGCAAGGTCTTGATGAGGTCGAGTCGTGGACAAATACGATTCAATCTAATGCCTCGAAAGTGACTAAGCGAATCATGAGCATTCGAGAGCGAGCGCACGATCAGATTGAGCAGTTGAGAACCTTCCTCGGAGTTCTTGCAGCGGAATAGTAGGCACTCGGCGAACGTGCGATCCGGTTCTTTCCACACCTTGGCGCGTGTAAGGTATTTCTCCGCTATCTGAAACGCGCGTGACGACGGAATAATCCGGAGCGGCGAACACGTTGACGTGCACGATCTCGTCCGAGATGCTTGGGCCATCAGAGACCGCCAATCACTAGTGGACCCTGCCGCCGTCGCCGCCCCGCCCTCCTCTGGACCCTGCGCAATGGGAATATCGGGGGCGTGGTTCCTGCGTTGAAAGGGGGAGGGACAAGAATCAAGGAAACAGCCAATGACCAGAATGGAGTTGCTAAAAGCCTTCCATCTTGCGGTCGGAGACCGAGGTTGAACAGACGCGCGTTGCGTTTGAGTTAGAGCACAACGCTACAAACGGCGAACCAGCACAAATAGCGGTCTTGGAGTTGCCAGCGACTGTTACTCGCGCAAACTGCTCACCGGGTCGCCTGTTCGACTGCACAGGCCATTTGATTGAGGACTGCTAAGGGCTAGCACCTCCCCTAAAGCGAATATCCCGAGGATGGGGATAGAATATCGCTAAACTGAACGCAACCTACGAGTCAAGATGCCGCGAGTTCCAGCAGAGATTGCGCCGATGTATAGGTTCGTAGAATCCCTTCCTCAAGGCTAACCTTCGCCTTCCATCCAAGGGCATGGATTCTACTTACGTCGAGAAGTTTTTGCGGTGTACCATCTTGCCGCGAGGTGTCGAAGATGAGTTCACACTCGAAGTCGAGGACTCGTACCACCAATTCCGCCAATTCGCGGATAGTCAGATCCTCGCCGGTGCCAATGTTGATCAGCGGTGCTTCATGCAGTGAGATCAGCGATTCGTACAAATTCTCCGGCAGATTCAAGAGATGAATGCACGCTTCCGCAAGATCGTCGCTGTATAAGAACTCGCGACGCGGGCGGCCTGTGCCCCAAACGACTAACTTCCTCTCGCCTGCACGCTTTGCTTCTACGACCTTTCGCATCAAAGCGGGCAGCACGTGCGATCCCCTCAAATCGAAATTGTCGCCAGGACCATATAGATTGGTTGGCATTGCGGCCAGGAACCTTGTTCCGTATTGGCGGTTGTAGGACCAGCACATCTCGATTCCAGCAATTTTTGCCAATGCGTAGGCGCGATTGGTCGGCTCGAGCGGCCCTGTGAGCAGGTATTCTTCTTTGATCGGCTGGGGAGCGAGCTTTGGATAAATACAGCTTGATCCAAGAAACAACAGTCGCTTCACTCCACTCTGATAACAGGCGTCAATAACACTGGTCTGGATTTCCAGGTTTTCGCGGATGAAGTCTGCTGGGTAGGTGTCGTTAGCGAGGATTCCGCCGACCTTTGCCGCTGCAAGAAAGACAAACTCCGGCTGCTCATCCTTGAAGAACTCGAGAACCGCCGCGCGGTTGGTCAAGTCGAGTTCCGCGTGGGTGCGGAGAACAAGACTCGTAAACCCCTGCCGTACAAGCTCCCGGCAGATTGCCGAACCGACGAGTCCACGATGCCCTGCAACAAAAATCCGGCTGCTCTTCTTCATTGTCGCGAATCTCTACCTTCAATTCTCGTGGAAGTTAAATACCGAGTAGCCGTGCTTTCTTACCAATGCGTCTCGCTCTGCAATCTTCAGATCTTCGTCTACCATCTCTTTCACGAGTTCGCGAAACGTGACCGTTGGCTCCCACCCCAACTCGCGGCGCGCCTTGCTGGCATCGCCCAGAAGCGTCTCCACTTCGGTCGGACGATAGTAACGCGGATCGACAGCAACAACCACGTTTCCTCGCTGGTCGACGCCTTTTTCTTCCGCGCCAACTCCTTCCCACTTGATTTTCAATTCCGAGGAAGTTCGCTGACAAGTCCACGAATTCGCGCACGCTATGTTGCTGGCCCGTCGCAATCACGTAATCTCTGGGCTCATCTTGTTGAAGCATGCGCCACTGCATTTCGACATAGTCGCGCGCGTGTCCCCAATCGCGTAGTGCGTCGAGATTGCCGAGGTAAAGTTGATCTTGCAACCCGACCTTGATTCTCGCCAGCCCGCGCGTGATCTTGCGGGTCACAAATGTTTCGCCGCGCGTTGGCGATTCATGATTGAAGAGAATTCCATTGCACGCGTAAATTCCATGCGCTTCGCGATAATTTACCGTAATCCAGTAGGCGTAGAGTTTTGCGACGGCATATGGAGACCGCGGATAAAAAGGCGTTGTCTCTTTCTGCGGAATTTCCTGCACCAGGCCATACATCTCCGATGTCGAAGCCTGGTAGAAGCGCGTAACCTTCTCGAGGCCCGCAATCCGGATAGCCTCAAGCAGGCGCAATGTACCGAGCGCGTCAGAGTTGGCCGTGTATTCCGGCTCCTCAAACGAAACCTTCACGTGGCTTTGCGCTCCGAGATTGTATATTTCATCCGGTTTAACATGCTGCACGATCTGGATGAGGCTGCTCGAATCGGTCAGGTCGCCGTAATGGAGCAGAAAATGACGACTGTGTACGTGCGGGTCTTCGTAGATATGGTCGATCCGGCTGGTATTGAACGAGGAGGCGCGCCGCTTGATTCCATGCACCTCATATCCCTTCGAAAGCAGCAATTCAGCCAGATAGGCTCCGTCCTGTCCGGTAACACCCGTAATCAGCGCTCTTTTCACAATAGTGCTCCCGGCCGTTCGCGACCTGATTGCCACATCGTACAGGTGCCGATGCGGCCTTGGATGTGTTTTGAATGACTAGGCAGCAGCCTCAACGCATGATCTGAAGTATTCCAGACTGAGCTTCAGCCCGGTCTCCAGGTCGATTTCGGGCTCCCAACTCAACAGGCGCTTCGCCTTGCTGATGTCCGGCCGGCGCTGCGTAGGATCATCTTGAGGCAACGGCCGATGCACGATCGTGCTCTTTGATTCGGTAACGCGCAGTACAGCCTTCGCGCAATCCAGAATCGTCCACTCCGTCGGGTTTCCGATATTTACCGGCGCATGCTCATCGCTGCGAGAGAGCCGAAGAATTCCCTCGATCTCATCAGAGACGTAGCAGAAGCTGCGCGTTTGGCTGCCATCGCCATAAATCGTCAAATTCTCGCCCCGCAGCGCCTGAGTCAGGAAATTGGAAATCACCCTACCATCGTTAATCTGCAGTCGCGGGCCGTAGGTATTGAAGATTCGCACCAGCCGGGTGTCCACTTTTTGGTAGCGATGATACGCCATCACGAGCGCCTCAGAGAATCGTTTGGACTCGTCGTAGACGGATCGCGGCCCGATTGGATTCACGTGGCCCCAGTATTCCTCGGTCTGCGGGTGCTGTTCCGGATCTCCGTAGCACTCTGATGTTGACGCATGCAGAAACTTTGCCTGATACTTCTTCGCGATTTCCAGCATATTGCGCGTTCCAGTCGAGCCAACCATCAGAGTTTCGACGCCCAAACGAAGGTAGTCTTCAGGACTAGCAGGAGAAGCGAAGTTGAACACGTAATCCACGTGCTTGGGATCGAACGAATCACAAATATCCTGCTGGCAGAACTCGAACTTTGGCTCATCTTTCAAATGTCTGAGATTATCGAGAGAGCCGGTGCAAAGATTGTCAACACCCAATACTTCGTGCCCTTCCTTGAGGATGGCATCGGCTAAATGGGAGCCAAGGAAGCCGGCTGCGCCGGCGACTAGTACGCGCATCGTGCGATCGTCCTTATCCTGACTGCTCTTTGGTACCAACGAGCGGAAAAACCGCGCTTGGGCGAGATTTCTATTTCTGAACCGCTACGCAGCTAACTGGGTGCGCTTAAACCTTCGCGCCTTCTCGACGCCGAGGCAGAAAAAATGCAGCGACCGGATCCACCGGTTGTACCTGACCAGGCCTTCCCACGCTGAGGTAGGTGAACCCTGCATTGGTCATGATCGCAGGATCGTAGAGATTTCTACCATCGATCACGATCGGATAGCGGAGCGTGTAATGCAGCTTGGCGAGGTCGAGTTCGGCAAATTCTTGCCAGTCATTCAGGATCAGAAGTGCATCCGCGTCCTGTGCAGCTAGATAGGGGTCGTCCACGTAACGCATGTTTGGCGCTGCCGGAATGAACTCTTTGCAGCGACTTGCCGCTGCAGGATCATGTGCGCACACCAAACAACCTTCACTCAGCAACCTCTTCACAATATCGAGCGCCGGCGACTCGCGTACGTCATCCGTGCCGCCCTTAAAAGCCAAGCCCAGCACTCCGATTTTCTTCCCGCGAAACGTCCATAGTGCAGAGCGAATTTTCTGAAAGAAGCGCTGCTTCTGTTCCTCATTGATCTTTTCGACTTCGTGCAGGAGGCCGAAACTTACGCCCACCTGCTCCGCCACATGGCGGAAGGCTGCAACATCTTTCGGGAAGCACGATCCGCCGTACCCTACGCCGGCGCGCAGAAACTTCGGACCGATACGCGAATCCATGCCAATGCCTCGCGCAACTTCTTCCACGTCGGCACCCGCTGCCTCGCAAACATTTGCGACAACGTTAATGAATGAAATCTTGGTCGCCAGCAGAGCGTTGGAGGCGTGCTTGATAATCTCAGCGGCCTTTGTGGAGGTATGCAGGATCGGCGGCGGATCGGCAGCTGTGCGGGGTCCTGGCACAGAACCCTGCTCATCGTAGTAGGCGCCACTTGTGAGCGGAAGATAGATCTTCTTGAGCAAATCGGCCGCGATCTCAGTCGCTGCGCCTATCACGATGCGGTCTGCGTGCAAAAAATCAACAACTGCCGTGCCTTCTCGCAAGAATTCGGGGTTCGACGTGACATCGAACATATCCTTCGGCACGCCATTCCGCTCGATCACGCGCCGGATCCACTCGTTCGTGTAAACCGGAACCGTGCTCTTCTCCACGATGACCTTATAGGAATCCATGGAGCGCGCAATCTCACTCGCCACTGCATCTACATAGGAGAGATCGGCGCTACCCGTTTCGCTCTGGGGCGTTCCAACCGCAATAAAGATGGCCTGCGCAGACTGCGTTGCGGCTCGCAGATCCGACGTGAATTCCAGCGATCTTCCGCGATGACGCGCTAGAAGCTCGGGCAAGTGCTCTTCGTGGATGGGGATGCCGCCCTCTTGCAGCATGCGCACCTTGGATTCATCGTTGTCGACACAAATGACGCGATGTCCAATCTCCGCAAAACATGCAGACGCAACCAGGCCGACATAGCCCGAACCCACGACCGCGATACTTGCCGATTCACGATTTACCGTCATCTCGTCAGTTTCTCCGTTAAAGTGGCCTCGGAACCCACGCTTACTCCGATTGAGTTATTGGCTGCTCGCTATGCTCGGGGCACCGGAAGCTGATCTCGATAGCGCCAGAGAAGCGGAACAAGCTGCGACGCGGAAAGATATCGCGGAACAAAGCGACGGGGTGACGACAAGCAGCGAAACAACCACCCGAGGTAGAGTCGATCAGCCCAACCCGGAATTCTCACCTGATCACCACTCAGAAACGCGATGGCTGCTCCAATGCAGTGAATCGCCGGGAGATAATCGAGGTTGCGTTTCAGATAAAGCCCTAGCCGCTCCTGCGTACCGCCGCCCACCGTGATCACTACATGCTTTGGGCGTAACAACTGCAGCTTGTCAGTAAGTTCCCTGTCTTCAATCTTACTGCCATACATTGGCGCTTGATAAACAAATTCCGGCGGAACTTCAATCCCTTCTGAATTCAGCCAGTCCATATTCTTTCTCGAACTGGCGCTGCCCGCCATAACCCAAAAGGTGTTACCGGGTGTACGTACTTCGTGCAGTTGCAGCAGTTCCTTTAGATACCTAAGCCCCGAAAGGCGCGGGATCGAGTCACTTTGCAGCAAGTTCCACACCAGAACCATGAAGGCGGAGTCGGCGATCGCCACATCTGCATTCCTGAGCGCTTCCCGGTAATCGTCATTCCAGGCAACGTCTTTTAATGCAGGGGCTGCGGGCACGACAAGCAGACCGCCGTGCGCAAGACGCCGAATCGCGCCTTGCACATCTCCGACGTAAAAGTTGACTCCCAGGATCTGCCGTTCGCTCAGGATTTCGCTCATCTCGAACCTCCCCGGTGATGCGTTGCCGGTTGATTGCAGCGCCCGCTTGAAACGTGCTTAGGCATGGGCAAGGCGTGAGCATCTCTTTCTCTATCCATTGGTAGGTCTTTTCAAGGCCGTCTCTGAGGCGGATCGAAGGCTCCCACCCCAGATATTCCACGATCTTTGCGTTATCGCTATTGCGCCCGTTTACACCCTTTGGCGCGTCGAGCTTGTAACGGCGCTTGAGCTTCAATCCCGCGATGTCCTCGACGATGTCGACGAGCTGGTTTATGGTCACCAGCTCGTCGGATCCGAGGTTCAGAGGTTCGTGAATTTCGCTTTCCGCAATTGCCCGGGTTCCCTTGGTGCAGTCATCGATGTACATGAAGCTTCGGGTCCGGTGACCGTCGCCCCAGATTTCAATCTCGTGCTTGCCGGATAGCTTGGCTTCGAGAACTTTGCGGCAAATTGCTGCCGGCGCCTTTTCCCTTCCGCCCGTCCACGTTCCGAACGGTCCGTAGACGTTGTGATAGCGGGCGACTCGGCATTGCATTCCGAAGTCCTCTTCAAAGTGACGGCACATTCGTTCGCTGAAAAGTTTTTCCCAACCATAACCATCCTCTGGAAGGGCCGGATATGCGTCGGATTCCTTCAGGGGAATGACGTGGGCGTCTTTCTGCTTTTCAGCGTTGTAAACGCAGGCTGACGAAGAATAGAAAAAGCGCTCAACGCCGGAATCGCGAGCGGCGAGCAGCATGTGCGTATTGATTAGCACGCTCAACATGCAAAGAGCCTTGTTGTTTTCGATGAATCCCATTCCGCCCATATCGGCGGCGAGTTGGAAAATGACTTCTGCTCCGTTGGCGGCCCGGTAGCAGCTATCCTTATCCTTCAAATCCGCCACCACGTTCTCTATATCCGAAGACACCTGATGCCAGTCGTTCATCGGCTTCACATCGACAGCACGGATAACATTGACTCCGTCGGCAAGCAGGCTCTTCACAAGATGCCCGCCTATGAAGCCTCCACCGCCGCAAACGACCGCCGCTTTACCCTTGAGATCCATAACCCTTAAGCGCTCCTTGTGCTCGTATCGATTGTTCTGTGTGTCCGTGATTAAGGCCGAATTTCACCGGAGGTCTTTCTTGAAAATGCTGATCACTGCAAAAAACTGCTCCTGACCTGTGGCCGGTTGTTATCAATCACGCAAGGCAAAACTCAGAATAGGTTTCGAAGAGCGCATTAAGATTCTCGACGTCACCCAGAAACACGCGACGTAACGGGTCCCGGCTCAGAACGATCGCGATCAGGGTAAGCACCAGAGTCTTGGCATTGGAGCAGCGCAATTGCCGCCGCTCTATCCAGGGCTCCAGATACCGGGCCACAACTTCCACGAGTTCTCCGAGATGCCTGCGTAGAAGAGGATCAAGATCGTCGCTTAGCTCCAGGGCGCTGTACTGCAGTAACCGGAGCAATTGCGGCTGCTGCTGCAAAGTTGTCGTAATCAGTTCAAACGTGCAGGCAAGTGCGGTGCGCCCGTCCGGCGCTTCCGCCAACCGGGTCAGCAATTCGCCGCGCAGTTGAACACGCTGCAATTCCGCTCCGAGAACCGCCACGTAAAGATCGCGCTTGCGTGGATAGTGACGGTAAATTGTCACCTCGTTAACCTCTGCGGCCGAAGCAATTTCGCGTGTGCTCACCCCGTTGTAACCGAATTGAGAGAACAGGGACGCAGCAGTAGTGAGGATGCGCTCCTCTGTGCCGCCTCGTGTTGCGCCAGATGATCCAGTCATAAATTCTTTTGCCGCCTGTCTTAAGCTGGAGGTTCTCAAATCGCTTGCGTCTGTCCTGATCGAAGCGGTTTTTGCGGATAGAGCGAACGTTATGAGCTGGGTTGATACTCGGAATGAGAAATGTTCTGCGCTTCTGAGGAATTTTGCATTCGCGCCAGTACGCCGGCGACGCGATTACCAGCTTCCATCGATCGCGAAAACATACTGAGGCCAAATATCGCGAATCTGATGGGTCGGAGGAGCTCTCTCTATTTCCTACTCCGCGCAGAACTAGGTCTCCCTGCGCGCACAGACGGTGATCGATGTCCAGCCAGTTGGCCGGGGCGAAGTTCTCGCCAGCTAAAGGCTCCACGTCGTCTTCGTCAAGTTCGACAGCAACGCTCTGCATGATCTGCTCAAGGGTCAGCACAACTCGGAAACCGCTCTTCTTTCGCACTACAACGCCTTCCATTCCGGCGAAGGCGCCTGACCGGATGCGCGCAAACTGTCCGACACACAACAGAGGATGCGGCTCAATCCGATGTTCATTCAATCCGGTCCGCAAAGCCTCGATAGCAGCGTCAGGGAGCGGCGCGGGCACGCCCGCCCGTTCCTCCCACAACTGCAAGGGCTCCGGGGACGCTCAGGACGCTGACGCGCTCGAGAACGCTCGATGCGGACAAAGAGGTAGCTGGGGAACAACGGCAATTCAGCGTCACCCTGGACCCATCGCGCCACTTCCGATCCGCGCGATAGAGCGGGAGATAGTGCTCAATTTCGCGCTGACTCAAGTGCTGCGCAACCCGCTTTTCGTGACGACAGGTGGTATAAACCGCAAACCAGCGCAAGCCCCGGTTACTTTTGGGCAATCGGTGCAGGGAATCTCTAGCCGGACGTCTTCGAATATCTGTTCTTCGCAAGGCTTCGCCATCCTCACTTGGGTGATGGTGTATTCCAAGAGCACTAACCGAAGTCCAAAGCAACAATTTGAGAACTTCGAATGAGGGAGGATGAAAGCAAGCGCTTCTATCCAACTTGCAAGGTACACTGCGTTTGTACCACCCGCCAGTTCATTAAATATACTAGCAATTTCACAAAACTCCAGTAAAAATAGGCGTTCACAAGAGTATTGGCTCCGGCCTCAAAAACCTACCCATGCAAGCACCTGCAATCATTCTCTCTTCAGGCAACCATTTTCAAGCCCAGCGCAACGAAGCATGATCTCTGATCCCAAAACGCTCCTTGCTTGAATTTAGAGTCATTTTCAAAGACACAAGCTTTGCTGACTGATTCACGGTTGCGGCTGACTTCGACATCCGTTTCGCGTGACTTGGCCTCCCAAAATACCCGCCGGATCTTCTCTTCACGCAACTGCAGAGAGATGGCAGCTCGGCCCCATCTTCGCTCCGAATAATCCGAATGCCGGCCGTCGGAAGACGCAACAAAGGCTTCATGCCTGCCGGCGCGTTCAAACGAACCCCGGCAGCGTCAAGACCCTTCCAGCAGATGCGACGAGGTCGGTATGGCTCGCAATAACTGCTGGGCAGCTTCTTGAGGTCCTAGTCGCCGCACCTCAGCTAGAGATGTCGAACCCAATCCTGACTGCTTGGATCGCGAAGCGTTCGTCCAACCGAAGACCGAGACCTGCGATGGCCGGAGTGGTGGGCCGCTCCAGAATGGCGAGTCGAAATCGCCATCCTCATATAGGACATGTACATCTTCCGCAGAAGTGCGAATCAATGCCTCAGTGGTGTCGATCACTACACTGCAGTCGCAACCGATCAACAAAGGAATCTGAATTGGCTGACCGGGCCTAACAACTGTTGATCAGGTCAGAAGCGTGTTCCTTGCTTGCCAAAGCGATAAGTCGCCCCGAAAGCTATGCCTCGCGGATTCAGGGTGTTGTACTCGCCATTGGGTCCTCGAAAGTCCATGAGGCCCTCGTAGGTATAATCCACTCGCGTCCACCAATGCCCCTTGATGTGGTACTCCAAGCCGCCGCCGGCAGCCCAGGTGCTGTACGTTCCATGTTTTGCGGCTGGATCGTTACCGGGTCGCGATAGGCTGGCAAAGCCGAGCTCGCCTTTGAAGATGGGCTGAAGCCTTCCCCAGTAGCTCATGGTGCACATCAGGCCGCCCTCACCGATGAAGAGTTTGTATCCGGAAGCTGCGTCGTTTCCGCCCCAGATCATGGAGTGGCCCTCCGCATTGACGCCGAGGCAATGCCACATGGTTGCGGTAGCCCAGACGGTCGGCCCCCACCTGTTGATGTCCGCATTTTGGAAATCGCCCGACATATAGTCCATTCCTCCGCCGACGCTCCAGTTTATGAGGGACGGCTTGGTAGGGCCGGCTGCAGGTTGCACCTGAGCAACGGCAGGAATAGAGACAAGAAGGACAGCCACGGCAACCGCCAGCTTTGCACCCATGTTTTCTTCTCCTGATTCGAGGTTAGTCCCGGACTGGACTGAGTTGATTGGGCTTAAACCTGCAAAAGAATCCAAGGTCGTCAGGCCAACGACTAGGTCTACTGGAACAAACGACAAGGCGGTGACACCCTCAGAATAGTAGCGACGGTTAGCTCGGCGGTTTTTCTCCATACATTGATTTGGCCTACTTTGCCAAACTTAGCCTAGGTGGTGGAACTGGTTTGTTCCGAATTGAACGATCTCCATTCTCCTTTGGGCTCTCTTGGGAAAGAGAACAGGATCGCTGGGATCGAGGTTGCCACCAGTGGTCTCTGTAGACGGAGAGGGGGCGCTCAGGTGTTTCAGGCGGAGGGGGCCTCAGCCCTTCCTCGACTTCAAGCTCAGCGATTCGGCACCGGAAGTAAGTTTTGAGATTTTCGATTGAAATGGCTGCACCAGTGGGATAGGAGGTTCTCTCAACTTTTTGGAGCAACTGACGCATTACCTCTAGAAGGCTCGGTGACGGCGAAGGCCTCATCTTACATGTCTTTCTATCCGCGGCGAACGTCGGAACCTGCTCCAACTTGATTTTGCTCCTTAGTCCATCCCGCATAGTCCATATTGGTCAGAATTGCACGCATCTGAGGCACCTCGCCTCGTATCCAGCAACATACAGAAGGATCACCGCTAGGAAAACTGGCAAAAACACTAGTTGTCTGCCGAGAGATGCGTGGGACGATTCAATGCCAGTAACAGGCGTAGATTCCGGTTAGCAGCCTGTGCCGCGAAGCACAACTCCGGGTGTTCGGAACAGGATCTTCATGTCAAGCCACAGACTCCAGTTCTGGACATATCTCGTATCCAGCGCGATGTAGTTTGCAAACGAAGGATCAGAGCGTGACTCTATCTGCCACAGCCCGGTCAAACCGGGCAGAACAGCAAAGCGAACCAAGTGCTCGGGCTCATACTTCTCAACTTCCGAGGCGAGCGGAGGTCGGGGTCCGACGAGACTCATTTCGCCGCGCAGCACATTTAGGAGTTGTGGAAGCTCATCAAGACTGTACTTCCGCAGAAAACCTCCAATGCCTGTGACGCGGGGATCCTTCGATAGCTTAAAGAAGACTGCGTCTCGCTCGTTGAGTGTTTCAAGTTGCATTCTGAACTCATCCGCGCCCTTCACCATGGTTCTGAACTTGAAGAAAGCGAACGCTACGCGGTCCTTTCCGATCCGTTCCGATGTGTAAAAAACCGGGCCAGGGCTTTCGATAAAGATGAGAACGCCAAGGAAGACCATCAACGGCGTCAGCGCAACAATCACAAGAAGCGCCAAAGTAATATCAACGAGTCGCTTGAGTGCGAGAGCTGACTTTCGCGGTTGCCGGAGTTCGGAACAGGATGGGGCTATTGCTAACATTTTCTTGATGGTTGTTGGAGAACGTAGAACAGCCCATCTAGTGGATCGTCCAGTGGCTGGTTCTTCGATTCATTGATGCGATCGGTTAATGGTGGTTTGGCACCTCGTTCTGAAATTGTTGAGTGGTTTCCTTCGTTGGCAGCAGCCGACCCGCGTTTGCGGGGAATGTAGATGAATGAAGGCCAATGTCTCTCGAGAACCCAATCACCATTTGCCGCCAAGACCCCGACACTCTGACCACAGATCTCACAGGGGTACACCCCCTCATCAGCTCTGTCCCGGCTAGTTCGGAGCAATAGCTGCGTCTGTCCGCTAAGTTTTCCTTTACAAGGCTTCGTCAATATCGGCATGGTCCTCATCTCGTGACCTGCATGCGAGGCAATCGCCTCGTAACCAGCAACATACAGCAGGATCACTGCTGGTAAAACTGGCAAAAACACTAGTTGTCTGGGAACGGGAGGACTAACCGCGAACCTTCGAATCACGAGCGCTGTCGCCCACCCCCAACGGCAGTGCCGAGCCTCCCCTTTTAATGGAGAGCCGCCGCCCGCATCCCGCCCGGCCGATGACCGCGGCTGGCTTTCGTGTTTTCGGCGGCTTGTTTACGCGCTGCCCCGTCAAAACTGACAGTTGCGCGCTCTTTTTCAACCTGTTCGACTATTCCGCGCATGGAACTCTCAACAATCAAGATCGCGCTTGACATACTCGGTAACGCATCGGAGAGTCTGGAGTCCGTGCGAAAACGGGCGAAGACATCCAACGACGCCGCGCTAAAGGAAAGCATTAGCAATCTGTACGATGACTTCCTGGATTTGAAAGCCATCATCGTGTGCCTCACCGAGGAGAACGCAGGGCTGAGGATGCAAATCTTGCAAGGCATTGAAAAGCCGACAAAGCCCGAAATTCGGCAAGTTGGGGAGACTAACTACTACTTCATTGGTGAACGGGGGCCGTACTGTCGGCCGTGTTATGACCGAAATGGCAAGCTCGTGCCCCTGTCGCCTCAAGAGCAGTCGACAGGCGGTACTAGCCGGGAGTGTCGGGTCTGCTACGAGACATTCTGGGAGGAACGGCAGCGACCTACCCAGCGAAAGCTATTTCGGTGGCTTTGATCGGTACACACCACCTAAAAAACTTTGAGGGCTTCGCTTCCTAATTTGGAAGTCTTCGTCGCTAGTGGAATGGGCTGATCGTGTAATTACCGCGGCTCACCAGCCGGTGAATGGAGATCGCCACGCGCTCGCGCCGAACGCCATGAGGGACATGATCGGATCGTGGCCAAACAGGAAGTAACGTCCATTTTGGGGTTACTTCCTGTTTGGCGATAACACATCAAGAATGCCAAGTTCGGAGCCTTACCATCTATAACTTTTCCGTTTTAGCCCACATGACATAACTTGCAATAGCCATGACAAAGAACAGCACGGCTCCTTCGAGGAAGCTCTTAGGGGAAAGCGGTACTTTCCCGGTAGGCGATGCTACTCCGGGGAAGACGGAAACACCAATCATCAAAAGCCCACGGTCAATTATCGCCAAGACTGTGGAGGCCATCCCGATCCAGTAGGCAACACTGATTAGTTGTTTACTCATTGTCCCTTCTCCTTTCTGTGGGTTCCTAGAGAACCCTTTTCTTTACCCGTTTCTAAGGTGGCCCTTCTTCTTTCAAGCGAAAGTCGGGGAAGTATAGCACTCCGTTGCGGTCGGAATCGTGGAATTGATCCATGTCACGAGCCAACTTCAGAGGGTGGTCGGTCAACCCACCGAACAGTTCTCGACATCCAACCGCGCCAGACCGGGTAGGCCTATACGCTAGAGCTGACTCCTGAGTAGTGGCCTACTCGCCAGTAGCGAAGTAGTAATTGAGGGGTGGGCCGTTGTCATTAGCACATAATATGTCCGGTGTTTTTAGCAAGTGAAGTGTCCGCTTTTCGGGCGGTGAGGATGGAGCCATGCGCGAGAGCATGGAGATCTATCCGAGACCGCAGCGGAGCGGGCGATGAAGTTACAGGAAGTGTTGTTGCGAGCCACATCGGGGAAGATCAAGTGGTGGCAGGCAGCGGAGTTGATCGGCA
The DNA here is from genome assembly GCA_963738035.1 of uncultured Acidobacteriaceae bacterium. GTDB lineage: Bacteria > Acidobacteriota > Terriglobia > Terriglobales > Acidobacteriaceae > Telmatobacter. The sequence continues at coordinate 716,363 of CAVTVB010000017.1, forward strand.
TCAGCGAGCGGCAGATGCGTCGTTGGCGGAAGCGGCTTGAGGACAAGGCCCTCAGGGATTGCTGGACCGGCGACGGCGGAAGCCCAGCAGCAGGCGGGTGCCGAAGAAGCAAGCCGAAGAGGTTCTGAGCCTGTATCGGGACAAGTACTTCGATCTGAACGTGCGTCATTTTCATGAGAAGCTCGGCGAGGAACATCAGATCGGGTTGAGCTACACGTGGGTCAAGCAGGCTCTCCAGGCAGCCGGTCTGGTGAAGCGCAAGGCCAGACGCGGCGTTCATCGCAAGCGGCGTGAGCGGCGTCCACTACCGGGGATGATGCTGCACATCGACGGCAGCGATCATCAGTGGTTTCAGGATGAGCGTCGGCACGATCTGATCGTGATCCTCGACGATGCCACCAGCGAGATCTACTATGCGCAGCTGGCCGAGGAAGAGACGACCGCCACCGTGATGGCTGGGCTGCGGGCGGTGATCGAACGGAAGGGGCTGTTCTGTTCGCTCTATTCCGACCGCGGAGCCCATTTCTGGTATACGCCGAAGAGCGGCGGCAAGGTCGATTATGAGCGTCCTACACAGGTGGGCCGTGCCATGAGGGAACTGGGAGTGCATATGATCCCGTCCTACTCTCCGCAGGCACGGGGACGCTCGGAGCGCAACTTCTCTACCTGGCAGGGACGGCTGCCGCAGGAACTGCGGTTGCGCGGGATCCGAACCCTGGAAGAGGCCAACAAGTTTCTCAGGGAGCACTACATCGCCGAGTTCAACCGCCGCTTCACAGTCCCGGCTGCTGAGCGCGGAACGGCGTTCATATCCTGCCGGCACAGGAATCTGGAGATGGTCTTCACCCAACGCTACGAGCGCACCGTCGATCGGGATAACACGGTGAGCTTTTACAACGTAATCATGCAGCTCGAGCGCGCTCACTGGCGCCATACCCTGGCCGGATCGAAGGCGATCATCCATCAGCACCTGGACCAAACACTGACCATCATGATCGCGGGACATCGCATCGGACACTACAGCGCGGAAGGAAAACTCCTGACGCCGCTGAGCCAAAAACAAATCAAGGCCGTGGAAAAGACGTTGAGAGGAAAAGTTCCTTTCCCTCTCAACATGCAAATCCCGCACAACGCGGGATTTGCACTTTCCCACCGCCTCTACGACTACTAACTTATGAATCCGGACATTTCACTTGCTACGAAAAGCGGACATTTCTACTTGCTAACGACACTGACGGGTTGGCCGTGATCCGACCGCAAGAACGTTGATGCCCGATACGTCGGTGAATTTGACCGCGCCTCAACAGGCATCTCCAAGTCTACCTGTCATCACAACTGCCGATTGGACCTATAATTGTCGCGAATCGTTCAGACAGCCACAAGTCCCCGACGCCTCGACTGAGGAGATCATGATGATCAGACCACTCTTTCTCGTTATGGCGGTCCTGATGCCATCGTTGGAACCTGCTCCAGCCCGACCATTACAGGATGCTGCTTCCACGCCAGCCGACGCGAAGATGCTCTACGAGAGGGACTGCGCTATTTGCCACGGGGCAAGCGGAGATGGCAAGACCGATGTCGCCAAGGAGAGGCAGTTCGTTCTCTTAGATTGGACCGATCCAAAGTCGCTTTCCGGATTGTCGGACCAGTACATAATCCATATCATTCGCAATGGCAGAGGAAAGATGCCCGCTGAGTCCGCTGATCGCGCCAATAATGATCAAGTGCATGCCATCATCAAATACATCCGGGCCATGGCCAAAGACCAGCCCGCCCTCCCCCCGCAGACAGCAAGCCTCCTCCTCCCCACCAATAGGTGTTCATAGCCCATCGTTCAGCCTATTTCTGACGAGGACCTTGGCCTTGGTTACCGGAACTCTGGAGATGCACGCTCTGCCAGGTATCCATGGCGTTTCCCATCAGGTCTTTCGTGCTCTCAAAGACGAGGATGGCTGAAACGACTCCAAGCGCACCTGCAGTCAACACGATCAAAAGCAGGAGCGATCCCACGCAGCGGCCAAGAAAGAATAGCCTGGCTGATGGTTGGGCCGTCCTGCGATTGCAGAGTAAAGGTTGACGCTGATGGATTGACTTTGGCTTTCGCACAACTAGGAAGCGTCTCGAACGCATCATGGGGAGAGCTGTGAAGAAGACGGGGTTGACCGGGCCTAACAACTTGATCAGGTCAGAAGCGTGTTCCTTGCTTGCCAAGGCGATAAGTCGCCCCGAAAGCTATGCCTCGCGGATTCAGGGTGTTGTACTCGCCATTGGGTCCTCGAAAGTCCATGAGGCCCTCGTAGGTATAATCCACTCGCGTCCACCAATGCCCCTTGATGTGGTACTCCAAGCCGCCGCCGGCAGCCCAGGTGCTGTACGTTCCATGTTTTGCGGCTGGATCGTTACCGGGTCGCGATAGGCTGGCAAAGCCGAGCTCGCCTTTGAAGATGGGCTGAAGCCTTCCCCAGTAGCTCATGGTGCACATCAGGCCGCCCTCACCGATGAAGAGTTTGTATCCGGAAGCTGCGTCGTTTCCGCCCCAGACCATGGAGTGGCCCTCTGCATTGACGCCGAGGCAATGCCACATGGTTGCGGTAGCCCAGACGGTCGGCCCCCACCTGTTGATGTCCGCATTTTGGAAATCGCCCGACATATAGTCCATTCCTCCGCCGACGCTCCAGTTTATGAGGGACGGCTTGGTAGGGCCGGCTGCAGGTTGCACCTGAGCAACGGCAGGAATAGAGACAAGAAGGACAGCCACGGCAACCGCCAGCTTTGCACCCATGTTTTCTTCTCCTGATTCGAGGTTAGTCCCGGACTGGACTGAGCTGATTGGGCTTAAACCTGCAAAGGAACCAAGGTCATTCAGGTCTGCAAGCAGTTGAATTGAAGGGACAGAATGCGGAGTTTACTTCACGCAAGGGGCTGCCGCGCGATGCTCTCTCTCAATCGGTAACGCTGTGTAGCAGCTCCTGCTAAGTCCTAACGTGCAAGTTACAAACCTGGGGTTGCGAGTCTCACCGGAATCCGACTACGCACGCACTCCCCCGGGGACTCAAAGTAGCTCAGATGCGCGACATGCAATAACCGTCGCCCGTCAAATGATTGAATTTACCAACTAAAGCAGATGCGGCGATGACATCGCCGGCACCTGGCACGCCTTTGTCCGGATCTAGTGTAACGGGTTTGTTGGGCAATCAACAAAAAATACCAAGAAGGCACGAGCTCCCCGCGGGGCCCCAATTTTGGGCAAGGCTCGGGTGCCTTGTGTTGCGATCATTTGCGATTTGGATGAAAATCTTGGGCGCCCCAATCAGTCAATAGATCTGCCCGGCGTGAATAGCATGGATTCAGACAGAGGATTTCCAAGCGACAGCTTCACGGTCAGGTCTAAAACCATTTGGAGTGAATGACTCTAGGAACGCATCCATCACGACCCTTGCCCACCGGCGAGTCCAGGGCCTTTCCTCATTTGTCAAGGGCCCTAACCCCGATTTGCTGTCTTTGACGGTTGACTCGAGCCACTCGGTCATTGGTACGGCAAAGCCCGTTTTGGGCCGGTTGACAACGCCCAACGGTAGCGGATCTGACGGGGTACTTGCCAAAAGACGTTTCCCCCGTCCGTCGGAGAACGTCGTGTGTAGTCCCTCTAATTCTTGAAGCAGCGCGGCATCCACCAGTGGAGTGCGAAGTTCTATCGAGTGGGCCATGCTGGCCCAATCGCTGTCTCGAAGCAACATGTTTTTCATGTATAGCGTTGAATCGAGCATGCAAATTGTTCCCTCCGGGGTTGCCGTCTCCTTACTGCTCAACTCCGGTAGAAAGCCTCCGAGGCGTTCCAAACCCTCGCGTGCTGCCTCGGAGCCCATCAGCTGCGGCAACTCAAAGGGCAGAAATAGCCCGCGTTTCAGGAAGTATTCTCCTTCAAGGGACCCCATGAACTCGGAGAGACCTCTCAACTTCGGGTGAATCTTCCCAACTGGCAACGTGTCAATCAAGGCCTTTGTTAGTCGTCGTCCACCGGGGATCTTTGCGATACGTCGCGTCAGATGCAGACGACGCGGAATCTCATGAGTCAGGCCATACCCATAGAAGAGTTCGTCACCTCCAACGCCAGAAAGTACTACCTTGTAGCCCAACTCGGCCACTGCCTTGCTCGCGAACCAGGTGTTCAAACCATCGATGGTCGGTTGATCCATCGCATTGAAGAACCGCGGAAGATCCTCCTCGAACTCTGCGCGCGTTACCAGCCTGATGTGGTGGTCGAATCCATAATGAGAGGCTATCGAGGCTGCCACCGGTACTTCATCCAGCGCGACCCGTTCGAATTCCTTGAAACCGATTGTGACCCCTTCCACCTTTGCGCCCAGTTGAGCTGCAAGCCCGATCACTGTTCCTGAGTCGATTCCTCCCGAGAGAAAGACGCTCACTGGGACATCGGCAACGAGGTGCGCTGCAACCGAATCCGTGACCGCGGAGCGGACGCGATCCCGAACTTCTTCTTGGGTACAACGGACCTGCGGTTGGTTCCACGATTCTCGGACATCCCGCCACCTTACTGGCAAAGATGGATTGGAGGATCGGATCCTCATCCAGCTGCCGGCCGGAAGGCTCATCACTCCCCGAAAAATTGTCCATGGTTCCGGCACGCTGCCCCAAAGGTAAAACCCCGCCATACCGGCAGGCTCGACTTCTGTCGAGATCAAGCCACTCGCAATCAGAGCCCTTACCTGTGAGGCAAACAGGATGCCCTCTTTTGTCTGGGCGTAGTAAAGAGGCTTGATTCCGTAAGGGTCGCGCGCTAGAAACAGTTCGCACAAATGCGAATCCCAAATGGCAAACGCGAACATACCGCGCAGCTGGGGTAGCATCCGCTCACGCATACGTGAATAAAGCGCCAACAGGACCTCAGAGTCCGACGTCGTATGAAACACCTCGCGCCATGCCTTCTAGTTCGGTTCGGAGTTGGCGATAGTTATAGATTTCCCCATTAAATACCAGGACATACCGCCCATCGGCGAAGATCATGGGCTGGTTGGACCGGCAATCGAGATCGATAATGGCAAGCCGCCGGTGCCCCAAGACGACACCCTCACCGGCCCAGAGCCCTTCCGCATCGGGACCCCGGGCACTCATGCAAGCAATCATCCGCCGCACGGCGTTTCGCTGCAGTTGCTCATTTGTCTGGCAACCGGGAGGAGCCACAAATCCGGCAATTCCACACATCTTGACGCACTCTTTCAGTGTTGGACCATCTCAGGTCGAAGCATCTCTGACAATGCAGGGTGAATTGGAAGGAAACATGAAGATCTTTGCAAAGATCGAAGGGATGCTTGGGGCGATTATATGTTGAAGCCTTCGAGAATGTTGATTTCTTTAGGAATCCTGTTTAAAAGCGCATGAATTACGGCATGAATCGCCCAGTTAGTTTGAATGAGTGCCGCCTCAACCAATCCACTGAACCTCTCCTCTGAACTTCAGCCAGCCCATGTGCGCTTCAAAGGTGGCTGAATGAATGAATCAATCCATCGCGAGGAACTTAAATGATGGGGATCGGAGGTGCTGTTTTGGGATCAGTTGGCTGCAGGATTTCCCTTGCTGATATAACCCCAAGGATTGGGGGCTCATGCCTGCGACGCACTCAGGGCCCGTAGATGCAAGCGTTTGAGTTCCACTCCTTGACCTAAGATTCCTGGCATCGCCATCTGGGTCCGGAGAAACCAATCGACGCGAGCAGGGTTGCCTAAGACCCCTAACGGAAGTGAAACAGCGCCCCAGTCATGTTAGCATCAACGAACTTCTTGCCTCGAAAGGCAGAGCATTGATAAATGAGCGTTCCGAAGTCAGCGGTTCCCATCGTCCGGCCAAACCCAGGATCCTATCCCTGCGAAAAGAAGGAGTCATGGCATTCCCCAATGCTAGGCGCATCTTGAAGATGGGTCCTTCTCTAACGACATACAAGTTGTTGTTGATGGCGGCGGCTTTATCTCGTCAACGCCTTCGGAAACTGTTCCTCTTCCTCCTGCGGCCGTTTGTGTGTGATGGTGAAATCGCGATCCGTTATTCCTGCGAGGGTCGCCCTTATAAAGTCTTCCTTCGCATGAATGAGATGTCTAGCGATTTCCAAAGTGTGCTCGAGTTGGCAGTGGGACGGGCTTACAGGCTCGACAAAGCCTTCTCGCCGGATTTGGTGGTCGATTGTGGCGGCAACATCGGCTTATTTTCGCTTACTGCTGCTGCGGTATATCCTTCCTCGAGAATTGTGACCTGTGAACCGGTCCCGGGCAATCTCGAGCGAATCAGGAGGCATCTCGAATTCAATGGGGTTTCTGCGGAGATTTTACCCGTGTGCGTTGGCGGGAGTCGGCGGAAAATTCCCTTCTTTGTCCGTCAAGCCATCTCCGGCAGCTTTGATCCGACCAAACCCTACACGAGCAAGTTGGAAATCGAGGTGTGGACGTTAGCCGATGTGCTGGCCGGTCGTGATGCTCAGAAAATCCAAATCAAGCTGGACATTGAGGGTATGGAGATCGAGACCCTGGAGAGTTATGTGCCAGTCGAGACCCGAGCCGTCTGCATCGTCGGCGAACTGCACGAGCACAAGAAAAACCAATCCAACCTGCGGCGCATCTTCGCCGATAACGGATGGGAATTGCGATTTAACGTGGTGACCGATCAAGATTCACTCTTTGCAGCGTACTCTCCCGCCGCATTGGCCCTCCCCGGCCGCGCACAGAGCCCTGATTTGTGATTGGCTAGAACTAGAATGGCTTCAATCTTGATTCAAGTAGCTGCATGAAATGATTTGCTGTGATCGATGAAATGATTTGCTGTGATCGAGCAGCTGATCAAGGAATTGAGGAAATCGACCATCAATGATCTGCCGAGCGATTCACAGTCGTTGGGCGCCGTAACGCTCGACAAGTACATTTAGGGAGATGTGAGGCGGACGCACGGCTGCCTATCCTTGGGGGCAACTCACAGTAGCCACCACTTGACATTGCTCGGAGTGACGATCCCCACATGCGCATTCTGCAAGGCTGAGCGCGCTACTGAGGTGAATGCAGTTTCACATCGAGCGACTACGGAGGAACGTATTGGAACGAAAGGCTTTCGGAAGGAAGCTGCTTGGCATTTTGGCAGAAGCCTTTGTACGAATCGAACGATTCGTACGGCCGGCATCCATACCGGATCTCGACGCTCTCCAAAACATTCTCATCCTCGAGTACATAGTCCCTTTGGGAAACTGCGTTCATATGACGCCACTCTTCGAGGTGATCAAGCGCGCGCGGCCTGAGACTAAAGTGACCGTCGCAACATGGGGCATCGGAGCCCAGGTATTGCGCAACTCTCCCTTCGTGAATGATCTGCTCGATAACCCCAGATCCGCTGAAGGATTTCTTCGGGGCCGTCTCCTCGCTCAGACGACAGCTCAAAGCCCGTGGGTTGAGGCCGGATTGCTGTCTCACCGGCACCGCAGATCAGAGGACGAAGATCGGCTCTCTTCGCCGCCATGGTCTGCAGCGGATGGCGTGGAGGGTTGACATTGCTGCCGGCTCTTTATCAGCGGCCATTGAGTCATGACCGGACCATCAGCTTGATCGAGAATAACTTGCAGCTCGCGAAGCTCCTTGGCATATCGGCGGATGCAGGTGAGCCAAGAGTCTTCTATTCGCCCCAAGACGCAGCGGTAGCCCGAAAGCTGCTTGAGCCATTCCGTGCCGTTGATCGCCCTGTGCTCGTGGCCGTCACTCGAAGCAGTGGCGGTCTGCCCACAGCGTGGCACGACGATCGCTGGGCTGAGACCATTCTTTACGCGCACCAGGTGCTTGGCTACGAGGTCCTATATGTCGGCACTGCGGCCGATGCGTCCGCAATTGCAGATCTAAAGGCACTGGCCGGCGGCATAGGCACATCTCTAGCTGGAAAGACCAGCATCAACCAGCTCGCGGCCCTGATCGCTTTGAGCGACATGGTCATTACCCTTACCACGGGAACCATGCACGTGACCCGTGCCGTGGGAACTCCGATGGTGGTCCTTGGTCTCGCCTGGGAAAAGCCGCTCGAATGGATGGTGCTCGACCAGCCCAAAATACGGATCTTGCGAGGTTCAGAATTGGAACATGCTCCGCCCGATTACCGCATGGACGAAATATCAGTGCAGTGAGGTGACGGCCGAGCTTGCGGATATGACGAAGCTCTTTCCCGCCTGACGAATCTGCGCGGGAAGCTAGATTGACGGCGAGCCTATCAGAGATTGATCATTTGCGCGCGTAGAGGAGAATAGACAGGTCTTCATTTGCGTCACGTTAAGACTTCAGAACGCCAAGTTCTATGAGATTCACTCGGATCCCGAGCCAACGTCGGAGTGGCTAATCGAACAGCAGATCAAAGAAATTGCCAGGAGTCATTGCTGGACGGTCTGAGGTCGGCTTTGAAATTCGTCGTGAGCAGAAAACACTCTGGCAGGCTTCCTTCAAGTCTGCCAACGGAAGATGAATAGGCCGAAGAGGTGGCGCGGCTGTGCGGCTGGATCTAATCAGAGATGATCATCAAGAGAATCCCTATAGGGCAGAGCTATCCCGGATATGATTGCCCGCACGAATAGTTCCACGTATGCGAGCTGCGGCAGCTCGCTGGTTGCGTAAAACGAGCGCAAGGGGAGGTGAAGGGGAGTTGGTCGATAATCAAGCGTGGAGGTAAAACCTAGTTTCGCTGCGCTGCGGCCGCTTGAATTCGGTTTTCACCAATCAACGGCTGCGTTGCAGCCGGTCTCTTGCTCGTACCTTAACTTCTAGTCTTGGCTAGGTCGATTGATGTGTCCTGGTCCCACCCTAACATGCTTTTGACAGGCGACGAATAAGGACGGCTAGTATGAGTACAGAGCGCCGCTGATCCCTTCTCACAGTTGATCTGTCCCACGAAGCAGAGATCGAGCTGGTCGGATGTTTCTAAATCGACACCACTCGCCCCCCATAATCAGATTGCGAACATTGATCTCTTGTTTGTAGGCAAGAAACTCGGTTTTCAAAGTGAACGCCGACTTCAAAAAGTCAAAATGGATCTCATTCAATATGAAGGAATTGCTTCTCGAGCCTGGACGTGCCGAACGGAATTATTGGTCTGACATTTGGCGGTACCGAGAGCTCCTTTATTTTCTTGCATGGCGCGATATTCTGGTCCGCTACAAGCAAACGGTCGTCGGAGTGGCGTGGGCTGTGGTACGCCCCTTCCTCACCATGGTCATTTTTACCGTCATTTTCAGCCGAATTGCCAAGCTGCATTCGGATACAGCGGTTCCTTATGCTCTTCTGGTCATGGCTGGGATGTTGCCGTGGCAGTTTTTTTCAAATTCGCTGAGCGAGTCGAGTAATAGCCTTATCCAGAATTCGAACTTGATATCGAAGATTTATTTTCCTCGGTTGATCGTGCCTGCGGGATCTGTCGTCACCAGCTTCGTCGATTTCGCAATTACCCTTGGCCTGATGGGCCTGATGATGGTCTGGTACCGGTTTGCCCCGGATTGGCATCTGTTGGCTCTGCCCTTCTTCGTGGTATTGTCGTTCGCTTCTTCATTCGGCGTGGGACTGTGGCTCGCCGCTCTGAACGTCGAGTATCGGGATTTCCGCTACATCGTTCCTTTTGTTGTTCAGTTCGGTCTCTACATTTCCCCTGTCGGCTTCAGCAGCAGTGTCATTCCCGCCAAGTGGCGTCTTCTTTACTCTTTAAACCCAGCGGTGGGCATCATCGACGGATTCCGTTGGTGTCTGCTGCGCGGCCATAGCGCGATCTGGTTACCTGGCCTGCTGATTTGCATTGTGGTGACCTCCGGGATTTGCGTTGGAGGCATCTGGTACTTTCGTAAAATGGAAAGGACTTTTGCCGATGTGATTTAGCGATCCCATTCCGTATCGTCTGCGCACCGTGGCGCATCTACCCCTTGTTTGAGCAGTTCGCGGAAACTGAGTTGCGCGTCGACTGCTACATGAGCCGGATTCTCCGCAGCAGGATTAAACAGGATTCATGCCAGATACCATCATCTCTGTAGAACAACTCGGCAAGAAGTATCAGATCACCCATCAAGTAGGGAGATCGCGCTATAAGACGCTTCGTGACACCATCGCGGTAAAAGCGCGGCACGCGTTCGGCGGGTGGCGTTCTCGAAACGGGGCAAGTGGAACCGGAAACACAACGCGTGAGGAATTCTGGGCGCTCAAGGACGTTTCCTTCGACGTAAAAGAAGGCGAAGTGCTGGGCATCATCGGGCGCAACGGTGCGGGCAAAAGCACCCTACTCAAAATCCTCAGTCGCATCACCGAACCAAGCCGAGGCCGCGTGCGCATCCGGGGCCGTGTGGCCAGCCTGCTCGAAGTCGGTACCGGCTTTCATCCCGAGCTGACCGGGCGCGAAAACATCTATCTCAACGGTGCCATCCTCGGCATGACCAAGGCAGAGATCCGGCGCAAGTTTGACGAGATCGTGGCGTTCTCTGAAGTGGAGAAGTTTCTGGACACGCCTGTGAAGCGCTACAGCAGCGGAATGTACGTCCGCCTGGCTTTTGCCGTGGCAGCGCACCTGGAGCCGGAAATCCTTATTGTCGATGAAGTGCTGGCTGTCGGCGATGGCAAATTCCAGGCGAAGTGTATGGGCAAAATGCAGGATGTAGCGTCCGGTGGGAGAACGGTAATCTTCGTGAGTCACAACCTCGGTGCTATTTCGACGTTGACGAATTCGTGCGCCTACCTCGATAAGGGCGTCCTAAAGTTTGTTGGAGCAACGAATGAGGCGATCAGACGATATGCCGAAGCCGAAGAGAATGAGGATCTGGTCTACGTAAACAAGGAGCTGCCTAAAACCGCAAAGCCTCGAATAGTGTCCGTCGAGCTGCGAACAACGTTGCCAAACAACCTCCAGATGAATAACTCGCCACTTGACATTGTGCTGACACTGCAAACGCCGCGTCCAATAGTGGGTGCCTGCGTTTCGGTGCAGATCTACGACGCAAACCAGACAAACTATGCGCTCCTTTGGATTCAGGATATCGATGTTCCGCTATGCCGCCAACCTGGAACGTATGTCCTTAAAGGTCACATCCCGAAGTTGCGCCTTTATATGGGGACATACCGGTTGCGCGTGTTCTTCACCGAACCTCCCGGGGGTGAGACGTTCCAGACAGTCAGCGGGATTTGTCCATTTGAAGTCAAAATGAAAGATAATTCACGATTGTTTCCGTGGTGGCCCAATGAATGCACCTACATTGAAGATTGCCAATGGGAAGTGGTGCAGATGAGCTGTGAGGTAGTCGCGTGAACTTGGGAGAACACATAAGAGACAATGAGTATTTGAAGGAGAGACTTTACCCGCAGCGAGGAGACTTTACCTATCTGCATCTAGCGGACCTGCGCCTGGCGCTTGAGAGCTGTCCGTACTGACTTCCCATCACAATCCTGGACTATGGATGCGGCGGCTCTCCGTACCGCTCATTGTTCCCTAACGCGATCTATAAAAGAGCCGACTACTTGCAGGACGGCATTGATAGGCTCGATTACGTGTTGTCTGAAGATAGTCGTGTTAAGGAAGCGGATAATGCGTTCGACTTTATTCTTTCCACTCAGGTTTTAGAACACGTCAGTTCGCCGGCTATCTATTTGGCGGAATGCTTTCGCCTCTTGAAGCCTGGCGGAAAACTTTATATTACGACCCATGGTACATATCCAGATCACGCCTGCCCGTACGACTTTTACCGGTGGACAACCGATGGATTGACACGCGATCTGGTTGCCGCTGGCTTTGCGGTCTCGCGAACCGAGAAACTGACAACTGGTCCAAGGGCGGCGCTCTTTCATTGTGATTGCCAAATTCACAATTTGCGGACGGATCGGCGCACTCTTGTGGCTCATGGCATGTCAGCGTTTAGATGGGCCTATGTGCGGCTCCGTCCTTGGCTCCATAAGACGTGCGACGACTATTTTCCCAATAATCGCATCGTCACGCACGATCTTGAGCACCATAGCTCTTTACATCGTGGCAGCATGTCTGGCTCAGAAACCCGAGTAGAAAAGTCGCCTCAGGGAATGAGAGCGATCAGATGTGATATCGATTCGAAGATTCATGGCGTGATCTGCCAGTTCTTTGCAATTAGAACGACATAGCAAACAGTGGAAAGGGCATTTTCATGCTGACCTTCAAAAGCATCGCGCGAGCTGCTTTCAAGAGCGTTGGTCTCGATGTTCGACGAGCAACAAATATTCCGTCGGTGCAAACTGCGGAAGTTCAACAACCAACGGGGATTCCGCTAGAACTCACAAAAGAGGAAGGCGAGATGGTAGAGTATGTACGTCGGAACCGCCTTTCAATGACTTCCGTCGAACGACTCGCCACTACAATCATGGCCTGCAAGCATGTTGTCTCCCGTGGAATTCCGGGCGACTTCGTAGAGTGCGGCGTGTGGAGAGGTGGTCATCCAATACTGGCAGCTTGGATCTTTCAGAATCTTGGCTCCGATCGTCGTGTCTTCCTGTTTGATACCTTCGCAGGTATGACCGCGCCCAGTGAAAGAGATAGCGACGCCTCCGCTATGAGCGGCTTCCTTGAGAATCAACGCGAAAGTCACAATGAATGGTGTTATGCGTCGCTTGAGGATGTGAAGCGGAACTTGGAAGAAGTGGGATTGCTGAATGACAGGATCGTCTTTATCAAGGGAGATGTTTTGGATACGCTGAGCCAAGAGGAACGCCTTCCCCAAAGGGTTTCTGTTCTCCGCCTGGACACTGATTGGTACGAGTCCACTAAAAGGGAATTGGAGATTCTATATCCACGCCTGTCATTGGGCGGGTCCCTAATTATTGACGATTATGGCCATTGGGCGGGTGCGCGAGATGCTACGGAGGAATACTTCTCTTCCCGTGGAGGACGTCCCTTCTTGCAGTACGTCGATTACACGAGCAGAGCCGGAGTGAAATGTCAATGAGCGGAGTGCGTCAAGATGAGGAGAGAAGAACTGGTGTCGCGCCGGGGACGAATATTTGGACTTATCGCGACACTTCGAGAACGCATGGAAGGGCGGATATTTTGAAGGTGTGCCACTCGATCCGATGGCATCTTCAAGCTACGGCGTGTATGGGTACAACAGTATCCTCTATACCATCTACTCGGCCTGCATTCGTCCCTACATTACTTCCGAAACCGTGGTACTCGAGATCGGGCCGGGAAGGGGCGCTTGGTCGAAGACGTTTCTGCATCGCAACTGCCGTAAGCTCTATGCCGTCGACGTTGTTGACCCCCTACACACTGGCTTCTGGGAGTACGTGGGAAAGGATGCACATGCGGAATATATCGTGGCCAATGACCTGAGTCTTCCCGGGGTTCCGAATGACTCGATTAATTTCTTCTTCTCCTTTGGCGTCTTCTGCCATCTCAAGCCGGAGATTTGCGAGGAATACCTATTGTCGATGCACCGCACGATGAAGAGCGGAAGCCGCGGATTCCTTATGATCGCCGATTTTGACAAGTACGAACAATGCCGTGCAGCCGCAGGGCGTCTATCAATAGGCCGATTTTTTGCCGAACAAAAACCGAAAGTGTGGACGGCATCAAAGCTTAGCTATTGGTTGGCGTGGCGATTTTTCCGCGAGAAGATGGACATAATGCCCGTTTCAAAAGCAAGGGACGGAAATCCCGGATGGTACCATTGGGGACTCGCGCGGGCTTGCGAGGCGTTGACTCGAGTTGGATTTGCGATTGTCGAACCTGATGTTGAAGTATGTCCGCGTGACCCAGTGATTCACTTCACACGACCTTAAAAATGCGTCCCAGCTTGGACAATGGTCGGTTTGAACCACCGGATTTGCGGTGTAGTTTAGGCTGCTACCTGGCCGAGTTGTTTGAACGCTAGGCCGAGGAGGGGCGCGAGGTGCTACAAGAAGCTGAACTCAGCGCCCAAGCTGATTCAGAGAACAACGTCGGGGGCTCCTCAGAGGCGGACCGGGGCACGCGCTTACATTGTGGCAGCATGTCTAGCTCAAAACCCGAGTAGAATGTCGGCTCAGCGGAGAGCCCATCAGATGCAAGAGGCGACTGGATGTCAAAAGTGTTTCTAGTTAGCTACGCCACGGATCGATTCGAACGTGTACGTCGCGAACTAAACTCGTCTGCGATCGAAATGGGAATATCAAACATACTCTCGTACAGCACGGATGATCTGCACGGATCGACGTTTTACCAGTTAAACCGAAGCATCCTGGACGCTGAATGCGGTGCAGGGTATTGGGCCTGGAAGCCTTACTTCATCCTTGAGGCGCTCAAACATCTTGAGGAGGGAGATGTTCTCTTTTATTGTGATGCTGGCTCCATGTTCGTTTTGCCGCCGTTGCCGCTCATCGACCTATGTCGCCAATCCGCTCCGGGGATTATCGTCTTCGATGCGAGACCTTTAACGAATCGGCAGTTCACGAAGCGAGATTGCTTTATCAGAATGGACTGCGACGAGTTGCAGTATTGGGATGCGAACAAGGTGATCGCAACCCTGATCGTTATCAGGAAGTGTGACTTCAGCCAAAAGCTGATGCAGGAGTGGTTGAGCTACTGCCAGGATCCGCAGGCGATCACGGACGCGCCAAACCAATGCGGGAAGGATGATTTGCCCGGTTTCCTCCAGCATCGCCATGATCAGGCGATACTTTCGGTGCTTGTGGCTAAACACGGCCTGGAGACATATAGGAATCCGACTATATGGGGTAACTTCTTGAAATTGCCCGAATTTCGCGTTAAACGCGAAGAAGTTTTCTCTCCCTACCATCTTGTCCCATCGATCACCGGTTACGCGAGGAATCCTCAAGAGAACTCGCGTTATGGAACGATCTTCGTTATTAACAGGCAGCCGAATATGGTCGGTAAGAAGCCTCTGTCTGAGAATCGGAGCGCGGATCGTGGTGACCGTGGACCTTTCCGGTTCTTGAAAGTCGCGCGCGGTGCGGGAAGTGTGGCAACGGTTCGCGAAGGGACTTGGATACAAAGTGAGAAAAGGGGGGGTATGAGACAGGAGACGCAGTCGCCAGAGTGCAGGCC
>CAVTVB010000018.1:0-15228 GCA_963738035.1 uncultured Acidobacteriaceae bacterium
GGGAGGATCGGCAATCGATGCGGCGATTGCGGCGAATGCGGTCTTGAATGTTATGGAGCCGACGTCGAACGGGTTGGGCGGCGACTTGTTCGTCATCTACTGGGAGGCGAAGACCGGAAAGCTCTATGGGCTGAATGCCAGCGGATGGGCACCGAAGGCGTTGACCATTGAACATTTGCGAGCGAAGGGCATAACCGAGATGCCGCAGTACGGCATTGATTCAGTGACCGTGCCGGGCGTGGTGGATGGTTGGGCGAAGCTGCACGAACGATGGGGCAGGCTGGCGTGGCGCGACTTGTTTCAGCCTGCGATTTTTTACGCGGATCACGGATTCCCGGTGGGGGAAATCATTCACGCATGGTGGGAGAGCGATCATAAGGGGCTGCTGACGAATGCGGAGAGCAAGCGAGTTTTTCTTCCCGGTGGCAAAGTGCCGGAGACCGGCGAGGTCTTTCGCAATCCGAATGTAGCGCGTGCGTTCCGGCTGGTGGCGGAGCAAGGCGAGAGTGCTTTCTACAAGGGTGAAATTGCGAAGGCGATTCTGAAGACCTCGGACGAGCTTGGCGGGACGATGACGGCCGACGATCTTGCTTCGTATTCGGCGGAGTGGGTGGAACCGATTCATACAACGTATCGCGACTGGACAGTGTACGAGCTTCCGCCGAATGGCGACGGCATAGCGGCGCTGGAGATACTGAACATCATGGAGCGGTTTCCCGCTGATCCTGCGGGCGCGCACAGTCCGGGTGAACTGCACGCGCGCATTGAAGCGATGAAGCTGGCGTATGCAGATGTGAAGGCCTACGACGGCGATCCGCGGTTCAGCAAGATTCCCGTGGAGCAACTTCTGTCGAAGGAGTATGCGGCGAAGCGTGCGGCGCTGATCGACCCGGCACACGCGAACTGCACGGTTGCTCCGGGAGCGCTGGGGAAAAGCGATACGACGTACTTCAGCGTGGTGGATCGCGAGGGGAATATTCTTTCGGTGATTCAGAGCAACTACAACAATTTTGGATCAAATGTGACGGTGCAGGGGATGGGGTTTGCGCTGCAGGATCGTGGAGGATTATTTTCGCTCGATCCCAAGTCACCGAACGCTCTTGACGGGCGCAAGCGACCATTTCACACGATCATTCCGGCGTTTATGCAGCATGGGGATGAGCACATAGGCTTCGGGATTATGGGTGGGATGAATCAGCCGCTAGCGCACGCGCAGTTTGTTTCAAACGTGGTTGATTATCACATGAACATTCAGGCTGCGATGGAGGAGCCGCGCTTTACCGATCGGCAGCAACTGGGCTGCAGAATCGTGATTGAGTCGCGCGTGACGCCGGCGACGATTGACTCGTTGACCAAGATGGGGCACGTGCTGCAGGTTCATCCTGACTATACTTCGCAGATGGGACGTGGGCAGGCCGTGCTGCACGATAGCAAAACGGGGGTGAATTTTGGAGCGTCTGATCCGCGCGCGGATGGCGCGGCGATTCCGGAGCAGCCGAACTTCTCTGGAACTCCGGCGACCCATTGAGTCAGGAGTTGAGTTCTGACCAAGTGCGATCTCTACGTTGGGTATCGGGTGCGTCAATCGGCTTTGCGTCCGAACTGTCCAGCCGGAGAAGTGTGATTGGATTGTCGAATCCAGTGGGCTCTTGATCGAGCCGGACGCTGACTTCGGGGGTAGCCGCGAAGTAAGCGGCGAAGGTAAAGGCGATGATTGCCGCGCAGGCTGCCACGCCGCGCAAGATCCACTGGATCTGACTCGTTCCTGCGATCATGAAGCTCCAAGCAAGACATACGAAGGCCACCCACAGACCAAAGAATTCAGCGACGAGTGCGCGCGGACCATCCACCGCCGGGTCTTTGTCAATTCGCATTGCGTTGCCGATAATAGCCGCGACGGCGAGTACGGCCGATAAGACTCCGATTCCAATGAAGTTGAGTATTTGTTGGCCCACGGCTCCCCCAAACAGCACGGCCAGGGACTTACTTTTTGGCCCTAAGGGCGGTTTGATGACAATTGTTAGCGGAGAGGTTGCTATCTAGTAACAATTGAAGCGGCACAGATTCAACGCCATTAAGCAAGCGATTGGGGAAATTACTCTTCGGCTTGCGGTGGCAACTTTTGCCAAGGGTCGCGGAGCAGCGAGCAGAGGCCAAGGTCGTTGCCGTAGCGCTCGACTTCGACCTCGGCCATGCGGATGGCGCTCGGCATGCCTTTGAAGGCAGGGACGGCGTCGGAACCCATGATCTGTGGGGCGACAAAGAGATGGACTCGGTCGACCATGCCGCCGGCGAGGAGGGCGGTGTTGAGGCGCGTGCCCGTTTCGGTGAGGACCGTGAGGATGCCTTCTTCGCCGAGTTTGTCGAGGACCGCGATTAAGGGGACGCGGCCATGGTCTGGTGGGAGAACTTCGACGCGAACGCCTCGCGTGCGGAGTTCGTTGATGCGGGCTTCGTCTCTAGAGATGGTGAAGATGACGAGGTCATTCTGTGCGCTGCGGACCATTTTGGAGTCGAGGGGCATGCGCAGGGCTGAGTCGAGAACGACGCGGAGGAGCGGGCGGCGACGGCGAAGGCCGCTGCGATCGGTGAGCATGGGGTCGTCGGCGAGAACGGTGTCGACGCCCGTGAGTGCTGCGTCGGCTTGCCAGCGCAGGGGCTGAACTGCTGCGCGTGCGGCTTCGCTGGTAATCCAGTAGGGTTCGCGGGCACTATGATGGCCTGTTGGCGGCGCGATACGACCGTCGAGGGTCATGGCGACTTTCATCAAAACGAAGGGGCGCTTGTACTGAATCCAGCGAGCGAAGCCTTCGTTGATTCGGCGGGCTTCAGTCTCACATACGCCAAGTTTCGTTTCAATTCCCGCGGCGCGAAGTCTTTCCATGCCGTGGCCTGTGACGGTGGGATTGGGATCGCCGGTGGCGGCGACGACGCGTGCGATTCCTGATGCGATCAGAGCTTCAGTGCACGGACCAGTGCGGCCAGTGTGATTGCAGGGTTCAAGAGTGACGTAGGCGGTGCCGCCCTTGAGACGATCCTCTTTCTGATACGTGAGGGCATGCTGTTTGGCTTCGTTGAGGGCGACGATTTCGGCGTGGTCGCGGAGGTCGTATTCGTGCCAGCCTTCGCCGATGACCTGGCCGGCGCGGTCGAGGATAACGCAGCCGACGGCGGGGTTGGGCGAGGTGACGCCGATGCCGCGGCGGGCTAGTTCGAGGGCTCGCTGCATCCAGTGGGTGTCATTGTCGGAAATATTCATGTGCGGGCGCGATGTACAGATTGCGACACGAAGAAGTGTAACTGCTCAAACCGAATGGAATCGTAAAGGAAGTATCAGGGAACTACCTTAGAAGAGCGTCGACGAATGGTCCGGAAGAAAGCCGATCCTTCGCTTACCACCCGCAAGCTGAAGAACGCTTGGGGCCCCGTGCGCTCAGGATGACAGCCGCGTTTTTGGGAAGCGGGCATTCCGTGCGAATACTAACCTAACAGCGCGTCTACAAACGCTTCGGGGGAGAATTCCAGCAGGTCGCTCATCTTCTCGCCTACGCCTACGAAGCGGACCGGGAGGTTGAGCTCGCGGGCGATGGCTACGGCGATGCCGCCTTTGGCGGTGCCGTCGAGCTTGGTGAGGACAATGCCGGTGGCGCCTGCAGACTGCGTGAACTGACGCGCCTGCTGCAGGCCGTTCTGGCCGGTGGTGGCGTCCATGACGAGGAGGACTTCATGCGGGGCGCCTGGGATGAGCTTTGATGCGGTGCGACGCATTTTGTCGAGTTCGTCCATGAGGCCGGATTTGGTGTGGAGGCGGCCAGCGGTGTCGACGATGAGCTCGGCGATATTGCGCGCCTTGGCGGCGCTTGCTGCGTCATAGAGGACAGCCGCGGGGTCGCCGCCCTGACGGGTCTTGATCATCTCGACGCCGCTGCGGCCAGCCCAGATTTCTAGCTGTTCAATGGCCGCGGCGCGGAATGTGTCGGCGGCGCAGAGGAGCACGGACTTGTCCTGGGCGCGATACCAGGCAGCTAGTTTGCCGCTGGTGGTGGTCTTGCCGGTTCCGTTTACGCCGACCAGGAAGGTGACTTTTGTGGGAGAGGAAGGGCTGGCGACGGGGCGCATCGGGGCTTCAAGGATCCCGCGGAGTTGGTTCTTGAGTAAGTCGCGCAGTTCTTCGCCGCCGCCAATCGCCTGCACGCGGGCGCGTTCGCGGAGGGTGTCAAGAATTTCAGTCGTGGTCTGCACGCCGATGTCGCTCATAATGAGTGCGGTTTCGAGCTCTTCGAGCGATGACTCGTCAACTTCGCGAGTGAGAGCGACGATTTCGTTGATGCGGGTGGAGAAGGTCTCGCGCGTGCGCGTTACGGCCTGTCGCATGCGCGAGAAGAAACCGGATTGCTCGGTTGACTCTTCTTCGCCCGTCTGCGCTTCCGTGTCTTTCTTTTTGTCTTTCGGTTCTTCGTCGTAACCGGTAAATAGCGTAATCATTGCGAATGTATCCAGTCTTGAGTCTAGAGCATTGCGTGCGTGGGCGCGAATGGAGCAGCGAAACTGCTGTCATTTCAACGAAACGACTTGCGGCGCCGGTGCACTAGGATGTTGGGGAATCAAAAGCTGCGGTTGTGAAGTGTTTGAGGAGAGGACGATGAGAGCCGTCAGAGAGAGCACTATCTTGGTGGCGTTCGTTGTTGGCTTGGTCATGGCGGTCTCTGGGTCCGGTCAGAATCCACCGCCGATCCCTCCGATCAGCGACATTCATCAAGGGTTTATCTACCAGATTGTTACGGATCGGTTTTTCAACGGCGATGTCAGTAACGACAATCCTTCGCAGAGTGCGGGGGAATTCGACCCGAAGGGATTCACGACGCCGGCGAACTGGCGTGACTACTGGGGCGGCGATCTGGCCGGGATTACTCAGAAGCTGGCGTATCTGAAGTCGATGGGTGTGGCGGCGATCTGGATTTCGCCGCCGATCGACAATGCGAACAAGCCGGACGGCGGAAGCGCAAGCGGATATCACGGCTACTGGCCGCGCGACATGATGCGCATCGAAGAGCATTTTGGCGATGCCGGGAACAGTTGGGCTGCGTTCGATCAGCTCACCGCGGCGGCGCATGCGAATGGAATCAAAGTGATCGTGGATTTTGTGGCCAACCATACCAATGACATTGGTGTGGGTGAGAACGGCGCGCTCTACAACAATGGCGTAAAGGTGGCGGATTATTCAAGCGATAGTGGGTTGACGCCCTATTACCATCACACGCCGAATATGTCGGATTTTGAGGACCGGTACCAGTTGCAGTACGACACGCTGTTTGGGCTGGCCGATCTGGACCAGACGAATCCGTGGGTGGACAACTACATCAAGGGGGCTGTTGCGCAGTTGCTGGCTCACGGCGCGGATGGATTTCGCTTTGACGCCGTGAAGCATGTGAACTGGGGGTGGGAGTACAGCCTGGAGAATTCGATTGCGAACTGGAAGGGGGCGCCGACACTGCCATCAGCGAGCGCTAGGCCGTTTGTCTTTGGCGAATGGCTTGAGGGGGCGGGCGATCCTCTGTATGCGGATTCTGTAAAGTTTTCGAACAAGAGCGGGATGAATCTTCTGGATTATCCGCTGTATGGGCCGATTGTGGATGTGTTTGCAAAGGGCAAAAGCTTCAGCGAAATTGACAGCGAACTGAAATTCGAGGCATCGGGCGATGCGGGCAAAAATGCGGAGGGATTCGCGCAGCCAAACGATCTGGTCACTTTCTTTGACAACCACGACAACCCACGGATCCAGTCTGTGGGCGCGGATGCAATGGCGGTGAAGCAGGCGCTAGCTTTCATTTTCACGTGCCGTGGAGTGCCGGTGGTGTACTACGGCGACGAGCAGTATCTGCACAACGACACGGGAGGGGGCAACGATCCTTACGACCGCAATGCGATGACCAGCTTTGGCACGACAGATGCGGTCACGCTGATCCAGTACCTCGCGGCGCTGCGGGCTTCGAATCCGGCGATTGCTTATGGAGCGATGCAGCAGCGCTGGATCAGCGACGATGTCTACATTTACGAACGCGGGCTCGGCGGCAATGTAGTGCTGGTGGCGATCAACAAGAGCAAGACGAACGACCAGGCAATCAGCGGTCTGTTGACTTCACTTGCTCCGGGATCGTATTCCGATTATCTGAATGGGACGATGGGCGGGGTCTTGCTGACGGTGTCTGCCGCAGCGGGAGGCAACAATGCGGCGGCGAATTTCACGATTCCGCATGGCAGCGTGTCGGTCTGGGTGGCTTCGGGCGGCGCGGGGCTTGCGATTGGGAGTATTACGCCCCGGGTTGCGAATCCGGGAGTTACGGTGACGATTGCGGGCGCGGGATTCGGGTCGACGAAAGGCACGGTGAGTTTTGCGATAGGTGGATTGCAGAAGATTGCCAAGGTTGTTCGGTGGACTGAAGGCGAGATTACTGTAACGGTGCCGGATGTGCCCGCCGGACCAGCGCAGGTGACCGTCAGGCACGGGGCTGCTAAGTCCAGCGCGGCACCCTTTACGATTTCCACGGGCAAGCTCATCCCGGTGAGCTTTTCGGTCGCGGGTGTGCCGGCACTTGCGTCGGGTGATGTGGTGATGCTCACCGGCAATTCAGCAGAACTAGGCGAATGGTCCTCTACTTGGAATGGCGCGGACGGGCCTGCTGTGATTCCGTCTGCGGGCAATGCGCTGCTTACCGTTTCGGTTGCCGCCGGAGCCAAATCGCAATTCAAGTTTTTCGTTCTGCACGCGGATAGATCGGTGCAATGGGAGGGCGGTTTAAATCATCTTTATACGATCCCATCCAGTGGAGTCGGTGCGATCAACGTAAATTGGCAGCCTTGAGAAAGTTTTCCTCCTTACACAGCTCATAACATTTATTGGGTTTTCCGCTTGAACTGCTGTTGTGGGTTGCGGAAGAATCTGCAAACGGCCCGCGAGTTTTTCCCAATGCATTCGCGGGGGAGGAATTCATGAGTCAAGTACGAGTGCTGGTCGGAACCAAAAAGGGAGCATTCATCCTTACATCGGACGGGAAGCGGGACAAATGGGATGTTAGCGGTCCGTTCTTCGCGGGGTGGGAGATCTACCACATGAAAGGCTCGCCGGTGGATCCCGAGCGCATCTATGTATCGCAAACGAGCAGCTGGTTCGGCCAGCTTTTGCAGGCGTCAACCGATGGGGGCAAAACCTGGTTTCAGCCTGGAGTAAAACCCGAGGATGCAACGCCACAATGGCCGCCCGTCAAGAGCAACCGGTTTGCGTATGATGCCTCCGCTGAGACCGGCAAGCCGCTGACGACGCACCAGTGGTATGACGGCACGCAGAAGCCGTGGGAGTTCAAGCGCGTCTGGCATGTTGAGCCTTCGTTGACAGATCCGAACACGGTGTATGCGGGCGTGGAAGACGCGGCGATTTTCAAATCCACCGACGGCGGCGAGAGCTGGCACGAGATGCCGGGACTGCGCGGACATGGCACCGGCCCTGACTGGCAACCAGGGGCAGGAGGGATGTGTTTGCACTCGATCATTCTCGATCCGAGCAATTCTGAACGCATGTACATTGCGATTTCGGCGGCGGGGGCATTTCGCACGGACGACGGTGGTAAGACGTGGAAGCCGATCAACAAGGGGCTCTACTCGAAGTACATTCCCAACCCGACGGCAGACGTAGGGCACTGCGTGCATCACATCGCGATGAATCCGAAGCGGCCAGGCACGCTGTTCATGCAGAAGCACTGGGACGTGCTCCGCTCAGACGATGCGGGTGATAACTGGACGAAGATCAGCGGGAATCTGCCGACGGATTTCGGTTTTGTGATCGACATCAATTCGAACGAGCCTGAGACTGTTTACGTGGTTCCCATCAAGAGCGACTCCGAGCATTTTCCGCTGGATGGCAAGTTGCGCGTGTATCGCAGCAAGAGCGGCGGCAACGAGTGGGAAGAACTTGCGAAGGGGCTGCCTGAGAAGGACTGTTACGTGAACGTGCTACGCGATGCGATGGCGGTGGACACGCTGGACAAATGCGGCGTGTACTTTGGCACGACGGGCGGGCAGGTGTATGTGTCGCCGGATGGCGGCGACTCGTGGAAGGCGATCGTGCATGATCTGCCGGCGGTGTTGTCGGTCGAGGTGCAGACGCTGTAACTCCCCAGGTCTGAGAATCCAGACCCGGGGTACCCAACCTTTGACCATCGCGGCACCCGGCTCTTAAACACGTCGTCATCACTTGAGGCTCCATGGTGAATTTGAAACATTCTGTTCGCGTGCAGATTCCGTATCATCTGCGGAATCTCGCACGCATTGATGGCGACGTGACGCTGGAGGTTGCGGCTCCGGTTACGCTGCGGTCTGTGCTGGATGCGCTGGAGGCACGCTATCCGATGTTGTGCGGGACTATTCGCGAACACGACACGTTGAAGCGGCGACCGTTTCTGCGGTTTTTTGCTTGCGAAGAAGACTTATCGCACCAGTCGCCCGATCTTCTGTTGCCGGAAGTAGTCGCCGATGGCAAGGAACCGCTGCTGATCATTGGAGCGATCGCGGGCGGGTAGGAGTCGTACCACCGGCGGGCCGGTGCCATTATCCGAGATATTTCTTGAGCGGCTCCCAGTACCTTGTGTTCCATCCAAATGCCAGATGATCGTAGAGACCTTCAGGAAAGCCGGTGTGGTTGAGGATGAGGAGGGTGGCCGCGCCGCTCGGATTCAGTTCGAAGTGGACGATGGAGTAGATGCCGGGATCCCAGGAGGCTGGGCGCCAGGCTTGCACAACGCGCTGAGCCGGTATGATTTCGACGTTACGACCTTCGATGAGTCCGCCAAAGGTTTTGAATGTGCCGCCGGGGTTGGGGTCAATTTCGGCTGGCAGTGCTGTGAAAGCTGCGAATCGTTTCGCATCAAGCAAAGCATCGAAAACATGTTGCGGTGTGGCTGGGAGATTGATTTCCTGGTGAATTGAGGTTCGCAGTCTGTTTGGGCCGGTCGCAGGTTTCGCCTTAGTCGGTTCGATCGGTTCCTGCTGTGCTCCGGTGTGTCTTGAGGCTGCCAAAGTGGCGAGCAAACCGGCGACATGAACGATTGCGCTGCGGCGGGTGAGAGTAATCGGCATCGATTGTTCAGTCTCCTCAGATTGGCGTCTGTCGAAGTGTGTGTTCATCGGAACACGCGGGGAAATTATGTTCAAGAACATATTTTGATCGACATGAACCAAGCGGCCACGCGATACTTTTGGGCACCGAGGAGAAGAATCGATGCCTTATCCAGATGGTCATCGCGATCAAACGAGGGGAAGGATTGTGGACAGCGCGCGACGGCTGTTTAACCGGCACGGATTCGACAACGTGTCCCTGGATAGCATCATGGCTGGCGCGGGATTGACGCGAGGAGGCTTCTACAACTATTTCGAAAGCAAGTCAGATCTTTATGCAGAGGTGCTGGGCTGTTTCTTCACTGACCCGGAATGGAAGAACTGCTGGGAAGGCGTCGAAGTCGACCTTCATTCTGGAGAAGCAGCGCCGCAGGTAATTCGTGCGTACTTGTCGCAACAGCATTATGAGGATGTAGAGAACTCCTGCCCAATGGTGGCACTCCCCAGCGATGTTTCGCGGAGCGGACATAAGGCCAAGCGAGCATTCGAGACGGTGTTTACCGGGATGGTGAGCGTGTTGGAGCGAAGCGCTGGCGAGAGGAGGCAGAAGGCTCACGCAACCGCCCAGGCAGTGGCTGCGCTCTGCGTGGGTGGCATGGTGGTGGCGCGCGCGATGGAGAATCGTGCTTCGGCCGATGCCTTGCTTGGTGCCTGCATGCATGTGGCGCTCGAATTAGGTGGCTGGGAATGCAAAGGGGAGGCAACGAAAGGGCGAGCGCGCAAAGTCCGCCGAAGACAGAAGCGGTCGGCGGCTGCTCGTTAGTGCTCGCCTTTGCCGGGGCGGAGCATCAATTCGCGAATGGCTTCGCGGGGATCCTTCCCGTGTTCGAGAATCAATTCCATCTGCTCAGTGATTGGCATTTCGATGCTGTGCTCGCGAGCGAGGCCCAGGGCAGCGCGTGAGGTGAGGACGCCTTCGGCTACTTTGCCGCCGAGGCTCTCTAAGATCTCAGGCAGCTTGCGGCCCTGGCCCAGTGCCTGGCCCACGGTGCGGTTGCGTGAGAGAGAGCCGGTGCATGTGAGCACCAGGTCGCCGACGCCGCTGAGGCCGGCAAGGGTTTCGCGGCGGCCCCCGCAGGCGACGGCGAGGCGCGTAATTTCGGCAATGCCGCGGGTGATGAGCGCGGCGGTGGAGTTATGTCCCAGACCCACGCCGGCTGCTACACCTGCTGCGATGGCGATGACGTTCTTTAGCGCGCCGCCTAGCTCCACACCGATTACATCGGTCGAAGTGTAGAGCCGGAGAGTCTCTGATGAAAACTCCTGCTGGATGAGCGTGGCGATCTGCGGATCGCTAAAAGCTATAGTGACGGCGGTCGGCTGTCCTTGAGCCACCTCTGTGGCAAAACTAGGTCCTGAAAATGCGCCAATGGAGAGCAGAAGACCGGCGGGCTCGAGAGTCTCGGATATCACCTTCGTCATGCGCAGGTGCGTCTCCTTTTCGATACCCTTGGTGGCGCTCACGACGAATTGGCCGTTGTGGAGATGGCCTTTGACGCGCTGCAACGTCGAGCGAAGGAATTCGGAGGGGATGACGGAGACGAGAATGTCAGCGGTTGCGAGAGGCGCCATGTCTGCCGTGACAGCCAGATCGGATGGCAGAGTGAATCCGGGGAGAAACAATGTGTTCTCGCGCGCGCTGTCGATTTGGCGGGCTTCGTCTGCACTGTGTGCCCAAAGGGTAACTTCGTGGCCGCCACGGCGACTGAGAGAGAGCGCAATTGCTGTTCCCCATGCACCGGCGCCTAAGACAACGATCCGGCTCATTCGGGTTTCCTTTCCTGGTTGCGCGCTCTGAAACGGTTCTCTGTCCCGGTAGCGAGGCGGCGAATGTTCTGGTGGTGCTTGAGAATGATCAGCAGCGAGACGATGATTTGCGCGGCGATGTAGGGCGCGGGTTTTTCTCCATGCACGAAGAACCAGGCAAATATAGGAAAGCTGCCGGCGCCGAGAATTGAAGCCAGCGATACATAGCGGGTGAGGAGCAGGATCACAGCGAATAGCCCGATGGAAGCGAGGGCCGCAAGGGGCGCGGCGACCAGAAAGACACCAAAGCCGGTCGCGACTCCCTTGCCGCCGCGAAAGTGAAGCCAGACGGGGAACATGTGTCCGATTACGGCGGAGACGGCGGCGAGGGCTTGCGCGTCTCGGATTGGAAGGTCGGGCAGCAGAAAGGAAGACAGCAACCCGCCAAGCAAGACTGCGGCGGCGCCTTTAATCACGTCGAGCACAAACGTGGCGGCCCCAAGGCCCTTGCCGCCGGAACGAAGCACGTTGGTGGCGCCGATGTTGCCGCTTCCAACTGATCGAATGTCTTCGTGGCGAAAAAGCCTGACGAGAAGGTATCCAACAGGAATGGAACCTAGCAGGTAAGCGGTTGCCACAATTAGAGAACTCGCGAGGAGCATGACGAAACAGAGTTTAGCAGGTGAGGCGGTGCGAATTTGAGACCGGTTTTCCGCCTTCGGGAACTCCTAGAAGCGTTCGTCGGCGGAAGGTCCGTAGATGGCCGGCACCTTGGACTCCAGGAGGCGCAAATAGACAGTGAGCTGGCGACGATGATGCGCGAGATGGCTGAAGACGGCGTCGGAGATCATGATGCTGCGCGGATTTTGCGATACTGCGTTGCCGCCAATTTTGAAGGCCCACAATGTGGCCAGATGTCCATCGGATGTAGACACAAGGGCGTGGCGGGCGTTTGACAGCGGTGTCGAGGCTGGCAAGGAGGTCGGCTTTGCTGGCAAGGGGTTTGGTGCGAAAGCCTTCCGAGTCGGCTGCATCAAGGTTGAGTTCGTCGCGGTCGATCATGAAGGCGATCCAGCCCAGCATACCGGCGACGAGGGCGGCGAGATAGCCAAATTCCATTGAACGCTCGTGGGCCTTGAAGCTGTTGTGTCCGTCAGGTACCCGCTCGATGGCTTTGCGGGTGGATGCAGCTTCGCGGTCCAACTGGGCGAGGAAGAAATCCTTGAGAACCATTGTGCGAACTCCTTGTTTGGGTTCTTATCGCGGGATCGACTATCTGCTGACGCATTCCAGAAGATCGGAATAGCGCAAGGTATCTCCGAATCGAAAGAGTGCATACCATGCATCGAGCGCTTCGCGGCTGTAAAGGCCGAGGGTGCGGAATATCTCGCGGGCGAACTCTACCGGCGCAACGCCAGAAGCGGTAATCACGCCTTCGTCGGCGATGGCTGGAACGTCGCAGTAGAAGCTGCCACCACGATAGCCGCTCGACGCGAGATATTCGCGGCTGTTGCTGGTGTGGTGAAAATCATCGAGCATTCCCGCCCGAGCCAAGGCCAAAGTCGCAGCGCAGATGGCTGCGATGGGGACACTCTCGACGAAGAACACGCGAGCCAGCTCGATGGCATCGGCGTTGCTGCCGCACTCCCACCGGTCGCCACCGGGAAGGATGAGCATCGCGCTCTGATCGGGGTCGATCTCGGAGAGACTGATGTCGGGTTGGATGCGCATGCCTCCCATGGTCGTTACGGGCTCCGTGGTGAGGCCTGCCGTAACCACTCGATACCGGCCGGGCGCGCGCTGGAACTGGGGATTATTGATGCCCGCGATGGCAAAGGAGGCTTCCCAGTCTGCCATCGAGTCGAATACGAAGAGGTGAACATTTCGGCCGTTCATCCA
This sequence comes from uncultured Acidobacteriaceae bacterium, assembly GCA_963738035.1. Taxonomy (GTDB): domain Bacteria; phylum Acidobacteriota; class Terriglobia; order Terriglobales; family Acidobacteriaceae; genus Telmatobacter. The sequence continues at coordinate 12,814 of CAVTVB010000018.1, forward strand.
GATGACCTCCAAACAACAAAACGATGATCGCCCGGCATATATGACAGAGCATGTCATATATCATTTGAGAAAGTGAAAATGTTGGAGAAATCGGGGCGTTGATGAAGGCTGATCGACTGATGTCCGTTTTGCTGTTGTTGCAAGCCAGGGGGCAGGTGACGGAGCGAGAACTAGCGGAGCAGCTTGAAGTTTCGCAGCGCACGATTCATCGTGATCTGGAGTCCTTGAGCGCAGCGCGCATTCCGATATCCGCGATGCGGGGCGCACAGGGCGGTTGGCAACTGGAAAAGGGATGGCGGACGCGTGTACCGGGTCTCGACGAGTCGGAATTACAGGCACTGTTGATGGCCCAGCCGCGCGGGCTTGGAAATCCGCGACTGGCTGCGGCGGCTCAGAGCGCTCTAAACAAGCTGATGGCCGCGATGCCGGAGCCTTTGAAAATGCAGGCGGAGCATTTGCGTCAGCGGCTTCATGTGGATCCTACAGGTTGGCGGGACACGGGTGAGGATCTGTCGATGCTCTCGGCAGTGCAGGATGCGGTGGCTCGTGATCGGAAACTGACATTCGATTACACACGGGCCGATGGGGAGCAATCGAGCCGGACGGTCGATGCGCTGGGGCTGGTGTCGAAGGGGCTTAACTGGTACCTGGTCGCACGCGCTGCGAATGGTATGCGTACATTTCGAGTCTCACGCATGAAACGTGTGACCGTGCTTGCGGTGGGTTTTGAACGGCCGGCGCGGTTTGACCTGGTGGCGCACTGGCAATCGTCGACGGCGGAACTGGATCGGAAGAGAGCGAGCTACAGGGTTGTTCTTTCGCTCACGGCGGAGGCGGCCCGGCGCATTCAGGCATGGTGCGTCACGAGGCCTTCTGCAGCAGGTGCGGCGGGACGCAAAGGCGATGCTGAAAGGACTGCGCTGCAAGTCGACTTTGACAATGAATCGCAGGCGAAGTTTATCGTGCTCGGGCTGGGCGCGGCAGTTCGAGTTCTTGAACCGGGGAGCTTGCGGCATCGGGTTGAAGCCGAGGCCAAGGAAGTGGCGGGCGCAGAGAAGGAGGCTTGAAGATTTCTTGGGGAGGACTTTCCGTTTCGCATGTATACTTCACCCGCATCCGGTTCCAATTTCTGATTCCCTGAAAGTGAGAAACACTATGCCCAGTTACCTCGTGCAGGTTGCTTACACCTCAGAAGCTATGGCGGCGATGATCAAGAAACCGCAGGACCGAGCGTCCGTGGTTGCCAAGGCTGTTGCGAAGCTCGGCGGTACGTTGAAGGAAGCGTGGCTGACCTTTGGCGATTACGACACCGTTGTGCTGGTCGATATGCCGGACAACGTGAGCGCTGCGGCTTTTGCCATGGCCATCAGCGCGGGTGGATCGTGCAGCGCCGTCAAGACTACTCCTTTGCTTTCGGTTGAAGAGGGGATCACCGCGATGAAGAAGGCGGGTGGGTCGGGGTATAAGGCTGTTGCGACGAAGTAGTATCCGCGTTCAGGGCCGGTGAAAAGGGGAAGAGGTTTTTCCGGCCCGAGCCTCCATCTGTTGCCTGCTGCCGCTCCGATTGAATCAATCAACCGGACTGCCAGCCCAGCCAGGCTTTCTCGAAGCTCAACGATTCCAAATCTTCTTCTCGGATGGTGAAGTAGAGCCTGCCTTGGTCATTCCACATCATTCCTGCTTCGCCCTCGGAGTCTAGCTGCAATAGAAGTCGCCGGTCATCCTCGGGCTCAACCTTGCCATATTGAACTCGGTTTGGATATCCGCCCATGCGATGAACAGATCCGTCACTAGCAGAGACCTGGGTAAAGAGCTCACAGTACGCATATGACTCAGCGTCACTCATATCCAGAGATCTGATTTCCCAGACGTCTTGAGCGGGAGCAGTAAGGTCAAGCCTCGGATTCAAAGACCAACTCTCGAAGGTGTAATCGCTGCTGAGGTCACGGGGCGTCGTACGAAGGGCGTTGTCGGAAAGCGAAGTGGGGCAATAGACGATCTTGATTCCATCCTTCACGTCCTGCGGATCGCCTGGATCCGGGAGATACTCGGCGTCGCAGAAAAAGAAGAGCGATCCGGTGCGCGGTACAGGGAGTCCTTCGCAGACTGGCAATCCTGCGAGATCAATCTGGGCGAGGAACGAATGCGGGTCGCCGCTTCTTCGTGTCGGCCATGCAATTTCTGATGGCATGTTCGGCGCTCCGTGACAGGCTGTTCGGTCTTCTCGTCAACAAGCAAGCGAATCGAGGGGCGTAGAAGTTTGAGAGCTCCAGGCGCGATCCGAGAGAGTCCGGACTTCTTCATTTGACTGGTGACTTCGGCAACGCTCTGCAAAATGGGTGCCATCATGGGGCTCGAATCGAAACGTCCCTACGGGACTGGAGTCTCTGTTGGTTGACGTCCCAGGATTTCGCC
>CAVTVB010000019.1:0-19222 GCA_963738035.1 uncultured Acidobacteriaceae bacterium
CTACGGACGCGTAGTTGACTACTTTGAGAATCAGTTCGTGAGAGCGGTCATCGACCACTGCGCTCGTATACAGTCCGTCTTCGGCCTGCGGCGTTGAGGCCACGACACGGGTTCCCGAGTTATTTGCGAAGAGTTTCTGAACGTAGTAATCGGGAGTGCCGTACGACCTGAGATTGTCGAACCAGATCGCGTCGGGAGTCCATTGCCACGCGTTGACGTTCGCGAGCAGGGGAGCATAAGACGCCATCTGCACCACATCGCCATTGCGCTCGAGCCCCGTCATGAATGCGGCTTCGGAGATGGCGGTTTTCCAGTTGTTGCGGTTTGCAGGACTGGTGGATGCGACGCTTTGCGCTGCGTATTCACCTGCAAAAACCTTGGGACCCGAACGGTCGTAGTGATCGTACCGAGACGTGTTGGAAAGGAACCACTCAGGGCTCATGTAGTAGTGTTCGTCGACGATGTCCGCATTGAGCTTGCGCCAGTTGGTCCACATGCTGTTGAAGGGTTCGCCTGTAGGGAATGGGCCAGCACTGACGACCAGCTTGATTTCGGGATGTTTCGCTTTGAGGGCCGCTGCGAAGATCTTGTAGCGCTCGAGGTAGCGGTCTCCCCACTGCTCATTGCCGACGCCGATCATGGTGAGATGAAAGGGCGCGGGGTGTCCCATCTGGGCTCGCAGCTTTCCCCACGGCGTGGTGACAGGGCCATTCGCGAAATCGATCAGATCGAATGCGTCCTGAACGTACTCGTGAAGTTCGTCGAGTGCCGCCGTTTCGCTGGAGTTGAACTGGCAGGCCATTCCGCAGTTGAGAATGGGCAACGGGCGTGCGCCGATGTCTTCGGCAAGCTGGAAGTACTCATAGAATCCCAGACCAAAGGATTGGAAATAATCTGGCGCAGGCCGCGTATCGAACTCGTCGTTCCAGCGGTTGACGAGCGTCTGGCGCTCTGCGAGGTCTCCGACCGTTTTCTTCCATTGGTAGCGCGTGGCCAGACGGCGGCCTTCCACGATGCAGCCGCCGGGGAAGCGGATAAATCCCGGATGCATATCGTAGAGGAGCTGCACGAGGTCCTTGCGCAGGCCGTTGGGGCGGTGGTTGAAAGTATCGACCGGATAAAGAGAGACCATGTCGACATCAACTGCCCCAGCGTCATCGAGGATGAGATTCAGCTGGGCCTTCTCAACTGTGCCCGTCGCCCGAATGATCGTCTCGTACTTTTTCCAGTGCTCGTCAAAGCCCTCCAGCTTCCCGGTAGCTATCGCTTTGCGATTTTCGTCGATCACAGCCGCGCGGAGACTCTTTGGCCCGTGCGTGCGCACATAGGCGGAAAAGCGGTATTCGGCTCCCTCCTGAATCCCCATCCCCCGGAAGCCTGCGTTCCACAAGGCATAGCCCGGCTCGACGGCACGGATTCGCAGGTAGTGCGGGTTGTGCTGATTCAGTGGGGCGTCGGTCCGAATGTCGAGTTCGCCCTTTGGCGGGTCGAGGCCTTTGCTGTCGAAGCCCATCATCTCGTGCCAGCCTGCCAGCGGCTCGTTGAACTCGAAGGAGCGGTTTTTGACGAGTTCCGGATACAGTCCGCCGTCGGCGCCGAAGTTGATGTCTTCAAAGAAAATTCCGAACATCTGGGGCGAGATGGCCGCGCCTGGATGCGCGGTGTCGACCTTGATCGTGACAGGAGGCTTGGAAGCCTGGCCGGGGAGAACCGCCGGTAAGAGTGCGAGAGCGAGAACAAGTGCCGCTGATTTGGATCGCATCGGAGTCCGCCCCATTCTATGTCGGTGGAAAGGGGCCGTCATTTGAAAACGCGAACCGCTTTGCTGCGCGAATACGCCAGCCCGTCACACAATCCCGTAGATTGGCTTTGAGTTCTGCATCGAACCTGTCCGGCGTGGCATCCTTATCAGAGCGAATTCTGTTCGAGCCCCAAGAACGGGGTCAGCCACCGGGGTTCAGCCAAGCCAAATGTACCGGAAGGTAAGCGTTGCCGAGTTCAGACTGTTATCCCATCGACGTGGTTCCCGGCTTAAGCCGGCTGTTTCTGGACTTCTGTGCCGGAGACCCGAAGGCACGGCCCTTCTACTCTTCTCTACCGCGCGATACAGGATGGCAGACGCGATGTCCTTTACCCGACCATTGGAATGACGTCGTTGAACTGCTGGCTGGGCAGAACGCTTCGGCTGAAGCGGCTCCGGCGTTGAAGGCACTGAGGGGCGGCGCGGGCACTGTACTGACCGGGCAGCAGGTTGGGTTGCTGGGTGGGCCGCTGTATACGCCGTTCAAGGCTGCAACCGCACTGGCGCGGGCACGACAGGCAACGGAATCGGGAAAGCCACACGTGGCCATCTTCTGGCTGGCGACGGAAGACCACGATTTTGCCGAGATCAATCATGTCACCTTCCCCTCAAGAAAAGAGCTTCGCAAACTTGTCTACTCAAAGACGCCGGCGAATCCCGTGCCGGTAGGCAGCGTTGTGCTCGATGAATCGATCGAGCCGCTGATGGAGCAGGCGTGGGAACTGCTGGGCGCGTCGGACGCGATGGATGCGCTGGTGGCTGCGTACAAGCCGGGACGCACCTTTGGCCAGGCGTTTGCGGAATTCTATTCGAAAGCTTTTGCCGCGCAGGGACTGTTGGTGCTGGATGCTGCCGGGCGCGAGGTGCATCGGATGGGCGCCCCCGTGCTGAAGGCGGCGATCGAGCGCGCGGATGAACTGCATGCGGCGCTGCTCGAGCGAAACAAGTTGTTGGAGTCGGCCGGATATCACGCGCAGGTGGCGGTCGCGCCGCAGTCGAGTCTGCTGTTTCTGGTCGATGAGCGCAGCGGGGCACGGATTGCGCTGAAGCGGATTGCGCCGACGGCTGGGGAGCCGAATGGGCTGTGGCAGGCGGGGCGCGAAAAATTTACGACTGCGGATCTTGTGGGTGTTCTGGCAGCGGAGCCCGAGCGGATTTCGCCTGCAGCGCTACTGCGGCCTGTGTTTCAGGACTATCTGCTGGGGACATCCCTGATTGTTGGCGGTCCGGCCGAGGTTGCGTACTTTGCCCAGTCGGCGGTGCTGTATGAGCGCATTCTGGGGCGGACAACCGCCGCGGAGCCAAGGCTTTCGGCGACCTTGATTGAGCCGGCCATCGGCGAGCTGCTACGCACACATGAGCTGGGCCTGGAGCGGGTGTTTGCCGAGACGGCAGATTCTCTGACACAACTGCTGGCTGCGCGAGCGATGCCGGTCGAAGGCAAGCGCAAGCTGTCGGCGGCGGGAACGGCGCTGGATGCGGAACTGGGGCCGCTGCTCGAGTACATGAAGGCAATGGATGCGGGCCTGGGGCGTGCGGCGGAGACGGCGGCGAGCAAGATGCGCTACCAGATGAACCGCCTGCGGCGGCTGGCAGCGAACTTCGAATTGCAGCGCGAGGGATCGCTCCGGCGCCATGCGGAGACAATCGAGCGTGGGTTGAATCCCAGTGGCATTTTGCAGGAACGCGTGCATGGGGCCGCCTACTACTTTGCGCGCTATGGATTCGAGCTGGCGGAGACGCTTACGGAACTGGCCGGCGATCCTTGTCCGGGACATAAGGCCGTGTGGCTGTAGACAGGGAACGGGATTCAGAGATCAAAGATTAGACGAGTTGAGCGGTTCTTCTCTGGAAAGCTCTTCGGGCTTTGTTCAATCGGAGCTGGAGGAGGGAGCGATCATCCAGAATCCCACCTCTGACTTGGGTTCCGGCGAGGGTTCAGGCTCGGGGCGCGGAGGGCCGGTGAGTCCCCAGCCGGCGCGGCCATGGTAGGTGTCAGCGAAGAGCTGATAGGTGCGGCCGCAGGCTGTGCACTCAAAGTTGTGTTCTACCTCTTCGCTTGGCCACTCCGGGTTGAAGAGATCCTGCAGAGGGCAGCTGCTCTCCCGCACGATAAGTGCGCCTTCATTCACTGAATTCAATAGCTGGCGAGCAAGTTCGAGATACTCCCGCGGCTTTTCGAAGCAGAGGCTATCTTTGAGCTGTTCGCACTGTGGGCAGAACGCCATTGAATGAGTTTGCCACCTGGCTCGATGAGTGGGAGCCATGCCGAAGGTGCTACGGTAACAGTGCCCGAAAGGCACGGTACCGTGATTTGAAGACGGTCCGGCGCCAAGGCCCCGGCCAGCCGCATTCGGATGGATGCCGTGCGAATCACGGAACTACGATCCTCTCCAGAGTGATCGCCGGGAAGCGCAATCGACAACGTCCGAAAACGACGGAACCATGACAAATTTGTATAATCCTCGCGAAACTCCGGGAGAGCGAAATGCGGCGGCTGCTGGCAATGAGTATGAGTGTTGTACTGGGCTGCGCAATGGCGCAGGCGCAGAAAGAGCCCTGCGCAACGCCGGGCGAAAACAGCGCGTTTCTGGGAATCCGGACGATCCGGCTATGGACCGGCGAGGCTCCACAGGCCAAGGGAACGGCTTGTGAAGATACGCCGACCCTGACGGTCTTCGATCCGCAGCCGGGTCATGAAAACGGATCGGCTGTGGTGGTGCTGCCAGGCGGAGCGTATACCCATCTGGCGGCGAATCTGGAAGGCCGGCAAATCGCGGACTGGTTTACTTCGCGGGGATTCCGGGCGTTTGTGCTGAGCTACCGGCTGGGTTCGAACGGGTATCTGTTGCCTGTTCCGTTACTGGACGCGCGACGGGCGGTGCAGATGGTGCGAGCGCGGGCAAGCGACTATCACGTCAATCCCGACCGCATCGTCATGATCGGGTTCTCGGCGGGCGGCCACCTTGCTGCCCTGGCCGCAACCCAACCGGTAGAAGGCAATGCGGAAGCGCTCGATCCAATCGAGCGAGTGTCGAGCCGACCGGATTTTCTGGTGCTGGGATATCCGTGGATCGGGGCGATATCAAGCGACACATCGCACCTGAGCTACTGCAAGCTTTTGAACGTGATGGACAAGTGCGAGGCGCTGCGCGTGGCCTACTCTCCCGATTTGTTCGTGACTGCGAAAACACCGCCGACGTTCTGGTACCACACGGCAGATGATCAGACCGTGCCGGTGGAGCAAGGGCTGCGGTTCTATGAAGCACTGATCAAGGCAGGTGTCCCGGCGGAGGGCCACATCTTCGCGAAGGGGCCGCACGGGTCGGGGTTCGGCAAAGGAGACGCTTCAATGGATCAGTGGCCGGGATTACTGGAGACTTGGCTGCGCGGGCAGGGGCTCCTGAGCCAGGACCAGCCAGATGCCGGGGGCGAAGTGAGCTGCTGAGCTGGCTGGGGATTCGTGGCTTCCTCCCATGGAGCAAAAGCCACGATCTGGATGGGGTCCCGGCCCATGATGGCGAACAGACGGCATAGGGAAGAGTCGGCGACGACACATCCGGAATAGGGTCTGGGTGGCACAAACCAGCTGGCGTTGCGAGCCAATGGACGAGTGCGGACTCCGTCATACTTGCTGGTTCCCTTGAGGAGGAATCAGAAACGGCTTGGAGTGCTACTGCTGGCAGTATGCAGAACTGTGATGGCTGGAGTTCTTGATTATCCCGATTGTGATAATCCATGTTAACGCGAACATTCGCAGTCTGCAGCAATCGCATGAGAGAGGGACGATTATCGGCAGCGTGAATATGGCAGCTATCAATGGTCATCGTCATACATGGTGGATTTTGTTAGAGGCAAACCTCGTTAAAGCGAAGGGGAATTGAGGGAACCTTATTGGATCCTTGTCTATTTCCCCGCAGCGGTAGTCTATTGGAATTGGCGAGGCTTTTGGAAAGGCGAGCTTGACCTGTGGCCGGTCATATTAATCGGAATCTTGGCATTATCATCTTTAGCATCCCGTATCAGGGGTCGGCGACTGCGAGCCGTCCGCCATGGAACTGCTTTCCGAAGCGATTGGACATGTGAGCGTAAACAGCCTCATGGAAATCACTATCAAGGGTGAATCACCGTATCTTCCTTTAGGAAATCGCGGGCAGGGATTGTTGACACTGGACTGAGCCGACGCCGCGCCGGCGCGGTCGAAGCGACAGGTCAGCCAGTCTCCTGTCCAAATTGGAGCAAGATAGTCGGAGTTGTCGCGGATCGCGAACTCGCGCATACCGTAATCGAAGTCTTCCAGCGGATATTCGACCTTGCATCGGTCTTTCAGGCGGAGCCATAGCGCATCGACGTCATCGGTTTTGAAGTACAGCGAGCCGGTCATAGCTGGGCGCTGTGAATGGCAGATGCTGGTTGGGGAGCGCGAACATGACTTCGACTCCATCGAGACTCATGCAGGCCCAGGCATCCGCCGCGGAGACACACTGAAATCCGAGAACGTCGCGATAGAATTCGATCGCAGGTTCAATTGCGGCTACGGTCAGCATGGGAGCGACTCCCAAGAATTTCATTGCGGCCTCCTTCGGAAATCGGTTGCGTCTTACCGACTGGTCTCAACGTCGCATTAAAATCCACGTATCATTTACCGCATCTGCTCTTCCCCAGTGGACTGCGGTCTGGCTGTTCAACTCTTTTTTGGAGGAACTTTCCACTCATGATAGCAGTGCGTCGTTTTGCTCTCAGCGGGGTTGCTGCGGCAGCTTTGCTATGTCTTCTGGCTTTTTCAACATTACAGTTGCGCGTTCTTGCTCAGGAACATCCATCGACGCCCCAACAGCCGGCACAGCCGCAAAATCGTCCAGGTGGCGACGAGCCGAAAGAGGCTCCGAAGGATACGCCAATTCCACCCGAGAAAAGTTCGGTGACGCATCACGAACTTTCAATGGGCGGCAAATCGCTGAAGTATACGGCGACGGCTGGCACCCTGTTGATTCGCGATGAGGAAGACAAGCCATACGGCAGCATGTTCTATGTTGCCTACACACTGGACGGGGCCGAGTCATCAGCGCGCCCGGTGAGCTTCCTGTATAACGGCGGACCCGGAGCCGCAACTCTCTGGTTGCATATGGGATCGTTTTCGCCGGTGCGCATTGAAACCGACAGCCCCAAAGCCACGGCGGGACCACCATTCAAGCTGGTGCCGAACCAGTACTCGCTGCTCGACAAGACCGACCTGGTGTTCATTGACGCGCCTCTGACGGGTTATTCGCGTGCGGTGGGCAAGGGGCAGGCGAAGGATTTCACGGGTGTCGATCAGGATCTGAAGGCATTCGATCGGTTTATCGCGCGCTACATCTCGGTGAACCAGCGATGGAATTCGCCCAAGTTCTTGATCGGCGAATCGTATGGCACGACGCGGTCGGCTGGCTTATCAGATTTGCTGGGGAGCGATGGAATCCAGCTCAATGGCATTGTGCTGATTTCATCGATTTTGAATTATGCCGTCCGGGCACCGGGATACGACACCATCTACATTTCAAACCTGCCGAGTTACGCAGCTGCGGCGTGGTACTTCAACAAGGTGCAGAACAAACCGCCGGACGTGGCGACCTGGGTTCAGCAGGCGCGCGAGTTTGCGGCGGGGCCATATGCAGAGGCGCTGTTCCAGGGACACAATCTGCCCGCGGAAAAACTGGACTCAGTTGCCAAGGAGATGAGCCGGCTCACGGGCCTCAGCGTGGACTACATCAAAGAAGCGAACCTGCGCGTTTCGCCGACGCGGTTCCGCAAAGAAGTGATGCGCAGCGATCGCAAGACCTTGGGGCGATATGACATGCGCTTTGAGGGCGAGGATATCGATGCCGCGGGGGAAAATCCCAGCTATGACGCATCTGACACGGGCATCACCGGCGCGTTTGTGGCGACGATTCACGACTATCTCGAGCGTGAGTTGAAGTACGAGAGCACCGACACGTATCGGCCGAGCGCGGGCAACATCGGGCAATGGGACTGGAAACACAAGCCTGCAGGCGCGGGGCCCGGACCTGGCGGAGAACAACTGCAACCTTATGTTGCGGGAGATCTTGGTGCGGCCATACGAAAGAATCCGCACCTGAAGGTGTTTTCAGCGAATGGATATTTCGACCTGGCGACGCCGTTCTTTGCGACGGAGTACGACCTGAACCATATGGAGCTGGAGCCCGAACTGCGGGGGAATGTGCAGTTGGGGTATTACCCGTCAGGTCATATGATCTATCTGAATACCGACGCGCTTCACCAGCTAAAGAATGATCTGGCAGGATTCATCGACAAGGCGTCAAAGTAGCCGATTTGCACTGCGCCGCAGTTCTTGATTGGCGGGTCGAGCTAAATTCGGATTGCAACGATGACGAAAGCGCCGGGATTTGAGAATCCCGGCGCTTTTGCATGCTTAGTTCTGCGGTTGAGGACTTGACCCTTCGGGCGGGGGTGGGGGTGCGCCGCCGGGTCCTCCGCGACGCATATTCGCCTGCATCGCATCGAATTTCTGTTTCTGTTCGTCGGTCAGCACGGCCTTGATGCTGTTATTGGTTCCCTGGGAGATCGTGCGCGCCTGGGCGCGGCGGTCTTCCTGTGAAAGAGATTCGTTCTGCATGAGTGCCTGCATCTTCTGCTGGCGATCGACCAGCAGGGGCTTGATCTGGCTCTGTTGGTCGGTGGTCAAGCTCAGCGCGCTGGTGAGATGCGCGAGTTGCTGATCGGGGTCCATGCGCATGCCGCGGCCGCCATGGGGTGATGCGGCTTGACTCTGATCGGGGGGTGGGGGAGGGGTGTCCTGCGCTGAGGCAACGGCGGTGACGCCTAAGGCGAGCAGGCCGCTGAGTGCCAGGGGAATAAGTTTGGTTTGCATTTGAATGAATCCTCCGATTCTCGGTGAGGGACGGGCGCCGTTTCTACGGAGCCGGGACTCGTTCCTCGGATGTCTTCCGGGGCAAAAGGGTTTGCCAGGAAGCCGTTCAGGTAGGTAGACGGCAAACGGAGGGGTGGGATGAGGACGATGGTGAATTTGGGTGGAAATCGCCGTTAAAAAAAAGGCCCCAAAAAATTAGAGGCGGGCGAGCCGGCTTCGGGAGTGGAAGATTCCCGGAACCGACTGCCCGCTGGACCCTGAACCGGGTCTAGGTGGTATGTTTAGTGTAGGCCTGTTGTACCGGAAAGCAAGTTCTTTTTTGGCATAAATTCCCGGTTCGTGACAGCTGTCACAAGACCCTCTCACATAGCGCCGAACGGCGTTGACCTTGAGGGTTTGCCCCTGATACAAAAAGGTGTTCACCCGCGATGGAAATACCCGTCTGCCTGAATTAACCGAGCACAAACATGAATGAAATTCTTCAACAAATCGGTGCGCTTCTGCTCGGCGCCATCCCTACGATTCTGCTCTTTGTCGTGCTTGTAGCGGCTTACCAGTTTCTGGTGCAGGGGCCTTTGAACAAGATGCTTGAAGCCCGCCGCGCGAGGACAGAGGGCGCCATCGAGGATGCACATAGAGCCATCGCCCAGGCAGAGACCAAAGCGACAGAGTATGCCGATAAGCTGCGCCACGCTCGGGCCGAGATTTTCAAGATGCGGGAACAGCGCACCAAACAGCGGAATGTAGAGCGCGAGACTTCGCTGGATGCAGCACGAAAAGCAGCTGGGGCAAAGGTCAACCAGGCGAAAGCCGAGATTGACGCGGAAGCAGATCGCGCCAAGGTCACGATCCAGGGTTCGGCGGGAGAACTGGCCAATCAGGTAGTTCGAGCCGTGCTCCCCATGGCTGCCGGGAGTTCCCGTTGAAAGAGAATCTGACGCAATCACGGTTTTTCGCCGGGTTATTCGGGCCTATTTTGTTCGGAGCGCTGATCCTGGGGGTCGCGATTGCGCCTTTCCGTGGAATGGCCCAGCAAAGCCCGGAACCAGCGGCACAGCCGGCTGTTGAATCCACGAGCCAAGAAGCGCATAACCCGGCAAAATCAGAGGGCGCCGAATCCGAGGAGAATGAGCACAATCAGTACCGGCACGCGGCGGTGGTGCAGTCGCTGGCCCGGATTATGCATGTTGAGGTAGAGACAGCCGCGCGAACCTTCGAAATCTTCAATGTCAGCGTGGTGATCCTCGGCATCATGATTCCATTGGTCCGGATCATGCCTAAATTGCTCCGGAAGCGCGCTGAAAAGATTCGTTCCGATATTGAAGCGGCACGCAAGACCACAGAGGATGCGAACACACGGTTAAGCGCTGTAGAGGCGAAGCTGGCAAGCCTCGACCAGGAGATTGCCAGGTTCCGGACCGAGGTGGAGCAGCAGATCGCACAGGACGAGAAGCAGGCTAAGGCCGCTCTCGAGGAAGAGGGCGCGCGGATTGTGGCCTCGGCGGAGCAGGAAATCGGCGTTGCGGCGGCACAGGCGAAGCGCTCACTGCGGCACTTCGCGGCAGACCTGGCGATTGATCAGGCCGTGAAGAAGATCGTACTGACACCAGAGACAGATCGCGCGCTGATTGCGGAGTTTGTGAGTGAAACAGGTCGCGACGGCGGAGGGGAGAACTGATGGCCGCCGTATTTGCAGCTCGGTATGCACGCGCGTTCGCCGATGTTGTGGCTTCGGCCCATCTGGATGCGGCCGCTCTCGATGGTCAATTCAGTGATTTTCTGGGCACCTGGGATGGCAGCGCGGAATTGCGCGAACTGTTCACGAATCCTGCGGTTCCGGCCACGCAGAAGGTTGCGATCCTCGACAAGCTGAACGCAAAGATGGGATTGCAAAAGGAATTGCGCAACCTGCTCGCGGTTCTGATCAACAACGATCGCATCGGCGAAGTTCGCGAAGTAGCCACCGCGTGGCGCGCCGAGATGCAGGAACGGATGGGCATTCGCCAGGCGGAGATTGTGACGGCTCGGGAATTGGGCCAGCAGGAACGCGCAGAACTGGTAGCAGGGGTAGGCAGGTTGGCGGGATCGAAAATCGAGCCGACGTTCAAGCTGGATGAATCGATTCTCGGCGGAACCGTGGTGCGGATCGGATCGACTGTGTATGACGGATCGGTTCGCGGACGGCTCGAGAGGTTGAAGGAAGCGTTGATTGCGGGCTGAAGCCCGCAGTTGTCAATGATCAGTTTCAGTTGTCAGGGTTTAGTTGTCACTATTCGATCAACGAACGGACTTAAGGAATCAGTTTTTAGTGATCAGTAAGAAAGGTTCCAGTTTTCGATCTCGCAGTCGGTGATCGATAACTGAGAACTGTGAACTGAAAACTGGGAACTGCAAGGAACTTGCAAATGGCTCAGATCAAGGCAGACGAGATTACGCAACTACTTCGCGAGCAGATCGCGAACTACGACTCCAAGGTCCAGGTAGACGAAGTTGGCACAATCACTTCGCTTGGCGACGGTATCGCGCGCCTGCACGGACTCGACAAGGCGATGGCGGGCGAACTGCTTGCGTTCCCACACGGCATTGGCGGGCTGGCGCTGAGTCTTGAAGAGGATTCAGTCGGCGCGGTGGTTCTTGGTGATTACACCGAACTCCGCGAAGGCGATGAAGTCAAGCGCACCGGCAAGATTCTGAGCGTGCCTGTGGGCGAAGGCCTGATTGGCCGCGTGGTCAACGCGCTTGGAGCGCCCATTGACGACAAAGGGCCAATCGCGTCCACGCAGTCGCTGCCCGTCGAACGGCTGGCTCCCGGCATCATCGATCGCCAGGGAGTGCGCGAGCCGATGGCCACGGGACTCAAGGCCATCGACGCCATGATTCCTATCGGCCGCGGCCAGCGCGAGCTGATCATCGGCGATCGCCAGACCGGCAAGACCGCAGTCCTGCTCGATACCATCATTAACAACGCCAAAAACGATCTGATCTGCATTTACTGCGCTATTGGCCAGAAGCGCTCGTCGATTGCACAGGTAGTGCAGACGCTGACCGAAGCCGGCGCCATGGGTCACACGATCATCGTGGCCGCGTCCGCGTCAGAGCCGGCCCCCATGCTTTATCTCGCGCCCTACGCTGCAACCGCAATCGGCGAATACTTCCGCGACAACGGCAAGCATGCGCTGGTGATGTACGACGATCTTTCAAAGCATGCGATGGCGTACCGCGAAATCTCACTGTTGCTGCGCCGTCCCCCCGGCCGCGAAGCGTATCCCGGCGATGTGTTCTATCTCCACTCGCGGCTTCTGGAGCGCTCGTCCAAAATGAGCGCCAAGAAGGGCGGCGGTTCGCTCACCGCTCTGCCAGTCATTGAGACCCAGGCTGGCGACGTTTCCGCTTATATTCCGACCAACGTGATTTCGATTACCGACGGCCAGATCTTTTTGGAAACCGATCTCTTCAACTCCGGCGTGCGTCCGGCGGTGAACGTAGGGCTATCGGTTTCGCGCGTCGGATTCTCGGCCGCCATCAAGGCAGTAAAGCAGGTTGGTTCGACCCTGAAGCTCGACTTGGCGCAGTATCGCGAACTGGCAGCCTTCGCGCAGTTTGGCTCGGATCTCGATCCGTTGACGCAGAAGCAGCTGAATCGCGGCCAGCGTTTGACTGAGTTGTTGAAGCAACCCCAGTTCCAGCCGCTGCCGTGGCAAAAGATGGTGGTGATTCTGTTCTCGGGTACGCAGGGATATCTGGACGATCTGAATGTTACCGACATTCGCGCGTTTGAGGATGGGTTGTACAAGTACTTCGACAGCGCACAGACTGCGCTGATGGAAGACCTGACCAAAAAGAAACAACTCGATGATGATGTTCGCAACCGCCTGCACGCGGCGCTCAAAGAGTACAAGGCGAATTTCGTAGCAGAGTTGCAGACGGCAAAGGTGTAGGCAGTTCATAGTTCTTAGTTCAAAGTTGCGGACGAGGACTACGAAAGCGATCAAAGAACTGTGAACTAAAAACTGTGAACTGAGAACTTTCCAATGGCAAACGTACTCGATCTACGGCGGCGCATACGCAGCGTGAAGAACACGCGGCAGATCACCAAGGCCATGAAGATGGTCTCGGCGGCAAAGCTGCGTCGCGCGCAGGAGCGGGCATTGGCGGCGCGGCCTTACGCCAAGATGATCACCAGCGTGTTGGAGTCGCTGACGCGGCGCATCGACACTTTTGACGAGGGAACGGGCAATCTGTGTCACCCACTGTTTGCCGTACGGCCCGAGAAGCGCGTGCTTCTCGTTGTCATCAGCGGCGACAAGGGGTTTGCCGGCGCCTTCAATGCCAACATCTTCAAGGTCGCCTATCAATTCATCACCGGCAACACGGACAAGGAAATCGATGTGGAGGCGGTGGGTCGCAAGGGTCGCGATCTGGCGCGCCGCCGTTTTTCGCCTGCGGAGTACCTTGAGCAGACTGACGAAAACGGCCACACACGGCAGGTTCGCCAAGCACGGAAAGGCGCTGTCGAGATCACGGGCGACCATCCCGGAATGCTGCTCAAGCTTGAGGCCTCGCGTGTCTTCGAAATGGCTGAAAGCATCATCTCTCGCTATGTTCACGAGGAGATTGACGCTGCGTACATCGTCTACAACGAATTCAAATCTGTGATCTCGCAGCGCCTGGTAGTCGAGAGGCTATTGCCGATCCTGAAGATAGGCATTCCTCAGATCACGAGTGCCGTTGAGATGACTGAGGCGGAACGCGAACGCGCCGTAGAGGCCGCTGCCAGTGCTGGAATCGCACTCGAACCCGCCGACACGACGGAAGCGGATGAAGAGTCAAAGAAGTTTGGCACTCAGAACGTCGACTACATCTACGAGGAGCCTAAAAAAGAGCTCTTTGACGGACTGCTGCCTCAGTACATTTCGGCGATGCTGTATCACGCGATGTCGGAGTCGGTGGCGGCGGAGCATGCGGCGCGCATGACCGCAATGGATGCGGCAACCAACAACGCATCGGACATGATCGACGCCTACACGCTCGAAATGAATCGCGTGCGGCAGGCAGCGATCACCAAGGAAATTATCGAGATTGTTTCGGGAGCTGCGGCGGTGTAGTGCAACTATTAGCCTTTAGCCATTAGCTCATTCGAGCCGGATAAGGAGCTAACAGCTAAGAGCTAACAGCTAAAAGCTACGGGACAGGAATCAGCGGTTCAACGAAGAAGGCAGACTTTATGGCAGAGAACATTGGCAAGGTAATTCAGATTTCCGGTCCCGCGGTGGACGTGCAGTTTGAAGAAGCGACGATGCCGCCGATTTACCAGGCGCTGCGCGTGACCAGCGACGGCTTCAATGTGCCCACACCGATCAGCGTGATCCTCGAAGTGCAGCAGCACCTGGGCGAGGGACGCGTGCGTACGGTAGCCATGGAAGCGACCGACGGCATGGTGCGTGGCATGAAGGCCATCGACCTTGGCGGACCGATTCGCGTTCCGGTGGGCAAAGAGACCCTGGGCCGCGTGATCAATGTGATCGGCGAGCCAGTAGACGAACTCGGTCCGATCGGCGAGAAGACGCGCATGCCGATTCACCGGCCGGCACCGCTGTTCGACGAGCAGTCGACGCACGAGGAGATGTTCGAGACCGGCATCAAGGTCATCGACCTGATCCAGCCCTTTTTGAAGGGCGGCAAGATCGGCCTCTTCGGCGGCGCGGGCGTGGGCAAGACCGTCGTCATCATGGAACTCATCAACAACGTCGCCAAGAATCACGGCGGCTTCTCAGTGTTTGCCGGCGTAGGCGAGCGCACCCGTGAGGGCAACGATCTCTGGACCGAAATGACAGAGTCGGGCGTCATTAAGCCGGGCGACTTTGCTAATTCCAAATGCGCGCTGGTGTACGGCCAGATGACCGAGCCGCCCGGAGCGCGTCTTCGCGTGGCGCTGACAGGATTGACTGTCGCCGAGTATTTCCGCGACGTTGAAGGTTCAGACACGCTGCTCTTCATCGACAACATCTTCCGTTTCACGCAGGCGGGTTCTGAAGTGTCGACGCTGTTGGGCCGCATGCCTTCAGCCGTGGGATACCAGCCGAACCTGGCGACGGAAATGGGCGAGCTGCAGGAGCGCATCACATCCACCAGCAAGGGCTCGGTAACGTCGGTGCAGGCAGTCTATGTACCCGCTGACGATTTGACCGATCCGGCGCCGGCGACGACGTTCGCTCACCTGGATGCGACCACGGTGTTGAGCCGGCCTTTGTCTGAGCTTGGCATCTACCCTGCAGTAGATCCTCTTGCCTCCACTTCGCGCATTCTGTCGGCTCGCATTGTGGGCGACGAGCACTACAACGTGGCCCAGGGCGTGAAGAAGATTCTGCAGCGATACAAGGACCTGCAGGACATCATCGCGATTCTGGGTATCGATGAGCTTTCGGAAGAAGACAAGCTCACGGTGGCCCGCGCGCGCAAGGTACAGAAGTTCCTGTCGCAGCCGTTCCACGTGGCCGAGCAGTTTACGGGCATCCCGGGTGCGTATGTGAAGATTGCGGACACCGTGCGCAGCTTCAAGGAAATCATCGAAGGCAAGTACGACGATATTCCGGAGCAGGCCTTCTACATGAAGGGCGCGATTGAAGAAGTGCTGGAGACAGCCGAGAAGTTGAAGGCAACGGCGTAGCGAAGTTCGCGGTTCAGAGTTCGTAGTTCAAAGTTGTTTTGCGCTTTGAGCTACGAACAAGAGACTGAAAACTTCGAACTGTGAACTGAGAACTCATTTATGGCTGATGAATCCAATTCGCTTCGCGTTCGACTGGTTTCGCCCGAGCGCATTCTGTTTGACACCAAGGCGAACGCGGTAGAACTGCCCGCGAAGAACGGCTATATGGAGGTGCTGTACGGGCATGCTCCACTGCTGGCTGAACTCGGTGCAGGCGACGTGCGCGTGCATGGCGGAGCCGAGGGTGGCGACCAGATCTACAACGTGTCCTGGGGATTTGTGGAAGTGCTGCCGGATCGCGTCACCATCCTGGCCAACGACGCTTTGAAGCCAGAAGAGATCGATGTGGCACGAGCGCAGCAGCAACTAGATCGCGGCCAGAAGGAATGGAACGAAGCAGGCGACAGCGAAGAGAAGTACGCTGCGGCGTTGCACCGTATCGCCGAAGCTGAGGCTAAGCTGGCCACCGCCCAGGAGAAGCATTAGATAACCGGCATTTGCATCGCAGAAAAGAAGAAGGCCCTGCTCAAGCGAGCAGGGCCTTCTTGCCTTGTATCGCCGTTCAAGGCTGATTCGGGTCGACGGGTGTGGCCTCTCCGACAATTCTTGAGGTTACGTGGGTCTTTTCGAAGTCGCGGTTCTGGGCGTCGAGAATGATCTCGCGGTGGAAGAAGTAGAGCACGTGGATTTTGAATTCAGTGGAGAAGGTCACCGGAAACCAGACGCCGTCGGGCTGTGGTGCGTAGGTGATGGTGAAGCCGAGGCCTGGCACGTTGGTTCCGAGCAGCGTGCGGACGGCGAAGGGAACCTTCCGCGCCATGGCGGTGGTGACGAGGACCGGCTGGAATGCAGTGATATCGATGTAGGCATCGCCGCTCCAGCCGAAGTCGTCCTTGTCCTTGGGGCGGAAGGTGATGTGGTAAACGTCGCGTCCATTGAGGCGCTCTCGTCCAACCATGCGAAATACGTAGTCGGTCTGATTCTTGGAGGTGAGAGGGAAGAGGCGGGCGTTATATCCGTCCCTTGATTTGTCATGGATCAGGTTCCAGCGCAGGTTTTCGACAAGATCACGATCGAGGGCCTTCTCGTTTTCAGGATTTGTTTCAGAGTGCTTTTTCTTGTCTGCGGCCGCTTTGTCGGCGGATTCGTCTTCAATCTTCTCCGGCCCTTTCGGCTTCTCTTCGTCGCGAGGAAGTAGCGCAGTGTAGGTGACGTAGTTTTTATCTCTAAGGTAGCGGCCATCGACTTTGAGCAACTGCTGATCCGTTCCGTCGGAAGATGGCGTGAACCGGTAGTCGGTGATTTCCTCGCACATCACGGTTTTGCCGCGCCGAGACGTCATTTTGGCGTGCTGCACATAGACGTAGTGGGCGCGCTCGGCTTCGGCCGTGTCCTGGTTCGCTGCTACCCGAGCCATCACCTCTTCCGCGGCTGGCGGGTGATCCGGATTTGCAGTCTGTGCCGCACAGACGTAAGCGAGAGTAAAAGCGGCAGACGTGATTGCTGATCGAAGGAAAATCATCGTGCCGTGTCCTCGAAGATCATCTTGGGCACTTTGCGAGCGATTGCCGCCGCCCAACTGTAGCAGGGGACACGGCGACAGGAGAAAGGTTGTGCCCAGCGCACCGATTTGTGACGAGATTATGCGCTTGCACGATTCGCAACATTCCATACATCGAACGGGCGATATGCATGAGAATGATCTTTCCGGGTTTTTGAGAGGGGGCTGCGATCCCAATGCGTTCTTGGCTGAGAACAGGTCTCATCATCCTGGTTGCGCTCGTTCCGGCGTCATGGCTCGCTGGGCAGGCGCTTCCGGCTACGCATATCGACGATTTCAAGGGCAACCCACGCGTAGTGATCATCAGCGATATCGGCAACGAGCCGGACGATCAGATGTCGTTCGTGCGTTTCCTGATGTATTCGAATGAATTTGATGTTGAAGCGATGGTACCTACGACTTCGACGTGGCAGAAAGCAAAGACGCATGCCGAAACGATGCATGAGTTAATCGAAGCCTACGGACAGGTCCGGGCAAATCTGCTGCTGCATGCGAAAGGCTGGCCCGAAGCGAGCGAGTTGGATGCGCGCGTGTTCACCGGGCAGACTGCCTATGGGATGGCGGCGGTTGGTGAGGGCAAGTCTTCTGAGGGATCCAAAGCGATCGTAAAGGCGCTTGAACGCGACGATCCGCGGCCGCTGTGGATCTGCATCTGGGGCGGGGCAAACACGCTGGCACAGGCACTTTTTGATCTGTCAGCATCACATACGGCGGCGGAGAGTGCGACGCTGATCTCCCGGTTGCGTGTTTATTCCATCGGCGACCAGGATGATGCCGGACCGCCGATTCGGATGCGATATCCGGAACTGTTCTACATTGTGTGGCCTTCAACGCCCACCAGCGGCGAATCTACCTACGCAACCTGGACCGGTATCAGCGGCGACCGCTACTACCGCAACGGCGATGGCGCCGATCTTACGACGGTGACAAATGAGTGGCTCGATACGAACATTCGAAGCAAAGGATCGCTGGGAAAGAAGTATCCGAACTTCATGTTCATCATGGAGGGGGACACGCCGTCGTTTCTTGGCCTCATCGACAACGGACTGAATGCCTACCGGCGGCCCGACTGGGGCGGATGGGGCGGCCGATATGTCTATCGCCAGCCGTATGGGGAGACACACGCGATCTGGACACAGGGCGGGGATGAGTTCAAGCGCGTGGATTCACGGGATACGGTGGTGGGTAACGACGGAAAGGAACACACGTCAGACCAGGCGACGATCTGGCGCTGGCGCAATGCCTTCCAAAACGATTTCGCGGCGAGGATGACCTGGACGGTCGCCGACTTTGCGCACGCGAACCACAATCCAGTCGCGGTGGTGAACGGGCAGGGCGGGACGGCTCCGCTGGAAATGAATGTGCAGGTTGGGCAGACCGTGACGCTCGACGCCGGACAGAGCAGCGATCCCGATAAACAGCAACTGCACTTTCACTGGTTTCACTACGGCGAGGCGGGGTTCGCGGACGGAAACCTAGCGGCACTGACCCTGAACGGATCAGACATGGCCCGTGTGACAATTCGGGTGGATGCGGCATGCAGGCCGCTTTGGCTGCCGCTGATTCCGTGCAAGGGAGATGGCGTGGCGCACGTGATTCTGGCAGTAACGGACAATGGTTCGCCGCAGCTCACGTCGTACCGACGCGTGATCCTGCACGTGCATGGACCGACGACAAATCAGTAGGCAGACGGGGAAATCGAAAGCAGCCTATTTTGTTCCGTCGATACGAGACGGCGCTAAAAGTGTGGCCGTAGCAGAAGAGATCGTCGGAGGTTCTGGTGGTCCGTGCCTGAAAGTGACCTGCAATGGATCCTGGGGCGGGTCGACCTGTGTCCAGGTGCCGGTCACTTTGTTTCCTTCTTTGTTAAGGGCGCCAGCGAAAGAGGCTTTGAGATTGACGGGCTGCCCGTTGGGACTGATTACATCTTCAACTTCAATTTTGACGTCTGAGCCTTTCACAGTAGTCGTCTTGGCTTTTATGCCGAAGATACTTTGAGTGACATTGTCCAGTGTCGAGGTGAGGGAGCCGTCAGAAGTAGCAGTGACATGCCAGACGAGGTTGAAGGTGATGCCATTTGCATCGACGTAGGTACCTTGCCAGTCGCCGGCGAGCTTGGCCTGTGCGGAACAGAAGGAAGTGAGAGCCAAGGCTGCTGCGGCAAGTAGCGAGAGCCTGATGAGAAGTTTGCCTTTCATGAATCTCCTTACCTCGGGGGGGAATTTCCGGCTGTGCAATGATCGGCGTTGATTCGGGGCGGACAAC
>CAVTVB010000020.1:0-78076 GCA_963738035.1 uncultured Acidobacteriaceae bacterium
GAATTCTCACATATCTGAGTTCAACGATCTGTACAAGCAGTTCGATACTCTCCGGATGGAAGTGTTCACGCCTGTTACGCCAATCGACACCAAGCAGCCGAAGCGAGTTTCAAAAACGTCTATGCCAGGTGGACTGCCACGATATCTAAAAATGTCGATGATTCACGACAAGCTCCAAATGCTTGCCGCCAGCGTCCTCGATGATGCTCGACACGACCTGAGAAAAAGGAGCACCCACTCAGCGCGCTCGAAGCCCTTATTGTCCTCCTGTTCTATTGCGGTATTGGTGTGGCGGTCATCATTCGCTGGGCAGGAGTCGAAACGGTTGAGGCAAACGGAGAGTAGTACACTCGTTCCAGCGCCAATGCCAGCACAGGTCTTCCACTCCATCTTCGCCAACGCCAAAGAAATCTGGGGCTATATCGGCCGCTTGTCGGCCTCTATGCCGGGAGCCTCCTGACAAAGTCTGCCCAGCGAAAGCAATGGCTACTCGATCGCAGAAAGAAGAATATCGGGAGCTACTCTCTGCGATGACTCACGCGACAATCGAATTGCAGACGTTCCTAGCTTCCAAGGGGAGCGGCAACGAACAGCCCATTGCATTGTGGCTGGATGCCTACAAAGCCGCCGCCCGCATCGTCGCTGATCGCATTTACATCGCTGAAGACCTCGAAAAGGCGGACATCGCAATTCGCTATCTCAATGCGGCAGAAAAGCTGAGACAAAGTGGCGATGCCGAAGACGGCTGCGACGAAGTTGCGCTCGTGCTGGACGAAGTCTTGAAGTTGGCACGAAAAGGTTAACTGAGCTGCGCCACGCGATACGCCAGCAAGACACCCCGCGAAAAGACCATAGATACATCCCAACTAGATAAAGAGCTAGATAGAAGAGCCTCGCCGACATCCTAGACCGCCTCGACCTGCTGTGATTTATCGCACATCCCCACGTACAACTTTCGTGTGACCATCTTTGAACATCATGGCGCGGCAGGCTCGAAATGACGTTCTCTTTACTGCCCACGTGGTGTTTCCAGGCGACGACCAGCAGCCTGCCATTTGCTCTAATTCTGAATCTAGCCGGCTTCTCCACAAACGCCTAAAGGTGCTGGAGGCTGCATTGCGCGAACTTGAAAGACTTCAAAGCGATGCAGCCCCCGCACCGAGATAGAGGTGCGCAGTTATGAGGGCAGCAACAACCATCTTTCTTACCCACACGCTTTCCGCCATTCTCGAACACGTCGAGCAAACCCCAGGCCTCGACCCCGATCTCCCCGGACTGATCGAATTCAAAGAGACTCTGATTCAGAGAATCCAGCAACTTCGCAACGAAGACCATCTAGGACTCTCCGGCGATGGCGCCTGGGCCGCATGAGCATCCAGCGTCTCACGAAAAGGTCGGCACAGGCGCCGAGCGTACAATCGAAGCCACTGCGAAAATCTGATGAGTCACACTGCCAGAATCAAGCTCGGGGAGCGCAAGGGTAAGACTGTCGTGGTCGTTTGCGGCGAATGCGGCAGGCTGACCGAGCACGATATTCTGGCGGATGTCGCTGCCTCCGATCATGATCCCGATGGTGACATCTACGTTTTTGATGATTACCTTTCGATCCGGTGCCGAGGCTGCAAAACGTTGAGTTTCTGTAGAGAAAGCAGAAACAGTGAGCACACTGATCTGGAAGGTCAACCCATTACGACCACGACCTTGTTTCCTGGTCGGATAGCGGGACGCCCTCCACTCCGCGATCTCTATCACCTACCGTACGATCTCGCAAAGGTGTATGAGGAAACGAGATCAGCGCTAATGGAAGGTTTAGCAGTTCTGACCGGTATCGGTATTCGGGCGATAGTCGAGACTGTCTGCAATGAAAAGGGGGCCCCGGGGAGAGACCTCGCCCAGAAAATTGGCGGACTTGTCACGCTTAACTTAATTACGCAAACAGAAGCAGACATCCTCCACGACTTAAGGTTCATGGGTAATAAGGCCGCCCACGAGGTGAAGGCTCACACACGAGATGAACTGAATCTCGCTTTCGATGTCGTCGAACATCTCATCAAGGCCGTCTACCTGCTACCTGAACAGGCTAAACGCTTGCCAAGTGCGTCAAGAAGACCAGCCCGGACATTGGACGATGACGTCGAGGAGCTATAACCCACCCTTCATGAGTACGTAGATTTCATGGCGGGGATATGAACGGCGCAATTGCAAGCTCGGACAGCGATAAAGCGATTCCCGCTGTAGCGGATACTGTAGCGGGTACCGGTCTAGATGGGCTTATATGGGCTTCGAATCCAATTCGCAGAATCACCGATAATAAAGCTCCTTCGAAGTGAGTACAAGCCTGTACAGATGCTGTGGGTATTCCTTACAAGCAGGAAGTCGGGGGTTCGAGTCCCTCACTGCCCACCATTCCTTCGCAGGTCCTTCCTTTTCCCTTCACGTAGTTCAGGGTTCGGTCAGGATTTCGCCTGCGGGCTTGGACGCCCGCAAAGCGGCTCAAACTCCGGAATTCTCTGGGGGCGCTTCGACGACTAATAGCGTCTGAAGCGATGCTGCTCCAGGACCTCTGTCTCTACTGTGGCTTCGAGTTTGAGGGACCTTTTGACGAAGGACAGTCTTC
This sequence comes from uncultured Acidobacteriaceae bacterium, assembly GCA_963738035.1. Taxonomy (GTDB): domain Bacteria; phylum Acidobacteriota; class Terriglobia; order Terriglobales; family Acidobacteriaceae; genus Telmatobacter. The sequence goes on from CAVTVB010000020.1 coordinate 2,618, forward strand.
CGGATGGATCGCCTTCCAAAGTTGCCAGGCCAAGTTGAATGGCCTCTATGTAGGCGTCGCCTATCTCTCTATACCTTTTCCGCCATTTATAGAATGACTCGACGGCTCGAACCTCCGTCTCGAAGCCGCCTTCACACGGTTTGATTGAGGGAACCACTTTCATTCTAGGCATAGATTGTCTCTAGGATACCCCGTCGCTGTCGCGCATGTCCCCCACAGTCGACCATCCTTTCTTCAAAATTATTCGATCGGCGGCAGGGCCTCAAGTTGTTTCGGGGGCGGGCATGCGCGGCGACAGTGAAGTGCCGCGAGGGCTCATTTGGGATAGAGTTGAGCGCATGGGAATGCTATGTGCAGTTGGCGGTGTAGATGTTGACCTGAGCCCCCAGCGCTTAAGTGAACTGCTTGCGGAGAGCATAGGGAAGTTGGGGCAGCGCGAACGAGTGCTCGCGGTGCCGCCGGATATTACGCGGCTGCATTCGCAGGCGGGGATGTTGACCTGCGCCGCCTGGGAATATTTCGGCGATCGGCTGAAGGCCGTGCTGCCTGCGCTTGGAACACATGCGGCGATGACGGCTGCGCAAATGGACCACATGTTTCCGGGCGTTCCGCACGAGTTGTTCCGGGTTCACAACTGGCGGACAGATGTGGAGACGCTTGGTGAAGTGCCGGCGGATTTCATCTATCAGCAGTCGGAGGGGAAGCTGAAGTTCGCTTGGCCTGCGCAAACGAACAAGTTGATTTCGCGCGGCGGGTTCGATCTGATTCTCTCGATCGGGCAGGTTGTGCCGCACGAAGTGATCGGGATGGCGAACTACAACAAGAACATTCTTGTGGGCGCGGGCGGAAGGCAGGGAATCAACCTGAGCCACTATCTGGGCGCTGTTTATGGAATGGAGCGCATCATGGGGCGCGCCGACAATCCAGTGCGCGCTGTGCTGAATTATGCTTCTGATCATTTCTTGCGCGAGCTGCCGATTGTGTATGTGCAGACGGTCGTGGGTCGGCGCGTGGATGGAGGGCTGGCGGTGCGGGGGCTGTTTATTGGAGACGATGTGGAGTGCTTCCATCGCGCGGCGGAGCTTAGTTTGAAGGTGAACTTCGAGCTGGTTGCGGAGCCGATCAAGAAGGCGGTGGTTTATCTCGATCCGCATGAATTTCATTCGACGTGGCTCGGGAACAAGGCGGTGTATCGCACCCGAATGGCGCTGGCGGACGGCGCGGAGTTGATTGTTCTTGCTCCGGCTGTAAGGGAGTTTGGCGAGGACAAGTGCATTGACGGGCTGATTCGGAAGTATGGGTATCGCGGGACGCCGGCGACGCTGGCCGCGGTGGAAGCGAATGCAGAGCTTGCGGCGGAATTGGGCGCGGCGGCGCACCTGATTCATGGGTCGTCGGAGGACCGGTTCACCATTACGTGGTGCCCGGGGCAACTCAGCCGGGACGAGATTGAGGGTGTGGGATTCAAGTACGGCGATTATGCGGCGATGTCGGAGCACTATAACCCGGATAAGTTATCGCATGGTTATAACAGGCTGGATGGGGAGGAGCTGTTTTTTGTTTCCAATCCGGGGCTGGGGTTGTGGGCGCATCAGTCGCGGCTGACCTGATCTATCGAGATTGCCGCCGGCCCTACGGAGTGGTTGGCGTTTCAAAGCCCTCGCAAACCACGTGAATAGATGTACGCACCGAAACGGGTTTCCCATTCAGGATCGCCGGCGAGAACTGCGACTTCCATAAGGAACGGAGCACGGGATTCTCGAGAGAGGGATCGTCGCATCTTGCGATCTGTACATCTGTTGGGTGACCTGTCTCGTCAATTGTGAGAGCAGCGATGCAACTGGCACCGTCCTCCAAGGAGAATGCAGCGCGGGCAAAGGCCGCATTCGCAAAGCGCTGTATCTTCGGGAACGCGTTGGGAGGGTCGAAGTCACGCGAGAGCGCGTAGGTCCCCATACTGTCAGTTCCTGATGAGGTGGGATGTGATGGTACGAGAAACCCAATTTTGATACGCGGCCGAGCCAAGGGAACCGGTCTGGGATTCGACCCAAATCCAAAGCTAATCTCGATGTGCATGCTGAAGGGCACTGGTTTGTTCTTCGCCACGGTCGTCGCGGGTATGAATCTGTACTTCTTCAGAACCTTCAAGGAGTTCTCCTCAAAGATATGGTCGGTGCAGCGAATGATGCGCGAGTTTTTGGGAAGGCCCTTTCTGTCAACAACGATGGCAAGAGCGCAAAGGCCGTCCAATTGTTGCCGTCGTGCCTGTTCGGGCATTTCGGACTCAGGTGCCTGGACCAGAACTGGAGAATGAACGACCGCGGGATCGAAGGAATAGACCTGATCAAGAGATGGTGAGGCTTGTGGATGCGCAACAGAGCACAGGCAGAAGACGACGAGGAGTTGTCGTGTCATGTCCAAGGCGTCTCCTGAAGGGATGCATTGGATTATACGATTCCGAGTGCTCGCAGGAGTAATGCGCAATCGACAGCGATTTCTTTAAGGCGGTCTGGTTGGAAGGACTGAAATTGTTTTTTTGATCTTTTATTGCGCTAGCGGGTCGATCCGTGGTTAGGGGGCTGTGGGCGCATCGGTCGTGGCTGAACACCGGCAATTAACTGCAGGATGTTTAGTGTCACGCGCAGTCCTAAGAAAAGCAGATCCTTCGCTCACCACCCCCGAACGGAAATACGTTCGGGGCCCCGTTCCCTCAGGATGACACTGTCAATTTTTGTTGCGAACTTTGCGGCTGGATATTAGCTCAGCAAACTTAGTTCTCGCAGCAAAAAGGCGTAGTCGAAGGCGATCTCTTTCAGGTAGTCGTAGCGGCCGCTGGCGCCGCCGTGGCCGGCTTCCATGTTGGTGACAAGCAGGAGCGGGTTCTTGTCGGCTTTCAGCGTGCGGAGTTTGGCTACGTATTTTGCGGGTTCCCAGTACATGACCTGGCTGTCGTTGAGCGATGTTTTGACTAACATCGTGGGATAGCTTACAGCCTTCAAGTTATCGTATGGCGAATAACTCAACATGTATTTGAAGTAAGTCTCCTCGTTGGGGTCTCCCCACTCTTCGTATTCGGGAACGGTGAGCGGGAGGGACGCGTCGAGCATGGTGTTCATGACGTCGACGAAGGGAACGTGAGAGAGGACCACGCGGAAGAGGTCGGGGCGGAGGTTGGAGACGGCGCCCATGAGAAGACCGCCAGCGGAGCCGCCCTCGATGGCTACACGGGCAGGGTCGCCATAGCCGTTGGCGGTGAGGTGTTCGACGGCAGAGATGAAGTCAGTGAAGGTGTTGCGCTTGACGAGCATTTTTCCGGCGTCGTGCCAGGGTTTGCCGAGGTCGCCGCCGCCGCGAATGTGGGCGTAGGCGATGACAACGCCGCGATCGAGCAGAGAGAGACGGTTGGAACTGAAGCCGAGAGGAAGCGAGTAACCGTAGGAGCCGTATCCATAGACATACAACGGAGATTTGGTGTTTTTCGCGAATTTGTCGCGGCGGTAGACGAGGGAGATGGGAACTTGAACGCCGTCGGCTGCGGTAGCGTGGATGCGCTCGCTTGCGTAGAGGGTGCGATCGAAGCCGCCGGGGACTTCCTGCTGCTTGAGCAGCGCGGATTCGCGCGTGTCCATGTTGTATTCGAAGACGGAACCGGGGGTGACGAGGGACTGGTAGCCGTAGCGAAAGGTGGTTGTTTCCCAGATGCGGTTGATGCCGGGTGAAGCGCTGTAGGCGGGCTCGGGGAAGGCGATTTCGCCGTATGGGTTGGCTTCGGGGTTCTGGTCTGGGTTCGGGTTCTGGAACTTCCAGAGTCGCAGGCGGGGCAGTCCGTCTTCGCGTTCGCAGGCGACGAAGAAGTTGGCGAAGAGGTCGATGTCTTCGAGCATGACGGTGTCGCGATGAGGGATTCGCTCGACCCAATTTTCGTGTGAGGGTGCATCGACGGGAGCGGTGACGAGGCGGAAGTTGCGACCCCGGTCGTTGGTGCGGATGAACCACTGGCCGTTGCGGTGATCGACAGCGTATTCGTGCTCCTCTTCGCGCGGGCTGATGATGGTGAATTCGCCGGTGGGCTGATCGGCGGGGAGGACGAGGCACTCGGTGGTGGTGTGGCTGGCGGATTCGAGCACGATGTATTTGCCATCGCGGGTGCGGCCGGCGCCAATGTTGAAGCGCTCATCGTCGTCCTGGTAGACGAGGATGTCGTCGGAATGAGGGGTGTGCAGTGTGTGGCGGTAAAGCTGAAACTGGCGCTTCTGCTCTTCGTCTTCGACGGAGTAGAAAGCTGTTTTGTTGTCGGCGGCCCAGGTGACAGAGCCTACGCGCTGGACTTCTCCGGGGAGGGTTTCACCGGATTCGATGTCTTTGATGCGGAGGGTGTATTGGCGGAAGCCGGTGGTGTCAACGGTGTAGGCGAGCCAGCGGCCGTCGTCGGAGATGTCGGTGGCGCCGATGGCGAAGAAGGCGAGACCTTCGGCGAGTTGATTGCCGTCGAGGATGATTTGCTCAGGTCCTTCGGGAGAAATAGTGGTGCCGCTCTTGCGGCAAAAGATGGAGTATTGTTTTCCCTCTTCGGTGCGGACGTAGTACCACCAGTCGCCCTCGCGGTAAGGGGCGGACTCGTCAGTCTGCTTGATGTGGCTGAGCATCTCGTTGTAAAGCTTGTCGCGCAGAGGAGCAAGGTCCGCGGTGAGGGATTCGGCGTAGGCGTTTTCGGCCTGAAGATATGCGGTGACTTCGGGATTGTCCTTGTCGCGGAGCCATGCGTAATCGTCGGCGAGGGTGATGCCGTGGAGGATGGTTTCCTTGCGGTCTTTGCGAGCGATGGGAGGGGTGGGGGCGCTGTCGGTCATGGCACTTTCAAGTGTAGCGGGCGGTAGGGCAAGGATGATCGACCAGGGACCAAGGGGGGTCGGGAATAATCGGTGCGGATCTGCTTTGAGGTCCGGGTTGACGATTTTTGCTTTCCGGGTTAGCGTGAAGCTACACGGGAAAGGAGGTTGATCCAGCCTATGCAAAATGATTGTTCCAGTAGTTTCTTACGTGAGGTGACTGAGGCCTAGGGCATCGCGCCCAAGACCCCAGATTTGCCCCGGCGGATGAGAATCTACCGGCCGGGTCACTGGCACTCGCGGCAGCGCGATGGCCTTAGTCCAATCCCAACAGATCACCGGCAACGGCTCGGGAGTCATCCCGGGCCGTTGTTGCGTTTGGGGCAGAGTTGCCGGATCGCTCCGTTACAATTCGAGACATTCCCCGCGCCGTTTTGAATTTCAGTATGCGCAGAAAGTGGTTGTCGCAATGGCGAATAACAGGGCTGGTTTGTCTTTCCACGTTCATAGAGTGGTTGTGAGTTTTCTTGTGGTGCTGGCTTGCTGCGCATTGCACGCACAGAGCGCGGAGAGCTACGACATTGTCGAGAGCAGGGATGTGATGATTCCGATGCGCGATGGCGTGAAGCTTGCGGCGGATATTTATCGGCCAGCGCGGGATGGGCAGGCGGTGGAGGGGAAGTTTCCGGTGCTGCTGATGCGGACTCCTTACAACAAGGAGCGAGCCAGCGTCACCGCTTCAGCTCTTGTTCCGCACGGGTATGTGCTGGTGCTGGAGGATGTGCGCGGCCGGTACAAGTCAGAAGGGCACTGGATGGCGCTGGCGACCGACCCGGCGGATGGCTTCGATACGACGAAGTGGATTGGGGCGCAGTCGTGGTGTGACGGCGGCATTGGGACGTTTGGTTCATCGTATGCGGGGGCCACGCAACATGCGATGGCAATTGCAAATGCTCCGTATTTGAAGGCAATGATTCCGCGGAATGCGATGTCGGATTTTGGGCAATATGGGGTTCGGCATAACGGCGCGTTTGAACTGCGCTTTTTCAACTGGGTGTTCACGCTGGGCAATGCGACGGGAACGCCGGATGACCTGGTGGCGGCGAAGCGGGCGGCTCTGGACCCGGCGGCGGCGAAGGCGCTGGTGGAAATGGGGAATGATGTGCGGCAGTATGTGCGTAATTTGCCGCTGCGGCCGGGGACGACTCCGCTGAAGTTTGCGCCGGACTACGAGAAGTGGTTGATTGAAGCGATGAGCCACGGGGACTACGACGACTTCTGGAAGAATGCGGGATCGAGCGTGGTGGATCACCTGGCCGAGTACAAGGACGTGCCGGAGTATCACACGACGGGCTGGTATGACTCGTGGGGAACACCGGTTGCGAATCTGAATTTTGTTGAGTTGCGGAAGTCGAAGAAGAGCCTGCAGCGGCTGATTGTGGGGCCGTGGATTCACAGCAGCGAGAATTTGAACTACGCGGGCGAGGCACAGTTTACCGACGATGCCGCGCTGGATCTGCCGGCATTTCATCTGCGGTGGTTCGATCACTTTTTGAAGGGTGTGGACAACGGAGTGGATCGTGAGCCGCCGGTGCGCATTTACGTGATGGGCGGCGGCGATGCGCACAAGACCGCGGAGGGACGCATCTTTGTGGGCGGGCACTGGCGCGAGGAACAGGAGTGGCCACTCGCGCGCACGGTCTATACGCCGTACTTCCTGCATGCAAAGGGCGTGTTGTCGGCGGAAAAGCCGACGGAGGATGCGCCGATTACGTATCAGTTCGATCCGAAGAATCCGATGCCGACGATTGGGGGAAATGTCTCTTCGCAGGGAACGTTGATGTTCCAGGGAGCGGCGGATCAGCGGTGTCGTGCGGATTTCTGGCTGTGTCCGGACACGCGGCCGCTTTCGGCGAGGAACGATGTCGTGGTGTTTCAGACCGCGCCGCTGGATTCAGATGTGGAAGTGACGGGACGGCTGGCGGTGAAGCTATGGGCTTCGTCGGATGCGCTGGATACGGACTTTACGGCGAAGCTGGTGGATGAATATCCACCAAATGGGGATTTTCCGAATGGTGTGGATCTGAACATCGCGGACAGCATTGTTCGAGCGCGGTATCGCGGTGGGCCGGGCAAAGCGGAACTGATGAAGCCGGGCGAGGCTTACGAGTTCACGATCGAAATGTACCCGACTTCGCTGGTGTTCAAGAAGGGGCATCGGATACGGCTGGATATTTCGAGCAGTAATTTTCCGCGCTTCGATGTGAATCCGAACACGGGCGAGGCCCTGAACGACAATCGGCGGACGCAGGTGGCGCACAACACGATCTATCTCGACGCGAAGCACCCGTCGCAGATCATTCTGCCGGTGATTCCGGAAAAATGATCTGCGGTTTGCGGTGGGTTGACTGCGACGATTTACGGATTCGCGATGACGCGAATGTGAGCCATCATGCCGCCGTCCTGATGCTCGCCGATGTGGCAGTGATAGACAAAGTCGCCAATTTCGGAGAAGGGAATCGACACGAGCACCGGCGTCACCTTGCATGTGCCGTCACGCCATTTCATTACCGATCCATCACAGGATGCGCTTCCGCTGGGAAGGGGCACGTTGTCCATCATTGCTCCGCCATCGCCGACGGGCGCGCCTTTGGGAAGCACAAGGAATTTGGTCTGGTGCATGTGGAAGTTGTGCGCTTCACTTGCCGTGTTGACCAGTTCCCAAATTTCGGTCGCTGTCTGATTGCCGGGAGCGAGTGGGAGGCACACGTTGATGAATGCCGGGTTGAAGGCTGAGATGTCTTCAAATGTGCCGGGGACAGGATTGCCGTGCGCATCCACCTCTTCGTAGCCAAGGCCGAAGCCGTCGGGGTTCGTTGAGGGAACACCAAAGAATACACGGCGATGATGACCGGCTGGAAGTGCGGCACAGGTGGCGGACGAGATGGACGCTACGGGTTTCGATTGGTTTGCGAGGCGCGCGACGAACTTCTGTATCTGCGGCACTGTGAGCGCCCGCACCTGCTGTGTGGCTTCGGCATTCAGCGGCACGGGCAGCGAGGAAGTTTTTCCGGCAGCGATCTGCCTGGCATCTGCGATCGGAATCGGTTGAGTCATTCCGGGATACATGGCATTTACTGGACCGCCGAGGGCGCCTTTTGCTGAGAGCAGCTGTCGAGACCGCCGGTTTTACGTTTAATGCATTGACGGCCTTTGAATCGCTTCCGGAAAAGACGAGATGCGCCATTTTTGCGGACGGCCAGTCATCGCCCGCGGGACCGGTGCTGAGATCGGTTGTGAGGAAGGTTGCGGAAGTCAGGTGTCCAGGCTGGAAACCGCCAAGAAAGATGTCGGCGCGGGAACTCGGATACATGACCAGGTGCGTGGCGCACACCGGTTCAGAGAGGCGATGAGGCTGCTTTGGTCCGGGGCATGGAACGGGCTTGAAGCGCCCTCCGGTTCCCATTCGCGTCACGTCAGTGCCGGCGGTTGGCGCGAGGGCAACGCCATCGAGCGACAAAACCTGAAAGAGGACCGGCGCATGGTTCTGATCGTTTTGGATCGTCAGGTCGTATGCGCGGGTGGCGGCGCCATTCAGCATTCTCCACACCTCGCCATTCTGGCGATCGACGTGGAGGGTTGGATAGACCTGTCCATTGAGGGTAAAGAACCACTTGCCTCCGGCGAAGCTCGGTCCGGGATCCGGCGACGCCATCGGTGGATTCTGGCCGTCGCAGGATCCTTCGCGGGTTTCGCCGCGCTGCGGGAGCGGTGCGCAGAACTCGGCTTCTTCCTGATCCTGAACCTCGCCATTGGGCAGCACCTGCATGTCGCGGAGGTCCATATAGCGTACGGAGTAATTAGGCGGCAGCGTGAAATTATTTGTCGTTGATGCTTCGTCCTGAATTGAGCCAATGACGAGGATGCCTTCGAGACCCTCGGAGATCTGGTTGACGCCCAGCCCATGTACGTGAGGGTGAAAGTAGAACATGCCGGAAGGGTGATTGGTGGGGATGTAGATGTCGTACTGGATAGGTTGATCGGTGGCGGTGAGATCGGGGTCGACCATGGGCGGCAGCTTGCCTGACGGATAACCGACGACGTAGACATAGTCGCCATAGGTGGGGTCGGCCTCGTCCGCTTTGCGGGGTTCAACGATGAGGCCATGGGTGTGGATGTTGGTGGGATTGGCCATGAGCATCTCGTTCATCATCGCGTCGGGCCCGTGCGCAGACTCCGCATCAGAGGGCGCGGGCGGCAGATGATTGACGAGCTTCATGCGCAGGTGATCTCCGGGCTGCAATTGGAGAATGACGCCCGCATAGGAGGCCGCAGTTCGCGAGTCCGAGGGACATTGATCATCGGCGGCGACGGAAGTTTGGCAGACTTCGTAGATCCACGCGGTGGGACTGAAGGTTCCGAGATGGATCGTGTCAGGCCGGGCGATGATGAGAAGGTCGAGGAGGTGATTGCTGCTTGAAAAACTGGGCGGGTTGTTAAAGGTTGGCGAAAGGGACTGGGAAAAACAAACCAAGGGACACGCGCATAGCAGCGCGGCTAGGAAGTTCCGGATCATGGATTACCTCGTGCGGGCTGGGTTACCTCGTTTACATCACGCACGTTGGATGCTGCGGCTTGCGGATTCGGTTGGCTTGGCGGGGCCACTCCGTTGCGGGAATACTGCTTCCCAACCAACATTCACGCAGTTCCCGGCATCTGACCAAATGTCTACGCAGCCCCACTGCAAAATCGGACGGAAAAGGAAGTCTCATGCCCGAAGCAAAAACTCAGAGCCAAGATTCGAAGCAGACCGATAAGGCCATCGAAGGTCTCATCAAGGACCTCAACGAGGACTTAGCGCGCGAGTACCAGGCGATCATCGCTTACACCGTCTACAGCAACGTGCTGAAGGGCGCGCAATGGATGAACATTGCGGCCGAATTGAAGAAGCATGCCGGCGAAGAGTTGCAGCATGCGCTGATCATTGCCGATCAGATTGATTACCTTGGCGGGATGCCCACCGCGACGCCGAAAGAAGTGAAGCTCTCAGAAAAGCCGGAAGAGATGCTGCGCTTCGATCTGGATAACGAGACTGTGACAATCAAGAACTATCGCGAGCGGGTGAAACAGGCTGAGGCGCTGGGCCACTACGCGCTGGCCGAGCAACTGCGCACGATCATCTCGCAGGAGCAGGAGCACCAGCACGACCTTGCGACGGCACTTGGTATTGATGTGCCGAAGGTGCTGGGACAGGGCGCGTAACTCCTGGTCCAAACAAGTTTCAGAAATTCGATTGAAATTGGCGGCCGGACTCAGGAGCGCTTACGCGCTGCTTCTTCGTAGGCTGCTACATACTCGCGCGCGGGCTTATCCCAACTGAAGTTCTGGGCCATACCGTTTTGCATGAGTTGGGCCCATTGTTTCTTGTCGTAGAAGGCGGCAAGTGCGCGGTCGATGGCGTCGAGGAGCGCTTGCGCCTCATAGCGCTCGAACTTGAATCCGGTGCCGGTGTTGAGGCCAGGATTCCATTCCTCGACGGTGTCGTCGAGTCCGCCTGTGGCGCGCACTACAGGCACAGTTCCATATTTGAGGGCGTAGATCTGGTTAAGGCCGCAGGGCTCGAAGCGGCTGGGCATGAGGAAGATGTCGGAGCCAGCTTCGACTTTGTGGGCCAGGGCGTCGTCGTAACGGATCTGCACGGCGAAGCGGCCCGCATTTGCAAAGGCAAAGTCGCGGAAGAATTTTTCGTAGTAAGGTTCGCCTGTTCCGAGAGCGATGACGGCCATGTCACGTTCCGCGAGGCGCCCGGAAACTTGCTCAAGCAGGTCGAAGCCCTTTTGCGAAGCGAAACGGGAGCAGATGCCGATGACGGGCGTTTGCTCAGGGACTTCGAGGCCGAAGGCGTGGAGCAGATCTTTGCGGCAATCGAGCTTGCCCGCGAGATCGACAGGCGTGTAGTGCGCTGCGAGATTGCCGTCGGTCGCAGGATCCCATTCTGTGTAATCCACGCCGTTCAAAATGCCGCGCAGGTCAGCACTGCGCCGGAGAATTGCGCCGTCGAGACCGCTTCCGAATTCCGGAGTCTGAATCTCTTCTGCATATTTGGGGCTCACCGTGGTGAGCATGTCGGTGTAGACGACGCCGCCTTTAAGGAAGTTGAAGGTGTTGTAATGTTCGAGCTTGTCGTAGGTGAAGAGTTCCCAGGGGAGAAGGAGTTGTTCTGTCGTTGCCGGCGGGAACCAGCCCTGGTATCCGGCGTTATGAATTGTCAGGACCGTGGCGCAGTTCTTGAGCAAGGGGTCAGCGCTGTAGACGGTGCGAAGGAGGACAGGAATCAGCGCCGCCTGCCAGTCGTGCACGTGGAAAATGTCGGGAACGCCGATGATTTTGGTTGCTTCCAGAACTGCCCGGCAGAAGAGGCCGAAGCGTTCGGAGTTGTCACCGTAGCTGTCGCCGTTGTTGCCATAAATCCCTTGACGATCAAACATTTCAGGGCAATCTACGAAGTAGAACTTTACCCCATCGCGTTCGCCGCCATCCACAATTCCGACGAAGCGGTTGCCATGCGGAAAGGGGATGGTGATGGACCGCATTGCGTACTTCGGCTCGCCGGGGAGATGAGGTCGAACTGCTGCGTATAGAGGCAGATAGACTGTAACTTCGTGACCCAGCTTTAAGATCTCTCTGGGCAACGCACCGACTACATCGGCCAGCCCGCCCGTCTTCGCAAACGGAATGGACTCTGACGCGGCAAAGACAATCTGCATCGTTTGTTCTCCTGAATTCTTTCGGCCTCGGAAATCGACTCGATCGTTTTCCAAGGCAGACCGCAGCCAACCGGCAAGTCTACACGCTCCTGCTTTGACGCAGATTCTCGCACTGAGGATTCCGCATCTCTCTGTGCGGCAAGATCATCTTTGAGATATGTCCGTTCCCGATGTTGACTCTGCTGTGGCCTCCGAGGCTGACTTGCCGCGATTGTTCGCTAACGAAGCGCTGCTCGATAATCCGATTTTGAATGCTCTGCTGACAGAGCATGCGCCACTGGCACTGGGCGAGGGACCGGCTCGCCGCTATCCGGCAGCGATTGGCCCCCTGGCTGGGGCACCCGATCAATCGCAGACGAGCTACGATGCGCTTGGGTCTCTCGCTGGGCCGAAGGGGCTGCTCGGTTTGTTCCTGCATGATCCACCTGCTTTGCCAAAAGACTGGAGCCTGTTTCGTGGCGGAATTCTTACGCAGATGATTTGCCGGGAACCGCGGTTGGAATGGGTCGGCGCGATTTCTGCGGATCTGACGTTGCGAAGGCTTGGAAGCGCCGACGTTCCGGCAATGGTGGAACTTGCCACGCTTACCGAGCCGGGGCCATTTCGCGAACGGACACATGAGCTGGGAATTTTCTACGGCATCTTCGAAGGCGATCGCCTGCTGGCGATGGCGGGACAGCGGACGCGGGTTCCCGGATTTGTCGAGGTGAGCGCGGTGTGCACACATCCCAATGCGCGCGGGCGTGGCTTTGGTGGGGTGGTTATGCGCGAAGTAATGCGGGAGATTGTTGAAGCGGGCCGCACGCCGTTTCTGCACGCATTCGCCGACAATCCCGCGGTTCGGCTCTATGAGAAATTGGGGTTTGCGCAACGACGCACTTTCCATCTGGCTGTGATCAAGAACGAGGAGTGAGCGCTTTCCGGGTGCCGAGACAGGACCCCAGGTCGGCTAACATCAATGCGTGCCCTCCAAATCCAGACTGGGTCAGAATTTTCTTCGCGATGAGCAAGCGATTCGGCGCATCGTTGCGGCGCTTGGTGATTGCAGCGACCGCACTGTTGTGGAGATCGGCCCGGGCATGGGCGCGATTACGCGGGAACTTGCACAGAGTGCTGGCAAGGTGCTGGCGCTTGAAGTCGATCCAGAGCTTGCCGCTGGACTGTCTGCGGAGTTTTCAGTCGACGGAAGTGAGCGGGGAATAGGCGGCCGTGCGTCGAACGTGGAGATTGAGACGGTCGATGTGCTTTCCTTCGATTTCAAGGGAGCTTCTGTTGCGGCTGGACAGAAGCTTGTCGTGGTTGGGAATCTGCCGTATTACATTACGTCGCCGATTCTGTTGAAGCTGGCGGAAAATGCGGACGCGCTGGATCGGGCGGTGCTGATGGTGCAGCGCGAGGTGGCCGATCGCGTAGCGGCGGAGCCGGGCTCGCGCGACTACGGCTTGCTGTCTGTCGCCGTGCAGATGCATGGACCGGTGGAGCGGCTGTTCTCGCTGCCTCCCAGCGCATTTTCGCCGCCACCGGAGGTTCACTCAACGGTGTTTCGCTGGCGATTTGCTCCGCGATTCCAGGAGCTTGAATTGGATCGAGGGGAATTTCTCAAGTTTCTCAAGCAGGTGTTTGCTTTGAAGCGGAAAACGCTGGCGAATAATTTGCGCGCGGCGGGAATCGATGCAGCACTCGTTGTGGATGCGCTGGCGAATGCTGGAATTGATTCGAGGGCGCGCGCCGAAGCTGTCTCTGTTGAGTCGTTGGCTGCGTTGTGGAGGTTCCTCAATGCAAAAGGAGCCACTCCGACGAACGAAGTGGCTCCTGAAGCTGATTGAGATGAATGCTAGTGATGGCCTCCGGGTGCAGGCGCTGCACCGCCGCCAACGTGACCGCCACCGCCACCACCGCCACCGCTAACGCGGCCACCGCCACCTCCTCCAGGACTGACATGAGGAGCCGAAACGCCTCCACCGGATGGACGGCTCACCGAGCCTCCGCCTGAGTATCCTCCACCCGCGGCTGGAGGATGATAGGTACCGCCGGGCGCGATTGGATGGTAGGCACCCCCCGGCGCGATGGGACGGTAGGAGCCTCCCGGCGCGATTGGTGCCGGATACGTGCTCGGGCGATTCGTGCCCGGCTGGTACGTGGGTGAGTTAGCCCATGGAATATAGCCGGATCCGGATCTTGTTGTGTTGCCAAGTCCGGGATTTGCCGGACGGGCAGGGACTCCGTAGACGGGATTGCCATGACTCAGACTTCCGTAGCCCGTATTGGAACCTCTAAAACCCGAAACGCCGGACGGGTTGTAGGTCTGGCGAGGCGATAACGGCCTGAGCGGCTGAAGGGTGTTTCCACCGATCATGATTGGTCTGCCGACAACGTGCACAGGATTTGCGCCCGGTGCACGCGGAATGCGATTGACCGCAATTACGGGGTTGGGTTGATAGGAACCACCGTGATGGATCGGCTCGGCGGGCGGCTTGACGGGACCTCCGTGTGGACGATGCGGTGGTTCATAACGGACCGGGCTGCTCGCCACGTTCCAACCCCATCCACCCCTGCACCACCATGGATTGCCGTAGCCCGGCGCCCAGCCCCAGCCAAAGCCGGCATAGAAATTCCAATAGCCAGTGGTATAGGGCAGGTAACCCCATTGTTCGCAGGAGACCCAGATATAGCCGAACTGTGGCGTCCAAACCCAGTTGCCACATCCGTAGGGGTCCCAATTGCCTGAGGCCGCTACAGAGGGAGACCATACATAACCCTCGCCGGGAACGTCGTACCAGTTGCCGTTGGCGTCGAGGTCGCTCCATGCCGGATTGCTGCTGTTAGGCTCGCTGGAACTCGCAGCGGTCCTTGTGGCTTCCTGCGAAGTTAGTTCCTGGTCGCGATCGGCGTTCCAGGCATCCCATGAGTCGGGCTCGATAGTCTCGGCTAGGTTGTAGAGATTGGGATCCGTTGCATTCAGGGAGAGGCTTTCGCCGCCATGCACGTCGAGTGAGAGTGTGCCGCGCTCGAGGTGAATATTGCCGGAGAATACGGCTAGCTCGCCCGGAAGATTGTCGAGACTGACGCGCAGCACGGTGAATCCGCTGGCGGTTACGGTGCTTTGGCCGAAGCGCACAACCATGGGATTTGCAGAGCCATCGCCCTGAAATTCGAAGTAAGCGAGGCCGCTGTTGAGCTGCAATTCTGCCTTGGTGCCGGCTCCCTCTTGCCGGAGTGCCGCAATCTTGAGAGAACTGTTCGGCGAAAGCCGGACGACGCTTCCGTCGTCGAACTGCAACTCCGCTTTGCCGTCCTCCTTGGCCTTGATCTGGGTCCCCTCGAACAGGGGAGTATTGGCCAATGCTGGATCAGCCATAACCTGGTTGCCCTGGGAGAGCTGGACTGCACCTTCAACGAAGCTCAAGCGAGCTGCACGAATGTTTGGATCTTGCTGCTGCGCAATGACGGAAACGGCGGCTACCAAAAACAAAACCAGCCCCAGAATGCCGGCGGCTGGCCTGAACCTGTCTAATCTATTCATGGAGCCCCCACCCTTTCGCCTTCGCCTCCGATGGAAGTTTCTCATCGCGAGGAGTCCACACCATTCAGACACCGGAAATGCATGAAAAGTCGCGTTCAATTTCCTAATTGAGACCGATTTAACCACCGGAGCGCGCCAACAGCATCCGGGCTCTTTTTCTAACTCTTTCCATGACGTGCGGATCGTCTTGAAGGCGCTCGAGAATGCCGCGAATTGCGCAAATCTGCTGCATACGACCATCGTCTGAGGCTTCAACGATATACTGCATGGCCTTATCGAGGCCGAGGGGATCGTGCTGCAGCAGTAGCTCAAGCCGTGCGCCCTCGATTAAGGTCGACCCAACCGCCACGAAGGAGTCTCCCAAGCCCTGGATCTCCTTGACTGAGGAGTAGTTGAATTCGCAGCCCCACTCCCCATCGGGACCACTGTAGCTGATCTTCTTTGTTCCCTGAAATGCGACTTTGAGGTGGCTTTCGCACTTACCGCTATGAATGCCTTTGTTGTGAACGGTTTGGAAAATGTGGGTGGCAAAGTCACTGCTCAGGGTCACGTCGCGGTCCACCTTGGCGGGGAGGACCATGTCGTTTTCATTGGCTGGTTTGTTGCCGCCCTCGGCGTGAAAGTGACCGCTGCCGTCAGGATGAACCACCAGAGTCCATTGCGCGGGGTAGAGACCGGGGTTGGAGAAATCCACGCGCACAATCGGATCGGACGCTGCATGCGCCGGGAGTACGACCACCGCGGTCAGAATGGCGAGCCACAATGGGAACTTCATCGGCGGCCCCCCTGAAGAGATATGGTCTGGGCGGTATGCAAATGACAGATGGCAACGGCCAGCGCGTCGGCAGCATCGGCGGGTTGGGGTAGCTCCGGCAGGTTCAAGAGTCTTGCCACCATGAACTGAACCTGCTCCTTTTTCGCCAGCCCATAGCCCACAACTGACGACTTTATACTCAGCGGCGCGTACTCTGCCACGGGCAGACGGCGCTGCGCGGCGGCAAGCAACGCAACTCCGCGTACCTGTCCAAGCTTTAGCGCGGACTTTGCATTCACGGAGTAGAAGACTTCTTCGATCGCAACGACTTCCGGCTGCCAGCGTTCCAACTCGGTGGAGAGGATGCGGTGCACCTCGGCGAGCCTTTCGGAGGTCGACATGGATTTGACGAGGCGGATGGCGCCGCAGGTTCTACAAATGATGCGGGGCAATGGGCCGGAATCGTCCGAATCCACAACGCCGAACCCGGTAATCTCGGTTCCACAGTCGATTCCAAAGACGCGCATTTGGAGCAAGTTTAAATCAGGGGCCTGTCGAATGCCCTGCGTCAAAGCAGGTTATGCCGCAAGCAAGCTGAGGAAACAAGGATCTTCCGGACTGGCTGAGGGCTGGATTGGGGTTGCGTGTGGCGCTACGAAGTGCGGAACGTGCGGGCTTTCGTCGCGGAGACGTATATCCGCTGAAGCGCGAAGGCTTCCGCGAGCCGTTCACTCAAACGCAGCTCGCTGGGTTTCTGGGCAATGACGTTGTCGAAGCAGGTAAAGCGTTTCGCATTTTCAGCAAGGAAGTTTTCCAGCTTGTCTTCCAGCACGGGAGTTGCGGTGTTGGTGTGGATGCAGATGGTCCAAAGTCCGGCCTTCTTTCTGACCGGCTCCCAAAGCTGTTGCGGAATCCAGAGGATGTCGTGGCGCACGAAAGGCCGGCGGGCGAAACCGTCGGACAGGACTCCGAGTCCCGCGCCGGCAAGTGCACGAAGGGTGTGTCGATCAAATCCGTGGCGCGGTGCAACAAACAGACGCGGGTTGAGGCCGTTTGCGCGCAGGATTTCGAGGCCGGAACGAATCCACTGGCGCTGCTGCAATTCTTCTACGCCCGCGAATTCCGTTTCCTGATGCAGGTCGAGGAGGGATTTGCCGCGGCTGGTGCAAAGGTGACGATAGCCGTGCATGGCGATCGTGGCTCCAGCGGCTTGTAGCGATCGCATCCGATTCCAGAAGTTGGGATCCGGGGGCTGGCGGTTGAGTTCCGGATCGTGGTTGTCGGGCACGACGGCGAGAATCGGCTTAACTCCGAAGCGCGCAATGATGGAAATGAAGCGCTCGAATCGGGCGCCCAACATTGTCGGGCAGAGGTCATCGAAGCGAATGAGGTATTGGGCCGGCTTTGGTGTCATTTCAGGTGCCGGCGTCTTTCCGCTTTTCGCGAATCGATCGCGCGTGGCAGAACTGAATTGCCGATGCTGTCAGCATCAAGAGGCGAGCGCTTCCTCAATGGTAGATGCGGTGGGGATGAGCGTATCGACCTTGGTGAACTTGAAAAGCTGCACGACATTCGGGCTCGGCGCAACGGCTACGACGCGAATCCCTTTGTTGCGGCAACTGATGAAGTGGCTCACGATCGTTCCCAGAGCGGACGAATCCATTTGCGGCACTGCGGAAAGATCGAAGAGGTGGGATGTCGGAGTCTCGTCGCCGGGAGCCGGCTTGAAGTCAAAGATGTTGCCGAGTGCGACCTGCTTCATGGAGCCGTACATGTCGCGGGCGTTGAATGAGCCGGTGACGCGGTAGATCAAAGTTTTAGGAGCGTGGCCTTCAATGCGTTCAATCGTAAATGTGGCGCTTTTCCAGAGCTCTGTTTGCGTGATGGACATTTCATTTGGATTGTAACGGGCGCGCGGGAGCGGGTGGAAGGGGATTTGCTTCGGCGTAGAAGCGCGCTCGAAGGGGCGTGAGGGGCCAATGTCGAGCCAAAGTTTTTTCAGGTTCGAGGAGCGGCGATGGCTTCTTCGATTGACGCGGCCATGGGTATCAGGGCGTCGACCTTCGTGAATTTGAAAAGCTGAAGGACGTTGGGGCGCACTCCAACGGCGATGACGCGGACACCCCTGGCGCGGGAGCGGATGAAGTGACTGATGATGAGGCCGAGACCCGAGGAATCCAGGCTGGGCACCTGGGTGATGTCAAAGATGTTCAAGGAGGGCCGTTCTTTGCCCGGTGCCGGTTCGAACTCGAAGATATTGACGACGGCGAGCGGCTTGAGGACGGTGTACATATCGTTGGCCGCAAAACCTCCGTTGAACTTGAAGATGAGCACGCCTCGCTCTTCATCTTCGATGCGTTCGATGGAGAATTTCTGGCTCTGCCATAGCTGGGTCTGGATGGTGGGCAATGCGTGTCTCCTTGCGGGACCTCGGCGGCTTACTGGCTAGTTGTCTTGAGAAATGTCAATTCGCGATTGGCTTGTGTTTTGCAGCACCTGGACTCTATGGATTGTAATGGTTCACGACAAAATCCGCCGCCATCGACGGTTGAAGTTCTCGGCTTCAGGCGCGGAGAGGTTGGCTTTGGGAAACCACCGCCTCTGAAGTAAAGGCGCGGCCTACTTCAGCTTGGCCGGTGAGCCTCTAACATGGGGATGTTTCTGTTTGTGCTCTGCAAAGACATCTTCTTCAATGGGTTCGCGAAGCGAGCTATAGACGATGCCAAGCAACTCAGCATCTGCGGTGTCGCCACTAAGCTCCCAGATCATCACGCCACCCAGACGCCGATTTGCAGCGTAACTGGCCTTGAATCGCACGGAGACGGGATCTTCATATGTCCAGAAGGTCCGACCATCAAAAAGCCAGGGGGCTTGTGACCGCTCCTCCCGAAAGGCATCGAAATTGGGAACTACGCTTCGAATGTGATTGTAGGGGTGGTCATCTTTGACGGCACGTCCTTTCTGGAACAGGCCGCCGTTGGCAAGTTCCACGTCGGTCCAGCTGTAGCCGTAGAAGGGCAAACCCATGAGTATTTTTCTAGAGGGCACACCGACGGCCTGGTAGCTGGCGATGCTGTGTTCGACACTCCCAGGTTCATCCTGGTCTGTGGAGAAAAGAGGCGCCAGCAATCCCGTCGTCGAGCTCCACGGTCCGATGTAGTCGTAATTCATGACACCAACCTGATCGACGAGCGGAGCAATCGTGGCAAAGTCTGTGCCCGAGAAAGTCTGGGGCGACTCATCGACAGCGATAGCCAGCCGCAGCCCGGGACGAACTTTGTTCATCTGATGCCGGAATTCTTTGAGCAAGGCCCGAAAATTGGCCGCATCCTTTTCGGTTGGCGATTCCCAGTCAATGTCGAATCCATCAAAGATTCCAGGCTTTCTGATGCCGGGTCCAAAATGGCCGCGCAGAAAGATGTCGATACAAGAAGCGACAAACGCCTTTCGATTTGATGCCTGGGCATCTAAGGCAAAATCGCGAGCGTCTCCTTCCAGAGATATCAGGATTCTCAAATGAGGATAACGCTGCTTCAGTTCTTCAAGCTGGTGGAAGTATCCGCGGAAATTTGATTTCTCATCATCCGCTCGGCCATCGACGCTATTCTGGCGAGTGAATGTGATGCTCAGATCTGCACCGGGATCCGCCACCGAACACCGGCGGCTGCGAACGGAAGCCTGCGCATAGTTGATCTGGTCGAGTCTCTCCGCGGCTTTGTTGGTAACAAGAGCCTTTACGTAGTACGGCTGCGCAAAGTACAGCCCCCATTGCGGAAAGTATCCGACCAACAAAGGAGCATTCGCTCCGCGTGCATAAGTTTGCGCATTGGTGGTTATCAACGACGGCAGGAGAAGAGCTGCGACAACGAACATCCGCAAACGGCGGGCCTCGACCATGATTATGAGTCTAGTCCGACCTGTACTTTGCGTCCTAGTCCGGATATGGGAGCTTCCAAATCGCTTTCATCTCTCGCTTCAAGCTGCTCACGATCCTATTTGATTGCCAATGTCGTCGATTTGCTTGGGAATGGATGGTCTGTAGATTTTGCGGACGAGCCAAAGGACGGGAAGTCCTAACAGGATCAGGGCGGTGCCGATCAGCGAGCCTCTGAGGTTGCCGGCGTAGCTGTAGACGAGGACGGCAGCGGCGCTGATGACGAAGATGGCGGGGAGGACTGGGATATCCCCAGACGCGGTAGGGGCGGGCAAGGTCGGGACGTCGGCGGCGATACACAAACACCGTGGTGGCGGTGAGCATGTAGAAGAGCCACTCGGCGAAGACGGCGAGTTCGAAGTGCTGCTGGAATTTCGACAGGAAAAGCAGCAGTACTGTTGAGAGCAATCCCTGGACGATGAGGGAAGTGGATGGGGATTGGAAGTGCGGCTGAATATGCGCGAACTGGCGGAAGAAGAGACGATCCCGCGCGGCAGCGAAAGGGATGCGCGCGCCGGACATGATGGTGCCGTTGAGGGTGACGAAGATGCTGAGGGCCATGGCGGCGGCGACAAATCCTGCGCCGCGCGGGCCGGCGACGACTGAAAGCGCTGACACGGCAGGACGTTCGCTGGCGGCGATTTGTGCGGCGGGCAGGATGTATTGGATAGCGGCGTTGGTGGCCATGAAGAGCGCACCGACAATGAAGAGTCCGCCGATGAGCGCGACGGGCAGCGAGCGCTCGGGGCGGCGGACTTCGCCGGCGACCATGGTGAGGTCGTTCCATCCGTCATAGGCCCAGAGAGTAGCGATGAGCGCGAGCATGAATCCGCTGAAGCCGCCGGTAGCGGTGGGCAGGGACGTGGAGAAATTCGAAAATGAGCCAGAGGTGGATGCGAAGCAGAGCGCGGCAACGATGAGGATGAGTACTGCCTTGAGGATGGTGAAGACGAGTTGGAAGTCGCCGGCCTTTTTGATGCCGAGGTAGTTGAGTCCAGTCATGAACCATGTGACGGCGATGGCGAAGATCTGCGACCAGAGAATTGGTGTGCCGGCAATGTGGTTGGTGAGGAAGTGGAACGCGGGGAAAACGCCGAGGGTGCGTGCGAGTCCGCTGGTGACAGCGGCGATGGAGGCGGGCTTGGCCACGGCGAACCATGTCCACATGTAGAGGAAGGCGGGCGTGTCGCCGTAGGCTCCGCGGAGATAGACGTATTCGCCGCCGGCGTAGGGAAGCATGGCGCCGAGCTCGGCGTAGGTCATGGCGCCGAAGAGCGAAAGCAGTCCTCCGACTATCCAGGCGAGATAGACGAGCGCGGAGGAGCCGGTGTCGCGCATCATCTCGCTGGGGACGAGGAAGATGCCACTGCCGATGATGGTGCCGACGACGATGGCGGTGGCTTGCGATGCGCCGAGGACGCGGGGGAGATCAGCGGGAGCTTGAGTCTGGTTGGGGACAGCGGAGGCTTGTTGGCTCATGCGGTGATGTGAGGGTATCACCACGTGCGCCACCTGCCGAGGGGCTAACTGCCTTCGGCCATCTCGGTTGGGGCCAATTGCCTTCGGCTCGGCTTTACAGGGATTTAGAAGACTCTCGTGAAGCCGTGATGCGGGTCACGGGCAACCGTGTTGCGGCGGAGGTACGTTTCGGGCTGCGGGCGATGGGCGCCTTCGCCGTTGATGGCTTCTGTCGGCTGCGTGAACCGTGAGGAGCGGTTGGCCTATGAACACAGATTGTTCAAAATGCGGAGCTCATCTTGCTATAGCGTGGACCTTCTGCCCGCATTGCGGAGCGTCGATTGTGCATGAAGTACACCCAAGCGAGCACCAGCATCATCCTGCGCGCGGCGCATTTGGCGGTTTGTACTTCGGCCTCGTCGCAGCCCCGATTTTGATCTTCCCGGGCGTTTTGCTCTGCCTCCTCGGGTGGGGCATTTTTCTGGGCGTGCCAATGATTGTGCTTGGAGTCATGGCGCCGCTGCTGGGGCCGGTGCTGGGCATGGGCGAGCATAAGGGGAAGTGTCCTTCGTGCGGGACGCGGATGATCAGTGTTGACGATGGGAAGGCGCACGAGTGCCCGGTTTGCTGCGAGAAGTTTGCAATCGGAGCGCACAGCTAAAACGGGGAACTCCTAGCCTTAGCGAGACGAGGCTCGCGATGTCTGTCGAACCACCATGCCCACAGAAGTAGAAGTGATCCTGCGATGATGCCGGTCCAGATCAGTTCGTGGACGCTATGCGGCGGTCCACTGAGAGGACCTGCGACATAAGTTACGACGAGAAGAAGGGTATAGGCGAGAAAGGCATATAAGCCAATTCGATCGCGTGCACGCGTACCGCGGAGATAGAGCAACACGCCGACTGAGAACATTGCCAACTCTACGATCATGGTTCCGGCGACGGAGTTCCAGAGCCCGAGTCCAAATCGCGTGCCGCCGGGATAGAGAGGCATGTCGGGCCGATGGGTAATCCAGTCGAGGACCCAATGGCTGAGCACTCCGACCCAGATCATGGCAGCGCCGATACTGTATTTCGTCGCGCGCCAGTAAATGAAAGCGAATGCGGTCGCCCAAGTGAGAAGAGCGAGCAGGCTGTGCGACCAGGGAAAGTCGTAAAAGTCGAGTGGAGTGAATCGCGTTGCGCTCGGATCGATGCGGACGTGCTCCCAGCCGAGGAGTAGAAAGACAGGCCAGAGAATGTCGGCGAAGAGCGCCGCAGCGATTAGGAGTGCGACCGAGGTGCGCGGAGCTATGTGCCTGGAGGCGAAACCGACGGCAAAATGACCAAGGAACATGAGGAGTCTCGAGAGGTCCGACCAAGGGGTTTGGGGCAAGTGAGGGATGCCGAAAGAGTACTGGAACTACTCTGACGGAATTGCTTCAATGGATTCCTCTTGCCGGTGGAAATGGCGCCAGATGGTTTCGGCGGTTTTGCGGGGAACTACGGAGGCTAGCGAGTCGGCCGTGGCTTGCTGCACGTCGCGGAGACTGCCGAAGTGGGTGAGCAGGCGTTGGCGGGTTTGCTGGCCGACTCCGGGGATGTTGAGCAACTCTGAATCGCGGTCACGCATGGCGCGGCGCTGGCGGTGGTAGCCGACGGCGAAACGATGGCTTTCGTCGCGGATCATTTGCACGAGATGGAGGACTGGAGAGCGGCGGTCGAGGACTACGGGCTCGTCTTCGTTGCCGTAGAGGTAGATGACTTCCTCTTTTTTGGCGATGGAGGCGAGGGGCTGCGAGGTGAAGCCGAGAGATTCAAGGGCCTCGGCGGCGGCGTGAAGCTGGCCGAGGCCCCCATCGACGAGGATGAGGGACGGCATGGTACTGGGTTCTTTGCTCGGTTTTCCCTCAGGGGCTAAAGCCCCTTCTTCTTGTGGATTTTTAGCGGCATGACTGAAGTCATGCCCTTTCAAAGCGGATGAAGGTTCGTGGTTTCCCACCCATGACTTTGTCATGGATGGGGCACCCAGGTTCTGAATGTCCGCGGGCGCGGCCGTGGATGGGGCGGTTTTGAGTTCCTGTGCGTCGCGGATACGTTTATAGCGACGGGTGACTACTTCGCGCATGCTGGCGAAGTCGTCGACTCCGAGCACGGTCATGACTTTGAATTTGCGGTAGGCAGACTTGTTCATCTTGCCGTCTTCCCATACGACCATGGAAGCGACGGTTTCTGCGCCTTGAATGTGAGAGATGTCGAAGCACTCGATACGCGTGGGGAGTTCGGGAAGCATCAGGGAGTCGGCGAGAGATTCCTGTATGGCTTTTCGCGAAGGCTCGAGGACGCGGAAGCGCTGGATGTAGGACTGCTTGGCGTTTTGTCCGGCGAGGTCGACGAGGGAACGCTTTTCGCCGCGCTGGGGAACAGCTATTTCCACGCGGTGGTTGATGCGCTCGGTAAGGAGCGTGGCAAGGGCTTCGCGGTCGTCGAAGTCGACGGGGACAAGGATGGTGCGCGGGACGTAGTGCTGGTCGATGTAAAGCTGTTTGAGGAGAGCGGAGAATACTTGACCGGCGTTGAAGGTGGGGTCTTGCTTTCCCACCCATGACTTCGTCGTGGGTAGGGCACCCGAGGTTTTGGAGTTCCATGCAGATTCCCAGGTCTCAGGAGCGAGACCTGGGGCACCCAGTTCCTTGCTTGTGCTTTCTTCGCTTTCAGCAAGCGGTGCCGCGGGAAATTCCGGGAGGTCTTCCCAGAAGAATTCGCGTCGGTCTACGATTTTGCCGGCGCGGACGTGGAAGAGATTGACGGCGAGGCTGCCGTCTTCAAAGTGATAGCCGAAGACGTCGGCGTCGTCGCTTTGTTCGACTGTGGCGATGCGCTGCTTTTCCTGGAGCTGGTGGACCGTGGAGAGCTGATCGCGGAGGCGGGCGGCGGCTTCGTATTGTTCGGCTTCGGCGGCAGCGGCCATGCGTGATGTTAGTGAGCGCTCGAGTTCAGACTGACGGCCTTCGAGAAAGAGCTGTGCATCGCGAACAGCCTGCCTGTAGATCTCCGGTGTGGTGAGTTCTTCGACGCACGGGCCGAGGCAGCGATGGATGTAGTACTGCAGGCAGGCGCGGGGATGGTAGCGCGAGAGATCGACCTTGCAACTGGGAATGAGAAAGCTGCGGTGGATGAGTTCGACGACGCGGTAAGCGAGATTGCCGGGGAAGTACGGTCCGTAGTAGGCGGAGCCATCTTTGCGGAGGCGGCGGGTGACGAAGACCTTGGGGAAGCGATCGGCCAGCGTGAGCTTGACGTAGGGATAGGTTTTGTCGTCGCGGAGAAGGATGTTGAAGCGCGGCTTCCGCTGCTTGATGAGGTTGTTTTCAAGTGCGAGCGCTTCGTGCTCGTTGGCGACAAGGATGTAGTCGATGTCGACGGCCTCGCGCATGAGGGAGCCCGTCTTGGCGTTGGCCTGGGAAGCTTCAAGAAGATAGGAGCGAACGCGCGAACGGAGGTTCTTTGCCTTGCCGACGTAAATGACTTCTCCGTCGGCGTTCTTATACAGATAGACGCCTGGCTGGGTGGGGAGGAGGCGGATTTTCTCGATGAGGTCCATGAGAGGGATCGGCGCGGAGAGCGTCAATTTCTAGAATACCGGGTGACGCGAAAGGCAGCTTATTGAGGGATAGAAACTGCAAAGCTTACCATACCGGGTAAAAAGTACATGATCGGTGACTTTGGCCTGTTTTCCACAGAAGCGGCATAGATTGCTTATTTGCAATGACTTGCAGAATTTGGTGGGTTTGGCGGCAGGAATGCAATTGGGAAGGTGACACGAAATGTCGCCGCCCGCCTGGTGGTGGTCCCAAAAAGGGTCCAGGCAAACCTGAGGCGGTAAAGAAATGGGGAGATCATGAAAAATTCAAATGGATTGTTGATTGCAGCTGCCATAGCAGTCTTGGGCATGACGGGTTGCACGACCAAGAACTACGTGAAATCCCAGACGGCGCCTATCATCGACCACACTAACCAGTTGGAACAGAAGACTGCTGATAACAATCGCGCCTTGCATGAGGTAGACGAGCGCGCCACCGCGGGAATCAAGCAGGCGCAGTCCTCAGCCGATAGCGCGGCGCAGAACGCGCAGAACGCGACGAAGGCTGCCGGCGATGCGGATACAGCGGCGAACGATGCCGTGCACCGTGCGGACTCTCTGGATTCGGTTGTGAGGAATCTCGATAACTATAAATCGATGGCGAACGTGACCGTCAACTTCGGCTTTAACAAGGCAGTGCTGACCGAAGACGACAAGGCACAACTCGATACTTTCGCGGCACAGCTTGGCAGCGCGAAGAGCTACATTCTTGAAGTTACAGGCGGGACAGATTCGGTCGGCTCCGCTGCTTATAACTATGACTTGAGCAATCGCCGCGCGGATGCGGTAGTGCAGTACCTGGCAGCGAAGTATGGCGTCGCGCCGCACCGGTTCTACCTGATCGGTATCGGCAAGGACAAGGAAGTTGCTCCCAACACGACCGCGGAAGGCCGCAAACAGAATCGTCGCGTTGAGGTGCAGCTACTGAGCAATGTGGGCAACGGACAGGGCACGACGACATCGCAGGCCGCGCCGCCTCCGAGCAGCAACTAAAGATCGAAAATTGTGTTTATAGATTAGGAAGATTAAAGGCGAAAGCCGCAATGAAGTTTGTTAAAGGCGTGAGCCGAACTCGATAGAAAGAATTTCTAGATTAAATTAAAGCAACAAGTTTCGCGGGCCATCCGGGCAAACACCCGGATGGCCTGATTCTTTTTGGGCGGAAATGTCAGCGAGACATTTCGAGCTGGCGGACGTGCTCGGCGCGGACCTCGTTGGCGCTGAAGAGGCGTAGAAAGGGGGCGCTTCCGCCGCAGCGGCTTCAACGGCAGGGCGGCCGTTGGCTTCCTGGCGCTCGACGATGCAGACGACGGCGGCGACGATCATTCCGGCTTCGCGGGCAGCTTCGATTGCGTTGATGGTGGAAGCGCCGGTGGTGCAAACGTCGTCGACGATGATGACGCGGGCGCCCTCGCGGCAGAAACCTTCAATGCGGCGGCCGGTGCCGTGGGTTTTCTCCGCTTTGCGGACGAGGAAGCCATTGATTAGCGGTGCGCTCGGATTCGACTGTGCGCGCCAGGCGCTGGCTGTAGCGACGTTGGAGACGATTGGGTCGGCGCCCATGGTGAGACCGCCTACGGCTTCTGCGTGGACTTTTTTCTCGTTGAGAAGATCGAGGATTGCCTCTCCGGTGAGGCGGCCGCCTTCGGCGTGGAGCGTGGTGGTGCGGCAGTCGATGTAGTAGTCGCTGGTGCCACCGGAGGAGAGCTTGAACTGGCCGAGCTTGAAGCTGGTGCGGGCGAGTAGGGAGAGGAGCTGTTGGGCGTTAGTGGGCATTGAGGCGATTGTAACGAGTGAAAGCTTCCAACTCCTAGCTGCTGAGCTCCGAGTCTCTCAATGGCGGCCAGAAACGCACAAGCAGATTCTTCGCTTACCACCCCCGAACCTACCCCAAAGAGCTAAATCGCTCTTTGGGGCCCCTGTTACGTTCGGGGCCCCGTTCGCTCAGAATGACACCGTTAATTTGGGATTCCGCTGCTCACATCTTGTCGAGATGCTTGAAGCCGCCGGTGCCCAGGAGCATGAAGGAGAAGAGCATGAAGTTGTAGAAGGAGTGGACCATGGTGCTGGCTGCGAGGGATCGAGTGCGAAGGCGGACTGCACAGAGGACGAGGCTGACAAAAATCAGCAGGAGAAACGGGCCGAGGGACCAGCTGGTCTGCGCGCCGTGCATGAGGGCGAAGGGAACGCTGGTAAGCAGGGAACCGAAGATCATTGCCGAGAGGGACCACTGCGGATTTTCGTTTTCATCGAGCGGGCGGCGAGGAGCGCCGGTGAAGTGTTCGATGGACCAGTCATATAAGGTGCACAGGGCGGGAAGAACAAAGCCGCGGAAAGCCATCTCTTCGAAGAAGGGCGCGAGGGTGACGCCGAATGCGAAGAGAATCCACGCGGCTCCAGGTGCTTTGAAGAGCTCGTCGATCGGCGCGTTGGTGGGGCCGGGCATGAGAACCCCGTTAATCATCGCGACGAAGAAGCAGAGTACGGCGGCGCTGATGAGGCGTGCGGTGCGTTGAAGCGCGGCTGCGCCGTGCCAGTGGATCCCATCGAAAAATGGCTTGTGCCAGACGAGGGGGAAGACGACGAGGCATCCGGCGAAAGTGATGATGTACTGGATTGCCTGACTGCCGAGAGCGTAACGGTAATCGGTAGTGGCTTGCGCGATGCTGGTAACTCCGAAGAGATGGAAGTGGAGGGCAAGCGGCACGAGCATAAATATGCCGATATATCCAAAGGCGACGAGTAGAACCAGCAGGCCGAGGTGACCCATGTGGGGGATGCGTTCTTCAGGGAAAGGCGATGCCTGCTCGTGTAGGAGTATGGGCTCGCGGAGAATTTCCTCGGTTGTGGGAGGCGCACCGATGAATTGAGGTGTGGCGAGATCGGCTGGCGGATCGGGGGATTCGGGTTCGGCGGTCCACTCGGCTGGCGGCGCGGGGGTGTTCTCCGGCGCCAGCGGATCGGTGGAAGCTGGCTCAGCGGAATCCAGTGAGGGCGAATCTTCAACTGACGAAGGGTCTTCAGGCGCGCGGGGAAGCGGCTCGGGGAATGTGCTCATGCGCGCACCGGTTTCTTGCTGCTGGATTTTTTTGCCGGCCGGGATGGTTTTGAGTCCGCATCTGGCCGCAATTGCCGAGTGGATTTTGCAGGAGCAACCGCAGATCCTTCGACTCCCGTTGGTCGCTCAGGATGACAGCCGTTTTTGGAGAGTGAACCGTTGGAAGAGATCTCGCTGGGAGAGACCTCTGCGAGTTTTCCGTTATGGGACGTGTAGTAGCGGGCTAGGAATTCGCCGGTGTAGGAGCCGGGAGTTTTGGCGATTTTGGCGGGACGGCCTTCTCCAACTACACGTCCGCCATCTTCGCCGCCTTCGGGGCCGAGGTCGAGGATCCAGTCGGCGTTGCGGATGACGTCGAGATTGTGCTCGATGATGATGATGGTGTTGCCAAGGTCGGTGAGGCGGTGCAGGACTTCGAGCAGCTTGCGCACGTCGTCGAAGTGCAGGCCGGTAGTGGGCTCATCCAGTAGATAAAGTGTGCGGCCTGTCTGGCGCTTTGATAGTTCGCGGGCCAGCTTCATGCGCTGCGCTTCGCCGCCTGAAAGCGTGGTGGCGCTTTGACCGAGATGCACGTATCCGAGGCCGACATCGACGAGTGTCTGCAGTTTCTGGCGAACGGTGGGGACGTCGACGAGGACGGTGAGCGCATCCTCGATTGTGAGGTCGAGGATATCGGCGATGGAGTAGCCGTGGAATTTTACCGCAAGGGTTTCCTGGTTATAGCGGCGCCCATTGCACACTTCGCACTGTACGTAGACGTCGGGCATGAAGTTCATTTCGATGCGCCGCTGGCCGTCACCCTGACAGGCCTCACATCGTCCACCGGCAACGTTGAAGCTGAAGCGACCCGGTTTGTATCCGCGCTCGCGTGCTTCGGGGAGCATGGCGAACAGATCGCGGATGGGCGAGAAGACTTGCGTGTAGGTGGCGGGATTCGAACGCGGGGTGCGTCCGATGGGAGACTGGTCGATGCGAATGACCTTGTCGATCTGCTCGGCGCCTTCGAGCGACTCGTGCACGCCGGGTTCTTCGCGCGAGCCGTAGAGGGCCTTGGCAAGCGAGCGGTAAAGAATGTCGTTGATGAGGGTGCTTTTGCCGCTGCCGCTCACGCCCGTGACGACGGTCATGACGCCGAGCGGAATGCGGATGGTGAGGTCCTGCAGATTGTGCTCGCGCGCGCCGTTGACGGTGATCCATTTGCCGGTAAGCGGGCGTGGCTCGACGCGGTGGAGGATGCCGCTGGCGCCGGAGAGATAGCGGCCAGTGAGCGATTCCGGGCAAGCCATTATGTCGGCGGGCGTGCCTTGCGCGACGACGTGACCGCCGAGACGGCCTGCGCCGGGGCCGAGGTCGAGAACGTAGTCGGCATGGCGGATGGTTTCTTCATCATGTTCGACGACGAGGACAGTGTTGCCGAGGTCGCGCAGGCGTACGAGGGCCTCGATGAGGCGGGTGTTGTCGCGCTGATGGAGGCCGATGGAGGGCTCGTCCAGGACATAAAGCACGCCGCGAAGGCGTGAACCGATCTGCGTGGCGAGGCGGATGCGCTGGCCTTCTCCGCCAGAGAGCGTAGCGGCGTTTCGATCGAGCGAGAGATAGTTGAGGCCGACGGCGCAGAGGAATTCGAGACGCTCGATGACTTCGCGGCGGATTCGGTCGGCAACTAGGGCTTCGCGCGCCGTGAAGTTGAACTCGTATGCAGCGGAGAGGGCGCGATTGAGCGGGAGAGCGGTGAAGTCGGCGATGGAGAGGCCGTTGATTTTGACGGCGAGGGACTCGGGACGCAGACGCTTGCCGCGGCACGCAGGGCAGGGCGTCGCGGACATGAAGGTCATCATGTACTCGCGATAGCCGTCGCTGCGGGCTTCGTCGATGGAATCGCGAAGGTAGTTAAGGATGCCGTGGAAGCCGGTGCGGGGAGCTTCGCCCTTCGGAGGACCATAGACGAGGATGTGCTGCTGCTTTGGTGGCAGGTCTTCGAAGGGCTTTTTCAGATCGATGCTGTAGCGTTCGGCGGCGAGGTTGACGAGCCGGAGCAGGTATTGCGAGGCGGAGCCCGGGCCGAGCCCGCCGTCGAGCAGCGGCTTGGACCAGTCGGTGATTACCTTGGCGGGGTCGAGATCGTAGAGAGAGCCGAGACCATGGCACTCGGGGCATGCGCCGAAGGTGGAGTTGAAGCTGAAGCTGCGGGGTTCGAGCTTGGGGACGTCAAGGCCGCAATCGGGGCAGGCCATGGAGGACGAAAAGATCTGCTCTTCGCCATTAGCGAATCCAATGAGAACCAGGCCGTTGGCGAGTTGGAGGGCTTTGGTGATCGCGGCTTCGAGGCGTTTTTCTACGGAGGGTTTGTTTCTGGTTGGCTGTCCCGAGGCGACGCTGGCTTTCTTGCTTTCCCAGGTCTCAGACACGAGACCTGGGGCACCCGGCTTTGTTGGCGAAGGCGCATCGCTTTCCGCAGGTTTCAATAGGATGCGGTCGACGATGGCTTCTATGGTGTGGTTTTTGCGCTTGTCCAGAGAGGGCGGCTCGGAAAGATCAACGATCTCGCCGTCGACGCGGGCGCGAAAGCCTTGCTGGTCAAGCTGATCCAGTAAATCCTTAAACTCACCCTTTCGTCCTCGGACGACTGGAGCCATGACGGTGACACGCTCGCCGGAGCCGAGTTGCAGTATGCGCTGGACGATCTGTTCGGCGGTCTGGCGTGTAATGGGGCGCCCGCAGTTGGGGCAGTGCGGGGTGCCTACGGAGGCATAGAGGAGGCGCAGGTAGTCGTAGATTTCTGTGATTGTTCCGACGGTGGATCGAGGGCTGCGGCTGGTGGTTTTTTGCTCGATGGAGATTGCGGGCGAGAGGCCTTCGATGGAATCGACGTCGGGGCGTTCTATTTGATCCAAGAACTGGCGGGCGTAGGCCGAGAGCGTCTCGACGTAACGGCGCTGACCTTCGGCGTAGATTGTGTCGAAGGCAAGCGAACTTTTGCCGGAGCCGGAGAGTCCGGTGACCACGGTCAGTGTGTTGCGGGGGATGCGCACGTTGATGTCGCGCAGGTTATGCTGGCGCGCCCCTCGCACCGATATGTGAGTGATGGACATGGTCAGGCGACGTGGAGATGGTGGTGAGGCAGAGACACTTCAGCGACGTGGACCTGCCGCCGGAGACCCCCGGTGAACTTTCGTTGTGGGTGCCGTGAACTTTCGTTACAAAGCCAGGCCACAGGATTACTGACGTACTAGAGGTATTCTATTTGCCAATAGAAACAAGGGTCAACGGAACTGATTTTCTGCGACAATCCTTTAGACCGAGCTATGGCGTCTAATGCAAATAGCCGGGCATGAAGAAAATACTATGAGGAACTTTCCCCAGCAATTTTCGACGGGGGTCTAAAGAAATGGCTGACGCTCTTAACTTAGTGATGCTTGTATGCGCCGCGATAGGATCGATGGCGTTTGGTGTTCTTACTGCTTATGGAGTTTTTCGCGTTGGCTTTGCGCTGATGCGGCCGCGAAGTGCGCGGGTTCCCTTGAAGGTGGGAGCGCAATTAGCTTCGGAATAAGGCGTCTGATCCCAACCTGACAAGGTATGAGTGCGACACAGCGTCCCGTTGTGCGCGTGTTCTTATTTCCGAAACTTCAAACAGAAAAGGCAGTTTCAGCGGTATACGCCTGCATTATTGCGGATTGGGCGGGGGGCTGCCTTGCTGTAACTGCTGCTGTTGCTGCTGCTGCAGGAGCTGGCGCTGCTGCATTTCTTCCATTATCTGTTGCGGAGTGCGGATGGGTCCGTTGGGTCCACCGAAGCCCGGCCGGACGGGAAGCTGCGCCGGGAGAGGCTGGGGCGGAAGAAGAGGCTGCGGCTCTTCCGGCTGCTGCTCTTGTACGTCGTCGTCCTGATCTTGTGGCGGACGATTCATGGCGGGTTGTGCACCGCGGGCGACGGTCTGCCTCGGGCTGAGGACGACCTGGCGCGGCGCTCCGTGGCCGATGTCTCCGGCTACCAGAATGTTGTACCCGGATCCTTGGAGCAGTTGGGATAGCACGTCGCGGGCCTGGCCCGGACCGTAGACGCCGTACACGCGCTGGTCGGCGCCCATGCCTTCCACCTTTGTTCCCGTCTCAGTAGAAACCTCGCTGAGGATCTGCTGAAGGCTGGAGTTGGAGGCGTTGATGCGGAGGCCGGTAGCGTCCCACACGACGGTCGCGGGGCTGGGCTTGTCGTTCATCGGCCAATCGGGCGGAGGCGGTGGAGGCGGCGTTTCGGCGACCGGAGGAGGCTGCTGCTTTTTCGCCTTTGTGTGAGCGGACGGTTTGCGTACTTGCGTTTGCTGTGATTGAGGAGTTGGAGAAGCAGCCGGCGGGGTTGGCGATTGCGCGGCAATTGAAATGGGGGAAAGAAAAGCGGCGGCAAGAAGCGCGACCGTGAGCATTACACACTGCCATGCGGAAGATGGGAAGATGCGGGATTGCCTTGTGGCGGATGTTCGCATTGGGAATCTGCTCCCCGGGATCGTGCGCGCCCGGCAGGGCGGGTTTTGAACCACCCCACTGCATTAGACTATCAGTGGCCGTTGAACGCTCATACAGTTTTTAGAGCGTGTAGAGAGGATACGCAAGCGATGCGCCTCTGCTTGAGGATTTTCATTGCCGCGCTTTTGGTTGCGGCTCCCGCGGCGGGATTTGCCGCAACTTGTACATCGCA
The DNA here is from genome assembly GCA_963738035.1 of uncultured Acidobacteriaceae bacterium. GTDB lineage: Bacteria > Acidobacteriota > Terriglobia > Terriglobales > Acidobacteriaceae > Telmatobacter. Next base: position 35,257 of record CAVTVB010000020.1, read on the forward strand.
GTCAGAGTTAACGCCGACAGACCGGGGCAACCTGGCCTCGCTGGGGGAACAGCTTTCCGAGGCTGTTCTGAGGCAGGATACGAGCGCCTTGCAGACCGTGCTGCTGCCGGCCATGTCAGGGCAGTGGGAGGGGATTCGCGGGGCGGTGGAACAGGCCGCGCCCCTGGTGAAAGGTGGCAAGGTTCAGCTACGCAACGTGTATCTGCTGGATGCCAGCACCCTGACGGCGCCGTCGGATACGCAGTTCTTCTGCTCGAACGCGAACGGGTCCATGACGGTGACGATCAGCATGCACGCTCTGCCGCCGGGGAAGTATGCGCTGGTTCTGTCGGATGCGGCGGGGGCGGCACTGGCCGGGCAGATGGGATTCGTGCTGGTGTGGGATACGGCCGGTGCTTCGGGATGGAAGCTGGGCGGATTTTCGGCGCGCCAAGGTATGTTTGGCGGGCATGACGGTGTGTGGTACTGGACACGGGCGCGCGAACTTGCACGAAGCAATTTGCCCTGGGCCGCGTGGTATTGCTATGACACGGCGCGCTATCTGGAACTGCCGGTCGACTTTCTCTCTTCGCCAAACCTCGACAAGCTGGTACAGGAGCAAGCGCGGATCAAAGGCGGACCGTCGGAGGATACGTTTCCCTATTCGGTGACAAGCGGCGACCGCACTTGGAAGATCGACGGGGTGCGGCTGGATGCTTCGCTGCATGAGCCGGATCTGGGTGTCACGTATGAGTCGTCGGGATCCACTGACCCCGCGGTGTTGCGCACAGAGGCGATTGCCGTGCTGGGGGCACTGCTGAAGGCGCAGCCGGGACTGCGAGAGAATTTCCATGGGATGTGGGCATACGCATCAACGAATGGCAGGGCAACGCCGGTGATGGAATTGCCGATGGCGCAGATTCCTTAACTGCAGTTCTCAGTTCGCAGTGGACAGTGAACGAGCGGTCAGTGATCAGAGTTGAAAACGAGGAGAGTCAGATTTTGGTTGAGTTGATTGATTTGCGGTCGGACACAGTGACGCGGCCTACGCCGGAGATGCGTGCGGCGATGGCGGCGGCAGAGGTTGGCGATGACGTGTATGGCGAAGATCCGACTGTCAATTTGCTGGAGAAGAGAGCGGCGGAGACCTTCGGGCGCGAGGATGCGTTGTTCGTGCCGACGGGAACGATGGGAAACCAGATTGCGATTCGGCTGCTGACGCAACCTGGGCAGGAAGTGATTTGCGAATCACGCTCGCACATTCTCGATTGGGAGATGGCGACGACGGCTGTGTTTTCAGGCTGCCTGGTGCGCGCAGTGCCGACGGAACGTGGCTGGCTGAAATGGGAAGATATTGAGCCTGTGATCTACAAGCGCGGATCGTTTCGCGCGGCTACGGGATTGATCGAAATCGAGAACACCGCGAATTTGACCGGTGGGCGCTGTACACCGCTAGTGGTGATGGAAGAGATCTGGGCGAAGGCGAAAGAGCGCAAGCTCCCGGTGCATCTTGATGGCGCGCGGATATTCAATGCGTCGACGGCGCTGGGCGTAGATGTGAAGACGCTGACGCGCGGGTTCGACACGATCATGTTCTGCTTGTCGAAGGGACTGTGTGCGCCGGTGGGATCGATGCTGGTGGGTTCGGCGGAACTGATGGAGCAGGCGCGCATTTATCGCAAAGCGATGGGCGGCGGAATGCGCCAGGCAGGCATACTGGCGGCGGCGGGATTGATTGCGCTGGAGAAAATGCCGGCGCGCCTGCATGAGGATCATTCGAATGCGCGGCTGCTTGCGGAAGCATTATCGCAATTCGAATGCGTTGATATCGATATCGAGTCGGTTGAGACGAACATCGTGATTTTCAAACTCACGGGCGGCGTGAGCGCGGCGGATCTGGTGGCGCGGCTCAAGACGCGTGGCGTGTTGATGAGCACGGTGGGGCCAAATGCGATCCGAATGGTTACGCATCACGATGTGAGCCGGGGCGATTGCCTTGCGGCGATTGAAGCGATTAGCGCCGAGGTGGAAGTGGCGGCGTAGGAGATTCGGGCAGATGGATTGGATGAAAGCGAGGCTTCGGCCTCGCTTTTATGTTTTATCCGGCTGTTTGCTGGAATTCCATGCACTGTGCCGGCGCGGCGGGATGCTCCAACAGGGTTCCGGGTCCGCACACGGGTTGGACTTCCACACGATTGCGCCCCAGCAGCTTGGCACGGTAGAGAGCCTGGTCGGCATGCGAGACCAGAGACTCCAGCGGTAAGTCGTACGCAGAGTGCAGCGAGGCGATGCCGATGCTGAGGCTCACCTTGCCGTTTTCCACTTCAAAAGTGTGCGCGCTGAATAGTTGACGCACTTGTTCCGCGAGAAGGGATGCGTCCTTCGGGGTGACGTTCAACAGCAGAATGGCAAACTCGTCTCCGCCGAAGCGTGCACAGTGGCTGCCTGGGACCTTTGAGGCCAGGCTCTGCAGCTTTCGAGCCAGGGTGATGAGCACTTCGTCTCCATGTGGATGACCGTGGCGGTCGTTCGCCTGCTTGAAGTAATCAATGTCCATCAGGAGGAGCGAGAGGCATTCGGCACGCCCCGCAGCCTGCAACTGGCTGTATGCGCCGGCGAGCGAGCGACGATTACCTATGCCGGTGAGGGGATCGCGGGTGGCGAGGCCCTCGAGCTGCTCGTTGCGGCTCTCAAGGAGTGACTTCTCCTTTACCGCCTGCGCCTGGAGCAAAACGGTGCGTGCCACATAGCACAGAAGCGACATTGAGATGGCGGCGGCGGCCAGTGCGAACGAGACGCGCAGCAAGAGGAGGCCAAGCATCAAGTTGACGAGCGCCAGGATGGATGGCATGAGGCTGCGCACCATTACGCTGGGCGTGCGAAATGGCACTCTCTCGAACGCATCCGCTTCCGCGTCCGCGGATTGGCCGGTATAGACCAGGTAGAGCGCGAAGCCGGCGAGAAGCGCTTGCCCGGGAACATCCCATAGGCTGCAATGTTCGTAGTGCAGCCAGCTGTAGGAAACCTGGTTGGCCAGGAAGAAGTCGATGAGTCGAAGACCGAGGAAGCACGAGAGCGTACACAGGAACTTCAGCTCGGCGCGCGATGCGGCTCCGAGGCAGGCAACCGTCGCGACGAGGAACAGGAAGAGCGCCATCAACTGGCCGATTGCGAGGTGATAGATGTTGAAATGGTCGCGAGTGGCCGGTGAGTAGATGAGATTGAAGCGAATAATCGTGAACAAGAGCGCCTGGAGAATATCAACGATGACGATGGAACGGGAGACGCCAGCGAAGAAAAGCACGGCTGCCAGCATGTAGAGAGCTTCGCTGGCATTGAAGCATGCGGTTTGAAATTGCCTGGCTGGAACAGTATCCAGAAAGCCCTGGGTGCTGGAAGGAAAGTATCCGATGGATGCCGCCAGCGCGGCGGCGGCGATGAAGCACCAACGAACGTAAAGTGTGGCCCTGGCCGAGCGCGCGCGTGTCCAGAATGCGGAAGCGCAGCCGAACATAACCAGCGTGAGACAGAGATAGCCGATACCGGCGGCATGCGCGGTGTTCGCGCCGGCGACCGCTGCATGGATGGAGCATATGAACACGACTGCCAATGTGCCGAGAATCAGGGCTAAGTGACGCGGCATCCATTGCGTCCATCCCCGGCGGGCGACAGCGACAGTGCGAGCGATCGTTGCGGGTTGGGCGACGTGCGATCCGAAAGAATTTTGCATAGGCTGGCGCGTTTGAGACAGAGAATCCGGGCAAAACAGAATCGGGGAAATAGATTGATTTGAAGAAACTTTACCCTAACCAGCGCATGCGGAAAGTAGCACGAAAGGAGCATGTTGGGGGCACAAAGGAATTCTGCCGAGCCGATGAGTGTTAGAGCAGGGGCCACGAAGGCCGGGAATGAACGTCACCCAGCACTGCTGGATTGGAGTTGCTCTAAGCGAGGTTTGAAATCGGCGTAGATAAATCCGTCGCGGTTGACGATTTCTCCTGCATCCAGTGCGATCGGATTTGAAAACATGGGGCCGTCGTAGACGCAGGAGTGGAACTCGCCGCGTTCGCCACAGGGATCGACGGTGGAAGGTAGATTGGCGAGCAATTCGGTATCAAACTCCCGGCCGGCGAAGGAGGGATCGAGCTGGCGGGGATCGACACAGACAAGCTTTGCGCGGAGGCCACCGGCGATCATGGCGCGGGCAAGCTCGTTGGTGGGAATGTCCCACAGCGGAAAAAGCGGTTCGATACCGGTAGAGCTGAGCTGTTGTTCGCGATAGGTTCGAACATCGCGGAGAAACAAGTCGCCGAATGCGATGGCGTGGATGTCGTCGTCAACGGCGCGACGGCAGGCTTCGGTCATGCGCTGCTCGTAAACTTCGTTTGAACACGGCCACGGAAGAGGGATATCCCAGAGGGGAAGACCTGCAGCGGCTGCCTGTGCTTCGAGGATTGCGCGTCGGGTGCCGTGCATGGCCACTCGATTGAATTCAGCGTTGATTGTGGTGAGGAGGCCGACGACCTCGATGTCGGGCTGCTGCCGAAGCAGATAGAGAGCCCAGGCACAGTCTTTGCCGCTACTCCAGGAGAGAAGAACTCGTTTCATTGGCCGCCCAGCTTGTTCAGATATCGTGTTGCGGAACTACTTCAAAAGTTTTTGCGATAGACGACGAATCCGGATTTTTCCGCGACCTTGTCATACAGCTTCATCGCAGTTGCATTGGTTTCGTGGGTCAGCCAGTAGACCCGGGCGCAGCCCGCGTCTGCAGCAAGCCGGTAGACTTCCTGAATGAGCGCTCGGCCAACGCCTTTTCCGCGAGCAGACTCGATGGTGAACAGATCCTGCAGGTAGCACGTGGGCTGAATGGAAATGGTGGAGCGATGAAAAAGGAAATGCACGAGACCGAGTATCTGGCCTGACTGCTCTGCAACCAATGCATGAACGGGCTCGTAGCTATCGAAGAACCGGGACCAGGTGCTACTGGTGATTTCGTCAGGCAGCGCGCTCGCATCTTTGCGGCCATAAAACGCGTTGTAGCCGTCCCAGAGTAGTTTCCATTGCTGGAAGTCATCTTTTCGGACTTGGCGGATGAGAAGTTCTGGTGACAATGCTTGCTCCGTTTTGGATGTTCATCCAGCAGTTGAAGTCCCGAAGGAAAAAGCAGATTCTTCGCTTACCACCCCCGAACCTACCCCAAAGAGCTAAATCGCTCTTTGGGGCCCCTGGTACGTTCGGGGCCCCGTTCGCTCAGAATGACAGCGCTAATAAGGGAAGAAAGCACATAGAAGAATGACAGCACTGATAGGCGGAAGAAATCACATAGAAGAATGACATCGCTAACATTTGCCCGCGAACTTCAGGGGCAGGATACTAGCTGATTTCGATTACGTCGCTGCTGGCTGCAGCGGCGGCTTCGGCTCGCTCCATCAGCTTCTGCGCGACGGCGAAGAACTCCGCGGCTTGCGGGCTCTTTGGTCCAGCGAGCGCAACAGGGAGCCCACGGTCTCCCCCTTCACGAATGGAGGGGATGAGTTCGATGGAGCCGAGGAAGGGGATCTTGAATTGCGCGGCGGTACGCTCGGCGCCTCCCCTGGAGAAGATGTCGATGACTTCATGGCAATGCGGGCAGGTGAAAAAGCTCATGTTCTCGACGATACCGAGGACTTCGACGTTGACCTGGCCGAACATCTCGAGCGCTTTGCGCGCATCCTGCAGGCTGACGTCGCTGGGCGTGGAGACTACGACAGCGCCAGTGAGTGGGACGGTCTGGACCAGGGAGATGACGACGTCGCCGGTGCCGGGAGGCAGATCGACAATGAGGTAATCGAGTTGGCCCCATTCGACCTGCTGCAGGAACTGGCGGATGATCTGGTGGAGCATGGGTCCGCGCATGACCAGGGGCTTGTCGCCGGGCGAGATGTAGCCGATGGAGATGGTCTTGATGCCATGCGTGTCGTTCGGCTGAATCTGGTTGTCGGCGCCGACACGCGGCGACTGCGTGGAGCCCATCATGAGCGGAACGTTGGGGCCGTATATGTCGGCGTCGATGAGGCCGACGCGCTGGCCGAGCTTGGAGAGCGCAATGGCGAGATTGACGGCGACTGTGGTTTTCCCGACTCCACCTTTGCCTGATCCGATTGCGATGATTTTCGATACTCCCGGGAGCGGAAGGGGCTGAGGCGCGGCGTGTCCGTGGGCCATTTTCGAATTACTCCTTGTGCAGGTTCTTAGTCGTTTTGATCAAGCCCTGGTGAGGCCTGTGTTGCGCCGTTCCTGCTTGCGGCGAGCCGATTCTGATTCGCGATGTTCGCGGCGACGGAGAGCATCGTTGTAACGGCGGACTTCGTCAGTTGTTTCGGGCTGCACCTGGGGCAGCTTTTGCCGGCGGCCATGTTCGTCTACGGCAACGAAGACAAGGTAGGCGCTTGCGACGTGAAGATGCGTTCCGGTTTGGGGGTCTTCAACCCAGACCTTTACGCCGACTTCAAGCGAGCTATTGAAGGCGCGATTAACGCTGGACTTGAGAATGAGCAGATCGCCGACGTGGACGGGCTGGATGAAGTCGATGTGATCCATGGCGGCGGTGACGACGTGGGTGCGCGAGTGGCGATAGGCTGCTATGGCGCCGGTGAGGTCGATGAAATGCATGAGGCGTCCGCCGAGCAGGTTGCCGAGGGTGTTGGCGTCGTTGGGGAGGATGATCTCAGTCATCTCGGATTGCGTGCTGGCAACGGTGCGCACTAGCGGGTTGGCTTCAGTCGTGCTCATTTTTTTGACTTGCTCCATCTTTCCCTTCCACCCCAGCGACGAAGACCTGTCGCTGGGGACCCCGGGGATCGCCTGGGCTTCAGGGCGAGTTCACTTCCGGCTACAATGAAAGAACCAGTGAACGCTTGCGCCGAAGCACCAGTTCCAGTTTCGGCAATCCACGCCATTTACGCAAATCGCCTTAGTGCAGAAATCCCCCATTATGAGCACAACTGACAAGATTGCAGGACTGAAAGAAATTCTCGCCCTTGACCCGAAGAACGCTTTTGCGCGGTACGGGATCGCCATGGAACTCGCGAATCGCGGCGAAGTGGACAAGGCGCTGAAGGAATTCGACGTTCTGATCGAGCAGAATCCTGACTATACGGCCGCATATTTTATGTCGGCGCAAACGCTGGCAAAAGCTGAGAGAAACGGCGAGGCCGTGGAGAAGTTGAAGGCCGGGATCGCGTGCGCCGCGCGGACAGGGAACCGCCATGCTCTCAGTGAGATGCAGGGGATGCTTGACGAGCTGGACCGATAGCCATCGGGATTGAGCGGGGTGCGGCTGGGCATGGGTACTTTTTCGCCTCTGATGAGTAACCAATAAGTGCGCCCTTCGCAATCGAGACGCGTCTATAATATTGATATGCCGAAGTATTCGATTGTCGTCCCTTTTCACAATGAAGAGGACAATGTCACCGTCTTATACGCTCGCCTGAAACAGGTTATGGAGCAGGTAGGCGACAGTTTTGAGCTGGTGTTGGTGGACGACGGCTCAAGCGACAAGACTTACAAGCTGTTGGAAGAGATTGCTGCGGTGGACAGCCGGGTGCTCGTGGTGAAGCTGCGCCGGAATTTCGGGCAGACTTCGGCGCTGGCGGCGGGATTCGATCACGCGTCGGGCGAGTACATTCTGGCGATGGATGGCGACCTGCAGCACGATCCGAATGAGATCCCGAACTTCCTGGAAAAACTAGAAGAGGGTTACGACGTAGTGTCGGGGTGGCGCAAGGAGCGCATTGACAACTTCGTGATGCGCCGGATTCCTTCGCGTTGCGCGAACTGGTTGATGGCAAAGCTTTCGGGCGTTGATATTCACGACTTCGGAACGACCTTCAAGGCTTATCGGCATGAAGTGATCCAGAACATTCCGCTGTATGGCGAAATGCACCGGTTTATTCCCGCGCTGGCGAGCTGGTATGGTGCTTCGATCTGCGAGATTCCGATCAAGAATGTGCATCGCGAACGTGGCAAGAGCCACTACGGCATTGGTCGCACGTTCCGGGTGTTCTTCGATTTACTGACGATTCGGTTCCTGCTGAAATATATGAGCAGGCCGCTACACTTCTTTGGCAGCTTCGGCGCGCTGGGAATTCTGGCGGGCGGCTTTATTTCAACGCTGTTATTGGGAATGAAGATTGTGCATCCTCACCAGAACGTGATGGACGTGCATGGCCCGTTGTTTGTGATTGCGGGAGTGCTGATTCTGGGCGGAATTCAGATGCTTGCCATCGGACTACTTGGCGAATTGCAAGTGCGGCATTTCCATACATCTCAGCAACGTGCGCCTTACACGATTGATCGCATTGTGCGGCTGCGGACGCCGGAAGAGCCCAGCATTTTGACGGATCGGCACGACGATACGTTTTAAAGGCAGGGATTAGGGAATAGGGATTAGGAAATAGAAAACAAAAAGCCCCGCCCGGATGCATTCCCGGGCGGGGCTTTTGATTTGGTGCAGATGCGCGAGTCATCGGAACTCATCGTCAGATGTGAATCTGCCGATAAATACATTTCTTGCAGTTTGCGGGTGTTAGGGTGCATTCTTGCGCATGTATGAACGCAATTCAGATTCAGAACACGGGCGGGCCTGAGGTCCTGCAGCTCGCCGAGTTGGAGATTCCTGTTCCAGGTCCCGGTCAGGTGCTGATTCGCGTTGAAGCGATCGGCGTAAATTTCATTGAGATTTATTTCCGCAAAGGCACATACAAGGCGACGTTACCGCTGATTCCCGGAAGCGAGGCCGCGGGTACGGTGGAGGATCTTGGCTCGGGTGTGACGGGATTCAAGCCTGGCGACCTCGTGGCATCCGTCGGTGTGCTCGGAAGCTATGCAGAGTACGCATTGGTGCCCGCGTCGCAACTGGTGAAGGTGCCGGATGGGTTGACTCCGGAGCAGGCAGCGGCTGCGATGCTGCAGGGAATGACGGCACATTATCTGGCGACGTCGACACATCCTTTGAAGGCGGGTGACACGGCGCTGGTGCATGCAGGAGCTGGCGGCGTGGGGCTGCTGCTGACCCAGATTGCGGCGCGGATCGGCGCTCGCGTGATTACGACAGTGTCGACGAAAGAGAAGGCGGAGTTGTCGCGCGAGGCTGGTGCTTCGGACGTGATCCTGTATACCGAGCAGGATTTTGTTGCGGAAGTGAAGCGGCTGACGAACAACAAGGGCGTAGATGTGGTGTACGACTCGGTTGGGAAAACAACGTTTGAGGGAAGCCTGAATTGCCTGCGGCCGCGCGGACTGATGGCGTTGTTTGGCGGATCGAGCGGGCCGGTGCCGCCATTTGATTTGATTCAGTTGAGCGGCAAGGGTTCGCTGTTTGTGACGCGGCCGACGCTGTGGCACTACGTAGCGACGCGGCAGGAGCTGGAGTGGCGTGCGGGCGAGGTGCTTGGCTGGGTAGCGAAGGGCGAGCTGAAATTGCGAATGGAACATATGTTTCCACTGGCTGAGGCCGGGCAGGCGCAGACCGAAATGGAAGAGCGGAAAACGACGGGGAAGATTTTGTTGGAACCGTAAAAGAGAGCTATTAGCTTTTAGCTGTTAGCTTCATTGTGGAGATGCCGACATGAGGGCCGCGCGATAATTCAGCTATAGGCTAGTAGCTAAGAGCTTGAAGACCATGTCGAGTATTGCAATTTCCAAAAATGATTGTGTGTTCGTGCTGACGGGGGCGGGGATCAGCGCGGAGAGTGGGTTGCCGACGTTTCGCGCTTCGGATGGGTTGTGGGCCGGACATCGCGTGGAAGATGTTTGCACGCCGGAAGCGCTGGAGATGAATCCAGCGCTGGTTTGGCAGTTTTACTCCGAGCGCAGAGCTCAGGGCGCGACGGCAGAGCCGAATCCGGCGCACGTTGCGCTGGCGGAGCTTGAAGCAAAGCTGGGCGATCGATTTTTCCTCTGCACACAAAACGTGGATGATCTGCATGAGCGCGCAGGGTCGAAGCGGCTTGTGCACATGCATGGGGAGCTGGCGAAATCGCGCTGCGAGGATGAGTGCGGACAGCCGCCGGTTGAGGATCACAGAGTATATAAAAGCCTGGATGAAGTGGGGCGCTGCGTCTGCGGGGCGAGGCTTCGTCCGCATATTGTGTTCTTCGGTGAGATTCCGCTGGAGATGGATCGGATCCAGCGGGAGATTGACCGGGCTACGCTGATGGTGGTCGTGGGAACCTCGGGATCAGTGTATCCGGCGGCGAACTTTGTGAACTGGGCGCGACGGGGTGGCGCGAGGACGGTGTATGTGGGGCCGGAGCCGCCGTTGAATGCGCAGGCGTTCACGAATGTCGTGGAAGGCAAGGCGGGGGTGGTTTTGCCGGGACTATTTGCTCTTTCCTAATGCGCGAAGCAAGAACATCCTCACATCCACGTTTATAAAAAAGTAGGTCCTTCACTCCGCTTACCCCACGAACGCTCCGTTCGCGGGGCCCCAAGCCGCTCCGTTCAGGATGACACAGGTAAAGTAGAGCAACTGTAGTTCAGACGAGCAGCCGCAGATCCTTCGACTCGCTACGCTCGCTCAGGATGACACCGCGATCAAGAAGGCCTTTCGACTTCCTTCACTCCGCTTCCGTTCGCGGGGCCCCAAGCCGCTACGTTCAGGATGACACCGTTAATGGAAGAGTGAACGTGGCCGCGCTTCAGAAGTGGAAGCGATAGCGGAGTTGGGCGGAGAACATTCTTGGGTCGTTGTAGTGGAATCCGCCGATGGTTACGGAGTTATCGAGCAGCACACGATGGCCGGTGACATTGAGGAGGTTCGCTGTGACGCTCCAATTCTCGCCGAAGGTGTGGCCGCCCGAGATGTCGAAGGTGGTGTGCACCGGCAGGTAGAGTCCGTTGTAGGGGCCGACGCCGGAATCTGCGAGACCATTCGTGAAGCCCGAGCCATAGTAGACGTTACTTGCGAGCCAGGTGTGCAGCGGAAGATTCGCGTTGAATCCTGTGTTGAGGGTATTGCGCTGGTCGTGATCAACGGGTGTGTAGTCAGGGCCAAGGTTGCAGGCGGGGTCATCGGGATCGGAGCACGTGAATCCACCAATGACGTTGCCGCGCTGCTCGGCGATCTGATTCGAGTAGGTGACGTAGAAGTGGACAAAGCGCGCAAGCTGCGGTGAGCGCATCGACATCTCCCAGCCGCGAACCAATGCACCATCGATGGCGATGGGAAAGTACATATTAGATTCGCCGAGGTTGGAGTGATCGAGGAAGTTGTTGACGCGGGTCTGGAAGGTGTCTACGTCGAGGGTCCAACCACGCCACGGAATCTCGATTCCGAACTGATGTTCTTCGTCGCGTTCAGAGGGTAGCGGCGTGAAGGTGTTTTCTCCGCCGGGGAGTGAGCTTGCGTAATTGAGCACGGAGGAGGAGACGGTCTGAACGGGGGCGGGCTGGAAGAAATGGCCATAGAAGCCGCGAAGCATCCAGTGGAGGCGGGGAATCTCGATGGTTGCGCCGATGCGCGGATAGATGGCGGTTTCGTCAATTCCGGCGTGGTAGATGGAGAAGCGTTCGCCGCCGAGGAGCGTAATGTAGCGTCCGATGCGTAAATGGTCGGCGAGGTAGAACTCGTAGAGAGCGGCGCCGACGTTGGATTGCGTGTTGGGTTGAGAGGGCGCGGAGTTGTCGTTGACGATGGTGCCGAATAGATCTCGCTCCGATTGATAAAACGTGGAGAAGCCTGCGGAGAAGCTGTTGGGGCCGATTTCGCCGTGTGTGTCGGCCTGGCCGCCGATGTAATTGGAGGTCTGATGCCAAGTTGTGGCGACCGGCAAGTCGGACGCGAGCGAGTCGTAGCTCGATTGATTGAAGTGGTAGTAGGGCGCAAAGGAGAAAAGCGCTTTGGGTGAGAGCGTGTGAACCCAGTTGGCGATTGCGAAGGAGTCACGCTCAGTTTGACCGTCGCGGAGGCCGTAGGAGCAATAGTAGTCCGACGTGCATTCATAGTCGGTGCTGCTCGGGTCGTAGGGGACCTGGAAAAAGTCCTGACGATATTGCCCGTCGATTCGGATCTGATCGTTGGCGGTCTGGTTGCGGATAAAGGAGGCAAATATGCTGCCTGAGTTCGTGGCGTCGTGGAGGACTTCCGGAACCGGCGTGGCGAGACCGTAGTTTGACCGCGAACCTGTGAGGCTGGTGTACCAGGCATTCCGGGTGGAGTGGTCGCCGAGTGAAAGCTGCGCTCCAGCCGAATAGAAATTGCCTGCGTAGATGAGAAGCTCGCCTTCGCGATCGCGTTCGAATCCATTACGAGGCAGGACGTTGAATACGCCATAGGTGCGGTCGCCGATATCGGCAGAATAGCTGCCACGTTGAACCTCGAGGGAGTCGATGTCTTTAGGGTCGATCTGCGGACCAACATTGGAGCCAATTTTGGTGTTGGGTATGGAGACTCCGTCGATCAGCCAACTGGTCTGGTGGCCGCCGCGTATGTGGAGCATGTCGTGCGTCATGTAAGAGCCGGGAACGTAGTTGGTGATCATCTGCATTCCATTGGTCGCAGAGGCTCCCGGAGTTTCGTCGATCATCTGGCGGGTGACCATTGTGGTTGGCGTGACCGAATCAGTGGAAAGGGAGTTCGCGTCTGCCCGCACCACCACGGACTCTGTGGAATTTGGAAGGGGCAGCGGAATGTGCACGACGGGATTGGTTCCCGATGCAACCTTTATCGATTGCGTGACACTCGCGAAGCCTGGAGCAGAAACGGCGAGGCGGTAGACACCAATGGGAACCTGGGCGATGCGGAATTCGCCGTTGGCAGCAGTGAGGCCGCGGAGAACGAAACCTGACTCGGCGGCCTCGAGAGTGATCTGGGCGTTGGCGATCGGTCGGTGCTCGGGATCATGGACGATGCCGTGAAGCGTGGCAAAGACGGTAGCGTGCGCGAGGATGGGCACGGCGATGAAGAGGAGAATGATAATGACACGTATAGAACGCATGCGGGGCGACCTCTCGACAGAAGCGATGGCTGCGCTCGCGGATGTGTTGAGCGCGAGTTGCCGGGGGGAAGACTTTTAGGAATTGCTAGACGCGAGGAGAGGTCGGCGGACCGCGGAGGGCGGGGATTTGAAGATCGATGCTGCCGAAATAGGAGCTGCAAGCCAGCCGGCATTGAGTATTCTCGACCGCATGAAATGAGGCAAAAGGGGAGCGAGCCAGGGCCGCAACCGGTGAAGGACTCGCATTGCCCTGGGGGAACATTGGGCAATGCGACGGCGCTGTCAGAGCCGGAATTCGTGAAGTCAGCTGTTTTAATGGCGTCGTTGAGGAGAGGGCGCAGTGATGGGCGCCATGACGGCGACAGCATGCGGGTAGCGACGGGTCGTCTCCATCGATGGTGGCCGCGAGCGGTCCCAAACCGAAGAGCAGGACGAACAGGATGGAGAGAGCGCGGCGCATCTGGAAATCATGCTACATGAATGTTGGAGTTATCGGCGATTCTGGAAACCACGTGGCCTTCAGGTATCATCGATGCATCCCGAATTCCCGCTAACTGGTCGAAAGGTTGGATGCTGTCTCAAGTGAAAACCTCTGTCTCGGAAAGAGAATCTTCTGCCGTTGAGTCGAATGGGCGCTCGCCCCTGCGGATTGCATTGTTTGGATTCGGTACGGTGGGCAGTTCAGTAGCCCGGATCCTGTTGGAGTCGAAGCCCAAGGGCCTCGAGCTGACGCATATTTACAACCGCAACATCGGACGGAAGAAGGTCGACTGGATTCCGAAAAGCGTGGTGTGGAGCGAAGATTGGGAGTCGGTTCTGGCTTCTGATATTGATGTCGTTGTAGAGCTTGTGGGCGGACTTGATCCGGCCGGCACCTGGGCACGGCGCGCGATTGAGGCGGGCAAGAGCGTTGTAACGGCGAACAAGAAACTGATTGCGTATCACGGCGTGGAACTAGAACGGCTGGCGGCTGCCAAAGGCGGGCATTTGAAGTACGGCGCAGCCGTTGCCGGTGGGATTCCCGTGATTCCCGGCCTGGAGCAGGGTTTGGCCGGCGACCGCATTGCGCGCATGGAAGGGATATTGAACGGCACGTGCAACTTCATCCTGAGCAAGATGGAAGCCGGGGCAGAGTATGGGGGGGTGTTGGCCGAGGCCCAGACGAAGGGATATGCGGAGGCCGATCCCACGGAGGATGTGGGTGGATTTGATGCGCGATCGAAGCTCGCGATTCTGATGCGCCTCGCGTTGCGGGTTGTGGTGGATCCGGACGAAATTGTGCCGCAGCCAATTACCAGCGTGACAGCCGTGGACTTCAGTTACGCGCGTGATTTGAACTGCACGATTCGCCAGGTGGCGCGAGCGGAAGAGCGCGACGGAGCGGTGGCTGCGACGGTGGGGCCGATGCTGGTGGACAGGAACTCGCCGCTGGCGTGGTCACGAGGCACCGAAAACATGGTGATCCTGACGGGACACTATGGGGGCGATGTGGTGTTTTCAGGGCATGGCGCGGGCGGACATCCTACGGCGGTTGCGGTGGTAAGCGATCTGCTGGCCCTGGCGCATGGGTCGCGGCGTGTGGCGATTCCTTCTGTTCCAGCGAAGATCGGAGCGGAGTTTGAGGTGCCACATTACATTCGATTCCTCGTTGTGGATCGACCGGGGATCGTCTCGGAGATTACCGGGGCGCTGGCGCGCGAGCGGATCAATATTCGGGCGATTGTGCAGAAGCCGGGTTATCCTGCGGAGGCGTTGCCCTTCGTGGTCACGGTGGAACCATGCAAGTCGTCGGCGCTGAAGCGAGCGCTGGCGGAGATTGGGAAGATGGATTGCCTGCTGGAGTCTCCGTTGGATTTGCAGATGCTCGAGTAGCATTCACAGTTCTGAGTTCGCAGTTCAAAGTTTCAAAGCGAATGACGCTGCGACGCTTATTTGGAAGAAGCTCAACCGGAGGTTTTTGGTGATTGACACGGTCTATCGATGTGAGATTTGCGGAGAGGAGAGCGAGAGGCCTGTCCGATGGGTCGTGATCCATTGCAGTGACACTCAGCTTACGGTCTTCAAGTGGACGAAGGAGGCGGCGGACAAGCCGCATGCCCGGCACTACTGCGGCGAGGCGCATGCGCAGGTATATATCAGCCGGTGGTTTGAGTCCTTCTGCAAATAAGTCGGATCAGTCAGTGGTCTTGCCGTTCGCCGGGCCCGTCGATTCGCGGACGACGAGGTCCGGAGCCATAACAATTTGAGCAGGATAGGGTGCCTCGCGGTTGGCGATGCGCTCGAGCAGAATCTGTGCTCCGCGCTGGCCCATCTCAAAGAGCGGCTGCCGCACCGTTGTGAGTGAGGGTGTGGAATAGGCTGCCGACTGAATATCATCAAAACCCACAACTGAGACATCTTCAGGAACGTGCAATCCGGCGTCTTTAAGGGCGCGAATGGCCCCGATTGCGGCGATGTCGTTGAAGCAGAAGATGGCGGTGAAGTCGCGCGATTTTTCGAGCAGGCCCTGCATAGGCTTGTAGCCGATTTCGGGCGCCATGGGGTGCTGGCCGGTTTTCATGGACCAGCCGACGGAATCGATGCGAATGACGAGCGCGGGGTCGATGGGCAGGCCAATCTCGCCGGCTACGCGCTGGATACTCTGCCAGCGGTAATCGGAGTCGGGAATGGCCTTCGGGCCACGCATGAAAGCAATGCGGCGATGGCCGAGTTCGTAAAGGTGGAGGAGTGCGGTTTCCACCGCCTTGTGGTGGTCGAGAACGATGTTGGTGACGTTTTGAACTTCGCTATGGGCCGAGATCGCAACCACTGGGACTGGAACTTCAATCTGGTCGGCCGGAGTGTTCAGAAGCAGGAAACCGTCGACTGCGCGTTCTACCAGCATTCGCGGATACTGCTCAATGAGTTCCTGTTTCCAGTCGTGACAGGCAGTGAAGTAGAAGTAGTGGGCGCTGGTGAGTTCCTGGACGACCCCGCTCATGACGCGCGTGAAGTAGCCCTCGCTCAAATCTGGCGCGAGCACACCGACGGACATGGAGCGGCTCTGGCGCAGCGAGCGGGCGAAATAGTTCGGGCGGTAATTGAGGCGCGCCGCCGCCTCGAGCACGCGGTTACGTGTTTCCTGGGGAATCGACTTTGCCGATGGAGAGTTATTGAGAACCAGTGAAACGGTGGTCTGTGACAGCTCCAGGTGTTCAGCAAGGGTTCTTAAATTGACATGTCCAGATGGCGCGGAGTCTTTGCTTCTTGCCATGTTGGAAGTTGTAGCACGTTTCGGAGGCAACTAGGAACAGTGATTCCAAGGTAAATACATCGATTTTCTTAAGGAGTAACCCCAAGACAGGGTACGGGGAACAGGGATCAGGGACTAGGTCAGAAGGAGTGAAGACAGCTAGGAACTTAGGGGCTTGATCCGTCGGAATTCGGGGCCTTTAGTTTGCGGTGATGCGGTTGATTCCTGGCTTGAGCGGCTGGGTCTTGCCGTTGAAAACGAAGGTGCCGGTGAGAGTGCTGGGGAGAGTAATGCTCGCGGTCAAGGCGGAGCCGTCACGGCGGTAGTCGACCTTGATTTCGCCAAGGGGATGGGGGAAGCTGGCTTTGAGGTGGTCGTGCGGACCGAGGTGGGGAGCGACGCGGACGGTGGCGAAGCTTGGGCTGGCTGGCTCAATGCCGGCGACGAGCGTAAGCATGTCATAAATGGGGTGGGCGGACCAGGCGTGTGAATCGGAGCGAGTGTCGCCGGGGATCTCGGGCCAGGTGCTGAAGTGGAGGGGCAGGAGTTTGCGCCATGGGTCGAGCGATTTGAGATAGTCGTCGGCCATGCCTGCGTGGTCGAGAGCACAGGCGAGATAGAAGCGGAAGTAGTAGGAGGCGGAGAGCACGCCGTCGGGCGTGGTGCCGGGTTCAATGGCGAGCACGCGGTGGAGGACGTCCTGCTGACGGTCCTTTGGAATCACGTTATAGAGGACGCCGAGAATGTTGGCCTGTTGGCTGAACATTTTTTGTCCGGGGTTGTCGGCGAGGAGGCCACGTGAGGGCGTCCAGCATTTTGAGGCCAGCCCCGAGCGGACGTGGTCGAGGCGGGCTTTATAGCTCGCAGCGAGAACCGGATCGCCGAGATGCTGTTCGAGGTCGGCGGCTTCGATCAAGGCGCCGAGGTATTCAAGGGTAGTGACGCAGGACTCTCCACGTTCGTCGTAGGTGGGAATTTCGCCTGAAGGCACCCAGTCAATGAAGCTCCACCAGGGTAGTTGGCGAAGAAGGCCGTCGGGGTTTTCGTATTTGGCGAACCAACCGAGGATGTCGCGCGTTCCGGGCAGTTCGTCGCGGACGAACTGGGGATTGGGGCGGTACATCCAGTAGTCGTGGAGCATGCCAATCCAGAGCAGGGAGAAGGTGGGGATGTTCTGCGGAAGATTGCTTGGATATCGGCTGCGGGTGATGCCTTCTGGAATCCGGGAGTCGTCGAACGCAGTGATTGCCTGGCGAGCGAGACGGTCGTCGCCGGCAACGGTGTAAGAGATGAGGGCCTGGATGCGCGTGTCGCCTATGTACTGGAGCTGCTCGTAGTAGGGCGTGTCCATGTAGGTTTCGTGGGCATCGACGCGCGCGGTGCGCCAGCTTGTCTCCCAGATCTTGTCGAGGTCTGAGTCGCCGGATTCGAATTTGGCGCGCTCTTCGAAGGGGTAGGCGGAGAAGTGTGCTTTCAGGGACTCGAGAGTGAGAGATTCGGCGCCGGTTGTGATATCGAGATCGAGATAGCGCCAGGTTCGCCACCAGAGAGGCATGAAGACACGGTGTTGACCGCCATCCGGGAGGAAGCTATCGGTTAGGCCACGGGCGACGCGATTGGCAACTTCGTCTCGATCGCCTTTGTGTCCCTGATTGTCATAGAGAGCTTCGGAGTAGGTCAGGATGATGTGAGAACCCTTACCGCCGGAGACAACAAGTTCAGGGTAGGCGGTAATGAGGGCTTTGCCATCAAGCAAGTAGTGAACGTGCTGATTTGCTTTGACAGGGACGGGTTTTTCAGGAAACGGAGCGAGAGGTGTCCCTTCTGTCTGAGCGGTGATATTGGTGAATTCATCGCCGTACATCAGTCGCACTGTTTTGCCTGGGTTTGTTTCGGAGTACTCCATGTGCGGCAGTTCGTCGGGAATCAACCCCCAGGGATTGTCGCCAGTGGTGTCGGCCGAGTGGGCATGATTTGTGCCGGGGAAGATGCTGTCGCGCATGGGCGAGGCGGCGGGAACCCAGTTTGGGCCGGGAGGGTCGCCAATCCAGTTCCAGTCATATTCTGAGGCGTCAATCTCCTCGCCAGGGCCAGAGGCGAAATAGGTTTTGATGGTCACGGAGGAGCGGTCGAGGGGACGTTGGCCGGGTTCCTGTTCAACGAGCCAAGCATCGGGGGTGCTGATGCTTGAAGGTCCTGTAGCTTCGCTTTCGAGCAGGAAGGCGGTACGGTCGCTCATTTGGGCGACGGGGGCGTAGACGCCGAAGTTCCAAACCGTTGCGGTGATGAGGTTGTGACCGGGCTGGAGGTAGGGAGCGAGGTCGAAGCGCTCGTAACGCCAGTGGGAGAGGTCGCCGCGTGCTGGACCGTCGCCGACCCGCTTTCCATTCACGTACAAGATGAAGCGGTTGTCAGCACTGACGCGAACTGTATAGCCGGCAGGAACGGACGGGAGATCGAGCGTGCGTCTGAAATGGAGGATAAGCGGTTCGCGCAAGGGCGCTGTCGGGTGGGTGACCCAGGCAGCCTTCCACTCATGGTGAGGTGGATCGGACTGGAGAACGGTTTGAGCAGCAACTTTGAGTGGCGCGAGGGCGAGGATGATGACGAGCGTGATTTGGCGCATGTGGTGGGCCTAACGGGGTTTCAACTGATGAGCTTATAGGAATAAGATCGCTGGCGGGAGTGCGGGTGCTTTATTAGTTTTATTAGTTTCGAAGACTGGATTCGTGTTTGCGGCGTTCGATTCAAAGCATCCAAAAGCAGGCAGGAACGATCGAAAAGCAAAAGCAGGTGAGATTTCCCTCCAGAAGTGCGTTATATGTGTTTGATTTAGCAGCACTGTAACCTTCTATTCATCTTTGCCCGGTAGCCTTACCATCAGTGAGCCTTCAAGTGCCTGAGATACGCGTGTCTCGACCCCCAACTCCATCTCCCCCAAAAGTTTCGGTCCCGGAACGAACTGCAGACGCGCCTCAGAACGAGGTCTCCGACGTTCGCAAGTTCCTGATGGCGCGAGGGAACTCCGCTTTTGCGGACCGCGCCTTTCGCGTTTTGATGGTGATTTGTGCGTTGAGCATCTTCGGCATCGTGCTGTTGATCTTGACGGAACTGATTCTGCGATCGGATTTGGCCTGGCATAAATTTGGTTTCCACTTCTTCTTCATGACGCCCGCGTACGATCCGTATTCGGGACGGCCCAGCTACTGGGATCCGGTGAACGGACATTTCAGCGCCCTGCCGTTTGTTTATGGAACGCTGGTGTCGTCGTTGCTATCACTTCTGATTGCGGTTCCATTGGCGATAGGTCTGGCGATCTTTCTCACAGAGATGTGCCCGCGCTTCCTGCGCGGACCGCTGGCATTTGTGACTGAATTACTGGCGGCAATTCCAAGCATCATTTACGGTCTTTGGGCAGTCTTCATCCTGGTGCCCCTGCTGCGGGAACATGTGAATCCGCTGCTCGTAAAGTACCTGGGATGGACCCGACTCTTTGCCGACGACAACCCAACGGGGTTGGGCTATGTTGCGGCGGCTGTGATTCTTGCCATCATGATTCTGCCGATTATCTCGTCGTTGACGCGCGAGGTGATGACGGCTGTTCCGCACTCACAGCGTGAAGCGGTGCTGGCGTTGGGAGCGACGCGTTGGGAGATGATCCGCATGGGCGTTCTGCGCAACGCGCGGATCGGCATTGTGGGCGCCGTGATTCTCGGGCTGGGACGCGCGCTAGGCGAAACCATGGCCGTCACGATGGTGATTGGTAATACGCCTGAGATCAGCAAATCGCTGCTGGCAAATGGAAGCACGATGGCCTCGGTGATCGCGAATGAGTTTGCGGAGGCTTCGGGGGATCTGCATCGCAGCGCGCTGATTGAGATTGGGCTGGCGTTATTCATTGTGACGATCCTCGTGAATGCATTGGCGCGGATTCTGGTTTGGGCTGTGACCCGCGGCGCGCCGGCAAATGCGCATTAAAAAAATGGGACACGGGGAATCAGGAAAACGGGGAAGAGATCCGAGAGACGGGTAGTGGGGGAAGAGAGAGTGGGGACGAAGGGCACGAGTTTTCGATCGGGGTTTCGAGCGGCGACCGATCACGTAGTGAGTGGGTTGGCGATGCTTGCCACGGCTCTAGTGATTGTGCCCCTCATCGCGATCTTCGTGTATTTGGTGTACAAGGGTGCGAACTCACTAAACCTGGCTTTCTTTACGCAGAATCCAGTGCCGGAAGGTGAGTCGGGCGGCGGCATGGCGAACGCCATCGTTGGATCGGGCGTTTTGCTTGGAATCGCGAGCGCGATCGGAGTGCCGATCGGGATTGGCGCCGGAATTTACCTGGCGGAATTCGGGCGCGGGACAAAGCTGGCAAATGCGATACGGTTCACAGCAGATGTACTGAACGGGGTTCCGTCGATTGTGATGGGACTGGCCGCGTATTCGCTCATCGTGATTCCGCAGCATCATTTTTCTGCCTTTTCGGGAGGCGTGGCATTGGGGATCATGATGATTCCTACGGTGGGGCGAACCACGGAAGAGATGCTGCTGATGGTTCCGAACAACATTCGTGAGGCAGCGCTGGGGCTTGGGCTGCCGAATTGGCGCTCAGTGCTTTCAATCACGGTGAAGACGGCCTCGCCCGGAATTATTACCGGCTGCATGTTGGCGTTTGCGCGCGTGGCTGGAGAAACCGCGCCGTTGATCTTTACTGCATTAGGCAATGCATTCTGGAGCACCGATCCGAATCGGCCGATTGAGGCTCTGCCTTTGCAAATCTGGGTTTATGCAACCGGCCCATACGAGGACCAGCACCGGCTTGCCTGGGCCGGAGCGCTGGTGTTGATTGCGTTGATTGTGATCGCGGTGTCGCTGGTTCGATACGTGACCAGCCGCGGAGTTCTGAAAGGGGCAAGCTAAAACGCACTTCTCCTTCAAAGAGTGCCTTTTGGATTGTGTGCAGCGTGACGATTTTCTGTGGAAAATCGCCACCGGAGTATATCGGCTTCGGCGAACCGAAGAAGGAGAAGTGCGAAGGTGGGCGTAGGCATCGAGGTGACGAACCTGAATGCGTGGTACGGAACCAACCACACGCTGCAGGACATCAACCTGAACATTCCGGCCAATCATGCGACTGCGTTGATTGGTCCTTCCGGTTGCGGTAAGAGCACGTTTGTGCGGTGTCTGAACCGGATGCACGAGACAAATCCGATTGCACGCGTGACGGGAACAGTGCGCATTGGCGAGATCGACATCTATGGGGATGCGAAGCCGGTTGAGATTCGCCGGCGAGTGGGAATGGTGTTTCAGCGGCCGAATCCGTTTCCGACAATGTCGATTTACGACAATGTGGCGTCGGGCCTGAAGCTGAATGGATACTCCAATCGTCGTGCGTTGGACGAGATTGTCGAGCGTTCGCTCAAGAACTCGGCGCTGTGGGACGAAGTCAAAGACGATCTGAAGTCGAAGTCGGGCGCGAGCCTCTCCGGAGGACAGCAACAGCGGCTATGCATTGCGCGAGCCCTGGCGGTCGATCCTGAAGTGTTGCTGATGGATGAGCCGGCTTCGGCGCTGGACCCGGTATCTACTTCGAAAATAGAAGACCTGATCTTTCAGTTGAAATCGCAGTACACTATCGTGATTGTGACCCACAACATGCAGCAGGCGGCTCGTGTGGCAGAGAAGACGGGCTTCTTTCTGAATGGGCGCATGGTGGAGTTCGACTCGACGCACAAGATTTTTACGAACCCCAGCGACAAGCGCACCGAGGATTACATCACGGGCAGGTTCGGATGACACGTATTCGGTTTCAACAAAGCCTCGACCAGCTAAAGGAAAACTTGCTTGTGATGGCCGGCATGGCAGAGCAGGCTATTCAGCGAGCCATTGAAGCGTACCGGGTCCGCGATCTGTCGATCTGCGACCTTGTGAGCCGGAGTGAAGTTGCGATCAATCGGCTGGAGCGCGACATCGATCAGGCGGCGCTGGACCTGCTGGCCATGGAGCAACCGATGGCCATCGACCTCCGCTTCATCCTGAGCGTGATCAAGATCAATGCCGACCTGGAGCGAGTGGGTGACTCTGCGAAGAGCATCAGCGAACGCGTTCGCAACATGGAACAGATGGCGGCGGTGCCGGAACTTCCTGTCGATATACCGCGGATGGCGACGCTTTCGTCTGAGATGGTGCGCAAGAGCCTGCAGTCGTTCATTGACGCAGATCCGGAGTTGGCGCGCACCGTGCTGATGATGGATGATGCGGTGGACACAATGAATCGCGCGGCTTACAAGGCGCTGACCAAAGTGATGGAGGAGCAGAGCCAGATTGCACCGCAGGCGCTGAACGCGCTCATGATCTGCCGCGCACTGGAGCGGGTTGCGGACCATGCCACCAATATCGCAGAGGACGTGATCTTCTGGATCCAGGGCGACGATGTGCGGCATCACAAGAGCGTGATGGCACAAAAGAAGGCTGCCGAAGCAGCGAGTTGATCGCGGCGCCTTGGTAAAACGACAGGCTCAATCTCAAACCCAACTCCACTGCGTTACTCTTGAAGGGAAGCGCGGAGTGCGAAATGGGCGCGGACGGGACAACGCGGGGCGACGCGGAACCTGCTGTGTTGTATTCCGAGAGGCTGCTTGAATTAAAGAGCGCTCAAGCATCCGACCAGAGGCAGGAGAGACAGTTTGGATACGCGAAGGTTGCGGTTGCATTCGTCACGATTGCAGCTGCGCTGATTCTTCTCTATTACGCCAAATTTCTCTGGCTGCTGGTGCTGCCGGCGGCGGCTTTTGCATTCCTGGCAGTGCTGCATGAGCAGCGCCTTCAACGGCTTCGACTACGACAGCGCTCGCTTGAGTTCTACGAACGCGGGGTCGCGCGGATTCAGAATTGCTGGGCAGGAATTGGGGAGACCGGTGAGAGGTTCCTCGATCCGGCGCATCCGTATGCGAGGGATCTGGATCTCTTTGGGAAGGCCTCACTCTTTGAGCTTCTTTGTACGGCACGCACCCGGGCGGGCGAGGAAACACTGGCTGCATGGTTGCTCGCGGCGGCCCCAGTCGAAGAGATCATTGCCCGACACGGCGCCATTCACGATTTGAAAGCGCGTGTGAAATTACGGGAAGAATTGTTCTGCGTTGGTGAGACGGTGCGAGCCGGAGTGCATCCGGATTCATTGGCGGGGTGGGGGGAGCGCAAGCCTATTCTCGGGAGCTTGCGACTGCGCATAACAACCACAGCGTTGGGTGCACTGTGGATCGCAGGCATGGTGGCGTGGGGTGCATGGGGGCTGGGCGCGGTTGCGCTGGCGATTTCAGCGCTGAATCTTGCCTGGGCGCATCGCTTGCACACGCGATGGGATGAGGCTGCCGAGGCGATTGAGGAAGCTACGCACGACCTGGACGTACTTGCCGGCGTCTTGAAACTCATCGATCACGGGCACTTTTCTGCTTCAAAGTTGCACGAGATTCAAGCTCGATTGAAGCACGAGAACTTTGTGCCCTCGGATGCAATTCGCAAGCTGGATCGTATTGTGGGCTATCTGGAATCGCGCAGGAATCCGGCGATGCGTTTGCTGGATGCCGTGACGTTCTGGAGCGCGCAGTGCGTCTTTCTCGCGGAGGAATGGCAGCTTGAATTTGGTCCCCACATTCGCAGTTGGCTGGCTGCGGTGGGAGAGTTTGAAGCACTGACGGCACTGGCTGGATACGCATTCGAGCATCCGGATGATGTTTTGCCGCAGTTTGTTGAAGAGGGTCCGCTTTTCGAAGCGGAAGGACTAACGCATCCCCTGTTGCCGGCGAGTAAGGCAGTTCGCAATGAGGTGAAGCTGGGCGACGGACTGCATCTCATCGTGTTGAGCGGCCCGAACATGGCAGGGAAGAGCACGTTCATTCGCAGCATTGGTGTAAATGCAGTGCTGGCGCAGTGCGGAGCCCCGGTGAGGGCCACAGCGTTGAGGCTGTCTCCGTTGGCGGTGGCGGCGTCGATTTGTGTGCTCGACTCTCTATCGGGTGGGACTTCGCGATTCTATGCAGAGATTCGCAAACTGAAGGTTGCCGAAGAGCTTTCCGCTGGGCCTGTGCCCGTGCTGTTCCTGATGGATGAATTGTTGTCGGGGACAAACTCGCACGATCGGCTGGAAGGGACGAAACTGGTGGTGCGCAGCCTTATGGATCGTGGCGCAATCGGCATCGTGAGCACGCACGATTTGGCGCTGGCGGAGATTCCAGCCACAATGGGTGGCAGCGCCGTGAACTGCCACTTTGAGGATCGGCTTGAGGACGGAAAGCTGATCTTTGATTACACACTGAAACCGGGCGTAGTAAAGACGAGTAACGCGCTGGAATTGATGCGCTCGATCGGTCTGGGTACTTCGGCCCGGGTGTTAAATTTCCCACCAATCAAATAGCGACATGCGCGGATAGTAAAGCCCGGCGCGAATCGCTAACTCGGGTCCGTGGAGATTGCGCAATACTGCCGAGTACATTTGCAGTTGAGGCGCGAAAGTGGCGCGGAAGACTGGCAGAGCCGAGGATGGATCGATGCTTTCAATGTGCGAAGTTTTATAGTCGATGATCCAAAGAGCATCATTGCCAGATTGCAATGGTTCGAGGCCGGCGCGGAAGAGCCGATCGACGCGCACCAGACGCAGGTTGCCGCTGACAATTCCGGCCCAGCCGGATTCGCTGAAGGCTTCAGTATGCGGCGAGAGAATCCATTCGCCAAAGGCATCGCGCGCGGCACTGTGAGCGCATTCAAAAGCCTGCACAGTTACGTTGTTCGCCTCCGCGAGGGACACGCCGGCTGAGCGGACCGATGCGGTAATGCGTGGGCGGAAGTTTTCCAGTGCGGCCGTAGCGGAATCCCAGTCCAGTGTCAGGCGCAGGCAGGCCAGTTCTTCGAGCAGCTTGTGAACGGCATTGCCAAGAGCGCGCGAAATCTGGCCACCCTGGTGACGCTGGTACGGGTTCGCATCACCCAGGCCAATAACATTTTCCTGGAGGTTAAGGGGGGGACTGACGACGTGGCTAGCTTGGAATTCTGGCGGAAGGCGGCGCAAGAAAGTTGGCCGCGCGGGTGGGGGCATGATTATGAGGTTGCTCTGCCCTGTCGCGGCGATTGTGTCGATGACCAAATCTTTGTTTGCGGCGGAAGCCTGAGCTGCGATATTCCACTCGTCGAAGCGCGCACGAATTTCTTCACCTAGTGCCGGCCATGCTGTTTCGAGCAGGCAATTACGCGGTTCCTGTAGAGAGCGCGATTGATCATCCTCGATCTTGCAGGCGGGTTGGGCAAAGAAGTGCAGCTCTTCGCGTGCGCGAGTGGCGGCGACATACAGAATGCGGCGCATCTCCTGCGATTCCCGTTCGCGGCGAATCCTGTCGACCCATTGTCTGGTCTTGCCGCGATCGTCTCCCTTGAACTGCAGAGGGGCGACGAGAAATTCGGTCAGGTCATCCGATTCATCCGGATCGGCGATGCCGCGCTCGAGCCAAGAGAGTAGCTCAGGCTTGTTGTTGCCGCCGCGGACGTGAAGATCGGGGACGAGGACAACCTCGAATTCGAGTCCCTTGGATTTGTGAATCGTCATGAGCTGGACACCGCACTCACTGCTTGCGGCGGGATCAGGCAGCGCGAAGAGGTCTGCGAGAGCAGCCTCGAGGGCTTGGCCGGTCAGATCCTGTTCACCCCCAGGTAATCTGTCCAGGAGCTTCCAGAACAGATCGACGTTGGTGCGGCTGGTCGCATCTACGCAGCTGTTGCCGCCAAGACTGAGCCACAGCTGTTGCAGAATCGTGCCGGGGGATCCAGCGGGGAGCATGTTTCGCAGGTGCGGTACAGATGCGAAGGCGGCCAGGATGCGTTCGGCGGATTTGCGAGACTCGGCTGAAAGCAGATCGAGCCGTTCGCGGAGCTGCTTTGGTACAGGAGCAAGCGGACGCGATGTATCGTCAGAACCGGCGACAGCGTGAAGTTCGGCTAGGCTCAGGCCGCACCACGGCGCGCGCAAAACGCCGAGCCATGCGACGCGGTCTTCCGGATTGACGAGTGCACGGGCAAGGGAGGCTGCATCCAGGATTTCGGGACGGTCTCTTAGATTCTCCAATTCGACGGCACGAAATGGGATTCGAGCTTCGCGCAGGGCAGTTGCGATGGGGGCCAGTGCGGTGCGCGCGCGACCTAGTACGGCGACTCGATATTGTTTGCCGGCGTTGCGGGCGGATTCGATTCGATCGAGATGGCCATGGATAAGTGTGACGATCTGGTTGGTTTGTTTCGCCCGCACGGCCTCGCGCTCGTCCCAAATCTGCTGGCGGGCCCGGGCTGAGTCGGGATGGCTGGAGTTTCCCAGTTTGGTTTGCGGTGCGAACTCGAGATGAAGTTCGAGTCGCGCCTCGGGGGCATCCGACAGATTACGCGCGGGCTCCGCCTTTGCGAACTCGATTCCGCTTCCATCGGGAATGGCAAAGACTTTCTCGAATGCATCATTCAGGCTCGAGACGAGCCGAGGATCGGATCGGAAATTTGCAGTTAGCTTCACCGGATGGAGCGGAAAGGATTCGTCTTCGCTGAATTCAAATCCTCTCTCTTCGACGCGACGGAAGAGCTCGGCTTCGGCGTCGCGGAAGAAATAGATGGATTGCATGGGATCGCCGACGACGAAGATTGTACGGTCGGAACGATCGGGCCATGCAGCTATCAGCGCGCTGATGAATTCGTGCTGACGGCGACTGGTGTCCTGGAATTCGTCGACAAGCAGATGGCGAATATCATCGGCGACTGCCAGTGCGGCATCAGCGGGGAGCTGGTCTTCGCCGCGGAGTACGCGGCGAGCGATCTGCGCGACTTCAATGAAATCGACCGTGCCGGCTTCAGCGAAGACGGCTTTCAACTCGCCAGCCGCATGACGCAGGAGAATGAAACTGGCCTGAATGATCAGCCAGTCGTCCTCGGAATATTTGGCGGGAGGAAGTTCTCGGACACCTGCAAGCGCCTCTTCAAGGCCGGAAACGGCTGCGAGCTGCTCGATAAGATCCTGCATACGCAGCTTTTCTTCAATATGTTCTTTCGGGAAGCCAAGACGCTTGCTGATTTGCCGGCGGAAGCGATCTTCCCCAGTCAGCATTAGATTTGCCAAACAGAGATATGCGCTTCGGGCGTCTTCGAGAGAAGCGCTGTCTTCATGCGGACCATAAGGGAAGTCGGCGCGCTCGGCGAGATCGCGATGCATCTCACCAGCGCCGTGAGTACACCCAAATTGCGCTAGGTCGATTGCTTCATCGCCCGCTCCGGGAACCTGGTTGAGTAGTGGAGTCAGTCTGTCGAGCGCGGATCGCACCGTGTTGGCGAACGGTCGCTCGAGCCACTCTCGAATTGCGTTCCAGTCCGGTTCCCGACCCAGGACGAACGGGTGCATCCAACGATCGCGCTGGCCCAGCATCTTGACTAGAAGCTCTTCCAACTCCTTCCAGTTGTTGTCGCGCCACAGTAGAAGATTCTTGATTGCGTCGCTGAGAGCGGGATGTGCCGAATTGCCCAACTTCTCCAACGTGACGCGCGCAGCACGGCGATAAAGCTCAGTCGGTCTTTCGCTAATTTGCAGATTGTTGCCGATGCCGGAGTAGATGGGCTGCTGGATTGCAAGGTCTCGGCAGAAGGAGTCGATGGTCGAGATGCGAAGTTGCGCGGTCAGTTCGAGAAGCCGCCAATCGAGCAGCAGGGAGCGCTCGAGAACACGCGCGGCAAGTGATTCCATTGAGAATTCATCGGCAGGATGCTCGGTGGCGTTGCAGGCACTCGCCTTTTCAAGTTCGGCGAGGATGCGGTGACGCATCTCGGCCGCAGCCGCCTTGGTGAAGGTGATCGCGACAACCTGAGCGGGATCGTCGACCTCGGCGAGCAGGCGCAGAAATCGCCTGGTGAGGAGATCGGTTTTGCCCGAACCAGCCGGTGCCTGAACAAGGATCGAACGACGAGGGTCGAGCGCTGAGATGCGCTGAGCCTGGTCGGGCGGAGCAGAGAGCGCGGAGCTATTCTTCGGCCGCATCGTTGGCCTCCGTGCTTTCTTCTTCGATTCGTACGCGATTTTCCGGCTCCTGGATGCGGCAGACCGATTGAAGACCGCAGCGCTCGCAAGTCTTCGGGTAATCGCGTGGATCGACCTCGGCGCGGCCTTTGACGAATTCTTCACCCAGCTGCTCGATGTATTCCTTCCACTTCGACTCGTCCAAGCCCGTGAGCTTGCGCCGGACCATGGCGCTATTTCCGGTCAGATTTGGATCAATCGCTTTTTGTGCGTCAGCAACGCGTCCGCTAAAACATGTATCGCCTGCGCGGACTTTAGCGAATACGAGACCTCCGCTCGCGGCGCCACCATAACTATCAAAGAGGGAGGGTTGCAGAGGCTCAAGACCGAAGACTTTGTACAGTGGCAGTTGTAGATCGTCGGGTCGCGGCAAGTCCCATGACTTAGGATCAACGTCGCCGGTCTTGTAATCGATGACTAACGACGAGTCATCAATGAGTTGATCCACTCGATCAAGGCGAAGTTTCATGCTGAGCCCGGCGATCGTGACCACGCGTTCGGCTTCCGTCTCGTCGACGGTAAAGGGAATGCGAGTCGCCTCGTACTCCAGCCACAAGGTGACAAGTCGAACCAGCCGCGTTTCTTCAAGGTCGATGTAGGGCGCGGGCATGACCTCTCGAACCTCGTCGGGGACCTTGGCCTTAAGAACACTCCGAACATGGCGTCGGACGAAAGAAGGGGTGTCGTTCTGCGCGATCAGATCTGCATGGCTTCTGATGCCACGAGGCGGGCCTGACCAGATGGAGTGAAGAACATCGTGCAGGAGCTGGCCACGCTGTTTTGCGGAAAGGCCGGCTTCAGCGGCGTCCCAATCTCTCGCGTCAAGGCGGGCTGTGGCAAATGCCTTGAAAGGACATTGCGATTGTGAAGAGAGTACGCCGGCCCCGCCTCGGAGGTGATTTGAAGAGAAAGCAACCCTAGTGGCATCTGCGAAAAGGATCGCGCTGGGGAGTTCGTGCGGTGGAGGAACCAAGCTGGGCGGCAGGGCCTGTGGCTTGCCGGCGAGTTGGGAAATGAGACGGGAGGGGCGTGTCTCCGCGTCGTCTTTTTGGAGCGCAAAGCTGAAGTGCACGTCGAGTGCCGAGGCAAGCAAACGCTCTGTGATGGCTGATGCAAACTGCCAATCCAGTTGATGCGAGGAGTGCGGCATCGAAGCTTCGCGCTGCACGTAGTGCGGCAGGAAGGGATGTTTGGCGGCATTTCCAGGCCACGAGTCCTCGTCTGCACCGAGGAACCAAAGGGCATCGGCGGTGAGGCCAGCGGATTCTGCGGGGCCTGCGATCTGGATAGGAGCATCGATAGACTGCGGCGCGAAAAGGATATCGTCGGCTGCGTGTTCAAGCTCGGTAAGGAATTCGTGCCAGGCGACGCGACGCCCATCGAAGCCCAGCGAAGCTGCTGTGTCCAATGCCTGCTGCCAGCGGCGAATGGCCTGAAACTCAACGCTGGTTTGTGATTGAGCGGCGGGCCAGCCAATCGTCTCGAGAAGGTAAGGCACCTTGTCGGCCCACTGGATGGGGTTCTGGAAGGAGGCCGATTCTTTCAGACTGCGTTGAGCAGAGATCATGCGGCGTTTCCACTGCTGTGGAATCGCGTTGGCGATTCTATCTTGGTTCAGGAAGCCTTCCAGAGGCCATTGAAGACGCTGCTGATCTGAACGGCGCAGGATGCGCATGCACGTCTGCAACGCAGCAGACTCATTGCGCGTCGCGGCAAATCCGCATGCGAAGAGCCAGTCGAGCGCGTTATCATCTACCGGGTCGCTTAGCCAGCGCAAGAGCAACAAGGCGGATTGAGCCAATGGAACCTGGCTGAGTGAAATGCCTAGCGAGAATTCGAAGAGTGGCGCGTCGCCCGGATTGCTGAAGCGAAGGAAAGCGCGCTCGATTTCGCCCCGGCGCTGTGACAGATCCTGAGTGATAACGAGAAGCCGCTGCTGGGGGTTGGTTGCGAGTTGCTGGTGGCACCACGAGGCACACGACTCAAGCTCGGTCTGGCTATCGCGCGCGGAATAGAAGCTGGCTTGTGCCGGCGGACCTTCAAGTTGCAACTGCTGCCATGGGCCCAATGCGTCGAAGAGCCGGTGCTGCGTTGAGAGCACTCGGTCGAATCCGGCAATTCGCAGTGGAGGGCGCGGCGAGGAATCGTCCTGAAGAAGCGACATGAGTTCGAGCGGCAGGCGGCTCAGGCTGATGTGGCCGTTGCGGGTACATTGTTCGTCGAAGTCTGCGAGCCATTGGCTGAATGCGCCAGCATCCTGGTCCCAGCTTGCCCGTGAAGACGCTCGAAGAAACTGCGGCGCATAGGAGCAAAGCAGATCGTGGGCATCGATAGCCATTGAGGCGAGGCGGCGTACGGATGCCGTGAGGGCAGTAGGCAGATTCTTTTCGCTGTGGATGATTGCGGACCAGAGGGCCAGCTCCTGGGCAGAGTTGAGCAGGAGTCGTCCAGCGAGATTGCGTTCCTCCCATTCCGTGCGAGCGAAAGTTTTCCAGTCAAGAATGTTGGGGGCGGGCCATGCGGAGAGGCCCTCAGCGCGGCGGCGGCGATGGTACTCGCCCTGGATGGCGCGGGAAGCACGATCGCTCGAGGCGATCACAAGTCCGCCATCGCGCAACCATGCGTCCAGTTCGGCCCCAGCTTGAGTGCCCATATCTGCGTTATACGCCGTTGGGCCGCGGAGCGGAACGCGTGCATTCTGTGGGAAACAGGTCGGGTTGTAAACTGGTGAGTGATACGGAAACTGCTCGTTTGTGCGGTCATCGGGGTGGCGGCGGTTACAGGCTGCCGTCAACATCAAAATGAGGCGGCGGATTCCGCGGCAACCTCTTTATACAAGGTCTACAAATTACGCGGGAAGGTTGTTTCCAGTAACGCCGCAAAGGGCGAAGTCACGCTGAACCACGATGCGATTCCGGGCTTCATGGATGCGATGACGATGCCTTACAAGCTCAAGGATGTGATCATTCTGAGCGAATTGCATCCGGGCGACGTGATTACCGCCGATGTTCTGGTTTCCCAGGACGCAGATGCGAGTGTTCTGCTGGATCACATCGTAGTGGTTGCGCAAGGCAAGCCGGATTATCGGCCGGCGGTGATCTATCACGTGCCGACGAAGGGCGATCCGGTTCCCGATTTCAAGCTACGCAATCAAGATGGGCGGATCATTCATCTGGATCAGTTTCGCGGGAAGAACCTGCTGATTACGTTCATCTATACGCGTTGTCCGCTGCCGAATTTCTGCCCGCTGGTGACCCGTAATTTTGCGCTGATTGACAAGCAACTGGCGGCTGATCCGACATTGAAAGGGCGGACGCACCTGATGTGCGTGAGCTTCGATCCGGAGCACGACACGCCGGATCGTTTGAAGGCGTACGGGGAGCAGTACATCGGCAGCGATGCAAAGACGGCGTTCACGCATTGGGATTTCGCCGTGCCGGAGAAGCCCGTGCTCACGGAGATGGCGAAATTCTTCAACGTGGGAATGAGCGATGCGGCCGATGGAACGATTACACATACTCTTTCGACTACACTGATTGGGCCGGACGGCAAGGTATTGAAGTTCTATCCAGGAAATGAGTGGACACCGGAACAGGTTGTAGCGGATGTGAAGCAGTCGAACGGAGCGTGAGGGTTTACGCGCGCAGGGAAACTGCAAGCTTTCGTAATTGGCTAACAGAGGAGTGAATGACGCATGAGTGATGGGCTGAAGATTCGCAAGGATGGCGAGATCGATTTTCTTTCGCTGGGAGCTTTGGTGCATCGGCTCGACCCCGGCATTATTCCATTTCGCAAGGCTACGGAGTGCCATATTCACGTGAGCGGCGGCGAGTTTAACGTTGCGGCAAACCTCTCGAATTGCTTTGGACTCAAGAGCACGATTGTTTCGGCGATGTCGGACTACCCGATTGGCGACTTGATCGCCGAGCGAGTGCTAGCGATGGGCGTAAAGCCGGTCTACAAACATTTCAAGCACGACGGCGTTGCAGGGCCGAATATGGCCACCGTGTACAGCGATCGCGGTTTTGGCGTGCGTGGGCCGGTGGTTTTTTACAATCGGGCGAACGAAGCGGCGGCGCGGCTTAAGCCGGGAGACTTCGACTGGAAGAAGATTTTCGCGGGTGGCGTACGCTGGGTTCATAGCGGCGGCATCTTTGCGGCTCTCTCCGCAACGACGGCCGAACTGGCTGCGGAGATGATGCACGAGGCGAAGGCTGCGGGCGCCATGACGTCGTTCGATTTGAATTTCCGGGAGAAGCTTTGGAAGATCCATGGCGGCGACACACGTGCGGTGGAGACGATCGCGAAGATTGTCGAGAACGTGGATGTGCTGGTTGGCAATGAAGAGGATCTGCAGAAAGGGCTCGGCATCCCAGGGCCGGAGGTTGCGGCGAAATCGAAGCTTGATCCCAGCGTGTTCTTCGGCATGATGGACCAGGTGGTGAAGAAGTTACCGCACGTGAAGATTGTGGCGACGACCCTGCGAGAGGTGCATTCCACCAGTCGGCATAGCTGGAGCGCAGTGGCCTGGGTTGATGGCAAGACCTATTCGGCGCCGACTGCCGAATTGGAAGTCCTAGATCGAGTGGGCGGGGGAGATGGATTCGCTTCCGGATTTATCTACGGACTGCTAAGCGGCGAGACACCCGAGACCGCCCTCAAGCTGGGATGGGCCCATGGAGCGCTACTGACGACGTTTCCCGGAGACACGACCATGGCGACGCTTGACCAGGTGCGTGCTCTTGCGCAGGGCGGATCGGCGCGCATCCAGCGCTAACTGCAGCGGATTCTTCGAATCAGGGTGGGGCGGCCACGCATCTACAAGACTGGTATCCTTGACGTCAGCCTCAAGGGAGAGGTTCCGTTTGGCGAAAGTGACATTGGTCTTTGCGGTTTTGCTGGTTGCGCTTGGTTTAATTGGCTTCGTTGGCACAGGCAGTCAGCATTTAACCGCGCTGATTCCGACATGGTTTGGGATCGCGCTGGCTTTATTTGGGTTGCTGGCTATGAGCCCGAGCGAGTCGCGGCGGAAGCTCTTCATGCACGTTGCTGTGACGATCGGATTGCTGGGATTCATTGGCGGTGCGGTTGAAATAATTCGCAGTTTTGTTGCGGCATCGCGCACGGCAGGACCTAATGGGATTGCGCTGGCGTCGAAGGTGACGATGACAGGCCTGTTGCTGCTTTACGTGATCCTGTGCGTGCGGTCGTTTATTGCGGCCCGGCGATCGGGGAAGGTTTAACACATGAGTACCATGCGCGGCGGGGGAATGGGGTTGAGCAGGGGAGCAGAGCGGTCGCCGCGCGCAGGCGGTTCGCGCGCAAACGCAGCTGAATTGCCAAAGCGCAAGCCAAATCTTAAAACGCTGTGGCCGGAGATCAAGGCGTTGGTGGCACCCCGCAAAGGTCTATTGATCGCGGGGATGGCATTAATGGCCGTCAACCGCGTCGCCGGGTTAGTGCTTCCCTATACTTCAAAGACCTTGCTGGACAAGGTTCTGTCACAGACCAATCCCCACCCAGAATTATTGCCCAGGATTATCGCTCTCGTTTTTTCGGCCATGATCGTGCAGGCGATTACGTCGTTCTCGCTGACGCAGTTGCTTTCAAAGGCAGGTCAGCGGCTGATTGCCGAGATGCGGCGCCGTGTGCAGAAGCATGTGGGACTGTTGTCCGTTGCTTATTACGACGAGAACCGAACCGGCACGCTGGTTGCGCGCATCATGAGTGACGTAGAAGGCGTACGAAATCTGGTGGGCACGGGACTGGTGGAATTCGTGGGCGGCCTGCTCACTGCGGTGTTGGCGTTCGTCTATCTGTTGCATCGCAGCGCGCTTGTTACATTGACCGTGTTCTCCGTCGTGGGCTTGTTCGTCTTCGTACTTCAGTATGCGTTCAAAAAGATCAGACCTATCTTTCGCGAGAGGGGAAAGATCAATGCAGAAGTCACCGGACGGTTGACTGAATCGCTCGGCGGAGTGCGCGTGATCAAGGGCTACCACGCGGAAGAGCGTGAGGCCAGCGTATTTGGAGTCGGCGTCGAGCGACTGCTGAACAACGTGATGAAGTCGCTGACACTGACCAGTGTGCTGGGGTCTGCCTCTACTACGGTGCTGGGGCTGGTTTCAGCGCTGGTGATGTGGCTGGGCGGCCACGCCGTGTTGAGTCATACATGGACCGTTGGCGACTACTTCAGCTACAACATGTTTCTAGCCATCATGGTCATGCCGATCTTCCAGATCGTGAACATTGGCACGCAGCTTACGGAAGCATTTGCAGGCCTCGACCGTACTCGCGAAATCATGGCGGAGCTCGAGGAGAATCAAGATCCAAAGCGCAAATTGAAGATGCCGTCCATCGAGGGCAATGTGCGTTTCGACAAGGTGGAGTTCGCCTACGAGGTGGACAAGCCAGTGCTGCACGGCATCAGCTTTGAGGCGGAGCAGGGAACCGTGACCGCCCTGGTGGGTTCATCGGGCTCGGGAAAGTCAACCGTCATCAGCCTCATCTGTGCATTTCACACGCCAACCAGCGGACAGGTGCTGGTGGACGGGATCGACCTGGCCAGCGTGGATTTGAACACCTATCGGTCACAACTGGGCGTGGTGTTGCAGGATTCATTCCTTTTCGATGGGTCGATCCGCGAGAACATCATGTTTTCGCGGCCTGAAGCGACCGAGGAGCAGTTTCTGTTTGCATGCCGCACGGCGCGTGTTGACGAGTTTGCCGAGCGTTTTCCAGAAGGGTACGAGACTATCGTCGGTGAGCGCGGCGTAAAGCTGTCCGGCGGGCAGCGGCAGAGGCTTTCGATTGCACGGGCATTGCTGGCTCAGCCGCGCATTCTGATTCTGGACGAGGCGACCAGTTCGCTGGACTCCGAATCGGAAGCGATGATTCAGGCTGGCTTGAACCAGTTGATGGTGGGCAGGACGACTTTCGTGATTGCGCACAGGTTGTCGACGATCCGGCGCGCCGATCAGATCCTGGTGGTGGAACAGGGAAAGATTGTTGAACGTGGCAATCACGCCGAACTGTTTGCGTTGGGCGGCCGTTACTACGACCTGTACACAAGGCAGCATGGCCTGGAGGAGAACCTGTTTCTTGCCCCCGGCGAAGGAGATGAGGTTCCGGCGTAGGTTGGAATCTCTCGCTTTGGAGCAGGTAAGAAGTTCGTGCAGCCGTCTCATTTCACACCCAATGCGTCTCATTTTCTTGACGCAAGTCCCATATTCTGAGAAACTGAAGCTGTACTTCTACACGGAATAGAGGACCAAAATGCGAGACACCGCACCCCAGGGCACATACAAAGTTCAAGCCCTTGACCGCGCGTTTGCCGTACTTGATCTGCTTGGTGAGAGCGAGGTACCACTAGGCCTCGCGCAGGTAGCCTCTTCCCTGCAACTGCACAAGAGCACGGCGCATCGCTTTCTGATGGTGCTGGAACGTCATCGCATGGTGGAGAGAACGACGAACGGGAAATTCCGCCTCGGCCTGCGGCTCTTCGATTTTGGTAACCGCGCGATTGAACAATACGACCTGCGCGAGCGCGCGCAACCACATCTGCGGCGCCTCGTGGCCGAAACAGAGGAGACCGCGCACCTCTGCATTCTGGAACAGGCGAGGGTGATCTATATCGACAAGATCGAGCCGGCGCGTTCAGTGCGCATGATTACCCGCGTGGGCTCCAGCAATCCTGTGCACTGCACGTCGGTGGGTAAGGCGATGCTGGCATTTCTGCCTGAGGACCGGATCAACGAAATCATTCGTCGCACCAGGTTTGAGAAATTTACGCATCGTACGATCGCGACAGCCGAAGCGCTGCGCACGGAGATTGAAAAGACACGCCGACGTGGCTACGCAGTCGACGATGAGGAACTGGAAGAGGGCCTTCGCTGCATTGCAGTTCCGCTTCTGGATGCACAACGCCAGCCGGTGGCCGCGGTGAGTGTGTCGGGGCCGTCATTCCGCGTAACCGCGCAGAAACTGCCTTCCATTGCCAACCACCTGCTGCAATGTGTTCGTGGCATTTCAATGGATATGGGCTTTACGGCGGCAGCGCGCGGGAATCGCCCTGTTGCGGCCTGGACAGCCTAGGGCGTCCAGTCTGGGGCCTGTCAAAGCGCGAAAATTCTCTGCTGTTCCCACGGGTTGCATCGGAGAAGCGCTGAGGGCCGGATGCCATGGAAACGACGCTTTTCTGATACACTCAAAGGTGTTGCAGAAGCAAGGTGCAGCTTAGCTTCCCGCGGAGATTGCGGTTGGCTGCCAGGTGGAAACGAGTGATGAACTCTGACCATCCGGAGCGTGCAACAGGTTTTCCAGATTCACTCTGGGGACGTAGCTCAGTTGGTTAGAGCGCTGCCTTCTAACCGAGCACCTTTAGAATCAATAATATGCTCCTTTGGTGTCCACTTTGGTGTCCACTTTTGTCGGTTGAGAGCCCAACTTTGACAGGCTAGAATGCCCCAGAGGAGGCCTCCAAATGCCTGCTCTCCCGCACAAGAATGCTCCCGAATACGCGGACCGCGTAAACCTCATCAAGAAGATCAAAGTCGATGGCGCGTGGCGCTTCGCTCCGGTTGTTCCGGAGCCGAACGGGCGTCTCAAGGACAAGGTCCGCATCAACGGCCCGATTGAAGTCCACACCGAAGGCTCCTACTACATCGAATGGCGCGAGCGCGGCGAAGCGCCACCGTCGAGGCGGCCAACGCGCGAGAGAGGCCATCGACCAGGCCCGCCGCAAGGCGGTCGAACTGCGTGCGGTCAAAGAAGGGCTGATCGCGGCTCCCGAACCTGAGCCTGAAGTCGAACCGAAGATCCCGATCGGCAAAGCCATCGACGACTATCTGCGCTTTGTGCGCGCGCATCGCAAGCCGCGCACCTATCTGACCTATCGGTTCACGCTCGATACCCTGCTGCGCGCCGCATACAAGAAGAAGTACGTCGAGGACGCCACCCGCAGAGATGTGCTCGACTTCATGACCTACTGCTATGAGCAGGGCCTCGGCAAGCGCACGGTGTACGACAAGGTCGTCACCGTCCTGCAACTGTTCAAGCGCCACGGCAGGAAGGGGCTGATCGAGCGCGGCGACTGGCCCAACTATGTCGAGACCATCCGCCCGGTCTACGAGCCGGAAGAGTTGCAGGCGATGTTCCGCGCCTGCACCGAAGACGAAGCGACACTGTTGAAATTCGTTCTCGGCTCGGGATTCCGCGACCAGGAGATCCGCTATGTCGAGTGGCGGGACCTCGACTTCCGCAATGAACTGGTCCGGGTGACGGCGAAAGCCGGAGTGGGGCTTCACGCCGAAGAACTGGGAGGAGCGAATTGTGCCGCTGCCACAGTGCTGATGGCGCGGCTCAAGACGCTGAAGGAGTCGCGCAGGGCGACTCCCAATCAACTGGTATTTCCCAACCGCCGCGGCCGGCCCGACAGCGAAATGGACATGATCGTCAAGCGCGTTGCCCAGCGCGCTGGACTGAACTGCAAACGGTGCGAGACCGAGCATGGAACAAGTGCGCCGAAGGTCCGTACTGCATGAACTACTTTCTGCATAAATTCCGGCACACCTTCGCGACGGGCCACCTTCGCGGCGGCGTGGACATCCGCACGGTGCAGGCGTGGCTCGGCCACCGGGACATCAAATCCACCATGGTGTATCTCAAAGGGATTCAGTCGAAAGACGCCGCACGAATCAATGGCGGCGAACACTGCAGAACTGCGTTGGCTACGCCTGAGTCCCGGATCCAAAGCAATAGGCGAAAGACAGTCCACCAAGATCGCCTTGCGGCTTTTATCATGACTTCATTTACGCTTTGGGACGATGTGAACAGAATGGTCGCACCAGCACCTATGATTGCGCTACGAAAAACGGCCTTTCGCGCAACATCGATTGCCCAGATCTTCAAAAACGATACGTCCCATCCGAACTACGCTTCGCTACGATGCCTGCGGTCCAATGGGCATAGCTTCTACGCAGAGGAAGCCCTGTTCTCCGCAGGTGCGGCAGAACGCGACGGCTTCCTCTCAGGCCGGTTCTCTTGGCCGTATTTGGTCCGGAGCCACTTCGCGACCTCCTGAGGATCGAATCGTACCGCTCCACCGACGCGAAAACTCGGAAGCTGTCCGCGCGCGGCCATGCGGTAAATGTGCTTATCGTCCACTCCCAATATGGCCGCAAGGTCGGAAACCTTGATGCCACCACTCCGGGCTTCCAGCTCTTCAATCAGATTGAGTTTCACGCAATCCCTCCAGGCTATTTATTCAACTCGCCCGTTCCTGACGATCCAGCCATGCATTCAGGTCGGACGCGCGGAATCGCCACATCTTTCCAACGTGGGAGCCGTGGATCTCGCCGCGCCTTGCCAACTTCTGCAGGGTCTTGCGATTGATGTCTAAAAGCTGTGCAGCCTGGTGACTGTTGAGGAGCGGTTCAAAATCAGTTAAGCCGAATGAATGATTGTCGACGGAGCGAGGGGGGAATTTTGCGACCATCTGTGCCATTACCGACCTCCTTTTCCAGAGAGTGCCCCAAAATTCCACAGGCGTCCAAGACCTTTTTCGTCAAGACTGATGCTCGACAGGCATCAGGAAGGCGCATTCAGACACCTCCAGGAATTGAAAGGAACAACCAGATGCGCGAGTTGGACATGTTTCTCTTCGAGGGGTTGACCAAGGTGTGGGTTCGTAACCGGCGGGAGGCGCTTCGCAATCGAGCGAGTGATGGAGAAGCGCTTTCCACCCAAGTGATCCATCCTTCGCTCTCTACAATGGTTTCTATGAATGCCGATCCGAATTCGAGTGAAAGCAACGAGAAGGCAGATTCAGATTTCGAAGCCTTTCTGGCGCGCCCCACCACGCTCCCCGATGTGACCATCACTTTGATCGGATTCGCCAGCGAGGAACTCGCCAATCAGCTGGCCGCGATTCTACGAGCTCATCTGTCCATCTTTGGGCGCATCCTCGATCTTTCCGGTCTGGCACAAGTCTACGTCTCCTATGACTATCGCAGCACTCTGGCCACGCTTGAGCGTGGCTTCGAAACGAACCGACCTCTCAGTCCGACCGAGGACGAGGTTGCGGTCGGAATCGCCATGGCGCCGGCAGTCGTCCGCGAGGGCAAAGTCAAATCCGTGATCGTTCTGAGCGCTCCCCACTTCGCGAGCCTGTTGCAGAGCCAGGAGACGCCAGAGAATGTCAGCGAACTCGAACAGTTGCGCGATCTCGTTGTGCACACGCTGGGACACGAGTGCGGCCACGTCCACGATCGCGAACTCCAGGCACGTTGCTTTCCCGAGGTCCTTCTCAAGCAATCCTGGTCCCCTGCGCAGGAAGCCTTAGTCGGGACAGCATTTGCGTGCTGGGAGGAGTACATCGCCTCCCGGCTCAGCGCTCCCTGGGGGAATGAACAGACAGTACCGGGCTTCGAAGATGCCTTCTGCTCGCGTTTGGAGAGTGCCTGGGCGACCATGGTGCGTTCGATCCGTCATTATCGCTGCATGGGGATGTCCGCGGATACTGGACGAGGTTGCGTCCCAGAACCGCATGATCGCAATGTACGGTTCTTACCTTGTCGGTCATCTTGCGGGATCGGATCAAGCTCTGGAGACGGCGGCGACGAAGGCCGGCGCCTTGTTCAACTCCAATCGTCCCTTTGAGCGATTCATGAAGCGCCTTGAAAAAGAATGCGATTGCCTCTACTCGACCCACGGATCTTGGGCACACACGAAGGTTTTCGATACGCTTACCAGGGCCGTTCGCGACCTCTGTAAGGGGTGGCGTCTCACCTTCCGCGAAGCCGATCCGGGACCCGCCTCGACCTCCCCCACGGGCCGCCACCATGCCCACGCTGAGAATTTGACGATTCCGGCAGAAACAAATCCAGAAGCACATTGCTGACGCGGTCAATGGCACGTAGACCACCAACCCCGTCGCGAAACCCTAGCGTATGGAGCCAAGCTATTTTCGCTGGCACCACTAGGGAACCCAGGCCAACCTCCCCATAAGAACGAGCACATCGATCCCGCAGGGCCACACGCCCGAACCCCTAAATCCCCTATCGAAACCGGATCCGCTTGGACCACCGGCGAGAGTCGTCACTTCGCAGTTGTTCGGCGCTCAGGAAACTCGTCGCTTTGACACGATGGAGATGGCTCCCTACCATGAAGTCACCGCCTTCGATTCGCGCGATTGCACTCCCATGGAATCGATCCACATTCGCCAAACAGTGCGTCCCGTCCGGTTCGCCTTCCTCGTCGAGAGCGGCGACTTCGATGCCTTGCTCGAGCGGTATCCCTCAATACAGTGCTCTGGGGCGGCATGTATAACCCGATCATCGGCGTTCTCCCCGAAGACGAACGGCAAGGGTTGATTCGATGCTTCGATCCGGACTACCTGGTCCATCTCTCCGGTCCCCTCGACGCCGTATTCAAGGAGCGTTTTCAGTTTCGCATCGTTGAACCCGACTCCCTCGTTACCCAGGATCCTACCAGCGGGCGACCTTACCTGCAGCTCGGGTTCAGATTGGGCCTCTTCTGGAGAAACTGCATCGAGAAGAGGTTCGGTTTCTTCAGCAACCAAGCCCCGCGACGGTTATCGCAACCGATGAGCCGGCATGGTCCCGTCTGGCTCCTGTCGTATACGGCTCGTTTGCCCATCTTCCGGCGCAGGACATCGATTTCAGACATATGTTCGTAGACTCGCTCCGAGCGCGGAAGCAAACGTGAACCGAACAGACCTGCCCGCAAACGTCGTCGACAGCATCTCCCCCATCGAAGTCACGCAATACGCTGTGAACGTCTACGGAGGACAGGCGAACTTCTCAAGTCACATCCTTTATGTCGGCAACCCGGAGAGTTGGGATGACCTGGTGGGGTTTTGGAATATCCGCGCAACCGGACGCCGAGTAGTGTTTCTTCCCCTTGAGCACTACACGGTGTTCGAGCCTCTGGTGCGCAATGCGATTGAGCCGGAGACCCTGCCGCGAACCCTCCGTTTCGAAATCACTCAGATATCCAGAAGGCCCCAAGCGTAACGCCCGAAGCGTTTGAGGCCGTCACCGGTTGGGTCATCAGTTTGAACCAAGGACCGGTCGCGCAACGCACATGGGCTCCACGGTACGGCGTGGAGTTCGATTGGTCCGTGGAAGATATTCGCGCGGCGCGCCTGGAATCGGCATCCATAGAGGACGTAGCACTGTGGGACGGAAACCGCCTTACCCCGATCAAGGCTGCGCACCCGATCTTCCTTGCGGAAAACCTCGGCACTCGCCGCCGTGATTTCCGTTGGGCAATCGAATTGACGATGCGCGGTGCATCGCTCGACAACTCTATCTCTTTCAGCTTTCCCGCCGAGCCTGGAATCGAGGAATTGGTCCATCAGGCGGCTACCGGGATGCCTGGAGAGATAAGGATCTCCAATCACGGACTTGTCCTTACCGAAGGCTTTCCCAGCGGCCACCATTACCTTTCGCCACTCCGCACCGAAGAAATGTTCGCTGCGATCTTCGAAGCGCGCGGCTTCGAAACTGAAATCAGTCAACCCGGGAGGTACGCCGCCGAGATCATCAGCAAGATGGGAAACCTTCACTTCGACTGCCGAATGTTCAAGGTCAAGGGCGTTAGAGAAATCATCACTAGACTGAGCAACGGGTCAACGCTGACCAAGGGCAACATGCACGCTATCGTGACCTGCGCATGGCAGGCCGATGCCAACGAAGAGCTCTACATTCGCCGGGGCCAGGCGGGAAAGCTCAATTTCACCGCCATCTTCGATGGATTGCTGGAGAAGCGCATCATCCGTCCCGGCTTCGCGATGAAGTGCAAGACGTCTTCGCGGAGGGTTGGTACCATGTCAGCGAATTACGAGGAATTCACCTGCCGGTTCTGCTTCACGCGCCAACGAGTGGACTTCGGCGCCAAACACGAGTGGCAGTACAGGGCGGATGGGCTTTTTCAGATCCGAGACGGAGCGCTCGGCAGCCTCGCGGTCGTGATCTCCTTGTGGCGCTTCGCCGATCTGTCGGCACTGAGCAGCGGTAAATATACCTCCTCTCTCCGGTTGAAGGACAACCAAGGTAAGAGAGATACGAAATCGATTTTGTCTACCTGCAAACCAGCGGATGGGCAGCGCGCGACGACCTCGTCTTCGGCGAGTGCGCGGGACACATCGACCTTACCCAAGCAGACGCCGACAAAATGAGGTTGCTGGCCGACCGGTTCGACCGCAGGCCCTACCTCTCCTTCTCGACACTCAAGGACGAGTTCTCCGATGGGGAAAAAGAGTGGCTCCGGGCCTTGGTCCGAGACGGCTACAAGGTCATAGCGCTCACGCGACAAGAGCTCGACCCCTATCACCTGCATCGACGATTCGCAGGCACGCGCCATCCCTATGCGGTATCGCTCGACGATCTCTCACGCAATACACTCGCATTGAACGTGGGAGAAGAGCCCCCGCAAACCGGATGAAAACCGATCCCGAAGCAGGCAAAGCCGACGGGCATCTTCTTTGCAACGCACATGAGTGCGCGTAGCGAACACTGCTCA
>CAVTVB010000021.1:0-12361 GCA_963738035.1 uncultured Acidobacteriaceae bacterium
CCACGGGCTGTTGCGCGGCCATTCTCGACGTGGACGGGGAATCCGCCGAGCTGATATTCCCCTTCGGGCATTCCGGCGGCGGCCATGGCATCGGTGACGAGGATGGAACGGTCGGGGCCTTTCGCTTTCCACCACAGGCGGACGATTTCGGGATCGGTGTGGACGCCGTCGCAGATGAGCTCGGCGTAGAGGTCGTCGTTTGTGAGTACGGTGCCGAGGATGCCGGGCTCGCGATGATCGAGGGGGCGCATGGCGTTGAAGGTGTGTGTGGCGCTGACCGCTCCGGCGGCGATGGCGGCCCGGGTTTCAGAGGCGGTGGCGTTGGAATGGCCCACGGATACTCGGATTCCGCGTGACGTGGCGTGGGCTGTGAGTTCGATTGCACCCGGTAACTCGGGCGCGATGGTCATGAGGCGCACGTGGCCGTGGGCGGCGTCGATGAGGCGATCGAATGTGGCGATGCTGGGGGCAAGAAGATGTTCTGGAGGTTGCACGCCGCGCTTCTGGTGCGAAAGGAACGGGCCTTCAAGGTGGATGCCGAGGGGACGTGCGCGGCCCGGCTCCGGGAGCTTTGCGATCTGGTTGGCAAGGCCGTCTAGCGCGCGCAGTGTGGCGTCGAGTGGTGCGGTGACGGTGGTGGCGAGGTAGGCGCTGGTTCCGCGCGATGCGAGAAACGTGCCCATGGTGTCGAGCGCCTCGGAGGTCGCTTCCATCACGTCGTGGCCGGCGGCACCGTGGATGTGAACGTCGAAGAATGAGGGGCCGAGCGTGGCGCCG
The DNA here is from genome assembly GCA_963738035.1 of uncultured Acidobacteriaceae bacterium. Taxonomy (GTDB): domain Bacteria; phylum Acidobacteriota; class Terriglobia; order Terriglobales; family Acidobacteriaceae; genus Telmatobacter. Next base: position 778 of record CAVTVB010000021.1, read on the forward strand.
GGAAAATCGAGCACCCGTGCGCCGGCGGGTAACTGAGACGTTTCACGAGTGGCGATCGAATCAATTTTTCCGTCTTCAATAAGGATGAGCGGATGCTGGTGGAGGCTGGTTCCGTCCCAGAGCCTCTCTGCGGTCACGACCGTTTGCATGGCTATCCATTATTGCAGGTGAATGGGAGGGCGTGCGCTGGTTGCCGAGGACAGGTAGTGGTTGTCATCGCGGTGTAACGTGACGGCCTGCCGGTTTGTTATTGTTTTGCCATGCGGAATTCGGCGTTGATCCTGTTGACTGGCGGTTTGTTGGTAGTTGGAGCGCAGACGAACATTGCGCAGAGCATTGATTTGCCTACGAGTAAGCAGCTGATGGAGCCGGTTCCCGGGAATCCGCAGCGTTTGAACAGCCTGCCGATGTCGATGGCGACTTCGCCGGATGGACGCTACGTGGTGACAATTAATGCCGGGTTGGGCACATACGAGTCGCACTATCAGCAGTCACTTGCTGTTCTTGATACGAAGAGTGGCTCGGTGGAGGACTTCCCCGATGCGCGCACGCCGATTCATGCAAAGCAGACTCTTTATTCCGGCCTGGCCTTCAGCCGCGATGGCAGCCATCTGTACGCGAGCATGGGGTCGCTTGATGATCCACTCGGCACTGCCGCACCTTCGCACGGTATCGCCGATGTTGGGAGTGGGGTGGTGGTTTATCGATTCGCCGACGGAAAGATTGAACCAGAGCGCTTCATTCGTTTGCCTCTGCAGCAACTGGCGCCGGGTCATAAGACCAAGCTCATCGACGACAAGGAAGGGGACAAGGGAGTGCCCTTTCCCGCGGCAATTGCGATGGTTGGCGGTACTGGAACTGAGAAGCTGCTGGTGGCGGAAAATCTTTCTGACGATGTGCTGCTGCTCGATGCGGCGACCGGGGCAATCGAACATCGCTTCGATCTTGCCGAGAGTGACGCGGTGCCTTCCACATATCCGATCTCACTGCAACTGTCGAAGGACGGACGACGTGCGTTTGTGGCGCTGTGGAATGCATCGGAGATTGTTGAGCTGGACCTGGCCAGGAATGTTGTCGGTCGAAAGCTGGCCTTGCTGAAGCCATCGAGCCCCATCGCGCCAGGGACGCATCCGTGTGCCTTTGTTCTGTCGCCTGAAGGCAAGACGCTTTATGTTGCCCTGGCCAATCGCGATGTGGTTGCGGCGGTGAATGTGGGCGCAGGGCGATTCAGCGTGAAGGGATATTTCGACACGCGGCTTCCGGGTCAGAGCTATTTTGGGGCGGAGCCCGAAGCGCTGGCTTTGAATACGAATGGGAGTCGGCTGTACGTCGCCAATGCAATCAGCGATGCGATTGCGGTTATCGATACGGGCAAGTTGACCGGCAGGAGCGCGAAGCAGGGAATGATCGAGCCCAAGGGGTTTGTCCCCACCGAGTGGATGCCGATGTCGATGGCGTTTCTGCCGTCGCCCTCCGGCGGAACGCTTTACGTTGCCACCGCGAAAGGCAAAGGAACCGGGCCGAACAAGATGATTCAGCGCGCGGACACAGCGGCAGAGAAGCGGACGTGGCCGCTGAAGAGACCGACCTATATTGCAACGCTGCTTTATGGTTCGCTGGCTGCACTTGATGCCGGAGAGATAGAAAAGGACCTCCCGCGATCGACCGAGGTTGTGCTTGAGTCGAACCGCATGAAGGCGGCGGCGGAAAAGATCGAATTTACGGGCGGTGCGACAGATCGGATCAAGCACGTGATCTACATCATCAAGGAAAACCGCACCTATGATCAGATTCTTGGCGATCTTGCGCAAAGCGGAAAGCCGGTCGGGAATGGCGATTCGAGCCTGACGATGTATGGCGAGTCCACAACTCCCAACATCCATGAGCTGGCGCTGCAATTCGGCGTGCTCGACAACTTCTACGATTCGGGCGAGGTATCGGGAGACGGGCACGTGTGGTCGAATGCTGCGATCGGGACTGACTATCTGGAGAAGACCTGGCAGCAGTCGTATCGCGGCGGACAGCGCAGTTACGATTTTGAAGGCGTGGTGGCGGAAGGATTGCCGCTGCTGCAGAAGATTCCCGACGTGAACGAGCCGGCCAGCGGCTACCTATGGGGCAACCTGGCCGCGCACGGCAAGACCTACTACCACTTTGGCGAATTCATTTCGACTGTCTTCTGCGATGAAAGGAAGACAGTCAATCCGCAGCAGGGGCCCGTGTTGCCTGGACAGGCATGCTCGCCTAAAGCTGTGGCGCCGGGTGAAGCGCTGCCGGCGGAGTGGGGCGGCGGCGTGAACAAGTGGCCGTGGGCGATTCCGCTGATTGGATCGAATACGGCGACGAAGCCGGAGTTGGTGGGACATTTTGCAGCAGAGTCGCCGGACTTCAACCTTGCGGTTCCCGATCAGATTCGCGTGGAGATTTTTCTGCGGCATCTCAAAGGCTGGGTAGCTGACAAGCAGCAAGGCAAGGACACGATGCCGAATTTTGTGATGCTGCGCCTGCCGGACGATCATACCGCCGGGACTACGCCGGGAAAACCGACGCCGAAGTCCTCTGTTGCAGATAACGATCTTGCCGTTGGCCGCGCCGTCGATGCGATTTCGCATTCGCCATTCTGGGATGACACGGCGTTCTTCATTCTCGAAGACGATGCGCAGGATGGCGGCGACCACGTGGATGCGCATCGCAGCATCGCGCTGGTAGTCAGCAAGTATGCGCCGCATGGCAAAGACGGCGGGCCGTTCGTTGACAGCCGATTCTATTCGACAGTGAGCGTGATCCGGACAATGGAGACGCTGCTTGGGTTGCCGCCGATGAACAATAACGATGCATTCAGTTCGCTGATTTCAACGCTGTTTACGGGTCCGGGCGATCAGCCGGCGTACTCGGCGGACTATGCGAATCGCGATAACCGGTTGATCTATGCCGCGAATCCGAAGAGGGGACAGGGAGCGGAAGAGAGTATGAAGATGGATTTCCGCCACGCCGATCGCGCGGATACACAGAAGCTGAATGTGATTCTGTGGAAGGATGCGATGGGTTCGGCGCCGGTGCCGGCGATGTTGATGCAGAAGCGGAAGCTGAAGAAGGATGATGACGATTAGTGGGGTGTAGATCGACCCCTTTCACCGCGATTAGATTCGGTGGGAGTGAACAGAAGACTCTGAAGTTGGTTGCTCTCCCACCCAAGCCGCAAAGTGCACGGCTTCGATGGGGCACCCAGCGGTTGCGGTGTCCAGGCAGAAAAGCAACTGCAGGTTCCTCCACTCCCCGTCGCTTCGCTCAGGGTCGGTCGGAATGACAGATCTTGTTGGTAGGAAACCCGGGTTCCCGCGCCGTTTAGCCCGTGTATGGTTATATGCGGCGGAAATGTATCGCTTATTGGGGGAGCTGTGCAGATTTGGAATCGTAGAAATTTTCTTAAGGTTGCGGGAGCGGCTTCAGCGGCTTCGTTGGCGGGCGCCGTTCATGCCACAGCAGTATCGGGGAAGGGAATCCATACGCTGGTGGCGCAGGAAGAGCCGGCCAAGCCGGTGGCGGCGAACGATCATATTCAAATCGCCTTGATTGGCGCGGGACTGCAGGGCATGGGGGATACGCGCGCTGCTGTGCAGGTGCCGGGAGTGAAGCTGGTGGCCGTGGCGGACTGCTACGACGGGCGGCTGGCGCGCAGCAAGGAAGTTTGGGGCGCCGACGTCTTCACCACGCGCGACTACAACGAAATCCTTGCGCGCCAGGATATTGATGCTGTGATTATTGCCACGCCGGATCACTGGCACAAGCAGGCATCGGTGGATGCGATGAAAGCCGGCAAGGACGTTTACTGCGAGAAGCCGATGATCCATCTCTACAGCGACGGGCCGGTAATGATCGAAACGGCGAAGGCGACGAATCGGATCATCCAGATCGGCAGCCAGCGCGTGAGCTCGGTGCTGTATGCGAAGGCGAAGGAACTGCTGGCTTCGGGCGCGATCGGCAAGCTGAACATGGTGACGGCGAGCTGGGATCGCAATTCGTCGATGGGCGCGTGGAATTACACGATTCCGCCGGATGCCTCGACGGAGACCTGCGACTGGCCGCGGTTCCTGGGCACGGCCCCGAAGATCCCGTTCAGCGCGGAACAGTTTTTCCAGTGGCGCAAGTGGAATGCGTATGGCAGCGGCGTGGCGGGCGACCTGTTTGTGCATTTGTTCAGTGGCACGCATTTTATAACCGGATCGCATGGGCCGACGCGGGGCATGGCTACGGGAGCGATTCGCTTCTGGAATGATGGGCGCAATGCGCAGGATGTAATGCTGGGGCTGTTTGACTATCAGGAGGGATTCAACTTAAGCCTGCGCGTGAATTTTGTGGACGGCGGTGAAGAGAGCGAGAGCCTGATCTTCACCGGATCGGAAGGCACGATCCAGATTGGGTGGACCGGTTTGACGTTGAACCGCGTTCCGCGTGAGACGGAGCCGGGACTTACGATCGATACGTTCCCCAAGGCGATGCAGGCGCAGATCGAGGCGGAGTATCGGAAGAAGTATCCACCGCATTCTGGAAATGCGGCGCTCGGCGGAGAAGAAAAATTCATGCTGCCGAAGGGATACAGCGACCAGTACGACCACTTCAGGAATTTTTTCGGATCGGTACGGTCGCGCAAACCAGTGGTGGAGGATGCGGTGTTCGGATATCGCGCTGCGGGGGCGGCGTTGCTGAGCAATCTGAGTATTGAAAAGGGCGCCATCGTGAAGTGGGATCCGGATGCGATGAAGGTGTTGTCGTAGGAAAAGCAGCGGAGTTGGCGCGCTTGGCGCGTTAGCGGGCTGGGAGTTTGGTTTGCTGGGTGGGATCGTTGCTTTCCCACCCAAGCCGCAAAGAGCGCGGCTTGGATGGGGCACCCGAAATCGTGCAGTGAGAAGGAGTTTTCGAACCCAGGTCTCAGAATCGAGATCTCCGCCCCACGAACGAAGAACTGTTCGTGGGGACCCCGGTCCTGGGGCACCCAGCGCATGGACACCCTTGTTCGCCAATTTAGAATCGGGAAATGGGAAAGAGAATCGGAGTTCACCTGGGGACGGCGGGTGGCGCCTCCAATGCAGTTGAGCGCGCGCGAGAAATTGGCGCGAACACGCTTCAGATTTTTTCGTCTAGTCCGCGGATGTGGCGGGCGCCGAAGGTAGATCCTGCTCAGGCGGAGCGGATGCGCATGCTGCGGGCGAAGTACGATGTGGGGCCGCTGGTCATCCACACCAGCTACCTGGTGAATGTTTGCAGCCAGACTACGGATATTCGGGAGAAGAGTGTCGCGGCGTTTCGCGGAGAGATTGAGCGGGCGCTGACGCTGGGGGCGGAATTCCTGGTGCTGCATCCGGGGTCGTGGAAGGGCATGACGCGGAATGAAGGGCTGAAGCTTGCAGCGGAGTCGATTGCGAAGGCGGTGGACGGGCTGCCCTGGCAGGGAACGGATTTCAGCATTCTGATTGAAAACACGGCGGGCGCGGAGTGCTCGCTGGGCGGCAACTTTGAGCAGGTGGCGGAACTGGTGCTGCGGCTGAAGACGCATGCGCCGGTGGGGGTGTGCCTCGATACTTGCCATACCCATGTTTCGGGATACGACATGGTTACGGCGGAAGGGTATGCCGATACGATTACCCAGGCTGATATTACGTTTGGTGTGGACGCGGTGCGAGTTTGGCACTGCAACGACGCCAAGGCACTGCGTGGATCGAAGCTGGACCGTCACGAACACATCGGGCAGGGGAATATCGGCGTGGAGCCGTTTCGGTGGCTGCTGAACGACCCGCGGTTTGCGGATTGTGCGTTCATTGCGGAGACACCGAACGATGATCCGGCCGACGAGGAGCGGAATGTGAAGGTGCTGAAGAGCCTGGTGGCGTGATTCAAAGAAAGACTTGCGCAAGCAGGGCAGCCGGGGGAAACTGATTGCGCCTTTGGTTGCCGGGGACACGCATGCGCAAAAGCCAGATCGCAGTTGCGATTGTTGCTGTGATACTGACGCAGGCGGGGACTGCCGAACAGCCGCCGAAAGCGAAGCCTCGTTCTGCGATGAGTTGCCTGCCGGATCCAGTGCGCCATGTGCCGTACTCGGCCGAGTTTAGTATGACCAACACTTCTCCCGGGAGTGACGGCAACCCGGTGGTCTACCACTATTCAGACACTGAGGCATTCGACTCGCATGGACGATTCCTGGGAACTTCGACGTTTCCGGACCCCAATCACAAGGGACCGCCGCAGACAACTGGCTTGGAGTGCGATCCCAGGACAGATACGCAGTATCAGTGGGACTCGCTGAAACGAAGCCTTGTTGTGCTAAAGATGCCCAAGATGGAAGAACGCCAGGGATGCTGGGAATCAGACGCGGGAGACTTCTTCATCAACTTCGACAAAGCCCGACGGGTCAACGCCGAGACGCAGGCCAGGACGAACAGCTTGAACCAGGCGAGTCAGGACGAGGATCATTCCAATCCACTCGTCGAGGACCTCGGAACCATGACATTACAAGGCGTCGAGGTTCGCGGTACACGGACGACGCACCCGCCGGCGACAAGCAGTTCCGAGAGGGAGCCAGATTACTTGACGGAAGAGCACTGGGCCTCGCCTCTCCTGGGATTTTGGCTCCAGCAGGAAGTTGATTACTTTCCGTCTCCGAAGCACAACAGCAAGTGGACACGCCGGGTAACGAACCTGAGGGTGGGTGATCCGGATCCGTCCACGTTTGATCCGCCAAGCGGCTACATTGTCGTCGCCGAAACAATGCATCAAGTCTCCTGTGAAGTCCGGGCCGCATCCTCGTCAGGGCCATCGTCCCATTTACACTGAGAGGTGATGGCAGAAGAAAAAGAACTACGTTACGACCCGGCTACGATTGAACCGAAATGGCAGGCACGATGGGCCGCAGACCCCGGAATGTACGCGGCCGAGCCCCACTCGTCCAATAAACCCAAGTATTACGTGCTGGAGATGTTGCCATATCCTAGCGGCGCTCTCCACATGGGGCATGTACGCAACTATTCCATCGGCGATGCGCTCGCGCGGCATATGTGGATGCGCGGCTACAACGTGATGCATCCGATGGGGTGGGACGCGTTCGGCCTTCCGGCGGAAAATGCTGCGCTCAAAAACAATACGCCGCCGCGCGAGTGGACTCTCTCCAACATCGCTGCCATGAAGCGGCAGTTTGAGCGCCTCGGTATGGGCTTCGACTGGGCTACCGAAGTTACGACCTGCTTTCCGGATTACTACAAGTGGAACCAGTGGTTCTTTCTGCGCATGTACGAGAAGGGCCTGGCCTATCGCAAAAAGAGCAAGGTGAACTGGTGCCCGGAATGCGCGACGGTGCTGGCCAACGAGCAGGTGATCGATGGCCGCTGCTGGCGGCACGAAGACACGATTGTGGAGCAGCGTGACCTGGTGCAGTGGTTTTTGCGGATCACGGCATATGCGCAGGAATTGCTGGATGGCCTCGACAAGCTCCAAGGCTGGCCGGAGAAAGTGCGCACCATGCAGCGCAACTGGATCGGGCGCAGCGAGGGAACGGAGGTTGATTTCTTTCTGCAGGAAGATATCAACGAGGGAATTACGAAGAAGGAAAAGGGAGAAGGCGAAACACGGATTCGCGTGTTTACGACTCGTGTGGATACGATCTTTGGCGCGACCAGCTTGCAACTGGCGCCAGAGCATACGTTGGTGAAATCTCTGGCTGAGAATGATGCCGGATTGCGCGAGCAGGTGGCAAAGCTGCTGGAGGAACAGAAGAAGGCGCGCGAAAGTGGCGACATCGGCGAGATCGAGAAGCACGGTATTCCAACCGGCAGATTCGCAACCAATCCATATAGCGGCGAACTGGTGCCGATCTGGGTGGCGAATTATGTACTGAGCGATTACGGTACGGGCGCGATTATGAGCGTTCCGGGCCACGATGAGCGCGACTTTGAGTTTGCGAAGAAGTATGCGATTCCGGTGCGGCGTGTGATTGCTCCGGCTGATCGGAGCGCGGAAGAGCCGGAGTTGCCATGGTCGTCAGAAGACGGCGTACTGGTGAATTCGGGTGAGTTCGATGGGCTGAGCTGTTCGCAGGCTCAGAAGAGACTTCAGGAGATTGCGCGCAGCAAGGGCTTTGGCGATGCGACGGTTACGTTTCGTCTGAAGGACTGGGGGGTGAGCCGCCAGCGCTACTGGGGCACGCCGATTCCGATGATCCATTGCGAGCGCGATGGTATTGTGCCAGTGCCGGATGAGCAGTTGCCGGTGCTCCTGCCAGAGAACATTGAGATAACGCAGCAGGGCGGATCACCGTTGTCGCGCGTGCCGGATTTCGTGAATGTGACGTGCCCAAAGTGCAAAGGGCCGGCCAAGCGCGAGACCGACACGATGGATACGTTTGTCGATTCAAGCTGGTATTTCTATCGCTACATCGACGCGAAGAATGCGAACGCTCCGTTTGGTTCGGAGGCGGCGAAGTACTGGTTTCAGATTGATCAATATATCGGCGGCGTAGAACATGCCATTCTGCATTTGATCTATTCGCGCTTCTGGACGAAGGTGATGCGGGACCTGGGCATGATCACCAACGATGAGCCTGTGGAGCGGCTGTTCACGCAGGGCATGGTGATCAAGGACGGCGCGAAGATGTCGAAGTCGAAGGGCAACGTGGTATCGCCCGACGATATGGTGGCGCGCTACGGGGCCGATTCGGCGCGCATGTATGCGCTGTTTGCAGCGCCGCCGGATCGCGATCTGGACTGGCAGGAGGATGGAGTTGCCGGGGTCAGCCGGTTTCTGGGGCGCGTGTGGCGAATTGTGACTAAGTATGCGCCGGTGGCTCGTATGGCAGCACAAGGCCAGTCCAAAACGCAAGACGACGGAGCCGTGGCGAAAAAGCTGCTGCGGAAGCTGCATCAGACGACGGCGAAAATCACGCTGGATTTTGAAGGGCGCTGGCACTTCAATACATGCGTCGCGGCCATCATGGAATTGGTGAATGAGATTCAGGCGGCGGACGCGCAGTTGGCGGCCGGAGAAGTTTCCGCGCCGGTGATGCATGAGTTGCTGGAGACGCTGGTGTTGCTGCTGGCACCGTTTGCGCCGTATCTGGCGGCGGAGTTGTGGGAGGAACTTGGCGGTGAGGGGGCGGTGCTTCGCCAGCCGTGGCCGAAGAGTGATCCCGCATTGGCGAAGGAAGATGAGATCGAGATTCCGGTGCAGATCAATGGCAAGCTGGTTAGCGTTGTGCGCCTGCCTGCGGGTTCTGACGCGAAGGCGATTGAAGCTGCCGCACTGGCCGATGAGAAGGTGAAAGCGCGCATTGCCGGCAAGACGATCGCCAAGATTATCGTTGTGCCGGGACGTGCCGTGAACCTGGTTGTCAAGTAATGCGCGATGTAGTTGGTGCCCAAGTGATCGCAGACCGCAGAGCGGCGCAGGTACGTGGCACGCAGACGCTGGTGGACCAGATGGGCTGGATGATTCGCCGGCCTGCGATTGTTGCCGTGGAAGTTGCCTGGCGGTGGCTTTTTGGCGTGCCATTTCTGATGGCGTGCCGTGCGAGCTTGCAGCGCGTGTGTGCGCAGCTTTCGCCTGAGGCGGCGGGACTCAGGAACATCGATGCGCAGAATCCTTGGATAGCGGCGGGACAGTTGAGCCGCGCTCTGGCGAAGTATGAACCGCTGGTTGTTCACGAGTTGCGGTGGCTGGTACCGATCGCGATACTCGCATGGATTGTCATTTCCAGTTTCGGACGCAACCTCGCGCTGAAACAGATGGATGCCCGGGTGCGCCTGCGACCGCTGTCGATGATGGTGCTGCAGACTGCGTGGCTGGCGCTGTTTGGCGGCGTGTGCTGGGGATGGTTTCGCGCAGTGAGCTGGGCGGCAGAGGCGCATTTTCCCGCCGGTAAGGAGCCGGAGCTGATTGGCCTCTCCATCTGGGTGATCTTTCTCTCGCTCGCGTTTTTCACGGTGTGGGCGCTGGTGGGGTGGATTGTGTCTGTTGCGCCGGTGCTGATGCTGCTCGAACAACGCTCTGCGTTTTCAGCTCTTGGAATGACAACGAGGCTGGGAAAGACGTTCACCTCTGAGCTGTTCGAAATCGGCATGGTGATGGGGATCGTGAACCTTGCGCTGATCGTGCTGGCGATGGTGTTATCGGCTGCGCCGCTGCCCTTCAGCGATCAGCTTGGTGCCGATGCATTGCACGTGGTGTGGGCGGGAGCCGCGGTGTTTTATTTAGTGGCGCACGATTATTTTCAGCTGGTGCGGCTGAAGTGCTTCGTGGAGTTCTGGAAGATCTTTCGCGGCGGTGGGTCTTGACGCCCGACACCGCTGCTGGTGGGATCGCGGTGGTATAGTTTGTCTTCGCAATCGGGGAAGGTCATCGAAATGCGAAGTCCGTCGCTTCTTGTTGTAGCTTTGGTGTGCACGTTGCCGACGCTCTTGTTGGGACAGGAGGCGGCTCCTCAGATTGAGCTGGTTACGCCTTGGTCGGATGAACAGCTTACTGTAGAGCAGCTTGAGCATGTGGTGGCTGTGTTGCACGCGAAATCAGATAGAGACCGGGCGCGAGAGCTTAACGGGCGTCATCTGACGCAGCGACTGACAGCGGCGCGATTCGAACGACTCAATCTGGAACTGCCGGGTAAGGAAACACGGGAGGCATTACTGGCGATCGCTGACGAAGCCGCCTTTCTCGACCTGCCTGCGGCTGACCTTCTTGATCTTCCGGCACCCGGTCGCGCTGCGCAAGGGCGAATGGTCTCGCGAGCTGCAGCTTTTGTGACTACGACAGTCTCGAGGATGCCGGACTTTTTGGCGACGCGCACCACAACGCGCTTTCAGGATGCCTACGTGATGCGTTCCATCGAGAAGCATCTCCTTGCCGTCGACGGCTTCCGGTTCATCGATCGCCACGAAGTCACAGCGGTGTATCGAGAGGGGCAGGAAGTTAATGAGGGTCCGACGGCGACTAAGCCAGAAGAGAATATCAACAAGAAACCCGGACTCCATTCGTGGGGTGAGTTCGGGCCACTGCTGGGCGTGGTCGTCGCAGACATACTGAAAGGCAAGGTCGACTGGAGCCATTGGGAACAAACCGGAGATGGTCCTGCGGCCGTATTTCAATTCGCGGTCGGGGCGGACAAATCGAGCTACATCGTCCGCTATTGCTGCGTTTTGAAGGGCGGCAGGTCCAGCGAGTTCACGTCGACTCCTGCTTACCACGGCGAGATTGCGTTGGAGCCGGCCACGGGCGCTGTATTGAGAATCGTGCTGAAGACGGATCTCTCGCCCGATGCTGTTGATCTGAGGCGCGCAGATCTGGCAATCGATTACAAACGGATCGATATCGGAGGCCGCAGCTACATCTTGCCGACGCGGAGCGTCTCTCTTTGGAAGACACCCACAGTGGTCGCGATCAATGATGTGGTCTTTGACCACTATCACCAGTTCCGCGGAGAGATGAAGATCGTGCCGTCGGATAACAGCGATCAGTCGCCGTAGTGAAATCTGCCTGGTCGCCGATGCGACCACTGCAGGCGACTACTTCGAACCTGTTGCTGACTCTTCTTTCAAGTAAGCGG